>CAVRYF010000032.1:0-813312 GCA_963725325.1 uncultured Acidobacteriota bacterium | reverse complement strand
GACACCACGCGCTGAAGACGGCGAACTGTCTTTCTGGGTGTCAACCGCCGTTTGACTGTCGGGGTGATCCGGCGGTCGGACGCATGAGCTGGCGCTCGGCACTGGAGTCAGGCTACGCGCCGCAAATTATCCATGGCTCGCAACCAACTGGTCAGCTGGTTCGAACTGGCGAAAGTTTCGTGCCACCTGGAGGAAGTACTCCAGGGCGCTGGCTTTGCCGGACTATCGCTGAAGCGTGCGGGCTCACGCGCGAGGAGCAGTTGCACAGTCTGCCGCGCCAGCGGCGCGTCGTCGACGACGATCGTCCGCCGACGGCCGGCCAGTGGGAGTAGGTCAGACCGCGCCCGCAATCGTTTGCAATTACCGGCGGTTGCACGCCAACTGCATGGCAGGGACAAGTGGCAGGTTCTCGCCTGACAATCGGCAGACAGCCGGTGGCCGCTCGAGGCGTTCCCAGGCTGCCTCGGGTGCCTACCACCTGCGGAGGAGCGCCGGGGATGGGGGCGCGTGAAGATTCTATTCCGGCCGTACGGACGCCGCGGAGGTTGTGGTCACCTTCGAAAACGCCAAAAACAAAACCGGCTCACCTTTGCCCGGAGATCGGCAGACGGCCTCTTCGCAAACACCTTTTGAACGCGCACCCCTAATGCACCCCCGGCGTAGCTCGGGCTGTCACCACCCTGGCTACGTCGTCTCAAGATATTGATACCTAAGGAGATGTTGGCGGGGTCGACGGGACTCGAACCCGCGGCCTCCGGCGTGACAGGCCGGCGTTCTAACCAACTGAACTACGACCCCGTAATCGAACTGACGCTGAAAGTGTGAAATCTGAAGTGTGAAGTTTGAAGTATGGAAGTCTGACGTGGAAAGGTCGAAGTTGAGAGGTGGGCAGTTCGGACTTCCAAACTTCCCCCTTCGCACTTCTTACTTCGCACTTGCACTTCTTACTTCTTACTTCTTACTTCGAACTTTGAAACTTCAAACTTCCCGCTTCAGACTTCAAACTTTCTTCCTGGTGGGCGGTACAGGATTCGAACCTGTGACAGCCGGCGTGTAAAGCCGGTGCTCTACCGCTGAGCTAACCGCCCGCCTTCGCGCTTCGCGCTACGGCGGGCAAGCCCCAGTCACGCTTCGGCGGGGCGAACCCGATAACGCGCCTCGCGCCTCAGTCGGCCGGGCCAAGCCATCAGGTGCCTGCCGGCTGCCCACCCCAAACACCGAATTATAGAGCCTTCCACGCAAACAGCGCAAGCACGTGGAGGAAAGGCCGCCGCACAACACTCTTCGCGATGCGGGGGCGTCAACGTCCGACCGGACACGCGCCGCCAGAGATCGGCCACGCCGAGCTCGTGTGCCCAGCGCTCGATATACCTCCGATCCACAGAACGATTGAGGTCCAGCACGCCGACGGCATCGGCCAGTTGCTTCTCCGAATCGCCAGACTTCCGCGCCCACTCGAGCTTCGACAGAATCGCATCCTCAGGGGTGACAATGGAAATGTTGCGGCCGAACGTCAGATCGACAGCAACACGTCGGCCAAACTCGGTCTCGCCGAACGGACGATCCTGACGAACGATCAGAACGATCTTGCACGCGTAGCGCATCTCGATGGCATTGAACTGGCCACGCCGGCGCATAGCTTCACGAGCACCGTCCCGATCGACATAAAAGTCGGCTCCCTGCAGGCTCGTCAACAGGCACTCCAACTGTTCGGGTGTGGGATCGATGACGAGATCAGCGTCGTGGGTGGCGCGCGGGCGACCGTGATAGCTGGCGGCAACTGATCCAGTCAGCATGTAGGGAATCCCGCATTGGGTCAGAATTCGCACGACGCTCGCGAGCGCCTCTTCCTCCGGGCTCACGGATCGACCAGCTGCCGATCAGGCCACGCCTTTCGCACGAGCTCGTCGCCGAGCCGCAGCCGCCGCAGCGCCATCTGCGCCTGTCGGTCGCTGTATTCGGGATGACGAGAGAGGATGCCGGCCATGGCCGTGTCCCGGACGAGCGAGGAGAGGCGAAACTGAATGGCCACTCGTTCGGCGCCGCCGAGGCGGAGATAGGCCTCGCGCTGCACGTTGCGTGCTGCGGGCGCGGTGTCAGGCGACTCGAATAGTGGAACGTCCATCAGGTCTCAGAGTGCGAGAATACCTGCCCCCGCGCCTTGCGGCAAGGGCGCACCCTCTGCCCGTGCGCGCCCGGTTAGCCGATCCTCCACGCGAGCAACGCGAGCACGAGGAGAAGCCCCGCGACGGCACGGTACTCGCGATTCCGCATAACGCGCTGCAGGCTGAAGCGGCGATCGGCTTGCGGCGACCGGCCGTGCCTGTAGTCGGGGTAAGCCGCGCCGAACTTCTCCGTCAGGTGCGCCTCCTCACTGTGCATGGCGGCGCCGTAAGTCAGCAGCAGGTATGCCAGGACCAGCAACGCGGCTGCCGCGCTGGCCGAGGCGACCGCAAAGCCGACGCCGATGATCGCGGACCCGAGATAGAGCGGATGCCGGCTCAGGCGATAAGGACCCGAGGCCGTCACCTCACGACCTTTCTCGAGATGTCCGGCGGCCCAGATCCGCAGCAACTCCCCGACGACAGCCACCGCAGCCCCGGCTTCGAGGCTCCGCGCCGTCGGGCGCGCCAGCCAGACCGCGGCGACTGCCGCGATGAATCCGAGACGAACGCGATAGCGCGCGAGTCCGTGCACGAGCTCAGACATCGCGCTCCGCCGGCCCTGGTTCGACCGGGATGCTCCGTCCGAGCCGCTGCTGGATTGCCGCCGTCACTTCGGCTACGCCGATGCTTTCGAGACACCACGCCGACTCGTGACAGCGGCGCTCGTAGTGGCAGCGGCACGACTCGTACCTCGACACGGTCACGTCATCCGGCGCCCAGGGCCCGTTCCGCCTCGCGTTGGTCGGACCAAACAGTGCGACCGCTGGTGTGCCGACAGCGGCGGCAATGTGCAGCGGCCCGGTATCGCCTGACACAATCAGTGCTGCCTGCCGGGAGAGGGCCACGAGATCCGGGACCTCGGTCGGCGGGGCCGATCGGGCGGCGCCGTTCGAAGCGTCGACGACCGATTGCGCGAGCGCCTGCTCGCCGGGTCCCCACAACACCATGGACGGCAGCCCGCGCACCTCGCGAAGAAACGCCGCCAGCTCGCCGAAGCGCGATGGCGGCCAGCGTTTGTTGGGCCAGGCCGCACCCGGGTTGATGAGCGCGAACGGACCAGGGCCGATGGCGCCGCGGACCTCGTCGAGCGCGCGGGAGCCGGAGTCGGCAATCGGAAACTCGACGCGCTGCGTCTCGATGCCCACCACGCGCAGAAGATGGAGATTCTTGCGTATCACGTGCCCCTCATCATCGTCGCCGGCGTCATCCGTTTCGGAGTAGAAGGGCCGCGCGCCTTTCTCGCGAAGATGCCAGATCGAAAACCCGGCGACGCGGGCAGCGCCCGACGCGCGGGCGAGCAGGGCCGACTTCATCAACCCCTGGAAGTCGAGCGCCACGTCGTATCGGACCTGTCGCACGCGCCCGATGACATCGGCCCAGGCCCGAATCGACGCGCCCTCGAGCGGTACGACCCGATCGACCGCGGTGACGAGATCGACGATCGGCCGATGCCTGGCCTCGACGAGCCAGTCGATCCGGGCATCGGGCATCGCCGCGCGCAGCGCCGCAGCCGCGGGTATGGCATGGACGATATCGCCGAGTGCGCCCAGCCGGACGATCAGGACATTCATTTAGGAACGGCCCGTGAGTATCCGGGCCAGCAGGTCGCGCGTCGAATGGTCCTTCGGGTCACCGACGATCGCGATCCGCCCTCCGTAGGCGCGGACGGTCTCGCGTTCCGGCACCGTATCGATCGTGTAGTCGGTGCCCTTGCAGTGGACGTCGGGTTTGACGAGCGTCAGCAGCGGCGTCACCGTCGGCTCGGGAAAGATGAGGACGTAGTCAACCCCGCGGATCGCAGCCACGAGCGCGGCACGATCCGCCGCCGCCAGGATCGGTCGGCCCGGTCCCTTCCTCGACGCGGTCTCATCGTCATTGACCGCCACGATCAGCCGATCGGCCTCGGCGGCCGACGCCTGCAGGTACCTGATGTGGCCAACGTGCAGCAGGTCGAAGCAGCCATTGGCGAAAGCGATGGTGAGGCCGGATCGCCGGTCCGCCTTTATATGCTCGACCAGTTGTTCACGTGTGACGATCAATCGGCGTACCTCTTGAATTGAGCATTCTGTCGGCATTTCTCAGTTTGTCGTGGGGCCCCACCCCCACGACCTGCCAGCGCTCGCTTCGCTCGCGCCGGTGGTTACAAGCCACAGCCTGCTTGGAGCACGACTCTGTCTCCATTTCTCAATGCTCGCGGGGCCCCACCCCCGCTCGCTCTCGCGCGGCGACTTCGCGCCGCGCTCGGGCCGCAGGCGCTCTGCTCCTCTCTACGTATCCGACAGAATCGCCTGCCGCAATTCATCAGCGGACACAGTGGCCGTCCCGCGTTTCATCACGACGAGGCCGCCGGCGTAGTTGGCGAGGCGCGCCGCCTCGTGGAAGGTCGCGCCCGCGGTCAGCGCCAGCGTCATGGTGGCGATGACGGTGTCGCCGGCTCCTGTGACGTCGGCGATCTGATCCGACCCGAAGATCGGGATGTGGATCGTCGGCCGATCGCGCTCGAAGAGCGCCATCCCGCGGCTGCCGCGCGTGATGAGTACGGCGCGCCCGCGGGTGCGCGTCAGCAGCTCGCGTCCGGCCTGCTCGAGGATCCTGAGGTTCTCGCCAATCCGGATGCCGAGGAGCTGCTCGACTTCTGATTCGTTCGGCGTGCACCCCGTCATGCCGCGGAAGGCGAGCAGCGTGTAGCGCGAGTCGACGAGGACCGGCGGACGCGTCCCTAACCGCCGGGCGAGTGTGGCCCGCGCGCGCGCGACGGCGGCGGGCGTGACGAGGCCCGTACCGTAGTCGGAGACCAGAAGCGCGTCGGCGCGCGCGCAGGTCTGCATCAGCCGCGACTCGATCGTCCGCCGCTCCGCCGCTGAAAAGGACGGCCGCGTGGCGCGATCGATCCGCACGACCTGCTGCTTGGCGGAGTGCACGCCGCCGGCGAGGATGCGCGTCTTGGTCGGCGTCCGATAGCCGGCGGGCCGGACCACGCCCCTGACGTCCACGGATCGCCGCATGACGTCCAGCAGCCGCCGTCCGGCTTCGTCGCGGCCGGCGACACCGACCGCCGCCGGCGCACCGCCGAGCGCGGCCACGTTGCTCGCGGCGTTCCCCGCGCCGCCGGGCACGATGTCGGTGGAGTCGTAGTCGAGGATGAGGACCGGTGCCTCGCGCGACACGCGCGACAGCTGGCCGTAGATGAATTCATCGACGATGAGATTGCCGAAGACGGCGACCCGCGACGTGGCGAACCCGTCGACGAGTTCCAGCAGTCGCCCCGGATCGACGACCTCAGAGGTGGCGCGGTGAATGGGCGGGAGGCGGCGTCGGCTCACGGTTGTCGCAGAATCCAGGACACGGCGCCGATGAGGTTGTCGGTGACCGCCGCGGCGCCGTGGCCGGAGCGTTCCACACGATCACCGTAGCCGGTACGGACGAGCACGCCCTGCGCGCCGACCGTGGTCCCGGCCGCGACGTCGTGCGCGCGGTCGCCGACGACAAACGAGTGTCGAAGGTCAATCTGGTGATCGGCCGCGGCGCGCCGCAGCAGGCCCGGCTGCGGCTTGCGGCACTCGCACGCCTGCCGGTAGGACGCGACGACCCCTTCGGGATGATGCGGACAGAAATAGAACCCGTCGACGCGTGCGCCGCCAGCCTCGAGCGTGTGCGCGAGCGATCGATGCGTGGCCTCGACAAAGGCCTCGTCGAAAAAGCCGCGGGCGATACCCGCCTGGTTCGTTGCCACGATCACCACGAATCCCGCACGGTTGAGCAGCCTGACCGCGTCTACGCTGTACGGAAAGAAGCGGACCCGGTCGATCCGATCGAGATAGCCCAACTCCTCGATGAGTGTGCCGTCACGGTCCAGGAACACCCCCCGCTTCATGTGGCCGCCTCTGCTGCTCCGATCGTCTCGAGCCGCCCTGCCCCAAGCCGCCGCGTGACCGCGGCGACCACCGAGTCGACGGTGATCCCCTTCATGCAGCGATGGTCGATCGGGCAGTCGCGCAGCATGCAGGGCCTGCAGAACACGGGATGGGTCAACACGTCCGGCGTGACACGAGCAGCGGCCCCAAGAAGCTCACCACCGGCGCCACCGCCAATGGGCGACGTCACACGTTCGTCGGTCGGGCCGAAGATCGCGACGACCGGGACACCGAGCGCGGCGGCGAGATGCATGGCACCGGAGTCGTTCGACACGAACGCCGAGCACCGGCTGATCACGCCCGCCAGCTGGCCGAGGTCGGTGCGCCCGATCAGGTTCACCGCGCGAACGTCTGCCGGCAGCGACGATTCTATCTCACGACCGGAATCGTGGTCCCCGCCGGCACCGAACATGAGGCACCGCACGCGCGACTCGCGCGACAGGCGGACGATGGTCTCGGCCACCATGCGCGGCGGCCAGCGCTTCGCGTGGCCGTACGCCGCGCCGGGCGCAAATCCGACGCAGCCGGCATCCGGGACGACGCCGTGCGCGCCGAGCAACGCGCCGGCCCGCGCGAGCGTCGCGGGCCGGACCCTTACGCTCGGCCACGGATCGGCGTGGCCGGCTCCCAGTGCTGTCGCCAGGTTGAGGTAGTACGTGGATTGGTGCACACGTCCGCGCGGACGTGACACGGCGCGTGTCAGCAGCCATCGCCGGAAGCCCGCCGAGTAGCCCCACCGTTCGGGAATCGACGCGCGGCGGGCAGACCACGCCGAACGAAACGAATTGGGCAGGAGCACAATCGTGTCGAAGCCTCCTGCCGTCAGGGCCGCGATCTCGGCCCGGGCATCGGCAAGCACGATCACGCTGTCCTGCCGGGCGCTGGTCTCTTCGTCAAAGAGCGGCGCGATGGACGGAATCGCGGCCACGGCGATATGCGCCCCGCCAAACGCCGCGCGCAGCCCGCCCATCGCCGGCAGCGCCATCACCGCGTCCCCGAGCCAGTTCGGCGCACGGATCACGAGGCGATTCACGGTGCCCCTTCCTCACTCGACGCCGCAGGAAACATGCCGCCGATCTTGTCGTCCTTCGACTCCCCGTCGCGCCAGCGGCGATGCATCCACAGCCACAGATCCGGGTAGCGCCTGACGTACATCTCGAGGACGTCGGTGCAGCGCTGCGTGAACTCCCGGATGGCGTCCGGATCCTCAGCCGAGGGCGGATCGACGGCGTGCTCGTACACCATGCGGAAGCGGCCGCCGGGGAGCGGCAGCGCGAAGACCGGCACGACGGGAGTGCCCGTCCGCAGCGCGAGCGCCGCCAGGGCGGAGGTCGTGGCCGCGGGCCGGTTGAAGAAATCCACGTAGACGGCGTCGGCCGCCTGGATGTGCTGGTCGATGAGCACCGCGACGGCCTCGTTCGACTCGAGGGCGCGCAGCACGCGGCGGATCGCCCCGCGCCGGTAAATCACGGAGTTTCCGGTCTTCATCCGCGTCGACTCGAGCAGCCGATGGAGCAGCGGATTGTCGAGTGGCCGCGCGAGCACCGACATCGGCCAGAGCGCGACGGCGTGCACGAGCGCGTTGATCTCCCAGAAACCGAAGTGCCCCGTGAAGAGCAGCGCGCCTTTTCCGTGGGCGTGCGCGGCGCGGACCCGCTCCTCGCCCTCGAACGTCACGCGCGCGAGCATCTGCTCCGGCGTCATCGTGCTGAACTTGAGGAAGACGGTGAGCAGACGTCCGAAGTGCGAGAACATCCCGCGCGCGATCGCCCGGCACTCGCCTCGGCTCCGCAGCGGGAACGCTGCCTGGAGGTTGCGCATCGCCAGGCGCCGGTGCGGCCGGTCGAACCAGTAGAACGCCCGGCCGATGAGCGACCCCAGCACCAGGACCACCGGCATGGGGAGCAGGCGAACGCCAGCCACCACGCTGATGACCGCCAGGTACTCGATGCGATGCCGGAGGGACGGTGGCTTCTCAGTCAACGGGGTCTGGCCAGAGGTCGCGGGCGCCGGCGAGCGCGCCGGCCAGCCACTGACGAAACGCTGGCAGGGGATCCGGTTCCATTGTAAGCGGCACCCACGCGAAGGGCATCGGAAACGGCCGGAACGGCAGCAGCCGCACGTAGTCTTTCTCGGTCGTCAGCACGCGGACCGCGCCGGCGGCACGCGCGTCGCGAACCACTCGTTCCAGGTCGCCGCGCGAGTAGCGGTGATGGTCCGGAAACCCTTGTGTTCGAACGATGTTCTGACCCGTGGCGCGCAGCCCCTCGAAGAATTGCTCTGGCCGCGCGATTCCCGCCATGGCGAGCGAAGGAACGGTCGCGTCTTCACCGCACTCACGCCCGCCAGATTGCGCGCTCCCCATCGTGCGGCGCATCCGGAAGATCTCGAACGGCGCGTGCCTGGGCCGCGGGCCGAGCGCGAACACGTGCTCATCGGCGGCGAGGATCGCGTCGGCCGCGAGCAGCGTGTCGGGCGGCTCGCGCAGGCGGCCGCCGGGCAGCGTCCGGGCGTTGGCCTCCAGATCCTCGCCCGCGACGATCACCAGATCGATGTCCCGATCGAGTTGCAGGTGCTGGAACCCATCGTCGAGCACGTGCACCGTCGCACCGAAGTGGTGCTCGGCCAGGCGGCCCGCCAGATAGCGGTCGCTCGCCGCGAGGACCGCGACGCCTGGCAGCTGACGCGCCAGCATCAGCGGTTCATCGCCCGACCGATCGAGATCCGCGCGCATGCCGTCGGCGTCACGCACGACGACGACGCCGTCTTCCGCCCGCCGGCGCGCGTACCCGCGGCTCAGAATGGCCGGCCGCTCGCCCATGGCGACGAGCTCGCGCGCCAGACACGCGACCGTGGGCGTCTTGCCCCGCCCGCCGACGGCAAGGTTGCCGACACTGATCACCGGCCGGCGCAGCCGCCGCCGCAAGTCCGGTCGCGCCGCGTAGAGCTCGCGACGGCGCCGCGCGATCGCCGCGTAAAGAGTGCTCAGCACGTCAACGGCCTCTCACGATAGACACGATGAGACGATGAACACGATGCTTTTCATTATTTGGAACGCGTGAAAGTATCCTTCGTGAGCTTTGCGGTCTTCGCGACCATCGTGAATCAGCCGCCGTCTTGCTTATGAGATGACCTGTAGTCTCCTCATCTGCCCATCGTCTCCTCGTGTCCATCGTGAGAAGGACGAGCCCAAATCAATTCAATGCACAATCCGGAACGGCCGGACGTTCCCGGCCGTGTCCGGCGGCAGGAGCGCGGCAAGCGCGGCGAGGCTCTTGCCGCGCGCGCCGCGATTGGCTTCGACCAGGGCCCGGGCGGCCGCACCCAGGCTGGCCCGGCGCACGGGATCGCCGAGGAGTTCGAGGAGCGTGCTCTCCAGCTCGCGCCCGGAGCGCACCTGAATGGCGGCGCCGTTGTCGAGAAACGTCCGCGCGATCTCCGCGAAGTTATCCATGTGCGGACCAAAGACGATTGGCTTCCCGAACACGGCGGGTTCCAGGATATTGTGGCCACCAGCGTCGACGAGACTGCCGCCCACGAACGCGACGGTGGCGACCTGAAAAACCTGCGCCAGCTCGCCGATGGTGTCGAGGATCACGACGTCGTTGCGCGGTTCCGAATCGACGCGCAGCTCGGTGCGGCGGGCGACATTCCATCCCGCCCGGCGGACCAGACGCTCGACATCGTCGAACCGCTCGCGCTTCCGCGGCGCGATAATGAGCAGCGCATTGGTCATCGTCGCGCGAATGCGCTGGAAGGCTTCGAGCACGTGCTCCTCTTCGCCCTTGAGCGTGCTCGCGGCGATGATGACTGGACGCGCGGGACCGATGCGGAAGTACCGGAGCACGCGGGTCCTCCCCCGCTGGTGCACGTCATGGACACTCGGAGCGGGAGCAAAGGAGCCGCGGGGTCCTGGGTCGGCAGGCCCCGGGAAGTCGAGCGAATCGAACTTGAGCGAGCCCGTGACGATGACGCGCTCGCGCGCGGCGCCGATCTCGACGATGCGGCGCGCGGACTCCTCGCTCTGCATGCAGAAGCAATCGACGTGCGCGAGCACGCGGCGGAAGAAGAACCGCGCGAACCGGTAGCGTGGATACGAGCGCGTCGAGATCCGGCCGTTGACGAGCGCCGTCTTGACGCCGTCCCGGTGGCAGGCGCGCAGCAGGTTGGGCCAGATCTCGGTTTCCATCATCACGAACAGCCGCGGCCGCACGAGGCGCATAGTCCGGTTGACGATAAAGCCGAGGTCGAAGGGAAAGTAGAACACCTCGTCGACGTAGGGCAGGTTGCTCCTCGCCACCTGCTGCCCGGCCATCGTCGTCGTTGACACGAAGATGCGCAGCCGTGGATAACGGTCGTGGAGCTGCGGCAGCAGGGCCCGGACGGTCAGGACCTCGCCGACCGACACGGCGTGGATCCAGATGGACTCGTCGCCGTCGAGGTTGAAGGACACCGGGAGGTACCCCATCCGCTGGGGCAGGCTGACGATGTATTTCCGGTATCGAATCGCCTGGTAGAGCAGATAAGGAGACACGACGAGGAAAAACGCGACGATCAGGACGCTGTAGACCGCGTACATGCTCAAAACTGACGTAAATGTAACATGCGCGCCCGCCTTCGCCGAGGCTGCGGCGCGGTCCGCCGCTGCCATCGCCGCTCGGGCGGAATTGACCGCTGTGCGATCGGTTCACTAGAATCAGAGGTTTACACCTCGAACGACTCCGGGCAATTGTCTGTTAAGGGAGAGACCTGAGAATGGCCGTCAAAGTAGGGATCAACGGGTTCGGCCGGATCGGCCGGAACATCATGCGCGCGGCAATGGGTGACGACTCAATCGACATTGTCGCCGTCAACGACCTGACCAACGCGGAGACGCTCGCCCACCTGCTCAAATACGACTCGATCCTGGGCAACCTGAAGGCGGACATCTCCTCGGCCGGCGACCGGATTACCGTGGACGGCGACCAGTTCCAGGTGCTCTCGGTGAAGGACCCGGCACAGCTGCCGTGGCAGGCGCTCGGCGTGGACGTGGTGTTCGAGTCGACGGGGCTCTTCACCAACCGCGACGCTGCGGCGAAGCATCTGGCGGCGGGCGCGAAGAAGGTCGTCATCACGGCGCCGGCCAAGAGCCCGGACCTGACGGTCGTCCTCGGCGTCAACGACGACAAGTACGACGCGGCCAAGCACCACATTGTGTCGAACGCGTCCTGCACGACCAACTGCCTCGCCCCGGTCGCCAAGGTGCTGCACGAGTCGTTCGGCATCCGCAAGGGCTGGATGACGACCGTGCACTCGTACACGAACGATCAGCAGCTGCTGGACCTCCCGCACAAGGACCTGCGCCGCGCCCGCGCGGCCGCGCTGTCCATCATCCCGACGACGACGGGTGCCGCATCTGCCGTCGGCGAGGTGCTGCCGCAGCTCAAGGGCCGGCTGGACGGCATCGCCATGCGCGTGCCGACGCCGAACGTGTCGGTCGTCGACCTGGCGGCGATCCTGGACAAGAAGACCTCGTCGGAAGAGGTCAATGCGGCACTGAAGGCGGCGGCGAACGGGCCGCTCAAGGGCATCCTTCAGTACATGGAAGAGCCGCTCGTGTCGATCGACTTCCGCGGCAACCCGCACTCCTCCATCCTGGATGCGGCGTATACGAGCGTCATGGACGGCGACTTCGTGAAGATCCTCTCGTGGTACGACAACGAGTGGGGCTACTCGAGCCGCTGTGTGGACCTGCTCCACTTCATGGTGAAGAAGGGACTCTGATTTTGGCCGCTCGCAGCGTGACGGATCTGAACCTTTCGGGTAAGAAGGCGTTCATCCGGGTCGACTTCAACGTTCCAATCAAGGACGGACGGATCTCGGAGGACACGCGCATCCGCGCGTCTCTTCCGACGATCAAGTACGCGCTCGATCACGGCGCCACCGTGATCCTGGCGTCGCACCTCGGCCGGCCGAAGGGAAAGCCGAATCCCGAGTACTCGCTCCGGCCGGTGGCGGCGCGGTTGTCGGAGCTCGTTGGCAGGCCCGTCGAATTCGCCGATGACTGTATCGGCGAGCCTGCCGCACGCGCGATCGCGAAGGCCGGCAAGGGCGGAATCATCCTGCTCGAGAATCTGCGCTTCCACGCCGAGGAAGAGAAGAACGACTCGGCCTTCGCCAAACAGCTCGCGGCGCTCGCGGATGTCTACGTCAACGATGCGTTCGGCTCCGCGCACCGCGCGCACGCGTCGACCGAGGGCATCGTGCATCACGTGACCGAGGCCGCGGCCGGCCTGCTCATGGCAAAGGAAGTCGAATATCTCGGGCGCGTGCTCGAGCATCCCGATCGGCCGTTCGTCGCCATCCTCGGCGGCGCCAAGGTCTCGGACAAGCTCGAGGTGATCGAGAACCTCATCCCGCGCGTGGACGCGCTCCTCATCGGCGGAGCGATGGCCTACACGTTCTTCAAGGCGCGCGGCGTGCCGGTCGGCAAGTCGCTCGTCGAGGCCGACCTCCTCGACACGGCTCGTGACGTCGAGCGGCGAGCGAAGGAGCGCGGACTGCGGCTCGAGCTCCCGACCGACCACGTGGTCGCACCGAAGCTCGAGGCCGGCGCCCCGGCGGAAACGCTCGAGGTCGGCGACCCCGCCATCGGCGAGCGCATGGGGCTCGACATCGGCCCGCGAACAGTGCAGAGTTACCGGGACGTCATCGCCGGCGCAAGGACCGTCATCTGGAACGGCCCGATGGGCGTCTTCGAGATCGACGCATTCGCCAACGGCACGCTCGAGATCGCCAGGGCCGTTGCCTCGGTCAAGGGCACGACCGTCATCGGCGGCGGCGACTCGATCGCCGCCGTGGTCAAAGCCGGCGTCACGGATCGCATCACCCACATCTCGACCGGCGGCGGCGCGTCGCTGGAGTTCCTGGGCGGACGGAAACTGCCGGGTGTGGAAGCGCTGAAATAGCTTCCAGCCGCCAGCTTCCAGTAGCAACGAACTGGGAAGCTGGAAACTGGAAGCCGGAAGCTGGAAGCTGACCATGAGAATCCCCTTCATCGCCGCCAACTGGAAGATGCACAAGACCGTCCACGAGTCGGTCGTGTTCGTCAAAGAGTTCCGCAGTATGGTGAAGGACATCGACGATGTGGAGATCGTCGTGGCGCCGCCGTTCACGGCGGTGCACGCCGTGGCTGAAGCGGCGAGGAACTCGAACGTCGGTGTCGCGGCCCAGAACCTGCACTGGGAGCGGCAGGGCGCGTTCACGGGCGAGGTCAGCGCCGAGATGGTGCGCGAGGCCGGCGCCGAGTACGTGATCATCGGGCACTCGGAGCGCCGCCGCCTGTTCGCCGATACCGACGAGCTCGTCAACCGCCGCCTCGTCGCGGCGCTGGGGGCCAAGATCACGCCGATTGTGTGCATCGGGGAAACGCTCGAGGAACGCGAGGGCAACCTCACGCTGAGCGTGCTCGACCGTCAGATCAAGGTGGGGCTCGACAGCATGACCGGCGAGCAGATCGCCAGTCTCGTCATCGCGTACGAACCGGTGTGGGCGATCGGGACCGGCCGGAACGCGACGCCGGCGCAGGCGGGCGAAGCGCACGCGCACATCCGGCAGCGCATCCGCCAGTGGTTCGGAGGCGATGCGGCGGACCACTGCCACGTCATCTACGGCGGCAGCGTCAAGGCGGACAACATCCGGGAACTGGTGGCGCTGCCAGACGTCGACGGGGCGCTCGTGGGCGGTGCGAGCCTCGAGATCAAGGGGTTCTTCGACATAGTGGCCAGAAGCCGCAAGAGCACGGTATAATCGGGTGTTATGGCCCATACGCTCTATTACTTACTGGCGACCTTCTACGTCCTGAGCTGCCTGTTGCTGCTGCTCGTGGTCCTTCTGCAGCAGGGCAAGGGCGGCGACATGGCGAGCGCCTTCGGCGGCGGCGGCAGCCAGACCGCGTTCGGCGCACGGGCCGGCGCCACCGTCCTGACGCGCGCGACGAGCGTGCTCGGCGTGCTGTTCATGCTGGGCGCCATCGTCATCGGCATCCTCGGGCGGCAGGGCCCCGGATCGATCATGAGCGGCGTTGCCGGCCCTGCGCCGACGACGACGACCGCGCCGGCGCCCGTGCTTCCGACACCGACCCCGGCTCCCGCCGGCTCGGCGCCGACAGGTCAGCCGCCAGCCGCGCCGACCGTCGGCGGTCAGGCCCCGGCCGCACCGACAGTCGGTGGACAGGCTCCGGCCGCAGCACAGCCGGAGAAGAAGTAGCTACACCCTCCCTCGCGAAAGTGGCGGAACTGGCAGACGCACCAGCTTGAGGGGCTGGCGCTCGCAAGAGCGTGGGGGTTCGAATCCCCCCTTTCGCACCATTCAGGTAATCGAGATGGCCTCAAGCAACTGAGCAGGAGCCATCAAAGCCGGCGCGGCGGCTGATTTCGCTCCGTCCGGCCTGATACGGATCGCAGTCGGTCCTGCTCTGGGATTGCTACTGAGGTGCAATGGCGATGCGCAGACGCGTGACGGGCTGCCCGTCCTTTACGAACCGGACACACGCCTGCCAGTTGTTCACCTCGTTGACGACCTTCAGTACGAGCACATTCTGGCCCTTGACGAGCGTGACGTCGACGCGACTCGCATCCTTCTCAAGCACACGCGTCTCGGCGAACTTGAACACTTCCTTGCCGTTCAGCCACACCTTCCCCTGGTCGTTCGTGCCCAGCGAGAGCGTCACCTTCATCTCGACATCGGCCATTACATACGCGACGCCATAGGCGGCGACATGCTCGCCGGGCAGGGGAAACGCCTGCAGAAAATCGATAAAATAGTCGGACGCCTGGTGCGGTTGCCACGTCAGCGGCGTGTTGATGATGACGACGCTGTCCCGCGGCTTCGGCTTGGTCCCCGGCTCGTCATCGAGGAACGGGTGATCGATCGCCGCCGCGCCCGAATCGTCGAACGCGATCGGCGCCAGCACCAGCCAGTTGCGGATGAAGCCGTCGTCGTCCGGTGTGAACGTCTGTGGCGCGGCCAGAAGCGTGGCGCCGAACAATGCGATCGCGAAAATCTTCATGAAGGCTCCTTCAGGCGGCGCGCGCCTCCACAGCGGCGGAACCGCGCGGGCCCGGCCGCGGACTGTATCACGCTCGCCTCGATATCCGGAGAGTTCTTGAGCTGGACAGCCCGCCGGGTGGCCTGGTCCACAGCCGCGGTGCGCGGTCGAATCTCGACTTGTGAGATTCGGCCCCCTGGCTCCGCTCCGATCACGATTGTCGAGCGCTCCACCCCTTCACACGGGGGTGCGGCAGGTGCCAGATCCCTGGAGCGTGATAGTGACCGGAGTCCGCGGCGCGGTCCGCGGGGGCGACAACTCAATCGCGCCAAGCCGGGATGGAGGAGGCGGCGGAACCGGGGGAGCAGTGATCGTGACCCGCGCCGTCGCCTGTCCGTCGCAGTTGCCCATGCCCTGGGCGCGCAACGTGAACGTCCCGCCCGTCTGATACACATGAGTTTGCGTCACCGGGAGCGTCGATGTCGCATACGTGATCGCGGTGCCGTCGCCCCAATCGATGTTCACGGCGCCACACAACCCGGAACCTGTGGCCGTCGCGCTGACGCTCGTTCCGGCCTTCGCCTCGGCGGGTGTCACCGTCAAGCCGGTAATCGTGGCGGCCGACACCGGCGCCGCGCTCGTGATCGCGAAGCTCAACGCTAGCAGCCGGAACGACAACCGGCTGAAGAGGTGCGACATCTTCTCCATCCGTCCACTGGCCGCAGGATTCGTTCCGGACCGTAAACATTGACGCACTGCCACAGATCGCGGGCGCAGCAGGCATCGTCGCCGGCCGCATCGACAACGGCCCTGCTCAGGTCTCGATGTTTGCAGGCATCCTGGCCATGCAGGAACGCCCTTCCTCGCCGACGCGCCAAGCCCTGCAGGAGCTATTCGCCCGTGCTTCAGCTCGACGCGCCGAACGACGACGATTCGTCGAGACGCTGCGGCAGATCCTCGAGCACCGCATCTCGATGTGTCCCCTGTTTCTGCTGAAGGTGGACCGTCGCCTCAGGTCTCGTGAGCGATAGTTCGCGCCGCTCGTGAGGGATAGTCAGCCGCCAGCAGCGCCGACCGTCGGCCATCCCTACCAAGAACGAGCTTCCGCTGGGCAGCATCCTCGTTCTCACGAAACCACCACTCGGAAAACCCGCAGCGTATCCGAAGAAACGCGCACCCGCACACGCGCTCGGCGGGACCGCACGCGAGGCGCGGGCCGGCGACCCGGGTGGCCAAACCCTTAGCTGGCCACAGATCGCGCCGAGTCGGCCCGCACAATCCACTCAACGTGGTATGCGCCTTGCTCCGGCACTCGGCTTGCTCCGGTGCGCACGGCAAGGAGGGTGAATCATGAATTCACGCCGCGTTCACTTGTCGGCGTTGCTCGTGGCGCTCCTGTTCCTCTTGTCTCCGGCTCCGAGGATATCTGCGCACCAGAACCTGCGTGTGTTCTTCTTCGGAGACAGCCTCTCGGATTCCGGGAATTACTTCATCGCCTTTCGGGAGATCTCGCAGCGGCCGTTCGAGCCCGTTCCGGACGCCCCTTACGCTGTGGGCGGGTTGCACTTCAGCAACGGCGCGACCTGGGCCGAGCAGCTCTCGTGGATGCTGCACAGCCCGAAAAGCGGATTGCCGGCGCTGCTCGCAGGAGGCGAATTCACCAACTACGCTGTCGGCCGAGCCCGCGCCAGGCCCGGGGCACCGGTGTTCGCAGATTTCGATCTCGCCACGCAGACGGGCAGGTTCCGCGGCGATTTCCATGGAGTCGCACCGCCGGAGGCCACGTATGCGATTTGGATCGGCGCCAACGACCTCAACGATGCGCTCAACGCATTGGCGATTGACGGAACGGGCGCGACGAGCCAGGCCATCCTCACAGAGGCTCTGGGAGCGGTCGCGACCAACATCCAGTCCCTGTGGCTTTCGGGAGCGCGGAGCTTCCTGGTTCTGAACATTCCGAACCTCGCGCTGACTCCCGCCGTCCGAGCGGCAGGTCCCGCTGCGGAAGCCGCGGCGACGTTCCTCACAAACGCCTACAACACCGGGCTGAACCAAGCGCTGGTCGGACTGGGCGGGCTTCCAGACATCCGTTTCGTGCGCCTTGACGTCGACGCGTTGCTGACGGCCATTGTCAGCGATCCCGCAGCCGTGGGGTTGACCAACGCCGAGGACGCCTGCCTGACGTTCGGCGTAGTTCGTGACCCGTTCTGCCGGACGCCAAACCGCTACTTGTTCTGGGACGGCATTCACCCGACGAAGGCCGGTCACTCCCTCGTGGCCGACGCCGCCGCGCGCGCGTTGGCCGCTAACTGATCGCAGAATTGGAGCTGCACGGTCAACGCGTGTTGACCGTGCAGCTCCGGTCAGCTGGCTTGGGCACGTCCTCGATCGAACGCTATGTCGCTGCGCGAGCCATTCCTCGTGCGAATCCCCGACGAAAGCAAAGCTGGGGAGTAAGAGGGGCCTCGTCACCGATCTCGCACGGCAGGCCAGCCCTCGACGCCGGCCGCGGCGAGGACCCCGCGCACAATCGCTTCCGCCACCACATCCGCGGCCAGCGCGCCGAGAATCGTCACCCCGAGATCCGGTCGCTGAACCCGGCCGGTCGACACGGCAAAGAGTTGGTCGCCGTCACCGGTCGTGTGATACGGGCGGATGGCACGGCCCGCGCCGCAATTGGCCATCATCGCGAGCTTGGTCAACATGGTCTTGTTGAACTCGACGTTTGTGGCGACCACGACGAGCGTCGTGCTGCGAAGCGCCGGATCCTCGAGCGCTCCGCCCGGCGCGCGCGTGACGATCGCGCGCATCGCCTCGACGCTGTCGGCGAAGCTGCCGTCGGTCCGCCGTGCCCCCGCGACGATCCGGCCGCTGCGCCAGTCGAGGACGTCGCCGGCCGCATTGACGACGGCGAGCGCTCCAATGACGACGTCGCCGAGCTTCAGGCTCGCCGTGCCCAGCCCGCCCTTCATCCCACCGAGGCCGCGGCCGCGGTGCATCTTGCCGACCGTCGCTCCGGCGCCGGCGCCGACATTCCCCTCGGCAACAGGCGCCGTCGACGCCGCAGCGCACGCCTTGTAGGCGGCCTCGTCGTCCGGCCGGATGCGCGGGTTGCCCACCGCGAGATCGTCGATGACGGCCGAGACGACGATCGGGATTCTGAGATCGGGCGTGCCCCAGTCGAAGCCGACTTTACGCTCGTCGAGAAAGCGCAGTACCCCGCTCGCGGCCGGGAGGGCGAAAATGCCGCCGCCGGTCAGGAAGAGCGCGTGGATGCGGTCGACAGGGCTCACCGGCTGCAGCATCACGACCTGCGACTCGCCGGGAGCCGATCCGTTGTAGTCCACTCCGGCAGCCGCGGCCGCATCGAAGAGGATGGCCGTGCATCCAGTCGGTCGCCGCGTATCAGTGAAGTGCCCGACTCTGAGCCCCGGCACATCAGTCAGGGATCCCGAGGTCGTGGCCGGCGTCTGCGAAGCGCGCTGCGCGCGCGCCGCAGCGACCGCTCCCGCCATCGTGTGCCCGAACTCGCGCCGCGTGTAGTCAGCCACGATCGCTCCTTTGCGCCGCCCGTGGTCAGTCTACTGCCGATTCAGATTCGCGACTGGCTGCTCGCGCCTCGCTGTTGCTGGGCCGAAGGCACGAGCTGTTGCCTGCTCGCTCGCGGCTGGCGGTTCGAACTTAGCTACAGCCAGCAGCCAGCAGCGAGCCGCCAGCCGCAGGCCGACCCCCCGTCATCTCATGCTAAATTGACCTCACATGGCCGGAGATCAACGACGCCAATGACGACTCGGCAGGACGAGCGCCGCGCCTTTCTCCAGCTGCTGCTGGCGGCATGCGTGGTGCCCATGCGCGGCGTGGCTGGACAGGAGAAGCCTGCAGCCGTCAACACGGGCGCCGTCGAGGCCAAAGCGGACGGTTATCACGTCTACCCCAAGGACCAGATTCAGGACGCGCTCGAGGCCGCGGCGAAGGATCCGGTCAGGAAGACCGTCTTCGTCCATGCGGGAACCTATCGGCCCCGCGTCAAGGGTCAGGCGATGATCTGGTTCAACGCCCGGCATGACGGCGTCACGCTGGAAGCCGTCGGAGACGTCATCCTGACCGCCGCAAACCCCGAGATTGCCGATACCCGGGCGCCGAGTCATCCGGCGGTCGTGAACCACGTCGTCTATTTCGGCGACGGGGTAACACGAAAGACCGTCTTTCGAGGCTTCAAGATCACCGGCGCCAGGAACTTCACGACTGGCTCCGGCGAGAAGTCACCGATCGAATCGGACGACTTGCGAAAAACCGCGTTCTTCTACACCGACGGCGGTGGCATCAAGATCTACGCGCGCTCCTATCCCACGATCGAATCGGTCGAAGTCTACGAGAACTACGCGAGCCCCTGCGGCGGCGGCGTCTCGGTCGAGCACCTCGGTCAGACGCAGGATTCGGTGCTCTTCAGAAATTGCATCTTCCGCGACAACCTCACCCAGACGACCGGATCTGCGCTCGATCTTCTGCAGGGCAGTGCCGCCACGCTCGAGAATTGCCTGTTCGTGGGCAACGTATCGAACATGGGCGTCGATTACGTCGGCCTGCTGGGCGGGGCCGAGTATCTTCCCGAGCACGGCTCCGGCGCCCTGACCGTGTTCGGAGAGTCTCGTGCGACGGTCAGCAAATGCACGTTCACAGGCAACTGGAACGGCGTCGACGACAACGGAACGGGCAGCACCTACGTCGATTCGGTCTTCTGGATGAATACGCTCAAGGGAGGGATCTCATCCGGGCCGCGCTACGAGCTCGACATCACGGATGGATCCGGCGTCCGGGGCTCGTTCATCCACGGCGAGGTCAACGACCTCAGGGGCAGGGTCAACAAGGGCGTGAATACGTTCGATCCTCCCGATCCCCGCTTTGACCCACAATTCGCGCCTCGAGCACCCCAGTACGCCGCCGTGGGATATCGTCCAGTGAAGTCATCCACGGCCGAACGAAGCATCCGTCCATAGGGCCCGTTCGCTCGGGCCGAGGAACCTGTCATGCGCCACCTCTCACGCTCGTTACTGTCGACCGCTGCCGTTGCCTGCGCGGTCTCGACCCTGTTCGCCCAGGGCGCTCCGCCGCCAGACCCTCTGGTCAAGGAGAACGCCACTGTCAAGCTCGCGGCGCACACCTACGTGATTCCCGATGGCAACGTCGGCCTCGTTCCCAACGTCGGCATTATCGTCGGCACACGCGCGACGCTCGTGATCGATCCCGGTCTCGGACGCAGGAATGGCGAGGCCATCCTGCGCGAGGTCGCCAAGGTCAGCAAGAACACCGAGCTGTACATCGCGTCGACACATTTCCATGCCGAGCACACGACGGGCTACATCGCATTTCCTGAGTCCGCGAAATACATCAACTCGACCGTGCAGGAGGCCGAGTTCGAACAGGGCGGCATGCAGATGGTGCAGATGTTCTCGAAACGATCGGAGACGACGGCCGACATCCTGAAGGATGCGGCCAGACGTCCGGCCGCCATCACGTTCGACGGCACCTACACGCTCGACCTCGGCGGTGTTCGGGTGCGGTTCATGGTCGTCGGCCCGACCCACACGAAGGGCGACACCGGCTTCTTCGTCGAGGGCGACAACGTCCTCTTCGCCGGCGACGTCGTCATGAACAACTCGTTCCTCGCCGCCTCGGCCGTCTCGAGCATGAAGGCGTGGCTGGCGGCCTTCGACACGTTCGACGCGTTGAAGCCGCAGACCGTCGTTCCGGCGCACGGAGCAGTCGGCCCCGGCACGATCATCGCCACCAATCGCAGCATCATGCTTGGGGTCCAGGCACGCGCCCGCGCGCTCAAGGCCGAGGGGCGGACGGCAGACGACACGGCGAAGGCGGTGCAGGCCGAGTTCCAGGCGCAGCACCCGGAGTGGCCGCGCGCCAATGGGCTTGCTGCCGCGGCACGATCCGCCTACGCGGAAGCGCAGTAACGGGGGACTTACTGCTCGCGCACGTCGATCAGTGAATTGATCTTGAACGGCGGTCGAACGGTCTGCTTCTTCCCTGACGGCCACAGGACGTCGACGCCGTCGACCGCTTCGGCCGCACCGAGCCCGAAGTACAGCGGCGACAGGCTGTGCGACAGATATCCCGAGTTTCCGTCCATGACCTTGGTGTAGGTCGACCCGCCGGCCTTGACCTGGACCACGGCGCCCAGCCCGTTGCGATTCGACTCCGTGCCGGTGAGCGTCACCGCGAGATAGCGCACCCGCGTCTTCTCGGTGAGGTTACTCACGAGCACCATCGGCGAGGTTCCGAACTCGTTGGTGACGATGTCGAGATCGCCGTCGCCGTCGACATCGAAGATGGCCGACGAGCGCGTGCCGCGCGCACCCCAGATCCCGAGACGTCCGGTCGCCCCGGCCGCATCGCGGTGTTCCTTGTCCTTGCCGGACGCGTCGAGCAGGAACCACGGCGTCACGATGCCGCCCTTCCGCGGCTCGATCCCGAGCACGAACTCGGCATCGACGAACCGCTGGCCGCGGTCGTTGAGCTTCAGCGAGTTGACCATATAGCGTTCCGGGTAGTTCATGCCGGAGGCGATGAACGCGTCGTCGAAGCCGTCGGCATTGAGGTCGCCGACGCTCGGTCCCCACGGACAGTAGTTCTCCACGCCGACCGCATCTGAGACTTCGCGATACTTCCCGGGGCCTTCCTTCTGGAAGAACGAGTTGCCCCAGATGCTGGCCTTGCCGTCACCGCGGAACGACTCGGGCCATTTCATGTCCGACTTCATGTGGTCGTGCTCGGGGCCGACCATCTCGCTCATATCCGAGTGCATGTCGGTGATGAAGATGTCCAGGCGTCCGTCGTTGTTGAAGTCGAATACCTTGATGCCCATCGAGCCCCACGACGTCCGTGGAAACACCTGACGGCTCTTCCGGACGAAGCTCTTGCCGCCCACGTTCTCGTAGTACTGATCGTCGCCTTCCATGTTCAGCACATACAGATCGAGCCACCCGTCGTCATTGACGTCGAGCGCAGTCGCATCGCCTGACCAGGACACGTCGACGAGCCCTGTCTGCTTCGATACGTCGACGAAGTGGTTTCCGCCCTCATTGCGATAGAGGATGCTCGGCTCGGCGCGCTCCGGCTTCAAGTGGCCGGAGAAGGCGTCCTCGAACGCCACGTAGTATTGATAGCCGGCGCCGGCGATCGTGTCGGTCGTGTACTTGCCGACGTTGACGAGGAACAGATCGAGCCGGCCGTCACGGTTGTAGTCGAAGAACACCGCCCCCGAGGAGTGACCGACGTAGCCGAGCCCCGATGCCGCGGAAATGTCGCGGAAGCGGCCGTGGCCGTCGTTCTCGAAGAGCATGTTGCCGCCGCGGACCGTCGTGACATACAGATCCGCGTCCCCGTCGTTGTCGATGTCGGCAAACGAAGCGGACACGCCGACCTTGCCCGGAACCGCCACGCCGGCGGCAGCCGTGATGTCCTGAAATTTTCCACCACCGACGTTCTTCCAGAGCTGGTTGCCGCCGACCTGGTTGACGAAGTAGATGTCAGTCAGGCCATCCCCATCGACATCGGCGATGGCGAGGCCGTTGCCGTGATCGTAGTGAGCCGCCTTGTAGGTCTTGCCGGCGTCGTCGACAACGCGGTGCCTGAACGAGATGCCGCTCTCCGGCAGGCGGTCGGTGAACTGGAAATCGTGGAAGGCGGCGACGCCTTGAGCGGCCTTGACCTGTGCGTCCTGAAGCGTGACCAGCCAAGACGTGTCCTGCAGGTCTGGCGGGACCAGGCGTATCGTCTCCGGAGCCTGGCCCTGACCGGCCAGCGTCGCCGTGCCCGCCCGCGTGCCGAGAAGAAGGACTGACGCGGTGGCGACGATGACAAAAGGTAACGCGACGGCGACTTGGGAGCGTGAGGATCGGAACATGTGTTGACGCGTGCAAAGCAGCGACCGGCGTGGCGAGGCTATTCCCCGCCGTCGCGCAGCCCAGGCCGGATTTCGATATTCGTCTGACCAGACCCGACGGTCTTGTTCTTCTGCTTGAGCATGAACTTGACCTGGAACCGGGCCGACGGCTGGGTGCCGGAAGTATCTGGATTGGTGCTCGTATCGAAGGGCGAGGTGGTCACGCCGCTCGAGCGAAAGGTGTGTTCCTGGACGAAGCGGCGCGTGATCTCGCTCTTGCCGGCCTCGTACGGATCGCAGTCGGCCTTGACTTCCGACCTGGTGCCGTCGCCCCAATCCCACTCGACCGACGCGCAATAGAAATCCTCGTAGTCGTTCGACCCTCCCTTTACCTCGGCCGTGGCGACAACGCGCAGTGGTGAAAAGCCGGAGGTTGGGTTGGCCTTGACGCTGATGGACGGCTTCTTGGATTGCAGTGCGTCGGCCGGTGCTTCAGCAGAGAACGGCGCGGCAACGGCCGCCGCCGCCAAGGTAAGTAAACATCGCCACAGGCAGGGTCGTTGTCTCACGGCACGCTCCGGGATCGGTTGGTCAGGCTGGCCCAGTCATTCTAGCAGGACGGCCCAATCGCGTGCTCGAGCGTCCAAGCGAGCCCTGAGCCTTGAGCCGATTCGTCCCCCCGTTCGGGCTATCATCCGCTGTGTAGTCCGAGGCGATGACTGTCCCACTCCCGAATCGGCCGCGACGTCAGATCCGCGTCGTCCTCTCGTCGACCGCGCTCCTCTCCTTCATGTCGGTGCGGAAGGCCGCCGCGCTGGCCATCGCGCAGCTCGGCGTAGCCGCATTCTTCGTCGCCGGCATCGCCCGATCGTCGCTCGGAGACTCGGCTGCCTGGTTCGTGCTGGCGGCCGCGATCGTGGGCGCGTTTGTCCGCGCCATCGACATCGAAAGCTGGGCGCTGCTGATTCCTGGCGGCGCGGTGGCCCGCGTCCAGCAGGCGTTCGGTCCACGGGCGGCGAAGGCCGCGGCCGCGGCGGGCCTGGTCGAACGGCTCCTTCTCGCAGCCCTCGCCTGCATCGTCATCGGCCAGTACGCCTCCACTGTGACCCTGACGGCCATCGCGGGATGGCGGCTGACGGGCTTCCTCCGGCCCGAAGACTTCGCGACGATGGTGGCAGCGTCGCTAATCGGGCTCTTGTGGCTTCGCGCCCGGATCGGGTTGGATCTCACGTCCGATCGGATCGCGAGGGGCGTCTGGATTGCTGTGGGGATCCTGACACTCGTGACGGCCTGGGGCCTCGTCACACTGGCGCGAGGACCGGTGCCCTGGGGCCTTCTGGCCTCGCCGCCTGTGTTCGCAACCGTGACTGGCTGGCGCGTCCTCGATGCGCTGCTCGTGTACCTCGTCGGCTTCGCCCTTGCGCTCCCCACCATCGGTGGCGGCGATGCCGTTGCCCGAGCGGCGCACGAATTGCGACCGCCGCGTCTGCAGGCCCTGCAACGCACGAGCTTCTTCGTCACCCTGTTCACGGGACTGGCGACGGTGTCGGGTGCATTCCTGTTCGTCCTGCTCGTGCCGGCGGTCGATCAGGCGCTCTGGACGAACGCGCCGCTCGCAGGCCTGGCACAGCATCTGGCGGGACCGGAGTGGGCCAGGCATCTCGTCGCCGTCGCGCTGGTCGGAGCAGCGGCGCTGCTGCTGGTGCCTGCCACGCATCTGGCGCTGGGCGATGCCGAGCAGCTGCTCCAGCGGCTGTCGGTCGAAGGCGCGTTGTCGGAGCGGCTCGCCTTTCTGCACACCAGGTTCGGCACGCCATCGCGCGCGATCGACGTCGCGGCGGCGGCGACCATCCTCATCATGTTCGTCAGCGGCGGACGCGTGGCCGTGGCTCGCGCATGCGTACGCGATTGCGATAGTCGCGACGCTCGGACTCAAGATTGCGGCGCTCGTCCGCCTGCGCCGACTGCGCCCGGCGACGCAGCCGTTCCAGGCGCCGTTGAACCTGCACGTCGGCACGCGCGAGATCCCGCTCGGTCTGCTTGGCGTCGACGCTACTGGTCGGGGCCGGAGCGGTGGCGATGATCATCGCTCGCGACCCGCCGGCCATCGCGACTTTCGCGCTGATGGGCAGCCTCCTGGTGCTCTTCACCGGTGTCTGGCGTGAGAGCCTGCCGCCGGCAGTCGCCGAAGATCCCGACGTGTTCGACATCCTGCCCGCGGCCGAGCTGTCGCTCGACCAGATGGACGTCCGTCCGGGCAGCGTGCTGGTGCTCGTCCGCAATCCGCATTCGCTCGCCCACGTGGCCGCCGCGCTCCAGACGCCGCGCGATCGCGATGTCGTCGTCATGACGGTGCGGCTGCTCGGCGTCGATGTCAGCGCCGACAGCTTCAGCGACGCGGCGCCGACGCCGCCCGAGCGGCGGGTACTCTCGGAAGTCTCGGCACTGGCCGAGCGTCACGACCGGCCGGTGCGCCTCCTGGTCGTCCCGGCCCACGACGTTTTCGCCGCCATCGTCGCGACGATCCTGCGCCTCCGATCGTCTGACGTGCACGTCGGCGAGTCGTCCACGCTGTCGGCGGACGAACAGGCGCGCCTGCTCGGCAACGCGTGGGAGCGGGCCGCGCGCGCCGAACCGCTCGACGTCCGGCTCGTGGTGCACCATCGCAGCGGCCGTACCGACACGTATCACCTCGGCGCGCATCCGCCGTCCCTTTCCCCGGGCGATCTCGATCTCATCCATCGCGTCTGGCTCGACGCGACGAAGGCCATCGGGTCGCACGTCCATCATCACGACGTCGTCAGGGCAGCCCTCATCCAAATGGAACAGCAACTGAACGGACCACAGCGCGACGAGGCGCTCGCGGCCATCCGCCAGACGTCGCGGCGGGCCGACGAGCTGACCCCCGTCCTTCGCGCCCGCGACTACGCACAGCTGCGGGACATGATGCGCAACCGCCACGCGAGCGACGTGGCGACGCTCCTGACCGAGCTCAGCATCGAGGATCAGGTCGTGGTGTTCCGCGTCCTTCCCCGCAAGGACGCCGCCGAGGTGTTCGAATACCTGTCCCAGGAGGCGAAGGAGACCCTGCTCAAGGCGATGGCGAAGGAAGACGTCGCGGCGCTCCTCAACAACATGGCGCCGGACGACCGGACCATGTTCCTGGAAGAGCTGCCCGCCGCCGCCACGCGCGAACTGCTCACGCTGCTGACGCCCGAGGAACGCACGGTCGCGATGGCGCTGCTCGGCTACCCCGAGCGTTCGGTCGGCCGTTTGATGACGCCGAGCTACGTGGCCGTGGGCGAGCATTGGACCGTGCGCGAGGTCCTCGACCACGTCCGCACGCACGGCCGCGACAGCGAAACCCTGAACGTGATCTACGTCGTCGACGAACAGGGCCTGCTCATCGACGACATCCGCATCCGCGAGTTCCTGCTCGCACCTGTGGAGCACCTGGTCGCGGACCTCATGGATCGACGCTTCGTGGCCCTCAAGGCCAGCGACGATCAGGAGGCGGCCGTCGCGGTCTTCCGGCAGTACGACCGCACCGCGCTTCCCGTCACCGACACCGGCGGCATGCTCATCGGCATCGTGACCATCGACGACGTGCTGGACGTGGCCGAAGCGACCGCCACTCGCGAGATCCAGCGGATCGGCGGATCCGAAGCCCTCGACGAGCCCTACATGATCATCGCGTTCGGACGCATGATCCAGAAACGCGCCGGGTGGCTGACGGCGCTCTTCCTGGGCGAGATGCTGACGGCGACGGCCATGGGCGCCTTCGAGGCCGAGATCTCGAAGGCGGTCGTCCTGGCGCTCTTCGTGCCGCTCATCATCTCGAGCGGCGGCAACTCCGGATCTCAGGCCGCGACGCTGGTCATCCGCGCCCTGGCGCTCGGCGAGGTCGGGCTCGTCGATTGGTGGCGCGTGATGCGCCGGGAGCTGCTGGCCGGCCTCACGCTCGGTAGCATCCTCGGCGGAATCGGGTTCCTTCGCATCGCCCTCTGGTCGGCGTTCTCCGACATGTACGGCGCACACTGGCTGCTGATTGCCATCACCGTGGCGATCTCGCTCGTGGGGGTCGTCCTCTGGGGCACGCTGACCGGCTCGCTGATGCCCCTGCTGATGCGCCGGTTGGGCTTCGACCCGGCCGCCTCGTCAGCTCCGTTTGTCGCCACGCTCGTCGACGTGACCGGACTCGTGATCTACTTCACGGTCGCGATGGTCGTGCTGCGGGGGACCCTGTTGTGACGGTCGTAGCGTCCGGCTTCAGCCGGACCTGACGGCCGCATGCCGCATCAGCCGGAAACCCTGACTACGGTGTCGAGCAGCCGCTCCAGACAGCCGCGAGGATCGCTCGTTCGGCCAGTGTGGACGGGAGACGTCTGAATCATCGTGCTGCGCGGCGATACGAGCCACCGGAAGCGGCCCCGCTGCGGCAGCTCTCCAATCGGGCCGGCGTCGGCCCCGCCCCGGCACACCGCCGGAATCGTAGCGAGGTTGGCGCGCATGAGGTCCAGGTCGGCGTGAGGATCCAGGGCGAGTAGCCGCGATTCATCGAGCTCGATGCGCGCATCGAGGAAGTCGAGGTCAGGACAGGACAGGATCACGCCAACGTTCATCCGCTCGCCACGCTCGACGCGCGGGACGACGCGGACGATCGCGTAGTCGTAGGTGTACTCAGCCGACACGCGCCGCCTCCTCGAGGAACGGCCGGGGCGCCACCAGCCTGTCACCGAGGTACCGGCCGTAGGCCGCGCGCACCTCTGCCAGGCGCCAGCGTGGAGCCATCGTGGCTGAGCCACGCGTCAGGCACAGCCTCGAGGATCTCCGCGATCGCCTCGCTCGTCAGCGCCCGGGCCAGCACCTCGTCGACTTCCACCAGCAGGCTCGCGTGCCGCAGCAGCACATGATCCCTGATTGCCGGAAACGCCCCTCGCGTGCACCGGGGCTCTGTTTCCCATCGTTTCTCCCATCCGGGCGAATGATGAAAGTACAACGTGGCGCCGTGATCGATGAGCCACATCTGGCGGTGCCACATCAGCATGTTCGTGTTCCGAACGGTTCGATCGACGTTGGTGACGTATCCATCGAACCAGACGATGCGCGAGGCCAGGTCGGCCGAAGGCTTCTGGACCACCACTGGATCGAAGGTCACCGCCCCCGGCAGAAAATCGAGGGCGAGGTTGAGCCCCGCGCTGTCGTGGATGAGCGCGTGGATCTCGGGATCGGGCTCGGTCCGCGCCAGATCCGGATCGAGGTTGGCCAGCACGATCTCGGGCACCTGCAGCCCCAGCGTACGCGCGATCTCGCCAGACACGAGCTCGGCAATCAACGCCCTCGCACCCTGCCCCGCACCACGAAATTTCAACACATACAAACCGTCGTCGTCGGCCTCGACGATGGCCGGGAGCGAGCCGCCTTCGCGCAGCGGCGTGACATACCGTGTGACGTTGATCGTGCGGATGGCGTGCACCGCGATATTGTGGCACGCATCACGGATCAGCGGCGGGTGCGGACCCGTGTCTCACGGGACGCCGATCGCGCGGATCCGTTTCTCACGAGATCCGCGTCGTCCAGGATCGCGAAATCCGCGTCCGTCCAGGAGATCCGTGAGATCCGCGTCCCGTCCAAGAGATCCGCGTCCTTTTTGAGGACGCAAGCGATCCGCCGTCTCGGAACCCATCCGCGCTTGCGCTCAATCGGCGTTTGTCGTTCAATGTGGCTGTGTCAAAAACAATCAATATCTCGCGGCGGACGTTCGTCAGGGACTGCGCGGCCATCGCCGCCGCCACGGGCCTCCCCCTGTGGTTCGTGGAACGCGAGCTGGAGGCATCGCAGCAGGTTCCGGCGGTCACCTCGCCCAACGATCGCCCTGGCATTGCCCTCATCGGATGCGGAAGCCAGGGGCGCGGCGACACGAAAAGCGCCAGCCGGTTCGGCGACATCGTCGCGGTATGTGACGCCGACGACGCGCGCACGGCGGCCGCGGCAAAGGAGTTCACGAAAGGCGAGAACGTCCCGGCGCAGTTCACCGACTTCCGGAAAGTGCTGGAGCGGAAGGACGTCAACATCATCGTCCACGCCACGCCAGATCACTGGCATACGCTGATCAACCTGGCGGCGATTGCCGCAAAGAAGGACGTCTACGCCGAGAAGCCCCTGACCCTGACCATCGACGAAGGCAAGCGGATGGTCAAGGCCGTGCGAAAGCAAGGCGTCGTCCTGCAGACGGGCACGCAGCAGCGCAGCCATAAACTCTTCCGCTTGGCGTGCGAGCTCGTGCGGAACGGGCGTATCGGAAAGCTCACTCAGGTCTCTGTCTACGTTCCCGCCGGCCTGCGCGAGGGCCCGTTCACGACCGTGCCGGTGCCCGATGGCTTTCACTGGGACCTCTGGCTCGGCCAGGCGCCGCAGGTGGACTACCTCAAGGAGCGCTGCCACTCGAACTTCCGCTGGTGGTTCGACTACTCCGGAGGCCCGGTCACCGACTGGGGCGCGCACCACAACGACATCGCCCGATGGGCCATCGGGCTCGACGGACCTCTGGCGATCCAGGCGCGCGCGCCGATCGAGCCGATCCCTGGCGGCTACACCACACCGCCGCAATTCGAGGCCACGCTCCTGTGGGGCAATGGCGTGAAGCAGGTGGTCAAGACGACCCCCGACGACAGCCCTTACGGTGCCATCATCAAGCCCGACGGGCAGCGCAACGGCGTCAAGCTCGAGGGCACGAACGGATGGATCTGGGTGAACCGCAGCACCATCGAAGCGAGCGATCAGGCGATGCTCGATACGCCGATGGAGAACCCCGCCGTGCGTCTCGAGGTCAGCGACGATCACATGGCCAACTTCTTCGCCGCCGTGCGCTCGCGCAAGGATCCCATCAGTCCCGTCGAGGCGGGTCACCAGTCGGCCGTCGTCGGTCACCTCATCGTGATCGCGCTCAGAACGGGACTGACTCTGCAATGGGATCCGGCCGCCGAGACGTTCGTGGGTCCGAACGCCGCCGAAGCGAACAAGCACCTGGCGCGGGAGATGCGCAAGCCGTACGACTACAGCTTCGGGAGTTGATGGGCCGGAACGCTGCGCCCGGCCGGTCGAGTCCCCTCGACATGAGAGACGAGAAACGCCGGGTTCGCGGTCACGATCGCTGCTTCAACATTTGAACGCCGTCACCCCCGAGGCGCTCGTTGTGGCGGTCAGGAGGTCGCAGGTCCTCCACTGACCAGGGGTTTGAGCAGAAGATCGGACCGCGAACCCCTGAACGGCGATTGTGCAATGCGGCGGCCAACGTGGATACGACCACGTGCTGAAATTCCCTACCTTCTTAAAGAAGAGCTACGCGCTTCAGCCGTCGCATTGCGATACGACCTGCGCGTTTCTACATGACACCACTACGGAGAGTTCGCGCCTTTCGTGACCGGTAGCGCGAACGCCACGATCTTTGAACCGGCTTCCGACCTGAGAATCCCGCCGCCACCAGCGGCAACCGCGACGTATTGCCGGCCGTCCTTTCCAAGGTACGTCATCGGCGTGGCGTGAGCGCTCGCCTCGAGCATCGTTTCCCAGAGCATCGCGCCGGTCTCCGCGTCAAACGCCCGGAAGCGCCTGTCGATGGTGCCGCCGACGAAGATGACGCCTTCCGCGGTCGCAATCGTGCCGCCCATGTTCGGCGTCCCGGTCTTGTCGAAGCCCCGCGCCTTCAGATCGTCGAACACGCCGAGCGGCACGCGCCACGCGATGGACGCCGTGTTCACGTTCACCGCCACAAGCTCGCCGAAGGGTGGCGCCGAACAGGGAATCCTGGTCTCGAGGTTCCAGAAGCGTCCGATGGGCCGATTCCATGGCGTGGTCCGCTCGTATGTCGACGTGCCCGTCTTCGCATCGGTGCGACGTTCCATCCGCGCGACCTGGCCGAGGTTCATGATGTTCGTGAATATGAGGCCGCGTCCTGGATCGTACGACAGCCCGCTCCAGTTGCCCCCTCCAAGCGTGCTGGGGAACGTCACCATCGTGCCGTCGAGGCCGGGTGGCGTGAAGATGCCCTTCGTGTACATCTGGTTCTTGTCCCAGAGCTCCCGGCAGTAGGCCGTCTGCTCTGGCGTCAGCGTGTAGAGGTCTTTCGCAGGATCGAATGTCGTCCTGGCGAGCGGCGGCGGCTTGACCGGAAACGGCTGCGTCGGCCACGTCGCCTCACCCGGCACATCGCTCTGCGGTACTGGCCGTTCCTCGACCCCGAACAGCGGCTCGCCGGTCTCTCGATTGAAGATGAAGAGCAGGCTCATCTTCGTCGTCTGGGCGACGGCCGGCACCCGGCGGCCGTTCTGATTGACGTCGAGGAGCAACGGCGCGGCCGGCAGATCCCAGTCCCAGATGTCGTGATGCACGAGTTGCTGGAACCATTTCAGCTTGCCGGTCATCGCATCGAGCGCGATCAGGCAATTGCCGTACAGGTTCCTGCCCCTGCGATCGGCGCCATAGAAATCGGACGTGGGCGACCCAGTCGGAGCGAAGACGAGGCCGCGCTCGAGGTCGACGGTCATGTACGACCACGCGTTCGTGCCCGACCGATCCTTCCAGCTCTCGCCTTCCCACGTCTCCACGCCGGGCTCGCCAGAGCGCGGCACGGTGTGAAACGACCACAGCAACTTCCCGCTGCGGGCATCCCATCCGCGGATGTCGCCGTAGAGGCCCAGTGCTCGGCGAACCCTCTCCGTTGCTGCCTCCGGTGATCACGATGTCTCTGTAGACCACCGGCGGCGAGTCGAGCATGAAGGCGCCATCGACGTCGCCGCGGATGCTGCTCTTCAGGTCGATGTAGCCGCGCTCGCCGAAGGCAGACACCACAGCGCCCGTCTTCGCATCGAGCGCCACCATCCGTCCGTCGCGCACGCCAGAGTAGAGGCGGGCCGGAGTGTTCGCATCGCCGGGCCAGTACGCCACGCCCCGTTTGCTCACGGGTCCATCGGACTCGAACTTCCAGACCGGCTTGCCGGTCTCCGGTTCGAGGGCAAAGACTGTCGAGCCACCCGTGGCGTACATCAGGCCGTCGATGACGAGCGGTGTGCCCTGAAGGTCGCGGCTGCCGGTGTCGAACGCCCAAGCCGGCTGCAGCTCGGCCACGTTCTGTCTGGTGATCTGCGTCAGAGATGAGAATCGCTGCGCGCCTTGATCGTGTCCGAATGACGGCCAGTCACCGACCCGGGATGGCTGGGGCTGCGGCACCACTCCGCTCGTCGACGCAGCCAGGCAGAGGAGCAGCACCAGCTCCCGGGTCAGCGCTGAACTGGTCGATTTCGGCGGCATGTGCGCGTCAGGGTAGCATGGCCCTCGCCGCACGACCAGATGGACCGGCCGCCGTCCGACATGGTCGTGTCAGCCACGACGGACGGCCAGTCAGCTATCGGCGATCGTCGTCTTTGTCGTCGCCCCAACCGTCGTGCAGCGAATGCATCGCGTGCCGCAAAACATATGCTGCGACCGTGCTGCCAAGAGCGCTGCCGCGTACGCACGCGGTTCGGAAGTGCATCCCGCCGAACACACGGGCGTCGGCCATCTCCTCGACGGCCGGCGAGAATCCGACGAACGACCGCACGGTTCCCGGCATGGTTTCGGAGGTCGCGTCAAAAGCCGCGTCGTCACCGAACATCTCGCCCAGAACGGTTGCGGCAGCGCCAGCGAGATTTGAATGACCCGACGGGTACTCTGGATGCGCCGACGTCGTCAGGAACGGCGTCCATGTCGGGTCAGGATCGGTGCCGGCGTTTCCATCATCGTCCAGCGAGCGAATGGCGGTCACCGGGCGCCAGAACACGTAGCGATACTTCGCGTCCCAGGTGGCGATCGACGCATCCGCCAGCGCTATGTGCAGCACCGCGAATAAATGGGCGTTCTCGACCAGGGTCTGATGATGTTCCCCGGCGAGCTGGACAGCGGCGCGGGTCCAGTAAAGCGTCCCGTTGCCGCTCCAGAACACGGCGACCGCAGAGTCGCCCACCTGCCGCAGGGACCCTGTTGCGACGCCCCACATCTTCGTTTCGTTGTAGTCCGCCGCGTACTCGGCACTTGCGAGCGCGGGCGGCGGCGCGGGACGAAACTGGGACGGCCGTCTCAGCGCCCACGGCGTCATCGATGCGAACTGCGGGCCGGAACCGGGAAGATTCCCAGTGGGCGTCGGCCGCCAGAAGCCAAGCGTCGCCGATCCCATGAACGGCGCCATCGTGGGCGTGAAACCGTCGGTCTGCCGTTCCGCCCAGATACTGTCGGCAACGGCCTGTCCCCAGAGCACGCCCTTCTGGACAGCCTGTGGAGATTCCGGACGCGGTCCCGCTCCGAGCGCCGCAATCGATGCGTCACGGCGCGTCGTCAACGGTCCGACCTGCGCCGGATATAGCCTGATCAACATCGCGTAGGCCGCCTGGACCGCAGCGGCTTGTGCCGACGTGCGGAACGGGGCATGAGTTGTAACGTGAATCGGTTTGTACCGCCTGTCGACTCCATTGACGGCATCGAAGACCGCGGCCGAGACCATGGCCCCCGAGCGGCTGGTCACGAGCGAATTCGGGGCGGGCACGGTAGCCAGCACGGTGTCGTTGAAGATCTGGTGCCACTCGAGCACCTCGTCGGAGCCGGAGAGCATCCCGTTTGTTGGTGCTGTTGGGGCCAGTCCCGACACGATAGGCGTCGACCCATGGGCGAGGATGGCTGCGACTCCGGCACAGGCGAGGACGGCGGTGGAGAGAAAGAGACGTTTCAGCATGACCTGGTTACTCCGTTCGGTGATGGCTTCGCAGCAGCCCGGCTCCGGTCCGCGGCAATCTAGCCCACTTGAAGCGGAACGTGCCATGGCCGCTGGGTGACTTTTCCATGACGTGATGGGTGGGCGCGTAACCGGCTTCGGAGATAGGACTTGTCGTCGTGGATGGACGCTGTTTTTGCGGAACGGCCTCGGTGATAGACTGCGGGCCTTCTCACAGCCTCTCGATAGAAGACGGTGAGCGCTTGACCGACAACCGGCACTATCGGTTCGGCATCTTCGATTTCGATGCGGCCGCCCTCGAGCTGAGCAAGGCGCAGCGCGTCGTCAGATTGAGACCCCAGGCCCTGAAACTGCTGAGGCTGCTGGTCAGCCGCCCGCGCCAGCTCATCTCTCGCGAGGAGATTCACAAGGAACTATGGGGCTCGGACGTCTTCGTGGACTTCGAGCAGGGGGTCAATCACAGCATCAAGCAACTCCGCGCTGCGCTGGGAGACAATCCGGGCGCCCCCCGCTTCATTGAGACGCTCCCACGCCGCGGGTATCGTTTCATCGCGCCTGTTGAATCGTTCCCCGACGTCGCAGAGGGCGCCTCCCTGTCCACGAGCAGCGGCCGCCCACAGTCGTCCAGGATTCTCCCTGGTGCACGGGGATGGTTGTTGATAGCCGGCATGGTCGCGGCCGCAGGTAGCGTACTGTTCATCGCGTCGGCGCCTGCGCGGAATCCGGCCTCCCCCATGATCGCCCTGGCAGTTCTTCCGTTCGACGTTGTCGCGCTGCCGCCGGACTCGCAGTATCTCGGCATCAGCCTGGCAGATGCCGTCATCGCGCGGCTGGCAGCGGGGAAAGCGGTTCGGGTTCGTCCGACGACGGCAGTCGTCGCCTACGACACAAGACCCGTGGATTTCGCAGCTGTGGGACGGAAGCTGCGGGTCGACTACATTCTGGCGAGCAGTCTGCAGAAGAAGGGCGACGACAACCGTGCGCGCCTGCAACTGGTGCGTGTTGCGACCGCCCAGCCCGTCTGGAGTGACACCGTCGATCTGCGGGCAGCGGACTTGATCGGCCTGGAAAAAGCCATCGCGGATCGTGTCCTCGCGGCGCTCGAGGCGAAGCCCGCGGCGTCTGGCGCCAGAGGCCGCACGGAGAATCCGTCGGCATACCAGGCGTACTTGATGGGTCGTTTTTATCTGTCTCGGCTGACGAGCGAGGAGACACTCGCGGCCGTCGCGGCGTTCGAGCGGGCACTCGCGATAGACAGCAAGTTCCCTCTTGCGCATGCGGGACTGGCGAAGGCGAGCGCGCAGATGTCCATCCGCTTCGCCTCCAGGGGCGACGTGTCGATGTGGAAGACCCGTGCGGAACAGCACGCGAGGCGCGCACTCGAGCTCGAAGGTACCCTCGCCGAGGCGCACGAGGCGCTGGCCGCTGTGGCGCGCTACACGGAGTTCGACTGGGAGCGGACGATCGAGCAGAGCCTCGAAGCGCTGCGGCTGGATCCGGGTCTGGACCTTCCCCACTTCTACCTCGCGTCCGCTCTCCAGCACATCGGACGGCTTGAAATGGTCGAGGAAGAGATCGCTGCCGGCCTGGATGCGGACCCGCTGAACCTCTCCGAAGCGTTCCGGCTGCGCGGCACGACGGCGCAATGGAGCGGCCGCTTCACGGATGCGCGAACCCATTTCGAGCGCCTGCGCGAACTGTCTTCCACGCCCGTGTCCTATCCACCCCTTGCACAGGCGCTCTATTACGGCGGGAAAACTGCGCAAGCCGAGGCGATGCTCACGGGTCTGCGGAGCAGTGCGACGTCGGAACAGCGGGCGGGTGCGATGCTCGCCAGCTTCCTCGCCGCTCGCGGCGAAGAGCGTGCCGCTCTGGCGCTCGTGGACGAAGTCCTTTCGCGGGGACACAGGGATCACCACGTGGCCTACAGCCTGGGCGCGACGTACGCGGGGCTCGGCCGCCCCACTGAAGCCTTTCGCTGGCTGCGCGAGGCCGTCGATACCGGCTTTCTCTGTCACCCTTGGTACGCGACCGATCCACTACTCGCCCCACTGCGAACGCACGAAGACTTCCAGCCGTTCCTCGCCGAGGTGAAGCGGGCCGCGGACCGGATTGACATCGGCTCGCTCCTGGAACGGGCGCGGCGCTGAGGACCCTCTCGGTCGCGCACGAGCCATTCGACGCTTCGACGAGAACCGCCGGGCAGTCCTCCGCGACGGCCAGAGACCGTCCTCCCCTTGCGCTTCGACAGAAAGGGATGTATCTTCCTGTCGAAGCGTCAGGGGAGCAACGGCATGGCTGACAAACGGATGGTCCTGCCGCAGGGCACGCTCGACCTGCTCATCCTCAAAGTCCTCTCGCTCGGCCCCCAGCACGGATGGGCGATCTCGGAGCGCCTCGACCAGGTCTCAACGGGAGTCGTCCAGGTTCAGCAGGGATCGCTCTATCCCGCCCTGCATCGGCTCGAGCGCCGCGGATGGATCAAGGCCGAGTGGGCCCCGTCCGACAACAATCGCAACGCCAAGTACTACGAGCTGACACGCACGGGACGCAAACAGCTCGAGACTGAAACCGCCGCGTGGCGGACCCTCTCGCTCACCATCGGTCAGATCCTGGACATCGCCTGAGGAGGCACCATGCCCAGCCTGTCGAGCATGTTCAGCGATCTCACGTATCGGCTGCGAGCGGTATTCCACCGCAAGTCGATGGAGAACGAGTTGGACGCGGAGCTGCAGTTTCACTGCGAACAACAAGCCGCGAAGCTCGTCGCAGCGGGCGTGCCGCCAGACGAAGCCCTGCGGCGCGCCCGGCTCGCCCTCGGCGGCGTCGAGCAGGTCAAGGAAGAATGCCGCGAGGCTCGCGGCATTGCCGCACTCGAATCCACGGCACGGGACTTTCAGTACGGCTTGCGACAGGTGCGGCGCACGCCAGGCTTTGCGCTGGTCGTCATCGTGTCGCTGGCGCTCGGCATTGGCGCCAATACGGCAATCTTCAGCCTCATCGACGCACTTCTGCTCCGCATGCTGCCTATCGATGACCCGGCCGGGCTTCACCTGGTCGTTCCCCGGCAGACAAACGGAGACAGCCGCGGCGTCGAATACCCCGAGTATCGCCGGCTGCACGAAGCCAGCCCGGTGTTCGTCGACGTGGCGGCTTACGGCACGACGCGACTCAATGTCAGCATCGACGGCAGCCTCGAGCCAACGGCCGAAGGTCAGCTGGTCTCGGGAACCTACTTTGCGCTTCTCGGAGTCAGCGCAACTGCCGGGCGGACCATCGGCCCCCAAGACGACGTGAACCCGAACGGTCATCCGGTTGCCGTCATCAGCAACGGCTACTGGAGGCGCCGGTTTGCGGCCGACCCCTCCATCATTGGACGGACGATGCATTTGTCGGGAACGCCGTTCACGATCATCGGTGTCGCCCCGCGGGAATTCTTCGGCCTCGAGGTCGGAAGAGCGGCAGATATCTGGGTGCCGCTCATGATGCAGCCGACCGTCATGCCGGCGGCTGAAAACTGGCTCAGCGAACACATGTCGCGGACGTTCTGGCTGACGGTCGTCGGGCGGCTGAAGCGCGAGTACACACCACAACAGGCGCAGTCCATCCTCGCGGGCCTCGACGTGCTCGACCCGCAGATGACCAAGCCGGCCAATCGCGGCGACCAGCCCCAACGCATTCCCGAACAGCTGGGACTCAGCCCGGCCGCAACCGGGATTTCGAGTCTGCGGCAGCAGTTCTCGCAGCCGCTCCTCATCCTCATGGCGGTCGTCTGGGTCGTGCTCCTGATCGCGTGCGCAAATGTCGCGAACCTCGTGTTGGCTCGCGCGGCCTCGCGACTGCCGGAGTTCTCCATGCGCCTGGCGCTCGGCGCGGGCCGCTGGAGGCTCGCTCGTCAGCTGCTCGTCGAAAACGTGATCCTCGCGGCGCTCGGCGGGTTGTGCGGCCTGCTGCTCGCGCGGTGGGCGACAAGACTCCTCGTGACGTTCATGTCGTCGGGCAGAACGCCAATCGTCCTGCACCTCGAACCCGATGCGCGGATCCTGACGTTCACCGCCGCCATCTCGGTTCTCACGGGTGTGCTATGTGGTCTCGTGCCGGCCCTGCGAGCGTCACGTGTCGACGTCGTCTCGGGGATCAAGGGCCAGGCACGCGGGTCGATTGGTGGAAATCACTGGCTCGGTCCGGGAAAGATCCTCGTCGTGTCGCAGGTAGTGCTCTGCCTCCTTCTCCTGTTCGCGGCGGGTCTCTTCGTGCGCAGCCTGCGGGCGCTCGACGGACAGGATGACGGCTTCGACCGGGACATGGTGCTCATCGTTCGAATCGAGCCGAGGGGCAGTGACCAGCGGGGCGTTCCCGGCACATCCGATCGGCTCGATCGGATCTATCGCGATCTTCTGCAGCGCGTGACAGCGCTCTCCGGAGTGCGCGCCGCCAGCCTGGCCCATTACGGTCCTACCAGCCGCGTCGGGTATTCAGGTCCTGTCCGGCTCCCGGACGGCACGATGCAGCGGGTTCCTCAGATGATGGTCTACCCGAACTATTTTTCAACGATGGCCATTCCCCTGCGGGCCGGGCGGGACTTCGCCGAGCGGGACCTGGACAGGAGCGCGCCGCCTGTTGGCGTGGTCAACGAGGCGTTCGTGCGGCGGATCATGGGCGGCGAGAACCCGGTCGGCAAGCGGATCGTCGTCGAGCGCGGGGACAGCGTAAGGGAAATCATCGGCGTCGTGAAGGACACCAAGTACGCCAGCCTCAAGGAAGACACGCCTCCTCTGATGTACCAGCCGTTTCTACAGACCGAGACCGGTCGCGGACAGATGACCCTCCACGTCCGGGTCGCGGACAATGCAGCGGGCGTCGTGTCCAGGATTCGCGAAGAGGTGCAGCGGATTGACAAGGACATGCCGCTCTTCGCCATTCAGACACTAGGCGATCAAATGAATGGCCTGCTGAGCCGGGAACGCCTCGTCGCCACGCTGTCGAGCCTCTTCGGTGTGGTCGCGCTCCTGCTCGCCTCCGTGGGCCTCTACGGCCTCATGGCATTTTCGGTCGTGCAGAGAACGGGCGAGATGGGCCTTCGCATGGCGCTTGGAGCCGCCAGGCAAAACGTCGTGCGGTTGGTGATGCGAGAGGCGATGCTGCTCGTGGCGATCGGCCTCATCGTGGGCGTGCCGGGCGCGCTGGCGACCGGCCGTCTGGCGTCGAGCCAGGTCTCGGGCCTGCTCTTCGGCCTGAGCACCACCGACCCCTCGACGTTGATCGGCGCCGTCCTCGTGCTGATTGGTGTCGCGGCGGTCGCCGCCTACCTGCCAGCCAGCCGCGCCGCGCGAGTCGATCCGATGGTCGCGTTGAGGAATGACTAGGGTCACGGATCGAGTTACGACGCGGATCACGCGGATCCAACACGGGACGCGGATTACGCGGATCTCGGTAACGTCGAGGCGCTCGGGCCGTGCGTTACTGCTTCGAGCGACCAGCCCACCTCACGGCGTTGACGAGAAGCGTTTTGAACGCGTCGAGGTCGTGCACGCGCTGGTCGTGGCCGAGCGTGATGCCGACGATGCGCGCCGTGGGGTGGCTCGTGACCCACACCGCCGGGTGTGGCTTCATGAACTTCACGCTCGGCGAGGTTTCGGCGAGCACTTCGATTGCGGAGGTGCCCTGCGGCACCTTGTCGGCCTCCGCGTTCAGGTAGTAGAGCTCGTCCTCGACCGTGAACGACGCGGGCACGCCCTTCATCACGGGGTGGTTGGGCTTTACCGCATTGACCGAGAACGCGGCGATGCGATCGTGACCGCGGGCTCCGCCGCCGACGATCGTGGCGTTCAGCTCCGGCCACTGCGGAAAGCCGTACCAGGTGCCGGGGTGCAGCATCACGAGCCCCTTGCCAGCGGCGGCAAAATCGAAGAGCGCCTTCCGATACTCGGGCGTGTCGAAGAACTGCCGGTTGACGCTGATGACGGCCACGTCGGCTTTCCCAAGCTCGGCCGCCGCCTGATCGCGATCCTCGGTGTAGTTGACGCTGAACCCGGCCCGAGCGAGCGTTGCGCCGTCCGTCGTGCCAAAGAACTGCCCGAAGTTGTGCGAGCTGCCCCCGCCGATGATGAGGACCCTCGCCTTGCCCGGCGCCCAGACAATCGGCTTCGTGTCAGGCAAGGGCGCGTCACCACGTCCGCCCGCTTTCGGTCGAGCGTCCTGGCCACTTCCCGGCCCCGGTGAGGCAGGCGCGGTCACCGCAGGATCGGTGCTGGCCGTGATGGCCACCGTGACGGGCACGATGTCCGCGTCGTAGCTCTCGAGCACGATCTTCGACAGCGTCCCCCTCTTGCCGAGATTCAACGCGAAGTAGCGCAACTGTCCACGGCGCGTGAAATCTCCAGCGTCAACGCTGAGCGGGACGGCGGCGCGGCCGAACGTGTCGGCGAACGTCTCGCCGTTCTTGAGCACGTGTTCCTGGCTGGAGCCATCGGCGAAAAAGACGATGACTTTCATGGCCGGTGTGCCGCGAGCGGCATCACCGCCCGTCGGCCAGGCCCAACCGCCGACCCCGCCGAGGAAATGCAGGCTGGCCGCGGTCACCGTCGTCTGGATCTCGACGCGCTGTGGGAACTCGTCCGAAGTGTTGCCGCTGCCCGGGCCGCCCTTGAGGGCAACCAGGTTCGCTCCGTTGAGCGATCGCGCTGGATCCATCACGAAGAACGGCACGCCCGCTACCGTCACGTCGCCGAACCGGTGCAGCGTGACGGTCTCGTCGCGCTCGTCGTCGCGCCTCAGTCCGCGCCGGCTGTCGGCGGTGTAGGCCTCCCGCAGATCGATGATGCGGAATTTCTGCTCGTCGGCGTTGGCGCCCGGGGCGCCGTTCGACACGACGAAGGTGAGGATGTCGCGCAGGGCCTCGGCACCGAGCGCCTCGAAGCCCTCGGGCATGAGCGAGCGGCGTGTGTTCTCGCGCGTCGCGATGTCTTCCTTGGCGATGACCAGGTCCCCGTTCGTGTTGCGAAGGGTGACGCCAGAAGAATTCTCGCTCGCGATCACGCCGGTGAGCGTCTCGCCCTTCTTGGTCGTTACATTCCACTGCCAGAAGCTTGGATCGACCTCGCGGTTCGGGTCGATGATGTGGGTCAGGAGCGCGGCGCGGCCGTGCGCGCCCATGCCGTTCAGCGGCGGCCCGACTTCGGCCTTCCCGAGCGCGCCCAGCTTATGGCAGGTGGAGCACGTTCCGGTGAAGAGATCCTTCCCCTTCGCGGCATCCCCGGGCTTCTCGATCTCGGGCGTGAGGGCCGCGATGATCTCGTTCTTCGCCTTCCCCGCCGGGCTGAGCGTATCGAGGAGCGAGGCCGCCTGGCGCGCCACTTGGCGGTTGGGATGCGTCCGCAGCCGCGCGACGTTGGCGGGTCCGAGATTTGCCGGCGTGATCTTCCCGTCCTTCATCGCCGCAAGGAGCGCGAGCGTGGCGTCTGGACGTCTGAGGATCTGATCGAAGATCGGCGTCGAATTCGTTCGCGCGAGCGTGGCGATCATCATGGCATCGGCATCGCTGCCGGCACTCTCGCCGAGGGTGGTGATGATGCGGGCCTTGAGCGCGTCCGACACCGCAGCGTCGGCGAGCATCGGCCCGATCGTCGCCAGTGCCGACGGCCGGGCCTTGGGAACGGCAAGCAGGCTCTCGGCGAGCTCAGCACGGCGATCGTCGCTCGTCTTCGGATTATCGAATTCTCGCTGGAGCGCGAGCCCTTGCCGCTCGGCGCTCGCGGTGAGCACACCGGACTTGTCCCACTTCGCCACAACCGGAAGCGCGGCTGCCGACGTGGCGGGGTCGTCGAGCAGCTTCTGCAGGGCAGCCGTCGTCGCGGCGTCCATGGCGATCGATCCACCTGTCATCCTGGCCACGGCCCGCACGGCGGCGGCCTTGACAGCTGACGCCTGGGGCCCGGCAGCCGCGGCCGACACGAGCAACTGACCGGCGCTCGCGGGCAGGGCGGCAGGAGCCACCAGGGCGACGAACTCCGCGAGCGGCTGCGGCCGTTCGTACGCGAACGCGCTGGCGACATAGAGCGACGGCTGCTCGGTCGCGGCCGCGGCGATCGCCGACGGCGTCCAGTTGTCGGTCGCTTGCACATAGGTATCGAGCAGCGTCTTGCGCTCGGCGGCGGTTCTGGCGCCGAGTGCCCGCTCGTAGATTGCGAGCACGCTGCTCCCCATCGGCTTCTTGATCCGCGCCAGGCGCGGGTCGGACGGGAAGTTCTCCTGCGCCAGCCGCCAGGCGGTCTGTTTGACCTGGGCGTTCGGGCTCGTCTCGATCGCCCGGATCAGCCCGGGGAGATCCGCGCGATTCAGCACGGGCATGGTGAGCCTGGTCGCCTGCTTGTGCTGCACGCGCCAGATTCGGCCGAAGTAGTGGTCGCGGTCGGGCCGGACGGCGGCATTGGCTGGACCGTGCTGCGGCCCGCGCGTGTCGTTGTGGATCACGGCCTGGTTGTAGAAGTCGACGATGTAGAGGGCACCGTCGGGTCCGACGCGCGTCTCGATCGGGCGGAACCACATGTCGCCGCTGCGCATGAACTCGGTCTGCTCGCGACCCTGCTCCTTCGCCGTCGTATAGCTCACGCCGTCGGGCTTCACGAACTCGTGGTGCACGATGTTGAGCGTCGGCTCACCGGTGAAATAGCTGTACCGCCACTTCTCGGGCCACGCGCCGCCCTCGTAGATCGCACAGCCGGCGGCTGCTGTGAACTGACCCACCTGGTCGATCTGGACGTAGGCCTGCTCGGGCCGCGACATCCGCGGATACGTGGCCTGGCCGGTGATCATCCCCTTCCACGACGTCGTTCCAGTCAGCTTGGCCTTGGCGAGCACCGATTCGGGCAGCACGGTGTGGAAGAAGACGGTGCCGCTCGTCGGCTGCGTCCAGAACACCTGACCATCCCAGGTGATATCGAGGCCCCAGGTGTTGCCGCCGCGGCTGCTGAACTGCTCGAACGCGCTGCCATCGGGCTTGAATCGGACGACGCCGCTGCCGTCGCGACCGAAATTCTTCGTGCCATCGGGCGACGTGACCGAGCCCACGCTGTAACCGTGCGTGGCGTAGATCCATCCGTCGAGCCCCCAGCGCAGGTTGTTGATGACGGCGTGCGTGTCGTAAATGCCGAGGCCTGTGTAGAGCTTCGTGCGTTTGTCGGCGACCTCGTCGCCGTTTGTGTCCTCGAGATACCAGATGTCGGGCGACGTCGACGCGATGACGCCGGACTTGTAGAAGACGAACCCGGTCACCAGCTCGAGTTTGTCGGCGAAGACGTGCTTGCGATCCATCACGCCGTCGCCGTTGGTGTCCGAGAGGATGGAGATCGTGTCCTCCGGATCGCGTGCCGGTACCGCCGGTTTGAGCGAGCCCGTATCGCGCCACGGGGCGGTGTTCGGCACGCGACGGCCGTTGGGATACTCCGGTGTCTCGGACACCCACAGACGGCCCTGGTCATCCCAGTCGATGTTCATCGCCTTCGCGATGAGCGGCTCGGCGGCCACGAGCGTCAGATCGAAGTCCGGGTGCACTTCGATCTTCGCCGCCGCCTTCGCGGGCGCCGTCGGTCCACCTTCGGGATAGCGAAGCGCATCGCCGAGCTCTGCGTCGCTCAAACTGGGCTTGACGAGCTCGTCGAGATTCGACCTTTTGCCCGCCCAGGCGATGCCGCGGAGCAAAATCGCCTTGTAGTTCGGACGATTGAAGTTCTCGTACCAGTGTCCGGGAATCGCCACGAACGCGCGGTACGGCGTGCGGCCACCGTCGACCGTCTTTTCGTACGTCCACATCTGCGGCTGGGTGTCGAAGATGCTCACGGTCTTCCCGCCGCCGGTCAGCTCGTCGGCCCGGCGCTGAAAGTTGGCATTGCGCGCGCCGGCGGCCTTCGGCGTATACGCCGACGCCAGGATGCGGGCCTCGGGCATCATTTCGAGGTCGTAGTAGATCTCGTCGTCCATCTCCCAATTCGACGCGCCGTTGGTGATCGGGCTGTCACGGTCGGTGAAATAGAGCTGCATCGGTCCTTCGAGCCACTTCGCGGTGCCGTTGCGCCACGATCCGCCGACGATCGTCTTGAACCAGTCCGGATCGCGCGAGACCAGGCCCGCGTGAATCACCACGAGCCCGCCCCCGCGAGCGAGGTATTCGTTGAGGTTCTCGCGGTCCGCCTCTTCGATGTTGCCCGCCTCCTGCTTGTGGAGGATGAGGACGTCGGTGTCGTCGAGCTGGGCTTTGGTGGGGAACGTATCGGCGCCTGTGGCCTTTGCGCCGCGCTCGTTTAAGAGCGGCACCCACTCCTTGAGATACCGCGGATAATCGTGCGCGCCCGGCGCGTGAGACTTCGGACCGGAGCGAATGAAGATGCGGAGCGGCTGAGGACTCTGGGCGGCCGTGCCGAATGTCGTCAGCGCGGACGCAAGGCCCAACGCGATCAGGAAGCTGAGGAGGAAATAGCGTTTCATGGTCACCATGACGGGTTTCGACGTGCGTGTGGAACGGCCGCCGATCAGACCGGACTATATCGAGCCGCAGCGCGCGCCGTCAAACCGGTTCCACCGCCGTCGTTATTGGATATAGTGAGCCTCGACGTGCCCGCCGTCTTTCTCTTTGCCACGCTCGACACGAAAGGCCGCGAGGCCGCCTTCGTGCGCGATCTGCTCACCTCGTGGAACCTCCCGGTGACCCTCGTCGACGTCGGCGCGCTCGGCACACCGGCGGTTGCCGCCGATATCCCGCGCGAACGAATCTTCGAGCTGGCTGGCACAACAGTCGAAGTGGTCCGTCAGCATGCCGACCGGGGTGAGGCGGTGACGAAAGCCGCGGAGGGCGCGGCACGACTGGCGCGAGAGGCCTACGCGCGCGGAGAACTCTCGGGAGTGCTCGCCCTCGGCGGATCGGCGGGAACGACAATCGGTACGGCCGCGATGAGGGTTCTGCCGCTCGGCGTGCCGAAAGTCATGCTGAGCACGCTCGCCTCGGGCATGGTCCGGCAGTTTGTCGGCGACAAAGACATCTTCATGCTCAACTCGGTCGTCGACATCGCAGGCCTCAACCGCGTGAGCCGCCCCGTCCTCTCCCAGGCGGCGCGTGCGATGGCCGGCCTCGTTTCCCGCCCTGGACCGGCTCCCGATGCCAGCGACAAACCACTCATTGCCGCGACGATGTTCGGCGTCACGACGCCGTGCGTCGAGCGCGCGCGCGAGGTGCTCGAACGCGCCGGCTGCGAAGTCCTCGTCTTTCACGCCACTGGCAACGGCGGCCGCGCCATGGAGTCGATCATCGACGAAGGACTCATCGCCGGCGTGCTGGACATCACGACGACCGAGCTCGCCGACGAGCTCGTCGGAGGGTTCCTCAGCGCAGGGCCCGAGCGCCTCACGGCGGCGGGCAGGGCGGGCATCCCTACAGTCGTGTCGACGGGCGCGGTCGACATGGTGAATTTCTATGCGCCGGACTCGGTCCCGGCGCAGTTCGCGAAGCGAACTTTCTACCGACACAACGCGAATGTCACGCTGATGCGCACGACGCCGGAGGAGAACATCAGGATTGGAATCGACATCGCCCGAAAACTGTCCGCGGCCACCGGGCCGCTGTCGGTCCTCCTGCCGGGGCGCGGTGTATCCGCGATCGACAAGGCCGGCCAGCCGTTCGATGACCCCGTCGCGCGGCGCGCGCTGCACGACGCGATTCGTTCCGGCCTCCCCGAGGCCGAGGTCACCGAACTGGATCTCCACATCAACGATCCGGAGTTCGCGGACACGGCCGCGCGGAAGCTGCTAGAACTCATGAGACAGTGACCGAATATTTGAGCTGACGAGTTCACGACTAGTTCACGATGGGCACGATGACACGATGACCACGATGATTCCTGGAGTCGTTCCATCGTGAACATCGTGCCATCGTGGCCATCGTGAGCCAGTCGTGGCGCGTTCTCGTGGACCCAAACGACTAGGCAGGAGGCAGATTCGTGACCGTCGACAACTCGCGTCAGGGCATTCTCAAGCGATTCCGCGAGCAGGTCGCGCGCGGGGAGCCGATCATCGGCGGCGGCGCCGGGACGGGTCTGTCCGCGAAGAGCGAGGAGGCCGGCGGCATCGACCTCCTCATCGTCTACAACTCCGGCCGCTACAGGATGGCCGGCCGCGGCAGCTCGGCGGGTTTGCTCGCCTACGGCAATGCCAATCAGATCGTCAAGGAGATGGCCTACGAAGTTCTTCCGGTCGTCAAGAAGACGCCGGTCCTGGCGGGCGTCAACGGAACAGATCCGTTCATCATCCCGAAGCTTTTTCTCGAGGAGCTCCGCGCGCTCGGCTTCGCCGGCATTCAGAACTTCCCGACCGTCGGGCTTTTCGACGGCGACATGCGGCAGGCCTTCGAGGAGACCGGAATGAGCTACCAGCTCGAGGTGGATATCATTCGCCTCGCCCGCAAGCTCGACCTGCTGACCACACCGTACGTCTTCAATCCGTCCGAAGCCGAGCGCATGGCCGACGCCGGCGCGGACCTCATCGTCGCGCACATGGGCGTGACGACCGGCGGCTCGATCGGCGCGAAGAGCTCGAAGACGCTGGACGACTGCGTCACGCGGATTCAGGACATCGCGGATGCGGCGCGTGGCGTGAATCCCGACGTGCTCGTCATCTGTCACGGCGGGCCCATCTCGGAGCCGCCTGATGCCGCATACGTCATCACGCACTGCCACGGCGTCGACGGTTTCTACGGTGCCAGCTCGGTTGAGCGCCTCCCCGCCGAGCGCGCCATCGCCGATCAAATCAAGACGTTCAAGGGGATTCGCCTGCCCGCAGGTCGAGCGACGAAAGGAGGCGGACAGTGACCGCCTCGTCAAGGAAGGCGCTCCGGTTCGTCAGGGCGAAGACGGCGCGCGTCGAACGAGCCCCGTGGGGCAAGCACTGGTGGCTGTCGGAGCCGAAGCTGACGGGAACCAAGCTGCTGACCCTCGTCCGCGTCACGATGCGCCCTGGCACTGGCCACCGCTTCCACTACCACCCTGCCCGCGAAGAGATCATCTACATCGTCGACGGGGTGGCCGAGCAGTGGGTCGACCGGAAGAAGCAGCGCCTGAAAGCAGGCGAATGCGCATTCATCCCAAAGAAAGTCGTGCACGCAATCTTCAACTCGTCGAAGAAGCCGATGACGTTTCTTGCGATCCTGTCGCCGGCAAAGGCGAAGGGGCCTTTCCTGGTCGACTGCTACGACCGCGAGCCGTGGCGGAGACTACGGCCGGCACGAGCGCATTAAGACGGCGAGCGGGCGACGGCGCAACTCGGAGCGACGATGTCGTGCCCGCGCTACCAGGGCGGTAGCGTCATGAAGAGAAACTCCTTGAGGAACGCGTCGCGGGAGGCCCGCAGCTCCGCCACAGTTCCTTCGAAGCAGATCTCTCCATGGTGGAGGACCATGAAGCGGGCGTGCGTCGCCTCGGCCTCCGGGACGGCAACGATCCGAAGCGCGCCATTGTCGCGGCTCGCCTGGTGCGTCGCCACGTAGACCGCGTCACGGATTTGGTGGGTCACGACGATCGACGTCACATGATGGAGGTCGCGCAGTTTGACGATCTCGTCGTCTACCGATGTGGCAATAATGGGATCTAGACCGGACGTGGGATCGTCGAACAACAGCAGGTTCGGCCTCGCCGCCATCGCCCTGGCGATGGCCACTCTGCGGCGCTGACCACCGGAGAGCTCCGAGGGCATCCGGTCGATGAACTCCCCGAGACCGATGAACCCGAGCACCTCTTCGACGCGCCGTCGGACGTCCGGCCGCGGCATGTCCGTTTCCTCGTACAGCCGATAACCCACGTTCTCGTCGACGGTCAGCGAATCGAACAGCGCATTCTCCTGGAAGAGCATGCCGACATCGGATCTGACCCGCAGGAGATCGCGCTCGGACATGTCGCTGATTCGCTGGCCGTTGACCGAGATGCTACCCGTGTCGGGCCGGAGAAGCCCGAGAATCAGCTTGAGCACGACGGACTTTCCTGAGCCGCTGGCGCCGAGCAGAATCCGCATGCTGCCGTGCGGAATCGCGAAACTGATGTTGCGGAGGACGATCTTGTCGTCGAATGCGAACGACACGCGATCGAAGACGACCGCCGGCTCTGAGGGAAGGAGGTCGACGGCAGGGTCGGCGACAGGGTCGGCAACAGCGACTAGCGAGCTTCCGGCGTATCCGTGCACGATCGCATGAGCCGCAATTCACGTGCCTCCGCCGGAATGCCCGCGCGGACCCGCCCAGGTTGAACCGCGGCCGGAATCCGGCCAAGGTGCTCACGCGTGCGCCGCGGAAAACTCCCACCAGGTGCGGAATTCTTCGTTCACTCGACCCAGGAACGGCCATCAAGCCGGCCCATCGAGCGAACAATCATGGGCACACCTGTGGGAAGCCTCGCTGCTCAGGCCGGCACACCGATTGCGCTTCCAGGGTGCAGCGAAAGATCACTCTCCGCAGCACACTCGAGGCACACCCATGACTCGCCCGGTTCAAGTCGCCTTCAGGAACATGGCCGCATCGCCAGAGCTCGAACACGAGGTGCGTGCGCGCGCCGTCTGGCTGGAAACGTTCTACGCTGGTCTCGTCGGATGCCGCGTGCTCATCGAGATCCCACATCGACACCAGACGACGGGACGCTCGCTCCACGTGCGCGTGGAGCTCTCACTGCCCGGGGAGGACATCGTCGTCCAGCATGACCGCATTCATTCGGACGCGGTCGTCGCGATCCACGAAGCGTTCGACCTGGCACGCCGCCGGCTCGAGGACTACGCGCGCCGTCAGCGCGCTGATGTCAAGACGCATCGAACGGCGTCCTGAGCTGGCGGCTTTTGACGGCGGGCGGAGCGCGCCGTGGGTGCAATCGTCAGCGGCTCTCATCAGTGCTAGCATCCAGACTCCGACAGCCGCGAGGGCGCCGCGGATCGATGGAGCCCGGACACAACTGCGGTGTCGGTCGCGGACCCACGGTCATGACTGACTGCCTCAACTGCGGTGCAGCACTGCACGGCTCATTCTGCTCGGGGTGTGGCCAGCGGGCGGTGCCGCCCGATCCGAGCGTCGCCGAACTCGCCGGTGATGCCTGGCAGGAGTTGTCTGGCTACGATGGCCGCATCGCCGCGAGCGTGCGCGGCCTTGCGCGACCCGGCTACTTGACGCGCGAATACCTCGCCGGCCGCCGCGCTCACTATTTGTCTCCGGTGCGGCTCTACCTCATCGCCAGTGTCGTCTATTTCCTCGCCGCCTCGGCGTCGCCGGCGTCGATGTCAGCAGACAGGGGCGAGGTCCTGGCGCCCGGCGGCATTCACATCGGCGTCACCGGATCGGCCAATCGAGGCGACCTGAGTGCCGAGGACCGCGCGCAGTTGCTGGCCAGCGTCGACAGGGCGCCGACGGTGCTCAGGTCACTCCTCCGCGCCATGGTCAACGACCCGATCGCGTTTCGCGCGCGCATCCTGACGATCATGCCGCGCGTGTTCTTTGCCTTGTTGCCGGTCTTTGCCGTGATCGTCGCGCTCTTCTATCGCGGCCGCCGCTTCCCGACGTCGCTGGTGTTCGCGGTCCATTTGCACGCGTTTGCCTTCGCCGCGTTCACGCTGTCAGAGGCGGCGAAGTGGACCGGTTCGGTTTCCTTCGCGATTGCCGTGGGCTTTGTCGTGACGGCCGCCTTCGCCGCTTACACGTTGATGGCGCTCCGGGCCGTATTCGGCGGCGGTTGGGCGATCACGCTGGCAAAAGCCGCCAGCATCGGTGTCTTCTACCTGATCGCGTCGCTGCCGGCCTTCGCGATCATCCTGGCGTGGGCGGCGGTGACGTAGTCTGCATCGCTACGCGCGCGCCGCCCTCAGCGCCTCTTTCACCCTGGCTGCCGTAAACGGCACGCGCCGCAGCCGCGCGCCAGTCGCATCGAAGACGGCATTCCCCAGCGCGGCAGCGACGGTCACGGTCGACGCCTCGCCGGCGCCCCACAGCGGTTCCTCAGGGCGCGGGACGAGGATCACTTCGACTGTGGGCGCTTCCGGGAACTTCAGGATCGGATAGGTTACCCAGTCGACGCTCGTGACGCGGGACTCGTCGAACTGCACTTCTTCGTGCAGCGCGCGGCTGAGCGTCTGAACGATGCCGCCCTCGATCTGGTTCCGTAGCGCATTCGGATTCACGACCAGGCCGCAGTCGTGCGCACAGACGACACGGCTGACGATGATGCGGCCGGTGTCGGGCTGCACGGCCACCTCCATGAACATCGCGACGTAGTTCTCGGCGTTCTTGTAGCGCGTGTAGGCGACGCCACGTCCGACGAGGAGGCCGTTGGTCAAGCCGGCGGGATTGGGTGACGGCCTCGGCTGCCACCCGAATGCCTTGGACGCGCGCGCGAGCACCTCGAGCGCGCGGGGATCGCTCAGGTGAGCCGTCCGGAACTGGAGTGGATCGACGCGAATGGCGGCGGCAATCTCGTCGGTGAAGCCCTCGACGGCGAACACGTTGGCCGGCTTTCCAGGCGCGCGAAGATTCGACGGGTTGAGCGGTGTGTCCCGCATCCAGTGCGCGAGCACCCTGACGTAGTCGGCGGCATACGCCGGGTCGCCGTTCTCGAAGATGCCGGCGGCGTCTCGCCCGCTGTCCTGAGGAATGCCCGCTGATTGCGCCGCCAGCAGGATCCTGGCGCCGCGACGGTTGGTGGGAATCCACATCTCGGTGTCCCAGGCCACGAACCGCCCCGCGGCATCGAGGCCCGCGCGCAGGTCGAGGAGCTGCTGCGGTCCCTTGGGGTCCCAGCCATGTTCGTCCTGGCGCGACCACTGCACACGCACGGGCTTGCCGATGGTTTTCGAGAGGAGCACGGCGTCGGCGGCCGCGTGGTCGGCGGCGTTCGTGCCGTACGATCCCGATCCTTCCATGAACACCACGCGCATCTTCTCGGGCGCGAGTCCGAAGACGCGCGCCAGCGTGGCGCGCAGTCCATAGGTCACCTGCGACGAGGTCCATATCGTGGTCGCGTCGCCGCGGACATCAGCAACGGCGCAGGACGGCGCGAGCGACGCGTGGCTCTGGCACGGCCAGGAATACGTCGCGGCCATCTTCGTCTGAGCCGACGCCAGCGCCGCCTCGAGCGCGACACCGGAGGGATCGCTTTCGCCGAGCGGTCCCGACGGTCCCCGATGGACGATCGCCTGGTTGCGATCGACGACGCCATCACGGAGATATCGCTCGAGGTTGTCGTGGCCGGGCAGCCCGCGCCATTCGGTCCACGTCGCCTTGAGCTCGCGCGCAGCCCGCACGGCCGCCCATTCGTCCGCCGCCACGACCGCGAGGAAGCTCTCGACGCGGACGACACGCACGCCAGGCAGGTGCGAGACCGACGCCTCATTGACCGAAACGAGCGTGGCGCCGTGCGCGGGCGGGCGGATGACCCGCCCGTGCACCATGCCCGGAACGGTGAAGTCCTGAATGTACTGATAGCGTCCCGTGCACTTGGCTGGGACATCGGGGCGCAGCGGCGATTGTCCGACCTTCGTGTATCGAGCCGGGGGCACCAGCGTGGCTTTCCCGTCAACCGGCAACGCCAGCCGGCGCCCGCCGACCAGTGCGCCGATCCGCACGCCACGCCCACCGGCCACTGGCCGCACTTCGCCCGCGACGATCGTCAGGTCGGCAACCGGATGCTTCAATCGCTCTGCGCCGAGGCCAAGGAGCACCTGGCGAGCGGTCGCCGCCGCCTGACGGACCGCCGTGCCTCCGCGCGTCAGCCCGGTGCTTCCGCCCGTACCACCGGTGTTCGGACACTGCGCGGTGTCGCCGTCGATGACGGTCACCCGAGCCGTATCGACACCGAGCTCTTCCGCCGCCATCTGCGCAATCGCGATGCGCATGCCGGTCCCGACGTCCACCTTGCTCGTGTAGACCGTCACCGTACCGTCGGCGTTGATGGAGAGAAAGCTGTCGACTTCGCGCGGGTCGAGCGGGCGTCCGTCTCCGCTCAGCGGGATCGCAGGCGTCTGCTCCCCGAACGCCGCCAGGCTGCCGAGGCTGAAGCCCACGACGAGGCCGCCCGCCGTCTTGAGCCAGTCGCGCCGATTCATCTGGTTGCTCGAGTCGGTCGGCATAGCCTGTGGGATCTTACGCGAAGTCGCCGCTACTCCACGAGGCCGCAACAACGTTGAACCTCCACCGCCCTTGCTAATACTCTGTAGCTCGACGTCACCACACGACAACGACATATGACGAAGCACTTCATAGCCGCGATCGGCATCGTCGGCATCCTGGCCACAACGGCAAGCTGCCGCTCGACGCCGACACCGCCCGTGCGGACGCCACAGCCCGCCGCCGCCGCAACCCCGACGCTGCCCGAGAGCATTCGCTGGGTGCGCGACGGGGCTGAGTTCCGTGCCGCGGCCATGCAAGCGTATCGGGCCGCTGGAGCCGGCGTCGCGACCGCCGCGCAAGGCCGCCAGCCAGGGACATGGGCCGTAGTGCTCGATGCCGACGAGACCGTCATCAGCAACCTGCAGTACCAGATCGAGCGGGCCCAGGCGGGCCTCGGATTCACGTCCGAGAGCTGGCACGCGTGGGTCGCGCGACGAGAAGCCACGGCTATACCTGGAGCGGCCGCGTTCCTCGCGCGCATCCGCGACCTCGGTGGCCGCATCGCCATCGTCACCAACCGGCTGGAGTCCGAGTGCGCGGATACCGAGGCAGTCTTCACAACGCTGCGCCTGGCGTACGACATGATGCTCTGCCGGCCCGACGGCGGACCGTCCGACAAGAACCCGCGCTTCGCGGCAGTGGCTGGCGGCACGACGAAAGCCGGCGGCCCGCCACTCGACACCGTGGTTTTTGTCGGCGACAACATCCTGGACTTTCCCAATCTCAGCCAGGCTGCAGCGAAGAAGGACGACACCGCGCTCGCCCCATTCGGGACTAGATACTTCCTGCTGCCCAACCCCATGTACGGGAGCTGGCAATAACGATGGCCCGGCCCTCTATCTCCGTCTTCCCCAAGTGCTACTTCGACGAGCTCGTCGGGGGCCGGCGGAACTACGTCACGTGGATTCACGACGCCGCTACGCTCGGCAGCGAGGGCGTCGAGCACTATGACGAGTTCTTCCCGAGCTACGACGAGCGTGACGTGGCGCCGGTGATGGAGGCCATGGCCGCAACCGGGCAGATATCGTCGATGATGTGCTTCTCGCCGGACTTCACCCATCCCGACAAGGACGAGCGCGTGCGACAGATCGAGCGACAGAAACGGGCGATCGATCTGACGGTCCGCACCGGCGCCCGCCACTGCCGCACGCTCAGCGGGCAGAAGTATCCGGGGCTCTCGATCGCGGAGGGCGTGGCCCGGGCGGCCGAATGCATCACGCGCGCGCTCGACTACGCCGTCAAGCGGGACGTCGTGCTCTGCCTCGAAAACCACTATAAAGATGGCACGTGGCGCTACCCGGAGTTCGCCCAGCAGGAGCAGCCCTTCTTCGCGCTCCTCGACGCGCTGCCGGATTCGCCATATCTCGGCGTCCAGTACGACCCGTCGAACGCCCTCGTTGCCGGGATCGATCCGATCGCCCTGCTCGAGAAGGTCAAGCATCGAGTGGTCACGATGCACGCGTCGGATCGTTTTCTGGCACCGGGCACAACACTCGACCAGTTGCTGACGAAGGACGGAACCGTCGGGTATCCCGACCAGCTGACGCACGGCGAAACCGGCCGCGGCAGCAACGACTACGACGCAATCTTCCGCATCCTGCGGTCCGTCGGCTTCACGGGCTGGATCTCGGTCGAGGACGGCTGCGACGGCCTCGACGAGTTGCGCCGGTCGGTTGACTTCCTGAAGCGGAAGCGCGCGCGAGTACTACAGCGAGGCCGGGCCTCGACCATGACGAACACCACACGGCTCTCGTGCCTGGCGACGTTGCTCGTGCTCGCGAGCCTCGCGCTCGTCGCGGGGAGGCACATTGTGAGGGGGACAGATGGGTAAGCTCCTGACGGGAAAAGTCGCGGTCGTGACCGGCAGCACGCAGGGACTGGGCGCGGCGATCGCGACGCTCTATGTGAACGAGGGCGCGAAGGTCGTCCTGACGGGCCTCTCTTCCAAGGATGGATCAGCGCTCGCGAAGAAGCTCGGGAAGAACGCCGTCTTCGAGCAGACCAATCTGGTGCGCGTCGACGACTGCCGGCGGCTCATCGACGTCGCCCTCAAGCGGTACGGCAAAGTGGATATCCTCGTCAATAACGCCGTCGACGCCACGCGCGCGACGGTCGACGATGTGACACCAGAGATCTTCGACGGGATCTTCGCGCTCAACCTCCGCGCTCCCCTGCTGCTGGCACAGCACGCGATCAAGTCGCTCCGCAAGCAGCGCGGCGTCATCATCAACATCGGGAGCATCAATGCCTTCATGGGCGAGCCCTCGCTCCTGGTGTACGCGGCGTCGAAGGGCGCCCTGCAGACCGCGTCGCGCAACATGGCGAATTACCTCAAGTTCGACCGGGTGCGCGTCTACTGCGTAAACTGCGGTTGGATGGACACCGAGGGCGAGCGCGCGATGATGACGCAACTCGGACACTCCGCGGACTTCCTCGACCGGGCCGGCAAGGACTGGCCGCTCGGCCGCATTCTGAAGCCGTCCGAGATCGCCGAGGTGGCTCTCTTCCTGGCATCCGACAAGGGCGCGCCATTCAGCGGTCAGGTGATCGAGCTCGAGCAGTTCCCGACGGGCGCGCTTGGTGCCCCGCAGAAAGGGGGATTGACCTGATGCCGTCAACGACACTCCTGGACGGCGCGCCCAAGGTCCAGCTCTCACTCGATCTGCAGACGATGGCCGACGCGCTGCCGACGGCCGAGATCGCTGTGAGGGCCGGTGTGGACTGGTTGGAGGTCGGGACACCGCTCATCCTCGGCGAAGGACTCCACGCCGTGGCCGCGCTTCACCAGAAGTACCCCGACCATCCGATCGTCGCCGACCTGAAGACGATGGACGCGGGCTATCTCGAGGCGGAGATGATGTTCAGGAACGGCGCGTCGTTCGTGGTGGTCATGGGCCAGGCGCACGAGCACACCATTCGAGAGGCGGTACGCGCGGCGAAGGACTATGGCGGCTACGTCATGGGCGACGTCATGCTCTGTCCCGACAAGGTCGCCATGGCCAGGAAGATGGAGTCGATGGGCGTCGACGTGGTCATCGTCCACACGGGACTCGACGAGCGCCACGCGGAGAAGGGGAAGTCACCGCTGGATGATCTGAAGAAGGTCAGACCAGCGGTCAAGATCCCGCTCCAGGCGGTGGGTGGACTCTCGATCGAGCAGGCGGCGCAGTGCCCGGCGCTCGGAGCGTCGCTCGTCGTCATCGGCGCACCGCTGGCGGTGGCCGACTGCGAGCTCAAGCCCGGTGCGGACGCGGACACGCTGTTCACAATCATCAGGAGCTTCGTCGAGCGCGTGAAGGGGGCGTGACTCCGGATCAGAAATACAGCCCCAGGCAAGAGCTCCAACAGGAGCCCCTGCCTGCGCTCAAAAGATATGTCCGAGGCCGATGTAGAACCGCCACCGGCCATCGAACCCCGCGCTCGTGGCCGCAAACGCTGGCCCGAGCAAGGTGTCCGCGATGACGCCGAGGCTGACCTGCGAGGCCCAGTTCGCGTCGTGCCACTCGTCGAACGCGGCGCCGTTGTCGAGCCATCCGCCCAGGAAGACGGGGCCGCCAAGAAAATCCGGCAGGCGCATCGCCTGCCGGAGGTAACCGCCGGTCGCGAGCAGATAGTGGTCGCCGCGCTGCTCGCCCACATTGTAGGCGCCGAGCCGGAACGGGCCGCCGAGCGCGAACTGCTCGGTCGGCAATGGGTGCCCGTCGAACGATGTGCCGGCGCCTCCCGACAGGAAGACACGACCCCTGTCGCGGGTGCCAATGGACCAGACCGACGACGCGATCCACTGTGCCTGCGTGACACCCTCAGTTCTACGCGTGCTCGAGTAATCGGGCGGCAGGTCCGGCGCACTCGCGAAGTAGTCCACAAACGCCCGTGAACGGACGCCGCGAGAGGGGACGACCGGGCTGTCCTGCCCGTCGTGGGTCCACCGCAGGGAGAACACCGTCTCCTTACCGCTGAGATCCGGCAGCCCGGGGTCGCCGACCTGAACGCTGGCGTCCAGCCGGCCAACGCTCGTGCGCAGCCGCACGTCGTCGAGCCGGCCGGCATTGAACCCGACATCGAAGCCGACGGCGCTGTTCCTCTGGACGTAGGAGGCGACGATGTGGTCGTCCTGGATGTAGTTGAGCGTTTCCCTGTCGATGCCCGCAAAGGGTTCGACGAAGAACGGCGTGCTGCCGAACGGAAGGTAGAGCGCAGCCGCCACGGAGGGTTGCGAGCCCACTGCCACATCGAACCGCAACTCGGAGCCGGACCCCACGACGTCGTACGCCAGGGAGCGGCTCGAGACGTTGAAGCTCACGTCGTCGGCGGTCGTGTTCTCGAGGATCATCCCGAAGTACACGAACGGCGGACCGTATCTCTTCGGCGTCGCCCGCACCTCGAGGCGGTCGCCGTCGGCGGCTGGAACGACGTGCCACGTCAGCGTCTGGTAGCGGTCGAGGCCGGCCAACATGGTGAGGTCGGCGTCGAGCCTGAGCAGGTCGAGCGGGTGGCCGACGTGCTTGTCCAGCACCTGCCGCATCAATTTGGTGTCCGACGCCCCCGCCCCTTCCAGCACCAACGCCGTGGGAGTCGGCAGCGTCGTCTTGCGCCTCGCAGCGCGTGCCGACACCCAGGCCTGCCACGCCGCGTCGTCCACCGCGAGCGGCAGGAGGCGATCGCGCATGGCCTCAGCGGCCTTATAGCCCTCGGCGATGAGCGCCCGGTAACGCCGCCAGTCGAGCGATCCATACGCGGCAAGCGGCACGTCGATCACGACGTCGGCGCCGGTCAGGGCCTTGAGGCTGTTGGCCCGCATCATGGCGCCGAGCGTCTCGCCGGCCAGGCCCAGCATCGAATAGTTGATCTTGTCGGTGGCGAGGTCGGTCAGGTCGCCGACGTTGACGGCGATGACCCGGTCCGCTCCCATCGAGCGCGCGACATCGGCGGGGACGTTGTTCATCGCGCCGCCGTCGACCAGCACGTGCCCCTCGAACTCGACCGGGGGGAAGATGAGCGGCAGCGACATGGTGGCCCGCATGGCCGTCGCAAGCGATCCGTGATCGAGGACGATGAACTTCGCCGTTCTCAGGTCCACAGCCACGGCGCGAAATGGTGTTGGCAGCTCGTCGAAGGTGAGGGCATAGGAGGACGCCGTGATCCGGCCGATCAGGAGCTCCACCTGCTGGCCGCTGTTGAGCGCGGTCGGCGCCTTGATGCCGCGCTTGAACCCGAACTCGAGGTGCGACGGATAGTCCCGGGCATCCCGCTTGCGGCGCACGTTCTTGAACTCGAAGTTCGAGCTGCCGAACATGGCGTCCCAGTCGACGCCCGAGAGCATCGTCTCGATCTCGTCGGCCGACATCCCGGTCGCGAACGAGCCGCCGATGAGCCCCCCCATGCTCGTGCCGGCGGCTACGTCGACAGGGATGTGGTGCTCGTCGAGCCAGCGGATGACGCCGACGTGCGCGATGCCGCGTGCACTCCCGCCACCGAAGGCGACGCCGACCTTCGGCCGCGGCGCGGGCGGCGGCGCTTGCGCTTCGGCTGTGCGACCGAGGGGCGGCGCGAGCAGGAGCAGGAGGGTGGCAATCGTCAGAGGCGTGGTGGACTGCATGGGTGTCACAGAAGCCTAACAGACAGGGGTGTCAAGAATGAAGAACGGGCTGCAACAAATCGCAGCCCGTCTTCTCGTGCCTGTGGTTTCCGCGCTCAGTTCGCGCCCTTGTGCGGCTGCGTGACCGCTTCCATCACGCGGTCCAGGTTGAAGCTGCCCGGCTTCTGCCGCGGGGGGAATTCGCGGAAGCTCTGGAGCCACCGGCCGACGAACGCCCCAGCGGGAGCGAACGCGAACATGTGCTCCACGAACCAGCGGCCATAGTCCATGCCGATGTCCTGGGCGAGCTCGAAGGGATCCATGCGCAGGTTGGTCAGAATCGGCGCGCGCAGCTCCTCGAACGGCGCGATCCAGACGTGCAGGCCGTGAGCGGCCTGCTTCAGGAACGAGACCTTCCAGTTGCCGTAGCGCAGAGCCGCCACGCTGCCGTCGTCGGTCCAGTAGATGAAGTCCTTGCGCGGCCACGCGGCCTCGCCCTTGAGCGCGGGCATGAGGTTGTGGCCGTCGAGGTGCACTTTGTAGTCGCGGCCGATGGCCTTGTGGCCCTTCAAGAGCTTCTCCGTCACGTCGGGCTCGCCGGCTGCGGCCAGGAGCGTCGCGCACATATCTTCGTGGGCCCCGATGTCGTTGAGCAGCGACCCCGGCTTGATGACGCCTGGCCACCGCATCATGCACGGCACGCGGTAACCGCCCTCCCACGGCGTGTTCTTCTCGCCGCGGAACATGGTCGTGCCGCCGTCGGGCCAGGTGAACGCTTCTGCCCCGTTGTCGGTCGAGTACATCACGATCGTGTTGTCCTCGAGGCCTAGTTCTTTCAGCTTGTCCAGCATCTGGCCAACCTGGCGGTCGTGCTCGACCATGCCGTCAGCGTAGATGCCCAGACCCGTCTTGCCCGCCACCCCTTCCTTCAGGTGTGTGAAGACGTGCATCTTGGTCGAGTTCCACCAGAGAAAGAACGGCTTGTCCGCCTTCTTGGCGCGCTCCATGAAGTCGATGGCCTTGGCGCTGACTTCTTCGTCGAAGGTCTCCATGCGCTTCTTCGTGAGGGGCCCGGTGTCCTCGCAGCGGCCGTCGGAGAACGAGTGCATGACACCGCGCGGGCCGAAGTTCTTCTTGAAGTTCGGGAAGTCCTTCTCCTTCGGGTAGTCGGGATGCTCCGGCTCTTCTTCCGCATTCAGGTGGTAGAGGTTGCCGAAGAACTCGTCGAAGCCGTGGTTCGTCGGCAGCATCTCATCGCGGTCGCCGAGATGGTTCTTGCCGAACTGGCCGGTCATGTAGCCGTGGTTCTTGAGCAGTCCGGCGATCGTCGGATCTTCGATCTTCATGCCCTCGGGTGCGCCGGGTAGACCGACCTTGGTCAGGCCGGTACGGATCGGGGACTGCCCGGTGATGAACGCGGCACGCCCGGCCGTGCAACTCTGTTGCCCGTACCAGTCGGTGAACAGCGCGCCTTCGTTGGCGATGCGGTCGATGTTGGGTGTCTGGTAGCCCATCATGCCGCGGTTGTAGGCGCTGATATTGAACTGGCCGATGTCGTCGCCCCAGAGAATGAGGACGTTCGGTTTCTTGGCTGCCATGGATTCTTTGTGCCTCTCTGCTGCTGAAGTGCGGGTGGAGTTCGCCGGCGTACAGCCCTCGCCCAGGAATCACAGAACCCTAAACATCCGTTTCCTGGTCGCGGCGGGTTCAGGAGACGCGGCGGAGGTGTCAAGCGATTCGGCCGGGCAGCAAGGATACCACCAGGAACTCGGCAGGCACTCGATTGGATTTGCGCTAATGTTTCCGCAGGGATCCGACCACCGCCTGCTCCCGGCGGCCACGCTCCCACGAGGGCGCCACGACAGGTGGCGAGCTCGCACAGGGCGTTACGATGCGCTCGACGGCGCGAATAACGGCGAACGCGGTGTACGGTGGCCATGGCAGAAGCGGAACTTCAGTCCGCTCCCGCAGGGACACGGTCGATACGGTCCGCACTTCTCGTCTTCCTCAGCAACGCGCTCCATCACTTCGGCCGGGTAGCGCCGCTGCTCGATCAGATGCGCCATCGCGCGCCACGTCGGGGCGGTGTGCCTGAAGAACAGCTCCAGTCCCGCGCAGAGATAGTTGTGGCCCGGCTCGCCGTCGCGCGACAGCGCGAAGCGGTCCTTCGGACATCCGCCGTTGCAGAGCGGCCTCACCTCGCACTGCCGGCACTGCGCGGTCAACGTGTCGTGTTTGTCCTGGCCAAACTTGCGTTGTTCCGGCGACGCCACGAGCGTCAGCATGTGGGTCTTGTGGATGTTGCCCAGCAGGTGACTCGGCTCGACGAAGTGATCGCAGGAGTACAGATCGCCGTTGTGCTCGAGCGCCGGCCCGTAGCCGCAGGTCGGCGCGTGGATGCACAGGAGGTGACGGCCGAAATAGGCCTCGAGCGTCACGTCGAATAGCTGCGCGTAAACGCGACCGACGTCGTGGCGCACCCACTCCTCGAAGACATCCACGAGAAAGCGGCCGTACTGTTCGCTCCCGACCGAGCGCTCCGTCACCAGGTCGCCGGTCTGCGTATAGAGCAGGCGCTTGCTGCCCGGCCGATCGCCCCAGCCGAGGTTGGCGATCGGGAGCGTCTCGGCGGTGGCGCGCTCGACAATCGGGATGAACTGCACCCACGTCGCGGCGAGCTCGTCGCGGAAGAAGCGATAGACCGCGCGGCCGTGCGCCTGGTTGGCGGCGTTGACGGTGCACAGGATGTTGAACTCGACGCCGTGCTGACGCAGGTGCCGCCATCCGCGCATCACCCGATCGAAGGTGCCGCGTCCGCCGCGATCGCGCCGGTAGGCGTCGTGGAGCTTGCGCGGGCCGTCGACGCTCAGGCCGACGAGGACGTTCTTCGCCTTGAAGAACGCGCACCACTCATCGTCGAGCAGGATGCCGTTGGTCTGAAAGGTGTGCTGCACGTCCTGGCCCGGGCGGCGGTAGCGCTCGACGAGCTCCATCGACCGTTTGAAGAAGTCGAGCCCCATCAACGTGGGCTCGCCGCCCTGCCACGCCACGGCCACTTGTGGCGTGCGGTGCGACTCCAGCAGCTGGCGGATGTAGGTCTCGAGTGTCGCCTCGGACATCCGCTGCTTGTCGTTCGGGTAGAGCGCTTCCTTGGACAGGAAGAAGCAGTAGGTGCAATCGATGTTGCACGTAGAACCGCTCGGTTTCGCCAAGAGGTGAAACCCAGGCGGGGCGCCCGGTGGGAGTGTCGGGAGGGTCGGTGTAGTCTCCGTCAGATTCTCTCTCTCTGCCTGGTATGGCGACGCGCCGTTGACATCGTCACCAGAGCAAGCCCAGGGCCAACTTTGCACTTCGTGAGAGCGGCGAACAATGCGATGGAAACCAAGGAACAGCCGGCCGTCGCTGATTCCGAGCAGGCTGAAGGCTCACGACATACCGCGAGCCGAGTCCGTGGCTGGTGCGGATTATTTCACGGCCGTACAGAAAAACGCGCGGCGTGCCGGAGCCGCGCGTTGAATTACGCCAGGATCTGTTTCACCACTTCGCCGTGCACGTCGGTCAGCCGGAAGTCGCGGCCCTGAAACCGGTAGGTCAGCTTCGTGTGATCGATCCCCATCTGGTGCAGGATCGTCGCCTGGAGGTCGTAGACGGAGACGGGATCGGATGCCACGTTGTAGCTGAAGTCGTCGGTCTCGCCGAGGACCATCCCGCGCTTGGTGCCGCCGCCGGCCACCCACATGCAGAAGTTGCGCGGGTGGTGGTCACGGCCGTAGTTCACCTCGGTCAGCTTGCCCTGGCTGAAGACCGTGCGCCCGAACTCGCCGCCCCAGATGACGAGCGTGTCGTCGAGTAAGCCTCGTTGCTTGAGATCGGTAATCAGCGCCGCAGTCGGCTGGTCCGTGCCCTTGCACTGCAAGGCGATATCCCGCGGGAGATTCCCGTGCTGATCCCAGCCGCGATGATAGAGCTGGATGAACCGGACGTTGCGCTCCGCCAGCCGCCGTGCGAGCAGGCAGTTTGCCGCGTATGTGCCGGGCCGCCGCGATTCGGGGCCGTACATCTCGAAGACCGAATCTGGCTCCTTCGACAAATCGGTCAGGTCCGGCACGGACGACTGCATCCGGTAGGCCATCTCGTACTGCGCGATGCGCGTCTCGATCTCGGGATCGCCGTACGCGTCGTGCTGCATCGTGTTGAGCCGGGCCGCGGCATCGAGCATCTGCCGCCGCGTCGTGCGGGTGATGCCGGGCGGGTCCTCGAGAAAGAGGACCGGCGCGCTTCCGGCGCGAAACCTGACGCCCTGGTAACTCGAGGGCAGGAACCCGCTCGCCCACAGGCGCGAGAAGAGCGGCTGGTCTGTTGTGATCGCGTGCGCCTGTGAGAGCAGCACGACGAAGGCCGGCAGATTCTGATTCTCGCTGCCCAGCCCGTAGCTGAGCCACGCCCCCATGCTCGGACGGCCCGGCTGCTGAAAGCCGGTCTGGATGAACGTGATCGCCGGGTCGTGATTGATCGCGTCGGTGTACATCGTCTTGATGACGGTGATGTCGTCGACGATCTTCGCGGTGTGCGGCAGGAGCTCGCTCACCCACGTCCCCGCCTGCCCGTAGCGCGCGAAGGTGAACGCCGACTTCGCCACCGGCAGGAGCGACTGCCCCATCGTCTGGGCGACGCGCTGGCCCTGGCGGACGGAGTCGGGAATCTGGGTGCCCTGGAACTTCGCCAGGCCCTGCTTGTAGTCGAACGTCTCGAGCTGCGACGGCCCGCCGGACTGGTGCAGGAAGATGACGCGCTTGGCCTTCGGTGCGAAGTGCGGGAGGGTGCTGAGCCCGCCTGTCTTCGGGTCGCGCGCCTCCTGGAGAGCGCTCGCTGCCAACAGTTCGGGCGACAACAACGACCCCAGCGCTGCCGCGCCGATGCCACGCGCGGTCAAGCCGAACAGCTGGCGCCGGGTGAGGTGGAGGTCGATTTCGCGGTCGATGGTCATTGGAGCACGACTCTGTCCTTCTAGCTGCCTAGCTGCTAGCTCCTACTGTCTCGTCACCGTCTCATCAAGATTCAGAATGACGCTCGCAACTGTCGTCCACGCCGCAAGCTCGGTCGGATTCAAACGCTTGTCGCGAGCTGACTCTCCGACGCCGAGCAGTTTGGTCGCGGCCTGCGGGTTCTGACCGAAGGACTTCAGCTCTGTCTCGAGCAGCTTGCGCAGCACCCCGGATTCCTTGCCCGAGGGCGTGCGCGCGGTGGCCAGACGGAACGCGTAGGCCACGCGGCTCTTGTCCTCTGTTCCGCCTTCGAGCAAGGTGCGCTGGGCGAGCGCGCGCGCGGCCTCGACGTAGGTCGGATCGTTGAGGAGCACGAGCGCCTGAAGCGGCGTGTTGGTCAGCGCGCGGCGCCCGGTGCACTTCTCGCGATCGGGGGCGTCGAATGTCGACAGCGACGCAGGCGGTGCGGTGCGCTTCCAGAAGGTGTACATGCCGCGACGATACAGGTCCTTGCCGTGGCTCTGCTCGTAAGACTGCGCCGAGAAGCCATCGCCGAACGCGAGCTCCTCCCATAGTCCCTTGGGCTGATAGGGCAGCACGCTCGGACCGCCGATCTCGTCGTTCAGCAGGCCGCTGACGGCGAGCGCGGTGTCGCGAATCATCTCGGCCGGCAGCCGGAACCGGGGGCCGCGCGCGAGCAGGCGGTTCTCCGGATCCTTCTCGAGGAGCGCCGGCGTCACCTTGGACGACTGACGGTAGGTGGCCGACGTCACGATGAGGCGTTGCATCGCCCGGATGTCCCAACCCGTGCGCACGAATTCGGTTGCCAGCCAGTCGAGCAGCTGGGGATGGACGGGCGCTTCGCCCTGCACGCCGAAGTCCTCCTGCGTCTTGACGATCCCCTGACCGAAGTACATCAGCCAGAAGCGATTTACCGCGACACGTGACGTGAGCGGATGCCCAGGCTGCACGAGCCACTTCGCCAGCGTGAGCCGGTTGGGCGGCGCGCCTGTCCCGGCACCTAGCTCGAGCGGCGGCAGCATCGCCGGCACGCCGGGCTGCACCTTCTCGGTGTGGTTGCGATAGTCCCCGCGCGCGAGCACGAACGTCTCGCGAGGCTTGGTCAGCTCGGCCATCACCATGGCGGTCGGAATCGGCTTCTCCACCGCCTCCTTCTGCTTCTCAAGCGCCTCGAGCTCGCTGAAGAGGGCGCGAGGTTTCTCGGGAGCGGCGTAGGTGAGGAAGTACTCCCGCAGGTAGTCCGCCTGATCCTTCGACCGCTTGCCGTTGACGCCGGACAGGATCGCGCGAGACCGGTAGTGGATCGCCAGATCCTCGACCTCGGCAGGCGTCAACACGCGGCTGTAGAGACGCAGATCGTCCACTTGTCCGAGATACGCCGGCCCGAGCACCGAACGTCCCAGCGTGAGCGGGGCCACGGTCGCGATCGGCCCGGTCAGCGCATTCCGCAGCACGTCGACATCCAGCCGCTTCCCGTTGGCAAACACGGCGAGGCCATCGGCCTTGCCCGAGCCGTCGTAGGTCATGACGACGTGATTCCACTCGCCGAGCTTCAAGCGCTCGCGACTCCGAATCTGGATGGCGTTGCCTGGCGCGTCGGAGGTCAGCGTGATGGTGAGCCGTGCGGCCCACCGCTGGATGTCGAAGAGCTGCAGGTCGTCCAGCCGCCATTCGTAACCGCGACGGTGTCGCGCGTCATCGAGCTTCTGGAAGACCGACATCGGCAGGCTTCCGCGCGCCCGCATCCATACCGCGAGGCTGAACGCGTCGCCGCGGTCGAAGGCCCCCACGTTGCCGAAGCTGACCTCGGTGTCGCCGTCGAACGTCGCCGCCCGGCCGATCTGGCCGGCGTCGAACGTCGGATCGCCGGTCACGGTGCGGCCATGCTGAAAGCGGCCCGAGATGTCCGAGAAGCTTCCGTCGAGCTCGTAGTGCGCCGTGAGCGCCTTCCGATCGATCTCCTCGGCACCGGGACCGGTCTGCACGAGCTTCTCGGAGACGGAGGCCTCCCACTCTCGCTGGAGAGGCCCCACGATGTCATCGTCGAGCGCCGCCTCGTGGGCCTTGATCGCGGCGTCGAGATCGTCGAGCAGCTTCTGCTGTGCCGGCGACGTCAGCAGAATCATCGGCACCGCGTTCCCGCGCCTGCCGTCGAGTCCAAGCTCCGGCACGTTGTTGAAGAACGCGAAGAACTGGTAGAACTCCTTGTGACTGATCGGGTCGAACTTGTGCGAGTGGCACCGCGCACATCCCATCGTCAGGCCCATGAACGCCGTCGATGTGGCTTCGACGCGATCGATGACGTACTCCACCTGATACTCGTCGGCGATGGCCCCACCTTCGAAGTTGATCATGTGGTTGCGGTTGAACCCCGAGGCAACCTTCTGCTCGCGCGTCGCATTCGGAAGCAGATCGCCCGCGAGCTGCTCGATCGTGAACTGGTCGTACGGGAGATTCCGGTTGAAGGCGTCGATCACCCAGTCGCGCCACGGCCACATCCCGCGCTGGCTGTCGATGTGATAACCGTGCGTGTCGGCGTAGCGGGACGCGTCGAGCCACGGCACGGCCATGCGCTCGCCATAGTGCGGCGACTGCAGGAGCGCGTCGACGCGCCGCTCGTAGGCGTCTGGCGAGCGATCGGCGAGAAAGGCGTCGAGCTCGGCCGGCGTGGGCGGCAAACCCGTCAGGTCGTAGGTCACCCGACGCAGCAGCGTCGCCTTGTCGGCCTCGGGCGACGGCTTCAGGCCCTCGCGCTCCAGCCGCGCGAGGATAAACCGGTCGATGGGGTTGCGGACCCAGTCCGCCTTCTCGACCGCCGGAAGATCCGGCCGGACCGGCGCGGTGTAGGCCCAGTGCGTGTCCCACTTCGCGCCTTCGTCAATCCATCGGCGCAGCAACTCGATCTGCCGCGCGGTCAAGGCGTGCCCGGAGTCGGGCGGCGGCATGTGTTTCTTCGGATCGGGATTGGTGATGCGCTTGACCAGCATGCTCCCGGCGGCGCTTCCGGGCACGATGATGCCGTCCTCCGCGAACGCACCTTCCTTCGTGTCGAAGTGGAACTCCGTCTCGCGTTTCGTCGCGTCGGGACCGTGGCAGGCGAAGCAGTTATTGGAGAGGATGGGCCGGATATCGCGGTTGAAGCTGACCGGTTGCACGGCCGCCTGGCCCGCTCCACGCGCGGTCATGCTCGTGGCAGCGCCCAGGGCCAGGCCGAGCGAACAGGCCGCCAGAGCGCACGCACGGATCCCGTGATACCGCATGCGGTGTCAGTCTACTGCACCTGACAAGTCTTCGGCACCAGCCTGTCCACTAGCCAGTGGGCCGCGCGTAGTAGTAGCCACCGGCCTGCTCGACCGTAATCGGCAGGCCGAAGAGCGCACTCAACCGCTCCCCTGTCAGGACCGAAGCCTTCGCGCCATCCGCCACGATGCGGCCTTCCTGCAACAGGATCACCCGCTCGATCTCAGGGACGATCTCTTCGCTGTGATGCGTGATGAGCACCAGGGTCGTCCCGTTCCCGACGATGCTGCGGACCAGTTCCATGAAGGCGTGTCGTGTGCCCAGGTCGAGCCCCGTCGTCGGCTCGTCGAGCACGAGGGCACGGGGCGAAGTCGCCAGCACTCGCGCGAGCATGACGCGGCGCGCTTCCCCACTCGACATCTGATCCAGCGTGCGCCGCGCGAGGTGGGTCGCGCCGACAGCGTCGAGCGCCTCGGCGGCGCGGCTGCGCATGTCGTCCGTCACGACGCCGTAGCGCAGGATCCCGTGGGAGACGAGGAACGCCGAAAGAACTGCCGCCTCGCCCGTGATGTTGCCCTCGCTGTTGCCCGCCACGAAGCGCTGATGGAGGTCGGCGGACACGATCCCGAGTTGCGCGCGCAGTTCCGAGACGTTCCAGCGGTCCTCGCCGAAGACCCGCACCGCTGGTGTCCCGTCGGGGGGCACGAGCGCCCGTTCGTGATGTGTCAGCAGGCTGACCAATACGGATTTCCCGGCGCCGTTGGGACCGAGGATGGCCGTGTGCTCGCCTTGGCTGATGGTCAGCCCGAGACCGTTCAGTACGCGGCGCTCCCCTTTGACGACCGATGCGTCGAGAAGCTCGAGAATGGGTGGGTGGGACACGGGTTCCTTGGCTGTCAGCTCTCAGCTCCCAGCCCGGTCCACCCGACTGAATCGGACCGAGCCAGCCCAGCTGATGGCTGATAGCTGACGGCTGACGGCTGACGGCTGACAGCTTAACAATACCCCCCGTGTAACCGTTTGCGGCGTGAACCGCGTATTATTGCCAGGCTCCGTTTTTTCGTTTTGACCAATCGTCGAGGTGAGTCGATGCGACCGAAGACACTCCTGGCGCCAGCCGCCTTCCTTCTGCTGGCGTCTGTCGCCGTCCGGCTTGGCGCGCAGGCCGCACCCCAGCAAGCGCCGCCGGCCGCGCCCCCAGGGGCCGCTGGCCGAGGCGCTCCGCAAGGCGCCGGTGCCCCGCCGCAAGGCCGAGGGCGCGGGCCCGCGACCTTCCCCGCGCAGCAGCGGCCACCCGGTGACCCCGAAGTGATCAAGCGCGGCAATGGCTTGTACGGCGTCTACTGCCGCGCCTGCCACGGCACCGATTTGCGCGGAGGCGATCAGGGCGGGCCGAACCTCCTGCGGTCGCAGCTCGTGCTGAACGATCAGGAGGGCGAACTGATTCTGCCGGTCGTCCAGCAGGGACGTCAGAACCCGGGGATGCCCGTCATGCCGCCCCTGCCCATCCCACCCGACGATGTCAAGGCGATCGCAACATACATCCACAGCGTCACGGCAAGTGCGAGGGGTCAGGGCGCGCCGCCCGAAGGTCCGCCAGTCGTGCTCAACATCGTCGTCGGCGACGCGAAGGCGGGTCAGGCCTACTTCACGAAGACCTGCGCATCGTGCCACTCGGCGGCTGACATGCAAGGCATCGCGACGCGCGTCTCCGATCCGATGGCGCTCCAGAACTATTGGGTTGGCGGTGGAGGCGGACGTGGCCGGGGTGGCGCCCCGCCCTCGCAGGTGACGGCCGTCGTGACCGACGCCTCGGGTCAGAAGACCGAAGGCCGGCTGATCCGTCTCGATGATTTCAGCGTGGTCGTGGCCCTGGCCGATGGCACGTCGCGATCGTTCCGGCGCGACAGCGACGTCCCCAAGGTCGACGTTCGAGACCCGCGGGAAGCGCACCGCAAGCTGCTCCCGCTCTATGCGGACAAAGATATTCACGACGTGACTGCTTATCTGGTGACACTGAAATGACGATCAAAAGAGTGATCTTTACGACGTCGGTTGCCGCCGCCGCAGCCGTGATGCTGACGCCCGCGTTCCTCGCCGGCCAGGCACAAGGCGGTCTCGACCCAGCCTCGATCCGCAAGCCGCTCGCCGACACGTGGCCGACCTACTCGGGCGACTACACCGGCAGACGCTACAGCTCTCTCAAACAGGTCAACCAGACGACGGTCAAGAACCTCTCGCTGGCGTGGACGTCACGGCTGACCGCCGGTGATCCGGCGGCCGCGGCAGGCGGACGCGGCGGATTCGGCGGCGGATTCGGCGGCGGACGCGGCGGGTTCGGTGGTGGCGCCCCGACGCCGGTCATCGTCGGCGGCGAAGGCACCGGCGAGTTCGCGGCTGGCGGCGGCGCGCAGGTCAAGGGCGCCATCCTCCAAGTCGACGGCGTCCTCTACGTGACCGCGCCCGACAACGTCTGGGCAATCGACGCGCGCGACGGCCGCGAGCTGTGGCGCTACTACTGGAAGACGAAGGGCGGCACGCACATCGGCAACCGCGGCGCGGCCATCTGGCGCAACTACCTCTTCTTCGAGACGCCGGACAACTACCTCGTGTCGCTCGACGTCAAGACCGGCAAGGAGCGCTGGCACGTCGAGATCGCCGACTTCGATCAGCAGTACTTCTCGACGATGGCGCCGATCGTTGTCGACAATCACATCCTCGTCGGCACGGGCAACGACCTCGATTCGCCCGGATTCCTCCAGTCCTACGATCCCGAGACCGGCAAGCGGAACTGGATCTTCTACACCGTGCCGCAGAACCCCGGAGATCCCGGCCTCGAGACGTGGCCGAACCTCGATACCGCCAGGCACGGCGGCGGGCAAGTGTGGATTCCCGGGTCGTACGACCCCGAGACGAAGTACTGACATCTTCGGTACGGGCAATCCGACGCCTGGCTACACGGGGGCTGGGCGCAAGGGCGACAACCTCTTCACCTGCACGCTCATCGCGCTGAACGTCGACACCGGCAAGATGGCCTGGTACTACCAGACGTCGGTGCACGACACACACGACTGGGATTCGGCGCAGACGCCGATCCTCATCGACGCCACGATCGATGGGAAGCCGCGGAAGCTCGTGTCGACGGCGGCCCGGAATGGTTACTTCTACACGCTCGACCGCGTCACCGGAAAGCACGTCGTGACCAGCAAGTACGGATCGACGACCAACTGGGCACTCAGCCAGCGGCCGACGGGAGAAATCGATCCCAACCCGGGCAAGGAAGCCACGATTCCCGGTTCGCTCGTGTCGCCGGTCGAAGGCGGCGTGACCAACTGGCCGCCGCCTGCCTACTCCGAGGACACCGGCCTTTTCTACGTCCAGGAGCACAACGGCTTCAACCTGCTCTACCTGACCGACCCCGATCCGCGCGGCTCGATGGGGCTCGGCGGAAAGACGGTCGCACAGCTCGGATCGCTCGGCGACTACCTCACGGCGATCGACCCCAAGACCGGGAAGGTCGCGTGGCGCCACCCGTTCCCCGGCGGCGGCGGCGGAGGGTTGCTGACCACGGCCGGAAGGGTCGTTTTCTCCGGCGACGGCGCCGGCAACTTCGCGGCCTTCGATGCAACCAACGGCAAGCCGCTCTGGCACACGCGAATCGGCAACATCTCGAACGCGCCGCAGACCTACAGCATCGACGGCCGCCAGCACGTGCTGGTCGCGGTCGGCGATACGCTCTACGCGTTCGCGATGTACTGACCGCCTTACAGGGACATTCCGGGATGGACCGCCCGCGTCCGATGGATCGTGACGACGACGACAAGATGGACCTGTCGTCCGCGCAGTCGACCCTCGGTCGCTACAAACCCTTCCGCCCGATCTCGTCGCTGGTGCGGGTGGAGTTCGCGGCGGTCACCCATCCGGGGCTCCGGCGAGCGACGAGCGACGACCACTTCCTGATCGTCGAGCTTGGACGCCATCAGCAGACGATCGCGACGAGCCTGCCGTCTGGCACCGTGCCCGACCGCTTCGACGAGCAGGCCTACGCCATGGTCGTCGCCGACGGCATGGGCCGCGATGGACCGGAGATCGCGAGCCGGCTGGCACTCGCGACCCTGATGCAGCTCGTGCTCCACTACGGCAAGTGGACCGTCCGCATCAACGAACAGTCGGCGTGGGAATTCGTCCAGCGAGCGGAGCGGTTCTACCGCAAGGTCGATGAAACGGTCACCGACGCCTCGCACCAGCACCCGACGCTCGCGGGCATGAGCACCACCCTCACGGCGGCCTGCAGCGCGGGTGACGAGCTCTTTGTCGTCCACGTCGGCCACTCGCGTGCTTACTTGTACCGAGGAGGGCTGCTGACGCGCCTGACGCGCGATCAGACGCTGGCACAGCGGCTCGCGGAAACCGGGCGGACCATCCCCACAGAGCTCGCCGCGCACGACCTCCGGCATGTGCTCACCGACGCCATCGGCGGCCACGCCGGCGAACCCGACATCGAGATCCAGAACTACCTGCTGATGGATGGCGACGTGGTGCTCCTCTGCACCAACGGCCTGACCGACCTGGTCGAGGACGACCGCATCGCGGGAGTGCTGCACGCAGCCCAGGCCCAGCCGCTCAACGAACCGTGTCAGAAGCTCATCGATCTCGCGCTCGAGCGTGGGGGGCCGGACAACATCACCGCGGTGCTGGCGCGGTACCGGATCCCCTAAGCCCGGGCGGGGGCTCAGGGCTCAGGGAAGAGGGAAGAGCTTGCTGTCTTTTCTTTGAGCCTCGAGCCGTGAGTCCTGGGCCGCGTGCTCCGGGCCTCGAGCGCTGCGCCAGAGAATTTCCGCACCGCGGGCAGCTCCCTCGCGCGCATCGACGGCTGCTCGACCAGCAGATAGAGGAGCATGGCGCCCGCAAACGACATCACGAGCGCGATGAGCGCCGCAACGGCCATCGTGCCGTGGGCGCCGAGCGTCGGACCAAAGAGCCGGGCGGTCTTGGGAAACAGCCACAGCATGAACATCTCGTGGACGAGGTAGAGCGAGTACGAGACCTGAGCGATCGGGAAGAGCACGCTCCACGACAGCAGGCGGCGCAGCCGCTGCCCCACGAACCCGGCCGAGTGGATCGCGGCGAGCACGAGGAACATCACCGCGAGCGCAAAGATGTCGCGGTGGTGCGAATAGTAGAGATGCCGCGCCGCCACCGGGATCTCGTTGAAGAGCGGCGAGGACATCGCAAAGTACCCGGTCGGGATGATGATCGCCACGCCCGCGACGGCGAGGATGTTGACCAGCCTCGTCCGCTCAAAAAATCGTGCGACGCGCTCCCGATGAAACACCATCAGGTAGGCGCCGATCACACCAGACAGCAAGGCGCCGTAACGCGTGTAGAGATTCTGGTATTCGATCGTGAACCGATCGACCCAGGACTGCATGTTCGGGAGATCGAGGAACGGCGGCACGAAACCGTGCCGATCGATGACCATCCACCTGATGATCCCGGCGAGCACCATCAGCCCGCCCAGGACCCGCAGGGGCTTGCCGAAGCGCATGACGACCAGGATGAAACCTGGCAGGATGAGATAGAACTGCTCTTCGATCGCCAGTGACCAGCACCATCCCATGTACTGCCGGTTAATCGGCAGGAAGTTGTTCACATAGAGAAAATTCGCCCACATGTTGTTGGCGTTCATGTAGGGCGGAAACTCCATGAGCACGGCCTCGCGCGGGATGTTGTGGACGAAGTACAGGCCCAGGATCATCGCCACCGTGTACACGGGTATGAGCCGCAGGAAGCGGCGAACGTAGAACCGCTTGATTTGGATGCTGCCCGACTTTCGGTACTCGGTCAGAAGGATGGTGCCGATCAAGTAGCCGCTGATCACGAAGAAGAGATCGACGCCCATGTCGCCGCGGCTGGTCCACTGCGTCCACCGCCCGGTCGCGATGCCGATCGCCTCCGTCGTGAAGGACCCCAGATGAAACAGCACGAGGTGATACGACATCACCCAGAGAATGGCAATCGCCCGCACGCCGTCGACCACCGGGTCGTGGAACGCGGGGCGTTCGGTGAGGGCCTTCCAGTTGCGTCGCAGATCGAACAGGCGGAGACTGTCCCGAGACCCGGCGGGGGAAGGCGTGGCCATAGGCAATGGGTGTGCGATCGATTATACGGGCGCCCTCGTCTGGTGTCGAATCGCAACGTGTGCCTCTCCCCTTCTTTGTCCACGAATCCAACCCGATCTTCGTTCACGGTCACGACTCACAGGAGACCAGGAGATCAGGAGGTTCTGTTCTTGCTTTCACGGCTCAAGCAATCGCAGTTCACACCTACGATCAACAGGAGATCAGGAGTCCCAGGAGATCAGGAGGTTGGCTTCTTGACCGTACCCTGTCCGGGCGATCCACGCGCCGAGGCCCGCTCGGAGAGTGTGTCGCGTTGAAGTTGATCAGGAGCCCTGCGGGACACCCGGTGAGCTTCAGATAGGTGATTACCTGTGCCAGGTGGACAGGATGTAGACGCTCGACCGACTTCAGCTCAACACTGTCCGAGCCCCCAAAAGAGCCTCCTGACCTCCTTCAGATCTACAGTGAATGCCAGTCAATAGGAGTCTGTCGTGCCTAGCCTGACTCGCGAATCGTCCCGCCAGGTGATCGTCCGGCACGTTCCGCGCACCAATCGGCGGCAGGTAGATGTATAGTGCTCGCGGGTGCTGCGCACCCAGACCTCACAGGATGACACCGACCTCTTTCGGGCACTACCGCGTCGACGGACGCATCGGCAGTGGCGGCATGGGCGAGGTGTTCCGCGCGTTCGACACGCGGCTCAACCGGCCGGTCGCGGTGAAGCTGATGCGCAACGCGCCGACCGAGCAGGCCGACGTCGTCCAGCGTTTCCTGCGTGAGGCGCGTGCGGCTTCGGCGCTCAACCATCCCAACATCGTCACGATCCACGAAGTCAGCGAGACGCCGGCTGGCGAGCTCTTCATCGTGCAGGAGCTCATCGACGGGCGGACCTTGCGGTCGCTCATCGAGAGCGCGCAGACGCTCACCTCGACGGTCGACATCGGGCGGCAGGTGGCGCGCGCGCTTGGCGCGGCTCATGCCGCGGGCATCGTCCACCGCGACGTCAAGCCGGAGAACATCATGGTCCGGGCCGACGGCTACGTGAAGGTGCTCGATTTCGGGCTCGCGCGGGTCATCGATCATCGGGCGGCCGAGCGGTCGACGATCGTCCATCAGGACACGGCACCGGGGACGCTGCTCGGCACGGCGGCGTACATGGCGCCCGAGCAGGCGCAGGGGACTCAGGCGGGGCCCGCGGCCGATATCTTCGCGCTCGGCGTCGTGCTCTACGAGATGGCCTCGGGGCGCCGGCCGTTCGTGGCGCCGTCGAGCGTGGGCGTGCTCGCCGCGATTCTCTCGGAACAGCCGGCGCCGCTCGTCAGGCTCAACCCGGCGGTTCCCCCGGCGCTTGACGCGCTGGTGCATCGGATGCTCGCCAAGGAACCCGAGCGTCGCCCGTCGGCACGTGAGGTGGACGAGGAGCTCGCCGCCCTTCAGGGACGCGACGCGCTGGCCGAGCCCGCACGCACCGCGGCGATCGCGGTTCGCAAGACTGTCGGCCGCGAGACCGAGCGGGCGGACCTCCGGCGCGCCTACGCGCGCGTCAGGGACGGACAGAGTCTGATCCTCGGCATCTCCGGCGAGGCGGGCATCGGGAAGACGAGCCTGATCGAGGACTTCCTCGTCGAACTGGTGTCACGCCCCGAGCGCCCGATCGTCGCGCGGGGGCGTTGCTCCGAACGCCTCGCGGGCGCCGAAGCCTACTTGCCGATTCTCGAAGCGCTCGACAGCCTGCTCCATCGCGCCGGAGGCGAGTCGCTCCAGACGCTGATGAAGACCGTCGCGCCGACGTGGTACCTGCAGGTGGCGACGCGCTCCATCGAGGAATCGTCGATGGCCGATCTGCGCGTCGATGCGCTGACGGCGTCACAAGAGCGGATGAAACGTGAGGTCGGCGCGTTCTTTCAGGACATCTCGGGCGCGCGTCCGGTGGTGGTCTTCCTCGACGACCTGCATTGGGCCGATGTCTCGACGATCGACATCCTGAACTACCTGGCTGGCCGCTTCGCCGACATGCGGGTGCTGGTCCTGACGACCTATCGGCCGGCGGAGATGGCGCTGGCGCAGCACCCCTTTCTCGGCATCGCCAACAATCTGCGGTCGCGCGGCCTGTTCGAGGAAATCGCGCTCGGGTTCCTCGCACCGGCGGATGTGGACCGGTACCTCGCGCTGGAGTTCCCCGAGCATCATCTGCCGGCGGAGTTCTCGGCGCTGATTCACGCCAAGACCGAGGGCAGCCCGCTCTTCATGGCCGACCTCGTGCGATACCTGCGGGATTCGGGCGGGATCGTCGAACAGAACGGCACGTGGATGCTGGCGCGATCGATGTCGGATCTGCCGCGCGACCTGCCGGAGTCGGTCCGCAGCATGATCGCGAGGAAGATCGAGCAGGTCGAGGAGAGAGACCGGGCGCTGCTGCTGGCCGCGAGCGTGCAGGGGCCCGAGTTCGATTCGGCGATCGTGAGCGAGGCCATGGAGATGGACCCCGCCGATGTCGAGGAACGGCTCGACGTGCTCGAACGGGTGCACGTGTTCGTGAAGCGTGGCAGCGAGTACGAGTTTCCGGACCTCACGCTCACCCTGAATTACCAGTTCGTGCACGTGCTCTACCAGAACATGCTCTACGCGTCGCTCCAGCCCACCCGGCGTGCGGCGCTCAGCGGACGCGTGGCCCGGTCGCTCGTCGCCCACGGCGAGCAGACGCCCGCCAGCGCGGCGCGCCTGGCGGTCCTGTTCGAAGCGGCACGGGACTTCGCCACGAGCGCGCGGTACTACTTCGTGGCCGCGCAGCACTCGGTCGGCCTCTTCGGATTCCGCGAGGCGCTGTCGCTGGCCGAACGCGGGCTCAAGGCGCTCCGCGGCATGCCCGAGGGCCCCGAGCGCAAGCAGCAGGAGCTCGGCCTGCAGATGATCCGCGGGCTGGCCCTGCGGATGATGAAAGGGTGGGCCGCGGCGGAGCTCGAACCCGTCTTCGCGCGCGCCCGCGAGCTCTGTCAGGAGCTCGACGACCCGCCGGAGGTGTTTCCCGTGCGCTGGGCGCTGACGCTCTTCCACGCCATCCGCGGGGACCTGCGCGTGTACCGCGAGCGCGCCGAGGAACTGATGATTCAGGCCGAGCAGTCGGGAAATCCCGCCTACCTCATGGCCGCCCATCACCTGGTCGGCGTGTCGCTCGAGTTCCTCGGGAACATGGTCGAGTCGAGTCAAGTGCTCGATCGCGGCCGGGAGCTGCACGTCCCGGCCGAGCACATGACCTACACCGCGATGTACGGCCTCGATCCGGGCATGATTGCGCGAGCGATGTCGAGCCGTCCGCTCTGGGCGCTCGGCTATCCGGATCGCGCCGACCAGCGCGCGCGCGAAACGCTGACGCTCGCGCGCTCGCAGCGTCAGCCGATGACCCTCGCCTTCGCGCTCGTCGTCGCGCAAGGCATCCACCTCTATCGCGGCGAGGCGGCGGAGGCGGTGAGCATGGGCGACGAGATCATCGCCCTCTCGCGCGAGTACGAGCTGAAGCAGGAGACCGAGTGGGGCCGATCGTTCCAGGGCGTCGCGCTTGCCGCGCTCGGCCGGACGAGCGAAGGGATTGACCAGTTGAAGGACAGCCTCGCCGTGCAGCAGGCGATCGGATCCGGCCTCGTGCGCACGGCGTTCCTCGCGCTTCTCGCCGAGATGCTGGCGGTCGCCGGCCGCGCCGACGAGGGACTTCGGGCTGTGGACGAAGGCTTCGCCCACGCGGAGAAGACGCTCGAAGGCGGATATCTGGCCGAACTGCACCGGATGCGCGGAGAGCTGCTGCGCCTCACCGGCAATCAGGCCGCCGCCGAGGACAGCCTGCGCCTCGCGATCGAGCGCGCCATCGGGCAGCAGGCGAAGTCCTTCGAGCTGCGTGCCGCCACCGGCCTCGCGAGACTGCTCGCCGCTGGAGGGCGGCGCGACCAGGCGCGGGCGGCGCTCGCGCCCGTCTACGAGTGGTTCACCGAAGGGCACACGACACGAGACCTCGTGGCCGCGCGAACGACTCTGACCGAGATCGGATCGTGACGCAAACCAGGACGCCGCCGCTGACCGTCGAACGCGTGCTCGACGAGGAGTACGCGTTCCTGCATGCATCACCGGACGAGCCTGGCGTGACCGAGACCGCCGCGCTGACGCCCGCCGAGATCCTGCGGCGCCATGGGCGCGCCGGTCATTCGGCGCTCTGCCTGTCGGGCGGTGGCGTGCGCAGCGGCAGCTTCGCCCTCGGCGTCATCCAGGGGCTGGCGCGTGCCGGCCTCCTCGGTCAGTTCGACTATCTGTCGACGGTTTCCGGTGGCGGCTACACCGGCGGCTGGCTGAGCGCGTGGCGTCTGCGCGCGCGCGGGCGCGGCGAAACCGACCCGTGCGCGCAACTGGCAAGCGATGTCGAGCCCGAGCCGTTGACGCGCCTGCGCCGCGTGATCAAGTTTCTCGACCCGCGAACGGGATTGCTCTCCGCCGACGTCTGGACGCTCGGCGGCACGATGTTCCGCAACCTGCTCGTCAATTGGATGGTGCTGATTCCCCTCATCGCCACCGCGGCGATGCTGCCGCGGCTCTATCTCGGGCTCCTGGGCCTTCCGTCGCAGCCGGAGCTCGTCAGCCGCGCCGCCCTCGACTGGTGGTATCTGCACGACTGGGTTCCGGTCGTCGTCCTGATTGCCCTCGCCACGACGTACGCCGCCGTGCAGCTGCCGAGCCTCGGACATCGAGCAGCGGGCACCAGGAGCTTCGTGATCTGGTTTCTGGCGCCAGTGCTGCTGGTGCTGTTCCTGTTCTCGGTCCACCGCTTCTGGGCGTGGCGTTTCGGCGACGACGTATCGCTCGGCATCGAGCTGCTGGTCTCGGCCGCCGCCATGGTCGTTCCCTGGATCGTCGGCGGTGCCTTCAGCAATCGCTGGTGGCGTCCGTGGACGTGGATCGCGGCGGCAGCTGCCGGCCTCGCGGGTCGCCTGGTGGCCTCGTGGGCCCATCATCTTCTGACCGCGCTCGCCCGGCACGATCCACAGGTGTTCGTGGTGATCGACCTGCCCACCTCGCTGGTGCTGCTCTTCCTGCAGATCACGGTCTTCATCGGCCTCGCGAGCCGCGACATGTCCGACGACGACCGCGAATGGTGGGCTCGGGCCGGCGCATGGATCCTTATCGTCGGGCTGTCGTGGCTCGTCGCGAGCGCCGTTGCGATCCTTGGTCCGCTGGCGCTCGATGCCGGACTCGCGGCACTCGGGTTCTCCCACACCGGCGGCCGCGCCGGCGTCGGATTGTTCACGCTGCTGTCGGGCGGTGTAGCGTACCGGATGATCGCCGCGCTCGTATCTCAGGCCAGACGATGGCGATTCGCGACCGCGCTGGCGCTGTGCCTCGCCGCACCGGTGACGACGGTGCTGCTCGTGGTGCTCGTCTCGGACGCCAATCGCCTCCTGCTTCAGTTCATTCACGACCTGCAGCTGTTTCACGAGCAGCCGCACCCGGTAGGCGCGTCACTGCCGGAAGATCTCGTGGCGTTCTTCGGTCTCCTGGCCGTCGGCGCCGGCCTCGGCCGCGTGATCTCGATCAATCAGTTCTCGCTGCACGGGATGTATCGCAACCGCCTCGTGCGCACGTTCCTCGGGGTGTCGCGCCCGAAGGAAGACCGGCACCCGAGCGCGTTCACGGGCTTCGATGCGGCCGACGATTTGACGTTCGACCGCGTCGGGGCCGCGGGTCGTCCGCTGCACGTCGTCAACACGACGCTGAACCTGGTGGCGGACGACCGGCTCGCGGCCGCCGAGCGCAAGGCCACTTCGTTCACGATGAGCGCGCTCCATGCCGGGTCGCGACGGCTCGGCTACCGGCCGGCGGCGACATATGCATCGGGGCTCTCGCTCGGCGAGGCGCTGACGACATCCGGCGCCGCGGTCAGCTCGAACATGGGCCCGAACGCGTCGCGCGCGATGACGTTCCTGCTGACCGTGTTCAACGCGCGCCTGGGAGTCTGGCTCGGCAATCCGGGCGCGCCTGGCGAGGCGACGTGGACGCGCGCGGCGCCCGCGTTCGGCGTCGAGCCCCTCGTCAACGAGCTGCTGGCCAGGACGACCGACACCAATCCGTACGTGAACTTGTCCGACGGCGGCCACTTCGAGAACCTGGGGCTGTACGAGATGGTGCTGCGGCGGTGCCGCTACATCATCCTGAGCGACGCCGGATGCGACGGCGACTACACCTTCGGCGATCTCGCCAACGCCGTCAGGAAGATCCGCATCGATTTCGGCGTCGACATCGACTTTCCCGCCGGCCTCCATATCGGACCACGCGAGACGGCGCGTTTCGCCATCGGCACGATCCGGTATTCGGCGATCGATCCCGAACTCGAGGACGGAGTGCTCGTGTATCTCAAGCCGACAGTCACCGGTGGTGAGCCCGTCGACGTCGCGAACTACGCGCGCACACACGCGGCGTTCCCGCACGAATCGACGACCGAACAGTGGTTCGACGAGGCGCAGTTCGAGAGCTATCGCATGCTCGGGCTGCAGACGGTCAGCGCCCTCTGCGGGGACAGCCAGTTCGCGAGCCCGCGGGATCTGTGCCTGGCGGCGCGCCAAGGAAACCTATGACCATGCGCAACGCGGTGATCGTGAGCGGCATCTTCCTGGCGGGGGTGGCTGGCGGGTGGGTCCTCAGATCGGGCGGGTTCCGGACCCAGGATGTCCGCCAGGCGGCGGCACTCCCCGCGCTGCCGAGCCCGGGAGGCGAGAACGGACTGTCCGCCAGCGATCGGGGCAGCTTCTACCACCTGTCGGAAGGCGGCGAGCTCTTCCCCCTCGACTGGCTGCTCGCCCTCGACGTCGAGGTGCCGGCGAGCGATGGCAGCGTTCAGGTCCGGCGGTTCCTCGACAACATCGAGCGCTTTGGGCTGTTGCCTGATCCCAAGAGCACCGGCAACCCGTACGGCCTGCCGGTTGGCGTGTCGCTCGCACGCGCCAAACTGAGTGGCACGGAGATGATCGGGCTGAACTGCGCGGCGTGTCATGTCGGGCAGGTGCAGTATCAGAACCACGCGGTGCGGATCGACGGCGCCGGGAACATGGCGTACGTGAACAAGTTCCTGGAACACCTCGCGTCCGAAACCGAAGCGACGTTCAAGTCGCCACAGCGGCTGGCGCGATTCTGGGATCGGCTGCGCGCGGTGCGGCGCGAACGGCGGGCGGGCGGAGCCCCGCGCGACGAAGCCGACGTTGCCGAGGACGAGACGTTCGCGCGCCGGATCACGCAACTCTTCACGAGCAACCGCGGCCTGCTCGAAGCACAGGTCAGAGCGCTCCGGAACGTGCCGACGTTGAAACGCTCGCTGGCCATCAGCACCGAGGAGGGGTACGGGCGCCTCGACGCGTTCGGGATCGGCCGCGACGAGCTGTTCGGCGCCATCGGCGCCAACAGCCTGCCGGCCGATGCGCCCGTCAGCATCCCCCATATCTGGGGCCTGGAGTACACCGGCTGGCTGCAGTGGGGCGCCAACACGAATTCGGTCATGGAGCGCAACATCGGACAGGCCCTCGGCGTCGGCGCGCTCTTCGATGCGAAAACGTTCGAGAGCACCGTGCGCCTCGAGAACCTCCACCAGCTGGAAGGATTGGCCTACAAGATCACGCCGCCGAAATGGCCCGACACATTCCCGCCGATCGACACCGCGCGTGCCGACCGCGGCCGTGGGCTCTTCTATCAGTACTGCGCCGGCTGCCACGAGACGTTCAAGACCGACGGCCGCATGCGCACCTACCAGCTCTTCTCGCTCGACGAGGTCGGCACCGATCCGATGACGGCCATCAACTTCGAGCGGCAGGTCATGCTCTCGGACGGCACCATCCTGCCGTTTCCGAGTGCCGCCCTCGGTCTCATCACCGAGATCAAGCAGAAGGCCTATCAGGAGCTGAACTTGAATGCGCAGACGATCGCGCAGTGGGAGCAGCGGCAGATCCGAAGCGGACCGCAGTGGGACCCGACGTTCCGCGCGCCGCTCCTCGACGCGGACAAGTGGGACGACACGCGAGGCCGCAAGATCTATCGATCCAAGACGCTCGTCGGCATCTGGGCGACGGCCCCGTTCCTGCACAACGGTTCGGTCCCGACGCTTTACGATCTGCTCAAGCCTGCCGTCGAGCGCCCGGTGACGTTCCCGACCGGTCAGCGCGAGTACGACCCGATCAAGCTCGGGATCCAGACCGATCGTTCGAAGTACGTGCTCTCGCCGGGCCTGACCGGATTCCTGATGGACACGCGGCTGAGGGGCAACTGGAACACCGGCCACGAGTGGTCCTTCTACCCGACGCTGACCGATGACATGCGCTACGCGCTCATCGAGTTCCTGAAGACCTACACCGCCGAGCCGCCGACCCCCGGCTCGCCGCCGAAGGTTGCCGGCGCCAGGTAGATCCCAGGTCATCCTATGCTCCGACGACGTTTGCTTGTCGCGTTCGGCCTCGTGGTGCTTCTCGTCGCGGCGCTCGTATGGCTCAGCGTGCCAGATCTCGAGACGATGAGCCGGACCGAGTCAGCCGACATCACTGCCATCGTGAACGGGATCCTCACGATCCAGTCGCATGACGCCGCCGGCCAGCACCGTCCCCTCGCGCGCGGCACTCATGCCAAGGGTGTCTGCGCGCAGGCCGAGTTCGAGGTCCTCGACATCGTGTCGAGCATCCCGGATCGCGCGCTCGCCGCCAGACTCGCCAGGGGCCTCTATGCCACGCCCGGAAAGTATCCCGCCACCGTACGGTTCGCGAACGCCGACTCCAACATCAACAACGACTCCAAGCCCGACGTGCGCGCGATGTCATTCGCGGTCGAACCCGCCGGCGGCACGCGGCAGGACTTCTCCACCAACGACCAGACGACGTTCCCGATCAACGACGCGCACGCGTTTGCGACGACGATCAAGGTCGTCACCGCACCGAGCATGGCCGCCGGCATCTGGTCGCTCCCGTTCAGAGACAAGCTGTCCTTCGGCAGGACCGCCGTGCTCGGCCAGCGGCAGGAACACCAGGCGCTGCTCGCCTACCAGAAACGGCGCTACTGGAGCACGGTCCCGTTCCGCCACGGCCCGACCGATGTGATCAAGTACTCCGCGACGCCGTGTGTCGGCAATCCCGCCGCCGACCTGGAGCAGTACGATCCGAACACGCTGCAGGACGAGCTCGTCCGGCATCTCGAAACCGACTCCACGGTGAGCTGCTTCGACTTCGGGCTCCAATTCCTCGACACGCAGGCGATGACGTACTGGGGAAGGCGCCGGGACGCAAACTTCTGGATTGAGAACGCCAGCGTCGAGTGGAAGGAATCGCAGGCGCCGTTTCACATCGTGGCGCGGCTCACGCTCGTCCCGAAGTCGGAGCTGCCCGCCGCGACGTGCGAGGCCTGGCATATCGACGTGACCGAACACTCCACACCAGACACGACGCCTCTCGGCAGCATCAACCGCGCCCGCTGGCGTGCCGAGGCGGCCAGCCGCAAGGCGCGACTAGGGAAGTAGCAACGCGCGCCAGCCGAGGACGACGCTGATATCGTGCGACGACGGCTGGTCGGTGCCCTGCGTAAAGTGGACCCGTTTGCCGTCCGGCGACACATCGTAGATGGTGCCCCAGTGCCGCATGCCGAGCGGCGGCACGTTCAGGCGAACAGGGGGGCCGGGCAGGAAGCGGCCGGCCTCCACGCGCACGCTCACAGACTGGAGCCGACCCTCGGCGTTGACGTAGAACAGCTCGGCGCCATCATGGCGCCACACGGGCTGGTCGCCGCCGCCACTCGACACGACGATGCGTTGGGGCGGACCGGAAAGGCTGCGGACCGACACCTCATACCTGCCGGACTCGTTCGACACGTAGGCAATCCATCGACCATCGGGCGACATCCGCGCATCACGTTCGGTGAAGGTCCCGGCCAGCAGCGGCCGCGCTTCGCCGCCGGGCGCGACCGGCACCAGCCAGACGTCCATCGGATCACTGCCGACGTTGACGACCAGATTCGCGCCGTCTGGCGACCAGTCCGTCGCCTCGCACGGTAACCTCGGGCACGCCAATCGCGCCGGCAGGCCGGTTCCATCGACCGCCGCCAGGCTGATGGAGGGTGCGGTCCTGACGCCCGACCGATACGCCAGCCGCCGACCGTCAGGCGACCACACCGGCATCACGTCGAAATCGATGGTCGTCGTCAACCGCGTGTGCGTGCCGCGCTCGAGGTCCTCTACCCAGATGTCGGGGTTGCCCCGCACCCAGTCGAGGCGCATCACAGCGAGCCGACCGCCATCAGGCGACACGCGCGGCCAGTTGACCATCTGCGGCGTCGGCTCAGTGCGAAGGTTCTCTCCATTCCGATCGACCGAACTGAGCCGGCCCTCAAAAGGCAGGTTGACCGCGGCAGACGCGAGTACATCGGCGGATGCGCTCAGCATCATCGGCTCGCGCGCCGTCATGCTCGCGGCCTCCCCGATGATTCGCGCATCGCCGACGACCCGGAGGCGTTCGACATCGAATGCGCGGGCTTCGATGTGGCCAGCCGCGACGGAGAGCAGGTGACCGATCGCCGATCCTGGTGTGGGCACGAATACGGCTTCGGATTCCGAGGCGAACAGCCGGGCCGCGGGCACCGCTGCGGGGCGATCGACGCGGCCGACGTAGACGCCGCGGCGATCGTCGATCGGCGACGTCACGAAATAGATGAAGTGCACACCGTCGGGGAGGAACGCCGGCCACTTGTGGGTCAGCTCGTCGTGGGCCGGATCGAGAAGCGTGGCCGGCAGCACCTCGCCGCCCTCGGCCGATATGCGCGCCAGTCCGGCGTCAAGAAAGTCCGGCTGAAACACGATCATGCCCGAGGGGCTCCAGGTGCCGCCTCGCCCGTCGGGAGCGTCGGCGAGCGCGACTGGTGCACCGCCGTCGAGGGCCACCTTCATCAGCTTGCCCCGGGCGAAGAACCCGATCGATCGGCCGTCGGGCGACCAGAACGGCTGCCTGGCGCCTTCCGAGCCGACAACGGCCGTTGCATCGCTCGACGCTCGTGCGCGAACGTACAGCTTCGCCGTCGACGCCTGGTGTCCAACAAACGCGATGCGGCTGCCATCTGGTGAGACCACGGGTGACGATCCCAGGTTCATCCCCGCCGGCAGCGGCCAGGTGAACCGGGTGAGCGGTGAGGCGAGCGCCGGTGCGGGCCCCTGCCGTCCGCTCCACCACGCCACGCCCACGAGTGCGCCAACGATCGCCGCCACGAGACCTGGCCACACCAGGGATCGGCGCGGCCATGGCGGCGCGTGGCGGAACACGCGGGTCACGGTCGCAGTCGAATCGCCGACCGACTGCTCGAGCGCCCAGACGACATCGCTCGCGGATTGGAACCGGTCGGCGGGATCCTTCTCCAGCAGGCGACCAACGATCGCGCGAAGGGCGGGTGATACGTCCTCCCGATCGTCGAGCAGCGCGGGGACGGGGTCGTGCAGGATGGCGTGGAGCGTGTCGACCGTGTGTGCGCGCGCGAAGGCACGCACACCGGTGAGGGTCTCGAACAGCATCGACCCGAGCGCAAACAGATCGGCGCGGCCATCGGCCGTGTCGCCGCGAATCTGTTCGGGTGCGAGGTAGCCCGCTGTGCCGAGCAACACTCCCGTCATCGTGGAGGGGCTCTCGCGCGCGGCCTCGTCCTGGACCAGCTTGGCGATGCCGAAGTCGAGAATCTTGGTCACGCCCGATCGCGTCAGGAAGATATTCTCGGGTTTCAAGTCGCGGTGGATGAGACCGGCGGCGTGCGCGGCGGCGAGGCCGCGGGCCAGCTCCGCGCCAATCTTCGCCGTCGCCGCGGGAGGAATCGATCCGGATCCAATGCGGGCACGCAGCGTCTCGCCTTCGAGCAATTCCGCGACGAGATAGGGACGGTCGTGAAAGACCCCGACGTCGTAGATCTTGACGATATTGGGATGGTCGAGCGCCGCCGTGAGCCGCGCTTCCTGAAGGAAGCGCTCGACCCGGCGGCCGTCGATCGCATCAGTGCAGGCGAGCACTTTCAGCGCGACGTCGCGTCGCAGCCGGGTGTCGGTCGCGCGGTAGACGTCACCCATCCCGCCGCGCGCCAGCAACGATACGACACAGTAGGGCCCGACGATTGTGCCCGCGGCGAGCGTCGGCTCCTCGTCGGCAAGATGTTGTGCCGCCAGCACGAACGCCGGCGTCTCGAGGAAATCGTGTAGGACGGTGCTCGCGGCCACGAGCTCGTCAGCATGACTCACGAGCTCCGGCTGCTCCTCGGCGAGCCGGCTTCGGAGATCCGCACGTTCGACCGGATCGGCGGCAAGCCAGGCGTTGTGCCAGGTCGAGAGCTGTTGCCAGGTCTTGGCATTCATTCCGGGCCTCTTCGCGTCGTGGCCAGCTCGCGATAAAGCCAGGCCCGCGCCGTGTTCCAGTCGTTGATCACGGTCCGCACGGACACGCCCAGCGCCTCGGCCGTCTCCTCCACGCTGAACCCGCCGAAGAAGCGCAACTCGACGACCTGACTTGGCCTCGAATCGATCGCCGCAAGCGCCTCGAGCGCGTTCTCGAGCGCGACGACGTCGACGGATGGTTCAGGGGCCGCAAAATCCGCGTCGTCGAGCGTCAGGTCGCTGACGCCTCCCCCGCGCTTGGCGGACTGCCGCGCACGCGCCTGATCGACGAGCACCCTGCGCATCATCCGCGCGGTCGTGGAAAAGAAGTGCGCCCGATTCGCCCAGCGCACGGTCCGCCAGTCGAGGAGGCGCACGTACGACTCGTGCACCAGGTCGGTCGGCTGTACGCCGGCGACCCCTCGATCTCTCGACAACAGCCGGCGCGCCATCTCCCGGAGCTCGCGATGGACCAGGGGCGCCAGGTGGTCGAGCGCATCAGCCTCGCCGCGGCTCCACGCCTGGAGCAGCCCCGTCAGGTCGGCGCCCGGATCACTGTTGACCTTCACAGGCCACGAGTTTACCCCGTTGCACTTCCCGGCACGCTTTTCCGCTTGTACTGGCCAGGAAGGCCTCAGGAGGCAAACATGGTCAGAAATAGTCGGGTGTGGCTTGGCGTCGGCGTACTCACGGGATTTGCTGTATTGACCTCCCTGTCGGCCAGTCCGGCGGCACGGAACGAAACAACGGTCGTGATGAAGGGGCTCGAGAATCCCCGCGGTCTGGCCTTCGGGCCGGAGGGGGCCCTGTATGTGGCTGAAGCGGGCAAAGGAGGCCCGGAGGGTCCGACCAATTGTCAGGTCCTTCGTGGATTGAAGCGTTGCTTTGGAACGACTGGAGCGCTGACCAGGGTCTGGCGCGGCAAACAGGAGAGGGTCGCGACCCGCCTGCCTTCGGTCTCCGACCTCACCGCGAATCCGGAAGTGGGGGGCCCCCACGACGTCTCGTTCCTGGGGCGCGGGGGCACGTTCATGACTATCGGTCTGGGCGGGGACCCGACTACCGTCCGCCCCGGTTACGGTCCCGGTGGCGAGCAGCTCGGCACGCTCGTACAGGTGGCACCCGGTCCGTCGCATCGCGACTTCGGTTGGGATGATGACGATAGCCCGTTCTGGTTCGGAAGCTTCTTTGCGCGACGCACGCGCGCGTGGCGCGTGGTTGCCGATATTTCGGCCCACGAAGTGGAAGCGAATCCTGCCGGCGGACCGATCGATACCAATCCGTACGGGCTGCTCGCCCAGGCCGGCGCTCGCATCGTCGCTGACGCCGGAGCCAATGCGCTTCTTCGAGTCGCGGCCAACGGTGACGTCTCGACGCTCGCCGTACTGCCGCGCCCCGTCGGTGGGCCAGCGGGGACGGTCGACCCGGTGCCAACGTCGGTCGTCATGGGATCTGACGGCGCCTACTACGTCGGGCTGCTGACCGGCTTTCCTTTTTTGCCCAACGCATCAAGCGTCTACAGGATCCTGCCCTGCGCGCCTCCAGAGGTTTTCGCGGCAGGTCTCCAGACGGTCATCGACCTGGACTTCGGCCCGGACGGCAGCCTCTACGTGCTGCAACACACGTCCGGGGTCAACCCACCGCCAAACGTGTTTGGCGGGCCCGGCCAGGGCCTCATCATCAAGATCGCGCCTGACGGCACACGCACGACGGTCGTCACCGGCCTCACGCGTCCGACGTCGCTGCTGGTCGACTGGGATGGGGTGATTTACGTCACGAACAACGGCGTGACGGTCGGAGCCGGCGAAGTGTGGAGGATTGAGCAGTAGCGCACGTTAAGGCGAGCTGGCCTGGACGCAACAAGCGGGCGTCCAGGCCGATTCTCGGTTTGTCCTGTCACGCCGGAATGCACGTTACAGGATACTATCCGCGATCACGATGGGAACCCTGATCCTCGTGCTCGCCGCATGCCTGACCGGACCGCCGCTCGTCGTCGGCCTCGCGGCGGTCGGAGTGCCGTGGCAGATCACGAGCGCGCTCGTCGCCAGCACTGCCATCGTCGTCCTGTGGCGAACCGCGCAGCAGGCGCGCGCGATCGGGTATCAGCGACTGTACTGGCCAGCGGTCGTGTCCGTGCTCGTGGTGCTCGGCGCGGCGACGATTTGTATGGCCCGCCTCAGCACCTTCATGCTCGATGAGGCCCGCGTCGACCTGTCGGTCCTGCCCAAGCGGGCGTTCTTTCGCACGCACAGCTGCTTGAGCTCGTACACCGAAGCGGCGCGCCTCGCGCCAACGGGCGCCAACATCTTCGACATTGCGCAGTACTCGGATCCGACGCGGCCCGGCCAGAACATGCCGCGCTCCATCGGGACCTTCGAAGTGGATCTCTACCAGTATCCGCCGGCATTTCTCATCCTGCCGCGGGCGGCAGTCGCCGCGGGCCTCGACTTCCTGACCATCCGCCGACTGTGGTTTGCCATTCAGGGCATCGTGCTCTTTGCCGCAATGGTGCAGCTGGCGAGGTGGATCGGGGGATCGAGCGGCCTGCTCGTGCTGCTGCTCGTGCCGGTGATGTGGCTGTCGCAGACGATGCGGCTTGGACTGCAGATCGGCAACTTCCAGCTTACGGCGTTTGCCCTGACGGTGCTCGGGATGATCGCGTTCGATCGCGGTCACGCGGCGCGCGGAGGCTTTGCGCTTGGATTCCCGGCCGTGAGCAAAATCTTTCCCGGCCTGCTCGGTGTGCTGCTCCTGGTCGAGCGTCAGTGGCGTGCGATTGCCTGGACCGTGGCCTGGAGCGTCGTCTTCACGGCCGCCGCGTGGCTCCTGGTCGGCAGCGCGCCGTTCGTGGACTTCTTCCGGTATCAGCTGCCCCGCATCGAATCAGGGCAGGCGTTCCCCTGGCTGGAAGCCGCCGACGCGGCCGCCATCAACTACGGCGTGCACGGACTCGTCATCAAGCTCCGGTTCCTCGGCGTGCCGTGGACAGGAGCGATAGCCGCAAGCCGCGCCGCCAGCCTCTATGCCGTATGGCTCGTCCCGCTGTCGTTCGTTTCTGCGTGGCAACTGCGCGCGCTCGCGACAGGGCCGATGGATCCGGAGCGCCTGCGCCTTCGCAAAGCGCAGGTCTGGCTCGGTCTCCTCAGCCTGGCATCGTTCCGAAGCCCGTTCGTCCCCGATGCCTACGCGCTCGTCGGCACGCTCTGGCTTCTGACGCTCGTGGCGGCCGAGGGCCACTGGCGAACACGCGGCCGGATCGCCCTCGTCACCGCCAGTGCGGCGGCCATGATGGTCCTCGACGGCGGCCCGATACCGACCGCCGTTCCGGCCTGGATCATGGCCGCCACCCTTGCCGTTCAAGTCGCCGCGATCGCGTTCAACGCGGCTATCGTGCTCACGCCGGGTCGCGCGCCGGTCGCCGCGCAGGTGTCCCGCAGTCCGTCGACGGCACAGGCTGACGGCATCGTGACACCAACCGCGAGCCGCGTGCCCCTGGCTTAGAGATCGGCTGCCTTCATCGTCTTCTCGGTGCTCGCGCTCTCGAACCCGTTCGTGGCTGTGACCCGCACGCGCACGGTTTCGGCTTCACCGATCATCTGGCGATCGATCGTGACCTGCGGCTCGCGCAACGCGAAGCCCGCCGTCTGCCAGGTGCGACCGTCGTCGGTGCTGATCTGGACCGTGTAGGTCGGTCCCGGCGCGCCGGCCGCGCCTCCGCGGCTTCGTGCGCCAGCGGCAGCAGTCCGCCAGGTGAGCACGGGATCCGCATCTTCGGCTTCGGCACCGGCCCGGCGTCTCAGCGCTCGCGGCGCCTGACGAATGTCGCGCACGGCGCCAGTCGATCCCGCGACGAACGTGTCGACGACGCTGCCGTTCAGGACCAGCTCCAGCCGGGTCGCGTTCCTGGCTGGCGGGAGCAACGCATCAATCACACCGGTCTCGTCGTCGCCCGCATCACGGCACGCGTCGGCGATGAAGGTGACTGGAAACTCCTGAGCGGCACGGCCACCGCGCGTGTAGAGTCGCAGCGCCAGCGAGGGACCGCGCGTGTTCCGTTTCTGCCGCGCGCTCGTGCGAGCCGATTCGAGGGCGCGGCCGGGCGCCACGCCCGCAAGAGCAGTGACGTGCCGCACGGTGCCGAAGCCGCGCGTGAGGTTGACTGCCGCGACGACGTGAATTGCGCCAGTGCCTGCCATGCTGCCGCCTCGTCGACCCTTGCGTCCTCCAGGCAGAACGGCACCCGCGGGCAATCCGTCCTCCTGAATCAGCCGGTCGCGAATACCAGTATAGGTAAACGTCGACAACCACTGGAACGTGCAGTAGGTCATGACGTCGTGCCAGATGGTGCCGGGAAGCGCCCGCATCGGCAGCCCGTGAGCGGGATCGCCCGTGTCGAAGCCGACAAACGCGCCGTCGGCGTTCGACAGCTGGCCGTTCACGAATGGGTACGGCGCGCCGCCAGCGGCGCCACAGAACTCGGCGTGGAACCGTCCGTAGGTGTGGCCGAGCTCGTGGCCGGTGTACCAATCGCCATACGAACCGTCGAGATCCCAGCCCCATGTATTCGGCCCGGTTGGACCCGACGCAACCGTCGACGGATCCGCGGCGCCTGGAATACCCGACGCGAGACCCCGCATGAAGAATCCGCCACCCCCGTCGGAGACGAGTCCGTAATAGTGCGTCCGCGCATCCACGCCGCCGAGCACGTCCGTCGTTCGAATGCCGCGGACGAAGGTGTTGATGATCGACGCGTCGAAGGGCCACGCCTGAGGCGCGTCGACCGCCGCCTGCGACCACTCCACACTGGCGACCGGGTACGCCCGCCCGAGCCACGACTGTATCAACGTGTAGTCGAGGACGGAGGGCGACATGCTCACCTGTGGGCTGCCCCCCTGGAACCGCACGCCGAGGATGCGCACTCTGAGCGGGGGCGTCACCTGGAACCGCACCTTGCGCCGCGCGTTCGCGGGAACCTTCAGCAGCGCGAACGGGCCTGTCTGATGGAGGATCACGAGACGCACCTCCGTGAAACCCGCATGGCAGACCGATTCGGGAAGAAGAAAGTTGAGGCTCTTCGACTCGTGCTCCCGCTTCAGTCGAAGCTGACCGTTCTCCGCCGGGTCGATCGTCGCTGGTCCAAGCGATCGAACCGCCCGCCAGGGTCCGTTCGGCAGCCGGCGCGCCTTGAGGACGCCCTGCACCGCAATCGGCGCGCCGGTATTCGCGCTCAGATACACGCGCACGACCGTCCGCTTGCGCGCCACGAGCGGCACGTCGTGATTCATGTTCTGAATGGCCTGCGTGACCTCGACGCCATCGCAGCTCAGCTTCGCAAGCGAGATGATCCGCGCTCCGGCCGGCTCGGGAGGCGGCGTCGGCCCGACGCGCATCGCGCCCTTCGGTTCCCGGTCGCAGTCGCTGCACGGTTTCTTCCCGCTTGTCGTCATGTTCACGGCGTCATTCATGGGTCACCTCGACAGTGCCTGATATCGCGCGCGCAGTATGCACTGCCTGAGACAACGTTCGAGAGAGCCCTTTCGAACAATGGTTGCCTCGGGGTGCGCCTGCGGATGAGGTGGCTGAGGTAGGATGTGCTTCGATGACATCGCATCCTCACAAGCAGCCCATCAACGCGTACTCGCGTGAGCTCAGCGAGGAAGAGATTGCCGCGGGCGTGCACCGCGAGCTGGTCGGCGGCCAGTGGGACGAAGTCGGCGCGCTGCAGTTCTACTTCCTGAGATCGGAGGGCCTGCGGCCCGAGCACACGCTGGTCGACATCGGCTGCGGCGCGCTGCGCGGCGGCGTCCACCTGGTGGCGTACCTGGACGAGGGAAACTACTGCGGCATCGAGGGGAACCGGTCGCTCGTCGCCGCCGGCAGGCGCGAGCTCGAAGCCTCGGGGATCAATCGCCGGGCACGGCTGCTGGTGAATGACGCCTTCGAAGTGTCGCTGTTCGGCGCGGCGTTCGACTACGCCATCGCGATATCGCTGTTCACGCACTTGCCGTCGGCGAACATCGCGCGTTGCCTGCGCGCCGTCAGCGAGGTCCTCGAACCGCACGGCCGCTTCTACGCCAGCTTCTTTCAATCGCCGCGCTCCGCGCACCACGAGCCGATTTGGCACGAGCCCGGCGGCATCACGACATACTTCGGCGCCGATCCGTTTCACTACTCCTGGGAAGAAATGGTGACGCTCGGCGGCGCGGCAGGGCTTGCCGCACGGCTCATCGGCGACTGGCGTCACCCGCAACAGCAGCAGATGCTGTGCTTCACTCCCGCCCGCGCCTGACACGCACTCACGCGACGTTGGGCACGCCGAAGTGCTGCTGGACGACGAGCGTTACTGCGCCGCGCAGCCGTGGCTGCGTCGTGTGGTCGGTCGGAATGATCCGCGTCGGCGTTTCCTTCAACGCACGGCGCTCGAGCACCTCGGCCACGATCGGGCCGACGCGGTCCCAGGCGCTCGTCACCTCGCCAATGACGACGATGAGCTGCGGCGCCAGGCCGGTCACGATCGTGGCCAGGCCCGCACCGAGGAAGTGCGCCATACGTTCGATGGTCTCGACGGCGCGCGGGTCTCCCTCGTCGGCCAGTCTCAGGACATCCTCGAATCGCAGGCCCTGTTGCGATTGCCCGCGTTTCGCCTGGACTCCGCTCGTGTAGTACTCCACGGCCGCGGAATTCGACGCGTAGCGTTCCCAGCATCCGCGCTTGCCGCAGCAGCAGGGCGGGCCCGCTTCGTCGAGCGTCATGTGCCCGAACTCCCCGGCCATCGCGTTCGCGCCGTGCACCAGCTGCCCGTTCAGCAGCACGCCAACGCCGATGCCTTCCGACACGGTGACGGCAACGAGATGCCGAAGGTGTTCATCGTGCCGGCCGAACCAGACTTCCCCGAGCGCGCAGGCGTTCGCGGCGTTCTCAACGTTGACCGGCAGCCCCGTCGCCGACTCGAGCATCCGCCGCAGGTCCACGTCGCGCCAGCCGAGGTTCGGCGCGAACACGAGCCGTCCGGCCGCATCGACTCGTCCGGGCAGGCTGACGCCAACTCCTTCGCACACCATCCGCGGATGCGCGGCGCGCAGGCTGGCAATCGTCCGTGCCACCGAGCGTACGAACACGGCTGGATCTCCAGGCGTCGGAAACGAGCGCTGCGCCTCGAACCGCGCGTCCACGTTCGCCAGCCCCACCGTCGTCGTCTCCGGCCGGAGATTCACGCCCACGATGCCCGTGCGCTCGACGTTGAGGTGCAGGAACCGGGGCCGCCTCCCGCGCGGCAGCCGGCCGATGGCGCCCTCGGTGACCCACCCTTCATCGATCAGCTGGTCGACGATGGCCGAGACGGTGCTGCGCTGAAGCCCCGAACGACGGGACAGATCCGCCCGGGACATCGGCTGGTGATGCCGCAGGAAATTCAGCGTGATCCGCCGGTTAATCTGCCGCGCGGTCTCGCTCGTGGCGACCTGGAAGTTCGTCAGATCGATCTTGCGCATGGGTGGGGGAACTGTATCCCAGTCGACAGTCGGCAGTCGACAGTCGGCAGTCGCAGTCCTCAGTCCGAGTCGTCAGTCCCAGTCGACAGTCGCGCAGTCGACACGTCGACTCGCGACTGACGACTGCGACTGACGACTGTCGACCGCCGACTGTCGACTGATAACATATCCCCCGTGCTTGGATGGTTGAGGAAGCGCCGCGCGAATGGCGGTGGTGCGAAACTGGAGGATTGGCGGCGACGGTGGCATGAAGCGGCGGCCGCGCCGGAAGCTGAGGTGGTGGCCTCGCTCTCGGTGGATCTGAACGACCTCGCGCTGCCTGAAGAGGAAATCGAGATCGAGCGCGAGATGCTCGACGGGCTCGAGCAGGTCTCTCGGCTGCGAGCGGCGGTCGCGGCCGATCGGCTGCCGGTCGTCGAAACGGGCCACCGCGTGGTCGGCACCGACACGTGTCATTTCAGTGCGCCGTCGTCGATGCCCGACGACGCGTCACAGCCGAGCGGGCGGCTCATCCTCACCGGTGCGCGCGCGATTTTTGCCGGTGGTGGCCGCGCCCTCACACTTCCCTGGCATACGGTCGCCGACGTCGTGCAGCAGGACCGCGACGTCGTCCTCGTCAGGCACGACCGGGAGACGTTCCATCGATTCCGGTGCAACGTCTTCGCCGATGCGATGTGCGCCGGACTCCTGGCCCGGGCGCTGGCGCGCCGCACGCGCGGCGGGCGCGCAAGCACCTAGCCGGGGCGCGCGGCGGGCGCTACAATCTCGGGATGCCTGTCTCCTCGCTTGTCGGCCACCAGATCGTCACGCCCGGCATCGATCGATTGCTCACCGTCGATCGCCGTCTGATTGCGGGCCGCCGCGTCGGCCTCGTCTGCAACCCGGCGTCGATCGACGCCACCTTCACACACAGCGCCGACAGGCTGCACGGCGATCCCGATGTCACGCTGGCCGCGCTCTTCGGGCCTCAGCACGGGTTCCGATCGGACCTGCAGGACAACATGATCGAAACCCCCCACGGCGAGGACCGCCTGCGGCGCGTGCCCGTCTTCTCGCTCTACAGCGACACTCGCGAGCCGACCGCCGACATGCTCGAAGGCCTCGACGTGCTCGTCATCGATCTGCAGGATGTGGGAACCCGGGTCTACACCTACATTTACACGATGGCCAACTGCATGCGCGCCGCCGCGCGCCACGGGCTGCCGGTCGTGGTCTGCGATCGGCCGAACCCGATTGGCGGCGAGGACGTGGAAGGCGCGTGCCTCGAGGAGACCTGCAGCTCGTTTGTCGGACAATTCCCGATTCCGATGCGGCACGGCATGACGATTGGCGAGCTCGCGCGGCTCTTCAACGACGCCTTCGGCATCGGGGCGCGCCTCGACGTTGTCGCGCTCGACGGGTGGCGGCGATCGATGTACTTCGACGAAACGGGGCTTCCCTGGATCATCCCCTCGCCGAATCTCCCGACGCTCGACAGCGCCATCGTCTATCCCGGTGCGGTCCTCATCGAAGGCACGAAGCTCTCCGAGGGCCGCGGGACGACGCGTCCGTTCGAGCTCATCGGTGCCCCGTGGATTGACGGCGAGCGGCTGGCTGCCGCGATGAACGCCAGAGGACTTCCGGGCGCCCACTTCCGGCCCGTGTTCTTCGAGCCGACTTTTCAGAAGCACGCCCGACAGACGTGCGGCGGCTGTCAGATCCACGTCGTCGAGCGGCGGGCGTTCCAGCCCCTGCGCGCTGCCGTGGAGCTCATCGACGAGTTCCGCCGCGAAGATCCGGCGCAGTTCGCGTGGCGGGAGCCACCGTACCGAGTACGAGCACGACAAGGAGCCAATCGACATCCTCTACGGCTCGAATCGCCTGCGCCTCACGTTAGCCGAAGGTGGGAGCGTGGCCGCGTTGGTTGAGTCCTGGCGCGCGGATGAAGAACGGTTCCGCCGGCTGCGCGAACCGTACCTGCTGTACTAGGGGCAGTCTGAAGTCAGACTTCCCACTTTCAGCCGCGCGTCTTCGCAATCCCCGGCGCGCGGTTCTCCTGCCTCGTCGCGGGGACCATATGGTGCTTGATGAGGTGCCTCTTCAGCGCTTCGAACGCCGCGTCCGGAGTGTCGACTCGTTTGAGCAACCCGAGGTCGCGTTCTTCGATGGCGCCCCATTCCACGAGCGGCTTGACGTCGAGCACGGCATCCCGGTACTCGCTTCCATACAGCACGACCAGCAGCTTCTTTGAGAGCTTCTGGGTCTGCGCCAGCGTGAGCAATTCGAACATTTCGTCGAGCGTCCCGAAGCCGCCGGGAAAGATCACGAGTGCCTTCGCCAGGTACGCGAACCAGAACTTGCGCATGAAGAAGTAGTGGAACTCGAAGTGGAGGCCCTTGGTGATGTAGCGATTGGGCCCCTGCTCGAACGGCAGCCGGATGTTCAGGCCGATCGTCTTGCCGCCGGCTTCGTAGGCGCCGCGGTTGGCGGCTTCCATGATGCCGGGGCCGCCGCCAGAACACACGACGAATCGACGGCGGGCCTCTTCGAGCGACAAGCTCCACTCGGTCAGCTTGTGCGCCAGTTGGCGAGCGTCCTCGTAATAGCGTGACCACTCCACGGCCTTCCGGCTCCGCTTGACCGCCGCCGCGTGGCCGGCGCGTTTGCGCCCCGTGGCGCTCGTCAGCCGCAGCAGCGCACGCTGCGCTGCACTTCGGCTATGGACGCGCGCCGATCCGAAGAAGACAACCGTGTCCTGAATGTTCTCCTCCCGGAATCGCCGGAGCGGATCGAGATACTCCGCCAGGATGCGGATCGGACGGGCGTCAGTACTGTCGAGGAACGTTACGTCGTGGTAGGCAAGCGGCTGTTTATGGGGCATCGCAAAAAACTGTTCCACAGATCGGTACGTAAACGCAAACAAGAGGTGCCTGACGACAGGGAGTGGACGGAGGCAACGGGTTCAACACGAAGAAACGAAGACGAACGAAGACGCACGGAGGCTGTCGATGCGAGTCGACCAGCAGACCGGTCGCGTCGCCGGCCAACGGCCGGCGAGTGGTATCGAGAGGGTGGCGCAACTCAAAGCATCGCAGAACTCACCGGGTGCTTTGAGTTGCGCCACCCTCTCGATACCACCCGCGCTTCGCGCGGCGCGACCGGTCCTTCGTGCGTCTCCGTTCGTCTTCGTTTCTCCGTGTTGAACCCGTTAACTCCGTCACCTCAAGCGTCCTGCGCCGCGAGAGCTCGAGAATTGTGATAATGGTGTGTGTCAGGTCGCGCGGCGATCGGGGGGAGCGCAATGATTCAACGGTTCGTGATCATCGGGTGTGGTGTCGTCGTGGCGTGTGGAGTGGTCGTGGGGTCGTCAGGTGCGGCGGCAGCCGCGATGAGCGACGGCCAGAACCCGTCGGGAACCGGCTGGCAACTGCCGGCTGATGCAGACACAAAGAAGAGCCCGCTGCAGGTCGACGCGAAAGTGCTGGCGACCGGCAAGGCCGTGTTCAAGGACAAGTGCGTGAAGTGCCATGGTCCTGGCGGCCTTGGAGACGGCCCGGACGCGGACCCCGAGCATCGCGAAGACATGGACCTGACCAACCCGAAGCGGGCCGACCGCAACTCGGACGGGGTGGTGTTCTTCAAGGTCTCGAACGGGCGCCGGAAGCCGAAGATGGCCGCGTTCAAGGACGAGCTGACCGAACAGCAGATCTGGTCGGTCGTCGCCTACGTGCAGACGCTGCGCAAGAAGTAGTCCCTGGAACGCTCGACGTCACAGGAACTTCGTGACCAGTTCCCCGATGGCATAGCCAACCGCGGCGACCCCGAAGCCGACGAGGAACATGTCGCGGCCGCTCGCCCAGAGGCTTCGTCCGGTGAAGAGGCTGCGCGCGGCGCCGATCGCGAAGTGGGTCAGCATGCTGATCGCGAGCGACACCCACACCGCGCCGCCGAACTCCATCGTCACGAACGGCACGATCGGGATGAACGCGCCGACCGCGGTTGCCGCGCCGGTCACGATGCCGTCCTTGAGCGGCGCCAGGTCCGCCGGATGGATGTTCAGCTCCTCGCGCACCATCGCGTCGAGCGCCTGCGTGGGATCCTGCATCATCGCGTGCGCCGTCTCGCGCGCGCGCTCCGGCGTCAGGCCCTTGGCCTCGTAGATCACCGCCAGCTCGTCTTCCTCGAGATCCGGCATCAGCCGCATCTCGTGCCGCTCCATCTCGATTTGATGCGCCTGCACCTCCGCCTCGCTCTTCGCGGCGAGGTAGCCGCTGGCGCCCATCGACAGCGCGTCGGCGATCGCTCCCGCGATGCCGCTGACGATGACGATGTGCGGCGCGACGCTGGCGCCGATCACGCCCGCGACCAGACCGAAGTTGGCGGTGAGGCCATCGTTGAAGCCGTACACCACGCTGCGGAGGTAGCCGCCCGATCCGCCGACGTGCCACGGCTCGCCGACCCGGCCCATCGCCGCCGAGAGCTCGCGTGCGTGCATCGCTGAATCCGATGCGATGTCGACGGCCGCGGCGTGCGTCAGCCGGTCGGTCGACTGCCGCGCCATGCCGAGGTACGACTGCACCTCGCGCCCTTCTTCGGCCAGCATCAGCGGCAGGATCAAATCGTTCCCGAATCGCCGCGCGGCCCAGGCGAGCACGCGGGTACGCAGCGCGGTTTTGTAGGACGGCAACGGACGGCCGGCTTCCTCGAAGAGCTGCGTCCACCGCTGCACGTGACGATCCTCGACCCGGGCAAGCCGGTCGAAGAGCTGTCGCCGTTCACCGTTGACTTCTGACGCGGCCATCGCCCGATACAGGAACGCCGCATCGCGCTCGTCGCGGTAGTGCTCGTCCCAGTGCGCGTCCGGCTGAGGTTTGCCTGATGGCGCAGTCGATGTCTCTGTCACCATGCGACTATTCTAGTCTCAAGGCTCAGGGCTCAGCCCTTCTTCCCACTCGAGCCACGCTAGAATGACGCCGTGGCGCCCGAACCCGATCCCGCCCCCCCGACGCAGTTCGAGCAGACTCTGCTCATCCGTTGCGCACCGACTCGGGTGATGTCGGCGTTCTTCGAGCCCGAGGCTCTTGCCGTCTGGTGGCAGGCGATTCGATCGGTGACGACCGCGCGGCCGCTTGGCGTCTATGCGGTCGAGTGGGAGCCAACCGTCGAGCGCGACGACCTGCTCGGACGCCTCGGGGGCGTCTTCCACGGCACCGTCATGGAGTATCTGGCAGGCCGCGAGCTCTTCGTCGCCGACGCGTGGTGGCTTCCGCCCGATGACGAGCCCATCGGGCCGATGGCACTCGAGGTCAGCTGCATGCTCGAGGGCGCCTCGTGCCGCCTGCGCGTGCGCCAGAGCGGGTTCGAGGACACTCCACGGTGGCGCCGCTACTACGCGGTCATCGCGCGAGGCTGGCAGTCGTCTTTGACCTCGCTCAAGGACCACCTCGAGCGCTGATCTGCCGCACGTGCACAAAATTGGCGTCGATGCGGTCCTGTTCCGGACTGACGTTGATGAAGACGACCACCGCGCCAGGCGCGAGCAGCCGCCGATCGACGAGCTCGGCGGTCAGGCGATCGATGTTGCGCTCGGCCGTGACGAACGGCAGCACCCCCCAGAGCATCGCGAGCGAACCGGCCACGTCGCCATCAGGAGTGGCCGCCAGAATCGGCGCCGCGGGGCGGCACGCCGAGAGCAGCCGCGCCGTGCGGCCCTCGGTCGTGACGGCGACGATAGCGTCGGCCTGACCGGTCGTCGCCAGCGTGACGGCCGCCTGCGCCAGCGCCTGACCGTGCCGGCTGCTGGCGGCGTCGATCGCCGGAGGAACACTCACTAGCGGCAGCATCGACTCGGCATCACGGATGACGGCGTCGAGCATCTGGACCGCCCGCACGGGATAGGCGCCCGCCGCGGTCTCGCCGGCCAACATGATCGCATCGGCGCCTTCGTCGACGGCGTTGGCCGCGTCGCTGACCTCGGCGCGTGTCGGCCTCGGCTCCACGCGCATCGACTCGAAGACCTGTGTCGCCACGATGGCTGGCAGCCCCAGGGCTCGAGCGGAGCGAATGATTTGCTTCTGGACGCGGGGCACCTGCTCGAGCGGCATCTCGAGGCCGAGATCGCCGCGCGCGACCATCACGCCCTGCGCGACCCGCAGGATAGCGTCGAGATTGTTGACGGCGGCGGGACGCTCAATCTTGGCGATAACGGGCGTCGAGCGGCCGGCCTTGTCGATGAGCCCGCGCGCACGCGCGACGTCTTCGGCCGTCTGCACGAAGCTCAGCGCCACGAAATCCACGCCGAGACGCAGGCCGAACTGCAGATCCTCGATGTCCTTGTCGGTGAGCGCGGAGGGCGGCAGGGCGACGCCGGGCGCGTTGATGCCCTTGTGCCCGCCAAGCAACCCGCCGTTGACCACGACGACTTCCAGCCCCGCGGCCGAACGCCCCACGACTTCGAGCTCGATCCGTCCATCGTCGAGCAGCAGACGGTTGCCGGGCTGCGCCGAATGCACCAGCTCGCCGTACGGCGTGAAGATGCGGCCGGGTTGACTCGGCGCCTGCCCTTCGGCAAGCACGAGCGACTCGCCTTCCTTCAGTGGGAGCGGCGTATCGCCGTCGAGCGGCCCAGTGCGGATCTTCGGCCCGCTCAAGTCCTGCATGATGCCCACGTGCCGTCCGGCATTCGACGCGATTTCGCGGATGCGTGCGTAGCTCCCGGCATGGGATTGGTGGGTTCCGTGCGAGAAGTTGAGGCGGAACACGTCGACGCCGGCCACAACGAGCGCGTCGATGACGTCGTGGCTCGCGGATGCCGGGCCGATGGTGGCGATGATTTTGGTGTGGCGCATCACGACAGCTCCCAGCTTCCAGCTTCCAGCGTCCAGCTCCCAGCTCCAGCTTTCACTTTCTATGAACCCTCCATCTCGAGCTGGACGCTGGAGGCTGGAAGCTGGCAGCGGGTCATTCCCACGGATCGACCAGCGCCTTCGTGATTCGCATGGCCTCGGCATCTTCGAGGGCCTGAGTCAGCGAGGCGAGCGGGTAGGCGCGCGCGCCGATGGCCCGCCACGGGACGTCGCCGTGGGCTTCGAGGATCGAGAGCGCCTCGAGGAAGTGCCGGGACTCGCTGCCCCAGCAGCCGCGGATCTCGAGGTGCTTGCGATTGATGTGTTGATGCGCGTTGATGGTGCTCGGACCAACGTCGGTGTAGTGTCCGGCAATGACGTACCGCCCGCCGTCGCGGACGAGCGTCACGCCTTCCTCTACGGCCCGCGCCGAACCGGCGGCCTCGATGACGACATCGACGCCCTCGCCGCTGGTGCGGTCGCGAACGGCCTGGAATCGTTCCTCCACCGTCGTCGAACCGAGCGCGAACACTTCGTCGGCGCCCATCTGGCGCGCCAGCGTCAGTCGAGAGGCCGGGTCGCCGACGGCAAACACGGTCGACGCTCCCGCGATCCGGCACAAGGCTATCGCGCACAACCCGACCGCACCAACGCCCTGGACGAGCACGCTGTCGCCGGGACGCAGGGCCGCGCGCTCACGGATGTGCACGGCCGTCAGCAGGCCGCAGCCGCCGCCGATGTAGTCATCCACGCTGACGGCGTCAGGGAGCGGGGCAATGCCAACGCCTGGCTCGAGAAAGATGAATTGCGACCAGCCGCCATACAAGCCCTCGCGCGCCGAATCGGTGATGCCGTAGACGCGTCTGGCCGGGCAGCGGGTCGGGGTGTGGTGAACGGTGCACGCGCGGCACTGCCCGCATGTCCGATGCACGTCGAAGAAGACGGCGCGATCGCCCTCGCGGAGGAGCGACCCGTCGAGTCCCCGGAGCGGCCCGCGAATCGATTCGAGCACGCCCGCCGACACATGCCCCGGAATGATCGGATACGGCACACCCGCCAGCCGGCCGTGCCAGAGGTGGACGTCGGTTCCGCAGACTTCCGACCGCGTCGTCCGCAGCAGCGCCGAGCCGGGCGGAAGGTCGGGACGGGGAAACTCGCGGATTTCGATCGGCTGCCGCGGCGCCGGCATGACCGCTGCCAGGATGGGTGTCGTCACTTTGGGTTACATTGTAGATTCGTTGGTGGATGGGCGGGTGACCGATCGGCGATCGCTCGCGATTGAGACGGTGAGCTTGATGACTGCACAAGTGGAAGCCTGGCTCGCGGCCGCGTGCGCCGACGCGGAACGTCGTGGCCTGCCGGAGCTGAAGCCGCTGCTCGAGTCGCTGGCGCGATCGACGGCGGCCCTGCGTGCGGCCGACGCGGAGCTCGATGTCCGCAACCTACCCGGCGCACCATCCGCGGACGTTTCAACGGACCCGTCCCGGTCATGAAACCGGATCTCCGCCGGATAGTCGACGTCGCACCCCTGGTGCAATCAGGTGCCCTCTCGCCAGTCGCGCTCGTGCAGGCGTGCCTGGCGCAGATCGACGCCCGGCCCGAGATAAACGCGTTCATCACCCGGCTCGACGCGCAGGCCCGGGCTGACGCCGCGCAGTGCGAGCGTGAGATTCGCGAGGGACACTATCGGGGTCCACTCCACGGCATTCCGATCTCGGCAAAGGATCTGATCGACGTCGCCGGCACAAAGACGACGTCGGGATCGGCGCAGCCGGCGGCGGTGGCGACGACCGACGCACCCGCGATTGCGAGGCTGAAGGCCGCCGGCGCGGTCATCATCGGCAAGACGAACCTCCACGAGTTCGCCTTCGGCACGACGAGCGAGGAGTCGGCCTTCGGCCCCGTCAGGAATCCGCACGACCCGTCACGATCGGCAGGCGGATCGAGCGGCGGCGCCGCCGCGGCGCTGGCGACGGGCATGTGCTTCGGTGCGCTCGGTACCGACACGGGCGGGTCGATCCGCATCCCATCGGCGGCCTGCGGCACGGTCGGCCTCAAAGCGACGGCCGGCGAGATCGCCTGCGATGGCGTCGTCCCCCTGAGCACCACGCTGGACCATCTGGGACCGATGGCGCGGACCGTGACGGACGTCGCTCTGCTCTTCGCCGTGCTCACCGGGCGAGCGCCGGGTGAGCCCGTGCCGGTCCTGACAGGCCGTGAACGCGTCGCCTTCGGCGTGCCGCGGCCGTACTTCTGCGATCGGATCGACCCCGGTGTGAGGGCGGCACTGGACCGGACGTGCGAGGCGTTGACCGCCGCGGGCCATACGATCCGCGACGTCGCGGTCGAGCACGCCGCGTGGACACCCGATGTCTACCTCCACATCGTCCTCCCCGAGGCATCGCGGTATCACGCGCGCTATCTCGAGCGCTCGCCGTCGCTCTACTCTCCGGGCGTTCGGATACGGCTGGAGATGGGGCGGTATCTCCTCGCGGAAGACTACGTGCGCGCCCTGGACCTGAGGCAGGCCCTGACGGCGGACGTCGACCGCGCGCTCGACGCGTGCGACGCGCTGCTCGTGCCGACGCTTCCGATTCCGGCACCCGTGCTCGGGGCGGCGACGGTCGACGTCAACGGCACGCTCGAGCCGGTCCGCGCGGCCATGCTGCGGCTCACGCAACTGTTCAACATCACCGGCCACCCATCGGTCGCGCTTCCCGCGCCTCAGGCCGTAGACGCCATGCCTCGGAGCGTGCAGGTGGTGGGGCGCCGCCACCACACCGACCGCCTGCTGGCCGTCGCCGGCGCAGTCGAGCAATGCCTGCAGGCGACCGCGCGCCCCTCATAGGAAAGGATAGACAATAGGAGTAATGAGGCAACCGGGGTGCTGAGCGGCGTTTTTCACGCGTGGGAGCGGCGGCTGGCGTCAGTGTCGAGCGATCGGGTCGTGCGGCCGTTCGAGTGGGGACTGGAATGGGTGAACGGTGCCGGCGGCACGGCGTCGCCCGGCGCGCATCTCGAGCAGTGGGCGGACCGGATGGTCGCCACGAGCGAGCAGTTCTTTGCCCTCCCGCCCTGCTCGGACTTCACGCTCGACGGTGAGTGGCTGTCGTATCCAAGCGCCGTGGAGACGCCGCACGCTGAAAATAACCTCGTGCGGGCGCGATACTTGCCGGACGGCTCGCCGGTTGGACGCCGGCGGGCCGTGATCGTGCTGCCTCAGTGGAACGCCGACTCCGAAGGACATGTCGGCCTGTGCCGGCTCCTGAACCGCTTCAAGATCAGCGCGCTCCGGCTGAGCCTCCCCTATCACGACGAGCGCAAGCCGCCGGAACTCCGCCGCGCGGACTACATCGTGAGCTCCAACGTCGGCCGGACCGCACAGGTGTGCCGCCAGGCGGTGCTCGACGCCCGGCGCGGAGTCGAGTGGCTCGCGTCGCAGGGCTATGAGTCGATCGGCATCCTCGGGACGAGCCTGGGCTCGTGCCTGGCGATGCTCACGGCCGCGCACGAGCCGCGCCTGCGGACAGCTGCCCTGAACCACATTTCCCCTTACTTTGCTGATGTCGTCTGGTCGGGCCTCTCCACCGACCACGTCAGGCAGGGACTCGACGGCCACATCGACCTGTCGAGCCTGCGGCGCATCTGGATGCCAATCTCGCCGTATCCGTACCTGGAGCGCATGCGCGACAAGCGTCTGCTGCTCGTCTACGCCCGCTACGACCTGACGTTCCCGGTCGACCTGTCGAGGATGCTCGTGCAGGAGTTCAGGAATCGCGGAATCGAACACGAGCTCGCGGTGCTGCCCTGCGGGCACTACAGCACAGGTGTGAGTCCCTTCAAGTGGCTCGACGGACTGACGTTGTGCCGTTTTCTCTCCAGGAATCTCTGATGTCCGGGGCCTGAACCGTCCGGTGGATGGCGGTGCCCAGTCGGCAGGCGGCGGGGGGGCAGAGGAACTGTCCAGAAGGGGCGAGCGTCCAACCTCTGAGACTCGAAGCAAACCCTGCGACGCTGACGGCCGTCTTCTGTCTGAGGACGACCGTTGTACACTGAGCCGATCTTATGAGCTTCGCCAGAATCAGCCTCAGCCTGGTCGGAATCGCCGGCGTTGTGGCCGTGGCGCTGGCCGGAGGCATCATCTGGCTGATGATCACGCAGCCGGTCATGGTCGCCGACTCGGTGGCCAAGGGCGAGTACCTCTCCGCTCGCGAAGGCGATCGCCTCAGCGCTGTACGACGCGCTGGCGGGACTGCTGAAGTACCTGTAGCCCTCGGCCCCGTCAACGGGACCCAGCCTGCGGCTCGAAGCTGGCCATCGCCGCTGACTCCTGATCGAAGCAATCGAACACCGCCAGGAGCTTGCTGACCACGAGCAGGTCCTTGAGCCGCTTGGTGACGTTGAGCAGCCTCATCGATCCGCCACGATTCCGCACGGCGGACAGTGCGTGGACGAGCTCCCCGAGTCCCGCGCTGTCCACATATCGGACGCGTCCCAGGTCGAGCACAAACCGATCGTGGCCCTCCTGGAGCTCGCTTCGCACTCTGTCGGCCACGCTCGTCGCCCCAGCTCCGTCCATCGTGATGTCGCCCGTGATCGACAGCACGATCACATCGCCGACTGTCCGCTGTTCGATGTTCATGACGCCCTCGCCCTGTTGTCAGTTGCGTGATCGTCGCGCTGGCACCTGACGGTGCCGAGCGCGACATGCCTCACCGGCCGACGAGACTCCACCCCAGTTGTCCCGACTCCCAGACGCTCGACAGCCGGTATTGATTCTCGTAGCGTTTGAACGTCACGACCGGCGCCTTCCCGGCCGGATCGTGGCCACCCGCGGGCAGTGTCGACACGAACGTGGCGGCGTGGTTCCCCGTTTCGCCGCGGATCAGCAGGACCGACGACGTCAAGTCGTCGCGCGCGACCGAGTACCGGCCGGCCGGAAAGCTCTGCCCGTTGACGACGAACGAGAACGGCACCTTGACTTCCAGCACGTTGACGAGCGCGGCGCTGGCGTTCGCGCCAGCGAACAGCAGGAACACACCCGCCAGGATCACCGAGTTCCTCAGGATTGACCGCATGTTGCCTCCTTCGCGCGTAAGTGCGCTGTTGACGTCGTGGTCATCTACTGACATTTGACGCAGCGCAGGTGAGGCGCTCGTGAAGGGCAGATTAACTTCCGTTAATGCGGGCAGCGATAATCGTGCGCGGTGCAACGTCCACGCGCACGAACGGGCGAGGCGAGCGTCAGCCTCGACCGATCGGCAGCGTCACCGTAAACGTCGAGCCCTCGCCGAGACGACTCTGGACGGTGACGGTTCCGCCATGCTGTGCCGCGATCCATTGGACCAGGCTCAGACCGAGTCCTGCGCCATCGGTTGAAGAGGAACGGGCCGGGTCGGCTCGGAAGAACCGGTCGAACACGTGTTGCGCGTCGGTCGGCGACAGGCCCTCGCCCGTGTCTCGCACGTCGATCCGTGCGCTGCGGCCCTCGCGCGTGACAGAGACGACGACCTGGCCGTGCTCCGGCGTGAACTTCAAGGCGTTATCGACAAGGTTCAGCAGCAGGCGTTGGAGCCAGGCGGCGTCGCCCTCGACCACCACGGCCCCCGACGGCTCCGACCGCAACGCGATCGCCTTCGCTGCCGCGATCGGCTCGAGTTGCTCCACGAGCGAGGCAGCGAGATCGGTCAGATTGACGGGTGACTCGGTCAGCCGGATCTGCCCGGACTCGGCGCGGGCCAACGTGAGAATCTGGTCAATCAGCCGGGTAAGCCTGTCGATCTCCTCGAGCTGGCTGGCATACCGATCGCGGTGCTCGGGGCCAGCGCCGGGTGCCCGCGAGGCCAGCTCGATCTCGCCGCGAAGCGCGGCCAGCGGCGTGCGCAGCTCGTGGGCAAGGGCGGCGCTGAACTGACGCATCTCACCCACCGCGCGCTCGAGCCGTCCGAGCGTCTCGTTGAACGCGTCCGCCACGCCATCCAGTTCATCGCCCACGCCTCGAACCGGCAGCCGCCGCTCGAGCGACCTGACGTCGATCTGTCGTGCCGCGGCCGCCACGCGTGAGAGAGGACGCAAGGCGAATCCCGACAGCCACCAGGCGGCGAAGACGGCCACGACAAGAGCGAGCGGCACGCGCCACAAGAGGTGACGGCGATAGCTCGCCAGCGCGCCGTCCATCGGCGCCAGTGACACCCCCACTTGCAGCAGATATTCCCGCCCGTCCGCCACTGTTTTCACGCTGTTGGAGAGGCGCAGCCGGCCGTACTCGGTTTCGATGTCGAAGGGCTGCGGCTCCGCGCGAAAGGACTGGACCTCACCAGGCGTCAAGTGGAGAGCGAGCGGGGCAATGCCATTCGACTCGGCCAGGAGGCGGCCTGTTCGGGCGTCGTACACCTGGTAGTATCGCGTCGCCTCGTGGACGAACGCCGCCTGATCGTTGTCGCTCGCATCGAACGCGATTGACGCCTTGTCGGCATCGAAACGCAGGTATCCATGCAGGCCATCGGTCAGCTCGGCCAACCGTTCGGTGACGTCAGCGTCGAGCCGCCGGGAGAGCACTTCGTATGACACGACGCTGAGCGCCGCCAGGAGCAGGCCGAACACGACCGTCGAAATCGTGGCCAGCCGCGCGCGCAGCGTCAGGGTCATGGCGGCGTGTCCGTGAGGACGTACCCGACTCCCCGGATGGTATGAATCAACGCCACGTCGAATCCCTTGTCCACCTTGTTCCGCAACGAGTTGATGTGGACCTCGACGACATTGCTGATGCTGTCGAAATGAATGTCCCAGACGTGCTCGATGATGAGGGCCTTGGTCAGCGGACGATCCGCGTTCCGCATCAGAATCTCGAGCAGCGCGTATTCCTTGGGCTTCAGGTCGATCGTGGCGCCCGCCCGCCGCACCTTCCGCCTGATGGTATCCATCTCGAGGTCCGCTACACGGAGCACGCTTTCGCGCGGCGCGCCGCGCCTGAGCAGTGCCCGCAGCCGGGCCGAGAGCTCGGCGAGCGCGAACGGCTTCGTCATGTAGTCGTCTGCCCCGGCATCGAGCCCGGCGACGCGGTCGTCGAGGGAGTCCTTGGCCGTGAGGATGAGCACCGGCAGCGATGCCTTGCGCGCACGGATGTCCCGCAGCACCTGGAAGCCGGATCGGCCGGGCAGCATCAGATCGAGCACGACGGCGTCGTAGTCGATAGTGCGCGCCTGATCGCCCGCCGCCGCGCCGTCGTTGAGAAGGTCCACGGCGTAGCCTTCCTGCTCGAGGCCAATCTGAATGAAGCTCGCGACCTTCCGGTCGTCCTCGATCACGAGGACGCGCATATCCATCTCCTGTCTCTCCGCTGCCTTCGACGCACATCGCAAGGCCGGCGGCCGGTTGATAGTATGCTCGCATACAGGAGCGTGCGTGGTGGAGCAAGGACGGAAGGACCGCCTCGAACGACTGACGCGGACCGGATCTGGCTCACGAGCGTGAAGATCCACTGATGCCGCCCAATCACTCCCCAGCGGGGGCACGGCCGGACCCTGGCGACCGCCCCGGGGAAGCGCCTCCGACACCGCGATGGAAAATCGCTGGTCTCTCTGCCGCCATTCTCATTGCTGTCCTCGTGGCCTCGCAGGTGACAGAGCTCTTCATCAACCGGGTGCTGCGCCCGGACCTGGAGGAGTGGACCTGGATCAGCGAGGTCATCATGGTCGCGGCGCTCCTCGTCGTGTTGGCGCTGTGGGCACGGCTTCGGCTCGCTCGCACGGCGATTGCAGAGCTGGAACGCAAACGCCTGACGATTCACGCGGAGTTGGCGGTCGCCGCCAAGGTGCAGCGTGCGCTGCTGCCGGCCATCCCGAAGCCGGCGGACGGCATCACCTGGCACGCGGTCATGGAGACGGCCGGCGAAGTTGGCGGGGACTACTACGACTTCCTTCGCCTTGGTGACGGCCGAATGTGCGTGGTCCTCGCCGACGTGTCGGGAAAGGGCGTGCCAGCAGCTGTCTTCGTGTCCAACACGCGAGCAGTGCTGCGAGCGGTCTTGCGCGGCGGAGGGTCAACACCATCTGGCGTGCTGGCCGCTGTGTCCGAGATACTCCTCCTGGATCGGAGCGACCTCTACGTGACGTGCGTCGTCGCCATGATCGACGCCGCTCAACACACGATGGCCTACGCCAATGCTGGACACCCACCCGGAGTCCTCCTGGGCAGAGGCAACCGCACCCACGCACTCGGCGTCGGCGGGCCGCCACTCGGCCTGTTCGCCGCGGCCCATTACGATGAGGAACGCATCATCCTGGAGTCAGGTGACCTCGTCGTTCTGGTGTCGGATGGCATCACCGAGGCCATCGACGCGAGCGGCGACGGCATTCCCGCCGCACTCCGCCACGTGCTCGAGCAGCTGCCCGACGCGATGCCAGAAGAGGCATGCCGAGCGCTCATCGATGCGGCTCGCCGCTCGCCGGGGCCGCCAGGAGTCGCGAAGTGGACCGATGACCGGACCGTGGTGGCCTTTGCCCTGGCTGGACCATCCGTTTCCAGAGCCGACCCGCATTAACCGGAATTAATCCCCGCCTCATCTCCTCCTCAGGCCACTGGCGTCAAATACTCACGGAGCCAATGACGGGCTCCGTTCCGACGACCGATCGCCGGTCGCCCTTGTTTCGAGTGGCATCATGAGTGTGCAGTCCAGGAACATGCGGAAGGCGACGGTCCTGACAGGTGGAATCGTCTGCACCCTTGCCGGGCTGGTGGCGTGGGCCTGGCTCGACGATCGATCCGGCATTCAATACCGGACCGCCGTCGTCGAACATGGCGACGTCAACGTGACCGTGTCGGCCACCGGCAACCCCAACGCGGTTGTTACCGTGCAGGTCGGCTCGCAAGTGTCGGGGAACATCCAGGCCCTGTTTGCCGATTTCAACACCAAGGTCACCAAAGGCGAACTCATCGCCCAGATCGATCCGGCGCCTTTCCAGACGAAGGTCAATCAGGCGCAGGCGAACGTCGCGGCGTCACGTGCCGCGGTCGCCAATAGCGAGGCCGTTGTCCAGCAGGCGCTGGCGGGTATCCAGGCAGCCAGCTCGTCGCTTGCCGCCGCCAGGGCCAATGTCTTGAAAGCCGATGCCATCGCACAGGATGACAAGGTGAAAGTCGACCGGCGCGTGGTCATGGTGCGGCAGGGCGCTGACGCCAAAGAGGATCTCGAGACGGCCCAGACGGCGTACTCGTCAGCGGTCGCCGATCACAACGCCCTCCTGGCGCAGCAGCAGGCGCTCGAGGACAGCGTCAAGGTGGCACGGGCGCAGTTGAAGGTCGCACAGTCACTGGTGGCCGCAAACCAAGCGCAGGTGAGGCAGTCCAGCGCGGCGCTGCAGTCGGCCCAGATCGATCTGGATCACACGAGGATCACGGCGCCTGTCGACGGCGTCGTGGTCTCGCGGAACGTGGATGTCGGACAAACGGTTGCTGCCAGCCTGGCGGCTCCGACGTTGTTCCTGATCGCGCAGGATCTGACGAAGATGCAGGTGGACACGAACGTGTCGGAGGCCGACGTGGGGCGCGTGCGCGTGAACCAGCCGGCCACCTTCACGGTGGACGCGTATCCCGGGCAGCTATTCATGGGCACCGTGACCTCAATCCGCAAGGCGCCGATCAATGTGCAGAACGTGATCACGTACGACGCGGTGATCGGCGTGTCAAACGCAGACCTGAAGCTCTTTCCGGGCATGACAGCGAATGTGAAGATCCTCGTGAATCAACGTCCGAATGTGCTGAAGGTCCCCAACGCCGCCTTGCGGTATCGCCCGGCGGCCGAGCCGACCGTCGGCGGCGCCGGCCGGGCCTCGGTGAAAGGCGCCGCGCCGGAGAAGGCGGTCTGGCTCCTCGGCGCGGACAACAGCCTGCTCCGCGTGGTGGTGATGACAGGCGAGACTGACGGCACCTTTACCGAGGTCACCCGGGGCGCCCTGAAGGACAGCGACCGCGTGGTCGTCGCGGCGCTGGCGACGGCGGCGCCAGCATCTGGCGCCAGTCCCGGCGCTCCGCCCAGCGGCGGCCGCGGACCAGGCTTCTGACGCACCGCCATGGCCACCATCATCGACATCAAGGATCTCGTCAAGGACTTCCGGCTGGGAGAGGTGCCGGTTCACGTGCTGAAAGGAATCTCGTTCGAAATAGAGTGCGGGGAGTTCGTCTCGATCATGGGCCCGTCGGGATCCGGAAAATCCACGCTGATGAACATTCTCGGGTGTCTCGACACACCGACGTCCGGGAGCTACATCCTGGACGGCATCAGCGTCGGGGCGCTCGACAGCGATCAGCTGGCCGAGATCCGGAACAGGAAGCTCGGGTTCGTCTTCCAGCAATTCAACCTCCTGGCCCGCACGAGCGCCACCGAGAACGTGGAATTGCCACTGTTGTATGCCGACGTGCCCGCGCGCGCGCGCCAGGAGCGGGCACGAAAGGCCCTGCTCGCGGTCGGGCTCGCCGGACGCGAAGAACATCAACCCAGCCAGTTGTCCGGAGGCCAGCAGCAACGCGTGGCCATCGCCCGCTCACTGGTGAACGATCCCAGCATCATCCTGGCTGATGAACCGACGGGCGCGCTCGACTCGAGAATCGGCTTGGAAATCATGGCCATCTTCCAGCGGCTGAACCGCGAGGAAGGTATCACGCTGGTCGTCGTGACGCATGACCCGGACATCGCCTGCTATGCCGCCCGGACGCTGCACTTCAAGGATGGCCGGCTGCTCGGTGTCGAGCGTACTGCGCAGCCGCGCGATGCCGAAAAGGATCTCGCGACGCTCTCGCCGGCCGAGGAGCTGGCGCCGGCGTGAAGAAGCTCGCGATCAGCAGTCGCATCGCGCTGCGGGCGCTGAAGGTCAACCGCCTGCGGTCGGCCCTGACGATGCTGGGAATCATCATCGGCGTCGCGGCGGTAATCGCCATGGTCGGCGTGGGCGCCGGGGCCACCGCTCGAATCCAGGAGCAGATTCAGAGCATCGGCAGCAACCTGATCATCGTGCTGCCTGGAAGCATCAGCAGCAACGGCGTCCGGCTCGGCTCGGGCGGCGTCGCGACGTTGACCGAAGACGACGCGAAGGCCATCGCGGCCGAGTGCCCGTCGGTGGCGCTCGCCGCGCCGGGGGTGCGCGGTGGCGCGCAGGTGGTCTACGGCAACAACAACTGGGCCACGACCGTCCAGGGGGTGACTCCGGACTACATGATGCTCCGCGACTACACCATGGCGTCCGGCCAGTTCTTCACGGCGCAGGACGTGGATGCCGCCGCCAAGACGGCGGTGCTCGGGGAAACCGTCGCCCGCAATCTCTTCGGCGACAGCAATCCCACAGGCCAGATCGTCATCATCAAGAACGTGCCGTTCAGCGTCGCCGGAGTGCTCACGCCAAAAGGCCAGTCACCGACCGGTCAGGACCAGGACGACGTCATCCTTCTGCCGATCTCCACGGCCACGCAGAAGGTCCTTGGCGCCAACAAGGCCAATGCCAGAGCGGTCGGCTCGCTGATGGTTCAGGCCGTGAGTCCGCAGGTCATGGACCAGGCGATCCAGGAGATGGAGGCGCTGCTGCGCGAGCGGCACCGGATCCTGCCGGGGCTCGAAGACGACTTCACGATCCGCAATCTCACCGAGGTCTTTGCCGCGCAGGAAACCTCGGCGCAAGTCATGGCGATCCTGCTCGGCGCCATCGCCTCGGTGTCGCTCGTCGTCGGCGGCATCGGGATCATGAACATCATGCTGGTCTCGGTCACCGAACGGACGCGCGAGATCGGCCTGCGGCTCGCGGTGGGCGCCAAACGCCGCGATATTCTCTCGCAGTTTCTGGTGGAAGCCGTAACGCTGTCGCTGCTCGGGGGCATCGCCGGGATCATGGTCGGCGTCGCCGCCTCGGTCCTGATCTCGCACTTCGCGCACTGGTCCACCGACGTCGGCCTGGTGTCGGTCATGACGTCGTTCTTCTTCTCGGCGCTCGTGGGCGTGTTCTTTGGCTACTACCCGGCACGGAAGGCGGCCTTCCTGAATCCGATTGAGGCGCTGCGGTATGAATGAACGCATCCGTCGCCGGTCGGCCGCATTCGCCGCCGCCGGCGTGCTGCTCGTGTCGAGTGCTTGCGCCATCGGCCCGACATACCGGCGTCCCGACATGCCGGCACCTGCCGCGTTCAAGGAAGCGCTGCCCCCCGGCTGGAAGGATGCGCAGCCCAACGATGGCGCGCCCCGCGGCACATGGTGGGCTCCGTACAACGACCCGGGACTCGATGCGCTCGAAGATCAGGTCACCATTTCCAACCAGAATGTGCTGGCCGCCGAAGCACGGTTCCGAGCGGCCGAGGCTTCCGTGCGCATTGCCCGAGCGGGTCAATTCCCCGTCGTCAGCACGTCGCCGACGGCGTCACACACGGGCGGCACAGGATCCGGGGCGGCTCACAGCCAGTACACGCTCCCGATCGATGTGACGTACCAAACCGACATCTGGGGAAGTATCCGGCGCGCCGTGAAGGCGAATGCGGCCATCGCTCAGGCATCGGCCGCCGATCTGGAGAATGCCAGGTTGTTGTACCAGACGGAGCTCGCCGCCGACTACTTCCAGCTTCAGGGACTCGACGCCGAGGCGCGACTGCTCGACGCCACCGTGAAGTCGTACGAGCAATACGTGCAGCTGACCAGGGATCGATTCGACGGCGGTGTCGCCTCGATGGGCGACGTGGCCCTGGCGCAGACACAGTTGGAGACCGCGCGCGCAGAGTTGGCCGATCTGGGCGTTCCGAGGGCCCAGTTCGAGCACGCGATTGCCGTGCTCACGGGCAAGCCCCCCTCGGCATTGTCGATGCCCGCCGCTCCGGCCCAATCCCGGCTGCCGCCCCTGCTCGTCGGACTTCCGTCGACGCTCCTCGAGCGACGGCCCGACGTCGCCGCCGCCGAGCGGCAGGTTGCGGCCGCGAACGAACAGATCGGCATCGCCCAAGCGGCATTCTACCCTTCCCTGAGCTTCGGCGGCAGCGTCGGCTCGCAAGCCTCGGCCATCGTCGATTTGCTCACGGTGCCGACACGCTTCTGGTCCGTGGGCGCGCAACTGGCCGAGACGCTCTTCGACGCGGGCAAGCGCCGCGCGCAGGTCAGGCTCACCGAGGCGACCTACGACGCCACCGTCGCGAGCTACCGGCAAATCGTGCTGACGGGATTTCAACAGGTCGAGGACGGTCTGGCGGAATTGCGCATCCTTGCCGACGAGGCGGAGATCGTCACGCGGGCGGTCGCGGCCGCTCAGCAGTCGCTGGACATCTCGACGATCCAGTATCGTGGGGGCCTCGCGAGTTATCTGCAGGTCATTACGGCGCAGACCAGCCTGCTCCAGAATCAGCGGGCGACAGTCGACATCCTCACCAGACGCCTGGTCGCGAGCGCGTCCTTGATACAGGCGCTCGGCGGCGGATGGGACGCGTCGCAGCTGCCGTCCGCCCAGGATGTGGGACGCTGAACTGCAAAGTGCGGTCGCAGTCGGCAACACCTCGAGCAGATGGGCTATTTCAGATGCGCATCGCAACTATCACGGCTCTGCTCGTCGGTACACTCTGGGCGGCTCCGCCGGCAGGCGGCGCCGCTGACCAGGCGAGCTCGTCCTCTTCGCGGACGACGACAGCCGTGCCGACTCACGCGTTGAGCGGTGTGGTGAAGTCCGTCGAGGCGACGACGCTCGTCATCACGCGGGCCGGCAAAAGTCCTAGCGAGATGACGTTCGTGCTGAGCCCGTCCACGCACCGCGATGGACCGATCGGCGTCGGCGCCACAATCCAGGTTCGCTTCCGTACGGAGGGCCGCACCCGGGTTGCAACCGCCATCCTGGCCACGCCGCCGAAGCCGCGCACGGACGCAAAGCTGCCTCAGGGCCCGTAGGAGTGACCCGGCCTACTTGCGAAAGATCTGCCGATAACCGCCGGCCACGAGCGCCGACACGTCGGCCATGATTCGCGGCAGGCGCAGTCCCCCCGGATACACGAGATAATGCGGCTCCCAAGTCGGGTTGAACTTGTCCTTGTACGCCCGTAGCCCCTGGAAGCTGTAGATCGATTCACCGTGTTCGTAGAGAAACGCTCCGAGTCGATTCCAGAGCGACGATACCGGAGAGGTCTCGAAGCCCGAGAGCGGTGCCATGCCGAGTCCGAATCGACGATACCCTTGTTCCCGGCCCCACTTCATCACGTGCACCAGCAAGGCCTCCATCACGCTTTTCGGGGCGTCACGGTGATAACGCATGAGGTCGATCGACAGCTCCACGCGCTGCGGGCCGGCCCAGATGTTGGCGAACGCAACCACCCGTCCGCCGATTTCGACGACGGCCACAGAGAACCGCGACACGTACGCCTCGTCGAAGAACCCGAGCGAGAATCCCTTTTCCGCGGTGGCCTTGGCATCGAGCCAGTCGTCTGACACCGCCCGCAGCTCGTCGATGATCGCCGGCACGCCCGTCGCGTCGACGATCCGAAAGGAGCCGCCATCCTTCTCCAGGCGGCGAATGACCTGGCGGTGTTTGGCCGACTGGCTGCCCTCGAGCGTGAACGCCGTGAGATCCACTTTTGCTTCCTCGCCCAGCTTCGCGAACGTCAGGCCGAAGTCGGCATACCGGTGCAAATGCGTCTTGCCAACTTCGTAGAAAACCGGCACGCCACCAAAATCGTCGCACCGCTCGAGAAAGCCCCGAATCACATCGCTCAGCCGCTCGTCGGGACCGACGGGATCGCCCATGGCCACCCAGGTGCGGCCCTGAACCCCGTACATGACGAACGCCGTTCGATCATCGCTGAAGAGAAGCGCCTTGTCCCTGAGATACACCAGGAACGGGTATGTCGACGTCTGCGCCTCGATCGCCTTCGCGGCGTCCTCGAGGTCGGCGTCGGTGGCGACGGGCGCCTCGTGGGGCGCGTACCCGATCAGCCGGGCGAATCCGAACAGGAGCAACACGACGGATGCGCCAACCGACGCGCGGAGGAATCGTGACACCTCGGCCTGGGTCTCGAACTGCCACCACAGCTCGTGCGAATAGTCGACGTGCTTGAACGCGAACAGACCCAGCCAGACGGAAGCGCCAAGCGCGGCGACAACGGTCGCGGTCCACACGGGTGTGAAGCGCGTGTCGAAGAAAGCGGCACGCCGATCGAACGCCGGCCTCGCCCGTCGCAGGACCAAGAGAACCAGTAACAACAGAACAGCCTCTTCGTAGTCGAACCCCTTCAGCAGAGACGCCGCCATTCCCGCGACAATCGTCGTCGACGTCAGGTAGTAGGCAGCGTCGAGGCGCCGCGCCAGACCCTGCGACAGGATCAGCAGTACCGCGCCTGCCACGCTGCCAAGGAGGTGAGACGCCTCGATCACACCGACCGGCACGACACGGTTGAGCAGCTCCAGCCGTCCCGCCGCCGCCGGCGTGGCCCCGGAGAAGAGCAGCACCAGTCCCGCGAGAAATGTGAAGGCGGCCAGCACGCGCGGCGTCAGCTGTTCGGTGAGCTGACCGAGGACCACGCCGATGCGCGCCGCGGCCGCGCGGCGCTCGCGGGCCTCGTCAGCGACGAGCCCGATTACCGCGATGACCAGCGGGAGCAGGTAGTACACCGCCCGGTACACCGCGAGAGCCGGCAGTACCTGCCCGGACGTGAGGTAGGGCTTGAGTAGCAGGACCATCAGCCCTTCGAATACGCCCAGGCCGCCGGGCACATGGCTGGCCATCCCAATCAGGATCGCAACCAGAAATATGCCGATGAACTCGAGGAACGGCGGCGAGCCAGACGGCAGCAACACATACAGCACCGCGCCGGCCAACGCCCATTCAACGGCGGACAACAGCCACTGGCCCGCGGCAATCGCCGGCGACGGCACCGGCAGCTCGAAGCTCCACGCACGCAGCGGCCGTCGTCTGAGAATCGTGGCCAGGAGATAGGCCGGTGGGGTCAGCATCAGCAGCCAGCCGATGGGCGCAACAAGCTGGTGAGCGGGCAACTCGCGTGCGGTCGGCAACGGGCTGACGACGAGGCTCAATCCGCCCAACCCGAGCAGGCCGAGCCAGAACGTTATCGAATAGGAGACGACGATGCGTGAGAGGTCCTCGGCCGTGACGCCCCAGCGCGTGTAGAAGCGGTACCGGACGGACGCGCCGGACAGCATCGCGAACCCGACGTTGTTGGAAATCGCGTATGCGAGGAACGACGCGACGGCGATGCGCGCGGGCGGAAGGGTCGTGCCGATGTAGGCGAAGGCGAGGAAATCGTAGCCGGTGAGCGCGGCGTAGTTGAGGACCGTGAGCAGCAACGCCAGGCCGAGCTGCGATGGCGGCGTCCGAAGGACATCAGCGGTGAGCTCGTGCCACGTAACCGTGCGCAGTTCGACGCGAAGCACCTCGAGAGCGACGAGAAACAGCACGAGTCCGATCGCGACCGGGATGACGCGACGTAGCCGTTCTGGCACAAGGACCTCACCGTGCGGCGTGCTGTGCGATCCAGGCAACCGCTTCGAGCAACCGACGATCGAGCTCCGGCAGGTTGTCGCTGAACCGGTGATCGGAAGCCTTGACGATCCACAGCTTCTTCGGCTCGGTGGCCCTGTCGAACACCTTCTGCACTTCGGACAGCGGCACGAACTCGTCCTCGGTGGAGTGGATCGCGCAGAGTGGCGTCGGAGCGACGCGATCGACAATCGCGGCGGTGCTGAACGTCGGTTCCTTCGGCACGCCGTGCGTCACGTAGATCAACGAGTCCTTCCAGCGCCAGCCCAGCTCGTTGAGGTCCGGAAGGCCCAATCCAATCACTCCCGCGATGGACATCTTCGTCTGAGGATCGGTTGCAGCCAGCACCGACAGGCCCGCGCCCTCGGACACGCCGACGAGAATCGGCTTCTGCGCCGCACCGCGCGCAGCAAAGTCCGCGAGCACCTTGTAGTCACGCGGTTCGTCCTCGGAGCGCAGCGTGGTCCTGCTGGAGGTGAAGCTCTCGAGGTACGCCTTGACGTCGAAGCCCACCACGAAGAATCCATTGGCCGCCAGCATCTCTGCCACATGTGGCCCGAGGTGTATCCAGCCGCCGTCGCCGCTCGACACAATCACCGGCATACCGCCGCGCGTGCCATAGAGGCGAAGAGACTGCGCTTGCCCGCGCATCTCGACCGTCTGAGTCGTCTGCGCCTGCACCGCATGATTCGCGGCCAGTGCGCAGCCGACCAGCGCGACACAAAAGGTGCGCCGGGATGAACGCAAGGAGGGCATACTGCGAGTCTAATGCACAGCCTTCCCGACGGACCGAACAGGCTGCGGCGCGATCCAGTGAATCGCGTCGAGAAGCGCCGCGTCAAACGCCGCCTTCCCGCCGGAAAAGCGATGGTTCCTGGCAGTGATGGTGTAGAACCGGCGTCGCGGCGTGTCCGGCCCGAAGAGTTGGCGGGCGCTCGCCGCGGGGAGGTAATTGTCCCCGGTCGCCTGAATCACTGCGCAGGGCAACGGGTCCACCTGGGCAATCCGGGCGTAAGTATCAAACGGCCAGCGGCGCTTCTCCGCCGTGGCATGCCCGTCGTCATCATCCTCTCCGCTGGCCTGAAGGTCCTCGCCTTCGCCGAGGCCAATGGCAATCACGCCAAGGAGGTGACGCTGCGCGGCCGGCTCGGACCCGACCAGCACCGAGAACGCGGCACCTCGAGACCAGCCGACGAGCACCACGGAGCTCGCCTCCGCCAGCCCGAGCGCGACGCGCGCCTGCGCGACGATCGCGTCGTACTCGTCTGCCAGCTGCGCCGCGCTCACCAGGGCGCCGCGCGGACGTTCGATCTTCAGGAACGATCGCGAGCTGAAGCCCACGGCCGGATAGCCGGCGTCGGCAATCTGTCGAAACATGTCGACGGCTGCGCCAAACCAGCCGCCGTCCCCGCTCGCGTACACCACGACGACGTCGGGCGCGGTGGGCCCGGGCGGCGTGGACACGTGAAGCTCGAGCGGTTTGCCGTGCAGCAGGACACTGGTCGTGAACGTCCGGCCCGCTGTCGTTGCGGGGATGCGAGGCTGCGGGTGCGCCGCGCAACCGGACCCCCCGATGAACACGACAAAAAGGAGTGCGCAGATTGTCGCCGTCCACACACCGCGACCGCACGGCGCGATCGCCGCAGGCGAGTGCGCGGGCGACCAGGGGAATCTCGTCATCACCCGTCCGTGTTCACACCGGTCGGCTCTCCCAATCCCAGGTCGTCCATCGCCCCCATCTTGTCGCGATCGCCGACGATGACGGTGAGGAAGCGTGAGGGATCGATGTGCGTGGCGGCCGCTCGGGTCAAGTCTTCGGGCGTGAGCGCCAGCACCTTTGGCACGAAGGTCGTGAAGTAATCGTCTGGAAGATCGTAAAGCGCAATCTGCGCGATGGCACGGCCGATCTGGTCGGCGGTCTCGAAGCCGCGAGGATATCCGCGCGTGAGCGGCGCACGGCCGAGCTCCAGCTCCTCTGACGTGACCGGCCGCTCGCCGCGTATCGCGCCCAGCTCGAAGAGGGCCTCCCGCACGGCATCGGCGGTGGCGTCCGACTGCACGCTCGCGTGCAGCGCGAAGGGACCCCGGCCGCGCCTGAAATCGAAGCTGGTGCGCGCGCCGTACGTGTACCCCTTGCGCTCGCGCAGGTTCGTGTTGATACGGCTGACGAACTGCCCGCCCAGCACGAGGTTGAGCGCGACGAGCGCGTGGTAGTCAGTCGAGTTTCTGGTGACGCCCACATGGCCGATCCGCAGCTCCGATTGCGGCGCACCAACCCTCTGCGCGATCAGGAGCTCCGCCGACCCGGGCGGAATCGGCAGCGCCGCAGGATCCGCATGATTGCGACCGCTGGTCTCGACCCGCCAGCCGCCGAATGCCACGTCGATCGCATCGGCGAGCCCGTCGTGCGTCCCGTTCCCAACAGCAATCACCGTGACACGTGACGGATCGTACATCTGCTGGTGGAACACGCGGGCTTCGCCGGCACCCATCGCCCCGAGCGATGCCTCGCTCCCGATCGGTAGATGGCCATACGGATGCGAGCCGTACAAGCGCTCGGTGAACACCCGCTCGGCGACGGCGGGCGGCATTTCCCGCATCTGAAGGAGCCGGTTGAGGCGCAGATCGCGCACACGCTCGAAGTCGGCGGCGTCCAGCCTGGGCCGCACGATCATGTCGGCCAGCAACCTCAGCGAAGGCGCCGCGGACCGCTCGAGCGTGGTGAGGCCGACAATTGTCGCGTCCGCGCCCACCTCGGTATCGAGCTGCGCGCCCAGCCGTCCGAGCGCCTCGTGCAGGGCGAGCGCGTCGAGATCGCCGCACCCTTCGTCGAGGAGGTCGCCGGTGATGGCCGCAAGCCCGGGACGGTCGGCAGGATCGAACGAGGCGCCGGCGCGAACCAGCACCAGGACCGACATGAGCGGCACTTCGCTGTGGATGGCCGTCCACGCATCGAGACCATTCGAGAGCCGCCTGCGGCGGATCTCCGGAAACGAGAACGCGGGCTCAGGACCCGAGCGCGGGAGACGTGAACGATCGACAGACATCAGGACACCGAAACCGGCTGGGAACTCGAGAGGGCCAGAGCCGCGCGGCCGTGCGGCACGACGCTCAACGCCACTCGTCCGGTGCCCAGCCATCGCGCTGCGGCTCGCGTCAGCCCTGCGGCGTCCGCCCGTCGATAGCGCGCCAGGTCCTCGTCGAAATAGCCGGGCCTCCCGAGGTACACGTTGTAGGCGTTCAGCTGATCGGACTTCCCGCCGAAGCCGCCCACGGTCTGCAGCCTGTGCAGGAAGTGCGCCTCCGCCTGTGCGAGGCACCGTTCGAGCTCCGCCGCCGACGGCCCCTCCGCGTGGAGCCGCGCGAGCTCGCACGCGATGGCCTGTTCGAGCTCGACGAGCGTGCGGCCTGGCGCCGCGGTCGCGACGATCTGAAAGAAGCTGCCGAGCTCGCGCGAACCCTGCGACGCGGCGACTTCGGTCGCGATGCGCTGTTCGTACACCAGACGGCGATACAACCGCGACGTCTTGCTGCCGGCCAGCACCTCCGATACCAGGTCCAGCTCGGCGTCGTCTTCGGCGAAAAGCGCCGGCGAATGCCAGGCGAGGTAGAGCCGCGGCAGCTCGATGCGATCTTCCAGAACGAGGCGCCTCTCCCCGGTGAGCGCCGCATCCGGCGCGACGACGGGCGGCGGCTCGGGTCCGGCGTCAAGGCCGCCGAAGTACTCGGCCGCGAGCGTCATCGCGCGATCCGCGTCGATGTCGCCGGCGAGCGCCAGTGACGCGTTTCGCGGCCGGTAGTAGGTCTGAAAGAACGCGCGGACGTCATCGAGGCGCGCGGCTTTCAGGTCCTCGGCGGCACCGATCGTCATCCAGTGGTAGGGATGCTCGGGTGGATACAGGGCCGCCACGAGCGACATGCCGGCAAACCCATAGGGCCGGTTCTCGTAGTTCTGACGACGCTCGTTGAGGACGACGTTGCGCTGGTTCTCGAACTTGGCGTCGGTCAGCGCGGGCAGGAGATAACCCATGCGGTCGGACTCCATCCACAACGCCAGCTCCACCGCGTTCGACGGCACGACCTCCCAGTAGTTGGTCCGGTCGGCATTGGTCGACCCGTTGAGGACGCCGCCGACTTCCTGCAGCGGTCGAAAATAACCGGCGTCGTGGTGCTCGGAGCCCTCGAACATCAGGTGCTCGAAGAGATGCGCGAATCCCGTGCGGCCCGGTTGCTCGTTCTTCGACCCGACGTGGTACCACACGTTGACCGCGACAATCGGACAATCGTGATCCTCGTGCACGATCACGTCGAGGCCGTTGGCGAGCTTCTGATGGACGAAGGAGATGTTCATGGGGTGGCTCGTGCCTGACCCCATCTTCGGGGCAGTTGCGATGCGCCGGTTGGCCGTCAGGGCTTCTTGAACTCGCCGCACGTAGGCATGGCGGTGCCGTAGTACGGATTGCTGATCTTCTCGCCCTTCTGCAGCCACGAGCGCTTGACCATGGGACAGTAAGCGAGCTTCACGTCGGCGAGATCCTTCCAGCCCTCCGCCTTCGCCGCGGCGGCGACGGCGTCGCTCAGATCTCCGAACGCCTCGCGCGCGGCTTTGAGGTCGGCCGCAGCACCGACGGTTCTGGCCGTCTTCACCATGACCGTCCCCGCTTCGCCCAGTCCTTCCGCCCGCGCGGCGAGCGCCGTTGCGGATGCCTTGACGCCGTCGACTTTGTCGGCCGCGAGCTGCGCGTGAATCTCCAGATACGATCCAACGATGGCCTTCATCGCATCAGACGCCTGAACCACGTGGGCTCCGGCGACGATGCAGAGGCCGGCAGCGACGGCAGCAAGTTTTCCGGTGATCCTCATGACGCGACCTCCGAATCCTGAACTATTCGACCCATTCGAAGCTCTCGGGCCGTTTGAACCCCCTGAACCCCCTGAACCCCTTGAACCAATTCAGGACACCGGTATCAGCGGAATCGGCCGTTTATAGCTCGCGATGGACAGCTGGGCGGCGAGCTGCTCGGCCGCCGACCGGAACGCGCGTGCGGCTGGAGATTGCGGTTCGCCGATCGTGATGGGAACGCCCGTATCTCCCCCGACGCGAATGGGCTCGTAGATCGGGATCCTGCCGATGAAGGGCAACGACAGATCGCGGGCGAGCGTCTCGCCGCCGCCCTTCCCGAAGATGTCGCTCTCCATCTGGCAGCCTGGGCACACGAAGTGGCTCATGTTCTCGACGAGCCCGAGCATCGGGACGTTGAGCTTCTGATACATGCGCACGGCGCGCCGCGTGTCGGCCAGCGACACCGTCTGCGGCGTCGTGACGACGACCGCGCCCGAGACGGGCACGGTCTGGCTCAGACTGAGCGCCACATCACCCGTCCCTGGCGGCATGTCGACAATCAGGTAGTCGATGCGGTCCCAGCGGACCTCGCGGAAGAACTGCTGGATGATGCCGTGCAGCATGGGGCCGCGCCAGATCACCGGCGCATCGTCGCCCGTGAGGAACCCCATCGACACGATCTGAATCCCGTACTGTTCGGCTGGGACGATCTTCTGGCCGTCGGTGGAGAGCTGCGTCTGCAGGCCCAGCATGATGGGCACGTTGGGGCCGTAGATGTCGCCGTCGATCATGCCGACGCGCCCGCCCGACTGGCTGAGCGCGATGGCCAGGTTGACCGCGACCGTGGTCTTCCCGACGCCGCCCTTGCCGGCGCCGACGGCAATGATGTTCTTGACACCCGGAACGGCGGCCTTGGCCCCGTCGGGCGACACCGCCGCGCGTACTTGCGCCGTCATCTCGATCGCGACGCTCGTCACGCCGGGGATGGCGCTGACGACCGCGCGGGCCTCTTCGCGCATCTGATCCTTCACCGGACACGCCGGCGTCGTCAGCTCGATCGAAAAGGCGACGGCTCCGCCGTCGATACGCAGGTTCTTGATGAATTTGAGCGACACGATGTCGCGGTTGAGGTCGGGATCGCGCACGGCCTTGAGCGCATCGAGCACCGCGGTCTCTGTTATGGGCACGACGTTATCTTATCAGGACGACCCGTCGGGCTGCCGGCGGTCAGGATCGGGCTTCCGCGATGTCTCCGGCAAACGGCAGCTTGAACCGGTCGCCTTGATACGCCTTGAACATGAGCCACAGCCAGAGGGCGGCCGACACGGGCGGGATGAGAAGGAACGAGATCAACCAGCCGATGAGTGGAATCGAGAGTCCGACGAACCAGAGCAAGCAGAGCACGCCGAAGACGATCGTGGACTGCATGGCGTGAAACCGGACGAAACGGTTCTCGCGTTCGGTGAGCAGGAACGCCAGCCCCGAAATCCACCCCAGCCCGTAGGCCAGGGCGCCGGCCACGTTTTCGTCGAGCCCGAGTGACGTCTTCTTCAGGTTGTCCAGCGTCCAGCTCCTCAGTGTCCCGAGTCCGGCTCCTTGAGAAACATCCTGCGCGCCTCGTCGTGGAGCAGGACCCAGAGCGCGTAGATGCCGAGCGCCGTGCCGAAGGGCAGGACGAAGAGGTTGGGGACTGCGAGCCCGAGGGCGGCCAGACGGCCGGGTGCCTCGCGGCGGTGAATCGCGGACCCCGCCCAGGCGTTCCCCGCCCCGGCCGCGAGCAGCGCCGCCGCGAACACGCCAAAAGCGACCGCCGTGACGCCGGCGGGAATCTCGCGGCCCCCCGACGTCATGCCGACGGCCACGGCGCCAACGGCCAGCATGAGCGTGGAGACGCCGAGGAGGAGACCCATCGCTCCCCAGACCATCTGGAGGATGCCGAGCAGCTTGACGTGGGCGTTCACGGCTCGTCTCGGATGCTGATGAGCACGTCGACGCGCGTGAGCGGCGCCCCGGGCGGCATCACCGAGAAGCGGAAGCGCGCGCCTGCGCGGACGCCGGCCGGAACGCGCAGCTCGACGTCGTGAAACGCCCGCACGTCGCCGCAGCCACCGCAGAGGCCGCACCATTCCTGCCAGGTCTCGCCGCGGCCACCGCAGCGGAGGCAGGTCTGACGCACCGGGATGCCGATGGGAATGGTCGTGCCCTCGAACGCCTCGAGCGGCGTGAGGACGATCTCGGCGGAGAGCTCCTCGAGCGCATTCGCGCCAAAAAACGCATGTCGCATGCGGTCCAGCACATCGGACACCGAGGGAAAGTCGATCGCGACTTCGTCGGCGAACCAGTCGACGCGCCCGGCCGGGGCATCGGCGAACGCAGACCGCTCGGCATCGTACGACCGCCGTCGCCGCGGATCGCCGAGAATCTCGTAGGCGCGGGCAGCCTCTAGGAAGGCGACCGCACGGTCGTCTCCCGAGATGTCGGGATGATAGCGGCGGGCCAATTGCCGGTAGGCGCGCTTGATCTCGTCAGCGCCCGCATCCGGCGATACGCCCAGAACGTCGTAGTAATCACGCATCGGGCTGCTCGGGCACATCGCCGTCGGCGATGCCCCTGTTGGCTACGATAGGGGCTCGACCAACCCAAGTCAAGAAACGGGCTCAGGGCTCAGGGCTCAAGGCTCAGGGAAGAGCCTTCAGATCTTAGTCGCTCGGCTAGGCGCTCAAGGCTCTTCCTTGAGCCCTGAGCCTTGAGCCCTGAGCCTAGCCGATGGACAGGCTGATAGAATCCCTCAAATGAAGGAATGTCCCCTCTGCGGCGAAGCGATGCGGCTGCACGCACGCGAGGTCCGCGACCGGCCCGGCGTGGGTTCCGGGGTCCGGCTGGTACGCGAGTGGATCTGCCCGGAATGCGACTACTTCGAGGAGGCAGAAGCGGGCGAGGAATAGCGCTCGGTCACCGAGCGCCGAGGGTCAGCAGGAGCTCGTTCCGAACGCTCTCGTCAAAATCGGAGAAATTCAGTTCCTTTTCGCACTCGTCGCAGAGCACTTCAATCACCGCTGGGCGACCTTCTTCATTCGCTTCCACCCGGGTATCGTCGCGCACCTGCACCACATGCATCTGCAGGGTTTTGACCAGAAAATTCCGGTCGTTCCCGCAGCTCGGACAGGTCAATGCCATCTAGTTGTGCTCCTCTCCAAACCTTTGAATTGTACGAGTAACCGTTTCCTGGACGCAATGAAGATCTTTCGATCTTGCGCAGGTTTTCTCAAGGAGAGGCGAGCAAGGATGGGCGCGAGCGCGGACGAGCCTATTCGTCGTCTTCTTCCTCGTCGAACTCGGAGGTGTCGCCGAGACGAAGAACCTGACCATTGATGTGTCCCGCGAGGATGCAATGCGGGCCCTTCGCCTCGAGTGAGACGACCGCCACGTCCCACGGGCGCGCTCGAAACGCTGCGGCAACGCAGCCGCACGGGAGCCCTTCGAGCGCTTCGAGCTCGAAGATCGTCGGCGTCGGCTTGACGTAATTGAGCGACCCAGCAGGAACTGCCATACCGCACCCCCGTCACCGGTCGTCGATGCAATCTGGACGCCAGCTACGTACCTTAGACAAACGGCGGTACGAATTGGTTCCTGTCTTTCGTAAGCCACTTGAAATAAGTCAGTTAGGATACAGAGCCGGTGGGAGCTATCCGAACGGCCTAGCTGACATCCGCGGGCGACAATAGACCCCCGGAAGGGACCTGTTGAGGCGGCTTACGCACTTAAATTACTGCGCCAGGTTGACTTATCTTTGACCGAGAGCCCTCGGTCACGTCGTGGCACTGCACGAACAATAAGTGGCACAGGTGACAACCTTCGGCGCCCTCAGGACGCCGCTGGATCCGTCGCAGGAGCGCCCCCGCAAACACGCCACGCGAAGCTCGCTCCCGAGACGCTCTTCCAAACGACAGGCTCGGCACGATCGGCGGTCGACGCCCCTGCCCTCACAAAGAGGTCCCGGATCGATTGCGGGAATACCTCGCCGAGGCTCCCGCGACCGGGAGCCATGGTCCCCTCCTTGAGCGCCGACGCAAGGTAGAGCCGGTCCCGTGCGCGCGTCAGCGCAACGTACAGCAACCGCTTGGTCTCGTGCTTCTCGCGCTGCCGCTCTGCTTCGTCCACCTCCGACACGAAGGGTCCGACGGTGACCGACGCCTGCTCGTGACCCTCGGCGTCGGCGTCGACGACGACCCGCACGGGACGGGGCGGGCCGCTCGCACCCTTGGCCATGTTCACCACGAAGACGATCGGGAACTCCAGTCCTTTCGAGGCGTGCACGGTCATCAGGTTGACCGCGTCGAGCGCTTCGAGCACCGCGTTCGACTCGTCGCCGGCCGTCAGCGAGTCGAGGTGATCGGCAATCCGGGGCATCGTCGCGTACCCGTGATTCTGGATACGGCGCACCAGGCTCCGCATCTTTTTCACGTTCTCCCGGGCCTGACGCAGGCGCGGCCCTCGCAGTTCGCAGGCGTACGCGCTCTCGGCCAGGATCGTTTCGAAAAGCTCGGCCGGCGGCACGCGATCCACCTGAGCCAGCCAGCGCGGTACGCACTGGCGTGCGTGCGCAAGCACTCGCCAGTCCTCCTCTCCAAGGAGGGCGATTCTCGCAAGGACGTCCTCTTCCTCGACCAAGAGCGCGTCGGCCAGTCGTGGCGCAAGCGTGGCCAGAGCGGCGTCAGAGAGGCGGATGAATCGCGACCGCAGAAACGCCGCCGCCCGCAGGTCGGACACCGGATTGGCGAGAAAACGTATCAGCGCCATCGCATCCTTCGTCTCGTCGGCGTCGAAGAAGCCCAGTCCCTTGTAAACGTATGTGGGAATCGACCGCCGCTCGAGCTCCCGCTCGAACTCCCGATGGCTGGCGCGCGACCGGAACAGGACACCGATATCGCCCGGCCCCGCCCGCCGCGGCACCCCCGTCTTGCGGTCGCGGACGCTGTCCTCGCGCAGAATCCGCTGGATCTCATCGGCCACGAGGCCGGCGCAAGCCACCGGATCGTTGGCCGCTGCGATGCCCAGCTGAAATCGATCGCCCGTATCCACGCGATCCGTGTGATGCGCGTCCCGACCGCCATCCGCGTGATCCGCGTCTCGTCCGTTATCCGCGTGATCCGCGTCCCGTCTGCCGTTCGGGCTGTCCGCGACCGGGAAACGATCGCTCTCCGTGTAGGTGAAACGCCCGCCTCCCGGCTCCGGATCGGCCATCTCGGCAAAGAGCTCGTTGACGAACGCGAGCAACGTGGGCAGCCCACGGAAGCTCTTCGTGATCGACCGGCGCGGGTTGCCCGTCGGGCGGAGTGCCTGGATGTGGCGTCCCGCCTCCTGCAGCACCGCCGCTTCGGCGTCGCGGAATCGATAGATCGACTGCTTCCGATCTCCGACAACGAAGATCGACGGGTTCGTGGTCACGCCCGTGCCTTCGTCCCAGGACTGCCCCCAGGACTCGATGAGCAGCGCCACGAGCTCCCACTGTGCGCGGCTGGTGTCCTGGAACTCGTCCACGAGCACATGGTGGTAGCGCGCCTCGAGTCGAAACCGGCTCTGCGAGAACTCGTCCATCCGGCGCAGCAGCTCGAGGGCGCGATCGAGCACATCGGCAAAGTCGAGCACGGATCGTTCGTCGAGAACCTGACGGTACTGGGCCAGGGCCACGGCGAACATCCGCTTCACGCCGCGTGCGAGCACGACGTTGAGGTCGCGGTTGAAGGCGAACACCACGTCCTCGATGCCTTGAGAGAGTGCGAACACGGCAGCCCGATGGCGTTTGGCCGCGTCGTCGGACTGATAGTGGTGCGCGCGGTAGGGGTTGATGGCGCCGCTTCTGCGAGCGCGGCCGTCGGCGGTCAGGAAATGGGCCGCAATGCGGTCGAGCACGGCACGGAAGGCGGCGTCGCTTTCCTGGCCCAGTTCGGGTACGCGCCGGATCTCGCGCACGAGCAACTGGTAGCGCTGGTGCCTGACGGGGCCGTCTTCGAGAAAGCGCTCGAGACCTCCCGGCGCCGCGCCGAGCACCGCCTGCAGCCGGTCGACGCACGCCTGGCACGCGCGCCCCGCCGTCAGGTCCGGGGGCCCCTTCGCGAGGAACCGGTCGAGCGCGGCCCACGCCACGAGGCGCCGCTCGAGCAGCGACGCCAGGCCCTCCCGCGTCCGCGCGATGCCGAGTTGCGCGAACACCAGCGCGACGTCGGGGTCAGTTCGCGACTGGCTGGTCAGGATCCGCAACGCCTGATCGAGCGCGTCTTCGATGAGGCGCGGCACCTCCGTCTCGTCCGCCAGATCGAAGCCGGGATCGAGATCGGCTTCGAGCGGGAACTCCCGCAGCAGCGAGAGACAGAACGCGTCAATCGTGCTGATCGCGATGTCGCCCAGCCGGTCCCGGAGCTCGATCCATCGGGCTCGATCGAGCTCGGATCGGGCCGCCGCCTCGCCGAGCTCGCGCACAATCCGCTCGCGCATTTCCGCCGCGGCTTTCCGCGTGAAAGTGATCGCGAGGATGTTGGCCGGATCGACACCGCGCTTGAGCAGGTTGACGTACCGCGCGACGAGGACCGAGGTCTTGCCGGTGCCCGCCGAGGCCTCGAGCACGACGTTGTTGTCGGGCTCGACCGCGAAGCTGCGCGCGCTCGCGTCGGGGTCAATCGCGACCGCTGGCATCTCGGACAGAACGGCGGCTGGCTCGGCCACGACGACCGGCGCCTCGGACCGAACGGCAGGTGCGTCGAAGAGCGACAGCTGAGACGAAGGAGGCGGGTTACTCGTCGCCAACGTAGTCCTTCCGGCAGACGCCCGAGTATCCGCACCACCTGCACAGAAACGGTTCCTCCGGCCGAACGGGAAACTCCCCTCGCTCGATGCCCTCGATCGCTGCCACGAATCGCGCCGCGCCGTCGTCGAGTGCCTGCTCGAGTCCCTGCGCGGGTCCCTGTTTGACTGACGCAGACGAGCCGAGCGGCACGAACGGGTTCTTCTCCTTGAACGCGACATAACCGGCGCTCGACACGGTCCACGTGCGTCCATGTCGGCCCTTCAGGTGCTGTTCCGCACAGACGCTGTAGACGGGAAGCTGCAGCGCACGCGCCGTCTTCGGTGCGCGGCCCAGCTTGTAGTCGATGACGCGGAGCGTCCCGTCCTCGAGCAGGTCGATCCGATCGGCCTTCACTCGAACGCTGACCGCTCGAGGTCCATCGGCCCCCTTGAACTCGAACGTGCCCTCCAGCGAATGCTCGAGCAGACGCTCGAGCACCGGAGTCTCCTGTTCGATCTCGAAGTTGAACGCTCGCTCACCGAGCCCCGGTGCGACTGCCGAGCCAAGGAGGTACGTCCGTTCGAGCGCGCGGTCCGCCTCGCCAAGGTGCCCGAGCGTCGACTCGGCGACCGCCGTGAACAGATCGAGTGCGTCGGCAAGCGAGTCAGCAGTGATCGCCCGGCCGCCCCGGTCTTGCCATCGCTCGAAGAACGTCTGGAACACCTGGTGAAGCAGCTGTCCGCGTTCCTGTGGGCTCAGGCCGGACTCGTCTTCCCGTTCCTCGTCCAGGCGCAGCACGCGCGCAGCGAAGTACTTGAACGGACACGCGAGGTACCGCTCGACGTGGCTGACGGCGTAAACATCCGGAGGGCGCGGACCCGCGGCGCCGTGGTACGCCGCACCGTCGGCCGGCGATCGTCCGGCGCGCAGCGCGAGCCACGCGGCGGCCTCCGAACCGCCCCGAGCGGCAACGAGCGGGGCGCCAGCCTCCTCGGGACGATCGCCTTCTGGCCGTTCCATCGGCAGCCCGCTTGCCTCAATCTCCTGGAGAAACGACGAACCCGCTACGATGGCGTCGTCCTCGAGCGTGAACGTCGAGACCGACACGCGGCGGCGCGGAAGCCTGAGCAGGTCGTGAAACCGCGCGCGAGCCGCGGCGAGTCGATCGTTCTCGTTCGGCCAGCCGAGCTGCGACAGCAGCGACGCCGGATAGAAGATGCTGCGGCGCACGCGTTCGGGCCAGTCGCGCTCGACGAGCCCGAGCAGCCGCAGCTCGTCGACGTCCGCGTAGGCGGCCGCGGGCGCGTCGAGAAGCAGCATGCCGTGCGGACCTGTTCGCGGAGAAAACGTCTGACCGTCAATCCATCGGCGCACGGCGCCGGCGAGCCGGTCGACGGGAAGGGGGGTGTCGTCGTGCCGGGCTTGCGCGTCGGCCAGCGACTCGATGGCGCCGATCACCGCGGCGCGCGCACGCTGGTGTCGTGCCGCCCAGTCGTCCACGTCCGCGGGCTGGCGTTCGTGAGTATGGATGAAATCGAGCAGCGCGCGGAGCTGACCGGATGCCGAGGCCGCCTCGCGGACCGGCCTCAGCGCCTCCGCGGCCGCGACCGCGGCTTGAAGCGCCTCCCCCGCGTCTGCGCGAGGCCGACGACGCGGGCCGGTCGATTGGGTGTATGGCCTGAAGGCAGCGTGCTCAACGAGCGCACTGAGGCGGTCCCAGCCTCCGAAGTACTTCAGTTCGCGCAGCCGCGAATCGAGCGCGTTGACGCGCGCCCGAACCCATACCGGTGCACCAGGAAGCTCGGGAAACTGCCAGTGTGGCGAGCTGAGCAGATCGACCGTTGATGCACGGTTGGCGGCCGCGATGATGAACGAAAAGACCACGTCGAGCGCCGCGGCGAATGGCTCGGCGGCCAGCGGCAACGAGTCCAGCGCCTGGTACGGTTGACCGCGGTCCGCGAACACCGACCGCGCCAGGTAGAGGTACGGCAGCGGGCGCTGGAAGACCACGGCGGTCCGATCGGCCTCAGCGGGCGCGGTCGAGCGCACGATCTCAGCGAGCTCCTCTTCCCTGTCGCGGCTGACGAACCAGCGGGCCGGTGCCTCTCCTGCGGAATGAGGCGGCACGACAAGGACCGGAACCGAATCACCGCCGCCCAATCGTTCCTCTTCGATGCCGGGCAGCACGTCGTGCACGCGCTCGTGAAATCCCGCGGCCAGCACGTTCTCGGTCGCGATGATGTCGAGCGACGCGAGGCCGGGCAGCCGCGCCAGCATGTCGTAGTCGGCCGTCCACAGCCCGCGCGGATCGGCGGCCTGATCGGTGACCGTGACGACGACCCGCCGGAACGCCCGGAATCGGTCCTCGGCGAGCAGAGACCGTCGCAGCGCGTGCTCGTCCAGCCGGCCACTCGACTCGACGAGCGCCTCGAAGTGTGTCAACGCCGCCGTCAGAAACTCGGTCTGCCGGAAGAGCCGCTCCGCGCCGCGGTCGATCTCGACGCTCGACTGGAGACTGTCGATCATCAACCGATCGAAGTCGGCCACCGTACGGTCGCGCCGGCGGAGCTCGTCGTAGAACGCCAGGATCTCGACGATGAGACCAGGCCGGAGCCTGAAGGGCGCAGGCGTCCCGCTGGCGTGGGCGGTCGAGGCCGCGCGCGTGAGCAGCACCTCCCTCTCGAAGGCGGTGAGCATGGGCGGAGCCGAGGACAACTGCTCGTGGAGCCGCGCGTAGAGATCGTCACGAGTGAGGAGCTCGAACCCGCGCCGCGCAACCACGCGGTGCTCGAAAGTCCGGTCGAGCGCCTCAGCCGCGCCTGACGTGGGAACGATGATGGCGAGCGGCGTCACGTCGTCTTTGGCGACGCAATCGGCGAGTGCCCGGTGCATCGCCCGGAGGTCGGGGACACGCAGCAGGCGTGTGGTGCGGGGTGTGATCACAGTCCGGGTGGCGTCGTCAGCTTGCGCAGATCGTCCTGGGCTCGCTCGAACATGAGCAGCGCGCCCGCCGCGGCCGCCGAGGCTTCCCAGGCCGTGTTCATGTCGGCGCCGGTAATCGCCAGGCGGCGTGACGAGGCGGCACGAATCGCCAGCTGCAGCGCGCTGACGAACAGGTTGTGCACGGCTTCGGCTTCCACGGGGGGCCTGATGTTCTTGATTTCGCGCCAGGCATCGGTGACGCGGGCGGCGAGCGGCGTCAGCGCGTCCGGCGGGGGCCCGGAGAGCTGACGGATCTGCTCGAGACCCGCCGAGGATCGCCGCAGGCGATCGATCGCGGGGCGCATCCGCCGTTGATAATCGGTCAGGCCTTCGCGACGCATGGCCCATGCGTCGCGCGCGAGCCGAAGGCGCCGCGCGGCGTCGAGCCGGCCGTCGAGCGTCGCGAGCAGCGCCGCGGTCGTCTGCGGCCGGCGGCGGCCGAGCCGATCGTCGGCCTTGAGCACCGTCGTGACCAGCCTCTCGATCCCCCCGACGTCTGCCCGTCGCGCTCGCTCGTCTGCCGTCGTGATCGTACGCGACACGAGGTCACGGTAGCTCTTGTCGGTCTTGAGCTCCTGCAGCAGCGCGGCCGAGGCCCGGGCATGGATCAGCGTGGTCCAGTTCGTCGTCTCTGTCGTGGTTTCTTCCGCCTTCCCCAGTGACTTTCCGCCCGGCGTTCCGGAACCCGCGACGATCGCCTCGAGGAGGGACACGCGCTCAGCCGGATCGTCATTGACCGATGCGGCCCTGAACGCCTGCTCGATGCTCTCGCGTAGTGTGGGAGGTGGAAGCTCTGGCACGGGGGCGGGCAGCGGGCTCGCGGTGACAGCGAGCGTCAGGTCCAGTCGGGGAAGCCCCGCCGCCACGCGCAGATCCCCAACCGCGTCGTCGAGCAGCGACGTGAGCTGCGCGACGTCGGATGCCCTGTAGCCATGGTGAGCCGCAGGCCACGCCCCGAGCATGCGGCGGGCATCGGTGGCGAGGGACAGGCGGCGCACGGGATCTTTCGTCATCGCCACGTCATGAAGGGCACGCGCGACCTCCGTGCTCAAGGCGTCGAAGTCGACTTCGCCTTGCGTCGATGCGTAGTGACGCGCCCGGGTCGCTTCCGCATATTGATCGGTGCGCTCCCAGTCGACCGATGACTCGGAGATGCTGACGAGATGCAGCGCCGGAGACGGCTCGTCGAGCCCGCCGATCGGAATGGAGAACACGACGCGATCGGCTACGCGCGCGAAGTCGCCATAGCTGACGAGGGTGGAGCCGTCGCGCAGAAAAATTCGGTAGAGGAGCGCTTCCGCCGCGAGGGCCCGCGCCGGGACGGCGGCAAGCGCTGCCGCAACGGCCACCGCGACGAGCACGATCGTTCTCAGCGCATTTGGGCGCCGGACTCGCATGGCACGATTTCGCAGCAACATGGAAAGTCCCAGCCTAGTGGGCCCCCGCGACCCCGTCAAGCTGCCTGGGGTCAGATCTTGATTTTTTCAAGCTTCACCCCAGTTTCTGACCCCACGTCGGCAACGGTGTGGAAAAGCTGTGGAAGATCAGTGGATAGGCTGTGGAACGGTCGACGCTGCAAGTTTTTTTCGCGTAGAGATCAGGTGCGGATCCCCGGCGGCGCCCTATGTGGGTGCGCCTTCGTCAGTTCTTTCGCTTGTCGCCCTCGTCACAGCCGCTAGAATGCTCTTCGCCTTTCACCGTCCTTCATTCCATTTTCGGCATCGACACCCGGCGGCGCAAACAACGTGAACGTGCATCGGTTCGCAGAGAATATCAACGGGCGCGACTACCTCATCGAGGTGTCCAGCGTCGGCGTTGACAAGTGGCGGGCGCAAATCGCCCGCCTGCCGGGCGGATCAGCAGCGCTGATGCCGTTCTACGGGAAAACTCCAGACGAGGCCGCCGGTCAACTGAGCCGCTGGCTCGCGCTCGCTCATGGCGTCAAGCACCGCTGAGACTGCGCTATATTGACGAGCGTGTCCGAGATCATCAGGCGCCGCTCCTTTACCACGCTGGCCGCGCTCGCAACGATTCTGACGCTCGGGCCAGGCCTGACGCACGCGGCAGGCCAGAGCGCACAATCGACTGCCCCGCTCCCGAGAGTCCGGCTCATTGCCACGGGTGGCACGATTTCCAATCGCACTGGCGGACGGCTGACCTCCGACGAGCTCATCACCTCGATGCCCGGCGTCGAGCGCTACGCGCGCGCCGAATCTGAACAATTCGCCAATACCTCAAGCGCGGCGCTGACGCTCGATCAGTGGCTTGCGCTCGCGCGCCGCATCAACACTCTCTTCGCCGGCGATCCCGCGCTCGCCGGCATCGTCGTCACCAGCGGGACCGATACCCTCGAAGAGACCGCCTATTTCCTGAACCTGACCGTTCGCAGCGACCGTCCCGTCGTCGTCGTCGGCTCGATGCGCAACCCAAGTACGGTCGGGTACGAAGGTGCGGCCAACCTGCTCGAGGGGTTTCGCGTGGCGGCCGAACCACAATCACGCGGCAAGGGCGTGCTCGTCGTACTCAACGACGAGATCAATGCGGCACGCGAAGTGACCAAGACCGATGCGCTTCGACTCCAGACGTTCCAGACGCGAGGCTACGGTGTGCTCGGCGTCGTCGATAGCGACAGGGTCGTGTACTACCGCACCGTCGTCAAGCGCCATACCGCCGCGTCCGAATTCGACGTCGCAACGATCCAGGCGCTGCCGCGGGTGGATGTCGTGATGGTCTATCAAGGCGCGAGCGGTGATGTCATCAAGGCGATGGTCGATCAGGGCGCAAAAGGGATCGTCATAGCCTCGGCTGGCGCCGGCGCGATGAGCGGAACACAGGGCGAGGGGATTCGGTACGCCGTCGACAGGGGCGTGTTCGTTGTCACGAGCACACGCGCCGGAGGCGGACGCATCGCGGCACGCCGTCCGGCCTCGTCAGCGGCACCACGCACGGATGCCGACGCCACCGCTGAACAGAACCCGACCGGCGCAGGCGGTCGCAACCGCATCGCCGCCGAAGATCTCGCCCCGCTCAAAGCGCGGATCCTGCTCATGCTCGCGCTGACCGTGACGAGGGAAGAGGCGGAAATACAGAGGATGTTTATCGAGTACTGACGTGAAAGTTTGAAGTCTGACGCTTGAAGTCTGAAGTGGTTAAGTTCGAACTACGAAGTGGGAAGTGGAAGTGGGAAGTGGAAGCGGGAAGCGGGAAGCGGGAAGCGCGAAGCTGGAAGTGAGGAGGCGGGAAGCGCGAAGCTGGAAGTGAGGAGGCGGGGCGGCTCGACGCCCCGCCCGAAAACCCGTGCGGCGCTCAGCCTTCGATCAGCCGCACTTCACCGGCGCGCGGTCCCTTGCCGGATTCCTCCGGCGTGAATTCAACGCGCTGCCCTTCCCGCAGGAGCTCGAATACGGCGCCCCGAACCGAGCTGCGGTGGAAGAAATGCTCGATCCCGCTCTCGTCCCGGATGAACCCGAAGCCCTTGTCAATCAACAGGCGTGCGATGGTCCCGGTCGGCATAACCCGTGTCCTCCGATGAACGACACCCCGGACATCCCGGGGAGCCTGACAAGATCAGCGCGGGAAAAATGGGCCGGGAGGACGCGGCCCGCCACGACTGCCGGGAAGCGCCGACGACCTTCCAAATCCACCTCGCCGAAGAGAGCGCCACGCTGGCTTCCGGCGCACGCTGAGCTTGAAAACGCGGCCAGTGTAGGGACTTCTAGAGTGGAAGTCAAGAAAACCGAGTCGGTTAGGGGTCCGGCCCGAATCCCGGTCTTTCTCATGTCCGGGTTGGCACCGGGTAACGCCGATCGCCGCCGGGCCGCTAGAATTCATGGATGATTCCCGGGGTAATCCTCGCTGCAGGTCAGTCGAGCCGGATGGGACGGCCGAAGGCGCTGCTCCCCACCGGACCAGGTGGACCGAGCTTCGTCCGGCGGCTGTCGGCGGCGCTGCTCGAGGGCGGTGTGGCTGACGTCATCGTCGTCGGACGTCCCGACGATCGAGCGCTCGAAGCGGAAGTGGAGAGCATCGGGACCGGCGTGCGGTTCATCGTCAACGCGCACGCGGAGATGGGTCAGCTCTCTTCGGTGATTGCCGGTCTGAACGCTGCGGATCGGCCGGGCGTCCACGCCATACTCCTGACGCCGGTCGACACGCCCCTGATCCTCCCGGGCACGGTGCGGGCGCTCATGATGAGCTTCGCGTCAGCGCGCGCTGCCATCGTGCGCGCCACCTATCAGGGCAGGCACGGCCATCCGGTGATCTTCGGACGCAAGGTATTCGATGCGCTGAGGCAGGCCGATCCGGCGGTGGGCGCGAAAGCTGTCGTGCGCGCGAACGTATCTGATCTCATCGACGTCGAGGTTGACGATCCCGGCGTGCTGCACGACATCGACGGACCCGACGACTACGTCCGCGTCTTCGATCAGCCTCTGTGATCGCCGCTCAGCGCTGGGACGCGGCGACTCCTGAGGCGTGTACTGCGACGTCGTTGATCGATTCGTACTCGTAGCTCATCGAGAACGTCGATTGCCCGGCAAAGAGGATGTCGGCGGTCGATCCCATCGCGATTGGAACCCGGACGCCGCCAATGCGCCCGTAGTCCCTGACGATGAGGACCTTCCGCGTCCAGAAAGACGGGCGCTTCACCAGCAAACCCTCCATGCGAACCAGGTCGGCGGCGTCGTTCGTGAGCAGGATGCTGCCCTCGACCAGAAGGGAGTCCTTCCGCACGGGATGGATGGCGACGCGCACCAACCCATCCGGCGTGAACTCACCGACGTCGAAACTGTAGTTGGCCGCCGTCAGCGAGCCATGGGTGCCCTTCTCCCGGCGCTTCGCCTCGCGCTCGGCCTCGAGCGCGCCGTGAAGGACTCTCGAGCGGAGCATCCCTGATCCGCTCTCCTCGAGGACCTCGAACTCGAAACCATTGACCGGATCGAGCGAGGTCCGTGCCGTGAGGGAGGCCGTCATCTTTCCGCCGCGCGCCACGACCGAGAGGCGCCGCACGGCTCGATAACTGACGAGCGACTGACGCGCCTGCTCGTATTCGGCCAGGAATCGACCGAGCACGCTCGCGCCCACCGTCGTCGTCGCGCCGATCGACGCGCTCGGCAAAGCCGCCGCCTGCTGGACGGTCTGGGCCGCGTGCAGAACACTCACCGGGCCGTGGTCTCTCAGAACCACCGCGGCCGCGACGAAGCAGAGTGCGCATGAGATGCAAGCCTTCATGATCCCTCCGTTGGCTTCCCTGCCTCCGGCCCGGCCCGAATCCGCGTGAACGCTCTGAACCCGCTGAACCCAATGAACCTTCTGAACCTTCTGAACCCTGAACCCCGCCTACATCATAGCCGGCCGCTCGGCGACGAGACGCGGCAACGGCACTTCGAGGTCGGGCATCGGCTCGGCGACGAACAGCTTCCGTGCGAACCTGGCGAGCACCCGGGCGCGACGAGCTGAACGCGCGACACGAGCGCTGTCGGTCGCAATCCCGGTATTCGCGTACATCTGCCGATAGAGCTTCGAGATCATCACGAACATGACGCGGGCTTTCAGCGACTTGACGCACCCCTTCGACCGCTGCCAGATGAGCGGCAGGCTATAGAAGGCATCCCAGGTGGCCTGCGTTCGCTGGCGGATCTCGTCGGCCGACATCGCCGGATGCGCCGCATAGATCTTCGGGCGCTCGGCTGTGGGAATGAGCCAGTAGCGGGACAGCGGCGTCGAGCCCACCGTGACCGCCGCCGACTCTTCCTTCTCCCACTTCGCGAAGTCCACGGTGCCCGGAAACGGCTGGAGCATCACGAACTGCGCGAACGCAACGCCGGCGCGCTGCGCGAGATCCGCCGTGGCCTTGAACGTTTCGGGCTTGTCGGTGGGCAGCCCGAAGATAAAGGAGCCGAGCACGTGCACGCCGTGATGGCCGAACGCCTGCAGCCGCGTCACGAGCGCGTCCCCCGCCATGTTGAAGTCCTTATAGACGGCCTTCAAGCCCTCCGGCGTCACCGATTCGATCCCCACGAGGGCGCCACGAATCTTCGCCTTGCGCATGGCCTTCAGGAACTCGGGGTCCTCGGCCGCTTCCATCGTGATTTGCGTGTAGAACACCAGGTCGTCGGGCAGTTGTTCGAGCCGCGCCATCAGCTCGAAGCGCTCCGCGCGGATCGCCTTCAGGTTTTCGAGGTGGCCCTTGTCGGACCGGCGACCCGCCGCCGCGAGATCGGCCAGGGTGACGGGATAGAAGTTGTCGTCGGAGAGGAGGATGAACCGGAAACCGCGGCGTCTGAGGGCGACGACTTCGCGCACCACATCGTCGACGCCCCGCTGTCGCGGCTTCTGCCCGTCCGTGCGCCATACCGAGCAGAACGAGCAGTGCTTCGGGCATCCACGAATCGTCTGCACCGATCCCCACATGTACTTGTCGGCAGGCAGCAGATCCCAGCGCGCGGAAATGAACGAGCCGCCTTCGATCCGGCCGCCGTCATAGAGCGACTGCAACTGTCCGCTCGCGTGATCGGCCAGGACGGTCGACCACACCATGTCGCCATCACCCTTCACGACCGCGTGCGCAGCGCCCTGCTCGCGCGCTTCGTCGGGATAGAGGGTCGAGTGAATGCCTCCGAACACTACCGTCGCGCCGCGCGCTCGAGCGACACGCCCGAGGTGATAGCCGCGCAGGGCGTTCGCGGTGTGAATGCCGATGCCGACAACATCACCCGGCTCGACACTCGCCGGCGCGAACGATTCGAGCGTCTCATCAACGATCACCGGCGTGCCGTAGTGTGCGGGCGTCGCGGCCGCGAGCACGTACAACCAGCGCGGCGTGATCACGGCTGTCCCGAACGAGATGTCCGATGGGTTGACGATGTGTATGCGCATTGATGCGGGACTCTATCAGAAGATGCCCGTGATCGACTTGCTGAGTCTGGTAAAGAATCCCGCCGTGGCGACAGCGCCCTTCTGGGTGCCCCTTCCGACCGTTACCCCGGCATCCGCAGCCGCACCCCAGAGCGTGGGACTTGCGACCGGTTGTCCCCCGGCCGGCATGCCCGATCCCGCACTCGTCGCGGGGGGACGGCGCCTGCGGCCGGCAGGCTGATCCCCGGCAGGTCAGCACCCAGCCGGCCCTCGACAACCGGACGTTCAATCCCGAGCACGATTTCCGGGCGTTTCTGCTCGTCGGTGGCGCCGACGCCGGCGTCGGCGCGTTCAGGCGGCAGACCATGTTCCGACGAAGTGTGCGTCACCAGGGCCTCTCCACCTGGCCTCTCCCGGGCCGGCCCCGCTCGCCGGACACGTTCCACCGCTCGGGCCGAAGGCTCCCGCGTGCTGACCACGGCGCTCGGAGACGATGCGGCCGCGTCGCTGGCTGCCGTTCTGGCGAGGGCCACAGTGGACGGTCCGACCGACGCTGCGGCGCGCGGTGTGCCCGGAGCGAATGGCGAGGTCACGACGAGCTCCACGCTCGCGACGACCAGTGCGAGCGCGCCGAGGACGGGGGCCACGAGCATCGAGGCACCGATCGTCCGCGTCGTTGATCGGTTGCGGTTTCGGTCGAGCAACCGGACGACCCGCGTCGTCAGTTCGGAGGACAGGAGCGCCGCCGGCAACAGCACCGCGTCCGCGGGCCGGCCCGGCAGCGCCGCGAGCTTCGTCAGGCAGACGGCCAGCCCCTTTGCCGAGCCGGTGGCATTGACGGCCCAGTCGTCGCAGGCCGTCTCACGTTCGAGATTGAGCTGCCGGTCAATCCACCACACCGCCGGATGAAGGCCGGCGAGCGCGACGATGATCCGCTGCACGAGGCGCGCGAGGTCGTCGCGGCGCTGCACGTGCGCCCACTCGTGGACGACGATCTGATCGAGCTCGGCGTCATTCAGCGCGCCGAGCGCGCTCGGGGCCACGACGATCGATGGAGACGTCAGACCGAGGACGGCCGCCGCCCGGACGCTATCCGACACACCGAGCACCGCGCGACGGCCGCCGGCACGAAGTGATTGCCAGGTCTCGAGCCTGATCTCGCGCGCGACGGGAAATGGGCGCGCGGCGCGTTTGGCACGCCGCAGCGTCAGGAGCGCCGCGAGCGTCCGCGCGACAGAGACCGCGGCCCAGGTGAACCAGATCAGTACCAGCAGCGAAGACGCCCATACGGGAGGAGTCGGAAGCACAAACAAGCTTCCAGCTTCCGGCTTCCAGCTGCCAGCCAAAACCTTGAGACCGGAGTCGCCCGACTGTGCCGTGAGCGCGTCTTGCTTGAGACTGGGAGCTGGAACCTGGGAGCTGGAAGCTGGGAGCCCGAAGCTGGGAGCCGGAAGCGGGAAGCTGGAAGCGGGCAGCTGGGAGCTGGCAGCCGGCAGCTGGAAGCTGACAACGGGCAGTACCAACACGGCTGCGAGCGTGACCCACCAGAGGTGATAGCGCGTCGTCGCGCTCATATGGCGCGACGCCCGGAGGATGGCCGTCGAGGCCAGCGCCACCGCGCATCCCTGCCACCCCCAATTGGCGAGTACGTCCACCATGTTCAGCGGGTCTCCACTACTTGCTGTCCCTGATCAGCTGCTTCAGGCGATTGAGCTCGCGGGGGTCGATGCGGTCGTCCTCGAGCACGTTGAGGACCAGCAGGCTCGGCGAGTTGTTGAACAGCCCGGACACGAGATGACTGAGTGCGCGACGCCGCGCCTGGGTCTGGTCGACGAGCGGCCGGTACGTGAAGGCGCGTCCGGCTTTCTCGTGCGTGACGTAGCCCTTGGCCTCGAGGATGCGCAGCATCGTCTGAACCGTGCTGTAGTTCGACTTCAGCCGGGCGGCCACGTCGGCCACGGTTGCCGACTGTTCGTCCCAGAGCACACGCATGAGGCGCGCCTCACCATCGGTCAAGGTTACGGAGCGTCGTCTGGCCATAAAAAATTAATTAATTAAAACTAACCAGCGAACTGTAGCTGACACTGGCTCGCTTGTCAATGAAAGAATTAAAAGTTCGAGGTAACGCCGGACGGGCCAAAAGACTGGTGACATCGGTCGGAAGATGGGTAGGATGATGCACCATGCGCATCACCTCCAATGTCCTCCATCGCCTGACGGGTTTACTACTGATCGTGGGGGCGATCGCCGCCGCCACCTACCCCGTCCGCAGCGCCGACAAGCGAATCGTGCTCATCGCGGGCCGTCCGAGCCACCCGCCGGGCATGCACGAGTTCAGGGCGGGCTGCCTGCTGCTCCAGAAGGCGCTGGCCTCGGTTCCTGGCATCACAGTGCAGGTCTATGACGGCGGATGGCCGGCGAAGGAAGTTGACGGCGCGCGCGTCGACGACAACGCCGCGCTCGACAATGCCGATGCGGTGTTGATTTTCTCCGACGGAGGCAAGGGCAACCCGGCGATCCAGGGCGATCGCGCGAAGGTGCTCGACGCGCTCATCGCGAAGGGAGCCGGACTCGGTTTCGCGCACTACGCGGTCGAGGTGCCCGCCGGCGAACCGGGCGAGGCGATGCAGCGATGGATTGGCGGATTCTACGAAACGAACTACTCCGTCAACCCGATGTGGAAACCGGCGTTCGACAAGTTCCCGAACCACCCGATCACGCGCGGCGTTGGACCATTCGCCACGCACGACGAGTGGTATTTCAGCATGCGGTGGACGCCCGACGCCGCCGCCAAGGCGAAGGTGACGCCCATCCTCGTGTCGACCCCGAGCGACGAGGTGCGGAAGGGTCCTTACGTGAGCCCGCGCGGCCCCTACGATCACATCATCGCGGCGAGCGGCCAGGCCGAAACAATGATGTGGGTCTTCGAGCGGCCCGGCGGCGGCCGTGGGCTGGGATTCACGGGCGGCCACACGCACACCAACTGGGGCGACCCCAACCAGCGCAAGATCATGCTGAACGCGCTCTTGTGGCTCGCGAAGGTCGAGGTTCCGGCCAAGGGCGTCGTGGACACGATCACTGACACCGACCTGGCGCTCAACCTCGACGACAAGCGGAAGAAGTAATTACACCGACACGCCCACCTGGAACGTTGCCGCGTAGCCGCTGGCGGTGCTGCCCGACGGCGTCATCAACTCCGACGACAGGCTGTCGGCGAAGATCCCGTCCGACGCGTTCGACATCGGGTTCGAGCCTCGTGACGCGTAGACGCCACTCGCGTGCACCGTGTTGTTGATGGCTTCGGGGAAAGCGATCTGGGTCACCTTCACGGATCGGCCGTTGATCGTCACCTCGAGGTGAATGTGCGTCGCTCGGCCTTGATACCAGCCTGGGTAGATGGTCGTGAACGTCACCTCGCCATTGCTGTCGGTCGTCTGAATCCCGCGCAGATACGTCTCGGTGGTCTGCGTGCCGTACTGCGAGTAGTTGCCGGCGGCGTCGACGTGCCAGATCTCGACGTTGGCGCCCGGGACCGCGGCGCAGGCACTGCTCGCGTTGACGACCTTGACCGTGAGGGTGAGCAGCGTCCCGCTCTTCCCTTCGCGGATGTCGCTTCGAAACAGATCGATGAGCGATGGGTAGGGGCCGATGGTCTCGGTCGGGGTCACGGCACACGCGGCATTCGTGCCCGTGGTCGTTGTCGTGGTCGTGGCGGTCGACGTCGGGCTCGTCGGAGAACTGCCGCACCCGAATGCAACCGCCGCACCCGCCGCGCCCATGGCGCCGATGAGCTCGCGCCGGTTGATCTTCTTGCTGTGCATCTTGCCGTTCCTCATGAAGTCCCCCCGTCCGACTTGGTGTGTTCGATCGGCCGCAGGCTTCACTCTTCCGGTCGCTGGCAGCGACGCGTCCGAGTAAACCACGACTCTGTGGCACCGCCGTGGCAGTTCTGTGCGAAGTGTGTGACTTGGCCGACGGGCTCAGGGCTCAGGGCTCAGGGCTCAGGGCTCAGGGAAGAGCATTCAGATCATATTTGGTCAGTGTGCTCTTCTCCTTTGATCAGTATGCTCTTCCCTGAGCCTTGAGCCCTGAGCCCTTTTTGAAGGAGCACCTCAATGTCGGTGAGCTTCGGCATCCTCGTCGGCTTGGTCGCCTGGTTCGTTGTCCGGTATCTCCTGGCGGGCCTCTACACCGTCGATCAGAACGAGCGCGCGGTAAAGACCGTGCTCGGACGGGCGCAGCGGCTCGGCGATGAAACCACGCTCGATGACCCGATCGCCCAGGGACTGCGGCCTGACGAGCGCGAGCGGTACCGTTATCCGCAGCTGCGCGTGATTCCGCCGGGGGGCCCGTACTTCAAGTGGCCGTGGGAGCGCGTGCACAAGATCTCGATTGCGACGCGCACTTTGAACATGGCCTTCGACCCCGAGTCGCCGCAAGCCAACAACGGCGGCACGATCCTCGAGGCGGTCACCAAGGACCAGCTCAATACCGGCCTGACGGGCCAGATCCGGTATCAGGTGTCGGAGCGCAACCTCTATGCCTACCTCTTTGGCGTGAAGAACCCCATCGCGCACGTCATGGGCTACTTCGTGTCCATCCTGCGCGAGCGCATTGCCAACTTCGAGGCGCCGACGGCGACCAACCCGCGCGAGAGCCAGCCCACCGAGGCGACGCTCGTGAGCGGCATCTCGATCAACGACCTGCGGAAGAATCTGCGAGATCTCAACGACCACATGGACGAGGAGTGCCGATCGTCGGCCGCGCGCTACGGCGTGACGCTCGACGCCTCGCTCATCACCGAGATCGACCCGCCGCCGGAGGTCGAGTCGGCGCTCGCGGCCATCAACACGGCCCACAACCACGTCTCATCGGAGGTCAGCCTGGCGCACGCCGCCGCGGATCAGAAGATCGTCCAGTCGAAGCGCGCGGTCGAAATCGAGACGCTCAAGGCGCAGAGCGAGGTCGAGCCGCTCGTCCGGCTGGCCGAGCAACTGGCCGACCTCAAGCGCAACGGTCCGCGCGCACTGCCCGCCTACCTGCGCAACGTCCGTCTCGGCCTCTACAACCAGGCCCACGACGTGATTCTGGAGGTCGAGCGATGATCGAAGCGATCATGGAATTCCTGCCGGCCGCGCTCATCACCTTCGGCGTCATGTTCCTGCTGGTGCCGGTGCTGCTGTTCCTCGTCCGGGTCATCGGGCTCTACACAATCGTCTTCGAGCGCACGTGCCATGTCTACGTGCTCTTCGGCAAGGTCGTGGGCACGATCGACGAGCCGGGTCTCCACATCCTGCCGTTCCGGCTGGGACTGTCGGCGTTTCTCGTCAACTGGATGGGTCAACGCCACGTGCTCGACATGCGGCTCGATCAGGAGTACCTCCGCAGCCAGCCGGTGAACTCGGAGGAAGGCGCGCCGATGGGGATCGGTATGTGGTACGAGATGTACATCAGCGATCCCGTGGCGTTTCTCTTCAAGAACACCGACCCTCGAGGATCGCTGCGGGCGAACGTCAGCAACGCGACCGTGCGGTGCCTGAGCAACATGCGGCTCGCCGACATGCTCGAGACGCGCCACATGATGAGCCAGGCCGTGCGCGCCGAGGTCTCGGACAAATCTCACGACTGGGGCTACCGCCTCGGATCGGTCTACATCCGGAAAGTGCACTTCCGGGATGTGGACATGATCAGGCAGATCGAGGAAAAGGTCGTCAACCGCCTCAGGCAGGTGACGTCCGCAATCCGGCAGGACGGCGCGAACCAGGTGAGCATCATCACCAACACGGCCGAACGGACGGCGGCGGTGGAGTTCGCCAAAGCCGCCGCCATGCGGCCGCAAATCGTCGGCGCCGCACTCAACCGGATCAGTGAAGATCCCGAGATCGAAGCGGCGCTCTTCGAGGTGCTCGAGAATCAGAAGCTGCTCGACGGCGAGGCCCGAATCACGCTCGTCCCGCGCGGCAGCGACCTGCTGACACAGATGCTGGCGGTATCGACCAAGGGTGGACGGCGCGAGCCTCCCGCCGCCACGAGCTGACCGCGGCCGTCAGAGCTTCGTCCTGCAACCCGGCCGGCAACGGCAGGGGATCGTGTGGTCCCCTTCCGTCCGGTAGTCGTAGGTCAGCTCCTCGCCTGCGCGGATCGATCGCGACGCGCGAATCCAGATCGTCTTGTCCACGACCTCGAACCAGCAGTTCGGCTGGCACGCGTGGTTGATGAACCTCGCGATGTTGCCATCCACCGCGGCGTCACGGCTCCACATTCGGTTCACGCGAAAGACCCAGATAGCTCCCTTCGCCAGGTAGCGCGCCTCGCGCGCACCGCTCCGGCTGTTGCGAATGAGCTCGCCAGCGTAGTCGATGATCCGCGTGTTCTTGGTGATGGGTTCGGCCGCGAATACGCCGTAGCCGTGCAGCTTCGAGCGCCTGCGGGTGATTTTCGGCAACTTCCTCGGTTGTGGCATCGCTGTAAACGTACACCGTCGATCTGATGGCGCCGCCCTCCAGCGCAGCTGCGGCGGCTTGTCAAAAGACAGGAACTCAGGAGATCAAGAGGTCATTACCCAAGGAACCTCCGTGCGTAGGCGAGATCTCTGCGAGCCGCGTCGAGCGTGTGCTTCGTGCCCGACGGGATCTCGTACTCGAGGTGAACGGAGATCGGCCCCCTGAACTGCGCGTCCATCAGCGCCTGGCCGACAAACGTCCAGTCGACCTGCCCTTCCCCGAGCGGACAGTTCTCGATCTCCCACCCTTTTGGTGACTTCACCCACCGGCAGTCCTTGACCGCCAGCATTTTCAGCCGCGGGGCCACGAGATGCGTGGCGGCCTTCCACGCTCCCCCACCGCCTTCGGCCACAGCGTGCCGCGGATCGAAGTAGTAGCCGGCCCATCGCGCATCGAGCCGATCGATGAACGGCGCGATATCCCAGAGCGCGGCGCCGATGTAGGCCTGGTGATTGTGGAACCCCATCTCGATGCCGCACTCCTGCGCGAGCGCGGCCAGGCCCTCGAGCGCCTTTCCGGTTTCGGCGACTTGCGCGCGGACGTCAGGCCCCACGCCTGGCAATGACGAGTAGCGCCAGTATCCGGTCTTGAAGAACTTCACGCCGCTGCGGGCCGCGGCCTGCAGCAGCGGACGCGCGACCGGCACGCTCGCCGACGTCAGCTCCGTCGTAATCATCGGAACCTTCACGCCTTGTGCCGTCAGGGCCTCGATGGCGCGCGGAAGATCGTCAGCCGCACGCTCCGGCAGCACGTGCCCGCCCGGACGGACCGTGAGGTCCACCCCGTCGAATCCCGAATCCTTGACCGCGCGGCCCAGATCGCTCCAGTTGAGCTCGGGCAGGTGCTTGGAGAAGAGGCAGAACACGCGTGGCGGCTGGGCCGCCAGTCGAACGTCCGGGGTCACAGCGGTCGCCAATGCGGCGTGGCCGATGGTCTGTATCAACTCGCGTCGAGTGAACATGTGGGCTCCCAGATTCAGATATCGCGCGCGGCCCGACTACTACGACGGCTTCCCGCTCACCCCACGCGCGGCGGCACGGCCCCGAGCCCTGGGCCCGTGAGCTGGCCGGTCTGCATCACGCCGTCGTGAATCGTGAACAGCCCGGGAAAGCGCGCCTCCCACGGCGCGCTCGCGCTCGGGACGAACTGACGCGCGTTGGCTTCGATCCCGGCGTTCCCCGGAACGCGCGCGGCGATGCCGGCCGAATGAATCAACGACGCGCCCGGACACGTCAGATCCTGCACGCACAGGAACATCCCGAACTTCTGCGCCGCAGCAGCCATCAGCATCGCCTGCGTCTGCCCCTTGCACGCCTTGAGCGCGACGCCGGTGTAGCCCATCTCGCGCGCGAGCAGCAGGCTCTCGAGATCGGTCAGCGACTCGTCGATGACGACCGGCCGCAGCTTCGCGGCCTCGTGCATCACGTTGGCGCGGTCCTTCTTCAGGTCTCGCGCGGTCGGCTGCTCGATATAGAGGATGCGATCGAAGCCGCTCGGTGTCGACTCGCGGACACGCCTGAGGCAGTCGAGCAAGTATCCGACATTGGGACATCCCTCGTTGAAGTCGAGCAGATACTTCCAATCGGCCACGCGACGCCCCGCTTCGACGCGGTTCACGATCCGATCGATGCGGACGATACGTTCGACGTCCGCGTCCAGATTGCCGCCGTTCAGCTTGATTTTGAAGCGCGTCAGCCCGTCTCGCGGGATCCACTCCTCGAGAGTGTTCGGCAACCCGTCGTCTATGCGGGTGCCCACGTCAGCGGCCTCGAGCGGATCGCTCGCACCCACGGAATGGAACACCGGCGTCGTCGCGCGCGGCCTGGCCGGCACGTAGCGGTCCAGGTACTCGCCCTTGAACTCCGGGCCGAGATCGGCCGAGAGGTCGTGCGACATGTACGACGAACCGTAGGTCTCGTAGACGCTGACGCCGAACGCCTTCCCGTAGGCGTCGTGGATCGCCGCATCGAACGCGCTGGCGACGACCAGCGTGCACAATTTCGGGATGGGCACCGGCAGCGCTCGTGCAGCAGACACCGTCGCGGCGGCGCGCAGGTACGCGGGCTCGAGCGCTCGGAAGAGGTCGACCGGATGGCCGCGTTCGTTGCACGCTGCCGTCAGCGGCTGGAGCGCGTCGGCGAGCGCCTTCATCGCACCGAGGCCGGCCTCGTGGGACGCAGCGGGAAACGCCCACGCGTTGCCGAGCGTCATCGACCCGAATCCCCACGCCTCCTTCCCCGCCTCGCCTCCGCCGTGAGTACGCACACGGCAGTTCACGTTGAGGATCGTGACGCGATCGACTGACCGGCCGCCGAACTGGTACGGTGCGCGATAACGGAATTCTTCGAACTGGTGATCGACCGAAACGATGCGGATGTCCGTGGGACGTGCGGTGGCCAGAGCCGGTGCCGAGCCATTGCGGCAGGCGGTCAGCGGCAGCATCGGCGCGGCACAGATTGCCCGCAATAATGCTCGACGCGAGATACCGGGTACGGACTGTCGAGGCACGGCGGTCGATTATAGAATGACGCGAATGAAATCCTGGCGGGCTGCAAAGACCCTCACTGTATTGGCGTTGATCTACGGGTTGGTGTCGCGCGCATCAGCCGTGCAGCAACGCTCCGCTGCTCCAGCGGTCAGCCCGTGGGCCTCGTGGATCGAACCGGACTTTCCCTTCTTCTCATCGGTACTCGATGCGGGACGTGCCTGAGGCGTCCTAGAGAGCGCATTTTCAGATCTTCGTAGCGTCCGCCTTCAGGCGGACCTTGTTGTGTCCGGCTAAAGCCGGGCTCTACGTTGCCCTGCAGGCGCACGTTCTACACGGAAGTGGAGACCGCTCTAGTCCGCGCGGAGCGCGGCGAGCGGGTCGACCAGTGTCGCGCGGCGGGCCGGCAGCAAGCACGCCGCGATTGAGACCAGCGTCAGCAGCGACGTGATCACGGCGAATGTGACCGGATCGCTCGACGTGACCCCAACGAGCATTCCCTCCATCAACCGGCTCAACATCACCGCGCCGGCCAGACCGATCGACAGCCCCAACGCGAGCTGAACGAGCCCGAGCCTGAGGACCATCCAGCGTACTTGACGTGCCTGGGCGCCAAGCGCCATGCGCAAGCCGATCTCGGAGGTTCGCTGCGTGACCGAGTACGCCATCACCGCATAGAGGCCGACCGACGACAGCACGAGCGCGATGACCGCGAAGACGCCGAACATGACGCCGAACACGCGGAACGGCCAGCGGTCCTCGTTGAGCATCTGATCGAGCGTCTGGATCGTGAAGACCGGCTGGTCTGCGTCGACGGCCTGGACCGCGCGGCGCAGGGGATCGACCAGGGAGGCAGGCGGCAGCTGGCTCCGCACGAGCAGCGACGCGCCTGCGGGCGGTTCCTGCCGGGACGGAACATACACGACTGGACTCAGTTCGACCTGCCTCGTCTCGCTGTGCCGGATCGTCGGGCTGATGCCGACGATCGTGCGCCATGGAGGGGTGGGCTGATTCGGCGCGGGCTCCCTCGTCACGAATCGAATCCGGCGACCGATTGGATCTTCTCCAGGAAAGAACTGCGATGCCATCCGCTCGTTGATGATGACGTTCTCTGATCCGGCCGCGCCGTCCGAATCCTGGAAGCCGCGCCCGCGGCGCAGGCCGACGCCGATGACGTCGAAAAATCGCGGGCTGATCGTCACCGTCGCCGCCTCCAGCTCCTGGTCGACGGCTTGCCGCGCCGGCCGGCCGTCGATCTCGAACGCGCGCTCGCCGGCTCGGAGCGGCGGAACGGTCGTCGTGACGGCGACGGACTCGACTCCGGCGATCGCCGCGAGTCGAGGCTCCAACCGCTCGTAAAACGCGCGTCGGGCCTCGGCGTTCCCGTATTTGCTCTCCGGCAGCTGCATCCGCATCGTCATCAGGTGGTCGATGGGGAATCCGGCGTCGAGGGTCTCGAGCTTCATGAAGCTGCGGATCATCAACCCTGCGCCGGCCAGCAGCACGACGGTCAGTGCCAGCTCGGTCACGACCATCGTGCCGCTGAGCCAGCGCGCACGGCGGTTGCCGGTGGTGCCTCGTCCGCCTTCTTTCAGGACCTCGTTGTTGTTCGTTTTCGATACGTGTAAGGCGGGCGCAAGACCGAAAAGGACGGCCGTCACTGCACATATCCCGGCTACGTATGCAAACACGACGTAATCGACCCTGAAGTCGATCCAGTACGGCTTCCCGGGATCGCTGACCGCCGCGTCGAATGCGCGCACGCCCGAGTACGCCAGGATCAGGCCGAGGGTCCCGCCGACGAACGCCAGCACCAAGCTCTCCACCAGAAGCTGCCGCACGACGCGCCAGCGGGTTGCCCCGAGCGCGGTGCGGATGGCGATCTCACGCGCCCGGTTCGCCGAGCGCGAGAGGAGCAGGTTGGCGACGTTCGCGCAGGCGATGAGCAGCACGAAGCCGACCGCGCCCATGACGACGAGGAACATGGTGCGCGCGGCGCCGCCGACGAACCGCTCGGTGAACGTTTCCACGCGGATGCCGCCAATGTTCTTGTAGTCGTCCGGGTACGCGGCAGCGAGCCGCTTCGCGATGCCGTCCATCTCTGTCTGTGCTTCGGGGCGAGACGCCGCGTCCGCCAGCCGTCCGAAGACGCCAAGCGACCGCGCATCCCGTGCTTCCTGCGCTTCGGTTGGGATCGCTGGCGCCCACACCTCGGTGTTGTCGGGGAACCGCATGCCGTCGGGCATGACGCCGACGATCGTCGCCGGCTGTCCGTTCATTCGCACCGGCGTGCCGAGCACGTTCCTATCGCTGCCATACCGATTCTTCCAGAAGGTGTAGCTGATGACGACGACCGGTTCGGCGCCCTTGCGCTCGTCGGCGGGTGCGAAGTCACGGCCGAGCAGTGCCGGCTGCCTGAGCAGGCTGAACGCGTTGGCCGTGATCCACGTGCCGCGCGCCTGTTCCGGCAGCGCGCGAGCATCGCTGATGTTCATCGTGCCGTTACGGAAGGCCCCAAAACCGGCAAACGTGTGGCTGCCCTCCCGCCAGTCCTGCAACTCGACGTGAGACACCTGCCGCCGTCCGGGGCGGCCCTGCCAGGTCAGCATGTAGAGCCGGTCGGCGCCGTCGAAGGGCAGGCCTCGGAGGAAGGCGGCGTTGATGAGCGTGAACCCGACGGCGTTGACGCCGATCCCCAGGGCGAGCGCGACGACGGCGGCCGCAGAGAACCAGCGTTCTTTGGCGATGAGCCGGAAGGTGAAGCGAAGGTCGCGAAGCATGAAGGATGAGACTGCTTCGAGCGACGAAATGTTTCGTAATTACATCGAGGGCGGGTCACGCGACGGAAGCCCCCTTCTAAACAGAACTGCATTTGAGTCAGTTGCCACGCTACACTCCGGTTTTGTGTTCACGGGCAAGGAGGCCTCTCATGAACCCGATCATCTTCGTGGTTCGAGACGATCGGTCCTGCGATTTCCTCTTCAAGTGCAGCGACACGACCTGGTCCGCCTACAACGCCTGGCCAGACGACTTCTCCCTCTACGACTTTCACGGCACGCCGGCCAAGGTCGGCTACTGGGGCCCCGGCGTTCGCGTCAGCTTTGACCGGCCTGTACGCGCTGGCCCAGCCTTGGTACGCGCTCGACCAGCCGGAGCGACTGGCGTGGATGATCGGCGCAAGTCAGTTCCTGACCTTCGAATATCCGCTGCTCTTCTGGATGGAATCGCGCGGGTTCGACGTCTCTTACATGAGCTGCACGGATTTCCACGACGACCTGATCGGTGCGCGTCTCGTGGATCCGGCCGTCGGCGTGGGCGACTGGCGGTGTGCGAACACAGGGGGCCCGCTGGCCTCGCGTATCTACAACGGCACCGGCCTCGGCGACAACGATCGGATTCGCGGCCTGATCGGCCACGAGTTCACCGGGAACCCGGTGGGACGGCCAGGACTCGAGGTCCTTGCGGAGGAGAACCCGGTGGGCGGAGACGCACGTGTCATCGCCAACACGAGCACCGCCACAATCTATCCCGGGCCCAAAGGCAACCTGGTCTTCAACGCATCGACCCTGTGGTGGCCTCAGTGGTTGAACTTCGCGACACCGCTGCCGTTCCCCGCGGGCAGGGCGCCGCAGTTTACTTGGTCGGACGGCGCAATTGAACCGGAACCGACAGGACAGCAGGCCGTTGAGCGCATGACGCTGAACTTGTTCGACATGTTTCGCGCCTGACGGGCGGTCACACCGTGTGGCGGAGGCTCGTCTCTCGCTGTAACGAGCGGCGAGTGTTAGACGGCGTCACCACGGGAACGGCGCCACAGCCGCCTCGACTACTCGCAGCCGGCTCGCCCTGGCCGGAGAGCTCCGTCCGCAGCCGATCATCCGCCGACGGACGATAGCCGAATCGGCGGGTCGAAGCCTTTACGCCGCTTGAACGTCTCATCAGCAGCCGAAGCTCGACCGGACTTGCGCGGCTCGGTCCTTTTTACTACTGTTGAGCTTCCCAAGGCTGCGAGCCCCCGGGAATTCTTGAAAACTCGGCAACGAAGTTTGGCGATCGAACTCGCCGGAGGAGTCCGTTATGCGACTGCTGTCTGCGATGCGCGTACTACCGGTCCTCATCCTCATGTCCCCGAGCGCACTCTTTGCTCAGTCCTCTCCCGGTGCTTCATCCGCCACCGTTCCCCGCCTGATCAACATCAGCGGCGTCTTCCGCCCCGCCGACGGCCAGCCGGCCGGCGCCGTGGAGACCGTCACCGTCTCGATCTATGCCGACCAGGAGGGCGGGGCGCCCCTCTGGCAGGAGACGCAGACGGTCGCCGTCGATGGCCAGGGCCGCTACTCGCTGCTCCTCGGCGCCAGCCAGCCGGATGGGATCCCGGCTGCCGTGTTTGGCGCCGGCGACGCCCGGTGGCGGGGCACCCTGGTCGAGCGCGCCGGCGAAGTCGAAGGGGCGCGTGTCCGGATCACCAGCGTGCCGTATGCGCTGCGCGCCTCCGATGCCGACACGCTCGGCGGGCGGCCGGCGTCGGCGTACGTGCTAGCGCCCCCCGCCGCGGGACGGCGGTCGGCGGCCGCGTCGCGGCCGCCAGCAGTGACACGCGACCGGCGCCAACCGCCAACATCGTGCTGGCCGGCACGCCGAATCTTCCTCGCCAAATACGTGAACGGCGCCGACGTTGGCAATTCCGCAGTCTACGAGGCGAATGGGATGGTGGGCGTCGGCACGACGACGCCGCTGGACTTTGTGCACGTGCGGTTCACCGACCCCAACGGCGCCACGACGGGGTTGGCCGTGCAGAACCTCGGCAATACCGCGACCTCGTACTCGGGCACGCTCTTCTACGACCAGTTCGGGGCGCTCGGGCAGTTCCAGGGCTTCAACAACGTGCACCCACGAATACCGCATCAACAACATCGCGCGGGTCTCGCCGGGCGGCGCGTTCAACGGCTCGATCAACTTCATGCTCGGCGGGGCGTCGAAGTTCATCGTCGCCCCCAACGGCAATATCGGCATCGGCACCACCGCGCCGTCGGCGCTCCTCGAAGTCAGCAATGCGATCCCCGGCGGGCCCGCGAACATGTGGATGACCAGTTTCACGAACGCCGTCGGCCCCTATTACCTGGCGAGAAGAGCCAGAGGCACGGCCGCCGCGCCCACGGCCGTGCAGAACGGTGATGGCCTGGCAGGCCTCTACGGCGCAGGCTACGGCACGACGGCATTTGGTTCGGCCTTTACCGGAGGCATGACGGTGCAGGCAGCGCAAAACTGGACGGACACGGCACAGGGCACCGCGCTCACGTTCACGACCACTTCGATCAATTCGACTGCTGCGGCGACCCGGATGACGCTCGACGCGTCAGGGAACCTCGGCATCGGCACCACCACCACGCCGGCGACGGGTGTCCTCGAAGTCAGCAATGCCGGCATTATTGCGCCGTTCGCGCAAGCATCACCGCCAGCAGCTTTGCGGCACCAAGCCGGCGGGTTCGCTGTTCGTCGGCCGCAAGGCCCGCGGACGTCCGCCGCGCCAACCGCCGTCCTGAACGGCGACAACCTCGCGGGCTTCCTGGGCGCGGATATGGCGCCACAGCATTCAGCTGCACCCGCGGCGGCATGTTCGTCCAGGCAGCGGAGACCTGGACGGATACGGCCCAGGGCACGAGGCTCAACTTCAACACGACGACGACGGGGACCAACACGCCGGCGACACGAGGATGATCGATCGATCCGCTCCGGCAACGTTGGCATCGGCACGCACGACGCCGTCGGCGACCGCTGGAGGCGAGTCAGCACCGGAGATTGCTGCCGTTGTAGGAGCGACGTGCTTTCAACACCGGGTGCTGTGCGGGGTCTTCTTGGCGCGACATGGCTCGCGGCACGCCAGCCGCGCCAGCCGCCGTCCAGTTCGGGCGATGCGCTGGCACTCTTCCAGGGTGAGCGGTTACGGCGCGACTCAATTCAGCAGCGAGGCCGCGCGCGATATCGCATCTTGCCGCCGAGAACTGGACCGACACCGCGCACGGGACGGTCGTCGCCTTCTCGACGACGCCGCTCGGCTCGACTGAAAGTGCAGCTGCATCATGGGGATCATGCCGGACGGCAACGTCGGCATTGGCACGTGTCACCGAGATACCGGCACCGCGAGGTTCTTCACTCTTGAATGGATGTCAGGCGATCGAACTCGCCGGAGGAGTCCGCATATGCGACTACAGTCTGCGACCGCGCGAAATACTGGTCCTCATCCTCATATCCCCGACCGCACTCTTTGCGCAATCCTCACCCGGTGCTTCATCCGCGAGCGTTCCGCGCCTGATCAACATCAGCGGCGTCTTCCGCCCCGCCGACGGCCAGCCGGCCGGCCCCGTGGAGACCGTCACCGTCTCGATCTATGCCGACCAGGAGGCGGGGCGCCCCTCTGGCAGGAGACACAGACGGTCGCCGTCGATGGCCAGGGCCGCTACTCGCTGCTCCTCGGCGCCAGCCAGCCGGACGGGATCCCGGCTGCCGTGTTTGGCGCCGGCGACGCCCGGTGGCGGGGCACTCTGGTCGAGCGCGCCGGCGAAGTCGAAGGGGCGCGTGTCCGGATCACCAGCGTGCCGTATGCGCTGCGCGCCTCCGATGCCGACACGCTCGGGGACGGCCGGCGTCGGCGTACGTGCTGGCGCCCCCCGCCAGGGACAGCGGTGGCGGCCGCGTCGCGGCCGCCAGCAGTGACATGGAAACGCCAACCGCGAACATCGTGCTGGCCGGCACGCCGAATCTCCTCGCCAAATACGTGAACGGCAGCGACGTCGGAAACTCCGCGGTCTACGAGGCGAACGGGATGGTGGGCGTCGGCACGACAACGCCGCTGGACTATGTGCACGTGCAAATTCACCGACCCCGGTGGCGCCACGACCGGGTTGGCCGTGCAGAACCTCGGGAATACCGCGACGTCGTACTCGGGCACCCTCTTCTACGACCAGTTCGGAGCGCTCGGGCAGTTCCAGGGCTTCAACAACGTCACCCACGAATACCGCATCAACAACATCGCGCGGGTCACGCCGGGCGGCGCGTTCAACGGCTCGATCAACTTCATGCTCGGCGGGGCGTCGAAGTTTATCGTCGCCCCCAACGGCAATATCGGCATCGGCACCACCGCGCCGTCGGCGCTCCTCGAAGTCCTTTCTGCCGCGGATTCGCGCCACAACTTTCACTGGCACCGTGGCGGCATGTTCGTAAGCGCGTCCGAGAACTGACGGATACGCACAGGGAACGTGGCTCAATTTCAACACCACGATGAATGGGACCATAACGCCGGCCACGCGGATGACAATCGACAACACCGGGAACGTCGGCATCGCACGACGCGCCGTTGGCAGCCCTGGATATGGTGAGGGAAACACCCGGCCCCTTAGAGATTAATCTCACGCGATACGCGGGAACATCAAGCAGCGGAGAACCAAACATCGTGCTGCGACGCGCGCGGAACCAGAGCGGCTCCGAGTGCCGTGCAGTTTGGTGACGAGCTGGGGCCTCGCTGTGACCGGATACGTGCAACCGGCTTCGTCGCGACGCGGTGCAGGTTTAAAATAAATTCGCCAACACATGATGCGACGGATACGCGTCGCCGATCGTCCAGACGACGATCACCGAGCCAGCAATCGCAACAATGGTGCCGCCGAAGACCAGCGAGGCAATCGCGGCAGCATCGAGCGTTGCGCCGCCGGTCGTGACCATCGCGGCGGCGAAGGTCGCGATCACGAGCCCATCCAGCAGGGCCGGCAGGGTCAACTGCCGCGCGTTCGCGCGCAGTCGCGGTATCACCCGAGCGCCTGCTCGACGAGTCGGACGATACCGGCGACGTGGGACTGCTCCATGCCGATCCACAGCGGAAATCGGATCAGCCGAGCGTTGAGACTGTCAGTCTGAGGCAGATCGCCGGACGTTCGGCCGAACCGACGGCCGGCCGCCGACGAGTGCAGCGGAACGTAATGAAACACCGCGTTGACCCCGCCCGCGTTCAGCGCGTCGAGCAGCCGGGTTCTGGTCTCGCGATCCTCGACGATCGCGTAGAACATGTGGGCGTTGTGGCCGCAGTGTGCGGGGACGATGGGCCGGCGCAGGCGGCCCTGGCGCTCGAGAGCCTCGAACGCGGCGTAGTACCAGTTCCAGATCTCCAGGCGTCGCTCGGCGATCGCACCGGCGGCCTCCATCTGCGCCCAGAGGAAGGCCGCGGCGAGCTCGCTCGGTACGAAGGAAGAGCCCACGTCGATCCACGAGTACTTGTCGATCTCGCCGCGGAGGAACCGGCTGCGGTTCGTGCCCTTGTCGCGGATGATTTCGGCGCGCGCCGCGAGGTCAGGCGCGTTGACGAGCAGAGCGCCACCCTCCCCCGACGTCACGTTCTTCGTTTCGTGGAAGCTTGTGGCCGCGAGATCGCCGAGCCGCCCGGCCGCCCGGTTCTTGTAGGTGGAGCCCAGGGCCTGCGCCGCATCCTCGATGACCAGCAGGTTGTGCTGACGTGCAAGGGCGACGATTTCGTCCATTTCACAGCACACCCCGGCATAGTGCACGGGCACGATAGCTCGCGTCCGCGGCGTCAGCGCCGCGGCGATCGCGCGCTCGTCGAGGTTCAGCGTGTCAGGCCGGATGTCGACGAAGACCGGCACGCCGCCCCGCAGCACAAAGGCGTTCGCCGTCGACACGAACGTGTACGAGGGCATTATCACTTCGTCGCCAGGCAGGATGTCTCCGAGCAGGGCGGCCATTTCCAATGCGCCGGTGCAGGAATGCGTCAGCAGCGCCTTGACGCAGCCCACCCGCTCTTCCAGCCAGGCCTGACAGCGCCGCGAGAACGTGCCGTCGCCGGCGATATGGGCGCCGGCGATGGCCTCTCGGATGTAGTCGAATTCTCGGCCCGTGGTATGGGGACGGTTGAAGGGGATCGGCATCATGATCCGGTCATGCGGCCGGCCGCCGCGCCACGACCATCAACGAGCTCCCTATCGGCATCGAGATGCCGGCCTTGATCAGCCACCACTCCGGTTTCAGCATCAGCTCCGCCACGGCGTTGGCGACCCTCGAGATCCGCACCTCCGAAACCGCCCAAGGCAAGGCCGATGCCGGTCCTGCCGTAGTCGTTCCCGTTGTAAAGCATGAAAAGGCGACCTCCCCCGCTTCGGTCCACTCCGTGCCAGAGACGTACCACATCCGCCACGTGCCGTTCTCGACGATGACCCATGGCGACGCTGTCAGATACGGGTCGACCGCGTTCCGGTCGAGGAGCGGCGCCGGCGAGACGCGTTGAAACGTCAACCCGCCGTCGTCGCTGCACGCGAGTCCAGTATTCAGATAGAAAGGGACGCTTTTCCCAAGCGCCCAGCCGGTGTAGAAGCAGTAGGTGCGGTGACCGTGATCGATCACGCACGAGCTGGTCACGCCGGCGTCGTCGAACGTCCCCAGCCGGCCTGGTGAGAGGATGGGATCTGGCGCGAAGGCGAGCACCTCGCCGCTGTCTAGCGACAGGTCGGCGTAGCCGATGTGCGACCGGCCGGCGGCGTCGCGCGAGCTGAAGTAGACGCGGTCGCGATTGTCGAGGCGGCGGACGACGGGGAGCGCGGCGTGGGTGCCGATCCAGGGTGCCTGATGCGCCGGCACGATGATGAGGCCTCGCTTGACCCAGATCATCGCTCACAGATCCACGTCGTCGCTGGACTTGAGCAGACCGCTCGCCGCGCGCACCCAGGTGGACCGACTTTGGTGCCGTGTTCTTCGTCACCAACGCACCCGCGCCGATCAGTGTGTACTCCGCGATGCTGATCGAATCACGCAGCGTCGCGTTGACACCGATGAAGCAGCCCTCGGCCACGCTGACGTGACCCGAGACGACGACATGGGAACTGATGAAGCAATGGTCTGCAATAGTCGAGTCGTGGCCGATGTGGTTGCCGCTCCAGAGCGTGACGTTGCTGCCAATCTGGACGAACGGTTGCACCGTATTGTCCTCCAGGATGAAACAGTTGTCACCGGGAGGATGCTGGCTCAGGAAGGAGCAGCGGCTGCTGACGTAGCTGACGAGCTCGTAGCCGAGCCCCTTCATCTGGTGATACTTTGCGGCACGCACGCGGTTCATCCTGGCGTAGCTGAGTGCGACGAACATCTTGAACGCCGCCGGTGGAAAGCGGGTCGTGACCCGATCGAGCGGCACGAGCGGAAGGTCGAGGAACGTATCCTCCCGGCAGTATTCGGCATCGACGGCGAAACCGGCCACCTCGTGCTCGGAATCGGTCGAGAAGTAGAAGTGCGCGAGCCGGGCGATGTCGCCAGCGCCGAAGAGAACGATCTGTGCCACAGCGGTGTCAAGCCCTCACGATGATCGTGAATTCATAGAGTGGGTAATCGTGAAGCAGAGCGACGCGCGGCGAAAACTGCCGCCGGCAGGTGTCGAACACTCGGCACGGATCGGCGTAGAAGAGATCGTCTCTCTGCTTGTCCGGATCAGCATAGGCCGTCAGCATGTTGAACGCGAATCCACGGCGGCAGAGCGACTGCATGACAGCCAGCGTTTGAGAGACGTAGTCCCACCAGGCCTCCGGCGCGTGTCCGAGCTTCACGTTGAAGATGCCGCTCGCCACGACGTAGTCAGCCGGCGTGAGTTGCGACGCGTCAGCGGTGAACGAGGCGTGCGCGACGCCGGCATGCCGGACCAGCGCCGCCTGGATCATCGCTTCGCTGATATCGAACCCTCGATACGCGACGCGACGCCCGTTGGCGGCGAGATAGTCGAGCAGCGCGCCATATCCGCAGCCATAGTCGATGACCGACCCGGCGTCCCTGTCATCGAGTACCTGCAGGACGCGGCTGAATCGCAGCTCCTGGGATGCAGCCGTGCTCCAGTCCACGCCCCGGTGTGTCGCCCCGAATTGCCGGAGTTTCTCAGAGTAGTAGCGGTCGACCGTCTCCAGGATCTCGCGGCTCGGCCGGATCGGCGGTTCGCTCATGGACACTGCGGACAATGGTATAGGGGCGCTGCTTGGTCTCGATGAAGATTTTCGACAAGTAGATGCCGATGATGCCGAGGCAGGCCAAGATCATGCCACCGAGGAGCCACACGGACACGATAAGCGATGGCCAACCCGGCAGGAGGATACCGAAGAAAATCCGGCGAATCACCAGGTATACCGCCGCCACGCCTGCCAGAGCACCGATAGCCACCCCCAGGTAAAAGATGAAAACCAGCGGGCGGCTGCCAAAGGACGTGACCGAGTTCACCAGCACCGCAACCTTGCGCCGCAGGTTGTATGTCGATTTCGACCGCGCATGCTTGGTGACGGCGACCGGCACCTGCCGGAAGCCGGTCATCGCCCATAGACCGGAGATCACCATCTCTCGCTCGCCGTGCGACAAGAGGGCCGACACGTAGCGCCTGGTCATTAGGCGCACGGTCAACAGGTTCTCGGGAATCGGGTAGTCCGAAACCAGGTTGAAGACCTTGAAGTAGCAGCCGGCCGCTCCAGCGTTCGAACCAATCGCCGCGCCGTTCGGTCTGCACGCCGTAGACGACGTCGACGTCGCCAGCCGCAGTGTCGAGTGCGGCGGAAAACGCCGTCAGGAGCTCAGGGTCCTCCTCGAGGTCCGAGTCGATCAGGAAGACCAGCGTTCCGCGAGCATGACCGAGCCCGGTCATCATCGCCTTGTGATGGCCGAAGTTCCTGGCGAGATCGACGACGCGGATTCGCGGATCGCGCTCGAACAGGTCCAACGCGATGCGCAGCGAGTCGTCCGGCGAGCCGTCGTTGACCAAGACGATCTCGTAGTCGGTCGTGATGGTCTCCGCCGCCGCGCGGGCGCGGCGGTAGAACTCCTCGAGGTGCGGAGCCGAACCGTAGAGCGTCGTGACGATGGAGAGGGTCACCGATTGAAGCTCAACATGAATCTGGTGGCCCGCGGTCCCTCGTTGAACAGCAGATCGAGGATGGTCACGAAGTGATCGAACGGCGGAAAGAGCTGCGCGTACTCGGGGTAACCCTGGTAGTTGAAATAGACCAGTTCGACGCCTGCCGCCTGGAAGATCTCGGGCTGGATGTAGCCTCGCGCCGCGGGTCCCGACAGGTACGTCTTCGCACCGGCCTGCCGGCAGATTTCCACCAGCCGCTCGGTCTTGCCGTCCGCGATGTGGTAGTCCATGGACCAGGTCAGCCTGGTGCGGATCTCGAGGATCTCGCAGATCGCGGCAATCCAGGCGTGGTTGATCTTGCTCAACTGTGTCTCTCCGCACTCGAGGTAGAGCCGCTCGAACCTGTCGGCGTAGGTCCGGAAGTACGGCGCCTTCGCGTAGCTGTGCGTGAGGGTCCGCCAGTGCCGGACGGCCCACGATTCGTCGCTGACGACAATCTGGTTGATGGGGGCGAGGTAGTTGCCCTTGCTGTGTACCGGAATTGTCAGCCACGCCGGCCCGGCCGCTGTCTTGATGCGGTTGCGGTTGCGCCAGTCGCGGCGCGTGAACTGGACATCATCGAAGAGGACGAACTCGTCAACCGAGTTAATCAGGTCGAAATAGCCCTTCCACGGGATGTAACTGGATTGCAATATCGCGATGCGCATCCGGAGTCGGCCGAAAGATATCATGCTGGCTATGACATCGCGACCGCGTTCGAGTTGACGTGATCGCGGGTCCTGTCCGCCTTCGCGCAAGCGCTGCGGCGAGACCTCGCCAAAGCCCGAAGGGCGACGGCGGGTCGCCCGGCAGCCCCACCCATCCTCGGCGCCAAAAGCGGTGTCGACAGGAGAGGCGCCTGCGAGCCTGTCGAGGGACGCGGCGGGCGGGGCGGCCCCGCCGGGCGCCACCCGTTCAGGGTCTCGACTCATGTAGCGTGGATCGTCTGGCCTGCAACGTCGGCAAAGACGTCTCGTTGCTCCCTGAGCTCGAGAAAATGGGTGAACGACAGCCGGCCCACGGGCCCACGATTCAGCCGGTTGATCGTGTAGACGTACCGCAATTCGCCCGGCTCGTGAACCGGTGGCGGCCGATAGAGTACGGCGTTGATGACGCTGAACACCGCGGTGTTGAAGCCACTACCAAGCGCGAGGATGGTCACGGCCGCAACCGAACACCATCGTCCTCTGACAATCGCCCGAAGGGTGAAGCGAAGATCCTCGAGCACGATTCCCCCCAAACAGCTATCAGCTACCGCAGCGGGATGAACTCGCCCTCGTCGATGACGCCGTTCTTGACTCGATAAAGGGTGACCCCAGAGATCGCAGGCACGACGTCGTCGGTGGGACCAACGACAGCGGCTGCTTGCTGGAACCTTGTGCGAACGGCCGATTCGTAACGGATGGACTCGCGCGTGTGAAAGTGCCCGCCGAGCGCCAGCGTCCAGTCGCGCAGCTGCAGCACCGGCAGGACCTCCTTGAAGTTCGAGACGATGTGCCGGAAGACCGTCCGGTCGCCGAGCTTGATGAGGGTCGGCGCCGGCCCGTCGTCACGATAGCCGCCCGTCATGTCGACGGCGCTGACAAAGGGAATGTGGTTGAAGGTCACAACCGGCGTCCCCGCCGGGACACTCTCGAGATTGGCGCGCAGCCACGCCAGTTGCGCGTCGTCGACGTGACCGTAGTACCAGAGGTCGGCAATGTCCACCGTGTCGAGCCCGACGAAGTGCACGCCGCCATGAGTAAACGAGTAGTAGTTCGGGCCGAGACGCTGCCGATACATGCCCTTGCCGTACAGGGGATGCTTCGTGCTCACGAGCGAAAGGTGGCGCTCGATGCCGAAATTCTCGTGGTTTCCAGGGACGCTCCACACCGGCATCGGGAAGCGCCGCACTTCGTCGAGGTACAGATCGTAGTAGCCGCGCGCCTCTTCTTCGCCGACGCGAAGCGCATCACGCACGAGGTCGCCTGAGACGAGGACGAAATCGGGCCTTCGCGCCTCGGCGATGCTGCGGAACTGTCGGAGCCGCTCGAGGCTCTGCTGGCTGACGTGGGTGTCCGATGCGTGGATGAACGAGAATTCGGCAGGCGTCCTCTGCACGGTCAGCCCGAAGTCCAGGGACACGCCTGTCGTCGATGCGGGAGCGGGCTGCCAGAATGGCCCGACGGAACGGTAGCCATCCGGAACGCTGACGAACACTACGCCGTATCCTGGCCCGGCAACCCGATATACACCGTCGCTGCCGCTCTTGACGACCTCGCGCTGATTGGAGACGGCAACGCCGGCGATTCCACGCTCGCCCGAATCGCGCCGGCCGTTGCCATTTGTGTCCTCGAAGACAGTGCCCCCGACAGACACCGGAGCCTGGGCGCGCGACTGCGCCCCGACAACGAGGAACATCAGCAGAGCGGCCGCTATCCAGGCGGTACAACGTCGGTTGTGCATCGGTGTGGACCCGGAAGGGCGGTCGGTCGACCCGGGCCGCCCTGGCACCAGACTCATCGCGCTGCCGACGTCGCCAGCCGGCCGACGATTTCGACGGGCTTGGCGTTGGCCGGCACGTTCTGCTCGGCGGTCACGAACAGTTGATCGCCGGCGAAGCGAAGCTTGTAGGTCGTCACGAACGGTGTCCGGTAGCGGGCCACGGCCAGCGTGTAGGTGTCATCAGCCGTCCACGCACCGCTCGCGGCAACCGGATCGGCTGCGGCCGTGCTCGTCTTCAACGTGCCCTTCTGCCACTTGTTGAGACCGGCGGCCAGCCGCTGGTCCGTGGCCGCCACGCGCAGACCAAACGAGACGTCGCCCGACCCGGATGCGGACTCGAGCGCGAGCGAGTCGAGAGCGAGCGCGTTCGACTCGAACGTGTAGCGCTTCCCCACCACTGTCGCCGCCGACGGCGACGTCGTTGCCCCAGCCGGCGTCTTCAACGTCAGGCTCGCCAGCTTCGTTGTCAGTTTCTTCTGGGCCGCGGTGTCCGTCGTCAGTGCGCCAGGCTTCAGTGCTGGCACGAGGCGATCCCACACGAGATTCATCACCGACCCCATGTCGCGCGTGCCGCTCGTGATCGCGATGACCGCGTCGTACTGCGGCAGGATCAGGCAGAACTGCCCGTGCGCCCCGTCGCCGCGGTAGAAACCGTGCCGGCTGCGCCAGAACTGATAGCCGTAACCTTGTTCCCAGTCGCTCGTCGGCGAGCTGCCGTTCGACATCTGACGGGACGTCGCGGTCTCGACCCACGCGGCAGGGATGAGCTGCTTTCCCTGCCACATCCCCTTCTGCAGATAGAGCTGTCCAAACCGCGCGATGTCTTCCGTGCGCACGCTCAGGCCAAAGCCGCCCAGGGAGACGCCCTGCTTGCTCGCGTCCCAGGTGGGGTTCTCGATGCCGAGCGGATCGAACAGGCGTGGCTTCAGGTAGTCGACGACCGCCTGTCCCGTGACCTTCTGCACGATCGCCGACAGCATGTAGCTCGCTGGCGTGTTGTAGAAGAAAAAAGTGCCGGGCTTGTGCGACACCGGCCGTGCGAGGAAGTTCTTCACCACACTCTCGTCGCCCGTGAAGGGAAAGTCGCGAACGTCCTCCTCGTGATGTCCGGTCGACATCGTCAGCAAATCGCGGATGCGCATCGCCTTGAGGTTCGCGCTCGGCTCGGCGGGCGCCTCGTCCGGAAAGAAGCCGAGAACGGGGTCGTCGAGCTTCAGCTTGCCGTCAGCGATCGCCAGGGCCACGGCCGTTGACGTGAAGCTCTTGCTGAGCGAGAACAGCATGTGGGGCTCGTCGGCCGCGTAGGGTCCCCACCAGCCCTCGGCCACAACCTGGCCGTGGCGAACGATCATCAGGCTGTGAAGGGCGTCGAGCTTCTGCTCCGCCTCGTCGACAAAGGCGAGCAGTGCAGACGACGAAATGCCCTGCGATTCAGGTGTGGACCGTGGCAGCATCGTCGCGCGCGTTTCCACGCGATGCGTGCCGGCAGCGACCAGGAAAAGCAGAGCGACGGAGAGCGCCGAAACGCGAGCTTGACGCATAACACCTCTACAGCTGTAGTGTCCGGCTTTAGCTGGACGGAACATACGATGACCTCAGGGCTTGCCGAATGCATAGAGGGCGGCCGTCGTGCGCACATAGATCCGGCCGTCGGCAAACGCTGGGGTCGCGTAGATGTCCTCGGCGAGATCGTTGACCGCAATCGGCGCCAGATCGCCTCCGGGCGACACGACGACGACGGCGCCGGGCTCGCTGGTGAAGAAGATGTGACCATCGGCCGCGGTCGGTGATGCGAAATGCGGCCCCGGAGCACCGGTTAGTCGTCCCTGCTTGATGAGCGCGCCAGTGTCTGGATTGAGCGTGGTGATGATCCCGTTGTCGTTCACCATGTACAGGACGCCGGCGTAAAGGAGGGGCGACGGCAACTGTGGGACGCTGCGCTGGTACTTCCAGCGGATCGCTTTGTCGCTCATGTCGCCGGAACCGCCGAGGCGAATGGCGAGCATGCCGTTCTCGGAATCGAGCGCGGCGCGGTAGTACGCCCACTCGTCTTTGGTCAGCGAGCCGTTCAGATCGAGGTCGGCGACGTCGAACCAGAACGCGGCCGTGAATTTCGGGAACTCGGTCTTCGAGAGAGTCCCGTTGCCGTCAGCGTCGGCGGTCTTCCAAATTTCGTCCGCGGGCGGAATCGTGACCTTGTTGCCGGGGTCGTTCACCGGCGCGCCGTAGCCATTCACGTAGATGGTGTCGCCGCCGATGACGGGAGTCGACTTCATCTCGAACGACAGGCCACCCACCCACCACAGCTTCTTTCCGGTCGCGGCATCGTAGGCGGTCAGCAGGAAAGATCCGGGGACGAGGATCTGATCCTTGCCGTCGGGTCCTCGCCATACGATCGGCGTCGAGTGGCCGCTCTTGGCTTCGGGCCTGTCGACCTTCCACTGCACGCGGCCCGTGCGCTTGTTCACGCCCATGATGAACGAGCCGAGGCTCTGGTCGCACGACAGGACCACGAGATCGCCGACGATGACGGGCGAAGCGCCCATGCCGTAGATGTTGTTGAACGGCCCGAGCGGCATCGACCATCGCTCCTTGCCGGCGCCGTCGTAGGCGATGAGGCCGTAGTCAGGAAAGAAGACGTAGACGCCGTTGTCTTCGACTGCCGGGCTCGGCGACGCCGGGTTGTTCCGCTTGTCGATAATCCTGGTTTTGACCTGCGGCGCGGCCCGCTCCCAGAGGATGCTGCCCTTCACCCGGTCGATCGCGATCGTCACCAGCGTGTCGCCGCGGAAGGCCGTCAGGTAGATCCGATCGTTGAGCAGAATCGGCGAGGAGTGCCCTCCGGGCAGCGCCAGCCGCCAGAGGAGGTTCTTCTGAGGGCCGAACTCGATTGGGACACCAGTCGCCGTCGAGATGCCCGAGCCGTTCGGCCCGCGAAACCGCGACCAGTCCGGCTCAGCGCGTGCGCCGAGGGACACGCCGAGCACGACACTCGAGAGGAAGAGAACCAAGCCGCGGGCGGTGAGTGAACGCATCCGCGCAGTATAAACTGCAGGGACAGTCAAACGAGACGGTCAAGCGCCAGCGGATCGCAGTTTCTGCGTACCGATCCTGGCAAAATCTGCGCAGAGCCCCACATTCGTCACCCAGGCTGTCCCGGGGACACTCAACCTTGGGTGTCCCCGGGGACACCCAAGGTTGGGTGTCCCCGCACAGCCAGCAAGTGCAGCCCGAAGACCACAACCATCACCGCGTCGACGGCGACGGCGATGCCGGCTTGACCGCCCAGGTACCGGCCGCCCTGCGACATCACCAGCGCGATGAAGATCGCCTTGCTCACTGCGGCGACCGTGAGCACCAGTGGGCGCGTCGGCGGGTTGAACGCTCCGTAGATCAGCATCAGCCCGACGAGGGCTATCAGCGCACCCCAGTTGCGCACGACGAGATGCGCGAGCGGACCATTCAGGCTCTCACCGAACGTCGCGGCCATGGCCGCGTCCGGCGCTATCGCCGCGTAGACCATCGTCGACGTCAGAACTCCTGACACGATCATGATCGAGCGGATGTGTGTGACGATCGCCGTCATCTGACAGTCACCCTCTACCTGCCCAGCCCCGCCGTGAGCAGGTCGGCCATATCGTAGTCCAGCAGATCGCCGATCCGCTCGATCGTCACGTCCGGAGACGGGTACGTCGCGACACTCGGATGTTGCGCATAGTGCCCCTGGCGCGGGAAGACGGTCGTGACTCGCTCACCCCAGACATCCTTGACCGCGCTCAGGATCCGGACCTTGTCGTCGACAAGGACGTAGTGGTCCGCCGGGAACCGGCGCTCCACGTCGTCGAGCTCCTGCTCCTTGTGGATGTAGATCAGGACGCGGCCCGCGACCGCGTCGAAGAGCCCCGACCGCTCTACCTTGCGTGGCTGAAAGACGACGTCGCCGTCGGAGAAGATAATCGTCGGTCCCCACTGGGCGAGGTGCGCCACGACCTCGAGCGACCATCGAAACAGCCGGTCGGCGAACGGGTAGTTCACGAGGAAGGAGGACACGCTCAGCAGATGAGGGTCGCGCGGGCGTTCGACCCGGTAGCGCTGGAGGGCTCCGAGGTAGTCGGCATAGCCCAGCTCGGATCGGAGGGCCTCGAAGATCGCCCAATAGCGTTCTTCGCGCTCAGCGCCCACCTCCTTGACGAGGTAGCGCTTGAGATCGGCCGTGACCTGATCGTTGTCGAGCAGTGTGTTGTCGACGTCGAGCAGAAACACAATTCGGCTTCGACCGTCGGCCGGTGGCGTCATCGTGGCTCCATCTCCTGTTTCAGCCCTTGACTGCGACCAGTCCGTGCCCGCCGATCGGCGTCGTGACGACGCCATCGCCGAAACTGGCAATCAGCGGCTTCGCCTTCGCGATTGCGGCCCTCACCTGCGGGAGCGACAGCGAGGCGTCGTGGCTGGCCTTGCTGTCCCACGCTTCGGTAATCCAGATCGCGCTCGCATCATTCGCGTCCTTCGCGACGATGTAACTCAGGCAGCCGGGCATGCTGCCAACCGACTCGGTGAGAATCGCGATGAGGTCGTCGCGCTTGCCGGCGATGGCGGTCATTTTCCCGATCAGCCCGTACATGTCCGCTCCATTCCGTGCGAAGAGCCCCGGGGCGATGCCCGTCAGGACCATCCCGGCGAGGAACTCGCGCCTGCCCACACTCATGACCGTCATTCTATTCGCCCGTGCTGATACGCTAGGGATGAGTTTGTACTTCTTCGACCCAGCATAGCCGTGTCAATGCCGAAAACCCTCCGCTCGGCGGCCATCATGGCCCTCGTCGCCCTGTCCGCCATGTGGGTCGTCTATCGACTGGCAGGCGAGACGTCGGTCAACCGCCTTCAGTCAATCGCGATTGCCCTCGTCATCGCCGCGTCCGGGCTGCTCGGCTGGGTTCTGTGGCTCTTCGCGCGCAACGCGCGGCTCGAGGACCAGGGCACCGACATGCTCCGCCGGGAGAAAGAGGAACGGGAAGCCGAGGTCGGCGCCCGGGATGCCGACCTTCGCGACTCGACGGCCCGGCTGCGCTCCATCATCGACTCCGCGGTCGACGGCATCATCGTCATCGACGATCAGGGCCGCATCGAGGCCTTCAATCCGGCTGCCGAACGTCTGTTCGGCTACAACGAGCGCGACGTCGTCGGGCGCAACGTCAGTGTCCTGATGCCGTCGCCCTATCACGAGGAGCACGACACCTACCTCGCACGGCATCTCGCGACCGGGGTCCAGAAGATCATCGGCACGGGACGTGAGGTGACCGGCTTGCGCCGCGACGGCTCGACGTTTCCGTTGCACCTGTCCGTTGGCAAGATGACGGTCGGCGGCGAACGGAAGTTCACCGGAATTCTGCACGACCTGAGCGCGCGTGTGCGCATCGAGGAACAGCTGCGCGAGCAGACCTCGCTCGCGAGGCTTGGCGAGATGGCGGCGGTGATCGCCCACGAGGTCAAGAACCCCCTCGCGGGCGTGCGCGGCGCCATTCAGGTCATCGGCACGCGGCTGCCTAGGGACAGCAAAGATGCGCTGATGATCACGGAAATCTTGTCGCGCATCGACGCCCTCGACGAGCTGATGAAGGATCTGTTGTTGTTTGCACGCCCACCGCAGCCGAAGCTGGTGCCCGTCGATCTGGCGATGCTCGTGGCGGCTACCGTCGAGCTCCTCCGCGGCGACCCCGCGATCAGGGATGTCCGGATCACCGTCGAAGGAGCTCCCGCCCGCGTCCTGGCCGACGCGCAGCTCCTGAAGATCGTGTTCGTGAACCTCCTCGTGAACGCGGCCCACTCTATGCGGGGCCACGGGGCCATTCACGTGGCACTCACGTCCATAGCCGATACCTGCCAGATTGCGTTTACCGATGAGGGACCAGGGATTCCGCCCGAGGTGCTGGAGAAGATCTTCGTGCCGTTCTTCACCACGAAAACGCGCGGCTCGGGCCTGGGCCTGCCGACGGCCAGGCGACTCGTCGAGGCTCACCGCGGCAAGATCACCATCGCCTGCCCTCCGGATGGCGGGACGATCGTCACCATCCAGCTTCCTGTCGAGCGAGAAGCCGCGCCTGGGTAGGGGGCCTTACACGCTCACCCGCCAGTTGGACCCATTCTTGTAGCTGACCGACGTATCGGATGTCGGGGAACCAAAACTGGTGCTTTTTCCCGGACCACAGAATTCAGGGTGGGAAGTTTTTCAAAATGACTGGAAATGTTTCTCGGCTGCGAGTGCTCGTCGTCGAGGATGAGCTCCTGATTCGCTGGGCGATTTCAGAAACGCTCTCGGACGCGGGGCACATCGTGATCGAGGCGGCAAACGCCCTGACTGCCGTTCAGGCGCTTACGAATTCCGTCGCACCCGTAGATGTCGTGGTGCTCGACTATCGGCTTCCAGATTCCAGGGACCTTGCTCTGCTGGCGGCAATCCGGCGGCTGTCGCCTCACAGCGTCGTGATGCTGATGACGGCGTATGGCTCGCCCGAGCTGACGCGGGACGCCCTCGACCTTGGCGCCTCGCAGGTGATGCACAAGCCATTCGACTTGCACGATCTCGAGTCGCGACTCATCAACGCCGTTGCCACGGCGTAGTGCCCCCGCTCCAGACGACGACACCCGCCGGTGTCGCAAGACCTCGCCAGCAACCGCGCTTTCCCAGTTTCGAGAAACGTCTTCAGCTCGGCCAGGATGAACGCGCACCGCCGCAAAGTGGATATTGACAAGCATCACGATTCCTCGAAACATCGAGTCATGACCGAAGGACTTGAAGGCGTCGTGGCGGCGGCAACCCGGCTCAGTCACGTCGATGGCGAAGGGGGACGGCTGACGATCGCGGGCTACGCCGTTGAGGACCTCGCTCCGCACGCCACGTTCGAGGAAGTGGCGTATCTGCTCCTGCACGACCGGCTACCCGGACCAGCAGAGCTCGAAGAGTTCGCGCACGCGCTGGCCGGGCTTCGAGCGCTCTCGAAGGCCGCTATGGACGTCCTTCGGGAAGCGGCGCGGTCCAAGGCTCCGCCAATGGACGCCTTGCGCATGGCGACGTCCCTGCTGAGCCTCGGGCGAGTGGAGAACGCGCGAGACGACGCGATGACGGCGATCGCGTCGTTCCCAACAATCGTGGGGGCCTACTGGCGGATGCGTAACGGTGACGCGCCTGTCCCCGTGCGCGCCGATCTCGGCCACGCGGCTCACTATCTCCACCAGGTGTTCGGCACCGAGCCCTCGGCCGAGCGAACGCGTGCGCTCGAGACCTATCTCAACACGGTCTGCGACCACGGGCTGAACGCCTCTACCTTCGCCGCGCGAGTCATTGTCTCGACTCGATCCGACGTCATCTCTGCCGTGACCGGTGCCGTGGGAGCGCTCAAGGGTCCGCTGCATGGTGGCGCCCCGGGGCCCGCGCTCGACATGGTGTTGGAGATTGGTCAGCCCGAGCGCGCGGAAGCCGTCATCCGCGCCAAACTCGATCGCGGCGAGCGAATCATGGGGTTCGGGCACCGGATCTATCGAGTGCGCGATCCAAGGGCGGACGTTCTCGGCCTCGCGGCAGAGCGTTTCTACTCGAGCGACGGCGATCGGGCTCTCTATCACCTCGCCCGGAGCGTGGAAACCACCGCACTGCGGCTGCTCCGCGAACACAAGCCGGACCGCCGGCTCGACACGAACGTAGAGTTCTACACGGCGCTGCTGCTGCACGGCCTGGGGTTGCCGACGGACCTCTTTACGCCGACCTTTGCCGTCGGACGCGTGCTCGGCTGGGCGGCTCATTGCCTGGAGCAGCTTCGGGACGGAAGGCTCGTCCGGCCGCAGTCGGCGTACGTCGGGCCGACGGGCCTCCACTACGTGGAGCAGTGACACGAGCACTGCCAGGGAAGTGCGGAAGGATCTATCACCTCACCGAGTCGGGTTTCACGACGGTCAGATCGAGCACACGTTCCTCGTTCTCGCCGAGCGTAATGCGTTCGCCTACCCGGATGAGTTGTGCGAACTGTGCTCTGTCGCGGGGTTGTGGCATGGCGCCTGAAGGACCAACCGCGACGACGGTGTAGTCTCCCGGGCGTTGAGGACCCAATCGAAACGCGCCGGTGGGTGACGCGGGGACGTAATCGCTGAACATACTCCAACGGGCCGGGTCGGTCGGGACCATGACAACCCTCGCGCCCCGAACCGGCTCGCCGCGTTCGTCGATCACGCGGCCCGCAATTGTCGCACCGCGGTTGCTCAGAACGATCTCGAGCTCGGACGGATCGGTCCCGGCCTTGAACTCGGTCGCGACGTCGATGATCTCCTTGCCGCCGTAGCGAATCGACTTCACATACCAGCCGCGGGGAACGTTCGCGACGTCGAGCATCTGCTTGCCGAACATCCGTGTGAGTCGGAACGTGCGGTCTGCATCCACGGTCGCCGAACGGCTGCTGCCCTGCCCGCGCAACTGATCGCCAGCCAGCCGCGCAGCCACCAGGAATCCGGCACTGCCAGGCGGAGGGAGCGGCAGGTTGCCGTCCTCCGCAACGAATCGTCCTGCGACGTCGACTGTTTTCGACATCGTCACCACGAGGCCGTTGATGTCGGACGACTCGACGACGATGGGCTGGAACCCCACTTCGAGAGACTGTCTTTGCTCAGGTTGTTCGGGCCCGCCGGTGCTCGCCTGGATGGCGTAGTCTCCCGGCTGAACGTTCGAAACCGAAAAGTTGCCGCTGGCGTCCACGGTGGTCACCGACGTCCCTGACGATCCGTTTGGCTCGAACTTCTCGAGGCTGACCCGCGCGCTCTGCGGCACGACACCGTTGGCGCCGACTACAGTGCCAGAAATAGTGAACGTTCGGCCCAGGCGCATTCGGATCTCGATGCCCTCGAGGTCAGTCTTGTCGATCTGAACGACTTGGGCCTGCGTCTCCGACGCGGCCGATGGATAGCAGGTGCGGAGGAATCGGTCGCGCCTCGACGCGTCCGTTCTCTCCATGAAGAACATCGAGCTCTGTTCAGCGCACACGAGGTAGCGTCCTGGCGGAAGCTGGTACACGCGAAGCAGACCACGATCGTCGGTGGTTCGCATGATTCCCTGTCCGGTCTCGCTGCCGGTGTCGGCGGACCTGACCCGAAGAGTAACCCCAGCCAATGGCTCGCCCCATTCGTCGACGACACGAACGGTCATCGCCAGAGACCGGCGGAGCGCAACGTTGACGTCGTCGCGTACTTCGCCCTCCTTCAGCAGGATGCGTCCTCGATTCCCGGTGGCGAGCGACCCGATCAAATGTGTCGCCCTGTGCTCGCCGGCAAGGACCAGCCCCGAGTATTCTCCTGCCGTCAGCCCGGCAAACTCGTAGCGGCCTCCATTGTCGGTACGGGTCGCACGTTGGTCTTGCGCGTTCCGGTTGGAGAGACGGATCAGTGCTCGGGCGATCGGGGCGCCGCTTTCCATGTCGGTGACGCGTCCGCGGATCACGGCAGTTGTCTGCGCTGCGCCGGTCGCGGGCGGCGTGCCAGCAGTCTGCACGAGTGCAACGCAGAGCAACAGGAGTGTCGTCATCGGCCTTTCGCCGCCGGCAGCGGTGTCACTCGCAGCTCGATTGTTCGCGCATCGCCTTCGGCGAACGTGACGCGCGCAGCGACGGATGCCAGGTCGGCTAAGCGCGTGAGGTCGTAGATGATCGCGAAATAGTCGGCTGGCGTGAGGGCTGCCACAAAATAATCCCCGGGCAGGATCGCGCCGGGTTTCACGAGCCCATCGGCGGACGGCTGTCCAGGTATGGACGCCGGACGCTCTTTCCATCGAGCTTGATCTGTCGAGAAAATCACGATCGGATGCGGCGACAGCAATTCTCCCCGTTCGTCGACCACCCTCACGGCGGGCCTGGCGACGCGGCTCGTTGCCAGAATCTCCAGGAGCCCGGGCCTCGCGCTGTCGCCGAAGTCTGTCGGCACGCCCGTTATGTCCTGGCCACCGAGCCGAACCGACTTGACGACCCACCCATCGGGCAAGCCGGTTACTGCAATAGTCAGCGGCAACTGGTAGAGCCCTTTGAGCTCGAAGGTCATCTTGTCGCTCACCGCCGAAACCGGCGGACGATCGCTCATCGTCATGGCCAATTGAGGATTCGCTACACCTGCATGAACGGCCATCTGCAACTGACTCGCCGACGCTGGCGAACCGCCCTCGAACGCGATGCGTCCGCTGACCGTCCGACCCTTCGATAGCTGGACGATGGTGCCAGCCACGTCCGTGCCGCCGACATCGATCGACGTATACCCGACCTCCTCCTCGCGCGCCGGCGGTCGTGTGTCGTCCCGATTGTCCGATCCTCCCACTGACGCCTTGATCAGATATCGACCCGGCGTCAGGCCGCGCAGCACGAACGTGCCGGCACTCCCGCGAGTGTAGGAAGGGGAGGAGCCAGAGGGACGATCGAGCGGGACCGTCATGACGTGTGGCGCGTCAACGATAGTTCCCGCGGCATCCGCGACCGTTCCGGACACGGTGAACGTCCCGCTGCGCTGGACGTGGATGTCCATACCGCTGGCATCGCTGCCCGTGAGGATGACGTCCGCCGCATCTCCTTCCACGGCTGCCGAGGGGTAGCAGGTACGCACGAAGCGGGACGCGTCCGAAGAGACGTCGACGGATCCCTGGGGCACCGCGCACACACGATAGCGGCCCGGCGCGAGGGCGAAGAGGCGATAGTCGCCGCGGTCATCGGAACGTACCACTCCTCTGGGAAGCGGCGTCCCATCGGCGCGCATGAGCATGATTGGGACCTCGGCCATCGCCTCATCCCATCCATCGAGCACGCGGCCCTCGATCGCAAGCGCACGCGCGAGCGCAATGTTCACACCCGTGCGTCGTTCACCCGGCTGGAGCTTGACGCCCGAGCGAGGCGATATGCCGAGTTGATCGAGGGGCGTCGACTGACCAAAAGCCTGCCGCAGGTGCGTGGCGCGCAGATCCCCCGGCCCGGCTACGACTCCGTAATCACCTGGCTCGAGACCGGCAAACTCGTACCGGCCCTCCGCGTCCGTGAGTGCTACGAGCTCACGCGCGGCGGCCGAGGGCACCAGCGAGACAATCGCGCGGTGGAGCGGCCGATTGGAATCCTGTTCGGTAACTCGTCCCGAGAGGCTTGCCGAACCGGACTTTGGAGATGCGGCGTCGCGTGGAGGCGTGGCGGGCTGGGCCTGAACCGCGGCGAGCAACAGCAGCAGCACATGGACGAGCATCTTCGTCGGCCGGCGCCATTCTACATTGACGCCCCTTGCGCCAGCTTGCCAGTCTGAGTACTCTTTTTCGCGGCGGCCGATCCGTCGCCCAACTCCCACCGGCCCACCGCGCCTGGGCCATCGACGCGGAGCAAAGGGGGGCCATCCCCTCCGGATTCATGCAAGGTTTGGTCGTCCATTCGGACCTTTGGACACGTGCGGGCGGGCACGCGGCCACTGGTATGACCGAAAGGACTGCGTCGTGACCAAACAGCGTGATTTCAAGGCGCTCGTGCGCGAGCGCATGGACAAGACCGGCGAGCGCTACACGGCCGCTCGCGCGCAACTCCTCGGCAAAGCGGCTACCCCTTCCCCCACTCAACACACCTTTTCCGGCGTCCTCCCCGGATACGACACCTTCGGCGGGATTCAAAGCGGCACGGCGGCCGTTCGCAACACCCTCGCATCCATGGGCAGCGTCGCGGCGATCGATGGGGCACCTTTTACCGAATCGCTGGTTAACGGTCTCTGCGGAGGTCCGGGGTTTCTCTATGCCGTCTTCGAATACAAGGGATGGCCGCCGATGCTGTCGCTGGCCCTGCGCAGCCGCTCGATGCCCGACGTCTACATCGCCGCGGGCCTGTCCCGTGTCGGGATGAAGGTGACGACCAGCGAAACGACGAGTCCGTCGGCGGCCCGCAAGGCGCTCGATGCGGCGCTCGCCGACGGAAAGGCGGCACTCTGCGTTACCGATGCCGCGTCGTTGCCGTGGACCGGTCTGCCGAAGGCCTTCGTCGGCGGCGGCCCGCACGTGGTGGCTGTCGCCGGTCGCGACGGAGACGACTTCTGGATCGACGATCGGGCAGCGCGCCCCAGGCGAATCAGCGCGGCACAACTCTCGACGGCTCGTGCCGCCTACCGTCAGGCGAAGAACCGGCTGATGACGCTCGACGGTCCGAAGCCCGGATACGACGCCAGACGGGCGCTTCGCGACGCTATCGCAGATACGGCGAAGTGCTACGTCGAACCGGCGGTCCCAAAATCCTTCTGGGTCAATTGCGGATTCTCTGGCCTTGACAAGTGGCGTCACATGCTCGTCGACCCAAAGGACAAGCGTGGGTGGCCGACGTTCTTCGCCGAGGGGGCGCGAGCCTGCGCGGGCCTGCAGCGCCTGCACGAGTCGATCGAGAGTCAATCCGCGCCGCACGCCGGACGCAGCCTCTATGCCGACTTCCTCGACGACGCCGCGCGAACGCTCGCGGCTCCTCCCCTCGAGAAGGCTGCAGCGACCTACCGGGAGGCCGGCGTGCTCTGGGCCTCGATCGGCGACATCGTCGCCAACTGCGACGACGCGGCTGTCCGCAGAGCGTGCGGGCTTGCGGACGCGCGGCTCGAAGCAGAGGACAGTGACGATCGCGGTCCCCAAGCGGCAGCAAAGCCATGCGCGGAACGATGGCAGGACCTGCAAGACATCGCCTCCGGCTGCAAGCTCACGAAGAGCGATACCGGCGCTCTCTACGCGGACATCGCATCGGTCGTCGGACGGATCGCCGACGCCGAACGTGCGGCGGTTGCGCTGTTGAATGAAGGAGCCAGGAGGTAGGAGGTCACTCCAGTCGGAGCGCCACCAGCGGATCGACGCCGGCCGCGCGGCGGGCGGGAATGTAGCAGGCGACGAGCGCGACGACACCGAGCACGACGGTAACGGCCGCGTAGGCAATCGGATCGGCCGCCTGGACGCCGAACAGCTGGCTGCGGAGCAGGCGCGTCGATGCGAAGCTCGCCGCCACGCCAATAACCAGTCCGATGACGACGAGCCGCCCTCCCATCGTCAGCATCAACCCGAGCACGTGCCGTCGAGGGGCGCCGAGCGCCATGCGCACGCCCAGCTCGTGCGTGCGGCGCGTCACGTGGAACGACAGGACGCTGTAGATGCCGGCCGCCGCGAGTGCGAGGCCCAGCGCTGCGAAGGCGCTGAAGAGCGCCATGGTGAACCGCGGCTGAACGACCTCCTGACCGAGGATCTCGGGGACGGTGATTGGGCGGCCCAGCGGCTGCTCCGCATCCATCGCCCGCACCGCGGCCCGCACCGGATTGAGGAGCAGGTTGGGATCCCCGGCGGCGCTCCGCACCGCCAGCATGCGCTGGGACGAAGCGATGATCGAATACGGCAGGATGACCGCCGGCAGCGGCTCAGCCCGGAGGCCGGCGTTGCGCGTGTTGGCGATGACGCCGATGATCGTCACTTCGGGCGGCCTCGTCGTATCGGCGAGCGTGCGCGCGGGCGGTCGCTCGAGAACGCCGAGCCGCAGCCGGGCGCCAATCGGATTCTCGCCGGCCGGCCACAGCCGCGCGGCGGCCTCGTTGACGAGTGCGACGCGATCGCCGCGGCGAGCCTCCGACGCATCGAACATGCGACCGCCACGCAGGGCGATACCATAGGTCCGCAGGTGATTCGAGCCCACCAGGTGGACGGCGAGCCGCTTCGATTCGTCAGGTATGTGTCCCACGATCGTGAACGGTGATTGCGGGCTGCCGAACGGATGGCCCAATGTGGCCGCCTCGACGCCGGGGAGCGCGCCCACCCGGTCCAGCAGTTCCTCGGCGAACCGGTTGCGCTGCTCGAGCGTCGTGTACTTCGTCGGCGGCAGGGGCACGCCCACCAGCAGCACGCGATCGGCATTGATTCCGGCGTCCATGTTCTGAAGGACGACGAATGTGCGAACGGTCAGGCCCGCACTGACGAGCAGCACCACCGACAACGCCACTTCGATCACCACGAGCAGGTTGCGCGTGCGGCTGCCGTGCGTCCCGGCGCCCGTGCTGCGGCCGGCCCTCAGCGCATCGGTGATGTCGGGCTTCGACGTCTGCAGCGCCGGCACGAGCCCGAACACGATCCCAGTCAGCAACGACACGCCGAGCGAGAAAGCGAGCACCGTGATGTTGATCTCGACGCGCGACTCGTTCGGCACGTAGAACTCGGGCATCAGGGCGACGATTGAGCGAGTGGCCAGGAAGGCGAAGAGCACGCCGAGCGCGCCGCCGGCGAGTGAAAGCAGCACGCTCTCGGTCAGGAGCTGCCCGAGCAGGCGGCGACGGCCGGCACCAATCGACATCCGGACGGCCATCTCGCGCGCGCGAGCGGTGCCGCGCGTCAGCTGCAGGTTGGCGACGTTGGCGCAGGCGATGAGGAGCAGGAACGCGACCGCACCCAGGAGCAGCCGCAGGCTCGCCTGCATCTCTCCGCTCGCGACCGTCACGTCCAGATAGTTCCGCAGCCTGGCGGTGAAACCCTGCGCCGGAAACGTCGACGGCTTCTCCTGCGCCAGGCGCTTGACGAGCGCGCTGAACTGCGCTTCGGCAGCGTCCTTCGATACGCCCGGCGCGAGCCTCACGATCGGATTGAGCCACGGCAGGTCAGTGCGCGTCGGCGACAGCGGGAGCCAGAACCCGTCGTTGCCGTACCAGCCGAATCGCGGCGGCATCACGCCGACGATCGTGTGCGGACGGCCGTTCAGCTGCAGCGTCCGGCCGAGAGCCGACGGATCCCCCTCGAACAGGCGAAGCCACAGCCTGTGGCTCAACACAACGACCGGTTCGACCTGGCCATCCGGACCAACGTCGGACGGCTGGATGGTTCGGCCGACGACGGGAGGCACGCCGAGGAAATTGAAAGCGTTGCCGGACAGGAGGACGCCGCCGAAACTCTCGGGCGCGAACTCGCCCGTCATGAGCACGGTTTCGATCGAGGTGGCCATGACGTCAGAGAATGCTGGCAGCTCGGTCAGGGGCCGAAGCTCGTCCAGCGCGAACGTGTGACCGCCGCGCCCGTCGAGCGCGCGCACCTCCGGCGCCCAAATCTCCCCAGGCCTGGCGTACGGATACGGCGCGATGAGCACGCCGTAGATCACGCTGAAGATCGCGGACGTCGCGCCGATACCGAGCGTCAGGGACAGCAGCGCGACCAGCACGAACGCCGGGCTGCGCCGAAACGATCGAATGGCGTAGCCGAGGTCCTGCCCGAGCGTCTCCAGCCAGCGTCGCATAAACGTCTCCTCACAGGTGTCGGGACGTTAGACGGCCGCCAACGCCATTGAGTTTGCACAATCTGTTTCGAAGTGTTCGATGGCCCAACCGCGAAGAGCTCACAGGTATGCCACGTACTGCTCCCCCTCTTCCAGGAGACGGTGAGCCACGAAGATGAGCTGGGGGTGACCGGAGCGACGGAACAGGCTGCCCCAGCCACGGGTCAGTCGCCCGACGCCCTGGGCGCGCCTCGCCGCACGTCGAGCCTGGAGCCGCTTTGCATGCGAAATGGACCTCACCGAAACCGATCGGCGGCCCGCCCGGAGGATCGCCGAGACCATGCGATCGGGAGCGACCCAGTGCCAGAACGTGCGCACGGCGTCGGCGATCGCTCGGCTGATCCGGAGACCCCACCGGACTTCGACGATCGAGACAGCTACGCCAATGCCGAGAATCGCGAGCACGGCGGCCAGGAGCAGCATGTTGAAATCCGGCCCAAGCACCTTGTGGAGCCACGAGTGCGCCAGCATCTTGACGCCCACCGTCAGGAGCACCACGGCCAGCGCGTGCTTCATGTAGTGGAACGCGTGCAGCGCGCCGGCGAGCGCGAAATAGAGCGAGCGCAGACCTAGTATCGCGAACACGTTGCTCGTGAAGACGAGAAAGGGATCCGCGGTGATGGCGAAGATGGCGGGAATCGAGTCCACCGCAAACACGAGATCCGTCGTCTCGACCATCACGAGCGCCGGCGCCAGCGGCGTCAGCATCCACCCGCGGCGGCGGACATTCCTGACGGCCGGCTCGAGCGTCCCGTTTCCCCCGGCTGCAGGCACGTCGGCGATCTCGTCGGGCGGCGTTCTCACGAAGAAGTGTTCGCCGTCGAACCGCGTCGTCACCGGCAGGAATCGACGAATCAGCCGGACCAGGACGTTCTTTTCAGGGTCCCCGTGCTCGACGCCCATGAACGCCATCTTCACGGCCGTCAGGATGAGCACGACGCCAAAGAGGGGCAGCACCCAGGAGAATTCGGCCACGAGTCTGGCGCCAATCGCGATCATGGCGCCGCGCATCGCCAGTGCTCCGAGGATTCCCCAGAAGAGCACGCGATGCTGGTACATCCTGGGAATCCCAAAGGAGCTGAAGAGCATCGCGATGACGAACACGTTGTCGGCGCTCAGGGACAGCTCGACGACATAACCGGTGAGGAACTTCAGCAGGGCCGACCGCGCATCGTTGACCTCGCCATGCGGGTGGAGCGCGCTGCGTTCGACGGGATCGGGCTCGAGACCCAAACCCAGCCAGTGGCGGTCGTAGCCGAGGTAAACGAACCCGGCGAAGGCGAGGGCCGTCAGGATCCAGATGACCGTCCAGGTCAACGCCTCGCGGACCGAGATGACGTGCGCGCGTCGATGGAAGACGCCGAGATCGAGCGCGAGCAGGACGAGAATGAAAAGAAGGAAACCAATCCACACGAGCACCACGAGCCTCCTTGGGACACGTGGTAGTCTCGCTGTGGTTCCTGGCGCAGCCGGGAGCGTAAGCTCCGTGTTGACGACTGGACCGCCCGCGGGTGCGGGCCGCTACTCCCTACCAACGCCAGCGTAGCGCTGGCGGAGAGCGGCTGTCAACGTGGATGGAACGTCAGGGGTGACTTTGAGCTGGTGACTTGAGCTGGTGATTTGAGGAAGAAGAGGTCGCGATGAAGGCAGTGCGCTGGGCGGTCGGGCTGTTCTCAATGGTCGTGGTTCTGGCGATGCCACACGCACAAGAGGCTCCGCCGCTCCGGCTCGGGATTGCCGGGCTGGTGCACGGGCACGTGAGCGGGTTTCTGCGCGGCGCGCAGGGGCGCAAGGACGTGGAGATTGTCGGCATCTTCGAGGCGGACGCCACGCTGCTCAAGAAGTACGGAGAGCAGTACAAGCTGCCCGAGAGCGCGCTCTTCACCGACCTCGCCTCGATGATCGACCGTACGAAGCCCGAGGCCATCGCCTCGTTCACGAACACTCTCGATCACCCCGCGATCGTCGAAGCCGCCGCGGCCCGCCGCGTTCACGTCATGATGGAGAAGCCGCTCGCCGTGAGTAACGCCGACGCGCAGCGGATCCGTCGTGCGGCCGAAGAGGGGAATATCCAGGTCCTCGTCAACTACGAGACGACCTGGTATCCGAGTCATGGTGCGATGTGGACGCTCCTCAAGGAGCGGCGCGCCGCCGGGGACATCCGGAAGATGGTGGCGCTCGACGGTCACAACGGCCCGAAGGCAATCAACGTGCAGCCGGAGTTCCTCGACTGGTTGTCCGATCCGGTCCGGAACGGCGCCGGCGCGCTGTTCGACTTCGGGTGCTACGGCGCGAACCTGATGACGTGGATGATGGACAATCAGCGCCCGGTCGCCGTCACGGCGGTCACGCAGCGGTTCCAGCCCGCAGTGTATCCGCGCGTGGATGACGAGGCGACGATCCTGCTCGAATATCCGAAAGCGCAGGGCATCATCCAGGCCTCGTGGAACTGGCCGTTCAGTCGCAAGGACTTCGAGGTCTACGGTGACCACGGACTGGCCATCGCGACCGGCGGCACGGGTCTGCGCGTGGCGCTGCCGAAGGAGCCCGAACACGCCGTGACGCCGGATCCACGTCCGGCCGACGAAAAGGACTCGATTTCACACCTGATCGCCGTCGTCCGCGGAGCGCGCAAGCCTAATGCGCTATCGTCGCTCGACAACAATCTCGTGGCGACCGAGATTCTCGAAGCCGCGCGCGAGTCGGCGCGCACGCGCCAGCGGGTGACGCTGGGGCCCGCAGGACGCTGATTCGCCGCCGAGCTAGACCGTCGGGATCGTGCCGTTCGGCGTCAGCTTGTCCACGGCCTGGGGCAGCACCTGCGATAGCTTCTGTGTCAGATCCTGCACCGACAAGCCGGATTTCTGTGACAGTTGCTGCAGCAGATCCGGACCAAGGACCTTCTGCACTTCATCGGGCGAGATCGGTTGATTGGGTCCGGTCCCCACCCACGACTTGACCGTGGTCCCCAGACCGCTCTTTTCGAACTCGCTCACGACGCCCTGCAAGCCGCCGTGCTTTTCAATGATGTTGTTCACGACCGACACCATGCCGGCTCCGACGATGCCACCGAGCAGTCCATCGAGCATTCCCATGTGCGTCTCCTCGCGAATGAATCGTTGCAGCGCAAAATCGAGGGGCTCACGGCATGTTAGCACCGCGGAACAACCTGATCGCGTTTGAGTAGCCGGACCTGATGGTCCACGGCGTCCGTATACCGTTGATGGTGTCCGCTGCGACGAAAACGAACCGGCCCTTGCGGATAGAATGCGCAGCATGCTGCGCCGCCTTCTGTTCGTTCTGACGCTCGTCGTCCTGGTCGCGCCGACGCGAACCGACGGCCGCATGGCGGCGGCCGGCGCACAGCGCCATCGCACGCAGACACCGCCGCCACCCGAGCTCTTCGAGGTGCACGAGCGGTCCATCCTCGATCTTCAGACGGCGCAAGTCGAGGGCCGGGTCACGTCGCGTGGGCTCGTGGACGCCTACCTGGCCCGCATCGCCGCCTACGATCAGGCAGGCCCGCGCCTCAACACGATCGTGGTTCTCAACCCCCGCGCCCGCGAAGACGCCGAGGCGCTCGACCGCGAGCGCGCACGCACTGGCCCGCGCGGACCGCTGCACGGAATACCCGTGCTGGTGAAGGACAACTACGACACGGCGGGCATGCCGACCTCATGTGGCTCGCTGGGTCTCGCCACGATGCAGCCGGCGACGGACGCATTCCAGGTGAAACGATTGCGCGACGCCGGCGCGATCATCCTGGGCAAGACCACGATGCACGAGCTGGCCGCCGGCATCACGACAATCTCGTCGCTCACGGGGCAGACGAGAAACCCGTACGACCTCATGCGCGTGCCCGGGGGCTCGAGTGGCGGGACTGGTGCGGCAGTGGCCGCGAGCTTTGCAGCTGCGGGCATGGGCAGTGATACGTGCGGCTCGATCCGCATTCCGGCTTCCCACCAGAATCTGGTAGGTCTGCGTGCGACCCGTGGCCTCTCGAGTCGAACGGGAGTGGTGCCATTGTCCGACACCCAAGACGTGGCCGGCCCCCTCGCGCGGTCGGTTACGGATCTCGCGATCATGCTGGACGCGACGGTGGGGCCCGATGCCGAGGACGCCGTCACCGCGGAAGGCGCTCCGCACGTGCCCAAGTCGTACCGGGACACGCTGACCGTCGGACGGCTCAAGGGCGCCCGCATCGGCGTCCTGCGGGCGCTCGTCGGCACGGCCCCCGAGGACGAGGAAGTGGGCGACCTGGTGCGCAAGGCGCTTGACGCGATGAAGGCGCAGGGCGCCGACGTCATCGAGGTCGTCGTGCCAGGCATGGACGATCTCCTGCGCGACAGCAGCGTGATCGGCGACGAATTCAAGTTCGATTTGGCCGCGTATCTGGCCCGTCACCCGAACGCTCCGGTAAAGTCGCTCGGCGAGATCATCGAGCGAGGGCTTCACCACGAAGCGCTCGACCAGACGTTCCGGCTGCGTAACGCGCCCGAGAAGAAGGAGACGGAGCACTATCGTCAGGCGTTGCTGAAGCGACGGGCGTTACGGGCCGTCGTGGAGGCCGCGCTCGAGGTCCAGCGTGTGGACGTGCTGGCCTACCCCACATTACGGCGGAAGCCCGCGCTCATCGGTGAGGCCCAGCTGGGCACCAACTGTCAACTGAGCGCGAGCACGGGGCTTCCCGCGATCTCCATGCCGGCGGGGTTCACGGGCGATGGGCTTCCCGTGGGCCTCGAGTTCCTCGGACCTGCGTTCTCAGAACCCGCGCTGCTGGGGATGGCATTCGCATGGGAGCAGGCGGCCAACCCACGTCGCGCCCCGTTCAGTGCGCCGCCGCTGGTGAGCGGAGCGGCGCCTCGGCCGGTGGCCTTCATCACGACCGTAGGCCACGCGCAGGGCCCCGCCGCGCGCGTGGCCTTCACTTACCACGCTGCGACGGGCATCCTGCAGTACGAGGCGACGACCAGCGGCCTCGGCGGCGATCGCGTGGTCGCGTTGACTCTTCAGCGCAGCATCGACGACGCCCCGGGGCCGATCGTGGCGCATCTCCTGTCGGCGGGACAGGTAGGCGCCAGCTCCGTGCTCACCATGAGAGGACGTCAGCGGGAGGACCTCGTCGCCGGCCGACTGTTCGTGCACTTGTACACGCAGCGCGCACCCCTGGGGGCCGGACGCACGAAAGTGGCGCTGCCCTGAAGCTCGTGGCCCCATCTACTGGTCGGCCGTGGCAATCCAGTAGCGACGCTTGGGTTTGTCACCATCCGGGCCGTCGACGATGCTCTCGAAGACGCCGCCATTCTTCTCGATAGTTTTGATGGATCCGACGTTGTCATCGTCACACGTCACGAGGACGCGCTTCAGGCCAAGCTTCCTGCGTGCAATCTGGAGCGATTGCCGGAGGATCGCAGTGGCATAGCCTTGCCGCCGGAACTCCGGGACCACGACGTAGCCAATGTGCCCCCCAAAACGCTCGAGATAGGGATTGAGAGAGTGACGGATCGCCACGCGACCGACGATGCTGGTTCCGGCGAATGCAAACAGGAATGTGGACGGCACGTGGTTCGGCAGGAGATTCTCGCCTCGCTCCTGTTCCGCCAGCACCTCGAGATACCGCCGGAACGACATCCCCTCTTCGTAGTAGTGAAGAAAGTTCGGGACGCTCGGCGAGGTCGCTCGGTGGGCGCGAAGAAACTCCGCTTCCTCGAATTGCCCGGGAACTCGCAAGACAAGGTCCATGAATCGTCGTCTCCGATTAGATCGCGCGCACCACGAGGAGGGTCATGTCGTCGTGCTGCGGTGCCCCGGTCAGCAGAAGGATCACATAAACGAATCGCCGGATCGAGGCCGGTTCGGCTAAACTCGGTGGTTCGTGCGTCCAGACGTATGGTCGACCAGTCAGCTCATCAAGCGTTCACCGCGGCGCTCGATACCCTCGTCGCGCAAATACAGCAGGATCGGAGCATTCTGGCTGTCCTGCTGTGCGGCAGCCTCGCCCACGATACCGTCTGGGCCAAGTCCGACATCGATCTGATCCTCGTGACGCTGGACGACGGCAAGCCGGCGTCTGACGCGATCGCGCTCTATGGCGACGGGGTCAACGTGCACGCGTTCCTGATGCCGCGCACCGAGTTCCGGCGAACGGTCGAGGGATCTGTCCAGAACTCGTTCATGCACGCGCTGCTGGCCAAGGGCCGCCTGCTCTACACCCACGACGAGACAATCGCGCGGCTCTGCGAAGGGCTGCGGATGCTCGGCACGCGCGACAAGGAGATCCAGCTCCTGCGCGCCGCAACAGGAGCGCTTCCGGCCGTCTACAAGGCGCACAAGTGGCTCATCACGCGCGGCGACCTCGACTACACGGCGCTCTGGATCCTCTACACGGCCACATCGCTCGCGCAGATTGAAGTCATTGGCGCCGGCATGGTCGCGGACCGTGAAGTCATTCCGCAGGCGATGAAGCTGAACCCCGGCCTCTTCGAGGCCATCTACGTCGGCCTGCTGAATGCGAAGAAGAGCAAGGCCAGCGTCGTGTCGGCGCTGAAGTTGGTCGATGAGTACCTCGCGTCGCGCGCGCCCTCGCTCTTCGCGCCCGTCCTCTCCTACCTGCGCGAGGCCGGAGAAGCACGGTCGTGCGCGGAGATCGAGAATCACTTCAAGCGGCACTTCGACGTCAGCCAGGTGACGACGGCGTGTGAGTACCTGGCCGATCTCGGATTGATCGGCAAGGTGTCGCTTCCCGCGCGGCTGACGAAGAAGAGCAACGTGATGGTGCAGGAAATGGCGTTCGTGCATCTGGATCGCTCGTCCACCCCGCTCGACGACCGGGAATGGACGCCGCGATGAAGCCGAAAGCCACCGCGCGCACGACGATCGCCGTCCAGGGCGCCCGCGTGCACAACCTCAAGAACATCTCGGTCGAGATCCCGCGCGACAGCCTCGTCGTGGTGACCGGACTCTCGGGCTCCGGGAAATCGAGCCTGGCGTTCGACACCATCTACGCCGAAAGCCAGCGGCGCTACATGGAATCGCTGTCGACATACGCGAAGCGCTTCATCGCGCAGACTACCAAGCCCGACGTCGACTTCGTGTTCGGCCTCTCTCCCGTCATCTCGATCGAGCAGAAGACGCTCGCCAACAACCCGCGGTCGACGGTTGGAACGATGACCGATATCGCCAGCTATTTGAACCTGCTCTACGCCACGATCGGCCAGGCGCATTGTCCGCGCAGCGGCGAGCCGGCGCCGAGCCGAACCGCGAGCCAGATTCTCGAGGCAATCCTCTCCCTGCCCGACGGAACCGAGGTCGAGCTGCGCGCGCCGGTCTTCAAGGTCTACGGTGAGGATCTCGATTTCGTCTTCACCGAGGTTCGCAAGAAGGGCTGCCGGCGGCTCATCGTCGATGGCAAACCGATCGATCTTTCGGAGAAGACGGATATCGATGAATCGGACGTTCGGCACATGGATGCCGTGGTCGACCGTTTTGTCGTTGGACGAAAGCACGAGAAGGCGATCAAGGCCGGGATCGCCGCGACGCTGCTCGTCGGAGATGGACTCCTGCAGGTGCAGGTTGTCGAGAAGGGAGGCAAAGCGGGGGGGAAAGCCCCGAGCAAGGCGGAAGCAGACCGGTTCTACAAAGGACTGTGCAGCCCGACACATCACTTCGTGTACGGCGACATTGGTCCCGAGTTCTTCGTCTTCAACAACCCCGAGAGCGCCTGCCGCACGTGCGGCGGGCTCGGCGTCGACAAGCTGACGCATCCGGAACTGCTGATTCCGGACCCGAAGCGCAGCATCCTCGGCGGCTGCTTCGTCCGCGAGGCGTTCAAGTACAACCCCGACACGTGGGACGGACGCCTGATGTTCAGCCTGTCGAACGCACTGGGGTTTGCGCTCGACACTCCGTGGCAGCATTTGCCCGAGAAGATCCGGCACGCCATCCTCTACGGCATCGAGCCGCGGAAAATCGCCGTGACCTCGCCGCCCGAGGCGAAAGTCAGGCCGCCCGATCACGAGGGCCGCGAGGTCGGCTTCGGCGGCATCGCGCGGCGCATCGAGCGCTACTATCGCCGCTATCGGCAGCGCGGCGAGGCGAACTCGAATATGGAGGCGTGGCTCGACAAGGTCATGGTCGAGCACACGTGTCCGGACTGCAAGGGTGCGCGGGTTCGTCCAACGAGGCTGCTGTTCACCGTCGGGGACCGCACCATTCACGATGTCGGACAGCTCAACTTCGACGAGCTGCAGACATTTCTTGGCACGGTGAAGCCGGCCGGCCGAGGTGCGGACGCGGGCCGTCAGGTGCTGTCCGAGATCCGCGGCCGGCTGAAGCTGCTGCTGGGCATCGGCCTCGACTATCTCAACTTCAACCGCCGTTCGGGGACGCTCTCGGGCGGCGAGTCTCAGCGCATCCGGCTGTCGACGCAGATTGGCTCCGGCCTGATGGGGATGCTCTACGTCCTCGACGAGCCGAGCATCGGCCTCCATCCCAAGGACAACACCAAGATGATCGCGACGCTCGAGAGCCTCCGCGACATCGGCAACACGGTCATCGTCGTCGAGCACGACGAGGATACGATTCGCGCCGCCGACCACGTCGTCGAGATGGGGCCGGGCCCAGGCGTACACGGCGGGCGCGTCGTGGTTCAGGGGACGCTGGACGATGTCGTGAAGTGCAAGGCCTCGCCTACGGGACAGTTCTTCTCGGGGAAGCGGTCGATCGCGACGCCGAAACAGCGGCGTAAAGGCAGTGGCAAATCGATCGTCGTGCGCGGAGCTCGCGAGAACAATCTGAAGAACGTGGACGTGACCGTGCCCCTGGGCAGACTCGTCGCGATCACGGGGGCGTCGGGGTCCGGCAAGAGCACGCTGGTCAACGAGATTCTCTACAAGGCGCTGTGGAAGAAGCTGGAGGATACGCGGACGCTGCCCGGCGAGCACGATGGCGTGGACGGTCTCGAGCACGTGCACAAGGTCGTCAGCATCGACCAGTCCCCCATCGGCCGGAACAGCCGCTCGAACCCGGCGACCTACGTCGGCTTCTACGACACCATCCGCGATCTCTTCACCAACGCGCCGCTGTCGGTCGAACGCGACTACAAGCCCGGGCGGTTCAGCTTCAACGTCAAGGGGGGCCGGTGCGAGGAGTGCCAGGGCGAAGGCGTGATCACGACGCAGCTCTACTTCATGCCGGACGTCGAGGTCACGTGCGGCGCGTGCAAGGGCGCGCGCTTCAACAGCGAGACGCTCGAGGTCACCGTCCGCGGCAAGACGATTGACGACATCCTGAACATGTCGGTGGAGGAAGGCGTCTCCTTCTTCAAGAGCGAGCCGTCGCTCGCACGGAAGATAGAAGTCCTCGACGGTCTCGGCCTCGGCTACCTGACTCTCGGCCAGTCGGCCACGACGCTCTCGGGCGGCGAGGCGCAGCGGATCAAGATCGCAACCGAGCTCAGCAAGCTCCAGCGCTCGAAGCACACGGTGTACATCCTCGACGAGCCAACGACTGGATTACACCTGGCCGATGTCGAGCGGCTGCTCGTCTCGCTGAATCAGCTCGTGGACGCCGGCCACACGGTGATCCTCATCGAACATCACATGGACGTGATCAAGACCGCGGATCACGTCATCGACCTGGGGCCCGAAGGCGGGCACGCCGGCGGTCGGATCGTCGTGACGGGCACGCCCGAGGATGTGGCGCGCTGCAAGGCGTCGCACACGGGCAGGTTTCTGAAGACGCACCTGCAACACCGTTGATCGAACGGTTTGAGGCAGGCGACGTCACCGCTCCCGCGGCTTGAGCGCACCGCGGAGCTTGTCGGCGAGCGATCCAAACCCTTCCGTCGGTGCATCCGTGGGCGCGGTGTCCTCGCCCACCTCTTCGGCCCCCTGCGAGTCCGCAGCCGCCGACGCCGTTCCGCCGGCTCTCGTCGAACCATCCGGAACAAGCGCCACGCCGATTCGCTTCTTCTCGAGGTCGACGCTCAGGATCTCGAATGCCCCCGTCATCCCCACGGCGACCGACTGGGTCCACCCGTTCGATCGTCCCGTCGGAGCGAACGTCGAGGCGTGCGCCAAGGCTTCGACCCCAGGTTCCAGCTCGACGAACGCTCCGAACTCCGCGAGGCGCGTGACCCGGCCGGTCAGCACCTGCCCCACCTCGTACGTGGCCTGGACCCTCGACCACGGATCGGCGGTGAGCTGCTTCAATCCGAGCGAAATCTTCTGCGTGTCGTCGTCCACGCGCAGGACCTTGACGGTGATCTCGTCCCCGGGCTGGACGACCTGCGACGTATCCGACACGCGGGACCACCCCATCTCGGACACATGGAGCAGACCTTCGACGCCGGCGCCCAGATTGATGAAGGCGCCGAACTCGCGCACCGAGGTGACGCGGCCGACGAGCACCGCGCCGGCGACGATCGATCGCCGGATCTCGACGGCGCGTGCCCGCTGCTCATCCTCGAGCAGCGCACGCCGCGAGACGACGATGTTCTTGCCGCCTTCCTTGTACTCGATGATCCGGAATGTATAGACGCGCCCTTCGTGCTCCGCCGGATCCGTGTTCCGCTGGGTGTCGATTTGGGAGATTGGGCAGAAGGCGCGCAGACGCGCGATGCGCACTTCGTATCCACCCTTCACCGCGCGTTCGACCTTGCCTTCGACCGGCAGACCGGCCCGGAATGCGTCTTCGAGCTGCTGCGCGGTCGCCGCACCAAGGGCCAGCGTCCGGGAAAGCGTCAGCCCTCCCACGGTCGACACCACCATCGCCTGGATGCGATCGCCGGCGGCGACCTCGAGATTGCCCTCGGCGTCCTTCAATTCGCCGATCTCGATCGTGGCCTCGCCTTTGCCGCCAACGTCCACGAACGCCACGGCCGGCCCTATCGCGACAATCGTGCCCTCGATGGTCTGGCCTCTCTCGAAGCGCTTCGCCTTGAGCGAGGCTTCGAACATCGCGGCAAAATCTTCATCGGGCTCGCTCACGGCACGCTCCTGCAATCTGGTCGCACGACACCGGCGGTCGGGACACCCACGTTCTGGTCGTCACCTGAGTGTCTGTTGAGATTACCGCGCAGACGGCGGCCCGGCAATCCAGAAGGATACGGAATGCAACTAGCGGTTACTACGACATCTGGTAGTAGGTGCAGCCGACTCGATAGAGTCTTGATCTCATCTTTGCCGTGGTTTCTGTTCGAAGACTCATCTGTAGGTCTCCAACCGGAGAAGCTTTCATGCAGATCTCGATACGCGCGTGTCTGGCGCTGGTCATGTCGGCTCTGGCGGTACCAGCGCTGGCGCAGTCCCCGAACACGGCGGCCGTCCTGGTCGTCGTCGTGGATCAAACCGGCGGCGTCGTCGGCGAAGCGAACATTGCCGTCATCAACAATGCGACCGGCGCGACTCGTGACTTGACGTCCGGCTCCGAAGGGTCGGCGACCATCGCTGCGCTCCCGCTGACGGGCACTTATGCCATTCGCGTGACCAAGGCCGGCTTCACCGCCGAGGACGTCCCGGACCTCACCCTGCGCGCGGGCGAGACCGCCACCGTCAAGGTCCGGCTCGTGGCGAGCGGCGGCAAGACCGAGGTCGTCGTCTACGGGACGGAACAGGGCGTCCGTGCGGACTCCCAGATCGGCCGCCGGCTCGACAGCCCGACCATAGACGAAACGCCGATCCTCGGCCGCAAGCTGACGACGCTGCCGCTGTTCAACTCCGCCTTCCGCCAGGGAAAGGGTACCGGCGACCTCTTCGTCAACGCGACCTACTTCGTCACCGCCGCGGGCAGCCGGCGCACCACGACGTTCATGCTGGACGGCGCGAGCAACGACGAGAGCTGGGGCCGCCAGACCATGCTGGCCACGGTGCCGGTGGGCGCCGTCCAGGAAATCTCAGTGCTGGCCAATGCCTTCTCGTCCGAGTTCGGCTGGACCGCCGGTCCCGCGCTCAACATCGTCACCAAGGCCGGCACGAACGCCCTCCGCGGCGAAGGACTCTATCTGGCTCGCCCCGGCGGCACGCAGGCCAAGACATTCTCGACGGATGGCTTCTGCGCACCGTCGGCCTCGAGCTGCACGACGCCGAACACGCTCGTGGCAATCAACCCGGCGGACGTGCCGGATGAACTGAACCAATTCTCCGCCTCGATCGGGGGACCGATTGCCAGGGACAAGACGTTCTTCTTCGCCTCCGCGGACTACACCCTTCAGGACCGGACCACGTTTCTCTCGAACACGCTGCCGGCGTTCGTGCTGCCGCCGGACGGCAGCCTGACCTACGTGGGCCGCTACCGGCAGGAGCTCGTCGACGCCAGGCTCGACCACAAGCTCACGCCGACGCAGACGTTGATGGTACGGGCGAACTACGACCACTTCTACGACACCAATCCCAACGACGCCGTGGTCAACACGAATGCGCCAACCGTCGCGCGCAGGTACACGCGGGGCGCCTGGACGACGCAGGTCAATCACACCGCGGTGCTCGGACCCACGCTTCTAAACGAGGTGCGATTCGCCTACCTGCACGGCGATCCGGTCACGCTCTGGGAACCTCAGTCGCTCTCGACCACGTACACCCGTGCCGGGTCTGTGCCGTTCACCATCGGGGAGTCACGCTCGTCCGACCTCTTCGGCCATCAGCTCCAGATCGCTGACACGCTGTCGTGGTCGCATGGCATTCAGACCCTGCGGTTCGGCGGGAGTCTCGTGCATCACACATCCGGTGGCACGGGCAGCGAACCCGGTCAGGCCGTGCTCGGCACGTTCACGTTCCTCAGCACGACGACGGCCCCCTTCGATCAGTTGACGCTGGCCGACGTGCAGCAGTACGCGCAGCCGGTCAGCTACGGGATCACCAGCTACGAGCTGAAGCAGTGGATGTCGGTCCTCTTCGTGCAGGACAGCATCCGCGTGACCAACGACCTCACGATCGACGCTGGTCTTCGCTACGACCGGCAGACCCTGACGGACGCGACCTCGAACCTCGCGCCGCGCATCGGCTTCGGCTGGCATCCGAATGGCGACCCCCGGCTGGCCATTCGCGGCGGCTATGGGATGTACTACACGCAGATTCGCGCCAACGCGCTGGCTAGCGCCTTGACGGGCGGTCTGGACGGGATTACGACCTACACGGCGACCCCCGGACAGTTCGGGTTCCCGACCTGTTTGACAGGACCGTGCCTTCCGGTGAATTTCGATCCGCGGACGCTGCCGCTGTCGCAGCAACCGGCCCGCAACATCACGCTCCGGGCAGGACGACGGGATTTCTACGAGGCGCAGTTTGCGACATACGGGCTGAACTTCGCTCTCCTGCCGAACTACCCCGATGAGTTCGTGAACCCGCGCAGCCAGGTGACGTCCATCGGCGCCGAGCGCGAGGTCGTGCGGCATTTGTTCGTCGGCGCCGACTACGTGCACCAGCACTGGAGCAACCTGGATCGCACGGTCGACCTGAACGCGCCGACACCCTTCGACCGTACTGCCACGGGTCAGACGAGAAGCGTGGCCGTCGCCAGCACCACGCGTCCGATTGTGCCGGTCAACGGCGGCGTGCGCTCGGTCAATGTGTTGATGAACCTCGGCGTCGCCGATTACCACGGGCTGCAAACCCAGGTCAGCTATCGTGGCAACTCGAAGATCTACGCGCAGGTCAGCTACACGCTGTCAAAAGCCACCAACACCACCGAACCGGACGGCAACGGTGTCGGGCCGAACGACGCGAACATCGCACGCCTCGGCGAAGTCGAGCGCGGCCCGAGCCTGCTCGATCAGCGGCACCGCGCGGTCATAACGTTCACCTATCTGCTGCCATACGACGTCACCGCAGGCACCCTGGCGCAGTTCGCGTCCGCTCGTCCGTTCAACGCCACGACGGGCATCGACAACAACGGTGACGGGGCGAACAACGACCGGCCCGTCGTCGACGGTCAGGTCATCGCCAAGTCCGCGTTTCGCGGGACGGGAACCGAGGACGTCGCGCTCTTCGTCGAGAAACGCATCAGGTTCGGGGACCGTGCGGTGTTGCTGAGAGCCGAGGGGTTCAACCTCTTCAATCACGGCAACCTCCTCGGACGTGCCCAGACCACGTACGGCGACACCGGTACGGTGAATCCGACGTTCGGTCAGCTCGTGAGCGTCGGGACGGCAACGAACGCGCTTCCGGCGCTGGCCAATATCGATCCGCCGCGGATGTTCCAGTTCCAGGTGCGATTCGTCTTTTGATACCGGTCGGCCGGCGTTCGGGGTCGAGGCCCATCGACAGCCGTCCACGGTCAACGGCCAGCCCGCAGGCATTGTTCGTCAGCGCCGCGAAAATGATAGAGTCGCGCGCGGATGGCTGTCGTATCGCGCCGGATCCTGCTCCAGGCCTTGGCGGCCCAGGCACTCGGTGCCGGCGTCGCGACCGGCCAGGCGCGAGCACACCGGAAACCGAAGCCGCTCGGGGTCGGAACCGTGTCCGATGACTGGCGCTCGTTTCTCGGGCCATCGCACAACGCGGTCTCGACCGAGACGTCCCTCACGCGCGTGCTTCCGCCGCCGCTGGTGTGGGAGATGCCCAAGGGAACCGGCTACGCATCGCCAGCGGTCGCGGGCGCGCATCTCGTGTTCGTTCATCGTCTCGGTGACGAAGAGATTGTCGAGTGCCTGCACCCGGAGACGGGCGCCAGGCAGTGGCAGTTTCGCTTCGGAACCGAGTTCGAGGATCGGTACGGTTACAACAACGGTCCACGGTCGAGTCCGGTCGTCGATGGCGACCGCGTGTTCACCGTCGGCGCCGAGGGCAAGTTGCATTGTCTGGACCTTGCAACGGGCGCACTGCTCTGGAAACGCGACCTGCGAGCGGAATACAAGGTGCCCCAGGATTTCTTCGGCACGGCCTCGACGCCACTCGTCGAGGGCGAGGTGCTCATCGTCAATGTCGGCGCGCCGGGCGGGCCCTGCGTCATCGGGCTCGACAAGACCACGGGCCGCGAGCGCTGGCGCGCCGGACGCGAGTGGGGCCCGAGTTACGCATCGCCCGTCCCTGCGGTCATCCACGGCCAGCGCCGAGTGTTCGTTTTCGCGGGCGGCGAATCCGACCCGCCGGCCGGCGGGTTGATGTCGATTGACCCGGCCAACGGCCGGGTGGACTTCGTGTTTCCCTGGCGAAGCCGCACACGTGAGTCCGTGAACGCATCGTGTCCCGTCGTCTTCGACAACAAGGTCTTCATCTCAGCCAGCTATCGCACAGGCAGTGCGCTCATCGACGTGCGACCGGATTTCACACACAGGGTCATCTGGACGACGCAGGAGTTCGGGTTGCACTTCAATACGGCCATTCATCGCGACGGCTATCTCTACGGCTTCGACGGGCGCAACGAACCGGACGCGTCGCTCGCGTGCGTGGAGGCGGCCACAGGAAAGGTCGTCTGGCGGAACACGCCCGAGTGGACGGAGAGTTTCGAGGCGGGTGGCGGGAGCCGGCAGCAGGTACTCGGGACCTATCGGGGCACGCTCCTGGCTGTCGACGGACAGTTCCTGTGCCTCGGTGAGATGGGACACCTCTTGTGGATGCACCTCACGCCGAAAGGCTATAAGGAAGTCGCGCGTGCATGGCTCTTCGCCGCGCGGGAGTCGTGGGCCCTGCCCGTGCTCTGTCGCGGCCTGCTGTACGTCGTTCAGAACACGCGCGATGCACTGTCGGGTACTCCGCCGCGGCTCGTCTGCTACGACCTGCGCGCGTAGAACTCCGGTATCATTCGCCCTCAGTCGCCAGTGACCAGGAGGTTGCGTTCGATGGCCAGGAAACAGGCTTCGGCAAATACAGAGCGGACGGTCGGCATGATCAAGGCCGCGACGATCCTGGCGCTGGCCGGCGTCGCGGGACTGTCGGTCTCGGGCCAGTCCCAGCGCGAATGGCGCGACTACGCGGGCGGGCCCGACAGCTCACGGTTCGTCGCCGCGACACAAATCAACAAGACGAACGTCCACCAGCTTCAAGTGGCGTGGACGTACCCGCCAGGCCAGACCGACTTCAATCCGCTCGTCGTGCGTGGAGTCATTTACGGCCTCGGCGCGAATGGCTCGTTCGTGGCGCTCGATGCGGCCACGGGCAAAGAGATCTGGATCTACAAAGGCGTTCAGGGTTTCAACGGACGCGGCGTGAACTACTGGGAGAGCAAGGACGGCACGGACCGCCGCCTGATCTTCAGCACCAGTAACATGCTGCAGGAGATCGATGCGCGCACGGGACAGAGCATTCCGTCGTTCGGCACGGACGGCCAGGTCGATCTTCGGGCCGGGCTCGACCGGGATCCCGCGGCGGTCAACCAGCAGAGCCGCATCCCGGGGCGAGTGTTCGAGAATCTCATCATCCTTGGCTCGGCGACGAACCAGGAATACATCTCCGCGCCCGGCGATATCCGCGCCTTCGACGTGCGCACGGGCGCCAAGGTGTGGACGTTTCATACCGTGCCCCGACCCGGCGAGGTCGGCTACGACACCTGGCCGGTGGACGCGTGGAAGACCGTCGGCGGCGCCAACAACTGGGCCGAGCAATCGATCGACGAAAAGCGCGGCATTGTCTACATCCCGACCGGGAGCCCGAAGTACAACTTCTATGGCGGGAACAGGGAGGGCGCCAATCTCTTTGGCGACTGTCTCATCGCGCTCGACGCGCGAACCGGCAAGCGTCTCTGGCACTTCCAGACCGTCCACCACGACATCTGGGACCTCGACAACAATTCGGCTCCGCAGCTGACGACCATCCGCCGCAATGGCCAGTCGATCGACGTCGTCGCCATGGCGAGCAAGACCGGCTACCTCTACGTCTTCGATCGCGTCACGGGAAAGGAGATCTGGCCGATCGAAGAACGGCCCGTACCTCAGAAGACGACCGTGCCCGGTGAAACGCTGTGGCCGACGCAGCCGTTTCCGACCAGCCCGCCGCCGTTCTCGCGGCAGAAGTTCACGGCGGACGATCTGAATCCGCACATCCTGACGCCGGAGGAACGCGAGCAGTTCCGGCAGCGCATCCTCAAGGCGCGCAATGAGGGGCCCTTTACGCCGATCGGGTTCGACGAAGTGATTCACATGCCTGGCAATCAGGGCGGATCGAATTGGGGCAGCACGGCTGGCAATCCCTCTGACGGCAGCGTGTATGTCATCGGCTTCAATGTGCCGACGATCATTCGGCTCCTCAAGCCGGGCGAGATGCGCGCCGGACGCGCTGGTGCACCGCCGGAGAAAGTCGTCGAGGGACGATACGTGACGGAAGGCTTCGGCCTCTACCCGACGATCGTCAACCCTCCCTACACGACATTGACGGCCTACGATCTCAACACGGGCACGATCAGGTGGCAGATTGGGCTCGGCGACGACCTGCGTCTTGTCGGACAGGGCATCAAAGGGACCGGGACGGCGGGGACCACCAAGGGCGGTATCATCCCCACCGCAACGGGTCTGCTATTCGTCACGGCTGCGGATCGCAAAGTCCACGTCTACGACAGCACCAGCGGCAAGCAGTTGTGCGGAGCTTCAGCTCGGCGGGGCGACGAGCGGATCGCCGTCGATGTACGAGCTCGGCGGGCGGCAGTACCTCCTCGTGACGGCAACGGGTCCCGGCGCGCGTGGCGCCGCTCCCAGCCCTGCTGCCGCGGCGGGTCCGACAGGGATCGTGGCCTACGCGCTGCCACGGAACTGACGTCTGGATGACCTCACGCTCACCAGACTCGGGCGCGTGCGGCGGGTGGCCGATAGAGCTTGTCCTGGGGCGTCAGCGCAAAGGCCTCGTAGAAGGCCGGAAGATGGGTCACTGCTCCGTTCGCGCGGTACTCATAGGGCGCGTGCGGCAGCGTCAGCAGCCACTGCCGCAGGTAGTTGTCCCGCACCTTCAGTCGCCACATGCCGGCCCACGAGACGAAGAATCGTTGCGCGCCGGTCAACCCGTCGATGGGGGGGCCGGGTTTGCCTGCCAGTGAGATGCGGTAGGCGCGATACGCCAGCGACAGCCCATTGACGTCCGCCAGGTTTTCGGTGAGTGTGAGACTGCCGTTCACGTGCAGCCCGCGGATCGGGCTGTAGGCCTCGTATTGCTCCCTCAATACCGCCGACGAGGCTCGAAGTGTCTCCACGTCTGCAGCGGTCCACCAATGGCGCGCGACACCCCGCGCGTCATAGGCCTGGCCCCGGTCGTCGAGCGCGTGGCTGAGCTCGTGCCCCATGAGCGCGCCGAGGGCGCCGTAGTTCGCGGCATCATCCGCATCGGCGTCGAAGATCGGCGGCTGCAGCACGGAGGCCGGCACCGTGATTTCGTTCAACGCGGGATTGTAGTACGCATTCAACGTCTGGACGGGCACCATCCACTCGCTCGAATCGAGCGGCCCGGCGACGCGTGCCATACGCTGCTGGTTGTCGAACGCGCGGCCACGCATGACATTGCCAAAGAGATCGTCATCCTTAATCGCGAGAGCTCGATAGTCACGCCAGCGATTCGGGTAGCCAATCTTCAGTCGTATGCGGGACAGCTTCGCGATCGCTTCACGTCTGGTGCCCGGCGCCAGCCAGTCCGCCTCCTCGATGGCCTGCCTGTACGCGCGGAGCAGATTTCCCATCAGCTGCTCGGCGTGCGCCTTGGCCGGGGGCGGGAGGTGGCGCTCAACGTAGAGCCGGCCGAGCGCGTCGCTGAGGAACGCATTCAGAAGCGACACGCCGGTCCGCCAGCGGTCCCGCGGCAATTCCTGGCCGGTCAGGATGCGGCCGAACATCTCGAAGCGCGCGTCGACGAAGGCCGGGCTGAGATACGGTGCCGATGAATTCAGGTGCCGGGCAGCGAGCCAGTTCTTCAGCGTGTCGAGCGGCGTCTCCGCAACGAGCGCGGCGAACCCCCTGAAAAACGAGGGTTGGAGCGGCACCACGCTCGACACGCGGTCGAAGCCGAGTGGCGCTGCCCATGCGGCCCAGTCGAAGCCAGGCATCAACCCGGCCAACTCGCGGAGCGTCCGCCGCGGTGCCGATCGCGCGGCGGCGCGGCTCTCTTCGGGCGGGAGCTGGATTCGGGCCAGTGCCGTCTCGAAGTCGAGCACGGAGCGGCCCGCCGCCGCCGAGTCCGAACGGCCCGCCAGCGCGAAGAGCCGAACCAGATACAGCTCGTACCGGTGCCGCAGCTCGACCGACGGGGCGTCCGTGTTCAAGTAGTAATCGCGGTTCGGCAGCATGGTCCCGCCCTGCGGGATTTCGACGAGCAATCGATTCGGGTCCTCGGCATCCACGATGATCGAATTGCCGAAGGGCCCTCCGGCCATCAACGAGGTCAGCCGGCCGGCTTCGAATGCAAACGCCTCGCGACTCCTGATGGCGCTGAACCGATCGAGTTGCGGTCGGACTGGCGCGGCCCCCACCTCGTCCAGGCGCGCTTCGTCCATCGCGCTTCGATAGAAGTCTCCGATCTGACGTAGCGCCGACCCGGGCGGCGCGGACATCCGCGCAGCATCCTCGGCGATGGCCCGCAGGTCCGCGTCGGTGCGTTCGGCCATCTCGGCGAACGTGCCATAGGTGACCCGGTCGGTCGGAATCTCGACCGTGGCCAGCCATCGTCCGTTGGCGTAGCGGAAGAGATCGTCCTGGGGGCGGATCGTGTGGTCAACGTTGCCGAGATCGAGCCCGGACTTCAGGGGAGCCTGACCGGCCAGGAGTGTGGCGAAGACGAACACGCCGGCGGCTAGCGCAGTACCGGAAGATCATGGGGGCCGTAGGTGCCCCATTCTTATCCTTTTTTGGTGATCTTGAACTCGCCGGTCTCGTCACCGCTAAAGCGACCCGTGGCCGTGCCCTTGACGACCGTACCTTCGAGAACGAGGAGAACGGCGCTATCGCCTCGCATTCCCAACTGGAGTTTCAGGGCCCCTGTCTTCGGATCGAACGTGCCGGCCTTCACGTCGGCCGGATTCGGAAGGCCCGAGACAGTCCCCGACACCGAGCTCTTGCCATCGAACTTCAGCTCCATTGTGACGGGAATGACGCCGGACGCGCTCGGCCGAACCAATTCCCCGGTCCAGGTTCCAGAGATCGGGTCGGCTTTTGCCTTCGCACCAGGAGACTGCGCGGCCATCGACGTTGCGGACAACAACAGACCACAGGTCACTACGAACTGTCTGCGCGTCATGAGTATTTCTCCTCTGATGCTGAAGCTCAACCGCCTTCAAGGCGGAAGCCAGAATCCGATCATTCGTATCGCAGAGCGATCACCGGATCGACTCGTGCCACCCGGAGGGCGGGGAGCGCCGCCGCGAGCAACGCGGCCAGCATCAACATCCCGAGAGGCAGCGCCAGACTCCAGAAGTCCAATGGCGACACCTCGAAGAGCAACGATTCCACGTAACGCGACAGATACAACCCGCCCGCCAGCCCGCAGACGGTCCCCACCAGCGCAGCGGCGCCGATCTCCGCCAGCACGCTCCGAACCACGCGAAGCTGGCGCGCGCCAAGTGCGACGCGAATGCCGATCTCGCGCGTCCGCTGCACGACCGAATAGCTCAGTACGCCGTAGAGCCCGACCGCAGCGAGCACCAGGCCGACGAGCGCGAAAAACCCTGACAGCAAGGCGAGCAGCCGCTCGCGCAGCAGCGTCCGGCCGACGAGCACGGATTGCAAGGTCACGGACGTGACACGGAATAGAGGATTCGCCGCGCGAATCTCTTCACGCAGCCGCGATGCGAGCGCCGCGGGATCTCCGGCTACACGTACGTGAAGGGTGCCGGCGGAACGCAGCCGCAGGGGAATATAGATCGTCGGTGCCGCCCGCTTGCGCAAGTCGTACCGGGTGTCTGCCGCCACGCCTACGATCTCGTGAACGCCCTTGTCTTCGACGTCGCCGAAGCGCGCCTCGAACGTACGGCCCACCGCCTGCTCGCGACCGAAGTACCGGACGGCGAAGGCCTCGTTGACGACGATGGCCGTAGAGCCCGCGGCCATGTCACGTTCGAGCAACGCGCGGCCGACCAGCACGGGAATGTTCATCGTGTCGAAGAATCCCTGCGTCACCGGGTTCATGGTCGCTTCGATCGTCTCGTTCTGCGAGCCTGGGACGCGAATGACGTGGGTCCAGGCGCGGCCGAGCACGTTGGACTCGGCCGAGCTGACGGCATGAACGCCCGGAACACTGCGCAGCCGATCGAGCACCTGGAAGAGCGCCGCACGCTGTTGATTCGCGTCCACACGCTGGACAGCTTCGAGAGAGAGCAGCAGCACGTCCGACGTGGCGAAACCCGGCTTGACGCTGGTCAGCCGGCCGAACGACAGCACCAGCAGGCTGCCGACAAACAGCACGACCAGACCGAACGCGACCTGAACGGCCACGAACGGGCGCATCAGGCCGGCGCCGGTCACGGAACGTCCTCCGCCGGTCTTCAGCGCGTTCAACGGTGCGACGCTCGAGGCGCGAAGGGCGGGCGCAATGCCGAAGAGTGCCGTCGTCAGCAGGGTCAGGCCGCCAGCGAAGGCCAAGAGCCGCCAGTCGAGGCGAAGATCGAGCTGCACGGGATCGTCGGGCGACGCGAGCATGCCGACAACCGCTGGCCCCACGACTCCGGCAAAGAACATCCCGAGCGCGCACGCAGCCGCGGCAACGAGTGCGCTTTCGATGAGCATCTGCTGGATCAAGCGGCCGCGGCCGGCGCCGATCGACAGGCGGAGCGCCATCTCGCGCTCGCGCGCCGCCGTCCGCGCCAGGAACAGATTGGCGACGTTCGACCCGGCGATGAGCAGTACCAGGACCGCGATTGAGGCCAGGATCCAGAGCGAGCGCTCGAACTGACCGCGCAGCGGCGACGGACCGTTGGCCGCCGACCGCAGGTAGAGCGGCGTCTCGACGAAACGCGCGACGCTCTCGGGCGTCCGCTCCGGCCCAAACAGCCTTGGCGCGTATTCGCGCCGGAAGACGGTGAACGCCGCATGCAACACGCTCTGTGCCTGCTCGAGCCGGACCCCGTCCTTCATACGCCCGAGCACACGGAACCACCCGAACTGGGCGTTTCCAAACGCTCGTGGGTTGTACATCATGTACGGCAGCCACAGATCCGTTGGCCGGCCCGGCTCCACGCCCGTGAACCGCGGCTCGGCAACGCCGACAATCTGAATCTGCCGTTCCTCGAGCGTGAGCCACCGTCCGACGATGGCGGGATCGCCACCGAAGCGTCGCATCCAGAACGCGTGGCTGAGGACCGCCACCGGGTGGGCTCCTGGACGATCATCGTCCTGACCTGCAACCAACCGCCCGAGCGCCGGTGTGACGCCGAGCCGCTCGAACGCATCACCGGAGAGGTACTGCGTTCGGATCGGTTCCTTCTCGCCCCCGGCATCGGCGAAGGTCGCCTGACGCATGACCTGCGTGCTCATCGCGAAGAGCGCAACCTGATCGCGAGACGCTTCGCGAAGGCGCAGGAAGAGCGGATCGTTGAAGGTGTCGGCCTCGGGCCGCTCGGGGTTGTAGGTGGGAAACGTCAGGTAGACCAGCCGTTCCGGATGACGCACGGGCAGCGACCTGAGAATCAGCGCGTCGACCAGCGAGAACGCCGCCACGCACGCACCGAGGGCCAGCGACAGCGACACCACCGAGGCGCCCGTGACCACGGCGTTCTTCCGCAGCATGCGCGCGCCCAGGCGGACGTCGCGCACCAGCGAATCGAACCACGGCAGGAGCTTGACGTCGCGGCTCTCCTCGCGCAGCCGCAGCCGATTCCCAAACCGGCGCGCCACTTCGGCGGTTGCCGCCTCCCGAGTCATCCCCGCAGCCGTCAGCTCCCGGATGCGCTCCTCGACGTGGAACTGGAGCTCCTCGTCGAGCTCGGCCTCGACGCTGCTGGACCGGAACACGTTCGCCAGACGGGACCACACCGACATATATGCTTCCTTGCGCTACGCGTGTTTCAGGATCTTGCCGACCGCCGCGGTGATCGCCTTCCAGCGCACTTCCTCGGACTCGAGCTGCTTTTGTCCGCCGGCCGTGATTTCGTACACGCGCGCCCGACGCCCGGTCTCGGTCGTCGTCCAGCGCGCTTTGATCCAGCCCGCTTCTTCCAGGCGATGGAGCGCCGGATAGAGCGACCCTTCCTCGACGCGAAGCGTTTCGTCGGACATGCCCTCGATCTGCGTCGTCAGGCCGTAGCCGTGGAGCGGCCCGCGACGCGCGAGCAGCTTCAGCACGAGGAGAGGGAGCGAACCTTGAAGAGCGTCCTGGCGAGCCATGCTCAGTAATCTTACTCAGATATCTTTGTATGGCAAGCGCCAGCGTCGTTCGCGGCCGCGTTTGCCGCCTCCGCCCGTCCGAACGGGGCTGAATCGCGTGATTCGTGCGGCTGCACTCGAGACCGCGGAGCCTTGGTTTCACGCGCTCTTGACAGACGCGATTCGCGCGGTTATTATTCTTATTAGCTAATTAGCTTATTAGAAGAACGCCATGACACAGGATGAGCTCAGCACCACATTCGCAGCGCTCGCGGACCCAACCCGTCGCGCAATCCTGGCGCGGCTGGCCGAGGGCGAGGCGACCGTCAACCAGCTGGCCGAGCCCTTCCGGCTGAAGCTGCCCACCGTCTCGAAGCACCTCAAAGTGCTCCAGCACGCGGGGCTGGTGACGCAGAGCCGTAAGGCGCAATGGCGGCCCTGCCGGCTCGAGCCAGCGCCGTTGAAGGAGGTCGCCGACTGGGTGGATCGCTACCGCCGGATCTGGGAAGAACGTTTGGGTCAACTCGATGCGTATCTGACCGAGATGCAGAAGAAGGAGAAGAAACGTGGTGACAAGTAACAGTGCGAACCAGACCAGCCGACAGGTCGGCGCAATGACGCTGACCCTGAAATCGGATCTGGAGATCGAGCTCTCGCGCGTCTTCGACGCGCCTCGTGCCCTCGTCTTCGAGGCACACAGCAAGCCGGAGCACGTGCGACAGTGGTGGGGCCGGAAAGGCAGCACGTTGACCGTGTGCGACATGGACTTCCGTCCGGGCGGCAAGTGGCGCTACGTCATGCGCAAGGCCAACGGGAAGGAGTACGCGTTCAGCGGCGAGTATCTCGAAATCGTGCCGCCGGAGCGCCTGGTCTGGACGTTCGGGGTCGAGGGCATGACCGGCGCCGGGATTGAGGTCTACACGTTCACAGAGCGTGACGGTAAGACGACGCTCACCACCACGAGCCGGTTCGACTCGATCGAGGCACGCGACGCAGTGATCCAGTCGGGCATGGAGACCGGCGCCGCTGAGCTGTTCGACCGTCTCGAGGAGCACCTGCGCACGATGTAAGACCGAGCGGGGGGAGTCGTTACAAACCGACGATGCTTTCCCCGCCGCGTCGGGTTCGCCCGCGTTTTCGTGCCTTTGGCAAGGTCAGACGCCATGAGCCGGCCAGCAGATCGCGCAAAGCGTCGTGATCGATTCGCGACAAACGCACCAGCACGACGGGGTAGCTTCGATAGTAGTCCGTCAAGTAGTAGGTCTCGGGCGCGTCCTCGAGGAGGCCGTCTCGTTCCTCGAGGACGACCCTGACGACGAGGCTTTCCGGTTCCGCTGATCGATGTGTCGCCAGGCCGGCCCTGAAGGCGCCACCGACCTTCAGTACCGGCGATCCGTCGTACTTCGTGACGGCTTCGACGTCCGGCAGCGCGAGCCCCACCCTCCTGACGATTGCGAACGTGTCCGGGGCGGTCTGGCCTGCTGGCTCTCGCTTCATCGCCGCACAGTATACGTGTGTCACGCCCTCCTTTTGACCGGCGAGCGTGCGCCCGGCTACAATAGGGAGTTACTCCAGCAGTGGGCCAGTGGCGCAGCTGGGAGCGCGCGTGAATGGCATTCACGAGGTCACCGGTTCGATCCCGGTCTGGTCCACCAACCTCCGCTCGCCTGCACTCGTGGGCGAGCTACGGTTGGCAAGCCAACCTTGATTCGGTTCCAACTGGCGCTGTTCGGGTCCATATCCCCTCCCTTCCGCTCGGTTGATTTGAACCAGCCGCTTCGGGGGGAAGCGCCGTCGCCATCTGCTGGGGGACGCTCGAAATCCCGATCGACGGCCGGAAGCCCAAGTGTGTTCAAGGCCGGCGACGTGATCTTCGTGCCGGCCGGCGCCAGCCACAACACCACCAATGTGGGGAAGGCCACGGCGAAGGTGTTGGCGACGTAGGTGCTCGAAAAAGGAAACCCGCTGGCTACCCCCGTGAAGTAAGGCGCGCCTTTTCCAGTTTCACCAGCACCGTGTACTCGGGATCGACGAGCTGGACGATGGGCGCACGCGAGTTCTGTGCGACGAACTGATAGGCGTCGAGCTCGCTCATGCCGGTCTGGCGCTGCGCCCAGCGGACCATCGCTTTGAACGCGGCACGTGCGGCGTCCTCGAGCGGCCGACCGGATCCGACGAACATCACCTCGTCGGCGTTTTCGATCCGCGGCACCGGCGTTGCCTGCCCCTTGAGCACCTCGACGTACAGCTCGACGTTCATGGCTCCTTCGATCGCGGCGCCCATGATTTCGCCTTCGCCCATCGCATAGTGGCCGTCGCCGATGGAGAACAACGCGCCGGACACGTTGACACCCAGAAACACGGTATTGCCCGCGCGCACCTCCCAACAGTCCATGTTGCCGCCGAAGGGGCCGGGCACGATCGTGCTGCGCACTTCCGCCATCGCGGGCGCGACGCCAAGGCAGCCGAGGAACGGCGCGAGCGGCACTTCCCACGCGTGCTTGCCATCCTGCGACGTCGTGCGCGCGCGCGTCTTTGCGGCATCGACTTGGTAGCGCCACACGACTTCCGGCAAGTCGGGTCCGAGTATGGCGGTGCGATCCGTCGGGGCGAGGAGGCCCCAGCCCGGACCGCACGATGACACGGCGTAGTCACGCGCCGGCTCCACTTTCAGAAGGTGCACGGCTACGGTGTCGCCCGGCTCTGCGCCCTCGATGAAAAACGGACCGGTCTGCGGGTTATCGTGGCCGGGCGTCATCACTTTCGACGGCAGATCCTTCGACGTTTTCACCGCGCCGTCGTAGCAGTCTTCGGTCCACGTCACGATGCGCGTGCCGGACTTGATGCGATGCTTCGGCGCTGCGCCGCCAAACGTGTACACCAGATCGGAATGCTGCGGCGTCCACGAGAGCGTGGCCGAACCGGCGGGAACGGATTTCAGCAGCGGCGCAGACCGACTCGCTCCGACTGCTTGTGCTAGTGCCGGCGCGGTTGATGACGCCTCCGGCCCACTCTTCGAGCAGGCAATGGCAGCACCCGCGAACCCGAGCGGCAAGTGTGTGAGAAATCGGCGTCTGTTCAGCATGGTGCCGACGATACTACGTCAGCTCAGTCGGCGCGCAGCGTTTGCAACGGATCGACTCTCGTCGCGCGCATGAGCTCCGCGACGTCCTGGACTCGCGTCCTGAGATCGCAGAAACCGCCATTCTCTTCCTGGCGCGCCTTGCAAACTCTGCCACCCGCGGGCCGTTCTGCATCGTTTCTCGCAGTAATCGTTGCGAACGCCGTCGGCTGCCTGCTTGCAGTACCAGCAGAATGCCTACCAAGCACAGCTCGACGCTGCTCAGCACTTGCCGCTTCGTGAAACGGCCGGTGGCGTAGTATGACCAGGAGAATCGCGCGGGTGCGGCAAACCGCAAACCGGAGCACGTCATGTCGAACTCGAATCACAACGGCATGTGGGCACGATCACTGGACGGCGTGTCGCATGACGTCAGGCTTGCCCTGAGAATGGTGCGCCGCTCTCCAGGGCTCACCGCGACGATTGCGCTCACGCTCGCTTTGGGCGTTGGCGCGAACGCGGCGATCTTCGGAGTGATCAATAGCCTGCTCCTGCGCCCGCTGCCCATAGCCGACCCGTACCGGCTCGTGACGATCTCCTCGGACGCCGCTATTGCCCGGGGACAGGCTGGGGTCCCCTGGAGCTTTGCGATGTGGGAAGAGCTCCAACCGCACGCGTCGCTCTTCGACGGCGCGTTCGCGTGGACGCCGGCGCGATTCGACCTGGCGGAGCGCGGCGAGCGCCAGCCCGTGCCAGGGATTTTCGCCAGCGGCGGGTACTTCGCGGCGCTCGGCGTTGGGGCGATTCGAGGCCGCACGTTCACGGCAGCGGACGATCGGCCCGGAGGCGGCGCGGACGGCGCAGTCGCCATCATCAGCTACGGACTCTGGCAACGGCGCTTCGGGGGGGCTGACAGCGTCATCGGTGCACCGCTCGTCGTCGACGGCGCGACGGTCACGATCGTCGGCGTGACGGCACCGGAGTTTCGGGGCCTCGATGTCGGGACCGCGTTCGATGTGGCGTTGCCGCTCGAAACGGAGCCGCTCATTCATGGCGGCCGCTCAGCGCTGCGAACGTCACGGCTGCTGGTCATGCTGCGCCTGAAGCCCGGCCAGTCGGTCGAGTCGGGCACGGCAACGCTCCGCGGCCTGCAGCCGCAGCTCGCCCCGACGCCGGCGCCGAACTCGGAGCCGTTCACGCTGGCGCCGGCCGCAACCGGCGCGTCACTCCCCGTTCGGGGACCATACGGGCTGCGACAGTCCTACACACGTCCCCTTCTGACGATTCTGATAGTTGCACTGCTCGTGCTGCTGATCGCGTGCGTCAACATCGCCAACCTGCTGCTGGCACGCGCCATGGCGCGCCGCTACGAGCTCGGCGTCCGGCTGGCGCTGGGCGCGTCCCGCGGCCGTCTCGCACGGCAACTGCTGATCGAGAGCCTCATTTTCGCGGGGCTCGGTGCAATCGGCGGCCTCGTCATCGCTCAGTGGAGCAGCCAGGCGCTGGTGGCTCAATTGTCGACGCCGGTTCAGCAGATCGCGCTGGATCTCTCGTTCGACTGGCGGGTCATGGCGTTCACCGCAGGTGTTGCACTCGTGACGGCGAGCATTTTCGGGACGGTACCGGCGTTCCGCTCCACGCGGATCGCCCCGCTGGATGTCCTCAAGGTGCGCGCCCAGGCAGACTCGTCGTCTGCGGCTGGGACGCGTGGTCTGGCGACCGCGTCCGGCAGCCTCGTCATTGTCCAGATTGCGCTGTCGCTCGCCCTCGTCATTGGTGCGGCTTTGCTCGTTCGATCCTTCGCGCGAGTCTCGAGCGTCCCACTTGGGTTCGATCCCGACCGCGTGCTCGTTGTGAATGTCGACACCGATCGCGTGCGTACGGACGCGGCGGGCCGCATGCGCCTGTTTGACCGGATGCTGGATGCGGTGCGCGGCGTGCCGGGCGTGGCGCATGCCGGGGGCTCGATCTGGACGCCGGTCGACGGCGGCACGCGGATGGGGGATTCTCAGTACCGCATCGCCTTCAACTTCATCACCCCAGGATGGTTCGCTGCGTACGGCACCGCCCTCCGGGCCGGAAGGGACTTCACGGTGCGTGATACCGCCGGTTCTCTGCCAGTCGCGATCGTGAACGACGCGTTCGTGCGCGCGTTCATGCCGGGCACCTCGCCGGTCGGCGAAACGATCCCGCACCCCCGGTCCCGACCCGAGGTGCTGCGCACAGTCGTAGGCGTTGTCGACGACGCAGTGTTTGATTCACAGCGGGAGGGAATCCAGCCGATTGTATACTTGCCAGTGGCGCAGTCAGGGGGAGGGCCGGCCGAGCGGACCGCGATCAGCCTCGGCGTGCGTCCCGCAGTGGGAGCGCCGATGCAGCTCGCGCGGAGTGTAGGCGACGCCGTACGCGCCGTTGATCCTGACCTGTCCTTCAGTTTCGGCCTCCTGGAGGATCACGTGCAGGCATCAGTTCGGCAGGAGCGGGTCGTGGCGATGCTCTCAGGGTTTTTCGGCGCGCTGGCGCTGGTCATTGCGGCACTGGGATTGTACGGCGTGACCTCGTACTCGGTTAACCGCCGTGTCACGGAGATCGGAATCCGCCGGGCCCTGGGCGCGCAGCGGGCGCACGTGCTGGGCCTCGTGCTCGGCCGGAGCCTGACGCTGACCGGTGTGGGCATCGGGATTGGCTTGGCAGTCGCCGCGGCAATGACGCGCGCTCTCCGCGGCCTGCTGTTCGGTCTGACACCGCTCGACCCGGCGATCTTCATTGGCGTCGCTGCGCTGTTCGCGATCGTGGCGACGCTGGCAGCACTGTTCCCCGCACACCGCGCGACCAGGATCGACCCGCTCGTCGCGCTTCGCAACGAATAGCGGCGTTGTCAGCCGCGAGCCGGAGGCGTGCGCAAATTGCATCGGCTGCCCACTCTAGCGCCCGCTGTCCTTCTCCGCATGGCCAACTTGCCCTTGATCCGCGGGTCGCGACAGACTAATTTGCCCTGTCTCACAGAGGGGAGCCGAAGCCTAATCATGCCAAAGAAGCAAACCGAAATTACAGAAGAGTCAATCCCTCTCTTCACCCGGCGTGAAATGCTGGGAGTCGCCGGCATGGCCGGTTTAACGGCTCTGGCCGGTATGACACCGTTGGCCGGCAGCGCAGCCGGTGCTGTGCCGCAGACTGTGCAAGCACGGCCCCGTATCGCCTGTATCGTGACCTTTTGGGGTGCTCCTGGATCACATGCGGACTGGATCATATGCAAATTGATGGATGGCTATTGGTGGCAGGGCGCCCACACTCCTTCGCGGGTGGACGTTGTCTCTGTTTACATCCATCAGTTTGAAACAAGCTTACTGGGTCAGAAAGTATGCAAAGCGAAAAACATCCCGATCTATAAGACAGTCGGTGAGGCCGTCAAGCTTGGAGGAGCGGAGCTTGCGGTGGATGGTGTTGTCATAGTCGGAGAACACGGGGAGTATCCAACCGATCTCAAGGGGCACTGGCTCCTGCCGCGCTGGTGGATGTACCAGCAGGTGGTGCGGGCTTTCGAGGAAAGCAAGCGCTCGGTGCCAGTCTTTAACGACAAGCACCTCTCCTACAATTGGGACGATGCCAAGTGGATGTTCGACAAATCGCGTGAACTGAACTTTCCCCTGACCGGCGGTTCCTCAATACCGACCTACTTCCGTAAGCCCGAGATAGACCTCGCTATCGATACGCCCATAAAGAACTCGATCGTGGTTGGAGGCGCTGCAGATGAGGGAGCCATTTTCCATTGTGTTGACGTGCTTGAAGCCTTCGTAGAACGCCGCAAGGGCGGTGAGACAGGCGTCAAATCGGTACAGTCCATCCGGGGACCCGAAACATGGAAGTGGGTCGACCGCAATCCCTGGGCCGGCAAGCTGACTGATTCAGTGGCGAAGCATTTTGACCTGAAGCCGGGATCCTTTCAGGAGAGCGCCCGGGCAAACGTCTGTATCGTGGAGTACAACGATGGAACGAAAGCGGCTGTAATGTCGGGCGGGGATGTGGGCTGGACCTACGCCGGCGAAATTGAAGGACAACAAGAGCCGACAATCGTCTCGATGCTTGGCTGGCCCGGCCCGTACTCGCAGTACCACGCCGCGAACGGTCAGCCGCATTGGATTACCGAGATGATGGTGACGAAAAAGGAACCATTCAATGCGGAGCGGCTACTGTTGTCTACCGGGATTGTGAACCACTACATGGACTCAAACTGGGAGAACGGCCGTTACTCTACCGTCGGGCACCGCATCGAGACACCGTTCATGAACATGAAATACCGCACAACACGGGGACCGATGTTTGAGAAGGGGGAGCGTCCCCCGAACATCCCATACCTGCGGGGTTTTGATAAATAGGCTCAGCAATGAAACGCAGAGACGTCATTAAGAGTCTGACACTCCTGCCGATGGCTGGAAGGGTATTCCCCATAACATCCCTATCAGCCATTCCTGTCGCCGGATCCGGTCTTCCTTCGACGCCTCCTCAGAATAAGCCGATGCCTGCTCTGCATCGCGAAGCGTTTGTGATGGATGGACATACGCATGTAATGACCCGCGAGCTGTTGATGAAAACCGATATTGGCCAGCGTTATCCGGATGGGAACGTCGATCTACCAAGAGCCAAAGAAGGCGGCGTGGACGCGATGTTCTTCTCGGTCTATACCCCTGAAAACTATTATCCCGGAAGATTTGAAATCAAGAATACGTTCCGGGTGGTGGAGCTGGCGCTGGATCAGATAAAGAAGAATAACAACACGATCGAATTGGCGCTGAATGCCTCAGACATTGAACGGATCAACAAGCGCGGAAAGATCGCTGCTTTCCTGGATTTGGAAGGCGGTTACGACCTGCATGGCGATTTGAACCTGCTGCGTGCCCTGTACCGGCTTGGCCTGCGCTCCATGCAGCTGACCGCTCACAATACCACCAACGCGTTTATCGATGCCTGCAACGACGTGTATACCTGGGGCGGTATCAACGATCATGGAAGAGCCGTGATCCGAGAAATGAACGATCTCGGCATGGTGATCAATGTGGCCCACGCATCCAACGACGCCATCATTCAATCAGCCGCCGCCAGCCGCCACCCGGTGATCTATAGTCACGGCGGCTTTTACAAAATTGTTGATCATCCACGCTGCATCAGTGACGAAGCTGCAAAGGCCGTCGCCGCAAAGGGGGGAGTTATCGGGGTTCATTTCGGCAGCCTCTTCAATAATCCAAAATACTGGGAGTGGCAACGACCGAATAATCCCGTCAGGCCGCAGCCTGTTCCTCAACCTAAGACACCGAGGATCTTTAGCTCACAGGTATCCACGCAGACTATTGAGGAGGTAGACAAGGAGCTGGCACAAACGGTTCCCCTGAATTTTCGCGGCACTATCCCCGATGAGTACTGGATGCATGTGGACCAGCTCGCAAAGGTAATCGACTACGGCGTGAAGCTTGTCGGCGAAGATCACATCGCCCTGGGCTCTGACATGGATGGCGGACCTGAACTGCCGCACGAAATCAAAGACATCAGCGATTATCCGCAGATTACCATCGCGATGCAGAAGCTGGGGTACAACGATCAGCGAATCAAAAAGATCCTGGGCCTGAACTGGCTCCGTGTGATTCGCCAGGTAACTGAGGGGAAGTGATAGTGAGCTGAGTGTGCTGGTCCGGCGCTCGCCGTGAATCCCGCCAGCGTGCGGACGACGATCAACATCTACACGCTAGTCCGTAGGCTGGGAGTCTCTGCGTGGTAGAGTCGGACCGTTGGAGCGGCCATCACGATGAACGCCACCCGCCGCGAATTTCTTCACGACGCCGCCCTCGCCGGGGTGACGGCCATGGTGGCCAGCCGCTTTGGCTCGCTGGCTGCTGCGCAGGCCGACGGCCCGCCCTGGCAGTCGCGCATTGGACTCGAGCTCTACACCGTTCGCGACCTGATGGCCGCCGACTACGTGGGCGTCCTCGAGAAGGTTGCCGCCATCGGCTACAAGGAGATTGAGCCCGCGGGTGGCTACGACAATCTCTCGCCGAAGAACTTTCGCGCACTGCTCGATCGGCTTGGCCTCTCGATGCCAAGCACGCACTCGGGCGCCAGTGGCACCGGCCTGGACCTCGAGAAGCAGCTCGGGGGGTTCCAGACGATGGGCATCAAATATACAGAGATCAGCGCCGGCGGACGTCAAGGCGGCGCTGGGGCGGGGGCGGGCGCCCGTGCCGGGCGCGGACAGTTGGCGCCGGGCGCCTACTATGACGCCGGAACGGGCATCACCCATAATTCGTTCACCGAAGCCGAAGCGTTCGGACCATACCAACCGCCCGTGACGCTCGAGTCGGTGAAACAGCGCGCCGCGACACTCAATGCGAACGGCCGCATCGCGCAGAAGTTCGGCATGAAGATGCTCGTTCACAACCACACCGGCGAGTTCGAGAAGCTTACCAACAGTCCACGGACGACTTACGAGGTGTTGCTCGAGGAGACGGATCCGGCGCTCGTCACGATGCAAATCGACATCGGCTGGGTGTACGTCGCGGGCTTGGATCCAGTTGAATTGTTCAAGAAATACCCAGGACGATTCGAGCTCTGGCACATCAAAGATGTGTTCGGTCTGAAGAAAGTCAATCCGACCCTCGGTCCCAACGCGCGAGTCAGCAGCATGACGTTCGTGCCTGTCGGCGTCGGCGATATCGACTTCAAGAAAGTCTTTGCGAACGCCGCGCTGGCGGGGCTGAAGCATTTCGTGATCGAGCAGGACAATGCCGCGAGCTGGGGCGACTCCCTCGCCGCCGCCCGCGTGTCGTATCAGAACATGAGGACGGTCCTCTCGTAGCAAGGGCACCCTCACCGTGTGAGGCATCGAGTCAGCTTTCGCGCCACGCGGTGCAACAGGCGGCTTTCGGCGAACCTCGATCGAGCGGAGGTTGCGCGCCAAAGCGCCGCAGGCGCGAAGGCGGGCCTCGCATGCTTGCGCACATAAGCTCCGCGACGTCCTGGACTCGCGCCCTGAGATCGCAGAAACCACCATTCTCTTCACTGGCGCGCCTTGCAAACTCTGCCACCCGCGGGGCCGTTCTGCATCGTTTCTTGCAGCAATCGTTGCGAACGCCGCTCGAATGAACTTCTCGGGGGGCGGCTCCGTCTACTCCATAGGCTAATCTACAAGAGAGGCATCGTAAGCATCCAGAGCGTACTGACATGAAGGTTCAAGAGGTCATGATCGCTCGCGTACTACCGATACTGGTCGCTCTCGGGTTCTCATCGCCGGCTCCACGTTGGGCGCACAGAATCGGCCGCTGCCCGATCAGGAATCCTTCCTCACTGAGACGCGCAAACACCTCCAGACCGACAGCACGCTTCAGAGCAGCTATGTGTACGTGGAGACGCGACGTGAGCTGAAGCTCGACAAAGGCGGGCGTACCCGCGAGGAATCGGTCAAGGTTTTCGAGAGCTATCCCGGCTTTCCCGGCGAAGAGCGCTGGGGAGCGGCTTATCGCCGAGGATGGCCGGCCGGTGCCACCGGAAGAATTGGCCAGGCAGGATCGGGAGCGCCAGCAGAAGGCCAACGAGATGGTCCAGCGGCTCGCCCGGGACTCCTCGAAAGAGCTCGCGCGGCAAGAGCGTGAGCTTCAGAAGGCTCGTCGTGAGCGCGACGAGGCGGTGAGCGACATCTACAACGTCTTCGAGATCCGGATGATCGGACGCGAGCGAGTCGAAGAGCACGACACGATCGCATTCTTACTGACGCCCAGGCGTGATGCGAAACCAAAGACCCGCGCGGGCGAACAGATACGGCACTTCAGCGTGCGCGCCTGGGTCAGCGAGAACGATCACGAGCTGGTGAAACTGGAGGCCGAGGCCATCGACGACCTGAAGTCCGGCTTGGGTGTGCTGGCCAGGCTGCACAAGGGTGCCCAACTGTCGTTCCTGCGCCGCAAAGTCAACGGCGAGGTCTGGCTGCCTGCCGTTGTCAGTTATAACGGCAGCGTACGGGTGGGTCTGCTCCGCACGCTCCGGCGCAGCGGGACGTCAGAGTTTTCCGGCTATCGCAAGTACTCGGTCGATACATTCGAGGGTTTCAGAGCCGAAGTAGCGAATCGCGCACTCATCGTTCCTAGTCGTCTAGTGATAGGTTCGCTTTTCATCGCGCCGTGATGCGGGGAGCACTATGAGCGACCAGACGGACGTCCTGCAAGGCACGCTCGACCTGTTGATCATGCGAACGATCGCCCTCGAACCCTTGCATGGCTGGGCAATCGCGCAGCGTATCCAGCAGATTTCAGATGACCTGCTGAGGGTCCAGCAGGGCTCGCTCTATCCCGCGCTCCACCGGCTCGAACACCAGGGCTGGATCACGGCCGAATGGGGCGCGTCGGAGAACAACCGCCGCGCGCGCTTCTACGCGCTGACGAAGGCGGGCCGCAAGCAGCTCGAGGCCGAAGTCGCGAAGTGGGAGCGCCTGTCGGCCGGCGTCAACCTCGTGTTGCAACGGACGTAGCCGTGCGCGCCTGGCATATCGTCCGCAGCCGGCTCCGATCGCTCGTCTTCCGCGGCGGCCGCGAATCCGATCTGAACGAAGAGCTGCAATTCCATCTCGAGCGCGAGACCGAGCGGCTGCAGGCGAGCGGCCTGTCGCGAGAGGACGCGCGTCTCCAGGCACTGCGCCTGTTCGGCGGCGTCGAGCAGATCAAGGAAGCCAGCCGCGACGCGCGCGGGACGGCGGCCTTCGACGCGCTGGCGCGCGACACGCGCTACGGCGTCCGCCGCCTGCTGCGCGATTGGCGTTTCACCACGGCGGCGGTGCTGATCCTGGGCCTCGCCATCGGCGCCAACACCGCGATCTTCAGCGTCGTGAACGCGGTGCTGTTCCGTGACTCACCGTTTGCCGACCCCGATCGCCTCGTCAACATCTATCAAAACGATCCCGCCGGCAGGCCGCGTGTCGTCATCTCGTACGACTCCTACAAGGAGATGGCGCAGTACACCGACGTCTTTGCGGCGACGATGGCCGCCACGATTCCGTTTCCGGCCCGTTATCTCCACGAAGGCGGCATTCGCAGTGGAACCGCCGAGTTCGCGACGGCGACCTATCTCGATGTCCTTGGACTCCGGCCGTCGCTCGGCCGGTGGTTCGACGCGACGGAGGAACGGCCCGGGGCACCGCTTGTCGCCGTCCTCGGGTATCAGGCGTGGACGCGAGTGTTCCGCGCGGATCCCTCCATCCTCGGACGCATCGTTCGCATTGAAGGCGCGCCGGTGACGATTGTCGGCATCGGTCCCGCCAATCACCGCGGCACGCTCGACGTCGGTCTCGTGACCGATTTCTGGCTGCCGGTAACCGCACTGCGTGAGCTGAACGCCATGCCGGGGATGCGCGGCGGCCCCACGATCATCGCGCCCTTTTTCGTGAAAGCCCGGCTGCGCGAGGGCGTAACCGTGGCGCAAGCCAAAGCGGCGATGGACGTCCTCGGACCACGGCTCGCGGCCGCCCTGCCGGAAGAGGTTCGCGACGGCGCCGAGTTCGCCGTCGGCACGGGCATCACGGTCGTTGCCACGACGGACGTGCGGGTTCATCCGGAGGCGGACGCGCCATTCATGGCGATCGCGTCGGGCGTGCTCGTCGTCGTCGGCCTCGTTCTCGCTCTCGCGTGCAGCAACCTGGCCACGCTGCTGCTGGTGCGCGGCGCCGCGCGGGCCAAGGAAATGTCGGTGCGGCTGGCCATGGGCGCCACGCGGCGTCAGCTCGTCCGGCACCTGCTGACCGAAAGTCTGCTGCTCTCGCTGGCGGGTGGCATCGCCGGCTGCATCCTGGCGTGGTGGACCCTGCAGGCGCTGCAAGGAGTCGAGCTCCCTGTCACCGTGGACCTGACCGTTGACTACCGCGTGCTCGCCTTCGCGATGGCGCTGTCGCTCGTCACGGGCGTGGCGTTCGGCCTGGCGCCGGCGCTGAAGGCCACGAGGGTTGACCTCCTGCCGGCACTGCGCGACGAGGGGGTGCCGCCGATCGATCATCGGCGGCTCACGCTGAAGAACGCGCTGATCGTCGTTCAGGTCGCGGTCTCCGTGCTGCTGCTCGGCGGCACGAGCATCTTCCTGCAGCAGCTCGCGGCGACGAGAGAGCGGCGCGTCGGCTATGCCGTCGAGGGCGTGGCCATGCTCGAGACGGATGCGCGCTTCAGTGTCTCCAGGGGCTACCCGGCGGCCGCGGTCGTGAACATGTACGACGAACTGCTGCGGCGGATCGCCGGCGTTCCGGGCGTGCAGTCCGCGGCGCTGTCGTACGGCCTGCCGATGCAGCGCGAGACCGTGGCGACGGTCGTCGAGGGGGCGGCCACCGACACGAGATCAACTGGCGACTCATCGATGATCTGGGCTGGGCCGGGCTTCTTCGAGACGCTGCGCATCCCGCTGCTGCACGGGCGTGTCTTCGACGCCCGCGATCGCGCGGGCACCCCGGGCGTCGCGGTGGTGACCGAGACGATGGCGCGGCAGTACTTCGGCGCGGTAGACGCCGTCGGGCGTCGCTTCCGGAACAGGAACGAGCCGAACTCCTGGATGGAGGTCATCGGCGTCGTCCGCGACACCGGCGCGGGCAATGACGTCCTCGCTCGACAGCCGTCCCAGTTCTACCGCTCGTACACGCAGTCGGGCCTTGTGCCGACGACCGTCATCGCGCGAACGTCGGGTGATGCGGCCGCCCTTCTCGGGGCGATGCAACGCGAGCTGCGCGCCGTGGACGTCACGCTGCCGGTGATCACGGCGCAGACGATGGCGCAGGATCTGGAACGATCGCAGGCGGCGCCGAAGGTGGTCGCCACGTTGCTCGGTGCCCTCGGCGGCCTCGGTCTGGTGCTGGCGAGCATCGGTCTCTATGCGGTCGTCGCGTTTGCGGTCGCGAGGCGGTCGCGCGAGATCGGCATCCGGATGGCGCTCGGCGCCCGGAGTCAGCAGGTGGTCTGGAGCATTGCACGAGGGGTGGCGGGGCTCGTCGGCGTTGGTACGAGCATCGGTCTCGTCCTCACGGTCCTCGTCATGCTCGCGCTGCGCGCGACGTCCGGATCGGCGGACATCGGGATCGGCAACATGGACGTGTATCGCCCGAACATCGACCCGGTCGCGCTCGTGGCCATCGCCGCCGTGACCGCAGTCGTCGGCGTTGCCGCCGCATTCGTGCCCGCGCGCCGGGCCGCCCGAATGGATCCACTCGTGGCCCTGCGCCACGAGTGACGTCGCGGCCGGTCAGGCGCGACCTACGCCGAACCGGCCGCGCTTCGGAGCACTGGCAGTCCCCTTGCCTAGGCACTCGCCATGTCGGCCAGTAAGCGCATCGTCTACGTGCTCAAGAGCGCGGAGTATCCTCCTCGCTACTACACCGCAAGATCGCGGTGCGGAACCCGTGATCTTCACCGGTGTGTTGCCAAAGACGCCGAGCGGCAAGATCATGCGGCGCCCGTGTGCTCAAGGAGATCATGGCCGGGCGAGGTCGGGTCCGACGTGACGGGCTCGAACGACCTACTTCGCCTTCGGCTTGACGGTAACCTTCCCTTCAAGCTTCGAGAGCACGCTCGCTGGAATGGCTTCTTTGAGCTTGGCGTCGTCGAGACCACTGTAGGGACGGCCCGCCACAACTTTCTGCTGCGTGGCTTCATCGAGCCCGAGCTTTGTCATCTGCTCGGCTGAAGCGGTATTGAGATCGACCGCGTCAGGCGCTGCGGCCTTTTTGACCGCGCCCGTGGCGGCGTCCTTTGTGGCGTCCTTCGCGGCGTCCCCCGCCGCGTCCTTCGTCGCCTCCTTGGCGGCCTTCTTCGCGACACGGCCGCTCTGAGCGTTTCCCGGAACCGCCGCGAACAACACAAAACCAGCCAGCGTCAGTGCAGACAGCATTCGAATGGTGCGCATGTCAACTCCTTGTCTGGTCGCTCTCTCTTCACGAATAGAGTATGCGATTTCGCGGACACAGCGGCCGGGCCCGTCTCTGAGGTCAGCTTAGTCATTTGCATGAGCCGAGAAGCTTGCTCAAGTAGAACGACGCCAGACCGCCGAGTTCGGGGCGCGTGAAGCGACGGCTCATCGAACTCCGAGTCCCTTCCATCCAAGTAATAGCTCCTCTACTAGCCGTGACGTTTCGTCACGGATCCGGCGCTCCAGCCAAGCGAGGGTTTCCAGCTCCCTCTGCTGGCCTGAATAGGCCTGCGCTCCCGGAAGCTCCCTCAGGGCGCCACCGCCAAGTTGCACGCCGGCGTCGTAGACGACCTCTTCCAACTCCTGCACGGAGCGGAGATCGTCGACGCGGAGCTCACGGTAGGACCAGTCCCAGCTGCGAATCCACCAGTTGCGGATTTGTTGCCCTTGCATCTCGACCTCTGGAATCACGAGCTCGGGACCGGCGGCAAGGATGTTCTGTTTCAGCCGTCCGACCTGTCTAACTCCGGCAATCACGCGAAGCGCTGGTTGGCTGGTAGGCGGCGGTTCGAGGCAGGGAAGGCCGCCGAGATACTGAACCTGCTTTGCTTCGACGAGCTCATCGTCGTCAGGTTTCGCAGATGGCCCCTGAACGCGGATCAGAATCTTGTCCGCCAGAGCGCCGCCCACACCCATGCGCAGCCAGCCCGCGCGAGCGACGGTCAGGTAGCCTGGCGGCAGGTCCGGTCGCTCTGCGTGCACGACGCGCGCGAGCGCGCCCATCCCTGCCACGACGGCTTTCACGTCCGCCTCACCCATCGGCCGCAGTTGCGTCTCTCCCCACTCGAGAAACGCCGCGTGCGATCGCGGCACTTGCGTGCGCAGGCGACCAACGATGGCCGGCTGCGGCGGCCGATAGTCCGGCTCAGCGAGACCTCGTCGATACCCAGCGAAGAAACGATCGAAAACCGCTTCACGACTGCGGATCCAATCGCGCTGACGGAGCGCTATGTCGACCGAGCCCAGGAACCGAACGATATCCACCAGCGCCGGACCCCGCGCCGAATCGTCGAAGTCATCGAGGCCCCATGCGTCCTCGGTGACCGCGAATTGTTCGATGTGCGCGTCCCCATGCAGACGTACGATCGGCACGTTGGGCATGTCTGCAGCGAACACCTCGCACACGCGCGCGATCCAGGGCCGGTTGACGAATCGGAAGTAATCCATCGGATTGGCCCGCAGCCGATCGATCAGCTCGCGCGGCGCGAGCTTGATGGCGTCGGGTTCGGGCCGCAGCTGCGCCAGGGCAGACGGCGTTCCGCCCAGAACGAGGCCGATCGCCAAGACCTGACTTACAGCGAAACGAAGACCGCTCCAGTTCATCGATGCCCCGTGGCGGCGGAAATCTATCAGCGTTCCATCTGCTTTAGTATTTCTCGCCGGTTTCGCCCCACCTTACACAGTTCTTGCACAATCCGCGCTGACGCGTCGTCCCGCGCGTCGACGAGCCGTGAAGCCACGCGATCTGCTTTCGAGCGGTTCCTTGACTGGGGAGCTCAGACCGGCGGACGGCCCGGCTCATTACGCAACCTTGCCTAACCCCGGGCCGGGATCGCGTCCCTCGTAATGGTCCGCATCATCCTCGACTTGCACGACGAGAGACACGCCGTTCTTGGCCCTGCGCACCAGGCACCTGTTACGAATGTCCTGGTTATCGAGCATGGCGTCCAATTGGCGCAGGTTACGGCGCGACAGCCTCAGGTATACACGGTCCCCAATAATGGTAGCGAACATGTCTTCTTCTCCCACTTCTCCGCGCAACGCGCGCGATTAGACCACGACGATCACCGGAACGCTGCCACGGCAATCACCAACACGGCGAGGATCGTTGAAACTGCCGCGGACTCGCCACGCATCGTATGCGTCGCCGCGGCTCCGCCCATGAGCGTGGCAAGACACACTGCGGCGACGCGGGTCAGGATCGGCGCGATGCCGATGGCCATCGGCACCACCAAGCCGATCGCGCCGAGCACCTCCGCAACACCCAGAAGCTTGATCTGAGCCTCAGGAACTGAGTGCACCCAACCCATATGCGGATTCGCCGCGAGTTGCGCCTTCGACCGCACCAGCTTCATCGTCCCCGCCGCTCCAAAGGCAACCGCGAGGAAAATCTGGATCGCCCACATGATCATTTCTGCCCTCCCTGAACGAACATGAACGCCGTCGTCAACGCCGGCGTGAACATCGTGTCCATGCTCGGATACTGGCAACTTCAGTTCCACTCGGGCTGCTCTGCGATGTGATTGATATTCAGGAGGTTGGGCGTCGTGGGCGCCGCGTCACTCTCGGTCGGCGTGACGAAATAGAGGCAGATGCCGCTGGGTGATCGCGGGCGCTTCCCCGGTCACCTGTCTTCTGGGGGATGTTCGGAATACTTGATGTCGCGGAACAGGCTCACGCCCATGATGCACGCCGCCGCATAGCCGATCGCGCCGAACAGCGACACACCTCCGACGAGCGGTTCAGCATGCAGGCTCCAGAGGAGGGATGAGCCAAGAAGCAGCGACGAGGTCAGCAGACCGAGCACCAGACGATTGACGACAGGGTCGAGACGTCGATGATCCAGGTGCACGCTCAGGGTTCCGGCGCGCATGCTTGCCAGCATGTCGTTGAGGTCGCTCGGGACCGTGCGCAGCAGACGCTCCCATGCCCGCGCGCCGCGCTGCACCTGGAGCCAGACACGTTTGGGGGCCAACCTGCGCCTGGCAGCGTCTTCGGCATACGGTTGAATCAATTCGAACAGGCCGAACTGCGGATTGAGCTGCTTGGCGGTCCCTTCGAGCTCGCCGAGCATCCGCAGTAGCAGCATCACGCCAGGCGGCAGGAACAAGTGGTTTTCGTAGATGACGGCCGTCAGGCTGTTGACCAGCGCGCGAACATCGACGCTGCCGATGCTCTGCCCCGCGTACTCGGTGACGAGCTCCGTAATGTCGGACTGCAGCCGTTGGCGCTCGGTCGTGGGCGGCGTTGTGCAGAGGTCCCACACCGCCTCGGTGACGGTTTGCGGATCGCGATGCACCGCTGCGAGGAGCAGGTCCTCGATGGCCTCGCGCAGATCGTCGTCCAGCCGTTGGACCATGCCGCAATCGAGCACTCCCACGACGCCATCGGGCAGGAGCATGAGGTTCCCGGGATGCGGATCCGCGTGGTAAAAGCCGTCACGGAAGATCATCTCCAGGTACATGTTCGCGCCGCGCCGCGCGAACTCGTCCATCTCGGGGTTCGGACCGGGGAGTATCTTGATCTGCGACACGAGCACGCCCTCGAGTCGCTCCATGGTCAGGACGCGTCGTGAGCACAGCTCGGGATACGGGACCGGAAAATGGACGGTGTCGTCCGCGGCGAAGTTCTGACGGAACTGCTGCATGTTGCGCAGCTCGCGCAGGAAATCGAGCTCGGCGCGCATCATCTTCGTGAACTGACGGACGACGGCGACTGGGTGGTACGGCTTCAGGTCGTCGACATGGCGTTCGGCCAGTGCCGCGAGATCCGCGAGCATGCTCAGGTCGGCTTCGACCCGACTCTCGATGCCGTCTTTCTGCACCTTGACGACGACGTTCTCGCCGCTGTGCAGACGGGCGTGGTGCACCTGCGCGATCGAGGCCGATGCAAACGGCGTCGGCTCGAACGAAGCGAACAGGGTCGCGGGCGGACTTCCGAGCTCCTTCTGAATCGTCGCCTCCGCCGCGCCTGACGGATCGGGCGGCGTCTGGCTTTGCAGGTGCGCCAACTCGGCCGCCACATCTTGCCCGACCAGATCCGGCCGCGTGCTCAGCATCTGACCGAACTTGATGAACGTGGTGCCCAGTTCGCTCAGCGCGAGCCGGATGCGAACGGGCGTGCTGAGATCCACGATGCTCTGGCCTGCCGACCCGCGCAGCCATTGTTGCAGGCGCTTGCCGGGCATCTTGCGAAGTCGATCGGCGAGGCCGTATCGAACTGCGACGCTGGCGATCTGCCGGAACCGATGCGTGTTGCGCCGGCGTCGGCTGCGTCGCTCCAGACGTTCGCGCACGGAGGCGAGGTTCATGACAGTCACCCTGATCTGCAAAGAGGCGTTCCAGTGGGTCTGCGGGAGGGAAGCCCTCGATCTCTCGACCGCGCCCAGGCTTGCGCAGGCATCGGAGCGATGAAGTGCTCAGGGTCGTGACGAAATCAAGGCACGAGACCTGTGGCCGTCAGCACGACCGATGGCATCTCGCTCGACGCGCTGCCCGTTGAGGCTCCCACCGTCGCGCGGGCCCTACCGGACTCGTCCCTCTTGCCAGTCTTCGCGTCGCTGATTCCCCAGATGATCATGCCGTACGCAGATGCCGCTGCCCTGATGCCGTAAACCTCGATCGCGGTAACGCCCGACGCGATGGCGGGACATCGGGCTGGCGCTGCCTGTCGGCATGCGCGGGCGCAAACCGCAGTAGGTCCGGCGGTCCGGGAGCGAGCGGCGCCGAATGGCGACGCTATGCGCGAGAGACTGCTTCGATGTTCATCACACCGCCGCAAGGGCTGCGCTCGACAGCGCCTCCCGCACCGCGCCTCCGTCGAGGCTCTCGGCTTTCAGCAACTCCGCCGACAGCTGGCTGAGCACGCTACGATGGGCCGCGACTAGGGCCACGGCCCGTTCGAACTGCTCACCGACAATACGGCGCACTTCGGCATCGATCGTCTCGTGGGTCGCGGCACTGGCGTCGCTGCCGTCCGCGACCGCGGTTCCCAGGTACTGCAGGCGTTGGCCCGCATACCGCACCGACCCCAGCTTCTCGCTCATGCCGAATTCCGTGACCATGCGCCTGGCGAGCTGCGTCGCACGCTGAATATCGTCGGCCGCACCGGTGCTGATCGTGCCGAGCATGACGTGTTCGGCAGCCCGGCCTCCCATCATCACCGCGATCTGGTCGTCGAGCTCTTCGATGGAGAGCAGGTACCGATCCTCCTTGGGCATCTGCATGGTGTAGCCGAGCGAGCCGCGGCTGCGCGGGATGATGCTGATCTTGCTGACGGGATCGCCGGTCGGCACGAGGCTCGCGACGAGGGCGTGGCCGCACTCGTGGTACGCGACGGTCTGGCGCTCCTTTGCATTCATCACCCGGCTGCGCTGCTCGAGGCCGCCGAGGACGCGCTCGATCGCCGCCTCGAAGTCAGCGAACGTGACGCCCGCGGCCTGACGGCGCGCCGCGAGCAGGGCGGCCTCGTTGATCACGTTTGCCAGGTCGGCACCGCTGAAGCCGGGTGTGATGCGCGCGGCACGTTCCAGATCGAAATCCGGTGCAAGCGTGACGCGGCGGCTGTGAATCTTCAGGATCTGCAACCGCCCGACCAAGTCGGGGTTTCCGAGCACGACCTGGCGATCGAACCGACCCGCCCGCAGCAGCGCCGGATCCAGAATCTCCGGACGATTCGTGGCCGCCATGATGATGACGGGATTCTCGGCGCCGGTGTTGAAGCCGTCGATCTCCGCCAGGAGCTGATTCAGCGTCTGCTCGCGCTCGTCGTTCGTCATCAGACGGCCGCCGCCGCCGCGGCTCTGGCCGATCGCGTCGATCTCGTCGATGAAGACAATGGCCGGCGCGGCGGCGCGGGCCTGTTCGAACAGGTCGCGCACGCGGGCCGCGCCAACGCCGACGAACATCTCGACGAACTCCGAGCCGCTCGTTTCGAAGAAGCGGACCCCGGCTTCGCCGGCGGTCGCCTTCGCGATGAGGGTTTTGCCTGTGCCGGGCGGCCCGACGAGGAGCACGCCTTTCGGAATCCGCCCGCCCAGCTTCGCGAATCGCTGGGGCGCCTTGAGGAACTCGATGATCTCGCGCAGCTCGGTGATCGCCTCGTCGGCGCCGCCCACGTCCTTGAACGTGACGCCCACTTCCTCGGGTTTCACCTCGGTCGCCTTGCTCTTGCCGACGCCGAAGATGCCGCCCCCTAACATGCCGCCTCCAGTGCGCGCCGCGAGGCTGCGACCGGCGAGTGACCAGAGGCCCATCATGACAATAAGTGGCAGCACCCAGCTGAGGACGAAGGTCGCAATCGGACTGGGCGGCGTCTTGGCGCGGTACGTGACGTGTGCGGCACCAAGCTCTCTGATGAGGTCCGGATCGCCGTCAGGCGGCGGTAGGGTCGCGAATCGGATCGTCGCCTGCCCGGCTGTCTGGCCTTCGGGATTCTTCATCACGCCCTCGATGGGTGTCCCCAGAGTGACGTCGGTGATGTGGCCCTCCGCCAGCTTCACCTTGAACTCGCTGTACGGGATCTCCGCCGCACGAGGAAAAAGCGGGACGACCACCGCCTGCAGCAACCAGACGCCCATCAGCGCGGCTGCGGCATACGGGAGCCAGTTGGGGATCTGGCTCTTGCGAGACGGTTGATCGTCCAAACCCGTGGGTCCTGCGTTGGTCGCGCGACGACGCGCAGACGGCGGTTGACGCAATCGTGAAGCAGGCATGGGCGCCTCTGTCATGCGGCTACGGCGCGTGAAATCGCCGGCTCGTTCGGCGACTCCGCGCGCGTGCGTTCCAGCAGTCAAACAGGCGTAAGACACGCGGCCGCAACGGCGGCGACACGTCCCCGAGCCACGCCAGGATGAGGAGACCCAGGCCCCCCGCAGTCACTTCTTCTCCGACGGGGTCGTGAACTTGCGCCTGAAGTCCTCGAGCGACGCCTGGAATGTGACGATCGCCTTATCGATGTCGGCCTTGGCGCGTACGCCCTGCGCGTCTCCCGTTGTCTTGAGGTCGACGAGCATTCGTTCGATGTTTTGCCTGGTGGCCTTCAAGCCATCGATCGCGGCGACTTCTGCCTGTGCCCGCCTCGGCTTGGCCTTCGCCTCGAACTCGTCGATGCGGGTGTTCGCCGCACGAATCTGCGCAGCGATTTTGTCCTCGTAGGCCTGCAGTGTGGACCCGATTCCCGGTTGTGTGTTTGGCGTCTCCATGTTCCTGCTCCTCTTTCACATCAGCGGTGCGTTTACGGTCAGCCCAGAACGTCGGGCTTCGCCGTTGAAAGAGCGCAAGTGTCGTTCCTGAACGCGCGCCCGAAGGAGACGGACGTATCCCGTTCTCATTCACAAGGTTGCGGGCTCATGGCGATGGGTGAGCCGGTGCGACCGTGACGAAATAGAGGCACGAGATCTCTCCGCGTCACGGGGAGCGGGGTTCGCGACCCGGGCGAACCTGTGCGGAAGACTGTTGAATTCTGGGAGAGCGACGCCCGTCAGCGGGCGCGAGCGTCGCGATCCGCGCCCGCGTGTGGCTTTGGCCGGACGATGCCCAGCCGCCGCATCGTCGAGACGAGTGACGTACGCTTGAGGCCAAGTCGCGCCGCCGCACCGCCGGCGCCGCCAATGACCCAGCCGGTCTGCTCGAGTGCGCGCAGGATGTGGTCGCGTTCGGCGTCCTCCAGCGTCACGGGCGAGGACGTCGAAGGCAAGGGCGACTCGAACTCCGAGCGGGGTACGGTCAGCACCGTGCCCTGCGACAGGATGACCGCGCGCTCGATCACGTTCTGCAGCTCGCGGATGTTGCCGGGCCACGGCCAACGGCACAGCATCTCCATGCTCTCGCGGGAGATCGATTCGATGGGCCGCCGCAAGTCTTTGGCGAACCGCTGCGCGAAGTAGCGGACGAGCAGCGGAATGTCCTCCCGGCGTTCCCGCAGCGGCGGAATCCGGATTGGAAAGACGTTCAGCCGGTAGTACAGGTCCGAACGGAATTCCCGCCTGGCGACCATCTCCTCGAGATCGCGGTTGGTGGCGGCGATCAGCCGAAAGTCGACGCGAATGGTTCGCGTGCTTCCTAATCGCTCGATTTCACGCTGCTGAAGCGCGCGCAGCAGCTTCGACTGCAGTTCGAGTGGCACGTCGCCGATCTCGTCGAGGAACAACGTGCCCTGATGCGCCAGCTCGAAACGGCCGATCTTCTGCGCCAGTGCCCCGGTGAACGCTCCACGCTCGTGGCCGAACCACTCGCTCTCGAGGAGCCCCGCGGGCGAGGTGGCGCAGTTCACCGTCACGAGCGCCCGGCCCCGGCGGTCACCGGCGGCGTGAATCGCCCGGGCGATGAGCTCCTTGCCCGTGCCGGTCTCGCCGAGCAGCAGTACGCTGGCGTCGGTCGGTGCCACCGTGGCCACCTGGCTCAAGATGCGTTTCAGCGCCCTGCTTTCGCCGACGATCTCTCCGAAATGCTGGGCGCCGCGAATCTCTTCTTCGAGATAGATGTTTTCGTGCGCGAGGCGGTCTTTGAGCGCGGCAATCTCGCGAAACGCGAGCGCATTCTCGAGCGCAATGGCGATCTGTGCAGCCGCCCGAGAGCTCCAGTTCATCTCGTCAGGCGTCAACGGAGCGGCTGAGCGACGATTCAACAGGAGAAAGCCCAACGTCTCGTGCGGCGTAGCGAGCGGGACGAAACACGTGTGCTTCAAGCCGGCGGCGGTGACATTGCGATGGATCCCCTCGCGTCCAGTCCAGTCGAACTGTTCCAGATCTATCTCTACGGTGCGGCGCTCCGCCAGCCACGTGGCGAACGGTTCGGCGTCAGGGCGCAACTCCGCCGTGAGCTCGTTGGTCCAGCCCACGCCAAGGGCGGTGAGTGCGTAGCGGCCCATCTGCTCGCTTGCTGGATGCAAGAGGAACAGGGCTACGTCATCATGCGCGACGATGCGCTGCAGCTTCGGCGCGATTGCTGCGGCGAGCGACGCGACGTCGCGCGTCGTCACGGCATTCGTCAATTCGAGCAGCGCGCGCAGGTGTTCGCGTTCTGTCTGCAGCTGGCTGTCTTGCACCGCGGCCTCCTGGGGACCGGCGCCAACGGGCATTCAAGGCCAACATCGTAGCCCATCGCCGGACGCACACAACTCCCAATCTTTCGCGTCGCCATTCGCGCTGTGTTCAGCGTGACGTCCCCGAAACCTCTGACTTCATTTCGCCACCGTGGAGCCGTTCGGTGCCGCCGACGGCTGGCGTCAACCTCGTGACGGACAAGCAGATACGGCTGCGGTCCGGCATTCGCGGGCGGGGTATCGATCTTGCCGCCAGGGTTACTGGAACGACGCGAGTACGACGACGCGCAGCCGTTCGCAGCGGACGTCGTCGCCTGTGGCGAGAGCGCATCAATGTTACGGGTGATTACCGAGAGGCAGGGAGACCGCTACAGGCTCGACCTGCATGGGACACTCGGCGGCGAATGGGTGGCGGTGCTCGAACGGCACTGGCGCTCCATCATGGACGACGTGTCGTCCGCGAAGGTGACGCTGGTGCTGTCGAACGTCGACTTCATCGATCCGGATGGTGAACAGTTGTTGCACCGAATGGCTGACGACGACGTCGAGTTCGTCGTGGCCGGGTGCATGAATCGATATGTCATTGACAGCTTGAAGCCGGGTGTCCGCGCGGCGGAAGGAGGACGGCGATGAAATGTCCGGCGAGATTCATAGCTGCGACCGCACTCGCAGCGGTCTCTTTCAGCCGCGGCCGAGAGTGAACCACGCGACGTGAGGCAGGCTGACGCCCGAGAGGCTCGTGCCTTGATTTCGTCACCACGCTACCGCGTCACGGCTGCGACCGCCGCGCAAGCCTATGAACGATAACGGGATCGAGGGTGTCCGTCCGGTTGGCTCATTGGAACGACGCTTGCGCGATGGACGACGACACTCGAGGGCATGCGGCGGCATGAACTGCTTACTAGCGAATCCCGGCGAAGTGAAACAACCACTGACTGGAAGGAGACACCTATGACTGAACTGATCGTCGTCGGCTTCAAGAAGGACATGTACCGGGCGTCGGAGGCGCTCAACATGCTCCAGGGCATGAACAACACCTGGATGGTGGACCTGAGCGATGCAGTCGCCGTCTATCGCGACTACGGAGGCAAGCTCCGCGTCGACCAGAGCTACCAGCTGACCCCCGGCGAGGGCGCTGGGTGGGGTGGGCTGTTCGGCGGCCTCGTCGGCGCGCTGCTCGCCGCGCCGTTCACGGGCGGGGCGTCGGCTGCCGCGGCGGCCGGTGCGCTCGCCGCGGGTTCACTGAGCGGTGTGGCGCTCGGCGCCACGCTCGGCGCGATCGACGCGGAGGACTGGAAGGACACCTTCGGCATCTCAGAAGATTTCGTGCAGCGCGTCGGGACGATGCTTCAACCCGGCGACTCGGCAGTCTTCGTGCTGGCGCGGACAATCAATCCCGACCTGGTCGCCGACGCCTTCAAAGGCTACGGCGGCATGGTGCTGCGCACCACGTTGAGCAGGGCGCAGCAGGCGAAGGTCGAAGCGACGCTGCAGAGCCGGTAATACACCTAGACCAGGTAATACACCTAGAAAGGAAGGCGCATATGGACAAAGTAATGGCAGTCGTATTCAACGATGAGAAACAGGCGTACGAAGGATTGCGAGCGTTTCGCGACCTGCACACAGACGGCAGCATCACGATGTATTCGAATGCGGTCGTCGCGAAGGACCCGAACGGAAAGGTCGTGGTGCGAGAAACGAGTGAGAGTCCGGAGGGCACGTTCTTCGGTCTGCTCACCGGAAGCCTCGTCGGCCTCCTGGGAGGGCCAATCGGCATGGCGGTCGGCGCGAGCACCGGGACGATGATCGGAGCAACGTTCGATCTGGCTCGGGCGGGCATCAGCGACGACTTCGTGCAGGAGATGTCGGAGTATCTGCTCCCCGGAAAGACCGCGGTCATCACGGAGGTCGATGAGGACTGGCAGGCGCCGATCGACACCCGGATGGAGGCGCTGGGCGGACACGTATTCCGGCGCAATCGGATTGAGGTCGAGGACGCCTACTATGAACGGGAGATCGCCGCGTACCGCGACGAGTTGATCGCGCTGGAGGCTGAACGCCAGAAGGCCTCGGCGGAGCGGAAGGCCAGGCTCGAGGCGAGAATCGAGGACACACGCCACAAGCTTCAGGACAAACGGGACGAGCTCAAAGCCCGCATCGAATCGGTGAAGCGGGAGGGCGAAGCCAAGATCGAGTCCTTGCAGCAACAGTTGAAAACCGCGCGGGATGAGCGGAAGCAGCGCGTCGAGAAGCGGCTGGCCGAGATCCGCGCCGATTACCGCGAGCGATCGGACAAGCTCCATCAGGCGTGGGAGCTCACGAAATCCGCGCTCCGCTGAGCGCATGCTGAGTCCTCGCACGGCGGACGAAGCGCCGTGCGGGGACCGTTGCAACGGTCTCACAACTCTCACTGCGTGAAAGGAGCATCTTATGGCGACCTCGATGGCGACCTCGATGACGAACTCGATGACGGGCGATATCCACAAGGCGACGACGTGGTCGATCGTGCTGAGTGTGCTGATGATCGCCGCTGGTGTGCTGGCGATCTTCTCGCCCGCGATCGCCGGCGTGGCCGTCACGGTCTTTTTCGGATGGCTGCTGATCTTCAGCGGCATCCTGCACCTGGCGTATGCCTGGCAGGCGGGCCGCCCCGGCGCCGTCGTCTGGGAGATTCTGCTCGGGATTCTCTACGGCGGGATCGGCTTCTACCTGCTCGCACGGCCAGTCGCCGGCCTGGAGTCGCTGACGCTGGCGCTGGCGTTCTACCTGGTGCTCGAGGGCGTGCTGGAGTTCGTGCTGTCGTTTCAGCTGCGGCCGCTCCCGGGCAGCGGGTGGTTGCTGGTCGACGGCATCGTGACGCTGGTGCTGGCCGCGTTGATCGGGAGCGCCTGGCCGATCGAGCTCGGTCTGGGCGATCGGCACGATCGTCGGCGTCAGCATGTTCTTCAGCGGCATCACCCGGCTGATGCTCTCGGTCGCCGTGCGCCGGATCGTGGCGTAACGGCAGGCGACGGCATTGCCGGTCGCTCTGCTGAAGCCGTAACGCATTGGAGATCCCATGCACCGTCGCGCGCTGCTGCTCGCGCTCAGCCTGATTTCAAGCGCCATCGTTCAGGCGGCGGTTGCGCGCGTTCCGCTGAAAATCTTCACGGACCTCGGGCTGACGTCGCAACAGATCGCGGCCATCGACGCCGGCCGTCCGGTCGCGAAGGTCCTCTCGTGGGGCGGTCCGTCCGAGGTGTACGTGTTCGGCGCGGTGCACGTGGAGGGGTCACCCGACACGTACCTCGAGGCCGCGCGTGACGTCGGACGGCTGAGCGGCACGCCGGGATACCAGGGTATCGGCGAGATCCGCGAAGACGCGACGGTCGCGGATCTCAGCGCACTCGCGTTCGACCCGGACGATGTGAAGGCGCTCAAGAACTGCCGCGAAGGCTCGTGCGACGTGCAGTTGCCGACCAGTGGGATTCAACGGTTTCGCGACGGCGTGGACTGGTCGCGGCCCGATGCGGCGGATCAGGCCAACGCCCTCGCCCGTGCCGGCGGTGCTGCAACTGGTGCAGGCGTATCGACGTGGCGGCAACGAGGCGCTCGGCGAATATCGGGACAAGCAGCATCCCGCGCGTGTTGCCGACCAGTTCCAGACGATGATCGGCCGCGCATCGGCGCTGCCCGACGTGCTGCCGGAGCTGCGCCGCTACCTCCTCGAATACCCGAACGCCGAGCTCGCCGGCGCCGACAGCTTCTTCTACTGGGAGAAGGTGTCGTTCGGACTGAAGCCCACGATTCGGGTGAATCACGCCGTCATCTATCGCGGCCGCTCGCAGGGCCGCGACTTCGGCGTCGTCGCGATCAAGCAGCTGTACGCGACGCACTACTTCCATACCGCGCTGGACATGTCGGTGTGCGTCGACGACGGAGCGACGGTCGCCCCGCACGGTTTCTATCTGCTGACGCTCAAAGGCTCAGAGCAGGAAGGGTTGACTGGCGTCAAAGGCTCGATCCTCCGGAAGGTCGTCGTCGACAAGACGCGCTCGTCGCTCGAAAGCGTGCTCGCCTCGATCAAGCGCTCCGTCGAACAGTCCGCGCCCCGTCGCTGACGTGGATGCCCGCATGTCTGACGCCTCACAACATCCCTCGACGTTCACACAGCGTGCGCTCAAGTGGACAGTGTTCCTCGCCGCGACCGCGCTGGTCGTCTACTTCTGTCTGTTGATCGTGAGACCGTTTCTGAACGTGATTGCCTGGTCGTCGGTTTTGGTGATCACGTTTCATCCCGTGTACCAGCGGCTCGTGCGGAAGACGGGACGCGTGTCGTTGAGCGCGTTCGTCTGCAGCGTGATGGTGGTGGTGGCCTTCGTCATTCCCCTCCTGTTTATCACGGCTGTGGCCATCGATCAGTTCCTGGCGCTGGGCGCCAGCCTGCAGCAGGTGTTCACGGACGAAACCGGCCTCAAGGCCGGGGCGCCGCTGCGGCAGGCCTACGAGTGGCTCAGTGACCGTCTGGGACTCGATGCCGCCGCCATCGTGGCGTGGGTCCGACAGAACGCGAGCGAGCTGACGCGCGTGGTTGCTGGATACACGCTGGCGGCCGCGCAAAACGTGGCCGGAGCCGTCGTCTCGTTCGTCTTCATCCTCTTCGCGATGTTTCTGCTGTTCCGCGACGGAGACCGGATCGTCGCGAGGATTCCCGATCTGCTTCCCTTCGAACGGGCACGAAGCGAAGCGTTGCTCGCTCGGGTACGCGACGTCATCTACGGCAGCGTGTATGGCGTCGTCGTCATCGCGGTCGTCCAGGGTGCGCTCTGCGGCGGGATCTTCTGGATCCTCGGGATTCCATCCGCCGCGCTGTGGGGCATGGTCACCGTGGTGACGAGTGTGCTTCCAGTGGTCGGTGCGGCTGGAGTCTGGGCGCCCGGCGCCGTGTACCTGGCCGCGACCGGGCATTGGACGCGCGCGATCATCCTCGCCGTGTTTGGAACGGCCGTGATCAGCACCGTCGACAATTTCCTGAGACCCCGACTCGTCGGCGGCCGCGTCGGGCTGAGCGAGCTCGTGATGTTTTTCTCGGTGCTCGGCGGGCTGCAGGTGTTTGGAGTGCTAGGCATCGTGCTCGGACCTGTCCTCTTTGCGATCGCTGCGGGGATCCTGGACGTCTTGAGCGACGAAACAGCCCCGTCGGGCGGTGCCAACAACCAGTCGGTCGATGCACGCTCCTGAACAGGCAGATGGCTCTCGACCGATGGCGTCAGTGTCCGCTCCCGTGACCCTGGAAACCCTCAAAAACAAACTGCTCACGCTCGCGATTCCCGGGCATCTCCTTTCTGGATTCCGCGGGCGTTCCCCTTCCCGGCGGAGCAGACCTAGTGGTGATGCTGCTCTCCTGGGAGCGTCCTGCGCACCTCTTCCTTATCGCCGTCGTCGCCGGTCTGGGCTCGGTTCTCGGCTCCCTCGTGCTCTACGGCTCTCTGGAAGTCTTCGATTTGGCGCATCCAGCTGGTCAGTGGGTTCCATCTGGGGAAAATCTGGTCCACCATCCTTCGCTCACGCGAGCTAACGCCGAAGCGTGAGCTTCGGCTCGGCGAGCCACCTGCGAAGGATGCCGCGCCGGAGCGTCGCAACGCGACGCGGAGGCGGGCCTGCTCCTGTCCCTGAACGAGAACGGCTCGGCAAGCCATGCGACGGGGCCACAGCCTCGTTGGCGAAGTCCTGACAGAATCCTCCCCACCGCTTTCGCAGAAACTGCCGACGCCGCAGCGCCGAACGCGCAATTTCAACGCATTTTCAGATTTCAGCCTTCGGCATTGCCGTTGCCTGCGGTCTCGCATGCCCGAAGACACTCTCTTTCACGTCCAGAACATGCGGCACCCGCGTCGGTGCTCAGGCGAGTCTGGACCGTTCCGGCACGTCGCAGGCGATGACGGCGGTCGCGAGGTCGCCTCAGAACGGGTTGATCCCCTCCTGTAACTGACCAGATAAGGCCCCAAGGAACGCGACGAGGGCGCGCCTTTCGTCGACCGTGAACCGCAGCGGCCGAATCTCGACGTCAAGGTGTGGATTCGCATGACCACCACGATCGTAGAATTCCACGACCTCTTCGAGGGACTGCAGACTGCCGTCGTGCATGTAGGGAGCGGTGCGCGCGACTTCGCGGAGCGTTGGCGTCTTGAACGCGCCTTCGCCCGCCCCGGCATCCTGTGGTGCGGAGAGTGGCGCGCTCGACGACGACCGCCAAGCGATGCCGGTGTTGTGGGGACGCTCGTCGGTGAAGTTCGGCCCGACATGGCAGGCCGTGCAGTGGCCCTTGCCGCGGAACAGCGCCAGCCCGCGCTGCTCTTCGGCTGACAGCGCCGAGCGGTCTCCGCTCGTGAAGCGGTCGAACGGCGAGTTACCGGAAAGAATCGTTCGGACGTAGCTGGCAAGCGCCTTCGACAGATCCTCGCGGCTGAGACCAACGCGCGCCGCGGCCGCATCGACCGCCGAGTCCATTTCGCTCGGATCCTCGATCGGTCTGAGCACCTGTTCCTCGAGTGATCGGCTCCGTGCATCCCAGAAGAACACGCGGCCGTAGCCGCGATTGACGAGCGTCGGCGCGTTGCGTCGTCCGACGCGTCCGTCAACGCCGACCGGCAGCCGACGACCATCCGCAAACGCGTGTTCGAGCCGGTGGCATGTTGCGCACGCTACCGATCCATCGCGTGAGAGCCGACGGTCGAAGAACAGCTGGCGGCCGAGCGCGATGCCATCCGCGCGAAGCGGATTGTCCTCGGGCACCGGCATGTAGAGGTCGAGCCCGAGGGGCAACGCCACGGCCGCCGCAGCGGCTAATTGGATCCACATATCATCAGGATAGGATGCTGGACGTACTCGGGAGCTCGCTCACCATCGGCAACCCGGCTGCCCTTCATTATTGGGTGTGCCGGAGTTCGAAAGGTACGCCGCGTTCGACCACATCGCCTGGAGCTTCCACACCGAGCCGTTGCTGAAGACCGGGAACGCACCGAAGGAGAGCGGGAACACGAGGATGCACTTATTCCCGATCTCGAGGCCGTTGCCATCGCGCCAGCCCGTGTTGCGCGGATCGGTGATCGTCTCGATCAACTCGTGCATCGTCAGGTTCGCCATCTGCGCGAGCGCGAGCGAGTGACCTGTCTCGGTGTCCTGGACGCCGTTGCAGCCAGACTCGAGTGTGCCGGTAGTGTACGGAACGCCGATGGCTTGGATCGGCACGGCCTTCTTTCCGGTGCCGCACATGCCGTATGTGTGGCGTCCGCAGGCGGATCCGCCGAGCGTCCCCTTGTCAGTCGAGGAGTAGACAACATAGATGCCGTACGGATCGGGCTGGTTGTGGGTCACCTTGCAGGCTTCGGCAATGATCGCCGAACTGGTGAGGCCGCCTGGGGCTGGTGGTGTCGCCGGATCCATGACGCGGCCAGCGTACGGAGCAAACGGGGAGACCGCTCCGCCGCGGTCGGAGTACTCAGTCGCGATCTTGGCGTAGTCCGATCCCGAGTAACCCGACAGCAGGGTATCGAGCCCCGTGATGATGTCGCCGGCGAAGGCCGGATCACTCCATTCGGGTCCCCAGAAGACAGCCATCACGTTCGGTGAGTGCAGGACCTGTCCGCCGTTGCCGATCCGGAGCAGAGCGGGGTCAGTCGGCGCTTTTTTGCCCTGAGCGTTCAAGAGAGCGATCGGACCGAGAAAGGCGAGCGCGATGGCAGCGATGGCTGACAAGCGTCTCATCGCGTCCTCCGATCGACTGCGGCTGACTTGAGCAGGGCCGACAAATCGAGCGCCCACAGTTCGTTCGAGGCCCGAATCGTGGCACGGCCGAAGTGAGCGGCCCGCTTGCCGTCGGCGGTTAGCGTGAGTCCCCCGGGATTGGCGCCGTTGCGCTTCACTTCGTCGGAAGTCATCGCGCCTATCCGGTCGGGCTCTCCACCTGCAGCGGGCACCCGCCAGAGTGTCCACGATCCGTCGTCTTCGTGGCGGCCGAACAGTATGCTGCGGCCGTCCTCGGACCAGGTGGGCTCACTCAAACGAGGAAAGGTATTCATCGTGCCCGGCTCTGAGCGCCCCACAACGGGACCGTAGAGGGTTTGCCACGGTGTGCCGTCGATGCCTACGACGGCGACATGTGAACTGGTGGGGGCGTCGGGAACTCCGCCTGCGTTGCGAGAAACGGGGCCCGAAGCGAACGTTGTTGCGAGGGTCCGTCCGTCCGGTCGTGTGGCTACGCTCGATATATTCGCATTCGGCAGCACGGCGATCTGCCTGGCCTGACCCGTCGCCAGATCGACGGCAAGAATGCGGTCCTTCTGGTCGAAGGCTTTCCCGGCGCCGAAATAGACGGTGGTGCCCTCGGGAGACAGGGCGAAGTCGGTCTGTGCCGGAAACACCGATCGGAGATCGGCCGGGTGTGCACTGGCATCGAATTCAACGAGTCGGCTGACAGCGGAGGTCCGCAGGTCGATTCGCACGAGCACTGTGCGGCTGCCGTCGCGGCCGCGGACCAGGAGCGCTGAACCGTCGTGATACCAACGCGGTCGACTCGGCCGTGTCACTCCGCCCAGGGTGTAGGTCTGGTCGGCGCTGGTGTCGAGCGAGTGGATGACGACGCGGCCGTCAGATGGGGCACTCACTGAGGCTATGCGCCTGCCGTCAGGCGACCACGCTGGGGTGCCGAATCTCCCTGCCAGTGCCGTCGGCACACCAGCTGATCGGCCGCTTCCAATGTCCTCGAGAAGCGTCCGCGGATAACTCTCCTTCGGCATGACGTGATAAAGAACTCCGGCACGCGTCACGCCCACTAATGGCGCCCAGCCGATGCCTGCCTTGACCACGGACGGCGCGCCGGTAGCCCGTCCGTCGCGGACCGCAATGGACAGCAAGTCAGGGCTTCGCGTCAGCGTATCGCTAACGAAGAAGACACGCGATCCGTCGGGCGCCCATACGGGGAATGAGTCCTCGCTTGCGGCACCGACAACGGCAGTCTCAGAGCTACCGTCAGCCGCGAGGATGTATAACGTATAGTCGTCGCCCGCCTGATCTCGCGCGGACGATCGAAGCTTGGTGAACGCGTTGTAAACGATGTGCCTGCCATCGGGTGAGAGTTCGGGACCGTTGCCGAACTCATCAAACTGCCAGTTGAGTGACTTCAGCACGGTGATCGCGCCTGTGTTGGCCGACACCCACGCGAGCTGCCAGGTGAGATCGCGACGCTCGATCATCACGAGGATCGATTTGCCATCTGGCGACCAGGCCGTGGGAAGGACGTACTCGAACTCGGGGTTGTCGACCAAGGTGACGGTTCGTCCGCCGGGCCGGTTTTCCATGACGCGAAGCTCGGGCCGCTTGGCCGTTGCGTCGCGGAACTGGTACGCGACCTGTCGCATGTCAGGCGACCACGTCGCCCGCCGGGCAGCAAAGTGGGTGGGTTGGGCGTCACCAACGGCCGGCACATCGACCAGGCGTCTGGTCTCTCCGTTTGTGAGGTCGCGGACCATCAGGTCGTCGTCGTTCGACGCCTGGGTACCCTCGCCGGCGGTGTAGCCGATCCAGCGGCCGTCGGGGCTCAAGGTGAAGTCCTTGATCTTGTCGCCTACGCACCCGGCGCAAACGCGTCGCCCTTCGCCGATCCCTGGTTGCGCAATCGCCTGAGACGCGACTCTCGTTCGTGCGGTCGACGCGACCGCAGTCTGGTCGCCGTAATCGCGGACGATTCGCGCGTAGATTGCCTGGGCTTCAGCCTCGCCCAGCTTCTGATGGCATTCGGCCATTCGCAGGAGCGCTTCAGCGGCGAGCGCGCGGTTGGAGCCCGCGCCGTCGACGATGCGTTTGTAGTCCTCGATGGCGCCCCGGAGGTCTCCGACGACGGTGGCCTTGTGATGGGCGCCGGCGAGGAGCCTGGTGGCCTGAGAATCCTGCTGCGCCGCAACGTGCGCAAGGCCGGCGGCCACGAGAACTGTGGCGAGTGCGATCGAAGCAAGTCGTGTCATATGTCGCGTACTCCTGCCGCAAAGACTAACGAACGTCTCTCAGCACACTGTCCCGCTCTCTGTCAGCGTTCTGTCACCTTTTCACGCGTCGAATCGGTAGCCAAGACCGCGCACGTTGAGGATGTGCCGCGGCTCGGCCGCATCGGGCTCGAGCTTGCGGCGCAGACTGCCGATGTGGTTGTCGACCACGCGATCGGTCACGAACGTTCCGCCCCAGGCCTCTGAGATGAGCTGCGCGCGGGTGAGGAGACGACCCTTCGCACGAACGAGTACCTGTAGTAGTCGGAATTCGACCGGCGTGAGGCTCATGGACCGGCCGTCGCGCCGGATCTCGCCGCGGTCGAAGTCGATCTCCGCGTCACCAACCCGGATCGCCGGGGTGGTCTCGGGCTGGCGGCTGCGACGCAGGAGCGCAGCAATACGGGCGCGCAATTCGCGCGGCCCGAATGGCTTGGTCACGTAGTCGTCAGCGCCCGATTCCAGGCCGAGCACTTTCTCGGCTTCCTGCGTGCGGGCGGTGAGCATGAGAATGGGCGTCGCGTTGCCCGTGCGGCGGAGTTCCCTGCAGATATCGAACCCGTCCCGCCCGCCCTTGAGCATGACGTCGAGCAGGATGAGATCGAATCGTTCGGCCCGGATCTTCGTCAACGCATCTCGACCGTCGTCCGTGATCACGACCTCGTAGCCCTCGAACGTCAGGTCGTCCTCGATCGCCATGGCAATGCCGTGCTCGTCTTCGACGACGAGGATGCGAATCGCGCGACGGTCTGTCGTATTCATGACGCCACCGGAAGCAGCAGGATGAACGTGCTGCCCTTGCCGACCTCGCTCTCGACCCGCACTTCACCTCCGTGGGCCAAGGCGATGTGCTGCACCATGGCCAAACCGACACCGGTTCCCTTGACATCGGCTGCCTGTGCCGAGCGGCCACGGACGAACTTCCCGAAGATCGCCCGCCGTTCGTCCGCAGCGATGCCCACGCCGTGGTCGACCACCGTGATCGAGGCTCGATCGCGTTCAAAACCCCAGCGCACCCACACGACCGGCTGCTGGGGCGAGTATTTGATGGCGTTCTCGACAAGATTGCGTAGGGCCAGCCGCAGCGCATCTTCGTCGCCGCGCAGCCGGACTGGAACGTCCGGGCCCGCTAGGTCAATCGAGGTACCGGCTTCCCGCGCTTGTGGTTCGAGGTCTGCGACAACCGCCTGGACGAGCGTGCCCGCGTCGAGGTCCGTCATTCGATACCGCTCGGCGCCGGCCTCCATGCGGCCGAAGTTCAGGAGCGTCTCGACCAGCCGCTGAAGGCGCGCGGCTTCGGCCGACAAGACAGAGTAGTACTCGCGGCGCCGTTGTTCACTGGGCAGGCGATCGCTTTCGAGCATCTCCGACATCTGCCGGACGGTCGACAGGGGTGACCGGAACTCATGCGAGACGGCAGCGACGAAGTCCGTCTGCAACCTCGCGAATTCGGCCTCGCGTCGGAGCGCCCGTGCGATGAAGTACGTCGCGCCCCACAGCAAGAGGAACATGGCGGACGTCATGCCAACGAGCACGACGCGGGCAGGATCGGTGCGCAGTGGTTGAGCGGGATCTGGCCAGACGGCCAATCTCCAGGAGCCGTCCGCCTGACCGACGACACGCGACGAGACCAGCGCGCCGATGTTCGGCTCCCCGGTGACGCGCCGGTCGTCCGCATCGCGCAGTTGCCAGCGGACACCGTCCGGTGCGGCCGCGGCAAGAACCTCGTCGGCGAACGCCACACTCAGTGCTGTCGCACCACCTTGGGTACGCCACTGGGTGATGACGCTTCGGTCATCGTGAGTCGAGATGCGGAGTCCGCGCAAAGGGAGAGTCCCAGCAGCGTGCGACCGCAGGTCAGAGGCCGCGGCGGCCAAAAGCCACTGCGGCGGTCTGGCGGCGGCTGTCAGCTCGTCCCGATAGAACTCCGCCATGCCGCGCGTGACCGCCCACTCACCGTTGTCCAGCCCGTTCACGATGCGTTCAGCGACTTGTCGCTCCGCGAACGAGTCGCCGCGCGCGCGGTGCACGAGGCGCTGGCCGTCGAGGCCGTAAAGCGAGGCTGGAAGTCCATCCGCCCGCACATCGCCAAGTGCGGCCAGACGGTCGTAGGCAGCGGCGGCCTCGTCGAAGTCGCGCGCCTTGCGCAGAGCGCGCCCGAGACGCGCGAGCGCGCCGGCGCGGATCCCCAGCTGGCGATGCGTGACGAGCTGTCGGTAGTGAACCGCGGCCGTGGCCGGTTGCCCCTTGGCGTTTTCGAGACGCTCAGCCGCCTCGAACAGAGAGACCGGGATCTCGGCCTCCACGATCTCGGGCAGGTATGGCAGTCGCGCATCGGGATGAAGTGAGGAACGGCCGTCGTGCACAGTGACAACGACAGCGCCGTGGACAATCGGTGGCGCCGCAGTCGGGTCAGACAGCCACGCGCTCAACGTGTCGCCCGTCTCGGCGAATCTGCCGCGAAGACGTGCCGCCATGGCGTCGACTGCAGCATCGACCTGCTCGATGGTCCGTTGCCGGTCGAGCTCGGTCTGCTGGTCGAAGACACGCCACACGAGCCCAGCTAGCGCCAGGGACACCACGACCGATGTCGCCAGCAAAGCGGCCGGCAGGGATGGCCTGGGTCGGATCACCGTGCGCGCATTGTAGCGGGCGCACTCCCACCGTTGCCGTCGGGGAAGTGTCAGGTTCGTGTCACGTCGGGGGGAGTAGGCGGGATCGCTCAGGGTCGCCGCAGGTCGTCAAGCCGGCGCGACTCAGCCTGCCGCCTGCGACCGCGAGCCAACGGTCAAGATCCTTGTGGTTGTAAAATACTTATTATAAACGACTTAATTTGGCGGACTCGGACCTACGCCGCCGTTGAAAAGCGCTCCGCCTCCCTGAGCCAAACCACCACCCGGTTCCATCTGGGGAAAATCTGGTCCACCAACTCCAAGTTGCTGATTCTGCAAGCCTCATTTCTCGCACGCACACCGTTGTTTGGAACCGCGGCGTGATGGCCATGCTCTGGAGTAGGTCCTCGACGCACCACCGACGGCTGGGCGTACCGCGGTCGCGCGTTGCAGAGCGGTGCGCTCTGGATGATCGGGTCGCGCCTTCAGAGTCCCGACACTCGTAACCGGCGCCGGATCCTCACGTGCCAGATCCACATAATCGCCGCCGTCACCCACCACGCGATTCCGATGATTGGCGCGTCCCGGATCAAAAGGAACGTAATCGTCGTCCCGTGGAAGGCGAACGTGAGCGGCAGCACGGTGAAGATCGTCGCGACCACAAGCGTGGACGTTCGGGTCTTGAGCAGTTGCCGGGTTGCGTCGAGCGTCTGCTTCTCCGCAGTCGGTGGGCGCGTCGCGGGTAGTCCCAGGCTCGTGCCGCGTGCCGCCGTGACGTCGCCTGCAAGCTCGGGATCGGTCTTCAGATAGGACTCCACCAGGGCCTGAGTGTCGGCGCTCGCGTCTCCCGCAAGGTAAACGGGGATCAGGTCCTTGACGACGTCTCGTGAGATGTTCATGACTTCACCTCCGGTTCAGCGATGCCAGGGCCGCCGGCTCTCAGTACCTCGGCCAGCCTCAGCCGCGCGCGATACACCTTGACCCGCGCCGCGACGGGGGAGATCCCCAGCGCCGCAGCCACCTCGTCGTACGACATCCCCTCCTCCGCCCGGAGCAGGACGGCCGCCCGGTCGATCTCCGGCAGGGTCTGAAGCGCCGCCAGCACCGCCTGCAGCTCGAAGTGCGCGTGCGCGCGCCGTTCGGGGTCCGGACGGGTGTCGTGTGCCCGGTCGTCGAGCGTGGTCATCCGGCCGGCGTGGCGCCGATCTGCCAGGAAGAGGTTATGCGCGATCGCGAGCAGATAGCCCTTGACCGTTGTCAGATCTACGCGTTCACGCGCGTGCCACAGGCGGATGAACGTCTCCGAGAGAATGTCGTCCGCCAGGGCCGGATCGCCTGAGAGGAACAATACGAACCGGTGCACGTCGCCAGCATGCGTCCGGTACAGTTCCGCGAAATCGATCAACGTCCCACTCCGTAGCCAGACACTCCGCGTTCTGGAGGATGTAGCGGCAACCAAGCGATTTGTTACACGGCTCCTCGACGCGGCCGACGGCCGGGGCTACATCGAGTGTGTGGTGGAGGCGAGAGCGTTTCTGAACGCCCATTTGCGACGCTGAGGGCGAACTGGGCGAACGCCTGGCCTGACGAGGATCCGTGAGTGGCAGGAACTCATACCGTTAGGGCCAGAACTTGTCGCTGGTCGGCTGGAGTTCGGCGTGTGCCCGGCGAGCGGCGTGACGGGCATTTGCTAGCCGATTCTCGTGAGCAGCCCGCAGGCCTCGGGCAGGAGCACCTCGGCTTCTGCCCGCAGGTGCACCATCGATCGATGGGCATCGCGCGGACGTTCGCCGGGATCGACCAGGAACACCGGTGCCTCAGCGTCGCCTGCCGCTGACTGGAGGAACGAGGTCACGCCGACGGCCAGCGAGGTACCCACGCAAATCAGCAGCCGAATCCGTGCCGCGGCCGCGTCGACGACGTGCCATTGGTAGTCGGCGTGGCTGACATAGAGCTCGTCGAACCACAGCACGTGCGGGCGAACCAGAGTGCCGCAGGCCGGGCACGAGGGAATGGCCGCGACTCGGGGATCCCGATCGAACTCTGCGAAATCGATGTCCTCGAGCGCAATTGATTCGACCGCGCCGAGCCGGCACCCCGGATCCGCGCAGCGACATCGGTCGGCGGAGCCGTGCACTTTCACGACGCGGGTCGAGCCCGCCCGCTCGTGGAGGGTGTCGATGTTCTGCGTCACCAGCAGGAAGTCGCATCGACGTCGCACGTGCCATCGCTCGAGTGCGGCGAGCGCATGATGGGCCTGATTCGGACGGGCTGCGAGCACGCGCAGGAAGCGCTCGCGGTACCAGCGCCACGCGCCAGCAGGATCAAAGGTAAAGTAGCGCAGCGTCGCCAGCTCCGTGATGTCGTGCGCCCAGATCGCGCCAGGGTCGCTGCCGCGGAAGGTCGGGATGCCACTCGCCAAGCTGATCCCTGCGCCGGTGAGCACGACGATCAATCCTTGCGCCGCCTCGATGGCGGCAGCCAGCCGCCTGCTCTCGCTGTCCATCGGGATCCTTGCTCGATAGTCTCGCCGGCCGGTAGCTCTCCGGCGTGCCGATCGGTGCCGCACAGCCAGACCGCGCCTCCGCGTTCGTGCAAATGCAATTGCGCGATGCTACGTTGTCACAGTCTCACCGTCGAGCCAACCGGCACGGGGTAGGGTTGTCGCCAGGAGATTTATGTCACTTTCGCAACCCGGCCGAGATGAGACGTGGCAGAATCTGGGCGCCACACGCTCACGCCGGACCAGCGGACGCCAGGCTCAACGACGACAGTGTTCAGCCTCCGGGAGGAGAACGGAATGATCGGCATGACGCGTCGTGACTTCGGCAGGCTGGCCCTCACCGGTGCTCCGCTGCTCGCGGCGCGCTCCGCCTGGATTGGCTCTTACGAGGACTTGTACGCGCAGGCCACGGCACCTGCTGATCGTTCCGGCAATCGGTCATTCATCGGCGGCGTGCAATTCGGATTGCAGCCGTTCTGCTATCACGATCTCGCCATGACGCCGGACAACCGGCCCACCCTCATCAGACGTCTCGTGCAGAACGGATTCGGCATGGTCGAACTGCACGCCACCTGGGTCGAGCCGCGCGCCACCGGCCCCGGAGTGAGCGTGGAAGAGGCGCGCGAGAAGCTGCGCGGCTGGAGACTCAGCAACCCGGTCGAGGACTATCGCCGCGTGAAGAAGGAGTTCGACGACGCGGGAATTACGATTTGCACCTACTACATCAACATCAACGACAGCTATACCGACGCCGAGGTCGATGCGATGTTCGAAGGGGCGAAGCTGCTCGGTGCCAAGGGCTGTGTGGGCTCGCAGGGGCTCGCGGCGTCACAGCGGCTCGCCAGGTTTCCTGGCAAGCATGGCATGTTCCTCGGCATTCACAATCACGCCAATTTGTCGGACCCCGATGCGTTCAACACCGAGGAGAGCTTCGTGAAGGGGCTCGCGTTGTCGCCGGACGTGAAAGCGACGCTCGACACGCGGCATTTTACTGCGGCGAACGGCGACTGCATCGGATTCCTGGAACGGCATCACGAACGCGTGTCGTGTGTGCACCTCGGCGACCGCCGCAAGAACAACGGCCGGAGTGCGCCGTTTGGCGAGGGGGACGCGCCCATCATCGAAGTGCTCCGGATGATTCGCGACAACAGGTGGCCGATCTTCGCGCTGCTCGAGTTCGAGCACGGCACGTTGCGGCCGCAGGTCGAAGAAGTCCAGCTGATGTTCGACTACTGCAAGCGGGCGGTCCTATCCTAGTTGACCCGAGTTCGGGAGGACGCGCGGATGTTACCTCGACGTGGACTGTACGTGCTGTTGTGCGTCGCGACGCTGGCCGCTGGCTCAGCCGCCGGTCAATCTTCCTCGATGTCTTCGCAGGCCGGCGCTCGACGCGATTACGACGTCGACTACATCGGACCGCCGCTGCCCGACCCCATCATGCAGCAGGCGAAGGAAACCTACGTGGTGTTCGGCTGCGCCTATTGTCACGGCGTGACGCTCACGCCTCGAGGCGAAGCGGCCGATCTCATGCACTCGCCGCTGGTCGGCGCCGACACCAACGGGGACACCATCGCCGCGATTCTGCGGGCCGGGATTCCCCGCACCGCGAAGTTGTCGCCGATGCCCCAGTTCTCCGACCTCAGCGATCGGCAGCTGCACGACATCGCCCGCTACATCCACTACGCGCGGCAGCAGGGACGCTACAAGGAAATCGTCGAGGCGGAGGCTGCGCCGGGCGATTCCGCGGCAGGCAGTTCGTACTTCGCTCAGAACTGCGCCTCCTGCCACGCCGCCGATCTGAACGGGATCAGCAAGAAATACGGCGCGACCGCCATGCGCGAGCGTGTGCTCAGGCCCAAACGCCTCGTGGCACCGCAGGTCTTCACGCTCGATGCGTTGAACGAGAACAGGATGGCGACCGGCCGCCAGCGCCATAATCTCCTGCTGGAAAACCTCGCGCCGGTCGAGGTCGCCAACCTGGTCGCATACCTTCAGACCAGATAGCGGTATTGATACCGACTCTCGCACGCGCCCAGATTGGCGCTTAGAGCGACTGAATTCGAGTGGTTTACGAGGCCGTCAGGGCGGTTACGGCAAAGCGGTGGCTTTAGAACCGGGTCGGCGCTAAACTCCGGTCCCGAAACATCGAGGACCCATGTACGACCCATCGACCAATTTCCTCAACGTCCACGAGTGGGCCTACGGACTGACCGAGATCGCGCACATCTTGTCGCTCGCCGTGGGAATCGGGTTGATCGCGTTCGTAGACCTTCGCCTGCTGGGGGTTGGCATCGTCGGAGCGAGCCCGGCGCGACTGGCGCGGGCGACAACGCTCGGTAGCTTGATAGGTCTGGTCGTTGCTGTCACGACCGGTCTCATGATTTTCTCCACGGACCCGATTCGCTATTTCCGGCATCCGGCGATGAGGCTGAAGCTCATTTTGCTGGTGGTCGCTCTCGTGTTCAATTACGCGGTCCATGGTCGAGCGGCGCGCGGAGGGTACTCGCCGCTGCTCGGCCGGAGCGTGGCCGCGATCTCGCTTCTGCTCTGGGTGACGGTCGTCTTCAGCGGCATCTTCTACGCATTCACCTGACGACGACGTGCTGCGATGACCCTCGTATCCATCGGCCGATTCATCCAGGACATCAATGTTTTCACGGCTGTGCGCGAATCGGCCTACGTGTATCCGATCGTGCTCGCGACGCATGTCACGTGCATCGCGATATTTGGAGGACTCATTCTCCTCACCAACCTGCGCCTCCTCGGCTGGGTTCTGACCGACATCCCCGTGGAAGAGGTCATTCAAGGGTTTCGTGCCTGGAAGCAGCTTGGCTTCGTGGTCATGGTCTGCTGCGGGCTGCTGCTCGGCGCGTCGAAGGCAGCGGAGTACCTCACTAACCCATTTTTCCAATTGAAGATGGCGTTGCTGGCCGGCATCGGCGTGCACGGCCTCTATTTCCGCCGAAGGGTCTACCGCATCGGCCGGAGCCCGATCCGTCCGACCACCGCACGAGCGGCCGCCGTGCTGTCGCTCATCCTGTGGGTGGGCGTCGTCTCGATGGGCCGCTGGATCGCGTACTACGATCCGCCGTCACCCACGCGGCTGGAGCCCCCGCAAAGCAGCTCGAGCCTCGCGACGCCATGATGGCCATGTGCTCAGGAGCTCGCGCGTTCGGGCATGTCGTCGTCGGCAGCCCGCTCGGTCGCCAGGACCCGAGCGAGCCAGGCCGCCGCCAGGAGCGTCAGACTCCCTACGGCGACGTGCGCGATGGTGGTGGCGAGCCAGACCTGCACGTTGGCAGTGCCGATGAGGATCATGAGGAGCACGGCCACCCCCAACGAGACCTGCACGAGCAGGCTGGCGATGGCCCATTTCGCGGCGCGTCTCTCCTCGGTCCGCGCGGACGCTTCCTGGCGAACGGCCACAGCCGGCACAAGGACGGCGAGGGCGGCCAATCCTCCGGCGAGGAGGTGCCAGGTGAGCCCGATCAATTGGTGACGCAGCAACGCGCCGAGCGCGATCTGGAGCAGCACCAGGCCAAACCCGATGCGCGCGACGACGGCTTTCCAGGTCTGCGCACGGGGCTTGCCGGTGCCCACCGTGTGGAGGTATGGTGCGTCAGGCGTGCCTCCCGCCAGCGCGACCGTCGCGAATGCGGCGAGCGCGGCGTGTCCAGCGACCATGAGTGGTGCGAACGATCGACTGGCAAACCAGCCGCAGGCCAGGGCGGCAGCGACCAGCGTCGCTCGCCACACGTGCCCGCGTCTGCGAGCCCGCAGCAGGTGACCCACGGCGAGCAAACCGAGCGCAGCGCCGATCACCATGTGGGTGGTCAGCACCACCGGTACCACGCCAGTCGCAAGAGGCGCGCGAAGGAGACCGGTCGTCGACGCGCCAGACACGATCAACAACAGCCAGAGCACCACGAGCCACGGCGGATCAGGATTCAAACGGTGTGACATGTTGAGGGTTATCGACACGCGCTGTTCCGAGGAGAGGGGCCAACGTCCATGAAACGGCTGTGCGTCCTTTCGACCGCTGTGGCGTGTTTGGCGATCCTGCCGATGACCATCGCCGCGCGGACATCATCGCAGGAAACGAAAGCCGGCACGGACCTCTCCGGATTCTGGGAGCTGAACTTCGACAGCCGGAAAGTGCCACGCGCGAATCTGTTGCCCGCGGTCACGCGCGCGAAGATCGACGCGCGCGCCAGGGCGGACGCGTACGCGATTCGCTGGTGCAACCTGCTCGGCGTTCCCTTTGTCATGGATCCCGGTCGCCCCCTCGACATCCGTCAGGGCGCGACGGCGCTCATCATCGTGCCGGAAAACTCGTCGGCTCCACGTTACCTCTATACGAACCGGTCGGCGCACATCAGCGAGGATATCTTCGACGCGTCGACCAACGGCGATTCGATCGCGCGTTGGGAGGGTGATACGCTGGTGGTCGACACCGTCGGCTTCCATGGCGCGCATGGGATCACGACTATCCCCGGCGGGGGATTCCGCACCGAGAAGTCCCGGCTGGTCGAACGATATCGATTGTTGAAGGACGGCGCGATTCTGTCCGTGACGTTCACCTGGACCGACCCAACGGTCTTCCGGACCCCACACGCCTACGAGTTCCGGTACTACCGCCTGCCGCCCACGTACGAGCCGCGGCAATGGCTGCCCTGCGATCCCTATGACGAGGAACGCGCAAAGTTCCTCGATTCCGCTGCGGCACCCGGTAAGCCAGCCGGCCGTGTGATGGCGAAAGAGTGACGAGCATGAGATACCGTGTTCTAGTCCTCACCGCGCTACTCCTGCCGGCAATGGCTGGGCCTTCGTTCCTCCGTGCGCAAGGGCCGACGACCCCGAATACGCGCCTCGAGGGTGACTGGGTTCGTCTCGATCCTGACGGCGTGGGAAGCTTCGACGGCCTGAACGCAGTCGTACCTCCCGCGCAGTTGCTGCCGGGCGTGAGCGCCGGTGGCCGTGGAGGTCGCGGTGGAGGCGGCGGACGCGGCGGTGCCCCCGCTGCGCAGCAAACCGGGCCCAACCCTGAAGGCGTGCCGTACATCGCTGTACCACGGCCATGTGGCGGCGGGGTCGGAGGTCGGAGCAACGGGGCTCTACTCGTCAACCCGGACTCGGGCGGTATTCACTTCGTCGAGCACAAGGACGAAGTCGTCTTCGCGGGCGAGCGTGGCGGCGTCCGGCACATTTACCTCGACGGGCGGCCGCACCTTAACCTGCGCAACTGGACACCGACGCCGGCCGGGCATTCGGTCGGGCACTACGAGGGCAACACCCTCGTGGTCGAGACGACCGGATTCATGCCCGGCGCCGTGCCCGGGGGCGGCGTGCGCACGCCGGAGACGCGTCTCGTCGAACGCTTCGAATTGTCCCCGGACGGCAAACGACTCATTGTCACCTACACTTGGGAGGACCCGAAGATCTATGAGAAGCCCCATGTGTACCGCTACTACTTCGAGCGCGCGCCCACCCTGGACTCCGCCGGGACGCGGGTGAGCTACGCGCTGGAAGAGTGGTGCGACGCCGGCGATCCCATCGAAAAACAGTCGATCGTTCCGCCGAAGCAGATCATCAAGTGACTACGCATCGGTGATTGTTCTGGAGGTTCGCATGAAGATCAGCACGCGTCTCGGTCTGGCAATCGTGGGCTTCGCGCTCGCCTCGGTGTCAGTCGCGGCGCATCATTCGTTCGCGATGTTCGACATGGACAAGGACGTCGAGTATCGAGGCGTCATCACCGAATGGAAGTGGCAAAACCCGCACGTACATTTCGTAGTCCACATCAAGAATGACCCGGGGGTCGAGCCGCAGACTGTCGGCACGTGGGACGTCGAGGGTGGCTCGGTCAACATCATGACGCGACAGGGTTGGACCCGTGCCAGTTATAAGGTTGGTGATCCCATCAGACTGGTGGGACATCCCATGAAGGACGGTTCCAAGGGCATTTCGCTCTTTTACGCGATTCGGCCCGACGGCACGCGCCTGTACCACGACATCGCCCGGCCCAAAGACGACGTCACGAAGTAGAAGCGCCGTCGTGGCATTCTTCCGGAGTCTGCAGGAGAGCGCATTCACCGACTGGTTTCTCGGGTCTGACTCGATCTGGACCTACCCGACGGTGCTGACGCTTCATACGATGGGGATGGCGATGCTCGTCGGCGCCAGCTTCGTCATCAATCTGCGGGTCCTGCACGTCGCAGCCGGGATTCCGTTACACCGCCTGCAGCCGCTCTATCGGTTCGTCTGGATCGGGTTCGCAATCAACCTGCTCACCGGTCTCGTACTATTCGTCACCCAGGCGGCCGACCGCGTCGTCGACCCCGTGTTCTACGTGAAAATGGGCAGCATTGCCGTCGCACTCTGGTTGGGCAGCGTACTGAAGCGTCGGGCGATCGACAAGATGGACGCGCCGCAACTCCCGACCGCTCAAAGCCGCTCGCTGGCGGCGGCGTCGCTCGGCTTGTGGACCATCGCGATCGTCGCCGGCCGTCTCATGGCCTATTTGCACTCCTACCGGAGCGGTTGATCATGCACGATTTCTCGGTCTGGCTCGAATCGACGCGAATCTCGAAAGCGCTGTTCGACATCACGTGGTTGTGGCCCATTTGCGAGTCACTTCACTTCATCGGCTTGTGCATGCTCATTGGCGGCGCCGGCCTGCTCGACCTTCGCCTCATGGGACTGTTTCGCGGGCTCGACCTCCGGCACGTGAAGGAGCTGATGCCGTGGGCGATCGGGGGTCTTCTCATCAACGCGGTGACCGGGACACTGTTCGTGGTCATGCAGCCACACCTCTATCTGACCAGTGCCGTGTGGTGGTCGAAGGTCGCGTTCCTCGCCATCGCGGGCCTCAATGCCGGCTACTTCGAAACGCGGCTGGCGGGTCGGGCGCTGGCGATGGCTCCCGACGCCGACACGCCGCGGGAGCTGAAGATTGTCGGCGCCCTATCGCTCTTCAGCTGGTTCGCCGTCTTGTATTGCGGGCGGATGCTGCCGTACCTCGGTTCCGGCAACTGAACCCGGAGCGCGGCGGGATTCACACGGAAAGCCTCCGAAGTGGCCCACGCGGTACGACCTGTAGGTGGCACGTCCGACATGCCAACCGTAGACTAAGAGAGCCATGAAATACGCCTTCCTGATCGACACCTACGAGACTGAACGCGTCAAGGTCCTGAGCGTCTGGAGCGAGTTTCGGGACGACGACCTGACGGTCCGGCCGAAGCACGCTGACCCGCGTGGCCGGAGCGTTCACGAGCACTTGGTGCATCAGTGCGTCAGCGAAGACACCTGGTTTCGGAACATGCTTGGCATCGACGTCGGCGCGCCGCCGCTTCCCGAGCGGGAGACGCGCCTCGAGTTCATCAAGCGGTACGCGGACGATAGCGGCCGTCGGCTCGAGCGCCTTCGGCGAACGGACGAACAGTGGTGGGAGTGTCTGACTTCGTTCTTCGACGTGCGTCGTTCGAGAGCCTGGGTGATGACGCGCCGCCTGACGCATACGTCGCATCACCGTGGCCAGCAGATGGCGGTGCTGCGCATGCTCGGACGCGATCTACACAGCAACTACGGGCCCACGGCCGACACCGGCGGATTGATGCAGAATCACGCGCCGACGATCTACGCGTACTCCAGTCTGGAAGCGCTGCTCGAGGGAGAGAACCGGGGTGGTGGGAAATCGCTCCTACCAGGCCCGCCGGGGGCGAGGGGCATGGCGGTTACCGAGCGACCGGGGCATTGAGGTCGGTTCAGGCAGGTTAGCTCGGTTGAGTGTTGCCTTCGGCCGCGTCCTGCGACGCGTGCCGGCTACTTCCTGAACTCCATCAGCCACAGGTCCGCCTCGAGGCCAGGTCGTTCGACGAGCAGCGTGCGCCCGTCGCCGCTCACCCGGTTCTGGAGCGGCGGCGCGACTTTGCGGACGAGCTGTGAGCGTCCCGTGTCCGCGTTCACCGACACGACGCCCTCGGTCGTGTTCGCCAGCAGGTCGTGCGTGCCGGGCACGAACGAGACGTCGATCGTTGCTGCGCGGACGAGCGGCAACTCGATTCGCTTGAGCAGCCGCCGCTCGTTGACGTCCCACACCGTCAGCGCGACCGGATCCCCCGCTGGACTGGTCTCCGTTCCCGCCAGCAATGCGCCGTCCGATGACCACGAATCTGCGCCGACGGGTCTGTCGGTCGGCACGAAGAGCGCCGTGTCGCGCGTGGAGGTGCGCGACGCATCGAGGAACCACAAGCCATAGGGTTTGAGAGAGGTCGAGGCGACCGCGATGCGCTTGCCATCGGGCGACCACACTCCCCACGCGAGGTCGGACTGGAGATCGGTCAACTGCCGCAAACCCGATCCGTCGGCGCCGATCGCCCACAGTTCCCACTGCCCCGTCCGCGACGACATGAACGCGAGCGTGCGGTCGTCCGGCGACCACACCGGGATCCGATCCTTGAACGCGTCGTCGGTGAGACGGCGGGTCTCGGTTCCGTCGGCGCGCAGAAGCACGATGTCCTCGTGCCCGGTGCGGCTCGTGCACGCGAGCCACGCGGCGTCGTGTGACGGGCCGCACCAGCCGAGCGACGCGCTGTGGATGGTCGTCCGCACGGCGCCGCGATCGGGCGAGGCCAAATCGAGGTCGGTGAGCGACAGCTCGAACGAGCGATCGGTTGCGCCGAGCACCATGCGCAAACCGTCGCGCGAGAAGCGCGCGCTTCCGAGCGCACGGACGCCGTTGGTCACCGGCTCTGCTGCGCCGCCAGGCACGCCTGAGGATTCGTCGATCGTCACCCGCCAGAGATTCGGGCTGCCACCGCGATCGCTCACGAAATACAACGCGCGGCCGTCGGGCGACCACTCGGGCGCCCAATCGGTCGCGGCGTCCGACGTCACGGCGACCGGCGTTCCACCGGATGTCGCGATGGTCCAGATGTCGCGCTGCCCGGCGGCGTTGGCCCAGAAGGCGATGCGCGTCCCGTGAGGTGACCACGACGGCTGCACGGCGTCACCGGCCCACACGCGCGTCGTCGCGCCTGATTCAACATCGGCCGTCCACAGTTCCGCGCGCACGACGCGCGAGTAAGGATCGACCACGGCTTCTGTGGAATACGCGAGGCGCTTCCCGTCGGGCGACCATCGCGGATCGAATCCTGCCGAGGTGACACGCTTCACCGATTCGCCCGTCGCCCCCATCACGAAGAGGCCGCCGCCGTCGCGCTCGGATCGGAAGGCAATGCGCTCGCCATCGGGCGAGAATGCCGCCTGTGCATCGTCGGCCGGCGAGCTGGCGGTGAGGTTGATCGCACGCCCGCCACCGACGCGCAGGAGGTAGATGTCGTGGTGTCCTGCGGCTCCTGCCGCATACAACACCTGCCGGCCGTCCGGCGAGATGTCCGGATTGATCTCCGCGCCAGGCATTTCCGTCAGCTGCTGCAGCGAAAGGACCGCGGGCCGCGCATCGGTGCCGCGGGCCGCCCACCACAGCGCCACGCCGGCACCCGCAAGGAGACCGGCCGCCGCCCAGGCGAGGCGCATCGCCCAGCTCGATCGCACTTCGGGCGCGGCCGGCGCCGACGTCGTCAGCGACGGCGCGCGCGTCAGCGCAATGCGCGCCTCGCCGATGTCGCGCAGCCGCTCGCGCGGATCCTTGTCGAGACAACGTTCGACGAGCGCCCGGACCGCCGGCGGCACGCTGGCCGGGAGCCGTGTCCAGTCGGGGCTATCACGGGCGATGGAGACCAGTGTCTCGGTCAGGTCCGTGCCGTCGAACGGTCGCCTGCCCGAGAGCATCTCGTAGAGCACGCAGCCGAACGCCCAGATGTCGGCGCGGCGATCCACCGGCTTCCCGCGCGCTTGCTCCGGCGCCATGTAGGCCGCCGTGCCGAGGATGACGCCCATCTGCGTCATCGCAGCCGGAGAAGTGAAGGTCGGCGAGTTGGCCAGATTGCCGCCGACCAGCGGCGACCCCTCCGGCTCGCCGGAGGCAAAGGCCTTGGCGAGCCCGAAGTCCAGCACCTTGGCCGTGCCGTCCGGCGCCACTTTGAGGTTGGCGGGCTTCAGATCGCGATGCACGATCCCGCGTTCGTGCGCGGCCTCGAGCGCCTCAGCGATTTGACGCGCAATCGGCAGCGCCTCGTCCACGGGCAGCGCGCCTCGACTGAGCCGCTGCGCCAGATCTTCTCCCTCGACGCACTCCATCACGAGCGCCGACCCGGGCCCTCCAGCGCCGGCCGGCAGATCCTCGAGGCCATAGATCTGGGCGATGTGCGGATGATTGAGCGATGCGAGCGTCTGCGCTTCACGCTCGAAGCGCGCCAGGCGATCGGGATCGGCCGCAAGCACGGGCGGGAGGATCTTGACGGCGACATCGCGGTGCAGCTTCGTGTCGCGCGCCCGATACACCTCGCCCATGCCGCCAGCGCCGATCACCGAGAGGATTTCGTAGGGGCCGATGCGATCGCCGGCCTGGAGGCTCATGCAGTCGCGGCATTATATCGTCGCACCCTTGCCCGGGTGCGGACTGTTTCAAACTGGTCCTTCTCGAGTGCCGTCTCCATGCCTTCGCGATCCGTTGGCGAGATCCGCCTGCCGTCGTCGCGAATACCCGGGCGTCGGCACTCAACGTAAGCGCGGCGGAAAAGACTCCGTTTTCTTACGGCTCCGCGAATGCAGACGCGTGCTGCTTGGTGAACCGCAGATAGATACGTTTCTAGACGATTTTACTAACGTTTCAATCCGATCTACAGTCTTCTGACTATGGAGGTCGGATGTCTCGACGACGGAGTGCCGCGAGTCTGTGGGTGGGATTGCTGCTGTGCGCCTGTCTGGGGATCGCGACGCCCGTCTCAGGGCAGGTCGGTGCTGGCGCGCTGACTGGCGCCGTGACGGATCAGGCAGGCGCGGCGGTACCGGGCGCGGCGGTGACGGTCACCGCGACGGGCACGAACCTGTCGCGGACGTCCGTGACCGGCGCCGACGGCCGCTTCGTCGTCCAGGGCCTCGCGCCGGGATTGTATCGACTTCGACTGGAGCTCGACGGCTTCCGCTCCCTCACACGTGACGGAATCCGGCTCGCCACGGGAGAAACCGTTCGCCTCGATCTCCAGCTCGAAATCGGTCAGCAGGCCGACGCGATCACGGTCACGGGCGATGCCCCCCTGCTTCGCACCGAGACATCGGGCCTGGGACACGTCATCGACAACAGGAAGATCGTCGACCTCCCGCTCAACGGGCGGAGTTTCATTACCCTCGCTGGCCTCGCGCCAGGAGTCGCTCTGCCGCCGGGATCGTCGTTGCCGCGGATCAATGGCGGACGGCCACGCACGAACGAATATCTGTTCGACGGGATTTCCGTGCTGCAGCCGGAACCGGGCCAAGTCGCCTTCTTTCCGAACATCGATGCCATCCAGGAGTTCAAGATCGAGAGCAACAGCCCGCCGGCCGAGTTCGGACGGTTCAATGGCGGCGTCGTGAACCTGACGACGAGGGCCGGGAGCAACACGTTTCGCGGGAGCGCGTTCGAGTTCGTGCGGAACGAGGCCCTGAACGCACGGAACTACTTCGCCTCGACCAGTCCCGCCAAGCCGCGGTTCCGGCGGAATCAATTCGGCGGCGTCATCGGCGGCCCGATCCGGCAGGATCGCACGTTCTTCTTCTCCGACTACCAGGGGCAGCGGCAGACCATCGGACGAACCGTCATCTCGACCGTCCCCACGGTTCTGCAGCGGCAGGGCGTGTTCACGGAAGCCATCGGCGGGCGCGTACCAGCGATTTACGATCCTGCCACGACGGCGCCTGTCGGGTCCGGCGTCGTCACGCGCAGCCCGTTCTCCGGCAACACGATCCCCGAAGCGCGAATGGATGCGGTCGCCCTCGAACTGCTGGAGCGATATCCGCTGCCGACAAACGCCGGCACGGCCAATAACTACCGGCGCGTGGACGACGAGAGCGTCGACCAGGATCAACTCAGCGCTCGTATCGACCACCGCTTCGGCTCGAACACCGACCAGGTGTTCGGCCGCCTCACCCGGTTCCGAGAGTCATTCATTCCCGTCACCCCGCTGCCGGAAGGCAGTGGCGTCACGACTGGCACGCTCGGACCACAGGATACGACCTCCTGGTCGTTCGCATCTGGCTACCAGCGGACGATCTCGGCCACCATGTTCAACGAGCTTCGCGCCGGAGATACGAGACGCACGGTCGGCCGGACCGCGGCCGGGCTGAGCGGCCCGCCTTCGACCAGTCTGGGGCTTCCGGGCATTCCGTTGGGTCCGAGCTTTCCCAACACGTTGCCGACGTTCCTCATCAGCGGCTATCAGCAGCTCGGATCCCCGCCCAACACGGCGACGGATTTCGGCACCAGCGTGACGCAGATTGCCGACTCCCTCACATGGCTGAAGGGACGGCACACGCTGAAGCTGGGCGGCGACCTGCGCTGGGAGCGCCTGAACGTCGTGCAGCCGCCCTCGCCAACGGGCTCGTTCACCTTCAGCAGCCTCTTCACGGACCTCCCGGGCATCGCTAACACGGGAACGCCGCTCGCCAGCTTTCTCCTCGGCCAGGTCCAGCAGTTCTCGATCGATTTACAGGAGGACCAGATCCGCAATCGTGCGCACTTCCAGGAATACTTCATCCAAGACGACTGGCGGGCGTCGAATCGCATAACGGTGAACGCGGGACTTCGTTACACGCTGAACTACCCCTCGATCGAAGAGCACAACCAGGCAGCCGTGTTCAACCTGGAGACGCGGCAGCTCGAGTACCTCGGACGGGATGGCCAGCCGCGAGCGGCGCGACAACTCCACGCGCTCAACTTCGGGCCCCGCCTCGGCATCGTCGGGCGCGTGACGGACAAGTCGGTGGTCCGGACGGGCTACGCGCTCGTGTGGATTGAGCAGGCAGGGATCACGACGCCGTTCACGACGCCGTCCTTCCCCTTTCTCCAGACCGTCTCGCAGCGCACGCTCGACAACATCGCGCCGGCCTTCGTCCTGGCTACCGGCCCTCAAGTGGATCCCATTCCCTTGACGCCGACCGCTGGCATCGGACAGGGCGTGTTCGCCGTCGACCGCGACTTGGGATCAGGGTACGTTCAGCAGTGGAACGCGTCCGTTCAACGTGAGATCACTTCGAACATCTCGCTAGAGGTGGCGTACGTCGGCTCGAAGATTACGCACGTGGGTATCCCCGACACCAACCTGAACCAGCTGACCGTCGACCAGCTCGCACTGGGTACGCCGCTCCTGCAGCGCGTGCCGAATCCGTTCTTCGGCATCATTCCGCGATCCTCGTCGCTTGGCGATCCGACGCTCCCCGCGGCTCAGCTGATCAAACCCTATCCGCAATACACGACTGTCAGCCTCTATCGGAACAACGTCGGCACGACGCTCTACAACGGCTTCTATCTCAAGCTCGAGCAGCGCTCCTCGAAGGGCCTGTCGTATCTCGTGAGTTACACACGCTCGAAGCTCGTGGACGACGCATCGTCGGTTTTTGATGCGTCGATTCTGACCGGACCGATCGCCAACTACCCGGTCGCCGACAGCTTCAATCGTCGCCTCGAGCGCGACTACTCGACAGGTGACATTCCGCATGTCTTCGTGTCGTCTGCGGTCTGGGATCTCCCCTTCGGCGCGAACCGCAGCCACCAGGCTCGGGGCGTCATCGGTGCGCTGGTGAACGACTGGACGCTGACAGGAGTCCTCACCCTGCAATCGGGTATCCCCGTCGCCGTCACGCAGGCTACGAACAACAACGCGTTTGCCGGATTCGGGACACAGCGGCCGAACCTCACCGGCGATCCGACGCTTGCGGCCGATGAACGGTCGGTGAGCCGATGGTTCAACACGAGCGCCTTTGCGACCGCGCCCCAGTTCACGCTGGGCACGAGCTCGCGCAATCCCGTTCGTGGCCCCGGCTACCGCAACGTGGACGTGGCCCTGATGCGGCGCGTCCGGCTCCCTGCGAGCCAGGCGGTGGAGATCCGCGCCGAGATCTTTAACTTGACGAACACGCCCCCGCTCGGAGCGCCAAACGGCGTGTTCGGCTCGGCGGCGTTCGGAACGATCACAGCGGCAGGCGATCCACGCGTCATTCAATTCGCAGTGAAGTACCTCTTCTGAGGGCATCTGGGGTAGATTCATCTCCTTGGAGGCCTTGATGCTGCAGTACGGCAAAGCCATCTTGATGACCACAGCCGTGAGCCTGCTGGTCATCGCTGGTGACTCGTTCCAGGCGCAAACCGACGGCACCTGCGTGCCCATCAGCGAGCGCGCAGGACGCGAGTTCGGCTGCTTCATCACGGCGCGAGAAGAGCTCGGCGCGCTGCCCGCCCAACCGCCCCTCTATTGGCATCTCGACACCTTCCCCACCGTGGCCGCCGCGCGAGCCGCCAAGGGACCCCGGGGGACCGTCGTCGAGTCTCTGGGCCGTATCTGGGTGTTCACGATCGCTGAGGCCGAGTATCGCCCCGCGGGCGGCACGCGTGTCGCCCGGATCGGCCCGCTGCCGCTCGCGCGCGCGGAACGGTTCGCTGCTGTGTACATGGAAGGCGTCTTTCAGCCGGGGATGGCGACGCAGGTCCACCGGCATCCGGGCGTGGAAGCGTGGTATACGCTGGAAGGATCGATGTGTGTGGAGACGCCCGGCGGACGGCTCGATCAGCGGGCGGGCGAACCTGGCGTCCTGGTCCCTGACGGAACACCGATGGAACTCACCGGCACCGGCTCAGGACCGCGCCGGTCGGTCGTGCTGATCCTGCAGGACACGTCGCTGCCACGGTCGACGCCGGCTCACGACTGGACGCCTCGCGGCCTCTGTCGTCAACAGTAACTCTGTGTTGGTGCGAGGGACTCACTGCCCGCCCTTTCGAACCGCATCCAGAACCCTCGTCCAGGGTGAGGGATCGGCATGCATCGCGAAGACGGTATCGACGCTCAGTTGTTCGCGCGCCGCCAGATCGACGAGCTCGGACACGTACTCCGGCGGTCCGCCGCGTCCCCACTGAACGAGGTCGCTCCCGTAGAGGATTCTGTGCTGCGGCAAATAGACCGCCATCATTCGCTCGCCCGTTTCGCCGCGAACCGGAAAGAGCTCCAGCCGATTGGCGCCGGTGCCGACGACGACCTTGGCGCTGACAATCCGGAAGTCCGCCCGACGGGGCTTGGACGCGAGCGCATCCGGATGAATCGTGTGGGGCGCAGCGACGGTGCGTGACAGCACGGTCCGATTGAGATCCAGGATGTAGACGGGGATGCCTCGGGCGACGTACTCGCGCACGCCACCGAAATGCGGCCAGCTGTCCGAAGTCGAGATCACGGCCTTGACCGGTATGCCGGGGAACCGTTTAGCGGCCTCCTCGATCACCCGCGCCGAATAGGCGGCCGAGATCGGCGCTTCAATGACCACGATCCCATCGTTCTGCCGCACGAGCGTGACGTCCCAGCTCGAGGGAATCTCGACCACGCCCGGCGCGAGCTCCCTCGGTGGGCGCGATTTGCTGCCGAACGCCGGGCGATCGAGCGTCTGCGCCGCGCTCGTCGCATAGGCGGCTCGCGTCTCGGCGGGAATGCTGAACGCATCGGCCGACGGAGTGGGATTCAGCTCGAACGACTGCATCGTCAGGACCGACTCGGGCAGGCCGTTGCGCTCCACGTCCCATTGCCGCGGCACCCGCAGGCCGCCAGACTCGATGCTCCAGTACGAAAACATCACGCGCGTCGTGATGTCTCCCCACACTTGCCAGTACAGGTCGTCGGGATACGCGCGCACGGTTTCCACCGCCGTCGGGTAGCCGGTGTGGGCGTTGAGGAGCAATCGTATCGGGCCATCGGCTGCCGTCCATGTGACGACGTGGTGTGGAACGCCCTGGAGGGGACGGTCCGCGTCGGCACGAAGATCGGGAGCATCGAGCGCGGCCAGCAGTGCACGAAACGGCGACCACGCGAACCGCTGCTCGATCGAGACGATCAGGGCGGGCTGGCCCGGAGCCCATCGGCCGTCGAACGCGCGGCCCGCGGCGGCGTCGGCCACGACCTGACGCTGAGTGAAGGTGAACTCGCCGGCGCGCGTATCGGTGACGGCGTTCCAACGTCCGCCCGCCAGATCCCAGTCTTCGGTGGTCAGCTCGATCGATGGTATCCAGGGGCCTTCTGGACGCTCGGACTGCTCGAGCATGTTGCGGTAGCCGGCGCTCGTGAATCGCACGGACCGGATCCCACGCAGGAGAGGCTCGCCGCCCATCCGGTCGATCGCCGTTCGCACCAGCGCGCGTGGATCGGTCGCGACCGTCACCCGCGGCTGCGAGTCCGGCGGGACGGCAACGGAGACGAAAAGCGAGAGGGAAAGGAGAACGGACGACAAAACGAACGATTGAGGAAGCATAGGTGTCAGGATTTCGTCGGGCCTCCGGAATGCTCCTTGTCTTGAGCCTGCCGAGGGGGCCTGCTCCGCGGCTCCCGCTCGCCCAGCTCGAGATGGAAGCGATGCAGGAAGTGGTGGAGCGCCGGCGCCAGGAGCACGGCCACCATGGTCAGGAAGAACACGCCGCTGAAGAGCGCGTATACGATGGCGAACACTTTGGCGGCCGGCGTGACGACCGGGTTCACGGGTCCCATGCCGGTGAGGATCATCGTGGCGTTGAGTGCCGCGTCGAGCCAGGGCAGGTTATCGAAGACGTGGTAGCCGGCCGCGCCGATACCAACGGCAGCGAACACGAGCACACCGACGAGCATTCCGTTCCTGGCAAGCCGCTGCAGAAGAATTCGGCGCGATCCAGGGTGCGACACAGTCGCCATGACGAGCAGTATACCGACGACGCTCGTCTGGACTCCGGGTCCGACCCCAGCTCCGGCCCGGGCTCCGACCCCGACTCCGACCCCAGCTCCGACCCCAGCTCTGCGGTCAGGGCCCGACTGGTCGCGGCTGGATACGGCGTCCTCGACGCCGATGTCGAGCACCGGACCATCGATCTGGCCGTCACGCGCGCCGAATGGCGGAGTCTCGAGGCATCCGGCCACCAGGTGCCGCCCGGCACGTACGACATCCGCTTCTCGGCGCCGGGCTACGTTCCCTCCACCAGCACCCTCACGGTCACGCCGACGCCCGCTATTGTTGATGGACGTGCCGCTCACGCCGATCGCCACCGAGCCCACCCCACCGCAAAACCTGCGCATCGTCGGATAATGCTGGGGTCAGGCTGTGGTGAATTCTAATTGGTTGAATCCTAATTGGTGTCAGGCAGTGAATCGTGAATCTCGCCCGCAAGCATCGCGAGATTCACGATTCACTGCCTGACACCACCTGGGCCTTGGCGGGGGCCTTCCGTCACGTGCGCATTCTCCTGGAAGTGATCGTCCAGAGCGTGGCCGATGCGCGCGAAGCCGCGCGGGGGGGCGCCGACCGCCTCGAGGTCGTGCGTGCCATCCACGATGGCGGGCTCACCCCTGAGCTCGCGCTCGTCCGGGAGATCGCAGCCGCGGTGTCGCTGCCGCTGCGCGTCATGGTGCGCGAAAATGCCGGGTACTCGACCGATGTGCGCGAGCGACCCGCGCTTCGACACGCGGCCGCGGCATTCGCCGAGGCCGGAGTCGACGGCCTCGTGATCGGATTCGCCCACGCGGGCGAGCTCGAGCTGGACCATGTCTCAGACGTGCTCGCAGCGGCGCCGAACGTCAATGTCACGTTCCACCGGGCGTTCGATCAGCTGCGCGACCCGCCCGGCGCCATCACTGCGCTCGCGGGTGTCGCTCGCATCGATCGGATCCTGACGAGCGGCGGCGAGGGAACCGTCGGCGCGCGGTGCCATCGCCTGCGCGCGTACCAGGAGCGCGCCGGTGACCGCCTCACGATCATCGCGGGCGGTGGCATCGATTTCGAGATGTTGAGCGCCCTCGCCCAGACCGGGACCGTCCGCGAAGTCCACGTGGGCCGCGCGGCACGCGAGGATCAGGAGCCGAACGGCGCGGTCTCGGCCGCCGAGGTCAGTCGCCTCCGGGAAGTCATCGACAAGCGGAAGTAGGTGGCCGTCGGATGCCGCGGGCGTGATATCGTACGGGGTTGGCTCGGCCCCAGGAACGGATTCCGATTGGTGTCGTCCGTGCGGTCTGCGGCTTCCCGGAAAACAGGAGATCAGATGTCTCAACGAAATGGTGATAAGTCGCGATTCCAGATCAACCGGAAGCGCACCGTCCTGCGGCGCGCGAAAATTCGCGCGTTGGTCGCGGCGGGAAGCGTCGGCTCGGCCGAAGGGCCGGCCCAGGCCACGAAGCGTCCGGCGCACGCGAAGTTGACGCCGGCGAAGAGCTAGGCGCCGGCGAGTCGCGGCTCGCTGTTGGCAGTTCGCGGCTCACTGCCGGGGTTGGCAACAGCCAGCAGCGAGCAGCCAGAAGCTGACCCCCGCTACGCGTGCACCCCGGGCGCCTCGTGCCCGGTCCGCTGCACGTACTCGACGTAGGAACCGGGATAAGCGTGGAGCTTCGCGTCGGTCCCGCTCTCCCCTCCCAGTTCCAGGACGCGGTTGCTCAGCCCGCGCAGGAACATGCGGTCGTGCGACACGAAGATCATCGTGCCGTCGAACTGCGACAGCGAGTTGACGAGCATTTCCTTCGTCGCCAGATCCAGATGGTTCGTCGGCTCGTCGAGCACCAGGAAGTTCGGCGGATCGAGCAGCATCCGCGCCATGACGAGGCGGGTCTTCTCGCCTCCCGACAGCGATCGGATCTTCTTCTCCACGTCCTCGCCGGAAAACTGAAACGCCCCGAGCAGGTTGCGCAGCGCGCCGATCGACTCGAGGGGGAAGTCCTGCTCGATCTGCTCCCAGATCGTCAGCTCGGGGTCGAGGAGCTCGGTCGACTGCTGGGCGAAGTAGCCCATCTTCACGCTCGCGCCGATGCGCACGGCGCCGCGGTCCGGTGCGAGCGCGCCGGCGATCATCTTCAGCAGCGTCGTCTTGCCGGCGCCGTTCCGGCCCATGACCGACCAGCGCTCGCCGCGCCGGATCGTCAGGTCGACGCCGTCGTGGATCACGCGTCGGCCGTACGCCTTCGACAGGTCCTCCAGCACCGCGACCTGCTCGCCAGACCGCGCCGGCTGGCGGAACTCGAAATCGACGACCCGCCGCTTCTTCGGCAGCTCGACTTTCTCGATCTTGTCGAGGGCCTTCACTCGGCTCTGCACCTGCGCCGCCTTCGCGGCGTGGGCGGCGAACCGCTCGATGAACCGCTGCTCCTTGGCGAGCATCGCCTGCTGACGCGCGTAGGCTGCTTCGCGATTGGCCTCTCGGATACCGCGCTCGCGCTCGTAGAAATCGTAGTTGCCCGAGTACACGGTGATCTCGCCGCTGTCGATCTCGGCGATCCGGTTGACGATCCGGTTCATGAAGTCCCGATCGTGCGACGTCATGAGGAGCGCGCCCGGCAGCGATTTGAGGAACGCCTCCAGCCAGATGATCGATTCGATGTCGAGGTGGTTCGTCGGCTCGTCGAGAAGGAGCACGTCGGGACGGCCGAGGAGCACTCGCGCCATGGCCACGCGCATCTTCCAGCCGCCAGAGAGTGCGCCGACGTCGCCGTCGATCCGCTCATCGTCGAACCCGAGGCCATGGAGTACCTCTCGCGCCTGACTCTCGAGCGCGTAGCCGCCGAGGTGCTCGTACTCTTCCTGGACCTCGCCAAAGCGGGCAAGAATCCTGTCCATTGCGTCGGCGCGCGCCGGGTCGGCCATCGCCTGGTTCAGCTCTTCGAGCTCGTGGTGCAACGCACCCACGCGTCCGCTGCCGGCGATCGCCTCATCGAGCACGCTCCGGCCAGACATCTCCTCGACGTCCTGGCGGAAGTAGCCGATAGTCATCCGCTTCGGCACCGACACGTCACCCTCGTCGGGCGTTTCCTCGCCGGTGATCATCCGGAAGAGCGTGGTCTTCCCCGCCCCGTTCGGACCGACGAGCCCGATCTTCTCGCCAGGGTTGAGCTGAAAGGACGCGTCGACGAAGAGGACCTGCCGACCGTACTGCTTGCTGATTCGGGAGAACGCAATCATCTCCCTCTATGGTACCCCGGGGTCTCCCGAACGCGTGGTTACATCGACAGAAGGACCGCCGTCGCCGCGACGAGCGTGACGACGATGGCCCAGCCGATTGCAAATCCAGTGAGATCTTCGCGAAAGGCGCGCCAGCCGCGTCCCGCCGCCGCCGCGCGAAGCCGCAGGAGGTTGACGAGCAGGAGCGGCCGTTCGATCGACGGATGCGCGCCCGCGGCATCAAGAGCCTCTTCTCCGCCTGCGGGCCCGTCGCTCGACGTCTGCAGGCGCGTGAAGAAAGATGCGATCTTCGACGCCGGTTCAGGACTGGTGAGCAGACTGAAGACGACGAGGGAGATGACGCCGACGAGCAGTGCCGCGAGGAACACGTTGGCGTCCCAGTGGTCGAGACGCTGACCGGTGAGGTAATAGAGGATGAAATTGGTCGCGAGCGCGCTCAGCAGGCTGGCGAGCGCGCCCCACCGGTTCGCGCGCGGCCAGAGAATCCCGCCGAGCACGCTGATGCCGACAAACGTGGCGAGCGTTTCGGTCAACAAAAACGTGTAGAGCACGCTCTCGATGAGGTACATCGCATAGAGCACGCCGGCCATCGTGATCACGAACCCGCTCACGCGCCCCACCCAGAGGTAGTGACTGTCGGCCCTGTCGGGCACGAGCCGCTGGCGATACAACCCCTCGGTGAAAAGCGCGCCGCTGTCAACGAGGAACGCCGAGCACGTCGACATGTTGGCGGCGAGGATCGATGCAATCATCAGCCCGAGCGCTCCCGGAAACAGCAACTGGCGGCACGCGAAGCCGAACGCGTTCTCGGGGTCGCCGAGCGCCGACGCGCTCGCGTGTCCCTGCGCAACCATCGCGGCCACGATCAGGCCGACAAGCGCCCATCCCACCGTACAGACGCGTTTGACCATGTTGCCGTAGAGCATGCCCACACGGCACGTCCGCTCGTCCCTGCCGGTTCCGACCGCCGCCAGCTGTTGCGGTTGCGCCATGATGCCGACGAGGCCGTTCACCGTGAGCATGACGATGACCCACGGCCCGATCCCCGACGGCGTCGCCAGTGAGAACCGGAAGGGTTCGAGTGACGCCCGCATGCCGTCGAGCCCGCCGACCACCTGCCAGCCGAGCGGGATCAACATGAACGACAACGCGATGATGAGAAAGCCCTGAAAGAGATCCGTCCAGGCCGCGGCGACGAGGCCGCCGACGAAGCTGTAGAGAACGAACATGACCGTCATCGCTACGACGATCTCGTTCACGCCGACGCCTCCACCCGTCGCCTGGCTGATCACTTTGCCGGCGCCCTTGAGCATGCTGCCCGTATTGATGATGAAGAAGCACAGCGCAAAAACGATGTAGATCGCGGCCATCCATGGGCCGTAGCGATCTTCGGTGAACTCGGCCATCGTCGTTCGCCGGATCCGCCGGAACACCGGCGCCATGAGCCAGTAGAACGGTGTGATGAAGAGGTTCTTCCACTGAAACCAGATGGCGGACGCACCGACGCTGTACACCGCGCCAGCGAGCGCGACCGGCATTTCGGCATGCGTGCCGACGCCGAAGCTCTGCCCGATCATCAGCCACGGGCCGAACCTGCGTCCGCCGAGAAAGTAGTCGCCGCTATGGCGGACGCGATAGCCGACGATGAGGCCGATCGCCGTGATGACGATGAGGTAGGCGACGAGAACCGCCCAGTCCAGAGCTGTAATGTTCACGGGGTCAGATCTCGATTTTCTCGGGGTCCGACCCCGGCTCCGACCCCGGCTCCGACCCCAGCTCCGACCCCAGCTCCGACCCCAGCTCCGACCCCAGCTCCGACCCCAGCTCCGACCCCAGCTCCAACCCCGGCTCCGACCCCGGCTCCGACCCCGGTCTGACCCCGACGACCCGCAGCTCGAATCTCTCGGGGTCCCATTCGGCGTCAACTGTCCCGGCGGGCGTCGTGCCCAGATACGCTGCGGGATTCGATGACGCCATCGGAATAACCGCATCAATCGGGAGCCCCGTGAAGCGCACCGTGTTCGCGATCGCGCGGTCGAGCGTCAGGCTGGAGCCCGCGAGAAACGGCGTACCGGGCAGCGACACGCGACCGTCGGCGCCGAGCTCGCAGTCGACGTCGCCCATCCTGTAACGTCCTGGCGCGCATCCCGCGGCGGCGATGGCATCGGTCACGAGGATCGTCCGGTCCACGCCCTTGGCGCGCACCATCGCCTTCACCGTCGCGGCCGGCAAGTGGTGACCGTCGACGATCAGGCTCGCAAAGAGCCCGTCGGCGGCCAGCTGCTCCCAGATGACGTTGGGATGCCGCGGCAAGACCGAGGCGCAGCCGTTGCCGAGATGCGTCGACAGCGTCGCACCCGCCGCAATGGCGTCGGCGATCTGCCGAGGGCTCGCCGCGCTGTGGCCGATCGCGACCTTGACACCGGCGGACACGAGCTGCTCGATGAGTCGAAGCGTGCCTGGGACTTCCGGCGCGAGCGTCACGAGCACGATGCGGCCCCCCGCGGCCTCCTGCCGTCGCTCGAAGTCGTCTTTGCTCGCCGCTCTCACGTGGGCTCGTGGATGCGCGCCACGCGGGCCGTCTTCGGGTGAGATGTACGGCCCCTCCATGTGGATCCCGGCAATCGCCCTGTCGGTGCTGCTCGCAAGCACGCGCGCGCTCGCGGCGAAATCCTCGAAAGACGACGTGACAAGAGTCGGAAGCACTCGCGTCACGCCCACGCCTCGCATCCGCTCGAGCGCAAGACTGACGCGATCGGCGGACAGGTCCGGCGCGTTGAAATCCACGCCGCCAAACCCATTGACCTGGAGATCGAACAGCCCCGGAAACTGAATCCTCATGAGCGATCGCTCTCGCGCACGTCGCCGCGAGTGGCTGGCCGCAGACCCGCGGCCGAAGCACGATCGAGATACACGGTCGTGGCCGGGTGGGTCTGCAGAATCGACGCCGGCGCCATCGGCGAGACCGCACCCTCGAGGCACGACTGGACGGCCCGCGCCTTGCGCGCGTCGGGAACAATGCAGAGAATCGTGCGCGACTTCAGAATCTGACGAACCGACATCGAAATCGCCTCCGTCGGCACGTCGTCCATCGACGCGAACCAGCCTTCGCCCACCTGCTGCCGGCGGCACGCCTCATCAAGGCTGACGACGAGGTACGGGCGATCGGTCTCGAAGTCCGCTGGCGGATCGTTGAAGGCGAGGTGCCCGTTTTCGCCGATCCCGACAAAAGCGACGTCGATCGGTGCCGAGGCGATCGCCACGCCAGCCTCGTCGGCGACCAGCACAGCGTCGCGCTCGCCATCAAGTAAATGGTACGAAGCGATTCCGGTGGGCGCGATCAAGCGTTCGAGCAGATAGCGCCGGAAGCTCGCCGGGTGCCCCATCGGCAGCCCGACGTACTCGTCGAGGTGGAACATCTCGACGCGTGTCCAGTCGATTCCCCGCGCGGCGACCAGCGTCTCGAGGAACTCGATCTGCGAGGCGCCCGTCGCGGCTATGATGCGCGCACGCTCCTTCTCCGCGAGCACGTCCCGGAGGACCTGCGCCGCGTGATCTGCCGCGGCCCGGCTCATTGTCTTCCGGTCGACAAAAGTCTTTACCTGCATTGGCTTGGCGTCCGCTCCGGCACCCGACGGGCGAGTATAAGGTGGTACCCGGAAGGCGCGAGGCGGATCCTAGGTAAGAGTGCCTCAGGAATGAGCAAAGTCGCTGGCACACGGACCTTTACGAGGGCCGCGCGTGCAATATCCCACTTTTTCGGCCCATTTGCGCTGGCACAGTTCTGGTGTCAGGGTCTGGAGGATGGATGTCCCTTCGGAGGCCGTATTGCGCAATATCGTGTGGGGCGGTTGAAGTTCCGGGGACCGGGAACCCGCAGGGTATCGCTGCGGCAACCGGTCCTAATCCTGCCTGAGGTGTTTCCCGCCAGATTCTTTCCGCAATCACCCCGCAATTGATACCGGCGTGAGTTTCTGCTCTGATCGCGTGCATCTGGAGGTTCAAGACGATGTACGCACTGGCGACAGGATCGTTGTGTTTGATCATCGGTCTCAGCGGGCTCTGGCAGGGGGCGCCCAGCCACGCGAAAGACGAAGCCGCCATCCGCGACGTCGTCAAGGAGTACGTCGCGGCGCGTGAGCGTCGTGACGCGGCGGCAATCGGCGCGCTCTTCACGAGCGACGCCGATCAGCTCGTTTCATCTGGCGAATGGCGGCGAGGCCGTGACGAGCTCGTCAAGGGGACCCTGGCGTCATCGCAGCGGACCGGCGGAAACCGCACCATCACGCTCGAAACGATCCGCTTCACGACGCGCGACGTCGCGATTGCCGACGGGCGCTACGAAATCACCGGCGGCACGGGCGGCGACCGGCGGATGTGGTCGACGTTCGTGATGACGCGCGAGGCCGGCGGCTGGCACATCGCCGCCATTCGCAACATGCTCCCCGCTCCCCCGGCTCCCCCGGCTCGCCCAGATCAATGAAGAACGCGACGACAACGGCGAGTCTGCGTCTCTGGCTGCTGCTGCTCGGCGCGCTGACCGTGCCCGCCATCGCCGCCACCCAGGACTGGCCCGAATTCCGCGGCATCGATGGCCAAGGTCACGCCCCCGACCGGGGCGTCCCTCTCGAGTGGAGCGAGTCGCGAAACATCGCCTGGAAAACCGTCGTTCCGGGTCAGGGATGGTCCTCTCCCGTCGTCTCAGGCGGCCGTCTGTGGCTGACGACGGCGGTCGAGGGTCGAGGCGTATCGCTTCGGGCACTGGCGTTCGACATTGCCACTGGACGCGAGGTCGTCAACGTCGAAGTCTTCAACACCCGGAGCGGCGGAGCACTCAATCCCAAGAATACGCGCGCCTCTCCGTCGCCGATCGTCGAGGGCGACCGCGTGTATGTGCACTTTGGCGCCGAAGGAACGGCGGCGCTGACAACCGACGGAGCGATTGTGTGGAAGGCACGGTTCAGCTATGAGTCGCAGCATGGTTCAGGTGGATCGCCCATCTTGTACGGCGATCTGCTGATCGTCAGCTGCGACGGCGGCGACGCGGCGTTTGTCGTGGCCATCGACAAGCGGACGGGGAAAACGCGCTGGAAGACCTCGAGGCGTCAACCGTGGGACCAGGCGTACACGACGCCCCTGGTGATTCGCGTCGGCGACGCCGATCAGATCGTGAGCGTTGGAGCGTACCGCGCCGCCGCGTACGATCCGCAATCGGGCAAGGAGATCTGGCGCGTCAGCTACGGCGATGGCTTCTCAAACGTGCCTCGTCCCGTCTATGGTCACGGCTTCGTCTTCATCGCCACCGGATTCCAGCAGCCGACGCTGATCGCTGTCCGGCCCGACGGCACCGGCGACGTCTCGAAGACGCACGTCGGGTGGACGCTGCGACGCGGCGCGCCGCTGACACCGTCGCCCCTGATCGTCGGAGACGAGCTCTTCATCGTGAGCGACGCCGGGATTGCCACCTGCCTCGACGCCGCAACGGGAACGGTCCACTGGCAACAGCGCCTGAACGGCACGTTCTCGGCTTCGCCGGTCTTCGCCGACGGTCGCATTTACTTTCTGGCCGAAGACGGCGTCGCGACGGTGATCGCGCCGGGCAGGGAGTTCAGAAAACTGGCGACCAATGCGCTCGACGGCGCTACGCTGGCCTCGATGGCGGTGGCGGGCGGTTCGATCTACATTCGATCGGCGACGCACCTGTATCGGATTGGCAAGTCCTGAACCCGATGCCTGTTCGACCCTGTCTGCTGGCGGTCGTCCTGCTCGCATTTGCGGCGCTGCACGCGGCCGGCCAGGAAGCCCCGGCACGAGCAAGGGAAGTGTACGAGCGCGCGATCCAGCTCGAAGGTCAGGGCAATTACGCCGCTGCGTTGTCGCTCCTCTGGGAGGCCTCTGGACTCGCGCCCCGGGATGCGGATGTGCAGAACCGGTTGGGTGAGGCGCTCGAGCGGATCGGGGCCCTCGACGCCGCGGTCGAGGCATATCGCCGGGCGCTCGCCGAGCGTCCGGCGTTCCGCAAGGCCTCGAACAATCTGATTCTGGCGCTGGTCAAGACAGGACATGGGCCTGAGGCCGTGGCGCGCGCGCGTGGGCTCATCGCGGAGGCGCCCGGTAATCCGGAGCGTTACTTCACACTCGGCCTCGCGCAGTCCGAGCAGGACGTGGACGGCGCGATTCAGACCTTCCGCAAAGTCCTCGAGCTCGCGCCGCGGCACACCCTGGCGCGCTACAACCTCGCGCTCGTCCTCCGGCGCGCGGATCGGCTGCCGGAAGCGCTCGCCGAGCTCGAGCGTGCGCTCGCGATCGAACCGCGCCCGGAAGCGCACTACATGATGGGCGTCATCTACTGGCACCAGGGCGATTTGCATCGGGCGGCGGCATCTCTTCGCGGGGCGGTTGCGGCCGAGCCGAAGTACGCCGATGCGCACGACGCGCTGGGAAACGTGCTGAAAGCCATGCGCGACTGGACCGCCGCCGAAGCATCTCTGCGGCGCGCGATTACGCTCCGGCCGGATTCTCCAGCGTCGCACTATACACTCGGGCTGGTTTTACAGCTGAGCGGTGATGAGGTCGGTGGCCACACGGAACTCGCCGAGGCTGAGCGGCTGCGCCGGCGCGCCGAGCTCGAGCACGAAGCGATCGTATCGACGTCGGTGGGCATCCAGAAGATGGAGAGCGGCGATCTCGGCGGCGCGCTGACGCAGTTTCAGCGGGCGACAGCGGTCTTCGACTCGTACGCGCCCGCGCACTACCAGATGGGCCTCGTCCTACAACGGCTGGGCCAGCCCGAGGCGTCTCGCGTGGCCTTCGCCAGAGCACAGGCTCTCAATCCCAGCCTCGTCCCACCACGCGTACCGCAATAAGGCGCATTGACCGTCCGATAAGAAAAACCGAGTCACAGGTACACGCTTGTTACTGGAAGGCAGTCGGTAGTATAACCACCGCGGCGCAAGCCACGTTGACTGGTAATACACGTTCGCTTTGACGTTTTGCACCTCGATACGCGCTGGGAGGAACGCTGAAAATGAGAATCAAGTCGTACGCGTGCCTGTTAGGCGCCGCGCTGCTGCTGGCCACCGCCAGTAGTGCCGCCGCGCAGGAGTTCAGGGCCACGATCCGAGGCCAGGTACTCGATTCGAGCAAGGGCGCCCTGCCGGGGGCGACAGTCTCGATGACCAACACGGAGACCAACGAAGTTGCGACCGCGACGACGAACGCGGAAGGCAACTACACGATTCCGTTCCTTCGCCCCGGCGCCTATACGCTGACCATCGAGTTGTCCGGATTTCAGAAGCACACGCGAAGCGGGCTCCGGCTCGAAGTCAACCAGACGGCCACCATCAACGTGGCACTCGCCGTCGGTGGGGTGAGCGAGGAGGTCACGGTTTCCGGTGAGTCGCCCCTGCTCGAGACGAGCAACGCCAGCCGCGGCACCATCATCGACAGCGCGCGCATCGCCGAACTGCCGCTGCAGTCGCGCAGCCCGATGGCGCTCGCCACGCTCGTCGCCGGCGTCACCTACAACGCCCAGGCGATCTATCTCCGCCCGTTCGACAACGGCGCGCTCGCCGACTTTTCGATGAACGGCGGCCAGAACCGGAACAACGAGTTCCTGCTCGACGGCGCGCCGAACAACGCCAACCAGGGCGGCAACAACATCGCCTACGTGCCACCGGCGGAAGCGGTGCAGGAGTTCAAGGTCTCGACCAACTCGTACGACGCCCAGTACGGCCGCACCGCCGGCGGCGTCATCAACATGTCGCTGAAGTCGGGGACGAACTCGTTCCACGGCGTCGGCTACGATTTCATGCGGCGCAAGGCCCTGGCCGCCAATTCGTTCCTCCTCAACTCGCGCAGCGCCCCCAAGACCGATCAGTACATCGATCAGTACGGATTCAGCGTCGATGGCCCGATCTTCAAGAACAAGACGTTCTTCCTCTTCACGGGCGAGAAGTACCCGTGAGGGCACCCCAGCGCCACAGAACTCGACGGTGCCAACGGTGGCGATGAAGAACGGCGATTTCTCGCAACTGACGGACGCCCAGGGGCGACGCATCGTCATCTACGACCCGGCCACGGGCCGGGACGTCAATGGTGTATGGACGCGCGATCCGTTCCCCAACAACATCATCCAACCCGATCGCATCTCGCCAACGGCGCGGGCGATCATGAAGTACTACCCGGACCCGAACTATCAGACGGCGGGTGCCGCGCCATGGCAGAACAACCTGGACTACCCCGAACACTTCAACAAGGACCTGTTCTGGAACTGGGTCGGCAAGGTCGATCACAACTTCGGCACGAACGACCGCATGTTCTTCCGGTGGGGTGAGAACGAGCGCAACGAGGTCCGCAATACCAGCGCGATCCGCAGCGGCGTGGCCCAGGACGGCCAGCTGCCTCTCTGGCGCGCCAACCGCGCGATCGTTGCCGACTGGGTACACGTTTTCGGCGCCGGGACGGTGTTCAACCTGCGCGGTGGCTACACCTACTTCCTCGAGTGGAGCTATTCCCAGGACTCGCTTGGTTTCGATGCCACGGAGTTCTGGCCGGCGAGTCTCGTCGGGCAGATGCCCAGCAAGGCAATCGACGGGATCTTCCCCCGCATCGAGCTCGCGGACTTCGTGAGCCTGTCGCGCGGCTCGTCGCCGAACAGGAACCGAAACTATACGATCCAGCCCAACGTCTCGACGGTCCGTGGCGCGCACAACATCCGCAGCGGTCTCGACCTGCGATGGACCAACGTCTTCAACGAGAACTACAACAACTCCGGCGGTCTGGTGCAGTTCAACCAGAGCTTCACGCGGAGCACGCTGAACAGCACGAGCGTGCTGGAAGGCAACTCCTTCGCCTCGTTCCTCCTCGGCGCGCCGAGCGGCGGCGGCGTGGACGTCAACCCCACGCCTCACTACAAGTGGTTCTTCGCTGCGCCGTGGATCCAGGACGACTGGCGACTCAACAACAAGTGGACCCTGAACCTCGGCTTCCGCTGGGACTTCAACGGCTCGGTCAAGGAAGAAAGCAACATGCTGAACTACGCGTTCGATCCGACGCTGGTCAATCCAGTGTCGGCGCGCGTCGGCCAGCAGGTGTTGGGCGGCATCAGGTTCGCCGGCGTCGACGGCGCCCCGGACCGGCCCTGGAAGTACGACAAGAACAACTACCAGTTCCGTGTCGGGACGGCATACTCGATCAACGAGAAGACCGTATTCCGCGCCGGCTGGGGCAAGTACTTCCTGAACCCGACCAGCCAGTCGTTCAATGCCGGGTTCTTCCAGAACACGCCGATCATCACGTCGCAAGACGGCGGCCGGACGCCGACCTACTCGCTTTCGAACCCCTGGCCGACCGGGATCACGGCGCCGCCCGGCAGTTCTCTGGGCCCGCTCACCTTCCTCGGCCGCAATCCGAGTTTCTCGAACCCTGACTTCATCGTGCCGAACGTGCACCAGTACTCGATCGGCATCCAGCGCGAGCTGCCCTACAAAATCTCGCTCGACGTGACCTACGCCGGCAGCCGCAGCTACGACATCGAGGGCAACTTCGGCGGCTACAACGAAGCGTCGGCGGCGTTCCAGGCGCAGTGCGACGTGACCCTCGGCGGGAGCCGCAGCCTCTGCGACCAGCAGGTTCCCAATCCGTTCTTCGGCGTGGCCGGCTTCGAAGGCACGAGCCGGTTCACCAGCGCCACCATCGCCCGGTCCGAGCTCGCTCGGCCGTTCCCGGCGTTCACCAGCTTCAATAAGAACAGCCTGAACCTGGGCGAGATGCAGTACGACTCGCTGCAGTTCGTGGCCAACAAGCGCTGGCAGAAGGGCGTCACCATCAACTTCGGCTACACATGGGTGCCGCGATGGACCGAAACAGGTGCGAACACGACGACGGGCATCGGCAACGCCTACGTCGACGAGGTTTCGCTCCTCGAGAACCATGGTCCGTACTTCTCGCAGCGCAAGCACCGCGTCACCGCGTCTGGCGTGTGGGAGCTGCCGTGGTACCGCGATCAGAAGAGCATCATGGGCTACCTGCTTGGCGGCTGGTCGATCGCGCCGGCGTTCGTCTTCCAGTCGGGCCAGCCCTGGACCATGCCCAATAACGTGGACCTCGCACCGGGCGTCGATCCGAAGACGATCGCACTCAGCGGGTCGAAGGACGGGCAGTTCATCTACGGCGTCAAGCCGTGCATCGGTCAGCGCAACGCGGCGACCGGAAAGTACGATCTGCTGTCCGTGTCGACCGCGTACGGGTGCACCGAGCCCTACTTCCTGATTCGCGAAGCGTTCCAGCGCCGCACGGCGATGGTCCGCTACGACGAATTCCGCCGGCCGTCGTTCTGGCAGATGGACGTGAACTTCGCGAAGACGACGCCGATCACGCACAACGTGCGGTTCCAGATCCGTCTCGAGGCGTTCAACCTCTTCAACAGCCCGATGTACGACGAGCGCGAGTACAACCAGACGACGACGTCTGCGGACTTCGGCCGCATCAACCGCAATATCACGGGCCAGTCGAACTTCCAGCGGTTCGTCCAGCTGGGATTCCGGCTGATCTTCTAGACCATCGCGTCGGGGAACGCTGCATCGGCGGCGTTCCCCGACTGTTCTGGCTCAGGGCTCAGGGCTCAGGGCTCAGGCAAAACCGTTCGAGAGCACACTCGAAGATCTTGCCTGAGCCTTGAGCCCTGAGCCTTGAGCCCCCATCCTCCCCAACTTCCGGCACAATAGCAGCGTGCGCGCGAGCACCCTGTCCATCCTCTGCGGTTGTGTGCTTGTTGGCGCTGCGATTTGTGGCCCGACGCCCGCGATTCTCGGCGCACAGAATGGCGCTGGCGCAACTCGAATCAGCTGGACCGACATCTCTCCCCTGCGCGGCCAGCTGGAGGCTCGTGGGCTGACGGCCGCTTCATTCCCCGCCTACGTCGAGCGGCTCCGCGAGTCGCACGCCACTCGAGTCCGCCTCGGCGACCTCGATCACCTCATCTTCTACCTGCTCCAATCAAAGGGATTTACTTCGCTGCCGTCGATCGAGCCGGCGCTGAGCGCAAAGGCGATCGTCGAGGGACTGACAGATCAACAACGAGAGGCGTTCCTGCGCGGCGGCGACCTGAGTTCCACGCGGGTGCCTGACGCCGTCCGGGCGCGCATCGAGCGGCTCCTGGTAGCGCTCGGCGCGCCCACACGTGACCCGCGGCTCATCTACTTCGGCGAGCTCGTGAGAACGGCATTTCCCGGCAGCAACGACCGTGAATCGAATCTCGTCCGCGAGTATCTGCGCGTGATGCGATTCGTCTACGCGAAGGAGTTCGTCGCTCAGCGCTCGCCTCGCCCCGCCGACGCCGTCGCCGACCTGTATCGATCGCGCGGCCTCAGCACGGACACGGCCGTCGAGGCGGGCTACGTCGTCTCGATTGGCCTCGCAATCCTCAAGTCGCTCGAGCCCGACCGCCGCATCGGGCGGGTCCTCATCGTCGGTCCAGGACTGGACCTCGCACCGCGAACGGCGCTCCTCGAGGCCGGGCCGCCGGAGAGTTACCAGCCGTGGGCCGTGATGGACGCGCTCGCGTCGCACGGCCTCGCGCGTTTCGACGATCTCGAGGTGGTGGCCGCCGACATCAATCCACGAGTGGTATCACACCTGAGGCGCGCGCACGACGCGCCGCCCACGCTGAACCTGGTGAGCGAGATTCGCGACAGCGACACGGTGACGCTCGCCGCCGAGTACCGTGATTACTTCGGCGGGCTGGGCCGGGCAATCGCCGATCCCAGCGCGCCACCTGTCCCCGGCCGTCCGGTTGAGGGACACCTGCACCGAACCGTGCGCGTCGGGCGCGCCGCCGCTCGCGCGCTCCACGCCGATGCCCTCGACATCGTCACCGAGCGTCTCCAGGGAAAACCGTTCGATCTCGTCATCGCGACGAATATCCTGCCCTACTTCGACGATGGCGAACTGATGCTGGCGATGACCAACGTCGCTGCGATGCTCGCTCCGGGCGGCGTGTTCCTCCACAATGAAGGGCGCCCGCTGATGGGTGCGGTGACCGATGCGGTGGGATTGCCGTTCGAGCAGTCGCGTCATGTCGTCATCGCGACGGTGCACGGCGCGCCGGCACCGCTGTTCGACAGTGTCTGGCTCCATCGGAAGGTGAAGAAGTGAAGACTCGCCTGACCGTCGCCATCGTACTCGCCCTCGCGGCGATCGGCACCGGGTCGGCAGCGCTCGGATGGCTGAATGGCGGAGAGCAGCCGGCGCGGCCGAATCAGAGGGGCCTGATCATCCGGCAGGACCAGCGGGCCGGAACGCTTTCGGTCTATCGAGCCGGCCGGCGCGACGCCATCCTTACCCAGCACGCAAGGCCGGACGCCCGGCCCTATCTGCATCCGATCGCCGCACCCGACGGGAAGGGTGTGGTCACCGAATTCAGCCCCGAACACCATCCGCATCAGACCGGCCTCTACTGGGGCTTCACGCGCGTCAACGGCCGTGACTTCTTTCACAACCCCCAGGGCGACTACTGGCGGCGAGTGTCGGTTACCGTCACCGGGCAGAGCGGAGACCACGTGCGATGGGAGACGGTGTACGACCTGCTGGATGCATCGAAGAACACGATTTTGACCGAGACCGAGCGCTGGGCCATGCGCGAAGAGAAGGGCCGGTTCCTGCTGGACCTCGAGTGGCGTGGAGCAGCCAGAACCGACGTCACGATCGGCAAGTACGATTACGGCGGGTTATTTCTTCGCATGCCCTGGCGCGAGGGCATGCCGGCCGAGGTCGTCAACGCCGCGCGGCAGCGCAACGAACGCGCCGAGGGCCAGCGCGCGATGTGGATCGATGTCGGGATGCAGGTCGAGGGCCGCAACGACCTCGTCCACGTCGCGATGTTCGATCATCCCGACAACGCCGGCTACCCGCAGGCGTGGCGGGTGGACGGACAGTTCGGCGTCGGGACTGCCCGCTCACGAGCCGCCGACTGGACGATCAAGAAGGGGGAGACCGAGGTCATCCGCCATCGTCTTGTCGTCTACACCGGAACGCTGAACGACGTCGAGATGACGAGCGCCTGGTCCGAATACGGCGGCAACAGTTCGACGTACTCGACATCGGTGCTCTGGGGCATCGCTCAGAAGGAGGGCCGAGAGGAAAAGTTCCTCACACCGGAACAGGCGGCGTCGGCAATGACGATGGTTCCCGGCTACGCGGTGACGGCGTGGGCCGGCGAGCCGATGATCCAGCAGCCCATGGCCTTCTGCTGGGACGATCGCGGCCGGCTCTGGGTGGCGGAGAACCTGGACTACGAGACGAGAGGTCGCGGGTTCTCGAATGCCGGAAACAGCCGCATCGTGATTCTCGAAGATACGAACCGCGACGGCGTGGCCGATAGCCGCAAGGTTTTCATGGAGGGGATCGTCTTCCCCTCTGCCCTTGCGGTCGGCTTCGACGGCGTCTTCGTCGGGGCTCCGCCGAACCTGCTGTTCGTTCCCGACAGAAACGGCGACGACAAAGCGGACATGGCGGACATCGAAGTCCGCCTCACGGGATGGGGCATCCGCGATCGCCATGAGGTCATGAACAGCCTCCACTGGGGACCCGATGGGTGGCTCTACGGCCTGCAGGGATTTGCCACGCCCTCGAAAGTGAGAAAACCAGCAGGCAAGGGGCGTCTCTACAAACCCGGCGAGCCGTTTCCCGAGGACATCCTGGAAGGCGACGGCGTCGAGATCAATGGCGGCGTCTGGCGCTACCATCCGACGAAGGACCGCTTCGAAGTGGTGGCGCACGGCTTCAGCAATCCCTGGGGCATCGACTACGACGCGAAGGGCCAGTTCGTCATGAGCGCCTGCGTCATCCCCCACCTGTGGCACGTCGTCCCAGGCGGCATCTATCAGCGTCAGGGAGGCCAGCATTTCAATCCATACGTCTACGGCGACATTCAGACCATCGCCGATCATCGCCACCGCTCGGCGCATGGCGGCGCCCGCGTGTATCAGTCCGATGCGTTCCCGGCTTCGCAGCTTGGACGCGTCTTCATGGCGAACATCCACGAGCACGCCGTGCTGTCCGACGTGCTCGAACGAAAGGGATCGGGCTTCACGGCGCATCACGGTGACGACTTCCTGCTGGCCAACAACGCGCAATGGGTGGGCTTCAGCATAGAGATCGGACCTGACGGTGCCCTCTACGTCCTCGACTGGCACGACGCAGACATCTGCGGTGCCGACGTGCTGCAGCACGAGACGGGTCGGATCTTCCGGGTCGCGCCGAAGGCATCGCAGGCTGAGGAGTGGCCCGGTCGCTACTCGGACCTGCGGTCCATGTCCGACGCCGAGCTCGTGGCGCTGCAGATGAGCCGGAGTGACTGGCACGCGCGGCGCGCGCGGGTCATCCTGCAGGGCCGCGCGGCGAAAGGAACGCTCGGCGCAGGGACTCGTGCCGAGCTCCTGCGAACGTTCAAGACCAACGCCAACCCCGACTGGCGCCTGCGCGCGATGTGGGCCCTGCACGTGACCGGCGGATGGACGCCGGACGCGCTCATGGACGCGCTGTCGGATCGCGATGAGTACATTCGCGCCTGGGCGATACAGCTCCTCTGCGAGGATCGGTCGCCGTCGGCCGGCGCGGTTGAGACATTCGCCCGCATGGCGCGTGAAGATCGCTCGTCGGTCGTGCGCCTCTACCTGGCGTCCGTCCTTCAGCGCCTGAACCACGCGGCACGATGGAGCGTCGCAGGCGAGCTGATGTTGCACGCGGAGGACGCAGCCGACCAGAACCTGCCGACGCTGCTCTGGCTCGGTGTGGAGCCCCTGGTCGCGGAAAACCCGGCGCTCGCTCTCGAGCGAGCCGGCAGGGGCAGCATTCCTCTGGTCGCGCAGTATGTCGCCCGTCGCACCGTTGATGCGGACGCCCTCGAGCCCCTGGTCGCGGCAATCGGCACGACGACGACGATGCTTCCCAGCCTGCTCGAGGGTATGCGCGACGGGCTCGAGGGTCGTGTCGATCTCGTCCCTCCGGCGAACTGGACAGCCACGTTCGAGCGGTTGAAGAAATCGCCCGATGTCCGCGTCGCCCGGCTCACCGCCGAAGTCGCCCAGCAGTTTGGTGACACGGAAGCGGCGCGGCGGAACCTGACGGCCGTGCGCACCGGGACCGCGGCGATCGGCGAGCGTCAGAAAGCACTGCAAATACTCGCCGCCCAACGTCGTCCCGAGCTCGTGCCAGAGCTTTCTGGGGCGATGGACGAACCGGGCCTCCGCATCGACGCGATCCGGGCCATCGCGGCGTTCGACGATGAATCGCTTGGCAAGCTGCTCGTCGCGCGGTTCCAGACGTTCAACGCCGCCGAGAAGGCGGAGGCTGTCCAGACCCTGGCCTCACGAGGACGCTACGGACGCATGCTGACGGAAGCGCTGGCCAATGGGGCGATCGCAAAGCGTGACGTGCCCCCTTACGCCGCCAGGCAGCTGCGCCGCGTGGTGGGTGTCCGCTTTGCCGACGTGTGGGGCCCGATCGAGGAGAACACGAGCGAAGAAAGGGCCTACGCCAGGTATCGCCGGATGCTCAGCGACAGCGCGATCGGCAGCGCCAACCTGACGAGCGGGCGCGCGACCTTCCAGCGGACGTGCGGCCCTTGTCACAAGCTGTACGGCGAGGGTGGAGCGATCGGACCAGACCTCACCGGGTCGAACCGCGCCAATCTGGAGTACCTGCTCTCGAACGTCCTCAACCCGAGCGGCGAGGTTCAGGACGCCTACAAGATGATCATCGTCACCACTCGCGATGGACGCATGCACTCCGGAAACGTCGTCTCCGAGACCGACCGTCAACTGACCTTGCGTGTCGTCGGACGCGATCCGGTGGCCATCAACAAGGCCGACATCCAGTCGCGCGAAACAACCGCCACGTCGATGATGCCCCCTGGTCTCTTCGACGCCTTGACCGATCGCGAGGTCATCGATCTGGTGGCGTACCTCCGGACCGTGGAACCAGTGAAGGTCCGTTAGTGTCCCTTGACAGGCCCGAGCTCCTGGTCTCCTGTTATCTTTGATACGCGTAGGCCCAATGAAGGTCGACGGCGCTGATTCTTCACACCGCTGTCTACCTCGCGACAGGGAAGCATGAAGACACGAATTGCTGTTCCCGCCGACGCCCGCGCCGTCGCGGCACTCATCTCGCTGGCGTATCGGGTCGAGGACTTCTTCAAGATCGGCGACCGCACGGACGCACAGGGCGTGCTGGCGCGCATGACGAAGGGCTTGTTCCTGCTTCTCGAAGATGCGGCTGATACCCTGGCAGGCTGCGTCTACGTCGAAATTCGCGGCGACATCGGCTACTTCGGCATGCTCTCGGTCGACCCCGCCCGCCAGGGACAGGGGCTGGGCGCGCGGCTGATCGCTGCCGCTGAAGACCACTGCCGCACCGCCGGCTGCAGCGACATGGAGATCGAAGTCGTCAACCTGCGGACCGAACTGCCACCCTTCTACTGCCGGTTCGGGTATGTCGAGTCCGGCACCCGCCCGTTCTTCGATCAGGAGTTCGCGAGGCTCCCCTGCCATCTCATCGTCATGACGAAGTCACTGCGGCCGGTCGCGTGACCCCAAACCGGCGCGCCTCCTTCCGCAGTCGATCGACTGGATGTTCGACGGGGATCTGCCGTCGCAGGGATGAGGGACTCCCTGCCGGGGCGGAAGCTCCACTGCCTTCAGACGCAGTAGGCTCGCTGGCTTGCCAGCCGTAGCTCGCTCTGGCAGAAACAGGCCCGCCGTCGCGCTGCGCGCTATGGCGGGCAACCTTCGCCTGACATGCGAGCGAAGGTTGGCGGAAGCGCCTGGGAGTCGAACCCAGCCCGCCCGCACAAGTGCGGTCGGCGACCGGTTTTGAAGACCGGGAGGGCCACCGGGCCCCATTCGCTTCCGAGGGCTGCGCGAATCCGTCTCTGACTCGAGTCAGATACCCTACAGCAGCCGCCCGAAACCTTCGGTGTCTTCGAGCGTCTCGAACACAACCGCGGCCCCGCAGTCGCGCAGCTGATCGGCCGTGAACCCGCCGGTGGCAACGCCGACCGGCACGGCGCCGACGGCCTGCGCGCACCGAACGTCGTGCGGCGTATCGCCGACGACGATGACGTCGGCGGGTAGGAATGAAGGCATCCCACACTCGGTCGCACGCCCGAGGGCGACCGGCACGAGGGCATTCCGATCCGGGGAGTCGTCGCCAAAGGCGCCACAGCGAAAGAAACGCCAGAGGTCGAATCGCTCGAGCTTGATCCGGGCGCCGTCCCTGAAGTTCCCGGTCAGCAGCCCGAGGAATACGTCCTCGCGCGGGTGCAGCGTCTCGAGGAGCGCGGAGACGCCCGGCAGCGCCCCGTTGAAGCCCTTGCCCGGCTGCTCGATCTCCTCGCGCAGGTGGACCACATATCGTGCCCGGAGCCGTCCCAGGAGGTCAGGGTCGAGCTCACGGCCGAGGCGCGCCAGCGTATCCTGCACGATGATCCAGTCGGTTCTGCCCGCGACGGGAATGCCGTTGAGGGCCTCGGTCGGCGTCGCGCCGGTCAGTCCAGTGGGCGCGCCGACGATTTCGTCAAACGCGCGGTTCATCGCGCGCAGGCCGGCGCCGCCGGTCAGCACGAGTGTTCCATCGATGTCGAAAAGCACGAGCTTGGGCATGATTGATCGGTTGCGAGCTACAATTTCCTCTTCAGGAGGCTTTCATATGATGGTGAATAGACGAGTGATGCTGACGGGTACGGTGCTGGCGCTGGCCGGAGCCCTGGCGGTCACGCAGGCACAGAGTACAACGGCGCGCGCGCACGCGGATATCAAGGGCGACGGCATCACCGGCAAGGTCGAGCTCGTCGAACACAAACAGGGAACGGGCACCGTCGTGGACATTACCGTGACGGCGAGCGGCCTCAAGCCCGGACTTCACGGCGTGCACCTGCACGCGGTCGGCAAGTGCGAGCCGGATTTCACCGCAGCCGGTGGTCACTTCGACCCGGGCCCGGCGGGCAACACCGATCCCGACGCCAATCACCCGTTCCACATGGGCGACATCCCGAATCTCGAGGTTGGAACGGACGGCAAGGGCACGCTCAAGGCCGTCACCACGCGAGTGACGCTGTCGGACGGTCCCCTGTCGATCTTCGACGCCGACGGCACCGCGGTCATCATTCACGGCAACGAGGACAAGGGGATCACCGGCGAGTCCAAGTCTGGCGTCAGCGGCGGACCGCGCATTGCCTGCGGCGTGTTCATGAAATAACGGCACGCTCACCTGAACCACCCGCGTCTGATCGGCTTCAGCGCACCGGTCGCCGGCTCCAGGCGGAGCGCCCGGTGCGCCGCCCTCTTCGCAAAATCGTCGTCGGTGGTGATCACCAGCGTGGCGAATGTGCCCGCGTCGCTCACGCCGGCGATGCAGTCCGCGAACGCGGCGCGCGCGTCCGCCTCGAGGTCCGCGCCCGGGTGCTCGAGAACGAGCAGCGCCGGCGCGAGCGCCACCGCGCGCGCGAGGTGCAGGCGCGCTCGGATGTGCGGGGGAGCCTCGCCGGTGACGCGCTGCAGCCACTCCACGGATCCGTTTTTCCCACTCCCCGCAGAGCCTTCGATCCCGCACTCCCGCGCCAGAGCGGCGACGCGGATCGCCACGTCCGGCGGCACCGGGTCTATTTGGAGCGTCAAGGGCATCGCGAGGTTCTGCTCGACGGTCGCGCCCTCGAGCAGGACGCCGCGGGGGCTGACGATCCCAAAGCGATCGAGCGAGGCGAGCCATTCGTCACCGCCGGCGATGTCGGCGGTCAGCTGGCCGAGCACTCGGACCTCTCCCTGATCCGGGAGGCTCGCGCCGGTGACAAGGTTGACGAGGACTTCTGCCGCGCCCGCGTCGAAACCGCTGACGGCGACACGCTCGCCCGACCGAATGGTCAGCTCCCGCAAGCGCAGCGGCCGCAGGCCCTGGTAGCGCTTGTGGATGCCAGTGAGCTGCAGAACGGGCGTCACGCGTGCGGATTCGCCTTCCGGATCTCGTCGGCCACGGGCGCGTGCGCCGGCCGGCGCGCCTCGAGCGCGGCGAAATCCTCCGCCCCGAGGGTTACTCCACCAGGGCTCCAAGCCGGTCCGTCGCGCTCGACGCGCCCCTCCTGCGGGCCATGAAAGTCCGAACCGCCAGACACCGCAAGACCAAGTGACAGGGCGATACGCCGATAGCGTTCTTCGTCTGCGGGGCTGTGGTCGCGATGGCGCACCTCGATCGCCGACAGTCCACGCGCCGCGTATTCGGGGATGCGGTCGTCGGCGCCGAGCAGTCCCGGATGCGCGAGCGACGCGAGGCCCCCCGCTGTCGCGATTGCCTCGACGACCTCGCCCACGTCGGGGCCGCACCTCGGGACGAAGGCAGGACGGTCGTTGCCGAGCAGGCGATCGAAAGCGTCGCGACGGTCGAGCGCATGCCCCGCCGCGACCAGGGCGTCAGCGACGAGTGGACGGCCGAGGCTGCGGCCGCTCGACGTTGGCGTCGCCGCAAGCAGCGCCTCGACGTCGATGGCGCAGTTCAACGTCCGCAGCCGGACGGCAATCTCCTTCACCCGCTCGATGCGGGCCAGTCGCTGTGCCTGAAGGAATCGATCGAGGTGCTCGTCGTCCGCATCGAAGAAATACCCGAGGACGTGGACGTCGCGCCCGCCGTCGACGGCCGTCATCTCGATGCCGGTGACCAGCCGCAAGCCGTGCTCGTCGGCGGCCTCCCGGGCCTCTGGCAGTCCGGCCACCGTATCGTGGTCGGTCACGCTCATCACGCTCAAGCCGGCACGGGCCGCGAGCGCGACGAGCGCCGAGGGGCGCAGCCGGCCGTCGGAAGCTGTGGTGTGAAGATGGAGGTCAATCACGGAGCATCAGGCGGTCGCGCGGTGCCGGGTCTTGCGCCTGGGACGGGCACCTCGCTTCTGACGCTGACGTTCCACGAGCAGGCGGTACTCGCGGATGAGGAGATCGAGGTGTGTCCGTTCCTCGTCGGCGAATTCCAGAAAAATCCGCTTGCCTTCCGAATCCTCGAACCGTTCGCCGTATCGCTTGAAGAACTTGTGCGATCCGCGCTCGCACCGGATGCCAATCATGAGCGCCTGACGGTCGTTGACTCCCTTGGTCAGCTGATCCGCCCCGGCGGCGAAGAGACCGTTGGCGGCCCCCTTGAAGAACAGAAACGTCGGCCGCGACTCGAGCTGCGGGTCCTGCTGGAGGAGCTCGCGATACCGCGCTTCGAGCGTGCCGAGGTGTTCCTTTTCTTCCTCGGCCAGCTTGTGGAACACCCGCCGTCCACGCGCGTCCTTCGTGATGCTCGACGCACGCGTATAGAATTCGAGACCGCTGCGCTCGGTGGCGATCGCGATACGCAGCGCGTCGCGCGCAAAGAGCAGCTCGGTCGTGCCGTCCTCGGCGTCGACGGGTTTCCCGGTACGGCAGGCCTCGCACGTCCCGTGTATCTGCAGCACGCTCTGGCGGGGCGTGAAATTCCGCGCCGCCGCTACTTCCTCGATGAGTGCCTCGATATCCGAGCTGAGAAACTCGAAGCTGCGGTTGCAGCTCTTGCAGATCAGGTGAAAGTGGCGCGGGTGGCGGTACGAATGCTCGAAGCGAAAGCGCCCTTCGCCGAAGTCGACCTTGCGCGCGATCCCGGCGTCGACCATCCACTGCAGGGTGCGGTAGATGGTGGCGCGGGAGATGCGCTGGTCTTCGCGGCGGATGAGATCGACCAGGTTGTCGGCGGTGAGATGGCCTTCCTGGCGCAAAAAGACGTTGACGATGAAGTCGCGCTTGCCGGAGCGCTTGCTGCCGGCCGGACGCAGACTGTCGACGAACGCGCTAGGAGTAGATTCCATCGGCGCAGGATTCACCACTCGAGGCTCGAGATCACCACAAGCCTGCGCACCAGTACTCGGCTACTTGGCCGACCGGGTAGGTGAGCGAGCCTCGAGCCCCGAGCCTGTTCTGAACGGTCTAGGTGCTGAACGACGACCCGCAGCCGCAGGTCGACTTGGCGTTCGGATTCTTGATCGTGAAGCCGCCGCCCGTGATGTTGTCGACGAAGTCCACCTCGGCGCCGCGCAGGTAGCGGGCGCTGATCGGATCCACGAGCAGCTTGACGCCATTCGACTCGATCACCGCGTCGGTCGTCTCGTCGCCTTCGCCTTCGTCAATCATCAATCCATATTGAAAGCCCGAGCAGCCGCCCCCCTGGACGAACACTCTCAGACCTGCGCTCATCTTGTTTTCTTCGACCAGCAGCTCCGTGATCTTGGAAGCGGCGGCCTCTGTGACGTTGATCATCCCTGGTATCTCCTCGCCCCAGCGGGCAGATACAAGAATTATAGGGCCTGCTGGCGTTTCCAGCAAGGCGGTCGGGCTGTGGCAGGACTGGCCGATACGCCTGCAACGTATTGCAACAATGCCACTTAGATGGTGATAAACCCTACGCCAGCGTTTCGAGGATCTTCCCCGAGGCGTCCTCGACGTCCTTGTGCAGGCTCGAGCCGTGCGCGTCCATGGTGACGATCGCCGGGAAGTCCACGACGTCGAGATGCCACATGGCTTCCGGCGTCCCGAACTCCATCAGCGACACGCCGTCAACGCGGCGGATACAGCGCGCGTAGAACTGCGCCGCGCCGCCGATGGCGTTGAGGTAGACGGCTCCTGAGTCCTTGAGTCCGGCAAGAGTCTTCGCACCCATGCCGCCCTTGCCGATGACGACACGCACGCCGTACCGCTTGATAATCTCCGCCTGGTAGGGCTCTTCGCGAATGCTCGTCGTCGGGCCCGCTGCCGTGACGCGCCAGCTGTCGCCGTCCTTTCCAGCCTCCTTCACGACCACCGGACCGCAGTGATAGAGGACGCCGCCCGTCAGGTCGACCGGCGGCGCGTGCTTCATCAGGTGCGCGTGCACGGCGTCGCGGCCCGTGAACATGCGCCCCGAGATCAGGACGACATCACCCACTTTGAGCGATCGCACCTGCTCGTCCGAAATCGGCGCGCTCAGAGGTATTTCGCGGCCGGTGCGCGGAAAGCCGGCCGCCAGTGCCTCGGCCGAGAGGAGGGGGATCGATGGGACGGTCGCCTCGCGGTACAACCATGCCGTGATCGCGCCGCTCGTCGGGTCGAGCCGGACGCCGAGGCGGCGGAACGCCCAGCAGTCGTAGGCGACCGACACGAAGAAGCTCGCGGGCAGGCGGTTTTGTACCCCGATCTTGCAGCCGATGAGCGACGTCTTGCCGCCGAATCCCATCGGCCCGACCGTGAGCGTGTTGGCCTCTGCCATGATCGAATCCTCGAGCGCCGCCAGACGCGCATCGGGATTGCGATCGTCGAGCGTGCGGAACAGCTGTTCCTTCGCGTGCGTGTAGCCCGAGGTACGATCGCCGCCGATGCACACGCCAACGGCGCCCGGACTGCATCCTTTGCCCTGTGCCTTCCACACGGCGTGAAGGATGCACTTGCGCACGCCCTCGAGCGAGCGATCGGCGCGGCCGAGATGGTCGAGTTCCGCCGGCAGCGAATACTGCGCGTTGGTATTCTCGCAGCCGCCGCCTTTGAGGATCAGCTTGATCTCGATGTCGGAGTGCTCCCACTGATCGAAATGAATGATCGGCGTGCCGGGGCCGAGGTTGTTGCCGGAGTTCTCACCGGTGATGGAGTCGACCGAGTTGGGGCGCAGCATCCCCCGTTTTGTCGCTTCCGCGACCGCCTCGCGAATCTGCCGGCGCATCCAGATCTGGTTGGCGCCGAGGGGCACCTTGACCTCGAAGGTCGGCATGCCGGTGTCCTGGCAGATGGGCCCTTCGCACGAGGCCGCCTGGTCGATGTTCTGCGCGATGATGGTCATCGCCTGGCCGGCGCGAGTCGCGGGCGCTTCGGCCGCGACCGCCTGACTCATGGCCGCCCGCACGTCGGGCGGCAGGTCGGTTGAGGTCCGGGTGATAAGGTCCACCACGCTGTCGAGGAAGGCGGGGAGCATGAAGAGAGTATGTCAGGCTCAGGGCTCAGGGCTCAAGGCTCAGGGAAGACCCCGGAGCGTGGGTTCGAAGGTCTTGCCTGCGCCCTGAGCCTTGAGCCCTGAGCCCGATATACTTTCAATATGCCCCCCGCCTTCCGTGTCGAACGCGATCCGCTCGGCGAGGTCCGCGTGCCGGCGAAGGCCTACTACGGAGGCCAGACGGCCCGCGCCGTCAGGAACTTTCCCATCAGCGGCCTCACGGCCCCACCGGCGCTCGTCACGGCCACGATCCTCATCAAGAAAGCCGCGGCCGAGGCAAATCGCACGCTCGGCCGGCTCCCACCTGGTCTCGCCCGGCCGATCGTCAAGGCCGCCGACGACATCCTGAACGGGCGGCTCCGGGACCAATTCGTGGTCGACGTTTACCAGGCTGGCGCCGGCACCTCGCACAACATGAACGCCAACGAGGTGCTCGCCAATCGCGCCGCCGAGATCCTCGGGCAGCGGCTCGGCACGTACACGCGCGTCCACCCCAACGATCACGTCAACATGGGACAGTCGACCAACGACGTCTACCCGACGGCGACGCGGCTGGCCCTCCTCTTCGTGATGCGGGATCTTCTGACGTCGGCTCGGGAACTGTCGAAACGGCTCACACACAAGAGCCGCGAGTTCTCCACCGTCCTCAAGACCGGCAGGACGCACCTTCAGGATGCCGTGCCGATGACGCTCGGCCAGGAGTTTGGCGGCTATGCCGCCAACGTCGCTCATGCGGCGGCCGAGCTCGAACGGACCGCCGCGCAACTCTCGGAGCTGAATCTCGGCGCCACCGCCGTTGGCACCGGACTCAACGCCGGCGACGACTACACGCGCGCGGCGATCGCCAATCTTCGGCGATATACCGGTCTGCCACTTCGTGCCGCCGCCAACCGCTTCCGGGTGACGCAAAGCATGGGGGATGTGCTCGCGTATTCGGGCGCGTTGCGCCGGCTCTCGGTCGAAGTGTCGAAGATCGCCTCGGATCTGCGGCTGCTGAGCATGGGGCCGCGCGCAGGCATCGCCGAGATTCGGCTTCCGGCGGTACAGCCCGGCTCGTCCATCATGCCGGGCAAGGTGAATCCGTCGGTACCTGAAATGGTCAATCAGGTCTGCTGTCAGGTGATCGGATGCGACGCCGCAGTCCTTGCCGCGGCTGACTCCGGACAGCTCGAGCTGAACGTCATGATGCCCGTGATCGCCTGGAACGCACTCCACGCCACGGTCATCCTCGACCAGGCGATGCACGTCCTGGCCGAGTCGTGCGTCAGGGGAATCACGGCTGACACCGCTCGCGCGCGTGAGCTGCTCGACCGCAGCACGGCTGTCGCGACCGCACTCAGCCCGCACATCGGTTACGCTCAAACGGCAGAGATCGCGAAGCTGTCGGTCGAAACGGGACGTTCCATCCGCGACATCGTCCGCGAGCGCCGGCTGATGCCCGACAAGGAGCTCGACGCGATCCTGTCTCCGCTCGCCATGACGTCACCGGGGCGTCCCGGGCACAAGAAAGGAAGACCGAGGCGGTGAATCGAGTCGTACCGGTGATGCTCGTCGCACTCGCGTTGCTGGCGCCGGCCGCCGATGGCCAGCAGCGGCAGCAGCACGGCAGGCTGTTCCCGCCCGAGAACCTGCCCGAGCTCGAAGGGCCCGACCGCGACGTCTGGCAGCGTCCGGATCAGATCATGGACGCCCTCAACATCGCCGAAGGCAGCGTCGTCGCGGACCTCGGCGCGGGGAGCGGGTGGTTCACGATCCGGCTCGCCAAGCGGGTGGGGCCGAATGGCAGGGTTTACGCCGAGGACATTCAGCCTCAGATGATCGAGGTGATCAAGCGGCGAGTGCCGCGCGAGAACCTCAATTACAACAACGTCATCACTCGACTCGGCACGGCCGATGATCCAGACCTGCCGGTCGGAGAGATCGATGCGGTGCTGATTGTCGACGCCTATCACGAGATGGAGCGGCCCGTCGCACAGCTCCGCAACGCCGCGCGCGCCCTCAAGCCCGATGGGCGGCTCGGCATCGTCGAGTTCACGATGGCCGGCGGCGGACCGGGCCCCCCGATGGACGAACGCGTCGATCCCGAGCGCGTCATCCGCGAAGCAAGTGAGGTGGGCCTCCGCCTGATTGCGAGACCCGGCATGTTGCGCTACCAGTACATGCTGGTGTTTGCGAAGGCCGACTCGTCTCCGACGCGGGGTCACGAGTCCCGGAAGAAATGAGTCCGGTTCCGCCGTTCTTTGCCGGTTATCAGGCGCGTGTCGACGACCTGCTGCGGCAGCTCGTGGTGACCGACCGCGGGGCGGTCGAACGATCAATGGCCTACACACTCTTCGCGCCGTCGAAACGGGTGCGGCCGGTGCTGACGCTCCTCTCGGCGGAGCTGTGCGGCGGAACGGCGGCGCGCGCGCTCGCCGCCGCTGCCGCGATGGAGCTCGTCCACACTTCGTCCCTCATCCTCGACGACCTGCCCGCAATGGACAACGCGACGCTGCGGCGCGGTCGGCGGGCGAACCACCTCGAGTTCGGAGACGCGATCGCAATCCTCGCGGCGTTCGGACTGCTCAACCTCGCGTACGCCACGCTCGCGCGCGGCTACGATCCCGTCCTCTCCGCGCGCCTCGCCACGCTGCTCGATGATGCGGTCGGACACGATGGACTGATCGCGGGACAGGCGGCGGACCTCCTCGCGACGGAACAGGAGATTGCCTTCGATCTGCTCGAGCGCATTCATCGCGGCAAGACCGGCGCGCTCTTCAGCGCGTCGGCCGTCGCCGGTGCGCTGACGGCGGGGGCCGACACCGACTCGGTCGCGGCGCTTTCCGCGTTTGCGAAGAACCTCGGACTCGCCTTTCAGATCATCGATGACCTGCTCGACGTGGAGGGCGATCCATCACAGACCGGCAAGGCGACGAAGGTAGATGCCAGAAAGACCACCTTCGTGTCGTTCAGTGGGGTTGCGGGCGCCCACCAGCTCGCCGCGGAGCTATGCCTGACGGCCGACCGGGCGCTGACGCCATTCGGACGGCGTGCCGACCATCTCCGCGAGCTGTCCGCGTTTGTCGCCGCGCGTAACATCTGACCGTCATGACCTCACCTCCGAGTGACGACCCTCGCGTCGACGAGCTGCGCCAGCGGCTGCGCGCCCTCGGTTACCTCGACGCCGGTGTAGACCGGTTCGTTCTCGGACCGGCGCGCGCGACGCGCCGCCCGTCAGCGATCGCGTTGCTTGCGAGCCTGCGCGTCGGTGCGATCGCCGCGCTCCTCCTGGGTCCTGCCGCTGCCCTGGGCCTGAGCGCGCGCGTGCCCGGGCTGGTCATCGGACGACGCGACGCGATTGTCGTCGCGATCTATCTCGGCGGATTCTTTGGTGCCGCCATGACCGCCTCGGCGCTCGTCGCGAGTCTCGTCGTGTCGTGGGTCGCGCGTCAATCCGGTGGCCGCTTCGCCGAGCGCGGCCGGTGGCTGTCGCGCGCCGCGGGGGGCCTGGTAGCGCTTCTCTGCCTCGTCTACCTCACGCTCTGGTGGCAAACCGTGATCGCCGGACTCGGATGGTCGGCGCCGATCTGGACGCTCTCGGCCCTGGCGCTGGCCGCTGCAATCAGCCTCCTGCTGGGACATTCGGTGACCGTGGCCTCTTCCGCGGTCATCCTGGCGGCGGCCGGAGACAGCCCCGAGACCGACCGCAGGCCAGGCACGGGTTCGGCCGCTCAGTCATGGCGCGGGACCATTGTGGCAGGCGTCGTCGCCTTTGGCGGCGCGGCACTGTTGCTGACGTGGTCTGCCGCCTCGGCACGAGACACCTCACCCGTACACGAGGCGCTGACGGTAGTGCCACCAGGCCTTCGCCTCCATGTGATTGCGATTGACGGCTTCGACGCGCGCATCTTCGAGGAGCTCTCCACGAGCGGGCGCCTGCCCGCGCTGACGGCGACTGTTCTCGGGACGCGCGCGCGACTCGAGCCGCGCGAAGGTGACGCCGGCGATCCGGCGCGTGTGTGGACGACCGTCGCCACCGGTCAGCCGCCGGACGTACACGGCGTGCAGGGGCTCGAGACACGTCGCGTCGCCGGCATGCAGGGACGCGTGGCGATCGCCGAGCCATCGCCGCTCGGCCGCGCGATACGAGGCGCGACCGATCTTGTCCGCCTGACGCGCCCCGCGATTGCCAGCGGCTCCGAGCGGCGCGCAAAAACATTCTGGGAGGTGGCGGCCGAGGCGGGACTCCGGACGTCTGTGGTCAACTGGTGGGCCACCTGGCCAGCGCCGGCGGGTGCGGGCACCATCTTGAGCGATCGCGCGACCCTCCGGCTCGAGCGCGGCGGCCCTCTTGATGCCGAGCTGGCGCCGGTCAGCCTGTACGAACCGCTGCGCCAGCGATGGCCGGAAATCAAAGCTCGCGCCACAGCACTAGCCGCAGGCGCTCTCGACTTCACCGGCGACGACTCGACGCGCGCGGTTCTGCGGCGCTCCGCCGAGCTCGACGCGATTCAGCTCGCACTGTTATCCGAGGTCTCGACGACCGGCACGGACTTGTCCGTGGTCTATCTGCCGGGCCTCGACATTGCCCAGTATGCGCTCCTCGGCGGAGACCAGCCGGGCCTCGCTGCCTCGACGCTCGCCGCCAGGCTCGAGGCGGTGAAGGCGTACTATGCCGCGCTCGATCGGCTGCTCGCGCCCTTCCTGACGCCGGCGGCCGACGAGCTCATCTTCCTCGTCACCGAGCCGGGCCGCGTCGGCGAGAACGGTGCCGCGCGACTGACTGCCCGCGGCGCTGCCGTCCGACTGCACGACGTGAGCGCGACCGCGGCCACCGCCGTGGCCCCAACGGTTCTCTACGCACTCGGAGTTCCCATCGGCCGAGACATGCCCAGCGCTCCCCTGCTGGAGCTCTTCGACCCGCAGTTCACAGCCCGATACCCCGTGCGCTTCGTTGCGACGTACGGCCGCCCGTCAGCTGGTCCAGCGTCGCGCACGGGACAGCCGCTCGATCAGGAGATGATCGACAGATTGAGAAGCCTCGGGTACGTAAGGTAAATCGAGAAAGTTTGAAGTCTGACGTTTGAAGTCTGAAGTGAGGAAGTTAGAAGTACGAAGTTCGAAGTGGAAGTTCGAAGGAAGTTCGAAGTGGAAGTTCGAAGGAAGTTCGAAGTGGGACGCAGAGCATCGTAGCTTCCGCCTTCAGGCGGACGGATCAACTCCGGGAACGGTCCGTCAGTCTCCACACGGACGGAAGCACGGTCGCCGCGAGGAGAATCTTGACGACGTCGACGCCGATGAACGGATAGAGGGCGAACTGCAGCGCCTTCGTCAGCCCGACGGGCGTCGGCGCTGCGAAGAAGGCGAACCAGCTGATGCCGAACGCGAAGATGAGTGTCAGGCCGGCGGCCATGGCGATGACGGAGGTCAAATATCGCCGGTCGAAGCCACGCTCGGCGAGCCACCCGGCAACGAATGCGGCCAACGGATAGGCCATCAGAAAGCCGCCTGTCGGACCGAGCAGGCGGAGGAACCCTTGCGGGAGCACGGCGCTCGCGGCAAAGACAGGCAGCCCGGCGATACCGGCCAACAGGTAAATCACCTGGCTGGCCATCCCGAGCCGGGCGCCGAGCGCGGCACCGCCGACGAGCACGATCATCGGCTGAAGCGTGAATGGCACGGGCGTGAACGGCAGCGGAATGCTGACCTGCGCGGCAACGGCGGTCAACACGGCGACAAAGACCACGGCCGCCGCCCGAATCGCGCCCGACATGTCGGTGCGTGAGGAAACCGTCGTAAGAAGCGTCGTGCCGGTGCTGTAAGCCATGCGTTCTCTGCAGTTCCTCTTCGTCTCGTCGCGCTTCGTCCCAGTCGCGCTTGAACAAGTGGCGGACCCTGTCCATACTCGCGTGCAGGGCCGTGGCCCGAGATCTTACTGTATGCACACAGCACTGACAATTGCCGGCAGCGACTCGGGCGGCGGCGCGGGAATTCAAGCCGATCTCAAGACCTTTGCCGCGCACCGGGTCTACGGGACCTCGGCGGTCACCGCGGTCACGGCTCAGAACACTCTGGGCGTCACGATGTGGCGGGCAGTGGCGACCGATCTCGTCACGGCCCAGATCGAGGCCGTGGCCGGGGACATCGGGGCCGACGCCGTCAAGGTTGGCATGCTCGGCAGCGCTGCCATCGTCGAGGCCGTGGCGGCAGCCATCGCCGAGCTCGACCTCCCCCATGTGGTCGTGGATCCCGTTATGGTGGCCAAGGGCGGCGACCGGCTGCTCGAAGAGGATGCCGTGGCGGCGGTCCGGACCGAGTTGCTCCCCCGCGCGCACATCGTGACGCCGAACGTTCCCGAGGCGGAAGTACTGGCGGGCGTCACCATCCGCTCTGTCGACGATATGCGGATGGCCGGTGAACGGATCCTGAAGCTCGGTCCCCGCGTCGTACTCGTCAAAGGGGGTCACCTTGACGGGCCGGAGTCGGTCGACGTCGCGTGCACCGCGCACGGGACCTTCGAGCTGCGCGGGCCAAGAATCGCAACCAGGCACACGCACGGAACCGGCTGCACGCTGTCGTCGGCGATAGCTGCCAACCTCGCCCTCGGGCTCGACGACCGTAGTGCGCTCACCCGCGCACGCGAGTACCTCGACGGCGCCATTCGCCATGCGCCAGGCATCGGGCAAGGCCACGGGCCGCTCGGCCATTTCTGGCGGCTATACTAGAGGGTGGGAGTTCAGGGTTCAGGGTTCAGGGTTCAGGGTTCAAGGTTCAAGGTTCAGGGTTCAGGGTTCAGGGTTCGAGAGCGTTGAACTGTCAACTTTGAAGCGTGAACTCTGAACCTTGAACTCTGAACCGTGAACTTTGAACTCTGAACTCTGAACTCTGAACCCTGAACCATGAACCGTTTTCAAGTCACCGCCGACCCACTCAACGCCGAGGCAATTGTGGCGGCGGTCTCCTCGTCCGGGTGTGGTGCGGTCGCGACGTTCATAGGTCTGGTGCGCGATCACAATGCAGGGCGGCGCGTGGCATGGCTGGATTACGAAGCCTATCCCGCGCTCGCGGTGAAGACGTTCGAGCGAATCGGGTCGGAAGCCGCCGCGCGGTGGCCGTCCGTCGCGCTCGCGATTCACCATCGGACAGGCCGGATTGCGATAGGCGAATCGAGCGTCGTCATCGCCGCTGCCTCCCCGCACCGCGCGGACGCGTTTGCGGCGTGCCGGTACGCGATTGAACGGGTCAAGCAGATCGCCCCGGTGTGGAAGCACGAGCATTTCGAGGGCGGAGACGTCTGGATCGAGGGGGCCACGGCCGATCCCGACGACGAGGCGGCGAAGCAGGCCGCATTCGAGCGCGCATGTTCGTAACGGTCCGACTGTTCGCCAGGCTGCGTGAGCTCGCGGGAGCCTCGGAACTGCGACGCGAGCTCCCCGACGACGCGATCGCGCGAACAGCGTGGGAGTCACTCGTCCGCGACCACGCCTCGCTGGCCGAGTTCGAGCCTGTGATTTCGTGCGCCGTCAACGAAGAGTACGCCCGGTTGACGACGCCGCTCCATCACGGAGATGAAGTCGCGTTCCTGCCGCCCGTCTCCGGCGGGTAGCGCAGCGACCGTGGTTTCCGGCTTCTTGAGCGCGTGAAACACATTCGTAGTGTCCGCCTTCAGGCGGACCCGCGGAGAGCGGAACGGAACGGAATGCCGACAGGTTGCACATGCTGGACAAGCTGACCGCTGCAGAATCGCGATACGAACAGTTGATGGCTGAGATGGCCGACCCGGCCGTCCAGGCCGACACGGTCAAGTTCCGTACGCACTCCAAAGAACTCTCGGAGATGCAACCGCTCATCGAGCACTTTCGCGACTACAGGGACGTGGCCTCGCAGATCGCCGCGACCGAAGAGCTGACCAGGGATCCCGACATGCGAGAGCTGGCGCACGAGGAGCTGAAGTCGCTCCTGGCGCGGCGCGATACGCTCCTTGCCGAGCTGAAAGTCCTCCTCATCCCCAAAGATCCCAACGACTCCAAGAACGTCGTGCTCGAAATCCGGGCCGGCGCCGGCGGCGACGAAGCCGCGCTCTTTGCGTCGGACCTCTTCCGCATGTACTCGCGATACGCCGAGCGGCAGGGCTGGCGGCTCGAGATCCTCAACCTCAGCGACACCGGCGTCGGCGGGACGAAGGAAGTCACTGCCCTCATCGAAGGCAAGGGCGTGTACGGCCGCTTGAAGTACGAGAGCGGCGTCCACCGCGTGCAGCGCGTGCCAGCGACGGAGGCGAGCGGGCGGATCCACACGTCGACGGCGACGGTAGCCGTGCTGCCGGAAGCCGAGGAAGTGGACGTCCAGATCGACGCCAAGGATCTGCGAATCGACACGTTCTGTTCGAGCGGCCCCGGCGGCCAGAGCGTCAACACGACCTACTCCGCCGTCCGGATTACCCATCTCCCGACCGGACTCGTCGTCTCGCAGCAGGACGAGAAGTCGCAGGTCAAGAACCGCGCGAAGGCCATGAAAGTCCTCCGCTCGCGGCTGTACGACATCGAGATGCGACGGCAGCAGGAAGCCATCGCGAAGGATCGGCGCACGCAGGTGGGAACAGGGGACCGCTCCGAGAAGATTCGCACCTACAACTTCAAGGAGAACCGCATCACCGACCACCGGTTCGGCTACAGCATGTATCAACTGACCAATGCGCTCGACGGAGACATCAACGAGCTCATCGATCAGGCCGTCACTCACTATCAGTCAGAGACACAGCATTGAAAATGCTGACTGCTGAGGTCAGGGCAGAAGTCAGAGTCCGGCTATCGCAGCAGCCTCAGTGGAGGCTGGTCAGCCGGGCAGGGACCCGCCGCCAGAAGTCGTTCAATAGTGACAACCGTCCACGAACGAATCGCTGACGCCCGGCAGGCGCTCCTGCGCGCGGGGCTCACGAGCGAGAACGCACGGATCGACGCCGAAGTGCTGGCGCGACATGCGCTCGGCTGGGACCGGGCGCGCCTCCTGGCCGACGGGCGCGATCCGATGCCCGCCGAGGTGGACCGCCGCTTCTCCGCGCTCATCGAACGGCGCGCCACACGCGAACCGGTGGCGTTCATCACAGGTCACCGCGAGTTCTGGGGGCTGGACTTCGACGTCTCCCCGGACGTGCTCATCCCGAGGCCCGAAACCGAGCTCATCGTCGAGGCCGTCTGCGAGCGACGAGGTCGCCGTGAGCACGTGCGGACGATTGTCGACGTGGGCACAGGCAGCGGGTGTCTGGCGATCGTGCTAAGTCGCGAGTTTTCGGCCGCGAGGGTGATCGGGACCGACATCTCCGCCGCGGCCTTGAGCATCGCAGCCGGGAACGCGTCGAGGCATCAGGTCGAGCGGCAGGTGACGTTCGTTCGTGGCGACCTGCTCGAACCAGTGCAGGGGCCCATCGACGTCATCGTCTCGAATCCGCCTTATGTACCATCCGGCGTCGAGCTGTCACCCGATATCGTGCGGTACGAGCCCCCGGTCGCGCTTTACTCCGGGCACGATGGGCTGACCCTCCTGAAGCGCCTGGTCGCAGGTGCGGGCGCGCGCCTGGCGAACGACGGACTCTTCGTCGTCGAGTTCGGCCTCGGACAGGACGATGAGGTGCAGACATTCGCGCGGGAAGCCGGCTGGCGCGACGTGACCATCAAAGAGGACCTTCAAGGTATCCCGCGCGTGGCGGTGATGAACCGGTAAGCTCCCAGCTTCCGGCTCCCAGCTTCCAGCCGGATCGTTCAGTCCTTAGCCGGCTGATTGGATCGGAACGGTTTGGGAGCTGGGAGCTGGAAGCTGAAAACTGGAAGCTGGAAGCTGGAAGCTGAACAAGATGCCCGACTGCCTTTTCTGCAAAATCATCGCCGGACAGATCCCCGCTGCGATCGTTTATCAGGACGACCGCCTGGTGGCCTTCAAGGACATCAACCCGCAGGCGCCCATGCACGTGCTCGTGGTGCCTCGCCGGCACATCGCGAGCCTCAACGACGTCACGGCCGAGGACGACGGGCTGGTGGGCGAAATGGTGCGGCGCGGCGCGGCGCTCGCGCGCGACCACGGTCATAGTGAACGCGGCTTCCGCACCGTCTTCAACTGCAACGCCGACGCAGGCCAGACGGTCTTCCACATCCACCTGCACGTCCTCGGCGGGCGGACGCTCATGTGGCCGCCTGGGTAGACCGACGGACAACACCGAACCACCTGTGCCGAAGGCAGGAAGTCAGGAGTTGGCTTCGTGCATCGAAGATACGCCCCCCGATCTCCTGGCCTCCTTGTGAAGACCTATAACAGACGTGACAACAGGTACTGCCCCCGTCCAGCCTCGCGCGCCAGGAAGAAGTCCACGGCGCGGTAGCCTCGCGCGAAGTAGTGTTGAAAGATCTCGCGCGTCGACATGCGCCAGTCGTGGGCGAGGCGCGGATCGCGCTCCAGCATCTCCGAGAAGCCGACGGGAATCTCGACGAGCACCCGCCGCGCGTCGATCGACAGATCGGGCGGTCCCGGCTGCAGCCATGGCTCCCACGACCGCGACGGGTTGACGACGGGCGCACCTGCCACGGAACTGTCGCGCACCATCGGACCACCGAGCGCGGCGATTCGACGCTCGACGTGCGGCTCGCGCAGGTGCCATTCGGCGACGAAGCGATCGGTCGGCGTTCCGCCGTGCAGCGGGCTGCTCGACTCCCCGTAGATGTTCTCTTCGTACTCCTCGACAACGACGCCAAGCTTGGCGAAGTTCAGGTGGGCGTTGGCTGCCTGGAGTGGATCGTAGGTCCACTCGACGAGCGCGATCCCCAGCTCGAGCGCGGCCTGGCGCTGCGCCAGCTTCAGTCGCGCGCCGAGTCCCGCGGCGCGCATCTCCGGCGTCACACCCAGCATGTGCGACCACTGCGTCGGACGCCCGTTCTTGATTCCGGGCATGGAGTAAACAAACCCTCGCATGGTTCCCCCGTCGTCGAACGCGCCGAGCAGGATGCCGCCGCGCTTGATCGAGACGATGAGGACCGGGGGTGGGACGACGTCCTCGGCGTCGGTGTAACCCCAGACGGACTTTTCGAGCGCCGCCACCTGGCGGCATTCCTCGAGCGTCGTGAGCGGGCGGATGTGCATCAGAGCAGCGCCGGAAGTTCGCGTAGCGACCGGATGACCGGTACGTCCTCAGGGCACGCCTGCGTGTGGCCGATGCCCGCCGACCGGGAGACGAGCACCGCGCGCATGCCGAGTCCGCGGGCACCCTCGATATCGGCCGGCAGGCTGTCGCCGACCATCACGGATTCGTGCGGCTCGACCGCCGCCTGCCGAAGCGCCGCTTCGAAGATGCTCCGATGCGGCTTCATGTAGCCGTGGTCGTAGGATGAGACGGCGGCGGTGAAAATCCCCTCGAGCGCGAAGTGGGTTTGAAAGGCAGTCAGGGAGCGCTGCGTGTTCGAGATGAGTCCAATCTTGAGGCCCGAGGCATGGAGCGCGCGCAGCACGTCGGGCACATCCTCGTACATCTCGAAGTGATGGCACGCGGACCACTGGTCGTAGATCTCCCGCGCGGCGCGCTCGACGCCCGATCCCGCACCGCCCATCGCCTCGATGATGCGCATGGTGTAGTGAACGAAGATCTCCGGATCGTAAACGTCACCGCTGGTTTCGAGATGCGAGGAGGCCGACATCACCGCGAGGCCGAATGCCTCGGCATCGACCGTGACGTCGTGCCGCGCGCAGAAATCACGGTAGCCGACGCCCTGAAACGTCGGACCAGGGTAGATCAGCGTGAAGTCGACGTCGAAGAAGACGGCGCGGGTGACAGGCGGCTTTGTCTGCATTACTTAATGCTCGCGACTGGCCCCGCCACCGCCACCGCCGCGAGTTCCGGGTGCAGAAGCTCGGCAGCGGCCGCCCGAACCTCGTCGAGCGTGACGGCGCGAATGTCGTCGGCCAGGCGCCGATCGTAGTCGAGCCCGAGGCCGAACTGTTCTTCGGACTGCAGGAACGACGCGATTCCTGCATTGGTTTCGAGCGTCCGCGGAATAGAGCCAATCAGGAACTGTTGGGTCTCGGCCAGCTCCGGCGCAGTGGGGCCGTCCTTCCCCATCGCTCCTACCTCATGATCGATGGCGTCGAGCGTGCGCTGGACGTTCTCGGGATCGACGCCCGCCCGCACGAGGAGCGGCCCCACGCCCACGCTCGGATCGAGCGAGCTGAACGCGTAATACGCCATCCCTTGTCGTTCGCGGATGTTGTCCCCGAGCCGTCCGCCGAGTCCGAACTGCCCGAGGATGTTGTTCATCACGAAATACGCGTCGTAACGCGGATCGAGGCGCCGGATCGCGGTGAACCCGTAGGCGATGTCGGACTGCGACTTCCCGGGAAGGTCCATCACGCGTTGCCGCCGCTCGAGGCACGGCGACGGCGACGGCAGCGCCGGCTCCTCGGGAGACGCACCAGACCAGCCGTCGAGCTCGAATGCGGCGCGGGTCAGCGCATGCTCGGCGGCCACGTGACCCACGATTGCCAGCGACAGGGCGGACGGCCTGAACCGTTCGGCGTGGAACGCGACGAGATCGGCGCGCGTGATTCGCTCGACGCTCTCGACCGTTCCCTTGGCCCGGCGGCCGTACGGATGCGACGCACCGTAGAGCATCTCGAACAGTGTCTCGACCGCACGCACCGACGTGCTGTCCTCGTCCTGGCGGATCGCCGAGATGCTGTCGGTCTGCCGCTTCGACACTTCTTCCTCGGGAAATACGGGATGGCGCACGACGTCGAGGACGATAGCGAGTACGTGATCGAAATCCTCCGACAGGCAGGTGCAGCTCAGGATTGTGGCGTGTCGAGAAGAGGTAATACGCAGCGAGACGCCACGATCGTCGAGCTCCTCGGCCAGCATCCCGGCGGTCCGATGCTCCGTCCCACGATCGAGGACGCGACCGGCCAGGGAGGCGAGGCCCAACCGGTCGGACGGTTCGTGAACGCCACCCGCACGGACGGTGGCGTTAATCGTCACGGCCGGCGTCATGGGCGTTTCCTGCACGATCACGACGGCACCACCGTTGAGCACGGTTCGGATCGGCGACAACCCGCGCGCTACTGCCGTGGTCACGACTGGCGCTCCACGGTCGGCAGGGGCTGAAACCAGCCGACCGTCCGGTTCGACGCCAGCAGCCGCCGGCGCGCGACGTCGGACACGTCGGCTGCCGTGACGCGCGCCACGCGTGATTGAAGCTCGTCGAAATATCCAGGCCCGGTCACCGTGTCGAAGTATCCCAACTGGTGCGCGATGTTCGTCACGCTGTCGGTCTCGAAGACGAAGCGGGCGCGAAGCTGACGACGGGCCCGTGCCGCTTCCTCTTCGCTGACGCCACCTTCGCGCACACGGTCGAGCGCCTCGCTGGCCGCCGACTCGAGCGTGGACAACCCGACGCCCTGCATCGCCGTCAGCGAAATCGTGTAGAGGAACGGCTCCGCGGTGGGCACGAGGACTCCGGACACGTGCGAGGCCAGCGATCGCTCGACCAGGCTGGTGTACAGCCTCGCCTTGCGTTGCGGCGGCGCGCCACGGAAGCTGGACCACAGATTCATGCCCTTGGCACCAGTCAGGACGGCGTCGAGCACCAGCATCGGAAAGAATTCGGCCTCCGTCGCCGCGGGTGCGTGCCAGGCGAACTTGAGATACGCCGTCGTCCCGGGCCGCTCGACGACGACGCGGCGCTCGCCGATCTGCGGCGGCTCGACGATCGAGATGCGCGGGGGCTCAGGCGCCGAAGGAATCGCCCCGAGCGTTCGCTCCACGCGGCGCAGCACGTCATCGGTATCCACGTCGCCCGCGACGACAAGGGTCGCGTTGCCTGGATTGTAGTAGCGGCGATAGTGGTCGTACAGGTCGTCGCGGGTCATCGACCGCAGGTCCGGCAGCCACCCGATGGTCGGATGACGGTAGGGGTGGGCACGAAACGCCGTCGCGGTCACCTCCTGATCGAGGAGTTGATCCGGATCGTTTTCCCCGCCCTGGAGCTCCGAGATGATGACCGTGCGCTCCGACTCGCAGTCCTCGGGCTCGTACAACCCGTTCGCCATGCGCTCGGCTTCGATGAAGAGCAACTGATCGAGCGCGTCGCGTCCGGCCGTTTCCACGTAGGTCGTCTGATCAATCCAGGTGTATCCGTTCCACATTCCCCCGAAGCGCTCAACGAGGCCCTTCATCTGGTCTTTAGGGATGTTGCGGGTGCCCTTGAAGTTCATGTGCTCGACCCAGTGGGACGCTCCGGTCCGGCCAGCGCCCTCATCGCGGGAACCGACGCGATACCAGCACCAGACCGAGACAAGTGGAGCCGTGTGGACTTCGTGCACGAGCACGTTGAGTCCGTTCTGGAGCTGAACGCGTCGGGTGGCGGCCAGCGTGGCGAGGTCGACCGGGCCCATATATGTTCAATTATAGGGCGCGCCAGTTGGGGGCCGCTCGGGCGGTAGACTTGGCTGACTGGACAGACCGGGATAACGGCCGCGTCTTTGCACACGCTCGAGCTGAGATCGTTGTCGGGCATCCCTTGATGCCTGTTTCAGAAGGAGCTGTCATGCGCCGGAACACGAGTCTGCCACTGCTGCTGGGCTTTGTTGCCCTGTTGACGACGGCGAGCGCCGATGCCCAGGTAACGGTCACGGCCGTCCTCAAGTCCGGTCAGCGCCACACAGGTACGAACCTCCGCTACCGACTCGACCAGCGGGAAGTCGCCGTCCGCACGAGCCAGTCCGAGGAGCCCCGCATTCCCGTGGACCAGGTCGCCTATATCGACTTCGGTGGAGCTGCCGAACCACCCAACATGAACCTGAGCGGCTCGCAGGAGGCCGTGGTGATGCGCGATGGCTCCGTCCAGAAGGGTCAAGTCATCGAGCTCGGCCACACCAACCCGGCCGATCAAAAGAGCCCGTTCCTGGTGATCTTCAGGAACGAGAACGGCGAAGAGCGCCGGCTGCAGTCCAGTCAGGTCGCTCGCGTGTATTTCGCGGGCGGTCAACCGTCGGGCGGATCGGGCGGATCCGGCGGGACAGCGGTCACGCCACCGGCGGCGAGCTCGGGCTACACCGTCTCGTCTCAGCAGCATTGGTCTCCAACGGGCGTCCTGCTCAACAGAGGCGAAGTGTTCACGGTCAAGGCCAGCGGCGAAATCACGATCGGCGGAGGAGACAACCCCAAGTCCACGCCGGGCGGCGCGGGACGTATGGATCCGGAGAATCCGATGCCGGGCGTGCCGACCGGTGCCCTCATCGGCCGCATCGGCAACGGCCAGCCGTTCGTCATCGGCACTCAGACGAGAGTTGCCGCGCCGGCCGCAGGCCAGCTGTTCCTGGGCATCAACGATACGAATGTCGCGGACAACCAGGGCGCGTATCAGGTCGAGATTCAGCGCACGGGCGGCCGCACTCGACGGTAGAGCGATCCACGTCCGGTTGACCTCTGCGATGCGCAGGTGCCGCGTCCTGGCGGACTCGATCCGCGGGACGCCGGCCTTTTCTGCCCCACCCCGTACGCCCCTGCGATCCCGAACTACAATAAAGGGATACACATGGCGGACTGGAAAGACACGCTCAACCTCCCGCGCACCGACTTTCCGATGAAGGCGAACCTGCAGACGGCCGAGCCGCAGGCCCTCGCCCGCTGGAAGGAGATGGGTCTGTACGAGCGGATTCGCGAGGCTCGCCGCGGGCGCCCGAAGTTCATCCTGCACGACGGACCGCCGTACGCGAACGGCAAGATCCACATCGGCACGGCGATGAACAAGATCCTCAAGGATCTCGTCGTCAAGACGCGCACGATGGAAGGGTTCGACGCGCCGTACGTCCTCGGCTACGACTGCCACGGGCTGCCCATCGAGCTGCAGGTCGACCGCGAGCTCGGTCCGAAGAAGCGCGAGATGTCGCTGGCCGATTTCCGGCGCGCGTGCCGGGCCTACGCCTCGAGATTCATCGACGTGATGAGCGGGGAATTCCAACGCCTGTGCGTCTTCGGCGACTGGGACCACTTGTACTTGACGATGGACTTCAGGTACCAGGCGGCGATTGCGCGGGCCCTGGGCAAGTTCGTCGAACAGGGGTTGGTCTACAAAGGCAAGAAGCCGGTGCACTGGTGCATCCACTGCCGTACGGCGCTCGCCGAGGCCGAAGTCGAGTACGAGGACCACTCGTCGCCGTCGATCTACGTCGAGTTCCCGCTAGCGTCCGCGAGCAGCGATGAGATCGGCGCGCGAGTGCCCGCGCTCGCAGGACGACCCGTGTCGGTGCTCATCTGGACGACTACGCCCTGGACGATCCCGTCGAACCTGGCGATCGCCTTCCACCCCGATTTCGACTACGCCGCGTACGACGTCGGCGGGCGCGCGGTCATCCTCGCCGAGGCGCTCGCGTCACGCGTGGCGCAGGCAACCGGGCGGACGCTCGGCGAGGCGGTGGCGAAAATGAAGGGTGCGGAACTGGAGCACCTGCGATTCGAGCACCCGCTGTATACGCGCGATTCGGTCGGCGTCCTTGCCGAGTACGTGACGCTCGAGCAGGGCACGGGTGCCGTCCACACTGCGCCCGGCCACGGTAGCGATGACTTCGCGACCGGCGTGAAGTACGGTCTCGAGATCTACGCGCCGGTCGGCCCGGGCGGACACTTCCTCGACACGGTCGAGCTCTTCAACGGCCAGCGCGTGTTCGACGCCAACCCGGTCATCGTCAAGGCACTCGAGGCGCGCGGCCGTCTGTGGCACCACGAGGCCTTCCAGCACTCGTATCCGCACTGCTGGCGGTGTCATAACCCGGTCATCTTCCTGGCCACGTCGCAGTGGTTCATCCGGATGGACGGCGACCTTGCGTCCGCCCACACCACCCTCCGCGCCGCCGCGCTGGATACTGTCGCCAACAAGGTGGAGTGGCTGCCGTCCTGGGGACGTGAGCGGCTCTCGAACATGATCGCCAACCGTCCCGACTGGTGCATCTCGCGACAGCGGGCGTGGGGTGTCCCGATCCCCGCGGTCGACTGCACGAAATGCGGGGAGGCGATCCTGACCCCAGCGCTCGTCGAGCGCGCCGCCGCGGTCTTCGATGTCCACGGCGCCGACGCGTGGTACGAACGGCCGATCGCCGAATTCCTCCCCGACCGACTCACCTGCCCGTCGTGCGGTGGCACCGAGTTCGAGCGGGAACGCGACATCCTTGACGTCTGGTTCGACTCGGGGTCGAGCCACGAGGCTGTACTCCCCTTCCGGCCCGAACTCAGGTGGCCGGCCGATCTCTATCTCGAAGGAAGCGATCAGCACCGAGGCTGGTTCCAGAGCTCGTTGCTCGTCGGCCTCGGCACGCGGGGCCGCGCCCCGTTCAACCAGGTCGTGACGCACGGCTTTGTCGTCGACGAGGACGGCAAGAAGATGTCGAAGTCCCTCGGCAATACGATCCTCCCGCAGGACATCATCAAGGAAAGCGGCGCGGAGATCGTCCGCCTCTGGGTCGCGATGGTCGACTACCGGGAAGAAGTCCGGCTCGGCAAGCAGATCATCGCGCGCGTCGTCGAAGCCTACCGGAAGATCCGCAATACGCTCCGCTACCTGGCATCGAACCTCTACGACTTCGATCCCGTCGATCGCGTGACACTCGACAGGATGGAAGAAGTGGATCGCTATGCGCTCGCACGCTACGCCGCGGCGGCGAGCACGGTCGTCGAGGCGTACTCGCGCTACGACTACCCGACAATCTTCCAGACGATCAACCAGTTCACGACGGTCGATCTGAGCGCCTTCTACGCCGACGTCTCGAAAGATCGGCTCTATACCTTCGGGGCCACATCGTCCGCGCGCCGCTCGGCACAGACGGCGATGTACACGATCGCCGACGGTCTGGTCCGGCTGCTCGCGCCGATCCTGCCGGTGACGACCGACGAGCTCTGGCGTCACCTGCCGGGCAAGCGCGAAGCGTCGGTCCACATGGCCGAGTTCCCGCAGGCCGTTGACCTCGCCCGCATGCGGGACGGGTCGCTCGAAGCTCGGTGGGACGTGCTCCTCGATGCGCGGTCGGCGGTCAACGCCAAGCTCGAGGTGCTCCGGGAGAAGAAGGCGATCGGGAGCTCCCTGCAGGCGAGCGTCATCATCGACGTCGCCGATCCGTCAGCGGCGGGATTGCTCAAGCGCTACGCCGACTCGCTGCCGATGCTCTTCATCGTGTCCGCCGTCACGCTCGGCCCCCGCTCGGCAGGAAGCCAGCCATCGCTGGATCAGCCGCGACCTGAGGCGCCCGCTGACGGCTCCCCTCGTGTGTGGACGATCGACGCGTCGCCCGCGCACGGCGAGAAGTGCCCGCGGTGCTGGCGCGTCGTGCCGGAAGTTTCGTCCGCCGCCGAGAGTCCCGGATTGTGCGAACGTTGCGTCGACGCCATGACGGCCGGAGGCGTCGCGGGATGATGCCCGACCAGAACGCCGACGGTCGCCCTGCTCCGGGCCCGGTCGAGGGGCCTGTCCCGAGCCCGGTCGAGGGGCCTGTCCCGAGCCCAGTCGAGGGGCCTGTCCCGAGCCCAGTCGAGGGGCCTGTCCCGAGCCCGGTCGAGGGACCTGTCCCGAGCCCAGTCGAGGGACCTGAATCTGCGGCGGCCCTGGTCGCGGCGGCCGCATCCAGGGCCGCCCCGAGCCCGGTCGAGGGGCGTACCTACGCGCAGCCGAAAGAACTGATGATCATGGCGGCCATCGTCGTGATCGACCAGTTGACCAAGGAGATCGTGCGCCGGACGCTGCCGCTCCAGGGAGACCCGGCACAGCTCATCCCCGGGTTCCTGGATCTCACGCACGTGCAGAATACCGGCGCGGCGTTCGGCCTGTTGAACGCCGCGGATTTTCCGTACAAGGCGGCCGTGATGATCGGCATTGCCGGCATGGCGCTCGTCGCCATCGCCGCTTACGCGACGCAACTCGGCTTCCACGAACGGCTCGCGCGCGTCGGACTCGCGCTCATCCTCGGCGGAGCCTTCGGCAATCTGATCGACCGTGCGGTCTTCGGCCACGTGGTGGACTTCGTCGACGTCTACTGGGGCACGGCGCACTTCTGGGCCTTCAACGTCGCCGATGCCGCCATCACGATCGGCGCGGTCCTCGTCCTCTTCGATATGATCGGCCTCGGACGCAGCCATGCATCCCATCCTGTTTGAGATCGGCGGGTTCCCCGTCTACACGTACGGCCTGCTGCTGGCAGCCGCTTATCTGCTGGGACTCCAGTTCGCGCTGGTCAGAGCGCGCGCGCGCGGCCTCGATCCGAACCGGATCATGGACCTCGGGATCTGGATCATCGTCAGCGCCCTCGTCGGCGCCAAGCTGATGCTGCTCGTCGTCGAGCGCGACAAATTCGGGTGGAAGTGGTCGGAGCTGGTCAACCTGTTTCGCTCGGCGGGTGTGTTTTACGGCGGCCTCATCGCGGCCGTCGCCGTCGCGCTGTGGTACCTGCGGCGTCATCGGATGCCGATGTGGACCGTCACCGACGTCTTCGCGCCCGGTATTGCGCTCGGCCACATTGTCGGCCGGCTCGGCTGCCTGTTTGCGGGCTGTTGCTTCGGCAAACCGACAACGATGCCGTGGGGTATCACGTTCCACAGCGAGTTCGCGGCGCAGAATGTGGGCACCACCCTCGGCATTCCACTGCACCCGACGCAGCTGTACGAAGCCGGGGCGGAGCTGCTGATCCTGGCCGTGCTGCTCCTGACCGAAAAGAAGGGCCGTCCGTACGCCGGACGTACCTTCTGGACCTACATGCTGCTTTACGGCGTCTCGCGTTTCATCATCGAGTTCTACCGCGGCGACTCGCGGGGCACCGTCGATGTCCTGTCGACGTCGCTCTCGACGTCGCAGTTCGTCTCCCTGTTCATCGTGCCCGTGAGCGTCGTGATGCTGGCGCTGCTTCGCCGCCGCAGCGGCCCGGCGCCGGCGGACACGGCCTCGCGGCGCGTCCGGGCGGCCTAGGACGGGACAGTGGCATTCAGTGTCTTCGTGCTCTTCGCGGGCTTCCGCGATCGTCGCGAGAAATCCTGTGACCGGTGACAGCTCAGGGCCAACCCTTCGCACCGTCGAAGTCGACCCTGAACATGACGGTGCTCGGCTCGACAACTTCCTGACAGCGGTCCTGCCGGATCAATCGCGCTCGCAATTGCAGCGTTTGATTAAAGACGGAAGGGTCACCGGCGCGGCGGATGCGCTGCGGCCGAGCACGGCGGTGCGCGCGGGCCAGCAGTTACTCGATCGACATTCCCGCCCCGACCGCCGCCGCGCCGGAGGCCGAAGCGCTGCCGCTGCGGATCCTCTTCGAGGATCCGGATCTCGTCGTGCTCGACAAACCCGCCGGGATGGTGGTGCATCCGGCGGCCGGCCACACGAGCGGCACCCTGGTCAACGCCCTGCTGCATCACATCACCGACTTGAGCGGCATCGGCGGCGAGCTGCGCCCTGGCATCGTGCATCGGCTGGACCGCGGCACCTCCGGCTTGATGGTGGTCGCCAAGCACGATCGCTCGCACGAGGAGCTCTCGCGTCAGTTTCGTGACCGTGAGGTCGAGAAGGAGTACGTCGCGCTCGTCTGGGGCGTCGTCCAGGCAGGACGGCGCATCGACGCTGCCATCGGACGGGACGAAAAGGACCGGCAGAAGATGTCGACGCGGGCGCGCCGCGCCCGCAGCGCCGTGACACGCATCACGTGGGCGCGCCACTTCAAGGGCGTGTCGCTGCTGAAGGTCGCCATCGCCACGGGGCGGACCCATCAGATCCGCGTGCACCTGAGCGCCATCGGGCACCCGATCGTGGGCGATTCTGTTTACGGCGGGGTCCATCGCCGGGTGCCTCCGGACCTGCGCGCGGTGATGCGCCTCGAGCGGCCGTTCCTCCACTCGGCGAGACTCTGCTTCACGCATCCGACCGACGGACGCCGCGTCGAGTTCGATTCGCCGCTTCCGCCCGATCTCGAGTCGGTCATCGACGAGATTGCCGAAACACAGGAAGGGACGCAGGATGAGTGACGACGTGGCCGTGCTGTCGAGCGAGCGGGTGTTCGACGGGAAGGTCTTCGAGATCGATCGGGATCGGGTGCGCATGCCGAACGGCCGTGAGGTGACGGTGGATGTCGTACGGCATTCGCGGTCGGTCGTCCTGCTGCCGGTGCCGGAGCCGGGGCACATCGTCCTCGTCCGGCAGTACCGATATGCCGTCAACCGATGGCTCTGGGAGCTGCCGGCCGGAAGCGTCGACGCCGGAGAAGAACCGGAGGCGGCGGCCAGGCGGGAGTGTCACGAAGAAATTGGCAAAGTGCCGGAGACGGTGGTGCGGCTCGCGGCGTTCCTGCCCACGCCGGGTTACTGCACCGAAGAGATGCTGTTCTTCCGGCTATCGGGCCTGATGATTCCCGACGAGCCAGCCGAAGCGGATGAAGATGAAGATATCGAGCCTCGCACGTTCACCATCGCCGAGGCGCGCGACATGGTCCGGCGCGGAGAAATCGTCGACATGAAGACGGTCGTCGGACTGGGGCTGCTCTAGCAGCCGGCCCGGACCGCTCGCTACTGAACCGTCTGCCTGAAGTCGTCGCTCAGTGGCACTCCCGCGTGCGTCTGCGCCGACGAGGGCAGCAGCGCGAGCGCGAGGACCTCCTCGATGTGCACCACATAGTGGATGGTGAGCTCGCGCCGCAGCTCGTCGGTCAGATCCTCGTTGATGTGCTTCTCGTTCTGGCGCGGCAGGATGACTTCGGTGATGCCGTGCCGGCGCGCCGCCAGGACCTTCTCCTTGATGCCGCCGACAGGAAGTACCCTGCCTGAGAGCGTGATCTCGCCGGTCATGGCGATATCGCCGCGGACCGGACGGCCAGTCAGTTGCGAGGCGAGCGCGGTCACCATGGTGACGCCCGCCGAGGGACCGTCTTTGGGGATGGCACCTGACGGGACGTGCAGATGAATCTCGGAATCCTTGTAGAACGAAGGGTCGACGCCGTAACGGCTCGCGTGCGAGCGGAACCAGGAGAGTGCCGTCCGCCCGGACTCCTTCATCACGTCGCCGAGCTGCCCCGTGAGCGTGAGGCTCCCGCCGCCCTGCATCCGTGACGCTTCGATGAACAGGACTTCGCCGCCCGCAGGCGTCCACGCCAGGCCCACGGCCACGCCCGGGTCCTTGGTGCGATTCTCGATTTCCTCGTCGAGAAACGTCGGGGCCCCGAGCATCTCGACCACGACCTCCGGGGTGATCGCGACCCTCGCCTCGTCGCCCTCGGCCCGGCGGCGGGCGACCTTGCGGCAAAGCGCGCCGATCTCGCGCTCGAGGTTCCTGACGCCGGCTTCGCGCGTATAGCCGCGAATGACGGCGCGAATCGCCGCGTCGCTGAACTCGACCTGTTCGGCGGTCAGGCCGTGATTGACGATCTGCTTGGCGATGAGATGCTCGATGGCGATCTTGAGCTTCTCTTCTTCGGTGTAACCCGCCAGCTCGAGCACCTCCATGCGATCGCGCAGGGGCGGTGGCACGGGGTCGAGGACGTTGGCGGTCGTCAGGAAGAGCACCTCGGAGAGATCGAACGGCACGTCCAGGTAGTGATCGCGAAAGGTGTTGTTCTGCTCGGGGTCAAGCACTTCGAGAAGCGCCGACGCGGGGTCGCCGCGAAAATCGGAACCGAGCTTGTCGATCTCGTCGAGGATGAAGACGGGGTTCTTCGATTCGGCGCGGCGCAGGCCCTGGATGACCTGTCCCGGCAACGCGCCGATGTAGGTCCGCCGGTGACCGCGGATCTCGGCCTCGTCGCGCATGCCGCCGAGCGAGACGCGCACGAACTTGCGACCGAGGGAGTTCGCGATCGATTTCGCCAGCGAGGTCTTACCGACGCCGGGGGGCCCGAGGAAGCAGAGAATCGGACCCTTGACGTCCGGATTCAGCTTGCGGACCGCCAGGTACTCGAGCACGCGGTCCTTGACCTTCTCGAGGCCCGAATGGTCGGCATCGAGCACGGCCTTCGTGCGCTTGAGGTCGATCGAATCTTCCGTGCGCTTGGACCACGGGAGCGCGATGATCCAGTCGAGATAGGTGCGCGAGACGGTGTACTCCGCCGCCGCCACCGGCATCTTCGACAGGCGATCGAGCTCCCGGAGCGCTTCCTTCCTGACCGGGTCCGGCAGCCCGGCTGCATCGAGCTTGTCGCGCAGCTCGTCGATCTCCTTGGCCTGGTCGTCCCCCTCGCCGAGCTCCTTCTGGATGGCCTTCATCTGCTCGCGGAGGAAATACTCGCGCTGGTTCTTACCCACCTCCGATTGCACCTGCGACTGAATCTTCGAACCGAGCTCGAGAACTTCGAGCTCCTTGATGAGCAGGCGGTTGAGCGAGTCCATCCGCGCGCGGATGTCGAGCGTCTCGAGCACCTCCTGTTTGACCGGCGTACCGATGGTCGTCAGGCTCGAAGCGATGAAGTCGGCGAGCTTTCCCGGATCGGTGATGTTGCCGGCGAGCGCCTGAAGGTCGTCGGAGAGGAGTGGCGAGAGCGAGACGACCTGCTGGAAGTTGCTCTTGATGTTGCGCTGCAGCGCATCGATCTCGAGGTGATCCTCGTCCTTGAGTACCTCGTCGGCGAGCGACACGGCGCCGCGAAGGTACGGACTCGTCTGGAGCAGCTTGTCCAGGCGCACGCGCGTCAGGCCCTGGACGATGAGCCGCAGGCTGCCGTCGGGCAGCTTGAACATCTTGTGGATGTGCGTCGCCGTGCCGATCGCATACAGATCTTCCTGCAGCGGCTCCTCAACGGTCGCCTCCCGCTGCGTGAACACGCCGATCATCCGCCCCGAGGTGCTGGCCTCGTCGATCAGACGGACCGATGCCTCGCGCGCGACCGCCAGGGGCATGAAGGAATTGGGAAACAACACCGTGTCGCGGAGCGGCAACACGGGCATGTCGTCGGGTATCGTCAGTCGTTCCGCGCTCGGCGCCTCTTCGACGACGACGGGTTCGTCACGGTCGCTCATCGGTGATCCTCCACCACCGAAGATCACTCCACGGGTGGCACTGGCGTTTCGGCGACGGACAACGCCGAAGTCCTGGGTCGACTTTGCTTGCGGTGGCTGTCTACGGAGAAGGGCGCAGGCCCTTCTCTCGGGAGCCTGCGAGACTGTAGCACGATACTTGGCGCGGAGCCTTCGGCCCGCTGCACTACTTGGCGCGGAGCCTTCGGCCCGCTGCACTACTTGGCGCGGAGCCTTCGGCCCGCTCGGCGCGCCCGTCGGCTCGCGTGGGGTTACCGGCGCGCCCGTGGGCGCGCCGGTATGCGAAGACCTTACCCCTGAACGTCGAGGAAGAGCGCCGACGTGCCGCGGCGGGACTGGAGCCGCTCCCGCTGCTGAGCCAGTTCGCGCGCTTCCTCGCAGTCCTTGCAGCGCAGCGCGAACGGCAGCGCGCGCAGACGCCGCTCCGAGATCTCCTCGGCACACTCGAAGCAGTAGCCGAAGGTCCCCTCTTCCAGCCGACGGAGCGCCTCTTCGATCTTGTTGAGGGTTTCCGCCTTCATCTGGATGAGCGCGAACTCGATGTCGTCCTGGATATCGGACTCCGACGTCTCTGCGGCGTCGAACACTCCGTGGGACGGGCTGTTGGCACCCTCGGTGCGGACATCGCGAATCTTCTCGTGCACTTCGCTGAGGATCTCGCGACGGCGCTCTTCGAGGATCCGCTTCAACTCCGCATAACGATCACGGGCCATCTGTCCGCCCGGTGTCTTGACAACCTTTGTATGAACGCTCATATGAATGTCCGCTCCCTTCCCTACCTGCTCCCCAAAAAGTTGCAGGCCCTTATGCAAACCATTTGCCAGTATGAAAGCCCTACAGCTTACACCAAATACAACGTGCGGAGGGAGGATTTCGAACGGGAAGTGCGGGAAGGAGGTCGCCCCAAGTGGACGGTCGTTCCCCCGTTCAGGTCCCCCGGCGCCCGTCGGTCGGCTGGGGCTTCTGCTTGATATGCAAAGACTTACACTCCACCGTGCTCCGTTTCCTGGCGGCTGGCCTCCGCTATTGCCCATTTAGACGCCGCACCTACCCCTTCTGGTTCGTACAGAAATGCCGTGCCACAGGAAAGTCACGGTTGGCTGGGGAGGTGTCGCGAAAATGCTGTCCGGACTGACCGGAAGCTGAACAGCCGCGCGGCGTCCGGCTGTGCCCGGCCGCCTACTGGATGAACCGGCGCCCGATGGAATGATTGGGGAGGATGCCGCGCTCCACGAGCCGTTGGCCATCACGCTCGCTGCCCGTGCGGAGCCACTTCTCGTAAATCCGCATGACCTCGGTCGCCGACGCGAGGCTCGTGCGGTCGCTGATGTCCGCGAGCACGTCCATGTAGCCGACGAACTTGCGCGACAGCTCCGCGAACACCTCGGCGAACGCCTCGTCTTCCGACCGGCTGAGCGACGCATACGCGCACTCCCCGAGGCCGCGGTAGTAATCGATGTCGACCGAGCGCCGCGCGAAGCTGTCAGAGAAAAATCCGGACATGAAGAGGGAGGCGTCGCCAACGCCGCGCAGCCGGACGCGCTGTTCGAAGCCTCCGCTCTCGAGGGCGCGCACCAGACGGATCCCCAGCGGCTGGCCATCCTCGGCGTGGTGCGGAGAGGCGTCGATGCGGACGTACTGACACAGGAGGTTGACGAGATAGCGTTCGGTCAGATCTGCCGCGCCCACGTGCTGGCGCGCCAGAGATGACTCGACCAGTTCCTTGAAGTACTCGACCGGCGACTGTTTGTGGACTAGCGGATGATCCGTCATCGATCCTCCTCGCGCCCGTTACCCTCGGAATTGCAACTTGCATACCTTTCGGAATACGGCGATTGGCGGCGAGTCCCGTAAGGTACTCGGCCGATTGTCCATGTTTTCGGCACCCTGTGCAGCCCTTTCCTCTTCCCCCGCGACCCTTTTCTGCTTCAGCCCTCATCCCTCAAACGAGGCCACGGGCCTGCCGAGGACCGGCATCAGGCATTTCCCGCGGAGTACAATGACGTGAAGTTCTGTGCACCTCACAATCCTGTGAGGTGCGGAAGATTTTTGTAACGGCTGCGCGCCGCCAGGAGCAATGGGACCACAGAAATGTCCGGTCTGCAGGGACCGCAAGCCTAAACGCTCGTGCCCGGCTCTCGGCACGACGATCTGCACGGTCTGCTGCGCCACGAAGCGGCAGGTCGAGATCAACTGTCCCCCGGACTGCGTCTATCTGTCGTCGGCGCGCGCGCATCCGCCGGCGGTCGTGCAGCGTCGTCAGGAACGGGATGTTTCGTTCATCCTTCCCATCGTCTCCGAGCTCACGGACACGCAGTATCGACTGTTGCTCATCTTCCAGTCGGCCACAGTCAAGCACGCCGAGGGCGCGCAGCCCAGGCTCCGTGATGAAGACATCGCCGAGGCGGCGGCCGCGGCGGCGGCGACGCTCGAGACGGCGCGCAAGGGCATCATCTACGAGCACCAGGCGGTTTCGGTGCCCGCGCAGCGGCTGACGCTGGAGCTGGGGAGGGTCGTCGCCGATCTCAGCGCACAGGCCGGCTCGCAGCAGGCCCGGCTCGAGCGCGACGCGGCGGTAGCGCTCCGGCGTCAGGAGCAGGGCGCACGGACGGCCGCCAGGGCACTCGAGGGTGACGAGGCCCCGGTTTACCTCAACCTGCTGACGCGGATGCTCAAGGAGCCGGCGGGGGCGCCAGGCCCGGAGACGCCGCCACCGGCCCAGGGCGGCCTCATCATTACCCCGTGATTCTGGGGGTCCGTGCTATAATTCGTTGTTTGTCCCGGCCTCTTCCGGCCGCGTCTACGAGTATCAGTATGGCTAAACGCTGTGAACTTTGCGGAAAGGGCCCGGTCGTGGGCCGTAACGTCAGTCACGCGCACAACGTGACTCCGCGCCGCTTCGAGCCCAACCTCCAAAGGGTGCGAGCGCTCGTCAACGGCGGCATTCGCCGGCTGCGCGTCTGCACCCGCTGCCTCCGGTCGAACAAGGTCGTCAAGGCGGCCTAGAGCCCGTGCGGCAGGCAGTCTCGACCTCGTCCGCCCCGCCGGCGATCGGTCCCTACTCGCAGGCGATCCGCGCCGGATCGCTCCTGTTCGTATCGGGCCAGATTCCCCTCGATCCGGCGACCGGAGCGCTCGTCGAAGGCGATCTGGCGGCACAGACGCATCGCGTCTTCAAGAACCTCGGCGAGATCCTCAAAGCCGCCGGCGCGACGTTCGACAACGTCGTGCGCACGACCGTCTACCTGGCGGACATGAACGACTTCCCGGCGATGAACGAGGTCTATGCGACCTACTTCAGTTCGCCCGCCCCCGCCCGCGCGACCGTTCAGGCCGCGCGCCTCCCGAAAGACGCACGGGTCGAAATTGATCTGATCGCTTCGCTCTAGCTCGGGGCTCGGGGCTCGGGGCTCGGGGCTCGGGGCTCGGGGCTCGGGGCTCGGGGCTCGGAAAACGTTCGGATCCCAGCCGCGCGATTGCGATCAGATTGTTTTTGAGCCCCGAGCCCCGAGTCCCGAACCCCGAATCATCTAGCCGCCCGCTCGACGTCCACCACACCCGCAACGCTCTTGAGCGACTTGATCACCTTCTGCAGGTGCTTCACGTCGCTGATCTCGACCGTCATGTCGATGCGGCCCATCTGCGAGTCGACCGTCGCCTCGACATTCCTGATGTTGGTGTTGATGCCGGCGATCTTCGAGCTGACGTCCGCCAGGATGCCCTTGCGATCCTCGACCTGGATGCTCAGCCGCACGGTATACGGGGCCGCGTCGGTTCCCTTGTCCCACTCGACCTCGATGCGGCGCTCGGGATCGTAGAGGAGGTTGGTGACGTTCGAGCACGTGGAGGAGTGGACCGACACACCCTTGCCGCGCGTGATGTAGCCGACGATCTTCTCGCCCCGAATCGGGTTGCAACAGCGCGCGCGGAAGACCATCAGGTCGTCGAACCCGCGCACCTTGATCTTTTCGTCACCGGTACCGAGCACCCGGCGCACGACCGACGCGATCCCGGTCTCGGGCGTTTCCTTCAGGTCCTCTTGCGGCACGAGCTTGGCGAGCAGCGCCTTGGCCGAGAGCTTCCCGTAGCCAATCGCGGCGAACAACTCCTCGGGCTTCGACATCCCGAACTCGGTGGCGGCGCGGCCGAACCCGTCGTTCTCGGCGAGCGACTTCATGTTCAGCCCGAAGCGCCGCGCGTCCTTCTCGAAGAGCTTGCGCCCGAGCTCGATGCTCTTGACCTTCTCCTCGGCGTGGATGAAGTGCTTGATCTTGCTGCGCGCGCGCGAGGTCCCGGCAATGTTCAGCCAGTCGCGGCTCGGCTTGTGGCCCGGCGTCGTGATGATCTCGACGATGTCGCCGTTGCGGAGGCGCGTGCGCAGCGGCACCATCTTGCCGTTGACCCGCGCACCGACGCACTGATGGCCGACATCGGTGTGGATCGAGTACGCGAAGTCGATGGGCGTCGCGTCGCGAGGCAGCGCCTTGACTTCGCCTTTCGGCGTGAAGATGTAGACTTCCTCCGCATAGAGCTCGATCTTGAGGTTCTGCAGAAACTCCTGCGGATCGCGGACCTCCTGCTGCCACTCGAGCAACTGACGCAGCCAGAGGAAGTGCTGCTCGTCCCGGTCGGCGCCAACCCGGCCTTCCTTGTACTTCCAGTGCGCGGCGATGCCCTCTTCCGCAATCTTGTGCATCTCGGCGGTGCGGATCTGCACCTCGAACGGAAACCCGCGCTCGCTGACGACCGAGGTGTGAAGCGATTGATAGCCGTTCGGCCGCGGCATCGCGATGAAGTCCTTGATGCGGCCCGGCACCGGCGACCACGTCTGGTGGATGATGCCGAGCGCCGCGTAGCAGTCCCTGACCGACTGGGTCACGATGCGCAGCGCGACGAGGTCGTACACCTGGTCGAGGTCGATCTTCTGCCGTTTGAGCTTCTGATGAATGCTGAACAGGCGCTTGATCCGACCGTCGATGGCGATGACCGGCACCTGTGCCTCGGCGAGTTTCGCCGACACGTTCTTCTTCAGATCCTCGATCATGCCCTCGTTGGTCTTGCGCCGGCTCTCCACACGCGCGCGCAGGGCCTCGAAGGCGCGGGGCTCGAGGTGCTTGAACGCCAGCTCCTCGAGCTCGTTCTTGATCTTGCTCATCCCGAGGCGGTTGGCGATCGGCCCGTAGATGTCGCGTGTCTCCTGCGCGATCTTGAGCCGGCGCTCCTCCGGCAGGTGATGCAAGGTCCGCATGTTGTGGAGCCGGTCGGCCAGCTTCACCAGAATGACGCGGATGTCGTCGACCATCGCGAGCAGCATCTTGCGGAAGTTCTCGGCCTGCCGTTCCTCGCTCGACGAAAACTGAATCGCGCCGAGCTTGGTCACACCCTCCACGACGTGCGCCACGTCCGGGCCGAAAAGCTCCTGGATGCGTTCGATGGGTGTCTGCGTGTCTTCGACGATGTCGTGGAGGAGCCCGGCGGCGATGGCCACGACGTCGAGCTTCATGTCGGCGAGGAGATCCGCCACCTCGAGCGGATGCACCAGATACGGCTCCCCCGAGTGGCGGACCTGTCCCTTGTGCTCGAAGGCGGAAAAGACGTACGCCCGCCTGAGCAGCTCGATATCGGCCTCGGGGTTGATCGCCCGGACCTTTTCGACGAGGTCCTCGAACCGAATCATGATCCTGGTGTCTAACCTTTCAGGGTGCGTTTGCGGCTCAGAGACCTTCTCGGGCTCTGAGGGAGGTGCCGTCCGTGTCGACTCTCAAGGTGAGTTGACGGGCCGTTTTTGGGTTCACTATACTGACCCGGTTCGGGCGCGGGCAATCCTTCCGGCTTGGGCCGAGAACCAAGGGACACTCGGTTAGACGCACTCGGATCCATTTTAATACCTAGGTTTTCCGCGCGATGAGGCATTGCCGCCTTTGCGCACGATTCTGAGGGGATGCATGAGGACGCGATTTCGCTCCGTTTCTGCAGGGTCTCTGGCCGGCGTTTTGGGACTCTCGCTGGGCTTGGCCGGGTGCGGCCAGTATTCGTTCAGCGCGCTGGCGGCCAAGAAGTCCATCATGGAGGCCCACGAAGCGTACAAGGGGTCCCGGTGGCTGGAGGCGGCCAAGAAGTACGAGTATGCCGTCAACAGCGATCCCAGTCTGCGTGGTGCGCACTTCTTCCTGGCGAACTGTTACGACAACCTCTACAAGCCCAGCCGGGCTGGCGAGCCTGAGAACGACGAATACATGAAGAAGGCGATTGAGTGGTACAAGAAGGCCGCCGAAAAGGAGCCCGACTTGATCTACCGCCAGCGGGCGATGCAGTATCTGGTGGCCGCCTACGGACCTGAGAAGCTCAACAATCCAGCCGAGGCGGAGCCACTCGTCAAGCGCATGATCGAGCTCGACCCCAACGAATACCTCAACTACCTCGAACTCGCCAAGATCTACGAGAACGCCGGCCGGTACGATGAGGCCGAGGCGACCCTGCTCAAGGCCCGGGAAGTGAAGCCCAAGGAGCCGGCGGTGTACGCTGCCCTCTCGGCCTATTACAACCGCCAGGGCGAGTTCGAGAAGACGGTCGAGGCCCTCAACACAGCCGCCGACCTCCAGCCCGAGAACCCCCAGGGGTACCAGCTCGTGGCGGTGTTCTACTGGGAGAAGGCGTTCAAGGACAAGCGCTTGACCGTCCCACAGCAAAAGGAGTTCATCGCGAAGGGCATCGAGGGGACGGACAAGGCCCTCAAGCTGAACCCGGACTACATCGACGCGCTGACCTACAAGAACATCCTCCTGCGGATGCAGGCCAACCTCGAGCCTGACGTCAAGAAGCGCCAGCCGCTGATTGACGAGGCCGACAAGCTCCGGAACAAGGCGCAGGACCTGAACAAGAAGAAGGCGAGCAGCTAGGAGCTGAGCCGGCCGCCACCAGCGGCCGGCGTCGAGCGCCCCGCACGCAGCAAGAAGGCCGTCCACGGGGACGGCCTTTTTGCTGCCTGGCGTCTTAGTCGCCGCGCCTGGGGTCTTGCCAGAAATGACAAGAGGTCAGGAGCTCAGGTGCTCTCTCTGGGTTCTCCAGAAAGGCCTCCTGGTCTCCTGACCTCGTGTTGAAAAGCGCCTGGGAACGCGGGCTAACGGGGCGTCTATTCGCCTCGGCGCATGCCTTCGGTGACGATCCCGACCTTCTCGACGCCGGCGCCTCTCCCGGCGTCGATGACCGCGATGATCTCGCCGTAGCGGAGTGTCGGATCACCGACGATGAACATCGTCTTCTCGCGCCGGGTTTCAAAGATGTCGCGCAGCTTCTCCTGGAGGTTGGCCATCGTGACCGGCTGCTTGTTGACGGCAATCGACCGATCGGCGTTGTATTCCACGACGATCTGCTCGGATGGCGCCACCTTCTGGTCGGGTTTGTTCACCTCGAGCGGAAGGTTGACGTCGACGCCCTTCTGGCTGAGCGGCAGCGCGGCCATGAAGATGATGAGGAGCACGAGCAGCACGTCGATGAGCGGCGTGACGTTCATCTCCGAGCTGGCGTGAGGGACTGACCCCGTGACGACCCGCTCCGCGCCGAAATGCTTGTGCGCGTGTTTCATGGCTACTTCCCTCCCGCCGGCGGCGTCTGGGGGGCATTCGGATCGACCTTCGGGTCGGTAATGAGGCCGATGTCCTCGATCCCTGCCTTCCGCAAGTCGTCCATGGCCGCCATGATCGCCCGGTACGAGGCGTCGGTATCACCCTTGATGAGCACGACGCGTTCGGTCTTCTCCTCGAGGGCCAGCTTGACGCGGTCCGCCATCTCTGCCCGCGGCACCTCGATCGAGTTGACGTAGAACTTGTCGCGGGCATCGACGGCCAGCACCGTCTGCTGATCGCTCTCGGGCTTGTCCGACGTGTTCGCCGCCAGCGGCAGCTTGACGTCGACGCCCTTCTGCAGCATGGGCGCCACGAGCATCATGATGATGAGGAGGACCAGCATGACGTCGACGAGCGGCGTCACGTTGATCTGGGACTTTGGGCCGTCCGATGAGCCGCCAGTATCCATTGCCATGGAAAAAGCTCCGTTTTAGTCGGCAGTCGTTAATCGTCAGTCGTCAGTCGCAGTCCTCAGTCCGAGTCGCCAGTCGGCCGGGTCGTCAGTCCGAGTCTACAGTCCGAGTCCACAGTCCCAGTCGTCAGTCGATCGTCAGCCACCGAGCTCGTATCGTCAACCGCCGCTGTCGACTGCGACCGTCGACTCAGACAGCCGAAGGGACTCACGACCGAAGACTGACGACTGTCGACCGTCTACGCCGTCTGCTTGATGAAGTAGTCGACCAGCTCCGACGACGAGTTGTCCATTTCGACGTTGAAGTACTCGATGCTGCCGGTCAGGTAGTTGTAGAACCACACCGCCGGAATCGCGACGACGAGGCCGAGTGCCGTTTCGACGAGCGCTTCCGAGATGCCCGCCGAGACCGCGGCCAGACCGGCCGAGCCCTGCGACGAGATGCCCTGGAAGGCCGTGATGATGCCGACGACCGTGCCGAGCAGCCCGACGAACGGCGCCGTCGAGCCGATGGTCGCGAGCGCCGAGATGCCCTTCTTGAGGTCGTTGGCGGTCAGCGCCGAGGCGCGCTGGATGGCGCGGCGGACGGTGTCGACCATGTCCTCGCGGCCCAGGTTGCCGCCGCTGTCCTTCTGGAACTGATACTCCTGCAGGCCCGCCAGGACCACTTTGGCCAGGTGGCTGTACCGGTAGTTCTTCGAGGAGGAAATCGCGATGGCGTCCTTCAGACGACCTTCCTTCAGGTGCTTGGCCACCTGGGGTGCGTAGAGCTTCGACTGCTTGCGCGCCTGCGAGAACGTGAAGATACGTTCAATGGCCACGCCGAACGAAATCATGGACATGATGATCAGGATCACGCCGATGACCTTCGCGACCCAACCCATCTGCTCCCACATGTGCATCAGATCCATTCGACCATCCTCCGATATTGGAAAAAGCCAGATTCAAAACAAGTCAGCCTACGGTCCGAACGAACTTACTCCGACGAGCGTGCTTACTGCAGAGTGAAGTTGACCGTGACCGTCATGATGACCGGTACGGGCACGTTGTTGAGCAGGGTCGGGGTGAACTGCCACTGCTTGACCGCGTCGAGCGCGGCCTGGTCGAGCAACGGCTGCCCGCGCAGCACTTTCGCTTCCTTGACGCGTCCGTCCGCGCCGATCGTCGCCTCGATGATCACGACGCCCTGCACCCGTGCCGATTGCGCGATTGGGGGATAGATCGGCTTGACGTCGCGGGTCTTGGTCGGGGGCTTGATGTTGCCGCCGACTCGAACCGGAGCCGTCGGGGGCGGTGGGGGGGGCGGGGGCGCCTCTGGAAGACCACCGACGACGCCTCCCATGACACCGCCAGGGATGCCGCCTTCGACGCCGCCGGGCACACCGGTGGCGATGCCCGGGTGCGGCGCAGCCTCCGGAACGATTTCCTTGGGTGCTTCGATCGGCGCGGCGTTCGGATTGACCACTTCCACCGGCTTCTGCTGGACCGCCGGCGCCGGCGGCGGCGGGGGCGGGGGCGGCGGTGGCGGTGGCGCCCCGACAAACGCCATCATCGTCGGTGGCGTCGGGAGCACGTCGGCGGCCATCAAGGGAATGATGATGACGCACGCGAAGAGGATAATGTGGGCCAGGATGGAAACCGGCACGGTGTACCACGCCTGAGACCCCACCTTGACCGATGGGTTCGTTACATCGCCGAACATGTCACGCGGCACGGCTCACCACCCTCCTGCCTCCGCGCACCGCTCGTGCGGAGGACGCGAATTATAGTCAGACCTAAAAAGCAGTGTCAACGAAACTCAACCCCTTGGTTGCCTTAGACACCAGCAAATTCAATTTGGCCATCAATCAATTGGCCTTTCCGGCAGCCGGCGTTCCACTCCACCAGAGCCGGTCCGGCCCTCGCCGAGCCCCCTACGCGCGACTCGTCCCGATGCGCATTGCGTAGAAGGACCGCCAGACGAAAGTCGCGGACCCGAGCAGGAAGGCCGCCGCCAGCACGTGGCTCAGCCCCGACCCGTACTGCCTGGTCAGTTGGACCCCCAGCTCGACCGCAAGCAACCCGAACAGCGTCGTGAACTTGATGACCGGATTGAGGGCTACCGAGGACGTGTCCTTGAACGGATCGCCCACCGTGTCGCCCACGACCGTTGCCGCGTGCAGCGGCGTCCCCTTTTCCTTGAGCTCCACCTCGACGATCTTCTTGGCGTTGTCCCACGCGCCGCCGGCGTTAGCCATGAAAATGGCCTGGAAGAGCCCGAAGAGCGCGATCGACACCAGATAGCCGATAAAGAAGTAGGGCTCGATGAACGCAAAGCCCAGCGTCCCGAAGAACACCGCCAGGAAGATGTTGAACATCCCCTTCTGTGCGTACTGGGTGCAGATCTCTACCACTTTCTTGCTGTCCTCGACCGACGCCGGCCCCTCACGGTCGAGCCGGATGTTCGCCTTGATGAACTCGACTGCACGATACGCGCCGGTCGTGACCGCCTGCGTCGACGCCCCGGTGAACCAGTAGATCATGCAGCCGCCGGTGATCAGGCCGAGCAGGAACGGCGGGTGAAGGATGGACAGGAACTGCAGGTATTCCGGCTTGAGCCGTTCGGTCAGCACCACGACAATCGAGAAGATCATGGTCGTTGCGCCGACCACGGCCGTCCCGATGAGGACGGGCTTGGCCGTTGCCTTGAACGTATTGCCCGCTCCGTCGTTCTCTTCGAGCAGATGCTTGGCGCGCTCGAAATTCACGTCGAAGCCGTAGTCCTTCTTGAGCGTCTGCTTGATGTTGGGAATCGACTCGATCGTCGACAGCTCGAACACCGACTGGGCGTTGTCGGTCACAGGACCATACGAGTCGACCGCGATCGTGACCGGGCCCATGCCGAGGAAGCCGAACGCGACCAGGCCGAAGGCGAACACCGCCGGCGCGATCATCAGGTTGCTCCCCTGAAGATCGTAGGTGCTGACGCCGTAGGCGATCGACATCAGCGTGACGATGCTCACGCCGAGCCAGTAGGCGCTGAAATTGCCGGCCACGAACCCGGAGAGGATATTGAGCGAGGCGCCACCCTCGCGCGACGAGGTCACCACTTCCCGCACGTGGCTCGACTCGGTCGAGGTGAAGACCTTGACCAGCTCGGGGATGATCGCGCCCGCCAGCGTGCCGCACGTGATGACGGTTGACAGCTGCCACCAGAGATTGGGGTTGCCGCCAAGATTCGGGATGAGCCAGTGTGAGGCGGCGTAGGTCAGCATGACCGAGACGATCGACGTCAGCCAGACCAGACGCGTCAGCGGCGTCTCGAAGTTCATCGTCTTGGCGTCCCCGAAGCTCGCCTTCGCCCACGCGTCGTTGAGCAGGTACGACATGCCGCTCGCGACAATCATGACCACGCGCATCACGAAGATCCAGACCAGCAGCTGCACCTGGACGGCAGGGTCTGTCACCGCGACCAGGATGAACGAGATGAGCGCGACGCCGGTGACGCCATACGTCTCGAAGCCGTCGGCGCTCGGCCCGACCGAGTCCCCCGCGTTGTCACCCGTGCAGTCCGCGATGACCCCGGGATTGCGCACGTCGTCTTCCTTGATGTTGAAGACGATCTTCATCAGGTCGGAGCCGATATCGGCAATCTTGGTGAAGATGCCGCCGGCGATTCTGAGCACGGAGGCGCCGAGCGACTCGCCAATCGCAAAGCCGATGAAGCAGGAACCGGCGTAGTCGCCGGGAATGAAGAGCAGGATGCACAGCATCAGCAGCAGCTCGACGCTGATGAGCAGCATGCCGATGCTCATCCCAGCGCTGAGCGGGATCGCATAGATCGGAAACGGCATGCCTCGCAGGCCCGCGAATGCCGCGCGGGAGTTGGCGAACGTGTTGACGCGGATGCCGAACCACGCGACGCCGTAGCTGCCGGCGATGCCGATGAGGCTGAAAATCAGGATGACAGCGACCTTCAGCGCATCCATGTGCTGGAGCACGCCGAAGTAGATCACCATGATCGCGCCGATGAAGAGCTCGAGAATCAGGATGAACTTGCCTTGCGTGATGAGATACGTCTTGCACGTCTCGTAGATGAGCTCCGAGATGTCCCGCATCGACTTGTGCACTGGCAGGTTCTTCAGTCGCATGAAGATCACCAGGCCGAACGCGAGGCCACCCACGCACACGACCAGGCCCGACATCAGCAGTGTCCGGGCGTTGATGCCGTGGAAGTCGACGGATCCGAGATCCGGCAGCACCAGATTCGCTTCGCCGCCCGCGTGGCGAGGAGCTTCCTGCGCAGCCGGCGCGGCCTGACCTTCGGCGATGACCGGTTGCACCGCCGCCGGAACGGCCACCCACACACCGAGCACCAGCACGCCGATAACCGCCGCCAGGCGGGCGTGCCGCGAGCACAACATGTCGAACATTGATCTCCTCTTTAGTAGGTTGCCGCTCACGAACAGGTCGCCGCTCACAAGCGTTCGGCTCAATGAGGTTCCGCCGAATGAGGTTCTGCTCACAATAGGATTCTGCAAAAGGATCGCGCGTAGCTGGTCATGAATTCGAGCGTCCCGCCCATGGACTGGGGTTGGATCACGGGCCGAAAAGCACGCATCGTACCACAGAACTCCTACACCGTTTCCATTGCGGTGGCGTGCATGATACGGCGTGTGTTGTCTTGCCCCGGGCAGACTTCAGGTCGTTCTGAAAGCGCCTCCGCGCACAGGCAGCGCCGCCACGCCTCGTACCCTCTCCCTCATTCGGGGCCATCGGTCGGGCGGGGTTCGCCCGCGGGAAACCGCAGCCTGCCCGGAAGCGCCATCCCGCCCGTCAGGAAGATGCGAATGCCCTGCTCGACCGTGAGGTCGGGAAACGTGACCTTGTCGCGCGGGCAGATAATCACGTCTCCGAGATACAGATGGTTGGTCGGGACATACACCGCGAGGAACGACTCGGTCCCGCGCCCACGATCGACGCTCAGCTCCTTCGTCAGGAACCCGAGGACGTACCCCTTGGCCGAATCTTCGACGAGCGCCACACGCTTGAACCCGTACTCGTTGTCCGGCGAGAACGCCACCACGAGCTGCTTGACCGGCGCATAGATCGTGCGGAAGACCGGCACGCGCGTCAGGTAGCTCTCGGCTCGCTGCAGGACGCGCTTCCCGATCACATTGGTGGCGATCGTCCCGACCAGCAGCACGACGAGCGCCGTCGTCAACAGGCCGAGGCCGGGAATCCGCCAGGGCAGCCACGCTTCGTAGATCGGTCCCACGAGCCCGTCGATCAGCCGGAAAATCCAGACCAGGGCCGCGACGCTGATCACCATCGGCACGGTCACGAAGAAGCCCGCGATGAAGTTGCGCCGAACCCAGCCGAACAACGTGCCCATGACCGCTTACCGCCACAACCAGAACGCCGTGGCCGCCGCCAGTGCCCAGCGATAGTACGCGAACACGTCCAGACGATTGCCTGCCAGGAAACGCAGGAAATACTTGATCGTGATATAGCCGACGACGCCCGACACGACGACGCCGATGACCATGAGCTCGACGTTCGCGGCCGACACGCCCATGTGGCGCAGCTCGAGCGACTCCTTACCGGCTGCCGCCAGCGTGGCCGGGATTGCCAGGAGAAACGTGAAACGTGCTGCGGCATCCCGCCGCAGGCCGAGGAACATGCCGACGCTGATCGTCGACCCCGACCGGGACACGCCGGGAATGAGCGCGCAGGCCTGCGCGCACCCGATGAGCGCGGCATCCATCCAGGTCACCGAGTCTTCGGTGCGGCGGCGATGGCCGAGGCGCTCGGCGGCGAACATCGCTACGGCGCCAATCGCCAGCGCCCAGGCGGCCACGCGCGGCGTTCTCATCGTCTGCTCGATGTAGTCGTTGAACAGCAGGCCTACCACCACGACCGGCAGCGTGCCGACGACGATGCGCTGGGCGAGCCGTGCCGAGGCGTCAGCGCCCGGAGACAGCACCGAGGGAATCGCCATCAGCATGGCGGCGATCTCGCGGCGGAAGAACGCGAGGATGGCCGCCAGCGTGCCGATGTGCAGGGCGACGTCGAAGGCGAGGCCGAAGTCGGCGGGCACGTCCCACCCGAAGAACGCGCGAGCGAGAATCAGGTGGGCCGAGCTCGAGACCGGCAGGAACTCCGTCAGGCCCTGAACAATCCCGAGCAGAACTGCTGCGGCGACGTTCACGACAACTGACGGTGGTCCAGCCGCCTACGACGCACGGCGGCGGCCCGGCTTCCGTGTTTCCGGGCTCGCGGCCACGACCTGCCCTTTGAGGGGCTTGCGGCCCTGCCAGAGGATGGCGATGGCCGCGGCGATGAAGACCGTCGAGTAGGTGCCGCTGATGATGCCGACCAGCATCGTGAAGGCGAAGCCTTCGAGCACCTCGCCGCCGAAGAAGTACAGCGCGATAACGCTCAGCAGCGTCGCGCCGGCGGTGATGACCGTCCGGCCGAGCGTCTGATTGACGGCGACGTTGACAATCTGCGAGAGGCTGTCGCGGCGCATGCCGCGCATGTTCTCGCGCACGCGGTCGAAGATGACGATGGTGTCGTTGACCGAGTAGCCGGTGATGGTGAGCAGGCCCGCGATAACGTTCAGCGTCATGTCATAGCGGAAGAACGCCAGAAACGCGATGCAGATGAGCAGGTCGTGCAGCGTCGCCGCGATGGCGCCGACCGCAAAGCTGATCTGGAATCGCAGGGCGATGTAGATCAGGATGCCGGTGAGCGCAAAAACGGTCGCCAGGATGCCCTGCCGCTTGAGCTGCTGGCCGACGATGGGCCCGACAAGCTCGGTGCCGACGACCTCGAGCGTCCCGAGGTTCGCCTGCTTGAGCGCCGCGACCACGGCGTCGGCGTCCTGGCTGAGATTGCCGGCGCCCTGCGCGGCGGTCTGCGCCACGCGCACCATCACCATGTGCTGCGACGGATCCCCGTAGGCCTGCACGACGGCGTCATTGCCGATCCCGTTGGGCATCGCCGTCACGATCGCGCGCACGCGCTCGACCGGCGTCGCCTGCTGAAACTTGACGATGACGATGCTGCCTCCGGCAAAGTCGACGCCGAGCGGAAGGCCACGGGTCCAGATCATGGCGGCGCCAGCGAGGATCACCAGGACGGAGAGCGCGATGGCGTGCCAGCGCCAGCGCACGAAGTCGAAGTTCGTCGATTCAAAGAGCTGCATGAATGACCTAGATGCTGACGGTTTGCGCGTTTGCCGGCCTACGCGACAGGACGAATTCGAACAACGTCCGTGACACGAAAATCGACGTGAAAAGGTTGCTGATCAGGCCGACCGCCAGCGTCGTCGCAAACCCGCGGATCGGACCGGTGCCGAACTGGAAGAGGAAGGCCGCCGCGATGAGCGACGTGACGTGCGTGTCGAACAGGGTCCAGAAGACCCGATCGAAGCTGGCCGAGATCGCCGCCCGCGCGCCCTTGTTCGCCGCGAGCTCTTCCTTGATGCGCTCGAAGATCAGCACGTTCGAGTCGACGCCCATGCCCATCGTCAGGATGAAGCCGGCGATCCCGGGCAGAGTCATCGTCGCGCCCATGTAGGCCATCATGCCGAGCAGGATGATCAGGTTGACGACCATCGCCACGACCGCGTTGATGCCCGAGAGCTTGTAGTAGACGAGCATGAAGAGGACGACGAGCGCCAGGCCGGCAAGGGCCGCGCTGACACCCGACCGGATGGAATCGGCGCCGAGCGTGGGACCGACGACGCGTTCTTCCAGGTAGGTCATCGACGCGGGCAGCGCGCCGGAGCGCAATTTGAGCGCCAGGTCACCAGCTTCCTGTTGAGTGAAGCTGCCGGTGATGCGGCCCTCGGCAGTTATCCGCCCGTCGATGCGCGGATACGACTGGACACGATCGTCGAGGACGATGGCGAGAGAGCGCCCGATGTTCGAGCCGGTCACCTGGCCAAACTTCCGCGCGCCATCCGGCTTGAGCGAAAACATGACCGCGGGCCGGCTGCTCTCGTCGAGCCCGACGCTCGCGCTCCGCAGGTCGCTGCCGTTCACTGCCGCGACCTTGCGCACCAGGTAGTACATCGTGCCGGTTTCGCCGCTCGTGGGCCCGGCCGCACCCGTCACTACTTCCATGTCGGGGGGCACCTGGCCGCCATGAGGTTGCAGTAGCGCCTCGCGGGTCGACGCCGGGCCGGCCTCGAGCAGCTTCAACTCGAGGAGTGCGGTCGACTGAATGATGTCCTTGGCGCGCGCGACATCACTGATGCCCGGGAGCTGGACCAGCAGCTGATCGCCGTTGTCTCCGTGCTGGGCGATATTCGGCTCGGCGACACCGAGCTCGTTGACGCGGCGGTCAATCGTGTCGTGCGCCTGCACCATCGTCTGTTCGCGCAGGCTCCGCGCGATGTTCGGCCGCATCGTGAATTCGTAGGCGCCGCCGGACCCCGACGATCGTTCGTAGTTGACGTTGGTCTGGTCCTCGGCGATGCGCCGGAACTCGGCGTCCTTGTCCTGCGGCACCCCCTCGACCCGGAAGGTGGTCGGGGACGTGACGTTGATTGCGCCGACCGTGACGCCAGCGGTCTGGAGCGCCTCCCGCAGCTGTTCGCCCACCCCTTCGGTCGAGATCCGCAGCGCATCGTCGCGGTTCACCCGCAGGACGAGGTGCACGCCACCCTTGAGGTCGAGACCGAGTTGCAGCTGCTTGGCCATCAGCCAGCCTGGTGCCGGCAGACCGAAGCGGAGCGCGAGCATCGGGTAGACGCCGACGGCGGCAAAAAGCAGGATGACGCGCGACGATCGTGACGGCCTTCCAGCGAAGATTCTTGTATGCAGACATGTATTAGACGCTTCCCGATTCCTGCACTACCGGCTCCTGCCCCTGATACCCGCCGACAGCCGCCCGGGCGATCTCGATCCGGACCTTTGTCGGCGATTCGGCAATCTGGAGTTGCACCGAAGTGTCGTTGACGCGCGTGATGAGCCCGTAGATGCCGCCGGTCGTGACGACCTTGTCGCCGACTTTCAGGCCGGTCTGAAACTCCTGCACCTTCTTCCGCTGCTTCTGCATCGGCATCAGAATCAGGAAGTAGAGGATCGCCAGCACCATCGCAAATGGCACGAAGCTCATCCAGGCAGGTTCCTGGCCCGTTCCGCCCATTGCGAACACGAGGGTCTGGCTCACATCTTTCAATTCAAGTTCAAGCATTCAGTTGTGATCGGCGGGAGAAGGTTTGATGGAACTCCGAGCGGAGTCTTTCAAACGTGCCTAACATTATAGCCTCCCTAATCGACCTCATAGTGTCAAGGTAAAAGTAGAGGTTATGAATGGTGTTCAGCGTCGCTGCGGCCATCTCCCCGGCCACGTACAAGTGCCGTAAATAGGCCCTCGAACAGCGCCGGCACGTGTAGCAGCGGCACTGCGGATCCGGCGGTCCCGTGTCCTCCGCGTACCTCGCATTTTTGATCGAGATCGGGCCTGCACGGGTGAGGAGTTGCCCGTTCCTGGCGTTCCTCGTGGGCAGGACGCAATCGAACAGGTCGATGCCCCGGGCCACGCACTCGACGAGGTCGTCCGGCATGCCGCTACCCATCAGGTACCGCGGCCGGTCATCGGGCAACTGCGGCGCGGTGTGACCCACGACCGCATAGGTGACCTCGGGTGGCTCCCCGACGCTGAGGCCGCCGATGGCATAGGCCGCAAATCCCAGGGCGACGGTGGCCTGCACACTCTCGGTCCGCAGGCCCGGGTGCACGCCGCCCTGGACGATGCCAAACTGCACCTGTCCCGGATTGGTCGCGAGGACCTCGGGCGCCGACGCCGGGTCGTCCTTGATCTGCTGCCAGCGCGCACGGGCGCGTGCGGCCCACCGGACCGACCGTTCCATCGCCACGCGCGCGGCGTCGTCGGGCGCCGGCGTCGCGATGCACTCGTCGAGCACCATCGCGATGTCGGAACCGAGCTGCGCCTGAATGTCGGTGGCCCGCTCGGGCGTCAGCAGGTGCAGCGATCCGTCCAGGTGGGAGCGAAATTCGGCGCCCTCATCCGAGATGCGCCGGCGCTCCGCCAGGCTGAACACCTGATAGCCACCGCTGTCGGTCAGGATCGGCCGGCTCCATCCGATGAATTTGTGCAGTCCGCCCGCGCGCGCGATCAGTCCGTCGCCGGGCCGCAGGTAGAGGTGGTAGGTATTGCCGAGGATGATTTCGGCCCCGACCCCCTCGCCGAGGTCCTCCAAATCGCGATGCGTGACGCCCTTGACGGCTCCCTGGGTGCCAACCGGCATGAAGGCCGGCGTCTGCACGACACCATGAGGCGTCCGCATCTCCCCGCGGCGTGCGGCACCGTCGCGAGCGAGGACGGTGAATTGGAACGAAGGCTCTGGCACAGTCCAACAGGATACTTCGAGGTAGCTGAGTCATCTTTTCTTAATGCGCGCGGGGCCCCACCCCCGCGCGCTCTCGCGCGGCGACTTCGCGCCGCGCTCGGGCCGCGGGCGCTGCCGATAGAACGTCAGCGCGAACTCCAACCCCAGTCCGGCACGACGATGGTGTCTATTCTCCTTCTATCTCCTCGCTCCCGGCTCCTTGCTCCTGTTATCCTTCTCCCAATGAAACGACTTCGGATTGGCGTGCTCTACGGTGGGCGATCGGGCGAACATGAAGTGTCCCTGGCGTCTGCGGCGGCGGTTTTTGCCAACCTCGATCGCAATCGCTACGAGCCGATCGCCATCCGGATCGAGAAAGACGGACGGTGGGCGCTCGCGGACAAGCCGCCGCTGGCGACCTCGGCCGCCGAAGTCATCGAGCAGTCGCGTGTCGAGGCCGCGCGGCAGATTCGCACCGGCCGCGAGGTGCACCTCGTGTCGCGGCCGAGCGAGGAGACGATCCTCTCGATCAAGCGGGCGCCTGAAGCCTCGCCGGAGCCGACCGAGGCGTCGGTGACGGGGCTCCACCTCGACGTGATCTTTCCGGTGCTCCACGGGCCGTACGGCGAAGATGGCACGATCCAGGGCCTTCTCGAGCTCGCCAACGTGCCCTACGTCGGCGCGGGCGTCGCCGCGTCGGCCCTCGGCATGGACAAGGCGCTGATGAAGGTTCTGTTCTCGGCGCGCGGCTTGCCCATCTGTGACTATCAGGTGGTCCTGCGGCGCGACTGGGAGCGCCAGGGCAACACGATCGCCGCCGATCTCGAACGCCGCCTGCGCTTCCCGATGTTCGTCAAACCGGCCAACCTTGGATCGAGCGTCGGCATCTCGAAGGCCAAGGACCAGGCCGGCCTGCGCCAGGCGATGGACCTCGCCGGATCGTTCGACCGCAAGATTGTCGTCGAAGCCGCCGTGCCCAACGCCCGCGAGATCGAGTGCGCGGTCCTCGGCAACGACGAGCCGCAGACCTCGGTCCCTGGCGAGGTCATTCCCTCCCGCGAGTTCTACGACTACGAAGCAAAGTATCTCGACGAGGGTTCGAAGACGGTCATTCCGGCCGACCTTCCGTCAGTGGTGGCCGAAGAAATCCGCCGGCTCTCGGTCGCGGCGTTCCAGGCAATCGACTGCGCCGGGATGGCGCGTGTCGACTTCCTCCTCGCCCGCGACAGCGGCGCCATCGTCCTCAACGAAGTCAACACGATCCCCGGCTTCACGACAATCAGCATGTACTCGAAGATGTGGGAGGCGTCCGGCGTCAGCTATCCCGCACTCATCGACCGCCTCGTCGAGCTGGCGCTCGAGCGGCACGCCGCAAAACAGCAACTGCGCACCAGCCTCCCATGATCCGAGCGGGGCTGCTCGTGCTGTCGGTCGCGATGCTGGCCGCGGCGCCCGCATCGCAGACCCGGCCCGCCCCACCGCCCTCGCCCGCTCGCGGGATTCGCGGTGCCGACGCCCTGGTGCGCGTGTACAACTTCATCCTCGACGCGAAATTCGAGGCACTCGATGCCGAGCTCCGACGAGCGTGCGGGCCGGCGCCGGCCGAGGCGTGCCATGTGATCGAGGCCACGGCTCTCTGGTGGCGCATCCAGCTCGACCCCGAGAGCCGGGCGCTCGACGGCGAGTTCTCGACATCGGTCGAACGGGCCATCCAGACGACGACCGCGTGGACCCTCCGGGCACCCGACGATGCCGAAGCGTGGTTCTATCTGGGCGGAGCCTACGCCGCGCGCGTGCAGTGGCGGGTCCTGCGTGAAGAGCGGCTGGCGGCCGCACGAGATGGCAAGCGAATCAAGGATGCCCTCGAACGGGCGCTCACCCTCGATCCCGGGCTCGATGATGCGTACTTCGGCATCGGGATGTACCGCTACTACGCCGATGTCGCGCCAGCAGCCGCGAAGATCCTGAGGTTCCTCCTGCTGCTGCCGGGCGGCGACCGTCGCGAAGGCCTGGCGCAGATGCTCAGGGCGCGCACCCACGGACGGCTCCTCCAAGGAGAGGCGGATTACCAGCTCAGCGTGATCTATCTCTGGTACGAACAACAGACCGGTCGGGCGCTGGAGCTCTTGCGCGACCTGCAGCAGGCCCATCCGGGCAATCCAGTCTTCCTGACGCAGATCGCCGAGGTGCAAGACGTCTACCAGCACGACGTGATGGCCAGCCTCGAGAGCTGGCGCACGCTGCTCGCGCAGGCGCGCGCCGACCGCGTCCACGCCGCGGGTGTCGCCGAAGTGCGGGCGCGGCTGGGCATCGCCCGTCATCTCGATGCGCTGGCGCAGACCGACGAGGCCATCGCCGAGCTCGACCGCGTCGTGGCGCTTAGGCCCGACGCGCCGCACGCGTCGCTCGCCTTGGCGTATCTGCGGCTCGGTGAAGCGCACGACCGCGTGAACGCCCGAGCCGACGCGGTGGCGGCCTACCGTACGGCCTGGCGGCTCGCTCCATCCCGGCCGGTGTCGACGTCGACCTCGTCTGGCGGGCACGTCAACATCCGGCGTGAGGCCGCCGCGGGCCTGGACCGGGCTCCTAACGCGCAGCGCGCGGAGGCATTCCGTCTGTCGCTCGAAGGGTGGCGCGCGCTCGAACGGAAGGATGTGCCCGCCGCCGCCGCGGCGCTGGGACGCGCCATCGTCCTCAACCCACGTGACCCGGTGGCGCGGTATCGCTACGGCCGCGTGCTGCAAGCCCGCGGCGATGACCGTGGCGCGCTGGCGGAGCTGTCGCTGACGATTGAGGCCGCGCGGCTCGCACCCGCACCGGTCGTGGGCGAGGCCTGCCTCGAGACGGCGCGCATCCACGAGCGCGGCGGGCGACGCGACGAGGCTATCGCCGCGTACCAGATGGCGTCGAATCTTTTTGGCGCGGGCGACGAGACACATCGCGCCGCCGCGCGCGCGCTGGCACGCCTCCTGAAGTAATCCGCGCGTGGCCCGCGCTCGAGGAAAGCGATCCGCGTGATCCGCGTCCCGGAGAAACGTGATCCGCGTCGAGGAAAGACGAGGTCCCGCGTGATCCGCGTCCGAGGAATCCGCGCTGACACGTGATCCGCGATCACCGATGCGTGATTCGCGTGTCGCGTTCGTGATCGCGCGACCGCTGTTGCGCGATCGCGCTCGAGCCGAGAAGAAAAAGGAGTGCAGGTTTTTGACTTTTCGTGCACTTTATGCTTGACAGTCTATTTTTCTCATCCATAATCTACATCTTGTATGAGGGTGGACCGCTCAGCCCACCTGTTGTAACCCTGGTGACACGGTAACGAAGCTGAGCTGCCACGTTCCAAGGAGGAATAATGGCGAAGAAGGCTGCGAAGGGCGCGAAGAAAAAGGGCGGGAAGAAGCGCTAGTTCTAGTCGCCCACCGGTCCGGGGGTGTCACGCGTGGCACCCCCTATTTTTTGGTGCACACCTTCCGCTGTCGCGGAAGTTCCTGCAAAGAGGCGACGGGGTGCTGACAGAAGCAGGCCGGCGCGCCGGATGGCCGCGGCGCTGCAATGCAGTGACAGCCCCTCGCGGACAGAATCCCACGAGTGAAAGGGGGGATAACCACAATGGCGAAGAAAGCAGCCAAGGGCGCGAAGAAGAAGGGCGGCAAGAAGCGGTAGCCCTCGCACCCGCTAACGACGGTGCATCGTGCGCGGCACGATGCACCGTCCAAATCTCACGATAGACTCGACCGACCGGCTCGCTTCAGTTCGACCTGCCTCAGACTCCCTCAGCGCGGCTCCAGCCAGCCCGATCCATCCCAGACGCGAATCCGCTGAATCACATCGCCCGGCTTGATCTTGTCGACGACGTCCATGCCGTTGACGACGTGGCCGAACGCCGTGTAGCGCGCGTCGAGGTGCGGTTGCGGCGAATGCGTGATGAAGAACTGGCTGCCCCCCGTGTCGCGCCACTCGAGCGCCATGCCGATGGTCCCGCGCAAGTACGGGCGCTCGTTGAGCTCGTCGCGAATCGTGCGGCCAGGCCCCCCCTCCCCGTCTCCTCGCGGATCGCCATACTGCACGACGAAGTTCGCCACCACCCGGTGGACGTCGAGGCCGTTGAAGTATCCGTTGCGGGCGAGCTCCATGAAATTGCGCGAGGTCTGCGGCGCGTCGAGCACAGCCAGCTCGAACTCGATCGTGCCGTAGGAGGTTTCGATGAAGACGTGCGGTGAGGTCACCGGCCCGATGAGGCCCGCATCGTCGTAGGGTGCGATCGGATCCCCTGGAGCCGGAGCAATCGTCCGTGTCGCCTCGGTTGCGGGCTCGAGTCTGGCCAGAAGCTCGTCGGCATGGACACGCACCGCCCAGTCCTTGTCGCCCAGTGCCTCGGTGAGCGTGCTCGCCGCCTCGGCCGCGCCGTACGCCGCGAGCGCGTCGAGGGCCGCCGTGCGGGCCGCATACGCCGAATCGGGCAGCGCGGTCTTGTACGCCTGCCGGAGCGCCTCGGCGCCCCCTTCGGGCTTGAGCGTGCCGAGCTCTCGCGCGGCGGTCGCGCGAACGACGAAATCCGGATCGGCGAGCCGTTCGAGAAGCACGGTGCGAAGATCCCCGACCTTCAAGCGTGCGAGCGACCCCAGCACCGCAGGAATCACCCGCTTGTCCTCGTCCTGCAGCATCGAGCGCACCCGGTCGGCGGCGAGCTCGGCGGGGAAGGTACCGAGCGTGTCGGCCAGCGCCGCGCGAACCCGCCAATGCCGGTCGGGGTCCATGCCCGAGAGCACCGCGACAAAGCTGTCCTGATCGATGGCCGCGGCGGCGCGCAGCGCAGCAGCGCGCATCTCGGGCCACTCGTCGGTCCACAAATCCTGAACCGTCGGCAGCCCGTCGGCGGCCCGTAACGTGCCGAGTGCCGCAACCGCTTCGAGCCGGATGTTGGGATGCACCGCCGGCATGCCGGCGAGGCGCGAGAGGGGCGTCACCGCTTCGACAGCGCCGATCTGGGCGAGCGCACGAATCGCGGCGACCGTCAGTTCCAGGCCGGCCTTCGCCGCCGGATCGAGGAGCGCGACGAGCGGCTTGATTGCGTTGGCGTCCTTGAGCGTGCCAAGCCCTCGCGCCGCAAACGCGCGCGTGTAGCGTCCTTTCGACCCCAGCAGCTGCAGGAGAAGGGGCGCAGCGCCCGGGTTCTCGACGCGTTGCAGCGCGTACGCCACCGGCCACCACGCCGTGACTGGCTGCTGACCGCCGTTGAGCACCGCCCTGGCCATGGGGTCGTACGCCTTGAGGCGCACGAGCGCGAACAAACCGAGCTTGAACGCTTCGGCGTCCGGCGCGGCGGGATCCGACTCGTCGTCGGGCTGCAGCGCGACCACAGGCTCGCTCGTCGCATACCCGGCGACCATCTGCCCGATCGCGGACGCGGCCCCGGTGGCTCCGATGAGGCCGAGCGCTTCGGCGGCTCGCCCGCGCACGCGAGGGGAGATGTCGGTCAGGAGCGGCAGAAGCGCCGACTCCGCCGTTCGATCGCCGATGAGCCCGAGTGCGAACGCGGCCATGCCGCGAACGTCCGAGTCGGTATCGGGCAACGCGGAGACGAGCAGCGGCACGCCGGCCTTCGACCTGATACGACCGATGGCGAGCGCCGCCCGGCGGCGCACGCTCGCGTCGCCGTCACGAACGAGCACGGCGAGATCGGGTGAAGACGACGGAGGAGGTGGCGGCGGTACGACCGGCGCCGGCTTCTTCCCTTTCACCGGAGGCGGAGGCGGCGGCGGTGGAGCCGGCAGCTCGAAGCGCAGCAGGCGCTGGTCCTCGAGCCGGAGGATCCAGGCCATCTTCTGCTGCAGCGGTACGGCCGGCGCCTCGGGAAGCTTGGGGGCCGGCGGGGGCACGCACGCGGTCATGGCCACGAGGGACGCGACCAGTGCCGTGCGTCTCGCCGCCCGCATCGCTGCGTGCCTTCCCGTCTTCTCTTCCCCACCGTCACGCATGAAAGCGTCAGTCGTCAAGCGCGCAACTCCATTTTCTCTTCCGTCGCCGCGGCGACGCGATCGGTCACGATGTGCACGCCGATGCCGGGCCCCTCCGGCACGGCGATGGTGCCGTCTGTCCGCACCACGATCTCCGGGTCGATGAGGTCGGGGGCGAAGTAGCGGCGACTGGCCGCGACGTCGCCCGGCAGCGAGAAATTCGGCAGCGTCGAGAGGTGGATGTTGTGGGCACGGCCGATGCCGCTCTCCAGCATGCCCCCGTGCCAGACCGGAATCCCGTGCGCCGCCGTGAGGTCGTGGAGGCGCAGCGACTCGGCGTGACCGCCGACGCGGCCCGGCTTGATGTTGATGATTCGACAGGCGCCGAGCTCGATCGCCTCGGCCGCGGCCCGCACGGAATGGATGGACTCGTCCAGGCAGATCGCCGTCCGAAGCTCGCGCTGGAGCCGGGCGTGGTCGCGGATGTCATCGTAATCGAGCGGCTGCTCGATCATCATCAGGTCGAACCGATCGAGCTCGGCGAGATGCGGCGCGTCCGCGAGCGTGTAGGCCGCGTTCGCGTCAACCATCAGCGGCATGAGCGGATCGTCGGCGAACCGATCGCGGATGCGTGCGACGGCGGCGACGTCCCATCCGGGCTTGATTTTGATCTTGATCCGGCGATAACCGGCCGCGCGCTCGATGGCGACACGCTCGACGAGCTCGTCGAGCGTGTCCTGAATCCCGATCGAGACTCCCGACTCGATGGAGGTCCGCGTGCCGCCGAGCACCGTCGACAGGCTCACCCCCCGTTGACGGGCGGCGAGGTCCCAGGCGGCCATCTCGACCGCAGCCTTGGCCATCTGGTGGCCGCGGACGACGGAGAGCGCACCATAGATGTCCCGCGGGTCATCGAACGAGCGTCCGAGCACCAGGGGCGCCAGGAACTCGCTGATGATGTGCCAGGCGGTCCTCGTCGTCTCGGCGCTGTAGTAGGGATTGGCATCGGCCACGCATTCGCCGACACCGCGCGCGCCGTCGTCGTCGACCGTCACGAGGAGAAAGCTGCGCTCGTGCACCCGCCCGAAGCTCGTCTCGAAGAACCGTACGAGCGGCAGGCGCAGCAGGCGCAATTCGATGCGATCGATTCGCACCCGTCAATGCTATCGCATGGCTCGTCTTCGTGCCTTCAGGGCGCGAGGGGCTTTTTGGACTGCTATACTCGCTGAACCTTGGACTTCCGGTACATCGCCATCGAAGGTCCGCTGGGCGTGGGCAAGTCGGCCCTGGCCGACCAGCTCGGCGCGCGGTTCGATGCGACGGTCGTGCTCGACGAGACCGACAATCCCTTCCTCGCCGATTTCTACGCCGAGCGGCCCGGCTCGGGATTCCAGGCGCAGCTCTTCTACACGCTCGGACGCCACCGACAGCAGACGTCGCTCCGGCAGCGGGACCTCTTCAGCCAGCTGACGATCTGCGACTATCTGTTCGAGCGCGACAAGATCTACGCCTACCTGAACCTCGACGACAACGAGCTCTTCATCTATCAGCGCCTCTACGACCTGCTGGCGCCGGATCTGCTGACGCCGGACCTCGTCGTCTACCTCCAGGCCCCGACCGACGTCCTGCGCCGCCGACTGCGCGAACGGCCTCGCGCTGAAGGGGCCCCGCCCATGCCGGAAGACCGCTACGTCCGCGAGCTGAACGAGGCCTACAATCACTTCTTCTTCCACTACTCCGCCTCGCCCCTGCTCGTCGTCGAGACGTCGCAGTTCGATCTCACCTGGGGTGAGGACGCTGTGGCCGACATCGAACGCCAGATACGGGGGATGGGGAAGGGGACGAGATACTACGTGCCGAGGGCGTGACGAGTCGGCAGTCGTCGGTCGGCAGTCGGCAATCGTCAGTCACGCCCATGATAATCTACCCCCTCACCAATGGCCTGGTTCAAGAAGCAGCGAAAGCCCATTGAGCCGCCCGACAAGCAGAGCCGGGTTCCCGAAGGGCTCTGGGTCAAATGCCCCTCCTGTGGGCAAGTCATCTACAACAAGGACCTCGCGGCGAGCCTGAGCGTCTGTACCAAGTGCGGGCACCACTTCCGGTTGAGCGCCGCGGAGCGGCTGCGGGCGCTCTATGACGGCGAGTGGCAGGAATACGACCACGGGCTGACGTCGACCGATCCGCTCAAGTTCACTGATACGAAGCCCTACCATCAGCGTCTCGACGCCAGCATCGCCGCCACCGGCCTCAACGACGCGGTGATTACCGCCACCGGACGCATCGACGGTATCGAGACGGTCGTCGCCGCGATGGAGTATTCGTTCATCGGCGGCAGCATGGGCGTGGTCGTCGGAGAAAAGATTACGCGGGCGATCGAGCGGGCCATCGCCGGGCGCCTGCCGCTCATCATCGTGTCCTGTTCCGGCGGCGCGCGCATGATGGAAGGGGCGCTGTCGCTGATGCAGATGGCCAAGATCAGCGCGGGCCTCGCGCGCCTCGACCGCGCGAAGCTGCCCTACATCTCGGTCCTGACCGATCCGACGACCGGTGGCGTGACCGCCAGCTTCGCGATGCTCGGCGACGTCAACATCGCCGAGCCGAAGGCCCTGATCGGATTTGCCGGCCCTCGCGTCATCGAGCAGACGATTCGCCAGACACTGCCCGAGGGCTTTCAGCGCAGCGAGTTCCTGCTCGAGCACGGCATGCTCGATGCCGTCGTCGATCGCCGCGAGATGAAGGACATGATCACGCGTTTCCTGCGCTTTGGCGTCCCGGCGCGCGGCGCAAATCGTGAATCTGCAGGCCAGGCCGCCGCGAAGCCCTAAATCCGAATTGCCTCTGGAATTCCTCTTCTCGCTCGAACGTCTCGGGATGAAGTTCGGTCTCGAGAACATGAGGCGGATCTGCGAGGCGCTCGGCCATCCCGAACATACTTTTCAATCGATCATCGTCGCCGGGACCAACGGCAAGGGGTCGGTGACGGCGATGACCTCGGCGGCGCTCCACGCCGCCGGGTATCGCTCGGCGCGATATACCTCTCCACACCTGGAGCGCATCGAGGAACGATTCGTCATCGGTGAACGTGAAGTGTCGCCCGCCGATCTGGAGGTCGCGGCGGCCACCGTCCAGAACGTGATCGAACGCCTTGTCCGCGACGGTGGACTCGAGGCGCTCCCCACTTTCTTCGAGTGCGCGACGGCGATAGCGTTCGAGCTCTTCCGGCGTGCCAGGGTCGAGATCGCGGTCGTCGAGGTCGGGCTGGGCGGCCGCCTGGACGCGACCAACGTCATAACTCCGATGGCCGCCGTCATCACGTCGATCGACTTCGATCACCAGGATCTCCTGGGAGAGACCCTGGAATCGATCGCCCGCGAGAAGGCCGGCGTCATCAAGCCGGGGATACCGGTCATCATGGGACCGGTCGCCCCCGGCGCACGCGCCGTGATCGAAGCCACATGCCGCGAACAGGGTGCACGGCTGGTTCCGGCAGCCGAACGCGTCCGCGTCACGGCATCGAGGTCGGAAACGATCGACGATGACACGACGGTCTCGCTCGAGGCCGGTGAACATCGCCTGGAGGACGTCAGGCTCGCCCTGCGGGGCCGCCACCAGGCCGTCAACGCGGCCGTGGCGTTCAGCCTGATGACGGAGCTCATCGGCATCGGCGTGCGCCTCGATGGCCGCACCATGCGCGAGGGGCTGACCGGCGCGCGCTGGCCGGGCCGCCTCGAGCGGCTGCGCTGGCGCGGCGCCGAAGTGCTCCTCGACGCGGCGCACAACCCGGCGGGCGCGCGGGCACTCGCTGATTATCTCCGGGAGATTGCCTGGACTGACGTGGCGCTCGTCGCCGGCGTGATGCGCGACAAGGACGTCACCGGCATGCTGTCGGCCCTGCTTCCCTGCTGCTCGACGCTCGTCTGCACGACGCCGCCGAGCCCGCGTGCGCTCCCAGCCGAGGCGCTCTCGGCCCTCGCGTCGCAACTGCCGTCGGCCCCCGCGCACATCGTCGCCATCGGCGATCCCACGGCGGCCATGAGGCATGCGTGCGAGGCCGGCGCGCGAGTCGTCGCTGCCGGATCAATCTTTCTCATCGGTCCGCTGCGTGGTATTCTTCGTTGATTTTCCGCGTGCTGGGTCGAAGCGCGTCCGTGCCAGCTGGCGTGCCGGCCGGCCCAGCCTTTCGCATGCATCGCCGCATCCTGCTCACCGTCGTCTTCGTCACTCTCGGCATCGTCGACATGCTTGACATGGGGGCTGGTGCACGTCTGATCGCGCAGGCGCCGCAAAGCGAGATCGCGGGCTGCCGGGTCTCCGATATGGCTGGTGCCACGCAGGACGCGCTCTCGAAGGACGTCGCGGGCCGCACAGAACGGGTGCTGGTGCTGACCGGCCAGGGCGCGGTTCCGGTCCAGGTGAACTGCGACGACACGCAGTTCTTTGCCGACTTCGCCGAGATCTATCCCGACAGTCACCGCATCGTCGCCACCGGGAACGTCAAGGTGGGCACGCCGACCAGCTTCATCAGCGCCGAGCGGATGGAGTTCGACACCCAATCCCGCACCGGTACGTTCTACCAGGCTCACGGCATGGCGTCGCTCGGCGACCGCGTCGACAAGAGCATGTTCGGCACGCAGGAACCCGACGCGATCTTCCGCGGACGCGAGATCCACAAGCTCGGACCCAAGAAGTACAAGATCGTGGACGGTGCGTTCAGTACGTGCGTGCAACCGACGCCGCGATGGGAGGTCGTGTCGGGCTCGGCGACCCTCAACCTCGACGACTACGCCCTGCTGAAGAACTCGGTCTTCCGGGTCAAGGGCGTGCCGCTGATGTATCTGCCGATTTTCTACTACCCGATCCAGGAAGACGACCGGGCCACGGGGTTTCTCATTCCGACCTACGGCACCTCGACCCTCAGAGGACAGTCGCTCAGCAACGCGTTCTTCTGGGCGATCTCGCGCAGCCAGGATGCCACCCTCGAACATGACTGGTTTTCCAAGGCCGGCCAGGCGATGGGCGGCGAGTACCGATACATTTTGAGCGGCGGGTCCCAGGGCAACGCGCGCGTCTCGTTTCTCCGCGAGAAGACGACCGACGCCACGACCGGAGAGTCGTCAGACGGCCGCCGCAGCTATCAAATCACCGGGGGCATGACCCAGGCACTCGGGGGCCACGTGCGCGCGCGCGCGAACGCGGATTACGTGTCCGCCATCGAGCCCGAGCAGCTCTACCAGCAGAACATCTACCGTGCCACGCGCAGCACGCGCAGCTTCGGCGGCAACGTGACCGGCACCTGGAGTCAGGCCGTGATCGGTGCCACGCTCGACCGGACCGACGTGTTCTACCCCGACCAGTCGTACACCACCTATGGGGGACTGCCGCGCATCAACTTCAACCGCGCCGAGCGCCGCATCGCCAAGTCGCCGTTCTACTTCGGAGTGGGGGCCGAGTACGCCACGATGCTCCGCAGCACCGTCAACAGCGCTGGCGTCGCGGTCAACGACCAGGGGCTCACACGAGTGGACGTCGCGCCGATCGTGCGGATCCCGTTCACGAAGTGGCCGTTTCTGTCGGTGAACTCGACGATCGGCTGGCGCGGCACCTACTGGACCGAGAGCCTCGTCAACGGTAAGCAGGTTCCGGAATCCATCAGCCGCCAGTATGTCGACTTCAGCTCGCGGATCACGGGTCCGGTCTTCAGCCGCATCTTCAACGCGGGCGCGACCGAGGGCCTGAAGCTGAAACACGTCATCGAGCCGGTCTTCACGATAAGACGAGTCTCGGCTATCGACGTGTTCGACCGCATCGTGCAACTCGAGTCGGGCGACTACACCAGGGGTGACGTGTGGGAATTGGGCTATGGCCTGAACAACCGGCTGTACGCCAAGCGAACCTCGTCGCGGGAAGTTCTCAGCGTGGCAATCAGGCAGAGTTTCTATACGGACGCGCTGGCGGCGCTCTATTCCCAGCAGTATCAGAGCAGCAGCTATGCGTCAACGGCGACGAGCAAGTACAGCGCGCTGGCGCTGTCGGCCCGTGCGTCCCCCAACGATCACCTGCAGGGCGACTTCCGCACGGAATGGGACCCGACGTTTCAGACGCTGAAGACGCTCGCAGCCAACGGGGCCATCAACACTGCCAATCTGCAGGCGTCGGCCGGCTGGAGCCGGCGGCGCTACATTCCGGGACTCCCGGGATTCGACAACCCGAACTTCGCCGACCACTATTTGAACGCCACCGCGAACTGGCACGTCACCAACAACACGGTTGGTGCCACCTACTCGTTCAACTACGACCTGCGGCGCGACACCTTCCTGCAGCAGCGCTACCTGGCGTACTACAACGCGCAGTGCTGTGGATTCGGCGTCGAGTATCAGGCCTACAATTATTCGAGCTTCACCGGAGTGGCCGTACCGCAGGACCACCGGTTCAACGTGTCGTTCACGCTCGCGGGGATAGGGACGTTTTCGAACTTCCTCGGCGCATTCGGCGGGCAGAATACGCGATAGACCGGGTAAGGTCCTGATGATGGCAATGATGATGTCAATGGATATGCAGCGATGATTAACGTTTTGGTCACCGGGGGCGCCGGGTTCATTGGTTCCAACTTCGTTCGCCATGCCATCACCGCTCACCCGGACTGGCGGGTGACAACGCTCGACAAGCTCACCTACGCCGGGCGGCTGGAGAACCTGAAGGGCGTGATCGATCACCCCAGACACGATTTCGTCAAGGGTGACGTCGCCGATCCGGTAGTCGCCGGACCGCTCGTTGCCGCTTCCGACATTGTCGTGCACTTCGCGGCCGAGACGCACGTGGACCGCTCGCTCATGAACGCCGGCGAGTTCATCACGACCGATGTCTACGGGACGTTCGTTCTGCTCGAGGCCGCGCGCGACGCTCCCAAGCTGCGGAAGTTCGTCCAGATCTCGACCGACGAGGTGTATGGCAGCATCCCGCACGGATCGAGCAAGGAAACCGACGAGCTGCGGCCAAGAAACCCCTACTCGGCGAGCAAGGCCGGGGCGGACCGCCTCGCGTATAGCTACTGGGCCACCTATCAGGTTCCGGTCGTCATCACGCGCGCATCGAACAACTACGGCCCGAACCAGTTTCCCGAGAAAGTCATCCCGCTCTTCATCACCAACGCGCTGGACGACCGGCAGGTGCCGCTCTACGGCGACGGCATGAACGTCCGCGACTGGCTGCACGTCTCCGACAACTGCCGGGCTCTCGACCTCATCATCGAGGCCGGAACGCCGGGCGAGGTCTATAACGTCGGCGGCGGCAACCACGTGAAGAACGTCGATCTCACGAAGCGCATCCTGCAGCTCCTCGGCAAACCCGAGTCGCTGATTCGGCCCGTCGCCGATCGTCCCGGGCACGACCGCCGCTACTCGGTCGACACGGCCAAGCTGCATGGGCTCGGCTGGACGCCCCGCATCGCGTTCGAACAGGGATTGGCGGAGACGGTGTCCTGGTATCAGCAGAACGAGTGGTGGTGGCGGCCCATCAAGGAAGGTGACCCGGCCTTCCAGGCGTACTACAAGACGCAGTACGACGATCGCCGGGTCTGAGATCCGGCTGTGGCTGGCCTCCCCCTCGTCACGGGCGCTGCCGGGTTCGCCGGCGGACATCTCGTCGAACACCTTCTGGAGCGCGAGCCTGCGGTCACCGCGTGGTCGAGCCCTCGGAGCGTGCCCGTCACGCCGCGCAGTCCGAAAGTCACGTGGCAGACTGTCGACCTCCTGGACCGCTATGCGGTTCGCGACGCCATCGCGACTCTGCTGCCGTCGGTCGTGTACCACTGCGCAGGTGCCGCTGATGTCGGCACGTCGTGGGCCGATCCCGTCACGCCCCTGAAAGTCAACGCGCTCGGCACACACCACCTGCTCGAAGCCGTACGGCTGGCGGGCTCGAAGACCGTCGTAGTCGTGGTTGGATCGGCGACGGTCTATCGCCCGTCGACCGAGCCGGTCGATGAAGCGTCGCCTATCGGCCCGTCCAGCCCGTACGGCGTCAGCAAGCTCGCGCAGGAAATGCTCGCCGCACGTATCGCCTCGTTTCCAGTGTTCCTGCCGAGGTCGTTCAATCACGCGGGGCCGCGGCAGTCGGAGGCGTATGTCACGTCGAGCTTCGCGCGCCAGATCGCCGAGATCGAGGCCGGTGTCGCGCGCCCGGTGCTGAGCGTCGGCAACCTGGACGCGCGACGCGACATCACCGATGTGCGCGACACAGTACGCGCCTATCGGATGCTCGCCGGGAACGGACGGCCTTGCCGGCCTTACAACATCTGCACTGGGCATGCCCACCGCATCGGCGATCTCCTGGAGATGCTGCTCGCGCAGGCCCGGGTTCCGATCACGGTCGCGAGCGATCCCGGCCGGTTGCGCCCGTCGGATCAGCCCGTGATTCTCGGCGATCCTTCGCGGGTGCGGACCGAAGTGGGGTGGCACGCCGCAATCCCCATCGAAGACACCCTGAGGGACCTTCTCGCCTACTGGCGGCTTCGTATCGCCGCTTGTGTGTGATGGCCCAGCGCCAGCACGACGAATACAGCCGGCAGCTCCTGCACGTCGCGATGGGCGGCTTCGCCCTTTCGCTGCGCTACGTGGCGTGGTGGCAGGCGGCGCTCCTGGCTGTCGCGGCGCTCATCTTCAACCTGGTCGTCCTCCCACGGGTCGCCGGGCACCTCTACCGCACCGGTGAGCGGGCCGGCAGCGCCCGCTCGGGCATCGTCCTCTATCCAATCTCGGTCCTGCTGCTCGTGCTGCTCTTCCCATATCGACTCGACATCGCCGCTGCGAGTTGGGCAATCCTGGCTGTCGGCGACGGGATGGCGACCATCACTGGCCGCAAGCTGGGCTCGCGAGTAATCCCCTGGAACGACGAGAAGTCTTTTGCCGGCTCGCTCGCCCTCCTCCTTTGCGGCGGACTCGCAGGTGCGCTGCTCGCGTGGTGGTGCCGGCCGAATGCAACGCCGGCGCCCGACTTGTGGTTTTCGGTTGCGGCGCCTTTCGTCGCGGCGCTCGTGGCCGCGTTTGTCGAGACGATCCCCGTCAGGCTGGACGACAATGTCTCGGTTCCGGCGTCGGCCGCAGCCACGCTGTGGGCGCTGTCGCTGGTTCATGTGGACCTCGTCGGACCGGCGCTCGTGAGCGCCGGTCACGCGATCGTTCCCGCCACCGCCGCCAACGTCGCTGTCGCGTGGCTGGGTTATCGGGCTCGTACGGTGACATCGACGGGAGCCGCGACAGGGGCCATCATCGGCACGGTGATCGCAGTCACCGCTGGATGGACGGGTTGGGCACTGCTGCTGGCGACGTTCCTTGCGGCAGCCATCAGCTCGCGGCTGGGGCTAGGTCGCAAGACGCTCCTCGGAATCGCCGAGGAACGGGGCGGACGCCGCGGCGCGGGGAACGCGATCGCGAACACAGGCTTCGCGACGGCCGCCGCCCTGCTCTCGGTGGTAACGATCGACCGCGATCTGGCGCTGCTGGCGTTCGTCACCGCCCTCGCAGCTGGTGGAAGCGATACGATCGCGAGCGAGATCGGCAAGGCGTGGGGACAACGCACCTGGCTCGTGCCGACGTTCCGGCGCGTGGCGCCAGGGACCTCAGGCGCGATGTCGCTCGAGGGAACCGTCGCGGGCTTGGTCGGCGCCTCGATTCTGGCAGGGTTGGGAATCTGGATGGGGCTCGTCCCCGAGACCGCGCTCGTCGCGGCCGTCGCCGGCGCGACCATCGGCTCGCTTGCCGAAAGCGTGCTCGGCGCGACGCTCGAAGCACCCGGTATCCTGAACAACGACATGCTGAACTTCCTCAACACGGGCATCGCCGCCGCGGTCGCGATCTTCATCGCCCGGGTAACGGCATGACGGCCCCTTCCCGCGGACCCCTGTGGTACGAGTTCTCGCGGCCGTTCACGCTCGTCGCGCCGGCGCTCGGGTTCGCGTCGGGTGCCATCACCGCCGCCGGTGCGGCGCCGCCTGAGGCATGGAGCTTCGATCTCCTCCTGTATCCGCTGATCGGCTTGACGATGGCCGCCGTGCTCAACGCGGCGTCGAACGCGATCAATCAGATCTACGACCTCGAGATCGATCGGATCAACAAGCCGAAGCGTCCGCTGCCATCCGGGCGGCTGACGATCGCCGAGGCCTGGTCGTTCACCATCGTGACCTACGTCGTGGCCCTGACGCTCGCCTGGTTCGTCGCTCCTGGTGGACGGCACGAGTGTTTCTGGATCGTGCTCGTGGCCACGGCGATCACGGTGCTTTATTCGGTGCCGCCGTTGCGCACCAAGCGGCTGGGGATCTGGGCGAACGTCACGATTGCGATTCCGCGAGGCGTGTTGTTGAAGGTCGCGGGCTGGTCCGCAGTGAAGACGGTCCTGGCCGTCGAGCCGTGGTTCATCGGCGGAATCTTCGGGTTGTTCCTGCTCGGCGCCTCGACCACCAAGGACTTCGCCGACATGGAAGGCGACGCGCGCGGCGGCTGCCGGACGCTCCCCATCATCTACGGCGTCCGTCGGGCCGCGTGGATGATCTCGCCATCGTTCGTCGTCCCGTTCCTGATGATTGCCGTGGGGGCGTTGACCGGCGTCCTGACCGGCAGCTTCGTTCTGCTGCTTGTGCTCTCGGCCGGGATGACGGGGTACGGTCTCTATGTCTGCTACCTGATGCTGAGGCGTCCTGAAGAGCTGGCGGTCGAGGAAAACCACGTCTCCTGGGCCCACATGTACAGAATGATGTTCGTCGCCCAGCTCGGCTTCGCCGCCGCCTACCTCTTTAGGGTCTGACCCCAGCTCCGACCCCAGCTCCGACCCCAGCTCCGACCCCAGCTCCGCCCAGCTCCGACCCCAGCTCCGACCCCGGCTCCGACCCCCGCTCCGACCCCAGCTCCGACCCCGGCTCCGACCCCGGTTTGACTCCGGCGGTAGGTTGGCGCATGATGACGAACAAAAAGCGAAACAATAGCCGATGGATGCCCCTCGCCTCTTCGATTCTCCGGTCTCGCCCCCTACGACGCGTGCCATCACGCTGACGGTCCTGCGCGACGGATCGGCGGGGCTCGACCAGGCCCAGCGGCGTGCCGACAACGCCCGCTACCAGGAGGTCACGTGTCGCTCGGCGCTCAACGCCGTCAAGGGCATGCCTTTCCGCTGGACGTTGAATCCCTACCGAGGCTGCACGCACGCCTGCCACTACTGCTTCGCGCGGCGCTACCAGACGCAGTTCGCGCTCGGGCCAGACGACGAGTTCTCGTCGCTCATCTTCGTGAAACACAACTTCCCCGAGGTTCTGCAGCGCGAGTTGGAGAAGCCGTCATGGAAGCGCGAGCTCGTCGCTCTCGGGACGGCGACCGACCCCTATCAGCCGATCGAGGGCCGCTACAAGCTCACACGGCGCTCGCTCGAGGCCCTGGTGGCCGCGCGCACGCCGGTCGGGCTGGTGACGAAAGGGCCAATGGTCGTGCGCGATGCGGATCTCCTTGCCGAGCTCGGACGAGTCGCTCGCTGCACCGTGCACATCAGTGTGCCGACCGTTGACGAAGAGGCCTGGGCGGCGCTCGAGCCGGGTACGGCGCACCCGCTTCAGCGCTTGCGCGCGGTCCGGGCGTTACGCAAGGCGGGTGTCAACGCCGGAGTGCTGATGGCGCCGATCGTCCCGGGGTTCACGACCGAACGCCGCCGGCTCGAGGCCACGATCCGCGCCGTCGCGGAGCACGATGCGGCGTTCATGGGCGCCAACGTCCTCTACCTGAAAGACGGCACGAAGGACCACTTCATGGGGTTCCTGAGAAAGGAGTTTCCGCACCTCGTCGAGGGGTACGAGCGGCTGTATCCGGGATCGTATGCGCCGGCGGAATACGTGCAGACGGTGAAGGGCCTCGTCAACGACCTGCGTCAGCGTCACGCGGTCGGCGCCCGGGCGTTCAGGAGGGCCGATGATGAAACGCCGGAGCTCCCGCCGACGGGCGCGGCACGGAGTGAAGCGCAGCAGGAGTTCGAGTGGGTCAGCCCTTCGGGGGATCCGAGAGGCTGACGTTGACCTTACTGCTGTCCCATGAGGGCGCGAATGCGCGCCTCTGTCGGTGGGTGCGTGCTGAAGAGCGACATCAGCCCAGCGCCGGAAAACGGCTTCACGATGAACATGTGCGCCGTCGCGGGATTGGCGTCCATCGGCACGCGGCGCGATGCGGCATCGATCTTCCGAAGGGCATCGGCGAGGCCGTAGGGATTTCCAGCAATGCCGGCCCCCCCGGCATCGGCGCTGAACTCGCGCGAACGGGAGATTGCTGCCTGGATCAACATGGCAGCCATCGGCGCCAGAACCATCATCGCCAGAAGCGCGATGGGATTGGTTCCGCTGTCGCGATCGTCTTGTCTACCGCCGCCGAACATGTTGGCGTACATCGCCATGCGGGCAACCATCATGATTGCCGCGGCGAGCGTCGCGGCAACCGAACTGATGAGAATGTCGCGATGCTTGACGTGCGCCAGCTCGTGCGCGATGACGCCTTCGAGCTCGGCCTCGCTCAGGATCTGCAGGATGCCCTGGGTCGCGGCGACGGCGGCATGCTCGGGATTGCGGCCAGTCGCAAACGCGTTCGGCGACGGATCGGGGATGACATAGACCTTCGGCATGGGCAGACCGCCCTGTCGTGCGAGCCGCTCCGTCACGCGGTAAAGCGGATGCTCGGGACCGACCTCCTGCGCACGATACATCCGCAGCACGATCTTGTCCGAGAACCAATACGATCCGAGGTTCATGACCGCCGCCAGGATGAGCCCGTACATCAAGCCGCTCGGCCCGCCGATGAAATCGCCGATGGCGAGCAGCAGGCCGCTCAGTGCGCCCAGAAGCAGAACCGTCTTCACTCCGTTGGACATGGCTTTATTGTAGTCTCCCGAGCCGGCTCAGCAAGCTCGCGATGAACGCGGCGCGCCACGCCAGATCTCCGAGTTCGACATGTTCGTGGAGGGCGTGCGCTCCGTCGCCGCGAGGACCGAGCCCGTCTAATGTAGGAACACCGAGCGCGGCGGTTAAATTCCCGTCCGAGCCGCCGCCCGCTGACCCCTCCCTCAGGTCCTGACCGAGCTCGCGCGCGACGTCCCTTGCGACTTCGTAGAGACGGATCACGCCCGGCCCACGCTCGAGCGGGGGACGCGAGACGCTCCCTTCAATCTCCAGCCGTGTCCCTGACAGCCGCGGGCGCAACCCGCGAAGCGACTGCTCGATCGTTGCCGCATCGGCCATCGTCAGCACCCGCACGTCGATGCTGGCGCGCGCGATGTCGGCCACGACGTTCGTGCGCGAACCGCCGGTGATCCGTCCGACGTTCAGCGTGACGCCGCGACCCGGATCCTGGAGCGCGGCAATGGCGACAATCTGGTGCGCCAGCTCGTGGATGGCGCTCGCACCCTTGCCAGGGTCGAGGCCGGCATGAGCCGAGACGCCGTGGACGGTCAGCTCGAAGTCGCCAACGCCCTTGCGACTCGTCTTGGCCTTACCTCCCGGCAGGGAGGGCTCGAGCACGAGCACCGCGTCGCTGGCCCGCGCGCAGGATTCAATCGCCGCGCGCGAGGTTTCGCTCCCGACCTCCTCGTCGGTCGTCCACAGCATCGTGACCTGCGGCGGATCCGGTAGCGCCAGCTCCCGCAGAGCTCGAACCGCCAGCATGGCAACCCCGATGCCGGCCTTCATGTCGAAGATGCCCGGTCCGTGCAACCGGCCGGCCTCCTCGCGGAGCGGCATGCGCTCGAGCTGGCCGGCGGACCACACGGTATCGAAGTGGCCGAGGAGCAGGACGCGGCGCGCCGGCCCGGTGAACTCCGCGCGTATGTGATCGCCGCGAGGGCCGCCGTCGAGGCGGGTGACAGTGCCGCCAATCGCTTCGAGGCGCCGTGTGAGCTCCGCGCCGCACCGGTCGACGGCAGCCTTGTCGGTGCTCGGGGACTCGAGGCGGACGAGGGTCTCGATGGTCTCGCGCAACCACGCGCGGCGTGCCTCGCACCACGCGAGGAGATCTGAGGAGGCGGTTGGCGGCACGAGAGTCTTATAATACCGGGATGCGTTACGCCGCAGCGGTCATGCTGCTCGTGCTCGGCGTTGGACAGACTATGTTGGCGCAGGGCCCAGCGCCCTTTCCCAGGCCAACGGATCCACAGAAGCCCGGAGCTCAGGCACCAGCGAAGGTCGAGCCACCGCAAAAGCCGGCCGCCTCCCTGCCACCCCAGGCCGTTGTGCCTCCGACCGACGCGATGCTCGGCCTTCCGATCTTTCCCGCCGCCGAGTTTATCGCGGCCTACGACGCCGGCCGGGGGCAGCGCTACTACCTCTTCGGCACCAACAACTCCTTCGCCCAGATCGTCGAGTACTACAAGACGGTGCTGAAGCAGCGCGGAGAGCTGGTGTACGACGAACCACCGATTCACATGTTCGAGGTCGGCCGGTTCCGCGAGGAGACGATGGCGTTTCCGCCGGGGGTCACCGTGAAGGACTACGCCTGGGCCGGCTCGCTCGGATACCTGAACCCGAAGCGCGGCGCCGAGCCCGCCCGATTCAGGACCATCATCCAGATCGTGCCGGCGCCGCCAGGGACGCCGAAGTAATGCTCCTCATTCAGCATTGCGTTTGACGTAGATCGCGCTGCCCTTTTCCTTGAACTCGCGCGACTTCTCCGACATCCCGTCCGCCGCCATCTCGCGCACCTGCTGCGTCAGCTCCATCGAGCAGAACTTCGGCCCGCACATCGAGCAGAAATGCGCGACCTTCGCCCCGTCGGCGGGCAGCGTCTCGTCGTGATAGGCACGCGCGGTCACCGGATCGAGCGCGAGGTTGAACTGGTCCTCCCACCGGAACTCGAACCGCGCCTTCGAGAGCGCGTCGTCCCATGCCTGCGCGCGGGGATGACCCTTGGCGAGATCGGCGGCGTGCGCCGCGATCCGGTAGGCGATGACGCCGGCCTTGACGTCGTTGCGATCGGGCAGCCCCAGGTGCTCTTTCGGCGTGACATAGCAGAGCATGGCTGTTCCGTACCATCCGATGACAGCCGCGCCGATCCCTGACGTGATGTGGTCGTATCCCGGCGCGATGTCGGTCGTCAGCGGACCGAGCGTGTAGAACGGGGCCTCGCTGCACCACTCGAGCTGCTTCTCCATGTTCTCGCGGATGAGGTGCAGCGGCACGTGGCCAGGCCCCTCGTTCATCACCTGGACGTCGTACTCCCACGCGATCTTCGTCAGTTCGCCCTGCGTCTGCAGCTCGGCGAACTGCGCCTGATCGTTTGCGTCCGCGATTGATCCCGGCCGCAGGCCGTCACCGAGCGAGAAGGACACGTCGTAGGCGCGCATGATCTCGCAGATCTCGCGGAAGTGCGTGTAGGTGAAGTTCTCCTGGTGGTGTGCGAGGCACCACTTGGCGAGGATGGATCCCCCGCGCGAGACGATGCCGGTCATCCGGCGCGCGGTCATCGGAATGTAGCGCAACAGCACGCCGGCGTGGACCGTGAAGTAGTCGACGCCCTGCTCGGCCTGTTCGACGAGCGTGTCGCGGTAAATCTCCCACGTCAGGTCCTCGGGACGGCCGCCGACTTTCTCGAGCGCCTGGTAAATCGGTACGGTGCCAATCGGCACCGCCGAGTTGCGCAGGATCCACTCGCGCGTCTCGTGGATGTCCTTGCCGGTCGACAGGTCCATCACGGTGTCCGCGCCCCAGAGCGTGGCCCAGCGCAGCTTGTCGACCTCTTCGTCAATCGACGAGCTCACGGCCGAGTTGCCGATGTTCGCGTTGATCTTCACCGCGAAATGACGGCCGATGATCATCGGCTCGAGCTCGGGATGATTGACGTTGGCGGGAATGATGGCGCGTCCGCGCGCCACCTCTGACCGCACGAACTCGGCGTCGAAGCCTTCGCGGACCGCGATGAACTCCATTTCGGGAGTCACGCTGCCGCGGCGGGCGTAATGCAGCTGCGTCACCGGACCGCTGCCGCGGAGCGCGCGTGCGGTCCGCGCCGCCAGCGCCGCGGACATGGACGGCGTCCGGGCAGGAACGATCGTCAGCGACCGTGTCTCGCTCGCGACGTCGCCCCGCGATTCGATCCAGCCTTGCCGCAGAAGCGGAAGACCCTCGCGAATGTCGTGGCCTTGCGGGCCGCTCGTATCGTAGACGCGAAGTGGCGCCTCACCTCCGCCAAGCGCGATCTCTCGCATCGGTACCCGCAGATCCCCGGCCTCGACGTAGACCTTGCGGGAGTTTGGAAACGCCGATGTGAAGTCCGACGGCTGGAGCGCGGGAAGCGTGTGACGTGTGGCCATAGAAAACCCCTGAACCCGTCCACTATAGCGCGGATGGCTTGCGACTATTCGGGGACTGTGCGGCAATGGACGCTCATTGCCAGAAGCGGACGGTTACGGGAATGGCGCGACCAGCGATCTGATTGAAGAGGCACGACTTCGGTTCAGCTCATCGTGGCACGCCTCTGGCTGTACCCTCGGCGCATGGAGGCCCTGCTCCAGGATCTGCGCTACGCGATGCGGATGGTGGCGAAGTCGCCCGGAACCACGGCGATCGCGCTCCTGACCATCGGCATCGCGACCGGCGCGAACGCGACCGTCTTCGGGTTCGTCAGCGCGCTGCTGCTCCGGCCGGCGCCTGGCGTGACCGATCCGGGATCGCTTGTGTCCGTCTATACCAGCGATTACAGCAGCGGACCGTACGGCAGCTCTTCGTACCCCGACTATCTCTCGCTCAAGTCGGAAGTCACCGCGTTCACCCAGACCGCGGCGCAGCAAGACGATTCGTCGGGCGTCGTGCAGGTGGCGGCAAGAGTCGAACGTGTTCCGGAGGCATCGGTCACGGGCGACTATTTTCCGCTGCTGGGAGTCCTGCCAGCGATGGGCCGCCTCCTGACGCCGGCCGACGCCGAGGCCAGTGCGCCACCGGTGGTGGTCGTCAGCCACAGCTTCTGGCGTCGTATCCTCGCCGCCGATCCGACGATTGTCGGCACCCCGCTCACGAGCAACGGCCGCACCTACACCGTAGTCGGCGTGCTACAGGAGGGATTCGGCGGGCTCGACCTCGGTCAGCCGATCGATGTCTGGATGCCACTCGTCGCGCCCGCAACGACGGCGGACGCGCGCGGCGACCGCTCACTCGCGGTCGTCGCCCGGCTCCGCGAAGGCCTATCGCTCGGCGAGGCACAGACGCAGGTGTCGGCCCTCGCCGCACGCCTCGCACTCGCCTATCCCGAGACGAACCGCGGAACGCTTGCGGCGCCGAACGAACCTCGGCCGATGATCGGCCTGCGACATTCTCGTCTGCCGCCAGAATTCAGACCGATGATTGCCGCCGTGAGCGCCGTCCTGATGGCCGCGGTCGGCCTCGTGCTCGTGATCGCCTGTGCCAACGTAGCCGGCCTCCTGGTCTCGCGCGCCATCGCACGCGACCGCGAAATGGCCGTGCGGCGGGCGCTTGGCGCGGGCAGAACCCGGGTCGTGCGAATGCTGCTCACCGAAAGCCTCGTCCTCGGCATCGGAGGCGGCATCTGCGGGCTGCTGCTGGCGCTCTGGACCTCGGACGTGCTGCCGTCGTTCTTCCCCGCCGAACAGGCGGAACTGCTCGACACCTCCGTCGACGTGCGCACGGTCGGCTTCATCGCGGCGATCTCGATCGCCAGCAGCCTCTTGTTCGGACTGGCGCCGGCGCTCCACGCCTCGGGTGCCACCGCATCTCTCGCGCTGCGCGCCGGCGCCGCTCGCGGATCAGAAGGCCGCGCTGGCGCCAGGCTTCGCCGTCTCCTCGTGGGCGCCCAAGTTGCCGCCGCCGTCGTTCTCCTTGTCTCGTCCGGACTGCTCGTCAAGAGCCTCACGAACGCGCTCGACGCAGACCTCGGATTCGGCACGCGCGAGGGCGTTATCGCCACGGTGGAGCCAACGATGCTCGAAGAAACCGAGGCCGAGCGCTACTACTCGACCGTGCTCGAGCGGGTACGGACCATGCCCGGCGTGCGCGGCGCGGCCTTTGTGCGCACCTTGCCGCTCAGCCGCGCGGCCCGGCGCCGGTTTCACATCGAAGGTTACGCCGCCAGGCCGGGCGAAGACATGGAGCTCGTCATAAACGTCGTCTCCGACGGGTACTTCGAGACCATGCAGATCCCGGTGCGCACAGGGCGGACATTCAACTCTGGCGATCGGACGGGCGGCGCGCCGGTCGCCATCGTCAATGACCTGCTGGCCAACCGGTTCTTCGCCGGCAATGCCCTCGGCAAGAAAGTCACCGACTCGCGCGGCCGCTCGATGGAAATCGTGGGGATTGTTCAGTCGCACAAGTACCTCACCGTCCAGGAGCCGCCGGTCGCGACCGTCTACTACCCGCTCGAACAGGCGTACCTCCCGAGGATGACGCTCGCGGCACGGATCGATCGGACGCCCCGCGCCATGGTCGAGCCGATCGCCCGCGCGATTGCCGCCGTCGACCCGCGCGTCCCGGTCTATCGCGCGATGCTGCTGTCCGCGCACCTGGAGGAATCGACCGCGGCCGATCGGCTGACCACCTCGCTGGTCGCACTGTGCGGCGGGATGGCGCTGCTGCTCGCCACGATCGGGGTCTACGGCGTGATCGCTTACGCGGTGGTCAGACGAGCGCGAGAAATCGGCATCAGGATCGCGCTCGGCGCGCGCCCGCCGGACGTCGTCCGCTTGATCCTCGGCGAAGGGCTGCGAGTCACTGGATTCGGCGTGGCCCTCGGATTGGTGGCCGCGGCGCTGACCGCGCGCGCCCTGGGGTCGCTGATGCCGCTCTACGGCGTGGGTTCCACCGATCCGCTCACCTATGCGGCCGTGCCTGTCCTGCTGCTGGTCGTGGCGCTCCTCGCCGCCCTCCCGCCCACCCGCCGGGCGCTTCGGCTGGATCCGAACGTCGTGCTGCGGCAGGAATAGCGGGGTGGAGACTCCCTGAAAGTTTGAAGTCTGACGTCGGAAGTCTGAAGTTAGGAAGTGGGAGGTCTGAAGTGCGAAGTGGAAGTAGGAAGTAAGTAGAAAGTAGAAAGTAGAAAGTAGAAAGTAGCACGCAGCTTCCCGCTTCTCCCTTCCGACTTACTTCAACGTTCTACTTCCAACTTCGAGCCTCCTACTTCCCAACTTCAGACTTCCGACGTCAGACTTCAGACTTTTACCTACAGTTTCCTCAACACAAAACACTTGAGGTAGTACGTCTCCGGCACCGTCATGAGGACCGGATGATCACGGCCCTGCATCCGCTTCTCCACGACCGCGACCTCGGCGTGCGCGTCAACGGCCGCCGACGCCAGGACGTCGGCGAACATGGACTCGCTGACGTTGTAAGAACAGCTGCAGGTGATGAGGAACCCGCCGGGCTGGAGCAGCTTGAGCGCCCGCAGGTTGATCTCCTTGTAGCCCGAGAGTGCTTTCGGGACCGCGGCCTTGTTCTTGGCGAAGGCGGGCGGGTCGAGGACGATGGTCTCGAATCGCTCACCCCGGCGTTCGAGCTCCCGCAGCTCGTCGAAGACGTTCATCGCGCGCGCGTGGACGTTGGTGATGCCATTCTGAGCGGCATTGGCGACGATGCGCGCGACGGCTTCCTCCGAAATGTCCACCGCGATGACTTCGGTGCACACCGGTGCCAGCGCGAGGGCGAACCCGCCGTTGTAGCTGAAGGCATCGAGTGCCCGGCCGCGGGCGTAACCGGCTGCGGCGACGCGGTTCTCGCGCTGGTCGAGGAACAAGCCCGTCTTCTGACCGTGGTAGGGATCGACGACGTATCGGACGCGCCCTTCACGAATCTCGATCCCCTCGGGCACGGTACCGTGCAATACCGTCACCGCCTGATCGAGCCCCTCGAGGAGCCGAACCCGTGGGTCGTTGCGGGCGAGAATGCCCGCTGGCTGCAGCCGCTCGGCGAGCAGCCCCGTGAGCTCTGGCAGCAGCCGGTCGACACCCTGCACCAGTGCCTGGAGCACCAGATAGTCGCCGTAGCGATCGACGATGAGCCCCGGCAGGCGGTCCGCTTCGCCGTGGACCAAGCGGTACGCCGTGGCGTCGATCCCGAGCGACTCTCGATAGGTCACCGCCGCATCGAGACGCGCACGCCAGAGGTCGAGGGTCGGCTCTTCCCTGCCACGTGTCAACAGGCGCAGCGAAATTTCCGATCGGTCGCTGTAGAGCGCGTACCCGACCGGCAGATGGCGGGGGCCCGTGACGAGGACCGTCTGCCCAGCGCCGGCGCTGGCCTTGGCCACGTCGCTGCGATACACCCAGGGATGGCCGCTCCGTATGCGATCCTCGCCGCGCTTGGTAATCGAGACCGTGGGCATGGGTTTAGAGCTCTCAGCTGTCAGCTTTCAGCTCTCAGCGGTCGCTGCTCGGCTCCCTGTCTCCGGAACTAGTGGCGGAGAGCTGATAGCTGGAAGCTGGAAGCTGAGAGCATATAATCTCATGCCATGCGTATCGCGATCGGCGCCGACCATGCCGGGTTTGCGCTCAAGCAGCATCTGATCGACACGCTCGTCCGCCTGGGTCACGACGTCGACGACCGAGGGACTCACAGCGAGGATCCTGTCGACTATCCGAACATCTGCGCCGAAGTCGGACGCCTCGTCGCCGACCGGCGGGTCGAACGCGGGATTGTCGTCGGGGGAAGCGGCCAGGGAGAGCAGATGGCCGCCAACAAGATCCCCGGCGTGCGTGCCGCACTCTGCAACGATCTCTACACGGCCAGCCTCTCGCGCCGGCACAATGATGCCAACGTGCTGGCCATGGGTGGCCGCATCGTCGGCTTCGGCCTCGCCGATGAGATCGTCACGGTGTGGCTCGCCACGGCTTTCGAAGGCGGACGACATCAACGACGAATCGACCAGATTGTGGAAATCGAGAAGACCGCGTGCATGACCCAGAACCTTGAACCCTGAACCCTGAACCCTGAACTCGAACCCATGCCAACCGAATCCCCCTCCCGCTGGCGATCGCTGACCGCGGCCGACCCAGAAATCGCAAAGGCCATCGCCGACGAAGTGCACCGCCAGAACAGTGGCCTCGAGCTCATCGCCTCGGAGAACTTCGTCAGCCAGGCCGTGCTCGACGCCGCCGGATCGGTGCTGACGAACAAATACGCCGAAGGCTACCCGGGCAAGCGCTACTACGGCGGCTGCGAGTTCGTCGACGTGGCCGAGTCCCTCGCAATCGCGCGCGCGAAGACGCTCTTCGGCGCCGAGCACGCCAACGTCCAGCCGCACTCGGGTGCGCAGGCGAACATGTCGGTGTACTTCACGCTGCTCAAGCCCGGCGACACCGTGCTCGGTATGAACCTCGCCCACGGCGGCCACCTCACGCACGGCCACCCGCTCAACTTCTCCGGCAAGCTCTACAACATCGTCCCCTATGGCGTCCGCAAAGACGACGAGCGGATCGACTACGACGAGTTCGAACGTCTGGCCAACGAGCACAAGCCGAAGATGATCATGGTCGGCGCGAGTGCCTATCCGCGCGTCTTCGACTTCGAGCGCCTCGGCAAGGTCGCTCGTGACGTCGGCGCGCCGATGGTCACCGACATGGCGCATTTCGCTGGGCTGGTGGCGGCGAAGATTCACCCGAACCCGGTCCCGCACTCCGACTTCGTCACGACAACCACGCACAAGACGCTCCGTGGCCCGCGCGGGGGGATGGTCCTCTGTCGCAGCCAGTACGCGAAGGACCTCGACCGCTCCCTCTTCCCGGGCGTTCAGGGGGGCCCTCTGATGCACATCATCGCGGCCAAGGCGGTGTGCTTCAAGGAAGCGATGGAACCGGCGTTTGTCGACTACCAGAAGCAGATCGTCGCCAACGCGCGGCGCCTGGCCGCGGGCCTGCAGGCGGCCGGCTTCCGCCTCGTCAGCGGCGGTACCGACAATCACCTCATGCTCGTCGACGTCTTCTCGAAGGGGCTGACCGGAAAAGTCGCGGAGGCGGCGCTCGGCACGGCCGGGATCACGGTCAACAAGAACGCGATCCCGTTCGATCAGAACCCGCCGATGGTGGCGAGCGGCATCAGGATCGGCACGCCGGCTGTCACGAGTCGCGGCATGCGCGAACCCGAGATGGATCTCATCGCCGACTTCATCGCGACGGTGCTGGCCGCCCCCGAAGACGGTGGGGTCGCGGCGGCGGTGCGCGACAAGATTGAGGCTCTGTGCCGGAAGTTCCCGCTGTACCCCGAGTCGCGGAGCTGACCGACGCGGCCGTCGAGGCCTTTGCCGCCGACGGTCCGCTGGCGCAGGCGCTCGACGGATTCGAGGCGCGCGCGGGACAGGTGGAGATGGCGGAAGCCGTCGCCTCCGTCCTCGCGAGCGGCGGCGTACTGCTGGCGGAGGCCGGAACGGGCACCGGCAAGACGCTCGCCTACCTCGTGCCGGCCATCCTCAGCCGCCAGCGCGTGCTCGTGTCGACGGGCACCAAGAATCTTCAGGAGCAGATCTTCTTCAAGGACCTGCCCGTCCTCCGCGACGCGCTGGGCATTCCCTTCACCGCCACCTGCATGAAGGGACGCGGAAACTACCTCTGCCTCCATCGTTTCGAAGCGTTTCGCGAGAGCCCCGCCCTGCGGTCCTGGGACGAGACGCTCCACGTGAAGATCCTCGAACGGTGGCTGAAGGAGACCGAGACCGGCGACCGCGCGGAGGTCGAGGATCTGCCCGAGGATCTGCCCTTCTGGAACGATATCGCCGCGACGACCGAGAACTGCATCGGTGCCGAGTGCCCGCGCTACGGTGACTGCTTCGTCGTCAAGATGCGACAGCGCGCGGCCGAATCCGATATCGTCATCGTCAACCACCATCTGCTCTGTGCCGATGCCGCCGTCCGGCAGAGCAATTTCGGCGAAGTGATCCCGCGCTGCCGCAACGCGATCGTCGACGAGGCACACCAGCTCGAAGACGTCGCGACGCAGTACTTCGGGCTTTCGGTGAGCGGCTATCGCGTGGACGACCTCGTTCGCGACGTAGACCGGGCCGTGGGGGCGCGCTTGGTGACCGACGGCGAACGCCGCGAGCAGATCGCGGGCGACGTCCGTCGAATCCGCGACGACGCGAGGCGGTTCTTCTCGGCGCTCCAGATGCTCAGATTCGACGCGCCGACGGCGCGGGGATCGGAGACCCGCGTACGCGTGAAGACGTCAGACCTCGCACCGCTTGGCGACGAGGGCGCGACGCTGATGGCAGCGTTCGAAGCGCTCGAAGCGGACATCGCGCTGGCCAAGGATGTGCCGGAGGATGTCCTCGCCCTCGGCCGACGCGCGGCCGAGATCAAGGACGATCTCCGGTTCCTGCTGCGCGCCGACGATGCGGGCTACGTCTACTTTCTGGAGACGCGTGGCCGGGGTGTCTTCCTCAGGGCGTCACCGATCGACGTATCGTCGACCATCCGCGACCTGCTGCTCGACCGCATGGACGCCACCGTGCTGACCTCGGCGACGCTCACCGTCGACGGCGCGTTCGACTACGTCAAGGGACGGCTCGGCGTCGGGCGCGCAACCGAGCTGAAGCTCGATTCGGAGTTCGACTACCCGCGTCAGGCGATCCTCTACCTTCCCAGAGGCATCCCGGACCCGCGCCGGCCTGAATTCGCCGCGGCGGCGGCGCGGGAGATCATCGGGATTCTGAAGCTGACGTCGGGCCGTGCGTTCGTGCTCTTTACGAGCTACGCGAACCTTCGCGAAGTCCACCGGCTCGCGGCCGCCGAGCTCGAATACCCGATCCTCGTCCAGGGGACGGCGCCGCGCTCGGCGCTCCTGCGCGACTTCAAGGCTACGCCCCACGCGGTGCTCCTCGCCACCTCGAGCTTCTGGCAGGGCGTCGACGTCGTCGGCGAGGCGCTGAGCTGCGTCATCATCGACAAGCTGCCCTTTGCCTCGCCCGGCGATCCCGTGACCGCCGCTCGCGTCGAAGCCATCGGCGCGCGCGGCGGGTCGCCATTCGGCGAATATCAGATCCCGCTCGCCATCCTGACGCTCAAACAGGGACTGGGACGCCTGCTTCGGCATCGTCAGGACCGCGGCGTCCTGGCCGTCCTCGACCCGCGGCTGAAGACGATGGGCTACGGGCGGCGGTTTCTCGCATCGCTGCCCCCGGCCCCGGTCACGCACGACCTGTTCGACATCGCGCGATTCTTCGGGGCGACCGCAGACGACGAAGCCATTGATGACGACGTCTAGGCAGGCGGCGGAGGCCGTGGCGGTGGCTCGGCCGATCCTCAAATGGGCCGGCGGCAAGCGGCAACTCCTGCCGACCTTGCGACGCTACTACCCGGGCAGCTTCAGCCGGTACGTCGAGCCGTTCCTCGGCAGCGGCGCCGTCTTTCTCGACTGTCACAACCAGGGGCTGCTCGACTCGCGCGACGTGCACCTTTCGGACATCAACGCGGATGTGATCGGCTGCTACCGCATGGTCCGGGACGATGTCGAGGCGGTCATCGAGGTGTTGGACACCCTCGAGGCTGGCCACCGGGTGGATGGCGCGCGCCATTTTTACGCCGTCCGCGACGAACAGTTCAACGCTCTCCGGCGCGACGTCCACGCGTGCGACGACCCGGCGAAGGCCTACACGCCGCCGCTCGCGGCCATGCTCATCTACCTCAACCGAACCGGCTACAACGGTCTCTTCCGCCTGAACTCGCGGGGCGGCTTCAACGTCCCGGTCGGACGCTACGAGAGGGTCACGATCTGTGATGCGCCGAACCTCAGACGGCTCTCCGCGGCACTCCGACGGCCCGGGCTGACCGTCGAGGTGAGGCGGTTCGAGGAGGCTCTGGCCGAAGGCCGGCCTGGCGATTTCGTATACCTGGATCCTCCCTACGCACCGGTCAGCCGCACGTCGCATTTCACGTCGTACACGGCGTCGAAGTTCGGCCCCGACGAGCAGGCGCGCCTCCAGCAGGCGGTAGTTGGACTCGCCCGGCTCGGCGCGTCGGTACTGCTCAGCAATTCCGTAGCCCCCGACATCCGCCGGCTCTACGCCGATAACGTAGAAGCGCGGTCCGCGGGCCTCAGAGCCAGGACCGTGGAGGCACGCCGGGCCATCAACTCGCGCGCGTCCCGCCGCGGCGCCGTGCGCGAGTACCTGATCACGAACATCGTGTAAACTGAGCCATCAGATAAGTTTGCCGAGCAAGTCCCAGTTGGCATGGGCGCGCGCGACGGCGCTTGGTCGGGCCTGGCTGGAATTGAACTGAACACAGGCGCTCATTCGGCAGCGCCTGCGGCCGCCGCCGACCGCGACCAGCCTCCGCCAAGGCTACGGCGGTCCGCCGAAGCTTCTGCGAAGGCGGAACGCGCGAGGCAGCGAACAAGGTCGGTCGAGCCGGACTGGAATTGAACTGAACACAGGCGCTCATTCGGCAGCGCCTGCGGCCGCTGCCGAGCGCGACCAGCCTCCGCCAAGGCTACGGCGGTCCGCCGAAGCTTCTGCGAAGGCGGAAGGCGCGAGGCAGCAGCGAGCGGGGGTGGGGCCCCGCGAGCATTAATAAATGGAGGTTCGAATGACGAGGGCACGTATCGGGTTGACGCTCGGCGCGTTTGTGCTGGGCCTGACGGCCTTGTCGACGATCGGCTACGCACAGACCGGCCGCCTCAAGGGCAAGGTCGTGGACGCGGAAAACAAGCCGGTCGAAGGCGCGACGATCGTGATGGAAAGCAAGGAGATCAACCGGAAGATCACCGGAAAGACCGACAAGCGTGGCGAGTACAGCCAGTTTCTCGCACCCGGCACGTACGTCGTCACCGCCAGCAAGGGCAATCTCAGCCAGACCGTCGAGGTCAAGGTCAGCATCGACGAGAAGGAGCAGAACTTCACGCTGAAGGCCGCCGCCGCTGGGGGAGGGGCTGCTTCGGACGCGGACCGGAAGAAGGCCGAAGCCGAGATGGCCGCGGTCAAGACAGCGTTCGAGCAGGGCGTCGCGCTCAGCAACGAGGAGAAGTACGACGAGGCCATCGCGAAGTTCAACGAGGTCTTCGCGAAGGTGCCCAAGTGTGTCGAATGCCAGACGAATATCGGCGCGGTCTACATGAAGAAGAAGGATTACGACCAGGCCGAGGCGGCGTACAAGAAGGCGCTCGAGGTAAAGCCCGACTCCGCTGAGGCCTACATGGGCCTCGCCAACTTGTACAACGCGCAGAAGAAGTTCGACCAGGCGACCGAGGCGGGTGCGCAGGCGCAGAAGCTGCTGGCCGCCTCGAGCGGGGCCGCGGGGGGCGGTGTGAGTGCGTCGGCGGTCTTCAATCAAGGCGTCATCGCGTGGAACGCCGGCAAGATTCCTGACGCGCAGAAGCTCTTCGAGCAGGCGGTCGCCGCCGATCCGAAGATGGCCGAAGCCCACTACTGGCTCGGCATGGCGATGGTGAACCAGGGCAAGCTCCCCGAGGCCGTCAAGTCCATGGAGGAGTACCTGAAGCTCGAGCCGTCCGGCCAGTACGCCGAACAGGCGAAGGGCATGTTGAAGGCGATCAAGAAATAGTTCAGGGTTCAAGGTTCAGGGTTCAGCCCTGAGCCTCCTGAACCCATCGCCATGTCCATCGCCAACAATCTGGCCGAAGTTCGCGAGCGCATCGCCGAGTCTGCCCGTCGCGCCGGACGTCAGGCATCGGACATCACGCTCGTCGCCGTCTCGAAGACGTTCGGCGCCGACTGCGTGCGCGAGGCGTGGGACGCCGGGCAGCGGGAGTTTGGCGAGAACAAGGTGCAGGAAGGCCTGCAGAAGATGGCCGACACAGCCGATATCCCGGCGAGGTGGCATCTCATCGGCCATCTGCAGTCGAACAAGGCGAAGAAGGCTGCCGCGAGCTTCGCCTGCATCCAGTCAGTGGATTCGGTCGAGCTGCTCCAACGGCTCGATGATGCCGCGGCGGCGCGGCCTCGTGGAAGCGCCCCCCTCGACGTGCTGGTGCAGGTAGACTTCGCGGGGGAAGCGACGAAGTTCGGCGCGCCACCGGACGAGGCGGGACGATCGGTGCGCGCAGGCGTCGACGCCCGGCATCTCAGGCTGATTGGGCTGATGCTGCTTCCGCCGTGGAGTGACGATCCGGAGTCGACGCGACCGTGGTTTGCGCGCCTGCGCGAGTTTCGCGATGACCTGATCGATGCGGGCGTGCCGGCGTCGGCCCTGCATCATCTGTCGATGGGAATGAGTCACGACTACCAGGCCGCCGTCGAAGAAGGATCGACCATCGTCCGGGTGGGCACCGCCATCTTCGGCGCACGACGCACGCCGCAACTCACGACGGACACGCCGAGGCAGAGCGCCGATTGAAGCCTGACCTATATCGCCCCGACCAAACGGAGGATCCTATGTTCGACCGCACGAACCCGCCCGCCAGCACGTCAGCCGCGAGTGCCGGATCGTCGCCGGCCGAGCGCGTGATGCGGATCGCGCCGCTCGACCTCAAACAACAGCGTTTCCGCACGCAGTTGCGCGGGTTCGACCGCACCGAAGTTGTCGCCTTCCTCACCGAAGCGGCCGACGACTACGAGCACGCGTTGCGCGAAATCGACCGGCTTCGGCAGGATCTCGTACGGCAGGAAGCGCTGCTCGGCGAGCACCGCGACCGCGAGGCCAACCTCCGCAACACGCTCCTCACTGCCCAACGGCTGGCTGATGAAATCAAGGAGTCGGCGCAGACCGAGTCAAAGCTCATCATCCGAGAGGCGCAGGGGCGCGCGGACTTGCTGCTCCAGAAGGCGCAGGGCCGCCTCGAGGAGGTCGAGCGCGACATCAACGAGCTCCGCCTGCGACGCCGTGACGTCGAAGGATCGCTCGAAGGATCGATTCAGGCGCTCTACCGGGCGCTGGAGTTCATCCGCGAGCAGGACCGATCCGACGACAAGGTGCTGCTCCATCGTCCGCGCCAGGCCGAAGCACCCGGCGCGGCGGCGCCGGCCCAGTGGCCCACGGAGGCTCCACGGGCCGCGGACGAACGGGGCTAGAAATCCGGCACCTTGCTGGTTCTTCGCCACTGCCGCCAGCTGATCACGTGCGCCGGCCCGGCGCCGCGAAGAGGGGCCGCTCAGGGCCGGCTCGAGATCATCACAGACGGCGCGCTCGCGACCGCCGGCGGACGGATCCTCTTTGCCGGGCGCACAGCCGACCTCGAGCGCACGGGCACGCTCCCGCCGGACGCGCACGTCATCGACGCGCGCCACTGGTCCATCCTGCCAGGTTTCGTCGATCCCCACACCCACGCGGTCTTTGCCGGTGACCGGCGTACAGAGCTCCGGAGGCGACTCGCGGGGGAGACCTATGCAAGCATCGCAGCGTCGGGCGGGGGCATCGTGTCGACCGTGGCAGCCACGCGCGCCGCGACAGAAGACGAGCTGACGGCCCACGCGCGAGCGCGACTCGACGCCATGCTCGCGTGCGGCACCACGACCTGCGAAATCAAGAGCGGCTACGGTCTCGACCTCGAGACGGAGCTGAAGATGCTCAGGGTCATCCGACGACTCGACCAGTCGCACCCGATCGACATTGTCGCGACCTTCATGGGTGCCCACGAGGTGCCCATCGAGCATCGATCCGACCGCGCAGGCTACCTCGATCTGGTCGTGGACCAGATGATCCCCGCGGCGGCCGTGGCCGGGTTGGCGGAATGGTGTGATGTGTTCTGCGAGACCGGGGTCTTCAGCGCCGCTGAGTCCAGAAGAATCCTCGAGGCGGGCCGGCGCGCGGGCCTCAAGGCACGCATCCACGCCGACGAGCTCGGCGCGAGCGGTGGATCGCAGGTCGCCGCCGCTGTCGGGGCGCGATCCGCGGATCACCTCATCTTCGTGCCCGACGAGGGCATCGCGGCCATGGCGAAGGCCGGCGTAACGGCAACGCTCCTCCCGACGGCCGCCTTCTATCTCAAGCTCGGACGATTCGCGCCGGCGCGCGCGTTCATCGATGCGTCAGTGCCCGTCGCACTCGCGACCGACGTCAACCCGGGCGGTGGATTCTCGCCGTCCATGCCCTTCGCGATGACGCTCGCGTGCTTCGGGATGGGCCTGACATTCGAGGAAGCCGTGACCGCGGCCACAATCAACGCCGCCTGGTCGCTCGACCGCGCGAACGAGGTGGGCAGCCTGGAACCAGGCAAGCTGGCCGACGCGGTCATCGTGCGCGGCGATGCCACTGACCTGCTACATGTAGGTGCGCACGCCGTTCAGGGCGTGCTCAAACGAGGAACCGTGGCAGCTGGCGACCTGGTGACCACATGATGTTGACGCACAAGACCGTCAAGGCGCTGCTCGAGGAGTTTCGATCGCCGGCGCCGACGCCGGGTGGCGGTTCGGCCGCAGCCCTCGCCGGCGCCGTGGGCGCGTCGCTGCTTGCGATGGCCGCCGGGCTGCCGAAGCCCCGGGCGACGGCCGACGCGGATCTGCAGAACCTGCGCGACGCCGGCGAACGCTGCACGTCGCTGGCGAACGACCTCGAGGCGCTGGTGGACCGCGACAGCGAGGCGTACGAGCTGGTCGTCAGCGCCTATCGGATGCCCAAGGCCAGCGACGAAGAAAAGGCCGCCCGAGCGAGGGGAATTCAGGATGCACTCAAAGCGGCAATCGCCGCGCCGCTCGACGTCATGCGGGCGTGCAGCGCTGGCATCGCGCTTGGACCGATCATGCAGGCCCATGGCAACCCGAACGCGTCGAGTGATGTGCAGGTCGGCCTGGAGCTGCTGCGCGCGGGGCTGCGGGGCGCCAGATTGAACGTGGAGATCAACCTTGGCAGCGTGAAAGACGGGGCCTACGCCGCCGAGGTCGCTCGTGAGGTCGGCCGGCTCAGTGAATCTGGTGGAGCAGTCGCTCCCAGCGTGTCTTCGTGAAGAAGTGCGTCACGACCGAGAAAATCCTGCCAACCGCGGCGCCATATCCGCCGTCCACGAAGTCGTCGCGATCCGACTCGTACGACCAGTAGATCATCATCGCCTTGCCCTTGACATAATTCCTCGGCAGAAAGCCCCAGTAGCGGCTGTCCTGCGAGTTGTCCCGGTTGTCCCCCATCACGAAGTACTGACCAGGCGGGACGGTGACAGGCCCGTAGCGCTCGCGCACGTCCATTGACGTGACCTCCGACCCGTCCGATGCCGGCGTCAGGAAATGAACGTAGGGCTCGTCGAGCGGCTGCCCGTTGACGTAGACCTTCTTGGCGCGGAGCTCCACCGTGTCGCCGGGCAGGCCGATGACGCGCTTGATGAAGTCACGCTCCGGCTCCTCGGGATACTTGAAGACGACGATGTCGCCGCGCGTGATGTCGCGGACCGGCAGCAGCGCCCGATCGAGCGCGACCGTGGGCCCGAACACGAACTTGTTCACCAGCAAGTGATCGCCGATGAGCAGGTTGTTCTCCATCGAGCCGGTCGGAATCTTGAACGCCTGCACGACCCACGTGCGCACGAAGAGCGCCAGGATCACGGCGATGACGATGGATTCGAAGTATTCCCGGATCGTGGACTTACGAAAAGTGGCCGGCATGTTAGAAGGTCCGGATGGCTAGTGACATTTTGTCTGCATTCATCAATGCTCGTGGGGCCCCACCCCCACTCGCTCTCGCGCGGCGACTGCGCGCCGCGCTCGGGCCGCGGGCGCTCTTGAGCTGTCTGTTCTCTACTCCTGGCCGACCTTGAGCACTGCGAGAAACGCTTCCTGGGGGATTTCGACTCTGCCGACGCGCTTCATGCGCTTCTTGCCTTCTTTCTGCTTCTCGAGGAGCTTGCGCTTGCGGCTGATGTCGCCGCCGTAGCACTTCGCGAGCACATTCTTCCGCAGCGCCTTGACCGATTCCCGCGCGATGATGCGGCTGCCGACGGCCGCCTGGATCGCGACCTCGAACATCTGCCGGGGTATCAGCTCACGCATCTTCGAGGCCAGCGCGCGGCCGCGCGTATAGGCCATGTCCCTGTGGACAATCGTCGACAGCGCGTCAACGGGCTCCTCGTTGACCAGGATATCGAGTTTGACGAGCGGCGATTCCCAATAGCCCGTCACGTGGTAGTCGAGCGACGCGTAACCGCGCGACATCGTCTTCAGGCGGTCGTAGAAATCGAGCACGACCTCGTTGAACGGCAGCTCGTAGGTGATGAGCACGCGGTCCGATGACAGATACTCGATGCCCTTCTGGACGCCGCGCTTGTCCTGGCAGAGCGCGAGGATCCCGCCGACGTGCTCCGAGGGGGTGAGGATCATCGCCGTGATCACCGGCTCCTCGAATTTCGCAATCCGGCCCGTATCGGGCAGCTTCGCGGGACTGTCGATCTCCTGCACCACGCCGTCGGTCGTCGTCACGCGATAGAGAACGCCAGGCGCCGTCGTGACCAGATCCTGGTTGAACTCGCGTTCCAGGCGTTCCTGGACGATCTCCATGTGCAGCAGGCCGAGGAAGCCGCACCTGAAGCCGAAGCCAAGCGCCGCCGAGGTCTCGGGTTCGAAGAAGAACGACGCGTCGTTCAGCCGCAGCTTCTCGAGCGCTTCGCGCAGCTGGGCGTACTCGCTCCCTTCGACCGGATAGAGCCCAGCGAAGACCATCGGCTTGCTCACCTTGAATCCCGGGAAGGCCTCGGCCGTCGGCCGCGCCGACTCGGTGATCGTGTCGCCAATCTGCGCGTCGGTGACCGTCTTGATCGCCGCGAACACGAACCCGACCTCGCCGACGCCCAGTTCCGTCGCCGCAGTGGGCTTGGGCGAGAACGTGCCGACCTGCTCGACTTCGTACTCCTGCCCCTTGGCCATCAGCTTGATCTTCATGCCGGGCCGAAGGACACCATCGAGCACGCGCGTGAGGATGATGACGCCGCGATACGCGTCGTACCACGAGTCGAAGATGAGGGCCTTGAGCGGCGCGTCAGGGCTGCCGGTCGGTGGCGGCAATCGGGTCACGATCGCTTCGAGAATCTCGTGGACGCCTGTGCCTTCCTTGGCGCTCGCGAGAATCGCGTGGCTCGCATCGAGGCCGACGATGTCCTCGATCTGCCGTTTCGCCTCGTCGGGCTGCGCGCCGGGAAGGTCGATCTTGTTGATGACTGGGATGATCTCGAGGTTGTTCTCGACCGCCAGGTAGGCGTTGGCGAGGGTCTGCGCTTCGACGCCCTGGGACGCATCCACCAGCAGTAGTGCGCCCTCGCACGCGGCGAGCGACCGCGTCACCTCGTAGGAGAAGTCGACGTGCCCCGGCGTGTCGATCAGATTGAGGACGTACACCTGCCCGTCATCGGCTTTGTAGGTCAGCCGGACCGCGTGCGCCTTGATCGTGATCCCGCGCTCGCGCTCGAGGTCCATGGTGTCGAGGACCTGCGCCTCCATCTCGCGAGCCTGCAGCGCGCCCGTCATCTCGAGAAAACGGTCGGCCAGCGTCGACTTGCCGTGGTCGATGTGGGCGATGACGGAGAAGTTGCGGATGTTGCGCGGATCCATGTGGATGGGAACAGGTGATTATAGCTTGGCTCAGGGCTCAGGGCTCAGGGCTCAGGCAAGAGCTTTCTGATGAGAAGAGCCTGCCGCTCTGAGTCGACAGCACGCTTTTCCCTGAGCCTTGAGCCCTGAGCCTTGAGCCTATCGTTGATCCAGCGCCACGAACCGCTGCGGGTAGGCCGGACCGATGTAGTCGGTTCGGGGCCGGATGAGCCGGTTGTTGGCGTACTGCTCAAGGCAGTGCGCCGTCCAGCCGGAAATCCGGCTCACGGCGAAGATCGGCGTGAACAGATCGATCGGGATGCCCAGCGTGTAGTAGGTCGACGCCGAGTAGAAATCGACGTTGGGATAGAGCTTTTTTTCGCCGGTCACGAGCTGCTCGATGCGGCGGGACATGTCGAACCAGCGCGTGTTGCCGGCGCGCTTGCCGAGCTCCTCGGACATGCGTCGAAGGTGCGTGGCGCGCGGATCCTCGGTTCGATAGACGCGGTGACCGAATCCCGGAATCTTCACCTTCCGCGCCAGCTTCCCGCGAATCGCGTCGTCGATACGCTCGGGACTCGCATCCTGACCGATCTCGATGAGCAGGCGCATGACGTCGGCATTCGCGCCGCCGTGGAGCGGCCCCTTGAGCGCGCCGATGGCGCCGACGGTTGCCGAGTGCAGGTCGGTCAGGGTCGCGGCCGCGACGCGCGCCGCGAACGTCGAGGCGTTCAGCTCATGATCGGCGTGCAGCACGAGCGCGATGTCGAACGCCCGCGTCGAGAGCGCGTTGGGGCGCGTCCCCGTCAGCATGTAGAGAAAGTTCGCGGCGTGGCCAAGGGCCGGGTCCGGCTGAATCGGTCCGCCACCCGCCTGCAGCCGGCCGTAGGTCGCGACAAGGCTTGCGAGCTGCGCCGTCAGGCGGACGGCCTTGCGGTAGTTCGCCTGTTGCGAGTTGTCGGACGCTTCAGGATCGAAATGACCCAGAATCGAGGTCAGCGTGCGCAGCGCGTCCATGCCGTCGGATGACGGCAACTGCTTCATGAAGCGAAGGATGGGCTCGCCGAGCGGCCGAGCGGCCGCGAGCTGCGACTGCAGGTCGCCAAGCTCGGCACGGTTGGGCAGGCGTCCGTGCCACAACAGGTAGCAGACCTCCTCGAATGTCGCGCCCTGCGCCAGGTCGTGAATGTCGTACCCGAAGTACGCCAGCACGCCACGATCGCCGTCGAGATAGCAGATCGCCGATGTCGCGGCGACGACGTCTTCGAGGCCGGCTTTGGGCTTCGCTTCGGAGGTCATTCCCGGATCATATCAGGGCGGTCGGAGCCGCGTGGAAACGGGTTCAAAAAGTTCAGGGAGTTCAAAAGGGTTGAACCCTATTTCGCGACTTCCGGCTGCTGGACCATGTCCTCGTCGGTGAACTGCTGGAGGATCGAGAGCAGGCCCGTGTAGAGGAAGCCGACCTGGAAGAGCATCAGGAACGGCAGCGTTCCGTAGATCTGGTTCGAGAGGGCGTAGAAGACCGTGGCGGTGAAGTAGAGGCCGAGCGCCACTTCGACGAGCGGTTGGACGCCGACCGACTGGTGGTACTTCTTGCCGGCCCATTCGTCGCCGCTGCGCTCGATGCCGTACTTCGGGGTGCGTGCGAACTCGCTCTGTTTGCCGAACATGGCTTCGAGCACGGCCCGCGTGTTGTTCACGCACAGGCCGATGCCGATCGACATCAGGAAGGGCAGATACCTGAGACGCTGCTTCCAGTCCGAGTAGAGCTCACGCTGCGAGACGATGTAGAAGTTGCCGACCGAGGCCGTGGCCGCGAGGAAGAGCGGCACGTCGATCAGCATCATCTCCGACCATCCCATGCTGTAGCGCACGACCATCGCCGGGAACATCAGTAGCGACAGCAGCGACATCAGCAGGTAGTTGAAGTTCGCCGACAGGTGAAAAAAGGCTTCGGCCTTGACCGCGAGCGGCTGAGACGACCGCAGGATGCGCGGCATCAGTTTGATGCAGGTCTGGATCGACCCCTTCGCCCAGCGGTGCTGCTGCGATTTGAACGAGTTCATCTCAACCGGCACTTCCGCCGGCGACACCAGATCCGGCACGAAGATGAAGCGCCAGCCCCGGAGCTGCGCGCGGTAGCTCAGGTCGAGATCCTCGGTCAGCGTGTCGTGCTGCCAACCGCCGGCGTCGCCAATCGTCTCGCGACGCCAGACCCCGGCGGTGCCGTTGAAATTGAAGAAACAGCCCGCGCGATTCCGGCCGCCGTGCTCGAGCACAAAGTGGGCGTCGAGGAGGATGGACTGGATGCGCGTCAGCAGCGAGTAGTCGCGGTTGAGGTGCCCCCAACGCGCCTGCACCATCCCCACCTTCGGATCGCGCTCGAAGTAGCCGAGCGTCCGGAGCAGGAAATCCTTCGGCGGAACGAAGTCGGCGTCGAAGATGGCGATGAATTCCCCGGACGCCTCTTTGAGGCCCGCCTCGAGGGCGCCTGCCTTGTAACCCGTGCGATCCACACGATGGAGGTACTTGATGTCGAAGCCACGCGACGCGTGGCGCCGGACGGCCAGCTCGGCAATGTCGGTGGTCTCGTCCGTCGAGTCGTCCAGGACCTGGATCTCGAGCAGCTCGCGCGGATAGTCGATCTCGCAGACCGCGTCGATCAGGCGGTCCGCGACATACATCTCGTTGAAGATGGGCAGCTGGACCGTAACCCTCGGCAGCACCTCAGGCGGCGGCATCCGGGGCGGCACGTTGCCCTTGTGTTTCATGTAAAGATACACAAGGTAATAGCGGTGCCAGCCGTAGATGGCCAGGATGCTCAGGACGAAAAAGTACAGGACGAGAATCAGCGTCTCAGTAAACGACATAGGCTAATGAATCTGCCAACCTGCACAATCCTTGATATTAGTGCCGGGGTGCCCCCAAAGTCAAAGCAGTCAGGCAAATGACCCGCGCCGAGCTGCAGACGCTTCTCGCCGAAGTCGGTTCCGGATCGCTCACGCCTGAGGCAGCCCAGAACCGCATCTTTCAATATCTGCGCCAGGCGCCGTTCGAAGATCTTGGCTTCGCGCGCGTCGACCACCATCGCGCGCTGCGGCAGGGAGTGCCGGAAGTCGTTTTTGGCCCTGGCAAGACCCCAGAACAGATCGCTGGCATCGCCGAGCGCATCGTCGCCGCCGGCCACAGCCTGCTCGTGACCCGCACGGATCGGCACGCGTTCGAGGCAGTCTCGACACGAGTCACCGGCGCAAATTTCCACGAGCTGGCCAGAACCATTACGCTCGCGCTCGGCGAGTTGCCACCCGGCCGCGGGACGATCGTTGTCGCCGCCGCCGGGACGGCCGACCTGCCGGTCGCGGAAGAGGCTGCGGTTTCAGCCGAGTTGATGGGCAACGTGGTGGATCGTCTCTACGACGTGGGGGTTGCGGGGATTCACCGCCTCCTGTCCGAGCACGCACGCCTGACCGCCGGGCGCGTCATCGTTGCTGTCGCCGGAATGGAGGGAGCGCTGCCGAGCGTCATCGGCGGCCTCGTCAGCGTGCCGGTTATCGCCGTACCCACGAGCGTGGGATACGGTGCCAGCTTCGGTGGCCTCACCGCGCTCATGGCCATGCTCAACAGCTGCGCGAGCGGCGTGTCGGTCGTCAACATCGACAACGGCTTCGGCGCCGCGGCGGTTGCCAGCGCGATCAATCATTTGGATTAGTTCAGGGTTCAAGGTTCAGGGTTCTAGGTTCGAACCCTGAACCTTGAACCCTGAACCCCGTCCACGCTATACTCAGCGATTGCCCTGTCGAGCCTGACGCTCACCAGCATTTTCAAAGGTCTCATGCACGCCGGTGCCCTGAGGGCGCTCGAATACGACCGGATCGTCGAAGCGGTGCGCCGCTTCGCGCAGACGCCGCCTGGCGCGGCGCGTCTGGCGAAGCTGCAGCCGCTGACCGACGCACGTGCGGTCGCGACGGCCCTTGCCGCGACAGCCGAGACGACGCGCTTCCTGCGCGACGGCGAAATCGGGCTGCAGGCGCCGGAGGATCTCGATGCCCTCCTGATGTCGCTCGCGGTCGAAGGCCGCGTCCTCGAACCGCAGTCGCTCGTCAACCTCGCCGGGTTTCTCGCATCGGTCGACGCCACCTGCAGCGGCGTGCGCAGGGTCCGCAGCGGCTTTCCGATGCTCGCCGCCATCGCCGAAACAGCCGCGTCGTTCCAGCAGGAGATCGGCGACATCCGGCGCAAGATCGGTCCGACGTACGAGGTTGTCGACGACGCCAGCCCGGAGCTCGCGAACCTGCGCGACCGCCTGCGGAAGCAGCGGGCGCGGCTGCGCGGAACGCTCGAGTCCTACCTTCGCGGCCGCGACACGTCGAAGTACCTCCAGCAGCAGATCGTCACCGATCGCAACGGCCGGTACGTCCTCGTCGTCCGCAGCGAGCATCGGACCGCGATTCCGGGAATCGTGCACGGCAGCTCCGGCAGCGGCGCCAGCCTGTTCCTCGAACCGCTCAGCACGGTCGAGATCAACAACGACATCGTCGCGCTCGAGCAGCAGGAGGCGGAGGAAGTCCGGCGGATCTTGCTTGCGCTGGCCGACGCCCTCAGGCGTCGAGCAGGCGACCTGCAGCGGACCGTCGACGCGGCGACCGAGCTGGATATCCTCCAGGCTCGGGCACGGTTCTCGCTGCTCGTCGACGGGATTCAGCCCGCAATTGCCAGCGACGGCCGGCTCGAGCTGCGCGCCGCCCGCCATCCCTTGTTGATCCCTGCAGTACGACGGCATCTTGGGACCGCTGACGATTCGGCAACGGCGGATCAGGAAGCCCGAGCCCCGAGACCCGAGCCCCGATCGCCGATCCCTGTCGACGTGCTGGTCATGCCACCGGTGCGCGTCCTCGTTGTGACCGGGCCGAATACCGGAGGCAAGACCGTCGCGCTCAAGACGGCGGGCCTTCTTCCCCTGATGGCGCAGACGGGCCTGCTCGTTCCCGCGTCCGATGGCACGCAGGTGCCGGTGTTCCGCTCGGTGTTCGCCGACATTGGAGACGAACAGTCGATCGCGGCAAGCCTCAGCACGTTCTCGGGGCACATCGCGAACATCGTGGCAATGGACCGCGCGTTGACGCTGCCGGCGCTCGTGCTCCTCGATGAAGCCGGGGGCGGGACCGATCCGAACGAGGGCGGCGCGCTCGCCATGGCGATGATCGACCACTTCCGCGTACGCGGGGCGATGGTGGTGGCGACCACGCATTACGACGCGTTGAAATCGTACGCGGTGACGACCGAAGGCGTCACGCCGGCCGGGTTTGGCTTCGATCCTGCGACGTTCGCGCCGACCTACCGGTTGAACTACGGTTCGCCTGGCAGCAGCCTGGCGCTCGAAATCGCGACGCGGCTCGGGCTGCCCGACGCGATCATCGACAGCGCCCGTCAGCACCGCAGCGTTCGCGAGGCCCAGCTCGCCGAGCACCTGGCGAAGGTCGAGCGGGACATCCAGTCGCTCGAACACGAGCGGCGGCTGGCCGCGCGCGAACGGGCCGCGCTCGAAGAAGAAGCGACCAAGATGCAGGCGCGCGAGCAGGAGCTCCGCAACCGCGAGGAAACATTCCGGCGCCGGCTCGAAGAGCGCATCGACGATCGACTGCGTGATGCGCGCCGTCAGATCGACGCCGTGGTCGACGCACTGAAGGTCCGGACGGATGCGATGGCCGCCGAGGCGGAACGACGTGCCGCGCCGCGACTGGTCATTCCCACCGGCGAGACGGGCGCCGCGCGAGCGGAGGCCCGGGCCGCTGTCGAGGCCATCGGCCAGCGGCTCCGCGCCACCGACCCGGAACCGGAGGCTGCGACAGCGTCGCCGGTCACCGCGCAGGAGCTCCCGGGCAAGGCGCCGGCCATCGGCGACCGCGTCAAGGTCGGTGGGCTCGGACTCGAGGGCATCGTGCAGGCGCTGCACGACCGCGAGGCCGAAATCGACGTCCGGGGCAAGCGACTCCGCGCTCGTGTGGACGAGCTGCGGGTCCTGGTGCCCGCGAGCGTCGGGCCGGCGCAGCCGGCCAAAGTCCGCGTCCACGTCGAGCTCCAGCCGCGCGAGGGGTCCGTCACCGAGCTGAACGTGATCGGGTGCAGCGTGGACGAGGCGCTCGCGCGCGCGGAGAAGTTTCTCGACGAGGCGCTCATGGCCGAGGTGCCGGGCGTCCGGCTGATTCACGGGTACGGAACCGGCCAGCTCCGCCGCGCCATCGCTGAGTTCCTGCACGAGCACAAGTTCGTCGCGCATTTTGCATCCGCTCCTCCCGAACAGGGTGGCGGCGGCGTGACCGTGGTCGAGTTCAAGGAATAGATGGCGCTCTTCCCGCCCAACTTCATCGAGGACCTCAAGTCGCACGCCGACATCGTGCAGGTGGTCCAGGAGCGCGTGGCGCTCAGACGCAGCGGCGCCACGTGGAAGGGACTCTGTCCCTTTCACGGTGAGAAGACGCCCTCGTTCCACGTCAACGGCGACAAGGGATTTTTTCACTGCTTCGGGTGCGGCGCCAAGGGCGATGTCTTCGAGTTCGTCAAGCTGCACGACAAGATCACGTTTCCCGAGGCCGTCCGGCAGGTGGCCGCGCGGGCCGGCGTGCCGGTCCCCGAGCCGGAAGATGGTCAGCAGGACCCCGAGAGCAAGCGCGACCGCGAAACGCTGCTGCGCGCCCACGAGGTGGCCGCCACGTGGTTTCGCGAGCAGTTGGCATCCGCTCACGGAGCGGCCGCGAGACGCCTGCTCGCGAGCCGCGGCGTGACACCGGCGACGATCGAGCTCCTGGGCATGGGCTATGCACCGCCCTCTCGCGAAGCGCTCAAGACCAAGCTCCTCGGCGAAGGCTTCGCCGCCGATTCGCTGGCGAGGACGGGACTGGTCGTCGAGCGCGAAGGCGGAACGCTGATCGATCGGTTTCGCAACCGGCTGATGATTCCAATCGCCCGCGACAACGGGACCATCATCGCGTTTGGCGGCCGCGCTATGGACGCCGGCCAGGTTCCGAAATACCTGAACTCACCCGAGACGCCGATTTATGTCAAAGGACGCACGCTCTATGGGCTTCATCTGAGCAAGGCGGCCATCATCAAATCCAAGCACGCCGTCATGGTTGAAGGCTATTTCGATGTCGCGCAGGCGATTCAGGGCGGCATCCCCAACGTCGTCGCGTCCTCGGGAACGGCGCTGACGCCGGCGCAGGCCCGGCTGTTGAAACGTTTCGCGTCGAAGGTCGTCCTAAGTTTTGATCCCGATGCGGCCGGCAAGGGCGCCGCCGTGCGGTCATCGGAGCTTCTGGTCGCCGAGGGGTTCCAGGTGAACGTGGCCATGATGCCGGCCGGCGAGGATCCTGACACCTTTATCCGCCGCGAAGGCGGCGCGGCATACGCGGAAAAACTCCGCACGTCGCGCCAATATCTCGAGTACTTGCTCGATCAGGCCGCCGCGGGACAGGATCTGCAGCGCGACGAGAACCGCCGGGAGTTCCTGAGCCGGATGCTCGAGGTTGCGGCGCGCATCCCGGACGCCGCTGCCCGGGACCAGTTTGCAGACCGGCTCGCGCACAAGGCCCGGATTACGGAAGAGGTAGTGAGGACGGAAATCAAGAAGGCAGCGGCGAAGCGGGAAACGGCGGTCGCCGTCCTGGATCGGCCGAAAGTCGGGCTCGATCAGGTCAAAACCGCCGAAAAAGGCTTAATTTGGGCCCTGATCCACGATCCCGCGGCCGGAGTGGCGGCCCTCGGAGAGGTCGAAAGTGAAGATCTCGTCGGGCTGGCTACCGAACCCATCCTGGAGCAGGCCCGGGCGCTTCAGGAATGGCCGGCCGAGTCCTTACCGCGAACGCTTCTCGAGCGTCTAAGTAGTATGGAGGCCCGTCTGGTCGAAGAAATCGGCCGCCAGCCCCACCCGCCAGGCCCCCCGCTCGACTGTGTCAAGGCGATCAAGCGGCTGCGCTACAGCCGGGAACGCGCGGCCGTCCAGCGTGAGATTGACCGGCTGCAGGAAGACGGCGCGGCGACGCACGAAACCGAGATCGTTGCCTTGTGGGATCGGAAGAAAACGTTGTTACAGTTGATTGCGGAATCATAGGCGGCATATTTTGATACGCCCGGAACGAGCACGCCAGGAGGACAAGCCGTTGTCGATCGAAGAAAAATACGACGAAGTAAAGCAGCTCATTTCCATCGGCAAGGAAAAGGGTTACCTGCTCTACGACGAGGTCAATGAGCTTCTGCCCGCCGACATCACCTCGTCGGACGAGCTCGATGATCTATTCAGCACGTTCGGCAGCGCCGGAATCGAAGTCGTCGATTCCGAACAGAAGTATCGCGAAGACAAGCTGCTGGACCGCACGGGCGAGGGGGCCGAGGAGCTCGAGCTCGACCTGACCCCCGGCGCGCTCGACAAGACCAACGACCCTGTCCGGATGTACCTCCGCGAGATGGGCACGGTCCCTCTCCTCACCCGCGAGGGCGAGGTCGAAATTGCCAAGCGCATCGAGCGCGGCAAGCTCGCCGTGATCAAGTCGATCTCCCGCACGCCGACGGTCGCCCGCGCGATCATGACGATGGGCGATCAGCTCAAGAACGAGGAGCGGAGCATCCGCGAGCTCGTGACGTTTGTCGACGAGGAGCTGACCGACGACAAGATCGACGATCGCAAACGTCAGGTGCTGCGCCAGATCGAGGCGGTCCGGAAGTCGTGGATGGGCCTCGAGAAGTGCAAGGAGAAGCTCGAGAGGACGCCCCGGGGCACGACCACGCGCGACAAGCGGAAGTTCCGCCGCGTGCGGTGGGAGGCGCTCCGCGCCAGGGTCGAGCTGTCACAGCTCATCCGCAAAATCGAGTTCACCGAGGCGGTCAAGCGCCGGCTGATCGATCAGATCAAGGAATCGGTCGAAGCCGTGATGCGCGTGCGCCGCGAGATCGACCAGCTCGAGCGGCAGCTCAATCCCAAGAACAAGAAGAACAGCCGCCTCAAGGAAGAGGAAAAGAAGAACCTGCTCCGGCGCCAGAAAGAGCTCAAGGTCCAGGTCAAGGCCATGGCCGACGAGCTCGAGGAGACGCCCGATCAGCTGATGCGGACAATCGAGACGATCTCGCGCGGCGAGATCCAGGCCGAACAGGCCAAGAAGGAGCTCGTCGAGGCCAACCTTCGACTCGTCGTGTCGATTGCGAAGAAGTACACGAACCGAGGACTGCAGTTCCTCGACCTGATTCAGGAAGGCAACATCGGCCTGATGAAGGCGGTCGACAAGTTCGAGTATCGCCGCGGCTACAAGTTCTCGACCTACGCGACGTGGTGGATCCGCCAGGCCATCACGCGGGCGATTGCCGACCAGGCGCGGACGATCCGCATCCCGGTCCATATGATCGAGACGATCAACAAGCTCATTCGGACGTCGCGCGCGCTCGTGCAGGAGCTGGGCCGCGAGCCGACGTCGGAAGAGATCGCCAAGCGGATGGACATTCCCGTGTCGAAGGTCCGCAAGGTGCTCAAGATCGCGCAGGAGCCCATCTCGCTCGAGACGCCGATCGGAGAGGAGGAAGATTCGCATCTTGGCGACTTCATCGAGGATCGCCAGGTCGTCTCTCCGTCCGACGCGGTCATCAACTTGAACCTGAAGGAACAGACCGACTCGGTGCTGAAGACGCTGACGCCGCGCGAAGAGAAGGTCATCAAGATGCGCTTCGGCGTCGGCGACGGAAGCGAGCACACGCTCGAAGAGGTAGGCCAGAGCTTCGCCGTCACGCGCGAGCGCATCCGGCAAATCGAGGCGAAGGCGCTTCGCAAGCTGCGCCATCCGTCCAGAAGCCGCAAGCTGCGCGCGTTTCTCGAAGGAAGGACGTAGGACAGTCGTCTGTCGGCAGTCCTCGGTCGTCAGCAGAAGCCGGACGCGACTGTCGACTGGGACTGGGGACTGCGACTGTGACTGGCGACTGCCGACAAACGACTGTAGACTGTTGTGGGCCCATAGCTCAGCGGTCAGAGCCGCCGGCTCATAACCGGCCCGTCCCAGGTTCGAATCCTGGTGGGCCCACTTTTGGAATTCTGAATTCTGAATGCTGAATGCTGAAGTAAGGGGGGAAGGGTGAAGAGGGAAGACGCTGCCCTTTCGTCTGCTTCGATGACCTTGCCTGCGTCCCCGTTTTCCTTCTCGTCTCGGTCATTCCATTCATCATTCGATTCATCATTCAGCATTCAGCAATCAGCATTTCCCGATGCTTCCTGACCTCAAACTTCTCATCCAGCTCCAGGAGCTCGACTCGACCAGCGAGCGCCTCCGCCGACGGGCGGCAGACATCCCGGCCGCGCAGGCGGCACTCGATACGCGGCTGGCGGAACTGACGGGGGCGGTAGCGAGCGTGAAAGAACGGATCGCCGCCTCGCAAGCCTCGCGGAGGGAAATCGAAAAGGACCTGGCCGCCGTGCAGACCCGGCTGAGCAAATACAAAGATCAGCTGATGGAGGTCAAGACCAACAAGGAATACCACGCGATGCAGACCGAGATCACGGCCGCCGAGGCCGTGGTGCGGCGCGAGGAGGATCGGCTGCTCGAGCGCATGGAGGAGGCCGAGACGCTGGCGAGCGAGCTCAAGGCATCCGAGGCAGCACTCAAATCGGGCCAGGCCGACGTCGTCCGCAGCCGTCAGCAGATGGATACCGATCGGGTGACGACCGAGCAGGACTTGGAAAAGACGAACGCCGAGCGGGCGCAAGTCGCCGGGAGCGTGTCCCCTGGCGCGCTGGCGCTCTTCGAGCGCGTATCGAAGCACCGTAAGGGCCTGGCGATGTCCGAGGCGCGGGAAGGCCTCTGCACGCAGTGCCACGTCCGGCTTCGCCCCCAGGTCTACAACGAGCTCCGCCGCAACGAGAGCGTCATGCAGTGCGAGAGTTGCTCGCGAATCCTCTACTTCATCGCGCCGGCTCCAGCCGCCGCGCCGTCGCCCGAGCCACAGTCGGCACCCGCCGAACCCGGCAGCTGACCTAGCGATCGAAGCGCGAGCAGCGAGCCGCCAGCCGCAACAGCGAAGCCTGTCAATGATCCGAGGCTAGCTTCTGGCTCTGATGATCCCGATCATCCTTCCTGCATGGGCCCCCAGCACTCGGTAGGAATGAAACACGTCCGCGTGCGTCTTCGTGCACAGTTCGGCGATGTGAACGTTGTCCGGCATCACGCCCGCGCCCTCGAGTTGATCGCGGGTGGCGCGCCACAAATCGAGGTGACACTTCCCCGCTGAACGTGGTTCAAACCATCGCTCCAGCATCGACGAGTGGTGCCCCGCGTCCCGAAACGCCTGGTAGGTGCTCTCAGACACCTCATAGCAGCACGGGCCGATCGACGGTCCGACGGCGGCGATGATGCGCTCTGGCCGCACACCGCAGGCCGTCTGCAACGCGCTCACGCCGGCGATAATCGCGCGGCTGGCGATGCCGCGCCAGCCAGCATGAATGGCGGCAACGGCCCGGCCGGTCTCTTCGGCCAGCAGGACCGGTACGCAGTCGGCCACTCGAACCGCAATCGCGGCCGTTGGGTCGTTGCTGACGATGGCGTCAGCCTCGGGCCTGGGCCAGGGGCGTGGGCGATCGCTCGAGGCAGCCACTACCGTCGCCTGGTGCACCTGCCTCACCAGCAGCACATCGGCTGGCGTCACGCCTATTGCCCCAGCGACGGCCCCCCATTCCCCCGCATCATCGCGAAGCGTCAGGTTGTTCGCGGTGAAGAAGTGATTGGCGCAGGCCGAGAGAGGGACGCACCTGAGGACGCCGCCCCACGGCGCTTGCGTCCACTCGAAGGCGCGGGTAGGCTGTGGTTCGGTCATGAACATTCTCGGCATCGGGCTCGACGCCACCGATATCCCCCGCCTCGCTGACGTCCTCGAACGCTACGGCGATCGCTTCCTGCAACGCGTGTTTACTGCGGGAGAGATTGCCTATTGTACCCAGCGGCGCAACCCCGCCCCGCATCTGGCCGGCCGTTTCGCGGCCAAGGAAGCCGCCATGAAGGCGCTCGGCACGGGCCACTCGCGCGGGGTACTCTGGAAGGATATCGAAGTGATTCGAGGAGGTGGGCCGCCGAGGCTACAGCTCCACGGCGGAGCTGCGCGCCGCGCCGACGGCATGCAGGTGCGCCGTTCTCTCCTGACGATTACCCATTCCGACACGCTCGCCATGGCGCAGGTGATGCTCATCGGCGACTGACGCGACAACCCCGGTTGTCGGATGCTTGCGCATCAGCCGGCGGCCTCTCCGCTCCCCTGTCTCCTCGACACGCGAACGCCTTTGCACGCTGACACTTCGCCGGACAGTGCCAGCCGAGCTCGAACCCGGCGTGCGTCTTGCCCTGCCTCCAGTCCAGTCAGCGCCTGCCACTCTCAGGAAGGAGCGAAGCCGTGACCGTCAAGATCGTACCGAACGACAAAGCCAACCCGCCGGGCAAGCTCGCGGACGCCGAGCTGCACTTCCTCTCGGGACCACTCGAAGGCTTGAAACTCATCGGCTTCGCGGTCTGGGAACGCAAGACCGGCAACGGACGGAACGTCACGTTTCCCGCGCGTCAGTTCTCCGTCAACGGCGAGCGACGCAGTTTCGCGCTCCTGCGCCCGGTCGCCGACACGACAGCGCAGAACCGCATCCGCGATCTCATCCTGACGGCGTACGGGGAGTTCGAAACCGAGTCGGCCCTGGCCTCGGCGGGATGAAGGAGTGGCGCGCGGATCGGCTCAGTCGAGCACGGGGAGCAGCTTGAGGTTCTCTTTCTGCCGCTTCGGTGGGAGCGTCCACTCCTCGCGGAGAGACTTACGGAACTCGGACTGGAAGAACGAAGTCTTCATGCCGCCGTCGATGATATCCCACGGCAGCACGGTGTCGTTCGACCGGTCGCGGAAGATGTAAAAGTCCGCATCGAGTCCGCTCTCGGCCACGGCGGCGCGCCAGTTGCCACCATTGCGCTCGGCGGCCTCGATGGTGTCCGCCACACGCCGGTCGCCGAGCGAGAGCAGTGCCTGGTAGTAGGAATGCCGCTCGGACTTGATGTTGAAGTACACGTTGTCGATATCGGAGAGCAGATGCCGCAGCCGCTTGCCCTTCCGGTCGGTAATCGCGGGATCCTCCATCGGGATCCACTGGTACGCCGTACCGGGCTTGGGAATCAGTGGATTCACGCTGCCGACGATTCGGCCGACGTGTCCGCGGGGGCGGGCGTGCTTCATCATGATGTCGCGCATGGCGACAGTCAGGTCGCGAATCGCCTCGAGATCCTCGTCGGTCTCGGTCGGCAACCCGATCATGTAATACAGCTTCAGGTTGTCGATGCCGTTGGCGAAGATGAGCTCCGTGGCCGCAAGGATCTCGTCGTTGGTGACGGTCTTGTTGATCACCCGGCGCAGGCGGTCCGACCCGGTTTCCGGTGCAATGGTGATCGACTTCTCACCGCTCTCGCGCAGCCGCCGGACGATGCTGTCGGTGAGGTCGTCGAGGCGGAGCGAGGCCGGGCTGATGGCGTAGCCGAGCGCGAGCAGGCCGTCGAGTATCCGGTCGATCTCGGGGTGGTCGCACAAAGCGATCGACACCAGACCCGCCCGACTCGAGTGCTGCCGCGCGGCGGCCGCCAGCTCGAGGATGCGGTCGGCTGGGAACGCGCGAACGGGCAGGTAGTTGTAACCGGCCCAGCAGAAGCGGCACAGGTTTGCGCACCCGCGCACGACTTCGATGAGGAAGCGCGAGCCAAACTCGGTGTCGGGCGTGAAGATCGACGTGGCCGGCGGGTCCAGCCGATCCGTGCTCTTCACCGCCGCTTTCTTGACCACTGCCGGAGCGCCGCTGCCGGCGCGTGGTTCGAAACCGGCGATCGTCCCGTCGCCGTTGTAGTGGACCTCGTAGAGCGACGGCACGTAGAAGCCGCGGAACGACGACAGGCGCGCCGCCTGCTCGTCACGGTTCAGGCCTTCGCGCAGCACCGCAATCAGGTCGGGCACGAGCATCTCGCCCTCGCCCGCGGCAATGACATCGGCAAAGAGCGCCAGGGGCTCCGGATTCACGAACGTTACGGCGCCGCCGATCACGACGAGCGGGTCGCGCGGGCGCCGCGCACTGGCCCTCGGGGCCAGGCCGGCCAGCCGCAGCATCGTGACGACGTTGGTGTAGTCCCACTCGAACGAGACCGAGAACGCCAGGACGTCGAAGTCCGAAACCGGCGTCTGAGTCTCGAGCGTCAGCAGCGGCGTGCCACTCTCGAGCTGGGCGCGCAACTCCTGCTTCGGCGGCAGGAACACGCGCTCGCAGACGACGTCATCCAGGTCGTTGAACAGACGGTAGACCGTCTGGAACCCCAGGCTGGACATGCCGACCCAGTACGTGTTTGGAAACGCGAGCGCGACGCGGAGGCGGCCACCGTGCGGCTTCAGCACGTAGCCCGTTTCACGGGCGAGAACCTGCCGCGCGCGCTCGCGGTACTCCCACTGCTTCATGTGTCTGGTACGCCGGCCGCCTTTCGCGGCGTGAATCGATGCGCGGCGTGATGACGGGCCGCGTCGCAGCCCGCTCGACGACGAATGGAACGGAACCCGATGCCCGGGCCCGAATCGAGGATGCCACCGGCACCACTGCCAACATCGCCATCGTCAGACGCCTGTGCCTGAGGAGACGGCGATCCCAGGTGCCGTGGATATATGCAGTGTACCACGCGCGGCTCGACCCGGGCCAGGCGTAGCGCCGAGCCGCTGGAACAGCCGAGCCGCCGACCACGCCCGCGCACGAACCGCGACGAGCCGACCGCGCGCAGCGAGAAGCGAGCGCGGATCTATGCCTCGCTCTGTCTCCTTAGAAACGCCGGCACATCGAGCGGAGACACCGGCTCGAACTCCGCGCCCGGCGCGCCGTTTCCTTCCGGCTCGGCGGGGGAAGACATCAAGGGCAGATCGAGCGCCGGCCGGCGGGTGATGCTGATTCGCGAGCCTCCCCCACCAGTTGCGGCGATCTTCTCAACGGACTCCTGCCGCCAGGAGGTGTAGTTCTGGAGATCGACCGGCGTCTGCACCGACGACGGGCTGAGACTTTTGGCGGCGGACGGCCGGTCGAAGCCGGTGGCGATGACGGTGATCTTCACCTTGCCCTCCATCTTCGGATCGACCACGGCGCCGAAGATGATGTTCGCGTCCTCGTGGGCGGCTTCCTGGATCACGACCGACGCTTCGCTGACCTCGACGAGCGAGAGGTCTGGCCCCCCGGTGACGTTGATGATCACGCCGCGCGCGCCCTTGACCGACGCGTCTTCGAGCAGCGGGCTGGAGATCGCGGCGTTGGCGGCAGCCATCGCGCGATTGGGGCCTTCCGACACGCCGGTGCCCATGATCGCGAATCCCATGCCGGACATGATGGTCTTCACGTCGGCAAAGTCGAGGTTGATCATGCCCGGCACGAGGATGAGGTCCGAGATGCCCTGAATCGCCTGTCGCAGCACGTCGTCTGCCGACGTGAACGCCTCGCCGAGCGACGTGTTGCGCGCGATCGTGGCGAGCAGCCGCTCGTTGGGGATGGTGATCACCGTGTCGACGCACTCGCGCAGCTCGTCGAGTCCCCGGGCCGCCTGCATCTGGCGCTTGTTGCCCTCGAACCGGAACGGCTTGGTGACGACGGCTATCGTGAGCGCACCGAGCTCGCTCGCGAGGCTGGCGATGACCGGCGCGGCGCCGGTGCCGGTGCCGCCGCCGAGGCCGGTCGTCACGAACACCATGTCGGCGCCGTCGAGTGCCTCGATCAGCTTCTCGGTGTCCTCGAGCGCCGCCTGGCGGCCGACGTTCGGATCGGCGCCCGCGCCGAGTCCCTTGGTCAGCTTCGCGCCGATCTGCAGCTTGACGGGCGCCTGATTGAGCTGCAGCGCCTGCAGGTCGGTGTTGGCCACGATGAACTCGACGCCGTCGAGCCCCGCCTGCACCATGCGATTGACGGCATTGCTGCCGCCGCCGCCGACACCGACGACCTTGATGCGGGCGCCGGTCCGCGTCTCTTCCGCCAGTTTCAGGCGCAGCGTCGTCTGCTCGATGTCACTCGTCTTTCTGTGTCGCAAGTCACCCATGGTTCCGACCTCCTGTTGCTTCGTCCGAAAAAACTCAGAAGAACTCTTTGAACAACGTGCGCAGCCGCCCGGCCACGCGGCCGAACGCTCCTGCGCCTACCGGCCGCGCCGGCTCTCCCGCCTGATTCCGATGCGCATACATCACGAGCCCGACGGCGGTGGCAAACGCCGGACTGTTCACGTGATCGGCCAACCCTCCCAGCCCGGCCGGCGCCCCGCGCCGGATGGGGAGATCGAAGATCTGCTCGGCGACCTCGCCGAGACCCTCGAGCATCGCGCCGCCGCCGGTCAGCACGATGCCGGAGTTGAGCGACTTCTCGAAGCCGGCACGACGGAATTCGTCCCAGAGCAGATGGAAGATCTCCTCGGCGCGCGGCTGGAGGATCTCCGAGAGGATCCGGCGGGACATCACCCGCGGCTTGCGGCCGCCGACGCTCGCGACCTCCATCGTCTCGTCCTCGTCCACCATGGCCGACAGCGCGCACCCCGATCGACGCTTGATCTTTTCCGCGTCGGGAATCGGCGTCCGCAGGCCGACGGCGATGTCGTTCGTGAAATGGTCGCCGCCGATCGCCACGACACCAGTGTGCCAGAGACTGCCGCGCTCGAAGATCGCGAAGTCGGTCGTGCCTCCGCCGATGTCGACGAGCGCTACGCCCAGTTCCTTTTCGTCGTTGGTCAGCACCGCGTCGCTCGCGGCCAGCTGTTCGAGCACGGTGTCGAGCACGGCGACGCCCGAACGGTTCACGCACGCCACGATGTTCTGGGTCGACGAGGCACTTCCGGTCACCACGTGAACGTTGACCTCGAGTCGCGCGCCGGTCATGCCGACCGGAGCGCCGATGCCGTCCTGCTCGTCCACCACGAAGTCCTGCGGCAGCACGTGCAGGATCTCGCGGCCGCTCGGCAGGGCGACGGCCTTGGCGGCATCGATCGCCCGACGGACGTCCTCGCGCGTGATCTCGCGGTTCTTGCCCGCGACGGCGACCACGCCGCGGCTGTTGAACGCCTTGACGTGCGCGGCCGACAGGCCCAGGTGCACGGAGTCGATCTCGACGCCGGCGGTCAGCTCGGCCTCCTCGATCGCCTTCTTGATGGACTCCACCGCGGCCTCGAGGTTCACCACGACGCCGCGCTTGATGCCGCGCGAGTCGGCCAGACCCATCCCGATGATGTCCAGCCCGCCATCGTCGGTCGCCTCGCCGACGATCGCGGTGACCTTCGACGTGCCCACATCCAGCCCCACGAGGTACCGTTCCCTGCGTGCCACGTCTCCCCCTCAGAAAGTCTTGCCAGCGGCTGGCAGTTGCATCGCCGTGCGATCGGCACGGCCTCTCGGCTTCACGTACACGCGCTGCCCGAAGCGAAGATCCACGTAGTCAATGGCCGGGATCTGCGCCCGGATCCTCCCGGCAATCTCCAGGTATGACTGGAGCCGCTCGCGAAACTGCTCCTCCCCGAGGCGCAGCAGCGCCGGGTCGTCGTCGAGGAGGACCACGGCGTCGTGGGCGTCGGTGACGTCGATCTGCGAGACCCGCTTCGTGAGCTCCTCGCTGCCCTGGATCGCGTCGACCACCCGCGAGGCCAGCGCGGCCCGCGTGGGGTCGGCCTGCGGCGCAGACGATGCGGCCGGCCGCGACGCGCGCGACACCCGCGACGGCGCCTGTCGCGGAAAGAGGCCGTCGACGATCGGCAGATCGAACTCGGCGTACTTGGGTCCGAACTCGTCCATGAGCGTGCCGTCACGGGCAACGAGGAACAGCTGATCTCCCTGGCGACAGAGCCCGAACGGCCGCCGCTCCGATACGTAGACGTCGATGGTCGACGGCAGCTCGCGGCGCAGCGCGACCTCGGCGAGCCAGGGTGACGCGAGCAGCTCGGTACGCGACTTCGCCAGGTTCGCGGTCAGGATGTGGGCGCCCTGGAGATCACCGACGATCGCCTGGACCTCTCCGCTCGAGATCCGCACGTTCCCGTGCACGCGAACCCGGCTGACGCGGAACAGGCTCGAGTGGTAGGCCAGGCTCGCTGCCCGATAGCCGGCGAACGCGATGAACGTGACGACGAGCAGCGCCCGGGCGACCCGCCAGCTGAAGAGGGCGCGCAGCCTCCGGTGACGCGCCGGCCGGGCACGCGTCCGGGCGCGTCGGAAGTTCTTCTCCGCGGCTGCCCTGACCCTCACCTCGTGCCCCCAGTGCCGGCGGGCTGCGTCCGCCGATGACGAATAGCCTCGAGGATGCGCTCGCCAGTGCCGCCAATCGATCCGGCGCCGAGCGTGATGACCAGATCGCCCGGCCGTGCCATCCTCGCGACGGCCGCCGGGAGATCCTCGAGGGCTGGCACGACGCGCACGCCGCCCCGGGCCGCCTCGCGCACGACCGAGGCCAGCGCGTCGAGCGTCACGCCCGGAATCGGGGGCTCGCCTGCGGCGTAGATGTCGGTCAGCACCACCTCGTCGGCGGCGCTCAGCGCCGAGCCGAATTCGCGCAGCAGCTGACGCGTCCGCGAGTACCGGTGCGGCTGGAACACTACAACCACACGCCGGTCGATCCCCGCGCGCGCCGCGGCAATGACGGCGGCGATCTCGGTCGGGTGGTGACCGTAGTCGTCCACGACCATGACGCCGTCCTCTTCGCCGAGCCGCTGGAAGCGTCGCTCGGCGCCCTGGAACTCGGCGAGCGAGGCCGCGATCGTGTCGAACGGAATACCAACCTCGAGGCCGACTGCCACGGCGGCCAGCGCGTTCAACAGGTTGTGGCGACCCGGCACCTGCAGCCGGAGCTCGCCGAGCTCCACCTCATCCGCGGCACCCTGCTCGAAAGCCCCTCCCGGACCTTCCGGCGTCCAGTAGCGGACGGTCGCGCGGGATCCGAACGCCTCGAGCGTCGTTCCGTGGGCCGTCACGCTTGCCGACGCTCGACCGTCCGCCGTCGCCAGGCCGTAGGTAATGAGGCGCCGCGTGATGCGCGGGAGCACGTTGCGGACGGGCTCGTCGTCGGCACACGCGATCACGGCGCCATAGAACGGCACTTTGTTGGCGAACTCGACGAAGGCCTGCTGGAGATCGGCCCAGCTGCCGTAGCTTTCCATGTGCTCGTGATCGATATTCGTGATGACCGCAATCGCCGGCGATAATTTCAGAAACGACCGGTCGCTCTCGTCGGCCTCGACCACCATGTAGTCGCCGCGCCCGAGCCGGGCGTTGCTGCCAAACGCGCTGAGCCGTCCGCCAATGACCGCCGTCGGATCGAGCCCGGCGCGCTCGAGCACCAGGGCCACCATCGACGTCGTCGACGTCTTGCCGTGTGCCCCCGCGATGGCGATGCCGTACCGCAACCGCATGAGCTCCGCGAGCATCTCGGCCCGCGGGATGACGGGAATCTGACGCCGCACTGCTTCCATCGTTTCCGGATTGCCGGCTTTGATCGCCGACGACACCACCACCACGTCCGCCCGTCCGACGTGTGCCGCGTCGTGCCCGACCGACACGCGGACGCCCAGACGCTCGAGGCGATCGGTCACCGTCGATCGCTTGGCGTCCGAGCCGCTCACTTCGTAATCCAGATTGGCGAGCAGCTCGGCGATGCCGCTCATGCCGATCCCGCCGATACCCACGAAGTGAATCCGTCTCGTCCGTCCGAGCATTACGGCTGCTCCAGAAGCTCGAACGCGCGATCGACGATGGCTTTTGCGGCATCGGGTTTCGCCAGCCGTCGCGCCGCGCCGGACATCGCGTGCCGGCGCGACGGGTCCGCCGCGAGGCCGACGATGCGATGCGCCAGCGTGTCCCCCGTCATCTCCGCCTGCTCGAGCAGGTCCGCTGCGCCGACTGCTGCCAGCACTTCGGCGTTCCTGCGCTGGTGATCGTCGGCGGCCGTCGGCAGCGGGACGAGCAGCGACGGCTTCCCCGACGCCGTCAGCTCGGCCAGCGTGGTCGCCCCGGCGCGGCAGATGACGAGGTCCGCGGCCTTCATCTCGCGGTCCATGGCGAAGAGGAACGGCTCGACCCTGGCTTCGAGCCCGGCACGGCGATACCCGTCCCGGACGAGCTCCAAATCGCGCTCTCCTGTCTGATGCGTGACTGCCAGCCCGCCGGGATGGGCTGCCAGCTTCGGCGCCGCCTCCACCATGGCCATGTTGATCGCGTGCGCGCCCTGGGAGCCCCCAAAGATCAGAATCCTCGGCGGGCCATCGTGCGGCGCCGCGACAGCCTGCTCAAAGAACTCGGAACGAACCGGATTGCCTGTGACAAAGCCCCTCCTCCCGAAGTACGACAGCGTCGACTCGAACGTGACAGCCGCACCGCTGACAAACGGCGCCAGACGGCGGTTCGTGAAGCCGGGCACGGCGTTCTGCTCGAGCAGGAGCGTCGGAATGCGCCGCAGCGCGGCCACCAGCATGACGGGGCCGGAGCTGTAGCCGCCAACGCCAATCACCAGCTGCGGCCGCCGCCGCGTCACGATGTTCCAGGCGTCGAGCCCGCTCACCGGTAGGAGCGACAACCCACGCACCAGCGACGACGGGGACATACCCTTCAAGCCGGCGCTGCGCATCAGATCCAGTTCGAAGCCCTCGCGCGGCACGACGCGGCTCTCGATACCTCGGGCAGTCCCCGCAAAGCTCACCGCAATCTCCGGTACCCGTCGTCGCAACTCGCGCGCGACCGCGATCCCCGGAAACAGGTGCCCACCGGTTCCGCCTCCGGCGATGACTATGCGCTGCGGACTCATGCATCCGGCTTCGCCATGGCCATGGTCACTACGTGGGGTGACGACGCGTGCTGCGACACGTTGAGCAGGATCGCCATCCCGAGAAGATTGATGAGCAATGACGAACCGCCGGCGCTGACAAACGGCAGCGGGATGCCCTTGGTCGGCGCCAGTCCGAGCACGACGCTGATGTTGAGCAGTGCCTGGAAGGCGATCATCGCGGTGAGCCCGACAGCGAGGAACGCGCCGAACCGGTCGGGCGCGCGCGCGGCCGTCCGCAGCCCGCGCCAGGCAATCACGCAGAAGCAGATGAGCACGGTCGTGGCTCCGATGAGGCCGAGCTCCTCGGCGATGACGGCGTAAATGAAATCGTTGTGCGGCTCGGGCAGGTAGTAGAGCTTCTGCATGCCGCCCATCAGCCCGCGGCCGAAGAAACCGCCCGTGCCGACGGCAATCATCGATTGGATGACCTGATAGCCGGATCCCTGCGCATCGGCCCAAGGATCGAGGAAGCCGATGATCCGCTGCGCGCGGTACGGCGAGAACATCACGACGAGATAGAGCGCCGGCAGCGCCGCGAGCCCGAGGCCGACGACATACCGGTAGCTGATGCCGGCCGCGAACACCATCGCGAGCGCGATGACCAGCACGGAGAACGCGGTCCCCAGATCGGGCTCGACGAGAATGAGCCCCACCACGGCTCCGGTGACGATGCCGATCGGGAGCAGCGAGTAGCCCGGCTCGTCGATCCGGTCCATGCGGCGCTCGAGGAGCGCGGCCGTGAACATGATGATCGCAATCTTCGCGAGCTCGGACGGCTGGACGCCCAGCGGACCGACGTGCAGCCAGCGCCTCGCGCCGTTCACGGGCGAGGACAGCAGGACCACCAGCAGCCCGGCCGCTGTGATGCCGAGGCCGGCCCAGATGACGAGCGGCTGCCGGTAGCACCGATAATCGATGCGCATGACGATCGGCACGAGCGACAGGCCGATGAGGATCCAGGCGGCCTGCTTGAACAGCAGGAGGTAGGGCGACTGCCGCTCCGTCATGATGACCGCCGAGGCGCTGTACACCATCACGATGCTGGTGCACACCAGCAGCAGCGTGGCCGTGAAGAGTAACTTGTCCGATTTGAGTTTTCGCGCCATACTCCGCTGCCTAAAGGTCCCGGGGACTGCTACCGACAAATAGCCTGAGCCGTGCAGGGGTGACTCTGCGCCGGTGCAGGCCGCGCGAACAATCAGCAGTCATCAGCCGGCCGCGGGCAAAGACACCACCCTCGCAGACCGGGGCAGCCTGCGTTCCCAGCGGGCGGTTCTTTACCGTGTCGACCGGCTGATGACTGCTCATTGTTCGCGCGTCACGTTTCCAAATTGCTCACTGCTGCTCGTCGGTGCTCCACTCGGCATGCGTGACCGTCGTGGCGCACGCTTACTGCTCTCTCGTCGTGCTCCACTCGGCATGCGTGACCGTCGTGGCGCACGCCTACTGCTCTCTCGTCGTGCTCCACTCCTCCTGTAGCTTCCTCACCTCCTGCTTGAACACTCGCCCGCGCTCCGCGTAGTCGCGGAACATGTCGAAGCTCGAGCAGGCTGGCGCGAGGACGACCGTCTGCCCTGGCGACGCGGACGCAAACGCTCGCCGCACTGCCGAGGACATGTCCTCGGCTTCGTAGAGGGCGACCGCCGCTCCGAGTGCCTCGCGGATGAGGGACCTCGACTCGCCGATGGACACGACGGTGGCGTGCCGCTCGACGAGGGGCGCCCGCAGGTCTCGGAAATCACCGCCCTTGAACCGCCCGCCGAGCACGACGACCACACCTTCACCGAAGCTCTCGACGGCGCGGCGCGCCGCCTCGATGTTGGTCGCCTTCGAGTCGTTCACGAACCGCACGCCGCCGATCTCCGCGACCGGCTCGAGCGCGTGCTCGAGCCCGGTGAAGCCCTCGACGGCCTTGGTCATCGCCGCCGCGTCGACGCCGACGATCGAGGCAACCGCCGACGCCGCGAGGACGTCGGCCAGCAGGTGACGGCCGAGCAGCTTCACCGCGGTCAGCGGCACGAGCGACTCCTCGCCGGTGGCCGTCCGGCGGACGATGGCGTCGTGGGTGAGGACGACCCCCTCCTGTGCATCGCCGCTCATCGAGAAGAGCAGGCGATGCGCGCGGGTGGCGGCCGCGAGCTCCAGCGTCCCTGGATCGTCGGCATTCAGGACGGCCCAATCGGCCGGCTGCTGCTTGGCAAAAATGCGGGCCTTCGCCGCGGCATATTCCTGGACGGTCGTGTGGCGATCGAGGTGGTCGGGCGAGAAGTTGAGCAGGACCGCGATCCACGGCTTGAACGTCTGCGCGCTCTCGAGCTGAAAACTGCTCGCTTCGATGATGTGGATCGTCTCTTCCGTCGAGGCCTCGACCTGCGCGCTCAACGCGAGGCCGATGTTGCCGCCGACGAGGACGCGGTAGCCGCCCGCCTCGAGCATGCGGCCGGTCAGCGTCGTCGTCGTCGACTTCCCTTTCGTCCCGGTGATGGCGACGATGCGGCCGCGCAGCCAGCGGGACGCGAGCTCGAGCTCGCCCGTGACCGGAACGCCCGCGCGTCTGGCGGCCGCGATGGCCGGGAGGTGTGATGGCACGCCCGGGCTCAGGACGACGAGATCGGCACCCGACAGCGTCGACGCATGATGGCCGCCGAGCTCGAGCGCCACGCCGGCCGCGCGCAGCCGCTCTTCATCGTCGATCTGCTCGCGGATGTCCGTCAGCGTGACGCTGGCGCCGCGCCGCACCAGCAGTTCGGCGGCCGCGACACCGCTCCTCGCCGCCCCGACGACGACGACCCGCTTGCCACGAACGGAGAATGGCGTGTCGCTCATCGGAGTTTCAGCGTGGTGAGGCTGAAGAGGGCGAAGATGATCGCGAGGATCAGGAATCTCGTGATGACCTTCGGCTCGCTCCAGCCGATGAGCTCGAAGTGATGGTGAATCGGCGCCATGCGGAAGACGCGCTTGCCGGTGGTCTTGAACGAGGCGACCTGGATGATGACCGACATCGCCTCCATCACGAACACGCCGCCGACGATGGCGAGAAGCGCCTCCTGCTTGATGAGCAGGGCGACGGTGCCGAGCGCGCCGCCGAGCCCGAGCGATCCGACGTCGCCCATGAAGATTTCGGCCGGGTACGAGTTGTACCAGAGGAACGCCAGGCTCGCACCGACGAGCGCGCCGCAGAAGATCGTCAGCTCGGAGGCCGCCGGCGGCACCGGCGTCAACTGGAGATAGCTCGCGAAGACCGCGTGGGTCGACACGTAGGCGAGTGCCGTGAACGTCGCGGCCGCGACGGCGAAGACGCTGATCGCGAGGCCATCGAGACCGTCGGTCAGGTTGACGGCGTTGGTCGAGAAGGTCAGTACCAGCGCCGCGAACCCGATGTAGGCCAGGCCGAGCGCGGGAACCAGGCGCTTGAAGAACGGGAAGATCAGCTGCGAGTTGAACAGCGGCGGATGCTGCATCGCCAGCAGCATCAGCGCCGCCCCGACGCTCAGCCCGACGACGAACTGCCAGAACAGCTTGTAGCGCGGGAGGAGCCCGTGATGCGAATGCCGGACGATCTTCAGATAGTCGTCGGCAAACCCGATCGCGCCGAAGGCCACCGTCGCCAGGACGGCGATCCAGATGAACGGGTTGCGTAGATCGGCCCAGAGGAGCGTCGGCACGAGCGTCGCCGTGAGAATCAGGAGACCGCCCATGGTTGGCGTGCCGGCCTTGGTCCGGTGCGTCGCCGGTCCTTCGTGCCGGATGACCTGTCCGATCTGGAACTCGCGCAGCTTGCGAATCATCCACGGACCGAGGACGAGCCCGAGCGCGAGCGCCGTCATGCTGGCCACCGCGGTGCGGAACGTGATGTAGCGCGTCACGTTGAGCACGGAAAACCACGGCGTCAGCGGCGGCAGCAGGTGATAGAGCATCAGGCGAACTCCGCCTTCAGGCGCGCGACGACCATGTCGGTCCCGATGCCGCGCGAGCCCTTCACCAGCACGAGGTCGCCCGGACGAATGCGCGCGAGCGCCACGTCGGCCGCCTCCTCGCGCGTCGCCACATGGGTGACCGCGTCGGACCGCATGCCGGCCGCGAGCGCGGCCTCGGCAAGCGCCCGCGCCGGCGCGCCACCGACGGCGACGAGCAGGTCGAGTCCCGCCGCCGCGGCGGTGCGACCCGATTCGCGGTGAAGCGCGTCGGCGTGGACGCCGAGCTCGAGCATCTCCCCGAGGACGGCGACCTTCCTGGCGCATCCGCCGGACGCAGCCACCGTGTCGAGCGCCTGCCGCAACGCGGTCGGACTGGAGTTGTACGAGTCGTCGATGAGCGTGACGCCCCCCGGGAGCCGCAGCAGCTCGCCGCGATGCGTCGCGGGCTGCAACCGCGCGGCGGTCTCTACAATCTGAGACACCGGAATATCGAATTGGATCGCCACCGCCGTCGCTGCCAGTACGTTCGACAGGTTGCCGAGACCGAGAAGCGGCGTGACGAGCGTCGCGTTGCCAGAGGGCGTTCGCAGCTCTGCCGAGGTGCCGGCGAGGCCGCGGTGCTCGACGCTCGACGCGCTGACGTCGGCGGGCGTGTCGATCCCGAACGTCACGACCTGGCCGAGGAACCACTCGGCCCGCCGCATGATTCGCGCGTCGTTGGCGTTGGCGACCAGGACATCGTCGGCGTCCGCTCCATCGAGAATCTCGGCCTTGGCATCGGCGATCGCGTCAGCCGACTCGAAGAACCCGAGGTGCGCGTCGCCCACATTGGTCCACACGCGGACGTCGGGTTCCGCGATGCCCACCAGCGTGCGAATCTCTCCCGGATGATTCATGCCCAGTTCGACGACTGCGATCTCCGGCCTCGCGCGCAACTCAAGCAACGAGAGCGGCAGGCCGATGTGGTTGTTGAGATTCCCCTTGTTCCTGAAGACGCGATGGCGCGACGCCAGAAACTCCGCGGCGACTTCCTTGGTCGTCGTCTTGCCAGCGCTTCCCGTGATCGCTACGACCTTGGCACCCGACCGCCGCCGTACCTCACGGGCGACGTCCTGTAACGCTTCCGTCGTGTTGTCAACTCGAATCACGATCGTCCCCGCCGGCAGCTGGTGTCCCTCCGGCAGATCGCGCGACACGACGACTCCGCCTGCTCCCCGCGCCAGCACGTCGGACACGAAGTCGTGGCCGTCAAACCGCTCACCCTCGATGGCGACGAAGCAATCGCCAGCCTCGAGCGTTCGCGAATCGATCACGATCCGCCCGATCACGGCCGCCCGATCCCCATGGACGACCTCTCCGCCCGCGGAGGCGGCGACATCGGCCGCGGTCAGCGCGAGCGGCTCCACGCGCTATGACACCTGCGACCGGGCGCGACGGCGCGCCAGCGCGCTCGTGGCGACGTCCACGTCATCGAACGGCAGCCGACGGCCGCCGATTTCCTGATACTTCTCGTGACCCTTTCCGGCGATCAGCACGAGGTCGCCCGGACGTGCGTCCTGCACCGCGCGCTCGATCGCGGCCTGACGATCGACGATCGCAAGGTAGGGCGTCCCCTTCGGCCCGGTCTGGCCTTTCGGCCCGACCCGATCCGCCGGCATCACGATGCCCCGCTTGATTTCCTCGATGATCTGGCCGGGATCCTCCGAGCGCGGGTTGTCCGACGTGATGATGACGAGGTCGCTCAGGCGCGAGGCCACTGCCCCCATCAGCGAACGCTTGGGGCGATCGCGATCGCCGCCGCACCCGAACACCGTGATGACACGCCCCGTGGCCAGCGGACGCGCCGTCTCCAGCAGGTTCTTCAACGCATCGTCGGTGTGCGCATAGTCGACGACCACGCGCACGTCGTCGCGCGCGTCGGACACGAGCTGGAAGCGGCCCGGCACGAGCGTGAGGTTCGCGATGCCCTTCTGGATGGCGTTGAACGGCACGTCGAGCGCGACGGCGGCGGCCACGGCCGCGAGGATGTTGTAGGCGTTTGGCCGACCGACGAGAGACGACTGCAGCGCGAGCGTCCCGCGCGGTGTGCGCACCTCGAAGGCCAGCCCGTCGAGCGAGAACGTCAGCGGACCTGGACGGATGTCGGCGGGCGTATCGATCGCGTAGGTGACTGGCCGGGGGGCCGCGGCGGCAAAGGCCGCACCGCGCCGATCGTCGAGGTTCGTAACCCCGACCCCACCGGGCGGGAGCAGCTCGAAGAGCCGGCGCTTCGCGAGGAAGTAGTCTTCCATGTCGCGGTGGAAGTCGAGATGATCGCGCGTCAAGTTCGTGAAGATCGCGGCGCTGAAATGCAGGTGATCGACTCGGCGGAGCGCCAGCGCGTGCGACGACGCCTCCATGACGCAGGCACCGCAACCGGCGGCCACCATCTCGCGCAGCATGCGGTGCAGCTCGGGCGCTTCAGGCGTGGTGCGTGCCGCCTCGACTTCTCGGTTGGCGACCTGGTACCCCACCGTGCCGATGCGGCCGCACGGCATGCCGGCAGCCTCGAAGATCGACGCGAGGAGGTACGACGTGGTGGTCTTCCCGTTGGTGCCGGTAATACCGACGAGCAGGAGGTCGTTGCTCGGATTGCCGAAGAAGACCGCCGAGAGCGCCGCGAGCGCGAGCCTCGCGTCGGTCACCTGCAGCCACGGGACGGATGTCTCTGCTGGTGCCGCGACCTCCGCGACCACGGCGACGGCACCCCGAGCGATCGCCTCGCGGGCAAACGCGGCCCCGTCGGCCTTGAGACCTCGCAACGCCACGAACACCGATCCGCGCCCAACCTCCCGGGAATCGCTCGTCACCGACACGATCGACGTGTCGGCGCGATCGATCTCGGGCACGCTGGCGAGCGCGTCGAACGGCGCGCGGCCGGCCGTGGCCCGGAGGAGGTCGCCGAGCGTCATTGGGGCGCTCCGGCCCGAGGTGGCGGCTGGCGACCGAGCGTCAGCACACAGGCGGCGCCTGCCACGAGCGCGCTGCCGGCGGCCGGTGACTGGTCGATGACGAAACCGTCTCCGTTGAGACGGCCGGTCATGCCCATGCCGGTCAGCGCCCGATTGGCTTCACGCGCGCTCAGGCCGCGCAAGTCCGGCATCAGGCCGTCCCCGGCGGGCGCGAGCTTTTCGCTGAACCGCACCTGGTGAAAGTCCGGATGGTCTGGCGTCTCCCCCTCGGGAGCCCGTACCGCGACGAGCACGGGCGGCGCGGGGTTCACCGTCGGCGCCACGCCGAGGTGACGCAGCGACGCTTCGGCGACGCGCTTGAAGATCGGCGCCGCCACGGCGCCGCCGGTATAGCCCTTGCCGTGCGGCGAATCGATGACGACGATGATCGTCAGCGCGGGCCTGCGCGAGGGCACGAATCCGACAAACGACGCGTTGTACTCAGTCGGCGAGTAGCCGCCGTTGATGACTTTGTGGGCGGTTCCAGTCTTTCCGGCGACGGTATAGCCGTTGATCCGGGCGCTCTTGCCGGTGCCCTCCTCGACAACCGCCTCCATGATCGCCGTCATTTGACTGGCGGTCCGCTCCGAGACGGTTCGGCGCAGCACCCTGTGGGGCATCTCCGAGCGCCGGCCGTCCGTGATCGTCGCCCGCACGACGCGCGGCTCGTAGAGCATGCCGCCATTGGCGATCGAGCTGACGGCCGTCGCCATCTGTACCGGCGTCACGCCGACCTGATACCCCATCGACACCGACGCCACCGCGCCGGGGTCGAGCTTCGACGGGTTCCAGACAATGCCGGCGTTCTCCCCGCGAAAATCCGGGAGAAGCGTCTGGCCGAATCCGAACCGGCTCACATAGCGCCCGAGCCGCTCGGGACCGAGCTTGAGGCCGACCTTGATGGCCCCGACGTTACTCGACTTGACGATGACGTCGGTGAACGACAGCACGCCGTAGCGATGCATGTCGGGGATCTGACGGGAGCCGAACCGGATCATGCCGGCACTCACGTCAATCAGGTCGTCGGGAGTCATCAGTCCTTCTTCGAGCGCCGCCGAGGCGGTGACGATCTTGAAGGTCGACCCTGGCTCGTAGAGATCCTGGATGGCCCGGTTGCGGCGATTGGTCTCGGACGCCCGGGAGTAGACGTTGGGATTGAAGGTGGGGGCGTTGGCCAGGGCGAGGATCTCTCCGGTCGCCGGATCCATGACCACGATGGATCCCCCCGCCGCACCGTTTTCTTCGACGCCCGCCTCCAGCTCCCGCTCGGCGATGTTCTGCAGATACTGATCGACCGTCAGCTCGAGGGCGGCGCCGACGGTGGGCTCGCGTTCGACGTGACTGGTCAGGGCCCGGCGCTTGGCGTCGAGCTGAATCAGCAGCCGGCCGGTGCGGCCCCGAACCAGCGAGTCGTAGGCCGACTCGAGGCCGCCGAGGCCCGCGTTGTCGAGCCCGACATACCCGAGCACGTGCGCGAGGAGTTCGCGCTTCGGATAGAAACGCCGGCTCTCCTTCACGAAGCCGATGCCCTCGATCTCGAGCGCCCGCACGCGCCGTTCTTCGTCGGGCGAGACTTTCCGCGCGATCCAGGCGAAGTGGCCCTTGCGGCGCATGCTTTTGGCCATCGCCAGCTTCTCGGCCGCGTCGCAGCGATCGAGCGCCCGGCAGACGCTCGCCGACGCCACCTCGGGATCTTCGATCTCGGTCGGATCAGCGATGATCGAGTCGGCGTCGACGGTGTAGGCGAGCAGATCGCCGTTGCGGTCGACAATGTCGCCGCGGCGGCCTGGCGGCTCGAGGGTGTTTTCCTGCTGATCGTTCGCGCGCGCGAGCATATCGGCGTGCTTGAACACCTGCAGGTACAGCAGCCGTGCTTCGATCGCGCAGGTCCACAGCGCACAGAGCACGGCGCCGACCACGACCCGAGACCGGACGGTTTCCCGCCAGTCGGGAGTGGGGGCCGGCTCCGTCCGCCGGCCGCGAGACGCCGCGCGTCCACGCCGCGGAAACCGGAATCCTCTGCCAGCCTGTTCGTCCGCCATCGGTCCTCCTCAGGTGCCGAATCGGCTACCGAGCCGCGACGATGGACTTTGCGGGAGGCGCGGGAGTCGCCACTCGCTCGACGATGACGACATCGGCGGGCGCCGGACTGACCATGCGCAGCTGCCGGGTCGCCATGTCTTCGATGCGCCGCGGCGCCCGAAGCGTCGCGATTTCCAGCCTGAGGTGCCGGTTGATCTCTTCCTCGGCCGCGCGTTCCTGCTGGAGCCGCTCCATGAGGTAGCCGTGCTGCACCAGCTCGAAGTGCTGCCACGCCGAGAAGAGCAGCACCGCCACGAGCAGCGCCCCGATCCCCACCGCGCGCAGGAGCTGCCGCTGGCGTGCTTCGTCGACCTCGCGGACGATCGGGTTGTTGCGCACGTCTTTCTTGATGGCGTACTCGAAGTCGGTCGCGTTCATGCGAGCCTCTCAATCGCCCGCAGCTTGGCGCTGCGTGCCCGGGGATTGCTTGCTACTTCGTCCTCGCCTGCCTCGATCGGACGCTTGGTCAGGATCCGGAACGCCGTTTCGGCGTGCGCGAGCGCGCGGAACGTGTGCTTCACGATGCGGTCCTCGAGCGAATGGAACGCAATCACCGCGAGCCGGCCACCGGCGATGAGTCGCCGCGCCGCCACACCGAGGAACGTGTCGAGGCCTTCGAGCTCGCGGTTGACCCGGATCCGCAGCGCCTGGAACGTGCGCGTGGCCGGGTCGATACGCTGGTGACCGCGGACGGGAATCGCCCGGCGGACGATCCGCGCCAGCTGGCCGGTCGTCGCGACAGGCGACACCTGCCTGGCTTGCACGATCGCCCGCGCGATCCGGCGCGAGTAGCGCTCCTCGCCGTACTGGAAGATCACGTTCGCCAGCTCCTCTTCGTCCGTCTCGGCCAGCAGATCGGCGGCCGTCGGCGGACGCGAACGGTCCATCCGCATGTCGAGCGGTTCGTCGCGTTGAAAACTGAATCCGCGGCCCTCGGTGCCGAGCTGCATCGAGGACACGCCGAGGTCCGCGAGCGCGCCCGCGATGCGCTCGATCCCGCGCGCGTCGAGCACGCGATCGAGGTCGCGGTAGTCGGCGTGCACGAGCTCGACGCGGTCGCCAAACGGCGCGAGCGCGCCGGCCGCCAAGCCGAGCGCGTCCAGATCCCTGTCGAGACCCAGCAGACGCGACGCCCCCGCCTCGAGCAGGGCCCGGCTGTGGCCGCCGAGGCCGACCGTGCAGTCGACGAACAGGCCGCCGCGCGACGGATCGAGGAGCGCGAGCGTTTCAGACACGAGCACCGGTGCGTGGAGCGCCGCCATGGCTCAGATCCCGTGCTCGGCGAGGGCGCGCGCATCGTCGTCGCCGTAGGGGTCGCGCTGCATCCGGGCCACGAACCGCTCGTGGTTCCAGATGTCCAGGGTGTCGATCTGGCCGAAGACGTCGACATCGCCGCTCATGCCCGCCGAGTCGCGCAACCGCGCGTGAATCACGACGCGTCCCTGGACGTCGATTTGGGCGGTCTGGCCGTAGTAGTTCACCCGGTCGAGGTACTTGAGTCGGGCAGGATGCGTCGACGGCATGCGGGAGAGCTTCTCTTCAAGGGCCAGCCACACGGGCATGGGGTACAAGCGGACGTACTCCCCCGTGAGGCTCGTCACGAACAGCTCCGTGCCGTGTTGCTTCTCGATGAGGGCACGAAAGGCGTTCGGGATCTTGAGCCGCCCCTTGTCATCAATTTTGGCGGCGTGGTTGCCCCGAAGCACGTCTGGTTACTCCACTTTGCTCCACAAAAGTCCACCGGGATACTAGAGAACCAGCCGCCCCTCTGTCAACCGCAAAATCATGAACCGTCAGAACTTACGCTTAATTTTCGCCCGGCGAAACAATAACGAACATCCAGGGTGACGTGTTACGATGTGCAGATTTGGCTCAGCGGGAGAGGCACCCGAGGGTGTCCGGCTCCCCCGAGGGCCGCGGCGGCGCCTGCGGCCCGAGCGAGGCGCGCAGCCCGCCGAGCGTTGAGAATCAGATCGCCTTTCACATGCTCAGAGCAGGACTGTTTGGATTTCCGTCGTCGGGCAAGACGGCGTTGTTTCAATTGTTGACGAGCGCTCGCGATGCGCCTCGCCCGGGCGGCAAGGCGGAAGCCAACGTCGGCGTCTCACGCGTCCCCGACGAGCGGCTCGACCGCCTCACGGCGATGTTCAATCCCCGCAAGCACGTGCCGGCCACCGTCGAATTCGCCGACGTGGCCGGAGCCGGCGGCGCCCAGACGGGCGCGCAGGCGCTGCTCGATCTGGCGCCGTTCCGGAACGCCGACGCGCTGCTGCACGTCGTGCGGATGTTCCGCGATCCGTCGGTGCCGCACCCGTCGGGTGCGATCGACCCCGCGCGCGACGTCCGGACGATGGAAGACGAGGTCATCCTCGCCGACCTCGGCGTCGTCGAGCGGCGCCTGGAGCGCCTCGAGCGCGATATCAAGAAGGGCAACACCCCCGACCTCGGCAAGGAGCGCGAGATTCTCGTCCGTTGCCGGACGGCGCTCGAAGCGGGACAGCCGCTCCGGGCACTCGGCCTGTCAGCCGACGAGGCCAAGCGGCTGCGCGGCTTCCAGCTGCTGTCTGCCAAGCCGCTGCTCCTCGTCCTCAACCTCGACGAAGCCGACCTCCCCCAGGCCGACGGAGCGGTACGGATGGCCGGCCTCGAGTCGTTCATGGCGGGCGCCGCGACACGGGCGGTGCCCATCTGCGCGAAGATCGAGCTCGAGATCGCGCAGCTGGATCCGGCTGACGCCGCGGCGTTCATGACCGATCTGGGCCTGCGCGAATCCGGACTCGATCGCGTGATCCGAGCCAGCTACGATCTGCTCGGGTACATTTCCTTCTTCACCGTCGGGGAGGACGAATGCCGCGCGTGGTCGATTCCGCGCAACACCTCGGCGGTGCTGGCGGCCGGCGAAATTCACAGCGACATCTCGCGCGGGTTCATTCGGGCCGAAGTCGTCGGCTACGACCAGCTGATCGCGCGCGGAACGCTCGCCGCCTGCCGGGACCATGGCGAACTGCGGCTCGAAGGCAAGGAATACGTCGTCAACGACGGCGACGTGATCAACTTCCGCCACGCCACGTAACTCGAACCAGGAATCACACCCATCGTGAAGACGATCCTCGTCTGCGAAGCCCAGGTGCCCTTCGTGCACGGTGGCGCGGAAGTGCACGTCCGCGAGCTCGTGCGCGAGCTCAGGGCTCGTGGGCACCAGGCCGAGCTGGTGAGCGTGCCCTTCAAGTGGTATCCGAAGGAGGAGATCCTCCCGCATGCCGCAGCCTGGCGCCTGCTCGATCTGAGCGAGAGCAACGGGCGGCCTGTGGATCTCGTCATCGCCTCGAAGTTTCCCACCTACTTCGTGAGGCACCCCAACAAGGTCGCATGGCTCATCCACCAGTACCGCGCCGCCTACGAGCTGTGCGGGACGCCATACAGCGATTTCGGGCACACGGAATCTGACGTGGGGCTGCGTGACAGGCTCATTCGACTCGATACGGAAATGCTCGGCGAGTGTCGGGCGATCTACTCGAACGCGCGGAACACCGCGGCTCGTCTGGCGAAATTCAACGGCCTGACGGCGACGGCGCTGTACCATCCCCCGCGGCTCGCTCCACTGCTGACCGCGGGAGCGTATGGCGACTACGTCCTTTCGGTCGGCCGTATCGAGTCGGTGAAGCGCGTGGACCTCATCGTCCGCGCACTGGCACTCACCGATCCCGCGCTGCGGTTGATCGTCGCGGGTGACGGCACGCAGCGCGAGAACGTCGAACGCGAGGCGTACGCGGCCGGAGTCGCGGACCGCATCACCTTTCTCGGCAGCGTCAAGGACGAGACGCTCATCGAGCTCTACGCGGGCGCCCTGGCCGTGATCTACCCGCCCTTCGACGAGGACTTCGGCTACGTCACGCTCGAGGCGTTTCTCGCGCGCAAGCCGGTCGTCACGTGCACCGACTCGGGTGGGCCCAACGAGTTCGTGGTGGACGGCACGAGCGGCTACGTCTGCGAACCGAACCCCGAGGCGCTGGCAGACGCGATGCGCCGTCTGTCGGTCGATCGGCGCCGCGCCGCCGCGTTTGGCGACGTCGGCCACGACGTCGCGCGCCGCATCACCTGGGACGGGGTCGTCGAGACGCTGACCGGCTGATTGCCAAAACCGCCAGAATAGCCATAATTGCGAAGGTTTCGGTGAAACTCATCATCCAGATCCCGTGCCTCAACGAGGCGGAGACGCTGCCGGCGACGCTGGCCGAGCTGCCGACATCGATCCCGGGCATCGAGGTCATCGAAGTCCTGGTCATCGACGACGGGTCGCGGGACGGCACGGCGGAGGTGGCGCTCGCGGCCGGCGTCAACCACCTCGTGCGCCTGCGCCGCAACAAGGGACTGGCGGCCGCGTTCGCCGCCGGCATCGACGCGTCGCTCAAACGCGGCGCGGACTTCATCGTCAATACCGACGCCGACAATCAGTACCCGGGGCACCAGATCGCGACCCTCATCGAGCCGCTGCTGAAGGGGGACGCCGACATCGTCATCGGAGACCGGAACATCGCCTCCGTCCGGCACATGTCGTGGCGGAAGCGCCAGCTGCAGAGGCTGGGAAGCTGGGTCGTGCGGCAGGTGTCGAACACGTCGGTGCCCGATACGACGAGCGGCTTCCGTGCCTACACGCGCGACGCGGCGCTGCGCATGACGATCGTCTCGGAGTTCTCCTACACACTCGAATCGATCATTCAGGCAGGCAAGAAGCGGATGGCGATTGCGCACGTGCCCATCGAGACCAACCCTCGCACGCGCAAGTCGCGCCTGTTCGACAGCATGTTCTCGTACATCAAGCGCTCGGCTGCGACGATCGTGCGTATCTACGCGATGTACGAGCCGCTCAAGATCTTCACCTACGTTGGTGTGACCGTCATCACGGTGGGCGCGCTCATCTCGTTCCGGTTCGTCTACACGTTTCTGACCGAGCCGGTGTCGTGGGCACGGCACCTGCAGTCGCTGCTCTTCGCGGGTGTCGTCGTGATCATCGGCGTGCAGGTACTCCTCATCGGCCTGCTCGCCGACGTCATCTCCGCCAACCGCAAGCTGCTGGAGGACCTCCTGTATCGCGTGCGCTCGCTCGAGCTCCCCCGCCCAGCCGATGATTCGGCTGCCGGCGATGACCCGCCCCGCGAGCTGTCGAGCACCGGCGTCACGCGACGCTGGGGCCGCTGAACACGCATGGCGGACCCCGCAGCTGTCTCCGTCGTCATTCCGGCCTACAACGAAGGCGCGGCCATCGCGCACGTGGTCGCGGCGCTCGCGGCCGCTGGCCCCTGGCACGAGATCATCGTGGTCGACGACGGGTCGAAGGATGACACCGGCTCCCGGGCGGCGGCGGCCGGGGCCGTGGTCGTCCGGCACCCTTACAACAAGGGCAACGGCGCCGCGGTCAAGAGCGGCATCAGGGCGGCGACGGGCGAGCACGTGCTCATCGTCGACGGCGACGGCCAGCACAGTCCCGAAGACGCGCGACGGCTGGTGTCGAGGCTCGGCGAGTACGACCTCGTCATCGGCGCGCGGGCGACGTCGACACAGGCCACGCATGCACGGCGATTCGGGAATACCGCGCTCAATCGCCTCGCGGGCTACCTGACGGGGCGCGAGATTCCGGATCTCACGTCGGGTTTCCGGGGTGCACGCCGCGAGTGCATCCGCGAGTTCCTGCACCTGCTGCCGAACGGGTTCTCGACGCCGACCACAACGACGCTCGCCTTCATCAAGGCAGGCTACAACGTGGCGTTCGAGCCGATCGATGCGCGCCAGCGGGTCGGCGAATCGAAGATTCGCTTTGCGCGCGACGGGGTGAAGTTCTTCGTCATCATCCTCAAGATCGTCACGCTCTTCAGCCCGCTGCGCATCTTCCTGCCCATCAGTCTGGCGTCATTCGCCATCGGCGCCGCCTACGCGGCGTGGACGATCGCGACGCAGAGCCACGTGACCAACTCGTCGGTCCTGCTCATCATGCTGGCCGTGATCGTATTCCTCGTCGGCCTCGTCTCGGAGCAGATCTCGGCGATGCGCTTCGAGAGCCGCCAATAGCCGCGATGACTCTCGATGACACGCGAGCGCGCCGCCTGATCCTCGCGGCAGCCGCCGTCGCCCTCGCTCTGCGCCTCGCCTTCGGCTTTCTCTACTGGATCGACAAGCCGCTGACCCACGACGAGCACGAATATCTCGCTCTCGCACGCAGCGTCGCATCGGGCCTGGGATTCGTTTACGACGGCGCCCACGAGAGCGGGACCGGACAGCGGTTCGGCCGGGCGCCGGCGTACCCGTTGTTCCTGGCCGCGCTCGACGCCGGGCGCCCGGTGCCCACCGCGACCCCCGCGCGCGTCAAGGTCGTGCAATCAGTCGTCGGCGCGCTGACGGCCTGGCTCATCGGCCTCATGGCGCTCTACAGCGCCGGCCCGCGCGCCGGCGTATGGGCGGCCGGGCTCGCCGCTGTGTACCCGCCGCTCGTTTCGATGCCGTCCTACTCGCTGAGCGAAACGCTGTACAGCGCCCTCGCCCTTGCCACGGCGTTCGTCATCCAGCTCGCCTTCGATCGGTCGCGCGACGACCAGACAGGGGCGAGCGGGAGGGCAGGGATCCTCAGCCTGATCGGTGGAGCGCTCGCCGGCCTAGCGGCGCTCGTCCGGCCGGCGATGCTGCTTTACCTGCCGCTGGTGGTCGGCTGGCTCCTGCTCCGCCGGCGCCCGGCGCTGGCCATCGCGCTGGCGGTAGCCGCGATCCTGGTCATCACACCGTGGACCCTGCGCAACATCCGAGTACATGAGCGGTTCGTGCTCATCGCATCGGAGGGCGGCGTGACGTTCTGGACCGGCAACCACCCGCTCGCCCGCGGTGAGGGTGACCTGGCAGCGAATCCCGGCCTCAAGGAAGCCGAACTCGCCTTCAGGCGCGCGCATCCCGGATCCTCGCCTGAGGCGCTCGAGCCGCTTTACTATCGCGAGGCCTTGGGCTGGATCGCGACCCACCCGGCCGACTGGGCGACGCTCGTGACGCGCAAGGCGTTCTACAGCGTCGTGCCGATCGGACCATCCTATGCGGTACACTCCGCCAGATACCGTGTGGCATCGGTTGCGCCGTATCTGCTGGTCCTTCCGTTCGCCGTCGCGGGTGCGCGGCGGCTGTGGCACAGCACACGCCGGCCGGTGGCGCTGCTGCTCCTCGCGGCGTCATCGATTCTTGTGGGCCTCGTATTCTTTCCACAGGAGCGGTTCCGCATGCCCGTCATCGACCCCGTGCTGATTGTTTCTGCCGCCGCACTGGCCGGCCGTCCACAGTCGTGACTACACCTCCGACCGTCCTCGTCGTCGTCCCGACTTACAACGAGCGTGACAACCTGCCCGTGCTCGCGCGCGGGGTCCTCGCGCACCCCGGCTTCCGGATGCTGGTCGTCGATGATGGATCGCCCGACGGCACGGGCGCGGTCGCCGATGCGCTCGCCGCCGAGTACGAGGGCCGGTTCGAGGTCATGCACCGCACGGGGCAGCGGGGACTCGGGCGATCGTACGTCGACGGCCTGCAGAAGGCCATCGCACAGCCCGACGTCGATCTCGTGTGCCAGATGGACGCCGACCTGTCCCACAATCCCGAGTACCTCCCCGCGCTCGTTGCCGCCACGGCGGACTATGACGTCGTCATCGGATCGCGCTACCTGAACGGTGTCAGCGTCGTGAACTGGCCGCTGCATCGACTCTTCCTGAGCGCCTTCGCGAACCGCTACATCCGCCTGGTGACGAGCCTGACGCCGCGCGACTGCACGAGCGGCTACCGGTGCTGGCGGCGCGAATCGCTCGCGCGACTCCCGATCCGCGACATGGTCTCGGATGGCTACGCGTTCCTCGTCGAGATGCTCTTCGAGGCCAGCCGGCGCGGCTGCCGGATCGGTGAAGTCCCGATCATCTTCATCGAGCGGCGTCAGGGCCAGTCGAAGGTGTCGAGCTCCGTGCTCCTCGAATCGCTGATCACCCCCTGGCGGCTGCTCTTCCGCAAGGCACCGTGACACGCCACGTCGTCGTGATGGTGACGAGCTCCTACCCGCGGTTCCACGGGGACAGCGTCGGCACGTTCATGGAGCCTATTGCGACGTCGGTTGCCGCGCGCGGGCATGAAGTGCATGTCGTGGCGCCCTGGCATCCGCTCGTGGCGAGAGACGCCGAAGAGAACGGCGTCCACTTCCATTTCTACCGGTACGCGCCGGACCCGCGCCTCAACGTCTTCGGGTACGCGGCGGCGTTGAAGGCCGACGTCAGCCTGAAAGGGGCGGCATACGTGGCCGCACCGCTGGCGCTCGCGGCCGGGTGGCGGACGGCGCGGACCGTGGCACGGACGTGTGGCGCGACGGTCATGCACGGACACTGGGTGGTGCCTGGGGGCGTCGTGGCCGCAGCCGCGGCGCCGCGGCTGCCGCTGGTCGTGAGCCTCCACGGGTCCGATGTCTACGTCGCGGAGACGCTCTGGCCGGCGCGTCGCGCCGCACGCATGGTGTTCGCGCGAGCGGGCGCCGTGACTGCATGCAGTGAGGACCTCCGGCAACGGGCCATCGCACTCGGCGCGGACGCGGACCGTGTCGCCGTCGTGCCCTACGGGGTGGACGCGAATCGCTTCCGTCCAGACCCGTTTGTTCGCGCGCGGCGACGCGCGAGCCTCGGCATTGCCACGCACACTCCGCTGCTCTTCGCAGCAGGCCGACTGGTTCGCAAGAAGGGATTCGAGTATCTGATCGACGCGCTCGCCGCGCTGCCACAGGAGATGCACGTGCAGGCTGCGATCGCGGGGTCGGGCGATCTCGAGGGCGAGCTGCGCCGTCGTGTGGAAGCCGCGCGGATCGGCTATCGCGTGCGTTTCCTCGGCAATCTCTCGCAGGACGAAATCGCGGACTGGCTGGCCACCGCCGACATGGTCGCGATTCCTTCCGTGCGGGACGACAGCGGGAACGTCGATGGCCTGCCCAACATCGTGCTCGAAACGCTGGCGTCGGGGACCCCGATCATCACGACACCGGCGGGAGGCATCGCGTCCGTCGTACGACACCTGCAGACCGGGATCATCGTGCCCGAGCGCGACCCGGCGTCGCTGGCGGACGCGATCCGCTTGCTCGCCCGCGACCCCGAACTGCGCGTCCGGGTCGGCGAGGCCGCGCGCGCGTCGGTAGCGGCGCGGTTCGGATGGGAACTCGTCGCCGGCCGCTTCGAGGCCGCCTACAATCGGGCGCTTGCCATGACGAAGGCCGGCCGATAACATGCATAGCTCTGTCCGTGCCGCAGTCTGCCGTGCGGCAGGTTGGGTCAGATCTCGATTTTCCCACTCTGCCCCGGAACGACCGCGTCCGAGTGAGAAAATCGAGATCTGACCCCAACCTCCCCAGTACACATGACAACCGGATACCTCTCGTTCTACCGCGGTCGCCGAGTGATGGTCACCGGCGGGCTCGGCTTCATCGGGAGCAATCTGGTGCGCCAGCTCGTGGACGCCGGCGCGAACGTGCTGATCGTCGACTCGCTCCATCCCGACTACGGCGGCAACCGCTTCAACATCCACGGCGTCGAGGACCGCGTGCAATTGAACGTCTCCGACGTTCGGGACCAGACGTCGATGGGCGCCCTCGTCCAGGATCGCGAGGTCATCTTCAACCTCGCGGGACAGGTCAGCCACATCGACAGCATGCGGGATCCCTACACGGATCTCGAGATCAACTGCCGCGCGCAGTTGTCGATGCTCGAGGCGTGCCGAACCTACAATCCCGGGGTCCGTGTCGTCTACGCGGGTACCCGACAAGTCTACGGCCGGCCCGACCGCCTGCCCGTGGATGAGACCCATCTCGTGAGGCCCGCCGACATCAACGGCGTCAACAAGGCCGCAGGCGAGTACTACCATCTCCTCTACAACAATGTCTTCGGTGTCCGCGCGTGCTCGCTGCGACTCACGAACGTCTACGGCCCCCGCCAGTTGATCCGGCACAACCGGCAGGGCTTCATCGGCTGGTTCATCCGGCTCGCCATCGAGGGCGGCGATATCCAGATTTTTGGCGACGGCTCACAGCTCCGCGATTTCGTCTACGTGGATGATGCGGCGGCGGCGTTCCTCCGCGCGGGCGCGACCGACGCGTGCAATGGTGACGTCTTCAACGTCGGCGGCGACGAGCCGATCAGCCATCGCGATCTCGTCTCGATCCTGCTCGACGTCGCGGGGTCGGGGTCGATGCGGTTCGTCGAGTGGCCGCCCGAGAAGAAGCGGATCGACATCGGCAGCTTCTACTCGGATTCGACGAAGTTCCGCCAGACGGTCGGCTGGGCGCCGCAGATCGGCCTGCGCGAAGGGCTCGAGCGCACGATTGCCTTCTATCGAGAGCACATGCGTCACTACGTCGACGAACCGAGGCTGGCGGCGACGGAGACCCGCCGGTGATCAGATTCCTGCAGCTCACCCCTGGGGAGGACGCGCCCGCCGTGCGGGACGCCATCGCGCGCGTCGTCACGCGCGGCTGGTTCATCCTCGGCCCCGAGCTCGAGGCCTTCGAGCAGGAATTCGCGTCGGCTTGTGGAGCGCCGCACGCCGCCGGCGTCGGCACCGGAACCGACGCGCTCGCGATTGCCCTCCGCGCCCTGGGGATCGGACCGGGCGATGAAGTGATTACCTCGCCCCTCTCGGCTGCCTACTCGGCGCTGGCGATCATGATGACGGGTGCGCGACCGGTGTTCGCCGACATCGATCCGGATCGCCTCACGCTCGATCCACACGCCGCTGCCGCGGCCGTCACGTCGCGAACCGCGGCGATCATGCCGGTGCACCTCTATGGCCAGGCGGCCGACATGCGCGCGATCGCCAGCGTCGCGCGCCGCCACAACCTTGCCATCGTCGAGGATTGCTGCCAGGCGCACCTGGCGACCTGCGAGGGACGTCCGGTCGGCAGCGACGGCGCCGCCGCGGCCTACAGTTTTTATCCGACCAAGAATCTCGGGGCCCTTGGCGACGGCGGCGCTTTGACGACCGCCGACCCGGCGCTCCTGGCTCGCGTGAAGCGGCTCCGGAACGGCGGACAGACCGACAAGTACCGACACGACGAGTTCGGGGTCAACTCGCGGCTCGACGAAATGCAGGCGGCGGTGTTGCGGGCGCGTCTTCCACTCCTGCGCGGGTGGACCGATCGTCGGCGCGTGCTCGCCCGCCGCTATCGGGACGCCCTGAGCGGAATCGACACCATCGTGGTGCCACCGGAGCTCGACGCCGGACACGTGTATCACCTCTTCCCGGTGCGCAGCGAAGTGCGCGCTGCGATGCAGGCGCATCTGCGATCGGCGGGCATCGAAACCCTGATCCACTATCCGATTCCGATCCCGCACCAGCCGGCACTGGCCAGCGAACGCCCGGCAGAGTGCCCGATCGCCACTCGCGTCTGCCACGAGGTCTTTTCGCTGCCGCTCTATCCATCACTCGATGACGCGGCTGTCGCCGAAGTGGCTGTCGCGCTCGGGAGCGGCCCAAGAGCGGCGAACGAGGAGCCCGAGACCCCGAGCGCGGAACGACGAACCCCGAACCCCGACCCTTCGACAGGCTCAGGGGCGTCCCGAGCGATGTCGAGGGACGAACCCCGAACGAGGTGATGAACCCCCGACACATTCTCGCCTTCGCGCTGATCGCCGCGGCGCAGTTCGGGCTCTTCGAGGCGGGACTGCGCACGTGGGGCAGCTCGGAAGCGGCGCCGTCGTTCCAGGGACTGTTCGAGACAGATCCGGCCATCGGCTACCGGCTCAAGCCCCACGCGCGGACGCGATTCACGACGAGCGAGTTCACAGCGGACATCGCGATCAACGGTGCCGGCCTTCGCGACGACGACGAGGTGGCGTCCAAGGCGCCACAGGAGCGCCGGATCGTGCTCCTCGGCGACTCGCTCGTCCTCTCGGTGCAGGTTCCGTTCCGCTCAACATTCGGCGAACTGCTGGAGGAGCGTCTCAACAGCCGGCCCTCCCCGTTTCGCTATCGCGTGATCAACGCTGGCGTTCAGGGGTACGGACCCGTCGAGGAGCAGCTCTTCTTTCGCTCCGTCGCCAATGCCGTACAGCCAGATCTGGTCCTGCCGGTCGTCTTCGTCGGCAACGACGCCGAGGAAGCCGTGAGCTCACGGCACAAGCTTGACGACACCCGCCGAACGAGCGAGGTGGTGGCCGACTCGTTCCTGACGCGGCTGCGTCGCCTCGTCCGGCGCAGCATGGTCCTCCAGATTCTCCGCCTTCGCGTCGTCTCTGCGACCGACCGCCTGTCGCCAACGCTGGCCCCGCCCGAGCCGCCGCTGCAGAGTTATGCCGCGCAGCCGGCGCCGCGCATCGCCGAAGGCCTGGCCATCGCCCGCGCGTCAATCGAGGACATCGCGCGCACGGCATCTGCCGCCGGGGCCACGACCGCCGTCGTCTTGATGCCGGCGCGCTTTCAGGTCGACGACGGGGACTATGGACGCTTGAAAGACGTCGTCTCGGCGGCGGGCGGGGTACTCGTGCGCGACGCGGCGTCGGAGCGGTTCGACCAGGCGCTCGCGCCACTCGGACTCCCGCGACTCGACCTGCTGCCAGCGCTCCGCGGCGCGCTCCCGGGGCCTGACCTCTTCTACCAGGAGACGGTCCACTTGACGCCGCGCGGCCACGCGGTCGTCGCCGAGGCGCTCGACCGGTTCATCGAGGACCACCGGCTGCTCCGGCGCTGACCGCCGACGACCAAGTCGCATGGTCTTCAACTCTCTTCATTTCGTCTGGTTCTTCATCGTCGTCTATGGCGCGTACCGCGTGCTGCCGCACCGCGCGCAGAACTGGCTCCTGCTTGGCGCCAGTTATTATTTCTACGCCGCGTGGGACTGGCGCTTCCTCGGCCTGCTCCTCGCCTCGACGCTCGTGGACTTCAGCTGCGCGCGAGCGCTGTCGCGAACGACCACCCCGGGAGCGCGCCGCGCACTCCTCGTCGTCAGCCTGGGGTTCAACCTCACGCTGCTTGGATTCTTCAAGTACTTCAATTTCTTCGCCGACAGCCTGCACGGACTCTTCGGCGCGCTCGGGTGGAACATCGACTTCGTCACCCTGCGAGTCCTGCTGCCGGTCGGCATCTCGTTCTACACGTTCGTGACGATGAGCTACGTCATCGATGTCTACCGGCGCGAGATCCCGGCGACGCGCGACCTGCTGGATTTCGCGGTGTTCGTCGCGTTCTTTCCACACCTGGTGGCCGGGCCGATCCTGCGAGCATCGAACCTGCTGTCACAGATCGATGCCCCGCGACGCATCACACGCGAGCAGATGCGCGACGGCGCGTGGCTCATCGCGTGGGGGTACTTCCAGAAAGTCTTCGTCGCCGACAACCTCGCCGGGCTCGCCAATGCCGCCTTCGATCCGTCGGCGTCACACACGGGCGTCAACATCCTGCTCGGCATCTACGCCTTCGCGTTTCAGATCTACGGAGACTTTGCCGGCTACTCGAACATCGCGCGAGGAACGTCGAAGCTGATGGGCATCGAGCTCATCGAGAACTTCCGTTTTCCATATTTCGTGCGCACGCCCCAGGCGTTCTGGCGCAACTGGCACATCAGCCTCTCGACCTGGCTGCGGGACTATCTCTACATTCCGCTCGGCGGCAGCCGCGGATCCGAGTGGCAGACGCGGCGGAACCTCTTCATCACGATGGTTCTCGGCGGGCTCTGGCACGGAGCCGCCTGGACGTTCGTCTTCTGGGGCATCTATCACGGCGTGCTGCTCATCGCCTATCGCGCGGCGGAGAGTTGGGCCGGGTTCGAGCGTCTGGTCGCTGGGCGCCATCCCGTCGCGCGTGCCGCCTCCTGGGCCGTCATGTTGCACATCACGTGTTATGGCTGGCTGATCTTCCGGGCGAAGTCGGCCGGTCAGATCAGGGATTTGACCGCGACTTTGATGGGAAACTTCGCACCGGCCACGGTCAACGTTCACGGGTTGCTAGTGCCGCTCCTCCTCTACACGACGCCGCTCCTCGTCGTGCACGCCTGTGAGGCCTGGTTCGACGACGGGCTCGTGGTGCCGCGGCTGCCGGTCGGCGTGCGATACTCCATCTACGTTGCGACGGTGTATCTGACGTTGCTCTTTGGGAACTTCGGCGGGGCGGAGTTCATCTATTTCCAGTTCTAGTGGCCTGTCCTCGTCAGTTGCACAGTGGGTTTCGGAGCGCGGCTAGGCCACGGACACGCACGGATCACACGGGTCGTCCGATGGATGGTCTGAGCTCGACTTTGTCATCTTCTGCCGATTGACGCTCATCAAGCTCCTCATCGAACTACTCATCGTCGGCTGGCTGCCCGGAGCGGTAGTCTTCCGCCTGGCGATCGCGGACCGCGACCAGCGAGCGGCGCTCGACGCCGAGGAGCGGCTCTTCTGGACCGTGATCATCAGCGCCATGGTGTCGCTGTCCGTCGTCCTGGGACTGGGCGCGGCGCACCGCTACAGCTTCGAGCGGTTGCTCATCGCGGATCTGGGCCTGGCGTTCGCGGCGGCGGCGGCTGGCCGGTTCCGGCTGCGCCTAGGTCCGAAGGCGCTCCGGCCCGGTCTGGCGGCGTTGCTCCCGCTGTCGCTGATCCTGCTCGGGCTCTGGCGCTTCTTCCCACCGTCGGAATACATCATCGGCGGCAAGGATCCCGGAGTGTACATGAACGAGGGGATTCAGATCGCGCAGCGCGGCGCGATCGTGGTGATGGATCCGGTCGTGTCGTCGGTGCCGCCGTTCGCGCGCGACCTGTTCTTTCCGTCGTACCAGCGGCCCGACTACTACAGCCTGCGGTTTATGGGATTTCCGATCAAGAACCCCGACACCGGCGCGGTCATCGGTCAGTTTCCGCACCTGTTTCCGGCGTCGATCGCGATCGGCTACGGCCTCGAGGGTCTCACCGGCGCGCGGCGCGCGGTCGGTGTCTGGGCGATCCTCGGGGTGTTGGCGGTGTACTTCACCGGCCGCCGGCTCGTTGGCGCTCCGGCAGCGTGGGTCGCCGCGGCACTCTTGACGCTGAACGTCGTCCAAGTCTGGTTCGCGCGTTATCCCAACGCCGAGATGGTGATGCAGGCGCTGCTCTTTGCCGCGCTCCTCGCCCACGCCCGCGCCCACGTCGACGGTGACCGCTTTTTCGCGCCGGTCGCTGGCGTGCTCCTCGGCCTGCTGCTGTTCCTGCGTTTCGACGCGGTGCTGGGGATCGCGGCCGTGCTGGCGGCGCTCGCGCTCGGCGTGCTCGCCGATCGCGCGCGTGTTCGCGCCTCCTTCTTCGTCTCGTTCGCGCTGAGCGCCGCGCTTGCGGCCGCCTATCTCATGGGGCCGATGCGGCACTACGCTGACCTGCCGATCCTGTTTCTCACGCACTTCGCCTGGTGGCAGTACGCGCTCCTCGCGGCCGGGGCGGCGGGCGGGGTGATGGCCCTCGCCATCGGCGCGCGACTCCCGGCGCTCGGCGCCAGGGTCCGGACGATCGCGCCGACCGTGTTGGCGTTCGCGCTCGTCGGCGCGGCGGTGTACGCGCTCCTTCTGCGCCAGCCGGTGCACGGAGAACTGGCGGCGCGAGACGCCTACGCGCTGCGGTCGTTCGCCAACTACTACCTCACGCTTCCAGGGCTCCTCGCGGCGCTCCTCGGCTTCGCGCTGTTCGCCCGCCGGCTCTTCTGGCGCGCGCCAGAGATTTTCACGACCGTCGCGATCTTCTCGTTCTTCTTCTTCTACAAGATCCGCATTGCGTCGGACCATTTCTGGATGGCGCGGCGGTTCCTGCCGGTCATTCTGCCCGGCGCGCTGCTCTTTGCCGCCGCGGCGGCGCTTAGCGGAACGCGTGGGGCGTGGGCGCCGACGAAAATGCTTCGCGCGGCGATCGGCGTCGCATTCGTCCTCCTGCTCGCGACCGAGTACACACGCCTGGCCAGGCCGGTCCTGCCACACGTCGAATACGCGGGAGTCATTGCCAGGCTCGAGGCGCTGTCGGCCACGCTCGGCGACCGTGACCTCCTCGTCGTCGAGTCGCGGAACGCCTCCGACACGCACGTCCTGGCGCTGCCGCTCGCCTATATCTACGCGCGCAACGTGCTGGTGCTCAATTCGCCAAAGCCCGACAAGACCGCCTTTGCGGGATTCCTGGACTGGGCGCGCACGCGCTACGACCGCGTGCTGTTCATGGGCGGCGGCGGAACCGATCTGCTGTCGCCGGCGTGGGGTGCCCGTGCCGTGGCGAGCGAACGCTTCCAGATTCCTGAGTACGATGCGCCTGCCGACGCGTATCCGCGGTTCGTCAAGCGGAAAGAGTTCGACTACAGCCTCTACGAGCTGACGCGGCCGGATGCGGCCACCGCGGCGCTGCCCTTCGACCTCGATGTCGGCGTCAACGACGACCTGCACGTCGTCAGGTTCCACGCGAAGGAGCAGACCGATGGCCGCTCGTTCCGCTGGTCGCGCCGGCGATCGCTCGTCTCGGTCACCAACGTGCGTGCGGACAGCCGGGAGATCGTTCTCTGGATGAGCGACGGCGGCCGGCCGCCCGCCGTGGAACGGGCGAACGTCACCATCGCGCTCGACAACGAGGTGCTAGGTACGGTGCGCGTGGACACCGGCTTCAAGCCCTATGCGCTGCCCATCGCGCCGGCACTGGCTGAACGCCTGAGCCGTCTGGGCCGCACGATCGAGCTGACGATCACGACGTCGGCGTGGACACCGGAGGCCGTGCTCGGGACGCCGGACGATCGCGAGCTCGGCGTCATGGTCGACCGCGTCACGGTAAAGTAGAGCCGTTGGACGACACGGCGCACACGGACCGAGTGCGTGAGACCGCTGGTAGGATTCGGGTAGTCACCAAAGACGCGGTGACGGGTGCATAGTGCTGCAGATCTCTGACGCGGTTGAGCGTGCGCTCGTGCGAACGGCGGATGCTGCCCTGTCGATCGCCTCGACCGTCGTGAGGCCGTTCACGCGCCGCACCGCCGCCCCGGAGCCGCGACGCATCCTCCTGCTGCGCCTGGAGCGCATTGGCGATCTGGTGATGGCGCTCGAGGCGATCCGCGACGTCCGGTCACTCGCGCCGAACGCGCAGATCGATCTCGTCGTCGGCAGCTGGAATGCGCCGCTCGCGCGTGCGGTGCCGAGCGTCGACCGGGTTGAAACGCTCGATCCGCACTGGCTTGCGCGCGACGGCGAGGGGGCTGGGCTGCGCCGGCTGCTGCGCACGGCGTGGAGCTGGCGCGACCGCCGCTACGATCTCGCGATCAACTTCGAGCCCGACCTGCGAAGCAACCTCGTGGCGGCCGCGGCAGGCGCGGCGAGGACGGCGGGCTGGGCGAGCGGCGGCGGTGCTCCCGTGCTCGACGTGGCGTTCGACTACGATCCTGCGGCCCACACAACCGCCAACACGCGGCGGCTGGTCCAGCACGTCTTCGGCAGGACGCCCCCGGAGTCGACGCGTCCATTGCTTGTCCTCCCCGATTCGGCGACGGCGGCTGCGGCTGCCCTCCTTCGATCCGGGACCGGAAGGCCGCTCGTCGGCGTGCACGTCAGCGGCGGTCGATCGATCAAGCAGTGGCCTCCAGAACGATTCGCTGACGTAGCGGCGCGCCTGGCCGACGCGCGCGATGCTGTGATTGTGGCGACCGGCGCCCCAGGCGACCGAGCGCTGGTGTCCGGTCTGCAGGAGGCTCTCGCGCCGCGGCTCGTGATTGACGGCTCGGCGGCCCAGGGACTGCTCGTATCAGCGGCGCTCCTCGCCGAGCTCGACGTGCTGATCACCGGAGACACGGGCCCGATGCACCTCGCGTCAGCGGTCGGAACGCCGGTCGTCGCCGTCTTCGGGCCGTCGGCCCCGGCGCGCTACGCGACACCGGGGCCTCTGGATCGCGTCGTTCGTATCGACCTTCCCTGCAGCCCGTGCAACCGCATCCGCCGGCCGCCCGCGCGCTGCCTCGGGCACACGCCGGACTGCCTTGCCGGCATCACGTCGGACGCGGTGTTCGAGGCGGCGACCGCCGTGCTCGACCTGTCGGCCGCCCGCATGGTCCGCGCCGGTCGCGCATGACTGAGGCGGTCTTCATCATCGAACGTGAGGATGGAAGCCGCGAGGTCGATCTCGACACCTACCTGGACGCGGCATCCGAGGAGCGTGCGGCCGTCGACGCGATCGCCTGGATCAAGAGCCTTCGCGACGCGCGCGTCGACGGGCTGCGGCTGAGACACCGCTTCACGTTCCGCGGCGATTCGCTCTGGTGGTTCGCAGAGTTGTACCTGCACAAGCAGCAGGTCGTCTCGGCGCTGTTCCGGACGTTGACCGCTCTCGAAACGCTCGTGGACCGCGAGCAGCCACGCGCGCTGCATTTGGTCCGGGGAGGAACCATCGTCCGAGGGCTCGCGCCGCAGGTCGCCGCGGCGCGGGGCGTCGCCTATCACGGTCCGCGAACATTCCGGCGTACCTCGACGCTCCGACTCGCAGCGATGGAGGCTCGGGCGTCTGGACTCACCGCCGCCGCGCTCGCCTCGCGCCTCCGCGCACGCGTCAGCCGTCATTCACCTGAGGACACGCCCTCGACAGCGCTCGCCTTTGTCCACCGCGCCTTCTGGCGCGCAGAAGCGGGCGACGGCAGCGCCGAGGCGTACATCGGACCGGTGCTGACGGCGCTCGAGCACCGGCTCGACGGGACGGCGCTCACCTACGTGAGCGTGGGTCCGGCGTCCAACTTTCGCGCGCGCCGCTGGTGGCATCCCGTGCGTGGCGATCACGCGCCGGACAGCATAGAACCGGTCGAGGCGTATGCCCCGCTGGCGAAGCTCTCGGCGTCGCGAGGCGTGTGGCGGGAGCGTCACCGGATGCGACGCGCGCTCTGGCACAGCGCCGATCTTCGCGCGCGATCGGTCATCCGTGACTGCGACTGCTGGCCGATCGTTCGCGACGAGCTCGCCGGCATCGCGCTGCTGCAGTGGCCGTGGTCGGCACGCGCGATGGACGAAGCCGCCGCGGCCCTCGACGCGTGCCGGCCGCGCGTGGTCCTCACCTACGCCGAGGCTGGCGGCTGGGGCAGGGCGATCGTGCTCGAGAGCCGCCGGCGGGGCATCCCCTCGGTCGGCCTGCAGCACGGGTTCATCTACCGCCACTGGCTGAACTACCTGCACGAGGCCGACGAGATGACGACCGATGTCGACCAGCGGGAGGATCACGGCTTCCCGAGTCCGACGCTCACGCTCCTCTTCGACGAGTACGCCGCACGCCACCTGGCCGACAACGGACGCTTCAGAACCGATGCACTCGCCGTGACCGGCAGCCCGCGACTCGATGCGCTCGCGATCGACGTCGCCCGCCTGACGCCCGAGGCGATCGAAGAGGCACGCCTCGCGGCCGGCGCGGCCTCCCGCACCCTGGTCCTCGTCACCACGAAACACCGTGAGGCGCGCGGTCTGCTCGGCACGCTCCTCGACGCGGCGGGGACGATCACCGGCGTGCACGTCGCGATCAAGGCACACCCCGCCGAGACGCCCGAGGTGTACGCCGATCTCGTGGCCGGCCGTCCACACGTCACCGTCTTGCCCGCGTCCGCGCCGCTCGCACCGCTCCTCCGCGCGAGCCGGGCGGTCGTGACCGTCAACTCGACCGTCGCGCTCGACGCGGCCGTGCTCGGCATCCCGGCGCTGGTCATCGGACTTCCCAACAACCTGAGTCCGTTGGTCAAAGCGGGTATCATGGCTGGTGTGGCCGGCACCGACGCCGCAGAGACTGCCCGCGCCCTCGACCAAATCCTGTATCATGAGGAGTTTCGCCAGGCACTGGCGCGCGCGCAGCAGGCGTTCCTGACGCGTTTCAACATCCGCGCCGACGGCCTGGCCGCCGAACGGGCCGCGGAGGCGATCGTCAAGTTGGCGCGCTGAACTTCACGCTCTTGCGTCACACTCTGACTTCATACTTCTACTTCTCACTTCAGACGTCCAAACTTGAACACTTCAGACTTCAAACGTCAGACTTCAAACTTTCCATGCGCGTCCTCATAACCGGCGGCGCCGGCTTCGTCGGATCCCACCTGGCCGAGGCGCTCCTCGCGCGCGGCGACGAGGTCTATGCGCTCGACGACCTCTCGACCGGATCGATCGACAACATCGCCCATCTCAAGTCGCATCCGAAGTTCCACTACACGATCGACACCGTCACCAACGAGCCGGTGCTGGCCGAGCTCGTCGATCGTTCGGATGTGATCGTGCACCTCGCGGCAGCCGTCGGCGTCAAGCTGATCGTCGAAGCGCCCGTACACACGATCGAAACGAACGTCCATGGGACCGAAGTGGTCCTCAAGCTCGCCAATAAGAAGAAGAAGCTGGTTCTCATCGCCTCCACTTCTGAGGTCTACGGCAAGAGCATCGACGTCCCGTTCCACGAGGAAGCCGACCTCGTGCTCGGTCCGAGCCACAAGCATCGCTGGGCCTACGCGTGCAGCAAGCTCATCGACGAGTTTCTCGCGCTCGCGTACTGGAAAGAGCGCAAGCTGCCCGTCATCATCGTGCGCCTCTTCAACACCGTTGGCCCGAGACAGACGGGCCAGTACGGCATGGTGATTCCGAACTTCGTCCGGCAGGCGCTCGCCGGTCAACCGATCACCGTCTTCGGCGACGGCTTGCAGTCGCGCAGCTTCACCTACGTCGGAGACGTCGTGCGGGCTGTGGTAGCCTTGATCGACGAGCCCCGTGCCGTGGGACAGGTCTACAACATCGGCAATGGTCACGAAATCACCATTGGCGACCTGGCCGAGCGGATTCGCAGCCTGACGGGCAGCAAATCGGAGATCGTGCGGATCCCCTACGACCAGGCGTACGAAGCCGGCTTCGAGGACATGCCGCGACGCGTGCCGGACATCTCCAAGATCAAGGCGCTTGTCGGCTACGCGCCGACCGTCGAGCTCGACGAGATCCTGACCCGCGTGATCGAGCACTTCCGCCAGCAGTAACGCCAGGATGCCTTCTCGCCCCAGCGTTCGGACTCGCGCGCGACAAGCGGCCGAATCGATCCTGCGTCGTCAGGCCAAACCCTTACGGCGGCTGCTGCTCGCCACCGGCCGCGACCGCGCGCCGGGGTTGCCCGAGATCGTCCAGATCGAAAGCACCAACATCTGCAACGCCAAGTGCGTGTTCTGCCCGCGCGACGAGATGCATCGCAAGCAGGGGATCATGACGTTCGACCTCTTCCGCAAGGTCGTGGACGAGTGCGCCGAGCTCGGGATCACTCACGTGCGCGTGCACAACTACGGCGAGCCATTCGTCGACCGTCAACTCGTCGAGAAAGTCCGGTACGCCAAGCAGAAGGGCATCCAGGAAGTCGGGATGATCAGTAACGGCTCGCTCATCACCGAGGACGTCGCGCGGGGGATGATCGAGGCCGGCCTCGACGCCATCAACATCAGCGTCGACGCATCGGGGAAAGAAGTCTTCGAGTCGACGCGCCTCGGCCTGAAGTACGACAAGGTCATCGCCAACATCGAGCGGCTCGTACGGATCCGCGGCGAGCTCGGGAAGCGCCGGCCCAAGCTGATCCTGTCCTTCGTCCGGCAGAACAACTCGCTCGACGAGCAGGCGTTCATCGAGCACTGGCGCGGGATCGCCGATAAGATCCACGTCACGGACCTTCACAACTGGGCTGGAACGCTCAACGCAGAGTCGGACGTCAACTATCCGTGCTACCGCCCGTGGTTGACGTTCACGGTGCTCTGGGACGGTCGCGTCTCGCTGTGCTGCGCGGACTTCGATGGCCGTACGGTGCTGGGGGATCTCAACGCCTCGACGATTCAGGAGGTCTGGAACGCCGAGCCCTACCGCAACGCGCGGCGACAGCACCTCGAGAGCGGCGGCCCCGACATCTGCCGGTCGTGTGATCTGCCGAAGAAAGATTCTCCGCTCTGGGTCACTAAGCTCCTGTAGATACCTGGCTTTAGGGACACGCCGCTGACGCCTGCCGGCACGTGCGCCCGCAGAAGCGCCTGAGCAGCAATCCAACCGGGCCGCTCTCCCCCACGTCCAATCAGGCGTATACTGAATTTGTAAGTGTTAGGGTCCTTGTATGCACAAAACTGGATTCGTCGTCTTCTCGGCGCTGCTGTGCCTGCCCGCGGCGACGGCTGGCGCTGGCGAACTGCGCCTGTCCATCGCGAACGGCCGCGTGACGATCATTGCGCAGGACGTCTCCATCAGACAAATCCTCGACGAGTGGGGACGGGTAGGCCAGACGAAGGTCGTCGGCTCGGAGCGCCTGACCGGTCCGGCGATCACGATCGAGCTGCACGATGTGCCCGAGGCCCGCGCGCTCGAATCCCTGCTTCGTTCCGCGAGCGGCTACATTGCCAAGCCGCGTTCGGGATCCGTGGGCGCCTCGACCTATGACCGCATCCTGATCATGCCGACGAGCCGGCCGCCCGCGATGTCGGCCGCGCCGCCGACGTTCAACAACCCGAGGCCGCAACCGCAGGTCGTCATGCCCAACGTGGTTGTAGACGACGATGGGGAGCCGAACGGGATCATGCCGCCGGGCGCGCAGCCTCCGCCCCAGCAGTTCCCGGGTCAGCCCCCGATGCAGCCAGGCCAGCAGATGCCGACGCTGACGCGGCCAGGCATGCTGCCGCCGCCCGCGCCCAACATGCCCGGCAATCCGTATCAGACCAATCCGCAGCAGCCGATCATCCGTCCGCCGGGAGTGCCTGGCCCGGGTGGATCTGGCGGTGGCGCGTCGTAGTCGAAATCTCGGTTACGCGCGCGCGGACATCCGCCGCGGACTCGATCTCTCAAAAGCCCGAGCGCTCCTCGGGCTTTTTTAATGGACTAGAATCACTCACATCATGAGCTCCAGCCCGCCGGTGGTGCGCGGGGGCGAGTACGCCGCGCGAGGCGATTACCATCGGGAGCCGGACCCGTCGTGGGACTACTATCCGACATACCTCGCCAAGCTGGCGGCCGTCCGCGCCTGGCTCGACACGCTTCCTCGGTCGACGCGCGTCCTCGACGCGGGGTGCGGTGAAGGCGTTCTCGTCAGCGAGTACGCCGGCCGCCTCGCCATCGAAGGCGTCGACGCCCACTATTCGTCCGAGCGGGTGCACCCCGGCTCGGTGACGGCGCTGCCCTACGGTCCTGGCGTGTTCGACCGTGCGCTGTGCCTCGACGTGCTCGAGCACCTGACATTCGAGGAACAGCCCGTCGCCCTCGCCGAACTGCACCGTGTGCTGCGGCCGGGAGGCGAACTGCTCGTGTCCGTGCCCAACCTCGCCCACTTGCAGTCCCGCGTCCATTTCCTCCTGCAGGGACGCCTCATCCGGACGGCGTCGGAGCTCAAGCATCCTGGAGATCGACCCGTGGCCGAGTACATCGAGCTCGCCAGGCGGACCGGATTGGTGCTCATCGCGCGCCGCGGGATCTTTCCCACGGTTCCCGTGCTGACACGGTTCATCCGGCGACACCCGCGGAGGCTCCTGCCGCTGCACCGGTGGCTCACCCGGCTCATTCCGGTGCCGGGCTGGTGCTTCCTGAACCTCCTGACGTTCCGGAAACCCTGAGCGTCCGCTTTGTTTCAGAAACTTCGCGAGCTGTCGAAGAATCTGGCGATCTACGGCCTGGGCGATGTCTCCATCCAGGTCGTCAACTTTGCGTTGCTCCGCCTGTACGTCCAGTACCTGTCGATGGAGGACTACGGGATCCTGGCGCTGCTCGGGAGCGTGGAAGCGGTCACGAAGCTCTTCTTCCGGTGGGGCGTCGATGGTTCGTTCATGCGCTTCTGGTACGACTGTCCCGACGATCGGGCGCGACAGCGCCTCTCGAGCACGCTGTTCTTCTTTCTGCTCGGCACCAACGGGCTGCTACTCGCGGCATCGGTCGCCATCTCGCCATGGCTCTCGACGTGGCTTGGCGCTTCTGGCTATACGCTCGCGCTCCAGCTCGTCCTGCTGAACACATTTGCGATCGGCTTCACGTTCATCCCGTTCCACGTCCTGCGCATGCAGCAGCGCGCGCGCGAGTTCAGCCTGTTGGCCTTCGCTCGATCGGCGGCGACGCTCGTGCTGCGCCTCGTGCTGGTCGTCGGCTTTGGATTTGGCGTGATGGGCGTCGTCGTCGCGGATCTCGTCGTCACCGCAGTGCTGCTGACGGTGATGGTCCGATGGTTCGCGCCGCTCATCCGGCCTGTGTTCTCGCGCGACGTCCTGCGCGACTCGCTGTCGTTCGGCCTGCCCCGCGTCCCGCACGGCTTTGCGCAGCAGGTGATCGCGGTCGGGGACAAGTTCATCCTGACGTTCTTCGTGCCGACGTCGGAGATCGGCCTCTACGCGATGGGGGTCAGCGTGGGGCTGATCCAGAAAGTGTTCCTGGCAGCGTTCGAGTACGCGTGGGCGCCCTTCTACTACGCGACCGTGCGGGAGCCGGGCGCCGAACGGGTATTCAGTACCGTCACGACCTACGGGGTTGCGCTCCTGGCGCTGATGACGGCGGGACTCTCCGCCATCGCCGCCGACCTGCTCGACGTCGTGACGCACGGCCAGTACACCGCCGCCGCGGGGGTTGTTGCCTGGACATCGCTCGGCGTGTTCTTCCAGGGCGTCTATCTGATGACGTCGATCGGGCTGAACATCACGCGCCGGACTGGGTACTATCCGGTTGCCACGGCCATCTCGGCCGCGGCGAACATCGGCCTGAACGTGCTGCTGATTCCACGATACGGCATCATGGGTGCGGCCTACGCCAACGGGGTCGCGTATGCCGCGCAGGCCACCATCGCCTACCACTTTTCGCAGCGGTTCTACCCTGTGCGCTACGAATCACGCCGCCTGGCGCGCGTCGTCGCGGCGGCGATCGTGGCCTACGCCGCGGGCCGGGCGCTGCCGACGATGGCCCCGGCGATCGGTGTGTTCGTTCGAGGCGCCACCGTTGTCGCCGTCATGGCCGCGGGACTCTGGCTCGGTGGTTTCTTTCGTCCTGAAGAACTTCGCGTGCTCGAGAGATTCCGCCGACCGCGCGCGACTCCCGGCAGCCCTGTAACACCTATACCGGAGACGACCGAGTTCGCCGGCGAGATCGTGGCGACCGACCTACCTGATGATGACCTCGCACCACCCGCGGCAAGGGAGCGCGCCAGGTGACGGTTTCCTCCCGAGCGTGGCTTACGCTCGCAGGCGTTTGCCTTCTCGGGTTCGCCCTGCGCGTGGTCGGCCTGCAGTACGGGCTTCCGGCGGTGTACAACCCCGACGAAGTGGCAATCATGGCGCGGGCGCTGAGCTTCGCCAGGGGCACGCTCAACCCGCACAACTTCCTCTACCCGACGCTCTACTTCTATGTGTTGTTCGCCTGGGTCGGGGTCTATCTGGCCTGGGTCTGGCTGAGCGGACGCGTCGCGTCGATCAGCGCGCTCCAGCAGCTGTACTTCACCGACCCGACGGGCATCTACACCGCCGGCCGGTCGCTCGGCGTCGCGGCGGGCACGGCGACCATTGCCGTGCTCTACCGCTTCGCTGAGCGCCTGACCGATCATCGGACCGCGATCGCCGCGGCAATCTTTCTGGCCGTCTCACCGCTGCACGTCCGCGACTCGCGCTACGTCAAGCACGATGTGCCCGCGACACTGGCCATCGTCTTCGCCTACCTCGCCATGACGCGGGTCTGGCCCTCCGCGCGCCGGGAAGGCCCGCGAGAGCGCGACACGCTCATGGCTGGGGCCGCGTGCGGCATCGCGTTCTCCACGCACTACTACTGCGTCTTTCTGGCCCTGCCACTCGTGCTCGTGATTGTCCAGGGCTGGAGAAAGCGCGGCTGGGCGGTGTGCCTGCGCCAGCTGGTCTACGGCGGTGCGGCGAGCCTGGTCGTCTTTCTTGCGTTCTCGCCGTTTCTGCTCGTCGAGCCGCTGACGGCCTTGCGCGACGTCACGGCGAACCGTCAGATCGTCATCGACCGTGCCGTCACCTCCGGCGCATTTGCACCCGCGGTGCGCTATCTCGAGATGTTGTGGAGCGAGACGACGGGCCTGCCAGTCGCGCAGCTCGCGGTCATCGGCGTGGTCTGGATGCTGGCGTCGTCCCCTGCGCGCGCGGTTTTGCTGCTGGCGTTTCCGATTCCATTTCTCTTGTTCATCGCCAACACGGCTCCGGCGAGCCGCTACCTGAACCCGGTGCTGCCGTTCCTGACCATCTTCGCCGCCTGGGCGCTCTCGCGAATGACGCGTGCGGCACGTCCCGCGATCTTCTGGTGTCTCCTGGCACTCGCCGCGGCGCCAGGGGCGTACGCCAGCATCAGGTCCGATCTCTTCCTGCGACAAGACGACACGCGAACGCTGGCCGAACGCTACATCGAGGCCCATGTGCCCGAGGGATCGACGATCCTCACGCAGCCCTACTCCGCCGTCCTGACCCCATCCCGCGAGGGGCTGACCGAGGCGCTGACCCGGAACCTCGGGAGCGCGGAGGCCGCCTCGACGAAGTTCCAGCTGCAGCTCTCCCTGAATCCCTATCCGTCTCCGGCATTTCGCCTGATTTATCTGGGCCGCGGGGGCCTTGATGCCGAGAAGCTGTACGTGGATCCGGCCCAACTCGGTGGCAGCGCGGGGCTGGAGCCGCTGAGGCGGCTGGGCGTGACGTATGTCCTCGTGAAGCGTTACAATAGGCCGGATCCAGAGACGTTGCGGTTCCTCACTGCGCTCTCTCGTGAAGGACGGCGGATCGCCGCGTTTTCGCCCTACCGGCCCGGAGTCAGCGAGGCCGAGCAGGCGCGGATCGATCCATTCCTGCACAACACCGATGCCCGGATCGACGACGCGCTCGAGCGTCCCGGTCCACCACTGGAGATCTGGCAACTGAATGCCCCTGGGACGTAAGGCTGCCGAAACGGTCGCCAGACTTCGCGAGTCGATCGCGACGCGCGCGCGCGCCGTCCCGATGGCGAGGCATGCCTGGGCCCGCTACCGGCGACACCGCTACGAGCAGCGGATCGAGCGGTTCCTGCGCGACAAGGACGGTCGCGCCGATCGACTGCCGATCGGGGCCGTCTACGAGGCCACCATGCGGTGCAATCTGCACTGCGAGTTCTGCTACGTCATCGACTTCCTCAACATCGAAGGTGAATGGCGTCAGGAGATGACGGTCGAGCGTCTCCGCCAGGCGTTCCCCGATCAGCCGGGGTTTCAGGTCAGCCTCACCGGCGGCGAGATCTTCATGCGCAAGGACATCATGTCCGTGCTGGACCTCTTCCGGGACAAGGGGTACTCTTGCGGCTACCTGACGACCAACGGCACGATCATCAACGAGGAACGCGCCGAGGCGCTGGCCGATCTCGCGGCGGCCGGCTTCCTGAAACACATCAGCGTGTCGGTCGACGGTCCGGGCGAGCTGCACGATCGCGCGCGCGGGCTGAAGGGCACCTTCGAACGGACCTGTGCCGGCCTTCGTCGCCTGCAGGACGCGGCGCGGCGAAAACACGCGCCGCTGCGCGTCAGCATCAACACCACGGTCGCCCAGGAGAGCCTCGAGGCGCTCGATGCGATGGTCGACGTGGCGGGCGAGCTCGGCGTCGACGCCATCGGCCTCAACCACCTGATGTACAGCACGCCGGAAGAAGTCGAGGAAACCGTCAGGATGATCGGCGCCGACGACGCGTCGGTGATCGCGACGTTCATCACGCCGGATCCGGGACTGAACATCGCGCGCGTGAAGCACCAGGTGGCGGCGCTCGCCGAGAAGTGCCGGCAGCGTAACGTGCTGTTCGACTACCGCCCCAAAGTGCATCCGCAGCTGATGGACAACTACTACACGCCTGGCGCAAAGCTGGAGGGACGGTGCCTGTACCCGTTCCTGCACGCCAGGGTGGGATTCTCGGGCAAGGTTTACTTCTGCCCGTTCATCCGCGTCGAGGTCGGCGACCTCGCCACATCGTCCCTCGAAGAGATCTGGAACGGACCGACCTACGTCGAGATGAGACGGCGGCTGCTCGATCACGGCATCTTTCCAGTCTGCCGGCGCTGCTGCAAAGTCGAGCTGTCGCCGGAACCGGTGGCGCAACCTTTCCCCGACGGCGTCGCGCCGCGACGCGCGATCCCCTTGACGGTCGTTCAATGACGGCTGCAGCCACCCTCGGACGGCAGACACTTCTCATCAACCCGCCGCTCATCAACGGCGTGGCCTTCACGCGTCAGGGGCGATGCCAGGAACGCGAGGACGTGCTCGGCACGACCAAGCCGCCCTATACGCTCGCCCTGATGGCCGCCCTGCTCCGCAACGCCGGCTGTCAGGTGCGGTTGATCGACGCCACGGCCGAGCGTCTGTCGACGAGCGAGGTCATCGCCCGCCTGGAGAGCGAGGGCTTCCGGCCGTCGCTCATCGTGTTTCCCAGCACGACGCCAACCCTGGATGCCGACGTCCTCGAGCTCGCGAAACTGAAGCGGCATTTCGGCGCGCCCATGTTCTGTTTCGGCCCGCATGCCTCGACGACGCCCTCCGAATCGATGCAGCGCGCGCCGGACGTCGACGGCATGTTCGTCGGTGAGCCGGAAGAAGCGCTGACCGCGCTTGCCGCGCTCGACTCGCTCGACCGCCTGCACGAAGTGCCGAGCCTGACGTTCCGCCGCAACGGGACGGTGACGCCGCAGCGCGCCCACGGCCAGTTCACGGCATTTCCGCAGACGCCGAGCCCTGCCTGGGATCTGCTCGCCCTCGAGCACTACTCGCTCCCGATGGTGAACAAGCCATACGTGCTCGTGGAAACCAGCCGGGGGTGTCCATACACGTGCGATTTCTGCGTCGCGCCCATCCACCAGGGCCACAAATTCAGGGAGCGCAGCGCCAAGGTCCTGGTCGACGAGATCGAGAAGGCACACCGTGAGCTCGGCGTGGACTTCTTCTACCTGTGGGGCGACACGGTCACGCTCAACGTCAAGTCGTTCACGGCGTTCTGCGACGAGCTCATCGCGCGCAACCTGCCCATCCAGTGGTTCGGCAACGCGCGGGCCGACAACCTGACCGATCCGGCATTCGTCCACCGCCTCAGGAAAGCCGGCTGCTGGATGCTCGCCCTCGGCATCGAGTCGGAGTCGGAGGACGTCCGCAAGGACATGACCAAACGACTCGAGCGGCAGAAGATCCAGACGGCGTTCAAGAACATGCGGGACGCCGGCGTCAAGTCGTTCGCGTTCTTCATCTTCGGCTACCCGGGCGAGACGGTGCAGACGATGGAGGCAACGACCCGGTACGCGATCGAGCTCGACCCCGACTTCGCCAACTTCTACCCCGCCGTGCCGTATCCGGGCACCGCGCTATATGAGAAGTGCGTCCGGGAGGGGTGGCTGAAGGCAGAGAACGCCGACTGGACGAGGATGGAGTACTGGTACTACATGCTTCACGGGAATGGCCTCGACGAGCGCATCGTCATGGAGGCCATCAACCGCGCCAAGAGGCGCTTCTTCCTGCGTCCGTCCTACATCACGCGGCATCTGGGGGATGTCGCGCGCCTCGCGCTGACCAAACAGGCGATCGTCTGGCAGGTGCTGTCGCGGGCGGTTCTCGGTGCGCGGACGGTCGATACGACCGTCGCCGCCCCACGCGCGTCAATTCCCGCCGACGGTCTGACGCGACAGTGACGCGAGCTCGTCGGCCGAGATGCGCTGATGGCGCTGATTGAGCGGCGGGTGCTGACGCGTGAAGGCCTTGAGGTCGCGGAGTTGCTGCAGAAAACCCGTCGCCTCCTTCACGTTCATCTTGCTCTCCCCGGCGGTCCGCCCCACGAAGACGTACGGCACTTCGACGATCGTCGCCGCGCGGCCGCGCACGAGCAGCTCCAGGCAGATCTTGAACCCGCCGGCCGAGATCTTCACGCCTCGCGCGAGATCGCGGCGAATCAGGAAGAAGCCCGATGTCGCGTCGCTGACCGGCGTCAGCGTGTGCGCCAGGAGGCAGGCGAGGCGCGAGAGAATCAGCCGGCCCAACGGCCAGTTCTCGGTGCCACCGCCGGGAATGTACCGGCTGCCAATCACGACGTCAGCCGAGGCACGCTGCATGATCAGCAGCATCGAGGGCAGCAGATCCGGCGGATGGCTCAGGTCCGCGTCGATGACGCCGACGATCGGCGCTCGGGCCGCCTCGAATCCTTCGATGACCGCCGTCCCCAGTCCGAGCTTGCCGCTGCGATGAATCACCTGAATCCGGTGCTGCTTCGCGAGGTCGTCGGCAACGGCGCCGGTGCCATCCGGAGAGTTGTCATCCACGATCACCAGCTCGCCGTCGAGGCCACGCTTCGCGTACGCCTCGAACACCGCCCTGACCAGATCCCCGAGGCGGTCGCGCTCGTTGTACGTGGGGACGATGATGGACAGCGCTGGAGGGGAGGCGGCGGACAAAGGATGCGACTCGACAGCACTATAACCCAGCCGCCTTTGGCCTTCCTACTGATGGCTGCGGCCACGACGCCATGAGTGCCCGGCTGACGCTGACGCTTGCCGTCGTGCTGCTGGCCCTGCGCCTGCCCTCGCTCGTCCAGCCAATGGGTGCCGATCAGGCGCTCTACGCGTATGTCGGCGAGCGCATCCGCGCGGGCGGCCTCCCGTACCGCGATGCGTGGGATCAGAAGCCGCCGGCGATCCACTTTGTCTACGCCGGCCTGCGGACGCTCTGGGCCGGCGATGCGGCCGTACCTGGCGCCGACCTCGCCGCTGCAGCGGCCATCGCATGGCTCCTCTACCGGCTCGGCGGGCTCGCCGGTCCCGCTGGAACGGGTGCCGCATCCGCACTGCTCTTCCTCCTCCTGTCGAACCCCGCGTTCACGAGGGTCGCCGGTATCCGCCTGAGGTCTCAGTGCGAGACGTTCATCGCGGTCGCCGTGACCGCGGCTCTGGTCCTCTTGATGCGGAGAGGCAAACGCCTGGGACCCGGCGTCATGATTGGCGCCGGCGTGCTCTTCGGCCTCGCGTTCGCGTTCAAGTACAACGCCGCGGTGTTCGCCGTCGCCGGCGTGGCTACCCTGTGGCTCTGCGAACGCCTCACATTCGGCGATCTCATCAGGATGACTGCGGGGTTCGCACTTCCGGCGCTCGCCATTCCCATCGTCTTCGCCGTCGGCGGCGCGCTTCGGCCGCTCGTCGATGCCACGGTTCTCTACAACCTCGAGTACTCGGGCGAGACCTATCACGGCCTCCTCGATGTCGGCCGCTATCTCATGACGTTTCCGATCGAACGGGCACGATTCGATGCGCTCTGGACACTCGGCGGCGCGGGCTGCCTCGTGCTCCTCGCAGGCGTGCCCGGTGGCCGGCAACGCCTGGTGCCGGTCGTCTGGGTTGCCGCGGCGTGCGCGTCGATTGCAATCAACGGCAGCCGCGGCCTGCCTCAGTACTTCATACAGGCGAACCCGGTGCTCGCGCTCGCGGCCGGATGGGGCGGGGCGCTCGCATGGAGCTGGCTCCGCGCGGGAACGGGCCAGGCGGCCCGGCTCTTCGTCGTGCCGGTGGCCCTCGTAGTGGTCGTCGCCGCCTGGCGCGTCAATCAGTTCGACAAGCTGGCCGAGCAGACCATCTTCGACGCGCGCTACGCGCTCGGACAGATGCCACGCGACGTCTACCTCGCGCGATACGACGACGATCGCAAGTACTCGGCGCTCGCCGGCGACACGCTCGGCAAGTACCTCGCCGCGCACAGCCAACCCTCCGATCGTGTCTTCGTATTCGGCTTCACCTGCGCGGCCTACGTCGAGGCCAACCGCGCCAGCGCCTCTCGGTTCTTCTGGAGCCGGCCGGTCATCGTGGGTTTCAACCAGGGACACCCCGGATATGGCACCGAGGGCCTGTTATCCGACCTCAACATCAACCGCCCGGCCGTGATTGCACTCCAGCAGCGTGACTGGGCGCCCGACGTGGACGACTCGGCCGCGTTCTTCATGAAGACGCCGTCGCTTTCAGGGTGGCTGCGCGCTCACTACATCCAGGCCAGCGGTCCGGAAGGCTACGACATCTGGCTGCGACGGAGCACGACACCGTGACGACGCCGGGCACGCTCACCGCACGCCGCTTTGCCGGCTGGATGCTGGTCATCGCCCTCGGCGCGTGCGCGCTGCGATTGACGTTTCCAACGGCCGATCCCCCCTGGGCCACGACGGTCGGCATCGTCTGGCACGACGAAGGCGCGTGGGTCCACAACGCCAGGAACAAGGCACTCTTCGGACGCTGGAGCGAGGACGCGTGGAACCCGATGTACATCGCGCCCGTCTTCACGGGCCTCGAGTACGTGTCGTTTGCGTTCTTCGGCGTCGGCGTCTGGCAGGCGCGCCTGGTCTCGGAACTGACCGGCGCCGCCTCGGTGATCCTTCTCGCCTTGGGAGTACGACGGATCGCCGGCCGCGAGGCCGGATTGATCGCCGGCGCACTGCTCGCGACCAACTACGTGTACGTGATGTGGAACCGCGCGGCACTCATGGAAGCCTCGATGGTGGCGTTCATGGTGGCCGCGTGGTACTGCTACGTCCGCGCACAAACGCAGCCGCTATGGGGTGTGCCCGCCGCGGCGTGTGCACTGCTCGCCTACTTCACGAAGGCCGCGGCGATCTTCTTCGTGGCCGCCCTTGGCATCGAGGCAGTGCTCCTCTTCGCTCTGCCGGTCGTCGAACAGCCGGCCGCCGCCCGCCAGGCCAGCCGCAGGGCGGCCATCTCGACGCTCGCCGGCCTCGCCGTCTGCGGCATCGTGGCGCTCGCGCTCTTCGTCGTGCCCAACTGGACCGACTACCGTTTCTACAACTGGCAGATGTCGGTCACCAGAAAGCCCAGCTACGACCTGCGCTCGCTGATGAACCGTGTGACCTGGTTTCCAATCGTCCACGACATCTTCACCCGGATGTGGTTCACGGTCGTGGTCGGCGTACTGGGGTTGTTCGCAGTACTGGGCCGGTGGCGGGTGGTACCGCCTCCGGAACGGCTCCTCGCACTCTGGGTTGGACTGGGCGCGCTCGAGTTGCTCCTGCACGACGTCGGCAACGAACGCCGCTTTGTGATCTTCATTCCCGCGCTCGTGGCCTTGACCTCGATTGTGCTGGGACGGGAACGCCGTCTGGTCCCCGAAGCGCTCGCGACGATCCCACGAGGGAGGGCGCTGCTCGCCATGCCCGTCGTCTTCTACGGCCTTTACGTCGTCCTGGGCGCCTTGACGCGGCTCGCGGCGCTCTACGAACCCCGACCAGGCGTTCGGCTGGGCATCGCCGCCGCGCTGCTCGGCACGGTCCTCCTGTATGTCACGTGGCCAAGGCTTCCAAAGATGCTGGCAGGCCGTCAGTGGAGCCCGGCCGCAGCGCTGCTCGTTGCCGGGCTGGTCGCTGCCGGCCAGCTGGCGCAGTTCGCGCAATGGGTGCAGGGGCGTACCTACAAGAACTATCTCGCGTCGGTCGAGCTCGGCACCGTGCTGCCGCCGGGTACCCTCGTGCACGGCAAGCTGGCCAACGGGCTCTCGCTCGAGAACCGCATCAAGCCTGTCTTCGTGGGACGCGGGTTCGGTAACTACGACGATCGAAAGCAACGTGACGATGTGCGGTATATTTTGACCTACGTTGCTCCGTACGTCGGGTACGAAGGACCAGTCATCCAGGACGTGTTAGAGGCCTACCCGAATCGCATCATCATCAGGACGTTCGACGTCGCGGAAACGGCCACAGGCCACGACCGGGCCGCGCTCATCGATAAACTCGGGGATAAACTCGGGGATAAACTCGGGGATAAACGCGGGGACGCGCGTGGGGAAGTATCCGGCGCCGCCGGCAGCGGCGATCGCGGCGCCACCCTCGCGCCTCCAGGATCCATGAGTCGTGCGCAGCATTGACGAGCGCGCCATCAAGGCGCACGCCGATCTGAGGTTCCGGTCCGAGTACGACTACGCGCTGTTCGAGTACTACCGCAGCGCGAAGGTGATCGCGTTTCTGGAACGTGCCGGGGTGAAGATCCACGGACGCGTGCTCGACGCGGGCTGCGGTGGCGGCGGCATGCCGCTGTCGCTCGCGGAAGAAGCGGACTTCGTCGTGGGCATCGATCCCGCGGACCGGTTTCAGGACGCTGGCGTCCGGCTCGGCCGGGAGCGCAAACAGCGCAACCTGACGTTCGCCCTCGCCGACGGAATGTACCTGCCCTTTCGCGATCGCACGTTCGACATGGTGCTGTCGCACGCCGTGATCGAGCACGTGGCAGACGCGCCGCTCTACTTGCGGGAGTGCGCCAGGGTGCTGGCGCCTGGGGGGCACGTCTTCCTGTCGACTGCGCCGTATCTCTCGTTTGCCGGCGCCCACCTGCCACGATTGAAGGTGCAGCTGCCGCTTCACCTGATGATCGGACGGCGGGCCGCGTTCGGAACGTTCCGCTTCCTGGCGCGTCACGCGGCATGGACACTGAAGGAGCCAGCTCACGAGAACTCCTTCATTCGGGCGGCGCGACGGGGCGAGGTCAAGCACGACGACCTGCTCGAGAAGGTCCGGGTCTCGCGGCTGAGAGGCCAGATCGCCGGCGCGGGTCTGCGGATCGTCCGCGAGGAACTGCACGTCACGTCGACCGTCCGACGGCTGCCCGCCGGTCTGGGCCGATGGCTGCGCGACAGCGCACTGACGCAGGACGCGCTGATCAGTAACATGGAGTACGTACTGGCTCGCGAGCCAGGTAACGGGTAATGGCCGAAATCGATCGCTACCGGGCGGAAGATCGGCGCGTCGTCGACGCCCTCTATCGTCGTGTGTTCGGCCACGACGCGGCCGAGGCCAGCCGGCTGCGCTGGGACTGGCAGTACCTGCGCAACCCGAACAACCCGCGCGGCGAGCCGGAGATCTGGATCGCCCGCGAGGGTCCGGCCATCGTCGGCCAGTACGCAACCATGCCAGTGCAGGTCGCCCTCGGGGGCCGGCAGGTCCGAGGCTCGTGGGGCATGGACGTCATGGTCGCGCCAGAACGACAGCGGCAGGGTCTCGGCGAGGTGCTCTTCCGCACGTGGGACCGGAATGTCGGCGCCTCTCTGGGTCTGGGACTGTCTGAATCGTCCTATCGACTCTTCAACAAGCTCCGATGGCCGGACGTCGGGCCACTGCCGTGCCTGGTCAAACCCCTGACGCGACGGGCGCTCCGGATCCCGACGTGGCCGGTGGGCGTGAACCGGCTGGTCTCGGCGGTGACGCTTCCGATCGTGAAGATCGTGTCGCGCACGCGGCCCCTGGGGGCCGAGGTCCGCCTTATTCAGCGCTTCGACGACAGCTTCACGGAGCTCTGGGAGTCTCTCGCACCGAAGTTCGACTTCGCCGTCCGCCGCGACGCCGCGTACCTGAACTGGAAGTTCGTGTCGGCCCCACACATCCGCTACGTCATCGCCGCGCTCCGGCGGAATGACAGAAACGTCGGCTATGCCGTCTACCGGCATTTCGGCGAACCCCGAGGACGGGTGACGGTGCTCGTGGATTTTCTCGCCGATCCGGACGACGCTGCCGGACTCGGCACGCTGCTCGGCTGGATCGACCGGGAAGCGCGCCAGGCCGACTCCGACAAGATTCGCACGTTTGCCATGCACGCGGGATTCCGGCGCGTGCTCAAGCGGGCGGGCTACTTCCAGGTCAAGTCGACCGTGCAGTTCGTGGTGAAGATCAACGGCATCGATGTCGCACCAACGTTTTACCAGGATACCGATCGCTGGCATGTCACGCTCGGTGACTCGGACCAGGATCGGTAATGCAGCTTCTCGTCGGAATCGATACAGAGGGCGACAACCAGTGGGACGCGGCGGCTCGAACGAACCAGACGTTCGAGAACATCTACGCGCTTCCGCGGCTCCACGCGCTCTTCGCGCGGCACGGCGTGCGTCCCACCTACGTCATCACGCATCCGGTCGCGACCGATCCGCGGTCCGCGGACGTCCTGCGGGGCCTCGTCGCGGGCGGTGACTGCGAGATCGGCGCACACCACCATGTCTGGGAAACCCCACCGTGCTCGCCCGAGGACGTGCGGCGGCATGCGTATGCGTCGACGTTGCCCCGGCGCCAGTTCGAGGATCAGCTCGCGACGCTGACCGAGGCGATCGCGGGCGCTGTCGGCATCAGGCCCGTGTCGTACCGGTCGGGCCGCTTCGGTTTTTCGTCCGATCACGTCTCGGCACTCGAACGGCAGGGCTACCTCGTCGAGTCCAGCGTGGCCCCGCTCTTCTACGAGGCACACAAGGGTGGACCCGAGTTTGTCGAGGCGCCGCTCACCCCCTACTTCCTGGCGTACGACAACGCCACACGGGCCGGCAGCAGCAATCTGCTCGAAATACCCGTCAGCGCCGGGCTGAATCGATGGCTGCCCAGGCGCCTTCAATACGCGTATGCGCGCGCGCCGCGGCCCTACACCACCAAGCGCCTGCTGCGGGTCCTCGGGCTGCTGCGGCTTCGCTGGTTGCGGCCGTCCTACTCGTCTCTCGAGGACATGATGTCGCTGGCGCGCGACCTCGCGCGCGCGGACGAGCCGGTGCTGAACCTCCTCTTCCATTCGAGCGAGGCCATCGTCGGGGGCAGTCCCTACAATCGAACCGAAGCCGAGCTCGACGCATTCTGCGATCGGCTGGAGAAGTTCCTCACGTTTGCCACGAGAGACCTCGGCGCCGAGCCGGCCACATTCGCGGAATTCCGCGGACGTTATTGCGCGTGAGGATCGCGGATGCCAGTGCGCGGGACGCGGATAAAGGGACGCGGATTTCGCGGATCACGGCTCACGGGACGCGGATTTCGCGGACTGCCGATCTTCGAAAGGGGAGGGCATGGAATGCGGCCTCTGTGGCGACCCACGACAGCGACGCTACTGATCGGTCCGTAAGATCCACGTCCCATGTTGCGTGATCCGCGTCCCGTGAACCATGATCCGCGTGATCGGCGTCCCGTGAGCCGTGATCCGCGTGATCCGCGTCCCGTGCCGTGTGATCCGCGAGACGTGTCGGAGTCAGCGCCACCTACCGCACCACTGAGGCAAATCTGAGTTGCACATCGTTCACGTCACGCCGCACCTGCCGCCGGATCAGGCCGCCAATGCGCTCCTTCCATGGCAGCTCGGACTGTGGGCGGCGGAGGCCGGAGACACGGTCGAGTACGTGGCGCATCCGCCCCGGGCGGGCCAGCCGGCGACGCTGCCCGGCGCGGCGGTCTGGATCCCCCGCCGCACGGACGGCGCCATCGCGCGGACGCTGCGCCTCGGAGCGATCCTGGCGGCCCGCCGCATCCAGCAAGCGCTGGAGCCCGCGATCGACCGCGCGGATGTCGTCCACGTCCACAGTAACGGGCTGCTGGCCGAGCTGGCGGTGCTGCGAGCGCGACGCCGCGGAAAACCGGTCGTGCTGACGCTCTACGGGACAGAAATCTGGCACTATGCGCCCACGCGGTTCGCGCCGGACCTTTTCACGCGCGCGTATCAGGCGGCCTCCGCGGTCACCTTCTACAGCGAGCGCCTGCTCGGACGCGCGAGCGAACTCGGCCTGACGCGCCGGCACATGCAGACGATCTATCCGGCGGTCGGCCCGCAGTTCGCGTGGCACGACGACGAGGGTCAGGCGAAGGTCCGCGAGTCGCTCGGGATCACCAACCGCCATCTGCTGGTGAACGTGAAGCGGCTGCATCCGCTCGCCGGGCAGCGATTCCTGATCGAGGCGATGAACGAGGTCATCCGCACTCACCCCGACACGCGCCTGGTGATCTGCGGCACGGGCGCACTCCTTGCCGAGCTCCAGGCCGCGGCGAGGTCGGCCGGCGTCGAACGTCACGTCACGTTCGCCGGGCTCGTGGATAATGCCGTCGTGGCTCGCTACTGCGCGGCTGCCGATCTTTTCGTGCTCCCCTCGATTCTCGAGGCGCTGCCGACCGTCGCGGTCGAGGCGCTCGCCTGCGGCACGCCCGTCATCTCCGCCGACAACCCCGGCGGGCTCGAGCTCAACGATGTCTTCGGCCGCGACGTCTCCATCGTCGCGCGGGAACAGCCGCTGCCGCTGGCGCGGGCCATCGTGGCGTTCCTGCTCGACAAGCGCAGAACGAGTCAGGAGACGCGTGACACGATCGAACGCGACTTCCGGCCCCAGGGTGTCGCCGCCAAGTACCGTGGCGTGTACACCGACGTGATGTCGAGGGACAGCGCGTGATTCGGAGCCTGGGCCGTGCCCTGGCCGCCGCGCTCCTGGCCGCGTTCGGCGGCGCCATCGGGCTGGCGCTCGTGTACGGCAGGTCGCCGTCGCTGCACGTCGACTTCGACGTCACGCCGCCGCGAAGCATCATCGACGGCGTCTACCCTTCCGAAGTCGACCCGAACACGGCGGGCACGTTCGCCTGGACCGGTGAGACGCTGACGATCGACCTGAACGATATCGACCGGCAGGTCGATTGGCTCCTCGAGGTGCGAGTCCGCGGCGCTCGCGGCGGCGGGGCGCCCAATCCCGATCTCCTCTTTTACGTCGACGGCGTGCTCGCCCTCACACACCCGTCAAGCGTGGACTACCAGGATGTGCGGGTCCCGATTCCGTCGCGGCCCGCGACCGAGGGCCTGGCGATCTCGATGCGCGCGTCGTCGACGTTCGTCCCCGGACCATCGGATCCGCGCGTCCTCGGGGTGATGCTGGACTCGGTGACGCTCACGCCGAACGGAATCGTCCTGCCACCGCGGTCGGCGCTGACCGGCGTGGCGCTGGCATCCGCAGCGCTTGGCGCGGCGGTGGCGCTGCTCGGAGTGACTCCGGCGTCGGCCGTGGGCACGGCCATCCTGCTGAGTGCCGCGCTCGCAGCCCTCGTGGCTCGCGGCTTCGGGCCCTATACCGACTACGCGGCCGCCGTCGCACGAGCGACGATCTGGACGGGAGGCGTAACCGCGCTCCTCGCCGCCGGAGTGAAGCGGGTACGCGGCGAGCCGTTCAGGAACACGGCGAAGTTCGCGATCGCCTTCACCGCCGCGGCGTTTCTTCTCGAGCTCCTGGTCCTGCTGCATCCCGACATGCCGATTGGCGACGCGCTGTTCCACGCCCACCGCTTTCAAGACGTGCTCGGCGGGAAGTACTATTTCACCTCGATCGCACCTGGCAACTATCAGTTCCCGTATGCGCCAGGCCTCTACGTCTTCGCGATTCCCTTCGCGGGCCTCGTGCGCCGGGGCGTGGCCGACATGACGCTGCTGAGGACCATCGTCTGCGCGGCGGATGCGCTGGCGGGCCTGCTGCTCTACACCATGGCCGTGCGGATGCGCGGCGACCGTCTCGCCGGCGCGCTCGCCGTGGCGCTTTACCATCTCATCCCCCTCGGGTTCGGCGTAGTAGTCGTCGGCAACCTGACCAATGCGTTCGCGCAGTCGCTGTCTGTCGGTGCCCTCGCCCTGATGGCTTCAGCCGCTGTGCGCCTCGAACATCGCGCGCCCGTGGCCGGCCTCACGGCCGCGCTCGCCGCAGCGTTCCTCTCGCACACGGGCAGTTTTGCGATAGGGTCGGTTGCGGCCTGCGTGATCGCGTTCCTCTTCTGGTGGCGTGGAGGACCCGCGCTTCGATCGCCGGCAGCGGCGGTGCTCCTTGCCGCCATCGCCGCGGTCGTGCTCGCCACGGCCGTCTACTACGCGCACTTCATCGAGACCTACCGGACCGAGCTGACGCGGATCGGCGGCGAGACTGCCGCCGCGGCCCCCGATGCCGGCGGGCGTGGCATCACCGATCGGCTGGCCTCCGTTCCCCGCTACCTGGGCCTCTACTTCGGTATCCCGGCGCTGGCGCTGTCTGTGTGGGGCGGCGCGCTCCTCTGGACGCGCGGCGCGCGCGACCGCGCAAGCCTGGCGGCGACGGGATGGATCCTGACCTGTGGCCTCTTTCTCGTGCTCGGCATCCTCACGCCGGTCGACATGCGCTACTACCTGGCCGCGATTCCGGCGCTGGCGCTCTTGGCGGCCAACGCCAGCGGCGACGCCTGGCTGGCCGGCGGCCCGCAACGCGTCATCGCGCTGACGCTGCTCGCGGGAACCCTTTTCGTCGCGGTGCGCGCGTGGTGGAGTACGCTTGGATAATAGACGGCGGCTCAAGGTTCAAGGCTCAGGTGAGCCCTGATTCGGACATCACCAATGACCTTCATCGAACGCATCAGTCAGGACATCGCCAACGCCATGCGCGCGAAGGACCCCTTGCGCCTCGGCGCGCTGCGGATGGCCAAAGCCGCCTTGATGAATCAGGAGGTCCAGAAAGGCCGACCGCTCGATGAAGCGGAGTCGCAGCAGGTGATGACGTCGCTCATCAAGCAGCGGCGCGACTCGATCGAGCAGTTCCGCAAGGGCGGGCGGGATGATCTGGCGGACAAGGAAGCGGCGGAAATTACGACGCTCGAGACGTACCTGCCGGCGCCGATCGATGCCGCCGGGCTCGAGCGCATCGTCGACGAAGTCGTCACCGAGCTCGGCGCGAGCGGACCGAAGGATCTGGGCCGGGTGATGAAAGGCGTGATGCCGCGGCTGGCGGGACAGGCCGTGGACGGCAAGGCGGTTACCGAGCTGGTCAAGCGCCGGCTGGGGTGAAAATGCGCCAAACTTTTCCCGCTGTCGCCCGTCTAAACAGATTGAAAGGCACGCACAAGCCTCTCATCCATCCTCCATCAGGCTTCTGCCGCAAGGCAGAAGCCTCTTTTTTGTACGCCGTGTTGCATTTCTGATACGTGGTTGTCCAAACCGTCCGCAATCGAACGGCTGTGGTACGCTGAGCGGCTCATGCGTGCCTCGATCGGCCGGTTTCGTGCAGTCCTGCTGAACCCCCTGCTAAAACCCCTGCTAAAAAGATGAGCTCCCGCCTGGCCCGCTCCGCGGGCCTCATCGGTATCGCCACGATGGCGAGCCGCCTGTTGGGGGTCGTGCGCGAGACCGTGCTTGCCTCACTTTTCGGGGCCTCCGCCACCCCAGCCATGGACGCGTTCAACGTGGCGTTCCGTGTGCCCAACCTCGTCCGTGACCTCTTTGCCGAGGGCGCTATGACCGCCGCCTTCGTGCCGACGTTCACGAAGACCCTCCACACACAGGGTCGCGAGGCCGCCTGGCGGCTGGGCAACCTCGTGATCAACGCGCTACTCATCGTGACCGGCGTCATTGTCGTGCTCGGAATCGTGTTCGCCGAACCGATTACCCGCGCGATCGCGTCCGGAGCCGAGTTCACGTCCGTGCCCGGCAAGCTCGAGCTCACGACCGAGCTGACGCGAATCATGATGCCGTTCCTCACCACCGTCGCCGTAGCGGTGGCCGCGATGGGCATGCTGAACGCGCTCCACCGATTTTTTCTCCCGGCGATCTCGCCGGCGATGTTCAACGTCGCGACCATCCTGTGCGCGTTCCTGCTGGTGCCGCTGATGCCGTCGATCGGGCTGCCGCGGATTGCGGGCATTGCCATCGCGACCGTGATCGGCGGCATCGGGCAGATCGCCGTGCAGTGGCCAGCCCTTCGCAAGGAGGGCTTCCGCTACCGGCCCATTCTCGACTTCCGCGATGCCGGCGTCCGCGAAATCCTGCGCCTCATGGGACCGGGCACGCTCGGCCTTGCGGCCGTTCAAGTCAACGTGCTCGTCAACACGTCGCTCGCCACGACCGAACCACAGGGGGCCATCTCGTGGTTGCAGTTCGCGTTCCGCCTGATGTATCTGCCGATCGGCCTCTTCGGCGTATCGATTGCGACCGCGGCGCTGCCCGATCTGTCCAAGCACGCGGCTGCCGACGATGGCGACGCGATGCGCCGGACCATCTCGACGGGACTCCGCATGATGCTGATGCTGAACGTGCCGGCTACGATTGGACTGATCGTGCTGGCGCATCCGATCGTACAGTTACTGCTCGAGCGCAACATGTTCAGGCCCCACGACACGGCCGCAACTGCGGCCGCGCTCATTTTCTACTCGCCTGGCCTCCTCGGCTACTCCGCCGTCAAGATCGCCTCGCCGAGCTTCTACTCGCTGGGCGACAGTCGCACACCGGCGACCGTCAGCGTCTTGAGCATCGGCGTCAACCTCGTACTCAACATCATGCTGGTCAAGGTCATGGGGTACCGAGGACTCGCGCTGGGCACGGCCGTCGCCGCGATCTTCAACGCCAGCGCGCTCCTGTTCCTCCTGAGCCGCCGGCTCGATGGCCTCGACGGGCGCCGGATTGGGGTGTCGTTTGGGAAGATACTCGTCGCATCGCTCCTCATGGGAGCGGCGTCGTACTTCTCAGCGCAGTGGCTTGCGGACGTGCTGCCGTCCGAAGCGTTTTTCTGGAGGGCCGTGCGCCTATCGACTGCGATCGGCACCGGCCTGGTCGTGCTCATGGGCGCGGCCCGGCTGCTGGCGATCGCCGAATTCAACGACGCCGTATCCAGCGTAACCAGACGTTTCGTGCGACGCTGACGTGACCCGCTTCAAGCTGCACCCGACCATCCTGCTGATGGCCAGCGCCCACGTCATGGTCGATGGCTACGGGAACATCTACGCCCCGCTGCTGCCGCTCCTCATCCCGAAGCTCGGCCTCTCGCTCTTTGCCGCGGGCCTTCTGACCATGTGCTTTCAGATAGCGGCGTCGGTCGCCCAGATCGGTTTCGGCCGGCTCGCCGACAGGTGGCGTCCACGGCTCCTCGTCATGGCCGGCCCGATCATCTCGGTCTCGGTGCTGAGCTTTATCGGCGTGGCCACCTCGCCCGCGATGCTCGCGATGATTCTCATCGCGGGCGGGCTCGGCGCTGCGGCGTTCCATCCGCCGGCGGCCGCCCTCGCCCACCGGCTCGGCGGCGAACGGCCAGGACTGGCGATGTCGGTGTACATCACGGGCGGCACGCTCGGCTTTTCGTTCGGCCCGCTGATGTTCGCGCCGTTTGCCGAGCGATTTGGACTCACCTGGACGCCGCTGCTCGCACTCCCCGGCCTCGCCGTCGTCGCCTTTTTCCTGACGCGGGTGCCGGCGATGCCGCTCCATCCCTCGTCGAGCGGCGGGCTCCACACGTTGCGACCGTATGCGAAGCCGCTGGGGCTCCTCTACGTCATCGTCGTGCTGCGCACGATGACCGCGATTTCGTTCGCGACCTACATGCCGGTGATGCTCACACGGCGTGGGCTGAGCGTCAGCCAGGCGGGAACGGCGGTCGCGATCTACCTGTTTGCCGCCGGCCTCGGGGGATTTTTCGGCGGTCCGACCGCTGACCGTTTCGGCGCCCGGAAGGTGATCGCCCTTTCGCTCGTTCTCGCGACGCCGTTCCTCGTCGTCGCACCGTTCCTGTCGGGATGGCCGTTCATCGTGGTGCTCGCGTGCGGCGGGTTCTTCCTGCAGTCGACGCTGCCAGTGAACGTCACCTTCGCCCAGGCCCTCGCGCCGGTGAGTGCGGCGACTGTGTCGTCGATCATGATGGGCTTCGGCTGGGGCACGGGCGGCCTGAGCGTGCCTCTCGTCGGCATGGTGGCCGACCGCGTCGGCATCGAGCCGACGCTGTCCGGTCTTGCGCTCGTACCGCTGCTGGCCGCGGCGATCGCGCTGCCCCTGCCTGCCCGCGCCAGGATCGCCACGCCGGTCAGGCCAGCCGACCTGGCGCTGGCCGAAGCAGACCACTGAAGCCCGTGTGGTACGATAGTCGTCGGAACGCTGGCTGATGTCCCGCTACGCCCCCTCTTCGATCAGCTACTCCTTCGGTCCGGGACCGATTACCTTCGCCGTCAAGTGGATCATCATCACCAACGTCGCCGTGTTCGCGGTGACCAGCACGGTGTGGCCGTCAGCGATCGAGTATTTCGGCCTGATCCCCGAGCGCGTGATCGAGCGCGGCTGGATCTGGCAGCTCGTCACCTACATGTTCCTGCACGGTGGGGCGCTCCACATCCTGTTCAACATGCTGGGCATCTGGATGTTCGGCGTCGAGCTCGAGCGGCGATGGGGCACGCGGTTCTTCATCCAGTACTACGCCGTCAGCGGCATCGGCGGCGGGCTGACGTTCCTGCTCATCTCGCTGCTCCCGTTTCAGACTACCGCCATTACCTACCTGACGCCGGCGGTGGGCGCTTCAGGTGCGCTCTTCGGATTGCTGCTCGCGTTCGCGATCTACTACCCTGAGCGCCCGATCATGCTGCTGCTGGTCTTCGTGCCGGCGCGGGTGTTCGTGATGATTTACGGCGGCTTCGCGCTGCTCAACACCTTTCAGCCGAGCCGCGGTGTGGCCGACGCGGCCCACCTCGGCGGTATGATCTTCGGCTACTTCTATCTGAAGGGCGGCGGTGGCCTGACGGCCGAGATCAAGTACCGTTATCTCAAGTGGAAGATGAACCGCCTGCGCCGCAAGTTCGACGTCTACTCCGGCGGGCGGTCCGATTCGAAGGGGCGAATTCACTAGTTCGACACGCGAGCCTCCTACTTATGAAAGTAGGTGTCGGTGTGATCGAGCCAGTCCTGCCGGATGGGGCTGAACACGTCGAGCTCGAACGTGTCGTCGAGCGCTTCGGCCTGATGCTCCACCCACGACGGAATGTGCAGCACTTCCCCCTCGCGAAGCGTGATTTCTTCGCCCCCCACGAGAAACTTCATCGCGCCCTGGAGCACGTAGGTCATCTGCTCGCTCTCGTGTGAGTGCATCGGGACGAGCGCGCCCTTCTTGAGGTAGATCTGCGCCACCATCTCGCGGTCTCCGGTGACGATCTTCCGCGAGATCATCTCGGTCACTTTCTCGAGGGCGATCTCGTCCCATCGGTGCAGTCGAACCGTAGGCGTGCTCATCTGGAGTCCTTCCAAGGGGGGATGCGTGAGTGAAAGAGCGGGGATTATAGCACCCGTAATCGATTGCAACGCGCCGCTCACAAGCCCCATGTTTCGGGGGCTAAACTCCGGTCTGCCGGGGAGGCCCGCCGCCGGGCGGCAACCGCGATCCGGATGCTATAATCTGGCGTTGGGCGGGCGAAGAAACCGAGGGGAAGGGGACGCTCCAGGAAGGGGACGCTCCAAGGATGAAGGGTTCGGCCGTCTCGAACGGCAGGAGCACAGAGCTACGGCGCGACGCGGACAGCCCACTCGACACGCACGGGCTCAGCCGCGAGGACCTTCTCCGAGCCTATCGGACGATGGTGCTCTCCCGCCGGATTGACGACAAGGAAATCCAGCTCAAGAATCAAAGCCTGATCTTCTTTCAGATCAGCGGCGCCGGCCACGAGGCCGTGCTCGTGGCCGCCGGCATGCAGCTCAAGCCCGCCTACGACTGGTTCTACCCCTACTATCGCGACCGCGCGTTCTGTCTCGCCGTCGGCATGACGCCGTACGAGATGCTGCTCGCCGCGGTCGGCTCGAAAGACGACCCCGCATCGGGCGGCCGCCAGATGCCCTCGCACTGGGGCCACAAGCAGCTGAACATCGTGTCGCAGTCGAGCCCCACCGGCACGCAGTGCCTGCAGGCCATCGGTTGCGCGGAGGCCTCGCTCCTTTACGAACGCGTCACGGGTATCGAAGGACGAGAGTCGCGTTTCCACCGCGACGAGGTCACCTACGTCTCGGTCGGCGACGGCTCGACGAGCGAGGGCGAGTTCTGGGAGTCTCTCAACTCCGCATGCCTCGGCCACCTGCCCGTCGTGTTCGTCGTCGAAGACAACGGCTACGCGATTTCGGTTCCCGTCGAAGTGCAGACAGCCGGCGGCGACATCTCGCGACTCGTGTCGTCGTTTCCAGGCCTCTTCGTGCAGAGCATCGATGGCACGGACTTCCTCGCGAGCTACCGCGCGATGTCGAGCGCCATCGCGTACGCACGCGGCCGCACGGGTCCGGCACTGGTGCACGCCAAAGTCATTCGTCCGTACTCGCACTCGCTCTCCGACGACGAGAAGCTGTACAAGACTTCTGTCGAGCGCGCGGAAGAGTCCACCCGCGATCCGCTCGTGAAGCTCGCCGAACTGCTGAAAGCGGAACAGTTCGCTAGTGAAGACGAGCTCGCCGCGATTCGGCACGACGTGGACCGCGAGGTAAACGACGCCGCCGATCGAGCCGTGCAGGCGCCCAAGCCGACGGCCGACACGGTCGCGCTCTTCGTCTATTCGCCAGACGTCGATCCGACCTCCGACGCGTTCGCGACCGCCGCGGCGCCGGAGGGGCGGTCCGACACGATGGTCGCGGCCATCAACCGCACACTCAAGGACGAGATGGCGCGCGACCCGCGCATCATCGTCTTTGGCGAGGATGTGGCCGACTGCAGCCGGGCCGGCGCGCTCTCAACGGTCTCGGGCAAGGGCGGGGTCTTCAAGGTCACGCACGGCCTGCAGCGCACGTTCGGCAGCGACCGCGTTTTCAACTCTCCGCTCGCCGAAGCCAACATCATCGGCCGCGCCACCGGCATGGCCACCCGCGGCCTCAAGCCCGTCGTCGAGATTCAGTTCTTCGACTACATCTGGCCCGCGATGATGCAGATCCGCGACGAACTGACGATGTTGCGGTATCGGTCGAACAATGCGTTCTCGTGCCCCATCGTCATCCGCGTGCCGATCGGGGGCTACCTGCGGGGCGGCGCGCCGTATCACAGTCAATCAGGCGAGAGCATCTTCGCGCACTGCCCCGGCATCCGGATCGTCTTCCCGTCGAACGCGCAGGACGCGGCGGGCCTCCTGCGGACTGCGATCCGGTGCGACGATCCCGTGCTCTTCCTCGAGCACAAGCATCTCTATCGACAGACGTACAACAAGGGCGAGTACCCCGGCGCGAACTATATGGTGCCATTCGGCAAGTCGGCCGTCCGCCGCGAGGGCGAGGACGTCGTCGTCCTCACCTGGGGCGCGCTCGTGCAGCGCTCGCTGCTCGCGGCGCAGCAGGCGGAAAAGGACGGCATCAGCGTCATGGTGATCGACCTGCGCACGATCATGCCGTTCGACTGGCAGACGATCGCTTCGGCCGTCGCCGCGACCAACCGCGTGGTAATCGCCCACGAAGATCAGCTGACCTGCGGCTTTGGCGCCGAGCTCGCCGCGCGCATCGCCGGCGACCTCTTCCCGCATCTCGATGCGCCGGTGAAGCGCGTCGCCGCGCTGGACACGCCAGTCGCCTATTACCCCGACCTCGAAGAGGCGATCCTTCCGCAATCGGCCAATATCCTCAAAGCGATCAGGGAAACCGCCGCGTATTAATGCTGAATGATGAGTGCTGAATGCTGACGTAAATGCTGATTCCTAGTTCACTTCAGCATTCAGCACTCATCATTCAGCATTGCCTGGTGGTCGCGATCGCCGTCACGAATGCCGCGGCGACCACAACCACTCTCCAATCGGTCGGCGGGCTCCCCGCGCACATCGCCGGACGGTTTACTGAGCTGACGCTCTGCCGTCAGACGCCGGACGGCACGTTCGTCGTGTTCGACCGGCGGTCTCACACGGTGTACAGCATCGCGCCTGGCGCGGACGAGCCGCGCGAAATCGTCCAGATCGGCGCCGAACCCGGACGCATTCTTCGGCCTTATGCGTTCGACCTTGCGGCCGACGGCTCCTTTGTCGTCGCCGACGCACCCGCGGGTCGCGGGCGAGTCCAGTTCTTCGTGGCGTCCGGATCGCGGCTCGGGGGTTTCGCGCTTCCCGGCCGCGAGGTCCCTCTCGTCACGTTCGACGGACTGGTGCTGAGCGGGCTGGGATCGCTCGTCTACAACGGCCGATCGATCTTCGTCAGCCGGCCCGAGAGCGGGGCGCTCGTCACCGAGCTCGGCGTCGACGGCGTGTCGGCGCGGACGTTCGGCGAGCTGCGCGCCACCGGACACGAGCAGGAGCGTGACCTCCATCTGGCGCTCAACAGCGGGCTCGTCGTCATCAATCCCGAGGGCGGCTTCTACTTCGTCTTCGTCGCGGGCGTTCCGACGTTCCGCAAGTACGACGCGGCGGGCGTGCTGCTGTTCGAGCGACACATCGAGGGCACCGAGCTCGACGAGTACATGCGGAACCGCCCGACGACGTGGCCGATGCGAAAGACGGCTGACGGCGAGCTGCCGGCCGTGCGCCCCGTCGTCCGCGCCGCCGCGGCCGACGCGAACGGTAACCTGTGGGTCTCGCTGGACGTGCCTTTCACGTTCGTCTACGACCGCACCGGCGACAAGCAGCGCGTCGTGCGGTTCCGAGCCGCCGGCGTCATGGCGCCGACCAACCTGTCGTTCACGAGGACGGGTCGCCTCCTCGCCACTCCTGGCTGTTTTCTCTTCGACACTAGATAAATGGTGCCTTCTCCGCACTCGGTAAGATACCCGCGCGACCGGCGCCAAACACGAGAGGCAGGCGTTCATGCGAATCGCGTGTCCACTACTCCTTGCGGCGTTTCTGACAGCAGGTCAATCGCTCCCACCGGGGCAGCAGAAGCCTGCGGGCACGCCCCCTCCGTCCAGCCAGGAGCCCTTCAGGACGGGTGTGGATCTCGTTCACGTCGACGTTTCGGTCCTCGACCAGAATGACCGGCCCGTGCGAGGACTCACGGCCGATGACTTCTCCATCCGAGAGAACGGCAAGCCCCAGCGCGTCGCCGCATTCCTGCCGATCGAGGTGCCGCCGCCAGCGCCGGTTACGGCGCAGTGGATGCGCGAGATCGGATCGGATGTTGTCACGAACGAGCAGGACACGCGGCGTCTGGTCGTCATCCTGATGGACGATGGCAACACATCGTCGGGTCAAGGCGAATCCAGGATCGCCCGCGACGTCGCCCGCTCCATCGTCGAAAGCCTGGGGCCGGCCGACCTCGCGGCCGTGATGTTCACGTATCGTGGCAAGGCCCAGAACTTCACCACAGACCGTCAGCAGTTGCTTGCGGCCGTGGAGTCCTTCACGCCACGCAACTCGACAGCAGGACCGAGCCTTGAAGGATACGGCCCGCCCATGGCCAACAAACCGCTCGGCTGCCTCCTGAAATACGGAGGGTGTACGGTTGATGCGCTCAAGAACATCGGAACGTTCCTGCAGAGCGCTCCGCCCGGCCGAAAGCTCGTGTTCTATGTCGGGTCCGACCCCGGTCTCGAGATCGGCGGCGATCCGAACAACCACATCGTGGCGGTCATGGACATGTTCAGGACGCTTCAGCGGGCGAACGTCGCCGTCAACGTGTTCGACGCGGCGGGACTCCAGACGTTTGTCGCGCTCGCAAGCGATCGCTCCAGGCCGGATGCAGGGTCGCGATTGCAGAACGCCCGGGAGAACCAGGACAACCTGAAGATCCTTGCGGAGAATACCGGTGGGCGAGCATTTACGAACATGAACGACCCTGAAGCACACGTGTCGACAGTGTTTCATCAGAGTAGCGCTTACTACCTCCTGGGATTTCAGTCTTCGGATCCGAAGACTGATGGACGGTTCCGCAAGATCGAGGTAAAGGTCAATCGACCAGGGCTCGAAGTCCGGACACGCAGCGGGTACTATGCTCGCAGACTACGAGAACCCAAGACGGAAACGCCTGCCAGCGCGGTCGAAGCCGCCCTGGCGAGCGGCATTCCGAGGTCGGATCTGCCCGTCCAGCTGAACGTCGCGATGATCGCCGTGCCCGGTCGCCCGGACGCCTCGGTCATCGTCACAGCGGGACTGCTGCGTAGAGCCGGCGTCGCGGTCGAGCGAGTCGCCGTCACGGCGGCGGCATTCGACACGGAGTGGAAAGAGCGCGGGCGCTACGAGCAGACGTTCGACATGCCTGCCCGGGCGTCTGAGTCCGACAACCCTTCGTACGACGTCCACGCCAGACTGCCTCTGCCGCCCGGCCGTTACGAGGTCCGGCTGGCAGTGGAAAGCGGAGGGCGGGCGGGGAGTGTACTCCGAGACATCGACGTTCCCGACTTCGCAAAAGAGGAGCTGTCGCTGTCGAGCGTGCTTCTCGAACGGAAGCCGGCTGTCGCGATTGACAACGGCGTGCTCGGAGACGGCGTGCCCGCAATCCCCACGGCCGTGCGCACGTTCACCCCGAGCGACCGGGTGACGGCCTTCGTCCGGGTCTATCAGGGCGGCGCGAAGATGATCGCGCCGACGTCGGTCACGACGCGAATCGTGAGCGACCGCGATGAGACCGCGTTCGAACAGACGGTGGAGCTCGGAACGGACCGATTCTCCGCGCATCGCTCGGCCGATCACCTGCTCGAACTGCCGCTCGAGCGCCTGCGTCCGGGCGAGTACCTGCTGCGAACCGAGGCCGTCAGCGGCACTCGCCGGGCGAGCCAGCTCGTGAGATTCAGCGTGCGGTAGGGTCCCGGGCCGAGAGCATCCGTTGCAGCTCGGCCACGAGCGCGTCCGGCAGGCACGGCTTGGTGACAAACGCGTCGCAGCCCGCTTGGCGTGCGCCCTCGGCGTGCCCGGCAAGCGCGTGTCCGGTCAGGGCGACAATGGGAATGTGGCGGGTCCGATCGTCGGCCTTCAACCGCCGAGTCGCTTCCCAGCCGTCCATCTTCGGCAGCGCCAGGTCCATCAGGATGATGTCGGGCATCAGCTCGCGCGTCTTCTCGAGCGCTTCGAGACCGTTGGCGGCCTCGGCCACGCGAAAGCCCGAAAACTGCAGATACGCCACGTACATCTCCCGCGCATCCTGGTAGTCCTCGACCACGAGCACGAGCGGATTGGGAACGTCGTCCATGAGTGGCATGTTTCGGTAAGGATCCCTCTGCTGCAAGGTCACGGCCAGATGGAAAAGCCCGGGAATTCCGGCCGCCAAGACTCCCGTGGGGTTGGTCGTGAATGAAGGCGATGCAGCACGGTGTCAGCCGGTGGGCGGTCCTCCAGGGGTGGCAATCGGGTGTCACCCGGCAGACACGAGGTGCCCGATCGCTCGCTCGAAGGCAGCGTCGCGCGCCCGGATGCGAAGCTCCTCAGTGAGGAGACCGGTCAAGGTCTCGTCCTTGAGCGACACGAGCCGCGACGCGCTGCGGTGGCCACGCACCGAGACCTCCGTTTCGAGACATGTCCGGTGGGCGGCAAAGCGGATGACGAGCTCCTGCTCGTGATCGCCCAGCCTGATTTCGTCGATCGGCGTGCCTGGGGAACCCTCGGAAAGCTCCACCGTGAACGCCTCCTGGAACTCCATGGATGACTGGAGCCAGGCTGCGAAAAGACGTGCAGACATGCGATCGGAGGCGGCAATGGTCAGGCGGGAGAAATCGGCGGTGGCAGCCAGAACTTCCGGGATGTCGAAGAAGTGCGCCATCAACGCCCGCCACTGGGTCAGGCGCGCCCATCGCAGATCGCTGAAGGCCGTGTCCTCGAGGAGCGTCGCGGCCCGCGCCCAGATCGGTTCAGGCGAGTCGTCGTCGAGCACAATCCGTTCGGCGAGCTCGGCCAGGCCGTCGAGCGTGTCGGGGCGGCCGCCCCGCCACCACACGAGCGTCGGCAGACTCGACAGACGGAGCGCTGCCACGGCGTTGTTGAAGAACGCTGGCGTCAGGCCGTGGAGCGCTACGGTATTCCCCGCCACGCGGGCGGGCGGCGCCGGATTATCGCCCTCCGAGATCAGAATGCCGCGGACCGTGCCGGCGTCGCCGAGCGCCTGAAGCGCTTCCGCCGCGGCACCGAGCCGATCCGTCGGACCAACGGCCACGACGGTCGCCACGAGTGCGCGCATGGGCGTGGCGCCGCTTGCCTGACACGTGCCGAGGGCCATCGCCTCGCCAATCCGGTTGAACGAGACATCGGCACCGGCCGGCAGGAGCTCCGAAGGCGATGAGGTCACATGATCCTCCATTATTTACTGCTCGCGCGGCGACTTCCGCCTTCGCCAAGGCTTCGGCGGACCGCCGTAGCTTTAGCGGAGGCTGGTCGCGCCGCGCTCGGGCCGCAGGCGCTCAGAGGTGTCTGGTGGCCACTCTCTACAGGCTCCGCCACCGGCGGCCATCCCGTGTCATGAGATCGTCGGCTTCGGATGGCCCCCACTCCCCCGCCTCGTATGTCGGGATGTCACCAGGCTGGGCGCGCCAGGCGTCGAGCACGGGCCCGATGAGCGACCAGGATGTCTCCACGAAGTCGTGACGAGCGAAGAGTGTCGGATCACCGAGCATGGCGTCGAGCAGCAGCGTCTCGTACGCCTCGGGCACCTCGCCGCCAAACGTTGTCCCGTATCTGAAGTTCATCATCACCGGCGCGATCTGCATCCGCGTGCCCGGAAGCTTGGTCTCGAAGCGCAACGAAATCCCCTCATCGGGTTGCACGTTGACGATGAGCAAGTTGGGTGCGACCGATGCCTGACTCGCACGCCTGAAGATCTCGAGCGGCGGACGGCGGAACTGGATGGCGATCTCGGTCGTCCGCTTCGGCAGGCGCTTGCCCGTCCGGAGATAGAAAGGCACACCGGCCCAGCGCCAGTTGTCGAGGTTCACCCGCACGGCGGCATACGTCTCGGTCGTCGACGCGGGCTTCACGTCCTTCTCGTTGCGATACCCGGGCACCTCGGCGCCGCTCACCCATCCCGCACGATACTGGGCGCGAACGACGGGGCTGCCAGCAGGCGTCGAGCCGTCGCCGTTCGACGCGAGCGGCTGCACCGCCAGCAGCGCGTCCATCTTCCGATTGCGGACGCTCTCGGCGTTGAACGCGATCGGCGGCTCCATCGCCACGAGCGACAGGACCTGCATCAGGTGGTTCTGCACCATATCGCGCAACGCGCCCGCGCCTTCGTAGTACGCCGCTCGGTGCTCGACGCCAACGGTTTCGGCGGCGGTGATCTGCACATGATCGATGTAGCGGCGATTCCACACCGGCTCGAACATGCCGTTGCCAAACCGGAATACCAGGAGGTTCTGGACGGTCTCTTTTCCGAGATAGTGATCGATGCGATACACCTGGTCTTCGTCGAAATGCTGGTGGGCGAGACGGTTGAGCGCGCGCGCGCTGGCGAGGTCCGTGCCGAATGGTTTTTCGACGATGATGCGGCGCCAGCCCCGGGGCGGCGCGTCGGCCAGGCCCGACACGCCCAGCTGCTCGATGACGGTCGCGTACACCGTCGGGGGCATCGCCAGATAGAAGAGAACGCCTTCGGCGCCGTCGATGTCGGTCAGGCGGGCCTGCAGCCGCTGGTACAGACCCGCGTCGTCGGTCTCTCCGGCAACGTAGTACATCCGGCTGGCCAGCGACTCGACGATCTCGTCCCGGACGGCGTCGGGTCCGCCGAACTCCTTCAGGCTGTCGCGGAACTGGGTTCTGAACGCCTCATCGTCCATCGGCGTTCGAGCGATGCCGATAACGGCGAACTGCGCGGGAAGGCGGCCGCGTCGAGACAGTCGATAGATCGCCGGCAGGAGCTTGCGGCGCGTGAGGTCCCCAGACGCACCAAAGATGACGAACGTCGTCGACCCGGGGGTTGGCTCGATCCGAAGCCCATCGTGGAGGGGATTATCCAACATCTCTCGCGATCATACGACAGTCGACAATCGACGGTCGGCCGCCAGACCTCACTTCCGTGACGCCAGGTAACTCGAGATCGCGTCGAGCTGGGCTGGAGAGAGTCGTTTGCCGAACGACGGCATATCGGCCATGGGGTCGATGGCTTCGGGATCTTCGATCCACGTACGGAGCGTCGCCGCATCCTGTGGTTTGCCTTCTTTAACGCCGGCATGCGTCAGATCCGGTCCGTCCTTGCCGCCGTCGGCGCCGATCTTGTGGCAGCCGACGCAGTAACGCGCCCAGACGGTGGCGACGACTTCCATGTTCGCCGGGTAGCCGGGATACGGCTGGCGCGAGACGCGCCGGACATAAGCGAGGATCGCGGCAACTTCTCGCTCGCTGCGCGCGGCGGGTGGCTCGCGCAGCCCCGGCGCAATCATCTCTGGGTCCGTTACGTGGCCAGACACCCATTCGGCTCCGCGCGAGAGCGCGAGCGACTCGAGCGGATCGGCGAGACCCGTTTCGGAGTGGCATTTCGCGCAGCCGCTGTAGCCGGCGATCGCACGACCGCCGATCTCCCGAAGCGTCCACTCGTCGGCGGATGCCGATATCGGCCGGTCCCGCCATCCGAGCGCTGTCAAACCGACAACCGCCAGCAGCCCGGCGATGACAATCGTCATGACGAGCGGCCGCCGGCGCGGATCGCGCGCGGGGCCGCGATCGATCCACGGCAGCAGGGCGAGGAACGCCGCGACGACACCCGGAAGGACTATGGCGCCGAACACCTCCCACCTGCCCGGGAAGTACTTCAGCAACTGAAACAGGCCGAGGAAATACCATTCGGGACGCGGGATGTAGTTCGCATCGGTCGGATCTGCCGGACCCTCGAGTGGCGGCATGCCACGCCACGCCAGGGCCACGACCGCGAGAAGCACGGCCGACACGACCACCGTGTCGCGAAATGCCTGGTAGGGATAGAACGGAAACGGCGCGCCGCGCTTCGGGTGCACGGGGCCGGAGCTGCCCTGAAGCCGCATCAGCACGAGATGCGCGACGATCAGGCCCACCAGGAGCGCCGGCAGGAAGATCACGTGCGCGGAGTACCAGCGCGTGAGCGTCAGCGCACCGATCGTCGAGCCGCCCCGCAGCACGGCGGCCATGGCGTCACCCGCAATCGGCGCCAGCCGCGAGATGTTGATCGTTACGACCGTCGCCCAATACGCGCGCTGGTCCCACGGCAGCAGGTATCCCGTCAGCGCAAACGCCAGCACGAGGCCCATGAGCGCCAGGCCCGACAGCCAGGTGATCTCCCGCGGCGGCTTGTACGACCCGAGGATGACGACGCGCAGAAGGTGGAGAACGAGAAACACTACGAGAAAGCTGGCGCCGAAGTGATGGAGTCCCCGGACGAGACGGCCAGGCGAGGTACTGCTGATGAAGCGCACGCTTTCGTACGCGTGATCGGGCGTTGGAGCGTAGTAGAGCGTCAGGAACGCGCCCGTGAGCAGCTGAATGGAGATGAGCGCGAGGAGCACACTGCCGAGCGTGAACACCCACCCGCTGCCAGCAGGGATCTCCTCGTCGAGCAGCACGTGACGCGCCGCCCGGAAGCCAGTCCGCGCGTCGAGCCACTGCAGGAGCCGGGTCGTCGCGCCGCCGCGCGTCACACCCGCACCAGCACGGTTTCGTCGGTGCCGTCGACGCGCGCGTCGATCGTCGTGAGCGGGCGCGGCGGCGGCCCGTCGAGCACCTGGCCGCTCACGTCGTACAACCCACCGTGACAGGGGCACTTGAACTTCTTTGCCTCGCCGTCCCACAGGACCTGGCAGCCAAGGTGCGTGCACGTCGCCGAAAAGACCTTGACCTGCTTCGCGCCGTCCCACACGAGGAACACTGTCTCGCGCGCGCGAGCGCGGTACCAACCGTCGGCACGCGGCACCGACAGCACACGGGGAACCGGCACGTTGGGAGTGAGATCGCCCAGCGTCCCGGCAGAAATCCAGCGCTCGGTCGTGGCTCCCCTAGCGGGACGCACGGCGAATACGCCGAGGAGCGCCGAGAAGGCGCCGCCGATGACGGCGACGGTGGCGTTGACGAGAAGGGCGAGGGTCTTGCGTCGGCCCGGTTCTGGAGGGGAAACGTCAGCTGTCGACATGGTCTCCGAAAGAAGTCTGCGAACCCGAGGCCATCAACGCAAACGCGCTAACCACCGACAGCACTTGAGGTTAGACCCCACTTGACGCGTGCCGATGGTTCCGGGATTCGTAAAACGCTTTCGGATGTTACCGCTTTTCGCTGGCCTTCTGAAGATACTCCTTCGCTTTCGGCGTGCCGAGCAGCCGCAGCCGTTCGAGCGCCTCGTTCCTGAGCTCGGTATCGCGTTCGGCCTCGCAGATACGAATCAGCTCGACGTCGGCGCGCGCGGTGAAGAGGCCGACGATGATCGGCCGCTTGCCCTTCAGGCTGGCGGACTTGTACATCCGAGCGAGCTGCGCGACACCACCGGCCTGGCCGAGGCCGGCGATCGCACTGAACCGCAGCGTCCCGTCCTGTTCGGACTCGACGATACGCACCAGCGCGAGTGTCTCGGCGCGTTCTCCGAGAGACTTCACAATCTGCAGCTTCACGGGTTCGTTCGCCGTCGTGTAGAGGTTGAGCAGCTCCTTCGAGGCCTCCGGCCCGCCGAACCGGCCGAGGTCGCGCACCGCTGCCAGGCGCACGGGCTCGGGCGCGGTCATCGCGACCCGCATGACGGTTGCACGCGCCGTCGGGAGCGAGGACTGCGCCAGCATGAACACCGCGCGAATCGCCGGGCCGGGATTCTCGCTCTCGAAGGCGATCTGGCCAAGGATCGGGACCACCTTCTCCGCATCGGTCTTCATCAGGCCGCCGAGCGCCTGGATGCGCAGGTCGGCGTCCGGGTCGTACTTGTCCGGGTACCAGATCTGCGGCGGCGGCGCTGGGATCGGGGGCGGCTTGGGGCTACGCTGGGACACGGGAGGCGTCACGGCGACGGGAGCCGTCGGTGGCGGCGGTGGAAGCGCTGTCCACCACAGTACGTCGCTGCGGTTCAGCCGGACTGCGATCTCGATCCGCAGCGATCGCGCGGGTTTGACCCACATGCTCGACGGAAAATCGCGCTCGAGCCTGCGGATCGTCTCGACCGACGAGGCCTGGTCGCCGGACTGGTTCAAGCTGTGCGCGAGCCAGTACAGGGCCTCGTCGCGTCTCGGCTCCTTCGCGTCGGCGACCGCCGCGCGCAGCTCGTCAATCGCGCGCGCCCACTGCTCGTCGGCAATGTAGTCCTTCGCGCGTCCGAGCCGTTTCGACTCCGGCGCCAGCCCTTCGGCGCCCGCGTAGGAAAAGCTCGCGTCCGCGTCAACCCTCGAGAGACCAGCGAACGCCTGGCCCCCCGGCGCACACCCAAGCGCGAGCCCCATCATGATGACGAGTCGTACGGTCTGCTGCCGCTGCATATATATCCCCAGAACCAGACTGAACCCGATGAACCTATGAACCCATGAACCCGATGAACCCTCTCTATGAACCCGTCGTCGTCGCGGCCACATCCATCTTCGTGACCAGATCGCGCTTGTGAATCAGCCGCTGAATCTGCTCGAGTACGCCGTCATCTGGTGCATCGGCCAGCGACGTCTGCAGCAACACGAGCTCGAGATCGCCCATGACGCCGGCGAGCGCCTTCATGCCGCGGTCCTCCGCGGCCATGCGATACAGCCTCGTGTCGCTCAGCAGGTTCGTGGCGAGCCCGCGCTCGTAGGCCCAGTCGGCCCCGCGCGCGTGGTGCGGATCCATGTTGGCGAGTCCCAGCACCACGAGCTTCGAGCGCTCGAAATGCTGCTCGCTGAGCGCCGCGAACGCAGCGTCCGTCGATCGTTGCGGCACGGGCGCCTCGGCCGGCGGCGGCGCACTTGGCGCGGGCGGTGTCGCCGGCGACGAGACGGACACGGCAGTTCGTCGGGGCGTTGATCGCGCAACGTAGACGACGGCAGACGTGACGAGCGTCAGGAGCGCAGCCATGGCCACATACGGCGCGTATGTCGGTCGTCGGCTTGGGCGCCCGGCGGACACGACACGCAGCGGCGATAACGCGCTCCTGAAAACCTCGTCTGCGTGCAGGTCGAACCCCGTTGCCTCGTCCAATCTGACCCGCTGGCAGTCATCGTCGAGACGGCGCATGAACGCCGTCCAGTCGCCGCCCGGCGGCGCGTCAACAAGAGGCCTGGCCGCCAACGCCGAGCGGATCATCGCCAGCTCGTCGAGCATCCGGCGGCATTCCAGGCAAGACCGCAGGTGGCTCTCGACACTGGCGCGCGCCGACGGTCCCAGCTCGTCGTAGAAGTACAACTCGATATCGCCCGACTGCTGACGATCGCAGGCCGTCATGCTCGTCCTCCCGCCGTCACGTTCGCATGCGCCAGCGCGCCCCGCAGCCGGTGCACCGCGGCGTGCAGCTGCCGCTTCACCGTGCCTTCGGCGAGCCCCAGCGCCTCGGCAATCTCCGACAGCTTGAGGCCTTGATGATGCCTCATGATGAACACGATTCGCTGGCCCTGCGGCAACCGCGCAATCTCACCCTCGAGCACCTGCCCGAGCTCTCCCGCATACGCGTGGTCTTCGGGGCCCGGGCGCACTTCGGGCGTGTTGAGCAGCCGCCGCTCGGCCTCTTCTCCAAAGGGCGCGGATAGGGCTGGCGACTGTCGTCGACGGTGATCGATGCAGGCATTCATGGCGATACGGTAGAGCCAGGACGTGAGCTGGGCGTCCTGCCGAAAGCGATCCAGCGACCGGTAAACCTTGAGGAAGACCTCCTGGGCGATGTCCTCGGCGTCGTAGTGGTTGCCGGCAAACTGATAGGCCACTCGATACACCATGGACCGATGCCGCTCGACGAGCGTCTGGAAGGCGGTCGGGTCGCCGCCCGCCGCGCGGGAAACCAGGTCCGAGTCAGCCATTCATCGCCGGGTCGCAAGTATGACGAGCAGAGGGGCCATACGGTTGATCCGAAAGTTTGAAGTCTGACGTTTGAAGTCTGAAGTGAGGAAGTTAGAAGTGTGAAGGGCTGAAGTGGAAGTCTGAAGTAAGTCGGAAGCGGGAAGGCTGAAGCACGGCATTCACTCCAACTTCAAGCTTGCTTGGGACTTCGAGCTTCTTGCTTTTCCTTCAGACTTCCACTTCAGCCCTTCGCACTTCTAGCTTCCTCACTTCAGACTTCAAACGTCAGACTTCAGACTTTCTGCCTGTGGCTGTATACTGTCTAGATGTCTGTGCTCCAAAAAACCGCTCCTTCTGTGGCCAACGCTCTGCGGCGGAACGTCGCCATCATCGCCCATGTCGACCACGGGAAAACCACGCTCGTCGACGCCATGCTGAACCAGAGCGGGCTCTTCCGTGCCAACGAGCGAGTGGCCGAGCGGATGATGGACAACACGGACCTCGAGCGGGAGCGGGGCATCACCATCCTGGCCAAGAACACGGCCGTTCACTACCACGACATCCTGATCAATATCGTCGATACGCCTGGCCACGCGGACTTCGGGGGCGAGGTCGAGCGGACGCTGGCGATGGTCGACGGGGTGCTGCTCCTGGTGGATGCGTCCGAGGGGCCGCTGCCGCAGACGCGATTCGTGCTGCGGAAGGCGCTCGAGCGGCGGTTGACACCGCTTGTCGTGATCAACAAGATCGACCGGCCTGACGCGCGGCCGCAGGAAGTCCTCAACGAGGTCTACGACCTCTTCATCGACCTCGACGCCGACGAAGAACAGGTCGACTTCCCCGTGGTCTACGCGAGCGCCCGTGCGGGCACGTCGAGCATGACCATCGGCGAACCCGGCGAGGACCTGCGGCCGCTCTTCGACGCCATCGTCAACAGTGTGCCTCCGCCGCGGGGCGACGCCGACGCGCCGCTCCAGATGCTGGTGGCGAACCTCGATTCGAGCGACTACCTCGGGCGCATCGCCATCGGCCGCGTGTTCAACGGACGGGTCAAGGTCGGTGACCCCATCGCGGTCTGCAAGCTGGACGGTCGCATCCAGGAAACGAAGGTCACGAAGCTGTTCGCGTTCGAGGGCCTGCGCCGAGTCGACATCACGGACGCGGCGGCGGGCGATATCGTCTGCCTGGCGGGTATCGAAGACATCACTATCGGTGAGTCGATCACCGACGTCGAGCACCGCCTGGCGCTGACGCCCATCGCCGTCGACGAGCCCACGGTGTCGATGATCTTCGGCGTCAATACCTCCCCGATGGCCGGGCGCGAAGGCCAGTATGTGACCTCGCGTCAGATCAAGGATCGGCTCGAGCGCGAGTTGCTCGGCAACGTGTCGATTCGGGTCGAGCCGACCGACACCCCCGAGCAGATGAAGGTGCTCGGACGCGGCGAGCTGCAGCTCTCCATCCTGATCGAGATGATGCGCCGGGAAGGCTTCGAGCTCCAGGTGTCGCGGCCCGACATCGTCACGAAAGAGGTGAACGGTCAAGATCATGGAGCCGGTCGAGGAGCTGGTGATCGACGTCGCCGAGGACTTTCAGGGCGTCGTGATCGCGCAGGTCGGGATGCGGCGCGGCACCATGACCAAGATGGTCAACCATGGGAGCGGACGGATACGGATGGAGTTCCGGATTCCGGCGCGCGGCCTGATTGGATTCCGGTCGCAGTTCCTGACCGAAACCAAGGGTACCGGCATCATGAACCACCTGTTCTCGAGCTGGGAGCCCTGGCACGGGGCGATCGGGACGCGTCAGGCGGGCGCGCTCGTCGCCGATCGCACCGGCCCGGCGACGGCCTACGCCATCTTCAACCTGCAGGAGCGCGGTGAGATCTTCATCGACCCCGCGGTGGTCGTCTACGAAGGGATGATCATCGGCGAGAACGCGCGCGCGAGTGACATGGACGTCAACGTCACCAAGGAAAAGAAGCAGACGAACATGCGCGCCTCATCGGCCGACGAGGCTATCCGGCTGATTCCGCCGCGCAAGCTCGGCCTCGAGCAGGCCATCGAGTTCATCAACGACGACGAGCTCGTCGAGGTGACGCCGACGAGCATCCGGCTGCGCAAGCGGATCCTCGCGGCGAATCAGCGGCCAAAACAAAAGAGCGCCGAATAGACCGGCGCTCTTCTTCACAACCGCTCGCGTATCGCTCAGTTCGGCCGCGTCGTCTGGATCTCCTTGAGCGTCTCGGCGATCAGCCGCTCGTTGTCCTCCTTCGACAGGTTCCGCTGGATGATCTTGGACGCGATGGCGACCGAGATATCGACCGCTTCCTGGCGGACCTTCTGCAGCGCCCGTGACGTCTCGAGCGCGATCTCGCGCTCGGCGTGGCGCACGATGTTCTCGGCGTCGGAGCGTGCCTTCTGCTTCAGCTCCTCGCCGGCGCGGGTGGCGTCGGCTCTGGTGCGCGAGATGATCGCGTCGGCCTCGACACGCGCCTCAGCCAGGAGGCGCGCTGATTCCTCGTTCAGCCGGCCCATCTCCTGCCTGGCCTGTTTCGCCTCGTCGAGCGACTTGCGGATCGCTTCCTGACGACGGTCGAGCGCGTCGAGCAGCGGGCGCCACGCGAACCGGGCGAGCAGCGCCACGAGGATCAGAAACGTCACGATGGTCCAGATGTAGAGCCCAGGATCGGGCTGGACCAGCGGGTTATTCATTGCGCAATATCCTTTCGCAAGGGCTCAGGCCACGCATTCGCCAGAGCTCTGGCCACTCTTGGGGAGAGGCTCGAGCCCACGCTTTCAGAATGGCTGAACAGCCCGAGGCTACTTGAGCACCACGATCAGCAGCGCGAATACTTCGGCCAGAATCGCGACGCCTTCGAGCAGGAACAGCGGAAGGTTCACGGCGGCGGTAATCTGCGCCGCGGCGCTCGGCTGGCGCCCGATCGCCTCCGCCGCTCCGGCCGCGAGCTTCCCGATGCCGAGGCCCGCGCCGATCACGATGAAGCCGAGACCAAGTCCGGCGCCCATGAATGCAATGGCATTACCTTCCATTCGTCTTTTCCTCCGTCAGATGGCTCAATGATGAGCGTGTATCGCCATGCCGATGAACACGGCGGTCAGTAGAGTGAACACGTACGCCTGCACGAGGACCACGATGATTTCGAGTGCCGAGATGCCTACCGCAAGCGGCAGCGAGAGCACGAGGCCGACGCCAATCCCCGCGCCGGCGCGGGCAAAGAGCTCGGCGAAGATGAATACGAACGACAGGATCGCCACAATCGCGATGTGCCCGCCGGTCATGTTGGCCGCAAGCCGCATCGTCAGCGCAAACGGGCGGACGAACATGCCCATGATCTCGATCGGGACGAGCAGGATGTAAATCGGCCCTGGCAACCCGTGCGGCACCATGTTCTTCCAGTGCTTGACGAACCCGTGCGCGCGGACGCCGGCGATGATGATCGCGAAGAACGTGATCGTGGCGAGTCCCGCGGTGACGTTGAAGTTGCCCGTCGCGGTCGTGCTGCCGTGCGTCACCATCGTCAGGAATGAATCCTCCGGCAGGTGCAGCACCGTGTGATTGAACAGCGCGAAGCCGTCGAACAGAGGAATCAGCCCGACCAGGTTGCCAGCCAGGATGAACAGGAAGAGCGTGAGCAGCAGCGGCGTCCAGGTGCGCACCCACTTCGAGCCGACGTTGGGCTGCACGATGGAGTCGCGGATGAACTCGACGACCGCCTCGAGGGCATTCATGACCCCTCGCGGCACCGGCTGATCGCGTTCGCGGCCGATGTAGCGCCGGACGATCCAGGTCACCGACACGAAGAGGAGCGCGGCGACGAGCCACACCATGAACACGTGCTTGGTGACGGAAAAGTCGATGCCGAACACCTTCGGCAGGTGAATCAGCGGGTGATCCAGACTGGTATTCGCGACGTGCGAAATGATGGTTTCGCCGGCGTTGAATCCCTCGCGGGCGGCTTCGGTCGCGGCGTGCTGGGCTTGGTGCGGTTGCAACATCGTAGTGATCGACAAAGACGCGGAACCTTCGCGTACCGCGCTGCAAAGGCGGTCTACTCAGGCTAGCGGGGCCCGTCCCCGGCCAGCAGTCGTCTCAGGAACATCGCTTCGACGACATGCAGCCCAACATAATACCCCGTGAAGCTCAACATGAACGGCTTCGGACGTAATCCGAGCGCCCAGAGCGCAACGACCACGTAGACGGCAAAGAGCAGGACCTTGACGCCGAATGCCGTGATCATGACGTTCGTGAGCCGCTCGGGCGCCGACGATTGCGTCCGTTCCAGCACTTGCCACGTCAGGACGGCGCTCGTGAGCGGACCCGCCATGCCGAGGAGCAGCTCCGGCATCAGGCGAGAGCCGGTCACGGCGACCAGGGCCAGGCACGACGCGACGGTCGCGCCGATCATCCAGACCACTGGCCGGGACATCCTCACGCGCGTCGTTTCCTCAGGCCCGTCATCTCGGCCAGATTGTCCTCACGAGCTCGTAGAACCCCACCACGATCCCCAGCAGAAGCCCCACGAACACTCCCCAGGGCGCAGTCCCCTGCCAGGCGTCGACGCCGTACCCGATGCCGCCGAGCAGGATAATCGCGCCGATGAGTGTATAGCTGGCCGACGCGGCAGGCCCCGCCCGCGTCACGTTATCTTGCAGGGATTTGGCCGACCGGGCGAACGAATTGGGCCGGTTTTGCTTTGCCATATCGTACCGACCGGCTAGCGTACGCCACATTATACCCAGCTTTGTGAAAAACTTCACGAGCTGTCGCGACCCGCCGGATTCAGGCCATTTACCCCACTCGCACCCACGTCACGACATTCCCCCGCGACGCCAGAAAGCGCTCCAGATCGGCTCCGCTGATCGCGACGCTCGCCGTGTTGATATTGGGGTGAAAAATCAGGCGCGCCGCCCCTCGCAGGTCCGCGTCAATCACCACGCGCACCGTGCGTCCGGTGTCATGAATCAGCCCGAAGGGCGACACCGACCCTGGCGTGATGCCGAGCCTCGCCATGAGTCGATCCGGGGAGCCGAAGCTCAGGCGATCGTCGCCGACAATCTTCACGAGCTGCCGCAGGTCCGCCTGCTTCGACACCTCGAGTATCACCAGATAGTGGCGGTCGCCCTTCTTGTTCCGCAGGAACAGATTCTTGACCTTCGTGCCGTCTATACCCGCCCAATGCGCCTCGACGTCCGCGCTGTTGAACACGGGCGGATGCGCGTAGGTGTCGTAGGTGATGCCGAGTGCATCCAGAGTGGCATACACTGGCACGGCGGGATCGGGGTTCACGGGGTTCACGGGGTTCAACGAGGTTCAGGGTTCAAGGTTCTACAGGCTTCCGGCAAATTCCGCAAGCTCCACTTCGATCGCCCATGACGAAGCTCACCAGCAGGTTCGACGACGCCTTCAGATACGCGCACGACATCCACCGCGCACAGACACGCAAGGGCTCAGGTGCACCCTACGTCGGGCACCTGATGGGTGTGGTCTCGATCGTGCTCGACGATGGGGGAAGCGAAGACGAGGCGATCGGGGCGCTGCTGCACGACGCGGCCGAGGACCAGGGCGGGCGCCCACGCCTCGACGACATCCGCGCGCGCTTCGGCGACGCCGTCGCCCGCATCGTCGAGGACTGCACCGACTCGTGGTCCCAGCCCAAGGAACCGTGGCTCGAACGCAAGCAGGCCTACATCCAGCACGCCCGGCGGCTGTCTGGGCCCAGCCTGCGCGTGTCCGCCGCCGACAAGGTCCACAACGCGTATGCCATCCTGCGCGACCTGCGCAACAGCGGCGAGCGCGTCTGGGAACGCTTCAAGGCAACGCCGGACGATGTGCTGGCGTATTACGAGTCGCTGGTGCGCGCGTATCGCGAGGCTGGCGGCGGGCTGCTCGTCGATGAGCTCGACCGGATCGTTCGTGGCATCCAGCGCGAGATGGGGTATTGAGGTATAACGTAAGCCGCACCGCGAGAGACCGAAGAAGAGAGGAGTCGAATGCTGATGCGAGTTCGATTTTTGACGTATGCGATTCTGTGCGCCGGCGCCGCCCTGGCCGTGGCAACCCCGGCCGTGGCGCAGCAGACCGCGCCAGCCTTGAGGGAACCGGACGTCATCTTTGTTCCGACGCCGGCGGAAGTCGTCGACACGATGCTCAAGCTGGCCGGCGTGACGTCCAAGGACGTCGTCTACGACCTCGGCTGCGGCGATGGCATGATCGTAACGGCCGCGGCGAAGGATTTCGGCGCGCACGCGGTCGGGATCGACATCAATCCCGTGCGAGTGAAGGAGGCCAACGAGCGGGTCGCGAAGGCCGGCGTCACCGACAAGGTGAAGATCCTCAACGAGGATCTCTTCACGGCCAACATCAGTCAGGCGAGCGTGGTAACGCTCTACCTGCTGCAGTCGCTCAACGAAAAGCTCATCCCGAAGCTCAACAAGGAGCTGAAGCCGGGAACGCGCATCGTGTCGCAGACCTTCTCGATGGGCGACAGATATCCGCCGGAGAAGACCATGGAGTCCGCGGGAAGGACGGTCTATCTCTGGACGGTGCCGATGAAGGAAAAGAAGTGAAAGTTTGACGTCTGAAGTGTGAAGTCTGAAGTTTTGAAGCGCGAAGCGTGAAGTATGAAGCTAAGCGTGAAGTAAGAAGTAAGTGCGAAGTAAGTGCGAAGTAAGCGCAGAGGGCTGGAGATCGGATGTCTTCAGCCCTCTGTCTTTTCCGACGCGAGCTTCGTCAGCGCGCGATCGATCATCGCGAATCCCTCTCGCAGCTGCGCTTCGGTGACGCACAGCGGCGGATTCGTGAAGAACGTGTGCCACCGCACGAACGTGTACAGCCCCTCCTCCCGCAGCAGCTTCGTCAGCCGCCTGGTCGCGGGCGAAGTCTGACCGAACGGCGCCAGCGGCTCCTTCGTGCGGGGATCCTTCACGAGCTCCACCAGTCCGAACAACCCGATCGAACGGTGCGCGCCGACCGAAGGATGCCTTCCAGCGAGCTCGTCGAGTAACTGCGCCATGACGGGACCGAGGCGCCTGGCGTTGCCGATGAGGTCGTCTGCTTCGTAGACGCGCAGGGTCGCAAGCGCCGCCGCGCAGCCGAGCGGATGGCTGTTGTAGGTCAAGCCTCCCTGGAACACCTTGTCTCGGAAGTGATCGGCAATGGGTTGTCGCACGCCAACGGCTCCCATCGCCACATACGCGCTCGTCAGCCCCTTGGCCAGTGTGATGATGTCGGGCACGACGTTCCAGTGGTTGACGGCAAACCACTCCCCCGTTCGTCCGAAGCCGGCCATCACCTCGTCGCAGACCATCAGGATCCCGTGCTTCGTGCAGAGCGCGCGCACGCCTTCGAGATATCCGTCGGGCGGAATCAGGATGCCATTCGTGCCGCTGACGGTCTCGAGGAAGAACGCCGCGATCGTCTGCGGGCCCTCGAGCTGGATGATTTCTTCGAGCATGGCGAGCGATTCGGCCGCGGTGTCCCAGCCGCGTGCCATGCCGTGGTACGGGTCGAGGACGTGCACCACGCCGGACATCCCGGGTTCCGAACTCCAGCGCCGGGGATCTCCCGTCAACGCCATCGCGCCGTGCGTGCCGCCGTGGTACGAACGATAGCGCGCGAGGATCTTGTGCCGGCCTGTGTACGCGCGGGCCAGCTTGATCGCGTTCTCGTTGGCGTCGGCACCACCGTTGGTGAAGAAGAACACGTCGATGTCGCCGGGCGCGAGCTCGGCCAGCTTCGCGCCGAGCCTCCCGCGGACCTCGGTCGCCATAAACGGGTTCGTGTACGCCATGGTCGCGGCCTGTTCCTGGATCGCCGCGATGATCCGCTCGTCGCCGTGTCCCGCGTTCACGCACATCAGCTGGCTGTTGAAGTCGAGGTAGCGCCTGCCGTCAGGCGTCCAGAAGTAGACGCCCTTGGCACGCGCCATCGCAATCGGATCGACCGACCCCTGAGCCGACCATTCGAACATGGTGTGCTTCCGGCAGAGGTCGATGACCTCCCGGTCCGACAACGCGGGTTTTGTCGTGGTGGTCACAGTTCAATCCCTTTCAGGAGGTGCAAGCCGTCCGCACGATTCACCGGGAGTGAGGAGTGGGCGCCGTCACGGGCCGGCCCTCGCCCGCGGCCGGCCGGCTCCAATCGGTGTGGGGCGCACGATTCTCGACGAGCCAGCCGTACACGAGGCGCCCGTAGGTCATCCACCGCATCTGCTTTCGCTCGAAGAACGGCGTCAAGGCGCGTTGGAGCGCGGGCAATCGATAGAACGGCACGCCCGGAAAGTAATGGTGCTCGAGGTGGTAGTTCGAGTTCAGGTAGGCGAAGTCCCAGAACCAGTGGCCCTTCATCAGCGTGCCCCACTTCGCCGGGTCGCTGGGATCGATGTCGTAGTGCTGCCCCAGACGGTTCAGTGTGAACGCGATCGGAAAGATGAAGAAGACTGGAATGATGCTCGTGCGCAGCGCCGCGTAGAAACCGAAGACGTACCACAGCACGGCGATCGCCAGAAGGTGCGCGGCGATGGAAACCTTCCGCTCGGCGGCAATCGTCCGCTGCAGTTCGGCGGGATACGTCGCCGACTCGCGGCGCGCGGCGCGGAAATAAATCGGGAAGAGCACCGGCGTGGCATACAGCAGTTTGTACCAGCGTGCGTTCACCTTCGGCGACAGATGGTGACGCTTCGGATCGTCCTCATCCGACCCGAGCTCGGCGTGATGATCGAGATGCCAGCGAGTGAACTGCGTCGCGGAAATCCCGCTCGGCGTCGCGTAGAGCAGCCCGAGCGCTCGCGTGGCCAGCGGCCTCGTGCGCTCGAACACATTGTGGTGCAGCACTTCGTGCAGCAGGATGGTGAAATTGAAGATCGTGAACCCCTGGGCGAACGCCAGCGGAACCCAGATGATCGGGTGCTCGAACCTGATGAGACCCCAGCTCGCCAGCCCCAGGATGGCAAACTGCCGGACCGCCACGACGAAGTGCCGGATCGCCGACTTGCGATGAAACGCCCGCAACGCGTCGCGCGGGATCGCCTGGCTGAGCTCAGCCTTCAGCGCCACCGCATGTTGCGCGTAGTAGTGGGACACGTCGGTTCGATCTTAGCAGTTCTGGAGGTGGTTCGGGGCTCGGGGTTCGGGGCTCGGGGCTCGAATTCGCGGCGGTCAGTCGAAGCAGCGTCGATCTGGACTCGACTCCCGAACCCCGAGTCCCGAGCTGCCGACTCGACTGCCGACCGTACGGCTCACACGGCTCCACCGGCGCCGCCTGTGGCGCCGTTCGCGTCAGCGCGACACCAACCAGCACGGCGGTGGCGCCGAGGAGGTTCGTCAGGCGCAGCGGTTCCCCGAGGAAGAGGACGGCGGTGGCCATCGCGACAATCGGGATCACATTCGAGTAGACCGACGTCCTCGCGCTGCCGATCTGGCGCACGCCAGCGTACCAGATGGTGTAGGACACGCCCAGCGCGAAGATCGACGAGTACACGATGGAGAGCCACGTGCGCCACGTGAGCCCGTCCCACGCGACGCCTCGTACGTGAGACCACATGACGGGCACGTACACGAGCGTGCCAATGGCCATCGACAATCCAGTCACTCCGACAGGTGAGTGACGCGAGATCAGACGACGCGAGCCCAGGGTATACAGCGCCCAGCACAGCACCGCCGCCACCATCATGAGGTCGCCCGTCAGACCCCGCCCGCCGAGCTCCACTCCGCGCCCGACGACGATGTAGATGCCGAGAAGGGAGAGCGCGGCGCCTGACCAGTGTCGCGCGCCGATGCGCTCGTGGCCGAACACGGCGCTGATGAGCGCAATCACGACGGGCGTCGCCGCGAGCATCAGCGAGCTGTTGGCGACCGTGGTGAGGGCCAGTCCGCCGATGAAGAAGTACTGATACAGAAAGTGCCCGACGAGGCCGAGCCCGAGGAGTTCGAGCCCATCGCGGGCGGTCAGCCGTGTGGGCGTCCGAAAGATGCTCTCCACGCCCGGCGTCCCCGGCCGAACGCCCACCGCGGGTGAGGGTCTGAGCCGCAGCGCGCCCATCACGACCAGGAACACCGTCGACGCGATCGCCATCCGCGCCGCGTTGAACGCCTGCGGATCGACTTCCTTGAACGCAAACTTGACAATCGAATAGTTCGTGCCCCAGATGAGGGCCATCACGAGGAGAAGCACGTCGATCATGCGCCTGGCGCGTCCGTCAACGCTTCTGCCCTTGATCCGGATGTGGTGCCGCCGGACTGGTGGCACCGTCAGCGCACGGCGCCGCCAGCACCATGCCGGGAAGCAGGCCGTCGGACGGCTGCGGCACCGGCTGTTTCAGGCAATCGGCCACCTCGGACGCGAACTGCGGGCTCACCCTCAGCACGACGCGCGCGACCGAGGTTTCGATTCTCGCCAGCAACGGCGCTGGTTGGAGGCCGATCCATATGGCGAGCAGGACGAGCGGCACGAAGACAATCGCCTCGCGAAGCCTGAGGTCCTTCAGTGCGTCTCCAGTCGGGCTCCGCAACTCGCCGAGCATCGTCCGGGAGAACAACCACAGCAACGCCACGCCGCTGAGGGCCATGCCCGTGACCGCGACAGCCGACCACACCTGGGTGACGGACCAGATGCCCCTGACGATCAGGCTGGTGCCGACAAAGCCGTTCAGCTTCGGTACGCCCACGAGCGACAGCGTCATCAGCAGCCACAGCGCGGCAATGAGTGGCACGGCGTTCAGCAGGCCACCGTATTCAGAAAGGTCGGCCGCCTGCCCGCGTTCGGCAACGAGACCAGCGACCAGAAAAAGCGCTGCGATCGAGATCCCGTGGTTGATCTGATGCACGGCGCTGCCAGTGAGCCCGTCTGGCGTCAGCGAGAACGCTCCGAGCGTGACCAGGCAGATGTGGCTGAGGCTCGCGAACGCGAGGACACGGGTCCAGTTGTTTTGCCCGAAAGCGGTCACCGCACCGAAGACAATCCCAATGGCCGAGAGCACGACCACCGCGGGCGCGAAGGCACGTGACGCGTCTGGCAAGAGCGGGAGGCTCAACCGGAGGAACCCGTAAGTCCCCATTTTCAGGAAGACCGCGGCGAGCAGGAGCGGCACCGCCACCGCCCGCCCCTTGGCGGCAAGCGTTACCCACCAGCGAAACACGCCGAGCAGCCCGGCGCCGAACCCCACGAAGAACGCCAGGAACACCCAGCGCTGCACGGCCAGAGGCAGCGAAAGATGCTGGAACGCCCGCAGGTCGAAAGTGGCGGTACCGGTGAGTGCACGACCCTGAACGTGCAACGTGAGCATGCCCAGGAGAATCACGAGGCCGGGCACGACGGCGATGACGCAGACGCGAAGTGCCGCACGCGCCCGTCCGCCCACCGTGCCAATCAGGAAGCACATCGAGGCGGCAGCGATCACCCAGCAGAGACAGAAGAAGAGGAGATCGAGCGCCATATACACGCCGAGCATCCCTCCTTCGAGAACGAGGACGGCGATGTAATAGTCCTTCGCGCGAGTGGTCACCGTCGCCCAGGAGGCCAGAACGGCGACGAAGGTCAGGAAGGTCGTCAGCAGGACGAGCAGAAGGCTCAGGCCGTCGATCCCGAGCGCGTAGCTCGCGCCGATCGACGGCAGCACGCCGAGCTGCTCGATGAACTGCCATTCGACACCCCGCACCGCGAATCCGAACCAGAGCTGCGAGGATGCGGCGAGGACGAGTGCCGTCGTGACAGTCGCGATCGCTCTGAGCAGCCGCTCGCGGTCCTGCCGGACCAGGAGGAGCATCAGCGCGCCGACGAGTGGGCCAATCGCGATGATTGAGAGCAGGTGACGTGTCACGTTTGTTGTCGAACCCTATTCTGACCCGACACGCCATCTGGTCAAAACCCCCTTATTTCACAATGGTTTTCCCCCTGCCGTTTTCTTGACGCTCCGTCGGAGCGCGGCCTATACTGCGGTATGGGGCACCTTTTCGCCGCGCTCACCCTCCCGGCGGTCCTCGCGATCTCAGTCTTGGTGCCCGTTCCCCAGACACCTCAACGGCCGAGCGAACGCCGCACGCGAGAGGTCTATGTCAGCGTCGTCGACAAGACTGGCAAGCCGGTCACGGGGCTCACCGCCGCCGACTTTGTGGTGCGCGAAGAGAACGTCGCGCGGGAAGTGCTCACCGCGGGGCCCGCGACCGAGCCACTGACGATAGCGATCACGGTCGACGACAGCCAGGCCTCTACCAACGCGATGCAGTTCATTCGCGACGCGCTCAACGGCTTCTTCAAGAAGCTCGACGGCAAGGCTCAGATTGCCCTCTCGACCTATGGCGAGCGTCCGACGCCGCTCGTGGAGTACACCGACAGCACGGTTCAGCTCCAGAAGGGAGTCGGGCGGCTGTTTGCCCGCTCTGGCGCCGGGGCGTACCTGCTCGAGGCGCTGGTCGAGCTGTCGCGCGGCATCGGGAAGCGGGAGGCGAAGCGGCCGGTCATCGTCGTCGTGGCGGTCGAGAGCGACACCGAGTTCAGCAATCTCTACTACACGAAGGTGCTCGACGCGCTGAAGCAGAGTGGTGCGACGCTGCACTTTCTCGGCATCGGGTCGCCCGCCTCGTCGGCGACCGATGAGATGCGCAATCGCAACATTACCATCGCCGAGGGGACCTCGCTGACCGGCGGACGGCGCGATCAGGTGCTGGCCGAGAGCGGGCTCGCCGACCGTCTGGCGCAGCTGGCCGACGAGCTGACGAATCAGTATGTCGTCTCCTACTCGCGGCCTGAAACGCTGATCCCGCCGGAGAAGATCGACGTCTCGGTCAACACGCCCGGGCTCACCGTCCGGGCGCCGAAGCGACTGCCCGTGCGCTGAATCGCCAGGGGCCCCCCATCACGATGTCCAGCCTCCGCCACGTGCAAGCGATCGTCGGAAGTACCGTGCTGGCAGGAATCTGCCTCGTCGCGTCGCCGGCGCAGGACGCGTTGCCTCCGGCCATTCCTCCCATTCCCACGACGCCAGGGGCCAAGCCGTCGGTCGCCCCGCCACAGGACGCGAAGCCGGCGCCCGCGCCGGCCGGACAAGAGGCGAAGCCCCCTGCCGCGCCCGACACGAAGCAGCCGCAAACCCGGCTGCGCAGCGGCGTCGACCTCGTGTCGCTGAGTGTGACGGTCATGGAGGGTACCCGTTACGTCAGCGACCTGGAGGAGCCGGACTTCGAGATCTACGAGGACGGCGCGAAGCAGGCGATCACGTTCTTCTCCCACGTCCAGCAGCCGATTGCACTGGCGATCCTGCTCGACACGAGCGCCAGCATGAACGAGCGCCTCGGGACGGCACAAGAAGCCGCGATTGGCTTCGCCCGGAGAATGCGTCGCGAGGACGTGATCGAAGTCATCGACTTCGACAGCCAGGCCCGCATCCTGCAGACGTTCACGAATGACGTCGCCGCGCTCGAGAAAGCAATACGGGCCACCGACGTCAACGGATCGACCTCCCTGTACAACGCGATTTACGTCTCGCTCAAGGAGCTCAAGCGAGCCAAGGCAAACTCGGCGGAAGAGATTCGCCGGCAGGCCATTGTGGTCCTTTCGGATGGCGACGACACCTCGAGCCTCGTGCCGTACGAAGAAGTGCTCGATCTGGCGAAGCGCTCGGAAACTGCGATCTACGCGATCGGGCTGCGGCCGACCGGATCCTACCGCAGCGAATTCAAGGAAGCGGAATTCGTGCTCAAGCAGCTCTCGCAGGAAACAGGCGGGCGCGCCTACTTCGTCCTCACGGCGGCGGAACTGCCGAAGATCTACGAGCAGATCTCCGAGGAGCTGGCCAATCAGTACAGCCTCGCCTATTCGTCGAAGAACCCGATGCGCAACGGCGCCTGGCGCCGGGTCGTCGTCCGGGTGACCAAGCCAGGACTGACGGCCCGCACGCGCCTGGGCTACTACGGACCGGACCAGGGCCGGTAGGTGTCATGCACCTCGTACCGCTCGTCTTCTACGCTGCGTCAGCCGCCGCCTACCTGACCCACTTTGCCTGGCGCGATCCGCGTGTCGGGCGGCTGGCGACGGCCATTCTCGGCGGCGGCGTGCTCGCCCACACGTTTCTCATCGGCATGCAAACGGTGCACGTCGGTCACGCGCCGCTCGTCGGCACGACCGCCGCGCTGTCGGCGTTCGTGTGGCTGCTCGGTCTCTCGTATCTCTACGTCGAGCTGACGACCGACGAGCGGGCGATGGGCGTGTTCGTCGCGTTCCTCCTCGTCGCGCTCGATCTGATTCCGGCGCTCGACCCGGTGGCCAGCCCGCGCCCGCCGCTCCTGCAGAGCCCGCTCTTCACGCTGCACGTCGTCTCGATGCTCTTCGCCTACGCCAGCTTCGCTCTTGCCTGCGTGCTCGGCGTGACCTACGTGCTGCTCTTCAAGGAAATCAAGGCGAGGCATCTCGGCTTCTTCTACACGCGCCTGCCGTCGCTTCAGGTCCTCGACGCGATGAACGGCCGCGTCGTGTCGATCGGCTGGCTGTTCCTGACGCTCGGGATCGCCATCGGCGGCCTCTGGGCGACGCAGATCCAGTCGTCCTCCGATCCGCGTGCGCAGGCCATGTCGATTGGGGACCCGAAGATCCTCGTGGCGGTGATCTGCTGGGCCGTGTACTCGTTCGCGCTCTTTGCGCGCCGCGCGATCGGCTGGAGCGGACGGCGTGCGGCGTGGCTCTCGGCGCTCGCGTTCGTGATTGTCCTGTTGAACTTCGTGCCGATCGGTTATTTCCTGACGAAGAGTCACAATTTCTAGAGTGATGCGCCTTCTCGCAGTTGGCCTCAGCCATCGCACGGCGCCCGTGGAGTTGCGCGAATCCGTCGACTTCGGACGGGCCGGCCTCGACACGGCGCTCCACGCGCTCGCCGCGCGCGGGGTCAGCCCAGAGACGGTCGTGCTCTCGACGTGCAACCGCGCCGAGATCTATGCGGTCGGCGATTCAGACGCGGCTGCCGAGGCGCTCGGCCGCTTCTTCTGCGACTATCATGGCCTCGACCCGGCGCGGCTGGCCGAGCACCTCTACTGCCATCGCGGCGCCGACGCGGCGCGTCATCTTTTCCGCGTCGCCGCCGGCCTCGATTCGCTCGTCGTCGGAGAGCCGCAGATCCTCGGTCAGGTCAAGACGGCCTACACCACGGCGAGCGACCTCCGCTTCACAGGCACGGTCACCCATCGGCTCTTCCACGCCGCGTTCGTGGTCGGGAAGCGCGTGCGCCACGAAACCGGCCTCGCCGAGGGAGCCGTCTCGGTCAGCTACGCAGCCATCGAGCTCGCCAAAAAGATCTTTGGCGACCTGTCGGGCCTGAACGTCCTCGTCCTCGGCGCGGGCGAGATGGCCAAGCTCACGGGCGTCCACCTGCGGGCGCAGCGTGTCAGGCAGATCACGATCGCGAGCCGGACCCTGGCGCCGGCCGAAGCCCTCGCGCGGCAGCTCGAAGGCCGCGCCGTGGCGTGGCAGGAGCTGCGCACGGCGCTCGCCCCCGCGGACATCGTCGTGACCGCCACGGGCGCGACCGAGCCTGTGCTCACGAGGGCCATGGTCGAAGAGACCATGCGGTCGCGGCGGGATCGACCGCTGTTTGTCATCGACATCGCACTGCCTCGGGATGTCGAGACCTCGGTGGGAGACCTGGACCAGGTCTTCCTCTATCGCATGGACGACCTGCAGTCGATCGTCAACGAGAACCTGGCGCGGCGATCGACCGAGCTCGCGAGCGCCGAGGCGATCGTCGACCAGGAGGTCGCGCGCTTTGCCGCCTGGCTTCAGTCGCGCGAGATCGTGCCGACGATCGTCGCCCTGCGGCAACACTTTGAGAGCATCCGGCAGGCCGAGCTTCGCCGGCTCGAGCCCAAGCTGGGCGGTCTGACGCCGGAGGCGCGCGCCAGAGTCGACGAGGTGACGCGCCTGCTCGTCGAGAAGCTGCTCCTCACCCCAACCGAGCACCTGAAGACGGTCGGAGACGATACCCTCGTCGTCGCCCGCGCTGAAGCGCTGCACCGGCTGTTTGACCTGACGCCGGAAGGCAAGAACGACAACGACACGCCCGCGGATCGAGTCGAGCCGATTGTCCCTGGAGCGCGGCGCCGTTGACGACGCCCCGCGTGTTCAGAATCGCCACGCGCGGCAGCCGGCTCGCCCTGTGGCAGGCACACACCGTATCGGATCGCCTGCGCGCGGCAGGCGCGCATACCGAGGTTGTCGTCGTGACGACGACCGGCGATCGTTCCCAGCATACCCCGGTGGCCGGCGACGACAGCAAGCGGCAGTTCGTGAAGGAGCTCGAGGATGCGCTCCTGCGCGGCGAGGCTGACCTGGCGGTGCACAGCGCGAAGGACCTGCCCGTGGAGCTGCCAGAGGGACTGGGCGTGGCGGCGTGCCTGCCGAGGGAAGATGCACGCGACGGGCTCGTGCTTCCCCGCCCGCACGATCCCCTGTCGGTCTCCGACGCGCTCGACCGGCTCGGAGCGGGCGCGATCATCGGCACTGGTAGCGTGCGGCGCGCCGCGCAACTGGCGCCTCTCCTCGGTGGGGCGACGTTCGCACCGATTCGGGGCAACGTGGACACGCGGCTCGCCAAGCTGGACGCGGGCGGGTTCGACGCGCTGGTGCTGGCGTGCGCGGGCCTCCGCCGGCTGGGGTTCGGCGACCGCATCTCGGCCCCGATTCCAGTCGAACAGTGCGTTCCAGCCCCGGGTCAGGGTATCGTTGCCACTGAGATTCGGTTGGACGACGAAGGGGCCCGGGCCGCGCTCCACGAGATTCACGACGAGGCGGCCGGCCGGGCGCTGGCGGCCGAACGGGCGCTCGTTGCCGCGCTCGGCGGCGGGTGTCAGCTGCCGCTCGGCGCCATCGCCTGCGAACGCGGGGGAACGCTCGAGCTGCTGGCCCTCGTCGCGTCGCTCGACGGCACGCGCTCCGTGCGGCGCGCGATGAGCGGTCACCCGTCCGACCCCGACGATCTCGGCCGGCGTCTGGCCGCTGCGCTCGCGGCAGAGGGCGCGCGCGAGCTGCTCGACGAGGTCCGATAGGTTCGCTTCGGACCGCCGTCGCGTTCGCGTTAGGCTGGTCAGCCGGACCGTGGACATTTTGCCAGTGCAGCAACCATGAATACTCCGTGTGTCTATATCGTCGGCGCCGGCCCCGGTGATCCGTCGCTCGTGAGCGTGCGCGGCCAGCGTTGCCTCCAGGCGGCGGACGTCGTCGTCTACGACCATCGCGTGCATCGGCGGTTGCTGCGGCTGGCACAACCTGGCGCCGAGTTGATCGACGTGGGGCCCGCCGCGCCGAAGTCTCTCGACCAGGATGCGATCTGCTTTCTGCTGGCCGAGAAGGCACGCGAGGGCCGGACGGTCGTCAGGCTGAAATGGGGCGACCCGTTCGTGTTCGACAGCGGCGGCAAGGAGGCGCTGTTCCTGCACGAGCAGGGCGTCCCCTTCGAGGTCGTGCCCGGCATTCCCGCGGCGATTGGATGTCTGGCGTATGCGGGCGTTCCCATCACGTATCCCGGCGCAGGCGACGCGTTGACGTTCGTGAGGGGGCATGAGGGCGAAATCGACTCGCCTCCCGACGTTGACTGGTCTCGGCTCGCCGGTCTGGCCGGCACGCTCGTCTGCTTCGCCGGAGCGCGTCAAATAGGCGCGATCACACAGGCCCTCCTCTCGCACGGCCGCCCCGCCGAGGAGAGTGCGGTGCTCATCTACGACGGCACGCTGCCGTCGCAGGAGACCATCCAGGGCACGCTGGCCGACATCGCTTCCCGTGCGCGCGACGGCGAGGCGGCGATGCTGGTGGTCGGCGCCGTCGCCGGACTGCGCGACCACCTGCGCTGGTTCGACGAACGGCCGCTCTTCGGGAAGCGGATCGTCGTCACCCGATCGCTCGAGCAGGCGGGCGAGCTCATCGAGATGCTCGAGGAACGGGGCGCCGAGGCGATTCCCGCGCCGACCATCCAGATTGCGCCGCCCGAGGATGCCGACGCGCTCGGCCGCGCCTGCGACGAGGCGTCCACGTTCGACTGGATCGTGTTCACGAGCGGCAACGGCGTCGAGTACTTCATGGAGCGCCTGCTCGCCACGAGCGACGTGCGTGAGCTGAAGGGCGTGCGCGTCTGCACGATCGGCCCATCGACGGCTTCCCGAGTCGCGCGATACGGCATCCGCGTCGACCTGACCCCGCCCGAATTCCGGGCCGAGGCGGTCGTCGAGGCGCTCGCCGCCACGGGCGACCTCAGAGGCAAACGCTTTCTTCTGCCGCGCGCCGACATCGCCCGCGATCTGCTCGCCGACGCGCTGCGAGAGGCCGGGGCCTTCGTCCTCGACGTCGCGGCGTACCGGACGACGCCGGCGCGCGTCGATCGTGACGGCGGGCCGGACATCTACCGTATGCTGCTCGATCGACAGATCGATGCCGTCACGTTCACGAGCGCCTCGACCGTCAGGAACTTCGTCGCCATGCTCGGGCTGGATCAGGCTGTCGACCTCCTCGGCTCGACCGTCGTCGCCTCGATCGGCCCGGTGACGGCCGAGGCGGCGCAGCAGCTCGACATCGCCACCAACGTCATGCCGCGGCGCTATACGATTCCGGATCTCGTCGACGCGCTCGTCGAGCACTTTGCGGCGGCGCCCGCCGCGAACGCGAGCGACTGACAACACGGACAACACCGACAGCCTTCGAGAGACTATCTTCAAGTGCCCATTCGATCGACGACACCGGGACCGCCACCAGGCGCTTCGACCCGCGCACAGATGGATCTGCCGCGCCGCCTGCGGCGGCTGCGCCGCTCGCCGGCGCTCCGCGCGATGGTGCGCGAGACACGTCTCAGCCCGGACATGTTCCTCTACCCGTTGTTCGTCTGCACGGGCACCGGACAGCGGCGCGAAGTGCCGTCGATGCCCGGCGTGTTTCAACTGTCGGTTGACGAGGTGGTGAAGGAAGCTGCCCTAGCGAAGGCCGATGGGGTCCTCGGCGTGCTGCTCTTCGGGCTGCCGGACAGCAAGGACGAGACCGGCTCGGCGGCGTGGGATGCCGACGCGCCCGTGCAGTCAGCCATCCGCGCGCTGAAGCGGGAACTGCCGGACATCCTCGTCGTCACAGACGTGTGCCTGTGCGAATACACATCGCACGGCCACTGCGGTCTCCTCGTCGAGGGGGAGGTGGTCAACGACGCGACCGTCGAGCTCCTCGCACGCTCGGCACTGTCGCACGCCGCGGCCGGCGCCGACATCGTCGCGCCGTCGGACATGATGGACGGCCGGGTCGGCCACATCCGCCGCGCCCTGGACGACGCCGGGTTCGCGCAGGTCGCGATCATGTCGTACGCGGCGAAGTACTGTTCCGCCTTCTACGGCCCGTTTCGCGACGCAGCCGACTCGGCGCCCGCCTTCGGCGATCGACGCTCGCACCAGATGGATCCCGCCAACGTCGAGGAAGCGCTGCGCGAGGTCGCGCTCGACATCGAGGAAGGCGCGGATATCGTCATGGTCAAGCCGGCGATGACCTATCTGGATGTCATCGCGCGCGTCAAGGCCGAGTTCGGCATGCCGACGGCGGCGTATCACGTCAGCGGCGAGTACGCGATGCTCAAGGCCGCGGCACGGAACGGCTGGATCGATGAGCCGCGCGCGATGATGGAAACGCTGACCGCGATCCGTCGCGCCGGCGCTGACATCATCATCACCTACTACGCCCGAGAAGCAGCCAGACTGCTGTAGTGCCTCAATTGAGGCGGAGAAAACCCGTGATTGCCGTGACGAGGCGCGGGCCGGCGGCGAGCACCTCATCATTGTGGTCGGCCCCCTCGACGATCTCGAGCCGCTTCGGCTCCAGCGCGGCCTCGAACAGTCGGCGACTCTGAGCAGCGGGGACGATGGAATCGGCGGAGCCGGCGATGACGAGCAGCGGACAGCCGATCCGCGCGATGCGATCGATCGACGGGTACCGGTCCCGGAGGATCCAGCCGACGGGCAGGGACGGGTAGTGGAGCCGACCCATCTCCACGAACGACGTGAACGGCGATCGCAGGATGACGGCGTGGGGCGGGTGCTCGACCGCCAACCTCACGGCGACGGCCGACCCCAAGGACTCGCCGAAATACACCAGGCGGTGTGCATCGACATCCACGCGTGAAAGAACGTAGCGTCGAGCCGCGCGCGCGTCGAGCGCGAGCCCCTCTTCAGTTGGCGAGCCCGGGTTCTCGCCGTAGCCACGGTAATCGAACAACAGGACGGCCAGGCCGCTCCCGGCGAGCTGTGCGGCCAGATCCGATCGGTAGGCGCGATTCCCGGCGTTGCCGTTGAAGACGATCACGGTGCCTGCGCTCGACCCTGCGGCCGGCACGAACCATCCGTTCAACCTCAACCCGTCGTCGGTCGCGAAACTGACGGCCTCCGCCCGCGAGAGGCCGACCTGCGCGGGCGACGGAACATCGCCCGACGGGAAGTACATCATCCGGCGCTGCGTCAGCCAGAGGAGCGTCAGCAACGCGGCCACCACGGCGCCTGTGAGTGCGAGCACGCGCGCCACGACCTTCAACATACTGCGCCTTCCTATTCGCCCTTCTAGACGACGCGGCGCGATAACGCGTCCAGTCCCCGCTTTCATCCCGCGACAGCGTCAGGCAGGGGCCGTGTGCTATCTTCGTCGATCTATGCTGCGACGGAAGCGATCCAGATACGCTCGTTCGGAAAAACTATTCAAGGACGCGTCGCGGATCCTTCCAGGTGGCGTCGACAGTCCGGTACGAGCGTTCAAGGGTGTCGGAGGAACACCAGTCTTTGTCGCGAAGGCGCGCGGGGCGCACATCGAGGACGTCGACGGCAACAGCTACATCGACTACGTGATGTCCTGGGGTCCGCTCATCCACGGGCACGCGCCGAAGGGCCTTCGGAAGGCGCTCGCGGCGGCCGCCGCCAACGGCACGAGCTTCGGCGCGCCCACCGAGCTCGAGACACGGCTGGCCGAACGTGTGGCGAAGTTGATGCCCTCGATGGAGCGGATCCGCTTCGTCAGCTCGGGCACCGAGGCGGCGATGAGCGCCGTGCGCGTTGCTCGCGCGTCGACGGGATGCGATCGCATCATCAAGTTCGAGGGCTGCTACCACGGTCACGCCGACGCCTTCCTCGTGCAGGCCGGGTCCGGGGCGATGACCCTCGGCGTGCCGACGAGCCCCGGCGTCCCGTCCGGAGCCGCTCGCGACACACTCCTCGCGAGGTACAACGACCTGGCGTCGGTCGAAGCCATCTTCGGCCAGAATCGCAATCAAATTGCCGCGGTTTTCGTCGAACCGATTGCAGGCAACATGGGGGTCGTCGCACCAGGACCCGGCTTTCTCGAAGGGCTGCGCCAACTCTGCGACCGCGAGCACGCGCTCCTCGTCTTCGACGAGGTGATTTCAGGATTTCGCGCGTCGAGCGGTGGCGCACAGCAGATCGCAGGAATCCAGCCGGACCTGACCTGCCTCGGGAAGATCATCGGTGGGGGTCTGCCCGTGGGCGCCTACGGTGGCAGGGCCGAGATCATGGATCTGGTGGCACCCGCCGGCCCCGTGTACCAGGCCGGCACGCTGTCGGGTAACCCGCTCGCGATGACGGCCGGCCTGTGGTCCCTTCAAGCGCTGTCGCCTAAACTGTATCGTCAGCTCGCGAAGCTCGGGACCATGCTGGCCACCGGCCTCGCGGATGCGGCAAGAAGCGCGAGCGTGCCGCTGCAAGTGAACGCGTTCGGGTCGGTCCTGACGCCGTTCTTCACCAGCGAGGCCGTGACCGACTATCAGTCAGCGCTCAAAGCCGACACCCGCGCCTACGGTCGCTTCTTCCACGCGATGCTCGACCGCGGCATCTACCCGCCGCCCTCGCAGTTCGAAGCCTGGTTCCTCTCGGCGGCCCACACCGAGCGAGACATCGCCGCGACCATCAAGGCCGCGCACGAAGCGATGCGAGGCGTGGCCTAGGTTCAGTAGATCTCCGGCGGCGTGTCCATCCGGACGCGGAGAACGGTGCCGGCTGGCAGCGTGACGTCCTTTCCTTCAGTCGCGACCATCGTGCCGCCGCCTCCGATCAGGACTCCAAGGAGCGCGCCTTTCGCGCCGCCGATGATGCCGCCGATAATGGCACCCACGGCCGACCCCGCGCCGATGCGGCCGATCTCGCCCTTGATTCCCGAGCTCTCGATCGCTTCGGTGACGGTGCCTCGCATGGGATAGCTGCGGTTGCCCACCGTGATCTGGTTGAAGGCGACCGTCAGGCTGCCCTTGCGATCGGTTCGCGAGGCGCGATTCACCGACGTCACCAGCCCGCGCATCACTGAGCCCGCGGGTATCAGCATGCGATCGCCCTGATACAAGTCCACGACCGTCGTCGCTTCGAACCGGTCCTCGACCTGGGCGTTGTCGGACGTCAGCTCGCTCTGAATTCGGACGTCAATTTCCTGCCCGGCTGGTATGCCTCTCGGCGCCGGCCTCGTGGTGGTGGTCGGACGGGGCCGATCGTCGTAAATCGGCGTCGATTCAGCCGGCGGTCGGCCGGTTGTCGTGGTGCCGCTGCCACCGTGAGCTGTCGACGCACGAGAATCGCCGCGCGCGCGCGATCTGAGGTCCTGAAGCTCGTCGCGAAGCTGCACGTACTCCGTCCGGCTCACGGAACTCTCTTTGCGAAGCTTGACCTTGAGGTAAATGACGTCCTCGCGCAGCGTATCGAGCTCGTCCTGCAGCCGTCCTGCCTGGAGCGCATCGGTTGTCCTCAACCGGGACACGTCGGCACTCGCCTGGTACACCTCGTCCTGCAGCCGCTGGATATCGGCCGAGGAGACGGTTTGCGCCGCGGCTGGTGCCGCCGCGCTGAGCGTCACCACCAGCGACAGCCCCGCGATCAACGCGCGAATTGCTCTCTGTACGGTCATCGAATCCTCACCTTGGTCTCGTCGAGGCCATATTCCAATAGACGAATGAGCGGGCTCATCAGCCTGCCTCCGTCGCGCCTTCCCGGTCTCCCAACGCCTCGAGGCGCTGCAAAAGTGGCGCCGGCCACTCAACGGCCTCGACCCTGTCGGAAGTTGTCGGCCCGACCGGGACCCGAGAACTTGCTATGATCAATGGATTATCGACATGGCAGTCCTCAAGCTTCATAGAACGGTCGGGGTTCGCGTCGGGTCCGTGCAGGTCGGCGGCGGCGCGCCAGTCGTCGTCCAGTCGATGACGATGACGGACACGGCGGACGCGGAGGGCACGGCTCGGCAGTGCATCGAGCTGGCGGAGGCCGGCTCGGAGATGGTGCGCGTGACCGTCAACCTGCCGGAAGCCGCGGCGGCCGTGCCCGAGATCAAGCAGCGCATGCGCGACGCCGGCGTGACGGCCCCGCTCATCGGGGACTTCCACTACAACGGGCACCTGCTCCTGACCCGCTATCCCGACTGTGCCCGGGCACTCGACAAGTACCGGATCAATCCTGGCAACGTCGGGACCGGCCGCCGCCGCGACGAGCAGTTCGCCACCATCTGCAGCGTCGCTCGCGACAACGGCAAGCCGGTCCGCATCGGCGTCAACGGTGGCTCGCTCAACCAGGAGCTCGTGCTCTCGAAGATGCAGGAGAACACCGACCGCGATCTCAGTCGGTCCTCCGAAGAGATCATCAACGAGTGCATGGTGCTGTCCGCCGTGCAGTCGACGGAGCTGGCGATCGAGTCTGGTCTCCGGAAGGACCAGATCATCATCTCGTGCAAAACGTCGCGCCCGCGCAATCTGATTGCCGTCTATCGCGATCTCGCGCGGCAGACGGATCAGCCGCTGCACCTCGGCCTGACCGAGGCGGGCATGGGGATCAAGGGGCTCATCTGGTCGGCATCGGCAATGGGCGTCCTGCTGAACGAGGGGATCGGCGACACGATCCGCGTATCGCTCACGCCGCGGCCGGGCGGCGACCGCCGCGAAGAGGTCTACGCCGCGTGCGAGCTCCTGCAGTCGCTCGGCCTCCGCACGTTTGCGCCGAGCGTCACGGCCTGTCCCGGTTGTGGCCGTACGACGAGCTCGACGTTCCAGGAGCTGGCCGAGCGCACGCAGGACTACATCCGCGAGCGGATGCCGCACTGGAAGACGCAGCACGAAGGGGTCGAGGCCATGACCCTCGCGGTCATGGGCTGCGTCGTCAACGGCCCTGGCGAATCCAAGGCCGCAAGCATCGGGATCAGCCTGCCCGGCACGGGCGAAGCGCCGAACTGCCCTGTTTACATCGACGGCCAGCACCACACGACGCTCCGCGGAACGTATGAGGAGCTCGCCACGGCGTTTCGGGAGCTGGTCGACAACTACGTCGAGACCCGGTATCCGCGGAAATAGGGGCCGGCTCGTACCCGCTCTGTCGCGTTCAACTGACTTGCCCATAGTCGCGACGCTCGCGACGAGCACGCCTGAACACTCTCCGCTGCCCATTCGTAGCTAACATAGATACGCTCGGGAGGGCTACACATGTTGGACGATCTTCGCCAGGCGCTCCGCAGCATCCGCAAGCAGCCGGGGTTCGCCGCCGTCGCCGTCCTCACGCTCGCCTTCGGCATCGGTGTCAACACCAGCATCTTCTCCATCGTCAGCGCCTTCTTCCTGCAACCGCTGCCCGTGAAGGATCCGTACGAGCTCGTGATGGTCATGCAGAAGGGCGAGATCATCAACGTCCCATACGGGCATTCGTTCCCGGACTATCTCGACTACCGGAAATCCGTCAGCACGCTCACCAACCTCGTCGCCTTCATGCCGACGCCAGTCCACCTGAGCGCCCGGGGACAGACGCCGGAGCGAACCTGGGTGGAGGTGGTCTCGCCGAACTACTTCGCCCTCGGCGGCGTGACGCCGGCGTTCGGTGAGCTGCTGAAGCCGGGCGAGGGCGAGTCGAAGGGCGCGGCACCCACGGTCGTGCTCGCTTACCGCTACTGGCAGCGCCGGTTCGGCGGCAACCCGTCGATCGTCGGACAGCCGATCACCCTGAACGGTCAGTCGTTCACAGTCGTCGGCATCGCGCCCGAGTCGTTCGCCGGCCTGTCGTGGGCGATGGCGGTGAGCGGGTGGGTACCGTCCGGCGCAGTGGGCGCGATGATGCACGACGGTGACGCCTTCCGGGACAACCGTGGCGCGCCGGCGTGGCGGCTGATGGGACGTCTCGCGCCAGGAAGAACTCTCGACGAAGCGCGCGCCGAGCTGGAGGTCGTGTCGCAGCGTCTCGCGACGGCGTATCCCGCCGAGCACAAGGGCACGCGCGTCATGGTCATCCCTGAGAACCGGGCGCGGCCCGACCCGAGCGTGTCAGAGGTCCTGCCCGCCTTCGCCGCGGTGTTCCTCGCGATGGTCACGCTCGTACTCTTCATCGCGTGCGCCAACGTGGCCAACCTGATGATCTCGCGCGCGCTCGCGCGGCAGCGCGACCTGGTCATCCGCTCGGCCCTCGGCGCGAGCCGCTACCGGCTGATCCGTCTCCAGGTCGTCGAGGGCCTCGTACTGGCCGCGGCCGCGGGCCTGGCCGGCCTGCTGCTCGCGCGCTGGGCGGGCCACGCGCTGCAGGCCTTCACGCCGACCGGCGACATTCCGGTGAACCAGGACCAGCCATCCGACTGGCGCGTCTACGCGTTCACCTTCGTCATCTCGGCGATTGCTGGCGTCGCCACCGCGTTCTGGCCGGCGCGGCAGGCGTCGCGATTCAATCTCGTCGAGTCGCTCAAGGAGGGCGCGCGCGACGCGGGCTCGGCGCGCCACGTGCTCCGCAACCTGCTCGTCATCTCCCAGGTCAGCCTCTCGCTGGTGGTGCTGGTCAGCGCCGGGCTCTTCGTACACAGCCTGCAGCAGATGCAGCAGCTCGCGATGGGCTTCCGATCCGAGGGCCTGCTCATGATGTCGGTCGACCCCGGACTGCAACAGTACGCCGACGAGCGCGGTCAGCGCTTCGTCGACGATCTGCTCAACCGGGCGGAGGCGCTGCCGGGCGTCACGTCGGCCACGGTCTCCGTGCACGTGCCGTTCGGCTACGGCATCCAGGTATCGGATGTCGCCATCGACGGTACGATTTCGGGCACGAAGGACGACTCCCTCTCCATCGGCTTCAACGTCGTCGGTCCGCGGTTTCTCGAGACGACCGGCGCGCGGCTGCTCGGCGGCCGCGGCCTCGACAGAACCGACACCGCGCAATCGCAGCGCGTGGCGCTCGTCAACGCGACGATGGCGAAAAAGCTGTGGCCCGGGAAAGACGCCGTCGGCCGGCGATTCCGGGTGGGAGGACGTGAGGGCGACTGGACCGAAGTCGTCGGGGTGGTTGGCGACGGCAAGTACATGATGGTCGGCGAGGAACCGCGCCCGTTCTTCTTCCTGCCGCTGGCGCAGAAGTATATGTCGCCGATCACGCTGATGGTGCGCACCGCGTCTGAGCCGACGACGCTCGTGGCGCCGCTCGGGCGAATCCTGCACGAACTGGATCCCGACCTGCCGGTCTTCAACGTGAAGACGATGGCGGCGCACGTGCGCGAGAGCGCGCTGGGGCTGATGCCGCTGCGCATGGGCGCGGCGATGGCTGCGGGACAGGGCCTCATCGGCCTGTTCCTCGCGGTGATGGGCCTCTACGCGGTCGTGTCTTACGCCGTCACCCGGCGCACGCGCGAGATCGGTGTCCGCATGGCGCTCGGCGCGGGCCGCACCGACGTCATGCGCCTCGTCGTGCGTGAGGGGATGCGATTGACATTCATCGGGCTCGGACTCGGCCTCCTCGCCTCGCTCGGTCTCGGGCTGGTGATGTCGAAGGTGCTGTACGGCGTGGGCGCGATGGACGCCGGCGTGTACATCGGCGTCACCGCGCTGCTGCTCGGCGTGTCGGCGGCCGCGTGCTACCTGCCCGCCCGCCGCGCGACGCGGGTGGATCCGCTGGTCGCGCTCCGGGCGGAGTAAGGTGAGGAACGGGCAGGCCTATTTCGCAAACCCTGGTTTCAGATCCGGCCACTCTTGCACCTTGAGTGCATGGATGCGTCTGGCCCAGACGATCGACAGTGCAATGCCGCAGATGATGAGACCGATCGAGAGCCCCCACCAGAGTCCGATCACGCCGAGCCCCAGAACGAAACAGAGCGCATAGCCGCTGGGCAGGCCGATGAACCAGTGGCCGACCAGGTTCCACAGCATCGGCGTGCGGGTATCGCCAAGGCCTCGCAGGATGCCGGTGGCTACGCCCTGGATTCCGTCGAACACCTGAAAGATTGCCGCCACGGCGAGCAGCGAGGCACCGAGCTGCAGGACGCCCTCGTCACGGGTGAACGCCCCTATGAGTACTCGGGGATCAGGACGAACGCCGCGGCGGTGCACGACATGAAACCGGCGCCAATGAGGAGCGCGGTCCAGCCCGCACGTTCCGCGCCGGCGGGATCGCGCCGCCCGAGAGCGTGTCCAACGCGCACGGCCCCGGCTGAGGACACGCCGAGCGGCACCATGAAGGACAGCGCAGCAATGTTTATCGCGATCTGGTGCGCGGCGAGCGCAATCGGCATCAGTCGCCCTGCGAGCGCGGTGGACGCGGCAAACACGCCGACCTCGAGAGTAATCTGCGACGCCGCCGGCACGCCGAGCGTCAGGAGCCGCCGCATCCACGCGGAATCGATGATCAGCGACGTCTCGAAGAGGCCTGGACGGCGCCCACGTTCCCGCAGGATGATCGCGCCGACGAGATACGCGGCCATCGCCACCCGTGACAGAACCGTCGCCCAGGCCGAACCGCGGACACCCATCGCCGGCGCGCCGAACTTGCCGTAGATCAACACCCAGTTGACGACGACGTTGGTGACATTCGCCATCACGAGCGCGATCATGACCGGCCGCACGACGCCCATGCCCTGCAGATAGCGGCGGAAGGTCGCGTAGAGCAAGAGCGGCAGCACGCTCCACACCAGCACGTCCAGGTACGGCCCGGCCAGCACGAAGACGGTTGGATCGAGCCCCCAGCGGTCGAGCAGACTCGACAGGCCGAACAGCAATAGCGTGACGGGAAGCGCGACGAGCAGACTCAGGACGGTTCCGTGCACGAGCCATCGGTGACATTCCTCGATGCGGCCAGCGCCGAAGGCGTGCGACACCAGAGTGTCGAGGCCCAGCAGCACGCCCATCGCGAAAATCACGACGCCCATGAAAACGGAGCTGCCGATACCCACCGCGCCGATAGCCTCTGGTCCGAGCGGGCCGACCATCAGCGTGTCGACCAGCCCCATCGCTACCCATCCGATCTCGGCCACGACGACCGGCGTCGCCAGCGTGACCATGGGTCGAAATTCCTGTTTGAGATCGCGGAACGAGGGAAGCATCCAGAAAGTCTATGCGCAACCTGCCATCCAGCACCCGGCGCTGTGGCGGAAGCCGGATGCCCCCGGCAACTACGTCGTGAGGTTCAGGCTGGGGACGACGGACGAGACGGATGGCGGAATCGACGTCGACTAGCGCGGACCGAACCGCTTCGCGTGGATCTCGACAAGCCGGCGAAGCTCCTTGAGCGGCTCGGGGTTGTCGTCGACCTGCAGGCGCAGCACGACGTCGTTGTGGAGCCACACGCCGCCGTTCTTCTTCACGATCAGCATCGCCGCCGACTGCATGCCACGGGTGTCGCCACCGCCGGTCTGCCCGCCATCGAGCGCGGCCATGAGCCTCAGCGAGAGCGGACCTGACGTCTTCTCGAATGCGTCGACCATGTTGGCGACGACCGCTTCACCCGCGAGGATATTCCCCTGAGCCGTGCAGAACTTGCCGCCCTTGTTCCCAGCCCACGGTGTGGCTTTGGAGCCCGTGAACGCGGCGTAATTGCCCTTGGCGTCCATGACGGCGAACTGCCGGCCATCCTTCGGCCACGGGTTCGTTCCGAGTCCCGGATCGGGATCACTGTCCCAGATGGTCTTGACGATGTCGGCCGGTGCGAGGCCCTTCTTGAGGAGCTGCAGCCCCTGGGGGCCATAGCTGACATCGACTATCGCCTGCGTCGCGACCATGCCGACTTCGGCCTCGCCCCAGAGCACTCCGTTCCCGACCGCGAACACGCGTGACTGCACGGCGCCGCCGACCTCACCTGTCGCTGGGTCGTAGCCGAGGATCGAGAATGTGGCGACGGGATCGGGCCGACGCTCCTGCTCGCGCGCCAACGGTGTCGTGACAACCACGCCCGCGAGGAGCGCGAGGAGAACGACAAAGCCACGACGCGTCGACACGATGTTTCTCCGCTAGAAGCTGAGCGCTGAGAGCTGAAAAACTATCTCCAGGGTATGAGCCGCTCGATCCACTGGATGCGCATCAGGTCGTTGTAGATGACCGTGACCATCAGCATCAGGAGGAGCACGAAGCCCGCGAGCAGCATCTTCTCCTTCACCTTCATGCTGAAGTCGCGCCGCGACACGCCTTCGAGCGCAAGGATCGCGATATGCCCGCCGTCGAGCACGGGAATCGGCATGAGGTTGAGCAGACCCAGATTGAGGCTGATCATCGCCATCAGCGTGAAGAGGGGAATCCAGCTGTCCTGCTGCGCGGCGGTCCCGGAGAGATCCGCAATCGCGACCGGGCCCATCAGCTGCTTGACCGACGTCTGGCGCGTGAAGAGCCCGCCGAGCGTCTCGAAGATGAGCGTCGTCCATTCCCAGTTCTGTTTGAGGCTGAGCTTGACCGCGTCGACGGGACCCGGCTCGACGGTCTTGAGCTCGGCGCTGGTAATCGTCGCGCCGATGCGTACCTGCCCGTCGAGCACCCGCGGCACGACGGTGATGGTCTGGCGCGCGTCTCCCCGCTGCACCTCGAGCGCGAGAGGCTTGCCTTCGTGCGTCTGGATCAATTCGATCAGCCGCTCGCGCGAGACGCCCGCCTCGCCCCCGGCGCTCATCACGATGTCGCCTGCTCGCAATCCGCCTTCGAAGCCGGGCTGCCCGTCGCGGACCGCGTCGATCTGCGGGTGTGTCACCGGCAGCACGCCGATGGCTCCCGTCTCGAACCTGTCGACCGCCGCGGGCACCACCTGCCGTTCGATGCGCTTTCCTTCACGCTCGATCACGAGGCGAACCGGACGGTTCGCGCGCGTGGCGATCGCCATGTAGAACTGCTTCCACGTCGGAACGTCCTTGTCGTCGACGACCAGGATGCGGTCGCCCAGCTGAACGCCAGCGGCCTGTGCAACCGAGTCGGGCGAGAATCCGCCGACGACGACGGCGTGATCTTCGAAGGCCGGCAGTTTCGCGCCCTGGAGCAGGACGATCGCCATGACGATGACGGCGAGGGCGAGGTTCATCACCGGGCCCATGACGAGGACCTGGAATCGCTGCCATTTCGACTTGGACAGGAACTCGTCGGACGACCCGGTGCGCGCGTCCTCGGGACTCTCGCCGGCCATCTTGACGTAGCCGCCGAGCGGAATCGCGCTGACGCAGGTACTCGGTGTCACCGCGCCGGAAGGACAGGATCTTCGGCCCGAAGCCCAGCGAGAACGTGAGGACACGGACACCAATGCGCCGCGCCATCATGAAATGGCCGAGCTCGTGGACGAAAATCAGTACGCCGAGTACAAAAAGGAAAGCCAGAATGCTGGTCACACGCTTGATTTTACCTTACCGGCCAACCGGGCCGCGACGTTCGCCCCTGGCTCAGGTCCCCCTGAGCCAGTCGACGGGCGTAGTCCCGCGCCCATTGATCGACGGTCCGCACGTCATTCAGGCCGGAAATCGTGGCCGGACCGCTTCGTTCGTAGGCCTCCATCGACTGCCCGATGACATCGGGAATCGACGTGAAGCTCAACCGCGACTGCAGAAACGCTGCCACCGCCACTTCGTTCGCGGCATTGAGGACGACCGGCAACCCTCCGTCACCTTCGAGCGCCCGAAACGCGAGGGCAAGGCAAGGAAAACGTATCGTGTCGGGTGGCTCGAACTCGAGCCGGCCAGCTCGGGTCAGATCCAGCGGCGCGAGTGGCGCGCTCCAGCGCTCCGGATACGAAAACGCGTACTGAATTGGTAAGCGCATGTCGGTCGCGCCGAGCTGCGCGATGATCGATCCGTCGACGAGCTCGACCATCGAGTGCACGATTGATTGAGGATGCACGACGACGTCGATCTGTCGCGGCCCGACCGCGAACAGCCAGTGTGCTTCAATGACTTCGAGCCCCTTGTTCATCAGCGTCGCAGAGTCGATGGTGATCTTGGGCCCCATCCTCCACGTCGGGTGCCGGAGGGCGTCTTCCGGCGTCACGTGCTGCAGCCTCGAGGCGGGAAACTCCCGGAACGGACCGCCCGAGGCTGTCAGGATGAGCCGCCGGACGTCGCCCGGCTCTCGGCCGTGCAGACACTGGTGAATCGCGTTGTGCTCGCTGTCGACCGGGAGCACGGCGACGCCGCGACGGCGCGCGCGCTCCATGACGATCGAGCCCGCCATCACGAGGATCTCCTTGTTGGCGAGCGCAATGGTCTTGCCGCAATCGATGGCGGCGAGCACCGCGTCGAGCGCCGCCGTGCCTGACGAAGCGAAGAGCACGACGTCGGCGTCCGGATGCGTCGCGACGGCAATCAACCCCTCTGCTCCGCACGCCATGGTCACAGGAAGTGGAGCGGCAAGGCTGCGCAGCCCGGCGCGCGCCTCGGCAAGTCCCGCCGACGAGGCCATCGCGACGGTGTCGGGTGCGTACTGCGCGACCTGTTCGACCAGCCGGGGGACGTTTTCTCCCGCAGAGAGCGCCACGACGCGAAGGCGATCGGGATGGGCGGACACGACGGCGAGCGCACTCTGCCCGATGGAGCCGGTCGATCCGAGGATGGCGACACGCTTCATGACGCCTGCAGGTACTTCGTGAAGATGTAGAAGACGGGCGCCGCAAACAACCAGCTGTCGATCCGGTCCAGAATGCCGCCGTGGCCCGGAATCAGCGTCGAGGAATCCTTCACGCCGGCGCTTCGTTTGATCAGCGACTCGAACAGATCACCGACCATCCCGAGCACGACGACGGTTACCGAGGTCACGACGAGCAGCCAGAGGTTGACGCCTCTGAAGACCTCGAGTCCTCCATACGTCATCGCGGCCGTGCCGAACACGAGTCCGCCGACCGCGCCCTCGACGGTCTTGCTCGGGCTGATTGCCGGTGCCAGCTTGTGCCGGCCGAGCGCGCGGCCTGTGTAGTACTGGGCGGAGTCGCTCACGACGATCGTCGCCATGAGCAGCAGCGTCGCGTCGCGCCCGCCGATCGACCTGATGGCGGCGAGTGCCCCGAGCGGGATGCCGATGTAGAGCACCGGAAAGAGGGACGCCGAGGCGTCGCGCAGCGCTTCGGGCCCCGGCTGTCCACGGACGACGGCGAGGACGCCAACCGCGATCAATGCCGCGAGACACACGAGTTCGAGCGGCGGCTCGTCGCCGCCTACGGCCACGCATGCCGCCGCGACGGCGGCGCCGCTCGGGATGATGGGAATCCGGGTACCGAGCGCGGCGGCGAGGTCAGCGTATTCGGCGAACGCGACGGCCGAAGCCAGAACGGCAAGGAGCAGCGTCGCCTCCGGCGGGAGAAACCAGACGACGCCGATCACGAGCGCCGCGAGAACCAGGGCGCTCAGGACGCGTGTCATCAGCGGCCGGCAACCACAGGCGTGTTGATGCCGCCATACCGGCGGTCGCGCTTCTGGTAGGCGAGCACGGCTTCGAGCAGGTCGCGCTTCCGGAAGTCCGGCCACAAGGTGTCAGTGACCCAGATCTCGGCGTAGGCAATCTGCCAGAGGAGGAAGTTGCTGACGCGCATCTCGCCACTCGTGCGGATCAGCAGATCGGGATCGGGCTGTCCGGCCGTATAGAGAAACCCCGCGAAGCGCTGCTCGTCGAGCTCCTCGGGCCGAATCTGTGCGGCGAGCAGGCGCCTGGCGGCCTCGACGATTTCCGCCCGCCCGCCGTAGTTGAGCGCGATGTTGAAGAGCATGCCGGTGTTGCCGGCCGTCTTGGCTTCGGCCGCCTTCAGCTCGTCGCGGATGTCGCCGGCGAGCTCTTCCTCTCGGCCGATCACGCGGAAACGAATGTTGTTGCGGAGGAGCGTGTTGAGCTCGAGGCGCAGGTAGCGCTTGAGCAGCGACATCAGCGTCGAGACTTCCATCGCCGGGCGTTTCCAGTTCTCCACCGAGAACGCATAGAGCGTCAGCACCTGGATGCCGAGGCGGGCAGAGCCTTCGACCACGTCGCGGACCGAATCGATTCCCGCGCGATGTCCCTCGACGCGCGGCAGGTGGCGCTGAGCCGCCCAGCGGCCGTTGCCGTCCATGATGATGGCCACGTGACGAGGCAGGCGGTCGAAGTCGACCTGACGGGCGAGCGCCTCTTCAGGGGAGCCGGACGTCAGGACGGACAGGAAGTCTTGGAGCGCCATCGTGTCAGCGTAGGCAAATAAACCCCGATGATACAAAGTCTTACGGGGGCATTCAAGGCGCGACGATCATGCTTTGTATTATAAAGCAAAACACGGCTCATGGCTCACCGACCGTAACCGACGCGCACGAGAAAGAGGCCCGACGCCGGCGCGGCACGTCCCGCCCGCGAGCGATCGCGCCCTTCGAGAATCTCGCTGACCTGACTCGCCGGCCAGCGGCCCAGCCCAACGTCGACGAGCGTGCCGGCGATCGTGCGGACCATGTGCCGCAGGAAGCCGTTGCCGGTCACGCGGATGACCAGCGGGGCCGGGTCTCGACGTGCCAACCACGTCGGAAAACCGGGATCTGAGATCAGGGATCTGGGATCGGGAGAGCTTCGGAACATTGGCTCCAAGGTCTCCCCTGATCCCTGATCTCCGATCCCGGAGTCGAGAATGAATTCACCGGCTCGCCCCACCGAGATCGACAGGATGGTGCGCTCCGTCGTGTGCACCTCGCCGCCGGTCGACTGAAACGCGGCGAAGTCATGACGGCCGAGGAGCGACTGCGCCCCGTGACGCATCGCCTCGATGTTGAGCGCACCCGGCACCTGCCAGACGTAGCGATGCTGGAAGGCGGAGACAAAAGGAACGTTCGCGATCCGATACTCGTACGTCTTCGAGACCGCATCGAAGCGCGCGTGAAAATCGGGGTTCGCATCCTCGACCGCAACGATGCGGACATCGACGGGCAGGACGGAGTTCAGAGCGCGCTGCAGCGTGGCGACGCCGTGCTCGGTGCGGGTTCTGACGCTGGCGACCTGTCCGAGCGCATGGACTCCGGCATCCGTCCGGCCAGCCCCGTGCACGGTCAGCGGCCCGCCCTCGAACGGTCCCAGGGCCTCCTCGAGCAGGCCCTGGATCGAGACGCCCTCGGCCTGACGCTGCCAGCCAACGTAGTTCGTCCCGTCGTACTCGAGGGTCAGCTTCAGGGTCCGCAATCCGATCCTTGTGTCTTCGTGATCCTCGCCCTTCGACCTAGCTCAGGGCGACCCCGAGCTAGCCGAGGGGTCGCGGTCGCCGCGCTCATCGTGCTCGTTCGTCGTGACTGGTGCGTGTCGCTACGACGCCCGCGAGCCCGGCTTCACGATGGGAACCCCTTTAGCGCAGAGCGGGCACGCCTCCGGCGCGTAGGTCGGCACTTCGAGGCGCACGAGCGATTGCATCGGCAGGTTGAGACGTGCCGGATCGGAACCGCGGTCGATGATTGCCGCCGCACCGGTCACCTGCGCGCCCAACGACTCGGCGGCGGCAATGGTCTCGCGCGTGGATCCGCCGGTCGTGATCACGTCTTCGACGACGAGCACACGGTCCGACGCGTCGAGCGTGAACCCGCGCCGGAGCACGAGCGCACCCTCCAGCCGCTCCGCGAAGATCGCTCGCACGCCGAGCGCGCGGCCGACTTCCTGGCCGATGACGATGCCGCCGAGCGCCGGCGACAGCACGACCGTGGGCTGCATGTGTCGCGTGCGATCCGCCAGCGCGTGACCGAGCGCCCCGGCGAACTCCGGGTACTGGAGCACGAGCGCGCTCTGCAGATACCGGTCGCTGTGCAGCCCAGACGACAGGCGGAAATGCCCCTCGAGGAGCGCACCGGACTTCCGGAACAGATCGAGCACCGTATCCTGATCCATTAGTTGGTCGCCTTCCCGCCCCGGCTCCGCAGGTTGTCGTCGAACAGCTTGAGGATGCGCTTGTACTCGTCGGCCCAGCTCGTCTCCTCGGTGAAGCCGTGGTTCTCGACCGGGTAGGCCGCGAGCTCCCAGTTGTCCTTGCGCAGTTCGATGAGCCGCTGGACCAGGCGCACTGAGTCCTGGAAATGCACGTTGGTGTCGACCATGCCGTGGCAGATGAGCAGCGCGCCCTTCAGCCCTTCGGCGAAGTAGATCGGCGAGCTCTTGCGATACGCTTCGGCGTCCTTCTGCGGGTTGTTGAGGATGTTCGACGTGTAGCCGTGGTTGTAGTGCGCCCAGTCGGTGACCGGCCTCAGCGCCGCGCCCGCGGCAAAGACGTCCGGCGTCGTGAACATCCCCATGAGCGTGATGAACCCGCCGTAGCTCCCGCCGTACACGCCGATGCGCTTCGCATCCACTTTCTCGGCGGTCGTCAGGTACTTGGCCCCGTCGACGATGTCTTCGAGGTCCTTGCCGCCCATGAACCGGTAGATCGCCGTCCTCCAGTCGCGCCCGTAACCCGAGCTCGCCCGATAGTCGACGTCCAGCACGACGTAGCCACGCGCCGCGAGCAGGTTGTGGAACATGTACTCGCGGAAGTAGGTGGACCAGTACCTGTGCGCGTTCTGGAGGTAGCCGGCGCCGTGCACGAAGACGACGCCCGGACGCGTCGCGTCGCGCCGCGCGCCGAGCATCTCTGGCGTGAAGAGCCGCGCGTAGACGTCCACGCCGTCACGCGCCTTGAACGTGATCACCTTGGGATCGATCCATTTGAACGACCGCCAGGCCTCGGTCGGAGTCGTCGTGACCTGGATCGCCTGCGCGCCGGCGGCGTTCGGCATGACGTACACCTCCGGCGGCTTGTTGCTGTACGAGAAGACCAGGCCCAGAGTCGACTCGTCCGGCGAGACTTCGGCCTGATTCGAACCGGCCATCGACGTGATCTTCGTGCGCGAGCCGCCCTCGATCGGCAGCGTGTAGAGGTGCCGCTCGCCCGGATGCACTTCGCTCGTCGTCAGGTAGAACTTCCGGCCGTCGCGCGCCACTTCCGCCGACGCCACCTCCCACTTCCCTGACGTCAGCTGCACTGGCTTCGCGGTCTCGACCGACACGTCGAGCGTATAGAGGTGCATCCAGCCGTCGCGTTCGGAGAGGAACCAGATCCGCTTGTTGTCGGGGAGGAACTCGACCGCCCCGCCTCCGAAGCCGCCTCCCGCTTCCCGCACCCACGCATCGTCGTGCAGCAGGTCGATGACGCGCGTTTTGCCGGACTCGGGATCGAGCACCACGTGCCAGCGATCCTTGTTGTCCGCGGACCGGGCGGTCGCGACGACGTACTTGCCGTCGTCGGACACAGCGGGCATCGACCAGCGAATGTCCCGGTCCTCTCGACGAGCGGGCCGCGCCTCGGGCGCGGGCGTGCCGCCGGCGGCCGACTTGTCGGCTGGTTTGTCGGCTGGTTTGTCGGCGGAGTCGGCGGGCACGGGCGGCGCAAAGCCTCCATCTGCCCACACGGTCTTGCCCGTCTTGAGATTCAGCACGCCTAGCAGACGCCGATCCTGCGTGTCGCCGACGTTGGACCGCCCCGGGATGTCCTCGGTATACCCGGTCTCGGTGACGTAGTTCGGCACGATCGTCGGCTTCACGCCGACCGCGCGCTCGGAGATGACGACGAACACGTGTGTGTCGTCGGGAGAAAGCATCAGATCCGCGGCCGTCTGACGATCCTGGAGCTCGAAGGTCGGAAGTTTGCTCTTCTTCTGCTCGTCCTCGGCCTTCTTTTTCTCGGCCTTCTGCTTCTCGACAAAGTCGATGAGCTTCTCCTCCTCGTCGCGGAGGAACCGCTGGCTATCGGTCAAGCGCGGTTCGGGGCGGCGCGGAGCGATGTCGGTCAACTGCGTCAGGAGCGGTGATTCGCCGGCTCCGATCGGGGCAATGAAGAGGTTCCCCTCACGCATCCATGTGACGTGCGTGTCGCTGCGCGCCCAGCGCGGATTGGACTCGGCACCGGCGGTCTTCGTGATGAAGCGTCGAGTTCCGGAAACGGCGTCAACCAGGACGACGTCGCCGCCGTCTACAAAGAGGACGCGGCGCCGAGCCTTGTCCCAGCGGCCGTTAGCCGGCGGCGGGATGTTCTTCGCTTCGTCCTCGGACAGCTTGCGGGGCGCTCCGCCCGTGCGGCCGACGACGTAAGTCGAGGCCTTGTCTTCGGCGGGTTTTCGCCAGTCGAAGTAGAGCTTCTGGGAGTCGGCCGACCATCGGAGCCCGGTCGGGGGATACCCGACGAGGTCCGAGCCGCGCATGATGCTGTCGACCGTCAGCTCGAAGCGGCCGTTGACAGCCTCGGCCGGCCCGCTCTTCAGGGCAGGCGCCGGGCCGGCACTCCGCTGAGCCTGCAGGACCGGCGCGGCCACGAGCAGGAGGGCTGCCGCGAAACCAACACTATTTGCGCGCATCAACGTCTAATCCTTGGAAGCAATCAAGCTCGGAGAGCTCGGGCCGGCCTGGCCGCTCGAACCAGCAGTATACACTCGGGAATTCGCCATTTTCGCGGCGCGCCCGGTTCTTGCAGCTCACCGAAGTACGGTCAATCTGTCACCAATTTGGAGAGAGTGTAATGCGTGTGAAAGCTCAAGGATTGGCCCGTGTGCGCGTCGTTTGCGCCGCGGCACTGGCGATGGGAATGTTCGCTTCCGGGCCCGCACTGTCCGCTTCCGGACAGGCTCAGACGGTGCCCCCGGCGCCTCAGCCGGCGAGGCCGCTCAATGCATCGGCCGCGCCCACGGTCCTGAAGGTCACGCCGGACGAAGCCGTCCGGATGGCCCTCGAGAACAACCTTGGTGTGAAGGCCGATCGGCTGGGTCCTCAGATTCAGACCTACGCCGTAGCCGAAGCCCGGGCCGCATACGCGCTGAACCTGACTTCCCAGACGTTCACCAGGAGCGCGACGGCGCCTCCCACGGACTTCCTCACCACGGGCGCGGACAACAGCATCCTGTCGAGCGACAACTTCAGCACCGGCGCCGGCATTCAGCAGTTCGTGCCCTGGGGTGGCGGCCGCTATACGCTCGGCATCGACGCATCCCGGCTGAAGACGAACAACCCCACGAATCCGTTCAATCCGCAAGTCGATTCGAGCCTGACCGCGTCCTATACGCAGCCGCTGTTGAGGAACTTCTCCATCGACAGCTCACGGCAGAACCTGCTGCAGAACCAGAAGGGTCAGGAGATCGCCGACGTGCAGCTGCGGCAGACACTGACGCAGACCTCGCGAGTCGTTCGCAACGCCTACTTCAACCTGGTGAATGCAATGGGCCAGCTGCAGGTTGCGCAGAAGTCGCTCGAACTGGCGCAGACCTCTCTGAAAAACAACGAAAAGAAGGTGGAACTCGGGACCATTGCGCCGATCGACATCGTCCAGGCACAGGCCGAGGTCGCGCGCACCGAGGAGCAAGTGATCGTGGCTGAAGGCCAGATCGAGTCGGCGGAGGACTCCCTCCGGGTGCTCATCATGAACCCGTCGCAACCTGACTTCTGGACGACCAAGCTGGAACCTGCCGAACAGCCGACGCTGGCGCCGCAGCCGATCAACGTCGAGGCCGCCATCGCCAATGCGCTGGCCAACCGCACCGATCTCATCCAGTCGCGGAAGCAGCTGGAGCAGACCGATATCAGCATGAAATACCTGCGCAACCAGCAGCTCCCGTCGATTGACCTCACGGGCAACTACAACGTCCAGGGCGTGGCCGGCACGCAGTTCCAGTTCGATCGCAATTCGGCGGCGTTCCCTCCACCGATTCTCGGTCAGTCGAAGCGCAGCTTCGGGGACGCGCTGCACGACGTGTTCGCCAACGATTTCAAGACGTGGAGCGTGACGCTCAACGTGACCTACCCCCTCGGAACGAGCGCTGCGGAAGCGGGCCTGGCGCAGGCGCGGTTGCAGCGCGAGCAGCAGACCACCAACCAGCGCGATCTCGAGACCATCGTCGTCGCGCAGGTCCGCGACGCCGCCAGGCAGGTCGCGACAGCGCTCAAACGGGTGGAAACGACGCAGAAAGCCCGCGAGCTCGCCGAACAGAACCTGCAGGCGTATGAGAAACGTCTCGCCGTCGGTCTGTCCGACACGTTCCTCGTGATCCAGGCGCAGCGCGATCTGACCAGTCAGCTGAACAACGAACTGTCCGCGATCATTGCCTACAACCGCGCGCTGATTGCCTTCGAGGCGGTGCAGGTCGTTCCGCTCGCGGGCGGGTTCTAGACAGCTACCAGCTACCGGCTTCCAGCTGCAGGCTCCCAGCTGCAGGCTTCCAGCTGCCAGCTGCCGGAAGTTCGGGGCCGTTTCCAGCTGGAAGCGGGAAGCTGGTAGCTGGAAGCTGGAGTGCTACACTCCCCCTGTGAAGCTGACCGTGACGGTCATCACGCGGAACGAGGCCGCCAACATCGAAGGCGCGCTCGAATCCGTCAAGTGGGCCGACGAAATCGTCGTCGTCGATTCTCATAGCGCCGACGAGACATTGATGCTGGCCGGGCGCTATGCCGCGCGCATCGTCGTCCACGACTGGGCGGGATACAGTGCCCAGCGCAACTACGCCGCCGAGATCGCGTCTCACGACTGGATTCTTGCGATCGACGCCGACGAGCGCGTGCCGCCGGAGCTCGCCACCGAAATTCAGCGAATCATGCGCGAGGGGTCGGCCGCCGGCGGCTACCGCATGCCGCGCGTCTCGTACTACCTCGGGCGCTGGATCCGCGGCACCGACTGGTATCCCGACTATCAGCTGCGGCTCTACGATCGGCGCGTGGGCCGATTCAACGGCAAGCGCGTGCACGAGTCGGTCGAGCTGAAGCAGGGACGTCCGGGAACCCTCGAGCACGACCTGCAGCATTACCCCTACCGTGACATTTCGGACCACGTCACGAGCATCGATCACTACACGACGCTCGCGGCCGAAGAGTGGTTCGCCGAGGGACGACGGACCAATCCGCTCGAAGCCGCCGTGCATCCGCCGGCAGCGTTCCTGCGAAACTACGTCGTCCGGCGCGGCTTCCGGGACGGCACCGCCGGCTTCCTGATTTCGATCCTCAACTCGTACTACGTGTTCCTCAAGATCCTCAAGCTCTGGGAGCTGCAGCGCGGCTTCCGCACGCCGGGCCCTGGCGAGGCGCCCGGCGCGAGCAGCGCGCGCCGCCGCCCGAAGTTCGCGCGGACACCGAACGTCGAGGGCCGGGGCCGAGCGGCGGCGGCTGGCGACCCCCACTCCGTCGCTCCCGATACCGCGCTCGGCCCGCCACCCTCAGCACCCGTCCCTCCGCCGCCGGCACTCCGACACCCGCAGTAGAATGTTCTCGCTCCACATCGACACGGCGCGAACGTGGCGTGGTGGTCAGAATCAGGTGCTCGTCACGGTCCTGGGCCTGCGCGCGCTTGGCCATCGGACGATGCTCGTGGCGCATCCGGGGGGCGAACTTCGACAGCGCGCGAAAGAGGGATTGGACCTGATTCCGCTCGCGCCCAAGACCGAGATGGATCTCAGCGCCGCCTGGCGGCTGTCGCGCCTGCTCAAACAACTCAAGCCCGACATCGTCCACGCTCACGACCCGCACGGCGTGGCCATGGCCGGCCTGGCGCTCTCGATGAGCACGCAGCTGGCCAAGCCCCCGCTCATCGCCTCGCGGCGGGTCGACTTCCACCTGCGCAACGCCGCGATGTCGCGATGGAAGTATCGTCAGGTCGACTGCTTCATCTGCGCGTCCGAAGCGATTCGGCAGATGCTCGTCGCCGACGGCGTGCCGGCGGCGCGGACGGTGACCGTGCACGAGGGCATCGACCTCGAGCGCGTTGAAACCGCACCACGCGCCAACCTCCACGAAGAGCTGTTCCTTCCCCACCAGGCGCCGATCGTCGGCAATGTCGCGGCGCTCGTGCCGCACAAAGGCCAGCGGCACCTCGTCGAAGCGGCGGCGCTCGTCGTCCGCAAGGTTCCCGATGCGCGCTTCGTCATCGCCGGAGAAGGCGAGCTGAGGCCGGCGCTCGAACGACAAATCAAGGAACACCGCTTAGAAAAGCACGTGCTCCTCGCCGGGTTTCGCCCTGACGTGCTCTCCCTTCACAAAGCGTTCGACATTTTCGTGATGAGCTCCGTCACGGAGGGCCTCGGGACATCGCTCCTCGACGCCATGGCCGCGGCCAAACCCATCGTGGCCACCGCGACCGGGGGGATTCCTGAAGTCGTGGTCGACGGCGTCACCGGAATCCTCGTGCCGCCGCGCGACGATGCAGCGATGGCCGCGGCGATCGTGCAGCTCCTGAAGGATCCCGAACTGCGTCAACGGATGGGATTCGCCGGGCTGGCGCGGGCGCGGGAGTTGTTCAGCGCGGAGCGGATGCTGAAGGAAACACTCAAGGTGTACAAGCGAGTGGCACTTCGGCCACATGTGGAGGACGATCAGGAAGTTGGGGGACTGAAATAGCCGCTGGCGGCTCGCGGCTCGCTGTTGGCTCGGCGCTGCTCAGCCGATAACTGCGAACCGCCAGCCGCGAGCCGCCAGCCGCGATTTACTGCGGCACCCCCACAACTCCGGCGCGACAGCCCGAATGCGTGCGGGGGCAGTCGTCGAAGGTCGCGGCGCGGCCGTTCTCCGAAAAGGTGATGCCGCGCGCCAGGCGGGTCTCCAGGGCTTCGGCCGTCAGGAGCCTGACGGTCCCGGCATGCCTGCCGCTCTGCGCGTCATGAATCGACATCTCCGAACCATCGATCACGAAGGCCACGCGTCGGCCATCGGGTGTCCACGCAATCTCCGAGCAGGAACGGTTGCTGAGCGTGGTCACGGTCGTGCTGCTGTCCTCGGACGCGCCGAGTCGCAACTCCTGGCAGGTGCCTTCCGGGCAGGGCACCTCGAACGCCACGGCCGCACGGGACTTGTCGGGCGAGAGGGCGCGCGCGGCCACGCGGCGCCGCGAAGCGTCGGTCGTCCGCGCAGTCACCAGAAGCGCGCCCGCGGCGCCGAGCGCGATGCCGAGGAGCAGCGCGGCGATCAGGCGGCCGGTCGTGCGCGGCGCAGACGTGGGTGACAGAGCCCTTTGAGCGGACATTGCGAGTCTCCCTGCTTCCGGCCGAAGCCACAGGCGTTCATCATGCCGACGTGGCAGATGGAGAAATCGAAGCGCACGGGATCGGCGGCGTCGAGATTGCGTAGCGACGCCGTGACGTCGGCGGCCATCTTCCAGCCGGGGCTGACGTACCGCGTCAGCCGCAGGCAGCGCCCCAGGCGGATGACGTGCGTATCGAGCGGCACGATGAGCCGGGCCGGCGAGAGCCGCGTCCAGACACCCAGATCGACCTCGTCGCGGCGGACCATCCACCGGAGGAACAGGTTCAACCGCTTGCACGCGCTGCCCGCCGACGGTCGCGGAAAGAAATAGCACACACCGGGACGCGTCGGCACGCGGCCGTAGGCTCGCCGGATGTCCAGCCCGAGGGCTCTCGTCGAGAAGCTGTCGAGCGCCACGCCCACGTCAGGTGCCCCGGGGGAATCGCCCTCCAGAAAGAACGCTTCAATCGAGCCCGATTGATCGAGCATCTGGCGCAACACCCAGAGCAGCGCCGCGATGTCCTCGCCGCGGATCCACCGGTGCACCAGCCCCCGAAGCTCCGGGTGCTTCGCACCCGGGTCGAACTGCCGCACGTACTCCGACGGCCGCGGTCCCATGATGCGGAAGAGCGCGTCGATCGTATTCAGCACGCTGGCCACGCGGCCAAACGCGAGCGCCGCGGCGCAAAAGCCGGCGATCTCGCGATCGCGCGGATCGGCGTAGGGCCGCACGCGGTGCACGGGATCGCTCGCCGACTCCTCGCGGTTGTAGTCGCGGTAGAGGGTGTCGAGCGCTGACGCGAGTGTCGGCTCAGGGCTCATGGCTCAGGGCTCAAGCAAAATCTTCGAGAGTGTAGTCCAAGGTTTTGCCTGAGCCTTGAGCCTTGAGCCCTGAGCCTAAAAAGCCGTCACCGGCTCCCCCGCCCTGCACATCGGGCACTCGGCCGCGGGAAAGTTCTCCGGCGCGCGGTACTCGACGAGCGCGTAATTGGGTACACCCAGGTCGACGATCGCCTCGAGGCGATCGCAGATTTCGACCGTCGCGAGCACGGTCCCTCCCGCTTCGGTCACGAGGTCGGCGCACCGCTGAAACGTTTTCCCGGTATTGCGGACGTCGTCGGCGAGCAGCACGCGCTTGCCCCGAATCAACCGAGCGTAGAAGCTCCGCAGCGTGAACTTGCCTTCGCCCGGCGTGAACGGCGCGAAGCTGCAGGACGGATGGGTCAGCGCGCGCCGGCCGTCGAGCAGGCCCGCGATCGTGTGCGCGAGGAGCGCGCCACCGGTCGCGGGGCCGGCCACGATATCGGTCTCGTCGAGCAGCTGCGGCGGCAGCACGTCGAGGAGATCCTGCGCCAGACGCCAGATGGTCGACGGATACCGGAACAGTTGATGGGGATTCAGATAGACGCGCCCGTGGAACCCGTTGTGATAGTCGAAGTGTCCATCGCGCATGAGCACTTCGAAGGTCTGCAGCTGCTTCAGCGCCAGCTCGCGCGCATCTTCGAGACGATTCACCGTATTGAACCTCATTCTCCTCAGCAGGAGGCGTTGCGGTAGACCACCCGGCCTCCGACGATCGTCGCCGCAACGCCACCGCGCAGCTCCCAGCCGTCAAACGGCGTGTTCTTCGACTTGGACTTCAGCGCTGCCGCGCTGATCTTCACGCGCGCGTCCGGCGCGATCACCGTGATGTCGGCAGGCGCGCCTTCGGCCAGCGACCCGCCCGGCAGGTGAAAGACACGGGCAGGATTGACCGACAGCAGCTCCACCAGCCGGCTCCAGGAAATTTTCCCCGCGTGCAGCAGGCGGTCGCACACGATAGGCACCGCCGTTTCCAGGCCGACGATCCCGAAGGGTGCGCGATCGAACTCGAGCATCTTCTCGTCGGCATGGTGCGGCGCATGATCGGTGGCAATCACGTCGACGCTGCCATCGGCGATGCCCTCGATCATCGCATCGCGGTCCGCGGCCTCGCGCAGCGGGGGGTTCATCTTGAGGTTGGTGTCGTACTTCGGCGGTCCCTCGAGCGCCTCGTCGGTCAGCGTGAAGTGGTGCGGCGCAACCTCGCAGGTGACGTTCACGCCGCGTTCCTTGCCGGCGCGCACGGCCCTGAGCGACTGCCGCGCGCTCATGTGCGCGATGTGCACGTGGCCACCGGTCAGCTCGGCCAGCGACACGTCGCGCTCGACCATCAGCGATTCCGCCACGCCGGGAATCCCGCGCAGGCCGAGGGCAGAGGCGTGATAGCCCTCGTGCGCGACCCCGTCGCCCTTGAGCGACGGGTCCTCGCAGTGATTGACGATCGGCACGCCGAGCATGCCCGCGTATTCGAGCGCGCGGCGCATGAGCAACGCCGTCGCGACGGGACGGCCGTCGTCGGTGAACGCGACGCAGCCGGCCGTCTTCTGCTCACCGAGCTCGGCGAGCTGCTCGCCCTTCGATCCGATCGACACCGCGCCGATGGGATAGACGCGCGCGAGCTGTGCCTCGGCCGCCTTCTTGAGTATGAACTGCGTGATGCCGGCATGGTCGTTGACCGGATCCGTGTTCGGCATGCACGCCACGGCGGTGAATCCGCCAGCGACGGCCGAGGCCGCGCCGGTCGCGACCGTTTCCTTGTGCTCCTGCCCCGGCTCGCGCAGGTGCACGTGGATGTCGATGAGGCCCGGCGTGACCACCCATCCGCGCCCGAGGTCGAAAACCTCGGCACCCTCGGCGGGCAGGTTCCTGCCGACGCGCTTGATCACACCGTCCACAATCAACACATCGAATTCGCCGTCCCGGCCGTTCGCCGGGTCGACCACGCGGCCGTTCTTCAGCAGTAGGTTCATCAGAGACTACCGACCCTCCACGAGCGACTCGTCGTCGCGCCCATCTCTCCCCGACAGCAGATAGAGCACCGCCATCCGCACGGCGACCCCGTTCGAGACCTGTTCGAGAATCACCGAATAGGGACCATCGGCCACCTCGGAGTCGATTTCGACGCCACGGTTCATCGGTCCCGGGTGCATCACGATGACATCCTTGCGCGCGCGCCGGACCCGTTCGGGCGTCATGCCGAAGAGCGCGAAGTATTCGCGCACCGACGGAATGAAGTGTCCCTGCATGCGCTCGTGCTGGATGCGCAGCAGCATCACGACGTCGGCGCCTTCGACCGCCTCGTCGACCGACGTCGTCGGCCGGGCACCGAGCCGCTGGAGCCCTGGCGGAATCAGCGTGGCGGGACCGCAGGCCCAGACCTCGGCGCCCATTGTCTTGAGCAGCAGGACGTTCGAGCGAAGGACGCGGCTGTGCAGCAGGTCGCCGACGATCGCGACCTTCAGGCCCGCGAGGCGACCCTTGTGCGAGCGAATCGTGAACGCGTCGAGCAGCGCCTGCGTCGGATGTTCGTGCATGCCGTCACCGGCGTTGATGATTGCCGAGCGGCAGATCCGGGCCAGCAGCTCGGGCGCGCCGGACGACGCGTGGCGCATCACGATCATGTCGGGCGACATGGCTTCGAGGTTGCGCACGGTGTCGACGAGCGTCTCGCCCTTGGTGACGCTCGAAGTCGCCGTCGCGATGCTGAGCGTGTCGGCGCTGAGACGTTTTTCCGCAATCTCGAACGACGTACGCGTGCGCGTGCTCGGCTCGAAGAAGAGATTCACAACCGTGCGGCCCCGGAGGGTCGGCACTTTCTTGATGGCGCGGCCGCCAATCTCCTTCATGGCCTCAGCCGTGTCCAGGATGAGCGTGATCTCGTCGGCGCCAAGCCCGGCGATGCCCAGCAGGTGCCGCGACTTCAGTGCCGCGGCGGCGGGTTCGGCAGAGGCCGGAGCGACGGGCAGGCGCTCGGCGCTGTCCGGCCGATCGGCGGTTCGCGTAGTCATGGCTCACCCTCGATGACGATCTCGTCGGTCCCGTCAATCTCCTGAAGCCGGACCTGGACGCTCTGCTTGAGCGATGTCGGCAGGTTCTTGCCCACGTAGTCGGCCTTGATCGGCAGCTCCCGGTGCCCGCGGTCGACGAGCGCGATCAACTGGATGACGCGCGGGCGGCCGAAGTCGATCAGGGCGTCGAGGGCCGCACGGATGGTGCGGCCGGTGTAGAGCACGTCGTCGACGAGCATGATCTTGCGGTCGTCGATCGAGAAGGGAATCTCGGTGCGCCGGACGAGCGGCTGCGGCCCGACGGGATGGCGCATCAGGTCATCCCGATAGAGCGTGATGTCGAGCGCCCCGGTCGGCACATCGTCGCCGTTGATTTCCTTGAGCGCCCGCGCGAGCCGCCGCGCTAGCGGTACGCCGCGCGTGCGGATGCCGACGAGCGCCAGCTCGTCGAGGCCGCGGTTCCGCTCGAGAATCTCGTGCGCAATGCGCGTCAGCGCCCGCGACATCCGATCGGCGTCCATTACCTGCGGCATGCAGGCCTCCGGCCACGAATGAAAAGAAGCAGTGAAGGGGCCGAGCGCGGGCGAGGCTTCGTAAAGGCAGTCGTCAACTTGGCACCTCTTGGCGCCCTCACAGGGGCGCACTTAAAGAGCTCAGTAAGTGTAGCACGGGCGACAGTGTAGTCGGCAGTCGGCAGTCGTCGGTCACAGTCGCCAGTCTCAGTCGGCAGTCCCAGTCGGCAGTTCCAGTCGAGAGTCTTCAGTCGCATTCAAAGCCCGATCCCGAGTGAACTCGATCGACTCGGACTGTCGACTCGGACTGTCGACTCGGACTGAGGACTGCGACTGACGACTGCCGACTGCCGACTGCCGACTGACGACTGTTTCATCGATTGTGCGTCGGCACAAATGCAATTGGACGTCCGCTGGTGAACGCGCTCCTGAACAAGTCCGGTCGTGCGTACCCATCCATGTCACGTCCGACCGGCAGACCGAGGAAATACAGCACCGTCGGCGTCACGTCCACAATCGATCCGCGCTGGTGGCGGCCGGGCTCGACGGCCGTACCGTAAGCGAGCAGGAACCCGTCCGGTGCGCGCTCGTGCGTGCCGCTCATGGGGTCGCCGAGGACGCTGGCGATCACACGCTTGACCGGGTTGGGCGGGTCCATGCCGAATCCCGAGACGACGAGCAGCAGGTCACCGGGAAGGAGGCCGGTGAGGGCCTCGCCGATCTCGCCGTCGATGTAGCCGTAGTACCGATCGATCACCTGGAGTCGGCGCCGGCGCTCATCGTCGCTCGCGCCGCCCACGTCACGCGGCTGTGTGTAGCGCAGGTTGTAGTGGCCGACGGTATCGAGCCCCTGATACCGCACTGCCGACAGCTGGACCGGCCATTCGGCGCGCAGGTTGCGCATCGCGCGGCTGTAGAACTGGTCGCGCAACCCGGCGGACGCTTCGGGCTGCGCCGACGCGCCGTCGACGCGGAGTGGCACTGGCAGCCACTCGGGTGCCTCTGCGGATTCCGCAAACGCGTCCCTGGCGACGGGCAGCATGCTCGACGGATACCCGGCGCTTTCGTCGAGCTCGAGAAACGATCCGAGGAGCTGATGGAAGCGGTCGCTCAGCACGAACCCGTGCACCCGCTGTGCCGGAAACGTCAGCGGCCACCGCACGACACCGGCGGTGATCCCGGCCGCCGCCAGGATGCTCCACAACGGACGCGCGCGAAGCGACGCGGACGAGTTCGGCTCGCTGCGCAGGAGGCCGAGGTGGACGAGCACGTGCGAGAAACAATGGTCCGGCAGGAGGGCAAACGGCCGGCTATCGCCGCGCACGTCAGTACTCCGACGCCGACCGCACGCCGTTCTTCGCCGGGTACATCCCCGTCGCGACCGCTGCCCAGACGGGATCGGGACCCGTGGGCCGCACGGTGGCCAGGTCCATCGACGCTCCAGTCTCGAGGAGCCGCGCGAAATTCGGCAGGCGTCCACCCGCCGCGCGCGGCCAGACGTACTCGAGCGACGCGCCGTCGAGCAGCAGCATCACGACTCGCGGGCCGGACACCGGCAGCGCGTGCGGCGCGAGCGCGGGCGGCAGCGATACCGCCGCGATCTCGACACCAGGACCGCGAGCGGCCACCGGAAGCGCGAGCGAACCGAACACCGCGATCGCCAGGAGCGCGGCACCGACGCGACTGCCCCGGCGGCCAAAGGAATAGTGCGCCGCCGCCAGCCCAAGGAGGACGATGGCGGTCGCCGTCGTCGCGGCGGCGCCGGCCGTCATGCGCCGGACCGCGATGTCGCCCAGCGCCGCCGACAACCCGGCCACGTTGAGCCACATCAGCACCGACGCCACGGCCGACGAGGCGGCCGTGAGCCACGCGAGGACGCGGACGCTCACCCACCCCGGCGACAGGGCGTCGAGACCGATGAACTCACGCCCGACCATCAGCAGGTAGAAGAGCACCGTGAGGTGGACGCCGTAGAAAAGCCCGAGCGCCACGAGGAGGCGCCACGTGGTCTCCGACAACAGCGGCACGCCCGGGTTGAGCTGCAGCACGATGATGGTGAGGAACGCCGCACCAAGCGCGCCAGCGAGCAGCGAGTTGGTCAGCATCCGGAGGAACCGCATCACTCGAAGTGTATACTTCGGTTGTGCCTTGCGACATCGATGCCGCGGTGAGATCCAACACGCGGCTCTCTGACGAGTACAGCGTGCTGGCACTCGACGCGCCGGAGATCGCCGGGCTCGCGCGGCCGGGCCAGTTCGTCATGGTCAAGCCGTCGCGAAGCTCGGATCCGCTGCTCCGGCGGCCGTTCTCGATCTTCGAGATCCTGCGCGACGCGAACGACCAGCCGACGGGCATATCGATCCTCAACAAGCGGATTGGCGTCGGCACGCGCCTGATCTACGACGCGGAGCCAGGCTCGCGCCTCGCATGTCTCGGGCCGCTCGGCCGGCCGTTCGAGCCGATCGAACCGCCGGCGCAGGCCTGGATGGTGGCGGGCGGCGTCGGACTCGCGCCGTTCCTGACGCTCGCCGAGGCCCTCGCCGCCCGCGGTACCCCCGCGACGCTCTTCTACGGCGCGCGCCGGGCGAGCGATCTCCACTACACGGATGTGTTCGAGCGCCTCGGCGTGCGAATCGTCGCCTCCACCGAAGACGGCAGCCTCGGCGCCAAAGGTTTCATCACCGCACCGCTCAACGACGCGCTCGCCTCGCTCCGGCCCGGCGAGACGGTGAAACTCTATGTCTGCGGACCGACGCCGATGATGCGCGCCGTCGCCACCATCGCCGATTTCCACGGCCAGCCCTGCGACGTCTCGCTCGAGCAGGTCATGGGCTGCGGTCTCGGCGGCTGCTACAGCTGCGTCGTCCTCACGCGGCAGGTCGGTGCTCCGCCGCACTTCGTGCGGTCCTGTCTCGAAGGCCCGGTCTTCGACGCCGGCCGCATCGTCTGGGAAGCGCTGACGCATTGACCATGGACCTGTCGGTTTCAATCGGATCGCTTCGCCTCCCGAATCCGCTCATCGCCGCCAGCGGCTGCTTCGGCTACGGCGTCGAGTACAGCGACATCGTGGACCTCTCGACCCTCGGCGGCGTGGCGGTCAAGGGATTGTTCCTCGCCGAGCGCGAAGGCCACCCTCCACCCCGCATCGTCGAGACGCCGTCGGGCATGTTGAATGCGATTGGTCTCCAGGGAATCGGCGTGCACCGCTTCGTGCGCGAGAAGCTGCCCGAGCTGCGCGACCGCAGGGCCATCGTCTTCGTCAACATCTGCGGGACGACAATCGACGAGTACGTCGAGCTGGCACGCATCCTGAGCGACGCCGAGGGCGTGGCGGCCCTCGAGCTCAACATTTCGTGCCCCAACATCAAGGAAGGCGGCATCACGTTCGGCTGCAGCCTCACGGGCACGCACGCGGTGGTCAGCGCCGTCCGCAAGGTCACCAGGCTCCCGGTCATTCCCAAGTTGACGCCAAACGTGACCGACGTCGCGTCGTTCGCGCGCGCAGCCGAGGAAGCCGGCGCCGATGCCGTGTCCCTCGTGAACACGTTTCTGGCGATGGCCATCGACGTCGAGACGCGGCGGCCGAAGCTCTCGAACATTGTCGGCGGGCTCAGCGGCCCGGCCATCCGCCCGATTGCCGTGCGGATGGTGTACGAATGCCGGCGGGCCGTAAAGCTACCCATCATCGGCATGGGCGGCATCAGCACTGCCGCCGACGTGCTCGAGTTCATGATTGCCGGCGCCACGGCCGTGCAGGTCGGCACGGCCAACTTCGTCGATCCCTTCCTCTGGCGCACGCTCATCGAGGGACTGCGCGCCTACATGGACCGGCAGGGCATCACACGCCTTGCGGAGCTCACGGGCAGCCTCGACACAACACGGCGGGAACAGGCGTGGATCAGCTCCTAGTCGCACTCGATGTCGAAGATGGCCAGGCGGCGCTGGCCCTTGCCGACACTCTTCGCGACGTCGTCGGCGGATTCAAGGTCGGCAGCCGCCTCTTCACCACCGAAGGCCCCGACATCGTCCGGACGTTGTCGCGGAGTGGCGGCCGCGTCTTCCTCGACCTGAAATTCCACGACATCCCCAACACGGTCGCGACCGCGGTCGCGGCGGCCACGTCGCTCGGAGTGTGGATGGTGAACGTGCACGCCTCGGGCGGCACGCGGATGATGCAGGCAGCGCGCGACGCGGCGCGCGAGACCGCGGCGCGCGAACGGCGGGAGCCGCCGCTGGTCATCGCCGTCACCGTCCTCACCAGCATGAACGCGGCGATGCTCGACGAGACCGGCGTTCACTCACCGGTCCTCGATCATGTGCTGCGGCTCGCGGGCCTGGCGCAGGCGGCGGGACTCGACGGTGTGGTCGCCTCGCCACAGGAGACCGCGCTCATCAGGAAACAATGCGGTCCCGACTTCAAGATTGTGACGCCGGGTATTCGTGGCGGAGTGATGGGCGACAAGCGCGACGGCGCGGCAGCGCCGAGCGTCAAGAACGACGACCAGGAGAGGACGCTTGGGCCCGCCGAAGCGATTGCCGCCGGCGCCAGCTACCTGGTCGTCGGCCGACCAATCATCGCCGCCCCGAACGCCCGAAAAGCGGCCGAGGAGATTACCAGGGCCCTGAAAACCTGAGCCCTGACACCCCCCAGTCTTCAGCTAAAGCCTAAAGCCGAGAGCCTACTTAGCAGTAAAGACGAAGTAGCCGACGCGGTTCTGCTGCCAGCAGGCCGCCGTCTCTTCCTTGCAGAAGGGCTGTTCTTCGCCCTTCGCCACCGTGCTCACGCGATCCGCCGTCACGCCGAGGCTGACGACGTAGTCCTTCACCACGGACGCGCGTCGATCGGTGAGCGCGAGGTTGTACTCGTTGGTCCCGCGCGAGTCGGCGTGGCCCTCGACCATGACCTTCGTGCTCGGACGCTTCTTCAAATACTCGACGTTCTTCTGCAGGATGCCGCGCGCGGCTTCCGTCAGCACGATCGAGTCGTAGTCGAAATAGACCGGCTTCAACACGCCGCTCTTGGTGAGCTCGTCGGGCGTTGCTTTGGCGAAGATCTCGTCTTCGGTCGGCGTCCGATCGGGCGTTGGTGCCGGCGGCGGTGGTGGTGTCGGCGGCGGCGGCGGCGGAGGGGTCGTGGGCTTCGCCTCAATGTTCGGAGGCGGCGGAGCCGGCGCCGCCGCAGGGGGCTTCTTGCCGCACGCTCCCGCCGCGAGCGCACACACGAGCAACGCCGCAGCACCTGATCGAAAGCTCGAAATCATCACCATCGTCTCCTCGGAGTAAGATGTCGATTGCCGTCCCAACGGCAATCGCCGTCACTTGCTCGCCAACACACGTTCATGGACAGATTGCTCGCAGCCACGGCCCGCGCCGAACGAGACCATTTCTGGTTCCACGGATTCCGTCGCTTCGTCACGCCGCTACTCGAACGAGCGACCGCCGGCCGCCGCGATCCGCTCATCCTCGACTGCGGCTGCGGCACCGGCAACAACCTCACGATGCTGCGCCGCTTCGGCCGCGCCTGCGGTATCGACATCACCTGGAGTGGACTCGCCTACGCACGGACTCGCGGCGAAGCACGCATCGCGCGCGCATCGGCGACTCGACTGCCGTTCCCGGCCGGACAGTTCGACCTCGTCACCTCGTTCGACGTTCTCTACGCCTTCGACGACGAGATGGAGCGGGACGCGCTCAATGAGATGTATCGGGTGTTGCGGCCAGGAGGACAGATCATCATCAACGTTGCCGCATTAAAAGTGCTGACCGGGAATCATTCCGTCCTCGGCGGAGAGGTCCGGCGCTATCACCGCACCGAGCTGCGGGACCACCTGGTGAGGACCGGCTTCACGGTTCTGCGCATCACTTACACGAATTTCACACTTCTGCCCCTCGTCGCCGGCGTCCGCTTCGCCCAGCGCATCGCCGGACACCAGGAGTCGACCTCCGAGATGACGGTGCCGTCCTGGCCGGTCAACACCGCCCTGTCAGGTCTCCTGGCCCTCGAGTCCGCGGCGCTGAAGGTCGTCGACATGCCACTCGGCAGTTCCCTGCTGGTGCTGGCGCAAAAACCGAAATAGGACAGTCGACACTGACGACTGGAGACTGACTCATTTCCCCTCCACCGTCAGCGCATACACCCTTACCGTCAGCTTGCGGCGGTCGGCTGTACCTTCCTTTTCGCCGGCAACAAAGCTTCGGTCCGAGCTGAGGACGATGCGACCGTCAGCCGCGGTGAGGGCCTCGGCGGGAATCGCGACCTCGGTAGTGAAGTCGGCGGTGGGCGCGGTCTCGGACAGCACGCGGTCGCCGACGCTGACGCGAATCCGGGGCGCCTGGTCGAAATAGCGAAGCGGTGATTCGCCGGTCAGTCGCATGACGACTGGCCGTCCGGCGTGGTGGACGCGGACGACCGCGCGCTCGCTCATCCAGCGCCACGATTGCGCCGTTCGCGGGTTGTATTCGGGCTCGTACCATCCTTCGTCGAACCCGAACTGGACACGCTCCGGCGACTGCAGGTTGAACTGTTCGATCGCTACGGGTGGCGTGGTGCCGTCCCCGATGAGTTCCGGGCGCCCGGCGACGACGGCCGGCCCTCGGGCGGTGACCGTCAACTTCGCGTATCGACCTTCGCCGGCCAGCACCCCGGCGGGGACCGTCACGAAGTCGAGAAAGAATCCCGGGCGCAGGACCATCGTCGTGAGTGGGCGATCGTCGACGCTCACGACGAGGCTGACGGGCACGTCACCGCCGAGATGGCGGCCGCCAATCATCATGAGCGCGTCCGTCGCCCGACGGCGCACCCACCCGATGCTCGGTTTGCGGTGAGGTCCCCACCCATCGCGTTCAGCGACGCCGGCCGTCTCCGGCGTCAGGGCCCAGCCCTGCTCGAGAAACCAGCCGGGCTGGCTCACGATGTGCCAGTCCATTTCGTCGGGCCTGGCGCCGCCGACGTAGACGCCAGCGTTGAACGGCCATCGGTACGGGCGCATCCGCGCGTGTGCCTGATCGAGAAGCGCGAGGTCGGTTCGATGCGGATCGGCAATGAACCACGTCTCTCCGTCGTAGCCGTCGCGCCATGCGCGCGTCATCTCGAGCCACTCGTAGTCGCGAGGCGTTGGCAGCAGCGTCCCCGGCGCATCACCCGCGTAGAGACGGGCGCGCCTCGATTCCGTGAATACCCGGCGGTGCATGCCGACCACAGGCTGAGCACCCCGATCCTGCAGCATGCGCATTTCCGAGAGAAGCGCGAAGGTCGGGCTCGGAGTCCGGCCATACGCGACCGATGCTGGCACGGCCAGAAGAAGACTGACACCAGCGAGCGCGACCGTCACTATCACGCCGGCCCGGGCATCGACTTCGGCCAGCACCACGGCTGCGAGATAAGCGAACAGTGGCACGAGAGGCAGCGCGTAGCGGATCGTGTGCGTTTCCTGGAACAGGAGGTGAAAGACCGCATACGGTCCGAAGGCCAACGCGAGGATGACCAGCACGCGTGGTGATCGCAGCAACAGCACGACCGCACCGGCCGCAGCGAGGACCAACACCACGCCAGCCAGAACCGGCGAGTCCCAGGGCCGGACGAATGTCTGGAGGATGGCGGCCACTGCGGCCCGCGGCGTGGGGTGCGTCCAGAGCATCGCGACTCCGGAGAAATCCTCGCCGGCCTGGCTGCCGAGCGCCTCAATGTATCGCCGCGGCCCGCCGCTGTACCAGACGAGCGGCACCGCCCACGCCGCGATGCCGGCGGCCGCCGCCGCGATCGCCTGGACCCGGACGCGCGACACCATGACCATGACCCACAAGAGCAGAGGCATCGCGAGGATCGCCATCTGCGACCGAAACCCGATCGACAGCCCCGCGATAAACGCTCCCGCGACCACCCAGCCCGGGGTCAGATCTTGATTCTTACGTGGCCTGAAACAATCAAGATCTGATCCCAGGGCGAGGGCGGCTAGCGCGGTCCAGGCGGCGGCCAGGCCGGCCAGGTCCGACAGGGGGCGCGCGGCGGTGAACCAGAAGAGCGGGCTGCAGACGGTCAAGAGTGTCGCCATCGCGGCGCGGCGCTCGCCGCCCTCGCCGCTCATGCGGCGGAAGAAGGTGAAGAACAGCAGCGGGAGCACGCCAGCAGCGAGCGCGCTCCAGAGCGCCAGGCCGCGAACCTCCGGACTCGCGACGCCGACGCGCGCAAGGACCGCCGTCCCGAGCTTGCCGAGCGCGATGAACACCGGGTAGCCGGGCGGGTGGGGCTGATGATGGGCAACGTCGAAGTGCCGAACACCGAGCGCAAAGTTGACCGAGTCGAGATCCTCGAGCGTCGGAGGGAGCACGGCCAGATGCGCCGCGAGCGAGACGACCGCGAGCAGGCCGACGAGTGTGCGCGCCAAATCAGATCGGGCGGAGGCGAAGCGCGTCGTTGAGGCTGCCCAGGCGGTAACCGCGCAGGTCGACGGTCACGTGACGATATCCAAGCGCGCGCAGAGCGCTGTCGATGGCGTCGGCCACGTCAGCCTCGAGCGCCCGAGCCATCTCGTCCCGGCCGATCTCGAGCCGCGCGATGGGATCGGTGTCTCCATGATGCCGGACCCGGCACACCCGAAACCCATGGTCGCGCAGGACCGCTTCTGCCTGCTCGATCATCCGCAGCTTGTCGTCGGTCACCTCGCTGAAATACGGAATGCGGGACGAGAGGCACGCAGACGCGGGCTCATCCCACGTCGGCAGTCCAGCGCGGTGCGACAACTCGCGGATCTCGGCTTTGGTCAAGCCGACCGCATCGAGCGGACTGACGACGCCGAATTCCTTCGCCGCCTGTCTACCGGGACGGTAGTCGCCGCGGTCGTCGGCGTTACTGCCGTCGGCGATTGTCGGGATCCCGCGCTCGCGGGCAATCGCCGAGAGATGCGTGTAGAGTTCGTGCTTGCAGAAGTAGCACCGGTTGGCAGGGTTCGCCCGGTACTCGGGCCGGGCCATCTCGTTGGTGTGGACGATCTCGTGCTCGAAGCGGAACTCCGCGGCGATCTGCCGCGCGAGCGACCGGTGCCTGTCGGGATAGCTGGGGCTGTCGGCGGTGACGCAGAGTGCCTGCCGTCCCAGGACCCGCGTGGCGGCCCACGCGAGATAGGCACTGTCGACCCCGCCGCTGTAGGCAACGATCATCGCCGGCCAGCTCGCCAGGGTAGCGAACAAGGCCTGTTCCTTGAGGTCTTCCGGCTCGAGCTCGGGTACCACTTCTTCGATCACAGGTCTTCGATCACAGGCCTGGGCGCTTGGCCGCGGGGTTACTCTTCCCAGTCCTCCCCGTTGGCATCGTCGTCGACGTCGTCTTCGTCGTCGAGCTCGGCGTCGTCGTCATCGTCTTTCACTTCGTCGTCGTCATCGTCGTCATCGTCGTCGTCGTCTTCGTCGACCGCTTCGAGCTCGACTGGAGAAGTGGTGGTCACTTCGAGATTGGATCCGCACTCGGGGCAGCTAATCAGATCGCCCTTGTCGACGTCGAACTCGTCGATCTCGATTTCGGCATCACATTCAGGACAGGTGGCCATACAAACTCCTCAGACTCCTCAAGCTCGATTCGGGGCTCAGGTGCGGGCTCAACGCTCCGATTCCATTTCAACGTACCGACTGGCTCGACGCCAAGCGATCGCCGCAAGGCTTCGAATTATAGCGAGAACCTGATAGATTCTGCAACGAGCCTAACGCCCGGAAACGCGACGACCGATACGTCCGAGCATGACGGCTGCTGCTGTGACGACCAACAAGACCGTCATCGTTGCCGACGACACGGCGTTCGTGCGCGACCGTTTCGCGACGGCGCTGCTCGGCGCGGGCCACACGGCGCTCACCGTCAAGAGCGCCGTGGAACTGCTGGCTCGCGTGCGCGCCGATCTCGCGCGCATCGATCTCATTGTCCTCGATCTTCGGCTCCCGCACGCGGGTGGCGTCGATCTGGTGCGATCGATTCGCAAGCTCGACGGGGGGAAACTGCCGATTCTCGTCTTCAGCGGCACGATTGCGACCGCGGAGGAAGTGCGCGACCTCGCGGCCCTCGGCGTCTCGGGCTACGTCAACGAGTACAGCGCCGTGCAGCACATCCTGCCGTCGCTCGCCCCACACCTCTTCCCGGACAACTTCAATCGCCGCGGCAGCCCGCGCGTCGTCCTCGGCATCCCGATCAATTATCGCTTCGGCAACACCATCGCGGCCGCGCTCACGCTCAACATCAGCAAGGGCGGTCTGGCTATCCGCACGATGAGCCCGCTGCAGCAGGACGCCAAGCTCCGCGTGCGCTTCCGCCTGCCAGGATCCAAGCGCGACATCGAAGCGGAGTCCCGCGTCGCGTGGAGCGACCGGCGCGTCGGCATGGGACTGCAGTTCGAGAAAGTCGATCCGGCCGACCAGGCGAAGGTCGACGAGTTCGTCGATCAGCACTTCTTTTCGAATCGGAAAGCCTGAAGTTGGTTCAGGGTTCAGGGTTCAGGGTTCACGAGTTCACGGTTCCAGAACGCTGAACCATGAACCATGAACCTTGAACCGACTGCGAGTCATTCCCTCAATAGCCTCAACGCATTACCAATGACGATGAGCGATGCTCCCATGTCCGCGAGGACGGCCATCCAGAGCGTGGCGTTGCCGGTCAGCGCGAGCACCAGGAAGGCGGCCTTGAGGGCGAGCGAGAAGCCGACGTTCATGCGGATGTTGCGGACGGTGGCGCGGCTGAGTCTCAGGGCGTAGGGAATCTTCGACAGGTCGTCAGCCATCAGTGCAACGTCGGCGGTTTCGAGCGCGGCGTCGGTGCCGGCGACACCCATCGCAATGCCCACGTCGGCGGCGGCGAGCGCCGGCGCGTCGTTCACGCCGTCCCCCACCATGGCGAGCGCACCGTAGCGTGATCGCAACGCCTCGACGGCCGCGAGCTTCTGCTCGGGCAGCAACGACGACCGACAATCGGAGATGCCAACGCGCGCGGCGAGCGCACGCGCCGCGAGGTCGTGATCGCCGGTCAGCAGCGCGACGTGTTCGATCCCGTGCCGTCCCAGCATCTCGACCGTATCCTGAGCGCCTTCGCGTACCTCATCGGCTACGCCAATGACGCCGATGGCCTGACCGTCAGCTCCGACCACGACGGTGCTTTCTCCGCGAGCGGCCAACGCCTGCAACGCGCGCTCGACGTCCGGGCCGGACCAGCCCCGCTGCTCGAACAGCCGGTGGCTTCCGACAACGACCGATCGCGCGGCGAGTTGCCCCTGTGCGCCGAGCCCTGGCAAGGCTTCCACGCGAGCGACCTCGGTCAGCGCAACACCGTCCGCCAGCGCACGCTCGACGATGGCGCGGCCGATGGGATGTTCGGAGCGTCTCTCGATGGACGCCGCGAGCGCGAGGATCTCAGCCGGCTGCGCGCCGTTGAGCGGGACGACGTCGGTCACTCTCAGGCGCCCGCTGGTGAGGGTGCCGGTCTTGTCGAATGCCACGCACCGCACACCCGCGAGACGCTCGAGCCTGGCGCCGCCCTTGATGAGCACGCCCTTCCGCGCCGCGGCGGCCAGCGCCGACACGATTGACACCGGCGTTGAGATGACGAGCGCGCACGGGCACGAGATGACCAGCAACACGAGCGAGCGATAGACCCACGAGCCCCAGGCGCCGCCGAACAGGACCGGTGGTACAACGGCGATGGCGACCGCCAGCACGAGCACGATTGGGGTGTAGACGCGCGCGAAGCGGTCGACGAACGTCTGGCTCGGCGCCCGCTGCGCCTGCGCGCGCTCGACGAGGTGGATGATCCGCGCCAGCGTCGAATCCCGGCGCAGCCTCGTCACCTGCACGTCGAGAACGCCGCGGCCGTTGATCGCGCCGCCGAACACGCCGTCGCCATGCGTTTTGTACACGGGAACCGACTCGCCCGTGATCGGCGCCTGGTTGACATGACTTTCGCCCGCGAGAACCTGCCCGTCGAGGGGAATCTTTTCCCCCGGCCGGACGACCACGATGTCGCCGACCGTCACCGAATCGATGGGGACCGTGCGCTCGGCGCCGTCGCGGCGGACGAGTGCTTCGGCCGGCGCCAGATCCATCAGCGCCCGAATCGCGCCGCGAGCGCGCGCCATCGCGCGTGACTCGAGCACCTGGGCGAGCGCGAACAGAAACACGACCGACGCGCCCTCCGCCCAGTCGCCCAATGCGATCGCGCCGACGACGGCCACCATCATCAGCACATGAATGTCGAGGTGACCCGCAGCGACGGAGTTCCAGGCGCGCCGCGCGGTCTGCGTGCCGGCCAGGACTACGGCAGTGGCGTAGAGCAGCAGCCAGATGAGCGGCGCCGTCCCAAGGAGCTGGAGGGCCAAACCGAGCGCCAGGAATGCGCCGGACAACAGGACCAGCCGCTCGCGCCAGACCGACGACGACGTCGGCCGCGGCTCCTCGTGCTCGAGCCACGCGCGCATGCCCGTCTGCGCCACCGCCTCGGCAATCCGCGATGTCGTCAGTTTCGCCGCGTCGTATTGAATCCGCAGGCGCTGGCCAACGACGTCAGCATCGAGCGCCTCGAGCCCCGTCAGGGTCTTCAGACGATGCTCGAGAATCGCGACTTCCTCGTGGCAGTCCATCCCCTCGATCTTGAAGACCGACTCGGCATGCAGTTCGCAGACTGGACACTCAGCCATGGCCCGGACTACTCCTCCACGTGCGTCAGCGCCTGCTTCAGCAGTTCAATGATGTGCTGGTCGTCGAGCGCGTAGAAGACCAACCGCCCCGACCGGCGAGGGCGAACGAGCCGCATGCCGCGCAGGAGGCGCAACTGGTGCGAAACGGCCGATTCGCTGATGCGCGCGAGCGAGGCGATGTCGCAGACGCACAGCTCGCCGGCCGACAACGCGTCGAGGATACGCACGCGGGTCGGATCGCCAAGCACGCGAAACGTCTCGGCAAGCGCTTCGACGGCGTGTGGGGACATCAACTGTCGCCGTCGCGCCTCACTGGGGCCGATATGCTGCGCGCTGCAGCCGTCAGTCGACGCCGGGGCGGAAACGGAAGCAACCGAAACGGCGGTTGTCGAGTCTCGTCCCGACGCGGCAGCTGATTTCTTCAAGTTTTGCAACATATGAATATATGAGCAGATGTTCAGATATAGTATATCGCAATCCTTGACACGTTTTTCCGCGTCTCGATAGGATTCAAGGATCGGTCTGTAATCGGCTTTTCTAACTACATGTTACGCAAGGTGACCCGGGCGCCAGCCCCACGGCCCGCGTCCCGCTGCCACTGGAGTGGTTTGTGATCGAGGTTCAACACGTCTCGAAGAGATACGGTCGAGTGACCGCCGTCGACGATGTCAGTTTTCGCGTGGAACGGGGTGAAATTCTGGGGTTTCTGGGCCCTAATGGCGCCGGGAAAACCACGACGATGCGCATCATCACCGGCTACATGCCGGCGTCGGAGGGAAAGGCTCTCGTCGCCGGCTTCGACGTCTTCGCCAGCCCGCTCGACGCCAAGCGCCGGACCGGCTACTTGCCCGAAACGCCTCCGCTCTACCCCGACATGACCGTGCGCGAGTACCTCGACTTCGTCGCGCGCATCAAGGGCGTGCCACCCGGCGAGCGCAAGACGCGCGTGACGGGCGTGATGCAAAAGACGCACGTCGCGGACATGGCCGACCGGCACTGCTCGAAGCTGTCCAAGGGCTACAGGCAGCGCGTCGGACTCGCGCAGGCGCTCATTCACAATCCCGAGGTCCTGATCCTCGACGAACCGACGGCGGGGCTCGACCCGAAGCAGATCATCGAGACGCGCCAGCTCATTCGCAGCCTCGCGGGCGATCACACGATCGTCCTCAGCACGCACATCCTTCCCGAAGTCGCCCAGACCTGCCAGCGCGTCGTCATCATCAACAAGGGCCGCGTCGTCGCCGTCGACACGCCGGAGAATCTCACGGCGCGGCTGACAGGTGCGGAGACGATGTTCGTGCAGATTGACGCCGCCGGGGCCGAGCCGGGCGCCGCACTCGCGGCCATCCCCGGCGTCACGCGCGTCGTCGCGTCCGACGGCGGGTTCGAGGTGGAGAGCGAGCACGGCATCGACGTCCGCCGGGAACTGGCGAAGACCGTCGTCACCAAGGGCTGGGGCCTGCTCGAGCTGCGGCCCATGCGCATGAGCCTCGAGGAAGTCTTCCTCCAGGTCACGACCGATGAGAGTGCGCCGGCCGCGTCCGGTCCGGCAACCACGCCAATCGACGACTCGATGCAGGAGGCGCCTCGTGAGTAGCGTTCGTAACACCCTTGCGATTGCGGGCAAGGAGCTCCGCGGATACTTCGCGTCGCCCATGGGCTACATCCTGATTGGGCTATTCGCCCTTCTCTTTGGCGCCTTCTTCCGCGTCTACCTGACCGGATTCGCCGAACAGAGCCAGCGCATGGCCATGGGCGGCGGTGGCAGCATCAACGTGAACGAGTACCTGATCCGCGGCGTACTCCACAACGTCGCGATCATCATCCTCTTCGTCATGCCGCTCGTGACGATGCGGACCTACGCCGAAGAAAAGCGATCGGGCACGATGGAGCTGCTGCTGACCTCGCCCATCACGGACCTGCAGATCATCGTCGGCAAGTTCCTTGGCGCGATGGGACTGTTTGCGGCCATGCTGCTCGTGACGGCCATCGACATCGCGATCCTCTTCCGGCTGGGCAACCCCGAGCTCAAGCCGGTGCTGACCGGCTATCTGGGGCTGCTCCTGCTCGGCGGCTGCTTCATGTCAGTCGGCCTCTTCCTCTCGAGCCTGACCAAGAATCAGATTGTCGCGGGCGTGATGACGTTCGCGGTGTTCCTGATGCTCTGGATCGTCAACTGGTTCGCCGACTCGGTCGGACCGACAGGGCGCGTGCTCGTCGGTTTCCTGTCGATCACCGAGCACCTGGACGACTTCACCAAAGGCATCATCGATACGAAGCACCTCGTCTACTACCTGAGCTTCATCACGTTTGGCCTGTTCCTGACCGCCAAATCGGTGGACTCCGAACGCTGGCGCGGATAGGCGATCACGACTTACCGGAACTGACGACATATGTTGAAACGACTCCTCGGACTCCTGGGCTGGCTCGGCGTTGCCCTCGTCTTCGCCTCGGTCGCGATTCGGAACCTGCGGCCGGAATGGGGATGGTGGTACGGACTCGCCATCGGCGGCCTCGTCTGCGTCCTGCTCTACGTGCTCAGCCAGTGGCGCGAGATCGCGCGGGATTTTTCGGGCAGGCAGGCCCGCTACGGCACGCTCGCGGGTGCGAGCGTCCTCGTCGTCCTGGCCATCCTGGGCGCCATCAACTATCTCGCCGAGCGTCACAACAAGCGGTGGGACCTGACGGCGGCAAGCCAGTACTCGCTGTCGGATCAGACCAGAAAAGTGCTGCAGGGGCTGACCAAGCCGGTCCGGGCCACGGTCTTCGCCCGCACCGAGGACTTCGACCGCTTTCGCTCGCGCCTCGAGGAATACCAATACGTGACCAAGCAGCTCCAGGTCGAGTACGTCGACCCGGAGAAGCGCCCATCGCTCGCCGAGCGGTTGAAGGAGAGCGCGCTCGGGACGGTCGTGCTCGAGTATGACGGACGCGTGCAGCGCGTGACGTCCGATGCCGAGCAGGACCTCACCAACGGGCTGATCAAAGTGGTTCAGGGCCAGCAGCCCAAGGTGTACTTCGTCACCGGGCACGGCGAGCGCGACCTCAACGGGTCGGACGGCGCCGGTTACGGCGGCATTGCAGAGCAACTGAAGTCGGACAACTTCCTCACCGAACCGCTCGTGCTCCTGCAGCAGGACATCCCGGCTGATGCCGCGGTCGTCGTGCTCGCCGGGCCCAAATCCGATTTCCTCGAGCCTGAAATCGGCAAGCTCAAGGCGTACCTCGCGAAGGGCGGGAAGCTGATGGTCCTCATCGACCCGCCGGCCAACGTGGAGGCGCCGCCCCTCGTCAACCTGATCGCGCTCCTGAAGGACTGGTCGGTGGAGGTCGGCAACAACGCGGTCCTCGACCCGATGAGCCAGCTGCGCGGCACGCAGGCCGACGTGCCGGTGGCTGCTCAATACCCCTATCACCAGATCACGAACACCTTCCGGCTGCTGACGGCGTATCCCTACAGCCGTTCGGTCAAGCCGATCGAAGGCGCACCAGCTGGACGCACGGCGACGTCCTTCGTCCTGAGCGGACGGAACAGCTGGGCCGAGAGCGACCTGAAGACGCTCACCACCAAGGGTGAGGCCACTCCCGAGTTCGACAAGGGCGACGTACAGGGACCCATCTCATTGGCCGTAGCGGTGAGCGCCCCCGTCGAAGGCGCAGCCCCGCCGCCGCCCGCCGACGGGCCGGACGCGAATCCGAACAAGCCCGAGACCCGCCTCGTCGTTGTCGGGGACTCGGATTTTGCAGCAAACTCGGTCGCCGGGATTCCCGGCAACCAGGACATGTTCCTCAACATGGTCAACTGGCTGGCGCAGCAGGAAAACCTGATTTCGGTGCGCCCGCGGAGTCCCGAGGACCGGCGCATCACCATGACGGCCGGTCAGGACCGCGTGATTGCCTGGTTCACGATGGCGATTCTGCCGGGTCTGGTGTTCCTCGCGGGCATCCAGACCTGGTGGCGGAGGCGGTAGCGATGCGGGGAGTCCGATCGTTCCTGCTCCTCCTCGTCGTCGGCGCGGGCCTTGGCGCGTACCTGTATTTCGTCGAGTCGAAGCGCGATCCGTCCGATGCCGACAAGAAGGAGAAGGTCTTCACCGTCGAGTCGGAGAAGATCGACGAGCTCGTGATCAAGTCCGAGTCGGGCGAGCGCACCGCGCTCAAGAAGACCGGAACCGACTGGCAGATCGTCGAGCCGGTTGCGGCGCAGCCGGACGGCGCCGCGGTGTCCGGCTTGACGGGCAACCTGTCGTCAATCGAGCTCCAGCGCGTCATCGACGAGAATCCGCAGGACCTCGCGGAATACGGGTTGAAGCAGCCTCGGATCGAAGTCACGTTCAAGGCTGGCGGCCAGGAGCACCGGCTCCAGATTGGGCGCAAGACGCCAGCCGCGACCGACCTGTACGCGAAGGTCGCCGATCGCACGCGTGTCTTCCTGATTCCCTCGTTCGTCGACACCACGTTCAACAAGACAACCTTCGATCTGCGCGACAAGACGGTCCTCAAAGTCGACCGCGACAAGATCGATACGCTGACGATGACCTCGCCGAAGCGATCGCTTCAGTTCGCGAAGGCCGACGGCGAGTGGAAGCTCACGGCGCCGGTGAAGGCGCGTGCCGACTTCACGACCATCGACGGGCTGATCAGCCGGCTGAACACGCTCCAGATGAAGTCGATCGTCGCCCCAGACGCGACGGCGCTCACGCAGTACGGGCTCGACAAGCCCGACGCGGCCATCCAGCTGGGGTCGGGTTCCGCGCAGGCGACCCTCCTCCTCGGAAAAACAGCGGGCGAAGGAGCCGTCTACGCGAAGGATCAGTCACGTCCCGCCGTGGTCACGGTCGAAGCGACGCTCGTCGCCGATGTGACCAAGGACGCCGGCGAGTATCGCCAGAAGGATTTCTTCGACGGCCGCGGGTTCAACGCGACGCGCCTCGAAGTCACGCGCAACGGCCAGCTGTCGGTGTACGAGAAGACCAAGACAAAGAACAAGGACGGGCAGGACGAAGAAAAGTGGAAGCAGTCCGGGCCCACGGCGCGCGACGTCGAACAATCCACAGTCGAGAACCTGATCTCGGCGGTCACCGCGGCGCGGGCCACGAGCTTCCTCGACGCCGCGGCGAAGACAGGTCCCGACAAGCTTGCGAAGCCGGAGCTCGTGATCGCGCTGACTACCGACGAAGGGAAGCGCGTGGAGAAGGTTTCCTTCTCGCGGAGCGGCGCCGAGGGTTACGCCACCCGCGATGGCGAACCAGGCGTCGCCAAGGTCGACGTCGCGACGGTCGACAACATCGTCAAATCGCTCGAAGGGATCAAGTAATCACGAGGCCGCGGACAGCTCGGACCGCACGGATCGGAACAGCCGCCGCGGCGTGGATCGCTCTCGCGCTGTCGGTGGGCTGCGCCGCTGCCCCAGCGCCTTCGCTTCCCGCAACCACCGCATCTTCACCTTCCCACCACCAGCCTCAGAAAGCGTCGCCGGCCGTGACTCGGCTTCGCGCGGACCTGACGCAGGTCTTCACCGCGCCGATCATGGCGCGCGGCATCTGGGGCGTCGACATTCGTTCGCTCGCCACGGGTGAGCACCTGTTCGATCTCAACGCCGGGCGGCTGATGATGCCGGCGTCCAACATGAAGATCGTCACGCTCGCCGCGGCGGTGGACGTCCTCGGCTGGGACTACCGGTTCGCGACTACGCTCGAAACGTCGGCGGCGATTCATGGGGGCGCGCTCAAGGGCGACCTCATCGTCCGCGGCAGCGGCGATCCGACGATCAACACCCGGGACAAGCGGGCGACGGCCATCCTCGACGAGTGGGCCGCTCGGCTCCGGGCCGCTGGCATCCAGACGATCGACGGCCGCATCATCGGCGACGATCAGCGATTCGACGACGAGGGCATCGGGCCCGGGTGGGCGTGGGACTATCTCCAATTCGGCTACGCCGCGCCGGTGGGCGCACTCCAGTTCAACGAGGACCTGGCCGCGTTGACCGTGCGTCCGGCTGCGCAGGCCGGCGACCCCGCGCAGGTGTCGTTGACGCCCGGCTCCGGCCTGACCATCCTCACACGCGTGGCCACGACAGCTGCCGGCTCGACGACGACCATCGACTACCGCCGGCGGCTGGATCAACCGGTGCTCGAGGTCAGCGGGAGCATCGCCGCTGGCTCTGCCCCGCTCGAACGCACCGTGGCGGTCGTCAACCCGACGATCTTCTTCGCGCAGTCGCTGAAGGACGGTCTGATCGCGCGCGGCATCGCGGTCACCGGGGCGGCGGTCGACCTCGACGACGTTGCCGCCGAGCTGGCCGGAACGGCGTCGGAACGCCGCACCATCGTCGAAACGGCGTCGCCCCCGTTGCGCGATATTGCGACGGTGCTGATGAAGGTGAGCCAGAACCTGTATGCGGAGACGCTCCTCAAGGCGACCGGCGCGGCGCGCGGTGGGCTCGGGACATTCGAAGGAGGCCTGACCGCGGTCCGCGCCGCCCTCGCGTCATGGGGCGTGCCAGACGACGCCTATGTGAACGCTGACGGCTCGGGGTTGTCCCGCTACAACTATCTGGCGGCGTCAACCGTGACCGCGGTACTCGAACGCGAGTACAAGGACGAGCGCCACCGAGAAGCCTTCATGGCAACGCTGCCGGTCGCCGGCAAAGAGGGCGAGGGCACGATGGCGACGCGCATGCGGCGGACCCGCGCGGAAGCGAACGCGATCGCCAAGACGGGATCGATTTCGAACGTCCGGGCGCTCTCAGGCTACGTCCGGACGCGTGATGGCGAGATGCTGGTCTTCTCGATCCTCGCCAACGACTTCGTGATCCCGGCTGCGACAGTAAATTGGATTGCCGACCTCGCGGTCGAGCACCTGGCCAACTTCACCCGGAAATAGCCGCGCGCGCCGCCCCGAGCATCGCGTTTACGTCCCCCTGCAGCCCTCCGCCCTGCGCGAGCTCCGGGCGGCCGCCGCCCTTGCCGCCGAACGCCGCGGTCAACTGCTTGAGGATCGCGGCACTGTCGAGTGCAACGTCCGTCGCCCGAGCGACGACGATGGAGGATGGTGCGGGAGCGCTGACGAGGAGGGCCAGGTGTCCCGGCTTGGCGGCAATGGCCGTCGCAATCGTCTTGAGACCGTTGGCGTCCCAGCCCTCGAGCGCGGCCACGACGACACGAGTGGACCCGACCGGCTCCGCGCTGTCGGCAAGCGCCGCTGCCTCGTGACCCGCGAGGCGCGTCTGAAGATCCTTGACCTGGCGTCGCAGATCGCGCCCGTCGGACTGCTGTCGCTCGATGGCGGCTGGAAGCTCCGCCGGAAGTACTGAGAGCAGCCGCACGCTTGCCGCCACACTGTCCCCGAGCGCGTGGAAGCCGGCGAGCGCCCTCCCTCCACAGAGGAACTCGAGACGCGTCCCGCCCTTGAACTTCTCGGCGCCCGCCACCGCGATGATCCCGATTGCCCCGGTCCTCGCCACATGTGTGCCGCCGCAGGCCGAGACGTCGAACTCCTCGACTTCAACCAGCCTCAGGACGCCCTCGCGCTTCGACTCCTTGCGAAGCGGCATCGCGGCGGCTTCTCCGGCGTCAGCGAATCGAATCGTGACGGGACGGTTCTCCCAGACGACCCGGTTCGCTTCCCGCTCGACGCGCGCGATCTCGCCGGCCGTGACTTCCCGCTGGAGATCGATCGTCGACGAGACCGTGCCGAGGTGGAAGCTCACGGTTCTCACCTTCAGCAGGCGGTCGAACGCGGCGGACAGGACATGCTGGCCGGTGTGCTGCTGCATGTGCTCGAACCGCCGGGGCCAGTCGATCCTCCCGTGCACGGCGCCAGGCTGGAGCTCGCCCTCGACCAGATGGACGATACGGCCCTCGTTGTCTTCAACGACCTCGACCACGCGTGCGGAGCCGAGCGTGCCCGTGTCGAACGGCTGGCCTCCTGAGGTCGGGTAGAAGGCCGTGCGGTCGAGCACGACGGCATGCCGGGTCGCGTCGCCGGGGACCGGCTCGATGGTCACGACGGTTGCGTCGAACTCGGTCGCGTACGGGTCGGTGTAGTAGATGCGTTCGGTCACTGGCGTCAGAGGATGATACCTTGTGTGCCGGCCGCGGTCAGGTCATGTGGACGGCACCTGGAGGATGGAGGCATGGACGACAAGAACAAGGCACTCTGCGACGGCCTGGCGAAGTACATCGTTGATCGGAACTTTGATGGCGACGGACCGAACGTCTGTTTCGACCTGTGGCTGTCGGCCGTCGAGCGCGATGGCGCCCATGCCGTCGGATACGTGGAAGCCGCCGAGGCCTCGTAACGCCGTCCGTCAGGATCAGCTGTGACATTGGCGGCGGTGAAACCCTGGACATGACGGTGCCTGGCGACAGGTGGGTGGCCGGCGACGCGTATGAAGCGTACATGGGCCGTTGGAGTAGACCGCTTGCCCGAACGTTCGTCGACTGGCTGCATCCGAAGTCCTCGGCGCACTGGCTCGAGATCGGTTGCGGTACGGGAGCGCTCACGTCCGCCATCTGCGAGCTCTGCGAGCCTTCTGGGACGAAGCGGTTGCCTTGGATCCTCGCGCGTCGGCGCTCGATGAAGGCCGGCGGTTTCCGCTCTGTCGGACGGCGGCACTCGCGTCGCTCTTCCGAGCGGGCGGGCTTGCGCGGGTGGAAACCGACGCACTGGAGATACCGACGGACTTCGCCAGCTTCGACGAGTACCTGGACGCCGTTTCTCAGCGGTACCGGGCCGGCGCCGAGCTACGTCGCATCACTTGATCCGTCGAGCCGTGAGTTACTGAGGGAGCGGCTCAGACGACGGCTGCAGAGTGGAAACGCCGGGAGCATTCGCCTGAAGGCGCGCGCCTGGGCGGTGCGTGGCGACTCGACCTGAGTCCATCACGCCGTCGAACTGGAGCCGAGGATGGGATCCGTCGCGCCCGCCTCTTCGAAACCCTTCGCCCTCAGGCGGCAGCTGTCGCAGCGGCCGCACGGCGCGCCTGACGCGGTCGGGTCGTAGCAACTGTGCGTCACGCCGTAGTCCAGCCCGAGCTCGAGCCCGCGGCGGATGATGTCGGCTTTCGACAGCCGCAGCAGCGGCGCGAGGATGCGCAGGGGTCGGCCTTCGACACCGGCCTTGGTGGCGAGCACGGCCATGCGTTCGAAAGCGTCGAGGTACTCCGGCCGGCAGTCGGGATAGCCGGAGTAGTCGAGCGCGTTCACGCCGATGACGATGGCGGTGGCGCCGACGACCTCGGCCCACGCCAGCGCGAGCGAGAGGAAGACCGTGTTGCGGGCGGGCACGTAGGTGGATGGGATGCTGTGGTCGCTCTCGAGCGCGCGATCCTTTGGGATGGCACCGTCGCCGATGAGCGCAGAGCCGCCGAAAGCGGCGAGGTCAACGGCCAGCTCGAGGTGCCGGGCAACGCCGAGATCGCGTGCGGCGGCGCGGGCGGCATCGATCTCGCGTTCGTGAACCTGGCCGTAGCGGATGCTGAGGGCGTAGAGTTGGTAGCCGTCCGCCTTGGTCATCGCCGCGGCGGTGAACGAGTCGAGCCCACCGCTGAGGAGGACGACGGCTCGTTCAACCTCAAACCCCCCGGGCATCCGCACTCCAGATGTACTTGTGCGCCTGCAGCTGCAGCCGTACCGGCAGGCGATCGGCCAGAATCCACGCGGCCAGGTCCTTGCCAGGGAGGACGCCGTGCACGGGCGAGATCAGAATCGCGGCGCAACGGCCCTCGAGCGCGTGGCGCCGGATGACGTCCTTCGCGAACTCGTAGTCCAGCCGATCCTGCACCACGAACTTGACCTCGTCGGTCGGAGTCAGGAGATCGAGGTTCGACCAGTCATTCTTTGCGGCCTCGCCGCTCGCGGGACACTTCACGTCGATGATGCGGATGACGCCCGCGGGCACGTCAGCGACGCTGCGATGCCCGCCCGTTTCGAGCAGGACTGTGTGCCCGCGATCGAGGAGCGCCCGCATGAGCGGATAGACGTCGGGCTGAAGCAGCGGCTCGCCACCGGTAATCTCGACGACCGGGCACTCGAAGGCGGTGACATCGGATACCACCTGATCGATGCTCATCTTGCGCCCCTCGTGGAACGCGTACGGCGTGTCGCACCACGAGCAGCGCAGGTCGCAGGCCGTCAGGCGGACGAACACGCACGGCCGGCCGGTATAGGTCGACTCCCCCTGAATCGAATGGAAGATCTCGTTGATCGTCAACATCGAGGCTGTCTTCAATTGTACCGCGTCCGAGACGTACAATACGGCCATGCCCAAGCCAATCCTCTATCTCAAGCCCACGTGAACGACGTGCCGAAACGCCAGAAGTTTTCTGGCTGAGCAGAAGGTCGACGTCGAGGAACGTGACATCAACAGGAATCCGCCGGATCGAGCGTTTCTCGAGAAGCACATCGACGCCGACCGCTTCCTCGAGTTCGTCAGCACGCGCAGTCCCGTGTTCAAGACGCGCCCGTTGCCGAAGTCCAAGAAGGAAGCGATCGACCTGATGATGGAGCAACCCAACCTCATCAAACGGCCGATCCTGATCCGAGGCTCGAAGGTGACGTTCGGCTTCCATAAAGACGCTTACGGGAAATGAGCATCAGAATTGGCACCTCCGGCTGGAGCTACCCCTCCGGCGAGGGTACGTGGAACGGCATCTTCTATCCGTCGCAGCCGCGCGGCCGGGGCCGCGGCAGGTTCGATGAGCTCGCCTTCTACGCCGAGCATTTCGACACGGTCGAGATCAACTCGACGTTCTACGGCGTGCCGTCGGCCGCAACGACCAAACGATGGGCCGAACGAACGCCCCCGGGTTTCGAATTCTCGCTGAAGCTGTTCCAGAAGTTCACGCACCCGGAAATGTTCCAGAAGGCCTCTGGCCAGGATGCGCTGGACCTCGGAATGAAGGACGTGGACGAGTTCCGCCGCGCGATCGACCCGCTACGGTCCGCGAGCAAGCTTGGTGCGCTCCTCGCGCAGTTCCCTGCCAGCTTCACGAACGAACCAGACGCACGCGGATACCTGGAGTGGCTGCTCGAGCGATTCAGGGACTACAACGTGGCCGTCGAGTTGCGCCATCGCAGCTGGAGCGACGACCCACAGCCAACGTTCGAACTATTGAACACATTCGGCGCGGCGTGGACGCAGATCGACGAGCCCAAGTTCAAAACCTCGATCAGGCAAGACTTACGGCCCAATGTCCGGTCGTTCTACTACCTGCGGCTGCACGGCCGCAATGCGGTGCAGTGGTGGACGCATGAAAAGTCGGAGGACCGCTACAACTACTTGTATTCGGCCGACGAGCTGAAGCCCTTCGCCGAAGCAGCGAGCGATGCGTCGCGCAAGGTGAAGAAGGCCTACCTCTACGCGAACAACCACTTCTCGGCCAAGTCGGTGGCCAGCGCCGCCATCCTGAAGCATCAACTCGGGCAGCCGCTGCCTGGCGAATACCCCGAAGAGTTCGTCGAGCGTTATCCCGACCTGAAGGGACTCGTGAAGATCCTGCCGCCGTCGCTCATTCCCTCACCGAAGCTTTCTTGAGCACGTCGGCCTTCTGAATCTTTGCCGCCACATCCAACCCCTTGATGACCTTCCCGAAGACGGCGAACTTCCCGTCGAGCGACGGCGCCGCGCGCAGCGTGATGTAGAACTGGCTCGCGGCGTCTTTCGCCGATCCGCTGTGCGCCATGCCGACCGCGCCGGGCCCGTTCCGGCGCTTCTTCGTAATCTCGGCGACGCCTACCGGCGTACCGCTGCTCCCCGTGCCCCAGGACGCCTGCTTCGTCATGTCGCGCGTCTGCGGATCGCCAACCTGGATCACGAAGCCCGGCTCGGCGCGGTGGAACCGCAATCCGTTGTAAAAGCCCTTCTTGATGAGCGCCAGCACGTGCGCGACCGTTTTCGGCGCTTCCTCGGGGTAGGTTTCGATCTCGATGACGCCCTTGGCCGTCTCGAGCACGATGATCGGCCCGGCGCCCGGGGACGTCTGCTCGGTGCGGGCGGCCAAGGGAATCAACACCAGAACAGCCAACAGGCTCGCAAAGAGCTTCATAGGTCCTCGCAACAATTAACTACTGCCTTTTCCCCACCCTCGTGACGCCGATTCTGGGACAAAGATCGGCAATCGCGCAACTGTGACACAGCGGGTAGACAGGACGGCAGACGTTCTGCCCCCACGTCACCAGATAGAGGTTGATGATCGGCCACCAGCGCCGCTCGGCTGCGGCATACAGCGCCTGCTCGGTCTCTTCCGGCGTCTGGGTCTTCACCCACCCCAGGCGGTTCGAGATACGGTGCACGTGCGTGTCGACGCAGATGTTGTCGGTGCTGCTGTGCGCGAGGATCAGCACGAGGTTCGCCGTCTTGCGGCCGACGCCCGGGAGCGTGAGCAGATCCTCCATCGTCGGCGGCACCACGCCGCCGAACCGCTCCATGATCTGATGGCACGTCTCGACGACGTGCACGGCCTTGTTGCGGTAGAAGCTCACCGGATAGATGAGCTTCTGGATCTCGCCGGTCGAGAGTTTGGCCATCGTGCGCGGCGTGCGCGCCACGCGGAACAGTCGCCGCGACGCGGTGGCGGTCACCGCATCACGCGTCTGCGCCGAGAGCATCGTCGCGATGAGAACCTGGAAGGGATCCTCCTGCTGCTCTTCGGCGATTTTTTCGACAGCGGGCTCGTCCAGCCCGTCAATCGCTTTCGCGAGCCGGCGCATGACCGAAGCAATCCGTCCGCGCCGTACTCGGGGCTGGGGCGGCAGGGGCACAGAAGACTACTTCGGGCTGACAGGCGTGAGCGCGGGGCGGCCCTGGAGAACGGCCAGGACATTCGAGACCGCGAGATCGGCCATCGCGGTACGCGTCTCGCGCGTGGCGCTGCCGAGGTGCGGAGCCAGCACGACGTTCTCGAGCGCGAGAAGACCCGCGAAGACTTCCGGTTCGTGCTCGTAGACATCGAGCGCAGCGCCGGCGATCAGATGCTCGCCGAGCGCCCAGGCAAGCGCTTCTTCGTCGACGACAGGTCCGCGCGCGGTGTTGACGAGATACGCCGATCGCTTCATCCGTGCGAATGCGCGACGATCGATCAAGTGTCGCGTGGACGGCGTGAGGGGTGTGTGAACCGAGATGACGTCCGAGCTGACGAGCAGCTCGTCGAGCGACAGCTCCGGCAGGTCCGGAGACGAGCGCCCGTCCCTCGCTGCGAAGACGGCCTTCATGCCAAAGGCGGGCGCGCGGGCCGCGACGGCTCGGCCAATCCGGCCGCGGCCGATGATGCCGAGCTGCTTGCCGCCGAGCTCCATGCCCAGCATGAAGTCCAGCGCCCAGCCCTTCCAGCCGCCTCGCCGCACCAGCCGCTCGCCTTCCGACAGCCGCCGCGTCACCGCCAGAATCAGCGCCCACGTGAACTCCGCGGTGGACTGCGTGAGCACGTCCGGTGTATTCGTTACGACGATCCCGCGCGACTGCGCGGCGTCGACGTCGACGTTGTCGTAGCCCACAGCGATGTTCGCGACGACCTTCAGATCGGGTGCGCCACGCATCACGTTGGCAGTGACCGGGTCGGTCAGAACGCACACCAGCCCCTGCTTCCCCTGCAGGCGTCGGATGAGCTCGTCGGTCGTCAGCGGCGTCGGCCCGTCATACAGCTCGACGCGGCTGCCGGCCTCGAGCTTCGTGTGGACCGACGCGGGAATCCGGCGGGTCAGCAGGACGCGGGGGCGTGAATCAGTGCCCGTGGGATTGGCAGTAACCACAATGGTTGCAGTGAACGGACGGTTCGATGAGGCACGGCCCGTCGGATTCGGGAAGGACGTAGCGGATATGGCTGACGTGGGAGGCGAACGTCAGGGGCCGCTCGACGGGTACAACCGTTTCGGCACTCCGGATGTGCCTGGCGACCGCCTCACGCACCATCGCGCGCAATGCCTGTTCATCCATTGCAGACGTCAGCTCACCAGATCGGGCCGGCATGTGACCGAGTCGACAATGCCGATGATCGCGGCATCGACGGCAGCGGCTTTCCTGCCGAGGGCATCGCCCGCGGCCTTGCCCTCGATCACCACGAGCACCTTCTCACCCACGCCGGCGCCAACCGAATCGATTGCGATCAGGGAAACGCCGCGTGGGGCATCAAGCATGTTGGGATCGATCGACAGCGGTTGCACGAGCAGGAGCTTGGCGCCCTCGAGCTTGCGGTTCTTCTGGGTGGACACGACGGTGCCGACGACACGGGCAATCAGCATCGACCTAGGCCTTACCCGTGTCCGTATGCCAGTAGTCCACGATTCCCACGATCGCCGCATCGGTCGGCGGCTCGGCTGGATAGAACGGAAAGGCGGCTTCGCGGCCGCGAACGAAGAAGACATTCTCGCCGACGCCCGCGCCGACGGAGTCGAGCGCGACCAGCGTCCGTCCGGCCGGCTCGCCGGAGGCGGCGAGCGGCTGCAGCACCAGCAGCTTCGTCGCGTGCAGGTTCGCGTCCTTCATCGTCGCCACGACTTCGCCGATGACGCGTGCGAGCTGCACTGGTCCCTGCTCCTAATCCTTGATCTCGATGGCGTCGACGATGCCGACGACGGCGGCATCGACCGGACAGTCTTTCAGACCCGACGCCATGCGCGCCGAGCTCCCGCTGACGATGAGCACGGTCTCGCCCACGCCAGCATCAACCGTGTCGACCGCGACCAGGTAGCTGCCTTCAGGCTTGCCTCGCGGATCCATGGGACGAGCGACGAGCAGCTTGCTGCTGAGCAGCCGGTCGTCCTTCCGCGTGGCGACCACGGTGCCCACGATCTTCGCGAGGATCATTTCGCGTTCGCGGTCGCCCTTCCGATCGGCAGCGCATCCTCCAGGTTGGCATGCGGCCGCGGGATGACGTGCACGGAGACGAGCTCCCCGACGCGCCGCGCGGCTGCCGCGCCGGCGTCGGTCGCCGCCTTGACCGCGGCGACGTCGCCGCGGACGATGGCCGTCACGTAGCCCGCGCCAATCTTTTCCCAGCCGACGAGCGTGACCTTGGCGGCCTTGACCATCGCGTCAGCGGCCTCGATCATCGCGACGAGACCCTTGGTCTCGACCATCCCGAGCGCCTCACCCATTTGCTGCCTCCAAAGAAAGCTCAGCTCTCAGCTTTCAACTCTCCGTGATCTGATCTACTCGGCGACCCCAAGCGCCGGCCGCCAGCAGCTAGCCGCTAGCCGCTGGCTGACAGCTACTTGAGGTTCCTGACCGCATCTTCGATGAGTGCCGTCAGTTCGCTGTATGTTAGCCGAATTTCCTCGTCAGGACCTACCGCAGATCCTGGCCGCATCAGCCGTCTGCCGCCCCGGGTCTCACCGTCGGCCACCAGCCGCTCCCCCGACGGTGAGACTGGTGCCTGCACGACCTGGCAATCGACCTGATCGGCGACCGGGGGCTCGGCGCAGATTGGCGCCGGCGCGGCGATGCCATACGAGCCGCGCAGCTTCTCGAGACGCGTCACTTCCTCGCGCGACAGCAGGCGCTCGCCGCCGAGCATCCGCGCCACCAGGCTGATCTTGGCGAAGTGCTCGATCGTCTCCATCTTGTAGTAGGCGGCGAACACGTCTGCGCCGAGCGTCAATGCGCCGTGATTGGCGAGCAGCATCCCGTCGTGCGACTTGACGTACTTCCGCACCGCCTCGGGCAGCTCTTTCGTCGACGGCGTCGCGTACTCGGCTATCGGCACGCTCCCGAGCGTCGTCACGACCTCGGCCAGAACGGCGCGATCGAGCGGGATGCCTGCGACGGCGAAACCTGTAGCAATCGGCGGATGCGCGTGAACGACGGCCTGCACCTCGGGACGCTGACGATAGACCTCGAGGTGCATCTGCATCTCGGAGGACGGATTCCGATCGCCGGCAATCTTTTTTCCGTCGAGATCGGTGATGCACATCATGTCGACGGTCATGAACCCCTTGCAGACGCTCGTCGGCGTCATCAGGAGCCGAGACGGGTCCAGCCGCAGGCTGATGTTGCCGTCGTTCGACGCCGTGTAGCCGCGCGCGTACAGCCGTCGACCGACCTCGACAATGTCGGCGCGGAGCTGCTGCTCTGAGCGATCAGCCATGGACGGAGACCGTTGTCTCGAAACGAATCACCGGCGTTCCCACTCACGCCTGCACTTGTCGGAGCAGAAGTACAGGGTTTCGCCGCCCATCCGGAGCACCGGTGCCTTGGCCGGTGATACGTACGTGCCACAGACGGGGTCGCGCTCGAGCCTGACGCCCACCTTCGCCGAGCCGCGAGAGGCAGGACCGTCGACACGCTGGTAGCCCGCGCCCTCGAGCACACCCTTCGCCAGACGCCACACGGCGCGGACGACAGCCAGGATCAACAGGAGCTGGAGCAGGCGAAGTATCACCGGTGATGTTCCCTGTTGTCTGCGGCCGCTACCCTGGAGGTTTGGCCGGCGCGCCGGAGCCGCCCGGCACGTTCGGATGCGCGTTGCGCAGGCCGTCGAGGGCTTGCTTGGCGCGCTTTCCTTCCGCCGAGTCCGGTGCGTACTCGACGACCCGCTGCCAGGCCTGCGCGGCGCCCTCCAGGTCGTCCTTGCCGAACGCCCGTACGATCCCGACGTTGAGCAGCGTCTTGGTATGGCGCGAGTCGATGGCGAGCGAGCGGTCGAACTGCTGAAGCGCCCGGTCCGGCTGGTTCATGTAGTAGTAAGCGATGCCAAGGTCGGTGCTCGCGTTCACGTTCCGCGGCTCGATCGCGAGCGCCTGCTCGTACCAGCGCGCGGCGTCCTCGAACCGCTCGGCGTCGAAATAGAGGTTGCCGAGATCCAGGCGCACGTTCGCGTCGCGCGGATTGCGCTCGGCCGTCTGCGCGAGCGCCGCCGCGCGGGACTCGTCGAGGGGCGTCGCAGACGTCGACTGGCCGGAGGTCGCGGCCGGGGTGGCCGCGGGCGGACTGACGGGCCGCGGAGTCCCGCCCTGCTGACTGCCGACGATCCAGCCGACGAGGATGCCGAAAAACACGCCGGCGAGGCCGAAAATCACTGAGTCTCGTGACACTGGTTGACTCTATCTCCTGGAGCGGGACCGGCCGTTCCGTTGTCACGGCCACCGATCACGGTCCACCACCTGACTTGGCGGGTGCTGCTTCAGCGGGTACAGGCCATTAGCAGGTGCCCTGGGATGATGACCGGGGTTCGATCATAGCAGCGTTCGTCTGAACCACTCCAGCAGTCGGCGGCCGAGATCGGCATCGCCGGCCAGCATCGCGGTACCGTGGCCGGCACGGGGTAGGACGATGACCTCGCGAACGCCACCGCCCGCCTTCTCCAGATCCCGCGCCGTCCGAACCGCGTACCCATCGTCGTCGCCCGCCACGAGAAGGACCGGGCGCGCGCCGTACTTCTTGATCGCCTGGTCGAGGCGAAGCCCGCGGTAGTCGAGCGAGGGCGACAGGAGCGCGAGGCTCACGACGGCCGGATCGTCGGCTGCGGCCAGTGCGGCGAGCGAGGCGCCAATTGACGCCCCCGCGATTCCGATGCGCGACGGCGTCACTTCCGAGCGCGACGAGAGGAAGCGACGAGCCGCCCGGACGTCCTGCACCATTCCGGTGTAGTCCTGAGGGCTGCCAGGCGAATCGCCGTGCCCGCGCAGGTCGACCGCGAGGCCGCCGATGCCCTCGGCCGCCATCTGTGTGGCGACCTGATCCCAGTCGCGGCGGGACTTCTGGAGCATGTGGACGAAGATCACGGCAGGCGCCGGACGCGAGGGAGGTTCGTACCACGTGGCCGCGAGCGTCAGGCCGTCCTCGGTCCGGAGACTGACGCGCTGGGAGGCGGCGCCGGCCGCGCGTACCTGCAGGGTCGCGAGGAGGGCTGCGCAGATCAGCATCGCCGTCCGCCCGCGGCGGCGGGCAGGCAGGAGTCCGGCGCCGGGCGGCGCGCAGGGCACTGAGGTCAAGGATGTCAGTATACAGGCCGACATCTTTGATATAGTCCCTCCCGGCATGCTCGACGACATCACCCAGGCGGTGTTGGCGCGGGAAGACGTAGGGCGCTACCTCCGGGGAGGGCACGGGCAGTCAGAGTTGGAAGCCCGGGAGCGGATTCACGCCTATCTCGACGAGCTGCGGACAACGCAGCGCTACCCCATCTATCGCGCCCTCAAGCACCCGCTCTATCCGATCCTGCGCAAAATCGAGCGAATCGAGGAGAACGTCCGCATCGCGCAGGACGCCACCCGGCGCGGCCGCACGATATACATCTCCAATCACAAGAGCCACCTCGACTATCTGGTGGAGCCGCTGGTCATCGACGACAACGGTATCCGCCCGCCGGTGATTGCCGCTGGAATCAACCTCTTCGGTGGCCCGCTCGGGCTGATTCACCGCCACGTGACCGGGGCGATCCCGATCCGCCGCAACGCGAAGGACCCGGCGTACCTCGTCACGCTGAAGGCGTATGTCGCGGAGCTGCTTCAGCGTCACGACCTCCTCTTCTACATCGAAGGCGGCCGCAGTTACACCGGCGAAATGAAATCCCCGAAGACCGGGCTCCTGCACGCCGCCGTGCAGGCTGAACGAGCGGACTCTTCAATCATCCCGCTCGCCGTTTCCTACGACCTCGTGCTCGAGGACCACATTCTTGCCCATCAGGGTTCGAAGCGGCGTCAACGGCCGTTCGCGCGTGAAGTGGCCGAGATGGTGCGATTCGCGGTGGGCTATCAATCCCGCGCCTTCGTGACCTTCGGCGCACCGATTCCGCTCGACGGGTACGACCCGGAGTCCAGGCGGGACGTGATGACGCTGGCGCACCAGGTTCGAGACGCGATCGGCCGCCTGTACAAGGTCCTGCCCACGGCGGTCGTGGCAGCCGCGATGCGGCCGTCGATCACGAAGCGCGAGCTCGAGGCGCGGGCAGACGAGCTCATCGAGACGCTGCTGGCCGCCGGCGCCAACATGGGCGTCGAAGACGGACGCCAGGCAGTCGAGGAGGGCACGGCGCCCCTGGAGTCGCGAAACATCATTTTTGTCGAACGCGGCGGGCGTTTTCGCGTTCGCGAGCGCACGGTGCTCCGCTACTACGCGCGCACGCTTCAGCACCTGCTAACTGGGCCTAAACGGGCCCCCCGCACGCACTGACGAGCTCATACTGCAGAGCTTAAAAGTCCGCTTTCCCGCCGACAAATTACTCGCTTCAGGCCGTCCATAGTCTTGCTGGTGAAGACTGGGTATTCCACGCGCACCTCAAGGGTTGCGGGCTGCCGAGGTGTTGCAAGGACGCCTCAATAACGAAGTCGTATTCTGGCGCGTCAAATCATTTTAAATAGCTGGTAGGACTGCAGATGACTTGGAAACCTCGTCCGTGGCATACGGATTGAAGTGTAGGAGGGTGCCCAGACTGGCGAAACGGTTCGAGGCGAGCCGGAGTCATATAGAAAGGGCAACGGGAGGCTACAGGGAGACGCCCATGGTTACGAACTATCCCCAGCAACTCACGGCGACAACGGAAGTTACGAGTAAGTCAACACCAGAGGCCGGCTTGATGTCGCGAATGGCGACGCGGCTCGGCCAGGTCGTTTGCGGCCTTCACGGCCACGATGCGGTGCTACATTTCGAGGCCAGCCGCGTCATGATGCGGTGCACCTCCTGCGGACACGACACGCCGGGGTGGGAGATTACGGGTCAGGGTCCCCGCCTGCGCTACGCAGGCGATGCGCGGCGGCACACTCTCAAACCGCGACTGGTCCTCCGGAAGAGCGCCTAACGTCAGGCGGTTTTCAACACCAGCCGTCTATCAGACGGCTGAGCGCGTCGCGACACGTCACGACATCGCGTGTCGTGACGTACTCCTCGCGGCTATGCAGTCCAGCACCGCCGGGCCCGAACAGGACCGACGGGATGCCGGCCGCGCCGAGCACCGCCGCGTCGGTCCAGAAGCTCATGCCCACCTTCGAGGTCGGAGTCCCCGACGCCTCGACTGCCTCAGCGAGCAGGCGCGGCAGCGGATGATCCGGCGCCAGCTCGTAAGGCGGTCGCGCGAACGTCAAGGTCGCGGACGCCTCGAATTCTCCATCCTCGCGCGACAGGTCCTCGAGAATCGCCGTGACTTCGCGCAAGGCGGTCTGACCCGACTCGGCGCCGATCGTCCGGCGCTCCATCTGCAGCCGACAGCGGTCCGGATATGAGCTGAGCTCGCGGCCGCCGTTCACAATGGACGCGTGCAGCGAACCCGGTCCCATGATGGAGTGTGGCGGGCGGGCTTGCAGCTCCCGATCGAGTCTCTCCAGCCGCTGCAGCACGCGTCCCATGCGCATGATGGCGTCTCGCCCGTCCCGGGGACGGCTGCCATGCGCCGCGCGGCCGAGCGTTTCGACGTCAATCCAGGCAAACCCCTTGTGGCCGATGGCGACCTGAAGATCCGTGGGTTCGGTGACGACCGCGCCGTCAGCCGTCCAGTCCCCGACGAGGGCGTCGGCCCCGATGCTGGCGTACTCTTCGTCGACAACCGCCGCCACAATCAGCCGGCCTCTCGCCAACCCGCGTTCGGCCGCGAGACGGGCCGCATCGATCATGGCGGCCACGCCGCCCTTCATGTCCTGGGATCCGCGGCCATAGAGCCGGCCCGATCGCATGTCGGGAGTGAACGGCGCGTCCATCCCCTCGACACCGACGGTATCCACGTGACCGCAGAACATCAGCGATCGCCCCGGTGCGCGGCCATCGAGCACGCCGATCACGTTCGGGCGGCCTGGTGCAACCTCCTGCAGGTGCACCTCGAGTCCGATGCGACGCATGTGCGCGGCAATCGCCGACGCGATTTCGGCTTCACCCGCTGCGCCCGGAACAAGCGATGGATTGACTGAATTGATAGCAACGAGATCGCGGAGAAGATCGATGGCAGGATCCACGTCAGTCGTCAGTCGGCAGTCGTCAGTCGGCAGTCACAGTCGGCAGTCCCAGTCGACTGCCGACTGCCGACTGACGACTACAGTATCATGCCGCCATGAACCTGAAAGGGACGGTCGCGGCGATCACCGGAGCGTCCTCAGGGATCGGGTTATCTGTTGCCGAGCACCTCGCGCGTGAAGGCGTGGCGGTCGTCCTCGGCGCGCGGCGCGTCGATCGGCTCGAGGAAGCGGTTTCGCGCATCAGGACGGCGGGCGGGCGCGCCGAGTCGCTGGCGATGGACGTGACGGTAGACGCCGATGTCGTGCAGCTCGTCACGCGCGCGCAGCAGGCGTTCGGCGGCCTCGACATCATGATCTGCAATGCCGGTTTCGGGTACTACGGAACGGTCGAGGAAATGGATCCCGGCGTCATGCGGCGGATGATGGACGTCAATTTCATGGGAACGTTCTACGGCACGCGCGCGGCGCTGCCGGTGTTCCGCGGGCAGGGGCATGGTCATCTCATCTTCGTCTCGTCGATCGTCGGCAAGCGGGGCATCCCGCTGATGAGCGGTTACAGCGCGACGAAAGCCGCGCAGTCGGCGTTTGCCGAGTCGCTCCGGTCCGAGTTTGCGGGAACCGACATCCATGTGAGCGCGGTCTTCCCGGTCTCGACGACCACGGAGTTTCGCGAAGCGATGGAGCGTGACTTCGGCCATCAGGTCTCGGGACTCGGCCCGAAGCAGCCGGTCGACGACGTCGCGCGCGCGATCGTGCAGTGCATCCGCAAGCCGTCGGCTGAGGTATATCCGCACCGCAGCTCGCGCGGACTCCCGATCCTCAACGCGATCGCGCCGGCGTTCACCGACGGGCTGATGCGCAAGTTCGGCCGGCGCCGGGTCGTCGCGACGGCGCCGCCCGATCCCAACCGCTCGCGCGCGCGATGAGCATCGAGACGGCCAGGGCGATCGCGCACCTCGTCCACGAGCACGGCGGGCGCGCCCTCGTGGTGGGCGGATGGGTCCGCGATCGCCTGCTCGGCCGGCCGGGGAAGGATGTCGATCTCGAGGTCTACGGCCTGCCCGCGGCACAGCTGAAAGCGCTGCTCGATACCCTCGCGCCGGTGAACACCGTCGGCGAAAGCTTCACGGTCTACAAGGTCCTCGACGTCGACGTCTCGTTGCCGCGGAGGGAGTCGAAGATCGGCCGCGGCCATCGGGCGTTCGAGGTGACCGGCGATCCGGACATGGCGCCCGAAGACGCCGCGCGACGCAGGGACTTCACCGTCAACGCCATCGCGTGGGATCCCCTGCGCGATGCCTATCTCGACCCGTTCGATGGCCGGCGCGATCTGCTCGAGCGCCGCCTGCTGCGCGCCGTCGATCCGCGCACCTTCGGCGACGACAGCCTTCGCGTGCTGCGCGGGATCCAGTTCGCCGCGCGCTTCGACCTCGAGATGGACCCGGGCACCAAGGAAATCTGCCGCCGCATCCCCCTCGACGACCTGCCCGCCGAGCGCATCTGGGGCGAAGTGGAGAAGCTGCTGCTCCTCGCCGGGCGGCCGTCAGCCGGCTTCGCGCTCGCGCTGGACCTCGGCGTGATCGATCGGCTCTTTCCGGAACTGAAGGCGCTCGTCGGCTGCCCGCAGGAGCCGGAGTGGCACCCGGAGGGCGACGTCTGGGTGCACACCCTGCTCGTCATCGACGAGGCGCGTCGCCGGATCGATGACCTCGACCGGCCGCGGCAGCTGACCGTGATGCTGGGCGCCGTCTGCCACGACCTCGGCAAGCCGCCGACGACGGCGTTTGTCGACGGCCGTATTCGATCGATCGATCACGAACAGGCCGGCGTCGCGCCAACCGTCGCGATGCTCGGCCGCCTCAACGTTCAGACGATCGGCGGCTACGATGTCGCGCGACAGGTCGTCGGGATCGTCGCGCATCACCTGAAGCCGCACGCGTTCTCCAAGTCGGCGACGCCGGTCGGTGACGGCGCGTTCCGGCGACTAGCGGAAAAAGTGGACCTCGAGCTGCTCGTGCGTGTGGCGACGTCGGACTGCCACGGGCGTACGGGCGCGTTCGACTGCTCGGCCATCGACCGCTTTCTCGAGCGGGCGCGCGCCCTTGGTGTCGAGCACCGACCGCCGGAGCCGATCGTCAAGGGCCGGCACCTGCTGGAGCTCGGCGTCGAACCCGGGCCGCGAATGGGAACAATCCTGCGACGCTTGTACGAGCAACAACTGGACGGGCACGTGCAGACGCTCGACGAGGGACTGGCGCGCGCCAGAACGATCGTCGACGAAATGCAGGAACAGCTCTAACCAGGCGGGAACTGCCTGACTGAAAGGTCCAACTCGAGATGAATCGCGTGGGTTCCGCAGCACTCGTCGTTCTTGCCGTGGTGATGACCATGGCGATCCTCGCCACTGGAGCGTTGGCCCAGGAGCCCGAGAAAGAACCGATCGGCAGATTCGCGATCGACGCCCGCGTGGCGCTCCCGCGTTTTCCCGAGGATGCCGCGACGGCAGCGGCCCTCAGCGTGACGACCGAGAATCTGCCGAGCCGCGGCCTGGGTGTGGCCACTGGCGTCAACTTCTATCCGGTGCGCCTCGGCAAGGTGGCGATCGGCGTGGGGGGTGAATGGCTGATCTTCAGCCGCGGACGCAAGACGCTCGACCCTGAGACCGAGGGCGCCGCGAGTGGCCCGACGGTCACGACACGCTTCTCAGTGCTCTCGCCGCAGGTCTCTCTGAACTTCGGCGGCCGTGACGGGTGGAGCTATGTGAGCGGCGGCATCGGATGGGCGGCGTTCACGACCGAGCTCGAGGCCTCGCCCGTCGCCGACGCGGTGGGACACACGCGCGCGACCAACTTCGGCGGCGGGGCGCGGTGGTTCGCCAAGGAACACCTCGCCTTCACCTTCGACCTGCGCTTCTATCGGATCAATCCGCAAAACGCGGCCGCGGGCCGGCCCGCGTATGATGGCCGTCGGATGATGGTGTTCAGCGTGGGTGTGAGCCTGAAGTAATCACGGACAAAGCCGGACGACGTCGAGAAATCTGCCCGTGCCGCGACGTTCTTACGCGGCTTCCCGCCCCCGGCGCCACTCCTCGAACAGCCGCGCGGCGTTGCGGGACACGGCGTGGAGCGAGGGCGCCCACCCGAGCGCACGGGCTCGCGGGCATCGCACGATCTGATCGAGGGCCAGCGCATCGGCGTACGCGCCCATCTTCTGCCGCGCCTCGGGCAGCGGAACTTTCCTGACGCTCGGGCGGATCGACACGTGCCCGGCAATGGCCGTAACCAGATCGTTCACGCGTTCGTCGCATTCGTCGTTCGCATGGAACACGCCCGACGCGATCGGGCTCGTCGTGAGCATCAGGTACAACTCGCCGAGATCGCGGTCGTACACGAGCGGCCAGTGGTTCTCGCCCGTCCCGATCACCCGCACCAGGCCGTTCGCGGCGGCCTTGAACAGGTCGCCCACGATGCCGCGGCACCCTCCATAAACGATCCCGGGACGAACGACCACGGTCCGAAGATCGGAACCGGCCGCTGCGAGCACCCGCTGTTCGTGCGGCGCCCGCCACGCCGACTTTTCGATGGGATTGAGTGGAGCGGCTTCGTCGACCGGCGCCGGCGCCGGACCGAGCACCCAGACACCTGACGTGTAGATGAAGAAGCGGCCCGGGCGCGCAGGCGCCGACAGGAACGTGTCGAGCGCCAGCGCATCGAGCGAGTGGCCGCGAGAAGAGTCGTCCATCGCCGTGTGGATCGATCCGTCGGCCGCCGCCGCCACCGCCGCCCAGGTCTCGGGCTGCGCGAGATCGCCGATGACGGGGTGGGCTCCCCGCACCTGCACATCGGCCGCCTTTTCGCGATTCCGGACAAGGGCGTCCACATGGTGCCCTCCGCGAACCAGCGAATCGAGTACGGCCGATCCGATGTACCCGCTGCCGCCCGTCAGAAAGACACGCATAGGTTCGCAGCCCCCGTCTCTTCGCTGAGTTGCTGAAGCTGAATCTTACTCCGAGTGACTGCCGAGTGCCGACTGGACTGTCGACTGCGACTGCCGACTGCCGACTGCCGACTGCCGACTGTCATATATCCCAGATCTTCTCCTGCCGGTCGTAGAACGTGATGAGCCCGTCTTCGCTCACCTTGAGGACCGAGGCGTAGCGGCCGGCGGCCATCGCGGCCGTGGTCCGGGCGCCCTCGACGGCGAGCGTCGAATGCGGCTCGAGTGGCTCGGTGTGCATCAGGATCGCGCCGACGGCGAGCAGGCGCCCTGTTCCGTCCATGACCGTTGCGCCGTCGGTCTTGGCGAGGCCGGCCAGCACGGCGGGATCGAGATTCACCGCGCTTCGTCCGCGGAGCATGTGGAGCAGCTGGACGCGGTCCGGCGCGTCGCCGGGCTTCCCGCGGGGCGCGTCCAGGCGGTCGCCCGGGGCCACGAGCATCGGGAGCGACGCGGCGGCATCGCGAAGGACGACAAACAGCGCGCCTTGCCGGTTGTCGGACAGATCGAGCGCGGTCTGGAAGAGACGGCTGGCGAGCGCGACGTTCTCGACGGCACGCTCCCACATCTCGTACTTCGCCTGCACGTCGAGAAGGTGCCAGCGCGCGTTGCGGAAGCTGAACACCTCGACGCCTTGCGCAAACACCTTGATCTCGTGCGAGGGGCTGAGCACGAGGCAGATGTTGCGGTTGTTGCCCGTCGCCGATGCGTGAGCGCGATAGGCGGTCGGGCACGCCACGTCCAGGATCACCGGACTCACGCGGCTCGCCGACGTCACGTACCGCGCCACTTCGACGATGTCGAGCACGGTGCCGTCGCGGTTGACGAGAAACAGCGTCTCGATGCCGTCGCTGAGGCGGTAGAAGCTCTTGATGGCAGTCAGGGCGGGCGAATACTTGTACGACTGACCGGCCGGACTCACGGCCGCAATCGGCTCCCGTCCATCGTCGTCGACGAGCAGCACGCCCGACGAGATCGCCTTGTTCTCGTAGCTCGACAGCGCCGCGACACGGAGGATTTCGAGTGCTGTCGCGACGAGATCCGCGCGGACGTGCGCCGCGTCGTTCTGCTCCTGCGCGTTCAGGAACGCGCTGATGTACCGATCCTCGATGGCGCCGCGGAAGAGGTCGCCCCGCTCGAGCATCTGCTTCGGGTCGAAAATCGCGCGGTAGCGCAACGCGAGGACGCTGCCAATCGCCTTGGCCAGCCGGACTTCGTGCGGGGTGAACGGACGGCGCGCGGGCACGTGCAGGACGTGCCGGGACCCGAACCAGCGGATTGACAGCACCGACGGATCGTGCGTCGGCTCGATCGCCAGGCGCCCGTCCGACGACAGCGACGGGATCGGCTCGGTCTCGAACGTGGCGCGCCCGAAGAACTGCCGCAGCGCGGACTGCAGGAGGTTATCGTAGAGCGCGCTGGCCGCGAAGACGGGCGGAAGCGCCATGAGGTTTTAGATCATAATTCATCTCGCATGGCCCGGCGCACGCTCATCGACTTCTTCGACGATCTCGCCACACTCGACGGCGAGTTCCTCGTCTACGACGATGGCTATCGCACGTGGTCGCTGACCTACGCCGAAACGGCCGGCGCCGCCCGCGCGTTTGCCGACCGCCTGCGCCAGGCCGGCATCGTCAAGGGACAGTCGGTCGCCATCTGGAGCGAGAACCGCCCGGAGTGGATCGTGGCCCTCTGGGGATGTCTGCTCGAGGGCGTCGTCCTGGTGCCAATCGACTACCGCGCGTCGGCAGCGTTCCTGGCGCGCGTCGCCGAGATCGTCAGCGCCCGCGCCATCCTCGCCGGCGACGTGGTGGACACGGCGGCGATGACCGACACCGCGTGCCCGGTCTGGCCGCTGTCCGACATCAGGCGGGGGCAGATCTCGATTTGGTCATCGAGTCGAAGAACGGCTCGAGGAACAAATCGAGATCTGACCCCAACCCGGAGCTGACCCCGGACGATACGGCGGAGATCATCTTCACGTCCGGCGCCACGGCAGATCCGAAGGGCGTGGTCATCACCCACCGGAACATCCTCGCCAACATCGTCCCAATTGAAAAGGAGATCGCCAAGTACCGGCAATGGGCCAGGCCGTTCCTGCCGATCCGATTCCTCAATCTGCTGCCGCTCAGCCACATGTTCGGCCAGGCGATGGGGACTTTCGTGCCGCCGATGCTCCCGGGCCTCGTCCTCTTCACGCGCAGCTACTCGCCCGACGACATCATCCGGCAGATTCACGATCGCCGCGTGTCGGTCCTCGTCTGCGTGCCCAAGATCCTCGAGGTGCTCAAGGAGCACCTCGTGCGCGTGGCCCCGGAGACGGCGGAACCGCCCGCGCAGATGCACTGGACGGCGCGCTGGTGGAGGTACCGCGCCGTGCATCGGCTGTTTGGGTTCAAGTTCTGGGCGATTGTCGTCGGCGCCGCCCCGCTCGACCCCGAGCTCGAGGCCTTCTGGGGACGGCTCGGTTTTGTCGTCGTCCAGGGCTATGGGCTGACCGAGACGGCACCGATCGTCACCCTGAACCATCCGTTCCACGCCACGAAGGGTGCCGTCGGCAAGCCGATCGCCGGCGTCGAGGTCAAGATTGCCGATGATGGCGAGATTCTCGTGCGCGGCGAGAACGTCTCGCGCGGGTACTTCAACGCGCCGGAAGAGACCCGCGTCGCATTCCGGGACGGCTGGTTTCACACCGGCGACGTGGGCGAGATCGACAGCACAGGACAGCTGCGCATCCGCGGCCGCAAGAAGGAGATGATCGTCACGCCGGAAGGGCTGAACGTCTTTCCGGAAGACGTGGAGCAGGCGCTCAACGCTCAACCCGGCGTGCGCGAATCCGCCGTCGTCGGCGCGTCCACCCCAGGTTCCACGGCCGAACGCGTGTACGCGGTGCTGGTGCTCGAGCCGGGCTCGGACGTCGACGAGGTCGTGCGCCGCGCCAACCTGCAGCTCGGCGATCATCAGAAGGTGCGCGCTGCGGCTGTCTGGCCCGGGAACGAGCTGCCGCGCACGGAGGGCACGCGCAAGCTCAAACGGCGCGAGCTCAAGTCATGGCTTGCCGGCGAACAAGACCGGCAGAAGCCGGCGAGCGGCGCGCAGGGACGCACCGTCGCCTCGGTCCTCGAGCGCTTCGCGCCAGGACGCACGCTCGGCGCCGACACCACGATCGACGCGCTGGGGCTGAGCTCGCTCGAGCGCGTCGAGCTCATGATGGCGCTCGAGGAAGCGTTCCAGGTCACCGTGGACGAGGCCCGCTTCAGCGCGGCCAGGACCGTCGCCGACCTCGAGGCCCTGACCAAGCCGCTCGATACCGCGGGACCTGCGTCGGTTGCCACGACTGAGGCCATCCAGTTTCCGTCGTGGAACCGGTCGCTCCCGGCCCGGGCCCTGCGCCGCGCCAGCTTGCCGACGTGGATCCTTCCCCTCGGCCGGATTTTCGCGCGCGTCGACGTGCACGGGCTCAATCACCTCGACCGGATCGAGGGTCCCGTCATCTTTGCCGCCAACCATCAGAGCCACTTCGACACGCCGGTAATTCTCGACGCCCTTCCGGCGCGGTGGCGGTACCGCGTCGCGCCTGCGATGGCCAAAGAGTTCTTCAAGGCGCACTTCTATCCCGAACAATTCGGCCGGAAGGCCTACTTCCAGAACAGCGCGAACTACTATCTCGCATCGCTCTTCTTCAACGCCTTCCCGTTGCCGCAGCGCGAGAGCGGCACCCGCCAGACCCTTCGCTACATCGGCGAGCTGATCAGTCGGGGTTACTCCATACTCATCTACCCCGAAGGACGGCGGACCCAGAAGGGCGAGATCGGCCCCTTCCAGCCAGGCGCCGCTATGATCGCCGCCCGGCTGGAGGTCCCGGTCGTTCCGGTCCGGCTGGAGGGCCTCGACCGCATCCTGCATCAGTCGTGGAAGTTCCCCAGCCGAGGGGTTGCGCGCGTTACATTCGGAGTGCCTATGTCATTGAAGGGACACGACTACGCGGAACTGTCGCGTCGCATTGAAGCCGCGGTGCTGGCCTTGGATCAGGGGCCTCCGGCGCCCTGATCGATGTACCCGGCCGCTGGTCCTGACCCGATACTGAACCCTGTTGGCGTGTTGCCCGTGGGCGATTTCTCGACCTGTGGCCGCTCGGTAGCCTATTCGCCTGTGGATGTGTTTGCGGAACCACGTCAAGATGTGGCACAATCTTTGATTGAAAGGATTCAATAATAGTTGAGCAAGGACGATCTCATCGATGTTCAGGGTACCGTCGTGGCGGTCCACAGTGGCGGGCTTTACCGCGTGCAGTGCGACCAGGGTCATGAGGTACTGGCACAGCTGAGTGGCCGTATGCGCCGGTTCCGCATCAAAGTGGTTCCCGGCGACCGCGTAACCGTCGGCGTTTCACCCTACGATCCAGTGCGGGGCATCATCACCTTCCGCGCCCGCTAGAAATCACTGTTTTGAGCTCCCATACAAGTCAACCGAACAGCTCGCATGGACGACGCAGACGACGGCCAGGCGGTCGCGGCGGCGCGCCGCGTCCGGGCGGGTCTCGCGGTCACCAGGCGTTGCACGCAACCTCGACGCCGGCGACGCCGGCGCCCACGCGACCGCAGGCCGAGTACGATCCCCGACCGGTCGGGTTCGACACGCTCGGGCTCGAGCCGTCGCTCATCGAAGGCATCCGCGTTCGCGGGTTCACGAGCACGACCCCGATTCAAAGCGCCGTCATCCCCATCGTCATGGACGGCAGCGACCTCATCGGCTGTGCGGAAACCGGCACCGGGAAGACGGCGGCCTTTCTCCTGCCCATCCTGAACCGGATGCTCAAGGCCCGTGCGACGGCGCCCGAAGAGCGCGGGTTCACCCGCGTGCTCATCCTGGCACCCACGCGCGAACTGTGCGGGCAGATTGAAGACGACGTGCAGGGCTTCACGTATCACACGGACCTGACGAGCATCGCCGTCTACGGCGGCGTGCCGATGGACCCGCAGGAGCGCGCCCTCAAATCAGGCGTCGACATCGTCGCGGCAACGCCGGGACGCCTGATGGATCACATGCGCAACGGCGCCGTGAAATTCGACAAGCTCGATACGCTCGTGCTCGACGAAGCGGACCGCATGATGGACATGGGGTTCTGGCCCGACGTGCGGCGAATCGTTTCGGCACTGCCCGACACGGCGGCCAGGCAGACGCTCCTCTTCTCGGCGACCATGCCGGAAGAGGTGATGAAGCTCGCCGACGAAGTCCTGTGCGACGCGAAGTTCGTGCAGGTTGGCTCGACTGGTGGACCCAAGAGCATCACGCACACCATCGAGAACGTACCCGCGGCGCAGAAAGCCGAATGGCTCGCGAAGTTCCTCAGGCGCGCCGATGGACCGGTGCTGGTCTTCGTCCGGACCAAGTCCGGCGCGGAGCGGCTGGCGCGGCGCCTTGCGGCCGGCGGTCTCAAAGCCGCGGCGCTGCACGCCGATCGTACGCAGGCGCAGCGGACGCAGGCGGTCGAGGGATTTCGAAGCGGCCGTTTCCGCGTGCTCGTCGCAACCGACGTCGCCGCGCGTGGCTTGGACATCGACGGCATCACCCACGTCGTCAACTTCGAAGTACCGTCGAATCGTGAGACCTACGTCCACCGCGTCGGCCGGACCGGACGCGCCGAGGCGACCGGCACGGCGCTGACACTCGTGGCGCCCGAGGAGCTGCGCGCGCTTCAGGCGCTGCAACGTTCGTTCGGGATGGAACTGCAGGGTTGACGCCCGCGCGGTTACTGAGGAAAATGACGTTTTTCCTCGAAAAATCATGCTTTCTCTTTAAGAAATAATGCTTTCTCTTTAAGAAATAATGGACGACAACAAGTTTGGGCCGGGATACGGGCAGGGGCATGGATCGGGTTTCGCACCCGGGTACGCGCCGGCGTCAGGGCCGGCGGCCTCGCTCCCGGAGCCTCCGATCGACGACATGACAGGTCCGTCGGCGGACGAGGTGTCGGAGGCCCCCGTGACTGATCAGCCGGGCGTCGACCCCTCGGTCGAAAAGTTCCGCTCGTGCCGCTGGCGCGCGACCCCTGACGCCGGCGAATTCTGCACGCATCGCGACGTGTTGCCGTTTGCGGGCAAGGAGGGCTTCAAGCCCGAGTCCTGGTGCCCGGAATGTGCCTTCTACAAGCTGCGGCGCACCCCCAAGAAGCGGGACCGCAACGATTATATGTACTGAGACGGCGTTCGGCGTTCGGGCCTCGGAATTTGAAACGCGAGCGCCGAGCGCCGAAGCCCGAGTCGCGAAGCAATCCCCTACTCGCTGAACTCCTTCGCCAGATCCGCCCACTCGCCGTTCGGCGCGAGATCCTGATACGCCTTCCAGTGTGGCTTGGCCTCCGGTGAGTGCCCGGTCTTCTCGAGCGTCACCGCCAGGTAGAAGTGCGCGTCGGGATAAGCGGCATTGAGCCGGACGGCGCCACGATAGCATCGCAGCGCGTCCTCGTACCGGCTCAGGTCGTGATGGATGTTCCCGAGATTGAAGTACGCCTCGAAGCAGTCCGGGTCGAGACCGATCGCCCGCTCGTAGAGGGCCTGCGCTTCGATCATCTCGTCGCGCGCGTAGTGAATGTTGGCCAGGTTGACGATCGCCGGCACGAGATCGGGATCGATCACGAGCGCCTTCCGGTACGCCGCGGCCGCTCCCTCCATGTTCCGATCTTCGCCATCGTCGAGGCGTGAGCCTTCGATGAAGTACTTCGCCGCGAGCGCGGTCTGCGGGTCGGTAAACGGGAACGACTGGTACGCGTTGTCGCGAACCATGGATGCGTCGGCGGGCAGCGGCGTGGCGCTCGTGACGCCGATCGCCACGGTGCGCCGGCCCTGGAGCGCCACGACTTTGGCGCGGGGCGTGTCGGGGGCCGCGTGAAAGTCCAGCTCGAGCTGCCCCTGGCGTTCGGCGAGAAGACCCCGGAGGATGACCTTGAGCGGAGTGCCCTTATCGAGCTCGCTTGCGACGTGCTTGATGGCGAGGAGGTCGGTGAACGAGTACTCGCGCTCGGCCCGCGGACGGCCGCTCTGGCGGAGCAGTCCCCACTTCTCCAGATAGCGCAGATGATTCTCGCTGACGGTGGGATAGAGGCTGCGGATGTCCCGGAGGCCGTACGGCCCGCCGGACCCGTTGAGGCCCCTTGGGGATGTTGGCGATAACGCCATCGTTTCCGCGAAGATGCGCGAGATGGCGGTGAAAGTCAAGCGCGATTCGTGCAGCCGGTCCGTTTCCTCGCTAGAATACAGCGCCATGTTACTGGCCTGCGACATCGGCGGCACCAAGACGCTGCTCGGGCTCTTCGCGCCGGATCCCGATCGACCGTCATCGATTGAAGTCGGCGAGTTCGTGACGCTCGACTACGACGGGCTCGAGCCGATGGTGCGCGAGTTCCTCGGCGCGTGGAAGGTCGACCCGCGGTCGATCACCGCCGCGTGCATAGGCGTGGCCGGTGCCGTCACGGATCAAGTCGCGCGGTTGACCAACGTGCCCTGGCTCGTCGACGGCGAAGCCGTGGGCGCGGCACTCGGCTTGAAACGCGCCGAGGTGATCAACGACCTCGAGGCGCTCGCCTACGCCGTCCCCGTCCTCGAGCCCAACGAGCTTGCGGTGCTGCAACAGGGGATCGCCGTCCCCGGCGGCAACGCGGCGGTCATCGCGGCCGGGACGGGGATGGGCATCGCGATGCTGCACAACGTCGACGGGCGGTTCGTGCCGTTCGCGTCCGAGGGCGGGCACGCGGACTTCGCCGCGCGCACGCCTCGGGAGCTCGAGCTCGTCTCCGACCTGACGCGCGTGTTCGGCCGGGTCGGCGTCGAACTCGTGATCTCCGGGCCTGGACTGGTCAACATCTATCAGTTCACCCATCAGACATTCGGTACGGGACCAACCCTCACTCCGAACAGCCTCGCGCCCGCACAGCTGTGTGCCGGCGTGGGGATGAGCCGGAACTATCCCGAACTGCCGGGACGCATCTACGAGTCTGCGCGCGAAGGGCGCTGCCCGCGTTGCGTGGAGGCCTTCGACATGTTCGTCTCGGCGTATGGATCGGAAGCGGGCAACCTGGCGCTGCGCGCGCTCGCAACTGCCGGGGTCTATATCGGCGGCGGAATCGCGCCCAAGATCATGCCGGCGCTCGAATCAGGGGGTTTCCTCGAGGCGTTCCGCGCGAAGGAGCCCATGGCGGATCTGGTCGCCACCATTCCGGTCTCGGTGATTCTCAATCCCGATTCCGGCCTCCTGGGCGCAGCGGTGCGGGCGATGGCGCTCTCAGCACAGAGATAAGAGGGGTTCAGGGTTCAGGGTTCAGGGTTCAAGGTTCAGGGTTCAAGGTTCAGCGCGGCGCCGAATTCCTGGGCCGTGGCGAAGCGATCGTTGGGCGTTGGGCGCAGCGCCCTGAGGAGCGCGGCGCTCGCCGACGCGGGCATCGTCGGCTGCAGCGTCCGCGGGGCGGCGGGCTCGCCGCGCAGCATGTTGCCGAGCAGGTCGGGCATCGACGCGCCGTCATAGGGCAGCGTCGCCGTCGCCATCTCGTAGGCCAGGACGCCCATGGTGAACACGTCGGAGCGCACGTCGGCGTTCCTTCCCGTCATGAGTTCCGGCGCCGTGTAGTGCAGTTCGGCGTCGGCGAGCGCCACGCCCCGCAGCGTGTCGTCCTTGAGCGTCGCGAGAAGGTCCTGCGCCTGCCAGACCCCTGCGCTCGAGATCAACAGACGTTCGCCGTCATCGTCAGTCGTCACCCGCATGATGTCGGGACTCACGCCGCAGAGGAGTCCCTTGCGCCGGTGCAGCATGCGCGTGGCTTCGACGAGCTGCGACAGCAGCCGCGACAGCCGCGGCCAGGGCATCGGGCCGGCGGCGGTCATCACTTCGCGCAGGCTCTGACCAACGATGTAGTCGGTGACCAGATACACGAAGTCCGATTCCTCGCCGTAGTCGCGCACCTGGATAATCGACGGATGCGCCACCTGCAGCGACTGCGCCTCGCGCATGAATCGCGCGCGCGCGCCCTCCCAGTTGCGCTGCGTGTCACGCCGCAGCAGGCGGATGGCGACCGGGTGGCCGAGCGCTCGATGCGTGCCTTTGTAGACCACGCTGTCGAGCCGTCCGCGCCCGATGCGTTCGCCGAGATCGTAGGTCGACATCAATCCGCCCTGGGACGGCGCCGTGTGAATCGCGGTGGTCGACCCACCGTCTCCGGCGAGCAGCGCGTGGCCGAAGTCGGCGATCGTCGCCCATCGATCGGCGGGATCCTTCGCTAGCGCGCGGCTGACGGCAATATCGACCCAGGCCGGCACGTCGGCGATCGTCTCCGAGACCTTCGGCACCGCGCCACTGAGGTGCGCGGTCAGCATGGCCATCGCGTCCGGCCCGCCAAACGGCACCCGCCCGGTCAACATCTCGTAGACGACAGCACCGAGGCTGTAGACGTCTGACCGCGAGTCGACCGCGGCGCCGGTGAGCTGTTCGGGCGACGCGTACGCAATCGTCCCCAGAAACTCGTGCGGGCCCGTCAGCCGCGTCTCCTCCGTGTCACGCAGGTTGGCCAGTCCGAAGTCGACGATCTTGTAGACGCGCTGGCCCGGGGAGAACTCGTGCGCCACGATGTTGGCCGGCTTCAGGTCGCGGTGCACGATCCCGAGGTCGTGCGCGAACTGCAGCGCCGTGCAGAGCGACGGCACGATCGCCTGCACCTCCGCGAGGGTCATCCGGCCCTTCGAGGCAACTTCGTCCTTGAGCGACGGGCCGTTGAGGAGCTCCATCACCAGAAACGGATGGTCCTCATCGTCCACATTGAAGTCGAGAATCGAGACGATGTATGGATGGCGGAGGCGGGCGCTGGCGCGGCTTTCGCGGAAGAACCGGTCGCGTGAACCCGATCCACCGTGCTCGCCGCGGACGATCTTGATCGCGACCTCGTCGCCGAGGAGCGTCCGGCGCGCCCGATACACGGCGCCCATCCCACCTTCGGCCAGCAGCGCCAGAATCTCGTAGCGATCGTCCAGGAGTTGCCCGGGAGAGAGCACGGGTCAATTAGACCATGGGACTTGGTTCGGGGTTCGGGGTTCGGGGTTCGCACATAGTTCCAAGTCCCGAGTCCCGAGTCCCGAGTCCCGAGTCCCGAGCCCCGAGCCCCGAGCCCCGAGCCCCGAGCCCCGAGCCCCGAGCCCCGAGCCCCGAACGCCTGAGCCCCCTGTGCTACTGTACCCACCCATGTTCGCCCTGCTTCTCGCACTGTTCGTCGTCGCCCTGCCCCAGGCCCAACCGAAGCCCGTCGTATGCGCGAACGTCTGGCAGGAGCGGAACGCGGAGTTCGAGGAATATCTGCGGACGGCCAAGGTCGACAAGGTCGCGGACATCCCCGTCGGCGTTACGCACCCGGAGCGAGCGTATCTGGCACCGGGCGGTCTTGTCGCTTCGTTTGCCTTTAAGCCGCTGCGCCCAGGCATCACGAACGGCTACTTCGAGAGCTACAAGTCGGAAATCGCCGCGTACGAACTCGACAAGCTGCTCGGCTTGAACATGGTCCCGGTCGTCGTCGAACGGCGCGTCAATAACGACACTGGCGCCGCCGTGATGTGGCTCGAAGGTGTCCGATCGTGGGAGAGCGTTCTCCCGATTCCCAAACCCGCGACGTGGGGATTCCAACTGGCGCGCATGAAGATGTTCGACGATCTCATCAGCAACAGCGATCGTAACAAGGGCAACCTGCTGGTGGATGCCGACTGGCACATTTTTCTCATCGATCACTCACGGGCTTTCGTCACCGACGCGAAACTCCCGCAGGAACTGCAGAACATCGACCGCAAGCTGTGGGAACGCATGCTCGCGCTCGACGAGGCGGGACTGAAGACGACGATGGGCGCCTGGCTGGACGGCCGTCAGATACAGGCCCTGATCCGCCGGCGGGATGCAATGAAGAAGAAGATCGACGCGCTCGTCGCCAAGAACGGCAACACTGTGTTCTTCTAGCTCAGCTGCTCCGTAGGACTGTCTGCATTACTTCGAGACGGTCAGCATGACTTGATGCTCGCGGGGCCCCACCCCCGCTCGGCGCTCCTGCTGCAAACCTAACACCTCTGGCTTTCGTCTAAGCCTTCGGTCCATGAAGAAGGCTGCTCTGCTCTCCCTGCTTGTCTGCTGTTCGCTGACGGCGCGGCCGTTGCTCGCACGCACCGACGACCCGCCGGCGCCGAAGGCCCGCCCCGCGGAAAGCGGCGCGACGTGGGTCGAGGCGGTGCCGGTGAGAGAAGCGACGGCGCTCAAGCTCGACGGAGAGCTGACGGACGAGGTGTGGTCGCGGGCGCCGAAGATCGATGGATTCGTCCAGCGTGACCCGAAAGAAGGCGCGGCACCCAGCTACCCGACCGAGGCGCGCGTGGCGTACGACGCGCAGCACCTCTACGTCGCGATCCTGGCGCACGACCCGGAACCGGACAAGATCGCGGGATTCCTGACGCGCCGCGACACGCAGTCGCCCTCGGACTGGGTCGCCGTCGTGATCGACTCGTACCACGACAAGCGCACGGCCTACGAGTTCTCGGTGAACCCGGCCGGCGTGAAGCAGGACAAGTACTACTTCAACGACGGCGACGAGGATCAGGGATGGGACGCCGTGTGGGACGTGGTCGTCGCGAAGCGCGCCGACGGGTGGAGCGCCGAGTTCCGCATCCCGCTCTCGCAGCTCCGGTTTCCGGCATCAGAGAAACCGACGTTCGGATTCGCGCTGTCGCGCCAGATTGCACGCCTCAACGAAACATCGACCTGGCCGCTCATCGCCAAGAGCACCAACGGCATCGTCTCGCAGTTCGGGGAGCTGCGCGGCCTGGAGCTGTCCAAGTCACCGAAGCGCCTCGAGCTTGTGCCCTACACCGTTGGCGACCTATCGACGCAACCCGACAGTGGCAATCCGCTCGTCAAGGGTGTGGACCCTGGCGCGTCGATCGGCCTGGACATGAAGTACGCCATCACGCCGGCGCTGACGCTGACCGCGACGGTGAATCCCGATTTCGGACAGGTGGAGGCGGATCCCGCGGTCGTCAACCTCAGCGCGTTCGAAACGTTCTTCCCCGAGCGCCGGCCGTTCTTCGTCGAAGGATCCGGCGTCTTTCGCTTCGACATGGACTGCAACGATGGTAGTTGCACCGGTCTCTTCTACACGCGCCGCATCGGACGCCAGCCGCAGCTCTCGGCCGACGTGCCCGACGATGGCTTCGTGTCGGCGCCGTCCAACACGACGATCCTCGGCGCGACGAAAGTCACCGGCCGGATTGGCGGCTTCTCGGTCGGCATCCTCAACGCGCTGACAGCAGAAGAAGAAGCCCAGGTAGCGTTCGGTTCACAGCAATCAGCTGCGCCGATCGAACCGTTCGCCAGCTACACCGTCGGCCGCGCACGCCGGGAGTTCGCCAACCAGTCGGCGGTTGGCCTGATGATGACGGCGACCAACCGCAACGTCGGCGATGAGCGCAGCCCGATGCGCCTTCTTGCCAACTCCGCCTACTCGGGCGGCATCGACTGGGACCTGCGGCTGATGCAGAAGCGGTACGCTGTCGCGGGTTACTGGGCCGGCACCAGCATCAACGGCACCGAAGCGGCAATCGCCCGGCTGCAGGAGAACAACGTCCATAGTTTTCAGCGGCCGGACGCCACGCACGTCGAGCTCGATCCAACGCGTACTAATCTGAGCGGGCAGTCAGGTTTTCTGGCGTTTCGCAAGATCTCCGGCGCCCGCGTGCGCTTCGAGTCGAACATCGGCTTCAAGTCGCCGGGATTCGACAGCAACGACCTCGGGTTCATCCGCCGCGCCGATCAGATTTCGCAGAGCAACTGGCTGCAGTGGCGTCACGACAAGCCGGGCAAGTACATCCGCAGTTTCCGGTTCAACATCAACCAGTGGGGCAGCCAGAATTTCGACGGCGATCGCCTGGGCCTCGGCGGCAACGTCAACGCGCACTGGTCGTTCAAGAACAACTGGAATACCGGGTTCGGCATCAACCGCGAGCGCGGAAGCTTCGACGACCGCGCCACGCGCGGCGGGCCGGGGGCAAACTTTGAGGACCAGTGGAGCCTCTGGAGCTACGTCAACACCGACGACCGCAAGCTCGTCGCCTTCGACACGTTCCTCGGCGGCGGCGACGCGGAGTTCGGCCAGCACTTCTTCGACGCCAGCCCGTCGCTGACGTTCCGGCCGATGCCTTCCCTCTCGGTGAGCGGCGGCTTCCGCTTCGGGTTCTCGAACAACGACGCGCAGTGGGTCACCAACCAAGAGCAGGCCGGCACGCCCACGCACTATGTCTTCGCGCGCCTCGATCAGACGACGGTAGCGTTGACGACGCGCGTGAACTATACGATGTCGCCCACTTTGTCGCTGCAGATCTACGCTGAGCCGTTCGTCTCAGCCGGAGAATACAGCGGCTATAAGGAACTCGTCGACGGCCGCGCCAAGGACTGGCAGTCACGCTACGCGCCATATGCGTATGCCGGCAACGCCGACTTCAACTTCCGCTCGTTCCGCACGACCAATGTGCTGCGTTGGGAGTACCGGCCGGGCTCGGCGCTGTTCGTCGTCTGGCAGCAGGGCCGCGAGGAGAATGAGTCCTTCGGCAAGTTCCGCTTCAGCCGGGACTTCGGCGGCATCTTCGGCGTGCCGGCGAACAACGTGTTCCTGGTGAAGTTCTCGTACTGGCTGAATTACTAAGACAGCTTCCAGCTTCCAGCTCTCAGCTCTCAGCTCCGAACTCTAGCTGCCGGTCATATTCCGCACTGTCAAAGCTGCCCGTCGACTGCCGGATAAGGCCATGGCTGTCGAATTGCCACAGCTCACGTCCGCTGATTCGTACGCGCTTTCCCTTGCCGCCAGGTCCACTGTTCGTTCCCGTCAGTGTCCAATGGAACGCGGTGCCGTTGGCTGCACGGACCACATCATCCATCGTCACTTTCATATCCGGAAACGCGCGCATGAAGCCTCGCACGACCTCAGCGATGGCCTGTCGGCCGACCGCCGGCGCGCCATCGTTGACGCTGAGCGAGCCGTCCTCGGCGTAGAACGCCGCAACACTCTCAGGCGCCTGGCTGCACCATGCCGTCGCGTAACGCGTTGCAAACTCGTTCACCTTGAACATATCCATGTGATGGCTCCTGCCCGTCTCGCTCGGCGATCAGCAAGATCCTCACGACCCTGGCCCAAGATCGTCACTGAGTCTTCCGAGAGCCCTGAGCCTGAGCCTGCCCTGCGCCATCCGTCCAACGATCCCCGCAAAATTCGTCGCAGGCGTATGATAGCGGTCCCATGAAATCAACGATGTGCCTCGCGACGCTCGTGGTGCTTGCCGTCCTTCCACGGCAGCGGCCCGCGCCAGTTCCGGAGACAAAACTGATGCAATCAGCAGTCATTGACTGGCAGACACTCGTGCCAACGCCGACACGAAACGGACAGCGGCGCGACGTTCTCGACGGGCGTACCGGCACGCTGGATCGCCTGCACGCCCACATCACGACGCTCAACCCCGGCGAAAACACCGGCCCTCTTCACCGTCATCCGCAAGAAGAGGTCGTAATCATCAAGGAAGGCACGGTGGAGGTGAACATCGACGGCCGCAAGCAGGTGGTCGGCGCGGGCTCGGTCATTTTCTTCGGCGTGAACGAGAACGAGAACATGACCAACGTTGGAACCACGCCTGCCATCTACACCGTGCTCCAGTGGTTCACGCCGCTGACGCCGAAGAGTTGACGGGCCACGCTCAGTCGACGATGAACAGCGTCGCCCCAACCGGCGTGGACGAGCGGTGCGGCTCGGCATTGTCGGCGACCTGGTAGCTCATGCCGGCCTTCAGCGTGAACCTGCGACCGTCTTCGAGCTCGGTGTGCAGCTCGCCTTCAATGCACAGCAGGATGTGTCCCTTGACGCACCAATGATCGGCGACGTACCCGGACGAGGTACTCGACCATGCGGACGCGGATCGCGCCGAAATGCTGCGTGCGCCAGTAGGCCTGGCCGCTCTTGCCAGCGTGTTGGGTTCGCGGGACCTGCGACCAGTCGGTCGATCGCGAACGGTATTCCTGACATGTGCATGCGTTCACTCACCAGATATCCGGACACGTGTTCATGGATCCTCCCGGGGACGTCACATATCCTATGCGGCTGCTCGTGTCGTCGGCGCATCGATAGGCGCGAACAGCCTCCTGCCCTGCATGCGCACCAGGAAATACCCAGCCACAATCCACAGCAACGTGGCGCTGAGCCACGCCACGAGCGACGTGCTGAGCGCAAACGGATTCGTCGCGCCCGGGACAGCCGACGGAACGATGTCCTTCGTGTTGTTGACCGCCGCGTGCAGCAGCATGACGAGCAGCAGGCTTCCTCCTGTTCGCCAATACAGCCACGCCCCGGCAACCGACAGGGCGGTGACCTGGACCACGTACAGCGGGAATGATTGCCCCAGCGTGTCCGCTGCCGGAAAAAAGAACAGCGGCAGGTGCCAGCTGGCCCAGATGACTCCGAGGATCACGCTCGCCGGGCCGAGGCCGAGGCCGGCCGACAGTCGCGGAAGGGCGTAGCCGCGCCAGCCAATTTCCTCACCCGCCTGCACCCAGGTGGAGAAGACGATCGCTATGGCCATCACATACCACGCTTCATCGCCAAACCTGGGCCATGCGCCAGTGACGACGCGATGCACGAGCGCAGCGGTGAGCTTGATCGCCGGTATGTAGCCGACGGCGAACATGTACCAGCGAAAGCCGACGTGCCACAAGAAGACGCGCTCGAGCAACGCGCGCGTGGCGGCGCGTCCGTCGGCCCGCTCGGTCAATGCGAGCGCCACCAGTGATGGAGCGACGGTCCCGAGAAGGAACAGCGCGCCCGCGAGCACCGGGAGCACGGAATCGCCGGACGCACTCCCGCGAGAGATCGCCGCGGCCGCGGCCCAGCACGTCCAGGTCGCAGCGTAAGTGAGCGAGAAGAAGGCAAGAAGAGGACGCGTCACGGGCACCAGTCGACTTGCCCATCCCAGGTCTGGCGGCGACGAGGGCAGGCCGCTCATCGGTTTCTTTACCGAAATATGCCCCGAATCCGCTTCCCCAGCCCCGAGAGCACTCCCTCGATCGCGCGGCGCACCTGCTGCTTGATGCTCCCCTGATGGATCGTGCACAGGCCGCTCGGCGCTTTGTCGTCGGGCTTGAGATATTCGGTATAGGTGGGGCACCCCTCGACGGGCCGATGGTACGAGACCCGGCAGAGCGTCACTTCCTTGAGGCCAGCCGGCGCGTCGAAGGCCTCGGGCGGGCGCGTGCGCGCGGCGCGGCGCAAGAATTCGGTCCAGATCGGCGCCGCATAGCGCGCCCCGTAGGCCTCGCGGCCAATGGGTTTCGGCTGGTCGAAGCCGACCCAGACGCCGACGACCAGATTCGACGAGAACCCGACGAACCAGGCGTCCTTGAAATCATTGGTCGTCCCGGTCTTCCCTCCCACGGGAAACGTCACGCCCGCACGCCGCACGACCTGCCCCGTTCCACGGTCGACGACGTCGCCGAGCATCGACACCATCTGATACGCGGTCTGCACCGATACGACCCGCTCGCTCTGGATCGGGTTGTCGAGTGCCACATCGCCGTCGGCATCGAGCACGCGCACGATTGCCCGCGGCGCCACGGCCAGCCCGCCGTTCGGAAACGTCGCGTAAGCCGCGGTCAGCTCCAACGGTGTCACGAGGCCGGTGCCGAGCGACAGCGATGGCACGTCGGGCATGTCGTGCAGGCCCACGTGCGAGGCAAGGCGCAGCACCGGGCGCGATCCGACGCGCTGCTGCAACGCGGTCGCCGCACGATTGTTCGACTCGAGCAGCGCGGCCCGCAACGTCAGCTCGTCGGGCATGTCGCCCTCGGCATTCCTCGGTGCCCACTCGTCGGGCCCCTGCGGCTCGATCGTCGTCAGCCCGTCGATGAGCGACACGGGCGAATAGCCGTTCTCGAGCGCTGCGGCATAGAGCAGCGGCTTGAACGCCGATCCCGGCTGACGCCGGCTGCGGCTCGCGCGATTGAACTGCGACTGCGCGAAGTCGCGACCGCCCACGAGCGCCAGGATGTTGCCCGTGCGTGGATCGATCGCGACGAGCGCCGCCTGGAGATCTGGGTCGTTGAACCGGGCGAGCCCGCTGCGCACGACTTGCTCGGCCGCATCCTGCAGCGCGGGGACGAAGGTCGTGCGGACTTCCCAGTCGGGCGGATGGTCGCCGCCGAACCGCTCGCGGAACAGCTGGCGCAGGAACTCCTTCGCGTAACCCGCCCGCGGATCGCTCGTGCCCGGATAAGGCCGGATACGAATGCTCGTCTGCCGCGCTTCGCGCTCTTCGGACTCGGTAATGAACCCTTCCTCGCGCATTCGCGTGAGGACGACGTGGCTGCGGGCGATTGCGCCATCGAGATTGGACCAGGGCGAAAGCGTCGCCGGCGCGCGCGCCAGCCCGGCGATGAGCGCGCATTCCGCGAGGTTCAGCTGCTTCGCCGGGCGCCCGAAGAGATGCCGCGACATCGTTTCCACGCCGTAGACACCCGCGCTCAGGTAGATGCGATTGAGGTAGAGCTCGAGTACCTCAGCCTTGCTGAGCTGGCCGTCGATCATCAGCGCCAGCGCCGCCTCGCGAACCTTCCGCCCGTAGGTCTTCTTGTTGGAGAGAAAGAGCGTTCTCGCGAGCTGCTGCGTCAGCGTGCTCCCGCCCTGGACCGTGCCCGGCTCACGGAAGTTCCGGACGACGGCGCGCCCGAGCGCGATGGGATCGACGCCGGGGTGCGCATAGAACCGGTGGTCCTCGATCGCGATGAACGCGTGCTGCAGGTGCTCGGGGATCTCGCTGAGCGGAACATCGCGCCGCTGCTCGTCCATCCGGAACCAGCGCCGGCCGTCGGCGGCGAGGAACCAGGTGTCGCCCACGCCGCGCGTCAACCGGTGCACGGCGTAGCCCTGCCGCACGAGCCAGGTGACGACAAACGCCGCCATGACGACCAGGACCGCGAAGAAGACGGCGGCGGCACGGTCGCGGAGCGATTTTGGCGGCGTTGTCACAGTCGCAGCCGCACCGGACGGCGGGCATGAAGCACGAAGGAGAGCACGGCGTAGTAGACAGGGAATATGAACGACGCGGCAAAGAGCGCCGGCGGCACGCGAGGAATTTCCAGAATCATGGCCACGACGATGACCGTCCAGCAGACGGCCAGCCCGATGGTCAGCCCGCGAAGCGTCGGGGTCCGCGACGGATAGACGTAGCCGATGCGCCAGAAGACGAGCGCGCTCAGCGCCAGCAGAATCACGGCGTTCCACACCGGCGAGAGCGCCGCGATGTGCAGGTAGAGCGCCACGATGTTCCAGTACGACGGGAAGCCCGTGAAGAAGTGGTCATTCGTCTTGGCGTCGTCGGCGGCAAAACCATAAGCGCTGCTGAGGAGCACGACCGACGCGACGCCTCCGCTCCAGCCATCCGGCAGCGCTCCAGACCGGTAGAGGAAGAGCACCGGCAGAAACACGAACGTCAGGTAGTCCACCACGTCGTCGAGGCGCGCGCCGTCGAACCCGGGGAGCCGCTCTTTGACCCGGATCTTCCGCGCCAGCAGTCCATCGGTGGCGTCGACGACCGTAGCGGCCACCATCCAGAGCAGCGCGTGACGGTAGTTGCCGGCAAACACCGCGAGCGTGCCGAAAAACGCGGCGAGCGCGCCGGACGCGGTGTAGAGGTGGACGAGCCAGGCCGAGAAAAGGTTCATGCGGCTTGCCGGTGAAAGCTAGCTCGTGTAATATGGGATGAGCATTCCAATCCCCAGCGGAGTGTCCTTTACCTCAATCTAATTCAGTAATGCGGTCAGCGTGCGGGGCCTGGTGCCTGCGCGCGCCGGCTGCCTTTGCGAAACGGACCTGCTGTTGGAGTTCTCGCGTTTTCGGAGACCTCGTACCGTGCTCGTCGCGGCCGCCCTCTTCCTGAGCGCGGTTGCCGGCCTCTACTTCGCCACCAGGGCCGCCGCTCCACCTGCACTGGCTTTCTCGGATTTTCTCAGGGCCGTCGACGCCGGCAAGGTCACCGACGTCACCTTCGCGGACCCCGTCATCAGAGTCGTCTTGCGCGACGGCAGCGTCGCGCAGACTGTCGCTCCTCCCGAGTTTCTCGCCGCCAACGGGTCATTCGTCAACGACCTCTACCGCCGGGACATTCGCGTCGACGTGATTCCCGCGCCCGAACCGGGCTCGCTCAGTTGGGGCGCCACGGCAACGGTGGCGGCATTCCTCGCGCTCCTCGCCTTCACCGTCTATCGGACCACGGCCGGGCGCATCCCGTCCATCTCGGGCCGCGCCCGCATCGCCGAGCAGGGCGAACACGTGATCACGTTCAAGGACGTGGCCGGCGTGGATGAGGCCAAGGACGAGGTGCAGGAAATCGTCGATTTTCTGCGCGAACCGGGTCGCTTCGCGGCAATCGGCGGGCGTATCCCGAAGGGTGTCCTGCTCGTGGGGCCTCCCGGCACGGGCAAGACGCTGCTGGCGCGGTCGATCGCCGGCGAGGCGAGGGCCCCGTTTCTCTTCGCCAGCGGGTCGGACTTCGTCGAGATGTATGCGGGCGTGGGCGCGTCGCGCGTCCGCCGTCTCTTCCGGGATGCCCGGCGCCATCCGTCCTGCATCGTGTTCATCGACGAGCTCGACGCCGTTGGGCGGAGCCGGGGCGGCAGCTCGCTCAGCCACGAAGAGCGCGAGCAGACGCTCAACCAGCTGCTGGTCGAAATGGACGGCTTCGAGGCGCATGGCGGCATCGTGGTGATTGCCGCCACCAACCGTCCCGACATCCTCGATCCGGCGCTCCTCCGGCCCGGGCGGTTCGATCGCCAAGTGACCGTCGGCAACCCCGATTTGAAAGGCCGCGAGGCCATTCTCCGCGTCCACACCCGCAAGATCCCCGTCGATGCCGGGGCGGACCTCCGCGTCATCGCGCGAGGCACTCCAGGCTTCTCTGGCGCCGACCTTGCGAACCTCGTCAACGAAGCCGCGCTCCTCGCGGGCCGTGCCGGACGGACCACGGTCACCGACGCCGACCTGAACGCGGCGCGCGACAAGGTGCTGATGGGCGTCGAGCGGCGCTCCATCGTGTTGAGCGACATGGATCGCCTCAACTGCGCCTACCACGAAGCTGGTCACGCCGTCGTCGCGGCGCTCCTGCCCGACGCCGACCCGCTGCACAAGGTCACCATCATCCCGCGCGGCCGCGCAATGGGCGTGACGATGCAGCTGCCGGAGGCGGATCGGCACACCTACACGAAAGGCTTCCTCGAGACGCAGGTGGCCGTGCTGATGGGCGGACGCGTCGCCGAAGAACTCTTCATGAACCACATGACGAGCGGCGCGTCGAACGACATCGAGCGTGCCACCGATATCGCCCAGCACATGGTGTGCGAGTGGGGCATGTCTGAGCTCGGTCCCCTCGCCTACCGCAAGCCGGGGAACGCGTTCGAAGCCGACCGCCCTCACGGGATCAGCGAAGCAACCGCGCAACGTGTGGACGAGGAAATCCGCCGCGTGATCATGAACGGCTACGACCGGGCGCGCGGCCTGATCGAAGACAACCGCGACGCCGTCCGCCTCCTCGCGGAAGAGCTCCTGCAGGTCGAATCGCTCGAGGCGGCCGAGATCCGCGCGATCCTCGACAGGGCCACTGAACTGAGGGCCTGAGCGCTCGAGCGGCTGGCTCGGCACATAATACGGGGCGCATGGCCCCCGCTTCGGAACCTGTCCGACTGGATCGGCTGACACCGTTTGCCTGGGCCGTCATCGGTGTCGTCGCCCTCACCGTTGTCTACACGGTGATCCAAGTCCTGCTCGTGAGGCCATTCCTCTGGCCCGCTGGAACCGGCGCCACACTCGCCGGCGATCCCGCCGCTCACCTTCCACTCAAGGCACGTCCGCCTGACATCGGGCACTTCTTCACCGTTGCGCCCGAGATCACGCGCGTGGCGCCGGGGAGCCCGGCAGATGGGAACGGCGTGATTGCCGGCGAGCGCCTGCTCGGTCAGCATCGCCTCGATGACGGGCGCGGTGTCGCGTTCGATGAACGGCTGGACACCGAGGCCGGACGGATGTCGGCCTGGCGTGACTTCTATCGATCGGGTGTCCGAGGATCCGTCATGTGGGACGTTGCGGCAAGGGACGGTACGGTGCGCCGCGTCACGCTCGAGCGGCCGTCGGCGCTCGGCTCTGGCGCCAGTGGCTGGGCGCAGCGCCATCTGGGCATAATCGTCCAGACGTCGGTTTTCGCGGCCGCTGCGGTGCTGCTCCTGCTGATGCGCAGTTACGAGCTCACCGCAGGGCTCTGCGTGCTCGCGTTCGCCTTCAGCGCCGTCGGCGGTGGTGGCCCGCTGCTCGGCGCCGAACGCGACATACGGCTCCTGCGCCCCGTGCTCACGGTCTTCGCGTGGATCGCGAGCCCGCTCGCCTTTCCGTCGATCGCCCTCGCGATTCTCTACTTCCCCACGCGGTCGCGCCTCCTCGACCGCTATCCCTGGCTCCACGCGGTGCCTCTACTGGCCGCCGCACCGCTCGTCGGCCCGGCGCTCATGACGGGGCTGTATCTGGCAGGCGTGGAATCCGCGCGCGGCCCCGCTGTCTGGGACGCGACGCATCCCGGCGTGTACTACGCGGCGTTCGCGGCGGCGCTCGCGGTCAACGTCCTCGCGATGGCCGAGGGCGGCTACCGCTACCGGTTCAATCACAACGCAAACGAGCGGCGCCGTATCCGCATGGCGCTCTATACCGCTGTTCCGGGAGTCCTCGCGTATGCCGTCCGCGACGGCATTCCGATCGTCGCCCAGTTGTTCAATGCCAACGGTCCTCAGTATCCCGGCCCCGTGACTGCCATCCTCGACGGCCTGGTGCTGCTCCCGGCCTTCGGCCTGGTTTACGCAGTGGGCGTCGCGCATGTGCTCGGACCGCGCGTGGTGCTGCGCCGCAGCCTGCAGTACGCGCTCGCCAACCGTACGCTGACGTTACTGATCTCTCTGCCGGCGCTTGCGCTGGTCGTCTCGCTCGTGCGGGAGCGGGACCGCACGCTCGCCGACATCGCGACCAGCAGCTCGGCGCTCTACGCGCTCCTCATCATCGCCTCTGCCGTGACCTTCATGAACCGCGAACGCGCGCGTCAGTGGCTCGACCAGCGTTTCTTCCGCGAAGAGTACGACGCGCGGAAGATCCTGCTGTCGCTCGCGAGCCGAGTACGATTCGAGACCGACCCTGCCGATCTCGCGACGATGGTGGTCAACCAGCTCGACGAGGCGCTGCACCCGGTGATGATCGCGATTCTGGTGAGCGGGATCGACGAAGGCCGCCTGTCGCCCGTGAGCGTGATGCACGGCAGCGCCGAGCCGCTGCCGCTCGACGGCGGGCTCGTGTCGATGCTCCAGTGGTCCGACGAGCCGCTCGAGATCGTGCTGAGCGACCCGCGGTCGCCGGCGCGACGCCTGCCACCCGAGGAGCGCGAGTGGCTCGAGTGCACGGGCGCCGTCCTGCTCGTACCCGTGGTCGGCCAGGACCGTTCGCTCATCGCCGTCATTGCGCTCGGCGAGCGCCGCTCCGAAGAGGCCTACACGGCCGAAGATCGCCAGCTGCTCGCCAGCATCGCCGCGCAGATGGCACTCGGGTTCGACGTGGTGCGGCTGCGCCGGCGCGTCGACCGGGACACGCAGGATGACGGCGATCGCACGCGCATCGTCACGGCCATCGAACCCATGATGGAGTGCCCGAAGTGCGGGCGCTGCGAAGAGGCCGGCGTGTCGCAGTGTCCGTCGGATGGCACCACGCTCCGGTCCGTGCCGTCGGTGCCTCGCACGGTGGACAACAAGTACCGGATCGAACAGCTCCTCGGCCGAGGCGGGATGGGCGCCGTCTACCGCGCACGCGACATGCGGCTCGATCGCCTCGTCGCGCTGAAGGTCGTACGCGCGGAGCTGCTCGGCGACCCGGAGGCGAGGCGCAGATTCCGCCGCGAGGCGCAGATCGTCGCGCGGCTGCAGCACCCCTCGATCGTCGCCGTCTACGACTACGGCACGTTCCCCGACGGTGGCGCCTATCTCGTCATGGAGCTCGTCCGGGGCGAGGATCTCCGGCACGTCCTCCAGCGCGAAGGTCGACTCGACACGGCCGAATCGATGAACATCCTGACCGCGGTCTGCGCCGCTATCGGCGCGGCGCACCGCGAGGGTGTGCTGCACCGGGATCTCAAGCCGGAGAACATCCTCCTGCCGAGCGGCGGCGCCCCCGCCAAGGTGCTCGACTTCGGGGTCGCCAAGATCGTCACCGAAGGGCTCTCGAAAGACGCAGAGGAGAGTGGGTCCGAGGCGCAGACAGCCCTGACGTCCGCGGGCATGATCATCGGAACCCCGGCCTACATGGCGCCCGAACAGTTCCACGCCGTCGAGGCAGACGCACGCACCGACGTCTTCAGCCTCGGGGTTGTCGCCTACGAAATGCTGTCGGGTGAACTGCCCTTCGGGCGGGGCTCGCTGGCCGATGTCGTGCTGGCGCAGGCCCGCGGCGTCCCGGCGATGCCCGCCGACCTCATCCCCGCGACCGCCGAGCGCGCCATTCGCTCCGCGCTCGACGCCGATCCCGACCGTCGCCCACCGACGCCGCAGGCATTCGCGACGATGCTGTCGGCGGCACTGGACACGGATCGCTGATCCCTGGATCACGGGACGCGGATCACCGGATCTCTTTCACGGGACGCGGATCACGCGGAGCGATCGGCGGCGCCCGTCAGTTGATCCGCCACGTGATGAACGCGAGGATGTTCCCTCCGCCCTGGGAGATGACCTGCTTGGGGGCCGGATCGATGGTTCGCCACAGGTCGAAGTCAGAATTGTTCGTGGAGAACACCTTCGAGCTGTTCGGTGAAAACGTGGCGCCTCTGCTCGCGAGAAACGCCTTCACCTCGGATGAGATCTGTGGCGCGACGTTCTCACCGAAGTTGATGTCACCCTTGCCGTCGGGCGTCAGCAAGAACGTCGTCCGGGGATCTCCGTCGCCACCATCGTTCAGCAGGAGCTGAAACGCCATTCCGAGCGCCAGGGCCTTGTACCAGGGAAAGTTCACCTGGAGACCGAGGCGCATCTCGGCGGGGTGCACGAGCCGCTCCACCGGGATACCGTGGCCGATGTAGCGCGTGTAGTCGAATTCGGTCAACAACCACACCTGGTGCTGCATGATCGCGAACGCTGGGAATGATGCGCCGACCGACAGCTGCAGCCGATCGTGGAGATCCAGCTTGATCTCCTCCGGCTGGCCCACGAGAAAGCCGGCGTCGCTCCGCGACGAATCGACGAACTGGACGCGTATCCCGCGATCGGGATCTCCCACATGCTTGTATCCGACGTTCACCAGCAGCTCGGTAATCGCGAACCTCTTTGCCGCGAGGAGATCGACGCCCATGTCCGTCTTCCCCGAAAGCCCTGCCCGCTCGTGGTACGGAGGTATGTTGTACCTCGGCTTCTCGGTCGGGATTTCCACGTACCCGCGAAGAGCAAGTCCGAACCGATTCTGTCGATCCTCCGACAGGAAATTGACCTTGGCGCCCAGTGCGATGTCGCCGGAAGACTGCGAAAAGGCCCCGTGTCCCGGGGGGTCGATGACCGTGCTTGGGAAATCGTAGGACTTGAACGGCACCTCCTGCGCGAAGAGGAAGTTCGGGCCCCGACGAGACGCCGGAGTGGGGTAGGTATCAACGAACAGGTCCAGCGGCGGAACGGGAAACCCGAGCGGGTCCTGGCCGACACTGTTGGTCCGCAGCACGGGCGATACGCGCAGGAACACTTCCGTGCGCCCAGGCAATCCCACCGCCAGAGAAAACGGGAATTCGAAGAAATCGATGTCCCCGGGATTGCGGTCGAAATTCATCGCCGAAGCGCTGAATCCTATCTTCCCGGGCTCGAGCGGGTAGGGGGACATCGTGCGAATCAGCCCGCGGCCCCCGTTCACCGACAGATTGAAGACACTCGGAGAAAGGGGGCGTGGATCGCGATGCTTTGCCGGCGCTGGCGTGCTCTGTTCGGTCGGCGCTGGATCGTCGGGACTAGCTGACTGACCGAAGGCGATCGCCGGTATGAAACCGACCAGAATGAGGGTCACATGCAACCTGCATTGGCTGATCCTGCGCCGCTCGAGCATGAGTTTTTCCTGTCCTTGTGAGGGGCCCAAGGCCGTGCGAGCTACTGAAAGCGCGCCTCGTCGGTAGACAGCCGGGCATGTGACTTGTTAGTCTACCGGAGATTGAAGAGCCTAATTGTTTTTGCGATCCTGATCGTCTCGCTTTCCACATCAGCAGCCGCTCAGCAAACGGACCCGCCGCCGGACGGCATCTTCCGCAAAGGCCAGACCGAGTTGGGGCTTCTCGCAGGCGTCGACTTCGCGATGAGCATATGGGGCGGGCTAGGGGACAGCGAGTTCCTGTCGCTCGGGTTTCGATTCAGTCATGTCGTGACGGGCCCCATCGCGGCGGGACCCTGTCGGGGCAACTTTGTCATCTCCGCGGAAGTGAACCCGCTCATGGTCTTCCACGATGACTATGGGACGGCGTACGCATTCTCCAGCATGGGGATGCTCCGGTACTACTTTGCGCCGAGCGCCAGGGTGCGACCGTTCATCTCAGCGGGCGGCGGGATCGTGCTGTCGGCCACACCGATTCCCCACGAGATTTCGCGGGTGAACTTCAACCCGCAAGGCGGAGGAGGTCTGGCCATCCCGCTGCGCGGCAGTGCCGTCCTTTCCATGGAGTACCGCATTCATCACATGTCGGACGGCGTATTGACCGAAGTCAATCCCGGCGTCAACTCGAGCGAGTTTCTGGTTGGGGTCAGCTGGCTCCGTTGACGCCCCACCGCCCGACAAGGACGTCGCGGCCGACTTCGCTTCGCGCCACGCAGTCCGGCGGCCCAGTTGACGATGACCGTAAACGGCGAGGAACGGTCGTCGTCGACTGGCGACATGAAGAGCAGCCGCCGACCATCGCGGCTCACGTCATAGTGGTTGCGGGCCTCCGCCCAGTGGGGCTGCATGCCCGAGTCGAACAGCGGCGTTACCGCGCCACGTTCGACCGTGCGTCCAATCTTCAGCGCAACGGCCATGAACCGGCGATCCTCGCCGATGTAATACAGTTCCTGTCCATCGGCGCGCCACCGGGCGTCACCCCCGCCGCCTGTGGAAATCTGCCATTTCATCCCTGGGGACGGAAAGCTCTGCACGTAGACCTCGGATCGACCTGATTCGTTCGACGTGTACGCCAGCCAGCGGCCGTCCGGCGAAATGGTCGCCTGCTCTTCGCTGAATTCTGTCTGCAGCAGCGGAACCGGTGTCTGGTTGCCAGGCGCGGTCATGGGCAGCAGCCAAAGATCCTCCCGCGTTATGGGGTCGTAGGTGACGTACACGAGGTAACGGCCGTCGGGCGACCAGGCCTGGGCATGCTTCGATCCCGATGTCCCGAGCAACAGCTCTTCCCCGCCGGCGCCGTCAACCTTCTTCTGATACAGACCAACCTCGCCCCCGCGATTCGATGAGAACACGACGCGCGTTCCATCCGGCGACCAGACGGGGGCGAAGTCGGCCGCCGGGTCGAAGGTGAATCGCGACCCCGCACCGCTCTCAGCATCGATGACCCAGATGTCCGACGTTACTTTCGTCACGCCGATACCGAACTGCGGGGACGGCCGCGGATCGAACACCGCGAGCGCCACCCGCTTCTGGTCGGGTGACATCGTGGGTTCCGTGTAGTGTGTCGGCGCCTCGAGGAGCACCGATGACCTCCCGGCTCGATCGCGCCACACGAGTCGCGTGTCCAGCCCCCGGAGAGCACGGAACATCAGGATGCCGGTGTTCGACACCGAGAAGTCGGCCTTGTGGTCGACGCTCCACTGCTGCAGCACTTCGCCGGCGAGCGGCACGGGTTCCCCGGCAGGTTCGAGCCGACTCGTATCGAACCGCTGCGCCATCAACTTTCCGTCGAGAGCCGCGAACAGCAGGTAGCCGTCGGGTGTGTACATCGCGTCCGACGCGAGCCTGAACAGGCGCTTCGGGATCGACGTCTCCAGCGCACCCACAAACAGGTTGTGGTACTCGGCCATGCTGCTGTCGGCCAGAAAAATGAAGTGCTTCCCATCGGGCAGGAACTGCGGCCACACGTGGCCACGCTCGCGGGGGCGGTCGACGGTCGTGACGGGTACTGGCGACCCGCCGGTGTCCTCCACGCGCGCCAGACCGCTCTCGCGACTCGGTGAAAAGAGGATGGTCCCGCTCGCGTTCCACGTCCCGCCTCGCCCGCCCGGCGCGTCGCAGATAATCTGAGGCGTTCCGCCCGCAGCACTGATCTTCTTGAGTCTCCCCTCCGCGAAAAATCCGATCGATTGCCCGTCCGGTGACCAGAACGGGTAGGTGGCACCCTCGGTCCCCGGAAGGGTCACGGCCGCCTGCGAGTCCAGCGATCGCAGCCACAGCATCGGCTTGCCGTCGCGAGGGGTTGCCGTGAAGGCCACCTGACGTCCGGTCGGCGAGAGCGCGATGGCGCCGACGCTGGCATTGGCGGGCGGGAACTCGAGGAAGCGTAGACGGGCGGCGTCGTGGGGACCATCGCGTTCGGTCCGCACGACCAGCACTGCGCCGGCGACGAGCGTCGTTGCCAGGAAGAGCGCGGCCAGCAGCCACCCGAGTCGTTCGCGACTGCGGACTGGGTCACCCGCCTCCACCGAAACCTTGTCCGCGAGGTGGTTACGCCGTTCGCTCCACCACCGATCAACTTCGTGGCGGTACGCATACACCGAATCACGACGATCGTGGAGATGTCGATGGACGGGCAGGCTCTCACGCTTCTCCCAGCGGCGCACCGTCGTCACGTCGCGCTTCAGGTAAGCGCCGATTTCCTTCCAGGAGTCCAGCCGGTCATTCGCGAGGGGGACTTGCGCGGGCGTCGCCGAGCCTGGCTCGTCTTCAGTCACGGGATCGTCTCCGGGATGGCGGCAGTCTAGCCCCTTTCGCATCAATGGCGTTAGCGGGCAGATGCGGGTGCACGCTGTTGCCTGTTGCCACGGAGCGCGCAGACTCGCCATCGTTTGTCGTCCGAATTCAGCGGAGGCAGTCATGAAACGACGTCGTGAGGTTGCGGCTCTAGTCATGGGTACCTGGGGAGCGCTGTGCTGGGCGGTCCTCTCGGGAACGCCCGTGCGGTCATCATCCGAGACCCGTCCGCAGGCGGTGTCCTGCCTGGTGAGCACAACGAATGGTGACGTGCAGGGGCTGGATCTGGGTGCGTCGTGCGCGTTTCTCGGCATCCCGTTCGCGGCCCCGCCGGTCAACAACTTACGGTGGAGACCGCCACAGGCGGCCGCACCGTGGGCCCCGGCGACCCTGAACGCGACTGTCGCGCCGCCTGTCTGCCCGAATGTCAACCCGCCGGGCAGCACAGCGACGGTTGGCAATGAGGACTGCCTGAAACTCAACATCTGGGTGCCCGACCCGCTGCCTGCCACGCCCGCGCCAGTGATCGTGTGGATTCATACCGGTGCGTTCCAGGCCGCGTCCGCGAATCTGGCGGACAGCAACGGCAGGAATCTCGTCGAACGAACCGGTGCCATCGTCGTCGCTGCCAACTATCGAGTCGGTCCGCTGGGCTTCATGGGACATCGGGCGCTGACGGCCGAGGACCCCGGATATCGGTCGTCAGGAAACTACGGGTTCCTCGATCAGCGCGCGGCCCTTGCATGGGTTCGCGAACACATCGTGGCGTTCGGCGGCGATCCGGACAACGTGGCCATCGCCGGGCAGTCGGCCGGCGCCAACAGTGTGAGTCTGCACGTCGTGTCGCCCGGCAGCGCCGGTTACTTCAGTCGGGCGATCATTCAGAGCGGGTCCGCCTCGACGCGGTGGCCGACGCTCGCGGATGCCGAGGCGCTGGGCGACCGTCTCGCCATCGCTCTGGGCTGCACGGATCCGACGCAGGTCCTCGCCTGCCTGCGCTCCAAGACACGGGCCGAGGTGTTGCTGGCCTTTCCGAATGGACAGCAGGAGTTCACTGAGACTGCGCGCGTTGCCTGGGGTCCCGTCGTCGACGGCCTCGACATTCCCGATCAACCTCGCCGGCTTTACGAGGACGGCGTCTTCAACCACGTGCCGATCATCATCGGAACCACGAGAGACGAGGGGTGGATCTATGTAGACCGGAGCTTCCCGGCCGGCTTGACAGAGGAGCAGTACGAGACGGCCGTGGCGACGGAGTTCGGTACCGCCGACGCGCCCGCGATTCTCGCGAAATACCCCGTGGCCGACTTCGCGTCGCCGAAACTGGCGCTGTCGCGGTTGACCGGCGACGTCGAGATGACGTGCGAAGCGCGCCGGGTCGCACGCCTCGTCGAGCGGACCGGGACGCCGGTCTACCTATACTCCTTCGAGCGCGAGGCAGACGCGGTCGTTCCCGACCTCGTCATTCACGGCCTCGACAGAAACTTTGTGTTCGGAAACAACTTCGGTCCCCCGTCGAACTACGTGCTGAACGCGGATGACCTTGCGCTCTTTGGAGCCATCGCCGGTTACTGGACGCGCTTTGCGGCGACAGGCAACCCGAATCAGCACAAAGGGGAGGGTCTTCGCTGGCCGATGTACAAACACCCGAAGGGACGCGGAAGGGGGGCCGACAACTACCTGATTCTCGACTGGCCACTCCGTGAGGACAAGCGCCTGCGCGAGGAGCACTGCGACTTCTGGGAGCCGTTCTTTCTCAGGTCAATCACCAGCGGGCCGATACCGGCATCGCACCCCTCCAATGACCTGTGCGGCGTGACGATCACCGAGAGCTTGAAGCTGGATTACGATCTGGCCTGCGCCGGCAATGGGCTCATCGCCGGCGCCGATGGGATCAAAATTGATCTGAATGGCCACACGATCACGGGTTCGGGGACGGGTGCCGGAATCACCGTCACTGGGCGGACCGATGTCACCATCGACGGAGGCACCATCAGAAGCTTCGCGGCCGGCGTGCTCACCAGCGCGTCGACCGGGATCGTGATCAAACGGAACCAGTTCGAGGCGAACGTCGACGGTGTTGACCTTCAGTCAGGCAGCCGCGGAAATACGGTCAGCGAAAACGCCTTCAAGGACAGCCTGAGCCGCGGAATCATGATCAGGAGCGCGTCGACCGATCACGTCATCAGGAAGAACTCGTTCACAGGAAACCGCGTGGGCATCCTTGTATTCGGTGGGATGGACGTGACAGTCAAGCACAACGTCGTGTCCGCCAGCACGCTGGCTGGGATCCGCATCAATACGCTCGCGACGGGAAACTTCATTCTCAGGAACACAGTCGCGTCGAATCCCGCGGGAATCGAATTCCTCGTGACCGGTGGCCAGTCTGCGACCGGCAACACGGTGGCGAGAAACACGCTGGAGCTGAACACGTGCGGACTGAAGGGACCCGTGATCGGCAATACCGTCCAGAAGAACCGGTTCGTCGGCAACGAATCAGACAGCTGTCAATAGAACGGTGGCAGCTGCACGGGGAGGAATCCGGACACACGAATAGTCGTCCGTTGAGAACCAACAAAGGAACCCTGTGGTTCTGCGTGCCATCCGGGAAGGAAATCCGCGCGACCCGCGCCCCGTGGGAAATCCGCGTGACGCGTCCCGTGAGCCGTGATCCGCGAAGTCCGCGTCCCGTGAAGGAGCTCGGTGATCTAGCTGGCCGCGAGCCGCTTGTCGATTTCGGCGAGGGCCGCCTGGATCTGCTGCTTCCGCACCGGATGCGACGTCGCCGTCGACTGACGCTCGAGCTCGGCCCGGGCGAGCCGCAACGATTCGATCGCTCGAGTCCGCTCAGGATCCGGTGCCGGCTGAGAGTTTGCGCGGCGGCGCCGTTCGGCTTCCCGCTCTTCCATCTGCTCCTGGATTCTCGCGTCTGCGTCGACCAGGCCTTCTCCAGAGTCACCCATAGTCAAAGAAATTCTGAATGCTGAATACCGAATGCTGAATGGACGAAGGTTCAATTCTGCATGAATCGGGCGCGCGCGGCAATCAACTTTGTGTGCCGTGTTCTCGGTGGCTCTAGAATGAGGTGTGGCTTCCCCCGTTGACGTGCTCGGCCTGTTTCACACGGCCGTGGCGGAATGGTTCCGCCACTCGTTTGCCGGACCCACACCACCTCAGGCGCTGGGATGGCCAGCGATTGCGCGGGGACAATCTACCCTCATCCTGGCGCCGACCGGCAGTGGGAAGACACTGACGGCCTTCCTCTGGTGCATCGACCGGCTCATGTTCGAGGGCGTGCCCGACCGAAATCGGCGCTGCCGCGTGCTCTACGTCTCGCCGCTCAAGGCGCTGGCGGTCGATATCGAGCGAAACCTGCGAGCGCCTCTCGCCGGCATCGCCAACCGTGCCAACGCCCGAGGCGACGCGCATCACGTCCCGGCGATCGCCGTCCGGACCGGTGACACACCGGCCGCCGAGCGCGCCCGATTCCAGCGCGACCCGTCCGACATCCTGATTACGACGCCCGAGTCGCTGTATTTGCTCCTCACGTCGAACGCCCGCGACGTGCTCCGAGCCGTGGACACGGTGATCATCGACGAGATCCACGCGCTCGTCCCGACCAAGCGGGGCGCCCACCTGTCGCTCTCGCTCGAGCGCCTCGAAGCGATCCGCCCGGCCGGCGCCGCGCCGCTTCAACGGATTGGCCTCTCGGCCACGCAGCGGCCGCTCGACGAAGTTGCGCGGTTCCTCGGCGGGGCAATTCCCGTCTCCTCCCTCCTGCCTCCTACCTCCTCCCTTCTGTCTCCGGCCTCCTACAGAGATGTCACCATCATCGACACCTCGCAAAAGAAGCGGCTCGACCTGACAATCGAAGTGCCGGTCGAGGACATGGCCCGCATCGGGCAGGTCGAGGACATCCCGAGTGGACCCGCCGCGCAGGGTCCAGTGCGGACAACGATCTGGACGGCGATACACCCGCGTCTGCTCCAGCTCATCAAGGAGCATCGGTCCACCCTGATTTTCGTCAACAGCCGGCGCATCGCGGAACGACTGGCGAGCGCGCTGAATGAGCTCGCCGGCGAAACGATGGTCCGGGCGCACCATGGGTCGGTCGCGAGGCCCCAGCGGATCGAAGTCGAGGACCGTCTCAAGGCCGGCCTCATCCGCGGCCTGGTCGCCACCTCGTCGCTCGAACTCGGCATCGACATGGGCGCCATCGATCTCGTCATCCAGATCGAGGCGCCACCGTCGGTGGCGAGCGGCATGCAGCGCATCGGGCGTTCGGGACACACGATCGGCGAGGCGAGCCGCGGCATCATCGTGCCCAAATTCCGCGGTGATCTGGTCGCGTGCGCGGCCGTGACGCGCGCGATGCACGACGCGCACATCGAGAGCACCAGGTATCCGCGTAATCCGCTCGACGTCCTGGCGCAGCAGATGGTCGCGATGGTCTCGATGGACCAGTGGACGGTCGACGGGCTCTTCGACGCCGTGCGGCGCGCGGCGCCCTTTGCCGAGCTCGGCCGCGGCACCTTCGAAGGCGTGCTCGACATGCTTTCCGGCCGCTATCCCTCGGACGACTTTGCCGATCTTCGCCCTCGCCTGACCTGGGATCGCATCGAGAACCTGGTGACCGCGCGAGAGGGCGCCCGGCGGATCGCCGTCACCAACGGCGGCACGATTCCGGACCGCGGATTGTACGGCGTCTTTCTCGCGGGCCAGCACGGTCCCGCCGCGCGCGTGGGTGAGCTCGACGAGGAAATGGTCTTCGAAAGCCGCGTCGGCGAAACCTTCCTGCTCGGCGCATCCAGCTGGCGCATCGACGAGATCACCCACGACCGCGTGCTCGTGTCCCCGGCGCCGGGAGAGCCGGGCAAGATGCCGTTCTGGAAGGCCGACACGATTGGCAGGCCGCTGGAGCTCGGACGCGCCGTCGGCGAGCTCGTGCGCACGCTCGTCGCTCTGCCGCCCGCGGCTGCCGTGCAGCGGCTCGTCCGGCATCACGATCTCGACGCGCAGGCGGCGGAAAACCTCCTGCGCTATCTCGCCGATCAGATGACGGCAGCCGGCGTCGTGCCCGACGACCGCACGGTCCTCATCGAGCGCTGCCGCGACGAGCTGGGCGATTGGCGCGTCTGCGTCCTCTCGCCGTTCGGCAGTCGCATCCACGCCCCATGGGCCATGGCCGTCGTCGAGCGCGCGCGCGCGGAAACGGGGCTGGACGTCGAGACGATGTGGACCGACGACGGGTTCGTGGTGCGATTCCCGGAAACCGACGAGCCGCCGGATGTCCGGCTGATGCTGCCCGCGTCCGACGAGGTCGAGGCCCTCGTCTTGAGCCAGCTCGGCGGAACGGCAATGTTCGCGGCCAAGTTCCGCGAGGCCGCGGGCCGCGCGCTGCTCCTGCCCAAGCGCAGGCCCGGCGGCCGCAGCCCCCTCTGGCAACTGCGGAAGCGCTCGGCCGATCTCCTGGCCGTGGCCTCACGCTTCGGATCCTTTCCGATTGTCCTCGAAGCGTACCGAGAGTGTCTGCGGGACGTCTTCGACATGCCGGCGCTCGTCGAGACGCTCAGCCTGATGGAACGGCGCGAGATCCGGGTCGCGACCGTCGACTCGACCGTCGCCTCGCCGTTCGCCGCGGCGTTGCTGTTCGGATACGTCGCCAACTATCTCTACGACGGAGATGCCCCGCTCGCCGAGCGTCGCGCGCAGGCGTTGTCGATCGATCAGGCGCAGCTGCGCGAGCTCCTCGGCGAGATCGAGCTGCGCGATCTGCTGGACGCGGACACGATTGCCGATGTCGAGGCCGAGCTCCAGCAGCTTCACGAGGATCGACGGACGCGGACCGTCGACGGGGTGCACGACATGCTGCTTCGGCTTGGCGATCTCGCGGTAGAAGAGATCGACGCACGCACCCACATCGACGGGCGACGGGCCGCCGCAGAATTGACGAGAGCCCGGCGGGCGATCGGCGTCACGCTGGCCGGTCAGGCGCGCGTGATCCCGGTCGAGTACGCGAGCCGTTACCGCGACGGCCTCGGTGTGCCGCTGCCGCCGGGACTTCCCGAGACGCTCCTCGAACCCGCGCCACACGCCGCGCTGGACCTCGTGCGGCGCTTCGCACGGACCCATGCGCCGTTTACCACCGCTGAGTTCGCCGACCGGTACGGTCTCGGACGATCGACCGCCGAGGCGCTGCTAAGAGAGCTCGCCGCCCGCGGGCGCCTGCTCGAAGGCGATTTCCGGCCTGGTGGCACGGGGCGCGAGTGGTGCGACCCGGACGTGTTGCAGACGATTCGCCGCCGGTCGCTCGCGAAGCTCAGGCATCAGGTCGAACCGGTCGAGCCCGCGGTCCTCGGACGCCTCGTCACGCACTGGCAGGGCGTCGTCCGCCGGCGCGCGGGATTGGACGCGCTGCTCGATACCATCGAGAGCCTGCAGGGTGCGCCGCTCATCGCGTCGATTCTCGAGACCGAGATCCTGCCCGCACGGGTCGAAGGCTATCAGCCGTCCGATCTCGACGCGCTGACGACGGCGGGAGAAGTGGTGTGGGGCGGACTCGAACCGCTCGGCGAACGCGACGGGCGGCTGGCACTCTACCTGACCGACCACGTCGCAAAACTCCGGCGGCAACCATCCCTGAGCGTGCTTCCCGAACGGGAGCGAGCGATTGTCGAGCATCTCGAGCGCAACGGGGCGTCCTTCTTCGCGACGCTGCACGAGGCCGCAGGCGGCGGCTATCCTGGCGACACCGTCGACGCCATCTGGACGCTCGTCTGGGCTGGAGCCCTCACGAACGACAGTCTGCATGCGGTCCGTGCGTTCACCGCGGCACCCGAGCGCAAGAACCGCAAGCAGCGGCCGAGAACGGCTCACCGCTCCTTCAGGAGCCGGCGCATGGCGCCGCCGACCGCCGGGGGCCGCTGGTCGCTGATGACCGCGCGCTCCGCTGTGCGGGTTTCCGCAACCGAGTCCGCCACCGCGCTCGCGCAGCAGCTCCTCGCCCGCTACGGCGTCCTGACTCGCGAGGTCGCGTCTGCGGAGAACATCTCCGGCGGCTTCAGCGCCGTCTACGACGTCCTCAAGGCACTCGAGGATGCGGGGCGCATTCGCCGCGGCTATTTCGCGAGCGACGTCGGCGCGACGCAGTTCGCGCTGCCCGCCGCGCTCGACCTCCTCCGATCGCTCAGGGAGATGCCGGACGAGCCGGAAGTCGTCGTGCTCGCGGCGACCGACCCGGCGAATCCGTACGGAACGATTCTGCGCTGGCCTGAGGCGTCCCGGAGCGCCCCGAGCCGAAGCGCGCCCGAAGGGCGCGCGAAGGCTGGGCCGACGCGATCCGCGGGCTCTCTCGTGGTGATCGTCAATGGCGCGCTGGCTGCGTACATCAGCCGCGGTGCGCGGCAGCTCCTGGCATTCCTCCCCGAGGACGAACCGGCGCGCTCAACCACGGCACGCGCAGTCGCCACGACGCTGGCACGACTCGGGCTCCTCGTTTTCGAGGTCAACGGTCTCCCGGCGGCGGAACACCCGCTGGCGGCGTACCTGGTCGACGCGGGCTTCAGCCCTTCGGCCATGGGCTTCCAGATCCGCCACGGCGGGTTCGGACGAGGAGCGTAGCGACTACTGATCTGCCGGCCGTGACAACGGAACGGCCGGTCCCGATTCAGGAGAAACGGTCAAATAGTGCCCGAAGGCGACACCATCTATCGCGCGGCGGCCACGTTGAACCGCGCCTTTGCCGGCCGGCGTGTTGTCCGCTTCGAGTCGGTGTTTCCCGCCCTGACGCGCGTCCACGACGATCACCCGCTGACGGAGATGACCGTCGAGAAGGTCCATTCGCTCGGCAAGCACCTGCTGATGCATTTTTCCGGCGGACTCGTCCTCAGGACACACATGCGGATGCACGGAAGCTGGCACATCTACCGGCCCGGCGAGCGCTGGCGTCAGAGGGCCGGGGACATGCGCGTGCTCGTCGCGACCGCGGACTTCGAGGCGGTGGGATTCAACATCCCGGTTGCCGAGTTCATCAAGATCGACGCGAAGCGCGATCTCTCGAAGCACGCCGGCCTGGCCAAGCTCGGACCCGACGCGCTCGACGCGCACTTCGACCGCGACGAAGCGGTCCGGCGCCTGCGTGCGCGGCCGACGTTGCCCATCGCCGACGCGCTTCTCGACCAGCGGCTGCTCGCGGGGCTCGGCAACGTCTTCAAGTCGGAAGTGCTGTTCTCGTGCGGCGTCAGTCCGTTCGTCACCGTCGCGATGCTCGACGATCGTCAGCTCGAGCAGCTCGTCGACACCGGGAGCCGACTGCTGCTCGCGAACATCGGGCGCTCGTCGGCAGGCCTGACCACACACACCGGGCGCCGGCGGACGACGGGCAGAGACAATCCGGCAGAAAGCCTGTGGGTCTACGGGCGCGCGCGGCTGCCCTGCCGCCGGTGCGGCGGGACGATCGAAGTGCGGAAACACGGAACAGATGCGAGGCTGACCTACTGGTGTCCGGAGTGTCAGAGGTCCTGATCTGGCTGGCGCTGCTCGGGGGCACCGCGGCCGCGGCCGCGGCGTTGTACGGCCACTACTACGTGCTGCCCGGCTGGCTGACGGGCCCGGAGATCTGCCGTCTCGAAGACGGCGGCTGCGGCGTGCTCTTCCGCAGCCCGCGCTCGGCTCTGCTTGGCGTGCCTAACGCCACGCTGGGCCTCGCGCTCTATGCGCTGCTGGCTACCGGGCTCCTCGTTCACGCTCCGTCCTGGGTGCTCCTGACGATGACGCTGCCCGCTGTCGCCATGAGCGCGTTCCTGGGCCGCAGCCTGATCGTCAACGGCCATCAATGCCGCATCTGCTGGACAGGGCACATCTCGAATGGAGTGTTATTCGCTGTGTTGTTATACCGGACGATGGGACCAGGGCATTAACAAGAGTGCCAGGGTGCCAAGGGGCCTCAGCGCCTGGAGTGCCTAGGGTGCCAAAGGGCAAGGGGCCCGGGAGCGGGCCATTTGACATTATCATGTCATAATCGAATAATTATTCGATTATGAATTCTCCCGAGTTCAGGCTCGGTTTCTCCGCGGCCCGCGACCACCTCGCGCGGCGGCTGGCAGAGGCGGCTCCAGGGCACATCCAACTCCTCTCCGGACCCCGTCAGGTCGGCAAAACGACCCTGTTGCTCGACATGGCCGCACGCTACGGGGCCGCGGCGGTCTACGCAGCTGCGGATGGACCGGAAGCAACCGTCCCTGGCTTCTGGGAGCGCCTCTGGCTGCGCGCCGAGGAAACCGCCACTCTCCACGGCATGGCCGTCATTCTGCTGGACGAGGTGCACCTGCTGCCGGACTGGGCCTCTCGGCTCAAGGGCGAATGGGATCGCCTCCGACGGCGGAAGATCTCCGTGCAGGTCGTCGCCACTGGATCATCGGCCCTGCGACTGACAACCGGGTCGCGCGAGAGCCTCGCCGGGCGGTTCGAGCGCCTCACCCTTACACACTGGTCTGCGTCGTCGCTGGCGGACGCGTTTGGCATCGAGCCCCGAGACGCGGCGAATCTGGTCGTGACGATGGGCTCTTACCCCGGATCAGTTGCGCTCCGCGCTGACCTCCCGCGCTGGTCGGCCTACGTGCGGGATGCCATTGTCGAGCCGGCCATCGGGCGAGACCTGCTCGCGCTCGCGGCAGTGCGAAAGCCGGCGCTCCTGCGCCAGGTCTTCGGCGTGTGTGCCTCATCGCCGGCGCAGATTGTCTCGCTTCAGAAGATGCAAGGTCAGCTTCAGGACGCGGGCGCGCTCGAAACGATCGCTCACTACCTGGCATTGCTCGAGGAGGCGTTCCTCGTGACGCCGCTCGCCAAGCACGCGTCGCGCCCGGCGCGACAGCGGGCGGCGCCGCCGAAGCTCGTCACGCTCAACAACGCGCTGCTGGCAGTCACCGATCCACGGGGAATTCCCCATCGCGATACGGACCCGGAGCGGTTCGGGGCATGGGTCGAGAACGCGTGTCTCGCCTACGCCTGGAACGCCGGCCAGCGCGTGAGCTACTGGCGAGAGGAGCCGTTCGAGGTCGACGGTGTGCTCGACGGAAGCTGGGGAACGTGGGCGGTCGAGGTAAAAACCGGATCAATCTCGGGTGCGGATCTGAAGGGACTCGCAGAGTTCACGCGACGCTATCCCCGCTTCCGGCCGCTCGTCCTCTGCGACCCCCGGGGCCGTCCCACGGTCGAGCGCATCGGCCTGCCGGCGATGCTGTGGAACGAGTTCCTGCTCGAAGGACCGGCCGGCGCCGCGTGAACCGGGATGAGCCTATTCCGTTCTCACCGAACGGCTGACACCTTCAGGGTAAAGGCGGAAGCCACGGTGCCACTCTGCCAGAGTGCGACTCTGGCACATGTCACACCGACGACGATGTTGGTTACCGAGGTTGTGTCTGACGATAGGAAGCATTAGCGGGGGGCTGAGGCAACATAAGGGCCGTTCTCAGACCCACCCCCCCAACGACACGGCGCCGACTAGCCCCCCCGACGGCCAGAACTGCCCGGCGACCTCGCGGCGGCTGCCGGTCGGCTGCTGCAACGCCTCGCCAGCGAAACGCTCGCCCGCGTGTCGCGCAGTCGTTGATGGCGGCCGGTGGGCTACGACCCGCGGATGATGGCTCCGGGCTCTAGGCTTTAGGCTCTGGGCCTTAGGCAAAATCTTCGAGCAAGGGGTCGAGGGTTTTGCTAGAGCCTAGAGCCTAAAGCCAAGAGCCCGTTTATTACCGAATCGCAATGGGCGCCACCGTCGACCCCGTCGGCCGGGCGCTCTCGCCGGACCGGATCGTGGCGCCTCGATCGGCCTTCGAATGACTGAGATCGGCTCTCTAACGCGTGGAGACCCGCCCGAAGTACTGGTCCAGCCAGCGCAGCGTTTCGTCGACCATGTTCTCGCGCGGCAGATTGTGGCTCGTCTGGTACACCATCCAGCGCTTCTGTGGCTCGGGCACGCCGATCAGCCTGAACATGAAGCTCTGAGAAGCATCCACCGGGAAGAAGAAGTCGTAGCGTCCGTTCAGCATCAACGACGGCACACGCACACGGGGCGCGAAGTTGATGGCCTCGACCTCCGGCCGGGCGTGCTGGAAATAGAATCCGCCGACGAGGAAGATCGCCAGCTTCAGGCGCGGCTCGGTGGCGACCATGATTGTTCCCATGGCGCTCCCCCAGCTCAGACCGAGATAACCGATTCGATTCGTATCGATGTCGGGCCTCGTCTGAAGATAGTCGACCGTGCGCTGAAGATCTTTCGACCACATGATCACGTGGTCTCGGAACAGGGTCGACGTGGCGGGAAAATCTGATGTCAGTTCGGTCTGCCGTTCGTGCGTGGCCTTGTAGATCGGATAGACGAGCGCTCGACCGCTCCTGACGATGTAATCCGCCATGCGGAGCAGCGCCGATATCCCGTCATCGCTCGAGCGCTGGTGCAGCGCGTTGATGCCCGGAAAGTGCACGAGGGTCTGGAACGGCGGCGCCGCTCGCTTGGGCAGGAAGACATGGACGGTCATGCGCTCGCCGCCGTAAGCCGCGTTGAATTCGACGGTTTCGTGCCGCCAGTCGCGGGCAGAATCGTCGATTGAACGTACCACCGCCCCGAGATCCGTGTGGTCGTAACTGTAGAGCGCGGAATAGGCCCGAAACACCTCGTCGGAGACGGGACGCTCGAGGCTGAAATCGCGAAAGAAGAAGGGAACCGGCGCGCTGAGGGCCAATTCTGACGGCGCCGGGTTGACGACCTTCATCGAACGAAACCCAAGCGCCGGAGAGCGGTCCCATGGCGACCGTCCGTCGGCGTCGTTGAAGAAGTACGTCGGATCGCTCCAGCCTCCGCCGAGCGTGTAACGCCGGTCTCCACCCGCCTCGTTCTGACACCACTCTTTCTGGTTGCCGGCAAGATCCTGCGTGCCGTAGCGGCCCAGCGCGCCTGCCCGGCCGACCGCGAGAGGTCCCGTGCTGGAAAATCGACCACGGGGCAAGAGGACGCTACTCGTTGCGCGGCGATCGGCGACGACGCTCCAGTGAAAGATCGTGGGCAGGGACTTGCCGGCGAACTCCGAGTAGGCAGCGGCTTCGTACCAGCTCACGCCTCCGACTGGAAAGTCGTCCCTTCCTTCCGGGTAGGTGCCGAGCTCCCACGTCGAGGGCCCGGGGCGACCGGTGGAGTCGTGGAACGACGACATCGCCTCTTCCCAAGGGATCGTCTTGCCGGCCCTGATGAACGGGTTGGTCCAGAAACGCCGCTCGCTGTGGCCGCCGGCATCGATGAACGCTTTGTAGGCTCGATTGGTGACCTCGAACTGATCGATCCAGAAGTCTCCGAGCTCGAACGGCTTGACGTGCTCCAAGCCGGCGATGGCCAGCAGCTGCGGACCTCGTAGCGATACGCGCACCATTCCCGGCGGCTGCTCAGCCTTGGTTTCGAGGACGTAGACATGCGGCTGTTCCGGTCCGAGCCTGGCAAGTGTGGGGTACAGGGGGAGCAGTCCCACGTCTTCGACCGGCACATATCCAGCCTTCTCGATCTGGAACCGGAGAAGACTGCGTGGAATCCGGAGATCGCGGATCGGCGTCAGGCCCAGCACCTGCCATGGCTGTGACTCCGCACCGTAGGGCCGATACCGCACCTCGGCGCCTGGCGGCACGCTGTCGATACTGATCGTTCGGGACACGGCTTCGAATTGACGCTGCAGTTCGGCATCGCTCGGCAGCCACCGTTGCGCCTGCCGCGCCAACGCGAACGCCGCCGGGAACTCTTCGCGCTGGGCGAGGCGCGCGATCTCTGGCAGCATCTGCTCCCGTGCGTTCCGCACCTGCGCGGCCTGATGGAAGAAGAACCAGGCAACCGCGGCCATCGCGAGCGTCAGGACCGCGGCGGCGCCAACCGTGACTCGACGAGAGTCGTCGGCAGCTCAGGAGGCGTGGCTGCCGTCGACTGAAGTCGCCTCGCAATGTCCGCGATCGCGCCGGCTGTCAACTGTCGCGTGTTGCGATCCTTCACCAGCGCGGCGTCGACGATGTCCACCAAAGCCGGAGGCGTGTCTGGACGCAGCTTCGTCAGCGACGGTGCGGGCTGCTCGACTACGGCCTGCATGACCGACAACATGTTGTCGCCCGTGAACGGCGGCCGGCCGGTCAGCATCTCGAACAGCGTCACGCCAAGCGCCCAGACATCTGCACGCGAGTCAGCGCCTTCTCCGTGCATCTGTTCCGGAGCCATGTAGGCGATGGTCCCGGCGGTCGTTCCCGGCTGTGTGATCCGCGTGGCCGTTGGCGCATCCGCAGCCAACATGTGGGCCAGACCGAAGTCGAGAATTCGTACGTGGCCGTCGGGTCCGACGATGATGTTGGACGGCTTCAGGTCGCGATGGATGACGCCCATCGCGTGGGCGTGGGCCATGCCGTCAGCGACCTGACGCAGAATCGAGACGACCTCCGCAACGGAAAGCGGCCCACGCGCCAGTTTCTGCTGAACCGTCTCGCCCGCGCAGTACGCCAGTGCGATGTAGGGCACGGACTCCCACTCGCCGACTTCATAGACCGTTGCAATGTTGGGGTGATCGAGGCCGCTCGTGATCTGCGCTTCACGAATCAGACGTCGAGGGTCCTGCCCGTCCTTGTGATGGGCCAGGAACTTCAGCGCCACCTGACGCTTCAGATTGACGTCTTCGGCCAGATAGACGACGCCCATCCCACCCGCGCCAAGGACGGAGTGGACCCGGAAATGCCCGACGACAGAGCCTGTGGAAAGCATCATCTGCGGGGTCACGAGAGTAGAGCGTACGCGCGACGCTGCGTCAATCGGCCCGGTGGTTTACGTGGTGGCGGGAGCTCGACCCACTTTGAGGTCTGCGCATCACGAGAGAAAGCCTTAGAGGCTGTCGAAGCTCACGCAAGCCCCTTGTCAGGACCGCCGAGAGCCGAATGCCGTCACCGGATGGCGATGGGCGCCACTGTCGACCCCGTGAACCCCTGCATCTTGAGCGGCTGGACGACGAAGGCGAACTCGTAGACGCGTTTCGACGCCAGCTCGTCGAGCTTCAGGTTCTCGAGCAGGTGGATCCCGCTGACGACGAGCATGAACTGGTGCACACGCAGTGATAGTTGTGGGTCGGGGTTGGGCCCGACTTCGACCGGCCAGTTGTCGGCGCCGACGCAGCATCCTGCTTCGCGAGCCAGGCCGCGGCCGAAAGGCCGATGCCCGGGCACGTCTTCACGTAGCGCGCGTTGTCCTTCGCCCAGAGCTTGCTCCAGCCGGTGTAGATGAGGACGGCATCGCCTGGCTGCAATGTCATCTTCTGCCGGTCGAGCGCCTGCTGCAGGTCGGCTGGCGTGATCTCGTAGGTGTCGGGCAAGGTCTCGACGCCTTTGAGCGCCGCCACGTCGATCAGCACGCCCCGCGTAATCAGCGATCCGACCTTCTCGATGCCCAGCTTGGTGAACCCGCTGCGCGTCGCGATGTCGTCCAGCTTGAGACAGTTGTAGAGGCTGTCCTCGTGCGTCTGATGCGCGAACCCGTCGAACTGCGTGCCGATCTGCCCCATCTCGCCGACCACGAGCTCCTCGTTGCTGCCGCGGTGGTTGCGATCCGTCGTTCATGAACGTCCGCTTGGTCGTCACGTCGAAGCGGCGCGTGCCGAAGAAGGGCATCGCCGCGCTCAGTACCTGACCAATCTCGATCACTTCACCGGTCTTGATCAGCCTTGCGGCCTTGAGCACCGCCTCGGGCTTCATATGATTCGCCGAGCCGCGCGTGTCGCTGGCGCCCCACTTCGACGGGCAGCGCTCGGCTGGCGTGGGGACCTTCCAGGATTGGGCAGATGCGGGCGCGGCTGAGAGGCTCGCGAGAGCGAGCACGGCGAGGGTCACGAGCTTCATGGCAGCTCCTTGGCAGAGGCACAAACACCAAGGGCCGGCTTGCGCCGGCCCCGGTGGTCCGGCTGAAGCCGGACACTACGACTGATTCTCGACTGCGACTCACGACTCGGACTGTGGACTCAGACTGTCGACTGCGACTCCCGACTCACGACTGCCGACTGCCGACTGCCGACCGTCAGGCACACCCGCTTGTCGTCCCACAATTCGAGCACTTGTAGCACGAACCGCTGCGCACCATGATCGACCCGCACGTCGAGCACGGCGGCGCGTCCTCCTGGTTCTGCATCGCCGCAAAAGACGACGTCTTTGGCGAGGCGATGACCGCCGTGGACGATAGGAAGCATTAGCGGGGGGCTGAGGCAACATAGGGGCCGTTCTCAGACCCACCCCCCCAACGACACGGCGCCGACTGGCCCCCCCGACGCGCACATTAGGGCTCTGGTCCAGGCCTGGCAAACGCGCCACGCACTCGAAGGCTCCGTGCGCTGCACGGCGCTGCGCTCACGGGCACACCTCCGGCGCGCCGACAGCCGGCCAGCGGTCAGGAGCACGGCTCCCAGCGGTTGTCGTCTGCACCCGCCACGCCGGGGAGGCCGTCGCCCAGCGGCGGCGTGCGGGCCGGCCGCGGGACGGGCGGCTCGGTCGGCAGACCGAGATGCCTCAGGATCCGGTCGATGACGGCCGCCTCCTCGATGAGCGCGATCAGGCGCAGGCGGCCGCCGCACCGCGGACACGTCAGCACGTCGAACCCGAACGTCCGGCGCATCAAGCCCGCCCAGTGGTGATGCCGCGCCGCGGCCGATGCGGCTGCCGGCGCCGCGGGACCCTGGGGCACGCCGACCGCGGCAGCGGGCTCCGACGTCGGGCGCGGGACCGCGGCGGACCGCCAGGCCGCCCGGGCCCCCAGCACCCCGTAGTACAGAATCAGGTTGACGCGCGGCCGCGGCACGAGCACCGCCAGCCGACCCAGGAACTCGACGGGGTCGAACTCGACGTGCGTCGTCCCGTCGGCCCACGGCTGCCGGAGCTGCAGCCGCACCGCGCCCTCGTCAGTCACGCCGAGCCGCTCTGATGTGACCGGTGGACGCAACGCGTAGTGGCAGACGCGCTCCAGCCGCTCGCGCTGCCCGGCCGGCACGACGAGCCCCGCGTGCAGGTCATACTCCTTCCACTGCGCATGACAGGGGCCCAGCGTGGGCGCCTCGACCAGCTCGCGAAGACGCCGTCGAGCACCAGCGCGTGGATATGGACGTTGAGGTTCAGCGCCCCGCCGAAGCGCTGGACCACGGCCACCGCACCCCCGCGGCCATCCTCCACGCCGCCATCGCACGCGCGGGCCCGCAGCACGCGGAACACTGCGCGGAGGAACACGGCCACGACCGCCCGGCAGAGATCGTGGTCCCACGCGAGCACATAGCGGAGGCGGTACGGCAGGCTCAGCACCCACTGCCGCACGGGCACGTCAGGGAACACGTGATCGACCAGGTGCGCAGCCCGCTCGGCCATGCGGCGGCCGCCGCAACTGGGACAGAGCGCCCGCCCCTTGCACGAGAACGGGATGAGCCGGTCGAGCGCGCAGTCGCCGCACCGCAACCGCGCGAAGCCGCCCGCGAGCGACCCACACTGGAGGAAGTCCCGAAACGCCCGCTCGACGAACCGGGGCACGCCATCGCCGTCGCGCAGGCGGGCGGCCACGGCCAGGAAAGTTTCCAGGTGATCCTGCACGATATGGTGGAGCACACTCCCGGCGGGACACCGCGGTTCGTAGGTCGTGGACGGCCGGACCATCCCGCCAGTGAGGCGGACGGCATGCCAACGTCACCTTCGACGAAGTGGGCCGGATCGGAGAGATCCGCGAATGCGGGTCGGCGTTTCTGCGCGCCGCGTGACTCGCATGGATCGCAGATTCTGCGAGCACCGGGTCGCGGGTGGCGGGGCTCCTACGCTACGAGATCGCTTAGCCGCGCCGGGTGCGTGTACACGTTGAATCCGCCTTCACGCGCGAAGCCGAGCAGCGTGATGCCCGCCTCCCGCGCAAGGTCGATCGCCAGGCTCGAGGGCGCCGACACGGCGCACACGAAGCCGATGCCGGCCAGCCAGGCCTTCTGCACAATTTCGAACGATGTCCGTCCGCTGACTGTCAACGCGCGCGCGGCGATCGGCAGGCGATCCTCGAGCAGCATCGATCCGATCACCTTGTCCACGGCGTTGTGACGGCCGACATCTTCTGCTGACGCCTCACAGATGCCGTCGGGCGTGAAGAGCCCAGCGGCATGAAGTCCGCCCGTGCCCTCGAAGACGCGCTGGCGTTCGCGCAAACGGTCCGGCAGACCCGCAGCGACGCTCGTCGTCATCGTCCAGTTGAACGGCAACGCCGACGCACGCGTCTTGAGCGAGTCGATGGTGAGGCGGCCGCACAGGCCGCATGACGAATTGGTCAGCACCTTCCGCCGATCGGCCATCATCGAATCGAGTGAGGCTCTGGCGTCACCGAGCAGGTAGACGTCGACGACGTTGTGCCCCTCCGGACGCTCAGGGTGCCGGCAGTGTTCGATGGCGCCGATGTCGTCCGCGCTCCGCACGACACCCTCTGAGAGCAGGAACCCCGCCGCGAGCGCGCGATCCTCGCCAGGAGTCCGCATGATCACGGCGAATGGCTTGCCGTGCAGGCGGACTTCGAGCGGCTCTTCCACGGCGGCGAGATCGTGGGTCGCGCCTGCCGTCCCGCGCCCGGTGCGTCCGACGAACGTGACGGGGACCGAGAGGTATGGCCGGCGCTCCGGCCGGGGATGACCGTCGGACTCAGACATTGTTCAATGCTCGCGGGGCCCCACCCCCGCTCGCTCTCGCTCGGCTGCTTCGCGCCTCGCTCCGGCCGCAGGCGCTATTGCGAAGCATCAGCTCCCGCGGGTGGGGCTCGAGGTATGTCTGCCCGGCCAGGTACTCGACGCCGTGCAGCCGGACGTAATGCCGCAGGAGCGTCAGCGGCACGACGAGAGGCACGAGGCCCGTGCGGTACTCCTCGATCGAGTGCAGCAGCTCGCGCTTCGATTCGGGATCGAGGTGCTTTTTCAGATGCCCCATCATGTGGGTCAGTACGTTCGTATGACGGCGCGGCGTTGCCACAATCTGGAGGGTGGACATGAACGCCGTCTCGTACTCGGCGCGCAGCTCACGCTTGGGGATCTCGCGCCCATTCGCCACGAGGCGGCCGAGCTCGTTGTAGCGCGTCGTCGAATGCGCGAGGAGCGCCATCTTGTGAGCGGTGTGAAACTTCACCAGCGAGCCGAGCGACCACCCGGGCCGAAAGAGATCCTTCAGGCGGCGATACGCGAACACGCGCTCGATGAAGTTCTCCCGCAGCCGTGGGTCGTTCAGACGCCCCTCCTCTTCGACCGGCAGCGTTGGAAAGCGCCGCAGGAGGGCTGTCGCATAGAGCCCGCGACCGTTTCGTTCGGGCATGCCGCCTTTGCTGTACGTCTTGACGCGCTCCATCCCGCAGCTCGGCGAATCCTTCTTGAGCACGTAACCGCAGAGATCCGGTTCGTCGCGCGCCAGCTCGTCGAGCCGCCGCGCGGCCCATCGGTTCATCCCGTCTGTGTGGTCGATCGCAGTCCTCGTCGTCACCATCCGGAACGGGGCAGCCGGGTCAGCCGAACGCACGAGCCGCAGCGTCTCGCGGGGCGTCCCGAGGCCCATCTCGACCTCCGGACATACCGGCACCCACTCGACCTGCGGCCCGAGCGTGTCGGTCAGAAACGGATCGCGCTTGTGCCCGCCATCGAAGCGCACTTGCTGACCGAGGAGACACGAGGAGATGCCGATGCGGATCGGACGCTGATTCATCGTTTGCTGCTTGCGGCTCGCTGCTCGCTGCCACTAGTTCCACTTCAAGCCACGCAACTGATCAAGGTTCACATTGCCCCCGCTCAGCACGCAGACGACGTTCGAGCCGGCGGGCGCCTTGACCAGGCCGTCGAGCAGCGCTCCCACCGGCGCCGCCGCTGCTCCTTCGACGACGAGCTTGGCGCGCGACATGATCCACAGCATCGCATCGAAGATCCGCTCGTCGGGGAGCGTGACGATCTCGTCGACCATGAGGCGGACGACCTCGAACGTCGTCTCGCCGACCCGCTTCACTCTCAGCCCATCGATGACGCAGTCCACGCGGTCGAGCGTCACGACCGCACCGGCGCGGACGCTGTCGCGCATGCCCGGCGCCCCGGACGACTCGACGCCGATTATCCTGATCGACGGCTTGATGGCCTTGGCGGCCATTGCCACGCCGGAGATGAGGCCGCCGCCGCCAATGGGCACGACGATGACATCGACGTCGGGCCAGTCGCGGACGACCTCGAGGCCGAGCGTGCCCTGCCCCGCGATGAGCTGCAGATCGTCGAACGGGTGCACATAGGTCAGGCCGCGATCCCGGACGAGCTCTTTCGCCTTCTCGTCCGCCTCGTCCCAGATCGTGCCGTGCAGCACGACCTCCGCGCCGTATCCGCGAGTCGCCTCCACCTTCGACGGCGTCGCGTTCTCCGCCATCACGACGACCGCCTTGATGCCGTGGATGCGAGCGGCAAGCGCGACGCCCTGCGCGTGGTTCCCGGCCGAGGAGCACACGACGCCGCGCCCGCGCTCTTCCTCGGAGAGCGACATGAACTTGTGCAGCGGACCGCGGATCTTGTACGACCCGGTGCGCTGGAACATCTCCGCCTTGAGACGGACGTTGAAGCCCGTGCGCTCGCTCAGCATCCGCGACGACAGGAGCGGCGTGCGATGGATGTGCGACGCGACGTGGTGATACGCCGCTTCGAACACGTCGAGGCCGAGCGGAATGGTTGCGACGGTCATTTGGCCGGGCACCGAGCGGTGACCATGATCTCGACGAGCCCGTCAGCCGCGACGAGTCCGGTTCGGACCGTGGCGCGCGCCGGAAAGTCGCGCTCGAAGAACGTGCGGTACGCGTCGTTCATCGCGGGGAAGCTCTGGGCGTCCGTCAGATACACGACGCCGTCGCTCACGTCGGCCGGCGAGCAGCCCGCGGCGGCGAGGGCTGCCCGGATGCGGGCCAGCGTTTCCTTCGTCTGAGCGCCGACGTCGCCTTTGGTCTCAGCCGTGTTTCCCAGCATGCCGGAGAGATAGACACGCTCGCCTGCCCGAATGGCCGCGCTCAGGTTCGGGTTCGTCGGCCGGCCGTCGTCGATCACGCGTTTCTGCGCCGCGGAGGCGACAAGCGTGATCTCGACCGCATACTGGCTGCCAGCCAGACCGGCGACGACCGTCGCGCGCGCCGGAGGCGAGGTCGCAAAGTACTTCCGGTAGATTGCATTCATCGACTGGAACGATGCGCCATCTGGCAAGTACACCCGTGCGCTGACGACGTTGTCGAGCGTCATGCCGGCGGCCTTGAGCAGCTCGGTCGCGTTGTCGAGCACGACGGTCGTCTGCGCGTTGATGTCTCCCGTCACGACCGAATTGTCGCGGCCGTTGCGCGAGACGAGACCCGAGAGAAAGACCGTGTCGCCGGTGCGAATCGCGTAGCTGTAGGGGCTCGGCGATTTGATCCAGCTGGCTGGATGAATCACGACCCGCTCTGCGCCCGTGGGCACGGCGATCATCGAGATCTCGACGAGCGCCTCTGGCCGGACGAACTCGGCCACGACGGTCGTCCGCGTGGGCGGATCCTTCGTCCAGAATCCGCTGTAGACCTCGTTCATCGCCGCGAAGTCGCTGGCCGACTTCAAATAGACCGTCACCGCGACGACCTGGTCCAGGGATGAGCCCGCCGCGGTCAGGACCGCGCCCAGGCGTTCGATGACCGCCTTGGTCTGACCCCTGACGTCGTCCTTCGGCGCGATGTTGCCGCTCGCGTCCTGTGCCAGCGCGCCCGAGAGGTAGATCAGACCGCCGGACGTGACGGCGTGACTGTAGGGGTGAATGGGCGGTGTGCCCACCGTGAAAATCATCTTGTTGGGTGACTGTATGGACATGACAAGGCTGCTCACGAGGAGGAGACCGAGCGCACGCATGAGCGCATTCTATCGTTTCACATTCACTTCAGCATTCAACAGTCACCCCTCGACGGGCTCGGCCGTCGACAGCTCGGGCCGACCCGAGCGCGTCGAAAGGGTCAGTATTCAGCATGGCCAAGTGTAAAATCAGGATGCACCCCATATGGAGGCCCCAGGAATGAAATCGTCGAAACTCTTCCGGTCGCAGTTGCTTCGGTCCTGCGCGATCGTCTGTTCCCTGCTCACCCTGTCCGCCGCCCCGGCCCTTGCCGACGTCAAGACGCGCGACAAGGGACAGGTGAAGTTCGAAGGCATGCTCGGAACGATGATGCGGATGTTTGGCGGAAAGGCCATGAGCGAGGGGATGGTCTCGACCAACGCCGTCAAGGGCAATCGGAAGGCCACTCTCAACGATCTGACAGGTCGGATCGTGGACCTCGGAGAAGAAAAGGTCTACGACCTCGACATGAAGAAGAAGACCTACACCGTCGTCACATTCGACCAGCTCCGCCAGAAGCTTCGTGAGGCCCAGGAACGTGCGGCCAAAGAGGCCAAGGACGCGCCCAAAGAGGCCGGCGAACCGGCTCAGCCATCGGGTAACGAAAAGCAGTACGAGTTCGACTTCGACGTGAAAGAGACCGGTCAGACCCGGTCGATCGCCGGCTACGACGCGAAACAGGTGATCATGACGGTGACCGTCCGCGAGAAGGGCAAGACGCTCGAGGAAAATGGCGGCGTCGTGCTGACGACCGATTCCTGGCTGGGCCCGGACATCCCGGCGATGAAGGAACTCGCCGAATTCGACATGAAGTACTGGAAGAGCCATCGCCCCCGAGACGGCGCTCGTCTCCGCCGAACAGATGGCCACAGTCGCCGCGATGTATCCGATGATCAAGCCGGCGATGGACCGCCTGAACAAGGAAAAGGTCAGCCTCAAGGGCACGCCGCTCGCGACGACGATGACCTTCGAAGGCGTGAAGAGCAAGGCGCAGATCGAGGAGCAGAGCAAGAGCAGCGGCGGCGGTGGCCTGAGCGGCATGCTCGCGCGAAAGGTGGTCAAGAAGGACGACAAGCCGCGCGCGACCATCTTCACGATGAATACCGAGACGCTCGAGATCGCGACGGCCGTGGGCGCGACCGACGTTGACATCCCGGCGGGCTTCAAGCTGAAAGACTAGACAGCAATGCTGAATGCTGAGTGCTGAATGCTGAAGTAAAGCTAGAATTCAGCATTCAATTCAGCACTCAGCATTCAGCGTTCAGCATTGTTTGCCCGGGGGAGAACCGATGAAGGGGCTTACACAAGGAATGCGCCGCCGACGTTTCCTCAAGGCCGTGCCGGCCGCGGTTGCCGGCGGTCTGGCCCTGCCGGCGCTGGCGCAGCCGCCCGCACAGGAGCAGGCCCGGCGCATCAGCAAGGACGTGCTCGAGTGCGGCGAGAAGATCTTCGGCGTCGACTTCTCGGATGCCGAAGAAGAACAGGCGCTGACCGGCGTCAACCGCAACCTCGACGCCTTCGAGCAGCTTCGCGAGATCGACGTGCCGCTCGACACCGAGCCGGCCATCACGTTCCGTCCCTACCTCCCGGGCAGGAAGCCGAAGCCGGGCGCGACGCCCGGTGCGAAGATCAAAGTGACCCTGCAGGCATCGGCCGCGCCGAGATCCTCGCTCGACGATCTCGCGTTCCTCCCAGTCACGGCGCTGGCCCCCCTCGTCCAGCGGCGGGAAGTCTCCTCGGCCGACCTCACGAAGATGTACCTCGACCGGCTCAAGAAGTACGGGCCGAAGCTCAACTGCGTCGTCACGCTCACCGAAGATCTCGCCCTTGCTCAGGCGGCCCAGGCCGACAAGGAGATACGCGCCGGTAGATACAAGGGACCGCTGCACGGTATTCCCTGGGGCGGGAAGGACCTGTTCGCGACCAAGGGCATCCCGACGACGTGGGGCGCGGGGCCATTTCAGAATCAGGTGTTCGACTACGACGCGACGATCGTCGAGCGGCTGCGGGAAGCGGGCGCCGTGCTGGTTGCCAAGCTCTCGATGGGCGCACTCGCCCAGGGCGACCGCTGGTTCCGCGGGCAGACCAAGACTCCCTGGAACCCGGAGAACGGATCGAGCGGATCGTCGGCCGGCCCCGGATCCGCCACCGCGGCGGGTCTCGTCGGCTTCTCGGTCGGCACCGAGACGAGGGGCTCCATCATTTCGCCGGCCGCGGTGAACGGCGTCACGGGACTTCGGCCCACCTATGGCCGCGTCAGCCGCCACGGCGCGATGGCCCTCAGCTGGACGATGGACAAAATCGGCCCGATGTGTCGATCGATTGAGGACTGCGCGCTGGTCTTCAACGCGATTTACGGTCCTGACGGCCGCGACGACACCGTGGTCGATGCGCCATTCCTGTGGAATCCCGACGTGCCTCTCGCGAAGCTGAAGATCGGCTACATCAAGGCGGAGTTCGAACCGCCGGCCGCCGACGGACGTGGTGGACGCGGCGAGGGTGGTGCCCGTGGTGAGGGACGAGGCGAGGGGCGCGGCCGCGGAAGCGTCTCACCCGAGGAGCTGCGGCGACGTGCGGAAGAACGGTTGACCCTGCTGAACGGCGCGCTCGAGGTCTATCGCAAGGCTGGCGCGACGCTACACCCGATCACGCTGCCTGAAACGCTGACGCGCTACTCCAATGCCATCAGCTTCGTCCTGAGCACGGAGGCCGCCGCCGCATTCGACGACCTGACGCGCAGTCCTGGCATCAAGGACGAGAGCCTCGGCGCGTGGCCGAACGCCTTCAGGACGCACCGGTTCGTGCCCGCCGTCGAGTACATCAGGGCCCAACGCATCCGCACGCTGCTGATGCGCGAGACCGACAAGCTGATGTCCGAGTACGACGTGTTCCTGTCGTCGACCAACAGCTCGACACTCGGCCTGACGAACCTGACCGGCCATCCAGCCGTCGCGGTCCGCGCCGGATTCGTCGCCAAGGCGCCATTGATGCTGATGGTGACCGGACGCCTCTACGACGAGGCAACAACGCTGCGCGTCGCACTCGCCCACGAACGCGGGACGACGTGGAACGCGATCAAGCCGGAGCTGACGGAATAGACGGGCCCTGAGCCTATTTCCGCGCCTCGCTCTTCACGAGCGCGCTCAGCGCACGGCTCTCGTCGTAGTTGCCGAGGCGCGCCGCTGTGGTGATGTAGAGGTCGCGCGCCTCACCCGAAATGGGATACGTGCCGGCGACGGCCAGGAGCACCTGTGACGTCTCGTGGCCGCTGTCCATGCCCTGCGCGGACTTCAGAACCGCCACGACGGTCTCCGGCGAGAGGTTCCCGCGTTTCACCACCGTCTGCAGGACCCGGCCTCGCTCGAACGATGAGCTGATCGTATCGACGCCCTTGAAGAACGGCGCCCGAAGTGGCCCGTCGACGGGCTGCGACTTGGCCACGTCGATCAGGAAGGACGCCTGCTCGAAGTCGGAGTCGATCGCGATCGATGGGTCGAGCATCGTCGCGAGGGTCTCGGGGCTCGGATCGGCTCGCACCACGGCGCTGACGACCCTGCGGCATTCGTAGTCGCTACCCACGGTCGACAGAGCCTTCAGGAATGGACCACGCGTGCGCGCATCGAGCGGCTGGAGCTGCGCGATCTGCACGAGAAGCTCGGCCTCCTCGTAGTCCGACTCGATCCCGGTGCTCGCGTCGAGCACGCCCGCGAGCACGTCAGCAGACACCGGTCCGCGCTTGAGCGCGGAGGCGTACGTGCGCCGCATCTCATAGTCCGACTGGATACTTTTCGCGGCATCGAAGTAGGCGCGCCGCGTGGCCTCGTCCACCAGCAGACGGTCGGAAGAGATCAGCAGGCTGGCCAGTTCGTAGTCGGAGTCAATCTGACGGCCGGCCTGTTCGAGCGCCTGGCGCACAGTGGCAGCGTCGAGCCCCGGTGTTTTCAGCAACTCAGTGAAGTAGATCCGCTTCGCCCAGCTGCCTTCGATGAGCGTGATCTCCGCGAGGACACCGGCCGCGCCCTTCGCCTTGAGAATGCGCGCGACGCGCCCGGGAGCGCCGAAGGCCGTCTGGCGAATGATGCGCGGCAGCGCCTGCGATAGCCACGCCTTGCCGTCCGGCTCGAAGGGCTTCTCCGACATGCCTTCCCGATAGCGTCGACGGATCGTTCCCGAGTTATCCGCTTCGAACTCCACCGTGCGGCTGCTGATCCATCCGCCTTCGCGGATCCGCAGGTAGCCGCCGGGCGACAGGCTCTTCACATCACTGTCGTCGTCTGTGAACTCGACCGTACCGTTGTACATCACCTCGAGCTTCTGCTTGCCGTCCGACCACGTGAAGTTGCCGCGGCTCTGCTCGAGGCCGCCAAATGACGCGGGTGGTGTCGGCGGCGTCGGTGGTGTCGGTGGTGTGGGCGGAGTCGGTGGTGTAGGCGGCGTCGGCTGAGTCGGTGGCGTCGGTGGCGTTGGTGGCGTTGGTGGCGTCGGTGGCGTTGGTGGAGTCGGCGGTGTTGGGGGTGTTGGAGGTGTTGGAGGCACGGGCGGGACGGGCGGCACCGGGTGCGACCAGGTGAACTGCTCGAGCACATCCGCGACGAATGCCGCGACGGCCTCGCCGACAAGCGACTCAGCGACGACAGGCGCGGCAGCGTGGGCCGATGCACTCGGAGTCGCGCTCGCGACGACTGGCGCGGCACCATCTCTCCTGACCGCCGAAGGCGCGGCAGCGGGTCGAACGGCCGAAGATGCATAGGCGGACCGCGTGGCTGGCGCCGCCCCCACTACGGATGTCGAGGCCGCAGGTGCGGGCTCAATCAGCACCACAGCGGAAGCGGCCTCGGCCTGGTCAGCGCCGAGCGCATTTCTGCCGACGGCCCCCGCGGCGATGCCGGCGATGAGTACGACCGCCGTGCTGCCGGCGAGCCAGCCCGGGCCCCGGCCTGCATGCGACGGCGTGCCGATGAGGCGGCGGACGCGATAGAGCAGCGAGCCGCCCGTCGCTGCGAGAACGAGCCGGCTCGAATCCGCCCGAAGCTCCTCGAGGTCGGCAAGCGCCCGCGCGTAGGCATAGGGATCACCGCACAGACTGACGGCCAGATCGTCGCAGCAATTCTCGCGCTCGAGCCGGATGCGGCCCGACAGCCACCAGACCGCTGGGTGATAGAACAGCAGCGTCTCGACGAGCGTCTGCAGGAGGTTCACGAGGTAGTCATGCCGCCGGATGTGCGCCAGCTCGTGCGCAAGGATGGCTTCGAGCTGCTGTAGCCCCATCCCCGACAGGGCACTGGCTGGCATGAGGACAACCGGCCGCAGCCACCCGATCACCGTGGGCACTTCGACCATTGCGGACTCGAGCAGTCGAATCGGCCTCGCAATGTGCAGGCGCTTCGAGAGTCGTGCCGCGATCTGCTGCCAGCCCGCGGGTGCGGGCGAGGTACCGCGAGACCGCAGTCGCTGCACCCAGACCCAGCCGGCGAGGAGCCGCAGCGTCAGAAGCGCCACGCCCGAGAGCCACGCGAGGAGCGCAACCCGCACCCACGTGACGCCGGACAGCGCGGCGCGATCGGCGACCCGGAGGTCGGCAGCAGCAGATGGCTGGACCACGGTCGCGCCCGCCAACGTCTCTGGCAGTCGCTCGATGGGCGCGGTCGTGTCACTTGCTCGCGTTGAAGGGGCGGAGACCACATCGGTGTTCGGCGCCGCGTCGGTCATCGAGCGCCATGACTGCAGCGCTGTGACCGCCGGCATCGTGAGCATCAGCGAGAGACCGATGGTCGCGACGACGTAGCGGACGTCGGCGGCGCCGCGCCGGAGCGCGAACAGGGCAACGGCGGCGAGCACACCGACAAGCGCCCCCTGCCAGACAAACTGCAGTAGCGCCCACCCGATGGCCTGAGCGGCCGGCTGCTGAAGCAGGTGCTCAATCGCGTTCATCACGAACCTCCCGGTCAGTGTCTTTCTCGGTGTCTTTGCTTTCCTTGCCGCGCTCGAGCATCAGGCGGATCTCCGCCAGCTCGTCAGACGAGGCGCGCTTGCTCGCGAGCGCCTGCAGGACGAGCTTCGAGGAAGAGCCGCCGAAGGCGCGGTCCATCAGATCCCTGATGAGCTGGCGCTGCGTCTGCTCTTCGGTGAGGCGCGGGTGATAGATGTGCGTGCGATCGGCCTCGTCGCGACGCACGAGTCCTTTCTCCGTCATGATCTGCAGGAGCTTCAGCGCCGTCGTGTAGGCGGTCGGCCGTTCGCGCATCAACACGTCGTGCACCTGCCGCACGGTGCTGGGGCCGAGCTGCCAGAGGACTCGGAGAATCGCGAGCTCGGCGTCAGTGGGTCGAGGAGTCTTGGACATATTCGGGTCTGGCCTCAAGTCTACGAACATCTTCGTAAATGTCAACGAAGATCTTCGTAGACCGACGCCCAAAGGGGGGCCTGCCTCACGGAACAGGCGAAAGGACGGGCGAAATTCACCCGGCCGGGGACAGGGAGAAGGGATATCCCCGGCGCGAGCGGGTCCACCCGCCCTCCCGCAATCCCGGGAGGATCAGGCCCTGCACCTTAGACGACAGGTGCGCGCTTTTTGTTGGCTATAATCCTTGGCTGTACTTGCGGCCAAGCGAAGGAGCTTATGGAGCCAGGAATCTACGCCAAATTCGACACGACCGAGGGGTCGTTCACCATCCGACTGTTCGACAAGGAGGCGCCGACGACCGTCGCCAACTTCGTGGGCCTCGCCGAAGGCACCAAGGAATGGAAGCACCCGGGAACGGGCGAGAAGAAGAAGGCCCCCTATTACGACGGCATCATCTTCCACCGCGTGATTCAGGGCTTCATGATCCAGGGTGGCGACCCGCTCGGTCAGGGCACCGGCGGCCCGGGCTACAACTTCGGCGACGAGTTTCACCCGACGCGGCGCCACGACAAGGCCGGCATCCTTTCGATGGCCAACGCGGGCCCGGGGACGAACGGCAGCCAGTTCTTCATCACCCTCGGACCGACGCCACACCTCGACAATCGTCACTCGGTCTTCGGCGAGGTCGTCTCGGGTCTCGATGTCGTCAAGAAGATCGGGTCGGTCCCCACGGGCCGTCAAGATCGCCCTGTCACTCCGGTCGTCATGAACAAGGTGACGATCGAGCGGGTGGCCTAGTGTGACCGACGACCGGCAGTCGCTCGACTCGCTGCTGCCGGTCGTCTATCAGGAATTGCGGCGCCTCGCGGCAAGCTACCTTCGCCGCGAGCGTCCCGGTCAGACGCTCCAGCCAACCGGTCTCGTGCACGAGGCGTATCTGCGTCTGATGAAGGATCGGCCGGACCGCTGGCAGAACCGCGCGCACTTCTGCGCGATTGCCGCCCACTCGATGCGTCAGATCCTCATCGAGCGTGCCCGCGCGCGTGGAGCGCTCAAGCGCGGCGGCGTCCAGGCACGCGTGACGCTCGACGAGGCACTGGTGGCTGGCGGCGAGCAATCCTTCGATATCCTGGCGCTCGACACCGCGCTCGAGAAGCTCGCGGCGCTCGACGCGGAACAGGCGCGGCTCGTCGAACTGCGGTTCTTCGGGGGGCTCACCGTCGAAGAGACCGCCGAAGCCATGTCCATCTCGCCGGCAACCGTGAAGCGGCACTGGGCCATCGCGCGCGCCTGGCTCGCCCGCGAGCTGGAGGGCAACTCGCAGGCGTGAACGCGGACCGCTGGCGCCAGGTCAACTCGCTCTTTCACGCGGCCCTCGAGCTCGACGGCGCCGGACGCGACGCGCTCCTTCGCGACACGGCCGCGGCCGATCCCGAGCTCGTCGAGGAAGTGCAGGCGCTCCTGGCGCGTCATCAACCAGGCGCGGACTTCCTCGAGGCGCCAGCGTGGACCGTCGCCGCGAGTCTGATGGTGGACGACGAACCGTCGCTCGTCGGCCGGCAGGTCGGTTCCTACACAATCCTCGAGGAGATCGGCCGCGGCGGGATGGGCGTGGTCTACGCCGCGCGCGACGAGCGTCTCGGCAGAATGGTCGCGCTCAAGGCGCTGCCGGCAGAGTACACCCGTGATCGCCGGCATCGCGATCGGCTCGCGCGCGAAGCACGCGCCGCCGCCGCGTTCACGCACGAATCAATCGCGACGATCTTCGCGCTCGAAGAGATCGACGGCGAGCTGTTCATCGCGTCCGAGCTCGTCGAGGGCGAGACGCTACGCACGGAGCTCGCGCGCGGCCCTGTCCCGCCCGACCGGTTGATCGCGACGCTCGTCGATATCGCCTCCGGCCTCGCCGCCGCCCATGCGCGCAACATCATCCACAGGGACCTGAAGCCCGAGAACCTCATCCGACGGACGGACGGTCACATCAAGATTCTCGATTTCGGTCTGGCGCGCGTCACCGATCCCGACAACCGCACCATGACACGCCTGACCGAGACCGGCACCGCCCCCGGAACACCCGGTTACATGGCGCCCGAGCAGTTGAGCGGCGGCGACGTCGACGGCCGCACCGACCTCTTTGCGTTCGGCATCGTCGCCTGGGAACTTGCCACGGGCGAGCATCCCTTCGGATCCAACCCGGCTGTCATGCTCGCCCGCATGATGGAGGGGCGCCCGGCCACCTTGTCCCGCCAGCTGTCGATCCCGGCGCTCGATCCGATTATCCGGCGCTGCCTGCGCGTCTCGGCCGCCGACCGCTACGCGTCGGCCGACGAGCTGCTCGCCGATCTGCGAAAGCTGACATCACCATCGGGCACGCCGCTCGCCGTTGTCGACACCCCGGACGCCGGCGCGGGGCTGTGGTGGTGGCAGTTTCACCAGGGCACCATGACCGTCGTCGACGCGGTCACGCCGGTGCTGGCGTGGTTTGCGCGGCCCGCTCCCGGTCAGTCCTTCCGGACGCAGTTGTTCCTTGCAGTGCTGGCACTCGCCACTGCCGCCGTCACTCTGCGCCTGAACCTGTTCTTCACCTCGCGCGTGCATCCGGCGATGTTGCAAGCGCATCGGTCGCGGTTGTTCCGGTGGATCGCCGGGGCCGAAACCGGCATCGCCGCGCTCCTCCTCGGCTCGGCGGCGGTGGTGGCCGAAACCCGTCCCGCGATCGCGGCCGTGCTCGTCAGCCTCGCGATCGTCATGCTGGCCTCGCTGGCGGTGATCGAGCCCGCGACTGCCGGCGGCGCCAACCTCGATCGGTGACCGCAGTTGTGCGGGGTCAGATCTCGATTCTCTCGCTCGGCGGCACTGGCGGGAAAACCGAGATTCGACCCCGGACGCCCAGCGTTGCGCGGGAAATCGAAGTCTGGCCCGGCTGTCTGACCGGAAAGGCTTGTAGAATGAGAGAGATGCTGCGCATTCCCACGATTGTTGTGGTGCTGCTCCTCTCGTGGGCGGGCGCGGCGCGGGGGCAGGAACTTCCAGCGGCGGCTCCACAGCCATTCGACGCCTGGCTGGCCGAGCTCAGGGCCGAGGCGTTGACGCGCGGCATCCGTCCAGAGGTGCTCGACGCGGCATTCGCCGAAATTCAGCCGGTCGAACAGATTCTCGAACGGGATCGCACGCAGGCCGAGTTCTCGCTCGACCTGACGTCATACCTCAAGCGGCGGCTGACGCGCCGCGCGCTCCAGACTGCGCAGCAGATGCACACGCAGTATCACGACCTCCTGATCGCGGTCGGCAAGAAATACGGCGTGCAGCCACGCATCATCACCGCGGTCTGGGGACTCGAATCGAACTTCGGACGATTCGCCGGCGTCCGTCCCACGATTCCGGCGCTCGCCACGCTCGCCTACGATCCGCGACGCGCGACGCTTTTCCGCAAGGAGCTCTTCAGCGCGCTCGAGATCGTCAATCGCGGCGACATCGAGCTCGAACGGCTCAAGGGATCCTGGGCCGGGGCCTTGGGTCAACCACAGTTCATGCCGTCGACGTATCTCGAGTTCGCCCAGGATTTCGACGGCGACGGCCGGCGCGACATCTGGAGCTCACAGGCCGACGTGTTCGCCTCGGTTGCCCACTACTTGAAGGAGCACGGCTGGTCCGACAAAGCCACGTGGGGCCGCGAGGTCAAGGTCCCGAAAGCGGCCAGGGCCAAGGTCGACGCACTACCCCACCGGCCCGAAGGCTGCCGCGCCGAGCGCGCGCTTACCAAGCCGCTGCCACTCAGGGACTGGACAAAGCTCGGCGTGCGCACGACCGCCGGAGCCGCGCTGCCCGCCGGCGCGATCGATGCCTCGATGGTCACCGACGGCGCGCGATATTTCCTCGTCTACAAGAACTACGAGGCGCTGCTCGCGTACAACTGCGCCACGAGCTACGCGATCAGCATCGGCATGCTGTCGGATCGGTTGAAATAGACTCGGCGCTCGGTGCTCGGCGTCTTTGGAGGAGGACTGTCCATGCGGATGACAACGACCTGTATCCTGTTCTTGGCAATCGTGTGTGTAGCGACTGCTCTCGCTCAGTCACCGGCACCGCCGCCCACGCTGGACATCGCCGGATCGCTGAAGCTGCAGCATCAGAACATTCGCCGCAATCTGGCCGCCGCGGCCGAGAAGATGGCGGAGGCGGACTACAACTTCCGGCCGCAAGGCGTAGCGCCGGAGGTCCGGACCTTCGGTCAGATGGTGGCGCACCTGGTGGCCGCCAACTACAGCTACTGTGCCGCAGCGAAGCCCGAACCGGCGCCGAAGCACGCGGCCAACGACAAGGAAACGCAGCCGAAGGCCGACCTCGTCAAGATGCTCAACGAGTCGCTGGCCTACTGCGACGCCGTTTACGACGCGCAGACCAGTGCCTCGATCAACGAGATGCTGAAGCGGCCCGGACCGAACAACACCACGCTCGAACGGGCGCGGGGCATCGCGCTCATCAGCAACCTCGCCCACAACAACGAGCACTACGGCAACCTCGTCACCTACATGCGCGCCAAGGGGCTCGTGCCGCCGTCGAGCGAAGGGCGCTAATCCCGCCAGCCGCGAGCCGCCTGCCGCGAGCCGCCCGATGAACGGCCAGTGGATTTGGGATACAGTGTCGCGCCATGATCCTCGCCCCGCTCGACTGGGTGATTGTTGCGGTCACGCTGCTCGTCTGCTTCGTCCCGGCGCTGTTCTTTGCCAAGCGGGCGGGCCGCAGCACTTCTGAGTTCTTCGCGTCGGGCCGCTCCGTCCCGTGGTGGCTCGCGGGGCTCTCGATGGTCGCCACCACCTTCAGCAGCGACACGCCCAACCTCGTCACCGACATCGTCCGGCGCAACGGCGTCGCCGGCAACTGGGTGTGGTGGGCGTTCGTGCTCACGGGCGTGTCGACGGTCTTCTTCTACGCCAGGCTGTGGCGCCGGTCGGGCGTGCTCACCGACCTCGAGTTCTACGAGATCCGCTATTCGGGGAACGCGGCGAGCGTCGTCCGCGGATTCCGCGCGGTGTATCTGGGGCTTCTCTTCAACTGCATGATCATGGCGACGGTCAACCTCGCCGCCTGCAAGATCGCCGGCATCCTCTTCGGCCTCGAGCGCTGGCAGACGCTCCTCGGCGTGGGCATCCTCAACGTGGTATTCGCCGCGCATTCGGGCCTGTGGGGCGTGCTCGTCATCGACATGATCCAGTTCTTCATCAAGATGACCGCCGTCGTCGCGGCCGCGTGGTTCGCGTTGAAGGCGCCGCAGGTCGGCGGCCTGACGGGGCTCATCGATAAGCTGTCGGCCACGCGCGGGCCCGGAGGCATCGACTACCTGGCCGTACTCCCGGACTTCACGAACAACTGGGACATGGCCGTCGCGGTGTTCATCATGCCCGTCGCGATCCAGTGGTGGGCGGTCTGGTATCCGGGCGCGGAACCCGGCGGCGGCAGCTACATCGCGCAGCGGATGCTCGCGTCGAAGTCGGAGAAAGACGCGCTCGGTGCGGTGCTCTTTTTCAACGTGGCGCACTACGTGCTGCGGCCGTGGCCGTGGATTCTCGTCGCGCTCTGCTCGATCCTCGTCTATCCGGAGCTCTCGGACATCCAGCGGGCCTTTCCGAACCTCGACCCGCGCCTGCTCGGGCACGACATCGCCTACCCGGCGATGTTGAAGTTCCTCCCGGCTGGCTTCGTGGGCCTGATGGTGGGCGGCCTCGTTGCCGCGAACTCCTCCACCATCCTGACGCACCTCAACTGGGGCGCGTCATACCTCGTCCACGACTTCTACCGGCGGTTTATCCGGCGCGACGCCGAGGAAAAGCACTACGTGAGGGCAGGCAGGCTCGTCACGATCGGCTTGTTCCTCTGCTCGTCTGCCGTCGTGTATCTCCTCGACACGGCGAAGGACACCTTCGACATCATCCTGCAGATTGGCGCGGGCACCGGCCTCCTGTATCTCGTGCGCTGGTTCTGGTGGCGCGTGAACGCCTGGTGCGAAGTCGTCGCGATGATCAGCTCTTTTGTCGTATCGGTGCTGCTGCTCGTGCTGGCGAAGAACGGCGTGACCATCAGCACGCATCGCGCGCTCCTCATCACGATTGGCGTGACGACGATCTGCTGGGTCGCGACGGCCTGGCTCGGACCAGAAACGGATCGCGCGGTGCTCGTCGAGTTCTACAGGAAGGTCCGGCCGTCAGGGCCCGGGTGGGAGCCGATTCGACAGGCGGCGGGCCTGCCAAAGGGCGCGGCCTCGGCCGACAACATCCCGCTCGCGATGCTCGGCTGGACCGCCGGCTGCACGGCGATCTGGTCGGCGCTCTTCACCGTCGGAAACCTTCTCTACATGCGGACTCTCGCCGCTGGGATCCTGTTCGCGGTGTTCCTGGTGAGCTCTCTGGTCCTGGCAAGCGTCACGCGGACATTGTGGGGAGAAGGGACGAGTGAGCCTTGAGCCGACCTACCGCGCTGTGAACGTCCGCGAAAAGACCTGCCCATCGCGGCCGAGCACTCCAAGGTCCTTACCCTCGACGATCAAGCGAAGTGCGCCGGCGTCCCCGGCACGAATGGCGATCGCGCGGTCGGCGCCGAGCGGGATGCGCTCGTCAGCGTTCAGCAGACGATAGATGACGCGACGGTCGTCGACGATGACGCGCGTCCAGACCGGACGGATTGTGATGAGTTCGATGTTGACGGCTCGCGGCGGTCCGGCGGTGCCGGCGGGCGCGGGGGCGTTCGCCCCCGCCGGAACTGAGGCGCTCGGCGCGGGCGAGGCGGGCTGTGGAGTCGATGCCGCCGGGATGGCTGCAACATCCGATGGAGCGGCCGGACCGACGGGCGCCCCGGCGGACCGCCACAACAGCACACCAACCACGACCACGGCAATGGCGGCAAGGGCGACACCGACGTAGGCCGCGCGCAGGCGGCCCGGTCGATCGATCACATGTGCGACCGGCTCGCGGGGCAGGGCCACAGTCCACGGCGTACTCTCGGCGGCACTGACCGGCAACGCAACGGATGGGGTCAGTGGTGAGGCGCCCGCCTCCGGCACCGGGACCACCACGCCGCGCCCGGCATGCGTGGCCGCGCTCGCGACCGCCGGACGCTCTTCGGCGCGTCGCTCGTGATCGGTGGCGGCTATCGACGCCAGGTAGCGGTCCTGCCGGAATGTCCGGACGAACGCGTCGAACTCGGCAACCTTCTGTTCCCGTTGCCGCCTGGACAACTGGATCTTGTCGGCCAGCTGCTCGAGCTCCTCGAGCGCCGACCGCTCATCGAACGGTTGTGTGTATGGCTGGGGTTGGAGAGAGTCTGTCACGGTGAGTAGTTGACCCGGTTCGCGCCGCGCGGTCAAGGTTTATCGAAAGGTCGTGGCAAAGTTGCACGGCTTCAGACGATCTGGACCTCCCTCTCACGCGAACTGCTGGGTTTTCGTAGCCTCCGAGAGGGTCCCTCTCTTGCATCGGACCACTTACTCCGCTGACTTCGAGAGAGTTTCTCGGCTTCAAATTGATGGAGGATACGTGTTCCAGCTCAGCCTGGTCGATCATATCCGCTTGAGCTTCGGAAGCGTCGCCACGAGCTACCGCGCCCATGCGCGGGTGGCCGAGCGCCTCGCGGCTCGCGCGTGGCAGTCGCGCGTCTGTCTCGTCGTGCTACTGGGCCTGTCGACGGGCGCCAGCGTCGTGGCGCTCACGGGAGCTCGACCGTTCCAGATTGCCGCTGCGGCATTGGCGACGACCGCTCTCGTCGGCCTGGCAACCGTCCACGCGCTCGATTTCGAGGCGCGCGCCTTCGCCCATCGCGCGTGCGCGGCACAGCTCTGGCTGCTCTGCGAGAAGTACCGGGCGCTCCTGGCCGACGTCCACGACGGGCTGATCGATCTGCCGCAAACCACGGCGCGGCGGGACAGTCTCATGCGCGAAGTCCAGAACGTCTACGAGCATGCGCTCCCTGCCGATCGCGAGGCCTACCAGATTGCCCGCGAAGCGCTCGGCGCGGCTACCGGTTCGCCCTCCGACCCGGACATCGACCGCCTCCTGCCGGCCTCCCTTCGTCAGACCGCCGGCGTCTCCCCGACATGAAGCGACATTAATGTCAGGCCTGTGTGGCGGGGCCTGGATCGACGTAGTATTGGTAAGACGGCGGACCCCACTTCCGGCTGCGACGGAACGAGGCCCTGCCCGTAGCACGAGCTGGCCACTTGCTCAGCTCCGGCGTGTCGCCCAGATCATTCGCATCGGAGGAGGCGCAGTGGTCGAACCGGAGGCATCCAGGACACTCGAGGAGTGCCTTGCCCGAATCCGGCAGCTCGAGGAGGAAAACGCGCACTTGCGCGAAGCCGCCAAGACGTTCGGCGACCTGGCCGAGCGGTTGAAGCGCGCCCTTGACGCCGAACTGCGGCGAGCTGACCACTCAGGTGGACAGCGGGACCGCTCCGGCAGACAGGCCTTCGAGGACCATCGCACCGCAGCCGACGCCGGCAGGGCCGGGCTGGCCAAATGACCCTCCGGCTGCTACTCTAGAACGACCGGGCACCTCCTGGCAGGCGCTTTCTGGAGGGAATCTGACCGATATGCGCTTTCCTGTGGCACTCCTGCTCGCGATTGCGATGGCCAGCCTGGCAGGCCGCGCGAGCACCCTTGAGTCTCCGGCACCATCGCCAGGCCCGCCGGCCTTCGCCGGTGCCCACTCGCTCAATACCACGGTCCTGCGCCTGGCGCTGAACGCCGCCGCCTGTGCCCGGACCATCGGAGCCGTCGCCAACGACCGGCTCCTGACGGTCATCGACTACACGAAGGCCTCGACCGAACCGCGCCTCTGGGTCCTCGACCTCGAACGCGAGCAGGTGCTCTTCGAGGAGCTCGTGGCGCACGGGCGCGGCAGCGGCGACAACTTCGCCACGCGGTTCTCGAACGACGAAGGCAGCCACCAGACGAGTCTCGGACTCTTCCGCACGGCCGACACCTACGTCGGCACTAACGGCTACTCCCTTCGACTCGACGGCCTCGAGGCGGGCGTCAACGACCGCGCGCGCGAGCGCGCGATCGTCATGCACGGCGCCCCTTACGTGAGCGAGTTCAACATGCGCACCGTGGGCCGCCTGGGCCGCAGCCATGGCTGCCCGGCGCTCCGCCCCGCCATCGCTCGAACGGTGATCGACACCATCAAGCAAGGCTCACTCGTCTTCGCGTACTACCCCGACAAGCAGTGGCTGCGGGGCTCGCGCTTCCTCAACGGCTGTTCCTGATTGCCTTCCCTGGGTACCCCGAGCGATATGCGCCGCAGCTACGCTCGTGTGCTCATCGTCTGGGCCGTCACACTCCTCGCGCTCTACGCCTTTCAGGAGTTGTTCTCCTGAAGCCGGCCGGATCCCGCTGAATGCACCTCCTGGACTGGGCCGTGGTCGTGGGCTTTACCGCCTGGATTGTCTACGACGGCCTCAAACGCACGAAGGACAGCCACGAGATCGAGGGGTACTTCCTCGCGAACCGATCGATCCCCTGGTGGGCCGCCGGACTCTCGGTGATGGCGACGCAGCTGAGCGCGATCACCCTGATCGGGACGACCGGCCAGGGCTACACCGACGGACTGCGATTCATCCAGTTCTACTTCGCACTCCCGCTGGCGATGATCATCCTGTCGCTGACGCTGGTCCCGTTCTTCTACAAGTCCGGCGTGTACACGGCGTACGAGTATCTGGAGCGGCGGTTCGACGCCAAGACGCGGGTTCTGACGAGCCTGCTCTTTCAGATGTCGCGCGCAATGTCGTGTGGCGTGGTGATCTCGGCGCCCGCCGTGGTGATGTCTCTGGTCCTCGGGTGGAACCTGACGGCGACGGCGCTGGCCATCGCCATGCCCGCTGTGGTCTACACGATGTTCGGCGGCGTGCAGGCCGTCACGTGGACCGACGTGAAGATCATGGTGCTGACCGTCTTTGGCCTCGCCGCCGTGATTGCGACGGCCGTGATCGGCTTGCCGTCAGGTGTGGGTCTGGTTGATGGCCTGAGCGTTGCCGCCGCGACAGGCCGACTTCGAACGTTCGACTTCTCCTTCGACCTCACCAACCAGTACACGTTCTGGTCCGGGACGATCGCGGCGCTCTTTCTGTTCTGCTCGTACTTCGGCACCGACCAGAGCCAGGTGCAACGGTACCTCACGGCGAGATCGGTAGACGAGGCTCGACACTCGCTCCTCATGAGCGCGTATTGGAAGATTCCGCTGCAGCTCGTCGTCCTCCTCCTCGGCGTGCTCGTGTTCGTCTTCTATGTGTTCACACCGCCCCCGCTGCTCTTCAGCTCGGCGCAGGCCGAGCGACTGCGGGTCGGCAGCTCAGCCCCCGCGTACGCGGCGCTGGAGACCGACTTTCAGACGGCCTTCGACGTCAGACGAGCCGCGGCGGCCGAGTTCGTAGCAGCGCGGCGCGCGGGTGACGCACCACGTATCGAAACGGGGAAACTCGCTCTGCAACAAGGTGATACCGCCGTCAATCAGGTGCGCAGCCGCGCGTCGGCCCTGGTCCGTGAGAGCAGCCAGGACCGGCGATTCTCGGATGTCAACTACATCACGCCGACCTTCATCCTCACGCGATTGCCCATGGGTCTGGTCGGACTGCTCATCCTCGTCATCCTGATGGCCGCGACCGATACCATCGCCGGCGAGCTGAACTCGCTTTCGACGTCAACCGTCATCGATTTCTACAAGCGGTGGTTCCGGCCCGTCGCCAGCCAAGCCCACTATCTCACGGTATCGAAAGCGGTGACCGGGTTCTGGGGGCTCTTCGCGTGCGCCGTGGCAGTCTGGGCAGCCAACCTGGGGTCTCTCATCGAGGTCGTGAACCGGTTCGGGTCGTTCTTCTACGGGTCGATTCTCGGTGTATTCATCCTCGCCGTGGCCGTGCCCATCGCGACGGGTACGGGGGCGTTCGTCGCGCTGATCGCGGGCATGGCTTCGGTGGCGTGGGTCGCCTCGTTCACCAACGTGGCCTTCCTCTGGCACAACGTCGTGGGCGCCGTGGTCGTTGTAATCGTCGGGATCGTCGTCAGCGCGATCGAGCGCGCCGTACGGCCAGAAGGCCGCCCCTCGTAACCGTTTCAGTCCTTTTCAGCCATCAGCACTTTCCTGGCCTCGAGCAGCTCCTGCTTCTTTTCCTTCGTCAGCGTCGGGTACTCGAGCTTCAGATCGTCGAGCGTCTGATAAGCAATCGCGGCGACGGCCAGACGCATGAACCACTTGTTGTCCGCCGGAATGATGTACCACGGCGCCGCCTTGGTGCTCGTGTAGGTGAACACCTCTTCGTAGGCGTGCATGTAGTCCTTCCAGAACGTGCGCTCCTTGGCGTCATTGACCGAGAACTTCCAGTTCTTGTCGTCGAGGTCGATCCGCTCCAGGAACCGCCGCTTCTGCTCCTTCTTCGACACGTGCAGGAAGAACTTCAGCACGACGATGCCGTTGTCGACCAGGTAGCTTTCGAAGTTGTTGATCTGCTCGAAGCGGCGCTTCCAGACGCCGTCCTTCTTGCGATCCGCCGGCAGCTGCTGCGATGCAAGGATCTCGGGATGCACGCGCGCGACGAGCACCTCCTCGTAGTAGGACCGGTTATGGATGCCGATCCGCCCCCGCTCGGGGAGCGCCTTCATCGTCCGCCACAGGTAATCGTGATCGCGCTCTTCCGCCGATGGCGCCTTGAAGCTGAACACCTGACAGCCCTGCGGGTTGACGCCGGACATCACGTGCCTGATCGTGCCGTCCTTGCCGGCCGCGTCCATCGCCTGGAACACCATCAGCAGCGAATAGGTGTCCTGGGCGTACAACTTGTCCTGGTGCTTCGCGAGCTCCTTGACGCCGTCTTCGAGCAGCGCCGCCGCTTCCTTCTTGTCTTTGATGTTGCCCGTCCATTCCGGGTCGTAGTCCTTGAGCGAGATTCTCTTGCCGGGCTTGGCGACCAGCCGGTCCATCAGCTTTCTGATTCTCTTGATTCTCTTCATTGATACCTCACGAGTCGGTGGCAGACCGCCGACGCCGGCGTGATGCTGAGAGCCTTCGCATGGCTTCGGTTTTCAGGCCGAAGACACAGGTTCTTTGATCTGGCGTGGTTCCTAACTCTGGCCCGCCGCGGCGCGCAAGGATGATACGACGCCGGCGGGGATCGCAACGGAGCGCATCGAGCCGTCCTCCTGGCGCGTGGCGCACGCAGTCGTCAGCCACCCGGTGCCCACGGCCGTCTCGCCCCGGGTGAAGACGAATGAGTACTTGATCGTGCGCGTGGTCACCGCATGCACGCGCGCGACGACGGTCAGCTCGTCTTCGAAGAAGAGCGGGTTCTTGTAGTCGAAGGTCGCCGACACGCGCGGATAGCCGAGGTCGGCGCCGGCGCGATCGACCGTGAGCCCGGCCGCACGCCAGAGCGCGTGCTCGGCCTCTTCCATGTAGCGGAAATAGCAGCTGAAGTGGACGACGCCAGCGAGGTCTGTCTCGTAGAAGAAGACTTTGCGCGTGTAGCGGAAACCTGGTTCAGCGTGGTCGATCTTCTCAATGGCCCTGTCCGTCATGCAGGGACATTGTAGCCGGTCGCGAGCGCCGGGCTCAGGGCTCAGGGCTCAGAGCCTGTGAAGAAATGTAGTGTTCGGCTTCAGCCGGACCAGGACAAGTCCGCCTGAAGACGGACACTACGTACGATTTTTTCAGGCTGAAGCCTAGAGCCTACGGCCTCCGTCCGTCCGGCAGCACGAGCTCGTTGGCTTTGTTCCCGGCCTCGTCTGGCGTCGTCCCCGCGTGCCAGGGTGGAATGGTCTTGTGTTCCGGACCGTAAAGCGATTCCATCGGTCCCCACACCTTGTCGACGCGGTTCGTGAACAGGTCGCCGATGAGGAGGTCGGTTACCGTGCCGCGCAGCTCGGGATACTGCCGCACGAACGCGCCGAAGCTGAAGCCGTTGTAGTACTCGCAGACGAGCCGGCGCATGCGATCCACGCCCTCGTTGAAGCCCGCCCCCCACTTCCCGAGCTGGGCGCCGCTCACGTCGCCCATCTTCAATCCCTCGGCAATCGCGTCGGCGGCCATTTCCCCCGATCGCAGCGCCAGCAGCACGCCCGATGAGTAGAGCGGATCGAGGAAGCCGAACGCGTCGCCGACGAGCACCCATCCAGGGCCCGCCACTTCCTTTGCGCGGTACGAGTAGTCGCGCGTCGCGAAATAGCCGGTAACGCGCGTCGCCTTCGACACGCGGTCCTTGACGACCTGGCAGCGCTCGACTTCTTCGTGATAGGTCTGTTCGTGCCCGTTGCGGCCCTTGAACAGGTAGTCGAACGGCGCCACCACACCGACGCTGAGGATGTCGTCGTGGAGCGGGATGTACCAGAACCAGCCGTTCTTCGTGACGGTCTGGAGCACCATTGTCGCGCCCTCGTCGCGGCCGGTATCCCGGTAGGCGCCCTGCCAGTAGGTCCAGATCGCGCCCTTGTTCAGCATCGGATCCCACAGACGCAGCTTGAACCGGTTCTGCAGCAGCGCCGCCTGTCCGCTCGCATCGACGACGACCTGGGCGCGGACGTCACGACGCCCGTTCGCACCGGAAATGCGGACGCCGCACGCGCGATCGTCTTCGAAGAGAACGTCGGTGACATGCACGCCGTCGAAGGCGTCGACGCCATGCTCGCGTGCGTTGTCGAGCATCATCTGGTCGAACTCGCTGCGCACGACCTGCCAGGTCTGCGAGCACTCGTGCGGCTTGTTGTCCCAGAAGTAGAACGGCGCCGACAGCTTCCCGTTCGCGTTGACGAACTGCACGCTGTGCTTCTTGACGAAGTGGCTCCGCTGCATCTTCGGCAGCATGTTCAGCCGCTTGAGAACCCAGTAGGTTTCCGGGATGAGCGACTCCCCGATATGGAACCGCGGAAACTTCTCGCGCTCGAACAACCCGACCTTCAGGCCATGCTGGGCCAGCAGGGTCGAGGTGGTCGACCCGGCCGGGCCGCCACCAATCACGACAACGTCATAGCTCGTAGACATGGACATAGACATAGGCGCTGATCGTTTGGCTCAGGGCTCAGGGCCCAGGGCTCAGGCAAGAGCGTCTCGAATGTGCGCTCGAAGGTTTTGCCTGAGCCCTGAGCCTTGAGCCCTGAGCCCTACGTATATCGAATCCCTGCGTGCTGCGGGAGGAAGAACCGCGGCAGGAGCGTGTCGACGCGCAGTAGCGCCTCACGCGTAATCGCGATCACGTCGTCGCCGGCAGGCGCCAGCAATCCCGCCTTCTCGAGCGATGTCAACTGATCGCGGAAACGCTCGCGTAGGTTGACGCCATACTTGCGCGCAAAATATGCGGGACGCACGGATCCGCGCTTGAGCTGCAGCACGAACTCTCGGATCATCCTCTCCTCGGCCGTGGGGCGATAGGCGCGGCCGAGGGGAATCTCGCCCTGCGCGATCGCGGCGCTGTAGGCCTCCCACGTATCGACGTTCTGCACGTGCACGCCGTTGATGTGGCCGAACGACGCGACGCCGAGCCCGACCATGTCGGCGCCCTCCCACAACCGGTCGCGGTAGAGAAAGCGCGTCTTCGCCGGATCTCTCACCGCCGTGTACGCGCTGCCGATGGTGTAGCCGGCGCGCTCGAGCGCCTCAAAGGCCTCCGCCACCCAGCGCCGCTTCACGGACCACTGCGCCACGGGCTCGTCGAACTGGCCGCCGTGCTTCAAGAGGTCCTTGCTGATCGTGGTGTTGTAGGGCAGCTCCATCTGGTAGATGGTCACGCTGTCGGGAGCGAGCGCGACCGTGCGCCTGACGCAGTCCGCCCAGTTCTCATCGGTCTCGCCGAGCATGCCGGCGATGAGGTCGATGTTGATCTGGGGAAAACCTAGATCGCGGGCCTCCTTGTAGACTCGCGTGATCTCGGGCGAGCGGTGCGCACGGCCGTTCAGCTCGAGGATGCGATCGCTGAAATTCTCGACGCCGAGGCTGAGCCGGGTGACGCCGATGCCGCGAATCGCGGCCAGCTTGGGACGAGTAATAGTACCGGGCTCGCACTCGAAAGTGATCTCTTCGGCCGTCTCCCACGAGCGGCTCGCGGTTACCCGCTTGACGAGCGTCTCCAGCTGACGCGTCGACAGAAACGAGGGGGTTCCGCCGCCGAAGTACACGAAATTGAAAGGCCGCCCGGCAAGCGCGGGCTGACCCGCGTAGAGCTCCCACTCACGCCCGAGCAAGTCGAGGTACTCCTCGACCTCTTTGGCGTTCTTGTCGGTGTACACCCGGAAGTAGCAGAAATGACAGCGCTTACGGCAAAAAGGGATGTGGAGGTACACTCCCAGCGGTGTCTCCGGCGGGGCCGGCGAAGCGAGCGCAACCTTGGCGTCGGTGGCGACGGCACCCGCGGTCCAGACCGAAAACGGCGGGTAATTCGCGACAAAATAGCTGCCGACCTCGGTCTGCTCGAGGTCGGCGACCTGCGACGTATCGGGCATGCCTGTACTATACCGGCTGGCCCGGCTGATCGCTTACCGGGAAGCCCGGCGCTCAGGGCTCAGGGCTCAGGGCTCAGGGCTCGAGATCTTCGAGTACATGGTCGAAAGGTTTTGCTTGAGCCCTGAGCCCTGAGCCTTGAGCCCCGAGCGGCGAGCCGCCAGCAGCGAGCCGCGACTCCGTCACTCCCCCGCCAGCTCAAAACACGCCGCCTCGGTGTCCGTGCGGACCAGCAGGAAGCGTCCGGCGAGAGCCGGGGGATTCCAGGTCTTCTGCGCGAATACCGTGAAGCGGGCAATTTCTCGATGAGCGTCGGGACTCGGATCGACGAGCACGATGTCGCCATCTTCTGTCTGCACGAGCAGTCGATTGCCCACGAGGAGCGTCTGGCCGTGCCCGTATCGGCCACCCTTCCACCGGCGTTCGCCATTGGACGGATCCAGGCACACGAGCACACCATCATCGAGTCCGTAGACAAAACCGTCGAAGAGCACCGGATTCGTGAACTTGGCCTTGAGGCGTGTGCTCTCCCAGACGAGCGTCTGGCTGACGCGGTCGCCTTCCCGCGAAATCTGCAGGAGCCGGCTGCCGATTCCGTACCCGGCGGAGAGGAGCACGCGATTCTCCGAGAGGACGAGGGGAATGGCGACCGTCGGCGCCGTGCGTGGCCAGGGGTGGTCCCACAGCACGCGGCCAGTCGCGGGATCGTGACCGGCGACACTCGCCTGGTTGAGCACGACAATCTGCCGCACGCCGCTGAGCGTCGCCAGCACGGGCGAGCTGTAACTGGCAACATCATCGCCGGCGCGCCAGACCGGCTCTCCAGAGTCGCGATGATAGGCGACGAGCGATCGCCCGGACGCCCCCCCGGCGCTGACGACAATGAGATCGTCGACGGCCAGGGGCGAGCTGCTCCGGCCCCAGTCAGGTTGAGGCGAGTCGTTGTCGGCGGCGATGTCCCGCCGCCACATGGCCTTGCCCGTCTCGAGGTCGAGGCAGTTCAGCAGTCCTGTCGACCCGAGCGTGAAGACGCGCTCGCGCGAGATGGTAGGCGTCGCGCGGGGACCTTCACCGGCAACCGTAGACTCGAAGTGCGCCTCGTCTCCATGCGACCACTTCGGGGTGCCGTCGACGAGGCTGTACGCCACGACCATCTCTCGACTGCCGCGCTGCTCCTGAGTGACCGCGAGACCTCGAGCCACCGCGAACCCGGACCATCCCGCCCCGATGGGGCGGCGCCAGACGAGGCGTGGGGGGCTCTTCGTCCAGTCGTCGGCCAGCCGCACGCCGCTGACCGTGCCGTTGCGATCGGCGCCAAGAAACTGTGGATACTCCACGGCAACAGCCGCGGACGGCGGTGGCGTCACCGGAACCGGGACAGACGACGACGCCGGCGTCGGAGCTGGTGTCGCGGTCTGTGACGTGCTCGGAGGCGCCGGCACGGGCGCGGTTGTCACCGCCGCAGCCGGCTCCAGATTCAAGGGGGGCGCCACACGAGACGCCCAGCGGAACTCGAAGATCGGGACGAGGTCGCCGGTGACACCCCTAATGCGAAGCGTCGTGACGGCGAGGGCAAGCGTCGCAAGGACTGCGCCAATCGCCAGCCTGCGGCGGCTCCGTGACAGGCGCGAAAAGAAGATCAGCCAGATCGCGAGGAGCAGCAGCGTCGCGAACACGATCGGGAAAGTCCTCAGGACCCGATCCTGACCGTCGCGACCTTCGGGTAACCACACCCAGGCCAGCGCAGCGGCGCTCGCGAGCGCGATGGCCGCCGCGGGCCACCAGCGAAGTCCAGGCGCGGGCGAGGTCAACGCGGCACCCGCGTCGATGCTGCCGCCGCTTCGCCGTCCACGTCCTTCTCCCAGGTCTCGATCATCCCCTTCATGAGGCGCACGCGATCCGGATGCTGCGCCGCGAGATCGTCCCGCTCTCCCGGATCCCTGCTGACGTCGAACAGCAGCTGCTTCGAACCGTCGAGGACGAGCTTCCAGTCGCCGCTCCGCGCCGCGCGCGGCTGGCCCGGCGCCGGGCCTACGCGCCAGAAGAGCGTCCGCTCGACGGGCGGGGCGGCTCCGCGGAGAATCGGCAGGAGATCGATGCCCTCGAGTCGGTTCGCCGTCATCGAACCGCCCGCAAGCGCGACGAAGGTCGCCGAGAGATCCATGGTGATGCCAACCTGCGACAGCGTCCGCCCGGCCGGCAATCCGGTCGGCCAGCGGAAGATAGCCGGCACTCGAATGCCGCCCTCCCACACCGTGTCCTTGCGATGAAAGAACGGCGCGTTGCGCGAGAGCCACTCGCCGCCGTTGTCGCTGACGAACACGACGAGCGTCTTCTCGGCGAGGCCGCGCGCGGAGAGCGCCTCGAGGATCTTCCCGACACCTGCATCCAGGTCCTCGACGATTTCCGCGTAGTCCTTGCGGCTCGGCGGATCGGCATCGGCCGGCTGCTGCAGCATCGAGCCGTTCCTGCGCGCGGCCGTCGACGGACGGTGGGGAGACTGGAAGGGCCAATGCGGCGCGCCGTACGCCACCTCGAGGAAGAACGGACCGTTGGCATGTTCCGACACAAAGGCCACGGCGCGGTTCGTCAATTCGTCATCGAGATAGCCGTCATATCGAACCGCAGTGGCGTTCTCCCACAGGTCCGCCTGACCGTCGCCGCGAACGTGGGCGTACCAATCGACGTAGCCGGCCAGATAACCCCAGAAGTAATCGAAGCCGTGGCGATTTGGATGGAACTCGGGCTTGAAGCCCAGGTGCCATTTCCCGACGAGGCCGGTCGCATAGCCAGCGTTCTTCAAGAGTTGCGGCAGCGAGCGGCCCGTCGCGGGGAGGCCGATGTCGAGACCGGCGCCGGGGGTCGCCGCGTTGGTGTCAAGGGGACGTTCGAGCGGCACGCGCTGCTGGTATCGGCCGGAGATCAGCGCCGCACGCGTCGGCGTGCACACGGGCGCATTCGCGTAGAACTGCGTCAGCCGCACTCCCTCGCGCGCGAGGCGATCGAGGTTCGGCGTCCTGATGTCCGGCGCGCCGTAGCTGCCCAGATCGCCGTAGCCGAGGTCGTCGGCGACGATGAGGACGATGTTCGGGCGCGCCTGCGCGGCCGCGCCGGGCGGCAGGGCCGCGAAAGCGACAAGAACGCACGCCGCGAGCCGGATTCGAAAGGGCACCATCGCTATCGTTTCACGACGGTGACAGTGACCTTCGACGGGTACTGTTTCGAGTGATGGATGACAGTGTGCGCGATCACGCCCTTCACCTCGTCGTAGTTGTTGCCGCCGGTGTTGAGGTTGCGATCGAACCGCGGAAAGTTGCTGCTCGACACTTCGATGCGCAGGCGATGGCCGGCATCGAAGTAGTTACTGGTCGTCAGCGGCTGTAGCGTGACCTTGACGACCTTCCCGGGCTCCATCCACACGAGCGGTTTGTCGTAGCCATCACGATATCGCAGTCGCTGGATCGACTCGTCCAGGTTGTAGGCGCGGCCATCAGGGTAGACGTCGATCACCTTGACCGTGACGTCGGTGTCCCTGGCGTCTGACGATACGTATAGCGTCGGCTCGATCGGACCGCTGATCTCGACGCCCTCGGCGAAAGGCGCCGAGGTGTACACGAGAATGTCCGGCCGCGCCTCCATCTTGCGCTGATCGAAGGACCCGGCGCTGATGGCGGTCCCCGTACAGCACACGTTGCCGCCGTACGAGGGCACCGGATTCATCGGATCGTAGGTGAACGAGTCCGGCTTGTTATCTGCCGGCGGCCCTGACGTCAGGATGCCGTCGCCCTCGAGCGTGTTCGCCTTGCCGCCGCTCGCGAGGTAGAACGTCATCGGCTGCGCGCCCTTCGGCGGCCACGTGTCGGATGACTGCCACTTGTTCGAGCCCATGGTGAAGTAGGTCACCCTGGGCTGGGCGTCCAGCCTCGTGCGTTTCTCCCCTTTGAGCGTGCGGTCGAAGAAGCCGTACGTCAGCTCGGCGTAATCGAGGCGCGCATCGCCCATGCTACGTTCGCCAACCACCGTGTTCTCGGTCGCGCGCGAGTACGCACAGTGTGCGACTGGCGCGATGACTGCCCACTGCTCGTCCGCCACTTCTGGCTTCGCCGTCTTTCTCACGTGGTTGAAGAGCGCCAGGTTGGGACCCACTGAGACGTCGTACCACGACATGAACCACAGCCCCGGGACGTTCAGCGGCATGTTGTCGTGATAGAGCCCGCCCTTGTACCACGCCGGATCGTTCGGCGCGCGCTGGATCATGCGGCCGCCGGTGTCCACGGGCATGGCATCGGCGAAGATACCTCGTGGCCCATCCACGGCCTTGAGGATGTCCTGCACCGGCAGGTGCCACAGCGCCTTCGACCAGTCGACGGGCGGCAACTGCTGCGCGAGATCGAACGACTTGGAGGCGCGAATGAGATCTTCCTGCGGTGTGTCGCGCGGAAACATCGGACGAACCTGGTTCTGCTCGCCGTAGATCCAGGTAATGAACAGCATCTGCACGGCCCCACCGCGGTACCAGTTGCCCTGCTCGAAGTAGGGTGCGACGCGCCCCACGCCGGCGCCAAAGCCCTGCACGTTCATCGCCGCGTACGCCGGATGCTCGAGTGCGGCCACGCCCATCTGATATTCAGCCGTCGACGAACACCCCGTCGTTCCCACCTTGCCGTTCGACCACGGCTGCTTCGACAGCCACTCCAGAGTGTCGTAGCCGTCCTTCGGCGAGCCGAGGATGTCGTAGTTGCCTTCCGAGAAGAAGTGCCCGCGCTCGTTCTGCACGACGTAAGCGTAACCACGCTTCACGGCCGTCAGTGCGGTGGTCATGTCGCTCGGCACGCCGTTGCGGACGTCCCAGTAGTTGAAGTTGTACGGCGTGCGCACCCAGATGATGGGGACCTTGGTGGCCGCATCCTTCGGGCGATAGATGTCAGTCGCCAACCGCACACCATCGCGCATCGGCACCATCACCTTGCGCTCGACGACAGCAATCGACTGCAGGTCTTTCTCGGTCTCCGAGCGACGAGCCGCGGCATCGGGCGCCAGCCCCGCCCCGCGCTGGGCCAGACCGATCGCTGTGGCGCCGGCAATCGCGGCGACAGTGGCACACACGACGAGGGAAATTGGTTTCTTCATCGCAATCACTCGCTCTCAGTTCGTCAGTAGTGTCCGGCTTCAGCCGGACCGGCGTTCTTTCATTTGTAGGATCCGGCTTTAGCCGGACCAGAATCCAATGGCCCTCCGTGAGGTCTGGCTAAAGCCAGACGCTACGACCGCACCGTCACTCTGTTCTCAGCGACACAACCGGATCGATTCGCGCGGCACGGCGAGCCGGCACGTAACAAGCCGCAAGCGCAACCAGCGTCAACGTCGCGGCAATAGCCAGAAACGTCAGTGGATCGCTGGCGTGCACGCCGAAGAGCAGCGCTCGCATGAAACGCGTCAGCGCAAACGCTCCAGCCAGGCCCAGCACCATGCCCGTCGCGGCGACCGACATCCCTTGCCGCACGACGAGCAGCAGCAGATCGCGGGGCGCGGCGCCAAGCGCCAGACGGATGCCCAACTCGCGCGTGCCCTGGTTCACGAGATACGCCATCACGCCGTAAATGCCGATGGCCGCGAGCCCGAGCGCGAGACCGGCGAAGAGCGTCAGCAGCAGCATCGAGAATCGCCGTTCCGACAGCGATGCCTCGACGCGCTCGCCCATCGTCCGCATCTTGTAGATCGGGAGGTCCGGATCGAGCGCTCGAATCTGACCAGTGACGGCGGCGGCAAGGCTGGAAGGAGCGGTGCCGCTCCGCACGACGACGTTCATGGCGCGCGAGGGAGTCTGTCCCTGGAACCGGTAGTACGCGATGCGCGAGTCTGCGTCGAGGGCGTCCTGCTTCACACCGCCGACGACGCCGACGATGGTCATCCACGGCGTATCGGGCGTCACATCGAAGCCGCCGGTGCGGATGCGCCTGCCGAGCGGATCCTCTCCCGGCCAGAACTGATTGGCCATGCGCTCGTCGATGACCACGACGCGGGGCGACGTGCGCGTGTCGAGCTCTGGCGAAAAGACCCGTCCCTTCAAGAGCGGAATGTCCATCGCGCGGAAATAGTCGCCTCCGACCGAGCGGATGTCGGCGTTGATGAACCTCTCCCCTTCCGGCGCGGCCCGTCCTTCGACCGTGATCGGCCCCCACGCCATCATCTGGCTGAGGGGCAGCGCTGTGACTCCGCCAGCTGCCGTCACTCCGGGCAGGTTCGACAGGCGCTCCCAGAGTTGCTTGTAAGCCTGGAGCACCGCGTCCGCGTCGTTGTACTTGCGGCCCGTCATCGTCAGCTCGAGCGTGAGGACATTGGCGGGATTGAATCCGGGGGATACGTTCTGCAGCCGCGAGAAGCTCCGTATCAGGAGCCCCGCACCGATGAGGAGCATCACCGAGAGCGCCAGCTCGGCGACGACGAGCAGGCGGCGCAGGTTCTGCCCGCGGCCCCACACCGCGCTCGCGCCGGCCGATCCACGGCTCGCATCCTTCAGATGGCCATGGAGATCGAGGCTCGACAGCCGGAGCGCCGGCGCAAACCCGAAGATCACGCCGGCGACAATCGAAATCGTCAGGGCGAAGAGCATGACGCGCCAGTTGATGGTGATCTCGTGGAGCCGCGGCACGCTGGCCTCGCCGAGCGAGCGGATTCCCAGGAGGCACAAATAGGACAACAGCAGCCCGACGACTCCACCCGCAAGCGCGAGCAGGAGGCTTTCGGTCGCGAGCTGTCGCAGGATGCGCCAGCGCGTGGCGCCGAGCGCCGCCCGTACGGCAACCTCTCTCTGTCGCGCCAGCGCTCGGGACAATTGAAGATTCGCGACGTTCGCGCACGCGATGAGCAGGACGAACGCCACCGAGGCCGCCAGCACGAGGAGCGCCAGACGCACGCGCCCGACCGCCTGTTCCTGGAGCGGCAGCACACGGAACGTGAGCCCGCCGTTCGCCGGGTAGAAGTCGGGGTGCTCGCGGCGCAACCGCGCCGTCAGCGCATCGAGCTCGGCGCGCGCGCGCGCGATCGTCGCACCTGGTTTCAACGTCGCGATGACGTTGTAGTCCTCGCGATTGCGAACCTCAGCCGCATTGGCCCCGAGCGGCAGCGGCAGGACCACTTCGGCGTCATCGACGACGCCGAGCGTGGGCATGACGTCGCGCGGCAGCGTGAACGACGCCGGCAGCACGCCGACGACCTCATATGGCTGGCCGTTGAGTGTCAGCGCGCGACCGATGACATTGCGGTCCCCGCCGTAGCGGCGCATCCACGTACCGAACCCGAGCAGCGCCTTGCCCGTCTTTCCGGGTCGGTCGTCGTCGGGTCCGAAGAGATCGCCGAGGAACGGACCCACGCCGAGCATTGGCAGCAGGTTGGAGGAGACGCGGATGGTCCCGACGCGTTCGGGCTCGCCGTCGCCCGTCAGGTTGGAGTTGGCGCCAATCGCGATCGCCACGTCCTCGAAGCTCTGCGCACCGTTCTTGATATCGAAGTACTGCGCCGTCGAAAACCAGTCCTCGGTTATCCCGAGGCCTGGAGACGTGTTCCAGAGAATGACCTGCCGATCCGCATTCTTGTAGGACAGCGGCCGCAGCAGGAGCGCGCTCGCGACGCTGAAGATGGCGGTGTTCGCACCAATCCCAATCGCCAGCGAGAGTACGGCGACGATAGAGAATCCTGGCGTGGTGAGGAGGGCGCGAATCGCGTAGCGGAGATCCTGGGAGAGCGCGCGCATGGCGGACAGCTTACCTCACGTCGAGACACAACTCCGTCTGACCTGCGTCAGTAGTCGTCCCTTAGGACAACAAGCGGATCGACGCTGCGCGCTCGACACGACGCGAGGTACGTCGTCAGCATCGCCCCCCCGCCAATCACCAGGACAGCGCCTGCGAACGTCATCAGGTCGAACGGGCTGACACGATACAAGAGACTGGACAGGCCCCGCGCCCCGGCGCTGCCGAGACCGAGACCCACGGCAAGGCCGACGACGGTCAACGCCATTCCCTGGCCTAGTATCCTCCGCGCGAGTTGGCTTGGAGATGCGCCGAGCGCCGAGCGAATCGCAAGCTCCCGCCGCCGCTCAGCAACGAGCGTCGACAGTGTGGCGAGCAGGCCGACAAAGGCCACACTGACGGCCAGCAGACCAAATCCGACCGCTGGGAGGGCGCGAATTCGACGATTCGCGATCGATTGGGCCATGGCATCTTCCAGCAACTGCACCTCCGGAAGAGGCACCGTGGAATCGAGTGCTCGAGCCGTGCGCCGTATGTCGGAAGCCAGCCGCATCGGATCGCCGGCGGTTCGAACGACCAGGTAGCCGCTGCCAAAGGGTCGGAGACCCCATGGGATGTAGATCGCACTAGTCGCGGGCGAATCGAGTCCTTCGTACTTCATATCGCGAACGACGCCGACCACCCTGGGGTTTGCCGTCATTCCAAAGACCGACGGCAGCCGCGATATGGTCCGCCCCACCGGGTCTTCGGCTGCAAAGTAGAAACGCGCGGCCGATTCGCTCAAGATCACCACCGCCGCTCCGGACGCGGCGTCAGCGGCGTCAAAGTCCCGGCCGCCGACAAACTGCGCGCCCATCGCTCGAAGATAGCCCGGAGTAGCGGAACCAACCTTCATGAACCGCCGCTCTTTTCTGTTGTCGGAAACGAAGTCGACGGCCATGGTGACCAGCGCCGGGCGCGGCGGCAGGTTCGTCCCGAACCCGGCGTGCTGCACGCCTGGCATTGCCCGAACGCGCTCGAGCAAGAAGGTTACGAACGACTCACGTCCGCTCCCGCGAAAAAGCACCGTGTCCGAGAGCACGACCTTCGCCTCGAGCACGCCCTCCGGCTGAACCCCGTGGTCTTCGTGCGTCAGCACCGATACCGTGCGGGCCAGCAATCCGGCTCCGATCAACAGCATGCATGAAAGGGCGATCTGCGCGACGACAAGCGCAAAGCGGACGCGCCAGGAGCGAGGACTCGACGTAGTATGAGCGCGCAGGAACGGGCTGAACTCAGTCCGCGCCGCATGCCACGCCGGCACTATTCCACAGAGCATCGTCACAACGAGTGTCAACACGGCAGTGGCTGTGGCAACGGGGAGCCCCACGTCGACGCGGTGAAGCCCTGAAATGGTGCCAGAGGCCAGATTGAGAAACACCTCGAGTGTGCCGGCTCCCACCGCCATCCCAACTAGTGACGCCATCATCGCTATCAGCAGCGTCTCGACGCCGACACCGCGGACGAGCTGAGCTGCGGTTGCGCCAAGCGCCATCCGCGCAGCGAGCTCCCGCTGGCGAGCGACATCGCGGCCGATGAACAGCGTGGCCACATTCGCGCACGCGACGAGCAGTACCAGCATCGAACCGGCGAGCACGGCCACCAGCAACTGGCCCAAGCCTCCGACGACCGACTCACCAAGGACCACCACCGAGACGGTGTCGCTGCTCTTGGGGTTCAGCTCGAGCCGCACACGGTCTGCGTCGTCACGCACCTGGTCGAGCGTCACCCCGGGCTTGAGACGTGCCACGATCCTCGAATACCCCGAGCCCTCTGGCTTCGCGTCCGGGTTCAACACCTGCGACGACAGCCACAGACCGGTCTGATCGTCCGGGAAAGCGAAGTCGAACGGCATGATTCCATTGATCGTTCGGCTCCTGTCACTGACTGATAAGAGGGCGTTCACCGCGGCCAAGGGCGCCTCGCGCAGAATCTGACTCGCCGCCCGCCTGCCGATGACGGCTTCCGCGGAGTCGGCGCCGACGCGCGCGTATCCGAATTCAGCTGGCGTCCCCAGTACGTCGAAGAACCGGTCCGTCACGAGTGCTGCGGGCACAACGGTGGCGTACTCACCCGACCGGACAGTCACCTCACGCCTGTAGTACGCGGCAGCCACTTCGATGGTCCGCAGGCGAGGCAACCAATCTCGAAGCGCTCGTGGCGAAAACCCCTGGTCGTTGCCATCGGCGAAGAGCAAGTTCAGGACAACGATCCTCGAGGGTTGCCGGTATGGGAGAGGGCGAATGAGAATGCCGTAGGCCACCGCGAACGACGCGACGTTCACGCCAATGCCGAGCGCCAGCGTCACGACCGCGAGGGCGGTGAACGCTGGAGCCTTCCGCATGACGCGGAGCGCAAAGCGCGCGTCCTGCCATACGGCCTCGATCGACTGCGTCCTCATGTCTTGGATCGACTCTCTCGTCCGGACGACGCCGCCGAGATCGAACAGAAGTCTCAGATGGGCACACTCGCCTGAACGCCGCGCCGGCTGCAGTATACTGACGCGCCATGCAGGCGACAAAAGCCCTCACCTGGCGGACGTGGGCGCCGATCGCCGTGGCGGCCGTGCTCATCGCAAGCGCTGCCGCACCGATCACCGGTCAGCCGAATCCCTACACCACGATCGAAAAGTGGGGCCAGCTCCCGGCAGGCAGGACCTGGGGATCGACGAGCGCGGTCGACGTCGCGCCGAACGGCCACATCTGGGTCGCCGAACGCTGCGGCGCCAACACTTGCGCGGGCTCGAACGTGCCGCCCATCCTCGAGTTCGATCCGTCGGGCAAGCTCCTCAAGACCTTCGGGGCGGGACTGATGGTCTTCCCGCACGGCTTTCACGTCGACAGAGACGGCAACGTCTGGGTGACCGATGGCCAGGGCACGGACGGCAAGGGCCACCAGGTCTTCAAGTTCAGTCCCGATGGCAAGATCCTGCTGACGCTCGGCAAGGCCGGCGTCGCCGGGTCGGGGAACGACGAGCTCAATCAGCCGTCCGACGTCGTGGTCGCGCCAAACGGCGACATCTTCGTCGCCGATGGACACGATGCGGGCTCGAACATGCGCATCGTCAAGTACACGAAGGACGGAAAGTTCATCAAAACGTGGGGCAGACCCGGCGCGGCGCCCGGCGAGTTCAGCGTCCCGCACGGCCTCGCGTTCGATTCCAAGGGCCGGCTGTTTGTCGCCGATCGCGCGAACAACCGGCTGCAGATCTTCGACCAGGAGGGAAAGTTCCTCGAGGAGTGGACGCAGTTCAGCCGGCTGAGCGGCATCTACATCGACAAGAACGACATCCTCTACGGCGCCGATTCCGAGTCGAACACCAAGCGCCACCCAGGCTGGAAGCGGGGCATCCGCGTAGGCAGCGTGCGCGACGGCAAGGTCACGGCCTTCATCCCCGACCCAGAGGAAAAGCCGGACGCGTCGGCGACGAGCGGCGCCGAAGGCGTGGCCGCCGATGCGCAGGGCAACATCTTCGGGGCCGAAGTCGGCCCGAAGATGATCAAGAAGTACGTGAAGCAGTAGCCGCGGCGCGCTACCGCTTCTTCTTGCCGGATTTCTTCAGGCGCGAGACATCAGGCACGTCCTCGCCGAGCGCCGTCGCCAGGTCGATCTGGTGCTCCTGTTCCTGGCGCAGGATCTCGCGGATATCCTCGGCGATCGCGTACTCCTGCAGCGCTTCGCACTGTTTCAGGCGCTCGCGATAGTTCCTGATGGTGTCGTTCTCGTTGTCGAGGTCGGCCCGCAGCATCACCTCGGCCTTCTCGCTCAGCACGACCGGCTTCGCGCTCCCGGTGGGCATTCCGCCCAGGTAGTCGATGTGGCGCGCAATCGTGATCGCGTGCTGCAGTTCCTCGCCCGCGTGCACTTCCAGCTCCGCAGCGATGTTCATGTACGCCGCACCCTTGAGCGCCTGCGAGTAGACGACGTAGGCGATGATCGCCTGGTATTCCCGGGCGAGGTCTTCGTTCAAGCGATCGATCAATTCTTCCCGAGTGATTACCTCATCTGCCATGTGTGAATCTCCCTTTCCTCAGAAATGCCGGTCGAGTGCCGCCCGACAAGCTCAGCCGCGGCGGTCCATCGAGTAAAGTAACAACGTCCGGCGACAGACCTGCTTCCATGCAAAGGCGCGTCCTCATTTACGCGATCGTCATCGCGGCATCCGTTGCCGCGATTGCCGGCTTGCTGCAGCTTGGCGAGTCCTGGTTCCCGGCTTCCCACGTGACGAACGCCGGCGGCACGGCGGGCGCGGCGCCGCTCGACGTTCTGCGCCGGCCGCTCACCCTCCTGATCATCCAGCTGCTCGTTATCGTCCTTGCGACACAAACGGCAGGCAGTCTCGCCACACTGGTGGGACAACCGGCCGTGATCGGAGAGATTGCCGCCGGGCTCGTGCTCGGCCCGTCGCTCGTCGGCCAACTCTGGCCGGCAGGCTTCGCGTTTCTCTTCCCAGCGTCCTCGCTCGACATTCTGCGCCTGCTGAGCCAGGTCGGCGTCATCCTCTTCATGTTCAGTGTCGGCCTCGACGTTGACGTGGCGCACCTCCGGCAGCGCGCGCCGGTCGCCATTGCCGTCAGCCACTTCAGCATCGTCGTTCCGTTCGTGCTCGGCGTCGGGGCCGCGCTGGCGCTCTACCGGCACTATGCTCCGCCCAGCGTACCCTTTCACTCCTTCGCGCTTTTCATGGGGATCGCGCTCAGCATCACGGCATTCCCGGTGCTCGCCCGCGTCATCGAGGAACGCGGCCTCTCGAAAACGCCGCTCGGAACGACGGCACTCGCCTGCGCGGCCGTAGACGATGTGACGGCGTGGTCGCTGCTGGCGATGGTCGTGACGCTCGTGACCGCGGGCGGAGTCGGGGGAACGCTGGTCTTCATGGTGGTCGCGCTCGCCGTCTTCATGGCCGTGATGGTGTGGGCGGTGAGGCCATGGCTCGGGCGCTCGTTCGAAGATTCACGCGGACCACTCTCGCGCGGACGAACGGCGCAGGTGCTCGTGGTGCTGCTGGGCGGGGCGCTCCTGACCGAAGTCATCGGCATCCACGCCCTCTTCGGGGCGTTCCTCGCCGGCGCCGTTATGCCGCCGAGCCAGGAGCTCCGTCAGCAGCTGCGCGAGCGGCTCGAGAGCCTCAGCTCCGTCTTCCTGCTGCCGATCTTCTTCGCCTATACCGGGCTGCGGACCGAGATCGGGCTGCTGAACGACGCCGCCAGCTGGGCGGTGTGCCTGGGCATCATCCTGACGGCGATCGCGGGCAAGCTCGTCGGAAGCATGCTGGCCGCGCGCTGGTCGGGGTCGAGCTGGCACGACGCGTTCGTGCTGGGCGCGCTGATGAATACGCGTGGATTGATGGAGCTCGTCGCGCTCAACGTCGGCTACGACCTCGGGATCCTGTCGCCGCACATGTTTACCATGCTGGTCGTGATGGCGATCGTGACGACCGCGATGACGGGACCGCTCATCGATCTCGCGTCGTCACCTGACGCACGGCGCGCGGGCAGCGTGGCGAGGAGGTGAAGGGGGAAAGTTTGAAGTCTGACGTTTGAAGTCTGAAGTGCGGAAGTCGGAAGTGGGAAGGTTGAAGTGGAAGTCTGAAGGGGAAGTCTGAAGCGGGAAGGTTGAAGTGAAGTGCGAAGTGGAATTCTGAAGTGCGGAGCTTGAAGTACGCATCATGATGGGAGCCATGCGTAAAGCGTCCGAAGTGGGCCAGTGCACTTCGCGCTTCCCACTTCCCACTTCCCACTTCCCTTCCACTTCGGGCTTCCACTTCAACCTTCCCACTTCCGACTTCCGCACTTCAGACTTCAAACGTCAGATTTCAAACTTTCCCGGAAGTTCTCCGCCGCGGAGACAATAGACTCCGAGCTTGTCGACCAGAATGCGAGATTCATTCAATGAAACAGACATTTCGCAGACATAACCTGGCTGCGTTCTTGCGTCGCGAGTGAGCCTATGTCAGTCGAGCTTTTGATCGGTCGCGGCCTGGCGTTCTGCGTGCACCCGACGGCGGCGTGGCGCGTGCTTTCGACGCCGGGGCGTGCGTTTGTCGTCGCAGCCTACGCGGGCGCGGGGTACGTGGCGGTGCTCGGCGCGCTGCTGCTCGTCTAGTAGCCTGTATAGCCTGAAGCAGTGCTTCAAGTCAGCTGTTCGACCCAGATCTGCCGGCCGTGACACCGGAACGCACCGTCCCGAGCCAATAGATACGGTCAACTAGACTTGCGCGCGCAGCCTCGCACGGACGGCAGCGATCTCGTCGCTGTTGACCGTGTGGCCCATCCCCTTGTAAATCCGCTCGTCCACTTCCGCCTTCATCGTTCGCAACACCGCGGCTGACTCCCGTACGCGCTCGACGGGAATGTGCGCGTCGACGTCGCTGCAGCCGAGGAACACCGGCGTCGCGTCGAGCGAGCCCGCATAAACCCGAGGCGTGCCGGGTGGACCAATCAGCCCACCGCTGAGACCGATTACGGCGGCGTACCGCTTCGCGTTCCGCGCGGCGAACTCGAGCGTGAGGCACGCGCCCTGCGAAAAGCCGAGAATTGCCACGCGCTCGGAGGCCACTCCCTCGTCCGCGAGTGACTCGACGAGCCCACCCACGACCCGCAGCGCCGAGGTGAGCCAGGGCTCGTTCTGCGGGATCGGTGAGAGAAACGAGTACGGATACCAGGTGTTGCCGGCCGCCTGCGGCGCGAGGTAGGCCACATCCGTCGCCGCAAACTCGCGCGCGAGCCCGAGGATATCCTCAGCGGACGCGCCTCGTCCGTGAATCAGGATCGCGGACAGGCGCGCGTCCCGAGGCCGGGGACCGAGACGGAACACTGGCTGACCGGCGTGAGGGTCTGCAGCCGGCGTGGTCATGAGTATGAGGATAACCGGGATCGCGGATCGCAACAGATCCAGGGACGCGGATTCCGCGGATCACATTTTTACTGGGACGCGCATGTCGTTTCAACGGGACGCGGATTTCGCGGATAAAAACGGACTTGGTCTGGGCGACCTGCGGGAGGCGGCGCCCTCTGCGAGTCGTGCTCCGCCCCTGAAAACCGTGATCCGCGTGATCCGCGTCCCGTCAAACCGTGATCCGGAAGATCCGCGTCCCGTCAGACCGTGATGCGCGTCGGGGCGCGATCAGCGCTTGAGGGCCGCCACCGTCTCCGTCGCCTTGTCCAGCAGAAATCCGAGATCGCTGTTGCAGCTGAAGAGCCGGAGGCCGCGGCCGGTCCATTGCTTCGCCAGCTCGAGCGATCGCATGTGGATCCCCGGCGCGATGCCCGCGCGATCGCAGCGGTCACGAATCGTTTCGACGGCGGCGACAAACTGCGGATGATCGAACTGCCCGGGCACTCCGAGCGAGATCGACAAATCCCCAGGGCCGATGAGCACCGCGTCGATGTTCGGCACCGCGAGGAGCTCGTCGATCCGGTCGAGCGCCCTGCGCGTTTCGATCTGCAGCACCACGAGCACGTTGGCGTTCACGTGCGCGATGGCATCGGGAATCGACACCGGCTCGTAGTTGAGGTGCGGCGCGGCAAGGCCAAACCCGCGGATGCCCATCGGCGGAAAGCGCGTCCAGCTGACCGCCTTCTCGAGAAGCTCGGGCGACTCGACGCGCGGGAGGAGCACGCCTTCGGCGCCACAATCGAGCGCCCGGGCGATCAAGGCGTATTCCAGGTCGGCCACGCGCACGATCGGACACAGGCCGACGCCGGTCGCCACCCGCATCAGGTCCTGCAAGGTCTCGAAGCCGAAGGCGCCGTGTTCGCCGTCGAAGAAGACCCAGTCGAGCCCGGCGGCCGCCAGCGCCCGCACGCCATCCGGCGATCGAAGCTGAAAACAACTGCAGCCAAGCTGCATCTTGCCCGCTGTGAGGGCCTGCTTCACGGTATTGATGCGCACGAGGAATGATACAGGCAATGCGGAGTGCTGAAGGCTGAATGCGGAAGGGAAGCGTGAATGAGTAGAATGTGGTCCATGAAACCCTTCCCGCATCTGCTCCTCGGAACCGCCGTCGGCATCTGCCTTCTGAGCGTTGGATCGCTCGCGGCGGATTGGCCGAACTGGCGGGGACCGAACGCCAGCGGTGTCGCACCCGACCGGTCACTCCCGATCACGTGGAACGCGACCGACAACGTCGCGTGGAAAGCCGCAATCGCCGGTGCCGGGGTTTCGACACCCATCGTGAGCGGCGATCGCGTCTACGTCACGTCTCAGATTGGCGCGGGGATCAGGCGCGAGGGCACCCATCCGCGCCTCGTCCAGGGTTCCGACGCCGCGGCACAGGGCGAGCGGGCGCTCGGAGTGGAAGCGGCGGCGGGCGGCGACCCTTCGAAGACATACTTCGTCGTCGAGGCGTTCGGCCGGACCGATGGCAAGCGCGTCTGGGAACGGCGAATCGAGGCGGCCGGCGAGCTGACGCCGGTGCACGACAAGCACAACCTCGCGACGCCAAGCCCGGTCACCGATGGCGCACTGGTGTTCGCCTGGTTTGGGACCGGACAGATCGTCGCTCTCGATAGCACCGGCGCCGTGGCGTGGCAGAGGCACCTGGCGAAAGAGAACGGCGCCTTCGACATCCAGTGGGGCCACGGCTCCTCGCCCGTACTCTACGGCGATCTGCTCATCCTGCTCTGCGACCAGCCCGCACGTTCGTATCTGCTCGCCATCGACAAGAAGACCGGCAAGGATCGCTGGAAAGCAGACCGCGGTCAGGGGCGATCGTCGTACAGCACACCGCTCGTGGTCGAAGGTACTTTTGGCGCCGAGGTGATCGTCAACTCGACTGAACGCATCGACTCCTACGACGCGAAAACGGGGGCGTTCCTTTGGCACACCGGCGAATCCAGCCGCTTCGCCGTGCCGTCACCCGTGTTTCACGATGGCGTGATCTACGCGAGCCGCGGATATCGCAGCGGACCCTACATGGCCATCAAGCCCGGCGGCCGCGGCGATGTCACCACGACGCAGATGGTCTGGCGGATCGCAACGGGGGCGCCATATTGCTCGTCACTCCTGTACTACGACCGCGTCGTCTACATGGCGAACGACGTCGGCGTGCTGACCGCCGTCGATGCGACCACAGGCGAGCGCGTCTGGCAGGAGCGCGTGGATGGAGTCTTCTCGGCCTCGCCGGTTGGCGGCGGCGGCCACGTCTACTTCGTCAGCGAGAACGGCGAGACCGTGGTGCTGAAGGCCGGCCGCGCGCCGCAGGTCGTGGCCCGAAACGCCCTCGGCGAGCGCGCCGTGGCTTCGCCCGCGATATCGAACGGACAGATTTTCATCCGGACCGACAGGCATGTGTTTGCGATTGGATCCAGTCGGTGAAAGTTTGAAGTCTGACGTGTGAAGTCTGAAGTGAGGAAGCTCGAAGTGGGAAGTGGAAAGTGGAAGTGTGAAGAAACGGGTGAAATGGGAAGTCGGAAGCAGAAAAGTGGGAAGTGGGAAGCGGGAAGTGGCGATTCAACCTTCATACTTCGACCTTGCCCACTTCCCACTTCCACTTCCCACTTCCACTTCCGACTTCCACTTCCGACTTCCCACTTCGAGCTTCCTCACTTCAGACTTCACACGTCAGACTTCAAACTTTCAGAGACACCTTCCCCCCGCCCCTCACGACGCTTCCGCCTTGCGTCGGCGGCGTGGCTCGGCGTGCTGCTCCGAGGTCCCCGCGATGGCCGCGAGGTCACGTCCAAACGTCGTGTCGGTGTCGGTCTCGAGTACTGCCGCGATGCGGTCGTCGAAGAGCATCGCCGCCGCCGAGCCCTCGAGCGCCGCGCGTTGCGCGTAGAGCTGGCGTGCGCATTCGATCGTGTCCTTGAGCCTCGACCGCCGCTCCTCGTCGCTCTTCTCTGCCTCCGTGTCGGCGCTGTACATCTCCTGCGCCTCCTGCAGGAGCATGGCGGCGTAGTCGCGCAGCTCGTTGAGCATCTTGAGCTCCTGCGACAGCCGCATCAGGAGCACACCGGCGGTGCGCACCATGAGCTTGGCGAACCCGATGCTCGCGTCGTGGCCGGCGGGCCCGCGGTCCGAGACCGGTTGATCGGAGTCGGCGTAGACGACCGCCAGCGTTTCTCCCTGGAACGCGATCGGCATCGCCAGCGCCACGGTCGGCGTGCCGCCGAACGGCGCGCGGCTGCTGTCGGCGAGCTCGCCGCCCATCAACTGCTCGAAGCAGCCGGAGCTCGCGGCGCGCGTGATGAGCGAGTCCACGTTCAAGGGCAGAACGAGCTTGGTCACGTCGGTCGTCTCGTCGAAGCCGATCTGGTCCTCCCCCTCGAGTCGGTTGGCCTTCACGCGGAAGAGCGCGACGCGTGAGAACTCGCCGGCAAGATGCCGGACAAGCGCTGCAAAGAGATCCGTGACCGTGGTCTTTTCGGCAAGTTCGTCGACGGCCTGCGCCGACGTGTCGAGCAGCGACCCCATCCGGGCCACGTCGTCGCGGAGCGCGGTCGCATCGGTCAGCGCATCACTCGAATCGAGCCCTGACGACCGCGAGCCCGCTTCGGCGCGGAGCGCCTCGGCCGCGTCGTTGGCCTCGCCGAGCGAGCGCTCGAGCTGCCGGACCTGTTCTTCCTTCACTGCCTGATTGCGTTCGAGCGTCTGTATGCGGGCGCGGCTGGCGTCGAGCTGCGCCGTGATGGCCTCGCGTTGCGTGCGGGCGGCGTCGAGCTCGGCCTGCGCGGCGCTCAGGTCCGCCGCGAGCGTTCCGTTCTCGGCGGCGTTGGCGTCGAGTTGCATGCCGAGGCGCGCGGCCTGCGCCACCGAGGCATCGAGGAGTGCGCGAACCTCTGCCTGATCCTTTTCCGCCGCGGCGACGGCCGTTGCCTGCCGGCGGCACTCGGACTCCGCCTCCATTCGGGCCGCGTCGACGTTGGCATGCGCCTCGATGGCCGCATCGAGATCGCGGTCGACCGCATCCGCCCGCTCGGTTTCACGCCGCAAATCGGCGCGCAGCCCTTCGGCCTGGGCCTGGGCGTCGGCGAGCTCGGTCCGCAGCCCTTCGATCTGTCCGTGCGCCTCGGTCAGCTCGCCGCGAAGGGCGTCGATCTGCCCATGAGCCGTGGCCAGTTCGACGCGGACGGCCTCGGTCTGCGCGTGCGCTTCCCCGAGGTCGGCGCGCTGCGCCTCGGCCTGGGTCTCGGCCTCGGCGAGGTCCGCGAGTAGGATGTCGGCCTGTGCCTGGACTTCCGCGAGGGAGACCGTCAGACGCTCGCCACGCTCGCGTTCGCCGCCGAGCTCCTCGTGCGCGGCATCGAGCGCGGCCTGCGCGGCGGTGCGCGCCTGTTCGGCCGCGGCGTGGGCCGAGGACAGCTGCTCGTGGAGATTTGCGGCTTCGCCGCGGGAGGCGTCCAGCTCACCCGACAGGCGCGCCGCATCGGCGACCGTTGCGTCCAGCAGCCCGCGGCTCTCGGCGAGGTCCTTTTCCGCAGTCGCCCGCGCCGCCGTCTGTTTGCGGACTTCCGCCTCCGCTTCGAGGCGAGCCGCATCGACGTGGGCGTGCGCCTCGATCGCCGCGTCGAGATCGCGGTCGACCGACTCGGCGCGCTCGGTTTCTTGCTGGAGCTGGTCGCGAAGGGTCGCTGCGTGCGCCTGCAACTCGGTGAGGGCGCCGTCGAGGCGCTCGTTCTCGGCCCGCTGACGGCCGAGCTCCTCCTGGACTCCCTCGAGGACCGTCTGCGCTTCCTTCTGGACCTTCTGGGCGGCGACCTTCGCGGCCGTGCCGGACGCGGTGTTCAGGCGGCGAATCAGCTCCTGCACGTCCTCGTTGGCTTCAGGCGTGGCGGAGCCCCCGTCTTCTATCCCTCGGGAAGCGGCGTCGAGGGCGTCACGAAGACTGCGGAGATGTTGTACAGACGCCTCTGCCTGGCTGGCCAGCAGCCGGCTGAACAGGGCGGCCGTTTCCTTTGCGGCGTAGTCGCGGAATTCCATCGGGTACGGTTGATTTGGAGTGACCTGCAGGCTTTGCAACCCGGGGACCGCGCCAGACTCGCGCAAAAGTGGGCGTTTCTGCGAATCGACTCAACCAACCGGTGACAATTCGGTCATGCGTCTCGACGGTTTCGTCAGCGGGTCACTGCGGCAGCCGAACCTTCGCGACGACCGGGAAATGATCCGATGGGTACCGGTCGTTGCGGCTGGTGCGCACGATGTCGGCGGCCAGCACGTCCGTTCCGGGCTGGACGAGCACGTAGTCGATCTTGTCCCCGCCGGTCGCGCCGAACTTGAACGCCGTGAACGTCCCGACGGTGGTGTCGTCAGGATGCTTCACCCGGAAGGTATCGAGGAACGCGGCCGTCGCATCGCCAGCGCCCCGGCCGACCAGTGCCGGCAGCGCCGGGTTGCGCTCCCCGACGTTGAAGTCTCCGGTGACGACCACGGGGTCCGTGCTGACCGCCCGCGCCTCGATGCGCTGCTTCAGCAGCGCCGTGCTGCGCTCGCGCGACGGTTGCGATTCGTGATCGAGATGCAGGTTGAAGTGATAGAAGCCGCGGCCGTCCCGGTCGACGAACCGCGCCCACGTCGAAATGCGCGTGATGTTGTTGCCCCAGGACTTCGACCCCGGGACCGACGGCGTGTCGGAAAACCAGAACGTTCCCGCCTCCGCGACGCGGAACCGATTCTTCCGGAAGAGAATCGCGGAATACTCCCCCGCTCGCGCCGCGTCGTCGCGCCCGACGCCGACCACGGCATACATCGGGACTGCGGCGATAATCTCGTCGATCTGGGACGCCAGCGCCTCCTGCAGGCCGACGAGGTCCGCATCCTGCTCGCGGACGACATCGAAGAGCATCTCGCGCCGTGCCGTCCAGTGATTCTCGCCGTCCTTCGCCGTGCCATACCGGATGTTGAAAGTCATCACGGTTAGCGGCTCTCGCGGTGAGGACTGCGCATCCAGCGAGCCGGCGGACTGTGCGAAGGCCAGCAGGCTGCCGAAAAGAAACAGAAGGGCGGCACGGCGGGTCACGGATGCACGCTGCATCCGAACATTATAGAGAGCTGCAGCAGATGTGTAGCCGCGATGGGCCTTCCCCCCAGGGGTAACGCCGAGGCTTTTGTCGAGTGAGGTTCACCGTCGTCAGCTGGAGTACAATCTGCCTCGCTTCGCCTGACCATGGCTGACCGAGTCAATTCCCCGCGCGTCCTCAACATTGCCGACCTCCGGCTGCTGGCCAAGCGCCGCTTGCCGCGGGTGGCGTTCGATTACATCGACGGCGGCGCCGACGGCGAAGTCACGCTGCGGGAAAACTGCCGCGTTTTCGACGACGTGCTGTTCCGCCCGCGGTGTGCCGTCTCGGCGCCAGCGGACCTGCGGACGAAAGTGCTCGGCCACGACCTCGCGCTCCCCTTTGCACTCGCCCCCGTCGGTAGCAGTCGGATGTTCTACCCGCGCGGCGAAGTCGTCGCCGCCGGCGCCGCGGGTGATGCCGGAACCGCCTACACACTCTCGACCCTTTCGGGCTGCCGCGTCGACGAAGTCGGTGCCGGGACGAAGGGGCCGCTCTGGTATCAGCTCTACCTCGTTGGTGGACGCGACGTCGCGACAGCCGGCCTCGAACGCGCGATGAAAGCCGGCGCGTCGGCGCTCTTCGTCACGATCGACACGGCGGTAGCCGGGCTGCGCGAGCGGGACTTCAGGAACGGCACCAAGGAACTGCTCACACGCAACCCGTGGACCATGCTGCCCTTCGTCCATCAGTTTCTGGCCCGTCCCCGCTGGCTCGCCGGCTTCATCGGCGACGGCGGGCTGATGAACTTCCCCAACGTCGTGCTGAAGGATGGACCGATGTCGTACGCCGACGTCGGCGCCGCGCTCGAGCAGTCGACGGTCTGCTGGGCCGATCTCCGCTGGATTCGCGAAGTCTGGAAGGGCCCGATCGTGATGAAGGGCCTGATGATCGGCGACGATGCCCGTCGCGCCGTGGACGAGGGCGCCCAGGGCGTCGTCGTGTCCAATCACGGCGGACGGCAGCTCGACTGCGTCTACCCGACGCTGCGCGCGCTGCCCGAGGTCGTCGCGGCAGTGAACGGTCAATGCGAAGTGCTGCTCGACGGCGGGATCCGCCGCGGCACTGACATCGCCAAAGCCTTGTGCATGGGCGCGCGCGCGGTGCTCATCGGCCGCGCGTATGCCTACGGGCTTGGTGCCGGCGGCAAGGCGGGAGTTTCACGCGCCATCCAGATTCTGCGCGCGGACCTGATTCGTGCGCTCAAGCTGCTCGGCTGCCCGTCAGTTGGAGAACTCGACGAGTCCTACGTGACCTACCCGGCGGAGTGGCGCGGCCAGGCGACACAGGCCAGGTCCTACGCTTCGGTCAAGTGAAAGAGGTTTCTCTGACTTCCGCCTGAAGGCGGAAGTCGGAGTGTCCGGTTGAAGCCGGACACTCCGAATGACCATCTACTTGAAGAACGGCCCGAGCGAGATGTAGAAGCGGCCGCCGCCCTGAAAGCCCACGCTGCCGCCGACAAACACCGGGCCGAGCAGCGTTTCGAGGATTGCCCCACCTGTGATGTCGCTCTTCCAGTCCTGATTGTCCCAGTCGTTGAAGGCCGATCCCCCTTCGATCCAGGCGCCGAGGAAGATGCTGCCGCCGAGCACGTCCGGCATCCGGCCGACGCCTCGAAGGTAGCCGCCACCGAAGAGCAGGTAGTTATCTCCTCGCAGCTGATCGTTGTTGAACGAGCCGAGCCGCAACGGACCGCCGAGCGAGAAGTCGTTGACGAGCGGATCTTCTCCGAACGAGCTCCCCCCTTCACCGATGATGAAGAGGCGATCGCCGCCACGTCGGAGGCGGCGGAACCATGAAGTCCTCACCTCGCCACTTGTAAACGACTGCGGGCTCTGGAACTCGACGTCATTCAGGGGACTGCTGGCCGTCGGCGCCTCGAAATACTGCCGGAGAGTCGAGCGGAGGCGAAAGCCTCGGGTGGGGACCAGCGGGCTTGTCTGCGTGTCGACCGCGAAGTCCAGGTGCGCATACTGCTCGCTGCCATCGACGTCGGGCAGATCGGGAGAGCCGACACGCCGCCGCCCCTTGTAGTCGGCGACGTCATAACCGAACCGCACTTCGGAGTTGCGTCCGAAGTCGCTGCCGATGTCGAGTCCGGCTCCGAACTTGCGGACACGGTACTCGGCCACGAAGACATCATCCTGATACAGGTTCCGGCCGCGCCGGTCGAAGTAGGCCCGCGGTGCCACAAACATCGGCGTCGTCCCGATGGGCTTGACGACCTCGGCCCCCAACAGCTGCGTGGTGCCCAGCACGAAGTTCAGTCTCGTCTCCGACCCCACGCCCAGCAGGCCGTAATGGAGCACGCGGCCGGCCAGGTTGACGGCGAAGTTCGTCGAATCGATGTTGTTGAGGTCCAGCCCGATCATCAGAAACGGCGGGCCATAAGTCTTCTGGCGCACGCCAATCTGGAGTGAAGTCGGCTTGGGACGGTCGGTGACCTCGTAGGTCAGGTACTCAAAGCGGTCGCTTCCGGTGACTTCGAGGATGTGCCGCGCGATCTCGTCTGGCTGCACGGGCTTGTTGAGCAACGGACTGAGCGCCTTGCGAATCTCGGCCTCGACTCGCGGCGAGACGGGCGTGCCCAGCGGCTGGAACGTGAGCTCGGTCGGCACCGCCGCCCCGCGGCGACGCTTTGCCTGACGGGCTGCCAGAAAGGCCGCGTGCGCCTCGGCACCGATCGCATACGCCTCCAGCTTGCTCTCCATCGCCGCCGCCGCCTTGTAGCCGCGGTCGGCCAACTCGTCGGCCTGTCGCCACGATGTCGACGACAGACCCTTCAAATCCGGGTCGATGATGAGGTTCGCCGCCGCGAGCGTCCGTCGGGTGGTGGTCGTCATCATCGTGTCGATGGTCTTGCCCAGCAGCGCGAACAATGACGCCGTCTGGGCCTCTTCGTCCCCGGCGTCGGCGCCGACGTCGACGGCAATCACGATGTCGACGCCGAGCTCCCGTGCGACGTTGGCGGGAACGTTGTTCAGCACGCCTCCGTCGACGAGCAGCCAGTCGTCCCAGTTCACGGGTGCGAACACGCCTGGAATCGACATCGTCGCGCGCATCGCGCGCGCGAGCGGCGGACGGCCGAGCACGATGACCTCGCCTTTGCGCAGGTCGGTCGCGACCGCGCGGTACGGAGTCGGCAGATCGTCGAAGGACTGGAGGTCGCCGTAGGGCAGGGCGATGCGATCGAGCATCAGGGCCACCTGCTGCCCCGGGTTGAGGGCGCCCGGCAGCGACACGCCGTGCTTGAGCCCGAACTCCAGCTGCGACGGAAAATCGCGCTTGTCCTGTTTGCGCCGGAAGGTCTTGTACTTGTAGGGCGAATCCGACAGGAACATCAGATCCCAGTCGGCCGTCTTCATCAGTTCCCTGATCTCGGCCGGCGTCATACCGGACGCGTAGGCACCGGCCACCAACCCGCCCATGCTGGTCCCGACGATGAAGTCGATCGGGATGTGGTGCTCTTCGAACCATTCGAGCACGCCGACGTGCGCGATACCTCGCGCACTGCCGCCGCCGAGCGCCAGCCCGATTCTGGGGCGGGCCGGCGTCTGAGCCTGTGGGCTACTCGACTGCCCCCGCGCGGAACCCGCTCCGAACAAGACGAACACAGTCAGGACGACAAGTCGGCTGAATACGCTCTGCATGAACAACGTTACTCGGCGCGCAACGCGATGATGGGATCGATGCGGCTGGCGCGCCGCGCCGGGAACCAGACCGCGAGGAACGCGACCGCGGCAAGCACCATCGGCATGCCGATGAAGACCATCGGATCGCGAGCCTGAACGCGGAAGAGGAACGTCTCGACGAATCGTGACAGGACGAACGCGGCGCCGAGGCCGAGCACGAGGCCGATGACCGCGAGCAGCATCCCCTGCCGGACGACCATGTTCTTGACGGTACTGGCCGGCGCGCCGAGCGCCAGCCTGATGCCGATCTCCTGCGTGCGCTGCTCAACCGAATACGCCATCAGTCCGTAAATGCCGATCGCTGCCAGCAGCAGGGCGCAGGCGCCGAAGACCGTCATCAACCACATATTGAACTGCTGGCGTGACGTCGACCGCGACACCACTTCGTTCATGGTGCGCACGTTCGACACCGGAAGTCCGCTCGCCTGCCGCAGCTGCTCCTGCACGGCTTCGCTGACCGACCTTGGTTCGACCTGCGTCCGCACGACCCACGAAATCGGCGTCAGATTGACGTTGAGCGCATTGGCCGCGTCGGGCACCTGCGCCTGCGGAATGTACATCATCGGACCTGGATCGTTGTCGAGGCCGCCGTTGCGCACGTCGCCGACGACGCCGATAATCTGCCGGTCGGGCTCGTCGGCAAACTCGCGCATGACGCCGCGGCCGATAACCAGCCGGTCGTTCAGCGGATCGCCCTTCTCCCAGAACCGTTTCGCCATCGTCTCGTTGATGATGACGACACCGGGTGCGTTCTGCGTATCGCGGTCGGTGAACGCTCGCCCGCGCTTCACGGGAATCTTGAACACGTCGAAGTAGCCGGGCGAGATGGTGACCCAGCTCCCGCCGCCGTGGAACGGCCCGTCCGGCGGCAGCGGCCGGCCGACGACGACGAACGGCAGGCCGTAGCCGCCCTGGAGCGGCACACAGCAGGTCGCGCTGGCGGCAACCACACCGGGAATCGACTTGAGGCGCTCGACGCCGTCGTGCACCATCTGCTCGACGCCCTCGGACTTCAGGAACCGCGGGCCGGTCAACGACATCCGCATCGTCAACACGTTTCGGGCGTCGAAGCCAGGGTCGACCCGGCCGAGCGCGACCGCCGTGCGAATCAGGAGCGCCGAGCCGATGAGCAGGATGAGGGCAAGTGCGACCTCGAGAACAACGAGCAACGACCGCGCCTTGTTCTGCCGCAGCCCCGTGCCGGAGCGTCCGGCGCTTTCCTTCAGCGTCGAGCTGAGATCGGCGCGCGACCCCTGAATCGCGGGAATCAGCCCGAACAGTATGCCCGTGCCAAGCGAGACCGCCAGCGTAAAGGCCAACACGCGCCAGTCAACGCCGACGAGCCCGCCGTCCTGGCCGATGCGCGGCAGGCCGGCGGTGTTGACGGCGAGCAGTGCGCGAATGCCAATGATGCCGAGCACGGTGCCCAGCACACCGCCGGCCAGCGACAGCACGACGCTTTCGGTCAGCAGCTGGCGCATGATCCGGCCGCGGCCGGCGCCGATGGCCGCGCGCACCGCGATTTCGCGCCGCCGCCCGGTCGCGCGCACGAGGAGCAGGTTGGCGACGTTGGCGCAGGCAATCAACAGGACGAAGCTGACGGCGCCCACGAGCACCAGCAGCGACGAGCGCACGTTGGTCACGAGCGCTTCACGAATGGGCACCGCCCCGAAAGAAGCATCTTTGCCGAGCGCATTCGGAAACTTCTGAATGTATTCGGCCGAGGAAAGCTTCAGGCGAGCGTTGGCCTGGTCGAGCGACACGCCTGGCGCCAGGCGTCCGCCGATGCGGAAATAGTGCCCCTGGTCCTTGGTGTTGGGATCGAACTGGAACGCGAGCCACACCTCGGGATCCGGGACGAGCTCCTGGAAGTCCACGCTGGGATCCAGCACGCCGATGACGACGTACGGGTTGCTGCTGAGGGAGATGGTCTTACCGATGATCTCGGGATCGCTGTTGAATCGGCGCGTCCAGACCTGATAGCTCAGCACCACGACCTTGTCGCCGCCCGGCAGATCCTCGGCAGCGCTGAACGTGCGGCCCTTGAGGACCGGCGCACCGAACAACCGGAAGAAGTCCGCCGACACGCGCCCGGATCGAAGCTGTTCGGGGAAGGCGCCGCTGGTGTAATTCACGACGCCGGTGTTGAACGCAGCGACGTCGCGGATCACCTGATTCTGCTCGCGGTAGTGCTGAAACTTGGCTGGCGATCCGCCTGGGTTGATGCCTTGTGGCGACGTCACCTGGAACAACACCAGACGCTCCGGGTCGGGGAACGGGACCGGCTTGAGGAGCACGGCGTTAACCACCGAGAAGATGGCCGTGTTGGCACCGATGCCGAGCGCGAGCGCCGACACTGCGGCGGCGGTGAACCCCCGGCTCTGCCAGAACATTCGCAGTGACTGACGCAGGTCCTTGAAGAAGCTCTCAATCATGGCGGCCTCAATTATGTGTCGGGTTGGGTCGCCGATCACAGTCATTAGGACGTAGGCAAGGACAGCAGCGCCTGCGGCCCGAGCGCGGCGCGAAGTCGCCGCGCGAGAGCGAGCGGGGGTGGGGTCCCCGCGAGCATTGAGAAATGCGAACGGAGCCTTCGCTAAACTCATCCATCCGAACGTGCTCCCTGCTCCGGTTATAATCCCGCAGCAGAATACATTGTGGTTGGGAGGCCACATAGCCCATGAAGCGATTGATCGTGCTCGGAGTTCTGCTGGCGGCGGGCTCGGTTTCGGTGGCGCTGTCGGCGTATCAACAGGCGGCAGGGCAGACGGCGCCCAAGGTGCTCGAAGCCGAGAAACTCAAAGACAACCTGTGGGTCCTCAAGAATCCAAGTAGCGGGGGCAATACCGCTGTCTTCGTGACCGCGACGGGCGTGGTCGTCGTCGACACGAAGAACCCGGGGTGGGGTCAACCGATCCTCGACAAGATCCGCGAGCTCACGGACAAGCCGGTCACGACGATCATCAATACCCACACCCACGGCGACCACGTGAGCGGCAACGTCGAGTTTCCTGTCACCGTCGACGTCGTCACGCAGGAGAACACCAAGGCCAACATGGCGAAGATGATTTCGCCGGGCGGGCCGCCGGCCAAGCCGACGCCGACCATCTTCGAGACCAACGGCGGCCGGGGCCTGCCGAAACGGACGTTCAAGGACAAGATGACGATCGGCAGCGGGAACGACCGGATCGATCTTCGCTACTTCGGCCGCGGCCACACGAACGGCGACGCCTGGGTCATCTTCCCGGCGCTCAAGCTCATGCACGCGGGCGACATCTTCTCGGGAAAGAACATCCCGATCCTCGACGGCTTCAACGGCGGGAGCGGCGTCGATATGCCGAAGACCCTGTCGAAGGCAGCCGACTACGCCAAGAAGGAGAAGATCGAGGCGATCATCACCGGGCACAGCACCCAGATGACCGTCGCCGACCTGCAGGAGTACTCGGCCTTCAACGGGGATTTCCTGCAGGCGGTCAAGGACGCGAAGAAAGCGGGCACCTCCGCCGACGACCTCGCGGCAGCCTGGAAAGTACCGGCGAAATACGCCGGCTATGCGGCGCCTCAAGCGGCGCGGCTGAAGAGCAATATCGAAGTGGTGCTGAAAGAGCTGAAGTAGAGCTGCCAGCTTCCCGCTGCCAGCTTCCCGCTCCAGGCCTGATCAAGCTGGAAGCTGGGAGCTGGAAGCCGGAAGCTATCTAAACCCCCGCTGCAGCTTCTCCAGCTCGGCGCTCCCCGGGCACAACTGCTCGTAGGGGACCTGCGCGAGCGGCGTCGCGACGGTGTTGTTCTGCTCGTGCACGTCGCTCGAATCGGGCGAGAGGTAGAGAAGGCCCGTGACGACCTCGCCTTCCTTCTGCCGCTCGCGGATGTAGGTGAACGACCGATCGCGATCGGTGGGGTCGTAGTCCTCCGAGACTTTCCTCAGACGCACCCAGCTACCGTCGTGCATCATGACGGAGCTGACGGTTCCCGGATCGTAGGCGGTCGTGATCGCGGCCGTCGGCAGCACGAAATCGGCCTGCACGACTTCCACGTTCTTCTCGCGCGTGTAGGCGTAGCTCTTGGTCGACCCCTCGTGATCGTTGAAGGTCACGCAGGGCGAGATGACGTCGACAAAGGCGAAGCCCTGGTGTGCCAGGCCGGCCTTGAGGATTGGCACGAGCTGCCCCTTGTCGCCCGAGAAGCTGCGCGCGACGAAGGTCGCGCCGAGCGTCAGCGCCAGCAGACACCCGTCGATGGCGCCCATCGTGTTGGCCTCGCCCTTCTTGCTGAGCGAGCCGGGATCGGCTGACGCGGAGAACTGCCCTTTGGTAAGGCCGTAGACGCCGTTGTTCTCGAGCACGTAGAGGACGTTCACATTGCGGCGAATCGCATGACACAACTGGCCGAGGCCGATCGACAGCGAATCGCCGTCGCCCGAGATGCCGATGTAGATGAGATCCCGGTTGGCCGCGTTCGCGCCGGTGACCAGCGCGGGCATGCGCCCGTGCACGCCGTTCAGGCCGTGCGCCTCGCGCAGGAAATACGCCGGCGTCTTCGACGAGCACCCGATGCCGGACAGTTTGGCGACCTTGTACGGGGAAATCGACAGGTCCCAGAACGCCTGTGTGATTGCGGCCGTGATGGAGTCGTGCCCGCAGCCTGCACAGAGTGTCGTGATCGCGCCCTCATAGTCGCGCCGGGTCAGACCGAGCGCGTTCTTCTGCAGCGCCGGATGGCGAGGGGCCGGTTTCGTGATGTAGCTCATGCCGCTTTCTCCAGCTTCGCCTTCACCCCGGAAATCACGTGGTGCGCGCTCATCGGGAATCCACCGTAGTAGCGCACCGACTCGAGCTTCGCCGGGTCGATGCTCGTCTCGAGCATCAACAGGCTGCGCAACTGCGCGTCACGGTTCTGCTCGACGACGAAGGTGACATCGTGGGCGTCGAGAAACGCCCGCACTTCTTCGCCGAACGGGAATCCGCGGACGCGCATGTAATCGACGGCGATGCCCTCATGCGCCAGGATGTCGAGCGCCTCGGTGCAGGCGGCATGACAGGCGCCGATGGTGAGCAGCCCGAGCTTCGTTCCAGGCGTGGTGCGCACGATTGGCGCCGGTACGAACCTGGCCGCGCGCTGGATCTTCCGATCGATGCGATCCAGCACGTCGACGTACTCGTCGGCATCTTCCGTGTACGCGCCGTAGCGATTGTGGCCGGATCCGCGCGTGAAGTACGCGCCCTTGGGGTGGACGCCCGGCAGCGTCCGATACGGAATCCCATCGCCGTCGACATCCAGATACCTGGAGAAGCCTTTTGCCTGTTCGAGCTCCTCGGCCGACAGGACCTTCCCGCGATCGGGCCGGTAGTTGTCGTCCCAGGTGAGCTTCGGCACCATCCAGTCGTTCATGCCGATATCGAGATCGCTCAGCACGAAGACCGGGGTCTGGAACCGTTCCGCGAGATCGAAGGCCACGACGGCCGTCTCGAAGGCCTCGCGGGGATCGGCCGGGTAGAGGCAGATGTGACGCGTATCGCCGTGCGAGGCGTAGGCACACAGCATCAGGTCACCCTGCTGCGTACGCGTCGGCATGCCCGTCGACGGCCCGGCGCGCTGGACGTCGAAGATGACCGCCGGCACTTCGGCGTAGTAGGCCAGGCCGATGAACTCGTTCATCAACGAAATCCCCGGGCCGGCCGTCGACGTGAAGGCCCGGGCCCCCGCCCAGCTGGCGCCGATGACCATGCCGACCGCGGCGATCTCGTCCTCGGCCTGCAGGATCGCGAACTTGTTCTTCTTGGTCTCCGGATCACGCCGGTACTTGCGGCAGAAGGTCGTGAACGCCTCCATCAGCGACGTCGCCGGCGTGATCGGATACCAGGCGCCGACCGTGGCGCCGGTGTACACGCACCCGAGCCCCGAGGCCGTGTTGCCGTCGATCAGAATCGAATCCTTCGTCTTGTCCATCGCCTCGAGCTTGATCGGCAGCGGACACGCGAAGTGCTCGCGCGCGTAGTTGTAGCCGAGGTCGACCGCCTGCCGGTTGGAGTCCATGAGCGCCGGCTTGCGCGAGTACTTCTCGGTCAGGAGCGCCCGGATAATCTCCGTGTCCATGCCGAGCAATGCCGCGAGCGCTCCGGCATAGGCGATGTTCTTCATCAGGATGCGCTCGCGCGGCCCCTGGAACTCGGTGTTGCACAGCTCGGCGAGCGGAATCCCCAGGTAGGTCACGTCGGGCCGCGTCAGCCGCTGGTCGAGGGGCCACGTCGAATCGTAGAGGAGCCAGCCGCCGGACCGGACCTCCTGGATGTCCTTCTGGTAAGTCGCGGGGTTGAGCGCCACCATCAGATCGAAGGTCGGCGTCCGCGCCGTGTAACCGTGCCTGTCGACCCGGATTTCGTACCACGTCGGCAGTCCCTGAATGTTCGACGGGAAGACGTTCTTCCCGGTCACCGGGATGCCCATCCGGAAGATGGCCTGCATGATCAGGCCGTTGGCCGACGCCGACCCAGTGCCGTTGGCGGTGGCGATCTTGAACGCGAATTCGTTGGTTCGGGGCATAGATAAAGGCGGCTCCCAGCTTCCAGCTTCCAGCTACCAGCTTCCAGCTCTTGCTCCTAGCCGTCCGATGAAGCCCGAGAGCAGCATGCCCTTCGGCTGGAAGCTGGAAGCCGGTAGCTGGAAGCTGACGTGTCACACCGCCGTCAGCGGAATCACCGTTGCTCCCGCGTACGGGATCTGCAGCATGAACTTACGCATGTCCCATGCGTAGGTCGGGCACCGCTCGGCGCACAGCCCACAGTGCAGGCAGACGTTCTCATCTTTGATCATCACACGTCCGGTCTGCTTGAGCTGACCCGACACGAAGAGCGGCTGGTCGAGGTTCTCGGCCGGTGCGGCAAACCGCGTGCGCAGGTCGGGCTCGTCGGCATTCGGGGTGATCGTCAGGCAATCGACCGGGCAGATGTCGATGCACGCGTCGCACTCGATACAGAGCGAGTCGATGAAGTGCGTCTCCATGTCGCAGTTCAGGCAGCGCTCGACCTCGGCTCGTGTCTGCTCGGCCGTGAACCCCTTCTCCACTTCCGTCGACATGCTCGCGAAACGGACTGGCAGCTCCACGTGCATCATCTTCTGGCGCTGGGCGGAGTTGTAGTTGTTGCTGTAGGCCCATTCGTGCAGGCCCATCTTGGTGCTCGCGAGCGTCATGCCCTGCGCGGGTCGCTCGGTCAGCGGTATCCCCTGGCAGTAGTTGTGGATCGAGATGGCCGCCTGATGGCCATGCTCGACGGCCCAGATGATGTTCGCCGGGCCAAACGCCGCATCGCCGCCGAAGAACACGCCCGGACGCGTCGACATGAACGTGGTCTTGTCGACCACCGGCATGTCCCACTTGCCGAACTCCAGCCCGATCTCGCGCTCGATGAACGGAAACGCGTTGTCCTGCCCGATCGCGAGCACGACCGTGTCGCACGGAAGGATCTCGCGTCCGATGATCTCCTGCTGCAGCCCCTTGGCAGTCTCGACCGACCGGAACTTGTCGAACTCCATCCCGGTCAGCACGCCGTTCTCGATGATGAAGCGCACCGGCTGCAGGTTCTCGATGATTTCGACGCCCTCTTCCTCGGCGTCCTCGAGCTCCCACGGCGACGCCTTGAAGTACTTTCGCGTCTTCCGCGCGATGACCTTGACGTCGGTGGCGCCGAGCCGCTTCGACGACCGGCAGCAGTCCATGGCGGTGTTGCCGACGCCGATGATGAGCACACGCTTACCGACCGACTCCACGTGGCCGAAGTGAATCGACTCCAGCCACTCGATGCCGATGAAGATCTGGTCGGTGTCGTGACGGCCGGGGATGTCCAGCTCCTTGCCCTTCGGCGCGCCGCTTCCGACGAAGACCGCGTCGAACTCGTGGCTGTCGAGCAGCGCCTTCAGGCTGTCCACCGGCGAGTTGTAGCGGACCTCGACGCCCATGTCGACGATGTAGCCGATTTCCTCGTCGAGGACGTGTTCGGGCAGGCGGAACGCGGGAATGTTGATGCGCATCAGCCCGCCGGGCCTCGGCAGTTTCTCGAGAATCGTCACCTCGTAGCCGAGCGGCGCGAGGTCGTTGGCGACCGTGAGCGAGGCGGGGCCCGCGCCGATGAGCCCGATTTTCTTGCCGTTGGTGACCGCCGGCGCTTTCGGCAGCAGGTGCTTCACCTCGTCACGATTGTCCGCCGCGACGCGCTTCAGCCGGCAGATGGCAACGGGCTTTCCATCGACGCGCGTGCGCCGGCAGGCCGGTTCGCACGGCCGGTCGCAGGTACGCCCCAGGATTCCCGGAAAGACGTTGGACTCACGGTTGAGAAGGTACGCGTCGGTGAACTTCCCCTGCGCGATGAGACGGATGTACTCCGGCACGTTCGTGTGCGCAGGACACCCCCACTGACAGTCCACCACGCGGTGGTAGTAGGCGGGATCGCCGACGTTTGTAGGCTTCATCAGGGCGTAATTATAGGGCAATCTGCGAAACGCTTAAGTACGGATGATTTATGAGCTTATTCGGCGGGCGCGGACGCGCCCGATCGAGGCCGCAGAAACGGCTGGCCCCTACCCCCGGCGTCGCGCGCGCACCGGCGCCGGATCGGCCTTCGGCGGGGCGAGGTCGATCCACTTCTCGGCCCACTCGGCGATGGCGTCCATGGCCGACGCGAGCGCGCGGCCTTTCTTCGTCAGCGAATACTCCACGCGCACGGGTGTTTCCGGCACGACCGTGCGCTCGACGATCCCTTCCTGCTCGAGTTCCTGCAGCCGCTCGCTGAGCATCCGGTCGGTGATGTCGGGAATGGCATCACGGAGCGTGGCAAACCGGCACCGCGACTTCAGCAGGACGAAGATGATCGCGCCCGTCCAGCGGCGTCCGATGAGCTCGCTCGCCCGATGAAAGCGCCCGCAGAGAGACGGTGTTTCGGCTGGAACCTTCGACATAACTCGACTCGCCAAGCATAGCCCATCATCAGATGACTTTCAAGTTACTACTTGATTTCTAGTCACTATGTTTTATATAGTCTATCAAATCGCGAGGTGATGGCTACCCCATCTCCAGCGCCTGCGGCCTCTCCTCCGCGAAGGCTTCGGCGAGCTTCGCCGAGTGAGCGACAGCCTTGAGCCTCCGTGAGCGCGTAGCGCGAACGGGGCGCTTGGGGGTGGGGCCCCAAGCGCATCGAGAAACGTGGGGCCCCGCGAGCATTGATAAAGGAGTGACGACAATGGATGCAGGCTTGGTTCTCGTTCGGCTCGTGATTGGTCCCTTGATGGCAGCGCACGGCGCGCAGAAGCTGTTTGGCTGGTTCGGCGGCTACGGACTGGCGGGCACCGGTGGGTTCTTCGAAGGCCTGGGCTTCCGCCCCGGGCGCCTGTTCGCCGCGACCGCCGCGGTCACTGAAATCGCGAGCGGCGTGCTCGTCGCCCTCGGCCTGCTGGGGCCGGTCGGCCCGGCGCTGATGCTGTCGGTGATGGTCGTCGCCGCCCTCAGTGTGCACTGGCCGAACGTCTTCGCCCAGTCGAATGGCATCGAAGTGCCGCTGCTCTACGGGGCGACGGCGGCCGCGCTCGCGCTGACCGGCTTCGGCGCCTACTCGCTCGACGCGGCGCTTGGTCTGACGTCGGTCTGGACCCCGGCGCTCAACTGGGGCGTGCTGGCCATCGGCGTGCTGGGTGGTCTGGCGAACCTCGGCCTGCGGCGTCCCGCCGCGCAGGCACCGGCGCATGCCTAACGTCGGCGGTCGGCGCTCGGCGCTCGGGTTCGGGGCGCAGTAGAACCTCCGCAGCACTCGAAGAGCGACCCGAGCGCCAAGCGCCGACCGCCGAGCGCCGGAGCCCGGCGGAGTATACAATCCGGCGCATGCCGCACTCGCTTTCCCGCCGCGGTTTCCTTCAAGTTACCGGTGCTGGAGCGATCGCCTCGCTGAGCGCTCCGCCCGCTCTCCTGGCCGCGAGCTCGCCCTCCGCCTCGCAGTCGATCGCGCCAGGTGTCGACGCCCTCTCGGGCTGGTTCGATCGCCCGATGCGGTGGGTGCAGCTCACGCTGGTCGAGAACGACCCGGGCCGGTTCGACCCGCAGTTCTGGCTCGACTACTTCCGGCGGCTCCACGCCGATGCCGCCACGCTCAGCGCCGGCGGCATCGTCGCGTACTACCCGACCGCTGTCCCGCTCCACCATCGCAGCGCGTGGATGGGTCAGTCGGATCCCTTCGGCACGCTCGTCTCCGGCTGCCGCGCGCTCAACATGCGCGTCGTCGCGCGCACCGATCCGCACGCCGTGCGCGACGATGTGCGGGAGGCGCATCCTGACTGGATCGCCGTGACGAGAACCGGTGCTCCGCTGCGGCACTGGGCCAACCCCGATCTCTGGGTGACCTGCGCGCTCGGACCCTACAACTTCGAGTTCATGGACCGCGTCCACCGCGAGATCGTCACCATGTACAAGGTGGACGGCATCTTCGCCAACCGGTGGGCGCCACAGGGTGGCGACTGTTTCTGCGTCAACTGCGTGCAGAACTACAAGGACGCCACGGGCACCGAGCTTCCCCGCACGACGGACCCGCGCGACCCGCTCCGGCGTCAGTTCCTCGAGTGGCGGAAGGCGCGTCTGACGGATCTCTGGAAGCAGTGGGACGCGACCGTCCGTGCGGTCAATCCGGAAGCGCGCTTCATTCCGAATGGGCCGCCGGACCTCAAGACCGCGGGCGAGCTGGCGGCCATTCAGTTCACCGACAACCAGGCGCGGCGCGGCCTCACGCCGCCATGGGCCAACGGCCGGCGCGCGAAGGAATACCGCGCGGTGATGGGGAGGAAGCCGATCGGCGGCATCTTCAGTGTCGGCCTCGAAGAGCCGTATCGCTGGAAGGATTCGGTCCAGAGCGAGCCCGAAATCCGGCTCTGGGTGGCCGAAGGAACCGCCAACGGCATGCGCCCATGGGTCACGAAGTTCTCGGGCGTCCTCTACGACCGCCGCTGGCTGCCGGTCGTCGAGCGGATCTATCAGTGGCACTTCGACCACGAGCGTTACTTGCGAAACGAAGCGCCGCTGGCGCGCGTGGCGGTGCTGCACTCGGAGCAGACCGAGACGTATCACGCGGGCGTCGGGCCGGGCGACCGCGCCGAGGATCACGTGCTCGGCATGTACCACGCGCTCGTCGAGGCGCGCGTGCCGTTCGAACTCGTCCACGAGGCGTTTCTGACCCCCGATCGCCTCGACCAGTTCAGGCTGCTCATCCTCGCCGACGCTGCCGCGCTCTCCGACGCCCAGTGCGAGGCGATTCGCGGCTACGTGAGACGAGGAGGGAGCGTTCTCGCCACCTTCGCGACGTCGCTCTACGACGAGTTCGGCCGGCGCCGAGACGACTTCGGCCTGGCCGACGTCTTCGGCGTGTCGTTCGACGGCCGCATCCAGGGTCCGATGCAGAATTCGTATCTGACGCTCGAAACCGATCCGGCGACGGGCAGGCGGCATCCCATCCTGGACGGGCTCGAGGACACACCGCGGATCGTGAACGGCGTGTTCCGCGTCGGCGTCCGGCAGACAGAGGTCTTCCCGTCACCGCTGACGCTCATCCCCTCGTACCCCGACCTGCCGATGGAAGACGTGTACCCGCGCGTCCCGCATACAGACGTGCGCGAGCTCTACCTTCGAACGGTGGGCGGGAGCCGCGTCGTTTACATCCCGTGGGACATCGACCGCACGTTCTGGGACGTCCTGTGCGTCGACCACGGGCGGTTGTTGAGGAACGCCGTTCGATGGGCGACCAACGAGGCGCCGCCCGTCGAGGTCGAGGGCCCGGGCGTGATCGACGTGACCGTCTGGCGTCAGCGAGAGTCGATGACGGTGCACCTCGTCAACCTGACGAACCCGATGATGATGAAGGGACCGCTGCGCGAGATCATCCCCGTCGGCCCCCTGCACGTGCGCGTTCGCCTGCCCGTCGCGGCCCGCTCACGCAGAGTCCAGCTGCTGACGGCCAGAACCACGCCGCGCGTCGAATTCGCTCCGGGCGACAACGGCGTGCTCATCGTTACCGTGCCCTCGGTCGACGTGCACGAGGTCATTGCGATTGATCTGTAAAGACCCGGCGCTCGGCGTTCGGCGTTCGGAGCGCCAACAGACTGATTGCGACCGACCGCTCTGCCGAACGCCGAACGCCGAACGCCGAACGCCGTGAGTTATGATCCCCCCATGACTCGAATCAACCAGGCCACGTGCCTCGCTGTCGCCGTACTCGCGCTCGGCGTGGCCGGCTCGCTTCACGCCCAGAAACCAGCGCCGGCGAAGACCACCGCCAAGCCGGCTCCGGTGGCGGTCAAGGTGTATCTCACGCCGACCTGCGGCTGCTGCAGCAAGTGGGTGGATCACATGAAGGCTGCCGGCTTCGACATGGCCAGCAATGTGATGGTGCAGGCGGAGCTGGACAAGGTCGCGGCGCGCCAGAAAGTTCCGGAAAACCTGCGCTCGTGCCACACCGCGGTCGTGGGCAAGTATGTGATCGAAGGACACGTCCCCGCCGACGTAGTCCGGCAGTTGCTCAAGGAAGCGCCGGCCACCGTCGTCGGGCTCTCGGCGCCGAACATGCCCGTCGGCTCACCGGGCATGGAAGGCCCCAACGCCAAGCCCTACTCGATCGTGGCGTTCAAGGCCGACGGGTCCACCTACGAGTACGCGAAGCGCTGACGCCAGCCCGAGCCGCCCTACCGATTGACGGCGCGCATGCCGCCCTCGGGATAGCGCTCGCCGGCCACGGTCGGTGCAAGCGCGTCGAGGGATCGGACGTCCTCAGCCGAGAGCTTCACGCTCGTCGCGCCCGCGTTCTCCCTGACGCGCTCGATTCGCGTCGAGCCGGGTATGGGAATGATGTCCTCGCCGCGAGACAACAGCCAGGCCAGGGCGAGCTGCGCCGGCGTGCTGCCCTTCGACTTCGCGAGCTGCTCGACCTTGCCGACGAGATCGAGGTTCTTCTGGAAGTTGGCACCCTGGAAGCGCGGGTTGTTGCGCCGCCAGTCATCCGGCGCGAGGTCGTCTATCGACCGATAGCGCCCGGTGAGGAAGCCCCGGCCGAGGGGGCTATAGGCCACGAAAGCGATCCCGAGCTCGCGGCACGTGTCGAGGAGCTCGCCCTCCGGATCGCGGCTCCACAGTGAGTACTCGGTCTGAAGTGCGGCAACAGGATGGACGGCGTGGGCCCGGCGAATGGTGGCCGGCGCAGCCTCGGACAATCCGAGGTGGCGAACCTTGCCGGCCTTGACCAGTTCCGCCATGGCTCCGACGGTTTCCTCAATCGGCGTCTCCGGATCCACCCGGTGTTGATAGTAGAGGTCGATCTCGTTCACGCCGAGCCGCTCGAGCGACGCGTCGCACGCCTGCCGCACGTACTCGGGACGGCCGTTGATCCCGAGAAACTTCCCATCGGTCGCCCGCATGTTGCCGAACTTGGTCGCGAGCACGACGCGGTCCCGGCGGCCGCGGAGCGCGCGCCCCACGAGCTCTTCGTTCGTGAACGGCCCGTAGATATCGGCCGTGTCGAAGAAATCGACGCCGAGATCGATCGCGCGGTGCATCGTCTCGATCGATTTCGCTTCGTCGGCGGCGCCGTAGAAGTCTGACATGCCCATGCAGCCGAGGCCGATGGCCGACACCGACACGCCGCTCCGGCCGAGCTGACGCCTCGGCATTTCGTTGCTCATGTGCTCGCCTCTCCTCGTTTCCCTACGACTCCACACCATCAGCCGCGGGTTCGGCATTGCACGTATTTCACACGTGCTCCGTCACCTAGGGCGGGCCAGCGTGGCTACCGCTTGTTCGCCTGCCCGTATTCGATGGCGAATGCCCTGAGCGTTTCGTTGGTCTGCCCGAGCGCGGTTGCTTCCTTGACGGCACGGTCGACGTCCCAGTGGTCGACCGCGAGCCGCTTGATCAACCACATCGTGGCCGCGCGATTGCCGCCGGCGCAGTGGATGAACGCCGGCTCGGCGCCCTTTGATGTGATGGCGTCGAGAAACGCGCCGGCCGCCTTGGGATCCGGTTTGCCGTCGAAGGGCACGTGGAAGTAATTGATGCCAGCGGCCTTCGCCGCCGCCTCTTCTTTCTCGACCTCGGCGCCGGCCTCGCTCGCCAGCCGCAGGTTGACGATCGAGACGAATCCCATCTTCTTGATGTCTGCGACCGCTTCGGGCGTAATCGCCCCGGCGCACGCGACGGTCGTCTGGAGCCGCGCGAGGTTGCGGATGCCAGGGACGGTTTCCTTTGTCACGTCCTGCGCGACCGCCAGGCCGGCGCTCGCGCAGAGAAACAGGGCCAGAGCGGAAAGAGCTGCACGTGCACGCATCAAAGGCTCCTTGTCATCGAGGGGGCCAGGGGAACCCTGCGCCGAGCCTCTCCAGATCACCGATCTTATCCGTGTTGTCGCCCTGGTCGGTGGCTGACTTCCGTCAGCTGGCCGTCCATGCCTGGCCTCGGCCCGCATTACAAACCTCGTCGCTCTCATCCGAGTCCTGCAATCATTTTTGCCTGCTGAGGTGGAGGAGGTGCGGAATCGCCGTTGATTTGAGACGTCCCGTGGCACAGGTCTTGAGCTTGTGGGAGGGCCGGTACCCTGCGGACCTGGTGCCCTCAATGATGATTCTCCTCGTGATTCTCGTTCTCGGCGGGTACGCGCTTTACACGATGAGCCCGGAGGAACGGACTCGGCTCAAGGAACGTGTGGTGGCAACGGCCTGGCGCGTGCGGGACGAGGCGGCCCGGCGGCACGCGGAACCGGAACCGTTCCGCGACGCGCTGCGCGAGCGCACTCCCTGGCCAGTCGTGATGCCGGCGCTGGTCGCCATGAACGTCATCGTCTTCCTGATGATGGGCTGGGGCAGCACCGGGCCTGAAGCCCTTGTCGGCTGGGGCGCGAGCTTCGGCCCCCGCACGACCAACGGCGAATGGTGGCGGCTTGTCGCGTCGATGTTCGTGCATACGGGCATGTTCCAGCTCCTGGTGAACTGCGCGGCCCTCGCGCAGCTCGGGCTCGTCCTCGAGCGACTCGTCGGACACATCACGTTCGCCGCCGTCTACGTCGCCGCGGGAGTGCTGGCCAGCCTGGTCTGTCTGTCCGACTATCCGATGGCCGTCAGCGTTGGCGCCTCGGGCGCCATCTGCGGCCTCTACGGTCTCCTTCTGGCAACCACCGCCTGGACTGCCGTCCACCGGCCGTCAGCTGCGGTGGCCGAACCAGAGCCGGTCTCGATCGGCATGTTCGGATTCCGCGAGCTTCCTCGGGCCGAACCTTCGGCTGTTGCGGAGTCCGGGGAGCCGGGCCAACGCCTCGACGCGGGAGTGACCACTGGTGCGGCTCCCGGCGTCGCCATGACGCTGACTGCGGCGAGGCGGCTCGCGCCGCTAGCAGCAGTCTTCTTTCTCTACAACCTCGTGAACGGCGACCTCGGAACCGGACCGGAAATCGCGGGGCTCGCCGCCGGATTCATTTGTGGGGTCGTGCTGACGCACGGGGTCAGCGCCAGCACGCCGCCGGTGCCTCGAGTGGCCGTCACGATGGCCGTCACCGTGGTGGTGGCCATCATCTCAGCCGCGCCGCTGCGCGGCGTGGCCGACGTCCGGCCGGAAATCTCGCGCGTCCTCGCCGTGGAAGACAGCACAACGAGCGTGTACCAGAGCGCCGTGAAGCAGTTCAAGCTCGGCACGGTGAGCGCCGACGCCCTGGCGAAGGTGATCGAACAGAAGATTACGCCGGAGCTTCACGCGATGCAGGCACGCCTCAAGACGCTGGGGCGCGTTCCTCCCGAGCATCAGCCGCTGCTCGCAAACGCCGAGGAGTACCTGAAGCTCCGAGACGAGAGCTGGCGTCTCCGCGCCGCCGCCCTGCACAAGTCCAGCATGCCGGCGCTGCGCAAGGCCGAGACCGCCGAACGCGCCTCGCTCGAGGCGCTGGAGAAGATCAAGCCAACCGAGCCTGCCGACCCGAAGTAGCGCCTCACCATCGATCGCCCGGCCAGACCCGAGGGCTTGGCCGGAACGGAGGGACCAGGGATAAACTGTTGGCACGTGAACGCCCTGCTGCTCGCCACGCTGACATTCGGCTGCGCCTTCGGCGGCTCGCTCCTGGGCGCCTACATTCGATCGCTCCTCCCGCCCAGTCATCTGAGCAAGGAATCCCAGGACGTGATGCGGCTCGGCATGGGCCTGGTGGCGACGATGACCGCGCTGCTCCTCGGCCTCGTGACGGCTTCCGCGCGCAGCTCGTTCGACAGCCAGGACGCCGCGATGCGAACGAACGCGGCCAACATCCTCACCCTCGATCGGCTGCTCGCACGATACGGTCCGGAGACCCGACCGACGAGAGAGATCATCCGGAAGCTCGTCGCCTTCCGGATCGAGACGACCTGGCCCGATGACGGATCGGCCGGCTCGGGACTGACCCAGACCCCTCGCCTGCAGGACCTCGAGCAGGTCGAGAACCAGATACTGCAGCTGGCGCCCGCGACCGACGAGCAGCGGTGGTTCAAGTCCGAAGCGATCAAGCTGAGCGAAGAAGTCTCGAAGATGCGTTGGCGAATTCTAGGCAGTCAGGGCGGGTCCGTTCCGATCGTCTTTCTCATCGTCGTGATCTCCTGGCTGGCTTTCACGTTCACGAGCTTCGGCCTGTACGCTCCTTCGAACGCCTCGGTCCTCGCCGTGCTGCTCGTCGCGGCGTTATCAGTCGCGGCCGCGGTGTTCCTGATCCTGGAGCTCGACGGCCCGTTCGATGGACTGATCAAAATCTCGAGCTTCCCCCTGCGCTTCACGCTCTCCCAGCTTGGTCAGTAACCGTGAACGGCGATTTCGTTACATAATCAGAAGGCGTGCCTTCGCCGTGCCGGTCGTTCTGCCTGGAGCTCGTGTGATTCTGTTTCGCCTACTGAAGCCCTCGTTGAAGTCAACCAAGCGTGCCGCGGCGCGATTCCTGCCGTTGCTGGTGCTCGCCGCCGGCGTCGCCAGCTGCAGCGACTCGCCGACCGCACCCTCGAACTACGCGCCTTACAGCCAGACAGACTTGACGGTCGGAACGGGTGGCGATGCCGTGACCGGCCGGGTGCTGACCGTGAACTACACGGGTTGGTTCTACGGCGAGTCGAGGCCCGAGAAGAAGGGACCGGTCTTCGACACGTCGATCGGAGGAACGCCCTTCTCGTTTACGCTCGGTGCTGGACAGGTGATTAAGGGCTGGGATCAGGGCGTCCAGGGCATGAGGATCGGCGGCGTGCGCCGGCTCATCGTCCCGCCGTCGCTCGCGTACGGGGCCGTCCGCAACGGGCCCATCCCCCCGAACGCAACACTCGTGTTCGAAATCGAGCTGCTCGACGTGCAGTAGGACTACCCGCCGACGCGAACTCTGGCGCCGAAGAGCACGTACGTGAGGCGGTCGTCGACCGATCCCTCGGCGTCGTCTTTCGCGGAGCCTTTGACGGCAGCGCTGCCGAACTCGCCATAGAGTCCGAACACCGAGGAAAACCACATCTCGAGGCCACCACCGAAGGCCAGGCCCCAGCCGCTCGTCCGAAGCTGGTAGCTCAGCGTGTTCGGCGAATCCAGCAGGGTCATCGTCTGGTTCGTCGTGAACTTCGCCTGGTGATAGCTCGCCCCCACCTGACCGTACGGCCGTATCGGGCCGAGCGGTATGCCCACTTTTCCCATGATCGTCAGGACTTGCGTCTCGAAGACGCTGTCGAACTTGTAGGTGTCGGTGGTGGCACCAGCCGTCGCGTCCGCCGGCTTGATGTAGGTCCCTTCCGCGGCCAGAAACGGCGTGATCCAATAGGCCGCCCCGAACGAGTACCCGAGGCCTGCCTGGTCACCTGAGCATGTCGTCACCTGGCCGCAGGAAACGGCGGTCGCGTCACTGACCTTGGAGAACGTTCCGCCTCCGAACAACACGACTCCTGTCGGCGCAGGCTTCCACACGCGCGGCGGGTCCAGACTTACCTTCCCCTGCCTGAGGAGCAGAGTCGGGCTCGGCCCACCCACGTCGATGACGAGCGAGCTGATGTCCTTCACGACGAAGATGCCGCCCATGTCCCGACGCGTGCAGCCCGCTTCCTGAACCGGCACCTGCACGGCACGCTCGACGATGAGCACGCGGCGCACCGTGGGACAGATGTCGACCAAGACCTGCGCGTCGGTCTCGGTCTTCATGGCGTGTTCGGACAGCCCGACGGTGACGAGCGCGTCGCCTTTGTCGTTGGCCTTGCTCGATCCAACCGGGGTGTCGTTGAGGACGACTTCGATCGGTGAGTCCGGCGGCGCGTTTCGAACGATCACCGTCTGCGCCGTCACGGCGCCGACACACACAGTCAGATTGAGCGCGGCTGCAAGGGCCAGCAGCCGCCGGGGTTCCATCATGCTCGCCTCGTAGAATTGGTGAAGACAGGGCTCCCCAAATTATGGTTCAGAACGCCGCCCGTAATGAAGCGGGTACGCTATTTCACTGGGGGCACCGCGGTTTGACAGTCCGGGGCCTTGGGATCATTGGGCCTATCCAGGGCGTGCGGGGGCGCCGGCGAGCCGTCGGTCACGCCGATACGCTTGTTGACGAACAGCACCTCGTAAGCCCGCCCGGCAAACGGCTCCGTGGTCGCGTCGCAGCTGAAGTTGTTGATGTGCAAATTCGCGACGTAGAACGACTCTTTCAGTTTCGCGATGGCGAGGACGAACCGGTCGTCGCCGACGCCGTGAAACTCCACGGCCATCTGATCGATCCGCGCGAAGACCGCGTCGGGAGTCAGGAGTTGACTGCGGATCTTACCTCACGGCGGGCTCGCCGCTGACTCGGCAGTCGCGGTGCGGCCCTTCACCCTCTGCTTGTAGCCACGGCTGGGCGCTCAACGCAGTTGTCCCGATTGAGTGTCCACGCGCTTCGGCTGGGCCTTCTGCCATTCCTCGCGCGACACGGTCTTCTTCTGGTGCACGTGCACGAACGTCCCGCGCTTGTTGCCGACGACGACGTCGGGCAGGCCGTCGCCGTTGATGTCACCGACGACGACCTGGGTGCCCACGCCTGACTCGTTGTCGATGAGATACGGGATGAAGTCCACGCTCTTGTCGGCGTTCCGCGCCAGCTTGAACCAGTAGATCACAGCGGCGTCGTTGCGATCCGGATCTCCCGTGCGCCCGTGCGACCAGAAGCGCTTGCCGGTGACGAGGTCCTTCAGGCCGTCACCGTCGATGTCGACGAGAGCGATAGCGTGGATCTCGGAGAACTTCACGCCATACGTGTTGTCTTTCGGATCCTTGTTCATGAAGATGTGCTCGCGGAACTTGATTTCGCTCCCTTCGCGATACTGTTCGTACCACGCCAGTCCGAACGCATGCGCCGCAAGGCTCGTGATGACATCGTTGAGGCCGTCCCCGTTGACGTCGTAGGCGAACATCTGCGCGCCGCCCGTGCCCATCGGTTGGGGATGAAAACGCCAGACCGGATCGCCCGCGCGCGACGCGGGCTGTTCCCACCAGCCGTCCTTCTCCAGCAGATCGGACCGCCCATCGCCATTCACATCGCCGATGCCCATCCCGTGGGTGAAGTTGCCGTACTTGTTGTTCGGCGTGATCGCGTGGAACGTCCACGGCTTCGCCGGATCGCTCCAATCCGGTTCGGCGTAGCCGTATTGGCCCTTGGTGATGCAGACCAGTTCGGGCTTCCCGTCGCCGGTCAGGTCGCCAAACGTCGGCGACTCGTTGTCGGTCTGATCGAAGATCTTGTGCCTGACCCAATGGCCGTCCTTGCCCTTGGGGTTCTCGAACCACGACGTGTCCTGGCCGGGAAAGCCGATGATGAGGATGTCGTTCCACTTGTCCTTGTTGAAGTCGTAGGCCCAGACGAAGAAGTTGTTGGAATACTTGTTCTCCTTGCCCAGCGTGCCCTCGAATCCCGGCACGGTGACGCTCGTCATCGGGCCGAGCTTCAACTCGAACGTCGTCGTTGCGGGGTAGTACTCGTGGCGCGTCTTGAACGCCGGCCCCTCCCACCACCACGGGCCTGAGACGATGTCGTTCACGCCATCGTTGTTCAGGTCGCCGAAGCTGGCGCCCTCGCTCCAGAACTGATCGTTCAACTGGATGCGCGTGAAGGTATGAAGCTCCTGAGCGGCGGCCGCGCTGCTGACTGACAGGGTGGCCAGGACGAACAACGTTGCCGTGATTGACCTTTTCATAGAGCTCTCATTCGTGATGAGGACGCGCGGACAGGCTAATGCAGGTGGTAGGTCCAAGCCAAGTCGCGGACAGGAGGCCGCGTCAAGGATCCTCACGCACTTCACCGCGCGATATCGTGCACGGTTATGCAAAACCTGCGACCAATATGGATACGCTTCAGGTCCAGTTCTGAGCACCAAATGCCACTAAGAAGCTGACAACATGGAAGTTACCATTCTGTCTCTGCAAGGAACACAAGTTGCGCTCACGGGCTAGGCCGTTGAACCGGAACCCTTGAGGTGAAGACCCATGCGGATGGCAACCCGATCGCTGCTCGTTTCGCTCTACCTGTCGCTTGTCGCATCCGCAGGATGCGGGGGAGGCGGCGCCGCCGCGCCAACCGCTCCGTCCTCGGCCGGCGGGTCGGGAGCCACGATCGCAGGCACGGTGAGAGGCGCAGGAGCCGCCGCGCCGGCGGGAATGACCGTCGCCGTCGCCGGAACCAGCCTGGCTGCGACCGTCGAGTCTTCGGGCGACTTTCAGGTTGACGGTGTCCCCTCGGGCAACGTCCAACTGCAGTTCAAGAACGCGTCGGTCAACGCCACCGCGCAGATTGCCAACGTCGCCAACGATCAGCTCGTTCAGATTCAGGTGCAGTTGAACGGTTCATCCGCCAGCATCGTCAGCGAAGTGCGCTCGAACGGGAAAGTGTCGCTCTGCCACCGCACCGAGAGCGGCACGTATCAGTCAATCGACGTGAGCGTGAGCGCCGAGCCGGCGCACAGAGCCCACGGCGATGGAAAGGTTGGCGAACCGTGACCTGCGGACAGACAACGCTTGCCGTCGGTCAGTCGATGACCTGCACCGGATCCGGTCTCGCCACGCTTGGCCAGTACGCGAACGTGGGCACCGTAACCGCGAACTGGACCGGCGGTCAGGTCACCGACTCCGATCCCAGCCACTACCTCGGCGTGTCACCTACCGAAGAAGAAGGACCCAAAGTCCAGCTGTGTCATAAGACCGGCAATGGTTCGTACCACCTGATCGAGGTCAGCATCAACGCCGAGCCAGCGCACAGGGCGCACGGCGATGGCAAGATCGGTGACGCCGTTCCGGGCAGTCCCGGAAAGGTGTTTGGCGCGGGCTGCAGCGTCAAGTAGCTGGCTGGATTGAGTACCTGCGACGAGGGCGTCCGGGGCACACCCGGCGCCTTCGTCAACGAACGGTCTCGTCTTTGGGAAACGTCAGAACACCACAACCAGTCCGACGGTGAACTCGGCCTGCAACACGATGTCGGCGTTGAACGCGACGAGACAGATGCCGGGTGAGCAGGCAATCGCGCGGCCCTCGGCGTCGAGGAACGTCCCAAACACCCGCCCGTCGAGCCGAATCCCGAGCCGGGGCACGGGCATGAGCTTCACGCCACCGCCAGCGCTCGCCGTGAACCGTATCTCGTTGTCGCCGTCGGCCGCGTATCGCGTGAGCCCGAGGAGCCCGGTCAGGAACGGGCGCACACGCGGACTGTACGCGAACTCCTGCAAGCCGCCAGCCTGATAGTGATCGACGACGATGCGCCACCGCGTCGCTGGTCCCAGAATGGTCGTCGGGACGGTGACACCGGCGTCTTGATGCGTGACGAGTGCCTCGACGAACAGACCCTCGTGGAGCGGAACGTTGACGACGATGCCGAAGACCGGCGCGCCGTCGAGGTCGACGGGCTGCTGGGTGACGCGCTCGAAGAAGCCGCCCCCGAATCGGTAACCGCCCATCGGCGTGATCTCCACGCCCTGTGCCGCCGCAGACGCCGGAAGGCAGGCGATCCACGTCAGCACGAGCCACTTCTTCACGCCCATGAGCCGCGACTCCTACTTGAGCCTGACCGTGTTGTAGACGATCGCGACGAAGTCGTTCGCGGGCATGAACCCCTTGCCCCACGTCGCGTCGAGATCGGCGGTCGGCTTCGCCGCTGTCACCTCTGCCAGACTCCTGCCACCCGCCTTCAGCTTCTGCACGCGGTCCCTGACTGTGACGAGCATGTCGCGATAGGCGGTCAATGCGGCCTTGTCCGCGACCGCGCCGTGCCCGGGCACGATCTTCGTCGCATTGTCCGAGAGCTTGAGCCCGAGCGTGGCGCCGGCGATCTGCCCGTTGATGTTGCCGCCCGTGCTCGCATCGATGAAGGGATACATGCCGTTGAAGAACACGTCGCCCATGTGCAGCGCGTTGGCGCGCGTGAAAAGGACGTAGGCATCCGTATCGGTGTGCGCGGGCGGGATACGTCCGGCTTCGACGCGCTCGCCGTTCATCTGCAGCTTGTGCATGTCGACGAACGTCTGCGTCGGAAGCGCCGCCGGCGGCGACGGCGTGAAATGCATCCCGAGAACGTCGTGCGTCTGCGACATCCGTTTCTTGGTATTGACCTGCGCCAGGATCGCCGCGCCCGCTTGGCGAAAATTCTGGTTGTTGTCGGTGTGATCGAAATGCCAGTGCGTGTCGATCAGCAGCTTGACTGACGGCTTGCCCATTCCGTCCAGGAGCTGCTTGAAAGCCGGCCACGCCGGCTGCACGAAGGAATCGACGACGAGCTTGCCGTCGGGCCCGTTCAGTACCACCACGTTCCCGCCGGGCCCTGAGAGCATCGTGAGGTTGTCGCCCAGCCGGGTCGAGACGATCGGCGCGGCGCCGATCTGCGCGCGGCGTTCGGCAATAGGGTCCGCGGCCTGTTGCCACCCGGCCGCGATCAAATCGGCAACACCGCCGGGCACGAAGGACATGAGTGTCGTCGATCCGATCGCGGTGCGGAGGAGTTGGCGGCGTGTGATTGTTGGCATCACTGTCAATTCTGACTCAGTACGGTCTGTCATCAGGCCTGTGGGCCAAAGTATACGGCCAGCGGCCGCACCGGTCCGTGCCCCGGGTAGATGGTGGTCGCCCCGCGCTCGCGAAGCGCCTGCCAGCTTCGTGCGACCGCGGTTCCGTTCTCGTCGGTGACCATCGACGGATGGGGAAGTGCTATGGTTCAACCAAGAGGACGCGCCGTGCGCCTGGTACTCACGTATTCGATCGCCCTGACGCTCGCGAGCGTCGCGCCACGCGGGCAGACAACCGCGACCCCGGCCGTTGCCGACCTCGTGCTGGGCCTGACGCGCGAGACCGCTTGGAACCTCGTCGAGACCGTCCCGATGAGGTTCACCACCTACCATCCCCAAGGTATGGTGAAGATCGGCAACACGCTCTTTGTGTCGTCGGTCGAGGTCAGAGTACGCACGCAACGGTTCGCGCAACCGGTCGACGGCTACGATCGTGACGTCGGCGAGGGAGTCGGCCATCTGTTCAAGGCGGACATGAAGGGAGACCTCCTCGCGGAGCTGACGCTCGGCGAGGGAGCCATCTACCATCCCGGCGGAATCGATTACGACGGCCGTTACATCTGGGTGCCCGTCACGGAGTACCGGCCCAACAGCCGATCGATCGTCTATCGGGTCGATCCGGTCACCATGAAGGCCGAGGAGATGTTTCGTTTTCGCGATTCCATCGGAGCCATCGTTCACGACACCGACGACCACTCGCTCCACGGCGTCAGCTGGGGCTCGCGCCGCTTCTATCGCTGGACACTCGACTCGAACAGCAAGGCCACCAACGCTGCCGTGCCGCCCGAAACGCTGCGCACGCTGAACACGTCGCACTATGTCGACTATCAGGACTGCAAGTACGCGGGGAACCATCGCATGGTATGCACGGGCGTGACGGAGATGCGCCAGTCGTCCACTGCGCCCCCGTTCCGGCTCGGCGGGATCGATCTCGTCGACCTCCGCGATGGACGTCCGCTGCACCAGGTGCCGTTGCTCCTCTGGACGCAGAGCGGGCTGGACATGACCCATAACCCCGTCTGGCTTGCTGCCACAGCAACCGGCCTGCGCGGCTACTTCATGCCCGAGGACGACAAGTCGACGTTGTACGTGTATGAGGCGGCCCGATAGCGGACCGGGGTTGGGGTCAGGCCAGGGTCAGACCCCGGGTTGACCCCAGGTGTTTCTCAGCTCGCGATGCGGGTCGCGCCCGCGACCGGGAGCGGTGCTGACCAGCACCGACTCCGGAAGCCACCGAACCGCCGCCGTACGGAGCACCTTCACGAGCAGGTTTCTCGTCGTGGTGATGCGGGCGATCCTTGGCCCGAGCTTCACCAGGTGGCGCGTCCGCCGAGACCGCACGCGCTCGTATCGACCGAGCGCCAGCGCCACATCGCCGGGCGGCCCCAGCGTCAACCCCAGAGCCACGGCATCTTCGAGCGCTTGCGCGGCGCCCTGGCCGGTGTGCGGCAGCATCGGGTGCGCCGCGTCACCGAGCAGTGTGATCCGGTCAGTTCCCCACGCGGGAAGCGGGCCTCGCTCGAACAGCTCATCGAACCGCATGTCATCAGGCAGGGTCGCCGACGTGATAGCCCGAAAGCGTGAGTCGAACGCAGTCGTGTGCCGTTCCAGAATCGCTTTCGGAATCCGTTCCTCGTCCATCACGTCGCTGGCGATCAGAGAGAGGTACCAGTAGACGGCGTTCTGACTGGCACGTGCGGTCGCCGCCTCAATCCCGTCTCCGAGGTAGCCCACAGCCGCGAGATCGCCCAGGTGATCGCTGACCCCGTAGGCGACGCCCCGGAGCGCGCAGAAGCCGCTCGGCCGGCGCGGCGGCTCCTGCGGATGAAGATGCCGTCGTACGACCGAGCCCACCCCGTCGGCGCCGATGAGGACGTCCCCACTCGCCGTTCGACCATCCTTCAGCTCAAGTGATACTCCGGTGGGTGTGCCGGCGACGTCGATGGCTTCGCTATCGAGCACCAGCGCGTCCCCGCCAACCGCATTCATCAGCGCGCCGTGCAGCGCCTGGCGCAGGGCAATGACCATCGGCACGCCGACCTGAGCCTCGAACGCCCTGATGACGCGACCATCGGTCCGACGAACTTCGGCCTTCGTCGTCGCCACACCCTCGGCGATCATGGTGTCGGCCAGTCCAAGCTCGCGCAAGGCTGCCATGGCGTTCGGCGCCAGGGCGAGGGCGAAACCCAGCTCCCGCGGGTTCGCGGCGCGCTCGTGGATCCGGACTTCCCACCCGGCGCGGCGCAGCGCCAGCCCTGCGGCCAGCCCACCGATTCCGGCGCCAACAATCAACGCGACCCGTCGATCTGTCATATATCGTCGTATCTGGATGCGCTCGTCCCGCTCCTCGGGATGCGCTCGTCCCGCTCTCCGAACGTTCGTGCCTGCCGCACGCGCTGGCCCGCGCGATTTCAGGGATTTGTGAGGGTTTCCTCACGACTCGACACTCATGGCGGATGTACCGTCCGAGCATGCGAACCCTCGCGTGCGTCCTCGCCGCGTTGATCACCACGGCCAGCGCCCGCGCCCAAGACGAGTCTCCTGATGTAGCGGTCATCCCTCGCGAGCGCATCTCGCTCGGTGCTGTTGCCATACCCGCGCTGGAAGGGGGTGGCCCGTGGTTCATGCCCGCTGCTCGCGTGAGCGCGCCACTTGGCGCTCGGGTTGGCGTGGACCTCGACGCCGGCCTCGTCTTCGGTGCGTCCAGCAGGTACGCCGACATTCGGAGCTTCTACGCGGGACAAGTCCGATATATCAGAACATCGCGGCGGACCGACGATGTCGCCAGGTATTGGCTCGCCGGCCTCACATACTTGAACAGCACTAAGCTCGACGGCCACGGAGGCGTGCGCAATCACAAGCCTCACATGGCGCTGTCGATTGGCCATGGCTGGAGCCACTCTTCCGCGAACGGCACACGGGCGTTCAATGAGGTCGGATTCAGCGGCGGTGACGGCTTCATGCTGTACGCGAGCCTCGGCATTCAGTGGGGCCCACCCCGAAGACGCTCGCCGTAACTAGTGGCCGCGGGACGGGCGCGGCGCCACGATCCACGTTCGTATCATCTTGCCGTAACTCGCCAGCGTGCGCATCAGCCGATGGAGCGATCACGCGTGCGTGCCGGTTGGCTCCGCAGGTTCGGCAGCGGTCTTGGATCCTGAAGCCAGATGGTCCGCGAGCTTCAGTTGCGCCGCGACGTAAACGATTCGCGACACCCAGTACGCCGTCGCCATCTGGATCAGCTGGACGTGCGGAGGCACTGCTCCACCGCCGTTGTGACCGGGATCCGACATCAGATTCAGCCGCGTTTCGTGGGTGTTGGGGGGGAAGTCCGCCGGCGCACATGATGTCACGAGACCCGCATCATCTCGTTGCCGCCCTTCTGGAACTCGTAGGGAACTTCTTGAATCGACACGTCGTGCCCCGCGCGTCGCAGACCGTCCGCGATCGAGTCGACGTACGGCGACCGCTCCCCTCCCAGCGCCAGGAGGGGAAACACCCGCACCTCGCGAGCGACGCGGCACATGTCGACTATGGCCGAACGATGAACGGCCTCGCTCACGTGCTTGCTGTAGAGAAAGAGGAAGTGCGAGCACAGCGCGAGATCGAACGAGGCGTCCGCAAACGGCAGCGTGGGCAGCTCCCCAGCAACGTACCGACCGCGCGCCGCTCCAGAGCCATAGTCGTCCAGAAACGTCTGCATCGCCGTCATGCGGACAGCGCCGAGCTCCTCGATCGAGCGAATCGAGTCCCAGACGAACTCGTGGGCGTTCAGTCGCGTCTGGTCGATGATCTGCTGGCAGGTCGCGTCAATCCGATCGCGGAGCTGGCGGCCGTCCCAGCGATAGATCGGATCGCACGAAACGACCCTCGCTCCGCGACGAGCGGCTTCGGCGTTGAAGCTCGCGGGACCATCCCCGCAGCCCACGATGCGCGAGCGGAGGTCGCCGTCCGTCAGCGCGAACATGCGACGGTATTCGTCGAACGACCGTCCCCAGGGAACCACCTGCTCGAGCGTGAACATCGCGTCAGTCGGCTCGTTCGATGCCACTCGCAGCCGAGCGGCGCCGCCTCAAGAAGAGGAGCGCGACCAGACCAGCCGCGGCGCCGGGCAGGCCGACGACCCACGCACCGGCGAGTGAGACGAGGATTGTCCAGCCGGCCACGATCGCAATGCGGGACCGTGTGAAGAAGCCGAACCCAACGAGTGCGAGTGCGGCGAGGGTGAGGACGACGAATGCAGCGACGGTGACATCACCCATGGGCTTTCGGTGCCTGGCCGGCTGACGGCCGAAGCAGACCTGATGATGTCACCGGCGCTCGACGAGAGCCAGCGGCGTGACAATCGCGTTACCGGGAGCACGCGCCAGGCGCCGGCGCGGCCGACGCATACGCGAACGAGACGTTGCGCTCGATCGTCAGGCCCTCGGCAGCCGTGCTCGACGCGCGGATTCTGCCAAGAATGGGCTTCAGGAATCTCCCATACTTGGCGATCGGCGCCCGGTCCCCTCGCAAGATTCCATCTTTGACTTCGGCGACGATGGCCGGCGTGATGAGCTCGATGCGCCCGACGAAGACGCGCGCCGTGCTCGCCGGCGCCGGCGTCACTTCGAGTGGGAGTACCTCATCGATCGAGCGGCGCGGCACGATGTAGAAGAGACGCAGCCCATCCTCGAACCACGAATCGCGCCACGTCTCGACCATCGCGGCCGCCTCCTTGGCGTACAGCCCGTTGGCGACGAGCGTGCGCTCGAGCGCGGCGCGCACGTTCGACTGCGGCGCGTCCAGCGTCGGCCGTTCGATCGCAACCTGCTCGCCGGAGCTGTGGGCAATTCGATAGCCCGCTGACCCGTTCCGGCTCTCGAACAGGATCACGTCGCCCGGAGAAGTTCCCGGCGCGGCGTTGACGAGCACACGGCCATCCGCAGCCATCATGGCGCCGAGCGGCAGCGCGAAGTTGCCAATCCCGCGATAGAAGAGGAACTTCTCGCGCTGGTCTCCAGCCTGTAGAGGCGACGCATCCGTGTTGCGCGCCGCGTAGTAGTGATTCGCGCCGCTCTCGACCGGATAGTCGTCCGCCGTACGCGGCATCACCTTTACCTGGTTCCACGCGATCGTTCCCTCGAGCGCAGGATTCTTCAGCGCCTGCACCTGGATGCTGCCGGGCGTCACGCTGGCCCGGGGATACCACTCCGTGATGAGGCCCTGGCGGAAGCGCACGCGCACGTCGACGGTCTTGTCCTCGGGCGAGTAGAAGTAGATGACCGGCGTTTCCATCCGCACGGTGGCCGGCATCCAACCCTTGATGTTGGACGGCAGGCGACCGACGAAGCAGGGCAGGTCGCGCGGGCCCTGCGGCGGCACCCATTCCTCGGCAAAGCCGTCCTGGCCAGCCACGGACGTAAACGTGCCCCACTCGTGCACGACGAGCCCCGTCGGGTCGGTGGCGTTGGCAACACTGGAATGGATGGGACCTTCGGCGGAAACGAAGAGGCTTGCCGCCAGGAGGATGACAACCGGGGGGAAGCGGTAGCGCATCGGGTCCTCCAGAATTCTTGGTGAGGGTGGCGCGGTGATGATTCTAGCACTCCGGCCCCTGAACCCTGAACCATTTTCACGGTCATTTGCCGATCGTGGCCGGATCCGCGAGGTAGCCGGGCCGGGCCTTGACGGTCCCGCGCCTTCCCTTGAGCCGGACTTCGAGACGGTGCCAGCCTGGTTCGGTGGACGCCGGCGTGTACATCAACACATAGCGGCGCCTGAACTCGTCGAGCACGGCGAGGAAACGCTTCTCGATCGTGTCGTCCGATTCGTTCTCGAACAGCTGACCGCCCGTTGCTTCGGCAAGGTCGCGAAGGAACTCCAACCTCTGCCGTCCAACCGCGACGCTGTACGCGACGATGTCCGACCGCCGGGCCGTCTGGAGCACGCGCTCGGGCGTGAGCCAGCTCGCCGTGTCGACGCCGTCGCTCAAGACGATCAGCAGCGCGCGCCCAACGCTGGACTCGCCGAGCATCATGCCGGCGTAAATGCCGTCGACGAGCGCCGTCCCGCCGGCCGGCTCCGTATGCGCGAGTGCGTCGCGGAGACGCGAGACGTCCTTCGTCATTTCCTGCGGTTGCCTCACGACGTGGCTGAACGTGATGAGTCCCGCCTGATCTCGTTTTGTCAGCGCGTCGAGCAGCGCCCCGGCCGCACGCTGCAAATGGCCGAGTCGCGCTGGCGTCACGCTGCCGCTCATATCGAAGGCCAGGACGACATTGAGCGGCAGCTGGTCGAAGTCGGCGAGCGCGATCGTCTGGCGGACACCATTGTCGAACAACTCGAAATCGTCGACGGTGAGCCCGCCGACGAGCTGTCCTCGATCGCTCACGAGCACATCGACGCGAACCCCCTGCGTACCCGACTTGAACGACTGCGCGGCGACGAACCGGGGCGTGACGGCCGCGAGAGCAGCGATCAACAGCGCGCCGGCCACCCGTCTCATCGCCAGGCACCTGTCGCCGTCGCGGCCGGCATGAAGGGCTGCCGAAGTTCGGCGAGCAGCTCGTCGAGATTGCGCACGAACCAGAGGTGGTACGTCCACCAGGGATCGTCCATCTCGCTCTGCACCTCGCGCGTGAACACTCGTTGAGCCGCCGCGAGCGCGGTCGCACGATCGCCTCGGTCGCGCGCCATGCGGCTCAGTGCGAGCTGTGGAGACTGCGCGTTGGGAAAGCCGGCGGCGGCCCGTTCGTAGCTCTCGCGCGCCATCGTCACGTTGCCGAGCGATTCTTGCGCGGCGCCTTCGAAGAGCGCGGCGTAGTAGAGCAGAGCCGGATCGGCGGTGTGCGTGGCGCCGGCACGAAGCTCGCGAATCGCGTCGACGTGGCGGCCGAGCATGTCGAGCGTGCGTCCTCGCCGGATGCGCGCCGCGGCAAAGTCCGGTCGGGCTTCGGATGCGCGCCGGAAGAAGTCCTCGGCCAGCCGCCAGCTCGCGCCGGACGACGGCGCCGTAATGCGGTCGTGCGGCGGCATGATGGTCGAATCAATCACCGGCCGGACGCGGGGAGAGGCCAGCGTTTCGTAGTAGCAGCCGTTTGCGAAGAGCAGGTCCGGATCGTTCGGAAAGATCGCGTTAGCCCTCCGGAGATGGAACGACTGATCGGCCAGCAGCGATCGGTTGGCCAGAATGGCGGCCGCCGTCACGTACCACAGCCGCGCCGTCCGATCCTCGGACGGCTGCGGAAGCGTCAGGTCGAGGAGTGTGCGTCCGAATTCCCAATGCCGTTCGGTGACGTCGAGGCCGTCAAATCCGCCATCGGTCGAGAGCACGGCCATTCCATTGAAGCGAGAGGGGCGCGGCTCGCGCAGAGGTCGCGCCGTGATGTCATCGGCCAGGACCATGGCCGCGTCCATGTGTAGCAGCGCGCCGCGATGCACCAGCCGGTTGAACGGCGTGACGGCGGCGAGGGGAAGCCGTTTCACCGACTGCCTGCGGCTCGCCAGCACTCGCGCGACCTTCTCGAACGCCGTGGGAGACAGGCTCTTGATGGTCTGAAGGGCGTGATCGTCGATGCCCGGGGTATGTGCGTCGACAGCAGCCAGCCATGCGTCAACGTCTGGGGATGTGGACCCGGTCCCCGATTGCGTCTGGCGGGCGCGCGCTCCAGGCGCCGAGAGCAGCATCAGGCCGACGAGCAGCATCGCGTGGAGCGTGTTCATGGCGGAATCGCTCATCATGCCCGGACTCGAGACAATCCTGAAAGTTTACCCGGTTCTCGCGGAGGCGCTTGACAGCGTCGTTGTATTTTCCCTACAGTGTGAGCACAGATACAGAGAGGCCGTTCATGGGTGAATCCGTCGGCGAATTCGAGCAGTTGATCCTCTTCGCCGTCGTCCGGCTCGATGCCGACGCGACCGCGGTCACGATCCGTCAGGAGATCGAGACGCGCACTAACCGGACGATCTCGTCGGGCGCACTCTACACGGCGCTCGATCGGCTCGAGTCGCGCGGCTTCGTGCAGTCGCGGCTCGGCGAGCCGACCGCCGCCCGCGGCGGCAAGCGCAAGCGGCACTACACCATCGAGCCCGCTGGCGCGCGCGCGCTGACGCGCTCGTACGACGCGCTGCAGAAAATGGCCAGCGGCATGACCGCCCGCCTCCAGGCCAAGTTGCCCTGACGACCTGCCATGATCGCCGATCCCCCGCGTCTTGCCGTCTGGCTGCTGCGGCTCGTGCTGCCGCCCGACCGCTTCGAGACGATCGCCGGCGACCTCGAAGAAAAGTTCCGGCTCGACGTGCAGCCGCTCGCCGGCTCTCGTGTCGCGCGGCGGTGGTACTGGCGCCAGTCCCTCAGCATCGTGGTCGCGCGCCTCCTCGCGCGTTCGGCCCTTCCGCCGCCCGCTCCTCCTCAGCCAGGTGCTCCCATGCAAGGCTTTCAACAGGACATCCAGTACGCCGTGCGCACGCTCGTCAAGGCGCCGGTCTTCACCCTGATCGCCGTCGTCACGCTCGCACTCGGCATCGGCGCCAACACCGCCATCTTCACGCTCGTCAACGGGCTGCTCTTGAAACCGCTGCCCTTCGCGCATCCCGACGAACTGATGATGGTCCACCTGCTGATGCCCGATCGCAACGGCGGGCCAGGTGTCTTCCGCGAGATGGTGTGGTCGTATCCGAAGTACCAGGTGTTCCGCGACCAACAACAGGTCTTCTCGGAGCACGCGCTCTTCTCGAGCAGCCAGTGGAGCCTGACCGGGAGCGGCGAGCCCGAACGCGTGCGCGGCGAGGTCATCGGCGCGCGCTACCTGACGACGCTCGGCGTGACGCCGGTCGTCGGCCGCGACTTCACGGTCGACGAAGACCGCATCCCCGGGATGGACGGCATTGTCATGCTGGGCCACGCGCTGTGGCAGCGTCGCTTCGGCGGCGATCCGAACGTGCTCGGCCAGGTGGTTCGTCTGAGCGGTATGCCCTATGCGGTTGTGGGCATATTGCCGCCGGGCTTCCGCGGACTGACCGGTGAGGCAGAAGCCTGGATACCCCTGATGACCGTGCCGGCCGAAGAACTGAACCAGAAGTGGTCCCACTCCTACTACGCGATCGCGCGGCGGAAGCCGGGAGTCTCCGACGAGCAGGCGCGCAGCGCCGTGTCGGTGCTGGGACAGCGCATCGACGCCGCGATCCCTGATCCTCGCGGCGTCTCGAAGTACGGAGCGATGGCGCTCTCGCTTCACGACTCGCGCGTCGATCCGCTCATCAAGCGGTCCGCGATCGTGCTCCTCGGAGCGGTCGCGTTCGTTCTGCTGATCGGCTGCGTCAACCTGGCTAACCTGATCCTCGCGCGCGCGGCGACGCGGCAGCGTGAGGTCGCCATCAGGCTCGCGATGGGCGCGACGCGCGGACGTCTGGTGCGCCAGTTCCTGACCGAGAGCCTGCTCCTGGCTGGCACCGGCGCGGCCGCGGGCCTCGGCGTGGCATTCGGCGCGCTGCGCTTGGCGGGAGCGCTGATGCCCGAGGCCGGAATCGTTCTGCGAAGTCAGAGCTTCGGCCTTACGCGCGTCGGCATGAGCCTGATCGATCTCGATGTAACGACGCTGCTCTTCACGCTGGTCATCACCGTCGTGACGGCCGTGCTCTTCGGATTGCTGCCGGCGTGGCAGGCGTCGCGCTCCGACATTGTCCACACCATGAAGGCGACCGGCGCAGGATCGGTCGGGCACGGCGTGCGAGGGCTCAGCGTGCGCAACCTGCTCATCGTCGGCGAGACCGCGCTCGCGCTGGTGCTGCTCGTGGCCGCGGGGCTGATGCTCCAGAGCGTGAACAATCTGCAGCGCACCGCTCTTGGCTTCGAACCCGACGGGCTGACTACTTTCCCTCTGTCGCTGCCGCGCGCGCAGTACGACGAGGTGCGCTCCACGCGCTTCTTCCTCGACCTGCTCGACCGCGTCCAGGCGCTGCCCGGTGTGCAGTCTGCCGCGTACGGCTTCTGCGCCCCGGTCTCTGGCGGTTGCAATGCCACGCGGGTAACGTTTCCCGGCAAGCCACCGGTCGCCCCGGGTCAGGAGCCGAGCACCGGCATCCACTGGGCGTCGCCCGAGCTCTTCCACACCATGGGCATCCAGCTCGTGCGCGGGCGGACGTTTACCGATCGCGATCGCGAAGGGCAACCGAGAGTCGTCGTGATCAACGAGACGGCGGCGCGCACGATCTTCGGCGGGGAGGATCCCATCGGACACAAGGTCGGCCTCGGTCAGGGTGGCTTCGCCAACGGCGCGGAGGTGATTGGCATCGTCAGGGACGTGCGTTATCGCGCGGTTGAACTGTCGGCCACAGCGGACATGTACGTCCCGCTGCTGCAGTCGTCGCGTGGCAGCGGCATCCTCTTCGTGCGATCGAACCTCGATCCGGCTGCGATCATTCCGGGCGTGCGCCGGGAGGTGCAGTTGCTCGACCGCGATCTGCCGGTGACCAACGTCAAGACGATGGGCGCGCGGTTCGGAGATGCGACGTGGCGAACGCGCCTCAGCGCCGATCTGCTCGTGCTCTTCGCCGGCTTGGCGCTCCTGCTCGCGGCGATCGGGTTGTACGGCGTGATGGCGCAGGCCGTCGAGCAGCGCACCCGCGAGATCGGCGTGCGCATGGCGCTCGGCGCGGAGCGTCGCAACATCTTCGCGCTGGTGATCGGCCGCGCGCTTGTCATCGCCGGCGTGGGCGTCGTCGTCGGTGTGGGGCTGTCGCTGCTGTCGATGAGATTGCTGGACGCGCTGCTCTATCAGGTGAGGCCCAACGATCCCGTCACGCTCGCCGTGCTGGCGGCGGGACTGCTTGCCATCTCGCTCCTGGCGAGCTACGTGCCCGCGCGCCGGGCGACGCGCGTCGACCCCTGGACGAGCCTCCGCGCGGACTGATCTAGCCGTTCGCCTTCAGGTGCTTCACCGACTCGGTGATGAGCTCTTCGAGCACGCCGACGTCTATGTCGGCCAGCCGCTTGATGTAAAGGCAGGACTTGCCGGTCTTGTATTTCCCGAGCCTGGCCACGAGCGCATCGTGACGGTCGAGGCCTGACAGGATGTAGAGCGTCAGGTCGTGCTTGCGGGGCGAGAAGCCGGCGAGAAACCAATCGTTCTCGCGGCCGCTGGCGTACTTGTAGTGATAGTGACCAAAGCCCACGATGCTGGAACCCCACATCCTGGGCGCCGTCCCGACCGCGCGCTTCATGATGCGAACGAGCGTCTGGCAGTCCTTCCGGCGGACGTCATCGGCGACCCCCTTCACGAAAGCACTGACGCTCGCAGTGGTGCGTTGGGTCTTGAGAGTGGCCATACGGTAAGTCTAGGCGAATCGCGCGACCGACCGCGTGCGAGAAATTCTGCGTACCTGGCTTGTGCAAAGTCTGTGGGGCCGCGCAAAAACTGTTCCGGAAACGGCCGGGGACACCCAAGGTTGGGTGTCCCCGGGGCCGTCCAAGGTTGGGTGTCCCCGGTCGTTCTTACTTCACGTACCAGTGGCCCGAGATCGAGAAGCCGAGGCCGCCGAGGTCGAATCCCGCGAACGGTTGTTTCGACCACTGATAGCCCAGGTCGGCACTGATGGCGAACCGCGGCATGTTTGGAATCGTCACTTCGGCGCCGCCGAAACCGCGGAATCCAAGGCTGCTGTCCGACACCGACGCGCTGACCTCCGGCGTGCCGCTGCTCAACTTCGATCGGGTGAAAGCCGCGCCGCCGCCGAAGTACGGCCGGAGCCACACGCTGTCGCTGACGTAGTCGCGCAACGAATAGATGACGCTCGGCGCGAACTGCGTCGACCGCACGCGCTCGGGTGAGGCGGTAGTCGTCATCGTCGAACGCGACAGATCGAGCTGCACGCCGAGGCGGCTGCGCGACCAGATCCGCGAGGTGAACCCGAAGCCGGGCGTCGCACCACTCATTTGCCCGCCGAGCCCGACGACGTGCGTCGGCGGCGGAACGTAGATGGTGCGCGTCGACGTCGACGCATCGATCGACGCCGCGGGTTGCGGCGGCTCCGGCATCGCCACGGGTTCAGGCGGCGGCAGCGACGCGAAGGCCGCCGCGAGCCGCTCCTCGCGTGTCGCGCGCTGCGAGAGCTTCCCCATGCTCTGGTGCACGTAGCCGATGCCGTCTGGCGCGTCCGGCCACGCAACCTTGACCCACGCGCCGATGTCGCGCGTAACTTCGAGCACCGCGCCGCGCGGTGCATGGCCGACGAGCGGGCTGCCCGTGCTCGGAGCCTTGCGAACGTCCGCGGACTGGACGCTCACCGTGAACTCCGAGACCTGGGCGGACGCCAACGATGGCAATAGACATACGCCGATGGCCACGAGGGTTGCTTGACGAATCACTGCTTGCCTCCTGTATTAGGGCCCTGTCTCGTTCCGCCTGACCACCGAAGCCTTGGCGAACAGAGATGTCTCCCCGATCACGATTCCGTCGTTCGGCGAGCGCAAAACGCAGGAATCTGGCCGGAATCTGGACCGGTCGTTAACCAAAGCAATTGGCGTGCTTCCGCCTTCGTCAGGGCTCCCTCGCGTCGCTCCCGCTCTGCACCCCATGACGGAGAGACCCTCGACTGCGAGCGAGGTGAGCTGACATGGACGACGATGACCGTTGCGCGCGATGCAAATGGCGCGCGGGAAACGATCACGCGGAATCAGCGCGGAATCAGAATGACCGCCGCTAGCCGTACTCGAGACGTCCGTGACCAATAGTCAGTGAAGGGCTGTGAAATATTGACGAACGACGCGGTATCCACGCGCGGAAAATTTCATATACGGCAGTTCTTACAAAACGTTGGTAAGAATTGCCCGCCGGAAACCCGGCACGCGCGAGGCCCTTTCAGCAAGCTGGTAATTCGATCCACGGATTCAGCGCCTCAACCTCTGCCAAGCGCGCCACTCGCTCATCACCCATGCGACTATTTTGCGAGGCACATTTTTTGCGAGTGACGCCAACCTCAACACCTGAGCGCATGCCGTAAGGTTTCCCTGGAGGAGATCTGCGCCAGGTGGATCAACCACTGCGACCTGGGGCAACTACGGCTGTGCTGACTGGGCCTTCAAGTTCGTCGTCCGTACTGGCGCTCGCAACGACGCTGCATCTGGCTCTGGCCTCGCTGAGGAACCACCGCAGCGCTGGGCCTGGGCCCGTGAGTGGCCTGACCATCGTCTCGCTCAGCCTGGCCGCACTCCCCTGGATCTTTCCATCGATGACAGGGCTCGTGCTCGGCGTGGGCGTGCACCTCGCCTGGTTCTTCATCTGCGAGACATTCGCAGCGCCGGTTCCGGCCCCAAAGCCCGCGCCCAACAAGCCCGCCGAGCGGGCGAGCCGTCCCGCGGCGACGGCAACCGCGCCGGCGCGCGCGCAGACTCCGAAGGGATTCGTCCAGGTCACCGTGCTCTCCGTGTTCGACGAGACGCCTGTGATCAAGACGATCCGCGTGGCGCGACCCGAGGGGTTTGGATTCGAGGCCGGGCAGTTCGTGACCGTGCGCGTTCGCGTTGATGGAAAAGAGCACGCACGCTGCTATTCGATCAGTTCCGCCCCGTGTATCAGCGGCTATCTGGAGTTCTCGATCCGGCGGCAGGGCCTGGTCTCGAATGCCCTCCATGCGACGGTCCGCCCCGGCACGTCGCTCTTCATCAAAGCACCGGCGGGCGCTTTTCGTTACCCGGCTGGGGACGATCGCCCGCTCGTGCTCCTGGCGGGCGGCATCGGCATTACTCCTCTGATCAGCATGATGCGGCATGCGCTTGCCACCGAACCGACCCGACCGGTGGTGCTGCTCTACAGCGCGCGCACGGCGGCCGACTTCGCGTTCAAGGACGAGCTCGTCACGGCGGCGCGCCGGCACCCGCAGCTCCGCGTGTACTTCGCCGTTTCTGGAGGATCGACCGACCCGTCGCACTATCCGGGACGCATCGACGAATCGCTGTTGAAGATGACCGTGCCGCATCTGGCCCATTCGATCGCGCTCATGTGCGGACCGGGAGACATGATCGCCACGCTCAAGATCGTGCTCGCCGGCCTCGGCGTACCCCAGGGCCAGATTCGCCACGAAGTGTTCCAGGCGGCGGTCGCGGCGTCGGCCGGACTTCGCCAGGATCACGAGGCTGAAGAGCCTCAACACGGTGAGCCCGCGGCATCGTCATCGCGATCCCGGCGTGCGTCGGATCACCAGATGGTTTGCGCTCGGGCTGGCAAGGCGGTTCCGGTGCGAGCCGGCCAGTCACTGCTCGAAGCCGCGGAAGACGGCGGCGTGCCCATCGACTCGCTCTGCCGCGCCGGCGTGTGCGGCACGTGCCGCATCCAGGTGAGCTCGGGCGAAGTCGAGTGCGAGTCGACAACGCTCGACGAAGAGGACCAGAGCCAGGGATTCGTGCTCGCGTGCGTGTCCACGGCCAAGAGTGATTGCACGGTGAACCTGTGACGACGTCCGCGCTCTCGCCCTCGGTCGCCAAGCCTGGGTCAACGGCGGTGCTTCGACCGGCATCCGGGACATCGGTAATCGGGCGCCTCGCCGCGAGCGGCATCGCCTGGGGCTTCGCCGTATCGGCGCTCGCGATTCTCCTCGTCGTCTTCGGCCTCGGCGGTGCGGAGTACTACACCACGCCGCTCAAAATCCGGGGCTATTCCGACGGTCATCGTTTTCTGCGGCCCTCGGGCCCGGTCGGGCAGACGCTCGGGTTAATGGGCACCGTGCTGATGATGGTGCCGTTCGTCTACATGGGGCGCAAGCGCATCAAGAGCCTCAAGCCAGTCGGCACGGTCAAGTCGTGGCTCGAAATTCACCTCTTCTGCGGAATCGTCGGCCCCGTGCTCGTGACGTTGCACACTTCGTTCAAGTTCAACGGGATTATCTCGGCCGCCTACTGGTCGATGGTGCTGGTGATGCTCTCCGGGTTCGTGGGTCGCTACCTGTACGTGCGGATACCTCGATCCATTCGCGGCAACGAGATGTCCCGCGCGGAGGTGGAGGCCGAAGCCGATGAGCTCAAGGACAGCCTGGCCGGCGCTGGTGCGAATGAAGCGGTGCTGCGCCGGATCCAGGCGTTCGAGGCGAACGCGGTACCCGCTTCGAGCGGCCATCTGTCATTCGCCGATCTGCTGTTCGGCGAGCTCCTGATCGGCCGCAAGCTCCACGGCCTCAGCCGCGAGCTCGTCGCTGGCGGCCTTCCGCCGGAGGCGTGCGCGGAAGTCATCCGGCTGACCGCAGCGCACGCGACGCTGATTCGCCGCGCGGCTTATCTCCAGCGAACCAAGAAGCTGTTCGACCTGTGGCACGTCTTTCATCTACCGCTGGTGTACCTGCTGCTCGTGATTGCGGCAGCGCACATCGGCCTGGCGCTCTATATGGGCTACGTGCCGTTTCGCTGGTAACCGCGAGCGCGTGGAGAGCACGGACTTCGACCGACGGCGTCGCGACCACGAGCACGAAGCACGAACCTCGATCGGGCGGGTGCACCGCCTGGCGGCAACAGCGGCAGTGGCGCTCCTCGTGTGGGCCACGTGTCCGGGCCGCGCCGAAGCTCAGCTTGGCGCACTGCTGTCGCCGGGGAAGCTGTCGAAGCCCCATGCAGAGCTCGAGGGGATCTCGAACTGTCAGAAGTGTCACGAGCAGGGGCAAAAGACGACTCCTGCGAAGTGCTTGACGTGCCATGCGCCGGTCGCCGACCGGATTGCGCGGCGGGTGGGAGTGCACAAGGACGTGAAGACCGATTGCGCGGTCTGTCATTCGGAGCATGCCGGCATCGACGGCGAGCTGCGGCCGTTCGACGTGCGGAAGCTCGACCATGCCGCGGCAACCGGCTTCTCGTTGACCGGCAAGCATGCCGCCGTGGCGACCCAGTGCGCGGCTTGCCATAAGGTGCGGTCGTTCCTGACGCTGACCTCCGGATGTGCATCGTGCCACACTGACATACACAAGGGCACGCTTGGAAAGAACTGCACGACGTGCCACTCCACGCAGACGGCGTTCAAGGATCTCAGCGGCCAGTTCGATCACACAAAGGCGAGATTCACCCTGGTCGGAGCGCACAAGACCGTCGCGTGTGAAAGCTGCCACACGAACAAGACCTTCCGCGGACTCAAGTTCGATTCGTGCACAGCCTGCCATCGCGATCCGCACGTGCAGAAGTTCGGGCCGAGCTGTTCGACGTGTCATTCGAACGACTCGTGGCGGACGCGACGCATTGACCACACGCAGACGTCGTTCCCGCTGCTCGGCCGCCACACCACGACCGAGTGCGCCGCCTGCCACAAGCAGCCGGCCATGAAGGTCAAGCCGCCGGCCGCGACCTGCGCGTCCTGTCACGTCGACGTCCACAAGGGCACGTTCAAGCAGGACTGCAAGGCCTGCCACTCGGAGTCAGGATTCAGCAAGGCCCCGTTCGACCACTCCTCGACCCGCTTCCAGCTCACCGGCAAGCACGAGGGCGTGACCTGCCAGAAATGTCACACGACGGTTTCGCTGTCGGCGCGTTCCACCGCCGCCCGGACCGCAGACTACCGCGGCCTGAAGACCACGTGCGCCAGCTGCCACACCGACGTACATCAGGCCGAGCTCGGATCCGCGTGCGAGTCGTGCCACTCACCGGCGACGTTCAAGGTGGCGACCTTTACGCACAAGCGTCAGCCGGAATTCTTCGCCGGCCAACACGCGCCGCTCACCTGCGACAGGTGTCACGTGCCCGATCCACCGGCGAAGCCGGCCAGAACCGGCTCGCAGGTGCTCGCGGTCAAGTTCACGCGTGCAAAGACGATGTGCGCGACGTGTCACGCCGACGTCCATCGCGGCCAGATGGGGACGGAGTGTGAGGCCTGCCATTCGGTCCACACTCCGAAGTTCTCGGTATCCGGCTTTGCGCACGATACGAAGACCGCGTTTCCGTTGACGGGCCGGCATGCAACGGTGACCTGTTCCGCCTGTCACAAGGCTGACACGACCACCTTCCCCGCAGGCACGCGTGCGGCCATGCGGCTGAAGGGCGTGCCCACGGAGTGTCAGGCCTGCCACGCCGATGTGCATCTGGGTCAGCTCGGCAATCAATGCGCGGCGTGCCACCAGACGGCGTCCTTCAAGCTCCCCGCCTACCGGCACCTGAACACCGCCATGTCGTCGTTCTTCGTCGGGCGGCACCTTCGGGCGACATGCGACGCCTGTCATAAGCCCATCGCCGCCCGATTCCCCTCCGGCGAAGGCACGGCCGTTCGGTTCAGTGTGGATGCGTCGTGCGTCAGCTGTCATCGCGACGTGCACCGTGGCGCCCTCGGACCCGACTGTGCAAGGTGCCACAAGCCATGACGCGAACGGGCCGGACATCACCGGTCGCGCTCGCCGCAGCGGCGCTCATGCTGCTGCTCGCGCCGGCGAACGCGACCGCGCAGTTCGAAACTCCCAACCGGTCGTTTCACGACGCAACCAGCTTCCGCCTCGACGGCAAGCACCAGGCAGTCGCCTGCGAGTCGTGTCACATCAAGGGTCAGTACCCCGGGACGCCGAGGGCGTGTTTCGACTGCCACTGGATTCGGCGCAAGGACGACCGCTACCAGACGCGCCTCGGCGCACAGTGCGATCAGTGTCATCGGCCAACGTCGTGGACCGCCGTGCGATGGGATCACGGCGCTCAGGCCGGCGTCCCGCTCAATCTGGATCACAAGACGCTGCCCTGCGTGTCGTGCCACCGCTCGGCGGAGTTCAAGGCGGCTACAGTCACCTGCATCGGCTGCCATCAGAAGGACTACGCGGCCAGTCAGGCTCCGAACCACGCGGCGGCCGGATTCCCGACGACGTGCGAGGCGTGCCATCGGCCGAACGATGCCACGTGGCGCAACACCGGAACGGGCGCCTTCAGCCACAACAGCGTATTCCCGCTCGTGGGCCTCCACGCGACACAGACGTGCGCGACCTGTCACAAGAACAACGTCTACAAGGGCACGCCGCGCGACTGTGTCGGCTGCCACCGAGACGAGTACAACCGCACGCAGAACCCGAATCATGTGGCGGCCGGATTCCCGCTCTCCTGCGAAGGCTGCCATCGCCCCACCGATCCGAGTTTCCGCGGCGCCGGGACGACGTTCAATCACGCGTTGGTCTTCGCCCTCGTCGGCACGCACGCCACGCAGACGTGCGTGGCGTGTCACAAGAACAACGTGTTCAAGGGCACGCCGCGCGACTGCATCGGCTGCCACCAGGAGAAATACAACCGGACCCAGAGCCCGAACCACCTGGCCGCAGGGTTCTCAACCGACTGTTCCAGCTGCCATCGGCCGACCGATCCCTCCTGGGGCAGCGGCGGCGGCTTCAATCACAACAGCGTGTTCGCCCTGGTCGGCGTGCACGCCACCCAAGGCTGCGCCACCTGCCACAAGAACAACGTCTTCAAGGGCACGCCGCGGGAGTGCGTGGGCTGCCACGACAGCGATTACACCCGCGCGCAGAATCCCAACCACGTCTCGGCCGGGTTCCCGCGGACCTGCGACTCGTGTCACAAGCCGACCGACCCCACCTGGTCGAGCGGCGGCGGGTTCAACCATGCGAGCGTGTTCGCCCTGGTCGGCACGCACGCCTCGCAGGCCTGCGCCAAGTGCCACGTCAACAACGTCTATCGCGGCACGCCGCGGACCTGCGTCGGATGCCATCAGCCGCAATACAACGCCACGCGCAATCCGAACCACGCCGCGGCGGGCTTCCCGACGACGTGCGACTCGTGCCACAGGGCGACCGATCCGACGTGGGCGAGCGGCGGCGGGTTCAACCATAACGCCGCCTTTGCGCTCGTGGGCGTGCACGCAACGCAGGCGTGCACCACGTGCCACGTCAACAACGTGTATCGCGGCACGCCGCGGACGTGCGCCGGCTGCCATCAGCCGCAGTACAACGCCACCCGCAACCCGAATCATGCCGCTGCAGGCTTTCCGACGACATGCGAAACCTGTCATCGGGCGACGGACTCGCTCTGGACCCAGGGAACCTTCGCGCACACGCGATTCCCGCTCACGTCGCGTCACAACGTCCCGTGCGCACAGTGTCATACGACGCCGAACAACTTCCAGGTCTTCAGCTGCACCGTGTGCCACGCGCGCCCCCAAATGGACGACAAGCACCGGGGCAGAGCCGGGTACATCTACGAGTCAAACGCCTGCTATACCTGCCATCCGAACGGCAGGGCGGGGTAGAACAGGATGACGAGAACCGCCTTCGCTCTGACCGTCTGCACCTGCCTCGCCATCCCGGGGATCGCCTTGGCTCAGGGGTTTTCCACCACGGCCAGCAAGCCGAAGCCGTGGAGCCGCGTCTCCTTCTTCACCAACAGTTCCAAGAGTACGAGCGAGACCAGCTCGTTGCCGGTGTTCACGGAGCTGACGACATCGTTCAGCTATCAACTGCCGGAACTCGACGACAGCGGCGCCGAGTACGGCGTCGATGCGCGATACGCGACCTATTCGGGCAGCGCGCGGCCCGAGCGCGTGTCCATCTACGAAGGCTTTGTGGGCGGACGCGTGGCGGACGGCGCCCTCAAATTTCGTGTCGGCCATGTCTGGCTCAATGACATGGGCTCGCTCGGCTCACTGGCCGGTGGAGTCGTCGAGCTCCGCCAGAAGCGACTGCTGCCAGACGATGGCCGCTTTCGCGTAGGCGCCTTTGCGGGGCTGGAACCAAACGTGTACGAGACTGGCTACGCACCCGACGTCAAGAAGTACGGCGGGTACGTCAGCTACGACGGCGCCAGGGCGCGCCGGCATTCGATCGGCTACGTGAACGTGCGGCAGGGCTCGCTGACCGAGCGGTCGGTCATCACCGGCGCCAACTTCCTCCCGATCGGGCGAAAGGTGTTCTTGTACGAGGCCGGCGAGTTCGATATTCAACCACCGGCTGGCACGGCGAAGAAGGGCCTCGCGTACTTCTACAGCAACACGCGCGTGAATCCGGTCAATCGGCTCGAACTTCAGGGAACCTACAACCGTGGACGATCGATCGACGCCCGAGGCCTCGGAACCGACGTGATCAACGGCCGGCCGGTCACGCAGGCGGCCATCGACGGCCTGCTGTACGAGTCGATCGGCGCACGAGTAACCGTCGAGGCGATCCCCAGGGTCCATATCTATGGCGGGTACTCGCGCGACAAGAACAACCGGGACACCGAGCCGACGGGCCGGACACTGATCGGCGGATACGCCTCGAACGTGGCGAAGTCCGGCTTTGATATTTCCGCGTCCGATTCACTCATGAACCGGCCCACCGGCAGTTATCATTCACGGTACGTGTCAGCCGGACGCCAGGTCGGCCGGACGGTGTATGTGTCGGGCGACTATTCGACGTCGCTTTCGGTCGTGCGATTTTCGCGCAGCGACGGTATCACCATCGAGACACGACCGCACACGACGAGATTTGCTGGCACGACGACCGTCATCGTGGGACGATCGATCTCGCTGCTCGCGACTGTCGAGCACACCAGAGACGACCAGATTCGCGAGTTCCGGGTCCTGTCTGGCCTGACGTATCGCATTCAATGACCAGCACGAAAACAGACCTGACCGCCGAACGACGAGCCGCCATCGAAGAGGAGCTCCGCATGCGCCTCGCGCGCGACCGGCCCGCTGCACGCGGCGGGCCGCTCTCCGCGGTCCGCCTCATGTGCCTGGAATGCCGGGCCGTGACGAGCGCTGACGCCCAGTTCTGCACGCGGTGCGGCACCCGCTTCAATGCGTTGGTGGTCGTCCCGGCGAGCGCATCACCTGGTCAGGGAGGACCGGAATGACACGGGGGGCCTGCTTCGCGATCGTGCTGCTCGTCGCCGCCCGCGGCACGGCCGCGGGACAACAAGTGGCAACGCCGTCACCTGCGTCTGCGCCACCAATCCTATCCACGGTGCCGAGCCCGGCGGCGGGCATGATGCCGCAGCCTTCGCAGATGTCGGGGCTGCCTCTCCAGGTCGGCGATCTCCCGCCGGGGGTCGTCGTGATTCGCGTCATCAGGCAGACGTTCCAGAACAACGTGGCGAATCAGGACGTGCGGCTCCGCGCGGGCGGCACGGGCCGCGTGCTGAGCGCGGTCACAGGACAAGACGGACGGGCCCGATTCGAAGGCATGACCGTCGGCGAGCAGGTGCAGGTGCGAGCGGCGGTAGGCGCGGAAACGCTCGAGTCACAGCATTTCGAGATCCCCGCGCAGGCGGGCGTCAGGGTCGTGCTCGCTGCCGGCGTCGCCGCCGGAACGGCCACACCGGTTCCATGGCCTGCACCGACGGCGAGCGACTCGACAGCGCCCGCGGCAGCGGTCCCGCCGGCAGTCGCTGTCCCATCGCCTGTCGACGCCTTCTCAGACGAGCAGGGGGCTGGGGGATCGTCGTGGCGTCGCGCCGGGGTGATTACAGGCCTCGTTCTGATCGGCGGGAGCGCGCTGGCGTGGCTCGGCCTGCCGCGTCAGAGGCGGACCAGCCCGCCGGCGCCGCCAAGCCACCTAGAACCCGCCGCGAGCGCAGCGGCACCGCGCACCGAGACGGCGCGGTTGACGTCACCCGCGCCGAATGTGCTGGCGCTGCGCGCCAGCCGTGCAGGCCTCTTCGAAGAGCTCGTTCGTCTAGAGAACGACCACGCGGCTGGCCACGTGTCAGACGACGTGCGCCGCGAACGTCATGAGGCGCTCGTCATCCAGCTTCTAGAGATCGACGGACAGATCGAGGACCTTCAGTAGCGCTCGCGCATGTAGTTGGCGCCGAGGGTGAGGGTCTCGCGCCATGCGGCCTCGATCTCCGGGTCGAACTCCGGGTCGTGCGCGCGCGCCGTCTCGATGAGGCAGTCGATCCACAGGTCGTACAGCGCGGGCCGGATGTCGAGGTCGCGCCGGCTGTGGCGCTCCGCCAGCCACGGCAGGGCATTCCGGGCCGGGCTTCCTTCCTCTCCCTGCGCCGCCACCGCCACCACGTACAGCGAGTCCTCGAGCATTCGGACCTGACGTTTCAGATCCACCCCGCGGAACTTCTCGCGCACCTCCTCCGACGAGCCGACGAAGCGGTCGTAGAAGCCCTCGAGGAACGCGGGCACGGCAAGGCAACGCCTCAGGCTCTGGAGAAAAAGGTCCCTCGCTTGGCTCGACATGCCACCGATGATAGTGCAGTCGAGCCATTCTGGCGGAGGGGAGATGTTCGACGGCTCGGTAAGGTCAGCTCGCGTCAACGCGCCGGTCCACGCCCGATCATGCGCGTCGCGCCTTCGATGCGGGCGCCCGCGTCTCCGGCCTCCCAGCTGCACGCGCCAGCTTCGGCCCGGCGAGCGCGTACGCCCGCTCGAGCCAGCGTCGAATGTCCTTGTCTACTTCCTCGGGCCGATCCAGGCGCACCTCGAGGTGCCAGCGCTTGGCCGAGGCCTGCTCCCGCTTGCGAATGCGCCTGCTCGCCACATCACGGTCTGACTTCAGCGTCAGCACGAGCGCCGACTTCTGCACGGCAACGCCAGCAAACGCGGACACGCGCACGAGGTGGATCGATGTTTTCTTCGGCTCTTCCTTGACGGGACCGAGCGCCTCGGCCGCCTCGAGAATGGCGGTGTAAGTAGCCGCGACACCTGGCGTCTTTCCCTGGAAGTGACCCTTGACGGTTTGACTGACGGCCATCGCTCCTCCGTCTGACGTCACTCGGCCATTTCGGCGATGCGGGCCTTCACCAGCTTCTTCACGAGAGCGGCCGGCAGCGGCTTGGACGCCTGAAAGCGGATGGTGCCCTTGCTCGTCTGGTAGCCCTCGAGCTCGTCCTTGTGCGCCGCCACGGTCGACCCGCTCATGGGATAGAAGGCGCAGTGGGTCGCGGTCGCACCAAATGCCACGAGCGGTTTTCCGTGGAGCCGAAAGGCGGCAAGCTGATAGCTGATGCACTCTTCAGCCTTTGGTGCAGCCGACTTGATCGTCTTGCGCAATTTCTCGAGCGCCGCGCGCTGGTCATCGCTCACGGCTGCGAGGTACTCGTCGATCGTCCGGGGTTTACTTGCCATGGCAGCGATCCTTCCTGACGCAGAGACGACACGGGTCGAGCGGATGGAAACGCGAGGATGCTAGCACGTTCACCGCCGATCGGCGGCGGTCCCCTGGAGCGCTTTGGCGTGAGTGCCGGGCTTCTCCTGTGCCATGCTGGATGACCTGACCGCCGGTCGACGTGCTCCTGGAGCGGACGGGCGCTCATCCAGTAATCGACAGAAGTGCGCGTGACGTCAATCGCCGGGAGTGGTCCCAAGTAGTCTTCGACCGCCTGCCGCCGAGCAGATGGTGTGATGACGCAGAAAGGTCAGTCACGATGAAACGGATCGGGATCCTCACCGCGGGAGGCGACACTCCGGCGCTCAACGCGGCCATCCACGGCGCGGTCGTACGGGCCAATCAGTTGAAGATCGAGGTGTACGGCCTCATCAAGGGCTTCAATTGCCTGTTCAACGCCAAGGTGCCGCACGTGCACCTGAATCCCCTCTTTCAGGAGATCCCGGAGCTCGATCCGACCAAGGGCGGGACGCTCATCGGGTCCTCGCGCGACTATGTCGATCCGGACAGGAAGGACGAGCTCGATCTCATCACGTCGCGGCTCAAGACGCTCGGCATCGAAGGATTGATTGCCGTCGGCGGTGACGGAACGCTCAACGGCCTGCAACCGCTGACCGAGCGTCTGCCCACGGTCCTCGCTCCGAAGACCATCGACAACGATCTCGGGTTGAACTACCCGAGCGAGCCGGACGAATGGGCCCGCGTCAGGGAACCCGCGACCCGCGAGTACCGCTACACGCGCACCGCGTCGAGCGCGGTCTTCGACCTCAATCACATCGTCAACTACGTGACGCCAGGGTATGCCACCGCGGTGCTGGTGACGGCCCAGGGCGTCGAACGCATTCGCACGACCGCGGAGAGTCATCGACGCATTGCCATCATCGAGGTGATGGGACGGCACTCCGGCTACATCGCGCTCGGTACGGCGTACGGACAGCCGGACATCATTCTGCTGCCCGAGAATCCTCTCGACATCGAGCTGCTCGTCGAGCGCGTCCGCCACCTCTACGACCTTCAGAAGAACGTCGTCATCGTCTGCGGCGAGGGGATCGTCGACGCGCAGGGCGTCGAGCTCGGCGCCGAGTCGTCTTCCACCGACCCGGCCGGCAACGTCGCCTTGAGCGGTGCGGCCGAGGCGCTGCGCGCCAAGATGATCGAGACGCTCGGCGACGGCTACTTCCAGAAGTACCGGCGCGGCAGCTCGGCCAGGGAGGCGATCTTCACCAGAAAGGTCGGCCACACGCAGCGCGGCGGCCGTCCCATCCTGTTCGACCGGTTCTATGCGGCCCTCCTCGGCTCGGAGGCGGTCGATCTCCTGGTCGAGGGACGCAACAACGCCGTGTCAGTGCTCCAATACAATTCCGACAAGGGCTTTCACGTGGAAGGCTACGACGCGAACCGGTTTCGTGACCGCTGGGGCCTGATTCACGCCCGGCAGATGCATCCGTCGCTCTACGACGCCCGGCTCATGAAACCGTCCCGGATGGGCATCGACTACCTGCTGCCCATCTTCACCGGTGCCATCGGCTACGACGATGCCGAGCACATGCGGCAGACGCTGTTCGACCCGGGCAATCTGTCGCAGCCGTACCATTCGATCAACACCGACGTCCACAAGCGCATCCGCTATCTCGAGACGGACGGCGCCTGACGGGTGGAACCCGAGGAATCGTCCCGAATCCGCGCCCGGTGCTAGGATAGGTGCCTGACGGGTGGCAGTCTGCACATGTCCCGATCGACGGCGCTCGCTCCTTCGCGTCGTGACGACGTGCCAGCGTCGGCCGTACGGGCCGAGCTCGCGCGTATCCTCGCCAGCGACGTGTTCTCCCGCTCGGAACGCCTGTCAGCCTTTCTGAAATTCGTCGTCGAGCAGACGCTCGATGGTCATGGCGATCAGCTCAAAGAACAGGTGCTGGCGACTGAGCTGTACGGCAAGGGCACGGACTTCAGTACCGCGGCGGATCCGATCGTGCGCGTCGACGCGCGGCGGCTGCGCGACAAGCTGCGCGAGTACTACGCCTCTGCTCCCGACCACGCAGTCGTGATCTCCATACCCAAGGGCAGCTATACGCCAGCTTTCGAGGCGAACGACATTGGCAGCGCGCCAGGGCTCGACATTGCGACGATCCCCGCTGCCGGCGAGGCGCCTCCTGACATCTCGACCCGGCGACGCGGGTCACGTCTGTGGCTGGTTGCCATCGCGTGCGTGTTGCTCGGCAGCGTCGCCTGGCTCGGCATCGCGCGCCGGGCAGCATCGTCCGTATCGCCGCCGTTTCGGCTCCTCACCGTGACAGCTTTTCCAGGGGCGGAAGGTATGCCGAGCCTTTCTCCCGATGGAAACTTCGTCGCGTTCACGTGGACGGGTCCCGTCTTTACCGACACCGCGGACCTGTGGGTGAAGGCCGTTGATGGCGACGGGCTGCGCCGCCTCACCGACACGCCGCAATTCCACGAGGCGCTGCCGAGCTGGTCGCCCGACGGCCGGCTGATCGCTTTCCAACGTGGGGAAGGGACCGTGAGCCGAGGCGTCTACCTGGTGTCGCCGTTTGGCGGACCCGAGCGGAAGGTCGTGGACACTGGCGGCATCCCATCCTGGACACCCGATAGTCGGGCCCTGGTCATGACAGGTCGCACGGCAGCCGGGTTACGAGCGATCTTCGAACACGTCCTGGACACAGGCGAGCGCCGGCAGCTGACGTCCCCGCCGCCAGGATTTGTCGATTCATTCCCGAAAGTTTCCCCCGACGGCACGACGCTCGCGTTCGCGCGGATGTCGGTCAGTCAAAACCGCCAGGCCGCGGTGTTCGTCGTGCCCATGGCGAAGCCCATGGGGAACCCCATGGGGAACCCCATGGCGGAACAATGAGGGGCGGGAACCGACCCGTCTCACCGATTGGTCCCAGTGGGTCGGGCGGCTCGACTGGACGCCGGACGGCCGCGAGATTCTCTACCCGAGAAACGACTCAGGCAGCACGCGGGTGGTTCGAGTCGCCGTCTCGGGTGGACAACCGCCAGCGGCCGTACCTGGGATCCCCTTCGAGATCAACATGCTCTCGGTATCGCGGATACGCGAGACGGGAACCTTCAGGCTCGCGTTCGCATTCGGGCAAGTGGACGTAGGCCTTCGCCTCGTCGATCTGCAGTCCACGACAGCAGACGGTGCAATCGCCGGCAGCGCACCGTTCTGTGACTCGACGCGCAGGGACATGCCCGGACGGTTCTCTCGCGACGGCGTCAACGTGGCATTCACATCCGACCGCGGATCCGGTTCGGAAGTTTGGCTGGCCGAACGCACGGGGGCAGGCCTCCGACGCGTGCCCAGTCTCGAAGCCTCTTCGGTGAATGTTGGTTCCTGGTCGCCAGACGGCCGCTCCGTGGCGTTCGACGCTGTCGTCGGCAGCGCGTCAGACATCTATATCGTCGGCGTTGACGGCGGGCCTCGCAGACGACTGACGGACGGGCGCGCCAACGTCAGCGACCCAGACTGGTCATCTGATGGACGGTGGATCTATTACGCGTCCGACGCGTCGGGGCGCTCCGAAATCTGGAAGATCCGCGTCGACGACGGAAGGGCCACCCAGATCACGACCGACGGTGGCTTCGAGCCGCGCGAAGCGCCCGACGGACGGAGTCTCTTCTACGTGGACGTGCCCCACGAGAACGGCTTGGGCCCGGGCTCCAAACTGAAGCAGGTTTCCGTGGACGGAGGCCCCACGTCGGTCGCCCTCTCCGGCGTGCCTCCCGGTGCCTGGGACGTCACTGACAAGGGCATCGTCTTCGTATCGGGTGCACCCGGTCCGTCGCAGGGTTCACCGGCGGCCGATGCCGTTCAGTTCTTCAGCTTCGCCGACGGTCGCGTTCGGCAGATCGCCACGCTCCCCTTCATGGTCGCGCGCTTCGGCGCCTCCCGCTTGTTGTCGGTCTCGCGCGATGGCCGTTGGGCGCTCGTCAGCCACATCGACAACTGGCCGCGCGACATCGTCGTTGCCGACAACGTCCGTTGACTCGAATCGCCCTTAGATCCCGCCGTAAACCACCGTAAAGACCTGCCGCCGCGCGCCTGACGCGGTCATCGTCCGACCAGCACTTCGACTGGAGGATCGATGTCCACCGCGATTGTTCGGAGCATCTTCCCTGCGCTGCTGGCGCTTGGGCTGCCAGGGACGATGCCGGTACCGGCACCAGCGATCGCTGGCGCAGCTATCGTCCAGCTGCGGGTCTTTCCCCATGCTTCCGTCGACGCTCCAACCCTGCAGTTGGCGACGACCACAGCGAGCAAGCTCCTCGCATCCGGACGGATCAACGTGGAGTGGCGGGAGTGCGGCACCCCTGAACGAAACTGCAACGAGTTGAGCGAACCCGTCAAAGTCATCGTGCTCCTGCTGCCGGTGGCAAAAACGACCGACGAAGATGTGTCGGCAGAGGTTGTTCAGGACCAGTCCACACGCGCACCAACGGTGCTCGTGTATCTGCCGAATCTTGCCGACCGGGTGCGGACCATTCGCCAGAGCGCAGCCGGCCGTTCCAATCCCGCGCTGGCAACCCTACAGCTGGGCGATCTCGTCGGCCTGGCAATTGCGCACGAGGTTGGACACGTCTTTGGCCTGCCTCACGCACCATCGGGTGTCATGAAAGCGCGACTCGGCACCGACGATCTCCTCGCGCTGCACGCGGCGCGGCTCACCTTTACTCAACGGGACACAGCGGCCATGCGACAGGCACTGGTGGCGCGCGCGCGTCCGGGCGTGTCCGGCAGTCGGTAGGTGAGCAAGAAATGGAAACGCCGCAGCCTACCTCCCGGTGGCCCCGAGCGTGTACTCGAAGTCGTAGGAATGCGTGCCGTCCGCGATGACGATCGTCATCTTGCCCTCGAGACCGGCCAGCTGATCAGTGCCTGCGTCCGGAACCACGGTCGACCAGGTTGAGTCCGATCGCAAGGAGAGCCACGACCTTCTTCATGGTTGGGTTGGTACTCGACGCTGCAAGCGGTTTCTTACAGGAGGTGCCGCCCCCTCGTCACGTCGTCGGAGAAGGATTCCGCTCGGCGAACCCGCGCTGGTGCCAATACGGATAGATTGGCGTGACGGCGCTCGCCGCGTCGAGCCTCGCGACCTGCTCCGCCGTAAGGTTCCAGCCCACCGCGCCGAGATTCTGGCGGAGCTGCTCCTCGTTGCGCGCGCCGATGACCAGCGTGGAGACGGTCGGCCGCTGCAGCAGCCAGTTCAGCGCGACCTGCGGGACCGTCTTGCCTGTCTCCGCGGCGACGGCATCGATCACGTCCACGACACCGAACAGGTAGTCGTCTGACACCTGCGGGCCCATTTCGACGTTCCGCTTGTCCTGCAGACGCGAGACGTCGGGGCGAGGCTGGCCGCGCCGGATCTTGCCGGTGAGGCGCGCCCATCCTAGTGGACTCCACACGACCGCGCCCACCTTCTGGTCAAGGCCGAGGGGCATCAGCTCCCATTCGTATTCGCGTCCGATGAGTGAGTAATACGCCTGATGGGCAACGTAACGCGCGAGGCCGTATTTGTCCGACACGGCCAGCGACTTCATGAGATGCCAGCCGGAGAAGTTCGACGCGCCGATGTAGCGAATCTTGCCCGCCCGCACGAGGTCATCAAGGGTGCCGACGACTTCCTCGACCGGCGTGAGCGCGTCGAATCCGTGCAGCTGAAAGAGGTCGATGTAGTCCGTGTCGAGCCGGCGCAGGCTGGCCTCCACGGCGCGAATCAGATGGAACCGCGACGAGCCGACGTCGTTTGGCGCCTTGCCGTGTCGAAAGCTGGCCTTCGTGGAGATGAGGACGCGGTCGCGCCGCCCGGCGATCGCCTTGCCGAGGATCTCTTCCGCGAGGCCGTCCGAATACACGTCCGCGCTGTCGAACATAGTCAGCCCGGCGTCAAGGGAGACGTCGACGAGCCGCGTGGCTTCGGCGACGCCGGCGGTACCCCAGTGCTTGAAGAACTCATTGCCGCCGCCGAACGTCCCTGTGCCGAGTGTGAGGACGGGCACGAACAGGCCCGATCCGCCGAGTTGTCTATAATCCACGTGGTTCCTTCTGTGAGCTGGAGCGCAGGATTAGATCGTTTCTGCCTTGACCATTATAGGAAATGACGCACGAAGGACCCGCGAGGGTCCGCGGAGCACGGGGCCCTGTATGATGGCGGCTCCATCGAGGAGGACTCGTGACCACGCCGTTCACCACGCCACCAGGCTCCTGCACGCGCGTGTGCGCGATCCTCGCCATGCTCGTCTGTGCGGATACTGCTGCCGCGCAGAACCCGCGCATCAAGATCATCCTCGATACCGATATTGGCACCGACATCGACGATGCCTGGGCCCTCGGCTTCGCGATGAACGCGCCGGAGTTCGAGCTCCTGGCCGTGACCATCACCGACGGCAATACGGCGGCGCGCGCGCGCGTCGCGTGCAAGCTCCTGCACACGGCGAATCGTGACGCCGTGCCGGTCGCGGTGGGACGGCCGACACCTCCGCCAGAGAGCATCGACTACCAGTTCACGTGGGCCGACGACTTCGCGGCCAAGCAGCCCGTCAGCCAACCTGCCGCGCAGCTCATCGTCGACACGGCCAGGCGGTTCCCGAACGAAGTCACGCTCGTTGCCGTCGGTCCGCTGCAGAACGTCGCCGATGCGCTGCGGCTCGAGCCACGCCTTCCACAGCTCTTGAAGCGTGTCGTACTGATGAGCGGCTCGATCCGGTCCTCGTCCTGGAACCCGGCGCCAGTGCCCGAATGGAACGTCGTGCGCGCGATTGCTGATGCACAGCTCGTCTACGCGGCAGGTTTCCCTTTGACGACCGTGCCGCTCGACTCGACATCCTACGTGCAGCTGAAGGAGGAGGAACGGGAGCGCCTGCGTGCCCGGGCGAGTCCGCTCACGCGATCACTCGAAGCGCTCTATCGGCTCTGGCTGGACAATCCGTCGCGCCGCATGACGCTTCACGACCAGCTCGCCGTGGCCGAGACCGCCAGGCCCGCCGAGTTTTTCGGCCGGTGCGAGACGCTCCGACTGCGAGTCGACGCTCAGGGCTTCACTCGCATCGACCTCGCACAGGGCCGCGAGACGACGGTCTGTTTCGAGCCGAAGCGGGATGCCTTCATGAAGTACTGACATCGAGGGATTGACTAGGTAGGCGCCGAATTCCAGAGCAGGCGCCAGGCCCAGCCGGCCATGCCCGCCGCGGCCAGCGTCAGGATGATCCAGAGGGGTTCGGTCAGCAGGTGCGGACCTTCTTCGATGATGCGCAAGATATGCGCAATCGTGATCAGGCCGAACACCGCACCGGTCGTCATGACATAGGCTTTCATGTTTGCTGCTCCCCCGTCACACAACGCTCGACACGAAGGACTTCTTTGCGTGATTTCGTACCGTCACTTGCTGCTATCGCTCCGTGGCAGGAACTCAACTGCCACCGCGCTCAAAATCCCTGCGGACGCTCGTCGCCAACCGCGAATGCACGCTCGAGCGCGAGCCCGGCGCGCGCGACGGTGCCTTCCTCGAACAATCGGCCGAGCAACGTCACGCCGTGCGGCACGCGCCGCGGGGGTGAGAACTTCGGCAGCGGACTATTGGGGTCGGGAGCCCAGTCGCTGCGGGCCTCGGACACGTTGACGAAGCCGGCGCGGAAGGTGAGCGACGGGTGGCCGGTGAAGTTCGAGATAGTGAGCATCTCGTCGCGCAGCGATGGCACGAGGAGGAGATCCACCTGCGAGAAGATGCGCGCCATCTCCATGGCCACGCGCCGACGAAGTCGATCGGCCTGGACGAAGTCGACGGCTGACAGGAACCGCGCCTGGCGAAAGAGATTCGGCCACGCGTCCGGCACCTGGGCCTTCATCGTGTTGAGGCCTCCGTTGAGCGTGAGCTCCTCGAACGACGCCGCGGCCTCGGCGAAGAGGACGGGCATCAGCGAACCGTACGGCCAGTCGGGCAGGCTGACTTCGGTTGCCACCATGCCCAGCGTCCTGACAGTCTCGAGCGCGGTCCGGTCGACGTCGGTCGACGGGCTCTCCTTCATCCACGCGGGGAAATATCCGACACGCAGGCCCTTCGCGGATGCGGAGGCGTCGAATTCGAGATGACTCGGGAGGCTCGACACGTCGCCGGCGTCTGGCCCGGTAATCGCCTGCAGCACCAGCATCGCGTCTTCGACGCTGCGCGTCATCGGGCCGAGCTTGTCGAGCGACCAGCAGAGCGTCATCGCGCCCGTCCGCGGGACCCGCCCGAATGTCGGACGCAACCCCGTCACACCGCAGCGCATCGCCGGGGCGATGATACTGCCTCCCGTTTCGCTGCCGATCGAGAAGCCCACGAGCCCCGCTGCTGTCGCCGCGCCGGGGCCCGCGCTCGAGCCCGATGCGCCTTCCTCGAGCAGCCACGGGTTCATCGTCTGGCCGCCGAACCAGATGTCATTGAGCGCGAGCGCGCCCAGGCTCAGCTTGGCGACGAGGACGGCGCCGGCCGCGTTCAGTCGGCCAACGACCGCGGAGTCGGCAGCCGGCACGCGGTTCCTGAATGGCTCCGCTCCGTAGGTCGTCGCGATGCCCGCCGTGTCGAGCAGGTCCTTGACGCCGTACGGAATGCCGTGAAGCGGCCCACGATACTTCCCCGCGGCAATTTCCGCGTCCGCCTGCTTCGCCTGCGCGAGCGCCACCTCCTTCGTGAGCGTGATGACGCAGCGGAGCTTCGGATCGAACTGCTCGATCCGGCGCAGGTAGATGTTCGTCAGGCGCTCGGAGGTGAGCGCCTTCTGCTCAATCCAGCGCGACAGACTGGTCACTGGCGCGAACGCGATATCAGCGTCGCTCGCGGGCAACGCGAACGCTGGCGCTCGTGCTGCGTACAAACCTGTCGAGCGCCGGGCCCGAGCTGTGGCCGGCGAACACTGGGTTCCAGCGCGTCGCGGGAGCCACGTCCGCGTCGATGGCGACCTTGCGCGGCCCCACGCGACGTTCGAGCAGCGGCGCCATCGCCCGGCGCCAGCTCTCCGCAGCCGTCTCGCGCTCGGCCGCGCTCATCGTGACCTGAGCGAGCTTCTCTGCCTCGGCAAAAGTGGCCGGCGTCACAGCGGGCCCTGAGGCGGGCGCCGTCGCGAATGTCGGCGGGGCGCCCGGCGTCGTCGCCGGAGTCACAGGGGCCGAGGTCTGCTGTTCGCCACGGCACGCGGCCGCAGCGGCGAGCAGGCCCATTGGTGCGGTGATCAGGAACTGTCTACGCGTGTTCATGCTGATTCTCCGACCGCCACTTCTTCCATCGTCTGGCCCTAGTGCAGGCCGATCGCTGCGGCAATGCCGAGCAAGACGCCCACGAGGATCAAGGCAAGCCAGAACTCCCAGTAGCGCCACCCACCACTGGCAACGCCGCCAGCTGCCGCAACGAGAAGGCAGAGCAATCCCAGGGCCGCCACGTTCTGCCTTGCCGCCGTCGTGTCGCGACTCGCGAGGCTGGTAAACACGAGCACGAAGGAAGACCTCGTTCAGGCGAACATGAGATGAGTCCGAGCTCGCGTCGATGTCGGCCATCGAGCATAGCCCAGAAGGACTGACTCCGTTACCATGGTCCAGAGAGGGACAGGGATGAAGCTGATCTCGGTGAACACCGGACTCCCCCGTGACGTGATGTGGCACGGCAGGCATGTGACGACCGGCATCTTCAAGCAGCCGGTTGAAGGACGGATCGCGCTGACCACGCTCAACCTGCACGGCGACCGCCAGGCGGACCTGAGCGTGCACGGAGGTCCGCACAAGGCGGTCTACTGTTACCCGATCGAGCACTACGACTTCTGGAGAGCGGAGCTGCCCGGTCAGGAGCTGTCGCTCGGCATGTTTGGCGAGAACTTCACCACCTCGGGCATGACCGAAGACTCGGTCCACCTTGGCGACCGATTCGCGGTCGGCTCCGCGGAAGTCGTCGTCACGCAGCCTCGGCTCCCCTGCTACAAGCTTGGCGTGAGGTTCGACTCGGACCTTATGGTGAAGCGATTCCTCGCCAGTGGCCGGTCGGGCTTCTACCTGGCCGTCAGGCGGGAGGGACAGGTCGGCGCCGGTGATGCCATCACCGAGATCTCTCGGGACCCCAATACCGTGCCAGTCTCGGAAATCACCCGCTTGTACGTGGCGAAGCGATACACAGCCGAAGACGCCGCCTCGGTCCGGCGAGCCCTGCAAGTGACCGCCCTGCCGGAGAGCTGGAAAGACTATTTCCGCGAGCGCCTCGAGAAGGCGAATGCGCAGTAGTTCAAAGCGGCAGTGATATCAATATTCGCGTCGTCAGTGCTCACTCCAGGACCTCGGCAACGCCTGAACTCCTGAACTCCTGTTATCCAGCGACAGTGGATGCCCGTCGCCGGTCCTACTTCGGCAGAATATTGACGTTCTGCCTGAAGAAGTTCCCGGCGTCGTACTTCGCCTTGATCTCTCGCAGCCGCGCAAGGTTCGGTCCGTACGCGACCGTCGCCGGGTCGGGCGCATCGTCCTCCAGGTAGTTGACGTAGCGCATGGTGGAGAGATACGGCGTGAGCGAGGAGAATGTCTCGCGCGCCCACTTGATGCCTCGGTCGGTCTCGGCCGCACTCATCCACTGCGAGGCGATGACCACGTTGAAGCCGGTGACGCGCATGGTGCACGCCGTGGCCGCGACTGGCACCCGGCTCGCCGCGCCGTGGAAGTGCTCGACGATGATGGCGCTCATCGGCGACGGGCACGTCTCGAAGCCCGCGACGAGCGCGCGAATCGCATCGTCGCTCAGCTCGGTCAGGAACTGCGCCTTCCAGTAGTTGAGCGCGCCCTTCGGGAAGGCGCCATCGATCATCCCGTTGAGCGTGGCGTACGGGATCGGCCCCAGCGCATCCATCACCGGCGGACCGAACGCCTTGATCGGCCGGAAGGCCGCCTCGCCCTGCTCGAGCGAGCCGCAGTGGCTGCCGACAATCGCGGCCACCTTCGCTCCATCTGGCGCGGTTTGCATGGCAGCGACCAGCATCGCTTCGTCTGGCAGCGACGCGCAGGTGTCGCGGAAGAACCGGAGCGTGTCGAGCGCGCGCGCGAAGGGATGGACCACGACGCCGCCGGTGATCATCGGCCCGACCGGGTGCAGCGTGTACTCGAGCGACGTCGCGATGCCGAAGTTGCCGCCGCCGCCGCGAATCGCCCAGAAAAGATCCGGGTTCTCGTCGGCGCTCGCGCGAGCCACTGTTCCGTCGGCCATCACCATCTCGGCGGCCCGCAGGTTGTCGAGCGCAAGACCGTACTTCGACATCAGCCAGCCCAGGCCGCCGCCGAGCGTGAGGCCGGCGATGCCCGTGGTGCCGACAACCCCGCCGGTCGTCGCAAGCCCGTGCAGCTGCGTCTCGCGATTGAGCTCCTTCCACAGGACGCCGCCCTGCGCGCGCACCGTGCGCCCGCGCGCGTCCACGTGGATCCCCTTCATCGGCGAGAGGTCGATCATCAGGCCCTTGTCGATCGTCGCCCGGCCCCCGACGTTGTGGCCGCCTCCGCGCACCGACACCTCGAGGCCCAGCGAGCGGGCCAGCTGCACGGCATCGACGACGTCGGCGACGCCGTAACAGCAGGCGATCGCGGCCGGATGCTTGTCAATCAGCCCGTTGTGAACACGGCGGCGGTCGTCGTAGGCGTGGTCTGCCGGCTGCAGTAACTGGCCGGTGAACGATGGAGCGACGCGGGTGATGGCTTCGGCGATTGATGACATGAGTGGTCCTCTGTTCCTATGATCTTATGAAATCAGCATGGCGCGCGGCTCCCGGCGCCGCGTCCCATCTCCTATACCCTACGACGAGATCGGGCGTCAGAGCCATGCCGGACGTCCAGGTTCCTTGTCCGTCCCTCTCCAACTGGCGCCGGCCAGCCCCCACGTCCGATGCAGTCCCGAGGGCCATCGGCACTTGCTCCAGACCCGTCCGCGATGGTTCTTCGCACACATGAGGCACAAAGTGTTCATAATATGGCGCAGCCCCTGCGGGCAGAGGACGTCCCATCGGAGCGTCCTTCACAAGGAGACGACATGGCAAAGAAAGCAGCGAGCAAGCGGAAACCGAGTGCGGCCTTCATGAAGCCGGTGCAGCCGAGCGCTGCGCTGTCGGTGGTTGTGGGCTCGAAGCCGATTCCGCGGACCGAAGTCACCAAGAAACTGTGGGCCTACATCAAGAAGAACGGGCTGCAGGACAAGAAGAACAAGCGGATGATCAAGGCCGACGATGCGCTCAAGCCGGTGTTCGGCGGCAAGGCGACCGTCAACATGTTCGAGATGACCAAGCTCGTGAGCAAGCACCTGAAGTAACACGCGCGCTGCCGTGGCTGATGATGGCTCAGATTGCCCCGCCGAGGGCGCAAGCTGTTCATCGTCAGCCGCGCTGACGCCAACCCGCCGGGCTGCCGACAAGGAGATCCCATGAACGCGTCCCTCATCGCAGGCCTCCTCAGCGCGATTCTCGTCCCCGCCCATTTCGCGGTGCCGCAGACGTCCAGTCCCGACGCGGAGGGATTCATCCGCAACTGGCTGGTCCTGGCCCCGATCGCCATCAACGGGGAATCGGGCGCCACCGAGATCGACACGGATTACCTCAAGGGCGAGGCGACGATCACGCCCAAGGCCGGCGACAGCGTGACGGTCGGCGGCAAGGCGCTGACCTGGAAGGCGCACCAGACCTCGGACTACTTCATCGATTTCCTGCAATCATTCGGCAAGGAGCGGGGCGAATACGTGGCCGCGTACGCCGTGGCCTATGTCATCGCCGACGCGGAGATGAAGGCGACGCTGGCCCTGAGCACGAACGATCAGGGCAAGGCGTGGCTCAACGGCAAGCAGGTCTTCAAGTTCGCTGACACGCGCACGCTGGAGAAAGACACCGACCGCGTCGAGGTCACGCTCGCAAAGGGCCAGAACGTCCTGGTGCTCAAGGTCATCAACGAAGTAAACAACTGGCAGGGCTGCGCCCGATTCCTGAAGGACGGCGTGGCCGTGAAGAACATCAAGATTGCCGCGGCGCCCCAGTAGAGCAGTATTTCCACCGCGGCGGCAGAGCATCAGGCTCGCAAACGCTCGACGATCGCGGCCACGTGCAGCGCCGTGGTGTCGAGCGCGGGAACGTCGATCGTCGACTCCGGACCGAGTCCGCCGATGAGCCCGACTGTCGTCATCACCTCACTCCCCTGCCGAGATTTCGTGTCCGGCTCCCCGAAGGGCGCGAATCGCGCGATCCAGGTCGTGACTTCGCACCAGCACGTAGTCGGTGTCGTAAGTCGAGACCGCGAAGATGCTGATGCCGGCAGCCGCCAGCGGTGCCGCCAGGCCCGCCAGGACACCGGTCATGTTCAGATCCAGCGGGCCTCGAACCGCCAGCACCGACCATGGACCTTCCGCCTTGACGCCCGGCGGCACAACGGCGACATCGCACACCGCCGACAGTTCCGCCGGCGTGCGCGTGACGGAGAAGAAGGCTCCTTCCATGACCCATGACGGCAGCGAGTCTCCGGACTCCCAGCGACAGATCGCATACGAGCCAGGGACGAGGTCGAGCGTGAGGCTGCGGCTGGCGTGAGTCACGTTGGTGTCGCTGCCGTCAAGGGTGGAAACAGCCTCCGGCCGTTCGTCACGCCTTCAAGTGGGCGCGAGCCGATCCGCGCGCGTCCCCTGAGAGATCCAGCCGTCGACTCATGATTGCACCGGCAGCGGTCGGCTGCAAACGTACCTGACGGGCGTAGCACTAATGTGCTACTCTGCCGATATGACCAAGGAAGTTACGCTGCGCCAAGCTGGCGGCTCGGTCAGTGCCACGCTGCCAAAGGACATGGCCGACCGCCTGCGATTGGAGGCGGGCGACCGCGTCCTGGCGGTCGAGACCGATCGCGGGATTCTACTGACACCCTACGATCCGGACACGGAACGGGCGCTCGGCGTCGCCGCCAAGGCCGCCAAGAAATATCGCAACGCGCTGCGAGAACTGGCCAAGTAAGTGGCAGCCAGACGCGCGTCGCGGCCGTACTGGCTGACTCGCATCGTCGTCGACGCCGTTCAGAACGACCAGCTTCGCGAGCACGGCGGCCTGCCGGGCATCCGCGACGAGAACGCGCTCGAATCCGCGCTGGCCCGACCCCAGCAGAAGTGGAACTACGCGGATAAGCCCGACCTCGCGACTCTCGCGGCTGCCTACGGGTTTGGCCTGGTGAGAAACCATCCGTACCGGGACGGAAACAAGCGCATCGGCTTTCTGGCTATCGTCACATTCCTCGCCATGAATGGTCGCGAGCTGGTGGCCACCGATGCCGAGGTCGTCACCGAGATCCTGGCGCTCGCCGACGGGCGCGTCTCAGAGGACGAACTCGCTAGCTGGATACGTCAGCACAGCGCTAAGCGACGCTGAGCCGACTTTTCGATCGGACCTACCGTACTTGAGTTGTCGCTCGCCGAACCAGTAGCACAGGCCGTCAGGCGCGACGACGTAGAACACCTTCCACTCGACGCCGCCGCGCTGTTCGATGCCGAACTCGGAGACTTCCTCCTGAAGTCCGTTCAGAAGCCTGATGCCTGCGTTGTCCATCGGCCCAACGGTTCGCCTTTACGGCGCATCCGCAGGCCCGCATCAGCGGCCTTCACGTGCCAGACGGAGGATCTCCTCGACGTGCGACGACTTGGCATTCGTGTAGGCCTCGCGATCGTGAGAGAAGCGGGCGGCCAGGACGCGCTTCATGTCGGCGAACTGGCGTGCGGCCTCGGCATGGGCCCGTAGATAGTCGCGCAAGGCGACATAGTCGCACCAGTGGGCACCGCCCTCTTCAACCAAGTGCACGTGGAACGCCCGCGGCTGGCCACGGTGAAAGAACTCCCGGCCCGGCACGCCTCGTTCGCCGCGGTGCTCGTAACCTGCGCGGATGAGGGCGGCAACATAGCCCTGGGTCGAACCATCAGGCGGCCGGCCAGCGGCTATGTCGAGAATCGGCTTGGCGCACATGCCGGGGATAGACGTGCCGCCGATGTGTTCGAGTCTCAGCGCCAGCGGGCCACACTGGTCGAGTATCCGGTGCTGTTCGGCGGCGAAGAGCGCCGGCCATCGAGTGTCGTACTCGACCAGGCGGACGACGCCAGGCTCGAGACCGAGTGCGTCAGCCATCACCTTCATCAACTCGCGCTCGGGCTTCCCCGCCGACTCGAGGCTGTTGCCTCATGAAATGACCTGAGATCAAATACCCCATATTCGCCTCGAAGGCGGAGCGGCCTTGAAGACGGCCGCAAACGGCGCCAGACGGCCCGGTCAGCCGGGATGACGACTGGCATGCTAGCATCAGCCCGTTCGGGGCTAACCAGGACGAGGGCACATGGCGAAAAAGAAGGTCGCGCGCAAGAACGTCAGAAAGGCCGCAACAAAGAAAACACGCAAGACCGTTCGACGCCAGGCGGCAAAGCCGGATCCGCTCGTCGCCCCGGTCAGAGGCGCCGAGCGCCGGGAAATCGGAGGCGTCCGGCTCGAAGTTGGACGGGCCGGAGGGGCACGCGTCAAGCGCATGGTCTACCCCGCCGGATTCCGGTGGTCGGTGCACATGAAACCGATCGTCGGAACTGACCTGTGCATGCACGCCCACGTCGGCTTTCTGGCGCGCGGCGAGATCCACATCGAATACGGCGATGGTTGTGTCGTGGAACACAAGGCCCCCCAGATCGTGGCGATCGAGCCGGGGCATGATGGGTGGGTTGTGGGCAAGGAGCCCGTGGTGCTGATCGAATTCGACTTCGAAGGCGACACGATCCGCAGGCTCGGCATGCCCGAGGCCCATCGACACTCGTAAGTCGCGGTTCGTATCGACCTTACATGGGCCCCCTTCGTCCTGCGAAGGGCACGAGCATCGGCACGCGGCGGGCGTACTCGCCATACGTCTCCGCCCCGAGTTGCTCGCGCAGGAACTCTTCCTCCAACCGCGCCTTGATCACCCAGCCGGCCGTCATCACGCAGACACCGAGCCACGCGAGCGCGGTGCCGCGCATCGCCGCCGTCGCGACCGACGCGAGGATGATGCCGGTGTAGATCGGATGCCGCACGATCCCATATGGTCCCGTGTCGACGACACGGTGATCGGCCTTGCGCGTGACGCCGCTCGACCAGAGCCGTCCCAGGTGGATGCGCGCCCACCACGTGAAGAGGAGGCCAGCGACGACGGCCGCCGCCATGGCCCATGCGAGCGCGGCGGGAGTGCGCCACAGAATCAACTCCGAGCGGAGATCGTGCCCGTAGATGCCGAAGAGCAGCACAACGCCCAGCCCGGCCAGAAGCCGGTAGACAATCTGATGCCGAGTCGCGGGCCGCTTCACCGCCCGATCGCTCCAGGCCGCCGCGGCAATCCAGGACACCCACCACACCAGCCAGATCGTCCGGATCGTCGTTTCGGGCGTCACCATGGGTTCAAGAGAAGCGGCACAGCGAGCCAATACAGCTCTGGACACTCTGGCTTAGTGGCGAGGCGTCTCGAGCCGCATTTCGTTCGTCGGCACGAAGCCCAGGCGCTCGTACAGGCGTCGGCCGTTATCTGAGGCGTGCAGGACGACCCGCCGGACCTTCCGCTCAGCGAGGGCGGTCAGAACTGACCGCATCAAGGCTTCGCCTACGCCGCGCCGCCGCCACGGCGGCTCCACATACACATTGAGGATGATGGCCTCCGGACCGAGCTCGATGCCGTCACCCGTCACTCCAGGACGAGGAAGAATCGGCCTGAGCTGGACTCCAGCTCCCCCGATGGGCTCGGCTGGCGACACCCGGCTCAGTGCCACCCACCCCAGGTATTCCCGTCGTGGCAGAGCCTGGCTCAAATAGTCTGCAGTCGCACGGACCAATGCGGCCTCCCTGTCCGATGCCAGCCGACCCATATCCCGGAACATCGCGGCGCGCTGCCCAGCGAGCAGTGGGATGTCAACGACCGTGGCTTCGCGAACCTGGAAGATTGACTCGAGGTCAAACAGCGGACCTGCCGCGCTATTCATGGTTCTCCCCATCAGGCGACTGGTCGGATCCCTCGCAATTAATCAGCCACGGGATCCCGAACCGATCGACGAGCATGCCAAAACGAGCGGCCCAGAACGTCTCGTCGAGCGGCACCACAATCGTCCCGTCCGTGCCCAGCTCACGAAAGATGCGCTCCGCCTCAAGCGCGTTCGACATATGGAGCGACAGCGAAAAGCCTTTCGGCGCCTCATAGCCGCCAGGCGCAACGTCGCCGCCCATCAGTACTTGATCGCCCACCGTCAGGCTGCCGTGCATGACCTTGTCCTGCCAGTCCGCTGGGACCTGCTCCGCCAGCGGTGTTCCGGCGTAACGGAAGATGGCCCCGAGCCGGCCACCGAGACACTGCTCATAGAACTTGAACGCCGCCTCGCATTGTCCGTCAAAGCTCAGATACGGATTTAGTTGCATGGTCGACCTCCAGGCGAGCCGCGGGAGTCGTGGTCTGCCCTGCGCCGCAGGTCTGTCGCGTCGGTGGCACCGTCGGCGCCACCCCGCGATGAATGGGATCGTTCGCGCCACTGTCTTGTTGATTTGCCCTTCGAACACAGCGACTTGGGAGGTGGCCTGATCGGTTCCTCACGTGGCTTCGAGCCTGCCTCGGGCTGATTCGAGCTCCCCGACTGCGTCCACTGTCGCACTAGCCTTCGCGAGACCAAATGGGGGCATTCCGCTGTACACGCACTCATAGCCGCCAGCTCGGATCCGATAGGTCTCGTGCCAGATGCCCACATCGTCTCGACTTCTGCCGACGCGCGTGTTGAAGTCCACCCAGGCAGGCCAGTGCAACTGGTCTTGGTTCCGCGCGTAGGCCTCAAGATGTTCGAAGGAACGCCGGTACTGCACAATGACCCCGAGGCTCGTGATGTGTCCGAGAAACCCCGATTCGGGATGCTGCTCAAGCTCGCGAATCATCCTCGGCATCGCCAGGAACACAGGCAACCACTTGTGAACTTTCCATGGCTTGTTGATTCGCATGCCGATCAGGAACACGACGAAATCACCCTCAATCTTGGCTGTGACGCGCTTTCCAACGACCTTCGTCATCGATCCCGTCCTCCATCAAGGACGAATGGCCAACTAACGTCCTGCCGCTCAATCGCGAACGGCGAACCGGCAACTCGATCCGGACCGGACCGGGTTCTGTAGCCCGGCTCCTCGAGAAAGCGCCGCGCCAGTGCTCGGCACGACCGCGGGCCTACACGAGGAGCTCCCGCCCGAGAGCCGCATCGGCCTCCCTCCCCAACCGCGACAACAATACCGGCAGGGCCTCGATATCGCCAAGCGACGTATGGAAGTTGACGATGCAGGCCCTCAGCAGATATCGGCCGCCGAGGACGGCGTTGGACAGGAACGCGTCGCCGCTCCTCTCCACTGCCGCCAGCAGATTCTGATTCAACTGGTTGAGATATTGTTCGACTCTTTCGGATCCGAGCTGTGACCTCAGGTCCGGCGGCACGAATCGAAACGTCGTGATGCTGAGGCACTGCGTCGTCGCCTCGAAGTCCGGATGGTGGGCGACGAGCTGATGCAGGTGTCTTGCCAGGAGGATGTCGTCCCCGATCATCTTCAGATAGCCGTCGCGCCCCACCTGGCGCAGCGCCAGCCACACTTTGAGCGCCCGGAAGCCGCGCGAATTCTGCGGACCGTAGTCGAAGTAGTTCACGACCTGATCGTCGAAGTGGTAGTAGGCCGGATGATAGGAGAAGGCGCTGCGAAGCTTCTGCGCGTCGCGCACCAGCACGCAGCCGGCTTCGAGCGGCGCATAGAGCCACTTGTGCGGATCCACCGCGACCGAATCGGCCTCGCTCAACCCGCGCAGGCTCGCGGGCGATCCGGGCGCCTGCGCCGCCAGCCCACCATAGGCGCCGTCGACGTGAAACCACAACTGGTGTTCACGGCAGACGGCCGCGATCTCCGGAAGCGGATCGACGACGCCCGTGCTCACCGAGCCCGCCGTGCCGACGACGAGAAATGGCAGATGGCCCAGCCGCCGATCCTCTTCGATCTGTCGGCGCAGGGCCGATACGTCCATCCGCTGCTCATCGTCGGTGGCAATCCAGCGGATGGCGTCGGTGCCCGTTCCGAACAGATCGGCGGCCTTCTGAATCCACGTGTGCGTTTCCATCGAGGCGTAGATCAGCAGTTGCCGCCCGTCCCGCGACAGCCCTTCCTTGCGAACGTCCCATGGAGCCTTCGCCGCGCGAGCCGCGACGACGCCGACGAAGTTGGCCATGTTGCCGCCGCTGACCAACAGCCCGCCGCAACTCGAAGGAAATCCGATGAGCTCGGCAATCCACCGGACGGCCTGACCTTCGATCTCGGTAGCGAGCGGCGCCAGCCGCGACGCCCCCACGTTCTGATTGACGGCGGCGGCCAGAAAATCGCCGAACATCCCGATGGGCGCCGGGCTGGCGGTGATGTAACCAAAGAAGCGCGGGTGCCCGTTGAAAAGCGAGTGGTCGAAGAGCAGCCGCGTCGCCTCGCTCACGAGCTCGCCGGCGTCGGTGCCGCCAGGTGGAAGCGTCCGCTCTGCCCCAATCGCCCTCCGGAGATCCGACGGCGATTCGTCCCGCATCACCGGGCCGTTCGGCACCTTGGCCAGGCGGTCGGCAATCTCATCGACGAGGCGATGCCCGATGGCCCGGAACTCGCCAGGCAGCATTTCAAGTGGCGCCCGCCGCTGTCTGAGCGCTTCGAGCTCCGGCGCAATGCTCATCGCAATCCCTCGAACAAATCCGACTCCTGGGCTCGACCGCTGTTGACGATGCTGAAGGCGCGGTAGAACTCCTGCGTGCCCCAAAGCGACCGCTGGTGCTCTTCGGGCAACTCCTCGAGTTTCCTGAAAATCGTCATCTGGGTCTTGTGACACGACACGGCTCGCCACACCGTCTGCCAGACCTGACTGGTATCGATGACCGTGGTAACCGCCCAGTCAGGCCACGGCACCGCCTGCCGCTCCTCGCCGTCCACCTTGAAGACGAGCTTGCGCAGCGCCGTCTCGTACGCGGCCCACTTCTTGGGACTCCAGGCGATGAAATACAGCTTGGAGACGCGGTGCGGCTCACCGAGCGCCAGCTGCGCACCGTATGACGGATCGGCGGCGCACACGATCGCTGCTGTCGTCAGCTGGCTGATGGCGATGTGATCGGGATGGCCATACGCTCCGTCCGGGCCGAATGAAATGACGACGTGCGGCTTGACCCGCCGCAGGTGACCGGCGATCTTTTCAATGGCCGCGGCCGTATCGACTTTGTCGAGCCCACCATCCGGATAGTCGAGGAACCTGACGTCGCTGAGGCCCAGCTCGCCGGCCGCCGCCAGCAGCTCGGCCTCTCGTGCCCTGCCGACGACGTCGGGTCCTGGCGATTCCTTGCTGTCTCCGAAGCGGCCGCGCTCGCCTCTGGTCGCCGTTACCAGGTAGGTCGCCACGCCCTCGGCCGCATATTTTGCCAACGCCCCTCCCGTTCCGAGCGACTCATCGTCGGGATGCGCCAGCACGGCCATCAGCCGGAGTTCCGACGCGAGCATCACAGGTGACCTCCGGATGAAAAGGGACGGCGGATTGGGACTGCCCAATCCACGGTCCCAATTCTAGTTAATTGCGCATCGTTGATGTCTTCGTTCGGGGATCGTCCCCCGGGTTCACGTACTTGAACTCGACCGGACCCTGTCCGTAGAGCAGGATGGTGGTTTCAGTCTTCGTGTAAGCGAAGTGATTGGCATTGGCGGGCATCAGCGCGAAGCCCCCGACGCCGAGGCTCATTCCCGACTCTCGGTCGAGCTTGTTTCCCATCCCCATGAAGAGCTCGCCCGTGACTACCGCGACGTGCTCGTCGCCCGGATGCGAGTGGGCCGGAATGTCGTAGTTCGCCGGGAACTTCAGGCGGACGGTGTAGGGCACCGCCTTGGTCGGATCTCCGGCGAGGACAGCGATCTGGGCACCGGGCGGCAGCATGGGCGGAGCGGGGCCCCACTTCGCCGTCGCGAGGTTCTCCATCACATGGCTCGGCGTCTGCGCCACGCCCGCCGCGACGTAGAGCCCGAACAGCACGGCTGCGGCGAGACTCTCGAGCAAAGTGGTCGTGATGCGTGTCGTCTTCATGATCTCTCCTTCACTGCAAAATGACGGTGAACCGTCGACAGGAGAAATCTAGCAAGGCGCACCGGCGTCCCGCTTCACCGGTTCGGGTCATTTTGCCGCGCCGCATCAGAATGGCCCGAACGGGCCATCCCCCCGCCGAAGCCTTGGCGAAGCCGGCGGGCTTGCCCGCCGAAGCCTTGGCGAAGGCGGGGACCGTCTACAGCAACCCGAGCTGCCCACCCCGGGCGACGGCCGCCGATCGGGAGGAAACGTCGAGCTTGGTGAGGATGTTGGCGACATGCCGGTGGACGGTGTGCTCGCTGATGAAGAGCCGCTCGGCGATCGCCTGATTGTTGAGGCCGGCCGCGATCAGCCGGAGAATCTCAATCTGCCGGGGCGTCAAGCCGGCCGATTGCTCCCCCACTGGTGACCCGGCCGCAGGACTCGTGGTCAGGGCATCGAGCACTGCGCGGGCGCGAGCAATCTCCAAGGTGGCACCGAGCGGCGTCAGCTCGTCGATGGCACGCCGGACCTCGTCGACGGCGGCGTCGGGACGTCCGAGCGCTCCCATCACGCGGGCGAGCTCCACGCGCGCGCGTCCGGTCTCGAACGGGGCGCCGCTCTCCTTGAACAGATCGACCGCATCTTCGAGATGGGTCCTTGCCGAATTCGGATCGCCGGTTCGCGCCGCGACGAGACCCGCCGCGACGCTGGCCAGCGCCCGTAACGGTCCCGTCCGCGCGTCGTGGGCGATGGCATGGAGCTCGGCGACCGCTTGCGTGGCTTCGTCCGTGCGGCCCTGCTCCAGGCAGGCGCGGACCATCAGCTCGAGCGCGGCCGCGCGCTCCGTCCGGTTCTTCGGTGGCAGACGCCTGAGATGCCGCTCGGCGAGATCCGCGCTCGTCTTGAAGTCGTCGCGATCGAACATCACACTCGCGCGGCCGAGCGAGGCGAGCGGATGGGCTCCGCCGCGCTCGAAGAGCGCCATCGCTTCGTCGAGCTTGCCCTGGCGCCGGCGCAATTCTCCGAGGCGGACGAGCCCCTCCCCGGTCATGGCCGGCCGCGACGCCGCGAGCTCGTCGGCAGCAGCCGTCAGCTCCTGTTCGGCTTCCTCCCATGCGCCGCGCCACATGCACACCGAGGCGTACTGCGTCCGGCACACGGCAAAGAGCGGCCTCAGTCCCCACTTCGCGCAGAACGCCTTGAGACGATCGCACCACTGCACGGCACGCTCGTAGTCGCGGATGCGCTCGCAGGCAGCAATCAGGTAGCAGCAGGCGAGGCCGATGAGCACGCGATCGGTCATCTCGCCCGCCAGCACCGCGGCGTTGACCTCGTCCAGCTCCCGAAAACCCTCCTCGACGGCACCCGCCGTCACGCGCGCGAAGCCGTGGAGTGCGCGCCCGACCATCTCGTGGTCCACCGCTCCGAGCGCCTGTCCAGCCCGCACGGCTGCGGATGCGAGCCGCTCTGCTTCCTCAGGGTCGCCATCATCGAGGAGCGCGAAGGCACCGCTCCGGAGTGCCAGCCAGGCATGCTCGGTCGCGGCCGGGCGGCCCTCGAGGAGGCGTTGCGCGCGCTGGAGCCACCCGTTCGCAATGGCCTGCTCGCCGCGAAAGGCCGCCGTGTCCCAGGCCAGCCAAACGGCCATCCGTGCCGCTCCCAGGTTGTCCTCGCGCTCGCGATAGAGACGATAGGCGCGCTCGCGGACGTCGAACACGATGTCGGACAGATCGAGCCACCAGGCGGCCAGCCCCAACCCCTCGAGCGCCTCGGCGTTTTCCCCGGTCTGCAGCGCCAACTCGAACGCGCGTCGAGCCGCGTGCCAGTCACCACGGCCGAGCGCCGCCCGGCCGGCGTCGAGATGGTTGATGGGTCTGATTTTTGGCTCGCGTTCGCGGAGCGGATCCTGGGGTTTCACGATACTGGCTGCGCACAGATTACCGGAAGGGACGACCGGCGCGCCAATCCTTGCGGATCCGCGGGTCGCCCTATTTAGAGGCGGCGACCGAGCCGACACGCGCCTCACGAATGCCCATGGCAATCAGCAGGCCGTTGAGAATCGCTTGCGGACGCGGCGGACAGCCGGGAATGTAGACGTCGACCGGCAGCACGCGATCGACTCCCCCCACGGCAGCATATGTCGCCTCGCCAAAGATCCCGCCGCTGCACCCGCACGCGCCGACCGCCACCACGATGCGCGGTTCCGGCGCCGCGTCATAGGTCCTTCGCAGGGCAGTTTCCATGTTGCGCGTCACGGGTCCGGTGACCAGCAGCACGTCCGCGTGGCGCGGACTCGCGACGATATGAACCCCGAATCGTTCCAGGTCATAGAGGGGGTTCGTCGTGGCCGAGATCTCCAGCTCGCATCCGTTGCAGCTTCCCGCATCGACCTGCCGCACATGAAGTGATCGGCCGAGCCGGCCCTGGATGCGCGCGCGCAGACGTTCGGCGGATTCGTCGAGCGTGGCGCCGGTGTGGGCTTCGACCTGGACGAATGTGCCCCGACCGCTCGCCGGATCGACGTCGAACGTCGCGGTGCGCGCGAGTTGCTGGCGGGTGTACGCCGCGACCTCGACGTCGTGCGAGACGGCGATCGCCCGTTCAGGACATGCGCTCACGCACTCCCGGCATTGAATGCACGCCGCGTAGGACAGCGTGACCGACTTTCGACCCGGCCCGGACTCCAGCGTCTGGATGGCGCCCGTGGGGCACGATCGTGCGCACTCCTCACACGCCACACAGCGACTGAAATCTATCGTCGGAAATCCAAAGGAGGGCCGCGTATCGAACGGGCGCGCCTCCGTGAGAACTCCGGTCCTCAGGCTTTTCGCGATGATGCGGAACATGCTGTACTACTGCCGCCTCTCAGCGATCGTTTCCGGAATACGAGAAGTTGAAGCTTTTGTTGATCACGGGGAAGTCCGGAATGATATTGCCCGGTGCGGCCTGAATGATCCCGGGCCAGTTCAGAAAGCTCGGGTCGGTGATCTTGACGCGGGCAATCTCGCCCCGCTCGTCGGTCGAGACCCAGTGCGTGCACGGTCCTCGCCACGCTTCCACCCACCCGAGCGCCGACGCGCGCGCGGGCAACTGCTTCGGCAACGGCGCGACGAGCGGGGCATCGGACGGCGCGGGCATCGCGCCAAGGACTTGCCGCACGATCGACAGCGATTGCTTCACCTCCCGCGCCCGGACCATCAGCCGCGCTCTGACATCTCCGCCCGCTTCCACCGGAACCTCGAATCGCAGCCCTTCATAGCCGTCGTGCGGATGGTCCCGCCGGAAGTCCGTATCTACGCCCGATGCGCGCGCGGCCATGCCGACGATGCCGAGATCTCGAGCGGCCTGCTCGGTGAGCACCCCGGTCCCGTCGATGCGGTCCGTAAAGGAACCGGCATCGATGAGCACGGAGATCACATCGTCGAACTCCTTTTCGAAACGGTCGAGATACCTGCGAAGGATGTCGAGGCCCTCGGGCAGGACATCGCGCCTGACGCCTCCCAGGGCGACCACGCCCCTCAGCAATCGCGTGCCGAATAGCTCGTCCTGCACGCGGACGAGGCCTTCGCGCAGCGCCTGCCCTCGACTCGCGGCCACGGTGAAGGCGACATCGGTGGCCACAGCGCCAATGTCCGCCGTGTGGTTGTACATGCGCTCGAGTTCGAGCAACATCACCCTCAGGGCGCGCGCACGCGGGGGCACCTCGACATTCGCGAGGCGTTCGATGGCATGGGCATAGGCGAGCGCGTGGCCCACGGAGGTGTCACCCGAGATTGATTCGGCAAGGAACGTCCCGTGACGCCACGGCAGTCGCTCGAACCGTTTCTCCGTTCCCTTGTGCACGTAGAACAGCCGAAGCTGGAGGTACAGGATAGGTTCGCCCGCCACGCCAAACCGGAAGTGCCCCGGCTCGATGATGCCGGCGTGAACCGGTCCGACCGGCACCTGGAAGACGCCCTCGCCGGTCACGGGCCTGAATGGATGGAATTCCCCTTCCACGCGAGGCACGACGCGATCGTCCGGAAAGTCCTTCCGGAGCGCCCAGGATCCGGCCGGCCAATCCTCATGAAGCGCGACGCGCGCGGGATTCGGATGGCCCTCGGGACGGAGGCCGTAGTAATCCATGACCTCGCGTTCGAACCAGTTCGCTGCCGGATGCTTCGCCGCGATTGACGGGTACGACGGCGTTGCCGGATCAAGCGGCGCCGCGACGCGAAGAAAGGTCTTGTGGCGTGGCAGCGACCAGACGTGGTGCACGACGAAGCGGCCAGTCGCCTGGCGCTCGTCACTCGCGAACAACGTCATCAGCCGCCCGTCGAGATCTGTGACGATGCGATCGGCGAGTCCTGGCAGTGCGGCTGCCTCGGCTTCGAGCGTCAGTTCGCCCGCGTGCGGCTCGCGGACCGCCCAATCGGTGAGGCCGAGCGCGGCCGACACTGTTGAGATGGCTGACGTCATACTCCACCCCCGACGACCCGCGTCGCCGCGTGAATCAACGCCAACATCGGAGCGGGCAGGTAGAACGCCGACACGATCGCGACGATCGCCGCGACAATCGCCGTGGCCATGCCGAGATCGAACCGTTCGGGCAGCGGCACGCGCCGATCCTTCGGATCGCGGGGAGGGCCAAGCACGAGGTTCCCGATTTGAAACGCAAAGCCGCAAAAGAGCACCACCAGCGCGGCCAGGAATATCGACGTGGCCGTCACGTGTGAACTGGAGAATCCGGCCTTGAGAATGATCATCTCGCTGAAGAACAGCCCGAAGGGCGGCGAGCCCGTGATCATCAGCGCGGCGAGCACCAGGAGGCCGCTGGCCACGGGCGCGCGGCTGAACGTTCCGCTCCCGATCCGGGAGAAGTTCGACGAGCTGTGGAGCTGCGCGAGCGTGCCGGCTCCAAAGAACGCGACCGGCTTTGCGAGCGAGTGATAGGTCATATGCAGCAGCGCCCCGAAGGCACCGGCCTCCCCGCCGATACCGATCCCGACCGCCATGATGCCGACATGCTCGATGCTCGAATAGGCCAGCAACCGCTTGAGGTTCCACTGAACCAGGATGAACGGGGTGGCGATGAGGACCGACAGCAGACCCAGCGTCAACAGCAAGTCTCCCGAGAACGAGGGTCCCAGCGCCGCGGTGGAAATGAGGTGGATTCGCAGAACGCAATAGAGGGCACCGTTCAGCATGCCAACGGCCATCAGCATGCCCGCCGGCGACGGTGCTTCGCGATAGGCATCCGGCTTCCAGGTGTGCATGGGAGCGAGACCTGCCTTGGTGCCGTAGCCGATCAGCGCAAACACCACGCCGAGCCGCAGGGTGAAGGGATGCAGATGCGCCGCCTGCTTCGATGAAACGGGTCCAGTTCAGCGCAGCCATGCCCTCGCCGAGATAGCCCTCGCCGGCGGCGAACAACAACACGGTTCCGAGCAGCGCGAACGCGAGGCCGAGACTGCCCAGCATCAGGAACTTCCAGCCCGCCTCGAGCGACGTGTCCTTGTCGTGGAAAGTGATGAGAAACACCGACGCCAGCGTCGTCAGTTCGACGGCAATCCACATGATCCCGAGATTGTTCGACATCGCGACGAGGAGCATCGCGAACACGTAGGCGGGAATCAGGCCGAAGAACTCGCGGCGCATTCGCGGGGTCACCAGGTTACGGGCTTCATTGCGCCGCAAGTACCCCACGCCGTAGGTGCCCGACACCAGACCGACGAAGCCACAGAGCACGAGCACCAGGGCTGACAGCCCGTCGACGCGCAACGCGTCGCCGAAGGCGGCCGGGATCGTGCCGCCAAGAAATTGGCGAGCCGTCGCGACGCACAACACGAACGTCGCCAGGAGGCCGCCGACCATGACGGCCTCCTTGAACTTGCGCGGCCCGGCCACACCTCCAATGGCGGCCGTCAGGAGAGGAACACCGAGCGTCCAGACGAGCAGGTTCACGCGCTAGCCTTTCAGTTTGGAAAGCCGGCTCACATCCATCGACTCGAATCGATCCACGATGCGATGGACGAGGATGCCGAGCACGAGCACGGCCACGATCACGTCGAACGCGATGCCCAGCTCCACGACGAGGGGCATGCCCGGCGTCACGCCTACCGCGACGAGAAACACGGCGTTCTCGACCGTCAGCAGCGCAAGAATCTGCGTAATCGCTTTCTTGCGCGTCACCATCAGGAACAACCCAATCAATAGCGTCGACAGAGCCACGCCGATGAGGTGATGGCTCACACCCGCGGCACCTTCTGGAAATCCCGTGCTGACCCGGTACCCGACGACCGTCAGGCCGAGGCACACCAGGAGCGACGTCGGGACGTTCAGGAACGGCTCGATCTCGCGGTGGATACCGATGCGGTCGATGATGCGGATCAGGAACCAGGGAATCAGAATCGCCTTGAGCCCTACGGTGATCGCGGCAGTCACGAAGAGCTCAGGGCGCGACTCCGACACGGCGATCGTCGCGGCCACGATGCCGAGCAGCAAGGACTGCATGCCGTACAAGCGGATGGCCGTGACCAGGGCCTTCTGACCGACCATGAGATACGCGGTCACGAGCATGCCCGCCGCGCAGAGAATCAACAGGTCGCTGTTCGTCATCCGTGGAACCTCACAGGAAGCGAATCGCCAGGGCCAGAAACGCGAGGCCCAGCGAGATCGAGACGAGCTCAGGGACGCGGAACAGACGGAGCTTCGCGTTCGTGCTCTCCGTGATTGTCACCGCCATGGCCAGCACCAGGACCTTCCCGGCCCAGGCCAGCAGCGCCACGACGATCGCCACTGGCGCGCCGGTCGTCGCGATGCCCACCGGCATGAACAGGTCCACGAGCAACGTCAGGTACAAGAGCTCCTTGACTGCCGAAGCCCACTCGACGAGTGCGAGATCGGGGCCGGCGTACTCGAGGACCATCGCCTCGTGGATCATCGTCAGTTCGAGGTGCGTGGCCGGGTTGTCGACGGGAATGCGCCCTGTTTCCGCGATCACGATCATGAAGAGACCGGCAAACGCGAGGAAATCGCTTGGGTGGAACGTGACCCCCTGCTGGAGCACGTTCCTGACGAGCTCGCCAAGGTTCAGAGAACCGGCCGCCAGCGCGGATGTGAACAACCCGAGCAACAGGGCGGGCTCGGCGAGCGCCGCGATCGTCATGTCGCGGCTGGCGCCCATGCCACCAAACGCACTGCCCGTGTCCAGCGCGGCCGTCGCCAGCGCGAAGCGGCCAAGCGCGAGCGTTCCCACGAGCAGCAGGATTCCGCCCGCCATTTCAAGAGGCGCCGCAGCCACAAGGACGGGAACGAGGGTGGTGGCGGCCACCGCCGCGCCGAAGTACACGCGAGGACCTGCCACGAACACCCACGACGCGGTCTCGGATCGCACCGGCTCCTTGCGGAGCAGCTTGGCCAGATCGTAGTACCCCTGAAGAAGCGGCGGCCCCTGTCTGTTCTGCAGCCTCGCCTTCATCTTCTTGATCGCCGTCTTCAGCAGCGGGGCCAAGGCGAGCACGCCCGCCGCCTGCAGGACGGCAAAGCCGAACGCGCGGAGTACGTCGGGCATCATCGGGATCACGTCGTACCTCCCAGCCAGAGGAGCAGCAGCACGCCGAGCACGAGCACGTAGGCGAGGTAGGCATGGAGGCTGCCGGCCTGGAGCACTTTCATGCCGTTGGCGACGCGCAGCACGGCGCGCAGTAACGGACCGTACACATACCGTTCGAAGGTCGGCTCTATTTCGGAGCGGTAACGCACTTCGTGGGGAAAATAGGGCGAGACCTCGGCGATCGCGTCCACCTGTCGCGTCGGCCGATACACCGAGCGGAAGATCATCATCAGCGGTTTCGAAAACGCGGTCGCCGTGTATTCCGTTCGTGCCGACAGTTGCCCCCCGCAGCCCCACGTCGGCACACGGCGAATCGCCCAGCCGTTCCGAGCCGCGAGCATGCCCGCGCCGACGACGGCGCCAAGGAGCGCCACGCCGAACATTACCGGCACCACGTGATCGAAGGACCCAATCGGTGCGGTCATGCCCGCCGAGCCCCACGCCAGACGCGCCGCCGGTTCCAGTCCAGGCAACGACGCCAACACGCCGCGCAGGGCAAGCAGTGCCGCGCCCGGGAAAAGGCCCAACCCCAGGCAGAGTGCCGCCAGGAATGCCTGCGGCGCCAGCATCGCCCGCGGCGCCTCGTGCGCGTCGGCCGCGGCGGTACTCCGCGGCAGCGCCAGAAAACTGATGCCAAAGGCTCTGACGAAACACGCGGCCGCCAGCGCACTCGTCAACGCCAGCAGCGCAGCGCTGAGCGGATAGTTCAGTCGTATCAGACCGGGCGTCGAACCGAAACCCACGAGCAGCGCCTGGAATAGCAGCCATTCGCTGACGAAGCCGTTCAGAAGCGGCAAGCCGGCAATCGCCATCGCACCGACGAGAAAGAAGAGCCCCGTCCACGGCATGCGTCGCAGCAGCCCGCCAAACTGTTCGAGTTGCCGCGTGCCCGTCTCCATCACCACGCTTCCCGCGCCGAGAAACAGCAGCCCCTTGAACACGGCGTGATTCAGCACATGGGCGAGACTCGCAGCGACGGCCAGGGTCGCGAGCCCGGTCCGGCCGTACGCCAAGGCCAACATGCCTGCGCCCAGCCCGAGCACCATGATCCCCGCGTTCTCGATCGTGCTGTACGCGAGGAGCCGCTTGAGATCGCTCTGCGGTCAGGGCGTACAGCACGCCCAATATGGCCGACAGCGTGCCCAGACCCATGAAGGTCAGGCCCCAGCCGACCGCCGGAATGCCGAGGCCGAACGCGCAAACCCTGGCGAGGCCGTAAATGCCGGCGGTGATCAGCACGGCCGACATGAGCGCCGAAATGCTGCTCGGTGCCGCGGGATGGGCTTCGGGCAACCAGACATGAAATGGGATGACGCCAGCCTTGACGCCAAAGCCGAGCAGGAACAGCACGAACACGACGTCTCGCGTCGGCCCCGACACCAGATTGCCTGCGAGGAGCGACGACAGCGACAACGAGCCGGAGGCCGCCGCCAGTGTCAGAAAGCCGGCCAGCAGACAGCCGGTGCCAACGTGCGACATCACGAGGTACAGGTAGCCGGCCAGTCGGCTCGCGCGCTCCTCGTGTTCCGTGGCCACAAGTGCAGCGGTCGACAGCGTCATGAGCTCCCAGGCAAAGACGAACGTGATGACGTCAGCGGCAACGAACACGACTTCCACCGCGCCGAGCATGACGTTGAAACCGCTGCCCACGGCTGCCATGCGGGACGATGGGATGGAGTGGGCGAAATAGCCGACGCTATAGACGGCTACGGGCACGGCAATCAGGCCGAACACCATCAGGAACCACGCCGAGAGCGGCGTCACCGAGTACGACAACACGATCCCGGACGCCGAATGTCGAAGAAGGACGCCGTCCAATGCACGGCCGGCGGCCAGCACATGGATCGCCGCGTTGACGGTCAAGGCCGACGCGAGGATCGAGCCCCCCAACGCGATGAAGCGGCACGCCCTGACCCGGCGAGCCAAGGCGATTGTCGCGGCCACCGTCGCGAGACGAATCATGACGGCGGCCGGAACACCGACAGTCGCCAACCACAGCGTGCTCAACTCAACCTCTCCACCAGACGAGGAGCATCAGCCACACGACCAGGGCGATCACGTATGCCAGGTAGGCGTGAAGGCTGCCGGCCTGGAGCACTTTCAGACCGTTCGCCACGCGCAAGATCGCCCGGAACAACGGACCGTAGACATATCGCTCGAAGGTCGGCTCGATCTCCGCGTGGTAGTGCACTTCCCGCGGAAAATACCGCGCGGCCTCGCCCAGTGACTCGACCTGCCGCGTCGGCCGATACACGGCCCGGAAGATCATCATCAATGGCTTCGAAAAGGCCGTCGCCGTGTACTCCGTCTGGGCCGACAGCTCGCCCCCGCAACCCCACGTCGGCACGTGACGGGCCGCAAACCCGGTCCGCGCGGCGAGCGCGGCAGCCAGCGCCATCCCGCACACCAGCGCTGCGGCAAACGCAACCGGGACGACGTGATCGAACGCGCCCCCGCCGGGCGCCATCCCCAGCCCGCCCCACACCGCGCCCGCCGGCCGCTGCAAGGGGGGCAACGACATCAGCACCCGGCCGAGCACGCGCAGCACAACGCCCGGGAAGAATCCCAGCACGACGCACAGCACCGCCAGCAGCGCCTGCGGCACCAGCATGACGGCGGGCGCCTCGCGTGCCGCAGCCGCTGCCGCCGTGCGTGGCAAGGCGAGAAAACTGATCCCGAAGGCCTTGACGAAACACGCCGCCGCCAGGGCGGTCGTCAGCGCCAGCAGCGCGCCGCCGACCGGAAACAGGAAGTGGACGAACGGTTCCCGTAAGTCACCGAAGCCAAACAAGAACGCCTGGAACGTCAGCCATTCACTGGCGAACCCGTTGAGGGGCGGCAGGCCGGAAATCGCCATCGCACCGACGAGAAAGAAGAGGCCCGTCCACGGCATCCTCCGCAGCAGGCCTCCGAACTGTTCGATCTGCCGCGTCCCGGTGGTCATCACCACGGCGCCGGCACCAAGGAACAACAGGCCCTTGAAGACCGCGTGATTCAAGACGTGGTACAGGCTCGCCGCAACGCCGACCCAGGCGAGCCCGGTGCGACCGTACGCCAGCGCCATCATCCCCGCACCAAGACCGAGCAGGATGATCCCGATGTTCTCGATGCTGTGATACGCGAGAAGGCGCTTGAGATCGTGCTGCATGAGCGCATAGAGGACGCCGAGCACCGCCGAGATCCCTCCCAGGACGAGGACGATCACGCCCCAGGACAGCTTCGGCACACCTAAACCAAACGCGCACACACGGACGATGCCGTAGATGCCTGTCTTGATGAGCACGCCCGACATCAGCGCGGAAATGCTGGTCGGCGCCGCGGGATGCGCCTCCGGCAGCCACACATGCAGCGGGATGATGCCCGCCTTGACAGCGAAGCCGATGAAGAAGAGCCCGAACAGCCCATCACGCAGCGGTCCTCCCACGACGTCGCCGGAGAGCAGGGTCGAAAACGATACCGAGCCGGACGCGGATCCCAGGACGAGAAATCCGGCGATCAGGCACCCGGTGGCCACGTGCGACATGACGAGGTACAGGTAGGCGGCGCGCCGAGTGTCGCGATCCTCGTGCTCGGTGGTCACCAGGCCGGCCGTCGCCAGCGTCATCAGCTCCCAGGCGAAGAGGAAGGTGATCGCGTCGCCTGCCACGAAGACCAGTTCGACGGCGCCGACCAGCACGTTGAACGCCCGCGCTGACGAAGGCCGACCGCCGCTCGACATGACCGTGAGCGAAGTATCCGATGCTGAAGATGGCAATGGGAATGGCCAGGGTCGAGAGCACGATCAGGAACCAGGCCGAGAGTCCGTCGATCGTGTAACTGAACGAGAACTGCGAGGCCCGATGGAGGAACAGCTCGCCGTGGCGGGATACTCCCGCCTGGAGCATCGAGGCAGCGCTCGCCGCGGTCAGCAGCGACACCAGGGCGGATCCCGAGAATCCCAGCAGCCGGGAGAGTGTGGTCCGCCGCGCGGCCAGGAGCGATCACCGCGACCACCACGATCCGCAGTGCGAACGCGATGCGCAGACCACTGCCGGGATCGAACGGCGTCATCCCGCCGTCTCCGCCGCCCGCCGACGCCGCCGCTCATCCCTCATCAACCGGTCGCCAATACCCTGCCACGTCCAGCCAAAACTGCCGAAACCCGACGCGTGACCATCACCGCCGACATATATATCGCATTATACATATATATCACTCGCACTGGAGGCGGGCGCGGGACTGAGGGGAATTGTCGGGAATGTGCCGGTCGGCTAATATTAACTTATATGAATTCTGTAGCTGGTGAGCTGCAGCGTTTCAAGGCCGAATTCTTCCGGGCGCTGGCCCATCCGATCCGGATCGAGATCCTCGAGGTGCTGCTCCAGGGTGAGCGCAGCGTCCACGAGCTGCAGGAGATCCTCGACGTCGATCAGCCGGTCGTCTCCCAGCAGCTCGCCGTTCTGCGAGCCAAGCACATCGTCGCTGGCCGCAAGGAAGGCACGAGCGTGCGATACGTCGTGCGCGATCCGCTGATCGGCGAGTTACTCGGCGTCGCGCGGCGGATTTTCAACAACCACCTGGTCGGAACGCAAGGGTTGCTGCGCGAGCTGAAGCGACAAGAGCGGCGCAGATAGGGTTGCCAGGAGAGTGGGCCCCGGTTCACCGCCACTCTCTCCCCACGGGCCACCAAGCGGCATGACAATTGCCGCGCACCAATTCCTCAAGTTCATTCGGTTCAAGCGTCTCGATGTTTGTTGAGGCAGCGCGACATCTCAGTTGGCGCGTCCACCGGATTTGTAACCTCGGGCCGCACTTTTGGTCGCGCCTGATTAGTGTGCAAGCTATCTCATTGAACGGAGACCTTTCACGAAGGCCGCGAAGCTCACGAGACTCGCGAAGGATGCACTGGTGAAAGCCCCATCGTGATGGGTCGTCGACCGTGCTTATGAGATGGCTCGTGGTCAGTGTTTCCAAGGGTGTGGGGATGAGGTGGATGAGAGTGTTGGAGGTGGGATGTTGACCCGCACGGCCTTGCCACTATGCGCACTGCTCGGGCTGACGCTCGCCGCGGTACCAGGCCCCGCTCCGCTTCCCTACGGAAACAGCGGAATCGCGATGCGATATCCCACCGACGCAGGGATCGCGGCGGACCCAGCCGTCATCTTTGCTGATGACTTCGAATCGTACAGCGGCACGGCGGGCCTGACGAGCAAGTGGAATGAGGCGTACCACACCGCCAACATCCGCATCGCGACCGAGGCGGGCAACGTCTTTGCCGGCGGGAAGTCGCTGGAATTCACCGTGCCTCAAACGAGCAGCGAAGTGTCGAATACCGTCGCGAAGGCGGTGAGCCCCGAGCGCGACGCGCTGTTCCTGCGCTACTACGCCAGATACGACGGCGGGTTCAACGTCCTCGGATCCAGCCACAACGGCAGCATCATCTCGGCGCACTATTGCTGCCCCGGCGTTCGTGCCGATGGTTCCAACAAGTTTCTTGTCAGTTACGAAGCCTGGCGGGGCGACACTGGCACGGCCAACCCGGGCCGGCTCAATGCGTATGTCTACCATCCGGAGCAGCGCGATATATGGGGTGACCACTTCTTCCCGACGGGAACCGTCCTGCCGTTTTCGAGTACGCCCTTCGATTTCGGGCCGGAGTTCATTTCCCGCCCGGATATCACACCCGTACTCGGCCGTTGGTACGCGTACGAGATGATGGTGAAGGCCAACACGCCTGGCCAACGCGACGGGCGCATCGCGTTCTGGTTGGACGGACAGCTCGTCGCCGACTTTCCCAACTTGCGGCTGCGCGAGACGACCGCGCTCACGATCGACCGCTTCACGCTCGATCTCCACGTCTACAGCAATAACCTGGGTGTGGCCAGGAAGTGGTACGACAACGTGGTCGCAGCGACCTCGTACATCGGGCCCATGGTCACCAGTCCGCCCCCGCGCGCGCCAACCGGGTTTCGGATCGTCCGGTGACACACGATTCCTGAACGTGCCCCTGAAAGAAACCGGTCAGACCCTCGCAGCCGGAACGATCTTGACCCACGGGACGTGTTGCCCACAGAATCGCGCCCATCATGCGACGACCGCTCGTTCAGGCCGTCACGCTGCTGGGCCTCGCGCTGTCTGCGACACGCGGCAGTGCGCAGATGCCGGCGCAGGACGAAGGCGCATCGGGCGCGTGGCAGAGGCTGCTGAAACTGCCCACCACGGCGAGCGCGATGCACACGACCGCGCACCCAGACGACGAGCATGGAGCCGTGCTGGCGATGCTGAGCCGCGGCCAGGGCGCGCGAGTCTCGCTGTTGACACTGACGCGCGGTGAGTCAGGCGATAACGCGATCGGTTCGGAGCTCTTCGACGCCGTGGGGCTGCTCCGCACCGAAGAACTCCTCGTGGCGGATCGGTATTACGGCGTCGATCAACAGTACTTCGCGACAGTGGTCGACTACGGGTTCTCCAAGCGCCTGGATGAAACGCTCGAGAAGTGGGGCCGCGAGAACGTTCTGCGCGACGTGGTCCATGTGATTCGCGTGGAGCGTCCGTTCGTGCTCATCGCACGGTTCCAGGGGAATCAGCGCGACGGCCACGGGAACCATCAAGCCGCGGGTCTCATCGCGCAGGACGCGTTCAAGGCCGCTGGCGATCCCCTCATGTTTCCTGAGCAGCTCTCGGGCGGTCTGCGGCCGTGGCAGCCGCTGAAGCTGTACATGGGAGGCGTTCGCGACAACGAGGACTGGACGATTCGCGTGGATACCGGTGGCTACGATCCGGTGCTGGGAGATTCCTATCAGACGTTTGCGCGGCTGGGCCTCAGCTTCCAGCGCTCTCAGAACAGCGGCCGCGTCAGTCCGCAACCCGGTCCGGCCGTGTCGTATTACAGACGCCTGCAGTCGGTCGTTGATGCGCCCGCGAAGGAAACGAGCTTCTTCGACGGCATCGATACCACGCTGCCCGGAATCTATCGCGCGCTGCGGAAGACGCCGCCAGACGGTGCCGACGCGTTGCTGACAACCATCGACCGGGAGGTGAAGACGGCCGTGCAGGCGTTCAAGTGGACCGAACCCTCCGCCGCCGTGCCTGCGCTGGCGCGAGCCCTGCGCGCGACCCGGACTGCGACGGCGCCGCTCGGCGCCGATCCGGATGTCGCCCGTCTGCTCGCGATCAAGGAGCGGCAGATCGCCGACGCGATTCATGCGGCTCTGGGTGTCAGCTTCACCGCGATCGCCCAGCCCGCCGGCACGCCGGAGGCGACAGGTCCGTTCAACGCGGGTCCAGTCGCGATGACGGCGGCGACACCCGGCCAGACCGTCGATGTGCGGACGGTCTTCGTGAACCGCAGCCCAGTCGAGGTGACATCGGTGCGGGTGGACATCCAGGCCAAGGGCAGCTGGTCAGTCGTCGGCGACCGGACACAGACGGACGCCCACCTAAACCAGCCCGTCTCCCGAACATTCACGGTCACCGTGCCAGATACCGCGCCCCTCACGCGTCCGTACTTTGCGCGGACTTCGATTCAGGAAACCCGCTACGCGATCGCCGATCCTTCGCAGATCTATCAGCCGTCCTCCGAACCTCCGTTGGAGGCCGTGGCGCGATACGAAGTCAACGGCGTTCCAGTGGACATCCGACGAGCTGTGACGAGGCTCGAGGCGAACCTGCCATACGGGTACGACACGCGGGTGCTCGCCATCGTTCCCACCCTGGCCGTCACGCTCGGCCCCGCTCGGGCCGTCGTGCCCCTCGGCGCGCCAGCAAAAGTCCTGCGGCTGAAGGCTGAGGTCTTGCACAACCGCGAAGGGACATCCGACGGTACGCTCTCATTGAAAGTTCCGCCAGGCTGGAAGGTGGAGCCCGCAACGCACGCATTTCAGTTCTCGCATGCCGGCGAGCGCGGGCTCTACCTGTTCACCGTCACGATCCCTTCGCTCGACACTCGAGAGCATCGCATCGAGGCGGTCGCAGCGTCTGGTGGACGAGAGTATCGCGAAGGATACGACACCATCCAGCATCGCGACCTCGAGACGCGGTATCTCTATCGCGACGCCGCGGCAACGGTACGCGGCATCGACCTGTCGATTGCGCCCGGATTGAAGGTGGGCTATGTCATGGGCGTCGGCGACGATGTGCCAGCCGGGTTGATGCAACTCGGTGTCGACGTTCAGCTGCTCGGTACACAGGAGCTGGCGACGGCGGACTTGAGCCGGCTCAACGCCATCATGACGGGAACGCGGGCGTATGCCGTGCGCGAAGACCTCAAGACCTACAACCGTCGTCTGCTCGACTACGTGAAGGAGGGTGGCAACCTGATCGTGCTGTACAACACGCAGGAGTTCGTGCCGAATCAGTACGCGCCGTATCCAGGAGACCTGCCGCGCACCGCCGAAGAGGTGTCGGAGGAAGACTCGCCGGTCGAGATCCTGGCGCCTTCCGATCCGGTCCTCAACACACCAAACAAGATTACCAGAGCAGATTTCGACGGTTGGGTCGAACAGCGCGGATCGAAGTTCTGGTCGACGTGGGATCCTGCCTACACGCCGATGATCGCCACGTGGGACAAAGGCCAGCCACCGCAGAAGGGCGGCTGGCTCCATGCCAGGTACGGCAAAGGCCACTACACCTACTTCGCGTATGCGCTTCACCGGCAGCTCCCGTCCGGCGTCGCGGGGGCCTACAGACTGCTCGCGAACCTGCTATCGCAGGGTCAGTCGCCAGGCGCAACAGGGCGTCGCTGAGACACACCGAGCCACTGCATGATGGTGGTATGAGTCTTCCTGCGCGTACGTGCGAACACCGTTCCGCACGCTGGTCACCACACTGATCCGCCCTGCTGCGACCGATCAGGACTTGGTCGGTCTCATCGAATCGAAGTACTTGTTGGCGGTCGCAATGGCCTGATCCGCCTTCGCGAGAACCTGGGCCCCGGTGTCGTTGAACTTTTGCGCCTCGGGTTGGAGGGATGTCATCGCACCGGGCGTCAGATCGCTGCCGAGATACGTGATGTGATTGTCGAGATCTTTCCGCATCGTCTGGAGCGATTCACCGGCTTCCCGAAGCGATGTCATCACGCCGGCGTACTCCTGCTTGTTCTCGTCGAGCCGTTGCTGCCCTTTCTGGCGCAACTCTGCGTCCTGGATCTCCTTGATGCTGGCGCCGCGCCCCGCGAAGTACGTGTCTCCCGCCGCCTGCATCTTCGTGATGCGTTCCCGCGCGGCGTCGACTTTCTGGGCCATGTCCTTCGCGCTGTTCAACAGCTTCTTGTAGTCGCCCTTCATGTTGGTCGACGGCTGAGTCACCAGCGCGTTGTACGCCGTGAGCGTGTTCTGAATTTGCAGCTTCGCCTTGCCGACGGCATTGGTAGTGTCATCGCCGGCGTTGACGAACTTCTCGGCCTCCTTGATGCCTTCCGTCTGGCTTCGCTGCGCCGAGGGAAGGGCAACGACTGACATCGCCATGGCGACGGTCGCCGCCGTGATGACCGAGAGGAGCCTGGGGACGAAATGCTGATGCATGACATCTTCCTTTGTGTGACAACAGATGTGAGACCCCGTTGCGCAAGACGGCAGCCAACCGCATGACCCGTCGATCGCGAATGATGACACGATCGCCCCGGGCCGTCCATACCAAGCTCACTGCCCAAGCTCATTGATGAGACGACGCGGCGGTCATGCCATGGCCCAGGCGGGCACCATTGCGGCGTGCTGGCGCCCGTCGTTGTTCGGTCGACTTTCGCGGTATATCGAGACGTCACGGTGGTGGCGACGAGAACCTGCTGGGTTGGTATCGAATTGGTCGGTACTCCGGGAACCACATCGCGCGGCTCACGGTCTCCTCGAGGCCGGGTAGAATCTCCGGCGCTGCGTGGTCCTCGGCGACGGCGCGGCGGATCACGGCGCACGCTACCGCATGCGAGCAGTCCCGTATGCGCGTGAGCTCGGGGTAGACGGCGCCCTGATCCAGATCCGTACGGCTCACCATGTGAGCCAGGGCCTGGGCGGCATCAAGGAACATGGCATCGGTGACACGTCGCACGCGTCCCACCCACAGACCCAGTCCGACGCCTGGAAAGACGAACGCGTTGTTTCCCTGTCCGATACGGTGCGTCTGGCCGCGATGGACGACCGGGTCGAACGGGCTGCCGGTCGCCACGATCGCGCGGCCATCGGACCACCGAATCGCCTCCGCCGCCGTGCACTCGCTCTTGCTCGTCGGGTTCGACAGCGGAAACACGATCGGACGGTCGTTGACGGCAGCCATCGCGCGAACCACGGCCTCGGTGAACAGACCAGCCGTGCCCGATGTGCCGACGAGAATCGTCGGCGCGAAATTGCGGATGGTCTCCTCGAGCGTGATGTGCCCGCGATCGCTGCACACGTAGGTCGCCACCTCCTCAACCGACCTGGCGTAGGCCGCCTTGAAGTCTTCCATCTCCGCCCGCGCGTGCGTCACCAGTCCCCGACTGTCCACTGTGCAGATACGTTGCCGGGCCTCCTCGGAGGAAAGCCCGGCATCGCGTAGCGCCGACACGAAGAGGCTGGCAATCCCCTGCGCGGACGCCCCGGCTCCGCCGAGGACGACGCGCTGGTCGCGCATGGCTTGACCGGTAATCCGCAGGGCCGCGTACACACCGGCAGCGACGACCGCAGCGGTGCCCTGAATGTCGTCGTTGAACGTGCACAACCGATCGCGAAAGCGCGTGAGCTGTGTGAGCGCGTTGGCCTTCAGAAAGTCTTCCCACTGCAGGACAGCGGCGGGGTACACGCGCATGACGGCGTCGACGAACCGATCGATGAAGTCCTGATACTCGCGTCCGCGAATCCGCTTATGCCGCAGCCCGAGATACAGCGGGTCGAGCAGCCGTTCCTGATTCTCGGTGCCCACGTCGAGCATGATCGGTAACGTCAGGTAGGGCGGGATACCCGCGCACGCGGTGTAGAGGGATAGCTTCCCGGTCGGGATGCCCATCCCGCCGACCCCTTGATCTCCGAGCCCGAGGATCCGTTCCCCGTCGGTAACGACGATGACGGCCGGCGGCTGCGCATGGTTTTCGAGGATGGCGTCGATCCGGCTGCGCTGCTCGTACGAGATGTAGAGGCCGCGCGGCCGGCGGTAGATGTGAGAGAACTGCTGGCACGCCTCTCCGACCACCGGCGTGTACACGATCGGCATCATCTCGTCGATGTGATCATGGACGAGGCGGAAGAACAGCGTTTCGTTCCGGTCTTGCAGGCTGGCCAGGTAGATGTAGCGCTCGAGCGGTGTCTGCTTGACGCGATACGCCTGATACGTCCGGTCCAGCTGCTGGTCCATGGTGCTGACGGCTGATGGCATCAGCCCGTCGAGGCCGAGCTCCTCGCGCTCAACCACCGTAAACGCCGTGCTTTTGTTGGTGAAGGGATCGCGCAGCAGCGGCGCGCCGCGCTCGTCGACCGCGATGTACTCATCGCCCGTGACGCTATCGTGCTCCGTCGACCACTTCATAATCCCTCGATCCGGACCATGGCGAGAGGCGTTGCTGTGCGGTATTGCATCATCGTGGATGGAGATGTTATCAGTCCGACCCTCGCAATCCTCCCGCTCGGTGAGTACCGGGATATTCCGCACGACCGCGCAAAAACACCCCTCCCAGCCGGCGAACCGTCGTCCCTTTTATTGGGCGGACAGAGGCGAACAGCCAGCACTCCGCTTGGCATGCCATATGGACCGACTCGATGCGACCAAGGAGTCGTGACATGTCGAACTACGATGCGGTCGGAAGGCAGCTGCAGGAACGGCTCGCTCAATTGGTGCGGCGAGTCGCGAAGATCGAGGGAGATCTCCGGTCGGCACACGACCGCGATTGGCCAGAACGCGCGAGCGAGTTGCAGAATGACGAAGTGCTGGAAGGTCTCGACGAGATGAGTCTTACGGAAGTGCGGCAAATCCGCGGCGCGCTGAAGCGCATCGAGGGCGGGCACTACGGCGTCTGTGCAGCCTGCGGCCAGTCAATTGGCGCCGCTCGTCTGACTGCCGTTCCAACCGCCGTCACCTGCGCCAAGTGCGCGCTTCAGTGAATTCGACGCGATTGACGGCCGAACTGTCTCCTATTGCACACCGCGGATCCCCAAACGGTCGACATAGTGGCTGCTACGGAACCCGCTCTGTCTGAGAAAGCCACGGTCGCCTTCTCGTGTCCATCATGAAGCGTCGCGATCTCCTTCGTCTCTTGACCCTGTCCACCCTGGTCGGCGCAACCGGGTGCAAAGGGCCGTCCGCCAGCGCGAGTCCTGCCGCACTCTCGCCCCAGACCGCACCAGGCACCGGGTTTGTCCCCGACGTCGAATTGGTGTTGACCGCGGCTCCTGACGAAGCGGTTGTACTTCCTGGCGGACCCACGCGCCTGTGGCGCTTCACGGGCCACTTGCTCAAGGGCCCGGCCGACACGCTCCAGACACTTCCCGGCTCCTACCTTGGGCCTGTCATTCGCCTGCGCCGCGGCCAACGGGTCCGCGTGCGTTTCGCGAACCAGCTCGCCGAAGACTCGATTGTCCACTGGCACGGCCTGGACGTGCCCGAAAGTGCCGACGGTCATCCCCGCCTGGCTATCGGCCACGGTCATGAATACGTGTACGAATTCGAGGTGACCAATCGGGCCGGCACCTACTGGTATCACCCGCACCCGCACATGCGGACGGGCGCTCAGGTGTACCGGGGTCTGGCTGGTCTGCTCCTGGTGCGGGACGATGAAGAAGACGCGTTGGCGCTGCCATCAGGGGGTGCCGAGCTCCTGTGCGTACTGCAGGATCGCCGGTTCGACGCGCGCAACCAGCTGATCTTCCACGGCGGCGGCACGATGGAGATGATGAATGGCTTTGTCGGCGACCGCGTGCTGGTGAACGGCCAGCCGCAGCCGACGACAGAGGTGGACGCCGCGTGGCACCGGATACGCCTGTTGAACGCCTCGAACGCGCGCATATACAAGCTGGCCTGGGGCCGCGATGTTCAGATGGCCGTGATTGGCGGAGACGGTGGGCTCCTGGATAAGCCGTTGCGTCAGCAAGCGCTCACGCTTGCACCTGGCCAACGCGCGGACCTGTTGCTCGATCTCACCGGCCTCGCGGCCGGCACGGAGGTGCACCTCGAGAGCCAGGCATTTGCCGAAGCTGACGCCAGCGTGGGCGGAATGATGGGTGGCATGAGGGGCATGATGAATGGCCGCTCGAAGGTACCGAATGGAGCGCCGCTGCGCCTGATGACCCTGCGCACGGGCGCGCGGAAAGGCCAGGCCTTCCGCGTCCCCGAACGCCTGTCCTCGTTTGACGCGGCCTGGTCGCCGAGCCCCGACGCAACAATCCGGCGCGTTCCGCTGAGGTTTCAGCGGATGGAGTGGTCGCTTGGTGGCCGCACGTTTGACATGAGCGACGTCGCACCGGACGAAGCCGTTGCGGCCGGCTCGACCCAGCTCTGGGAGTTCGTGAATCTGGCGAATCCGATGGGCATGGAGGCCGCCCATCCCATTCACATGCACGGCCGCCAGTTCCGTGTCGTCGATCGGACGGGCGGACGCGCCACGAACACGCTGCGGGCAGGTCTCGTTGATGGCGGGTGGAGGGACACGGTTTTGGTGCTCCCCGGAGAGACCGTTCGCGTGCACGTGACATTCACACGTCATCCAGGACTGTATCTCTACCACTGCCATATCCTCGAGCACGAAGACATGGGGATGATGCGCAACTTCCGGGTGACATAGCCTCGTACTGTCGACGCCATTGGACGGATGCGAATACTCGGTTCAATCGGCGTGACGAGTCGGAGTGAAGAGATGGACAGCATGTTCACCGTACTCGGCGTCTTGGGCGGGTGGATCGTCCTGCAGTTGTGGGTCTTGCCACGGTTTGGCGTGCCCACATGAGCGGTGCCTCACCCGCGCGTGCCGCGGGAGTCGAAACCCAACCAGGCAGACGATGACTCAACCGCCTCGAAGATCAGCTGATGGGGAGCGAGTTCTTGTCGAACGCCCTTAAGGCCCTTCGCGTGGTGTAGCAACCCGGGAGGCGATATTTACCCGGTCCTGTTTCGAATCGGCGGGTTCGAGGTCACCGGTTTTGGCGTGATGCTCGCCGTTGGAGCGCTCGTCGGGCTGTGGACGTTCCGGCGCGAGTTGCGTCGATCCGGACTGCCCGATGATGCCATCGATGCCGCGGTCGCTGGTGTGTTCGGAGGGATGGCCGGAGCCAAACTGCTCTGGGTCTTCGAACATCGTGGCGAAGAGCCGTTCGTCGATCTCCTCTTGAGCCGCGGTGGGATGAGCTGGTTCGGCGGGTTCGCCGGCGGAATCCTCGCCGGATTGTTGGTCATGCAGCGAAAGCGACTGCCGAAGCTCGCGGTCCTTGCTGCCGCGACGCCTGCGCTCGCGGTCGGGCACGCCATCGGCAGGATCGGCTGCTTTCTTGTGGGCGACGATTACGGACGGCCCACGAATCTTCCGTGGGCCGTCGCCTTTCCTCGAGGGCTGCCGCCGACCTCGGTGCCCGTGCATCCGACGCAGCTCTACGAAGCGATCGCGCTGGTTCCGCTCGCGTGGCTCCTCGTCCAATGGCGCCGGCAAGGACGCCCAGACGCGTTCGTGCTCGGCGCGTATCTGATTCTGGCAGGGACGATTCGCTTCCTGATCGAGTTCGTGCGGGTGAACGTGCGCGTGCTCGGCGTCTTCACGGTGGCGCATCTCGCATCGCTGATGGCCGTCGGCGTTGGCGTCGTGTTTCTGGCACGGGCGAGGGCATCGGCCTCCGTAGATTCTCGTCGCAACCAGCGGTGACGCGCGGTCCGGTCCGAAGCCGGCACCGATCTTCAGGATGGGCGTCGCGAAAACGCTGCGAGCAGCGTTCCCACGTTCTGGTAGAGGATGAAGGCCGCCACAAGGAGGAGGAACGCCGCGAATCCGCGGCGGAGCGCGTGCTGCGGCACGAGCCGATGCAGGTAGGTTCCAAACGAGATGCCGGGCACGGTGCCGGCGGTGACCAGCGCCACGGCCGGCCAGTCCACGTGCACCTGCCCGACGTAGCCGTAGAAGCCCACGACGCAGTTCGTGGCGATGATGAGTAACGACGTCCCGACCGCCTCCCGCATCGGCAAGGCAAGGAGCACGAGCGCCGGAACGATCAGAAACCCTCCGCCGACGCCGACCAGGCCAGTCAGCAAGCCGACCGCCAGGCCTTCGAGAACGATGAGTGCGATCCCGCCACGGAGCGCTGGCGTCCCGGACGGCTTCTCTGACACGGGCTTGCCCCCGCACCCTCGAAACATGAACGCGGCGGCGATCAGCATCACGACCCCAAAGATGGCCAGCTGCGTGGCGCCTGAGAGCACCGTGGCCAGCCGCGCGCCGGCGTAGGTCCCGGCCATCGCCACCGACCCGAACACGAGACCGACTCGCAGGTTGACGTTTCCCGCGCGCCAGTGACCGGCCACACCCACCGCGCTCGTCGCGCCGACGACCGCAAGGCTCATCGCAATGGCCTCCTTCGGACCGAAGCGGAGGACGTATACGAAAATCGGCACCGTGAGAATCGATCCGCCGCCGCCCAGGAGGCCGAGGGCGACGCCGATCACCAGTCCCAGTCCGATAGCCGTGGCAAGCACGTGAACGGCCAGACGCGCTACATCCGGCCGCGCAGCATGCCGTGCCAGTAGATCCGCGGCAGCATGTAGGCCTTCAACGCGTACATGCTGAAACGCTCCTGCCGCTGATCGAACGGAAACGTCTCAATCGGCTTCTTGTCGTAGTTGAACTCCGCCATGATCAGCTTGCCGCGTCCGGTCACGACCGGGCAGGACGTGTAGCCGTCGTACTGCGCCACGGGAACACCTCCCGCGCGCACGGAGAGCAGGTTGCTGACCACGACGGGAGCCTGCTTGCGAATCGCGGCGCCGGTCTTCGACGTTGGCAGGTTGCTGCAGTCGCCCAGGCTGAACACGTTCGGATAGCGGACGTGCTGCAGCGTGAGCTTGTCCACTTCCACCCATCCATCCGTGTTGGCGACCGGGCTCGTCTTGACGAAGTCCGGCGCGCTCATCGGCGGCGTCACATGAATCATGTCGTAGTGGAGGACCTGCTCGGCGCCGGTCTTCACTTCCCTGAACACCGCCTCGCGCGCGTCGGGCCGCAGCGCGATCAACTCCTCGCCGAGCTTCGCTTCCATGCCTCGCGTCCTGATAACCCGCTCGATCGCCGGAATGTAGTACGGGGACGCGAAAAGTGTCGGCTTCGCGTTCATGAACAGGAGGCGACTGTGCTCGCGCACGCCGTTGTTCCGGAACACCTCCTCGGCGAGGTACATAATCTTCTGCGGCGCGCCGCCGCACTTCACCGGCGTCATCGGCTCGGTAAAGATTGCCGTGCCCCCGCGGAAGCCGCGGATTGCCTCCCACGTGGACGCCACCGTCTCATAGGAGTAGTTACTGACGACGCCGGTTCCCGGCTTCCCGACTGATTCGGCGAGGCCAGGGACCTTCTTCCACCCGAGCTGAATGCCGGCTGCGACGACGAGGAAGTCGTAGGTGATCGGGCCGGTCACGGCCGTATGGACCGTCTGGTGTTCCGGATCGATAGAGGTCGCGGCCTCCTGAATCCAGGTGACGCCGTCCGGGATGAGATCGGCCTCGTCGCGGGCCGACTCTTCCTTCGTGAAGATGCCGCCGCCGACCAGGGTCCAGAGTGGCTGGTAGTAGTGCTTTGCTGACGGCTCGATGACGGCGATCGTCCCGCCGCCGATGCGGCCGGCGAGCTGTGACGCGACGGTCAGCCCGGCGGTACCGCCGCCGATGATCAGGATCTCGTAGTGGCTTTGCACGGGAACGCTCCTTATGCCGGATGGGTCAGGACCGCTCCGGCTGCGGCTCGCGCAACCGGCTGCCGAACCGTTCCGCAAACGTGACGAGGAAACCGAGCGCGCGCTGGACATCCGGCTGGCCGAGCGCCTTCAACAAGCCCATCGGGCCGATCGCGGATGGCCGCGCCGAGGCCGTATCGACCAGTGCCCGGCCGAGCTCGCCGATCGTACCGAGCGCCGACGGATCGAGCACGCCCGAGTTGAGAAGTGCTTCGAGCGCCCGTACCTTCTCCGGGTTCATCGTCGCGCCGAAGCGCAGCGCGGCGCCTGCCCCGTTGAGGAGCCCTCGTTCGACATCGATGCCGCTGTCGAGGGCCGTCCGCATCATTTCGTCGAACGAGTCGCCGGCCATGGCCACCATCGCGGGCGCCTGCTGCGCAAGCGCGACGAGCGGCCGGAGCGCGTCGATGACCTCGGCCATCGACTGGATCCGATCGCTGAGCGCCTGGAGCGAAGCGGCGACGGTCGGTTCATCCGGGAGGGCGTGGACCGCACGGTCTGTCGCAACTGCTGGAGTAGCCATAACACCCCTCACGCGTTGACGCCGACCTTCAGGTCGGTCTGGTGGTAATTCGTAAACAGGTCGTTCACGTGGATCGCCTGGAAGCCGTGCCGCTCGAGCAGCGAGGCGACTGCCGCCGCCCTTGCGCCACTGTTGCACTGCACGAGCAGCGGCGTCTCATGAGGAAGCGTGTCGAGGTGCAATGGCACGCGGGTATGCGGGATGTGGATTCGCGTCGGGGACGTGCCCGGCCTCGAACTCCGCGCCGCCGCGGACGTCGAGCACGCGCGCCAGACCGCTCGTGCGCCTCGCCTCCATCTGCGCCAGGTCAATCGTCTCGGTGCGGCCGAGTCGCCCCCCGCCGCGCTCGAACTCGGCGAGCGTGTCTGGCGTGACGTAGCCGACGATCCGATCGAGCCCGACTCGGATCAATGCGCGCACGGCCTCGTCAAGACGGGCCTCGTCCACGAGCAGGTAGATGGGCGTGTCCTCCTCGACATACGAACCGGCAATCGAGCAGAACTGGTAGTCGAGCTCGGCCAGGATCGATCCGGCCAGATGTCCGGCGAAAAACGCTTCACGCGATCGGGTGTCGAGCACGGTGATGTCGCGACGGTTCTGCAGCCTCTCGACGCCCAGCAGCTCGATTCGCGTCGGCGCCGGCAGCGAGGGCAGCCGTCCCGGCCCGCGCCTGTTGTCACGTTTCATCCGTGCGAAGTACAGAGGCGGCTCGGGCTGGCCTGCGAGAATGAAGTCCACGAACGTCTGCTCGTCGGATGCCGCCTCTATCGATCGATTGGTCCGAAGCTCGTAGCCGACGGTCGACGTCGGGACATCGCCGAGCGATTTCCCGCAGGCACTGCCCGCCCCGTGCGCCGGCCACACCTGCAGGAATTCTGGCAACGGCCGGAACTGCCGCTGAATGGATGCGTACTGCGCCCGGGCCGAGGGCACCATCACGCCGACCATGCCGGCCGCTCGCTCCAACAGGTCGGGTCGTCCGACGTCCCCGACGAAGACAAAGTCGCCGCTCGCCAGGGCCATGAAATCGGTCGCACCGGCTCCCGCGTCGCGGACGAGGTAGCTCAGGTGCTCGGGGGTGTGACCGGGCGTGTGGACGGCGTGGAATTCGATGAAGCCGACAGCGAAGCTAGTCTCCGTGAGCAAGGAGCCGGTGGCGGTAATCGGAGCCCAGGAGCCATTCATACTGCCAGTCGGCCCCGCCTTCCTTCGACGCGTACACCAGCACGCCACGCTCGGCCATTTCGCGCAGACCCGAGAGGTAGTCGGCGTGAATATGAGTATCAACCGCGGCGACGATCCGGAGCTTGTGGCGGGCCGCCTCGTCGAAGTAGCGATCGACGTCGCGCTCGGGATCGATCACAATCGCCTCTCCGGTCCGGTGACACCCGACCAGGTAGGCGAACTGTGCGAGCTTGGAATCAGCAATCTGCCGGACGAGCATAGATCCTCCCCTGCACGGACTCTTCTTTATCAGGAGATGCGCTTCTTCGGAGAAGGTGACAAACCCCAACGCCTGATCTCCGGGCACTCTGCATGAATATTTTCTGATCGTTGCGCACTTTCCCGCACTCCGCCGGTCATCAGTCCACAATCGCGTTGGGTCGACCCGCCACAATTGCCAGCGGCTGGCCGCGCCGCCTGTTAGCCCGTCCACCCGGATTGCCACGGTGCATCGTCCAGGCCAGGCGGCCGCCGCGTGTGCAAGATCCGACAGCCCGTCCACCGTTCCTGCTGTAGACTTGGGGCTCCTCGCCTCAACACGCGGCACGATGCCTCGGCTGCTCGTGCGCCTCCGTGTGGGCGCAACATCACTCGCGCCCTCAAGGAGGACCCCCATGTGTAATCGCTCGAATTCCGCGATCGCCCTGATGGCGGCGGTCGCCGTCGTCCTCGCCGCTGGCGGCTGCAGCAAGCCGCAGGACGCTCCCACTCCGGCGGCTCCGGTCTCAAAAGCCGAGAAGATTCCAGTCACGACCACGTCGGAGGACGCCAGGAAGGAGTACATCGAAGGCCGCAGCCTGGCTGAACGCCTGCTGGTTCAGGACTCCATCGCCCATTTCGACAAGGCGATCGCCCTCGACGCGAACTTCGGCCTGGCCGAGCTCGGCCGCGCCAATTCGTCTCCCACCGGCACGGAGTTTCTCGACCACCTGAAGAAGGCGGTCGCCGTGGCGGACAAGCTCTCAAATGGCGAGAAGCTCCTGATCCTTGCTGCCGAGGCCGGATCCAATGCCAAGCCAGCGCAGCAGAAGGATTACCTGGCGCAGCTCGTCGCCGCGTACCCCCAGGACGAACGGGCGCACTTCGCGCTCGGCACGGTGCTCTTCGGGCAGCAGGATGTGCCCGGAGCGATCGAGCACCTCAAGAAGGCCAACGACATCGCACAAGACTACTCCGCGCCGTACAACCAGCTCGGGTACGCCTACCGGCAGGTCGCTGACTACGACAACGCCGAACGCGCCTTCAAGAAATACATCGAGCTGATTCCGAACGACCCGAACCCGTACGACTGGTACGGCGAGCTGCTGCTCAAGATGGGGCGGTTCGACGAGTCCATCGTGCAATACCGGAAGGCGCTGGCCATCGACCCGAACTTCGTCGCGTCGCACCTTGGCATCTCCGCCGACCTGATGTACTCCGGCAAGGCCGCCGATGCGGCGGCTGAAATCCGGCAGATCGCCAAGAAGGCGCGCAGCGACGCCGACCAGCGCACCGCGATGTTTGCGACGACATCGCTCGCGGTGTACACCGGAAAGATGGACCAGGCGCTGGCGAGCCTCGATCAGCAGTACGCCCTCGGCGCAAAGAGCAGCGACACGCTTGGGATGGTGGGAGACCTGCAGGCGAAGGCGGCCATCTACACGGAGATGGGCAAGCCCGCGCAGGCCCAGGCGGCCTACGAACAGGCGCTGAAGCTGGCGGATGGTTCAACGCTGCCCGACGCGATCAAGGCCAACGTCCATCTGTTCCAGCACAGCAGCCTCGCTCGCGTGGCACTCGCCCGGAAGGACGTGGCCACGGCCAAGCAGGAAGCCGATGCGTTTTCCACAGTAGCGCTGGCCTCGAATGCTCCCGGGCAGACGCGGCAGGCGCACGAGTTGGCAGGGATGATCGCGCTCCAGGAGAAGAACTGGGACGCGGCCATCAGCGAGCTGCAACAGGCCAACCGGCAGGACGCCTACAACCTCTACCGCCTCTGCCAGGCCTATCAGGGCAAGGGCGACAAGCCCAAGGCTACGGAGCAGTGCACGGCGGCGGCACATTTCAATCCGTTGCCTGAACTCAACTTCTCCTTCATCCACGCCGTGGCGGCGAAGATGGCAGGGGTGAAGTAGGCTCTGATTCTGCCCGGCACGTCCGTCAGCGTGCCGGGCAGCGCGCCATGACGATTTCATCCCGCTTCCGCTTGAAGACCCGGACCCAGTCATCGACGGTGCCGCCGCGGCGCTCGGCCATGGCCGCCTTGAACAGGTCGCGGATTTGCTGGTCGCGCAGCAACAGCAAACGGTCGGCGAGGAACTTGCGGCCCGGCTTCAGCGCGTCGACTTGGGCACAGGTGGCGCCGCCGGCGCGGGGATTCACCTGGTCGAGCTCCGGCCAGGCCCAACCTATGGCTCACTCTTCGCGTCTTTGACTTTCTGGTCGTCTTGGGCGTCCTCGACTGCTTCCTTGACGGCTTCCTTCACTGCTTTCTTGACCACCTTCTTCATCGTGTCCTTGACGTCCTTGTCGTGGAGCACGTCTTCACCGGCCTTGGCCACCGCTTTCCGCACGGCCTTCTTCACAGTGACCGACAGGGGATCCAGTTCCTTCGTGAGGACCTGAACGGCCTTCTTGGCTTCCTTTACTGACACGGCCGCCGGTTCGCTCGCAGGGGCGTCAGACTCCTTCTTTCGCGCCGGCGCCTTCCTGGGGGTCGTGCTGGCCCAGTCGGATTCAAACGTCTCAATCAGCGTTTTCACGACCTTCGCATCCTGCACAATCAGCCCGAGTTCCCGGCGCAAGTCCAGTTCCGCGGCGCGCAGGCTCTGACTGCCGACAAAGGCCTGGCGCCGATCGCGAATGATCGTGCGGGTGTGCAACCGTTTGCCGGTCAATGTCCGCGCGTCGAGCTCGGCGCGCCCGGCCACTGATCCAATGACCTTGATCTCGACGCCCGCCTTCACCCGGTCCTGCAGGGTGCGAAGCATCCCCTTGTCTGAAATCTTGGGGTCGTAGATCAGCAGTTGCGTCTTGGCCTTTCTCAGGAACGTCTCGAGCACCTTCCGGGAGTTCGCGGGGCTGACAACAAACGTCTCGGTTTTTGGCGTGTACTTTGCCCGGGTGCAGTCGGCCCGGAACAGACTGGCGGCTTCGCGCACCCAGTTGGCGTGGCTGGTCACGATGCCGAAGCCACGGCTGTGGTCGATATCCAGATGCGTGAAATTGAAGGACAACACGTACAGGATGCGGCGATCGATCAGTATGTACTTGCCGTGATAGCGGATGAGGTCATTCGACGTGCGAGCTACGATGATGCCGGCATCGAGGCAGCGCAGCTCCAGCTTGCGGAGGCGCTCTTCGCCCCCGCGGTTGGCGTGTGCGATTAAGGCAGTCACTTTGACGCCTCGCGCCGCAGCCGCCTTCAATGCCGTCTCGATGTCCGAGCGATCGAAACGGAAGACGGCAATGTCCACACGCTTCTTCGCGTTCTTGATGGCCGCGAGCAACGGCCTCACACCGTCGGCGGGTTCAATGATCAGCTTCACCATCGCCAGTATTGATCGCAACCCGGCCATGAAGAACCGGCTATCTGTGTGCCAACGCTCCGCAGCCGGTTGAGCGAGGCTGGTAGACTGAGGACGCTCCATGTCACAGACACCACACTCGGTCCAACCGCACCGTGCCATCCTGCAGGGCATTGCCCATAGGGCGATGCTCGAGCGGGGTTTGCTCCCCACCTTTTCTGCCGCCGCGATCGCTGAACTTCAGAGCGTTCAGGCACCCGCGGCCGCGGACGCGTCTGTCGCTGATGCCGGATCGATTCGCGATCTGACCGGCCTGCTGTGGGCGTCTATCGACAACGATGACTCCCGCGACCTGGATCAATTGACGATGGCCGAAACTCTCCCGGGAGAGGCCGTCAGGATTCGCGTGGCCGTCGCCGATGTGGACGCGCTGGTGAAGGACGGCTCGGCGATTGACGCGCATGCACGCCACAATACGACCTCGGTGTATACCGCGGCAGAGATCTTCCCGATGCTGCCCGAGAAGCTCTCCACCGATCTCACATCCCTGAATCCCGGGGCGGACCGCCTGGCCGTGATCGTGGACATGGTCATCGCCGCCGATGGATCGATCCAGGGTTCGGATGTCTACCGGGCGCGTGTCCGCAATCATGCGAAGCTCGCCTACAACAGCGTGGCGGCCTGGCTGAACGGCAGCGGCGCGGTTCCCCAGGCGATTGCCGTCGTCAATGGACTCGCGGACAACCTGCGCGATCAGGAGCGGACCGCCCAGCGTCTGAGGAGTTTGCGGCGCGTCCAGGGCGCCCTGAGTCTGGAAACCATCCGGGCGCGGGCGGCTTTCGAGGGCGACCGCATCAGCGGTCTCGACATTGAAGAGAAGAATCGCGCCAGCGTGATCATCGAGGATTTCATGATCGCCGCCAACGGCGTGACCGCGCGGTATCTCGCGGCGAAGAACTTTCCCTCCATCCGGCGTGTCGTGCGAACACCCCGGCGCTGGGACCGGATCGTCGAGCTCGCTCAGGCGCACGACGGCAGCCTGCCGGCGAACCCGGACGCCGTGGCGCTCGATGCGTTTCTGGTCAGGGCGCAGGCGGCCGATCCGGTGCGCTTCCCGGATCTGTCGCTCGCGGTCATCAAGCTCCTGGGAGGGGGCGAATACGTGGCCGAACGGCCCGGCGTGGCGGCACCAGGGCACTTCGGCCTGGCGGTCAAGGACTATACCCATTCCACGGCTCCGAATCGCCGCTACCCGGATCTCGTCACGCAGCGTTTGTTGAAGGCCGCCATCGCTGGCCGGACGGCGCCCTACAGCTATGACCAGCTGGACGAGTTGGCCAGGCATTTCACCGAAGAGGAGGATGCCGCCAACAAGGTCGAGCGCCAGGTCGCCAAGTCCGCCGCGGCGATGCTCCTGGAGTCGAGGATCGGCGAGCAATTTGCCGCGCTGGTCACGGGCGCATCCGACAAGGGCACCTGGGTCAGACTGCTCACCCTCCCGGTCGAGGGGCGCGTGGTGCGCCGGTTCGAGGGCGCAGATGTCGGCGACCATATTCGCGTGCGGCTGATATCGGTCAACGTCGAGCGCGGGTTCATCGATTTCGAGAGAGTCGACGCCGCCACCCGCTGACACGGCGAGCCACCGCCGCAGCCCTGGCTACCGCATCATCGGCCTTCAGTGGTGTGCTGCAGGTCGCTGGGGCCACGGTCGATCGACGCCGCGTGCACCGTCGCACACCTGAGTCAGTCTCCGTAGGACTCCCGGCCTCAGCCGTCCACGATGGGAACCGGTGTGCCAATGTGGACAGATGGCGACTCCTTTCCGGCACAACCATTGGCTCTTCTCGTGCCCTTTTCGCAAACTGGCGCGTTGGAGTCGACCTTGCAGTCTCCGCGGCATGGCTGGACGATTCATCGCACCAATTGACACGCAGCGAACGACCCGCACGGCTCCGTTGGCTGCGGCACTCATTGCCGCCCTCACGCTCTCTGCGGGCGCGCAGACTCGGATCGAACCCGACAAGAACAGCTATTCGCCTGAACAGGACGTGGAGCTCGGTCGGCAGGCGGCGGCCGAAGTGCGTCAACAGCTGCCGCTCGTCAACGACCAGTCCACGGAAGGCTTCGTCGAAGAGATTGGCCGACGGCTGGTCGATGAGATTCCCGACTACCTGCAGCAGCCGGCGTTCCGCTACAGCTTCGACGTGGTCAATCTCAAAGAGATCAATGCTTTCGCGCTCCCCGGCGGACCGATGTTTCTCCACCGCGGGATGATTGAAGCGGCGCGCACCGACGCAGAGGTGGCCGGCGTCATGGCGCACGAGCTGAGCCACGTGATTCTCCGGCACGGCACCGCGCAGGCGACGAAGGGACAGAAGTTTCAGATCGGCGCCATCGCCGGTCAGGTGCTCGGCGCGATTGTCGGCGGCCGCGCCGGCGGCGTCATCGCCCAAGGGTCGCAAGTCGGCCTCGGTGTCTACTTCATGAAGTACGGGCGCGAGTACGAGCGCGAGGCAGACCTGCTCGGCGCGCAGATCATGGCGCGCGCGGGCTACGACCCGAGACAGATGGCAAACATGTTCCGTACGATCGAGCAGCAGAGCCAGAGCGCGGCGCCGGAGTGGCTCAGCGACCACCCCAATCCTGGCAATCGCTACGACGCGATCCTCCGCGAGGCCGACACGCTGAAAGTAGAAGGAACCGCCCCGCAGGGCGAAATCAATGACGTCCACGCGCGATTGGCGCGCATGTCACCGGCGCCGACCACCCAGCAAGTCGCGCGCGCGCAGCAGCAGGGCCGACAGCCAGGGCCGGTCGGCACGAGCGGCCGCACCATGCAGGTCGAAAGGCCGTCGGCCGAATGGCAGACGGTCGAGCCCGGCGAGTTCGTCCGCCTGAGCGTGCCCGCCAACTGGCGGCAGACGAGCAGCGGCGGCGGGACAGTGACGTATGCGCCGCGAGGCGGCTACGTCCGGACCGAGGACGGCCAGTCGGCTTTCACCCATGGACTCGAGCTGGGGGTGATGCAGACCGACGGCGGCACGCTGCAACAGAACACGGAGCAGTTGGTTCAGGTCTTCGCCCGTACCAATCCGGACCTCCGACGCCAGGGCGGATACTCGCGCACGAGCATCGCCGGACGGCAGGGGCTCACGACGACGCTGAGCAATGTCTCGGAAGTGACGGGCGAGCGCGAAGCGATAAACGTGTCGACGGTGCAGCTGAGCGACGGCAGTCTGCTGTTCCTTCTCGGGGTGACGCCAGCAGACGAAGCACAGACCTACTTCAACACCTTCGGCCGCGTGCGCCAGTCGGTCCAACTGATGGACCGGATGCCGTGAGTCAGAAGACAACGGACACGACGCACAGCGTGAAACACCTGTAGGACGAAGCCCGGCGCGTTTCCGCGCCGGGCTTGGTCGTGTGCTGGTTTGGTCCTGTCCCGGAAGTTACTTCTGGCTCGGGCTGTCGTCGGCCTTCAGATCGCCGAGGGCGTACTGCATGCCCGCGAGCAGGTGCTCGAGCATCGGAGTCATCGCGTAGATCCGCTCGTTGTGTCCCAGGGCCATGTAGAACACCCGGCCCTGTCCGTCCTTCTTGATCCAGCTCAGTCCGAAGTCGTGGTCAGGACGCGGGTTGCTCTCCTTGAGCTTGTCCATGAAGCTCATCTTGTCGTAGTTGATGCTCGTCAAGACGTGGACGTTCTTGCGCGAGAACGAGTTGATGCTGAACGTGTAGGTCTCGTCGTTGACGTCGAAGTCCTGGCCGTTGAACATCTTGGTCAAGCGGGCTCGACTTGTCGTCGATCTTCACCGTGATCTTCTGCGGATCGAGCCAGTGGAACTTGAACCAGCCGCCAATCATGTTGTCCCAGTCCGGCCCACGAGCCGCGGCCGTTGTCGCGGCCCGCCGTGCCGACGTACTGGTTCGTCTGGGTGACCAAGCGGGACGATGCGCGTCGTGAAGTTGGCCTGGGACACCTTGCCGGCCTTCTCGGTGTCGAGCTGGTCGTACATGGCGTCGCTCACGGCCGACATGTCGACCTTGGTCAGCGTCAGGTCGTTCGCCTGCAGCTTCTTCTCGTTCACACCCCAGGACCAGCGGAGGATGACCGACGCCAGCGTGCCGCCCGCGCCGTTGGGGTTGCCGCCGCGACCGCCACCGCCGCGTCCGGCGCCGAGCGCCGGCATCGTTCGCGCACGGGCTGTGATACGAGTCGCCGGTCGCGTGAATGCCGCCGAGGCCTTTGCCGCCGCGCACGAAGCCGATGAGCGCCGCCTGCCGTGCCTCGACTTCTTCCTTGCTCGCCGGCGGCTCGGTCGTCTTGGCGTCGAGAAAGCAGCCCGGTCGTGCTCGAGAGGAAGAGCGCGTCGTACTGCTCGAGATTCTTTGCGTTGATGTCCGCCGGATCGTAGGTGATGGTCGTCGTCCATGCGCCCGTCTTCTTGCCGAGCTCCTCGATCGTCTTCGCGGCCATGGGGATCGACGAATGGACGATAGCCGCGCGCGTTGCCGAGCACCAGGACCTTTCGCGGCTTCGCGGGCTTGGCCGGCGCGGTCGCGGGAAGCGCGGCCATCATCTTCGTCACGTCGTCGGGGCAGGGCGTCTGTCCGACGGTCGGCAGATTGCCGCGGCCGCCGCACGTCGGAGCCGCTGGGGCGGCCGGTGCCCCACCGCCCCGTCCACCGCCGCCGGGCGCCGGCGCCGGGAGCCCCAGCGCGGTATTCAAGGCGGGGCCGAGCTGATCGGTCGTGACAGACCCGCTCTTGGCCGTGTCGGTCGCGTCGTACCACTTCTCGAACGCGCCCTTCATCTCGGCGCGTGTCACCGAGCCGTCCTTGTCGGCGTCAAACGCCGTCCACAGTGCCGCGTTGCTGTTGTTGCCGCCGCGGCCGCCGCCTGCCCCCGCCGGGGGCCTGAGGCGCCTGGGCCTGGCCCAGAGCCGCCGCCAGCAGGACCGCCGTCGAGACGGTGCCGACGAGCGATGGAAAATGTGTCACTCCCACGTTGCCTCCCCGCGACGCGCGCAGGCGTCGCTATTGCCATCGAACGAGACCAACAGAAGGGTACTCCATCCACGCTCCCATCTCCCACTTCAGAATGGCTTCCGGCATTCGTAGCTGTCCGCCTTCTTCACGTCGCCCACCCCGCGGTAGTGCGGATAGTTCGGATACCGGCACATCGGTAGTGACGACTTGACCGCGAACGGCGGGACGGGCTCCATGTCCGTGAGGATCTGCGTGTCGGCGGGCGCGGTGCCCTTCTCGACCCAGTCGTCCACCATGGCGATGAAATCCACGAACGACGGCACCAGTTCATTGGTCAGGGGATTGCGGCCCACGTTGCGGTTGTGGAAGATGCCCACGGCGACGTAGAACCGCAGGAACGAGTCCACCGTGCGCTGGCTCATCGTCTGGACCACCTTGTCGTAGTAGGCGAAGGACCAGCGCGAGTTGGCGGTGTAATCGGTCGTGTTTACCTTCATCACGAGCTTGCCGCCACGGCGCTCGAACGCGGAGAGGTCGGGGTCGGTCGCATCGGCGAGCGCGGAGAACGCCTGGATCTCCTTCTGGTACTTCGCAAGGTCCACCGACAGCATCGTCGCGCTTTGGTCCTTGATGACGAGCGCCATGCTGCCGCTAATAGGCGTCGTCGGCTCAGTACGGGCGGACTGGTTCTTCCAGTTCCCGGCCGATTCCGAGCCGGTGGGCCAGCCGGGCATCGACGTCCATCCATTTGCGAGAGGGAACGGGAAGCGCACCGGTCCGTGAACGGCGTTCCCGGCCGCAATCTGCGCATCGGACAGGCACGTCTCGCCCGTGTCCCTGCCATCGGGACAGCGAACGGCGCCGAGCGGCTGAGCGGTGATCGCCGGATCGAATTTGTTGTTGCAGGCGACGTAGTCGCTGATGAGGCCGTCCTCGAGGCCATCGAGCGCGTCGCACTGGCGCCGTACTTCCCTCGCGACGACGGCGACCTTCGCGGCGGGCAGCCACGCGTCACCCGCCTGAGCGACCGCGCGCGAGTACGAATCGAAAATTGTCAGGTGCGCATACGGGAACACGGGCACCTGCACGAACACGCCGTCATAGTCCTGCGGATACCGTTGCACGACCATCAGCGCTTCGCGGCCGCCTTGCGAAGCGCCGAAGTAGTAGCTGTGGCGAATGGGCCGATCGTAGAGCAGCTTCACGAGCGCGACCGTCACGTCGTGGGTCTTCTTCATTTGCGCGTACAGGAAGTTGCGCAGCGCCTCGTCGTTGGTCATCCACACGGGCGGCACTGGAGCGGCAGCGGGCGGCGCGCCGGCGCCACGCGCCGTACCCGCAGCAGCCTCGGCCGGACCGCTCCCACGCCCGGCCGGCGCCGCGTTCTGATGTCCCGAGTCGCTGCCGTACGTGACGAACCCTCGCGAGAGCGCATACGGCGAGTTCGGCGGGATCGATTCCGGTCCCCACTGCATGCCCGTCGTGAGCGCGACCGGAATCACGCCGTTCGTCCCGCTACCGCCGAGCTGCATGATCTTGCCGTTCCACTCGGTCGGCAGGTTGACCTGGAAATTGATCTTCGGCGCTGCCGGATCGACGGGCGCGATCGCGCCAATCACCCTGCAGTATTCGGGAATCGCAAGGACGACGCCCGTGCCCTGGGCATTCACGGTCTGCGCTGACGCCGGCACGATCACCGCCGATGTGATCGTCGCGCCGGACGTCGGCAGGCCGATGTCCGATGCGGCAATCTGATGGCTTTCGAGGCTCGCACACGTACTCGCGGCGGTGGTCGCGGCCGTCGCCCCGATGGCTGCTGATCGGTGAGCCGCCGCCAACGCCACCACGAGAGCGGTGGCGAGCGGCCACGCGAGAAGATGTCGTTTCATGGTGAGGGGCATTGTAGCCGCTCAAGACCCGCGCTGCGTCCGTCGGTAGCCGACGTCCTTCGCGGGCCGCGGTTCGTCTGACGGACCGTCAACGCCCGGCAAAATCTAGGCTTTGTCAATCGGATGAAGATGTCGACTCAGCGCGATGGAACGTTGACCATACGATCACATGTTTCATCCCACCGCCAGATCGTGTTCCCGCTCTGCAGATGCACGCCGCCCAACCAGCGATCTATGCCGCAGGTTGTCACTTTGTCTGACTGACCTGCCAGCACCGATCGACCAGCGTCGGTCAGCGCAACAGCTCCCTTCAGGACGTGACGCTGTTCCCCACTCGCGAGGTCAAGTGTGAGCAGTGGAGGCGATGTGCGCGAGAGGGTCTCGGCCAGGCTTGCGAGCGAGCTGTCGGTGATGTAGTAGACCTGCTCGCCTTCGTGCATCCGCCTGAACGCTGTCCATAGCGCGATCCCGTCGCCATCGGCCAATTCGAGCAGCCGGCGTTCAGTTCGCGAGAGCCCGTCGTGCGTCCATGGGTACTCCTGGAGAAAACGCGTAACGGCGCCGGCAAGATACGGCAAGACCGACGTGTCTTGGTCCCGAAGGTTGTCCAGGGCCTCAGGTGTCGGTTCGCGGAAGGCCCGCCAGGCGCGCTCCGCCAACGCGAACTGTGGGTCGCGAAGACATTGCCGTGTTTCCAGCAGCGACGCCAATTCGTCAGGTGTGAGCTCACCGAGGCCCCTGAAGTCAGGTCGCCCGGGGAACGAGCCGATGCAGACAAGCGACGCCGGCGTTGTCACCTGGAGATGCTGTCGGATCCAGGTGAGCAATTGAATCAGGTTCAGCTGGTCGAACAGGTCATGCTCGAACCACAGAACCAGCTCGCCGTACGACTCTTGACGTTCGATCGCGGCTCGCCATTGCCGCATGTCGTTCATGGGATCGAGCGTTGGATCGCTTCCGCCCCAGGCGACCCACGTCAGCTCCGCCGGCCTCTCGTGGAAACGGCGGCGGACGTCGAGCAGTTCCGCGTCGGTCAGACCGCCGGGGACGGGACCTTCATAGAGTGAATCCGCCCAGATGGACAGGGCACCCGGAATGCCGGCAGCGGTAATGAGCTCGGTCGTGCACGTGCCATTCGCCACGTGGAGGAATGGACCTCTGACAGGGTGAGTCACCCGCTTCTCCAGGACTTCTTGGGTGTCTGGGGCGGCCTCGTGTGCATTAGGCGGTGACGCGGCTCACGCCTGCAACCTCGGCGATCCTGGTGAGCTCGCCGGATTCCTGCTTTGGCGTCGATACCGGGCTGGCGGCACGCCGAATGCGCGCTTGAAGGCTCGATTGAACGCCGCTTCAGACTCGTAGCCCACGGCGGCCGCGATATCCGCTACCCCCTTCGGGGACGAGGTCAACGCCTGGGCAGCCAGACGCAATCGCCATCCGGTCAAGTACGCCATCGGCGGATCCGACAGGTAACGCGTGAAACGCGCCACCAGCGCCGAGCGCGATACGCCGACTTCCGCGGCGAGCCCGGCGATGGTCCATGGGTGATGCGCGCGCCGATGAAGCAGCGCGAGGCTCTTGCCCACGACCGGATCTCGGGCACCCGCGAGCCACCCCGTCGTCTGATCAGGGAGGCCTGTGACGTATCGCCTGAGCGTATCCACGAACAGCGCTTCAGACAGCTTCGCCAACATCACGTCGCTACCCGCACTGTCCGAGGCGGCCTCCTCGACCAGATGCAGGATCGATTGCTCCAGCCAGTGGCCGGAGCGATCGGTCCTGACGTTCACCTTCAGCATCGGCGGCAGGCTCTCGAGAATCGGCCCGCAGAGGAGCGGGTCACAGGTCAAGTACCCACACACGAACCGGGTCGTCGCTCCACCACCACCGGCCTGCATCGCTGAAATGTCCCGTGTCGCGATCTTCAGGAGGACTGCAGCGCTCTCGACCGGGTTCGCTCCAGAGCCGCCGCTCAAGTGGTGCGGATCCCCGTGCGGAAACACCACGATGTCGCCTGGCGACAGCTCGACTTCCGGCCCGCCTTCCAACCGTGCCCGTGCTGAGCCGTCCACGACGAAGTGATAGATCACGACGTGCTGCGCGCCGGGCGCCAGCGTTGACATCAACGTGCGGGAGTGGGGCGTCGAGAGTCGCCACGGCGCCGAGAACTCCGCGCTGAAGAACATCGCGCCCTTCAATCGGACACCGCTCAGGACCTCTGAAAACGCGTCCATCTTCCTCCGGACGCCCGGCAAAGTTTCGTGGCGCCTCCGCAAAGCATTCTAGCCTCGCCGGACTGGCGGTCAAGAACTTCAACCGCGCGGGCATGGCCAGCCAGCGAGAGGTCCCGCAGAATCACTCCTGCTATGGAGGTTCCCGTGACCAGGACTTTCCTTCGCACGAGCGCTCTCTCCAGGAGGGTCGTTCTACCGTAAATCTCTTTAGACGAGGGGCGGGGCTCGCGATCTACGGTTTGATCCCGGCGATGCGTAGCACCCGTGCAATCACCGCGTCGGACAGCCACATACCCGCTGTCCGCAGTTCCAGCAACACTGCTCGCGGATCGTCGATTCGTCCCTGCCGGTGCGCCGCGATGACCACACCCAAGGTCCCGACGACATCGAGCTCGCGCGCCAGCGCACACTTCCTGCCGTTCAGATCGTCAATGACTACGCGAGCGCCTGGCTCGTGCAGAGCCGTCGCGATCACCGAGGACTCGCCCTTCCCGATCTCCTACGCGATGACCGATTCGGGAATCGAAGGCGATGGCCGCTTCTCGAGCCATGTCGCGTCGGAAATCACTCTCGCGGCCTTGTCGGTGTGCCGCCAGAAATCACCTCGTCAAACACCGGTTCCGGCACGATGATCCGGCTTGCACCCAGCGTGTGCAGGAGTTCGAGATGACCGGCGTTTCCGAGGAAGATGAGCGGTGAGGCGTTGACGACGAGGAGAGCGTCAGACATCCCCCAGCTCTCGGGCGAGATCCTGATCGTCCACGACGAACACATCGACGCGTCGGCGCGCGAGTTCCGCGAGGAACGCCGCACGGGTCATGCCGGCGGTTTCCGCAGCCCGTTCCATCGACAGCAGACTCTGCTGGTACCAGTGGATGGCCGCCGCGAGACGGAGCTCCGCAGCCACCTCGTGGGGCGCCTTCTTCAGCGCCGCCAGCAAGCCGTCGGGGGCCGTTACGTCTACGTGGGTCATCGGATGCCTCGAATCGGGATGTCCACAGGTAGTGTAGCTGGCCCGACCGTCCGGCCCCAAACGGATGCCTAGGTGGCGACCTTGCCCACTGACCTCGACTCGAAGCCCTGGTTGAATGTTTCCGAGACGGCGGCGTAGGCCCTCGATTGGCGCTACCGCCTACCGAATGTACGAAATGTTTCCTGATAAGAAAGAACTCCCGCTCGGGCGCGACGCTCGTTCAGCTTTCGCCAGCAGCCCGACTACTCCCTGCCGAGGCGGCTGCCGTGCCTCAAGGTAGGGACCAGGCCCGTGCGACGACGGGCAGGTTCCACGCGCTCGTGCAACACTGCCCGTCAAGATCGCGGCCTACTCGAGCGGTTCGAACGGGATGCGCACGAAGTTGGCGCTGCCTGTGCGCGACCCCACCACAACACCTTGCAGGTCGATGGTTTCCACTATCGCCCTCGCGCTGGCGCTATCGCGATCATCGGCCAGCGTCACCTCGAGGCGGAGCTTGTTGTACCGAAGCGGCTGGGCCGTGTTGACGTCGTAGAAGAGGTCCCAGATCGTCACGCCGAACCGCCCCTTGCCGAGGTAGCGCCAGACGCCATGGGCCGCGGTGTGCGGCGGACGTGCGGGGTCGGTGCTGACTTCGCCTGGCACCGAGCGGAGGACGGTTCCATCGGCATGGAACGTGATGAGTTGTCTGATGCCGGTGGCGGTGGTGCCAAACCAGGAGCCGACGATGGCCCACGGCCGCCCCAGTTTGCTGTGTTCGTCGCTCCTCGAGTCCTGCCGCTCCTGACTCTGACCAGATCGCGCGATGGATTGAACCTGCGTCGCGGTCGCCGCGAGCGCGAACGTGCCGGTCAGCAGCAGTGTCCCGAGGATTCTTGTGGTCGACATGATCTTCACCATATAGGTCGCTCCCTTGGCCCGGCCATTGGTTTGACCGCGGGCTCTACTGAAATAGGCGCAGAAACCCGGGAAGAGCTATCAATCGAAGAAACGACGAAGGCCGATATAATGCCGACCAACCACCATGCCTGAGCTCGTGAGCACGGGTGAACCACTTCCCGACGACGTCAGTGCGTTGCTCCGTGCGTGGACCGACGGCGACCAGCGCGCGCTCGCGCGGCTGACCCCGATTGTGTACGACGAGCTCCACCGTCTGGCGCACTACTACCTGAAGCGCGAGCAGGCCGGCCACAGCCTGCAGACGACGGCGCTGGTCAATGAGGCCTACATGCGGCTGGTCGACTACAAACGCATGCAGTGGCAGAACCGGGCTCATTTCATGGCGGCAGCGGCGCAGGCCATGCGCCGCATCCTCGTCGACCAGGCGCGGCGGCGCAATGCGAAGCGGGGCGCGAACGCCGAGCATGTCTCGCTCGATGCCGAGGCTGTTCTCTGCGTCGATCGCTCCGATGATTTCGCGGCCCTGGACGATGCCTTGAACGCGTTGGCGGCGCGGGCGCCGCGCAAAGCAAGAGTCGTCGAGTTGCGCTTCTTCGGCGGCCTGAGCGTGGAGGAAACCGCCGACGTGCTGCGCGTATCGCCGATCACTGTGATGCGCGAGTGGAAAAGCGCGAAAGCCTGGTTGTATCGAGAGCTCGCCGGCCCAACCGCCAATGGACAATGATCGCTGGCATCACGTCGACGAGCTGCTGCAGTCCGCGCTCGACATGCCCGCGGGAGAGCGCGACGCCTATCTTCGCCACGCCTGTGGCGGCGACCAACGGCTGGAAGAAGAAGTCCGATCGCTCGTCGCCGCACACGACCGTGCCGACCGCTTTCTCGGCGCTCCGGCGATCGATCTCGCCGCCCGCGCGCTCGCCGGAGAGCGCAGCGACGACGGCCGTCAGGCCGGCCCTTCGATTTCGCTCAGGGCAGGTGGCGATCCGCTGATCGGTCAGACGCTCTCGCACTACCGCATCGTCGAGAAGCTCGGCGGCGGCGGGATGGGCGTGGTGTACAAAGCCGACGATTCGCGGCTACACCGTCCCGTTGCGCTCAAGTTCGTCTCCGAAGAACTGGCGGGTGATGCCGAGGCCCTGAGCCGCTTTCAGCGCGAAGCCCGGACCGCCTCGGCGCTCAACCATCCACACATCTGCACGATCTACGACATCGGCGAGCAGGACGGACGATCGTTCATCGCCATGGAGTATCTGGAGGGCACGACGCTGAAAGATCGGCTCGCCGCCGGTGCGCTGAGCTTGAACGCGGCCCTCGACGTGGGCACGCAACTCGCCACCGCGCTGGACGCCGCGCACACTGCCGGCATCATCCACCGCGATATCAAACCCGAAAACATCTTCATCGGGCCGCGCGACCACGTGAAGGTCCTCGATTTCGGCCTCGCCAGGAGAGGGTCGGCCACACCGCAGCCGGACGTGACCACGACTGCCGGCACGCGGCAGGGTGTCGTGATGGGAACCGCCGCCTACATGGCGCCGGAGCAGGCCCGCGGCGAGGCCGTGGATCACCGCGCCGACATCTGGAGCTTCGGCCTGGTGCTCTACGAAATGGTCAAGGGGGCTCGGCCCCCGCAGGCCGTCCGGCTGCGCGTCGAGGCGTCGCCAGAATTGGAGCGCATCGTCTCGAAGTGTCTCGAGACTGACCGCCAACTTCGATATCAACACGCCGCCGACCTGCGCGCCGATCTCGAGCGTCTCAGGCGTGGGCAAGACGCCACAGCGGCGCCCGCCCCGAGCGGAGTCGAGGGGCCGGACGCGGCGCCCGGGCGTCGCCGCGCACTGTGGCTCTCGATCGGCGTGGCCGCCGTCGTCGTCGCCGCGACTGTCGCCGGTGTGATCTATGGCCGCCGGCCTGCCCCGCTCACCGACAAGGAGACCGTGGTCCTCGCCGACTTCGCAAACAACACTGGCGATCCGGTGTTCGACGGCACGCTGCGGCAGGGGCTGGCGATTCAGCTCCAGCAGTCAACGTTCCTCAGCCTGACCTCGGATACGCGCATCCAGGAGCTGCTGCGGCTGATGGGCCAGCCCGCCGACGCGGCGCTCACTCCGGCCATCGCCCGTGACATCTGCGAGCGGATGGGCGGCGGCGCCATCCTCGACGGGAGCATCGCCGGCCTCGGCGCTCAATACGTGCTCGGTGTGCGCGCCACCGGATGTCGCGGCGGCGGGGTGCTCGGCGAAGAACAGGAGCAGGTCGCGAGGAAAGAAGACGTGTTGAACGCGTTGAGCGACATCGCCAGCCGCTTGAGAGTGCGACTCGGCGAGTCACTCTCGACGCTCGATGAGCACAACCGGCCGCTTCCCGACGTCAGCACGGCATCGCTCGAGGCGTTGAAAGCGTACAGCGCTGGCTTGCAGGCGCAGGAGACGGGGACCCAGGCGCGGCCTGCGGCGATAGAGCTGTTCAAGCGCGCCGTCGAAATCGATGACGGCTTTGCTATGGCGCACGCACGATTAGGCACTACGTACAGCACCGGCGGCGAGTTGGTGCTCGGAGCTCGACACACCACGCGGGCGTTCGAGCTTCGCGAGCGGGCCACCGACAATGAAAAGTTCTTCATCACGGCGACCTACCATCGCCAGGTCACCGGCGATCTCGAACCAGGCGCTCCAGGCGTTCGACTTGTGGGCACAGACCTATCCGCGCACGTTCAACTCGTACGGTCTGGCCTCCGGCTTCGTGACGAAGGGACAGGGCCGACTATGAGGGCTGCATCGAACGCGCCGCGAAAGCCGAGGCTGCGATTCCCGAGTCGCCGTTCGGATATCTCAATGCCGCAGCCTGCTACATGTATCTCGATCGGCTCGACGAAGCGGCGGCGGCGCTCCAGCGAGCAGCGGACCGCAAGGTCGATGACGCGCGCTGGCGTTTTCACCTCGCGTTCCTCAGAGGTGACGACGCGGCCATGGAACGGGAGTTCGCGCGGGTCCAGGGTCAGCCGATCGAGGGCGACCTGACCTACCTCAAGGCGCTCGCCCTGGCACGATCGGGACGGCTGGAGCTTGCTGCTCCGCTGGCGCGTCGCGGCGGTCGATCTGACCGAGAAGGCCGGCCAGCCTGAGCGTGCGGCGCTGTTTCAAACGGCGGCGGCCGTCTGGCACGCGCTCGTCGGCAACGTCGCGGACGCTCGCCGTACCGCCGCGCTGGCGTTGGACATGTCAACTGGCCGCGACGTGACATACGCCGCCGCCTTCGCCCTGGCGCTGACCGGCGACCTGTCGCGATCGCAGGTGCTGTTGCAAGATCTCGAAGCGCGCTTTCCGCAGGACACGACCGTGCACATCAGCTATCTGCCCGCACTCCGTGGCCTGATTGCCCTCCAGCAGGGAACACTGGTGGAAGCTCTCCAGAAGCTCGAGCCCGCTCTGTCGAACGAATTCGCGTTGCCCGGCACGGCATTCTTCGCCAGCTTCGGAAGCCTCTACCCGGCGTACGTGCGCGGCCAGACGTACCTGGCCGCGAAAAGGCCGGCGGACGCGGCGGTCGAATTCCAAAAGATCATCAGCCACCGTGGTCTTGTCATGGAAGATCCCATCGACGCGGTCGCGCGCCTGCAACTGGCCAGAGCGCTCGTCGCCGGCGGTGATACGGCGCGCGCCCGCGTCGGCGTACCAGGACTTCCTCACCCTGTGGAAGCAGGCCGACATGGATATTCCGCTCTTGAAGCAGGCGCAAGCAGAAGCAGCAAAGCTTCGGTAGACCCTAAAAGCTGGACCTGCGCGACATCCTTCGGATCGTTCGGATTGACCAGCATGCGGATTCCCGCCAGCGCGTAACGGGTTCCCACCTACTGTTTCGTAATGGTGTGAGTGCCGGCCCCATACACGACCGTGAAGACGTAGTGATCTCTCGCGGCTTGACGTCGTTATCGAGCGCCTGACGCCATCTTCCTCCGGACGCCCGGCAAGGTTCTCTGGCCCCTCTGCAAAACATTCTCGCCCCGCCGGACTGGCGGTCAAGAACTTCAACCGCGCGGGCATGGCCAGCCGGTGAGAGGTCCCGCAGAATCGCTCCTGTCATGAGTGCAAGAGACATCACCAAGTCCTCGAGCGCGAGGTTCGCCTCGCCGTTCCAGCCGTTCCACTCGTCGTTACGCTGTTTCTGGCCTTGCCGGCGTCCGCGCAGTCGCCGCTGTCGCTTTCGCAGGCGATTACGCGCGCCAAGGCGCACAATCCCGATGCCGGATCGGCCGCGGCAGCCGAGCGCGAAGCGGCCGAGCGCGTCACCCAGGCTCGCGGCGGCTACTTCCCGAAGGTGGACGTCGCCGAGTCCTGGCAGCGCGGCAACTCCCCGGTGTTCGTGTTCAGTTCGCTTCTTGCGCAGCGGCAGTTCACCGCGGCCGACTTTGCCCTTGATGCGCTCAATCATCCGGCTGCCACGGACAACTTCCGTGCCGCGTTCTCCGTTGAACAGTCGCTGTTCGATCGCACCATCGCGGCGAATGTCCGGGCCGCGTCGATCGCGCGGGACATGGCGGGCACGGGCAGGCAACTCGTCGACCAGGAGCTGACCTCGGCGGTGACCGACGCGTTTGGCCGCGTGCTCATCGCTGCCGCGACCGTTCGTTCGGCGGCGGCCACGGTCGAGACCGCCCGGGCGGACCGCGAGGTGGCCGGCAACCGCCGCGACGCCGGCCGCGTAACCGACGCGGACGTCCTGCAGCTGGACGTCTACGTGGCACGCACGCTCGAACAGCAGGTGCAGGCGACGTCGGACGAACGCATCGCGCGCGCCCGGCTGAATCAGTTGATGGGCGAGCCCTTGAACACCATGTTCTCGCTCGACCTCACGCCGCCGGCGATCGAAATCGACATCACCAATCCCGCAGGCCTTGAAGAGGAAGCCGTGAAGAACCGGCCGGAAGTCGCGCTCGCCCGGCAGCAGGAGCAGCTGGCGGCCGCCACCGTGGACGCGGCGAAGGCGGCGTTTCTGCCGCAAGTGGCCGCCCTGGGCGGATGGGAATTGAACGGCAGCGCCTGGAATTCGCGGGCGTCGAGCTGGGTGGCCGGCGCGGTCGCCCGGGTCAACCTGTTCCATGGTTTTGCCGACACGGCCCGGCTCGCTGAAGCGCGCGAGCAGGCGACGCGTCGAGCGCTCGAAAAGGGCAAGGCCGAGACCATGGCGCGGCTCGATGTGCAGACCGCGATCGCCCAGCTCGAGGCCGCGCGCGCGAGTGAAGCGGTTGGGCGGGCGGCCGCCGATCAGGCACGAGAGAGCCGCCGCATCATCCGGGACCGCTACGAGAGCGGCCTCACGGATGCGGCCATGCTGCTGCGCTCGGCCGACGCCGTGCAGCAAGCCGAAGTCCAGCAAACCGCGGCGCGCGTGCACGTGCTCACCGCAACAACCACCCTGCAACGAGCGATAGGAAGGCCATGAAACAGAACACCGCGAGTCATCACGTCATCGTTGCGGGCGGTACGGCAGCACTCTTGATGAGCGCGGCGCTGGCCGGATGCTCGGCTGGCCGGGCCGCCACCGCTCCGGCCGACCCGGCAGAGCCCATCGCCGTCACCGTCGGCCAGGCTGCGATGACCGACGTGGCCAGTGCGATCGACTCGGGCGGCGTGGTACAGGCCCGCACCACGGCCACGATCATGGCGCGGATCCTGGCGCCGGTGCGCGAGGTCCGCGTGGCGCCAGGCGATCGGGTCCGCGCAGGCCAGACGCTCATCGTGCTCGCCGGCGACGATCTCGCCGCCGGCGCCCGTGCCGCGCGCTCGGCGGCCCTTGCCGCAGAACAGGGGCCGAAGGCGGCGGCAGCCGAGCTCCAGGCCGCGGAAGCTGGCCTGGCCCTCGCACGCGCGTCCCACGATCGCATCGCCGGCCTGGAGGCCAGACGGTCCGCCACCGCACAGGAACTCGATGACGCCACGGCGACGCTCCGGACCGCCGAAGCGCGCGTCGCCGGTGCGTCCGCGCGGGCATTGCAGGCCGCGTCGACAGTCGAGAGCGCCAGGGCCGCCAGCGATCAGGCAAGCACCACCGCATCCTTCACCACGATTGCCGCGCCCTTCGACGGCATGGTCACCGAGAAGATGGTCGAGCCCGGGAACCTGGCGTCACCGGGCATGCCCCTTCTTCGCCTGGAAGACACTCGCGGATTCCGCCTCGAGGTCCGCGTGGACGAATCACGCATCGGCCGGATTCGAAACGGCGACCGCGTCCCGGTCTTCCTCGGGAGCGGAACCACCTCGATCACGGGCACGGTGGTCGAGGTCAGCCGGGCGGTCGATGCGGATGCGCGCGCCTTTCTCGTCAAGATCGCATTGCCCGATGCACCTGGCCCTCGATCCGGCGAATTCGGCAAGGCGCGATTTGGCGGGACGCCGCGGCGCGCATTGACCATTCCATCGTCGGCGATTGTGCGCCGCGGACAGCTCACCTCGGTATTCGTAGTCGACAAGGGCGTGGCGCGCGTGCGTCTCGTCAACCTCAGCGAGTCGGAAGTTTTGGCAGGCCTGACGGAATCGGAGGTGGTGATTCTTTCGCCGGCCGGACTCACCGACGGACGGCGCGTCAGCGTGGGAGGCCGGTAATGGCTGCGACTAACGGCTTCTCCGGCCGGATGGCCGCGGCGTTCATCCACTCCAAGTTGACGCCGCTCTTCATCGTGGCCTCGATGGCACTTGGCGCACTGGCGGTGGTGGCGCTGCCGCGCGAAGAGGAACCGCAGATCATCGTGCCGATGGTCGACGTGTTCGTCGAGATGCCGGGGGCGACACCGGCGGATGTCGAACAGCGGGTCACCCGTCCGATGGAGCAGCTGCTCTGGGAAGTGCCCGGCGTGGAGTACGTCTACTCGACCTCTAGTCCGGGACAGTCGATGGTCGTCGTCCGCTTCAAGGTGGACGAGCCGCAGGAAGCAGCGCTCGTTCGCCTCAATCAGAAACTGGCCGCGAATGCCGATCGCATCCCGCCAGGGGTCATCGGGCCCCTCGTCAAGCCGCGCTCGATCGACGATGTGCCGATCCTTGCCGTCACGGTGTGGTCGGCGCGGTACGCGGACGACGACCTGCGATCGCTCGCCGCCCAACTGCGCGATGCCATCGCCGAGGTCAACGACGTGTCGGAGGTGACCATCATCGGCGGGCGCCCGCGGCAGGTTCGCGTGGACATCGACCCCGCGAGGCTGTCGGCCTACGACCTCGATCCGCTCTCGGTCCGGCAGGCGATCGCCGGCACCAACGTGCGAGGCACCGCGTCGGGTCCCGTCGCGGGCGGTGTGACGACCGGCCTCGAGGCGGGGAGCCGCCTGCGCACGGCCGAGGAACTGCGCAACACCGTCGTGACCTCGGCAAGCGGGCGTCCCGTGTTTGTGCGCGACGTGGCGGAAGTGGTTGATGGCGATGCCGAGCCCACGTCGTATGTCACCTTCCAGTCGAAGTCGTCTGGCGCGCAATCGGCCGTCACCATCGCCGTCGCCAAGCGGAAGGGCACCAACGCCACCGACGTCGCCCGCCGCGTCGTCGGGAAGCTCGATACGCTCAAGGGATCGCTCGTGCCGTCGGACGTGCATCTCACCATCACCCGTGATTACGGTGAGACCGCCGCCGACAAGAGCAACGAACTGCTGTGGCACATGCTGCTTTCCGTCCTCTCGGTCTCGGCGCTCGTCTGGCTGGTCCTCGGCCGGCGCGAGGCGGCCGTCGTGCTGATTGCGATTCCGGTCACGCTCGCGCTCACGCTCTTCATGTTCTATCTCTATGGCTACACCCTGAACCGCATCACGCTCTTCGCGCTGATCTTCTCCATCGGCATCCTCGTGGACGATGCGATCGTCGTCGTGGAGAACATCGTCCGCCACGCGCGCCTGAGGAGAGAAGAGCCCGGCGCTGAGCGGGGCGGGCTGGCCGCGATCGCGATTCGCGCCATCGACGAGGTCGGCAATCCAACGATCCTCGCGACACTTGCGGTCGTGGCCGCGATCCTGCCGATGGCGTTCGTCCGCGGATTGTCTGGGCCCTACATGCGGCCGATTCCGGTGGGCGCGTCGGCGGCGATGGTCTTCTCGCTGGTGGTCGCCTTCGTGGTGACGCCGTGGGCCGCAGTCCGGCTGCTCAAGCCCTCCGCACATCACAATCACCGCGAAGAAGATCTCCTCACCCGGTTCTATCGCCGCCTGATGGGACCGCTCATCGCAAGCGGCAGGAGGCGCGCGATCTTCCTGGCCGGCGTAGCGGCCCTGCTGCTGGCGGCCGTCGCGCTCATCCCGCTCGAACTGGTGAAGATGAAGATGATGCCGTTCGACAACAAGAGCGAGTTCCAGGTCATGATCGACATGCCCGAGGGCACGGCGCTCGAGACGACGGCGCGCGTCGCGTCGGCCATGGCGTCGGCCACGCTGGACGATGAGACGGTCGTCAACGTCCAGCAGTACGTCGGCGCCTCGGCGCCCTACAACTTCAATGGCCTCGTGCGGCACTACTTCCTGAGGCGCGCGCCGCACCTCGCCGATCTGCAGGTGAACCTCGTGCCGAAGGGCGAACGCTCGGCCCAGAGCCACGAGGTGGCCGGACGCGTGCGCGAACGGCTGGTTCCGATCGCCAGGCAATTCGGCGCGACTATCCAGGTGGCGGAATTGCCGCCGGGCCCGCCCGTGCTGCAAACGCTCGTCGCGGAAGTCTATGGGCCGGATCCGGCGCGGCGGACGGCGGTGGCCGCGCAAATCAAGTCGATCTTCGACGAGACCCCCGGCGTGGTCGATACCGACTGGTACGTCGAAGCCCCGCATGCCAAGATCACGCTTGCCGTCGACGGCGAAAAAGCCGCGGCTGCGGGTCTCTCGCCGGCGGCGGTGGCGGCCGTCGTACGGATGGCCGGCTCTGGAGAGTCCGCGGGCCTGCTGCACGACGAGCGGGCGCGCGAGGACGTGCCGATCGTGATCCGCCTCCCTCGCGACGGCCGCAGTCTCGAGGCCGTCCAGTCGATCCGGCTTCGTGGCTCGTCCGCCGAAGCCTTGGCGAAGGCGGGCACAAGGCCGGTTGCCGTCGGCGAGCTCACGAGCGCCGTGACTACGGAGGAAGAGGTCAGCCTCTATCACAAGAATCTGCAGGCGGTGACCTACGTCACGGGCGACCTGGCTGGAGAGAACGGGAGCCCGGCCTACGCCATCCTGCAGATGAACGGGCCGATCGGTCGCCTGTCGCTGCCGGAAGGTTTGCGGCTCGAGGTCTTCAATGCGGTCCAGCCGTTCGACACCTCGCGTTACGCGATGAAGTGGGACGGCGAGTGGCACCTCACGATCGAGGTGTTCCGCGACCTCGGCCTCGCGTTCGCGGCCGTGCTCGTGCTCATCTACGTGCTGGTGGTTGGCTGGTTCCAGTCGTTCAAGACGCCCCTGCTGATCATGGCTGCCATCCCGTTCTCGCTCGTTGGCATCCTGCCGGCGCACGCGGCGATGGGCGCGTTCTTCTCGGCCACGTCGATGATCGGCTTCATCGCCGGTGCGGGCATCGTCGTGCGCAATTCGATCATCCTGGTGGACTTCATCGAGCTGCGGCTGCTCGAGGGTCTTCCCCTCGAGCAGGCGGTCGTCGACGCCGGCGCGGTGCGGTTCCGCCCCATGGCTCTCACCGCCGCCGCCATGATCGTCGGCTCCGGGGTCATTCTGTTCGACCCGATTTTCCAGGGCCTGGCGATCTCGCTGATGGCCGGCGAGGTGGCATCGCTCCTGCTCTCGCGCATGGCCGTGCCCGTCCTCTACTACATGGCGAAGCGCCACGAGCGTAGCGAAACGGTGCCCACTGCTGCGCCGATGAAAGCCGTGGCATGACCCTCTCCATGCCTTCTCGGCGCCGACAAGGCCGCGCTGAAGAACAACGCCGGAATGATTTTCAGAACGCCTGAGCAAGGCATTGCCCCATCAGGAGAATGGGCAAGAACTGCATCGTTTCGCGGATGAATGGCCGTGCCTGGTGTCTCTGAGGCTCATATAATCCACAAGACTTGGCACTCGCACCCGGCGCCCGACTCGGCGTCTATGAAATCGTTGCCCAGATCGGCGAGGGCGGGATGGGGTTGGTCTACCGCGCCCGCGACACGAAACTGAATCGTGACGTCGCGCTCAAAGTCCTGCCTGACCTGTTCGCCGGCGACGCCGACCGACTGGCCCGGTTCACCCGCGAAGCACAGACGCTCGCGTCCCTGAACCATCCGAACATCGCGCACATTCACGGCCTCGAAGAATCCGGCGGTGTTCGCGCGCTGGTGATGGAACTGGTCGAGGGCGACGATCTGTCGCAGCGCATTGCGCGCGGGGCGATCCCAGTCGACGAAGCGCTGCCGATCGCGAAACAGATCGCGGAAGCGCTCGAAGCCGCGCACCAGCAGGGCATCATCCATCGCGATCTCAAGCCCGCGAACATCAAGCTGCGCCCTGACGGAACCGTGAAGGTGCTGGACTTCGGGCTCGCGAAGGCGCTGGCACCCGAGCAGGACCCGGCGAGCGGCGCGCATCGGTCGCAGTCACCGACCATCACGAGCCCGGCCATGCTGACCGGCTTGGGCATCGTCCTCGGAACCGCCGCGTACATGGCGCCGGAGCAGGCGAAAGGACGAGAGGCGGACAAGCGCAGCGACATCTGGGCGTTCGGCTGCGTGCTCTACGAGATGCTGACGGGGCGACGCCCCTTCGATGGCGAAGACATGACGGACGTGCTCGGCGCGGTCGTCCGCCTCGAGCCACGCCTGGGAGGCGCTTCCGTCCGATGTCCCCGCGCCCGTGCGGACACTGCTGCGCCAATGCCTGGTCAAGGACCGCCGCCGGCGCGTCGGCGACATCGCGGCCGTACTCTTCGTGCTCGATCACCAGGCAAGTATCGCTCCGACCGTGCCGGTTGCGCCGCGATCGAACCGCATCGCATGGCTGGTCGCTGCGCTGTCAATCATCGCGATGATCGCCACAGCGGTCGTCGCCCTGCGAATGTCCCGCTCGGGCACGCTCGCGCCCGAGCTCGTCCAGTTCACCATCGCGCCGCCCGAGAAGACGGTCTTTGGCGGGCCCGTCGCTGGATGGACTGGCCGCGCTGCACAACTTGCTATCTCGCCTGATGGTCGCAACATCGTGTTCGTGGCCGGTGCCCAATCCGCATTCCAAATCTGGCTGCGACCAGTGGCCAGCGCGGAGGCGCGGCCGATACAGGGAACCGAGGGCGGCACGTTTCCATTCTGGTCGCCCGACAGCCAATTCGTCGCCTTCTTCGCCGGCGGCAAGCTGAAGAAGGTTGCGATCGCCGGCGGACCACCCGTTGAGCTGACCGACGTGGCAACCGGGCTGCGGTGGAAGCTGGAGTCGCGACAACGTCATCGTGTTCGGATCGGTGCGTTCGGGCCTGTTTCGCGTATCGAGCGGCGGCGGCGTGCCGACAGCCGTCACAGCACTCGCCGACGGAGAGGACGCTCATAGGTGGCCGCACTTCCTGCCAGATGGGCGGCATTTCTTCTACACCGCCGTGACTGGAGCCTGCTGCCCTCCGGCGCAGCCGGGCTGGATCAAGATTGGCTCGCTCGATCAGGTCGAGCCGGCCATCGCGCTGCTTCAGGCCGATTCATCGGCAACCTACGCCTCGGGCCACGTGTTGTTCGCGCGCGTCCAGACGTTGATGGCTCAGGCGTTCGATCCTGATGGACGCCAACTGGCCGGCGATGCCGTTCCCGTGACCGCTCGCGTCAACACGGAGGGCAGTCGTTATGTCAGCGCATCCGTCTCGGAGAATGGGACGCTCGTGTACGCGCCCGGCAGCTCACTGAGTCCACAGCAATTGACGTGGTTCGATCGAGCCGGCAAGAACCTCGGCACGCTGGGCGAAGGAGGATTGGATGTCAATCTTTCGCTTTCACCAGACGAACGCCAGGTCGCCGTCGCCCTGCGGAGCGGGAGTCCGGAAAATCTCGATATCTGGACGATCGACATCGCCCGCAACCTGCGCAACCGAGTGACGTCGGACGCCCAACCCGAAGGATGGCCGATCTGGTCGTCAGATGGCACCCACATCCTGTTCGGAGTCGGCGCGCGCGGCGGAGGGGCGGAAGCGGAGAAGGCGCGTCTAGTTCAGACTCTGGTCAACGGGACCGGGGTGAATGACACCATCCTCGAAGCCGTGGGCACACCTTCACGGCCGTGTGGCCCGCGACAATGCACACTCGCGCCGAGCGACTGGTCTGCAGACCGACGTTTTGTGTTGTACACGTTCAGCGGGTCGTTTCCGCGGACAGTGGACATCTGGGCCCTTCCGCTTTTTGGGGAGCGCAAACCATTTCCAGTAGTACAGACCGAGTTCTCCGAGAGTCAAGGAACGTTCTCCCCGGACGGCCAATGGATCGCGTATACGACCGACGAGACCGGCCAGCCCAACGTCTACGTTCAGCCATTTCTTCGCGCCGGCGGGAAGCATCGGATCTCACCGAATGGAGGACGGAATCCGCACTGGCGGGCCGATGGCAGAGAGTTGTTCTATCTCGATACGACTGGGGCGATGACGGCGGTGTCGATCGACCTGAAGGATACTTCCCCGGCCTTCGGGTTGGCACAGACGCTTTTTCCGACTGATGCCGTCAGCATCATCTACAACATGTACGCGGTGACCAAGGATGGACAGCGGTTCCTCGTCAACAGACCGCAGAGTACCGCTATCGCCGCGCCGCTGACCGTCATCGTCAACTGGACCTCGACGCTCCAGAAATAACGTGATCATGGCAGGCTGGCGCCTCGAGCACACCTGCGCGGAGGGCCCCGGTCGGATATAAGATCACGCCGAGTTATGAGTCGGCCTCTGGACTCCTTGACCGAATGGCGATCGCACCGGGTGCTCGCGATCGCCGCCAGCGCGTGCCTCGTACTGTGGCTTGGTGTGCTCGGCGTCGCGAGCGAGCAGGCCTCTCCGGCCTCCCGGCCCAACATCGTCCTGATGTTTCCCGATAACCTGGGATGGGGCGAAGTGAACGTCTACGGCGGCGTGCGCGGCGCGATCACGCCGCGCCTGGATCGCCTGGCGGCCGAAGGACTCCGGCTCAACAACTTCAACGTCGAGTTTTCCTGCACGGTCTCGCGCGCGGCGCTGATGACCGGACGTTACGCCATCCGGACCGGCGCGACGCAGGCAGCCGGCATCACGTTATGGGAAGTGACGATCGCGGAAGCGTTGCAGTCGATCGGCTATGCCACGGGCCTGTTCGGCAAGTGGCATCTCGGAGGTGACCGCCCGGAGAATCGGAACCCGTCGCAGCAGGGCTTCGACGACTACTACGGCATCCCGCGCACCAGCAACGAGGCGCAGACGACGATCGCACAGGGCCAGACTGCGCCGCATACGTCGTTCGTCTGGGAGGGCCGGGCCGGATCGTCGCCGCGCAACGTCAAGCCGTTCGATCTGGAGACGCGCCGCACCATCGATCGCGAGTCGGCAGAGAAGGCCGTCGCGTTCATGGAGCGCAGCGTGCGCGACAAGAAGCCCTTCTTCCTCTATTACCCGATGACGCAGATTCACTTCCCGACGCTGACCCATCCCGACTTCGTCGGGAAGACAGGCGCGGGCGACATCGCCGACGCGATGGCCGAGGTGGACGACAACGTCGGCCGCATGCTCGATGCCATCGATCGGCTCGGCATCTCCCGCTCCACGATCGTGTTCTGGTGCGCCGACAACGGCGCCGAAGGCCGGCGGCCGTGGCGCGGATCGTCGGGACCCTGGTCTGGCTTCTACAACAGCGTCATGGAAGGCGGCATCCGAACCCCGTGCCTGGTCCGCTGGCCCGGGCGAATACCGGCGGGCCGCGTCACGAACGAGCTGGTGCACGAAATTGATTTCTTCCCGACCATCGCCGCCGCGGTCGGCGCGGATGGCGCCCGCAGCCAGCCTTGATGGCGCCCGCAGCCTTGATATTGTCCCGCACGATCGCGCGATCGACGGCGTCAACCAGCTCCCCTTCTTCGAAGGCAAGCAAGCGACGTCGAGCCGCGAATCGGTGCTGCTCTACGCCAACGCGCAGCTGCGCGCGGTGAAGTGGCACGACTGGAAGCTGCACTACGTGTATGCCCCGGAGGCTGGCGGCCCGCCGGTCGCGCCGTTGATGCGGCTCTTCAACCTGCTGTCCGATCCCAAAGAGGAGACCGACATCAAGGACGCGAACCCGTGGGTCCAGAGCGTCACGGACCGGATCCGGAACGAGTTCAACGCCACGATTCAGCGCTATCCGAACGTACCGCCCAACGCGCCGGATCCCTATCTGCCACCCAAGATGTAGAGAGGGTTGCCGTGGAACGACGTGAGTTCATCGCGATGCTGGCCTCGACGCCGGCGGTCTCGATCTCGAGCGCCGCGGATGGTCAGGCAGCGACGCCAGCGGCGGCGCCGAAACCGCTCAGTATCACGCTGCTCGGCACCGGCACCCCATCGCCGTCGCTGGACCGTCAGAGCTCGGGCTATCTCATCGAGGTCGGCCACGATGTGATCGTCTGGGACCACGGACCCGGTGCGCATCACCGGCTGCTGCAAAGCGGCCATCGTTCGGTCGACGTCACACACGCGTTCTTTACGCATCTCCACTACGACCACTGCATGGATTACGGGCGGCTGGTCCTGCAGCGCTGGGATCAGGGCGCGGATCGCATCGCCGATCTGCAAGTCTACGGCCCCCCGCCGATTGAGCGCATGACCGAACAGTTGTTCGGCGTCGATGGCATCTATGGCCCGGACATTCGCGCACGAATCGAACACAAGAGTAGCCAAGATCAGTTCGAGGCGCGAGGAGGCAAGCTGCCGCGCCGGCGTCCAGCGCCGAAAGTCACGGAAATCCATGCGGGTTCGGTGACGAGCGGCGACGGATGGAAGGTCACCGTCGGCCACGCGCAACACGTCGAGCCCTATCTCGAGTGTCTCGCCTTCCGCATCGATACCAGCGAGGGCTCGATTTGTTACACCGGCGACAGCGGCCCCACCGATGCCATCGTCGAGTTGGCAAAAGGCTGCGACATCCTTATTCACATGAATCACTACTTCAGCGGCACCGAGCCATCGCCGGCCTACCGCATGGCCTGCGGTAATCATCGCGACAACGCCGTGATCGCGAAGCGCGCGGGCGTGAAGACGCTCGTGCTGACGCACCTCCTCGGGCAGATCGATCAGCCCAGCGTGCGAGAGCTAGTCGTCCACGAGATTCAGACGGTCTTCCAGGGCAAGGTCATCTGGGGCGAGGACCTGATGCGACTGACGCCCGCCGACGCTCGCGTGTCGACCATCGAGTCTCGACAGGGCTGACGATCGATGCTTCCGCCTTCGCCAGCGTCCCCAACGGCCGGCTTCGGCGCGACAAGGCGACGCGCGCTCGTCACGCTCTGGCTCACGGCCGTTCTTGCCGGCACCCTCTCGGCACAGCCGCCAGTGGACTTTTCGGGACGATGGACGCTCGATGCGCCCGCGATATCGTCGACACCCGCCGTGCCAGGCACGCCGGCAGCGGCAGCCGCGCCCGGCGACATGGGCAGCGGCTGGGGACCGACGATCACCATCGCGCAGGACACGAAACGGCTGAGCGTCGAGTCCACCCTCTTCAGCCGGTACGATTTGCAGCCGCCGTTGACGTTTACATACCCGCTCGACGGCTCCGTGAGCCGGAACACGGTGATGATGGGGCGCGGCGAGCAGATTGAGTCGTCGCGGGCTCAGTGGAATGGACAGACGCTCGTCATCATCACGACGTTCCCCATCGCCGATCGTGGCGCGGAACAGCCGTTCACCGCCGAATTGACGCGAACGCTGTGGTTGGAATCGCCGACGACCTTGGTTGTGGAAGTGACTCGCGCCGGCGTGCTCGGCGGGCCAGCTTCCACGACGCGCTCGGTCTATCGAAAGGGTTGAGACCCGCTTCGTTGCCGCACGCCCGGCCGAGTGACGCGATTGGCGTCCGCTCGTTCCTACGGTCCGTTCAAGCGCGCGGAGTGACTGGACGATTTTCAGAAGTGGCTCGTCCGGTTAGCCAGCGCGGTCGAATACCCACACGTTGTCCTGTTCGCGGTCAGGAGCGCGCAGCTGTTCGGCCGCGCGAAGGCGGCGTCCACCTTCCTGAAGTTTCGTAGCGAAAAATGACCTGTCGGCGAATTCCCCAAATGTGTTTGGACTCGCGGGTGCGCGGCGGCGGCCGCGTTGCCCGGCTGGGTCCCGTAGCCAATCGTCCCGTACAACAGGGCAGGACGACCGTGCGGACTTAGCCGCGGGCGGAAGACTCGTTCAAGGCCACGGCGGCCCGAATGAGAGCCTTCAGAGCCTTCTCGTTGATCTTGTCGTCCTCGTGGAAGTCGATGGCGCGCCTGAGGTTGCCTTCGAGACTGGAGTTGAAGAGGCCTGAAGGGTCCTTTACAAAGGCTCCCTTGGCGAAGGTCACCTTGACGTAGTTCTTGTACGTCTCCCCGGTGCAGACGATTCCGTCGTGCGACCAGACCGGGACTCCCGCCATCCCGTTCGATGGCTTCTTCCATTTCCGCTCCTCGATCATTTCGGGGTCGGCCTCCAGGATCAGCGCGCGAATGCGGTCCAGGGTCGCTTCGCGCCAATCCGCTGCCTTCGGCTTTGGTTTCTCCGCCACGGTTCATCCTCCTTGGTCCTTGGTGGTCCTTGGTGTCAGGCAGTGAATCGTGAACGGCTCGTCCGTTCACGATTCACTGCCTGACACCGACACGGCGCCATTTGGTGAGATAGGGCAACACGAACAAGTACAGGCCGCTGAACAGGAGCAGGGCCAGCGGGGGCAGCGGCGAGTAGGTCACCCAGGCGGCAGGAGTCCCCCGTGCCAAGGCGACGAAGTTGGCGATGACGGTCGCCGTGAAGGCGATCGAGAGCCAGCGGTGGAGCTGTCGAATCCAGTTGTTCCAACTCAATGGGACCTCCCGGGCGTTTCAATGGCGAACTGCTTCGCGTACTCGGCGTTCAGTCGCTGCCAGCCGCCGAACTTCATCGCATCGGGACCAACGATGCGGCCGATGGGGGTTCCGCCGAGAAGGTGATCCAGCACATCGAGGCAAATGTGCCACCCGGCAGCGCCCATCGAGATGAAGCGGCGATCGATGTTGGTCCACAGCGTCAGGCGCGTGCCGCCACCAGAGGGGGGTCGGTGAGCGCCTGCCAGACCTTTTTCGGTGAGTGGCGCAGATCTCTGACGAGAATGAGCGTCCACTTTTCTCCGTCCTTTCGTACCTGCGCCCCGCTGGCCGGACCCGGTGCATACCGCTCGCGATCGGTCACCGTCTTCTCCTTGTCTTCCTTTTCGTTCGTGTTGACTGATCCATGCGCTCGAGGTGGCGTTCGAGCGCATCGACGTGAGCGGACCAGAACCGGCGGAACGGAGCCAGCCAGGCATCCAGCTCCTGAAGGGGTTCAGGTGTCAGCCGGTAGAGACGGCGCTGTGCGTCCACCGTGGATTCCACGAAACCGGCCTCGCGCAGCACGCGCAGGTGCTTTGACACGGTCGGCTGCGGCATACGCAGGTGACGCTCTATCTCTCCCACCGACTGTTCTGACGAGACGAGAAGGCTCAGAATCGCGCGGCGGTTCGGCTCGGCAATGATTTCGAAGACAGATTCCACTCTTTTGATATACGCCACAGAGCATATGCTTGTCAAGGCATATACAGGTTTGCGTCTGGCGTGCGGCTGCCCGCGTGGCGGGCGTCGCGCGTCGAGCTGACGACCGCACGGCGGGAACTGACCCCTACTCGGTGATCTCGCGAATGACGCGGCAGGGGTTGCCGGCCGCGAACGTGCCTTCGGGCACGTCGCGAGTGACCACGCTGCCGGCACCGATGACCGCCCGCGATCCGATGCGGACGCCGGGAAGAATGATGGCGCCGCCTCCTACCCAGACATCCGATCCGATCTCGACGGGCTTGCCGAATTCCTGCTGGCGGCGGAGCGCCGCGTTGAACGGATGCATCGGGGTATAGATCTGCACGGCCGGGCCAAAGAGCGTGAAGCTGCCGATGCGAACCGGGCACACGTCGAGGACGATGCAGTTGAAGTTGAAGAAGACGCGTTCGCCGAGCTCGATGTTGGAGCCGTAGTCGCAGAAGAACGGCGGTTGCATCCACACGGTATCGCCGCCACTGCCGAACAACTGCCGCAGAATCTGCCGCCGCTCTTCGGTTTGTGCCTCTCGTGTGGCGTTCAACGACTGACACAAATCACGAGCGCGGTCTCGCGCCGACGTCAGCTCTGGGTCGAGCGGGGCATAGAGCTCCCCCGCCAGCATCTTCTCTCGTTCGGTTGGCATGGCTCGCCTTTCTTCAGGCGTCACGCGATGGCGATGCGCAGCCGCAGGCCTTCAAAAGCCCATCTGGGCGCGCCCGAGAGCCGTCACATCCTCGACAGTCGCACGCCCCTTGAAGTCGACTTCGAAGTCCATGGCCGCGAAGTCAGGAGCCGAACGGCCCTGCAGAAACGCCTCCCGCTGTCTTGGAAGATAGGCGCGATTCTTCGCGCAGTCGGGCGCGGATCCGATGTAGATGACGCTGGCATACTCGCTGCCCGCGTGCTCGTCGCCAACGGCATGGCAAATGTCCGTGTGCCAGAACACCGTGTCGCCGGGCACGACCTCCGGAATCGAGACCAGGGCTGCGGTGAGTTCAGGGTGCCACTCCGGAGTGACGCCGAGCGCGCGGCCGGGAGCCGCCCCGCACAGATCAGTCTCGTCGACGTCGTCCTGGAGCGCGCGCAACAGCACGTAGGCGATGCCCTCGGCGATCGGAATCAGGCGCAGCGTACCGTCCTTCGGTCCTTGGCGGGTCAGCGCCGTCCAGCCCTGATAGGTGCGGAACATGCTGCACACGGCCGGCGACGGAATCTCATGAGTCTGCAACCGGTGGGTGGCGTCGAACGGGTCATACCCACGCCAGTCACCGGCGAAAATGTTCGCGTACACCTGTTGGTAGCCTGGGTCGATCCATCGCTCGACCGTCCCTGCGTCCATGTGCGGGGAAAGGCCGAGTGTCTTATCCCCGGGCTGGCGACGCCGCGCCCGGTCGGCATAGGTGCACTGCAGGTCGGGGTTGAACACGCCTTCGTACTTCCACAGGCGATCGAGAAACGCACGCGTCTCGGCAAGTCGCGGATCCTGCCGAGCCATGACCTGCGGCTTGGACCAGTAGACGTTGAAGATCTGCGGCTTCCCCGCCTTGAGCGCCGCGAAGTAGTTGTCGAGGCTCCGTTTCTCGACTTCCCTTTCGTCATAACGGTTTGTCTCGAGATACTCGCCGAGCTCCGCAAACCAATCGCTTGCCAGATCGGCCGGGAACACGCCACGAACCACCACGCAGCCGGTGGCCCGGATCGACTGCCGCACGGTCTCGTGAACGTTGCCGTCCCGTATGTCTCGATAGTCGAGCTCAGGCACCACCGGACGGCCGGCAGCGACCTCTTTGAGGATGCGGTCGCCGGCGCGACTGACGTGATCCTTCACCTCAGCGAAGGCCTGTTTCAAGCCCTTGCGATTCAACGCGAGCTTGCGCTTGAACGCGATGATCTGGTCGCGTACGTCCACGTCTACTGTCGCCATCGGTTGTTCTCCTCGATCCCGTCGCCTGCGCCGAGGTCGGCTTGCAACGCGGCGTGAAGTAGATTGCGCCCTTATCGACCGCCGGAGTGGTCGTCAGACAGCCAATTTTGATACTACTTTGGCTTTCGTAACAGCCTCAGCGTTCATTCTTTCCAGCGCTCTCGCGTCGCCGATTCGCGGAAGACCGGCAACGACCAACCGAACTTGATCGCCAGGCCGCGCACGCTGAACGTGACAAGAAAGCCGGCGGTCATCGCTGCCAGACGTGCGAGGCCGAGCCCGTTCAGACCAACGTAGGTGCAGGCGCCAAGCACCGAAGCCGTGATGTAGATCTCATGGCGGAGGAGGACCGACGGTACGTGCCCGAGCGTATCGCGGATGATCCCTCCGACCGACCCGGTGACCGCGCCCATCGCGATGGCCACCAGCGCTGGGGCTCCGACATCCAGAGCTTTGACCGTCCCGGCGACGGTGACCAGGGCCAGACCGAAGGCGTCGAACCACAGGAGCGTTCGATATCGGGATTCGACACGCGGCGCTACGAAGTGCATTGCTACGGCCGTCACAAGACAGGCAGAGACGTGGACGGGATTCTGAACCCAGAACACGGGCACATCCAGGATCAGATCGCGGACGGTACCGCCCCCGACGCCGGTAATGACAGCGAGCCACATGAAACCCATCACGTCCATCCCCTTGCGCGACGCGACGAGCGCTCCAGACACGGCGAAGACGACGGCCGCAAGGATGTCGAAAAAATGGACGAGGCGGGACAAGTCCGCCGGATCGATTAATGTCGTCTGCATACGTTAACGCGTCAGCGCTGCCACGCGATGAGCGGCAATTCGATAGGGACCCGAGCGTCGGGATGAAACGGGACGACGCGGGGCGTGAAGTTCCAGGCCGGCCGGACAGTCTCGACTGTCGTCCTGTAGATGAACGCGTTGACCAGACCCGCAATCGGTTCGACAGGCGTCATCTGCTGGACGAAGACAGTGTTCGCATTCTCCGGATTCGCATACAGTTCCACGTGGACATCTTTGGGTGCGATCGCACCGAGAAACACTGGCACGGATAGAATGAAACGCCCGTTGCCGCCCGTTTCTGTGATCTCTCCAAACCGGATGTCGATCCAGTGCTGCTCGAGATGTCGCGACCACTGCTCGATCGTCTGAGCGACGGTGGCCGCGTCAGCTGCGCGCCGTCTGTACGATGTTGCGCTCGGCACGTACGCCGTCTCGATGTATTCCTGCAGCATCCGCACGCTACTGAACCGGGGCGCGAGGGCGGCCATGCTCGCGCGCATTCGCGCGATCCATCGCCGCGGGAGGCCCTCGGCGTCGCGCTCGTAGAATGCCGGGGCAATCTCCTCTTCGAGCAGCGAGTAGAGTTGCGCCGCCTCCTGCTCGTCGTCGTCAGGCTGCTCGATCCTGTCGCCGAGCGCCCAACCGTAGTCTGGCGCGAAGGCTTCTGACCACCAGCCGTCGAGCGTCGATAGGTTGAGGCCGCCGTTTACGAGAACCTTCATGCCGCTCGTGCCACTCGCCTCCCACGGTCGCCGCGGCGTGTTGATCCAGACGTCGACGCCCTGGACAAGCTCTGTGGCAAGGCGCATGTCATAGTCGTCGAGAAATACGACGTGAGCCCGCGCCTCCGCCCGGGCGGCGAACTGCGCCCATTGCTGGATCAGGTGCTTGCCTTCCTCGTCGCGTGGATGCGCCTTGCCCGCAATGACCAGCTGAACGGGACGCTGCTGGTTATTGAGCAGGCGCAGCAGGCGCGCCGGATCGCTGAGCAGAAGATTCGGTCGTTTGTAGGTGGCGAACCGACGAGCAAAGCCTAACGTCAGGGCATCGGGATGGAGCACTCCTCGTGCGATTCTCGCGGCCTCGTCCAGGCTTCCGTGCCGCGCCAGCTTCCGGAAGAGCCGCTCGCGCGCATACCGTACGAGATCATCGCGCTCGCGGGTGAGCAGGATCCACAAGTCGTCGTCCGACAGTTCGAGAATGTTCGCGGTCAGGGCCGACACGTCACCGCGCCATCGCTCCTTGCCGGCCGCGCGCGTCCACAATGCGTCGGTCCAGGGCGAATCCCACGACGGCACGTGCACGCCGTTGGTGACGTGCTCAACCGGAATCTCCTGCTCCGGCCAGCGCGGAAACAACCCGGCGAACAGGCGGCGGCTCACCGCACCATGCAGTTGGCTGACGCCGTTGACCCATGAACACCCGCGCATGGCCAGCCAGGCCATGTTGAACGGTTCATCGTCGTTATGGGGATCGCGGCGTCCGAGCGCCAACAGCTCCGGCCAGGAGAGTCCGAGCCCTCGGACGTATTCATCAAAGTAGGACCGATATTTCTGGATTTCGTCGGCCGCAAACCTGTCGAAGCCGGCCGGCACCGACGTATGAGTCGTGAACACATTCCCCGCCCGCGTGGCCCATAGCCCTTCGCGAAAGCTCACGCGATGCTGTTCCATGAAGCGTCGCGCTCTCTCGACCACGACGAAGGCCGCGTGGCCCTCGTTGAGATGACAGACGTCAATCCTGAGGTCGAGCGCTTCGAGGAGCCGCCACCCAGCGACGCCGAGGATGATTTCCTGCAGCAAGCGGACCTCGGAACTTCCGCCGTACAGCGTGCTCGTCAGGCCACGGTCGGCCGGCGCGTTGAAGGGATCGTTGCTATCGAGCAGGTACAACATCGTGCGGCCAACCGTCACCTGCCACGCTCGGAGCAGAATCGTTCGACCTGGGAACGTCAAGGGAATCCGAAGGTGTTCTCCCCCTGCGCTCACCACGGGTTGGATTGGCAGACTGGCGGGTTCGTTGAACGGATAGAGCTCGGTCTGCCTTCCTGCGGCATCGAGCACCTGGCGGAAGTACCCCTGCTGCCACAAGATGCCGATGCCAATGACGGGGATGTCGAGGTCGCTGGCCGTCTTCAGGTAATCCCCGGCGAGAACCCCGAGCCCGCCCGCGTACAGCGGAAGCGCTTCGTGCAGGCCGAACTCCATGCTGAAGTACGCGACTCGCGGCAGGTCGGTAGCGCCTGGCGGGCGCCACGGTGGAGTGGCGCGATACTGGGCGCGAGACTCCTCAAGCGCCTCGAGATCGCTGAGGAAGCTCGCGTCCTTGGCGAGACGTTCCAGGCGTTCGAACGGCACATGCTGGAGCAGAAGCCACGGATTCTGGGTGCGCCGCCACAATTCCTCGTCGAGTCGCTTCCAGATCGCATCTCCTGCGTGGTTCCACGACCAGTGCAAATCGAGCGCGAGGGCCGTCAGACGCAGCAGCGGCTCTGGGAGGATACGAGACGACGCATCAGCGATTGGCGGCATTTGAACTTCCCGCGCACACAGTCATCGCAGTTCCGAGCGCTATGGGCGAACGCGCGACTCACTGGTCTTTGCGTTCCACCGTATCCCTGAGAGGGCCCAAACCGCAATCTTCTTGCTCGTCTCCGAAACTGCAGGAACGCTGGAGATCTCTCCTGGCTCGCAGCCACTCCCTTCAGCGACTACACGGTTCCACGCTTGATTCTCTTCGTTATCGTGGGCGGCTCATTCCTGGTCGCGACGGTGGCCGTGTGTGGGCGTGCCCGCATAGCCCGCGTTCGTGCGTGGGCTGCCGGGGCAACAAACGAGATCAGGCAGCGGCAGAGCGTTGATCGGACGTTGCCGTGCGTTACCGACGACTTGGCTGGAAGCCCCGCCCCGATTCTACGCGCGCTCATTTCCTCGAATTGTCTCGGCGATTCTGATATCTGGTGAATGCGTCGGCGACCTGCAGCGCGAAGGGGTTGACGCCCGTGACATTGGTCATGTTGGCGGCGGCGGCAACCGCGAGACCGAGATCGGGGAACGTCAGGAGCGAGACGGTACCGCCGCTGGGGCTTCCCCGGTGGCTGACCATCCGCACCGGCCCTCCCGCCAGCTGGACGCTGCCGACCGTCCAACCGAGCGCGTATGTGGTGGACGCTCCGGAGACCAGGCGCGTGGGAGTCTGGAGGGACGAGATGGTCGCCGCCTTCAGCAGCCCTGGTTTCAGCAGCGCAGAGCCGAGTCGCACCAGGTCCGTCGGCGTGGAGAGAAAAGCCCCGGCGCCCGCCAGACAGGAATAGTCCGGCGGACTCGACTCCTCGATGCCGAGCCGGGTCCGCAGGATCGATCTCGGCGTGTAGGAGGTCGCGTCGTCGAGGCCCTCTCGATCCGCGACGACCGTGCGGTCCATGCCGAGTGGCTCGAACACCTGGCGCTCGATGAAGCGAGCAAATGGCTCTCCACCGGCCTTCTCGACCACCGCGCTCACCAGAACCCAACCGTAGATCGAGTAGCGATGCTCGGTCCCCGGCTCGAACCGGAGCCGGTCACCGGCGAAGAGCTCGACCGCCTCGTCGATGTTCGCGCAGTGCTGGGTGGGCATACTATCGCCGTCGATGTTGTCGCCGCGACTGCGGTGGACACCCGCGACGTCGCCCATCAGCTGGCGCGTGGTGACCGTCCATTGCTTTTGAGGATACGCCGGCACATAGCGCTGGACCGGCGCATCGAGATCGAGGCGTCCCCGCTCGTGCAGAAGGGCGGCCGCAACCGACGTCATCGGTTTTGAGAGCGCGCCCAGACGGAAGCGCGTGAGTGGCGTCACCGGCGTGCGGTCCTCGGCGGCATAGCCGAAGCCCTCTGTCCACACGAGTGCGCCGTCCACGGCCACAGCCACCGACAGGCCCGGCAGATTCTCTTCGACCAGGAGCGCGCGCGCGAGGCGCCGTGCCTCATCTACCGCAGCCGCATAGCGCCCGGCGTCGACGTCAGCCGCTGCTGACGGGATCGCCGCAGGATTCGTGTGTACCGGGTTGACGGTGGATCCGACGTAGAGAACCCCGGCGCCGACGACGAGGACAACGGCAGCGCCGGCAACGAGGACGGCGAGCACTGCTTCGCCACGCCGGCGTGCTGACTTCATGTTTCTATCATAGAGAACTTTGACATACCAAGCAATACGGGCGGCGGCGGCGGACCGTCAGGAGGCGTTGGCGTCGGAGTATTACGACCATAGTGGGTGTATCCCCACGTGGGAACAATCCCTCCACCAGCCAGGACCGACCAGTCGGAATCGAGAGCGCCGCGCCGACTCACCCCCTGGCGCCGTGCTTCCGCAACGTCGCCTGGACCTGCGGATTCCCCTCGGCCATTGCGATGAGCGACATGGGCTCGCCGTTCCCCGGCGCCTTGATGTCCGCTCCAGCAGCAACGAGTCGATCGACGACTGCGGAGTAGTCGCCACCGCGCGCCCTGCGATGGACCGATCCGAACGCCGCCCAACCGAGCGGCGTGCTGAGGTGAACGGGATCGCGACTGTCGACCGCGACGCGTCGGCGCTCGAGGATCGCCTCTACCAGCTCGACATCGCCCATCCAGCTTGCGGCGTGAAGCGCCGTGCCCCCATCAACACCGCCGGCGGTTTCGTCGAAACCGAGGCGGAGCATGAGGTGCGCCGCCTCCCGACGACCATCGAAAATGGCGTGCGCCAGACGTGAGTGATCGGCAGGTGTGAGCGAGGTCAGCATCGACGGATCCTGGTCGATGAACGCCCGCGCGCCTGCTTCGTCGCCAGCCAGCACCGTGTTGATGAATCGCACGTGCGCCGGGCTGCGGTGCACGAGCAGATCATAGACGTCGCGATGCCCGAACTTCAGGGCCACGTCGTGCGGCGACAGGCCGAAGCCGAGCCTCCAGCAGTAGATGTGGAACGGCGGCACAGGCGCGTAGCCGGGCTCGTTGATGCGAGCGGCGATCGCCTGCGGATCGGAGGCCAGCACGCGCGTCGCCAGGGCAACATCGCCAAGGCGGGCCGGCATGAAGATGTCGGCGCTGGCACCGCGCTCGAGCAGCCGACGACAGATCTCCGGCCGTTCGGCGAGCGCGTACTGCGCCGCCGTGGACTTATGGTCGATGCAGCGCGCATTCACGTCGGCGCCGCGATCCAGCAGCACGTCGGCGATCGCAACCGTCGCCGCCTCGTGGAGCGGCTGCTGCCCGTCGCCTCCGCGCGCGTGCACGAGCGCGGGATCCGAGGTAAGCAGCTGCCGAAGCTCGTCGATCCAGCCCAGCCTTGCAGCCACGTTCGGTGTCAGTTTCACTCCGCGCGAGAGGAGAAACCGTGCGGTCTCTTCGGTGGCGTTGTCGAGGACGGTGTACGGTCCGTTCTCCCACTCGCTTTCGAGGTCTGAGGTCTGCACCGGCGGCGATCAGCACCTCGAGCATCGGCGCCTGTTTCGCAGCGATGTGCGCGGCACGCTGACCGAACGCGAACATCGGCGCGTTGACATGTTCTTTGACATGCGGCAATCCGAGAAGCCGACTGACGGTGGTGACTCCACCGTGAGACACCGCATCGCGGAACGCCTTGATGTCGCGCTGCTGCTGCTGTTCGAGGTTGGTGGGAACGCGCGGATGCTGATCGGACACGGACGACCTCCTTCAAAACCGCCCGTGTCCGCATCGTGGGCTGAAGAAAGTCGCGTGAAACGTTGCAACCAGCGACGTGACAGGTGGGCGCTGCCCTTCCCGCGGACTGGAGGCGTCCTGCAGACGCCGACGGGAAGACTAGCGTATGGGCGCCGCCAACACAACCTCAACTGTCGGATCCGGAGCATGCGTGATTGACCGAAGTATTGGGCAGAGCCTGGCGATGTCCTTGCGCAGGTTCTGCCGGAGGTACAGAATGCTCGGCATGCACGCGAGATAGCTAGTGGTTGTCGACGGTTCAGAAAAAGGACACGCCATGCGTCGAGTCAGTCTCTCAATCATCCTGCTCGCGGGGTGGACGGTCGCCACTCCCGTGGCGCGCTCGGCCGCTAACGACCAGATCCAGCAATTGACCATCAAGGACTCGGTCACCTACGAGGCCGGCGCGGCGCTGCCTCCCGGCAGCCGCGCGGTCATCGAGCTGCGCCATCTGCCGGCGCTCCCGGACGCCCCGGCGGTCGCCGATCAGCGGATCGAGCTCGAGGGCAAGCAGTGCCAGTGCCGTTCGAGTTCACCTTGGAACGCTACAAACTCGTCGGGAGCGCGACGTACTTCGTGCGCGGCGCGATCGTCTCCGAGAAGCGCGCAATCTGGATCGCAGACGACATCAAGATTGACGTGACCCAGTCCACCGTGGACGTGAAAGAGATCACGCTGAGGCCGGTAAAGGCGGGCGCGCCGGTCCTGGACTCGGCGCCGCGATGACGGTCGCGCTGGCATAGCATCTATCCTGCAGTACTACGTCGAACTCGCAACCGTCCCGCTGCTGATCATTAACGACCTCGGTATGCGAAAGCTCGCGCACACCGCTGCCGGTGGTCTCCTCAAGCTCATCATGCGCCGCTACGAACGGGCGTCGACGCTGCGGACGTCCAATCGGCCAGTGGACGACTGGGGCAAGCTGCTCGGCGACTTGATGGCCGGCCAGGCCTGGGCTCTTCAGGTCAGCGACTGGACGACAGGCGGCGCCGGAGGTCAGTGAGGGCGCTGACAAAGAGCGTGACATGGCGTCGCGGCGCCTCGTCCTGACGGACGTCTGCCCGGCGGCGCGCGGAAAGAATCGATCAGAAAGGCAACCATGCACACTGGCGTGTTTCGAGGACTGGCGCAACCTCAACTCAGTCGATTGAGGGAGGACCTCGCATTGCTCGAGTACCAGCGATCCAGGAGCGGTCCGCGCGCGGATGTCGACGAACGGCTTCGCGCTGCTCACCGATAAGGATGCGTTGCTGTTCGACACGGGCACCGAGGAATTGCTGCCCCTGATCAATCAGCTCTGCGACCAAGGCTTCTCGCCGCGTGGTCTCGTGCTCTCTCACCGCCACATTGCGGGGCTCGGTGGCGCCGTGCCGGTCATTTCGCGCGAATACGGCGTGCCCGTGTTTCTGCATCCCCTCGACGCCAGGCATCCACAAGCAATGGCCGCGGGCATTGCGTACGAAGATCCCGTTGGGCACCCGCTGATGACCGCCTTTGGTGCAGAAGTCGTACACCTTCCTGGACACACGGCTGGCTCGATTGGCCTATACCTACCAAACTCTGCCAGGAAGGCGGGACGACGTTGGCAACTGGCTCATCCGGACAACCTGGGCAACACACGGTTCAGTTGGACGTCAAGCGTAACGGCTGCTCTAACGCTGAGAGAAAGTTTACGGAAGCTCCCTTGTCGAACTGAGTCAGTCCATCTCCGGGCACACGCCATGGAGCGGCGACGGGAAGCGGGCAGTGGACTTCTCGCTTCCCGTCGCGACGTTCTCACCGATCAAACCGTGTCGCCGTCCCCTGGAAGACGGTGTTGGGATTCGTCTGAAACATCCAGACCGTATCGCCATCGGATGCAACCACGATGTCGAAACTGGGGCCACTGCTGAAGACCAGCGTTCCCGAGCAGTCCGGCTCGACCGTGTAGTCACCCATGCCACTCGCCGGGTGGGTTCGGGTGATCGTGCCATTCAAGCTGAGGGTGACTCCGGGCACGGTCAGCGTCCCGTCGCCATTGAAATCGATCATTTCGTGGAGCGCCTTCGGTTGGGCGACTCCACCAACGATGTTGAATCCGCTGGCGGCGAACAGGTACGACCCGCGCAGCGTCTTCACCCTGCAGGGCCTGCCCTCGTGTGACTTGAAGGCGTCGCGAGCCTCGTCATCCTGGGCCGACGCCACACCCCACATGCCGATCGCAACCACTGCGCCGGCCACCAGAGCCAGCATCGAGAATCTCTTCATTGCTCTTCTCCTGCGCCCGAACGGGCGTTTCCGGGTTTCCAGACCGTCACTCAGCCGTCTGCCTCTTAATGCGCAACCGGGGTCGGAAAGCGGCAATCCGGCGGTGACATGGCGTCGCAGACTCGCGATTTGCCGGTTTCCGCCCGCCGCTGCGCATTCTCTAGATGCGGCAGCCGCTCGGGTCCGGAGCGGGCGATCGCGGATCGCTCGCGGTCCTGTTAGACTGAGGGGCCCTCAACCCCTTCCGGATGGAGCCGCTCGCTCGATCGTCCGCTCCGGATGTCACCGGCCTGCTCCGCGCGTGGAGCGCTGGCAGCGACGACGCCTTTGCGCAACTGGTGCCGCTCGTGTACGACGAGCTGCACCGGATGGCTCGCCGTTACCTCGTGCGCGAACGCGCGAACGTCACGTTGCAGCCAACCGCGCTCGTCAACGAGGTCTGTCTTCGGTTGCTCGGCTGGGACCAGGCGCGCTGGCAGAATCGGAGCCACTTTTTCGGCGTGTCAGCGCAACTGATGCGCCGCGTGCTGGTGGACATCGCGCGACGGCGCAGCGCCGAGCGGCGGGGCGGCGCGGACGCGGTTCGCGTGTCCCTCGACGAGGTCGATCTGCCGACGGCGGCACCGGATGCCGATCTCGTCGCGATCGACGATGCGCTCGAGCGATTGGCAGTCGAGCATCCCCGAAAGGCGAGGGTCGTGGAGCTCCGTTTCTTCGGCGGGTTGTCGGTGGACGAGACGGCGGGGGCGCTGGACATCTCGGTGCGGACCGTGCACAACGACTGGATGTTCGCGCGGGCCTGGCTCTATCGTGAGCTGACAGGATAGGCACACAGTATGACAGACGACGGGCGGCTCGACCAGCTCTTCGCCGAGGCGCTGCAGAAACCTGACGCGTTGCGCGGCGAGTTCGTGTCGCACGCGTGCGGGACCGACCACGCACTGCGCGACGAGCTCCTGTCGCTGCTGACCGCCGCCGACGACTCCGGCACGTTCATGGCGGTCCCCGCGCTCGACCGTTTGGCAGAACATGTCGCCCGCGATGGCTGGACGCTCCGCACGGGACAGCGCGTCGGCGCCTACACCATCCTGCAGTTGCTCGGTTCTGGCGGTAGCGGCCAGGTCTGGTGCGCGCACGACGAGCGTTTGGGGCGCGAGGTCGCCATCAAGATGCTCCTCCCGTTCTTCGCCAGCGATCCTGACCGTGTCCGCCGTTTTGCGGACGAGGCGCGACTGGCGGGCGCCCTCAACCACGCGAACATCCTCGCGGTGTACGACGTGGGCGAGCACGGCGGTGCGCCGTTCCTGGTCTCGGAGCGCCTCGATGGCGAGACCCTTCGGGCACGTCTCGCAAACGGACGTCTCTCCGTTGACAAGGCGGTCGCCGTCGCGGTGCAGATCGCCCGTGGTCTCGCCGCCGCTCACGCTCGCGGGATCATCCATCGCGACCTCAAACCGGAGAACGTGTTTCTCAGGTCTGACGGCGGCGTCAAGATCCTCGACTTCGGCGTCGCCAAGCTGCTGCCACCCGCGGACGCACCTCAGGCTGACCCATCACACACCGTCGGCGTCATCGTCGGAACGGCCGGGTACATGGCTCCCGAACAGGTCACCGGCGCGCCCCTGGACGAGCGCGCCGATCTGTTTGCTCTGGGCGTGATGCTGTACGAGATGCTCGGCGGCCAGCGACCGTTCCATGGTGCGAGCACGATCGAAACGATTCAGGCGGTTCTGTCCACCGATCCGCCGGCGCTCACCACCCTCAATCCGACGGTGACGAACGCGCTCGCCACCATCGTTCAGCGACTTCTCGAGAAGGACCGCGAGTCGCGTTTTCAGTCGGCGGCCGATCTGGCCTGGGCGCTGGAAAGTCTTCCGGCGATGTCAACCGACGCACGACATGAGGTCGAGGCACGCGGCACTTCCTCGACGCGCCTCACTGCGCGATGGATCCCCTGGATGGCCGCCGTTGTCGCGCTGCTCGCGTTGGCGACGTGGGCGCGTTCCCGCTCGGCGACCGATCAATCGGTTCACCCGCTAACCAGGTTTAACTGGTCTCTGCCAGCGGGACTCTCGCTCGATTCAGCGCCCGCGGTTGCGTCCGACAGCCGCCGTCTGGCTTTTGTCGGGCGCGATAGCACGGGGATCAGCCGGATCTTCGTCCGCGACCTCGGCGAGCTCGAGCCCGGCGCGATCGCGGGCACGGAAGGGGCGAAGCAGCCGTTCTGGTCGCCTGACGGTCGATCGATTGGCTTTTTTGCCAACGGCAAGTTGATGAGAGTAGCGGTCGAGGGCGGCGCGCCCGCGGTGATCTGCGACGCACCCGACGCACGGGGAGGAGCGTGGAGCCCGTCAGGAACGATTGTGTTCCAAGCGCAGTACCGTGACACCGGTCTATCGCGCGTGTCGGCAAGCGGGGGCCGGGCCGAACCGGCCACGGTCCTGGATGTCACCGGCCCCGACGTTTCCCACCGTTGGCCCGTGTTTCTTTCCGATGGCGTGCATTTTCTCTACCAGGTTCTCTCGACCGACGATGAGCGTCGAGGGGTGTACCTCGCCAGCACTACTGCCGATGCGCCCCAACAGCCGGCGCGTCTATTCCGGTCCTCGTCAGGACCTGTGTACGTGCCCTTGCCGGATCGCTCCTCCGGCATGCTGCTCTCGGCGGAGGGCCGATGGATCGAAGCACGGATGTTCGACACGACACGGCTTGCGGTGACGGGAGATGCCCGACGAATAGACGTGGCAGCTGTTGGCGCCAGCCCGCATCACGGCGCGCTCCTCGGAGCGTCGAGCGACCTGCTCGCATTTGCGTCGTCGCCGATCCCATACGGGGTGCACGTCGCGACTGTGACGGACATTGGTGACGATTTCGAGGTCTGGCCGGGACGAGAGCTCACCGGCGTCTTTCGTCTCTCGCCAGACGGCGGACGGCTCGCGCGTCACCGACTCGACCCCATCCGCGGCGACGCAGACATCTGGGTGGACGATCTGAAGCGAGGCGGCCAGATGCGCATCACGACGTCGCGGGATCTCGACGTGCTGCCGGTCTGGTCGCCCGATGGCGATCGGATTGCCTATCGCTCGGGCACCCACGCGGCTCCGATCCTGATGGTGGCTGGCGCCGATGGTACGGGAGCCGCGAAAATGATCCGCTGCCCACGCCCCTATTGCGAGCCGACAGACTGGTCGCCCGATGGCGCGCTCATTGTCAATGTGTCGGGCGGCGACGTCTGGACCGTGCCCACGCAGGCGGGCGCTGAAGCTCGCCCACTTCTTGACGAATCGTTCATGGAACGTGACGCGCGGGTCTCACCGAACGGGTTGTGGATCGCCTACGTCTCTGACGAATCCGGTCGCGCCGAGGTGTCCGTACGAACTCTTTCCAGCCCGCAACGGAGGCTCGTCGTCTCGATTGACGGTGGCGATCAGCCTGTCTGGCGCCGGGACGGCGCCGAGCTGTTCTACGTCAATCTGCACGGCCTCCTTCACGGCGTGTCCGTTCGTCCGGCCGCCGGAGGGCGTCTGGAGTTTGGCCAGCCTCGGCGACTCGCCGTTCCCCCGTTCGCGCAAGGGCATTGGGGCACGCTTTACGATGTCTCACCTGATGGTCACCGCGTCTACTTTCCCTACGCCGGCGACGAACCGTTTCCTCGCGAGGTCGGCCATGTGCTCGGCTGGCGCGCGCTGTTCCAATAGCCTGCACGAGAGGATTGGCTCGCCTCGCAGGCTCGCCACATGTCCAAGATGGTACCGATCCGAATCGTGCCGGACACGCCGCTCGCCAAGGCGCCGGGGCACTGGGCGCGAATCGAAGTGATTGAGTGACGGCATGAAGAAGACGAGACCCCCCGAAGGAGGACCAGGCGAAGGACAACACGCTCTTCATCACGCTCGCGCGCAAGACGCTCATGTCGTCTTTCGGAGTGGTCGGTCATGCATCGCCTCTAGACCTGGAGGGGCCGAGGCACACTCGACACGTTTCTCCTGGCAGCTGCAATGATTTCGTCGACGCACGCTCGAGAAAACGAACGAGCGCCGAGGAGTCGCGACGCAGCGTTCTACGGGCGCCAGTCTCCGTCGGCGGTGCCGTCCGGACTAGCGATCACGACCTTGTAGCCGTCCGGATCACGCAACCAGATCTCCCAATGATTGGGCCCGCCGGTACCTTCCGGTGGATTGCGATGACGCGGCATGATGACCTCCGCGCTCAACGCCTCGGCGCGGGCGACGGCAGCGTCGAAGTCGTCGACCTCGAACCAGAGCAGGACGCCGTTTCCTGGGGGCAGGTCGTCGGGATCGCCGATGCGCCCGTGATGGTCTTCTTTTTCCCAGTGATGGAGCTGCAGAACCAGCTGGCCGCCAAAGACGAGCCGCTCATAGTTCGGTCCACCATGAGCGCTGTCGCACACAAAAAGCGTTTGATACCACCTGCTACTCGCTTCAACGTCACGCGCACAAATCAATGGCTGTGGACGCATGCCGGGCACCTCGTGGCATAGGAGAATACATCGAGTCGTCGAATCAGAGCTGAACGTCATGGAGATTTCAATGTCGAGAACCCGAGCCGCGGCCAGAACCGAGAAGCTCCACACGCGGATCGCCGGCGCCAGAGTACGCGCCTCGCTGCTGTGGATGTCGCCGTTGCTGGTGTTCTCGCTGGCTGGGGCACAAGACTCCCGCCGGCACTTCTCACTCGAGTCAGTCGCCGGCCTCCGCCTCCATAACGTCACCGCCCAACCCGCGACCCTGCAGGGCAGGCGCGGGATCCGGGTCTCGATGTCGGAGAGGGCTCAGCGTGAGCTGGCGAGCAAGACGCGCGAGGAGCAGGAGAAGCTGGCCATGACGGGCGGCACCGTTGAGCAACTTGCCGTGGTCGAGGGGCTCGAGTTCGACAACGGCGTGATCGAAGCCGAGATCGCCGGTACCGCGATGTCCGGCGCTTTCGCGGGAGCGCGTGGGTTCGTCGGCCTCGCGTTCAGGCTGCAGAACGACATGCGCACGTACGACGCGTTCTACCTCAGGCCGACGAACGGCCGTGCCGACGATCAGGTGCGGCGCAATCATTCAGCGCAGTACATCTCGCATCCGGAGTGGCCGTGGTTCCGGCTGCGGAAGGAGACACCCGAGAAGTACGAGTCGTATGTCGACCTGGTGGCCGGCGAGTGGACGAAAGTGAAGATCGAGGTCCGCGGTGGGCAAGCGCGCCTGTTCGTGCACGACCAGCCGCAACCGACGCTCATCGTCAATGACGTGAAGACGGGGCCAACTGGCAAGGGGGCCATCGCACTGTGGCTCGACAACGGCACTGAGGCGCACTTTCGCAATTTGACCGTGACGCCTGGATCATCGCGACTGCCGTGACCAGGTCTCTCAGAACGATGAAAGAGCAACATGAGAACGACGAAGTAGACCGTCACAGTGATCGTGGCGAGCACCGTGGCGCTCGGCCCGATCACCACGCCATCGTGCACCAAGCGCCCCATGGTGATCGATGCCTACTGCTGCCGCAAAGCCTCGATCGGATTGACGTTCGAGGCGCGCCGCGCCGGCGCGCCGCCGGCGAGCGCCGTGACGCCAGCGACGAGCGCCACCGCGCCGCCGATCGTCAGGGGATCGCTCGGTGACAAGCCGTACACCACCGTCTGGACAAATCGACCGGCCCACAGGACGGCGGCAAGACCCAGCACGACGCCAATGGCGACGAGCCGAATGGACTCGCGTCGTCCTGAGCACGACGTGCAGGTTCCTGGACGAGGTCTGCCACACGCACCGGTACATCGTCGGTGGGCCTGGATCGCGGACGCTTGCGTACTTCGTGTCGCGCACCACGCCGACGACCTCGAACTCGCCCGACTTCTCGAACGACTCGCCGATGCGCCGCCCGAGGACGTCGCCGTCCGGGAAGAGCCGGCGCGCAGCCGCCTCGTTGAGAATCGCGACCTTGGGTCCGGTCGCGCCGTCGCGATCAGTGAAGCTTCGGCCCCGTAGGACCGGAATCCCCCATTGTCGCGAAGAACGCCGGCGAGACGTCCATCATGTACATGTTCTCTTCGGTCGGAGCCTGAGACGTTTGCCCCTGCTTCCACGTCGAGTACATGTTCGTGGTGCCGGAGAGCAGCCGCGTACGCGTCAGCGCGGCCGAGGTAACGCCGGGCACCGTGGCCATCCGTTCGAGCATCTGGTGGAAGACCCGCGAAGAGCGATCGACATCGTTCGGATAGACGGACGCCCATTAGATGTTGGCTGGCGGCCGATCGTTTACGGTCAGCTGGAAGATGCGGGTTCTGCTTTGTCTAGCGCACAGCCCGCGTGTACGCCGAATTCTTCGACATCGCGTTGCGCCTCTATCTGCCGACGCCAGAGGTCGCTGACGGGGCAGGGAAGGAACCGCCGCTGAGGAAAGTGCGATGATGCATATCCTGACGGTTGCGACGGCTGCTCTACTGGCGGTGACGCTGGCGGCGCAATCCCCCGCCACCGGCGCGAGCACGAACGCGGTCAACCTCAGCAGCTTCGTTCGCGCGCAGAGCGCAGTTTCCCGAGATGCAACCCGTCCGATGAAGAGTGTCCGCGCGCTGGAGGATCGAATGAATCACCGAACAACCCGTTTGGCGACCGCTGCAACCAGCGCCGCCCTCCTCGTCATCCTCGGAACCCGAGGTCTCTCCCAGCAACTGCCAAAGGGCGTCACGCCAGAGGACCTCGCGACGAACAACAAGCTGTTCCTTGAACTTGCGAGGAGTGGCTTGAAATGGGAGGAGCCGGCCGAGCCGGTCAGAATCGCTGGTCCGGTGTATTTCGTCGGGACCAAGGGTCTGGGCGCATTCTTGTTCACGACTTCGGAGGGACATCTTCTGATGAACACGGGCATGCCCTCCTCCGGGCCGATGATCGTCGCGTCGATCCGCAAGCTCGGATTCAAGCCCGAGGACATCAAGTTGATGATCAACGGCCACGCCCACATCGATCACGCCGGTGCCTTCAGCTTCGTCAAGTCGCAGTTCGGCGCGCAGCTGGCGGTGATGAAAGACGATGTGGAGGCGATGGAGAGCGGCGACCGCGACGACTTCAAGTATGCGAACGATTTCGTCTATCCCGGAGTCAAGGTCGATCGCATCCTGCGCGACGGCGACACGATCAAGATGGGCGAGGTGCTGCTCACGGCGTATCACACGCCTGGTCACACCCGCGGAGCGACGACTTGGGTCGCGAACATCACCGTCGATGCCAAGCCGTATGTCGTGGCGTTCCCGGACGGAGCCGGCTTCAATCCGGGGTACAGGCTGGTGAAGAATCCTATTTACCCAGGGATCGCCGAGGACTATCGCCGCACGCATCACGTCCTCGAAATGTTGAAGCCCGACATCTGGCTGGCTCAGCACAATGAGTACTACGACCTCGAAGGCAAACGAGAGCGGGCCAGAACCGAGGGTGTGAAGGCGTGGATCGACCCGGAGGGCTACCGTCGTTTTATCGCGGAGAAGAAGCGCGCGTTCGAGGATCAACTCGACCTCGAACTGGGCGTCAAGAAGTAGAGGCCGTCGATCTAGCTTACAACCGATTGCATAACGCCATCAGAACCGCGCGGATGTGCCGCGTGAGGAAAGGAAGTGGTATGGCCAGGCTCGTGTTCGGCATGAACCAGTCCCTGGACGGCTACGTCGACCATATGGCGTTTGCGCCAAGCCCCACGCTCTTCCGCCACTTCATCGAGGAGGCTCAGGGGCAGTCGGGCAGTGTCTACGGTCGCCAGATGTATGAGGTCATGCGTTACTGGGACGACGATCATCCTGAATGGGATGCAGAGAAACACGCCTTCGCGGCGGCGTGGCGGAACCAGCCGAAATGGGTCGTCTCGCGCTCGTTGAAGTCGGTCGGCCCCAACGCCAGGCTTGTCGAGGCTGATCTGGAGGGCGCGATCCGCGAGCTGAAAGCCGAGCGCGACGGGGAGATCGAAGTTGCTGGCCCGGACCTGGCGCACAGCCTGACCGCACTTGGCCTGATCGATGAGTATCGAATCTACCTGCACCCGGTCGTGCTTGGTCACGGCAAGCCATATTTCGCCGGGCCCCGGCCGCCGCTCCGCCTTATGGCTCACGATCGGATTGGCGAGGATGTGATCAGATTGGCCTACGTTCCTGCGTAATCTCGCGCGGCCACCATGGCACGCTACGCTCATCATCGTCGGGACACTGGTACTCGTCCTCACGAAACACTGGTTTGGATCATTGCTGTTGCGGCGGTGCTTGGTTTGATGCTTCGGTAGCGTTCCGTACCCGACTGCGTCAAGCACAGGACTCGCGCGCGATTTGCTTCACGCCACTATCGGCAGAAGACGCTTCGCATCGACTCACTGGCCCAATCCGAGCGGTGACGGAGCCTCCACTATGCGCGTTAGCGTGGAACAATGTAGCCGCCAGCACTGGAGTTGGGCCGGCGAGATCGAAGACCGACACTAAACCATCATGAAGCTCACCGACACGTTTATCCGCTCTTTGCCCAAGGTCCTTTTGCACGACCATCTCGATGGCGGCTTGAGGCCCCAAACGGCGATCGAGCTGGCCAGAGACCAGCACTACAAAGCGCTTCCGACAACAGACGCGAGCGAGCTGGCCGAGTGGTTTCACCGCGGCGCTCAGCGGGGCAGCCTGCCGGTGTACCTGGAAGGGTTCGCGCACACGTGTGGTGTGATGCAAACGGAGGAGAGCCTCGAACGCGTCGCCTACGAAATGATGGAGGATATGCATGAAGACGGTGTCGTGTACGTCGAGACGCGTTTCGCGCCGGTCTTCCATACGGCCAGGAAACTCCATTGGGACGATGTGGTGAGCGCCGTGCTCAAAGGCCTCGAGCGCGGCAACAAAGGACTTCGGTGTCGAGTACGGGCTGATCATCTGCGCCATGCGAAACATGCGACTCTCGCGAGAGATGGCGGAGTTGGCTGTGGATTTTCGAGAGCGTGGGGTTGTCGGGTTCGATCTAGCCGGCGAGGAGGGAGGGTTTCCTCCGAAAAAGCACGTCGAGGCGTTTCACTACATTCAACGAGAGAACTTCAACATCACCATCCATGCCGGAGAAGCCTTCGGCAAAGAAAGCATCTGGCAGGCCATCCAATGGTGCGGCGCGCACCGCATCGGACACGCCACCCGACTGATTGAGGACATCGGGCTCGATGCTCAGGATCCGACGAAGATCGTGAAGATGGGATATCTCGCGCAATACATTCTGGATAAACGCATTCCGTTGGAGATCTGTTTGAGTAGCAACGTGGATACCGGCGCCGCGAAAAGCCTCGAAACGCACCCATTCGGCATCTACTACCGATACAATTTCCGCGTCACGCTGAACACGGACGACCGCCTGATGAGCGACACCACGATGACGAAGGAATTCAGGCTGGCTCACCAGACGTTCGATCTTGCCCTGGACGACCTCGAAAAGATCACGATCAACTCGATGAAGAGCGCGTTCATCCCTTACAAGGGGCGCATCGCGCTCATTTACGACGTCATCAAGCCAGGCTATTCAAAGGCGAGGATGGCTTCGAAGAAAAGAGCGCGGCCGCGGGACAAGGACTGAACACGCCGTCGCGCTCGAAAACGGCCATTGCGACTCACGCGAGAGGTCGGATCATCACCGCTGTGTGAGTATCAGAAAATGTTCCCGCAATTGGGACGATTTCGATGCTGCCGGATGGGTCGGAAGTCGGTCTGTTGGATGCGCACTGGCTTCGCTGGCCGCGCGAAGGCAGTGTGTCTTGGCTCAGTGCTCTCAGCTTCGCTACCGCCTTCCGGCGACAGACACGTTCACGGCTCAACAACCGATCATGTCGAGCCTAGCGCCATTCACCTTGTAGCGTGAAAGAGGCCCAGTAGTACGGTGCGGCCCATCGCTTTTGTCCTCTGATTTCGAGCTGCGCCGCGCGAAGCGCGGCCGATGCCGAGAGCCCTTCGCGCAGCATGCCGCGATAGAACGCCTTCATCAACTCCGCCGTCGCCAGATCGTCGACTTGCCACAAGCTGGCCACGACCCGCTGCGCGCCGGCGTACATGAACCCGCGCGTCAATCCGACAAGGCCCTCGCCCTTCACTTCGCGGCCGAGCGCCGTCTGACAGGCGCTCAGAACGACGAGGTCGGCGGGAAGGCGAAGATTGTAGATCTCCTGCAATCGCAGAAAGCCGTTCTGCGGCCGCCCTCGTTCGTCGACGAGCGACAAGACGAGGCCGGACAGCTCTGGATGCTGACTGTTGAGCAGCCCGTGCGTGGCGAAATGGACGATCCGAAACTTGCCAAGCTCACCGCTCATCGCCAGTTCGTGGCTCGCTCGAAAATCCGTAGCTTCGAGCACAGAATTGGACGGCGCGAACGCGGCGATGGCGGCTATTTCCTGTCGCGTAAAGGGCAGACGCTCAAAGCCGCTCCGCCTGAACTGGCTGGCCGCATGCCGCAGTTCGTCGTCGACAGCTGGCGCCGAGGCGGTCGGCGCCGACGGTAATGACGCAGTCGTCGTGCCAGGGGGGGTGTTCGGCCGGGGGACAGCGGATGTGGCGCGCCGCAGCCGGGGATCCTGTCGATCGAAGACCGGATCACCAACGAGAGCGAGCGCGCGCGCGGCCCGTGGGCGGCCGGCGCCCTCGCGCCGAAGCGCGGCGAGCACACTCGCAGACGGCAGATTCACGACTTCGTGATCGGCCAAGAGATGCCGACCATCCGAAAGCGTGAGGACGCCGAACGGCACGTAGTCGAGGCTTCCGGACGCGACGACCACCAGCCGTTTGTTGCGCCATTCACCGCGCAGTCGCGATTCGATGGGCGCGAGCAGCAAGCGGCCGAGTTGCGCCGCAGCGGTCGGCAACTCGGCGTCCGCCTTCTCGATCGCGCGTTGCCGCGTCTGACGGCTGCCGGTCCCCGATTGCCGCACGACCAGCAGATCGTAAAGACGTCGCGACGCCGCGTCGATCTCGGATCGCGGGCCTAATTTGAAGCTCTCGAACGTGTTGATAGTCACGCTCCACAACCAGCTGTTCGGCTGGTCGAGCGCAAACTCCAGGAGCACGGTATTGCGGTCGAGCAGATCGTGTTGGAGCTGCTCCGGCGTCGCCGGCTTCGGCTCGACCAGCTCGACGTACCGCGGAGATGCGGCGCGGATCTGCGCTTCGGCGAGCTGCAGCTGGACCGACAGGTCGTCGAGAGCGGCCGCCGCGCGGGCGGCCGTCGCGCCAGACGAGGACGACCCGCTCGGCGTGCGCGCGACCTCGGCGGCTCGCGCGCTCATCTGCGCCCACAGGGCACGCTGTTTGTCGAGGAGCGCCCGATCAACGCTCTGGTCCAGGTCGGTGTGCGCGCCTGCCAGCATCTCGAGCAGGCCCCAGGCCCTGGCATGCTCCGCCGCGGACCACGCTTGCGCGTCGTAGCCGGCACCGGGATGACCGTCATGCTCGCGCATGAGCAGGTCAGCGTACACCTCGTACCAGTTCTGGCCGCCGTTGACGAACGTGACGCTCAGGCTGGGGGCGAGCAGGCTTCGACGCTCGGCGTCGAACTTGTGGAGCAGGTCCGTGAGATTGTCTTTCGCTTCTTCGAACCGTCCATCGTCGCGGGCCACGAGGGCGAGCTCGCCGAGAAACAGCGACTCCGCGTATCCTCCGAGCATGTCACGGCTGATGCGCTGTCCTTCCTGGAGCGTCGCCGCAGCCTCGCCACGCCTCTCCAGCAGTCTGTAGGTCTTCCCGAGCGCGAGGAGTGTGTTGACTTCGGACCTGTGATTGCCGGTTGTGCGATAGTACGCGAGCGCTCCTTCACGTTGCGCGACCGCGCTGACGAAGTCGCCGGATTCCACCAGGACGTTCCCGAGCTTCAACGCGGCGCGAGCTTCCGCCTCCTTGAAGGTATTGGCGTGTGCGAGCGATGCGGCGCGTTCGTAGCTCGCCTGCGCGGCCTGAAAATCGTTCAGGCCGTACTGCGCATCACCGAGGAGCAGCAGCGTCGCGACCTCGCCATTGATGTAGCGCTCCGCTCGGAACAACGCGATCGACCGTTGGCAGTACTGCTGTGCTCGATCGTAGTCGTCGAGGTAGAGATAGATGCGACCGATGTCCTGCGCGAATCGCGCCTGTTGCATCGGCATGCGGTGCGCACGGCTGGACGCCAGCCCTTCATTCGCCACCGCGAGCGACTTCAACATCTCGCCGGCCGCGAAGTGCGTCCGCCCGATTTCCGAGAGGGCCTGCAGCTCGAGATCGGCCTTGCCGGCGGTTCGAAACGCGACGCGGGCCCGTTCGAAAAACGCCAGGGCCTCTTGCAGTTTGCCGGCGTTCTGCAGGACGACAGCCTGGTTGAAGATCAGCTCGGCGCCATCATCTCGCGGCAGCGCGTCCAAGAGTGCCAGCGCCTGCGTGAAGTAGGTCGAGGCGTTCACGTAATCGCCCTGGACGGCGTAGGCAGTGCCAAGCTCGTTGAGAACGAGCCCTTCTTCTGGCTGTCGTGCGAGATCCCGGAAACGGGCCAGCGCTTCTCGAAGACGATCGACCGCGATGCTGTACGCTTTCAGCTTGACCTGGATGTAGCCGATCTGGAACAACGTGACCGCAACGAGGTCCTGGTCTCCCGTCGACCGCCAGTAGGGAAGCGTCGATTCGAAATCCGTGAGCGCGCGTTGCAACCTCTCGACCTCGGTGTAGTAGAAGCTGGCATAGCTGGAGCTGTACCCCGGTCGACCTTGTAAGACGAGCTGCCAGCCCTCCCGATACTGCTCGAAGGCTCGTTTGCGCGGCTCATCGGCGGGAGCGATCTCAACGAGCAGCCGGTACGATCCGGCGGATACCGGCTTGTCACGCGCGCTGATGGTCAGCGTGAACGCGCCCGGACCGGGACTCGTCCAGAGCAGGAGCTCCGTTCCGTACTCGCCCAGACGATTCTCTTCACGAACCGCTCGACCCGAGGCATCCCTCACGACGATCGTCGCATCGACGCCGCGCTGTTCGACCGCGATCCTCACGCATTCTTCACCGCCAAACGCCAGTGGATAGGAGTGCGCTTGTCCGCTCGCCAGTTCGCGCTCGACGGGCACGCCTGGCGCCACGACCTCCTGAACGTCCCGAGCGCCGACCCTCGACGTCGGCTGTCGGGCATGGAGGCCGGCCACTATCGTGACCGACAGTACACACAGGACACCCAGCCCGCGCGCCGGCAGAGAGGGCAGCCGTTGTGTCTGCTCGTGCAATCGGGTCCTCCAGCAGACGTGTGCCCCCCGATTCTAATGCCGATGCCGACGCGGCTGGCGGCCCATGACTGATCCGCCCGTTATCGCGTCTCTTGTGCGCGAAGCGCCGGCCAGCTGCAACAGCGTTCGGCCGGCGCTCGCCGCGTTGGGCTCAGTGGGTGGAACCGTCCGGGTTGAATTCGGCGCACGACACGTCGGGATTCCAGTCGACGAACGTGCCGAACGGATTGTCACGCCAGGCCCAGACATGGAGTTCGTAAAAGGCCGGCAGCCGGTAGCGGTTCGGTGTGCCGACGTACTGGAAGTGCTGCCCCATCAGCACGGGCGGATCCCCGCCCGGGTGGCCGGCATTCCACTGATCAGCGAGCACGAGAAACTCGACGCCGACGAAGAAGAGCCGCGAGCCACGTTGCTCGTAGATCAACAACTCCGGCGTTGACGCATCGATCGCGCCGTCGCCGATCAACAACCCGTTGGCATAGTGAACGCCCATCGCACCTCGCTCCGGACCAGTGACGCAGCTGCCGAGCGACGCATAGCCGGCCCCCATCGCCACCTTCACGTCTCGGAAATCCTTCGTCGCGTCGCGGACCGCTTTGACCAGACCCACCGGCGCGTTGTGTTGATCGTGATCCTGAGTTGCGTGAACGCGCGGAATGAATGCGACCGACAGGATTCCGCTCAGTCCGATGATGACGACTCGTTTCAGATTCATGGTTCCTCCTGTGTCTTCTGGCGTGACCGGGTTGCGTGGCGTTGCGTGCAACGGTCAGAGCGCCCTCAGAAACGCAATCAGATCGGACCGTTCCTGCGCGGTCAGTCCGAGATTGAACCGGCTCTCGTAGAAGTCGATCACTTCGTCCAGCGACGCGGCGAATCCGTTGTGGAAGTACGGCGCGCGCGCCGCCAGCCCTCGAAGAACCGGCCCCTTGAACTTGCCGATGTCCGCCCATTTGCCGGTCACCATCGCACGGCCCGGATCCGTCGTCTGCACGGTGTCACCGGAAGAAATCCGGCGCAGCGTGTAGAGCGGCATGTCGGCGGTGCGACGTGACGCGTCGGTCAGGCCGATGTTGAGCGGCGCTTTTACCGAATGGTTGCCCGCGGCGGGCGTGTCGTGGCACGTTGTGCAGGTGCCGGTGAACGGATCGGGCACGGTGACGCCACTCGAGAACGTCTGGTTGTTGAGGCCTGCGACCCCGGTGAGGACGATCGGACGGGTATTGAAGATCTCCTCGCCGCGCGCGATGGCGCGTCTGGCGCGCTGTACGTCGCGGCGAGGATCGGTCGCGCGCGTCCAGGCGCCGAACAAACTGAGCGCGCGGGGATCGAATGGCACACCGGTCGGATTCAGGCCGACTGGATCGTTGATGCCGATGAAGAACGATTCTGTGGACAGTACCACAGGGCCGCCCCTGGCGCCGTCCGCGCGCAGCGATCCCGCGTCGTCGCTGATCGCTTGACTGGTGAACAGCCCGGTTTCGAACGCGACGATCGCCTGCTTTTCCGGGTCCGCCAGATGTCGGGCGGCCTGCGCGTGCCCCATCGTCGCATCGTCAGCCTGCTGGGCGAGATCCTGCAGGATCGTTGTCGTGGCCGACGATTCGCGGCCGTCCCACATCACCGCGCTCAGAAAGCCGAGGTTCGTGGACGGGAGGGGCCGACGATACATCGACGCGCCCGTCAGCGGCGCACCACAGGCGTACGGATCGTCGACGCGGTCGATGATGAACTCGGCATTTGCCGGGACCTCAAGACCGACCCGGATCAGCCCACGGGAGAGGAGCAGGCTGAAGGCCCTCCGCCGTTTGTTCAGCGTGCCGACGTCCGCGCCCTCGCAGTTCGATCCGTCGTTCGAACGGAAGATGGGATCGACGCCGCCCGACGCGACGAAACGCTGCCGCACATCGTCGGGCGTAATCGTCCAGCCCTGGTCGGGGCGGTGGCAGGTGAAGCAGGCGCGGCCGTTCGTTCCGAGATCCTCAAAGAACGGATTCTGAAGATCGAAAGAGCCATTGGTGGTGTAGGTCCGGAGTTGACCGAATGGATCCCGCGACGCGATCAAATCGTCGGCGCGGCTCGCTCCCGCAGGCCGACTGGCGAGCATCAGGGTCATCAGCACGGCACCGGTGCCGAGGATGACGGGGCCCGTATAACTCCTACGCATCATCGCACCTCGTGGCGGTTGTCCAGCCGGTCATGAGTTCCCTCAGCGTGAGTGACGACTACGCCAGAAACATGTCGCGATAGCAAAAAACAAAGGACTTTTGTCGGTGGCGTGACACAAATCCGCCAGTCGCGACACAGAAGACGAGCGCTCGGATTGACGCGTCTGGTCGCGCGCGACTTGATAGAATCTCGTTGCGATGCGACTGCATGGCTTCACGATCCACAGGCAATCGGCCGATCACTGCCGATAGCTTCGCTCGTCTGCTGGAGCGCCTGGATGCCGACGTTGACCGGGCGGCCAGAGAATACGAACGGCTTCACCGCGCGCTCGTCAGGTTTCTCGACTGGCGCGGCGCGTCGTCGCCCGAAGAGTGTGCCGACGAAGCGCTCGATCGAGTGGCGCGCCGGCTGGAGGAAGGCGTCCCGGTCGAATCGGTGAGGAACTACGCGTACGGCATCGCCCGCCTGATCCTGCTGGAACGTCAGCGTGCACCGATGACGTCGTCCCTCGACGAAGTTGCTGGAATCGCGGCGGGTTCCGGCTGGCAGGCAGACGACGACGTGGCACTGCGGACGTGCTTCGGCAAATGCCTGGAGACGATGGCGGCCGAAGATCGGTCCGTCATCGTGCAGTACTACGACGGAGAGGGGCGCGTGAAGATCATGAATCGCCGCCGCCTCGCTGCCGCGCTCGAGGTGTCGGAGAATGCGCTGCGAATCCGCGTACGGCGTTTTCGGGACAAGCTCGAGCGGTGCGTCGAGACCTGCGTCACGGCAAAACGGGAGCCGTTGTGAAATCCGCGGACGGGGCTTTGGTTCGGCGGTACCTGCTCGGGGAGGCGAGCGAGTCCGAGAAATCGGCGCTCGAGCAGCGCTATCTCGAGGAGGCGGATGCGCTCGATGAGGTCGCTGCGGCGGAAGAAGAACTCATCGAAGACTACCTGGAAAACCGCCTCGACCCGGTGGCGCGAGATTGGTTCGAGCGGCATTACCTCGCCGCTCCACGCCACCGCGTGCGCGTCGAGACGGTTCGAAATCTCGTCGGGTTGGCGGCGACGAGCGCCGCGCCCGGATGGCCAGACACGCCGCCGAGTTCCATGCGGGCAGCGCGAATCGGAGCGCGCCGCTTGCCACTTGTGGCGGCAGCCGCGCTCCTGATCGTCGCCGCTGGGACGCTGTGGCTCTGGCGGTATCGTGCGTCGTCCGTGCAGACCATTGCCCCTTCCACGGCGACGCTCTCTCCGCCGTCATCGGCTGCTGGGCCGTCCGGACCGCAGTCTCCTCCACCGTCTCCGCGCGTAGTCGCCTTTTCGTTGGCCCCGCTGAGAGTGCGGGGTGGAGGCGATCGTCCCAGCCTCGTGATTCCCGATGGCACTGAAATAGTCGCGCTCGATCTCGAGCGAGGGGATAGCGATGCTCGACTGGACCGCGCCCGAGGTGTCATTCGGTACTGTTTCCGGCCAGGAAGTCTGGAGCGGCGCGGCGTCGACGGCCACGCGACCGGCTGGCATCGCCGCGCGCCTCGAAGTGCCTGCTGGTCGGCTGCCAGCCGACGACTACACGATTACGTTAATAAGCGCGGATCCTTCGGGTCGCGAACGTGAGGCTTACGTCTACTTTCTGCGCGTCGCCGGGCGCTGACGGTCGGATGAAGGGGCTCGCTGGGGGTGATCCGGGAAGCAGCGTAAATGGCCTGTTCCTAGATCGGTCGCCGGCTTGCACGATATAGACGTTTACGTCTATATTGGGCGGCATGCCTCTCGACGCGCTTGCGAATCGCCTCGTGTTGCCCCTCCTGGGACTACTGGTCGAACGCCCTGCCCACCCCTACGAACTCGCCGCGCGGTTGAACGACCGCTATCGCTTTCTCTCGACGCAGCGTTCCTCCGTTACCACGCTCGCAAAGTCTCTTGTCGAAGCCGGCCTGATCCGTCCGCAGCGTTCGAAACGGGTCGGCAATCGTCCAGCCCGCAAGGCCTACGAGCTCACGGACGCAGGCATGAAGGAATTCCGCGCGCGCGTCACGGGACACATCGAGGAGGCTCCTGCGGCCTCTGACCGCTTCACGCTCGGACTTGCGTACATCGGCATTCTCCCGCGCGCCAGGGCGGTGGCGGCACTGCGACGACGCGTGATCTCACGTCGTGCGGAGCTCGACGCCATTCCGGCTCTCCAGCCTGACGGGATCGAGGTGCACATGATCGAGATGGCCTACTGGACGGCTGTCCTGGAGGCAGAGATTCAGTGGCTCAGCACGTTTATCGATCGCATCACGAGCCGTGACATTGCCTGGCCGCTGGAGTCTCGAAAGGAACGTTGACGTGAGCTTTTTGTTTGGTATCTATCCCGGGGGTATGGCGGGCAACGATGCGGGTGGACTGGCCAGCGGAGCTCCAGATGATCCCGCGTCGGTGCACGCGGTGCTTGACGATCTCAAGGGCCTGACGCAAAGCCGCTCCTGGTCAGGTGCTATGCGCCGTTCACGGACGACGCGGGACCGGGCCGAACAGAGATCGCGACCCCGGCACGCGGTGAGGTGTACGCGGTTAACGGGCGGCTGCTCGATCTCGTCCTGCAGTACAAATCCAGATCCGGCGACGTCGAGGGATATGCGGCATTTGTCCGCAGCGCCATTCAGCGGTACGGCGCCATCACCCGAACCGTGCAAATCATCGAGGAGCCAAACGTCACCGGCAATGCGATGCTCGATGGCGACTATCCGGATGTCCTTCGGGCGATCATGGCGGGCGTGCAGGCCGCAAACGGCGAAGCCAGGCGCCGCGGCTTCGGCCATCTGCGAATCGGCACGAATACCACGCCGCTGTTCGGTCCGTCAGCCGGCTTCTACACGGAGCTCGTGAAAGTCGGCGGCGCGGCGCTCGTCGACGGACTCCACTACATCGGCTTGGACATGTTTCCCGATGTCTTCAGGTCCCTCGGCGACCAAACCATTCGAACTGCCACGGCCGGTTTGCTCCGCTATCATCGCCGCGACGTGCTGGAGCCCGCAGGACTCGGCCACCTCCCGCTGCATATCACCGAACACGGGTGGCCAACGGGGCCGGACCGGACGCCAGACCGGCAAGCGTGGGTCATAAGGGAGGTGATCGAATCCGTGCTGGAGCAGAAGGACGAGTTGAACATCGCCGCCTACCAACTGTTCTCGCTTCGTGACGCCGACAGCAGCAATCCGGACATGTTCCATCAGTTCGGCATCATGACCGATGCATACCTCCCGAAGGCGGCATACGAGGTCTTCAAGGATCTGCTGACGGATCACGTGCGTTTTTCCAGTGACGGAAAAGAGGTGGACGCCTCGCCTTGCATCCGCCCATCCGGTGTTGTATACTGAACCAGATGGTTCAGTATGCGCGGACCCGCTTCGATGCCTCGTTTGCCGCGCTCTCGGACGCCACCCGACGCGGTGTTCTGGAGCAGCTCGGGCGTGCAGACGCTTCGATCACGGACCTTGCCGACAAGTTCGACATGACCCTAACGGGCATGAAGAAGCACGTCGGCGTCCTGGAGCAGGCGGGGCTCGTCACCACGGCGAAGGTCGGGCGCGTGCGGACCTGCAGGCTCGGCCGGCGCAGACTGGATGAAGAGGCGGCATGGATCGAGAGGCACCGCCAGCTCTGGGATGCACGGTTCGACGAGCTGGACAAGGTTGTCGAGGAACTGAAACGGAAGGAGAAGGTCGATGGACGCCAAAAGAGAGAGTGAGCCCACACCCATGAAGAACCGCACGACGGTGGAGCGGAAGTCCGACCGTGAGCTAGTCGTTACCCGAACCTTCAACGGCCCGGCCCGCATCGTGTTCGAGGCGTGGACCAAGCCCGAGCTGTTCAGGCGGTGGTGGTTGCCGAAGTCGATGGGCATGTCCCTGCGTTCCTGTGAGATGGATGTTCGTGTCGGGGGCAAGTACCGTCTCGAGTTCGAACCCGATGCTATGGCGTTCTTCGGCACGTACCTCGACGTGACACCGCACTCGCGCCTCGTGTGGACCAACGAGGAAGGTGGTGAGGGTGGGCCTGTCACCACGGTGACATTCGAGGAAAAGCATGGCAGGACGCTGCTGGTCATGCACGAGCTCTATTCCTCGAAGGAAGCTCTCGACGCTGCCGGCACCGGGGCGGCGGATGCGATGGTCGAGACGTTCGCGCAACTGGACGAGCTTCTCCTCACCCTGGGCGCGAGCGTGGGACGGTCATGAAGTCGTCGATCTCGCGGTTTCCGCTCACATTGATGGATGACTTCACCACTGTCGATGTGCAGACGAGTCAGGCCACGATTGTCTTGTGCGCTCGTCAGGATCGGGGCCACCGGTCCTGTTGTTGCAATCGTCAGCTCGCGCTGGGCGGGCTGAGGTTCTTCTCAACCTCTGCGAGCGTAATCATCATCATCATTGGATCGACCGGACACTCGTGAAATCCGGCACGTGCATAGAAGCGCTTCGCGTCATCTGACATCGCATGAAGCAGCACCGCGCGAATGCCAGCGATTTGAGCGGCCGCGATGGTGCGGAGCAGGGCGTCCCTTAGAAGCGCGGAACCAAGACCTTGTTTCTGGTAGGCGGAATCGACGGCCAAACGCGCAAGCACCATCACCGGAATTGGATCCGGCATGTTGCGCCTCGTCTTGGCGGACACGTCCTTGTGAGCAACGGCGCCGTTTGCAAGCGCATAGAAGGCGATCACACGTCCGCCTTCTGTCACGACGTAGGTCCGTGAGGTGCCCAGCGCCTCATTCGCAAGCGCTCGGCGTTTCAGCCAATTGTCGAGTTCAGGCGTACCGGAGTCGAAAGCGCTAACGTCGTGCTCGGCTGTCAGGTGCTCTGGAGCGCTAATTCCTGCCGCACTCATCGCTCCCAGGGAGCTTTTCTAGAGAGAAGCTCCCGCAGACGCGGGTTCTCGGCGGGAGACGCATCCAGGGCAGCGTTGAACTTCGCGAACGCAGTTGTGTCCAGCTGAAAATACCGCTGGTCGAGAAGTACAGTTGTCGCTTCACGGGTTGCTGCGTCCAGAACGAACTGAGTACGGTCCTTCCCGGCAGCTGCAGCGGCTCGATCGATGAGCGTGCGTCGCTCTTCCTCGATGCGGATATTGATGGTCCGTGTCCGAGCGGCGGTTGCCCTGGCTGCCATGGTTTGCTCCCTATGCGACGCCCATGTCGAGACGTCGATGTCCCTACCCTAGCGCGTTGTATACACGATGTCAACACATCATCTATCGAACCAGTTGCGGACATCGTCCAGTCCCGGCCCCTGCACCCGCAACACCTGACGAATCAACGACTTAGGCGGACAAGACTGGGCTCATCCTTGCAAGTCGCTGATTTTATTGGATTTATTGGGCTGGCTCGCCGCACTGGACGATTTCCGCAACTGGCTCATCCGCGAAGCCGCGTAAGCGGCCTGTTATGGCAGATTCGCCAGGGTTTCGCGAGGTGAGCGAAGAGCGCCGCAGCTTCTGCTAGCTCAAGCAGTCTACCGATAACTCACACCCAGCATGTTCCCTCGTGGCACCCAGCGCATCCGAGGATCCGAGCGCAAAATTCCCGTTGCCGAATCCACATACCCGGCGCACATGCGATCGCCGATGCTGTTAGTCGTCCCTGGCCCATCGTCACATCTACGTCGGCCGTGCGTTCGTGAAAGATGGCGACGTCAAGGCGGCCGCCGACACACTGGCGGGCATTCGGGTCTATCCGCTTGCCCAGGCCCCGTCGCCGGCAAAGACGCGAGTCCTACGCAGTGGTGGCAAGCCGATGGATTCGATTCCTCCGCGCGGCTACGGGTATTGGGAGCTGCTGGCCGATGGCCTCTCGCACGAACCGGTCGAACCGCGCGATCGTTTCTTCCACGCGATGCTGAAGCCGCTCGGCATCGAAAAGGGAAAGCCCTTTAACCCCGACGCACGCCAGAAGCGACTGCTGACAGACGCCGCCGACGTGGGCTTTCTCATGGCGCAAACACTCAGTGCGGCTCCGCGATTGAGCAACGCGTCGAGCTACCCCGGTACGAAATGGGAATGGGTGCTGACACTGAACCCGGATCAGGAAGCCGAGAACTACAGCCAGCTCGACGAACGCACGGACTACACGTTCGAGGCGTATTCGGTCGCTGCCGGCATGATCAAGCCGATCGTCGGCGCCGGCTCGCAATACATGAGCACGGCCAAGGACAAGGGCGGCGCATGGCTCGACGGCGGCAAGAGCTATCGCCTGCGAGTGCCGGCGAACGTACCCGTCAAGGAATTCTGGTCCGTCACGGTCTACGACAACATGACGCGCTCAATGATCCAGACCGAGACCAACAAAGCCGGTTTGGATTCCCACCAGAAACTGCAGGTGAACACCGACGGGTCTGTCGATCTTTATTTCGGTCCGGCCGCCCCCGCCGGTCTCGAGAGCAACTGGGTCAAGACGAGCGCCGACAAGGGCTGGTTCACGTACTTTCGCTGGTACGGTCCAACGCAGGAATTCTTCGACAAGAGCTGGACGCTACCGGACATCGAGAAGGTCTGAGTTCCGGCGTATGACCGGAGGCGGTTGGGCCAACATGCCCTCGTAGTAGTCCTACGAGTCGTGGCACTTACGAGCATGAGGTTCGCGAGTTGACGCAGGCACTGAGAAGTACGAACGAGACCGCGCTCAACAGCAGGAGCATTCACGTGCGCACGCCTCGTGGCGGAACTCGGTGCTGCGTTCCTCTGTGCCGACCTTGATCTGACGCTTGCGCCGCGTGAGGACCACGCCGCCTACATCGCCAACTGGCTGGACGTGCTCGAGGCAGACAACCGCGCGATCTTCACGGCAGCTAGCCACGCGCAGCGAGCGGCGGCCGTCATCAACGGCCTGCAGCCGGCGACCTCCGCCGGCTCACTACCGACCGTGGCATCCGGGGCTCACCGTATCCGTCCTATTGACATTCTGTAGGTGGTCGCATACTCTCATACAGAACATCTGTAGGAGGGTAGTATCACGCCAAAGACTGATCTACTACAAGGGACGCTCGACCTTCTGATCTTGCGTGCGCTCTTGCTCCAGCCAGACCACGGCGTAGGCATCACACGTCGCATCCAGCAAATTACTCGCGGCACGTTCGACGTCAAACCGGGATCCCTGTTCCCCGCTCTGCATCGCTTGGAAGAGAGAGGGTGGCTGGCCTCGCAGTGGGGCGAGTCAGAGAATCGTCGACGCGCGAAGTACTACAAGTTGACGGCTGTAGGTCGACGCGAGATCGATGCGGAGCTCACCAATTGGCAGCGTATCGTCGCGGCGATCGGCTGGGCAATCAAAGCCACTTCATAAGAGCCAGCCATGCGCTTCCTTGCGACGCTTTTCCGCAACTTGTCGCGTCATGGCGCCGTCGAGCGCGATCTCGACGAGGAAGTGCATGCGCACCTCGAATTATTGGTTGACGAATATCGCGCAACCGGCATGGAGGACGCCGCTGCACGACGGGCGGCACGATTGGAACTCGGCGGGACTGGGCAAGTGAAAGACGCTGTCAGGGACGTGCGGCGGGGCATATGGCTCGAACACTTCTGGCAAGATCTGCGCTATGCGCTGCGTACCTTCCGCCGGAGCCCCGGTTTCGCCGCGACGGCTGTCGTCTCCCTGGCAGTCGGGATTGCCGCCGCTACAGGGGTGTTTAGCATCGTGAACGCGGCACTACTGAATCCTTTCCCATTCGCCGACATCAATCGGATCGTCAGGCTTGACATGAACGACAAAGGCAAGCCGCGTGGTCTGTCTGTCACGGCGCGACAGCTCGTCGCCCTTCAACAGAGCGACGTCTTGGACGGCGCCTTCGCCTCGAACACCTGGCAGATGACGCTGACCGGCCGGGGCCTCCCGGAAGCGGTGCGCACCCAGCATTTTTCAGCAAACGGTTTGAACGTTCTCGGGGTTCCGCCCCTCCTCGGACGAGTCTTCAACGAGGCGGACGGGCCGGCGGGCGAGCAGCCCCAACGGGTCGTCGTGCTCACCTATCGGTTCTGGCAGCGACACTTCGGCGGGCGGCCTGAGGCCGTGGGGCAGACCCTCTATTTGAACCGCGAACCCTACACCGTGATTGGCGTGCTGCCACGTCAATACTTTTACACTGGTCCGGAGATTCTCGTTCCCCTTGATCTGACGTTCGATACGAAAGTCGTATGGGGCGTCCAGGCCCGTCTCAAGCGGGGCGTCACTCCACGCATGGCCGAAGAACGACTTCAGCCGCTCTTCGACCAATTCGCCAAAGAGGCTCCGCAACGCTTTCCGAAGGAGGTGCGTCCGCTCGTACGAAGTCTGGTGGAGACACAAAGGGCGGCAGACTTTGTGCCGACCCTCCTGTTGATCTTCGCGGCGTCTCTGTTGCTGCTCCTGCTCGCATGCGCGAACGTGTCCATCCTGCTGTTGGCGCGCGGGACGTCGCGGGCGCATGAGTTCGTCGTGCGGGCCGCCATCGGGGCCAGTCGTGGACGGTTGATGAGGCAGCTCCTCGTGGAATCGCTGCTCCTGGCATTCGAGCGGCGCCGCACTGGGCGTTGCGGCGGGCTACTGGGGCCTGCCGGCTATCCTCAGGCTCTTGCCCCCGAATTCGGTTCCGGTCGGGAACCTCATCGCAGTGCCCGTCAATGTACCGGTCTTGCTCTTCAGTGCGGGCCTTGCGATGGCGTCGGCCCTGATTTTTGGACTGTCACCGGCCTTGTCGTTTTCGCGCCCACGCCTGACGGCGACTGTCCGGACGACCGCCGGCGTCGAAAGCCGGCGAGCGCATCACCTCCTGCTCGCGGCTCAAATTGCGCTGACGGTGCTGTTGCTCGCGGGCACCGGCGCGGCCGTCCGGGTGCTCATTGGTCTGTACCGGACATCGCTTGGCTACGATCCGCACAATGTGATGATCGCTTTGATCAACCTTCCAGAGAACGGCTACAGGAAATGGGCCGACCGCGCCACGTTCTATGAGCGCCTACGGAATCGCATGGCAGACGTGCCCCACGTCGAATCGGTCGCGCTCGCCACCAACAGCGGGATACCACCCCAGTCGGGCCAACGGTCGGTGGTCGAAGTTCCCGGACAGGACATGACAGGAGACGAAGCACCGCTTCTCCAACGGATCAGCGCCGACTACTTTGCGACGATGAAGATCCCGCTCGTTCGAGGCCGCGTCTGGTCAGATTCAGAGAGCGCCGGAACGCCCCACGTCGCCGTCGTCAACCAAACGATGGCTCGTGCACTGTGGCCTGACGAATCCGCGATTGGACGGCGAGTTCGGATGCCCGATTACGTCAAATCATCCGCCTATTTCAGGCTGGCGGCGCCCGGCAGCGACGGCTGGTTCGAAATAGTCGGTGTCGTGGGCGACACACCCAATATCGGTCTCCACGAGTCGCCGGCGCCGTCGATCTACGTGCCGTACACGCTCATGTTGAGCGATTCCCTGAATGTGATCCTGCGGACCAGTCGCGATCCACTGTCGATGACCCGATCGATTAGGGAGGCAGTGCGGACCGTCGATCCCAATCAACCAGTGAGCGGGTACGCACAGCGGACGACGCGCTGGCAGAGGCGGGCTGGGCCCGTGAGCGGTTCGTGACGTTGCTGTTGCTCGGCTTCGCGATGTTTGCGCTGATGCTCGCAGTCGTCGGGCTCTACAGTGTCGTGTCGTACTCGGTGTCGTGCCGGTTCAAAGAATTTGGCATCCGTATGGCGCTCGGTGCCGGTCGCGGGCGCATCGTACACGCTGCGGTGCAGCCGGCGGTCCTGGCCATCGTCGCGGGCCTCTTCGCTGGTCTCGCATTGAGCGTGGGGCTCAACAAGGTTGTAGCTCAGTGGTCGATCGGCAATCTGAACGATCCGGTCGTGCTCGTCGCCGTCAGCCTGGTGCTGTTTGTCGCTGCGATGATGTCCGCCGCGATTCCAGCGTACCGAGCTGCCTCGATTCAGCCGGTCGACGCGCTTCGGACCGACTGAACAAAGGCCCGCCGCGCAGATCGAGTGGGGCGCCGATGGAGTGTGTGAAGGGGGTGCAGTGTTCAACTATCGCCCGTAGGGAGCCACTCGTTTTCTGTTGATCGGGGGCCAGTTTCGCCACGTCGCGCCTACCGTTTTTCACCGTGAGACACCGCATCGCGGAACGCCTTGATGTCCCGCTGCTGCAGATGCTCAACGAGCATCGGCCACGAGTCGAAACCGGTTTCGCGCGCGATGGCGAGCTGCGCGTCCGCGAGTTGAAGCGGGCGCGGGGCGCCAGCGTCCGAGCGAACGGCTTTCAGTCGAGCAAGAGCGGCGGGATCGCCGTCCCTGGCGTCGCGAAGTAGATGCGTAGCACGCGTGTGCTGTTGTTCGAGGTTGGTGGGAACGCGCGGCTGCTGATCGGACACGGACGACCTCCTTCAAAACCGCCCCTGTCCGCATCGTGGGGCTGAAGAAAGGTCGCGTGATGAGTTGCTACCAGCTACGTAACAGGTGGGCGCTGCCCTTCCCGCGGACTGGAGGCGTCCTGCAGACGCCGACGGGAAGACTAGCGTAAAGGGGCCGGCGACACAATCACCAAAACTGCCGATGCTGGACCGCGACGACGCAGCCGCATGATCAGCTTATGGGGCTGGCTCGCCGCACTGGACGATTTCCGCAACTGGCTCATTCGAGAAGCGGCGTAAAACGCAACTGTTTCGCCAGCATTTCGCCACGCAAGCCTTCCCAGAGGCGTCTCGATCCAGTCGATCCCGGCGCACTCTCGCGCTTGGTTCATCGGAGTGCGTCACGCACTGAGCGTCACACTGCCTCCTCTTGGTGAATGCGTGGCAGGAACCGTCGCCCGCGTTCCCGCCCAAGCCCGTTCTGGTATACTTTTTATACCAGATGGACTTCGAGTTCGACCCGGCGAAGTCAGCCGCCAATCTCAAGAAGCACGGAATCGACTTCGTCGGCGCCCAGGTGCTGTGGAGCGATCCCGACCGTCTCGAGATTCCGGCCCGCTCGCTCGACGAGCCTCGGGCGCAGGTCATCGGGCGAATTGGCGAAGTGGTGTGGTCGGCGTTCATCACGATGCGGAACAACCGTATTCGGATTATCTCCGTCAGGCGAGCACGCGATGAAGAACAAGCAGCGTACCTCCAAGACTAAAGCGGTCTCGGCCGCCGAACTGGACGCCATGCACGACGCCGGCGCGAATCTGGCGTCGCACATGGATCTGACCAAGGCCGTCCGACCCGGCCGCGCGGTCCAGCGGGTGAACGTGGATTTCCCGGTCGACCTATTGCGTGAGATTGATCAGGAGGCCCGGAGGCTCGGCGTCACTCGGCAGGCGTTCATCAAGGTCAGGCTGGCGGACTCGCTTGTCAAGCACCAGTGAGCCCACCGCTCGGCGCCACCCGTTCTGAGGAGTGACAGATCGATGAAGACGACGGAGGGCCACGATACGGGTTCAGTCGAATCCTGGCTGGTCTCAGCGGGACGCGATCGGAGCCCTGGCTCGCCACTGAACGTCCCGCCGACCCCTGCCTCGAACTTCGTGCTGGGCGACCATCGGGCATACTCGCGCGATGACGGCACGCCGAGTTGGGAAGCGCTGGAAGAGATCGTTGGCGGTCTCGAAGGCGGATCCTCAGTCGCCTTCGCTTCCGGGATGGCGGCCATCGCCGCGATCTTTGATCAACTCCCGGTCGGAGCCGTCGTCGGCCTCCCCCATGATTGCTATCAGGGCGTGGCCGGACTCGCGCTTGCGGGACAGCACCGAGGCCGCTGGACCGTCCGCCGCCTCGCAGTCGAGGACACGGCACGCTGGATTGAGCTCTGTGTCGTCGCCGATTTCATCTGGTTGGAGTCACCGTCGAATCCGCTCTTGACGGTCGGCGACATCGACGCGATCTGTGCCTCTCCCCGAAAGCATGGCGCGGTTCTCGGAGTGGACAACACCTTCGCCACGCCGCTCAATCAACAACCGCTTCTGCTCGGCGCGGATATCGCGGTGCAGTCCGTCACGAAATTCATCGGCGGCCATTCCGATTTGCTGTGCGGCGTAGCAACGGTACGAGACCCGAATCTGCTGGCGGCTCTCCGTCACTCGCGCGAACTCACCGGAGGAACGCCGGGCACACTCGAGGCCTTTCTCGCGGTACGAGGTGCGCGCACACTGGCGCTACGCTTGGAGCGGGCACAACACAGTGCGAGCATCCTCGCCGAGCGGCTCGCCGAGCACCCGAGCGTCACCGTGACACGCTTTCCGGGTCTCGCCACACATCCGACCCATGCCGCGGCCAAGCGTCAATTGAAGGGATACGGCACGATCATCTCGTTTGATGTACGCGGTGACGCTGCGGTGGCGGATGCCGTGTGCGCAAACCTGCGCCTGATCCAACACGCCACGAGTCTTGGCGCGGTCGAGTCGACAATGGAGCGCCGAGCAGCCATTCCAGGCCAGGAACATCTACCTCCGGCGCTGTTGCGGCTGAGCGTTGGCATTGAATCAATCGATGATCTCTGGACCGATCTCGATCGATCGTTGCGACAGGCGCTAGCGTGAACGGTTTCGGCATGAAGACCCACTCCTTCCCAGTTCAGACCAAAGAGTCTTCGCTCGAGAGGGCTACCGACGCAGAATCAACGAGTTAGCCTGTGGAAGTTCGAAACACCAGAATGGCTGGATCCGTAAGTGATTGATTCTGTGTGCGTTAGGAGCTGGCTCGCCGCACTGGACGATTTCCGCAACTGGTTGATCCAAGAAGCAGCCTAACTGGCCTTGTTTTCGAGGGATTCGCCAGGGTTTCGCAATCGTGCCGCGGAAGACTGCCCCCTATCCTCTCAACGCCACCACCCGCCATGTGAGCGCCTCAGCGTTAGCTCTCAAATGGAGTCAGTGATGAGTCCGGAAGGAATCGTTCGTGAATTTGAGCTGCCGTTTCGAACCGATCCGCAGATTTTGGCCCTTGATCGGCCGCCGTCAGCCGCTCAGAGGCGCGCGGATTCACCGACGTCGAGCGTCGTGAAGGCGGCATCGTCGACTCCGGCAGCGGACCGCGCACGGCCGAGCGCGGCCACCGGCTCATTCGGTCCTTCGGTCGTCAGCCGAAACGTGCCGAAGTGCATGCCGATGCTGCGGCGAGCTCCGACGTCCAGATGCGCCTGCACGGCCTCCTCAGGATTCATGTGAATGTCCTTCATGAACCAGCGCGGTTCATATGCGCCGATCGGTATCAGCGCAAGATCGATCCGCGGAAAACGCCGGCCGACCTCCAGGAAATGGGGACCGTACCCGCTGTCGCCTGCGAAGTAGATCTGCTGCTCGTCGATCGTGATCATGAAGCCGCCCCACAACGCGCGATTGCGATCGAAGGGCGTGCGGGCGGAAAAGTGCTGCGCCTGGGTCGCGGTGATCTCTATCTCGCGTCGAGGGGTGACGACCGGGTCGAGCGTCTGCGCACCCCGCATGGCTGACATTTCAGCTGGCATCCGCTGCCACCAGTCTAGTTCGGCGATCCGAGTCACGCCGGCCGATCGCAGCAGCGTCGCGTTTCCCTGCATCGTCACGATGCGTGGATGATCGCGGTGCTGCAACGCCCGCAGTGTTTCCAGATCGCAGTGGTCATAGTGATTGTGACTCAGGAGTACGTAACCAATCGGAGGCAGATCGTCGAAGCGAACGCCCGGCTGACGGACGCGCCGTGGCCCCGTCCAGCGGAACGGTCCGGCGCGTTGCGCGAAGACCGGGTCGGTGATGATGTTGCCGGCCCTCGTCTGAATCAGAAAGGTCGCGTGACCGATGAAGGTGACGACGATCTCGTCGCCGCTGGTCGGCGGAGGCGAGGGCCGTTGCACGACTGGCACCTGCGCAGGCCATGGGGCGTAACGCTCGAACAGCATGCGCGGCGCCTTCCAGAACGGCTGTGCGTCTGCGCCGTTCGGGTTGAAGAACCGCCCGTTGTCGAAATGATCGCTCATCTCTTCGCCTGGATGCCTCTCGTCACTGCCGGGTTTCCTCTCGCGGAGATCAGCGTGGACGATGCTGCTCGATGAGCTTCGCGAACCGCCGCAGACCGATCGCGTCGGCAGCGGACGGCGACACGGCGTTCGCGAGCGTGAGCATCCTGAGCAGCCCTCCGCCCATGATGTGGGCGCGACGTCGCTGGCGGATGGTGGCGAGGATCTCGCGCGCGACCACGTCGGGCTCGCAGAGGGCGACGCCCATCTTGCGCCACATGTCGAAATATGGGGACTCCGACTCGGTGTTGGAGGGCACAGGCCCGAAGAAAGAAAGCACCACGTCGGTCCCGGCAAGCTCGCGATTGGCGCCTTGCACGTAGCTCGCCAGCGCGCCGCGGGTCGCCGCGTAGGCGCTCATGAACGGCAGCGCCACCCGGCCGTCCATGGCGCCGCCGAGGTGGACGACCACGCCGCCGCCGGCTTGCTTGCGCAGCCCCGGCAGGAATGCCTGGGTCACGAAGATGGGCCCCTTCACGTTGACCGCGAGCAGCGCGTCGACGTCGGCCGGCGTGTAGTCCTCGATGGACTTGCGCGGCGAGATGCCCGCGAGGTTCACCACCGCATCGATCCGGCCGAGGTGCTCGAAGGCCGCCGCCGCCAGCTTCTCGAGGCTCGCCGGATCGGTGACGTCCGCGCGCAGGTAGATCGCCGAACCGTCGCTCCGGCCGGTCAGCGCCGCGGCGTCGTACTCGCGCCGCGCCGCGAGCACCATCCGGAAGCCCTCGGCCGCGAGGAGCCTGGCCAGGGCGTGACCAAGTCCTCCGGTCACCCCGATGAGAACGGCGGTGGGCGCATCCATGCCCCGCTTTGCTGCGGCTCCGCCGGTGATCACAGGGGTCTTTCCATGCAGTCTAGTCATCTCGTGTTCCTTTCGGTGAATATTGGTTACTATAAAAGTATCTATTTAGAGCAAAAAAAAGCTAACCGGACCTGGCCCTGATTTTCGACACCACGTCCGCCAATGTCGTCTGCCTCAGATCCCTACGGACGGCCTCCTGAGTGCCAACCAGCACGTCGCTCATGACTTCCTTGATGTTACGGCTCACGACACACTCCTTCGTTTTGGGATAGGCATGGATGGCAAAAGCATCTGGAGGGTTGACCGCAGAGTAGATGTCTAAGAGGGAGATACTCTTTGGGCTTCGTGCCAGGCCATAACCACCCGACTTACCAACAGTCGTCTTCGCCAGCTTCGCCTTCGAGAGTTTAACGAGGATTCTCTTAACGAACACCGGGTTCGCATTCACGCTGCCTGCGAGAATTTGCGACGTGAAAACTCCCTCGTGATGTGCGATTGCCGCCAGTACGTGGACGGCGATCGAAAATTGAGTGTTAACGGAAGCCATTTATGGATACTATATTAGTATCCATATTGGATGCAAGAGCAAAACGAGCGCGGCGTCCGCTTTCACGGCGTGAACCTTCGTTCAATCGCAGCCAGTTGCGGAAATCGTCCAGTGCGGCCCAGACGCCGCAAGTCACCGAGGATCAACAGCTTATCGACTCGTCTGCGTACTCATCACGTAAGTTGTTGATTTTACAGGCTTAGAGGCGTGGCTCTCCGCACTGGACGATTTCCGCAACTGGCTGATCCGAGAAGCAGCGTAAATGGCCCGTTATTGACAGGTTCGCCAGGGTTTCGCGAGGTGTCCGACGAGCGGCCGACGATGAGTCGGCCGCGTAGGGTTCGGCGCCCTGCGGCCGAGCCGGTCGCGAAGTGAGCGGCCAATGATCTGTCCGGGACTGGCGGTCGTGCGACCTTAGGTCAAATGCGCTGTTTCCAACTCGGAGTGCTATCGCGACTCGGGTCGTCGAATGTTGATCGTTTCGCCAATGTCGATCACCATGCCGTCTTCGCCCAGCTCCACCCGTCCCTGATATTCGCGCCTGACGAGTGGCATGATTGTCGACGCCAACGCCGGGTTGTAGTGCGAGAACACAGCGAGCCGGGGCTTGGCGGACTCGAACACACGGCCTGCTTCTACGGGATCGGTGTGATGCTCAGCGATGATCCGCGCTTGACCGCGCGTCGCTCCCGAAGGCAGTCGCTCGTCCGGCGGTCCTTGTAGCGCAGGATCACCTTTCCAGCGACCGACTTCGTGGATGAGAAGATCAGCGCCCTTGGCCATACGCACGACCGTCGGCGATGAACGAGTATCACCCGACAGCACGACGGAGTGACCGCGATAATCGACTCGATAGCCGAATGCAGGTTGAACCGGAGCGTGGTCGACGAGGAAGGCCGTTACTGTCGCTTCGTTCGCGCGATACACAATTCCCTCGTGAATGTCGGTGGCGACGGCTTTGATGCCGTCCGGCGGGAACTTCTCATCCACATCGCGTCGTGTGTGGATGTCGAAGGCGAAGGCTTTTTGGAGGTTCTCCATCATTGCTTTGGTGCCCTCCGGTCCCCACACTTGCAATGGGACTGCACGCCCGTAGGCCGCCCACGGGAACAGATACAGCTCGGGCAGCGCGATCACGTGGTCTGAATGCAGGTGCGTCAGAAACACCTTCGTCACGTCCGGCAAGGCGATGGACGCGCGCACGATCCCGGTCGGCACGCCACGACCGCAATCGAAAAGCAGCAGCTCCGGGCCGGCCATAACAAGAGTGCCGATCCCCAGTCGCTGCGCGATGACGGTAGGTCCTCCGCCGGTGCCGAGCAGAATCACCTGAAGGTTCGCAACGTCGGCGGAGGCCGGGGCCGAGCGTTGTTGCGTCAGGAGAGGCGCGGTAAAGATGAAGCTGGTTACGATTACGCGGAGCATCGTTCGCATCCCAAGACTCCTTGAGCGGCCAAGTGTAACAAGGCGCGGCGCGAGCGACGCACGAAGCCGTTGGCGACAACTCTCGACGTCACTCGCTTTCGACTGAACTGCTGGGCGCCGGCGTGAGGTCAGGAGAACCAGTCATCCAGTTGCGGACATCGTCCAGTGCGGCCCTGTGCGTCACAAACGTCTGAGGGAATTTGACTTAGAAGAGCGAACGATCGGCGGCCTCGCAAATCGTTGATTCTATTGATCTTAACTGGATGGCTCGCCGCACTGGACGATTTCCGCAACTGGCTCGTCCGCGAAGCGGCGTAAACAGGCCTATTTTTGAGGATCATTTACCTGAACAGAGGCCTTTGGGCTGCCAGTGGGCGTGCGGCGCATCGGGTGTGCTGTTGATGGCCATCACGTACGTCTCGCTGCTGCGGTGGAGGATCAGCACGACTGCTCGGCGTGTCTCAGAGCCGAGGCTGCCGATTGCCATCGGCCAACCTTCAGGCGCGAGCATGCTCTGCCCGGCCTGGCCGGTCATCACCCCATTCGGTGTTTCCAGACACTGGCCACCCGCAATCAGGAACCAGGCCTCCGGACCCGGATGCCGGTGCCCGTTCCCTTTACCATCCTGGAAGCCCGGCGGGATCACCGTCTCCATATAGTGCGCGGTGTAGGGAACCCCGGGATCGACTGTCAGTGGCCCAATAATGGCGACACGGTCGCCCGCACCGGGTCGCCATGCCTGTTCGGCGATCGTGAACAACCAATGTTTGCCGTGGCCGTCCACAACAGTGCCTTGAGGGCCACGTTTCACCTCTGCCGCCGAGCGATCAGGAAACGTGTCGAGATGCCAATACAACGGCTCGCGAGGCAAAACGCCAAGCTGGGTGATGGCCGTCGTGTAGCAGCCAGGCTCAGCTTTTCGATCCGCCACCGGAGTTTCACACCATCCAGAAAGACCAGGATTGCGGGCGCGGCCGTCGGATGCACGATCCTGACCGTTTGCAAGCGCAACAAGAGTGATCACGAGGACACACGAAAGGCCAGGCGCTGAGATCATTCGCATCGGAAACGCTCCTTGTCCCGTATAGCGGGAAAGGAGCGCGACGCGTATCACCGACCCGACACCCGACTACTGCAGCCGTGCCCCCAGCCAGGCGCGAGCGGCTTTCCAATCACGCTTGACGGTGATGACCGACACGCCGAGCGCTTCGGCAACCTCCTCTTCGAGCAGTCCGCCGAAGAATCGGAGTTCCACGACGCGCGCCGCCCGCGCATCCGCCGCCGCCAGCCCCGCGAGCTCGGTGTCGAGATCGATCAGCTGCTCGCAAGATATCGCCGCGTCCCATTCGTCCGCCTCAGAGAGCGGCACGCGGCGGAGCCCTGCCCCTCGCTTCTCAGCGACCCTGGCGCGCGCATGATCGACGAGAACGCGGCGCATCGTCTGGGCCGCAACGGCGAAGAAGTGCGCCCGATCGTTGTACGAGAGAGGCTGGCTGCCGGTGAGGCGCAGGTAGACCTCGTTGATAACGGCGTTGGGCTCCAGTGTGTGATCCGGCCGTTCCCGCCGCAACAAGCGCGCCGCGAGTTGGCGCAGCTCAGGATGGACGACGGCGAACAACTGGTCGCGCGCGGCGAGATCGCCGTCTCGCCACCCGGCTAGCCATTGGGTAATTGCCGCCGCATCAGGGGTCGTCCCCATTTTCGGGTCTTGCCGCATGATACTGAGACGACCGTTCGTGCGCTATGCCTTGTGAGTCCCGATGACTCAACCTGTTTCGATCGCGGACGTCGATCCATCGACTTTTCGGCGCGCGCGCGCCATTTTCGAGGCTGCGCTGGACTCGCCGGCCGCGGACCGCGTGCGACTCATCGAAGAGGCGTGCGGTGGCGATACGCGCCTCCTGGCCGCCGTGGAGGCCATGCTCCGCGCGGACGCCGAGCCACACTCCGTTCTCGACGGCACGCCGATGTCACCGCCCAATCGATGGTCGCCGGGCACGCTCGTCGGTGGCCACTTCCGCATCGTCTCGCCGCTGGGACGCGGCGGGATGGGCGAAGTGTATCGGGTGCACGACGAGACGCTCGCCCGCGACGTGGCGCTGAAGGTGTTGCCGTCATCTGCGCTTCAGGCCGAAGGACTGGACGAGCGCCTGGCGCGATTCGAACGCGAAGCGCAGATCCTGGCGGCGCTCAATCACGTGAACATCGCTGGGATCTACGGCGTCACCGACGTTGAGGGCACGCGAGCGCTCGTGCTGGAGCTGGTCGAAGGACCGACGTTGGCCGAACGACTGGCCAGTGCCCCGATCCTATTGGACGAAGCCGTGGCCATCGCTCGGCAGATCGCCGTCGGGCTCGAAGCCGCGCACGAACACGGCGTCGTTCATCGCGACCTGAAGCCGTCCAACATCAAGCTGCGGCCGGACGGCACGGTGAAGCTGCTCGATTTCGGGCTTGCGAAGATCGTGCAGCCAGGGGGCGTTGCAGAGGGCCTAGCCACGTCCAGCCCGGCGATCACGAGCCCGTCGATGGTTCAGCGCGGCGCGCTCTTCGGGACCGCGGCCTACATGAGCCCCGAGCAAGCCAAAGGCCGCGATGCCGATCGACGCAGTGACGTGTGGGCGTTCGGTGCCATTCTCTACGAAATGCTATCTGGCGAACGTGCATTCAAGGGGGACGATGTCGCGGAGACGCTCGCAGCCGTGCTCCGGGCCGATATCGATTTGTCCCGGTTGCCAGTATCGACGCCCGCTGCGTTGCGCCAGCTCGTGACGCGCTGCCTGGAGCGAAACATCACGCGCCGGCTCCGCGATGTCGGCGAAGCGCGAATCGCGCTCGAGGATCTGGATCAGGCGAGACGATCGACACTCAACCCTGTCTCTCATACTGGAGCGAGGTCCAATCGTCGCTGGTTTCTCCCGACGGCGGCGGCGGCCGCGGCGGCAGTGGGTGCCGCGGCGGCAACCATCGCTTTGTGGCCAGCCACGCCGGTGACCGAGCCGTCGATCACGCGCTTCGTGCTCTCCACGCGGGCGGACCAGACCCTGCTCGTGGATCCACAATCCAGCGATCTGGCGATTACGCCCGACGGCACTCGCGTCGTTTACAAGGGCGGGGCGCGCGTAGATCGCACGCAGCTCTTCGCATACGCCCTCGATCAATTGACGCCCCAGCCGCTCACTGAATCCGGCCTGCCTAAAGGCCCCTTCATGTCGCCGGACGGACAGTGGGTTGGTTTCTTCGAGCCAGGGCCCGCGGGTGTGATGCTGAAAAAAGTCGCGATGACGGGCGGGCCACCCGTCGAAGTGGCACGACTCGATGGACCGAGCCGTGGCGCCACCTGGGGCCCCAACGGCATCATTCTCGCCGCATCGGCGGCATCGTCAACGGGGTTGCTGCAAATCCCGGCGAGCGGCGGAGACGTTACGGTCCTGACGAGGCCGGCCCGTGAGCGCGGCGAAGGCGATCATCTCTGGCCTGCGTTTCTTCCCGACAACAAGGCAGTGCTGTACACGATCACGCCCTTGAACGGCGACGTCAGTGAGGCGCAAGTGGCCGTGCTCGATCTCGCAGCCGGCACGTCGAAGACGTTGATTCGCGGTGCCAGCCAGGCCCGTTACGTTTCGAGCGGCCACCTGGTCTATCTCGCGCACGGTGCCCTATGGGGCGTCGCCTTCGATCTCAATCGCCGTGAAGTCACCGGCACGGCGAAGGTTGTCGTGTCGCAGATTGTGACGCTGCCCACCGGCGTGGCCGAGTTCGACGTCGCACAAGATGGGACGTTGGTCTACGTTGCGCACGGCGGCAGCAGCGAAGCGCCGCGAACGCTCGTGTGGGTAGACCGGCAGGGCCGGGAAATCGCCGTGACCGCACCACCACGACCCTATTCCACACTGCGGCTCTCGCCAGATGGAAGGCGAGTCGCCGTCGAGATCCAAGACGACGACAACGACATCTGGGTGTGGGACTTCGCGCACGAAACACTGACGCGTGTCACGAAGGATCCCGGGCTGGACCAGTCTCCGGTGTGGATGCCGGACGGCCGTCGACTGGTCTTCAGCTCCCAAGCGGGCGGCGCGTTGGGTTCGCTCTTCTGGCAGGCGGCCGATGGGAGCGGCGGCGCCGAGCAGCTGACACAGAGTCGAGCGATTCAGCGCGCATCGGCCGTGTTGCCCGACGGCACGGCCATCCTCTTCTTTGACCTCGATGGCATCCAACTGCTCACACTCAACGCTGAGCGCCACGCGCGGCCCGTCATCCGTTCGGCAGAAGGCGTAGGAAACGGCGCCGTCTCGCCCGATGGCCAATGGCTCGCGTATGTGGTCCGCGACACCGGCTCACGTCCGGAGGTGTTCGTGAGTCCATTCTCGAATCCGGATCGAGAGCGGACGATCGTCTCGAAAGACGGTGGTACGCAACCGCGGTGGTCTCCCGACGGTCACGAGATCTTCTTCATCGGAGTGGATGGGATCCTGATGAGCGCGCGTGTTCGCACCGATGCGCGCATGAGCGTCGGCGCCCCGTCTCGGGTGCTACAGCGGCCGTACTACAACGGACTTGGTCTGGTCGAGCGACCGGACACGTATGACGTGGCGCCCGACGGACAGCGCTTCTTGATGCTCAAGCAATTGACGAATCCGAATCAACAGCCCGAACCAGCGACGGTCGTCGTCGTCAAAAACTGGGCGGAGGACGTGCGGCGACTGCTCTCGCCACGTTAGGTGGGAGAGCACCGCCACAACTAGGGAGTTGCGGCTGACCTTAAGGCCCGCGAGAGAAAATGAAAATCGTCGGGTTGGACAGAATGGCGGTGTTGAGAGCGGCGAGTGTGAAGAACGGGGGCCAGCCGTTAGCGCGGAGGCCCGGTCGTTCCCCGTGGCGATCGTGAGGCCGTGCCGGCGGGCGGTTGCCGCGATGTGCCTGTGCTCGACCGGCATGCGCTGACCTGCGTTGTCGAGCAGTCGTTCCTGTTCCGCCCAGACGTGGGCGACCGACACGTTGAATCCGTGGATGCGCCCGTGCAGCGCGTCGACCACACGCGTCAGCCACGCTTGCAACGCCTGTCGCTGCCGGCCTTCTTTCGTCCGAACCCAGTACCGCAAGCTGCGCGATGACGACGGTACTTGTATGGCATCGGTCCTGCTCTGCTTCGAGCCAGGCGATGACTCTTGCGTCGCCGTTTTTCTTCGCCGGCTGGCAGATGACGCCCGTGTCGAGCAGCCAACTCATAGCTTTCGCCGCTTGGCCGGGGTCCGCCGACGGGGCGGCACATCGTCCGGGCTGACAGGACACGCCTTCAGGACCGCCAGCCAACTCTCCCGACCCGCGAGGCGACGGAAGATGATGGCATCCTCCTCGGCATCGAAGTGTGCCCGACTCCTCCCGGTTCAGCGAATCGATTCGGGCGTCGACGTGGTGAAGAGCAGCGTGCCGTCGACCGCGCGCAGAAAGCTGCGCTCCTCGCGCAGGACGAACTTCTTCTCTCGAGCCGCCGCGACGTTCGCGTTCGCCTCCTTGTCGGCGAGAAGCCTGGCGCGGTAGCGCTCGTAGGAGGCGAGGCTGTCGAAGGCGATCAGCGCCCAGGCGATGTCGTTGGTTCCCTCGTGGGGCAGGAAATAGCCGAGGAGATGGCCTCCACAGCGCGGGATGATGCGGCCCCACCGCTCGGCGTACGCCCGGAAGGCGTCGCGTTGGAACGGGTCGATCTGATAGCGGATGAAACAGCAGATCACGGGGGTGGTCATGGTCGCTCTCCTTGTGTCCGGCGGTGTGGACGGGGCAGGACGCAGGGCCGCCGCCGCGCTCGCCATCGCGATAGCTCCAATGGCCCGGCGGCGGCCGATTTTACGGGGGCGGGTGCGCTGGCAGTCATGGGGTCAGTCTGCCCCTTGCCCGCACGCGACGCTTCGCATACCATCAAACTATGGATGTCGACCGCGCGGACGAGGCAGCCGGCTCCGTCGCCGCCGCCATCGGCGAGCCGGCGCGGGCGCGCATGCTCTATTGCCTCCTGGACGACCGGGCACGGACGGCGACGGAGCTGGCCGTCGTGGCCGAGGTAACGCCGTCCACGGCCAGCGTGCATCTGCGGCGCTTGCTGGAGGAGCGATTGGTCTCGCGGCTGGCTCAGGGGAGGCATCGCTATTACCGGCTGAACGGGGCGGCGGTGGCCGATGCGCTCGAGGCGTTGAGCGTGCTCGCCGGCCCACGTCGCGAGCAGGCCCCGCCGGGCGCGTCCCATCCCCTGCGCGCGGCGCGAACCTGCTACGACCATATCGCCGGCAGCCTGGGCGTTTCACTGCACGATCGCTTTCGCGCGCTGCGCTGGCTGTCGGATCCCGCTCCCGGCGTCCAAGGCTACGAGGTCACGCCGCAGGGAAGGAAGGCCTTCGAGGCCCTGGGCGTCGACATCGACGCCGCGGTCTCCCTGCGCCGTCGCTTCGCGTTCGGGTGTCTGGACTGGAGTGAACGAAGGCATCATCTCGGGGGGGCGCTCGGCGCGGCCCTGCTCTCGATCGCGCTGAAGAAACGGTGGGTGACGCGCGACCTCGACAGTCGGATCCTGAGCCTCAGCGCGCTCGGCCGGCGCGAGATGCAGATGCGATTCGGGTTGTCGATCCCGCTGCACTGATAGTTGGACGATGGACGAAGCATACGGGCAGGAAGCGCTCTAGGATGTCCGCGGTCATGCTCCGGTCGAGATCGCCGGCCGCGGTCCTGCTCCTCCTGGCCCCGACGGTGGGCGGGCTGCTGAACGGAGCCACGCGCCTCAGCTTCGTCTTCGCTCTGGTCCCCCAGATCCTGGTCTGGGGGTGCGGCACCCTGCTGATCCGGGAGGTCGTGCTGCGCTGGCGAGGGCGGCGGACCAGCATCCTCGCTCTCGCGCTCGCCTTGTCGATCTGGGTGGAGTTCTTCGTCCTGCAGACCTCGCTGGCTCCGCTTCCGTGGCTGAGCGTGCCCCACGACCGTGTCTGGGGCGTGAACTGGCTCTGGCTCCTGTTCATGCTCGGCTACGAGCCGGTGTGGATCGTCCTCGTGCCCATCTCGATCACGGAGCTGATGTTCGCGAAGCGACGCGAAGAAGCGTGGCTCGGCCCGCGAGGCCTGGCCACGGCCGCCCTCGCCCTCGCCCTCGGGTCATGGATGCTCTGGGGCCTGTGGACGCGGGTGGCCATGGCGCAGGTCTTCCACATGCCGAAGTACGACCCTCCTCTTCCGACCCTGTCGCTGGGCATGCTGACCATCCTCCTGCTCGTCCTGGCCGGTTACGAGCTGCGGGGTTCCGCGGACGGTCCACCGGGTCCTCCTCGAGCCGCGCCACCACCATGGCTTGTCGGCGTCGGCACCGCGGCACTGGCGTCCCCGTGGTGGCTCCTCATTGCGCTCGCTTTCGTTCCGCGCCTTCCGGCGCCCCTGTGGCTCGCGCTCCTCGCCGGCCTCATCTGGGCCGCGGCCGCCTTGCTGGCCGTGAGGCGGTGGGCGAGCGCCGCCGGGTGGAGCGACCGCCAGCGCTGGGCGCTCGCATTCGGGGCGTTGCTCGTGTGCATGGTGGCGGGATTCCTGGGTAGCAGCCAGTGGTCGGCCATCGACGTCGTGGGCAAAGCCGTGCTGAACGCGATTGCGGTGGCGCTCATGGTCGTCCTGGCCCGTTCTGTCTGGCGGCGTGAGGCGTCCTCCTAGCCTCTCGATGATCGTCCCCGCGGTTCGATCAGCATGCCTATGTCGACCCCCAGCGCCAGAGGTTCGATCCGGCCGGGGACCGACGAGATGGCGCTCGATGCGGCCGCGCCAGGTGATTCTGGATCCTCATGGACCTGTCACCGCAAGCCCCGGCGCCTCCCGGGTATTCTCGCGACGAACGTGGAAGAAACAGTGTGGCTCTCGTCAAGCGTCTGAGTTCCAGGATGCGAGGGAGAGCCGATGCAGCTAGCATTCGAGAAGATCCGCGAACTGCGAAGCCTCGGCTACCGCGTCGAGCCCGTGGCACTCTCTCCGACGGTCTGCGATTTTCGACCCTGGCCGATCCGTGAGGCGGCGTGAGCAACCACCGCAACTGGTTGAAAAGACTGCTCCAGGACGACCCCGGCCGGACCTCGCGCCTAAACGGTTCGTCTCGATTCCACCGATGCCGTTCGAATGCGACGGCGACGTCGTGGTCCCACCTCGTCCACTCGCGCTCCTCAAGGGTTGTCCCTCAGTCGATTGATCCCGCGCACGTATCCTTTGTGGGACGAGGCCCGTAGAAAGGGGTGAAGGAGATCTTTCCTGACCCCGCGTCTCAGTCCATCGCCGAGAGCTGGCGCCTTGGCGCCGTTAAGGGACTCGAGCGCCAATTCGCAGTCTTCGCGCCCGAGAGCGCGCCGAGTATGAAATGGCGTCTCGAATGTGAGAGAACCCAAAGGGAGGAAGGCAATGAAAACCGAGAATTACACGACTTCTTTTGCGGTCGAGCAATCGCCTGAAGAAGTCTTCGACGCAATCAACAACGTTCGTGGGTGGTGGTCAGGAGAAATTGAAGGGAGCACCGACACGCTCGGTGCCGAATTCAAGTACCGCTATCAAGAAGTCCATGACACCACTCAGAGGATTACTGAATGGGTGCCAGGCAAGAAAGTCGTCTGGCATGTCGTTGACAGCCACATCAACTTTGTCAAGGACAGAACCGAGTGGAACGGCACTGACATCGTTTTTGAGATCACCAGGAAGCAGGGCAGGACCGAACTCCGCTTTACGCACGTCGGCCTGGTTCCCGCCTTCGAATGCTACGGTGGCTGCTCAGACGCATGGGCCTTCTATATCAACGACAGTTTGCACAGCTTGATCACGGCGGGAAAGGGGCAGCCCAATCGGACCGAAGCGGGGGATCGGGAGAAGGCTTCTCGGTGATGGAAGACGCAGGAAAGTTTGACGCGCGGTACCTGGCGTTTCTCGAAACCATCAGCCAGATCCGGCCGAAGCTGCACCGGTACTGTTCCCGGATGACGGGCTCGATCACAGACGGCGAAGATGTCGTGCAGGATGCACTTTTTCGCGCCTACCGCAGCCTCGACACCTACGATGACAGCCGGCCGCTGCCGCCGTGGCTGTTCCGCATCGCCTACAACCACAGTATCGATTTCCTTCGGCGCCGTGGGGTCCGAGTCGAAGCGGAAACCGCGGCGGCGGAGCCGGACTTCGTCGCGCCGCACGAGTTGTCCGGGTTCGGCGTCGGGCCCGCCATCGAGCATCTGGTTCTTAACCTGCCTCCGAAGGAGCGGGCATGTGTGCTCCTCAAGGACGTCTTCGATTATTCGGTCGAGGAAATCGCGGAACTCGTCGACTCAACGGTAGGCGGCGTGAAAGCGGCCCTCAACCGGGGCCGATCGAAATTGGCGTTTTTGAACGACCGATCCGCAGCGACGCGCCAACCGACATTCCAGAATCAAGAGATCCTTCGCCTGTACGTCGAACGGTTCAATCGCCAGGACTGGGATGGACTCCGCGAACTGATCAGCGCCGACGCCCGATTGCTCGTGGCCGATCGATACGCCGGCAGCTTCGCGGATGGCGGCTACCTCAGTGTCTATTCACACATGCGCGTGACGTGGCGGCTGGCACTGGGCGACGTAGACGGTGAGCCGACAATCGTTCTTCTGCATTTCCGCGACGGCGCGTGGGCGATCGAAGGAGTCATTCGAGTGGAAGTCGGCGCAGACGGCCGAATCCAGCGAATCGCTGATTACCAGCACTGTCCGTGGCTCCTCACGGCCGGATCGATTGTTGTCCGGGAGTCTACAGCGTGACAACGTGATTGCTGAGCGCGACGCAAACACCGAGCGCTCGGGCCGAGCACGGCGATTGCGAACTCAGCGACGATGATCTTTGGTCGAAGCCAGAAAGATCGACCGACCCTTAGAGCGGCCTGAAATCCATCCCGCGGTCGCCGGGCTGGGCGCCGTTGTGGTGCTGACTTTTGCTTCAGTGGATCCGCGGACTCGCCGGTTTCCGGCGCATCGTCTCGAAGACCTGTTGAAAGAAGTCAATGTTTTGGATTCTCGGCGTTGGACCGAATGCTGATCTCGTTGCCATACTCCAGCAACCGATAATCGGGCGCGGAGTAAGCGGGCCACGATGTTCTTCATAGGGGCGACGGTGTCCGGGAACGAGCCGGGGCGGTTTCTTCGGGACTGGGATGTTCCGAAGGGCGCTGGCTCGAGCGAATGCGGACGACCTGCTGAACCTGTCGCGCCAGATTGCCTAGTCTCACTGCTGCGTTCCTGACGGGGCGTCGGCGACTTGACCCTCGGGCTGAGCACGAAACCCGATCTGCCGTCGGAGGTCCACACCGCGGCGGCAGCGGAGTCTCGTCTCTTTGCTGGAGCCTGGAGAAAACGAAATGCATTCGCTACCTGTGGATCGCCGCCGTCCAGTTGAGGACTACGGTTAGCGGGGCCGCGCCGGTGGACTTCTGTGGCGTCGCGTTGACGAGGAAGCGCTGCCCGTCCTTGGTCACGGCGTAGACCTGGTTATACGTGAGGCTCCAGACGTTTGCGTGAAAAAGGGCCCGCGGCAGTCCGGCATCGAACGAGCGCCCGGCTCCGATCGGGACGGACATTATCGTCCCATCCGGTCCTAGATAGAACAATTCCCGGCCGTCCGCTCTCCACAGAGGATGGCTCCCACCGTTTCTCGACACCTGAGATTTCGCGCCCGGTCCGGGAAACGACTGCACGTAGACATCGGCCTGGCCACCTTCGTTGCTCGTGTATGCGATCCATCGGCCATCTGGCGAGAACACCGCTGACGTTTCGGTGAATGGACTATCCGCGAACGCAAACGGCTTCCGATCGCCGAACAACGGAAGGACCCATACGTTGGATCCTCGAGTGGTATACGCGATGAAACGTGCGTCCGAGGACCAGCCGCTCGGTGTCATCGTGAAATTCCCCTGCCCCTCCAGGAGCAGTTCATCCTTGCCTGTCTCCGTGCTCAACGTCTGACGCAAGGCGATCGGCCGTCGCGATCGTGAGGATTGGAACGCGATCCGCGCGCCGTCTGGCGACCACACCGGTGACATTTCCCGTCCTGGATGGACGGTCAGGCGAGATCGGACGTTACGGACGATGTCGATCAGCCAGATGTCGACGTTATTCGGAGCTCCGGTTTCCAACGTCACCGCCACACGGCGTTCGTCTGGCGACAGCGCGAGGCCGGAGTATGGAGCTGCGTCACTCAGCGTGCCGAGCTCGCGGCCGGTGCGATCGAACCAGGTCAACTGCCTTGCTACGTCAGCGCTGGCCTGTCCGTACACCAGCGTGCCGTTCTCCGACACGGACGCGCCGACGTAGCGGCTCCTCTCCGTGGTGACACGCTCGGCCAGTGGAAAGGCCTCGCCCAGCAGTTGACGTGTTTCGAGGTCGAACGGTCGCGCCATCAAGGTCTCATCGTGAGCGAAGATCAGATAACCGGAGGCGTATGAAACTGCTGACTCGGCCTGAAAAAGGGCCAGATCGGCGCCTCGCCTGTCGAGCGAGGCAATTCTGATCACGGACGGTGTCGATGCCGGACAGCAGGGTCCGGTGACGGCTGTGTAGAAGAAGTGCCGGCCATCTGGCAGAAAGTGCGGCCACCGGTGGACGTCTTCGCCGGCGGTCTTATCAAGCGTCGTGGCGACCGTCGGAATCCCGCCGGCGCTTGAGACGCGTAACAGGCCGGTTTGTGAGGGCCCCGGCGCGAACAGAATCACATCGTCGCGGCTCCAACTCCCGCCGCTCCCGGCCACTGCGTCGGCCAGCACGATCGGAGGTCCGCCGGCAATCTGAACCCTCTTGAGCTTGCCATCCGCGAAGAACCCGATAGAGCGGCTGTCCGGCGACCAGAACGGGAAGGTCCCGCCGTCGGTTCCCTGAATCGGCGTCGCTTCCAGCGTGGCGACCGGTCGCAGCCAGATCTGATACGCGGTTGTGGCGCGCGCCACGAAGACGATGAGCCGGCCATCAGGGGACACCGCCAGCTGCGTGGCCGTGCCGCTGCCACCATGGCTCGGACCGCCAAACGACGCATTGTCCGGCGGGGCGATGGTGAACTGCGCTGGACCAGCGGCTGACGCGAGGCCGCCGTCGCGGCGCAGTTCGATGACCGTGGTCGTGAGCAGTCCAACGGCTAGCACACCGGCGACCAGCCATGGAACACGACTCGATCGCGGTGGCGCTGAACCCGTGGGTGCCGTGCCCCCGAGTCCGTCGCTCGATTCGGATGCTTCGCGAACTGGCGGCGCATCACCGGGATGAGTCAACGGCACCGCTTCACCACAGAACGCATAACCGAAGCCGTGCGCGGTGCGCACGAACTTGGGAGCACGGGCCGGGTCACCGAGTGCCGCCCGAATCTCGGCCACGAGGTTAGAGAGGTTGGCTTCGGCGACGAATGTGCCGGGCCAAAGACGTTCCTGCAGGTCCGCTTTCGAGAGCGCCTTCGGCCGCTCGAGCACGAGCGCCGACAACAGTTCGAATGCCTTCGGCTCGAAATGAATTTCCCGGCCGGCGCTGGTCAGCTGCCTGCTCTCGAGATCGAGCGTGAACGGGCCGAAGCGAATGCGCACCTGCGGATCCTTGGACAAAAGCTGCAACGTCCCTGGAAATCCCCTGGGACATGCCCGCCGCGTGGTGGCTATTTTACATGCGCGAGTGTGAACGGCGACTGTCGTCTGGACAGTTGCTGTCGCGCCGACTCGAGTTGTCTCGACTTATCCGAGTCCACGTCCGGAGGGTTATCTATGCGCTGGGTCCTGAAGCTAGTTGCCGTTATCTTCGCTCTGACCGTCGTACACGGACAGGCGCCTCAGCCGGTCCCGACAACGGTTCAAACGCAGTCCGGGCCCGTGCGAGGCAGTGGGACTGACGTCATTGCGTTCAAGGGTATTCCGTACGCCTCTCCTCCAATCGGCGACCGTCGATGGCGCCCGCCCGCGGCGGCCGATCGGTGGACAGATGTGCGAGATGCGACGCAGTTCGGACCGAGATGTCCCCAGACGGCACCCGTGCGCGCCGGGCTCCCGGGTGGGCCCGCAAGCGAAGACTGTCTCACCCTCAACGTCTGGACTCCGGCGAAGTCCAGCAGCGACCGGCTCCCTGTCATGGTGTGGATCCACGGTGGAGGATTCGCCGCCGGGACGGTCACGTTGCCCCGCCTCGATGGGACGAACCTGGCTCGTCGTGGTGTGGTCGTCGTGAGTTTCAACTACCGATTGGGAGCGCTTGGGTTTCTGGCACACCCCGCGCTGTCGCGCGAGTCCGAACACCAAGTCTCCGGCAACTACGGGCTGCTCGATCAGATCGCCGCGCTCCGCTGGGTTCGCGCGAACATCGCGGCGTTCGGCGGAAATCCGGCGAACGTCACGCTGTTCGGATCGTCAGCCGGCGCGTCGAGCCAGGGATTCCTCATGGTCTCGCCGCTCGCACGAGGGTTGTTCCATCGCGCGATTGCGCAAAGCCTCGGGTCGACGGTGGCCGGGCCGAAGCCGCGACTTAGCGTTCCGTACTACGGCTTCGCAGCAGCGGAAGCCAGCGGACTATCGATCGCACGGGACATCGCGACACTTCGCGCGTTGAGCGTAGACGAGGTGCTTGGGCGACTGCCCAACACGAGTGAGACCTTGCGCCCGATCTACGTCCCGGTCGTGGATGGGTATGTACGTGCCGGAGGATCCCACCGTTCTCATGGGCACGAAGGACCAAGTGAAAGTACCGCTCCTCACCGGTCACAACGCCGACGAGGGTCTCTTCTTTGCGAGGGACTTGCCCAAGACGCTCGATGACTATCGCGCGTTCGTCCGCGCGAGATTTCCGGCAGAGCTCGTTGACGCAGTGCTCGCGCAGTATCCCGCAGCGACCAACGCACAGGTCTCAGTGGCGGCGCCGCTGTTGGACGGCGAGTCACGACTCGTCGCGCCGACGGTACTCACAGCTCGCGCGGCTTCGAGAGTCAGCGATGTCTACATGTATCGGTTTTCGCGGGTCGCGCCGTCCAGCCGTGCGGCCTGGGGAGGCGCCGCGCATACCTCTGAAGTCGCATACGTCTTCGACAACACGAGTGGGGACGCCTCGCAGTTCGAAGAGATCGATCGGACGGTGTCAGGGGCTATGGCAGCGGCGTGGGTGCGGTTCGCGAAGACAGGGAATCCAAACGGTGGAGGGTTGCCTCAGTGGCCTGCGTACCGCTCTCCTGACTATCGCTTGCTCGATTTCGGCGACGCCGTAACCGTCGGCTCGAACGCCCGAAGTCCTCAGATCGAGTTCTTTCAGCGAGCCTTTGAAACGATGCGCATGAAACCATCGACGTCGAAGGCCCCGACGAAATAGTGTGGACCAAGGTCGATCTCTCTGTAGCGCCGACAGTTGCGGACATCGTCCAACGCGGCCTACGTGTCCGCAAACCACTGCAAATAGATAACTTAGACGACCACCATGCAAGCGAAACTTGCAAGCTATTGATTTTATTGAGCTTAGCGAGCTGGCTCGCCGCACTGGACGATTTCCGCAACTGGCTCATCCGTGAGGCGGCCTGATGAACCGACTTGCTCATCGTCAGAGCACGTCTCGACCACTTGATTATTTCCTAGCAAATCCAACAGTTCCAATGGTTCCGACTGGCGGCGATTTGGGCTGCTGTTGGCTGAACTGCGCGATTTGGTATCGCGGGACAGCGATTGTCAGGCCACGCTCAGCGTGAATGCTGGTCGAGAAGCCACGATTTCGATTACTCGTAGACAGATAGCGTCTGTTCTTTGATCTACTCAAGGCTGTGGGCTGATGGTTGCGGGTGGCGCCGGAACAACGCCGAGCTTTACGAGCACACCCAGCCAGTCAGCATTTGCATGATGCAGCACGATCTTCCCGGCTTCGATCCGGTCCATCAACAGAACCCCCCATGTCAGCTGCTTGTTCGTCGGCGCCACTCCCATGAAGGATCCGAGATGCGTGCCACGCAGTGTTGCGCGTGTAGCAACGGTGTCGCCCTCCGCGATCTGGTGTTCGATCGTAGTCTGTAGATCAGGAAATGCGGCGCGTATTAGTGGTTGGCGCTCGATCGTTTGATAAAGTCCCGGATGCTCCTTGAGTGCCTCGAAGTTTTTCTGGTCAAGTGCCTCCAAAAAGCGACGAACGATGGCCTTGTTGTCGTCTGTCGACATCGTGTAAGTCTCCTTAGCTGGCAAAATGTGGATTACCTGTGCCGAGTCACTCCGGCGCCGCAAGGCGATCGTCGGAACAGATACGGCTCCCCGCCGACGAGTGACGGCGCAGTCGCAGAATGTTACCGGAACAGATCAGTGAGGGGCGGCGTGGAGAACGCGGGAATGAGAGGGATCGCACCGTTCCAGGCCCGCGCCGCCGCTCCGTGCACGCGCTGCACGACCTCGCTCGTGAACTGAGTCTTGTGACACGCCATGCCGCGCGCTGACGCCTGCAGATCTCCGGGCGTGAAGGGGACGCGCACCGTGAAGTACCTCGCCTGCGGCAGGGTGAGGGGCGGCTCCCCGCGCTGAGGGTTCATGGCGCGCATGGACTCCACGGGCAGATTCATGTAGAAGACATGTTCCGGCACTCCGGGCGCGCCCGCGCGTTGAAGCTGCGTCACGATGTTGCTCACGATCCGGTGGTCAGGATGGCCCGTGCCGCCATCCGGACCCCATGTGATCACGGCGTCCGGACGAAGGCGCGCAAGTTCCTCGGCGATGCGCTGTGACACGCGGTAGATGAGCGTGCGGTCGCCAACGTAGTCGCCCAGCTTGCCGTCGGGAAAACCAAGCAGGATCGGCGGCGGAATGCCGAGGGCTTGCGTGGCGCAGCGTGCCTCCTCCACGCGTTGGCGGCCGAGTTCCTCGCCCGGCACAGTTGTGTCAGGGCGCGGGATGTTGCCCTGCTGTCCGCCGCCCGCGACGCCGTCGCTCGCGATGATCAGCTGCACCTGCACACCCTCCCGGGCATACCGCGCGAGGATGGGCGCTATTGGACCCTCGTCATCGGCGTGCGCGGCGACGACGACAAGCGTTCTCGGCGCGCTCGCTTGCGAAAGCAAACTTTGCTGAGTGAAAAGCAGGAGCGCCGCAAGGACGATTGACATGGACCAGTACATGGCGCGCTCCAGTGCCGAGACGAAGGCGACAATTCCTAAACGCTTCGGCTTGCTAACTGTATCGCCGTTTGGTCCCGGGTAGCCGCCAAGGTTGGCGTGGAGTCACATTCAGCGATGTACCACGAGACCGTCATCAATTCTTTTCAGAACCGCCAAGTCATCAGCGCCGATTGAGGTCCACGTGAGCGATCCTGTTTTCGGATAGCCGGATCGCATCTCTAGACCGTGAATG
>CAVRYF010000031.1:0-15088 GCA_963725325.1 uncultured Acidobacteriota bacterium | reverse complement strand
CGTGTCCCGCGCACCCGTGTGCTCGAGCGAGTTCAGCAGCACGCGCCATCGCATCCAGGCGAACGCCCGCAGGATCCTGAACACGGTCAGATCCAGTCGAGCGCGACCGGCGCGCGTTGGTCGCCGCCGACCAGGCTGATGAAGAGCTGTTCCAGGCTTCGCCCGTCACCGCTGCCCGAGCGGAGGTTCGCGATGGGGCCCTGTGCCACGAGCCGACCCTTCGCGATGACGGCAATGTGCGTCGACAGTCTCTCGACGATTTCCAGGATGTGGGAGGTCAGGAAGATTGCCCCGCCGCGCGTCACGAACGAGTGAAGGAGATCCTCGATCTGTCGCGAGGCCACCGCGTCGATTCCCCTCGAACGGCTCGTCGAGGAACAGCAGCTTTGGCGCGGGGAGGAGAGCCGCCGCGAGCGACAGCTTCTTCCGCATGCCGTGAGAGAAGTCGGCGACGAGCGTCGAGCCCGCCGACTTCAAGTCCATCAGCTCGAGGAGGTCGCCGGCGCGATCCCGGGCGGTCCCGCCATCCAGCCCGTGCACCTCGGCGACGAACGTCAGCGTCTCGAGGGCGGTCAACCGTTCGAACAGGGCCAGGTCCTCGGGCACGACACCGATGCGGCGCTTGACGGCGACAGGATCCGCCAGCGGGTCCATTCCGAGGATGCGCATCGCGCCGGCGCTCGGCCGCAGCAGTCCCGTCAGGCATTTGATCGTCGTCGACTTGCCGGCGCCGTTCGGCCCGAGGAACCCGAAGAAGCTGCCCGCAGGCACGGCGAGGTCGATGCCGTCGACGGCGCGTAGCGATCCGAAGTCGCGGGTAAGTCCGTGAGTCTCGACTGCCAGGTCCACGCGCCGAATTGTATCCCGGCAGGTTCCCCGTTTTGCTTCTCGCGTCGTCCGCACTCCGCGGTACGATGAGATCACGTATGAACCGTCTCGCGCGGGAACGCAGCCCCTACCTTCTGCAGCACGCCTCCAACCCCGTCGACTGGCATCCGTGGGGCGACGAGGCCTTCGACCGCGCGCGCCGGGAGGACAAACCCATTTTTCTCTCGATCGGCTACTCGACCTGCCATTGGTGCCACGTCATGGAGCACGAATCGTTCGAGAACACCTCGATCGCCTCGCTCTTGAACGCCGATTTCGTGTCGATCAAGGTGGACCGTGAGGAGCGGCCGGACGTCGACCGCGTGTACATGTCGTTCGTGCAGTCGACGACCGGGTCGGGCGGCTGGCCGATGACGGTCTTCCTGACGCCCGAGCTGAAGCCCTTCTTTGGCGGGACCTACTTTCCGCCCGCCTCGCGATGGGGTCGCCCGGGTTTCTCCGACCTGCTCGGGGAGCTCGCACGTGTGTGGAAAAACGATCGCCCGCGGGTCGAGCAGGCTGCGACGGAGCTGCTGGAGCGCCTGAAGATGGTCACGGGCGCCGGCGCTCACGGCCGCGGCGAGTCGACAATCGCCGGGCCCGACGCCCTCGACGCAGCCGTCGAGAGCTACCAGAAGGCGTTCGACGAGCGGCACGGTGGCTTCGGCGACGCGCCGAAGTTTCCACGGCCCTCGGAGCTCCTGCTCCTCTGTAGGGAGTACGCACGCCGAACCGCCACAGGCGATCTGGGCCAGGCGCCGCTACGGATGGCGACCGACACACTGCGCGCGATGGCCATGGGCGGCATGCGCGACCACATCGGCGGCGGCTTTCATCGATACTCCGTCGACGCGGAGTGGCGGGTTCCTCATTTCGAGAAGATGCTGTACGACCAGGCACAGCTCACGCTCGCGTACCTCGAAGCGGCGCAGGCCACGGGAGACGACTTCTACGCCACTGTCGCGGCGGACACGCTGACCTACGTCATGCGCGATTTGACCGGCCGCGAAGGGGGCTTCTACTCGGCCGAGGATGCCGACAGCGTGCCGCCCGAACAGGCTGGCGATCCGTCGGCGCACAAGTCCGAAGGCGCGTTCTATATCTGGACCGACGCGGAGATTGGCGAGGTGACGGGCGAGGATGCCGCAATCGTGCGCCGCCGGTTCGGCATCGAGCCGGACGGCAACGCCCCGCAGGATCCGCAAGGCGAGTTCCGGGGCCGGAACATCCTGTACGTTGCCCAGCCGGTCGATGACATCGCCGTTCGAACAGGACACACACCCGAAGACGTGGTCGACGGGATAGGCCGCTCGCGCGCAAAGCTCTTCGCCGTTCGGGAGCAGCGGCCGCGCCCGCATCTCGACGACAAGGTTCTCACGGCGTGGAACGGTCTGATGATCGCCGCCTTCGCACGCGCCGCCCGCGTACTCGCCGGGAGCACCACCGCGCCGCGCTATCTGGCCGCCGCGCGACGCGCGGCTGAGTTCATCCGCCGGACGCTCTGGATCGAATCCGAACAACGCCTGTTGCGCCGCTACCGCGACGGCGAGGCGGCCATCGATGGCTACGCGGAGGATTACGCCTACCTGATCCACGGTCTGCTCGAGCTCTTTCAGGCCGACGGCGATCTCGTGTGGCTCGAGTGGGCGACGACGCTCCAGGGCGTGCAGGATCGGCTGTTCTGGGACGAAGCCGACGCCGGGTGGTTCAGCACGACCGGCAACGATCCGAGCGTCCTCCTGCGGCTCAAGGAGGACTACGACGGCGCCGAGCCCGCGGCCGGATCGGTCTCGGTCCTGAATCTGCTCGCACTCGAGTCGCTCGTGGGTGGAGGAGTCTGGATCGCGAGAGCGGAGCGCACGCTGGCACGATTTGGTCCCAAGGTCGGCGCCGCGGCGCGTGTCGTGCCGATGATGCTCGCGGGACTCTCGGCCTGGCACGCCGACCACACACAGATCGTCATCGTCGGACCCGCCGACCGGGAGGACACGCGTGCGCTGCAGCGCGAGGTTGCCCTGCGGTATCGTCCATTTGCTGCCGTCGTTCCCGTGCGCCCCGGACCAACGCAGCAGGCGCTCTCGACGCTGATGCCGTTTGTGGGCCAGATGCACATGCGGGATGGGCGCGCGACGGCGTACGTCTGCCGTGATTTCACGTGCCGCGAGCCCGTGACCGACTCCGCCGCCCTGGCGGCGCAGCTGTGAAGAGTCCGACTATACTGATGGTTTAGCTGAAGAGGCCAATGCTATACACCGTCGAAATCGTCCTGCGCGAACGTGACTACGCGGTGACCGAGGAAGTCCACCACCAGGGCAATCCGCCAGCGGACTGGACCGAGATTGACGTCGAGGGCGTGCTCAAGTCGATGCTGCTCGCAATCGACCGCGCAAAAAACCCGGGAGAGGATCGCCGGGACGTCCACCTGCGAGGTTTCAGCTGGATCGTCGAGCCCACCGACGGCGGAGTGGTTATCGCCATGGAGATTTCGAGCGGCGCCGCCGTGGCGGGGCCGTTTGACATACCGCAAGCCCGCCTCGACGGCTTGATTACCCGCGTGCTTGACGCGGCACGCGAGACCAAGACGGTCGTCCACTAGGGCATTCCCGCGCCCGACCAAAACCGAAACCTCGTTACGAAATTGCTCGTCGGGCTTCGCCTGATCCCCCCGTTTTGCTGAGCTTTTGACCCGGCCGGCTGCGGCATTACCCTTGCCCATCCCCCCGATACACTCGAAGTCTATGTGCAGACGGGATCATGAAGTCACAGTATCGGGTTTTGGTTCTCGAAGACGATGAGAACGCGCTCGCGGGCATCGTCGAACTGCTGTCCGGAAGCGGGTATGACGTTACCGCTGCGTCTGCGTATGAAGACGCGAAGCGCATACTCTCCGAGAACACGTACGATCTGTTCGTGACCGACATCCGTCTGCGCAGCTTCAACGGCATTCATCTGGTCAAGAAGGTCCGGGAAGAATCGCCAGATACTGCCGTCATCATCATGACGGGGTACGACGAGCCGCTGATGCAACTCGAAGCCAGCCGATACAGCGCCCGGTTCCTCAAGAAGCCCATCAAGTCTGCGGCTCTGCTCGAGGCCGTGCGGCAAAGCTTCCCGGACGCGCGGCGTGAGCGGCGCTGGCCGCGCAAGCGGGTCCTCGGCGGCTTTCGCGTCACGGCGGCGGGCAGGCCGGCCGCGGTCGTCGACGTCAGCTATGGGGGGCTCTGTCTCGAGATTCCCGCGACCGAGGCGGTGCCGGCGCTTTTCGACGTCGAGGTCTCGGGCCTCAACCTCCACCTGATGGTCGAGCCCGTCTGGTCGTCCGCGCGTATTCCCGGCGCGCTCGTCTGTGGCGCCGCCCTCGCGTCCCACTCCACACCGGCGGCGCGCACGTGGCGCGAGATAGTGGATCGTCTGTCGGCATAGGGAAAGACGGGACGACTGTTCCACTCGTGCTAGGCTCTGCGCCATGCGCAGCAGAATCGTATCGTGCCTGTTCGCGGTGTTGTCCGTGGCCGCAATCGCACAGGCCCCGCCTCCCACCTTTCCGCTGGATGAAGCGACGGTCGAACAGCTTCAACAGTGGATGCAGACCGGCCGCTACACCTCCAGGCAGCTCGTCGATCTCTACCTCGCACGTATCGAGCAGATCGATCGCTCCGGTCCGACGCTGCGCTCCGTCATCGAGGTCAATCCCGAGGCGCGGACGATCGCTGACGCGCTCGACGCCGAACGCAAGGCACGCGGACCGCGCGGGCCGCTCCACGGGATCCCCGTCCTCATCAAGGACAACATCGACACCGCCGATCGGATGATGACGACGGCGGGCTCGCTGGCGCTCGAGGGGTCGATTGCGGCGCGCGACGCCTTCGTTGTCGAACGGCTGCGCGCGGCCGGCGCGCTCGTGCTCGGCAAGACGAACCTCAGCGAGTGGGCGAACTTCCGGTCCTCGAAGTCATCGAGCGGCTGGAGCGGTCGTGGCGGCCAGACGAAGAACCCTTATGCGCTCGATCGGAATCCGTGCGGGTCGAGTTCAGGCACCGGTGCCGCCATCGCGGCCAACCTTGCGGCGCTCGGCGTGGGAACGGAAACCGACGGCTCGATTGTCTGTCCGTCGTCTCTCAACGGACTGGTGGGCATCAAGCCAACGGTGGGCCTGGTCAGCCGCTCAGGGATCATCCCGATCTCGCATTCGCAGGACACGGCCGGTCCGATGGCGCGGACCGTCGCTGACGCGGCCGTGCTCCTTTCGGCAATGACCGGCGTCGACGGGCGCGACGCCGCAACGAAGGCGTCGGCTGGCAAGGTAGTCGACTATGCCAAGGCTTTGGATGCCGGCGCGCTCAAGGGCGCGCGGATTGGCGTGGCTCGGAAGCGGTACTTCGGCTACAGCCCGGCCGCCGACAGAGTGATTGACGCGGCGATTGCCGAGATGAAGGCGCGCGGAGCGGTCATCCTCGATCCCGCGGATATTCCGACCGCGGCGACGATCGATGACTGCGAGCTGCAGATTCTGCTCTATGAGTTCAAGGCCGACCTGAATGCCTATCTGCGTGGGCTCGGTCCGTCAGCCAGGGTGCACTCGCTCGCGGATGTGATTGCGTTCAACGAGCGCGAAAAGGCCCTCGAGATGCCATTCTTCGGGCAGGAGCTCTTCGTCATGGCGGAGAAGAAGGGACCGCTGACGTCGCCGGCGTATCGCCGGGCGCTCACGACGTGCCAGTCGCGCGCCCGAACGCTCGGGATCGATGCCGTGATGACACGCCTCCGTCTCGACGCGATCGTGGCACCGACAGGGAGCCCCGCGTGGCCGACCGATCTGCTCAACGGCGATCACTTTCTCGGTGCGAGCGCCGGGCCGGCCGCCGTCGCTGGGTACCCGAGCATTACCGTGCCCGCCGGCGACGTCCACGGGCTGCCCGTGGGTCTGGCCTTCATCGGCCGCGCGTGGAGCGAGCCGAAGCTCATCGCTCTGGCCTACGCGTTCGAGCAGGCCACGAAACACCGGCAGCCGCCGAAGTTTCTCGCGACGGTGAGCTACTGAGATTGGCTCAGGGCTCAGGGCTCAGGGCTCAAGCAAAACCTACGACCACACTCTCGAAGATCTTGCCTGAGCCCTGAGCCCTGAGCCTTGAGCCAATCTCAGTGACTCACGGCACGAATGTCAGACTCGCCAGAAACTCGTTGAAGCTTTTGTTCCACGTCTCGACGACTGCCGCCGGGCCCACCAGCTTGAGGTAGTACGGGCCACGTGGCGTTTCGACGACGGCCGTGCGCATGCGGAAGCCGGGGCTGTTGTGTTTCTCGGTGGCTCCCGGCCGGACTTCGGCGACGTAGGTTCCGGAGACATCGAGCAGCGAGACCTTCAAACCGTTGATCGTCTTCGCCTCCTTGGTGGCGACATCGCTCGTGGCCCGGCCGTCGGGCTGCTGCATCTGGCCGAGCCAGCGCTGGATGTTGGCGTCGACACTGCCGCCGCCTCCGCCGAAGTAGTAGATCACGAGCTCGGCGCTTCCGGCCGCGGCGTCGCGTCCCGGAAGAACGAACTCGGCGACCCGCATGGTGGAGGACGCCGTCCGAGTCTGCCACCCCGGAGGCGCCGTGAACTTCAGCGAGCCTGGTGCGGCCGGTGTCTGGACAGCTGACACCAGGGCGACGACGGACAGGACGAATGAATGTAAGAGCATGCGCAAATCCTAACATTGACGTAGGCTTTCAGGGCTGATTCCCCCCGGCGCTCATCAGGTGGTCCTCTCGAGGTGACGCATGCGTGTTCTGTCCGGCGTGTTCGTGCTCGTCCTGCTGTGCGGGTCCCAGGCGATGGCCCAGGAGGCCAGTTGGGGCGTCAAGGGTGGCGTCAATCTGGCGACGCTCAGCTCCGATCAGGATCCGGGTCCGGAGTTCAAGTACCGGATAGGCTTCGTCGGAGGGGGATTCTTCACGTGGCCGATAGGCGCGCGCCTCGACGTGCAGCCTGAAGTGCTCTTTAGTCAACAGGGCGCGTCGTTCGATGCGACCGGCCTCGAGTCGGTCGTCCTCAAGCTCGATTCGCTCGTGGTGCCGATCTTGGTACGCTACAAGCTGAGCTCGACGGGCAAGGGGCTGGTGGTCTTCGGTGGACCGTCGCTCGGGTTCAAACTGACCTCCAAGGTGACCGCGAAGTCGAGCGGCCAGTCGACAACCGATGATATTGGGGATGACATCGAGAGCTTCGACTACGGCGTGGTCTTCGGGGCCGGCTGGGAAGCCGGCCGCTTCACCATCGACGGCCGCTACACATGGGGTCTGAGCGCGCTCGGCAAGGATCAGGACGACCCGGAGAAGATAACGCACCGCGTGATCGGAGTGCTGGCGGGCGTCCGGTTCTAGTCCCCGGACACTAGTCGACGCGAAGCGCGAGCATCGGGTCGGCTCTGGTCGCGCGATGTGCCGGCAACAGGCACGCGAGAAGCGCGACGGTTGCCTGGAGCACGGCGCTCGCCGCGTAGGTTGACGGATCGGCGGGGCTCACACCGAAGAGCGCACTGGACGCGAGGCGCCCGGCGATGGCGGCTCCCGCCAGTCCGACCGTGACGCCGGGGAGCGTCAGCCAGACTCCTTCGCGCAGCACCAGTCCGATCACGCTCGCCGGCGTCGCGCCGAGTGCGGCGCGGATCCCGAACTCACGCGTGCGCTGGCTCACGGTCAGGTAGGTCATCCCGAACAAGCCTACGGTCGCCAGCGCCAGTGCGAGCGCGCCGCAGATGCCCAGAAACCGCGCAGCTGTTCGTGCCGGCCAGAGCGGCATCTCCATCCGCTGCTTCATGGTCTTTGCGGATCCCGGAGGCAGGCTCGGATCGAGCGCGCGCACCTGGTCCTGAACGCTCGACAGCAACGTGCCCGGGTCGCCGGTCGTTCGGACGACGAGCGTGACCCTGTCGGCGTACTCGCCGGCGAGCATCGGGCGATAAAGATACTCTCGCGCCGTCTCGCCGAGCATGTGGTGCTTGACGTCGGTGGCGACACCGATCACGCGGAGCTCGCGGCCGCCGGTTCCTTCGCGGATCCATTCGCCGACCGCCGGGCGGCCCGGCCACAGCCGCGCCGCCAGCTTCTGGCTGACGATAACCCCGTTGTCCGCTGAGATGTCCTGTGCGCTGAAGTCCTGGCCAGACACCATCGTGACGCCGAGCGCCGCCATATAGCCGGGACCGACACCGTAGAGGTAGACGTCCCGGCACTCGACTGTCGCGCAGTCGGTTCCGTCGGCCGAGAGCGTGGTGACCTTCGGGAAGCCGACATAGAACGGGATGCGGTCGCCGAGTGCGACGCGCTCGACGCCGGGCAGGGCGCGGATCCGCTCGACGAGGTTGTCGACGAGCACCCGGGATCGGGCGGCGTCGTAGTTGAAGTCCGATGGGTTGAGCTCGAGCACGAGAAGATGCTCGATGTCGAAGCCCGGGCTCGTGCTGGCCTGGGTCCAGAAGCTGCGCAGGAAGAGCAACGCCGCCGTCAGGAACAGCGTCGATCCTGCAATTTGCGCAATCGTGAAGACGTTGCGCATGCGCGATCGTCTGGGGCCGAGCGCCGTTTCCATGCGCATGGTGGCGACGAGGTTGACCCGCGTGGCCTGGAGCGCCGGCAGGAGTGTCGGCACGATACCCGCGAACGCCACGAGCACCACCGTGAAACCGATCAACCGGCGGTCGACCACGATGTGCAGCCGTTGCGGAATGGGTGACGGCAGGCTGAAGGCCGACAGCAGGTCGGCGCTCCAGCCCGCCACCACGAGGGCCGCGGCCCCGCTGACCACCGCGAGGAGCAAGCCCTCAATCGCGAACTGGCGCATGATGCGCGCGCGGCTGGCGCCGAGCGCCGTCCGGACACCGATCTCGCGCTGACGATCCGTCGCGCGCGCGAGGAGGAGCGCCGCGACGTTGAAGCAGGCGATGAGCAGCACCAGACCGACGATGGCGAGCGCGATCCACGCGATCGGTGCAAGCGCCTGGACTTCCGGGGCTCCCTCGGCCATCGGCGTGAACACCAGCGTGCGCTGCTTGTTCGTGTCCGCGTGATCCGCGGCGAGCCCCGCTGCCACGACTCGAAGATCCGCGCCCGCCTGCGACGCGGACACGCCAGGCGCCAGACGGCCGACGACCGTCAGCCACGCCTCGTGTCGGTCGGATAGCCGCGACGGCAGGTTCAGGGTCTGCATGCGGTCAATCGGAATCCAGACATCGGGCTCGTACAACCCACCCGGGCCTTGGAATCCATCGGGAAGGACCCCGACGATCGAGACGATCCGTCCGTTGAGGATGAGCGTGCGGCCCGCCACGCTCTCGCCGCCGCCAAGCTGGTCCGACCAGAAGCGCGCGCTCACCATCGCGGGCACGTCTGTCGAGGTGGATCCGTCGGCATCGGTGAAGAGCCGGCCGACTGTTGGCCTTGCTCGAAGCGTGGTCAGGTAATTGCCCGATACGACGAGCGCCCAGATCTGACGCGTGCCGGCGCTGTCGTGCATGCCGAGCGGCATGCGGCCCTCGGCCGCGATCGATTCGAAGGTGCGGGCGGATTTTGCAAGGTCCTGATAGTCGGGTAACGACGTCTGCGAGTACGGGTTCCCTGGCGACCGCGTCTGGATCCATCCGAGGGTTTCCACGCCAGGGAAGCGCAAAGGCTTGAAGAGGAGCGCATTCAGGGCGCTGAACGCGACCGCGTTGACGCCGATGCCGATGGCAAGGGTGAGGACCGCGAGCGCCGAAAAGCCCGGCCGCGCCAGGAGCGCCCGAACGGCAAATCGCAGGTCGCTCAGCAGGCTGTCCATCTGCGGTCTAGACGTTCAGCAGGGGGGTGGGGTTCCCAGGCCGTCCAAAGCCGCGCCTAATTGCTCTAACCCCGTCCGAACCACCTCGCTCGGTCCTCCGAATCCCAACCGGAAGTGCGCTGGCGCCTCGAAGAATCTCCCTGGAACGATGGCCGTGCCGCGGTCGGCGAAGAGGCGTTCGGCAAACGCGCTCGTGTCCTGAACGCCACGAATTCGGGGAAAGACAACCGTGCTGCTGCGGGGCAGGACCACTTCGATCTCAGGCCGCCCGCGCAGGAACTCGTGCACGAGTGGGCGGTTGACGGCGAGAAGCGTGGCGGCCCGCGCCTCGAGCCGATCCAGTTGCGCAAAGGCGAGAGTCGCGAGCCGCTCGGTCGCAATCGATCCGGATCCGTCGATGACGTCGCGCGCGCGGCGAATGCGCTCGGCGACGGCGGGTGAGGACAACGACCACCCGCACCGCAGGCTCGAGAGGCCGTAGGACTTCGTCAGGCTGCTCGTCGAGATGAACGGGTCACCGAGGAGCGCCGCTGGCTGCAGCGCCGGGTCGGCGGCGTCGAGGTAGACCTCGTCGACGAGCACGTACGCGCCGGCCTTGCGCGCGAGCCGTCCGATGGCTTCGAGTGCCGCGCGATCGGCCAGAGCGCCCGTCGGGTTGTGCGGCGAGGTGATGATGACGAGGCGTGTGCGGGGCGTCAGCGCCCGTGCGACCTCGTCGGGATCGAGCGCGAAGCCATCGTCGAAGCGCCGCTCGAACCTGACGATGCTGGCGCCGAGGAGCCGCGCCGCACCGATCAACGGGTCGTATCCGGGCCGCTCCATGAGCACCTCGTCCCCCGGCTCGAGCACCGCGGCGAATGCCTGGAAGTTCGCGCCCGCGGCACCGTTGGCCGTCGCCACCTGTTCGGGGCGAACGCCGTACCGCCGCGCGATGGCTTCGACGAGGGGCTGGTAGCCGATGTCGTTGCTGCCCGACAAGTCCAGCGCGTCACGCGCGCCCGCAAGATCATCGATCGAGCAGCTCGAGACATTGCTGCCGGCCAGATCGAACCGTGCCGATGGCCGCTTCTTCGCCCATTCCATGTAGGGCGCGTGAAATCGCATAGACTCTCCCCGTGGGTTTCCGCCGCGCGCTGGGGCCATTCGACGCGACGATGGTGGTCATCGGCGGCATCATCGGCTCCGGCATCTTCATCAATCCCTATATTGTTGCTCAACGCCTCGACACGAGCGCGCTCGTACTCGGCGCGTGGGTCGCCGGAGGACTCATCGCGCTGGCCGGCGCGTTCGCCTACGCGGAGCTCGGCGCCATCTTTCCCAAGGCTGGCGGTCAGTACGTCTACCTCAGAGATGGCTGGCACCCGCTGGTGGGCTTCATGTATGGCTGGGCGCTCCTCCTGCTCATCGAGAGTGGCGCGATCGCTGCCGTCGCGATCACGTTTGCCACTTACGCGCTACGCCTTGCCGGCCGGCCCGATGGAGCACCCGTGCCGCTGGCGATCGCGGCCATCGCCGCGCTGTCGGTCGTGAATTACTTCGGCGTCAAGCCGGGCAGCCGCGTCCTGAACGTGCTCGTCGTGCTCAAGGTGGGCGCGCTGACCGTCCTCATCATCGCCGGCGCCCTCGCGCCCTCCTCGGCCGGCTGGTGGTCGGAAGCGCGCGCGAATCCGGCACCGGTCTCCGCGCTCGTCGCGTTCGGTGCCGCGCTGGTGCCCATCCTTTTCGCCTATGGCGGGTGGCAGAACGCGAACTACATCGCCGAAGAAATCGACAACCCGCGACGCAATCTTCCGCTCAGCCTGCTGGTCGGCACGCTCACGGTCGTGCTGATCTATGTGACTGTCAACGTCGTGTACCTGCGCGCGCTCGGGCTCGAGGGGCTCGCGGCGACGACGACACCGGCGTCGAAGGCGGCGGCGTTCATGTTCGGAGCGCTTGGCGATCGGTTCGTGACCGCGGCGATTGCGATCTCGACGTTCGGATTCCTCGACCTCGCCATCCTGGCGCCGACGCGTGTGTACTACGCGATGGCTGCCGACCGCGTGTTTCTGCCGGCGTTGTCCCGGCTGCACCCCACGTATCAGACGCCGTGGATCGCCATCCTCATTCAGTCGACGTGGTCGTGCGCCCTGGCGCTGACCGGACGGTACGAGCAGTTGCTCAACTACGTGGTGTTCGCGGATTGGATTTTCTTCGGCCTGACGGTCGCCTCGCTCGTCGTGTTCCGGAGGACGTATCCGCTGTCAACGCGTCCACCTGGGACCTTCCGTGCACCGGGTTACCCCTACGTGCAGATCGCGTTCGTCGTCGTCGCCGCGGCTGTCGTGTTGAGCGTCGTGCGAGCCGACCCGTCGAGCGCCTGGCGCGGGGCGCTGTTGCTGGCGGCCGGCGTTCCAGTGTTCTACTGGTTCACGCGGCGGCACACGTCCGAATCCTGAGCCGCGCGCCGTGCTGTGTCTGTAAGCTCTGAGCTGCGGCCTAGCAACCGCGAGCCGCGAGCCGCGAGCCGCGGATTCACGGATACAGCCTCCGAACCGTCCAATTCACACCCTCACGTTCATAGAGAATCCGGTCGTGCAACCTGTCGGTTCGTCCGTACCAGAACTCGATTCGTGACGGCTTGATCAGGAACCCGCCCCAGAACGGCGGGCGGGGGACTGGCTGGCCTTCGAAGCGCGCTTCGGTGGCGGCGTACTCTTCGTCGAACTGTTCGCGCGACTCGAGGATCTCGCTCTGCGCGGAGGTCCACGCCCCGAGCTGGCTTCCGCGCGGGCGCCCGGAGAAGTAGGCGTCCGACTCGTCCGACGGCAGGCGGGAGACCGAGCCCTCGACGCGAATCTGTTCCTCGAGGGTCGGCCAGTGAAAACAGAGGGACGCGTAAGGGTTGGCTTCGAGGTCGCGGGCCTTCCGGCTCCTGTAGTTCGTGTGAAACACGAACCCGCGCTCGTCGACGCCACGCAAGAGCACCATGCGGACCGACGGCCGGCCGTCTGCGTCCGCGGTCGCGAGCGAGGCCGGTGTCGTATCGACCCCGAGGGCCTCGGCCCGCTCGATCGCCTTGCTGAATTCGGTGATGGGATTCGCGTCGGGCTTTTCAGAGCTCAAGGTGTCCTTCCGAGGGTTCGATTATATCGTCCTGGGACGCGCACACACGAGCCAGAGGTACAATGGTCCGCGATGATCAAGGGCATTATCCTGGCCGGTGGGTCCGGCACTCGTCTGCACCCGTTGACCCGCAGCATCAGCAAGCAGCTGCTGCCGGTCTACAACAAGCCGATGATCTACTACCCGCTGTCCTCGCTGATGCTGGCGGGGATCCGCGACGTCCTGATCATCACGACGCCGCAGGATCAGGCGAGCTTCGAGCGGCTGCTCGAGGACGGCCGCGATTTTGGCGTGTCGATCACCTACGCCGTCCAGCCAAGCCCGGATGGCCTCGCCCAGGCGTTCATCATCGGGCGAGCGTTCGTGGGCGACAGTCCCGTCGCGCTGGCGCTTGGCGACAACATCTTCTACGGCGCCGGTTTTTCCGAGGCGCTGCAGAGTGCCGCCGCCCAGGAGCACGGGGCCACAGTGTTCGGGTATCAGGTCCGGGATCCCCAGCGCTACGGAGTCGTCGAGTTCGACGCCGAGGGGCGCGCGGTCGGGCTCGAGGAAAAACCCGCGCATCCGAAGTCGTCTTTCGCGGTAACCGGGCTGTATTTCTTCGACAACCAGGTCATCGAGATTGCCAGAAACCTCAAACCCTCGGCGCGCGGCGAGCTCGAGATCACTGACGTCAACCTGGAATACCTGAGGAGAGGGCAGCTCCGGGTGCAGCGTCTCGGACGCGGGATCGCCTGGCTCGACACCGGCACGCACGAGTCACTGGTGCAGGCCTCGAACTTCATCCAGGCCGTCGAAGAGCGCCAGGGGCTGATGGTCGGGTGCCTGGAAGAGATTGCGTATCGGATGCACTACATTACGGCAGGGGACCTGGAACGTCTGGCCCGCGCGATGCGCGGGAGCACGTACGGTCAATACCTGCTCCACGTTCTCGACGAGGATCACTGAGACCGCTCCGCATGTCTTCTACGTTCGAATCCACACCTCTCTCCGGCGTCGTCATCATCGTTCCCAAGGTCTTCGGCGACGCGCGCGGGTTCCTGATGGAAACCTACAAGCGCTCCGAGTTCGAGGCGGCCGGGCTGGCGGTCACGCTCGTCCAGGAGAACCACTCCCGTTCGAGTGCGGGGACGCTGCGCGGGCTGCACTATCAACGCGAGCCGAAGGCTCAGGGCAAGCTCGTGCGGGTCGTGCGCGGCGAGGTGTTCGACGTCGCCGTCGATATCCGGAAAGGCTCACCGACATTCGGGCAGTGGGTCGGCGTGACACTCTCGGCCGACAACCGTAAGTCGATCTACATCCCGCCGGGCTTCGCGCACGGCTTCTGCGTCATCAGTCCGGACGCCGAAGTGATCTACAAGACGACCGAGGAGTACGCGCCCGACCACGAGTTCGGGATTCGCTGGGACGATCCGGCGCTGGGCATCACCTGGCCGGTCACCGCGCCGACGTTGTCCGAACGCGACAAGCACTGGCCGGCGTTCTCCGAGATGTGAGCGGCCGCGCACGGGAACAGACGTGAAATCCCGTGCAGGCGCGTCTTGGTGTTTGCTCGCGGCGCCATTCTCGGTTAAAATATCGATCCCCAGCCTTTTTTCTGCCGGAGGTAAAACGTGCGTGCATTGGTCCGTACCCTAGCGGTCGGTCTCGCAGCAGTCGCGGTGGTCATGGCGTCGGGCGCGCCGACGGCCGCTCAGAGCAAGCGCCCGACGATTGCCGTGCTCGCCTTCGACTACGGCACCGTCCAGCAGTGGTGGAGCGGCACCTGGGACATCGGCGAGGGCATCTCCGACATGATCGTTGACGAGCTCGTCAACGACGGCAGCTTCCGCGTCATCGAGCGGAAGCGGCTCGATGCGATTCTCGCCGAGCAGAACTTCTCGAACAGCGAGCGCGCCGACCCGAGCGCCAAGACGATGGCGCAGCTCGGCAAGGTGCTCGGCGTCAAGTACCTGGTCGTCGGATCGGTGACGAAGTTCGGCACCGAGAACAACAACAAGAGCTTCAGCGGCGGCGGCTACGGCAGCGCCTTCGGCCTCGGCTCGGTCGGCACGTCGAAGGGCAAGGCCAATGTCGCGATCACGGCCCGCATCATCGACATCTCGACCGCCGAGATCATGGCGAGCGCCAAGGGCGATGGCACCTCGAAGCGCAGCGGCCTGCTGCTCGGCGGCGGCCGGCGGTGGCGGCGGCGGTGGCGGCGTTCGGTGGCGTGTCGTTCGGCTCGTCCGACTTCCGCGACACGATTCTCGGCGAGGCGACCGAGATGGCGGTGAAGACGACGACCGCCAAGCTCGTGGCGGCGAAGTCGCGGTT
>CAVRYF010000030.1:0-20430 GCA_963725325.1 uncultured Acidobacteriota bacterium | reverse complement strand
TCCTGGACGCGCGATCCGTTCGACCGCCTGCTGGTCGCGCACGCACGCCTCCGCGGGTGGCGATTCGCGACGGCCGATGACGGGCTGATCAAGCGGCTGGCGCCACGCGAGCGGCTCGAGATGTGACCGGACTCGTCAGGCCAGGATGTCTCGAATCACCGTCCCCGACACGTCCGTCAGCCTGAAATCGCGGCCGCTGTAGCGATAGGTGAGCTTCGTGTGGTCGATGCCCATCAGGTGCAGGATCGTGGCGTGGAGATCGTGGACGTGCACGGGCTTCTCGATCGCCTTGAAGCCGAAGTCATCGGTCGCCCCGTAGATCGTTCCCTTCTTCACGCCGCCGCCCGCGAGCCACATCGTGAAGCCGAACGGATTGTGATCGCGGCCGTTGTTGGCGCCGTTGCCGCCGCCGCCGACCTCGCACACCGGCGTGCGGCCGAATTCTGACCCGCAAATCACCAGCGTCTCGTCCAGCAACCCGCGAGACTTCAGATCTTTGATCACCGCGGCGAATGGCTGATCGGAGTCTCGAGCGTTCTTACGGTGCGCCTGAATATCCGAATGCGCGTCCCACGGATCGCGTTTGGCGTAGTACACCTGCACCATGCGCACACCGCGCTGCACGAGGCGAACCGCCATGAGGCATCCACGCGCGGTGCTGCCGGGACCGTAGAGCTTGAGCGTGGCCTCGCTCTCCTTGCGGATGTCGAAGACGTCCGGCGCCTCGGTCTGCATCCGATACGCCACTTCCATCGACTGGAGCGCGGCCTCGAGCTGCGGGTCGTGCAGCTTCTCGCGCTCGGTCCGCAGCCGATCGAGCTCGGCCAGCAGATCGATTTCGCGCCGCTGCTCGGTCAGCGTGAACTTCTCGTTGTGGATGTACGACACCAGCGTCTTCGGATCGAAATTCTTGCCGACGAGCTCGTCCGGACTCTCGGTCTTGCTGGAAATATACGTGCCCTGGTGCACGGCGGGAAGGAACGCGCTGTTCCACAGCGGCGGCCCGACCGTGGTCGGCATATCGGGACAGAGCACGACATACCCGGGCAGGTTTCGGTTCTCGGTGCCCAGTCCGTAGGTCAGCCACGATCCGATCGACGGCCGGCCGACCTGCGTGTGGCCGGTGTTCATCATGAGCATCGAGGGCTCGTGATTGGGGATGTCGGTGTACACCGAGCGGATGAAACAGATGTCGTCCGCGCAGGCCCCGACATGCGGGAAGAGCTCGCTCACCTCCATCCCGCTCTGGCCGTACTTCTTGAAGGTGAACGGCGAGCGCATCAGCGTGCCCGTCTTGCGCTCGGTGGCCAGGCTGCCACCAGGCATCGGCTGACCGTGATACTTGTCGAGCGCCGGCTTGGGATCGAAGCTGTCGACCTGCGAGAGGCCGCCGTTCATGAAGAGAAAGATGACGTGCTTCGCTTTGGCCGGATGGTGCAATCCCTTCCCCGCCGCCGCACCCTGAGGGCCGAACGTCGCAGCCGTTGCCAGTGACTCCCCGACCATCCCGGCAAAGGCGAGCATTCCGAAGCCATTGCCGATACGACACAGCGCGTCGCGTCGTGTGACTGGTGCCGGGTCCCTATGACTCATGGTGTCTGTGATCCGCGCAATCCGCGTCCCGTGTACCGTGATCCGCGCCCCATGTTGACGACCCGCCAATCTCAGTTGATGAAGATGAATTCGCTCGAGCTGAGGAGCACCTTCAGGTACCGGCCAAACGCCGTGACGGGCAGCAGCACCGGCGGAGCCGCTTTGCCTCCCGCACCCGGCACGACTCCGGCCATCATCCCGTCGCCGGTCATCGCCGCGGCGGCGTCGTCGGCCGTCTTGGCCTCGGACGGGTCCTTGGTCTGGGCGCCGGTGGCGGCCTTGCCGCCGGCCCCGCTCGCCGCGGCGAGCTCCGTCTTCGCCGCCTCCACCTTGCGCTCCTCGTACGCGCGCATCGGCTCCTGCGACACGTAAGCCATGCCAGCGGCAAGCTCGGCGTCGGTGGGCAGCCGGCCGAAGACCAGCTGGTAGGCTTTCCGGATTCGAGTGCGCGCATCGGGCTCGGTCGACACACGCCTCGCCAGCAGCTCGCTCTGCTGCTGCATGAAGTCGCTGTTCATGAAGAACAGGCGCTGGAGCGGCACGCTGGTCGCGAAGCGCTGCTCGGCGGAAAGCGTTGGCGCCGGAAAATCGAACAGCTGGAGGAACTGATCCAGCTTGTATCGGCTCACCTTGCCATAGATCGTCCGACGGTTGAAGCCAGGCGTCAGGTCGGCCGACGGTCCGCCCATCTTTTCATCGAGCGCGCCCGAGACCATCAGCATCCCGTCGCGAATCTGCTCGGCGGTCAGGCGACGCCGGCTGACGCGCCAGTAGAGGCGGTCGCCGCCGTCTTTCTCGATGTTGGCGGCCGAATCCTCCGCGCTCAGCTGATAAACGGCGCTCAGCATGATCTCGCGATGCAGCTTCTTGAGCGAACCACCGTGATCCACGAACGACGAGGCGAGAAATTCGAGCAGCTCGGGGTGAGTCGGGCGCTCGCCGTTCTCGCCGAAGTTGCTGGGAGTGTTCACAAGGCCGGTCCCGAAGTGCCCCTTCCAGACGCGGTTGACGATCACGCGCGCGGTGAGCGGGTGTTTGACGATGGCGTCCGCGAGCTCGAGCCGGCCGCTGCCCTTCGAGAACGGCACGGGTTCGCCGTCGCTCAGCACGGTCAGGAAGCGGCGCGGGACCTCGTCGCCGAGCTTGAAGGGATTCCCCCGTAGATGGACCTTGATATTGGTGGCCTTGTCGGCATCCTGCACGCCGTGGACGTAGGCGAACTTCGGCGGCAGCGCCTTCTGCATCGCCTTGATGTCGGCGCGCAGGTCGTCGACGTGCTGGCGGCGGTCGGCGCTCAGAAAGCGTTCGAGGCCCCAGCGGCGGAAGACGAGCAGGCCCGGCCTCACGTACTCGGCAACCGACGGCTCGAACCCCTCCCCGAGGTCGCGGCGGAAGACGTCGGTCCAGAGCTGAATCCGCTCGGTCGACAGGCTCTTCAGCTCGAGGCCGCAGCCGGGACAGAAATCATCGTTGGTAATGAACTCGTTCGGGAGATTGGCCGGCTTCTTCTTCTTCGTGCCGGGCAGGGCCTTCGCTTCGATAATCTTGTTCTCCTCGTCGACGTCCTTCTTCTCGAACATCACGTCGACGAGCAGCGACTGGAACTGGTCGCCGAGCGTCCTGGCCTCCGCCGCGCTCCCGCCGGTCTTGACCATCGCCTGCCACTCGGTCAGGTACGGATAGAACTTCGGCGGCTTCGCGAGGAACTTGATCCAGCGATCGAGCAGCTCGAAATCCAGCTTGTCGTCGTTGGCGACGCGCGACACGTCCTTCTTCGGCTCGCCGGTGACCTTCCAGGCCGACTGCATGTACTTCGACGCGCTGAAGGCGAGCGTCGCCGCGAGCTGCCGGCTCTCGGTGTCGAGGAACTCCTGGAGGAGATCCTCCTTCTGCTTGATTCGTTTCTCCTGGGCGGTGTACTCGTCGACGACCGACTTTGGCGCGAGCGCGTACTCGTGGTAGTCGGAGTTGAGGAACACACCCGCCAGCGCGTAGTAGTCCTTCGCGAGGATGGGGTCGTACTTGTGATCGTGGCAGCGCGCGCAGCCAACCGTCAGTCCGAGAAACCCGCGCGTCACCACGTCCACGCGATCGTGCCGCTCGTCGGCGTGCGTAATCTCCACGGCGCCGTTGTCGTAGTACCAGGGACCGAGACCGAGGAATCCGAGCGCGGGCAGCATGCGGGCGCGCGTCCGGTCATCGAGCAGATCGGCGGCGAGCTGGGCCTTGACGAACGTCGCGTAGGGCAAGTCGTCGTTGAAGGCCTTGATGATCCAGTCCCGATAGAGATACGCGTTGGGGTAAGGCGCGTAGCCGCGACCCTCCGGGTCCAGGCTCCGCGGATCGTCCTCGCCATAGCGCGCGACGTCAAGCCACAGGCGACCCCAGGCTTCGCCGTACCGCGGAGATGCCAGCAGGCGATCGACGACTCTGGCAAAGGCGTCTGGCGCCGAGTCCTTCTCGAACGCCTCGATCTCCTCGAGCGTCGGTGGGAGGCCTGTAAGGTCGAGCGTCGCGCGGCGGATCAGGGTGAGCTTATCGGCCGCCCTAACGGGCGCGAGCCCCGCGCTCTCGAGCCGAGCCAGGATGAAGCGATCAATGTCGGTCACCGCCCAGTCCGTGCGCGCGGGTGCGGGAACCGCGGGGCGACGGAGCGGTTGAAACGACCAGAACGCGCGCTGGTCGGCTGTAATCGTCTTCTCGGGCGGCCTGGTCGAGGCCGCCGTGGTCGACGCGGGCCACGGCGCACCCGACTTGATCCACGCCGCCAGCGTCGCGATCTGGGCGTCAGAAAGCTTCGGCGCCTTCCGCGGCATCTTCTCGACGCCAGGGGCGTGCCGCACCGCCTTGATCAGTCGGCTCGCGTCTGGATCACCCGGAACGATTGCCGGACCTGACTTCCCGCCCTTGATCATCGCCTCGCGCGAATCGAGGCGCAGGTCACCTTCCTCTTCCTCGGTGTGACAGTCGTAACAGGAGTTGGACAGCAGCGGCCGAATCTCCGCCTCGAAGAACGCCGCGTCGGTGGCCCCCGGCGTCGCGGCTGTCTGCGGAGCCTTGGCGGCCCACAATGTCGCGGCCATGAACGCGACTGACGCAGCGGCCAGGACAGCGTGAACGCCCAATCGGTCTCTCATGTGGAGTGAGCTATTATCGCACCGCCGATGCACATCAGACCGTTCCTCCCCGTCTGCCTGGCCGCTGCCGCGCTCGGAGTCGTGACGAATTCGTCATTGCACACTTCGGCATTGTCTTCCTCCTTGAGTTCTTCGGACTTCCATTCAGCATTCAGCACTCACCCCTCGACAGAGCTCGGGGTGACCCTGAGCCCGTCGAAGGGTCAGAATTCACCATTGCCCAAACGCCCCGGTGTCAAAGATCCCGCCGCCCGCATTCCGATCGAGCGGCTCCAGCCCGATCACGTCTTCGCGATCCCCGGTGTCCCCGACTGGATCGCCATCGACGAGCACGTCTGGGTCTCCAACTATCAGAAGAACAGCGTCACGCGGATCGATCCGAAAGCCAACGCCATCGTCGAGACGATCGCCGTCGGCAAGGGCCCGTGCTCGGGACTGGCCGCCGCCTTCGGCAGCCTCTGGGTGCCCAACTGCGACGATCCGAGCGTGTCCCGTATCGATCTGAAGACCGGGAAGGTCACCGCGACCCTGCCGCTGACGATCGGCGACAGCGAGGGTGGGCTCGCGAGCGGTGTCGGCAGTGTCTGGATGATGACCGACGCCAAGGGAACGCTCGCCCGTATCGATCCGGCGACCAACGCGGTCGTCGCCGAAATCTACGTCGCGCCCGGATCGTTCGCGGTTGCGTTCGGCGAAGACGCCGTGTGGGTGACGAGCACCGAAAAGAATCTCGTCACGCGCATCAACGCCTTCACCAATATCGTGGAAGAGACGATCGCCGTCGGACCGAAGCCACGCTTTCTGGCGGTCGGCCTGGGATCGGTGTGGACCATCAACCAGGGCGACGGCACCATCTCGCGCATCGACGCGAAGACGAACAAGGTCGTCGCCACGATCGAAGCCGGCATTCCCGGCGGCGGCGGCGAGATTGCCGTCGGCGAGGGATCGGTCTGGGTCACGTCCTTCGAGTATCCCGTGACGCGCATCAACCCGACGACCAACACCGTCGTGCAGCAGTTCTTCGGCCCCGGCGGAGACGCGATCCGCGTCGGGCACGGATCCGTCTGGCTCTCCAACCTGCGTCAGAGCAATGTGTGGCGCCTCGATCCGAAGCGGATTGAGGCGACGGTGGCGCAGTAGACCGTGTAAGGACCTCTGTCACGATGTCTTGGCGGCAGCGCCCGAACTGCGCATCCAGGCTTGCAGCCTGTCGACGTCCCTCTTGACCGTGCGCGATGCCGCGAACAGCACGGCCGCGAGAATTGTTTCGAGCGTGGGAACGATGTACAGCGCCGTGTGCAGGCCCTGCGCTCTGAAGGGCTCGAGCGCTCGAACGTCGAACCCCTTGGCTTCGCCAACCAGGCTGCGGAGCTCGGCGGTCATCAGCGCGTCGAACCCCAGCGGCTGGACCGCTCCCGCGGCACTGGCCGCCTGGAACGTGAAGTAATCGCTCGCCAGCCCGGTGCCGACCGGCCCGAGCGACGCGCCAAGGACGTACATCGCGCAGAAGTACAGCGCCATCGCCGTTCCGCGCAGCGAAGGCTCGACGACATCGTGCAGTGTGGAGTAGACGGTCGCGTAGTACGCGTACATCACGCCGCAGCCGGTTCCCATGAACAGCGCGAAGCCCAGGACGTCGCCAGCCGGGCGCATCAAGCCAAGAAACATCAGCGGCGCACAGATGGCGATCGCACCGGCGCCGACGATCAGGCGCCCGTCGACGCGGTGGCGGCACAGCCGGTCGGCGAGCGCGCCGCCGCCGGCGAGGCCGACGATTCCTGAAAACCCATAGACGGCGGCAGCCACCCAGCCGGCATCGAGAAAACTCATCCGGTGAAAACGAACGAGGAACGGCGCGACGAACGACCCCAGCGCGTACATGTTGAAGTTGTGCAGTGCCCCAGACACGATGAGCCAGCGCATCGTGGGAATCGACAGCACCAGGAGATACGGATTGCCGGGACGGCGGCGGTCGCCCACCGCGTGCTCCTCGACGGTGCCGCGGCTCGGCTCGCGAATCGCTGAGCGCGGCGATCGCGCACAGGATGCCTGGCACCGCCGCCACGTAAAAGGCGTTGCGCCATCCCCAGTTCTGCAGAATCCACCCGCCGGCGCCGTTCGCCAGCCCCAGGCCGATCGGCAGGCCGAGCATCCAGAGCGCGACCGCGCGCGCGCGACGGGTCTTCGGAAACAGGTCGCCGATGAGCGACGTGGACGCAGGCGCGCAGGTCGCCTCGCCGACGCCGACGCCGAGGCGCGCGACAATCAACTGTCCGAAGGTGCGCGCGGCGCCGGAAAACGCCGTGAGCACGCTCCACGCGAAGACGCCGCCCGCCAAGATCCATCGGCGCTCGACCCGATCGGATAACCGGCCGAGGGGCAGACCGACGACGGCGTAGAGCAACGTGAAGACAGTGCCGAGCAGTCCAAGCGCCGTATCGCTGAGCCCCCACTCGCGGCGGATGCCTTCCCCGACGCCACCGATGATCTGGCGGTCGAAGAAGTTCAAGAGGTTGATCGCGAACAACACGACGAGCGCGTACACGGCACCAGGCGCCATCTTAGAACGGATGCCTCCCCGCCTCGATCACCGCCTCGGCGATCCGCCGGCGCGCTCCGATCGTGTCCACGCCGCCGTGCGCGGACAGCCTCTGCGCCGTCATCGTGAGCGACGAGTCCGCGCCCCGCGTGATCAACGCGGCGACCACCTCGCGCGATGCCGACGCGATCCGATCGGCTGCGTCGCTGGTGTAGACGCGCGCGGCATCCGCGGCGATGCCCGCGCGGCTGTCGGCTTTCGACGCCATCTTCCCGGCTCGCGCGATGCCGCTCTCGATGGCGAACACCTCGATGATAATGTCCGCGATCTGCGCCTGGACTTCCTGCGCCTCCTTGAACTCCGCGCCGTACGCCGCCGACGCCTGTCCGAGCAGGCCGACGGCCAGCCGCTTCGCGCGGCCGAGGAACTGTCGCTCGCTGGCCAGCGGGCCGGTTGCGGCCGCCGCCGGCCTGGAGGCGTCGCCCGAGACGTCGAGCGCGGCCCGCGCGGCCTCGGGCGTGACGAGCGCCGGCGACTGCTTCATCAATCGGGTCGGGATGATCAGCCGGTTAATCTCGTTGGTGCCCTCGTAGATGCGCGTGATGCGCGCGTCTCGGAACATCCGCTCCACCGGGAACTCACGGGAGTAGCCGTTGCCGCCGAACACCTGCACCGCTTCGTCCACCGCCCAGGCGAGCGCTTCGCTCGTCCAGACCTTGTTGATGGAACACTCGATCGCGAAGGCCTCGATCGTCTTCAACACGCGGGGGCCGTCGCTCGGATCGACCGATTCGAGCGCGCGGTCCACTTCGCCCAGCGTGCGATAGGACATCGCATCGCCGACGAAGCCGCGTATCGCCATGCCCGCGAGCTTCTGCTTGATCAGGCCGAACTCGGCGATCGTCTTGCCGAACTGGCGCCGTTCCTTCGCGTACTTCACGGCGTGGCCGAGCGCCAGCTTCACACCCGACATGTTGCGGGCGCCCAGCTTCACCCGGCCGAGGTTGAGGATGTTGAACGCGACCCTGTGCCCCTGACCGATCGCGCCGAGGACGTTCTCGACCGGCACCTTCACGTCGTCGAGCATCAGCGCGGTGGTAGAGCTGCCGTCCAGACCGAGCTTGATCTCGTCGCGCCCGCTCACGACGCCCATCGAGCGTTCGACGAGGAACGCGGTGAACTGGTCGCCATCGACCTTGGCAAAGATCGTGAACAGATCGGCGAAGCCGCCGTTGGTGATCCACATCTTCTGGCCATTGAGCAGGTAGTGGCGCCCATCGGGCGAGAGGGTGGCGCTCGTTCGCGCGGCGAGCGCGTCAGAACCCGACTGCGGCTCTGTGAGCGCGTAGGCGGCGATCATTTCGCCGGTCGAGAGCCTGGGCAGATAGCGCTGCTTCTGCTCGTCGGTGCCGAAGTAGACCAGCGGCAGCGTGCCGATGGACGTGTGCGCGCCGAGAGACCCGCCGAACGAGGGGTTTACTGCGATCTGCTCGCCGACATACGACGCGCTGATGAGATCGAGCCCGAGCCCTCCGTACTCTGTCGGGATTTCGAGACGCAGTAGGTCCAGCTCGCTCGCTTTCCTCAGCAGCCGGCGCGTGAGCTCCCAGTCGTGTTCGTACAGCCGATCGACGACGGGGAGCACTTCCTTCTGCATGAACTCGGCCGCGGTCTGGCCGAACATGCGCTGTTCTTCCGTCAGGTCTTCGGGGACGAATACGTCGTCCGCACTCAGGTGCGTCGAGAGAAATGTTCCACCGGCGGCGATCGCGTGTGATTGTGTCATCGGGGCGCTCATGTGTTGACAGTCCGGCGGCTGGGAAGTATAAGCCTGACGTCATGCTCGCTCTTAGCGAATTGTTCACACTTCAACGCCGCGTCGCGATGCTGACCGGCGGATTCCGCCGCATCGGTCTGAAGACGGACGGCCGGTTCGCCGGGCCCCGCGCCTCGTCCACGCCGTACGCCCGGCGCCAGGAACGCCGTCTCGCCGGCGGCGGGCGGAGAATCTCGTGACCGCGGCTTCACCCTACGCGCACCGGCCGTGGAAGAAACACTACGACTACTGGGTGCGGTCGCCGCTCTCGTATCCCGGGCGCTCGCTGGCCGACATCCTCGACATCAGCGCGGTCGAACGGCCGGACCGTCAGGCGACCGAGTTTCTGGGCGCGCAACTGACCTACCGCGATGTGAAGCGCCGGGCCGACGCGCTGGCCGTGTCGCTGGCGCGGCTCGGCATCGTCAAGGGCGATCGCGTCGGCATCATGCTGCCGAACTGTCCGCAGTACATCATCTCTGCGTTCGCGATCCTGCGGCTCGGCGCGATCGTCGTCAACATCAACCCGAGCTACACCGCACGCGAAGTGCTGACAGTCGCGGCCGACTCGGGTGTGCGCCTCGTCATCACGCTCGATGCCCTGGCGCCGCTGGTGGACGGCGTCCGCGGCGACACGTCGATCGAGCGGATTGTGGTGACGTCGCTCGCGGAGTATTCGGCCGAGGCAGCGGCGCCGCCGCAGGTCGCGGGCGCCCAGTCCTTCGGCCATCTGCTGGCCCCGGTGGTGCCTGCGGACGTGCCTCGCGTCTCGATCCAGTCCGATGATCTGGCTGTTCTGCAGTACACGGGGGGTACCACGGGCACGCCGAAAGGTGCGATGCTCACGCACGGGAACATCTGGGCCAACGTAGTGCAGAGCGAATGTTGGACGAACCCCGCGTATGCACTCGGCGGCACCGAGCGTTACCTCGTCGTCATCCCGTATTTCCACATCTACGCCTTCACGGTCTGCATGATGGTCGGCCTCCGGCTTGGCGCGCTGCAGATCATCCACCCCAGGTACGATCCCGAGCAGGTGCTGGCGTCTATTCGCGACTTTCGCCCGACGTGCTTCCCTGCCGTGCCAACCCTTTTCGTGTCGCTGCTGAGCCATCCCGCAGTGGGCGAGCACGGGCTCGAGCAGGTGCGGTTGTTCAACAGTGGCGGCGCCCCCTGCCCGGTCGAGGTCATGGAAGAATTCGAGCGCCGCATCGGCCGCCCGCTGAACGAAGGGTACGGGCTGTCGGAGACCTCGCCGGTCACGCACTCCACGCCGCAGCTCGCCTCGCGAAGGATGGGCTCCATCGGACTGCCATTCCCCGACACGGACATGAAGATCGTGGACGTCGAGACCGGCAGGCACGAGCTGCCGATCGGGGAGGCGGGCGAGCTGTGCATCGCGGGGCCGCAGGTGATGAAAGGCTACTGGAACAAGCCCGAAGACAGCGCCTACGTGCTCCGACACGGAGCCGACGGCCGCGTCTGGTTCCACACGGGCGATATCGCGCGGATGGACGAGGACGGCTACACGTCGATCGTCCAGCGCAAGAAGGACATGATCATCGTGGATGGGTTCAACGTCTACCCGTCGGAGGTGGAATCGGTGCTCTACACGCATCCGGCGGTAAAACTGGCCGCGGCGATCGGCGTGGCGGACAAGTATCACGGCGAGATCGTGAAAGCTTGCGTCGCCTTCAAACCGGGCCGTCACGCCACGCCCGAGGAGCTGACCGCGTTCTGCCGCATCAGCCTCGCGGAGTACAAAGTGCCGCGGACTGTCGAGGTGCGCGACACGCTGCCGATGAGCGCGGTCGGCAAGATACTCTACCGCGTGCTCCGCGACGAGCACGCCGCCGGTTCGACAGCCCGATGAGGCCGGCGGGGCAGCGGAACGGAGTCGTCATGTCGGATCTCGTCAGGTACGAAATCAAGGACGGCGTTGCCGTCCTCACCATGGACAACCCGCCGGTCAATGCGCTGAGCCCCGCCATGTGGGAAGGCATCGAAGCCGCTGTCCTTCGAGCGTCGGCTGATTCGGCGGCAGAAGCCATCGTCCTCATCGGCGCGGGCACGACCTTCATCGCCGGCGCCGACATCAAAGTGTTCGACACGCTCAAGACGCCGCAGGATTCCCTCTTGCGGTCAGCTCGCACGCACGCGCTGCTCAAGAACGTCGAGGACGCGCCCAAGCCGCTCGTTGCCGCCATCCACGGCCACGCGCTCGGAGGCGGACTCGAGGTCGCGCAGGCGTGTCACTTCCGGGTCGCGACCAGGGACGCGAAAGTGGGTCAGCCGGAAGTCATGCTCGGGATCATTCCCGGTGCCGGAGGCACCCAGCGGCTGCCCAGACTGTGCGGCGCCACCATGGCGCTCGAGATGTGCACTGGCGGCAAGCCCGTGCCGGCGGCCAAGGCGCTCGCGGCCGGCATCATCGACCACATCGTGGACGGGGACCTGCTCGCCGGCGCGATCGCGTTCGCGAAGGCGAAGGCGAACGCCCGCGAGATCCGCAAGTCGCGGGAAATCTCGCTTACCGTCGAGCAGGTGGCGGCCGGGCTCGCGGCGTGCGCCGATCTGCGGAGGACGCTCGCGAACACCGCACGAGGGATGGCAGCGCCTTCCGCCGTGGTCGACGCGATCGAAGCCGGCCTGAAGAGCTCGTTCGACGCCGGATCGATCCGTGAGCGTGAGCTCTTCGCCGGATGCGTGGTCTCGACCGAATCGAAGGCGCTCCGCCACCTGTTCTTCGCCGAACGCGAGGCCGCGAAAGTGCCCGGCGTGCCGAAAGACACGCCAGCCAGAGACATCACGCGCGCCGCGGTCGTCGGCGCCGGGACCATGGGCGGCGGGATCGCGATGTCGTACGCGAACGCCGGCATCCCGGTCCTACTCAAGGACGTCGACGATGCCGCGTTGCAGCGGGGCCTTGCGACCATCCGCAAGAACTACGCCGTCACGATGTCGAAGGGCAAGATGACGCCCGAACAGGTCGAGAACACGCTGGCGCTCATCACGCCGACGACGACGTACGACGGATTCGACAAGGTGGACATCGTCGTGGAAGCCGTATTCGAGAACATGGATCTGAAGAAGTCGACGTTCGCCGAGCTCGGACAGGCGACACGACCCGACTGCGTGCTCGCGTCGAACTCCTCGACGCTCGACATCGACGAGTTCGCGCGGGCGAGCACACGGCCGGGACAGGTGCTGGGGCATCACTTCTTCAGCCCGGCGAATGTGATGAAGCTCCTCGAGATCGTCCGGGGGCGCCAGACGAGCGCGGACGTGATCGCCACATCGCTCAAGCTGGCGAAGAAGATCAACAAGGTTGGCGTCGTGGTCGGCAACTGTTTCGGGTTCGTCGCCAACCGCATGCTCGCGTACTACATGCGGGAGGCGTATCTCCTGCTCGAAGAAGGCGCCGGCGTCGAGCAGATCGATCGGGTGCTGACCGGGTTCGGGCTGCCGGTCGGGCCGTACGGCATGCAGGACATTGCGGGCATCGACGTCGGCGCGCGAATCCGCCAGTACCTGGCGTCAAGCGGACAGACGCGCGCGGAAGGACCGCAGTCGGAGATTCCGGACCGACTGTTCCAGATGGGGCGATACGGACAGAAGACCGGCGCGGGCTGGTACAAATACGACGCGCCCGGGAGCCGCAATCGGACAGTGGATCCCCTGATCGATCAGCTCGCGGCGGAGGCGGCGACGAAGCGTGGCCTCACGCGCCGGCCAATCGCCGACGAGGACATCATCGCGCGGATCACGACGGCGCTGGCCAACGAGGGCGCGCGTGTCCTCGAAGAGGGCTACGCCACGCGGCCCGGCGATATCGACATCATTTATGTCTACGGATTCGGCTTCCCGCGCCACCGCGGCGGCCCGATGTTCTACGCGGACACCGTCGGTCTCGACACGGTCCTGGCGCGGGTGCAGGAGTACCGGGCACGATTCGGCGATTATTGGCAACCCGCGCCGCTGCTCGAGCGATACGTCGCCGAGGGGCGCGGATTCTACAGCGACGCGGCCCTGCAAGTGTAAGCGGCAGTCCTGTACGGCTGCCTGACCACTATGATCGACATCACTGACGTCGCGTCATTGCGCGCGCGCGTCGGCCAGGAGATCGCCGTCAGCGACTGGCTGGAAGTCACCCAGGCGCGCATCCAGCAGTTCGCGGACGCAACCGGCGATCATCAGTGGATTCACCTCGACACTGAGCGGGCGGCAGCTGAGTCACCCTTCGGTTCGACGATCGCCCACGGGTTCCTCACTCTCTCGCTCCTCAGCCCGCTCATCGGCGACGCCCTGCACTTCACAGGCCTGCGACTGGCCGTCAATTACGGCCTGAACCGGGTCCGCTTCGTGTCTCCCGTGCCGGCGGGCGCACGCATCCGGGCGCGCATCGTACCGGGGTCGGTGACCGAAGTGGCCGGGAGCATCCAGGTGGTGTGGAACGTGACCATTGAGCGCGAGCACGCGGACAAACCCGCCTGCATCGCCGAGTGGATAGTGCGGTATGACGCTCGGCAATGGCAGGCGGTGTAGCGGATGCCCACCCGGTCCAGTGCCTCGATCACGAGCGAGGCAATTTCGAGCAGGTCGATCCCGGCTCGAGGTCATCCACTTCCTGCTTCGGACACTATCCACGGCTCGAGCCGAGAAGCCGCGCGGCCAGCGAACGGAACCGGTCGCGGTGGCGGCTGGTGAGGAACATCCACCGCAGCGTCCTGACGCTCAGCGGCGCTCGGGCGTCTGAGGGGAGCATCTCGTCGAGCGTCTCGAGCGGTCGGACCCGAAGGCGGTCCAGGAGCGCGACTCTGTGCACACAGGAGACCGTGCACAGCGGCGCGCAGGACTTCTCGGTCCCCGCCTCCCGTTCGACGTCGGTCGCCGTGTAGTCCGCCAGCGGGATCCCCGGGTGGCCCCTCTGTTGCGAGCACCAGTGCACGAGCCCGTCTTCGCAGACGTACAGATACCGTCCACCCGCTCCACAGTGCCAGACGTTCCGGCGGCCGTGTGCCAGGTTGCGCTGGAAGTCGTTCTGGTTCTGCACCGAGTAGAAAGGCGCGGTCATGCGCGCGATCTCCTCGTACGCGCGTAATTGATCGGGCGACAGCGGCACGAGCTCACCGTGTCCGTTGTGAATGAGGCCCACCGTCGCCGTCAGCCCAAGTTCGATCGCCCGACGGGCCACCGTCAGCGCGTCCCCAGGATCGCGGAGCGTGCCCCCAAGCACGGAGTTCACGTTCACGCTGAAGGTCGCATGACGCGCCAGCATCGTCAGTTTCTGGTCGAGAACCTTGAGGCTCTTCTTGGAGGTCTCGTCCGGCGTGACGTTGTCGATGCTGATCTGCAGGTGATCGAGACCCGCATCGTTCAGGCGTTCGATCCGCCGCCGGCTCAGCAGGTATCCGTTCGTGATGAGCCCCGCGAGCGCTCCGTGCCACCGGATGCGGCGGATGATGGTGTCGAGCTCTGGATGCAGCAGCGGCTCGCCACCGCTGAGCTCGACCGTGGTGGTGCCGAGACGCGCCAGGTGGTCGATCCGCTCGAGCATCGTGTCGAGGGGCACCGGTGACGAGTGGTTGTCGAACTCGTTGCAATAGGCACAGGCGAGATTGCAGCGCCGAATCGGGACGATCTGGGCGAGCACCGGATGCCGGGACGACTGCAACCCCCTCGCGACCATCCGCGCTTCGCGCCATTTTCGGTTCGCAGTTGTCAGCATAGGGAGCCCCCACCGGTAATGTGAGAATCAGGCGCCGAACGGCTCACCCACGCCGGCCTCCTGTAGACTCGTCCCTGACTCCTCAAGGTGGCGATGACAGAGTTCCCGTCGGGCCTGCCCACGCGAGCGACCCCCGTCACTGTGGCCTATCTGCTGGTGACAGCGGCCCTTGCCGCGATCTTCCACCAGACCATCGCACAATGGCCAGCGATTGTCATCGTCCACCTGACCGTGTGCGCGGCGCTCGTGCGGCTGGACCGTATCGAGTCGTCATCGCCGATCGTACGCGCGCTCAATGACTGGCACCCCATCCTGCTCTTCCCGATCCTCTATAAGGAGGTCGAGCTGCTCGCCGCTGGAGTCGGCGACTGGCGGCTCACCGAAGCCATCCCAGCGCTCGAAGCCATCCTCTTCAACGGCCAGCCAAGTCTTTACCTCAGCGAGCGCTGGAACTCGGTCGCTCTTTCCGAGTATCTACATTTCTGCTACCTGTCGTATGTGCTGGTGATTCCTGGTGTCTGCGGCTACTGGTATGCCACACGACGGCAGACGGCCTTTCGCGAAGTCGTGCTGCTCCTGGCCGTGACCATGTTCGGCAGTTATCTCTTCTTCATCCTCTTTCCGGTGGACAGTCCCTACTACCGGTCCGAGCCCGTTGGGGCCGCCATTTGCGGGGCACTTCTTCTTCGACCTCGTACACGAGGTATCGTCCAGAGGCGGCGCCCGCGGCGGGAGCGTTTCCGAGCGCACATGTCTCGGGCGCGGTCGTGATCTGGCTCGTGGCCTGGCGACACCAGCGGCCGCTCGCCGTGCTCCTGGCGCCGATTATCGGGGGAGTCGTTGTGGCTACCGTCTACGGACGATTCCACTACGCGCTCGATACGGTGGCCGGTCTTCTGGTGGCGATTGTGGTGGTGACGGCTTTCACCAGCGGCGTTGTTCGAAGGCACGTGTGGCAGCCTTCATAACCCTCTTGAAACGCGAGCTGCCTCCGACACAGGCACGTACCCTTCTAGGCCGAGGGTCGAGCGCCTGCAGCTGCGCGGCGCGAGCGACGCGAGCGGGGGTGGCCCATACGCCGGAGGCGCAGAGTCGTCTCGAACGCTACCTTCGCCAGATCAAGACGCCTCTGCGCGGAAGAAGATGCCCCGTTTCAAGGCACGTGCTTTTTCGGCCCGACGCCCGTAACGACGTTGTCCATCGTGACCTCGGTGCGCGGCGACTCCACGATCTTGGTCGCCGTGATCTTATTGCCCGGACGCAGTTCCATCGCCTCGACTTTCTTTCCGTCCACATCGAACTTGAATCCGGAGGGGATATCGTACTGTTTGTTCTCGCCGTTCTCGAGAGTCAGGATCACGCTCGTCGGCGCGGCGACCCAGACTGTGCCCTTCAGGGTCGTGATCGTGCGGTCGACAATCGGCGTTTCTGTCACGGTCACAAAAGCCGTCAGCACGGTGCCGATCGGGACTTTGTTCAGCGGCATCACGACTCCATCGATCGTGGCCGTCTTTCCCGGCCGCAGCTGGAAGAGCCTGTAGGTCCCGCTCGGCATCATCTTCGCGATGAGGTAGTCGCCCTGAAGGTAGGCGACCTCGCCCTTCAACTGAGTCGGTACTGACCTTGGGTGCGCCGGGTACTGACTGCTTGGCCTGCGTAGGCTGGGCCCAGGCACCCACCGCGACGCTCAGGGCAGCGGCAGCGACGGCAAGAACGCGCATTGTCCCGCTGAATGACTTTTGCATCTTCGTTTCTCGCTTCCTCGCGTCCTCCGGCCCTCCGGGAATCCGGCGCCTCGGACGGAGGGCAGATTAGCAGATGCGCTGGCGGCCCGCCAAGTGGCGAGTCTTGAAGAGAGATGTATGTGGTTGACCTGTTGCCGGCGATAGGGTGTGCGAAGGTCCGACCGGATGGGGAGTACGTTCGATCTGCTGATGAGCTTGGCGTCCGGCACGCGTCTCGGCCGCTATTGCCTCAACCAGCGTCTGCTCGTCCGCCGTCCGGACGGCGTCGCCCTCGTGGACGCTGAGTCGGGCGCCGGCCGCCTGCTCCATCACGGCCGCAGGCGACATGGTCGGCCACCGCGCCAGACAACCGATGGATCACGTACTCGGAAACGGCGACCGAGGAAGACATCTAAATCGCGACGGTCGCTCGAAGATGAGGCCATGACCGGCACCACTTGCGGGCGCCCGGCCTTATAATCTCCGCGACGAGCAATCTCGCGAAATCCGGCGACCGAATCGTTGGTCGGTGCTTCCGTTCGACTCAAGCCGCCCGCTCCATGGCTGCAGGTACCGGCGGTTGCACGCCCGCGCACTCAAAGGATCCCGAGCGATTCGCTCCTCCAGCCGGGGCGCGCAGGACGGCCTGACTAGCGCGGTCACGCTGACCAGGTGGATTACACTAACGCGTCCTGCAGGTCAGGCAATGACATGAGGGGGCGATCGACACTCGCCGGGAACGCTTGCCACGGCGAAATGACGAATCCGGCTGAATCGATTCGGTAACAGTCACAGACCAATGCATACAATCGAGTTTGAACCTCCCAAATTGCGGCGTGTGGCTGTCGTGATGTTGGGGAGCATGCTCTGGGGCGTCTCCCTATGCGCCGCGCAGGGTACGCAGGACGCGCCGCCTCCCGACCCGAACGGTCCTCCAACGACGCTGGCCGACCAGGTGGCCGGTTTCTCTGCGGCCTCCTTCGCGCAGACACCAGGCCCGCCCTCCTGGATCGTCGAGCGGCGCGCGTGCGAGGGGTGTCCCCCGCGCAGTGTCGGCAGGGCCCTGTTTCAGACCACCGTCGTCAATGTGATGTACGGACTGGCGAACCTCGTTCGCGGGCAGGTGACGGCGCGTATCACGCCCAAGACATGGTGGGCCAACATGGAGCAAGGGTGGGTCTGGGACCTGGACGACTTCACCGTCAACCAGATCGGCCACCCGTATCAAGGCAACAACTACTTCAACACCGGCCGCGCCAACGGCTTGAGCTTCTACGAGTCGGCGGCCGTGACGGCCTTCGGCAGCGGCACCTGGGAGTATTTCGGCGAGACGAACCACGCGTCCCTGAACGACTTCATCAACACGACGCTCGGCGGCATCGCGCTCGGCGAGATGTTTCACCGTACAGCGTGGCTCGTGCGGGACACCCGCGCCACCGGCCGCGGGCGCCTGTGGCGCGAGATCGGCGCGACGGCGCTCGATCCGATCACCGGGGTGAATCGATTCATGCGCGGGGATGCCTCGCGCGTCACCGACAAGCCCGCGGACATGGTGCCCTCGAACCTCACCGCGTTTGGCGCCGCCGGCGTGTTGTGGCGCGGCACGGAGGACAACGCGTTCACGGCGTCCGCACAGCCATTCCTCGAGGTGGACGCGATCTACGGGGATCCGGACAAGGGACACAGCCGAACACCCTACGACGCGTTCGCGATGAGGCTACGCTTCGGCGGCGGATCGGGCTTGAGCGAAGCCCGGGTGCGCGGGCGGCTGCTCGGGCAGCCGCTTCAAGGGCGACAACATCCAGTTCGTCGTCGTGCAGAGCTACGACTTCCAGAAGAACGACGCCTACGCCACGGGATCCCAATCGTTCGAGGGCGCATTCGGCTTCACGCACAACCTGTCGTCCACGACCAAGTTTTGGGTGCTGGGCTGGGGCGGCCTGACCGTCCTCGGCGCCATCGATTCGCTCCCGCTCGGCCTGACCGAACGCCCGGAGGAGCAGGAGACCGGAGACGCGGGTCAGGGCGTGTCCGAGGGGCCGCGCTACTACGACTACGGCCCCGGATCGGACTTTGGCGTCGACCGCCATCTTCTCGCGGAACAATCGCCCGTTCGCTGACGCTCTTCTACGAGGGCCGTCACCTCTACTCCCTCGACGGCGTGCGCGCGAACCACTTCCTGCAGCGCGGACGCGTCGACCTCCTGCTGCCACTGCGAGGCGCGTTCGGCGTTGGGCGTCACCGGCGAGTACTTCGATCGACGGACGTTCTACCAGGATCGCCGCCCGCACGCGCGTACACTACCACTACCCGCAGGTGCGCACCTACTTCACGTGGAGGCTGTCGTGAACCTCTCGATGCGCACCTGGGTGCGCGGCCTTTGCCTGCTCGCGCTTGCCCCGGCCCTGGCGTTCGCCCAGGCAGCCCCCCAGGCACCGTCGAGCCAGCCGGCCCCGGCCGGCGGCGCCTCGAAGGTGTGGTTCGTGGCCGGTGGCGCGTTCGCGACGCTGCGGGGCGATTGTCAGACCTGCGAGGAGGATTTCCCGTACCGCCACTCCGGTGCCGTGCTGGTCGATATCGGATATCGTGTCAATCCTCGCATGGACGTCGGCGCCGAAGTGTACTGGATGCCGATCGACACCTCGCAGGGAACCATCCGCACGACGCACTTCGACGCCGTGGCGCAGTTCAGGCCCTGGGCGTCGCAGGGGTTCTTCCTGAAGGGCGGCGCCGGGATGGCGTTCGTCCGGAACTGGGTGGACGTCCTCGGTCCGGACTCGTTCAACGAGAAGGCCCTGTCCGTGATCATCGGCGCCGGATGGGCCTTCCGGCCGACCGCGCGCCTCGGCCTGCAGGTGTTCGGCACGCAGCACGCCCTCGCCCTGGGCGACTTGCAGGCCAGCCAGGGGCAGATCCACGACGTGATCGGCAACCGCTGGTCGATTGGGGCCGCGGTGGTCATTCGATAGGCTGCCTGACACGTCGGCCAGTGGCTGCTTCTGGCATGCCCATTCCCGCACCACCTACGAATCGCGCACGGCCGCACGAGGGCCCAGACCGGCCGGTGGTCGCTGGCACCTGTGACGTCGGACGCGTGCGCCGCAGGGCGATGTCCCGTCGCACACAGCCCGCGAACGAGCACGTGGTCGAAGTCGAAGAACATGCCACGGTCGTCGAGCGTGCGGGTCAACCAGGAGAAACCGGCCTTGGCGACCTCGTCGGCAGGCCCACGACCGTTGAAATCACCCGCGATCGCGACCGGACCTGGCCATGTGGCCGCATCCGCCAGCACCGCGCGCGCCTGATCGCGCCGGTGCCGTTCGCTCCAGAGCCCGAACGCGGTCTCGAAGTGAACCGAGTAGGCTCGCACGTCACCAGCAGGCGTACGCACCGTCGCCGCCACCGCCGCACGCCGAAGCTTTCGAAAACGATGTTCGTGCGGGAGTGGCACCTTGCGCGCATCGTCCAGCGGCCAGGGCGAGAGAACGGCGACGCCGAAGTCGCGGTGCGACGAGGGATGCCGTGCCGAGGGGACGTAGATCGAGTTCATGCCGAGGGCGCGCGCCAGCGTTTCCGTGCCGGGCCCGTCCATCTCCTGGAGGAACAGTACGTCGGCGTCCCTCAGCGGACCCGGCCGTGTCAGCAGATCTGCCGCCCGATCCACGTGCTCGCCGAACTTCACGTTGAATGTCACGAGCCTGATCTCGCTGGTGGCCGGGCGTGTCGAAAGCTGCGGGACGACCAGGATCGGGCCGGCCGGGTCGTCGTAATTGAGAGCAGCCGCGCACCCGGCGGCACAGGTCAGCGCAGCAGCGGCGACGGTTGTCTTGAGGAGTCGGCGCATCGGCATCGACCGGGCTCAGTGCCGTCGAAACGTTGGCCTTGGCGCGGGC
>CAVRYF010000029.1:0-71323 GCA_963725325.1 uncultured Acidobacteriota bacterium | reverse complement strand
TGGCCGCTGTTTTTCACAGTGATGCACCGCCAGATTTCGGGACCGATCTCCGGTGCGCATCGGCATAGATCTCGGCGGCACGAAGATCGAGGTCATCGCCCTCGACGCCGAGGGGCGCGAGCGGTTCCGGCACCGCGTCCCGACGCCGCGTGGCGACTACGGGGCGACGGTCGAGGCCGTCGCGTCGCTCGTCGCGCACGCCGAGGCCGTCGTCGGGCCCGCGACGGTCGGCGTCGGTATGCCCGGCGTCGTCTCGCCGGCCACTGGCCTCGTGAAGAATGCCAATTCGACGTGGTTGAACGGCCGGCCGCTGTCCGAGGATCTGGCCGCGAGGCTCGACCGCCCTGTCCGGCTGGCGAATGATGCGAACTGCTTCGCGCTGTCCGAAGCCACCGACGGCGCGGCCGCTCGGTTGCCCCTGGTCTTCGGCGTCATCCTCGGGACGGGCGTTGGCGGCGGGTTGGTCGTCAACGGCCGCGTCGTGACCGGCGCGAACGCGATTGCAGGGGAGTGGGGCCACAATCCGCTGCCCTGGCCCGAGGCGGACGAATTGCCCGGCCCGCCGTGCTACTGCGGACGCACGGGCTGCCTCGAGACATTTCTCTCTGGACCGGGCCTGGCGCGCGACCACCGAGCCAGGACTGGCCGAGAGATCGATCCGGTCGACATCGCGGCTGGCGCCGCCACTGACGCCGACGCCCGAGAGTCCGTCTCCCGGTACGAGCGCCGTCTGGCCCGTGGACTCGCGTCGATCATCAACGTCTTCGATCCCGACGCGATCGTCCTCGGCGGCGGCCTGTCGAACATCGCCCGGCTGTACGAACGCGTGCCTCGGCTCTGGACCGAGTTCGTCTTTTCCGACGCCATCGTCACGAAGCTCGTCCGCGCTGTCCACGGCGACTCGAGCGGCGTCCGCGGTGCCGCCTGGCTCTGGGACTGAATCCCGGGGGCAGATCTCGATATTCTGATTTCCGAGGCTCGCGATCAGAAGATCGAGATCCGACCCCGGGTTGACGGTGGGTTGTGAGGGCGAATAGTCTGGAACCTGAGATGACTACCGATCACCGTTTGAGCGCCAAGACACAAATCGACTCCCTGATCGCAATGCTCCGCGCGGAATCGGGGACCGATCAACTTCAGCCTCTCGTCGACGAGTGCGAAGCGCTGTCGCGCGCGATCGCCGCCTTTCATATCGAAGGCATCCGCTTCCGGATGTTCAACGTCGACCGCCTGCTGACGCGCGGCGGCCTACCCGTGCCGGCGGGTGCCGCACCGGTATTCGCGGAGGTTCGTCACGAGCTCGAGGCCGCGGGTTTCCATACCCGTTCGCACCAGGCACCTCCGACCGCCTCAGCATGAGCGGAGACACCGGCGCGAAGGGCCGCGCGCGACTCGAATCACCTGACCTCAGCGAGCGCGGGGGTCTCAAGAACGGCGCGCCTCAGCGCTCCGACGAGCGTCTCTTCATGCAGCTGCTGGCCTTTGGGGACTGCCGCGACGTTCAGGCCGTGGCGCACCATCTGTCCGGCGCCTCGACATCATGCGTGTTGTACGAGGATCTGAACGACCCTCACGGCATCGCGGTGCTGGCTCTGGCCGAGGATCCCAATCGCTTTGTCGACCTCGTGCGACCGCTCCTCACGAGCGGGCCGTTCGAGTCGCTCGTGCTGAAGCCCGACTACACGATGTTCGGCCGCACCTACGCGATCGGCTACGAGCCCGATCTGCGGGACACGCTCATCGATCGGCCGCGGCGAACGGTGCTCAACCCGGCCTGGCGCTGGGCGACGTGGTACCCGCTGCGGCGAAGCGGGCGGTTCTCCCAGCTGGCGCCAGAAGAGCAGCGCACGATCCTCGCCGAGCACGGTGCCATCGGCATGACCTTCGGCTCGGCCGATCTCGTGCACGATGTGCGTCTGGCTTGCCACGGTCTGGACCGCGACGACAATGACTTCGTGATCGGTCTCATCGGCAAGGAGCTCTTCCCGTTGTCGGCCGTGGTGCAGGCAATGCGCAAGACGCAGCAGACATCGCTTTACCTGGATCGCCTCGGCCCGTTCTTCGTTGGCCGTGCCGTCTGGCAATCCGCCACGTAGCCCGGCGGGCATCGCCTCGGTCCGAGTGAATATGCGATACTTCACGTCGAGATGGTGAAAGGTTTTCGAGGCGCGTGGCTGCGGGGGACGCGGGATCCTCTGCGGGCTGCGCTGGGCCCCCTCGAACGGGCCGTCATGGACGCGATGTGGCGCGGCGGACGCCTTTCGGTCCGGGAAGTGCAGGCGCAGCTCGGCAACCCGGCGGCCTACACCACGGTCATGACCACGCTCGACCGGCTCTTCAAGAAGGGCTTGGTCCACCGCACGCGCGACGGTCGCGCTTTCCTCTACACGGCAGCCCTCGAACGGCACGAGCTCGAGTCGACGATGACGACGGGGCTGGTGAACGGGATGCTGTCGGGCGGCCCGGGAGCGACTCGTCCGTTCCTCTCGAACCTCGTTGACGCGGTCGGCGACAGCGACAACGCACTCCTCGACGAGCTCGAGCGCCTCGTCCGAGACAAACGCGAGCGCCTGAAAGATCAACGGGATCAGCGCGAGCAATCGCAGACGGGCGTGAACAAGCGGGAGAAGCCGCAGAAGGAGGACAAGCGATGAGGCTGCTCCTTTCGAGCGCGCTGCTCGGGCTTGTGTGGTTCGCGGTGATCAATGCTGCCGCAACGCCGGTGGCCTGGCTGCTCGGGCGCTTCATGATCGGCCGCCCGGGTCCGTTCGGCGCAGGCCGGCTGCTGACGCTGCGACTGCTCCCGGCGGGTCTTTCGTCGATCTTCGTGCTGGCGGTGTTCCTGCCGGCGCACTGGCGGTTCGAGCCCGCGGACTCGGACGAATCCTTTGGCTTGGTGCTCGGAGCGCTGGCGGTGATCGGCCTCTGCCTCGTGCTGCGCGCTTCGTGGCGAGCCGTGCAGGCCGGTCTCGCCGGGCATCGCTTTGCCGCCCTCGTGCGCCGCGCGGCCACGCCCGAAGAAGGCGACCATGCGGAGGACTTCGCCCTCGTCGTGCTCAACGGGCTGCCGGGCGTGTCGCTCGCCGGCATCTGGAAACCGCGAATCCTGATCGGCTCGGAGGCTCGCGTTGCGCTGACGCCCTCCGAACTCGATCTGGCGGTCTCACACGAAATCGCGCACAGGCGCTCGAAGGACAACCTGAAACGCTTCCTCATGTTCTGCTCGCCCGACCTTTTCGGCTGGACGGCCGTGGCCCGTCAGCTCGAGGACCGCTGGCAGGCCGAGGCGGAGTGCGAGGCTGATGCGCACGCGGTGAGGGGCGATGGCCAACGCGCGGTCGTGCTCGCGGCGGCGCTCGTCAAAGTGGCCCGCCTGGGGTGCGTCGGCAATCTTCATCCGGTCGCGCCCGCCTGGACGTCGAGCGCGTTCCACGTGCCGACGCTTCTCGAGATGCGCGTGCGGCGCCTCGTCTCGGGGTCGGCCCCGCCTCCAGTCGCGGCAGGGAAGTTCGGCTGGTCCGGTGCCGCTCTCAGCGCGAGCATCGCGGCCGGCGCATGGCTGCTTGGATTCCCGGACATCCTCCATCTGATCACCGAGGCCATGGTGACGCGCCTCCCGTAATCGGCCACCTGACGTCCGGCGACATGCCGACGCCAAGACCTTCGCGGCGCAGACAGCCCGCCTCCTCGGCCTGCCCCACGAAACGCACTGAATCTCCCACTAGAGCTCGGCAGTACCCGCAACCCAACAAAACTGCGTGCGGCAACACAAAGCTGCTGTGCGGCCGTGTGCGCACGCGGGTCTTGCTGAAGGCGTAGCCGCAAACAAATCAACGATTTACCGTCGGGCGCCTCAGCGGCCTGGATCCTGCACTCGGCCGGTCGGCTCCCACCATGATTGCTCCCCGCCCATCGTCCAGACCGAGGACCCTTCATGATCGGAGACCGCTTCCTTCGCGTGGCGCACCACGCGTTTGTCATCCTTATCGTAGTGGCGTCGGCGATCGTGCTGTCGGCCCAGACGGTCGTGGATCCGCAGTTCGTGGAGTTCGCGCCCTCAGCCGATCACAATACGCTCGCCACTGATGGCACGCCGCTCGTTCAGCGATACTCCCTCACGTTCTACGCTGTTGGTTCCTCGGTCGCGTTCGACACCATGGACCTCGGCAAGCCTGCGCCGAGTGCTGGCGTCATCCGCGTTGACTTCCTCCCGCTTCGCCACACTGTTCCGACGCCAGGCGTCGTGTTCGAGGCGCGCGTCGCCGCGATAGGGCCCGGAGGCTCGACCGCCAGCAGCGTATCGAACGGATTCTCGTTCCAGGGGACGTGCGCGCCGACGCTCAGCGCGACCGGGCAGTCGGTCGGCTCTGGCGCGACGACGGGAAGCGTGGGCGTCACGGCCGGCACGGGCTGCGCGTGGTCGGCCGTCTCGAATGCGGGCTGGGTCACGCTGACCGGCGCGACGAGTGGCACGGGCAACGGTACGGTGCCCTACAACGTCGCGGCCAACGCGACGACGTCGGCGCGCACCGGAACGCTGACCGTCGCGGGACAGACATACACCATCAATCAGGCGGCGCTCTCGTGCAGCTACACGCTATCCCCGACCAGTCAGTCCGTGGCGGCCGGTGGCGGCACGGGCTCGACGGGCGTAACGGCTCCCGCCGGCTGCGCGTGGACTGGCGTGAGCAACAACACGTCCTGGCTGACGGTGACCGGCGGCGCGAGTGGCAGCGGAAACGGGACGGTCGCGTTCAGTGCATCATCGAATCCCAACACGAGCGCGCGCACGGGGACGATTACGATCGGCGGACAGACATTCTCGGTGACGCAGGCGGCGAATTCCTGCACCTACGCGCTGGTGCCGGCGAGCCAATCGGTCGTCGCGGGTGGCGGCACGGGCTCGACATCGGTGACGACCCTGGCCGGCTGTGCGTGGACGGCCGTGAGCAACAACACGTCCTGGCTGACAGTGACCAGTGGCGCGAGCGGCAGTGGCGCCGGCACCGTCGGGTTCAGCGCGACGGCGAACGCCAGCAGCACACAACGCAGCGGGACACTGACGGTCGGTGGCCAGACGTTCACCGTGACGCAGGCCGGGGTCGCCTGCAGTTACTCGCTCTCGCCGGCCAGTCAGTCGGTCGTCGCTGGTGGCGGAACCGGTTCAACCGCTGTGACGGCGCCGGCGGGCTGCGCGTGGACGGGCGTCAGCAACAACACGTCCTGGCTGACCGTGACGAGCGGCGCGAGTGGCAGCGGGAACGGCACGGTCGCGTTCAGCGCGACGGCGAATTCGAACTCGAGCCAGCGCAGCGGGACCCTCACGATCGGCGGCCAGACGTTCACCGTGACGCAGGCAGCGGCGCCGTGCACGTTCAACGTATCGCCAACGGGTCAAGCCATCATCGCCAGTCCGGCGACCGGATCGACGAGCGTGACGGCGCCCGCCGGCTGCGCATGGACCGCGGTCAGCAACAGCACAGGATGGTTGACCGTCACGAGCGGCGCCGCGGGCAGCGGCAATGGCTCCGTCGGCTTCAGTGCAACGGGCAACGCCGGTGCCACGCAGCGCGTCGGAACGCTGACGGTTGCTGGCCAGACGTTCACGGTGACGCAGGCGGGCGTCGGGTGCACGTTCACCCTCTCCTCGAGCACCCTCTCGGTCGCGGCAACTGGCGGCACAGGCTCCACCAACGTGACGTCGGCGGCCGGGTGCCCGTGGTCGGCGTCGGCCAATGACACCTGGATTACAGTGACGAGCGGCGCGAGCGGCAGCGGAAGCGGGTCAGCAGCCTTCAGCGTGGCGGCCAATCCGAATGCGTCGGCGCGAACCGGGACGCTCACCATCGCGTCGCAGACATTCACGGTGTCGCAGGCGGCAGCGGCCTGCACGATCACACTCACCCCGACGAGTCAGTCGATGGTCAACGGCGGCGGGAGCGGCTCGACGACCGTGACGGCGCCCAACGGATGCCCCTGGACGGCGGCCAACAACGCGCCCACCTGGTTGACCATCACCGGTGGAGCCACCGGCAACGGAAACGGCACGGTGACCTTCTCCGCGCTCTCGAATCCCAACGCGCAGACGCGCTCCGGGACGCTGACGATCGGCGGACAGATCTTTACGGTCAATCAGGCGGCGGCGAGCTGTAACTACGTCCTCACACCTACGACCCAGACCGTCGCTTCGACCGGCGGCACGGGGTCGACCGGTGTGACGGCCCTCGCCGGGTGCACGTGGACCGCCGTGAGCAACAACACGAGTTGGCTGACGGTCACGGGCGGCGCCAGCGGGAACGGCGACGGCACGGTCAGCTTCAGCGCGGCGGGCAACACCTTGACGCAGCAGCGCACCGGCACGCTGACGATCGCCGGTCAGACGTTCACTGTCAACCAGGACGCAGCCGGATGCTCGTTCTCAATTTCGCCCACGAGCCAGTCCGTTGCGGCGGCTGGTGCGAACGGGTCGGCGACGGTCACGACGACGAGCGGGTGCACCTGGACCGCGACGAGCAACACTGCCTGGATTACCATCACTGCCGGTGCAACGGGGTCGGGCGCGGGCTCGACGAGCTTCACGGTTGCGCCCAGCACGAGCTCGGCGCAGCGCACGGGCACGCTGACGATCGCCGGCCGTCTGTTCAACGTCACGCAGGCGGCCAACACCTGCACTTATACGTTGACACCCGCGAGCCGCTCGCTCACCGGCGCCGGGGGATCGGGAACCTTCACGGTCGCGACAGCGAGCGGGTGCGCGTGGGCGGCGACGACGGGGCAGTCGTGGATCAGCGTCAGCGGGAGCGGCACGGCCTCCGGATCCGCGAGCTACACCGTGCAGCCCAACACCACCGGGAGCAGCCGTACGGGCGCCATCAGCATCGGCACGCAGGTCTTCACCATCCTTCAGAGCACTGGCGGTGGCACCGCGCCGGTTGCGCCCGCGGGTCTGCGGATTGTCGTCGTCGGGGGCGACGAGTAGCGGCCTGTTTCGTTCAGGGTTCAGGGTTCAGGGTTCTGGGTTCAGGCAAACTCCTCGACCACATAGTCGAAGATCTTGCCTGTCCCTGACCCCTAGGCTCTGCTTCCGCACCTCAATCTCCGACATCCCCTTACCTCACCGTTCTTCAGGTTTGCGCGTTCAACGACGTCCTCGACCAGCCAGTCGCGTTCACGGCGCGGGCGGAGAAAGCGCTCGCGGACGCCGACGATTGTCACCTCTCGGCCTTCGGATCGACGCACGGAATCTCACACGAAAGCTCGGCAATACCCGCGGGGAGACAAGACTGCACGCGACAACACAAACCTGGTGTGCGGGTGTGCGAGATGGCGGCGGGCCTGAGGGGCCAGTCTCAATGAAGTCAGTCGCTTACGGCCAGTGCGCGTAGCGGCCTGAATCCTGCACATGGGCGGCACGGCTCCCTCCATGATTGCTCCCCGCCCATCATCCAGACCGAGGGTTCTTCATGATCGGAGATCGGTTCCTCCGCGTCGCGCACCACGCGTTTGTCCTTCTTGTGGTCGTGGCGTCGGCGATCGCGCTGTCGGCGCAGACAGTCGTGGATCCACAGTATGTGGAGTTCACGGCTTCTGCCGATCACAACACGCTCGCCGCTGACGGAACGCCGCTCGTACAGCGGTACTCCCTCACGTTCTACACGGTCGGATCGTCGGTCGCGTTCGACACCATGGACCTCGGCAAGCCAACACCGAGCGCCGGCGTCATCCGCGTCGATTTTCTCCCGCTCCGGCACACCGTTCCTACGCCGGGCGTCGTCTACGAGTCACGCGTCGCGGCGATAGGTCCCGGAGGTTCCACCGCCAGCGCGGTATCGAACAGCTTCTCGTTCCAGGGCACGTGCGCGCCGACGCTCAGTTCGACCGGGCAGTCGGTCGGCTCAGGGGCCACGACCGGAAGCGTCGGCGTGACGGCTGGAACGGGGTGCGCGTGGTCGGCCGTCTCGAATGCGAGCTGGATCTCACTGACCGGAGCGACGAGCGGTACCGGCAACGGGACCGTGCCTTATAGCGTCGCGGCCAATGCGAGCACGACGCAGCGCAGCGGCACGCTCACGGTCGCGGGCCAAACGTTCACCGTGACGCAGGCGGGGGCGCCGTGCACGTATGCAATTTCACCTGCGAATCAGTCGGTGGTCGCCGGTGGCGGCACCGGCTCCACGGCCGTGACGGCGGCGGCCGGGTGTTCGTGGACCGGCGTCAGCAACAACACGTCCTGGCTGACGGTGACGAGCGGCGCGAGCGGCAGCGGGAATGGTACGGTTGCGTTCAGTGCGGCGGCCAATGCGAGCACGACGCAACGCAGCGGCACGCTCACGGTCGCGGGCAAGACGTTCACCGTAACGCAAGCGGGCGCGCCGTGCACGTATGCGATTTCACCTGCGAGCCAGTCGGTGGTCGCCGGTGGCGGCACCGGGTTCCACCAGCGTGACGGCGGCGGCCGGGTGTTCGTGGACCGGCGTCAGCAACAACACGTCCTGGCTGACGGTGACGAGCGGCGCGAGCGGTAGCGGCAATGGTACGGTTGCCTTCAGTGCGGCGGCCAATGCGAGCACGACGCAGCGCAGCGGCACGCTCACGGTCGCGGGCCAGACGTTCACCGTGACGCAGGCGGGGACGCCGTGCACGTATGCAATTTCACCCGCGAGCCAGTCGGTGGTCGCCGGTGGCGGCACCGGTTCCACCAGCGTGACGACGGCGGCCGGGTGTTCGTGGACCGGCGTCAGCAACAACACGTCCTGGCTGACGGTGACGAGCGGCGCGAGCGGCAGTGGGAATGGTACGGTTGCGTTCAGTGCGGCGGCCAATCCGAGCACGACGCCGCGCAGCGGCACGCTCACGGTCGCGGGCCAGACGTTCACCGTGACGCAGGCGGGGACGCCGTGCACGTATGCAATTTCGCCCGCGAGCCAGTCGGTGGTCGCCGGTGGCGGCACCGGTTCAACATCGGTAACGACACTGACCGGATGTTCGTGGACGGCGGTCAGCAACAACACGTCCTGGCTGACGGTGACGAGTGGCGCGAGCGGTAGCGGCAATGGTACGGTTGCCTTCAGCGCTTCCTCGAATCCGAACACGAGCCCGCGCAGTGGGACGCTCGCCATCGGTGGGCAGACGTTTACCGTCACGCAAGCAGCCGCGGCCTGCACCTACGCGCTGGTGCCCGCAAGCCAATCGGTCGTTGCCGCTGGCGGCACCGGTTCAACATCGGTAACGACACTGACCGGATGTTCGTGGACGGCGGTCAGCAACGACACGTCCTGGCTGACGGTGACGAGTGGCGCGAGCGGCAACGGTGCCGGTACGGTCGCGTTCAGCGCGGCCGGCAATCCCAACGGCACCCCGCGCAGCGGGACGCTCACGATCGCGGGTCAGACGTTCACGGTGACGCAGGCGGCCGTCGGCTGCACCTACGCGCTCGCGCCGGCGAGTCAATCAGTCCTTGCCGGCGGCGGGACTGGGTCGACGGCAGTGACGGCCCCGGCGGGGTGCGCCTGGACCGGCGTCAGCAACAACACGTCCTGGCTGACGGTGACGAGCGGCGCGAGCGGTAGCGGGAATGGTACGGTTGCCTTCAGCGCTTCCTCGAATCCGAACACGAGCCCGCGCAGTGGGACGCTCGCCATCGGTGGGCAGACGTTTACCGTCACGCAAGCAGCCGCGGCCTGCACCTACGCGCTGGTGCCCGCAAGCCAATCGGTCGTTGCCGCTGGCGGTACCGGTTCAACATCGGTAACGACACTGACCGGATGTTCGTGGACGGCGGTCAGCAACGACACGTCCTGGCTGACGGTGACGAGTGGCGCGAGCGGCAGCGGTGACTGGTACGGTCGCCTTCAGCGCGACGGCGAATCCCAACGGCACGCCGCGCAACGGGACGCTCACGATTGGCGGCCAGACGTTCAGCGTCACGCAGGCGGCCGTCGGCTGCACCTACACGATCTCGCCGACGAGTCAATCAGTCGTCGCGAGTGGCGGGACCGGGTCGACGGCAGTGACCGCACCGGGCGGATGCGCGTGGACCGGCGTCAGCAACAACACGTCGTGGCTGACGGTAACGAGCGGCGCGACGGGGAGCGGCAATGGCTCGGTCGCGTTCGCCGCGACAACCAATGCCAGCACCAGTCAGCGCACGGGGACGCTCACGATTGGCGGCCAGACGTTCACCGTCACGCAGGCGGCCGCGGCCTGCACCTACGCGATCTCCCCGACGAGTCAATCAGTCCTTGTCGGCGGCGGGACCGGGTCGACGGCAGTGACCGCGCCGGCCGGATGCGCGTGGACGGGCGTCAGCAACGACACGTCCTGGCTGACGGTGACGAGCGGCGCGAGCGGCAGCGGGAATGGCACGGTCGCGTTCAGCGCGATAGCCAATGCCAGCAGTCAGCGCAGCGGCACGCTCACCATCGGCGGTCAGACGTTCACCGTTTCCCAGAACGGCGTGGGCTGCTCATTCTCGATTTCGCCCTCGAGCCAGTCCGTGCCGGCCGCAGGCGGCGTCGTGTCGACAACGGTCACGACGACGACGGGTTGCAGCTGGACGGCGATAAGTAACGTGACATGGATCACGGTGACCGCCGGCGCGACTGGCTCCGACAGTGGCTCGGCGAGCTTTACTGTCGCGCCGAGCACGAGCACTTCGTCGCGCACGGGCACGCTCACAATCGCCGGACGCACGTTTACTGTCACGCAGGCCGCCAATACCTGCAGCTACGTGCTGACGCCCGCAAGCGCGACGTTGTCGGGGACCGGCGGCGCGGGCAGCATCTCTGTGACCACGGCCAGCGGCTGCGCCTGGGCGGCATCGACGACACAGCCATGGATCAGCGTCAGTGGAACAGGCACGACGTCGGGTACGGCGAGCTACACCGTGTCGGCGAATACGGGAAGTTCCAGGGTCGGTGCGGTCAGCATCGGCACGCAGGTCTTCACGGTCATACAAAACGCTGAAACCACCGCCTGCACCTACGCGCTCTCGCCGACGAGTCAATCGGTCGCCGCCGGTGGCGGCACGGGCTTGACGACCGTGACGACGCAGGTCGGGTGCTCATGGACGGCCGCCAGCAACAACACCAGCTGGCTGACGGTCACCAACGGTGCGACCGGCAGCGGCGGCGGCTCCGTGAGCTTCAGTGCCGCGGCCAACGCGGCCACGACCCAGCGCACCGGGACGCTGACGATCGGGGGACAGACGTTCACGATTACACAGGCCGGGGTGGCGTGTTCATTCTCGATTTCGCCCACGAGCCTGTCCGTGCCGGCCGCGGGCGGCAACGGCTCGACAACCGTCACGACGACGACGGGCTGCAGCTGGACGGCGGTGAGCAACGTGACATGGATCACGGTGACCGCCGGTGCGACTGGTTCCGACAGCGGCTCGGCGAGCTTCACCGTCGCGCCGAGCACGAGCACTTTGTCGCGCAGCGGCACGCTCACGATCGCCGGACGCACGTTCACAGTCACGCAGGCCGCCAATACCTGCAGCTACGTGCTGACGCCCGCAAGCACGTCGCTGATGGCGACCGGCGGGGCGGGAAACATCACTGTCGCCACGACCAGTGGATGCGCCTGGACGGCATCGACCACGCAGACATGGATCAGCGTCAACGGGACCGGAACGGCGTCCGGCACCGCAAGCTACACCGTGTCGGCGAATGTCGGAAGTGCCAGGGTCGGTGCGGTGAGCATCGGCACGCAGGTATTCACGATCATCCAGGGCGGCACGACCGCGCCTGTATCTCCCGGTGCAGTGCGCGTCGTCGTCGGCGGGGGTTCGGAGTAGGGGACCATTGCAGGGTTCAAAGTTCAGAGTTCAGAGTTCAGGGTTCAAAGTTCAGAGTTCAACGTTCAGGGCAAACTTCGGACAAGAGTTCGAACGTCTTTGCTTTAACCGCTGAACCCCCTGAACCCCTGAACCCTGATCCTGTTACCGCCCCGAATCGGGGCACCCGAGATCCGCGCAGACACGATCGAGGAGCAGCGTCGCGCCGGCAGCGGCCGACGCGGCGTTGCGAAGCGTCGCGGGATCGGACGTCCGGAAGGCCTCGAGCCGCAGCCGGGTCGCCATCAGCGCGAGCGTTGTCGACTGGATCAACATGTCGTGCTGGGCGCGCAAGCTGTCGGGCGGCTTGATTCCGGCCAGGTCCACCCTTAGCCTCTCGAATTCCTCCACCGCCAGCTGCACGCGGTCCATGGTCTGGTCCTCAGCGATGTCGAGCGACGCCAGCAACGGTTCCTGAAGCCGCAGCCGATCGAGCGCGGGCGAGATCTGCCGCCGGTACCGTTCCATGTCTTTCGCCGGTGGCGGCGGACTTGGCGGCGACGCCGCGGCGCGCGGCGGGATGGACGCGGGTGACGACGGTCTGGCCGGCCGTTCGGCGGCTGGCGGCGTTGGCGTGACCGGCGGGCCAGGCGCGGGCGCCACGGAGGCTGGCGGCGCCGCAGGCGGCCCGGTCATGGGGGGCGCGGGCTCGCGCGCTACGGACGGAGGCGCCACGACCGGCTCGCGCGTCACCGGGCGAGCGGCTTCGCGTGTTGCAGGAGACGACTTCGGTGGTTCCGGCAGCGGCGGGACCGGTGCAATCCCTCTCGGCAACTGGTTCGTGACGCCACCCACGACCACGCGGACCTGGCCCGAGCCCCGTTCGATGGTGTACGGCTGAGGCGCGACGAGATCGAGGACGACCCGAGTCACCAGCGGATTGACGCTGTGCACGCCCGCGCGCACGCGGCGGAGACGCGGATCGCCGCTGGGCGTGACCGCCGGCGCCTTCAGCGCGACACCGGGGAAGTCGAAATAGATCCGCGGCGGTCCATCCGCGACGCCCGACGAGGGGAGCGGCAGCGCGCCTGTCGCCTCTATGGTGACGACAAATGTCGGGCCGCTCGAGGTCGTGGTGATCGTCCGGATGGCAGGCGATGGCGGCGCCTGTCCCGAGGCGTTTACAGGCCGTGCGGTCGCGAGCACCCCCAACCACACGACAGAGGACATTAGCCCGCGCAGAAGGATAACGCGCCCACGCGTGGGGGCGGGCAGTCGAGGGGGCATTCGGCCGAGAGACGTTCTGGCGAGCACTATCCCTGTTGTCACGTCTTCACTTGCGGCTTGATCCAATCCGTGTCGCCCGTGTTCCCCGCAGCCGATCTATTCACCTTGCCGGCGGCAGAGCTTGCCGCGCGTTGTCGGGACTTCTCCAGACAAAGGTATCGGAGGAAACCGGCCGAGTCCACACAACTCGTCTCGTGAGTGTCAAAGCGTGAAAGCCTTTTTGTCACCCGTGAAGTTAACTCTTGTCTCTGACGAAGTCGTGATCGCGCGAAAAACCTGAGCAATTTCGTTGATATTTTCGTAATTTGCGCGAGGCAGGTTCGTTGCTAGCGTCCCAGCCCTCGGAGGTCTTTCGATGAGACTGGGTGTGGGGCGACTCCTGCTCGCCATTGCTTCAGTCGCCGCCCGTCTGGGCGGCGATCACGGTGCGGCGGATGTTCTCGCCTTCACATTTCTCGGGGCCGCGACCTTCATGCTCTATCGCACCAGGGACCTCCGCGCGGTGGTCCGGACCGTGCGTTCCTGAGCCGCGTTCGTCGGCTGAACCTGCCATAATGTCGGGCGCACCATGCCCGACGTGTCCAGCATGCCGGCGGCGGACGCCCGGGACGACCTTGCGCCGACCGGTGTCATCAACTGCGCCGCGTACTCCGGCGGCCAGCGCGTCGCCGACCTGCCCATCTGCGACATCCACCAGGCGCTGGCGCATGGCGACCGCTTCATCTGGATCGGCCTGAACGAGCCGCGCGAGGAAATCCTCCGCGAAGTGCAGCGCGAGTTCAACCTGCACGACCTGGCCATCGAAGACGCGCTCAGCGCGCACCAGCGTCCCAAGCTCGAGCTCTACGAAGGCTCGCTCTTCGTCGTGTTGCGAACGGCGCAGCTGCTTCCGGGCGGCATCGGCCTCGAGTTCGGCGAGACCCACGTCTTTGTCGGCGAGCGGTACATCATCTCGGTCCGGCATGGGTCTCTCAAGTCCCACATCGGCCTGCGGGCACGCTGCGAAGCGGCGCCGCACCTGCTCAACAAGGGTCCCGGGTTCGTCCTCTACGCACTCATGGACTTCATCGTCGATCAGTACCTGCCGATCGTCGAGGCGCTCGAGGAGCAGCTCGAGACGCTCGAGGAGGAGATCTTCGGCGAGCGGTTCGATCGCCAGACCACGGGCCGGATCTACCGGCTCAAGCGCGACCTGCTGGCCCTCAAGCGGGCGGTCTCGCCGCTCGTCGACGTGTGCAACCGGCTGATGCGGTATGACATCAGCCTGATCCCGGAAGACACGCGGCCGTACTTTCGCGATGTCTACGATCACGTCGTCCGGATGAACGAAATGATCGACAACCTCCGCGAGCTTCTGACGACAGCGCTCGAAGCCAACCTGTCCTTGATCTCGGTCTCGCAGACCGAGCACACCAAGCGGCTCGCCGCGTGGGCGGCGATCATTGCGGTGCCGACGATGATCGCGGGCGTCTACGGGATGAACTTCGACGTCATGCCGGAGCTGCACTGGCGATACGGCTATGCGGTGATCATGGTGACCATGCTCGGCGCCTGCGCGGCGCTGTTTTTTGGTTTCCGCAGGTCGGGATGGCTGTGATGGGGGTGCGGGCGAAAGTGTGAAGTCTGACGTTCGAAATCTGAAGTGGGGAAGTGCGAAGTTGGAAGCAGAAAGTGGAACTGTGAAGTGAAGTGCGAAGTGGGACGTGCGAAGTGAAGAAGTAGGAAGCTGGAAGTAGGGGTCTTTCATAGTTCCTACTTCCTTTTTCTTCTAACTTCCCCTTCTGACTTCTGAGTTCTAACTTCCTCACTTCAGACTTCCAACGTCAGACTTCAAACTTTCCGATCTTCTTCTAGCGTCCCCGCATCACGAGGGACGCGTCTACTCTCAGGGCTCGCAGCGCGGGCAGCAAACTTCCCGCAAGGGTCATCAGCAGGGCCACGCCTCCAGCGGCGGCGAACGTCGCCGGGTCGGCGGGTCCGATGCCTGCGAGCAGGGCTCTCATCTGTTGTCCCGCGACATACGCGACGACAGCGCCAAGCACGACGCCGAGGGTCGCGAGCCATACCCCTTGGCCCAGTATCAGCGTAAGGATGCTGGATCGCTTCGCGCCGAGCGCGACACGTAAGCCGATCTCGGCGCGCCGTTCCGAGACGGCGTAGGCGAGCAGCCCGTGGATGCCAATCCCGGCGAGGAGGAGCGAGAGCAGGGCGAACGCCTGGAGGACGCGCAGCTGCGTCACGCGCGGTGCGGTCTGGGTATCGACGACGTCGCGGAGCGTGCGGATGCGTGCCAGCGGAAGATCGGGGTCCGCCTCCCGCACGATGCGGCGGATTGCCGGCGTCAGCCCGGACGGATCCGTGGACGTCCGTACCACGAGCTCCTTCGGCGCGTAGAAAGTGAACGAGCCGTCTTCGACCTGCCGGTAGGGGAGGTAGACCTGGGGCTCGCTCGGCCGTTCGAGCCCCCGCACGCGGATGTCGCCGACGACGCCGACGACCGTGCGTTCGCTGAAGGCTATGGTGAACGATCGGCCGATCGGGTCGCTGTCGGGCCAGTACCGTCGCACGAACGAGTCGCTGACGACGGCCACCATCTGGGAGGAATCCGTGTCGGACTCACGCACGTCTCTGCCGCGCCTCAGCGGGATCCCGAGCGTGACGAAGAACTCCGGAGTCACGAAGCGCATGCTGGCAGTGAGTGACTGTTCGCTATCGGCTGGCACCGCGGGCGCACCCTGGACCGCGATCGGCCAGATTCCGCCGCCCATCGCCATCGGAACGAAGCTGATGAATGCGGCGCTCGTGACGCCCGGGAGCGTGCGTGTCTCCGACAGGACGCGGTTGTAGAAGGCGACCCGTCGCGCCGTGGGCGCGTATCGTGGCCACGGTACCGGCGTCTGGATGGCCAGCACGTCTTCGGTCACGAAGCCTGGATCCACGGACTGCACGCGCCACAGCGCACGGATGAGGAGCCCGGCCGAGATGAGGAGGGCTACGGAGACCGTGACTTGTGCGACCACCAGAGCGCCGCGCAGGCGCTGGCCGCGGGCGCTGGTGGCGGATCGCGTGCCCTCCCGCAGGTCCGTCATGTCCGGGTTCCGGCACGCGCGGAGCGCGGGGATGACCCCGAATCCGACACCCGTTCCGCAGGTGATGAGCGTCGCGAAGAGCAGCACTCGGAGGTCGATCGCGGGCTCGCCGACCGGGAGTGTCACGGGCACGAGCCGCGTCAGCAGCGGCATGGCCGAGACCGCGATCCCGATGCCGATTGCGCCGCCGATGGCCGAGAGGAGGAGACTCTCGGTCAGCAGCTGTCGCACGAGCCGTTCGCGGCCGGCGCCGAGCGCGGTACGGATCGCCAGCTCCGATCGGCGTCCGAGGACACGCGCGAGGAGCAGGCTGGCCAGATTGGTGCACGCGATGAGCAGCACCGAGAGCGAGGCGCCGAAAAGTGCGGTCAGCAGGAGCCTGGTCTGCGGCGAGAGCTCGCCGCGCAACGGGATCACCGTCGCCCGCGTCCGGAAGTTCTCCTTTGGATACGCTCGTTCGAGCTGCTCGGTGATGGTCGTCAGCTCGCTGCGGGCCTGCTCGATCGTGACGCCGGCTTTGAGCTTGGCGATCACCTGCAGGTAGTCGTCGGTGCGATCGCTGAAGTCCGCGGCACGGAAGCGAAAGGGTCTCCAGGCCTGGGTGGTGCGGCTGGGGAACACGAAATCGGGTGGCATCACGCCGATGACGGTGTAGCTCTCGTCGTCGAGCCGCACGACCTTGCCGAGGATCGCGGGATCGGCGCCGAACTCGGATTGCCAGAGCGCGTGGCTGACCAGCAGCGTTCCCGCCGCGCCTTCGCGGTCCTCGTCCGTGCCGAACACCCGCCCTCGCTCGGGCGCAGCGCCCAGAAGGGAGAAGAGGCTGGCGTCGACGAGCGTTGTCTCGACGTACTGAGGCTCACGAGTGCCGGCCATGTTGGCGGGCTTGGCCGAGAATGCGGCCATGGCCTCGAAGGCGGTGCTCTCCGCTTTCCAGTCCCGGTAGTTCGCGGGCGACAGCTCCGTCCTCGAGTATTGCGGCTCGTTCTCCCAGACTTTGACCAGGCGGTCGGCGTCGGCGAACCGCATGGGTCGGATGAGGACGTGGTCGGTGATCGAGAAGGCCGCGGTCGTCGCGCCGACGCCCAGGGCGGTAATGACGATGGCCGTGGCCGCGTAGCCTTTCGCGCGGATGAGTGTCCGGCCGGCATAACGCAGGTCCTGGCGAAGGAGGTCGACGTGTACGCGTCCGGCAGTGTGCCCGACGTCCCAGATGGCCCCGGCGTAAAGGGCTGTCACCCGTGCGAGGCCGCGCGTCCGCTGGCGGCGTGCGGCGAAGATGCCGGCCATGTCTGTCGCATATTCGGCACGGAAGCCCGCGGGGTAGAGGTGGAGCAGCGCGCGGTAGAAACGCATCAGAGCCTCTCGGGTGCCAGCCCGCTCTGACGAGCGAGCTTGAGCATCTGGGTCAACCGCCGTGCCTCGGCGCGCGCGACCGCGGTGCCGAACGGCGTCAGCCGGTAGTAGCGCCGCCGCTCGTCGTCGAGCTCGCGCGCGGGCCGTTGACGCGACTCGCTGATCAGTCCCTGTTCCTGCATGCGCTGAATCGATCGATAGAGTGTCCCGGCGCTGAGCTGGACCTCGCCGTTGGTCCGGGCGGAGATGTCCTGGATGATGGCGTAGCCGTGACGGTCCTCGCCGGCGAGCGCCACGAGGATGTGGAAGGTGGCCGGGGGCAGTGGCAGGAGGGCGTCGATTTCGGCGTGCATGCAGGATACATATAGCCACTGTGGCTATAGTGTCAAGCGCCGCTGTGATAGGCTTCCGCGCAGGAGGCTTGCCATGGCCGCTGAGCTTCTCTCCATCGTTCGCAACGTTGCGCGCCTCTCGGCGCTGCAGCGACTTGGCCTCCTGGATACGCCGCCCGAAGCGGCCTTCGATCGACTGACGCGCGTCGCCTGCCGCGTCCTCCACACACCCGTCGGTCTGGTCTCGCTCGTCGATTCGCATCGACAATTCTTCAAGAGCTGTGTTGGCCTCCCCGAGCCGTTGGCGTCGACGCGCGAGACGCCCGTCTCCCAGTCCTTCTGCCAGCATGTCGTCGCCACAGGCAAGCCCCTGATCATCGAGGACGCCCGCACGAACCCGCTCGTCCAGCTGAACCCGGCGATCGAGGCGCTGGGGATCGTGGCGTACGCCGGCATTCCGCTCGTGACGAGCGAAGGGCACACGATTGGCAGTTTCTGCGTGATTGACAGGCGCCCGCGGGCGTGGAGCTTCGACGACATCGAGATGCTCCAGGAGCTGACCGGGTGCGTGATGCACGAGATCGAAGGCCGCCGCCTGCTCCAGGCCACCGAGTCGCGCTGCCGCGAGCTCGAGGGCAGGCTCCGCGACGCCGAGCGGTCCGGCGCCAGCCACTGATTGCCGACCGACTCGCCACTGGCCGAAGCCCGCACCGACCTGCTAAAGTCACCCTCCGGTCGGCGAGCCAGGATCGCCCACGCCGTCCTGGAGCGCGGTGGTATACGCTTAGCCTCGATTTCGACTGGGACCACAAGATCGAGGGACGGCTTGCCGAGCCGAAGCTCGCACACGGACGGGCGAGTGAAGGATGGAGGCTGAATGGAGTCGGTGCTCGCAGAAGCGATCGGCACGATGGTACTCGTGCTGCTCGGCGACGGCGTCGTCGCCAACGTGCTGCTCGCCAAATCAAAGGGGCAGAACGCCGGGTGGATCGTCATCACCGTCGGGTGGGGCGCAGCCGTCGCGCTCGCAATCTATGCCGTCGGGCGGATCAGCGGCGCTCACCTCAATCCTGCCGTGACCGTCGGACTTGCGGCGATCGGCAGCTTCCCCTGGGCGAACGTCCCCGGCTACGTGGCCGCGCAAGTGATCGGCGCCTTCACCGGTGCGGCGCTCGTGTGGCTGGCGTATTGGCCCCATTGGGCGCCGACGACTGACAAGGACGCAAAACTCGGGGTGTTCTGCACCGCGCCGGCGATCAGGAATCCCGCCGCGAACGTCATCACCGAAGTGATCGGCACCGCCATGCTCGTCTTCGGCGTGCTCGCGATCGGAGCCAACGCTCAGGCGTTCGCTCGCCCGGGCGATGTGAATCTCGCGGTGGTCTTCAGCGGAGGGCTGCAACCGCTCCTCGTCGGCCTGCTCGTGCTGGGCATCGGCGTCTCGCTCGGAGGCCCGACAGGTTATGCGATCAATCCCGCGAGGGACTTCGGACCTCGCCTCGCGCACGCACTGCTCCCGATCGCCGGCAAGCGCGACTCCGACTGGGGCTACGCGTGGATTCCCATCGTCGGCCCGATTATCGGAGGCGTGCTTGGCGCGCTTCTGTTCAGGGCGGTTGGGTTTTAGACAGCGGCGACCGCTGTCGGTGTTTCACAGGAGGTCAGAAGATCAGGAGGCCAGGAGGATCTTTCGGATGGAAAGAGACTTCTGATCTCCTGGTCTCCCGATCTCCTGTTACTGTGCGACAGCCTGCCAGTCATGCAGGTCCGCAGCACAGGTAATGGGAGAGGCGATGACCCAATTCGTCGGAGCACTGGATCAGGGGACGACGAGCACGCGGTTCATGGTGTTCGATGCGGGCGGGAACGAGATCGCGCGGCACCAGCTCGAACACGAGCAGATCATGACGCAGCCGGGGTGGGTCGAGCATGACCCGCTCGAGATCGCGGAGCGCACCAACACCGTGATCGCCGGCGCGCTGCGGCACGCGAGCCTCTCGGCGCGCGACCTGGCCGCCATCGGCGTCACCAACCAGCGCGAGACGACGGTAGTCTGGAATCCGAAGACCGGGCGGCCCTGGTACAACGCGATCGTCTGGCAGGACACGCGCACCGATCGGATCGTCAGCGCGCTCGATCGCACACCCGCGGGCAAGATCATCCGCGAGCGCACGGGGCTTCCCCCGGCGACCTATTTTTCCGGCGCCAAGTTCCAGTGGATCCTCGATCACGTCGACGGTGTACGCGATGCCGCGGCCCGCGGCGAGGCCGTGTTCGGGACGATCGACAGCTGGGTCATCTGGAACCTGACGGGCGGCGTCGACGGCGGCGCGCACATCACCGACGTCACCAACGCCAGCCGCACCATGCTGATGGACCTGCGCACGCTCGCGTGGGACGACGAGCTGCTCGGATTCTTCGGGATCCCGCGTGCCTCGCTGCCCGAGATCCGTCCGTCATCCGATCGACGATCGTACGGGATGACACGGCGGCATGGTCCGGTCGGCGGGGAAGTGCCGGTCAGCGGAGACCTCGGCGACCAGCAGGCGGCCACTGTCGGTCAGGTGTGCACGCTGCCAGGGGAGGCCAAGAACACCTACGGCACCGGCAATTTCATGCTTCTCAATACCGGCAGGCAGATCGTTCCCTCAAAGGCAGGGCTCCTGACGACGGTCTGCTACAAGCTCGGCGATCACGACGCGATCTATGCGCTCGAGGGATCCATCGCGGTCACCGGTTCGGCAGTCCAGTGGCTGCGCGACCAGCTCGGGATCATCAAGTCCGCCTCGGAGATCGAGACGCTGGCGGGCACCGTCGACGATGCGGGCGGCGCGTACTTCGTACCCGCGTTCTCCGGACTCTTTGCGCCGTACTGGCGCTCCGATGCCCGCGGCGCCATCGTCGGACTCTCGAGGTTTCACAACCGCGGCCACCTCGCGCGCGCCACGCTCGAAGCGATTTGCTTCCAGACGCGCGCCGTCCTCGATGCGATGGTGGACGACTCCGGCGTGCGGCTCGAGCTCCTGAAAGTCGACGGCGGTGCGACGGTCAACGACATGCTCATGCAGCTGCAGGCCGACGTGCTGGGCGTCCCGGTCGTGCGTCCCGTGGTTGCTGAGACGACCGCGCTCGGCGCCGCGTACGCGGCGGGCCTGGCCACCGGATTCTGGAAGGACCTCGAAGACCTGCGGCAGAACTGGAAAGCCGATCGCCGATGGGAGCCGCGGTGGACCGAGGATCAGCGGCAGACCACTTACCGCGGGTGGCAGAAAGCCGTCGAGCGGACGCTGAACTGGGTGGATGTGGGGTAGCGCTGGCTCGGGGTGGGGTAGCGCCGGTCGTAGCGTCCGGCTTTAGCCGGACCAGGTAGGCGTCCGGCTGAAGCCGGACACCACGAGTACAAGAATCACAGCCGCTTGATCAGCGCCGCGGCCTTCCTGAACCACGGCCGCTCTCGACGGCGCAGGTAGCTCGGCATCGTCAGCTTCTTTCGAAGAACGGTCTCGGCCCACTGACGCGCCTCCGCCTTCCTGCCTTGTTCGGCGAGTAGCGCCGCGTAGTTGCACTGGGTCTCGGAAAGGGTCGACAGCTCGAGCGTTTCGGCAAAGAGCGCGAGTGCCTTCTCTGGCTGGCCGATCTTTCCCAGCGCGTGCGCGAGCAGACCCGCCGCGCGTTGATAGTCGTACTTCGGATCGCGCTCGACGACCTGCTCGAGGTCGGCGACTGCAGTCTGCGGATCATTCAGCGAAAGCTCGGCCAGCGCGCGGCGATAGAACGGGTCGGGAGAGTCCGGGCGCGACGCGATGACCCTGTCGAAGCACTCGCGTGCCTGTGCATACTTGCCGTCTTCCAGATAGAGATCGCCGAGCTCCTCATAGTTCCCGATCGAGGGATTGTCGATGATCGTGGCCTGCAGCTGCTTGATGTGTCTCCGGCGGGGAAAGATCTGGAACGAGCTGCGCAGCAGTCCGGCGTCGGGAATGACTTCGAGGACGATGTAGGCAGCGGCGCCGAGGCCGCCGCCGATGATGATGATCCACAACCAGTACGTGTCGGGGCGGCGGCGCGCGAAGTGGGCAATCGCGATCGCCTGGAGGACGATGCCGTACGGGTAGAAGAGGCCGAACATGCCCGGACGCGTTACATTTCTTTGATCGAGATATTGCGGAACTGCACCAGGCTCGGCGGGCTGACCCACACGCCGCCCTTCTTCGCGCCGTGATGCTGTAGCGCGATCGGGCCGCGAGGGGCCACGCCGGGCAGTTGCGCGTTGCTGATGACCTCTTCACCGTTGAGGACGACGGTCAGCCGGTCGCCGCGCATCGTGATCTCGAACGTGTTCCACGATCCGATGTCGTGGTCGGCGTTCTTCTTCGGCGTCACGCCGGCGCGCACGGCGGGTGGCATCTTGTCGTCCATGCGATAGCCGTAGACTTCGCCCGAGCCGATCGGCCAGCCCCAGATGTTGACCTGCGCCTTGCTGTTCCCGCGCAGGTAGATGCCCGAATCGGAGTCCGGCACGCTCATCCGGATGTCCTTGCCGTCGGCGTCTTTCTTGTGAAGGCCGCTTGGCAGGATGATGGGCACGCCGGGATTGATGTAGGGCGTGCTCTTGATGCGCCAGTCGACCTTCAGCACGAAGTTGCCGTACTCGCGCTCGCTCCAGAGCGCCTTGTCGTCGCCGGGCGCCTCGCTCTCGGCGTCGTAGTCGATGACACCGTCGAGCACCTTCCAGTGGCCGTTGTCGCCCGCGGGAATCTTCCAGCCCGCGAGGTCCTTTCCGTTGAAGAGCGACGTGAAGCCACCTTGAGTCGTGGCGGCTGTGCCGGCGAGCAGGGTCATGACCGCGAGGACGACAGGCTTTGCGCTCATAGCGGGACTAGTCTAGGCTAAGCCGGTGCCGACTCGTGACGGAAAACTTGGCGTCGGGGTGTCAGGTATCGGCTGGTGCGCGGCTCAGCACATCAGCGCCTTCCAGAAGAACCCGCATGTCAGGGTGACCTGGCTCCACGGCCGCGACTCGGAGCGAGCCCGGGCGACTCTGCGGACCAACAACCTGTCGTTGCCCGATGCCCGGATGACGACCCGGTACGAGGACCTGCTCGAGGCCGCCGACGTCGACATTGTTTCGATTGCGACACCGAACGATCTCCACGCGGCGCAGGCCATTGCGGCTGCCCGTGCGGGGAAGCACATCGTGCTCGAGAAGCCGACCGGCCTGGACGCGGCGGAGCTGACCGGCATTCGCGATGCCGTGCGAGCCGCGGGCGTGCGAACGATCGTTTCCTTCGAGTTGCGCTACAACCCGTACCTCAAGTTCGCGCACTGGTTGCGCGTGTCCGGGTGGCTCGGCGACGTGCGGTTCGCCCGTACCCAGTATCTGTCGCGGGTGACCGACTGGTATTCAGGCTGGAACTGGGTGCGCACGCGGGCCGCCGGCCGGAGCCACCTGCTCGCCGCCGGCTGCCACGCCGTGGACGCGCTCAGGTGGTGCTCGGGACGGGAAGTGGTCGACGTGAGTGCGTTTCACACGCACTTCACGGAAGGGTACGAGTGGCCGACGTCGATTCTGGTCAACGCGCGGCTCGAGGGCGGGGCGCTCGGCCACGTGACGAGCTCGACCGACTTCATGATGCCCTACAACTTCCTCGTCGAGCTGATGGGGGACCGTTTGACCCTGCGGCAGGACCTTCTCCAGTCGCTCGACGGCACGATCGACATCGATGCGCTGCGCGCAGACAATCCGTTTCCCGAGGTGACACTCCAGCCGGCGGTGGACGGGCTGGGCCGCCCCGCGGTCAGGATCGAATGCCCGATGCCAGGCTCCGCCGACGTCAGCCATCATCCGTTTCAGGCGGAGATGGACGAGCTCATCGCGTGTGTGCTCGAAGGGCGTGACACGTCGCTCGACGTGTTCGATGCGCAGAAAACCATGGAGGTCTGCCTGGCGGCGGACCGCTCGGCCGAGCGTGGCGGCGCGCCGGTCGCGCTGCCTCTTATAACCGGATAGCCAGGATCGCTCCGAAGCATCACTCCAGAACTCGAATGACCACTTCTCAGAAAATTGCGGTTGTCACGGGCGCCGGCAGCGGCATTGGCAAGGCGGTCGCCCTTGCGCTCGCCAGTGAAGGTTATGCGGTCGTGCTGGCGGGGCGTCGCCCAGACGCGCTCGAGCAGACCGTCCACGAAGCGGCGCCCCACGGCTCGCGGATGCTGGCGGTTCCGACCGACGTCACGCGTCCCGAGTCAGTGCGGGCCCTCTTCGACCGAACCATCGAGGCCTTCGGCCGCGTCGACGTCCTCTTCAACAACGCCGGAGTGGGCGCTCCGGGCGTGCCGATCGACGAGCTGAGCGTAGAGCAGTGGCGCACCGTCGTCGATACGAACCTGACCGGTCCGTTTCTGTGCACACAGCAGGCCTTCCGGTTGATGAAGACCCAGTCGCCGAGAGGCGGACGGATCATCAACAACGGGTCGATTTCCGCGGCGGTGCCCCGGCCGTATTCGGCGCCCTATACCGCCACCAAGCACGCGATCACCGGGTTGACCCGGTCCACGTCGCTCGACGGCCGCCCGCACGATATCGCCTGCGGCCAGATAGATATCGGAAACGCTGCCACCGAGCTTGCGGCGAGGATGGCGAAGGGTGTCCCGCAGGCCAACGGGGACATTGCCGTCGAGCCGCTCATGGACGTCCGGCATGTCGCCCAGGCCGTCGTCTACATGGCCGGCCTGCCTCTCGACGCCAACGTGCAGTTCATGACGGTCATGGCGACCAAGATGCCGTTCATCGGCCGGGGGTAAGCAGGTTCAAGGGGTTCAAGACGTTCAGGGTTCAGGGTTCACGGTTCACGGATGGGCGGCGTCGAAATCTCGGAAAGCGCGGTAAAATCATACGAGAGGTTCGTTATGCAAACTCGCGAGACCGGCAGCCCGCTTCTTCCCAAACCTATTGAGCAGTTCCGGGATTACGCCCATGCCCGGCCGCGCGTGGAAGAGTTCTACGCGCTCAACCACACGCACCAGACACTCGATTTCGTCGTCGGAAAGAAGCGCGACTATCTGGCGCTCAATCGCAAGACGCTGACGGTCTGGGAGGCGCTCGACTTCCTCAACACGCTCGTCGACGACAGCGATCCGGACATCGACTTCACGCAGATCGAGCACGCGCTACAGACGGCGGAAGCCATCCGGGCCGCGAATCAGCCGCGCTGGTTCATCGTCACAGGCCTCGTGCACGACCTCGGCAAGATTCTCTGCCTCTTCGGCGAGCCCCAATGGGCCGTCGTGGGGGACACGTTCCCCGTCGGGTGCCGCTGGTCGTCCAAGATCGTGTACAGCAACCTTTTTGGCGACAATCCGGACCGCCTGGTGCCTGAGTATCAGACCGACAACGGCATATACGAGCCGGGGTGCGGGCTCGACCGCGTGCACATGTCGTGGGGACACGACGAGTACGTTTATCACGTCGTCAAGGACCGCCTGCCGGAAGAGGCGCTCTATATGCTGCGGTACCACTCCTTCTACCCGTGGCACAAGGAGAACGAGTACACCCACCTCACCAACGAGACCGATCGCAGCATGTTGAAGTGGGTGCGCGCCTTCAACCGGTACGACCTCTACTCCAAGGGATCGCCTCGCCCCGACGTTCCGGCCCTGATGCCGTACTATCGAGCGCTCGTCGAGGAGTTCTTCCCGGATCCGCTGCGCTGGTAGGCACGGCGCCCCGAGAGCGACTGCAATCCTGTAATCGGCCGACACAATTGGAATCGGCGCGGCGTCTACCCGGCTCTGCATGGAGGAAAAGCGCGGACCCGAGCGGGAACGGTCCTTGCCTGACCGCGCGGGGTTGGGCGAACGCAGGCGTCGTTTCGGTGTCCTCTGGAGGAACGCATGAGCAACGGGCAGTCGATCGTGATCAAGGGCGATATCTCGGGCAGTGAGGATCTGGTCATTGCGGGCCGGGTGGAGGGGAGCATCACGCTCAACGGCAAGGTGCTCACGCTGGCGGCCGGATCGCACGTTGTCGGAGAGATCGAGGCTGGAACGGTCGTCGTGTCCGGGAAGGTCGATGGCACCGTCGAGGCGAAAGAACGGCTGGACATCAAGAGCACGGCGGTCGTCGATGGAAAGCTGAGTACCGCGAGGCTGGTGGTCGCGGACGGATCGCAGATCACGGCGAAGGTCGAAATGCCCGCGCCGCAGAAACCCAAGCTGGCCGTTGCCGGGTAGGCACGTCGACGGCATTCCGCACGTCATTCGTGTTGCAGTTGGTCGCCCGCTGATCTAACGTGACCCTCGGATCTTCCCAAAGCGAGGGCAGCGTGGCGAATCTCGAGCCCGATCAAGGCGTGACGACCCCGAGTCGAGTGGACGGGGTGCCGGTGCCGTTGTCCCGCCGGGCGGCCGTGAAGGCGATCGGCGCCATCGCGGTCTGGCCGTACCTGTCCGACCGCGCGGCGGAGGCGTTTGCCACCATGCAGGCGACTCAGGCGCCACCGATGCTGGCGTTCCTGACCGCCGCGCAATACACCACGCTCGACGCCCTCACCGAGACGATCATTCCGGCCGACGACCACTCGCCCGGGGCACGCGAGGCCCGCGTCGCCGACTACATCGACCTCCTGCTGTCCGAATCCGACGACCGGACGCAGAGAGCCTGGACGGCTGGCCTGGCCCTGCTCGACGCCGAGAGCCGCGGGCGGTTCACGTTGCCTTACGCGCAGCTGACAACGCCACAGGCGACGGAGCTGCTCACGCCGCTCGCAAGAAACGAGGAGAGCCCGAGGGCGCCGCTCGAGCAGTTCTTCACGACCACGAAGGACGCGACCATCCGCGGGTACTACACGTCGGAGATCGGGATCCAGAAGGAACTCGAATACAAGGGGAACCGGATTCTCGGCGAGTTCGTTGGCTGTACGCATCCCGAGCATGGATACGAGGCCGGCAACTAGCCCCGAACGGGCGCGATGAGACCTTCCATGCAGCCGCCAGCCGATCGCGAGCAGCAGGTCGTCGCCGAGCAGATGGAAGCGTCCCGCAGGGCGGCAGCGTCAATCAAGCCCGGTTCGGCGGCGTACGACGTCATCATTGTCGGGTCCGGCGCGGCCGGCGGCATGGCCGCGTTCCAGCTCGCGACCGCCGGCGTCAAGGTGCTGCTGCTCGAGGCGGGGCGGATGCTCGATCCCGCGCGCGAGTATCGGACGATGGAATGGCCGTATGCGAGCGTGCGGCGAGGCCGGCTTCCGGCCGACGAGTACGCGCTCGGCGCCGCCGAATACAACATGATCGACCGGCCATACGGCACCGCCGGACGATTCGAGAAGTACCGCAAGCTCCTCTCGTACTCGAGCAACACGTTCACGCACAACTGGATGGTCGACGAGAAGCAGAACCCGACGACCGGCACGCGCTACGCCTGGGTGCGTGCGCGCGTCCTCGGCGGAAAGACCAATCTGTGGGGCCGCGTGGCGCTGCGGTTGTCCGACTACGACTTCAAGGCGGCCAGCCGCGACGGCTTCGGCGAGAACTGGCCGATCTCGTACGCGGACATTTCGCCCTATTACGACAAGGTCGACACGCTGCTCGGCATCTCCGGCACGCGCGAGAATCTGCCCCAGCTGCCCGACAGCATCTTTCAGCGCGCCGTGAAACTCAATTGCGGCGAGCAGATCCTGAAGAAGTCGATCGCGGCGATGGGCCGTCACCTGATTCCAGGGCGGGCGGGAGTTACGACCGAGGGCGTCGCGAGCAAGTACCGGTCGCGATGCATGGGCCGCGGCCGCTGCGGGCGCGGCTGCGACCTCAACGCCTCGATGCACTCGCCGACGGCGCTCATCTTTCCGGCGCGCGACACCGGGAACCTGACCATCAGGCCGAATTCGACGGTCTCCGAAGTCCTGATGGAGGCGAAGACGAACCGTGCGTCCGGCGTGCGGGTCATCGACAGCCAGACGAAGGAAGTCCTCGATTTCAACGCACGTGTGGTGGTGCTCGCCGCCTCGACGCTCGAGTCGACGCGCCTGCTCCTGCTGTCGAAGTCCGCGAGCCGCCCGAACGGCCTGGCGAACTCATCAGGTGCGGTCGGCCGCTACTTCTGCGAGCACGTCATGGGGCCCGGCGCGAGCGGGATGATGCCGACCCTGCGCGGCAGGGCGATCACGAACGACGACGGCCGTCCGCAGAGCTCGTACGTGGTCCGGTTCCGCAACATCGCCGACAAGCACCCGGACTTCATCCGAGGGTATGGCATGCAGGGAGGCAGCGGCAGCGTCGAGTATCCGTCTCACGCGCACGCGACTCCCGGCTTTGGCCAGGCGTTCAAGAAGAAAGTGCGCGCGGACCATCCGGCGCCGATCAGCTTCACCGCGTTCGGAGAAGTGCTGGCCCGCAGGGAGAATCAGGTCGAGCTCGACCGAGCGGCGAAGGACGGGTGGGGCATCCCGGTGCTGAAGTTCAATTACAGGTTCGGCGACAACGAGATGAAGATGGCGAAGGACATGGCCGATACTGCAGAGGAGATGCTGAAGGCCGCCGGCGCCGAGGACATCCGGGTGCGCAGGGACGTCCTGACCGAGGGCTGGTCGATCCACGAGCTCGGCACGGCGCGCATGGGGAACGACCCGAAGACCTCGGTGACCAATTCCTTCGGCCAGACCCACGACGTCAAAAATCTCTTCGTTGTCGACGGCAGCATCTTCGTGTCCGCGTCCTGTCAGAACCCGACGTGGACGATCCTCGCCCTCTGCTGGCGCGCGATGGATTACCTCAAGGAAGAACTGCGGACGGGCAATCTGGCCTGACTCGACGGCGTAAGCGTTTTAGAGGTGGACATGTCTGATGACGGGAAGCTGGATTACTACGAGATTCTCCAGGTGAGCGCGAACGCGGAACCCGAGACGATCCACCGGATCTACCGCCTGCTGGCGCAGCGTTTTCATCCCGACAATCAGGAAAGTGGCAGCGCCGACCGTTTCCATCAGATCCACGAGGCGTACACCGTGCTCAGCGACCCCGAGCGGCGCGCCAAGTACGACGTCGCCTACCACCAAATCCGCCAGGATCGCTGGCGGCTCGTGGCGAGCGGCGCGCAGGCGGAAAATGACTTCGAGATCGAGCAGATTGGACGGTTGACGCTCCTCGAAGCCCTCTACACCCGGCGCCGCATGGATCCGACGGCACCGTCGCTGATGATGAGCGACCTGGAGACGCTCATCGGACGGCCGCGTGAGCACCTGGACTTCACGGTCTGGTACCTGGCGCAGAAGAAGTTCGTCACACGCGACGATCAGGCGCGGCTGCAGATCACGGCTGATGGCGTGGAATATCTCGAGGAGAACTACCGCGGGAATCTGCAGCGCCGGCGACTGCAGGCGCCGAACGAGAACTGAGGGGCCAGGCCGATTCACGGCCTGGCCCCACGAAAACTACGAGAACGACTTCGGAATCTCGAAGCCCTTGCGGTATTCGCGCGTCAGGAGCGTGTCCGCTTTCTTGTCGTCGACGAACCGCTCCGTCTTGCCGTCGAACACCAGTCCGTGGCCCACGCGATAGGAGATGTTCGCGAGGTGGGGAAGGGTCGATGAGAGATGCCCTTCCATGATGTCGCACGTCAGCTTCTTCGGATCGTTCGCGCGGATGGCGTCGATGAAGTTCTGATAGTGCGGGAACTCGGTTGTCGTCAGGCCTACCGGCTCGGCGCCCGCCTCGGGCGGGGCATCGGCGCCCGGACCCTTCTCGTTCTTCGCGCCGAGCGGCCCCATGTAGGACTGCCAGCGGCGCCCGGTTTCGTCGATCCACAGCCAGCCCTTGCTGCCGTAGAACAAATTGCCGATCCGCTGACCGCCTTCATCGTTCGTGTGTTCGCCGCGCGTTCCGAACTCGAGGATCGTGCCGTCGGCGTACTCGTAGAGGGCCGTCTGCATGTCCGGCGTCTCCTGCTGCGACTCGCCGCCGAAATACCCGCCCATCGAGCTGACCTTGACCGGATGCTCCTGCTTGCCGAGGCCCCAGCGCGCGATATCGAACTGGTGCGGGCCCTGGTTGCCGGTGTCGCCGTTGCCGTACTCCCACTGCCAGTGCCAGTTGTAGTGGAACCGGTTGCGGTTGAACGGACGCTTCGACGCCGGACCGAGCCAGAGGTCGTAGTCGACCTTGGACAGATACTGTGCGTCGTACGGAGGAAGGTACGCCGTCGAGTCGACGGTGAGGGCGAACTTCTCACCCGGCGCCATCGGGCCATCGGGATACTTGCCAATCGAGGGCCGCGGCTTGAAGCACAGGCCCCGTGCCATGTAGACCTTGCCGATGCCGCCGTCCTGCATGAACTTGATGGCCGTGCGCACGGCCGGCCGGCTGCGGTTCATGGTGCCGACCTGGACGATCTTGCCGAAGCGGGCCTGCGCCTCGACCATCTTGCGTCCTTCCCAGACCGTGTGCGACGCGGGTTTCTCGACGTAGACGTGCTTGCCGGCCTGCAGCCCCCAGATCGTGGCGAGCGCGTGCCAGTGATTTGGCGTCGCGACGATCACGGCGTCGACATCCTTGTCGTCGAAGACGCGCCGCATGTCCTGAACGAACCCGGGCTTGTAGTCGGCGACCGCGGTCAGCGCCTTATCGTTGATGCGTTCCGGTGCGAGATTGGCGTCGATGTCGCAGAGCGTCTTGACGGTGACGTTCGGCAGCTGCGCGAACCCGCGCTTGACGGCGTTTCCCTGTCCGCGGATGCCGATACTCGCGACGACGACGCGGTCGTTGGCGCCGAAGACGCGACCCTGAGAAGCCGCGCTGAGACCCGGCCGCAGGAGATCGCTGCCGATCGCCAGGCCGGCGGTTGCCGCGCCGAGGCGCGCTGTGAAATCACGCCGCGAGATGCCGTTCTGTTCATGCCCGTCGTTGGCCACGTTGACCTCCTGTTTAGCTCTGCTCGGACTTTTGAAGGCCCTGTCGAAAAAGGCCGCAGCATCGTAACACGGCGAGTGCCGCTCGACCCCCTCAGAGGCCGTTTTCCGGGCCTGCGTTGGCCGTTACCCCTGCCAGGCGCGGGTCGCCGCGCATCAGCTGCAACCCCGACAGGACTGGCCTGCTCGGAGGTCTGGCTGGCGGCAGATCTGTAATTCCGCCGACGAGAATGGAGGCGGCTTCGGGGTTCCGGGGCGTCGTTCGTGCGGTCCCGCGGGAGGGCGTGAGCCGGCACTGTTGTTGATCCCAAGGCAGCCCTTCCCGGCGCCAGGAAACATGTCGACTTCAACATTGCCGTCACCGTCGGAGTCTGAGCTCGGCGTCGAGGACCTTGTGGCGGCCTACAAGGTCCTCGACCTCGAGCTCAATGCCTCGGAGGCCGCGATCGAGCACTGGTATCACGAACTGTCGCTGCTCAACCAGCCAGACCGCTGCCGAGCGGGGTCATCCGAACAGCAGAGGGTGGCGGAGAAGCGGCGACAGATCGACGCCGCGTATCGGCTGATTCAGCACGCACCGCTGTACGATCATCGGCTGGCGCAGGAGGCCGCCGAGCACGAGCAGGAGCGCGTGCCCGATCCCGGCTTCGTTCTCGAGAGACAGGTCAGTGTGGCAACCGAGGTCATCGTGCGATTCGTGCTCGGTGTTGTGGTGGGCCTTCTCGTCGCCGCCTCGATGAACACACGGGGAGTTCCAGGCTTCGAGATCTATGTCTGGGGGGTTCCACTCGTCCTGGGCATCCTCTTCATGTCCTCCGAGCGGCCCGTTTTCGGCGGACGAGACTTCTGAGGGCCGTCGCTCAAGAGTTCACAGCGCGGTCGGCTTCACCCCTGCGTCGGTCAACGCGCGGCGCATGAACTCGGCGTAGTGCGGGAACGCCACTTCGGGTTCCTCGATTTCTGGATGCCACGCCTTCTCCCACTCGAAGCCGTAGTAGCCGCGATAACCACCCTTCGCCAGCACGGCAACCGTCTCGCGCACCGGGACGTTCCCGCTCCCCGTGAGGACGTAGCGGACTCCATCGCCTTCGGGCCGCGAGTCCTTCAGGTGCGTGTGCCGAACGTAGGACCCGATGAGTTTGTAGGTCGCGGCGGGGGCTTCCTTGCCGGCGACGCACGTGTGATGGGCGTCCCAGAGCAGCGCCACGTTCGGCATCGCCGCCCCTTTGAGGATGTCGAGCAGCGACGGCCCGTCGGTGAAGTCGCCGTGCGATTCCATGATCACCGCGACGCCGCTGCCTTTCGCATGCTCGCCGAGCGTCCGCAGTCCATCGACCACCCGTGCCATTACGGCCTGCTTCGCTTCGCCTGGCGGAATCTTGTCGGGGAACACGCGCACGTAGGAGACGCCGAGGCGGCCGGCGAGATCGATGAATCGCCGGCCCTCGTCGAGCTGTGCCGCGCGGACCGCGGGGTCGGCCTCGTGCATCCGCGAGGACGCACCGAGATCCGAAATCTTGAGGTTGAGCGCGGCCAGGTCCTTCTTGCACTGGTCGAGTCGCGTGCCGATGAACTCGGGCCGCTTCGTCAGCTCCATTTCGCCTTCGATTCCGCGCAACTCCACCGCTGCGTACCCCAGCGTCGACGCCTGATCCAGGATGCGCGCCCACGGCCATTTCGGGCATCCGAGAGTCGAGAAGCTGATGGGGAACTGCGCCGGGCGCTGCCGGCCTCGGATAATGGCCGGCGCCGCGGCGGTTGCTGCCAGTCCGTGCAGGAAGCCTCGCCGGGAAATGAGCGTCACCTGAACCTCGCTTTGACACGCGCCTCGCCGGTCGGAGCCAGGCGGGCGCATCAGTGGGTCACGGGCTTGTGGAACGGACTCGAGTGCTCCGGGCCGAAGACGTGCGTGTGGTGGCTGCAGATGTCCTGGAGCTGGGCCACCTGCTTGCTGAAGTTGCCCATTGCATATCCGCAGAGGATCGCCAGGCCGAACCGCGTGGCGATCGTGTTCCAGAGGAATTCGAGCCGGATGGCGGCGTCGGTCTGTCCCTGGCTGCTCAGGATGTCGACCATCCCGCCGTAGGCGCGGAGGACCGACCCCGGGCGCCCCTGGAGCATCTGTTCGATGAAGCGCGCGATGTTCGAGTCGAAGAGTCCCGGATCGGGGGCGCCGTCGACCATGAAGAGCGCAAGCATTTCGTCGGCATCGAGCACCAGGAGGTCACCGCGCTTGCGCGCGGAATCCACGTGAATGAGCCGCGCGTCGAGCTGCCCGAGCATTCCCTCGCGGTGCGCCGTCGAAGCGATGATGAGCGCCGGCTCGCCGACGATTAGGCCTTCGGCGAGGAACGCGGCGGCCGTCGAGAACAGCCGCTCGTCAGTGCCGTAAAACTGGACGGCGTGATACCGGCCGCTCGGGGTCGGGTGTCCCATCGGTTCAAGGATAGCACCGGGGAGGCAGGAGACAGGAGACAGGAGCCCCTAGGCAGAGGGGCCCCGCGATAATTGATAAATGCGGACACCAGACCAAGGGACGGGAGGTACGATAACGGTATGTCTGCGCATGCCCGCTTGCTCATCGTCGCTCTCGCGGCTCTTCTTGCCTCTCCCGCGGTCATGGCTGAGCCGGCCAAGGTCGATGGCAAGTGGAACGTCCTCCTGCAACTCGAATCGATCACGGGGCATCCCGTCCTGACGCTGAAGCAGGATGGGGAGAAGCTCACTGGGACGTATGAAGGCCGCTACGGGCCATCCGCGCTCGAGGGCGAAATCAAAGAGACCCGCATCGCGTTTGTCGTGACGTTCAACGCCGAGGGCACAAAGACGACCGGCGTCTTCCAGGGCACCGTCGACGGCGCCACGATGGGCGGGAGCGTCGAATTCGACGGCGCCGGGAGCGGCACGTGGTCCGCGGTACGCGCCAAAGCCGAGCCCAAGTAAACAATCGCGACGCGATTCTCACTACGCCAGCCGGAACCGTCACGGACGGTCGTAAACCGGCCGTCGCCCCTCCCAGGTGACCCGCCCGGGGGTCGGCCCTTCTCAGGCCGGTTCCCGTTTTTTCTCGCCTTTGCTCAGAGCTCCTTTCCACTCACATCGTGCGACTGGGACGTGGCCGATGGGGCGCCCGGCAGGAAGAGTCTCTGCCCCTCAGAGGAATGGTCGGGCATGCTTCTTGATACCTGAGCGGGCATGAAGATCTCGCCAAAGTGGATTCACCGATTGGCTTGGGTCGGCCTGCTGTTGACCGTCGTGTGTCTTGTGCCCGCCGTCGCATCGGCGCAGGTCAAGGCCGGCGTGCGAGCCGGCGTCAGCATCGATCCCGATCAGTTCTACATCGGCGGTCATCTCGAAACCGATCCGCTCGTGGAACGGCTCGTCTTTCGACCGAACGTCGAAGTGGGGTTCGGGGACGATGTGACGCTCGCCGCGTTCAACTTCGAGTTCGTGTGGAAGTTCCCGCAACGCCGCAATCCGTGGGGCGTCTATGCGGGCGGCGGGCCGGCGATCAACCTGTATCAGAGGGACGGTCCTGGAGATGACGCGGAAGGCGGATTCAATCTTCTCGCAGGACTGGAGAACCGGAAAGGGCTGTTCTTCGAATTCAAGCTTGGCGTGGCGGACAGCCCGGACTTCAAGTTCGGTGTGGGCTTCACGTTCCACTGACGTGACCACGCGCTTCGAGTGACCGACTGACGACCGGGGTCCCGCCCCTGGCGGCCTGGAGCGCGTTGCGCCCGAGTTGCCAACCGCGTCAGCCTGTTGCTAGAGTGACTCCGCTCCCGGTTCGAGAACCACCATGCGCCGCGCCGTGTGCGTGCTCGTCTTCGGAATTGCTGCCTGCGGCGCGAACCCCGCGGGGCCGTCGGATATGACGACCCCTCCGGACGTGCCGCTCGTGCCCGGACGATACTCGTTCGGCGTGGTGATAGCCTCGAACGGACAGTCCGGCCTGCAGCCGCCCTGCATCATCGCAGGCGCCGGCGATTCCAACGGAACGATTCCCCAGCCCATCACCGCTTTCGTCGTGACGGCGGTCAGCAACGGCGCCGGCGGCTTGATCCTGCGTCCCGAGAGCCAGTACGACCTCGGTTGGACGATGACCCTCCGGCGCTCGGGTTCAGGCGTCGAGGGGACGGTGCTCGGTAGCGCGCGCGACATCTCCTTTCCACAGATTGTCACGATCGACGGCGGCTCCGGTCACGGGCCGGCCACTCTCACCGGGGCCTTCGGTTACACCTACAACCTGGTCGGCGGGCAGGTGGGAGGCCGCGTCGTCTTCGACCGGGGCGGTTGGACGTACAGCTGTCCGTACAACGACTGGATGATGAACCGCATGCAGTGAATCGCTTTCTCTCCTTCAGGCGTCCTGTACGACACGCGACGCTCGGCGCGGAATGACACCCGAGATCTCGAGCAACCTCTGGTCGGCCAGGCACCGCGCGTGTTTCCGGGACGCAGCGGCCCACGTGATCTCAATCGACGTGCCCGCGGCGCCTCGAGAGCGGCTGCTCCCTACCGGAACCGCGGCGCCAGGGCGGCGTGGAGATCGCGGACGAGCGTTTCGGTCGTCGGCCAGTCGATGCAGGCGTCGGTGATCGAGACGCCGTACTGGAGACGGTCCTTGGGTTGCGGAAACGCCTGAGTGCCGGCGTGAAGGTTGCTCTCGATCATGGCGCCGATGATCGAGCGGTTGCCAGCCGCAATCTGCGCCAGGAGGTCCCGCATCACGTCCGGTTGCCGCTCCGGCTGCTTGGCTGAGTTGTCGTGCGAACAGTCGACCAGGATGGACGGGATTAGTCCCGCTGCGACCAGGAGTTGTTCGGTGCGGGCAATATCCGCCGCGGAGTAGTTGGGGCCGGAAGAGCCGCCGCGCAGCACGACGTGACAGTCAGGATTGCCTCGTGTCACGACGGCCGACGCCATCCCGTCGAGGTTGATGCCGAGAAACGTCTGGGGCTGCGCCGCGGCTCTGATCGCGTTGATCGCCTTGCTAATCGAGCCATCCGTTCCATTTTTGAAGCCGAGCGGCATCGAGAGACCGGACGCCATCTGCCGATGCGTTTGCGACTCCGCCGTGCGCGCGCCGATGGCGGACCAGCAGATGAGATCGGCGATGTACTGCGGTGTGATGGGGTCGAGCAGCTCGCACGCCGTCGGCAGTCCGAGGTCGAGCACTTCACGGAGGAACGTGCGGGCCAGTCGGAGCCCGGTCGCGATGTTATGCGACCCGTCCAGGTTGGGATCCATGATCAGGCCCTTCCAGCCACCCGTCGTGCGCGGTTTCTCGAAATACACGCGCATCACGACCATCACCCGGTCGCCGACGTCGCGGGCGAGCGCCGCGAGCCGGCTGGCGTAGTCATGCCCGGCGGCGAGATCGTGGATGGAACACGGCCCGACGATGAGGAGAAAGCGCTGGTCGGTCGAGAAGATGACGCGATGGATCTCGCGGCGGAATCGAGCGACGAACTCCGATTGCGCTTCGCTCTTGGGCAATTCCGCCAAGAGGGTGGACGGGGCGGGAAGCGCCCGCGTCTCGAGGACGTTGATATCCGACGTTTTGTACATGAATGTCCATGCTGGCGCGGCAGGCCTCTGCGAATCAAGTCCCTGTTGAGAGCGTGCGCGGGGCGCGACTAGCGGGTCACGGCGTAGTACACGACGTAGAACCACGAGCAGACCCCGTGGATCATCGCCCAGAGGATGGAGTGCCACTTCGACCATGAGATCGTGATCGCGAGCGCGCTCCCGAAACTGATTCCCGACTTCACGCCTTCGTGCATACAATCCTCCTTGCGTCCGGCAATACTACACTGCGGCGACGTGGAGGCAGACGGCGACATGACGATATGGCGTGTTCGTTCGGGCGCATCGTGGATCGCCTTGTGCGCCGTCCTGGCGTTCGGCGCGGCGGCCTCAGCAGAAAGGGCGCCCGGTCAGGAGAATGCGGCGCCGGCTCCAGCACGGTTCGAGAAGACCGTCCTGGCGTATGAAGCAGCCGATAAAGTCACGCCTCCGCCCTCTGGCGCGATCCTCCTTGCCGGGGATTCTCAGTTCTACCGATGGAAGACTCTGGCGGAGGACCTGCCAGGCTACACAGTCATCAACCGCGGCGTTGACTCATTCCAGTCGTCCGATCTCATCTACTACACGGATCGACTCGTCCTGCCATACAGGCCGCGGATGATCATTATGCACGTCGGCGGGAATGACGTGCACAACGGACGCAGCGCCGAGCAGGTGCTGGCGGACTTCAAGACCTTCGTCAACAAGGTGCGCGCGGTCCAGCCCGCGCTCCCGATCGCGTTCACCAGCATTACGCCGAGTCCGGGCCGATGGGACGAAGCGGACGTGCGCCGCAAGGCGAACGGTCTCGTGAAGGCCTACGTCGCCACCCAGCCGCAGCTTCACTTCATCGATCTCTGGGATGCCTTCCTGGGGCCCGACGGCAAGCCGCGCGAAGACCTGTACGGTGAGGACCGGATTCACCCCAATCATGCCGGCTATCTGGTGCGTGTGAAGATCATGCGTCCGCTGCTGGGAGAGCCCGACAAGCAGTAACGGCTGGCTCCGCTGCGGGTGCCTCGCTTGGAGTTCCCAGCCATGCGTCTACGACTGCACGTGGCGTTACTCGAATCTCTATGAACTGGATCGAAGCCGTGGCGGTCGCCTTCGGGGCGTGCTCGGTGGCGCTGACGATCAGGCAAAGCCTGTGGTGCTGGCCGACCGGCCTCGTGCAGGTCGCGTTGTACGTCCATGTGTTTCACGCCGCCCGTCTGTATTCCGACATGATCCTGCACCTGATCTACGTCGTGCTCCAGGTGTACGGATGGTATCGGTGGCGCAAGGGTTCGAGCGGCGCGGCACTGCCGGTCTCGCGCCTGTCGGCGGCGCAGGTCGCCTTGTGGACAATCGCGATCGCGGTCGTGGCGTTTGTCTGGGGCGAGGTGATGATGCGGTACACGAATGCAGTGGCCGCGCGGGCGGACGCGTTCATCGCGGCCGCCAGCCTGAGCGCGCAGTATCTGATGGCGACCAAGAAGATCGAGAATTGGGTCATCTGGATCGTCGTCGACCTCGTGGCCATCGCGGTCTACTGGTCCCGCGACCTGAGGCTGACGGCTGGACTCTATTGCGTCTTCCTGGGCTTGTGCGTGCTGGGCCTGATCGAGTGGCGCCGGGCGTACGAGCGGATACGGGCGGACAGCGATGCCATCGTGGCTGCGCCCGCATGAGTCGCGCTCGCGTCGGCCTGACGCTCGGCAAGTTCGCGCCGCTTCATCGCGGCCACCAGCACGTGATCGAAACGGCCCTGGCAGAGACCGATCATCTGATCGTGTTGATCTACGACTGCCCTGAGGTGACTGACATTCCACTCGGCGTTCGCGCGCGCTGGTTCAAGGATCTCTACCCGCAGGTGGAAGTCATCGAAGCCGTCGACGGACCGCGCATCGTCGGTCCGGATCCGGCGATCACGCGTGCCCACGACGCCTACATCCTGCGCGTGCTTGGTGGGCGGCGCGTGACCCACTTCTACTCGAGCGAGTTCTACGGTGCGCACGTCAGTCGCGCACTGGACGCCGAGGATCGCCGCGTTGATCCCGGGCGGGAAGGCTTTCCGATCTCGGGATCGCTCGTGCGCGAGTCGCCCTATGCCAATCGCCACTGGCTCGCGCCGAGGGTTTACCGCGATCTCGTCCGCAACATCCTCTTCCTGGGCGCGCCATCCACCGGCAAGACCGCGCTCTGCGACACGCTGGCACGTCGATATCGCACGCGGTGGATGCCCGAGTACGGTCGCGAATACTGGGAGATCCATCAGCAGGACCGCCGGCTGAGCCCCCAACAACTCGTCGAGATCGCCGAGGGCCATCTCGAGCGCGAGGAGCGGCTGCTGCTCGAGGCCGATCGTTATCTGTTCACCGACACCAACGCGCTCACGACGCTGCTGTTCGCGCGCCACTACCACGGTCACGCGTTGCCGCGCCTGGAGCAGCTGGCGGACGCCGCCAGCGAGCGATACTCGACCACGTTTCTCTGTGGCGACGACATTCCCTACGAGGACACCTGGGATCGCTCGGGCGAGGCCAACCGGCGCGAGTTTCAGGAGCAGACGCGAGACGAGCTGCAGCGACGGGGGATTGCCTTCACGGAAGTGAAGGGCTCGATCGAGGAGCGTGTCGCGGTCGTGGCCGGAGTGCTGAGAGATCGGCCGCTGTAGGCCGACGTCCAGCGTGCGTCGCGTAGAATCCTGACGTGGTGTTTCGCAGACAGTCAGCTGTGCTTCGGGCCGCTACCGCGGCACGCTGGCCCAGAGCGCTTTCAGGAGATCGTCGGCGTCGCGGCCGGCGGCGAGATGGTACTGCCACCACGGATCGGCCGTGAACACGGCGGAGCGCGCGCCTAGACGCTCGACGGGCGCGAGCGTGGCGGCGACGTCGGATCCGAGCAGCGCCAGCTGGCTCGATGCCAGGAGCGCCGATTGCGCGTCAGGAAACAGGGCGGCGGCGTCCTGATAGTGTCGCGCGGCCTCGCTTGTTTGCCCAGTCGCCTGCGCCGCCCGGCCGGCGAACAGATGCGCGTAGTACGCAGACGGCTGCCGAAGGATTTCCAGCAAGGGCCGTCTTTAGTTCGGCGGCGGCTTCGTTGTGGCGCTGGCGCAGATCGAGCAGTCGCGCCAATCGCACGCGCGCCTCGACAAGCGAAGGATCGATGGCCAGCGCGCGGCGGTACAGCCGCTCGGCCTCGGCATTGGTCTTCCTGCGCGGGAGGAATGCGAAGCGCTGGGGTCGAACCCGGCGTCGTCCACGTCGGTCCGTAAAGATGACCCGTGCGCCGGCTGGCGATATCGCGCTCCGACAACAGCGCCTGGTGCATCGGGAGCCCCAGGATCTCCGCATAGCAGCCGCGATCGAAAAGTCACCCACGCGTCGTCGGGCAACACCTCGGCCGCGTGCTGGAGGTGGGGCGTCGCCTCGCCGTACAACCCGCTCGCAAACATGTATGCCGTCGTCGCGTGGTACCAGCGGCTGACGAATGGATCGATAGCCAGCTCCGGACGGGGCTTGGCTGGAGCGAGCTTCTCAACAGGTCCCTCGCTCACGAGATCCAGCAGGCTCCTCGCGAACGGCCAGTTCCACGTCGAGACGACCTGGCCGAGAACCTCGCCATCCCGGTTGAGGAGGAGCTGGTCGGCCATGAGGAGCGGGGGAATGGGCCCGCGCTGGAGAGTCATGGGCGTGGCCAGGGCGGCACTCGTCTGCAGCGTTTCGGTCTGGGGGTGTGGTACCTTCGCGACGCCGGTCGATTGGACAGGGAAGAGGTTCGCGTACGCGGCCACGTCCGAGTGAAGAACGGCGGCTTGCTTCAGGAAAGATTTCCCCGCCGCGCGACCCATTGCCGCGACAGTCTCCGCGGCTTTGTTCTTGCCCGTGTTGTAACTCCTCCCCAGTAGCGCCCTGAGAAAGAGTTCCATGCCGGCGTTCAGATCCACACGTGTCTCGTACGAGAACGCGGCCACGGTCCGGACCGGGTCGTCGACACGGCCTGGCGTGTGGGTCTTGACCGCGTCGACCCAGGCCTGGAGCGCAACCACCGTGGCACCATCGATGGGCTTCCAGGCGCCCGCGCCGCTGCTTACAACCGTGAGCGAGACGACCAGACCAGCGACGGTGGCACCGAGTCGCATCGGGTTCATCGTGTCTGCTCTACACCGATGTAGCCGGGGCGCGCTTTGACGGTCAACCCGCGGCGTTTGACCCGAACTTCCAGCCGGTGAAAGCCGCCGAGCGGCACGCCAGTGGGTGAGTACGCAAGGATGTAGCGGCTGCGAAAGTCCTGCAGGATCTTCTGAAAGGCCACGCGCAGGTCGGCGCTCGATGTGACGCGAAGCACGTCGCCGCCGGTCGCGTCCGTCAGATCCTCGAGCGACGATGTCCGCGGCGCGTCCGCGGATGTCACCGCGTAGATGACGGCGTTCGATCGCTTCGCGCTTTCGATGACCTCGTCTGGCCGCAGCCAGCTCGAGATGTCGGAGCCGTCGGTGCAGACGACGACCAGTGAGCGTCCCGGTTGCGCGAGGGTGGTGGTCAGGGCCACATACACTCCGTCCATGACCGCCGTCCGGCCGGATGGAGAGAGGCGCAGCAGTTCTCCTCGAACGCTGGAGAGGTCGGAGGTCAATGCCATCCCTGGCGCCACGGCGTGGCTGAACGTCGTCAGCGCCGCGCGATCGGCCGGCTTGAGGCCGTCGAGCAATGCCTGGCTCGCGGCGATGAGATCCGTCTGTCGCGTACCCGTCGTACTCGCGCTGGTGTCCAGCGCCAGCACGACGTTGAGCGGGACGTCCGCTGCGTCAACCAGCTCAACGGTCTGTGCGACGCCGTTGTCGCGTACGTCGAAGTCCGGCGCGGCGAGCCCGCCAGCCGGCTTGTGCCCGTCTGTCACGAGCACATCCACGCGAACGCCGAGCGCGCTGGAGCGAAAAGAGGATTGCTGCGACGCAAGAACCGGTCCCGACAGCAGAAGGGTGGGCAGGATCGCGAGGGCGAGGGCGATCGGTCGCGTCACGGGAATAGTGTAACGCCGCCCTCCAACAGCCGCTTTCCGAGGGACGATAACTCACCTGGCCACTGAGATCCGTGGTTGTGATGTTGCCCTGGTGACGGTAGCCTGTGCGGACGCGGTGAACCGGATCCCTTCCGGCGCCGTCAAGCGTGTAGTTGATGCATGAATCGGCCAGCCGGCATCTCGGGAGCCTCGTGACGCTCGACGCCAGCCTCGAGCGTGAATTCGAGGAACGCTTGCAGGAATCCTCCGACCTGGCAGTCCGCGTGGCGTATAGCGTGGTTCGCCACCAGCAGGACGCCGAAGAGGTCGCTCAGGAAGCGTTCGCGAAAGCCTACGGCCGGTTTTCCCAGCTGCGGGATCGAACCAGATTCCGGGCGTGGCTGGTCCGCATGACCTGGCGCCTGGCGATCGATCGCTGGCGGTCGGACAGGCGCCGGCAAGTTCGCGAGGAGGTGGCGTTCGTGCCGCCGCCCGCGGCCACTGCCGAGGACGTCGCGGCCAGCAACGAGCGCGCAACCCGTCTCTGGCAGGCGATCGATTCGCTTCCCGAGAAGCTCCGCATCGTCATCGTCCTCTCCGCCATTCACGGGCACGACGTGCGTGAAGTGGCCCGATTGCTCGGTGTGCCGGAAGGCACGGTGAAGTCCCGTTTGTTTCTGGCCCGAAAGGGTCTCGCGCAGAGGCTCCAATGTCTTGTGCCCGACACATCAACGCGATAGTCGATCACGCCTGCGGCGCCGAGATCGGGCCTGAGGCCGCAGACCATCTGGCGGCCTGTGGGGCGTGCAGCGCCCGGTTCGAGGAGCAGCGCCGCGTGCTCGGCGCGCTCGACGATGAGCTTCAGCTAGCTTTGGCGGTCGTCCCGTCCGCTACCTTCGCCAGGCGCGTGCACTCGCGTATCGAACATGCGCCGGCTCGGTCTGCGCGAGCACTCTGGTGGAGCGCATGCGGTGCCGCGGCGGCAATCCTGCTGGTCGTCGGGATGAACGTGTTCCGTTCGGCGGACGGCATCCGCTCGCGTCCGTCAGGTTCCGCGCCGCCAGCGGCAGCGGCTGCGAGAAATGTGCCGGCCGTTCCCGCCGTTCCGCCGGTGATCGCGCGGCATGACGTTCGGCGTTTCGAACCACCCGTCGCGCACGACGTCCGGCGCAAACCGGCTCGCGAACGTCAGACGGCGGCCACGCCCGCGGCCGAAGTTCTGGTTCCCCCCGATCAACAGCGGGCGATTGCGCATCTGATGAGGCTCGTCCGTAACGGCGAGCTCGACGCCTCCAGGCTTCCAGTCAGCCGCGAAGGGGAGTCAGTGACGCCGGCCGAGCTCGTGGTCCCCCCGCTGACCATCGAACCGATTGCTGTCCCGAGTGTTGAGATTCCGATCGGCCAGGTCCCGGGCGGACGTAATTCGCAATAGACGTAATTCGCAATAAAGGAGTGGATTTCATGACCAAACGATGGATTTTCGCGGCAATGTTCGTCGCCGCCGCATTGACGGCTATCGACGCGCAGGAGAAACCGCTGCCGGCGCCGGCGTCCGCCCCGTCTCAGGCCCGCCCGCAGGTTGGGCTCAGGGTGCAAATCGTGCTCGCACGATATCAAGGAGAGAAGAAGATCAGCAGCCTGCCGTACGTGCTCGGAGTGGTTTCGAATGGCAGCAAGACCAGTCTGAGAGTGGGGACACAGCTGCCAATCGCGTCAACGGTGTTCGGCGCGGGCGCGGGCCAACCTTCCATGTCCTACAACTATCGCGACATGGGAACCAACATCGATTGCCAGGCGCAGGACTCGGCCGGCGGCACGTACAACCTCGCCATCACGATCTCTGACTCCTCGGTTCAGCTCGAATCCCCGGAGGGTTCACCCACCAAGAAGGCGACGGTGCCGGACGTGCCGGCGTTCCGGGCGTTCAACGCGAGCTTCGGCATGCTGCTGCGGGACGGACAAACGGTGCAGTACGCGTCGGCCACGGATTCGGTCAGCGGCGAGGTGGTGAAGATCGACGTGACGTTGAACGTGCTGAAGTAGATTCACTTCTCCGCGCCAGGCTGAGCCGGCAGGGAAGTCGCAAACGCGCGCAGCTCGCGCATGATGTCCGCCTCGTTCGACAGGAACATGTACAGATTGGCGCCGGGCAGCTCGACGATCTTCGCATTTGGGACGCCGGCTCCCTAGCCCTTCGGCGCGACGTAGTTCTTTTTCGCCCGCGTCTTCAGGCCGCCTGGTGTGACCCGGACGCTGACCTCGTGGAGTTTTCCGTCACGTTTGGGCGGCGTGAACGCGAGCAGATACTGTGTGTGCAGTTCGTCGGCCACTCCGGTGAACGCGGCGCCGAGATCCTGTCCGAACCGGATCTCGATGTAGCCCCCGCCAGTCTCCTCGGCGACCCGCGCGAGACCAGGGTCGGGCAGATCGGCGACGAGCATGGCCTGCAGACCGCCGGGTCCCAGCCCTCCTGGCGGTATCGGTGGGTTGCGGCTGCGGCTGCGCATGCCGACGGCGTAGATCATGACGTCCTCGCGGCGCGCGCGATCGATGACGTCGGCCTGGCTCGACGGACGCTCGCGGAAGCTCGTCGGCCCGCTGTCCTTGCCATCGCTCAGCACGAGAATCACTTTGCGACGGTCGTCCTCCTGGCCAAATGCTCCCATCGCCTGATCGATCGCGCGCCAGAGCGGCGTCGGTGCGTCGGGCGCGATCATCGCTGGCAGCGCGGCGTTGAGCTCGCGTGGATCGTTGGTGAACGATGGGCTGATCGTGACTTCCTTCCCGAAGCTCCCGACGCGTGCGACATCGTCCTTCAGAAGACGTCCGAAAAGCTGTGAGCCCGCCGCGCGCAGCAGCGGAGCGTTGCCCTCCATGCTGCCCGACACGTCGAGCATCACGATGAGACGTATGGGTTGCGGAGTGTTGTCGAACTGCGTGATCGGCTGGGGCTTGCCATCGTCGCGGAGCTCAAAGTCCTCCTGCTTGAGCATCGTGGCGATCCGGCCGTCTCTATCGGTCACCGTTGCGAACACGCGCACCGTATCACGCCCGCCGCGAAAAACCGGTTGCTGCTGTTCGGGTTGCTGGCTTGCGCCGCCGACGGCCAGAGCACAGGCAATCAGTGCCGCGGAGGCGAGACATCGTTTCATGTGCAGGGTCCTTCGTTCGCAAGCCTGGCGGGCTCTTCCAATCATACGGTCATGGTGGCTATTGGGATAGGACTGAGAATGCCAGTTCCCGGGCAACGGTTGTGCGGCCGAGTGTGCTTTCCACCATGACCCGATAGTTGCCGGCAGTGAGCGCCCGCGGGAGCGCCACTCGATAAACCTTGCCAGCGGCGCTCGCGAAGTCGCGACCGGCGGCCTGTGTGCGATCGAGTGGCAGCGTTGTCCCGTCGGCGCGCACGAGCGTAGCGGTGATCGTCAGCGGATTGGACGCAGCCTTCGACGAGACCCTGATCGGAAGCTGTGCCGCAACGGCGGTGTCAGGAGCGAGCTCATTCGTCGCCAGAGGGATCAACGGCAGCACATCTCGAAGCCGGTCGGCCCCTGTTATGGCGATTGAGCTTGGAGCGCCGAGGGATAGTCCTCCCACACCGAGCTCGGTATCGAACTTCGGCACGGACACGTCCACGAACACACTGCCTTGCGAGCTGTCGCTGCCGGCGGCGGCGACGCGAATCTGGTACGGCCCTGGCGCGAGGTCTATCCGTGAGCCAGTGCGGGTCCACGCCGCCGACGTCTTCTCCAAGGCGGCGAAATTCGTGGTGAATCTCACGCGAGACCGCGTCTTTCCTTCCTGATCTATCGCGACGACAACGAACTCGACACGGCCGGCACGTCTGGCAGCGGCCGTGGGCAGCTCGATTCCAACGATCACTGCCGCGGAAGGCGCTGCCGACAAGGGCGCCGGAATCGCGACGACGCGCATCGTCAGGCCGCCCGTCTGAATGACGGAGCGAGTCAGGATCTCGAGCGGAGTCGCGGCGAGCGCTTTCGCAGCCTTCCCTGGTGAGTCGTAACCCTCCCGTCCGCGAATTTCGACATCCGCAACTCGGGTCCGTACGTTGATTCGATGATGCTTGCCGTCGTTCGGCGAGGCCGGCGAGTAATAGCCAATGAGGTAGTAGGTGCCGTTCTCGGCAAGCATCCGATCGACAGCGTCTTGTGGCGCGTTCGTGTTGGTCACGGCGAACCCGCCCGTCAGCTCCGCCATCGTGCGCAGATTCTGGCGGGATTCTCTGGTGCACGTCGCATCGACCTCCAGTCCACAGGGATCGACCGTGTAGACGGCTACATTGCTCCGCTGCGCGGTCAGCATGAACTCACGGATCGACTCGTAGTCGGCGCCGATTATTGGATTCCGGATGATTTCTTCGAGCGTGGCTGGAAAGCCCTGGCTGATCAGGAGCACCCCCTTTCGCCGGTGTTGAATCGTCGCCAGAGCCCGCGCCGCCGTAGTCAGTCCGGCCATTGCCGACTGCGTTCGCCGATCGCCGAGGCGGTCCGTCTGTGGGTTGGCGCCTGATACTGATGGCGGCGCGCTTGCGATTGCGGGAAGGTCGTGCTCCCCTCGAGGCACGAACCGTTCGATCGCGTCCAGGAGCCGGGACTTGTCCGTCGTGAACTCCGCCTGACCGCCAAGCCACCCGCTCGTGGTCATAACCCCTGCCACATCGGCGGGACCGAGCCTTTCGACGGCACGGCGCGCGACCGACTTCACCGTCGCCATCCGGCCGGCGGTGAAGCTGACCTGGATGTCGTCGAGAACGATCAGAATCAACCGTCCATCGTCCGCACGATCGTTCGACCCAAATGCGGACCCCGACCGATCGGGTGGGGGAATGATGGTCTGAGGTGGCGCCTCGGGCACGTCGACGGCGGAAAACTTGGCGATCTCGACCGGACTGTCGTCCTCCGAGATCTCGAAGTCGTCTCGGCGGAGCCCGCGAACCGGCCGCCCGGACCTGTCGGTCACGACGACGTCGACTTCGACGACGGTAACGTTAGATTTGAACGCGGGCTTCGGAGGCGGTGCCTGCTGCGACGCCAGCAGCAGCAGAACCGCAGGCAGGAAGGTCTTTGGCAAGGGGAGCCGATCGGCGGGATTATAGACCGGTCGTCGGTGGCGAAGGCAGCGCCTCGTGCCGAGGGGTCGCCGGCGTGGGAACGCGGTGAACCGCTGACGAACGTTGTCAGCGGCCCACCTCTATCCGCCTGACGGCTGCCTCAGTGTTTGTCGTGATGGCCGTGGTCGTCGCTGTCGTCGCCGCCGTTGTCGAGCTGGCTGCGGATCTCGCCGCCAGGGAATTTGGCGCTGTGCACGTTCGCGTAGGTCCTGCCGGCGCGGATCAAGCCGAGGACTTCCGACCACTCCGCCGGACCGGCGATGCCGTTTGCTGTCTGCGCTTGAACGTCGGCCGCGGTCAGCGTCCCGGTGACCCGTCCCTCTGTGAGATTGGCCGGATTCTCCTGCGTGCACTCGGGGGTCGTCGGGCTCGGCGAGGGGTTGGTGGCGGAATCGCACAGCCAGAGGACGATGCCCCCTGCCCCTTGTGGATGCCCGATGTGAATGTGCGCCTGCCTGACCTCGCCCTCGAGCTTCTCGAACGTCAGGACGTACTCGATCTCTGTTTCGTCCTTGCTGATGGTCGCGTGGAAGGTACCGGTGCCGGTCGTGGAGACGGGCGCGGCGGCTTCCTTGTAGCCATTGAGGAATTCCCGGAACCGGCGGCCTCCCTGCTCGTTGAACGCGAAACCCGTTGCCGTCACGGCAAGGACCACGGCCACCGCGATCGTGATGCGCTTCATTCCTGACCTCCGATTGTTTGAGTGAATGATCGAAAACCAGCCAAACTCGTGCCCCGGGCTATCGACACGCCCGCTGGCTGAAGAGTCGCATCGGGCTGCGAAGACACGTGTTGCTGAGAACCGCGGCCGGAGTGCAACTGACATGCCGCGCCGTCGACGAAGAATGCTTGCCGATTTCAACGGTGCGACGGCCTCAGCCATACCTCTTGCGAAAGTCCCTTACTCCGGACGTAAGGAGTGCCACGCTGGGCATGGCGATCCTACTCGACTGGCCCGATGCCGCGACGGCGGAACACCCGAAGCAGCGCCGCCTCGTTCGCGCCGCGGTGGAGATTGCGGTCGGCGTCGAGGATGGCGCGCGCGCCGCGGGCGAACGTCGTGAAGCCGTCCAGTTGGAAGTGGCTGTCGATGATGATCCTGTCTGCCTTCTTCCGCCCGAGGGCTTCGCGAACCTGCCACAGAGCCGCCGACCAGATCTCCCCGTTTTCATGCTCGTGATCGCCGGCGGAGTGGTCGAACGTCTCGTAGGTCTGTTGAGAGTCGAGCCGGCGAACGCACGGGGGGTCGCCCTCGTAGAAGACCCCGTCCCAGGACATCACCGTCAGCCGGTAGCGTTCGGATTTCGCGCGCTCGAAGAAAGATCCGGCAAAGTAGTCGCCGAAGCCCTCGCCGATCGCCGCAGCCTCGGGGGACTGGCCGAAGTCCGGGCAGATGGCGTCCTGCAGCGCGTGGCCAAACTCGTGCAGAACGGTTTCGCCGTCCTCGGCGTCGTCCACGTCACCCAGCCCGAATGTGAGCGTTCGTTCGCCGGGGCTGTACCACGAGTTGTCCTCGCGCGTGCCCCGTGCGTCGATCTCGAGGGGCGAGTCGAAGATACGCCGGGTGCCCTTGTAACCGAGGGTTTCGAGGTAGGCGACCGCGCGGTCCACGTGATAGTAGGCGGACACCTCCTCGAAGCCCGCTCGATTCGAGTCCACGCGGAAGTCGTGGTCGGGTTTCTTCAGACGGCGCCTGGTGAGCCTCGTCGTCGCGCGCGCGCCATCGAGAACGTGGTTTCCCTTCAAGCCGGTCACAGGCACGTCGAGGTAGGCGCCTGGCGTGGGGCGCCGAACATCGCCGTCCTCGTCCAGGGGCTCGAAACGGCGATCGCGCGCCATCGGGTTCGGCATGAAGACGCGGCCCCGCCCGGTGAGCGCTGCCAGGTTGTCGTAGACACTAATGACCGAACCCGTCTCGGCGTTGACGTAGACGATGTACTCGGCGCGGGGCGTCGTGCGCTGGACGCGCACGCGCCACGCAGGTTTGAGCAGCCGCTTGGCCGGGTACCACAGCAGCTCGGGCTGGCCCACGACGCGCGTCTGGCTGCCGTGCCGGACGCGTGCGAGTGCGATGCGGATCGCGCGGGCTTCGGCGATGTGTCCGTCGGGAGCAGCCTGGAGCACGTCCTTCGGCGCCGCGCGGCTCTTCACGAGGTAGACGCGCCGGTCCTTCGCGCCGATGTGGACGGTCACGTACGCGCGGTGGACGCGACGGCGCTTCCATCGCTGCTGGAAGATGACGTGGTCAGCCCCGAGCCCATGAACGATGCGGGGTTTCTTTTGAAAGAGCGGATCGAGGTCGATGCCGAGGATGTCGGCCTGGGCTTCGAGGAACGCGCGCGCGATCCGGGCCGGCGGCCCGTCGCCGCGGTCGCTTCGAAAGCCCCAGAGCTCCTTCGGTGTCTCGTAGTAGCGACCGGGGACGATCCTGTACGACCGACGGTCGAGCTTCTTCATGTCCGCCTCCTGTACTGTCTACTTCCGGGACTCGTGGCGCGGTACCGTCAGGACCAGCTTAGCCCTTACGCCACGCCTTGCCCTTTGCCCGTCTCGGCGCTACCGTTCTCGCATGGCAAGAATGAGCCTTACCGTCAATGGCCGCGCGCGGGCCGTCGAGGTGGATGAGTCGACGCCTTTGCTCTACGTCCTGAGCGACGAGCTCGCGCTCAACGGCCCGAAGTTCGGCTGCGGCCTCGGCCAATGTGGCGCATGCACTGTGATCGTCAAGGGGCAGGCGATTCGTTCCTGCGTCACTCCCGTCACAGCGGTCGCCGGCGCCGAGATCACGACGCTCGAAGGCCTCGGCACTCCCGACAACCCGCATCCAATCCAGCAGGCCTTTATCGAGGAGCAGGCCGCGCAGTGCGGTTTCTGCTTGAGCGGTGTCATCCTCGCCGGAAAGGCGCTGGTCGATCGCACCCCACAACCGACCGAGGAACAGATTCACCAGGCGCTCTCCGGCGTGCTCTGCCGCTGCTTCGGGCACACCCGGATGATCGCCGCGATCAAACGATATGCGGCCGGGAGGACGGCTGTCCTTGCTGAGAGGTAGGTCATGAAAGGCACATCATGCCGGGATTTGGGATTGGGGACCAGGGGGATGTCGCGCCGCGCGCTTTTGAAAGCGTCCGGCGCGCTCGTCGTGAGTTTTTCACTCAATCCCATCGATACCTTCGGCCAGGTCCCGGCGACCCTCGTGGGCACTCCATCGAAGGATGTTGACGGGTGGCTGGCTCTCGCGGCAGACGGCACCGTCACCGCCTTCACCGGCAAATGCGAGCTGGGGCAGGGACTCTATACCGCACAGACTCAGCTCGTTGCCGAAGAGCTGTCGGTGCCGGTCACGCGCGTGACACTGATTCAATGTCAGACCGGCACAACACCGGATCAAGGCGTGACGTCCGGCGCGCAGTCGCATCCGCAGAATTTCAATCACTCGAATCTCGCGCTCGCCGGCGCCACGGCGCGCGAGGCTCTGCTGCAGATGGCGTCGAAGCATCTCGACGTGCCTGTCGACCAACTGACCGTTCGTGACGGGGTCGTCAGCCATCAAACGAGAAAGGTGACCTACGGCCAGTTGATCGGCGGCAAGAAATTCAACCTTGCGCTCAGCAGCACAGCGAAGCGCCGGCATCCGCGCGAATGGACGGTGCTTGGTACCTCCGTCAAGCGTCTCGATATGCCGGCGATGGTGACAGGCCGTCTCGAGTACGTGCACAACGTCCGCGTGCCGGGGATGGTCCACGGCAGAGTTGTCCGCCCTCCAACCGTTGGCGCAACGCTGATACGCGTCGACGAGAGCTCGGTCGGCAGTATGCCCGGCTTCATCGCGGTGGTCGTCAAGAACAACTTCGTTGGCGTCGTCTTCGAGAAGCAGTGGCAGGCCATTCAGGCAGCGGCAAAGTTAACGGCAACCTGGAAACATGGTCCTTCGCTTCCTCCACAAGCGAGCTTCTACGATCACATGCGCACCTTGGCGAGCCGCGACACACTGCTGGTCGATTCGAAGGACGTCGAGGCGAACCTCGGGTCTGCCGCTCAGGTTGTGCGCGCGACGTACCTCCATCCGTATCAGATGCACGGATCGGTCGGATCCTCTTGCGCCGTCGCTGACGTGAAAGCGGACGGCGCGACGATCTGGTCGCCGACGCAGGGCGTCTATCCGCAGCGCGACAGTTGCGCGATGGTCCTCGGGATGCCGAAGGAAAAGGTGAAGGTGATCTACTCACGCGGGTCCGGGTGCTACGGCATCAACGGCGCCGATACGGTTTCGTACGATGCGGCGCTCTTGTCGCAGGCCGTTGGACGGCCCGTGCGGGTGCAGCTTTCGCGCAAGGACGAAATGGCGTGGGAGAACTTTGGCCTCGCCTTCGTCGTCGACGAGCGCGGAGGGCTCGATCGTGATGGCAACATCGTCGCGTGGGACTACCAGGCGTGGTCTGCGACTCGGGGCGGGCGGCCGGGATACGGTCAGCCGGGCAATCAGGTCACGGGCTTTCTGACCGGCTTCCAGCCTGCCGCGTTTACTCCGCGATCGCCGGCGCCACGGCCGACGGGTCCATTGGCGAATGGACAAAACGTTGTCCCTCCGTACGTCACCGGGTCCATCGATGGCGTGTCCGGCGGCACTGGCATCGTCAAGAGCGAGCGCATGCTCTCGCGTGTCGTCGAGTCTCCGTTCTGGACCGGCCCTCTCCGCTCGCCGAATCGTCTGCAGAACACGTTCGCGCACGAGTGCTTCATGGACGAACTGGCCGCGCGTACAAAGGCGGATCCCGTCGAATATCGACTGCGTCATCTCCGCGATCCGAGATTGATTGGCGTCGTGCGCGCCGCCGCACAGGCCGCAAACTGGCAAACGCGACCGTCGCCGCGAACCCGGAACCTGGAACCTGGAACCCGGAATCTCTCCGGCCGTGGTATCGCCTGCGTTCTGTACGAAGGCGACAACGGTTACTGCTCGATGGTCGCGGAAGTCGACGTGAACAGCGGGACCGGCGCGGTCACGGTGAAGCGCCTCGTGATGGCTCTCGATTCCGGACCGGTGTCAAACCCTGATGGAATCCGCAATCAGGCCGAAGGCGGTGCGCTTCACGGCGTGAGCCGGGCACTGTTCGAGGAAGTGACGTGGGATGACGAGAAGGTGACGTCTGTGGATTGGCGGACGTATCGTACGTTCCCGGTGGGGTTCGATATCCCGACGCTCGAGACCGTGCTGATCAACACGATGGATGCAGAAGCCAACGGAGCGGGCGAGACGTCAATCACCGTCACGGCGGCAGCGATCGGCAACGCGATCTTCGATGCAACCGGGCGGCGGATCAGGCAACTGCCCTTCACGCCGGACCGTGTGAAAGCGGCGCTCGGGGCCGATTGAGCTGGGAGCCTTTCATCCTTCCACATGGACGCCTCGCGCGACGATCGAATCACGGAACGAACGACTCCTTGTAGAATGCGCACAGGGTCGAGTCGGTCGGCGCCGCCGCGGTGGCGGCGCGACCGCTCGGCCATATTTCACGCATAACGAGGCGCCCGTGGCTGAGTGGGTGTACGCGCAGACAGATCCGGCCGAGGAGCTGGCCCAGCTTCATTACTTCTCTTTCAAGAAGCTTCGGCCCGAAGGCGATGTCGAGTTCGTGATTGCCGTGAAGGAGTTCGCGTCCAGGAACACGGTGCAGATGCGGTTCTATGCGCAGGCGGACAAGGAGATCAACCAGAGGACCGCGCCGTTCCGCGCGTTTGGCTCGGGGGATTCGCTGCTGGCCGCGCTCACCGAATGCGTGCGCGCCATCCGCCAGTACCCCTACGAGCCGGAGTAGCGACCGACAACCGAGGGATCGCTGACCAGCCAAGACCCAGCTGCGCGGGGGCGATATTGCTGCGATGGCTGCTGCTGTCGATGGCGTTGGCTCAAGCGGCTGGCTCCACGCCACAGACGTTCGTGACCTATCGCGTCGCGCGGTAGTGGAGGCGCTGCGCGAGGAGCGACCAATGCGACATGTCCTGATAGCTATTTTCATGGCGTTAGTGCCGCCGAGCAGCACGCAAAGCTCGACTGACCGTGAGGCGGTGCTGGAGACGGTCCAGATCTTCTTCGACACCATGACGGCGAGAGACGTTGAAGGCGCCCGAAAGGTCATGGTTGCTGAAGGGCGTTTCTACGCGATGGACATGCGCAAGCCCAAGAGTGATCCACAGTCGTTCTCGAACGAGGAGTACTTCGCGCGGCTGCAGAAATCACAATATACGAGCCGCGAACGGATCTGGAATCCGGAAGTGCGCGTGCGTGGACTGATCGCGACGGTGTGGGCGCCGTATGACTTCTGGGTCGACGGCAAGTACAGCCACTGCGGCGTCGATGCATTCGATCTGATAAAGACCGAGGACGGATGGAAGATCGCGGGCGGTGCTTTTACCATGGAAGCAAAGTGCGAGCCGAGCCCGCTCGGCCCGCTCAAGCAATGATCAGCGCCCCTGGCTGATCCCCGGACCTGCACGAGGACCCACATGGTTGCGGATGAGGATTTGACCCCACCGGCGCTTCAGCACCCCCAGTCCCTTAGCGTGCCAACTGACCGGCGAGGACTCTGAAGCGAACTTGACACGTGCGTGGGTCATGCTCGCAGTCGGAGCTGCCGGCGTGCCTGCCAAAGGTGTATCGTGTGAATTCGAGGCCGCAACGTTCGTCGCCGGCATCGCCGCACACTGGAGGTCACACGTCATGACGATCGAAGACTTGGTGCCTCTCACAAACGGACTGACCGTGATCGCTTGCGGAAGCACGCTCGTCTGTGACCGCGCCGCATCACGCCGATCCGAAGCGACGCGATCGATGTGAAGTTTCTGATGGCAGGGACGGACTGCGTCCCGCGACTGCGGCTGTTGCGCGAGCGAGTCTCAGGGCCACGCCCGACGAAGTGACGAAGATCGTCCAGCGCGTGGTGAAGAGCGCAATCGCCCGCCGTTGAGCGCGAGCACAGGCCGAGTCACGTCGGTCGAACGGCGGAGTGCGCGTTTGAAGAAAGGCGGACGGGATGACGGTTGACCACGAATCACGAAGGATCTTCTTGGTCTACGGAGACCCGGAGGCCGGCAAGTCGTACCTTGCGAAAAAGCTGGAGGAGAACTATTCGTGTCACCGGCTTTCGCTGGATGATGCCTATGTCCAGTTCATCAAGACCGAGTGTCCCATGATTTATTTCGACGCGCTCGGCCAGTACATTGGTCCCCACTACAACGCCATTCTCCGAGCGGATGCGTACTCTCTCGCGCGGTTTGGGCGAAGTTTCCTGGCAGAGTGGCTGCTGCATCTGCGGCGCCGAGTCCGGGCTCTGGCAATGTTCCACGCGAGTATTGTTGTTGAGGGGTCTGTGCTCGACGAGGACTGTCGTAACGCGTTGCAACAGGACCTCGCGGACCCTTTGGAAGTCTTTCCGATTGAAGTTGTGGACCAGACTTATTTCTACAAAGGCGAGCCGATAACGCTTGAACAGGTCGCAGCCCTCGCTGCTTAGCTTGTAGGTGAAAACCGGCTGGCGGAATGGCGCCGGTTGCTGCGCTCCCCCAAACCACGCAGGCGCGGACGGTGCTGCAGCAGATCCTGCGGCGGCGGCTCACGCTCACGTCGCAGGTCAACGAGGTCAGCGGCGAGGTGGATGGCCACGACTTCGAGGGCCCGCGCTGGGACAAACTGCTCACCGGAATCGCGGTTGAGGGGCCGACCTGGATCGCCGACGGAGACCGGACCGGCCGCGAGGACATCGGTCCGGAGGACACCTTCCAGGCGACTACGGCCGTTGCTCGATCAGGTTTGCGCGAAAGGGGTGGCGTCCCCAGCGGGTGTCGCGCGCTTCTCTTTACCGGAGATCCGTCGCTCGCTCCGGCAACGCCCTCGCGCTCGGTGAAACAATCCCCGCTGGCCGCCAGTCTAATCCGCACATGAGCGCCGACATCCGCTATGCGCTTCGTCTGCTCGCCCGCAGCCCGGTCTTCACGCTGACGTCGGTGCTGTCACTGGCCATGGGTATCGCGGCCAGCGCCGCGATCTTCAGCCTGGCCGACGCATTCCTGCTGCGCACGCGCATCGGCGTCGCCGACCCGGCCACGCTGGTCGACATCGGCCGCTCGGCTCCGGACGGTCAGGGGTTCGACAATTTTGGCTACCCGCTCTTCAAGGAGATGCGCGAGCGCAACACGCACTTCGTCGCCCTCGCCGCGCATCAGTTTGGGCCCGAGGTAATGAGCCTCGGCACCGCGCAGGCGTCCGAGCGCGTGTTCGCCGGGCTGGTGTCCGGCAACTTCTTCGAGGTCGTCGGCACGCGACCCGCCGCCGGACGCTTCTTCCTGCCCGACGAGGACAGCACTCCCGACAGCCGTCCCGTCGTCGTCCTGAGCCACGAGTTCTGGCGCCGGCGATTCGCCGCCAGCCCGGACGTGCTCGGCCAGCCCCTCCGCCTCAACAACCGACCCTACACGGTGGTCGGCGTCGCCGAGGCCGGATTCACCGGCACCACGATCATCAGCCCAGATTTCTGGGTGCCGATGGCGATGGAAATGCACGTACACTCGAGCGACCGCTCGGCGCTGACGATGCACGGCACGGTGTGGATGACGGCGATCGGCCGGCTCAAGCCCGGCGCCACGGCGCGGCAGGCGCGCGACGAGCTGCAGAGCATCATGCACGCCTACCTGACGGAGCAGGGTGACGACCGCGTGTCGCGCTGGGGCGTCAACGTCGCCTACTCGGAGCGCGTGCCGCCGCCGGCGGTCCTGCCGCTCATCGGCTTCATCGCGATGCTCGGAATCCTGACCGGCCTCGTGCTCCTGATCGCGTGCAGCAACGTCGCCGGCATCCTGCTCGCGCGTGCGATCGAACGGCGGCGCGAGATCGCGACGCGCCTCGCGCTCGGAGCGACGCGGGGGCGGATCCTGAAGCAGCTGCTCGTCGAAGGGCTGATCCTCGCGCTCGCCGCCGGCCTCGCCAGCCTGCCCCTCGGGTGGGCGCTCGTCGGCCTGCTCGCGTCGTTCCAGCCGAGCCTGCCCGTGCCGATCCCGCTCGATCTTCAGCTCGACCCGCGCGTGGTCGCCTTCGCCATGCTGCTCTCGGCGCTCTGTGCCGTCCTCTTCGCGCTCCTGCCTGCTCTGCGCGCCTCGCGCGTATCGCTCGCGCCGGCGCTGCACGGGACGCACGCCACGGCGGATCGCAAGCGCAGTTGGCTGCGCCAGGGGCTCGTCGCCGCGCAGGTCGCGATGGCGCTGCTGCTGCTCGTCTCCGCCGGCCTCTTCATCCGTTCGCTGCAGAGAGCGGCATCGATCGATTCCGGCTTCAACGTCCGCAACGTCGACACGCTGCAGATCGACACGCACCTCGGCGGCTACCGCGCCGATGCCCAGGGTCTGGATGCCGTCGAAACGCTGCTCGAGCGGTTCGGCAGCATGCCGGGCGTCACCGCCGTCGCCGCGTCGCGCATGGTGCCGCTGCAGGGCGGCGGCATGGGCCTGGGGCCGCTGCACGTGCCCGGCCGGGTCGGGCAGAACGGCAGCGACAACATCGACGCCGACTGGGACGTCGTGTCGCCGGCCTACTTCTCGACGATGGAACTGCGAATCGTGCAGGGGCGGGCGTTCACCAGCCAGGATCGCTCAAGCGCGCCGCGCGTCGCGATCGTCAACGAACGGATGGCGGCCGACGCCTGGCCGGGACAAGACCCGGTCGGCAAGCGCCTGAAGCACGGCGACGGCGCGGACGTGCAGATGCTGGAAATCGTCGGCGTGGCGAGGAACGCGAAGTACCGCGCCATCAACGAAGCGCCGCGCAACTTCATCTACGTCCCGATGGCGCAGCAGTTCAGGTCCGAGGTCACCTTCTACGTCCGCCGCGCCGGACCGGAGTCGCGGACGAACGAGATGCGGCAGGTGGTGGTCGGCTTCAACCCGCTGCTGCCGGTCATCCACACGCAGACGCTCGAGGTCGCGACGACGTTGAGCCTGCTGCCGCAGACCATCGCCGCCTGGGTGGCGGGCTCGGTCGGCACCATCGGGCTGCTGCTGGCGGCGTTCGGCCTCTACGGGATGACCGCGTTCTCGGTGGCGCAGCGGACGCGCGAGATCGCGATCCGCATCGCGCTCGGGTCGTCGAGTGAAGGTGTGGTGTGGCTGATCCTGCGCCAGGCGGCACGCCTCGGGATCATCGGCGGGACGATCGGTTTCGCTCTCGCGGTCGTCTGCAGCATGCTGCTTCAGAGCCTGCTGATCGATCTCCCGGCGGTCGACCCGCTGGCCTTCGGCGCGGCCGTGTTCGTCCTGACCGCGGTCATGCTCACCGCGGCGGCGGTACCGGCGCGCCGCGCGACGCGCATGGATCCGATGCGCGCGCTCCGCTCGGAATAAATCGTCAGGCCCCCTATCCGTCCCGCAGCACGACCGTGGGGATCGATGCGCGACGCCCGCCGCGCCGGCGGCCACCCGGCCAGCAGCGCGACGGCACCAAGCATTGCCGGCGGGCCTCGATCGTGTCCTCACGCGGCCGGCTCTCGATCGAGACGGGCTGCTCCGGGCGCTCGCACGATAGTGCGCCGATGGGCGATTCTGTGAAGTAGGAAGCGCAGCCGAACCCCGTAGGCGCGCTCCGCGGGGTCTTGTCCACAAAGTTGGCGTCCCCAGGGTCCGCTTTTCGTTGCCGGAAATCCGACGTTCGCTACGGCATGCGGCGTAGGCTACGAGGGGTCTATGGCCTACGACCCGCGCGAGAAGTTTTGCGACGGTCAACCCGGCGAAATCGTCCTCGTCGGTGTGGCCTTAGGACGACTCCCTGCGACTGCGTCGACTGGTTACGCGCCAGAGCGTCGCTCGAAGCTCGTCGCGGAGCTGAGTGACGTCGTAGTCCCAGCGTGTTTCTGAGAGTTCTACCGCGTATTGCTTGCTTGAGCGTTCCAAGTCGCCTGGCAGGACGCCTCGTCTGAGAACCGGGCGCGCGTATGTTCGCCGCAGTGAGGCGCTAGAAACCCCGGCAGATTGGGCCGCATTGTGCGACGAGCAACGCGGCGAACCCGTTCGGCGCGCGCTGCGGGCTGATGATGCGAAACGCGACGGCGTCGTCCGGCGTTGGATCGGGATTCCAGCTGTCGTGGGGCGTGTGCTCGGAGATCTGCATGACCTGCGCGACGACAGCCCCGTAGGGCGCGGAGAACGGCACCGACAGCTCGATCTCCGTCGTCCCGCCTCTTGGCACGTCGACAACGAAACTGCGCGTGATTCCGCGGTCGGCTGCGCTCGTCACGGCGCCGATCATCACCTCGGCGCCACGGGCGTTGGCGTTCCCGGAGTTTCGGATGACCGCGGCTATGTGGACGCTCGTTGCGGTCCGTGTCACCGCGATGTCTTCCGGCGCGACCGAGAGATCGGCTGAAGGCCAAGACGAGGGACCTGCAGCCACGAGACTGGGAAGGGTTGACAGGCCATCGCTCACTTCGCTGCAGTCCGAATGGTGCAACCGGATCGCCTCTACCGTCGGCCCTTCTGCGAGCCATCGCACTTCGCTGTCCGTGAGCTCGATGCGTCCGGTGCGAAGCCAGATCTCTCCCCAGCCGCCTGTCAAGGTGAAGTACGCCACCGTGCACAGGTCGCGCCTGCGCGGTGGCAGGCCCGCTTCGACGGCGAGTTCGTCGCAATAGGAAATGCGCCAAGGTTCTTCGACGGCCTTCTTGTCGCTATATGGAGCCACGACTTCGTGGAGCCACGCGGCGAATGGGACGTCGGGGAGCGTCGCATCCAGTCGGTGCGCGCTCACGCTCTTCGCGGACGCAACGTAGAAGCGCGCATCGAACCTCGCCTCTGCCTCAGGATCGTAAATCGCGTAGACGACCTCGGGAAGGTCGCGCGTCTCGGCCGGAAGGTTCGAGCGCTCGTAGACGATGCGCGCGCGCAGCCTGATGTGGTGAAGGCCGGCCTTCTTCGCGGACGGCAGCAGCGACCAATCGAGACTGCCGTTCCTGCTGACGCTCGACACTGTGCCCGTCGGCACGAGCTCGCCGCCGTCCACGGATGCGAAGAGATCGGCGCGATACGTAACCGGCGTTGGAAGCGTCAGGACTACCGGCACTTCGATCGTCACGGGCGGATTGCTGCCGAGCGGTGACACGGGCGTGAGCGCACGTGCGACAAGCGGAATTGCCGCGCGCTGCGCAAGCCGCCTGATTTCTGCATCGCCACGGGCGACTGCGGCGCTGACTTCCGTCTGCAGCCACTGACCTTCGTCGTGGGACGTGTGTCTCGGCTCTCCGGTGGTCATGAGTTGTTCGAGCGCAGCGATGACGCGCCCCCGCGTCGACTCCCGCGGTCGAACCCCTTGCGCCCTGAGAGGCGCGGCGCTCAACAGCATGAGACTGACGACGAGGATTGAACGCATGAACTGGAGTCAGCAATTACCGGACCGGACGACGTGTGCCGATTGCCAAGGACTTAGACGCCGAGGGGCGTTTCCGGCGACGGAATTCATCACGCCGCTGACGGATTTAGAGCGACGACTACTCCCATGGGGGTGCTGCAACAAACCACCCTGCTGCGTCGGAGCAAGTGGACGCGCTCCTTTTGTCAGTCCGTTGATTTCGGGAAGTCTACTTGCCCGGCGTGGAATCGACCAGCACCACGCGGCCGCCGAGGCTCTGGATTGGCCGGTTCGTGTGCCCGAGGTGCTCGAGCTTCATGTACGCGGCGATCTGCGCCTGTGACATCTCGATCGGCGCCTTCAGCACGTACCAGGTGATGCCCTCGGTGCAGGGCGGTGTGGTCAGCGAGCCCGCGTAGGTGAAGAAGGTCTTGTCAGCCGGCAGCAACGCGCCGGCATCGATGATTTCTCCCATGCGCGCTATCTTGTCGCCTTCCTTTGCAGGCAGGCTCTGGAACGCTCGCGCGAGCGCGGCATTCTCCCTGCCGGCCCGGATGAAGACCCCTACGACCGCGGCTGGCTTCCCGGCGGCGTCGAGGTGAACGAGGTGCATTTCGAGCGGGTACGATTTGCCGTCCACGGTGTGCTCGCTCGGGGCGTGGAAGTGGAACTGTGCGAGCGTCCACGTGTCCTTGCCTCCCACGCGGCCGAGGCTCGAGCCCGCCTCGTAGGTCATCTGCACCGTGTGGCCGTTGTTGGTCATCGAGAGGCTCGACGGCTTGTACCCAAACACCAGATTCGGGAGGTCCTGCGGTGTCGCCACGCCTGTGCTCAGGTTGATGGGCGTCTGCTGTTTGCCGGTCGAGCACGTCGCATCGCCGGCGAGCGTGCCCCACTTCGCGGGACCGACCGACTCGGCGCCGTCCTCGTAGCCCCAGTGCTTCTCCTGGGCGGCCGCGGGCTTCCGGTTCGCGGATTCTGGCGCCTGAGCGCAGAGCGTGGAGACCGCGACACCAAGTGCGACGACCACGGTCTGGTTGAATCGCATCATTGGAATTCCTCGTTCAATTTGGGACACTCGATCGATGCCGCCGCGCCGTAGACCGGCGGATCGCGACGTGGGAGCGCGCTACCATAACCCTGCGCCGCCACAAGATGCCAAGGCGACACCGGATGGGAGCACGCCAACGCAGATGAGCGATTTTCGCATCACAACCTGGGATGTTAGCACCCGGCGAATGTGTGCAGCATACGGGAGCCGCGCCCCTGCGGTGGTAACGAAATTGGCGTCCCCAATTTGCGCGAGTTGGAACCAGCTCTATCTGTGGATCCGTCAGTGGACGGCCTGCGGAGGGCGGCATGAGCCCCGGGGACGGCAGGCAGACACTGCCCGTAGGCTTGCCGACCGCCGCGGTTGGTGGCCGAGCGCGCTCCCGGCAGAGTGGCTACGCGGCGTGTCCGGGAATGCGTTCGAGCTCTGCCCCGAGCGCCTGTTCCGCGTGCCACACGTCAAACGCCTGCTGCATCCCGAGCCACAGCGCCGGTCCGTTACCGGCCCACTTCCCGAGCCGAACGGCCATCTCTGGCGTGACTGGCGCCCTACCCGCCAGGATTCGGTGCAGGAGCTGTCGTGACACGCCGAGCTCGCGGGCTGCCTGCGAGACGTTCATCCGCAACGCCGGCAGCACGTCCTCACGCAGGATCTCACCGGGATGGGTCGGTTCCCGTTTCAATGGCTGTCGGACAGGGAGCACCTTTGTGGTCTTCGTCGTCGCCATCGTCGTCGCCTTCCGTTCAGTAATACTGCTCGAGAGCCAGCTCGTGGGCGCCCTTGCCGTCCCAGCGGAACGTGATGCGCCAAGGGCCACTGACGGCCATCGTGTGCCGGCCCTCTCGATTGCCCTTCAATGGGTGCACACTCCAGCCCGGCATCTTCAGATCTGAGAGCGCCGTCGCAGCATAGAGCGCGTCCATCGCTCTTCTGCAGCGTTTGTGCAGGTCCGGCTGCACCTTCCGACTCTTGCCGGTCTCGAAGAGCTCCCGCAACCCAGCGTGTCGAAAGCTGACGATCACAGTAATCCACAAGCGTAAAGCAAACGCGACAGAGTGTCTACTCTCGATTTACACTCCAGCCAGCGCCCTAACTCATCGGGACCTGCCGGCGGAGCGAACCGCACTGTAGAGTGACTATTGATTGAGTTGGCGTCCCAGCGGGATTCAGTCTGAGTTACCAACCGGAATTCCACGGGATTTGGGTTTCGGATCGGGCGGCATAGAAGCAGGGCGGCGTAGAATGTCCGCCCTGCTGATGGCGCTCGCGCAGGCTCAGGGCGCGTGGCTTATCATTCACATGATTCGCGTGGTGCTGTTGCCAGCGCCGTGCTGATATCATCTCGAGAGCGGATCACCAGCCAACAGGCGCCGGTCTTGCTGTCCTTCAGGAAATACGAACCTTGGGCACCCTGTGTCGTCGGGTTCCCCACCGGAATCGCGGTCAGGCGACCGCTGGGAACCTGCTGCGCCTCTGCCCGCAGAGACCCGGACGCGAACCATCCAACGAGAACGCCAAGCAGCACCAATCCGAAGAGTTTTACACTTCTCATATTGCCTCCTGAGACCATCTGACGACTGGAACTGACGCGCAGCCGACAAATATTGCCGGTTGGCCGCGCGACCAACACGACCATCAACTGACGGGCTCCAGTCGGCAGCGGGATTCGGTCTGAGTTACCAACCGATTTTCCAAGGGATCTGGGTGTCCGATCGACGGGCCGCGTAGCGGATCGGTCGTGCTCAAAGGTGTTTGCGTCTATGGCCTGATGTTGGATGGCCACCGTGTCATTTTGGACAAACTGGACCGACATCCTCAACTGACACGACCACGGCGTCTTCTGGCCATGGCTCGTCTGCGTTCATGTAGCCCTCGAGTGTTGCCAACCGTCCGCCACGCACAAATAGAACGCAGCCCGCTGGGTAATCGGCCCCCGCCAATCTGATTTCTGCATTGCCACCGGCAAAATTGGCGGGCTCCGTCAATGGGACATCGGCTGGCACCTCGAAATCGATGTAGAAGCCTACCCCCGTCATTTCAACTTGGCTTATACGTGCGCGAGGAAGCTGTTGACGTAGCGCGGCGAGCGCCGGATGGTCACCCTGGATCAAGAGTGGCACGAGTCGATCTGCTAGCGCCAGCACGGCCGCGGGTGCCTCATCTCGTTGGTACTTCATCGGGTAAGCGGTCTAGTATCCGCGATCTAGCGAGCGCGGGTACACCTCTCAAGCGGGATTCGACACTCGTTACCCCGAAGATTTCGAGGGAATCTGGGTGTCCGACCGTCGGGCAGCGTGAAGGAGCAGCGCCGCCTCTCAGAGCAAAGGCGTGGGGAGGTAGGATCGTGCTGTGAGTCGCACGCTGATTGTGGTCGCCCTCGGTACTTGTAGGTGTCCCTGCGTTCTTTGTGTGGGCCAATTGGGCGACACGCAGGCACTATGCGCGGTTCAAGCATCGAGATGTGCAAGGGGTGCTTGAGGATGCTCTTGGCCCGTCGGACTATTACGACGATTGGGAGATGTTCTTGGGGTGGCCTATTGACGACCCGTACCTGGATTCTGTTCGACAGCGTTGCAGCCAGATTTGGGATGAGTGCGGGGAACGTCCGGGCGATGAGTTCGTCGCACGTCTGAAACCTATTTTGGAAGAACTGAACAACAAGCAGTGAAGGTTCGAGCACGGGCTCGGGCGCTCAGCGGGATTCGACACTCATTTTATCCAGAAGATTTCGAGGGAATCTGGGTGTCTGATCGCAGGGCCGCGTAGTCGGTCCATGAGCCGATCCACTGCTGGATGGTATCCTCCCGGTATTGCGACGTTCCGCTGGTGATGCCGAGCAATCTGGGCGCATGATGCACAGCGTGAGCAGCTTACCTGCGGATCCGGACATCACTGACTGTCACGCTAAATCACACTCGAAACCCACAACACCGGTCCGGAGCCTGTCAGGATTTCTGTGTGTGGGGCATAACATGAGGAGTGTTGATGCCCCGAAAACCAAAATTGTCCACGACTGAGGCGCCGCTGGCGCCCATTCCCTCCGAGATTCTCGATCAATTCGTCGGCCAGGGGCCGCTGACCCCTGACGAGCTCGAGGCGGTGGTCCGCCGGTCCAAGAAGGCGATCATCGAGCGAGCCCTGGGCGCCGAGCTGAGTCACCATCTCGGCTATGGGCCGGGTGGGACCAAGCCGGAGGACACGACCAATCATCGGAATGGGAGTAGCGGCAAGACCGTTCTCACGGATGACGGCCCGTTGGCCCTAGCGGTGCCGCGCGACCGAGACGGCAGTTTCGAACCGCGGCTGATTGGCAAACACGAGCGGCGCTTTACGGGCTTCGACGACAAGGTCGTGGCGCTCTATGCGCGCGGGCTGACGGTGCGCGAGATTCAGGCTTTTCTCACCGAGATGTACGGCGTCGACGTCTCGCCCGATCTGATCAGCACGGTGACGGACGGGGTCGTGGCCGAGGTCACCGCCTGGCAGGCGCGCCCACTCGAGCTGATGTATCCCGTCGTGTTCTTTGACGCGCTGCGCGTCAAGATTCGCGACGAGGCGGTCGTCCGGAGCAAGGCGGTCTATCTGGCGCTGGCGGTGCTGCCCGACGGCACGCGCGACATCCTCGGGATCTGGATCGAGCAGACCGAAGGCGCGAAGTTCTGGATGAAGGTCTTCACGGACCTGAAGACGCGAGGGTGCCAGGACATCCTGATTGCCGTCACCGACGGCCTGAAAGGGATGAGCGAGGCGCTGGCGGCCGTCTTCCCGGCCACGACGCTGCAAACCTGTATCGTCCATCTGCTGCGGAACAGTCTGGACTTTGCCAATTGGAAACAGCGCCAACCGATGGCCGCGGCCCTCCGCCCGATCTATACCGCCGTGAGCGCGGACGCCGCCTGGACCGCGCTGGACACCTTCGCGGGGGGGCCGTGGGGCCTGCAGTTCCCCACGGTCGTGGCGTCGTGGCGTCGGGCGTGGGTCCATGTGATTCCGTTCTTTGCCTTTCCGCCCGAGGTGCGTCGCGTGATCTACACGACGAATGCGCTCGAGAGCGTCCACGCACGTGTGCGGAAGATCATCAAGACGCGCGGACACTTCCCGACCGATGACGCGGCGACGAAGCTAATCTGGCTCGCGCTGCGCAACATCACCGCCACGTGGGTCCGCGGGGCGCCCACGTGGCGACGGGCGATGAATCAATTCGCGATTCTCTACGAGGATCGCTTCACGGCCCCGACGACGTAGAATGCCTCAGACCGACGGGCGCATGGACGTTGCCGTCCCCATGGACGCCCAGAACGCGCCCACAGGGACTTGGAAAACCGCGCCGACGCGGTTTCCCACAGCGCCCACACGCATCATCGACAGGGTGAAAGCAAGAGAGAAGAACTCGCGTTCAACCACGCCCCACACACGAAATTCCTGACACTCCCGTCAAAAACCGGCACAGTGATGTTGTGGCCCTGCCTATCGGGGACCGCGGAAATGGAAGGACCATGAGCACCGAGGAACTCGAAATCGAAGCGCTCAAGCTTGCGCCACAGGAGCGCGCACGTCTGGCGGAGAAGCTGCTCGAGAGCCTCGAGAACCTCTCTGAGGACGAGAACGCCAAGCTGTGGGCTGACGAAGCGAAACGTCGTGACCAGGCATGGGACGCGGATCCCGGAATGGGGCGACCCGCCGTCGAGGTCTTTCGCGACGCTCGAGCCCGTCTGAAGTGATTCTCTCGTTCCACCGGCTCGCCGAACAAGAGCTCAACGAGGCGGCCCAGTACGACGACCGCGATAGTCCAGGTCTCGGTGCGGCATTCCTTGCGGAAGCCCAACGCTGCTGCGATGCGATTCTTGAATACCCCGAGCCAGGCCAGGTCGCCGTTGGTGCAGTCCGCCGTCGACGGTAGATATCGGCAGCGTTGATGATGAGGGTGAAGGTGGAAGCGGCCGAGTTCAACATCGCGACGTCTAATAGAAGACGATGTCGATTCATGCCGCTGTTGGGTTCACCGTTGCGGTGGCCGCCGTATTGACTCTCCAGGGGGAACGAACTTCTACGCAAGGCGCGCCCATAATCGATGATCCAGACGCGTATGCGATATACGCTGCCGTGTTGCCGCTCACGTCCCTGATCGTCGATAAGCCCCACACAGGCATCGCGATCCTCCAAGAAACGGTCGCCGGGGGCATGTATTGCCGGGGCGAGGGAGTAACTGCTCGCAAATGGCACTCGGTAGTCGCCGACTATGAAAGCAAAAACGCTCGCATCAGCATCATCCGTGAACGGTTCGATCTCGGGATGCCGTACTCCCTGGTATCTCTGGCTCAACTACGGAAGCTGATGGAGGATGCTGGACACCTATCTCCTAGGTCAGCTCAGACCAACCATCTCAGCGCTACAGTCTTCGCCTGGTTTCCAGGCGAGCCACTCGTCGCGCTCTCGGCTGTCGGCTTCAGCGCCGACAAAACGCTCGCAGTGGTCACACTTCAGCACGATTGTTTCCGGTCAGGGGAACCGCGCGCGACCTGTTTTAGCGGCCATCAGATGTTCTTGGCAAAGAAGGATGGAAGCTGGGCGCTCGAGCGTTTGGAGTGGTGCTGGGTGGCGTGACACCGGCCGGCACGATTCACAGGAGCGACAATGCGAGCGTCTCTTTACATGCGGATCACTCTGCCGCCGCAGGACCCGAAAGCTTCCAAGAGCGCGGCACCAACCTGCCGATGTGCAGATCGTCACCAGACCCGAGCAAAGGCAGGACGGGGAATACTAGGTGGTTTTTCATGCCTCGATGAGCGGTCGATAACGACGATGGCTCCGTCGCTCCGAGAGCACCGCCGGTGGACGTCGGAAGCACGGCGCGAAGGGAGTTTCGCTGTGCGATCGCGCACCTGCCGGTTATTCGTAAGGGTGTGTGACGGCCTCGCGTGGGTTTATTCTCGCGGCGGCCCAGATTTGTAACCGCCCGGAAGGGATTGTGCGGGCCGCCGGGCTTTGAAACCCATAGACGGCGTATCTCGGTCAGTCATTTCCGGCGCATTGTTTGCTGCGACCACCCTGGATGCGTCTGTCTACCCGTCCTTTTCTCGTGTGCGTGTTCACGCTGCTCGCCACACCGAGCGCGGCGCAGCCCACGACCGAGGACGGTATTCGCGCGGTCCTGCGCGGCGACTATCAGGCCGCCGCCCGCATCCTGAAGCCGCTTGCAGATGACGCGGCGCAGCCGGATCCGGTGGCGCAGTTCTTCCTGGCGGTCCTGTATCACACAGGTCAGGGTGTGGTGCCCGATCAGTCACGCGCGTGCGGACTGTTCTCGAGGGCCGCTGCGCGCGCGCACGCCTTCTCGGAGCAATCCGCGGGGCTTGCCACGTTTATGCGGGAGCAGCTCGGCAACGGGGCAGCCCTGCTGTGTGTCGCGGACGAGAGATGGCAGGGTGGGCCGCCTCAGTCGTTCGCTCTCGGACCCGATCATCGCGTCGTGGTCGCGGACACCAGCATCACCGTGACCTTTAAGGGGCAGGAACAGCGGATGCTCCAGCTCCTGCCGCCTGGCGCGGCGTTCCTGCCGATCCGTCACACACCCCTTGCCGTCACCCGGCCGCTCGGCGCGCGCCGGGAGTTCTTTCAGATGTTCCACTGGATACCAGACACCGCCGCGAACCCGTCGTCGTGGACGCTTGGCTGGTGGTTGGGCGAGGTCGCGAGCGACCTCTGGATCGGGCTTGCCGGTGAAGAGAACCTCTTTGTCGCCAAAGGGTCCATGCCACCGGCATTGCTCGACCTGGCTCGCTTCGTCCAGCTGCGGGTCAATGCGAACGGCGAAGCGGAGTTTACGATCTTGGGCGGACCCTCGACGCGCACCGAAGTGATCCCGTGGCAGGGGAAGCGCTGATGTGGCCGCGTCTCCTCCTCACTGCAGCCATCATCACCACCAATATCGGCGGAGTGTCTGCTCAAACGGGAACGGCCGACGGGGTCGTCGCGCTGGCGCGCGGCGACTATCAGCGCGCCGCCGAGATCCTCAAGCCGATCGCCGAGGACTGGCGAGGCGACGATACCGCCGCACAATTCTTCATGGCCGGACTCTATGAGACGGGTCGCGGCGTGCCGGCGGACCCGCTGCGCGCCTGCGCGCTCTATCTGCGCGCGGCGGGCAGGCACGACGCGCCGTTTGGTCAGGAAGCCTTCGCGCTGTATGCCACGTTCAGCCGCCGCGGCTTGGAGTTTGATCGGGAATGTCAGCTTCTCGGCAACATCGGGTTTGATCACGGGTTCGAGCCCGTCACATTCGACCTCGGCCCTGGACACTCGATTGAATGGACCTTGACGGCCGCCACCGTGACGCACGATGGCCGGACAAGTCGGAAGGAAATGATGTTCGGGGAGCGGGGCGCGCGGTTCCTGCCACTGCGGCACACCGAACTTGCCACGGGACCGACCCGCTCGATCGTGCGGCACTTCATCGAAGTGTTCGTCTGGTACCCGTCGGGACCGTCGGGACCGTGGACACTGCGGTGGCATCTCTTTGAAGTCGTTGGCACTCAGATCATCAGCATCGACACCTCGGAGTCGCTCGCCACCGCCGAAGGAGATGTGCCGCCCGCCCCCGACACGTTCGATGTGCGCGAGTACGCCGTACTGCGCGTCGCCGACGGGGGACATCCCGAATGGGCCGTGATGAAGGGAATGCATCCCATGACGCAGCGGATTGAGTCAGACGCCGAACGGCGGGAGGTTCGCGACGCGGAAGTCGCGCGGGATGCGGCGATGAGACGCGTCGACTGGGATGGTCGCTACGACGTCTACCGACAGCCGGCAATGACGGTCGTCGACAGTGAGGGCTGCGGGGATGTCCAGGTCTACGGATGGACAGCCGACCGCGCTGAGGCGCTGGTCGTGCGCGTCGGTGGCAAGGAACTCGGCCTTTCGACCCAGCCGTCGACGTTTGAACTCTCGCGCGAGCCGGTGAACGTCTCCGTCGAGGCGCACGTCTACGTCAATCCGCAGCGGCAGTTCTACTTCTGTTCCGACGTGGTGATGCCGCAAGCCCCGGACGCGGTCGGGCCCGAGAGGTGGCGCGCCGTTGCCGGCACGATTCGGGTCGAGCTCTCGCCTCCAGGGATCCGGGCGCGCGCACCCCACCTGCGCCGCGCGACCGTGACCTTGAGCGACCTGGTCCTGCAGAACTCGGCCGGGACGAGGGTACGCGTGCCGCGACCAGTGAGACTGACGGCCATTGTTGGATTGATGGGAGGATAGGGACGGTGAGCCACCACTTGCCAGGAGAGATCTGGTTGTGGAAGGGCCAGCCTGGCGACATGGACACCGCCAACCGCGCCCGCCCAGGTGATCGACGCGGAGCCACGAACATCACCCGCGACGACGTGGTCCAGGCGCCAGGCGACGTCTCCTGGCGGGCCTCCGTCCACGTCGAAGGAATGTTGATTGGCTTGCCGGGTTTTGCGGGAAGAATTCTAGTCCAACGAGTGGCGTCCCCAGCGGGAATGGACCCCTTTCACATGGCCGGCTCGGTGCTGCGGCTGCGGGCGGCGTAGCCTGCGTGGCTAGTCAGGTCAAGGATTCGTTGGGCCGCCCCGGCGCTCAAGGACGTAGCGCGCACTGGGGTCTTCGCCCTCGAAGTATCCGAGACGCCCAGGGACACACGAGAGTAAGGTTCCGTGACCTGTTCGGCGGGTTATCCGGGTGATCGCGTCACGAAGCGTAACGGTCTTACCGTCAAGGTATTCATCAGTGGAGATGGCGTAGCAGAACTCGGGCGCACCTCTTGCCCGGAGTAGAGCCTCGATCCCGCTGCCAGTCTCCTCGGCGGAAGAGACCTTGGTCAGGAATCGTGGATCCAGGTCCGTAAAATGAAAGAGCGTTTTCAGCACATCATGACGGCGCTTGGGCTTGGCAAGGAGTTCGACGAGCCGCTCCTGCTTGGCCGCGATGATGAAGGCACGGATAAACGCGGCTTCATGTTCGATGTGGGCACTCATGGATGCGTAACGGCTGCTCGACGTGCATGAGGTCCATGTGGACGTTTGGGCCCCCGTCGATCAGTCGAAGTTCCGCGCGGCCTAAATCGCGCGTTGTCCGATCGACAAGATCAGCAGAGATGCTTCTTCCTGTTTCTCGAAATGTTCGATGCGCTGACGTTCGCGCCGGAGAAACTCGGCGATCGCTTCGGTCCCTGCGTTACCGACGTCGAGCCAGATGACTTTTGGCGGGAATCCTTCGACGTAGCTCCGCTCGCGGAAGTCGGTGTCTTTCGAAACGATGACAAGGCTCTGCGCCCGGGCGTGGTCCCAGATGCGGCTGTCCTCAGCAGCCCTGAGGCCGACGTCTCTGACGTGACAGGAACCAGGGAACTCGTGGAGCAGGATTCCCACGAGCGTGTGACTCAGGTTCTCGTCGAAGAGCAGCTTCACGCCACTGAGTTAGCCAGGCGACGTTCGCGCGCCGCGGCAAAGGCCAGAGCGGCGCGGATGTCATCGCGCGCGAGGTCGGGGAAGTCGGTCAGAATCTGATCTTCCGTCATCCCGCCGGCGAGGTATTCCAGCAGGTCGTACACGGTGATACGGGTGCCCTTGATACAGGGCTTTCCGCTGCGAACGGCAGGATTCACCGAGACGCGGTCTTGCCATCCCATGGCGAATTGTCCTCCTCGCGGCCAGCTAGGTTGGGAAGTGGCTCGCGAGCGATATGGCGTCCCCAGCGGGATTCGAACCCGCGTTTTGGCCTTGAAAGGGCCACGTCCTGGGCCTCTGGACGATGGGGACGGCGACGGATGCGTACCTGCGGCCGCTTCGGGCGACCGCAACACGTCATGGTAGCAGTCCCGTGCCGATCTCGCCAAGTCGGCCCGCGAAACTTAGTCGAGGAACGCAAATGTAATCGGCTCGACAGATTCAGGAGAATACGGGTCCGGAACGATCGCTGTCGAGGGAAGTGGCCACGAAGACAGGGTATGCATCCGTGTGAAGCCCGAACCAACCAGCGCGCTCGGCGCCTCCCGTGAACACCGGAAGACGCGTGGCCGCACGTGCCCGTCGGGCATGGTCGCCGGGCCGAGGCGTCGTTACGCGTCCACCTCGTGAATTCAGTACACCCGTGTGCGAATTCCTACACGGTCCATCAGCGGCACCATGTAAGGTTTGGAGCCGTCTACGCCGGCCGGCCGAGTGTGACCGCGAGCACACGCTTCGGCACCCGGCGGCCGGGCGACAGCCGGAAGATCGGGATGTGGGAGGTGACGGGGCAGGTCGTCAGCAGCTGCAACGTGTCCGCCGCATTCAGTTCCCGCAGCGATCCGTCGAGCAGAATGAAATCGGGTACATGACAGGACGCCTTGACGATCGCCTCGAACGCAGTGCGAGCCTGCGACACCCTGAGGCCGGCGGCGAGGAGCTGCTCGGCGCGGGCGGCAAGGGTTCGCGCATTCGTATCGGCGATGAGGACGTGAGGCGCCGTTGGCGTCACGCGTGACGTTCTCGAGACGGTCATCCGCGCGTCGGCGAGTGGATGCTCTTGTGTCGTCAGGTGCTGCACGCCTCGGCAAAGAGCAAGAAACCTGCCTATTGGAATGGTTCAGCTCGTTCGATGTCGGCGGCCTGCCACTCTCCGGGATTCACCGGAACGTGTCGCGGATTCAGCCTCGCAGCCACCGGTCGATGCCGACGCCCGCGAGCGCGCCACCGACGAGGAGCACACCGTCGAACGAGATTTGCCCGTGCGGATCGACGATCGACATGATGAGCAGGGCACCGAGGCCCCCGCCGAGCGCGGCAAGCGTGACCTCGAACATCTTGCGCGCCGGACTGCGCGGGCACCGGTGATTCTCGGTCAGATGCCCCTTACAGCGTGGACAGGTGGCCATGTGTGCTGAAGTCTCGCGGAAGATAGCATAGCGGGTGCAGTCGCGAGAAGCGGCGTGGATTGGTGCCACACGAGGAATCGGCACGCGGGCCGGGCGAACGCCTCGGCCTGATACACTGCTCGACAGCTTGTGGGGAGGGTGACGTGGTCGCAGTTGTCTGGAACTTCGAGACCGTTCCCGATCAGGGGGAAGAGTTCGAGCGCTTTTACGGCGCCGATGGAGACTGGACGAAGCTGTCGCGGCGGAGCCGCTCGTTTCTCGGCAGCTCGTTTCTGAAAGACATCGCGCGCCCGGAGCGCTACGTGCTGGTCGAGTACTGGAGCGAGATGCTCGTCTACGAAAAGCATCTCGCGGATTTCGACGACGAGCTCCACCGGCTGGAAGAGCAGCGCGAGCGGCTAATCGTGAAGATGGAAGCGATCGGTGTCTTCAGCGCGCTCGACGTCCCCGACCGCATGGGCCCGACCTGGTCGCGCCGATCGGGCTGAGACCGCGGCGGTGATAGGATCGAACGTTCGAGGGCCGCTAGCTCAGTGGTAGAGCACCTGACTTTTAATCAGGGTGTCCCGGGTTCGATCCCCGGGCGGCCCACC
>CAVRYF010000028.1:0-30687 GCA_963725325.1 uncultured Acidobacteriota bacterium | reverse complement strand
AGGTCATGGTCCTGGCCGCGGAGTAGGTGCCGGCGCCGAGATCCTTCTCGCGGACGATGCCGTCGTGGCCGACGATGAACGTCATCACGCCGGTGGCGTCGTACTGGGCCGGCCACGCGACGAGCGCGAACCCGCCCGACATCTCGCCGTCGACGACGTAGTCCTTCGCGCCTCCCGCCGCGGCGGCTCCCTGTGCGGTCAGGATCTTGAAGTAGTAGCCATGGAAGGGCGACGGCTGCTGGCCATCGTCGCCGCCGGCCGGCCTTCGGCCGCCGCCTGCGCCACGAGATCGCCGAGCGGACTGCGCGGTTGGCCGCGGCCGGCGGGCCAGTAGAGTCCGTTCTGCCGGCCCGGATCGCTGCGGAACGTCTTCGCATACAGGCCGGCCGGCTTGCCGTCGTGTCCGTCGCTCGCGCGTAGAGCTGCTGTGCGGCGACGTAGGTCCGGCAGATCCCGATCGCGGCCAGCTCGTTGCGGCCGATTCGGCGGGCGAGCACCTCTTCCTTTCCCGCGGCGGTGTCGAATCGCCAGCCGTTCGCGTCCTTGGCAGCGGCACCGGGAACGGCCAGTCCTCGTTGCCGACGACGAGCACCTTGCGCTCGGTCCCGTCGTCCTCGAGCTGCCAGCCTTCGGCGGCCGCGACCATGAAGACCTCGCGATTGCGCCGCGCGGTCGCCGGATCGGACGAGTCCACGAGCTCCTGTCCGTCCGGTCCGAAGATCGCGACAACGTCCTCGAGCGCTCCGGCCTTGGCGGCCTCGGTGAGCGCCTGGACGGCGTCCTCCGGCGTGGCGAACGTCCGGTACGGTGTGGCCGGAGCGGTGCGCGAGCGCGACAGCGAGCGGCGTCAGCGCCAGGCGGTGAGTGCGACCTCGATCACGATCGTCAACGAGCGTCGGACTCTCACCGGCCGCCGCCGCCGCGCGAGCTGCTGCGGCTGCTTTTGCCGCGCGAGCTCGCCGCGCGCTCCGATTTGCCGCTCGAATAGCCGGAGAAGGCGTCCGACCTCGTGCCGCTGCGGTCCCGGGCCGTCGTGGCCGTGTTGCCGCTGTAGCCGCGCGCTTCCTGGCTCGTGCCCGCGGTCCTGGTCTGTCCGCTTGCCGTCTGGGCTTCGGTGCGCCGCGCGTCGCGCTGGCCTGCGCTCCGGGCTCTCGCTGCCGCGCTGGCTGCGCTCGGTCCGCTGCTCCTGCGCGTTCTGCGGCGCTCGGTGCGCTGCTCCTGCGCGTTTCTCGCGCGGTCGCCGCGCTCGTCGACAAGGTCCTCGCGGTGATCCTGCCAGTCCTCGCGCGCGTCCTCGCGCGCGTCGTAGTAGTCGTCCCACGCGTCGTTGTACATGTAGCCGCCGCCGTGCCAGCCGTAGGGACCGTAGTAGTAGTTGTTGTCGATCGCGGCGCCGATCGCGATGCCGGCGGTGAACCCGATCAGTCCCGCGGCGACCGCGTTGCCGCTGCTGCTTTCCTGCTGAACGACGACCGTGGACGACGACGGCGCGCTGGTGTAGACGATCTGCGGGTTGTACTGCGGGACGTAGACGACCTGCGGGTTGGCCGGCTCGATGACGATGACCTGCTGGCCGCTCGACGTCGTGCGGGTCTCGACCTCCTGCTGCGGCGTGCTCTTCAGCGTGCCGGCGTCCGGCGCCTTGTCCCGCAGCCGCTGGATGCTGTCGAAGACCGCCGATCGATCGGCGGTGAAGGCCTGGCCGAGCTGGTCGTCGCCGTCCAGATTTCCGGCCATCGCGTCCACGACCTCGGGGAAGACGACCAGCGCCACGAAGCTCGGCTCGAAGCCCGACTTCGTTGCGGCGTCCTGAAGCTCGGTGCCCTTGAGCGTCTGGCTTGCCAGCCACTCACTGAGCGCGGCCACCTTGCCGGGGTTGGAGGCGCACAGGAGCATCTGCGCGAGCAGCTGATCCGGATAGAGCGCGACGGGCGCGAGCAGGCGGTCGAGCGCATCGGGCGTCAACGCCGGCTTGCCGGCAGGCACCGCGGTCTTCTGCGACGTCTGCGGTTCACCGCGGCCATCCGATGGGGAGGGCAAGGCCGAACCAGACGAACCCGACGAGCGCGTAAGTGCCAATCACGAGGCTCTGCATGCGTGTCACGGCTCCCCCTTGTAAACGCTCCTCGAACCCCGCCGTGTCTTCGAGAACGGAGGAGCGCCCACCGCTCCCAACGCCTCAGTAGCGCTCGCGCACGAATCGGCGGCGCGCGATCGACGCGTCATCGTCATAGGCGCCCTTCGACGAGCGCTTGGGCAGCTTGACCTTCACTTCCTTGAGCTTCTTGTGCGGAATCACCGAGAGGAGGTGGGCGATGGTGTTCAGCCGGGCCGCCTTCTTGTCGTCCGAGCGGACGATGTACCACGGGGCGATGCGCGTGTCGGTCTTCTTCAGCATGATGTCGCGCGCGCGGGAGTAGTCGTACCAGCGCGTGCGCGAGGGCAGATCCATCGGGCTGAGCTTCCACTGGCGCACCGGATCCTCGATCCGCGCTTCGAAGCGCCGCTTCTGCTCCTCATCGCTGACTTCCATCCAGATCTTGATGAGGATGATGCCGCCCCCGATCAGGAACTTCTCGATCTGCGGACAGAGCTCAAGGAACCGTTCGTGCTCCTTTGGCGAGCAGAAACCCATCACGTACTCGACGCCGGCCCGGTTGTACCAGCTCCGATCGAAGATGACGACCTCGCCGGCAGCGGGGAAGTGCTGCACGTAGCGCTGCATGTAGACCTGGCTCTTCTCGCGGTCGGACGGCGCCGGCAAGGCGACGACCCGAAACACACGCGGGCTGAGCCGCTCGGTGATCGCGCGGATGGTGCCGCCCTTGCCGGCCCCGTCACGACCCTCGAACACGACCACGACGCGAAGGCCCTTCTCCTTGACCCATCGTTGCAGGTGGCACAGGCGCACCTGCAGCTTCCGCAACGCTTTCTCGTACTTCTGCGCTTTCATCTGTTTGTCCTCTGGACAATATCCGGCAGCCGTCCGGATTCAGCGCCGTATTTCGGCACGGATTTCGGCCACGTAGTCGAGCCCCCGTGTGCTCGTGACGAAGTCGAACTGCACTTTCGGCGGCTCCTGGGGGGACTCCATGACGGCCAGCAGCGATGTGAAGCGAGGCGAGCGGACCCGCCGCCGCATGTCGGCTTCGGTCTCCCATTCCTCCAGGTAATGCACGGTCAGATCGGGCTCTGCCCAGGCGGAGCATCCCCGGCAGCCCGGTTCGAGCCTCGTGCCCGTCATCAGAAAGCGAAGCGCCTCGAGGATGTCCTCTGCGCACCGCCCTGAATCCGCGCTGAAGGCGACCGAAAGGCGAACCATTGCGTGATACGTAGCACTTCGCGTTCCAACGGGCGAAGCGCGGCGCGTGGGCCCTAACGTCGCGGAATGGCCCGAGATCGAATCGATCGCGACCAGGTGGGCGTCCGACGTCATCCCCGGAATCTCAGAGGTCCCCCGGAATGCCGGAGCTACTTGACTTTCTTGACCGCTGTCAGCCGTACGAGCTCGGCCCCATAGTCCTCGACGACGAAGACATCCTGCTTCACCGTTACCTTTGCCGCGGGCGCGAGCGTGCCGGATCCGCTGCCCGTGGCGCCGACCTCGATGTCGATGATGGCGAAGTCATAGCCGTCCTTCGGCTTGGCGCCAGGGACGCCGGCGCCGAGAAACAGAATCGGCTGGTCGGCAACGATGGTCAGGAGCCGGCCTTTGTCCGTCACGCGCTCGATCGTCAGCCGTGTCGTGGTTGCCGCTCCGCTGCCTAGCCGCACCGTGCCTGTTGGCTTGACTCCCACCAGCGCTTTACGCAGCGCGGCCGCGCCGCCGGTCTTGAACGCCCCCGTCAAACTGTCGGCTTCGCTTTGCGACATCTTGCGGTCAACCACGATCGTGACGGGTGCGCTGGACGTGGCGCCTCCCGCCGTCTTGACTTCTGCGGTTGCGGTGAATGTCTCGGCCGCCTGGGCCTGCGCCGGCGAGACGAACAGAGTCGATGCCACCAGGGAGAACACGCCGGTCAGTAACGTCTGTCGAAGAATCATGAGAGACCTCTTTTTTGCGGAAATCGCAAGGATCCTGACATGTGCAGCACACGTACCAGAGGGCCTTGCAGCCGGGAACGGCCACAGAACCGAGCGGAGGCGCGACGTTCGCTCAGCCTCGCCCTGGGGAGCATACCCGATACGGCTCCGACATCGCGGAGAACATCCGGAATACCGGAGGAGCCGACGACAACGTGTGCTCATGGGACTGCGATTCTAGCCGACGGACTGCGATTCTAGCCGAGCCCCTGTCGTGCGCCGGGTCCAAGCGGTGGCACGAGCCGTGCTGCGAAGACCGTCGCATCGGGGTGAATGTGCTCGACATCATCTGTCTCAGCCTGGTCGAACCGGTGGAGCACGGCCTGTCGCAGAAGGCCGTCGAGATCGCGAGGCCCTTCGGCTTCCCGATCACCAATTCCATGGTCGTGACGTGGCTCGTCGCCCTCGGCCTCATCGTCTTTGCCCAGGTGGCGACGCGGCGCATGGCGCAGGTGCCGGGCGGCGCGCAGAACCTCCTGGAATGGCTGGTGGAGGGTCTGTACGGTCTTCTGGAGAGCATCATCGGCCGGCACCTGGTCGAGAAGACGTTCTGGTTCTTTGGCACCATCTTCATCTTCATTCTCGCCGCCAACTGGATCGGCCTCCTTCCAGGCGTCGGCACGATCGGGTGGGGACATCACACCGCCGAGGGCTTCACGGTCGAGCAACCGTTGTTCAGGGGCGCCAATGCCGATCTCAACCTGACGCTGGCCATGGCCCTGGTGTTCTTCGCGTGCTGGATCGTCTGGGCGTTTCAGGAAGTGGGCGTTCGCGGCGTGCTCCACGAGCTGTTCGCGCCGAAGGGTGACACGACGGGCGTGATGAAGCTGCTCATGATCGTCGTGTTCTTCGCGGCCGGCTGTCTGGAGATCGTCTCGATCCTCTTCCGCCCCGTCTCGTTGAGTTTTCGTCTCTACGGCAACGTCTTTGCCGGCGAGAACATGCTCGAGGCGATGGCCACGATCGTCCCCGGCCTGGGCTGGTTGTTGCCGATACCGTTTTACTTCATGGAGTTGCTGGTGGGTCTGGTGCAGGCGATGGTCTTCATGTTGCTGACGGCCGTCTTCACGCTCCTCATCTGTCAGCACGAGGAAGCCGGGCCGACGGCGGCGCATGGTTGACGGTTGGGGACATCCGTTCGCGTGACCGGCGCGGAACGGCGATAGCTGGTGAACCACAGAAAGGACAAACAAGATGACCGGGAGTCTACACGTCGGCCTTGCCGCTCTGGGCGCGGCGATCGGAGTGGGGTTGATCGGCCAGGGAGCATCGGTAGCGGTCGGACGGAATCCCGGCGCTTCCACGAAGATCATGGTGCAGTCGATTCTGGCCATTGCCTTCGCCGAGGCCATCGTCTTCTACGCCCTGTTCCTGGTCCAATAGCTGGTCCAATAGCTGGGGCAGTAGCTGGGGCAATAGCTCGGCTTGGACACCTTGGAGAGTGCACGACCATGCCTGTTCTAGCGATGCAGACCGTAACCGAGGGTGCCGGACAGCTCGAGAAGATCGCCACCACCTTCGGCGTGGACTGGCCTCATCTCATCTCGCAGATCATCAGCTTCGGCATCGTGTGCGTCGTGCTGTACCTGCTCGCCTACAAGCCGATCCTGCAGATCCTGGAGGCCCGGCGCCAGCAGATTGCGAGCGGGCTGGCCAACGCCGAGAAGATCAAGACCGAACTGGCCCGCATCGAGGCGGAGCGCATCGGTGTGCTGACGAAAGCCGATGCCGAGGGGAAGCAACTGATCGAGGAAGCGCGCGCGGCGGCCGCTCGCGTCCAGGCAGAGGAAACCCGGAAGGCGATCGCCTCCGCCGAGCAGATCCTGGTCAGGGCGCGCGAAGCCGCCGAGCGCGACCGCGCCAGCATGCTCACGGAGCTCAAACGCGAGGTCGGACGACTCGTCGTGGAGACCACGGCATCGGTCACCGGCAAGATCCTGACGCCGGAGGACCACCGTCGGCTCGCGGAGGAAACGGCCAGGCACCTTGCGAGCTAGCAGGCGAATGCGCCCGCGCGAGGCGCGAAGTGGCCGAGCGCGAGCGAGCGAAACACGAGACCAGGGAGACAGGTTCGAGCCATGAGGGCAAACCGGAAGGTCAAGCGCGCGGCGCGGCAATTGTTTCGACTCTGTCTCGTCGCTGGACGGCTGGACGAGGGCCGCGTGCGTCAGGTGGCGGCTGGCATCGCCACCTCCAAGCGCCGTGGCGCGCTGCCCATCTTGTCGGACTTCCGGCGGCTGGTGCGACTCGACTCCGACCGGCATACGGCCGTTGTCGAGAGCGCCACGCCGCTGGCGGCCGACATGCGGGACGGCATCGAGGCCGGACTCGCGCGTGTGTATGGCCCGGGACTCGCGGCGTCGTTCGAAGAGAATCCGGCGCTCATCGGCGGGATGCGAATCAAAGTGGGCAGCGACGTCTACGACGACAGCGTGCGGGCCCGTCTGGCGGCACTCGAGTCACGTCTCTGACACCTTCACGAGTGAGATGACCTATGGCTGACCTGGTACGGGAAATCGAGGCGCAGATCGCGGGAGCCAAGACCGCGGCCGCCAAGCAGAGCGTGGGCATCATCCGCGAAATCGGCGACGGCGTCGCCAAGGTCGAGGGCCTTGCCGACGCCATGCTCAACGAGATGCTCGACTTCGGCCAGGGCATCACGGGTCTGGCGTTGAACCTGGACGAGACCGAGGTCGGCGTCATCATCCTCGGCGACTACACGAAACTCCAGGAGGGGGCAGAAGTCCGCGCAACCGGCAAGCTCCTGCAGGTTCCTGTCGGCAAGGGGTTGCTGGGGCGCGTCGTCGACACGCTCGGCAGGCCGCTCGACGGGAAGGGCCCCATCGCGAGCGACGCCGCGTATCCAGTGGAGAAGCTCGCGCCGGGGATCATCCGGCGCCGTCCGGTCGGACAGCCCGTGCAGACGGGCATCATGCCGATCGACGCGATGATCCCGATCGGCCGCGGACAGCGCGAGTTGATCATCGGGGACCGGTCGACCGGCAAGACGACGATCTGCATCGACACGATCATCAGTCAGGCTCGCCTCAACAAAGCGGCCGAGGCCGCGGGCGACAAGGCCTACCGGCCTCTGTACAGCATCTACGTGGCGATAGGGCAGAAGCAATCCACGATCGCGCGAATCGTGTCAGTGCTCGAGGAAGCCGGAGCGCTGCCGTACACCATCATCCTGGCGGCGCCGGCGGCGGATTCCGCGACGAGTCAATACCTCGCGCCGTTTGCCGGCGCGGCGATGGGCGAGTGGTTCATGGACAACGGCATGGACGCGTTGATCGTGTACGACGATCTGTCCAAGCACGCCGTGGCCTATCGCCAGGTGTCCCTCGTCCTGAAACGGCCGTCGGGTCGCGAGGCCTACCCTGGTGACGTGTTCTATCTGCACAGCCGGCTCCTCGAGCGCGCCGCGCGCGTCGGCGAACAGTACGGCAACGGCTCGCTCACGGCTCTCCCGATTATCGAGACGCAGTCCGGAGACGTCTCGGCCTACATTCCCACCAACGTCATCTCGATTACGGACGGGCAGATTTTCCTCGAGACCGACTTGTTCTATCAGGGGATTCGACCGGCGATCTCCGTCGGCATCTCTGTCTCGCGCGTGGGGTCGGCGGCGCAGCTCAAGGCCATGAAGCAGGTGGCCGGACAGCTCAAGGGCGACCTGGCGCAGTTCCGCGAGCTGGCGGCGTTCGCCCAGTTCGGGTCGGAGCTCGATGCGGCCACGCAGGCGAAGATCGACCGCGGCAAGCGCATCGTCGAGCTCTTCAAACAGCCCCAGTACAGCCCGATCGCCGTCGAAGTCCAGGTGGGCGTGATCTGGGCGGTCCAGAACGGGTACGTCGATGACGTGCCGGTGGAACGGATCAAGGAGTTCCAGGCCGGCTGGACCGACTTCCTGACGACGCGCAAAGTCGACCTGCTCGCGAAGATCGCCGCGGAGAAGGCGCTGAGCAAGGAGCTGACGGACGCCCTCAAGGCTGCGGCCGACCAGTTCAAGCAGACGTGGAAGAAGTAGCTTCCAGCTTCCAGCTTCCAGCTCCCAGCCGACAGGCGAGAGTCGGACTCGGAAACTGAATGCTGGAAGCCGGAAGCTGGAAGCCGGAAGCTGACATGAACAGCCCCCGCGATCTCCGCCGGCGCATCAAGTCCGTCAGCGGCACCGCGCAGATTACCAAGGCCATGCAGATGGTGGCGGCCTCGAAGATGCGCAAGGCCCAGCAGGCGGCCATCGCGGCGACGCCGTTCGCGCACCTGTTGTATCGCATCCAGCGCAGCGCCACCGCCCGGCTGAAGGATTTCGCTCATCCGTTGCTGGAGGCGCGGGCCGTGCGGAAGCGCGCGGTCATTCTCATCGCGGGCGACAAGGGACTCTGCGGGGCGCTCAATACGAACGTGTTCCGGCTGGCGGCCCAGTTCGATCCCCAGTCGACGATTTACATCACGGCCGGCCGCAAGGCGGCGCAGTTCGTGGCGCGCACGCGGCGTCAGCTGGCCGCGGAATTCGCCTACGGCGACTCGCCGACGTATCCCGAAGCCAGGGCGATTGCCGCGTGTGCCCGCGACCTCTTCCTCAAGGGCGACGTGGACGAGGTGCGGATCATCAGCACGCGTTTCGTCAACACGCTCACGCAGGAGCCCGTGTCCCAGGAGTGCCTCCCGGTGGGTGCCATCACCGATCTGCGGATCCCCGATTGGGAGAAGCAGGCGCTGGCCGCCGACACTGAGGAGACGATGTTCGAGCCAGGGGCCGAGGCCGTGCTCGGCTATCTCCTCGGCGTCTATCTCAACGTCTTCCTCTACTACGCATTGCTGAACGCGAAAGCGAGCGAGCAGAGCGCCCGCATGGTGTCGATGAAGAACGCGACCGACAGCGCCGAGAGCCTGATCGACGCCCTGACGCTCGAGTACAACAAGCTGCGGCAGGGCAACATCACGAGGGAATTGCTGGAGATTGCGGGCGGTCAGGCGGGATGACCGCTCTCAGCCATCAGCTGTCAGCAGTCAGCTGAGAGCACGAACAAAAGGCTGGGAGCTGGCAGCTGAGCAGCTGGAAGCTAAACAGGAACCCTTATGAACATCGGCAAAGTCGTTCAAGTCGTGGGTCCGGTCGTGGACGTGGAGTTTCCTCAGGCGCTGCCGGCAATCTACAACGCCCTGACGATCGACTACACCGTCGAGAGCCAGCCGGTCAAGCTGACGCTCGAAGTCCAGCAGCACCTCGGAGACAGCTGGGTTCGAACGATCTCGATGTCCGGGACCGAGGGCCTCAAGCGCGGCTTCGCGGTCACCGATACCGGCGGGCCGATCTCCATGCCGGTCGGCGAAGGCGTCATGGGCCGTGTGTTCGATGTCACGGGCAACCCCGTGGACGAGCGCGGGCCCGTCAAGGCGGACAAGTACTACCCGATCCATCGCCCGCCGCCGGCGCTCGTCGACCAGTCGCCGTCTCCTCAGGTGCTCACGACCGGGATCAAGGTCATCGATCTCATCTGTCCGTTCCTGAAGGGCGGGAAGGTCGGAGCCTTCGGCGGCGCCGGCGTCGGCAAGACCGTCGTCATCATGGAGCTCATCAACAACATCGCCAAGCTCCATGGCGGCGTCTCGGTGTTCGCGGGCGTCGGTGAGCGCACGCGCGAGGGCAACGACCTCTACCACGAGATGTCGACGGCCGGGGTCATCAACCAGAAGGACCTGGGAGCGTCGAAGATCGCTCTCGTCTACGGGCAGATGAACGAACCGCCGGGCGCGCGCCTCCGCGTCGCGCTGAGCGGCCTGGCCATCACGGAGTATTTCCGCGACGAAAAGGGCCAGGACGTGCTGCTCTTCATCGACAACATCTTCAGGTTCTCCCAGGCGGGGTCGGAGGTCTCGGCGCTGCTCGGCCGGACCGCGAGCGCAGTCGGGTACCAGCCGACCCTGGCCGCCGAGATGGGCGTCCTGCAGGAGCGGATTACGTCGACCAAGAAAGGGTCGATCACGTCGTTCCAGGCCGTCTACGTTCCGGCCGACGACCTGACGGACCCGGCGCCGGCGACGACGTTCGCGCATCTGGACGCGACGATCGTGCTCGAGCGCTCGATCGCCGAGCTGGGCATTTACCCCGCCGTCGATCCGCTGGCATCGACGTCGCGCGCGCTGGCGCCGGAGATCGTCGGCGAAGAGCACTACGACGTGGCGCGGCGCGTGCAGAAGGTGCTCCAGCGGTTCAAGGACCTGCAGGACATCATCGCCATCCTCGGCATGGACGAGCTGTCGCCGGACGACAAGCAGACGGTCTATCGAGCGCGCAGAATCCAGCGGTTCCTGAGCCAGCCGTTCAGTTCGGCGCAGGTCTTCACCGGCCGCGAGGGCAGGCAGGTGTCGGTCGCCGACACCGTTCGCGGCTTCAAGGAGATCCTCGAAGGCAAGCACGACGCCGTTCCCGAAGGCAACTTCTACATGAAGGGCGGGATTGAAGAGATAGCGACATAGCTTCCAGCTTCCAGCTTCCGGCTTCCGCGCGTTACGGAGCGAGAGCCGAAAGCGGAGCTGGAAACCGACAAACTGGAAGCTGGAAGCTGGGAGCTGGAAGCTGGAAGCTGATTATGGCCGACACGCTCAAACTTGAAATCGTCACGCCCGAGGGGATCGCCTTCTCGGAAGACGTGCACATGGTCACCCTGCCGGCCATCGAGGGGGAGATGGGGGTGTACCCTCACCACGTTCGCCTGATCACGCAGCTCGTGCCGGGCGAGATCATCGTGAGCAAAGACGGACAGGATCGATTTCTCGCGGTGGGCGAGGGGCTCGTGGAGGTCACCGGCGCTCGCGTGGCGATCGTGACCGACATGGCGATTCCTGCGGAGAACATCGACGAGGCGAAGATCGAAGAGGCGCGCGCACGCGCCGCGGCCCGGCTCCAGGAGAAGATCTCCGACGAGGAAGTGGCCACCGTCAACGCCTCGCTCGCCCGATCGCTGGCCCAACTGCAGGTGAAGCGGCGCCGCCGGCGGTGACGACATCCGCCAGGGTCGCGCGGAGCACGCGTGGCCGCCCTGCTGGCGGTGCTGTGCCAGCCCGTCTCCGCCCGTGCTCGCGCGCCAGCTCACCGCGCCTGCCGCCACGCCGGCGCAGTCGACGCCCGCCGTCGAGGATCCCGAAGCGGACCGTGATCGCGCCGCGCCGGTGCTGGTCGGCGGCGAGCCGATCATCTGGGTGACCGCGGGCGCCGGCCCGTATACGCCGCAGTTCCGGGCCGATCGCATCGGCCAGCGACTGCACGACGTCATCCGCGATCGCAGCCTTCGCGATCCCACGGTCACGGTGACCGAGAACGACAGACTCGTCCGAGCTGCGCGCGGGCTCGCGCCTGCTGATGGTCGTCACGCAGCAGGATGCCAGGAGCCTCGGCGCCGCGCAGACCGGTCGTCGCGCAGCAGTACGCCCGCGAGCTGGAGTCGGCCATCCGCGCCGAACGGTCTGCGCTACGCGCCGGCGACGCTCATTCGCTCCGGCGTCTACGGGCTGTTGGCCACGCTGGCGCTGGCCGTCGTCGTGTGGCTGATTCACCGCGTCACTCGGGCGATCCACCATCGGCGTCGACGGCTGGCGAGCGAGACGTCCGGGCGCGCTGCGTCTGCAGCAGGCGGAGATCATCTCCGCTGACCGGATCGGCCGCGCCATCGAGCGCGTCATCGGCGTCAGTCGTCTCGTGCTGGTCGTGCTGGCCATCGATCTGTACCTGACCTACGTGCTCGGGCTGTTTCCCTGGACGCGCGCCGCTGTCGGCGACGCTGCTCGACTATGTGGTCACGCCCATTCGGGTGGCCGCGGCCGCCGTCGTCGGCTACCTGCCGAACCTGCTGTTCGTCCTGGTCATCGCCGCGATCGTCTACTGCGGCGATTCGACTCGTGAGGATTGCTCTTCGAGCAGATTGCACAGGGCCGCATCGTGTTCGCGAACTTCCCGGCCGAGTGGGCGGCCCCGACGAACAAGATCGTCAGGGTGCTCCTCATCGCCTTCGGCGTCGTCGTGGCGTTCCCGTACCTGCCGGCGTCCGACTCTCCCGCGTTCGCCGGCGTGTCGGTGTTCATGGGCGTTCTCGTCTCCCTCGCGTCGAGCTCGGCGCTCTCGAACATGATCGCCGGGATCGTGCTTGACGTACACCGGCGCGTTCCGGCTGGGCGATCGGGTGAAGGTCGGCGACTCGTTCGGCGACATCATCGAGGCGTCGCTGCTCGCCACGCGCGTGCGGACGATCAAGAACGAGGACATCACGATCCCCAACGCGTCGTGCTGGGCAGCTCGGTGATCAATTACTCCCGTGAGGCCAACACGCTGGGCCTCATCCTCCATACGAGCGTCACGATCGGCTACGACGCGCCGTGGCGCACGGTTCACGAGCTGCTCATCGCGGCCGCGCTGCGAGACACCGGGCGTGCTCACGGAGCCGCGGCCGTTCGTCTGGCAGACCGCCCTGAACGACTTCTACGTCACCTACGAGATCAACGCCTACACCGCGCTCGCCGCGCGACATGATCGACATCTACGCGGCGTTGCACGCCAGAATCCAGGACGCGTTCTACGCCGCCGGCGTCGAGATCATGTCGCCGCACTTCACGGCGCTCCGCGACGGCAACACGGTCGCGATTCCGGAGCCCAGCCGGGCGCCGGGATACCGCGCGCCCGCGTTCCGCGTCGGAGTACACGACGCCGGGCCGCGACCCGTCGCGGAACGACCCTGGCTGACGGCACGGCGGCCCGGAGGTCGTCGTCCCTGGTCTCAAGAAGAAGAGAGGTCACCATGAAACCCCGCCCCACCGTCTCCTTGTCGCCAGTCCTTGCTGCGGTCGCGCTCGCCGCGCTCGTCGCGCATCCCATCGCGGCGCAATACGGTCGTCAGAGCGACGGTCGACTCGCGGTGCCCTGGGAGAACAATCGGTTCCGTCTCAGCCAGATCGCCGGTCGAACCTGGTGCGACACTCCCGGCGGGAGGCAATCAGGTCCTCGTCTACTTCACCGCCGACCCGAACGGCCGGATGCCGGCCGACGCCGTGTGGCAGGCCGCCGGAGCAGGCGCGATCCAGAACCGTGGACCTGCGCGACTGGAGGTCCTCGCCATCGAGATGAAGGACGCCCGCGGTCCTGCGAGCGGCACGCCGGCCGAAGCCCTCGATGCCCAGTACGGCGTGAACGTGTCGACCTTGATCGACAACGATCGCGTCCTCGTCATGAGGGAACGCTACGATCCGATCGCGTACGGCGGGCCCCAGCACTTCCACGGGGAGGACGTGCTCCTCGTCTATCTGCGCGGGGGATACACGTGGCCCCTGGCTGATCTCTGGGGTGCGTCTCGAGTCCGCAGGGGAGAGGTCGACGTGATCCCGGCCAACACGCTGCACCGCCTCGGCAATGCCGGAGGAGACCCGCTGGAACTGCTCGTGATCGTTCCGAAGTAGGGTCGACGGAATGGCATCATGATGATGTCTTTGACCTGGACTGTACGCCATGCACGCGGCTCACGACCGCAAAGAAGAATCCGGTCGACCAGCCGCACATGAGGATGCCGGTCAGAGCCTCCACGCCACCGACCAGTCGCCACTCCCCGGGCAGGACCAGATCGCCGTAGCCGGTCGTGGTGTAGGTCACGGCGCTGAAATAGAAGGCCGACGGCAAGTCGGCCATCGCACCCCTCCAGAAGTGCCAGAGAGCCCAGACGCTGATCTCGCCGAGATGGAGAAGAATCATCCAGCCGGCGACGCAGACAAAAAACCACGTCAACCGCCAGAACTGTTGCGGCGAATAGCGCCCGCGGCGAACCCAGCGCAGGGCCGACGTCACCCCGCTGGCGTGAATGGCGACACAGAGCGCCATGAGACACAGGGCGACGAGGAGCTTCGACAGCATCGGTTACTCAACCACGTATGTTGCGTAAACAGCTTGTCGCGCCGCCCGGACGACGGCGGCCGGCGTCGTCAATAGGTCTTCAACCCAGTCGCCCGAAACACGCCACACGCCTGCTCGACCAGTTCCGCGTTCGGCGGTTCAACGTTCTCGAGCGTGTAGTTCATCTTGAGCTGGTGCCATTTGTATCGGCCCATCTGGTGGAACGGCAGCACGTCGACGCGCTCTACGTTGCCAAGACTGGCGCCGAAACCGGCCGTCTTCGAGATGTCCTCGAGATCGTCGGTCAGACCCGGCACGAGGACGTAGCGGATCCACATCGGCCGCTTGCGGGCGCCCAGCCGTCGCGCGAACTCCAGTGTCGGGCCGACGTCCATCCCGGTCAGGCGCTTGTGCCGTTCCGGATCCCACGTCTTGATGTCGAGCATCACCAGGTCGATGAGGTCGAGCTCGTCGTCGGTCAGCCGGTCGCCGTAGTAGCCGTTGGTATCGAGCGTCGTGTGGATGCCCATGCCCTTCGCCGCCGCGAAGAGCTTCACCGCGAAGCGGTGCTGCATCAGCGGCTCACCGCCGCTCAGCGTGAAGCCGCCGGCCATGACCTTCAACCCGTGGCGGTACTTGCGCAGCTCCTCGGTCGCCTTCGCCACGGTCACGGGCATGCCGTTGCTCATGGTCCAGGTGTCCGGGTTGTGGCAGTAGAGACATCGCCACATGCACCCCGCCGTCCAGGCGACGACGCGCACGCCCGGGCCGTCCACGGTCGAGCCGGTCGTGAACGAATGCAGGAATCCCATGTCGCCGGTGGCGAGCGCCGAGCGGACGTCGGAATCGGGCACGCCCTTGCCAAGGTTGACCCGAAGCTCGAACGGGCTCTTCGCTTCGAGCGGCGTCTGTTCGACGGACTGCGGCTCAGTCATGACCGCTCTCCGTGGAACGTGCGATTGATGACGTCCATCTGCTGTTCGCGCGTCAGCCGCACGAAATTGACCGCGTAGCCCGAGACGCGAATCGTCAGGCTCGGGTACTTCTCCGGATGATCCATCGCATCGAGCAGCGTGTCGCGATTCAGCACGTTCACGTTCATGTGGAAGCCCGTGCTGCCGAAAAAGGCGTCGAGCATCGCGGCCAGATTGGTAATCCGGTCCTCGGCCACGCGTCCGAGACCCGTCGGCACGAGGGTGGCCGTGAGCGAGATGCCGTCGGCGGCGTCGCGATAGGGGATCTTGGCGACCGACGCCCCCGCCGCGTGGATGCCATGGCTGTCGCGGCCGTGCATCGGGTTGGCGCCCGGGGCGAACGGCTCACCGCGCCGGCGTCCGTCGGGCGTGTTGCCGGTCGCCTTGCCGTAGACGACATTCGACGTGATCGTCAGGATCGACTGCGTGTGCAGGGCGTTTCGATAGGTCGGATGTTTGCGCAACTTGCTCATGAACGTGCTCACGAGCCAGACGGCAATCTGATCCACCCGATTGTCATTGTTGCCAAACACCGGGAACGTGCCCTCGGTCTGGTAGTCGGTGATGAGGCCGGTCTCGTCGCGAACGACCTTCACCTTGGCGTACCTGATGGCCGACAGGCTGTCGGCCACGACCGACATGCCGGCCATGCCGAAGGCCATCGTGCGGAACGGCGCGTAGTCGTGCAGCGCCATCTCGATCCGCTCGTACGCGTACTTGTCGTGCATGTAGTGAATGACGTTCATGGCGTTGACGTACACGCCCGCCAGCCAGTCCATCATCGCCTCGAACTTCGTCACCACGTCGTCGAACTCGAGGTAGTCGCCCTTGACCGGCTCGTGCGTCGGGCCGACCTGCTCGCCGCTGATTTCGTCCCGCCCGCCGTTGATCGCGTAGAGGAAACACTTGGCGAGATTGGCGCGGGCGCCGAAGAACTGCATCTGCTTGCCGACGAGCATCGGCGACACGCAGCAGGCGATGGCGCCGTCGTCACCCCAGGTGCGGCGCATGATCTCGTCGCTCTCGAACTGGAGGGCGCTGCTGTCGATCGCGACCTTGGCGGCGAAGCGGCGGAAGCCGTCAGGCAACCGCGGCGAGTACCAGATCGTGAGGTTCGGCTCCGGGGCCGGGCCGAGATTGTAGAGTGTCTGCAGAATCCGGAAGCTGGTCTTGGTGACGAGCGATCGCCCGTCGTCGCCCATGCCGGCGATCGATTCAGTCACCCAGGTGGGGTCGCCCGCAAACAGATCGTCGTACTCGGGCGTGCGCAGAAAACGTACGATGCGCAGCTTGATGACGAAGTCGTCGATGATCTCCTGCGCCTGTTCCTCGGTCAGCACTCCCGCCGCCAGGTCGCGCTCGAAGTAGACGTCCAGGAACGTGGTCGTGCGGCCGAGCGACATGGCGGCGCCGTTCTGCTCTTTGACGCCGGCCAGGTAGCCGAAATAGAGCCATTGCACCGCTTCCTTGGCCGTACGCGCCGGACCGGAGATGTCGAAGCCATAGGCTGACGCCATCTTCTGCAGTTCCTTGAGCGCGCGGATCTGTTCCGACAGCTCTTCGCGATCGCGGATGATGTCCTCGGTCGAGGGTTCCGCATCGAGGCTGTTCTTCTCCTCTTGTTTGTGCTCGATGAGTCGCGCGACGCCGTAGAGCGCGACCCTCCGGTAGTCGCCGATGATCCGGCCGCGGCCGTAGGCGTCAGGCAATCCGGTCAGCACGTGCGAGCTGCGGCAGCGCCTGATGTCGGCGGTGTAGGCGTCGAAGACGCCGTCGTTGTGCGTCTTGCGGTACTTGGTGAAGGCCTCGACGACGTGGGGATCGGGCTCGTAGCCGTATGTCTTCAGCGCGGTCGCGACCATGCGGAAGCCGCCGTTCGGCATGATGGCGCGCTTGAGCGGCGCGTCGGTCTGGAGCCCGACGATGACCTCGTTGTCGCGGTCGATGTATCCGGGCGCGTGCGCGGTGATGGAGCTGGGAATCTGCGAGACATCGAGCACGCCCTTCTTGCGCTCCTCGACGAACAGATCCGTGAGCTTCTTCCAGATGCCCTTCGTGCGCGCGGTCGCCGGGGCGAGGAACGCCTCGTCGCCGTCGTAGGGCGTGTAGTTCGTCTGGATGAAGGCGCGAACGTTGATCTCTCGCTGCCAGAGTCGACCCTGGAAGCCCTGCCAGGGCGACGTTGCGTCCTGGACTGTTTTCTCCTGCGGTGCGGTCGCGGCCATTGAGTACTCCTTTGGTTCCCGTAATACCCGCGTCGCGCCACCTGCCGCGGCTAGGTGCGGGCTTCGACCAGTCCCAGCAGCACGGCTGTGTGCCGGGCAATTATCAGTTCCTCGTTTGTCGGGATCACCCAGGCTGATACCCGGCTTCCTGCTCGAGAGATCCGCGGTCCTTTTGCCTGGTTCGCATCCGGATCCAGGTCGATGCCGAGCCAGGCAGAAGCCTCGCAGATCCGGCGCCGGATCTCGGCCGAGTTCTCGCCGATGCCGGCGGTGAAGACCAACCCGTCGAGCCCACCGAGAACCGCGGTGAGCGCGCCGATCTCTTTGGCGGCGCGGTACACGAAGTAGTCCACGGCCAGCTGGGCCGCGGGCTCGTTCCTGCCGACGCAGATCGCGCATGTCGTTGCTGATGCCTGAGATGCCGAGCAGGCCGGACTTCTTGTAGAGAATCGTCTCGACCTCTTTGGCGCTGAGCCCGAGGTTCTGAAAGAGGTAAAGGACCACGCCCGGGTCGAGGGCGCCCGGCCTGCGTGCCCATGCAGAGGCCATCGAGCGCCGTGAAGCCGAGCGTGCTGTCGACGCTCTTGCCGTTCTTCATCGCGCAGAGACTCGCGCCGCTCCCGAGGTGCGCGACGATCACGCGCCCGGCGGCGATCTCGGGCGCTACCTGCGGCAGCACCGAGGCGATGTACTCGTACGAGAGTCCGTGGAACCCGTAGCGCTGCACACCCGCCGCGCAGATCTCGCGCGGCAGCGGCACGACCTCGGCGACGGCCGGCTGCCCCCGATGGAAGCTGGTATCGAAGCAGGCGACCTGCGGCACGCCGGGAAGCCGCTCCGAGACCGCGTCGATCGCCGCCAGGTTGTGCGGCTGATGGAGCGGCGCGAGCGGAATCAGCGCTCGCAGCTCGTCGAGCACCTGCGGCGTGACGATCGTCGGCGCCGCGAAGCGCGGGCCGCCGTGGACGACGCGATGACCGACGCCGAGCGACCCGGGCGCCGCTGTAGGTCGAGCGCACCCAGTCGCCGAGGGCATCGAGCGCCGAGCGACCATCGCGCACGACCTGGTCATCGAGGCTCGGTATCGACGAGCCGCGCGCCCGCGCCGTCCTTGGCCGAGAATCGCGGCGAGGTGCCGATCCCCTCGATCTGGCCGCGCGCCTCGAGCCGCCACGTCGCCGGCCTGCGGACGCGGCGATAGATGCAGAACTTCAGGCTCGATGAGCCGGCGTTGAGTACGACGGTGTAGTCGTCCATCGTCTGCTCAGCTCCGGCTTCGCTATGCGCGGCGACCGGCAACGGCTCCGCGCCGCGCATGCGCGGCCGAGCATGGCGACGGCGCAGCTCGCGATCCGCGATCGCACGCTGTCGGCACGGCTGGTCAGGATGATCGGCACGCGCGCGCCGAGCACCAGGCCGGCGCTGTCCGCATTGGCCAGAAACGACAGCTGCTTGGCCAGCATGTTGCCGGCCTCCAGATCAGGTACGAGCAGGATGTCGGGATCCCCGGCAACCTCCGACGTGATGCCCTTGATCTTCGCGGCTTCTTTGCTGATGGCGTTGTCGAACGCCAGCGGACCGTCGAGCAACCCGCCGGTGATCTGGCCGCGGTCGGCCATCTTGCACAGCGCGGCGGCGTCGAGCGTCGCCTGCATCTTCGAGTTGATCGTTTCGACCGCGGCGAGAATCGCGACCTTCGGCCTCTTCACGCCGAGCGACACCGCGAGGTCGATCGCGTTCTGACAGATATCGGCCTTGTCCTCGAGCGTCGGCGCGATGTTAATCGCCGCGTCGGTGACGATGAGGACCTTGTGATACGTCGGTACGTCCATGATGAAGACGTGGCTGATGCGGCGTCCGGTGCGCAGCCCTGTTTCTCTGGCCACGACGGCGCCGAGGAGCTCGTCGGTGTGCAGGCTCCCTTTCATCAGGACCTCGGCTTCGCCCTTGCGCACGAGCTCGACGGCTTTGGCTGCCGCGGCATGGCTGTGGGGCACGTCGACGATCGGCGTCGTTCCGAGCGCGATGCCGTTCGCTTGCGCGATCTCCTGAATCTTCGCCGCGGGGCCGACGAGGATCGGCGTGATGAGCCCCTTGGCGCCGGCCTCGATCGCGCCCGCGAGGGCGGTCGCCTCGCAGGGATGTGCCACCGCCGTCGGCACGGGCGTCAGGCTCCGGCATCTCTCCAGCAGCGATTCGTACTTTCCGGTTCCAGTGGTGGCGGTCATGGTTGTCTTTCGTGGGTTCAGGAAGCCGCGCAGCGACCCACGCCGGGTGGAATCTCCGGCACGTCGAGTGTCGGTGCGGGTACCAGCGAAGCTTCGTGCTCGGTATCCTCTGGTTTCATACAGCAACCTCTCAAAACAGCTGTCAGCAGACAGTCGTTCGCGGCCGGTCCTGCATAGCAGAGTGCATACCAAGGCCCGGCGACCGCGTCCGGGCGACAAATGGCGAAGTTCGGAGACTTTGACGGGCTTTCTGGATACCGACCGAGGGTGCCGCGATCGCCGACTCCGTCATGCCGGAGATCCCCTCCCAGATGTCGGAGGGGTCACCCGGCGAGCGCTCGAGCCCAGGTGCGCTGACGGGCCGATTCGAGAGCTGTGCTCTGGGCGCTGAGCGCCCTGCGCAGGGTAGCCGACGGTGCGGCTCGATCGGACTACGCCTGCTTCGGCCGGCTCAGTCCCAACCTGGCCATGCGCGTTTCGAGCGTTGTCGGCGGCAGCCCGAGCCGGTCGGCCGCGCAACCGGCGCCGCGGATGCGCCAGCCGCAGCTTTCGACGACGCCGAGTATGTGCTGCTTCTCGACGTCCACCAGCCTGTCGCTGCGACGGCTCGAGGACGGCGAGTGGGCTGGTATCCCGATCGTCAAGTGGTGCCCGGAGGTCACGATCATCGCGCGCTCGACGATGTTTCGGAGCTCGCGGATGTTCCCCGGCCACGGATAGCGCTGCAGGGCCTCCATGTTGTCTCGCGATATGGCGTCGATGCGCTTGCCGAACGACTTCGAGAACTGGTCGACGAAGCGCCACACCAGCAGCGGAATGTCCTCGGTCCGTTCGCGGAGCGGCGGCACTTCAATCGGGAAGACGTTGAGACGGTAGTACAGATCCTGGCGGAACGCCTCGTCGGCGATACGTTTTTCGAGGTTGCGGTGCGTCGCGGCGACGATCCTGACGTTGACCGGCACGGGCTTCGGGCTTCCGAGCCGCTCGATCTGGCGCTCCTCCAGCACGCGCAGCAGCTTGACCTGAACGTCGGGCGGCAAATCCCCGATCTCGTCGAGAAAGATCGTCGAATGATCGGCCAGTTCGAAGCGCCCGATCTGTCTCGCCAGGGCGCCCGTGAAGGCGCCCTTCTCGCGCCCGAACAGCTCGCTCTCGATGAGCGTGTTGGGAATCGCCCCACAGTTGACGCGCACCATGACGCGCCCGTGCCTCGAGCTCTGTTCGTGAATCTCGGTGGCGATGAGCTCCTTGCCAGTACCCGTTTCGCCCAGCAGCAGCACCGTCGAGTCAGTTGCCGCGACCTGGCGCGCCTGTTCGAGCACGCGTTGGATAGCGGCACTCTGGCCCACGATGAGACCCCCACCCAGACGTTCCTGAACCTCCTGCCGGAGGTACTGATTCTCCGCCTGCAAGTCGTCATGGACGCGTGATGGCCGAAATGCCTGGACCGACGACGAGGAGTGCTGATTTACACCGGCGTCCCTCGCCTGGAGGACGGCCGGTTGTTCGAACGAATGACCAAAGGGGCTGCGTACCCTGCGTGCTGACGCAAGCATTGGCGTGTCCTCATCCTTCTCGGTGTGGCACCGGTCTTCTGATTGGTGGACCGAAGGGTATCGGACGGCGCCTCTCCAAACGCCGCTCGGTAGATCCCGGCAAATCGCCCTAGCTCGTAGAACCCGTAATCAGCGGCGGCATCGGTGACGGTGGTCGGCCCTCCCCCCTGGTCGCTGAGGGCGTTGCGGACGGCCTGAAGACGTTCGGCGACGATCCACCGCTTCGGGCCGATGCCTCGTACCCGATAGAATGCGTTGCGAAGCCCTCGCTCGCTCAGCCCGACTAGCCGACTCAGCAATGAGACCGGCACGGGAGCATCGATGTGCGCCCGCAGGTACGCTTCAGCTAGCTCGACCGCCTCCCGAGCGTGGAGCCTTCTCGAAGCGCTGCTGCCCGACTCGTTCATCGTCGTAACGCTACCGCTCGAAGGGACGTATGAACACTGTGCAATTCCGTAGAGTCCTCCGGTAAAAGTGACAGGGGAGACACACCGCCGGGCGAGCGGGTCCGTTATAGTTGCGCCTACCGTTCCATACAGTGGGCCCGGTTGGTGCCGGCAATGAAAGCGTTCTACGTCCTGGCCTTGATGGCCGCCGCCCCGTCATCCGCGTTCGCGCAGGCCGCGATTGCCGGTTCCGTCAAAGACGGATCGGGCGCTCCCTTGCCCGGGGTCATGGTGCAGGCAACGAGTCCGGCCCTGATCGAAAAGACTCGCCGTGCCGTGACCGATAGCGCCGGCAAATACCGGATCGAGAATCTCAGGCCTGGAACCTATGCGATCGGCTTCGCCCTCAATGGCTGGCGGCCGTACCGGCGGGAAGGGATCGAGCTGTCGGGGTCATCGACCGTGGTCGTGAACGCCGAGCTCACGGTCGGGACGACGGGGGAAACCGTCACCGTCACCAATGAGCTTCCGGTAGTCGATGCCCACAGCCTGACGCGCGAGCTCGCGCTCAGTGGCAGCGTCGTCCGATCGACTGCCAACGGCTCGCAGCTACAATGCGCTGCTCGTCGTCGTGCCCGGCGTCTCCACCAGCAGCAACGACATCGTCACCGGCACGGCCTCGACGTCGTTTCCCGTTCATGGCGGCCGGGTCAACGAGGGCCGGCTCACGCTCGACGGGCTGAACATCGGCAGCCCGCCCAGCGGGAACTCGGCGACCAGTTACGTGGTCGACCTCGGCACCTCACAGGAGGTCACGTTTCGAACGGCGACGGCGCTCGGCGAAACGGAAACAGCCGGCCTCGTGATGAACATCGTCCCGCGGAGCGGCGGCAACACGACTCGCGGTTCGACATTCGTCAGCGGCACGGGCGAGGCACTCCAGTCCGACAACCTGACCCCGGCGCTGAAAGATCAGGGCGTCACAGCGGCGAGCCCGCTGACCGGGGTCTATGATGTCGCCGCCACGCTTGGGGGCCCCCTGGCCAGGGATCGCCTGTGGTATTTCGTGAACGCGCACACCGGAAGCAGTACGAAGGCGAGCGCGAACGTTTTCTACAATCTGAACGCTGGCGACCCGTCGAAGTGGTTCTACGCGCCTGATGCCAACAGGCCGGAATACTCCGACCGGACGTTCGAGAATGCCAGCGCGCGCGTGACCTGGCAGGTCGCGGCCCGCCACAAGATTGACGCTTTCTGGGACACACAGCAGTTGTGCCGCAGCTGCACGGGAGCCACGCCCGGACTTGCGGAGCCGCAGCGCGTCTCACCGGAGGCCGTTGGCGTCCTCGGAAGGCCGTTGACCGTCGCGCAGGCATCGTGGTCGGCGCCGCTGACGACTCGTCTTCTCGTCGACGCCGGCTTCGGCGCGACGTTCTTCGGCGTCGGCAATTTCGAGCGCGAACCGAATCCGACGCGCGGCCTCATTCGCGTCGCCGAGCAGTGCGCGAGCGGTTGCGCGGCCAATGGCAATATTCCCGGGTTGGTCTACCGATCCCAGGACTTCAGCATCGCCCATACTGGTTCGTATCTCTGGAGGGCCGCGCTGACCTACGTCACCGGCGCCCACAGCTTGAAGGTCGGGTACCAGCACACCTTCATGACCGACGACCGCACGTGGATGACCAACGACCAGAACCTGGCGTACCGGTTCAACAACGGCGCGCCGAATCAGTTGACGCAATCGATTTCGCCGTGGGTGAACGATGCGCGTGTGGCCTGGCAGGGCCTGTTCGTCCAGGATCAGTGGACGCATGATCGCCTCACGCTTCAGGGCGCCGCCCGCTTCGACCGCGCGTGGAGCTGGTTCCCGGCGCAGCAGGAGGGTCCGTCGCGATTTCTGCCCACGCCCATCGTCATTCCGGAAACCCGCGGCGTCGACAGTTACAAGGACGTCACCCTGCGCATGGGCGTGGCGTACGACGTCACCGGAAAGGGCACGACCGCGCTGAAGATGACACTCGGCAAGTACCTGGAAGGCGCGGGAGTGTACGGCACCTATGCCAACACCAATCCGTCGCTGCGCATGCCTCAGACCACGCCCGTGTTCGGCACCGCCGGCGTGACGCGCGGGTGGAACGACGCCAATCAGAATTTCGTTCCGGACTGCGATCTGATGAATGCCGCGGCTCAGGATCTCCGCACCGCTGGGGGCGACCTCTGCGGCGTGCTCTCGAACACCAGTTTCGGCACGAGCGTGCTGACCAACAGCTTCGACCCCGGATTGCTCGGGGGCTGGGGCGTACGGCCTTCCGATTGGCACCTCGGCATCTCGCTCGAGCAGCAGCTCGGATCGCGCTCGTCGGTCGCCGTCACCTACACCCGCCGGTGGTACGACGGTTTCTCGGTGGTCGACAACCGTGCACTGCAGCCGTCCGACCTGACGCCATTCAGCATCGTGGCGCCAGTCGACCCTCGCTTGCCCGACGGTGGCGGCTACGTCGTCTCGGGCCTCTATGATGTCGTGCCGGAGAAGTCGGGTACGGTCGACAACCTCGTCGCCAATTCAACCGCGTACGGCGGCTGGCATCAGTACTTCAACGGGCTCGACGTGACGGTGAGCGTGCGTGCGGTCAAGGGATTCACCCTCGCTGCCGGAACCAGTACGGGGCAGACCGTCGCCGACAACTGCAGGGTGCGGGCGAATCTTCCCGAGCTTGCCACGACGACAACCGGGACGAGCGCATTCGGCCCCGGCCTTGGCGGGTCCGCCGTCACGCCCGTGAGCCCGTACTGCCACGTCGCCTACGGAATCCTCACGCAGCTGCGCGGTTTCTCTTCCTACAGCATCCCGAAGATCGACATGCAGCTGTCGGCGACGTTTCAGAGCAAGCCCGGACCGATGCTGGCGGCCAACTACGCCGTCCCGAACGAGGCCGTCGTATCGTCGCTTGGCAGAAGCCTCTCGGGCAGTGCCGCCAACGTTACCGTGAACCTCGTCGCACCAGGGACGATGTACGGGAATCGGATTAACGAGCTCGACCTCCGCGTGGCAAAGATCCTGAGGTACCGACGACTGCGGATGCTGCTCGCGATGGACACCTACAACGCGCTGAACTCGAGCGCGGTGCTGTCCTACAACTCCACCTTCGTGCCGGGCGGCACCTGGCCGCCGCCGCAGGCGATCATGACGCCGCGGCTCATCAAGCTCACGGCCGAGATCGATTTTTGAACGGCATGCGACAGCGGCGCTTCCGATTCGTCCTGCAGTTGTGGCTTCCGCTAGTGTTCGCGCTCGGTCCGGCCGGGGCCGCGTGGACGCAGTCCCAGAAGCAGGTGCTCGTCGTGTACTCGACGCGGCGCGATGCCCAGATCGTGGCTATCGGCGAGCGTGAATTGCCGAGAATCATCGAACAGGGTCTTGGCGGCGTGGACTACTACTCGGAGTACATCGACGAGGCAAGGTTTCCGGACAGCGCATACGAGGCGGCCTTCCGCGAATTTCTCCGCCTGAAATACAGGAACGTGCGCTTCGACGCGGTCATCACCGTTCAGGACGCCGCGCTCGATCTCGTCAGAGGCGCCAGACAGGAGCTGTTTCCGGGCGCACCGATAGTTTTCTTCGCGACGGCTCCCGTGGGCGACCACATCGAGAACGCCACCGGCCTCGTCACCGCCCTGAACTTCAGCGACACGCTTGCGCTCATCGCCCAACTCCAGCCTGAGGTCCGCCAGATCTTCGTCGTCACCGGTGCGGCGCCGGCCGATCAGGAGTTCGAGCGCCTGGCACGGCAGCAGCTTCGGCCGCACGAGTCGCGCTTTGCCGTGACCTATCTGAATGGCCTGCCCACTTCGGAACTCGAGTCCCGTGTGTCACGCCTCCCGGCCAACTCCGCCCTCTACTACTTGCTCGTCAATCGAAATGGCGACGGCGAAGTTGTTCAGCCTCTTGACTACCTGACGCGGCTGGCGGGGCTGGCACAGTCGCCCATTTATTGCTGGGTCGACTCGGCGATGGGACGGGGCATCGTCGGCGGCAGCCTCAAGGATCAAACGGCACAGCTCGAAGCCGTCGGCCGCCTTGCTCTTCGGGTGCTGTCCGGCGAGTCGGCAGACAGCATCCCGGTTTCGTCGCCAAACCTGAACGTGAGGGAGGTCGACTGGCGCCAGCTACGGCGCTGGGGCATCAGCGAATCCCGTGTGCCTCGGGACACGCGAGTGCTCTTCAAGGAACCGTCCGTCTGGGACCGCTACAAGATCTACATCCTGGGCGCAGGGACGGTGCTGCTGGCTCAGACGTTCCTCATTGCCGGGCTGCTCGTACAGCGACGACGGCGCCGGCAGGCCGAGGAACAGGTGCGCGGCAGCGAGGAGGCGCTGCGAAGGAGCTACGAGCGCATTCGCGATCTGGGGTCCCGGCTGCTGCAGGCCCAGGACACCGAACGTTCTCGCGTCGCTCGCGAGCTGCACGACGACATCAGCCAGCAGATCGCCCTGCTGTCGATCGATCTCGAGCTGCTGAGCGGCGCCGTTCCGCCAGACACCGAAGGTCTCGCGGGCGAGGCATTGGACCGCGTTCACGGGATTGCCAGGAGCGTGCACGATCTGTCGCATCGTCTGCATCCGGCGAAGCTGCGGCTCATCGGTCTCGTTGCCGCGATTCAGGCGCTCCAGCGCGAGCTCGCGCAGTCCGGCCCCACGATTACGTTCACGCACGAACACGTGCCGGCGAGTTTGCCGACCGATCTGACCGTGTCGCTCTTCCGCATCGTGCAGGAGGCCCTGCAGAACGCGATCAAGCACAGCAGAGCCCGCACGATCCGCATCGATCTCCGCGGCGGAGCGGACAACCTCGCGCTCACGTTTTCGGATGATGGGGTGGGTTTCGATGTCGACGACGCGTGGGGCAAGGGTCTGGGCCTCATGAGCATCTTCGAACGGACCGAGGCGATCGGGGGCACACTCGCTATTCAATCGAGGTCAAGCGGAGGCACGTCGATCACAATTGTGGTCCCGCTCGAGAGTCGGGAGGCGACCGCTGATGTTGCGGGTGGGCCGGTCGCGTAGATTCATCGCTGCCTATGCCGATTTCGCATAGCTGGACGCATCTCCTGCAAGTACCGTAGGAATCGTGTGGACTCAGGCAGCCGAAACCGAACCGATCGGTCTCCATCTCGACAAACGGGATAGAGTGCTGCGTATGAGTCGACCTCGAGTCCTGCTCGCTGACGATCACGCGCTCCTCCTCGGCGCATTCGAGAAGCTGCTGTCGGCAGACTGCGACATCGTCGGTCAGGTCTCCGACGGGCGGGCCCTCGTCGACGCCGCCGAGGAGCTCAAGCCCGACGTCATCGTCCTGGACATCTCGATGCCGCTTCTGAACGGCCTCGAAGCCGCGCGCCAAATCAAGCAGAAGGCACGAGGCGCGAAGCTGGTGTTCCTGACGATGAACGAGGACACCGATCTCGCCGCCGAGGCCTTCCGGGCGGGAGCGTCCGGCTATTTGCTCAAGCGGTCGGCGGCATCGGAGCTCCTGACGGCGATCCGGGAAGTCCTGCAGGGGCGCTCGTACGTGACGCCGCTCATCACCGAGGGGCTCGTCGGCTCGCTCCTGCACGCCGCCGATCACGCGCCGAGCCGCGCGCTCACGCCGCGGCAGCGGGAAGTGCTGCAGCTGCTGGCCGAAGGCCACTCGATGAAGGAGATCGCCAGCCTTCTCAATCTGACGCCACGAACAGTGGCGTTCCACAAGTACCGAATCATGGAGCAGCTCAAGGTCAAATCCACGGCGGAGCTCGTCCAGTATGCAGTCAAGAACCACATCGTCTGACGCGGGGCCCGGGAGGGTCCGCGTGCTCCTGGTCGACGACAACCAGGCGATGCTCGCACGGGCTGCCTCGATGCTGGCGGCCACATGCGTCATCGTCGGGCAGGTCCAGGACGGCGTCTCAGCGCTGACGGCGGCGGCGATGCTCGCGCCGGACGTGATCGTCCTCGACATCTCGATGCCGGGGATGTCCGGCCTGGACGTCGCGGCTGGCCTCCGCGCCGCCGGCTCGACGGCGGCGATCGTCTTCCTCACGGTTCACGAAGACCCCGAGCTCGTCGAGGCGGCTCAGGCTGCCGGCGGGATCGGCTATGTCGTCAAGGGGCACCTTGCGTCAGATCTGCTGCACGGCGTCCTCGAGGCACACGCGCGGCGCCCGTTCGTCTCCATTCTCCGCTGATCGGCCGGCCTACGGCCGAGCGGACACGCGTGAGGCCGCCGACGATCCCCCCAGCCCCTGGATGTCCGGCACGCCCGCGAGCTCCCGATCCTCCGGAATGTTGTAGAGCGACTCGACAACCAGATCGAGCCGGCGACGCTCCGCTTCGAGCGCGGCGTGGCGCCGGGCGGGGAGCGTCGCCACCAGATTGTCGAGCAACGCCCGCAGGCGCCGGGCGATCTGGACGTTGCCGGCGCCGGACGCGCGGATTTCGGTGCACGACACGGCGACGAAATCCTCCCAGTTCGGCGTCCGGTAGATGACGCGCGGCGTGCCCGTACGATCGGCAATCGAATCGCTGCGCAACCGGCGACGGCCGACCACCCGGAGCAGCCGGTGCAGCTGATCGAGCGCCAGCACGCCGGTCGTGGGGTCGTTGATCGCGGGCGACAACGCCTTGAGCCCGATGTCGGCGATGATCCGGAAGGCAAAGATCGGATCCTGCTCCAGCGTCCGCTCCGCGCCGAAGGCGACCCTTGCCTGCAGGCGATGATTGGCGATCGATACGGCGTTGCCATAGAGCTCGAACAACGGCTCTCCCTCTGCGACGAAGTCGCCGACCTGCGGCACGAGCTCGATGATCCCGTCGGCGTGCGTGGCGTCAGCCACCAGCGTGTCGAGATCGACCGCGAGGACGATGGCCGCCCCGCCCGTGTGCAGCACGGTACGCCGTCGACCTTCCGGAGCCACGAAGCGCGGCTCGACTTCTGGCGCGGCGCTGGCGGGCTCTGGGTAGACCCCCTCGATCACGCTCACGCCTTCGTCGCCTACGCGCGCGAGGATGCTGACCGGCCGCAGCAGGCGTGCGGCGTAGTCGATGAGGAACAGGAACACCGCCATGCAGGCAATGGCCAGCACGGCCGTGAGGAGCGACACGATGTCGTAGACGACCCGGTCGAGGCGGTTGAGCGCCATGACCGCGAAGACGAGCGTGAACACGAACAGTCCGACGCTGCCGCGGACGACGTTGTCGCGGAGAAGCGTGGTCGCGATGATGCGGGGCGTCAGCTGGCCTCCGGCGACCTGGATCGCGACGAGCAGCGAACCGAAGGTGAAGACCACGAAGGACAGCGTCAGGGTGATGGTCGTCTGGTAGAGCGCCTGCGCGCCGGTAACACTCAGCCCGGACAGGCGCCAGGCGAGCCACCCGTCCAGCACACGGAGCGTCGGGGCCATGACGAGCACGAGGAGAATGGCGAGAAAGGGAATCGTCCAGAGCGCCGATCGGAGGTAGCTCGTGGCGCGATAGATGTTGTTCCAGACGAGCGCCCGCTCGACTCGCCGCGCGAGGCCGCGCCAGGCGGTGTCCATCTTCTGGGCGGCGGCGTCGAGTCGTGGTCTGGGGCTGGGGCCGCCGCTCGGCATCTCGGTCATGGAGCACACCTCGACTCCTCAGGTCCGGCCGGCCGGGTGCGACCGGCCGGCCGAACGAGCGGAGCGTCGCCGCCGCGGGGAGGAGGGACGCGGCAGCGACTTGTCGTGGGTTCCGCCGGCCGTATCGCAAGAACCTGATCGTCGTCTAGAAGTCTCTCATAAGCCGGCTGACTTGGCGTGCGAGCGAGCACCGCGAGCGAGCACCGCGAGCGAGCCACGCGACCGGCCCGCCTCCGCCAAGGCTCCGGCGAGGTCCGCCGTAGCTTTCAGCGAAGGCGGAAGCGCGCCGACGCCAGCGGCGCGCGAGGGAGCGTGTCGGGGAGTCCGAGGGGCGAAGCCCCTCGGTGAAGCCTAGAATCGGACGCCGAAGGTCGTCTGAAGGAACTGGCCGTTGGCCTTTCGGCCATCGAGAGTCACGGTCCCTCCTGCGGGCCCTGTGAACGTTTTCGATTCCACTTGGGGACCCCAGACGTAGTGATAGCGAAGCTCGGCGTACGCCACGCCGAAATTGACGCCGCCGCCGAACGACATACCGAAGTCGGTGGAGCTGCGGTCACCGATGATGTTCGTCGTTTCCACCCATCCACCGGGATAGCAGACGTACCACCACGGATCGCAGTACCCGGGCACCCAGCCCACGCCCGGTGTCGTCAAGCGAATCTTGCGGTAGTAGACGCCCATCCCCACGAGCCCGTACGGCCGAACCGACCCCTGCGGCTTCTGCACGATCACGCTCGCCGTTCCGTACTGCATGCTCATGTCGCCGAACATGTCTGTGGGAACTGTCGAGCCGCCGGGGTTGCCCGCGATCGGAATCGAGAACTGCTTGTCGCCGAAGCCGTTGAAACTGTACAGGCCCTCGATGCCGATGACTGGGGTCGCGTTGATCTGAACACCGAAGTTGAAGTTGTAGCCGCCGCCCAGGCGGTCGCTGACTTCCGCGTTGGGTTGAGTGAAGCCACCGCCGAACGACACGTTGACCGGTTTCTGGGCCTCTGCGCCGTATGGGAGGGCAGCGAGAAAGCTCACGACTAACACGAAGACCGATTTTGCACGCATGACACGCTTCCTTTCTTGCTCCACCTGAAGCACTGGGCGTGCCAAGTCAACGCTGGATGTCGAGCACACAGAAGTCACTGCGATGAGCGGGATGTTCAGCCCGCCTGGGCCGCGGCCCGAGGTCGCGGCTGGCGCCGTACCGGAGATCCTCCGGTATAGCGGAGGCGACAGGAGTCGCGAAATCTCGTGACCGGCCACCACGGGAAGGCGTGAGCCTAGTGTTGTCAACCACTTGGAGCCCTAATCATCGCTGCACGAACTATGGCACCATGCGTGCTCAAAAGCCCGGCCATGGTAAGTGTCGGAATTCGGCCTTCCTCGAGAGCGAACGCGATCTCTGTGCGCCGCTCGGTTCTGATCGGCGTTGTCCTCGGGTCGATGTTGCTGTGGACCACGGCAAGCGACGCGCAGTCCGTTCCAGCCGATGCCACCCCCGGCCAAGATGCCCCACAGCCACGTGTGGCCTCCGTGTTCGTGTACATCGAAGCCAGGCGAACGCACGCAGTGCGCCGCCGACACGTCGAAGGGCGTCGTGCTGCTGCGATCCACGGGCGAGGCGCCGTGTCTGCTTGGAAGGACGTGGGGCTACGACGACCAGCGTCTGGGTGTCGGACGGCTGCAGCGCCGTATTCGGCACCGGCCTGGCCGTGGAACCTGAG
>CAVRYF010000027.1:0-214716 GCA_963725325.1 uncultured Acidobacteriota bacterium | reverse complement strand
TTTGTCGGGCGGCGTTTGGCGCCGAAGTTGCCCCGATTGATCCGAACTGTGCCGGTGCCGCGCAGATTTTCGTTGGCTTTGCCGTGTTCATCGACGGCGCGCGGCCGGACGTGCAAGCGGCGTATCCTCTTTTCCCGGCGAACACGAAAGCGGGCTGGGGCTTCATGGTAATGACCAACATGCTGCCGAACCAGGGGAACGGGACCTATCAGTTCTTCATGTACGCCCAGGACCGCGAAGGGCGCAGCGCCGCTCCTCGGCACGCGCACCATGACTTGCGACAACGCGCACGCCACGAAGCCATTTGGGGCCATCGATACTCCAACGCAGGGCGGCGTCGCGTCCGGTAGCGCGTATGTGAACTTCGGCTGGGCCCTGACGCCACAACCCAAAACGATTCCAATAGATGGATCGACGATCACGGCTTTTGTGGATGGCGTGGCGGTGGGAACGACCAGCTACAACTATTTCCGGTCGGACATCGCTGGCCTCTTTCCGGGGTTGAACAACACGAATGGAGCGATCGGCTTCAAGATACTCGATACGACGAGTCTGGCTAACGGCACACACACAATCGTGTGGGTGGTGGGCGACAACCAAGGGGCGGTCGAGGGGATTGGCAGCCGATTCTTCACGGTATCGAACGGCGCAAGTGCCGCTGACGGCAGCGAATGTCGCGGTGCCGGAGCACGCGGACAGCCCCGAGCACGCCAGCGCATCGACGTATCAACAACCAACCTCGAGGCAATCCGTGGGCGTCGCGGGTGGAACCTCGATGGGCCGCTGGAAACCTTCGAGCCGGATGCGACAGACCGCGTGGTTGTGCGCAGCGAGGAAGTCAACCGCGTTGAGCTCCAATTCGGACCCGTACGCAGGGGGTCCTGCGAACGAGCGAGGGGCTGCGCCCGCTGCCGGTCGGCTCACAGCTCGACCCGTCGACGGGTGTGTTCACCTGGGCACCGGGCGTAGGGTTTGTCGGCGCCTACGACCTGGTGTTCGAGCGCGAGGATGGGACCACCCGCGACGTGCGGATCGTGCTGCAGCCGAAGGGAAGCGGCCAACTGGGCCCGCAGGTGGTGATCGACACCCCGCGTTCACAGCAAGACGTGGGGCAGCCGTTTGTGCTAGCGGGCTGGGCGGCGGATCTGAATGCGAGCACCGGCACGGGGATCGCGACCTTGCACGCCTGGGCATATCCGCTGACAGGCGGCCCGCCTGTGTTCCTCGGCGCCATGAGTTATGGAGGCGCACGGCCTGACGTTGCGGCGGTGTATGGCAATCAGTTCGAGGCATCGGGGTTTGGTCTGCCCGTCCAAGGGCTGACGCCGGGGAACTACGACTTGGCCGTCTTTGCGTGGAGTACCGAGCGGATGGACTTCGTGCCGGCGAAGACGGTTCGGGTGACGGTTCGTCCGTAGGGGTCGCGTGTCTGTCTGCGGCAGCAGCATGCAAGGCTGGGTGAGAACTTGCTCGGCGGTTGCTGTAGCCGCTCCGAGCGGCCTCACGAATTAGGACGGGCTCTCACTGTCCGTGTGGCAGACTTGGCGGCGGGTGAGTCCGCGCTCGACCGAATACCAGAAGCGGTCAAATACCTACGCGAGCGTCGCGTTACCGCTGGCCGTAGTGTGAATGCGTTGCTGGGGCTGTGAGTCGTCGGGTCCGCCTCATCCCGTGGACACCGGCGCTAGCGCTTCTTCTTTCCGCCTTTGACCTTCGCAGCCTTGAGTGAGGTAACGCCCGCCGCCTTAGCCGCAGCCCAGCGCGCCTGCATCGACTTCCGCATCTTGTCTCGCGCTTCCTTGGACATCGTTCGGCGCGTGCGACCGGGCTTTGCGGCCGCTGCGGTGACGGCTTTGGCAGGTGCGCCGTCCGTTATCTGCGCTAACAACCGTTGAAGTCGTGTGATCTCTGCCCTGATGCCCGCCGCTGCCAGTTGTTTAAGTTCGCTCTCTGTCATGAACGGAAAATCTCCACTGAGAAAGATTCATTCTGTCACAAACAAGCAGTGGCGGCGGTCGCCGCAGTCCGGATGGCGGATAATGGCCTCCATTGGGCTACGTCCGTGGGGGGAAGTTCACCACACCTCCGTCCTCGCACGCCCTAAACCGCTCGTGGCAACGTCAGTAACGGGGTCGAGGAGGCGCGTTGGCACTTGCGGGAGCGGTTGAGAACAATCCGCGAACTACGCGAACCGTCAAAGCACCGTGCGCCAGGCGGGTTAGTCGAGGTTCGAATCCCCAACGGGTGCCGAACACTCGTGGACGCGCGAATCCCCGGAAAAGTGAAGGCGGCGTGGCATTCCACGCCCGACCGCGTTCGAGAAGCGCGTCGAGACCCCGGTCCGCGCCTACGCTTTCAGTTCCATGTTCCGCTTCACGCCGGTGAGGTCCCGACCATCTACTTGCGAGTTCCTAGATACCAGATCGGGGTTCTGAGCTGGCACGGACCGATATTAGGATTGCATGACCCGTACACTAGAATGCGTCCGTCATCGGTCAAGAACGGGCCGATTTGTGTCGCGTTGTTGCCGGCCATTGGCTGATTCCAGTCGACATTGACGTCGTTATCGTTCACTTGGAACCCCAGACGATAGTACGACCCCGCTTGGAGTCTGGTCGTCGGAACAGCGAACTCGTAGTAATTTCGGCCGGTGTCCTCAAGCGGCCCCTCAACGTAAAGGATCTGATCACCAATACCATTCGGAGTGGCCCAGTCCGACGTGGTTTTGACTAGCGTAACAATGTAGAAGTTATTGGGGTATATGTCTTGGTTTAGAGGCTGCCCGAATATGACAACCTTCTGGAGTCTGAGAATCTTTCTGGGCTTGGAAGTACACCTAAGAGACCACCCCGTTTTCGTAGAGTCATTGACCGGACTTGCCGGATCAAACAGCGGAATAAGGCCGGCGGTCGCTGCACCGCCAGTCGCTGCACCGCCACGCACGGCAAGAAAGTTGTTAAGTTCCCCGAATTTTGCCGGCTTGATTGCCCATCAACCCGCGGTAGAAATCCACCCGCCACACCCAACCCGAGTGTTCCGGGTTAGTAGTGGACGACCAGTAGGAAGTGGGTCCGACACCACCATTCGGCAGGATATTCGTGAAAAGATGTCCGGGTGGCAATGCTGGCGCCCACGTTCCTAAGTCTAAGAGACTCGTCAGGTCGTTACGGTTCGGCAGCCGCCAGTCGCCCGGGACGCTGCTATCGGTAAGGCCGCAGGTACCGCACAGCCAGACCGTTTGCACGATCTATGGCCGTCCGCCACTCCAGCGGCCCAAAGCAGTTCGCGTCCTTTAGCCAGATCAGCCCCGTCAGATTGTCCGTAATCGTCCCGTTCAGATTGTCAGTGAATCGTGGAACAGGCGACACCGCACCCTTCTGAAACTCACCGTCCTGCCCCGTGCCGGCGCAAGGAATTACTGTCGGGTATTGATCGGCGTAGCAGGTTGTCTGCCCTGTCTTCAAAACCGCTGCCCTTGGCGTGCAGTTGCTGATCACTACGTCTCGCTGTTCGGTGCCTATCTGCAGCCGTCCAACGCAGTCCGCGGGCAGATCGGTAGTGTCGAAGCGAAATGCACCTCGATTATTTGAGGTACTCGGTATCGCCTTCCCTTCCCACCAGATCGCCGTCGCCCTCGGCGCTTGATTGCCGGAGATGAACACCGACCCGTTTTGTATCGTTGCTTCGGTGATGTTGATAGCAGCCTGCGCCGACGATATGGATATCGCCAGCACAACCAGCGTGACCATTGTGGTGGTAATAATCTTCTTCATACCCGTTACCCTTCTTGTTCCACAGAATGTGCGCACCTGAGACGACTGGGGTGTAGAGATCGCGAATCGCGGCATCCGTTCGTACATCGCAAACAGATCGTAGGGTTCAATGCAGATGCCAGATACGTCGTCGGTAGAATGCAACCATGAATGTTTGCGACCGAAACGACGCCTCGACAGAACGACAGCCACTAACCGTCGATATGTGCGGGAAATGGCACTTTGCATGGGGTCGCCGACCTCCCAGCGCAGTTGTGGCCACCGCCGGTTGACCGGCTGTTCGATGAGGTGAGTAGCGGACAATACCGCAGAGCTGACGAACTAATTCGCACGAGCCTGAATGAGAGGGCGGCGCCCCGCATTAAGGTGTGGACCACCGCGCACCGCACGGTAATCGAATCCCATTACCCCTCGCCGGGTGCTCGTCTTAAGGAAATCTCAGGGTGGAGTAGCACTCAGCGCCAGATCCTCCGCACCGCCACGGGTGGGACTCTCGGCCTCCGCAACGACGCCCGTCACCCCGATTTGTCCGCCGTGAAGAGTCCGGTGTGCCGTGGTTGCGGTCAAGCAAGTTCCGTGGGGGCCGTGATGTTGCATAAGAGGCCCGTGTTTGGCGTCCGGCGGCGGTGGTCGCACTAACGGGCCGGGCAAGAACATCGGGCAAGCAAGCCCGAGCGCTGGTTCCGGCTCCCCGCGCGCCGCGTTGAAGGACGCCTCTTTCCTTGACAGGTCAACACGGCGGTGTAGGGCGGGTTCTAGGCCGTTGTACTGGGGTCGGCTACACCCCGATAGGGGCGCGATGAAGAACCGTCCGTTCTGCGCCGGAGAGATCCAGGACGCGGCGATTGACCCCAAGGAGGATGACAATGAAAGACATTCAGGTCGATTCACAGGGCAATCTGCACTGCTGGAAATGCGGCGGCAATAGCTTCCTGTCAAAACGGACGCTTAGATCCAAGGTGGTTTTCGGTGTGGGCGCGCTGTTGACTCACAAGAAGCTCAAGTGCCAACTGTGCGGTGAGTACAACCAGACCGGCAATGCCAAACCCTTCAAAGAATCACACGGAAGCAGACTGACAGAGGCGACACCCAGCAGGAAGCCGAGCATCTCCCCACTCGGCGAGGCATTCCTTGGTGCTCGGCACCCTCTCGTGGAGGCTCACGCAAGAGACGTCGCCATGGAAAGGAAAACGGGAACTTTCAGTTGGCTCGTGACTCACTGGCGAGTCTCATTACCGATCTTGCTAGTAGGGCTTGCCGCTCTGGGCTCGCGCGTGCCGGGTAATCCGAAACCATCCACAGTTCCAGATTCAGCCCGTACATCTCAGGCCGCAACGCCACTTGCTACATCCGGTCGGACTGCGCCACTGCCTACAGAAAGTAAAGGCGCAGCAGCGACAACACCGTCGAATCTCGTGTCCTTCAATGTAGCGGCGCGTTCTTCGACGGCGGTGATTCTTCTCGTGCCCGCGAGCGCGACAGAAGCCGACCTGACGAACTTAGTCAATGCTCTTCGCACCGCTCGGGGCGAGGGGGCCTTGCGGTCATTCTTCCCACCGACAACTCCAGACGGTTCGAAGGGGCCTTACGTAGCTGGGGCGGTCTTCGTGATGTCGGATCCAGTGTGGGCGACCACACCACGCTTGAATGCCTTCGTGAATCCGATGACATCCAGCATCTCGGCGGTTGAGAAGGAATTCGGTAAACGTGTGCGTGCGTACTACTTCTTCACGATGGCCTTCGAGTTTCAAGAGGCTGGCACAATCGGATACGAAAGCGAAGGTCACCAGTACACCGCGACATACAAGAAACTATTCTGAGCTTCTTTGATGTTGCACCGCACTCGGTGCGATGACTTCTCTTGCAGAAGCCGCGAACGACGACGGGTCCACCTCCGGTCCCGCCCCAATCCGGACGCCTCCGGGAGCCGACGCTGAACACGAATTCATCGAACCTTCTCAAGGTAGATTCGGCACTTGCAATCTGTACAGCCCCCGCGTGCTCCTGGGCCATGCGAGCTGGGAATCTCCTTGTCGAACACTACGTGAATCTCGTTGTCTTCTCGCCAGACGTCCAACGGGAATTCTGCGAGCATTCCGCGGCCTTCTCCGGTGAATCCGAAAAGGTTCTTGGTACCGTTCGGACGCCTCGGTCACCCTTCTTGGATGCACCGTCTGGCTCAGGTCTTTGCTGTCGTGCGGGAGCACCACGATGGTCTCCACGCTGGCGATGGCCGCACCCTCCAGCGGACGCGACGCGGCGTACACATGGATTTCAGGCGCCACCACTTCTGGCGTGACGTCAGTCTCAGTGAAAGGCTTGTAGCGCACGACTCTTGGCAGTATGGGCCGCGAGCGCGACGCGCAGAAACGGCGTCGTGAACACCCCGATCTCCGGAGGCCAGCTCCAACGAGCCTCTTCCTGAATCTTATAAGCCGTCAGTTCCTTGCTCTTCGCGCCGAGCGCAATCGCCTCTCGGATGCGTTCTGGCGTCATCTCTTGCACGATCTGGCCGGAAGCCTCTGTCGCAACCAAGCAGGCGGTCAAGAGGACCAACGAAAGTCGCACAAACATATGTCTACCTCGCAGACATGCAGTCGTGGGCACCGGATGCGGTCAAGTATTGTTCAGATGATTCCTTCGGCCTAACGATGGTATGAACCGACCGGCGTACCCTCGATGCCCGTCACACCTTCGATGCCTCGAAATACTCGCGTATCGCTCGATGAAGTCACACCGTCCGATGCCGACCAGCAATGCAGGAGCTTACACAGTAACATTTGGTAGCATCTGGGAGCAGCCAGGAGCACTCACTTTGCGGAATCATTGAGCAAATCAGCTGATTGGCTAATCAATGAGTGAGTCTTCAGAAGACTGCAAAACCTCCATCCCCGGTTCAAATCCGGGCGGCGCCTCCAATTTCCTAAAGAAATTCTCAGTCAGACGCGGGCTCAGGAGCGCGAACGACCGGAAATTGAGTTTACCGTGAGCTCGTGACGGGATAGAACCGATGAAGCTGCTGCGCCTTGTGACCGCTTACTTCGACCCGGAACTTGAAGGCTGGACCTCATGGTCTAGCAAGATCGGCCGCGTTACGGTTCGAGCCCGTCCCACCAACCGCACCGATGTCGCGCCGGCTCAAGCGAAAGGGGGTAGTCTGTTAACAGCCGAGATCGACCTCGCCTCCCTTCCGACAATCGCGCCGGATGGACTCTTGGACATTCCCGACCAAGAACGACGGCTCTGCGAACAGGCAATTGAAACGACGGCGAACTTGATGGCGGTGCTGACTCGGAGTCCCCGGAGGTTGGCCTCTCCGTGGCCTCCTGTCGCGTTGCTGCCCGAGAGCGCAGAGGAGTGGGAAAGGCTCGAAGAAGCCCGCGCTTTCCGCTACAGCACGCCCTCGTCGGCCAACGCTGTTCCCCTAACGCCGAAACTCGAGCCAAAACTGATGGTGGGACTGACAGATCGCCTCGGGGGTGTTCAGGCAGTCGCAACGTTCATTGCGCAGGTTCAGCCGCTGAGTCGCTATCGAGAGGCGGTGCGGTTCTTTGAGATGGCTTTTGCGCGGCCGGTCAGTGCCATTGAAAAGAAGCTCTCTCAGTTTCTCGCATCGGGCCGATTCGGATATACGAGGGACGAAGTAGCAGAGTGGCTATCGCACCGGCATGGCTCCGTTCATGGCGATGGCCGACCATCAGAGGACCTCGTATGGGATGCTGACGTGGCTCGGTTCATGGACCGAATCGAGCAAGCACTCTATGACGTCCTGCTAAACAAGGCAGGCTGGCACTCTCCCTCTCAAAATAGGCGAGACCTCTGGCGACCGCTTGCCGGGACGTTGGACAACCAGGGCGGAATATTCGGAACTCAGAGCACTGGAATGACCATCTCATTTCAGATCTTCGACGGGTTTCAGTCGTACCCGCACGACCTTTCGGCGAATTTGACCAAAGTCCCTGAAGAATGGTGGTGTCGATTTCCAGATGATCTGTCCGGCAGGACTGGCGAACCTGACGAAGTCGCTACTTCGCCGTCTGCGCCACTTGCCTCGGGCACAGATACAGTCTCCGCGCCGCCTCACGAAGATCCCCATCACTGACGATATCGTAGCGCCGGAACACGCTGTCGGCCTTGTGCCCGGTCAGTCTCATCGCCATGCACCGAGAGACGCCGCCTCCGTTCGAGGTCCCCAAGGACTGGACGGGGACGCTTGCCGGTGCTTCGGGAGGCTTTCTGTTCGGCGAATGTGTACCTCTTGAAAGGCCCTCCGCACAGTCGCTGAGCTACTCGTTGTTCGAAACGACGCCAGTCAGGCAACCGTCGAAATGATGGGAATGGCCACATCGTTCGCACCGCGCCGAGTAAAACCGAAAGGCTGTAGGGAGCCGTGAGTTTAGCGCGTTGGTGTAGGTAGGGAAGGGGCAAGGGTGGGCAGCGGAGGCACTGAAACCGAACGCCACGCTGCGCGTCGTGGTCCATCTGCCCAAGGTCGTTCACGAGGTCCCACTGAAAGCGCTGGAGCGGTGGCGGCAGTCACCTAGCGCCAGTCCGAAGGACAAGCTCGCCAAACGTTAGCGTTCGCTCTCTTGTCGGTTCAGTTGTCGTTGAGGCCAAACGGTGCTCGTGTGTGGAGCCGTTCCTTCCACGTCGCTTCGAGCCGAATCACATCGGCCGCATCCATGTCTGGTGAGACTCGCTGGAGAATACTGAACCGGAAATTCGCTGGCTGACGATTCCGAAGCAGTTGGTTCCCGCCGTGACTCTTTGCCGCTTGGCAATCAAGCGTGCAGGCCGACAACTCAAAACACGCTTGTGTCTCGTTCGCAAAACCACGTTACAGCCTCGGGCCTATCTTCAGCGTGCGAAGCCATTGGATGAACCGAAGCACGTCTTCGGCCTGGATGTTCTCGCGTGGCCGGGTCGCTGCCGGATTGCGGCTGCGCTTGATCCGATTTCGTGGACATCTTCCGAAAGGTGGATACGATGTCCCGAATGGCCAAAGAGAGGAAAAGCCGGCGCCCGCGCCGGCAGTTTGACGACGACTTCAAGGCGCAAGCCGTCCGGCTGGTGTTGGACGAGCGGAAGACCGTGGGCGCCGTCGCCCGCGATCTCGATTTGACGGAGACGGCGCTGCGGGAGTGGGTCAAGCGCGCGCGGGCCGACCGGACGAACGGGCGCACCGGCTTGACGACAGCGGAGCGCGAAGAGCTCGCCCGCCTCCGGAAAGAGACCCGGGTTCTGCGGGAAGAGCGGGAGATCTTAAAAAAGGCGGCGGCCTTCTTTGCGAACGAGCGGCGGTGAGGTTCCGGTTCATCGCAGCGGAGAAGGCGCACCACTCGCTCAGTCTGTTGTGCCGGTGTCTGCGCGTGACGCGGAGCGGATTTCACGCGTGGCACCGGCGACCGGAATCGCCGCGGCGGCAGCAGGATCGCCGGCTGAAGGTGCTCATCCGGACGTCGTTTGACGCCAGCAAACAGAGCTACGGGAGTCCGCGGATACACCGCGATCTCCTCGAGGAGCACGACGAACACGTGAGTCGGAAGCGTGTGATCCGATTGATGCAAGAGGAGGGCGTGAAAGCGCGGCAGCGGAAGCGGTTCGCCTGTACGACCGACAGCGGCCACGATCTGCCGGTCGCGGCCAATCTCCTCAATCGGGAGTTCACGGCCGAGGCTCCCAATCAGCGCTGGGTCGGCGACACGACGGAGTTCAAGATCGGCGAAAGCGGCAAGCTGTACCTGGCCGCCATCCTCGATCTCTTCTCGCGGTTCGTCGTCGGGTGGGCGGTCAGCGCGGTCAACGACCGGCATCTGACGCTCGCAGCGCTGACGATGGCGCTGAATCGCCGGTGTCCGGAGACGGGGTTGCTCCATCACTCGGATCGCGGATCAACGTATGCCAGTGAGGACTACCAAGATCGCTTGGCAGCGCATGGCATCACGTGCAGTATGAGCCGGACGGGCGATTGCTACGACAACGCCGTGATGGAGGCGTTCTTCTCGACGCTGAAGACCGAGCTCGCCGACACATTCGGGAGCCACGGCCAGGCCAAGCGCGAGCTGTTCGACTACATCGAGGCGTTCTACAACACGCGGCGGCGGCATTCGACGCTCGACTACGTCAGTCCCGCCGAGTTCGAACGCCGCTTCCGGTCGGGCCGCGGGGAGGAGCACTGTGCATGATCCGCGCGATCGTGGGGATCGGCGCGATCCACGAAACGCTCAGGATGCCCCAGGAGCGATCTTCTCGAGGGGGGCCGCCACTCCGGTAGCCCCCTTTTTCGCCACGCGCACCGGCTCGGAGGTGATCCCGCCATTGAAAATTTCCGCGACGTCGAAGACGATGTGGACGCTGCCACCCCTGTGGACGCACAGAACGCGCCCACAGGGGTTTGGAAATCTCGCAAAGAACGCGAGATTCCCACAGCGCCCACATCGATCATCTTTTTCTCTGACGAAGTGAAAGAACGAAGACAAAACCACTCAGATCAACTGTCCACCGAACCGGATCAAGTCCAGGCAACGGATTTGCTTGATAGCTCGTGTTCGACAGTTGGAGCCGAAATACCATGCGACGACTAGTGCTTGTGATAACACTCTTGTTCGGAGTGTCCAGTTTCGCGACCGCCCAGGAGCGGATTACGGTCACTCGGAAAGGCGACAACCTCAGCGGAGCCGCAGATTCTCGCGAAGCTGCAGACCGAGCTCCAGCAGCCCAAGGCGTTGGCGCACATCACGAAGTCTCTTGAAAAGGAGGTTCAGAGGGCGCTGGCGGCCCCAAAGGCTGGCGCAAACGACAGCCAGCGCCAACTGGAGCAGGAACGAAGAAGCTCCAGAACCTGATCGCCGCCATCGAGGGTGGCTCGAGTGCGCCGTCGTCGCTGCTGAAGGCCGTTGCCGAACGCGAGGCGACATCAAGCGCCTCGAAGGCGAGCTGCGGAAGGGGGAGGAGAAGCCCTCCGGCAAGAAGCTACCCGACCTTCCGGCTGGGTCAGCGACAGCTGAAGGACCTCGCGGGCTGCTCAAGTCCGACCCCGCCGTGGTGAAGTCCGAGTTCCGCCGACTCAACCTCCAACTCACCTTCCATCCAACCGAGGCCGAGCCTCGCCCTCACTACATTGTCAAAGGCCAGTGCGACTTGGGCGCACTGGTCTTTTTCTATTTGCGCTCGCGCCATCAGAGTGCGGTTCTGCCATCGAAGGTGAATCCGGCACGGGCAAGGAGCTTGTCGCCCGGCAGATTCACGAGCTGAGCCGACGGCGCAAGGGCCCCTTTGTCGCTGTCAACTGTGCGGCGATAGTCGAGACGCTGCTCGAGGCCGAGCTCTTCGGGATCGAGGAGCGCACGGCGACGGGTGTCCGCGGGCGGCGTGGAAAGTTCGAGCACGCGCACGAGGGGACGCTGTTCCTCGACGAGATCTCGGATTTGTCGCCGGCGGCGCAGGCGAAGCTGCTCCGCGCGATCCAGGACTTGTCGGTCGAGCGGGTCGGCGGCTTCGGGTCGCGCCGGGTCGACACCCGCATCATCGTGGCCACCAACAAGCCGCTGTCCGGACTTGTGGAGGCAGGCCGTTTCCGTTTGGATCTTTACTACCGCCTGCACGGAGTCGACGTTCAGGTGCCTCCGCTGCGGGCGCGCCGCGAGGATATCGGTGAGCTCGCCCGATACTTCCTCGAGCGTCACCGTTTCGTGCGGCACCTCCACTTGTCGACCGCGGCTGCCGACGCCCTGGTCGTCTACGACTGGCCGGGCAACGTTCGTGAGCTGGAGCGCGTGATCGAGCGCGCGGTGGCGCTCGCCGGCTCGGACTCGCTCGAGCTCGACGACCTGCCGCCGGCGCTCCTCGGCGGCTACTCGGATGTGCTGGTGCCGTCAATGCGCGGGCGCGAGTCGATGCGCGCCTGGGCCAGCCGTTACGCTCGCCTCGTATACGAGCGGTGTGGCAACAACAAGCGGCAGACCTGTCGCGAGCTCGGCATCTCCTATCACACGCTGAGGTCGCACTTGCAGTTTCGTCCTGAGCGGCCGGACGCCGATCATGCCGGGGAAAGGCCCCCGAAACCCGCGGAGATCCTGGAAGAGTCGTGAGAGTCGAGCGTGCCGGGCGCCTCCGGCAACTGACGCGTGTGGCGAGGCAGCGCGATCGATGAACGATCGCGGAGGTTGCGCGCCACAGCGCTCATTGCCCCGATACGGGCTACATCAACGGGAGAACGGTATGGCAGGACGTGTGATGTTGGCCGTGGTGCAGGCGATCGCCCTGGTGGCGCTCGCCACGCCCGCCGTAGACGCAACAAGTGCCGGACCGCCGGCGCAGGACAAGAAGCCGCCACAACTCGTGTTCGACATTCCGTCGATCTCAGAGCGCGTCGAGATTGACGGGCGCAAGAACCCCGAGATGATCCCGCAATGGGACGTCTGGCACGCCGCGTTCGAGCTCATGGTCGCGAAGTCCGACCTGCCGACGGAGCTGTGGAAGGCGCTTTCGAAAGAAGAAGTTGCGCTGGTCCTCGACGCAGCGAAGGAGAACGGCAGGAACTTCCTGGCCTGCCAGGAGCGGGTTCTCAAACTCATGCCAACGCTCAAGACAGAGGAGGCGAGGTTCATCAACGAAAGGACTCAGGCTATCAATCTCGAGTTTCGGTGGCAGGTGATTCATCTTCGCGACCGCGTCCTCGCGGCAGTGGCGCTCCCGGGCCAGGCGGCCCTGAGCCAGTACGTCGAGTCCCTCAAGGAAGGAATGCGAGTTTACGTTCCCAAGAAGGAGCTCGCTTTCTATCGGCAACCGCAGTAGTCGAGGACGAGGTACAACAATGAAGCGCTTTTTCATCGTCTTGGCAGCAGTGTGCGCGTTTCCATCACTCTCACATGCCCAGATCCCACTTCCGAGTCAGATGTTCGGAAGCTGTGGACAGGTCCGCCTGGGCAACGACGCAAGGCAATACGGTCAATTTGGCATGTGGCTGGAGTACACGGTCTCCACCACGCGCGACGTCAATACCTGCCCAATATCGGTGGCGGTTGAAGCTCACGTTCCTGGCGTGCCGAATTCCGGCCTGTCCACGTTTGCCATGTTTTCGGCTTCTGTCAACAGGCAGGTCCCGGTACCTTATTCCAGCTGGTGGGAGAGCAGAGGGACGCATGAGTTCTCGATCTGGATACCTGTGATATTCGACATCAAGGAAGCAAAGGTTGCACTTCCGCCGACTGTGGACGAGGTGTTCATTGCGGAGCGCCGCGAGGAAGTCGAGGTCGATCCATCGTTCCGATGCGAAGTCTTGGAGGGTGGTTCCTGGGACGACGGGAAGTGCACGTATCCCAACTGTCCACTTATCGTCGACACCGGTCGCGACGGCTACAGGCTGACGAGCGTGGCTAATGGCGTTCACTTTGATCTGAATGCCGACGGCGTGCCTGAACAGGTTGCCTGGACCAGGCGCGATTCGGACGATGCGTTCCTGGCGCTCGACCGGAATGGGAACGGACGCATCGATGACGGGTCGGAGCTGTTTGGCAACCATACGCCGGCCCGTCCCGACAACCCGGACATCACGACCCCGAACGGTTTCGAGGCCCTGAAGTTCGTCGAGTCATCAGCCTATGGCCCTAGCGCCCGCAACGGCGTCATCGATGCTCACGACAATGCGTTCTCGCGGCTCGTGCTCTGGCGCGACCTGAACCACAACGGCATCTCGGAATCCGACGAGCTGCAGCCCGTCTCGGAGTCTGGTCTGGAGTCCATCAGCACCGAGTACAAGAACAGCAGACGGGTCGACAAGAATGGCAACGAATTCCGCCAGCGTTCGCGCGTGCTCTGGAGGGACGGCCAATACGACCAGATCTTCGATGTCTGGCTGGCTTGGAAGAACTGACGGCCCGACTGAGGAATTGACCCGCCGACCAGGAACTGACGGACGACGGACGACTGATTGACGACTGACGGACGACTGACGACTAAGGCGCCGAGGCAGGAGACTGCTGGCAGTCTCCTGCCTCGTGACTGACGACCGTCGACTGTCGACTGAAGACTGTGCTCTTGACCCGCCGCAGAGCCGCATAGTACCGTTCTGGGGTTGTACCTTGTGCCGTCCAGGGTGCCGACGGCCCCGGACGACGTATCCCGCTCCACTCACTCACTTTGTTCGATCGACGCCAGCGGCCAGCAGGCTGGCGCGGCCGAGCGGGCACTCGACCTACGAATGTCTCAGGCGCTCTCCGGCACGCTCAGGAAGACCCCGCTCAACGCGCGTCACCGGTCGCTCGGCGCCCGTATGGTCGAGTACGGCGGCTGGGACATGCCTGTCGAGTACTCCGGCATCGTGGACGAGCATCAGGCCGTCAGGACCCGGGCCGGTCTCTTCGATGTCAGCCACATGGGCGAGATCGAGATCGCCGGCCGCGACGCCCTCAAGGCCGTCCAGCACGTCACGAGCAACGACGCCTCACGCCTCTCGATCGGCCAGGCGCACTATTCCGCCCTCCCCACGCCCCAGGGCACCTTCGTGGACGATGTGCTGACCTACAAGCTGACCGACGAGCACTTCATGCTCGTCGTGAACGCGTCGAACATCATGAAGGACTTCAACTGGATCACGACCCAGATCGCCGGCATCGGCGACGCGGTGGCCGTGAACACCAGTTCCCGGTACGCGCTCATGGCGCTGCAGGGGCCGGCGGCCCGGGGCGTGCTGCAGGCGCTCACCGGCGTCAACCTCGGGGACATCAAGTACTACTGGTTCACGACGGGGGAGATTGCCGGCGTCCGCGGCACGATCTCGCGCACCGGCTACACGGGCGAGGACGGCTTCGAGGTATTCGTGCCGCCCGCCTCTGCCGAGCGCGTGTGGGACGCCATCCTCCTCGCCGGCAAGTCCGCCGGAGTCGTGCCGGCCGGCCTCGGCGCGCGCGACACGCTGCGCCTCGAAGCAGCCATGCGGCTCTACGGCAACGACATCGACGACACGACAACCGTGCTCGAGGCCGATCTGGGATGGATCGTCGGGTGGAAGAAGGATGAGTTCATCGGCCACGAGGTGCTGCGCCGCCAGAAGCAGGAGGGCGTGACGCGCAAGCTCGTCGGGTTCGAGGTCCTCGACCGCGCCATCGCACGTCACGGCTACGACGTCTACGTCGACAACGAGAAGGCGGGCGTCGTGACGAGCGGCACGCAGACACCGTTCTTGAAAAAGGCGGTCGGCATGGCATACGTGCCGAGCGACCGCACGGCCACTGGGACTGAGTTCGAGGTCGACGTCCGCGGCCGGCGCGTGCGCGCGCGGGTCGTGCCATTGCCCTTCTACAAGCGTCCTGCATCCCAGGCAACGTCATAAGACAACCGAAGGAGCGCGGAACCTCGGATCCGCGAAACACGCGTATGTATCCTGCCGATTTCAAATACACGAAAGACCACGAGTGGGTGAAGCTGTCGGGCGGCGACGCGCGCGTCGGGATCACCGACTACGCGCAGAAGCAGCTCGGTGACGTTGTCTACCTCGAGCTGCCGGAAGTCGGCCGGAAGCTGACGAAGGGTGACGTGTTCGGCACCATCGAGTCCGTCAAGGCCGTCTCCGAGCTCTATGCGCCGGTGAGCGGGGAAGTCACCGAGGTCAACCGGGCGCTCGGCGAGAAACCGGAAGCGGTGAATACCAACCCGCACGAGTCGTGGATGATCGCGCTCAAGGTGACGGGCGAAGACGGCGACCTGCTCGACGCGGCGCAGTACGCCGAATTGACCAAGTAGTCCGCCAATTCGCCCTGGGGCGTTCGAGTCGCGCGTCACACGGCGTGTCAGCGCTCCGTTCGGGATTTCGGCATTGACGTCGGCATTCAGTACTCAGCATTCAGCATTGCGCGAGATGATTCCAGAAACCCCCGGTTCTTTCACAACCAGACACATCGGACCCGACGCGGCAGAACGTGGCGCGATGCTCAAGGCGATCGGCGTGGCGTCCATCGAGGCGCTCATCGACCAGACGATTCCGCCCGCGATCCGCAGCCACGCGCCGCTCGATCTTCCCGAGGGCGAAACCGAGCACGCCTACCTGCGCCGTCTTCGTGGCATCGCCGGGCAGAACACCGTCGCCCGTTCGTACATCGGGATGGGCTACTACGGGTGCCTCACGCCGAGCGTGATCCTCAGGAACGTCTTCGAGAATCCGGGGTGGTACACGCCGTATACGCCGTACCAGGCCGAGATCGCGCAGGGCCGGCTCGAGTCGCTGCTGAACTTTCAGACCGTGGTGCGGGACCTCACGGCCATGGACATCGCCACGGCCTCGCTCCTCGACGAGGGAACGGCGGCGGCCGAGGCGATGGCGATGTTCCACCGGCTGCAGGCGAAGAGAGCCGGAACCGGCGAGAGCCTGTTCCTGGTCGGCAACGGCTGCTACCCGCAGACGCTCGATGTGTTGCGCGGCCGCGCCGAACCGCTCGACATCCGCGTCGAGGTCGTGGACCCGTCAGCGTTGTCCGCCGAGTTGCTGTCGCGCGCGTTCGGGCTCCTGCTCCAGTATCCGGACGACCGCGGTGCGATTGCCGATCTGAGGCCCGCGATCGAACGGGCGCACGCGAGCGGTGTGCTTGTCGCGGTCGCTACGGATCTCCTCGCGCTGACGCTCATCACGCCGCCAGGGGAGATGGGTGCGGACGCGGTTGTGGGGAACTCGCAGCGGTTCGGCGTGCCCCTTGGCTGCGGCGGTCCGCACGCGGCGTTCCTGGCGACGCGCGAAGCGTACGTGCGGCAGGCGCCGGGGCGGATCATCGGACTCTCGATCGATGCCCGCGGCCACCAGGCGTACCGGATGGCGCTTCAGACGCGGGAGCAACACATCCGCCGCGAGAAGGCGACGTCGAACATCTGCACGGCGCAGGCGCTCCTGGCAAACATCGCCGCGATGTATGCGGTGTACCACGGTCCGGCCGGGTTGCGCGCGATCGCCTCGCGGGTTCGTGAGACGGCTGGCGCCGTTGAACGCGCGCTGACGTCGCTGGGCTACCGCCAGACAAACGGCGCCTACTTCGACACGATCTGGATCGAGGGCGCCGACACGGCCACCGTCCGCCGGCTTGCCGAAGCCCGCGGCATCAATTTCCGCTACGAGGCAACCGGGATCGGAATTGCCTTCGACGAGACGGTCTCCGACAGCGACGCCCAGGACGTCGTGGCGGTGTTCGCGGAGGCGAAAGGCAAGGCCTCGCCGCCGATCACGATCGCGGCCGGCGCGGCTGCGGCCATCCCGCACGCGCTGGAGCGGACATCCGAGTACCTGACGCATCCGGTCTTCAACACCCATCACTCCGAGACGCAGATGATGCGGTACATCCGCTCGCTCGAGCGCAAGGACGTGGGGCTGGATACGTCGATGATTCCGCTCGGTTCGTGCACGATGAAGCTCAACGCGGCCTCGGAGATGATTCCGGTGTCGTGGCCGGAGTTCGCGGGTATTCACCCGTTCGCGCCCGCGGTGCAGATCGCGGGCTACGCTCAGATCTTCGGCGAGCTCGAGACGGCGCTCTGCCGCATCACGGGTTTTGCCGCCGTCTCGCTGCAGCCGAATTCGGGCGCGCAGGGAGAGTTCGCGGGCCTGATGACGATCCGCGCCTTCCACCGCGATCGCGGCGATCTCGGTCGCACGGTCGTCCTCATCCCGTCCTCCGCGCACGGGACAAATCCCGCGAGCGCGGCCATGGCGGGGCTCAAGGTCGTCGTCGTGGCATGCGACGCCGACGGCAACGTCGACCTGGCGGATCTGCGGGCCAAGGCGCAGAAGCACCGCGACGAGCTTGCGGCGCTGATGGTGACCTACCCATCGACGCACGGCGTCTTCGAAGAGGACATCCGGGAGATTTGCGCCATCGTGCACGAGCACGGTGGCCAGGTCTACATGGACGGCGCGAACATGAACGCGCAGGTCGGCCTGACGAGCCCGGCGGCGATCGGCGCCGACGTCTGTCACCTGAACCTGCACAAGACCTTTGCCATCCCGCACGGCGGCGGCGGTCCCGGCATGGGCCCCATCGCGGTCGCCACGCACCTCGCGCCGTACCTGCCCGGACATCCGGTCGTCCCGGTCGGGGGCGCCAAGGCGATCGCGGCCGTGTCGGCGGCGCCGTGGGGCAGCGCGAGCATTCTCATCATTTCTTACGGGTACATCAGGATGCTGGGCGCGTCGGGGATGACCGATGCCACGCGCGTCGCGATCCTCAACGCGAACTACATCAAGGCGCGGCTGGCGGGTCACTACGACGAGCTCTTCACCAACCACAACGGCCGCGTGGCGCACGAGATGATCTTCGACCTGCGCCCGTTCAAGCACGGCTCGGGGCCGTCGGTCGACGAGCAGGATGTGGCGAAGCGCCTGATGGACTACGGCTTCCACGCGCCGACGGTTTCGTTTCCGGTTCCTGGCACGATGATGATCGAGCCGACCGAGAGCGAGTCGAAGGCCGAGCTCGATCGCTTCTGCGAAGCGCTGATCTCGATCCGTCGCGAGATTCAGGACGTGATCGACGGTAAGGTCGACGCGCGCGACAACGTCCTCAAGAACGCGCCGCACACGGCCGCCGAAGTGTCGTCGGACGCCTGGTCGCACCCCTACACGCGCGAACAGGCCGCCTATCCCGCGCCGTTCGTCCGCGCGAACAAGTTCTGGCCAGCCGTCAGCCGCATCGACAATCCCTACGGCGACCGGAATTTGGTGTGCGCGTGTCCGCCAATCGAGACCTATATTGAAGAGGAAGTAGGCGGGCGGAAGTAACACCTGGGACGTTGGCCGGGCTGCGTTGCCGTTGATTGATCCCGGCCGCGGAGTCAGCAGCGCCTGCGGCCCGAGCGCGGCGCGAAGTCGCCGCGCGAGAGCGAGCGGGGGTGGGGCCCCGCGAGCATTGATGAAAGCAGACAGAGTCGGGCGTCTAGTGATCGCTTTTCGCGTGCTACCGCGCGGCCGCCGCCGGCGCGCTCATCTCCCAGGCTTTCTTGCGAAAACCCGCGAGCAGAGCCCGCGTCACTGGTCCCGGGCGTCCGGTGCCAATCACCTGATCGTCGATCCGCACGACCGGCGTCAGCTCGCGCGTCGATCCAGTGATGAACGCTTCCTGGGCCGTGGCGAGATCGTCTGGGCGGAGCGTGGCTTCCTCCACCGCCACGCCGACTTCGCGGCCGACCTCGAACAGGAATCCCCGGGTGAGGCCCTCGAGCAGTCCGGATGCCGACCTCGGCGTCAGCGCCACGCCGTCGCGTACGAGGAAGAAGTTCGACTGCGAGCACTCGGACAGCTCGCCGCGGTAGTTGCACATCAGGGCCTCGTCGCCGCCCTTGCGATGTGCCTCCTGCATGGCGATGGCGTTGTTGAGCAGGTTGTTCGACTTGATGATCGGATTCACAGACCCGGGATGGTTGCGCAGGACCGACACGAGCGAGATCTTGATCCCCTCGTCGAACATGCGCGCGGGCGGCTCGTCGAAGGGCTTGACGATGATGATGAGCGACGGCGCCGGCGTGGCCTTCACGTCGTAGCTCAGCTCGCCGACGCCGCGCGTCAGCAGGATGCGGATATAGGCTTCGTTCAGCGGCTCGCGTGCCCGCTCGTAGCGGCTCGCGTCCCGCTCGGCAGCGGCTCGCGTACCGCTCGGGCAGACGTTCAGGCAGCCGGTTCGCCACTGCCATCGTGTCCTCGATCCATCCTCGAAGCGTGTCGTCGTCGAATGGAACGTCGAGGTGGAGTGCCGAGGCCGACGCCCGGAGGCGGCGCATGTGGCGGTCGTAGAGAAACGGGATGCGATTGTAGGTGCGGAGCGTCTCATACACGCCCTCGCCGTACACGAACCCGTGATCGTAGACCGGAACGACGGCCTGATCGGCCGGGCTGATCGTGCCGTTGACGTAGACTGCGCCCTTCACTCCAGCTCCTCAGCTGTCCGCTCCCAGCTTTCAGCACGCAGCGTCTCAGCGCTCAGTCCCGTTCTCAGCTGGAAGCTGGAAGCCGGAAGCTGGAAGCGGACGCTGAAAGCTGTTTGACCGCAGTCTAGCACAAGCAGTACGCTCGACCCGACCCATGCGAGTGCTCAACACCGAACAGATGCGCGAGGCGGATCGCCGCACGATCGAGGACATCGGCATTCCGTCGATCGTGCTTGATGGAGAACGCCGGCCGTCAGGCCGTGGCGGCCATGGAGGCCGCGTTCGACGACCTGGCGTCGAGCCGCGTCGGCGTCGTCTGCGGCCGTGGCAACAACGGCGGCGACGGGTTCGTGATCGCGCGCACGCTCGTGCAGCGCGGCATCGACACAGCGGTGTTCCTGCTCGGGAGCGTGGCCGACGTGCGCGGCGACGCGCGGACCAACCTCGAAGTGCTCGGCCGCATCGGCATGACCGTCGTCGAGATTACCAACGCGCAGGAGTGGGAGCTGCACTTCAGCGAGCTCTCGGAGTGCGAGCTCGTGGTCGACGCGATCCTCGGTACCGGCTTTCGCGGACCGCTCACGGGATTCCTCGAGACCGTGGTCGCCGATCTCAACGGCCTCGGCGCTCCAATCGTCGCGATCGATCTGCCGACCGGCATGTCGGCCGACAGCGGCGGCGCTCGATGGACCGGCGGTCGACGCGTCGATGACGGTCACGCTGGCGGCGCCGAAGATTCCCGCTCGTCTTTCCGCCGGCCGATACGCACGCGGGCGATCTCGTCATCGCCGACATCGGCATCCCGCTCCCGTTGCTCGACGAGCTCGAGGGGCCGCATCTCGAGCTGCTGACCCGCGAACGCATGCGCGAGATCGTACCGACGCGCACCCCCGACTCGCACAAGGGCGACTTCGGGCGCGTGCTCGTGATCGCCGGGTCGACCGGCCGTACGGGCGCCGCGCACCTCTCCGCGATCGGCGCGCTGCGCTCCGGCGCCGGCCTGGTGACGATTGCCACGCCGCGGTCGTGCCTGCCGATCGTCGCGGCGATGGCGCCCGAGTACATGACCGAACCGCTCGACGAAACAACGACGGGCACCGTCGACTTCAGCGCCATCGAGCGCGTGCTCGAGATCAACGCAGACGTGATTGCCGTCGGCCCCGGACTGGGTCAGGCTCCTGGCACCGCCGCATTCGTCCAGGCCCTCCTCGAACGAACGGGCGTCCCCATCGTGCTCGACGCCGACGCGCTGAACGCGTTTGCCGGCGACCCGGACCGCCTGATGGGACGCGACGAGGTCGGCGTCGTGATCACGCCGCATCCCGGAGAGATGGCGCGGCTGCTGAATATCTCAATCGAGGCCGTCCAGCACGATCGACTCCGGCACGCACGAGAGTTCGCCACCTCGCACCGCGTCCACGTCGTCCTCAAGGGACACCGCACGTTGATTGCGGCGCCTGACGGCCGGACGTTCGTCAACCTGACCGGCAACGCCGGGATGGCGACCGGCGGGACCGGCGATCTCCTCACCGGTATGATCGCGGCGTGGTTCGCGCAGCTTCTCGACGTCGAGGCGGCGTGCAAGCTGGCGGTCTATCTGCACGGCACGGCCGGGGATCTTGCCGAGGCCGACGAAGGGGAAGTGGCGCTCGTCGCGGGCGACATGGCGGCGCGACTGGGCGACGCGGTCCTCGAGCTGACAGCCCGGCGGCACGTGAAGCGCGAGTCGTGAGCGCGGACGCCGTTCAGACAGCCGGGGAAGAAGAGACAGTCGCCGCCGGCGAACGACTGGCCACGACGCTCTCGCCTGGCGCGGTCGTGCTCCTCTACGGGCAGCTGGGCGCCGGCAAGACCGCGTTCGTACGCGGCCTCGCCCGCGGCCTCGGCGCGGCGGCTGACGACGTGTCCAGCCCGACCTTCACCATCATTCAGGAATACGAGGGCCGGGTGATGACGCTGTATCACGTCGACCTCTATCGCCTCGAACCGCGGGAAGTCGACGACCTGGGCCTCGACGAGCTCGTCGGCGGGGAAGGCGTCGTCGCGATCGAGTGGGCCGACCGCTGGTGCGAGCGGCCGGACGATGCGATAGAGGTGACGATTGAAGATCGAGGCGAGGAGCGGCGGGAGATTCGGATCACGTAGGCTCAGGGCTCAAGGCTCAGGGCTCAGGCAAGAGCTTGCTGATGGGCCAGTGCTTCTTGTGGCAGCATGCTCTTCCTGAGCCCTGAGCCCTGAGCCCTGAGCCGAGCCTGAGCCCTGAGCCCTACTCGACCCGATAATTCGGCGCTTCCTTGGTGATGATGACGTCATGCACGTGGCCTTCGCGGAGGCCGGCCGGGCTGACACGGATCAGCTTGGCGTCGCGCTGCAGCGACGGGATGTCCTTGCAGCCGCAGTAGCCCATCCCCGCGCGCAGGCCGCCGGTCAGCTGATGGATCATCGCGGCGACGCTGCCCTTGTGGGCGACGCGGCCTTCGATTCCCTCGGGCACGAGCTTCTCGCTCGCTTCGGGGTTGGCGTCGAGGTCGAACTCGTCCTGGAAGTAGCGGTCGCGGCTGCCGCGGCGCATCGCGCCGAGCGATCCCATGCCGCGGTACTCCTTGAAGCTGCGGCCCTGATAGAGAATCATCTCGCCCGGGCTCTCGTCGGTCCCGGCGAAGAGGCTCCCGATCATGATCGCGCTCGCGCCGACGGCCACGGCCTTCGTGATGTCGCCCGAGTAGCGGATCCCGCCGTCGGCGATGACCGGCACCTTGTGCGGCGCGGCGGCACGCGCGCAATCGGCGACCGCCGTGATCATCGGAACGCCGATGCCGGCGACGACGCGCGTGGTGCAGATCGAGCCGGCGCCGATGCCGACCTTGACGGCGTCGACGCCGCGCTCGATCAGGGCTTCGGTCGCGTCGGCGGTCGCGACGTTCCCCGCGACGAGATCGACGTTGGGGTAGGCGCGCCGCATCTGCTTGACCATGTCGAGCACGCCCTGCGAGTGCCCGTGCGCGGTGTCGATGACGAGCATGTCGACGTGCGCGGCGACGAGCGCTTCGGCGCGCTGCATGGCGTCCCGCCCGACCCCAATCGCCGCGCCCGACGCGCAGCCGGCCCAGGCTGTCCTTGCTCGCGTGCGGGTACTTGACCATCTTCTGGATGTCTTTGACCGTGATGAGGCCCTTCAGCATGAAGCGCTCGTCGACGACCAGAAGCTTTTCGACCTTGTGACGATGGAGGAACTCGCGCGCCTGCTCGAGCGTCGTGCCGACCGGGACGGTGAAGAGCGGGATCGCGCGTCATGATCTCGGCGATCGGCCGATCGAGGTTCGTCTCGAAGCGCAGGTCGCGGTTCGTGAGGATGCCGACGAGCCGGCCTTCCTTGCCGCCGTCCTGCGTGATCGGCACGCCCGAGATGCGGTACTTCTTCATCAGCTCGAGCGCTTCGAAGATGCGGTTCTCGGGAGAGAGCGTGATCGGGTTGACGATCATCCCGCTCTCGGAGCGCTTCACGCGATCGACCTCTGACGCCTGTTCCTCCGGCGACAGGTTCTTGTGAATCACGCCGATGCCGCCCTGCTGCGCCATCGCGATGGCCAGCCGGGATTCGGTCACCGTATCCATCGCGGCGCTGAGCAGCGGCACGTTGACGCGGATGTTCCGCGTCACCCACGACGACGACGTCGACTTCGCTCGGGATGACCGTCGAGTGCCGCGGCACGAGCAGCACGTCGTCGAAGGTCAGGGCCGTCGTGAGGCCAATCGAGATCTGCTCGGTGCTGAGAACGTCCGTGCGTGTTTCCATTGAGTTAGGACCCGTGGCACTTCTTGTACTTCTTCCCGCTGCCGCAGGGGCACGGGTCGTTGCGGCCGACCTTCGGCTCGTCGCGGCGCACCTGCTTGACGACGTCGTCGCCGCCCGTGCGGGCGGGCCTGGCCTGAGCTCCGTCGAAGGGACGCGGCGCGTCGGTGGGCGGCGCGGCGCTACCGCTGCCGATGGCGCCAAACGGCGACGGCGGCGGTGCCTGCTGCGCATTCATCGTGATCTGCGGCGGACGGCGCGGCGCGGGCTGCCGGACGGCGGCGGCGTTCGGATCGTCGCCGCTGACCGGCGTCAACCGCCACAGGTAGCGGACGATCTCTTCCTCGATCCGGTCCTTCATGGCCTGGAAGAGCGCGAAGCTTTCCTTCTTGTACTCGACGAGCGGATCCTTCTGGCCGTAGCCGCGCAGCCCGATGCCCTCCTTGAGGTGGTCGAGACTGTAGAGGTGGTCCTTCCACTGGGCGTCGACGATCTGCAGCATGATGTCGCGCTCGACGCGCCGCAGGATCTCGGTCGGAATCAGCGCTTCCTTGGTCTCGTATTTCTGGAGGACCGGCTTCCAGAGTGCGTCGCTGATCGCGTCGGTGCCGAGCTCGTCGAGATCGATGCCGTCGAGCTCGGTGCCGTCGATACCGAAGATCTCAGAGACCGCGACCTTGAGCGCGCCGTCGTCGCGATTCTCCGCTTCGACTTCCTCGCCGGCATAGCGCTCGACGGTCGAATCGAGCAGCTCTTCGGCCAGCGTGATCAGGTACTCGCGGCTGTCGACAGCCTCGTCCTCGGTGAGATGAATCTTGCCCTCGAGCAGCTCACGCCGCAGCGCGTAGACGCTCTCGCGCTGCTTGTTCATCACGTCGTCGTACTCGAGCAGGTGCTTGCGGACGGAGAAGTTCTGTGCCTCGACCTGTTTCTGCGCGCGGGCGATGGCGTTGGTCACCATCTTGTGCTCGATCGGGACGCCCTCCTCCATGCCGAGCCGCTGCATCAGCCCCGAGATGCGGTCGGAGCCGAAGATGCGCATCAGGTCGTCTTCGAGCGACAGGTAGAAGCGGGAGGATCCGGGGTCGCCCTGCCGGCCGGCTCGGCCGCGCAGCTGGTTGTCGATGCGGCGCGCCTCGTGGCGCTCGGTCGCCACGATGTGGAGCCCGCCGAGGTTGACGACCTCTTCGTGCTCGGCGTCGGTCTGCTGCTTGAATGCGGCGTAGATGCGCTCGTACGCCTTCGTCGGCACGCGGTAGAAGTGATCGATGTGGTAGAAGTAGACGAACTCCTCGTCGTCGACGAACTTCTCCTGTCCTTTCGGCAGCTTTTCCGCGATCTGATCGGCCAGCGTCTGCTGGCGCGCCATGAACTCGGCGTTGCCGCCGAGGAGGATGTCGGTCCCGCGGCCCGCCATGTTGGTGGCGATGGTCACGGTGCCCTTGCGGCCGGCCTGGGCGACGATCTCGGCTTCCTGCGCGTGGTACTTGGCGTTGAGGACGACGTGCCTGACGCCGCGCAGCTTCAGCAGCTTCGAGAGCCGCTCGGACTTCTCGATCGAGACCGTGCCGACGAGCGCGGGGCGGCCCTGTTGCTGCTGCTCGATGATGTCGGCGACGATCGCTTCGTATTTTTCTTTTTCCGTCCGGTAGACCGTGTCCGGCTCTTCGATGCGCCGCAGCTCGCGGTTGGTCGGGATGACCATCACTTCGAGCTTGTAGATCTTGTGGAACTCTTCGGCTTCGGTGTCGGCCGTGCCGGTCATGCCGGAGAGCTTGCCGTACTTGCGGAAGTAGTTCTGGAAGGTGACCGTTGCGAGCGTCTGGTTCTCGCGCTCGATCTTGACCTTCTCCTTCGCCTCGACCGCCTGGTGCAGGCCGTCGCTCCAGCGCCGCCCGGGCATGAGGCGGCCGGTGAACTCGTCGACGATGACGACCCCGCCGTCCTTGATCATGTACTCGACGTCGAGCTTGTAGAGCGTGTGCGCCCGAAGCGCCTGCGTCACGTGGTGGAGCAGGGGCATGTTCGTCGGGTCGTACAACCCGCCCGACCCCGGCGCCAGGCGATGGCCGAGCATCTTCTCGGCCTTGGCCATCCCCGTTTCCGTCAGCGTGACGGTCTTGTGCTTCTCGTCGACGAGATAGTCGCCCGTCTTCTCGAGCTCTTCGCGATCCTCGGCCTTGACGTTGCCCTGCGTGACGGCGCCAGGCGTGAGCTTGGGAATGATCCGGTCGACCTCGTAGTACAGGTCGGTCGACTCTTCGGCGGGCCCCGAGATGATGAGCGGCGTCCGCGCCTCGTCGATGAGGATGCTGTCGACTTCGTCGACGATCGCGTAGTGGTGACCGCGCTGCACGTAGTGCGCGAGGTCGAACTTCATGTTGTCGCGCAGGTAGTCGAAGCCGAACTCGTTGTTGGTGCCGTAGGTGATGTCGCACGCGTAGGCGATCTGACGCTCCTGGTCGTTCAGGTCGTGCTGGATGACGCCGACCGACATCCCGAGGAAGCGGTAGATGCGGCCCATCCACTCCGAGTCGCGGCGGGCCAGGTAGTCGTTGACCGTGACGACGTGGACGCCCTTGCCCTCGAGCGCGTTCAAGTAGGCCGGCAGCGTCGCGACGAGCGTCTTGCCCTCGCCGGTCTTCATCTCGGCGATCTTGCCGCGGTGGAGGACGATGCCGCCGATGAGCTGGACGTCGAAGTGCCGCATGTTCAGCACGCGGCGGCCGGCCTCGCGCACGACGGCGAACGCTTCGGGGATCAGGTCGTCGAGCGTCGATCCGTTGGCAAGCCGCTGCCGGAACTCGGCGGTCTTGCCCCGCAGCTCGTCGTCGGACAGGCGCTCGGTCTCAGGTTCTTTGGAATTGATCTCGGCGACGAACGGCCGAATGCGCTTCAGCTCGCGGTCGTTTGCCGTGCCGATAACTTTCGCCAGGAGGGTGTCGACAATCATTCGGGGAGGATTCCCTGACTCGGTCTTCGGCTGACCCTCGCGTGCACTGCGAGGGCCGGAACACTCAGGGTATCAACTGATTGTACGGGACGCTGCCCATCCGGTCAACTTTCGCCGGCACGGGTCCGCGGGCGGCCGCGATGATAGTTGTTACGGCGTACGGGGGTGTGGGGTTCGCGAGCCGAGTGCGCCGGCTATCTCGAGGCCAGCAGCCGCATCGGATTGGTCAGCTTGCCGTTGACCCAGATCTCGTAGTGCAGGTGAGAACTCGTCGAGCGGCCGGTGGAGCCGACATATCCGATGATGTCGCCGCGGTTCACCTGCTGTCCGTTCATCACGGCAAAGCGCGAGAGATGACCGTACTTCGTCACGATGCCGTAGCCGTGGTCGAGCACGACCATGTTGCCGTAGCTGCCGTTCCAGCCTGCCATGGAGACCGTGCCGATCGCCGGTGAGAGAACCTCATCGCCCTGGTTGGCGGAGATGTCGAGGCCGGGATGAAAGTCGCTGCCGCCGGTGAACGGATCGCGGCGGTTGCCGAACGAAGACGTCAGCCAGCCTGCGACCGGCCAGATGGACGGCGTGGCGTCGGCCAGCGAGCGGCGCCGTTCGACGCCCGTCCGCACGGCCTCCAGCCGGTGTTCGATGGCACCGAGGACGTCGCGCATCACGGAGAAGGCCGCATCGCCAGGCGCGAGCGCCGTTCCGAGGACCGCGCCGGCAACGCCGCCGCCCATGGCCCGTGACCGAACGCCGGCCGGGAGCTTTTCCATGGCGCGGCTCGCCGCCGGATCGACCGCCGCGCGTGGCGCCAATCTCGTCGACGGCGGCCTGCAGCGCGGAAATCTGCGAAGAGAGCTGACCGGTCGCGTCGCGATAGTTTTCGTTCTCGACCGTCAATGTGGCGTTGGTTGTCGTGAGGTCGTCGAGCGTTGCCAGCGCGCTCCAGCGGGCTCCGAGTCCGATGAGGATAGGAAGTGCCAGCGCAATGACGGCGGTCGTGACCGTCGGCCCCAGTGGGAGGGTGAACCGTCGGATGACCCCGCTCGAACGATCGGCGATGACAATGGAATAGCGTCTGGACGCCACGGCTCTCCTCGGCCGCCTCCCCCCGGCGCGGCCCAATTCGGTTTTTCTGGAACGGGGAACTTTACCACGTGGCCGCGCGGAAGGGGGAAGTGGCAAAAGGATGGCTCATTCATCGCGATATTGCAGGGCTTCCGCAAGATGGACCTGCTCGATCTGCTCGTTTCGGGCCAGATCGGCGATTGTGCGCGACACGCGCAGGACGCGGTCGTAGCCCCTGGCGCTCAGCGAGAAGCGGGCGAGGGCTCGTGTCATGAGGGCCTTCGCGCCCCGGTCGAGCTTCGCCCGGGCGCGCAGGGCCCGGCCCTGAAGCCGCGCATTGAGCCGGCCATCGCGTGACATCTGATGCGCCCGCGCGGCAGTCACGCGTGCGCGCATCACCTCGGACGATTCGCCCGGCTGCGCGTCCTGCAACTCCCGCGGCGGCACCCCCGCGACCCGGACCGTCAGATCGAGCCGATCGCGGAGGGGTCCGGACAGGCGCGAGGCATATCGCGCCACCTGCGGCGGCGAACAGCGGCAGGGCCGGGCCGGGTCGCCGAGGAACCCGCACGGACATGGGTTCATCGCCCCGATCAGCATGAACCGCGCGGGAAAGACCGCCGTACGGGCTGCCCTGGCTATTCGAACCGTGCCCTCTTCGACGGGTTGACGAAGAACTTCGAGGACATGACGGCTGAACTCGGGCATCTCGTCGAGGAACAGCACGCCGTGGTGGGCGAGACTGATCTCGCCGGGGCGCGGGTGCTGCCCGCCGCCGACGAGCGCGACATCCGAAATCGTGTGATGCGGCGCGCGGAACGGCCGCTCCGTCAGCAGGCGCGTGCCCGTCGGCAGGAGTCCGGCGACCGAATGAATGGACGTCGCTTCGAGCGCTTCCTCGAACGTCAACGGCGGGAGGATCGTCGCCACGCGCCTGGCCATCATGGTCTTGCCGGCGCCGGGCGGGCCGACCATGAGGACGTTGTGGCCGCCGGCCGCGGCAATCTCGAGCGCGCGGCGAGCCAGCGCCTGGCCGTGCACGTCCGCAAAGTCACCATCGAACACCGCCACGTCCACGGGGGCTGCCGGCAGAGCCGCGGACGGCGACGCCCGGAACGCGACCGGGTCGTTCAGCGCCGAAACCGCCTCGGCGAGCGAGCGGACGGGATAGAGCTCGAGGCCTTCGACGACGGCGGCTTCGCTGCTGTTGGGGTAGGGCAGTAGCAGCGCCTGACAGTGGTGGCGCCGCGCCGCCGCCGCGATCGGCAGCACACCGCGCGCCGTCTGGATGCCGCCGTCGAGCGACAGCTCACCGAGCAGCAGGATGCCGGCGATGTCGCGCCGCGTGATGTGTCCCGCCGCCGCCAGCACCCCGAGCGCGATGGGGAGATCGAACGATGACCCGGCCTTGCGGATGTCGGCCGGGGCTAGATTCACGGTGACGCGATGCGGCGGGAACTCGAACCCGGAATTCCTGATGGCGCTGCGCACGCGGTCGCGGCTCTCGCGGACGCTCGTATCGGGAAGTCCCACCATCTGAAACGCCGGCAGGCCGAAAGAAACGTCGACCTCCACCTGCACGAGACAGGCGTCGATCCCGAACACCGCAGCGGTTCGCACGCAGGCAAGCACCGGCCATGAAGATGCAAGCGGAGGGGCGATCGGTTTCAGGCCTGAAAACGCGTGAGAGTCCCTGGAGGTACGTCGTGGCTGATATCTGCCACGACGGCGGAGTTCGCAGATTCTGCGATCGAGACGGGGCTCGCTAGTTGCCGGAGGCTATCTTCAGGCGCGTACCCGGCGTGATGCGGTTCGACTGCAGCCGGTTCAGGCTCTTGATCCTGGCGACGGTCGTGTCGAAGAGCTGCGCGATCGCATAGAGCGTGTCGCCGTTCTTCACCCTGTAGGTGACGGTCTTCGCCGAGGCGTTGACCACCCTGGCCACGGGCTGCGCGGCGCGGGTGGGTGGCGCGACGTCAGGCATGGGAGCCGCGCCGGAAATGGCACGCGACGCAACTTCTGTCGGGGGCGAAGGGCGGCTGTTGGTGGCCAGCAGCGTGGCCGGGGCGCGCGGAATCACAAGCGCCTGGCCGGCCGCGATTCGGGACTTCGTCGAGAGATGATTCGCTTCCGCAAGGTCGACCCGGCTGACCCTCAGCTTGCGGGCGATCGTCGCGATGGTCTCGCCCTTCTTGACGGTGTACCACGTCAGCGCGACGAGCTCGCTCGGCGAGGCCGATACCAGCCGCGCCGTGAACAAGCTTGCCGTGCCCTGCGGGACCTTGAGCTCGTACTCGGCCTTGATCGGCGTCGTCCAGCGGCGGAGCTCGGGGTTGAGCGCCTGAATCTCGTCGATGCTCCGGCCGGTCCATTCGGCGGCGCGCCGCAGGTCGATGGCTTTCGGAACGAGCACCTTCTCGTAGGCGATCGGCTCCTCGGCCGTGATCTCGAAGCCGTACTGTGACGGGTTCTTCGCGACGATGATCGCGGCCAGGATGAGCGGCACGTACTCGCGCGTCTCCCGCGGGAGGTACCGCGAGCTGTTGGACAGCGACCAGAAATCATCCTGCCCCGAGCGCTTCATCGCGCGCTGCACGCGGCCGAGCCCGCCGTTATACGCCGCGAGCACGAGGTGCCAGTCGCCGTCGAACAGGTCGTGGAGCGCCTTCAGATAGCGCGCCGCCGCGACGGTGGCCTTCTCCGGATCCGAGCGCTCGTCGACGTACCAGTCGGTCTTGAGCCCCTGCTCGGTCGCCGTGGCCCGCATGAATTGCCACGGTCCCTTCGCGCTCGACTTGGACAGGGCGTTTGTCTTGAACCCGCTCTCGATCACGGGAATGTAGGCCAGATCGAGCGGCAGCCCCTCGGCTTTGAACACCGCCTGGATCATCGGCAGATACTTCGTGCCGCGCGTCAGGCTTTCGTGGATGTAGTCGCGCAGCCGGCCCTGGAAAAGCTCGACATAGCCCAGCACGCGGTCGTTCTGAGGGATCGGCACGTCGTGTTCGGTGGCGGCGAGGTCCGCCTTGACGACCTTCTCGGTCTCGGCGCCGGGCGCGGGCTTGGGGAAGGTCGCGATCTTCAGGAGCTCGTCGATCGACGCCGGCTCCGACGTCTTCTCAGCGAACCCGTCTCCCTGGGCGAGCGCCGTGACCTCGTAGGCGTTGATCCGGTCGACCAGCCGGTCGAAATGCTCGCGCAGTCGCGCGTCGGAGCGCGCCCCGTAGGGCGATTCGAGCAGCATTTCGACGGCGCGGTCGAACTCGACTCGCGCGCGGTCCAGGTGTCCCAGGCGAAGCTCGCGCTCACCGGCCAGGAAGTGCTGCTGTGACGCGTCGATCAAAACGGTAATGGGATCGGGCGGTGGTGGTGGCGGCGGAACGACGGGTGCCGGGACCACGGGCGGTGGCGGCGGCGCCGGAACCTCGGGCTTCGGATTGCTGGACCCGCAGCCGGCCGCCAATGCCGTGACAAAAACAAGTCCGGCGGCTGCCACGGTCGGCAGCCAGGCACGATTCATCATGCGTGTCGCTCCGGAAACCCTTAGTCTTGCTGGGGCAGGAAAGGATAGCATCCCGCGGCGGCACTGGTCAACACTAACCCCAATCCGCTCAATAGGAAGCACGAAAATCAGGCGTTTTTCACCTCGGCCATTCGGCGATGACGAAGAGATGATGCTCGTCGCCGAAGTCCCGAGCCGCGGGCGTAACGATCGTCCGTTCGCCGATGACGAGCTTGCGACCCTGGCGTAACGCCTGCCGAACATCGTCCTCGCAGACAAAATCCAGCGGCTTCGAGACCGGCGGGGCGGGGGAAGCTGCCGCCTTGGCTTCGGCGGGCGCAGCCGGCGGGGCGGCGTTCTCGCCCTTGACCGGGTCGGCTCGGGCTGGCTCCCGGCGCCACGTAACCCCTGGACGCGAGGAATTCGTCGATGCGTCTGGCCAGGGGCCCGGCGGCGATGCCCGTTGCGGGCTGGGGCTGCCGGCGCTTTCGGCAAGCCCGACCCGGGCCTCCGGTGCCGGCACGGTCGGCCGCGCGCTCGACACTGGTGTCACCTCGTACGCCAGCCGCTTGATGTTCAGCAGGTGTCGCGGCGTGGATGTTGTCCGACGTGATGTTGCCGCCGTAGCCGCCGCAGCCGAGCGTCATCGCCGGTTCGAGCCCGGTCGAGAGCCCGATCGAGCCATGCGTGGTCGGCGTATTGACGACGATCCGGAACGCCGGCTTCTTCAGGCCGAACTGCAGGATCACCTCGTCGTTCCGGGAGTGGATCGACATCGTGTGGCCCATGCCGCCGTATCGGAGGATCTGCTTGCAGCGCTCGCAGCCCTCGCGCCAGTCGGCCACGACGTAGAACGACAGGACCGGGCAGAGCTTCTCGATCGACAGCGGATAGTCGCGTCCGACGCCCGCCAGCTCCGCGATCAGCACTCTCGTCGTCGGCGCCACCGTGATGCCAGCCTGCTGGGCGATGTATGTGGCGGGCCGTCCGACGAGCGCCGGATTCGGCAGCCGCTGCGGGCTGACGAGCACGCGGCCGACGGCGTCGATCTCGGCCGCGCTCAGAAAGTGCGCGCCGTTGGCGACGAATTCGCGTTTCACTTCTTCGACGAGAGGCGCGTCGACGACGACCGAGTTCTCCGACGAGCAGAGCACGCCGTTGTCGAACGTCTTACCGGTGACGATGTCGCGGACGGCCTTGACGACATCCGCGGATCGTTCGATGTAGGCGGGGGCGTTTCCCGGACCGACGCCGTAGGCCGGTTTTCCGGCACTGTAGGCGGCCCGCACCAGGCCCATCCCACCCGTCGCGAGGATGACGGCAGTCTCCCGCGCCTTCATCAACTCCTGCGTGCCTTCGATCGTGACCGTCGACATCCAGTTGATGGCGCCGTCGGGTGCGCCCGCGCGTCGTGCCCCCTCGTTCATCACTTCAGCCACGCGCGAGATGCAGCGAACCGCCGCCGGGTGCGGGCTGATCACGATCGAACAGCGCGCCTTGAGCGAAATCAGGATCTTGTAGATCGCGGTCGACGTCGGGTTGGTCGACGGAACGATTGCCGCCACGACGCCGAATGGCTCGGCGATTTCGATGACCTTGCGATCTTCGATGCGACGGACGACGCCGACCGTCTTCATCGGGCGGATGAAGCGATAGACCTTGTCGGACGCGAAGAGATTCTTCTGGACCTTGTCGGCGACGACGCCGTAGCCGGTTTCCTCGTGCGCCAGCCGGGCAAACGCCTCGGCCTGCGGCGTGGCGGCCTGCGCCATGGCGTCGACGATGGCGTCGATCTGTTCCTGGGAGAGCTCGGCGAGGAGGCTCGCGGCTTCTTTCGCTCGGCGCGCGAGCGTGCGCGCTTCGTGAATCGAGGCCAGGTCGCGATCGGTCTGGGCCGTGGTCTGCGCCATGCGGGACCCGAAGAGGTCGGGGAAGGCGAACTACGACGCCTTGGCGTCCTTCACCTTGGGCAGGATCTTCTCGACTTCGCGTGCGGCCGCGGGATGACGTGCACCGACACGAGCTCGCCCACGCGCCGTGCCGCTGCCGCTCCAGCATCGGTCGCGGCCTTGACCGCGCCGACATCGCCGCGAACGAGGACCGTGACATATCCCGCGCCGATGTATTCCTTCCCGACCAGGACGACGTTGGCGGCCTTCACCATCGCGTCGGCGGCCTCGATCGACCCGATGAGGCCTTTGGTTTCGACCATTCCTAACGCTTCGGACATTGCGTTCCTATCGGATTTCGTTCGGGGTTCGTGGTTCGGGGTTCGTGGTTCAGGGTTCGAGGTTCATGGTTCGGCGTTCACGTTCGCTATCGATCGCTCGCTCCCGCACCGAGCCAGAACGAAGAACCTGGAACCACGAACCTGGAACGACGAACGACGAACCCCGAACCCCGAACCAAATCAACCGTCGCAGGCTAACATATTGCGGTACCTCGAACAACTGCAGTACCATCCGTTGCGATTGAATTCGGAATCTGTGTCTATGTCGAGTCGTTTGAGTGTTTTTGTGTGCGCGCTCGCCGCGCTGGTTGTGGCCGCGGGCTGCAGCCAGCAAGGAGGAGAGCGCGCCCTGCGTGGCGACGCCGTCCGTCACGCTCGCGCGCGACCGCGCGGCGATCGGCAGTCCGTTCAAGGTGACCTACACCTTCGACGTGGCGCAGAACGCCGACGATCCCACCGGACTACCTCGTGTTCGTTCACGTGCTCGACGACCAGGGCGAGCGGCTCTGGGGCGACGACCACCCGCCGGCCGCAGCCGACGTCGAAATGGAAGCCCGGGCAGAAGGTGCGAGTACACGCGGACGGTCTTCGTGCCGAACTACCCGTACATCGGTCCGGCGCACATCCGGCATCGGGCTCTATTCGCCGTCGGCCAGCCAGCGGCTTCCGCTCTGCGCGACCGACGTGTCGCGGCGCGAGTACGAAGTCGCCAAGTTCCAGCTGCTGCCGCAGTCCGAGAACATCTTCCTCATATATAAGGATGGCTGGCACCCCGCCGAAGTGTCCTCGCAGGACCCGACGAACGAGTGGCAGTGGACCAAGAAGGCGGCCACGATTTCCTTCCGGAACCCCAAGAAGGACGCGACGTTCTACCTCGAGTTCGACGCCAGGACTGACAAGTTCGCGGCGCCCCAGCAGGTGACCGTCCGCTCGGGCGATCAGGTGATCGGCACGTTCGCCGCCGACTCGACGGCGCCCAAGCTCGTCATCGCTGCCGGTGACGGCCGCGCAGCTCGGGTCCGCGGACATGTCCGAGCTGACGCTCGACGTCGACCAGACCTTCGTCGCCAGGCGGCGGCGACGTGCGCGAGCTCGGCATCCGCGTGTTCCACGCCTTCATCGAGGCCAAGTAGCGCCGCGGGCCGAGAAGCCCAGAAACGGGCAAAACTGTAGCGATTCTGGACACCGCCCCCTTCGGGGTGGTAGCATCCCTACTTCCCATGACACTCCGAATTCTAGGAGCGGCGACTGTCGCGCTCGTACTGAGCGCCTGGGCGGGTCAGGCGCAGGCCGAGATCGTCATGCTGACCTCGGGCCGTTCGGTGTCGGTGAAGGGCCATCGCGTCGACGGCGATCGGATCGTCCTCCCGCTCCGCACGGGGGGCGAGGTGACGTGCGACCGGTCGCTCATCGACAAGATCCTGCCCGACGAAGTGCCGTATCCCGAGCCGGTCATGGCTGTTACGGCGGGCGCCACCGACGGGGTCCAGGCCCCGGGCGCGGGCGAGGTGCTCGAGTCGACCCCCTACGGTGAGATCATTTCGGCCATGTCCGAGGCGCACGGCGTCGATCCCGCTGCTCGTGCGGGCGCTCATTCAGGTCGAATCGAACTACCAGACGCGCGCGCGGTCCCGCAAGGGCGCGATGGGGCTGATGCAGCTCATGCCGTCGACGGCCCGCAATCTACAACGTCCGGAATCCGTTCGATCCCAGGGCCAACATCGAGGCGGGCATCAAGCATCTGAAGTCGCTCATCGACCGCTTCGGCCGGGTCGAGCTCGGCCTGGCGGCGTACAACGCTGGCGAAGGCGCCGTCACGAAGTTCAACGGCATCCCGCCCTACCGCGAGACGCGCAACTACGTGTCCCGCATCCTCTCGCTCGCCGGTATCAAGTGATTCCGGCCGGGGCGGACCCCGGCAGCCGACACTACTGGCTCCTGACCCCAGGTTTCTCCGCTTATTCCGCTTCCTCTGTGGTGAAAGATCCCTCCGCTGACTCCACGTCCTCGGCTAACTCTAGATTTCCCAGCCGACTGCTCGTTCTTGCTGTCTAACTCGAGGGAGTGCACCCTCGGAGCCGACCGGCGCTGGTATATAATCCGGGCAGGCGACCCGCCGATAATGTCCACACAGACAAGAGCTTGCGTCGAGGCGAGTGGAAGAGCGGTCTCGGTAAGCGCCTGCGGCCCGAGCGAGGCGCGAAGTCGGCCGAGCGAGAGCGAGCGGGGGTGGCCGCCTCCGCCAAGGCTGCGGCGAGCGTCGCCGAAGCGATGCGAAGGCGCGGGCCCCGCGAGCATTGAGTACTGACTAGGCATGGAATTCCGCTGCAGGCTCGGCACGCCCGGTGGGGAAATCATCGAAGGCGTTTACGTCGCCGACAGCGAAGACCGGCTGCGTCGCGAATTCGAGGAAAAGGGCCTGTACGTCCTTGCGATTCAGCGTGCGGGACGGCTGGCGTTCGGCTCGCTGGCTCTGCCGTCGCGATCGCATATTGCGACGCGCGAGTTCCTGGTCTTCAACCAGGAGCTGGCCACGCTGCTCAAGGCCGGGATGCCCCTCGTGCAGTCGCTCGATATTCTGCGCCGCCGCGTGTCGAACCCGGTGTTCAAGTCGGTGCTCAACGACGTGCACGATCGCGTGCGCGCCGGGCAGCTCGCTGTCGGAGTCGTTCGAAGCGCACGGGGCGATGTTCCCCGGCGTCTACACGGCATCGCTGATGGCCGGCGAGAAGAGCGGCAACCTCGAGCAGGTCATCCGTCGCTACGTCGCCTACGTCAAAGTGGTGGAGGGCGTCCGTCGCAAGGTCATCTCCGCGCTCATCTATCCGGCGGTGCTGCTGACGCTCTCGGTCGTCGTGGTCGGCATCCTGGTCCTGCGGGTCGTACCGCAGTTCAGCGGCTACTACGAGCAGTTCGGGCAGGAGCTGCCGCTCTCGACGCGGGTGATCGTCGCGATCTCGTCGTACGCGACCGCGTACTTCAGGCTTGATGGTCATCGTGGTCGCGGCGGTCGCGGCGGCGATCTGGTTCTGGCTCAAACGGCCCGGCGAGCGCGAACGGCTCGATCGCTGGATCCTGCGGATGCCGCTGCTCGGCTCGGTGGCGAGGAAGTTCGCGACCTCGCAGGCGTCGCGGACGCTGGCGACGCTGCTCGGCGGCGGGATTCCGCTCGTCAACGCGATCGATGTGGCGGCGCGCTCGATCAAGAACCGCTACATGGCGCGGGAACTGCACAAGGCGTCGCAGCAGGTGCGCGAGGGCCGGGCGCTCGCGGCGGCGATGACCGACAGCGGCGCGTTTCCCGGACGTGGCGCTGAAGATGGTGGAAGTCGGGGAGCAGACGGGCGCGCTGCAGGAAATGCTGAACAGCCTGTCGGATTTCTACGACGAGGAAATCGAAACCAACCTCGACCGCTTCGTGACCCTGGTGGAGCCGATTCTGCTGATCATCATGGGCATCGTGATCGCCGGGCTGCTGCTGGCGCTCTACATGCCGCTCTTCAACCTGTCGAACGCGCTGCGGTGATCCCGGGACGACGCGTGAGGAGTCAGCGAGTCTGTATGAACGGTAAACCTGCGTCGACCGTCAACGGCCGCCGCCGAGAGCGAGCTCTACGTCGGCGTGCCCGAAGCGAGCGCGGCCGAGCGCGCGGCCGAGACGGCGGTCGCCGAGCGGCTGGCCGAACGCTACCGGCTGCAGTTCGTCGATCTGACGCACTACAACCTCGACCACGATCTCTTCCGGACGATTCCCGCCGACCTCATGCTGCGCTACGGGTTCGTGCCGTCGCACCGCGAAGGCAACACGCTCGTGGTCGTCGTGTCGGACCCGACCGACCTGCCGATGATCGACGAGCTGGCGGTGCTGCTCGGCCACGCACATCAAGGTCACGGTCGGCACGCCGTCGGCGATTCAGGCGATCCTCAAGAAGAGCGAGAGCTCGACGCGCGTGCTCGAGGAGGCGACCGAGAGCTTCCAGCTGCAGCTGCTGCGCGAAGACGAAGCCGGCGACGAACAGCTGACCGTCGACAAGCTGACGGCCGATTCCAGCCCCGTCATCCGGCTGGTCGACACGACCATCTACACCGCGATTCAACGCCGGGCGAGCGACATTCACATCGAGACCGGCGACGATGCGGTGCACGTGAAGTACCGCGTCGACGGCGTGCTGCAGCCGGCGATGCGGCCGATCGACCGGCGCTTCCACAGCACGATCATCTCGCGCGTGAAGGTCATGGCCGAGCTCGACATCGCCGAGAAGCGCGTGCCCCAGGACGGACGCTTCAAGCTGCGCCTGCCGGGCAAGACGATCGACTTCCGCGTCTCGATCATGCCGAGCGTGCACGGCGAGGACGCGGTCATCCGTATCCTCGACAAGGAATCGATCAGCGAGCAGTTCCACGAACTGCGCCTCGACATCCTCGGCTTCCCCGAGCAGGAGCTGAAGCGCTTCCGCAAGTACATCGCCGAGCCCTACGGCATGGTGCTCGTCACCGGGCCCGACGGGCAGCGGCAAGACGACGACGCTCTACGCCGCGCTCTCCGAGATCAAGACGATCGAAGACAAGATCGTCACGATCGAGGATCCGGTCGAGTACCAGCTGCGCGGGATCACGCAGATTCCGATCAACGAGAAGAAGGGCCTGACGTTCGCGCGCGGGCTGCGCTCGATCCTGCGCCACGACCCCGACAAGATCATGGTCGGCGAAATCCGCGACCCCGAGACGGCGCAGATCGCCATCCAGTCGGCGCTGACCGGCCACCTCGTGTTCACCACCGTCCACGCCAACAACGTGCTCGACGTGCTCGGCCGGTTCCTGAACATGGGCGTCGAGGCCTACCAGTTCGTCTCGGCGCTCAACTGCGTGCTGGCGCAGCGGCTGGTGCGCAACATCTGCGTGCACTGCAAGCGTCCGGCGAAGGTGACGCGCGCGATGCTCGAAGAGTCGGCGATGGACACGGCGCTCGAGCACAGCGGCATGTTCTTCGAAGGCGCGGGCTGCATCGAGTGCGGCGGCACGGGCTTCAAGGGCCGCACCGCCATCTGCGAGCTGCTCGACCTCTCGGATCACATCCGCGAGATGATCCTCGCCCGGCGGCCCGTCGTCCGAAATCAAGAAGGCGGCGCGTGACGAGGGCATGCGGTTCCTGCGCGAGTCGGCGGTGGAGCGCGTCCTCACCGGCACGACGACGCTGCGCGAGATCAACAAGGTGACATTCGTCGAATGAGTGCCGATACTTCCGTTCGTTGGCGCAGGACCCCGGCGACGGGGTGGCTGGCGAGTCCGCCGCCGTCGGTGGCGATCGAGATCGCGCCGAGCCACGTCACCGTGCTGGCGCTCGCCGAGTCCGGGCGCGAGGCCTCGATCGTCGGCTACGCCATCGAGCCGCTGGCGGCCGGCGTCGTGACGGCGGCGCTGAACGCGCCGAACGTGCACGATCAGGCGGCGCTCGCCGCGACGATCAAGACCGCGCTGCAGAAGGTCGCGGCGCGCGCGCAGCCGCGTGGCGCTGGTCATTCCCGACACGACCGCCAAGGTCTCGCTCGTCCGGTTCGACAAGGTGCCGGCCAAGGCGCAGGACCTCGACCAGCTGATTCACTGGCAGGTCAAGAAGGCCGCGCCGTTCCGGGTCGAGGACGCGCAGGTGTCCTGGGTGCCGGGCATCGCGATCGACGGCGGCGGCCGCGAGTTCGTCGTGTCGATGGCGCGGCGGGACGTGATTCAGAGCTTCGAGCGCGCGTGCGAGGCCGCCGGCGTGCACGCGGGCCTCATCGACATCGCCAGCTTCAGCCTCATCAACGCGCAGATGGCCGCGACCGGCCCGTCGGCCGGCGGACTGGCTGCTGGTGCACGTCGCGTCCGACTACGCCACGCTCGCCGTCGTGCGGGGCAGCGACCTCGTGTTCTTCCGCAACCGTGCGCTCGGCGCCGAGGGTGAGCTCGCGGACCTCGTCCACCAGACGGCGATGTACCACGAAGACCGGCTGGGCGGCGGCGGCTTCTCGCGCGTCGTGCTCGCCGGCGCGTCGATGGCCGGCGCCGAGCAGGCCGAGCGCCTGCGGCGCGGCGCCGAGGAGCGAGATCGGCGGCCGCGTCGAGCTCTTCGACGTGCGAGCCGCGGCGACGATGCGCGACCGCATCAGCGCGAGCCCGGGGCTGCTCGACGCGCTCGCGGCGCCCGTCGGCGTGCTGCTGCGCGAACGTCCCGGACGTGTCGAGCCGGGCGGGTGGCGTGATGCTGCGCACCAACCTGTCCACGCGTCCCTTCTACAACGAGCGCGCCGTCCACCTCGCGATCGGCCTCGTGGCCCTGGTCGTCGCTCGGGCTGACGATCGTCAACCTCGTCAGCGTCGTGCGCCTGTCGCGGCAGAACACGGTGCTCGTCGCCACAATGCGCGAGGACCGGTCGACGGCCGACGATCTCACGCGCAAGGCGCGACAGACGCGGCAGGAGATCAATCAGGAGGAGCTGAAGATCGTGGCCGCAGCCGCGCGCGAGGCCAACGCCCTGATCGATGGCCGGACGTTCTCGTGGACGGCGCTCTTCAACCAGCTCGAGTCGACGCTGCCGCCCGACGTCATGCTGTCGTCGGTCAGGCCGACGATCGACGACGACGAGACCAAGATCACGATGGTCGTCGTCGGGCGCCGGACCGCCGACCTCGACGAGTTCATGGAGAAGCTCGAGGCGACGGGCGCGTTCGAGAATGTCCTGCCGCATCAGCAGAACCTGAACGACGACGGGCTGACGCAGGCGACGATTGACGCCATGTACGTTCCCGACGACGGCGGCAGCCGTGCCCACCGTCGCCGCCGGCCGCCAAGACGCCGCCGCCCGGGCAAGAAGATCGCGTCTGCCGCGGGAGGCGCGCGATGACGCTCGTCCGCCGCGTCCTGGCCGAGAAGCGGGGCTCATCTATCCGCTCATCGGCGCCGTCCTCGTGAACGCGGCGCTGTTCGTCGCCGTGGTCTATCCGCTGTCGCTCAAGGTCGCCAACGGCGAGCGCGACGCGCAGGCGGCCGCGAGCGCGCGCCGGGTGGCGCAGGCCGAGTACGACGCGGCGCAGGCCACGGTCAGCGGCAAGAAGTCCGCCGACGAGGAGCTCAAGAAGTTCTACGAGGCCGTGCTGCCGCCCGACATGAGCGCCGCGCGCCGCATCGTCTACGCGAAAATCGACAAGCTGGCGTCGACGGCGAACGTCAAGCAGGGACCCGGCGAGATCGAAGAGACGCAGGAGCGGGAGAGCCAGCTCGGCAAGCTGACGGCGACGATCGTGCTCACGGGTGAGTACCGCAACATCCGGCGGTTCATCCACGATCTGGAAACATCCCCGGAGTTTCTGATCATCGAGAACGTCGCGCTCTCGCAGGGGTCCGAACGCGATCGCGGCCTGACCGTGGTCGTGAAAGTGGCCACCTACTTCCGGGTCGCAACCGATGGAAACTGAGACCGGAGCCCCGGGACAGCGCGCGCGTGGCTGGCTGCTCGCGGCGCTCGGTGTCGCGTTCGTGGCGCTCGTCGCCTACCAGATGTGGCCCGAGCCATCGGCCACGCCCGCCGTCCCCGCGTCTAACCGGCAGGCGGCCAATCGACGAACGGGGGCGGGCAGGAACGGCGCGGGGCGCGGGGAGATCGATCCGGCCGAGCTGAAAGTCAGGCTCGAGGCGCTGCAGGCGAAGCGGGAGGATTTCGGCGAGGGCGAACGCAACCCGTTTCGCTTCCAGCCGCCGCCGGCTCCACCGCCGCCGCCTAGTTGCCGCCGGTGGCGATGCCGGTCGGGCCGGCGGGACCACCACCGCCGCCACCGCCGCCGCCGATTCCGCCGATCCCCCTGAAGTTCATGGGAACGGTCGAGAAGCCGGGGCTGACGCTGGCGGCGCTGACCGACTGCAAGGGATTTTCGTACGCGGCGCGCGAAGGTGAGATCATCGACGGCCGCTACCGGCTGGTGAAGATACAGGTCGAGTCGGTGATCCTCGAATATTCCAACGGGACCGGTCGAACGACCGTCCGAAAGAGTGGGGACTGTCCCAAGTAGCAGGCAGTAGCGTCGCTCTCAGGCGGAAGCTGCCGAAGACGCTGGCCGAAGATTGGAGCCAAGTTCGTGAAACGAAGGCTGATTGCATTGCTCGTGCTCGTTGCGCTCGTGTCGGGGTGCGCCGCCGGGCGGTCGTTCCGCAAGGGGCGCGAAGCGGCGCGCACCGGCGACTGGGACACGGCCGTGCAGCACTACACGGACGCGCTCCAGGCGAGTCCCGGACAACGCCGAATACAAGATCGAGCTCGAGCGGGCGATGCAGAACGCCGCGCGCGATCACATCACCAGGCGCGCGAGCTCGAGCAGAACGATCAGCTCGACGGCGCGCTCATCGAGTACAAGAAGGCCGTCGAGATGGATGGCTCGAATCGTCTGGCCGCCACGCGCGCGGCCGAGCTCGAGCGCATCATCCGCGACCGCATCGAGAAGTCGCGTCCGCGGCCGGCGATCGAACGCCTGCGGCAGCAGGCGCGCACGCAGGGCGTTCCCGTCCTCAACCCGGCCGATCGCACGCCGCTCAAGATCAACTTCAACAACTCGAGCCTGCGCGACATCCTCAACTTCATCGGCACGACGACGGGCATCAACATCCAGTTCGACGCCGCCTACGTCGACAAGGCCTACACGGTCAACCTCGACGGCATCGCGCTCGAGGATGCGCTGCAGCAGATCCTGTCGGTGAACGGCTTCTTCTACAAGGTGCTCAACCCGACGACGATCGTGATTGCGCAGGACAACCAGGCCGGGCACCTGAAGTACGACGACCTGGTGATGCAGGTGTTCTACCTGTCGCACGCCGACACGCAGGAGGTGTCGCAGGCGCTCAACACGATGATGCGCATCCAGGCGCAGGTGGCGCCGGCGATCTATCCCAACAAGACGTCGAACACGATCGCCGTGCGCGCGACGGCGCCGGTCGTGGCGGTGGCCGAGCGGCTCATCCGCGCGCTCGACAAGCCGCGCGCCGAGGTCGTCATCGAGGTGCAGATCCTCGAGGTGAATCGCAACCGGGCCAAGCAGTTCGGCATCAACCTCAGCGACTACGCGCTCGGGTTGACGTTCTCGCCGGAAGCGGCGCCGCCCAACACGTCGGGGACGATCCCGCCGACGGCGCCGCCGCCGTTCAACCTCAATACGATTTCGCAGGGCATCAGCACCTCGGACTTCTACCTGACGGTGCCGACGGCGTTTCTCAGGTTCCTCGAGACCGACTCGCGCACCAAACAGCTCGCCAAGCCGCAGCTGCGCGGCGCCGAGGGGCAGGAGCTGACGCTCAACCTCGGCGACCAGATTCCCGTCGTGTCGACCGTCTTCGGTGCGGCCGCGGCCGGCGGCTTCGCGAACATCCCGCAGTCGTCGTTCACCTATCGGGACGTCGGCGTCAACATCACGATGACCCCGCGCGTGACCTACGAAGGGGAGATCATCCTCGACCTGACGGTCGAGAGCAGCAACCTCGGCCCGAACATCAGCGTCGCGGGCCAGGACGTGCCGTCGTTCGGATCGCGGCGCGTCAAGACGCGGCTGCGGCTGCGCGAGGGTGAGTCGAACCTGCTCGCCGGTCTCCTGAAGGATGACCAGCGCAAGAGTCATCTCGGGAATGGTCGGACTCGTCCGCGTGCCCGGCCTCCGGTCGCTCTTCGGATCGACCAGCGACGAAATCAGCCAGACCGACATCGTCATGCTCCTGACGCCGCACATCGTGCGGACGCACGAGCTGACCGTCGACGACCTGGCGCCGATGTATATCGGCACGCAGCAGAACGTCGGGCTGACCGGGCCGCCGCCGCTGATTCAACCGCCGGCCGCCGAGGAACCGGCCGCGGCGCAGGTGCCCGCGCAGCCGACCGCGATCACGACGACGACGCCGCAGTTCCTGCCGCCGCCTGCGGGAACACCGGTGCCGGCGACCGGCGTGCCCCCGGTGTCGGCGAACGTGCCGCCGCCGGCTCCGACGACGCCACCCGCGGCGCCTGCGGCTCCGCCGCCGGTCGGCGCACTTCCGCCGCCGGCCGGCGTCGTGCCCCCGCGCGATCCCGTCGGTCGCGCCGGCTCCTTCGCCGGCGGATTCCGCCCGTGCCGTCGGCACAGATCACCGTGACGGCGCCGCAGGAGTTCCGGACCGCGGGCGGGCCGTACACGGTGCCGCTCGCCGTCGCGAACGCGTCGCGGCTGTCGATGATCACGCTGACCGTGACCTTCAACCCGCCGTGCTGCGCGTGCGCAACGTGCAGGAAGGGACGTTCATGCGTCAGGGCGGCGTCACGGCCAACTTCACGCCTCGTATCGACGTGGCGACCGGGCGCGTGGACATCGCCGTCGCGCGGAGCGGCGATCAGGCCGGTGCCTCAGGATCGGGCCTGCTCGCGGCGCTGCTCTTCGACGCGGTCGGGCCCGGCAACTCGCTGATTCAGGTGAGCGGCGTCGCGCAGCAACCCCGAAGGCGGGGCGCTGCCGCTGCTCTTCACGCCGGTCTCGGTGACGGTGAGGTGATGACGTGACGCTGCGGGGATATCGAGGCGCGCGCGGCTTCACGTTCATCGAGCTGCTGATCGTCTCGACGATCCTGATCATCCTCGCGTCGGCGGTAATGCCGCTCGCGAAGGTTGCGAACCAGCGTCAGAAGGAAGCCGAGCTGCGGCGCTCGCTGCGCGAGATGCGAACGGCGATCGACAAGTTCAAGGACGCGGTCGACATGGGGCTCATTCCCGCGACCGAAATCCGGACCGGCAGCGAAGGCTATCCGCCGAACCTCGAGACGCTCGTCGAGGGCGTCACCGTCGCCAACGATGCGTCGGGGCGGAAGCTCAAGTTCCTGCGGCGGATCCCGATCGATCCGCTGACCAACTCGACCGACTGGGGGCTGCGGGCGTATCAGGATCGGCCCGATGCGTTCGCCTGGGGCGGGCAGAACGTCTACGACGTGTACACGAAGGCGTCCGGCACCGGGCTGGACGGAACGAAATACAAGGATTGGTAGCGGAATTGCCAGCACGTAACACTGGGTGTTCGGGAAGGAACGCATCATGAAGACCCGCGCGAGCGTTCGGCGTCGATTCGTTGTCCTCGAGTCGCGAGCCGAGGGTCGCAGGCGGCGAGCCGCTGGCTTCACGCTCATCGAGCTGCTGATCGTGCTCGCGCTCATCTCGATTCTCGCGGCGATGGGTGTCGTGCAATACAGGAACGGTGTGCGTCACACGCAGGAGAGCGTGCTGCGGACCGACCTCTTCCGGATGCGCGACGCGATCGACCAGTACTACGCCGACAAGAACAAGTATCCGAGTTCGCTCGACACGCTCGTCAGCGACGGATATATGCGGAAGATCCCCGAGGATCCGATTACGCACTCGGCTGACACGTGGCAGACCGAGCCGGCCGAGCCCGACCCGAGCAACCCGTCGGCTGAGCCTGGGATTTACAACGTGAAGAGTGGCGCGCAGGGCACGGCCCTGGACGGATCGACCTATGCGGATTGGTAGCGCCTGCGGCCCGAGCGCGGCGCGCAGTCGCCGCGCGAGAGCGAGCGGGGGTGGGGCCCCGCGAGCAGTGAGAAAAGATGAGCGCCAAGTGATGCTAGAAGCCCCGTCCGCGTCCGCCAGGAGTGACGCCGCGGTTGCCGCCCGGTCCCATCACCGGCGGCGGTGGCGTGCCCCCCGGTCCAAAGCCGCCAGGGCCGCCGCGCTGCCCGGGGTTGTTTCCGCGCGAACCCGGTCCGCCGCGCTGCCCTGGTCCGCCAAAGCCTCCCGGTGGGACGCCGTTGGGGTTATTGCCTCGACCGTCGGCCGAGTTGGCCATCGGCATCGCACCGCCGGGGCGCGGGGCGATGTTGAACGTGAATTGCCACTGGTCGTAGCGCGTCGCGCCGCGGTAGGTCCGGATGGACGTTTCCTCGCTCTTGCTGCGAACGCCCGAGATGCCGCCCGCGACCTGACCGGTCGGCTGCAGCGGCTGGAGCGGCGTGTTGCTTCTGCCCGTGCCCGGCGACGTGTTGCCCCGGCCCGCGCCCGGTTGAGTGGCACCCGGTTGAGTGGCGCCGGCACCAGGGTTCACGCCCGGCTGCTGGGAGCCGAACTGCAGCGGCAGGAACTCGCCGTCTTTCGTCATCGGGTCCTTGTATTTCTTGCGCAGGAACCGATTCTCGACCAGAAAGTCGATGCTGGGGGGAAGCGCGTTCGGAAGGTTGGCGTTCTTGAACCTGAAAAGGGCGATTGCGCGCGCGTACTGCTCGCCTCGGAAGACGAGCTCGGCTTCTTTTTCGCGCTGCGCCTCGTGACGCCAGACCGGCATCGCGATCGACAGCAGGATCGTCATGATGGCGAGCGCGACGAGCAACGCGGCCATAGCGTATCCGCGCTCCGCGTCCTGACTTCGCAAACCGCGTAAACGCATGAGATTACAATCCTTAGGTTTTTCTATGCTAGCACAAGACAGATCGTCGGCCTGGGTGCGTCGCGTCGGCCTCGCGGCGATTGCGCTCCTGCCCATGACGTTCCTCTCGGCCTGCGACAAGGTGCCGCTCCTCGCACCTGGCGGCACGGTCATCTCGCTCTTTGCGACCTCGAACACGGTGCCGCTCAACGGCGAGATCGAGATCGTCGCGACGGCCATCGAGAACGGCACGACGGCGACAACTCCGACCACGCCCACGACACCGACGACGCCGGGCACAACCCCCACGCCCACGACCCCCACCTCGACATCGTCGAGTGGCGCGGGCACGCCAGTGCAGAACGGGACGGTCATTACCTTTACGACGACGCTCGGGCGGATAGAGCCGGTGGAGGCTCGGACAGAGAACGGCCAGGTCCGGGTGCGCTTCATTTCGAGCGGGCAGAGCGGGACGGCGACGATCACGGCGTTCTCCGGCGGCGCGTCGGGCAAGCTCGAAGGCCTGCGCGTCGGAACGGCCGCCGCCGAGCGCGTGCTGCTGAGCGCCACGCCGCAGGTGCTGCCGCCGGGGGGCGGGACGACCGAGATCGCCGCTCGCGTCGAGGATGTCAGCGGCGCCGGGATTGCCGGCGTGCCGGTGACGTTTACGGCCGATCAGGGGCAGCTCGCGGCGGGCTCGGCGACGACCGACTCGAATGGCGTAGCGAAGACGACGCTCACGGCCACCCGTAACACGGTCGTGACAGCGAACGTGGCGGGGAAGACCGCGACGGTCAACGTCAACCTCAACCCGCGAACTGGCGTGACGATTACCGGCCCGACGACGTCGATTGCCGCAGGTACGCCGGTGACGTTCACGGTCGGTGTGGGTACGGCCGCGAACATTCGTGACGTGTCGGTGGATTTCGGCGACGGTGGGCGAACATCCCTCGGAGCCATCAGCGGGTCGACGCCCGTGCAGCACTCTTATATTGAAGACGGAACCTACCGTGTCTCGGCGACGGCGACAGAAGCGAGCGGCTTCACCGAAACCGTCGCGACGGTCGTGACAATCCTGCCGCAGCAGCCGCCGGGCATCGTCATCCAGGCGTCGAACTCGAATCCGAGCGTGGGTGAGACGGTCATCTTCACGGCCGTCGTGTCGGGCGCGACGTCGACCATCTTGCGCTACGAGTGGAACTTCGGTGCGGGCGCGATTCCCGCGTCGTCGAGCACGACCGGCAACCGCGCGACCGCGACGTTCACCACGACAGGCACGAAGGTCATCACCGTCAGAGTCGTCCAGGCGACGGGTCCGGCCGGTGAGGGCACGACAGCGATTGTCGTCAAGCCGTAGGCGGGCCTGACGCAGAGTGGCGGGCATTCTCGTTCCGACCGGAACGAGAATGCCCGTTTTCTCGTTTGACCCGGAACCTACCTCACGACCGACGACGGACCCGCGCCAATCCGGCGGGTCATCCGCAGCCGGGCGTCGGAAGAAGCGTGTTTCGAGAACACGAAGTACGCCTTGCGCGCGGGTGACCGCTTCTCCATGTGCGCGTCATACTTCTGGTGAAGCGCCCGCTCGACCTCGATCTCGCGAACCAACCCGCAGGCCTCGAATCGCTTCGTCCACCACTGTGCGTCTGCCCAGGTGAGGTGGCCGTGAATGGGGTAGCCGAGGTCGTCGACGTGCAGCGCCGAGAACGGGCGTCCATCAGCGGCCTCGCGCTCCCACCCGTCGACGTAGAGTGGGAACACGGTGCCGAACACCTGGTCCTGCCCAAACGCCGGGATGTTGCAGAAGAGGTAACCCCCTTCGCACATGAGGTCCCGCAGTCTGGTTAGGTACGATTCGATCCGATTCGGATTCAGGTGCTCGAACACGTCGAGCCCGAACACGACGTCGTAGTCCCGATCGAGCTCGAGCGACAGCAGATCGCCCTGATGGATCCTGGGGCGAACGCGGTCGGTCGCGCGGGCAATCGCCATCGAGCTGATTTCGACACCCTCTGCGTCGATGCCGCGCTCTGCGAGGCATTCGAGCACAGCGCCAGCAGCGCAGCCCAACTCGAGAGCTTTCCGCGGTTCGAACGACGCGATCATTTCGGCGATCATGCGCTTGTCGGAATCGATGCCGAGATTCCAGACACCGGGCTTCTCGTAGTAACCGTTGGTGAGTATCGCGGCTTCGAGCCAGTCGAAGTCCGACGGCGACTGGGCGTTGAACAGCCAGATCGGCTCATCGTTCGTGCGGTCGATTGTCGCGGCATACCGGTCAGGCCGCAGAATCCTGAGGCTCGGTATCGTCGGCAGGTCGGCTTTCAACGTCTTCGTGAACTCGTCGGAGCGCATCAACGACAACAACACTGCCGAGCGGCTCAGGCCGTCGCGCAAGACGGTTCTGTAGTGGTTGAGGCCATCGAGGTCGGCGGGGCGACCGAGGACCTCACGGTACGCGGCGTCAATGAATGCGGTGTCGGATTGGAGAATCGGCTCGAGTCGAGCCCTGAGCCGCCGGAACAAACCCATGTCGGGGTCGAGTATAAGCCGAGCGATGCTCGCTTGAATGTCGAGCGCGCGGAGCGGTCAGAATCCAGGCGTATCGAGTCCGGCGACGATGGCGTCGTGGAGGCGCGGCCGCACTCTTCTGACGGCTTCATTGGTTCGCGTCGGGTGCACGCGGTTGGTCAGGAACACGACGTAAAGGTCGCGTTCCCAGTCGATCCAGAGCGACGTGCCCGTAAATCCCGTGTGTCCGATCGACGTCGACGAGAGCTTCGTTCCGCACGACGAGGTTGGAAGCATCGTGTCCCAGCCGAGCGCGCGTGAGCTGCCAGGCACGTCCGCTCGCGTGATGAAAGCCCGCATCGTCTCTGGCTGCGCGAGAATCAGCTCGCCGGCGATCGTCCGCAGCACGGCACGGGCGAAGGTGCCGACGGCGGCAGCAGTTCCAAAGAGGCCCGCGTGTCCCGCCGCGCCGCCGAGCGCCCACGTGTTCTCGTCGTGCACCTCGCCGACGAGCAGCCGTCCACGCCAGCTGTCGATCTCGGTCGGGGCGGTGCGCACTCTCCAGGCGCGAGGTGGACTGAAGCGAAGGGGCTCGGCGGTGAAGAACGCCGCCAGCCGGTGGAATTGCGTCGCGAGCCTGCGGGACGGATCGATCGCTCCAGGCGCGCCGTGGAACGCCGGTCCCGACGGCTGCGCGTCTTCGAGGATGAACCCGAGCAGGATGAAGCCCAGGTCACTGTAGATCGACTGAGATCGTGGCACGTACTCGAGCGGCAGCGAGCAGATTGCGTGCTCGAACTCGAAGCGGCCGGTGTAGTCCCGAAAGAAGGGCAGATAGGCGGTCAGGCCTGACGCGTGTGCCAGCAGGTCGCGAATCGTCACGTCGATGCGGTCCGCGCTCTTCCAGTCACGGAGCCACGCCCCGACCCGGTCATCGAGGTTCAGCCGGCCGTCGTCCACAGCCCGCATGGCGAGCGTGGCCGTCGCGATGACCTTGGTCAGCGATGCGAGATCGAAGATGGTCTGGTGATCGACCGGCGGGGCGTCGGCCTCGTAGGTCAGGCGACCGGTCGCGTCGCGCCAGAGCGGCCCGGCCGCGCGTCCGACCTCGACCGACGCGGCGGGGAAGACCCCGCCGGCAATCGCCTCGCGCAACAGCGCCGCCGCTGCCGCAAAGCGTTCAGGCATGACCGCGGCTCGATGAATCGTCCGAAAGGACGAATGACGCCGCGAGCGCGGCGGCGAAGGTGACCGACGAGCCGATGAATGCGTACCAGGTCCACGCCGTGGCGGCCGTCCACCAGACCCACGTCAGGACGGCGACGCCGCTGGCCATGCCGATGATCATGGCGCGCGATCCGACGCGATCGGTGAGCACGCCGACGAGAAAGGCGCCGAGCACCGGTCCGGCGGCGAGCGAGAGCACCGCGAGCCCGGTGTCGAGTACCGACCTGATCCACTGTGCGCCGATCGCGACGCCGATCTGGGCCACGCCCCAGAAAATCGTCGCCGACTTCGACACGCGCATCAGCGTCGCCTGGTCGGCGTCGGGCCGCACGTATTTCAGGTAGAAGTCGTTGACCGTAGTCGCCGCGAGCGCGTTGATCGACGGCGACAGCGCCGCGGCGACGATCGCCGCGACGATGAATCCGGCGGCGCCGTGCGACAGCGACGTGACGACGAAGAGCGGCAGCACCTCGTCGTTGGTCGCGAGCGGCCTGGGCAGGGGAGTCTGCTGATAGAAGACGTAGAGCGCGACGCCGATCACCAGGAAGAGCGCGAACTGCACGAAGACGATGACGCCGCTCAGGATGAGCCCCGTTGCCGCGCTCCTGCGCGGATTTCGCCGACAGGAGGCGCTGGACCAGGAACTGATCGGTGCCGTGCGTGGCCAGCGTCAGCGCGACGCCGCCGAAGAGTCCGGCCCAGAACGTGTAGACACGTCCTGGATCGACGGCGAAATCGAACACGCGAAACTTGGCGGCCGCACCGCCCATCGAGACGACCGTGCCCCATCCGCCGTCAATCTGTTGGAGCAGGGACACGAACACCACGAGTGCGCCCGCCACGTAGATGAACATCTGCACCACGTCGGTCCAGATGACCGCCGAGACGCCGCCTCGCGTCGTGTAGATGATCATCGCGGTGCCGATGAGGACGATGGCGAGTGTTACGGGCACCTGGGTGACGACGGTGATGACGAGCGCGGTGGCGAAGAGCCGGACGCCGTCGGCCAGCGTTCGCGTGACGACGAAGATGACGGCGGCCACGTTCTTGACGTCCGGGCCGAAGCGCCGCTGCAGCAGCTCGTACGACGTGAAGAGCTCGCCGCGGAAGTAGGCGGGGATGAAGAGGAAGCTGACGAGCAGGCGCCCGATGATGTAGCCCATCGCCAGCTGGAGGAACGTCATGTTCCCCGCGAACGCCTGCGCCGGCACGCCGATGAAGCTCAGCGTACTCGTCTCGGTCGCGACAATCGTGAAGCAGATGGCCCACCACGGGACGGACCGGTCGTTCAGGAAGTAGTCGCGCGTCGTCTTCTGGAAGCGCGCGAACCAGGAGCCGAAGAGGGTGATGGCGACGAGGTACCCGGCGATGACTGTGTAGTCGAGCCAGGTCAGCGTCATGGGCCGTCGGCGGCCGTCACCGTGTGCCGGTCGAGGCGACGGCGGGCTTCGCGAAGACCGACCGGCCGACGACCGCGATGTAGTCGGGCGAGGACTGCCGCGGGTCGATCAGGCTGTCATAGGAAAAGAGGATCACGCCGGCCGTACCGAGACGGCGCGCCGTTTCGATGTTCTCGATCGTCTGCGCCGGTGCGAGCCGGTAGGCGCCGATGCCCGCCCACACCGCGCGTCCGCCTTTGACGTCTGTCGCGGCCGCAATCTGCTCGGCAAACTTGGCGGCCTCCGGCGTGTAAGCCATCGGGCAGACCGCATCGACAAGGCCCGCCTGCAGCCATCCGGCCCAGTCCTGCAGCCGGTGATCGCGCGCTTCCTGGATGTCGGGCGCGGTCGCCACCGAGACGAACGCCTCGGGTCGTGCCGCCTTGACGGTCGTCCTGAGGCGGCTCACGAGCGTCGTCATGCGCGAGATCCGGAACGCCTTCCACTCGTTGGGAAACGTGTCCGGATAGGCGAGCGGGTCTTCGGCCTCCTGGCCGTCGACATCGCGGCGCACGGCGGCAGACAGCTGCGGCCGGACGGCGTCGCGGAACGCGCGGATCGCTCCGCGGCTGTAGTCGAAGCGCTCGGTCGGGTAGCGTGCGTAGTCGAGGTGAACGCCGTCGACCGCATAGCGCGTGACGAGATCGCGCACGACGGTGTTGATGTGATCGGCCGCCGCGGGGAGGATTGGTGACGTGTAGAGCCCTTCGAGACTGGCCGCCCCCGCCGGTCCGGCGGTCTGCGCCCGAGTCCAGCGCGCCAGCTTGCCGACATAGGCCGGGCTCTCCTCCGGCACCCTCGACAACTCCTGCACGAGATCGCGCGGAACCATCAGCCATTCAGGATGGCGGTGGACGAGGTGCGTCGGTGCGATCGGCAGGTCGGCGGCGCTCGAGACGAGATTGACGTTCACCCACGCGTGCACGCGAATCCCGGCCTCGTGAGCCCTGGCCAGCACGGTCGCCAGCGGATCGAAGCTGGCCGGTTGACGCTGGAGATCGGCGGCGCGTGGCTCGAGGCTGCTCGTGAAGTACGCGTCACCGCGCCCTCGCACCTGCACGAGGAGCGTGTTGAACCCGTGGTCGCGCGCAGTGCGGACGAGCGTCGCGATGGATTCGGATGAACCGAGCGATGTTCTGAGGACCCAGAGCGCGCGCGTTTCTGGAGGCGCGGCTTCTGGAGACGCGTGCGGGAAGGTGGGTGCAACCGTCAGAAGCGCCAGCACCGCGGCGACCGTGAACCCACGGCGGAGCGTGGCATGGACTCCTGAAAGACGCATAAAAGCCCTGAATCTAACAGTTTGCCGCGTGTCGTGTCAATGGATTTTCCGCGCCATCAACGGGAATTTGCCGGTGGCGAGCGTCCGGCATCCTCCGTGTCAAGCCGTTGCTGATAAGCTGACGCGTTCCATGATTCACGTGTTGGGTATCGACGCGGGCGGCACGAAGACGGTGTGTCATCTGGCGGACGAGCACGGTACGCTCATCGCCGAAGCGCGCTCCACCGGCGCCAATCTTCAAGCTGCTGGTGAGCTGCAGGTCGAGAAGGTGCTGCACGACGCGATGGCCGAGGCGATCGGTCACCGCGACATCGTGCCGGCGGCCATCTGCCTCGGGATTGCGGGCGTCGATCGGCCGGAGGATTTGCTCGTTGTGGCCGGGATCATGCGGCGCATCGGCGCGCACGCGCGCACGATCGTCGTCAACGACGCGCTCGTGGCGCTCGAGGCCGGCGCGCCCGGCGCTCCGGGCGTCGTGATTATCTCGGGCACCGGTTCGATCTCGTACGGCCGGAACGCCCGGAACGAAGGGGCACGCTCCGGCGGCTGGGGTCACGTTCTCGGCGACGAAGGGAGCGGGTTCTGGATTGGCCGCGCCGCGATTCGTGCGGTGCTGCGCGAGGCGGATCGCCGGGGACCCCGCACCATGCTCACGCCGCTCCTCCTGCAGCATTTCGGCGTGCCCGCGGCGCAGAACCTGATCCACCAAGTTTATCAGAACAACCTGCAGCCTTCCGCGATCGGTTCGCTTGCTCGCTGTGTGCAGGCCGCCTTCAGCGAGGGCGACGAGGCCTCGTCGGGTATCCTGCGGGGCGCGGCCGATGAGCTCGAGTCGTCTGGGGTGAGCGTGGCGAGGCGGCTCGGGATGGGCGAAGAGTCATTTCCGTTCATCCTCGCGGGGGGGATCTTCCGCGCGGTCCCCTGGCTTCGCGATGAGATGCAGCGGCGCCTTCCGCTGGCGGTTCCGAACAGCACGGCGCGCCTGCTCGACCGCGAGCCGGCGGCTGGCGCCGTGTCGCTCGCGATTCAGGAAGCGAAGGGCGGAGCGCGTATTCCGAGGTATCAATCCGCGTGACGCGAACGCCCGGTCCTCCCCGGCTGGCAATCTTTCCGGACGAACGCGCGGCCGCCCGTGCCCTCGCCGATCGCATCACCGGCGCGCTCGCGGCCAATCCCCGTCTGGTGCTCGGGCTTCCCACCGGGCGGACGCCGGTCGGCTTCTATCACGAGCTGGCCTCGCGCGTAGAGCACGGGACGGCCGATCTCTCCCGCGCGACGACGTTCAACCTCGACGAGTTCGTCGGGATCCCCGCCGATCACCCGGGCAGTTTTCGCACGTTCATGAACGCCCACCTCTTCGGGCGCGTGAACCTGGCGCTCGATCGGATCCACTTCCTGAATGGGGCCGCCGTCGACACGGTGGAGGAATGCGCACGATACGAGCGCGCTATCGCCGCGGCCGGAGGCATCGACATCCAGATCCTCGGCGTCGGCACGAACGGCCACATCGGGTTCAACGAGCCGGCGCCGGCGCTGCAGGCGCGGACCCACCGCGTCACGCTCGAACCCGAGACACGTCGCGGCAATGCGGAGCTCTTCGATGGAGATCCGGCGGCCGTGCCGGCCGAGGCGCTGTCGATGGGGATTGCGACGATCCTGCAGTCGCGCCAGATCGTGCTCGTCGCGATGGGGTCAGCCAAGGCGTCGATTGTCGAGCGGTTGTTGCGCGGGCCGGTCACGCCCGAGCTGCCGGGGTCATTCCTTCAGGTGCACCCCGACGTCGAGGTCGTGCTGGACGAGGCCGCAGCGGCCGATCTCAGGGCGTCTTGATCGGCGCGCGCGGGGCCGGGTCGGCAGCCTCGCCGATCGCCACGCGCACGGAGTCTTCTGCCTTCTTCAACCGTCGCAGCGCCTGCGCCAGGGTGAGCGTCGCCTTCTGCATCACGATGGCGGCCTTGACGTTCCACTTCGCGCGCTTGAGGAGCGCGTCGGCCTCGTCGTAGGTCAGCCCCGTCACCGAGACGATGATGCGGCGCGCGCGGTCCTTCAGCTTCTCGGACCCCGTCTGCACGTCGACCATCAGGTTGCCGTAGGTCTTGCCGACCTTGATCATGGCGATCGTGGTCAGCATGTTGAGGACCATCTTGGTCGCGGTTCCGGCCTTGAGCCGCGTCGATCCGGCGATGAGCTCGGGCCCGACCGCCGGCGCGATCTGCAGGTCGACGAAGTTCTGCAGCTCGGAACCCGGCCAGCAGGTGATGAAGATGATCTTGCCGCCGGCTTTGCGCGCACGCGTCAGGCCGCCGCGCACGAACGGCGTCATGCCGCTGGCGGAGACGCCGATGACCACGTCCCTCGGCGTCAGGCGCAGCCGGCTGATGCTGCGCGCACCCTCTTCGTAGTTGTCTTCGACGCCTTCCTTGGCGCGAAAGACCGCTTCCTGTCCGCCGGCCATGATCGCCTGAACGGTCTTGGCCGAAGTGCCGAACGTCGGCGGCATTTCCGACGCTTCGACGACGCCGAGGCGCCCGCTCGTGCCGGCGCCGATGAAGATGATGCGACCGCCCTTGCGCAGCGCGTGGGTGATGATCTCGACGCCGTGCGCGATGCGCTCCTTCTCCTTCTGGACCGCGGCCATCACTTTCCGGTCCTCGTTGATCACCATGTCGACGATCTCGGAGACCGGGGCTTTGTCGATCGCGAGGCTGACCGGGTTGATAGCTTCGGTCGGAAGGGATTCCCACTTGGACTGTGTTGGCATCTGACGTCCGTCGACCCGCACCGGCGGGCAGGTCGCGTACGTTACTCCTCGGGGCTGGGGGTGTCAAACTTGGTTCGGGGTTCGGGGTTCGGGGTTCGGGGTTCTGGGTTCGTGGTTCGAGGTTCGTGGTTCTGGGTTCGTCGTTCCTGGTTCCTGGTTCGCCGCCCTGACCCAGCGCCTCGGCTCTCGTACCACCTGTCCGGCATCTCGACCCGATGAAAGACCGCAGCGTGCAAACCGGGGTCACCGAACCTAGAACGACGAACCCCGAACCCCGAACGACGAACCCCGAACCCCGAACCCAGAACCACGAACGACGAACCCCGAACCCCGAACCCCGACCCACATCCGCCACCCGTAGTACACTCGTTCCGACTGACAGAATGGCCGATCGCACCCTCCGTCTCACCGATCCCCAGTCACCTCCCATCCCCCTCGAGCGTGTCGCCGAGGTGGCCGGCCGGCTCGAGCGCGAGCTCGCGAAGGCCATCATCGGGCAGCAGCGCGTCGTGCGCGAGATTCTCGTCGCGTTTCTGGCGGGCGGACACTGCCTGCTCCGCGGCGTGCCGGGTCTGGCGAAGACGCTTCTCATCAAGAAGCTGGCCGAGGCCGTCGATCTGCGCTTCAACCGAATTCAGTTCACGCCCGACCTGATGCCCTCCGATATCCTGGGCGCGGAAGTGATCGAAGAGGATCGCGCCACGGGCAAGCGCGTCATCCGCTTCATCAAGGGTCCCATCTTCGCGAACATCATCCTCGCCGACGAAATCAATCGCACGCCCCCGAAGACGCAGGCGGCGCTGCTCGAGGCGATGCAGGAGTATCAGGTCACCGTCAACGGCGTGCGGTTCGATCTCGACCGGCCGCTCTTCGTCCTCGCGACGCAGAATCCCATCGAGCAGGAGGGCACGTATTCGCTGCCGGAAGCCCAGCTCGACCGGTTCATGTTCAACGTGGTCATCGAGTACCCGTCCGCGGAGGAGGAGCGGCGGATTCTGACGGCGACAACGGGGCTCGCGGATCCGCAGATCACCGTGGTCGCCAGCGGCGAGGAGATCGAGCGGCTGCACTCGGTCGTCCGCGAAGTGCCGGCCGCCGAGAACATCGTCGACTACGCGACGCGGATCGTGCGCGCCACGCGCCCGACGGGACCCGCGTCGGACGCGGCGCCCGAGTTCGTGCGGTCCTGGGTGCGTTGGGGCGCGGGGCCGCGTGCCGGACAGGCGCTGCTGCTTGGCGCCAAGGCGCTCGCGCTCCTCGAGGGCCGCAGCGTCGTGTCGATCGAGGACATCCGCGCCGTCGCGCTGCCGGTCCTGCGGCACCGCATCCTGGTGAATTTTCAGGCCGAGGCCGACGGCATCGACGCCGATCAGATCGTGGCGCGCCTGCTCGACGCCGTGCGTCCGTAGGTTCGGCCGCGCGCCTTTCGCGTACTCTGCTGTGCCGCACCCAACCTCTCTCGATCCCGTGCTGCTGACGGCGCTCGGCGACCTCGAGCTCGTGGCGCGCGTCACGGTGGACGGCATGTTGTCGGGACTCCACAACAGTCCGTTCCATGGCTACAGTGCCGAGTTCAGCCAGTACCGGCACTACCGGTCGGGCGACGACCTCAAGTACGTCGACTGGAAGCTGTTCGCCCGCACCGACCGCCTCTACACGAAGCAGTACCGCGAAACGACCAACCTGGTTGCGCAGGTGATGGTGGACGCGAGCCGGTCCATGGCCTTCCGCGGACAGACCGGAGCGGCGAAGCTCGACTACGCTCGCATGGCGGCCGCCGCGCTCGCCTACCTGATTGCGGGGCAGGGTGATGCGGTTGGTCTGACCATCTACGACGAGACGGTCCGGCAGCATGTGCCGAGCCGCATCGGCCAGTCCCATCTCCGGGCGCTGCTGTCCGCGCTCGCGAAGATGCAGTCGTCGGGGACGACCTCCGCCGCGCGATCCTTGCGCCGCTCGATCGACCTGCTCAAGCGGCGAGGCGTGCTGATCCTCATCTCGGATCTCTATGACGATGAGGAGGCCGTTGAAGCCGAGTTGCGACGCGCCGTCCGCATGGGACACGAGGTGGCGGTGTTCCACGTCCTCACACGCGACGAGCTGGAGTTTCCCTTCGGCCAGGAAGTCGAGCTCGAAGACCTGGAGTCGGGGCAGAGGGTCTTGACCGGCTCGGCCGCTGCCGCGAACTACCGCCACGCCTTCGCCGAATTCCTCGAACGCTGGCACGCGCGTTGTGCGCGCGACCGCATCGACTACACGCGCATCGTCACCGACCAGCCACTCGATGCCTCGCTGAGGAGCTATCTGATCCGGCGCGGCGGGGGAACCGCGAGATGATCGGCTGGCTGAATCCTGGCGCGATTTGGGCACTGCCGCTCGCGGCCATTCCGATCGCCATCCACCTGCTGCGCACGCACCACGCCACGCGCGTGGCGTTCCCGAGCCTGCGTTTCGTGCAGCCGTCGAGAACGGCAGCCGTGCGGATGCGTCTGCCGTCGGACATTCTCCTGATGCTGGTGCGGGTCGCGATCGTGGCGATCGGCGTCGCCGCGCTCGCCGGACCGATCCTGCTGACCGAGGCTCGCGTCGCGGCGTGGAATGCGAGAACCGCGCGCGCGGTCATCGTCGACACCAGCGACAGCATGCGCGTTCCAGGTGGCAGCGGCGTCGCGCCGGAGGTTGCAGCGCGGGAAACCGCCGCGGCCGAGCTCGGCACGTCGACCTATGGCCGGCGAATCGACGTCCGCGATCTCGGCGAGGGTCTCGCGCGCGCGTCCGCCTGGCTCGCGTCGAGCCCACCGGCGCGCCGCGAGCTGGTCGTGATCTCCGATCTGCAGCGGGGTGTTTTGGGTGCGTCACAGGCGCTGCGGATCCCCGTGGGCGTGGGCCTGCGGTTCATCCCGGTAGGCCGTCGGGTGGACACGACGACGTTCGACGGCACGAGGTTGCTGGGCGCGGGACGGAGCGGAGTCCGGGAGCAGTCGATCGAGGCGACTTCGGACACGACGGCTGTTGCCGTGCGGTCTGACACCGGACTGGAGGCCGCTGGTCTCCGGTTTGTCGTCCCGCCCGGTGCCGAAGAGAGCGTCGCGCGGCTGCGGCGGACGCTGGTGATCGCCGGCGCACCCGCGGGTTCCGCCGATCAGCCGATTGCCATCCAGTTTGCCGGCGCTCCATCGGCAGAGTCGGCACCGGCGCGGCTTCGGTCTGGTTGGATGCTGCGGACGGTCCTTCGACTGCTGGACGACCCGGTTGTCTCCGGCTCTACGACGCCGGCGTCCCCGCCGGGCAGCGCGCGCGCGGGTGATGGCCCCTGGACAACTCTGGCGCTGACTGCCGATGGTCGACCGCTGCTTCGGGCCGCCGCCTCCGGTGGCGAACTGCTCCTTGACGTCGGTGCTCCAGCCGACGGGTTGCTTGCCGCCGAAGTCGTCCGAGCGGTGCTGGTCGCGCGGCTCGATCCGTCGATCTACGACGAGCACGAGGTCGGGCGCCTCGAAGACTCTCTACTGGCCGCGCTGACGCGATCGCCGGACTCGGTTACCAAAGACGCATGGCGCACGGCGGACGCGAGCGATGCGCGATGGCTCTGGCTCATGGCACTCCTGCTGCTCGGTGCGGAGCACTGGCTCCGCGCGCGGCCGGCGCGTCATCAACATCAGGAGGCCGCGCGTGCCGCCGCGTGAGTGGCCCGATCGGACGGCCGACCTCATCGGCGATCTGTCCGCCATTGCACGGCGCCGGTGGGTCGAAGCGATCCTGCGCGTCATCGCCGTTGGGCTGCCAATGGCTGCAGTAGCCGTCGTGCTCCTGAGAAGAGCCAGGATGTCCGCGCTCGCAGCCGCCACGTGCGCCACGCTGCTGCTAATCGGCCTGGCGATCGCGTGGTTGAATCGAAACAGGGTCCGCTGGAGGCCGGCCGCGGCGGCCAGGGCCGTCGAGGCCGCCCACCCCTCGAGCCGCAACGTCGTCATCACAGCCGAGGAACTGCTCAGGCATCCTGACCGGGCGGCTTCGTCGATCCGGGCGAGGGTGATTCACGAGTCGGCGGAGATCACCGGCGCGATGGATCGACGGCAGGTGGTGCCGCTCGCGCGTGACGCCGTCCTGGCCGCCGCGGGGTTCGTCGCTGCCGCAGCGCTTGTCTCGGGTGTGCCAGGGCGCGCCGGGCGTGCCGCCGCCGAGGCCGTGGAGCGGGCGATCGGGCGGATGGAGGCCGGACCGTCGAGCGCGATCACGGTCTCGGCGACGATCGTTCCGCCGTCGTATACACGCGAACCTCCGAGGACGGTTCGGAATCCGGATCGCATCGAGGCACTGCAGGGGAGTCGCCTGAACCTGACCGTCCAGGGCGGCGGGCGCTGGCGCGTGCGGTTCGGCGCCGACGCCCTCGACGCGCGCGAGTCTCCTGGCTCCACGGCCGTCGACCTGCCGCTCGCGCGAAGCGGTTACCTGGCGATCGAACCTTCCGACCGCGATGCCGGTTCGTCGCGCCGGCTCCTTCCAGTGACGGTGATCCCTGATCGAGCTCCGACGATTCGCGTGGAGGCGCCTGGCAAGGATCTCCTGTTGCCCGACGCCACGCCTGTCGTCGGTCTGTCGGCGTCGGCGCTGGACGACTACGGACTCCAGTCGCTCGAGCTGCGCTATACCAAAGTGTCGGGCTCTGGCGAGCAGTTCGAGTTCAAGGAAGGGTCGCTTCCACTGACCATCACGCGCGAAAGCGGGCGGGCCTGGAAGGCCCAAGCCGATCTCGCGCTGGCGAAGATCGGACTCGCGCCGGGCGACGCCATGATTTACCGCCTCGTCGGACGCGACGAGCGGCCGGGTGATGCGGGGCTCGCGTCCTCGGACACGTTTTTCATCGAGGTCGCCGGTCCGGGCCAGGTCGCGCTCGCCGGGTTCGAGCTGCCGCCCGATCGCGAGCGGTACGCCCTCAGCCAGCAGATGATCGTGCTCAAGCTCGAGCGCCTGCGCGCGCGCGAGAAAGCAATCGACCGCGCCACGCTCGAGCAGGAGGTCGCCAACATCTCGGCCGAACAGCGCGCCGTGCGCGCGAACTTCGTGTTTCTCATGGGAGGGCAGGTCGAGGACGAAGAGGCCGAGGCTGAGCACTCTCACGAAATCCAGGAAGGCCGGCTCGAGAACACCGCACGGCGCGAGATCACCGACGCCATCCAGCACATGGGAAAAGTCGAGATTGGTCTGGCGGCCATCAACACGGGCGCCGCGCTTCCTCCGGCGCGGGCGGCGGTCGAGGCGTTGCAGCGAGCCTTCGGACGGAACCGCTACATCCTCCGCACACTTCCCGTGCGCAGCCGGGTCGATCCCTCGCGACGGCTGACGGGGGAGATCTCGACAGCATCGGACTGGCGCCGGGAGTTGTTTCCGCCCGCTCCCGACGCCGCCCTGGAGGCCGCGCGTGGCCTGTTGACTCGGCTACTCGAGCTGGCGCCGTCCGTCAGGTCCGGATCGATCGCTCCCTCCGTGCTGACGACGCTCGCAGAAGAGGCGCTCGCTGTGGACCCGGCCGCCGAGGATTGGCAGGCGGCTTCGAAGGGCCTGCTGCAGCTTCGCGACGCACGGGGAACGGAGGCCGAGCGGTTGACGGTACTCAATCAGGTGGTCGCCCGTGTGACGGCCGTCGCCGAGCGTGCGTCGCTGGCCACTCGACCGCCTGAGCGCAACCGGGCCCTGAAGAGTGCTTGGGCCGAGGAGCACCGGCAATGACGGTTACCGGGCTGCTGAGGGGCGCGGCGATCCTGACCGCGCTCGTCGCGTTCGTCGACCCGTCGTGGACGGCTCGTCGCCGGGCGCCGGTCCCTGTCGACGTCAGGGCCGACTCGCATTCCGCGGCAGCCGCAGACGAGGTGCGCCGGCGACTGGCGAACAGCTTGTCCGGTATTGTGAGGTTCGACTCGGACGCCGAGCCAGTTGCTGTCGTGCTGGTCGGTGATGCGCGTCCGATGAGATCGCTCCAGCCTGACACGCCGCCGGTTTCGATCTCGACCGTGACGATCGCGCCTCCAGCCGGACCCAACGTGCGGGTGGTGGCGGCCGACGACCCGGATCCTGTTCGAGTGGGCTGGGCCGCCACGTTCCGCGCCGTAGTTGAGGCGCGAGGGATGGAGGGCAGGACCTCGAGGATTGTCCTCGAAGAACGCGGCGCGGAGCTCGCGCATCTGGAACACCGGTGGTCGAGCGAAGCAGAGCAGTTCGACGCGGCACTGCGGTATACGCCCCCGGCAAGCGGCACATCGATCGTTACGCTGCGGGTGATTCCGGTCGATGGCGAAACGACGGCGTCCGACAATGCCGTGGACCTGCGTCTCGCGGCGAGCGGCGATCGGTTCAGGATTCTCGTCCACGAGCCGAGGCCGTCGTGGAACGCGACGTTCGCGCGACGCGCGCTCGAAGAGGATCCAACCTTCGATGTGTCGACGCTCGTGCAGGCATCGAAGGGACTCGAAGTGCGGGCGGGGAACCCGCCGGCGGCGCTGACGACCGACGCGCTGAACCCGTTTGACGCCGTGCTCGTCGGCGCGCCCGAAGAGCTGCGCGGGTCCGAGATTGACGCGCTCAGGGCGTTCACGCGCCGCCGCGGAGGAACCGTGGTACTGCTGCCCGATCGGCGGCCGTCGGGACGTTATCTCGACCTTATTCCGTCGCCCCAGTTCGACGAAGTCCTGGTCGAGAACCCCATCGAGCTCGGTTCGATCGGCGGCGCCCCGCTGCGCGCCACGGAGCTCGCGGTACATCGAGCCGGCGTGCCCGGAAGTGAAGTGCTCGCTACTTCGAATCAAGGACAGGACCGGCGGCCCGTCGTGCTCGAATGGCCCGACGGAAGCGGCCGCGTCCTCTTCTCGGGGGCGATGGACGCGTGGCGCTTCCGCGCGGCCGCCGATGACGGGTTCGGGCGGTTTTGGAGGGCTCGCATGGCCGAAGCCGCACTGGCCGCGCCGTCGCGGCTGGAAGTGAAGGTCATCCCTGGCGTGCCGACCCCAGACGAGAGCGTAACCATTCGCGCGCGCATGCGGCCGACCGAATTCGACGAGACACCAGGCCGCACGCGCATGCCGGCGATCCGCGCCCGACTCATCGACGGTGACGGCCGGGAGCACGCCATCCGCCTCTGGCCAACAGCCGAACCCGGTACTTTCGAGGGCCGGTTTCAGGCTCCGCCCGCGGGGAGCTACGATCTGCAGGTTGGGACTGCAAGTGGTGCGAGTGTTGACGAGGTGTTCACCGTGGTGGCGACGGCGCGGCATCCGTCCGGTGTCGCCGGCGGCGCCGAGGGCGCGCTGCGCCTGATCGCCGCGACGACCGAGGGCGTAGTCGTCAGCGCCGCGGATCTCACGCCGCTCGAAAGCCATCTGCGGAGCCTGCCGAGCGGCGAAGTCGAACAAACCGTCCGCCCCGCGCGCTCGCTCGCCCTGGTCATCGGGTTTGCGACCCTGCTCTGCGCGGAGTGGACGATTCGACGGCGGATTGGGAAGGCATAGGTTCAGGGTTCAGGGTTCAAGGTTCAAGGTTCAGGGTTCAAGGTTCAGAGTTCAGCGTTCGGAAACGCCCGGCCTCGAGGCTGGAACCTTGAACCCTGAACCCTGAACCCTGAACCTGAAAAGGATCAGCGTCCTGATAGACACGTATATCAGCTACCTCCGCGACGTTCGGCGTGTGTCGCCGAACACGGTGGAGAGTTACGCGCGCGATCTGGCGGCGCTCGGCGGTTTTGCCGAGGCGCGCGGGACGTCGGTCGACAGCCTTGCGCGACGTGACCTCGAGGCGTTCGTTCGCAGTCTGATGACGCAGGGACTGTCTCCACGGTCCGTCGCGCGGTCGGTCGCGTGCGTCCGGGGGTTCTACCGGTTTCTCGCGCTCGAGCGGAAGCTCGACGAGAGCCCCGCCGCCGATCTGCGGGCGCCGCGTGCGTGGCCGGCGCTGCCGAAGTTTCTCGACCTCGACGAAGTCGACCGCTTGCTCGCTCAACCGGACGTCTCGACGCCGCGCGGCCTGCGTGACAAGTCGCTCATCGAAGTGCTCTATGCCAGCGGGATGCGCGTCTCGGAGCTCGTGGCAGTCAAGCCCGGCGACCTCCGGCTGGACGAGGGGTATCTGACGTGCCTCGGCAAAGGCGACAAGGAGCGCATCGTCCCGCTCGGCGAGCACGCTACCGGCTGGCTGCGACGCTACATTCAGGATGGACGGCCGGCGCTGCTGCGCAAGCGGGCATCGCCCTGGCTCTTCGTGAACGCGCGCGACGGAGGACCGCTGTCGCGCGTCGGCGTCTGGAAAGTCCTCAAGACGTACGGCATTACCGCCGGCATCACCCGCGACATCAGCCCGCACGTCCTGCGGCACTCTTTCGCGACCCATCTTCTCGAACGCGGCGCGGATCTGCGGGCTATCCAGGTCATGCTCGGACATGCGGACCTGTCGACGACCCAGATTTACACGCACGTGCTCGAGGCTCGTCTGCGCGCCGTGTATGACAAGTACCATCCGCGAAGCTGAGCCGGTGTTCGAACGATCCGGCGCGGCAGACGTCAAATCACAGTATGGGACCGCCGTTCAGGCGGCTGACACTGACGGGAGAAGCCGATGGAACGCACCTGGTGGGAGAAGATTGAAGGCACGACGGATCAGATTCTTGCGCAGATCAAACGTCTGTTGGACGAGGGCAACATCCGGCGCGTGCTCGTCAAGCAGCAGGGTAAGGTCATCGCCGAATTCCCGCTGACCGTTGGAGTGGTTGGCACGGTCATCGCCCCGGTCGCGGCGGCCATTGGGGCCCTCACGGCTGTGCTGGCGGACTGCTCGATCGAGGTCGAGAAGACGAGCCCGCCAGCCTCCGCGTCGCCTGAAGCCGGCGCCGCCGAGACGAACGTCGAGCGGGAGGACGTGCGGCCGGCGGTGTAATCTGCCGTTACGCGATCCCCGGAGCCTGCGGGAATCCGCGAGATCCGACGTCCCGTAGAGGAATCCGCGACCCGGCGCCGGGTTCGGCGGTCCTTGCCCGTGCGCGTGCAAATCTGGTAAATTGGGGGGATTTGATTCACACCTCCGTCCGACCAGATTCACACACGCAGGAGCTCCAAGCGACATGAGCCGAAACGGCCGCTACCTTTTCACCTCGGAGTCCGTCACCGAGGGGCACCCCGACAAGATCGCCGATCAGATTTCCGATTCCGTCCTCGACACGATTCTCGCGCAGGACCCCACGGCTCGGGTGGCCTGCGAGACGCTCGTGACGACCGGTCTGGCCATCATCGCCGGCGAGATCACCACCCATTGCACCTTCGACTTCCAGAAGGTCGTTCGCGACACCATTGCGGACGTTGGCTACACCAAGTCCGAGTACGGCTACGATGCCGACACCTGCGCGGTCCTGTCGTCGATCCACGGCCAGTCGCCCGACATCGCGATGGGCGTGGACCCGGGTGGCGCGGGCGACCAGGGGCTGATGTTCGGCTACGCCTGCACGGAGACCGACGAGCTGATGCCGCTGCCGATCATGCTGGCGCACAAGCTGGTGAAGGGGCTGTCGTGCGCGCGGCGTGACGGCCTCCTCGAGTATCTCCGTCCCGACGGCAAGTCCCAGGTCTCGGTCGAGTACGACCAGGGCCGACCGGTCCGCGTGGACACCGTCGTCATCTCGACGCAACACAGCGACCTCGTCTCGAACGAGACGCTGCGCGCCGATATCACGCAGAAGATCGTGAAGAGCGTCATCCCGGGCGAGATGATGGACAAGAACACGCGCGTCCTCATCAATCCCACCGGCCGGTTCGTGGTCGGCGGACCGCACGGCGATGCCGGCGTGACGGGCCGCAAGATCATCGTCGACACCTACGGCGGCGCGGCGCCGCACGGCGGCGGCGCGTTCTCGGGCAAAGATCCCACCAAGGTCGATCGTTCGGCGTGTTACATGGCCCGCTACGTGGCCAAGAACGTCGTGGCCTCGGGCCTCGCGGACAAGTGCCTGGTGCAGCTGGCGTACGCAATCGGCGTGGCCGAGCCCGTGTCGGTGTACATCGACACGTCGGGTACGCGGGAAGATCGACGACGACAAGCTGAGCGAGATCGTGCGGGCGCACTTCAAGCTGACACCGAAGGGCATCATCGAAACCCTCAACCTGCGCCGGCCGATCTACAAGAAGACAGCCGCCTTCGGCCACTTCGGACGCACCGAGCCGGAGTTCACGTGGGAACGCACCGACAAGGCCGACGCGATGCGCAAGGATGCCGGCGTGTGACGCGCCGACCTCTCGAGTAACGCCACCGGCGTGCAACGCTTGTCAATGACACGCAACGCGCTGAGACTGACGGCGGCCGTTCTGGCCGCCGTTTTTCTTTGGCTCCTCGCCACGCTGCCGCCTCGCCCGGTGGTCGCCTCGGGCGCCGTCGCCGACGCCATACGCGCCAGAACCGTCGCCGGCGCGTTTCATGTCCACAGCACGCGGTCCGACGGATCCGGCGACCGGGACGCGATTGCCGCCGCCGCGGCTCGAGCGGGGCTGCAATTCGTGGTCACGACCGATCACGGAGACGCGACGCGCCCGCCCGATCCGCCCGCCTACCTCCACGGGGTTCTGTGCGTCGACGCGGTCGAGATCAGCACCAACGGCGGCCATCTGATTGCGCTCGACATGCCACCCTCGCCCTACCCGCTCGGGGGAGAATCCGCGGCGGTGGTCGAAGATGTGATTCGGCTCGGGGGCATGCCGGTCGCGGCGCACCCGGATTCCGCGAAAACCGAGCTCGGGTGGAAGGATTGGGAAGTGCCCGTCGCCGGCCTCGAGTGGCTCAACCTCGACAGCGCGTGGCGTGACGAGCCCCGTACGCGACTGGCGCGCGTAGCGTTCGACTCCTTGGTGCGGCCGGGGCCAGCTCTCGCGTCCCTTCTGGATCGTCCGGCATCCACGCTCGCGCGCTGGGACCAGATCGCCGCGACGCGCACCGTGGTCGCACTGGCGGGGAACGATGCACACGGCGGCCTGGCTCGGCGATCGGAGGAGGGGAGTCGGCGGGGCATGCCGGGACTCTTGTCGACGGGCCTCGCGTCGTATGACACGAGCTTCGCGACATTCGCCCTGCGAGTCGTGCTCGATGAGCCTCTGACGGGCGCCGCCGCCGTGGACGCTCGCCGGCTGTTCGACGCAGTGCGTGCAGGTCATCTATTTACGGCCATCGACGCCATCGCCACGCCGGCGTGGGTCGACTTCCGCGCCAGTCTGGGTGCCGTGCAGCGGGGGATGGGGGACGTTCTGACATTCGGCGAAGGTGCCGCGTTGACGTTCCGTTCCACGCTTCCAGCCGGTGCGACCGCGGTGCTGCTGCGCGGGGGTGTGAAAGTGGCCGAGTCCGCAACCGGGGAGCTGCTGTTCTCGGCACCGGCTCCAGGGGTATACCGCGTCGAAGTCCGAGCGTCGCGGGCGGTCCCGTGGCTCGTTACCAATCCGATCTACTTGAGGAGCGCTGGTGCGCCCGGGATGGTTGCCGCGCCGCCCGTGCTCGCGGGGTCGACGGTCCTGGAGCTGTCGGACCCTGGACGCGTGGAGAAAGATCCCGCGTCGATGGCAGACCTCACTTCTAGCGCCGCCGGCAGTCGGGATCTCGACTTCCGGCTTCGCGCCGGAGAGCGGGTAAGTCAGTACGTCGCTATCGCTGTTCCGTTGCCCGCAGGGTTGCCGAAGTTCGACCGCGTAGTCTTCACGGGCCGGTCGTCGGCACCGATGCGCATCTCGGTCCAGGCGCGATTCAACATCGACGGCGGCGCGAGGTGGGCGCACTCGGTCTATCTCTCGCCCGATTCCCGTCAGGTCGTCGTGCCCGTCGACCGCCTGCTACCCGCGGATCGGCCTTCGCCGCCGCCGCCTTTCGAGTCCGCCTCCTCGCTGCTTTTCGTCGTCGATCTGACCAACGCCTCGCCCGGGGGCCGGGGACGGTTCGAGATCTCGGACCTCAAGCTCGCCTCGACGCTGCCTTCACGCTGACCTGGATTCCCGTCATTTTCGACTCCTTCGGTCGTGCGCCCTATTTACTTCGTCAGCTAGTGAACTAGTAAGCTAGTGCACTAGTTCACTAGTGTGATAGTGTTGTCATATGGTAATGCTCCAGATCGACGCCGGCGACCCTCGCCCGGTCTACCGACAGGTGGTGGACGAGGTTCAGAGGTCTGTGGCGCTTGGAGTGCTCAAGCCGGAGGACCCGCTCCCGGCCGTGCGCCAGCTGGCCGGTCAGTTGAAGGTGAACGCCAACACCGTTCAGCACGCCTACCACACCCTCGAGCGAGAGGGCACGGTCTACGTGAAGCGGGGGATAGGGACGTTCATCGCGGCTGCGCCGCGCGAGGTCAAGGGACGGCAGGCCACCGTGGCCCGGCAGATTGCGGAGCGGATGCTGCGGGAGGGCTACCGTCAGGGCATCCTTGCGAGCGACCTCATCTCGGCTTTGCAGGAGCTCGCGCCAAGCGGATCCAGTAGTGCCCGGCTTGAGCACCCACTCGTAGCGCCTTCAGGCGGACCTGACCCTACGCTTGTTTTCGCTACGTACGTGCTCGCAGAAACAAGTACGCCGCGAGTCCGACGACGAGGATGTTGGGCGCCCAGCCCGCCAGGGCTGGAGTCAGGAGCCCGGCCTTTCCGATGGCCACGAACGCGCTGATCAGAATCCAATAGCAGAGCGCGATCACGATCCCGAGCCCGACGCCATAAAGCGCGCCGTGTCTCCCGGCGCTGACGCCGAAGGGGACCGCGAGGAGCGTCATCACGAGCGTGACGAACGGAAACGCGAGCTTGCGGTGGAGTTCGACCTTGAGCGGCGTCGCGTTGAAGCCGCTCGGCTCGAGCTCGGTGATGTACTGCTGCAGCTCGGACACGCTCATCAGTTCGGCGTCTGGCGGCGCGGTCGTGAAGTAATCCGGCGACTCCATTCCGGGGAGCGCGCTGCGGTTGATCGTCGCCCACGTCGGGGGATCGGTCTTGAAGTCCTGCCTCCAGCCCTGCTCGCCGACCCAGCCGTTGTCGCCGAACACCGCGCGGCGCACGAACGTTTCGGAGGCCAGCTCCCACCTGTCCGCCCGCGGCGCGAACATCGTCAGGCCGAGCATCTCGCGCCGCTCGGGGTCGAAGTTGCCGTAGTAGTAGATGACCTTGTCGGACCCGACCACCCATCGGCGGTTGAGCAGATTCAGCGTTTTCGGCAGTCGTCCGCGAATCTTCGCGTCGAGGACTTCGGCCTGCCGGTTCGCGCTGGCCATCAGTCGCTGCTCCAGCGCAAAGAGTACGGCGCTGAAGCCGAGCGACAGGACCACGACCGAGAGTGCCGTGCGGTACAGGCTGATGCCGCAGGCCTTCATCACCGTCAGCTCGCTGCTGCGCGCCAGCAGGCCGTAGGTCACCAGTGCGCTCAGCAGCGCGGCAATCGGTATCACGTAGTAGATGAACTGTGGCGTCAGGAGCACCAGGAGCTGGCCGATCATCGCCGTCGTTGCCTGCCCCTTGAAGACCTTGTCCGAGCGGTCGATGAAGGTCGAGATGTAGAACAACCCGAGGAGCGCGAGAAACGACAGGCCGGCGACGCGCACGTAGAGACGGCTGATGTAGCGATCGATCAGGCTCGGCATTGGGGCATGGAAGCGCGGAAGCCGGATGACGACCATTACACCGGGCCGCGGCCGTTCGGCGGCTGCGGCCGTCCTGGGTGCGGCGTCGTTTGGCTGAAAGCGACGACGGGCGAAGGCGGGAAGCCTGAGTTGCGGCATATGAAGGCCGAAGGGGAGCCGCCCCTCCGCGTGCCGGGTGCGCCAGATGAGGGCGACGATGCCAAACGGGCCGAGGAGCAGGTTCGGGACCCACCGGGCGTATTCGGCCGGAATCCGATGGCCCTTGGCCATCGACTCGGCCAGGAACATCACGATGTAGTAGGCGAAGATGACGCCGATGCCGACGACGAATCCTCCGAGCTTGCCGTCGCGCGAGACCCTGAGGCCGAGGGCCAGGGCGATCACTGCGAACACCAGGCACGCCATCGGGATCGAGAATTTGGCGTGGATGGCCATGATCTCGTTGTGCGTCGACTCGTTGCGGCTCATCTTGTCCTTGATGTCCGCCTGCAGCTGGGCGATGGTCTTTTCGGTCATCCCGCGCGCCAAGTCGACGGGGGGAAACACCGAATCCGGATCGAGTCGGATGATGACCTGCTCGAACCTCGTGGCGCTCGACTGTCCCGGGCCTGCCGTCCCGTATTTGATCCCGTCGGCCAGGACGACCTCTACCGTGCGCTTGGCCGAATCGAGCACGATGCGGCCGCGCCTGGCCAAATGGAGCTCGACGGCCTCGGGCTTTGACGTGTCGGCGAGCAGGACGTCGCTCCATCCCGGCTCGCCTGGCGGGGCTTCATTGCGTGGGTACAGGACCCAGTTCGGGAACTCCTGAAAGAACACCCGCGGCTGGATATCGCTCTCGACCTTCTTGGTAAGAGTGGCGAAGAGGATTTCGCGGTATTTCTGATTGGCGTCGGGAATCGCGTCGATCATCACGTACAACGTGGCGGCGGTCGCGATGCCAGCCAGCACCAGCACCGGACGCAGGAGCCGGTACGGGCTCACGCCGCACGCCAGGAGCGCCACGGACTCGCGGTCGGTCGAGAGGCGGCCAAACCCGATCAGCAGCCCGACCAGGAGCGACATCGGGATCGTCAGGCCGAGTGCCTGGGGGCTCAGCAGCAGGATGATTCGTCCGACCGTGGGCCACGGGACGCCTTTGGCCAGGAGCCGCTCGAGCTCTCCCATGAGTGGCGGCAGTTCGAGCACGAACGTGAAGATCAGCAGGGACAGAACGAACGGCGGGACGACTTCGCGGATGACGTAGCGGTCGATCGTCTTCAGCATCGGCTAACCGGCCTCAGCATAACAGTAATGAAAGCCGGACGCTTCCTGGCATCAACCATAGGGCGGACGCCCGTGGAAACGGTCCACATTCCATGCACAGGCCTTGTTTATTGGTCATTTCTCGAGGGTCTGATAATGAGTGTTATGTTAACTATCGAGCTGAGTCGTGGTCGGCAGCTCGCGGCTCGCGGTTGGCGGTCTGGCAGCTCGCGGCTCGGCCGTTGCTGAGTCCCCAGTCGACTGTCACGGCGCACCGACGTCCGAGCCGCCGAATTCAGCAACAGCCAGCCGCGAGCCGTACTAGCGACAGCCTGAGACCGCGAGCCGACGACTAGCCAGCCGCGAGCCGCGAGCCGCCGAACTATCTACTGACTACGCAGTTCAGCGATGATGTTCTCGAGCGCCGTGATGACCTCGTCGCGGTCGACTCTGGCCTTGTTGAACTTGAGCTGGAGCTTGAAGGCCTTGGTGGGAGCCTTGTAGCTGAACACGTAGGCCTTGGGTCGGCCTGGCTTGGGCTTGGCGGTCTCTTTTCGGACGACTTCGCGGGTCGCGCCGCCGTCGCGGGTGATCTTCTCGACCAGCTCGATCATTTTCTGTGGGTCTCCAAGTCTAACTATCTGTAAAAGCAGTGACTTGGAGTGAATGTCGGCCAGCCGACACAGGTTCTTGACCTCTTCTGGCATGCCGTTGATGGAAATCGACTCGGTGACCGACGTGCGCGACTTCCCCAGCCGCCGGGCCATGTCCTCGTGCGTGTAGTTGCACTTCGCGGCGAGCGAAAACAGTGCTTCGGCTTCCTCGAACGCGGTCAGATCCTTTCGCTGCAGGTTCTCGACGAGTGCGACCTCGATGATCTCGTTGTCGTCCACTTCCCGAATCACGATCGGGATCTCGCGGAGGCCGACCTGGATGGCGGCCTGATACCGGCGCTCGCCGGCGATGATCTGGAAGCGCGTCCCGCGCTGCCGGACGATGACCGGCTCGATGATGCCTTTCTCGGCGATCGACGCCATCAACTCCGACAGATCGCCCATGACCTGGCGCGGCTGGTTCGGGTTCGGGTCGATCTGGTCGATAGGAATCATCCGGCCGATCGGGCTGCCAGCCGAGCTCGTGAGCGCCTCCACGTAATGCTCGTCGTGGCGCATGCGGACAGTCTGCGGCAGTCCTCGCGGTTTAGGCACGGTCCATGACCTCCTCGCACAGGCGGTAGTACTCGGCGGCGCCGGTCGACTCGGGTGCGAACGTAAAGATTGATTCCTTGTAAGCCGGACTCTCTTCGAGCCGGACACTCTTCGTGATCACGGTGTTGAAGACCTTGCTTCCGAACACCTTGTCAATCTGCGATCGAATGTCGCGCGCCAACGCCGTTCGCTTGTCGTGCATCGTGATCACGACGCCGAGGATGCGCAGGCTGGGGTTGGCCCGGGCGCGGACCTTCTCAATCGTTTCGAGCAGGTCGTCGGTGCCTTCGAGCGCGAAGTACGACGACTGAATCGGGATCAGCAGGTGCGTCGCCGCGACGAGTGCGTTGACGGTCAGCAGCCCGAGCGTCGGAGGGCAGTCGATGACGATGTTCGGATACTGCTCGCGGATAGGCTCGAGCCGATCCTTGAGGCGGAAATGCGCGTCGAGCTCCCCCACCAGCTTCGCTTCGAGCTTGGCGAGCGCAATCCTCGACGGCGCAACGAAGAGGTTCGGCAGCGTCGAGGGCAGAATGACATCCGCGAAGGTGACGTTCGGCTCGGAAATCGCGTCGTAGACGCTCCGCGAAACGCTGCCGACGTCCAGATACGACATCGAGCTGTTGGCCTGCGGGTCGAGGTCAATCAGCAGTGTCGGCTTACCCCTCAGGGCCAGCGCGGCTGCGAGGTTGATGGCGGTGGTGGTCTTCCCGACGCCACCTTTTTGATTGGCGATGGCAACGATCATCGGACGTGCGACGCAACTGAATGTACGGACAAGAGTTGTCCGACATTGTAGGGAGCCTGTGCGGGGGTGTCAACAAAACGATACAGCTGTGCTCGAAACTGCGCTAAAAAGCACCCGATTCCAAGGGATGGCGGGTACCCGCCATCCTGCTACTACATCTTGTAGCGGCCCATGGTCTCCGGGTCGAGGCTCTCGAGCCACTTCTGGAGGCGCTCGGAGTTCTCCTTGTCGGGCACGAAGTCGACCGTCTTGGCGTTGTCGATGACGCGGTCCTCGACGAAAATCGGCGCCTGGGCCCGCAGCGCGAGCGCAATCGCGTCGCTCGGCCGTGCGTCGATCGCAACGGGCTCCCCGTTCACGACCAGGTAGATGAGGGCGTAGAACGTGTTCTCCCGCAGGTCGGACACGACAATCTTCTGGATGTCCGCCTTGAGGTCGCAGATGACGTTCTTCAGCAAGTCGTGCGTCATCGGCCGCGGCGTCGTCACGTTCTCCATCTGCAGCGCGATTGCGTTGGCTTCGAAAACGCCGACCCAGATGGGGAGCACGCGCTGACCATCCTTGTCGCGCAAGATGATGATCGGCATGTTGGTGATGGGATCCACCATCAGGCCCTTGATGGTCATTTCGATTTGCATGACGCCCTCGCTCCCCGATGCCCCTGGCATTACCGCGTTGCCTGCGCCGTCGCCTGCACGGCTTCCGCCCGCAGGCTGTTCGGATTCGCGTCGGTGACGCGAACCGTCACGAGGCGGCCGATCCAGTCGGGATCGCCCGCGAAGTTCACGACGGTGTTGCCGCTCGTGCGGCCCGACAGTTCCCAGTCACGCCGGCGGCTGCGCGACTCCACGAGAACCTGTTCCTCCCGCCCGATGGCCTGCCGGTACAGCTCGCCCTGGATGTCCCGCTGCAGCGTTTGCAGCGCCACGATGCGCCGCGTCTTCTCGTCCTCAGACACATCGTCGGGCATCCGCTTCATCGCGAGCGTATTCGGGCGCGGCGAGTACTTGAACGAGAACATGCTGTGGTACCGGACCGCGGACGTGAGCGATAGCGTGTCGTCGAAGTCGGCGTCCGCCTCTCCGGGGAACCCGACGATCATATCGGTCGAGAGCGCGATGTCCGGCATGGCGTCCCGGAGGCTCGCCACGAGCTCGAGGTACTCCTCGCGCGTATGCCGCCGGCGCATCGCGCCGAGCACGCGCGTCGACCCGGATTGAACGGGCAGGTGGAGGTGTCGGCAGACCTTCGGAAGCTCGCGCATCGCGCGAATCAGTCGAGGCGTCACGTGGCGCGGGTGCGGGCTGGCGAACCTGATTCGCTCCAGGCCGTCGATCTCGTTCAGCCGCTCGAGGAGCGCCGCAAAGTCGCACGACGCGTCGTCGGGGGCCTGGTAGTGATTGACGATCTGGCCCAGGAGCTGAATTTCGATCGCTCCTTCCCCCACCGCCTGGCGAGCTTCGGCGACGATTGCGGAAGCTGGCCGCATGCGCTCGTGGCCGCGCGTGTACGGTACGACGCAGAAGGCGCAGAACTCGTTGCACCCTTCGATGATGGTGACGTAGGCCTTCGCCGGATCGGCGCGCTTCGCGACGCCGAGCGGAAACGAAACGTCGTCGAGCGGATCGATGTCGACGAGCGTGCGGGCTCCAGTGCCTGTCGTCGACGATGTCTGGGCCTGTGCGTGCTCGAGGAGCATCGGCAGGCGCTTGATGTTCTGCGTGCCGATGATCACGTCGACGGCGGACGAGCGCGCGAGGATGGACTTGCCTTCCTGCTGGGCGACGCAGCCGGCGACGGCGACGACCGGGCGGGTTCCACGTTCGAGCCCCTGCTGCCGGATCTCGCCCAGACGGGTGAAGAGCTTTTCCTCCGCCCGCTCGCGGACGCTGCACGTGTTGATAACGATGACGTCGGCGTCCGTATCATCCACGGTGGGCTCGTAGCCGGCCTGTTCAAGGAGGCCGGCCATCCGCTCCGAGTCGTGGACGTTCATCTGGCAGCCGTGGGTTTCGATGAGGTATTTCATTGGTTTCGCGCGCAAAAGCGCAGCGTTTCGCTTTTGCTGTTTATTCGCCTTTCGCCCGCGTGCGCCTGGTGGCGAGCATTTCCCGCGCACTCGCCATGACCGCGGCTGAGACGTCGCTTCCGCCAATCATCCGGGCGAGCTCCTCGTGCCGGGCGCTGGCAGCGAGCCGTTCGACGCGGGTCACGGTTCTTCCCTGCTTCACCGATTTCGAGATGGAGAGGTGCGTCCCTCCATATGCCGCGATCTGCGGCAGGTGCGTGATGCAGAGTACCTGAAATCGCCTCGCCAGGCTCTGGAGCCGCACGCCCACGACGTCGGCGACTGCTCCACCGATGCCGGCGTCGACCTCGTCGAAGATGAGCGTCTTGCCTGGCGCGTCGTTCGAGCCGAGCGTCTTGAGCGCGAGCATGATCCGCGAGAGCTCGCCGCCCGAGGCGATTCGCGCCAGCGGTTTCACGTCTTCTCCCGGATTCGGCGAGATGTAGAACTCAGCCTGCTCGAGCCCACGCTCGGTCCACTCGGTGTCGGACCGCGCCGCAGTAAAACGGACCTCGCAGCGCGTCCGCGCCATGGCCAGGTCGCCGAGTGATTTCTCGAGCGTCCGGCTGAAGACGGGTGCGGCCGACTGACGCCGCGCCGACAGTTGCTCGCCGCACGCGCCATAGGCGCCGCGCGCGGTCGCGAGCGCGCGATCGAGCTCGGCCGTCCGTTCGGATCCGTGCGCGACGAGATCCAGTTCCCGCCTGAGTTCGTCGCTCCTGGCGATGACCTCGGCGAGCGTCGGGCCGTGCTTCTTCTTGAGACGCTCGAGCGCGGCCAACCGGTCTTCGACTTCCTGCAGCCGCGCCGGGCTGGCATCGATGTCGGCTGAGTACGACCGGAGGAAATACGCGAGATCTTCGAGCGCCGGCTTGATCGCGTCGCGGGCGGCCAGGTGCGACGTGAAGCGCTCGTCGATCGCCGCGAGCTCGCCGACCTTGCGCCAGACGGCACCGAGAGACGCGAGTGCAGCCTGGTCGCCCTCGTACAGTGTCTGGTACGCGTCGGCGCAGAGGCGCTGCAGCTTGTCAGCGTTTGCCAGCACCTGTCGCGTGGCGGCCAGCTCGTCGTCTTCTCCGGGCTTCGGGCTGACGCGATCGATCTCGGCCAGCTGAAAGGCGATGAACTCGGCGCGTGAGGCACTCTCCCGCTGGCCGGCCAGGAGGCGGTCGCGTTCCAGCTTGAGCTTCTGCCACGAGGAGAACGCCTCCGCGACGTCGTGGCGCTCCTGCTCGAGACCTGCGTAAGCGTCGAGCACGTCGAGGTGTGTCGTCGGATCCAGCAAGACCTGGTGTTCGTGCTGGCCGTGGAGGTCGACGAGCGTCCCAGACAGATCCCGAAGCGCGCCGCTTGTGACGAGCGCGCCGTCCACGAACGCACGGCTCCGTCCCTGCGCCGACACTTCTCTCCGTACGATGACCTCACGGCCGTCGGGGGTGTCGAAGACCGCTTCGATAGACGCGGCATCCTCTCCCGTGCGCACGAGCTCGGCGGAGGCGCGTCCGCCGACGAGAAGCCCGACCGCACCCATGAGGATCGACTTGCCGGCGCCGGTCTCGCCGGTTAACACTGTTAAGCCAGGGCCGAATTCGAGCTCGATCCGATCGATGACCGCGAGGTGGCGAATCGAGAGAAAGCGCAGCATGGGGGTGTGACGCGAAGTTCCATCTTATCAGATGTTTGACAGCCTACAGGTGCCGTGTTACTCTGGCCAGGCTTGCGCTGTCCCAGCGGTGCATGGTGATTGATCTTAGTCGCGGAGGGCTGTTTGCACATGCCAGTCTCCGCCGTTGCGCTCTTTGCGCAAGCGGCGCAGCCGGATGCTGGGTCCGGCGAGTTGAGCTCGAGTACCGACATCGTCCGGTTGATTCTTGACAGCTCCTGGCTGTCGCTGGGCGTCCTTCTCATCCTGCTCACGTTCTCGGCGATCAGTTGGGGGATCACCCTCTACAAGATAGCCGTCTTGCGTCGCGCGGCGAGACAGACCGCGACGTTCCTCGACGTCTTCCGCAAGAGCAGCAAGTTCTCCGAAGTGCAGGCAGTGTGTCCGTCGCTCAAGGACAGCCCGCTCGTCGGTCTCTTTCAGGCCGGGTACTCGGAAGTGAACTCGCAGCTGCGGCAGGCGCCGCCCGCCGACGCGACAAAGCCGGCCGCGCCCGCCGGACGTCCTACCTTGAGGAGTCTCGATGCCGTCGACCGCGCGTTGCTGCGTGCCACCGCCGTCGAGCTCGCCAAGCTCGAACGCCACGTACCGTTTCTCGCAACCGTCGCGAGCATCACCCCGTTCATCGGACTCTTCGGCACTGTCTGGGGGATCATGATGTCCTTTAGCAATATCGGCGCGGCCGGATCGTCGAGCCTCGGCGTCGTCGCCCCCGGCATCGCCGATGCGTTGGTCGCCACGGCGGCCGGCCTCTTCGCCGCGATTCCCGCCGTCTATTTCTACAACCACTTCACGCAGCGCGTGAAGGAGTCGGCCAACGCGATGGAGGATTTCTCGCTCGAGTTCCTGAATATCTGCGAGAGGAATTTCACCTAGGACACTAGATGCCGAAAGTTCAACAGCACGGCGCGACGAACTCCGGCCGTGGACGCCGCGGGAGGAGCTCGTATGTCGCGACCTCGCTCGCCGAAATCAACGTCGTGCCGCTCGTCGACGTGATGCTGGTGCTGCTCATCATCTTCATGGTGACGGCGCCGATGCTGCAGCAGGGGCTCGAAGTGAGCCTGCCGCAGGCGCGGCGGGCGAAGCCGGTGAACGCGCAGCCGGTTTACGTCACCGTGCCCGCCGACTTCAGCAAGACGCACGTCGTGCAAGTGGACAAGAAGGAAGTCAGAATCGACATCATGCACGAGATCGTGCGGCAGGCGCTGCTCACGCGCGACGACAAGTCGGTCTACATCCGTGCCGACGGCGGTGCGAGCGTGCAGGATTTGATGACGGTGACCGACAAGTTGCGAGAGGCGGGTGTGGACAAGGTCGGGCTGATGTCGAAGCCAGTCGAGAGAAAGTAGATGCAGGAAGCGGTCAGCAGCATCCTCATCGGACGCAGCCGCGAGGCCGATGGCCTCAGCCGGATGGTTCTCATCTCGCTCGTGATCCACGGCGTGCTGATGACGGTGCTCGTGCTCGTTCCACGGGACTGGCTGCGCGGGCAGCCCGAGGAGCAGGTTCCGCCGATGATGATTTCGCTCGGTCCGTCGGGGACCGCGGACACCGGCGGCATGACGGCGATCACGAGCCGGCCGGTGCAGGCCGAGTCCCCTGCCGACGCGAAGCCGGTGCCGAGGCCGGCCGAGAAGACGCCCGAGATGCTGGCACCGGCGCCGGACGTCAAGCCGAAGCCCGCAGAGAAGCCCGTCGCGAAACCGGTGGAAAAGTCTTCGACGAAGAAGCCGTCGACCGGGCCCGAGATTAAGAGCGGCGCGGCGCGCGTGCTGACGCCGAACGCCGCCCAGATCCCGTTTGGCGGACTGGCCGAGCGCGCCGGCGGAGCCAGCGCCGGCGGGCCCCGCCTCGATGTCGCCAACTTCTGCTGTCCCGAATACATCGACACGATGACCCAGCGCATCCGGTCCAACTGGGATCAGCAGCAGGGTGCGGCGGGACACACGACCGTGAAATTCACGATTCGCAGGGACGGCATGCTGACCAATGTCGAGGTGGAGAAGAGCAGCGGCAACCCGCTCCTCGACCTGGAATCCAGGCGAACCGTCCTCAACACGCGCCAGCTGCCTCCTCTTCCGGAGCAGTTCAATCGTCCGCAATTGACCGTGTACCTGGACTTCGATTACAAGCGTTGATGAGATCCATGAAACTTCTAACCAGTCTCCTCACGGTGAGCGCCGTGCTCGCCCTTGCCGCCCAGAATCCACCGCCGGCAACGCCGCCGCAACAGCAGCAGCCGGAATCGGTTGCCATCAGCATCAGCGGAGATCCCGGTCGCCCGCCGCGAATGGCGGTGCCGGAGTTCATCCCGCTCACGAAGGAGCCCGAGGTCCTGAGCGCCGCCAAGAGCATTGGCGACGTGTTGTGGGATGACCTGGCGTTCGAGAAAGAGTTCTACATGATTCCGCGCGACATCCTGCGCACGGTGCCACGGCCGGAATCTGTCGACAGAGTATCGCTCGACCGTTGGAAGGAGCTCGGTGCCGACGGCGTCGTGATCGGAACGGTGAGCAAGACGGCCGATGGCATCGTCGTCGAAGCGCGCCTGCTGCGCGTCGTGAACGGCGAGATGGCCTTCGGCAAGAAGTACAGCGGCTCGCTGAGGTCGGTCGCCGATGGCGGGCGCGTTTACGCGCATGGCATCGCGGACGAGATCCACAAGCAGCAGCGCAACCTGCGCGGCGTGGCCCGCACGAAGCTGGCGTTTTCCTCGGATCGGGACGGCGTGCGGATGAAGGGACCGGTCGGCGATCGAGACGTCTCGAACATTTATATGTCCGATTACGACGGCGCGAACCAGACGCGGCTGACGGTCAACCGTTCGACCGACATCGCTCCCGCCTGGTCGCCCGACGGCGACCTGCTCGCGTACACGTCATATCGAAGCGGCTACCCGGACATCATCCTCCAGTCGATCCGCTCCCTGCGCCCACCGTCGAACCCGGCGAGGGGCTCGGTCGAGAATCAGAACTTCCTGTCGGCCTGGTCGCCCGACGGCACCAAGCTCGCCTTCATGTCGAATCGCGATGGCAACATGGAGATCTACGTCGTCAACCGCGATGGCACCAACCTGCGCCGGGTCACGAATAATCCCGGTGCCGACGCGACGCCCACGTGGTCGCCGACCGGCACCCAGCTGGCGTTCACGTCCGACCGGACCGGCAAGCCGCAGGTCTACGTCGTCAACCTCGATGGGACGGGGCTCCTCAAGATCAGCGACGAGTCGTACTGCGATCGCGCCACGTGGTCGCCTCCCCCGCTGAACGAGATCGCCTACGCATCGCAGACCGGTGGCGGCTACGAGATCAGGATTTTCAGCTTCGGCACGCGCGAATCGCGCGGGATCACCGACGGCATCGGCAGCAACGAGAGTCCGGCGTTCGCGCCGAACGGCCGACACATCGCCTTCGTGTCCGATCGCACCGGAAAGCCGCAGATCTACACGGTCGCGCGCGACGGCACGGACCTCCGGCAGATTACGAAGACGGGGTCGAACAAGTATCCGAACTGGTCGCAGTAACTGTGGGGTCTAGCAGCTGGCGGCTAGCAGTTGGGAGTTGGGCGTTGGAGGTTCTGGCCGTGCCGGGCTGTCGAAGGGCTAGTCCGATGTGACGGATTCGGCAGCGCCTGCGGCCTGAGCGCGGCGCGAAGTCGCCGCGCGAACGCGAGCGGGGGTGGGGCCCCGCGAGCTATTGAGTGAAGAGGTCAAGCATGCAGATTGGACGAGTTGCGACGCCGGTGGTCATCCTGACCCTCGCCTTTACTTTCGGCGCGTGCGCCAAATCGAAGCCGCCCGTCGCGCGGCCGGCGCCATCGGCACCGGGTACAGGAGGTTCGTCCTCCCCCACTGGTCTCCCGCCGAAACCGCCGGAGCCTGTTCCGGAGCCCGTGGGCGTGCCGCCGGAGCCGCATCATCGAAGATCCGCTCAAGGTGAGCGACATCGACAAGATCAACCAGAACTCGCCGTTTCAACCTGTCTTCTTCGCCTACGACAGCTCGGAGATCGAGGCCGAGGGACAGAAAGTGCTCACCGCCAACGCGGCCATCCTGAAGAAGTATCCGGAGTGGGTCATCACCATCGAGGGGCACTCCGACGAGCGCGGCACGGCCGAGTACAACCTGGCGCTCGGCAATCGCCGCGCGACTGCCGCCCGGACCTATCTGATCTCGCTCGGCATTCCGGCCGATCGCTTGCGGACGGTGAGCTACGGCAAGGAGTTCCCCTTCGACCCGACTCACACCGAGTCCGGCTGGTCGAAGAACCGCCGCGCACACTTCGTGCTCACCAGCAAGTAGCGTGGTATAGGCTTGTGGGAGGGCCTGCGGACGTGACACGGCGCTTCGTTGCTTCGCGAGGTTCGTTGCTGGCCGTCGGCCCGTTCTGTCACTAGAGGATGCGTCATGAGAAAGTCACGTGCGGTTGCGGCTGGAATCCTCGTTGTTGGCCTGCTGGCGCCCCGTCCGGCGAGCGCCGACGCCGACAAGGAGCACAAGCTCCTCATGGCGGAGATCCGGATGCTGCAGGAAGAGCAGCAGCAGCTTCGCGCGGCGCTGCTCGGGCTTGGCGATACGCTCAAGGCCCTCAACGTCCGGCTCGATGCCGACGCCGGGAGGCTGCAGAAGTCGTTCGCCGATCAGAAGCTGATCGTGGAGGGCGTCGCGGAAACCACGAGGATACTGCGCGAGAAGGCCGACGAAACCAACGTACGGCTGTCGTCGATGACCCAGGAGCTGCAGTCGCTTCGCCAGACGGTGTCGTCGATGCCGGCGCCCGCGCCCGTGGTGACGCTACCGGCGCCCGGCGAGCCGACACCAGTCGATCCGGCGCCGACCGCTCCCCCACCGGTGTCGGCGCCGCCATCGAACGTGTCACCGACGCAGATGTGGGATCGTGTCTACGCGGTCTACACGGCCGGTCAGTTCGATCTCGCCATCGAAGGGTTCCAGTCCTACATCCGCACGTTCCCGACGTCGCCTCAGGCCGACGATGCACAGTTGTACATCGGTCATTCGCTGTACAGTGCCGGCAAGTATGCCGAAGCGGTGATCGCGTTCCAGAAAGTGATCTCGAACTACCCGCAGTCCGACAGCGTGCCGGCTGCGTACTACAAGCTCGGACTCGACTTACGAAGCCATGAAGCAGTTCGAGCCCGCGCGCAGGGCGTTCGAGACAGTGATCAAGAACTACAGCAAGGCGTTCGAGGCCACGCTCGCCCAGCAGGCGCTCGTCAGGGTACAGGACAAGAAACACTGATCACCGACGGATCAAGGGATACGGGTCACGTGATGAACGAGATCCGCGAGATCGGTCCCGTGACCCGTGAGGTCCGCGGGATCGGCGCCCCGTCATGATCCTGATCCGCGAGATCCGCGTCCCGTGATTGAACTTCTCCGCGATGCGCGGCCCGTAAGTCCGTGATCCGCGTCCCGCCACTGCATCCGTGATCTAGAACGGGATATCGTCGTCGGTCAGCTCGGTCGCCGGCTCGCCCATCGGCTCGTCCATGCCCGCCGGACCGGCGGTGCGCTGTTGCGGACGGGCACCGCCGCCGCCCCCGCCGCCGAGTAGCACGACACGGTCGCCGCGGACTTCGGTCGTGTAGCGCTTGTTCCCGTCCTTGTCGTCCCACTGCCGCGTCTGGAGCTTGCCCTCGACGTAGATCTGCTTGCCTTTGGTCAGATACTCCGAGAGCGACTCGGCGGTCTTGCCCCAGAGGACGACGCGGTGCCATTCCGTCTTCTCCTGGCGCTGGCCTCCCTTGTCGTTCCAGATCTCCGTTGTCGCCATGTTGAGCGTGGCGACCGGCGCCCCGCCGGGCGTGTAGCGGAGCTCGGCGTCGCGTCCGAGATTACCTACGAGGATGACTTTGTTTACGCTTCCCATGCCAGGAGTCCTTTCAAGAGTCCAGCCATTCTGAACTCGGTGTTTTCGGGCGTCAATCGAGATTTCGCGTCAGGATGCGCGCGGAAACTGCCAATCCGCCGGGCGTTCAAGTACGCGTTTTTTGCCAGGCCAGTCCAAGCGTCAGGAGATCCAGTCTTCGTCCCCCCGATCTTTTGATCCTGATCTCCTGTTACCGGTCCCCCACACGGCGTCGGCCTAGGATCGCCTCGACTCGGCCGGCTCCGTCAACTCGCTCAGCACTCTTTCGACCTCCGCCGCGGTCCGTCCCCGCAGCGCGCGGCCGGCGGCGACACGTGCGTCGGCGGCACGCAAGCCGCGGATCACGCGCTTGGCGAGGGGAATGGCCGACGGCGCCATGCTGAACTCACGCAGCCCGAGGCCGACGAGCAGGGTCAGCAGCACTGGATCGGCGGCCATCTCTCCGCACACCGCGACCGGAATCCCGGCGTGGCGGCCGGCACGGACGACCAGCCGGATCGCGCGGATGATCGCGGGGTGCAGCGGCTCGTAGAGGCGCGATACGCGATCGTCGGTACGGTCCACGGCCAGCGTGTACTGAATGAGGTCGTTGGTCCCGATGCTGAAGAAGTCGGCCTCCCTCGCCAGGATGTCGGCGGTCAGCGCCGCCGATGGCAGCTCGATCATGACCCCGATCGGGACCTGAGGCACCGTGTCGCCGCGGTCTCTCAGTGTCGCGGTGGCCTGTGCGACGGCGGCCCGGGCGGCCCTCAGCTCCTCGAGGCCAGAGACGAACGGGAACATCACGCGGAGCGGCCCGTGCACCGCCGCACGGAGGAGTGCGCGCAGCTGCGCCTGGAAGATCTCGTCGATCGCCAGGCTGAGCCGGACGCCGCGCATGCCGAGCGGCGACCGCGTTCCCTCGATCGCGGCGTGCTCGATGCGCAGCTGCGGTTCGCTGACGTCGAACGTACGGATGGTGACCCGTCGCGGAGCCGCGCTCTCGACGAGTCGTCGATACGCGCGATACTGCGCCTCCTCGGCGAGCGCCGATTGTCCGGCCCCTGCCAGGAGGAATTCGGATCGAAACAAGCCGATGCCCTCGGCGCCGCGCTCGCTTGCGCGTGCCGCGTCGTCGGGCGCCTCGATGTTCGCCTCGAGCCTGATCTCGACGCCGTCCTCGGTGACGGCCGGGAGGTCGCGGTATTCGTCGAGCGTCTGCTCGTGCGCCTGGCGCCGGCGCTGCCGCGCCTCGATCTGCTCGAGCGTGTCCGCGTCGGGGTCCACCAGCACTTCACCCGTCGTGCCGTCGACGGCGACGACGGCGCCCGGTGCGACGAGGACGCTGGCGTTGTGGAGGCCGGCGACCGCGGGCACGCGCAGCGAGCGCGCGAGGATCGCGGTGTGGTTCGTCCAGCTGCCGGCATCGGTCACCAGCGCGGCGAGCCGCTGCCAGTCGAGCTGCGCGATGATCGAGGGCGTCACGTCGTGGGCGACGAGCACCAGCGGCCCCTCGAGATCCCGGAAGAGGTCGGTCGGGTCTCCGGCCTCGCGCAGGTTCATCGTCAGCCGGCCGACCACGTCCGCGACGTCACCCTTGCGCTCGCGCAGGTACGGGTCGTGCGCCTGGTCGAAGAACGCCGAGATGTGCTCGAGCGCCCGCTGGAGCGCGGACTCGGCGTTCAGCCGTTCGTGACGGATCGTGTCCACGGCGCGCCCGACCAGCATTGCATCGTCGAGCATGAGGAGCTGCGCGTCGAAGAGATACGCATGTTCGGCGCCAGCCGTCGTGGCGATGCGCGCCTTGATCTGCTCGAATCTGTTCGCGTGCCCGGAGCCGGGCCGTATCGAGCCGCTCGAGCTCACGTTCGACGAGCCACGCAGGCACCCGGAAGCGGAGATCGCGAGTCCCCCGCTTGAGAACCAGGGCCTTGCCGACGCCGATTCCCGGAGAGACGCCGAGGCCTGTCATGCGCATGGCGCCACCTCGTCGAATCCGCGCGACACGAGCGCGCACAGCGCCGCGAGCGCCTGTTCTTCATCGGCGCCGTTTGCCGAGATCCTGATGAGGGAGCCCTGCGCCGCCGCGAGCAGCAGCAGGCCCATGATGCTCTTGCCGTCCATTTCACGTTCTCCCCGTGCCACGCGGATTCGCGCGCTGAACCCGCTCGCGGTGTGAACGAACCTGGCCGCCGCGCGGGCGTGCAACCCCAGCGGGTTGATGATCGTGACCTCGCACGAGATCACGGCCGCTCGCCTCGCAGCAGGTCCGAGGCGACCCAGATCGCATTGCGCCCGTCCTCGCGCATCTCCCGCGCCAGCGTCAGCAGATCTCCCTGCTTGGATGTCCGTGCCAGCTTGATCAGCATCGGGAGGTTCACCCCGGTGATGATCTCGACCTGGGGGCTCACGAAGGTCACCGCCAGGTTGGCGGGCGTGCCCCCGAACATGTCGGTCAGCACCAGCACCCCGGCCGGATCCTCGTCGGTTCCGCCGGCCGAGCTCTTCACGCGCGCGATCGCACGGCCGATCTCTTCCTTCGCATGCTCCACGTCGTCGTGCCAGCCGATCGACACCGCCGTAAAGTGCGGCAGGTCGCCGACGATCATCTCCGCGGAGTTGACCAGTTCGGTTGCCAGCTGACCGTGGGTGACGACGACGACGCCGACCTTCATGAAGACACCTGCATTCCCATCAGTCGATCGCGATGTCCCGGTGGGTTACGCGCAGCCGGACGCCCTCGATGCCGCTCAGCCCTTTCTTCAGGGCCTCCGCCATCGCGACCGAGCGGTGCCGCCCGCCGGTGCAGCCGATGCCGATGGTCAGGTATGACTTCCCCTCGGCGACGTACTGCGGGATGAGGAAATTGAGGAGGTTCTGAGTGTGCCTGAGGAAGTCGGCCGTGGCCTCGGAGCGCTCGAGATACCGGCGCACCTCTCGGTCGCGGCCCGTGTGCGGGCGCAGCGCCGGCACGAAATGCGGATTGGGGAGGAACCGTACGTCGAACAGCAGGTCGGCATCGACGGGAATGCCGTGCTTGAACCCGAAGCTCAGGATCGTGACCACGAGCCGCGTGCCCGGCGCCCGCCCGCTCGCGACACTCGTGAACACGTGACGGAGTTCGTGCACGGTCATCGACGAGGTGTCTACCACGTGGTCGGCCATGCGGCGCATCACCTTCATCGCCTGGCGTTCTTCGCGGATGCCCTCGATGGCGGATCGGTCCGGCGACAGCGGATGGGGCCGCCGCGTCTCGCTGAACCGGCGGACGAGCGCCGGCTCGGCCGCTTCGAGGAAGATGAGCACCGGGCTCAGGCCGCTCATGTTCTTCAGACGGCGGTAGATGCCCGGAAAATCCTTGAGCAGGCGTCCTTCGCGGACATCGACGACCACTGCCGCCCGCGTGATCTCGCTGCCCGCCCGGAGGGTCAGCTCGGCCAGCATGGGCAGGAGTGCAACCGGGAGATTGTCGACGCAGAAGTATCCCAGGTCCTCGAGCGCGCGAATCGCCTGCGACTTGCCAGAGCCCGAGAGTCCGGTCAGTACGACGAATCTCGAGCTCACGGCAGTGCGTGCCGCGCGCCGGGCCGCGTGACGCCGTTCCTTGACTCGTGGACGCTTCGCGCGTGGCACTAGAGGTCCTCTCCGTACTCGAGCTCGGGCTCGCCCGGCGTCGCCAGATTCTCGAGCTGCTCGTTGAGCCGTTCGGCCAGACGCCGTGCGGCGTGGTGTCCGCGCGACCGCAGCAGCTGATTGCGGGCCGCCACCTCGACGAGGATCGCGACGTTCCGTCCCGGGGCGACGGGCATCCGTATCATCGGGATGCGCGTCCCCAGCAGCTCGTAATAGCTTTCGTCGAGCCCCAGCCGATTGGTACTCGCGTCCGTGTTCCCACCGCTCGAGCTGCACGACGAGCTCGACACGCTTCGAGGTGCGTGTCGACGCCACGCCGAAGAGGTCCTGCACGTTGATGAGGCCCAAGCCCCGGATTTCCATGTGGTGCCGCGTCAGCTCGGGGCAGCTTCCGAGGACGAAGGACTGGGCGCGGCTCCGGATCTCCACGGCATCGTCGGCCACCAGGCGGTGGCCGCGGACGACGAGGTCGAGCGCGCACTCGCTCTTGCCGATGCCGCTCTCCCCGATGACCAGGACGCCAAGGCCGAGGATGTCCATGAGGACGCCGTGGATGATGCCGCGGGCGGCGAGATAGGTGTCGAGGACCGCCGACAGCCGGGACATGGCTTCGGGCGTGGCGGCGCGCGTGCGCAGCAGCGGGACGTGGGCGCGGTCGGCTTCGATGGGCAGCTCCGGCGGTGGCGTGAACGCGTCGGTGATGAGGAGGCACGGCAGATCGTGGCTCAGGACGCGGCGCAGGACGGACGTCCGCGCGGCACTGTCGAGGGACTCGATATACCGGATCTCGCTCTCGCCGAAGACGAGCACCCGGCCGCCCCGCAGGTAGGCGTCGAACCCCGACAGGGCCAGGCCGGTCTTCTGCGTGTGCGGAATCGTGATGTGGCGGCCGAGGCCGTCGGCGCCAGCCAGGAGCTCGAGGTCGAGCGCGCGGGAATCGGCCAGGTCGCGCAGCACGGTGGCGACGGTCACGCCGGGCGGTGGGCTGGATGCGGTCAACGCAGCCTCTCCTGCGCGACCTCGACGGCTGTCACGGTCAGTCCGGCTCAATCAACCCGTAGTTCCCATCGGTGCGGCGGTACAGGATGCTGACCGCGTCGGTGTCGGCATTGCGAAACACGACGAACGCATCAGAGCTTGCTTCGACTCGAAGGGCGGCATCCTCGATCGACATGGGCTTGACGGCATACCGCGTCGCCCGCACGATCTTCGGCGCCCGCACCGGTTCGGGTGCGGGTGACGGCGCGATCGTCCGGGCGCCGGCGCCGCGGCGCTTCCGCTCGCCCCACTTGCCTTTCAGCGTCTGCGCCTGCTGCTCGATCTTGGCCGCCGCGTCGCGGACCGAGACCGGCCAGCCGGTACCCTCGCCCAGGCCGCGCAGCATGTGATCCCCACGCGCGTGGATGATGATCTCTGTGCGGTGCCGGTACTTCTCCTTGGTGAGGATGACCTGCGTCGAGATGGCGCTGTCGTTGAGGAGGCGCTCCAGCTTCGCCAGCCGGCGTGCAATGAGCTGACGGAGCGGAGGGGTGATGGCGACATGCCGGCCGGTGATATCGAGGCGCATCTAATTTTGGCTTCCAGCTGCCGGCTTCCAGCTCCCAGGTGATTCCAGCGGCGTCCGAGCTGGAAGCTGGAAGCTGGCAGCGGGAAGCTGACTAAAACAGCACCTTCCGCTGGTTCGAGGTCGGGATCTTGAGTTCTTCGCGATATTTGGCGATGGTGCGTCGCGCGAGCATCAGGCCTTCCTTCTGCAGGATGCTGACGATCTTCGAATCGCTCAACGGCTTCCGCGGGTCCTCGTTCTCGATGATCTTCCGGATGCGCTGCTTGATCGTCACCGACGAGACGCTCTCGCCGTACGAGCTGCTGATGCCGCTGTGGAAGAAGTACTTCATCTCGAACACACCCTGAGGGGTGTGCATGTACTTGTTGTTGACCACACGGCTGACCGTCGACTCGTGCATGCCGATGTCGTTGGCGACGTCGCGAAGCACGAGCGGCCTCAGGTACTCGATTCCGTGATCGAGGAATTCCCGCTGGAAGTTGATGATGCTCGAGGCGACCTTGTGGATCGTCTTCTGGCGCTGGTCGACCGATTTGATCAGCCAGAGCGCCGAGCGGAACTTGTCCTTGACGTAGGCGCGGGTCTCGTCGTTCGACTCCTGGCCGCTCTTGTCGAGCAGCCGGCGATAGACGGGACTGATGCGCAGCTGCGGCAAGCCTTCCTCGTTCAGCGCGGCGACGTACTGGTCCTCGACCTTGACGATGTAGACGTCGGGGATGACGTACTGCGACTGCGTCGGGTTGTAGCGGCTGCCGGGCTTTGGATCGAGATTGCGGATGATCTCGATGTGTTCCTTGAGATCCTCGATGCTCATTCCGAGCTTGCGGGCGATCTCGGGAACCTGATGGTTCTGGAGCAGCCGGAGATGCTCGGTGACGATCTTTTCCGCCGGCGTGCCCTCGTGACCGATGTAGCGCAGCTGCAGCCACAGGCATTCCTGCAGATCGCGCGCGGCGACGCCAATCGGATCAAACGTCTGAATGTGCTGCAGTGCCTTCTCGACATCCGCCACCGGCCACTCACCCATCGCGGCGACCTCTTCGACCGAGGCCACGAGGTAACCGTCGTCGTCGAGGTTGCCGATGATGGCGCGGCCGATCTCGCGCAGATGCTCGTCGGTCGTCTGCATCGCCAGCTGCCAGAGGAGGTGGTCCGAGAGCGAGCCAGTCGTCGAGAGCGTGTTCTCGATCGGCGGCAGCTCCTTGACCTCGGACGGGGTGCGTGACCGATACCCATCGTCGAGGTAGTCGCCGAAGAAATACTCGTAGTCAGCGTCGTCCCAGCTGTCGGTCTTTTCCGTCGCCGGTTTCTCGGCCTCGGGCTTTTCGGCCTGCTGCTGTTCAGCCGGCTGGAGCTCCTCGGTCGGAACCTCTTCGAGCAGAGGGTTTTCGACCATCTCCTGGTTCAGCAGGTCTGAGAGCTCGAGCGTCGACATCGGCAGCAGCTTGATCGCCTGCTGCAGCGACGGCGTCAGAATGAGCTTCTGAACGAGCTTGGTATGGAGCCTCTGCTGGATCGCCATGAACGCTAACGGTTAACTCCCCTCAATCTTAGTCCAATCGGAAGTCGGCGCCGAGGTAAATCCGCTTCACGTCCTCGTCGGCCGCCAGACTGTCGGGGGTCCCGCTCCGGAAAATCACGCCGTCGTGGACGATGTAGGCCCTATCGGTAATCTTCAAAGTTTCCCGCACGTTGTGATCCGTGATGAGGACGCCGATGCCTCGAGCCTTCAGGTGGAAGATGATCTGCTGGATGTCGGTCACGGCGATAGGGTCAATGCCCGCGAACGGCTCGTCGAGGAGCATGAACTGGGGCGAGATGACCAGCGCCCGGGTGATCTCCACGCGCCGGCGTTCGCCGCCGGACAGGGTATAGGCCGGGGACTTCGCGAGCGGCGTCAACCCGAGCTCGGAGAGCAGTTCACGCAGGCGCGTCCGGCGATCGGTGCCGTTCGACCCGATGGTTTCGAGGATGGCCAGGATGTTCTGCTCGACGGTGAGGCCCCGGAAGATCGACGCCTCCTGGGGGAGATAGCCGATGCCCTTCCGTGCCCTGATGTACATGGGGTCGTCGGTGACGTCGGCGCCGTCGAGGAGCACCCGTCCCGAATCGGGCGCGGTCAGGCCGACCACCATCGAGAACGTCGTGGTCTTGCCGGCGCCGTTCGGCCCGAGGAGGCCCACGACTTCGCCCGAGGCGATCTCGAGGCTGACGCCCTTGACGACGGTACGGCCGCCGTAGGACTTGGTCAGGTCACGGGTCCGGAGCGTCGCCATTCAGTGACGGAGCTCGGCGGGGCACGCCGGCAGCGGCTTGGTTTCGGTCGCGATTCCCATCGTGGCTGTGACGCTGGTGCTGTCGGTCGCGCGAAGATAGGTCATCGTATTTCCGCGCGTTTCCTTGCACGCACCCTGCTCGTCCTTCTTGACCGAGACGACGGGGTCGCCCGTGAGCACGTACTTGTCGGTCGCTGCCGTGTATACCAGATGCCTGGCCGTCGCGTAGAGCGTGTCCAGCTTCACGGCCACGTTGTCGTCGGCCTCCGCGCGTTCGAGCTCGCTGCCGCCTTCCTTCATATAGAGGTCGATTCGCTTACCGCTGATGTCCCCTTGCACGCTCTTCAGGCTGGCGGGCGTCGCGCCCGTCGCAGTATAGGTTGCCAGCCGCTTCGCGTCATCGTAGACCAGCATATCGGCGCGCGCATTGGTTTCCGTGAGCTTGCGGACCTTGGTCTTCGGGTCTTCGTCCTCGAGCATCATCGTCGTACTCACGTTGACGCGAGCCGTGAGGTTCCCCGTGTCATCGTTCATCACGATCGTCTCGCCGGAGATCCTCGACTTGTCCTGCCAGAGCAACGCGTTCCCGCTGTAGGTCGCCTCGGCGACGCCGTCGTAGTCGAGGCGGTTGGAGGTGACGTTCACCGGCCGGTCCTGCTTCAGCATCATCGGCATGTGCGTCTGGCCCTGCGCCGGCGCCGCGGCGCCGCGTCCTCCGGCGGCGGGCGCGGCGGGCTTCTGCGCCTTGATGATGCTCCGGACATCGGTATCGGCCTTGAGCTTCTGCGTCGACGGCGAGACATGGATGTTGCGCGCCTGGACGGTGAGCTGATGGTTGTTCAGGATCGGGCCCGCCCCCGTGTCACCATCCGATGGCGAGAGATCGAGCAGCTCGCGCTCGATGTTGTACAGCGCCCGCGGGGCGTCGGCCGTGAGCTCGCCATCGACAAAGTGCGCGTTGCCGCGAAAGTCCGCGCGCTCAACGGCCCCGAGGCCAGGTTTGGTGTCGACGATGAGCCGCGTGGACCGCGCGTGCCTGTCGAGCGCTGGTGTCTTGCCCGCGGCGGGCCGGGTCTCGACAAAGTCGACGCCGCCCTCGAACACGAAATTCTGCAGCCCCTGCCCAGCCGCCCCACCCGCGCGCAGCGTGGCGGAGTGGATCCTCCGGGCCGGCGTCTCGCCTTCCGCTGGCAGATCGACCTGGACCTTCTCTTGCGCTGTCAGGCTGGCGACCGTCGCGCCATCAGCCGACATGATGCTCTCGATCGTCGTCCCGGCAATCCGCCGCGCGGGCGCGCCGCCTGCCCCTGGGAGCTCGATCACCGCACCTTCCATCAACTTCGAGCTTTGCAGCGTGCGGCCGTCGGCGGCGTAGAGCATGTCGATGTGTCTGGCGGTCATGAGCTGCGCGCCCGCTCCCGTGCCAGTAATCCGGCTGTGCTCGCGAAGCTGCAGCTGCTGGATCTTCTCCCCCTTCTCGTCGAGGAGCGCCGTGATCTCGTCGGCTTCCGCCGTGCGGGTATCCGCCGTGAGGCGGGCCGTGCCGACGAGCTTGACGTAGTTGTCGGCGCGCGCCAGTCCCGCCGTCGATGACGTTCCTTCGACGGCACCGCCGCCTGAGGCATCGGGCGTGACCGTGATGTGCGCCTGCGTGAGCAGCCAGAGCACATCGCGGTTCCGGTCGTAGGTGGCCCCGACGCCGGAGCCCTTCATCCGTCCGCGTGTGAAGGTGACCGGACCAGGGATGGTGAGGACCCCTTCTTTGCCGTCGTAGGTGGCCTCCGACGAGAGAACCTCGAGCCCGTTGTCGGCGGTCGCCTTCACGTGGCCGGCGAGCTTCCCACCGGAAATGTCAGCGGGTTTGCCCGGAGGCGCGAGGAACTCGCCCTCATCGGCGGTGACGACGAATGTGCGGCCATCGCGATCGGGAAGCGTCATCGTGACGTCTCCGAGCCTGGACCGGCCATCCTTGTAGGTCAGCGCCTTCGAGTACTTGACGGTGAAGTCGAGCTTTCCGTATTTGAAATTCTTGAATTCGCCCGCTCCGCTCTCAACCGAGGCTTCGGGATCGACGCGCGCGACATCGTTGGCGCCGCCCGGGGCCGAGGGGCGGTGTCGCATGGCGAGGAAGACGACGATGGCGAAGCCGACCACGAACACCGCGATCGCGAATCGCGCGATTTTCTGCCAGCGCACTCTCTTATTCTAGCGCTTTGATGTCGGCGACGTTGAGCTCGAGGTAGGTTTCGCCCTTGTATTCGTTGCGTTCGAGCGAGAACGCCAGGTTGACGCCGGCGCGGTTCCGGTCGAGGAAGTCAGCCTGTTCGGCGGCGCGCCAGGCGATGGCGCGGAAGCGGCGGCCCTCCTGGTTGAAGGTCATCGACAGGTGCCGTTCCTTGATGGACCGCGGGCCGTCGACGATCTCGACAGGGCTGGCGTGGAAGATGGGGCGGGGATTGCCCATACCGAAGGGACCGAGCGAGTCGAGGCCCCGGACGAGGTCGGGCGTGATGGCCTTGAGGTTGAGCGGTGCGTCGATACGCAGGCGCGGCCGAAGTTGGTCGGGTTCGAGGACGTCGTCCGCGTAGGCGTTGATCCGGGCCCGAAATTCCGGCACTCGCGCCGCATCCATGGTCAGGCCTGCCGCCTGCTTGTGCCCGCCAAAGCGGACGAAGACATCGGCACAGTGCTCGAGCGCAGCGAGCATGTTGAAGTCGGGAATGCTGCGGCACGATCCGTGCGCGACGTCCCCGTCGACCGACAGCACGATCGCGGGCTTGTGGAACGTGTCAACGAGCTTGGATGCGGCGATGCCGATGACGCCGCGGTGCCAGCCCTCGCCGCCGACAACGAGCACGTTGTGCGCCCCGACAGCGGGGTCCGTTTCGATCGCCTTCTTCGCCTGGCTGACGAGCTCGGCCTCCTCCTGCTGGCGCCGCAGGTTTTCGTCGTTGAGCTGCTGCGCGAGCCCGCGGGCTTCATCCGCCATCCCCTCGTCGGTAGCCAGGAGGAGCCTGGTGGCGATGTCAGGGCTGCTCATGCGGCCGGCGGCGTTGACGCGCGGCGCGACCATGAACGCGACCTGATAGCTGTCGATCGTCTTGCCGGTCAGACCCGAGGCCTCGAGCAGCGAGCGCAGGCCGATGGTGTGCGGTCCCCGCGAGAGCGACTCGAGGCCGAATCGCGCGATCACGCGGTTCTCGCCGACGAGAGGGACGACGTCGGCAAGGGTGCCGAGGGCGGCGATCTTGACGAAGCCGGGCATCCACTTGCCCTTGCCCGCGCGCGTGCAGAGCGCCTGCACCAGCTTCAGCGCCACCCCGACGCCGGCGAGGTGCTTGTCCGGGTAGGTACAGTCGTGACGCTTGGGGTTGATGACGGCGAGGGCGTCAGGCAGCGTGCCTTCCGGCTCGTGGTGGTCCGTGATGATGAGGTCGAGTCCCAGCTCGCGCGCCCGCCGCGCGGCGTCGGTGCCGCGGATCCCGCAGTCGACCGACACGACGACGTCGACCTTTTCCGCGTGCAGCCGATCGATCGCCGCCGGCTGGAGTCCGTACCCGTCGCGCAGGCGCTCCGGGATGAAGTGGATCACCTTGCCGCCCAGCATCTCGAGGGCACGCCGGAGGATGACGGTAGAGGTGATGCCATCGACGTCGTAGTCGCCGTGGACGGCGATTCGTTCGCCGCTCGCCAGCGCCCGTTCGAGACGCGTCACGGCGCGGTCCATGTCGGCCAGCAGAAACGGATCGTGGAGGTGTTCGAGTGAAGGGTTCAGAAACCGATCCGCCACCGCCGGATCGCTCAACCCCCGCATGCACAGCAGGCGCGCGACAGTCGGGTGGAGGTTCAGCGCTGTCGCGAGCCCCGACGCGTCGTCTTCATTGCAGGGCAGGTGCTGCCACAAGAGCGACTTCATGATCCGATCATCACGAACGAGGCGCGGTTGCGGGCGCGGCAGCGTCGACAAACGCCTGCCCTTCCCGGCCCATGCGCCTGAACTTGTCGTAGCGCTCCGCGAGCAACTCGTCGACGGGGAGCGTCGACAGCTCCGCGAGCGCCTGCGCGAGGGCCTGATCGACGAGAGCGGTCGCCGAGTCGTAGTCGTTGTGGGCGCCGCCTGTCGGTTCTGGCACGATGGCGTCGATGAGCCCGAGCGAGAGCAGGTCCGAGGACGTGATCTTGAGCGCGGCGGCAGCCTCGACCTTCCGGTTGGAGTCGCGCCACAGAATGGCCGCGCACCCTTCGGGCGGAATGACGCTGTAGACCGAGAACTCCTGCATCAGCACGCGATCGCCGATCGCGATGCCGAGTGCGCCGCCGCTGCCGCCCTCCCCGCACACGATGACCACGATGGGGACCTCGAGCATCATCATCTCGCGCAGGTTGAACGCGATGGCTTCGGCCACGCCGCGCTCTTCCGATTCGACGCCGGGATACGCCGCGGGCGTATCGATGAAGACGACGATCGGGCGCGAAAATTTCTGCGCCAGCAGCATGACTCGCAACGCCTTGCGGTAGCCTTCGGGCCGCGCGTAGCCGAAGTTCCGGAAGATCTTCTGCTTCGTGTCGCGACCCTTCTGGTGTCCGACAATCGCGACGGGCTGTCCCTTGTAGTCGGCCGTGCCGCAGACGATGGCGTGGTCATCGGCAAAGCGCCGATCGCCGTGCAGCTCGTCGAACCCGGTGAAGAGGCGCTCGACGTAGTCGAGCGTGTTCGGCCGGGCCGGATGCCGCGCGACGAGCACGCGCTGCCAGGGCGTCAGGTTGGCGTAGATCTCGGCGCGGATCTCTTCGGCGCGCGCGCGGAGCGTGTCGATCGACCGCTCGCGCTCCGCCGTCCGCGGCAGCATGCTGAGGGCCTCGATCTCCTTCAGCAGCACGCCAATCGGTTCTTCGAATTCAAGTAGGTCGGGCATTTTGGCGTCTAGCCGATAGCTTCCAGCTTCAGGCTTCCAGCTCCCAGTTAAGAGTACCAGGCATCAGTCTTAGGCTGCTCGCTCCCAGTCGTGCGGGAAGCTGGAAGCGGGAAGCCGGAAGCCTACTTCAATTCCACCGACCCGGTCCCGCACAATTGCTCGACCTCGGCCACCAGGCGTTCCGAGGGCTTCACGCGCTGCGTTACCTCGGCGCGGACGCGGAGCGGCCGGTCGGGACCTCGAACATCGAGGACGTCGAGCTCGATCGAGACGCGGCGGTCGCCACGGTGTCGCGACAGGAGCTCGGCCAGCGCCTCGAACACCGGCCTCCCGTGCCGCGGCGCCTTCAAGTGTATGGCCACCTCACGCGTCGTCCGCTCCATCAGCGCCGCGATGGGTAAAAGCTCGGTCGCTACGAGCCGCGCCGACTCGTCGTCTTTTTCGAGCTTGCCCCTGACGAGCAGCATGGCGTCGGTGTCAATGAGGCTGCCGTGCTTGCCGAAGGTCTCCGGAAAGACGACGACCTCGACGCTGCCGTCGACGTCGTCCAACATGAACACCGCCATGCGATCGCCCTTGCGCGTCTTGAGCGGGCGGAGGCCCGAGACGATGCCGGCCATCCAGATGTCGGGTTCGGACCCGGTGAGCTCGGCGACTCGTCGAGCGCCGAAGAGCGTCAGGTCGCGCGCGAAACGCTCGAGCGGGTGGCCGCTCATGTAGAAGCCGAGCGCCTCTTTCTCTCCCGCGAGCTGCTGGCTCTCGGTCCACGCCGGCGCGTCCGGAAGCGGCACGGCGTCGGTCGCCTCATCCGTCTCCTCCGAGGCGCCGCCGAACAACTGATTCTGGCCCTTCTCGCGATCGCGCTGATGGCGCCCGCCGTGCTCCAGCGCTCGGTCGACGGCGGCAAACAGTCTGGCGCGCTTCACCGATGGCGGATCGGTGCCGGGGACGAGCGAGTCGAGCGCCCCGGCCTTGACGAGGCTCTCGAGGACGCGCTTGTTCACCAGCCGGAGGTCGACGTCCTCGCACAGCGTGTAGAGCGAGTCGACGCGGCCGAGCTGTTTGCGGACCGCGAGCATCGAGAGTACCGCGCCCTCTCCCACGTTCTTGACCGCGCCGAGGCCGAACCGCACGCCTTCGGTCACGACCGAAAACGCCAGCTCGCTCGAGTTGATGTCGGGCGGCAGGATCGGTACGGCGAGCTCACGGCATTCGCCGAGGTACATCGCGAGCTTCTCGGTATTGGCCGCCTCGATGGTGAGGAGCGCGGCGATGAAATGCCGGGGATAGTTGGCCTTGAGCCACGCCGTCTGGTACGCCAGGAGCGCGTAGGTCGTCGAATGCGACTTGTTGAAGCCGTAGCCGGCGAAGAATTCCATCAGGTCGAAGATCTTCGCGGCTTTCTTCTCGTTGATGCTGTTGGCCTTCGCGCCGTCCATGAACGCGGCGCGCTGCTTGGCCATGACCTTCGGATCCTTCTTGCCCATGGCCTTCCGCAGCATGTCGGACTGACCCATGGAGAAGCCGGCCAACACGGCCGCGATGCGCATGACCTGTTCCTGGTAGGCGATGACGCCGTAGGTGTCCGAGAGGATCGGCGCGAGCTGCGGGAGCTCGTACTTGACCTCGGTCTTCCCCTGCTTGCGCGCGATGTAGTCGTCCACCATCCCGCTCTTGAGCGGGCCTGGCCGGTAGAGCGCGTTGAGCGCGATGAGGTCGTCGAGGCGCTCGGGCTTGGCCTTGCGCAGCAGCTCGCGCATGCCCGAGCTCTCGAACTGGAAGACGCCGTAGGTCTGGCCGTCGCCGAAGAGCTCGTAGGTCTTGGGATCGTCGAGCGTGATCGCGTCGATGTCGATCTCGACGTTCTCCGTCCGCTTGATCTCGTCGAGGGCGTCGCGAATCAGCGTCAGCGTGCTCAGCCCGAGGAAGTCCATCTTGAGGAGGCCGACGCGCTCAACCTCCTTCATCGCCCACTGGGTGACGATTTCGTCTTTCTGGCTCTTGTAGAGAGGGACGAACTCGGTCAGTGGCTTCGGCGCGATGACGACCCCGGCCGCGTGGACCGACGCGTGGCGGGTCATGCCTTCGAGACGGCGCGCGACGGCGAGCAGTTCCTTGACGCGCTCGTCCTTCTGCTCCATCTCCTTGAGCACGGGATTCTGCTCGAGCGCCTTGTCGAGCGTCATGTCGAGCGCCGCCGGGACGGCCTTGGCGACCTTGTCGGCGTCGGCGTACGGGATGTCCATGACGCGCGCGACATCGCGCACCACGGCCCGCGCCTTCATCGTCCCGAACGTGATGATCTGCGCGACGTTCTCGCGCCCGTACTTGCGCGTCACGTAGTCGATGACCTCGCCGCGACGGCGCTCGCAGAAGTCGATGTCGATGTCGGGCAGCGACACGCGCTCGGGGTTGAGGAAGCGCTCGAAGATGAGGTCGTACTCGATCGGATCGACGTCGGTGATGCGCAGGCAGTAGGCGACGAAGCTCCCGGCCGCCGAGCCGCGGCCCGGGCCAACCGGAATCGACTGCTCGCGCGCGTAGCGGATGAAATCCCAGACGATGAGGAAGTACCCGGGTACTTCATCTGCTTGATCATCTCGACTTCGTAGCTGAGCCGCCGCTCGTACTCGTCGATGGTATGCCGCAGGATGCCGCGCGCCTGCAGGTCCTTCAGGCGCGGCAGCCGGTACTCGAAGCCCTCGCGGACGATCTGCTCGAAGTAGCCGTCGAGCGTGAACCCCGGCGGCACGTCGAAGTTCGGCAGGTAGTTGACCGTCTCCGTCAGGTCGACGTGGCACCGCTCGGCGATGCGCACCGTGTTGGCCATCGCCTCGGGAAAGTCGCCGAAGACCGCGGCCATTTCCTGCGCCGTCTTCAGGTAGAACTGGTCGCCGTGATACCGCAGCCGGTCCGTGTCGTTGACCGTCTTTCCGGTGCCGATGCAGAGCAGGACGTCGTGCGGCCGGTAATCCGAGTTCTTCAGGTAGTGCACGTCGTTCGTGCACACGAGCGGCAGGTCGAGGTCGCGCGCGATGGGCGCCAGCCCGACGTTGACGACGCGCTGCTCGTCGATGCCCTGGTACTGCATCTCGAGGAAGAAGTTGCCGGCGCCGAGGATGTCCCGGTAGGTCGCCGCGGCCTGCATGGCCTTCGCCATCTGCTCGGTCCGGATCCCGGTCGCGACTTCCCCCTTGAGGCAGCTGCTGAGGCCGATGAGGCCGGCCGAGTGCGCGGCGAGCAGCTCCTTGTCGATGCGCGGCTTGTAGTAGAACCCTTCGGTGTAGCCCGAGGAGACGAGCTTGATCAGGTTGTGGTAGCCCTGGCGCGTCTCGGCGAGGAGGACGAGGTGATTGGCCGTTTCACCGGGCGTGCCGCTCTTGGTCCGGCGATCGCCCGGCGCCACGTAGACCTCGCACCCGAGGATCGGGTTGATGCCCCGCTTGCGCGCCTGGTCGTGAAAGATGATCGACGAGAACATGTTGCCGTGCTCGGTAATGGCGAGCGCCGGCATCTTCAATTCGACCGCGCGGTCCAGCAGCTCCTCGATTCGGCACGCGCCGTCGAGGAGTGAGTACTCCGAGTGCAGGTGTAGATGAACGAAGTCTGACATCTATCGCATTTCTTCCTATTCCCATTCGATGGTTGACGGCGGCTTCGAGCTGATGTCGAAGACCACCCGGTTGATGCCCTTGACCTCGTTGACAATCCTCGACGAGATAATCGCCAGCAGCTCGTGCGGCAGGCGTGCCCAGTCGGCGGTCATCCCATCCTTGCTCTCGACGGCGCGGATGGCAATCGTGTATTCGTAGGTGCGCGCGTCGCCCATCACGCCGACGCTCTGCACCGGCAGCAGCACCGCGAAGGACTGCCACAGCCGGCGATACCAGCCGGCGCGCTTCACTTCGTCGGCGACGATGGCATCGGCGAGGCGGACGAGGCTCAACCGCGACTCCGACACCTCGCCGAGAATCCGGACCGCGAGGCCTGGACCAGGGAACGGCTGGCGCCAGACGAACTCGTCCTCGAGGCCGAGCTCCTTCCCCACCTCCCGCACTTCGTCCTTGAAGAGCTGACGCAACGGCTCGACGAGCGTGAACCGCATCCGGTCGGGCAGGCCGCCGACGTTGTGGTGGCTCTTGATGACGTGCGACGGTCCGATGACCGACACGCTTTCGATGACGTCGGGATAGAGCGTGCCCTGCGCGAGAAAATCGAACGTGCCGAGCTTCGCGGCTTCGTCTTCGAAGACGTCGATGAACGTCGCGCCGATGATCTTCCGCTTGCGCTCGGGGTCGGTCACGCCGGCAAGGCGGTCGAGGAACAGCCGGACGGCGTCGACGAACACGAGCGGCAGCTTCAGGCGCTCGAACCGGCGGCGAATCTGTTCGGCCTCGTCGAGGCGCATGACGCCGTTGTCGACGAAGATGCACGTCAGCCGATCGCCGACGGCACGATGGATGAGGAGCGCCGCGACGGTCGAGTCGACTCCGCCGCTCAGCCCGCAGACCACGCGGCCGGTGCCCACCTGCGCGCGAATGCGCTCGGTCGCTTCCTCGACGAACGACGCCATCGTCCAGTCGCCGGTGCAGCCGCAGACGTCGTAGGCGAAGTTGCGCAGGATGTCGAGGCCGCGATCGGTGTGGGCCACTTCGGGGTGGAACAGGAGCGCGTAGAGCCGCTGGGCGGGCGACGCCATCGCGGCGACCGGCGCGTTGGCGCTCGTCGCCGTGACGGCGAAGCCCGGGGGCGCCGCCGCGACGAAATCCCCGTGGCTGGCCCACACGCGCAGTTCATCGGGAACGGTCGCGAAGAGCGGCGCGTCGCGCTCGATCCGGATCGTCGCGAGGCCGAACTCGCGGTGTGGCGCCGGCTCGACCCTCCCCCCATCAGGTCGGTCATCAGCTGCATGCCGTAGCAGATGCCGAGAACCGGCACGCCACTCTCGAGCACGGCGCGCTCGCAGCGCGGCGCCCCTTCCTCCGAGACGCTCTTCGGGCCGCCCGAGAGAATGATGCCGACGGGCTGTCGCCGGGCGATCTCTTCGGGCGGCGTGTCGAACGGAAGAATCTCGGAGTAGATGGACAGCTCGCGAAGCCGGCGCGCAATCAACTGCGTGAACTGCGAGCCGAAATCGAGGACGACGATGGTTTGATGCGTCACGGGTTGGGAGGAACTCGACGGCAGCACCGATCGAAGATCGCGCGGTGCCCCGATTTCAGACGCTATTATAGAGTGTGGCCCGCGCTCGCACCACATCGATCGTTCCGCATTCTTCTGCTGGCGTCGATCGCGGTCGACGGCGGCGCCACCACGCCCGAAGCAGCCGAACAGGCATTTCCAACGGCGCCGATCTGGACGATCGAGGTGTCAGCGCTGCCCGTCGCGCCGCCAGTGTCCTCCGACGGCCGTCTCTTTCTCGCGCTGCAGTCGGTCGTCTCCGCGCACCGACTCGACACCGGCGCCGAGATCTGGCAGACGCCACTCGAGGTGAACGGACCGATGGCGGCCTCCGACGAGCGTCTCGTCGTGAGCGTCAAAGACGAACTGCGAGGGCTCGATGTGTCGACTGGGGCCGTGATCTGGACGGACTCGATCGGTGCATTGACCGCGCCGCCGGTCGTGCACGGCGACTGGCTGCTTGTCGCGTCCGGCGAGCAGGTGATCTGCTATCGCGTCGCCGACGGCACCAGGGTCTGGGCGCGCGAGACGGGCGCGGTCGAACAGCGGCTGGCGGTTGAAGGGACGCGCGTGTACGTCCCGGCAGCCGATGGGCGGCTGATCGCGCTCGAACGCTCCTCGGGTGAACCGGTCTGGGAATTCGACATCGGGATTCGAGCCGACCGAGCCGCTGGTGTACGGTGATCGGGTCTTCGTTGGGTCCGCCGGCAAGCGATTCTGCAGCCTCTTTCTGGAGAGCGGCCGAAAGAAGCGGGATGCCTGGTGCTTCCAGGTCGGCGCCGTGATCGTCGGCCGGCCGGCGGCCGACGACACGCACGTCTACTTCGCCGCGCTCGACAACCTGCTGCGCGCGCACGATCGGAAGAACGGCGCGTACCGATGGAAGAAGGATCTGAAGTACCGGCCGTCGGCTGGTCCGCTGCTCGTCGGGCACGAGCCTCGCCGTTCCCGGCAGCGTGCCGCGCGTCGACGTGTTCGACACGGCCAAGGGGGAGTCGACGATTCAGCTGACGCTCGCGACGAAACTGGTGACCGAGCCGCTGCTGCTCGATGCGGCCGACGACGCACCGGCGCGCATCGTGGCGGTGACGGGAGGATTGGCGAAGGTCTGGAACGTCACGCTCGCCGGGCCCGCGGCGCCCGCCCTGCCGGCGCTGCCGATCGCGCCGCTCACGGAGCTGCCGGGGCAGGCGATTCCGATTGGCAAGCCGCCAGCTCCTCCCGGATTGTCGCCGCCAGTCGCCGGACGCCTTCCTCGATTCGCTCCGGCGTCGGCGCCGAGAACGACAGCCGGATGAAATGACGGCCGCTGCCGTTGACGAAGAACGCCTCCCCCGCCACGTAGACGACGCCGTGCTCGACCGCGCGCGCGATCATCGCGTCGGCGTTGACGGCGTGCGGGCAGCGTCGCCCAGAGGAAGAAGCCGCCGCGCGGCGGCGGCCACGTCACGTCGCCGCCGAACTCGCGCGTGAGCGCGCGCACCATCACGTCGCGCTTGTGCTGGTAGTGCGGCGCAGGAGCGGCGCCTGACGATCGAGAATCCCCCGCCGGCAGGCCTCGTAGACGATGCGCTGATCGAGCTCGCCGGTGCAGAGGTCGGCCGCCTGCTTGGCGATCTCGAGCTTGGCGGCGACAGCCGGCGGGCGCGTCGATCCACGCGACCCGGTATCCGGGCGCCAGCGTCTTCGAGAAGCTGCTCAGGTAGACGACGCGCCCTGACGCGTCGTCGGCCCGGATCGGCCGGACGTCGGCTTCCGTCGCCGAGTCCTCGAAATACAGGTCCCGGTACGGATCGTCTTCGACGAGAGCACGTCGCGGCGCTCCGCCCAGTCGAGCAGCGCGGCGCGCTTGGCCCGTCCGATGAGCAGCCCCGTCGGGTTCTGGAAGTTCGGCACCAGATACAGGAGCCGCGCGCGGCGGCCCTCGCCGCCGAAGCCGCGCGTAGGTGTCGTCGAGCTCGGCGAGATCGATGCCGTCGGCCTCCTGCCGGACGCCCACCATCTCGGCCTGCACGTTGCGGAATGCGGAGATGGCGCCGGTGTAGGTCGGCAGCTCGACGAGCATCACATCGTGCGGGTCGAGCAGGACGCGCGCGACGAGGTCGAGGCCCTGCTGCGAGCCGGTCGTGACGAGCAGCCGGTCGGGCGCGGTCGGCGCCCCGCGGCTCGCCATGACCGCGGCGATCGCCTCGACGAGCGGTCGGTAGCCGCGCGTCGGGCCGTACTGGAGCACCGATCCGTTCCGGCCCGACAGGAGCTCGCCGCGCGATCTCCTGAAAGTCCAGCCAGGGGAACGTCTCGGGTGCCGGGAAACCCGGCGCGAACGACACGATGTCGCGACCTTCCGCTGCCACACCGCCCATCTTGCGGATGGCCGAGGCCTTCATGTGTCCGGCAGCGCGCGAAAAGAATGCGTCGTAGTTGATCATGCGAGTCGCTTGTCGGCACGGCGGCGAGTCCGAGGCCGCCGAGATAGTGACGATACTGCGTGAGGTAGGCGCCGAGCGCTGTCAGCGCCAGATACTGGAAGACGATGCCGCGCACGAGCCAGGCCGCAATCTGCAGCGGCATGACGGCGACGGCGACGATCGGGACGAAGCCGATGAGGCCGAGGCCGGCCGTCGCGAGAACCGATGCGGCGGTCGCCAGCAGGACGAGCAGCAGCACCACGCCGAAGATCCCCGCGATCTCCCGCACGCTCGAGCGGAGGAAGCGTACGACCGTCGCGAGCGCCGCTGCGCAACCCGACGTCGTCGACGGCCATCACGATCTGCGTGATGAGATAGAGAAAGTTGACGAGCGTGATCCAGACGATCACGGCGCTCGACGCCGCGGCCGCGATCACCGTCCACCAGAGCAGCACGCCGACGTTGTCGGCGAGCGCATAGCCGCCGAAGAGCAGCCCGAAGTAGGCCGCGGCCGTGATCGCATAGACCACGAGCAGGCCAAGGCCCAGCTTGACGTAGCGCCACCCGAGGCGCCGGCAGCCGTCGAGGAATGGATCGATGCCGGTGCGATTCGCGCGCCGGAGCATCTGGAGCCGCAGCGGCGGGCGCTCGATCGCGCCGGCGTGATCGTCGGCCTCGACCAGCACCGCCACGGTGCCGCCCTTGACCACGAACGTCAGGACCGATCCGCCGATGAGCACGACGAGGAAGGCCATCGCGAACGAGGTCAGCGCGGCGGGATTGGCGCGCAGAGCCGAGAAGACGGCCGCGACGATCTCGCGCACGTCGCCGCGGAGCAGCTCCTCGACGTTGGCGTCGAGCAGCAGCACGACGAGGAAGATGCCGCCGACGACCGGCACGCCGAGGATCAGCTTCAGCGTCGATTCGGCGATGAACTGCACCACGACGAGCGGCCAGTTGGCGGCGGCGATGAGCGCGCCGCGCTTGAGGGCCGTCTTCAGTGCAGGAGCGTGAGACATCGACATTTACAGTTTACCTTTGCGGTATCCTGCTTGACGAGTGGCTCTGCCCTTTCCGCACGACCGCCCCGGCCGGTCACCGGCGCGTCCGGTCGCTCCCGCGCGTGAGCTGGCGCCGGCTGCTTGCTGGCCGGCCTCACGGCGGCGGCGCTGGCGGGTCTCGCCGGCGTGGCGCTCGAGCGGTGGTGGCTGGGCCCGACCGATGCCACGGCGGCCGCGCGCGTGGAGTCGCTCGTCCGGCGGGAATTCGACGGCATGACTGCCGCGCTGGCAGAGGTCGCCACCGGCATTGCCGCGCATCCGGCGGCGCGTGAGCTGGCAGACGGGGCCGAAGCGGCGCGCAGCCCTGTTCGACCTGCTGGCGGCCGCGCGCGGTACGAGCCCGCATCCAGACGACATCGCGGTCACCGTCTACGACGCCGTTCGCGGCGAAGCCCGCGCCTGGAGCGGACGCCCTTCCGACATCCCACCGGAACGCATCGTCGGTCCCCAAGACCTGTTCGTGACGCGCTCGGCGCTCGGCCTGCGCCTGGTGCACGTCCAGCCCATCGTCAGCGGCGGGAGTGCCGCTGGAGCTGCGGGCGCGGTCGCTGGGAGTTCCGCCGGCGGAAACGAGCGGCGGCTTGGCGCCGTGGCCGTCGAGCACGTGCTGTCGCGGGCGGCCGCGGGGGCGGCGATCGCGCTCGGCGACGATTCGTTTCCGACATCGATTGCGCCGGTGTCGCTCCGCATGCGATCGGAGGGCGCGGGCGAGCTGCCGCGCGACGGCGCATTCCTGCTGCGGACGCCTGCCGGGCGCGCCGCTCGTCGAAGGCTTCGTGGCGCTGGCGGACTGCAGAAGGCGCGCGCGAGCTGGCGGCGAACCGTGACCGGCTGGGTCATCGTGATCCTCGGCGTGACCCAGTTGCTCCTGATCGGGCCGCTGCTCGACGCGCGCGGCCATGCGAGAGAGCCGAAGCCGGCGGTACGTGACGACCCTCGCCGCGAGCCGCTGCTGCTCGGCGGAGCCGCGGCCATCTGGCTGGGACTGACGTGGTCCGCGACCGGGCGGTCGGGCCTTCCGATCACCCTCTCGTTCTGCGCCATCACGGTCGCGGCGCTGGCCGCGCTCTGGGCCTCGCCGGCGACGCTCCTCCACACGGCGGCGCGTCCGCGCCGCGCGCCGCGCGCGGCGCGCCTGTCGCTTCGTCGCGATGAACCTCCTCGCCGGAGTGGCGATGGCTGGTCTCATCCTGGCGTTCGCGCGCGTGCTCGCGATCGCCGTCGATCCGGCGACGGTGGACGTCCGGCACTTCTCGCTCTACCCCTGGAACGGCGCCAGGGTGCTGCGGCTCGCCGGCATTCTCGCGCTGCACGTCGCCGCGCTCTGGGCGGCGACGCTCGTCCTCATCGCCGCGCGCGGCGTCTGGCGTCTGCCCTCGCGGGCGCTCGGGACGCGCCTGACGCTGCTGCTCGCTGTGGGTGGTGCCGACCGTCGTCGCCAGTGTGGTCGCGATCGCGCGGGGGTGGCAGCTGCCGATCGTCGGCCTGCTGCTGTCGCCGTCGCCTGCTGCGTGGCGGCGCTGCTCGCCCGCCGCGTCGTCGTCTGGTACCGCCACGCCACGATTGCCGCGCGCATCTTCGGTCTGTTCGTGACGTTCCTCGTGCCGGCGGTGCTGCTCTATCCGTCGCTGAACTTCTTCGCCGAGCTCGCCATCGAGCGCCTGATCACCACCTACGCCGTCGAGGCGCAGAACCACTCGGCGACGCTGCTCGGCCGGTTGGAGCGAGGCGCAGCGACGAGATCGACGGCATCCCGCCAGCTGCCCGATCTCGTCAGCGAGCCGACCGACGCTGCCTCGCCGACCGGATCCGAAGAACGCGTTCTTCGTCTGGAGCCAGACGGTGCTCGCCCGCGCCCGGCTGACGTCGGCGGTCGAGCTGTACAACGGCCGACGGCACGCGGTCAGCCGCTTCGCGTTGTACCTGCCGGAGTACACCGGCAGCGGCCGGCAGCCGCAGGCAGTGCCGTCGTGTCAGTGGGACGTGTTCGGAGAGCCGCTTGCCGATCGGATCGCAGAAGCGGCTCGTGCTGCACGCCGAGCGGGCGCATCTGCGTCGGCGACGAGCCGCGGCGCTCGGTCGGCACGATCGTCCTGCACCTGGCCGTCGACGACTACCGGACGCTGCCGTTCATCACGTCGCAGAGTCCATACTTCGAGCTCTTCCGGCCGAGTCAGAGCGAGCGCCTCGCGCGAAGTCGGCGCCGGGCAACGATGTGCACGTCGCGATCTACGGCTGGGGCCTCGAGCCCGTCTACACGTCTGGTCTCTCGGCCTGGCCGATCACGGAAGCGCTCTTCCAGCGCATCTACGATCCTGCCCGCCGGCCGTTCTGGGAGACGATCCCGCTCGGCGAGACCACGTATCAGGTCTACTTCACCAACGATCGCGCCCGCATCTACGCCATCGGTTATCCGATCCTCACGCTGTTCGACCACCTGGTGCATCTCGCCGAGGTCAGCACGCTCGCCGGCGCGGCGTTCGTGCTCGTGCTGCTCGCCACCGCGACTCTTCACCCGGCTGAGTCGCGAGCGCCCGCGCGTCGGCCGCGCGCTGCTGCGCGAGATTCGCGCCAGCTTCTACCGCAAGCTGTTCCTGGCGTTCGTGCTCGCCTCGATCATTCCGGTCCTGATTCTGGCGCTCGTGATTCGCGCCTACTTTGCCGATCTGCTGCGAAAGGACATTCAGGGCGAGGCCGCCCGCACGGCCTCGGTGGCGCAGCGCGTCATCGAGGAGTCAGACGCGCTCCTGAATCGCGCCGACGGCGTCGAGGTGCCCAACGACGACGTGATGGTGTGGATCAGCCAGGTGATCGATCAGGACGTCAACATCTTCGACGGCCCGAAACTGGTCGCGACGAGCGAGCGCGATCTCTTCGCGTCGGGCCTGCTGCCGACGCGAACGCCAGACGCCGTCTATCGCGCGATCGTGCTGCAGCGGCTGCCGAGCTTCGTCGACGAAGACGAGCTCGGCGCGTTCGCCCTACCTCATCGCCGCCACGCCGGTCCGCATCGGCGGCGGCGCGACCGAGCGAATCCTGACCGTGCCGGCGGCGCTCCGCCAGCGCGACATCGAGCGCGAGATCGACGATCTCGATCGCGGCGTCCACCTCGCGGTGCTGTGCTTCATCCTGCTCGGCGCGGCGCTCGGCCTGTCGCTGGCCGAGCGCATCGCCGATCCCGTCCGCCGGCTGACCCGCGCGACGCAGCGCATCGCGCGCGGCGACTTCGACGCGCGCATCGCCGTGCGCTCGGTCGACGAGCTGCGCCGGCTGGTCGACGCCTTCAACAGCATGGCCGGCGAGCTCAAGGCGCAGCGCGCCGAGCTCGAGCGCACGCACCGTCTGGAAGCCTGGGCCGAGATGGCGCGTCAGGTGGCGCACGAAATCAAGAACCCGCTTGACGCCGATTCAGCTCTCCGCCGAGCACCTCCTCCGCGTCCACGCCGACAAGGGCCAGCCGCTCGGAAGCGTGCTCGAAGGCTGCGTCCACGCCATCCTCGGGCAGGTGCGGCTGCTCCGCCAGATTGCGTCCGAGTTCTCGAGCTTCGCCTCGTCGCCCCAGGTGAAGCTGGCGCCGGTCGATCTCCCAGAGCTCGTCGCCGAGATCCTCGATCCGTACCGCGCCGGCCTTGCCGGCCGCATCGAGATCGGCAACGACGCCGCGGGGCCGCTGCCGCGCGTGCTCGTCGATCGCACGCTCATCCTGCGCGCGCTCGCCAACATCGTCGAGAACGCGCTGCACGCGATGCCCGGGGCGGGCGAGCTCAGCGTCGTCGCGTCAGCCGACCTGGATACCGTGGTGATGACGGTGCGCGACACCGGCGTGGGGATGGACGACGAAGCGCTGGCGCGCGTGTTCGAGCCGTACTTCTCCACGAAGAGCTCAGGCACCGGTCTCGGCCTGCCGATCGCCCGCCGCAACGTCGAGTTGAGCGGCGGGACGATCGAGGTCGAGAGTCGGAAGGGTCAGGGCACGACGGTCAGGGTTCGGCTGCCGGTGGCCCGACAACGGCCGGGTCCGGAGCCGCGAGTACGCCAGGCCAATGAAGGCCGACGCCAGATAGGTGTAGGCGAGGACGACGAGCGCCAGCCGCGGATGCGTGGCGATGAGCGCGAGGCCGACCGCCGCGAGGAACAGCACGAAGTACGACCGCCGCCAGCCGACGTCGATCGCCTTGATGCTGCGGAACCGGAACGTGCTCACCATCAGGAACGCCGGCACGAGAACCATCGCGAGCGCCGGGAGCGCGGTCTCGCGATCCTGCAGACCGTACGGGTAGAGATACACCGTGGCCGCGATGACGCCCGCCGCCGGCGGGCTCGGCATGCCCGACGAAATAGCGCTTGTCGGTGACTGTCCGCTGTCTGGATGTTGAATCGCGCCAGCCGCATCGCCGTCGCCGTGACGTAGATGAATCCCGCCGCCCACCCGAGACGCTTGAGCGGCCAGAGGCCCCACGTGAACGCGAGCACGGCCGGCGCGAGCCCGAACGACACCATGTCGGCGAGCGAGTCGAGCTGGACGCCGAACGCGGTCGACGAATTCGTCAGCCGTGCGAAGAAGCCGTCGAGCGTGTCGAGGATCATCGCGACGCCGATGAAGAGCGCCGCCGTGTCGAAGTCGGCGCGCGTCGAGTAGACGATGCACGCGTAGCCGCAGAAGAGGTTGGCGACCGTGAAGAGCGAGGGCAGAAGGAACACGCCGCGCCTGAAGCGGTGCGGCCGATCTTCGCGTCGCCGCCGCAGTGGAAGGTTAGGCAGCATCGTTCCTCCGCAGGCTGGCGAGAATCGTCTCTCCGGCGACGACCGTCTGGCCGACCTCGACCTGGAGCTCGACGTCTGGCGGGAGGAACACGTCCATCCGCGATCCGAACTTCATCAGGCCGATCCGCTCGCCGAGGCCGATGCGCTGCCCTTCCTCGATCCGGCAGACGATGCGCCGCGCCAGGATGCCGACGACCTGGCGGAACACGACCGTCGTGCCGTCGGCGTCGACCCAGATTTCGTTGAGCTCGTTCTCGTTCGCGCGCGCGTCATAGGCGGGCAGGAAGCGCCCGGGCCGGTACTCGATGCGCGTGACCCGTCCTTCGACCGGCGATCGGTTGATGTGGACGTCGAGCGGCGACAGGAAGATGGTGACCTGTGTCCAGCGGCCGGGAGGCGCCGACCCCTCCTCGGCCGGCCCGGCGATCATCACCCGGCCGTCGGCCGGCGACACGACGAGATCCTGCCCTCTGGGCACCTGCCGGTCCGGATCGCGGAAGAAATAGGCGAAGAACCCGCCGAGGAGCGCGAACGACGTGGCCCAGCCGTACCGGCGCGCGGCAACGAGGCCGGCCGCCGGGACCACGGCGGCGGCAATGAACGGAAAACCTGCGCGATCGATTTTCATCGAAGGGAATGCTAGCCCGGGAGGAGGCGAAAGAACAAAGGGCCAGAGCGGGACGCGGGCCCGAAGGTTCCGGCTCCGAAACGTCTGGCCCCGAAAAAGAGTTCGAAAAAGGACCGGAAGTCAGCCGCGCGCGGCCTGCGCGGCCCTGCTGCCGTGGCTGTACCGGCGCAGAATCGACTCCATCTGATCCTTGAGGTGCAGCTTCCGCTTCTTGAGGGTGACTTCTTCGAGTTGTTCGGGTTCGGAGAGGTAGTGGCGGGCGGTCAGGTCGTGAATCTTTTCGTCGAGGTCGTGATGTTGCGTGGCCAGTTGGCGGTACTCCTCGTCGCTCTGCAGCAGTTTGCGCTTCAGCTCTTCGAAGTCTGTCGGCATTTCCGCCTCCTTTGGAAGGATCCCACGTACTTATCGGTCGCATCATGGCGGCAAGGTAACACAAGGGGCTATCGGTGGCAATACTGCATTCAGTCATCAGCATTCCGCATGGCCAGCGACAGCACCAGACGCGTCCTCCTCGGGCTGGCTGTAGTAGTTGCGGCGCACGTCGGCGACGGTGAAGCCGAGGCGCTCGTACAGGCGTTGCGCCGGGAGATTCGAGCGGCGGACCTCGAGAAACGTGCGGTGTGCGCCATGCGCGGCGGCCTCGGCGAGGATGTGCTTCATCAGCGTGGTCGCAAGCCCCTGCCGGCGGAGGCGGCATCGACGGCGATGGTATTGATGTGCAGCTCGTCGTAAACCAGCCAGCAGGCGCAGAACGCCGCGACCCGGTGACCCGGCAGCCGCACCACGTAGACGCGCGCGACATCGGACTGCCGCAGCTCGCGCTCGAGCATCTCGCGGGTCCAGGGGTTGGTGAACGTCGCGGCCTCGAGCGCGGCGACCGCGTCGAGGTCCGCCGGGTCCGAGATCCGCTCGATGACCATCCCCGTCGGCGCTCACGGTCATGGCCGCGCCGGGACCGGGCCAGCTCCGCGTCCGGCCGTCGAATGTAGATCGGCACGACCGCGTGCGGCAGCACGGCACGGTCGGGGGCAGCCGCCGCCAGCCGGCCGATGATGCCGGCGAGCGGCGGCGGCGGAAGGACTGCGCGCGACGCCGAACCGCTCGCGGATCATGGCCTCGTACCGGACCGCGCCGTCGCCGATGAACCGCGGCGATCCCCGGGCATCGCGGGTGCCCAGGCGTCGAGCGTTCGGGCAGGTGGTAGCGACGACGGCTCGACGATGACCCGGTGCCAGTCGAGTCGTAGAGCGACGCGAACACTTCCCCGCGCTGCGCGTCGATCCATGCCGCAACCGCCCCGCTCCCGTCAGCCGCGGCGACGGCCAGCGCGTCGAGCGCCGAAACGGGGACGATCAAGCGGCCGGTCGCCATCGCCAGCCCCTGCATCGCCGCGATGCCGACGCGCAGTCCGGTGAAGGACCCAGGCCCGGCGGCAACGGCAAGGAGGTCGACGGCGTCGAGGGGAACCGCTGCCGCCTCGAGCGCGCGCATCAGGTCGCGCGGCAGCCGTTCGCCGTGCGTGCGCGATCCGTCGCCGATGATCTCGCCGAGGAGCACGCCGCCGTCGACGACGGCGACGCTTCCGGCCCGGGTGGTGGTGTCGAGCGCAAGGACTAACACGTGTCGGCTCAATGTTATACTCGGGCCTGCAGGTTCTCCACCAGTGGCCTGTATCCACTGAAGCAGTACCTACCAAGTCAGGTGATGGACCGTGGTCGGCCGGCCGTGACAACGGAGCGGCCGGTCCCGCCTCAGGAGATACGGTCAACTCAGACCCGCGCACGAGCGATGTCCTCCCCAGTCTTCTCCGAACCTGCCGGGGCGACCCCGGCGATGCGGCAGTACTTCGACGCCAAGCGTCAGTACCGCGATGCCATCGTGTTCTTCCGGATGGGCGACTTCTACGAGATGTTCTACGAGGACGCACTGACGGCCGCGCGTGCGCTCGAGCTGACGCTCACCTCTCGGTCGAAAGACGCCAGCGGCGGCGCGATTCCCATGTGCGGCGTGCCGTTCCACGCCGCCGACGGCTACATCGCCCGTCTCGTCCGCAAGGGCTTTCGCGTCGCCGTCTGCGAGCAGGTCGAGGATCCGAAGAAGGCCAAGGGCCTCGTGCGACGCGAAGTGGTTCGCGTCGTATCGCCCGGGCACGCTGACCGACGCCGGGTACCTCGAGGCGCGCGAGCCGGCGTTTCTGATGGCCATCGCGCCCGCGGCAGACTCGCCGGGCCTTGGTGTCGCGCTGCTCCCGGGCCTCGGAGTGGCCCTCCTTGACGTCTCGACCGGCGAGTTCACGACGGCGGAGTATCACGGCGCCGACGGACGGCAGGCACTCGCCGACGAGCTGGCGATCCTCCAGCCGCGCGAGATCGTCGTGCCCGAGGGATTCGAGGACGCCGCGGCGCTCGTCGCCGAGGTCCGCATCAACGCGCGTGTGACCTACGCTGCCGGCTGGACGTTCGACCAGGAGTCGGCGCGTCGGACGCTGCTCGAGCAGCTACGCGCGCAGAGCCTGCTCGGATTTGGCCTCGAGGACCGGCCCGCCGCGGTGCGCGCGGCCGGGCGCGCTCGTCCACTACCTTCGCGACACGCAGAAGGCCGATCTCGCGCACGTGCGCGAGGTCGCGTTCCGTGCCGGCGCCGATTGTCTGCTCGTCGATGCGACGACGCTGCGCAACCTCGAGGTCATCGACGCGGCCGACGGCGGGCGCACGGGATCGCTCCTGCACGAGATCGATCGGACGATGACCTCGATGGGCGGCCGGCTGCTGCGGTCGTGGCTGCTCCGGCCGCTCGTCGCGCTGGAGCGGATCCAGGACCGGCTCGACGCGGTCGAGGAGCTCGCGTTCCGCTCGACCGAGCGCGCGAAGCTCCGCGAGACCCTCAAGACGATTCACGACATCGAACGGCTCGTCGCGCGCGCCTCGCTCGGCATCGCCGGCCCTCGCGATCTCGTCGCGCTGCGCCAGTCGATTGCCGCCGTGCCCGCGCGTGCGGATGCTTCTGACGCGAGCTGCAGGCGCCGCTCGTCCGGAGCCTCGTCGCCGAGCTCGACGACTGCGCCGATCTGCGAGACGAGCTCGATCGTACGCTCGTCGACGAGCCGCCGGCCGTCGCGCGCGATGGCGGCGTGATTCGCGACGGCGTCGACGCCGAGCTCGACGATCTGCGCGGCATCAGCCGGTCGAACAAGCAGCACATCGCGGCGATGGAAGACGCCGAGCGGGCCCGCACCGGGAATCTCGTCGCTCAAGATTCGCTACAACCGCGTCTTCGGCTACTACATCGAGATCTCGAAGTCGAACCTCGGCAACGTCCCGTCCGACTACCACCGCAAGCAGACGATTGCCGGCGGAGAGCGGTTCATCACGCCCGCACTCAAGGACTACGAAGAGAAAGTCCTCGGCGCCGACGAGCGCTGCCTCGAGCTCGAAGTCGGGATCTTCGAGCGGCTGCGCGCCCGGGTCGCGGCCGACGCGCCGCGGATTCAGGAGACTGCCCGCGGGCTGGCCTCGCTCGACGTCCTCGCGGCGCTCGCCGACACGGCCGCCACCGAGAACTACACCAAGCCGATGATGCACGCCGGCGACGATCTCGTGGCCGTGGACGTGCGCCATCCTGTCGTCGAACGTCATGTGCCCGACGCGTTCGTGCCGAACGACGTCACCCTCGATGCCGGCGCGCGCCAGCTCATCGTCCTGACCGGGCCGAACATGGGCGGCAAGTCGACGTATCTGCGCCAGACGGCGCTGCTCTGCCTGATGGCCCAGGCCGGGTCGTTCGTCCCGGCCCGCAGCGCGAAGCTGCCAGTCGTCGATCGCATCTTCGCGCGCGTCGGCGCGTCCGACAACATCGCGCGCGGCCAGTCGACCTTCATGGTCGAGATGCAGGAAACGGCCAACATCCTGCACAGCGCCACGTCGCGCAGCCTGCTCATCCTCGACGAAATCGGGCGGGGGACGTCGACGTTCGACGGGCTGAGCCTCGCCTGGGCCGTCGCCGAACACCTCGCGTCGAATCCGCGCGCCCGGCCGAAGACCATCTTCGCGACGCACTATCACGAGCTGACGGATCTCGCCGACGCGCTCCCGAACGTCACCAACTGCCACGTCGTCGTGCGCGAGTGGCAGGACGACATCGTGTTCCTGCGCAAGGTGGTGCCGGGACGATCCGATCGCAGCTACGGGATCCAGGTCGCGCGCCTCGCGGGTCTTCCACCGAGCGTGGTTGCCCGCGCGCGCGAGATCCTCAACGGCCTCGAGCGCGACGAGCTCTCGCGCGGCGGCCGTCCGTCGCTCAACGCCGCATCGCTCAACGCCTTGGGGAGCGACGCGAGCCGCCAGCTCGGGCTCTTCCAGGCTCCGGCGGCGGCCGAGGATCCGCTACTCGGGCGAATCAAGGCGATCGACGTCGACAACCTGACGCCACTCCAGGCGCTGTCGCTCATCGCCGAGCTCAAGCGCGAGGCCGGCGGGTGAAGCGCCCGGCCACCGCCGTTCTGACATGAGGCCCGCGCGCGCGGTGGCGTCGAACGCGGTCCTGTGCGCCGCCCTGGTGATGCTCACGCCGCTACTGTCGTCGGCTTCCGGACGGTACGATCCCCGGCTTCGCTTTCAGACCATCTCCACGTCGCGGTTCGACATCCACTTTCACCAGGGTGAAGAGGCACAGGCCAGGCGGCTCGCCGCGCTCGCCGAGACAGTCGCCGCCTCGCTCGATGCGACGCTCGGCCGGCCGTCGGGACGCGTGCACGTCATCCTCGTGGATCAGAGCGATCTCTCGAATGGGTGGGCGACGCCGCTTCCCTTCAACACGATCGAGATCGTCGCCGCGGCGCCGGGCGGCGACAGCCTGATTGGGAACACCGACGACTGGCTCCACATGGTGTTCGCGCACGAGTACACGCACATCGTGCACCTTGGCCGGGGCCGGGGATGGATTGGCGGGCTGCGCCGCGTCTTCGGGCGCATGCCGCTGCTCTATCCGAACCTGTATCTCCCGACCTGGCAGATCGAAGGCGTGGCGGTGTACGAGGAGAGCGCGCTGACGGGTCAGGGACGCGTGCCCGATCGCAATTTTCGGGCGATTGCGGATGTGGCCGCGGACGCGTCACGATTCGAGCCGCTCGATCGCGCCAGCGGCGGCCTCGTCGACTGGCCCGCGGGGAACACGCCCTACGCCTACGGCGGGTACTTTCATGAGTTCCTGGCCGCGCGCTACGGTGAAGCGTCGCTGAGGCAGCTGACGGATTCGACGGCCGGCCGCGTGCCGTACTTCGGCTCGCGCGCCTTCAAGAAGATCTTCAAGCGCTCCCTCGGCGAGCTGTGGCGGGACTTCGAGACGGCCTCGCGGCAGCCGATCGCTGGCGCGGCCGCCACGGTGACGCGCCTCACCGACCACGGGTTCACGGTCGGCGGTCCGCGATTCGCCCCGGACGGACGGCTGTACTACTCGATCGTCAACCCGCATGGTTTCCCGGCGTTGCTCGCGCGCGATCCCGGGGCGCCGACGTCACGCAAGGTTGCCAACCGGTACCTGGGCACGCGCGTGGGCTTTGCCGGGTCCGAGATCGTCTTCGATCAGATGGAGATCGAGAATCAGGTCGGACTGCAGTCGGACCTGTATGCGGTAGGGGCCGGTGGCCAGACGAGGCGGCTGACGCACGGCGCCCGCGCGGGCGACCCGGATGTCTCACCCGACGGCGGCACGATCGTCTGCACCGTCCAACGCGCCGATCGGCGGGAGCTCGCCACGCTGTCCGTTCCGGCGCCGGGAACCATGCCTCGTCCGGTGGCACTCGTGTCCGAGCCGGGCGTGCATTTCTCGTCGCCGCGCTGGTCGCCGGACCGACGATGGATTGCGGCCGAGCGCGTGTCGCTTCAGGACCGATCGGAAATCGTGCTGATCGATCCGGCGACGGGCCGGATCGCACGAACGGTCGCGTCGTCGAGCGGCAGCCGCAGCGTCGCGCCGGCGTGGATGCCGGACGGGCGTCTCCTCTTTGCGTCCGACCGCGGCGGCGATGGATTCCGGATCTACGTCACCAGCGTCGACACGGGTGACACCTCGCGGCTCGAGGACGCGGGCGCCAACGCGTCTTCCCCCGAGCCGTCGCGGGATGGCCGCACGCTGGTGTTCGTGGGCTACACCCCCGCGGGATACGACCTCTTCTCGCTTCCGCTCGGGTCGGCGCGCTGGACGAGGGTTGAGGCGGGCGCTCCCGCTCCGGCCGGCATCGTGACGCGGACCTCAACGGCGCTCGTGCCCGCCGCAGCCATGCCGCATGTCTACTCGCCGCTTCGTACGATCGCGCCGCGATTCTGGACGCCGACGCTCGAGTCCGACGAGGACGAGCTGGTCTTCGGTGCGGCAACCGGCGCGAGCGACGCGCTCGGACGGCATGCCTACGCGGCGGAAGTCGGCTGGACTTCGGCGCGTGCCCGTCCGGACTGGCAGGTCGCGTATGCCTACGATCGATGGCGCCCCACGCTCTTCGTCAACGTCGCCGACGACACGGATCCATTTCGCGACGGCGAGGTGCGCACGACCGAGGGCAACGCCGGCGTCCTGTTCCCGGTCCGACGCGTCCGCTGGTCACAATCCATCCTGGGCGCATTCCACTCGTCGATCGACGAGTTCCGGTGTGCGGACTGTGGCGCGGACGGACGCGTGCGTGTGGCCCGGCGTGGGGTGCGCGGCGGGTGGCTGCTGAACGCGTCCAGATCCTATGGCTATTCCATCAGCCGGGAAGACGGGTGGAACGCCACAGTGACGACCGAGCTGACGCGCGAGGCGCTCGGTGCCGATGGCAACGGCGAGGCCGCGACCTTCGACCTGCGCGGCTACCTGCCCGTCGTTCCCCGGCACGCCGTGATTGCCGCGAGAGTGTCCGGCGCGGCGTCGCGGGGAGACGCTCGGGCCCGGCGCCAGTTCAGCGCCTCGGGCAACGGCCCGCAGGCCCTGGGATTCGACTTCGGAACCGACGCGATCGGTCTTGTCCGCGGCGTCGCGGAGGACGACATCGTTGGGACACATGCGGCGGTCGTGAACCTCGACTACAGGTTCCCCCTGACGAGGATCGACCGCGGTCTGGGTACGGTGCCTGCCTTTGCACGCGTCATTCACGGCGCGGTGTTCCTCGACGCCGGACACGCGTGGATCGACTCGTTCCGGCGCTCGGACATCACCGTCTCGGTTGGCGCTGAGCTCTCGCTCGACGCGGTCGTCGGATACGTGCTGCCCCTGACGTTCACGGCCGGTGGAGCCTGGGTCTCGCAGGACCGTGGATTTGTGGGGTTCGCGCGAATCGGCCGGGCGTTCTAGGTGGTAGCTCTCGGCTTTCAGCTGTCAGCTTTCAGCCGGGGCTTGAATGCTGAGGGCTCAAGGTGCCTTCGAAGCCAAGAAATAGAGCTGAAAGCTGGGAGCTGAAAGCTGATAGCTGTATACGAGGTATACTATCGCCGCCATGGCGACGCCGGACCTCTATGGCCAGGCTGTGAAGGCGCTCGAGCAGGGGCGTGGCGCGGATGCGACCTCACTGCTCGTGCGGGCGCTGAAGCGGCCGGGTCTCGACCGCGAGGAGCAGATGCAGGTCCGGTGTGCCCTGGCCGAGGCCTGGCTGCTGCAGGACGACATCCGGCAGGCAACCGAGGCGTTGGGGCGACCGCCCGAGGCTAGGGAGCGTCTCGACCCGGCGCGGCTGTCGGACCTCTGGCGCATGCACGGCCGCCTCGCCGCCGCCCGCGGCGAACCTTCACGCGGTATCGCCTTTCTCACCAAAGCGCTCCAGGCTGCCGAACGTGCGCACGATTCACGCGCCATCGGCCTCGCGCACTTCGAGCTCGGCCTCTGTTACCGGCAGGTTGGCGACACCGGCATCGTCCGCGAGCACCTGACCCAGGCGGCTTCCGCGCTGCACGCCGTGGGCGACCGTCGTCACCTGGCGATGGTGCACTCGCTGTCGGGTGTAACCCTTGCGCAGGAAGGCCGCCTCGACGAGGCCATGTCCGCACTCGCCCAGGCCGAACGCCTGGCGCTGCTCGTCGAAGCCAGCGACGTGCAGGCGACGGTTTGCGGCAACCAGGCCAACGTCGCGCTGATGCAGCATCGGCACGACCAGGCACTGACGCTCGCCGAGCGCAGCGTGGAGCTCCAGCAGGAGGGGGGGACGCCGCACGGCCTCGGCGTCGCGCTCGCTTCGCTCGGTCAGATCTGCGTGCGGCTTGGCAGCCTCAACCGCGCGGAGGAAGCGCTCAACCGCGCGCTCGACGTACGCAGCCCGCTGCAGTTCATGCGGGAAACGACCGGCGCCGTCTTCGACACGCTGGCGCAAATCCACCTGATCCGCGGTCAGCACGAAGCCGCCGATCGCTGCCTGGCAAAGGCGCGCGAGGCGTACGGCGAGTACGGATCGCAAACTTCGCGCTGGTATCAGTGGTCGCTGCTGGTGCTGCAGGCGCGCGTGGCGCTGCGGCGGGCGCAGCCGGGTCCCGCCGTGGCGTTGGCGTCGGATGTCGCCAAGTCAGTCGATGCCCCGCCAGGCTACGTCCTGCAGGCCGAGCTCATCGCTGTCGAAGCGCTCCTGGCATCGAACCTGGTCGAGGAAGCACAGCGGCGGCTCGACGCCGTTGCCGGACGCATCAGTCCCACGGCGATGAGCGGTACGTGGGGAGAATTCCTCCGGCTGCGCGGTCGCCTCAATCGGGCCGCGGGCCGCTCGACCGAGGCGTATCACGATTTCGGCCAGAGCGTCAGCGTGTTCGAGCTGCTTGGCGAGCGTCACCAGGCGGGGCTGAGCTACCTGGAGCTCGGACGCCTCGCGGCGTCGGCCGGCGCCCGCTCGAGGGCCACCCGTTACCTGACCGACGCGATTGCCATCTTCGATGCCCTTGGCGCCGCGCCGGACCTGGCGGAGGCGCGTCAGGCGCTCGCCGAGAGTCCCGCGGTCGGCACCGGGGGATACGTGGGCGTCCAGATGGACGGCGAGGACGCGCTCGTCCGACGCATCGTGGACGCGGCCGTCTTGCCGGCGCTGCTCGCCCGCGAGGGCGTCACGGCCCTGCTCGAGGCCTGCGACGCGCAGGCGGCAGTTGTCTTCGTCCAGGCGACCTCGGGACAGGTGAAGGTCGCCTCGTCGGCCGGGTGCGATCCGTCGCGCGCGCGCGAGCTGGCGATTGGAGCGACGCGGGCGCTCGCTGCCGGCGCCACCGCGACGGTGCCCATCGAGCCGCTTGGCCGCGACCCGGACGGGCCACGGTTCGCGCTCGTCTCGAGTCCGCGAACCTTCTCGGGCAGTGCGCGCCAGCGTTTCCGCACGCTTTGCGCCGTCCTCCGCCAGGGGTTCGACCTGTGCGCCGCCCGCGACCGCCCCGGCGAGGCGCCCGGCGGTGTTCCCGAACGACCGCTCGAGCCGCTGCTTCCAGGATTCGTCTGCGCCAGCGCCGCGATGCAGCGCGTGGCCGAGCAGATTCAGCGGATGCAGGGCAACGATCTCACGGTGCTCATCACCGGTGAGAGCGGCACGGGCAAGGATCTCGTGGCGCGGGCGATCCACGCGGGATCGCCAAGGCGCGGCAGCATGTTTCTTCCCTACAACTGCACGAGCGCGACCAGGGAGCTCGCCGACAGTCAGCTCTTCGGCCATCGTCGCGGCAGTTTCACTGGCGCCATCGCGGACCAGCCGGGCGTCCTCCGGACGGCGCTCGGCGGGACGCTCTTCCTCGACGAAGTCGGGGATCTGCCGCTCGACGTTCAGCCCAAATTGCTGCGGTTCCTGGAGCAGGGCGAAGTGCTCCCCGTCGGCGACACACGCCCGCAGCGTGTGGACGTGCGTGTCGTGGCGGCCACCAATGCGGACCTCGAACAGCGCGTGGCTGACGGCAAGTTTCGTGAAGATCTGTTCTATCGCCTGAGCGTGATTCGTGTCCACGTGCCCCCGCTCCGCGATCGTCGCGAAGAGATACCTCACCTCAGCACGTTCTTTCTCCGCGAGGCGTCCGAGCGCCTCGGAAAACCAGGTGTCCGCCTCAGTCCCGAGACGCTCGATCTCTTCGACGCCTTTCCCTGGCCCGGCAACGTCAGGCAGCTTCGCAACGAAGTGCAGCGGGCCGTCGCCATGGCGCTTCCCGGCGGGCTCATCGGCCCCGATCTGCTGTCGCCCGTGTTTGCGGCAAGCGTCGAGAAGCCCGCTGACGGCGCGCATCGCTTTTCCGGCCGCCGGACGAGCCTGGCCTCGGCCGTGGAATCACTCGAGCGCGAGATGATTGAGGGCGCACTCGAGCGCGCTGACGGCAACATTTCCGAGACCGCACGATTCCTCGGGCTGACGAGGCGCGGCCTCTACCTCAAGATGCAACGGCTCGGGGTCAGTGCGGCGCGCGTTTAGCGCCGCACAGCGTGCGCCCACCCGGTCCAAACCCGCTCACTTGGATACCAGCTATCCAGCAAAAAGTCAGGTTGACTACTTAGTAATCATCTGCGGCCACTTTGCCCCCTTTATATTGTGTCTCGCAAGTTATTGTAAATACGTAGCTTAGTTTCTATTCTTGGCCTCGCCGCTGGACGCTGACAAGAACGGCCTGTGACTTGATACATTCTGCGCAGGAATCTCCCGGGGAGGCAGTCACATGGAGCAGAGACTTCGACTCGTTCAGGGTGGACACGGAAGGTCCGAGAAGCGGCAGGCAGAGCGGCTGGCCATTGAAGTACCGGGCCAGATCGTCTGGAAAGACGCGAAGGGCACCACTCGAATGGCGTCGGTCATCACGCGCAACGTGAGCGAGCAGGGTGTGCGCGTCGAGTGCTTGAGCGGCACGCCGATCCCGCAGTATCGACTCGTCTACTTCCAGGTGGATCGCGAGGCGCGTCATCGCCCGGACCTCCCCGCCGCGCTGCGCAAGTCCAGCGTGCTGTCGGCAATCTTCCGCGTCGGCGAATGCCAGCAGGCCACGGGCGCTCCGAAGGATTACGCATTGCGGCTGCTCGTCGAGCCGGAGCGCAAGGTCACGGCGACGCCAGCCCGGCCCATGCACGTTTCCATTTCCGGGGAAGCAGGCCGATCGCTCACGGCCTGAACGCGGTTCCGGGCGGGGATTCGGAGGATGCTCGAGCTCGACGGCTTTCGGCGCTCGAGCAGTCCCCGCCCCGATCCTGACTCGTAGTCGGTCGTCCCGTGTCCCGAGCTTCCCACCCGCCCGATCTAGGCGCGCTTCTCACCTGAATTACCCTGCCGCTTGGACAAAAGAGGAACAGAGTTTCCAGTCCTGTGGCGAATGTGCCTGACATCTGCTGGCGGACGATATGCATCCGCTGGCCTCCGTGACCCGCGCACGAATTCACGCGGTGCTGCTGTTTGCGATCTCTGGCGGCGCGGCTCTGTTCGGGTGCGGCGGATCGGCCACCACCACCGTAACAGCTCCGACCGCAGCGGCTGCCAGGTGCCAGCCGAACTTCGATCGCGCGCCGCAATCGTTTGGCCCTGAAGGCGGGACAGGCTCGATTGCCGTGACGGTCGCGAGGGAGTGCCCCTGGTCGGCGTCGTCAGGCGTGGTGTGGCTCGCCATTACGGCCGGCGCGCAGGGGCAGGGTGATGGCACCATCGCGTTCAAGGCCGAGCCGAATCCCGCTCCGCTCTCGCGGAGCGGAGCGGTGCTCATCGGCGACGGCCGGGTCGAGGTGGCTCAGCAACCTGCCCCGTGCCGCTTCGACGTGAGTCGCCCGGACCTCACGATTGTCCCGGCCGGAGCTGCAATCGAGATTCAAGTCCGCACGCAGGCAGCGTGCGAGTGGTCCAGCTCATCACCAGTTCCCTGGGCGACCACGGCCCCGGCCTCGGGCCGAGGCAGCGCCGGCGTCATTCTCACGGTCGAGGCAAACAACAGTGTCGGACGTGTCGCCGTAATCGAAGTGGCGGGTGAGCGGATGTCGCTGACGCAGGCTGCGGTGCAGGGGCCGACTCCCCAGCCCCCATCACCAGCGCCCTCCCCACCCGCACCGTCGCCCTCGCCCGTGCCGACTCCGGTGCCCCCTGCCCCACCGGCTCCCGCGCCCGCTCCAGAGGTGCAGCTCACGGGGTCCATCTCTGGGCTCTCGGGCAGGTGCGACAACCTTCGCTTCACTGTTTCAAAAACGGTGGTCACGACCAACGGCGATACGAAATTCAAGGGGGGATCGTGCGCACACCTCAAGAACGGCGACAAGGTCGACGTGACAGGGCGACGGCAGGTCGACGGCTCTGTGGCGGCAACTGAAGTCCGCCAGTAGTGACGGTGACGATGATGATCAGGACGAATGTGATTGTGGCCCTGGCCAGCCTGCTGCTGACAGCGACGACGGCCACCGCCCAGGACACGCTGCGCGATGCCGTCAAGCTCCTGATGACCAATCAGGGCGTCCCGACGGGTGACGTTGCTCGCGATCGTGAAGCGGCGGAGGCGTCTCACGACGTCGTCGCTCGTGCTCTGCTCCTCAATCTGACGTCCGCACCACTCGGGACCTCTTCGGGAGGCTTTCTTTATCGCCTCAATCCCGAGCTTGGTACCGTCGAGCGCGTGAGCCAGAACTTCGGGACCTTCCTCGTCGACCGTGCCGTAATGGGCGGCGCCGGGAGCATGTCGTTCGGGATTACGGGATCGACGGTGGGGTACGACCGACTGAACGGCTACGACCTTAGAGATGGCGGCTTCGTCACGGTGGCCAATCGCTTTCGTGATGAGGCGCTGCCGTTCGATACGGAGTCGCTGACGCTCCGTCTTCGTACGAGCACCATGCTGGCAATCGCGAGCGTCGGCGTGGACGATGACCTCGAGCTCGGGATTGTCGTCCCGTTCGCGAGTATAGGCCTGGAAGGAGAGCGGGTGAGCGTCTATCGAGGGACTCCAATTGTTCAGGCCACGGCGACGGGTTCGGCGAGCGGTCTAGGCGACATCGCGGTCCGCGCGAAGTACGGCCTTTTCAGCTCGCGAACCACCAGCCTCGCCGCCACCGGCGAGGTGCGTCTCCCGACCGGCAACGAAGAGAACCTGCTCGGGGCGGGCTCGATGTCATGGCGTCTGATCGGCGTGGCGTCGTTCGAAACGGGGCCGGTCGGCCTGCACGCGAACGGCGGAATCGTTCGCGGGGGTCTGTCGGACGAGACGCTCCTCGCCGGGGCGCTGGCAGTGGCCCTCCACCCCCGGGCGACGTTCACGACCGAGGTGCTGCGACGCCAGGTGTCCCAACTGAGGCCGTTCGAGCTGACGAGCGCGCCTCATCCGACCGTGGCGGGTGTCGACACGTTGCGGTTGACGGCGAGCCTCGATGGAAGCACATTGCTGACCGTGGCCACTGGAGTGAAGTGGAACGTCACGGACACGCTTCTGTTCAGCGGTCAGATCATGTGGGCGCTGAACGACCGCGGGCTGACGGCCCCGATGACGCCGATGGTCGGTCTCGAGTATTCGATCCGGTAGTCGCTATCGCACCCTGAGCTCTTCGATCTTCCACACGTCATCGGTCTTGCGCAGGTTGAATGACCAGTAGCGGTCGGCGGTCTGCAGGCCACCGCCAATCTTCGGTTCCCACCTCGCCTTCCCGGTGCAGCTCGCGCCGCCGATGTTTCCGATGACGGTAATCTCGCAGAGGCCGAGGGAGACTCTCTGCGCAATCAGGCCGTCGAACGCCCGACCGAGGGCTGTCTGGTTCACTCGCGGCCATACTGAGCTCGCGGCTTTCACATCGAGCCGGTTGTAGGCGTTCTCGTATCGGAGAAGTACCGACCGGATGCGTTCGGTTTCTACGCGTCTCGCTTCCTCCATGCGGTCCCTGACCGCGGTTGGAATCGATCCGAGGGAGGATTCCGGTGCGGCCGCGGCGGGAGCCCCTCCACCTCCAGAGGTCGGGGCGGTCGTCGGTGCAGGCTCGGCGAGGGCGACCACCGGCTCGAGAGGCGGAAGTCGTGGGGGCTCTGCCGCGTCGGGACGCTGCGGTGTCACAGAGGTGCGGCTAAATGTCGGACGCGCGGCGGCCGTCATTGCCGGCCGGTGATCGACCCTGGCCTTCGACGTTTCGGCGGGTCGCGGGGCGGGCTGCGTATGGATTGTCGCCGCCGGCGCTCCCGGACTCCTGACTCCTGGAGGATTCCCTACTTCGGTGAGCCTTTCGGGTGCCGGAGACGAGGTGCCCTCTTTCACGGCAGGGGCTGGGCTCCTTTTCCCGGGGACACCGACATCTCCGGCTCCGGTTGAGTCGGCAACCGAGAAGAACTGCTCAGCACTCCTGTCATAGAGCCGGACGAGACCGAAGCCGAGCGCCGAAAGCATGACGATGAGGGCGCATGCACCCGCGAGCACTTTCAGCCATCCCGACCCGAATCCGGACGGAGCTTGATCGGATCTGAGCCATTCGGAGCTGGGCCATCCCGCATCGGAATGGAGAATTGGTTGCTCCAGGGTCTGCGGGATTTCCTTTGGACTGGAGTGAAAGGCGAGGAGGCTTTCGAGCTGGGCGATCTCTGGCGCATCCGGAGACAGCGCCTTCGCCTCGCTCACTGCAGCTCGCGCATCGTCCAATTTGCCGAGGTCCATCGCGCCGATCGCCCGTTCGATGCAGACGCCCAGGCGCCGAGCCCGCATTCGCCTGTCGAACGTTGCCCAGCCCGCGCCGTTTCGCCAGTCGCCCCGAGCACCTTCGGACGGCTCTTCAGGAATGCTCATGACCACGGCTGTATGCAATTTCGAGGCTAGGCGGCATGCGGATGAGTTTACCCGGCTCTCGTCCCTGTCCCTCGCCACTCGTACCAACGTTGTCTGTACGAGCCGCAATCTGCGATAGGCTGAGCTGGTGAGCTTCGAGAGCTGTGTCGGCGTCGTCAGTGGTCAGCTGGCGACCCCAACGTGCCTTGAGCCCTGAGCCTGACGATGAGGACCCCATGATTGATCGCCGACGATTCGTCCAATCCATGATCGCCCTTGGTGCTGCAAGCGCCGCGCGGCCCCACCCGACTCTCTTCGCCGCCCAACCATCGACCGAGTTGCGCGACCTCGCCGATGCCGCGCTGGCGTCTGCCAGAAAGGTCGGCGCGAGCTACGCGGATATCCGCATCAACCGCTACAACAATCAGTTCATCTTCACGCGCGATCGCCGCGTCCAGAACATCGTCAACACCGAGGACTACGGGTTCGGCGTGCGGGTCATCGTCGACGGGACGTGGGGCTTTGCGAGTAGCAGCGTCGTTTCGAAGGAGGAGATCGCGCGCGTCACCGCGCAGGCGGCCGGCATCGCGAAAGCGAATCGCCGGATCAACGACGAGCCGGTCCGTCTGGCGCCCGTCGAGTCGTACGACACGGTCTGGAACACGCCCGTCAAGAAGAACCCGTTCGACATGCCGCTCCAGCCGAAGCTGGACCTGCTGCTGCAAATTCACGAGGAGGCGCTCAAAGTTCCCGGCGCGAGCTTCGTATCGGCGTTCATGCAGTTCGTGAACGAGCACAAGTTCTTCGCGTCGACCGACGGGTCGCACATCGAGCAGTCGCTGATTCGATCCTATCCGTCGTTCTCGGTCACCGCCGTCGACAAGGCGACGGGCAAGTTCTACTCCCGCGCCTCGCTCACCTCGCCCATGGGGATGGGCTACGAGTACGTGGAGGGTTATCCCCTCCTCAAGGAAGCGCGCGTGGCGGCGGAGGAGGCGGTTGCGATGCACAAGGCGAAGCCGGCGCCCGCCGGACAGAAAGCGCTCATCCTGCACCCCTCGAACCTGTGGCTCACGATTCACGAGTCTGTCGGCCACCCGACCGAGCTTGACCGCGCGCTTGGCTACGAAGCCAACTACGCGGGCACGAGCTTCCTCACGACCGACAAGCTCGGGAAGTTCGAGTTCGGCTCGAAGATCGTCAACATCGTCGCCGACAAGACGCAGGAAAACGGCATGGCGACCTGCGGCTACGACGATGACGGCGTCAAGACGACGCGATGGAACCTGATAAAGGGCGGGACGTTCGTCGACTACCAGACGACGCGCGACCAGGCGCACCTCATCGGCCAGACGGCGTCGCATGGATGCAGCTACGCGGACAGCTGGGCATCGATTCCGTTCCAGCGCATGCCGAACGTCTCGCTCGAGCCCGGCGACAAAGAGGTCAGCGAGGCCGACATCATCGCGGCGACAGACGACGGGGTGTACGTCAAGGGCGACGCGAGCTACAGCATCGATCACCAGCGCTACAACTTCCAGTTCAGCGGGCAGACGTTCTGGGAAGTGAAAGGCGGGAAGATCACCACCCAACTCAGGGATCTGGCCTACCAGTCGAACACGCCAGAGTTCTGGAAGTCATGCGACATGCTCGGCGGCAGGGCGACCTATCAGCTGGGCGGCGCGTTCAGCGACGGTAAAGGGCAGCCCTCGCAGAGCAATTCGGTCAGCCACGGCTGCCCCATCGCGAGATTCGCGCGGGTCAACATTCTCAACACGGGACGGTAAATCAACATGATCTGGACCAAGGATCAGACCAAGGCGCTGACCGATCGCGTGCTGTCGTTCAGCAAGGCCGAACAGACGTTTGTCGCGGTCAACGGAAGCGAGCGCGCCAACCTGCGTTTTGCCCGGAACACGGCGACGACCTCGGGCGCCTCGTCGGGCACGAGCCTCGCCATCACCTCGAGCTTCGGCAAGCGATCGGGAACGGTGACGACGGCGCAGTTCGACGACGCGAGCCTGCAGCGCGCGTTGAGGAACGCCGAGGAAATCGCCAGGGTGTCGCCGGAGAATCCCGAGGCGATGCCGTTTCTCGGGGCGCAAACCTACGCGCCCATCAAGGCGTACTTCGACGATGCGGCAACGGCGTCTCCCGACTGGCGGGCGTCGTCGGTCGAGACCGCCATCGCGCTCAGCAAGAAGAAGGATGTCGTGTCGGCGGGCTTCGTCGAGACGCAGGCCGCCATGCAAGCGGTCGCGAGCTCGCAGGGGCTTTTCGCTTACGATCGGTTCACCGCGGCCGACTACAACCTGACGGCCCGCACGCCGGACGGATCGGGGTCTGGCTGGGCGTCGAAGTCGTTCAACGAGCTGCGGCTGCTGCAGCCGGGGGCGCTCGCCGAGACGGCCATCGACAAGGCGGCGATGGCGAAGAATCCATCCGGGATCGAGCCCGGAAAATACACCGTGATCCTCGAGCCCGCTGCGCTGGCGGACATGCTCGTCTTCATGCTGTTCTCGGCCGACGCGCGTCAGGCCGACGAAGGCCGGAGCTTCTTCTCGAAGAAGGGCGGCGGGAACCGCGTCGGCGAGCAGATCGTCGGCGACAAGGTGCGCATCTATTCGGACCCGGCGCATCCGCTCGCACCGAGCATCTGCTTCGACAACGAGGGGCTGCCGATCGCGAAGAACGTCTGGGTCGAGAACGGCGTCCTGAAGGATCTGTTCTACTCGCGGTTCTGGGCGGACAAGATGGGAAAGAAGCCGACTGCCGGGCCGGCCAACGTCATCATGGAAGGCGGCACGGCCACGACTGCCGAGCTGATTGCCGGCACCGAACGCGGCGTGCTGGTGACGCGGTTCTGGTATATCAGGCCGCTCGATCCGCAGACCATCCTCGTGACGGGGTTGACGCGCGACGGGCTCTACCTGATCGAGAAGGGCAAAGTGACGCGCCCCGTGAAGAACATGCGGTGGAACGAGAGCCCGATCGTGGCGCTCAACAACATCGAGGCGATGACGCCGCCCGAGCGCGTGGTCAGTGGCGAGGGTGTCGGCGGCTCGGGCCTGGCGCTCGTCTGCCCCGCCGCGCGCATCCGCGAGTTCACCTTCTCGAGCTCATCGGACGCGGTGTAGGGCAGCTAAGACTTGCGAACGCCCTCGAGCTCGCGCTTGGCGTCAGCTGTATAGAGCGAGGTCGGAAACTCCTCGGTCACGCGCGTGAACGCGCGCACGGCTTCTTCCTTGCGGCCCGCGAGCGCGCACGCGCGGCCGAGCTGCATCAGCACGCCATCGACCGGCATCTGCGAGCTCGTATCGCGACTCATCTCGGTGTAGATGGTGATCGCGTTGTCGTACTTCTTCTGCGCGACCTGCACCTCGGCGAGTCCCAAGCGCCCCGTGCGCGCGTAGAGACTCGTGCCCGCTCGCGTGACGACCTCCTGGAATCGCTGCTCCGCTTCGCTGTAGCGGCCCAGCGTCGCCAGAATGGAGGCGGCGTGATACCTGGCGGCGATGCCAGATGACGTCGAGGGGTACTTGTCCGCGGCTTCGATGAATTTGGGGAGCGCCGCCTCGAGCTTGGCCTGCTCCGTGACGTAGGTTCCCGGTTGCTGCACGGGAGGCGCGCCGCCCGGTGTCGGCGGCGGCAAGGGCACCACGGGCGCCTGATAGACGGCAAGCGCGGTGGCGAAGAGTTCCGTGCCGCGGCCCGCGGTCGATTGGCGCCACCACGCGTAGCCGCCGACGATCGCCAGCAATCCGACGACCACCGCGACGGCCCACACGATGTCCCGCTGGCGCGTGGCGAGTGCCTCGCGCGCGTGCGCCACCGTATTCGCGAAGGCGTTCTCCTTCAGCTTGTGACGTTCCTGACTCTTCATAGTCGTCCTCAATCAACCGAAACAATTCTGCGGATGCCATCGCGAGCGAGGTGTGCTTGCCCTTCGACTCGCGGCGCTCGCTCGAGACATGCTCCCTGTCGCTGGCCTGCCATGAGCGAGCCTGCGGCTCGGCGAAGGCAGGCCGCAGGCGAGCCGAATGGTGCGCCCGGCCCGCCTTCGCGCTCCGCGCTACGGCGCGCTCGGGCCTGAGCCCTCGCGTGGCTTGCCAGCCGTAGCTCACGCTCCCCTGGCAAGCGTGAGCGAAGGCTGGTGCGCCCGGCCCACCTTCGCGCTCCGCGCTACGGCGCGCTCGGGCCTGAGCCTTCGCGTGGCTTGCCAGCCGTCCGCCTCGCTCTTGCTCTGTTCGCGAGCTACGGCGGACTGTAGCTGGCTTGCCAGCCGAAGCTCGCGAAGCGAGCGAAGGCTGGTGCGCCCGGCAGGACTCGAACCTGCGACCCCCGGTTTAGGAAACCGATGCTCTATCCACCTGAGCTACGGGCGCGCGACAACCGTGAGCGACCCACAAATCAGCGAGTCAGTACCGAAGCACGGAAAACAGCTGCTCCCCTTGCAGCTTCGCTCGGCCGTTCAGCTCGACGAGCTCGATCAGGAACGCAATGCCCTCGACGTGGCCGCCCAACTGCCTGACGAGATCGACCGTCGCCCTCGCCGTTCCGCCGGTAGCAAGCAGGTCGTCGACGATGAGCACTCGCTGGCCGGGCTCGACCGCATCGTTGTGCATCTCGAGGCTGTCGCTGCCGTACTCGAGATCGTAGCTGACCTTGACCGTTCTTGACGGCAGCTTACCGACCTTTCGCACCGGCACGAAGCCGGCACCAATCCGATCCGCCACCGCCGAGCCCAAGATGAATCCCCGGCTCTCGATCCCGACGACGAGGCTGATCCCTCGCCCCTTGTACGGATTGGCGAGGCTGTCGATGGCGACCCGAAACCCATCCGGATCGCGCAGGAGCGTCGTGACGTCGTAGAACAGGATGCCGGCCTTCGGAAAGTCCGGCACGTGGCGAATCTTCGATTTGAGTGCGTCCAAGTGTTCTCCGAATCTCAGATGTTAGGGGGCTACCGGATCGAAAACCCTGTTGCTCGTCCAGACGGCGCGGCTGCTTCCCAGGCGACGTCGTCGACCACGGCGCCCGACGGTCCCCGCCAGAGTGCGGCTTCGATTCGGTCGACCGAGGTCTCGTCGCCTTCGAGGTGCGCCTCCACGCGGCCGTCGGGCAGATTGCGCACCCACCCGTCGACGCCCTCCGCTGCCGCGCGGGCCTCGACGAAATACCGGAATCCGACTCCCTGAACGCGACCACTGATCAGGAACCGCCGCGCGACGAGCATCAATCAGACATTATACGGGACCCGCGGGTCCCATCGCTTCCACTCCCATCCAACTCCCCTCCGGACCGCTCGCACCCCTGTGTTATTGTCCCGCCATGCTTCGTATCGGTGCCAGCAGTCACGGCGAGTCTCACCTCCGCATGCTCAGGGTCGTTCGCCGGGGCGATCGGCACGACGCCCGTGACCTGACCGTCGCCTGCCGCTTCGAAGGGGACTTCGCCGAGGCGTTCGTCGAGGGCCGATCGGCGGGGCTCGTCCCCGGCGAAGCCCTGAAGAGCCTAGTCCACGCCACGGCCCGGCAGCATGCCGGCGCCCCGATCGAGCGATTCGGGATGGCCCTCTGCGAGCGCTTGCTCGGCACACATTCGCACCTGACGCGCGCGCGCGTGGAAATCACCGAGCGGCCTTGGAATCGCCTCGAGGTTGCCGGGAAACCACAGGGGCAGGTCTTTCTGACCGGCACGCCGGAACGCCGCTCGGCGGCGGTGACGAGCAACGGTCAGCAGGTGGCGGTGGTGTCAGGGATCGAACAATTGACGATCATGCGCACGTCGGGGCTGGCGCCTCCGCGTGTGCGCCCCGGTGACGAGGCGGATCCGAGTGGCCTCGACGACGGGCTGCAGCGGTTACTCGTGGCGACGCTGTCCGCCCGCTGGACCTATACGAGCGCCGATGTCACGTTCGATCCGTATCGGCAGGGCGTGCGCGCCGCGATCGTCGAGACCTTCGGGTGTCAGGCGAGCCGTTCCATCCAGCAGACGCTCTACAGCATCGCCGACGTCGTGCTCTCCTCCTATCAGGAGATCGGCGACATCACGTTCTCGCTGCACGAGCGGCCGTACCGCCCGGTCGATCTTTTCAGCGCCGGCGTCGAGAATCCAGATGATCTGTTCGTCGCGGTGGAAGAGCCCGTCGGTGTGATCGAAGTCACCGTGGAGCGCGAAGAAAGATAGGATCGATCCCCCGACGGCACGCTACTGGCGGCGACCGCCGATCAGTATCAGCTCCATTTTCAGCTCGGCCAACACCTTGTTGAAGTCCGGCAGGTCAGACGTCATGAGCGCGTCGAGACGCGCGAGCTCCCTGTCGAGCCGTGTGGACAGGTCCTTGAACACGGCATACGACTGATCCGTCGGCCGGGCATCACCGCTTTCGACAATCCCCTGGAGGGCTGCAAGCTTGTTGTTCAGCCTGATCGGGTAGTTCAGCGGATCCTGGCTGCTGCGGTTGCGGTACTGGTAGATCTCGCCTTCGACGGCCGTGAGCCTCTCACCGATCGCGTCGCCATACGTCTTGAGCCTCGCGTCGGAGCTGGCGCTGGTGCGCGCGGCTATCTGTTCCTTCAGGCCTCGGATGCGCAGCACCGCCTCGTGCGCGACGGTGATTTTGTCGCTGATCTGCTTCGCGAGGATGAACTGATCGATGAGGTCCTGGTCGGTGACCGTCGGCACGTTCGTGTTCCGCACCACCGCGAATTCCTGTGTCTTCGAGATGCCCTGAGCGGTGAGTGTGACCTTGTAGCGTCCGGGCGGCGCGATGGGGCCGCGGGTACTTCCGGCCCACAGGATCAATCCTGGAAACTCACGGGCGTTCGGATATCGCAGATCCCAGGAGAACCGGTTCATGCCCACCGCGACGCCGACACGGGCCGGTGGCGCGCCGCGGCCGCCGCCTTCCTCTTCCTCTCCGCCGCCCTGCGCGTCGCCACGGCCGCGGCCGGCCGGCTGTCCTGGCGTGCCGGTGAAGGTCGTGATCGTCTTGCCCTGCGCGTCCTGGATGTCGACGGTCACCTTGTCGGCCGCCTGCTTCAGGTAGTAGTCGATCGTTACCGATGGTGACACCGATCGGATCGCGTCCGCCGGGTCGAAGAGCACAACCGCTTCGTTCGTGGTTTCACGCGACACCTGTCGCAGGATCCCGATGTTGGGCATCACGTAGAACCCTCGACCGTGGGTGCCGATGACGATGTCATCCTTCTTGATCTGGATGCCGTGCACGGGCGTCACCGGCAGGCCGGTCTGCAGCGGCTGCCACCACCCGCCGTCGTCGAAGGAGACGTAGAACCCCGTCTCGGTGCCGAGGAACAACAGGCCCTTGCGCTTCGGGTCTTCGCGTACGGCGCGCGGAAAGTCGTCTGCCGGAATGCCATTCACGATCTTCGTCCAGTTTTTGCCGTAGTCCGACGTTTTGTAGATGTACGGCGCGCGATCCGAGCGCTGGTATCGATTGCCCGCCAGGTAGGCCGTGCCGGCGTCGTGCGGCGACGCATCGATCAGGCTGATGCGCGTGAAATCGGGCAGGCCTGCGGGCGTGACGTTCGTCCAGGTCTTGCCGGCGTCGCGGGTCACGTGCACGAGCCCGTCGTCCGAGCCAGCCCAGATGACGTTGCCATTGACGGCAGACGGCGCGAGCGCGAACACCGTCGCGTAGGTCTCGACGCCGGTCTGGTCGAGCGTGATCGGACCACCCGAAGGCCCGAGAGTCTTCGGATCGTGGCGCGTGAGGTCGGGGCTGATGCGCTGCCAGCTCTGGCCTTCGTTGGTGGACTTCCAGACGTGCTGCGAGGTGGCGTACAGCGTCTTCGGATCGGTTGGGGCGATGACGATCGGGAATGTCCACTGGAACCGCTCGGTGACGTCCGACGCCGAGAAGCCCATGGGATTGTCGGGCCAGATGTTGATCGCGCGGCGCTCCCCCGTCCGGCGGTTGATCCGGGTCAGCAGGCCGCCGTAGCTGCCGGCGTAGAAGACGTCGACGTCGCGCGGGTCGGGCGCGATGTAGCCGCTCTCGCCGCCGCCGACCTGGTAGAGCTCACTGCCGCCGGCGCTCGGCACGCAGGCGGTCGAGTTGTCCTGCTGCGCGCCGCAAACGTGATACGGCACGTGGGCGGTCGTGAAGACGTTGTAGAACTGCGCGGTCGGAAAGTCCTGATCGGTCCAGCTCTCACCCGCGTTGGTCGACACGTTGGCACCGCCGTCGTTGCTGTTGATCATCCGTGCCGAATCCGAGGGGGCGATCCACAAGTCGTGGTTGTCGCCGTGTGGAACTCGGATCGACGCCAGCGTTTTGCCAGCGTCGGTCGAGCGGTAGATCCCCGTGTTGAGCACGTAGACGGTATCGCGCGCCTTCGGGTCGGCGTAGATCCGCGTGTAATAGAACGCCCGCTGGCGGAGCCGGCGATCGTCGTTGACGCGGGACCATGTCGCGCCGGCGTCGTTCGACAGGAACACGCCGCCCTCGGCGGCTTCGATAATGGCGTAGACGCGGCTGCTGTCGGCACCCGAGACCGAGACGCCCACCTTGCCCCAGAGCGGCGCCGGCAGGCCCTGGTTCTTTGTCAGTTCGGTCCACGTCTTGCCGCCGTCGGCCGTCTTGAAGAGCCCGCTGCCGGGTCCGCCGCTCGACAGCGAATGCGGCGTACGGAAGACCTCCCAGAAGCCGGCGTAGAGCACTTCGGGGTTCTTCGGATCCATCGACAGATCCACCGCCCCGGTCTGGTCGTTGCGGAAGAGCACGCTGTCCCACGTCTTGCCGCCGTCGGTCGACTTGAATATCCCGCGTTCCGCGTTCGGGCCGTAGGGATCGCCGAGCGCCGCGACGTAGACAACGTCGGGATTGGCCGGATGGACGCGTATCCGGCTGATCGTCATGGTTCGCGCGAGGCCTACGTGCGTCCATGTTTTGCCGGCGTCAGTCGTCTTGTAGATCCCGTCGCCTTGGATGATGTTGCCGCGGAGCTGGACTTCACCCATCCCCGCGTAGACGACGTCGGGCTGGGATTCGGCCACCGCGACGGCGCCCACCGACGACGACTTGAAGAAGCCGTCCGAGACCGGGCGCCAGGTAACGCCCCCGTCGGTGGTCTTCCAGAGGCCGCCGCCCGTGGCGCCGAAGTAGTACTCGTTCGGCCGGCTGCTGCTGCCCGCGACTGCGATGGATCGACCACCTCGCGCCGGGCCGATGGAGCGCCAGCGAAGTCCGGCGAGAAGCGACGAGTCGATGCCTGCGGCGGCCTGCGCGCGCAGTGTCGGCGCGGGCGCTGGCGCGAAGAGGATGACGGCAGCGACTGCGGCGGTGGCCGCGCGGAGCAGACGAGTGGGCATGAGGTCTCCTACTGACGGTAGGGGATGTTAGCCGAGCCGTTACCGGCGGAACAAGCAAGTAGGCTGGCGCGATTTGCTGGAGATCCCAATCGTTGAGCTGGATGGAGTCACGCGCGGACCGGCCAGAATTTGGACCGGTAGCCAACCCGTTGGCCAATTCTCAAGGCCGATCGCTAGCTTCTTGACGGAGTTTGCTAAGGATTTACGCGCGATGGCACGGGTACGCTTGCTGCATCTAAAAGCGGACCGGACTCAGACAGCAGGCAGCAGGGCCGATTTCAAACAGGTGCAAGTTCTGGTCTCCTCCGGTCCGGAACGCCTTCCGAGCTCGCAGCGCTTTGGGGCTGGCACTTTTCGACCCTGCTGTCTGCTGACTGTGGTCCGGGCGGATCGCGCGACTCGACGCGTCCTCCCCTATTCCTTCGGATAGCCTGCGTGCGCCTTCACTTCGCGAATCTGCAGGATGTGCCGCTGCGAGTGTGTCGAGATCATCAGGAACCACTGATACACGTCCATGTTTCCTTCGAGGAGTTTGCGCGATCGCAGGTCGTCGCTCGTCGATTGCGCGTAGTCGCGCATGGTCGAGCGTAGCTTGCGAAAGGCCGCGAGTGCGTCGGCGGCGGTCTTGTACGTGCCGTGGGGCACGCGTGCCTCGCCCGTCTTCTGACGATTCGTCCGGTCGATGCCGTACCAGAGGATTCCGGCGTCGGTGGCCTCGAGCTTCTCGGTCGTGGCCGGCTGCTTCATGGAATCCTGGACCTTCTGCCAGTACTGCGGTTCCGCAATCGCGAGGTGTTCGGTCACTTCGGCGATGCTCCAGCTGTCCGGCGTCATCCGGAAGGTCAGTTGGGCCGGCGAGAGGCCGCTGAGCTCGCTGACCAGCCAGTTCTCGGTCATCTCGAGGTGTGCCAGCAGCCGCTGACGATCTCCCGCCTTCATCGGTTCGCCAGAAAGTGGTGCCACCAGCCCGACGCTCAACGCCACGCACGCAACGATTCTTCGCATCACCTGACCTCCACGAGGATCGTCTGCGGGGAGATCGCGAAGGTCAAGGCGGTTCGTCCCGTTTCCAGGCCGCTGGTCACATTTATTAAAGCTCGCGGGGCCTCGCCTTCGCATTGCTTCGGCGCAGCTCGCCGTAGCCTTGGCGGAGGCGGCCCACCCCCGCTCGCGGCGGCTCGACTCGCTGCTCGCTCGCCGCGGCCGCAGGCGCTGCCGATTTCACCGCGGGGCCTCAATTCAGCGTCACGTCGGCACGACCAGGCGAGAAGCTCAGTGCACTTCGTAGCGCGAGGTCGGAATGACGTGGAGGGGTTCGGCGGGCGGCGGGGCGGCCTTGGCGGCGGTCGCGAGATCGGGCAGCTCACTGAATCCGTTGAGGACCCGCTCGAACGACTCCCGGTCGTAGCGCGAGTAGGTCGCCCAGGCAAGCACCTGATGAAAGGCGCGGTGGCCCGCGATGGTCGTGTGAAGATACTTGATCCGCGTCTGCTGAAAGAACCCTTCAATCTCGTACTGCAGCGCGTCGAAGCCGCCGACCATCCGGCGGTGGGGGCCGGTGCACGAGATGAGCTGGATGCTACCCGTCAACTCCGTGCGGGTGTTGATCGAGTGCTCGTAGACCGTCATCTCGGGCACGAAGTCCTCGACCGAGTCACTGATGACGATCACGTGCCGGCCGTGCAGCGAGTTGATGGCTTCGATGCTCGCGGTTTCGTTGAGGTCCTGCGCCCGGCGCCAGCCGTCTGGCAGTTCCAGCCGGGCAAGGCCGAGCGACTGGTCGATGAGCACGCGGGCGTCGGCCGGGCGTCCCGGCACGAAGCGCCGGAGGCGCTCCTTGTAATGGACCGCCAGTACACCGGCGGAAAGCGTAATCAGAAAAACGATTGTGTCCATGAAAGGCCGTTCACACCAGCGACGGAGAGCCTCGTTGCCAGCATCGTGCCCGGTGCGGCCGTTCGTCCGAGCGCCGGGGGTACTGGGATACTCGCGGTTTTGGGGATCGCCGTGCCGAGAGCCATAGTGTGCGAACGTAGGAAGGCGGTACGGGCACATTTCTCCGATGCCCCGACGGGTGGCTACCAGGCGACGTGGTTCCGCTTCGACAACGGGACCGGCGCAACTCAGTCCATCGGCCCGCCCGTCAACGGACTCGCCGAACGCCTGCAGGCTTCGGCGGACCTCCCACAAGGCGAGGGCGCTTTCGTCAAGGCGTCGATCAGCGCCGTCGACGCGGCGCACCGTTCGTGGGCAACGCTCGTCGACGTCTACTTCAGACGTGCGGGCGGGGCGTGGCAACTCGTAGCCGTCGAGCGACTGTCATCGACTCCCGTCGCAGCACAGGTGCAGAAGTAGCAATTGGCGCTGGGACGCGCAGGACTGTACTGTGTAGCGTGCAAGTATTACTGTACAGGTTCAATACTGCCCGCCGCCGGTCTCCGCGCGTCAGCTGCCCCGTCGTTTTCAATTCCTCAGCAACGGGCACCAATCGGCCTTGAACATCGGCGCGATCACTGATGCAAGTGGGCGCGGATCGTGCACAGCGCCCGTTCAGCTGAGCCCAACGGCTCGGTAATCCCTGCGAAGGTCGTTGAATTGACAAAGGTTGCCGATGACGGCATGGACGGTGTCGTCCGTGCGTGTGCGCGTTCCCCGCATCGCACTGCTCTTCATCCTTGGTTGTTTTTCGCTGGCGTGCCTGCCATCGCTTTCGAGCGCTCAGACGGTGAGCCCCCAGACCGTCGAGTTCGACCCTTCAGCTGATCACAACGCCACCGTCGGCGGCGTCGCCGTCGTCGAGGGCTACGAGCTGCGCTTTTACACCGTCGGCGGCGCGCAGCCAGTGCACGTGATCGAACTCGGCAAGCCGACGCCGGAGGCTGACGGCAAGATCCGATTCAACTTCGCCTCGTCGCTGGGCGCGTGGCCCGTGGACGGCGTCGTGTACGAAGCCCGTGTCGCTGCTGTCGGCCCGGGAGGATCGACCGTGAGTGCCATCTCCAATCAGTTCGTGTTTCCCGGCACGACGCCACCGCCGGCGCCGTGCAGCTACGCCTTGTCGTCGACCGCCCGCTCCGGAGCCGCGACCGCGTCGACCGGTACGTTGAGCGTGACCGCCGGCACCGGCTGTGCCTGGGCGGCGGCGAGCGACGCCGGATGGCTCACCGTCACGAGCGGTGCGAGCGGCAGCGGCAACGGATCGATCGGCTACTCGGTCGCCGGCAACTCGACCTCGAGCCAGCGCGTCGGCCGTCTCACAATCGCCGGCGCGACCTTCACCTTCACCCAGGCTGGCGCCGCGTGCGGCTACACGTTCGCCCCCACCACACGGACCGTCGGCACCGCGGCCACGACGGGCAGCGTCGGCGTCACATCCGCTACCGGCTGCGCGTGGACGGCGGCAAGCTCCGCGACATGGCTCAGCATCACGAGCGGCGGCACGGGATCGGGGAACGGCACCATCAACTACAGCGTGACGGCGAACAGCGGATCGTCTGTCCGGTCGGCGACGCTGACGGTCGGCACGTCGACCTTCACATTGACCCAGAGCGGGTCGTGCACGTACGGCCTGTCGCCGACGACGCTGAATGTCGGCACGGCGGCGACGACCGGAAGCGTGGCGGCGACGGCCGGAAGCGGCTGTGCGTGGACGGCGACCAGCTCCGCCACCTGGCTGTCGATCACCGGCGGTGGAACCGGGACTGGAAACGGGACCGTGAACTACAGCGTTGCGGCCAACAGCTCGACGTCGACGCGGTCGGCCACGATCACCGTGGGGACCGCGACGTTCAGCCTGACGCAAGATGGTGCGTGCGGCTACACGCTCTCCCCGACGACTCGTACGGTCACGACGGCCGCGACGACGGGCAGCGTCGGCGTCACGGCTGGGAGTGCGTGTTCCTGGTCGGCCTCGAGCTCGGCTGCCTGGCTGACGGTGACGAGCGGTGGCAGCGGGATGGGGAACGGCACGGTGAATTACAGCGTCGCCGACAACGCGGCGTCCGCCGCACGTTCGGCCACCTTGACAGTAGGGTCAGCCACATTCACGGTGACGCAGAACGGCTCCTGCGTCTATACCGTGACGCCCACGAGCCAAGGCTTCAACCCCCCGACCGCCACTGCGAGTGTGACGGTGACGCGTGGCCAGCGGATGCTCGTGGACCGCCACGCGATCGGGATCCTGGATCTCGATCACGAGCGGCGCGAGCGGGACAGGGAACGGCACTGTCCGCTACAGCGTCTCGGCGAACACCGGTTCCTCCTCACGGACTGGCACGCTGACGGTGGCCGGGCAACCCGTGACCATTACGCAGTCCGCCGCCACCGCGCCGAACGCTCCGGCCGGGCTGCGCATCGTGACGGTCCGCTGATCGACCGATCGGTCTGACGCGTCACGCCGCCGCACGCCGGCTCCGAACCGGGAGCCGCGCGTGCTGTCATCCGACGTTCATCCCCTGACCGCTACCATCGGGTTGCACGTGTGCCACGCGAGCCAGCTCGCGCGGCGTTCCAGCGAGTCTCCGCGCTCTGGAGTGGCGTCGGGAGGCGTTGATGCGTTTTCGGTCTGGTGTGATCGCGCTGGCGGTCGTTGGAGGATGGTTCACTGCGGTGGGAGCAGGTCCGGCAACGGCCGGAGAGCGGTCCGCGGCTCGGAGAATGTTTTGCGCGGAAGAGGCGTCACGCAGTCCGTCCATCGGCGCGTCCTCATTTCAGGAGTTGTTTGCGTCAGACCCTGGCGGGGTGACAACGGCAGCGGCATTCGAGGCCGACTTTCAAACGCAAAAACCGCCGGTGCCCGAACACACGGGTTTCGGCGCGCTGGTCCGCAAGACCGGAGGCGACTTCAAGTCGTTCCCCGTTCGCCATTCGACGTGGGTCATCCTGGGCATCGGCGGCGGCGCCGCCGCGATTGCGTATCCGTTCGACGACGACGTCAGCGACGCGCTCAAGGACGAGGACACACTCAGAAAGATATTCGCGCCTGGGAAGTACCTCGGTTATGTGCAGATTGGTGCGTCGGTCGGCACCTACCTCATCGGACGCTACGCGATGGAGTCGGAGAACGGGCGCACCAACAAGGTGTCGCATCTTGGGTTCGACCTGCTTCGGGCGCAGATTCTGGCGCAGGCCTTCACCTACGGCATCAAATTCACTGTTCAGCGGGATCGTCCCAATGGCCAGTGCTGCAGCTTTCCTTCCGGTCACGCATCGGTCACCTTCGCCACCGCGTCGGTCATCGAACGCCATTTCGGCTATCGCTCGGCCTGGCCGACGTTTGTCATCGCGGGCTACGTGGCCGCGAGCCGGCTGACCGACAATGTGCACTTTCTGAGCGACGTGCTGTTCGGATCGGCGCTCGGCATGGCTTCGGGATGGACGGTGGTCGGCCGCCACGGCCGCCAGGACTTTGCCCTCTATCCGGTGCCGACTCGCGGAGGTGTCGCGATCGCCGGCATGTGGGCGCCGGGCAACCACGGCGGCGACGGCAAAGCACCGTAGAATGTCGGGGGGGACGCTCGGTCGCCTCCGGGACACCATGCGAGTACTTCTCGTCGAAGACCAGCCGGATGCGGCACGGATGATTGCCAAGGGGCTGCGCGAGCAGGCCTACGCCGTGGACGTCGTGGGAGACGGCGTCGCGGCGTGTCACGAGGCCTGCGTCCACGACTACGACGCCATCGTCCTCGACGTCATGCTGCCGCTGCGCGATGGGCTGGCGGTCTGCAGGGAGATCCGCCAGACCGGCTCGGCCGTGCCGATCCTCATGCTCACCGCGATGGATCACGTGGAAGCCCGAGTCGCCGGGCTCGATGCCGGCGCCGACGACTACCTGACCAAGCCGTTCGATTTCCGCGAGCTGCTGGCCCGCCTGCGCGCCCTCAGCCGGCGCGGCAGCCAGGCACCCGCGCCCGAACAGTTCTCGGTGGGCGATCTCGACTTCAACGTGCGCGCGCGTCGTGTGGCCGTCCACGGGATCGTGATCTCGCTGACGACACGCGAGTATGCCCTGCTCGAGTATCTGGCGCGGCGGCCCGACACCGTGGCGGGGCGCGCCGACATCGCCGAGCATGTCTGGGACGACCGCTACGACCCGTTTTCGAACGTCATCGACGTGTACGTGCAGCGCCTCCGCCGCAAGCTGGGCCAGGCCGGCGCCACCGCGGAGATTCGCACACGCAGGGGCGAGGGATATCAGTTGGTGCCGACGACAGTCGACAGTCGTTAGTCGTCAGTCGTCAGTCCCAGCGTCAGTCCCAGTCCTCAGTCCCACTCCTCAGTCCCAGGCGTGACGAGCTGTCAGTCAGCAATTGAGTCGATTGCCGGCACTGCGCTCGACTGACGACTTCACCTGACGACTAGGACTGACGACTCAGACTGAGGACTGTGACTGACGACCAACGACTGCCGATTGACGACTGTCTCATACATTCAACACCGCCTTCAGGCTGTCGATGATCAGCTTGTCGAGCGGGAAGGCCAGCAGGACCAGCGGCGCGAACGGCAGCGCCGCGGCTCCGGCGAGCAGCAGGATCTGGGACTTCGCGATTGGAATAATCGTCATGTTCCGGATGAGCCCGAAGCTGCTGCCGAGGTCCGCCAGTGACTGCAGGTCCGGTGTTCCAAGGATTGGTTCGTCGGGCGGCGGGTCGGTCGGCAGCCACTTGGCGGCGAACGCTCGCGTATAGTTGGCCGCGAGCGTCCCGTACTCGAGCAGCGCGCGCTGCTTGGCGTCGAGTAACTTCGGCATGAAGTAGACGAGCGGACCGATAAGTAAGAGCGTGCTCCCGACCACGGCGCCGGTAGACGAAACCGCAAAGGCCGCCGGCGGTACGCCAGCGAACAGCATCTGCTCGGCGTAGCTTGCCGAGAGGACGGCGCATCCGGCAAAGGCGAAGGGTGCAAGATCCACGTGCGCCACACCGAGCATTGCCAGCCCGCCGGCAGCGTCAGGGTGCGTGGGAATCAGCTGCAGGTCCAGCCGGGACATGCGCCAGAGCAGTCGCGACCAGATCACCAGCCGCCAGCACCAACGCCAGAACAGGAACTGAAATGTCGGGAGGCTCACGAGGCTGTACCACCAGCCGGTCAGCGTGAGTCCGCCGCCGGCGTTCGTGCGCCACGTCGAGACGTCGAGCGGCAGGTCGGTTCGCCAGCCCGACCAGATCAGTGCCCCCGTCAGAACCGCGATCGCTGATCTCCATCGGCCAGGAGTTGCGAGCCTTGATCGCCTTCCGGACGGCGGCCGCGAGGACGGGCTCATCGCGCGGCAGCACCAACCCGATTTGGAGCATCCGGCGCAGGACGTCTGCTACCCGCACATCGAACACGGACTCGGCCGAAGAAGAACAGCGGGATGGCCAGCAGCAGCCGCACGTGGGTGCCGATGCTTTGCCAGAACGGGATTCTCGGGCCTTGATGGAGAACGCCCTCGAAGATGCTCAGGGCAACGAGGGGAATCCACGTCAGCAGCGCGAGAGCCACGCCTAGCCGGACGAGCCCACTGATGCCTCCGGGCAGCCCGAGGCTGCGAGCGAGATCGTAGGTCGGGCCTCCCCGGCAAATCGAGAATTCGGCCGGGAAGCCGGTTTCGGGGAGCGACTTCTCCGTCATGCGGCCCCGCCGAGCTCCCCGCTCTTCGCCAGGTCGATGAAGGCTTCGACCATCTCGGGGTTGCGGAGGCCGCGCGCGGCTTCGTCTCTGAGCTCGGCAAATGCGTATTCAGGTGCCAGCGCGGGTCGATACGGCCGCGCACTCGTGCAGGCATCGTAGAGGTCGACGGTGCTGACGATTTGCGCGAGGACCGAGACTTCGTCGCCGCGCAGGCCGTCGGGATAGCCGCTGCCGTCGAGCCGTTCGTGATGGTGCCGGACGATTTCGCGGACGAGCCTCAAGGACCTCAGCTCGCCACACAGCCGATCGCCAATGACCGTGTGCTGCTTCATGAGCTCGAACTCCTCACGCGTCAGCGCCGACGGTTTGAGCAGCAGGGCGTCGGGTATACCGATCTTGCCGATGTCGTGCAGGTACCCGCCGCGGTCGAGCGCCGAGAGATCCTCGGCCGACCGTCCCAGCACCGCGCCGAGCGCAACCGCATAGTGCGACAGCCGCTCGCAGTGCCCGTCGGTGTACTGGTCCCTGGCCTCGATGATGAGCGCGAGACTCCGCAGGATGCCCTCGGTGGAGTCGAGATCGTCGGTGTACTGCTTGAGGCGGACGAGCGACGCTACCCTTGCCTGCAGCTCCTCGGGGTCGAACGGCTTGCCGATGAAGTCGTCCGCGCCGGCCTGCAGGCCGCGAATCTTGTGATCGCGCGAGTTGAGCCCCGTGACCAGCGCGACGGGAATGAGCCGGGTCTCCGGCGCCTGTTTCAACTGGGCGCAGACCTCGAAGCCGTTGACGCCGGGCATCTGCACATCCAGCAGCACCAGGTCGGGTTGCAGATGACGAAGCGTGGCGAGTGCCTCGGCTCCCGACGACACCGGCACGACGTGATAGCCGTACCCCTGCAGCAATCGCACCAGGAGCGCGCGGTTGATCTCCTCGTCGTCGCACACGAGCACGGTTCCGAGAAGCGAGGGTCCCTTTGACACTAGAGGAGTGTAGCTGAAAGAGTGCGACCTCGGTGTGGACCGACGGCTCGAATCGCTGGATTATTGTCGCCAGCCGGCATACTGTGTTGGCCACGGTCCGCATCAGTGACGACACCAGCGCCCCACTCTCCCGTCAGCCAATTCCTGCGCAAGGGTCCCGAGGTGGTCGGCCTGACTGGGGCGACGGTCCTGCTCGGCGTACTCGCGCTCGTGAGCCCTCTCGGCGCAGCGGAGTCGCCGGCGCCCCGGGTCGGCTTTCTGCTGGCCTTCGCCGCAGCGTTCGAAGTCCTGCACGGCATTCGGCGTTCTACGGTCGCGGCACGCCGCAAGGCCTCGATCGGCGCGCTCATCAGCATGGTGATCGCGCTGCTCCTCATCAACGCGCCATATCTCGCCAGTGCGGCGCTCGTCGTCGCGATGGCAGGTTTTTTCTTCGTCGATGCCGCCAGGTACGGGCTGAGCGCGTGGCGGGAGACGGATCGCTCGTCACGCCGGCTGGCCGCGCTGGCCATGCTTGGCAATCTGGCCGTCGCGCTGTTGCTGGTCGTGGGGCGTGAGTGGGCCACGGCCTGGACGGTGGCCATCGCCGCCGCGTTGCGAATCTTTGGCGTCGCGTGGAACATCGCGGTCTCACCGGTCCACACCATCGGAGATGCTGAGGAAACGGTCGTCGCCGAGCTGGGTTTTTCAGACAGCCCGCGCGTCGTCGCCCTGTCGGCGGAGATCGAGGCCAGCGACAAGGCGCGCGCGTCGGTCGACCGGGGATGGATCCTCGCGTTTGTCGCGACGCTCTTTGCCATTCATATCGGACGCATGGGTACGGATGGCACGCTGCTCGGGCTGCTCGCCCCGGCGGTCGCCGTCGCCGGCGACATGATGGTGGCCTCCCTCATCACGTTGCTGGTGATCAATCCTGCTCTACCTGCTCTGGCGCTGGCCGACGAGATGGATCGAGCGCCTCATGTGGCGCTGGTATGCGGCCAGCGACGAAGCGGCACCGCCGCGCTGGCTGCAGCGTCTGGCCACGGCGTGGTTGCGCCGGCGCCTGCGTTTCGCCGTGCGCATGCGCGCGGCGCGCTATTCGCTTCGATCGGCGCTGAACCAGGCCCTGCAGACCGGACTCCCCCTTGCCGCGGTGATTGCCGCCACTGCTCCGGTCTGGGGCATGAGCTGGTACTTCGACACCGAGAACTGGGCCGCCGGAATGTGGAACTCGTGGGCCGAGTCTCGAACCGACGTCTGGCGTGCAGCCATGGTGCGCGCCGTGCTGGCCGACGATACAGTCCGGGGACAGTCGCTGCCCTTTGCCCTGCAACCGCCAGGTGTGGGCAACACCGGAGACTTCTCTTTCATCGTCATCGGCGACACCGGCGAGGGCGACGCCTCGCAGCACATCCTGCGCGATCAACTGTTGACTGTCGCCAACCATCCCGACGTTCGCTTCGTCGTCATCTCCTCCGACGTCATCTACCCGGTTGGTGCGATGAAGGACTACGAAGCGAAGTTCTGGCTGCCCTTCAAAGGGGTGACCAAACCGGTCTACGCGATTCCCGGCAACCATGACTGGTATGACGCGCTCGAGGCCTTCGCGGCGACGTTTCTGGAGCCGGGCGCTGCTCGTGCGACGATGCGCGCGCGCGTCGAGTCGGACCTTCGGTTCACCAGCACCACCGATGCCCGTATCGAGGATCTCATCCGGAAGGCGGAGTGGCTACGGCAGCAATACGGTGTGCCGACGGGTTTTCAACGCGGTCCGTTCTTCGAGATTCAGACCGATCGCTTCGCGCTCATCGCCGTCGACACCGGCGTCGTCAAGCGAGTCGACGAGGAGCAGCTGGCGTGGCTTCGGTCTGCACTCGAGCGGGCGCGGGGCAAGTTGACCATGGCGGTCCTGGGGCATCCCTTCTTTGCCGGCGGGAACGAGCAGACCAGTGGGTACGAAGACTTTGCCGAGCTGAAGCGGCTGCTGCTCGAGCATGATGTCGCCATCGTGATGGCCGGAGACACGCACGACCTGGAGTACTACCGCGAGTCGCGCCCGCAAGGCGCGCCGATGCATTACTTCGTGAACGGTGGCGGCGGGGCGTATCTGAGCTTCGGGACATCGCTCGCATGGCCGGCCAAGCCGGCGATGCCGGACTGGGCGTTCTATCCGGACACGGCTGCAGTGACCGCGAAGATCGAGGCCGACACGCCGTGGTGGAAACGCCCGGCGTGGTGGTGGACCCGCCAGTTCGGCGCCTGGCCGGTCACGGCTGAATGGCTCTCGGCGATGTTCGACTACAACGTCGCACCGTTCTTCCAGAGCTTCGTCGAGGTGCGCGTCGAGCCGTCGGCCAACCGGATCCTGCTTCGCCCCTTCGGCATTCGCGGCCGGCTCACGTGGGGTGACCTGGCGTCGTCCGAGTCGATCCGTCCGGTGGGTGCCACCCGCGAAACGCCCGTCGAGTGGACGGTGCCGATGCTGCGGCGGTAGGCCGGTTCCCAGCCATCAGAGATGTCCGCGATCATCGATAACTATCTATCTCAGTGCAGTTTATGCCCAGACTGATGCGTGTGATAGTCTGCCGAGCGACACTGTAATGCCGACCACCGCGACGATCGGGACCCTCCAGAAACGTCCAGCTCGAGGCCCTCGTCGCGGACCTGTCCGCCCGCTTCGTGAACCTGCAGCCAGAGCAGGTGGATGGTGCGCTGGCGGACTCGCAACGCCAGATCGTCGAGACCGGCGCCGTCCCGCCGTGCGGCCTGACGCTCGAGGAAACCAGCCATGACCATCGGCACCGGACGACTCACGGAACAACCGGCCTGGAGGGCGCTCGAAGCGCACCACCGCGACATCCATGCCCTCCATCTCCGCGATGTGTTCGCGCGCGACCCCGGACGCGGCGAACGCTTGACGGCCGAGGCCGCCGGGGTCTATCTCGACTACTCGAAGAACCGCATCTCCGATCAGACGTTGCCGCTGCTCGTCCGCCTCGCGGACGATACCGGCCTGCGCGCCCGCATCGACGCCATGTTCCGGGGCGAGAAGATCAACGTCTCGGAGAACCGTGCCGTGCTCCACATCGCGCTGCGCGCATCGCGCGGCGCATCGATCCTCGTCGACGGCCAGAATGTCGTGCCCGAGGTCCACGCGGTGCTCGATCGGATGGCGGACTTCGCCAATCGGGTGCGCGCCGGCGGATGGAAAGGCCACGCCGGGAAGCCGATGCGCAACGTCGTCAACATCGGTATCGGCGGTTCCGATCTCGGTCCGGTCATGGCCTACGAAGCGCTCAGGCACTATAGCCAGCGCAGGCTGACCTTCCGGTTCGTCTCGAACATCGATGGCACGGACTTCGCCGAGGCGGTGCACGATCTCGACCCGGCGGAGACGCTCTTTGTGGTGTCGTCCAAGACGTTCACGACGCTGGAAACGATGACCAATGCCCGGACCGCGCGCGAGTGGTCGTTGGCTGGCGCGCGAGGCGACGAGACGTCGATCGCGAAGCACTTCGTCGCGGTCTCGACCAACGCCGCGGAAGTCGGAAAGTTCGGCATCGACACAGCCAACATGTTCGGGTTCTGGGACTGGGTCGGCGGACGCTACTCCATGGATTCGGCGATCGGCCTCTCGACGATGCTGGCGATTGGCGCGGAGAACTTCCGCGCCATGCTCGGCGGCTTCCACGAGATGGACGAGCACTTCCGCACCGCACCCTTCGCGCAGAACCTGCCGGTGATGATGGGGCTTCTGGGCATCTGGAACACGAACTTCCTCGGCGCGCAGACAGTCGCAGTGCTGCCCTATGAGCAGTACCTCAAGCGCTTCCCTGCCTATCTCCAGCAGTTGACCATGGAGAGTAACGGCAAGCGGGTGACGCTCGACGGCGACGCGGTCTCGTACGAGACCGGACCGATCTACTGGGGAGAGCCTGGCACTAATGGCCAGCACTCCTTCTATCAGCTGATCCACCAGGGCACGCGCATCATCCCGTGCGATTTCATTGCATTCGCCGAGACCCTCAACCCGCTTGGTCAGCATCACGACATGCTCCTCGCCAACATGTTCGCGCAGGGAGAAGCGCTGGCCTTTGGCAAGACACCGGACGAAGTGCGCAGCGAAGGCTCCCCAGACTGGCTCGTTCCCCACCGCACGTTCCCGGGCAACCGGCCGTCCAACACGATTCTCTTGCCGCGACTGACCCCCGCCGCCCTGGGCGCGCTCGTCGCGCTCTACGAGCACATCGTGTTCACGCAGGGCGTGATCTGGAATCTCGATTCATTCGATCAGTGGGGAGTGGAACTGGGGAAAGTGCTGGCACAGAGAATCATCCCGGAGCTCGGCGGCAGCGCCGAGCCGCCGTTGAATCATGACAGCTCGACGAACGCGCTGATCCGGCGCTACCGACGAGCCAGGGCGGCGCGATAACCACCAGAGACCGAGACCAGGATAGAGATGGCCGACACACATTCCGACGCGCTCGTGTTCTTCGGGGCCACGGGCGATCTGGCGTTCAAGAAGATCTTCCCCGCGCTGCAGGCCATGGCCAAGCGCGGCGACCTCACCGTTCCTGTGATCGGCGTGGCCAAGGCTGACTGGACCCTCGACCAGTTGCGCGCGCGCGCGCGGGAGAGCGTCGAGAAGTACGGCGGGCTGGACCAGGCCGCGTTCGACAAGCTGTCCAGCCTGCTTCGCTACGTCGATGGAGACTACAAGGATCCGGCAACCTTCGCGGCGTTGCGGCAGACGCTCGGCGGCGCACAGCACCCCGCGCACTACCTGGCAATCCCTCCCCCACTCTTCGGTCCCGTGGTCGAGCAGCTGGCGCGGTCCGGATGCGCGAAAGGGTCCCGTGTCGTCGTCGAGAAGCCCTTCGGCGAAAACCTTGCGTCGGCGCGTGACCTGAACCGGATCCTGCTCGGCACGTTCGTCGAGGGGGACATCTTCCGCATCGACCATTACCTCGGAAAGCGACCTGTTCACAACATGCTGTTCGCTCGCTTCACGAATCCGATCCTCGAGGCGTTCTGGAGTCGGACCCACGTCGAGAGCGTGCAGATCACGATGGCCGAGGACTTCGGCATCCAGGGCCGCGGCGCTTTCTACGACGCGACGGGCGCCATTCGCGACGTGGTCCAGAATCATCTCTTCCAGGTGTTGAGCAACCTCGCCATGGAACCGCCGCCGAGATTGGACAGCGAGTCCCTGCGCGACGAAAAGGTGAAAGTCCTGAAGTCCATTCCCGCGCTCAAGGCGGACGACATCGTCCTGGGACAATTTCGCGGCTACCGCGACGAACGTGGCGTCGCCGCCGATTCCCAGGTCGAGACATACGCCGCGGTGCGGCTCCACATCAACTCGTGGCGGTGGCAGGGCGTGCCGTTCTTCATCCGCACAGGAAAGTGCCTCCCGGTGACGTCCACGGAGGTTCTGGTGCGGCTGCGGCGGCCGCCCACGGTGTTCCCGACCGCCGCTCCGAGGTCGAACTACTTCCGATTTCGGATTCTCCCGAGGCTGACGGTCGCGTTGGGCTTCACCGCGATGGATGAGGCCGACCAGATGATCGGCCAGCGGACTGAGCTCGTGGCGAGCCGACGGCCTGGCGCTGACGAGAAGGCAGCCTACGAGCGCGTCCTGAGCGACGCGCTGGCGGGCGACGCGACGCTGTTTGCGCGGATGGATTACGTGGAAGAAGCGTGGCGCATCGTTGATCCAGTGCGGACGATGAACGCGCCGGTTCGCGAGTACGAGCCTGGGACCTGGGGCCCGACCGCTCAGGCGGAAGACATCGCCCCTGCGGGTGGATGGGCGAACTCGTCGGCCGAAGAAGGGGCCTCGAGCTATGACTGACGGTGACGGAGGAGCCCACGAGAATCCGCCGAGCGCACGTGACTCAAAAACGCGCGTGAGTCGGATTCGCCGACCTCATCGCGACTCTTGCCAGCGCTCTAGTATCCGTCGCGGCCCGTGGCGCCAAGCACCTTGCCGCGGTGGATGCGAAAGATCACGACGAAATACAGGACGGCGAGCGGGAACCCGAGGCTCCACCAGCCGAGCGCTATCTGCAGGGCGCCGTTCGATACGCTCGAGTTGTACGCCGTCAGCGACCGCGCCTCGTCGTCTATGGCGCGAAGCATGACCGGAAACACACATGCGGCCGTCGCCGCCAGCATCCCGGCGAGAAAGGCGCACGACCCGAGAAATGCCGTCAGCTCCCGCCGTCCGCGAATCGACCACCATACGGTCCCCAAACCGCCAAGCGCGACGAGCAGTGACAGCCAGGCGAGGGGCCGCCCGGGCAGCGCGGCCAGCATCGGCCTATTCACCGCTGCGGTCGCAGCGGTCACCAGCGGCAGAAGGATAGTCAGGGCGCCGAACAGCCAGATTGCTGCGACTCTGCTGCGCTGGTGGACCAGGCCATCGGTCTTCCACGCCAGAAATGTCGCGCCGTGTGCGGCGATGGCCAGCCAGGCGAAGATCCCCGCACCAACCGTGTACCAGTCCAGGATGCCCACGGGCGAACGGGCGGTGAAGTCGGTGAAGAGCGGCAGCGAGAACCAGCCGTCAGGGTCGAGCGGCAGACCGCGGATCAGGTTGCCCAGCGCGGCGCCGAATAACACGGGAAGCAGCGTACTCGCCATCCAGAAGCACGCATCCCATGCGGCTCGCCACAACGAGTGATCGAGGTGGCTTCGGAACTCGATCGAGATGCCACGCAGAATCAGGCTCCACAGGACGAGGAAGATCGCAAAGTAGAAGCCCGAGAGTCCCGAGGCCAGCACGGGCGGGAACGCCACGAACAGCACGCCTCCAGCCGCCAGCAACCACACCTCGTTCCCGTCCCAGAACGGCCCGATGGCCGCGAGCACCTGGCGCCGTTCCGGATCAGTGTGTGCGACGAACAAGTGCAGGGTGCCGGCGCCGAAGTCGAACCCGTCGAACACGACGTATGCCGCGAGCACCACCGACGCGATGCCAAACCACAGTTCAGCCATGTGCGATCTCCCCTGCACGCTGTGGCGGCACGTGACCCCCGTGGCTTTCGGAAGGGGTGGGGCCGTGCGCAATCTCACGGCCGATCAGGAACAGAAACAGCACACCCAGGACGAAGTACAAGCCGGTGAAGCCGATCAGCGTGAAGAGCACCGTGCCTGAATGCACCATGGGACTGGCGCCGTCGACTGTCCGCATGAGGCCGTACACGAGCCAGGGCTGCCGGCCGAGCTCCGCCGTCATCCATCCAGCCGTAGTGGCGATATAAGGGAACGGGAACGCCAGCATCAGAACCCAGAGCATCGCTCGGCCCATCGGCGAAATCGGAATCGGCGCCATCGCGTGCTGCTCCCCGCCCAGAAGACCGCGCCAGTTCAGCCACACGGCGACGGCCATCATCAGGATGAACAGCGTGCCGAGTCCAGCCATGACGTGAAATGCGTAATAAAGCAGTTCGATGTTGTCCGGCCATGTGCTCTCGGGAAATTCGTTGAGGCCTCTGACGTTCGCGTGGAACGTGCCGTACGCAAGAAAGCTCAGGAAACCTGGCAGAACGATGGCGTTGTCGAGCCGCCTGTCCTTCACGTTGGGCTGGCCGATCATCACGATGCCCGCCCGCGTTCCCGTCTCGAAGTGGCCCTCCATTGCCGCCAGCGTCACGGGCTGATGTTCGGCGACGAGTTTGGCTTGCCGATCGCCGGTCGGGAATGCCACCAGCACGCTCGACACGAGTCCTGCGATCGTGCCGACGCGCAGGAAGATCCGCGCCTGTTCTCGATGCAGGCGCTGGAGCGCATAGTACGCGCCCGCACTTGCCATGACGAACGAGGCGGTGACCACCGCGGCGATCATGTTGTGGGCATACTGGGCCAACGCCCACGGGTTGAGAACGAAAGCCCAGAATTCAGCCAGGTCGAGCGTTCCATTGGCGGCGATACCGTGGCCGACCGGGTGCTGCATGAACGCATTGGTGCAGATGATGAAGTAGCCCGACAGCCAGCTTCCCGCCAGGAGCGCCAGCGCCGCCAGAAAGTGACCACGTCGACCGATGCGCTGCTCGCCGAACACGAGCAGTCCGAGGAAGCTCGACTCGAGGAAGAACGCGAACAGGCCTTCCATGGCGAGTGTCTGGCCGATGACGCCGCCCGAGTACTTCGAGAACGCGGCCCAGTTCGTCCCGAACTGGAATTCCATCGGGATGCCCGTCGCGACGCCGACAGCGAAATTGATACCGAAAATGCGTATCCAGAAGCGCGCGGCATCGTCCCACATCGCCTGGTCGGTGCGCAGTCCGACACTTTTGAGCACGACGATGAGCACTGCCAGCCCCATGGTGAGCTGGGGGAACAGATAGTGATAGGTGATCGTGAAGGCGAACTGCAGCCGGTGCCACAGGAGGGGATCGGACATGAGATTGCGGGTGAGGGGCGCACTCCCTTCGTATCAGTCCCGAACTTAGCACAGGTCGTGTGCTCTGGTCCGTCGTTCCGCTGGTCCTCGAGACGCGCGGGCACGCGTCGTGTTAGCATCCCGGCGCCATGATTGATGCTGCGCCTCGTCCTGCCGCCACGGCAGTGTCGACGCCGGCTCCGAGTCCTCGGGCCGCCTCCGCGCGACTGACGTCGCTCGACGTGTTCCGCGGCATCACGATGCTCTTCATGGCATCGGAAATCCTTCACATTCCGTCAGTCGCCCGGCAGTTCCCCGACAGCGGACTCGCCCGCTTCCTCGCCGACATGCTGGACCATCGGGCCTGGGTCGGGTGCGTGCCCTGGGACCTGATTCAACCCGCCTTCATGTTCATGGTCGGGGTGTCGCTCCCCTACTCGATTGCGACCCGGCGGGCGAAGGGGCAGCCGTTCGGACGCATGCTGGCGCACAGTGTGGTGCGAGCATTCGTGCTCATCGCGCTCGGTATCTTTCTCCGCTCGCAGGCACGTCCGCAGACGTACTTCACGTTCGAAGACGTGCTGACGCAGATCGGGTTGGGGTATGTGTTTCTCTTCCTGCTGGCATGGACGCGGCCGCGTACGCAGCTGGCTGCCGCCGTTCTGATCCTCGTCGGTTACTGGGCGGCGTTTGCACTCTATCCGCTGCCCGCTCCTGGATTCGACACGACGACGGTCGGCGTTCGCGCCGACTGGCCACACCATGTCACGGGGTTTGCGGCGCACTGGGACAAGAACACGAATCTGGCTGCCCGGGTCGACCAGTGGTTCCTCAACCTGTTTCCTCGCGAGCGGCCGTTCGTCTACAACGGCGGCGGCTACCTGACGTTGAACTTTGTGCCGTCGCTCGCGACGATGATCTTCGGGTTGCTGGTGGGTGGAGTACTGCGAAGTGCGCGTGCGGGTCCCGAGAAAATGCGACTGCTGATCGTCTGGGGCGCCGGCGGAATTGTGGCCGGCGTCGTCATCCATCTCCTGGGCCTCTGCCCGATCGTCAAACGCATCTGGACGCCGTCGTGGACGGTGTTCAGCGCCGGCTGGGTCACGCTGTTTCTCGCCGGCTACTACTACGTCATCGACCTGAAGGGATCTCGCACGTGGACGTATCCCTTTCTCGTCGTCGGCGCCAACTCGATCGCGATGTACGTCCTCGTGCACGTCGCGACCGACTACGTGACCAGGTCGCTGCTGATCCACTTCGGCGCGGGCCCGTTCGATGTCTTCGGTGCAGTGTTCGCCCCTGTGCTGCTCGGCGCCTGCACGCTTGCGCTCTTCTGGCTCATCCTGCACTGGATGTATCGCAACCGCGTGCTCGTGCGTATCTGACGGCTTTGAAGTGTCCTGGCCATGGCGAGAACGACGAGTTCGTCACGATGGACACGATGGGACGATGGCCACGATGATGTCGTTCCAAACGTTCATCGTGTCCTTCGTACCATCGTACTCATCGTGCGCCTGCCGTGAACCCCTTCAAGTCATCCCCAACTGCTAAACTAAGCGGATGGCTTCACCCCCGACGCGCCCCGCCTTGCGCGTCGCCAATCTCCGCAAGACCTACAAGGACGTCGTCGCCGTCGACGGCATCGAACTGAACGTGCCCGTCGGTCAGTGCTTCGGCCTGTTGGGTCCGAACGGTGCCGGCAAGACGACCACGATCGAGATTTGTGAAGGCCTCACGGAGCCGGACTCTGGCGACGTCGAAGTGCTCGGGCTCCGCTGGGCGTCTGACGCGCAGGCGCTGCGGCAGCGGCTTGGGATTCAGCTGCAGGAGACGCAGCTCTCCGACAAGCTGACGGTCGGCGAGACGCTGCGCCTCTTTCGCAGCTTCTTCGAGCGGGGCCCGGCGCCCGACGAGGTCATTGCCTTGGTTCAGCTCGAAGAGAAGCGCGACGCGAGAGTTGTCGCGCTCTCGGGCGGGCAGAAACAGCGCCTCGCGCTCGCCTGCGCGCTCGTCGGCGATCCCGATCTGTTGTTCCTCGACGAGCCGACGACCGGCCTCGATCCGCAGGCGCGACGTCAGCTGTGGGATCTCATCGAGGAGTTCAAGAAGGCGGGACGAACCATCCTGCTGACGACCCACTACATGGACGAAGCCGAGCGCCTCTGCGACCAGCTGGCGATCATGGACCACGGCAAGGTCATCGCCCGCGGCACGCCCGCGGAGCTCGTTGCCTCCATTGGCGCCGATCATCTGGTCGAGTTCTCGACGAGCGGCGCGTCTCATGCGGTCGATCTCACCGCGGTCGCGCAGGTCGAAGGCGTCCGGGATGTGCGGGCCGAGAACGGGAGCGTCCGCATCCAGACAACGGAGCTGCATCGCGCCGTGCCGGCGCTCCTCGAGGAGCTGCGGCGGCAAGGGATTCCGTTGACCGAGCTGAGCACGCACTCGGCGACGCTGGAGGACGTCTTCGTGTCGTTGACGGGACGTCATCTGCGCGATGAGTGAGCAGGCATCCGGCCAGGCCGGCAACCGACGACGTCCGGTATCTGCCGGGCGCGCATCCCTTCTCGATCATCCGCTCGCCCAGCTGACGCTCGTCCGCGTCCGTGAGTTCACGCGCGAGCCCGAGGCCGTCTTCTGGGCGCTCTTCTTCCCCATTCTTATTACGGCCGGTCTAGGCGTCGCGTTTCGGAGCCGTCCGGCGGACGTTCTCAAGGTGGCCGCCTCGAGTCCTGCAATCGCCCAGGCGTTGCGACAGGAGCCCACGCTCGACGTCGCCGAGCGCGATCAGCAGACGGCCGAGCAGTTGCTGCGAACCGGCAAGGTCGCACTGCTCGTCGAGCCGGGGCTCGGTGGCGCCGTTGTCTATCGTTACGACGACACGAACCCCGAGGGCCGCACCGCACGGATGCTCGCGGACCGCGCCATCCAGCGGGCCGCCGGCCGCGCGGACCCGGTGCACGCGGCCGACGAGATCATCCGCGAGGCCGGCTCTCGCTACATCGACTTCCTGGTTCCTGGCCTCGTCGGCCTGGGGATCATGAGCAACACGCTCTGGGGCCTGGGCTTCTCGATCGTCGATTCGCGTCGCCGCAAGCTGACCAAGCGGCTGATCGCGACGCCGATGTCGCGCACCTACTACCTGCTCTCCTACCTGACGTGGCGAATGATGGTGCTCGTCATCGAGGTCGGCGTGCCCATCGGTTTTGGTGCGCTGGCGTTCGGCGTGCCCGTCCGTGGCCGTCTGTTCGACCTGGTCGTCGTCTGCGTCCTCGCATCACTCGCGTTCAGCGCGCTGGCCCTGCTCATCGCCAGCCGTGCGCGAACGATCGAGGCCGTGTCGGGCCTGATGAACCTCGCGCAGGTGCCGATGTGGATTCTTTCCGGCGTGTTCTTCTCGGCGCAGCGATTCCCCGACGTCGTCCAGCCATTCATCAGCGCGCTGCCGCTGACGGCCCTGATCGACGCGCTGCGCGCGCACATGCTCCAGGGCGCCGGGCTCCTCCAACTCGGCCCGCAGCTCGCCGTGCTCGGTGCCTGGTTGGTCGTGTGCTTCGCGCTGGCGCTCAGGCTGTTCCGCTGGCGGTGATCAGGCGGGACACGGGCAGTCCTCACGGGTTGATTTCGAGATCCGGGTCGAGAAGAGCAGCCGGGCGATTTCCCGTCAGGGCGTAGACCTTCCCGACACGAAAGAGGACGTCACGATTGGACGGTGCCAGGGCCAGGGCCTCCACCGCGTGCCGTTCGGCCGCGGACCGTCGGCCGAGATTGGCCTCGCAAATCGCGATGAGAACGACTGAAAAGGGATCCCTCGCGTTCACCGCCAGTGCTGCGTGAGACATCGCGATGGCCTTTTCATAAGCGGCGCGTGCGTCGCGTGTCTGGTTCAACTTCAGACTGATGTCTCCCAGATCGCGGTACAGTGACGCTTTCTTCGGATTCCGTGCGATCGCGGCCAGAACGGCGGTCCGCGCCTTCTCGTACGCTCCGGTCGTGAAGTATTCCATCGCCAGGTTGGCATACGCGGTTGCGGTTGGACCGACCCTGATGGCGTGCTCATAGTTGCCGATCGCCTGGTCGAGGTGTCCGAGCATGTGGTGCGTCGCCCCCAGCATCTCGTACGCGCCTCCATGATTCGGTCGGAGCTCGACCGCCTTGCCGTAGGCCTCGAGCGCCGCCGTGTAGCGGCTGGCCTTGAACAGGACGGCTCCGAGCCTGTAGTACTGGTTGAACGATGGCCGGATCCGCGCGGCGGCTCGCAGTTCGGCAACACCCTCGTCGACCTGACCCTGCGCCGCCAGGACTTCTCCGAGCAGGCGATGCGCCTCGTCATTGTCCGGTTGGAGATCGATAGCGTGGTACAGCGACTTCAGAGCAGCGTCGCGCTTGCCTGATTCGTTTTGGATCGCGGCGAACGCCGTATGTGCGGCACTCGCGTCAGAATCAAGGGTTATGGCGGTTGTGGCCTCGCGACTTGCCCGCTCCAGGAGGTTCGCGTCGCGCTCGGTCGCGAAGCGCGCCCGAAGAGCGTCCGCGAGAGCGGCATGGGCGAGCGCAAATTGAGCATCTCTACCAATCGCCCCCTCAAGGAGCTCGATGGCCCGCTCAGTATTGCCAAACTCCTCCGGTCGATCGAGAAGGGCGCGAGCCTCGATGTACGCCATGAATGCATCGGCCTGCGCGGTCGGCAGTTTCGATGCCGTAGGGTGCTCCTTTGACGAGCCCGGGCGGATCGCACCATCAGCAAGCCCGTCATGGAGCTTCGCGAGCAGCTTGGTCTGGACCTCCACGGCATCTCCGGTCAGAACCTGCTCCCAAACCGGAATGTCAATGCCGGGACGCCGGAGCCGCGCCAGAATGTCGACGGTTGGCGCCGTCTGCCGCACGGTCAAGTCGAGAACATAGCTCGCGCCGATGTCTTCTTTCAGTTTCGCGAGATCCGTCCGGGCCGAGGCGTACGGAGCCGTGAGCTCGCGCGATACGATTTTCAGCCCGGACACATTGCTGAGATTTCTGGACACGAGCGACGCGATAGCTGTGCCCACCTGCTCGGCAATCGGATTGTCGGTGGGGTTCGCCGCGGGAAGGATGGCAAGGACGACCGGATCGTTCGGCGCCGGCGGCAGTCCCTGCCACATTGTCAGTCCGACAGCGAGCGCGATAGCTCCTACAACCGATGTCGCGGCCAGTGCGCGTCGCCCCCGTGCGCGTATCAGACCTGCGGCTGCGGAGAGGAGTGCCGACCCTCGCCTCGGCCCAGTCAACCACACTGCTTTTCCGCGTGGTCGCGGGATCTCGCCGACAGAGGCGCCCGAGGCTACTTGATACAACGCCCCCGACAACCAGGATGCCGAGTCGATCCGCTTAGAGACGTCTCTCTCGAGGCACCCTGCCACTAGCTGTTGCAGTTCGGCGGGAGTCTCGCTCCTGAACTCTCCCAGCGACTTCGCGTCAGTCTCGAGCACGTTCTGCAGGTACTGATAGCGCGTATCGCCGTCGAACGGCAGCCGACCGGTGAGGCACTCGAAGATGACGACGCCCAACGAGAAGATGTCCGTGCGGGGATCGAGTGCCTGGCCCAGGACCTGTTCCGGCGACATGTACCGAGGGGTTCCAACAAAGTCACCAGGCTGACTGAATCCTGCATTCGAGCTATTGAGCAAATGGTCGTGTGAATAGATGGTGTACTTGTGAAAGCCGAGTCTCGCGAGCCCGCTCTCCCGGGGGGCGCCTCGAAGCTCGACCGCGCCCATTCTACGCCGACAACAGGAACTCCGCCGAGGTAAGAGTTCCCGCCGCCTGACGCGGGCTAAACGAATTGCTCCTGTCCTCCGTCTAAGCCTGCGCGGACGTTGGACTATTCAGGGAGCACACGTTTGGGAAACCTCATCGGCGAACTTCGCTACGCGCTGCGCCAGTTCTGGGTGGCGCGCGTGTTCACCATCACGGCCGTGCTGACGCTCGCCCTCGGGATTGGCGGCACCACGGCCATCTTCACGCTCGTCCACGCGGTCATGCTGCGATCGCTGCCGGTCACAGACCCCTCACGCCTCTATCGTATCGGCGACGGCGACTCGTGCTGTGTACAGGGCGGCCCGCAGGATCGCTGGGGCATGTTCTCCTTTCCGCTCTTCGAGCGCCTGAAGGCCGAACTGCCGGAGTTCGAAGAGGTCGCGGCCTTTCAGGCAGCGGGCCCGCGCCTCAGCGTCAGACGGCAGGACACGGAATCGACGTCGAGGCCGCTCCGGTCCGAATACGTGACCGGCAACTACTTCTCGACGCTTGGCGTGAAGGCGTTCGGCGGCCGCGTCTTCAGTGACGCGGACGACACGGCGGCAGCGCCACCCGTCGCCGTGCTGAGCCACCACGTCTGGCAGGGCACCTACGGTGGCGATCAATCGCTCCTCGGCGCCACGCTGGTCATCGAGGGCCATCCCTTCACCGTCATCGGAGTGACGGCCCCGGGATTCTTCGGCGAAACACTGCGCGGCGATCCTCCGGATGTGTGGATTCCATTGCAGCAGGAGCCGTTGATTAACGGCGATACCTCGATCCTGCGCCAGCCCGTCTCAGCGTGGCTGCGCGCGATCGGCCGGCTCCGCCCCGGGGCAACGACAGACGGCATCGGCCCACGCCTCACCGGGATACTGCACCAGTGGATGCAGCACGACTCGGGCTACCCGCCGAACTGGATGCCGGACGTCATCCAGGGGTTGCCGCGCCAGTCGATCGCGGTGGTGCCCGCGGGCGCCGGCGTCGGCGTGATGAAGGAGCAGTACGGGCGCAGCCTGCAGATCCTTCTCGGCGTATGCGGACTTGTGCTGCTGCTTGCCTGTGCCAACGTCGCCAACCTCCTGCTCGCGCGCGCCGTCGCGCGGCGGGGTCAGACCGCGCTGCGGCTGGCGATCGGCGCGTCGCGACGGCAGATCGTCGTTCAGGCGCTCGTCGAGAGCGTCCTCCTCGCCGTCGCCGGCGGCATCGTCGGGCTCGGCGTGGCCATCGGCACCGCGCGGCTGCTCCTGGCGTTGGCGTTTGCCGGGGCGCGCTTCGTGCCGATCGACACGTATCCGGAACCGCTGGTCCTGGCGTTCGCGTTCTCGCTTGCACTCGTGACGGGCATCGTCTTCGGCGCTGCGCCGGCGTGGTTCGCGACACGCACCGATCCGATCGACGCGCTTCGCGGCGCGGGCCGCAGCACGAGCGATCACTCGTCGGTAACGCGCAAGGCGTTGTTGATCGTCCAGGCTACGGTTGCCGTCGTCCTCGTCGCCGGTTCGATGATGCTGGCGCGCAGCCTGGGTAATCTGCAAAGTCAGGACTTCGGTTACGAGATTCAAGGCCGCCTGCTGGTGGCGTTGAACCGGCCGCCGGCCACCTATACCGCCGACAGGCTGACCGCGCTCAATCGCGATCTGGAAGAACGCCTCAATCGGCTGCCAGGTGTTCGCGCCGCGGGACTCGCGCTCTATAACCCGCTCACTGACAACTGGGGGGAACTGGTGCTGGTGGCAGGGCATCCCGCGCCGAAGCCCGGCGAGCAGGCCGGCGCGTCATGGGATCGCGTCAGCGCGAACTACCTGCAAGACCTGGGTGTGAAGCTCGTCCGCGGGCGGCACTTCGGCGCGGCCGACAACGAGTCGTCTGAGTCCGTCGCGGTGGTGAACGAAGCGTTCGTCCGTCGTTTCTTCAAGAGCGACGAGGATCCACTCGACCAGCACTTCGGCCTCGACCTGCCGGAGAACGTCAATACCTACCGAATCGTCGGCATCGTGCGCGACGCGAAGTTCGCAGGCTTCCAACTCGATCGCCCGGCGCGGCCGATGTTCTACGTGCCCCTTACGCAGACCGTCGACTACTCGCACCCGCTGATGAAGCGGCTCGAGTTCCAGTCGCACTTCGTGCGTGGGCTGCTCCTGGTCACCGATTTGCCGCCGGCGGCACTCGAACCGGAACTGAAGCGGGCGCTGGCGGCCGCGGATCCGAACCTGACCGTGAACAGCGTCAGGACGCTGCAACAACAGATCGATCGCTCGTTCGATCAGCAACGCGCCGTGGCAAGCCTCGCCGGACTCTTCGGCCTGGTTGCGCTGGTGCTCGCTGCGATCGGGCTGTACGGCGTCACGGCATACTCGGTGGCACAGCGAACAAACGAGATCGGCATCCGGATGGCCCTCGGTGCCGGCCGCGCGAACGTCCTCGGCATGGTGCTCCAGGGCGCCTTCCGCCGAGTAGTGTTCGGACTCGCGCTGGGACTGCCGCTTGCGGTCGGCGCCGGATATCTTCTGTCAGCGCAGCTCTATGGTGTGCAGTTCTGGGATCCGCTGGCACTTGCCGTCAGCGCCGCGTCCTTGGCCACGTGCGCGTTCTTTGCAGCAGTCATTCCGGCGCGCCGCGCCGCGTCGATTTCGCCCATCCGCGCTCTCCGAAGCAACTGAGGAAGAAGCTAGAAGCCGTCTCACAAATGTGTCACGACATCACGTACCAACACGATGCGCACGATGACACGATGTTCACGATGGAGCCTTGGAGAGGTTTTCTTCGTGTTCATCGGATCATCGTGCTCATCGTGAACCGTGGCCGTCGGCGCGTTCAGCCTGTTTTCTGGTTTATGAGATAGGTTCTAGTGCAGCGAGGGAATCGCGCGCAGATACTCGTAGACCGCGCGCAGTTCCAGGTCGGTCTTCTTGCCAAAGACCGGCCAGGGCATGACCTGCAGGATCTCACCGTCTTCCGGATCGATTCCCGTTCGGAGCAGGCGCTTGAACTGCGCGAACGTGAGGCCGGCCGGACGGCCTGATGCGTCCGGCGTCAGGTTCGCAGACATCAGTCCAGGGCCGAAGGGCGTCCCGCCTCCCAGGAATGCTGCTGCATTGATCATCTCCTTCTCGCCAAGGAACGGATCACCGCCGGGGAGATAGGGAGGGTTGGTGTGACAGTCGTTGCAGCCGCCGGTGTTGACGACGTAGCTGCCCAATCCGACCAGTTGGGGATCCTTGCCGCGAAGATTGAGCTGAACGGGGTTGATCTCGAAGCCGCGCCGGATCCGTTCGTGTTCCGGGGACAACCCGCCATGGTCAAAATCATGGTCCCCGGCGCCGAATTGCGGCTTGTTGGACTGTGCCGATTGATTCTGGGCACTGCCGACCATCAGCCCGCACGTGACGAGCCACACGGCCAATGCGCCACCAATCACCAATACCTTCTTCATGATGTCCTCCTTCCCGGTCGCGGGACGCGGTTAACAATTCGGCCACTATACGCCCAAAAGGACACGAGGGTGTGGACGCCGGAAAGCAGGACCATCCGGGAGCGCTAGGGCTTCGCCCGCTGGCTCCGATCCTCATACGGACGCAAGTGCCACTCGAAGAACGTCCACGTCCGGTTCCAGGAATCCCGCTGATCGGGTGAATCATCTCGCTCGAGCGTCGTCATGTTGACGCGCCGGTTGAAGGTATGGCCCACGCTCGCCGGTCCGGGCACGGGGTCGACGTAGACCCTCGTTTCGGCCAGGTCGGGCTTCCGGGACCGCAGTGCGTCGACGATCTGCTGATCCTCGACGTAGTTGACGTCGGCGTCGTTGGTCGCCACGTGGACGAGCAGCGGAATCTGCAGCTTGTCGACCTGATAGAGCGGAGAGCGCTCGATGTAGAGGTCGCGTTTCTCGAAGGGCAGTCCCTGCAGGCGAGGCTGCGTCGAGAATTGCCGCTGGTAGCTCGGTCCCTTGTACGACAGCCGGAACACGAGGTTGGTGACAGGAACCATCGCGGCGGCGGCCTTGAATGGGTGCTGGTCGCGGAAGACCGACAGCAACGTGATGTAGCCGCCGTGGCTCCAGCCCATGATCCCGAGGCGATCCTGATCGACATGGGGGAGCGTCCTGAGGTACTCGACGGCGCTCAGCGTATCGTCGATCTCGTAGCCGCCGTAGTCGATCGCGTTGTGATGCGCCTCGCCGTAGCCCGTGCTGCCGCGGTAGTCGGGGCAGATGACGACGTAGCCCCGTTCGACGGCGTCCCTGACAAACGGGAACATGTTGACGCCCCAGTTGCCGTGCACGCCGCCGTGGACCCAGACCATCGCCGCGTGGCCTTTCGGGCCGCGCTTCTTCAGCGGTTGAAAGAGATAGGCCGGGATGTCCATGTCACCGACACTGCTTCGATAGGTCACCTTCTGGAAGTCCATCACCCCCTGGCTGGCCTTCGCGTAGCGCGCTTCCGCCGCGAGCCTTTCGTCCGTGTCCCGCTTGAAGTCGTATCCGCGCGCGTGATCGGCGGGGTCGCTGCTGACGTAGAGCTCGCGCGCGCGATCCGGATCCATGGGCGCTTCCGGACGGGAGCGGCCGCCGTTCGAAGGTTGAGCAGGCGCGGGCGGCTGCCGCTGCTGTTGCGCCGATGGCACGCCGCTCGAGACGATGATGAGCGCCGATGCCGCGGCCGGAATCGTGAGCTGCAACCAGGAACGACGGCCCATCGGACCCTCCAGACATGAAAGATGATTACAAACCATCTCATGAACACGGTCGACGACCCATCCTTCGCGAACCTCGTGAGCTTCGCGGCCTTCGTGAAGGGTCTCCGTTTATGAGAGAGCTTCCACTGCTGATGTTGCCGGAGAACATACCGGTGGCGCTGGCTGAATGCAAACAACAGGAGGGAGCCGCTACACCACCCTGAGCAATGCTTGAGAATTGTCGATGGTCTAGGTAATATGTCGACGCTCATGCCCAAGCCATCAGACCTGCTCCAGGGGACCCTGGATCTGCTCATCCTCAAGACCATCGCGCGCGACGCGCTGCACGGGTGGGCGATCTCCAAACGGATCCAGGAGCTCTCCGACGAGGTGCTGTCGGTGCAGCAAGGATCGCTCTACCCGGCGCTCCACCGCCTCGAGCACCAGGGATGGGTCGTCGCGAACTGGAAGGAGACGGATCTCGGCAGGAACGCGAAGTTCTACACGCTGACTCGCGAAGGGCGGCAGCAACTGGAGCGGGAGCTCGAGAGTTGGGATCGCCTGTCGTCCGCGGTTCGGCTGGTGCTGAAACGGGCCTGACCCTGTAGCTGACATGACCATCGCCCGGGCCCTTCGCATCTGGCGCCAGCGCATCCGCTCCCTCATCTGGAAAGACGATGTGGATGCCGAGGTCTCCCGCGAGCTGGCCTTCCACTACGACCTCCTCGTCGCCGAGCACGTCACGAGCGGCATGCCGCTCGCCGATGCGCGCCGGGCAGCGCGCTGCGCGCTCGGCAACGTCGCCGTGCTCGAGGAGCAGTGTCGCGACCACCGGCGAGTCTCCTGGGTGCACGACCTCCGGCAGGACCTGTCCTATGGGCTGCGCGTCCTCTCGAAGAGCCCGGCGTTCACCCTCGTCGCCGCCTTGTCGCTGGCGCTCGGTGTGGGGGCCAACGCCGCCACGCTTGGCGTGCTCCACTCGCTCAAGATACTGCCGCTTGCGCTGCCCGACGGAGATCGGCTGGTTGGATTGCGCACGTACCGGCTCGCAAACCCCGAGCAGGTCACCGGCGTCCCGCTCGGCGACTATCTGGCCTGGCGCGAGCGGAGCCGCACCTTCGAAGCGTTCGGACTGTCGCTCGGGGCTCCCGGGGACCTCGGTGCCGAGGGCGGTGACCCAGCGGAGCGGATCGACGGCCATCTGTTCGACGCCGGCGCGGTCTCGGCACTAGGTGTTCGACCCCTCCACGGCCGGGTGTTCACCGACGACGATCCACGCTTTGGCACACCAGGGTCCGTCATCGTTATCAGCCATCGCCTGTGGACCGGCCGGTACGCCGCGGCGCCTTCGATCGTCGGCCGGCAGATTCGGCTGAATCGTTCCACCGTGACCATCGTGGGCGTCATGCCCCAGAGCTTCGCGTATCCCGACGACCGCATCGACTACTGGGCGCCGATGTGGACGCTCAGACCGAGCGCCCGTGACGAGGCGCGTCTCTACAACGTGGTTGGCCGGCTGCGGCCAGGGGTGACCGTCGGCGAGGCGGAGGCCGATCTCGGGGCGATTTCCGGCGGCCAGTGGGGCGTGCGCGCGCGGCCCCTTCGGGACATGCTGTTTGGATGGGCCACGGCTCCGCTCGTCACGGTCGAAGCGGCTGTCGCGCTCGTGCTGCTGATGGCGTGCGCCAACGTCGCGGCGCTGCTACTGGCGAGGGGGACCGTGAGGGGCCCAGAACTGGCGCTTCGCATGGCGCTCGGTGCGGGGCGCGGACGCATCACCCGTCAACTGCTGACGGAAAGCGTGCTCCTGTCGTGCATCGCCGGCGGTCTCGGCCTGTTCGTTGCCTGGCTGAGCGTCCGGGCTCTCAGAACGCTGGCGCCGCTGCCGGGACAGTCGGCCATTCCGCCCGTCGCGATCGACGCGCGCCTCTTGGTCATCACTGCCCTCCTCGCGGCGGCGACGACGCTTCTCTTCGGCGTCGTGCCCGCGCTTCGCAGTTCCCGGCTGCCACTCGTCGATCGGTTCAATGGACTTCAGCGAACCGCAACGGGCGGCAGCCAGCAGCACTTGCGGAGCGCACTCGTGGCAACGCAGATTGCCGTCGCGTTCGTGCTGTTGATCGGTGCGGCGCTGCTGACGACCAGTTTCGCCCGTCTTGCCACGCGTGACCTGCACTTCGATCCCGACCACCTGATCATGTTCGACTTCCGCGTGCCACCGACCGAATTCGTGCGTCCCGCCGGGATCCGCGGCGGCGCGACGGAAGTGGAGATCGGTCCATTGCCGTCGGCAACGCTCGAACGCGTCCTCGATCGCCTGCGCGGGCTGCCGGGAGTCGTATCCGTGGCCGGTATCTCGCATCACCCTACCAACACGATCGTGCTCACGCGCCCGGCCTTGACGGTCGAGGGGCGTCACGCCCCAGTCGATGCCGATCGCCTTCTCCCGGTGTACTTCCTGGTCACGCCGAACTTCTTCAACACGATGAGGACGCGGATCGTCCGCGGCCGAGAGTTCGGCTCCGGGGACACGACGTCGTCGCCGTGGGTGGCTGTCGTGAACGAGACGCTGGCCCGCGCGTTGTGGCCCGGCGAAGACGCGATTGGCAAGCGGATCCGGCTCGACGTGTCGTCCGACGAGCAAACGCGCGAGGTCGTCGGAATTGTTCGGGACATCCCGACCAGGCGGGCGCAGCTTCAGGCCGATCCCGTGGTGTACGCCTCGACGTGGCAGCAGCCGCCGACGTCGCGGCCGCCGTTTGCCGGCATGTTCGGCCGGATGACGTTCGTGCTGCGGACCGCGGGCGACCCCGGCGCTCTCGCCCCGGCCGTTCGACGCGCCGTTGCCGAGGTCGAGCCGGATCGGCCGCTCGCGAACATCGCTTCCGGGCGCGTCGAACGATATTTCTGGGGCCGCTACTCGTACGTGTTCGTGCTGGCGGCGTTCGCGATTGTCGCCACGCTCATCGCGTCTATTGGCGTGTACGGGGTGATGAGCTATGCCGTCAGCCAGCGCCTGCGCGAGATCGCGGTGCGCATCGCGCTCGGAGCCGACGCCCGCGACGTGCTCACGGTTGTTGCCCGGCAAGCCCTGGCGATCGTCGGTGTTGGGCTGGGCATCGGGGTCGCCGTGGCGCTTGGGATGATGCGTTTCATCTCATCGCAGCTGTGGGGCGTCACGCCGACCGATCCCGCCACTTTCCTGATGGTCGCGGGTCTCCTCGCGGCAGTCGCGGCCGCCGCCTGTGTCGTGCCCGTCCGCCGCGCGCTCGAAACCGATCCGGTCTCCGTGTTGAAGGCTGAATAGGATCGCGGATTGTCTACGGGACGGGATCACGTGGATCTTGGACGGGACGCGGATTGCGCGGATCTTTGGACGGGACGCGGATCACAGTCTGCCGAGCGCGCCAGCGGCGCGGCCTGGTGTTTCGCGATAACGACCGGGTCTAACAGGATGTCTTCCCGAGACCGCGAGTTTAGCGAACCGAACCCCGACGTGATCCGCGCGCCGTCCGAGATCCGTGATGGCTACTGCTTGTTGAACACGGTCGTGGCGGCGAACTCACCCTGCGCTCCCTTGATCTCGCGCACGACGGTCAAGACCTTGCCATCGGCCGACAGCGTCCAGGAGTCGTTGATGTCGAACACGTTCCCCTGAACGTTTAGTGTGAATGACGTCGCGAGCGCCTTGCCATTCCACTTGCTCGTCGACTTCACTTCCTGCTCGCCATCGGGGCCCATCCGCATCTTGTTGACGTTCTCTTTGCCGTCGGTCGTGAGCAGGCGTTCGTTGGTCGTCTCACCCTGAGCGCCCTTCTGCGTCGTCACGATCTTGATGCTCGGTTCCTTGTGTTCGATTACATGGACTACCGAGTCCGGCGGCGGCATCGGTCCGAAGTCGCTCTTGGCGGCGTCGAGGTTCCACTTGCCGGTGAAATTGGGTGTGGCGTCCTGGGCCCACGCGGACGCGGACAGCAGGAGCACGGCGAGCGCAGCACTGACGGAAAGGATGGCTTTCTTCATGGCTGCGAGGTTACCACGGTCCGGGGCGGACACCGCGGGTCGCGCCCCGGACCGTCGCTGCAGGTCATCCGTACGGGAGGTTACTGCCGGACGATCTTCACATCATCAATCGCGGCCTCGACCGCTCGAGGACGTCGACTGCGGGTCGCCGCGTTCCCAGCCGGCCTGCCCGAATCGTCAGCCCGGGGTCACATCTCGATTTGTCCATCGCGAACCCCGTCGCGATGAAAAAATCAAGATCTGACCCCAGGGGGCTTGACAGCCGGGGGCGTGCGGTCATATGGTTGTCAGTAGCAACTATGGCTCGCACCGCAACCCAATCAACGCCTTCGGCCGCGGCGCTCGATCGAGACGCCGGCGCGCTCCAATCGGCAGTCGCCGACCTCGTTCGGGTGTACCAGTTCCGCGACCGCGACCGGATCTGTTGCCACGATATCTCCGTCACCCAGTGCTATGCGCTCGAGACGCTCGTCGATCACGGCCCGATGCGGCTCGGTGCCCTCGCCGAACGGCTCTTCCTCGACAAGAGCACGACCAGCCGCGTGGTCGGGTCGCTCGTGAAGAAGGCGTACGTCGAGCAACAGGCCGAGGAAGGCGATCGGCGAGCCACCACCCTGCTCGCGACCTCACGCGGCCGCCGGCTGTGCGCCCGAATCACGCAGGACCTGGTCACCCAGCAGAAGCAGCTCCTCCAGGACCTCGAGCCGGACGTTCGCGAAGCCGTGGTCCGGGTCATACGGGGGCTGGCTCGCGCCGCCGACACCCGGTTCCGCTCGGGCGTGTCGGTGGGGCCGGCGGCTGCATGCTGCGCTCCTGACGACGGCGGCGGCAGTGTCTGCGGGTGACCTTTTTGCGCTCCAATAGTTGTCAGTGACAATCATGCGCAAGATGATGATTCGAGAAGCGCAACGAAGCGACGCGCTGGCGATCGCGCGCATTTACAACCAGGGCATCGAGGACCGCGGCGCCACGTTCGAAACCGAACCGCGCACGCCCGCCGACATCTCGTCGCGCCTGGCCGAGACTGACCGCTTCCCGGTGCTGGTCGCCGACGAGGACGGCACCATTCTCGGTTGGGCGGGTCTCAGCAGCTATAGAGCCCGCGCCTGCTACGCAGGAATCGCCGAGTTCTCCATCTACCTCGATTGGGGCGCCCGCGGTCGAGGCACTGGCAGGCAGCTGCTGGCGGCGCTCGTCGACACCGCTCGCGCCCGCGGCTACTGGAAGCTCGTCTCGCGCGTGTTCCCCACCAATGCCGCCAGCCGCGCGTTGTGCAAGTCGTGCGGCTTTCGTGAGGTCGGCGTCTACGAGAAGCATGCCCAACTCGACGGTCAATGGACGGACGTCGTCATCGTCGAACGCCTGATTCCAGAGAACATGCCAGGGGCTCGCCCTGTCCACGACACCAAGTAAGGAGCTTTCAATGCCGCAGCCGTCGCTTCCCATCGCCATCATCGGTGCCGGACCAGTGGGTCTCTCCGCCGCCGCGCACTGCATTTCCCGGTCGCTCACTCCGCTGGTGTTCGAGGCCGGCGCGCACGTTGGCGACGGCATTCGGCGGTGGGCGCACGTTCGCGTGTTTTCGCCGTGGTCGTTCAACGTTGACCCCGTCGCATCGGACTTGCTGACGCGGCACGGCTGGACCATGCCTCCGGGAGGCGAATATCCAACCGGCCGCGAGCTCGTCGAGCAGTACCTCGAGCCTCTGGCCGCGCTGCCCGAGCTCTCCTCGCACATTCGGTTGAACACGCGGGTCGTCAACGTCGCCCGCCTGTACTACGACCGCATGAAGGACAGCGGCCGGCAAGACGCGCCGTTTCTGGTACGGGTGTTCGGACCCGGCGGTGAGCAGGACATCCTGGCGCGCGCGGTGCTAGACGCGTCGGGCACGATCGACTCGCCTGGCTCGCTCGGTGCTTCTGGTGTCCCCGCGATCGGTGAAGACGCGGCGCGCGAGCAGATCTTCTACGGCATTCCGGACGTGCTGGGGACGGGGCGCGCCCGCTACGCGGGCCGGCGCGTGCTGGTCGTCGGCAGCGGACACTCGGCGCTCAACGCGCTGCTCGATCTTGCGCGGTTGGCCGAGGACGAACCCGCGACGCGCATCACGTGGGCGATTCGGCGGCCGACGATCGGCCACCTTCTCGGGGGGCCGAGGAAGGATCAGCTGGAAGAGCGTGGGAAGCTCGGTTCGAGCGTGCGCCGGCTTCTGGACAGCCGGCGCGTGGAGCTCGTCACGGGCTTCCACATCACGCGTGTGTCAATGACGGCCGAGGGCGTTGTCGTCAGTGACGGTGATCGGCCGCTCTCACCCGTCGACGAGATCGTCGCCGCGACTGGCTTCAGGCCGGACTGGTCGATTCTGTCGGAGTGCCGTCTCGATCTCGATCCGGCAGTCGAGAGTCCACGCGCGCTCGCTCCCCTCATCGACCCCAACGTGCACAGTTGTGGCACCGTCCCGCCGCACGGTGCCGAGGAACTGAAACAACCGGACACCGATCTGTTCGTCGTGGGCATGAAGAGCTACGGGCGGGCGCCGACGTTTCTGATGCGCACGGGGTACGAACAGGTGCGGTCGGTCGTCAGCGCGATTGCCGGAGATTGGGAGGCTGCGCGCCGAGTCGAGCTGGTGCTCCCGGAAACAGGTGTGTGCTCGACCGACCCGAGCGGCGATGCCGCCAGCAGTTGCTGCGGAACGGTCGCGGATTCGCAGAGAGAGGTGCCAGTCGCCCGGCTTACGCTCTCCAGGTCCGCTGCCATTGCCAGCGAACTGAAGGCACCACGTTCGACCTGCTGTTAGAAGTCGGCCGTGATGACGTCGCGGGCAATCCTGGCGCTCGGCATGGGCCAGTTGGTGAACTGGGGCGTCCTTTACTATGCGTTCGGCGTCCTGATGGTGCCCGTGGAACGCGAGCTGCGCGTCGGACGCTCGGTCGTGGCGGGAGCGTTCTCCCTGGCCCTGTTGATGTCGGCCGCGGCGGCTCCACTGGTCGGACGCCTGAGCGACAGAGGGCACGGACCCTTCCTGATCCGGATGGGCGGCTTTCTGGCAGCAGCGCTTCTCGCCACATGGTCGCTGACGTCAAACGTTGCAACTTTGTATCTCGCGTGGGCCGGGTTGGGCTTGTGCATGGCTGCAACGTTGTACGAGCCTGCCTTCGCCGTGGTTGGCCGCTCGTTCGACAACATGAACGATCGGCTCAGAGCGCTGGCGACCGTGACGGTGCTTGGTGGCCTGGCGAGCACGGCGTTCCTGCCCCTGACGGCGTTCTTGAACGACGCCTGGGGGTGGCGCGTCGCGGTTGCCGCGCTGGCCGGGATCGTGTGCCTGTCGACGGCCTTCACATCAATCGTCGCCCTGCGTTCGGTGTCGGCGTATCCGCACAGCCGACCGGAGGCGGTACCGCCGGCGCCAGACGAGGCTCGGGGGGGCTTTGGTTCCGTTCTCGCTGTGTTCTCGATGACCAGCCTCGCGAGCGCGGCATTCACGACGACGCTGGTGCCGGCGTTCGTCGATCGCGACTTCTCTCCGACAACAGCCGCAATGCTCGGAGGCGTTCTGGGACTCATGCAACTGCCCGGCCGTGTGTTGCTGATGAACGGCCGGCTGGCCACCTCTCCTGGCTCGCTTCTAATCGCCAGCCTCCTTCTGCAAGCCGCCGGCCTGGCCATCCTCGCGGCCGCGCGGTCGGTACTGCCAGCCGCGGGCGGAGTCGGACTGTTTGCGACGGGCGCCGGCCTGACGACGCTCATCCGCCCGTACCTCGTGCAGAGGGTCTTCGGCATCGCGCGCGCCGGCCACTTGAACGGCGTTGTGGCCCGTTCGCAGCAGCTGGCGCGGGCGGCGGCTCCTGTATTGACGGTCGGCCTTGCAAGTGTCATCGGCTATGGAACTGTCTTCGGGCTGCTCGCGGCACTCTTCGCCCTGCTTGCCGTGACGTCGCGGGTGGTCTTGTCGGACTTGTGACCTAATGTTTTTGGGAATTGAAGGAGGCATTGTGAGTGAACAGATGAACCGGAACCGGTCGAAGGAGAATGATCAGGCGCCAGCCTGCTGCGACTCCGCGCTCTTGTCGACCTGCTGCGGCGAGGAATCCAAGCCCGACTGCTGTGGGCCGGCACACGCGCCGGAGGTGTGCGCGTGCAGCGAGGCGCCCACGGGCCGGCCGCCGCTGCCTATCGAATCACGCTGAGGGGAGTGAGCGTGACGGGTCCGAGAAGGCCCGACTCGAGCGGGTCCCAACCCGCGGCAGTGAACAGGCCGTCCTGACCCCGGTTTTCGGGAAGGCGGGGTGGAAAGTTGACGTTGTAGAACTTCTTCCACATGACGCCCCGTCGATCGAGGTCTCTGATCCGATTCGCCGAGAGATTCGTGACGCTGATCTCCACGATGTTCGTCTGCGACACGGCCGCGCCGCCCAAGACGACTCGGAATTGCGGACCGATGAGCGTCCCGAGGTCACGGCCATTGAGCCTGACGCGCGCGCTGTCGCGAACCTGACCGAGATCGAGTTGCCACGGTCCGCTGCCGCTCGACGGCCGGGGGAAGGTTGCGGTGTAGTTCGCCGTGCCCGAGAAGTTGGCTGCGTCCTCTCCGAAAGACGTCCAGGAAGCGAGTCCGGCGATCGAGCGTGGCGACGGTAAGGTCGGGCCGCCCTTGGCGAAGCGCAGCATCCACGGGCCAGCGACAGGCACCGATTTTCCATCTATCCGGTAGTTGTCGAACGTCTCGGACGCCGGTGCGGGTGAGGCGGCCACGATGAGCGACCCTCCGCGCGGAATCTGGAGATAGACTTCGCGTCCGCCGGGCGCGGTCCGCACGCGTGCGTTTCCCCACCGGCCGGTCATCGGATCGAATGTGTCGAGCGAGGGCGCCGTACTTTCCAGCGGCACCCAGCCATCAATTGCCTGATCGCCGGGGTTGCTGACGAAATAGATGCGGCCGAGTGCATCGACGCGACGCGCGAATTGCAGGCCCTGGTCGACCATGCGCTCGCGCCGAACGCCCGCGCGTGTCAGCAGCCGCTCCAGATCGTCTCCGCGGAGAATCCGCCCGCGACCGATCACGGCCTCGCGGATGCCGTCCGCATCGGCCGGTCCGAACTGCACGCCGCCGGAGGCGCTCCTGAAACGCGCGCGCCGTGTCTCGAGGTCGGCGAGCCCCGCGACGTCCTCCGGCCAGGCCTTGAGCGACGCCACGGTAGCGCCACTACGCGCGAGCGCCAGCACGTGCTCGAATGTTTCGAGTGGGATGAACCGCGCCGACGGCAGCACGATGACGCGATAGGACGCGCCGCCACCGGTGAGGAGCCGGCCGCTGTCAACACGTGCGCCACGGACCTGACGGTCGGAGATGAAGTCATAGGTGAACCCGCCGCTCTGGAGCCGGCCGGCCGCCTCCTCGAACGTCGTGCCTTCCGCGGGCGGACTCGCGCCGCCGAAATGTTTCAGGAGCGCTTCTCCGCGCCCTGCCAGTGACTCGTAGAATGGGTAATAGAGCAACACATCGTGGTCTGGCGTCCCGGCCTGCAGAAAGGATTGGACCCGCGCCACATAGCCGTTCAGCGCGCCGAAGTCGTCCCACCAGGCATTCTGAGGACTGAACTCGACGGCGGCGTAGAACAGCCATCCTGGCCACGGTTCCCGCATCGGCGAGTAAGCGGTGCCGTGGTAGAAGACGTGGTTGACGCCTGCCACGAAGAATCGATCGACCGCGGCGCGCACGTCTGCCAGTGTGGAACGAAAGTGCTCGCCGAGCCACGTGGCCGCTTCCGCCGAGACGAGCGGCCGTCCGGCCACGTGTGCGGCCGAGGTCGCCCACTTGAAGCGTTGGATCTCGGCTCCTTCCGTTTCCGGGATGTCGCTCGCGGCATACAGGTCCAGAAGGCTTGCTGGTGCACCGTGTGCCTGGTTGCGCACCTGGCGCTTCTGGCTCGCCGCCCACCCGCGCCATTCCGACGTGAACGTGTCGAGCAGCAAATCCGAAACGGTCTCGCGATAGTCGGCAAGTACGCGGGTGTTGAGATCCAGGCTGTCGCGGCCGAAGAGCGCCGGGAGATGCCGGCGCAGATCGTATCCACGTCGCGACTGAAATGCCTCGAAGAGCAACGGCGTCCAATCCGCCTGACCCGTCGCATCGTCGACCTCATATGAGTCGTTGAAGAACGCACGGAGCCCGATCAACCGATGTCCGGCAAACGCGCGATCGAACGGCGCGAGATAGCGGCGGATGGCGTCACGTGAAAAGTGATCGATCACGTTGCCCTCGCCACCGGGTGCCGCGCGCTCGACGAGCTTGCCGTGCCATCCAGGAAACAGCGCGTAAAGCGTCCAACGACCGGCTGGCGCGGTCCAGTCGAGCATGCCGTCGGCTCCGACGCGAGGCGTCAGATCCAGCGTCTCACCCGAGTCGCTGTACGCCATCAGGACGCTCAATGGCAGATCGCGCGGATATTTCACCTGCTCGAGCGCCAGGGCCTGGAGATTCCGGTTGGCAGATACCGGGTCAGCGAGATCCGCAATCTGGATCGCCCGCGCATTCGATCGGATCACCGGCTGCGGCGGTGCACCGGCGCGCGGCGGGTCCCCCGGCGCACCCTCGTTGACGACGTGAATCTGATTGCCGAGCGCACGAACGAGCGGTGTCTGGCGGAGCCTCACGGCCTCGGTCAACCGCTCGCCAGCGCTGAGGATCCATGTCTTGTGCTCAATCGGTACGCGCCGACATGGTGTCACCGACCCACGGTCCGCCGAATGGCCAGCCCGTGCCCGTGGCCATGTCGACGCCGAGGTCGAGGCGCCGCGCCTCGCGGAGCGCGTAGTCGAGCATCTTCATCCACGCGTCAGACAAGTACGGGATAAAGCGATCCTCCGTGCCGCGCACGCCGTAGATCGGAGTGATCTCGACCCCACCGATTCCGGCGGCCTTCAGAGCCTCGAGTTGTGCCGTCAGCGACGCGGGCTCGACGGCACTGCCCTGCCACCACCAGCGGGTCCACGGTTTGGCCTGGTGGGTAATCGACGGCCAAGTGCGCGCGCCGGCCGGGGCGTAATCGCGGGCCGCCGGGCGTGCGCCGGGCGCGCACATCAAGAGGACGATGACGGCGGCGAAGCCGGCCGAGCCTGCGGCGGATCGTGTCGAATGGGTCATCGGGTCGCGCACGGTTCCAAGGCTCAAGGCTCAGGCGAAACCAAGAGCAAGATCTCAATGCTCTAGCTTGAGCCTTGAGCCAATTATCAGCCCAGGTCGACCGCCATCATAGAGCGCCGGTCGCGAATGTACAAACGCGTGCCCACCAGGACGGGCGGCGTCCACGAAAGATTGGTCAGGAGTGGTGCCTTTGCAGCGATCTTGAAGCCCTCCGGTGAGGGATACGCAATCATCAGGTTGCCATCCTGGTCGAGCGTCACGAGCTTCTCATCCGCCCACACGAACGTCGCCTTCTCGATGCTGCGTTCCTGCCAGTAGATCTTGCCGGTACGGGCATCGACCGCGCTCAGAATCGCCTGGCTGCCTTTGCCTCCACTCGAAAAGTAGACGACGCCACCGATGCGCATCGCGTTGCCATGATGGAGCCGCAGGCGATTGGAGCTCCACAACTCGGTCGCCTTGGTCTGCAGCCCGTTGCGCTGGAGCTCGATGACCTTCGTGCCGGCGTTGTACTCCGAGGAGACGAAGAGCAGGTTGTCAGGCCCCCAGACCGGCGTGGCCACGGCGATGGAATAGTCAGCCTTGAACGGCACCTGCCATTGCAGGTCGCCGTTGTGCGGGTTGACGGCGAGAACAAAGCCGTCCATCACGACGGCCAATTGCTCCAGACCTCCGAGGTTGATGAGAATCGGCGACGAGTACACGTTGCCAAAGTCGTTCTTGCCCCAGGCGACTTTGCCATCTGCCTGCTGGAACGCCATCAGCGACTTGCCCGGCCCACCGACTGGCACGATGACCGTGTCTCGGAAAGCGATGGGACTCGACGCATAGCCGTACATCAGCCGCGAACCGTGGTGGTCGGCCCAGAGTTGCTGCGTCCAGAGGACCTTGCCGGATTTCTTGTCGAGGCACTGGAGCCGGCCGGCGACGCCGGTCGTAAACAACCGATCGCCCACGATGAGCGGCGTGGAGTACGGTCCGTTCCCCATGTCCTGGGCCGCGTCGCTCTGAAAGGTCATCGAGCCAGGCTGCTCCCAGAGCGTTTCGCCAGTTTCGGCGTTGGCGGCAAGGACGACTTCCTCGCCTCGCTTGCCGTACATCGTGTAGAGCAGGCCGTTTTCGACGACCGGTGAGGAGTAACCCTCGCCGAGCGGCCGCTTCCAGATCACCCTCGGCCCGCTCGCCGGCCACGTGTCCCTGATCCCGCGGGCCTCGGTCTGGAAATTGCGATTTGGCCCGCCCCACTGCGTCCATGCGACCCCCGCGAGACGACTCTCGGTGACCGGCTTCTTCACCTGGCCGAGAACTGGAGCCGCCAGGGTGATGGTCAGGAAGGTTCGTCGATCCATATCGGAGTCCTTTCCAAGGTGGTGGAGCCCTTCACGTCCGCTATCGGGAACGAGCGTCCCGAAGATGGACAAGCGGTTCATAGTTACCGCCCGCCATCGTCACTCCGACTGGTCCTGGCGCTGTTCGAGTCCGACGCGGGCTTGCGCGTCGCAAGTACCAGCAGCGACATCCCGAACGACGGATTGCTCTTCTCTTCGAGCCTGAGCAGGGGCTGGATCCACCGGAAGGCCGCGAGCTGCCCGCGCGGCAGAACGCGGCGCCTCAGCACGCGCGAGTTGAGCCACCAGCCGAATACACCGGGCCGATTCAGATAACGAATCTGCTGCACGTCGAATCCAGCGCGGGTCACCAGCTCGCCGAGCGGCTCACGATCGTACCGCCGGAAGTGATTGAGGTGGACGTCGAGGGAACCGTAGAGAGCGGGCATGGCTGGCACGAGCAGGACCAGCCGGCCCCCCGGGTCGAGCACGGAGGCGAAGTCCGCGAGTGTGGCGGCGTCCTCTTCGATGTGCTCGAGGACGTTGAGGCACACGACCGTGTCGATTCGCTCCCCGCGCAACGCTTCGCGCGAGGCGGCATCCAGAGGAAAGCGGTACGAGCCCACACGGACATTCGATCGACCATCGAACTTGGCGTTGAGCTCGCGCACGTAGTGCGGTTCGATATCGGACGCGATGACGCGTTCCCGGTCGAGGAAGTACCGCGTCTGATTGCCGACGCCGGACCCGACCTCGAGCACGCGATCGCCGACAAAATGGCGGAAGCGCGCGTCCAGCCACGCGTTGTAGGGAGCGAGGCGCGCCATCCGGCGCAGGGTCACCGCCCCCACGTCGTGCGCCGGAGCCTCCCACCGCGAGAAGCGGACGATCGTCCAGAGCGCCTGCACGGCATCGCGCAGGCCGATCTTCTTGCCTTCGGCGTAGGTCCGGCCGCGGTACGAGATCGGGACCTCGTACACCCGCACGCCGAGGCGCGCCACCTTGCTCGTGATCTCGGGCTCGATGCCAAACCGCTGCGAGCGCAGGTCGAGCCGGTCGGCGACCTCGCGCCGCATCACCTTGTAGCCGGTCTCCATGTCCGTCAGGTTGAGATTCGTGAAGGCGTTGGAGGTGAAGGTGAGGAGCTTGTTCCCGATCGCATGCCAGAAGTAGAGCACGCGGTGTCCGCGAGGCGAGCCGAGGAAACGCGATCCGTAGACGACATCGGCCTCGCCATCGACGATGGGTCGCAGCAGGATGCCGTAGTCATCGGGGTTGTATTCGAGGTCCGCGTCCTGGACGAGCACGATGTCGCCAGTGGCTTCGCGGAAGCCCCGCGCGACGGCGGCCCCCTTGCCGAGGTTCTGCTCGTGATAGATGACGCGGACGCCGTCCCGTCCGTCCAGGTCTCGAAGAATGTCGCGTGTGCCGTCGGACGAGCCGTCGTCGACAATGACCAGTTCCTTGTCGACGCCGCCGAGCTCCACCGCGAGCACCCGCTTGACGATATCCCTGATCGTCTGGCGCTCGTTGAAAGCCGGCATGACGATGGAGAGCTTCATTGCTCGGTTGTCCTTCGGAAGGCGGCGCGGTCGACCAGGGTGAAATTCTGCGGACTCGGGCCCCGCTGCCAGCAGCGAGCGATCTGATTGTCCGTGACGGACCACAGCCGCGCGTGATTTCTGTCGACGTCGGACGGGTCCACGTTCCATTCGTCGTAGGGGTAGCAGAAGGCGCCCGTCGCGGCCACGGCAATCGACCAGGCTAGCAGCGCGGCCGCCGTTAATTTTGCGCCACGACCGTGTCGTGACGGGACCATCGCGGCGGCTGCGAGCGGCACCGCGACGGGCAGGATGTCCACGAGGTAGCGGGGGCCGTAGGTATGCCCTCCCCACCACACGGCGTAACTCCCATACAGCGCGTACTGGGCCGCGAGGGCGAGCACACACCATGGCAGTGGAGACCGCCATCCGGCCGCGAACGCCTGGGGGACGCCGGCCGCGGCGACGAGCACGACCGGGCTGAAGATGAGGAGGCCTCGGCTCGGCGAGACGAGCAGACCGAGAAACCCTTCGAGCTGGAGGCTGAAGGAGGCGCCGGTGCGGTGCACGAGCGAGTTGGTCTCCTGGAGGAGCGGCAGAGCGCCCAGCGGATTCCCGAACCACTCGAGATTCGCCGCGCAGACGGCTGCCACGAACCCCGCGACCAAGGCGGTTGCCGCGAGGGCATGTCGCGGTGCGCTTCTGACCCAGGTCCCGGCAAGGATGATTGCGACGACTGGCGCGAGCTGTGGACGCGTGGCGCCCGCCAGGCCCAGTCCGACGCCGATCGCGATTGCTCCGCGGCCGGTGATGCGTTCGCCCGGCGCGGCAAAACAAAGTACGGCCAGGGCGAGTCCGAACACCGCGGTTTCCGTCTGCCACAGCGTCTGGCTTGCGGTGCTCCAGAAGCCGGTCCCGAGTCCAAGTCCGGCCGCCAGCAGCAGTGCCCGGCCTCGCGGCAGCACCTGGCGGGCCCACAGAAACGCGAGCGTCACCGCGAGCGAGACGAGAACCGACGCGGTGAGGACCGATATCAGCGCTGGCGCGAGTGGCGCCTGGAGATCGATGAGCCCGGCGCGCCACAGCGGCCACGTGATGACGGCGGCCATCAGTGACGGTACCGGCGAGTAGATCGACCGGTAGTTCCCATCAGCAGCCAGGATGAAACCCCACCGTGTCGCGTACTGCGGCGTCACGCCCACTACATGGTTGAGGCTGAGCGTGCCTCGCAGCAGGAGCTCGCGCGCGGCAAATTTCGTGGGCTGGGTGTCGTAACTGCCGATCTCCCGTCCGTTGCTGTTGTAGACGAGCACCAGCACGACGAACAGGCCCGCGACGGTCAGTCGATCACGTCCGCGATCGGTCAGAGTCACACTGGATTGGAGAGAGAAACGCGGCGAAACAAGCGCCAATCATATCGTGAAGGCGCCTGCCGCGCTCGATCCACCGCAACTCCCCCACGGCAATGGGATAGGCTTCATCATCGTGGGCCTTCCGTTCACACCCGACCAGTTTCTCGGCCTGTTCGCTGACTACAACCGGTCGTTCTGGCCTGTCGCGATGGGCCTCTGGCTCGCGACTGGTCTGACCCTCGTCGCCCCGTGGCGGAATCGAGCGCGCTCGAGCCGAGTGTTGACGTATCCCACGCCGCCGGATTGATCCGTGTGAAGAGAAGCGCGTGGTACGCAACGGCGCTCGGAGTGTGGCCAGACTACGTGCTCCTGGCGAGCGGCATTCTGCTGACAGCGCGGCTGTCACGGCGTCTGCTTGGCAGGCGAGGCGGGGATCGCGGGGACGAGGCGCACTACCTCGGCAACTAGATCGCTTTCGTCGTCTCCAAGGGCGTCGATAACGACGCTGCTGCCGACCTTCACTGCGGTGGCCGGCAGACGGCATCGCCGGTCCCCGCACCTGGGCGACGATCGTGGAGGGCTCGCAGCCTGAGCCGCTCGTCTGCGTGAGAGCGCCGTGCGCTCGCGTGCGCATCGCCACTTGCAGGGGATGGGACACGTGAGTATTCTTGGCCCCTCATGTTCATCCAGGGCACGGGAACGGCCGAACGCACCTACGACGCCATCGTCGTCGGGTCTGGCATCAGCGGCGGTTGGGCACCCAAGGAGCTGACCGAAAAGGGTCTCAGGGACCCTCGTGCTCGAGCGCGGGCGCGATGTGAAGCATCCCGACTACCCGCGATGATGGACAGCTGGCAATTCGCAGGCCGCACCCGGCTCTCGCGGACGGAACTCGCCAAGCAGGAGAAGCAGAACCGCACTGGCTACACCACGCACCCCGCGTCGGCGCACTGGTTCGTCAACGACGTGGAGAATCCCTATTCCGAAGTCCAGCGGTTCGACTGGATGCGCCGCTACCACGTCGGCGGACGGTCGCTCCTCTGGGGACGGCAGTCGTACCGCTGGAGCGACCTCGACTTCGAGGCCAACGCCAAAAACGGCGTCGCCGTCGACCGTTGATGGAAAGTCATGGTTACGCGCACGTCCACACCTCCGATCGGGACGACTTTTGCGTGCCCCGCTGATTCCGCCATCCGGCGCTCAATGTTTCCTATCGTCGAGAGTTCCGGTCATTTCTTGGGACGCTCGGTGTGATGTCCCGTTCAATCCTCTTGCGTCTCCGCGAGACGGCATTCGCGCGCGTGATCGACACAGTCGCCGTTGCGTCGGTTCTGGCCATCGTGGTCGGATCAATTATCGTCCAGTGGTTCACGCGCCTTAATCACGATGTGGCTTACTTCCTCGCGCTCTCAAGGATGGTGAGTCAGGGACGAAACCTCTACGACGACCTCATCGATCCGAACACGCCGACGATAACGCTCATTGGCCGGGTATCGGTCGCGCTGGCTGAGGCGACGGGCCTGTCCGTCGACCGAATACACGTGGTGGTGCTTTCGGCCTTCCTGTTTGCCGCGGTCGTTCTCGGGTGCGTGCTCGTGCGGCGTTTCGCCGCGGACCATCCCTCGCGATTTCTCGTCTTCGCCGCGGCCGCATCCCTGGCTGCGTTCGTCATACCCGCATCCGACTTCGGCCAGCGAGAGCACCTGTTCGCCGCCAGCCTCTGTCCATATTTGATCGCCATCGTCATGCATTGGAGAGGAATAGCGCGAAGGCGCATCGAAGTAGCTGCGGTAGGCGCGCTGGCGACGGTTGGCTTCTTCCTCAAGCCTTACTTCGTCGTGTACGCAGCGGCCATCTGGAGCGCGGAGATCATTGCCGGCCGCGGTAGTCTTCGGCGTGTTTCCCCGGAGTCGTGGATCACCGTAGTAGGAACAGCCAGCGCCTATAGCACTTTCCTGCTTGTTGAGCCGAACTACTTGAGGTTCATCGTCCCTTCCACGGCTGCCACGTTCCTGGAGTACCGAGAACCCTTCCTGTCTGCACTAGGCGCGAACCGGGCAGCCCTCGCTCTCGTGGCGCTTCCGCTCGTAGTGGGCGCGCTGCTCGTCTGGGACGACGGCCTCCGCCACATTCGGACGCTGGTACTCCGCCTCGGCTGGCCGCTTTTTGTCGCGGGGGTGTTGGTCATCGGCCTCCAGGGGACCGGATTCCGCTACCACGTCCTACCGCTCCGCATGTGGGGATTCCTGCTGTGCACGGTGATCAGCGTTCAGGTCGCCGCGTTCACCTTCGGGAGGAAGCGCCCACAACCGCCGCCGTTGGTGCGCGCGATGGCTGTAGCGGGCCTGGCCTGCACGCTGACTGCGTCCGTCCTATTCCTGGCTGGTGCCGTGAGGTCGCAGTATGCGTTCACGAGAGGGCAGCCCCGCAGCGCCATCACGAACCATCCGTTCGTGAAAGTCTTGAGCTTGAACGGGCCCCGCAACTACGTCTACCTCTTCTGCACGTCCGTCATTCCGGGAGGGCTCGCGTTCATCTACGCAGACACACGCTGGTCCGGGCACATGATCCCCATGTACTTGCTGCCGATCCTGTACGATTACAAAGTCCAGCCGAGCCTTTACCCGCGAGTTGATCCTGCAGTGATCGAGCAGGTCGAGGCCGATGAACGACGTCTAATCGCCAGAGACTTCGTGGAGAGGACGCCGGACCTGGTGCTTTTCGACGCCGGGCCGTACAAGCGCTACTTCAGGACGCGTGATTTCGACTACCTCGCCTTCCTGAAACAGGACCGGGCGTTCCGCGATTTGTGGGACACGTACGGGTACTCTGACATCGGTGACGTACAGGACTTCACTGGTCGTCCGTTTCGCGTGTTCCTGCGGAATGGTTCGTCGATCGATCGCGCCGAACTGACTCGGCTGGTGCACCCGAGGCCGTAGGTGACCCTCACCCCTGCGCACTGATGTCTGATCGCCACCGCAGATCACCGGCCAGAGGCCCTGGCGACCACGGCGCGCGACCGGTGAATTGCCGCTTCTGAGTAGGCCATGGGGAGACGCCGACGTTTCTCGTGGCCCCGGGGGACAGTCGGCGCGCCAGGACTCCCACAGCGATAAGATGGACTGGACCACCTTCGAGCCTCAGCGCAACCTGATCTCGCACACGACCGACCTCGATGGGGGCGGGTCAATCGCCGCCGACGAGAACGGTGGAGTCTACGTCGCCTGGCATGGCGGTACCGCTGACGGACGTGGCGGTGAAGCCTCGAGACGCGTGTGGCTGGCGCGCTCGATCGACGACGGCGCGACGTTCGAGAACGAGCGCCCGGTGTCCGATCCGTCAACTGGCGTCTGCGGGTGCTGTGCGCTGCGACTCCTCATGACGAGAGCCGGCGAGCTGCATCTGCTCTATCGATCGGCTACCGACCTGGTCCATCGCGACGTCTACTCGCTGGTGTCTCGAGACCACGGCCGCACGTTCACAGGCGCGCGGGTTCAGCCCTGGGAGATCGGCGCCTGTCCGATGACCAGCATGTCTTTCGCGGCCAGCGATCACGTGGTTCAAGCGTGGGAAACGGACGGCCAGGTCTACTTCAATTCCACCGCGGCAGGCGATCCACCCAAGGCGCCGCCGGCGACGCCGAAGGGCGACGCGTTGAGGCGGAAGTCTCCGACGATGTCGACGGCGCTACTCTCTTGTCCCGTGGTCGTGTCGTACACCAGAACCTTGGCGGGACTGCGACAGCCGACGAACAGCCGATGGTCGGCCTCATCCAGCGCCATCGGGTAATTCGACTTTGCCCCGGATACAGGCCACCTCGCAACGACCGTGAGGGCGTTGCGATCGACGACGGCACTGTGCGCGGCGGTCGGAACGTTCACGAAGATGCGTGAACCTTTTCGTTCGAGCTGGAACGATTCGGGGTGTCCCGCGAGCTTCACGTTACCGAGGACCTTGGGGTCGTCCAGAGCGATCGCTGCAAGCGCGCCGCTGCCGTAGCCGACATACAGCCTCTTGGTCGCCGAGTCGTAGCGGACATTGTCCGAATCCTCGCCGAGCGGTACCGCCTTTGCGAGGTGATAGTCGTCGGCAGCGACCAACTGAATACCGTCGCCTTGCCCATTCGCGACGGCGATCAACTTCGCCTCCGCGGCGTTGGCAATCCCCTGCGGCTCGTGAAATCCCGGCAGACTCTTGAGGTGAACCCTCTTCTTGACGTCGACGACTTCCACGGTGTTGTTCCCGAGCGCAGCCACGAACAGCCGTTCTCCTGTCGAGTCCAGCGCGAGATGATCGATGCGGCCCTCAACGCGCGGCAGCTCGATCGCGCCGACGACACCAAGCGGGTCCTGCGATGAGCCGGCAGAAGTCCCGAACAAGATCAGAACGGCAGCTGGCATGAACATCCGCATGGGTCGGTCCTCGCTTCCGAGAATGAGAAATCGTCGAACACCGTGCTGATCGAACTGTAGTTGATCGCGTAGAGTCTCGCTCGGCGCTCGGGGCGGACCCAGGGGGCGCGTCGGTTGGCTCATCAAGGGCGACGATTACCGTGTTGAGTAGCGGACCGTCGTTCTCGTCAGCGGGCCGCACCTGCCTTCGGAGTGCTGGCTGCCAGGCAAGTGACTGCATGTGTGGTGCTTACGGGCCGGAACGACACAAGCGCCTCCGGTGGCCCGCCGCTTGCGGGTTGATGGCGCCAGAGGTGCACCATGAAGCGGCTGATCTGTGCGACCGTCGCGTGTTTGCTGTTGGGCGGTACGGTCGTCGGGGCGTCACCGCTGCAAGGCAAGTCGAAGAAGCACACGGATCAGGCACCCGCGAAGGACAAGGGCGCGGACGCCGCGGTCTCCGTCCAGGTGAGGTTCGCGCCGTCAGAAGTGACGGTTCTCAGGACTCACTACGCGCCTCGGTATCGCAACCTGCCCCCGGGCCTCCAGAAGAAGGTCGCGCGCGGCGGACAGCTCCCACCAGGATGGCAGAAGAAGTTCGAGCCGTTCCCGGTCGAGGTGGAGCGCCAGCTCCCGCCCCTGCCAGACGGCTGTCGGCGCGGCGTCATCGATGCCCACGCCGTGATCTACAACACGCGCACCAACGTGATCGTCGACGTCGCCGTGCTCTTCTGACAGCCGACCTCGCCTGATCCGTTTGCGCCATCCGTCGCGGTGCAGACCCTCCCCCACCTGGGGAATAACACACACTTCAGCGAAATCAGACCCAATCGGCTTCTCGGGGATTTCAGCCTTCTGCTGAGAACCACGACCCGTCCGGTGGCACCGTTGGTGCACCACGAGCGCCAGTGGTCTGCGCTCTCTCGTTCATGGGGCGCGCCAGATGGAGGTAGTCATGTCGCTCACGAGGATCGCGGCGCGGATACTGGCCGGTGCCGCGATATGTGGACTGGCTGCGGTGCCGATCGTCGCAGCGGGTGCGCCACCGAGGACCCAGCAGCGGGCGAAATTCGAAGGCGGCGACGTATTCAGGACGTATTGCGTGGTCTGCCACGGCGAGAAGGGCAAGGGTGATGGCCCGCTGGCGAGCGGGCTCAAGAAGCCCCCGGCGGACCTGACGCAATTCACGAAGAAGAATCAGGGCACGTTCCCGCGGGACTTGGTCGCCCAGATCATCGATGGCCGCGAGCCGGTCAAAGGACACGGCGGTGGCGACATGCCGGTGTGGGGCGATGCATTTTCGCGTTCTCTGGAGAACTCGGATCCTGAGTCGGTGAAGGAGAAGATCAAGGTGCTCGTCGACTACATCGAGTCCTTGCAGCAGAAATAGCCCCAAGCCGCGGCCAGCCCCGAGCCGAGTCGAGGGCGCTATCTGGCCACGATGGTGCCGCGCAGCATGTTCATGCCGCACGTGAAGGCCAGCTCCCCGCTCGACGGCGTCAGCTCGATGACGACCGGCTGATTGAGCGGCAGCGCACGCTTGATGGCGAGCGACGGGAAGAGCACTTCGGTCGCGCACGTCTTGTCGCTCGTACGCAGGAACGTGATGCGCGCGCGGACGCCGGCACTGAGCGTGACGCGGGAGGGCTCGAACGCCGTGTCCCCGACAATGATGCTCGCGCTCTGCACGTCATCTGAGGTCGCCGGGCCCGATGGCGTCGCGGCTGGCCGCGTACGCAGACCCAATCGCTCGCCCTCGGCCCTCACGAAGAAGCTGCCTTCAGTCACGATGACATCACCGGGAACGACGCCAGATAGGACTTCGACCTGAGTGCTCGATGTCTGGCCCAGCCGCACCTGACGTTCCGTGAATTTTCCCGGGGCGGCCGGACTCACGAGATACACGACCTGTCGATCGCCGACATCCTGCACGGCGGCCCGCGGAATCACCGGCGCGGTCGCCGTGTCCGCGCCGGTGGCGACGACGTCGGCATACATGCCAAGCCGCAACAGGTTGCGTGCATTGGGCACCTCCACACGCACCTTCGCGGTGCGCGTCTCCACGTTGACCTGAGGATCGGCGTAGCTGACCCGTCCCTGCATCGGGAGGTCCGGATAGGCGGTCGTGGTAATCGTAGTGGGGCTGCCGACCTGGACGCGCGAGAAGTCCTTCTCGTGCACCGATGCGACGACCCACACCGTCGACAGGTCCACGACCGTGAACAGCTTTGAGGCGGGGTCGACGTTGAGGCCGACGTTTGCCAGCCGCTCGGTGACGACTCCGGCGATGGGTGCCGGCACGCTGGTGACGGCACCAGACGAGCCGTCGCCGCCGCTGTCGATAGCCGCCGGCGGGACGCCCAGCAACTCGAGGCGCGCGCGGAGGCTCTGGACCTCGGAGGTTTGCGCACTGTGCTCCGCATGAATGCGCTCGAGCTCGCTGCGGCTCGCGGCACCAATCTCCACAAGTTTCTGCGTCCGTTGGAGCTCGCGGTCGTGTGCGTCGAGCGCGGCTCTGGCCGAAACGTAGCGCGTGTGCGCTTCGGCCAGCTCCGGGCTGAACACCTGAGCCATCGTCTGCCCCTCTCGCACGTGCTGGCCGAGCTCCACGAACACGCGAGTGATCCGACCCGAGAGCAAGGGGGTCACGATCACCTGCCGGTAGGCATTCGGCTCGACCACTCCCGGCAGCCGCAGATCGCCTCCGACCCGGCCGGTGCCGACGCGTGCGACGGTGATGCCAGCTCGGGCGACGGCCTCCTGGCTGAGCGTGATGACCACATCCGGTATCGGTGACGCGGATGTGCCCCGTGCCGTCGGCGCTGCGGATGCGCTTGCTGCCGGGGTCGAACTTGCGGTTTTCGAGTGGTCCGCGTTTGCGCTGGACCGCAGGACGACGTACGTTGCGGCGGCCCCCGTCGCCAGCAGGCCCGCCGCGGCGGCCACGAGGACGGTCCAGCGAATGTTCACGCCCGTGTGCTCGGTCATCGCACTTCTCCCAGCGCTCGCCCGAGCGCCTGTCGCGCCTCGTATGCCTCCCGGAGAGCATCGGTGTAGCCGCGTTCGACCTCCAGATAGCGGCGCTGTTCGGCGAGGACGTCGAACACCGTCGCGCGCCCGAGCTCATATGTCTGACCGACGACGTTGAGGTTCTGCTTCGCGAGGTCTCTCGTGTCGGACGTGTAGATGGCCACAGCCTGACGGGCGCGGTCGACGCGCGCGCGCGCCGCAGCGATCTCGGCCTGCGCGGTCAGCCGCACCGCGTCGAGCTCCGCCGCGGCTCCGGCGCGTTTCGCCTGGGCCGCAGCCATGTCTCCCTGCTTCCGATCGCTCAACGGCAGGCTCACGGTAACGCCGGCGGCGACGTAGTGAAAGACGCCGCGAATTGGCTCGAGTCCACCAGCAGTGCCAAACGCCTGCTGCGGGAAGGCGGCATCCGTGCGCATGTACATCCCGAAGAGGTTCATGTCGATGCGTCCCTCGCGGTCGGCGCGTGCCATCTCCGCCTCAGCGACCTGGACGCGAGACTTGATGGCTTCAACATCGGGTCGTTCGAGCGCCGCATCGGCCGACGTGGCCCCGGGGGTCAGTTGCGGAGCAGGCGCCGTGCCGGCCGTCCGTACAACGAGCTGCTCGAGCGTGTCCTTGAGCCGCACCGGGATGTCGGCCATCATGCCGAGGACTCGTTTCAACTCGATCATCGCGCGGTCCACGGCGCCGGCCTGCAGCAGCCGCTCTGATCCGAGCCGCTGCAGCTCGACACGAAGCATGTCCCGCTCGAGCGGCGGCGTCGCGCCCTGCTCCACTCGAGCGGTGACGATCGCGTGTTGCCTCGACAGCGTGTCGAAGAGGTCGTCGAGCACGGTGAGCGTCCGCACCGCGGCCGCCGCGTCGCCGTACTTCGTCCGCACGTCGGCCACCAGCAGCCTCTCGCGATCGGCGACGGTGTGGCGCGTCGCGTCGAGCTCGCGGTCGGCGGTGTCGACGCGGCCGGTCTTGCGATAGAGGTCCAGTGGCCAGACCACGTCAACCCGTGTCTGGCTGTCCGTGCCGCCCGGCTCGTTCTGCTGCGAGAACGAGACCATGGGATTCGGGTGCCGTTCCGCCTGTGACCGCTGGCCACGTGCGACGTCGATTTCGGTCCTGGCCGCGCGAAGCGAGGGTTCCTGTTCGAGTGCCTGCGCGACGGCGCGATCGATCTCCAGTCCTGCGGCCGAATCGAGGTATTGATCGGCCAGGCGCTCAACCTGCGGTGACGCGCGCGTCTGCGCGTGAGCCGTCGCCCCACAGGCAACGCTGCCGATCGTGACGATGAGCACCATCCGTGCGGTCATTGCACCATCCCCTCGAAGTTGACCGACCCGTGTCCGGCCGGTCCGTTCCATTCGATCGCGATCGGCCACGCGCCGGCCATCCCGAATGTCGCTGTCGCCTGATAGCGGCCAGGCACCGCCGTCCGGGTCATCTCCAGTTCCCCGGACATCACCATCCCCGGCATCGTCATATTGGCGCTCGCGCGCACGGTGCCGACGTCGACCAGTCCGCCAGCGGCGGAGCGAAACTCAATCGTGAAGGTGTTGCGTCCCAGCTTGAGCGTGCCCGTCGGGGACAGCACGACGATCTCGAGATCGCCGGCGCGGACTCTCTGGACCGTGGTCGCGGTCCCGACCTCTGAAGCGCCCGTGTTCACGCCGGGGCCGCGGTACGCCCGCCAGACGGCAAGGCCGCCACCGATGGCGACGAGGAGTAGACCGGCCCCGATTAGCGCGGGACGCCACCTCGACGAGACGCGGGGACGGTCCGCCGTGGCCTCGTGAGTGAGCCCGAGGCGGCGGCTCTGCAGCCAGAAGAAAATGACCGGCGTCACGATGAGGACGTGGAGCAGCGAGGAGACCATGCCCCCGAGGACCGGGGTTGCGAGCGGCTTCATGACCTCCGCGCCGACGCGCGTGCTCCACATGATGGGCAGGAGGCCCGCGACGACGGTGCTGACGGTCATCACCTTGGGGCGCAGGCGCAACAGCGCTCCTTCCACCACCGCTTCACGCAGGCTTGCCCGCGTCAGCGTGCCACCGAGGTGCTGGCGCTTTCGTTCCACGGCTTCTTCGAGGTAGACGACCATGACGACACCGGTCTGGACGGCGGTGCCGAAGAGCGCGATGAAGCCCACCCAGACCGCGACCGAGAAGTTGTAGCCGAGCAGCCACAGCAGATAGACGCCGCCGGTGAGCGCGAACGGCACGGCGAGCAGCACGTGCGCGGCCTCCACGAGGGAGTGATACGTGAAATAGAGGAGCACGAAGATGATCAGCAGCACGATGGGCAGCACGAATTGCAGCTGCTGGCGCGCGTGCTCCTGGTTCTCCCACCGGCCGCTCCAGCCGATGTAGTAGCCCGCGGGGAGCTGAACGTCGCGGGCGACGGCCTGCCGCGCCTCGGCGACGAACCCGCCGACATCCCGTCCCTGAACGTTCAAGAGGACCGTTGCCAGGAGCAGTCCGTTTTCCGATGAGATCATCGCCGGTCCCTGTGCGTGTTCGATGCGGGCGAGCTGGGCCAGTGGAATCTGCGCGCCCTGCGGCGACGCCACCAGGACGCCGCCAAGCGCGGCCGGATCGGCGCGGTATTCGGGCGCGTACCGCACCCGGACGGGAAAGCGCGCGCGGCCTTCGATGGTCATGGTGAGGACCGTCTCGCCCACCGCCGTCTCGATGACTTCCTGGATGGCGCCGACGCCGATCCCATGCCGTGCGGCCGCCGCGCGATCGATGTCGATGTTGAGGTACTGCCCGCTCGTGACCTGCTCCGGATAGACATTGCTCGCGCCTGGCACCCGCCGGAGCACCTCGGCGATGCGCCGCGCTGATTCCTCGAGCACGCCCAGGTCCGTGCCGAACACCTTCACCCCGACCTCGGAGCGGATGCCCGTCGTGAGCATGTCGATGCGATTGATGATGGGCATGGTCCAGATGCTCGACACGCCGGGCAGTTGGACGGCGCGACTCATCTCGGCGCGCAGGCGATCCAGGGTCATGCCCCGGCGCCACTCCTCGCGGGGCTTCAGGTGCACGACGGTTTCGGTCATGTTCAGCGGCGCGGGGTCCGTGGACGTGTCGGCGCGCGCCACTTTCGCGACCGCGTAGGCGACCTCCGGGAACGTCATCAGCGCCTCGTTCTGGCGCGCGGCGATCTTTGTGTTCTCTTCGAGCGAGATGCTCGGGTCGGCGATCGGCATGAACATCAGATCGCCTTCGTTGAGCGGCGGCATGAACTCGCTGCCGATCCCGCGCGCCACGACGAGCGCGCCGGCGAACAGAACCGCCGCAATCGCGAGCGTCACGCCGCCGTGTCCGAGCGCGGCTTCGAGTACCGGTTGATACAGCCGGCGCAGCGCTCGCATGATCGGGTTGGCGTCCTCCGGGTGGAACTTGCCTCCCAGCAGCAGCGTGCACAGGACCGGCACGAGCGTGACGGCGATGACCGTCGCCGCAAGGACGGCGAACGTCTTGGTAAACGCCAGCGGATGAAAGAGCTTGCCCTCCTGCCCCGTCAACGCGAACACGGGGATGAATGCCAGGAGGATGATCGCCATCGAGAAGAACACCGGCCGGCCGACGAGCCGCGTCGATTCGAGCACGGTTGCCCAGACCAGCCCACGGTCCTTCGGATCCACCCCGTGTTGTTCGAGGGAGCGGAAGGCGTTCTCGGTGACGACGATCCCGGCATCGACGAGCACGCCGATGGCGATGGCGATGCCGGCGAGGCTCATGATGTTCGACGAGATCCCCGCGTAATGCATGCCCAGGAACGCGGCCAGGACGGCCAGCGGCAGCGGGATGGTCACGATCAGAATCGAGCGCAGGTGCATCAGGAAGAGGATGTGCGCCAGCGTGACGAGTGCGATCTCCTCGAGGAGCGCATGGCGCAGCGTGTCCACGGCCTGTTCGATCAGGCTCGAGCGATCGTAGAAGGGAACGATGCGCACGCCCGAGGGAAGTCCCGGCGCGATCTGCGCGATCCGCGCCTTGACGGCATCGATGACCGCTTTGGTGTTGACGCCGGTACGGGCCACCACCACACCGCCCACGGCCTCGTTCTTTCCCTTGACGAGGGAAGCGACGCGGAACGCGTTTCCAATGCGCACGTCGGCCACCTGCTCGACGTACACCGGCACGCCGTTCGACGCGCCGATGACGACCCTCCTGATGTCGTCCACGGAGGCAATCAGGCCGACGCCGCGAACGATGAGCCACGCGCCGTTCGATTCGAGCACGTTTCCGCCGACGTTCACATTGCTGTCGCGAACGGCGGCGACGACCGCGCTGAGGGGCAGGTTGTATTGGCGGAGGCGATTTGGATCGACATCGACCTGGTACTGCTGGATGTAGCCCCCGACCGACGCCACTTCGGCCACGCCCGGTACGGCATTGAGCTGGTAGCGGATGAACCAGTCCTGCAGCGTGCGCAACTCGCGCAGTGAATGCGTGGGACTCTCGACCGTGTACCAGAACACGTGGCCGACCCCGGTCGCGTCCGGTCCAAGCGTCGGCGTCACGCCTTGTGGGAGGGTCTTCGCGAGCAGGCTCATGCGCTCGAGCACCCGGCTGCGCGCGAAGTACAGATCGACGTCGTCCTCGAAGATGACGTAGATCATCGAGAACCCGAATGCCGACTGCGATCGGACGACGCGAACCCCCGCCAGCCCCTGCAGGTTGACCGTCAAGGGATACGTGACCTGGTCCTCCACTTCCTGCGGGCTGTGGCCCGTCCAGTCCGTGAAGACGATGACCTGGTTGTCCGAGAGGTCGGGAATCGCGTCAATTGGCGTCGTTGATACCGCCCACCAGCCCCATGCGCCGAGCCCGATGTACGCCGCGATCACCAGGAAGCGGTTCCTGAGCGACAGTTCGAGAAGTTTGTTGATCATCAGGCCTCGCCGTAGCCCCGCCCGATCGTGGGCGAAGGCGATGCCTGTCGCGCCGTAGCCCACGCGGTTTCGAGGGCGAAGGCGGACGCGTACAGGCAACCACACCCGGACTCGCGATCCGGGTACACATGACTGGGGACTGGATCTAAACGACTAGTACGGAGAGAAGGAGGTGCCTGGGGACGTGGGAGTCGGGAACGGGCAACCGCAGTCGCCACTCGGACCGATGATGGCGAACCTCGGGCAGAGGCGCCACTGGAACGGGACCGACTGCTGCTCCACGCGAGGCGGATACGACCACCGACGGCAATGGCGCCTGGCCGTCAGGCGCCGACGCTACGCAGCACCTCGCCGCGGCGGACGGCGTGACACTTCCGCTGGCGCTCTCGACTGGCGTATCCGATTGGTGCATCGGACACGCGCTTGCCTCGGGGCGCGCGTTGCGCATCGCCATCCAGCTGGCGCACACGACCGCATGATCGGCCGCGAGCGCCAGGACCAGGATGAGCGCCGGCAGACGCCGGCTGAGGGTCATCACTCTCCTAGAATGCGCCGGCGGGATGGACGTGTCAATGGATGCCGCCAGCCGCTTGCGCGCGAGCGCCGAGGCTAGTAAGACCAGCCAATGGACAGGACGAAGCCGATGTCATTCGTGTTCGCCTCGGGGTTGGGCGGCCGGTTGTCGTAAGAGTTGTAGAGATTGAACGAGATGAACAAGTCCTTGAAAAGCTCCCTCCTGACGTCTGCGTCCAGTTGAATGCGCTGACGCCCGAGGTTGCTCAGGCTTGGGTAGTAGTCGAAGCTGACGTTGAGCTCCGTTTTCGGCCGATCGTAGGTATAGAACGAGGTCCTGAACGTTGCGAGCGCCTCGATGTTCTGCGTCGGCTCGACGTCCACACCCCGTTCGTGGTTGAACGCCAGACCGCCGCCGATCGAGAGATATCCGCGATTGCTGTTGACCAGCCGTGGACCGATCGCCGCACCGATCTGGGACCGAAGCTCGATCCCGAGGCTCTCGTTGGTTTCGAAGCGGCCGGCGCCGTTGATGAATACCTCTTGCCATGGATAGCGGAGATACGAGGCTTCGATCGATCCCCGGTCGTCGCGCCCCTCTTCGTCGTCGGTCTGGGTCACCGTCATCGACGCGATGAGCCGAGCCTGGGAGGCCGGTTTCCGCAAAACCGTGTTGGAGTTGAAATTGAGCTGCGCGACGCCGCTCGAGCGGGTGTAGTTGTATCCAAGGTCGATCGAACCGTCGAGCTGTTTCCAGAAGTTCCCGCCGACGGTCCTGATGATCGTCACTTCCTGCATTCGCAGCGTCACAGCCGACCCGGGCGACAGGACGGTGATGGAACGGTCGGGCGCCGGTCCCAGTGTACCGAAAAACCTGCGGCCGTCGGCCGTCACCGCTTCGATCTGCCGTGCGGCCACGACGCTGACCAGCTTGTCCCACTCCAGATAAAGCGTGCCGGCATCGTTGGTCTTGAACTCGAGCCGGCCGCGGTCGAGGCGGACGACTTCGCCGGTGATTCGATCGCCGTTGGCCAGGGACACGACATCAGTGCGGCCCTGCCCGTAAGCTGCCGCAGCCAGCATGAGGACAAGTGCCGCCGTCGCCGTCGCGCGCGCCGCCCGTCTGCTCATAGCCTCGGTTTCAGAGGAGGGCGACGATCACCGTGCCCCACAGCGCCAGCCCCACAGCGCCAGGAGCACGTTGCCCACCGCGTACGATCGCCGTACCCGAGCGTGGGTACGGGGCTCTTCGCGGCTTCCTGGATCGCGGCGAGCGCCGGAGTCGCGGTTCCGGTGCCGGCGCACACGCCAGGCAGCGCGTCGTCAGCGACAGTCCTCACTTCCTGGGCTGGCAGCACGCCAGGTGCCAGGCACGCGCCGACCGAGGTTCGCTCACAAGTCCTTGTCAGTGAACAGGCCATGCGCGGCATGATCCGGCGTCGTACTCGCGGCACCTCCGGCATTCCGGAGGATCTCCGGTACGAAAAACCCTATGGATCGAGGGCGATACGCGGGGCGAGCGCACGGGATTTCGGAGTATCTCCGCTGGACCGGAGAGGCGAGGCCGTCCCGGAACCGCGTAAGCGAAAGAAAACAGGCATGATTCCAGACCAGCAGCTCTGGCACGCGACGTGAGATGATGGTGACGCCGTCGCGGCGCAATGTCGCTCACCGCGAAGGGGACTCCCGGGAGGTCTTCGCGAGTGCAAACTGCTCCAACCAGCGATCGGATACGGCAGCGCCGTCTCGGTCTGCTCGTGGAACGCACCGCGTGGGCGGTCGGTATTGTGTGCCTGGTGACGTGCGGCGCGCTGTACATCGACGGTGCAGCGGGTGCTCGCCACGAGCTCGAGCGGTTTGCGGTCCTCCAGGCGGCCGCGGTCCAGCAGCCCCCAGCACCAGACCTGAGCCTCTGGGCCCCGGAACGCATCACCGCCTGGCGGCGGGTATTGAGCGAGCCCGCACCACCGCTTGCGGTCCTGCGCATCCCGAAGATTCGCCTCGAGGTGCCGGTCCTCCGGGGCACCGACGACTTCACGCTCAACCGGGCTGTGGGTCACATCGACGACACGGCACTGCCGGGGACGGATGGCAACTCCGGAATCGCCGGGCACCGCGACGGGTTCTTTCGAGGCTTGAAAGACATCGGGCCCGAAGATGCCATCGAGCTCGAAACCGTTCGAGGGAAGGAAGTCTATCGCGTCGACCGGATCTGGATCGTGGACCCGGAAGACGTTTCTGTGCTCGACCCAACGCCGGCGCGCTCGCTGACGTTGGTCACGTGCTATCCGTTCTACCACGTCGGCCCAGCGCCGCAGCGCTACATCGTCCGCGCCGTGCGTGCCGACACCGCAGCGCCGGTCAGCGCGGCCGCTCGGCAAGTATCCGGTGTCCGGCGCGCCGCGGATCGATGGTAGCAGTGTGCTCTACGCAGGAAGTCAAGGGATCAAGGGGGAACCAAAGATGCGGGCTCTCACGGGAATTCGGAAACGAACTGAGGAACAGGAGGCGGGTATGATGCGTGCAGCGATTCGGCTTGTGTTGTGTGGTGCGCTCGTGTGCCTGACGGCAACCGCGGCGCGGGCACAGACGACAACGACGTCGGAGACCAAGAAGTTCCAGATCATCTCGGTCGATGGCAACACCCTCGTGGTGAAGCTTCCGGAAGGCACGAGGGAAATGGCCGTGGCCGACGACTTCCGGTTCAATGTTGACGGAAAAATGTTGTCGGTCCAGGAATTGAAACCCGGCATGTCGGGCACTGCGACGATTACCACGAAGACGACGGTCACGCCAGTCGTCGTGACTGAAGTAAAGAACGGGACCGTGATGCAGAACCTGGGCACGAGCATCCTGGTTCGCACGGAAAGCGGCATGAAGATGTTCTCGCAGGCCGACATCGACAAGCGCGGAATCAAGATCTACCGCGAGGGCAAGCTCGCGGAGATCTCGGACTTCCGTGCCAACGACAAGCTGACCGCCACCATCGTCACGACCAAGCCACCACGGGTCATGACGGAGAGGGAAGTCAACGCGACCCTGGCCAAGAGCGGTGGCGGTGGTGCTGCCGGCGCGCCCGGGGCCGCTGCCGGCGCGCCCGCGGCCGCTGCTGGCGCGCCCGCGGCCGCACCCAGACCCGGCGCATCGACGCCACCGACGGGAGCCGCATCCACCGCCTCGGGGACGTCAGGTGCTGCGCCGAGGAAGCTGCCCAAGACGGCCAGCCCGCTGCCGGTTCTTGCACTCACAGGCTTCGCCTCGCTCCTGGCGGCGTTGGCCCTTGCCGTCAGGCGTCATCGCGCGACGCCCTAACGGTTCGCCAGTCGACGCCGGGCTGTGGCCGCGATGGATAGCCAAGGCCGGCGCGATGTTCCAGATTGAGGCGCCTCCTCCTTCAACTGAAGGGAGGGGCGCCTCGCTTTCGTCCTCGTGAGGGCTGGCCAGGGAAGGCCCACATGAAATACGCACGCGAATTCATCACGAGCACGGTCGTCGGGGGGTTGTTCATCGTCGTGCCCGCCTACCTGGCAGTACTGCTGCTGCTCAAGGGCATGAAGTCGGTTGGCGGTCTGGTGCGGCCTGTCGCCGCATTGGTCCCTGACTGGCTCCCGGCTGAGAACCTCCTGTCTCTGGCCCTGCTGCTGGCGCTGTGTTTCCTCGTCGGTATCGCCGTGCGTACTCCATCGGGGCGCGCGGTTCGCGAGCGCATGGAGGTGGTGTTCTTCGAGCGGCTCCCTGGGTACGGCCTGCTCCGCAGTTTGACACAGCGCATGGCAGGCGACAGTGAGGAGAGCACATGGCAGCCAGCACTGGCGGAAATCGAGGACGCGCTGGTCCCCGCCTTCATTATCGAAGAGCTCGACGATGGCCGGTTGACGGTCTTCGTGCCGTCGGTGCCCACGCCGCTCGCCGGAGCTGTGTATGTCCTCCGTCGTGAACGCGTGCACATCATCGACATCCCGTTCACCCAGGCGATCAGATCCATCTCCCGGTGGGGGTCAGGGTCGAAAGACCTCGTGGCAGCGATGCGCAAAGAGACAAGGAGCATGAAATGACGACGACGTTGATGGCCGGCGTTCTTGCCGGCACCGCTCTGATTTGTGCGGCACACCCGGCTGTCGCTCAGGACAAGGGTAAGACAGCGGCGGCCGAGCTCGCACGCGAGTCACAGGCGGCCTTGCAGCAGCTCTACGCCAACGTGCCGCTGGCGAAGGAACTCGGGCCGAAGGCGCATGCCATTCTGGTGTTCCCCAAAGTCACGAAAGCCGGCCTCGGGATCGGCGGGCAGTATGGCGAAGGCGCCCTGTTGAAGGGTGGGACCGCCGTTGCCTACTACAAGACGACCGGCGCGTCGTTCGGGTTGCAGGCGGGCGGCCAGCAGTACGGCTACGCGATGCTGTTCATGAACGCCAAGGCGGTCGAGCAGCTGGACAACGCGAACGGTTTCGAGGTCGGCGTCGGTCCAAGCGTCGTCCTGGTGGACGAAGGAATGGCGAAGACCTCTACGACCACCACGATGAAGGACGATATCTACGCCTTCGTCTTCGGACAGAAGGGGCTGATGGCGGGCCTTGGCATACAAGGCAACAAGATCGCCAAAATTACACCCAAGTAGCCTGACGTGACGCCCCCGGTATTTCGGACGCCCTCCGTGAGCCCGGGGGAGCCGCGCCGGCGGTCTGCGCGCACGACGGTGGAACGGGGCGAAAACTCAATGAATCTGCCTATTTGAAGTCTCTGCGCGCACGGCACGCGGTCTGCAGTTCGCGCGTGTGCCGGCGGGCGCGCGTCAACGCGGGATCAGGAGGACGTATGAAAAGGTTTGTGGTGGGACTCGTTACAGCGGCAGGTCTGGTGGCGATGGCGCACACGGTTATGGCCCAGTCCAAAACCGTCAGATCAGAGATGAGAACGGAGACAGGCACGATCGAGGCGATCGAAGCCTCGAGCCGCACGCTCACGCTCAAGAAAGCGGACGGTACCTTCGTGACGACCGTCGCGGGGCCGGACATCAAGCGGCTCGAGGAGCTCAAGCTCGGCGATACGGTCAACGTCCGGTACTACGAGAACGTCATCGTCCGGGTGAAGCGGCCCGGCGAGCCGGACGTGGTGAGCAGCGCCAAGGGCACGACTGGTTCCGAACAGGCCCTGCCCGGTGGCACCAGAGCCAAGCAGGTGACGGTTTCGGCGACGATTACGGCCATCGACCCGGCCGCGCCGTCGATCACGTTCACCGGACCACACGGCTGGAAGTACTCCTCCAAAGTGCAGGACACGGAGGCTCTCGCCAAAGTGAAGGTCGGCGACAAGGTCGACATCGTCTGGACGGAAGCGACGCTGGTGTCGGTCGAGCGCGGCAAGTAGGTGGGTTAAGGCCGGGGCGGTCGGCCGTGACCGCCCCGGACTGACGCCTATGCGGCAGTGCGCCGCTTCGACGACGGCCTGCGGCGTGAGGAAGCGTTCGGACGTTCTCGCCAAAGGAGTGCGCCGTGTTGCCCAAGCTCTCTGCAGAGTTTATCGGTACGTTCTGGCTCGTGCTCGGAGGTTGCGGCAGCGCGGTCCTCGCGGCCGCCTTTCCCGCTGTCGGGATCGGATTGCTCGGGGTCTCACTGGCGTTCGGTCTCACGGTGCTCACTGGGGCGTATGCGCTCGGCCCGATATCGGGCGGTCACTTCAACCCGGCTGTCTCCGTCGGTCTGTGGGCGGGAGGTCGCTTCCCCGCCGCCCAGCTCTTGCCTTACACCGTGGCGCAAGTCCTCGGTGGCATCGCCGGCGCGGCCGTGCTGTACCTCATCGCGAGCGGCCGCGCGGATTTCAGCCTCGCCGCCGGGTTCGCCTCGAACGGCTACGGCGCGCACTCGCCCGGCCAGTATTCGCTTACGGCGGGGCTCGTGTGCGAAGTCGTGATGACCTTCATGTTCCTGATCGTCATTCTCGGCACCACACACAAGCGCGCTCCGTCAGGATTCGCCGGCCTCGCCATCGGCCTCGCCCTCACACTGATCCATCTCATCAGCATCCCCGTGACGAACACCTCGGTCAATCCGGCACGCAGTACTGCGACTGCTGTGTTCGTTGGAGGCTGGGCAGTTCAGCAGCTCTGGTTGTTCTGGCTTGCTCCCGTGATTGGCGCTGCAGTCGCGGGCTTCACCTACAAAGCGGTTCTCGAAGGCTCAGTCGAGGAACCTCCGGTGACCGGACGCCCCGTTCATCGTTGACTTCCAATGCGTAGCGAGGCGCCGAGCGCGGTAATCGGTAATAGTGATCGTCCCTGTCGAGGCCACTCGGGTCAATCTGGCGGGAGCACAGCCGCACACTCACGTGTTAAGCTCGGGCGAGATGAGTCATCCAGGCGAGTCGCGGCGAGTTGAATCTTCAGAAAGGGAGAGTTACACCATGTCGAGTCAAGAGAATGAGCCATTTGACGGCAAGCCTGGTTCTACCGAGAAACCCCGTGAAGTCTTGCAGGACGATCCGCTAGCCGACACAAGCGGATTGATCTCACCGGAGGTTCCACCCGGCGTGGATCGCCGCAATTTCCTGATACGGAGCGCTGTGGGCGGTGCCGCCGCAGTGATGACGGGTCGCTATGTCTCAGCCGAAGAGAGAACAGCGATGGCCATCGCAACGATGCCGCAGGCGCCGCCGAAGCCGCAGGTGAAGCCGGTGACGCCATCGGCGCCGCCGCCTCTCTCTGCCGACTTGAATGTCGTCAAGAAGGGGCAGGGACCGGTGTTGACGACCGCGGACGAGTTCTACAAGGTGGGCCCGGGGCCCTCCAGCTCGCACACGATTGGTCCGATGCGCATCACCTACGATTTCTACCAGCGAGCCACCAAACTGCCGGCCGACAAACTGGCCAAGGCGACGAAGCTTCAGGTAAACCTGTTCGGAAGCCTCAGCGCGACGGGCAAGGGACACGGCACGGAACGCGCCGCGCTCGCGGGGCTGGTCGGGAAAGAACCGGCGACGGTCGACCCGAAGTTTCTGGACGGCTTGCGAGACAAGCCGGACCAGGTGTTCCCCGTGAAGCTCGGCGACAAGTCCATCGACGTGAGCCTCAAGGACGTCATCTACGACGCGACGAAGGGCGACTTCAAGCACCCGAACACGATGACGTGCAAGCTCCTCGCCGGCAAGGAAGTGTTGCTCGAGCAGGAGTACTACTCAGTGGGCGGCGGATTCATCGAGTGGAAGGGGTACACGCCTCCGAAGAAGAACCCGCCGAAGTACCCGTTCAGGACGATGAAAGAACTGCGGACCCACGCCGACACCAACAAGACCACGATCGCCAAGATCATGCTGGCCAACGAGATGTCGATCGCGGGCAAGTCGGAAGCGGAGGTGTACGCCTTCATCGACAAGATCATCAACGCCATGGTCGCGACGGTGAAGTCGGGGTTGTCGATGCCGGAGGATGACGTGCTGCCCGGCCCGATCAAACTGCACAGCAAGGCCGCAACCGTGTACAAGCGCGCGATGGACGACAAGTTTCAAGGAGACCGCGGTATCGGCACGCTGTCGGCCTTTGCGTTGGCGGCATCCGAAGAAAACGGGCGCGGCCACCTCGTCATCACGGCTCCGACCGGCGGGTCCGCCGGCGTCATGCCGGCGCTGGTCTATGGGCTCGTCGAGCTCCGGAAGGTCGACAATCAGAAGATCCGTGAAGGCATGCTCGCGGCGGCGGCGGTCGGCTACCTCTGCAAGCACCATGCGACGCTGTCTGCGGCCGAGGGCGGCTGCCAGGCAGAGATCGGCGTGGCATCGTCGATGGCTGCGGCACTGATCGCGACGGCGTACGACGCTCCATCGCTGGTGGTCGAGAATGCGGCCGAATCGGCGCTTGAGCATCACCTGGGCATGACCTGCGACCCGGTTGCCGGCTACGTGCAGGTTCCGTGCATCGAGCGCTGCGCATTCGGGGCCGTCAAGGCGTGGACGGCCTACGCGATCGCCAGCAACGAGATCGCGTCCAGGCACCGCGTCAACTTCGATGAAACCGTGATCGCCCTGGCTCAGACCGCCAAAGAGATGAACAGCAAGTACAAGGAAACCAGCGAGGCTGGTCTCGCCCAATCCGTAGTGCTCTGCTGATCGAATGGGCTCCTCGCTCGAACCTCGGTGGGCATAGTTCGGCGAGGAGCCTCCTTTGCTTCCGGCGATGGCTCGCCAGGTCACGGGAACGTTCCGTGGCTTGGTGAGCGTCGCAATCCCAGTACGTCAATCATCTCGGGATGGCTTCCGGAGGGGAATATCACGTGTCGATACCCCGCGCATTTATCAGGACTTCAGTCGCCTTGGCGTTGACGTCAGTGACGTTCCTTCCGACTTCTGCCTCCGGACAGTCTCCCGCAGTCCGCCCAACCAGCACCGTCCCCGTTTCGGAAGCCGTGAATACCCTACCGGCTGCGACAGATTCAGCAACGACTTCCGCACCGCAGGCATCCGGTGCCGCACCACCGACAATCAACGATCGTTATAGAGATGGAATCATCATCTGGGAAACTCCCGCAGACGCCTCCGTGCCTTTCCTGCTGAAGTTCAACATCAATACCCAACTCCGATATCTCAACACTCAGGATAGCGACGAGACTTTCACCGATCACCTGGGCGTTGCCCGCGACGTGCACACGCGCAACGACATCACCGTCAATCGCGCGATGTTCATCCTGGGCGGCTACATTTTCGACCAGAGAGCGCGATACAGCTTCACCGTCTGGACATCCGCCGGGGCCGCTTCGATCGTCGTAGCCAGCAACATTGGCTGGCAATTCAACAAGGCCTTCGCGATTACCGGCGGCTACACTGGCGTTCCAGGCAGCCGATCGCTGGTGAACACGTTCCCATTTTTTACGGGGACCGACAGGAGCATGGCTGACAACTTCTTCCGTCCCGGGTTCACTCAGGGAGTCTGGGCGAACGGAGAACCTGTGAAGGGGTTGAATTACTTGGCCTTCGTCGGCAACGGTCTCAATACCCTGAATATCTCGGCAAGCAAGATCGATACGCATCTGCTCTTTTCCAGCAGTGTCTGGTGGGAACCGCTGGGAGCCTACGGGGAACCCGGCAAATCACGCAACATGTACGATGATTATTTCGCCTCCGACAACGTTCGCATTCGTATTGGTACCGCGTATACGCGATCCCGGGAGGACCGTTTTTCAAATCTCGATCAATCAAGTCCCGAGAACACGTCACTGTACAATTCCGACGGCGTGCTGACCTTCTCGACCGGAGCGTTTGCGCCGGGTGTAACGGTCGACCAGGCCACGTACAGGTTGTGGGCGATCGACGGCGGCATCAAATGGAAAGGGCTTGCGGTCAACGCGCAATACTTCATGCGTTGGCTGAATGATTTCGAAGCCGACGGACCGCTTCCGCTCGCGTCCACATTCGATCACGGCGCCGAGCTCTCGGCGAGTTGTTTTGTCGACCCGAAAAAGTGGATGCTGTATGGCCGCGGATCGTGGGTGCGCGGAGAGTTCGGCGACTCTCATGAGTATGGCGGTGGGGTCAAGTGGCATTTCCTTCCGACCGAGCGGCTCTGGCTCAACACGGAGCTCTTCCGGGTCAACAAAGCTCCTTATAACGGGGCCTTTACTCCGTATACCGCAGGGATGACGGGCTGGGTGCCGATGGTCCAGACGGTCCTCGCCTTCTGACGGCCATCAGTTTCTGACGTTCGCCAACGCTGATTGGTAGGCGTCTCGGGTCAACCGCTATGGCAGTTCCACGTCGTACGACGTGACTCGCCAGGTGCCGTCTTCCTTCCGCCAGAGCAGACGCAAGACGGGCGCGTCGCCGTCCTCAGTGCGAAACCGGAACGTCATGCCGAAGGCTTGCCCGTATTCGAGCGGCAAGGGATCGGGCGGCACTGCGCCACGGGCTCGGGCCTCGCACTCGACGGCGTCGCCAAGTGCAGCAGGAAAGCTGGTGAGGCTGAACATGCGCGAGTTGGGCTGCTCCATCACCTGAATCGACGGGTGGCGCGGCTCGGCTGCCTCGACGATCTCCCCGAGACTGCGCGACGTGCCCACCCATTGGCCGATCCGTTCGAGACTTGCCCGGATCTTCCGGCCGGCATCGTCGAGGGACGCCGACGCCGGCGCGTCAGGACCCCGTAAGAGGTCGTAGCACGCGTAGCTCTTCGTCGACAGGTATCGGAACGCGGCGTCGTAGTCCTTGCGAATCAGCCAGGTGTCCACGAAGTTCTTCGCCGCCTGAACGAGGGCCAGGTCGGCCTTGATCCGCACGACCTTCGGTTCGGGCGGCGCCGGCGGAACCGGCGTCTCATCGGGCTTCGGCGCGACATACCAGGACACGATCTTCCAATACCCATCCTCCTTGGCCCACAGTAACGCGACCGAGGTGTCCTTCCCTGCCCCGGCGACGCGGAAGCTCGCGGCATAATGCTGGCCGTACGAACGCGATGCCTTCGTTGGCGCGCCCGGTGTCAACCGGCTCGCGCAGTCGAACCCGGCGGCCATTTTGTCGGGCACGTCGTAGAGAACGAACTGGCCTTGATGCGGCTGGGGCACCGCGCGCAGCCCTGGGATCGGAAGCGGCACGCCGATCGTGAGTCCCTCGAGCGAGTCGTGCCTGCTGAGGGCGTCGTGGGCGGCTTTCAGATTGACCATGATCTGAATTGGCGCGAGGCCGCGGTCAAAGGCCGGCGGGTCGGGCGTATCCTGCGCCAGGCACGCGTAGGACCGTTCCGACACATAGCCCATCGCCGCCACCACGTTGCCTTCCACCAGCCACGCCTTGAGGAAGTCAGGCACCATCTCGTTGACATTCATCTTGCCCGCGCGCGGTACCTTCGGCAGCGTAAACGCGGGCATCGCGTCCTTGTCGGCAGGCGCCCGCTCGACGCCCGCACCGAAAAAGCTTCGCCACCAGTTCTGATACCCCGTCCACCGCCCGGCGTGCCGCTCGGCGTTGTCGCCGGCGCGGACGTCCGAGTTTGCCGCGCTCAGGTGTCCGTTGAACAACGAGACCGGGAAGAACGACGCTCGATAGTCGACGTCGACATCTGCCAGACGACCGTCCATTGCAATCGAGATCTGAATCGACGGCGTACCCTGCTGTTCGCGGTAGTTGATGGGATAGCCCTTGTGATAGACGGTGTTGTCGACACCGCGCTTGAACTCGCGCGAGCGGTTCAGCATCTCGCGCGCGTTCGGTGTCAGTCGGACGTACATCCGAAACTGGCGATCGCCGGATGCTCCCGAGACTTCGCCTTTGACCGTGTCAACGCGCTCGATGAGCGACAAGCCGTCGCCGAACTTCTGCCCCGACGGCGTCGGTCAGCGTAGTCGTCAGCAGCGCATGCGTCACGGCGTCGAAGGTCGTCTTGGTGGAGAGCCTGAGAACGTCGTCGTAGAACGACCGCGCATCCACGCTCTGACCGGTCACCTTGGTGAACCGCGCCACCCAGTCGCCGACGAGCTGCTGACGACGTGCGTCGAGATCCGAGTACGCCCCGCCGAAGCGTTGTGGCGGCTGCTGGGCGATGAGGATCTCAACGGCCAGCACGCCGAGAAGCACGCCGCCAACGATCCCATAGGTTCGCCGAAACCAGAAGCGCGACATCATCGTGAATTCCTCGTGGCGCAGAATACCACGACGTCCTCGAGCAACCCGCGTGGCGTGGCGTCTGGCTGCGGCGCCCGCAGAGGCGTCCCGGCCTGAGGGTCGGTGCGGACGTTCAATTCACGCACTACGTCGCGCACGGCAAACGGCGGCCTTGCCCCGTCGCTCCGGTATTCCGGACGGCCCTCTGCCAGGCGGAATACCGTCGCTATTTCTGCCCTCGTCGCTCACCACCCTGCACCGACACACTATTTCGCATACGGGTTGCCGCCGAGCGCGTTCGAGATGTCGGCGATCGCGCGCTGGGCGCGCACGCTGTTGCCGGCATCGTCGAGCGGCGGCGAGATGACCGCGATACCGAACTTGCCGGGCGACACGGCGAGGATGCCGCCGCCGACGCCGCTCTTGGCCGGGAGCCCGGTGAGATACAGCCACTTGCCGGAGTCGTCATACAGCCCGGCGGTGGCCATCACCGCCAGCACACCAGGAACCTTGGTCGGGTCCATGACCTGCTTGCCAGTGACCGGGTTTTTGCCAGCGGCCGCGAGCGTGGCCGCCATCGTCGCCAGGTCTCTCGCGTTGACCCCGATCGAGCACTGGCGTGTATAGAGGTCGACCGCCTGCTGCCAGTTCGACTTGATATAGCCGTAGGCGAACATCAGCGCGCCGATCGCCTGGTTGCGCTGGTTGGTGTCGGACTCCGACTTGTAGACGTCCTGCTGCACGGTCAGCTGGCGCCCGGCCGAGTCGTTGTGGAAGTCCATGATCTTCTTCCAGACCGCGTCGGCGTTCGAGCCGGTGACCATGCTGGTGGCCGAGATCGCGCCGGGATTGACCAGCGGGTTCATTTCGGGGGCGCCGGTGCCGACCACGGTTTTGACGCCCTCGACGGCGATGATCGAGTTGAAGCGCGCGCCGGTGGCGTCGACGCCGATCCGGTTCTCGATGGACTCCAGCCCCTGCTCCTGAATGACCTGGGCCATCGTGAACACCTTCGAGATCGACTGGATCGAGACCTCGGTTTTGATGTCGCCGGCGGTGTAGACCTTGCCGTCGGCGGTGACGACGGCGATGCCGAAGAGATTCGGGTCGACCTTGGCCAGCGCCGGGATGTAGTCGGCGTTCTTGCCCTCCTGGAGCGTCCGGTACTTCGCGTAGGCGCTGTCGACGGCCTGCTGCACTGCGCCCGGCGCCTGGGCCGCGACCTGCGGCATCGCCAGCAGTCCGAGGCCGAGCAGCCCGGCGCCGGCGGCAAAACCCTTATAACGTCGCATCATCACTATCCTCCAAGCTTCCACGAGAAGTTGTACTTGAACGAGAACTGCACCTTGAACCCGTCGCTCTGGAACCCGTCCGAGAAGTTCTCGCGGCGGCCCCACTGGAGTTCGCCACCCATCATCACGTTCGGGGCCGGGTAGTAGAGCAGGTTGCCCAGTGCGTACTTCCCGACCCGGAAGGCGTCAGGCGCCTGCCCGTCGGTGTTGTCGTTGTCCTGCGCCGAGTAGCCGATGGCGCTGCTGAACTTCTTGCTCCAGGTGTGATCCAGGAACACGCTGTAGGCGACGATCGGTATCGGCTTTGCCGATGACCGGCGTCACCGGGTTCGAGAAGTTGTTCTGGATGCCGATGTCGACGGGCGAGTCGTTCATTTCATTCTGGATGCCCTCGCCGACCGTGAACTGCACCCTGAGGGCGTCGTTCTCGCCGGCCTTGAGGACCGAGCTGACGTTCCATCCCCAGCCGGTGGCGTCTCCTGAGAGGTCGAGCGCGTCGTCGAGGGTGTCGTCCCAGTTGATACGCCGGAGCATCCCGGCGGTGCGGATGTGGCCCCAGTCTCCCGTGTACTTGTAGGCGGCGGCAAAATCAGGCAGCGGGAATCGGGCCTTGATGCCCTGAAGCTCGATACGGTCGCCATACACCCCCTGGTCGCCGCTTGCGCCGGGGCGCGCGAGCGCCAGCATCAGGTTGCTGCTGTCGGTCTGGATCGCCGTGTAGCGAAGCTGCACGTTGCGGTACCACGGTAGTCCCGTCGGCCCCCAGTATTCCAGCGAGTTCGGGAACACGTCAGGGTCGGTAAACGGGCTCCAGTACCTGACCGGCCCCCAGCCGGCCAAGCTCTCCCCATGCGTGGCGGAGTCGGAACGTCGTCTGCCCGGAGTCCACGCCGGTGCCGAAGAGCTCGAATTCGAAGATGGTCTTCAATTCGCCAACTTGGGGTCGGCGTCGAGGATTTGACGCCCAGCCGACTCTGACGCACACCCATGAACGTGTTGTTGTCCTCACCGAACTCGTTTGCCACCTTCGGCAGCTTGGTCAAGCGCAGCGTGTCGTACCAATCGGGGTGGATCTGCTTGAAGTCGTGGCCGATGTCGAGCATCGCGAACCCGTAGATTTCGAAGCGTCGGCTTCGGCCCCGCCTGCGCCTGCGCGGGCGCGGGCGCGGGCGTGGGCGGCGCCGGTGAGCGGCCATACGGGTTGCCGCCGAGCGCGGCCGAAATGTCGCCGATGGCGCGCTGCGCCCGCACACTGTTGCCGGCATCATCGAGCGGCGGGGAAATGACGGCGATGCCGAATTTGCCCGGCGACACGGCGATGATGCCGCCGCCGACGCCGCTCTTGGCGGGGAGACCCGTGTGGTAGAGCCACTTCCCGGAATCGTCGTACAGTCCGGCGGTGGACATCACGGCGAGGACGCTGGGGACCTTCGCCCTGTCGAGGACCTGGTTGCCGGTGACGGGATTCCTGCCGCCCGCGGCGAGCGTGGCCGCCATGGTCGCGAGATCCCTCGTGTTCACGCCGATCGAACACTGACGCGTGTAGAGGTCGACCGCCTGCTCCCAGTTGCCCTTGATGTAGCCGTAGGCGAGCATCAGCGCGCCGATGGCCTGGTTGCGCTGGTTGGTGTCGGACTCGGATTTGTAGACGTCCTGGAGAACGGTCAGTTGTCGTCCGGCGGCGGCGTTGTGGAAGCCGCTGATCTTCTGCCACACCGCGTCCGATGTCGATCCCGTCACCATGCTGGTCGCCGAGATCGCGCCCGGATTCACCAGCGGGTTCATCTCCGGCGCGCCCGTACCCGAGACGGTCCTGACGCCTTCCACCGCGATGATCGAGTTGAAGCGGGCGCCTGTGGCATCGACGCCGATGCGTTGTCCGATCGCGTCCGCGCCCTGCTCCTGGATGACCTGCGCCATCGTGAAGACCTTGGAGATCGACTGGATCGACACCTCGGTCTTCACATCGCCGGCTGTGTAGACTCTTGCCGTCGGTTGTGATCAGGGCGATCCCGAACAGGTTCGGATCGACCTTGGCGAGCGCCGGAATGTAATCGGCGTTCTTGCCTTCGTTGAGCGTCCTGAACTTCGCGTATGCGGCGTCAACCGCCTGCTGGATCTCAGCCGGCGTCTGCGCGCTCGACGGGATCGCCCACGCGAGCGCTCCCAGAGCGAGCAGGCACGCCCGGACAAAGAAACTCCGAACACGTCTACCCATTGCTATCCTCCACTTTTCCATGGCCGCTGACAGTCTCCATGACAGGGTTGACCCTTCATTTCACGTTCGCTTTCTCCCAGGCGCGGACCCGGCGCCGTCCCTCGTCGAAGATCCGCTGGTAGTTCCCCTTGCGGACCTTCAGGCTCGCCTCCGGCGTCAGCTGCGCCCAGACCGGAGCCCACATATCGAACACCGCGAAGTACGGCGCCGGCCCCGACGGCGCCACGGTGTCGGTGCCGAAGAGGAACCGATCGGGGTACTTGTTGAGCATCGCCGCGACGCGTGCGATCGATTCTGTCGAGGCGACCGCGTACTTGGCGACTTCGTCCCACGAGATATCGAAATTCAGGTGCGCCAGCGCCGGATCGTTGAGCATCGCTTCGACCATCTCGACCTGCGTTGGCGTGCGCTCGGCCGCCTCGGCCGATACCTGCACGGGGTGGACGATGCGGCCCAGACCCACGTGCGCCCAGATGATCGTCGCCTTCGGGTGGCGCTTGAGGATGGCCTTAGTCTGCGCCAGGTACACCGGCTCGGCGTCGGTCTTCGCGAACGGCATGTCGATGTCGTTGTGGAGGATCACGACGAGGCCCGCACTCGGCGGCGAAGTCGAGGATGCGATCGAGCGCGGGATTGGTGAGGCTCGCGGTCTCGCCGGAGATCTTGGCCGAGACGAATTCCTTGTGGATGCTGAACTCGCCGATGCCGGTGAACACGCCTGGAAACGTTCTCAGCACGCGCCGGATGTGGTCGACGCCGTACATGTCGGCCGGATTGAAGCCGGTGATCATCGGGTCGAAGCGCGCCTGTTCCGCTGGCGACAGCGAGCGGTAGACGCTGGCGATGTAGGCGTCGGTGAACGAGTAGTAGTAGAGCGGCGCATCGCTGTGGAGGTAGTAGGTGGGCGCGAAGTCGCCAGAGTTCGCGTACGACCACTGCTGCTGCAGCGGGATGCCGAAGAGCGTCGATCGACCGACGCGCGTTCCCATGATGTCCAGGAACTGGCGAGCGCTGATGCCCTCCTGAATGTAGTTGGTCAGGTGAAAGTGGGAGTCGTAGAACTCGTTGGCGGCCCCTTGGGCCTGGGCGTCGAGGGGGCGCGCGCGGACGACGAAGAGCGCGAACAGCGCCAGTGCGACGACGGCACCGAGAAGCGCGGCGGAACGGGACGAAGGTCTGCGAGTCATGTCCCCTCGATCAGAAGTTCAGCTCGAGGTTGATATGGAATACCGTCCCCTTGGCACCGACCGGGTAGGGATAGGCGGTGTAGCCAACGGGCGATCGGTTCACGTACATCAACTCGCCGTTGAGACGAATACCGCGTTCCTTCATCACGTACCAGTTCTCTCCGCCGCGCACTTCCCACTGATCGCCGTATTGGCCGAAAATCTGCGAGGCGCCGAAGTACAGCTGCAGCGCCTTGGGCACCACCATCGCCGAGGCCTGCAACTGGTAGCCGTTGTCGTTGATGTTGGCAATGCTGCCGGTGTTGACGCCGGTGAAGTTACTCAGCCAGCGCCAGTAGTACTCGCCCTCGAGCGACAGGCCCTTGTACTTGACCCCCGCATCGACGCTCGACATCCGGTAGTCCACTTCGTTGACGGTGATGCCAGGTCCAAAGAGGTCGGGCGTGAAGATGATGCTCCCGTCGCTCAGGCGGATCTGGCTGTTCTCGATGCCTTCGGTTCCCGGCTGGCTTTGTTTTTCCTCGAGGCTGTGGCTGTAGTGCAGACCGATGCGCGTCGCGACTTTTTCGTGATAGTCGTAGTCGCCGAACGTATTCCACAGGCCGAACTCGCCGGTCGTCGGCAGCCATACGAGCGAGCCGACCTGCGTGTCCATCTTGTTGTCGATCTGCGCCGCGCTCACGCCGAGCGTGCTCAGGTTGTTGGCAACCATGAACTGGTACTTGAGCTTGGTGTGGAACTCGCCTTTGAGCCAGACGCCAGAGGTGTACGACCCGCGGAAGAACTCGTCGGCGATCAGCCGGTCGTCCACGCCGAGCCAATACGGGAACTGACCCTCCGTGCTTCGCACCGTGGGCAGCGACGTGATGCCGACGCCCACGCTCACGAAGCGGTTGAAGGTCCAGGTCAGGTTCCCTGCGCCCACGACCTGGGCCGGATCGCCCTGTGAAGGGTTCGACGACCAGACGTAGAGGTAGTAGCGCATCTTCGGCGTGAGGAACCACCCCGAGAACGGCGCGAAGAACTTCTGGAGCTGAATGTCCTGGCGACGCTGCACCGTCTTCGTGTTGCCGAAGGCGTCGACGTAGGACTCGTCCAGGTTCCGCTGGTTCAGATAACGTCCGTAGCTGAAGAGCCGGAAATACACCTGTCCCTTGTGGTTGTCGACGAGCAGAAAGCCGACGTTCGGAACGTGCGAGGGGGCCTTGGGCTTGGTCGTCTCAGGTTCCACGGCCAGGCCGGTGCTGAACACGGCGCTGCAGCCGTCCGACACCCAGACGCTGGTCTGGTCGTAGCCCCACGTCTTTCCGAGCAGACACGGCGCCTCGCCCGTCGATCGCAGCAGCACGACGCCCTTCGACGTGTCGGCGGCGCACTGCGTGCGTTCGCCTGGCTTCGATGTACACGACACGGAGGCCACACGTGGCTGTGGGGCATCTTGGCCGGGGGTGGCATCGGCTGGAACGGACTGCGCGTCGCTTGCCGTGGTCCACAGCAACATCGACCCGAGGACAACACCGATCAGAACCGAGCGGCGCACAGAGATCGCGTTCGCTCTCGAGGAAGGCCGAATTCCGACACGTACCATGGCCGGGCTTTTGAGCACGCATGGTGCCATAGTTCGCGCAGCGATGATTAGGGCTCCAAGTGGTTGACAACACTAGGCTCACGCCTTCCCGTGGTGGCCGGTCACGAGATTTCGCGACTCCTGTCGCCTCCGCTATACCGGAGGATCTCCGGTACGGCGCCAGCCGCGACCTCGGGCCGCGGCCCAGGCGGGCTGAACATCCCGCTCATCGCAGTGACTTCTGTGTGCTCGACATCCAGCGTTGACTTGGCACGCCCAGTGCTTCAGGTGGAGCAAGAAAGGAAGCGTGTCATGCGTGCAAAATCGGTCTTCGTGTTAGTCGTGAGCTTTCTCGCTGCCCTCCCATACGGCGCAGAGGCCCAGAAACCGGTCAACGTGTCGTTCGGCGGTGGCTTCACTCAACCCAACGCGGAAGTCAGCGACCGCCTGGGCGGCGGCTACAACTTCAACTTCGGTGTTCAGATCAACGCGACCCCAGTCATCGGCATCGAGGGCCTGTACAGTTTCAACGGCTTCGGCGACAAGCAGTTCTCGATTCCGATCGCGGGCAACCCCGGCGGCTCGACAGTTCCCACAGACATGTTCGGCGACATGAGCATGCAGTACGGAACGGCGAGCGTGATCGTGCAGAAGCCGCAGGGGTCGGTTCGGCCGTACGGGCTCGTGGGGATGGGCGTCTACTACCGCAAGATTCGCTTGACGACACCGGGCGTGGGCTGGGTGCCCGGGTACTGCGATCCGTGGTGGTACGTCTGCTATCCCGGTGGATGGGTGGAAACGACGAACATCATCGGTGACCGCAGCTCCACCGACTTCGGTATGTCGTTCGGCGGCGGCGTCAATTTCGGCGTGGCGTACGCCGAGCTTCGCTATCACTACGTCTGGGGTCCCCAAGTGGAATCGAAAACGTTCACAGGGCCCGCAGGAGGGACCGTGACTCTCGATGGCCGAAAGGCCAACGGCCAGTTCCTTCAGACGACCTTCGGCGTCCGATTCTAGGCTTCACCGAGGGGCTTCGCCCCTCGGACTCCCCGACACGCTCCCTCGCGCGCCGCTGGCGTCGGCGCGCTTCCGCCTTCGCTGAAAGCTACGGCGGACCTCGCCGGAGCCTTGGCGGAGGCGGGCCGGTCGCGTGGCTCGCTCGCGGTGCTCGCTCGCGGTGCTCGCTCGCACGCCAAGTCAGCCGGCTTATGAGAGACTTCTAGACGACGATCAGGTTCTTGCGATACGGCCGGCGGAACCCACGACAAGTCGCTGCCGCGTCCCTCCTCCCCGCGGCGGCGACGCTCCGCTCGTTCGGCCGGCCGGTCGCACCCGGCCGGCCGGACCTGAGGAGTCGAGGTGTGCTCCATGACCGAGATGCCGAGCGGCGGCCCCAGCCCCAGACCACGACTCGACGCCGCCGCCCAGAAGATGGACACCGCCTGGCGCGGCCTCGCGCGGCGAGTCGAGCGGGCGCTCGTCTGGAACAACATCTATCGCGCCACGAGCTACCTCCGATCGGCGCTCTGGACGATTCCCTTTCTCGCCATTCTCCTCGTGCTCGTCATGGCCCCGACGCTCCGTGTGCTGGACGGGTGGCTCGCCTGGCGCCTGTCCGGGCTGAGTGTTACCGGCGCGCAGGCGCTCTACCAGACGACCATCACCCTGACGCTGTCCTTCGTGGTCTTCACCTTCGGTTCGCTGCTCGTCGCGATCCAGGTCGCCGGAGGCCAGCTGACGCCCCGCATCATCGCGACCACGCTTCTCCGCGACAACGTCGTCCGCGGCAGCGTCGGACTGTTCGTGTTCACGCTCGTCTTCGCGGTCATGGCGCTCAACCGCCTCGACCGGGTCGTCTACGACATCGTGTCGCTCCTCACGGCCGTGCTGGCCATTGCCTGCATGGCGGTGTTCCTGTTCCTCATCGACTACGCCGCACGCCTGCTGCGGCCGGTCAGCATCCTCGCGCGCGTAGGCGACGAAGGCGTGAGCGTGATCGAGGGGGTCTACCCAGAGCCCGCCAGCGCCGCGCCAGAAGTCGAGCCGCGCTTCGTGGCTCCGGAAGGTCGACGGCGTACCGTGCTGCACACGGGCGGGGCGGCCATCGTCCTCGCGGTCGATCTCGACACGCTGGTGGCTGACGCCACGCACGCCGACGGGATCATCGAGCTCGTGCCGCAGGTCGGCGACTTCGTCGCAGAGGGAGAGCCGTTGTTCGAGCTCTATGGCAACGCCGTATCGATCGCCAATCATCGCCTGCAGGCAAGGGTCGCCTTCGGCGCGGAGCGGACGCTGGAGCAGGATCCGATCTTTGCCTTCCGGATCATCGCCGACATCGGGCTCAAGGCGTTGTCGCCCGCGATCAACGACCCCACGACCGGCGTGCTGGCGCTCGATCAGCTGCACCGGCTGCTCCGGGTGGTCGGCCGTCGCCGGTTGCGCAGCGATTCGATTGCCGATCGTACGGGCACGCCGCGCGTCATCTACCGGACGCCGAACTGGGAGGATTTCGTCGCCGTGTCGTGCACCGAAATCCGCGCGTCCGGCGCCGGCAACGTCCAGATCGCGCGGCGCCTGCGAGCGTTGCTCGACAATCTGGTGGCGACGCTCCCCGCCCGGCGCCACGCCGCGCTCGAAGCGGAGCGTCGCCGGCTCGATCTGGTTGTCGAGTCGCTCTACAACCTTCCGGAGGATCGGGAGCTCGCGGGTGTGCCGGACATCCAGGGGCTGGGGGGATCGTCGGCGGCCTCACGCGTGTCCGCTCGGCCGTAGGCCGGCCGATCAGCGGAGAATGGAGACGAACGGGCGCCGCGCGTGTGCCTCGAGGACGCCGTGCAGCAGATCTGACGCAAGGTGCCCCTTGACGACATAGCCGATCCCGCCGGCAGCCTGAGCCGCCTCGACGAGCTCGGGGTCTTCGTGAACCGTGAGGAAGACGATCGCCGCCGTCGAGCCGGCGGAGCGGAGGCCAGCCGCGACGTCCAGGCCGGACATCCCCGGCATCGAGATGTCGAGGACGATCACGTCCGGCGCGAGCATCGCCGCCGCCGTCAGCGCTGAGACGCCGTCCTGGACCTGCCCGACGATGACGCATGTGGCCGCCAGCATCGAGGCAGCCCGTGCGAGCATCGCCTGGTTGTCGTCGACCAGGAGCACGCGGACCCTCCCGGGCCCCGCGTCAGACGATGTGGTTCTTGACTGCATACTGGACGAGCTCCGCCGTGGATTTGACCTTGAGCTGCTCCATGATTCGGTACTTGTGGAACGCCACCGTTCGTGGCGTCAGATTGAGAAGGCTGGCGATCTCCTTCATCGAGTGGCCTTCGGCCAGCAGCTGCAGGACTTCCCGCTGCCGCGGCGTGAGCGCGCGGCTCGGCGCGTGATCGGCGGCGTGCAGGAGCGAGCCGACGAGCCCCTCGGTGATGAGCGGCGTCACGTACGAGCGCCCCTGCAGGACTTCCCGGATCGCCGTCAGGAGCTCCGATGCCGCCGACCGCTTGAGCAAATAGCCGGACGCTCCCGCCCGGAAGGCCTCGGCGGCGAGATCGGTGTCCTCGTTCATCGTCAGGAACACCAGCTTTGCGCCTCGTGCCTTCTGCTTGATTTGGCGCGCGGCTTCGAGGCCGTTCAGAAGCGGCATCGAGATGTCCAGGACGATGACGTCGGGCTTGAGCTCCTCGGCGGCGTCGACGAGGGCCCGCCCGTCGGAGACCTGACCGACGATGTCGCAGTCTGCCGACAGCAGCTTCTCGAATGCGCCGAGGAGGAGCGCGTGATCGTCAGCGAGCAGGACTCGAGGTCGACTCATACGCAGCACTCTATCCCGTTTGTCGAGATGGAGACCGATCGGTTCGGTTTCGGCTGCCTGAGTCCACACGATTCCTACGGTACTTGCAGGAGATGCGTCCAGCTATGCGAAATCGGCATAGGCAGCGATGAATCTACGCGACCGGCCCACCCGCAACATCAGCGGTCGCCTCCCGACTCTCGAGCGGGACCACAATTGTGATCGACGTGCCTCCGCTTGACCTCGATTGAATAGCGAGTGTGCCCCCGATCGCCTCGGTCCGTTCGAAGATGCTCATGAGGCCCAGACCCTTGCCCCACGCGTCGTCGACATCGAAACCCACCCCATCATCCGAAAACGTGAGCGCGAGGTTGTCCGCTCCGCCGCGGAGATCGATGCGGATCGTGCGGGCTCTGCTGTGCTTGATCGCGTTCTGCAGGGCCTCCTGCACGATGCGGAAGAGCGACACGGTCAGATCGGTCGGCAAACTCGCCGGCACGTGTTCGTGCGTGAACGTAATCGTGGGGCCGGACTGCGCGAGCTCGCGCTGGAGCGCCTGAATCGCGGCAACGAGACCGATGAGCCGCAGCTTCGCCGGATGCAGACGATGCGACAGATCGTGCACGCTCCTGGCAATCCCGTGAACGCGGTCCAATGCCTCGCCCGCGAGACCTTCGGTGTCTGGCGGAACGGCGCCGCTCAGCAGCTCGAGATCGATCGACAGCAGGGCGATCTGCTGGCTGATGTCGTCGTGCAGCTCGCGAGCGACGCGAGAACGTTCGGTGTCCTGGGCCTGCAGCAGCCGGGACCCCAGATCGCGAATGCGCTCGTAGCTCCTTCGCAGCGCCTCCTCGCTGCCGCGCACCTGTTCCTCGGCCTGCCGGCGCCGTCGTCGCTGTACGAGCAGCCCGGCAATGAGGAACGTCTGAGCCAGCAGCACCGTCCCTGCGCCCAGGATGTAGATCTTGTAGCGGTCCCAGACGGACGGTTCCTTGAAGAGCACTCGCGTGTCCCGAGGCACACGGGATTCGCTGATGCCCCAGCGCCGTAGCTGGCGCCAGTCGACCTCCCTCACGTTCAGGTTTGGCGACGAAACCGGGATGCTGTCTGCCGACTCGCCGGACAGCACCCGAAGAGCAAGGCGGCCGACGGCTTCGAGCTGTGCCGTTTGATCCTTGAGGCTGCCGCCGACGATGCCCCGTCCCATCGCCGAGTCGACCCAGCAATAAATGGGCGACTGTGCCAGCCCCGCCAGCCGCGTCAGGTAGTCAAGAGGCTGAACAACTTCGCCGTCGCCATTTCGATTGACGAGCAAGTAGTAGAGGGCGGAGTTGGCCGGGAGGCGTGACACACGGGACTCGAGTTCCGAAGTGGGCAGGCCATTCAGATAGGTCACGGCAAAGCGCGACTCGTGCGGCCGAAGCTGCTGCCGTGCCAGGCGCTCGAACTCCTGATCGGCCGGCGCCGCACCGGTGACGACGAAGATCTGGCGGACCTCAGGCTGGAGTTGGGCGATGAGCGCAAGCGTGTCGCTGAAGTTCAGGGCGGTGACGAGGCCGGTGGCGTTCTCGATGTGGTCGCCCACGGGAGCCGTCGCGAAGAAAACTATCGGTGCGCCCGGAAACAGCTCCTGTCTGGCGCCTCTGACGAGATCGAGCGCGGCGTCCTGAACGGTGATGACCGCGTCGAAGCGCACGTTCCTGTATTTCAGGCGGAGAAATTCGCGGAAGGCCGCCTCGTATGCGCTGTCCGGAAACCTTGCCTCGTCGATGTACTCCGAGTAGTAGTCCACGCCGCCAAGACCCTGTTCGATGATTCTCGGCAATTCACGCTCGCCGATAGCCACGATCTGGGCATCGCGCCGCGTCGAGTACACGACGAGCACCTGCTTCTGGGACTGCGTCCACGCGGCCCCGGCCGGACCGAGCGCGAACACTAGCGGAAGCCACAACTGCAGGACGAATCGGAAGCGCCGCTGTCGCATGCCGTTCAAAAATCGATCTCGGCCGTGAGCTTGATGAGCCGCGGCGTCATGATCGCCTGCGGCGGCGGCCAGGTGCCGCCCGGCACGAAGGTGGAGTTGTAGGACAGCACCGCGCTCGAGTTCAGCGCGTTGTAGGTGTCCATCGCGAGCAGCATCCGCAGTCGTCGGTACCTCAGGATCTTTGCCACGCGGAGGTCGAGCTCGTTAATCCGATTCCCGTACATCGTCCCTGGTGCGACGAGGTTCACGGTAACGTTGGCGGCACTGCCCGAGAGGCTTCTGCCAAGCGACGATACGACGGCCTCGTTCGGGACGGCGTAGTTGGCCGCCAGCATCGGTCCGGGCTTGCTCTGAAACGTCGCCGACAGCTGCATGTCGATCTTCGGGATGCTGTAGGAAGAGAACCCGCGCAGCTGCGTGAGGATTCCGTAGGCGACGTGGCAGGACGGGCTCACGGGCGTGACGGCGGACCCGCCAAGGCCGGGGCCGAATGCGCTCGTCCCGGTTGTCGTCGTGGCAAGCTCGGGAAGATTCGCCCGCACCCTGCAGTTGTCGGCGACGGTCTGCCCCGTACTGGTTCCGGCAGCGAGGGTGAATCCCTTGACCGCACGCACGCTCACCGTCACGTCGAGCCCGTTGAAGTACTGATGCCAGCCGCCGTACGCGGTTGAATTGGCGACGAGGTTGTCGACCGTACCCGACTTCTCCGGCACGACATCATAGAGGCCCGAGACGACGTAGCCGCCACCGTCGGGCAAGCGAGGGTCGACTGGCGCCACGATGCTGAATGGCGTCAGGTCGGACGGCTGCAGTGCACGGTTGTCGACCACCGAGAAACCGTCGTACCACCGGCGGGTGTAGGTGACGGCGACCGACGAGCGCGATCCGAGCTGCTGCTCGAGCGAGATGCCGAGGTGCCAATCGGAAGGCCTGTACGCCCCAGCCCCCGAGCAATCCGGGGTCGAAGCTGTTGGTCAGCACGCTCGTGCCGAAGCTGGTGTTCGAGAGCACGCCGCAGAGGTCGCCCCCAGCGGTGCGGAGATCCTGAGCCGCGGCATTCATCAGATCGCAGTCCGGAACGAAATTCTGATTGGCGTCGTTCCACCCGCGCGTCACGCCGGCGGTGCCGAACACGGGCGTGGTCTGAGGCATGCGCAGCGACGGATTGGTGTTGGCATAGGTGCCGTACACTCCCGCGCCTTCCAGGTACTTGCCGAGGGTCATCTTCAGCGCGGTCGTGCCCTTTCCGGTGACGTCGTACGCCACGCCCATGCGCAGGGTGACGTCCTTGTAACTGTCGACGCCGCGGGTTTCCGGAATGACGATGGGCGTGGGCAGAAATCGCGACGGACCCTCCTGCTGCGCCGGGAACCAGCTCCACGCGCGGTCGAAGCGGGCGGCGCCCTGAAGCGTGAGGCGATCATGCGTCCACTGATCCTGGACGAACAGGCCCTGCCAGGCCACACGCGCATCGTTCACCCACGGCGAAATCGATTGCGTCAACTGATTCGGCGCGCCGTTGTTGAACCGGTACGCCAGGTTCTGGTCGTTGGTCATCCACGTGCGGTCGTCGGTCATGAAGGTGTGCTGGTACCCGACCTTCAAGCTGTGGGCGCCGGTGACGTAGGTCAGCGCGGCCCTCCAGAGATACGAACCAGTATGGGCGATGCTGAAGTCCTGGGATCGGTAGACCAACCCGGGAATATTGCCATTGGCCGCGCAACCGCTCGCGCACTGCTCGGCGACGCGAATGAGGCCGCGCGTCGGATTCGGTTCGCGCTCGAAATTGCCGACGCCGAAGAACGTCGCGCCGAAGCCGGCGTCGACGAGAAGACGAGTCGTCAGCGGCGCCGACCACGATGCCTGCGCGACGGTCAACGGCCTTCCGAGGACGCCAACGGCCTCCGGTGAGACGCGCTGCGGCTCCGCAAGTCCGGGCGTGGCTCCCGTGCAGCTGCGGCACAACTGCTGTGTGTCCCAGAAAGCGTCAATCTTGTGGCGGGCCGCGACCTGCCAGGTCACGCGCGCGCTGGCATTCTCGAACGTCCGGTCGGAGTATTCCGGCCTGTTGGCATCAGGCGCGTAGAACCACTTCGACGGGTCGCCAGCGTTCAGATTGTAGAAAACGTTCGCGCTCGCCTTCGTACCGCTTCCGGTGTGCGCGTTCACGAAATACCACAGGCGATCCCTGGCCAGGGGGCCCCCAAGCGTGGCGGCGACATCATAGACCCCGGTCAGCGGGCTCGCCGCTGTGACGCCCTGATCTTTCAGCGCCGGGGTCAGGTTGTCGGACTGGAGTGCCTCGCCCGTGCCGCTGACGAATGTCGAACCGCGAGTCGTGTTGCCGCCGCTCCGCGGGACGATGTTCATCACGAGGCCGGCTGTTTCCGTTTCGCCGAGCGCCGTCGCCGTTCGAAACGTGACCTCCTGTGAGGTGCCGAGGTCGACCACGTAACTGGTCGCCGAGTTCCCGCTGGGCGGGCTGCCGATGTTCAGCCCGTCGAGCGTGAGCCGGCCCTCGTTGACCCGGCCGCCATGAACGGGAAACGACGTCGAGGCCGTGCCGGTGACGATGTCGTTGCTGCTGGTGGAGACGCCGGGCACGACGACGAGCAGCGCATTGTAGCTGCGAGCCGTTGGCATCGATCGGACGACGCTGCCACTGAGCGCGAGCTCGCGCGTCAGGCTGTGGGCATCGACTACCGGAAGCTCATTGGTGACGGTGACGGTTTCCCCCGTCGTCCCGACCGTGAGCTCGGCGTTCACGACCACGGTCGATGACCCCGACAGCTCGATCCCTTCCCGCCGGTACGGCCGCCAGCCATTGAGGGCGAAGCCGATCGCATAGGTTCCAGGCCTGAGATTCTCGATCCGGTATTTGCCGGCGCTATCGGTCACGGCACGGCGAGTCTTTTCGATCAGGGCCGGACTCGTTGCCTGCACCATGACCCCGGGCAAGGGAGCGCCCGATCCGTCTTTGACGGAACCGGCAATCGCGGCCTGCGCGAACGCGGATGACGGGGCGGCGGCCATCAAGGCCAGGACGTAGAACGCTTTCATTGCCGGCACCAACCGGGCCCACTGTATGGAACGGTAGGCGCAACTATAACGGACCCGCTCGCCCGGCGGTGTGTCTCCCCTGTCACTTTTACGGGAGGACTCTACGGAATTGCACAGTGTTCATACGTCCCTTCGAGCGGTAGCGTTACGACGATGAACGAGTCGGGCAGCAGCGCTTCGAGAAGGCTCCACGCTCGGGAGGCGGTCGAGCTAGCTGAAGCGTACCTGCGGGCGCACATCGATGCTCCCGTGCCGGTCTCATTGCTGAGTCGGCTAGTCGGGCTGAGCGAGCGAGGGCTTCGCAACGCATTCTATCGGGTACGAGGCATCGGCCCGAAGCGGTGGATCGTCGCCGAACGTCTTCAGGCCGTCCGCAACGCCCTCAGCGACCAGGGGGGAGGGCCGACCACCGTCACCGATGCCGCCGCTGATTACGGGTTCTACGAGCTAGGGCGATTTGCCGGGATTTACCCGAGCGGCGTTTGGAGAGGCGCCGTCCGATACCCTTCGGTCCACCAATCAGAAGACCGGTGCCACACCGAGAAGGATGAGGACACGCCAATGCTTGCGTCAGCACGCGGGGTACGCAGCCCCTTTGGTCATTCGTTCGAACAACCGGCCGTCCTCCAGGCGAGGGACGCCGGTGTAAATCAGCACTCCTCGTCGTCGGTCCAGGCATTTCGGCCATCA
>CAVRYF010000026.1:0-308395 GCA_963725325.1 uncultured Acidobacteriota bacterium | reverse complement strand
GCGGATTTGGCGGTTTGAGCGGTTTAGATCAGGCCTAAATCGTTGACGGGAGAGGGAACGACGGGAACGAATCCCACCCTCTCCGCCATCCTTCGCCAATCGCTCGCTTCGCTCGCGGCTCCGGATGGCAGGCCAGCGTTTCACCGAGCGCGATGCGAAGGACGTCCTCCGAAGCCAGCGAGCGTAGCGAGCGGTCTTGGCGTAGGAGGACAAACTAGCCCGACATTTCACAAATTGCGACCTGAAGAACAGCCTCCAGCGATCACTACCTGCGTACCCAGAAGCTCCCCCACAGCTTTTTCGTCGGTTTCGCGTCGGCGCACGGCTTGCTGACCAGCCAGGGTGCCCTATCCCGCGAAGCGGCTCGTTTACATCATCCGAAGCGTGAATCATCCAACCAGGCGCTACATTGGCGTCACCGCGGATATCACGGCACGATTGAATGCCCACAACGACGGCCAGAATCCGTCAACCGCTCCTTGGAAGCCGTGGGCTGTCGACGTGTGCATCGAGTTTGGAAGCGAGCGCATGGCTGTGCGGTTTGAGAAGTATCTCAAGTCGGGCTCCGGTCACGAATTTGCCAAGCGTCACTTTGAGGATCGGTGGTGAGCGTGGCGAGCACGGCCGGCTACCGCCGACTGCTCTACTAGCGAACGGTCGTTCGGGCTTGATCCGATTCCGTGGACATCTTCCGAAAGGTGGATACGATGTCCCGTAGCGGTATCCAATACGTCTCCGCTGAACTACCTCGTTCTCATCGACCTGCAAGACGTCCTGCCAGTTCTTTTCGGCCGCGTGCTGATTCCCGCTGCTGTTCGACGGGAACTCGAGGCACAGGCCGCACCCGAACCCATCCGGGGATGGATGGCCGCTGGCGCACCTTGGCTGGAGACGCGGGAGGTTTCGGATCCTTCGGTCTACCTGGAGCAACTCGGTGCCGGCGAGCGCGAGGCGATTCGGCTCGCAGAGGAGACCGAGACTGCCGTAGTACTCCTTGACGAGAAGAGAAGGCGCGTCGCATCGCACGCGATCGCGGACTCGTCGTGTCCGGAACGCTGGGTGTGCTCGACGTCGCCGCGCGCCGGGGCCTGCTCGATCTTCCGGCCGCGCTCGACCGGCTGGAGCAGACCACGTTTCGCGCATCACCTCGCCTGCTTCGCCTCGTCCGAGAACGACACTCGGCCGGACGGTCGTAGTCCGTCATCCTGCCGCGAAGGTTCGGCTCGCGGTCGGGCCTTGCCGGCAGGTGAGCCTAAATCTCGTGAGTTGGAACCAGCTCCGCCAATGGCTGAGCCAAGTCGACGCGGTCCGACGAGCCGCATAGTCCGAACTCCCGTCGCTCACCGGCGGCTTGGCGTTGCGGTGCGGCGACTGCGGCCTCGACCGGTTCGTCCCGACGTCCGGCAACCTATAATTGCCCGACCATATGGTTCTCACGACCGGTAGCGACCTCGGCGTCTATCGAATCCTCGATACGATCGGGAAGGGGGGAATGGGCGAGGTGTACAGAGCCCACGACCCGCGCCTCGATCGCGATGTCGCGATCAAGGTGCTGCCCGCCGAACTGGCCGCGAGTCACGAGATGCTCGATCGCTTCCGGCGCGAGGCCCGTGCGGTCGCGGCGGTCAATCATCCGGCCATCGTCACGATCTACTCCGTCGAGGAGACCGACGGCGTCCACTTTCTGACGATGGAGCTGATCGAAGGCCGGTCGCTCGATCACCTCATTCCGGCGAGTGGGCTGGACGCGGAACGGATCATCGCGATTGCCGCCGCACTCGCCGGTGCCCTGGCCGCCGCGCACAACAAGGGCATCGTCCACCGCGACATCAAGCCCGCCAACGTCATGATCACGACCGACGGGGGCGTGAAGGTCCTCGACTTCGGCCTCGCGAAGATGCGAGGACCCACCGCCGGGGACGCCCCTGGCGTGGACCTGACGACCGGGATGCACACCGAGGCGGGCGTGGTGATGGGGACGAGGCCCTACATGTCGCCCGAGCAGGTCCAGGGACTCCCGCTTGACCAGCGAACGGACATCTTCTCGCTGGGGGTCGTGCTCCACGAGATGGCCACAGGTCAGCGGCCCTTTCGGGGAGTGTCCTCGGCCGATCTCTTCGCCTCCATCCTGCGGGACGCCGCGCCGCTCGTCACCGATGTCCGAGCCGATCTGACCGAGGGACTTGCGCGCGTCATCGACCGGTGTCTCGCGAAGGATCCGCGTGACCGCATTCAAACCGCGCGCGAAGTCGGCAACGAACTGCGCGACGGCGGCCGACGTGCCCTGCCGGGTGCGTCGGGCGCCCCAGCTCGCCGAGGCTCGGCCGGAGGTTCCGGCGCAACCGCCGGCGACGAGGCGTTCTGGATCGCCGTGGTGCCCTTCAAGTGTGCCGGCGCGAGCCCTGACCTCACGGCGTTAGCCGAAGGATTGACGGAGGAAATCGTTGCCGGCTTGTCCCGATTCTCCTACCTTCGGGTGTTGACGAAGGGGCCCTCCGGGGCCCGGTACGTGCTCGAAGGGAGCTTGCGTCAGGCCGGGGGGCAGTTGCGCGTCGCGGTGAAGCTCATCGACACGAGCACGAGCGCGAACCTGTGGGCGGAAAACTACACCCGGCCCTATTCGCCGGAGGCGGTCTTCGAGACTCAGGACAGCCTGGCACCCCCGATTGTTTCGACCATCGCGGAGATGAATGGCGTGTTGGCGCACAGCATGTGGGTCGCGCTCAGGGACCGCGCCCCCGAGACGCTGACGCCGTACGAGGCCATGCTGCGAAGCTTCGGTTTCTACCAGCACCTGACGCTGGACGAGTATCAGCTGGCACTGACCGTCTTGAAGCGGGCGATCCATCTGGCCTCCGACCATTCCGGCTGCCTGGCCATGCTCGCCATCGTCTACGCGAACGGCCACGTGCTCGGTTTCGGCACGGAAGAGAAGCAGGCGGATCTCAGCGTGTCCTTCGCCCGGCGTGCCGTGGCGGCCGACTCTTCCAATCATTCTGCGCATTTCGCCCTGGCCGTTGCACACGTTGTCCGGAAGGATATTCCGGCGTTTCGCAGTGCGGCGGAGCGGGCCTTGGCACTCAATTCAATGGACGGGTTCCAGATGGGGGAAATCGCGTTGTGGACGTCGTACAGCGGCGAATGGCAACGAGGCCGCGAGCTGATGGAACGAGCCATGGCGCTCAACCCCCGCCATCCGGGCTTCTTCTGGTACCCCCTCGTCCATGACGCCTACCGTCAGAAGGACTATTCCCGCGCCCTGGACTATGCCCTGCGTGTGAATCTGCCCGGGCAGTTCTGGACCCACCTCGTTCTGGCAATGGTGAATGGGCAGCTCGGGAATCGGGACGCCGCCGCAGACGCGCTGCGGGAACTCCTCGCCATCTATCCGGATTTCCCCGATCATGCGAGGCAGGAGCTCGAGAAGTTCTTTTTCCTCGAGCGCGCGCATGCCGAGCACGTCCTCGAGGGGTTGCGCAAGGCGGGATTGACGCTCAAGGACAGAAAACACTAGTCTAGAATCGGTAAGTTGCAGATTCCAAATGGTCCTGTTGGCGATTCGAATCCCACCCTCTCCGCCAATCACACCTAGACCGTCAGGGCTCTCGCCCCTACTTGATGAACGCAGCCTGAGGGCGAATCCTTACAGGTGCGGCTGAGGAGAGAACAGACGAATCCGGGGCAGTGGGTGCCGACACCTTCATCCTGTTGACACCCCATGTCCCACCAGTACACTGGTCCTATGGAAGTGAACCTGTCTCCCGACCTCGAGGGCAAGCTGGCGCGGGCGGCTGGCCGGCGAGGCGTTTCGGCCGACGTGCTGATCCGCGAAGCCATCGAGCGAGCGGTCGACTACGACGACTGGTTCATCCGCGAAGTCGAGAAGGGGCTCGCCCAGATCGACGCCGGGCAAGTGGTGACGCACGACGCCGTCGGCGCCCGCCTGGAGCAGAAGCTGGCTGAGCATCAGTCCCGTCGCTGATGGAGCTCCGGTGGACCCAAGAGGCGGCCGCGGATCTCGAACGAATCGCGGACTACCTCTTCGAGCACGCACCGGGCCATGCAGAGCGACTCGTGCGCACTCTGTACGACGCACCCGCCACGTTGCTGACGTTCCCGAACCGCGGCAGGCTGGGCAAGAAGGAGGGCACACGCGAGCTCGTCATGTCGCCTTTGCCGTACATCGTGGTCTACACGGTGCGCGGGGACGCGGTCTACGTCATTCGCATCCTGCACGGGGCGCAGCAGTGGCCGTGATCGGACGAAGAGTCCTGCCGGTGCAATCAGGTGCAAGGCGCCACGGCAGTGATGGCATTCATGGCAATCGCGGCAATGTCGTTTCTGCAACTTACAGATTCTAAGAGAGCTGACAGAGTCCGAATCCCACCCTCTCCGCCAATACACATCTCCAACGTCACGGCTCGATGCGCCTATTTAGCTGAACGCTCGTTGAGGTCGAACCTTACAGGCCCCTCCCCCTTTCTCGGACGCTCTTCGCCCTCGCGGCGGCCAGTGGCAGCGGGCTTCACACAGCCTCAGCCGGTGCCGCGGCTCACGATTCCGTCGAGGCTAACATCAGGCGGGCCTGAGGTCGAGGCTCGCGACGACGTCATTGGCCGCCACCTCCGTGGAAGCGGCGGTCCCTCGGCGGTGTCCCCCAAGATCTCAGCGTTCGCAGACGGTCAGGAGATGTGTTCCAAATTACTCAATGCATTGAGTAAAATTACTCAACGCGATGAGTATTCAGGAATACGTCCGGCCACAGGCGGCAGAGCTGCGTCGGCGCCTCGAAGAGCCGCGGCGCTTCATCCAGGTCGTCGCCGGCCCGCGCCAGGTCGGCAAGACGACGCTGGTCACGCACGTTGCCGACACCGTCGGCCTTCCGCACGTGTTCGCCAGCGCCGACGAGCCGACGCTCCGCGGCCCCGAGTGGATTGAAACCCAGTGGGAGGCGGCTCGCCTGCGGCTGCGCGACCGCGATGCCCAGGGAGCGCTTCTGGTGCTGGACGAGGTGCAGAAGGTCCCACGCTGGTCGGAGACCGTCAAGCGGCTCTGGGACGCAGATACCCGAGCTCGTCGCCCCCTCAAGGTCGTGCTGTTGGGGTCCGCGCCGCTTCTCATCCAGCAGGGGATGACTGAGAGCCTTGCCGGCCGCTTCGAGATCGTCCACCTATCGCACTGGACGTTGGCGGAGATGAAGCAGGCGTTCGGCTGGGCGGTCGATCAGTTCATCTTCTACGGCGGCTACCCCGGCGCGGCGCCGCTCGTCACCGAGCCGGAGCGTTGGGCGCGCTACGTTCGCGACTCGCTCATCGATACCACCATCTCGCGCGACGTGCTCCTCCTGTCACGCGTGGACAAGCCGGCGCTCCTCAGGCGGCTCTTCGAGCTGGGCTGCGCCTACTCCGGCCAGATCCTCTCCTACACGAAGATGCTCGGCCAACTGCAGGATGCCGGCAACACGACGACACTGGCGCACTACCTCGAGCTGCTGGCGGGCGCAGGCATGCTCGTCGGCCTGCAGAAGTACGCGGCGGGCGCCTCTCGTCAGCGCGGCTCCAGCCCGAAGCTGCAGGTGCTCAACACGGCGCTGATGACGGCGCAGTCGGGCGTGTCGCTCGCGGACGCTCGTCGCGATCGACTGTTCTGGGGCCGGGTCGTGGAGTCCGCCGTCGGCGGGCACCTTGCGAACGCGGCTGCCGCCGGCATCTGCGAGGTGTTCTACTGGCGCGAGCGCAGCCACGAAGTGGACTTCGTCGTCCGTGTCGGCAAGACGGTCACGGCGATCGAAGTGAAGAGTGGGCGGGCACGGGATTCGTTCCCCGGCCTCGCCGCGTTCGGGGCCGCGTACCCAAGAGCGCGGAAGCTACTCGTCGGCGGCGATGGGATCGCGGTCGAGGAGTTCCTCGAGAGGCCGGTGGAGCATTGGGTGGCGCCATGAGGCACGACGACCGGGACGAAGAACGACGCCGATGCGGCCTGTGCGGGAAGATCCTGCGCCCCTACGATTCAATCTCGGTGGCCGACGTGGGTGAACGTTGCTACCGCTGTTTCAACGAGGAGTTGGCCGAGCGCCTCGGCGTCGACTTCGACAACACGCCCATCGCGCCTATTGTGGTCACCGATGTCGATGGCGTGCGGCACCGGTTCGAGATTCGATCGATGCTGGTGGGCACCGGACACGCCATGTACGCGCGTGAGGTCAGGCATCGCGATGCGCGAGGCGGCTATCGGTTCGCGATCCTCGGCGATCTCGAGGCCGACGCCCAGGACTTGTTCAGGCTCTTGCGCGAGCGAATCCGCCAGGGGCTCAGCGTTCGACACGTCCAGGAGACCGAGCACGGGTGGCAGCTCACGCAGGCGCACCGGCTCAGCGGCGTCATCGAGTGGGACCCCGAGACAGAAGGTGCGCTCCCGCTTCTCATCGTCGATGGCCGAACGTTCACCTGGGATCAGATCGGCCGCATGATGATGACGTTCGAGGGCTTCACGCTGAACGCGATCGTGGAGGACACCATCGAGGTCGTCGGCGGCCCGCTTGCCGATGGTCGACTCGGGAGCCAGGCCTCGAGTCCAGTCGGCACCCGCCGTGCCTGCGCCGGTGATCAGGCCCGGAGCCTCGAATCGACAGACTGCCAAGCGGGGAAGGCCAACCCGCTCATGGCCTCCGAGTCCGCGTCGGCTCGACGCATTGATCGAGGAGGCCACGGTGGACGCCTACGGCGAATCCGAGCAGGCGACCGCCTTCCTGACCACGCTCGAGGAGTATCTGCCGCTTCCATTTGGTGCGACCGTCCTTGGCGAGGCCGTAGTCGTCGAGAAGATTGATCTCAGCGGCGCGGATGAACTGATCGCCATTTGTCGACGCCGCGGGAAGCGTCAGAAGGTACGACTGTTGGATCTCGAGCTGCCTGTCCCCCGACCGAAGGGCGCCGAGTGGGTCGCGGCGTACCACCGCTGGGCTCGACGGCGATAGGCGCGTCAGCGACCGAGACAGCACCAAACGATCATGGCCGAACCGACCAGGCGCAAGAAGTGGAGCGACGTGAAGGCACGGCTCGAGGCACTTGACCGCAAGGGCCTCGTGTCGCTGCTTGGAGACCTGTACGACGCGAACGTGGCCAATCGCCGCTTCCTTCACTCGCGCCTGACTCCCGGCAGTCGCGCCATCGAGGAGTACCGGCGCCTGGTCGCCGACGCGATCTATCCCGACCCGTTCAGCAAGCGCCGGGTCAGCGTCCGCGACGCAGCCGCGGCCATCGTCGAGTACCGGCGCTCAACGGGGGATGCATCCGGGACTGTCGACCTCATGCTGACGTTCGTCGAGGCGGGAACGGAGCAAGCCGCGGATCTGGGCTACGGCGACGAGGCCTACTTCGACGCGCTGCAGATCCGGCTGGACGCCGTGGCGAAGGAGTTCGACACGTTGCCCGCGGAAGTACGCGCGAACGTGAGAGCCCGTCTGGGCCGGATCCAGGTGCGTGCGCACGATGTCGGCTGGGGCTTCGGCGATGCTGTTGACGAACTGGTGCACGCGCTCGACGCTCGCGCAGCCCGAGTCAGGCCCGGCAAGGTTGATCGACGGTGATCGGGATGGAGGACGGGCCGGCTCGTCGCTCACCAGCTGGTGCAACCAGGTGCAAGGCGCCCCGGCATCGCCGGCATTCACGGCAATGCTGGCATTGTGGAATCTGTAACTTACGGAATCCAAAGGACCTGAGAGAGTTCGAATCCCACCCTCTCCGCCATCCTTCGCCAAGCGCTCGCTTCGCTCGCGGCTACGGATGGCAGGCCGCGTCAGGCGAGCGTCCGCGAAGGATGCCCTCCGTAGCTCGCGCCCGGCTGCAGGCGAGCGAAGGAGGGCTCACATTTCGCACTTCCTGCCACCGTGCCACCGCTCAGAATCTGCGTACCCTCCGACACCTCGTCCCGTCCCCCGCCGATCTTGACGCGATACGAGAATGGTGCCTCAGTTGCATAACCGCGAACCGTGGCTGATGATGCTAAGCGATTCGTCTACATCCTGCGGAGCGTCAAATACCGAGACCGTCGATATGTTGGTGTGACCGCGGACTTGGCGACGCGGTTGAGTGGCCATAACAATGGCCAGAATCCATCCACGGCCCCTTGGAGACCTTGGGCTATCGACGTGTGCATCGAGTTTAGAAGCGAGCGCATGGCTGTGCGCTTTGAGAAGTATCTGAAGTCAGGCTCGGGTCACGAATTTGCCAGGCGTCACTTTGAGGACCGGTTGTGAGCGTGGCGAGTCCGGCCCGGTCTACCGCCGACGCTCCTCGAGCTGATTGACTAGCCGAACAGTCGCCTGCTCGTTTCGCGCAGGCGCGCGCGAGCCATCGCGAGACTGGCGACCTGATCTTCAGGGGCCGGAGACGTTGCTCGGGTGCAGCAACGGTTCAAGGAACTCTTGGAGAACTACGGGCAGATCGAACGCATGCGTCCGGTTCATCTGAAAACCGCCGCAGCGGCGTTTCTGAAGCGCGTGGCGCAGCTCGTTGAAGACACCAGTTCAGAGGAACCGGATGGCAGCGAGCGTCGCAAGGCATTCTAACCCTGCAGTTCAGTTCGGGCGGGAGATGCTATGCCAGCGCGAGCGTCATCGGGGCACCGAGTCCGGGACCGGCGCGCCGGCCTTTATCGGCCTCAGCGTGATCTCTTTCACGTCCACGATCGACTGCGTCACGTCAATCTTGATGTCGTCTGCGATCCAGATTGCGCGCTTCTCGGAGACGATCGCGCCGCGCACGAAGTACGTCGCGCTCCCGACGAGTTTGTAGCGTTCCAAGGTGAACTCGAACGGCACTGGCGACTGCTTGCCCTCGAGATCGATCCGCTGATCGGCGACCGCCGGGGCGTCTGGGAGCGCCGGCAGATGGCGCAGCTCGATGACCGCGCGGCTGCCGGGAGGCAGCGCCGCGCCGGCCTCGTAAGTGACCGAGCCCTTGATCGTCAATTCCTGGATCTGGTCGTTAGCCGCCGATCGCGCCCCGGGAGTGGCGACCGTCCATCCCGCGAGCAGGATAATTGAGAGACTGACTCGACGCATGGGCATGTCCTTTTTCTGAAGCGTCATTTGATCCTGCGCCACGACCGGCCGCCCGAGGTCGGGAAGGTGATCGCCCCGGACGAATCCGCGACGAAGACGAGTCGCACGCCGGCAGGAGCCGTAAACGCGAGGTTACCGCCGCGGCCGTGAACATCTTCGTCGGCCGTGCGCGATCGCGATCGCTGCACCGGGCGCCTGGGCCATCTCCTTCAGGGCGACAGCTTCAGGCCTGCGAAGTCCGCCTGCGCGTCGAGTCCGGCCTGCAGCAAAGGCCGGGCGACCAGCGACACGATCGACAACTAGCCATCTCGCGTGCCTGCCGAGCATTCTGCACCTTCGGCAGAACCTTCGCAAGGACGTCGCCAGGTTCTGCAGCTAGAGGACGGTCGTCTGTTGCCTTTTCACCTGGTTGCATCCAATCTGAAGATATCGATTCCCGCCCAGTCGCCGTCATTCGGCCAGTCTGGTGGCAATGGAGGACGACGAACTGCCCTCCCGTCCTCGAACCTGACTTGCGGTATTCTGCTCGCAGGCAACCAATCACGGTCGCGGCAGCCGAGCGGAGATGAAACCACTGAGAGCAGAGCGAAACTGGCGCGTCGGGCTGATCGGGTTCGGCCTCGGGGGAGCAGCTTTCCACGCGCCTGTCATCGCGGCCACGCCGGGCCTCGTGATCGCCGCGATTGTGACCTCGAATGCGTCGCGCCGAGAGCAGGCGGGTCGACTGTATCCAGCCGCAGGAGTGTTCGCCACCGCAGCCGAGATGTTCGCTGGTGCGACGGACCTCGACATCGCGGTCATTGCCTCGCCGAATAGCACCCACATTCCGCTGGCCCTCGATGCTCTGGCTGCCGGCCTTCACGTGGTTGTGGACAAGCCTTTGGCAGCCTCGATCTCTGACGCCGTGCGTGCGATCGATGCAGCACGCGAGCGCAAGAAACTATTGACCGTTTACCAGAACCGCCGCTGGGACGGTGATTTTCTCACGCTGCGACAATTGGTCGCTGCCGGTCGTCTCGGGCGCGTGCTTCGTTTCGAATCGCGTTTCAGTCGCTGGCGGCCGGTTCCTGAGGCCGGCTGGCGGCTGCTCGAGGCGCCCGAAGAAGCCGGCGGCCTGCTCTTCGACATCGGCACACACCTCATCGACCAGGCGCTCGTGCTCTTCGGGCCCGTGACACACGTGTACGCTGAGCTCGATCGTCGCCGCCCTGGCGTCAACGTCGACGATGACTCGTTTGTCGCGCTGACACACGCGTCGGGGGCGAGATCGCATCTGTGGATGAGCGCGCTTGACGCCCAGCCCGGCCTACGCTTCCGCGTCCTCGGCGACCAGGGCGCTTACGTCAAGTTCGGCATGGATGTACAGGAAGAGCGGCTGCGTAATGGTGCCAATCCATCTGCCTCCGACTGGGGAGAGGAGCCGCCGGATTGTTGGGGCCGCCTTGGTACGGACCAGGAGAGCCAACCCGTGAGGACCGAACGCGGCGACTACACCGAGTTCTATCGCTTGCTCGTTGCGGCGTTGGACTCGGGCGGTGCCCCACCGGTCGATCCGAGGGACGCTGTTGCGACGCTCGAGATCGTCGACGCCGCTCGCCGCTCGCACGCTTGTGGACAAGTCATGTGCGTGCCGTCAGGTTGAACACGCCCTGAACGCATTCGCGTCACGCGATCAGGTTCTGCAGGCTACAGGCCAAAGCAGAGGATATTCGGTCCTGCGGCTACCGCCACGTACTGCTTGCCGTTGAACGTGAACGTCATCGGCGAGGCCTTCATACGCGCGTTCGTAGGAAACTGCCAAAGCGTTGTGCCGCGACGTTCGTCGACGGCGGTGAAGCCGCCGTTCGGCTGACCGTAGAAGAGAAGCCCGGTCGCTGTCGCCAGCACCCCGCTCCACGTCTTGGCGCGCGCGGGTCCGGGCTGTGCCACCTCCCAGGCGATCTCGCCGGTCTCGATGTTGATCGCCCGCAGGAAGCGCTGTCCCGTCTGATCCGGGTAGCCCGTGGGCTTGCCGACGCACTCTTCGAGCGCGAGGACGTAGTACAACCCGGTCCTCGGGGAGAACGCCGTGGACGCCCAGTTGGCGGCGTCGGTCGGACACCCATGAGGATCCGTCACCACCGGTCGTCCATCGACGCCGATACTCGACGCCCAGTCCACGCGCCGCAGAAAGGGCTTGGCCAGCAGCACGGCGCCGTTTGTGCGATCCAGTACATAGAAAAAGCCGTTGCGATCCGCGTGCAGCAGCAGCTTGGACGGCTTGCCTTTGTAGACCCGATCCACGAGCACGTTCGGTTCGGTCGCATCGCGATCCTCGACATCGTGCGGCGTGAACTGGTAGTGCCACTTGAGCGCACCGGTCGCGGCGTCGAGCGCGAGAACGCAGTTGGTATAGAGGTTATCGCCCGGTCGGTCGCGGTCGTCGCCGCCCGGCCACGGATTCCCCGTCGCCCAGTAGAGCGTGTCCGATGAGGCGTCGTACGAGCCCGTGAGCCAGGTGGAGCCGCCACCCCTGATTGGTTCCGGGCCCTGCCAGGTCTCGATGCCAGGCTCGCCCCGGCGAGGCACTGTCCATCGCCGCCATACGAGCGCGCCGGTCTTGGCATTGAAGGCAGCAACGAAGCCGCGAATGCCGGCATCCGCGCCGGCCACGCCCGCGATGATCATGTCGCGCACGACCAGCGGCGCGACCGTGCCGCCGTAATAGTGCTGCTCGCCGGGTGGCGTCTCGGGCGCCATCGCGGTCTCCCACCGTAGCGCGCCGTTCGCGCGATCGAGCGCCAGCAGGTGGGCGTTGTCGGTCACGAAGTACACGGTGTCGCCGAGCAGGGCGACGCCGCGATTGGTGCCCAACCGCGAATCGCCGACCAGGCCTGGGCTGGGTGGACGCGAGTAGTTCCACAGCGCCGTACCGGTCAGCACGTCGAGGGCGACCACCTGATTCGGACCGGTGACGTACAGCACGCCGTCGGCCGCGAGCGGCGTCACTTCGAGCCCGAAGTATCCCATCGGAAAGATCCACTTCAACTTCAAGGCGGCGACGTTGGCGGGTGTGATCTCGTTGAGCGGGGTGTAGCGATTGGCCGAATCGTTCCCGTTGTAGGTGCGCCAGTCGCCGGGTTGCGGCGGGCCCCAGGTGGTCGTGCGGGCGGCGCTGGTGTCGGGCGGTGGCGCGAGGATCGTCTCGACGTTCAGGCGACGCAGGTGACGAGCCAGGGCCAGGAGATCCGCGGCGGGCAGGTCGGCAAAGGCGGGCATGCCGGCCCCGGGATTGCCCCGCTCGAGATACGCCCGCAGCTGCTCGACCGTCTGCGCTGCGACGCGCGGATTCATCGCCAATCCAGGCCCTTTGGCCGTGCCGCGGCCTTCGTCGCCATGGCAGGCGGCGCAGCGCTCGGCAAACGGCTGTGGCGCAGGAGTCCCTTGGGCGAAGAAGGCCAGCAGGAGGGTGAGGAAAATCATAGAGCGACACTATCGCACGATGAACCTTCCCCAACCATCAGACTCGGGCAGGCGTCTGTTACGCATGACCCAATTTCCCTTTGTGAACGTCCTCGTGGCCGCTCTGCTGTGCGCCCCGCGCGTCTACGGCCAGGACGATGATTACGCGCGGCAAGTCGCGCAGGAGCGGCGGGAGGCCGAGTCGGAGGCGCCACAGCTCGCCGAGGCGCTTGGTCTCAAGCCAGGTTCGACCGTCGCCGATATCGGCACCGGCGGCGGCGCAATGGCGATGGTGCTCGGGCGGCTGGTTGGCTCAGGGCGCGTTTATGCCACCGACATCACCGAGCGGTCGCTGACCACTGCGCGCGAATACGCCAAGAAGGAAGGGCTGACCAATATCACGGTGATCGAGGGCGGCGCCGCCTCGACCAATCTTCCGAACGAGTGTTGTGACGCGCTGTTCCTGCGAAACGTCTATCACCACGTCACGGAGCCGGCAGCGTTCAACAAGAGTCTCTATGCGACGGCCAAGCCGGGCGCACGGCTCGCTATCATCGATGCGCCGCCCGCCAATGGGTCGAAGCTACCATCCGGCGTTCCCGCCAACCGCGGCGGCCACGGTGTCCCCGCCACGGTGGTGATTGACGAATTGACTGCCGCCGGGTTCGTCCACGTGCGCACGATTCAAGGGTGGCCGCCGGGAGACACATACCCGACGGTCTTCCTGGCGTTGTTCGAGAAGAAGTAGGGCACACCGTCGCCGGCGTGACGGCAGTGTTCAGTATGCATGCGTCACTGGCACGGCGCAGCCTCGGGAGGCAGCGGCGGAGAGGCGAGTCCGACGTTCCAGTGCCAGGGAATGTGACCGCGCGCGCGTCGTCTGCAGACGACTTGCTCGACGAGCTCGTACATGCCGGGTAGCAGGTGGAGTCCGGGACGTGGGACTCCTTCGAACGCCATGTACGCACGCTCGACGCCGTACGGCTTCCACTGTGGCTCACCCGGGGCGCTTGGCACTCCGTCGCGCGCGAACGTGGCCCAGTAGCCGAGCATGGCGTCGGAGAGCCGGGTTTCGACAGGCGTCGAGGGTATCGTGGGCCACCGCGACGGCGTGTTGCCGCCCGTGCCGAACACGAACGGGAGCTCGCTCGCATGAAAGGCATGCAACCCCATCGCCTCGGCCGTCGGATAGCCGTGATCGAAATAGTAGAGAAAGGACGCCGCTCCCACCGACGTCTGCCTCGAGACCAGACGCTCTGCCGTCCAGCCGTAGAGTGCGTCGCGTGTCGTCGCGAGCATACTGTCGTCGATGTGGCTCGAGGGATACCGCTCGAGAAAGGCGTCGGCCAGATTCCCGTAGCGTTCGCGGATCTGTTTTTCATACGTCGCCGCGTCGGCGGGTGCCGGCGGAAGCAACACGCGCAGCGAACGGATCTCGCCGGCATTGAAGCCGGAGAGAACTGGCACCTTCGCCTGCTCGCCGCGATCGAAGACCTCGACGAGCTGTCGGGGCAGAATGCGGCCATCGATCGTGCCGAAGGGAAGCCAGCCCGAGCTGACGGCGGCGTTGGTAATCGCGACGGCGTCCATCGCGCGCAGGCCGGCCAGATCGGCGGCCCCGAGCTTTCCGGCAAGCGAAACACCGCTCGTCTCGCTGGCCACGTCGCCAAAAGACGAGCTGCGCAGCTCCGGCGTCGAGATCATGTAGGCGCTTTGCGCGATAGCCCTGGCGAAGAGTCCCCGCGCCTCGGGCGCCGCCATCAGGTACATCACGCTCAGGCCGCCGGCCGACTCGCCCGCGATTGTCACGTGCTGCGCGTCGCCGCCGAATGACGCGATGTTTCGCTTCACCCAACGGAGCGCTTCGATCTCGTCGAGCAGACCGTAGTTGCCGGAGATGTTCAGCGGCGACTCGGCGCTCAGCGCGGGATGTGCGAGATAGCCCAGCACGCCGAGGCGGTAATTGATCGTCACGACGACGACGCCGTGCTCAGCCAACCGCGTCCCGTCGTACATGGGCTGGCTGCCGGCGCCGGAGGTGAGCGCACCGCCGTGCATCCACACGAACACCGGGGCACGGCGCGCCTGCGCAGGCGCCCAGATGTTGAGCGAGAGGCAATCCTCGCTCATCGCCGGAAGATCCCAGGCATAGATGCTCTCGGCGCGCGACGGGGGCTGCACGCACGCCGGGCCGTACCGCGTGGCATCATGCGCGTCGGTCCACCGTGGCACAGGCTGCGGCGGTTTCCAGCGGCGCGCGCCGGTGGGCGCGAGCGCAAACGGAATGCCTTTGAAGACGTGATTTGCGCCGTGGGCCTCTCCCCTCACGGCGCCCGCGGGCGCGTCGACGATGACGGGAGATGTCTCCCCCGCGGCCCGCAGCGAACAACAGAGAGCTGCCGCTACGGCCAGGGCACGAAGTCGAGATGCAATCACGGTCTGCCTCCGCTTCGGTCCTGGCGTTTCAGCGCGCGCCAGCCACGGTAAGCGCATCACGGAGCACTGTGCCTCGCATGCCGAGACGGAAGTATGAACTCACTCGTGTGCGGATGTCACGAACACGCTCGCGACGTTCCTTGACCGCGCTCGCGACCGCGGGCGAGCGCTGTGATATAACGGCCGCTTCACGTCGCTTCCCTTGGCAGTACCCTGACGCAATCCACGAAATGCGCTGAAGACGGAGGCCCCTGCCGTGGACACGGACGACCCGCCGGACGACGCTCGAAAAGCCCTTCATCCTGACACTCTGGGTAGCACGCTGAGCGGCGGATCGTCCGCCTCGGTGGGCGCGGGCCAGATTGGGCCGTACCGACTGCTGCGAGTGCTCGGCGAAGGCGGGATGGGGCAGGTGTGGCTGGCGGAGCAGAAAACGCCGATTCAGCGCACCGTCGCGTTGAAGCTGATAAAGGCGGGCATGGACACGAAGGCCGTGGTGGCGCGGTTCGAGTCCGAACGCCAGGCGCTCGCGCTGATGGATCACCCGAACATCGCGCAGGTGTACGAAGCCGGCTCGACGCCGGAAGGGCGCCCGTACTTCGTGATGGAGTACGTTCAGGGGCTGCCGATCACCGACTATTGCGACCAGCACCGCTTGTCCATGAAAGACCGCCTGCAGTTGTTCATGCAGGTCTGCGAGGGCGTGCAGCACGCGCATCAAAAGGCGATCATTCATCGCGATTTGAAGCCATCGAATGTCCTGGTGGTGCAGCTGAACGACAAGGCGATTCCCAAGATCATCGATTTCGGCCTGGCGAAGGCGATGGCGCAGCGGCTGACCGCGAACACGATGGTCACCGAGCTGGGCGTACTGGTGGGGACGCCCGAGTACATGAGCCCCGAGCAGGCGGATCTGCGGGCGCAAGACATCGACACCCGCACGGACGTGTATTCGCTCGGCGTCATTCTGTACGAACTGCTCGTCGGAGCGCTTCCGTTCGATACACGAGCGCTTCGTGCCGCGGGTCTCGAAGCGGTGCTCCGCACGATCCGGGAAGAGACCCCGCCAAAGCCGAGCACGAAGGTCCGGCTGATGGGGGCGAGCTCCGCGGCGTCCGCCGGGAAGCGTCACGAGGAGCCGCGATCGCTGGCCAGGCGTCTCCAAGGCGATCTCGATTGGATCACGCTGAAAGCGCTGGAGAAAGACCGCGCCAGACGCTACGCCACGGCTTCGGAGTTCGCCGCCGATCTTCAACGGTACCTGCGCAACGAAGCCGTCGTCGCCGGCCCTGCCTCAGCCGCATATCGCCTGCGGAAATACGCGGTGCGCCATCGATTCGGGCTCGGCGCCGCCGCGCTGGTGGCGATCCTGCTGATCGCTTTTGCCGCGACGCAGACGCTTCAGCTGCGCCGCATTCGGAGGGAACGCGACCGGGCGAATCGTGTGACGGACTTCATGACGCAGATGTTCAAAGTCGCGGACCCGAACGAGGCCCGAGGGAACACGATCACCGCGCGCGAAGTGCTCGACAAGGCGTCAAGGGAAATCGACGCCGGGCTCGCGCAGGACCCGGAGCTGCAGGCCGAATTGCTCTATGCGATGGCCAACGTGCACATGAACCTCGGGCTGTATTCCATCGCGGAGACACAGCTCAATCGCACGATCGACATTCGGCGGCGCGTTCTCGGCGCGAGCGACCTCGACACGCTGAAGGCGATGGAAAGGCTGGCGCTGACGCTCTATCGCCGCGGCAAGTACTCGGAGGCGGATCCCCTCGTGCGGGAGACGCTCGACGCCGAACGCAGGCTGTTCGGCGCGGAAAACACGGCGACGTTGGCGGCTCAGAACGACTTCGGGCTGATTCTTCTGGCGCAGGGGAAGCGCGACGAGGCCGAGCGCGTGGATCGAGACACCATTGCCATCGAGCAGCGCGTCCTCGGTCGCGATGCGCCGCTGACGCTGACGACGACGAACAACCTGGCGATGGTGCTGCGGCTGCGCGGGCGCTATCCAGAAGCGGAGCAGGCATTCCGCGAGGTGTACGAGGGACGCAAGCGGGTGCTGAGGGCGGACGATCCGGACACGATCACGGCGGGCGTGAACCTGGCCCTCGTGCTGGCCGACCAGGGGCGCTTTCCGGAGGCAGAAGCGCTGAACCGCGAGTCGTTGCAGCAACTCGTTCGCGTACTCGGACCGGAGCATCCCTTTACGCTGAACACGATGAATAACCTCGCCGACGTGCTCATCAGCGAAGGCAAGTATCCCGAGGCGGAAAAGCTGAATCGTGACACGCTGGCAAGCCGCGAACGGCTGCTCGGTCCGGACCATTCCGACACCATCATCTCGATGGCCAACCTCGCGCGGCTGCTCGCAAGTATCGGGCGCGCGCGCGAAGCGGAAGACCTGTGTGCCCGCGTGCTGGAGAAACGGAAGCGAGTGCTTGGGCCGGAACACCCGGATACGCTCAAGGCGATGGGCGACCTGAGCGGCGTGCTCGGCCTGGAGAAGAAGTACGTGGAGTCGGAGAAGGTTGCGCGGGAGGCGCTGGCGATTGGCCGCCGCGTTCTCGGCGAGAAGGATCCCACCATGGCGATTCTTCTCTACAACCTCGGTGCAGTGGCGAGCGTCGGAGGGCGGATCGACGAAGCGATCACGCTGCTGAATCAGGCCATCGATCAGGGATTGCCGCCGGGCGTGCCTGAGAACATCGAGCGGGATCCCGATCTCACGTCCCTGCACGGACACGCCAAGTTTCCGGCGCTGGTGGCTCACGGACGCGAAGTCGCCAAGGCGAACAACAAGGGTGGATAGTGCCCACCATCGCGGAGTTCGCAACGAACCATGACCCTAGACACTCGTCAGTTCGCCGATCGCCTTTCGCGATCGGCTCGCTATAATCTCACGATACCACGCACGCGCCCGAATTCGGTCAGGCGCAAACCCCACGCGAATTTGGCTCGTGCGGTTGCGGTAAGCAGTGTGGCGCAGGATATCCCTCAGACAGCCGTCCAGTAGGGGGATGAGGTGTATGCGAGCAGTGCACGCGGTCGCCTTCGCGCTAGCCATGAGTATCGTCGTCTCGGCGCAACAGATTGCGCCCGTCCATGTGCTGAAGATCTCGTCGGGATCGACTGGCAGCGAGACGAGCGGCGTCTTCGCCTTGACGGACGAGCGCTCCGTCTTCAACCGCACCACGGACGGCGAAATCATCGTGTTCTTCCAATGGGAACACGTCCCTGGTCCACACAAGCTTGTCGCGCACTGGCGCAGCGCCGACGGCGGCGTGACCAGCAGCTCCACGATCGACTACAACGCGACTGACAAGCGCTTTGGCGCGCGCCTCACCTCGGCCGTGCCGCGCTCCGGGAGGATTTCATGAAACCAGTCAATCGTCTCTGCCTCGCACTCGTACTCTTCGCACCCGCTGTTCTTTACGCGGGACAGATCTACGGGACCATCGTCTCGGGCGGGCAACCCGTCAAGGGCGCCAGCATCGAGATCCAGTGCGGCAAGGAGGCCGCGGTGACCGGCTCGACCACCGGCGACGGCGCGTATCGCATCAACGTGCCGCCGGAGGGGCAGTGCACATTCGCGCTGCCGACGTTCGAGGGCCGTCCGTCCGCCACCGTCTTCTCCGGTCCGAATCCGGCGTCCTACAACTTCGAACTGGCGAAGCTCGCTGACGGCAAGTACGAGCTGCGGCGCAGATGACGACCGTCGAAGGCGACGTTCAGCAGCCGGCATCGCCACCCGCGGACAAAGGGAACCGCCACGGGGCGTGGATCGACCTGGCGAAGGTCTTGGCGCTGCCGCTCGTCACGCTGGTTCTCGGTTACTGGTTCAATTCGTCGCTGAACGAACGGCAGCAGGTCGAGAGCAACATCCGGCTGTACGCCGAGATGATGGGACGGCGGGAGGAGGCCGATAGCAACCTTCGGAAGGACATGTTCAACTCGATCCTGGCGACGTTCATGTCCAAGGATCCGGCGCTGCGGCTATCGTCCGAGGAGGTGATCAGGCAGCAGATTCTGAGCCTCGAGCTGCTCGCCTACAACTTCCACGAGTCGCTCGACATCGGCCCACTGTTCAAGGATGTCGAGCGGCGGATCGCGCTCGAGGATCGCGGCACCAACGCGGAGCTGCGCGGCCGCTTGGAGTCGGTGGCGGTCCAGGTCATCGAACACCAGCTGACCGCGCTGTCCGACGTCGGGATGGTCGAGCGCGGCGACGCGCTGCCGGAGAGAATCAGGGACTTCCAAGCCCACATCATGTTCGGTACGCGGGCAATTGTCGATCCGCAGGTCAAGCCCGGAGAAGGCGCGTCTCGCCTGTGCCTGTCGATGGAGACGGTCGACGGGTCGAGGCACTACCGGCAGTTCAGGCTGGAGCTGATCGGGCTCAACGAGACTGCCCGCGAAGTGCAGGTGCACCTCTACGTATCGCAGCTCCTCGCGGCGGAGGAGTGTCGGCAGCCGAGCCTCGACCTCGAAGGCAAGCGGGAGGTCGACACCAACTTTATCGTCGGATTGTTCGACTACCCGATGATCGACAATACGCGCTTGTCCGGCGGCGAGCGCACCTCCGTCTCGCTCACGGCGCTCAATCCCAAGGTCCTCCGAGTGGCGCTGGCGTATTTTCCCGCCTCGCGCGCGAGCCTGAAAGACAAGCCGTACTACGACGAGGTGATGCGCGAGCTGCGGCGCAACCGGCAGACCTCGAGTCCGACCGCGCGGTGACCGGCGCTTGAAAACGCCCGGACGCTTGGACGCCTGACGGTTCTCGATTCACTGCCTTGGTCCGCGTCCGTCGATGAATTGCTGCGCCCACAACTCGAGCGCCACCGGGATCCAGAATCCCTCGGTGGTGGCAGGCGCCTGCAGGGCGCGGCGCCACCAGCGGCGAACGACGCTGACCTCGACGAGCCCGCGCGATGCCATGCCCGGCAACAGGCGGTCCTCCATCAACTCGACGAACGGGCCGCTGCGAAAGTACTGCGCCAACGGTAAGTTGAATCCCGACTTGCGGCGGGAGACGAGCGCCGCGTCGAAGGTGCGTCTCGCGAGCTCCTTGACCAGGACCTTGGTGTCCGGGACGCCGATCGGAGACGATGACCCCATCAGGTGTTCGGCCGGCAGGGCGCGCGCGAATTCGACGACGTGTCGGTCGAGAAAAGGCACCCGGTTCTCGACGCCATGCGCCATCATCATCTTGTCCTGGCGCACCAGCAGGTCGACGAGATGCGTCTGCATGTCGTACTTCAGGCAGTTCGACAAATGGTCGGCGTCGCCCTCCTGAAACAGGGTCCGGCGCTTGTCGATCGCCGGTCGCAGATTCGCCGCGGGGCGTAGTTTCGAGAGACGGACTTCGGAATGAAATTGAGACGCCCGAATGAATCTGTCGACCGGATCGTCCACACCTGGCCGGCACGAGCCGTTGGCCGCCGTTTGGGCGTCGGAGAAGCGCGCGTAGCCGCCGAAGAGTTCGTCGGCACCTTCGCCGCTCAGCATGACAGTGGCATGCTGGCGCGAACGTCGAGCCAGCAGCCAGAGAGCCAGCGAGTTGGGATGGCTGATCGGCTGATCCATGTGCCAGCTGGCCGCATCCAGCGCGGTCATGAAGGCGGTCTCATCGAAGACGAAGCGATGGCTGACAGCGCGCGCCGCGGCCGCCGCCGCCAGGATCCATCGCTCCTCCGAGAACTGCGGCTCGTCGAAGACGATCGAGAAGGTGTCCAGATCGGCACTGCGATACGAACGCGCCAGCAGGGCCACCATTGACGAGTCGACGCCACCGGACAACTGGCACCCGACGTTCACGTCGCTCCGCAATTGCGACTGCACGCTGCGGCCCAGCAGGTCGTTGAGGCGATCGACCGCGTCTTCCCGTGACAGGCGCAGCTTCTCGCGGTGGTCGGGGATGCTCCAGTAGCGCGCCTCTGTGACACCACCTGGCGTGATTGTGAGGCGATGGCCCGCCTGGACGTGGCGCACGCCCTTGAGCAGCGACGCGTTGCCCGCGACATAGCGGAAGGCCAGCAGCTCGTCGATCTCGTTCGGATCGATCTCGGCACGGAACGCCGGATGCGCCAGAAACGCCTTCGCCTCTGATGCAAAGAGCACCGTCGTTCCGCACCGCGCCCAGTACAACGGCTTGATGCCGACCCGATCGCGGACGAGGTGCACGGCGCCGCGGCGCGTGTCCGCAATCACGATGGCGAACATGCCATTGAGCCGTTCGAGCATCCACTCGAGCCCCTCGCGCTGGTAGAGCGCGAGGATGACCTCGGTATCGGTGCCAGTGCGGAAACGGTAGCCGCCGCGCTCGAGTTCGGCTTTGTAGTCGAACGCGTCGTAGATCTCGCCGTTGAAGAGGAGCGCGATGGACCCGTCCGGGCTGGTCATCGGCTGATGTCCACGGTCCGAGAGGTCGAGGATCTTCAGCCGGTGGAAACCGAGCGCGGTGTCAGGGACGCCGCCGCGCAGCGACAGGCAGAGGGTGCCGCGATCGTCTGGACCGCGATGACGCATCATGTCCGTCATCGCCCCGAGCACGCTGGCGTCGGCCGGCGCGCCATCCAGGTTGACGAACCCGGCGATTCCGCACATCTATCTAAGGTGATCGTCGACGCGAGGACTAGTCATCGCATGTAGGGCGGCACGTTGGACGCAATCGCCCGGAACTCGTCGTCCGTCAGTGGCAGCAGCCTGCGAAGCGCAGCCCACGCGTCACCGGGCGTTCCGTTCGGCAACGTTGCATCGGAGCCGAACAAAACGCGCGCGGTCCCCAGCTGTCGGATCATCGCGGCCCACCGTTGTGCCGTGTCGGGCGCGGGAGGCGCGCCGAGCGCCGTGACATCGAAATAGAGCAGGCGCGTGCGCGGATCCCGCCTCGCCACGGCATCGGCAAAGACTCCGAGCGCCTGCTGCGCGCCTTCGTCCTGCCACGATCCCGCGCTTGCGAGGTGCGCTATCTGTACGACAACGTCCGGAGCCGCGGGCATGAGCTCGTTGAGGAAGATCAGAGCCTCGTCGCGGCCATACGGCAGCTTCTGTGTGACCGAAGCGCGCATGTGCACCACGATGGCCATGCGATGCTCGTTCGCTGCAAGAAACACGCGTCGAACCTGCTCGATGTGATCGGGATTGTGGTAGTCGACGACCGAGTTTCCGAAGTGCAGCTTGAGGCCTCGACGAAGGTTCGGATCGCTGGCGCAGCGCGCCAGCTCATCGAGCGCGTAGTCCTTCAGCGGGTTGAGACCGCAGAATCCGATGAGACGGTCCGGATACTGGGCGAGTTGCAGGCTGGTCCAGTCGTTCTCGCGTCGGAGCTTCTCTCGGGCGGCGTCTGCGTTGCGAGACGGCTGTTCGAAGATGTAGGCCGTCGACAAGACCACTGCGCGCCTGATTCCGGCGGCGTCAAGCTGCTCAATCAGGTCCTTGGCCGTCCTGGGCTTCGCCGCAGTCACTGGTGGCGTCGTTGACATCAGCGCGGCAAGCTCGGGACCGAACAAGTGCTGATGGTGGTCGGCGACGGGTGGCGGCTGGCTGACGCCGCTGGTTGCTCGTTCCTGGGTCTGGGCGAAGACCACCGAGCACACGGCAAGCGCGGCAATGCTGGTGATCCGAATCGCCGTCAGAGGCCGCATCGGCCGCGGGAACGCCACGGCCGAAACCTATCACGAAAGAGGCCGTTGCCCAGCCCCAGGTCTGCTCGTGGTGGGTCACTTTGCGCCCAGGTTCTCGCCACGCATCACACGGTCCGTTGTCATCCGCGGCCAACATGTGATGCTACTAAGCGCTCGAGACCCCGGCGATGAAAGCGGCGACGTAGCGCTGGATCTGGTCCGGTGGCAGGTCGTAGCGGGCGCGGGTGTCCGGCTCGCCGAGATTGCCGCTGATGACGAAGGCGCGCAGCCCTGACTTGGCGAGGCCTTTTGCCTGCGCGACGCTGAGTCCGCCGACCACTTGCACCGGAGCGGCGCTACCGATCTTCTCGAAGATGGCGCGGGCCATGTCATCGAGGTAGTGACTCTCGATGAGTTTCGGGTCCGCGCGCCGCGCGTCGGCCTGCAGATGAATGCCGACCGCGTCCACGCCGGCCTCGAGCATGCGACGCGCGACCTCGACGGCCTGCGCGGCCGGGCCCTGATGCGGCACCATGATATCGGCGAAGACGAGCCGCGGCAGTTCGGAGCCGGCGCCCCTGAACTCGTCGCGCACGGCGCAGATTGCCTTCGCCGTATCCACACCGGCGAGCGCGAGGAAATCAACGATGTTGCCGCCGCCCGCATAGACGGCGCGCGCCTCGAAGGCACCGCCATCCATGGTCTTCATGTCGGCCAGCAGGAGCGCCTCGGGAAACTTCCTGCGGAAGGCGGGCACGACGTTCGAGACGCCTGCGTTCTTGAGCAGGGGCGTCCCCATCTCGACGATGCTGATGCCGGCCGCCAGCGCCGCACCGGCTACCCCGAGACCCTGCTCTATCGTGGCCACGTCGACCGAAATCTGGAACGTGAAACGCGTCCTCAGCTGCTCGAGCACGCGAGCCGAGGCCGGGTGGGTCACCTTCGCCACCTGCTGGGCCCAGGCATCGCTTGGCCGCATCATCTCGAAGATGGCGCCGGCGGTCAGCGCACCCGCGGTGAACTTGCCCGCGCCGTTGAGGAACGATCGCCGGTCGATGGGCCCGTGCTGATGTTCGCGAGAGAGATCGAGCGGTCCCCGCGGAAAGTCGAACGTCTTCCTACGCTCCATGATCGCAGCTCCTTGAGGGACCTGGCCCGATGTTGACGGTTGAGGGCCAAATTGCTGTGGATTATACGTGCGAGGCAGGTCGTGGGCGATGGCTTCGAGAATGCCGCAGGCATAACCGATTCTTGGGCTTGGCCGCAGCAGCCTCCCGGTCTGACATGCGGCAGTTCCCAGCGGACCGGACTACACTCTGGCAGGCGCAGGAGACCGGATCATGAATCGACGACGCTTCACACAACTGGCGGCCGCTGTCGGCGTGGTCTCTCTCGGTCGCCTCACGCGAGGCGAAGGGACGTTTCTCGCGCCTGTGCCCGGCGTCGATGGCGAGCGCATCAACCGGCAGCTGCTCGAGCTGGCGCAGTTCGGGAAAAATCCATACGGCGGCGTCAGCCGCGTGGCCTACTCGGAGTTCGACCGGCAGGGCCGCGAGTGGGCGATGAACGTGATGCGCGAGGCCGGTCTCGCGGTGAGCATCGATGCCGCCGGCAACATCTTCGGCCGGCGGCCGGGGAGCGTGCCGACGCTCAAACCACTCGTGTTCGGGTCGCACATCGACTCGGTGCCCGACGGTGGCAACTACGACGGCGACGTCGGGTCGCTCAGCGCGATCGAGGTGGCGCGGACGCTGGCGGCGAACAACCTCGTGACCAGGCACCCGCTGGAGGTGGTCATCTTCCAGAACGAGGAAGGCGGCACGGTCGGGAGCCGCGCGCTCGTCGGCGAGCTGACCGCGGACGATCTGCTGCTCAAGACGCACAGCGGCAAGACGATCGGCGAGGGGATCACGTTCCTGGGCGGCGACCGGTCGAAGCTCGCGGCGGTCAAACGGACGTCGGGCGACGTGGCCGCGTACGTCGAGCTGCATATCGAACAGGGCGGCAACCTCGATCGCGAGAAGATTGACATCGGAGTGGTCGAGGGCATCGTCGGCATCGGCCAGTGGGAAGTGACCGCGGAAGGTGTCGCCAACCACGCCGGCACGACTGCGATGAGCGACCGCCACGACAGCCTGCTCGCGACGGCCCGCTACATCGACATGGTGAATCGCGTCATCACGAGCACGCCGGGCCGCCAGGTCGGCACCGTCGGACGGGTGCAGGCTTTTCCGGGCGCGCCGAACGTGATCCCGGGCAAGGTGATCTTCACGCTCGAAATCCGCGATCTCGACCAGGCCAAGGTGGACGCGCTCTCCGCTCGGGTGCGCGCCGAGGGTGAGGCGATCGGCCGCGATACCCGGTGCACGTTCGCCTATGCACCGCTCCACCACAGCCGCCCCGCCGTGTGCGACGACCGCGTGCAGGACGTGATCGCGACCTCGGCCCGCGGGCTCGGCTTGTCCGCCCGGCACCTGCCGAGCGGGGCCGGCCACGACGCCCAGCACATGGCGCGCCTCGGTCCGGCCGGGATGATTTTCGTGCCCTCGGTGGACGGGATCTCACACGCGCCGAAAGAATTCACGAAACCGCAGGATGTCGTGAACGGCGCCAACGTGCTGCTGCAGACGATCCTCGCGCTTGATACTGCTGCATGGACCTGAGGTCAGCCGCGTCCCCGGCAGGAGTGCCCGTGTCCGATGTCGTGCTGAGCCTGGGCCCGTATCGTTTCGAGGCGCGTCTCGAGTCGAGTGCAGCGCCGCGCACCTGTGCGGCGTTCTGCGGTTTACTCCCTTTTGCCAGCCAGGTGATTCACGTGCGTTGGAGCGGCGAGGCCGTGTGGGCACCGCTCGGCGATCTGTCGATCGGCGTCGCGCCCGAGAACGCCACGACCTATCCGCATCCCGGCGAAGTGTTGTGGTATCCGGGCGGCGTGAGCGAAACAGAGCTGCTCATTGCCTACGGGCGGACGCACTTTGCCAGCAAGGCCGGGCCGCTGGCCGGCAACCACTTTCTGACGATTACGTCTGGCCTGGAACAGCTGCCAGAGATCGGCCGGCTCGTGCTCTGGCAGGGCGCGCAGACGTTGCGCATCGACGCCGCGTGAGTCGCGTTGGCTCGGTGAGCCAGGTGCCGGCCAGCACCGCCAGCGTCGGGCGAACGCGAACGTCAGCCAGCCGCAGCCAGGCGAGCGAATTGATGCTTCAGCGCGTTGACCTGTGCAAGGTAGCGGCGGGGGTCGTGGTCGCCGCAGCGCTGGCCGGCTCTGAATCGGAAGCCCCGGCGCGCGTATCCGTCACCGGCGCCGTCTCCGCACAGGTGGATGATCGCCGCGAGGTTTTGCCGCTGCTGCAGCGAGGCGGTCGCAATGCGGTTGCGGGCGAGGATGCTCGCGACCGTGCGATCCAGGAGCGCGGCGGTCATCTCCACGGCATGAGCGGGCACCACACGTGTGTAGACTTCGTTGAACCAGCACGAGTGCGGGTCGTGCCAGGGCCCGTCCTCGACTACGACGTGATCGTGGATGCAATAGCGCCGGGCCTCTCGGAACGTTCCATCGGTGATCTGAAACATCCCGACGGCGCTCGAGGCTGGTCCGTATAGCTCGAATGGGTTCCAGCTGAACCGCCACCGCCAGTAGGTCCGTGCTACCGGATTGCCGCTGCTCTCCACCTGAGCCAATGCGGCCAGGAGTTCCGGTGTGATGACCGCCGTGGAGTGCTCGACGAAGAGCGGGCCGTATTGCCGCCAACTCTGCGCCGGCACTTTGGCAAGCGAGCCGCTGACCGCGACGAACACCTCGGTGGGCTTGCGGACGACCTGCACTATCCAGTTCACGGCCGCCCACACGATGACCAGCAGGACCGTCCCAACGATTATCTGGACGGCCAACGGAGCGACCCGCATGGCCAGAAACGCGCGTCGCGCCAGGCGCGAGGCCGAGCGGCGCGTGCGACGGCCTCGGATGCGCGCCGGCCGGAATACGCCCCGCCCAATCATCGCGTGGGATATGACGGACACCCACCCATTATCGAGCATTCTGGACCGGCGAATTCCTCGACTCGGCATTGTGTTTGACGTTCCGCTCAGGTAGCTGACCGGTACTGCCGTGAAACTGGGCGGGCCGAAGCCGGGTGCCACGCCAGGCGCCGGCTCCGCCCGAACGAGCGCTCAGTCGACCTTCGTACCGATCGCCCCGGTGGCGTTACCGAGCACGATGTTGTGGACTGTCCGGCCGTGGTCGGCGACCACCAGCTTCAGGTTCAGTGTGGGAGTGCCGTCGCCCGGGATGATCTGCATCGTCCCGGTGCAATCCGAATCGATGTCGTACGAACCCACGGACGGTCTCCAGTCGGTTCCGGCTGGCGCACCATTGATCGTCGTGAAATCGACCTGCGTCAGATTCCCCTGGCCATCGAACTCCGTCATGGCCAGTCCTCGCAGCAGCAACCGATTCGGTCCAGCGATGATCGTGCCGTCGATCGCGAACGCGTAACTGCCCCGTAGCGTGCGATTCGAGCAACTGTCGCGCCGGAACTCCTGCGACTGTGCCACTGCGTGTGGGCCCATGAGCAGTGCGCCCCCGCCCATCAGCAGGCCGGTCATGGCCAGTGCCACCATCGCACCCGGCTTCCTGTTCAACAGCGTCCGGCTCGTTGCCGTTGCGGCGCCGATTGCCTCATTGTCTCTGTGCATGACTCATCTCCAGTTCGTCCACCGGAGTGCGGACACCACGTCGCGCACTCCGGGACATCCTGGACGCGCGGCAACCAAATGACCATGGAGAGGAGCTGGAGAATTTCTGCAGTCTTTCTGGAGCGTGGCAAATAGGTGTTGCGAATGGAGTTATGCCATCATAGGCCAGCGTCGAAACGAGCCGACGCGCCCATGCCTGATCCCGCCGAGACGTTCCGATTCGGTGATTTCGAGCTCGACGTTCCGGCCTACGGACTCCGCCGCCGAGGCGTGCAAGTCAAACTCGAGCGGCAGCCGATGGATCTGCTCATCCTGCTCGTTGAGCGTCGCCAGCAACTCGTCTCCCGCAGCGACATCGTGGACCGGCTGTGGGGCAAGGACGCGTTCATCGATGTCGAGACCGGGATCAACACCGCGATCCGGAAGATCAGGCACGTCCTCGACGACGCGCCCGAGACACCCGGGTTCGTGGAAACGATTTCAGGCAAGGGGTATCGCTTCATCGCGCCGGTCGACGTGATTTCCGGCCAACGGGCTTCGAGCTCGCCCACGCCACGCCCATTGTCATCGGCGGCATCGCCGGTGGCGATCCCCGAGTATCCGTTGCACCCCGCCCCTGCGAGTGAAACCCCGACGCCTCGATCCTATCGGTGGCATTTGCGCTGGGTCGGCGGCGGCGCGATGGGCATCGCCCTGTTGGCGCTGGCCGGCTCGTGGTTCCTTCGTCCGGCTCGACCGATAACGCCGTCACTGCCGGCGATGCGAGTGGTCCAGCTCACTGCGCTCCGCGGCTACGAGTTCGGGAGGAGTTCAGCGGATGGCCGGCAGGTGTTGTTCGAGTGGGACGGAGAACGGCAATCGAACCGCGACATATACGTCCAGCTGGTCGGCTCATCCGATCCTCATCCATTGACGACCGATCCCGCCGATGACGTGGCCCCGTTCTGGTCGCGGGACGGCCGGCAGATCGCGTACGTTCGTCGCGGACCGGACCCGTTCTCAGGCCATATCCGCGTGATGTCGTCGCTTGGGGATTCCGATCGGCAGGTCAGCGATTTCCCTGTCCTGGTGCCCGCCACGTGGTCTCCCGACGGTCGCTATCTTGTGGCGGGCCGGGCGGCCTCGCTCGATGCGGCGAACCCGGCCAATGGTCTCTATCTGATACCCGTGCAGGGAGGCGAGCCACGTATCCTTACCAGACCGCCGGCGCCCGCCGTGGATCGAACGCCAACATTTTCACCTGACGGCCATCGCCTCGCGTACATATCGTGTGAGGGATCGAGCCTCGGCGGTACTGCCTGCCACATCAATGTGGTCGACGTGGACGCTGGATTTGTCCCGGTGGGTTCGCCCCGGCAGGTGCTGAATGTGCCTGTGACGTCGATCCTGGGCTTGGCGTGGAGCGGCGACGGAAAGTCCCTCATCTTTGGCGCCACGGATGTCAGTTTCCAATACCTGTGGCGTGTCGAGATAGACGGTAACCATTCCCCCGAGCGCATCGAGGTGGCGGGCGTCAATGCGGTGTTTCCATCGATCACCACGCCCGGTGATCGACTGGTCTTTGCACGTCTGGTAGATGACATCGACATCTATCAGTTCGAGGCCGGGAAATCCGCTCGGCCGGTCGCGACGTCTACCCTGTTCGACGGCAACCCGGAGTTTTCGCCGAATGGCCGGCGGATCGCGTTCAGCTCCGCGCGAGGGGGCCGCGCGGTGGAGGTATGGGTTGCAAGCGCGGACGGATCGGAACCGGCACAACTGACGCACGGCCCGGGCAGATGGCAGGGTTCGCCGGCGTGGTCACCCGACGGTCGCTACATCGCCTTCGATTCGCAAGCCGACGATGGCAGCTGGCACATCTGGACTGTCGACATCCAGAGCGGCCTTCAGCAGCAAATCACAACCGATCATGGCGACCAGAACGTGCCGACCTGGTCCCACGACGGTGACTGGATTTATTTCTCGTGGAAACAAGGGAATACGCCCGATGTCTGGCAGCGCGACATCTGGCGGGCGCGGGTCCGCTCCAGGTTGAAGGAGCGGGTCACACGCGGCGGCGGCGGGTACGTCGGCCGCGAGTCGGCCGACGGGAAAACACTGTTGTATCAACCGGCAATGCGCACCTCGCCAGTGATGGCGCAGCCACTTGCCGGCGGGCCCCCGGAGACGCTCATCGCGTGTGTGATCGGCACCGCGGTGGCAGTCAGCAGCAACGGGATCTATTACGTGCCGTGCTCCGCCACCTCCGCGCCCGGCGAGACGACGCCCCTACGCGTGCTAGATCTCGGAACCGGCAAGGACCGTGAAGTCGCGAGACTCGAGCAGTATCACTTTGGTCTCCTGACGGCCGGCCTCGCCGTCTCCCCGGATGGCAAAACCATCCTGTACAGCCGGACGGTCAGCTCCGGGGCCGACCTCATGATGATCGAGAACTTCCGGTAACCCGGACTTCGAGCGCATTCCCACGCTGCGAAGCCGCCAGACGGTCGAAGGGAAAACGTCCCTGAGCGGTGCAAATTCCACCCTCTCCGCGCATGCGGACGACCGCGACACGCTCAGCGCACAAGGACCTGCAGCGTCCCTGTCGCCGGGTCGCGGCGGAATCGCGAGAGGAACGTCCACATGTCCTCGGCCGCGGGTTTGAAGTTCCAGTGCCCATAAGGATCGAGGGCCACAAGCTTGATCATCGCGCCTTGTTTGTTCGAGAGCGTTCCAACCATGGCCCGGCGCCCGGCCAACTCGCTCCAGCCCGGGCCATCGAGCTTGAGCCCGAACATCTCATTGACCGCGAGGTCTGGCGCGTCGGGAACTGTGATGTCGTTGAGCAGAGCGAACGCGCGAATGACGTTGTAGAACGACCTCGGAGTGTCGTTGACCGGCAGCGGCTTGTATACGTCTTTGTTGCCGGCGATTGCATAGAGAGGCAGGTAGTGGCCGCCGGCCTTCGCCTTCGGCGCCAGGTCGAGCATTGCGGGCGGGCCGAACGGCGCCGACGCGCCGGCCACGCCGGCGATCCGGGCGACGTTGGTCAGACCGTAGGTGAACGAATTCATCGCGCCGGCGGAAAGCCCGGTGAAGTAGACGCGGCCGGGATCGATCTGGGGGTACTTCGCCAGAAGGCGGTCTAGAATCGCCATCGTGCCGGCTTCGCCGATGGCGGCAAAGGTGGCGTCGGTCGCCTTGCGACCCTGCCATTCGACGGAGGTGAGCAGGAGCGTGTGCTTCGCCGCGACCTCGACCCAACCGCTGCTCTCGCCCTGAATGCGGGGGTCGTTGCCGTTGCCGTGCATCATGATGACGAGGGGCACCGATTTCGGCGCGGCCGAGAGCGCCTTCACCGGGACATACTCGTAGCGGAGCGACAAGCCAATGTTCGGAAGGTCTTCCGTCACGGCCTCGTAGCGCATGCCGATCTCGTCGTACATCACGTACGGCTCGAGCTCCCAGGGTTCGGTGTAGTCATTCGGATCAAAGCCCTGGCTGTACGACTCGGTCCGGCTCATGTAGAGTCGGTAGTTCTTGCTAAATACGGTCTTCCAGGCGTTCCGGAACGCCTGCGCCATGTCCTCCCTGCCATCTGCCAGCTTGCTCACGACGACGCGCTGGAGACCCTCGTGGGATCTTGGATTTGTGTAGGTAGTGTGGGTGGCCATGTCATCGACTCTGGCGGTCGCACCGTTCGCTTCGATGAAGAGCTTGGCGACCGCTGGGTCCGTCGCATGGACGTAGGTGGGCACGGGCACCGACGACGAGGTGCCCGCCGTGACCGAACCACCGTAGGTAAGGATTCCAGCGACCGCGAAGGCATATTTCGAGATGACGTTGTTGACGAACGTTGCACCCGTGCCGACGCCGATGACCTTGAGGTTGGACGAGCGGCGCGTGCGCAACAGATTCTGAAAAACCGAGAGATCCGCCGCCGGGTCATAGGCCACGCCGTTGGCCGGGCCGACGACAAAGGCGCGTGCCTTGTACTCCTCGAGGTGCTGAACCATCCCCAGATCATCGATGAGCTTCTTTGCCTCATCACCGCTACGCTGGCGGTCGGCGTAGATAAGGTAGGTCGGCGCGTAGGACGAGCCTCGGTCACGAAACGTCGATGGGCTGGTTCGCGTCTCCGTATAGAGGACGGCAGGATCCTGAACCGCCGCGGCAGTCGCCTGCTTGCCGACAGCAGCAGAGCGGGCGCCGATCACGAGCGCGAAGAACACCAGGAACACTGCGACAGAAACACGCTTCGAACTGTTCGGCAAGATAGAGTTCCTCCGACGCATGCGTCTCTGGCTGGCCGTGACGTTTCGCGCCAGCACCGTTAGGATCCTGATTCACTCATCATGCGCGGTCAACCAGCGGAGCGCTTCTGCGCGGGAGGTGAAAGCCACTCCGTCCAGCGTGAGTGTCTCACCGGGCGGGATTCATGGCAGGACTCACGACAATGGCGATGCGTGAGGCTCTAAGGGACGAGGCCAGCGCGGCCCTCAGCCTACGCACGTCGGGCATTCCATCGGGAGCGACCTCCGTACTGTCGATCAGGACTGGTATGCCCGGACGATAGCAGCCGTGCGCCCTCACGTGTTTCACGGCGGTACGCCGTTCCGCAGCCTTCCACTGGGCGTACACTCGCAGCATCAGAACTCGTGGGCCGTTCAGAAACTCAACAGCGACGGACATAATCCAGCACTGATATGTCGTCTGTCCGCCAGGCGCCGACTCCCACGATGAGTCCAGCCCGCACGGTCGGGCAGCCGGCAATCACTCTTCCCATGTCTTCGGAAGTTACGGCACTGCTTAGCCTTGCGTCTATGAGGAGGCGATGAAAAAAGCTGAAAAGAGTTGAAACGCGGGGGCCTATGAGCGGGACAACACGAGATTGGACCGAGCGGCAAGAACTTCATCACGCTGGCGTAGCTCGCGCCAGTCCGAGTCCGTGGCGGAGTTGGTCCTCTTAGTGTGAAGTGCGCGAACCGACGCCTCAGCGATCGACTTGGTCCAGCATCCAGATTTCGCTGCGCGATTCGCTCATCGGCAGGAGCAGTTTCGTGGCCGTGATGGCGATATCCATCTGCACGGTCCGCGGCGTTAACACGAACTGCGCGGACCGGAACGACGTGACGGGGAATGGCTCGCCAATAGGCGTGCCAGTGGAGTTATCGAATCGTCGGCCCCAGACGTTCGCGACCCCCGTGCGATTCGACACGAAGTAGAGAATCCGTCCGTCGGGCCCCCACCGCGGCTTGTCGTCAAACCACGCTCCGTCGGTGATCGCGCGCCAGGCGCCACCGGCGGTAGGTATAACGTAAACCGTCGACGTGGAGGCGTACAGGAGGTCGTGTGCGAGAAAGGTGATCCAGCGCTGATCGGGGGAGAATCGCTGGTTGTAGAGATTGCGCTTTGAATCCGACGCGATAACCTGGACAGGCGACTCCCCAGGCTCATTGACAGTGGAGAGGGGAACCAAACATGTCGAGTATCGCTCGGACCGATTGAATCGACAGGCGCCGAGGATAGCCTGGCCATCTTTCGACCAGTCAGACCCCTGCATCTCGACGTCGCGGGGCAGCGAGAGCACGCGGTCACCGCTGCCGTCGGTATTGAGTACCGCTACTGCGACGGAGTGGTCCCGCGTCGCACAGCGCAAGAACGCGAGCTTCGCGCCATCGGGCGACCACAGCGGTTTCGCGAGGCGGGAGTCCGTGCTCGACAGCAGCAGCCGCTCCTGTCCGGCGACAGTCGATCGTTCCCACAACTCGTTGCGGCCGGCCCGGACGGTCTGATAGGCGATCTTTGACCCGTCGGCGCGCACGTCGAAATCGACTTCTCCCGTGCTGCCCTGAGTAATGGGATACGGCTGGCCGGTGACTCGCCCGCCGGCTGCGTCGAAGGGAAACTCCCATAGCCTCGTCCTGCTCGACGTCGCGGTAAAGACGAGCCTCGTGCCGTCAGGCGAAATGGCCAGGTTCGCTTCTTGCCCCGCGCCAGTGGTCAGGCGTTCGGGGCCATCAATCCATTTCTCTGTCAGCGGATCGACGGTGACGCGCCAGACGTTCTGCGTATCGCTCGCCAGCCCCTCGAAGTAGATGTACCGACGCGATGGCGCCCAGACGAACCTCCCCGCCGAAACGCTCGCGAGGTCCTGCTGAACCCGCGGCGACATCTCTGGTGTGGTGGCGCTGCCGGCGTCGAGGGGCACGGTCAGGAATTTCACTTCTTCTTTGCCGATCGTTCCCCAGATGGAAATGCGCCGGCCGTCGGGGTGCCACGAGGCATGCAGGGACCTGAATTGACCGAGCACGTCGGGCCGGACGGGTCGTGGCGGCTTTCCGTCCAGGCCGACAACGTAGATGGTCGGCAGGTCAGGAAGCACCGCCGAACGCTTGAAGAGGATCAGTGTTCCGTCAGGTGACCAGAGCGGCTCGTAACCGAACGTGGAGACCAGACGTTCGACCCCGCCATTTGCCGGAATGACATACAAGCCGCCGCCGTCGCGCTCCGATCGGAACACGATCGATCGACCATCGGGTGACCACCGCGGCTGCGACTCGTTCGCCTCCGACGTTGTCAGGCGGACCGGGTCAGGATCTCCAAGACGCTGTTTCCAGAGATCGGCATTTCCCGTGCGGTCGTTCGTGTAGACGAGCCACTGACCATCCGGCGCCCACGCGGCGTCTCGCGGCAGCGCCGCTTCGTCATAGGTGATGCGCTGCAGCGTTCGTCGAGGTTGCGGATTCGGATTCGCGGGCCGCAGCAACGTCACGGCGACGACAGTCGCAAGGAGGGCGCAGCCCGTGGCCACGAGTGTTCCGAAGACCGTCCACCGCCGGCGCAGTCCGGTCGACGAACCCGCATGCCCGTCGTCTGGGCTGACTCTTGGGATGGGCTGACCTGACAAAAGCTCATCGGCGGCGCGATGAGCGTCGAGGTCCAGGGCAGGCTCCGCGGCCCCATACCAATGCATGTCGCGGTCGGCTCCGAGCACTGTCGAGGGGGCCGTCAGTAGCTCTCGTCGCACATCCGGCAGGTTCTGGACGGAGGCGACGAATCGGTATCCGTTGCCGGGAATCGTGACGACGAAATCGTGCTGGTCGGGACGCTGGCCAAGCGCGCGCCGCAGCGACGAAACCTGGCGGGCCAGATTGTTCTCGTTGACGGCGGTGTCCGGCCACACGCGGTTCAGGAGCTCATCTTTGCTGACGATGTGGTCTCGATGTTCGAGCAGCACGACGAGCACGTCGAAGGTCTTCGACGTGATGGGCACGAGACGACGTTCCCGCCACAGTTGACGCTTGACGGAATCGACGACGAACGGACCGAAGGCATATCCGCCGTGTCCGTTTGATCCTTCCAGCTTGGTGCCGCCCACGTGGCCCTCCTCCCGAGCGGGTCGTTTGCGAGCCTGATGTATGTGCCGAAGTGTCGATTGGTCCTCGCATGTCAAGTCAATCTCGTTCTCCAGGCTCATCTACGTTCTGCATCGCGACACAACACCCACAGAGTAACCACGGAATCGAGGGGGCCCTGTTGGTCACGCAACTCTTTTAGACGTCGCTGCTCAGTTATGAGTGAGGCATCTTGCACACGTCTCGCATCGCGCAACGTCTCAATTTCAGCTCGCAGGCGGCGCAGAGAATACTCCCCGCAAGTTCCCGAGGCCGATGACAGTCGTGTTATAACCTCGGTAACCGAGGTGTAATGAGTAGACCGTCTGACCTGGTGCAGGGCACGCTCGACCTGCTGCTGCTCAAGATCGTCGCGCTCGGGCCGCTTCACGGGTGGGCGATCGCCCAACGCCTGAAGCAGGTGTCCGGCGACGTGCTGCAGGTCAGCGAGGGCTCGCTCTATCCAGCCCTCCACAAGCTCGAGCACGAGGGCTGGCTGACCGCCACGTGGCAGGTCTCCGACACCGGTCGCCGCGCCAGGTTCTACACGCTTTCGCGTGCTGGCCGGCGCGCTCTCGATCGGGAAATGGCCGACTGGGAACGACTCGCTGGAGCCATCTCGCGCGTCGTCAAGTTGAAGGAGTTGTAGCGATGCGGCTGCGGCGCCTGCTGTCCACTCTGCGGCTTCGACTGCGATCGGTCCTCCGCCGCGCTCGCGTCGAGCAGGAACTCGACGACGAGATCCGCGACCACATCGACCGGCGCGTGGCGGCGGATGTCGCCCGCGGCGTGGCGCGCGAGCAGGCGCGCCAGGCGGCGTTGCGCGCCTTCGGCGGCATCGAGCAGGCGAAAGAAGCGTGCCGGGACGTGCGACGCGTGAACGTGATCGAACACACGGTTCAGGACCTTCGCTTCGCCGCCCGTCACTTCGCGCGCGCGCCGCTTGCCACCGCAACGATGATCGGGATCTTCGCGATCGGAATCGGTTTCAGCACCGCGCTGTCCCTGTTCGTCCAGTCGTTCGTCAATGGTCCGGTGCCGGGCATTCCGCGGCAGGAGTCGCTCGTCCGGATCCGCGGCATCGATCGCACCCGACCGGGTGGTGCGATCGGCCGCGAATTCTCGTATCCCGAGTATCGGGAGTACGCGGCGCAGCGGACGCTGTTCAGCGACGTCGCCGCGTGGACGTCGTCCGATATCGTCTTCGACGTCGGCACCCGCGAGGCGAATCTGCAGAGCGGCGCCGCGACCTACGTCACCGGCAACTATTTCCAGGTTCTGGGTCTTCGCCCGACACTCGGCGCGGGACTCCCGATGGACGCGAACGACGCCGACGCCGCGCCGCCGCTCGTCGCCGTGATCAGCCACGTGCTGTGGGAGAGACACTTCGAGCGCTCGCCGGACGTGATTGGCCGCGCGATGAAGGTCAACGGCGTCACGGTCACGATCGTCGGCGTCGCACCGCGCCGATTCGCCGGCGCGCGGACGGGCGGGTCGCAGATGCGCGTCTGGCTGCCGCTCAGCACGCGTCCGCAGGTGCAGCGCACGACCGCGATGCTCACCAGCTACGACGACGCCCGCCTTGGCCTCGCGGCGCGCCTGCAGCCCGGTGTGCGCGCCGATCAGACGGGACCGACCGTCGAGGCGATCGCCGCACGGTCGGCGCGTGAGACGCCGGCGACGGGCACGGTCGCGTCCACCGACGTCGTCCCGCTCATCGCCAGCAACTACTTTCCGCCATCGGGCGCCCCAGCAGTCAACAATGAGGCGAGCTCGGCAGGCCCCGTGATCGCCTTGATGTTTCCGGTGCTCGTTCTGCTGATTACGTGCACCAACGTCAGCGCGCTGCTCGCCGGTCTCGGCGTCGCGCGCCGGCGCGAGATCGCCGTGCGGCTCGCGCTCGGCGCGGGTCGACGCCGCGTGGTGCGACAACTCGTGACCGAGACCGTGGTGCTGGCGATGGCCGCCGGTGCGCTGGGATTGTTCGTGATCTGGCTGCTCCTGGGTCTCTTCGATGCCAGCATCCCGGACCTCGCGATCGAGATCGACTGGCGCAGTATCGCGTTGACGTTCAGCCTGGCTCTCGTCGCTGGGGTGCTGTTCGGGGTCTCGCCGGCGCTGCACGCCACTCGTCTGGCGTTGCACGAGGCGCTGAAGGACTCGGCCGGCGTCGTGGTCGCGCGACGGCTGCGGCTCCAATCCTGGTTGGTGGTCGCTCAGATCGCGTTGACGCAGCCGGCGCTACTGGGCATGGGCGCGCTGCTGCTGGAGATGCGCGCGGATCTCGGTGAACTCCCGGCGCAGCCCTACGCCGACCGTATCCTCGAGCTGCGCTTCAACGTCAATCCGCGCTACGGAGCGCTCGACGAGGAGCGCGAGCGAACGCTCGTCCGCCTGCAGCACCGACTCGCGGCCGTACCCGGCGTCGCAGGCGTCGTGCGACAGGAGAACAACGACTCCTTCGACATCGAGGTCCATCCTGCCGACATCGTGGCCGGGCTGGAGCTGCCGTCGCCGCAGCAGGCTGCCGCGATCGCGGCGCCGGCCGGCTACTTCCCGCTCATGGGCATCTCGTTCGTGCGCGGCCGCGACTTCGACGCAGCCGAGCGCGCCGCCTCTGGAACCAACGACGGCGCCATCGTCATCGGCAGCGGCCTGGCACGCCGGCTGTGGGGCGGCGCCGACGCGATCGGCCGGCGCTTCGTCTCGGTTGGTCGCAATCTGCGCGGCATCCGGACGTTCACCGTCGTCGGCGTCGTGGACGATGCGACCACCGGCGCGCGAGACGGCGAGGGTGGTGTGGCGCGCATCTTCATGCCGGGCGTGCACACGACCGGTCACCTTCTCATCCGCACGCACGGTCCGGCCGAACACCTGCTGCCCACGATTCGCCGAGCGGCGGCCGACGAGGCACCGGCGCTGCCCATCGTTGCCGCGCGAACGCTCGCGGCCGTCGAAGCGTCGGAACGGCGTTCCGTCGTCACCGCCATCACCGCTGCTGGCGGGACCGGCGCTCTCGCGCTCCTGCTCTCTGCCATCGGCCTCTACGCCGTGGTGGCGTTCGCCGTGGGGCAGCGGGTCCGTGAGATTGGCATTCGCACGGCGCTTGGTGCCGAGAGTCGTCAGGTCGTCAGGCAGTTCGTGCGGCGCGGTCTGCGCCTCTGTCTCCTCGGCCTGGTCGTCGGTCTCGCGCTCGGGATCGGTGGCGTGCGCGTCATGTCGGCGGTGGAAGGGAACGAGCCGCCTACGGGGACGCTCGGCCTTGCAGCGCTCGTGGCGGTGGTCGTGATTGGTGTGGCGCTCTTCGCGAGCTGGATTCCCGCGCGCCGCGCGGCCCGCATCGATCCGCTCGAGGCGTTGCGCGTGGAGTAGCGTGCCGGGCGGATTCTGGCGCTCGGAGGAACATCGGCACAAGGAATTGCCATAGAATCTGCAACTTACAGGATCTGAAGCGTCTTATGGGGTTCCCGTCCTACCTCTCCGCCAGTGTCCAAAGCCGGGGACCCGTGTCAACATTTCGGACCCGAGGAAAGTATTAGCAGTCGCCATCTGCTGACAACGCCACCAGAGATTCGCGAGTGGTGACGTAGTGCGGTGCGGCGGCAGAATCCACAGGAAGGAATTGCAATGACGAATGAATCCCGAGAGCCATTGGGTCGCATGAACCGCCGGACGATGCTGGGAACCACGACTGCCTTGATCGGCGGCGCGATGGCCAGCGTTGGTGGCGGCACTTTCGCGCGGGAGAAGCCCAGCGGGGCCTCGGCCGCCGCGCCGGCCACAGATCCCAACCTGGCCCCCCCGGTGGTCCAGGTCAAAGGAGGAACGCTCCGCGGCCTCAGGGAAGGCAAGACGTCATCCTTCCTCGGTATCCCCTACGCAGAGGCGGACCGGTTCGAGTTGCCCAAGCCGGTCGCGGCGTGGGCCGGTGTCAAGAACGCCCAGGCCTGGGGGCCGGTCTGCCCGAGTCCTGAACAGACGACGGTCAGCGCCGATGAGCTCGTGTTTCCACATCGATACTGGATCGAGAACGAGCACTGCCAGTATCTGAATGTCTGGACCCAGAATCTCGCCCCCGCCGCGAAGAAACCGGTCATGGTCTGGATGCATGGCGGCGGGTTCACGAACGGCTCCTCCATGGAGTCCTACGCCTACGACGGCCGCAGCCTCAGCGAGTTCGGCGACGTGGTGGTCGTCAGCGTCAATCACCGCTTGAATATTCTTGGGACGCTCGACCTCTCGGCCTATGGTCCGCAGTACGCGAATTCCCGCTATACCGGCACCGTGGACCTGGTGGTGGCGCTCCAGTGGGTGCGCGACAACATCGAGGCCTTCGGCGGGGATCCGGGTAACGTCATGATCTTCGGGCAGTCCGGCGGCGGCGGCAAAGTGGTGCGCATGCTGCACACGCCGGTCGCGAAGGGCCTGTTTCACAAAGTGGCGGCGCAGAGTGGCGGCAACAATACCTACCGCACCACCGATCCCGCAGCGAGCATCAAGGCGCAGCAGACGATCGCGGCGCATACCCTCAAGAACCTGAACTTGACGGGCGACCAGATCGACAAACTGAAAACGGTGCCGTACCCGTCCCTGATCACCGCCGGGGTGGCGGCGCTGCGGTCGGCAGCCCAGGAGCTGGGAAGGCCCGCGCTCAACTGGGAAGTCATTGCCGACGATCAGTACGTGATGCGCGAGTTCTGCGACTGGGCCGACACGATTCCGCTGATGGCGGGATCGGTCTTCAGCGAGATGCAGGGCACGCTGACCCGTGGTGACGGCCGCAAGAACGAGTGGTCGCAAAAGGAAATCGACGACCAGTTGAGCGCCGCCTTCGCGGACAAGAAAGGCGACGTCGTCGCGCAATTCAAACAGGCGTTCCCACAGAAGAAGATCCAGGACGTGCTGTACTACGCTGGCGGATCGCGCCCGGGCGTCAAGAACCTGCTGACCCGCAAGCTCGAGAAGACCAAGGCGCCGGTCTACAACTACTTGTTCGCGTGGGAATATCCGATCAATGGAGGCATCACGGCCTTCCATTGCTCGGAGCTCGCCTTCTGCTTCCATGCCCTGAACGTGCCGCAGATCAAGACGGCCACGGGTGGGGGACCGGTCGCCATGGCGCTGCAGGACAAGGTCGCCCAGGCATGGCTGAACTTCGCTCGCACGGGCAATCCCAGCCAGCCGGGACTCGAATGGAAACCCTTCACCAAGGAGAGCCCGCAGGCGATGGTATTCGACACCGTCAGCCAGTCAGTTCCGCTCGCAGACGACAAGCTCGTATCATTGCTGCCGGCCCCGGCCGGCCGCGGTGGCACGCCTCCCGCGGGGCGCGGCACGACGCCGCCCGGAGGCCGTGGCTAGTCGCGAGCTCCGAGTCCATGCGTGGTGACAGGTGCGCGACCACGGTCGCGCACCTGCGTCATTTCCGTTCCGTCGGGAGCTCATATGAAGCAGATGATGCAAATTGCCGTCGCGGCCGCCATGGTTGCGGCGTGGGCCGCGCCGGCGGCGGCCGAGCGCTACGCGGCGAAACAGAACGGCGAGATCGTCGAACTGACGGACACCACCGCACAGATGAACGTCTCGGTCGTCTGGAGTATGAGCAACGCCTGGCGCGTGCAGGTCAAGGGCAAAGACCTGGTGCGCACGGCAGCGGCGCTGACGGACTTTCAAGCGCGGCCCGGCTTCAACGGCGTGCCGTTGCTGGCGCCGTTCGCCAACCGGCTGGATGAGACGGCGTTCTACGCCAACGGCAAGAAATACAACTTCGACCTCGAGCTCGGGAACGTGCGCGGGCCGATTCCATCGACCGGGTACGTCAATGGCTCGAAGGCGTGGCAGCTGGTCGAAGCCAAAGCCGACCAGCGTAGCGCCTGGGTCACGTGCCGGCTGGATTTCTACAAGAACCCGCTCTTCATGGCGCAGTTCCCCTTCGCGCACACGATCACGATGACCTACCGCGTGTCGGACGGCGCACTCGAAGTGCAGACGCGGCTCGACAATCTCAGCACCGAGCCGATGCCGGTCGCCATTGGTTTCCACCCGATCTTCGAACTGCCAGACGGCAACCGGAACGACTGGACCGTCTCGCTCGACGCGAAGACCCACTGGGTCGAGATTCCGCAGCGCCTCCCGACTGGCGAAACGCAACCGATCGAGAACTTCTTTGGTGCCGATCGGACGGCGATTGAGCTCAAGAAATACGCCCTGATCGATGACGTGTTCACCGATCTGGTTCGCGACGCAAACGGCCGCGCGACGATGAAGTTGATGTACAACGGCAAGGAACTGCACGTCAGCCTGGGGCCGAACTTCAAGACCGTCCTGGCCTGGTCGACGCCGCTCGCGCCGGCTGGCGGCGGTGGCCGAGCGGGTGGGGGCGGCGGACGCGGCGCCGGTCAGGGTGCGCCAGCCGCAGCACCCGGCCCGTCGGGGCCGTTTCCCGTCGACCCCGCGCAAGGCGTCAAAGTCGCCCCTCCCGCCGTTCCGCCAGCCGTGGATGCGCCCGCACCGGCCGGCAAGGGGTTCATCGCGTTCGAGCCGATGGCCGCGATCACCAACGCGCTGAACCTCGCGCACAAGGGCGTCTACAAGGACCTCCAGAGCATCCCGCCCGGCGGTTCGTGGCAAGAGAGTTTCTGGATCACGACGAAGGGCTACTGACGTACCGACGCCGCCAGCCCCACGACGAGCCACGAGTGGGCGAGCCGCGCTCACTTCATCGCGACCCCATGCGGCCTCGCCGGTCCTGTCGCAAACGCCGTGTCGAAATCCACATCGGAGTACTGCGCATGACCAACCGCTTGATGCTCGCCGCCTCGGTCACGGTCGCGGTGCTCTCGAGCGCCTGCGGAACCAACCCTGCCGCTCGGACGCCGGCGGCACGCGGTGACCAGCCACTGCGTCACAGCGTGATCCCGCTGCCGGCTTTCATCGACATCAACACGGGATCGACCTTCGCCATCACGCCGACGACGTCCATCCTCTACGAGCCGTCGGACGATCCAAGCGTTGCACGCATGGCGTCGCAGCTGGCGAAGGCTGCTCGCGTCCGCGCTGCCGTCAGCGCCGCCGGTGCGCACGGCAAGCGGCGCCGCACCCGCCGGAACCATCTTCCTGACCGCCAGCGCCGCGAACGCGAACCAGGGCGATGAAGGGTACGAGCTGACGGTTGCCGCCGACGGCATCCGGATTGCCGCCTCGAAACCGGCCGGGTTGTTTTACGGCGTTCAGACGTTGCGGCAGCTGCTGCCATGGTCGATCGAATATGAGGCGGCCAGGCCGCGCGCCATCGCGGTGCCGCTCGGCAAGATTCAGGATCGGCCGCGGTTCGTGTGGCGCGGCGCCATGCTCGACGTCGCGCGCCATTTCTTCGGCGTCGATGATGTGAAACGCTACGTCGACTTGATGGCTTTGTACAAACTCAATCGACTGCACCTGCACCTGTCCGACGATCAAGGATGGCGAATTGAGATCAAGTCCTGGCCAAACCTGACGGCTCACGGCGCCACGACCGAAGTGGGCGGTGGCGCTGGAGGTTTCTACACGCAGGCCCAGTTCGCCGACATCGTGAAGTACGCGGCCGAGCGGTTCATCACGATCGTTCCCGAGATCGACATGCCCAGCCACACCAACGCTGCGCTCGCGTCGTATCCCGAGTTGAACTGTGACGGTAAGGCGCCGCCGCTGTACTCGGGCATCGAGGTCGGCTTCAGCACGCTGTGCGTCGACAAGGACGTCACCTACACATTCATCGCGGACGTCGTCCGGGAGATTGCCGCGTTGTTGCCGAGTCCGTACTTTCACATCGGCGGCGACGAGAACCAGAAGCTCACCCCCGACCAATTTCGACGATTTGTCGAGCGAGCGCAGTCAATCGTCCAGAAGCAGGGCAAGGAGGTCGTCGGATGGGGCGACATCGCTCCCGCCACGCTGCTGCCGACCACGATCGTCCAGCACTGGCGCCCGGAGGCGTCACACGTCGAGGCAGCGAAGGGCGCCAGGCTGATCGTATCGCCGGCGTCGAAGAGCTATCTGGACATGAAGTATGACAAGACAACCATCCTCGGGTTGAATTGGGCCGGTGAGATCGAGGTCCGCACCGCCTACGACTGGGATCCCGCCAGCTCGGTTGGGTCCCTTCCTGCAGACAACATCATCGGCATAGAAGCGCCGTTGTGGACAGAGACGGTTGCGACAAGGGGCGACCTCGACTTCATGGCGTTTCCACGTCTCCCCGCGCTCGCGGAGATCGCCTGGTCACCGCTCAAATCACGACAGTGGGACGACTTCAGATTACGACTGGCTCTGCACGGACCGCGCTGGTCGGCATTGGGCATCAACTTCTATCGATCACCGCAGATTGCCTGGCCAAAGGCGGAAGGCCCCAATTCATCCTCCTCCGGTCGCGACTGAATTCCGCGCGAGCTTCGGCGGGGATGGCGTCGCCGACACCATGAATCAGAAGGGGTTCGTTGTCAGGCCGATCGTGGTTGCCAAGGCGCACAAACCGGCAGTCTTTTACCGGCGAAAACTCACGTCGACCCCGATCGCTGTTCTTCAGTACGCCGTATTCCTTCGGGGAGCACCGGCTGCGTCAAGAAGTGCAGTGGGAGCCGCTCTGTCGAGGCGTTGCCGATCCGGTCTCGCTGAAGAAGGTGTTCGTGCGATGCGTCGAGAACCGTCGCTGGACCTACGGCGGCGTCACCTGTTTCACCTTCTAGTCGCCATCGATCGTCTTACTTTTCCAAGTTGAATTCCAGCAGCAGACCGCAGGCGTCGATGAGGTCGCCGTTCTTCAGCTCATGGCGTCCATTTATGGGTTTGTTGTCGATGATGATCGCGCCGCCGAGCCACGTGGCCACGTACCCTTGACGGTTGCGCGAGATCGCCAGCGCGAGCTGCGGCTTGAACCAGCCGCGCAAGCGGACCAGACACGATTGCCTCTTGCCGATCATCGAGGTCTGCGCGTCGAGCCGGTAGACCGTCTGATCTGCGCGGCCTGCGATCACGCGTAGCACCGCCGTCTGCGCTTCCGTCGTCGCCCGCCGAGCGGCAGTTTCGACGTCGGTGAGTCTCGCCAGCAAGACGTCGTATTTCCGCGCCTCGGTCTCGGACTGCATCAGCCTGGCAACCAGGGTCCGCTTGTCGATGAAGACAGTTTCACCCTGATTCGGCGTCGGTTCGCCGGCGTCTTCGGCGCGCTGCGCTGCATCGTCCGACAGCTGGTCGAGCATCAGGCTGTGTTTACCGACCTGGAGCACGTCTCCGTGCTTGAGGATCTTGCGGCTCACGCGAACGCCGTTGACGAACGTGCCGTTCGTGCTTTGCAAGTCTTCGACGGCGAGCAGCCCGCCGTCGTTGACGAGGCTCGCGTGATGGCTCGACACGGCCGGGCTGTCGATGACGATCGTGTTGTCGGCCTGGCGGCCGATGGTCGCCATCCTTCCAATCGCGTATTCCTTCAACACTCGGTCTTGAAGTTGTAGCGTCAGTCTCGCCATCGCGGCCTCCGCTCCTTGTCTCGACCGCTCGGCAAGCGGCACGCACACCCATCCCGCGGACTGGATGGGATTCAAGTTCCACGCCGTCGGCCCGCAGGCGAGAAGTCGCGCGGCCGACGCGTGCTCCGAGGCACATTCTGTAAGCGCGGAGCCAAAAGCGTTACCCGCTCGAGTGCGCTTTCGACGCATTGACACGGCGCCGCCGGCGTCGTACTGTACGCCCATCCCCAGCCTGGCGTCGGTGCGACGTGTCTATGCATGGCACCACTGTCGGCAAGTACCGAATCATCGGCACGCTCGGGCGGGGCGCGACGGGCGTCGTCTACCGTGCCGTGGACGAGTCGCTCGGTCGTGAAGTCGCTGTCAAGATCCTCAATCCTTCTCTCGCCGAACCCAAGGCGCTCGAGCGTTTCCGTGCGGAAGCGGCGGTGCTCGCGAGCCTGAATCACCCGGGCATCGCCACCATTCACGAGCTCTTCACATCGCCGACCGAGCTGCTGATGGTCATGGAGCTGGTTCGCGGCGAAACGCTCGAGCAGCTCTGCGATCGTCTTGGACCGTTGCCGCTCGATCGCGCCGCGTACCTGATCGACCAGATTCTATCGGCGCTCGAACATGCGCATCGCGCTGGTGTCGTCCATCGTGACGTGAAGCCGGCAAACGTCATGCTGACCGAGCTGGGGATCAAGATCATGGACTTCGGCGTGGCGCACGCACGGCGCGCCGAACACTCCGCATCGGAGGGCTATATCGTCGGGACGCCCGCCTACATGGCGCCGGAGCAGGCGCTCGGCGAAGGCGTCGGCGAAGCGGCGGACGTGTACTCGGTCGGTGTGATGTTCTATCGCGTGTTGACCGGCGCGCTGCCTTTTACGGCGGACACACGGCTCGATATGCTTCAGCAGCAGCTCTCGAATGCGCCGACGCCATTGTGGCGTCACTGCAACGATCTGCCGGCGTGGTGCGAAACGATTATCATGCGCGCGCTCGCCAAGTCTCAGCGCGATCGATTTCAGACAGCAGCGGCGTTTCGGGTGGCGTTGGGTAGAGCCGCCGGCTATTCCGTCAGGCGGAACAGCGCGCTGTCGAAGCTTCCGCAGCCGTCTGCGGCTGCAGCGGCCTCGCGAGAGAATCGACCGCCCGGCCGGAGCGTCAGGTTCTCGAGCGGGCGTGCGTCCCGCGTCGAATCAAGCCTCGTCGCGTTTGCGGCGTGCGTGTCAGCGCTCGCCTGCATCCCCCTGCTCCATGCGAAACCGAAGCCACACTGAGCCAGTCGTGACGACACCGCCTCCTCTCGTGTTCGAGACGAAGGTCATGGTGCGCGGTGGCGTCGAGCGTGACGCGCAGCTGACACTGTCGGACTGCAAATTCACGGTGACGACCGAGACGGTCCACCCGCTCCACCTCGTGCCCTACGGCAGCGTCATCTCGACCGCCTACTCGCTCGGACGGCAGCCCTTGTGGAGCTCGGCGAAGGGCCCAGCACCGGTCACGGGGGCGCTGCGGCCGCTCGACCGATCGACCCGCCGGCACTGGCTGGTCGTGCGGACCAACATGGAATCGCGTTACGTGGTCATGAGGTTCGAGGAATCTCAGATTGCCCCGTTGCTGTCAGCGCTCACGGACCGCACTGGCCGCGCGCCCAAGGTCTTTGGAAAAAAGGCGGACGGGAATCGTCTCGGGCGCGGAAGGTGAAAGGAAGCGACATGCGCCTGCGTGTTGGAGCTGGCACGGATACGGGTCGCGTCCGCACGCTCAACGAGGACGTGTACGTCCTGCGCGAGGATCGCGGGCTGTTCATCGTCTGCGACGGCATGGGTGGCGCGCCTGCGGGAGAAGTCGCCAGCCAATTGGCTGCGGATGCCATCCTCGAGCGTCTGGAAACGGGCGATGAGGTTGACGAGCCCGCGGATCGTGCGAGCAGCTACCTGCCGTGGACGAATCGTCTCGGCGAAGCGGTGCGACGTTCGAATGCGGTGATCTACCACCACGGTCAGAGCGATCCCCGCCGCGCCGAGATGGGCACCACCGTCGTCGGTGCGTGGGTGAACCACCACATTGCCAGCGTGGCCCACGTCGGCGACAGCCGTGCTTACCTGTGGCACGACAACGGCCTGCAACTCCTCACGTGCGACCACTCGCTCGTCGAGGAGCAGGTTCGCGCCGGCGTGCTGAACCGTGCGCAGAGCCTGGAGTCCAGCGAACAGAACGTTCTGCTCCGCGTGTTGGGAGGCGGGCCGGACGTCGACGTCGATCTGCAAGAGGTCCCGGTGGTGCCGGGCGACTATCTCCTTCTCTGCAGCGATGGCCTCACGCGAATGGTTGAGGACGCAGCCCTCGCCGACGCAATCGGGCGGCTGCGCGCTCCGCAACGCATTTGCGACTATCTGATCAGTGCCGCCAACCGCAACGGTGGCGCTGACAACATCACCATCGTCGTCGTCGAAGTCGTCGAAAGCTGGTGGCGGCCAGCCTTCGCTCGCCTTCGGGCGAGCTTCGGTTAGGCAGGCAGGCTGACTGTGCGGTGGGGCACGGCCTGACCGCAATCGTCGAGGACGTTGAATCAGGCGAGACCGCAGCGAAATCTCCCCACGATCGACAGATCAGTGCTGTTCGTTGGCTGAGCTTCGACCGCCACGTCCCAGCGGTGGTCGCGCCGCTTACCTCTTGGGAGGAGGCGTCGACAGCGTTGTGAGCGCGTCCGCCGTGCAGGCGTAGCTCTCGAACACGACCTGGAGCCACGCACCAGTACCTGCCTGGGCAGTCGGTAATCCGCACCGCCGTGGGACAGTCGAAATTGCGACGGGGCATGATCACCTTCGACAAGACGAGCAACGCGTTCGCGCCTGCTGCGGCAGCACTCGCGCGCTCGGCTTTGTACGGGTCCCTCTGCCCTTCCATCTCAACTTCTGTCATCGTGCGCGGCGGTGTCGTCTGGATGGCGCGGCACCCCTGCGGCATGGCACGGCCGGACGGAGGTCCCTCGAGAGGTGCCCGAAACACCGCGACCGACGGCTCGACCACTGCCGCGCGCGGAGGCGCGGCAGATGGCCTGGCCAGCGTGAGTGGAGCGTCAGCCTTGTCGGATAGCGCCACCTGCAGCCACGAAGCGATGGTCGGCCCGATCTGAGTCATGCGCACGATGCCCAGATTGCCAGGACGTCCCACGTCCGGCCCCCGCATGATGAGCGATGCGTGGAGTTCCGGGCGCGCAGGCGCAAAGCCGTGGCCGCCTTTGGACGCAGGCTTGGTCAGCAACGCGTCATGGCCGCCGCCCGAGTAGAAGCCACTCCGAAGATCGATGCCAAACGAGGCGCGTGGTTCGGCGCCGAGCTTACGCAGATCATCCTCGGCCCAGACCGTGAGGATGCCGTTCGCCGGTTCGGCGGCCATCCCCTGCAGCAACCTCCCGACCCTGTCTCGGAGACGAGGGTCATTGCGATCCTTCAAAATCACGAAGCCCGATCCTCCCGCTCCGTAGAAATACGCGTCCCAGCGCGTAATCTTTCCGGTGGCATCGACTTCGATCAGACCCTCGCGCTTGAACACGTAGTTCGGGTTCAGCGCGGTGTCGAGCGGCAGGAATCCGTGGTCCGACAAGACGACGACGTCGGTACGCTCCGACAGTCCAGCGTCGCTCAAGGCGTCGAGCATCTGCTGCACGTGGGTGTCGGCACCCTCGATCGCTGCCAGCGCCTCCGGCGAGCCAGGGCCGTACGCGTGCTGCGCATCGTCGGTGGCGAAAATGTGCAGCAACATCAGGTGCGGTCGATAGGTACGCATGATCCACGCCGCAACACCGGTGCGATCGTCGTCGGTGAGTGGCCAGGCCAGCGGTTTCACCTGCCGTTCGTAGCCGTCGAGCAAATCACGGGGATTGGAAATGGCACGGATGAGATCCAGCCACTGTCGATGTTGCGCCACACCGCCGAACTCCGGCATCAGGTAGTCGATGTCGGCGCCGACGGTCACCGGCCAGCTCACGGCCGCGGTGCGCAAGCCGCGCGCCCTGGCGACGGATGGAAGTGTTGGCACCTGGATATCGCGGGCGTACCAATACCAACTCGCGTTCGAAATCTCTTCGGGGTCGAGAATCCGGTTGTTGTAGATTCCGTGCACCGCCGGCAGCACACCGCTGATCATCGTGGTGTGCGAGGGATAGGTGACAGTCGGCGTCACGCCGATGACGCCCTCTGCGTACACCCCTTCGCGCGCCAGCCGGCGAAGCGTCGGCACCTTTGACGGCCCGTCCGCGTACGTTGACGGCTTGAGGCCGTCGATGGAAATCACGACCACGTGGCGAGCGTCCGTTGCCTGCGCCTGCGATCTCTGACTCGCAGCAGCGAGAATTGCCGCGACGAGAACGCCTATCACCCACACGACCCGGACTGGTTTCATGATGTCATTCTGTCCCACGGGGATGGGCCTTGCAGAACTCGCCCATACCGCCGGCGCCGACGAGCCGGTGCTCTTCGCAAGGGCCGAGGCGGACACCGGAAGTCAGGGGCACGGTGGAGTCGCGGGGATTATATCGGAGCGTGAGCCGCACAGTGCGCCGGTGACCGTGGCAGGTACCGTCCGCAGTGTGGCCTCTTCCCTCGAATCGAATTGATCGCGGAACCGCCCGCACGCCTTGTTCAGCTTGCCGGCGGATGTGATCAGCCGAATTGACGCGGCTGTAACGTGCGTGTCGTTCACGCGTGTGAGCATCGCGAGTCGCCTGTTCCAGTGACTGGCGGCAGGAGGTCAGGTTCATGCGCAAATCGCTCATAGTCGCCGGAGCTTTCATCGTCGTCGTGTCGGTCGTCGCTCTCCCATCTCGAACCAAGGCCAATCATCGGCACCGCGATTTCGGTTCGTTCGTCGAGTCTCAGCTGGCCGAACACAGCGAACAGTTGTTTGGGATCAATCGCCCGCTCGAAGAGAGCGCGCTCGGCCCGTACGACGGCCCGAACAACCTGCAGGCCATCCAAGTCGCTCCGGGTCTCCGCGTGTCGCTGGTGTCGAGCAGTGTGGCATCGGCCGCCGACCAGTTCGCGCTCTGGCCGAATGATGACCATCCGAGGTTCCTGTTCGTGTGCGATGAGGAAACCACCGTCCCCGCGGTGCAGCGCGTCGATCTCTCGAAGCCCGCAGACAGTAACGCGACCACCATCGTGACCGGCCTGGTCTCCTGCGATCCTGTGCGGCGGACGCCGTGGGGCACCATCATCGTAGCCGAAGAGGCTGGCGCTACGGGGGGCCTGTACGAGCTGATCGATCCCGAGCACATCAGCAGCGCCATCAACGTGATCGACCGCGCTCTAGGCACCACGAGTGATCCGCTCCATCTCGTGAAGCGCCAGGCAGTCGGAAGCCTCTCGTTCGAAAGCTTTGCCATCCGGCCGGACGGCACGATGATCTACGGTGACGAGCTGGCGCCGAGCGGTGGCAACGCCGGTGGGGGGATTTACAAATTCGTGCCCGCGATTGGTTTCCCAGGCGGCGGGCCGATTGCCGTGCCGGCACAGTCGCCGTTGGCATCGGGCTCGGTCTTCGGCCTGCGCGTCGCCGCGCAGGGCTCGGCCAACTGGGGCCAGGGGGCTGAGACCGGAAAGGGCGCCTGGGTCGCCGTCAACCTCGCCGGCACCAATGTCACGGATGCTGCCGGCAATATCATCCTGAGAAACGCGCAGCTCCTGCAGAGGTTCACCGGGTACTACCGTCCGGAGGACATGGACATCGACCCGGTCGCTGCCGAGGATGGCGTCTTCAGAGCGTGCTGGGCCAACACCGGCCGCATGAGCCACACCGACAGCAGCATCGTAGAGAACAGCGGCGTCAAGGCGGAAGTCATGTGCCTCGTGGAGAATCCCCCGAGCACGGCAGCTCCCAACCCATTGACTGGCACCATTCCGACGGTCGATCGTTTCCTGGCGGGCAGCGAGGAGCGAGGCATGTTCGACAACGTCGCCTTCCAGCCCCACACCGGCAACCTCGTAGTCCTCGAAGACAACTCCGTCACCTCAGTAAAGAGCCTCGACCCGCTCGTCACCGAGCTGCGAGGCAACGATTTGTGGATTTGTCTACCGGACGGCGATGACGACGATGTCCAGACGGATGGCTGCGTCCGCTTCGCGTCAATCCGCGACACTAGCGCCGAGCCTTCCGGGTTCATCTTCCTCGAATCCGGCGAAGCGGCCTACGTGAACATTCAACACCGCGGCTTCAACGACAACCTCGGCCCCGGCAATCACGGTGCGCTGATCAAGATCTCCGGCTTCAAGGTGAAGTCGCACGGTCACGACAACGATAGCGACCACGACTGGGATTGGGACCGCTGACACAGCTCAGACATTCGCGCCTGACCGCCTGGTTCTGGAACATCGAGGAGACGCGAGACGGGGGCTTCTGACTCATTGAGTCGGAGCTCTACATATTGTTGTGTAGAACATCTACTCTGAGACTGCGCACCTCGGGCAGGAACTCCTCGGCCCTGGCCGGCACGTGACCGTCGGTGCGGCTACAATCAAGTCTTATGTCCTCCACGGCGCCGCCGCCGGTACCCGACCGTATCGGACGCTACAAAATCGACAGGAAGATCGGCGAGGGAGGCATGGGCGTCGTGTACGCGGCCCGCGATGAGCGGCTCGACCGCACTGTCGCTCTGAAGACGATTCGCGGCGAGACCGACGACACGTCGCGCAAACGGTTGTGGCGTGAAGCCCGGGCCGCGGCCGGCATCTCGCATCCCAACATCTGCCAGCTCTACGAGGTCGAGGAGACCGACGATGGGCTGGTCATGGCGATGGAGCTCCTTGCCGGCGAGCCGCTCGGCGCGCGCGTGGGGCGCGGGCCGCTCTCGCCGGCCGACACCTCAACCATCGCGCTGCAGGTCCTCGACGCCCTCGACGCGCTGCACGCGCGCGGCGTGATCCATCGCGACCTGAAGCCGTCGAACCTGTTCCTGACGCCGCACGGCGTGAAGCTGCTCGACTTCGGTCTGGCCCGTCCGATGGCCAGCAGCCTCGGCGGAGACAGCGCGACGCGACTCACCGAGGCCGGCGCCATCGTCGGGACACCGAACTACATGGCGCCGGAGCAGGTGCGTGGCGAGCCGCTCGACGCCCGCGCCGATCTCTTCGCCCTGGCGGCGATGCTGTTCGAGATGCTGTCGGGCAAGGTGGCGTTCGACGGCGCGACGATGATCGACGTGCTCCACGCCGTGCTGCACGAGCAGCCGCCGGCCCTGTCGGGCGGCGCCACGGTGGCCGGGCTCGACCGCGTGATCCACAGGGGGCTGCAGAAGCAGGCCGCCGACCGCTACGACTCGGCGACGATGATGGCCGCCGCCATCCGCGAGGTGATCGCCGATCGCGATTCGGCGGAGCTCTCCGCGCCGGCCGCGCGCGCGATGACCCGGTTCATCGCCCTGCCGTTCCGCGTGCTGCGCCCCGACGCCGAGACCGACTTCCTGTCCTTCAGCCTGCCCGACGCGGTCACGACGTCGCTGACCGGCACGCGCAACCTGCTCGTGCGCTCCAGCGCCGCCGCGGCACGCTTCGACCCGCAGGCGCCCGACCTGCGCAAGCTCGCCGCCGACGCCGACGTGGACGTGGCGCTGATGGGAACGATTCTTCGCGCCGGCAGCCAGCTTCGTGCGACGGCCCAGCTGGTCGAAGCACCCGCCGGCACCGTCGTGTGGTCGCACTCCTCACAGCATCCGCTGGAAGACGTGTTCGCGATGCAGGACGAGATGGTGGCGGGGATCGTCCGCTCGCTATCGCAGTCGCTCGGCGAGTCCGATAGCCGCGCGTTCCGGCCCGACGTGCCGCGCAGCCCAGGCGTCTACGAGCTGTATCTGCGCGCCAACGAGCTGGCGCGCGACTGGGCTCGCTTCCCCGAGGCGCGCGACGTCTACCAGAAATGCGTGACGCTCGACCCTCAGTTCGCGCCGGCCTGGGCGGGACTCGGCCGCTGCCAGCGGGTGCTGGGGAAGTACTTCGACGACACCGGGAGTGCCCGCGAGGCCGAGCGCTCCTTTGAGCGGGCCCTCGCGCTCAATCCCGACCTGCCGGTCCTTCACAAGTACCTACGCCCAACTCGAGTGCGACGCTGGGCGAGCGGTGGACGCGATGTGCCGCCTGCTGCAGCGGGCGAGGCGCGCGGTCGATCCCGAGCATTTCGCCGGGCTGGTCCATGCCTGTCGCTACGCCGGGCTGCTCAACGCCTCGGTGGCGGCGCACGAGGAAGCACGACGCCTCGATCCCGGGATTCCCACGAGCGTGGTCAACGCCTATCTGATGCTCGGCGACTACGAGCGCATCTTGCGCATCGACGAGGGCGGAGATCCCGACAGCAAAGTAATGGCCCTCTACCGCCTCGGCCGCCGCGAGGAGGCGTTGGCGGCCTGGCCCCACGCGCCCGCCGATGCGCCGCCCACCTACAAGGCCTGGGACGAGATGATTGTCGCCTGCCTCTCCGACGCACCCGGCGCCCGCGAGGCGGCCGAGCGCGCGGTGGGACGAATGAGCTGGAGCGACCCGGAAGGGTATGCGACCGGCGGGATCATCCTGTGCAAACTGGGCAGCCACGATCTGGCGCTGCACGCCTTACGCACGGCGGTTGACGGTGGCTACGCCGTCACGGAACCGCTGCTGCACGATCCCTGGCTGGCGCCCCTCCGCGACAACCCGCGCTTCACCGAGATCCTTCGGCGCGCACAGGCCCGCCGTGACGAGGCGCTGGCCGTGTTCCGCGCCGAGGGCGGCGAGCGGCTGCTCGGGTTGCGCTCGGCGGCCTGACGCCCGCGCGCATCAGGGCGGCATCGTCCACCTGGCTCGACCGCTACGTCGGCCGCGTGCAGTAGCGTGCCCCCCCAAGCCCTCAGACGCGAAGGTGCCCGCCGTCGTTGCCTGTCAATCTTCGCGCGGTTCGTTGAGCGCCTTCTCCTTGTAGAAGATGTAGTCGGCTTCGTAGGGCACGAGTGCCCGCTTCGTGATGTCCTGCGGGCCGGCGCAACCCGTCGAGGGCGCCATCCCGTCCACGGTGTTCACGCGCTGAATGAACCGGGTCACGAGCAGCTTGTCGCCGCCGGTGGGGCCGTCTCCGACGACCGCGGCTTCGAGCAGCAACCAGGGAATCGCGCCGGCTGCCACGAAGTTTGGATCGGAGGACGATCTGATCACCTGGCCCCAGACAATGCTGGAGTCGCGAGAGTGCTGCCACGTGGGGTTGGGCAGAAGGGAATACGGCGTGGGGCTGAGGAAATGCGTCAGGATCTGCTCACTCTCCCCGTTGAACAGCGTGGCCTGCGGCCCGAACGGCGTCCATCCGTACGAAGAGCCGACGGCCACGCAGACATAGCCCTGCGTCCCGATGGCGTGCCCTGCGAGGAATGGCTTGTACCCGGGCGGCACTTGAATCCTCGCTGGCACCTGCGGTGGTACGGGACCCACCGAACGCTCGGCGCGGGCGCCTTGCGGCAGCACGACGGTGGAGGCGAGGATGAGAGCGCTGACATAGGTCTTCATTTCATTTTCCTTTCACACGTGTCGATAGTGAGTGGCACGAGCGTTCGGGATTGAACGCTCGACCGGCTTCATGCCGTGGCCAACGTCGCGACGCTCGTGACGACCAGCGCGATCGCCCACACGAGGTCGAGATTGATCCACGCTTTGCGCAGCAGTCCGAGCCCGAGCCTCTCGAAAACCGCGACCGCAAGAACCGCGGTGACGGAGAGATAGCCCGCGCTGTGAATCAGGGTTGCCGACAACGCGGACCAGACGCCCGTGCCTGCCTCGTGTGTCATGTAGTGGTGGTGCGGCAGGGCTGCGGCGCCCAGAACCAGCGGCAGCACCATCAGGCCGGCACCGTGCGCAGAGGCCATGAGGAACGACCACACGGTCAAGTCCTTCGGGCCGACCTGCATGCCGACCCACCGCGGGTGCCGGTGTCGGAAGAATCGCGAGATGCCGAGCGTGAGGAGCACGCCGCCAACAACCCACTGAATCGTCCGTACGGGCACAACGGTGCCGAGCAGCATCGCCGCGGCCAGGGCCGCGGCGATGGCCAACGCATGACCGGCGGCGAGCGGCAGCATCGCTCGCCACACCGCGCCGCGGCGACGCTCCTGCATGCCGAGAGCGACGGCAAACAGCCAGCCCATGCCGGGATTGACACCATGGAAGGCACCGAGCGCCAGCAGTCCCACCCACGATCCGTTCATCTGGTGCACCATGATCGACCTCACGCGAAGCAGTACGAGTCAGACGACGTGTCGCCGCCCTGGAGCCGCACCTGGTGCGGACGCATGCCGTCGGTTTCGAGCAGGAACGTCGCGTCGAGCGAGATGCCGCCGTTCGGATTCACATCCAGCTTCGCCATCCAGCCGCGGACGCCGTCGGGATAGAACTGGTCATCCCAGCTTCGATAGAGCGAGTTCGTCACGTACACGCGCCGTCCGTCGCGGCTGACCTCCACCATCTGCGGTCCGCCGTTGAGCGCCTTCTGCGGCTGCTTTGGGTGCGCCGTCCGCCCGACGATGCCGCCGAGGTGAACACTGCCGGTGAGCACCGGGTTGAACGGATCGGAGACGTCGTACTGGCGGAACTCGCCCGTGCCGAAGCAGGAGACATAGAGGAAGCGATCGTCGAGCGACAGGTTGATGTCGGTGACGAGTGGCGGCACCGCGCCAAACCCCTTCAGCAGGTCAGGCAGTTGGCCGGCCATGGCCGGCTGCGCGGCGATCTCGATGACCTTCCGGATCTTCCACCGGCTGCTGCCGTTGTTCCCCTCGCGATACCACAGCCAGATCGAGGACGAGAGATCCTTGAGCGACGTCACGACGCCGACAAAGCCGTAGGTTTCACTCGGATTGTGGGCCGGGCGCAGTTCGAGCGCCATCTGCTGTTCGGCACCGAGGTCGAGCACTTGCTGGTGAGTGCGCGTGCGGAGGTTCCACACGTGGAGCGCGTTGCCGTACTTTCCAGCGAGGAGCAATTCAGGGTTGACGCCGGCTTCCACCATATTCGGCGTGCCCCATTCGCTGGTGATCATCGTGTCGTGACCGAGGTGCCACCAGAAGTCGTAGGCGAGGTGCTGCGGTCCGCGCTCGGCCTCCCATCGTCCGCGGATGTCAAACGTCTCGGCATCGAGGATGAAGATTCCACCTGGGCCGCCGCCGTCAACCGCGCCGAGCGCGTTCATGTAAATGCCATCGGGGCCGCAGTGGGACGTGTGAGGACGGCTGTAGCCCGTGCGCCGAGCGATCTCCTCACCTTCGATGATCTTCACGAGGCGCGGCTTCTTCGGCTCGGGCTTGGTGTCGAGGATGTGGATGCGAGAAGACCGCAGGCCGGGCACCACGAGGTAGCGCCGCTCCATATGCGGATGCGGCGACGAGGGGCAGAGGCACGAGCTGCAGGCGTTCCAGCCGAAGTGGTGCAGTTCGTCGCCCGGGCCAGGCATGTCGACCTGGCCGATCAACTGTCCGTAGCGATCAGACGCGGAGTCCAGGTCAACGACCGCCAGCGCGTCGGATTTCTGTGGGTCGGGGTTGAGCATGGCGACGTACGCGAGCTTTTCCCGCTCGGCGGCCATCGCCATGCTCGGCGACGGGTAAAAGCTGGGATCCGGTGTCAGTCGTGGCATTTCAGCTCTCCTTCCTCTGTCGGGTGCGCGCCGCCGGGCCTCGCGTACAATGTCCGTTCGCTCGGAGCCGGGCGGCCGTCAATCACGCAACCATTAGGCCCGAGAGCGATCGCCGGCGTCCTTTAGCAGTCCTGAACGTTTTCTGGAAATTTTCTGAAATGACGGCAGATTCGAGCCCCACCTACGCCTTCGGGCCGTTCCGCCTCGACGTACGAGAACGCCGACTGTCGTGCGAGGGTCGCGCCGTTCCGCTACGAACCAAGGTGTTCGATACGCTGCGCGTGCTCGTCGAGCACTCCGGCCGGCTGCTCACGAAGCACGAGCTGATGCAGAGCATCTGGCCCGACACGGTCGTCGAGGAGAACAACCTCAATCACAACATCTCGACGTTGCGGCGCGCGCTGGGCGAGAAAGCGACTGGTCAGAGATACATCGAGACCGTGCCGCGCGTCGGGTATCGCTTCGTGGCTGACGTGACCAGTTCGCATGGCATCTCAGCCGCCCCCGATCCGGCGCCGCCGGCGACTCCTGAACGCAGTCTGCGCCAGGAGATACGCTTCTGTACGGCGACCGACGGGACCCGCATCGCCTATTCGACGGTGGGCCACGGTCCGCCGCTGGTCAAGGCAGCCAACTGGCTCAACCACCTCGAGTACGAGTGGGAAAGTCCGGTGTGGAAACACTGGATTGACGCCATCTCACGCCATCAGATGTTTGTCCGCTACGACGAGCGGGGGTGCGGGCTTTCGGATTGGCATGTGCCGGACTTCTCTTTCGAGGCCTGGGTTCGCGATCTGGAGACGGTGGTGGAAGCGCTCGCTGTGGACCGCTTCGACCTGCTCGGCATCTCGCAGGGCGGCGCCGTGGCGGTCGCCTATGCCGCGCGGCATCCTGAGCGCGTGCGGCGCCTGATTCTCTGCGGCGCCTATGCGCGTGGCTGGCGATTTCGCGGCGATGCTCAGGAGATCGAAGCGCGCACCGCGCTCGTCAAGCTGGTGCAGCTGGGGTGGGGCAGGAAGAATCCTTCGTTCCGCCAGATCTTCACGACGCGCTTCATCGCTGACCCGCAGCCGGAGCACCTGGAGTGGTTCAGCGAGCTCCAACAGATTTCAGCCTCGCCGGAGAACGCGGCGCGGTTCATGGAAGAGTTCTCGCGCATTGACGTCCGCCCGCGGCTCGCCGACATCCAGGTGCCCACGGTCGTCTTTCATTGCGAAGGTGACGCCGCGGTCCCGTTCAACGAGGGGCGCCTGCTCGCAGCAGACATCGCTGGAGCGAGATTTGTTCCGCTGCCGAGCCGCAATCATCTCCTGCTCGCGCACGAGCCGGCCTGGCAGATTCTGTTGCGAGAGCTTGGCGACTTTCTCGGGTGGCAGCCGAGTGGCTGACAGGCAGATGCCACCGACGCTCGACAGCATCACCGGATCGCGGGGCGTGACGTTGAAGCGCAGGCCATGCAGCACACGCCCCGCGAGCAGCGACAACGCCAGCCCCACGACGAGCCACGAGTGGGCGAGCCGCGCTCACTTCATCGCGACCCCATGCGGCCTCGCCGGTCCTGTCCCAAACGCGGTGTTGAAGTCCACATCGAAGCGCCGGTCGAGGGCGAGGCCATGCTTGAACACCCTGATCACGCGCACGTGATGATCCCCCTCGAAGTGAATCTTGCCGAAGTCGTCTTCGTTGAGGAAATAGTCGCTGACGACCAGGCGCTTGTCATCATCGGTGAGCGCAATCATGTGCGGACCGGCATCCACACCCAGATTGACGATCCCGGCTTGCACGGGATGCTCGGGATCGCTGATGTCGAGCATCCCGACCTGGCCCGCCTGGAACAGCGCAAAGATCAGGCGGTCCCCGGAGCGCGGCATGGCCATGAGCTGCGTCATCCCGCCGCGAACGGGAACCGGCACGTGCGGCACGATCGTCTCGCAGTCGAAGACGGCGTGCGCCCTGCCGTTCATGGTGTCCACGAGATACACGAATCCGTCGAACATCCCCGCCGTGAAGGCGCGTCCAAGGGGATCCCGGGGGATCAACTTGACGTCCATGGTGCCGAGCGCGCTCGGAATCTCAATCGTGCGGACAATCGAGCGCTGGCGAAGATTCCAGACGCGGATGATTCCGCGCAGCAGCGGATCGCCGGGGACCACGTTCAGCGAGCTGGCCGGCATCATGAAGTCCGAGGTCACCATGAGGTTGAGGTCCGGACGGGCCGAGATGCCGTGCGGGTTGAAATCATGTTCCGGGGGATCGGCAGGCCACTCGCCAATCAGGCGCAGATTTTCGTCGAACTCGGCCACGCGACCGGGCGTTCCTCCGCTGTGGGAGCCCATCTGCGTCACCAGGAATCCGCCGTCCTTCAACGGCAGGAAGTCGTCCGTGATGTTGGAGAGCGTGCCGCTCGTCGAGAACATGAATTTCGGCCGGCGTGGCTCGGACACGTCAAAGAAGAAGATGCTGTCCTGTCCGCGCAGGAGCGCCAGCAGTCCGCCACAGGCCAGGACGTTCTTGTCGGCGGACAGATGGCAATGGTGTGGCTCATTTCCGGAGCCCCCCGGCCCTGGCACCGGGACGGTCCTGATGACCCTCCCATAGCGAGGCGAGTCTTCATCGAAGTCGATGACGGCAAGGAAGTCGGGGGCGACCCGGGCCTGGTCGCCGGCCCAGACGTAGAGGGTCCTGGCGCTGCGGTCATCGTGCTCACCATGCTCACCATGGCTGTCATGTCTGGCGAACTGCTGTGCTCCGGCGAGGAACGGAACCAGCACGGCCAGCGTCCACATCCGGCTGACACCACGCGGTTTGTGATTGGCGCTCATAGGGCTCCTTGTCTGCTGCTCCCTGGCAGCTCGGTTCGATTCGTTGTGCGATGGAGCACTGATACGCGCGCATCCGCCGCGGGTCAATTCCCGCGAGATTCCCGGGCGGTGAAATGTTGATTCCCGAGTTGACCAGGCTCTTCCAGCCCGACCGTTCGGAGGCGAGACGAGCCTACGGAAGTTTGCGAGAGCGGTCACTAAGGTGTGGAGACGGACAGGGATGGCTGGAGGTGTGACATGAGTACCGGAAGGAAGTGGACGATAGCGGGAGCAGCCCTGTGGATCGCCGCACTCATCGCGTGCAGCCGGCCGGCGTCACCGCGGACGGACGTCACGGCGATGGCCGTTGAACCGTTCGTCCCTGGACTCGGCGAGATCATGAGCCTCCAGCAAATGCGCCACGTCAAGCTATGGTTCGCGGGTCAGGCCGGCAACTGGAAGCTCGCGTCGTACGAGGTCGATGAGCTCGGCGAAGGCTTCGACGATGTGGTCAGGCTCCATCCGACGCACAAGGACTCGCCCGTGGCGCCAAAGGATGCGATTCCGCGCATGATCCCCGCGCCGCTCGACGCTCTCCGGAAGGCCATCGAGAAAGAAGACGCTGCGGCATTCAGCGTCGCCTACGACTCGTTGACGGCGGCGTGCAACGGCTGCCACATTGCCACCAGCTTCGAGTTCAATCGCGTGCAGCGCCCAAGTAGCAATCCGTATTCGAATCAGATCTTCGAGCTGGCTCGTCGGTGACGACTGTGAGCGCCCGCTGAGCTCGGAGACACCGCGCAGACCCGTGCGCCCAGGCCGACGTCAGTAAAGTACCGACTTGAAGAACGCTTTCATGGCCGCGGCGTAGTAGACGCCGTACTTCGCGAACGTCGCTTTCGTGTTGGCGTCCGGCTTCCAGTCGAAGAAGGCGTGGCCGGCGCCGCCCACCTGGACGTATTCGACCCGCTGTCCCTGTTTGACCAGGGCGTCGACGAACTCCGTTACCTCGGCGTCTGAGATCAGCCGGTCCTGGGTGCCGCGCGTCAGGAACTGCGGGACCGCGCGCTGGCTGGCCGGCGGAATGTGGCTGAGCGGCGCGACCGCCTCCTTCCAGGCCTGATCGGCGGCGTGCTCCTCCGAGTAGGTGTTCAGCCGCCCGGCGCTGAACACCCCGTAACTGGGCGCGGCCGCTTTGATCGCCTTCGACAGCTCGTCTCGCACCTGCTCGGCCGTCTTTCCCTTCGGCAGGTAGCTCGGCATGAACTCGAACACATCCGGCGTCTTCCCGAACCCGCGCGACCCGATCATGTTCGTCATCAGCGACGCCGCGGCCGACAGATGGCCGCCAGCGCTGTCCCCGGTGACGCCGACCCGGGTCGGATCACCGCCATACTCCGCCGCGTGCTCGACGATGTGGGCGATGCCGCCAAAGACGTCGTCGACGAGATCGGCCATCGTGTTGCCGGTGGCATCGCCATCGGCTTTGCCGGCCCACCGGTAGTCCATGCTGGCGACGACGAAGGAGCCGTCTCTCACCAGCTCGCGGGCGAGGCCGCGCATGACGTCTTCGTCGTTCGCGGTCCAGCCGCCGCCGTGAACGATGACGATCATCGGCAGGTTCCGCGCGCCCTTCGGCGCAAACACGTCGTACTTCAGCGGCTTGACGCCCGGCTTGGCGTAGACGATGTCGTGCTTCACCGTGATGTCCCTGACCACGTCCTCTTCGACGAAGGACGCACCGATCCGCTTGTCCTGATCGATCGTCACCGCGAATTCTTTGGTCATGCCCTCGTGGTACATCTGACCGAAGCGGCCGGGCACGGAGTACCACAAGGAGTCCAGCGCATAGCCCTGGTCTGGCGTGGCCGTCACCGTGACTACGGTGCCGCCAGGGTAGTTGCCGTCAGCTGGCAGCGCCGGCTTCAGCTGCACCTTGCCGTGGTCCGGCGGCACGAGGGTGACGGTGTAGGACGTGGCCTGGGCGCGCAGCAACCCAGGGAATGCCAGCAGCAGGACGGCGACGAGGATGGCGTTCGGAAATCGAGTCATGATGGCAACAGCCTAGCAGAATGCGCTCGGACCACGGCAGACTGGTGTCCTGGCGGCCCTCTGACATACGCTTGATCTGCCGAACATTCTGCGGAAGGAACACATGAAAACGTTCGTGAATGCGGCTCTGCTTCTGACGTCTGGTGTCGACCACGGCGCGGGCACAGATCAACGCGGGCGAACAGAAGCCCGAACCGAGCCTGCCGTTCACCATGACCCAGGTGGCGACGTTCAACCTGCCCTGGCGCATCGCCTTCCTGCCCGATGGACGCATGCTCATCACCGAGAAGCCCGGCGCGGTCTGGCTGGTGACCCAGCAGGGCGCGAAGACGCCGGTCGAGAACGTGCCGGCCGTCCTGCACCAGGGCCAGGGCGGCATGCTGGGCGTGTTCCTGTCGCCGCGCTACGCGACCGACCACAACGTCTACCTGACCTACGCGGAACCGGGCGACGGCGGGTCGAGCCTCGCCCTCGCGCGGGCCCGGCTGGCCATCGGCGAGGGCACGGCGAGCCTGGAGGGACTGGAGGTGCTGTGGCGCCAGATGCCCAAGGGCAAGGGCGGACAGTTCGGCGCCGCAGATCGCCTTTTCTCCCGACGGCCAGTATCTGTTCCTGACGGTCGGCGAGCGCCAGCGCATGACGCCCGCCCAGGATCCGGACCAGGAGCTGGGCAAGATCCTGCGCCTGACGCTCGACGGCAAGCCCGCGCCGGGCAATCCGATGGCCGGGAAGACGGGCGCGGCGAGCGTTCCGCTGATCGATCCGCCGCGCGATACGGAGGTGGCCAAGACCGCGCCCGTGGTCAGCACCTACACGTTCCCCGGGCCGAACCTGACGCCGGCGGAGACCTGGACCACCGGTCACCGCACGCCCTACGGCCTCGCGTTCGCACCCGACGGCCGGCTGTGGGAAGTCGAGCACGGCCCGAGAGGCGGCGACGAGCTGAACCTGATCGAGCCCGGCAAGAACTACGGCTGGCCGCTCGTCTCGTACGCGACCAACTACAACGGCGTGCCGATCCCGAGTCCGGACACGCGGCCTGATCTGGCCAAGCCCGTCATCTACTGGACGCCGGTCATCGCGCCGGGCAACCTCATCTTCTACAAGGGCGCGATGTTCCCGCAGTGGCAGGGCTCAGCGCTGATCGGCGGCATGGCGCACGCAGTCCCTCAACCGCATCACGTTCGACGGCAAGGGCGGCGCCACGCCCGCGGAACGCTGGAGCGTCGGCCACCGCATTCGCGACGTCGAGGTCGCTCGCGGACGGCGCGGTGTGGATGCTCGAGGACGCCAATCCCGGCGGGCTGTTTCGCGTGACGCCGAAGTAGGGTTTTGTCAGCGCTTCGAGAAGAACCGCTCGTACCACGCGATGGAGCGATCGATGCTGTCCACGATGTGCCGGGGCTCTCGTAGTCCATGGCCTTCGCGGGGATAGCGCAGCATCGCGACCTCCACCCCGACATCCTTCAGTCCGATGTAGAACTGCTCGGCTTCGGCGATGGGCACGTCGTTGTCGTTCTCTCCGTGGATGAGCAAGGTGGGCGTCTTGACCTGCGCCACATAGCGGAGCGCCGAGCGCTTCCAGAGCTCGTCCATCAGATCCGCCTGGTGCGGACGCATGCCGAACTCCATCTCCTCGTACTGGTTGTAGTAGGTCATGTAGTTGTAGCTGACCAGGTTGATGATCGCGCGATTGGGGATGGCGGCTTTGAAGATGTGTGTCTGCGTGATGAGCCACGCGGTGAGCTGGCCGCCGTAGCTGCCGCCCTCGATGCCGAGACGGTCGCGATCGATCCACGGGTTGCGTCGAATCGCCGCGTTGACACCATAGAGCACGTCCTGCGCCTCGTCGCCGTTCTGATTGCGGAATACGCCGTCGGTGAAGGCCTGGCCGTAGCCCGTGGAGCCGCGGTAGTTCACCTGCAGCGTAGCCCATCCACGAGCGGCGTAGATCTGGCTCTGGAAGTTGAAGACCGGCCCCTGCTGCCCGTGGGGGCCGCCGTGGATCATGACGATCATCGGGTGCTTCGAGTCGGCCGTCTGCCCGAGCGGTTTCGTGAGGAATGCTTCGACCGAGAAGCGGTTGTCGTTGCTCACGAACGAGAGCGATTCGACCTCGGCGAACGACTTCCCAGCCAGCACGTCCCTGTTGAGGTCGGTCAGCGCCTTGCGCTCGGTTCCGTTGAGCTGGTAGAGCTGCGCGAGGTTTTGCGTGCTGGTAAACGCATACGCGAGACGATCGGTGGGACCGACGTCGAACGGCCCGACCGTGCCGCGATCGGCAATCACGGGCTGCGCCGCGGCCGTGTCCACCGCGAGCCGGTAGAGGCGCACGAGGCCGCGTTCCTGCACCGTGAAGAACAACGCGTGGCCGTCGGCGGACCACTGCGGAGGACCCTGGCGATTGTCGATGCCGGCGCCCATCTCGCGTCGGTTGCCGCCATCGGCGTCCATCATCCACACGTGCGTGTCTTCCATCTGAGTTTCGAGATCGGTGAGACCGCGCTTGGTGGCCTGGAATGCGATGCGCCGGCCATCCGGCGACCACCTGGGCCAGTACTCCGCGCTCTCGGTGGTGGTGATGCGGCGGATGGCGCCAGTGCCCACGCGGATGCTGAAGATGTCGTTGTTGAAGAACTGATCGGCGTCCGGCTCGCGGTTGGAGACGAACAGGATCTCGTCGCTCGTCGGCGACCAGTCGATGGAGTGCTCGTCTTGGATCCCGTCTGTGAGCTGGCGCGTGCGGCCCGAGGCGATGTCGAGCAGGAAGATGTGCAAGCGGCGGTTGTCGTTGAAGCGCGTGTTGCCCTCGGAGGCCGTGGGCTTGTAGAGAAACCGCGTGATGAGGATCGGATCGCCCGTGGCGTCCGCCGTCTCGGGACCCGGCGTGGCGTTCACGTAGGCGAGCGTCTTCGAGTCTGGCGACCAGGACAGGGTACTGGCCGTGTTGGTCAGCGCGCTGCTGTTGGTGCCGATCATCGCGGCCCTCCAGGTCGGTGACGATCCGTCAGCCGCGCAGACGATGAGCCCGGTCTTCCCGCCGATGCTCCCCACATAGGCGAGCGACCTGCCGTCGGGTGCCCACAGCGGCTGCGAGCCGCGGCTCACCTCGTCACCCACGCGCACGGACTGGCCCGAGGCGACGGTCAGCAGCCAGAGCTGCGCGTAGGGCCCGGGGCCGTCGTTGCTGGTGATGGTGTAGGCGATCCGCGTGCCGTCCGGTGACCACTGCACGGCGCCAACCGAGCGGAGCTTGAGGAAATCGCTGCTCTGGAGCCTGCCTTGCGCGGCGGCGGAGCCGGCGAAGACGAGATGGAAGACGAGTAGGAGGACAAGAAAGACGACTCCGCGCCGTGTGACTCTCTGCATGTTTGCTCCGTCAGTTCGCCAAGGCGATCGCCCGCGAGCACGCCATGCTCCCGTCTTTCGCAGTCAAGCGCGTCACTCCTCCCGGGGCGAGCGCGGTAGAGGATAGCCCGGATTGGGCGGCCTCTCGTCAATCGGCATGTCGCAATGTTGATGTGCGGCTGATCCCGTCACTTCCCGCGGAGGCCCGCGGTACTGCACGACGAAGGCTCGCCCGCTATGATGGTCGGATGGCAGGCTGGCACCTCGAGCACACCTACGCGGAGCTGCCGCAGCTCTTCTACTCGCACGCGGCACCGACGGCGGTTCGCGAGCCGCGCCTGGTCGCTTTCAACAGGCCGCTCGCGACCCTGCTTGGACTCGAGCCGGAGGCGCTCGAGGGTCCCGAAGGCGCGGCGATTTTCGCGGGTAATGTCGTGCCCGAAGGCGGGCGACCCATCGCGCAGGCGTACGCCGGCCACCAGTTCGGCCGCTTCACAGCCCTCGGCGATGGAAGGGCGATCCTGCTCGGCGAGCAGATTACGCCAACCGGCGACCGCGTGGACATTCAACTGAAAGGGGCAGGGCAGACGCGGTTTTCCACACGCGGTGACGGGCGCGCCGCGCTTGGGCCCATGCTGCGGGAGTACATCATCAGCGAGGCGATGCACGCGCTCGGCATTCCGACCACCCGGAGCCTGGCCGTGGTGACGACGGGCGAGCCTGTCTATCGCGAGACGGTACTCGACGGCGCAGTGCTGACCCGCGTTGCCGCGAGCCATATCCGCGTCGGCACCATGCAGTGGGCTGCGGCACACAACGACCAGGGGGGCGCTACGAGCGCGCGGGGAGCAACGACGCCCTGCGGGCGCTTGCCGACTACACGCGGGCGCGACACTACCCGGAGCTCGCCGGCTCGCCGGAGCCCCACATGGCGCTCTTCGACGCGATTCTCGGACGGCAAGCGTCCCTGATCGCTCGCTGGCAGCTCGTCGGCTTCGTCCATGGCGTGATGAACACCGACAACATGGCGCTCTCCGGCGAAACGATCGACTACGGTCCGTGCGCGTTCATGGACGCGTACGATCCGGCTACGGTGTTCAGCTCCATCGACCACGGCGGCCGATACGCGTACGGTAACCAGCCTTCGATAGCGCACTGGAACCTCGCCCGACTGGCCGAAGCCATGCTGCCGCTGTTCGATCGGGACGCCGATCGCGCAGTGGAGCGTGCCACGACGGCTCTCGATCGCTTTCCGGCTTTGTTCGAGCAGCACTGGCTGGACGGCATGCGGGCGAAGCTTGGGTTGTTCACGCAGGAAGATGGAGACAAGGTGCTCGTCGACGACCTGCTGGTCTGGATGCAACGAGTGTCCGCCGACTTCACGAACACCTTCCGGTCGTTGACCAGTGGGCGCCTGGCCGGGGACGCCACGACTGCCGATCCCGAGTTCGAGGCGTGGCATCGCCGGTTGGCGGCGCGCCGCGGACGGCAGCCGCAGTCGCCCGCCGAGGTCCAGTCCCTGATGCAACGGCACAACCCGGCGTTCATTCCGCGCAATCAGAACGTGGAGGAGGCGCTCGAGGCGGCGACGAGCGCGGACGACTATTCCGTGATGGAGCGACTGCTTGACGTCCTCGCGACACCCTACGACCACGGGCGCGACTTGCCGCCGCCAATGTACAGAATGTCCAGCACGCCGAGCCCGTCCGGTTCGGGCCCCTACCGCACGTTCTGCGGCACCTAGCCCGCCTCGCCCGACCAAGAAGGCCCACTGGTGATACCATCCCCGTCCCGTGTTCATGGAGGTCATATGATTCGAACGGTCATTGCCAGCACGGCCCTGATTGCCGGGCTGCTCACTGTTCCTGACGTTGCCGCCCGGCCGGCTGCCGGCGCGGTACAGTCGGCCGTCCAGGTGACGGCCGCAGATGCCGCGCCATTCGTCGGCGAATGGACCCTCGCCATGCAGGGACCGAATGGCCCCGCCACGCTCGACCTGGCGGTCAAGGTAGAGAATGACAAGGTCGTCGGCGAGATCAAGAGCGCCGAGCTGCCGGCGCAGGCGATCACCGACGTCACCAAGATCGACAAGAGTCTCGTCCTGCGTTATTCGTTCGATTACCAGGGCAACGCCGTCCCCACAGTCGTCTCGCTGATGCCGGCGGACGAGGGCAAGACCAACGCGCAGATCGACTTCGCGGGCGGTGCGTATGTGATGTCGGGCACCGCGACCAAGAAGGAGAAGGCGAAGTAGTTGGTGAGCGGGAAGGGATTCGTGTCGCGAGAGTCGCGAAAGAGCCACGGGCAGCAGCCCCACTATTAGTATCTCGCCAAACCACTCGCCGTTCAAGACTGTTTCTTGGACGGCGAGATCGGTATCATCGCCGGCTCATGGCGAAACGCGTGAGTCGTCGTCGCCGCGAAACCCACGCCCCCCGGCGTCCAGCCAGGTCGACCCGCACGGTCGCCTCTGCGCGGTCGGCCGTTCCGGCCCAGCGCGACACCGGTTCCGTCCACGATCGACTCGCGCGCCTGCTCGATTCGCCTCTCCTCGCGCGAGTCGTACCGCACCTTGCGCCTGAGGCGCTGCATCAGATCATTCGGTACCGCGGACTCGACGCCTGTGGAGAGCTCGTCGCCTCGGCGACACCCGAGCAGCTCACGGCTGTGTTCGACCTCGACCTCTGGCCCAACAGGCAACCAGGGCGCGACGAACGGTTCGATGAGGACCGCTTCGGCGAATGGCTCGAACTGTTGGTGGACACCGGGGACGCTGTGGCAGCACGGACCATCGCCGCCATCGACGAGAACCTGGTGATTGCGGGACTCTCCCGCTACATGCGTGTCTTCGACCCCGCAACCTTCGAGCCGTCGGCGTCGACCGATGACGAGTCGATGGACGTCGATGTGACGCCATTCGACGGCCCCGAGTGTGAAGTCTGCGGTTATCTGGTGCGCGCGACGAGAACCGACGCGTGGGACGCGATCGTGACGCTGCTTCTCGCGCTCAGAGCCGGCCATCCCGACTACTTCGACGCCGTGATGCAGGGATGTCGACGACTCTCCAACTCCACGCCGGAGATCGACGGGCTCGACGATCTGCTGATGGAACCAGAACAGCAGCTGCACGATGTAGCGCTCGAGCGAGAACATCGGCGATCGCAGAAGGGATACTCGACGCCAGCCGACGCGCGAGCTTTCCTCCAGATGGCGAGGCAGCCGCGACACCAGCGGCCGAATGCGCCGCCCTCGACGAACCCGCTCGCCGCCGCCTACTTTCGAGCGGCCGACGAGGCAGTGGCATCAGCCGACCTGAATACCCGGCCAGAACCCGCCCTGGAACTGTCGACGCGTGGCGATGTCCCCGAATCAATCGACGCCGTCGTCGATTTGCTGACCGAAGCTGGGCTGATGCCAGAGCGACCCCGGGCATTGCTCGAGGGCCCAGCCCCTCAACCGTCGCGCCTCACTGAGATGCGACGCCTGATGGAGTACCTCCGCGACACCGACGACGCGGCGTACCTCAGCCGGAGTCGAGAGCTGGCGTTTCTCGTCAATACGCTCATGGCCGGGTGCTCTGTTCAGTCCAGGGCCTTTACGGCCCAGGAAGCCTCTGATGCGGCCGTCGGCATCTGTAACCTTGGTCTCGAACACTGGCCAGCGCGCTGGCCGGCGGGGACGCACGATGCGGCATCGACTGCGTTGCCCGACACGTTTCTTGTGAATCACGACCTCGTGATGGCGTTCGAAGTGGGTTGGGCGGTGTTGCACGAGGACGTGAGCCTGTTCGTGGCCGAGCACCTCATCGAGACACTGACGGATCTCCGATCTGTCGACGCCGAGATCCAGAGCGGACTGCACGCCCTGCGGCGCGAGCTCGTAAGGCAGCGCGACGCGGGCACGCCGTGGCGCGCGCGCGACGCCCTCGACGTGCTCGCGATGCTCGACATGCCAGCCTGGGTCGCCGTGCTCGGATTGCTGGACGAATGTCCGGTGCTGCCCGCGGCAGTGACGGCGATCCTCGCGAAGCACACCGGGGCGGTCAGTCCGACAGCGTTCGAGTTCATCTCCACGACTGGCCAGATTCGCGAAGTCCGAGCGTTCATGGGGAAACTTCTCGACGTTCTACTTGCCTAGCCCATAGAGTGGACGAGATTGACATTGCTGCGCTTCCATGAAGACCTACGATGGAAATCCCCCCACAGATCACTCCGTTCTTGATCAGCATCGACGCAGAGACTCTGTCTGACCTTGGAAAGCGCATCCGTAACACGCGCTGGCCTGATTCGGCACCAGGCGCGGCCTGGGAACAGGGGACCGATCTTGATTACTTGCGACGCTAGCAGGAGCGCCACCATCGCGCCTTGGCCACGTCGGGCGGCAACGCCCAGCGGCGTGGAGCAGTACTCGTCGTCGATGGCGTCGATGTCCGCGCCGTGATCCAGCAGCAGCCGCGCCTTACCGAGCTCGCCCTCGGCGGCCATATGATGCAGCAGCGTGAACCGGTGCCAGTTCATGTGGTTGGGGTCCATGCCGTGCTCCAGCAGGAAGGCGGCGGTCTCTTCGTGCTTGAAGTAATGGGCCGACGACCATTTCGACCTGCGGACGCGCGCGCCGAGGCGCATGAGCATCGCGATGAATCGTACGTCCGTCGCGCGCTGGGCCTGCGAGGATGCCGTCTCCCAGCCGGCTTCGTCGTCGTGGATCCACTGGCGATTGCGCGGAGCAGTCGCTCGCTTCCTGCTATTGACCCGCCTACGGCTGGCCCACACGTTCGCGGTCTGCGTCCGCTGGCGGCCCCGTGACCTGAGCAGATCCGTCAGCTCCGTGTCGCGGTGGCCTGCGACATGGGCGTGCCGCTCACTCCCTTGCGCGTTCGGGTCTGCGCCGTGCGCGAGCAACCTCCATCGAGCGCTGGTGGTCGGTCACGCTATCCAGAGCGACGACCGCGCGGCGCCCCTTCCTCCGGGGTTGGGATACGAGCGGCTCGAGCAGCAGGCGCGTCATGGCGACGTCGGCGCGGCGCATCGCCACGGAGAGGACGCAATGGTGAAAAGTGTCCCCGATGTTGGCGAGAGCGCACCTGCAAGCGTCTCGCACGATTCGTCCTCGCCGAGCAGAGGCGCGGCGATTATCGTGTACGCCGCCGCGGAGAATAACAAGTGTGCACCTCCCGCGGGTTCCCAAGACGCACCTGAAAGAACCAGTGGGCATCAGCGCACAGTGCAAGGTCGATACCCATCGCCGCGAACCGCGTCCACGTCCGCGCCAGCGGCGACGAGCGCCTGAACGACTCGCAGGTGCCCGTGCCGGGCCGCCTGGATGGAGTGGCGTTCGCCAGTTTCATTGCCGCGCGAACGAGCGCTGGATTGTCGCGATCTCGGTCTTGACCACCGTGAGATCTCCCTTGGCCGCTCCCGCGACGATCGCCTGCGTTCCGGGCACGACTGCGACAACGATGCGACAGCCTGTCCCGAGGAGCTCACGCGAGGTCGTCGTGGCCGCGGTCGTCCGCGAACGTCAGCAGCGATTCCTGGAACGGATAGCTGCGGTGGCCGTTCGCCCCCTCGGTCCATGAGGTGCTCCGCGACATCGCGGTGGCCTTCGCGCACCGCGAAGTGGATCGGCGGCGTGTAGTTGTACTCGACCGTCGCCAGCGCAGGGACACGTGCGACGAGGTGTCTCACGGCCTCGATGTCGCCCGCTCGCGCCGCAACGAACATGGCGAAGACGTCCTCGTCGTCGCATCGGGCCATCGGCCAGTATCCAACGGCGACCGGTCGACGCTCAACGGGCCGGATGAGGGGTCGCGCAGGAGACCGCCACCAGCCATCGTCTGGACGTGGCGGGCCAGCGCGGCCAGCTGGGGAAGCTCGCCCGCGGGCGATCGCGAGCGCGCGTCGGTGAGTTTGATCCGCCCGAGTATCCGGGTGCGTTGTCGCCGTTGCGCCGACTGCGCTCGCATCCCCGGCGTCGCACGCGAGAGGTCTTGGCCTGTTGCGACCTGCTGAAGCGAGGCCGGTCGGGGAGGACGCGGGAGAGCTCTCCTGTCAAGCGCCCGTAGTCCGCACATCGGGCGAAAGAAGATCGAAGTGCTGTTGCCGACCTCACCCAGGTGGGCTCTGCCCTGCCCGCGGCGGGGTGCACCTAGCGCAGAGGCATCGTAATCCGCACCGCCGGCCAAGTCAAAAACGTCTACTGGGCCATCCACATCAGTTTCGCTTAAAGTGTGGTTTCCACGCAGACGCGGTAGCTTATCCGATCGGGGAACATGCTGAGGTCCGCGAACGTGGGCGGGAGCTGTGACGACGATGAACAACAAGAAGGATATAGAGACAGTTGCCGGTGGAGGACTGTTGCACCGGCGGCTGTTTCTCTCGTCGAGCATGGGTGCGGCCGGCCTCGCCCTCTTGCGCGCGCGACCTGCGGATGCGGCTCAACAGGACGTCCCGTCGTGGATGAAGAGTCCTGGACAAGGATTGCGCCCGTATGGAGAGCGATCGCCGTACGAGTCAGCCGTTCAGCGCATCGTGGCGCCCGTCACCGGCACCACTGGCTCGGGATCATCCCGTGCGCCGCTCGAGCATTTCGAAGGGATCATTACGCCGAGCGCGCTGCACTTCGAGCGGCATCACAGCGGCGTGCCGGACATTCCCCCCGGCGACCATCGGCTTCTGATTCACGGGCTGGTGGACCGGCCGCTGACGTTTGATCTGGCGTCACTCTCACGCTATCCGCTGGTCTCGCGCATTCACTTCATCGAATGTTCCGGCAACAGCGCCGGCCTCTACGCGGTTGACCCGCCGCAAGGTGGCGCCGGCGCGCTGCATGGTCTCCTGTCGTGCAGCGACTGGACAGGGGTGCCGTTGTCGACGCTCCTCGACGAAGTGGGCGTACGGCCGGCGGGGAAGTGGCTGCTGGCCGAAGGCGGAGATGCCGCCGCGATGAGCCGCAGCATCCCGCTCGAAAAGGCCTGGGACGATGCCCTGATTGCGATCTATCAGAACGGCGAACGCCTGCGGCCGGAAAACGGGTATCCGATGCGGCTCCTCCTGCCCGGCTGGGAAGGCAACACGAACGTGAAGTGGCTGCGCCGGCTGAAAGTGACCGCCGGGCCCGTCATGACGAAAGACGAGACATCGAAGTACACCGACCTCATGCCGAACGGCCAGTCGCGGCAGTTCACGTTTCCGATGGGCGTGAAGTCGGTCATCACGTCGCCGTGTGGCGGCCAGAGCATGCAGGGACCGGGTCTCTATCAAATCTCTGGTCTGGCGTGGACCGGCGCCGGGCGTATTCGCCGTGTCGATGTCTCCGCTGACGGCGGCAGGACGTGGGCACCATCAGCTTTGTCGGATCCGGTGCTGCCGAAGGCTCTCACGCGATTTCGCATGGCGTGGCGGTGGGATGGAAGTCCCGCGGTCCTGATGAGCCGGGCCGTCGACGACACAGGCGCAGCACAGATTCCGCATCGGGCGTTCATCGCGCAGCTCGGACTCGCCCATCGCTACCACTATCACGCGATCGCCAGTTGGAGTGTGAGCGCGGCCGGGGAGGTGCGGAATGTCTACTCGTAATCACGGTGCTCGTGCGGAGCACGTTCGCGCGTCGCTGGTGGTGCTGGTCGTGGTTGCCAGCGTGGTCGGCGCCGCCACGACTGCCGCCCAACAGACCGCGCCCGCCTCCACGACCACTCAGCGCAAGACCGTCTCCACCGGCGCGGCGCGAAAGGTCGCCCCGAAAGGGCCGGGGCTTGGAGTTCCCGCGACTGCGGCCGACGTCGAGCCGGCCGACGTCAGCATTGGACCGGACGGCGCCGGATTGCCGCCGGGCTCAGGCACGCCTGCTCAGGGCGAAGCGATTTACAGCACGAAATGCATCGCCTGTCACGGGCCGCAAGGTTCGGGGACCGTGAACGATCGGCTCGTTGGCGGTCAGGGGACGCTCACCAGCCCGGCGCCCATCAAGACGATTGGGAGCTACTGGCCGCATGCGACAACGGTCTTCGACTACGTGCGCCGCGCGATGCCCTATCCGGCGCCGCACTCGCTCACCGATCCGGAGGTCTACGCGCTCACGGCGTACCTGCTCAACCTCAACGGGATCATCGCCAAAGATGCGGTCATGGATGCGAAGACCTTGCCGCAGGTCCAGATGCCCAATCGGGGCAACTTCATCCTGGCCTATCCCGAGCGGCGGCGCCAGTGACCAGACCCCTCTCCTTCTCCTCTTGACACCCAAGATGACATCGCGCATGATGTCCGGACTTGGTGCCCTTGGCGCCCAAGAGGAGAGACGAGAGACAGGTTTCGCCATGAGCGACTCGACCGATGTGATCCAGGGCACGCTCGACATGCTGATCCTCAAGAGCCTCAGTCTTGAGCCGATGCACGGCTTCGGGGTGACCAAGCGGATCGAGCAGATCAGCCGGCAGGTATTTCGCGTCAACCCGGGTTCGCTGCTGCTCGCATTCCAGCGCATGGAGCGGCAGGGGCTCATCGTCGGCGAGTGGCGTGCCAGCGAGAACAACCGCCGTGCCAAGTACTACCGCCTCACCGCGAAAGGCCGCAAGCGTCTCGAGGCTGAAACCGAGGACTGGAACCGTCGCGCCGCGGCCATCGCGCGGTTGCTCGACGCGTAAACTGCGGTCTCGCCACTAACGGGAGACATCCGTGCGCACGATCTTTGCCGGGCTGCGTGCCCTCTTCCGCCGCGACGTCGTCGACCGCGAGATCGAGGACGAGGTGCGGCACTACCTCGAGCTGGCGACCGAAGAGCACGTCGCCGAGGGCATGCCTCCGGAGGCGGCGGCACGCGCCGCGCGCGTCGAGCTGGGGGGCGTCGAGCCGACGAAGGAGCGCGTGCGCACCGGCGGGTGGGAAGCAGCGGTCGAGAGCGCGTGGCGCGACGTAAGGTACGCGTTCCGCGGCGTCCGCCGCAATCCAGGTTTTGCCGCGATCGTGATCGTGACGCTGGCGCTCGGCATCGGCGCCAACACCGTGATGTTCAGCATCGTGAACGCCGTGATGCTCCGGCCGCTGCCCTATCACGGCGCGCATCGTCTCGTCCTCGTCTGGACCGACGACGTGCGCCGCGGCCTGCACCGGGAGGGGACCGCCTATCGCACCATCACCGACTGGAAGGAACGGAACCATTCGTTCTCGGACCTGGCGTTCTTCTCGACTCAGCGCGTCGCGCCGATGACCAACAACCCCGCGGTGCGCGGTCGCACCCGGAACGCGCTCGTCTCGGGAAACCTCTTCGAGTTGCTCGGCGTGCCGGCGGCGCTCGGACGCACCATCGCTCACGGCGACGAATCGTCGGGCGCGCCTGTCGTCGTCATCAGCCATGCATTCTGGCAGCGGTGGTTCGCGGGCGATCCCGACGTCGTCGGCAGGACGCTCGCGATCGATGACCCGTCAAAAGGCGGCACCGGAACGCTGACTGTGATCGGTGTGATGCCAGCCGGCTTCTACTTTCCCAACAAGCTGACGGAGTTGTGGACCCCGGCGACGACCTACTGGCGGTTCGCGCGCGAGAGCACCGAGCGGTTTCCGGAATGGGCCCGCAGATGGACGGCGGTGGGGCGTCTCGCACCCGACGTGTCAGTGACGGCCGCGCGCGCCGACATGGTTCGAATCGGCCGCGACCTGGCGTCGAGCTACCCGAGCACCGTGCCGGATTTTCCCGGGTTCACCAGCACTGTGGTGCCGATGCTCGACTCGATCGCCGGCGCCGATCTGCGGTGGGCGTTGTGGGTCCTCCTCGGCGCGACCGCGCTGGTCCTCCTCGTTGCGTGCGCGAACGTCGCCAACCTGCTGCTGGCGAGGGGCGCCGCACGCCACCATGAGTTCGCCGTGCGAAGGGCCCTCGGCGGCGGACGGGGCCGGCTCATCCGTCAGCTCGTCATCGAGCATGTCGTCCTCGCCGCCGTCGGCGGAGCGGCTGGCGTCGCGCTTGCGGTCTGGGGCATGCGCATCGTCAGCACCGCGGCGGCGCCTTACGTGCCCCGGATCGAAGAGACATCACTGGATCTCCGGGTGCTGCTGGCCGCGACCGCGGCGTCGATTACGGCCGCCGTCCTCTTCGGGATGGTGCCTGCGCTTCGCCTCACCACTGCCGACGCCAGCGACGCGTTGAGAGAGAGCGGCCGCACGCACGGTTCTGTCCGCGTGAGGCGGAGCCGCGGTTTCATGGTGCTGGCCGAATGTGCGCTCGCGATTGTTCTCCTCACAGGTGCTGGACTTCTCGTGAGGAGTCTGGCTCAGTTGCTGTCGATCGACGCGGGATTCGATTCGCACAACGTGCTGACGATGCGTCTCGAATTCGGCACGGATCCTCCGCCGACGGCGGAGGAAAGGCGCCAGACCTCGGCCATCGGCCCCGCTCGTGCGCGCGGCCGCGAAGAATGGATGAACGGGATCCTCGAGCGGCTGCAGACGATTCCCGGCGTCGAGGCCGTGGGCTTCGTCGACGACCTCTTCGCCACGTCGCAGGGCAACGACTCGATCACCATTCCGTCCCGGCCCGGCGAAGCGCTGACCGGGGAACTGAATTCCGGCTGGGTGACGCCGGGATTCTTCGAGACGATGCGGGTGCCGCTCACGCGCGGCCGCCTGCTCAATCGCGACGATGCGCGGCAGCGCATCCGGGCGCTCTGGGCGCCGGTCGTCACCGGCCTGCCGCTGGCGGAGAAAGAGCGACGCGCGATCCCCGAACCGGTTGTCGTCAACGAATCGTTCGTGCAGAGGTTTTTTCCAGGCGAGAATCCAATCGGGAAGCGCTTCTGCGTCGATCCCACCAACAAAACGTACTGGTACGAGATCGTCGGCGTGATCGGCGACATGCACCGCCAGGGACTCGAGCGGCACTCGATCCCCGAGTATTTCGGGCCCTACTTCCCGACCGCGGGTGGGCGGACGGACTTGCTCGTGCGGACGCGCACGGAACCCCTGGCTTTGGCCGCGATCATCCGCCAGGAAGTGGTGAAGGCGCTGCCATCCGTCGCGGTCGTACAGGTCTCGACCGCCGAGGCGCAGTTAGCTGAGTTCAGCGGTCGCCGCCGGCTGCAGACCTGGCTCCTCAGTACAGTTCGCACTCCTCGCGCTGGCGCTCGCCGCGATCGGCATCTTCGGCCTCGTGCACTACAACGTTGCGGAGCGGACGCGCGAAATCGGCGTCCGCGTCGCGCTCGGGGCGACGCCTCGCGACGTTGTCACGCTGATCCTCGTTCAGGGCATGCGCACGCCGGCCGCTGGCGTCGCCATCGGCCTCGTCGCCGCTGCCGCTGCCGCGCGCGTGATGACGCACTTGCTGTTCGACGTGACGCCAACGGATCCAGCCACGTTCATCGGCGTGAGCGGGCTCCTCCTGATCGTGGCGGCAGGTGCGTGCTATCTGGCTGCGCGCCGGGCGCTGCGGCTCGATCCCCTGCGGGCGCTTCGGCAGTCCTGATCACCCCGACGGGTTGAGCGAGCTGTCGTCGTGCGACCCAAACGCCGTCTCTCGGCTGTCCGCCGTTTAACTTGCAGGCCCAGCAAACTTTCCCGCGGCAGACTCCGTCAAAGGTTGTTGTTACCCAGAATATCTGGGTAATTGGACAACCAGACTGATGCCGCCAAAACCCCCGAATGCGCTCCTACACGGCGCGCTAGATGCCTTGATTCTCAAGACGTTAGCCAGAGGCCCGTGCCACGGCTACGCGGTCGCCCGCTTTATTGAAGAGACGTCCGGAGACGCACTGCTCGTAGAAGACGGGTCGCTCTATCCGGCTTTGTACCGGCTGGAACGGCGCGGCTGGGTGGAAGCCGAATGGGGCATGTCCGAGCTCGGTCGCCGGGCGAAGCTTTATCGCCTGACGGAGTTGGGCCGCGAACAACTCGCCACGGAACTGGCCACCTGGCGGCGGTTCACGACCGGCGTCTCCAAGGTCCTCCTGTCGACATGAAGCGTTCACTGCGTTCGTGGCTGTGGCGCGTGCCGCTCGAGCGCGAGGTCGACGAGGAGCTCGCCCTGCATGTAGAGATGCGCACGCGCGAGCTCGTCGAGCGCGGCGTGGATCCGGCGACCGCACGCGAACTGGCGCTCAGGCGCCTCGGCGATGTCGCGAGTCTCAAACACACGATGACGGCGATTGGCAGAAAGCGAGATCGCGACATGCGCCTCACGCAATGGTTCGAAGAGCTCCGGAGCGACCTGAAATTCGCCATCCGCCAGCTGAAGGGCTCGCCTGCCTTCACGCTCGTGGCGACGTTGACCCTGGCGCTCGGCATTGGCGCCAATAGCGCCATCTTCGCGCTCGTCGATGCCACGCTGCTGCGACCGCTGCCGTATGGCGCTCCCGATCGCCTCGTGTCGATCTGGGAGACGACCGCCACCATTCCGCGGAGCTACGGCTCGCCGCTCAACATGTTCGACTGGAAAGCGCGCGGCCGCACGTTCGAAAACATCGCGGGTTTCACGCCGAGTGTCGGCGGAATGGTGATGGCCGGCGCCGACGGTAACGCCGAGACCGTATCCCGGCAATGGGTCACGTCCGGGATCTTCGACGTCCTCGGCGTCACCCCCGTTGCCGGCCGGACGTTCTCCGCCGCGGACGAGGCCAGCCGCGCCAACGCGATTGTGATGAGCGAGGCGTTCTGGCGCACGCGGTTCAACGCCGATCCGGGCGTTGTCGGTCGCGAGATCCGCCTCGACGGGTCGCTTTGGACGGTGGTCGGCATCGTGCCGAAAGACTTCCAGCTCCTGGGACAGAGCAGCATCTGGGCGATGCGGTCGCTGGTCAACGTTCCACCTCGCGCCCGCGCCGCCTACATCTTTCAAGTGGTTGGACGCTTGAAGCCGGGCGTGTCGATCGAGGCGGCAGAAGCCGACCTCGGAGCCGTCGCCGACGGGCTGGCGCGCGAGTTTCCGCAGACCAACAAGGGCCGGACCGTGACGCTCGAGCGGATGCACGATACGGTCATCGGCAGCGATCTGCGCTCGACGTCGATGCTCTTCCTGGGCGTCGTCGGTTTCGTGCTCCTCATCTGCTGCGCCAACGTCGCCAACCTCTTGCTCGCCCGTGCCACGGTGCGGACGCGTGAGCTGGCGGTCCGATCCGCTCTCGGCGCCGGACGACGACGCATCGTCCGGCAACTGTTGACCGAGGCTCTGGTGCTGGCGTTCATTGGCGGCGCACTCGGCACCGGAATCGGCGCGGCGATTCTCAGTGTGGCGCCGTCGCTCGTTCCCGAGGGTCTGCTGCCGGCGAGCGTCTCGCTGACCTTCGACCTGCGAGTCGTTGCGTTCTGTGCTGCCGCGGCGGTGCTCGTCGGGCTGGTGTTTGGGGTGATGCCGGCGTGGAAGGCGACCGCCTTCTCGACGGCAGAGGTCATCGGGTCCGACACCCGGACGACGACCGGCAGCGGCGGACGGCTGCGCGGGCTGCTGGTCATGGGCGAGGTCGCGATGGCGGTGTTCCTGCTGTCTGGAGCGGGGTTGCTGCTGAGAACGCTCCTTGCCGTGGAGGCCTTCGATCGCGGGTATCGCGCCGAAAGCGTCCTCTCGATGCTCCTCGATCCGCTGGGCTCGAAGTATCCGACTGAGGAATCGCTGCAGCAGTTCTACGACCAGGTCGAGGCTGAAATCGCCGCGGTTCCGGGCGTGGCAGGCGTTGCGTTCGCGAGCGATCGACCGCTTGATTTCTTCGATGCCGGCGGATTCTCGTTCGAGATCGTGGGCGACCCTCCGCTCGACGACAGGGAGCGGCCGGGCACGGCATATCAGGTCATCAGCCCGACCTACTTCTCGACACTCGATCTGCCCATCCTGGCCGGGCGCGCCTTCGATAGACGCGATGCGCGCGACGGCGTGCCGGTGTGCATCGTCAACGAGGCCTTCGCCAAGACCTTTCGCGGGCGATCACCGGTCGGCCAGCGCGTGGCACTTCGGCCGACGTCCTCGCCAGAAGCCAAACCGGTCGTGCGCGAGATCGTTGGCGTGGCGCGCCAAGTGAAGGGACGCCCCGATGAGACGGCGGAGTTCGTTCAGATCTATGTGCCGATGGCGCAGGATCTCTCGGACGACATCTTTCTCGTCGTTCGTCCGAAATCCGGCGCGGCGGAGGTGCTGACGCCCTCGATCCGGGCCGCCATCTCGCGCGTGGACAAGGAGCAACTCGTCAGCGTGAGGAACGTGATGACGCTCGGAGACATCGCGCGGGCGGCGACGGGCCGCCATCGCTTCCGTGCCGTGATGGTGATGGCCTTTGCGGCGCTGGCGCTCGTCCTGGCCATGGTCGGGGTCTTCGGGATTCTCGCCTATTCGGTCCAGCAGAGCGTGCGTGATTTTGGCGTGCGCCGGGCCCTCGGTGCGACGACGCACGACGTCCTTCGCCTGGTGTTGATCAATGCCCTTCGAGTCGTTGGCACGGGGGCCGCCATCGGACTCGTGCTGGCCGCCATGAGCGGCCGCCTGATCGAGACGCTGCTGTTCGGAGTCCGGCCGCTCGATCCCACGACATTCGTGCTGGTCACGGCCGTGCTGGGAATCACGGCCGCGCTGTCCATCGTTGGACCTGCGTGGCGTGCGGCACGAATCGACCCGGCCGCGGCGCTCCGGAACAGGTGAGTGGAGTCGCGAATCAGTTGCTGCGCAGGAACGCCACGAGGTCGGCGACGTCCTGCACCGTGAGGCCCAGTTGCGCGGCGCTCATCATCAGTGACTCCTGCATCCGGCGTCGCGTGGCCACGCGGTCGGCTGGAATGATCTGGGTGACGCCGCCCATGCTGCGCATCATCAGCGGATCGCTCTGCTTGATCAGGAGCCCCTGGATGGTCAGACCGTCCTTGGTGCGGAGCTCGGTGCCGTCGTAACCAGACGCAATCTCGGCGCTCGGACGAACGAGCGCCGTGACAATCACGTCGGCAGACTTGCCGCGCCCCCATCCGTCCAATACCGGTCCGACCTCGGCCCCGGTGCCGCCGACCACGTGACACATCAGACAACGCGTGGCGGTGTTCTTCCCGCGTGTCGCGTCTCCGGTCAGACGGCCGATCTCGTCGACCGAGAGCTCGGGAAGATCCGCCGTCGGCTTCGGCACGACGATTTCTTTCAGCACGATCGACTCGGGGTCGTAGATGCCGGCGGTCTTCAGCGCGGGCATCAGGCCGTAATCGGCCCAGTCATTCGAGGAGCGGTTCAACAGCCACCACGTGGCCGGTTCGCGAAGCGGGTTGTCCGGCGCCGCGAGGGTGAGCATGGCCTTGGACGCGGCGGGGTCCTTGACGAAGGCAAGCGTGTCCAGCGCCAGGCGGCGATCGGCCGCCGGGAGTTTTGGTGATTGCGCTCGGGCGAGAAGGTCCGGCACCTCTGCGGGCACGTGCAGGCGCCATGCAATTCGAGCGAACGCTTCGGACCACGTGAGGGGATCGTCCTTGACGCCGAGCTCTCGTCGCACCCGCTCGTAGAGCGCGGGCTCCTTGCCAGTCGCGCCGGTCCCCAGCGCTTCCAGGTAACTCCGGTCTTTCCCGTCGTAGCCCCGTGCGATGTCGACCAGGATGCCGAGCGCCTTCTCGGCTGGCTGGTCGCGCATGGACAAGGCGACCTCGCGTCGAACGCCGGGGTCGGTGTCGCGGGCGAGACGGGCTGCAACCGGGAGGATGTCGAGACTGGCTCGCCGCGTCGCCCGGTAGGCCGCGATGCGCATCACCGGATCGGTCTGCGACTCGGGCGATCCCGCCCGCTGACGCCCCTCGGGACCCAACTGGTAGAGGAGGAAGATCGCACGGCCGCGCATGTAGGGGCTGGGATCCTTGAGTAATGCCGCGACAGGATTCACGGCGGCCGCGCCACGCGCCTTCAGCCCCGCGAAGCCGATCGCCCGGACGTTGACGGCCGGCGACCGCAGCGCCGTGATCTGGCCGTCGACGGTCGCAGCGTCGAACGCCGGGACTTTCGACACGAACCCCTTTGGAGCGATCCGGTAGATCGCTCCCGACAACGTGTCGTCCAGGTCCTGATGGCCACCGACTCGCGCGTCGATCCAGTCGCTCACATACAGCGCGCCGTCGGGACCAACAGCGATGTCCGACGGCCGGAAGAGGGTCTCGACGGCACCCTTGGCGGTGCCGCCGCCACCGACAAAGTCCGACCCGGCATACTGCTGCTTCACGTTCGAGGTGATGAACACCCTCCGGTCGAGACCGAATCCCGCGCCCTGGCGTGCTGGTTTGTAGGAAAAGATCTCGTTCCGGCCTGCATCGGCGGCGAAGAACGTCCCTTCCCAGGAGGGACCGAGTCCACCGTTCTCATAGAACACATTGCCGGTTGGCGATCCACCGCCGTAGACATCACCGACCGGGGCCATCCCCGGATCGTCCTGCCGCCACTCCGACACGGGAACCGACTGGCCGGGCCGGCGATCCGCCTGCCAGGTCCGCTGGCCATCGTTCGACGAGAAGCCGAAGTTGGCGTACTCCATCACCCAGCTGACCCGGCATGCGGGCGGGTCGTCATTGTCGTTCTGGAAGACGTCGCCGAGCGACGTCACCGACTGCTCGTAGCTGTTGCGGTAGTTGGAGCCAATGATTTCGGCGTTCGTGCCGTCGGGATTCATCCGCACGGTGAATCCGCCCACGTACACGTGCCCGTCGTCGCTCGCCTTGCCGGCCCACTGCGCGGGATCGTACGGGAACTTGAACGGACCAACCGGGCCTGGACGATAGGAGCCGAAGATACGGAACGTCTTGCCCGACTTGTCGGTGAACATCCCACCGGTGTTGCCGGCGTTGAAGATCCACTTCCCGTCCGGGCCGAACGTCACCGAGTGCAGCGAGTGATCGTGGTTGACGCCCATGAAGCCCGTGAGCAGGACCTCGCGCTTGTCCACCGCCGGATCGAAGCGCAGGTTCCGATCGACGTCGGTGTAGACAATGAGGTCTGGCGGTTGCGCGACGATCACCTTGTTGTCAATCACGGACACCCCGAGTGGTGCGATCAACCCGGGTTCCTGCACGAACGTGTGCGTGCTGTCAGCCTTGCCATCGCCATTGGTGTCCTGCAGCACGACGATGCGGTCGCCTTCGGGCTGGCGGGCAAAATGGGAGCGGTAGCGAACGCCTTCCGCCACCCAGATTCGGCCGTCTCGATCGATGTCGATGTTGGTCGGGTTGTGCAGCAGCGGCGACGAGGCCCACAGCGTGACTTCGAACCCCTCCGGCACCTGAAAGAGACCGAGCGGAATCTGTGTGGGCTGGGGGGCGGCGGCTTGGCCAGCCTGCACGGCGGGCGGAACGAACGCCTGCTGGGGTGCGACGGTCACCAGCATCAGCACGAGCACCACATTCAGCGGGGAGAGGGGAAGTCGACGCATAAGTCTCCGATCGATGGATCAATCGCTGTCCGCCGGCTCTGCCTCGGCTCCGGCTGAGCTCACGCGGAACGCGTTCTTGGCACCCAAGTCTATACGGATGCGACGTGGCGAGGGGACATCGTAGTTGTTCCTGGATCCGGGCGGCCCGGAGCTACCGTTACCCGTCATCTCTTGCCGTCGCGACGGCTCGCGGCCTCCGGGGCGATGGTTTCGCCGCGCGCGAGCATGGCGACCAGCGCCGCGATTTTCTTCGCGCGCCCGGCTGGCGTCCTCATGTTGTTGGTCCGAAACGCGAGTGCAAACAAGTTCTGACGGCCGAGCGTGCGGAACGTCCTGCGTGCCCGTGGGTTCGCCTCGATCGCGGCGCGGAGATCCTCGGGAATGGTCGCTTCGTTCGCGCTGCGGATAGGCGCGTAGGCCGCGTCCCAGCGGCCATCGGCCCTGGCGGCTTCCACCTGGCGCTCGCCATGCGGCGTCATGCGACCGGCCGCGGTCAGCCGCGCCACATGATCCCTATTGATCTGGCTCCAGACGCTCCGCGCGCGCCGCGGCGAATAGCGCTGCAGGAACGACCGTTCGTCGAACGACTTGCGAATGCCGTCGATCCATCCCCAGCACAGGGCCACGTCAAGCGCCTGCGCGTTGGTCACCGTCGGCAGGCCCGAACCTTTCTTGTGAATCTTCAGCCAGATCTCGGTCTCGCGGGCATGGTTCGACTTCATCCACGCCGCGAACGCCGCCTCCGTGCGAAAACTCTTGATTTTCCTGGGGTCAGGAATGACCGGCGCCATGGACCTCCTCGCATCGTCGGTTCACAACCGCGCCAGGCATCTTGCCGCGGAGCTCCTGGCCGCGAGACGTTATCGACTCTCGGCGAGTCGGTGTATCCGAGTCACGGCCCTGGCGACGACGTCGCCCGTGGGGTCGGTCACTGGATTGACCGGCACGAAGAGCGTCGTTTCTTCCCGCCGCGACAGGATGTTGCTGGCGACGAGCGCGCGCATCATCCAGATCGCCGTTCGGACGTCCGGGCAATCCAACCCGAGCCAGCTGTCGTACCGGTGATCCGACGGGGCAAGTCCGGTGCCTCGGTGGAGGGTCTCGGCCATCCGCGCGGACAAACCGTGTTGCCTGTCGGACGGGAGCCCATCGCTCGAGAACGCGGGCTCAACGAGCGGTGACGTCTCCGCCATCTTCGCGAAGAGCTCGGCGACGGCTCGTTGCTGGGCGCGCCACATGTGTTCGGTCCAGTAATGGCAGGTCTTCGCGATGACGGTGACGACGTTCTTGATCTCTTTCTCGATCCGGTAGAAGGGTCCGGCCGGGAGATCGAGCGTCGAGCCCTCGCAGCGGGCGGAGACGTTTTCCATCACGATCGCTCGCAGCAGCCAGCCAGCCATCGCGTCGCTGACACATTCCACGCGCACCCACCCAGGAATGCCGGACGATCGCATCGCGAGTTCGGTCACCATGCCCACGCCGCGGCCAATCTCCTCCACGACCTGTCCGTAACGAACAGCGTTCGCGTCTATCTCTCCTCGCGAGCCGGGCTCGAGGAGCGTGCCCTTGTGGGGCGGCCCCCCGGCCATTGCCAGGTCACAGAACGTTGCCCACATCTGGTTCCACGCGACTCTGCCGTCGTGGCCGTACTTCAGGCCCGCGGATCCCATCGACACGGGCAGCACCTCTTCATAGCAGTCCTGGTATTGCTCAGGGAGAATGGTCCTGAGCCGGAACTCCAGTGCCTCGAGCGCTCCCTGATCCTCGACACTCAGCGTCATCTCGCTCCATCTGGAAGAATCGGTTGGCCGGCCCTACTTCCATTCGAACGGAAACAGCCCGCCCGCGACGCGCGCGTCCAGTTCGATGCCGGCGAGCGCGGCGGCTCGCGCCAGGACGGGGTCGCGCCCGGCCGCGAGGTCCACGCCCGTGGGCAGCATCAGTTCGTCCGGAACCACGCCGGCGCCTTCGAGACTGCGGCCGTCCGGCATCACGATGTCCGCGTCGGTGACGAGGAACTGATAGAAGAGCGCAACCGGATCGCCCTGGGAAAATGGATACATCCGCGCTTCCATGACCGCGCCGGCCGAGCGGTCGCCGATCACGGCGCCGCGCCTCTGCAGCTGGACGGTGCGGGCGAAGAGCTCCGCGCACGAGGCCGTCGCGCTGTCGACCAGCACGATCAATTTGCCAGCGAACGCCGCGTCGCCGCGGCCCTTCGCCGTCATCGCGGCCCGCCCCTTCCGGCCGACGCGGGTCCCGATCGTGACCTCCGTGCTGAAGACGCTGGCGACCATCCGGTGGAGGGCCGTGATGAGTCCGCCGGCGTTGCCACGCAGGTCGAGGACGAGCGTGTCCTGCTTCTTCGCGATGCCAAAGAGCTGATCCACTTCGCCGTCCTCGAGTAGAAAGTGGGGCATCTTCCAGATCATCACACCGGTTTGCTCCACGTGACGCTGCCGCGATCGCCGCGCGATGTTCTCCATGTCGCGCTCGAGCTCCTGGATTTCCATGCCGGCGCCAGGTCCGGTCAGGTTGCGCACGGCCCGCCCAGGCGTCACCGTGGTCGCGACCGTGACGACGCGTTCCGCGCCGGTGGGGTTACGCAGCCCGAGCCTCGTCGTCGGCTGCGGCTGCAGGACGTGGAACAGATACCACATCCGGCGAAAGCTCTCGCGGCCCACACCACCATCGTTGAGCGACAGCAACTGGTCCCCCGGCTGCACCTTCGTCGCCGCGTCGGTGCCGGGCCGGACGCGTTCGACGAAGACGTTGTCGCCGATTACCGCCAGGTTATATCCGTAGTCGAACGTGTAGGAATGCGGGGGTGGCAGGAAGCTCGTGTGGGAGTCGTTCAGGCCGCCGAGGAACGCGGCCACAAGCGTCAAACCCACGTTCATCGTCGGCGCGTTCTTCAGCTTACCGTCGTACTCGCGATATCGCGACTCCCAATCGAGCCCGTGAAAGGACGGGTCGTAATAATTCTTCTTCACCGTCTCGTAGGCCTCGCGCATCATGCCCCGCACCTTGTGCAGGTCATTGGCCGGAATCGCTACCGGGGCCTGCGCGGCGGGGCCAGCGGCCGCGCCTGCCGTACAGAGCAGCAGGGTAAGACTTGCGGCGATACTTCTCATGGGAAGAGCCTGCTAGAGAATAGCGCGTCACAGCCCGGGCATGTCGCCGGAGGATTCGCCTGGGGCTCGCAGGTTCGGCGCCAATCGCGTGTAGCATTGGCGGCAAACCCGTGAGCGAGGGATCCGTCATCGGACTTACGAATCTGGCTGTGGCAGTGCCCGCCGCACGGGAAGATCCGTTCGAAGAAGAAGGCATCGTGAGGCATGAGAGTTGCTGACCCTCGATGGCATGGCCTACCGCGGCGACACGACGGATCCGCTCGCGAACATGATTCAGCGGCGACAGATCCAACACCACCGGCTATCGAGGGTCGTCCTTGTGTTGCTCGTCTTGTGGATGGCCCCGAATACGTTCATTTATCTGTGGCAGGTCGCCAGCCGACCAGCCCAGACGATGACGGTGCCGACCCAGACGGTGACGGCGCCAACCCAGGCGGTGACGGCGCCGATCCGGACGATGACGGCGCCGAGCCCCAAGATGAGCGCGGCGGCGCTCGAGCAATTGCTTCGCAGTGCGCCCGCCTCGAATCGCGCGCCGCGCGACGTGCGCTGCATGCCAATTGAGACCGGCTGGGACTACGTCTGCACCTACATTGCCGATTTCCCATACCCGCACTCTCGGTTGAAAATCGGCGTACGCGTGAGCTCCAACGGGATTCTGGCGGCCTCAGCGCCACAGCAGTTCAGCGCGCCCCTCGCGAATCCATAGCGGCCTCGCACCAGGCCTGGTCGTCGAACCATCCTTCGCTCACGGCCGCATCTTGTATTCCCGAGGCGGCTCGGCTCCCGTCAACCACTTTATGAAGTAATCCCAGCGGCGCCTCATCACGTACGGAGCGTCGGTGGCGTAGCCGTGCGCCTGATTGGGCAGCATCAGCAGATCGAAGTCCTTGTTGGCTTTGATCAGCGCTTCGACGATGAGTAAGGTCTGAGACGGCGGCACGTTCGTGTCCATCGTGCCGTGGGCGAGCATGAGCTTGCCCTTGAGGTCCTTGGCAAAGTTCTGGTTGGCCTCGGCCTCGTAGCTGTCGGTGCCGTCGGGGTTCTTCACGAGCAGTCCCTGGTAGCGCTCGCCCCAGTCGTCCTCGTAGTTGCGCTGGTCGTGGTTGCCGGACTCGGCAATCCCGACCTTGAAGAAATCGGGATAGCGGAACATCGCCGAGGTCGTCGCGAAGCCGCCGCCGGAGTGGCCCCAGATCCCGACGCGATCGATGTCGATGAACGCGAACTGGCGGGCGAGGTCCTTCATGCCTGCGATCTGGTCGGGGATGGTGTTGTCGCGGCCCATGGCGCCGTAATACGCGTCCATGAACGACTTCGATCGCCCCGGGGTCCCGCGTCCGTCGATGGTGACGACGATGAAGCCGAGCTCGGCGAGCGCTTGCCGATCGCCGCGCGCCGCGGCGAAGGCACGGCTGCCGGTACTTCCGGTCTGCGGTCCCGGGTATACCTGATTGACGATTGGATACTTCCTGCCCGGGTCCATCTTTGACGGCGTGAACATCATCCCGTAGATGTCCGTCTTGCCGTCGGCGGCTTTCATCCTGATGGGCGTCGGCGGCTTCCACCCTGTCGCCAGCAGCTTCGAGACGTCGGTGCGTTCGAGCGGCATCACGAGCCGCCCGTCGGCGTCGCGCAGCGTGACTGACGGCGGGACCTCGGGCGCAGATGTCGTGTCGATCACGTAACGTCCGGAGGGCGCCACCTGAACTGCGTGGGTGCCATCGTCCGGCGTCACGCCGACGGCGCGGCCGTCGGCTGGCGCGTCGAGCGAGATGCGATAGTAGCTGGTGTAGTACGGATCGCGCCCTCGCTCGCGTCCGTTGGCGCCGTACCACACCGTGCGCGTCTTCTCATCGACACGTTCGATCGCGGTGACCGGGCCCTCTCCCGTCGTAATCGGGCGCTTGAGGGCACCGGTCGTCAGGTCGTAGAGATAGAGGTTGCCCCAGTCGGTACGCTCGGAGTACCAGATGACCTCGTTGGCGGGCCAGAGCACCTGCCATCCCGTCCGTGATTCGTACTGCGTCGCGACCTTCTCCTCGAGAACCGTACGGACCGCGCCGGTGGCGCTGTCGGCGACCCGCAGCGCCACCTCTTTATGGTCGCGCGACACCGAGGCGAGCGCGAGCTTCGTGGCGTCGGGGCTCCAGCTGTAATCGCGAACGTTGATGTCGTCGCTGAGCGTGCCGCGATGAAAGTCCGGACCCATCTGCAGCCGCACCGTCCGCCCCGAATCGACGTCGATGATCACCCGATGGATCATCGCCATGACCTTGTCGCCGGGAAGGGGATATTTCGATACGCGCAACGCCGGGTGCCCTGGCACGGTATTGACGAAGTAGAGCTCGCCGACCTCGCGCTCGTCCTGCTGCTGCGTCGCGATCTTTTTCGAGTCCGGCGACCACAGGGCGATCGCCCGGTCGCTGCTCGTCCACCCGGCGTTGTCGGTGGCGTAGCCGAAGTACTTGACGCCGTCGGTGGTCAACGGGCGCTCCTGACGCGTCGCCACGTCGTGCACCCACAGGTTCCAGTCGCGGATGAAGATGCCGCGCTTGCGGTCGGGCGACATGTTCAAGGGCTTGCCGTCAGATGAAGTGGGGCCGCTCGCGCCGCCGCGTCCGCCGCCGCGCCCGCCGCGACCACCGGCCGGAGCTTCAGCCACGTCACTGCTGGCGGCGCCAGTCTCGACGCACTTTGTACCGTCGACGTCGCAGCTCCACCGGCGTCCGCCGAGATTGAAGGCCACTGTGGCTCCGTCGGCGGACGGCACGAGTCCCTGAATCGCGAGGGCAAATGGCTCGTGCTTTGCCCCGGTCGCCGACGACAGCGCGGCCGCGACCTTCTCGTGGTCGAACGCCCGCACCCGCGTCTTCTTCACGGGGTCGACGATGATGAACTCGGTGCCGGCGGCGATGGTGTTGCGATACCAGAAACGGTCGTCCGCCAGCCAGGTTGCGGTAACCGAACCGCCAATGACCAGCGGCGTCACGGCCGATGCGAGAAAACGCTCGGCGCGAGCGTAGTCGTCTGCGGTCAGCGTCGGCCGCTGCTGGGCGAGAAGAGAGGCTGCAAAAACCGCAGCAAAGGACAGGGAAACAACGGCACGGGAGGAGGCTCTGGACATGATGGCGCGCATGGTACCACGCGCGCCGATGAGTCCTGATCGGGGCTCGTGGGTGCCTATCGCGCCGCTGCCGCGTGCTCAGGAGTGTCGTCGCCGACGGTCACCGGAGTCGATCGACCTGCCATTCACGCAGGATGGCGATCTCGTCAGCCGCGTCCTTGGCCTTCTTGAAACGAGCGCCCGAGCGGCCCTTGACGCGTCGCTCGCAGTCGGCCCACGTCGAGTGGCGCATCAATTCGCCGTCGACGAGGCTCAGATACGCATGCGGGGGGCCGGAGGACTTGTGACGCGCAACTGACTGGGCCGATCGTTTCGGCACCGTGGTATCCGCCGGCAGATCCAGAATCGCCCGGCCGTAGTGCAGCAGCGGGCCGCGGTAGAGCTCGATCTCTTCGCCTCGAGCCAGGGAGTCGGCGATTTCGTCGACGCGTTCGTTGCCCGGAGTGCCCACGTGTCCGCGGACGTAGTGCCAGGCGATCGCACCCTTGCCGCGCGCCTCTGCGAGGTGCGCCAGCCGCTCCCACAGATCACGATTCAATACCTCGTTGCCCTCGGCCGTCTTCCATCCCCGTCGTCGCCAGCCCCAAATCCACTCGCTGATGCCTTTGATCACGTAGGTGGAGTCCGTGTAAACCGCCAACGGACCCGGCACGTGCTCGAGGTGGCCCAGCGCTTCGATGGCCCCTGTGAGTTCCATCTTGTTGTTCGTCGTATGTGCCGCGCGACCGCCCAACTCCGTCACCAGTCCGTCCGGCGTCACGATCACCACGCCCCAGCCGCCTGGTCCGGGATTGCCCTTGCTCGCGCCGTCGCTGAACGCGACGATCGGTTGTTCGCTCATCGTGCTGCGCTCACTTCTTCGCGAGCGCGTCTGCGGCAGCCTGCTGGAAATCGCGGCGGACGTCGCTGGCGTCGCTGTTCGGGAAAGTTCGAGCGCTGGACCATCAGGATATAGGCGACACCCTTCACCGGATCGATCCACGCCTGCGTGCCCCAGGCGCCGCCGTGTCCGTAGGTGCCTGGCGAGAGCATCGCGGCCACGCCATCGTGCGGCGCGCGCAGGATGCACGTGGCGATGCCCCAGCCGTAGTTCGCGCCGCGATTGCCGTAGGTGTCGCTCTGGAAGAAGCCGGTCGGCAGGTCGCCGGTCTGCGGCGTGGTGAGGAACTTCATCGCCGCGGTCGCTGAGGTAGCGGCGGCCGTCGAGCGTGCCGCCGTTGAGGAGCATCCGGCAGAACCGCGCATAGTCGGGCGCGGTCGAGTAGAGTCCGCCGTTTCCCTGCGGTGGCCGGTCGCGCGGGCCGAAGTCGGGACGCGGCGGCACGGATTCGAGCGCTCCGGTGTCCGTGTTCTTCGCGTAGGCGGTGGCAAGCCGGGCGCGCTGCGCGTCGCTCGGGTAAAACGTCGTGTCCTTCATCCCCAGCGGATCGAAGATCCGCTTCTGGACGAACACGTCGAACGTCATGCCGCTCACGACCTCGACGATGCGCGCGGCGGCGTTGATGCCGCTCTGCGTGTACTTCCACTTTTCGCCGGGCTCGTACTGCATCGGAGCGGCGAGCCAGAGCGGGACCAGATCGGCAAGCGTCCTGGCCTGCTGCGCGGCCGGGCCAGCCGCCTCGCCGAGTCCGGACGTATGCGTGAGGATTTGCGTGATCGTGAGATTCGCGGGCTTGCCCGATGGCGTTTTCAGACTGGCGAACTCGGGCAGATATTTGGCGACCGGATCGGCGACCGAAAGCTTGCCTTCGTCCTGCAACATCAGAATCGCAACGCCGGTGACCGGCTTGGTCATCGAGGCGATCCAGAAGAGCGTGTCCGGCGTCATGTGCCGTTTCGCGGCGACATCGGCGAACCCGCTGGTTTCGAGGTGGAGAACCTTGTCCTTCGTGACGACCGCCGTGATCGCGCCAGCGACTTCGTTCTTCGCGATCGTCGCCTGCATCGCTGTACCGATGCCGGGGAGCTTCGCTGTCGGCTCTTGGGCGAATGCGGTCAGCGTAGTGGAGAGCGCAAGGATAACAGCAAGGCGGCAGGAGCTCATGGCGAAGAGATGTATCTGGTTTGTTCTCCGGCCGTCAAGTTCGACGGCGGTGAATCCGCGCGCCCTTTCGGCGTAGGCCCCGCAGCCGGGCCGGCCACCCGGGCAGGGCCGCGACATGTCGTGGACGGCGTGGGTCCCCATCGTGACTCGTATGCCCGAGGTGCCTTCTTCGCTGCAGTTTGCCCAGGCCGCCGATCGTGGTTTATTCTTCGAATCCCACATTGCTGCGGCATGGAAGGAACGCCGGTGACATCGGGATAGAATTGCGGCTAATCCGGTAGAATTCTGGTCCAGACGGTTTCAGTCGAAGGGCCGTTCCTCCCCATCGGGCCGGGAACGGAAGTTCGGAAGGTTGGTTATACGTGCGTACTCGTGCAGCGTTGAGACTGTTCACGGTGGTCACCTTGGCGGCCGGATTGACGACGACGGCGGCCGCACAGGAGCCGCGCACCGCTCCGCCCGAGGCTGCGAGCGCGGCCGCGACTCAGGCAGCCACTCCCAACGTGGACAATGCCGCCGACCAGGCGGCCAGGCCGGGCGGGACCGGCCAGACAGACAACGCCGAATCGCCGCAGGCACCGCCAGGCAAGGTGGCTCCGCCGCAGACCGCTCAGGCATCGTCGCGGCAGGCGGCGATCGAGCAGGAACAGGCGGCGAAGGTCCCGACCATGCGTCCCTACGTCCCCAACAAGGCGGAAGGCATCTTCGAGAGGCTCGACAAGGTTCTGGAGGGCGGTGGCCTCGCCTGGCACCCGTTCTTCGAAAACGCGTACTCGGGCGGAGGCTTCACGCTCGGCGTCGGCCATACGAACTACGTCAGCGGCTACAACACGCTCGACGTGCGAGGCAGCTACACGATCTCGAACTACAAGCGCATCGAGGCCGAGTTCGTCGCGCCCCGGATGTTCAACCGCCGCGCGAAGCTCTCGGTGATCGGCGGCTGGCGCGAGGCGACGGAGGTCGGTTTCTACGGAATCGGGTCGGATACGTCGGTGGACGACAAGACCAACTATCTGTTCAATCAGCCGTACGGGTCCGCCCTGTTCACGATCTTTCCGACGCGCCGCTTCCTGATGCTGCGTGGCGGCGCCGAGCTCAGCCAGTGGTCGCAAGAACCCGGTGAAGGGACGTCGCCGTCGGTCGAGGAGGTTTACACCCCTGAGACACTGCCGGGATTGGGCGCGAAAGTGACCTACCTGCACACGCAGGGCACGATCGGGCTGGACGGGCGGACGTCTCCCGGATACAGCCGACGTGGCGCCTACCTCGCCGCGACGCTGCACGACCATAAGGATCAGGACGACAACTTCGGCTTCCAGATTGCGGAATACGAAGCGATTGCGCACCTTCCGATCCTGCGCGAGGCCTGGGTCCTCTCGTTCCACGGCCGCATGCAGCATGCGAACGAGAAGGACGGTCAGCAGATTCCGTTCTTCATGCTGCCGGCGCTCGGCGGCGGCTCGTCGCTGCGCGGCTACAGCAGCTGGCGCTTCCGCGACCAGAACGCCCTGTTGCTCCAGGCGGAGTGGCGCATCATGGTCAATCGCTATCTCGATCTCGCGTTTTTCTACGACGCAGGCAAGGTCGGCGCCAGGACGAAGGACATCGATCTGAAGAACCTGAAGGACGACTATGGCTTCGGCGTTCGCTTCCACGGGCCGTTTGTCACGCCGCTCCGCGTCGAGCTGGCCCGCAGCCGCGAGAGCAGCCTCTCGTTCATCTTCTCGTCGTCGGCTTCCTTTTAGGTAACCGCCATGTCGACTTCAACTTTCTCGACCCGCAGACACCGCGCCGGCCTCCTGGTGCTGTCCGTCGTCGCGCTGGGCGTGCTCTCCGGCTCGGCTTCGACGCAGAGCCCGCGTTTCTATCCCGACGATCCGATCGCGCGCGAGCCCGAATCGCAGGACGCTTCGAAGGCGGCGCCGTACGACCAGTCGCAGATGTACGAGCTGGTGTACAACCTGTTCGTCACCGCGGGGTACAAGCCGAGCGGCCTGCGCGCGAAGAATATCAATACGGTCGACGAGGTGCCTGACTCGAGCTGGTTCACCAACCGCATCGGTACCAGGGCGATCACGACCGACGAGCTCGTTCGCGGCGCGAATGTCGGCGATCCTCCAGATCCGTCGAAGTGGGTGCTGATCAGGGAAAAAACGGCAGGCGCGCATCCGGGCTTCACCGCGATGGACGCCAAGGGACATACCTGGTTCCTCGAGTTCGACCCGCCGCAGTTTACCGAAGGCGCGACCGCGGCGGTCGCGGTGGCGACGAGGATCTTCTGGGCGCTCGGCTACAACCAGGTGGAATCGTTTCTGACGTCCTTCGACCCGAAACACACGACGATCGACCCGAAGGCCACGGTGCGCCGTCCGAACGGCAAGCGCACGCCGTTCACGCACGACGACATGAACGCCATCCTCGAGCGAGTCGCGCGCAAGCCGGACGGAAGCTATCGCGTCATCGCCGGCCGCCTGCTGCCGGGCAAGATTCTCGGGGGCTACCAGTACAAAGGTACCCGTCCCGACGACCCCAACGACCTCGTGCCCCACGAGCACCGGCGCGAGCTGCGAGCGCTGCGCGTCTTCGGCGCGTGGACGAACCTCACCGACCTCAAGGCCGCGAATTCGCTCGACACGCTCGTGACGGAGAACGGCAAGACCATCGTCAAGCATTACCTGCAGGACGTCGGCTCCACGTTCGGCATGTGCAACGACTTCCACGAGTGGGATCTGAGTTACGAGTACTTCTATGAGGGGCCCCCGTCATGGAAGCGCCTCTTCACCCTCGGGTTCGGGCTGAGCCCGTGGCAGACTGTCGACTACATCGAGTACCCGTCGGTCGGCAAGTTCGAAGGCAAGGTCTTCGATCCCAGAAAATGGCGGCCGCAGACCCCGACAACCGCCTATATGGAGCTGCGCGACGACGACGCTTTCTGGGCCGCGCGGCGCGTCGCGGCCTTCACCGACGACCTGATCCGGGCAGCCGTCCACACCGGGGAGTTCAGCAATCCCGCGGCCGAGAAGTACCTCGCCGATGTGCTGATTCAGCGTCGCGACAGGATCAAGAGCATTTACCTGACGCAGGTGAATCCGATCGTCAACCCGCGCCTTGATGCCAACGTGCTGACATTCCAGAACGCGGCCGTCGAGGGCGGTGTCGCGCGCGGCTCGGTCGCCTACCGGGCCTCGTGGATGCTCTTCGACAACGCGACCGGCGCGACCAAACCGATCTCGGAAACCAGCGGCGCGACGACGACGCTCTCCGCGCCCGCTGGTCTCCCGTCGAGTGGCTTCGTGGCGGTGGATATCGCCGCAGACAGCGCGACCTACCCGACGTGGAAGCAGCCCGTGCGCGCCTACTTCCGTCAGGACGGCGGCGGCTGGAAGCTGGTCGGGTTCGAACGAATGCCCGACCAGACCCCGGCCGCTCGCGCGGCGCAGAAGGCGTCCCACTAGTCGCGTTCCCCGGTCATCGCGACACCGGACCGGCCGCTCGCGAGAGAAGAACCACGTACATTGATGTCCAAGCTCGATACGCTGTCCACCACCGACCTCACGGCATTTCACGACGAGACCAGGCGCCGTTACGACGCGTTCAAACTGCGCGGCCTCAAGCTCGATCTCACGCGCGGCAAGCCGTCGAATGAACAGCTCGATCTGTCGAACGGCCTGCTCGCCCTGCCGGGCGTCGAGGACTACCTGGCTGCCGACAAGACCGACACCCGGAATTACGGGCTGCTGCAGGGGCTGCCCGAGCTGCGCGCGCTCCTCGCGCCGCTCTTCGGCGCGACGCCGGCGCAGGTCGTCCTTGGCGACAATTCGAGCCTGGCGCTGATGCACGACGCCATCGCGTACGCCCTGCTCAAGGGCACGGTAGGCAGCCCGCGCCCTTGGTCGAGGGAATCGCGAGTCGCGTTTCTCTGCCCGGTGCCTGGCTACGACCGTCATTTCGGCATCTGCCACGACTTCGGCATCGAGATGATCGCCGTGCCGCTCGGCGACGACGGGCCGGACATGGCGGTGGTCGAGCGGCTGGCCGCCGACGATGCCGGCATCAAGGGCATGTGGTGCGTGCCCAAGTACAGCAATCCTACGGGGACGGTCTATTCGGCGGAGACGATCGAGCGGCTCGCCGCCATGACGACCGCGGCCCCAGACTTCCGCATCTTCTGGGACAACGCCTACGCCGTCCACCACCTGACTGCCGAGCGCATCGAGATCCCGAGTCTGCTCGACGCGTGCGCGCGACACTCGCAGCCGCACCGCGCCTTCGTCTTTGGCTCGACGTCGAAGATCACACTCGCCGGCGCCGGCGTCGCGCTGTTCGCCGCATCACCCGAAAACGTGGCGTGGTATCTGGGGCGGATGGGCAAGCGGACGATTGGCGGTGACAAGGTCAACCAGTTGCGGCACCTGCGCTACCTGCGCGACACGGCCGGGCTCCTCGCCCTGATGGATCGCCATCGCGCGATCGTCGCTCCCAAGTTCGCGACCGTCGTCGACACCTTCGAACGGCATCTGGCCGGGACCGGCGTCGCGTCCTGGGTCATGCCCAAAGGCGGCTACTTCATCAGCCTCGACGTGCTCGACGGTTGTGCGACGGATGTCGTCCGCCTGGCGACGGAGGCTGGTGTCGCGCTGACGCCGGCGGGCGCGACCTACCCGCTCGGCCGGGACCCGGGGGATCGAAACATCCGCATCGCGCCGACCTTCCCGGACCTCGCCACCGTCGGCACTGCGGCCGAAGGCGTGGCGCTCAGCGTGTTGCTCGCGACGTCAGGCGCGTTGATCAAGTCGCAACTCACCGGCCACAAGTCCTGACCGCTGGCGCGAGTTGGTCTCGACGCCACGGGGAGCAAGACGTTGCCGCATGCCGACGTGCGAGCCCTCGACCTAGGTGGCCTGTCCTCGTCAGTTGCACAGCGGCTTTCGGGCGGGCCTCGAGACAGTCGCTATCGAAGCACGTTGCTGCTTTCGGCCTCTCGAATCAGCCGGTCGGCATCGTCCTGCAACAGGAAGCGCTCTTCGACGAGGCGCCTGGCAGCAGCGCGGACCCTGGCCACGTACTCCGCGTGTGAACCGTAACGTTCCTCGAGCGACGGGCGCGGATCGCCCGCTGCGACGCGCTCAGCCTTTGTTCGCGCGAACGGGATGAATCCGCCGCCCAGGGACTGAATCCGTCCCTTGAGGAATCCTCTCGCGACCGGGTTCCAGCCCGTATACGTCCCGAGCGGCGCCTGGAGGAGCACACTACGAACGCCCGCCGTTTCGTTGCCATCCGAGTCGACGCGCGGCACGAGCATCGGCAGCGTCTGTCGCACGATTGGTGGCTGAAGCGTCACGACTCCAGACTCATCGGCATTCCGGAACTGCGGTCCGAAGTCGTAGTCATAGAACGGCACGATGACGCCGTCGGGGAGTGGCTGACCGGGGATGGCTGGAAAGCCGGTGGCGGACTGTGTGGGCGGCACCAGGTCTCCACGATCCAGGCTCGGGTACCGGCTCGGCGGGGGCAGTGCGTCGCGCACGACCCAGTCGATCAAGGCGCTCATCAGCGCACGATGGGCCTCGGCCGAAGAATTCGGATTCCCCGCGAGTACGCAACACGGCTCAGGTGTGGCATTCGTTGAGAATCCGCCTGGCCCACCTCCATGGCGTACGCCCGGCATGTAGTACCGGCGGACGTTCGCAGGCAGTGGGATGTCGCGGTCCGCGCGTGTGCCGACGAGGTCCGGCGACATGCGCAGCGAATAGAACTCGGCCGAGCCGAAGGTCTCGACGATCTTCGGGCACATGCTGGTGGCGCGGCACCGTGCCAGCAGGCTCGATGAGGGACGGCCTCGCGCCGTGTCCGTGTAGTCGTCCCACCACAGCGTGCCCTCGCTGCCGGGTTCGAACATCTCGGCCGCGCCGCTCGGTGCGGCGAATCGGATGTTCATCGAGAGCTGCCGCGCGGCAATGTGCGCGTTCATCCCGTCGAACACTCGGTGGCCGCGCTCATCCTGGTTGAAGCCGAGACTGAGGAAACTGCGGAGGTAATTGCCGGACTGGGATGTGCCCTGCGCGACGGCGTGCCGCACGCTTCCTTCGAGTGGATTTGTCGTGCCGTCCTTCCTGAGGAAGGCGATTAGATCGCGGGTGGCGGCGAAGCCGACGCCGTGCACGGGCGGGTCCTTCGCGACGTAGGTCACTTCGTAGAGAAAGGCCGCGTCGAAACCGCCTTTGAGACACACCTTGATAGGGTCGGGCTGCCCCGGAAAAGGTTTCTGCGTGCAGTCGGCGAACGCCCAATCAGCGGGTGCGATGACCACGCGGCTGCCGTCCTCAGCCGTGCGCCGGGTCAGCGTGGCCTTCGTCGTGTCGAAGCTCGCCGGGGTGGCGGTCCCGGTCACGCGGCCACGGATGATCGGCAAGGTGGTCGCTCCGGCAGGCATGTCGAGGAATCGCGCCATCACCGGACCGGTGATGCTGGAGCCGTCCGGGTTCTTCGCGGTCGGCGTCACTATCGTTTCGATACCCGGTCCGGCGGCGATGTCAGACTGCCAGCCGCTGGCCACAAGGGTGTGACCGGCCGCCCTGAAGTCGGCGTAGAACCCTCCGCCTTCGATCGTCTGCCGGCCGCGGTTCGGCACCTGGTAGACGATGACACCCGTCGACTTGCTCATGTCGACAGGCTTCAGGATGATGAAGGTGGCGGAGTACTCGACCATGCCGCGGTCGTTGCGAGGGGCCAGCTCGATGTCGGTGATGATCGCGTTCAGCGGATGGCGAGGATCGAGCTGTCCGTAGAAATGACCAGTCAGCTTCTCGTAGGGTATTCCCTGACTGGCGAAGGCTTGTCGCTCCTCGACGACGAATCTGACCACTTCCGCGCGCGCGGGAACGCTGAGGATCAGGATGAGTGCGGTGATCGAAGCCGTCCGAGCCGGAGTCCACATGGCGCGGATGCTACGTCAGAACGCCCGTTTCCATCAATGTGCTGCACGTGTCTCGCGAGGGGAGCCTTCGAGTGCAGCCTTCCCGCCAGTCTGAACCAGGTAGCACTACAATTGGTGCGAGGAGTTCCCCATGCCGAGACGCCGACGTTCCATCACCCTCTTGCTGTCATTGACTATCGTCGGCGTTGCAGCGGCGCTGCCACCCCTGTGGGGCGTTGATAGCGTACCGATCCTGCTCGCTGCGCAGACCACCGGATCGATCGTCTCACCGGCCCGCGCGGCGCCATTCGTCGGCGACTGGACGGCGCCCATCACGTCGCAGATGGGGCCGATGACCTTCGCCGTGTCGGTCAAGGTCGAGAGTGGGAAAGTCGTCGCGAGCGTCAGCGGTGGCATGTTTCCCCCCGCGACGGTATCCGACATCTCACTTGTCGGTCAGAATCTGTTCCTGAAATACGTGAGCGAGGTGCAGGGGATGTCGATCCCCGGCCTCGTCGCGATGACGCCGCAGGGCGCGAACATGCTCCTCACCATTTCGATCCTGGACGGTCAGCTCGAGATGGCCGGTACCGCCACGAAGGGTGGGGACGCGAAGGGTGGGGCCGCGGGCCGCGGCGCAATGGCCGCGGGCGGTGCGCAGACCGGACGCGGCGCGGGCGGGGGCCGGGGGCCAACCGCTCAGCCGCAGGTCGCTCGCGTCACCGACGTGATGCAGATGATGTCGGCGCTCCCCGAGAGCGCGACCGCGGCGCCAAAGCAGCCGCGCCTGGTGCTCGTGCTCGCGAAGGCCGCGGGGTTCGTCCACTCCTCGATTCCGCTCGCGGCGCGCACGATCGAAGCGCTCGGCCAGAAGACCGGCGCCTGGACGACCGTCATCACTTACAACGCTGCCGACATCACCGAGCAGAACCTGCAGCAGTACGACGCCATCTTCCTGGCCGGCACGACCGGACTCTTTCTTGACGATCCCGCCGATCAGGCCGTGACTGCGGCGAGGCGCAAGGCGTTGCTCGATTTCGTGCGCGGCGGCAAGGGGATCGCGGGCATCCATGCGGCAACCGATTCGTATCACGGCGCCGCACCCGGCGCGGCCCCCGCGGCGCCAGCGCCAGGCGCGCGTCCTCCCGTCGATGGCGGCGCGGCGCTCTGGCCGGAATTCAACCGGCTGATTGGCGGCTACTTCAAGTATCACTGGCTCTATCCCACGCAGGTCGCGGTCAAGATCGAAGATCCGGAGAGTCCGGTCAATGCGGCCTTCACGTCGCTGAACAAGCAGACCGGCGTCCGCCTGCCGCGGCCGTTCTCGGTCGTCGACGAGGTCTACACCTTCAACGACGCCTCGTGGTCGCGCGAGCGCTCGCACGTCCTGACCAGCATCGATTACGCAAAGATGCCGGCGGAGATCAAGGCGCAGGAGCCGGCACCGCAGCGCGCCGACCACGACTACGCCCTCAGCTACATTCAGCGCGAAGGCAAGGGCCGCGTCTTCGTCCAGGTCCTCGGCCACGACGAGTCGATCTACAAGATGCCGTCGATGCTGGCGCACATCCTGGCGGGCGTTCAGTACGCACTCGGCGACTTGCAGGCCGACGACAGCCCGACGACTCCGGCGAAGCAGTGAGCTCCTGATGCTTGACCCTGCCCTCAGGGGCAGATCTACGCTGGTCGCTCCAAGAGGTGGAGAGCGAGGTGGAGCGTGACGAAGCGATCGCCGGAGGGGGCGGACCCAGCCGTTCGTCCGAGGTACCGCGTGCGGGAGTTTGCGGACCTCTGTGGCGTGACCGTCAAGGCGCTGCGACACTACGATCGGATGGGCCTCTTGTCGCCGGCACGAACATCGGCCGGACACCGCCTCTATGCGCCGCGGGATCGTGAACGGCTTCGGCGCATCCTGGCGCTCAAGCGCGTGGGCGTTGCGCTCGGTCAGATGCGAGGTCTGCTCGACAGCGATCCCGAGACACTGATCGCGCGCCTCGAGGCGAGCCGTCAAGTGCTCGCCCAGGAGCGGCTACGCCTTCATCGGGCCGATCGCGCGATTGCCCTTGTCCAGGAAAGCCTGCGACACACTCCCGACGGCAGCGGACTGAGCCGTCTTGCTGACGTGATCGACATGCCACGTGAGATCGCCCAGATGAAGCGGTACTTCAGCGACGAGGTCTGGGAGCCGGCGAAGCGCTTTTACGAAGACTGGCCGGCAGAGCCGTGGATCGGCCTCTATCGAGACATTGCTGCGGCTCTGCCCGATGGGCCAGGGAGCGTTCGCGCTGAGGATCTGTTGCGGCGTTGGAACGAACTGGCGCAGTCGTTGTGGCGAGAGCTCGCTTCCGATCTCGAGCAGTCTCGACAGCTCCACGAGGGTTTCGCACGGGCGTGGAGGGACCGCGACAACTGGCCGGAAACGATCAAGCGCCGATTCGCGGACTATCGCATGAACGAAGTCGCGGCCTTCCTTGGGAAAGTGTCGATGGAGATGAACGTCGCGTAGTCGGATCGGCTACGGCGCTCTCTTCTCCCATGTGGCGCCGTCGAAGCGCCACAACTCGTTCGACGGCTGCATGTCGAATCCTCCATACAGCAGCATTCCCTTTGATTTGATGTCGAACGCCAGCCGGGCGAAGCGACGGCGAGGTCCGGACGCTGACGCCCGCTTCCAGGCACGGCCGTCGAACGTCCAGGTTTCACCAGGCGCGTCCGGCCCGGTTCCACCGCCGTGCATGACGACAACGTGATGGATGGGGTCGTAATCCATCGCGATGTGATCGCGTGCGCTCGGACCGGACACATCAGATTGCTGCCACCGCGCGCCGTCCCACTCCCACGTGTCGCCGTGACTCGGCGCGTCCGGCGCCAGCCGGCTCGTGCCGCCGAAGAGCACCGTGCGTCCGCGCACCGAGTCATACGCCAGCCCGAAGAGCGTCCGAGCCGCGGGCCCGTCGAGCGCGCCTCGCGTCCACTGCTGGCCGTCCCACTCCCACGTATCGCCAAGCATCGCGCCCTCGTCGTTGCCGCCAAACATGACGACGCGTGCCCGGCGCGAGTCGTAGACCATGGCGTGGCAAGTGCGACCAGGTGGCCCTGACGTCGAAAGCTGACGCCACGCCTTGCCGTCGAACGCCCACGTGTCGCTCAGCGAGCCTGTGGTCCGCGTGTCGCCGCCGAAGAGCACCACCTGGCGCCGCGCCTCGTCGTACACCATGGCGGGACCGTTTCGGGCGATCGGGCCGGAGCCGGCCACTCGAGTCCAGGACGCGCCATCCCATTCCCATGTGTCGCCAACGTACCCCCCGCGGGAGTAGCCGCCAAAGACGACCAGTCGCGAACGCCCGGCGTCGTACGCGGCGCCAGTCGAATAGACCGCCGGGGGCGACTCCTGCGACGCCGGCAGCGCAGCCGTCAGGAGCGTGGCCAGGCCGATCACGACCGCCATTTTGCGCAATCGTTTCATGTCCGGGGGACCTCGTCAGACATTGTTGCGGGCGACGGTCGTTCCGGCCACCTCCACGTGACCGGTCGAAATAAACCCGTGACCGGCGCCCATTGGTAGAGGACGAGAGGAACGCGCCGAGCTTCGCAGGATCGATGCGGACGACCGTGGCGAGCGCTCCTGTCTATAATCACCTGATCCCGGGATCACCACCCGACGGGATACAGAAGCTTCACAAAGGAGAGCAGGCTGATGAAACGACGTCACGTGCTGGCCGCTGCTGGAACGCTGGTCATCGGGATCGCGGCTGGCGCGGCGCTCGCCCAACAGCAGGCGCAACCGTTCTTCGTGGGAAACCGCCTCGGCCTGCCAATCAACCCGGCGGCCGACGGCGCGTTCGAGGCCATGTCCCCCAACGTGAAGGTGTTCGGCGCCATCTACTCGGCGGAGAGCTGCTCCTACGACACCGGCCGTGGCCTCATCGTCGTGCCGAGCCGCGGCGTTGCGCAGAACGTGCAGACCAACAACGCCTGGGTGTCGTTCATCAACCACGATGGATCGGTCCACACGTCGCGATGGATTGGCGTCCAGAACCCAGGCGACCAGCGGAACAACCTGACGCCGCCGCTCGTTCTGAACGAGCCCTACGGCAGCGACATTGCCAACGGCGTGTTGTACCTGGCGGACCGCGACGGCGGCACGGCCCCGAACGAGCCGAGCGTCGCCGTAATCCGCCGCTTCAACATGCAGACCGGCGCGCCAGGCGGAGAGATACGAATCGAGAAGTCTCCGTGGCTGAACGACCTCGAAGTCGCCGATGACGGAACCATCTATGCGACGCAGACCGGCGTGGGCGGCGACAAGCCCGATCCGGCGAGCTGGCAGGTCTGGAAGATCGCGCGCGACGGGACGCCCTCGATCTTCATCCAGGGCGCGCCGCTCCGGCAGCCCAACGGTATCGCCTTCGATCCGCAAGGCAACATCGTCGTGGTCAACATCGGCAACAACGAGGTGCTGACGTTCTCTCCGGCGGGACAGCTGGTCAAGACCGAGAACGCGGCCCAGGCGGGCAACGATGGGCTCGTGATCATGCCCGACGGCACCAAGTATGTGAGCAGCGTGCTGAACGGCGGCGTGTCCCGCATCCGTCCCGGCCGCCCCGCCGAGCTCATCGCCAGGAACATCCCGAACGCCGCATCGATGTGCTACGACGCGGGGGCAAATCAGCTGGTGATTCCGATGAACCCCAACAACGGCGTGGCGCTCGTGCCGCTGAATTAGTATGTTTCGCGGCTCGCGGCTCGCGGCTCGCGGCTGGCTGCTGGCTGCTGGCTGTTGCTAACCCCGGCGCTCGGCCTGGCAACTGCGAGCCGCGAGCCGCGAGCTGCGGGCAGCAAGGTTATAGCCCGTCGCGTTGAAGGCGGCTTGAAGTAGAGTGGGAAGCGAGCCCGGTCCAAGAGGTAACGTCATGTCCCGTGTTATTCGTCCGACGGTAGTCGGTGTCGTTGTGGCCATTTTCGCGATCGTCCTGTTGCCGCGCTCGACGGCGCTCCAGGGCCAGGGCCAGGCGTCGCCTCCCACGCCGGCGCAGATCGCACCGTTTGTGGGCGACTGGCTCGTGACGCTCCCCTTCATGGCGACTGAAGCCACCATAGCGGTCGCGGTGAAGACCGACGGGGGCAAGGTGTCGGCGACGGTCAGCGCCGACGGCCAGCCGACCGTGAACGTCACGGACATTTCGGTCGTCGCTAACAGGCTGGTGCTGAAATACATGACCGAGGCCATGGGTGCGCCTCTCTCGACGGTCCTGACCCTGATGCCGGAAGGGTCCGGGCTCCGCGCCAATATGGCGGTTATGGACGGCCAGTACGAGATGTCCGGCACGGGCGCAAAACAGGTCCCGGGCACACCGGTGCGCGCGAGCGGATTCGGCGGGGGCGGGCGGGGTTCAGCGACGAGTGATGCGACCGACTTCTCGCCGAAGGCCCCGTATCGTCCGCGGACCCCGGCCGAAGAAGCCGCCGGGTTCATCCTGCCCACGGGATACCGGATGGAGCTCGTCGCGGCCGAGCCAGACGTGATCAGCCCGTCGCTCATCGAGTTCGACGGCAACGGACGCATGTACGTCGGCGAGATGATCAGCTACATGATGGACGCTGGCGCCAGCCGCGAACACGATCCGATCAGCCGCATCAGCCGGTGGGAAAGCACGAAGGGCGATGGCCGCTACGACAAGCGCACGGTCTTCGTCGATCACCTCGTTGCGCCCCGCATGATCCTCCCGCTCCAGGACGGCGTCATCCTCACGAGCGAAACAGACTCCGACGATCTGGTGAAGTGGACCGACACGAACGGCGACGGCGTGGCCGACAAGCGTGAAGTCGTCTTCACCGGCCTCGGCCAGAGCGGCGACGCCAACATCGAGCACCAGAAGGCGGGCCTGCTGTGGAACATGGACAACTGGATCTACACGACCTACAACCCGTTCCGCATCCGGTGGACGCCGTCGGGATTCCAGCGCGAGCCGACGGGGCCGAACGGCGGCCAGTGGGGGCTTGCCTCGGATGACGATGGGAAGCCGTGGTTCGTGGATGCGGGCGGCGAGCGCGGCCCGATGAACTTTCAGTACCCGATCCACTACGGGGCGTTCACGCCGTGCGCGCCGGCGGGCCGTGGCGGCCGCGGCGGCCCGGCTGCTCAAGCTCAAGCTCCAGCGCCGCCGCCCAATCCGAATTGCCCGCCCGGCATGGAGAACGGCTTCGAGAAAGACTTCGCCGTCGTCTGGCCCACGCCCGGCATCGGTGACATGCAGGGTGGCATCGGCCGTACGCGGATGCCGGCGCAGAACCTGAACCACTTCACCGCGACGACGGGCCCGGCCATCGTTCGAGGCGATGCGCTCCCAACGGACTTGAAGGGCGACCTGCTCTTCACCGAGCCTGTGGGCCGTCTCGTCCGGCGCGCGGCCATCGAAAACATCGAAGGGCTGACGCAGTTGCGGAACGTCTATCCGGGTGCGGAGTTCATCACGAGCGTCGACCAGCTGTTCCGGCCGGTGAACATCAGCAACGCACCTGACGGCACGATCTACATTGCCGACATGTACCACGGCATCATCCAGGAGCTGCAGTGGTCGGGCCCGGGATCGTACCTGCGCGCGAAGATCGAGCAGTATCAGTTGGATAAGGTCGCCTCGCACGGCCGTATCTGGCGTCTGCGCTACGACGGGCGCGCCGCCGTGACTGCCACCGACACGAACATCGGTCAACCGGCGCTCCCGGCGATTCAGCCGAAGTTCGCGCCGCCGAAGATGTACAGCGAGACGTCGGCGCAACTTGTCGAGCACTTCACGCATCCGAACGGCTGGTGGCGCGACACGGCACAGCGCCTCCTCGTGTTGAAGCAGGACAAGTCGGTTGTCCCCGCGCTGCAACAGATGGTCCGGTCGTCGGATAACCTCCTTGCCAGGTTCCACGCGATGTGGACGCTCGAGGGGCTAGGCGCGCTCGACGCCGCACTCGTGCGTGAGGAGATGAAGGACAAGAGCCCGCGGATGCGCGTGCAGGCGATACGCGCGAGCGAGACGCTGTACAAGGCCGGCGACAAATCGTTGGCGGACGACTACCGGGCGCTGACGAAGGATGCCGACGAGAACGTCGTCATCCAGGCGATGCTGACCGCGAATCTCTTCAAGCTGCCGGACGCGGCGGATGTGATCAAGTCGGCGCAGGCCGCGAGTAAGGCGAAGGGCGTGGCGCTCGTCGGCGAGCGTCTGCTGGCGCCTGCGACCACGAACTTCGGCGGCGGCCGTCGCGGTACGCTCAGCCCAGACGAGGAGAAGCGGCTGCAGCAGGGAAGTGACGTGTTCGGCGCCGTCTGCTTCGCCTGTCATGGAACGGATGGGATGGGGAAGGTTCTGGAGGGCGCGGCTCCAGGGACGATGATGGGCCCGGCTCTGGCCGGTTCGCCGCGCGTGCAGGCGCATCGCGACTACATCATCAAAGTGCTGCTTCAAGGGCTCTCAGGTCCGCTTGCGGGCAAGACCTATCCCGATGTCATGGCGCCGCTCGGCAACACGAGCAGCGACGAGTGGGTGGCGGGCGTCGCATCATACGTCCGCAGCAGCTTTGGCAACAGCGCCGGCATGGTGACGCCGGCTGACGTCGCACGGGTTCGGCAAGACACTACCAGTCGGAAGACGCCGTGGACGTACCCGGAGCTCGAAGCCTCGCTGCCGCGCCTGCTCGACGCCCAGCAGTGGAAACTCACGGCGAGTCATGGCGCGGACACGGCGGCGGGAGCCGCCACGCTCCGCGGCTGGAGCTCCGGCGCTCCTCAGACGCCAGATATGTGGATCGCAGTGGAGCTGGCGCAGCCCGTTGTCGTGACCGAAGTGCAGTTCGACTCGAACATGTCGTCCGCGGGCCGCGGCGGCCGTGGCGGCCGCGGCGCACCAGGCGCGCCAGGGGCACCGCCCGCATCAGCACCCGCCATCGGGTACCCTCGCGGCTACTCGGTGCAGGTGTCGGTTGATGGTACGACGTGGAGCAAACCGGTCGCGACTGGCAAGGGCGAGGGGCTGCATACGACCATCCCGTTTGCACCGACGCGCGCAAAGTTCGTCCGCATCACGCAAACGGACGCCGTCGCCGACGCGCCCGCGTGGTCCATCAGGAACCTGCGTATCTACGAGGCACCCGCGGCCAGGGCTGGATCGCGCTGAGGCCAGGTTCGGGCTATCCGGGCACGGGCTTGTCGAGCGAATCCCAGGTGTAGGCCGGCCTCCTCGAAGACGATGACTTGCATTGCATCGTAATGTGATATATCGTAATTCGAGTATGGCACGCAAACCCAAGTCCGGTCCGTCATCCGACCCGGAGCTCCTGATCCTGGCCTCACTCGCGTCTGGCCCCAAGCACGGCTACGCCGTCATGAGCGATATCGAGGCGCTGATGGGCGTGACGCTCGGCCCTGGCACGCTCTACACGGCACTCACCCGGTTGGTGGAGAAGAAACTGGTCGCGCCGGAAGCGAGCACCGGCCGGCAGCGTCCCTATCGCCTGACCGCCGAGGGCGCGAAGCTGCTGCAGGAACAATTGACGGACATGCGACGAGTGGCGGCCGTTGGCCTCCGAAGGTTGCGACTGGCATGAACGCTCGACCGCTGGTGGCGAACGCGCTCCTGCGTCTCTATCCGCGTTCCTGGCGGAACGAGTACGGCGGCGAGCTGACGGAAATCCTCCTGCTGCGGCCTTTGACCGCTCGGGTGGTGTGCGACGTGGCGTGGAATGGTTCGAAAGAACGGGCCCGCGCGTCCAGGCCGTCCACGATCCTGGGACTGGCGTCGATGCTGGTCATCTTGGCCGGAGTCGTCCTCACGCCGACCCAGTACGGGCATCAGGGGATCGCATTATTGCGGCCGTCCTCGATGACGTTTCCAACGGTCACCGTCACCTTCCTGACCTCGGAGGTCTACGTGCTCCTCCTGCTGATATGTGGTGGCTGGACACGCCAGCGCTATGGCGGCACGGCGCATCAGTCCGGCCTCGCCGCGATAAGGATGACGCTCATCGCGAGCCTCCCCATCATTCTCGGTGCCCTGCTGATCGCCGCAGGCATCGTCGACATGACATTCCTGGAACCTGGGCTCCCGGGGACCACGGTCGCAGGAGTTGCCTCGCCGGACGTCGCCGTCCAGGCGTTCAGGCCACACCCCCTGGCTATGATGGTTGCCCCAATTGCTCGCCTGCCCGAGTCCTGGATTTGGGGAGCGATCGGCGGGTGGCTGGGGCGCCGGCTCTGCCGTGCGCGGCCGACGGTTACGGTGTCCTGAGCGGTACTCTGTATGTGGCGGCCGCAAGGCCGACCAACCGGGCAGGCTGCTGCTAGAGTAAAGCCGATGTCGACACTCATTCACGAGCGCAGCCTGTCGGCGACGGTGGATGCCGTGAGCGAGGCCGTGTTCCTTGGGCGGACGATTCCTGTCAAGGAACGTCGCGAGGTCGCACGCTGGATCGCGTCGCGTCAGGGACTTCCGGGTGCCTACGGACAGCTTTTTGGCGGGTTTGCCGCCGAACTTGACTCGGGCATCCGCGTTTTCACTGGCGAACGAATTACGTGCGCATCCGCCCGTCACATCCTCGGCGAGGAGTCCTGCCGCGCAATTCTGCTTCTGGACAGCCACGACTCGACAGCGGCCGCGGCGCTGACGAGGGCGACCAAGTGGCTGACGAACCGCGTCGAGCAGGCTGCCCGGGATTCTCCCAGGAACAATCTTGGCGCGTACTGCTGCGGCAAGTGCACGGTCGGGTTGTGGCGCAACATCCTGGCTGGAGGCCTCGATCGGCGCGACCTCCGGCTGGGGCTTGGGCTGTCGACACTCCGCAGCAGGCGAGACGGCAAGGGTGAGTGGCGCGCCTTCCCCTTCTGGTACACCACGCTCGCGCTGACCGAGATGGATCGGCCCGAGGCCCGCAGGGAGTTGCAGTACGCGGTGGAGCGCATCAAGGCAGAGGCGAAGCGATCGCCCGGATCCGGCGCCTATGCCAGGCGCCGCAACGCGGTTGCCGAGAGAGCGCTCGATCGCCTGTAACGGACGTGCGGTTGTCGTGCAGCCTCGTTCACTGAACCTGCGTGGCCATGCCCCAGACGTGCATGACCGCGTAGCTCCGCCAGGGCCGCCAGCATTGCGACAACGCCTCCGCCTCCTTCGCCGTGACGCCGCCGAGGTTGTTACGTACGGCGATGTCCTCCTTCGGAAAGGCGTCGGGCCAGCGCAGGGCGCGCATGGCGATGTAGTGCGCCGTCCATTGGCCGATGCCTGGCAGCTCGGCCAGCCGCCTGATGGAGTCGTCCGGGTTGTGATGTGTGCCGCCGTCGAGGCAGAGCGCGCCTGATCCCTGCGCGTCCGCCAACGCGATGATGCTCTTGCACCGCGCGGCGATGATGCCATGCCGGGCGATGTCATCGACGCTGGCCGCGGCGATGCGGGCCGGGGCCGGCGTGAGGCGGTTCAGTTCCGCAAACGGGGTTACGACGCTCTCGCCGAACGCCTCTACGAACCGGCACGCGATGGTCGTCGCGGCCTTCACCGTCACCTGCTGGCCAAGGATCGCGCGCAGGCCCAGCTCGAATCCGTTGAACGCACCAGGCACGCGCATGCCGGGATTCGCCCTGACCGCAGCTGCCAGGCGCTCGTCCCTGCGCAGGTGCCTCGAAATCAGGTCGGGCCGGGCGTTGAGATCGAACAGCGCGCGCACGCGGCTGAGCAACGCCGGGAGCACGGGCGTCAGACTGTGCGTGAACTCGAGCATCAGCGCGTGTTTCCCCTGTGCCTGCGTCACCCTGATCCAGCCCTTTGCGCCTCCCAGCTGGACGGTTCTGGCGTACGAGCTGTCCGTCACGTGCTCAATACCGATGAGCGCGCGGGTCTTCAAGAAGGCGAGCACGCCCTTCCAGTCGTACGGCGGTCGATAGGAGAGTTGCAGGATCGACGTCTCGCTCCCGGTCATCGCCGCTCGGTCCCCGGCCGCTTTCCTGCGCAGACGCGTGGGCGGCATCCCGTAACGCGTGTTGAACGCGTCGTTGAACCGGCGCAGGCTGGCGAAGCCGCTGGCGAACGCCACTTCGGTGATCGGCAGCGCCGTTTCGGTCAGCAGCTGCTTGGCGAGCAACAGCCGGCGAGTCAGCAGCAGCTGGATCGGCGGCACGCCGAGCTCTTTGTGGACGATGCGGCGAATCTGACGCGAGCTCAGCTCGAACTCGTCGGCGATCTGTTCGAGGCCCTTCTCGTCGAGCTTGCCCTCCTCGAGCCGCTGCACGATCAGCTGCGCGATCCGCTGCGAATCGTCGACCGGCGCGCTTCCCGGCGCCAGCTCCGGCCGACAGCGGAGGCAGGGCCGGAAGCCGGCGTGCTCGGCCTCCTGGGGTGTGTCGAAGAAGCGGCAGTTGGCCTGCTTGGGTGTCTTCACCGGGCAGATCGGGCGGCAATAGATATCAGTCGACGTAACGCCGACGAAAAAGACTCCGTCGAATCGCGAATCGCGCGCGGTGAGGGCCTTGTAGAGCCGGCGGTTGTCCAGGTCCATGAATCCACCTTATGACGGTGGGTTCAGAGAGTCTAGCCATTTTCGGACATCACGGCCATTTCGCTTAGACGTCCGAAAATGGCGAGCAGAATCGGGACCGGAGGCCTATCGTCGAGTGGCATCATGTTGAAGGGAGAGGTTGCCATGAAGTCCGCTGAAAACATCACCTACGCGCTCGCGCCTTCCCGGCTGGGCCTTGTTCTGGTCGCCACGAGCGAGAAGGGCGTGTGCGCCATCCTGATCGACGACAGCCCCGAGGCGCTGCGCGACGACGTGAAGAGGCGCTTTTCCCATGCCACCGTGACGGAAGACAGCCGGCGGCTCGGGAACGTGGCGGCCGCGGTCGTTCGCTTCATCGAGTCCCCCGCATCACGCCTCGATGTCGCGCTCGACATTCGCGGATCGAGCTTTCAGAAACGCGTGTGGGGCATGTTGCGGGCCATTCCGGCTGGGCTCACCGCCAGTTATGCCGACGTCGCCGGGCGTCTGAACGCGCCGACGGCCGTGCGCGCGGTCGCCGGAGCCTGCGCCGCGAATCCCCTGGCCGTCGCCATTCCCTGCCACCGCGTCGTCAGAAGCGACGGCGGCCTCTCCGGCTACCGCTGGGGCGTTGCCCGCAAGGAGGCGCTGCTGAGAGCGGAGGGTGCGCGCTAAATCCCGTCGCACGCCTCTCGCTTGGCTTTCGTATGGATCGAGCGGCACAATCATGCGATGAGCACCTGCCGCATCGCACTGGCCAACCTGCCGTTTCCCATGACGCCGGAGACCTCGGTACGGCTCGCCCAGGACGCGATCGCTGAGGCGGGCACCGGGCGAGCCGACGTCATCTGCTTCCCGGAATGTTTCGTGCCCGGCTATCGCGCGCCGGGGAAGTCCCTGCCGCCACCAGATGGGGCGTTCCTCGAGCGCGCGTGGCGGGCCGTCGCCGCGGCGGCAGCGCAGGCGAGCGTTGCGGTCGTCCTCGGCACCGAACGCGTCGTCGAGGAGGGGGGACGGCCGATGATCACGGCGCTCGTCATCGATCGCGACGGCAAAATGGCTGGCTTTCAGGACAAGGTCCAGATCGATCCCTCGGAAGAGGCCACCTATGTTGCTGGCGTCGAACGGCGCATCTTCCGATCCGGCCCGCTGACGTTCGGCGTCGTCATCTGCCACGAGGGGTGGCGGTATCCGGAGACGGTACGCTGGGCGGCGCGCCGTGGAGCGCAGGTGGTGTTCCATCCGCAGTTCCACGAGGCCGAGCCGGGCGGCTATCGGCCGTCATCGTACGCGGAACCCGGCAATACCTTTCACGAGAAGGCGGCGCTCTGCCGCGCCGCGGAGAACACCTGCTATTTCGCGACGGTGAACTTCGCCAGCGAGGGATCGCCGACGACCTCGGCCGTGGTGCGGCCCGACGGGACGCTGCTCGGATACCAGCCCTATGGACGGCCAGGTCTCTTCATCGCGGACCTCGATCTCGCAGAAGCGACGGGTCTTCTTGCCTCGCGGTGCAAGAGTTACTGAGTCCTACCCTGACCTCCTGTGAAGAAGCATTTGTCTTGCCTTTCGTCGCCCCTGCTTGCCGCAGGGTCTCTATCGGCGCGAAATTGTTCGACGATCGGCTCAATACCGCCACGACCGCACGTCGGCGCCCGCCGGCGCCGTCCTGCGCGCCCGTTCGACGAATCGCGGAATGAACATCTGGTGATACCGCAGCCGCGAGTACGCATTGGCGCGGGTTGGATCGCCGTTCCAGCAGTGCTCGGCCCGGTCGCCGTAGGTGACCTCGCCGCCGTAGGCAGGATCCTTCGTGGTGTGGAGAAAGTCTTCGACCAGATACACGGCGTTGTTCAGGTAGTAATTGTCCATGTCGCCGACATAGAGATGGATCTTGCCCTCGAGCTTCCTGCCAAGGCCGCGGTTCCAGTCTCGCCGCAGGATCCAGGACAGGTCGTAGTGCTCCTTCCAGTACTCGGCGACTTTCTTGTCGATGACGCCGGTGCGTTTGTCCCAAATGCGTGCGGGATATCCGTCGGGGCCCTGCGGCGAGTAGACCGCCTCCCAGATGTCCCACTGCTGGCCGCTGCGCGTCTTTGTTCCAAGGACCAGTTCCGAGCGGTTCATCTGCTCGAGCGTGGCCTGGAGGTGGCCCAGGTAGTTGCGGTGGCCCGGGCGCGGCACTTTCATGAACGGACCGTCGGCCCAGTACGCGTTCGTATCCTTGTAGATGTCCACCACGGTGAAGGCGCGAAAGTCGATCGGGTCAGGGCAGGCGGCGTAGGCGGCGTTGAAGTCGTCTGGGTAGAACATCTGTACGGCCAGCGCCTCCCAGCCGCCGGTCGACCCGCCGTAGGTGGCGCGCGCCCAGCCCGCTCCGATCCCGCGGTAGCGTGACTCGATCTGCGGCACCAGCTCCTTCATGATCGCATCGCCGTACGGGCCAAGGTTCGCCGAGTTCACGGCGTAGGAGTCGTCGTAGTACGGATTGGCGTGCTGGATCTCGATGACCAGCACGCGCGGAAAGTTCGGTCCGGTCCATTCCTTGTAGAAATCGTAGGCCGCCTGTTCCTGGATGCGGTTGTAGCACTCGAGCTGGAAGCGGTCGCTGTACTCGCATTTGAGGTTGGCGTTCGGCGGCGTTTCACGCCAGTTACCCAGATCGCTCGGGAAGTGTCCGTGGTTGATGATGAGGGGATAGCGGGCGTTCGGGTGCGCGTCGAACCCCTCGGGCAGGAGGACGTGCGCGCCCAGGAACATGTCGCGTCCCCAGAATTTCGACAGTAGCTCGCTCTTGATGCGGATGTGCTTGACGTACTTCGTGTCGGGCGGTTCTGGCAGTGCGGGGATGACCTTGTCGAGCTCGAGACGGATGACGGCGCCTCGACCGCCGTCCCACTGCACCTTCTGCACCGCACTATAGAGGTTGCCCGGCGCGCCGTTCCACTGCTGGCCCTCACCGCGATCCATCGGCAACTTGAGGGTGTGGCCGGTAGCCAGGTGGACTGTCTCGTACTTGTGCAGCAGCGCCTGCACGGTGTACTCGCCTGCCGGAAGATCGCGCAGCGATTCAAGGGGGTATCCGAGGATGCCCGGGTCGAAGGTTCGCTCGTCGCCGGCCTTCAGCCCGTCGACGTCGACGCCGAAGACCTGCGCCGACGACAGGCTCGTGGCGCTCACCTGGAAGCGCGGTTCACGCGCGCCGTCTTTCGACAGCAACAGCAGCAGCCGCCCGTCGATCGGCGCCTGCGATACGCTCCCGCCGAGGCGGACGACGATACCTGCTGGAGCCTGCGCCGACGAACCGACGCGTACTCCCACCGGAGCCGCGCACGTTGTCAATGCTACGCAGAGCACGCAGGTGCGAAACCGACGCATAGTGACCTCCTGGCATCCACGACACGCTGGAACGGCTGTGGTCGGGCAGTATAGTCGCTCCGGGGCAATCCGCCGATGGACGTGTGGCTGGGCGAGAATGCCGTCACAATTGTCCCGATCGCTGCACCTACGCGTCAGCGCCGGAGGTCCTCTGCCATGACAACGAACAGCGAACGGACGCGCCGTCCCCTTGTGCTCGGGGAGGCGATCGGCCTCCTGGCCCGAACGCCCGCGACACTCGACGCGATGCTTCGCGGTCTGCCCGACGCGTGGATCGTCGCCCACGAGGGAGGGGAGACGTGGAGCGCGTTCGACGTCGTCGGGCATCTCATCCACGGAGAACAGACCGACTGGATGCCGCGCGCGAGGATCATCCTCGAGCATGGCGACGCGCGCCCGTTCGACCGGTTCGATCGTCTCGCGCAGTTCAAGGCGTCCGCCCCCCGGACGCTCGACAGCCTGCTCGACGAGTTTGCCGCGCTTCGGCACCGCAGCCTCGACGAACTCTGTGCGCTCGGCCTCACATCCGCCGACCTCGATCGTCCCGGCCGCCATCCGGAGCTTGGACCCGTGACGCTCGGGCAGCTCCTGGCGACGTGGACCGCGCACGATCTCGACCACGTCATGCAGATTTCGCGGGTGCTGGCGCGGCAGTACTCGGACCAAGTGGGTCCATGGCGCGCCTATTTGCGGATCATCAGCGGCGCGCAAGGCTGATAAGCTTCCGTCATGAAACTCCCGAAGACTCTTCCCGCTGTCCTGTGGCTCGCGGTGGCTTGTCCGGTCGCGATCGTGGCCGTGCAGCGCGCCCTTCCTCCCACGTCAGTGCAGCCTGCGGCGCAGGCACCCGTCACAGCCAAAGTGGTTGCCGCCGCCAACGACTTCCTGGCCACGCTCAACGACGCCGAGCGGGCCAGGGCCACGTTCGGCTTCACGAGCAGTCAGAGGACTGGCTGGTCCAACCTTCCCACCGGGATCTTTCAACGCAACGGTTTGCGTTTCGGTGACCTGACGGCGCGGCAACGGGATGCGGCACTCGCGCTCATGGCCGCCGCGTTGAGCAGCCAGGGTTACCGCAAGGTCATGGACATCATGAACGGCGACGAGGTGCTGAAGAACAAAGGCGGGGGGCGAACCGGAGGGCGTCAGGGAGGTGCTCCATCCCCCGGAGGTGGGCGATCGGGCGGCGGCATTCAGTTCGGGCTCGATGAGTACTACCTTGCGCTGCTCGGCACGCCGTCCGCCACGGCACCGTGGATGATCCAGTTTGGCGGGCACCATCTCGCGATCAACGTCACGGTGGTCGGCCCGAACAACGTGATGACGCCCAGTCTGCCCGCAGCCCAGCCGGCGAAGTACACCTTGAACGGTCAAACGATTCGGCCGCTCGGCGGGGAAAACGACAAGGGCTTCGCGCTCATCAATGCCCTCGATGCCGCGCAGCAGAAACAGGCGATCCTGACCTATGACGTGAGAGATCTCGTCCTCGGGCCAGGCACCGATGGCAAAGTGATCCAGCCGGAAGGGATCCTCGCTTCGGCGTTGAACTCCGCTCAGCAAGCGCTTCTGCTCGACGTCGTGCACGAGTGGGTCGGCATCCTCAACGAACCGGCCGCGGCGGTGAAGATGGCTGAAGTCAAGGCCAACCTGCCGCAGACCTACTTCGCCTGGAGTGGAAGCACGACGAATGGCGGCCTGGCGTACTACCGGATTCAGGGGCCGACGCTCATCATCGAGTACGCGCCGCAGCAGGGCGACGTCGACCATATCCATACCATCTACCGCGACCCCACCAACGAGTACGGGGCGAAACTCGTCAGGCCATGAACGTCAGGGCCCTGGCCTCGGCTGCGGTTCTGGCCGTGTGGTTGGCCAATCCCGTACCGGCAGGCGCGCACCGGCTCGACGAGTATCTCCAGGCCACGCGCCTGTCGCTCGGCGCCGGGCGTGTCGACCTGGAGATTGACCTCACGGCCGGCGTGAGCATCGCGCCCGAAGTCCTGACGTGGATCGATACGAACGGCGACGGCCGGATCTCCGACATCGAGGGTGATGCGTACGCGCGGCTGCTGCTCCAGTCTGTGCTGTTGGCCGTCGACGATCGTCCCGCGCCGATCGCGTTCGTCGACAGCCGTTTCCCGCCGGTTCAGGATATGCGCCTCGGTGTGGGGGCGATACAGGTACGAGCGACCGCGGCCGTGCCGCCCGCAAGCGCCGGGCGTCATACCGTTTCGTACTCCAATCTGCACCAGTCCGCGAGGAGCGTGTACCTCGTCAACGTGCTGGTTCCCGAGGATTCGCGCATCAGGATCACAGCACAGCGGCGCGATCCTGCACAGCATGGCTTGGCGGTGGACTACGACGTGACCTCCGCACGATGGGCCCGGACCTACTGGCTCCTTGTCGCCGTGGCGATGGCTGTCGTTCTTGGCCTGTCGAGGTGGTGACCCTTTACAGGAGGCCAGAAGCTCAGGAGGTCGGGAAGGCTCTCGTCGTACCAATCGTGAGCATGAGATGAGCAAGCCGTATCGGAACCCCGCTCCGCCCGCATCCGCCACGCGCCTGTTCGGAAGCGCGTGGATGTGGGTTGTCGCGGCCACGGCCGGCGCGGTCGCGCTCACCATCGGCCTGATGCGCCCGGCACCTGTGCCGGCGTCCGCGCCAATCGCCGCCGCGCCCGTGGCGGAGTTCCTGCCGACAGTCGAGCTCAAGACATCGCCGCCAGGCACGGCGCCCGAGGGCATGGTCTGGATTCCGGGAGGCGAGTTTTCCATGGGCGCGCAGGATCCGCCGGACATGAACGACACCGTCGGGATGCAGGCCACCACGGACTCGCGTCCCATCCACCGCGCCTCGGTGGACGGCTTCTGGATGGACAAGACCGAGGTCACCAATCAGCAGTTCGCCGCGTTCGTCAAGGCAACGGGCTACGTCACCGTGGCTGAACAGACACCGCGCGCGGCGGATTTTCCCGGCGTACCGCCGGACAAACTGGTGGCGGGCTCGGTCGTCTTTTCGCCTCCCGACCATCCCGTGCCGATCGACAACCACCTTCAATGGTGGGCGTACGTGAATGGTGCGGACTGGCGCCATCCGCTCGGCCCCAAAAGCTCGATAGCGGGGAAAGAGACGTATCCCGTGGTGCACGTTGCGTACGACGACGCGGTGGCCTATGCCACGTGGGCCGGCAAGCGCCTGCCCACCGAAGCGGAGTGGGAGTTCGCCGCGCGCGGAGGGCTGACGGGACAGGTCTATCCCTGGGGCAATGCGTTCAGAAAAGACGGTCAATGGATGGCGAACAGCCATCAAGGTCATTTTCCCGATCGCGACACGGGCGCCGACCACTTCACCGGCATCGCGCCGGTGGCGCAGTTTCCGGCCAACGGCTACGGGCTCTACGACGTGGGTGGAAACGTGTGGGAGTGGGTGAGCGACTGGTATCGCCCCGACTACTACGCCGAGCTGGCCGCAAAAGGCATCGCCAGCAATCCCCAGGGACCCGGCTCATCCAGCGACCCCGACGAGCCCGGCGTGATGAAACGCGTCCACCGTGGTGGATCGTTTCTCTGCACGGACGAGTATTGCTCGCGCTACATGGTCGGCACGCGAGGCAAGGGTGACGTCAGTACCGGGACCAACCATTTGGGATTCCGCTGCGTGCGTTCCACGGCGCGGCAAACCAACTGAACGCATCACCTATCGGCCCCGATCGCTTCACGCAATGGACCAAAGGAATCTCCTGACGAAGCGCACCTCAGGGCATTTCCACACCAGTGTTTCGCCCGGTCGCGCTTCGGCGATCATCCGGTGCGGGATGTGAAAGAATAGGCCTTTTCCGGGAGACTGGAGGCGAGCAACAGAAGGAGCGGGTGGCATGAGCCCCGCGCGTGTGCGACAGTCGATTTACACGGTGGTTGCGACCCTCGTGATCTTGGGGCCGTACCCACGTGCCGCTGCCCAGGGCGCAGCCCCGTCGTCGCCTCAGAGCCAGGCCCAGAAACCAGCCTCGCCCGATCCTGCGGCACCCGCAAAGCCATCCGAGGAGCAGAGAGTCAAGGAAGTCGGCGGTCGGCTCGTCATCTCCGGCGAAACCGTTCTTGTCACTGCTGATCCCGATCGCCCTCCCGCGGACGCCTCGATCGCCACCAAGACCGACACGCCGCTGCGCGAGACACCCAGAAGCATCGCCGTGATCCACGACGTCGCTGGGGGCAAACGTACGTCATGATATCATGCGTCTATGAAGAGGGCACTGGTCCAGATCGACGACGAGACCTACCGCAAGCTTCGGCAGCGGGCGTTCCGCCAGGAGCGCTCGATCTCCGCCGTCGTTCGTGAACTCGTGGCGAGGGGGCTCGAGGAGGATGGCGGACGCACGAGGCCGAACAAGGTCAGTCAGTTCTCGTCGGTCAAGGCGGGCCGTTCCCGGCAGGGTCGGCTGGCTCCGGTGTCAGAACAGCACGACGACGCGCTGACGGCCGCGTTCGAGAAATGATCTTTCTCGACACCTCGGCGATCTACGCGTGGGCGGACGCCGCCGATCCCAACCATTCCGTGTCGGTCCGCCGCCTGCAGGCCGTACTCGACAGTCGAGAGGAGCTCCTCACGCACAACTATGTGCTCGTGGAGTCGACTGCTCTCCTGCAGACGCGGCTGGGCCTGTCGGCCGCCGCCAAGCTGGCGAAGGACGCGGCAGCGTTCGTCATCGAATGGGTTGATGACGATCTGCACGCCTCCGGGCTGAGAGAGCTGGAGCGCGCGAGGAAGCGCCGCGTCAGCCTCGTCGATCACATCAGTTTTCTCGTGATGAAGCGCCGCGGCGTGGCAACAGCGTTTGCCTTCGACCCCGATTTCGTCTCGGCCGGCTTCCAGCTCTTCGAAGGATAGCCGCCAGCGGCTCGAGTCCGTCGACGGCGGTGATAGCGCACCTGACTGGGGATGCTGATGCTCTGCATCCCGGCTCGGATGGGCCGGGCGCTCGTGACAAGGAAGCAGAGACCATGAATGGCCGGCTCGGAGTGGACGACTACACGGTAGTCGTGTAATATGTAGCCTGTGTCGTGATTCAGTCGTTCCTGGACGAAACGACCGTTGATCTGTTCCGAGATCGGAACACAAAGGCTGCCAGACGCATTCCGCGTGAGCTTTGGCGAATCGTTCAGCGGAAGCTCAAGCTTCTCGATGGAGCGGGGCGCCTCGAAGACCTCCTTGTTCCGGCCGGCAACAGGCTCGAGCGGTTGAAGGGCCAGCAGGCTAGGCGGCACAGCATTCGCGTGAACGACCGGTGTCGGATCACGTTCCGCTGGGAGAACGGTCATGCCTTCGAAGTCCGGGTCGAGGATTATCACTAGGGAGCCAGACTGGCTCGGTCCCGCGATTCCGCCAGGAGAGATCCTGTTGGAGGAGTACCTCAAGCCCCTGGGCCTGGGCCAGGTCAAGGCTGCTGAACGACTCGGGATCTCACTCAACCGGCTGAACGAGATCGTGCTCGGCAAGCGCGGCATCACCGCCGATACCGCGTTGCGCCTGTCGCGCCTCCTGAAGACGTCTCCTCAGCTCTGGATGCGGCTGCAGGCCGATTGGGATTTGCACCTGGCGATCCAGCGGGAAGCGCGGAGGGCGTCGTAGGCAATTGCTATCGGGTCTGGTCTCCAACTGTGGGGAGTGCCCCCTGGCGCGCGCAGAATATTTCGCTGATCCCCGGACTTCAACCGCCGCGCCGCACGCGGATCTGCCACCTTCTACCGCGATTGCTGCGCACCCACTCCGACGGCACGCCGGCACCAGATTTGCTGCGTCGTCAAAGCTGATCGAGGTGGCCCGTGGTCAAAGCTCCAGAATCCGTCGCCGCGTTTCTTCGAGGCAGGCGCTTCGCCGTAGCGGGTGTCTCCCGGCAACCAGGCCAGGCCGCCAACGCCGTGTTCCGAAAGCTGAAAAGCGCGGGCTACGAGGTGTATCCCATCAACCCCAAGGCCTCTGAGGTCGAAGGCACCACGTGCTACCGCGACGTCAGCGCCGTTCCCGGACAGCTGGATGGCGTGGTGATCGCGACCGCGCCCGACGTCTCAGCCCAGATCGTGCGGCAATGCGGTGACCACGGCGTTCATCGGGTCTGGTTCCACCGGTCCTTCGGCACCGGCAGCGTCCACGAGGACGCCGTCCGTGACTGCCACGCGCGCGGCATCGAATGCATCGTCGGGGGCTGCCCGCTGATGTTTTGCGAGCCCGTCGATGTCGGACATCGGTGCATGCGGTGGTGGCTCCAGCGACAGGGCCGTGTCCCTGCGTAGCGCGTGAGCGGTCACTTTGATTTTCAGAATACTGTAATCAGGTGATTCAATCTGCGAGACGCGCCGGCAGGCCCCAGGCTTGAGCGCGCTGACGATGCTGGCGCTCCTCGGCCTGACGACCGTACTCGCCCTGCTGGTGCTGATCATGAGCCGGCGGATGTCGCCGCTCGTCGCGTTGATCGTGGTACCGACGACGGCGGCCCTGGCCGGCGGGTTTGGCCTCGGGACCGCACAGTTCATCCTGACCGGAGTGCAACAGACCGCGTCGGTCGCGGCGATGTTCGTCTTCGCGATCCTGTATTTCGGCATCATGACCGACGCCGGCATGCTCGATCCAATCGTCGATCGGATTCTGCGGGCTGTCGGGACACGGCCGGCGCGGATCGTGATGGGATCGGCCCTGCTGGCGCTGCTCGTTCACCTCGACGGCTCTGGTGCCGTCACCTTCCTGGTCACCGTGCCCGCGATGTTGCCGCTCTTCGACCGGCTGCACATGGACAAGCGGATTCTCGCCTGCGTCGTGTCGCTGGCGGCAGGCGTCAACTTCCTGCCATGGACGGGTCCCATGCTGCGGGCGTCGACGGCGTTGCACATTCCGACGGCCGATCTCTTCAGGCCGCTGATTCCAGTGCAGCTGGTTGGTCTGACGTTCGTATTCGGCGTCGCTTACCTACTCGGCAAGCGCGAGGAACGGCGGCTGGGACCCGCCACGACCGGCGGCGCACCGGCGACCGCGCGCCAGCTGACGTCCGATGCGCAGGCCCTTCGGCGGGCCGGGCGGTTCTGGATCAACGTCCTGCTGACGCTCGTGCTCATGGCGGTCATGGTGGCGGGGCTCGTCGACCCGGCGGTCATGTTCATGGCCGGCACGGCCCTCGCGCTCATGATCAACTATCCGGCGTTCGACGAGCAGCGCGCGCGCGTCGACGCCCACGCGAAGGCGGCCGTGATGATGGCGGCCGTGCTCCTCGCGGCCGGCGCCTTCACGGGCATCATGAAGGGTTCGGGCATGCTGGCTGCGATGGCGGCCGCCGCCGCGCACGCCGTGCCCCCGGCGATGGCGCCGCATCTTCCGGTCGCCCTCGGCCTCGCGTCGATGCCGCTGAGCCTGCTGTTCGATCCGGACTCCTTCTATCTCGGCATCCTTCCGGTCCTCGCCGAGGTCGGCAACACGCTCGGTGTTCCGCCGATCCAGATGGGCCAGGCGGCGCTGCTCGGACAGATGACGACGGGATTTCCAGTGAGCCCGCTCACGCCGGCCACATTTCTTCTGGTCGGGCTGACGGGCATCGAGCTCGGCGAGCACCAGCGTTTCGCCGCGCCGTGGCTGTTCCTGGCCTCGGTCGTGATGACGATCGCCTGCGTGCTCTTCGGAGTGTTCGCGCTATGAAGACGATCCGGATTGGCTGCGGCGCGGGTTTTTCAGGCGATCGCATCGAGCCGGCAGTGGAGCTGGCGGCGCACGGTGAGCTGGACTATCTCGTCTTCGAATGCCTCGCCGAGCGCACGATTGCACTGGCGCAGCTGGCCAGGGCACGCGATCCGCGCAGCGGCCATGACCCGCTGCTGGCCGACCGCATGGAGGCAGTGTTGCCGGCCTGCGTCGAGCGCGGCGTATCGATCGTCACCAACATGGGCGCTGCCAACCCGGGAGCGGCCGCGGAGATGGTGAGGAACGTGGCCAGGAACCAGGGTCATCGCGGTCTATCGATCGCCACGGTCACAGGAGACGATGTCCTCGATCTCGTCAAGGGCGGCGGCTACCTCGTCGCCGAGACCGGTCAACCTGTCGCCGCCCTCGGGGACTGCCTCGTGTCGGCAAACGCCTACATCGGCGCGGAGCCTATCGTCGACGCCCTGGCTCGCGGGGCGGATGTCGTGATTACCGGCCGCTCGGCTGACCCGTCGCTCTTTGTCGGTCCGCTGGCGTACGAGTTCGGCTGGCCGATGGACGACTGGCCGGCGCTTGGACGCGGCACCCTCGTCGGACATCTACTGGAGTGCGCGGGACAGGTCACGGGCGGGTACTTCGCCGACCCGGGATACAAGGACGTGGACGACTTGAGCCGCCTCGGGTTCCCGATCGCCGAAGTGCCGCTGCAGGGGCCCGTCGTGATCACCAAGGTCGCCGGCTCCGGTGGGCTCGTGACACCAGCGACCTGCAAAGAGCAATTGCTCTACGAGATTCACGACCCGGCGGCATACGTCACGCCCGACACGATCGCGGATTTCAGCCGGGTCCACGTCACCGCGGTTGGACGCGACCGCGTCGCCGTCGACGGGGCGACCGGCAGACAGAGGCCCGAGCTCTTGAAAGTGTCGCTCGGCTACAGGGACGGATACGTCGGAGAGGGTCAGATCTCGTATGCCGGTTCGGGTGCGGTTGCACGTGGCCGGCTTGCAGCGCAGGTCGTTGCCGAGCGGCTGCAGCAGGCTGGTATCGGGCCGGAGGGCGTCCGCTGCGATCTGATTGGCGCCGATGCGTTGCACGGCGGGCGGTTGTCAGCCGGCGGCGATCCCTATGAAGTGCGGCTTCGCGTGGTCGCCCGCGCCTCGTCGATCGAGGGTGCGCGCCGAATCGGCCACGAGGTCGAGTCGCTCTACACGAACGGTCCCGCGGGCGGCGCCGGGGCGGCCACGTCGACACGCGAGATGCTGTCCGTCGTGACGACATACGTGCCGCGGACGCTCGTGCCGTGCGCCGTGCACATCGAGGTGACGTGACATGAAACTGCGCGACATCGGTCACGCGCGGACTGGCGACAAGGGCGCCATCATCAACGTGTCGCTCATCGCCTTTGACGAGCGCAACTACGTCAGGCTCGTCCGCGACGTCACGGCGGCCGCCGTGAAAAGGCACTTTGCGGGGCTGATCACCGGCGAGGTGGTCCGCTACGAACTGCCGGCGATTGGCGCCTTGAACTTCGTGTTGCACGGCGTTGTCGGCGGCGGTGTCACACGCACCCTGGCGCTCGACGGCCATGGCAAGTCACTGAGCTCGGCCCTGCTCGAGATGGAGATACCTGATGACGGCCAGGCCTAGGATCATCTCGGGCCCGACATCCACGAGATAGAACTTGCCGCCTGCGAACACCGCGACGCACGCCCTGGCGCGACTGGGACTCGGGAACGGCGCAGAGAGTCTTCAGATAAGGTCCTCGGCGGGCAGCCGGACCCTGTCAGAAGCCTGCGGCGGCGGTACAAGTCGGATGGGAATCGCCATCGGCCGGACTTCTTACCAGCAAATGCCGTCGTAGCTGGCTTCTATGTCGTCGCGAGCGACAGGCATTCTCACCAGATCGATGACGTGCTGTTCGGGACTGGTCCGCCGCAGGGCGTCGCCGAACTCGGCGGCCGCGTTGCCGACCACGAGCACGTCGGATTGTGACAACACTTCGTCGAGGGTGTTGCAGAGGAGCGCCGACAGGTGCGGAATCTGCTGGTTGATGTACTCCTTGTTGGCCCCGACGAGTCGCGCAGTCGAGACGTTGCGGTCGTAGATACGAAGTTCGAGGCCCTTCCCGAGCAGCGCCTCAGCAAGGATGACGATGGGACTCTCGCGCAGGTCGTCCGTGCCGGCCTTGAAGCTGAAGCCGAGCAAGCCGATTCGCCGCTTGCCCGTGTACAGGACCTGGTCGATGGCCTGCTGGATCTGACGCTGGTTGCTCGGCAGGATGGATTGGATGACGGGCATCTCGACGTCCAGTTCCTTCGCGCGGTACTGCATGGCGCGGACGTCCTTGGGCAGACATGAGCCGCCGAAGGCGAAACCCGGCTTCAGGTAGGCGGACGACACGTTCAGTTTGTCGTCACGGCAGAAGATGTCCATGACTTCGTGGCTGTCGACCTTCAGCTGCTTGCACAGGTTGCCGATCTCGTTCGCAAAGCACACCTTCAACGCGTGCCACGTGTTACTCGCGTATTTCATCATCTCCGCGGTGCGGATGCTCGTCGTCACCAGTGGGGCGCCGACGTGCCCATAGAGGGACGCCGTCGTCAGGGCATCGGAGCGATAGTTATGCCCTATGAGGGTCATCGACGGGTGACGGAAATCGTCGAGTGCGGTCCCTTCGCGGAGAAACTCCGGGTTGACGGTGACGCCGAAGCCGTTCCCGAACTTCTTGCCGGAGGTTCGCTCCAGCGCAGGGATGACCACATCGTAGGTCGTTCCTGGCAGGACGGTACTGCGCACGACCACCACGTGATGGCTGTCTTTCTGGCCGATTGCCTCGCCGATCTCCTCGCAGACGCGCTCGAGTTGCGTCAGGTTGAGACTGCCGTTGCGACGGCTCGGCGTGCCGACGCAAATCAGCGAGAGGTCAGTGGCCGTCACGGCCTCGATCGGATCGATCGTCGCGCGCAGCGCGCCGGCGGCGGCGGAGCGGCTGATGACTTCGTCGAGTCCCTTCTCGACGATCGGGCTGCGGCCCGCGTTGACGCTGGCCGCCTTGTCGGGATTGGCATCCACGCCAACGACCGTGTGGCCCTCCGCCGCCAGTGCTGCTGCCGACACGCACCCCACGTACCCGAGTCCAAACACTGAAACATTCATCATCCTGGTCCCTGATTTCGTCCGATGTAGTCGATCGCACTCGCGGTCGGCAGGATCGCGTGCCGGGCGAGCCGAGGCGACAGGTTCGCGCCCGCAGGCTCACCGGCCACGGTCGTGAGCGCCTGCTCGAGATCGTGGGCGACGGCGCACCAGTCGTAGCGATCGACGACGAGCTGGCGCGCGGCAGCTTCGATGCGCCGCCGGCGGTCATGGTCGCGAATGAGATCGACGACGGCCCGCGCGAAGGCGTCCGGGTCGTCGGCGATGACGATGTCGCGACCCGAGGTGACCGGCAACCCCTCGGCGCCGACGGTCGTGGAGACAACCGCCCGTCCCATGGCCATGGCCTCGAATATCTTCAGCCGCGTGCCGCCGCCGATCCGCAGCGGTACGACATACACCTGGCTCCGTGCGATATCTGGCCTGACGTCGTCCACCCGCCCTGTCACCTCGATCCCGCGCAGGTCCGAGAGTTGCCGCACGGTCGGCGTCGGGTCTCGTCCGACAATGCTGAGCGTGACCGAGGGGTCGACCGCTCGAATACGGGGGAGGACCTCGTGGACGAAGTAGTGCATGGCGTCCTCGTTCGGCAGCCAGTCCATCGAGCCGGTGAAGACGAGGTGCGCGGGGCGTGCCTGATCGGGACCGGGCGAGAAGTACTCCGTGTCCACACCGGTTTGCACGACGTGCATGGGCCGGCGCGCCGCTCCGGGATACAAGCGTGCGAAGGTGGTGACGTCAGCGTGCGACACTGCCAGCACGAGATCGCACCGCGCGAGCGCGCGGCCCTCGAAGCGTTCCATCCGGCGCCACTGCTGCCCGAGCAGCGCGCGCGCGACGGGGTTCACGGCGGTGGCAGCGTGACGGCGCCAAATCTCGGCTTCGACGTTGTGTGTGAAGAGGACCGTCGGACAGGGCAGGTCTTCGGGGAGGTTCACGAGCGGCACGAGGAAGTCGCACACGATCACATCGAACCGCTTCTGCCGGAGCAAGTCCGACACGCACCGCCGGTACGCCGCCGAGCGATACTTCGCGATCGCGTAGGGAACCGATTGGGGAATATGGCGTGCGGCGTCGAGACGGAACCGCCACGTTCCCTTTGGCGGATCGCTGCGGGGCACGGTGTCGAGGGAACGGCACACGTCGAGCATGCCGTCGCGATCGGCCTGAGTGGCCCCTGGGTCCGCGAAGGATAGATAACTGATGTGATGTCGCCGCGCGAGCTGGCGCATGAGGTGCCACGTGCGCAGCTTGCCTCCTTTGTCGAGCGGCAGCAGCAGCCCGGCGTTGAGCCAGAGCACGTTCATGCCGTCGCCTCCACGACCGGTGCGCCCTTCCAGCGGGGTCCCGCCGCAGCAGACGAGCGTCTGCACGCCGTCGCCGTCCATGAACGTGCGATACCAGAGCTCGAGGTTGAGGAGGCTCCACAGGGCATCGCCGCCGTCCGTGGCACCACGGGCATGGTCGCGAATCAGTCGCTCCACGCCGGCCGGATCGATGATGCCGCGCTCGCGACTGCGGCGGTCGAGCAGCACGTCGCGTGCGATGGCATCCCATCCCTGCCGCATCCACTTCCCGAACGGCACTGGGAACCCCATCTTCCGCCGCGTCATGATCTGCGGCGGGACGAGGTCACGGACCGCTTCGCGCAGGATCCACTTCGTTGTCAGCCCCCTGAGCTTCAATCGCGGCGGAAGGGTCGCGACGAATTCGACCAGCCGATGGTCCAGGAAGGGCACGCGGCTTTCGATCGATGCGGCCATACTCATCTGGTCCTGCTTCATGAGCAGTTCGACCAGGTAGGTCTTGATGTCCGCGTACAGCAGGCGATCGAGCAGCGTGCCGCCGTGCGGAGACTCGAAGTAGGCGCGTGAAGCACCGTACGCACGCTCGGTCGTGACTCGTGCGGCAAAGCCTGGTGAGAGCAGGGTGCGCTGCTGACGGAGGCTGATGGCTGCAAAGTTGTCGAAGAACATCGCGTCGGGCGTGCGTGGCATGGAGAGAAAGGACCGCCGGGCGAACCGCCCGAGACGCCCCGGCAGCGACGGCGCGACGCGCGAGGCGATCAGATCGCGGACAGGCGGAGGGATCACGCGGTAGAGTCCGCCGGCCCGCCAGTTCATCAGCGCACGCGGGTATTTGCCGTAGCCCGCCAGGAGTTCGTCGCTGCCCTCGCCTGTCAGGACCACCTTGACGTGCCGGCGCGCCAGTTCGGAGACGAAGTAGAGCGGAACGCTGGACGGATGCGCGAGCGGTTCGTCCTCGTGCCAGATGAGGCGCGGCAGCGCCTCGAAAAACTGGGCAGCGTCGATCACGACCTCGTGCGCGTCTGCGCCGATCGCATCCGAGACCTGCCGCGCGAACTCGAGCTCGTTGAATGCCTGGTCGGCGAAGGCGACCGAGAACGTCTGCACCGGGCGATCGATCTCGCGCGCCATGAGAGCGGCAATCGCGCTGCTGTCGAGCCCTCCTGACAGGAACACCCCGAGCGGCACGTCCGCCATGAGTCGAAGGCGGACCGACTCCTCGAGAAGCGCGCGGAACTGTTCGACGGCCTGCCGATCCGTGAGGTCGCGTCTCTCGGCAGGTTCCGCCCCGGCGGGCACGTCCCAGTACCGGCGCGTCTGCACCGTCCCGTCCGCGAACGAGAGGGTGTGGCCGGGGAGCAGACGCTGGATGCCCCGGAACATTGACTCGGCTCCCGACAAGTAACGTGTGCCAAGGAGTTCCGGCAGGGCGGCCTCGTTCGGCTCAGGACGCACGAGGCCGCTTGCGAGTATCGCCTTGATCTCCGACCCGAAGAGCAGACGGCCAGCCGAGAGTGTCCAATAAACCGGCTTCACGCCCAGCCGATCGCGGGCGAGCAGTAGTCGGCGTCGACGCGCATCCCAGATCGCAAACGCGAACATCCCGCGGAAATGGTTGACGCAGTCGTCGCCCCACTGCTCGTAGGCGTGGACGATCGTCTCGGTGTCGCACCTGGTGCGGTAGCGATGCCCCGCCGCCTCGAGCACGGCGCGCAGGTCCTGGTGGTTGTAGATCTCGCCGTTGTAGACGGTCCAGATACTGGCGTCCTCGTTGCACAGCGGCTGCTGTCCCGCCGCGAGGTCGATGATGCTCAAGCGTCGGTGTCCGAGCGCCGCCCATTCGTCGACGTGCGATCCCTCCTCGTCGGGGCCGCGGTGCGTCAGCGCGGCCTGCATGCGCGGCAGTCGAGCGCGCTCGTCCGGGTGGAGTCCTTCGCGGGTGACGATTCCGGCAATTCCGCACATGGTGGTCGACGCTGATCAGGAGGCGAGCGGGTGATCCGCCGCCTCGTCCGTTGCCCGATAGGGGTTGTTGAGTCGCATCATCGGCCATCCCTCGAGCAGCGCCTGAAAGGCGAGGAAGTTCACTCCGGTCGAGATCACGACGCGGCGCACGTTGGCGGGATTCACCGGAGAGCGGTTGTGTCCACCGTAGGCGGAGCAGCACATCTCGTACTCCCGGCACGCGGCCGCGATCGTTGCCGGCCGCATGTTGCGGCGATGTCCGTATGGGAACGCGAAGAGGCGAATCGGCATGTCGAGCTCCAGCTCGAGACGCTTGCGGGAGGCGTGGAGCTCGCGCTCGGCCTGGAGTGTGGAAATGACGCCCAGGTCGACGTGGCTGCAGGTATGCGAACCGATTTCGAACCCGTCCCGTGCCAGTGCGCGCACCTGCTGCCACGTCATGTGCTCCTGCCGCGGCCTGCCCTGAAACAGATCGTGCGGAAACGGCCGGCGGTTGCCGATCATGTCAGTGGCGACAAAGAAGCAGGCCGGCAGATCGAGCGAGCGCAGGATCGGTGCGGCGATCGTCGCGTTGTCCTGATAGCCGTCGTCGAACGTGATGGCCACGACCCGCTCCGACCAGCCACGCGCGGCCGCCACCTTGACGGCTTCGCGCAGGTGCAGCACCCGGTAGTGCTGCTTGAGGTATTGCATCTGCTCGCGGAACGTCGCCGGACTGACGGTCGAATAGTCGTTCGCCGGATCCTTGATCTGGTGGTACGTGAGTACCGTCAGGCGACCGACGCCAAAGCGTGCGAACAGGCTGTCGCATGTGGGCGCGAACCCGGAGGCCAGATATGCCTTCATCAGCGCGTGCTTGACGGCATCCTTCATGCGACTTTCCTCCTCGCTTCCGCGCTGCCCCGTGCGGCCAGCTCGCTGAGATACAAGGTGCTGAACGCGTTGACCATTCGATCGAACGAGTACGTCTGCTCGATGCGGCGGCGCCCCGCGCGGCCGAACTCGGCGGCGCGCGACGGTTGGTCGAGCAGGTCGAGCACGGCGCGGGCGAGCGCCATCGGATCGCCCGTCGGCACGAGCCGTCCGGTCTGCCCGTCGGTCACGAGCTCTGGAATGCCACCGACCGCCGTGGCGACAACGGGCAGCCCGGCCGCCATCGCCTCGGTGACGGCGTTGGGAAACGCTTCCGATCGCGACGGCAGGACGAAGAGGTCGGCCTCGGAGAGCAGGGCTGCCACATCCTCTCGATGGCCGAGGAACCGAAAGCGCGGCAAGACTCCCAGATCTCGAGCGAGGGTGACCAACAGTTCGCGGCACGATCCGTCGCCGGCGATCCAGAACTCCGCATCGGGATACTTCGCCAGGATGGTCGGCGCGGCGGCGATCAGCACGTCGATCCGCTTCTCTTCGCGCAGGCAGGCCACCGTCAGAATGCGCCTGGGGCGCCCCGAGTAGCGGCATGGCACGAACGACGCGAGGTCGATCCCGTTGGGAATCACATCGATCTTGGTGTCCGGTACGCCCTCGACGCGCAACCGCGCGGCGGCGGCCTGCGAGTTGCCCACGACTCGATGGGCGGCGGTATACGCGTAGCGCTGCACGCGCTGCAGACCGGGCGTTTCAATCAATCCCCGCCGGCTGCCAATTCTGACCGGCACGGTTGCCAGCGCACCGCCGGGGAGGCCGAAGATGTTGGAGTAAACGTCGCACGTGTGGAGCACGGCAATCGCATTTGCCCGGCACCATCGAGCAAACGCGAAGAGCTGCCGCGCCGTGGCCGGCCGTCGGAATCCGAAAATCGGAAACACCGCAACCGGTTCGTCGAATCCGGCCACACGGTCGAACCACGCGCCGGCGCTGTGGAAGCAGACCGGATAGACGCGAAACAGACGCCGGTCCAGCCGTTCCATGAGCGCGATCATCTGGCGCTGCGTGCCCCCGGGGGCGAAGCAATCCACAAAGATGGCAATCGACGTGCGGGTCATGGTCCGAGTGTCCTCACGATCCAACGGCAACAGGGACGTCCGGCCGCTGCGCAACCGGATCCTGTCGAGCATCGAGATACCGGCGATGCCACAATTCAAAAACAACGAGCGCCCACAGACGTGCGGCGTGATCACGGCGGCTCGCCGCGTGCTCGCGTACCAGCCGTTCAACGAATCGAGGCTCGAAGTAGCCGCGTTCCCGTGCGCGCGCCGAGAGCAGCACGTCAGCAAACAGGTCGCGCGGGCTGGTGCGGAACCAGACGTCGATTGGCGCCCCGAAGCCCTGCTTTCGCCGCTCGAGAATCTGGGAAGGCACGAGCCCCTTGGCGGCCTCTTTGAGAATGTGCTTGCGCCGACCGTTCCGGATCTTCACCGCGGCCGGAAGGCGCGCGGCGTACTCCACCACTTCGTTGTCGAGCAACGGCACGCGTGATTCAATCGAGTGCGCCATGCTCATGCGATCGACTTTCACGAGGATGTCTTCGGGCAGATAGGTCTCGAAATCGAAATGCATCATCTGGCTGTGCCAGGGGAGAGCCCTGAACCGTCCGAAGTGCCGGGATAGCTGCCCCTCCGCGTCTGTTTCGCCGATCTGCTGTCGCACGTCGGCGGTCAGCAGCGCCTCCTTTTCGTCGGGCTGGAAATATCCGATCTGATCGAGATACCGGCCATGGTTGTCCCGCGCGACTCGCCGGAGGAAATTCTTGCCCTTCGCGCCGTGTGGGAGTCGTGGCCACACCACGGCTGCGACAGCGCGGGTGCCGGGCCCGGCCCATCGGTCGAAAGTGGCAATCCGCGGATGCGGCAGGTAGCGGTCGTAGCCGCCGAACAGTTCATCACCGCCGTCGCCTGACAGGACGACCGTGACATGTCGCCGCGCCAGCTCCGACACGTACCACGTCGGAATGGCGGAGGAGTCCCCGAACGGCTCATCGAAGGCCGTGATGAGATTGTCGAGGATGCCGAGCGCGTCCGGGGTGACGACGAACTCATGGTGATCGGTGCCGAAGTGCTTCGCGACCAGGCGCGCGTGTTCGATCTCGTCGTACTGCGGCTCGCCAAATCCAATCGAAAACGTCCGCACCGGATCGAGAGGACGCTTCAGCCGCCAGCCCCACCACCAGGCTCGAGTCGACGCCGCCCGACAGGAACACGCCAAGCGGAACCTCGCTCATGAGGTGCGACCGGACCGCATCCCGAAGCACACCCCGCAGCCGTTCGATGGCCTCTGTCTCCGATACGGCTGCCAGCTCGTCGGCCGGCAGTTGCCAGAACTGCCGCACCTGGAGTGCGCCGTCTTGCCACCGCAGCACGTTACCCGGCGGCAGCTTGCAGATGCCCACGAAAATCGTCGCGTCACGTGGTGTATACAGAAACGACAAATAGTGGTCGAGCGCCTCGAGATTGAGGACGGGTGGCGACTCGTCCCGTACCAAGATCGACTTGATCTCGGAGCCGAAGTACAAGCGGCCCCCGGCGAGCGAGTAGTGCAGCGGCTTGATGCCGACGCGATCGCGGGCCAGCAGCAGCGCCCGACTGCGGCTGTCCCAGAGGGCGATGGCGAACATCCCACGAAGCTTCGCGAACGCATCCTCGCCCCACTCTTCGTAGGCGTGGACGATCGTTTCGGTGTCACTCGCGGTCGAGAACCGGTGGCCTCGGGCAGCAAGATCCGCCCGGAGTGTCTCGTAGTTGTAGATTTCGCCGTTGAAGACCACCCGGACGGTGCCGTCCTCGTTGGCGATCGGCTGCTGACCTGTGGCGACATCGATAATCGACAGGCGCCGCATGCCGAGGGCAACGCCCGCTTCGACATGGATCCCCTCGTCGTCAGGGCCCCGATGACGGATCGCGGCGCACATGCGCCGCACCAAGGCGCGATCGCGGTCGGCGGCCTCCGACCCGCGTGTCCAGCCGCTGCTCACGTTGCCGGCCCAGCCGGCGATGCCGCACATAATTGTTTCCGCCGGTCTGTGTGCCACATCAGCCTGGCACAGAGCAGCGCAGACCCTGGTGCAAGTCCGCTGCCGCGGCTGCGGCCGTTTGTTCCGGAGCTTGGTCCTTCAGCAATGGCCGCGCATCGGCAGTCCGGTGCCAACGATCGCGCCTCTCGGGTTCGTACTCGTCCCAGACCGACGGACGTTGTCTCGATCCAGGCTGGGCCGACGTTCCGCCCATCTGTGTAAACGTCCAACCCAGTTACGGAAGAAAAGTTCCGTCGAACGCCGCAGGGCCCGCCTGGTGAGGGCACATGCCTTGCTGCGCCCCAGTGTGTGCCTGGATCTCGCCACGTTGCGGCTGAGCTGCCGTGGCGCGATGAGATGACACGAGGAGACGAGGATGTGCGGGCTCGCCGGAATCGTTGGAGCTGCCGACCCCGGCCGGGCGCGCGCCGGCACGGCAGACATGCTGGTCGCGCTTGCGCACCGCGGGCCGGATGCCGAGGGACTGGAGTCGTGGCCGGGCGCGGTCCTCGGGCATCGCCGGCTGTCAATTTTCGACCTCAGCGATGCGGGTCGCCAGCCGATGCTGTCCGAGGACCGTTCAGTCGGCGTGCTCTTCAACGGGGCCATCTACAACTTTCGGTCCCTGCGCGTCGAGCTCGAGCGCCATGGCCATCGTTTTCGGAGCCAGTCCGACACGGAAGTCCTGGTGCACGGGTACCTGCAGTGGGGCATCGACGAGCTCGTGCGGCGCCTGCGCGGCATGTTCGCGATCGCCATCTGGGATGCCCGCGACGACCGGCTGTTCCTGATTCGGGATCGGATGGGCGTCAAGCCGCTCGTCTATGCCGCAGCCGATGGCGTGATCGCATTTGCGTCCACCGCGCGCGCCCTGCGGTGCGGCGGGTTTGGCCGGACCGTCGATGACCTGGGCGTGGCGGAGTTCCTGGAGTATGGCTTCGTCACCGACGCGCGCACGATCTACCGGGATGTCCGGAAGCTGCCCGCCGCGAGCATTCTGGAGTGGCATCGGGGCCAGTATCAGGTCCGCGAATACTGGTCCGTTCCCCAGGTCAGCCGATTCGCGATCTCCTTTGAAGAGGCCGTGGAAGAGACCGAGCGTCTGTTTCTCGCGGCTGTCGAGAAACGCCTCGACGCCGACGTGCCGGTCGGCGCGCTTCTGAGCGGCGGCGTGGACTCCAGTCTGGTCTGCTGGGGGATCTCGCACCTCGGCGCCGACATCACGGCGTATACCGTCGGCACACCGGGTTCAGCGGCAGACGAAACCGACGATGCCAGAGCCACGGCGCGAGCGTTGAAGATTCGGCACGTGGTCCTACCCCTCCACGCAGACGACTCCTCCCTCCTCGACGATCTGACCAACGCCTATGCAGAGCCGTTCGCCTGCGGTTCAGCGCTGGGCATGCTGCGCATTTCGGAAATTATCAAGCCGTCGGCGACGGTTCTGCTGACCGGCGATGGGGGCGACGACGTGTTCCTGGGCTATCCAGGGCACGGGTATTTCTACTGGGCGCAGCGCATGGCGCGGCGGATCCCGTCGGCGGCCAGCGGCCTGTGGCGGAGCACCCGCCACTGGCTCCCGCACGGCGGTTCGGTTGGGCGGGCGACACACTTTCTCAACTACGTCACTGGTGGCCTGGGGGCGGTCGTGGACGCCAATCCGGGTCTGCCTGACTGTGGGCGTCGAGGTGTCCTGGGGCCGCGGCTCCAGCCGATTGCCATTGAGGAACGATCCATTCCCGAGTCGCTGGAGTCGGCCCGCAACCTCCTCGGCGAGATGCTGTCCTACGAGCGCCAGCATCGCTTCACGGGCGAGTACATGACCAAGGTCGATGGCGGTACGATGTTCCATGCACTCGAGGCGCGTTCGCCATTTCTGGACCAGGACCTGTGGGAGTTCGCCTCGTCGTTGCCATACGAGATCCGGATGCACCGCGGCCGGCTCAAAGCTGTGCTGCGGGAGATCGCACGGCGGCGACTCGGAGAGCGGGTGGCATCCGGAGCCAAACGCGGCTTTGCGATTCCTGTTCAGGAGTGGCTAGTGGGACGCTGGTATAGCTGTGCCGAGCGGCTCCTGCCTGAAGGCTTATTAGCCAAACAGGGCTACATCGAACCGGAAGCGGTCAGGCGGGAATTGACTCTCGCGCGCCAGGCCGGTCGTGCACCCCTCTATCTGTGGTACCTCTTCGTGCTCGAACGATGGATGCGGCACGAACAGGCCCGGGGCCGTCTCGGCCTCTAGACCCCCACCGCATCTGTCGCACGGGTGCCCCCGAGAATCTCGAGTGATGGTGCAATCGCAGTACCCGCAGCGGCCGTCGGCTCCCGGCAAGAGGGCAATGCGACGATGTCGATGCTAGGCTCGGCGCGGCTGTACATCTCGGCCCCCGACCTTCTCGGCAGCGTCGCGTCGATGTGCCCAGGCGGACCCGGCCGCGCGCTGCGTCGTCGGCAACCCGCGTCGGCCGGTCCATGCCGTTTCGGTGGAGTCAAGGAGCGCGAGGGGGATGGGTTCGGCATCAGGAAGAACCGACAGCAGCGCCACACGTGCGTCCGTGATGAATTCTCCGTTCGCCAGCGGCAGTCGCTGCCGAGACCGCCGCCCACCGCGACCGTCGTTGTCAATACCAGGGTCTATGCGAGGCGTCGTGAACAGCGCCAGTAGGCGCTCGCTGCCGCACTTCACCGTCACCGCGGCACGGTGCCAGCGATCCTCCTCATCGACGACCACGCGCGCGTGTTCGACGGAGAGTCGGACGGGTGAATCACCGGCGGCGATGACCGTGATGAGCGACATGGGGGCTTCCCCCGTATCAGAGGTCCGCACCGTTCGTGACTGGACGAGTCGTCCGTAGACCGGCGCGCACCATCCGAGCCCCTCCGCGTCGCCGCGGAACTCGCGCAGGTGCCGACCCGTCGAGGCGAACGATGCCCACAGACCTTCCGGATGCGCGTAGCCAAGGCCTGTCTTGCCTGCCGGCTCCGGCGTCCAGTCGGGTGCGAAGTGCCAGTGCGCGTGGACGTGATGCTGTCCCGTGCCGAGCACGTGGTCGACGATGATCCATAAACCGTGAGGCGCCTTCAGCACGGCGCGCCGGTGCACCAGCGGCAGGTACCCGTCGTGCTCGGCTTCGATGTAGTCGATGGACGCGGTCTCCGGCGTTCGGTCCTTCTCGATCGACGACTCGCCAAGACCTGGACGCCAGAGCACGACGCGTCCGTTCGCGCGCGAGGCCCAGTGAAACGGTCCGGCGGGCAGCGATTGCGGCCGCCCATCGATGACGATGGTGTTGTGCATGGCGGTCGAGCGGAACCGATCGCGCAGCGTCGGGTCCGTCGTGTAGGTCGCCGTTCCCGGATCAATCAGCAGCGGGCGGCCGCGCACGGAAAGGACCAGCGCGAGGGCGCCCGCGTGGGCGTGCCCACCATTGAGGAACCCGTGTGGCCCGGCATCCAGTATGGCGTGCTGATCGCGGTCGCGAAGTACGCCATAGCCGGAGTTGGGATAGAGCTGCGAGGTCGGCCCTGGCAACCGAACAGTCGGTGTCTGTGGAATCGCATCGGGTCCGAGCATCCACAGCGCCTCTTCCGGGGCATTCCCGACAGCGAGCTCCGGCCGGTTGAGCAGCGCGGCGGCCATCCACAGCGAGTCGCTCGCATCGGCCGGAGAGCGGCCGCAGACAGGAAACAACTGCCCCCCGTCATCGTCGCCGATCGTGGGGAGGCGGCCGTTGTCATCGGCCAGCGCACGGCAAAACGATGCGAGGCGAGATGTGGTCTCGGCGAATGCCGCGGCTGCGGGGTCGTTGGTTCGCCGCGCGACGGCGAGGGCGAGCAGGTAGAAGTCGAGCGTGTAGCGGTGGTAGTGAGTGGAACGTTCGGCGTGGCCGCCGTCGGGGCGCACCTGTGCACGCGCCTCCCGGATGAGAACATCGCGACCGATCTGCTCCCATGCAGAGGCGCGCCGCAGCTCGGGCAGCACGCGACCGGCCACGTAGAGCGCGAGTCCCTCACCGAGCAGGTGCGTGTTCGGGCTGAAATACCATGACAGGTGTCGCGCCACGTGATCGAGCTGCTGTTCGAGTCCAAGCAGGAGATCGAGGAGAGATGTGGTCTTGCCGTCCGGTTCGAAGGCCGCGAGAAAATGCAGCGCCCAGATCCAGGAAATCGAGCGCAGCGCGATCTCGAGCATGCTCGACCAGTTGATGCCGGTCAGGGGCGGATTGGCCAATATCCAGCTCTCGAGCTCGGCGTCGACAGAGGCTGCATAGCGGGCATCTCCGGTCAACCACGCGGCGCGACCAAGGGTCAGCCAGTGCTGGTGTCGATTGAGTTCCCAGATGATCTTGTGATCGCCCAGGTGCGGGTCGAGATACGGAACGCGCGCCCAGAAGCGCTGAGGCGCGCGGCGTCCGTGCACCGGGTCGACATGCCAATCGATGGAATCCTTGCCGCCACGGAACGAGAGGTCGCCGTATCCGAGCAGGTCATAGCGCCCGCCTCGTACCTGGTCGGCGCGGCGAATGGCATCCTCGGAGGCCGTCGGGAACAGGCGGTCTACGGCGCGAGAGACGCTGGGACGCGCAGCGGGATCGATGAGAAAGCGTGAGGACCGCCGCAGAAAATGAAATCGGATCCCGGCGTTGGCGCCCGGCCAGTCGTGGCGTGCGAGCGCGGCCTGCGCCTCAACCAGGTCCGCCGAGCTGCCGAGCAATCGCGAGCCGAGCCGCGTCCGCTGCCACCGCCCGCGACCGGAGGCGAAGCGAAGCGCCTCTCCCGCCACACGCGTTCTTTCGGCACACCGGAACCAGATCTCATCGGCATCGGTCCGTTTCAGACGGCTCAGGAGCCTGGTCATACCTGTGCCGCGACTCGTGCTCATCCGTCGCTGGCCATGCAAGCCGTGCGCCCCTGCCGGTCCATCGCAGCACTGCGGTCTCCGGGCCCTGAACCATCTCGACGGTCGTAGGAGGTCCTGTCGGCCGCCAAGAGGCGCCAGCCTGTTTATGAAAAAGAATGGCCACTTCGAGAAGCGAAATTCCACCATTTTCCCTTATGGCCCGCCCAGACCTTCGCTACAAACCGAATCGCTGAGGTAACCAGCTGTAAGCCGGCATCGGGGCACTGATTTCGTTGGAATGACCCACTTCAGGGGCACTTATCGAGCGCGGGCGGGGAATCGACCAGTTTGGGTAGCAATTGGGATTACCAAGGAAAACGCGTCCTCGAGTCCTCTGAAAAGCCCCGGGGCGGGGGAGGTACACGGCTTGCTGCGACGCGACGGCGAAGCCCATGAGCGAGCACCCCGTGGTGTCTGTCGTCCTCTGCACCTACAACAGGGCCCAGCTACTGGGCGCCGCACTCAACCGCCTGCTCGCGCAATCGGCCGATTCTCCCGTCCACGAGATCATCCTGGTCGACAACAATTCGTCGGACGACACCCGGCACGTTGTCGACCGTTACGTACACTCGACTGCCCGACCGGTGCGCTACGTGTTCGAGCCTCGGCAAGGGCTCGCGTACGCGCGGAACGCGGGGATCGCCGCCGCGCGGGCGGACATCATTGCATTCACCGACGACGACGTGTGCGTGTCGGAGGACTGGGTGCAGGTAATCAAGCGTACGTTCGACGCGCACCCGGGCGTGGATTGCCTGGGCGGCCGCACACTGCCCATCTGGCCATCGGTCCCGCCGGCCTGGCTGACGCGTCGCCACTGGGTAGGCCCGCTTGCGCTCCAGGACTATGGCGACGCGCCGTTCACGGTTGACGCCAGGCGCCCGCTCTCGCTCGCCGGGGCCAATTGTGCTCTTCGCACGGACGCCTTTGCCCGCGTCGGCGTGTTCTCGCCCGAATTCGAGCGCTCGGAAGACACCGAGTTCCTGCTTCGACTGTGGCGCGCGGGGACACGTGCGCTCTACGTTCCAGACATGCGGGTGTTCGCCGCCGTCCAACCTGAGCGGCTGACCAAGAGGTACCACCGCGACTGGCACGCGAACATCGGGCGGTGCAACGCCCGGATGCAGCTCTCGGAGCTCACGGCTGCCGATGGTTCACTCCGCTCGGAAGCGCCGCCCCTCGCTCGACTGGTCGGCGTACCGCGGTTCGCGGTGCGGCAGCTCGCAACCGAGGTTCTCAAGTGGTGCAAAGCCACGGCACGGCGGAGCGAATCCGAGGCCTTCTGGCACGAGACTCAAGCACGAACGCTCGTCGAGTACATGCGCGAGAGTCGCGCGAGGTTTCTGCAGAGGAGCCGGGGATGGTCCTGACGGTCGAACGGTGTGCTATGGCTGGAGCCGCGAGCGGCTCCCTGGCACGGGTCGTGGAGGTGGTGCAGTGAGTGTCGGTCCTGTCATGGTCATCGGCGTGGATGCTGGAGAGCCCACGCTCATCGAGCGCTGGATGGACCAGGGACTGTTGCCTGCGATGGCACGTCTTCGTGCCAACGGCACCTACACACGATTGAAGACGCCCGAATACTGCCGGGCCGAGACCGCGTGTACGCTCTTCCTGACCGGTTGCGAACCGCGTCGCACCGGCCGCTGGTGTTCGTTCAAGTTTCATCCCGCCGACTACGGCATCGGCGATCTGGACACCTACCAGTTCGATGAGTATCCGCCGTTCTATGCCCTCGGTCCGGGCCGTCGAGTTGCGGTGTTCGATGTTCCCCAGACGCGACTGGTCGACGGCGTGGACGGGGTTCAGGTGCTCGGGTGGGGAGCCCATGCGGCGCACACCGGCAGCGTTTCACGGCCTGACAGCCTGCTCGCCGAGTTGACCGCGCAGCACGGATCGCATCCGACGTACGACAAGGACGAGTGCGCGCTCTGGGATCGTCCGGCGATGGAGTCGATGAAGCAGGGACTCGAGATCGGCATCGGTCGGCGCGCAGAAATCTGTCGCGCGCTCCTGCAGCGAGAGCGCTGGGACCTGTTTCTCACCTACTTCGGAGAGACGCATACCGCCGGTCATTACTTCTGGCACCTCAGCCAGCCCGACCACCCCATGCATCGCGCCGGCGCGCAGACCGGCGACTGGCTGCGCGATATCTTCGTTGCGGTCGACCGCGCGATCGGCGACCTCATCGCGGCGGCTCCGCCTGATACGTCGATTGTGCTGTTCTCCGACCACGGTATGGAGTCGAACAGCACCGATCTCTCGAGCTTCGTCTTTCTGCCGGAGGTGTTGTATCGATGGAGCCTGCCCGGCCACCTGGCGTTCGAGGCTGCACCAGCTGGACGACCGGTCCCGCCGCCGATTGTTCCCCGCGCGGGGCGCTCGTGGACCGACGAGGTCTGGGCGCGCAAGCACGATCGCAATCCCATCACGCGGGCGCTGCGCCGCCGCCTGCCGGTCGAGTTCTTCCACTACACGATCGAGAAGCGGCTCGGGATGAACGGCGTGCCTCTCTGTCCGGAGGACTGCCGTCTCGGGTATGAACCCCCGATGTGGTATCAGCCGGCATGGCCGCGCATGAAGGCGTTCGCGCTTCCGAGCTTCTCCGAGGGCTACGTGCGGCTGAACGTCCGCGGGCGTGAACGTGACGGGATTGTCGATCCGGCCGACTACGCACGGACGTTGGATGACGTCGAAGCCTTGCTGCGGCAGGTTCGGAACGCGCGGACCGGGTCGCCGCTCGTCGACAGAGTCATCCGCTGCCGCACCTCGGCCGAGGCTCGCGACCCGAAGCTCCCGGATCCGGACATGGTCGTGATCTGGGCCGCGCAACCGGCGGACGTAGTGGACAGTCCCGTTGGCCGCATCGGTCCGATGCCATTCCGCCGGACGGGGAGCCACGTCGAGCGCGGGTTCCTGCTCGCCAGTGGAGCCGGCATCCCAGCCGGCCTGCACCTGCCGGAGCCGCGCGGCATCGATGTCGCCCCGACGATCCTGTCGCTGATGGACGTCCCGATTCCGCCGTACATGGATGGCAAGCCATTGATCGAGCGCGTATTGCACAGATAGCCGAAAGCACTCCGAACCTGGCCAGGCCATGGGTGCGGACCCGAAGGCGATGCAACAGGAGACCGTCGACGGCGCAGGGCTGGCAGCGGACGCATACGATCGCTATGTGCGGGCCGAGTGGGAGTTGTTTGCCCGTGATCCGTCGCGAAGCGTCGCGTCGCGTCATGCGGTACTCGGTCTGGCGGTGACGCGCGTGCTGGATCTCGGCTGCGGCGCCGGTCAGGAGCTTCTGCCGTTTCTCCAGGACGCCGGCACGCTCGGGGTCGGCATCGACTTGTCACCAGAGGTTGGGTCGGCAGGCCGGAGGCTCTTTGCGGCCGCCCAGTCTGGACACCGCGTGGCGTTCGTGCGTGCCGCGGCGGAGTCACTCCCGATCGCCACCTCGAGTGTCGACGTGGTGATCTGCCGCCTCGCGCTGCCGTACACCGACAACGGGCTGACGATCGCGGAGGTGGCTCGAGTACTGCGCCCTGGCGGCCGGCTGCTGCTGAAGTTTCACCATGCCTGGTATTACACGGCACAGCTCGGTCACGCCCTCGCGGACAGGACCCTCAAGCCCGCGATTCATGCGTGTCGTGTGTTGTTCGCCGGAGGCCTGTATCACCTGACCGGCGTCACAGCCGAGGGGACGCCTCACGGGTGGGGAAACGTTTCAGACGCTGTGGCTGCTGCGGCGCGAGCTGTCACGACACGGCCTCGTCGTGCATGGTGTGCTCGGCGACTCCGTCCCGTCGGCGCCAAGTGTGCTTGTCGTACGAGAGCGGGCACGCTGAGTGCGTGTGGCGGAGCTGCTAAGTCGACCGCGAGTCGCCTGCTCACGGCCGAGGCTGCGTGATCCCAGCCGCACTTGCCGAGCTGCCGATGTCGCTCCGGCGTCCACGACCCGGCCAAAGATCGCCAACCAGCGTGGAAAGGAACAGCATCGTCGTTCGCGCGTCCCACGGTGAATAGCCGAGCGCTAGACGCAGCTGCTCGCGCGCGCCGCGCCAATCGCCGGCTTGCAGGCGGTCGTGTCCCCAGTCCCGATGCAAGACGTGACGCCGCGCACGGTCGCAGTGATCCGGGGACTGACGATGCACCGCACAGGCCTGCGCACAGAGCGCCTGGTTCTTCTCGATGACGAGCGCCTGCGCGGCATACGTTCGCTCGACCTGCCGGCTCATCAACCCGCCCGGCCGGTGAAATGCCAGCGGTTCTGGGATGAAGCCGATCGGGTATTGCGCGGCAATCCGGAGCCACAAATCCCAGTCTTCGACGTGAATCTCGCGCCGTTCGTCGAAGCAGCCGACTTCATCCAGCACGCGGCGCGGTACCATCACGGTCAGCGTGTTGATGAAGAAGGCAGTGTGAAACAGCCCGCAGAAGTCGTGACGAGGAGTCCCGGCGCCTGTGGCGCTGCCGCGCGGTTTGCCCACGACACCCGTGTGAAGCAGCCCGGTTTCCGGATACTGACGAAAGTACGCGACCTGCTTCGCCAGCTTCTCTGGCTTCCACTCGTCGTCGGCATCGAGAAAAGCAACGAGATTCCCGGTCGCGTGTGCGATAGCCGTGTTACGCGCTCGTGCCGGGCCGCCGTTGGCCTGTCGCAGGCAGCGGATACGTCCCGACCAGGCGGCGAGGGTCTGATCCAACTCGTCGCGATCTTCGGAGCCGTCATCGACGACGATGACTTCGAAATCGGGAAACGTCTGCGCGAACACCGACCGAAGGGCGTCGCCAAGCAACGCCGCCGAATTGAACACCGGGATGACGACGCTTACGCAGGTCATGCCACGTGGTATCCCGCCATCGCCTGACGGCTCAGCGAATCCTCATCGGCTTCGTGATGACCACCCGGAAGCCGATGATGGTGCGCCTGACCTTGCCACCGGGGAGTTGGCTGTCCTGCCGGGTGCGATTTACGTAGCCTTCTACGGTCAGCCATCGTGTTGCCCGGTAGCCGCCAGTTCCCGACAGCCACACCGATTGAAGGCTCGGCTGTCCGATCTCCAACGGCTGGTTGTCGAACCACGACACGCTGCCCTCCGCGTACACGCGAGTCGACGCAATCGGGACATGCGCCGTTCCCACCCATTCTTCATTCTGAAACGTGCCGCCAAACCCGAACGCGGGGACGAAGGTGCGCCGGTATGCCCCCGACAGCCGGGTCTCGCGGGCACGGTACACCAGCTGGGCTTCCACGGCGGGCCCCACGCTCCCGTCATGCGTCAGTCCTGCACCGAGGACCGACACGCCAAGCAGGCCCGACACCGTCAGCGTCGGTTTCAGCGCGTACTCGACCGTCGCGCCGGCCTCCTGGATGTTGAACCGATCCGCCCCGCTCGACAGAACCTCACGACGCAGTTCGTATTGGGCGCCCAGCGTCAGTCGCGTCGAGCGCGCACGCATCAGCGAGACCGTCAATTCATGCTCGTGCCCATCGTCCAGCTGCTGGCCGGCGTTTTGGTCGAAGGCCACCGACCGCAGCGTGTATTGCGTGAGGAGCGTCGTGTGGCGCGCGACCACCGCTTCGACGCCGCCACCTGCCTCATTGGTTCGCGAGCCGGTGCGATAGAACGGAACGCCGGACAAGTTGAGCGCGTCGGTGGACGGAGCCTGGATGAAGGACTCCTCGGCGAACAGCTTTACCCGCGCCGTGGCCCGATGCTCCAGGTAGAAGCGTGCACGCTGGTTGGCGCTGTTGAGGTCGTCGTAGGTGCGGTACATGACGAAGGAGCCGTCGTAGCTCCCCGACAGGTTCAGCCGGCGGCCGCGATAGTCCAGGTTCAGGCCAGAGTCGACCGGCGTCCCATAGTCCGTGACCGAATTGTCGCCTTCACCCGCCAGCAGCAGGTTGTTGTCCCAGGTTCCTCCGAGGCCCACAGAGGGTGTGAAGACCCACCCCGGGGCTTGCCTCGGAACCTCTTCCGTGGTCGGCTGTGCCGTGACGGCGGCAGGCACCACCAGCGCTGCCAGCGCAATCAACACCCTCCAAAATCTGGGCATCGCACTTGTCCCTTCTTCGCTGACTCGTCTGTGACAGGAACCTCGCCCGCCGACTTCGCCCGCCGCTTCTCAGCAACGGACGTGCCACGGCGGTCTACGCCGGACAGCTCGCGTAACCTGAGGCCCGTCTCAGATGTGGTCGTTCGCGACGCAACCGCGCAAAGACTCAACGCCGGCTGTTTACCCATTTTGGCCAAAGCGCTTCTGTGGTCGAGCGCCCTTACGACATGAAAGGAGAGACAGCACACGCTGGACCAACGCAGCCAGCTGGCACAGGGCTTGAACCGGACCGTCCTGACGTATGAAGCTACCGGTCTGGGTGATGGCCCTTTTCATCGTTGTGCACGCCGGAGCGGTGGCGAGCCCTCAGTTGCCGGGTATCACCGTATTGGCCGGCGGCGATTTGCAGGCCGCCATCAACCGAGCACGACCCGGCGATCAGATCCTGCTCGAACCTGGTGCCCTCTACGTCGGGAACTTCACGTTGCCCGAAACGTCCGGCACCCAATTCATCACGATCCGCTCCAGTGCAGCCTCGTCTCATTTTCCCATCGATGGCCGCGTTGGACCGGAACACGAGCGATGGATGCCGAGGCTCCGGTCCCCGAACGGGGCAGCCGCGCTGGCCACGGCACCGGGGGCGCATCACTGGCGGCTGCAGTGGCTGGCGTTCGAGGCGAACGTGGGTGGGGCTGGCGACATCATCCTGCTGGGAGACGGGAGCGCGGAACAGCGCGACCTTGCCAGGGTGCCGCACCATTTCGAGCTGGACGGCCTCATCGTGCGCGGCGATCCCGCCCGTGGGCAGAAGCGCGGGATTGCCTTGAACAGCGGAACCACGACGATCCGAAACTCCGACATCCGCGAGATCAAGGCCGTTGGACAGGACAGCCAGGCGATCTGCGGCTGGAACGGACCCGGACCGTATGTCATCGAGAACAACTACCTCGAAGCCGCCGGAGAGAATGTCATGTTCGGCGGAGCGGAGCCGGCGATTGATGGCCTGGTGCCGAGTGACATCACGTTTCGCGGCAACTATGTGACCAAACCGCTCGAATGGCGTTCGGCGGATTCCCCATGGACCGTCAAGAACCTCTTCGAGTTGAAGAATGCCCGACGCGTGCTCATCGAAGCGAACGTGTTCGAGAACAATTGGCTGGCGGGTCAGACCGGCTACGCGTTTGTGTTCACGCCGCGCAACGACGGGACGGCGCCCTGGACCGTCGTCTCCGAAGTCAGCATGCGGCTCAACCTCGTGCGCCACGTCGCATCGGTCGTCAACATCCTCGGATATGACGATCATGCTCAAAGCCAGCAGACGCGGCATCTGGACATCCGGAACAACCTCTTCTACGACGTGGACGGATCGCGGTGGGGAGGCGATGGCCGGTTTCTGCTCATGGGCGACGAGCCGGCCGATGTCGTCGTCGACCACAACACGGCCATTCAAAGCGGCAGCATTCTTCAGTTGTACGGCAGCCAGAACGGGCGCCCGCGACCGATCCAGGGTTTTCAGCTGACCAATAACCTCACGCTGCACAACGACTACGGCATCATCGGGGATAACGCCGGCATCGGCCGATCCAGCATCGCGCAGTACCTGAGTCGCGAAGAGATTCGCGGCAATGTGCTCGCGGGCGCCGATCCTGCTTTGTACCCATCTGACAACTTGTTTCTCAGCGTGTCACAGCTGCTCGGGGCATTCGTTGACCCGGCCAACGGCGACTATCGATTGCGTCCCGCAAGCACGTTGCGCGCGGCTGCCACCGACGGATCCATGGTTGGTGCCGACGTCGATGCACTCATGCGCGTGATCCCGTCGAGGGAATCGCCTGGCATTCGCCTGTCGCGCCGGCAGCGACGGTAGCGGACAGAAGGAACTCCATGACACGACCGTGCATGGTTGATGTGAGGCGCTGACAGATCGTACTGGTCAGGGCGGTGACTTAGGGGAGCGGGAATGAAGCAAGTGCTGCGAAAAGGTCTCAAACACATCGTGGTCGAGGATGTACCCGAACCGCGGTTGCAGGCGAACCACGTACTGATTCGGCCCGCGTACTCCCTCATCAGCAGCGGCACCGAAACAGCGAGCTTGCACCAGTCTGGCGTCGTGGCGGAGTTGCGGCACAACCCTTCCCACCTGCAGAAGATCGCCGCGGTGGCGAAGACCGCCGGCGTGGTGCGGACCTTCTCCGAGGTGAAGGCCAAATTCAGTGAATTCGCGGTGCTCGGTTACTCGGGTGCGGGAGTGGTGACCGAGGTGCATCCGACGGTCACGGACATCGAGCCCGGTCAGTGTGTCGCATTCGGCGGCGAGGGCTCAGGCCATGCCGAGACCGTGCAGGCACCTCGCAATCTGATCGTGCCGGTGCCTGCGGAGCTGCCGTTGGAGCAGGCCTGCTTTGCCACACTCGGCAGCATCGCCTTGCATGCCGTTCGCACGTCGAACATCAGCCTGGGAGAGACGGTCGTCGTTATCGGATTGGGGCTGGTCGGCCAGCTCATCGCGCAGCTGGTTCGACAGCAGGGAGGGACGGTCGTGGCGACCGACCTTCGCCGCGACCGTATAGAGCTCGCGAGCCGGCTTGGCGTCGAACACGCGCTGGGGGCGGAGGCTGCGGCAGAGGTGCGAGGCCTGACGGGGGGGAGGGGCGCAGATTGCGTGATCGTTGCCGCCGCCGCGAAGTCGTCGGGCCCTTGTCTCCAGGCGCTCGAGATGTGCGCCGACCGCGGCCGGATCGTCGTTGTCGGCGCGGTGCCTCTCGACTTCCCCTGGTTCGAGATGTACCGGAAGGAAATCAGCCTCCTCATGTCACGAGCGTACGGTCCTGGGAGCTACGACCCGTCGTACGAGCAAGGGGGCCACGACTATCCAATCGCCTACGTGCGATGGACGGAAAACCGCAACATGGCGGAATTCCTCCGTCTGGTGCGTCTTGGCCGCGTCGCCCTCGAGCCGTTGATCACGCACGTCTTCAAGATCGACGAGGCTGCGGCTGCCTATCGCACGATCATGGATCCGGACGTCAGCAGCATGGCGGTCTTGCTTCGCTACCCGACCGCCGAAACGCACACCCGAGCGGCACTGGTTCCGGCGCCCGGTCCCGTACGACACAGAGTGGACGTGATTCCGCACGCACATAGAGCGGGCGCCCTGCGCGTGGCGCTCGTCGGTGCCGGCAATCTGGCGAGATGGGTGCACCTGCCAGTCATCCGGAAGATGAAGGGGCTCGAATTGCGCGCCGTGTGTTCGGCCAACGGTGCCCGGGCGCTGAGCTACGCGAAACGCTTTGGAGCGCATTATTGCTGCTCGGACTATGAGAGCCTGCTTCGCGATTCCGATGTGGATGTGATCTTCATCCTGACCCGCAATCAGCACCATGCCGCGCAGGCCGTTGCCGCGCTCGAGGCGGGCAAGCACGTGTTCGTCGAGAAGCCGATGGCGTTGAGCGATGAGGAGTGCCGGCGGCTCGAGCGCGCCGTACGCGAAACGGGCAAACAGTTGTCGGTCGGCTTCAACCGACGGTTCGCACCGTTCTACGTCGAACAGAAGGAGCGGCTTCGACGACGGACCATGCCGGCCGTAGTCAGCTGTCGCGTGAACTCGCCCGGCATCGCCTCACCCTACTGGATGGCCGACCCCGCCATCGGCGGCGCGATTCTCGGAGAGGCCTGCCACTTCGTCGATCTGATGTACTGGCTGCTCGAGTCCGAGCCGGTCGAGGTCGCGGCGTTCACGCTGCCGACCGGGCAAACGCATCCGATCGGTGAGAACAACATGGTGGCCAGTTTCAGGTTTGCCGATGGCTCGGTGGGGAACCTGACCTACTGCACGATCGGCAGCCGTACGTCTGGCGGCGAGCGCGTCGAGGTCTTCGCCGAGGGGATCGGTGTCGCCACGGAGGATTTCACACGCCTGGATGTCCGCGCGGGTGTCCGACACACCAAGTCGCGCTGGTGGCCGGACAAGGGTTACGCCGAACTGGTTGAATCGTTTGTCCAGGCGGTGCAGCAGGGACACGCGCCGTCGGTCACCGTCCGCGATGGTGCCCGCGCCACGCTGGGCTGTCTGGAGATGCTCGAATCTGCTCGCACGCGATCGCCTCGGGCGATCGATCTCCACGGGCTGTTGCCGCACGAGGATTGAACCGTGGCCGGCATCCGCGATGGAACCAAAGTTCGCGGTCTGAGTCCGATATGAGTAATTCCTACTCGGCGATCGCGTCCTTCCGCCCCAGAAGTCGCAGCCGTACGCGCGGAATTCGAAGCAATGTCACGCAGACTATCTGTGGCATCGAATTTGATCACGCAAGCGTCCGGGCATTTCGGTCTCGCCCTCCAAACATAGAAGGTTACCGTCGATGAGCGGGTTCGCTGGACGTGTGTCTATCAGTGTGGTGTCGTGGATTGTCGCCGCCTGTGTTGCTCCCTTTGTTCTCCTGTGTCTGCAGCCAGCCCTCGCAACGGCGGCGACGCGAACGGTCAATGCCGGTGGTGATTTGCAGGCGGCGCTGAATGCGGCGCAGCCGGGCGACGAGATCGTCCTGGCGGCGGGCGCGCGCTTCACCGGGACGTTCCGGCTGCCGGTCAAGCCCTTCGGGGCGGTCATCACGATCCGATCGTCGCGCGCGCTGCCGGCGCGCCGGCTGACGCCGGCCGACGCGCCACTGCTGCCGGTGATAGTGTCCGGGGGCGTCGAGTCGGCGCTGACAGCGACCGGGACGAGCAACTGGCGGCTCGATGGCCTGCAGTTCGAGTCGAGCACGACCGGCGAGGGCAACATCATCGACCTGCAGGATGCGACGGCGATCACGATGGACCGGTTGCTGATCGTCGCGGGCCCGGCGGGCCAGAAGCGCGCGATCAAGGGGAACGGCCGGCAGATCACGCTGACCCGGTCGCACATCGCCAACATCTGGCGCGCGGGCCAGGATTCGCAGGCGTTCTGTGCGTGGGACGGCGCGGGCCCGTACACCATCACGGACAACTACCTCGAGGCGGCAAGCGAGAACGTGATGTTCGGCGGCGCGAACAGTCTGGCGGCCGACCGCGTACCGTCTGACATTCTCGTCGAGGGCAACCACTTCTCAAAACCGCTGGAGTGGCGGGGACAGGGCAAGGCGGTCAAGAACCTGTTCGAGCTGAAGTCGGCGAAACGGGTCACGGTTCGCGGGAACGTGTTCGAGCGGAACTGGACCGACGGGCAGAGCGGCACGGCCATCGTGTTCACCGTCCGCAACGACGAAGGCGGGGCGCCATGGTCGGTGCTGGAAGACGTCCTCTTCGAGCAGAACATCGTCCGGGACACCGAGGGCGTGTTCAACGTGCTCGGCGTCGACAGCTATCAGCCCTCAGGCCGCGCGACGCGGATCACGATCCGGAACAACCTGGCGGTCGGCACGGGCTTCTTTCTCCAGGCCGGCGGCGAAGTGGGCGTCCTGACGATTGACCACAACACCGTCGATCAGGGGCGCAACTTCCTCACGCTCTATACCGGCGACGTGTGGCCGGCCGGGACGGCCGCCGCGCGCGACGGCCCAGTTCGCCGTCGAGTCGCTGACGGTCACGAACAATCTCGGCAACCATAACGAATACGGGGTCTTCGGCGGGAGCATCGGCACGGCGGGGTTGGCCGCGATGACGCGCAGCTATCAATGGACGCACAACGTGCTGGCGGGCGGCGCAGGCTACACCTACCCCCCGGTAACGTGGTTGCCGACAGTGGCAGAGCATCGGGCGCAGTTCAATCCCGACTACTCGCTCGTGCCCTCGAGCACATACCGTGGCGCGGCTACCGACAAGCTCGACCTCGGCGCCTCATTGCCGCTGTCCAGCTCTTCCGCTCTCAGCGCAAGTCCGGGCCCACCAGGTCTGCCACGCATTCAGGGTCGATAGCTGCGGTCGACTCTCTTCAACCATCGGAACGCGAGACGTGTCGCCGCTGCCTCCCGTGCGCCGCTACCGACAAGCTCGACCTCGTCGCCTCATTGCCCGCTGTCCAGCTCTTCCGATCTCAGCACAAGTCCGGGCCCGCCAGGTCTGCCCGCATTCAGAGTCAATAGCTGAGGTCGACTCTCTGCAACGATCGGAACGCGAGACGTGCCCGCTGCCTCGCATGACCCTTCTGTGATCGCAATCTAAGAAGGGTGATCGCCAGATCGATGGCATGGCTCGACCGTCGACAGATCTGGCCGAATTCCGCCCATTCCGCGGTGACGCCCGTGGCATCTTTCTTGTGATCCCATCCTGAGGCGCTACCCCGGCCTCGCCTCACACTTTTTCGAAAGGATTTCCACCGTTGATGAGCGGATATGCCACACGTGTGTCCATGGCCGGAATGGTCTGTGTGACCTTTCTCTCCGTTGCTCACGGCCCCGCGCCCTGCGACGGCGGCGACGCGAACGGTCAATGCCGGTGGTGATTTGCAGGCGGCGCTGAATGCGGCGCAGCCGGGCGACGAGATCGTCCTGGCGGCGGGCGCGCGCTTCACCGGGACGTTCCGGCTGCCGGTCAAGCCCTTCGGGGCGGTCATCACGATCCGATCGTCGCGTGCGCTGCCAGCGCGCCGGCTGACGCCGGCCGACGCGCCGCTGCTGCCGGTGATTGTGTCCGGGGGCGTCGAGTCGGCGCTGACGGCGACCGGGACGAGCAACTGGCGGCTCGATGGCCTGCAGTTCGAGTCGAGCACGACCGGCGAGGGCAACATCATCGACCTGCAGGATGCGACGGCGATCACGATGGACCGGCTGCTGATCGTCGCGGGCCCGGCGGGCCAGAAGCGCGCGATCAAGGGGAACGGCCGGCAGATCACGCTGACCCGGTCGCACATCGCCAACATCTGGCGCGCGGGCCAGGATTCGCAGGCGTTCTGTGCGTGGGACGGCGCGGGCCCGTACACCATCACCGACAACTACCTCGAGGCGGCGAGCGAGAACGTGATGTTCGGCGGCGCGAACAGCCTGGCGGCCGACCGCGTACCGTCTGACATTCTCGTCGTGGGCAACCACTTCTCAAAACCGCTGGAGTGGCGGGGACAGGGCAAGGCGGTCAAGAATCTGTTCGAGCTGAAGTCGGCGAAACGGGTCACGGTTCGCGGGAACGTGTTCGAGCGGAACTGGACCGACGGGCAGAGCGGCACGGCCATCGTGTTCACCGTCCGCAACGACGAAGGCGGGGCGCCATGGTCGGTGCTGGAAGACGTCCTCTTCGAGCAGAACATCGTCCGGGACACCGAAGGCGTGTTCAACATCCTCGGCTACGACAGCTATCAGCCCTCAGGCCGCGCGACGCGGATCACGATCCGGAACAACCTGGCGGTCGGCACGGGCTTCTTTCTCCAGGCCGGTGGGGAAGTGGGCGACGCTGACCGTGGATCACAACACCGTGGATCAGGGGCGGAACTTCCTCACGCTCTATACCGGCGACGTGTGGCCGGCGGGCACGGCCGCGCGGCGCGCGGCCCAGTTTGCCGTCGAGTCGCTGACGGTCACGAACAATCTCGGGAATCACAACGAGTACGGAGTCTTCGGCAGTGGCGTTGGCATCGGCACGCCGGCCCTCGTGGGGCTGACCCGCAGCTATCAATGGACATACAACGCGTTGGGGGGCGGCTCGGGTTACCCGTATCCGGGGGTCACGTGGCTGCCCACCGTGGCCGTGCACCGCGCGCAGTTCAATGCCGACTACTCGCTCGTGCCCACGAGCACGTATCGCGGAGCGGCTACCGACAAGCTCGATCTCGGCGCCTCAATGGCCGGCATTTTGACGATGATCCCACCTACTCCGCGGGGATTGCGCATCCGGACCTGAGTCTGCGTGACCCTCCACTGGTCCGGTGAGTGGCAGGACTGCGCGCCCCGTGGACTCCACGGTGCGCGCAAAGACGAACTCGTTGCAACCGAGCCCGACGCCGCCGCACTTCATCCGTGTGAGCGTGAATCCCCGGCTGCGGTAGAAGTCGAAAATCGCTTCCGGCGTGGCACATTCGTACGGATACCCCCCGACCCAATCGAGGACATCGTGCCAGCGACTCATGCCGCGGCGGCTGCGGTATTCGGTCCACGAACGCACGTAGTCGGCCGGCCGGAGTCGAAGCGCGGCGCCGGCGAACGCCCTCAGCTCGGCCGGGAGCGTGACGGCGACTGCGAATGGCACCCGCGCGGGACGAGGCAGCTCGTTGTAGGTCTTCTTCAGCAAGCGCCAGCGCCGACTCTGGCTCCCCATGTCGTTGTAGATGGCGATCGCGAGCGTGCCTTCTTGCGCGACAGGAATGGCCGCGTGCGCGAGCGCGTCCCACATACGGCCCGTGTGATGCAGCACGCCCCAGGAATACACGACGTCGAACGCACCGAGCGACCGCATCGTGTCGCCATCGAGCACTGATCCCGATTCGATCGTCCAGTCTGAATCGGTGGGGAAGAACCGTCGCCGCAACTCTCGCGTGCAAGCGACCGACTGTGGATCGTAGTCGAACGAGTGCACGCGTGCACCGAGTCGCCTGGCGGCGAGACTGGACAGTCCACTCCCGGATCCGATGTCCAGAAAGCGAGCTCCGTCGAGCCGGGCCGTCCCCAGCAGGTCTTGGAGCCCGCGTTCAGCCGCCGCGATGCGGTCGTCATCCAGGACTGACAGAAATCTGGCCCAGTTGCCGCCGAAGTCGAATCGCTCGCCGCTGGCGAGTTCTTCGGCGTGCGCGCCAGCCGTTCCCATCGAGGGCACGCTCACCGATGACTGATGGTTCATCCTGCTTCCCCCATTTCCTTCGGGTCGGCCCGCGCCAGGAGGGTGCCGGGCTGTTTGGCCGCCGCCACCGCGGGAGCCTTGCGGACACCGGTCCTCGTTTCTGTGCTGCGGGTTCCGCCCGGGTTCCGTATCTGATCGGTGACGTAGCCTGCGGCAAACGCGCCGTCCATGACCGCGGCGGCGGCGTCCGCGAGCTGGCCGCGCAGCGTGCGCCAGAGCGCCGATGAGGGTGCTCTCAGCAGCCGTCGCAGATAGTGACGCGCCGCCGTACCGTGTGGCTGGCATGCGACCATCAGCGGCCTGCGATCGAGCATGGCCTGGGTGACTCCGGAACAATAGAACCACCGGAGGTAATATCGCAGACGCACTCTCTCGGCAGGCACCCGATGCCGAACGCGCAACTCCGGCAAGTATTCGCAATGAAATCCTGCCGCGGCGGCACGTTCGCAGAAGTCGTGATCTTCGCCGCTGAGCAGCGTTCCCGACCGACGGTTGAACTCCGGGGCGAAGCCCCCGAGCTTTTGCAGTACCCTTCGGCGGAATGCCATGTTCGCGCCAAGAACGGCGCGCACACCCAGATTCTGCCGGCCGCCGTAGTGGAGCAGGGCAAGGGGAGATGCCATGTTCTCGTAACGGTCGGTGCCTTCGACGCGCAGCCAGCGTGGAGGTGTACGTTCCCATGCAGGATCGACGCGGCCTCCAACCATGTCGAGCGTCGAGCGCTCGAAAGCACGCCGGATCTCCCTGATCCAGTGCTTCCCGACCAGGACATCGTCGTCGGTCAACGCCAGAACGTCTCCGCGTGCCGCCGCCAGGCCCGCATTGAGCGCGGGGGTCTTGCCTTCCGCCGACTGCGAAAGTCTGCGGAGGCGCACCGGAAATCCGTCAGCGGTCCGCGCCATGACGTCCGCGGTTGCGTCGGTGCTCGCATTGTCTACGACGATGACTTCGTCGTCACGTTCGTAGTCCTGATGACGCAGCTCTTCGAGCGCCGCGTGCAGCTGGGATGCGCGATTGCGGGTGGCGATGACAACGGTGATGGTCACGTTCGGCGATTCCCTCATATTGTCGCGGATCCAGCGCTTGTAGGAACATGGCCACGGCGGTGGTTCCAGAGACCTTGCAGATAGCCCCCAAACCACGCCAGCCGCACGTGGCCGGCGGAAGCCCGCGCCACGTTCCAGGTGGCGACGGCCCATCCTGTCGCCAGCAGCTCCCGGGCGCACTCAGGCCAGAGGTAACGAGGGGTTCCGAGAAGGTATCGTCGCGTCGTTGGATACTCCCGCTCGAAACCTGCCACGATGACGCCGTTGTCCCAGAACCAGCGGCGAAAGTAAGACAGGCGGAGGCGATCGGCCGGTACACGGTGGCGCACGCATGCTTCAGGCTCGTACACGCCGGTGAAGCCCGCGGCGATCATCTTGAGCATGAACTCGTGGTCCTCTCCCGTCCGGAGCGTGCCTTGCAACTTTCCGAGATCGGGATTCCACCCCCCCACGCGATCGAACACGCGCCGGCGGACTGCCATGTTGGCGCCGATCGGCATGATGAAATCCGCTGCGCCCTTGACCAGGCGGGCTCGCCGTGTTCCCCCGTCGACGATAGAGAGTGCGCCGTAGAGGTCCGGCGACAGCCACGCGGGTGCGGGCGCTTCCCACAGAGGCAGGACGCGGCCCGCAGCAAAGTCGGCGTCCGTCTCAGTGAACGACCGGACGTAGGCTGCGAGCCAACCAGGCAACGGCAGCACATCGTCGTCTGTGAACACCAGCAAGTCGCCATGCGCGCGAGCCACGGCCGTGTTCAGCGCATGCGACTTGCCCGGCGTCGCCTCGGTCACGTACCCAATCGGCACACCCGTGTCGCGAGCCGCCTGCGCGACGACTGCGCGGGTGTCGTCAATCGATCCGTTGTCGACGACCAGCACCTCGAAGGGAACGCCAGGCCGCTCGAGCTTGGTGAGCGCGTCGAGCGTCGCGGCGAGCAGCGGTGCGCGATTTCTGGTCGCAATGATGATCGTGATCGTCATGCGGCCTCGGCTTCGAGGTGTTCATGCGCGGCGTCCAAGACGCCAGTCGCATCGCGTACGGCGATGTCGCAGAACGTGACGGCGAGGCCGAGCACCAGGTAAAAGGTCCAGTAGTAGGCCACCGATGCGAACATGGCGGCGGCGACCCATCCGGTGAGACCGGCGACGAGCGCCGCGCCAAAGAGCTCGAGCTCACGGCGGGCGTTCGAGCCGTTTGGAGGCGGGCGGAGCGTTCGGCGGAGCGTGGCGATCGCGCGGAGCACGGCGGTGAACCCGCTTCCGATGAGCCCAATGAAGAGCACGAGGCCGAGGACTCCCAACTCTGACGCGACCTGCAGTACGGCGTTGTGGGTTTCGCGCCAGGGTTCCTCACGCGCCTCCGGCTGATAGTTCGAGAACTGTCCCGCGCCGAGTCCGACCAACGGGTGGTCAAGAAACGCCTGGTAGCCCTCGCGCATGAGGCGCTGACGCGCCTCACGCGACCCCGTCGGGTCTTCGTCGGCATTGTAGATGCTCGACATCCGCAGGACGAAGGAGGGTGGAAGGAACGGGATCGCGGCGAGGCACATCGCCACGACGGCGGCGGCTACGCCCGGACGGATGTGCCGCACCTGATAGAGCAACACGACGAGCATCATGACGAGACCGATCATGCCGCCACGGCTCTTGCTGAAGACGATGGCGGCGGCAATCGCCGGGACGCCGACCAACGCCAGCGCGCGCACCAGCGGGCGCCCGCGAGCCAGCGCGAGCGCCACGGCCAGCGGCAGAAACGTGACCATGTTCAGCGCCATGTCGTTGGGATTGCCGAACAGGCCGCCGACCGCTCCCCCCACCCTGCCGTCTTCGTACAGATTGACTCCCCTGAAGTAGTCCAGGACCGCCCGCACGCCAATGTAGGACGTGCCCAGCACGACGACCGTGACGAGGCGCGCGAATCGCTCGCGCGACGTGATGGTGTTCAGCATCAATATGAAAATGATGATGACCTTGCAGTAGAGGTCCGTGATGACCGAGATCGCGCCACCGGGCCAGATTGAAAAGGGTGCCGTGACGATCATGACACCGGCCATGGCGAGCAGGAGCGCCAGCTCGGCGGTCATCCGACTGATGGCGGCTCCCCGTGTCAGGCGCTCCGCCAGGAGCGCGATGATCGCAAAGGTACCGGTCACGTCGGCCAGATGGAGCGGCTCGAGAAATGGCAGCGAATCCTGCGGACGGAAAAACAGAACGAAGATGAACGCCAGCAGCCCCTGGAAAGCCAGCCTATCCCGCTCGGGCGAGGCTCGTCCCACAGACTCGGTGTCGGAAGCACCGACCGGCCCGGTGTCGGAGGCAGCTATGGCAGCTCGTCCGGGCAGGGTTGTGACTCCTGCCGGGAGGCCCGTAAACGCGAGACGCTCCATCCGTTGGTTCTCTTGTGCCCGTGGTTTTCTCTTTTGCGCCCACTATTTCCACACGAGTGCGCCCACTATCTCCACACGGTCCGGCCGCGACAGATCGCCACCAGGCCTGCAAGGGCTGCGTAGTTCATCATCACGAAGGCGTAGGCAACCATTGCGATCCGTCGCACCGGTGCGCTCATCGCGTCACCCCACGCCGACGACGCTCAGAGCACGGCGGACGAATACCCTTCGGGGTACGTTCAGCCGGCTTTGACGCGAGTCCCTCCGTTCGCGTGAGCCCTCGCACGCTCGCGCACCTCAGCTGTGTCTGATTCTGCATGCGGCAGCCCATGCCCGGAGACGGTCCGGTTTCGTTCTCCAAAGTCAATCCAGCCGCCGATCGCGGCCAGACCGTAGAAACCGAGCTGCAGAATCAGTGCCACGGCAAAGAACCAGTGGTCTGCGGCAAGGACCGCAGACGTCAGGAACGCCCCGATCAGCGCCCATGGGGCGAGCAGGCGCCCGATCTTGTGCGACACATACTGGACCCAGACCGGATTGGCGAAGGGCAGGAGCAGGCGCGGCTCGAGTGCCAGGATCTGATAGTTCCCGGCGAGCGTACGGGTCTTGCGGCGTGTCTCGACGATGCCGTGCGACGCGGCGCAGTCGAATGCTCGAGCACGTTCGTCGAAGACGATGCGCTGGCCGGCAAGGACGACGCGCATTGGTGCAAGCACATCGTCGAGCAGCGTGGTGGCTGGCAAGGGGCGCCACAAGGAACGCCGCAGCGCGTAGATGGCACCGGTCGCACCCACCGTCGACCACACGAGGCTCTCGCGACGCCTCAGCCACTTCTCGTACGTCCAATACAGCCCGACGGCCTCGCCGACTGTCGATTCCGACGCGTCCGGCCGCGGCTCCCAATCCAGGAGAAGCTCTCCGGTCACGCCGCCGACATCGGGATCCTGGAAGTTGGAAACGAGTTCGCGTATCGCGTCGTGGCCCCAGCGCTGCCGGGCATCAGCGAACGCGACGAACTCGCCGCGAGCACGTGCAACGCCAGCGTTAAGCGCCAGCGCCTTGCCACCGCGTGGCAACTCGAGCAGCTTCACGCGATCGTCCAGGTGTTCCAGTGCGCGACGAGGGTGATCAATTGATCCGTCGGAAACGATGACCACCTCGAGCGGTCCGGGGTAGTCCTGCGCGAGGAGATTCGCGACGCGGCCCGGCAGGCGGCCCGCCTCGTTGTGGGCGGCAACGACGACCGAGACGGCCGGCCAGTCTGCGGGGTTACCCTTCCGGACGGGGCGGCTCGCGACGGTCGACCACAGCGCGAGCAGCAACGGGTATCCCGCGTACACGTAGGCCAGCAACAGAACAGACGCCAGAAAGAGGACTTCCATGGGTTCGAATTCCACGACGCCCAGCGACTAGTGGTCTTCCACTGTCAGCTGGGACAGTTTCGACGCGAGACGACGCCGGACGTCCGCGAGCTTGAGGTAGATGCTCGCGTACCATGCTGGACGGACGAGCGGCGCAGGCGCGGGCACCGCCGGAGCCGTTTCGGTGCGCATGCTCCGCAACGCCCGATACTGGTCGGCCAGCCTCTTGTGCTGTTCAGCCAGTTCGCTCTCACGTTGCGAGAGCCGGATCTCACGCTCCGCGAGACGCGCTGCCTGAGCGGTGGCTTCCGCGGTGGCCGTCGTCGAGCTATCCGGCTTCCGTACGATCGGGTGCGCGGCTATCGGCTTCTCGGCCGGCACGGGCACCGGCATGACCGGCGGCGTCAGCGTCGGCCGCGGGACTATCACGGCGCTGTCGTCGGCTCGGAGAATGCCACTCGCTTCGAGCTCCGCCACGGTCTCCTCGATCAGTGCGCGATCGATGTGGTGCCTGTCCTCCGCGTAGCCGTAGACGAGCGCAGAGTCGCAGATGATGTTGATGATCCGAGGTACGCCCCCGCTGCGCGTGTGCACCAGGGCGGCGGCATCGATGGGAAAACGCGGCGGTTCTCCTATCGCAGCGTGTCGCAGCCGGAAATCGATGTATGCCGCGGTCTCCGCGGAGTCGAGGGACGTCAGGTGGTAGCTGACCGCCACCCGTTGGCGGAACTGCTCGAGCTCCGGCGAGGCGATCACATCACGCAGATTCGGTTGTCCGACGATCAGGATCTGCAGCAGTTTGGACTTCTCGGTCTCGAGGTTCGAGAGCAGCCGCACTTCTTCGAGCGCAGCGGCGGTCAGATTCTGCGCTTCGTCGATGATCAGAAGCGGCCTGCGACCCTGCGCGCGCTGTTCACAGAGGAATTGACCCAGGTCGCGGAGGAGGATCGGCTTCGACTTGCCGGTCGTGTCGAGGCCGAAGTCGAGCGCGACGGCTTCCAGCAGCTCGCGCGGCTCCAACGTGGTATTGACGAGACGGGCCGTGATCGTGCGCTCGTCGAGCCGACGCAGGAGTGATTGGAGAAGTGTCGTCTTGCCTGCCCCGATCTCTCCAGTCACGACCATGAAGCCGGCGCGGCTCTCGATCCCGTAACGCAGGGAATCGAGCGCCTCGCGATGCACGCGGCTCAGGTAGAGGTAATCGGGATCCGGACTGAGTGAGAAGGGCCGCTCACGAAGGTTATAGAAAGATTCGTACATCACGTCTCCTTGTCAGACTCTCCGGGACCGCGCGTCAGTCACAGCGCCATGAGCTCCCGGCCGCCGAGCCCGATGGCGGCGGCAATCGCCGCCGCCAGCCGGTCGGGATCGTGGCGCACGCGCCCGGTCGGCCCTTCGCAGGCGAGCGGCGCGCCCAGACACGCCAGCCCCAGTCCCTGCGTGCACCTCGCGTTCGCATCACGCGGTCTCCAGTGCTGGCAGCCCCGCGATGCTACGCAGCTTGCCCAGGTACCGGCTCCGGTCCTGCCGACCGATGGCGACGGAGATGAACACGACGACGTACAGCAGGCAGACGGTGGCGCCGTTCACCAGGACGCGCAGGAGCGAACCGCCGCCGAGGCTTTCGCGCACGAACGCGAAGGGGCCGAGCACCAGGAGCGCCGGCCACACCGCCGGCCACACGGCGGTCGCCACGAACCGCCACAGCGACAATTGCACTCTGACGCAGGCGACCGGGATCAACACCGCGACGGCGCGCACTGTGACCACCAGCAGCGTTGCGAACGCCACGCCCGGCAGCCCGCGGGTACGGATCAAGAGGATGCTGAGACCGATGTTCGCCAGAGCGGCTACCAGATTGGAGACGGCGAGCAGCCGGTGGTGGCCGGCGCCTCGCAGTACGATCCCGGCAGTGGCGCTTCCGACGCGCACGAGCACCGTGAGCGCCAGAATCTGGACGATGACGATCGCGGCACTGAACGCCGGTCCCGTCCAGGCGATGATGACGGGTCCGGCGAGCAGCGCCAGGGTGCCGGCAAGCGGAACGGCCGACGCCAGCGAGATCCGCGTGCCCTGCACCAGCACTTCCCTCAGGCGGTCGTCCCGTTGGCCGCTGTCACAGTCCACGACAATCGGAAAGAGCACCTCGTTCAACTGGTTGGTCAGCTGCATGACGACGTCAGCCAGCCGCTGTGCGACGGTCCAGATCGCAACGGCGCCGGTCGAGAGGAACGCCGCGATCACCATCGGATCGGTGGCGTAGTTCAGCCGGTTCGACACATCCTGCAGCAGCATGTACACGCTGAATCCCGTCACCTCGCGCAGTCGCGCCAGGCGAAACAGCGATGGCCGGATCTGCAGCATCGGGAAGACGCGGTAGGCATTCAGCCGGTAGGCGGCGTATCCGAGCATCCGGGTCGCGGTCATGAGACCGACGAGTGTGACCAGGCCGCCACCGGCGAGCACGACCGACACATTGACCGCGGCCACGGCCAGCGCGACGGCCGTACCCACGATGCTGTTGAGAATCGTGCGCTGAAAACCGTTGACCACCGCACCGAAAATCGCAAACGGCAGGCCCAGCGCGAATTGCCCGGCGACGAGGAGCAGCACGATGCCTCCGGTCCGTGCCTGCGCCGGGGTCAAGTTGAACCAGGAGTCGAGATGCCAGGCGCCGACGGCCACGACCGCAAAGGCCGTCAGGCCGAAGGTCGCAAACACGAACACCAGCGTGCTCGCGAGTTCATTGATCGCCGCGGCATCGCGTTGCGTCCGGTAATGCGCCACGAACCGTTCCATCGCGGCGGCGTAGCCCAGCTCGAAAACCGGGAAATACGCCACGATCGACGCCGCCAGCATCCACAATCCGTAGTCGGACTGTCCGAGATGCCGCGTGTTCACCGGCAGCATCACGATACCGAGCAGGAGCTCGATTGCCAGGGTGACGTACCGCCCCCCCACGTTCATGGCCACCGTCCGCGCCTGGTGGTCTTCCTGCCAGTTGACGCCGCGACCCGTGAGGCGGCTCACCTGGCCCCCTTGGCAAACAACACGACCTTGACCGTGTCGAACAGGATGGTGAGGTCGAAGAGCACCGAGACATGCTTGACGTAGTACAGGTCGTAGCGCAGCTTCTCGAGTGCGTCTTCCATCGACGCGCCGTAGCGATACCTCACCTGTGCCCACCCGGTGAGGCCGGGCTTCACGGCGTGGCGGTAGTCGTAGCAGGAGAAACGGGCGCCGAGCCGTGCGACGAAGAACGGGCGCTCGGGTCGCGGTCCAACGAAGCTCATGTCGCCCCGAAGTACGTTCCAGAGCTGCGGGAGCTCGTCGAGGCGGGTCTTGCGTATGACGCGTCCGACACGCGTCACGCGATCGTCCACGGCGCGGGCCCACACCGGCGTGCCCTGTTCGGCGTCCTGCCGCATCGATCGAAACTTGTACAGGGTGAATACACGGCCGTGGCCGCCGACGCGCTCCTGACGAATGAGGACGGGCGATCCCGACTCCAGCCACACGGCGAGTGCCGTCAGCAGCATGAACGGCGCCGCCAGAACCAGGCCGACGCCCGCGATCAGGAGGTCGAAGCCGCGCTTCGATCGTTGCGTGCCCCCCGAGACGTTGAAGCCGTCAGCGAAGATGAGCGAGCTGGGCCGCAGATCCTCCACGAGCAGCTTGCCCGTGAGCCGTTCGTAGAAGGCGTTGACATCCTCAACCCGCACGCCACCCAGTTTCGCGCGCAGCAGCTCGCGCACCGGCAGTCTGCCACGTCGATCGCCCAGCGCGACGACAATCCCGGTAACGCCGTGCGTGGCGACGATCCGCTCGATGTCGGCTGGTGTCCCGACGATGCGGGGGTTGACGATCGACTGCCCGATCCGGCGCGGATCCTGATCGATGAAGCCGACAATCGCGTACGGGTAGTCACTCTGCGCGAGGACCTGACGGGCCACCGTCTGTGCCGCGGCGTCAGTGCCGATGATGAGGAGGTGTTCGATCATCGATGGCACGGCGGCGATGCTGTTGAAAGCGACGCGCCAGATCAGCACGCCATTCAGGCAAGTCGCCGCGACGAGCACGAAGGTGCTGTCGGCCATGGTGCGCCACGCCGGGGTCAGGTGGAGCAGGGCGACACCGATCGACGCGACACCGATCGCCTGCACGGCCGGGATGACGACGTCGCGGGTCCGCCGGACCGCGGTCAGATCGTAGAGATCGTTGTAGTACAGACACAGTAAGCAGAGTGCCGTGACAATCGCACTGGTCGACGCGACGGCCAGGAGGCTTTCACCCGGGCGGTAATGGTGGCCGACCGCCATCGTCGAGGCAAGAATCACCACCAACTCGCCGGCGAACACGATCACGTGCCGCTGCGACAGATGCCGGTGGAAGATGCGCATCCGGAGGTCCCTAGGTTCGCGAACCGCGCGGGGGCAGGCTCGCATAGCCATACCCGTCCGGCGCGGCGTCGACTTCGTTGAGGACGATCCCCAGCACCCGCTGCTGATCGAGCACCGCCAGGGTGCGCGCCAGGGCCGACCGCGGCGTGACACCCGCGCGGACGACGACCAGCACGCGGTCGACGAGCCGAGTCAGCGCATGGGTTTCTGACGTCGCTGCCGGCGGAGCGTCGACGATGATGCGGCTGAAGCGCCCCCGCAACGCGGTGAGCGTCCGCTGCATCATCGACGATGCGAACAACTCGCTTGATGACATGCCTGGAGGGCCCGCGGGCAGGAGGAACAGCTCGCTCGACACCTCCACCAGCGCCTCCTCGAGGCTGCAGGTTCCCATCAACACGTCCACTAGACCGGGATCCGCCCGGGCGCCGAACAGGGCTGCGAGGGACGGGCGACGCAGGTCCCCTTCCACGAGGACGACCTTCTGCGGAAGCTCTCGCGCCATCGTGAGCGCCAGATTGGCGCTGGTCGTCGTCTTGCCGTCCCCGCTGCCCGGGCTCGTCACCAGTAGCGTCTGCACGCGCCCGCTGCTCTCGAGTCCCTCCAGCCGGGTCTGCAGGAACCGGTACTGGTCGGCTGCGAACGACCCCGGTTGCGTCACGGCGACGAGCGAGCGGCTGAGCGGTCGTTCGGGGACCGCTGCCGGTTCCTCCGGTACGGCGACGGCAATAACGGACGGCGCTTCCGACACGTCGGCGGCCGGTCGCGCCCTGGCCATCGCGTGTTCGGATCGGTCGGTCTCGTCACGAGTCCACGTCAGCAGTCCCTCACGTTCGGCCCGCTCCGTGGCACGTTGTAAGCCATTCATGATCCAGTGCCCCTTGTGGTCTGCAGCCGTCCCCTCGACGAGCTGCCAACGTTTCTGCTCCGCTTCACCCTGCGGCTGGAATGCGAGGAATCTCTGCCAGCACCTTCACGCCAAACTCGCTCTGCAGCGTCCTGCCGTCGCGAATGGAACGGTCGAGAAACTCTCGGCCGAACGCCAGCGCCCCGCCCACCAGGAGCCCGACTCCGGCGGCGAGCAGAAGAATGAGCCCCCGATTCGGACTGTCGGGGGCAGCCGGCAGGGAGGCGCCCGAGAGCACGCTGAAGCGCTCGTCACCGCGAGTGCGTGCCATCTGTTCGCGCACGAGCGCGGCGGAGTGCTTTTCGGTAAGTTGCTTGTGGTTCGCGCTCTCGAGGTCGAACTCGCGCTGCAGCGACGAGATCGATTGCTCGACCATGGGCGCCGAGTCGACCCGGAGCTGGAATCGACCGATGTCGGCGAGCACCTGTTTCTCGGTGCGTTGCAGCGCGTCGATCCGCAGCCGCGTCAGATTGGCCTCCGCGACCAGTTGCTGATACGCCTGATCGGTTTCGACCAGGGCCAGTCTCGCGTCGGCAGCCGGCTGCACCGTCGCCGCTTCCCGCGCGCCTTTCAGCTCTTCCTCGAGCCGCTGCACTTCCGGATGCTTCTCGGTGTACTTGGCGCGCGCCCCGGAGAGCTCGGTCTCCAGCGCGAGGACCCGTTGCAGCGGTGATGTCCCTGCCTGCGATCCCCCCGGCGCCCCCCCGGCCTTCCTCATGTTCTGGATCTCGCGATTGGTGAGGGCCAGCCGATCCCGCTCGGAGAGCATGCCGTTGCGGGTGGAGTCGAGCTGCTGCCGCAGGCCTGCCACCGACTGCAGGTTGGCAAGCGTCTGCTCCGGCAGTGCCCCCATATGCCGTTCCTTGGCCATCCGCAGGTCCTTTTCGAGGCCCGAGAGCCGCTGTTGGCTGATGGCGACCTGAGCGGCCAGGAATTCGGCAGTGCCTTCCGCCTGGATTTCCCGGCTTCGCGCGTGCTCCTCCGTGAACACGTGCACCAGGCGATCTGCGATGCGGCGCGCGCGCTCGGCGGTGCGATCGAGGTAGACGATGTCGAACGCATCCAGCTCCGGCTCGCCCTGCGTGCGTGCGATCGGCTTCGGGATTTCGACGCTGATGCGCGACGTCAAATCCTGGGCCGCCACGTCCATGGAGCGGTCGCCGGCGAGACCCTCCTCGCGAACGACACGCTCGAGCACCGGCCGACTTCGCAGTTGCTGTGACAGCGCGCGAAGCCGCTCCGTCCGGTCGAGTCCCGTCTGCGCCTGTACCAGGTCCGCGACGACGGCGGGGGCCTGGACGGCAATCGTGGCGACCGAGCGAAACGTGGACGGCAGGAACAGCGCGAGCGCGACACCGATCGCGCAGCTCGCGGCCAACGGAATGAAGAACCAGCGCCTTCGCCGCTTCAGGATGGAGAGGTATTCGAGTGGGTGTCGACTCTGCTCAGCCATGTCCATGGTCCTTTTGTCTCGCCGTGGCGCCCCTCAGGGCACGATCACCGTATCTCCCGCCTGCAGGAGGACCGGGCGATCGGGCGACGTGATCGCGTCCCGGTAGTCGAAATCGATGGACTGAACGGTCCCGTTCGGTCCCTTGCGCAGAATCCGGATCTTCTTGGGATTCGCGAAGTCCTTGAACCCTCCAGCCACGGCGAGCGCCTGCACGACAGTCATCGGTCCCGTGATGGGCAGGGCGCCGGGCTTGGTGACTTCTCCCATCACGTAGATGACGGGGGCGATGGTTTCGGCCACGATGACGGTGACGGCCGGAGCCATGACGAATTCGCGCAGACGCTCCGTCAAGGTCAGCGTGAGCTCGCGGGGCGTGACGCCGGCGGCCCGTACGTCGCCGACCAGCGGCAGCGTGATCTTGCCGTCAGGCCGCACCTGCAGGGATTGCGAGAGCTGTGGCTCCTTGTACACTTCGATGCGGAGCTTGTCGCCCGCCACCAGCCGGTAGTCGAGGCTCGAAGGAGGATCGACCGATGTCGAGCCTGCGGGTCGGTTTGCGGGGAGTCCTGCTGCCGTCTGCGCCATCGCCGGAACTGTCGCCAGAACCGCCAGAAGGCACGACCACAGTACACATCCGGTCTTCATTGTCTGTCCCCTCTCTCTCATTGCACGTCGTCACTGCCGTCCGAAGGTTCGTCGTCTGCGTCGCGTCCCGAGCGGACCTGATGCTCGTCAGCGGCGCGGCGTAGATGGTCGGCGTCGGTGCCATGGGTCGGGCAGCAGGCCGCGCCGACGGCTATCCGCGTCGGAACCGCGAACTCGTACTGCTCGAACCGAGACATGAGACGGTCGACGACCGTCAGCGAACTCTGGTGATCGGCGTCGAGCAGGACGACCGACAACCGGTCACTGCGGTCCTGCGAGAGCAGGTCCGTCTCTCGTAACTGCCGGCTGACGAGCCGCGCCACCTCTCTGGTCAACTGCGGTTGTTCGCCCGACGCCAGCGGCATCGGCCGGATGGTCAGCAGCGTCACGTAGTTCTGCGACCGCATCGCGCGCTTCAGCTCGTTCTTGAACATGAAATCGAACGCCTCAGCCGTGATGAGCCGGAAGTCCGCGTCGTCCAGAAACGGCTCGGCATTCATGGCTAGACTTGATGGGCGTCGGCGTCCTTGATTTTGTACAGCAGCGCCTTATAGGAAATTCCGAGCCGCCCGGCCGCCTCCCGCCGGTTCCAGCGTGTCTGTTGCAGCGTCTTGAAGATCAGGTCGCGCTCGGCCTCGCGCGCGGCGTGGCGCGCGATCTCTTTCAGCGAGCCCGTCGGCAACTCCCTCGGCGGGCTCGTCGGCGGCGCCGGTGGAGCCGGAGCGGCGACCGGCGCGGAAGGAATGAACGCCACGGCTTTCGGCCTAGCCGTGTAGGGGATCGGGCGAGCCTGAACGCCGCGGGACGATCCCGTCGATCGGCGGGCGACTGCGTCCTCGAGGTCGCGGCGGATGGCGTCATCGGATCCCAGAATCACCATTCGCTTCATCAGATTCTCGAGTTCGCGGACGTTGCCGGGCCAGTCGTATTCGCCGAAGATTCGCAGCGTGTCGGGCGCCAGCGCCAGCGCCGGCTTGTTGTAGTGCTCGGCGTAGTGACGAAGAAAGAACTCGGTCAGGACCGGAATCTCGTCGCGGCGCTGACGCAACGGCGGGACCGTAATGCTGACCACGTTCAGCCGGAACAGGAGATCCTCCCGGAACAGACCGTCCGCCGCGGCTTGTTCGAGGTCGCGATTCGTGGCGGCCACGACGCGCACGTCGACGCGCACATCCCGGTTGCTGCCCAACCGCGCGAACTCGCCGTCCTGGAGCACCTGCAGTAGCTTCGCCTGCATCGACGCCTGCATCTCGCCGATTTCATCGAGGAAGATCGTGCCGTGGTTGGCGAACTCGAATTTCCCCGGCTTGTGCTGCGTCGCCCCGGTGAAGGCCCCTCGTTCGAAGCCGAACAGCTCTGACTCGAGCAGCTCCGAGGGAAGGGCCGCCGAATTGACCTTCACGAATAGCTGATCCCGTCGGGGTGATGCGGCATGGACCCCGCGCGCCACCAGCTCCTTGCCGGTGCCGCTTTCACCGCGGATGAGCACCGTCACATCGGTGTCGGCGACGCGTCGAATCAGTTCGCGCACCTCCCGCATCTGCGGAGAGTGCCCCAACATGGGCCGAATCCCGTCGCGTGCCGCGCTCTGTCCTACGGTGGAGACCTGTACCGGCTGCGAACTTGCCTCACGTAGTGCCATCTACCGCCTCTATGGATGCCCGCCAGACGCCCCACGGCGTACTGCGGACAAGTAACGGCGCGAACGGAGCAATGTAAGTGCCAGTAAAATCCGCAGGCTTGTTGTGGAAAGTCGCCCTTGGCCGGCAAGGCGCCGCTCAACGGGAAAGGCGTGGGCTGATGAGTGGTAGCGAACTGCTCAAGATGAGTAGTTCCGGGTCGAGGATGGCTCTGACCTCAACTCTGAGTGATGCCGCACACTTTCATCTTGTTGAGCAGCGTCTTGTAGCTGACGCCGAGCGTCTGTGCCGCCTTCCGCCGGTTCCAATGCACTTTGCTCAGCATCTGCAGGATGGCGGCGTGCTCGGCGCGCATCGCGGCGGCCTTCGCCACGGCGACGAGCGTGGGCTCTTCACCGCTCAGCGGGTCGGCGTGGGACGGCTCGACCGCGAGATCGTCATGCGTTGAGGCCGCGGCTCCGCGCGCTCCGGCGCCGGCAAACTTCCCGGTCGTCGAGCCCACTGTAGATGCTAGTGTCGTTGCCGTCGCGGTGGCGCCAGCGGGGGGTGTCGCCCTCTGCGGGAGCTTCTGCTCGATTTCCCGCGCGACCAGCTGCTCGTCTTGAAGTACGACGATGCGCTTGATCATGTTCTCCAGCTCACGTACGTTGCCTGGCCAGTCGTATTCCGCAAACAGCTGTCGAATCCGTGCCGACAGAGGTCGAACGTGTCGGCCGTACTGTCGCGAGCACCGCGCCATGAACGAGTCGACGAGCTTCGGAATGTCGTCCCGGCGCTCGCGCAGCGGCGGCACCGTCAACTCGATGACCCCGAGCCGGAAATAGAGGTCCTCCCTGAACTCGCCGTTGACCCTCTTCTGCTCGAGGTTGCAATTGGTGGCTGCCACTACCCGGACATCCGTCCGGATGTGCTTGTTGCTTCCGAGCTTGGTGAACTCGCCGTCCTGGAGGACATGGAGCAGTTTCGCCTGGAGTGCTGGCGTCATCTCTCCGATTTCGTCGAGCAGCAGAGTCCCGCCGTCGGCCTGCTCGAACTTCCCGATCCGCGTGCTCACGGCTCCCGTGAACGCACCCCGTTCGTGGCCGAACAGCTCGCTTTCGAGCAAGTCGGCGGGCAGCGCCGCGCAATTGACCTTCACGAAAGCGGCGGTCCGGCGAGTCGAACGGTCGTGAAGCGCCCGGGCCACGAGGCCCTTCCCGACGCCGCTCTCGCCGCGGAGAAGGACCGTGACGTCGCTGTCCGCAATCTGATCGATCATTCGCGCGATCGACCGCATTTGATCGCCGGTCCCCCAGATGCCGTCGTCTTCGCCACGCTTCAGGTGCGAGTCGGCGAAGGCGGGGGCGTCGAGCGTGCTTACCTCATTCGATACCTCCCGCCGCTCGCTTTCAACCACCGTCGACTGCTGGCTGTCGGCCGATCTCGCGATAGTCTCCGCCTCCGGGTATGACGCCTTCAGGGCCTTCAACGGCTCGAAACGCTGTAGAGCCGGGACGGCGTCGAACAGAACAACACTAGGCGCGTCGTGTTGCCGTGCCCAGGCGAGCAAGTCTTCGTGATGGGTGAAACTTTTCGACTCGTAGCCTCGACCCGAGAGCAACGCCCTCAGGTTCGAGGCGAATGGTGACTTGTCATCGACGATCGCGACGTTGGCCTTCTTAGTCATTTTGTCCCGTCCTGGCTGCTGATTACGCTCTCGCTCTAATCAATACCTGTACCCTGTGTCCGCGTTGTGACTGATCCAGTGCTCATTCTGGGAAAGTCCTTTCTTACTTGGTCATTCCCGGCTGCTGATTGCGCTCCTTCTCTAATCAATAGCTGTACCCTGTGTCCGCGTTGTGACTGATCCGGTGCTCATTCTGGGAAAGTCCTTTCTTATCTGGGAAAGTCGTTTCTTATATTGATAGGTCAATCTCGTCGAGTGTGCTCGCACATCCTCCCCCGGTGCGGTCCGCTGTTGTATGTCACGGCGAACCACGAGGCATCGTGGTCTCGCGGGCAATCTGACCGACTCAGCGAGCGACTTCTGCCAGAGCCTTGGCGCCGACTCGTCATCCGATCTGCAGCCCTCGTGATCGTCTCCGCGTGAGTGAAGTCGGTAGCAGGACCGGCGGCGACCTAGCGCATCCGAGGGCTCGTGTTGTCATTCAGCGTCGAGATTTCTTGTTCTGGCAAGATTTCCTGTTCGCTGGTTGTGGTCGCGTGGACTATAGAGACAGACAGTCATGGCTTGTATTCCGATCTACTCGCTCGAAATTTCTTCACGGCATTCTGAGCTCGCTCCGCCGATTCGTGTAGTTGTTGCCGCTGCGCACCGAGAAGGCAGAGGCGCGCGAAGTTAACTCAGCCACGGACCGACCGCTCCACGATTGAATAAATCCGCACGACCTCGCGGTGGCAGCGCCCTTGCCTTGGCTCGTCCCGCTGCGAAGCAAGTTGGACCAGCCAGACAACAACGAACAGCACTACGAGCGTCGGTGACAACGTCGAGTCGGTAACGACGTCTGGTTGTCGCCGCGCGAACTTGGGAGAGAGAAATGAAGAAATCCCCCGGGCATGGCAGAGCTTTGCCTGCCATCGTCCTGGCATGCGCGCTAGCAGTCCTCAATGGTCACGCACAGTCGCTGTCGGCGGGTTGGACGAGCGGAGACATCGGGAATCCTCTCGCGGCGGGCGCCGCAAGCGTCGCCAACGGCACGTACACGGTAACGGGCGGCGGGTCGGACATCTGGGGCCGCGCCGACCAGTTCCAGTTCGTGTATCAACAGGTGACGGGAGACGTGCAGATCGTGGCGCGGGTGGCGAGCCTCAGCGCGGCGGACCCGTGGGCGAAAGCCGGCGTGATGATCCGGCAGTCGCTGGCGGCAGGGTCGCCGCACGCGGCGATGCTGGGGACGCCGGGCGGCGGCTGGTCGGCCGAGAGCCGGAAGTCGTCCGACGGGCTGACCACCGACAGCTCGGGCCCGAGCGGCGCACCGCCGGGCTGGGTGCGGCTCGTGCGGGCAGGCAATGTCGTGAGCGCCTCTCACTCGTACGACGGCAGCACGTGGTCGGCGGTGAGCAGCGAGACGATTGCGATGTCGTCGAGCGTCTACGTGGGCCTCGTGGTGAGCGGCCACAGCAGCGAAGGCGCCACGGCGAGAGCCACGTTCCAGAATGTGGCAGTGCAGGGAACGACTGCCGGGTCGCCGACACCCACTCCGCCACCTCCGACCGGGTCGACGCAGTCGGGTTGGACGAGCGGCGACATCGGGAGTCCGCTGGCGGCGGGTGCCACGAGCGTCGCCAACGGCACGTACACGGTAACGGGCGGCGGGTCGGACATCTGGGGCCGCGCCGACCAGTTCCAGTTCGTGTATCAACAGGTGACGGGGGACGTGCAGATCGTGGCGCGGGTGACGAGCCTCAGCGCGGCGGACCCGTGGGCGAAAGCTGGCGTGATGATCCGGCAGTCGCTGGCGGCAGGGTCGCCGCACGCGGCGATGCTGGGGACGCCGGGCGGCGGCTGGTCGGCCGAGAGCCGGAAGTCGTCCGACGGGCTGACCACCGACAGCTCAGGCCCGAGCGGCGCACCGCCGGGCTGGGTGCGGCTCGTGCGGGCAGGCAATGTCGTGAGCGCCTCTCACTCGTACGACGGCAGCACGTGGTCGGCCGTAAGCAGCGAGACGATTGCGATGTCGTCGAGCGTCTACGTGGGCCTCGTGGTGAGCGGCCACAGCAGCGAAGGCGCCACGGCGAGAGCCACGTTCCAGAATGTGGCAGTACAGGGAACGATTGCCGGGTCGCCGACACCCACTCCGCCACCTCCGACCGGGTCGACGCAGTCGGGTTGGACGAGCGGCGACATCGGGAGTCCGCTGGCGGCGGGTGCCACGAGCGTCGCCAACGGCACGTACACGGTAACGGGCGGCGGGTCGGACATCTGGGGCCGCGCCGACCAGTTCCAGTTCGTGTATCAGCAGGTGACGGGGGACGTGGAGATCGTGGCACGCGTGGCGAGCCTCAGCGCGGCAGACGCGTGGGCGAAAGCCGGCGTGATGATCCGGCAGTCGCTGGCGGCAGGGTCGCCGCACGCGGCGATGCTGGGGACGCCGGGCGGCGGCTGGTCGGCCGAGAGCCGGAAGTCGTCCGACGGGCTGACCACCGACAGCTCAGGCCCGAGCGGCGCACCGCCGGGCTGGGTGCGGCTCGTGCGGGCAGGCAATGTCGTGAGCGCCTCTCACTCGTACGACGGCAGCACGTGGTCGGCGGTAAGCAGCGAAACGATTGCGATGTCGTCGAGCGTCTATGTGGGCCTCGCCGTCAGCGGCCACAACAGCGAGGGCGGCACGGCAAGAGCCACGTTCCAGAACGTGACTGTGCGAGCCGCAACTTCAGGAACTCCAACAACGAATCAACCGCCAACGGTGTCGCTTTCGTTCCCGGCTCAGGGCGCAACCTTCACGGCCCCGGCGACGATAACGCTCAATGCGGTTGCCGGCGACGCGGATGGCTCGGTGGTTCGGGTAGATTTCTACGCCGGGTCGCAGCTGATCCGGTCGGACACCTCGAGTCCCTTCAGTGCCAGCTGGACCAACGTCGCCGCGGGTGCCTACTCGTTGAGGGCCGTCGCCACAGATGACACCGGGGCAACAACGACGTCGCTGGCAGTCGACGTTGCCATAAACCCTCCAGGAGTCCAGGCACCAGCTATACCGACGCGAGTAGTGTTCGTGCCCTCGAGTGACAATGCGACGGTGACGTCGTACAGCGTGTCACTGCGACTGGCAGGTCAATCCACTTCCGCGACACCCGTAGCCACCCGCGACCTTGGCAGGCCATCGGTGGTCAGCGGCGAGATCTCGGTCGACATTTCGACGCTGGTTGATCCCCTTCCGGCTGGCTCGTACTATGCCGTGGTGAGTGCCTCCGGACCCGGAGGGTCATCGCCGAGTTCGCCTTCCCCGACATTTGTGAAATAGCGAGCGATCTTCTCAGGCGTTGGCATGTTTGTGCCCATTTTGGAGAAAAACGCGTGATCGGCGCCGGGACGCTCGCGCAACAGCGCGAGCAATCCGGCGTGGCCGTACGGCCCCCTAATTGCACCAACCGCCGCCATGATCGACAGCCAAGGATGGGGTCCTGGCTCGGCCGGAGCGATTGATTTCGAGGCGCGGATGAGGCGGCGACGCTTCACACGCTGCGTCCTGCGGTCTGAAGCCGCCATCACGTCTGGCGCGCTTGACGATGCGCGCAGCGCACTCGAAGAGGCGCGCCAACTGATTCCCGACGCTTCCGAAATTGTCGTGCTCGACGGCAGGATGGCTGAAAGTCGCGACGGTTTGGCGTCGTCGACGGTACCAGTGGCATCGGCACTTTCGTTAACCTTCGAGGAAGAGGACGACGACACTCCGACGTCCGACGCATTCGACCCTCTCACCACCGATGCGTCTCAGGCCACGCCCGCAGCGATGAGGCTCGATCGAGGCAGAGCGCTGTTCTTGACGGGTTGGCCAGTCGCAGTCGTTCCACTGACACTGGCAGGCGTACTGGGCATCGGCGTCGGGCAGATCGCCGAACCCCGATCGAGCGAGGTGGAACCACCTGCCGCGCTGGTGAATGCTCCCATCGTGACTACGCCACGAGTCCTCACCGACGCGGTCGCGTCGATTGCCGCCGTCGCTACGAGCGGCACGACGACTCCTCAACGGCGTGATTCCCGGCCTCGGGCCTCATCCTTCGACTCCCCAGGTGCCACTGTTCGCGACAACGAGCAGATACGCGCGGTCCTGAAGCGGTACGAAAGAGCCTACAACCGAATCAACGACAAGGCTGCCAGCGCTAGCTCGCCTGACGCCGAGAGCGGAGCGCTCGAGCCGACCTACGAAGCGCTGCCGTTGAGGCGGATCTCGCTCGGCGTGTGCGACATCACCATGTCCGGCGAGACAGGCGTGGCCAGGTGCGCCGGCAAGGCTGCCTCCGATCCAAAAATCGGAGGCACCGAGGCAGCGCTGCGATACTGGGCGTTCGACCTTCGCAAGGATGCGGACGGCTGGCGAATCGAGCAACTGAAGGTCGAATAGGCGCCCCAGCCTTACATCATACCCACCGGTTTCCCGGTTATCCGGTCGGGCCAAGCTCGCCTAACCTTCGCCCCTCCTCGGGGAACCATGCCGCCGAGTCCGAGTACCTGCGTTGGTTCGGCTTGACGGTATTCGAATTGCTCCCGTCGGTGCCGGAGCGTCGTTCATCGAGGTCTTCATGCGGCACAGCCAGCAGGTAGTTCATATTGGCGATCGGATTGCCCAGAAAGTGGAAAGTTGCTTCCCTCAGGTGCCGTCCAGTCGCTGGGCGAGCCCGCCGAGATCGCGCCGGCAAGGTCCGGTGAGGGTTGGTGTCGACCTCACGAGTGTCGATGAGGTCGCTGACGCATTGACCCGGTTCGGCGAGCGCTACATCCGTCGCGTCTTCACCCCAGATGAGGGTGCGTACTGCCAGGCGGCGAGCGGCCGCAGGAGGGCGTCCCGGTTTGCTGCTCGCTTTGCAGCCAAGGAAGCAGCCGTAAAAGTGCTCCGTCCTGAAACGCCGTGGACCGACTGGCGCAGCATCGAGGTCCGGCGGCACGCGTCCGGCTGGTGCGAGCTCGTGCTTCACGGGGAGGCTGCCTCGCTTGCCGAGCGCCAGGGCTTGATGTCACTGGCGGTCAGCCTGACCCACGCCGTCGACTGCGTCGTCGCCGTCGTCATCGGTCAGGAAGAGAAGACAGCAGGAGAGGGGGGACTGCAGACATGCCCGCTGAATTGACCGAAGCGATCCGAGGTGTCCTTCGCGACTATGGCCGGCTCGCTGTCGACGTCAACGGGCTCGATGAGCGCAGCGACCTCTATGAGGCCGGATTGACGTCACACGCGAGTGTCAACCTCATGCTGGCGCTGGAGGAGCACTTCGAAGTCGAGTTCCCGGAGCGGATGCTGCGTCGTGGTGGTTTCGGGAGCATCGCCGTTATTCGGTCGAACCTGAGCGAGCTGTTGGGGGCAGGCGCATGACGAGACCCGCGGTGGCCGACGACCTGCTCGAGACCGCGCGACGAATCGGGGTCGAGATAGCCGGACCGGCTGCGGATGGCGTCGACCGCGAGGGACGCTTTCCGCACGAAGCGATCGCCGCCCTGCGAGAGGCGCGCCTGTTGAGCGCGCTGGTGCCGCAGGAGCTCGGCGGTCGTGGCGTGGGGATCGGCGAGCTCGCCGCGGTCGCGGAAACGCTCGGGCGTTTCTGCGCGTCAACGGCGATGGTCTATGCGATGCACCAGGTCGAAGTGGCGTGCCTCGTGCGCCACGGGCTCGCCTCGCCGTTCATTCGCTGTTACCTCAAGGAGCTCGCCGAGCGGGACCTTCTCATTGCGTCTGCGACGTCCGAGATCGGCGTCGGCGGGGATCTGCGACGCAGCGTGTGCGCGGTCGAGTGCCATCAGGGTCGTATTCGCGTGACCAAGCGTGCGCCGGTCATCTCCTACGGCGAAGAAGCCGACGACATCCTCCTCACTGCTCGTCGCGCTCCCGACGCCGCATCGAGCGATCAAGTGCTCGTGCTGGTGCGGAAGGCCGACGTTCGCCTCACGAGGACCGGCGGCTGGGATGCCCTCGGCATGCGCGGGACGCGGAGCTTCAGCTTCAGCTTGGAAGCGGAGGGGGCGGTCGACCAGGTCGTGCCAGTCCCGTTTGCGGACATCGCGGCCCGGACGATGATCCCTTTTTCCCATGTTCTGTGGTCGTCACTCTGGCTGGGTGTGGCGAGCGATGCGGTTTCGCGCGCTCGCGCGTTCGTCCGCGCTGAGGCTCGCCGCACACCAGGCACCGCGCCGCCCGGCGCCCTCCGCCTGGCGGAAACCGTGGCCGATCTCGGCAGCCTGCGCGCGACCGTGCGCGAAGGGCTGGGAGAATTTGACCGCATTCAGGACGACGCGGACGCGCTCGCTGAGCTAGGGTTCGCGATTCGGATGAACAACCTCAAGAGTGTCGCAGCGAAGATGGCGCCGCAGGTTGTGGCTCAGGCGCTCGCCGTCTGTGGAATCAGCGGTTACCGGTATGACTCGCCATACGGTGTCGGCCGCCACCTCCGGGACGCGTACAGCGCGCCGCTGATGATCAACAACGATCGCGTGCTCCTTGCGAACGCCGCGATGCTGATGATCTCGAAGGACGAGTGACATGGCGACTGGCGGCACCGTTGGCACCCGTGGTGAGTTTCGCGAGGAGCTCGTTCGACACGGGATCGTGATTGCAAGCGGTTCCGCAGGCGGGTGCGCCTACAGTGCCGACTTCGAAGACACGGTTCAGCGCGTCGATCGCCTGGTCGCGCGGCGCGGCGCAGTCGACGCGCCAGAGGTCATGCGTTTCTCGCCGCTCCTCCAGCGTTCGTGCCTCGAGCGGAGCGGATACCTCGAGTCGTTCCCTCACTTGGCTGGTTCGATTCACAGCTTCACAGGCGACGAACGCGCTCATCGCGAGCTCATCCAGTCCGTGAAGGACGGCCGGGACTGGGGCGCGCACCTGCCGCCTACCGCGGGCGTCCTCACGCCGGCGGCGTGCTATCCCGTCTATCCGCTCCTGTCGGGGACGTTGCCGGCCGCAGGCCGACTCGTAGACGTCATGTCCTACTGCTTCCGTCATGAGCCGTCCGACGATCCCGCTCGCCTGCAGATGTTCCGGATGCACGAGCATGTTCGCCTGACCGATGCGACGAGCGCCGTGATGTGGCGCGATGCCTGGATCGACCGGGCCGCGGCGATCGGCGCCGAGCTCGATCTCGGGACCCAGCTGGTCGTGGCCTCCGACGCGTTCTTCGGCCGTACTGGAACGCTGCTCGCAGAAAACCAGCGCGTCCAGCGCCTCAAACTCGAGTTCGTCACGCCTATCGCCAGTGACGATCGGCCGACGGCCATCATCTCGCTCAACTATCACCAGGATCACTTCGGCGAGATCTTCTCCATCAGGACTGTTGACGGCAGGGTTGCTCACAGCGCCTGTGTCGGCTTCGGGCTGGAGCGAATCGCGCTGGCGCTCTACCGGCACCACGGCTTCGACCGTTCGGGATGGCCGTCGTCCGCCCGCGAGGGCCTCGGACTGTGACTCTTCGCGTCTGGGATCTCGACGCAGGCGCGTACGCGCGTCATGCGCTTCACCTGGGCGACCGAGCCTGGCCGGAAGCGAATTGCTACGTGGACCTCTGGGTCGAATTGCTCCACGCGGCCGGCGTCGAGCCGCTGGCAGCGCTGCCCTTCACGCTCGGCATCGACGTGCAGGGCGATCAATGGACGTTCTTCAAATTCCCGTCAGCCGATCTCGATCTCTTGTACGGTGTCGACGTGTTCGAACTGAACGTCTGGCTGCCGCTTCCAGTTCATATCTCCGAGCAGCTGGTGCAGGGCCGGCCCGTCATCGTCGACGTCGATGCCTTCCATCTGCCGGACACTACGGGAACGTCGTACCGGCGGGAGCACGTGAAGACGTCGATCGGCATTCAGGCGCTCGACGCGAGCACCTGCCGCCTCGGCTACTTCCACAACGCCGGCTACTACGAACTCGAGGGAGAAGACTTCGCCGGCATTTTCCGCCTCGACGAGGGCGCGAATCCGACGTGCCTGCCGCCCTACGTGGAGGTGGCCAGGCTGGATGCCAGGCCCAAACGATCGGGGCGCGCGCTCGTCGACGCCTCGCTCGCGCTGCTTCGCACGCACTTGGCCCGGCGCCCGGCCGTGAACCCATTCCGGCGCTACGCCGTCCGATTTCCCGCCGACCTCGAATCGCTCGCCTGCCAGCCCATCGGACGCTTCCACAGCTACGCCTTCGCCACGCTACGGCAGTGCGGCGCTGCGTTCGAGCTCGCGGCGGCGTATCTCGCGTGGCTCGAGGCTGTCGGTGAACGCGGCTTGGCGTCAGCGGCCGGGGCCTGCGACCTCATCGCCACCACAGCGAAGACGCTGCAGTTCAAGGCCGCACGCGCGGTCACTGTCCGCCGGCCGTTCGATGCGTCGACGTCATTCGAGACGATGGCCGGGGCCTGGGATGACACGATGGCGGCGCTCGTCCACCGGTACGGTTCCTGAGGTGGAGTCGTCATGGCTGCGACGCAAATCGTAGGCTCCCGGGCAGCGCGGCCGTTGCAGGGCCGCTGGACGGTCACCGCGATGGCGCCCGGGCGTGCGCGCTGCCCGTCCGATCTTGACGCCCTCGACCTGGACTGGCTGGCGTGCGACGGGCCGATGACTGCGGCGGCGGCGCTTCGGGACGCCGGCCAGTGGCACGTCGAGGATCCCCGCAATTTCGATGCAGACGACTGGTGGTACCGCTGCCGCTTCACGGTCTCCGACAGGGATGCGCCGCTTCGCCTCCGTTTTCAGGGCCTCGCCACGATCGCCGATGTCTGGCTGAACGGGACGCCCATCCTTCACTCCACGAGCATGTTCGTGGCGCACACGGTTGACGTCGACCGCCTCGCCGGACTCGAGCACGAGCTTCAGTTCCGGTTTCACGCGCTTGAACCCCTGCTGTCGGTCAGGCGTCCACGTCCGAAGTGGCGGACCGCACTGGTAGCACACCAGCAGCTTCGCCACATTCGGACCACGCTGCTCGGACGCATGGCAACCTGGTGGCCGCCAGTCGCGCCAGTCGGCCCATGGCGTCCTGTGCTCGTCGAACCTGCGTCGCCACTGCGCGTCGAGCATACCGATCTGCGTGCCGAGCTCGACGGCGACGACGGCATCGTGCGGGTCGCACTCACGGTAAGCCAGGTGAGCCCGGCGCAAGCCGACGCCGTGCTCCGGGTCGGCAACCTCACCGCCGCCGTGTCGTGCGAGCCGTGTCCTGACGGCAGGATCGCGCTTGTCGCGACGCTGCGCATCCCGAACGTCGAGCGGTGGTGGCCTCATACGCATGGGCGGCAGCCGTTGTATCCTGTGGAACTGTCGATCGATATCGGCGGCGACGTGATGAACGTGGACCTCGGGCGGACGGGCTTCCGGACACTGGAGGTGCAGCGCGGTACAGATGGCAAGGGCTTCGGCCTGGCAATCAACGGCGCTCCCGTGTTCTGCCGCGGCGTCTGCTGGACACCACTCGATATCGTACGGCTCGGCAGCGGGACCGCCGAGTACCGCACCGCGCTCGAACAGCTGCGCAACGCAGGCATGAATATCGTCCGGGTGCCAGGCACGATGGTCTACGAGACCGACGACTTCCACGATCTCTGCGATGAGCTGGGGATCCTGCTGTGGCAGGACTTCATGTTCGCGAACATGGACTATCCGACGATCGAAGACGACGACGCGTTCGCTCGCGACGTGTCGGTCGAGGTGCAGCAGCGTCTCGAGGCGCTGCAGGGGCGTCCTTCACTCGCGGTGTGCTGCGGCAACAGCGAAGTCGAGCAGCAGGCCGCGATGATGGGAGTGCCGCGCGGACACTGGACGCATGCGCTCTTCAGCGACGTCCTGCCGGCAGTCGTTCGGTCGCTCGCGCCCGGCGTCGCGTGGGTCCAGTCGACGCCGACCGGCGGCGCCTTCCCGTTTCAAGCCGATGAGGGCGTCAGTCATTACTACGGCGTCGGGGCGTACCGGCGAGGCCTTCACGACGCGCGGCGGGCGGGCGTCCGGTTTGCGTCCGAATGCCTGGCGTTCGCCAACTTTCCTGATGAGGCGTCGTTGAACGGGCTCGAGAGCGACGATCTGGCAGCGTGGAATCAGCACCTGTCGACTCTGCGTGCTCCGCGCGACGCCGGCGCGGACTGGGATTTTGCTCAGGTCCGCGATCACTACGTCTCGCAGCTGTTCGGCGTCGATGCGGCGACTCTGCGTCAACACGATCCTGCGCGGTATCGCGCGTTCGGCCGTGTGGCCGTCGGTGAAGTGATGCTGCAGACCTTCGCCGAGTGGCGGCGGCCTCAGTCCGCGTGTCGCGGTGGACTGGTCTGGTTCGCGCGTGATTTCTCGCCGGGAGCAGGCTGGGGAATCGTCGATTCCAGCGGCCGGGCCAAGTCAGCGTATTGGTTTCTGAAGCGAGCCCTCGCGCCTATTGCGCTCTTCGCCGTCGATGAGGGTCTCAACGGCCTCGGGCTGCACGCAATTAATGACACATCCGATCCGATCGAGGTGGAGCTCCGGGTCGCATTGTTTCGTGAGGGTTGCCCGTTCGAGGCGCCCGTGGCCATGAGGCTGACCATGCCCGCGCGGAGCGCGCGTTCCGTGCCCGCCGATCGCCTGTTCGACAGGTTCCACGACCTTACGAACGCCTACCGGTTCGGCTCGAGCGGGCACGATGTCGTCGCCGCGTCGCTCTTCGACTCCGTGAGCGGCGATCTTGTCGCAACGGCCCACTACTTTCCGCACGGCCTCCCATCCGTGCGCGACAGCCGCCTCCAGCTCGTGGCGCGCGCGGATCCGATATCGGGCGGTTACGCGGTGGTGGTCGAAGCCGATCGGTTTGCGCACGCCGTCACCGTGGAAGCTGACGGGTTCGTCCCCGAGGACAACTACTTGGACCTGGAGCCACGCCGGCCAAGACGGGTGGTGCTGCGCGCCGACAGTCCTGGCCGGCTGCTCTCGGGCCGCGTCTCGGCATTGAACGGCGTCGACTCTGTTCCAATCGTCTGCGGGGAGCTGCGCAATGCCCACTGACGCGGGCGCGACCGCAACGGCGATGGTCTCGAGGCCGTGCTTCCTGGGATCGACAGGCCGATATCTCTTTGCCTGGCATCACGTCGCACGCGAAGACGTGCGCCGCGGTGCCGCGGTCGTGTTGTGCCCGCCGCTTGGCTTCGAATACGTCTGCGTCTACCGCTCGTGGCGGATTCTGGCGCAAGAGCTCGCGGCGCTCGGCTTCGACGTGCTTCGCTTCGACTACGACGGGACCGGCGACTCGGCGGGCGATCCAGAGGAATCAGGCCGGCTTGACGCGTGGCTCCTCAGCATCGAGCGAGCGATTGCGGACGCGCAGTCCATCGCGGGGACAGGCCATGTGGCGCTGGTCGGCTTGCGCCTCGGCGCGACGCTGGCCATCGAGGCTGCCGCGGCCAGGGGTGGCGTGTCCCGGCTGGTACTCTGGAGTCCTTTCCGCTCCGGCCGCGCGTACGTGCGCGAGATCGACGCTTTTGCCCGCCTGTGTCCGGAGCCAGGCGTGCCACCGCCAGGCGACGAGGACGACATCCAGTCGGCCGGACATGTGGTGACCCGCGAGACGGCAGACGCGCTCGAGCGGCTAGACCTCGACGCGGTGCTGCGCTCGCCGGCGCCCGAGGTTCTGCTCGTCGACCGCGACGACCGCCCCGGCGACTCGTTGCTCGGAGCGCGTCTCGAGCTGCTCGGCTCGCATGTGACACGATGTCGGCCTGAAGGGACTGCGGCCGCACTCGTGCAACCGGCGCTCTCCAAGGTGCCTCGACCCGTGCTCGATGAGATCACCGGCTGGCTGCGAGACTGGTGTCCACTCGAATCATCGCCTGTGCAACGCGATGCGTCCGCGAGCGGTGTGTCAGCCGTCGCGTGCGGCGCCGGCTATCACGAACGCGCCATACACTTTGGCCCGGACGGCCGGCTCTTCGGGATTCTGACCGAGCCCGTGCGGCAGAATCATGAAGCACCCGCGATCATCCTGTTCACGACCGGGTCGGAGTACCACATCGGACCGAATCGGCTCCATGTGTCGCTGGCTCGACGCTGGGCGGCTGATGGTCACGTGGTGCTTCGCTACGATCTCGGCGGCATCGGGGACAGCTTTGCGCCCCCCGGTGTCGGAGACAACGTCGCCTACCCCGCGCACGCGCTCGATGATGCGCGCGCCGCCATCGCGCTCGTCCGTGGCGAGGCGGGCGCAACGCGCCGGGTCATGGTCCTCGGGCTGTGTTCCGGAGGCTGGCTGGCGTTTCGCGCCGCGCTCCTCGGACTGCCCGTCGATTCCATCGTCGCCATCAATCCGCCGTTGTATCTGCGCGATGGTTCGGCGGGCATGCAGTGCGCAACGGACGACAGCGAATTCGAGCGGTATCGACGATTACTGTTCGATCGGAGCAGGTGGACCAAAGTCTTTCGCGGCCGCGCCGCCTACGCCACGTTTCTCCGGCTCGGTTGGGGATTCTTCTCGCGCCAGTTCCTCGCCCGCGTCAACACGATAAGCGGCGGGCGCCTCATCGACGGATTTGGCCGCGAGCTGGATGCGATCAGCGCCCGAGGGATCACCTGTCTCTTTGTCTTCAGCCGCGGGGACCGCGGCCTGAGCTACTTCCGGCTGTACGGCGGTGCCGGACGGCGCGGCGAGCGACGACGATGTGGCATTGACCACGTCGTCGTGGACGGAGCCGGCCATACGTTCCGGCCGCTGGCCGCTCAGCGGGAGCTGTGCGCGCGGCTCATCGACTTTGTCGCGCGTCAGTCGTCGCGAGACGCGCTGCCCGTTTTCGCCGGCTCAGCCAGAACTGAAGGCGAAGGCCTCGCAGAGCGGAGACACCGCGTGCGCGAGGTCTAGAGAGAGCACCCATCCTTCTCGAGTCAACGATCGGGTTATGCCTGATAGCTGCGCTGCTGGTCGAGCAGCCGAAGGCGAGTGGTGTGCTTCGGGCCGGTGTGGCGAGCACCCCACAGAATCGCGAGAGCGTGGCTAAGCGACCTGCCACTCCCATTGTCTGAGATAATTGCCAGTCTCGTGATGCAACGCTGGCGCGCACGCAGGAGCTCCCCATGGCGATAGTGACGACCAAAGACGGCACACAGATCTACTTCAAGGACTGGGGCAAGGGACAACCGGTGGTTTTCAGCCACGGGTGGCCGCTCACTGCGGACGCGTGGGATGACCAGACAGTATTCCTGGCCTCGCATGGGTACCGGTGCATCGCCCATGACCGGCGCGGCCACGGGCGGTCGAGCCAGCCGTGGGACGGCAACGACATGGATACCTACGCCGACGATCTGCTGATGCTCGTCGAGGCGCTGGACCTGCGCCAGGCGATTCATATCGGTCACTCCACGGGCGGAGGGGAAGTCACTCGCTATCTCGGCCGTCATGGTACCAAGCGTGTCGCCAAAGCGGTACTCATCGGTGCTGTGCCGCCGCTCATGCTGAAGACGGCTGCCAACCCCGGCGGGTTGCCGATCGACGCGTTCGACGCGATCAGGGCGGGAGTGCTCGCCGACCGGTCGCAGTTTTTCAAGGATCTCAGCATGCCGTTCTACGGCTACAACCGCACGGGCGCGAACGTGTCACAAGGTGTGCGGGATTCGTTCTGGATGCAGGGAATGCTGTCCGGCCACAAGAGCGCGCTCGATTGCATCAAGGCATTTTCTGAAACCGACTTCACGGAAGACCTGAAGAAGTTCGACGTGCCGACGCTCGTCATGCACGGCGACGACGATCAGATTGTGCCGATTGGTGCGTCAGCGATGCTGTCGTCGAAGCTGGTCAGGGGCGCGACCTTGAAGGTCTATCCGGGGCTGTCGCACGGCATGTGCACCGTCAACAAGGATGAGATCAACGCCGATCTGCTGGCTTTCATCACGGCGTAGCGCCGCTTGAGGCCAGCCCGCGCCGATGAGGGTGCCCGCATGCTGGGGCCGCTGTTGGCCTGCCCGCACTACGAGCACAACAGATGAGCCACTGGACTTGGCAGCGCCCTTGCTGTCTCTTCCGGGCAGCAACGCTCGGTCGCCACTCTGGCAGCCTGACGAACCTCTCGCCAACCCGACGGGGACGCAAAGTGCGCTCCCCGCTCGCCATGTACGGGCGTCATCCGCCAGTTGGCATCCGTGGCATGCTCAGTGTGGCGTCTACGCTACTCAGAAGGAAATGCGGACCAGCATGCCGGAGAATCCTCCAAAGAGTGAGAGTGGGCGGATCGAACGGGCTCTTCGCGACAGCGAAGCCCGCTTCCGCTTCATGGGTGATGTCGCACCTGTCATGCTCTGGATGAGCGGTCTCGACAACCAACGCACCTGGTTCAACGCGCGGTGGCTGCAGTTTGTCGGTCGGCCGCTGGATCGAGAGCTTGAAGCTGGCTGGTGGGACAACGTTCACCCTGAAGACGTCGGGCGCAGCCTCGAGACGTGCACCACCGCTTTCGAGGGGCACCGACCCTTCACGATGGAGTATCGGCTGAAGCGGCATGACGGCGAGTACCGGTGGGTGCTCGAAGACGTGATTGATAAAGAAGAGATGAAGGAATGTACGGTCGTGATGAAAGACGAGTGGGTCTGCGACCGCGGCGATCAGGCCCGCGTCATCGCCTGATAGCTGCGCTGCAGGAAATCGCGCTCGGCGCCGTTCTGACAACAGGCGATCGCCGCCGCGTATGCCGCCGCGGCCTCGGCATTGCGGCTCAGGCGGCGGAGCAGGTCGGCACGAATCGCGTGGAACAGATGATACCGGTCGAAGTCGAGGGCGTCGACAAGGCGGAGTGCCGCCTGCGGTCCTTCGACCTCGGCCACCGCCACCGCGCGATTGAGTGCCACGACGGGTCCTGGCGCAATCGACACGAGCTCGTCGTAGAGCTGCAGGATCTGACGCCAGTCGGTGGCGGAGGCGACCGGCGCGTCGCTGTGGACGGCGTTGATTGCCGCCTGAATCTGGTAGGGGCCTGGCCGGTTGCGCGCGAGGCAGCGGCGGACGATGGCCTGGCCTTCGGCGATGAGGGCGCGATTCCAGAGGCCACGGTTCTGGTCGGCGAGCCGCACGAGCCCGCCGTCGGCTGTCGTCCGGGCCGGTGCGCGTGACTCGATGAGCAGCATCAGCCCGAGCAGTCCCATGACTTCCGGCTCGTCTGGCATCAGTTCGGCCAGGACGCGTCCGAGGCGGATTGCTTCGCGGCAGAGCTCCTCGCGCACGAGCCGGTCGCCTGCGCTCGCCGTGTAGCCTTCGTTGAAGATGAGATAGACGACTGCGAGCACGGCGCGAACGCGTCCCGGAAGATCGGCGTCGCTCGGAACCCGATATGGGATTCCCGCATCGCGAATCTTGCCCTTCGCGCGAACGAGCCGCTGGGCCATCGTCGGCTCCGGCACCAGGAACGCGCGTGCGATCTCCGGCGTCGTGAGACCGCCCAGGAGCCTGAGCGTCAGGGCGACCTGAGCGCCGGTGCCGAGCGAGGGGTGACAGCAGGTGAAGATCAGGCGTAGTCGGTCGTCGTCCACGACGCCCTCGTCAGTGTTGTCGGGTGGCTGGTGCAGCAAGGCGGCCTGCGCGTGCCGTTCCTCGCGTGACGCCTCGCGGCGAAAGCGATCGATCGCCCGGTTGCGAGCTGTGGTGATGATCCATCCCGCCGGGCTTGGCGGCAGGCCAGCTGAGGGCCACCGCTCGATGGCGACGATGAACGCGTCCTGCACCGCCTCCTCGGCGACATCGATATTCCCGAAGTGGCGGACCAGGACGGCCACCGCGCGGCCGTACTCCTCGCGGAACGCACGTTCGATCTCCGATGTGTCGACGGGCACGATCTAGCTCTCAGCTCTCAGCCATCAGCTATCAGGTATCAGCTCTCAGCCGTCAGCACTCAACTTTCAGCTGACAGCTGACAGCTGACCGCTGAGAGCTGATAGCTATCCCTGGAACGGCCGGACCTCGATCGGGAGCGGGACCGCCCGCACGGTCTTACGCGCCCACTCGAGCGCGGAATCGAGATCGGGCACCTTGATGATGATGAACCCGCCGATATGCTCCTTGCCTTCGGCGTACGGGCCGTCGGTCATGAGGACGTCCCCGGCGTTTCCTCCCTCCTTGGGCCGCAAGACGGTCGCCGTGCTCGGCGGATGCAGGCCGCCGTTGAAGACCCATACGCCAGCGGCCTTGGTCTCTTCGATGAGCGCGTTGACGTCCCTCATCACCTTCGCCAGGAACTCGGGTGGAGGCGTTCCGCCATCGGGCTGATAGATGCTGAGCAGGTATTGCTTCATCGCGTGTCTCCTGAACGGTTGAAACCGTCATAGCATGCCGCTCGATGCGGGTTCAGCGTAGCCAGAGGCCGAACGCCCAGCAGATGAGCGCGTTGCCGGTCGCCATCGTGAAGTCATCGGTACCGCGCGGAGAGTACAGCTCGAGCAGCGTGTTCGCGATTGCGAGTATGAGCGACAGCACCAGCCACGGCGTCCCGAGACCGTGCACCGACACGACCCACACGCAGAAAACGAGCGCGGTGAGGAAGCCAGCGACGATGCCGGTGACCGACTTGCGATTGACGTCGCCGATTCCCCAGACGCGAAGCCGCTGCTTGCCGAACAGAGATCCGAAGATCTCTGCACTGGCGTCGGTCACCAGATAGGAACCCCAGATCAGCGCGAACACCGGCGCGAACTCTTCCTTCGGGAAGACCACCGCGAGCTGGATGCCGATGGGGACCATCACGAATTTGAAGACGGTCCAGAGCGTCGTGATGAGCAGGCAGTTCGCGCGGGCGAGCACGCCATCCATCACGCGCGACTGCGGCCCGTAGAAGAAAGCGCCCAGCAGCCCGCTGACGTGGTAGAAGCCGAGGAAGATCCAGCTGGTCACGACGGCGTCGAGCAGGTTGTCCTGGAGGAAACCAGTGGCGAAGCCAGCCTTCTGCTCCTGACCGACTTGTACATAGAGGTAATAAATGCCGGCGCCCGCAAGCGTCATGAACCGGCCGCGGCGGCCGATCATGTCCGTGATTCGGATTCGCCGCTCCGAATATCGTTTGACGAGGCTGCTGACGTCGTAGGGCCGATCCATGCGCGACGAGAACGCGTCGCGACGGTCCTCGCGGCTGAACCCGACGAAGAAGCGAAGCAACGCCCCCTTGATTGCCCACCAGATGACGCCCCAGATGACATAGAAGAACAGGACGCCCGATAGAATCCGGCCCCCCGCCTCGCGATCGAACCGGTAGTTCTGGAAGAAGAACGACCAGCCAGCGATGTACGTCGCCAGCCAGAAGATCGTCAGCGCCGCGTTGAACGCCAGCGCACTCCGGAAGATGATGTCGGCGGTTCTACGCCGGCTGTCGGCCGGCGTCACGGCCAGGGGAAACGTGTCAGCGATCGGGAGCACGAGTGCCATTCTTCACATTCGAGGGAATTCGACAAGCGTGTCGGGTGTCCGACCGCTGATGGAACAATTCCAGCTCGATCAGCCCTTCTTCCCCGACGCCGGTTCGGCCTGGCGGTAGGTCGCGATCACCACACCCGTGCTCGTGGTCTGCGACTCGACGAGCCGCAGCGCGGCGAATACTCCATCGTCGGCAAAAAGGCGACGGCCCGAGCCGAGGACCAGGGGGTGGATGAGAAGCACGTAGTCGTCGACGAGATTGCGGCGCATCAGCGACTGGACGAGCTCGCCACTGCCCAGCACGACGATGTCCTTGCCCGGCTGTTCCTTGAGCCGGGCGACGGCGTCCCCGACGTCGCCTTTCAGCAGCGTCGAATTCTGCCAGGGGAGCGGCTCGGTCAGCGTCGTCGATGCGACGTACTTCTGCGCGTTGTCGAGGACGGCGGTAAACGGGTTGTCCGTCCGGCCGGGCCAGACCTTGAAGAAGTCCTGGTAGGTCCTCCTCCCGAACAGCAGGGGACCGGCCTGGGCCATTCCTCCCGCCATGATCCGGCCTTTGTCGGCGTCGTTGTACCGCGTTGACCAGCCACCGCGCTCGAAACCGCCCCGGAGATCCTCGTCGGCCCGGCCCGGCGCCTGCATCACGCCATCGAGCGACAGGTTTTCGACCACCACGATCTTGCTCATGTCCAGCTCCTTCCACCCGCCACCGCCAGCACCCTGCCGGCGTATTCATGCTCTATACGAACGGCAATCGGCTGGATCGACACCGGCTGGGCCGCGCGGCGAAAACTTCGTTTGAATTGAAGAGGGAGGCGGCCGAAGCGAACGGAGAAGACTCGACACGAAGACACGAAGCAGAATCCAGTCGGAGACGCACGAAGAGAATGAGCTGACTTGAATCTGTGTGCGCTGGGCGCACCGCGCCGCGCGGTGGGATAGCGAGAGGTTGGGCGGATCACAAGCACTTCGTGGGTTTGTGTGGTGCTTGTGATCCCCCCAACCTCTCGCTATCTCACGCCGGCCCACGGCCGGCGTGCGCCCAGCCACCAAATGCTCGAGCAACCCGGATCTCTTCGTGCGTCTCCCGCAGGGTTCAGCTTCGTGTCTTCGTGTCGAATCCGTTATCTTCGTCCCCTCCGCACCTTCTCCCGCTCCGGGCGGCCTTATCTTGTGGACATCGAGATCTCGTCAAGGACCACCCGCGGCGGGAGCGTGGCGACCATCCAGACGCAGGCGGCCAGGTCTTCGGGCTGGAGCATGCGCGCGCGCGCCTCTGGCGTGGGCGGCTGGGGACGTTTGTCGAGCAGCGGCGTGTTGATGTCGCGCGGGCAGATCGAGCAGGCGCGCACGCCGTGTCCGCGCTCCTCGGCATTGATCTGTTGCGTCAGGCCCATCAGGCCGAATTTTGATGAAACGTAGGCTGCACCCGCGAGCTCGCGGGCGGTCTTCCCGACGTCCGAGTTGATGTTGATGATCGTCCCAGTTTGACGCTGCCGCATTCCAGGAAGGAACGCCTGTACGCAGTAGTAGGCGCCGTGGAGGTTCGTGGCGAGGACGCGCTGCCAGTCCTCAACCGACAGCGTCTCGAAGCTGCGGCGCGGAACGTTGATCCCGGCGGCGTTCACCAGCACGTCGACCTCGCCAAAGCGCTCGAGCACGGCTGCGCCCATCGTGGCCACGTCGTCTGGCACGCTGACGTCGCAGGGAAAGACGTCGACCGGAGTCCCGGCAGCCGAACCTGCCAGCGCCGCCGTCTCGGCCAGCGTCTCAGCCCGTCGGCCGACCAGGGCTACCTGCCACCCTTCGGCCGCGAACTTGAGCGCGACGGCCCGGCCGACACCGCTGCCCGCGCCGGTCACCACCGCCGTGCTCATCGAACGCTCCACGTGGTCGGCTCGAGGGCTCCCTTAGTCGTCTGACGAATCAAGGTCATGGGACATCATCTTCTTTCAACTCCCGAGCTCCTGAGCTCCCGAACTCCTGTTCTTTTGGGTAACTTGCCGGCTTTCGGGCCAGCCGTGCTCCGGCTGGACACGAACAATATGGAGCATCTACAATCCTATCAACGGTTTCGGCCATCCTGGCCTGGAGTTCCATGACACGCTCAGGGTTGTGCGTCGCTGGTGTGGTGGCGCTCGCGTCAATGCTGTCGGCTCAGGCCCAGGCTCCCACGCCCAGGCGCGGCGCTGTTGCGCCCACGCCCCCTCCGACCTTTCAGAAGTATTGCTTCGAGTGCCATGGCACCAAGAAGCCCGAAGCCGGTCTCAGCATCCAGAAGTTGGTCGGGCGATTTTCGATTAGCGAGCATTTCGAGAATTGGGAAAAGGTCGCCGACATGCTCGAAACCGGCATGATGCCGCCGCTCGAAGCGGTCGAGCAGCCGACGGATGCCGAGCGCAAGGCGACGGCGGCGTGGATCCGCGCGTCCGTGAAGGCCTACGAAGCCGCGCACGCGGGCGAGCCGGGGCGCGTGACGGTCCGGCGGCTGACCAGTGCCGAGTACGCCTATGCGGTTCGCGATCTGACCGGGATCGACGTCAAGGTCGGCATCGATGCCTCGAGCGACTCGGTCGGTGGCGAGGGTTTCGCGAATTTCGGCGATGTCCAGTTCGTGCAGGATGAAAGCATCGAACGGTATCTCGAAGCCGCGAAGCTCGTTGCCGATCACGCGGTCATCGGTTCGGGACCGCTGGAGTTCTATGCCGATCCCGGCAAGACGGGCCTCGAGCTCTCCGCGTTGAACCGGATCGACACTCTGTACGAGACCAAGGGTTTTCGCGTCGTGTCCGGCGAAGGCGGACGGCCGTTCGGGCTTGAACGGTACGGCAAGGCCTTCTATGTCGCGTGGTACTACAAGCACCGCGTCGCACTCGGTGACCCTTCGGCGACGATTCGCGGGCTCGCGGCGAAGGAAGGCATTACGGGCCGCTTCGCGGACCACATCTGGATGGTCGTCAACACGGCGACAACCGGATACCCAACGCGCGAGACGGTGAATCGCTGGACGAAGCTTCCGGTGCCGACATCCGACACCCAGGCATCACTGGCGAAGGGCCGCGCCGGCTGCGACGAGATTCAGAAGTTTCTGACGACCTGGCCGAGCTGGTTTTTTGCGCGCGGCGATCTGGCTGCGGGCGGCGCCGGCGACGAGAGCCCGCTGGAGTTCGACGATGCGACGCTGAAGGTCGAACCGACGCGTCATTTCACGTTTGGAGTCGGAAATCGCGGCGGCCGGGGCCGCGGTGGCCCTTCCACACCGGGCCCGCAGAAGGTCTATCTGTTGTTCAACGACGTGGCTCCCGGCGCGAGCGCGACGCCGGTCGTCATCTGGCGCAACCCGCGCGTCGTGACCCGCGCGGCGGCCGGGCCCGGTCGCGGCGCGCCTGGCACTGGCGTCGCCGGTGCGGCGGCGACACCCGCGCAAACGGCCGCCGGCCGCGGTGGTCCCGGTCCCATTCTATCCACGCAATCCCTGCGCTCGGTCCTGCCTCCCGACGTCGCGGCTGCGCTGGCCTTCGGCACGAGCTCCGATGGAACGGCGATCGGGCCCGATGACTTCGCGACGGCGGGCCCCGTGTCGTTCACGGTCGACGTGCCGGCTGGTGGCAACGTCATCGAGTTCCAGGCGGATGCCGAGCTCGGCAAGGATCGAAACGCCGTCGTGCGCGTGATGCTCTCCGCGCAGCCGGAAGGCACGGCCCGCGACGCCCTGCAGCGAGTCGTCCTGGGCGATCCGCAGAGCGCCGGCTACAAGGCCTTTCGCGCCAACATGGCCGAATACGTGTCGCTTCTGCCCCCGAACTCCCACGGCGAGGCCAATCCAGCGGACAAGGACCCGGTGCCTCCGCCGTTTGACAACACGTACAACAGCCCCGAGCACGACGCCTTCGTGCTCAAGGTGAAGTATCAGCGCAACGACTCGTTCTTCACGGAAAACATGGTGGACGGGGCCGACCGGACGCGGCTGAATCACGCCTGGAACGACTTGTTCGGATCGTGGCCCTACCATGACGCCTACCTGGGCATGCTGGCCGACCACTTCAACCTGAGTCTCAAGAGCCGCAGGATAGAGGAGCTCGACGCCGTGCAGATTGCGGCGCAGCCCGCCGCCGTCAGGTCGTACCTCACGTCGCTGCGCGCCCACTACGACGAGGTGATGAAGGCGCAGGCGCTCGCGCAGCCTGGCCACGTTGCCGACGCGCTGACCTTCGCCAGCCGGGCATGGCGGCGCCCGCTCACGGTGACGGAGAAGGCGAGCCTGCGTGCGTTCTACGACAAGTCGCGCACCGTCAATCATCTGGATCATGACGACGCGATCCGGGCCGTGCTGGCGCGCATCCTGGTGTCGCCGGCCTTCCTCTATCGCGTCGAGACCGTCACGCGCGGCCCCGAGAAGCCGCTCAACGGCTGGGAACTGGCCAGCCGTATGAGCTTCTTCCTGTGGTCGTCGATTCCGGATGACGAGCTGCGGCGCGCGGCTGCGGCAGGCGAGCTGAGCGATCCGTCGCTCCTCGCGCGGCAGGTGAAGCGCATGACCGCCGATCCAAAGGCACGGCGTCTCGCGACGGAGTTCTTTGGACAGTGGCTCGGCTTCTATCACTTCGACCAGTACCGCGGCGTCGACACGGGACGGTTCCCGGAGTTCACCGACGAGGTGAAGTCCGCGATGTACGACGAAGCCGTTTCGACGTTCGAGTACATCGTGAGGCAGGGGCGTCCAGTGAAGGAGATCCTCTACGCCGACTACACCTTCCTCAACGAGCCGCTGGCAAAGTTCTACGGACTCGAGAAGAGCGTCGGGAAGATGATGAAGTCGGACGGGAGAGTGGTCATGGTCGAGGGTGCGAACGCGTTCGACCGCGGCGGCGCCCTTCGACTTGGATCGGTACTGACTACCACGTCGGCGCCGTTGCGGACGAGCCCGGTCAAGCGTGGTGACTGGGTCCTCCGGCGAGTGCTGGGGACGCCCACTCCGCCTCCGCCGGCCGATGCCGGAACGCTGCCCGGCGATGACAAGTCGTTCAACGGCCTCACCCTGCGACAGCGGCTGGCCGAGCACAAGCGCAGCGACACGTGTGGCTCGTGCCACAGAAAAATCGATCCGCTGGGCTTTCCGCTCGAGCGCTTCGATGCGGTGGGCCGGACGCGCGACAAGTACGCCGACGGCCAGGCCATCGACGTCACCAGTGAGCTCGCCGACAGGAAGACCATCGTCGGCGCCGACGGCCTCCTGAAGTACCTGCAGACGCAGGACAAGCAGGTGATGAAGACGCTGTCGAAGAAGATGCTGGGGTATGCGCTCGGCCGGACCGTGCTGGCGTCCGACCAGCCGCTCGTCGCAGGCATGACGGCTGCCGGAGGCAACGCGTCATTTTCAGATCTGGCGGTGAAAATCGTCACCAGCCGCCAGTTCCGCAACCGCTCGGGCGATGATGAGATCCCCAAGGCGGGTCCCGGCCCGGTCAAGACGACGAGTCCAGCGAGCGCGAGTCAACAGTCGCAGTTGAGAACAGGTATCCGATGAGCATCGATACACACGACCGGCACCCGTCGCGGCGTCATTTCCTGCGCGGCGTGGGAGTCGCGCTGGCGCTGCCCTGGATGGAATCGCTGCCGCTGCTCGGTCAGACCGTGGCTGCCGCGAAAGCGAACACGCCGCCGCTGCGGCTGGGGATAGTCTTTTTCTCGAACGGCGTCGAGCCGATTCACTGGTGGGCCAAGGGGGCCGGGGCCAACATGGAAATCGGTCCGGGGCTGCTGCCGATGATGCCTCATCGCGAGGACATGCTGTTCATCCAGGGGCTCTACAACCAGACGGCCGCCGCATCGACGAGCCCGCACCTCGGACGCATGAACGTATTGTCCGGAACGACCGTCAGCCTCGATCCGAAGGAGATTCGCGTCGGCACGTCGATGGATCAGATCATTGCCTCGCAGATCGGCAGCCGGACGGCGATCCCGAGCCTCGTGCTGGGCATCGAGCCGAACGAGCTTCGGCTCGAAGACGGCCTGTCCATGGTCTACGGCTCGAGCCTGTCCTGGATCTCGCCGACCAAGCCGGCGACCAAGGAAATCTATCCGTCGCGGACGTTCGACCGTCTGGTGGGAGACGGCACCGGCCGAACGCTCGACCGGAGCATCCTCGACGAGGTGCGGCAGGACTCCCAGAGCCTGAGGCCTAAAATCAGCAAGGGCGACAACGTCAAGCTGAGCGAGTATTTCGAGTCGATCCGCGACATCGAGAAGCGCATCGAGCGCGCCTCCAAAGAGGAGCGGATCGAGGGCTGGCGGCCGACGCTGGCGCAACCCGACATGCCGCGGCCGGCCAACGAGCTGCCGCAGAACGTTCCCGACCACATGAAGCTGATGCTCGACCTGGTCGTGCTGGCGTTCCAGATGGACAAAACACGCATCGCGACGCTGATGCTCAACAACGACCTGTCGCAGATGAACTTCAAGTTCCTCGAAGGCGTGCAGGGTGCGCTGCACCTCGACCTCACGCACAACGGGAAGGCCCCCGACAAGGAAGCGATGTACCTCAAGACCAACCAGTACCACATCGCGCAGTTCGCCTACCTCACCAAGCGCATGAAGGAGATCAACGAGGGCGACGGCACGCTGCTCGACAACTCGATCCTCATGCTCGCGTCGAGCCTCTTCGACGGAGACGCGCACGGCGCCAACCAGCTGCCGTTCCTGCTCACCGGCAAGGGCGGCGGGACCCTCAAGCCCGGTCGCGTCCTCGACTACCTCGGCAAGGAAGACGACCAGCGGAAGGCCTGCAGCCTGCACCTGTCGCTCATGGACCGCATGGGTGTGAAGCTGGATCGCTTCGGCGATGCGCAGACGCGGCTCGAGGAGTTGTAGGAGGGCGCACGGATGATCCCAATCATCGTCATTCTCGTGGTCTTGTGGCTGCTCGGAGTCATCACAAAATACACGGTGGGCGGCCTGCTGCACATTCTACTCGTCATCGCCGTCATCATGCTGCTGATCAACGTGATCCGCGGCCGCGGGATCTGAACGCTTCCGAGTTCGTCGGCTCCGCCCCAATCACCAGAGAGGGACAGGCGCGGCTCCAAGGTCGTGTGAGGGCGCGTCTCCTCGCGTCCGCGTCGCGATGAAGCGTAGGGAGGTCAGCCAGTGAGCGGTCGAGACAGGCGAGAGTTCCTCAAAGTCCTCGGGGCCGGCGCGGTCGCGGCCGGCGTGCCGTCGTGGACGTTCGCGCGGCCGGTGAATCCGGCGCAGGAGCCGGTGCCGCCGGTCCGCGATCCGCGCTATCGCGAGTGGTCGACGGTCGCCCTCGCCGAGGCGAAGCGGCTTGGCTGTTCCTACGCCGACATCCGCTTCACTCGCAACCGTTCTCAGTCGCTCACCCTTCGCAACGGGCAGATTTTCTCGGGCGGCGGCCGTTTCGGCGGCGACGGTTTCGGCGGCCGCGGTGGCGGCGGAACCGTGGAGACCTACGGCTTCGGGATACGCGTCATCCATGGCGGCGTCTGGGGCTTCGCCAGCAGCCCGCTCGTCACCCCTGAGGAGATCAAGCGCGTTGCCGGCGTCGCCACCGACATCGCCCGCGCCAGCGCAGTCGCGAAGAAGACCGACGTCCGTCTGGCAGCGGTCGAGAAGTACGACGAGTACTGGCAGATGCCGTTCGAGAAAGATCCGTGGTCCGTGCCGCTCGAGGAGAAGGTGGAGCTCCTCCGCGGCGTCACCAGCGCGGTCCAGAAGACGCCGGGCATCCTCTTCGCCACCGCGACCGCCGGCTTCGAATACGAGTGGAAGTATCTCGCCACGAGCGAGGGGTCGTTCATCGAACAGCTCTTCCACTTCTGCAACTGCAGCGCTTCGGCAACGGCCAGAACCGGCACGCAGGTGAAGACGCGCAACTACGAAAAGGCTGCCGGCGGCGGCTACGAGTACCTGCTCACGTGCGATCTTCCCGGCCAGGCCGAACGGATCGCCGCCGAAGCGATCGAGCACTCGAAGGCGAAGCCCGTCGGTCAGGGTGTGAAGGATCTCGTGCTGATGCCCTCGCATCTCGCCCTGACCATTCACGAGATCGTGGCGCACGCGACCGAGCTCGACCGCATCGCCGGTTACGAGGCCAATTACGCCGGGACGAGCTTTGTCAAAATCGCCGACATCGGCAAACTGAAGTACGGATCGCCGAAGTTCAACGTCACCGCCGATCGCACCTTTCCCGGCGGCATGGCTACGGTCGGGTTCGACGACGACGGCGTGAAGTCGCAGAAGTGGCAGATCGTCAAGGACGGCGTGCTGGTCGGTCTCCAGACCAACCGCGAGACGGCGTATCTCCTCAACGAGAACTTCAGCCGCGGGTGCACGTTCGCCAATCACTGGCGCAACTATCCATTCCTGCGCATGCCCAACATTCAGATGGAAGCCGGCCCGGCTGGGTCGCCGAACGTGGATGCGATGATTGCCGACGTGAAGGACGGTGTTCTGGTCGACGGCATGGGCAGCTTCAGCATCGACCAGCAGCGCTACAACGGACAGTTCGGCGGTGACGCGTTCTGGGAGATCAAGAACGGCAAGAAGACGCGGATGGTCACCGACTTCACCTACAACGCCATCACGACCGACTTCTGGGCCAACCTCGACGCCGTCGGTCCGCCCGAGGCGTGGGAACACGTTGGCATGACGGGCGACGCCAAGGGGCAGCCTGTCCAGTCGAATCACCCGTCGCACGGATCGTCGCCGTGCCTCATCCGCCGAATCATGGTCGGCGCGGCGTACGCGTAGCGCCTGCGGCCCGAGCGCGGCCGAGGTCGCCGCGCGAGCTAGGAGCGGGAGGTGGGGCCCCGACAGAATCTGCATACAACGCGGTGACAGACAGAGTCGTGCTCCAAGCACCTGATGGTCACTAGCCGCGGCCCGAGCGAAGCGAAGGGCGGCAGGCGCTGGGGATGAGGCTCCAAGCAAACAACGACATGAGTTATTCAAGCGACGAGGTCAAGGCGATCACCGACAAGATCCTCGACATGGCCAAAGCCGAGGCCGTCGAGGTCGAGTTCTCGGGCGGCGAGCGGTCGGCGACGCGCTATGCCAACTCGACGATTACCGCCAACCTGATCGAACACGATCAGGAAGTGACGATCACGGTGCGGTACGGGCAGAAATCTGCATCGACCACCATCCACCAGTTCGACGATGCATCGCTCAAGCGCGCGATTGCCGAGGCACAGAGCCTGGCGAAGCAGCGGCCGGACAATCCCGAGCTGATGCCCCTCCTCAAGCCGCCGCAGGACTACATCGTGGTCGAGGCCGCGCTGCCCGCGGCGGTCAGCTTCGGTCCCGCCGAGCGCGCCCGCCTCGTGAAACAGAGCATCGACGTCTGCGAGAAGAAGGGCGTTGTCGGCGCCGGCTATATCCCGAAGCTGCATTGGACCGACGCGCGGGCGAACTCGGCCGGGCTCTTCGCCTACCACCGCTACGCCGAGGCCAGCCTGATCCTCACGTGCCGGACGCCGGACGGCACCGGATCGGGATGGGCCGGAACGACCGGCCTGAAGGACGTCACGCAGATCGATGCCGCAGCGATCAGCGAGACCGCGGCCACCAAAGCCCTGTCGTCACGGAAGGCGCGCGCGATCGAGCCGGGGACCTACACCGTCATCCTCGAGCCACGGCCGGCGGCGCGATTCCTGTCGCTGCTCCTCGGCTCGCTGAACGCGCGGCAGGCGGAGGAAGGCCGCAGTTTCATGAGCGGCGCCGAGGCAGGCTCGACGAAGCTCGGACAGAAGGTGTTCGGCGACAACGTCACGATCAGGAGCGACATCGGCAACAGCGTGTTGCGCCAGACACCGATTGGTCCTGACGGCCTGGCCGCGAAACCCACCACGTGGATCGAGAAGGGCGTGGTGAAAAACCTCGCCTACGATCGCTTCTGGGCGAACAAGCGCGGTGTGGCGCCGACGCCCGCGACGCCGCAGATGAGCCTGGTCATGGACGGTGGAGACCAGTCGATCGAGCAGATGATCAAGTCGACGAGGCGCGGACTGCTGGTCTCCTTCTTCTGGTACATCCGTGTCGTCGACGGCATGACGCTCCTCAACACCGGCATGACGCGCGACGGGACGTTCCTCGTCGAGAACGGCGAGATTGCCGGGCCGGTGCAGAACTTCCGCTGGAACGACGGGCCGGCGCGCGGATTCAACAACATCTCGGCGCTCGGCAGGCCCGTGCCGATGCACGTCGGCGAGGCGTACGACAACCCGGGCACGGCGCTCGTGCCGGCGATGCGGATCGAGGATTTCCGGATGACGTCGATCTCGCCGGCCGTGTGAAGCGGCTGCGATGTAGCAGCTGATGTTGGATTCTGAGAGCTCCTGACCTCCTGGTCTGTGAAGGGTGACCTACGGAGGACGCTCGGATCTGACGAGCCGCCCGTCAGTGCGCGTCGGCGGTCGCCTGACGCGAGCGCGGCTTGCGCAGCAGGAAGACTGCCGGCGCGACGCAGATGAAGCACACGAGGAGCAGCAGCCAGGCATCGTTGTAGGCCTGCATCGACGCCTGGCGCATCATCGTGGCGTCGAGAATCGCGAGAGCGCGCTGCTGCGCGTCGACGATGGAGAATCCCTGGCCGGCGAGGGCGGCGACCAGCCCATCGTAGCGCTCCGCGAACGCCGGGTTGCCCGGGTACATGTTCGAGACCAGGTCCGCGCGGTGGTACGCGATGTGTCGCGTGAGAAACGAGCCGAGGACGGCGATGCCAAAGCTGCCGCCCAGCTGGCGCGCGAGGTTGATCAGACCCGAGGCCTGCTGCGCCTCTTCCGGCTTCAGATTCCCGAACGCCACATTGTTGATGGGCGTGAACAACAGGCCGAGCGCCAGGCCCCGCAGCACCAGCGCGTAGCGCGCATCGGCTTCGCCTGCCGACGTCGACAGGTGGCCGAGCGTCCACATGGCCAGGAGCATCAGCCCCATGCCGCACAGGATGAGCACACGGGGATCGACGAGCGGCCGCCGGCCGCTCAGCATCCGGCCGCACGCCAGCGCCATCACGGCGGTTGCCACTCCGCCGGGCATCATCGCCAGCCCGGTCTCGGTCGGCGAGAAGCCGAGGATGGTCTGGGTGAAGAGCGGAAAGATCAGGACGCCGCCATAGAGCCCGAATCCGAGCACGACGAAGAGCACGATGGACGCCACGAGATCCCGATTGCGCAACACTTTCAGTTCAATCACCGGATGCCGGTTGCGCGGCGACAGCTGCCACCAGATGAGGATCGTCGACGCGATCGCCGAAGCGGTGGTCAGGTAGACCAACAGGCGGCTCGAGAACCAGTCCTTGATGTTGCCTTCTTCGAGGACGTACTGCAGCGAGCCGACGCCGATGATGAGCAAAACGATGCCGAGCCAGTCCACGCTGCCGGTGCGCAGAACCTGATTCGGCGGGTCGTGCAGGAACGTCGTCACCAGGAACGCCGACGCGATGCCGATCGGCAGGTTGATGAAGAAGCACCAGTGCCAGCTCGCGTTGTCGGTGATGTAACCGCCGAGCGTCGGTCCGAGCGTCGGCGCGACGATGACGCCGAGGAGGAAGATCGATTGGACGAGGCCCTGCTCTTCGCGCGGAAAGATCTGGCGTAGCGTGGCCTGGGCCGTCGAGAGCAGCGCCGCGCCGCCGGCGCCCTGGAGCAGTCGCCACAGCACCAGCTGGCCGAGGCTGGTGGCCGTGCCGCACAGAATCGACGCGATGATGAACAGGATGATCGAGAACGTGAGGTAACGCTTGCGGCCGAAGCGCTCGGTGAAGAACGCCGTCATCGGCAGCACGATCACGTTGGCCAGGATGTACGACGTGCTCACCCACGCCACTTCCTCGCGCGTCGCGCCGAGGTTGCCGGCCATCTGGGGCAGGGCGACATTGACAATCGTCGTGTCGAGCACCTCCATGATGGCGGCGGTGATCAGCCCGACGAGTATGAACCACCGGCCGGGCACCGGCACCGCGTCGGCGAACGCCGTGACGACAGCAGGCGCGGCGGCGGCAGCAGCAGGGGATCGCGACATGACAGTCTCGCGTCAGCGCCGGAGGATCAGCGGAGGAAGACCGTCGCGTTGACCGACATGCCCGGACGCAGCACGGCCGATGTGTCGGCAGCGGCTTCGAGCACGATCTTGACCGGCACGCGCTGGACCACTTTCACGAAGTTCCCGCTCGAGTTGTCCGGCGGGAGCAGGCTGAAGGTGGCGCCGGTGGCGGCGGCGATCGATTCGACGCGCCCGGCATAGCGGCGGCCGCCGTAGGCGTCGACTTCGATCTCGGCGCGCTGGCCGGCGACCATGGAACGGAGCTGTGTTTCCTTGAAGTTGGCCGTGACCCAGACGTCGCGGAGCGAAGTGACGGCCATCAGCGTCTGACCCGGTTGCACGACCTGGCCGAGCTCCACCGTGCGGCGGCTGACGATGCCATCTGCCGCCGCCCGCACCACCGTTCGCTCGAGGTTGAGGCGCGCCTGATCGAGCGCCGCCCGGGCCAGCAGCACCTGTGCGTCCGCTCCCGACGCGCGAGCCTCGATCAGGGCAATCTGCTGCGGCGCCGTGTCGGCGGCCCGCGCCTGCGATTGCGACTGCGCGACCATGCCTTCGGCCTGGGCGCGTCTCGCTTCCGCCACATCGAGGTTGGCCTTCGCCTCGCGAACGTCCGCGTCGGCCGACGAGACAGCGGCATCGGCAGCCTGCTTGTCGGCGGTGGCGATGTCGAGTTGCTGGCGCGGGATCTCGTCCTTGGCCGCGAGCGGCGCCAGCCTCGACAAATCCTGGCCGGCGCGAGTCGCCCGAGCCCGCAGCTCCTCGAGATGCGCTTCCGCCGACGCGACCTTCGCGCGCGAGGCCTCGACTTCTCGCGCCGCCGCGCGCAAGCCGGCGTCGGCGTTGCCAGTGGCAACCTGTGCGACCTGTTGGCCGCTGCGCGCGCTGCTCGAGGTAATCGGCACGTCGCTCCGCGCAGCCCGCGCGGCGGCTTCGGCCGCCGCCACATCGGCCTCGGCCTTGGCCACCGCCAGCTGGTAGTCGCGCGCGTCGAGCTCGACGAGGACGTCACCGGCCTTCACGGCCTGGTTGTCTTCGACTGTGATCGCCCGCACGGTTCCGCCGACGCGCGTGGCCACCGGACTCACGTGACCGCTGACTTGCGCGTCATCCGTGCCCTCGCGTGGCAGCAGTGCCCGCCAAGCGAAGAATCCGGCGATGGCGATGACGCTGATGGCGCCGAGGGCGATCCAGTACCGGCGTCCCTTGACCTTCGATTCTTCCGCGGCCATTTACTGCAGCCCTCCGACGAGTGCGACGAATTTCTGTTCAACCTGTCCGGTGGCACGCGTCAGCGTGCCCTTCGCCACCGCGTGCGCGTAAACGCTCGCGATGTAGAGTTCGTTCGAGTTGGCGACCGCCTGCTGAGCCTGCACGAGCTCGAGCGTGCTGGCGACGCCGGCTTTGAACCTGTCCTGCGCCTGGTCGAGCTCCTGGCGCGAGAGCGTGCGCGCGCTGTCTGCGACGACGACGCCAGCGTCCGCGGCCTTGAGATCGAGGAGCGCCGCTTCAACGTCGTAGCGCACGCCGCCCGTCAGATCCGCGAGCTCGGCTTCGCGCTCGTGCAGGTCGACGTCGGCGCGCTGCACGCGCGCCTTGGTATTGCCACCTTCGAAGATAGGGACGCGAACCGTGGCGGCGATGCTGTACGTGCGGTCGGTGTCCGATGCGTGTGCGCCGAGTGCGCCAAGGTCGGCATCGAGGTGCATGGTCGGCAGCCAGCCGGCGGCTTCGGCGCGGCGCGCGAACCGCGCCGCCTCGACGCGTGCCTGCGCGGCCTTGAGGTCTTCGCGATGCGCGACGGCCTCGCTGACGGCTTCATCGATCGTCATGGCCGGCGCAGCGACAAAGGTGGTCGTGTCGGCGATCGTGAACCGCTGTCCGGCAGGGAGGCCGATCGCCCGCGCCAGCGTGAGCCGGCGTTTCTCGAACGCATTCTCGGCGACGATCACGCGCGCCCGCGCGGATTGCAGTTGCACCTGCTGGCGGAGGACGTCGATGCCCGCCACGAGTCCCGCGGCACGCTGATCCTCGGCGAGGGTGACCAGGGCTTCCGCAGTCGACACCTGCGCCCGGGCGGACTCGACGCGAGCGGCGTCAGCCTGGACCTGCAGGTACAGCGTGCCGACAGCGAGGACGATCGTTTCGCGCACATCGCGAAAGTCGGCCCGTCCGGCGCGCACAAGTGCCTGACCCGCGCGATACCCGCCGATGGCGCGGGCGTCGAAGAGCGGCGTCGACATCGACAGGCGGGCGTCGAAGACGCCGAAGGGGCCAATGACGGTGGGGAGGCCCGGGATCTCGAAGCCGAACGCGACAGTGCTGATGACCTGATCGGATTTCCGCACCGATCCCGAAACGTGCGGCAGCAGCTCGCTCAGTGCCGCGAGCCGTGTGCTCTCGGTGCCCTTGAGGCGCTGCTCCTCGAGGATGGCCGCGAGGTTCTGCGCCAGCCCGCGCCGCACGGCCTCGGCAAGCGTCAACGACAGCGGCGAGGAGATCACTTCACCGGTCGGCACGCCACGCAGCTCGACGGGAAGCGACTGACCTTGTGCGCCGGCCACCGCCGGCAGGACGAGGAGCGTTGTGACCATCAACGAACGAAGCCGGATCATCGCGCCGCCAGTCCCTTCCACAGCATCCCGCTCGCGTGCGCGGCAATGTCGTCGATCGGTCCGGTCGTCCAGCCATTCAGCCGCTGCTTGGCCAGCCCGGTTGCGACGGCGACGATCGTCTGCGCGCTTGCCGAGAGGTCGAGCGGCCCGACGAGTCCAGCCCGCTGCGCATCGCGGAGTGTGGCGCGCCAGGAGTCCACCTGCGCCCTGAACACCACCTCGAGCCGCTGCTGTGCCTTCTTACGGACGTCGGTCCCCATCTCGAAATGGACCTGCTCGAAGAAGTCACGCTTGCGGTCGAAGAACGTCAGGGCACTGGTGACAAAGCGACGCAGCTTGTCGTCGATCTCCCCAGGCCCGGCAATGATCGGCACGGTGTCGTGCTGGAACTGCGTCAGATCCTCGTCGAGCACGTGCCGCAGGATGTCTTCCTTCGATTTGTAGTAGAGGTAGACGGTACCCTTGGCGACGCCGGCGCTCTTGGCGATGCCGTCGACGGTGGTGCCCGCCAGCCCGTGCTTGCCAAACCGCTCGCGCGCCGCGTCGAGCAGCTGCGAGCGGCGGAAGTCGGTGACGATGTCGGTCTTGCTCGGCTTGCTTGGGGAACTCATGAGTCTACTGAAATGACCATGCGGTCATTTCAGTAGACAGCATAGCACATCGCACAAGCTCAGCGATTCGAGGGGGCCAGCGCGCGTCTTCTCACCTCATCCCTTCGCGGGAGTCGTGAGTGGTTTACCCTTTTCGGCCAGCAGCACGGCGAGCAGCCTGGCCGGCTTCGTGTCGCTGGCGTTTCCCGATACGGCATGAAGCTCTCCCGGATTCTCGAAGAACATCTGGCCGACGGAATATGTGCGTTCCGGGTCGTTGCCGACCTTGGACCGAATCTCCCCTTCGAGCACGTAGGCAATGGTGATGCCCGGGTGGCTGTGCGCTGCCGACCGCTGCCCGGGGCCGTAAGTGACCTCGACTGCGGTGACCGCCCAGTTGTCGAGATTCACGGGCGGGAGGTCATGGTTGAAGAGCGGCTGGCTGCGCCCGGCGCTTGTCTGGGCTGTCGCGTGCCGGGCGAGCAGCAGCAATCCGGCCGCGCTTTCGATCAAGGTTCGTCGAGTCATCATGCTTTCACTAGTAAGGCAGAATCCAGCTGAGATCAAGCACGAGGCTCAACATGCCCTGAACCCTGAACCTAACCCCTGGGGTAGACTGCCATGTTCGCGACTGACAGGAGCCGACGTGCAGGATCTACCGGAACTCTTCGAGAACAATCGACGCTGGGCCGCACGATGTGTGGCGGCGCGGCCGGATTTCTTCGACAAGCTGAAGGCCCAACAGGCGCCCGAGTACCTGTGGATCGGGTGTTCGGACAGCCGGGTTCCGGCCAACGAAATCGTCGGCCTCATGCCGGGCGAGTTGTTCGTGCATCGCAACGTCGCCAACGTGGTCGTCCCGAGCGATCTCAATTGCCTGTCGGTCCTGCAATACGCCGTCGATGTGCTTCGCGTCCGCCACGTCATCGTGTGCGGCCACTACGGCTGCGGCGGCGTCCGTGCGGCCGTCGAAGGCGCGAAGCTCGGCCTCATCGACAACTGGCTGCGCCACGTGCAGGACGTCCACGCGAAATACGCGATGCAGGTGGACAATGCCGCTCCCTCGACGGGCTCAGGGGAGCGTGAGCTCGAAGCGCGCGTGAACAAACTGTGCGAGCTGAACGCCATCGAACAGGCGGTCCACGTCTGCAAGTCGACGGTCGTGCAGGACGCATGGGCCCGGGGTCAGCCGCTGGCGGTTCACGCGCTCGTCTACGGGCTCGACGACGGACGCTTGCGCGACCTTGGATTCAGCGTGACGAGCGCGCGAGACCTGCGATCGGGCGTGGTCACCGCCCTGAACACGCGGCCGCAACTCAGACCTGCATAGGGAGCGACGACCATGTGCATCACCGGACAACCGTGGCGGATGGCCACAATCATTTTTCTGACAACGACCGCCATGTCCACTGTCGCCGCCGCCCAGGTCAAGACCACAGGTGGCCTCGTGAAAGGCACGGCCAGCACCGATGGACAGATTCGAGCCTTCAGGGGCATTCCCTTTGCGGCCGCTCCCGTCGGCGACCTGCGGTGGACAGAGCCACGGCCGGCCCCGCCCTGGGACGGCGTGCGGGACGCCGCGGAATTCGGCGCGCAGTGCATGCAGGGCCAGATTTTCGGGGACATCACGTTTCCGAAGCCGGCGAGCGAGGACTGCCTCAATCTGAACGTCTGGACGCCCGCGGCGGCAGCGGGCGATCAGTTGCCCGTGATGGTATGGATTCACGGCGGCGGGTTCCAGGCGGGCGCCGGCCGGGAGCCCCGGCACGATGGCGACGCGCTCGCGCGCCATGGCGTCGTGGTCGTCACGATCAATTACCGCCTGGGCATCTTCGGATTCTTTGCGCACCCGGAGCTTTCCAAGGAGTCCGGCCGCAACGCGTCGGGCAACTACGGCATGCTCGACCAGGTGGCCGCGCTTCGCTGGGTCCGGGAGAACATCGCGGCCTTTGGCGGCAATCCGCAGAACGTGACCATCTTCGGCGAATCAGCGGGTTCGTTCGCGGTCAGCGCGCTCATGGCTTCGCCGCTGGCCACGGGACTCTTTCACCGGGCCATCGGCGAGAGCGGCGCCTACTTTTCGGCTGGCAACGGCACGCTGGCGCTCCAGTCGCTCGCGGCGACCGAGCAGCAGGGCGCGAAGTTCGCGTCCTCGTCCGGATCTGAATCGCTCGCGGCGCTTCGCGCCAGGTCAGGCGAAGAACTGCTGAACGCCGCGCTGAAGACCCAGCCGTGGTTTTCGCCGAACATCGACGGCTATTTTCTCCGCGAAGACGTGTATACGACCTTCGCCGCCGGCACGCAGGCTCACGTGCCACTGCTCGCCGGCTGGAATGCGGACGAAGTCCGCGGCGGCGTGGTCCTCGCCAAGCAGACGCCCACGGCACAGAGCTTCACCGAGGACACGCGGAAACGCTTCGGCGATCAGGCAGACGCGATCCTGAAGGCCTACCCCGCCACGACGGACGCCGAGGCCCTCGAGTCGGCCGCTGCGCTGGCGAGCGATGTCTTCATCGGCCACGTGACGTGGAAGTGGATCGAGATGCACACGCAAACCGGAAAGGCACCGGTCTATCGCTACTCCTTCGACCGAAAGATTCCCGTCGCACCAGACACGAAGATCAATGGCATGGCGGCGACGTCGCGCGATATCGGCGCGCGGCACGCCGGGGAAATCGAATACGTCTTCGGGACCCTCGATTCCATCCGCAACGTGACGTGGGAACCGGGCGATCGGAAACTCTCCGACGCTATCGTGACGTATTGGGCCAACTTCGCCCGCGCCGGCGATCCGAACGGGTCCGGCCTGGCGACATGGCTCCGATACGATGCCGGCGGCGGCCGCGTGCAGCACCTCGACGAGACCATCCGCGATGCGCCGGATTCCCTCCGGCCACGCTATCTGGCACTCGACGCCTACGTGCAGACCCAACGGATGTAGTGTCCGGCTTCAGCCGGATCAGGACACGTCCCTAAAGGCGGACACTACGTACGATTCTTCACAGGCTCTCGGGGCTCAGGGCTCAAGCAAACCTTCGACATCGCTCTCGAAGATCTTGCCTGAGCCCTGGGCCCTGAGCGTGCCCACGTACGCTAGGATTTCGCACGCGCCTGCTGGTCCAGATCGGACCGCGCGCGTCCGCGTCAGGAGCGCAGCCGAACATGAGAAGCCGAGTGGGTTCACGTCTGGTCCGGAGCAGTGCGCTCGCGGTTTTGTGTGTTGCGGTGCTCGGCAGCCCGCGGACCGGGGCGCAATCGGCGCCAGGGCAGGGCGCGCGGCCGGTGTTCGTCGACGGGCAGGCGCAGATCGTTCCCGCGTTCGAGGATCAGGCGTTGTGGATTCGCCAGACGCTCTTCGTCGAAACCGAGTTCGATTCCGACGGGGACGGAAAGCGCGATCGGATGTTCGTCGACGTCACGCGGCCGCAACAGACCGATACGGAGGGGCTGAAGGTCCCGGTCCTCTACGAGTCTTCGCCCTACTTCGCCGGGACATCCGGCAACCGCCAGTTCCTCTGGGACGTGAAGCAGGAGATCGGCGAGGCGCCGCCGCCGCGGACCTCGCAGGCGTCGATCGTGTTCAAGCCGGCACGTGAGAATGTCTCGACCTCGCTCGTCGCCACGTGGGTGCCGCGGGGCTTTGCGGTGGTCCATTCGGACGCGCCTGGCACGGGCCTTTCACAAGGCTGTGTCACGGTCGGCTCCGACCCGGAGGAGCTCGCGCCGAAGGCGGTGATCGACTGGCTGAACGGACGCGCCAGGGGGTTCACGACCATCGATGGCGTCGAGGCGGTCGTCGCGACCTCGTGGTCGACGGGGAAGGTCGGGATGACCGGGACGTCCTACAACGGCACCATTCCAGTCGCGGCCGCCGTGACCGGCGTCAAGGGGCTCGAGGCCATCATTCCGGTCGCGCCCAACACCTCCTATTACCACTATTACCGGTCGAACGGCCTCGTGCGTCATCCGGGTGGATGGCTCGGCGAGGACATCGATTTTCTCTACGACTTCATCAACAGCGGTGACCCGGCGCACCGCGACTACTGCAACCGGACGTATCGCGACGGTGAGTTCGCGCGCGGCCGCGACCGGGCGCACGGCGACTACAACGACTTCTGGGCGTCGCGCGACCTGCTGAAGAAGGTTGGCCGCATCAAGGCCGCGGTCTTCATGTCGCACGCTTTCAACGACTGGAACGTCGTGCCGGAACACAGCGTCCGGATCTACGAGGCGCTCAAAGGCCGGGTGCCTCTGCGGGCGTACTTCCACCAGGGCGGCCACGGTGGCGCGCCGCCGCTCGAGATGATGAACAAGTGGTTCACGCGCTACTTGTATGGCGTCGAGAACGGCGTCGAGCGTGAGCCGAAGGCCTGGATCGTGCGCGAGACAAGTCCGGACAGCGCCGCGGCGCCAGCCGCGCCCGAGCCGCCGGCTGCCGGCGGGACTGGCCGCGGCCGCGGGCGGGGCTCGATGCCGCCGCCGGTCCCGTACGCCGACTACCCGAATCCCGACGCGTCTGACGTGACGCTTCACCTCGGGGCGGGAGGCGGTCGCACTGGCGGCCTCGCGCTCGATCGACCGTCGCAGGACGCGATGGAGAAGCTCGTCGACAACGTCGAGCTCGCCGGTCCCGCGCTGGCCAGTGCCGAGGCATCCGACGCGCGGCTGTTGTACGCCACGAACCAGCTGACGGCTCCGGTCCACCTGTCAGGGACATCACGCGTGACCGTCCGGCTCGCGTCGAGCAAGCCGGCCGCGAATCTTTCGGTGTGGCTCGTGACGCTGCCGTGGACCGACGGTCCGATCAGCCCGGCGAACCTCATCACGCGCGGCTGGGCCGATCCGCAGAATCACGACTCGCTCGAGCACGGTGGCGACTACCACGCGCGCACGCGCGGCGAGCCGCTCGTGCCGGGACGGTTCTACACACTGACGTTCGACTTGCAGCCTGACGATCAGATTGTCCCGGCCGGCAAGCGGATCGGGCTCATGATCTTCTCGAGCGATCGCGACTTCACGCTCTGGCCGAAGCCCGGCACCGAGCTGACCATCGACGTCGGCCGGACCTCGCTCCGGCTGCCGGTGGTCGGCGGCACGGCCGCGTTCAGCCGCGCCGTCGGCCAGTGAAGCTGCCTCACAAAGCGTAGACCCGTCACGAAGGTCTCGAAGCTCACCAAGCCCGTGAAGTTCTTGCCTGAAAAAGCTTACTTCGCGCTCATCGTGATAGGCCGTCGGCCGTGCTCATGAGACGGCTTCAAGACGCTGGTGTCGACGGGTGTGTCTTGACGTACGCCGCGACGAAGAGCGCCCCCAACACCAGATCCGGCAGGGCCGGCAGCACCTCCCGCGACCCCACGCGTCCGAGCGCGTACAACACGGCAAGCGCGAGAACGAAGCCGAACTTCTCGATCATCGAGGGAATCATCAACGGGCGGAAACGCACCGGGTCCGATCCGATGACCCAGAAGGCGAGCTGCCAGGCGAGCGTCACAGAGAGAAAGCCGAAGTAGGCCTGCAGATACGTGAACGGTGGGTTTCCCGCGACTCCGCTGCCGTCGAACAAGAAGAACAACGGTGCGAGCACCATCAGTCCCCAGACAGCAGCCACGCGGAACAGGATGCTGGCGAATTTCATACTACCGAAGATAACTCAATCGCTCGACCAGGGAAGCGCCTAGGCGGCATCACCGCGGCGGGAGTCATCAGGTCTGTCGGCGCTCCACCCGATAGAGGTATCGAAGCAGCCCCGCGTTGAGGAAAAAGCAGGCCAGGCTCGCGACCGCCGCGGGCCAGATCACAGACTCGTCTCCGCCCAGAAATGCGTTCATCGTCGCCGTCAAGAGCCACAGCTGCAGGATGACAATGATGAGGACGAACGCGAGCATCCCGTAGAGGATGGTCGTGCGCTGTTCCCGCGTGAACGGCCGGCGGAGCGTCATGTCAGGTGGTTCTCCACTCCATGCCGGTGGCGTAGACCGCCCGCCCACGGATCTCGAGCGCAACCCGCGGCAGCGGTCGGCGAGGCGGTCCGGCGGTCGGCGCTCCGGATCGAAGGTCGAAGAATCCGTCGTGACACGGGCAATGGAGCACGCCCCGCTCTGGCTCCGGGATCACGGCACACGACAGGTGAGTGCACTTCTGGCTGTACGCAACGAGCTCGCGCGCCGACAGGCGCACGAGGACGCAATTGTCGAGCTCGCCTGGATACTGAAAGACGAGCGAGCCACCGATCGGGAGGTCGTCGAGCGAGGCAATGCGGCGGCTCTCCGGGAGGCCGCGCCGTCTCCGCAGCCAGTTCTGCCCCGCGATCCAGAACTGACCGATCGTGAGCGCAAAGCTCGTGAGCACCAGGAACTTCATGAAATCGCGGCGCTCGACGTATTGATCCTGCGGCCAGTCGATGGGGAAGTCCTCCCGCCATGCGGGCTGGGCGTCGGAAGGAGAGCCATCCGGTGGAGTCGTAATCGTCTCGCGATTGCGAAACCTCGCGTACAGGTCGTCCGGTGCCGTGCCGGTGAGCTCCTCGAGTCCCGGCGAGCTCACCCGTGCGTCAATCGAAGGTCTCGGGTCCATTTGTGCCTCGGAGACGTGTCACAAGATAACAGGAGGCCAGGAGATCAGGAGGTCGGAAGTGCCGGGTTCCGCGCGACCTCCACGTCGGCAAACGGATCTTCGCCGCCGGCTCCCGCCCCACGCGACTCATCGACTGGCACGACCTTCAGCGACACGGCGCGACTCCGCGCCTGATCGGCCATGGCCGCCGTGACGTCGACGTAAGCCGCCGATGTGGTCAGTGCCCGCGGCGTCATCATGTACACCTGCGTTGTGATGGTCTGATTGCCGAACTGAAACTGGTTGACGGGTGTCGACATCGGCCGCAGCTGCTCGATTTGCTCACGCGTGCCGAAGAAGAGCGCCTGGCTCGGACAGACCGTGGCGCACATCGGCTTCTTGCCGACGCTCGTCCGGTCGTAGCACATGTCGCACTTCATCATGATCTTGCGGTCTTCGTACAGCTCCGGCACGCCGAACGGGCACGCGACAACGCAGTTGCCGCACGCAATGCAGCGAGGCTTGCGCGCCGACTGCACTACCCCGTCGCCCGTGCGCTTGATCGCGTCGGCGGGGCAGACTTCAGCGCAGGTCGGTTGTTCGCAGTGCATGCACACGACCGGCACCGTCTGCACGCTGTGGGAGCGTTCCACGTACTCGAGGTGGATCATCGACTCGCCGCGATGCGTGTCGCACTCGGTGCAGGCCTGCACGCACGACTGGCAGCCGATGCAGCGGTTGGGGTCGATGAAGAAGTGCAGGTACGACGGCTTGGCCATGGCGATGCCTACTGCTGCGGCTCCAGGTCGGCCGCGTAATCCGGAGGGCCGTCGGCCTTGCGCACGCGGCAGCCGCACACCTTGTACTGTGGGATCTTGCTGATCGGGTCCTGCGCCGCGACCGTGAGCTGGTTCGGACTCTTCTTCCCCGGCCAATGATAGGGAATGAAGATCGTATCGGGTCGGATCGTGGTGACGACCTGCGCGCGCAGCGTGACGGTGCCGCGTCGGGTCTCGGCCGTCGTCCAATCGCCGTCCTCGATGCCGAGTGTCGCGGCAAGCCTCGGATGCAACTCGATGAGCGGCTCCGGGTACTGCTTCACCAGGGGCCCGATACGGCGCGTCTGCGTCCCTGACAGGAACTGGCTCACGACACGGCCGGTAGTCAGGAAGATCGGGAACTCCTCGCTCGCATCGTCCACCGGATCGCGATAGTCGGCGACGTTGAAGCGGGCGCGGCCATCCGGAAAGTAGAATGGACCGTTCCCCTTCGCGATCGGGTTGTAGCTCCCCGGCTCGAAGAGCCGTGGCGTGCCTGCATCGTCCGGTGTCGGAGCGCCGGTCCGTGGATCCTCGCTATAGCAGGGCCAGAACACCCCCATCTGCTGCTCGATTTTTTCGTAGGTCACGCCCGAGTAGTCCGCGACGCCGCCCTTGCTCGCCCGGCGCAGCTCCTCGAAGATCTCGCGCGGGCTGGCGAAGGTGAAGCCCTTCTCGCGTCCGAGCGCACCAGCAATGTCCTGGATGATGCGCCAGTCCTCTCGCGCCTCGCCGGGACAGTCCACGGCCTTGTTCACCTTGATGACCCGGCCTTCAACCTGGGTGACGGTGCCCTCGTCTTCCTCGTGCAGGCTGCCCGGAAGGACGATGTCGGCGTGGCGGGCGGTGTCGTTCAGGAAGAAGTCGATGGCGCAGTAGAAGTCGAGCTTTTCGAGACAGCGTGTTACGAAGGTGTTGTCGGGGAGCGACACCTTCGGGTTGAAGCAGATCGACAGCAGTCCCTTGATTTCGCCGGCGTCGATCTTGCGGAACATCTCGTAGGCATCGACTCCTGGACCAGGCAGGTCGCGCTCCTCGATGTCCCACACGCCAGCAATGTAGCGGCGGTGGTCCGGATTGGTGATGTCCCGCCAGCCGGGAAGCTGGTCGCACTTCTGGCCGTGTTCGCGCCCGCCCTGGCCGTTGGCCTGGCCGACAATCGTGCCGTACCCGCTCGTGGCCTTCCCGATGCGTCCCGATGCCAGCACGAGGTTGATGGTACCGAGCGCGTTCTGCACGCCGTTTGAGTGATGCTCGATGCCGCGGGCATGGAAGAGGAAGCTGGAGCGCGCCGTGCCCCACCATTCCGCCGCCTGCTCGATCGCGCGCCGGGGCACTCCCGTGACATCGGCCGTGCGGTCGAGGGTCCATTGACGGCAGTAGTCGGCGACGAGCGCGAAGCCCGTGGTGTGCTGCTCGATGAACGCGTGGTCGAGCCAGTCGCGCTCGATCATGATCTGCAGCACGCCGGCGAAGAGCGCGGCGTCGCGCCCAGGCTTCACCGGCAGGTAGAGGTCGCAGGTGCGGGCGATTGGCGTGATCCGGGGGTCCTGCACGATCACCCGAGCGCCGTGTTCTCTGGCCTGCCAGATGTAGTTGGTGGTAATCGGCGAGCACTCGGCCACGTTCGAGCCGGCGACCCAGATCACCTCGGTGCCAATCATGTCCGACCACGGATTGGTCGTGCGGTCGATGCCGAACGCCTTCTTGTTCGCCGCACCGGCGCTGACCATACACAGCCGGCCGTTGTAGTCGATGAACGGCGTCTTGAGACACACCCGCGCGAACTTGCCGAGCAGGTACGTCTTCTCGGTCGTCAGGCTCGCGCCGCTGAGCACGCCAACAGCGCCCGGACCATGAGCCTTCTGCAGGCGATCGATGGCGGCGGCCACCTGCGACACGGCATCCGCATACGGTAAGGCGCTGAAGCCGGCGCGGGCGGACGTATCGCGGCGCACCGCCGTGAGCAGACGATCAGGATGCGAGCCTTGGAGGTACCGCTTCACGCCCTTCGGGCACAGCATGCCGCGATTGAACGGAAACTCTTCCCACGGTTCGAAGCCGATGACCTCGTTGTTCAGTACCTTGAGCTGGATGCCGCACTGTTGTCCGCAAAAGCAACAGTGCGTCTTGACGAGCCGGTCGGGCTCGACGCGCGTCGAGAGCCGTGCGGCGCTCATCGACGAGAGATGCGGGCCGAAGCGTTCGATGATCTGACGTTCGTCCGCAGGAAGTGTCGCCACCTCAGCGTGTCCTCTCTGTCGATGGCGCGGGGCTCGTCGCGATGTCCCGCGCATTGAGGTGCGTCTGCCACAGCGCGCCTTGCGAGAGGCCGAAGAGCGCGCGACGGCATTTCGGGCACACCTGCTGGTAGTGGCCGCCGCCCGTCATCTCATACGAAAAACCGAGCTCGCGCTCCACGGTCGCCAGGTCGCGGACCATCATCGCTGACGCGTACGGCTGACGGCAGCGCAGGCACCGCGCCTGCTCGCCCTCTGTCCCGGCCTCCTTGTAGAAGTCGACGCCCAGTTGCGCCGGCCGCTGGAACACGTGGAAGAGCTTGCCGAACGGCAGCCACAGGAGCGTCACGATGACCGTGGCTGCATGCAGGATGGCGAGAAAATCGTACGCATACCCTTTCATCCACGTGTAGCTCGCCGTCAGCATGAGGCCCGTCACGCTGATGGAGAAGAGCAGGAGCAGCGGCAGGATGTCCTGACCGAACTGCTGAACGGCGACCGCCCCATGATCGATCATGCGCCGGCGGAAAGCGAGCATCACGCCGGCGATCACGAGAAATGCCGACCACACCAGGCCATGAAAGATCACGAATGCGATCGGGGATTCAACAGGGAAGTCCTGCGCCGGCACGCCGAACACGAACGCCCGATAGACGTGGAGATCGCCGGGCACGGTCTCGAAGTGAATCCAGCCCCAGACCAGTGGGAACGTGATCGCCGCCGCGAGCAGACAGCCCCACATGATCAGCCAGTGCGCGAGCCCCCGCAGCCGCCCGCGCCGGAAGATGTAGCGGTTCGCGGCGAAATCCACGAGCGCACGGCGGCCGAGCGCCGCGACGCGGCGGCCAAGCGCTGCGACGGGACAGGAACACCTGCCAGCCGCGGCGCCAGTACATCTGCGTCGGCGGGCGGTTCAGCCACATCGCATAGCGATATGTGATCCCGAACATCGCGAAGAGCGTGGCGAACGTGTACCCGACGAGCGCGGCATCGAAGTGGTCCAGGCGGCGCGAGCCGACGACGATGGCGGCCGCGAGCGCGACGGTCCAGAGCGCGGCCCAGGCGCCGGCGCGCAGGCGTTCGAGCTTGCGGCGCGCCGCTATCGGCAAGGACTGGGTCCACGCGACGTCCGCCGGACGGAACACACGCTGGTTTGCTACCCGCAGCAGCAATGCCGTCGCGGATAACAGGGCAAAGCCGGGCCAGAGCACGCCGAACGTATCCTTGAAAGCGCCGAGCACGAGCGGCGGGAAGAATCCTCCGAGGCCACCGAGGGCGCCGACGAGACCCGTGACCGTGCCCGTGTCTTTCGGGAAGTGCTCGGGGACGAGCTTGAACACGGCACCGTTGCCAAGGCCGAGGAGCGCTGCGCACGTCAGCGCGCCGACGGTAAAGGGAACCATCGACGGCCACACCAGCAGCCACGAGAACGCGGCCACGCCGCCAAACACCCACGACAGCACTTGCGCGCCGCCAATCCGATCGGCCAGCCAGCCTCCGACAGGTCTCATCAGCGTGGCCAGGACGACGAAGCCTGCGGCTCGAAACCCGGCATTGGCCGGGCTGAGGTGAAACTGCGTGCGCAGGAGCGTGGGCAGGTAGATCGAGAACGCGACGAAACCGCCGAACGTCAGAAAGTAGAAGGCCCCGAGCAGCCACGCCGTGGACGAGCGCCGGAGAAGCGCGACCATGGCGGCCATGGTCGCTGGCTTCGCGGCGTGCGGAGGATTGCGCGCGAGCATCGCGTACACCGCGGCCCACACGAGGAGGACGATCGTCGTGCCGCGGAACACGCTCTGCCAGCCGAGCCAGCCCGCGACAACGGGTCCGCCGAAAACCGCGAGGGACTGTCCCAGTGTTCCCAGACCATAGAGCCCGAGCGCCGTGCCCTGTCGGCCCGCGGCAGTCCAGCGCGAGACAAACGCCGCCCCGATCGCGAACGACGACCCGGCGAGGCCGAGGAAGAACGCCGACGCAAGCAGACTTTGATAGCTGGAGGTCAGCGGCACGATCCAGGCCGCAATAGCGGAGAACCCCAGGAGGAGCGCGAACATGATCCGCCCACCGAAGCGATCGGTCAGCATGCCCATGGGGAGTCGCGCGAGCGACCCGAGCAACACGGGGACCGCGACCAGCAGCGCCGTCTGCGACGCGGTCAGCCTGTAGAGCTCGGTGAAGACCGAGGCGAGGCCCCCGATGAGGCCCCAGGCGGCGAACGACAGCGTGAAGGAGATCGTCGCGAGGACAAGCGCCTGCGTGCCTCGATTCGAATCGATCCCGGCTTCCATGGACTGACCTCACATGTGGCAATGCCGCGAAGCACGAACGGCGGTTCGGCCCTGAGTATAATCGGCTGTCGGCCATGAAAGCATACGAGCTGCATCCCGAGGAAGGGTTCGCCGCGCTCCAAATCGTCGATCGCCCGGCGCCATCCGAACCCGGCCCACTCGATGTTGTCGTCCGCATCGGCGCGGTGTCCCTCAACTACCGTGACCTCGCGGTGGCGCGCGCGGCAAAGAAGCGCGCGAAGCGAATCGTTCCGGTGTCGGACGGCGCGGGCGAGGTCGTCGCGGTCGGCGAACGGGTCACACGCGTGAAGGTTGGCGACCGCGTGGCCGCCGCGTTCTTTCCCACGTGGACGAGCGGCGGCCTGACGAAGGAACATCATGCGAACGCGCTCGGCGGCTCGATCGACGGCGTGCTCGCCGAGCAGTGCGTGCTCCCCGAGAGCGCATGGGTCAAGGTCCCCGTGCATTTCTCCTTCGAGCAGGCGTCGACGCTGCCCTGCGCCGGCGTGACCGCGTGGCATGCGCTCTTCGAGGCCGCATCGCTCAGGCCTGGCGACACCATCCTCGTGCAAGGAACGGGCGGTGTGTCCATCTTTGCCCTGCAGCTGGCGCGCGCCGCCGGTGCTCGCGTTATCGCGACATCGAGCTCGGCTGCGAAACGCGCGCGTCTCGAAGAGATGGGTACCGCGACGACGATCGACTACCGGCAGGAGCCGAAGTGGGGCGACGCGGTTCGCGCCGCCAGCGGCGGGCGGGGCGTCGATGTCGTGGTCGAGGTGGGCGGCGCCGGCACCTTCGACGAGAGCGTCAAAGCGCTTCGCTTTGGCGGCACGATGAGCCTCATTGGTATCCTGGCCGGCACGGCGGGTCCGATCGACACGTACGCCATCCTGCAGAAGAACGTCCGGGTCCACGGCATCTACGTCGGATCCGTGGCGATGTTCGAGGCCCTGGTCCGTGCCCTTGACGCGTCGAAGGTCGAGCCGATCATCGACCGCGTGTTCGCGTTTGACGAGGCGCGCGCGGCCTACGACCACCTGGCGAGCGGCACGCACTTTGGCAAGGTCGTCATCCGCGTCACGTGAAGGCTGCTACGACGCCGCCTCCTCGACAAACGGTTCAGTCAGTTGCGCGAGCGTCGTGCGCCCATGACGAGCCGCCAGCCCCAGCAGTCGCAGGAAGACGAGCGCCGTCAAGAAGGCGTCGCCGCTCGCCGTGTGCCGGTCGTGCGGAATCACGTCGAACATCTCGCACAGCGCATCGAGTGTGTACTGGCGAATCGGCGGCCGGCCAGCGAAGGCGCCGTCCCGCTCGAGGTGCAGCGTGAGGTCCATCGTGTCGAGGCTGCGATTCATCGTGCGGAAGCCCCATTCACGTTCGTATCCCGCGTCGAGGGTGTCGATGTCGTGACCGATGTGGTGCCCGACGATCACCCCGTCGCGCAGGTAGTCGAGAAAACGCGCCAGGGCGTCTGCCTCCTCCAATCCGCCGCGGCTCTCGTCGCGCGTAATGCCATGCACCGGCACCGCACTGGTGTTCTTCGCGACCTTCAGCAGGGCGTTGAAGGAGTCCTCGAGAACGATCTCGCGCGCGCTGACGGCGACGGCGCCGATGGTGATGATGCGGTCGGTTCGCGGGTTGAGTCCGGTTGTCTCAGAATCCAGCACTACGAAGCGCACTTGTTCGGTCGGCGTGGCATCGGTCCAGGTCGTGTCGAAACACTGGCGATAGCGGTCGATGAACGACGGCCCGGTCATAGCGCCGCATACCAGGGCGAGTTGCCAGTGAGTTCGAGCAGCCGCAGGATGGAGCGGAACCCACTCTTCAGGACGTGCCGGTCGTGGCGGCTGAGCAGCGCCGGCGGCAGCTCTGAACCGCTGGTGTCCTGGTCGATCCCGATGCGCCCCTGCTGCCAGAGCAGGATGCGCAACGTCTCTGACGCTTCGCGGAAGATCGATTCGTGCTCGGGTAGAATCGTTCGAGCACTGGCCAGGCGTTGCTCCGTCGACGTGCCCAGTGGCTTTTTCGCGGCCAGGCCGAACACGCGGCCGACGTCCACGATTGGCTGCAGAGCGCTCTGTTCCAGGCGAAAGACAGCCGCGTGTTCGCCGGCTTCATCAACGACCGCGTCCTCGAAGAACGTCAGCGGCGGCAGGCTCGCCAGGCAATCGTTGGCGAGCACCTGAAGGACATCGCGGTCAACCGCGCCTATCACCGAGGCCTCGATGTCGCGCCACAGCGATGCACGGCCGTGCACTGCCCGCAGGTCGAACAGAGGGCGAGCCAGGTACATCTGCGCGCGCACCGGATCGCGCAGCCAGTTCTGGTAGCGCGTCTGCCACTCGGCCCTGCTCGCGACTTTGGTCGATCCTGGCGCGGCGCGATCGAACGACGAGTCCACTCGGGGAAGGTAGTCGCATTCGGTGAGCGCCTGCGACACCCGTTCCCAGGTCTGCAGCAGCTCGGGACGCGCACTCTCGTCGTCGACGATGACTACCAGTTGCGGGGCGTGCCTGGTCAGCGATTCCCCTCGGCCGGCCGCTCCACAGAAGCACCAGCACGCCGGCGCAGTCGTCGCGTCCGCGAGGGCGATGAGGCGCTGGACAACATGCACGTCGATCAGGCACATGAAACGCGCCAGCCAGGTGACCGAGCTTGCGCTCGTCAGGTAGCGCAGCGCCAGTGCCCGCGCTCGATGATTGAGCTCGCCGAGCTCGCGGGTGTTTGTCGCCAGCGGAATCTCGCGAAAGATTGCGCTGGGCTCGTCGCCGAAGGCCCGCGCGATATCTCTCGTCGTGACGAGCGCCTGAAGCTCGCCGCTCGAAGAGCCGTCACTGGTCAGGGCCAGGGCGTCGGCGTCGGTCTGGCAGATCGCCAGAACGGCATCGGTGACCGACGCGGCTGATCCGATCGTGGGAGGAGCGCTCCCGACGACCTCGGCGACCGGCTGCCCTGCGTCGCCGGCGCCCCTCGCAACCCATGCGAGCACGGACTTGGCGGTGACCACGGACTCGACACGATTGTTGGCATCGACGCAAGCGCTTCGGACCCGGTCATCAGATCGCGATGTTCCCGGCCGTCAGGCCGGACGTCGCGGTCGTCGACATCGGCCTGCCGCGGATGGACGGGTACGAGGTGGCGCGGCAGATCCGATCCGAGCCTGGCGGATGGGACGTGCGCCTGATCGCGCTGACCGGTTATGGCTTCCCCGAGGATCGCGAGCGCTCGCGGGCCGCGGGCTTCGATCGCCACCTCGTCAAGCCGGCGATGCCGGAAGACCTGCGCCGTGAGATGGATCAGGTCGACCGCATCGCTCCGCAGGTCCCGAGGGTCAACTGGGCATGAGGAGCGGGACGGGCTTGACCGGAAGCCACGCGATGCTGGACGATCAGCCGATATGGCTGACTACGATAAGAATGTCGTAAGCGCGTCTTCAACCGGTCCCAAACTGCCCGATGGCGTTGTCGGTATCGAATCGATCGAGACGACCGACCCAGTCCTCGGGTGCCGGGTGTTCACGCATTACAACGGACCGACCGATCAGTTGAGCGGCCTCTGCGCCGGCATGTGCGTGCTCGACCCTGGCTCGAGCCCGCATCCGCCGCACCAGCATCCGGAGGAAGAGTTCATGATCGTCGCGTCGGGCACCGGAGAAATCGAGTGTGCCGGCAAGACGACCCAGGTCGGGCCGGGCGCGATGATGTACTGCGCCGGGGACACGATTCACGGGATCACCAACACCGGGAAGGTGCCGCTGACGTTTTACTGGTCGAAGTGGCTGGCCAAGGGAGTGTGAGCTCCGCCCATCGCCCTCACTCGAAGCGCCCCGATCGCGTCTGATCGATCACTTCGAAGACGTATCCGTTCACCGGCTCTCTGAAGAAGAAGCGTTCGAAGGGCGTCGGGCGCAGCGGTGCGAAGATCTCCGCCCCGCGCTGCCGCAGGCGTGCCTTGAGTCCATCGAAATCCCCGACCGGATGGAAGACCGCCACGTGGCGTCCGAACTCGCGTTCGAATGGAGACACCTCGAAGCCCTCGACGAAGAAGACGTGCATCTGCTGGCCGCGGCCGATGTTGAGCCAGACGGTTTCGTCCGGAACGTTTGACGGCACGGGATCGCGGACGTACCCGAGCGTCTGCTCGAAGAAGGACGCGGTCTTCTCGACCTCACGCGTCGGCAGTGTGAAATGGGCCAGGCTCATGAGCGTTGATCTCCACCGGCGCAGTCGTCGTCTCGCGTTGCGTGGGCGGGCTCGCGGCCCCGCAGCATGCACTATTCTGCACTAACCGCGGGCTGCGCCCGAGCCCTCATGACCATCCGCACGACCGCTCCCACCCACGCATAGTCGGCACGTGTGGCCCCGGCGGCCCCTCGTCGATCAGCGGGCCTCGCTGATGGGGATAATCTCCCGGCGTGTGCGAAATCTCCCGACTCGGGCGGCGTCGTGGCAGGGACTCGGCGCTGCCGACAATCCGGCGCCGGCGTCGACCACGGGTGTCCTCGCACGACTTGTGTGGAGGCGGCGGTCGTTAAGCGGCCGAAAACCACAATGTTCGGAACATAGAAGGGCCTCCCGGCTCAATGGCACCGAGGTTGCGTGGTCACACGCCGATCTCCTGAGTTCCGACTCAGACGAGCGTCACAGTCGCTTGACGAGTGCCGGTCCGTACTGATCGCAAACCGATGCGAGGCCGTGCGAACCCGACGGACTGAGCGTGCGTGTCGAGGGACCGGATGACGGTCTGCTACAGGCCACGGGCCGAGAAGCAGTTTCCGGGGGACTCGACGATCTCGGGCCGCAGCGGTTGCGGCTCGACAGTGATCGAGGAGGATCCATGGGTCGTGTCACGCGAACCTTCCGCCACGCGCTCGCCATCGGGCCCCTGAACGTCTCGCTGGTTGCGGTGTTGGCGCGAGGAGCAGCGGGACCGTCTCACTGGTAACTCCATGCGCAGGACCGTGCTTCTCTTGTCGTGCGCACTGGCGGTCTGGGCGGTCTGGGGGTTCGTCCGCGAGAGCGGGCAATCGGGTACTGGGACTACTGGCACGGATGGCCATCAGGGCGTGGCGGCGAGCGCGCCTCCTCAAGTGGCGGCCGCCGAGCTCCGTGTCGAGGTTCCCCCGCCACCCTTCTCTGAAGGCGTGTTCCCCTGCTCCGATTGTCACAACGCGAAGGACATGCCGCCCAACCGGACGCGCCGGAAGCTCGAAGAGGCGCACGACGACATCGTGCTGAAACACGACGAAGAACATCGCTGGTGCCTGGACTGTCACGACGCGGACAACCGCGACCGGCTCCACCTCGCCAGCGGTGACTTGGTTCCGTTCGAGGAGTCGTACCGCGTGTGCGGCCAGTGTCACGGCGAGAAGTACCGCGACTGGCGGGCTGGCGTCCACGGACGCCGGATCGGCGAGTGGAACGGCGCGAAGCAGTATCTGCTGTGCGTGCACTGCCACAGCCCGCACCAGCCGCATTTCAAGTCGCTCGCGCCCCAGCCCGCGCCACACCCGCCGATGCGGACGGCCAGGTAGACGGGAGATCTCGATGGCCAAGGATCAGACAGTCACCGATCGTGTTTCGCGCCGGCAGTTTGCGTCGGTGGCCTCAGCGGCGGCGGCAGGATTTCTCCTCACCGCGTGCGGTCCACGTCGTCTTCATGAGATCCCACGAGACAGGCTGCGTGAGGCGATCAAAGCATGGGAACGCGACTACTCCGAAAAATACGCCAAGACAGTCACCGTATCGGATGCGGGGCCGATGCCAGGCGTGCTCTTCGCCATCGCGCTGGATCTCTCGCGCTGTAACGGCAACCGTCGGTGCGTGGACGCCTGCGTGGCCGAGAACAACCAATCCCGCGACCCGCAGGTGCAGTGGATTCGCGTACTGTCGATGAACAAGGAGAAGGGGGTCGATTTCTCCGATGCCGACCCGTACTACGAGCCGGCAGAAGTCCCCGAGCCAAACCGGTTCTACGTGCCAGTAGCCTGCCAGCACTGCCGGAACGCGCCGTGCACGAAGGTCTGTCCGGTCGGGGCCACGTGGACCGAGCCCGACGGGATCGTGGTCATCGACTACGACTGGTGCATCGGCTGCCGCTGTTGCATGGCGGCCTGTCCGTACGGCGCGCGTCACTTCAATTGGCAAGCGCCGTCGGTTCCCGAGGGTGAGCTCAATCCGTCGATGCACTACCTGGGCAACCGGCCCCGGCCGAAGGGCGTCGTCGAGAAGTGCACGTTCTGCATTCAGCGCACCCGGGCCGGTCGCTATCCCGCCTGTCTCGAGGCCTGCCCGACCGGGGCCCGCAAATTCGGGAACATGCTCGACCCCGAGAGCGAGATTCGCTACATCCTCGAAAACAAGCGTGTGTTGCTGCTCAAAGAGGAGCTCAACACGATGCCGAAGTTCTTCTACTTCTATGGAACGTGAGGGTCCCCTGGACACCATCCTGCGCTTCTCACGCTTCGTGACCGCCTCAGTCAGGATTGTCCTGCGGGGCAACCGGCTCTACTGGGTATGGCTGGCGTTTCTCGGTGCGCTGATCGTGTCGGGCGCACTGGCATACGCCCGACAGGCGTCGACCGGTCTCGTCCTGACGGCGATGCGCGACCAGGTGAGCTGGGGGTTCTACATCGGCAACTTCACGTTTCTCGTCGGCGTGGCTGCCGCCGCCGTCGTCCTCGTTATTCCGGCCTACATCTACGACTGGAAGCCGATCAGAGAGATCGTCATCTTCGGCGAGCTACTGGCGCTGAGCGCCATCATCATGTGCCTGCTCTTCGTGCTGGTCGACGTGGGCCGTCCGGAGCGCTTGTGGCACCTCATTCCAGGGTTGGGCTTCGCCCATCTCACGTCGATCCTGGCCTGGGACGCGATTGTGCTCAATCTCTATTTTCTCGTGAACTTCATCGTGGTGACCCACATCATCTACCGCGCGTTCTACGGCCAGCACTACAACAAGCGCATCGTCGTCCCGCTCGTGCTCGCCTCGATTCCGATGGCGATCGGCATCCACACCGTCACCGCGTTCCTCTACAACGGCATGGCCGCTCGGCCGTACTGGAATTCCTCCATTCTCGCGCCGCAGTTCCTGGCCTCGGCGTTCTGCTCCGGTCCGGCGATCCTGCTCGTCGTGCTCCAGTTGCTGCGCAAGTTCACGCGGTTCGAGATCCAGAACGAGGCCTTCTGGAAGATCGCCGAGTTGATGGCCTATGCGATGTTCCTCAACCTGTTTCTCCACGGTGTCGAAGCGTTCAAGGAGTACTACTCCAACACCGAGCACCTGCTCTACACGCGGTACTGGTTTCAGGGGCTCGGGGAACACCGCACGCTCGTGCCGTTTGCCTGGACGGCGGTGGGCTTGAACCTCACCGCCTTCCTGCTGTTCATCATGCCGGCCGCCCGGCAGAACCCGATCACCCTCAACATCGGGTGCCTGGCGACGTATGCGGGCTGCTACATCGAAAAGGGCATGGGGCTGATCATCCCAGGCCTGACACCCGACACGCTGGGAGAGATCTATCAGTACTACCCGACGATCACGGAAGTGCGGGTGTCCGCCGGGGTGTTCGCCCTGGGATTCCTGGTCTTCACGCTGATGCTCAAGGTCGCCGTGCCCATTTCCCTCGGCGAGTTCCGCGCCGATACGGCGATGGCTCCTCACCGTGGGAGTGACGTCGAGCCGCTGCCCGTCTCGTGATCCGCTGTCGCCGCGGCACGCGCTGGCTGACGAACGCACGGCCAGGAAACATCCTTGCTCGCGCACGACGATCCCGAACGTCCCAGCGCGCCTCCGCCACGCCGGCTCTTGCCGGAAGTCCGGCATGTCTTGTGGTGTCTACACGGTCCTGATGGGACAGGAATCGAGGCTGTCCTGCGCGATCCGAATTGGTTTCACTGGAACCGCTTGGCACGCTGCACAACACGAAGGAGAGGCGAGACAGCCATAGCCGGTCGAGTACCGGCGGCGAGAAGTCTGTCAGCTCGACCGGACACAGGATCGTTCTGAGGGTGCCGATCTTATCGGCGCTGAGCGGCGACGTGGGCGTCGTCAGGCGAGCTCTCCAAACCACTCATGACGTTCCATCCACTTCACGGCCTCGAGCACCGGCACGACCGTGAGTGCGAGCGTCGCAACCAGCAACCAATCATTCAGACTCAGGCCGAATGTGTCGAATGGTTCCTGGAGCCATGGTGCGTAGATGATGCTGGCTAGCAGCATGAGCTCCCACACGATGGCCAGATTGAGCCAGTGGTTCGCAAACGGACGACGGAGCACCGAGAGGCGGTCAGACCGATAGTTGTACGCCTTGAAGAATTGGATGAGCACGAGAGAGACGAACGTCATGGTGACCGCCTCTTCGACGGGTCGACCGGAACTCAATAACCAGGCAAAAAGGCTGATGTTCACGAGAGCGGACCAGAGGCCGCCTGTCAGTAGCAACACCATCAGTGGCCGAGTGAAGATCCCGGCACGCGGGTCGCGCGGTTTGCGGTGCATCAAATCGCTCTCGGGTGGATCGACCGCCAGGGCAAGGGCGGGCAAGCCGTCGGTGGCAAGATTGACGTACAGAATCTGGACGGCCGTCAGCGGCAATGGGAGTCCACCCAACGCGGCGCCTGCCATCAGCAGAATTTCACCGACGTTCGAAGACAGCAGATACGTCAGGTACTTCTTGATATTCGCGAAGACGATGCGGCCCTCTTCGACCGCGGCCACGATGGACGCGAAGTTGTCGTCGAGCAGCGTGATCGACGCGGCTTCCTTACTGACGTCCGTGCCGGTGATGCCCATCGCGATGCCGACGTCCGCCTTCTTGAGCGCCGGCGCGTCGTTCACACCGTCTCCTGTCATCGCCACGACTTCGCGGCGTTTCTGCCATGCCGCGATGACGCGGAGCTTGTCGGCAGGTGAGACGCGCGCGTAGACACTGATGTCCCGGATCTGATGCTCGAGTTCCCCATCGCTCAACGCTTCAAGCTCGTGACCCGAGACGACACGGCCGGTCGTGAGCAGTCCGAGCTCCCTGGCAATTGTTGTGGCGGTGACAGGGTGATCGCCCGTGATCATCACAGGCGTGATGCCAGCGTGCTGACAGGTCTGAACGGCCGCCCGCGCCTCCGGCCGAGGGGGATCCAGGATACCGACCAGGCCAAGCAACGTCATGTGTCGCTCGGCCTCCGTGAGGGACTGCGCGGTCTTCCGGGCGACGGCGAGAATCCGCAAGCCGTCACTCGCCATCTGCTGCTCGATGTCCTGCAGGCGGTCACGGTCCGAAGGCGTCAAGAGCGCCTCTCCGGATTGGCCAATCCAGTAACTGCAACCCTCGAGGATGACGTCGGTCGCGCCCTTCGAGTAGGCGACGGACGTATCCGTGGAGTCATGCAGGGTCGTCATGCGACGTCGTTCTGAGCTGAAAGGAATCTCTGCGGTGCGGGGGAACTGCCGATTCAATGCGCCCTGATCGAGCTCTGCCTTCGACGCCGCCACGACCAATGCGCCTTCAGTCGGGTCGCCTTCAATCAGCCATCGTCCGTTCTCCTGGCGCAGTTTGGCGTCCGAGGCAAGGACGCCGGCGCGCAGCAACTCGAGCATCGCGGGCTCTAACACGACGGTCCGTTCGGCGTCGATGAACTCACCGATGGGCTCGTAACCAGCGCCAGAGACAGTGACCGTCCGCCCGGCCACGAACAGCCTCCGAACGGTCATCTCGTTCTTGGTCAGCGTCCCCGTTTTGTCCGAGCAAATCACTGACGTGCTGCCGAGCGTCTCGACGACGGGAAGGCGACGGACGAGCGCGTTACGTTTCACCATGCGACGCACGCCGATGGCGAGGGAGATCGTGACGACTGCTGGGAGCGCTTCTGGCACAACGGCGACGGCGAGGGCAATGCCGAAGACCAACATGTCGAGCAGCGGCAAGCCGCGCCACACACCGAGCGCAACGATCAGCGCGACGACCACAAGAGCCGCTTTTCCCAGTGTTCGACCAAGCTTGTCCAGGTTCTCCTGCAGTGGCGTGCGACCGGCCTCAACGGTCTGTACCAGCCGGGAGATCCGTCCGAACTCTGTTGACATGCCGGTCGCGACCACGACGCCCTGGCCGCGGCCATAGGTCACCACCGTTCCGGCATACGCCATGTTTCGGCGGTCGCCGATGGCGAGCTTCTCGGTAGGCAGCTCGTTCGAGCTCTTCGTGATGGCAGCTGATTCTCCGGTCAACGCAGCTTCATCAATCGCGAGATTCATTGCCACGATGATGCGACAGTCCGCTGGCACGCGGTCTCCCGCGCGGAGTACCATCACGTCTCCTGGCACCACTTCCCGCGCGGCGATGCTGCGCTCCACGCCTGCGCGAATCACATGCCCGAGTGGCGCGGCCATCTTTCTGAGCGCTTCGAGCGCGCGCTCGGCGCGGTACTCCTGCACAAACCCAAGTGAAACCGCAAACAGGACGATGACGGCGATGACACTCGCTTCGAGCGCATGTCCCAGCAGGCCCGAGAGAAGAGTGGCGACAAGGAGGATCAGAATCAGGACGTTCTTGAATTGCGCGCCGAGCGTGTGCCAGGGAGATGTCCGCTCAAGCGCCTGCAGCTCGTTCGGACCGTACGAGTCAAGCCGAAGAGCAGCCTCTGCAGCGCTCAGCCCCGAAGTGGTCGTCGCGAACCTCCGAACGACCATGTCAACGGGCTGGGTATGCCAGGCGAGCTCCGAGACCGTCCGCTCTGGGGTCGCCTCTTCGGCGACGGGATCCGCAGCGGCGGCGGCGCTATTCCCTATCGCGTGACGCGTCATCTGGTCCTCCTCGGCTCGACGAGAGCCAGGTGTGCAAGCTCGACGCCGCGCAGCCGTCTCGATCACAGCGGGCTGACAGCAGTGAACACGGGCCAGCTGGGCGTGTGTTGAATTCTGAACGACCTCGCGTTTCACTACGAAACACGCGTTCTCGGAGCCGTGTGACGTTTCGCGTAACAATGCAGCCGGCGGTGGCCGACTGTCGTGAGATCGTTGACCACGCCACATGGTCCGGAAACGCGCACGCGCATTCTCATCGGCGTGCGGAAGAACCCACGCGCACCGCCGGAATAGTCCGCAAGGCTCGTTGAAAAGCCGGCATTGGTCACCGGCGCACTCAGGCGGCGCGTGCCGTACTCCGTGGAATGAGCCTTGCACTCAATCGTCTATTGGTCCCGACGCGAACGAATACCCTTGGGTCGGTCGCGTCAGAGTCAAGGGAGTCATCGGAACGATGCGCGGTTGCCGCGGTCGCTTCTGTTTGCCAAACACCCTGCTGGTCCTCAGTGTCGATCGGAGAGTTATCCCATGCGTGCGATCAAGGTGATCTTGGGAACAGTGGTGATTTCGGGCGGCGCGATGGCCGGGACGTGGGCAGCCGGTGACGGGTGGCCCTCGCGGGTCGTCTACGGCGCGGGCCCGGAACAGGAACGGGGGGCCGGAGACCTCGATCGCGGACTGTCCACGATCCTGCGCTCGGCGGGCTTCACCGATCCCCGCGCGAAGCGCAAGAACCTCTGCCGACTCGTGCCGCCGACAGTGCCGAGCGGCCTCCCGGTGGCCTTGCAGGGGTGTCAATAGGCGGGATCGACGAGGGTGAGGGCTCCTGCAGGGTGGGGAACGACGCTGCCAGGACCCATGCGCCGCATCCGCCGCGCCAGGCAGCAGAGGCCCAGGATCACGAACCGTTCGACGGCTCAACGTGAACCAGGACGTCGGCCACCCACGGGATCTCGGCTTTCAGCGTCGCACGCACGTGCCCACCAATCGCGTGCGATGCCGCGACGGTCTGGGTGGGATCCACTTCGATGTGCAGGTCGACGTGATACTGCAGGCCCGTCTTTCGTGCGAACACCTTGTCGATGCCGCGAACCCCGGTCACGGATCTCGCGACCCGTACGATCTCACCAGTCAGGTCCGGCTGCGGCATCGTGTCGACGAGCTCGAGCGATGCGTCCCGCGTGACACGGATACCGGTGATGACGACCACAATGCCGACGACGAACCCGCCGTAGTGATCGGCAGCCAGGAAACGCGCCGGGTCGTAGGCAGCGAGAGTGACGGCGGTGAGTGCGGCGAGCGCCGACAGGATATCGACCGCGTCATTCCAGGCGTCGGCAATCAGCGCCGAGCTGCGGAGCCGGCGGCCGACACGGAACTTCACCGTTGACATGATGCCGCGCAGAATGACGGCGCCAACGAGCGCCGCCGCCGCGCTCATGCCAGGCGGCGGGTGCCTCGCTCCAACGGCGTGGAGCGACTGGTAGCTGATCGTCACGCCGGCGGCCGCGAGAATCACGCCGACCACAAACGCGGACAGGGTCTCGAAACGGCCGTGCCCGTAGGGGTGGTTGTCATCAGCCGGCCGTGCGGCCACGCCCATGCCGATGAGGACGATGCTCGATGCGAGCACATCGCCGGCGAACTCGAACCCGGTCGCCACCACCGACGTGGAGTGCGCCAGAATGCCGATGATGATGTTGCTGCACGCGAGAAGGCCGCTGACGCCGATGCCGGCGAGAGTGACGCGGCGGGCCGTCCGGTATGACTGATCGAGTGAGCTCACGGTGTCATTGTGCCTCGGATAATCCGCACGGCCGTGTCGTCCATCCGGCAGGCGCCGGTGCTGACCTGGCCCAGCACGGCGTACCGGCGCGCGAGTGACCTGAGTCTTCAAGCGTTCACTTCAGCATTCAGAATTGCCGCCGCGGTACCGTTGTGCCATCGTAGGCTCATGGACCGGCGCGAGACCGAACGCATCCTGCACGCCATCGAGGAGGCGCGCAGGTCGGGCCAGCGCGCGGCGATCGCGATGGTCGTCCGCGTGAGGGGCAGCGCCTACCGCCGCGAAGGCACGCGGATCCTCGTGCGGCAGGATGGGACCTACGAGTGCCTGCTGTCTGGCGGGTGTCTCGAGCCGGCCGTCGCCGACGCCGCCGTGCGAGTTATCGCCACGGGCGAGGCCGCCATCGCGAGCTATGACCTCGAGGAGGACTCCATCTGGGGCCTCGGCATCGGGTGCAGCGGGGCAGTGGACATCCGAATCGAGCGTCTCGAGGACGACCCCATCACGGCGGCGTGGCTGGATCTCCTCTCGCGGGGCGCCGCCGCCGCGTTGATTACGCCGCTGTCGGGCGCCACCGGCCGGCTGCTCGTCGGCGAGGCCGGGACGATTGCCGGAGGCTTCGACGTTGCGAACCTCGAGGCCGCGGCCGTGGCCGCGGCGCACCAACGGCTGCGCGCCCCGCATCCTCATGCAGGCCCCGAAACCATCGGTGGTGCGGAGCTTTTCTTCGAGATCAGCCTGCCGCCGCCCCGATTGATCGTCTTCGGCGCCGGCTACGACGCCGCGCCCCTCGCCGCTCAGGCGTGGGCCCTCGGATTCGCGGTCACGGTCGTCGACGTCCGAGAGGCGTTTCTCACGCCCGAACGATTCCCCGGCGCGACGCTTCTTGCCACACACTTCAGTCGCTTTCCGGACGATGTGGCGCTGGACGCCCGGAGCTTCGTGGTGGTCATGAATCACCACCTGGAGCGGGATCGGGAGAGCCTGCGCTTCGCCCTGGCGTCCGATGCGCCCTATATCGGCCTGCTCGGACCGCGCTCGCGCTTCCGGAAGCTGGTGTCCGCGCTCGAGGCTGACGGCCATGAACTGGATGGGGCTGCGCTCGCCCGCGTGCGAAGTCCCATCGGGCTCGCGCTCGGTGCCGAGACACCCGAAGAGATCGCCCTATCCATCCTGGCCGAAATCGTCGCCATCCGGCGCGGTTTCGACGGGACCTTCCTCAGCGGGCGCGAGGCCAGCCTTCACCGGCCGGCGGACAATCGCGCGCTTGCCCGCTCGTAGTCCTCTGGGGTGTCGATGTCCAGCAGAAGTTCCGGCGGGAATTGCAGGACGACCGTCCGATCCCGGTGTCGCTGGAGGACCGGGCGGGCGCCGTGCTCGAGGACGGCCAGTTCGGGGAAGAATTCCCGGTCGAAGAGGTGTGGCGGCGCGGTGACGTCTCCATAGCGGACGCTGACGATGCCCGGGGACTCTGTTTTATAAGCAGCCAGTAGCCTCCGGTACTCGGCGGCCGTCACGAAGGGCTGATCGGCCAGCGCGAACATGGCCGCGGCGCTCTTGCCAAGTTCGGCTACCGCGGTCCGGAACGAGCTTCCCATGCCCGTGGCGTAGTCGGGATTGACCGCGTGACGACACCGCAGGCCTTCGATCGCCGCCAGGACCTTCTCGTGCTCGTGTCCGACCACGACGAGCACGTCGTCGACGCCGGCCTCCGCGACCTGGCGGACCGTGCGGGTGACTAACGGTTCCCCGCCGAGCGGCAGCAGCAGTTTCTGCGTCCCCATTCGGCTGGATGCGCCGGCCGCGAGGATCACGCCGGTGATCATCCCGGCATTCTATCGCCTTCCATCGATCCAACCGCTTGCGTTCCGCCATCCGCGCGGTAGTAGAATCAGGATCCCGCTACTAATGCGAGACGCGGCAGGTGCGGCGTCGATCGAGCGACCGTGCCGCGACTGGAGGTTGGCTCCGTGATCCCCGCTGCCTTCGACTACGTCAGGACACACTCGGTCGACGAAGCGTTCGCCGCGCTGCAGCAGCACGGATCGGACGCGCGCGTGCTGGCGGGTGGCCAGAGTCTCATCCCGGCGATGCGATTCCGTCTGGCTCGCCCGGCCGTCCTCGTCGACATCAATCCGGTCAAGGATCTCGACTACATCCGGCTCGACGACGCGCTGACCCTCGGCGCGACCGCCCGGGACGTCGCGGTCGAACGCGCTCCATGGATCGGCAATCGGCCATGGAGCCTCCTGCACGACGTCTCACGAGTCGTTGCCGATCCCGTCGTGCGGCAGATGGCGACGATCGTCGGGAGCCTGTGCCACAACGATCCGTCGGGCGACTGGACGACCGCTGCGCTCGCCGCGCGCGCGGAGGTTCAGGTCCGTGGAAAGGGCGGAACACGCTGGGTGAAGCTCGACGACTTTCTCGTTGACAGCTTCGCGACCGCGGTCGGCGAGGGCGAGATGGCCGTAGCGGTGCGCTTCCAGGTTCCCGACGACCGAACTGCGGGCTCGTATCAGAAGGTCGAGCGCAAGGTTGGCGACTTCGCCACAGCCGCGGCGGCGGTGCAGGTGGCGCTCGGCGCCGACGGCACCATTCGAGCGGCGGGCATCGCGCTGTCGGCTGCGGGCCCGTGCGCCGTGCGTGTCGACGAGGCCGAAAAGCTGCTGGCGGGGCAGAGGCCCTCCGCCGACGTGATCCGCGCAGCCGCGGATGCCGCGTCGCGCCGTAGCGAACCGCAGGCCGATCTCCGCGGCACGGTCGAGTACAAGAAACATCTGGCCGGCGTGCTCGTGGCGCGTGGCCTGCGCCAGGCGCTGGCGCGTCTGGGGGTGCAGGCATGAAGGTCAATATCAAGGTGAACGGTGTCGCATTCGAGCGCGACGTCGAGCCGCGGACGCTGCTCGCGTACTTTCTTCGCGAGGCGTGCGCGCTCACCGGGACGCACGTCGGCTGCGACACCTCGAGCTGCGGCTGCTGCATCGTCGTCATGGATGGCGACAGGGCGGTCAAGTCCTGCTCGATGTTCGCCGTGCAGGCCGATGGCCACGAAATCCTGACTGTCGAGGGCCTGGCGCAGAATGGAGCGCTCCATCCGATCCAGCAGGCGTTCTGGGACAAGCACGGATTACAGTGCGGGTATTGCACGCCCGGCATGATGCTGACGTCGTACGCGCTCCTCAAGCACAATCCCGAGCCGAGCGAGGCCGACATTCGCGAAGGCCTTGCCGGCAACCTCTGCCGGTGCACCGGATATCAGAACATCGTCAAGGCCGTGCAGCAGGCGGCCGAAGCCATCCGTCAGCCGGCCGCCGCCGGCAAGTGACCGAGGGGGAAGCTATGAGCATCGACGCCAAGCCCAGACACGCCCTCGGCATCGCCATGAAGCGCAAGGAGGATCCGCGTTTCCTCCAGGGCAAGGGAAACTACGTCGACGACGTGACCCTGCCGGGGATGCTGTACCTGGCGCTCGTGAGGAGCACCTACCCGCACGCCGAGATCAAGTCGATCGACATCAGCGAGGCGATGAAGATTCCCGGGGTCAAGGCCGTGATCACCGGCAAGGACCTCGAGGCCGCAGGCCTCGGATGGCTCCCGACATTCCACGGGTTCGACAAACAGATGGTGCTGGCGATCGGCAAGGTCCTCTTCCAGTACCAGGAAGTCGCCGCGGTCTTTGGCGAAACGCGGGGTGCCGCCGTGGACGGCGCCGAGGCCGTGCAGGTCGACTACGCGCCCCTCCCGGTCGTGGCCGATCCGTCTACGTCGAAGAAGGATGAAGTGATCCTGCGGCCGGATCGCGAGAAAAAGACCAACCACATCTTCCATTGGGAGGTCGGGGACAGGGACCGGACGGCGCGTGCGCTCGAAAGCAGTCCGAAGCGAATACGTCAACGCATGTGGTTTCAGCGCTGCCATCCCGCGCCGCTCGAACCCTGTGGATGCGTGGCGCACTTCGACACCATGGGTCGCCTGCAATTCCACGTGACATCCCAGGCGCCTCATGTCTACCGAACGGCGATCTCGATCGTAACCGGCATCCCGGAGGACAAGATCCACGTGATGTCGCCCGACCTGGGCGGCGGTTTCGGTAACAAAGTCCCGGTGTACCCTGGGTATGTCTGTGCCATCGTTGGCGCGCTGAAGCTGGGCCGGCCGGTGAAGTGGATCGAGACCCGGACGGAGAACCTGACGTCGACGGGGTTTGCGCGCGACTACCACATGGACGTCGAGCTTGGTGCGACCCCCGACGGCAAGCTCACCGCGCTTCGCGTCTCGACCGACGCCGATCACGGTGCCTTCGACGCCGCGGCCGACCCTTCGAAGTACCCAGCCGGCATGTTCGGTGTCGTTACCGGCAGCTACGACGTGCCCGTCGCGCACGCCGAGGTGGACGCCTACTTCACGAACAAGGCGCCGGGAGGCATCGCCTATCGCTGCTCGTTCCGCGTGACCGAAGCCAGTTACGCGATCGAGCGCGCGATGGACATCCTTGCCGACGAGCTCGGCATCGACGCGGTGGAGCTGCGGCGGAAGAACTTCGTGAAGAAAGAGCAGTTCCCCTACGGATCCGCACTCGGATTCACCTACGACAGCGGCGACTATCACAAGACGCTCGACAAGGCGCTCGAGACGATCGGCTACCAGGCGCTGCTGAAGGAGCAGGCCGAGAAGCGCGCTCGCGGCGAGCTGATGGGGATCGGCTTCTCGACCTTCACCGAGGTGGTCGGTGCCGGACCGTCGAAGCATTTCGACATCCTGGGCATCAAGATGTTCGACAGCGCCGAGATCCGCATCCACCCGACCGGGGCCGGGATCGTACGGACCGGCGCCAAGTCGCAGGGGCAGGGACACGAAACGACCTGGGCGCAGATCGTGGCCGAGGAGCTCGGGCTCGATCCGCAGAACATCATGGTCGAGGAAGGAGACACCGACACGGCCCCGTATGGGCTCGGAACCTACGCGAGCCGCAGCACGCCGGTTGCCGGCGCCGCGATTGCCACGGCCGCCCGGCGCATCCGGGAGAAGGCGAAGAAGATCGCCGCGCACCTGCTCGAAGTCGGCGAGGGCGACGTCGAGTGGACGGACTACAAGTTCCAGGTCAAAGGCGTGCCGGCAAAGAGCGTCACCATGAAAGAGGTCGCCTTTGCGGCCTATACCAACCCCGGACCCAACGAGCCGGGTCTCGAGGCGACAAACTACTACGATCCGCCCAACATGACGTTTCCAAACGGCACCTATATCGCCGTCGTCGAAGTCGACCGCGATACCGGCGAAGTGAAGGTTCGACGGTTCCTCGCGGTGGACGACTGCGGCACGGTGATCAATCCACTCGTCGTCGAAGGGCAGATCCACGGCGGCCTCACCGAGGGCTTCGCGATCGCCTTCATGCAGGAGATCCAATACGACGCCGAAGGCAACAACCTGAACACGAACTTCACCGACTATCTGGTGCCCACGTCTCTCGAGACGCCGCACTGGGAGACGGCGAATACGGTCACGCCGAGTCCTCATCATCCGATCGGTGCGAAGGGCGTGGGAGAGAGCCCGAACGTCGGCAGTCCAGCCGCATTCGTCAATGCGGTGGTCGATGCGTTGTCACCGCTGGGGGTGAGGCACCTCGAGATGCCGGTCACCCGCGACAAGGTGTGGCGCGCGATCAGGGATGCCGAGGCACGCAAGAAGTAGGCGTACCAGACAGAGAGACCGACGTGAAGCTTCGAGTACACCGGGCAGGAGCGGATCACAGCCGACGCCGACACCGTGTGGGCGTTCGTCAACGATCCTGAGAAGGTCGGACGCTGCCTGCCCGACGTCATCGATGTTACCGTCCACGACCCGACGCACCTCGATGCGGTCGTGAAAGTTGGTGTCGGGCCCGTGCGAGGGAAGTTCACGTTCAAGTTCGAGCTGCAGCCCGACGCTCCGGCCCGCCGGATGAACATGAAGATCTCCGGCGGCGGGTTCGGCAGCGCCATGGACCTCGCCGCAGGCGCCGACATCGTTGCCGTCGACGCCTCGTCCACTCTGCTCAACTGGAGCGGTGAGGCGGTGATGCGCGGCCCGGTCGCGGCCATCGGTGGGCGCGTGCTCGATGCCCAAGCACAGAAGCTGATTGAGCAGACGTTCGCGAACGTGCGCGACAAGCTGTCTCGTTGACGACCATGAACGATTTCTTCGACAGAGTGGCGGTCATGCGGCGCGAGGGGCAGGCCTTCGCGGTGGCGACCGTCGTCGCTCGTCGTGCGCCCGTTTCCGCGCACCTGGGCGATCGCGCGATCGTCTATGCGGACGGGCGCATGGAAGGCTTCATCGGCGGCGCGTGCTCGCGCGAGATCATCAGGAAGCAGGCGCTCGAGTCGATGCGGGCCAGGCACGCCTGCCTGGTGTCGATCCGGCCCGATGCCGCCGAGGCCAGCAGGTCGAACCCCGAGCACGTCATCGTGCCGATGACGTGTGTGTCGGAAGGCGCGGTCGACGTGTACGTCGAGCCGTTCGTCCCCGCCAGGCGGCTCGTCGTGGTCGGTACGACACCGGTCGCCGACGCCCTGACTCGCACCGCGAGGAGCCTCGACTACGAGGTCGTCCGCGTGGTTGACGCGAGCGAACAACGCGATCTCGACCCGTCCGCTGGCGCGCTCGGCTTCACCGTGGCACCCCTCGAGTCGCTCGAGTCGGTACTCGAGGGGCACGGCGCCGACGTGGCCGCCATCGTCGCCTCGCAGGGCCACTACGACGAGCAGGCGCTCGAGGTCATCCTGAAACGCGGGGTGTCCTACGTCGGTCTCGTCGCGTCCCGGACGCGTGGAGCGACGGTGCGGGCGTTTCTCGAAGGGCGCGGCGTGCCCGGCGTCGATACCCTGCGCAACCCGGCTGGCCTCGATCTCGGCGCGCGAACCGCACCCGAGGTCGCGCTCTCCATCCTCGCCGAGATCGTGCAGGCCCACCCGAGCCAGACGCTGACGCCGCCGGCGGCGGAACCGTCGCCGACGAGCCGCCAGGCGACTGCGCCAGGCGGTACCGGCGGGACTTCTTCCACCCAGACAGAACGACGTCCCGCGCAGCCGGCAACTGCCGTGGATCCGGTCTGCAAGATGGACGTCGACGTGCCGACGGCGCGGCACACGGCCGAGGTCGATGGCACGATGTACTACTTCTGCTGCGCGCAGTGCAAGGCCCGGTTCATGCCCGAGCCGGAGCGATATCTCGCCTCGCGGTCATGATGGAGGCGCCGGCGATTCGCGAGCGTTTCCGCTCGCACGGCTTCATCGCGACCGAGCCGTTTGCTACGGCCCTGCAACTCGTCCTCGCGCTCGAGAAGCCCCTGCTCATCGAAGGGCCCGCCGGCGTCGGAAAGACCGAGAGCGCGAAGGTGCTGGCCGAGGTGCTCGACACGCGGCTCATCCGGCTGCAGTGCTATGAGGGCCTCGATGCGTTGACGGCGCTCTACGAGTGGAACTATCCGCGACAGATGCTGCGCATCCGCATGAGCGAGGCCGATGGGTCGTCGCTCGAGGAGCGCGAGGCGCAGATCTTCGGTGAGTCGTTCCTGCTCAAGCGCCCGCTGCTCGAGGCGATCACCCAGGATCGCGCGCCGGTGCTGCTCATCGACGAAGTGGACCGCGCGGACGAAGCGTTCGAGGCCTTTCTGCTCGAGGTGCTGGCCGAGTGGCAGGTCACGATCCCCGAGCTCGGGACGATTCGCGCGCGCCACAAACCGCACGTGATCCTCACGAGTAACAGGACCCGCGAATTGTCTGACGCGCTGAGACGGCGCTGCCTGTTCTTCTGGTTGCCGTACCCGTCGCTCGAAGAGGAGATCGCGATTCTGCACGCCAGGGTTCCCGGCCTCCCGGAACGGCTCGCAGATCAGATCGCGCGCGCGATGCAGGCGTTCCGCACGATGTCCCTGCAGAAGGCGCCGGGCGTGGCCGAGAGCCTCGACTGGGCCATCGCGCTGATGAGCCTCCATCGCGACCACCTCGACCGGGAAACGATCGATCGGACGATTGGCTGCGTGCTGAAGGTACGGGAGGATCAGGCGGCCCTCGAATCGCACCGCGACGTGCTTGCGCCGATTGTCGACGACGGCTCGAGCCGGCTCGAGCAGGGCGGTTACAGCCTGAAGACTGACTTTGGAATCGGCTCGGTCTCCCGACAGTCGTGACCTACCCGTTTGCCAGCCTGCCGGAGAACCTGACGGCGTTCTGCGCGGCGCTCCGCCGCGATCATCGCTTCCGCGTCGGACCGCGACAGGTCCACGACGCGGCGCGCGCGCTCGAGCTGACCTCCATCCTCAACGAGCGCGCCGTGCGCGATACGCTGCGGCCCGTCCTCTGCAGCACGGTCGAGCACGTGATGGTGTTCGATCAGGCGTTTGACGCCTTCTTTCATCCACAGAGCTCTGCGCCGGAGGCGCTGGATCGGCCGCCAGGTCGTGATGAGCGCGACGCGGGTGAGACGGCGCGGGAACAGGCACGGGCCCCTGTGGCCGTCCGGCCCGACCTGCCGTTCGAAGAATCGGCGTCTGCCGGACCGAGTCCCGGCACGGCGGTTGACGTGGCCGACGCGGAGCATGAAGAGGCAGCCGGCCTCCTGCAGTCGAGTTACAGCCCTCTCGAGAGTGAAGGGGAGCCGCCGGACCTGGCCCCCGTCGATCGATCGTGGCGAGACGCGGCGGCGGCGTTCGTCAGGCGGGTGCAGACCTCGTCGTCGCGCCGCTGGAAGCCTGCGTTGCGTGGAACGAAGTTCGATCTGCGCCGGACGTTGCGATCCAGCCTGCACACCGGCGGCGAACCCGTGCTGCCGCGCTGGCAGGCGCGCCCCAGGCTGCGGCCAAGATTCGTCGTCATCGTCGATGGCAGCCGGTCCATGTCGCCGTACACGACGCCCGCCTTACGGACGGCGGTGGCGATCGCGAGCGTCACGGCGAAGGTGGAGGTCTTCGTATTCTCGACAGCGCTCGAGCGAATCACGGGGGACGTGCGGCGTGCCGCGGCCGGTGAACGCCGGCATGTGCCCGAGCTCCACATGATGAAGGGCGCCTGGGGCGGCGGAACCGGAATCGGCCAGTGCCTTCGTGCGTTCCTGCATTCGTACGGCGAGCGCTCGCTTGGCCGGGACACCGTCGTGATCATCATGAGCGACGGGCTCGACGTCGGGCCCACCGACGTCCTGCGCCAGGCGATGGGGGAGCTGCACCGGCGCTCGGCGGCCATCATCTGGCTCAATCCCCTCATCGAGACGCCGGGCTACGAGCCCACGGCCACGGGGATGCGCGCGGCACGCGCGGCCGTGGGCACGTTTTCTTCCGTCCGCGACGCCCCCGGGCTGCGTCGCCTCGCGGGTCAGGTGCGTGTCCGGTTGTAGTGAGATAGCATGGCGTTCGACATCAGACAAAAGGAGCTGAGGACATCTCGATGAGATTCACATGGCGCACGTCAGTGATGGTGTCGGCCGCTGTCTTACTGACATTGGTCGTCGTCCGCGCGCAGGATCCTCCGCCCGGCGGACGCGGAGGCGGCGGACGCGGTGCCCCCGGCGGTCAGACGCCCGCGGCGCCGCAGATCTCGAGCCGGCCGCCGGTTGATCCCGCCGCGCACGATCGCGGCCGAGCGCTCTGGGCGGGCCAATGCATCGGCTGTCACGGGTCTCAGGCGCGAGGCTCCGAGACGGGCCCGAATATCATCCGGACGAAAACCGTCAACTACGATCGCTCGTCGTTCACGCCCGGTAGCGTGCTCGGCCCGTTCCTGAAGGCAGGACATCCCACTCAGAGCAACAAGCCGAGCGCGAGCTTTACGGACGAGGAGATCGTCAGCCTCGCGCACTTCCTGCGCCAGTGCGTCAACGACACGATGCGCGGATCGGCCCTCTTCACGGCCGGTGACATCCTCATTGGCGACGCGAAGGCGGGCGAAGCGTATTTCAACGGTGCCGGTGGCTGCGCCACCTGTCATACCGCCACCACGCGCAGTCTGGTCGGCATTCGGGCGCGCATTCCCACGACCGTCGACCTTCAGCAGCGGATGCTGTTCCCCGGCGGTGGCGGGCGCGGCCGGGGCCGGGGTGCGGCGCCCGCGGCCCCCAACCCGAACGCCGTGACCGTCAGCGTTACGCCAGCATCGGGGCCCGCGACGTCCGGCGTGCTGGTCGAGCAGAGCGATTTCTATGTGACACTCCGCCAGGCCGACGGCACCATCCGCGTCGTCCCCACGACCGGGGCCAAGGTGGTCACGACCAATCCGCTTCAGGCGCACATCGATCTGCTGGACCGCATTACGGACAAGCAGATTCATGATGTGGTTGCCTACCTGGAGAACCTGAAATGAGACGATGGGTTGTACTTGGGAGCGTTCTCCTTCTCTCCACGGTCCTGACCGCACAGCAGTCGGGTCTGACGAGCGCGCAGATCGAGAAGGCGTCGACGACGTCATGGCCGACCTTCAACGGCGACTACTCCGGCCGGCGGTTCAGCCCGCTGACGAAGATCAACGCCTCGAACGTGAAGCACCTGAGCGTCGCGTGGCTCTACGACCTGCCGCAGGGCGGCGGGAGCGTCAAGGCCACGCCACTCTTCGTGGACGGGGTTCTGTATTTCTCGACGCCCGATCACGCGTACGCGGTCGAGGCCCGCACGGGGCGCGAGCTGTGGCACTACACGTGGACGAGGAACCGCGGCGGCACGCACATCGGCAACCGCGGCGTCGGGATCTTCGGCGACTCGGTGTTCTTTCTGACGCCGGACTGCAATCTGGTCTCGCTCGACATCAAGACCGGACGGGAGAAGTGGTTCAAGGAATTCTGCTCGCTCGAGCTGATGTATTTCGGATCGGTCGCCCCGGTCGTGATCAAGGACCGCCTGATGGTCGGCGTCAGCGGCGACGACCTGGATCAACCGGCGTATCTCGACGCGCGCAATCCGGAGAACGGCGAGTTGATCTGGCGATGGTATGTGACGCCCCAGAAGAAGGACGATCCGGGCATCGAGACGTGGCCCAATCTGGATATGGCGAAGCACGGCGGCGGGATGACGTGGCAGCCCGTGACATACGATCCCGAGCTGAATCTCATCTACGTCACCACCGGCAATCCCCAGCCCGTCGTCGCCTACGCCAATCGCAAGGGCGCGAACCTCTTCACCGCCTCGATCGTCGCGCTGAATGCCGATACGGGAAAGATGGTGTGGTACTTCCAGTCGTCTCCGAACGACACGCATGACTGGGACGCGACCCAGACGCCCGTGATCTTCGACGGAGTGATCAACGGACAGCCACGGAAGCTTCTGGCGCAGGCATCGCGCAACGGCAAGTTCTTCGTGCTCGACCGCACCAATGGCAAGTCCATCGTGTCGTCGGAATTCATCAAGACGAACTGGTCCCTCGGTTACGACGAAAAAGGGCAGCCCATCCCCAACCCGGAGAAGCGTCCGCAGATAGCCGGTGCGCTCGTGACGCCGGACCAGGGCGGCGCGACCAACTGGTATTCGCCGAGCTTCAGCCCACAGACGGGCCTCTTCTATGTCAACGCCACACGGTCCTTCAGCGTCTGGTACATCTACGACCCGAGCGACAATCCCATGGGATGGGGTGGAACGGACCGCGGTGGTTACTCCGAACAAGGGCAGCTCAAGGCCATCGACTACAAGACGGGCCAGATCCGCTGGAGCATTCCGAGGTACGGCGGCAACTCTGGTCTGCTCAGTACCGCCGGCAACGTCGTCTTCGGTTCGGCCGCGTCCGGTCTCGGTGCCTATGACGCGACAACAGGCGCGCCGCTCTGGAACTCCCGCGTTGGCGGAATCACGAATGGCCCGATCACCTACGAGCTCGATGGCAAGCAGTACGTTGTCGCCGGGGCCGGGAACCGCCTCGTCGCGTTCGTGCTGAATGAATGAATGGAGTCTGTACGTAGTGTCCGGCTTCAGCCGGACCGGGTCCGCCCTCCGGCGGAGGCTACCTACGTCCATCCGGGGGAATTAGTGAAGCTCGCGCGCGTCGTGACGCCTTCGAGGGCGTTGATCGTTTCGGGGATTCTGACGTGGGGCGTGGTGACCGCGGTGGCCGCTGGCAGCAACACACCGGCACCTGGTGCGGCGAGTCCAGCGGTGCGACGAGCAGCGGCGGAACAGCAGGCGGCGGTCCCCGAGGCCTTTACGCGCGTGTGCGGCCGCTGCCACACCTCCGATCGCATCATCGAAGGCCGCCGTTCGCGCAGCCAATGGGAGGAAGTCCTGGAACGGATGGTGGCCAAGGGCGCGACCGGGAGCGACGACGACTTCGGGATCGTCATCGAGTACCTGGTGAGTGAATACGGCCGGGTCACCATCAACAGTGCGCCGGCCGACGAGATGGCGGAAGTCCTCCATCTCGAAGCCAAGGACGCCGACACGATCGTCAGCTACCGGAAGACTCACGGACCGTTCACCGACTTCGACGCGCTGATTGCCGTGCCCGGCGCGCCAGTCGAGGCGCTGCGGAAGCGGCGGGACGCCATCGTCTTCTGATCTGTCTGCAGTGTACCGTGACGGCCTCCGAGTCCAAAGAAGGTGGGGATCCGGACGTCGACGTAGCCCGGTGTCACGGTCGAATGAACCGTGGCATCATCACCAGAACGCTTGGCGTCGGAACCAATGAGTCTCTACATGCCTACACTGAATAGATCGTTCGCCACGGTAATCGCGTGTGCGGGAGCCAGCATCGTTGTGGCCACGACAGCCGCAAGGGGTACGGCCGAGCCGGTGGGGCGAGGCGCGCCGCAGGCGAATCGCGACGAGATCCTGGCCACGCAGCTGAAAGACGAGACGGGTGGCGCGGCGGCCGCCGGGCGCCCGATTTTCGAGGAACGCTGCGCCGTCTGCCACCGTTTCGGCGGCATCGGCAAGGATGTCGGGCCCGATCTGACGACCATCACCAGCCGCTTCAAGAAGAAGGACATTCTCGAGTCCATCCTGTGGCCGTCCAAGGTGATTTCGGATCAGTATCAGGCGGAGATGTTCGAGCTGAGCGACGGCAAGATCGTGAGCGGCCTCATCGTGCGTGAGAGCGCTGCCGCGATCCTCGTCCGGACGGCCGACGCTCCGGAGAAGCCGGTCGCGGTTCCCAAGGCACAGATCGCGAACCGGGCGCCTTCGACGGTGTCGCTGATGCCCGAAGGGTTGATCGACACGCTGACCCAGAAACAAATCGCCGATCTGCTGGCGTTCGCCATGGCGCCGCCGCCGGACAAGTGATGTGCCGGTGCGGCGCGTAGCGAGCCTCATCCTCGTCATCACGGTCGCGACCGTCGAAGCCGTGTGGGCGCAGAGCCGCCCGATTTATCTCCAGTTCGATCCCTACACGGTCAAGGGCGCGCTCTATCGGCCGGACTCCGGCGACCAGCCCACGATCGGCGTCCTGTTGATCCATCGGGTCAACAACTACCTGGGCCACCTGGCCGCCAGCGAGCTCGCCCGGCGCGGCTTTCTCGTGCTGGCGATGAACTCGCGCTTCGACAACAACGAGGCATCGGTCCTCTGGGAGCACATCGCCCTCGATGTGAAGACCGGCGTCGAGTTCCTGAAGCGCCAGGGTGGTGTGCGCACGGTCGTGCTGTTCGGACACAGCGGCGGCGCCGCCACGTTGAGTTTCTATCAGGCCGTCGCCGAGAAGGGGACCGCGTACTGCGACGCGCCCGGCAAGCTGACCGCCTGCGGGAAAGAGCTCAGCAACCTTCCCCGCGCCGACGCGTTGATTCTGGTCGACGCCTCGCTCGGCAATCCTGCCGGCCTGCTTCGAGGCCTGAACCCTGCGGTCGTGACCGAAGGGGATCCCAAGGCCATCAACCCGGCGCTCGATCCGTTCAACCCGGCCAACGGATTCAAGCCGGAGGGCTCGACGTATTCCGCCGAGTTCAAGCAGAAGTACTACGAGGCGCAGGCCGCGCGCATGAACCGCCTCATCGCCGTGGCCAGCGCGCAGGCCAGCCAGCTCGGTAGCGACCGTGGTCCATTCCCCGACGACAACGCGTTTCTGATCGTCCGCGCCCAGGGCGCGCGTCTGGTGGACGGCGAGACGATGGCGGAAACCTCGACGGTCAAGCCGCGCAAGCTGTTGAAGAACAACGGGACGACCGTCACCCAGATGGTCACGAGCGTGCGGCCGTCCACCCGGCAGAATCCGGCCCAGAACGCCACATTCGACGGTGGCGCGCGCCTGCTGACGTTGAAGTCGTTTCTGACGGCCAACGCGATCCGATCCACCAATGCGATGACCGGCGTCGAGTGGTGCTCGAGCAACAGCTCCACGCCGTGCGCGCTCGGACAGATCGGCGTTCCATTGCTCGTCTCGGCAATGGGAGGCAACACCGGGCTTCGTGACAACGAGTGGCTCTACGAGATGGCCGCCAGCCGCGACAAGGACTTCTTCGTCCTCGAGGGCGCCACGCACAACATCGACCCCTGCCTCGAATGCGAGACTCGCAAGGGCGAGTATGGCAACAGCGTCAGGAACTTCTTCAATTACGTGCGTGACTGGATGAACACACGATTCTCACGCTGAACGCCGGCGTGTTGCCTCGCCGTGTCCGTGTACAGGAGGTCCGATATATGACCTTCATTCTTGTTGAGACCACATTATGCTATGTTTGTGGTCACACTAACGCGGGGGCATTGGCATGCGGGCCGTAGGCGTCCGGGAACTGAAAGCCAATCTGAGCGCCTATCTGAGGCGCGTCGAGGCCGGTGAGCGGGTGACCGTGACGGACCGCGGGCGTGCGATCGCGACGCTCGTGCCGGCTGAGCCCGCGCCGGCGCTCGAATGGGCGCATGCGATGGTGGCAAAAGGCCACGCGAGGTGGATAGGCGGCAAGCCGCTCGGGTTGCAGGCGAGAGTTCGCTCTCGTGGAACCCTGACGTCCCGGATGGTCCTGGAAGATCGGCGATGACGGTGTACCTCGACACGAGCAGCCTGGTAAAGCTCTACGTGGACGAGCCCGATGCGGATGACGTCCAGCGGATCGTCGGCGAAGCCGATGTGGTGGCGACCTCGGTTCTCGCGTACGCCGAGGCGCGCGCGGCGTTCGCCCGCCGGCGGCGTGAGAAGCTGATGACCCCTGCCGAAAGCCGGGCCGCGCTTCGTCAGCTCGATGCCGACTGGCCGCGGTTCATCGTGATCCTGCTTGGCGACGAGCTCGGCCAGGCCGCAGGACGACTGGCTGATGTTCACGGCGTTCGCGGTTGCGACGCGGTGCATCTCGCCACGTTTGAGAGCCTTCTGGCGCAATGCGACGACGAAGACGTGCGGTTCTCTTGCGCCGATGATCGCCTGACGCGCGCGGCGCGCGCGCTCGAATAGCGAACGCCTGGCGTCAGCCCGTCCGGAACTGGCGCGCCGGGCACAGTCGATACACACTATCGCCACTGGAGGTGTTGCATGGAGTTGACGGCTCTGTTTCTGTCCGAGCTCGACCGTGAGGTCGGGCGTAGCCGGCGGGCGCTCGAACAGGTACCGGAAGGCAAGTACGACTGGAAGCCGCACGAGAAGTCTATGATCTTCGGCTATCTGACCGAGATGGTCGCGACCATGCCGACCTGGATCACCATGATGATCAAGCAGGACGAGCTCGACATCGCGCCCAAAGGCGGCCAGCAGCAGCCGCGTACGCCCAGGAATACGAGCGCCGAGTATCTGCAGGCGCTGGACAAGGCTGCCGCCGACGCGCGCGCGGCGCTCCAGGGGACCAATGAGGCGCACCTGCAGACGCCATGGCGACTGCTCGCCGGAGGCCAGGTCGTCATGGAAGCCCCGCGTCACGAGATGATCCGGGACACGATCAACCACTGGGCGCACCACCGCGGCCAGATGACTGTCTATCTGCGCCTGATGGGAGCGACCGTGCCCGCGCTTTACGGGCCGTCAGCCGACGACAAACGCTTCATTTGACGGCGCCGCCGCAACGCCGCCTTTACCTGGCCGACATGAGCGCGGCTTCTGGAGTCTGCGCCTGCGACGGCCCGTTGGCCAGCGGCAGCTCGATCAGGAATATGCAACCCTTGCCGGGCATGTTGCGGACGCGGATGTCGCCAGCATGAGCCCGGATGGACTTGCGGGCGATCGACAGTCCCAGTCCGAGACCCGATCGATCGGTGCCGCGCCTCTCGCCAAAGGGCTGGAAGAGGTCACCCTTACTGTCGGGAATACCTCCGCACTCGTCCTCGACCTCGATAATCAGGTGTTTCTGCTCGGCGCGCCCCCTGACGACCACGTGGCCGCCGGCTGGCGTGTTCTTGAAGGCGTTGTGCAGCAGGTTCAGCAACGCCGACATGATCAGTTGCGTGTCCCCGTCGACCGCCAGGTCCGAATCGACCGATTCGATGGCGAACGCAACATGCCGGTAGTCGGAGTGCAGCCCGCCTGTGGCGGCCAGCTCGTCGAGCAGTTTCACCACCGGCACTCGCTCGCTCTGCTGCTGACCCGCCGCGAGGTGGACTTCGGACAGCGTGCGGTCAATCATCTCCCGCAGGCTCATCAGGTTGCGCCCGAGGAGCGCGGCGGTAGTGCCATTGACTGGCACCGTCCCCCGCTTCAGTACGTCAAACGCGAGTAGCGCCGTGTGCAGCGTATTTCGGAGCTCGTGGGCCGATTGGCCCAGCCGCACGACTTCCTCGGCCGAACGGTCCTGCGCGATGACACGTGTATGCTCGGTGACCGCTTCGGCGATCGCGGTGTCGACACAGCGGTTCAGCGTATGGAATTCTTCAACCGAGATCGCCGCTTTCCGCTCGATCGCCAGCTCGGTGATTGTCTGACAGATGTCGCCGTAGTCGTGGACCACCTGAGAGACGTTGAAGCCGAGCCTCAGAAGCTCGCCGCCGTGCCTGGCGGCACTCGAGCCGATGGCGCCGTCAGGAAATGGCGTCCCGGTCGCCTCCAGCCGGAGGGTCTCGGACAGCTGAGTCAGGAACAGGGGGACCCCGTACTCGAACTCATCGACTGAGACCGACAGCCCCGGGCGGCTTTCCACCCGTTTCCTCGCAGCCGAGATGATCACGTCCCGATTTGCCGCGATGAATTCGTGCAGCATCACATCCCTCCGCTTACCTGCGAACGGTCTTCCCGTTCCCAGATCCCCCCGGGCGTGGAGCGCCTGAGAGCGATCGATGGGCTGGCCCCGCAGGAATGGTTCGGCACGGGATGTGGAGAGCCTTCTGCGGAGCCTTCAGGAGTTTGGGGTCAAAGTACCTCCCATGCCGAGATCAAGATGTTCAATTCAGCACACTTGACGCCCACCGAGTCTGCCGGCGGCGGCAGTGCAGAAGAACACAGACGCGCAGGCCTGCGTCCAGTACAATCAATGACGGTAGCGGAGCCTGTGCTTCGTCGCCCACTTATGCTCATCTTCCTCGGCGTTCTCATCACACTGACCACAGCGCTGGTTGTTCGTAAGGTGCGCGTGTCGGGCCGGGCCGATGCCGCGAATCTGGGCGAGGTGAGCGAGCAGTGGCTCGCCGAGCACCGGGCTTCGCACCCGCTGTAGCCAATTTCTTCGCCTCAACCGTGCCGGAGTGCGTGTGGTGCCTCCGGAGGACCCTCCACGCCTTCGAGAGGGACTCGCACGCGGGCCGGTGCGCCTGACGGCGCGGCCCTGAGGTACTGGGCAGGCCATGCCACCACCTGGCCGAGCTCGCGGGCGGCTGTGAGCGGCCAGTACGGATCGCGCAACAGCTCCCGTGCGATGATGACCGCATCCGCCTGGCCCGTACCGACGATCTGCTCAGCCTGCGGCGCTGACGTAATCATCCCAACCGCGCCAGTCCGGATGTCCGCTTCCCGGCGAATCCGCTCCGCAAGCGGCGTTTGATATCCCGGCCCGACCGGAATCCTCGCCTGAGGCGCGTTGCCGCCAGAGGAGCAGTCGACAAGGTCGATACCCGCGCCCTTGAGTCCACGAGCCAGTTCGACCGACTGCTCGAGATCCCAGCCTCCCTCGATCCAGTCGGTAGCCGAGATGCGCACGAACAGTGGTGCGCGCTCCGGCCAGACAGCTCGGACCGCCGCCACGACTTCATGCAGCAGGCGCGTGCGATTCGCAAACGATCCACCGTACGCATCCTCCCGTCGATTGCTCAGTGGCGACAGGAATTCGTGAAGGAGGTAGCCATGCGCGGCATGGATCTCGGCGACCCGAAAGCCGGCGGCAGCGGCACGGCGTGCAGCCGCCGCGAAGCCCGCGACCACCTCGCGGATACCGTCGATGGTGAGCGCCTGCGGCATCGGATAGCCATCCGCGAATGCCAGCGCACTCGGCGCCACGACCTTGGTCCAGCCGCCCGCGTCTTCAGGCACCGTTCCCTGACCGTCCCACGGCCGGCGCGTGCTGGCCTTGCGTCCCGCATGCGCCAGTTGCATGCCGGCGACGCTCCCTTGCGCGTGGATGAAGCGGACAATCCGGGCCAGGGGCTCGATGTGGTCGTCGCTCCAGATGCCCAAATCCTGCGGGCTGATGCGTCCCTCGGGCAGGATGGCTGTAGCCTCGGTCAGCACGAGGCCGGCGCCGCCGACCGCGCGGCTGCCCAGGTGGACCAGGTGCCAGTCGTTGGCGAATCCATCGGCGCTCGAGTACTCGCACATCGGTGAAACGAACACGCGGTTCGGCAGCGTGAGGCCGCGAATCGTCAGGGCATCGAAGAGGTGCGTCATAGGCTGATCTAGTTTCGTTGCGTGTCAGGGGAGCGGACGGAGGTCACCGATTCGACACGAAGGCACGAAGACGCACGAAGACGCACGAAGACTGCTTGGGGCTATACAGGAGATTCAGACCGGTCGCGCCGCGCGACGGCGCTCACTCCGTCCTCAGGCTGCACCGCTGCAGCTTCGACGGGATTCGCCGCGCCATCTCGCTCCACATGGACACGTCCTGGGAGAGCAGCGCGTCGATCTCGCCCCGGCTCAGCTCCCACCCCTGCTGGCAGAAGGCGTCGAGCGTCGCCGCGGGCTCGCGCGTGAAGCGCCGGCGCAGATCTTCGTCGGTCAACAGGCGGCCGATGATGATCTCTACGTTGCGGTGAGACATGCCTTCTCCGTCCTAGGACTTCCAGCCGCCGCCGAGTGCCCGGTAGATTTCGACGAAGGCGTTCCGCTCGGCCAGCTGCGCCTGCACCAGGACGAGCTCCGCGACGAAGAGCCGCGTGTCGCTGTCGAGTACCTCGAGGTAACTCGTCGCGCCTCCCTGGTAGCGCAGGTCGGCCAGCCGGCGCGCGTCCCGCGCAGCGACGACGACCGACGCCTGCGCTTCGCTGAGCTCGCGCAGCCGGCGGTAGCCGACCAGCGCGTCCGACACCTCGCGGAACGCCTGCTGAATCGTCTGGCGATAGACGAGCTCGCTCTCCTCGCGGCGGGCCTCGGCGAGCGCCACCTGCGAGCGGATTCTGCCGGCATTGAAAACCGGTTGGACCAGACCAACGCCAGCGGCCCAGGTCCCGGCCGTGAAGAGGCTCGAGAGCGCCGTGCTCGCGAGGCCTCCAGACGCGGTCAGTGAGATCTGAGGAAAGTACGCGGCCTTCGCCACGCCGATGCGTGCGTTGGCCGCAACCATCTGCTGCTCGGCTTGCTGGATATCCGGCCGCCGCTCGAGGAGCGACGACGGGAGGCCGTCGGGCACAGTCGGAGGCATGGTCTGCTCGGTGAGCGTGCGACCGCGCGCAATCGGCCCCGGGTTCTGTCCGAGCAGCACGCTCAACGCGTTCTCCCCCTGTTCGATCTGGCGCCGCACGTCGACGATCTGGCCGCGTGCCGAGTACACCAGCTGCTCGGCCTGCCGGACGTCGACGAGCGGCGTGACGCCGCCGCGCTCGCGGATCACGGTGAGCCGCAGCGACTCCTCGCGCGAGGCGAGCGTGCGCTCGGAGATCTCGAGCTCGAGATCGAGCGCCCGCAGATCGAAGTAGAGCGAGCCGATTTGGCTCACGAGGCTGGTGACGATCGCCCGGCGTCCCCATTCGCTTGCGGCCATCTCCGCGCGCGCGGCTTCGGTCGCCCGGCGATACTTGCCCCAGAAGTCGAGCTCCCAGGAGAGCGCGCCCCCGAGCTGCACGAGGCCAGCCAGAGGCAGAGCCTCGCCATCGACGATGGTGCCTTGCTGTCCCTGCACCGAGGCCTGGCCCGTGACCGTCGGAAACCGGTCGGCGCGCGTGATCCCGTATTGCGCCGCGGCCTGCTCGATGCGCGAGGCGGCAATCCGCAGGTCATAGTTCTGCGCGAGCGCTGTCGTGACCAGCTGCCGCAGCACATCGTCGTCGAACACCGTCGCCCATGGCTCGTCGGCGATCGACCGCGCGTCAGCGGCGGTGCCAGGCGCGCGGCCGCGATACTCATCCGGCGTCACCGTGACGGGCCGCGTGTAGTCCTTCCCGGCGGTGCACGCGGCCGCGGTCATCGCGGTCACCGCCGTCAGCACGCGCCACAGCCGTCCGCTCGATATCCGGCCACTCATGACGCGCTCTCCGCCGCCACCTGCGAGGATGTCGTGCGGCTTCGCCCGCCCAGTTTCAGCGCCAGCCGCTCGAAGAGGACGAAGAAGAGAGGAATCAGGAATACGGCGACGAGCGTGGCCGCGAGCATGCCGGTGACGACCACGGTCCCGAGGATGCGCCGCGAGGCGGCGCCGGATCCTGATGCGGTCCACAGCGGCACGCAGCCGAGGATGAAGGCAAACGACGTCATGAGGATCGGTCGCAGCCGGACCCGGGCACCGTCGAGCGCGGCCTCGATCAGCGGTTGCCCGGTTTCGAAGCGGGTCTTCGCGAACTCGACGATGAGGATCGCGTTCTTGGCCGCCAGCCCGATCAGCATGACGACGCCAATCTGCCCGTACACATCCAAGTCGAACTTCCTGAGCATGAGGCCGGCGAACGCGCCGAAGACAGCGATCGGTACCGTCAGCAGCACCGAGAACGGCAGCGACCAGCTCTCGTAGAGCGCGGCGAGAATGAGGAACACGAAGACGAGCGACAGCCCGTAGGTCAGTCCACTCGTGCCGGCCGCGCGGCGTTCCTGGTACGACAGGTCGGCCCAGTCGTAGCTGAAGGTCGGCCCGAGCGTCTGCTTCGCCACCTCCTCGAGCACGGTCATGGCCTGGCCCGAGCTGTAGCCCGGGGCCGAGGAGCCGGTCACCTGCATCGCGCGATAGACGTTGAAGCGATTGGTGAACTGCGGACCGAATGTCGGCTGGATGGTCTGCAAAGCCGTCAGCGGCACCATGCCGCCGGCATCGTTGCGCACGTAGAACTGGGTCAGCTGTTCGGGTGCCATCCGCTCGCCGCCCTCCGCCTGCAGGTACACCCGCCACTGGCGGCCGAACCGGTTGAACTGGTTGACGTACAGCCCACCGAGAAACGTCTGCATCGTCTGGTAGACATCGCCGAGCGCGACGCCCTGCCGCAGCGCCTTCTCGCGATCGACGTTCACGAACATCTGCGGCACGCTCGCCGTGAACGGGGAGGTGACGCCGGCCAGCTCCGGACGGGCCCGCGCCGCGGCGAGGAACTTCTGTAGCTGATCGTCATTCGCATCGATCGATCCGCCGCCGCGATCCTGCAGCCACATCGAGAACCCGCCCTGGCTGCCGAGGCCGGGAATCGACGGCGGCATGATGGCGAACGCCGCCGCTTCCGGCACCGCGGATCGCAGCTGACCGTTGAGGCGATTGACGATCGCGCGTGCCTGAAGCGCCGGCGAGTGCCGCTCGTCCCACGGCTTCAGCTGCACGAAGTAGAACGCGTTGTTGCTGGCCGTGACCCGCGTCAGGAGGCTGAAGCCGATGATCGTGTTGAAGTTGATGACGCCGTCCGTGTGCTTGAGGATGTCGTCGACCTTCTGCGCCACCACATCGGTGCGGTCGAGCGAGGCCGCCGGCGGCAGCTGGATGTTCATCAGGAAGTAGCCGTAGTCCTCCTCGGGCAGGAAGCTGTTCGGGAGCCGCGCGCCCATCAGGCCCGCGGCGACGGCAAAGAGCGCCAGCGTTGCGATGCCGATGAGCGGCTTTCGAATCAGGCCGTGGCTCAGGCTGACATACCCGCGTGTCGTGCGATCGAGCCACCGGTTCATGCCGTCGAACATGCGGCCAAGCCACCCACGTTCCTTCTTGCGCGGGCGCAGCAAGAGGGCCGAGAGCGCCGGCGACAGCGTCAGCGCGTTGAACGCGGAGATCACGACCGACACGGCAATCGTGATGGCGAACTGCTGGTTGAGCCGTCCCTGGATCCCGCTCATCAACCCGACCGGAATGAAGACCGCCGCCAGAATCAAGGCAATCCCGACGACGGGGCCCGAGACTTCGCGCATGGCCAGGAGCGTCGCGTCCGTCGGACTGAGGCCTTCCTCGATGTGATGCTCGACTGCCTCGACAACGACAATCGCGTCGTCGACGACCAGGCCGATGGCCAGGACGAGGCCGAAGAGCGACAGTGTATTCACCGAAAAGCCCAGGAGCGGGAAGGCGATGAAGGTGCCGATGAGCGAGACCGGCACCGCCAGCATCGGGATGAGCGTCGCGCGCCAGTTCTGCAGGAACAGGAACACGACGATGATCACGAGCACCATCGCTTCGGTCAGCGTCTTCAGGATTTCCTCGATCCCCGCCGAAACCGGCAGGGTCGTGTCGAGCGTGTAGATGAAGTCCACGCCGGGAGGAAGCCGCGGACGCAGGTCGGCCATGACCGCCTTGACGCCCGCCGCGACGGCGAGCGCGTTCGAGCCGGGCGACTGGAAGACGGCGATCCCGACACCGGGCTGTCCGTTCACGCGGCCGATCTGCTGGTAGTTGAGCGCGCCGAGCTCGACGCGCGCCACGTCCTTCAGATGAACCACGGACCCGTCCTGGTTCGAACGGAGGATGATCTGCTCGAACTGCTCCGGCGTCTGCAGCCGTCCCGGCGAGCGGACGGTGTAGGTCATGTCCTGGCTGCTCGGCGCCGGCCGCGCGCCGATCTGCCCCGACGGGTTCACGGTGCTCTGCTGCTGGACGGCGCGCACGAGGTCGGGCACAGTGATGCCCATCGACGCGAGACGGTCGGCGTTCAACCAGATGCGCAACGCGTAATCGCCGGCGCCGAACACTCGCACTTCGCCGACGCCTGGGACGCGATAGAGCGCGTCGATCAGGTTGATGTTGGCGTAGTTGGCGAGGAACAGCGCGTCGTACGACTTGGTCGGCGACAGCAGCGACACGACCATCATCGGCAGGCCCGACACCTTGCGCATCGTCAGACCGTACTGCGTGACGTCGCTCGGCAGGTTCGGCTGCGCCTGGGCGACGCGGTTCTGCACGTTGACCTGATCGATATTCGGGTCGGTGTCGATGTCGAACGTCACCGTGAGCTGCATCGACCCGTCGTTGCCGTTGGTCGACTGCATGTAGAGCATGTTGTCGACGCCGTTCATCTGCTGCTCGAGCGGTGTGGCGACCGACTGCTCGATCGTCTGCGCGTCGGCGCCGTTGTAGGTGCCGGTGACGATGATCTGCGGCGGGACGATGTTGGGGAACTGGGCGACCGGAAGCGCCCGGAGCGACACGAGGCCGCCGAGCACCGTCACGATGGCGATGACGATGGCGACGATCGGGCGGCGGACGAAGAAGGCGGACATGTCAGTGGCCTCCGCGCGCGCCGCCGTCGGCCACAAACGGCCTGGTCACGACTTTGGTTCCCGGCGCCGGCTGGCCGGAGTCGACGATGACTCGATCGCCCGGCGAGAGTCCCTCGGTGACCACCCAGCGCGTGTCGACCCGGGGTCCGGTCTTGATGGCTTTGATCTGGACCGTGTCGTCGGCGGCGACGACGCGGACCTGCGCCGCTCCCTGGAGCTCGCTGACGGCGCGCTGCGGGACGAGAAGCGCGTCGCGCAGGGTCTGCGTCTGCGCGCTCACCCGGCCGTATTGCCCCGGCCGAAGCAGCTGATTCGGGTTGGGAAACGCGGCGCTGATGCGAATGGTGCCGGTCTTGGGATCGATCTGGCGATCGGCGGCCAGGAAGTAGCCGGCGGCCGGATAGACCGTGCCGTCGGCGAGGGTCAGCTTCAGGCGGCCGCCAGTCTGCCAGAGATCTTTGGCTCGGGCGACCATGTTGATCTGTTTGGCGACCTGCAGATACTCCTGCTCGCTCAGCGAGAAGTAGGCGCGGATGGGATCGACCTGCGACACCGTCGCGAGCAAGGTCGAAGGTCCGACAAGATCTCCGATCTGCGCAGTGGCTATGCCGGCGACGCCGTCGAGGAGCGACCGCACCTTCGTGAAGCTCACGTTCAGGCGCGCGGCCTCGACCGCGGCCTCCGCCGCCTTGACCGCGGCGTCTGCCGCGAGCTTCGACTGGATATCGTTGTCCAGCTGACTCTGCGCGATGGCGCGCTCCTTGGCGAGCGGCGTATCGCGCTCGACATCGCGCTCAGCCCGACCGAGCTGCGCGCGCGCTTCTGCGAGCTGCGCCTCGGCCTGTGCCAGCGCGACGGCGAAGGGGCGCGCATCGACTTCAAAGAGCACTTCGTCCTTGCGGACCATTGCGCCCTCGCGGTAGTTCCTCTTCACCAGGTAACCAGACACCTGAGGCCTGATCTGGCCGTTGGCATAACCGTCGAGGGTCGTAATCCACTCGCTGGCGATCTGGACCGTCTCGGGCACCACCTCGAGTACCGCGACCGTGGGCGGTGGTGCCGCGGCCGATGCGGGCGCCGCTTCGTTCTTTGTGCAGCCCGCGGCCAGGAGGGTAGGCGGCGCCAGCATTAATAAGATGAAGGCGAGTGGTCGAGCGCGCATGGGGCACAGGTCTCGCAATTGCGACGCCAGGATCGAAATACCTCAGCTAAGACACACAACACCCACCACTTAGCAGCGCTGTTTGTCCATCTGGCTCTCAGCATGAAGTGCGCCTTCACGCACACTATGCGCCTCCAGGGGCAACACACATGGGATACTCCGGGTTGAGGTCCGAATGGAACGAATGAGCCTGGAGGTGTCGGAGGAGCTGCTGCGTGCCGTGGCGTCCGTTCTGGACATCCGTCAGGTCTTCCCCGACGTGTCGGCGATCGTCCAGGAGGTGCTGCCGCACGACCGCCTGACGATGACGCTGCACGACGGCGGGTCGACGCTCATCGCGCACGCGTTTTCCAACAACGACGGACCGTTCCTGGTGAAGGCGACGGGCTTCGAAATCGAAGGGATGGACGACGGGTCGGCGAAGATCGTCCGCGACATGACGGCGGAGGCGACGACTCTCACCTTCGAGCCGCCCGACTATCGCGATCGGGCCAAGGCCGCTGGCTACCGCTCGGCGCTCTCGGTCCTCGTGCGCGCGGGTCAGCAGCGGTTTGCGCTGCACTTCTGGTCCAAGCGCGTCGGCGCCTTCAGCGAGCAGGACATCCCGCTCGCCCGCCACATTGCCGTCCACGTGGCGCTCGGTGTGTCCCACGAACAGCTGGCCGACGCCAGCCGGCGCGCCGCAGCCGCGCGCGCGCGCGCCGAGCGTCTGGAGGCGCGCATCCAGGCGCTGTCGAACGAGCTCGAGTCGCGCAGTGGCTACGGCCGCATGGCCGGCGAGTCGCCTGCGTGGAAGCATGTCGTCCGAGCAGCCACGCAGGTGGCAGCCACGGACACGACGGTCCTGCTGACCGGTGAGTCCGGGACCGGCAAGGAGGTCGTCGCCCGCTACATTCATCGCGCCTCGGCGCGGAGCCACGGTCCTTTCGGGGCGGTCAACTGCGCGGCGCTGCCGGAGACGCTCCTCGAATCCGAGCTCTTCGGCCACGAGCGCGGCGCCTTCACCGGTGCGGAGCAGCGACGCGCGGGACAGATCGAGTCGGCGGCCGGCGGTGTGCTGCTCCTCGACGAGGTGAGCGAGATGAGCCTGTCGGCGCAGGTCAAGTTCCTGCGTGTGCTGCAGGAGCGTGAGTTTCACCGGCTCGGAGGGACGAAGCCGATCAAAGCCGACGTGCGGATCATCGCCGCGACCAACCGGGATCTGGCCGCGGCGATGGACCGTGGTGACTTCCGGGAGGATCTCTACTACCGCCTCAAGGTGTTCGAGATTCGCATCCCGCCGCTGCGCGAGCGTCCCGAGGACATCCTACCGCTGACCGCCGCCTTCCTCGAGGACATCGGCCGATCGTTCGGGCGCGCGCCCGCGGGGATCACGCGGGAAGCGAGGGAGGTCCTCATGACCCAGCCCTGGCGCGGGAACGCGCGCGAGCTGCGCAACGTCCTCGAGCGCGCGGCCATCGTGTCCGAGGGCGGCCTGATCGCACCGGAGCATCTTGCCATCGACTTGACGAACCGGCCGCCGGATCCGTCTCCCACCGATGTCAAAACGATGGAGCGCCAGCTGATTGTTCGCGCCCTTCAGGAGACGAAGGGCAACAAGTCACGGGCGGCGGCGCGCCTGGGCCTCACGCGCAAGCAGCTCTACGGACGCCTGGCGCAGTACCGGCTCGACTGAACGTGGTTCTGTGCTCCGTGGCAAGTATTCGGGGTGTCCGGCTTTACCGGACGAAGAGAAGTCCGGCTGAAGCCGGACCCTACGACAGTCCTCGGACGGCGGCAGGACCCGGCGCATCAACGCCAAGGAGGCCCGACCCGCCTTCGTCACTGAAGATCTGCGCCGCGCGCTGATGGCGCGCGCGTGCGATCGTCATGGCCTCCGCGAAGGAGGGATCCGATCGAATCGGATCCAGCCAGGAATCTGCTTCGAATTGTTCCACCGAAAAGTATCCCTGCTCGATCGCCGCGCGGAATCCCAGCAGGCTGAGCTCTAAAAACCCCAGCCGCGTGTAGAGTCGCGCCATCCACAAATTATCCTCTCCGTCAGGGAAGGGCGGCCATGTCCGCAGATTCTGCGGATCGACGCCGGCGGCGACGTGCAACGCCGCGATGGCGTCACCTGTCCGGTCTTCGAGGTAGGCGCGAAGAAACTGGCGCATGGGTGTAATGTTGTTGAGTCCCGAGATCGGCAGCCTTGCCTCGCGGGCAAGCTCGAGGGCCTCGGCGCGCCGGTTCATTGCCGTGAGCACGACGATGCGGAGGTCGACGTTGTCGTCGCCGGACGCCACCTGCAGCGCCTCGTCGAGCTCATACCGGGCCATCCTCGTCAGCCCGATGGACGTCTTGATGGTCGGATCGAGCGCGACGGCTGACTCATGCGCGGCGACGCTCGCGTCGAGCAGTCCGCAGAACCGGCACACGAGTACCAGGCCTGCGTAGATTTCGGGCTCGGTCTGCCGCACGTGCAGGCGCCGCAGCAGCCGGCAGAGCGCCTCCTCGGTACGGCCGGTGTCCGCCTCGAGCTGGGCGTAGTGATAGTGCGCCTGCGGGAGCGCCGGGCTCAGCTCGAGCGCACGGCGGAGCGCGCGCTCCGCGTTCTCGTACCCCTGCGCGACGTTGGCACCATCGACCTGATACTTCGCGAGCACGCGTTCGAGCCGGCCGAGTCCTGCCCACGAGGGAGCGAAGCGATCGTCGGCCTCGGTGCTCTCCCGGTACAGCGACCGCGCAGCCGTCCACGTGTGCGGCTGGCGCGCGAGCTGATTGGCCTGGAGATACAGACGATAGGCGACCTCGCTGCGCGGAATTTCCGCGCTGTCGCGCGATGGCGTCTTGGCCGCGGGCAGCGACGAAATCAAAGTGGCCGCGAGGTTGTCCTGCAGGCCGAACAGATCCTCGAGCGTCCCGTCGGTCTGTTGGGCCCACTTGGTGTGGCCGGTGCCGACGTGGACAACCTGAGCAGACACGCGAACCCGAGAGCCCGATCGCAGCACCGTGCCGGTGAGAACGTAGTCCGCATCCAGCTCGCTTCCGGCTCGCCGCACGTCGTCGCCGTCCGCCACCGACGCCGGCAGCGCCAGTGCGGAACGCACGACGATGTCCTCGTGGCCGGCGAGCGAGGTGCCCAGGGCATCGGCGAGGCCGAGACGGAGAAAATCGATCTCGGGATCGGGCCGGAGCAGGCGAAAGGGTAGAACCGCGATGCGCTTGAGACGCTTGATCTGCACCGGCAGCACGTCCTGGGGCAGATCGGCGACGCGTCTCAGGTCAGCAGCCATCGCGGCCGCGGATGCGAACCGGTCGGCGGGATCCTTGGCCAGAGCGCGCTGAACGATCCGGTCAATGGCGACGAGCGCCGCCGAACCGCTCAAGGCCGGAGGATGTTCGGTCAGCACCGCCTGCAGCACATCGACGAACGTCGCGCCGCGGAACGGCCGCTCGCCTGTCACGAGCTCGTAGAGGAGGACTCCCGCGCCGAAGATGTCCGTCCGCGCGTCGACGGGCTCGCTGCGCACTTGTTCTGGCGCCATGTAGGACGGCGTGCCCGCCAGCAGGCCGGCGCTGCTGGACGTCGACGTGGGATCGCTCACCGACTGCGCGCGGGCGAGCCCGAAATCGAGCAGCTTCACGCCGTGGCTGGTCATGAAGATGTTGGCGGGCTTGATGTCGAGGTGGACGAGCCCTTCGCGGTGCAGCGCGTCGAGCGCCTCCAGGGTCGGGACGAGAACAGCGCAGGCACCGAATGGACCGTTGGCACCCTTGGCCAGTCGCGAGGCGACCGTCTCGCCAGCGAGGAGCTCCATCACGAGAAACGGCGTGCCGTCGTGCTCGCCGACCTCGTAGATCGTGCACACGCTGGGGTGCGTGATTCGCGCCGCCGCGCGCGCCTCGCGGAGAAGGGCTGCGGATCTCGCGGAGGCGTCCGTCCTCAGCAGCTTGATGGCCACGTCGCGCTGCAGCGCGTCATCATAGCCGGCATACACGACACCCATACCGCCCTCCCCGAGACGGCGGGTGATCCGGAAGCGGCCGATGGAAGCAGGATCCTGAGTCACCATTGGGGTACCGAGGCCATTGTAACTGGGGCTTCCCTCCCAGCTTCCAGCTGCCAGCACATACTCTCTCTTGAGCGCGGCCGTCGGATCGACGCGCATCGCCGTCAGCGCCGGTATCACGCGCTGATCATTGCGCGGACGCGGATCACGCTGATCTCGACGGGACGCGGATTCCGCGGATCACACGGATTCCCGAGGGGACGCGGGATCGCGCCCAACTTGGGGGATCTGTGCAATTCGCGTCCCATTAGAGCCTGAATTGATCGCGTGATCCGCGTGATCCGCGTCCCGTTTGCATCCGCGTCCGTGATCCGCGTGATCCACGTCCCGTGTTGATCTGAGCTCCCCGTGGGCCGGTCCCGCGCCGCGCGCGTTGTGCGCGGTCAGCGGGACGACTCGTGTGTTCCGCGGTGGTCCGTCAGTGGAGTAGCATGCGAGTGAGGGACCTAAGCATGAAGACCATCGGACTCATCGGCGCCGGGCACATCGGCAGTCAGGTCGCACGGCTGGCACTGGCGCATGGCTACGACGTCGTGCTGAGCAACTCGCGCGGCCCGGAAACACTCGCTCCGCTCGTCGCCGAGCTCGGATCCGGCGCTCGCGCGGCGACGCCCGCCGAGGCGGCCACGGCCGGCGATCTCGTCGTCGTCACCGTCCCGCTGAAGAACTACCGCGACGTCCCGGTGACGCCGCTTGCGGGCAAGATCGTCATCGATACGAACAACTACTACCCGCAGCGAGACGGCCACATCCTCGAGCTCGACAACGAGTCGACGACGACGGCCGAGCTGCTGCAGGCGCATCTGCCGTCGTCGAAGGTCGTCAAGGCGTTCAACCACATCTACGCCAAGGAACTCACGACGCATGGGCAGCCGGCCGGCTCGAAGAACCGGCGTGCGCTCGTCATCGCGGGCGATGACGCCGCGGCCAAGGCCACGGTGACGCACCTGCTCGACCAGTTCGGGTTCGACACGGTCGATGCCGGGCCGCTGAAGGAGGGATGGCGCATCCAGCGCGATACGCCCGGCTATGGTCCACGTCGCACGGCCGAGGAGCTCCGCCGTGATCTCGCGGCGGCCAAACGGTATGCGGACATGTAGCACGCGTCGACTGCGCATCGCCGTCGTTCTGTCCGCGTTCGCGCTGGCCGGCGCGGTTGGGGGCAAGGCCCAGTCCGGCGCCGAATATGCGTGGGACCTGCCGAAGGGATTCCCGCTCCCACCGGTACCGGCCGACAATCCCATGTCTGCCGGGAAGATCGAGCTCGGACGGCACCTGTTCTACGACCTGCGACTGTCAGGCAACGGGACGCAGTCCTGCGCGACCTGTCACCAGCAGGAAAAAGCCTTCACGGATGGCCTTGTGACTAGCCCAGGGTCGACGGGCGAGGAGCACCCGCGCAACAGCATGAGCCTGGTCAATGTCGCGTACGCGGCGACGTTGACGTGGGCCAACTCGTCGCTCACGCGCCTCGAGGATCAGGCCGCGGTGCCGATGTTCGGGCGGCACCCGGTCGAGCTTGGCCTCGGTGAGGACCGCGAGTGGCTGGAGCCGTTGCGCCGCGACTCACGTTATCTCTCGCTCTTCCGAGGCGCGTTTCCAGACGAGGCCGATCCCTTCACGCGCGCAAATGTGCTCAAGGCCCTCGCCACGTTCCAGCGAACGATCGTCTCTGCGCGGTCGCCTTACGACCGCTATCACTTCGCGCGGGAAGACCAGGCGGTGTCCGACGCGGCGAAGCGGGGCGAGGTGCTGTTCGACAGCCGGCCGCTCTCGTGTTTCACCTGCCACGGCGGCGTCAACTTCTCGAGCGCTACAGTGTCGGAAGGGACATCGACGAAGGGCAACGTCCAGTTCCACAACACGGGGCTCTATAACTTGCCCGGTCTCCTCTCGTATCCGGCGCCGAACACCGGAATGTACGAAGTGACGCACGATCCGAAAGACGTGGGGAAGTTCAAGCCGCCGACGCTCCGCAACATTGCCGTGACCGCACCGTACATGCACGACGGCAGCGTCGCGTCGCTCGAGGACGTGCTCTCGCACTACGAGGCCGGTGGCAGGACGTTGACCGAGGGCCCCTACAAGGGCGTCGGACACGACAATCCGAACAAGAGCCCGACGATCCGCGGCTTCTCGTTGACGCCCGAGCAACGCGCAGACCTGCTGGCGTTCCTCCGCTCGCTCACCGACGAGCACGTGCTCCAAGATCCCCGGCTGTCCAATCCCTGGAGGCGATAAGAGACTCGAGGCTCAGGGCCTGTGAAGAAATGGAACAAATCTGTGGGTGCTTGACATATTCCCATATGGGTATAGAATGCAGGATGTGCCTCGCGCCGCGACCACATCGGATGCCTTCAACGCGGTAGCGGAGCCTCGCCGCCGCGACATCCTGATCTTCCTGGCGTCCGGAGAACGCTCCGTTGGCGACATCGTCGACGCCCTCGAGTGCGGGCAGCCGTCGGTCTCGAAGCACCTCAAGGTGCTCCGCGACGTGGGTCTCGTGGAGGCTCGGCGCGAGGGACGCCAGATGTTCTATCGCACCAACTTCGACGCAATCCGGCCGCTCCACGAGTGGACGCGGAGCCTCGAGCGCCTGTGGCGTCACCAGCTGACGCGCGTCAAGGAGCGGGCCGAGGGAAGCACCAATCCCGATCAACAGTCATGACGACGAAACACCTGTAAGGAGGAGCCGTGGCCACTACCGCACCGACACTCGAGAACCTGATTCTGAACCTGTCACATGAGATTACTGTCCGGGCGTCGCTCGACGCGACGTTTGATTCGCTCCTCGAGCAGATGGGCCCAAGCAGTGAGAACGGAGAAGGGAAGCCGATGCCGATGGTCCTCGAGGCATGGCCCGGTGGACGCTGGTTTCGGGATCTGGGGCAGGGCAACGGACATTTCTGGGGGCACGTGCAGGCCATCAAGCGGCCGACGCTGCTCGAGATCACGGGACCGCTGTTCATGTCCTCTCCGGTCGTGTCGAACATGCAATACCGCCTGAAGGAGGTCGCTGGCGGGACGATCATCTCGTTCCGTCACTCCGCGCTCGGATTCCTGCCCGACGATTTCAAGGAAAGCTTCCTGCGCGGCTGGACGCCGCTCTTCGAACGCGTGCGGCGGCAGGCGGAATCGGTGAAGCAGCATCACTGAGCGATAGCTACCAGCTTCCAGCTGCCAGCTTCCAGCTTCCAGCTAGAGTCGGAAGCCGGAAGCTGGAAGCCGGAAGCTGGAAGCAAAGGAGACACATCATGTCCATGATTGAAGCGTTAGTGCAGGAGCTGGAACAGGAGGCGCAGACCACGCGCCGCGTGCTCGAGCGGGTCCCATCTGACAAGCTCGCGTGGAAGCCGCATGATCGATCGATGTCGCTCGGGCAGCTGGCGCTGCACGTGGCAACGCTGCCCGGCGCGATTGCCGAGATTTCCAGGCAATCGCCCTTTTCTCTGCCGGAGTTCGTCCAGCCGAGTGCCACGACGGCCGCTGAGTTGATTCCTGCCCTCGAGCAGAGCGTTACCAAAGCCCGGGAGCTCCTCCGCACGATGGATGATGCGGCGCTCGCGAAGACGTGGCGCGCGGTGGCGGGCGACACGGAGGTGATGGCGATTCCTGTTGGGGCGTTGCTGCGGTCCGTCATGCTCAATCACTGGTACCACCACCGTGGGCAGCTCGCGGTGTACCTTCGCCAGGTTGGCGCGAAGGTCCCATCGATCTACGGTCCGAGCGCCGACGAGAACCCGTTCGCGGCGCGAGTGGCATCGGTGGCGTCCGCGTAAGCCCGCGAGTCCGACGCCGGAGCCCTTCAGCGTTTCGTCGATGTCCGCGGGACCGGGTACACTCGCGGGATGATCCTGTCCGATAGGCTCGCGCGACGTCTGAAGGCTGCCGGCACTCTGCTCCCGATCTCGGTCGCGTGGGTGGCCGCCGGCCAGACCCAGGAGACTGCGGCGCCCAGGTTCAAGGTCATCGCCTTCTACACGGGCACCAGCGACCTCGCGCACGTCAGTTTCGTGCGCGAGGCCAACCGCTGGTTCCCCGAGACCGCCCGCACGCACAACTTCACCTACGAATCCACGACCGACTGGACCAACCTCAACGTCGAGTTTCTCGCGCGCTTGGGGGATCGGCCGAGATGATGCCTCGCGCCGGGTTGCGCGCGCGCCTCACCGCCGTCGATGCGCTTCGCGGCGCCATCATGGTGATCATGGCGCTCGATCACACTCGCGACTTCTTTCACGCGGGCGCCATGGCCTTTTCGCCCGAGGATCTTTCCCGCACGACGCCGATTCTATTTCTCACGCGGTGGGTCACGCACATCTGCGCGCCGGTGTTTCTCTTCACGGCGGGTCTTGGTGCATTCCTGCGGCTGCAACGGCCGGGCTCGACGAAGGGACAGCTCTCGCGCTTTCTGTGGACGCGCGGTCTCTGGCTGGTCGTCATCGAGCTCACGGTGATGCGGCTGGCGATGAACTTCTCGCTCGACGCTCGCTATCCGGTGCTGCTGCTCATCCTGTGGGCGCTCGGCCTCTCGATGATCGCGCTCGCGGCCCTCATTCATCTGCCGCGCCGGGCGCTCGCGATTGGAAGCCTGGCGGTAATCGCGCTCCACAACAGCCTCGACGGGTTGCAGGCGGCGCAGTTCGGTGCTCTCTCATGGCTCTGGCAGATCCTCCACCAGCAAGGCGTCTTCATGGCCTTCGGCATCCCGTTTGTCGTCGCCTATCCGGTGCTGCCGTGCATTGCCCTGATGGCGGCGGGCTTTGCCGCCGGCCCGATCTTCCTGCTCGAGCCGCAGGAGCGTCGGAGAGTACTCCTCGGATGGGGCGCTGCCGCTATCGCTGGCTTCGTCCTGCTACGCGCGGTCAATGTCTACGGCGACCCTGCGCCATGGTCGGTGCAGCCCACAGCAGCGTTGACCGTCGTGTCGTTGTTCCGGGCGACGAAGTACCCGCTGTCGCTCGACTTCGTGTTGATGACCATTGGCCCCGCGCTCCTGTTGCTGACTCATCTGGAGCGCCGCGCGCTTCCCGCGGGCCATCCGCTCGTCATCTTCGGCCGCGTGCCCTTCTTCTACTACGTCGCGCATTTCTGGATCCTGCACGCGATCGCGTCATCCTTCGCGTGGCTGCGATACGGCGGCGCATCGCTCACGTTCCTCTTCAACCCGCTTCCTTCAATGGGTGGACCCCCGGCGCTGTTTCCAGCGGGCTTCGGCTACCCGCTCTGGGTGACCTACGCCGTGTGGATCGTTGTCGTCCTGCTCCTCTATCCCTTGTGCAGGTGGTTCGCGGGATTGAAGGCGAGACGTCGCGACTGGTGGTTGAGTTATCTGTAGGACTCGAGCCACGGGTATTCAACCGCGCAGAGGTTACGTCATCAGGTCCGGCGCCCGATTTCCCGCTCGAGGAGGGTGCGCCGCTCCGTGAGCCGGGCGAACGACCGATGCGCGTGGAGGAGGATCCACGCCGCCGCGCCGAGCATCACCAACCCGACGGCGGCGGCCTTGTACGGCTCCGGCCGGCCCGTCGCGATCCCCAATACGAGCGAGGCACACACGAAAAGCAACGTGAAGGTCACGGCCATGCGCCCAGCGATGATGCGATGGCGCGCCAGAAGTATGCGCCGGGTCGTCAGCACCCAGACCGCAAAGGCCGCCCAGCAGACTCCGATCCCGATCATGAGCCCGAATCCGAGATGGACGCGAAGCGGCAGGGTTGGCTCGGTCGCCCACAGAGTGGCGATCACGCCGATCATGGTCAGGGCAGCCAGCAGCAGCGCCACATAGCCGAGCCGCGAGGGCATCGAGAGCTCCGTATCGAGCAGACGCTTCAACGCCGCTGCGGAGGCCGGCGGCAAGTCGCGAGACAGTGCGTCGTATTGAGTGGTCATGAAAATCCTCCAGTGGGTTCTCTCTTTGTTTCGATCTCGTGGCGCAGGAGCTTCCGGGCCCGGAACAACCGCGACTTGACGGTGCCGACCGGTACGCCGAGAACGTCGGCGACCTCCTCGAGCGACAGCTCCTTCAGGTAGAACAGCGTCAGGACCTCGCGTTCGATGACCGGCAGTCGTGCGAGCTCGCGCTCTGCCGTCGAGAGATCCGCCTCGACGTCGTCGGGTGCGTCATCAGCCGCAAGGGTCGTCAGGTCGACGTCACCGAGGACAGGGGTCGCGTACTGCTCGCGCAAGCGATCCATCAGGGCTCGCCGTGCAATACCGAACAGCCACGCCCGCAGCTTCGAGCCGTCACGCAGGCCGTTCATCCCCCGGAGCACGCGCAGCCAGACATTCTGCGAAACTTCGTCTGCCGCGTCGTCGGTGTTCGTCAGCCGGCGCACGTATTTCCAGACCGGCGGGCCCCATCGCTCGATCAATTCGTCGAATGCCTCGCGCTCGCCGAGCTGACAGCGCACGACCAGCCATTCGTCTTCCCTGGCGCGCGCGTGAGGATTCTGGATATCTGTCAATTTGCTCTCTCAACCTCGTCAGTCATCTAGTCGGGGATCGCGCGAAAAGGTTCACCAGAGGGGCGGCAGGGGCCGGATACGGTACCATGGCTCGGCTCAATGATGCCTATCTTCTTTCGCGTCATCTTTTGCCTGCTCCTGCTCCCCGCCCTGCTGCTCTCGGCAACGCAGGCCGGGTGGGTCGCCAACCCGCAGACGGTTCGCGAGACCGCGGCGAAACAACCGGGCTTCAACTACGAAGAGTCGCGAATCTCTTCCTACGCGCTGCCGGATCCGCTCGTCACAGGCGGGAGGCGGATTCGGACGCCGGATGAGTGGCACTCGCGGCGGGCCGAGATCCTCGAGCTGTTCCGTTCCAACGTTTATGGACGGTCTCCAGGCCGGCCCGAGGGTCTTCGGTTCCAGTCGATCGAAGAGAATCCGCGCGCGATGGACGGCGTGGCGACGCTGAAGCGGATTGCCGTCCTCAGCACGCACGCCGGCCGTGAGCACCGGTTCGAATTGATCCTGTTCCTGCCGAATGCGAAGCAGTCGCCGGTGCCGGTATTTCTGCTGCTCAACAACCGGCCCGCGAGCAACACGGACCCGACGCGCCGCGAGCTGTCGGACTTCTGGCCAGCGGAACAGGTCATCGGGCATGGCTATGGGATCGCCGCGATCCAGAACAACGAGCTGGCGCCCGACGACAAGGATAGGTATCGCGAAGGCGTGATCCGCCTGTTCGAAGAAGGTACCGGGGCGCGGCCGGACACGGCGTGGGCGGCGCTCGGCGCATGGGCGTGGGGGGCGAGCCGCGCGATGGACTACTTCGAGACGGACCCTCGCGTCGACGCGAAACACGTGGCCGTCGTCGGTCACTCACGCGGCGGCAAGGCCGCGCTCTGGGCTGGCGCCGAGGACCAGCGGTTCGCGCTTGTCGTGTCGAACGAGTCAGGCGAGGGTGGCGCCGCGCTCGCCCGGCGGAATTTCGGCGAGACGCTGGCGCGAATCACCGATGCATTTCCTCACTGGTTCGCGAGCAAGTATGCGTCTTTCAGGGACCGCGTCGACTCGCTGCCTGTCGATCAGCACATGCTGCTTGCGCTCGTCGCACCACGTGCGGTGTACGTGGCCAGCGCAGACGAAGACCTGTGGTCCGATCCGCGGGGTGAGTTCCTGTCTCAGGTGCACGCGTCACCGGTGTTCGCGCTCTGGGGCGATCGGCCGATTGGCGAAGGGGACATGCCACCGCTGAACCAACCACTCATCGCCGGCCGGCGTGGGTATCATGTGCGACGGGGCGGCCACAACCTCACGCGCTACGACTGGCAGTCATTCACGGGCTTCGCGGATACGCTCTGGACGTCACGAAGATAGGGGATGTGCCCATGATCAATCGCCCGCCAGACAAAGGAATCGGCCGGAGAGACTTCGCGCGGATGGCCTTTGGCACACTCGGCGCCGCCGCGCTCGCCGGGCGTCACGGCGCAACGGCCGAACGATGGCCGCCAGGCATCAAGCTCTGCGTGCAGTCTCCGCCGAATCCCTCCGACGAGCAATTGTTGTTCCTCAAGCAGCTCGGCGCCGGGTATGCCAGTGTCGGTTCGCCTCCCGACATGCGCACCGCCGAAGGCTTCATGCAGATCAAGAAGCGTTACGCCGACGCCGGCATCACGGTGTGGAACATCGGCAATACGAGCGTTCACAACATGCCGGAGGTGACGCTCAATCTACCCGGCCGGGATCAGAAGATCGACGAGTACAAGCAGTACCTGCGCAATCTTGGCAAGGCGGGCATCGGCTACTCGACCTACGCGCACATGGGCAACGGCATCTGGACGAGCGGCCGGACGATGGTCCGTGGTGCATCTGCCAGGGAATTCGATCAGAACAGCCCTGAAGCGCGCGGCAACTGGGACGGCAAGGTCTTTACCGGGCCGCTCTCTCACGGACGCGAGTTCACCAGAGAAGAAATCTGGGAGAACTACACCTACTTCATCAAGCAGGTGGCCCCGGTCGCCGAAGAGGCGGGCGTGCACATCGGCATCCACCCCGACGATCCGCCCGTGCCGGTCCTGGCCGGCGTGCCACGCATCTTCAGCAGCTTCGGCGGCTACGAGCGCGCGATGAAGATTGCCAATAGTGCGAACGTCGGGATTTGCCTCTGCTGCGGGACGTGGCTCGAGGGCGGCAAGGCGATCACCGGCAAGGATCCCGAAGAGATGATTCGCGCTTTTGGCGCCAAGAAGATCTGGAAGATCCACTTCCGCAACGTCAGCGCACCATTGCCGCATTTCGTCGAGACCTTCATGGACGACGGCTACTACGACATGTGGAAGATCATGAAAGCCCTTCGCGACGTCGACTTCGATGGCATCGTGATTCTGGATCACAGCCCGACGATGGTCGGCGGCAACTACACGCAGACCGCCTACGGCTTCGCGTACATGAAGGCGCTGATGAACCGCGCGAACGCGGAAGCCCGGAAGTGACGATGCCCCGGGTGGCCTACTCCCGCCGCCAGAACTGAATCGACAGCCGTCCAGCCGGCTCGATACGGTACAGATCGAACGGCCGCAGCGAGATCTGCGCGGTTGGACGCCGCGACACCATGATGAACCCGGCCGCCTGCGCTTCAGTGAGACTGCGGGCGACCGCACGACCGAGCTCGGGAGTGTCCACGAGCAGGATGGTCTTCTTGAAGTAGAGCGGCAGCAGCTGTTGCGCCACGAACTCGTCGTCTGCCAGGACGATCGATTCCGGCACCGTGCCGACGGCGATCACCGCCGATGCGTCTTCCCGGTTGCGCGATCGGTACGCCGGGATCGTGCCGAAGAGGTGCACGATGATCGTCATGAGGACGAGCAGGGCGCCGGCGCGACCGATGGTTCGATCGACGAGACCATCGGCCCGCATGTAGCTGGCGATGCTGGCCACAGCGGTGACCGTCAGGAGTGGAAACAGCGGCAGGAGCAGCCGGGGACCGAGCGACTTGCCGCCGGTCGTGTCCACGCCAGCGGCCGCGACGATCAGGTACACGGCGGCCGCGGCGAGCATCGCGCGGCGCCATGGCCACGCAGGCTCGCGGCCGGCGGGCAGCGGCAGCACGGCGAACACGAGATACGGAGAGACGCGGTGCAGGCCGGCCAGCCACTTGGGTGCGGTGACGACCTCCCACAGATCCATCCACGCGAGCACCACAATCGCCGCGATCCAGGCCAGCAGCCCGAGCGAGACGCGCCACCTCCATCGCAGGACGAGGGCCGCGGCGAGCCCGGCGGTAAACCAGGCAATCACGCGGTCGTTCCCGTACCCGAGCAGCCAGTACTGCACGATCGTCTCGTATCGCTGCCGCACGGTGAATGGCGTCAGCGTCGGCAATTCGGGATTCGGCTCGTCGGTCAGGTGCACCGCCTTCTGAACCAGATGGACGGCATGGCGCAGATGCGCGGCAGCGGGCCGGCCAAACCACCAGACCTCCATCACCGCGGCCCCGGCGAGCGGAACGATGGCGGCCGCGACGGCGATGAGAACCGGCCGCGCCCTCCGGTGGGCCATCCACGTCACGACGAGCAGGCCTGGCAGCAGGAGCAGCACTTCGTCCCGAAACGCCGCGCCGGCGCCGATCAGCAATCCCGCCGCGGCGGGGCCAGTCGACACGGGAGCCCGAATCGCTGACGCGTACGCGGCGGTGGCACACGCAACCGCCAGCGCGTGTTCCCATCCGCTGACGGCATAGAACCAGAGCGGTCCGCCAAGGCCGATTGCGACGAGGACAGGCGCCTCGAGCCCGTCTGGCGCCAGCCTCACCGTGGCGTAGAGCACGACCGCACCGGCCAGGACGGAGAGCGCGATGAGGCCGCGCAAATCGGCCACGCCAACGGCCGCCGCCTGAATCACCGCCGATGCCGGCGAGAAGATCGCCTGTGTCGTACTGCCGACCGACATCACAAACGGCGGACGGATGGGGAAGAACTTGCGGGCAGGATCCAGGCGCTCGGCCGGGTACGGAAGATCGAGCGAGGTGAAGCGTTGCTCCCCAAGCGCACGCGCCTGCACGTACTTGACGCCGATGTCTCCCGAGTACACGGCTTCGGGCGCGAGGGCGATCAGGCCAAGCCCTGCGTAGCACGCGACGAGCGCGACAAACAGCGCGGCGACGGCGTGCCTGCTGGTCATCGCCCGCAAGACCCGAACCGGGGGAGTTCCGCCGCCGGAATGTCTCATCTGCGCGCGCCGGGTGCCGGATAGTTCCTCGACTCGTCATCCAGGACGAGAATCCAGTCGAGCATTTCACCCTTGTCGGGCGGCACGAACTCGCGCTCGCCGGTGTTGGCGAACGTGCCGATGACCGTGGCGGCGCCCGTTCGTGGATTGAACCACCAGGCCTTCACCCTGGAGCCGGTAATCACGCTCATCCGCACCGTGAAGGCTCGCCCGACAGGCGCGTACACCATGGCATAGCTGCCGCTCGTGTCGCGCGTGGACGTGAACTGATACCGGCCCGCCCCAGGCACGCTCGTCGGAACACGATCGGTCACGATGACGCTCTCGTCGGGAATCCGTGTGAGAAACGGACGCGATTCCATCAGAGCGCGGCCGTGCTGCATCTGGGCCGCTCCGGGCTGATCGATGGCCTCGTACCACGGCAGAAGCGGATTGTTGATGGGTTGCCGGGCGGGCGTCCACATCTGCCACACCGAGTGATGCCCATAGGTATGCCCGAACGCACCGCTGAAGAGGTCCCAATAGAGTGGCCTTCTCACGTCGCTCGAAATCGAGTGCCCGAGTTTCTTTGCGTCGAATGAGACCGGGTGGTCTTCGTAGAGTGGCTCGCCGTCGATCACGGGCTTGACCGGCGTGCGGTCGTAATCGACGCGCGTCTGGTCGTAGCGGCCGGTGAATTCCACGGCGTGGCCGTTCTGGCGCATGTTGAAGTCGAGCCACGCTTCGTCGTGGAGCCACGTCGATGAGCTGTTCGCGCCAGGTGGATGGAAGGTCATCAGGTGCGCGCCGCCGTCGCCGGCGCGCAGGCCGCGCGCCATCGCCCGGATGATCTCCTTGTGCGTGTCGGACTCAATGGGGCGATCGCCGCCGAGAATCCAGACGATGTTCGGGGCGTTCTTGTAGCGCCGGCCAAGCCACGTGCCGTAAACCTCGGCGTTCTGCGGGGTGAAGATCTCCGGGCCGGCGCCTCGCTTGACGTTCCATTTGTCGCCCCAGGTCGGGAGGAACCCGACGTACATCCCGAGCGATCCCGCCTCGTTGACCACGAAGTCGACCTCGTCCCAGTAGTCGTTCTCGGGGCCGTCCTTCACGTCGGGCGTCGTCGGATCGTTGTTGAGGAGCGGTCGATGGCCGTAGGCATTTGGCTCGTTCAGCCCATCGAACTCCGCCAGGGCGACGGCCTGGATCACCGTGAACCGTTGCTCCGCGCGCTTGCGCAGGTAACGACGCACGTCCTCGCGCGTGGGACGGTGGAAGAGCTCCCACGCGGTGTCGCCCAGCCAGAAGAATGGCCGGCCGTCGGCCGTGACGAGAAACCGCTTGTTGTCGGACACCTTGAGCTGTGCCGGCTGGGCGGCGATCGGCGTGATCAGCAGTGTCGAGGACAAGACCGTCAGGCCGAGCGTTCGCGCGAGTCCGAGTCTGGCTGACATGGGGGTGATTGTAAGTCCGGCCTCGTCGTACGTAGTGTCCGGCTTCAGCCGGACCGGTCCGCCTGAAGGCGGCCACTACGACCACATGAATACCCTATAAGCCTAAGTGGTGGCGGGCGTACAGGATCGAGCGCTCCACCAGCTCCAGTTCGAGCGCGTAACGCTCTTCCGGCGTCAAACCGGAAATGCGGGGCAGCGGCGACCGCGGTTTGTGGGCGCGGATGCTCGTCAGGAGGCGCGCCAGGTGGATGCCGTTCACGTCATCGAACGTCGCCCAGTACTTGTCGGTCAGGCAAGGAACCTCCAGCGGGTCCCGGGTGATCATCTCGAGCGAGAAATACACGTCAGGCTTTGCGCGTCTGATGGTGTCCACCATACGCGTGATGTCGAGCATCCCCTCGCCGAGCGGAACCTCCGATAAGAAGTAGCCGCGCTCGCACTCTTCCGCCGCCATGTCCTTGAGGTGCACGCTGAACGCGTAGGGCGCCAGTTTCTCGACCACCTCCATGGGATCGTCGAACACGGTCAGGTTGTTGCCGGTGTCGAGCGACACGCCCAGATACTCGCTGTCGTACTGCTTCAGCAGCGCGACCTGCTCGTCGACGCGCCAGTCCTTGTGGTTTTCGATGCCGAGCGGCATCTTGTACTTCTCGACGATTGGCAGCGCCGTGGCGATCTGCTTGTGGAAGCCGAGCACGGCCGTCTTCCAGCCCTCGAGCGTCTCGAACATCTCGTACCGCCGGCCGAGCAGGCACACCACACGCAGGCTGGTTGCGCCGGCCTCTTTCGCGATGTGGACGGCGTGCTCGAACACCGCTGGATCCTCGCGAGGCAGGAACGTCTGGACCTCGACGTACATGTCGAGGTCTTCTTTCATCCGCCGCGTTCGCCGGGCCCACTCCAGATCGATCTCGGTCATGCCGCCATGCGCGCCGGCCGCACCGACGGCGGCCGCGAGCTCGAGGAGGCGGTCAACCGGCAGGAGCCGCTGCGGTGTGCTGAAGCGAATCGATTGAAACGAATCGGCTGACAGTCCCATGGTCGTTCGTCTCGGTGGCCGTGCCGTCATTCGTCAGGTCCCTTTCGCATGGTTGTCGGGCTCAGGCTCGGCCTCAGGGCTCGAGGCAGGCTCAGGGCTCAAGGCTCAGGGAAAAGCATGCAAGATCCTAATCGGTACGACTAAGATCTTGATGCTCTTCCCTGAGCCTTGAGCCCTGAGCCCTGAGCCTATTTCAGCGTTTCGCCTCTCCCGGAAGCCGCAGCGTGAGAACCAGGACTGCCTCGATCACTAACGCGACAGCCAGCGCGAGGAGGCCGCCGGTGTAACTGCCGGTCTTGTCGTGCAACGCGCCGATGACGGTCGGGCCGACAAACCCGCCCAGGTTGCCGATCGAGTTGATGAGCGCGATGCCGGCCGCGGCGGCGGTGCCACCCAGAAACAGCGGCGGCATCGCCCAGAACACACCAACCAGAGATCGCAGCGCCATCTGCGAGATGGTGAAGCTCAACACGAACAACCAGATATTGCCTTGCGAGGCGACCGCCAGCAGCAGTCCGGCCGCTGAGATTATGGCGCACGCGGCGACGTGCCACCTCCGCTCGCCCTTCCGATCCGAGTGCCGACCGACCAGGAACATCGCGAGCAGTGCCGCTGCGAAGGGCAGCGAGGTGATCGTGCTCAGCGCGAACCCCTCCGTACCGGAGACGTCCTGCATCAGCTTCGGCAACCAGAGAAAGACCCCGTAATTGACGACCGTGTGCAGGAAGAAGACTCCGCACAGGAGCCAGAGGCTGACGCTGGCGAAACTCCGACGGAGCGAGGTATGGCCGACGGCCTGCCGGCGCGCCAGCTCGTCCTGCATCGTTTCTACCAGCCACTGACGATCATCCGGTGGCAGCCAGGTCGCGAGCTGCGGCCGATCCGTCAACACCCGCAGCGCCAGCAGGCCGAGAACGACCGCCGGAAGGCCCTCGATCAGGAACAGCCACTGCCAGCCGCGGAGGCCGAGCGCGCCATCCAGCTTCAGCAGCGCCTGCGAGACCGGGGCGCCGACGATCACGGCAACGGGAGCCGCCATCATGAACAGCGCACCCGTCCGCGCGCGATCGGTCGCGGGTATCCAGTACGTGAGATAGAGCACCATGCCAGGAAAGAATCCGGCTTCCGCGATCCCGAGCAGCGCGCGAGCGGCCATGAACGTCCGCACGTCGGTGATGAACATCGTCCCCATCGACACGAGGCCCCAGCCGATCATGATGCGCGCGAGCCAGCGGCGCGCGCCGACACGCTCGAGGATCAGGTTGCTGGGAATTTCGAACAGGCAGTAGCTGAGAAAGAAGAGGCCGGCTCCGAACCCATACTGGGTCGAGCTCAGCCCGAGGTCCCGCTGAAGTTCGTTGGCTGCGAAGCCGATGTTGACGCGGTCGATGTAGGCGACGACGTAGCAGATGAACGCAAAGGGGATGAGCCGGCGTCTGACGCGCCGGAGGATGTGCCGGGCGTCGGCTGCGTCGTGTTCGCGCATGAGTGGGTGGCCGTGTCGGTTGCTCGGAGGGATGCGGGAGTATCTCATGCCGGAGCGCTCGGGGCGGAGACGGAGCAACGATTGCTTCACGATGGGCACGATGGCACGATGAGCACGATGAAAATTGTTCCGGCCGAGTTCATCGTGTCCATCGAGTCATCGTGTTCATCGTGTTTGTCCCCGTCGACTCGTTTTCACAACCTGACCGAAAGACTTGACTTCGTCGCGACCGGGTGGCAGTCTCCACCGCGTACTGGCCATGTAACGTCCGTCTGTCCTGTATGAGGCGCGTTGGAACTGCGAAAGGATCCGCGATGACGAACACGGGGATCTTGGCGCTGCCACTCGCCGCCGTGATTGCGATCGCCAGCAACTCGCTTGTCGTTGCCCAGGTCACCAGCGGAACCATCGGCGGCACAGTGACCGACGCCAGCGGCGTCGTGCCCGGCGCGACGGTCACGGTGCGCGAAGTCAACAAAGGGACGACCAGCACCTATGTGACGGACGCGACCGGCAACTATACGGCATCGTTTCTCGTGCCGGGGACCTACGCGGTCGAGGTCAACGTTCGAAACACCGTACGCAGAGCAGTGGCACCTCGGCGTCGACCGCCGGCTGTTCAACGCCATGGCCGGATCCCCTCGTCGATAAAGGCTTCGCCGTCGTGCCGGATGCTCCAGGCCTCGGCGTGGAGCTCGATGTAGACATCGTCAAACAACACCTGCGTCCCGAGTCGAGCCTTTTCAAACCGACGCCCGAATGAGACAAGGAACGCAGCAACGATCGGCTGTGGAGCTGAAGGAGTGACTCTCATGAGCCCAGATGTTTTCAGTGTTGTCCGTGTTCTGCGCGGCCGCCGTCGAACGGCTACGACGCTGCTGCTGTCGGTCTGGATGGTCGGCTCGGCTGCCGACGCGCAGCAGGCCGCACCGCCCGCGGCGAAGACCGTTCAGGTCAACCGCGCCGCGCGCGACGCCTGGTCACCCATCATGGACGTCCTCAAGCCGTCGCGCACGGCTACCGTCACCGATGCGCAACTGCAGCGCCTGCGCGAGCTCCCTCTCGAAGCCGTCTGGGGCGCGCTCCAGAATCGCAAGCATGTCCGCTCGTTCGAAGGAGGCTTCCAGCTGACGGTCCCGAATCCGAAGCTCGTCGGCCGGGCGGTGACCATGCGGTATCTGCCCGTGCGGCCCGACATGATGGACGCGGTGCAGACCCTCGCGAAGGAAGGCGACTGGGATTATCAGTACAACGTCCGCGCGGGCGAGGATCTGAAGTCAGGCGACGTGGTCGTCGTCGAGCTCGGCGGCATGGTCGATCGGGCGACGTTCCTCGGCGACGTGACCGGACTCGGCATGAAGGTCGCCGGCGCACAGGGGGTGATCGTCGACGGCGGCATCCGCGATCTGAGCGAGTTCATGGTGATGAAGGATCTCCCGATCTTCTATCGCGGCGCGCACGCGTCAGCCATGGCGGACCAGGTTGGCGTCGAGTGGAACGGACCGATCCGGCTCGGCGGAATCACCGTGCTTCCCGGCGACATCATCGTCGCCGACGCGGAGGGCGTGCTGGCGGTGCCGCCGCAGATGGTCGCCGATGTCATCAAGGACGCCGAGAACACCGTCTACACGGAGAACTTCAAGCGCGAGCTGATGCGGAGCCGGAAGTACCGCGCGCGCGACATCTACCCGCGCCTGAGCCCCGAGCTCGAGAAGCTGTTCGAGGAGTGGAAGAAGACCCACCCGCTCGCCGGCGTGAAGCCCAACGTGGGCGGCGATTAGAGCGGAGACTGGTGACACCTCGCGCATCCTGCTTCGTTGCGGAATAGCCGCTTGACGCGGATCGCCGCCGCGCGGTTGAAGCTGCCTTGCGGAGGGGCGGGCGTCTCGAGGCTCAGCTGGGGACGCGAGAAGCCGGCTTCGTCGCGCGCGCCGCGAACCGATTCGGGCGGAGCTCATCTACTTTCTCGCGCTGCATCCAAATGCCACGCCGAGCTGCCGCCGAGCTTTGGCGCACGATAGATGCTCGGTGGCGGCGCTACGTCACGTCGTGGCACATACCCTGCAAACCGCACGTGCGGAGGATTCAGGGATGAAGTGCTACTCCATCATCGCGGCTGTGCTGCTTCTCGCGGCGGCATCGAGGCCCGCAGCCGAGCCTTTCACTCCCGCCTGCATCGAGACCGCCGGCTATGCCATGCCGCAGCGTCCGTACGTGGCTGTGCGGCGGCTGGAGGCCGAGAACGGCAAGACCGGCAAGGAAGCCTGGATGGATGCGCGCACGACGCTCGGTGCCGATGGTCGCCTCGCCGTGGAGATTCTCGACGAGGGAGGATCCGAACAGATCCGCAACCGGGTGTTTCGCGCCGCGCTGGAACGTGAACAGGAGCTCGTCGCGGGCCGATCGAGTGCGACGCCAGCGCCAGGCGACACGTACGAATGTGCCGAACCCGAGCTCGACGCGTCGGGCCTGCTCCGCGTGCCGCTGCGACCGCGCCGCAAGGACGTCAACCTCGTGTTCGGAGACCTCTTCATGCAGCCGTCAACCGGCGACGTCGTGCGCGTCGCCGGGCGGCTTTCCAAGAGTCCCTCGTTCTGGGTCTCTCAGGTGGACGTCGAGTGGCGCTACGAGAGGATCCACCAGGACATCGTGCTGCCGGTATCCCTGTATTCGAACGCGAAGGTCAAGATCTTCGGACCTTCGACGTTCCGCATGACCTACGACTATTTGAGCGTCGACGGCCAGCCAGTCGCCGCTGCCATGCGCGCCGCCCGCTGAAGGGCGCCGCCGACTAGGCTGCGCTCCGCTTCAACAGGAGGACCACTCCGGCGACCAGCATGAGTCCTCCCGCGATAGGCGAGACTGGCAAGCTCTCCTTCTTCTCAGTCGTAACCTGGATCGGGCCAGCGTCGATCACCTTGTCCCGGCGCGTCCACGAGATACCTCCGTAGAGTAGAGCTACGAGGCCGAAGACCACGAGTATGCCTCCGAGAATTTTCATGTTGCACTCCTATAGATGGGCTACACGGCAGGACTGACTGCACGCCACATGCCGACGTCGCTCCACAGTCGAGCTGCGTATGTGCTGCGGTTGGGACGTTGATTGACGGCTTGACAGAGTCTTCTCGGGACGCGGATCACGGGGATTCCTGTCGGCTCAGAGAATGTGGAGGCCGCTACCCTCTCGAGGTAGCGCGGTGCTGTCCGTGCGCACGAGCGCGCGCAGAACTTCCGCGACACTCCAGGCCTGCGCCACGCATCCGCGAGGCGCGAACGGCTCCTCGGCGTCGAAGATTTCGCTGACCGAACCGATGCACGCGTCGCTCATGTGGTCCGCCAGTGGCTCGAGCAGACGTCGAGCGCCATCGAGCGTCGTCTGGATGAACCGCCAGCCAGGCGTCCACGAAGGGTCCGATGAGCCAGGTCCAGACCGTGCCCTGGTGATACGCGGCATCCCGCGTCCGCAGGTCGCCGAAATACTGTGGCTTGTAGTCCGGGTGATCGGGCGCGAGCGAACGCAGGCCCACAGGCGTCAGGAGCCGGCTCGCGACGGCGTGAAGGACCGGCTCCCACCTGGTGCGATCGAGCACCGGGTGCGGCAGCGAAAAGGCGATGATCTGATTCGGCCGGCAGGCGCCGTCATCGCCGCGCTCGCCATCGATCACGTCGAAGAGGCAGCCGGCGGACCCGTTCCAGAACCGTGCATTGAACGAGTTGTACGCGGCCGTGGCGTGCCGGGCGATATCGCCGGCCCGGCCGTCGTCGCGATCGTCACGCAACCAGCGCTCCAGCACACGCAGCGCGTTGTACCAGAGCGCGTTGATCTCAACCGGCTTTCCCCGTCGCGGCGTCACGACCCAGCCGTCGACCTTTGCGTCCATCCACGTCAGCTGATAGCCCTCGGCGCCCTGCGTGAGCAACCCGTCGCCGTCCACGCGGATGCCGAAGCGAGTGCCGGCGAGATGACGCTGTACGATGTCGACGAGCGCCGGAAGCAGTTCGCGCACGAGCGTTCGGTCGCCCGTGTGCCGCTCGTAGCGATCGATTGCGTGAAAGAACCACAGCGTGGCGTCCGCGGTGTGGTAAAGGCCGTCACGCTCGCCTTCGGGAAACATGTTGGGGATGAGCCCGTCGCGGACGTGGAAGGCAAATGTCCTGAGGATGTCGCGCGCCTCGGCGTGGCGGCCCGTGAGCAACGTCAGTCCTTCGAGGCTGATCATCGTGTCGCGGCCCCAGTCGGTGAACCAGTGATAGCCGGCGATGACCGTGCGTGCCTCTCCTCCACTGGCCCGCGCGCGCGCCTCGTCGTCTGTCCGCGACGAGGGCCTGATGATGAACTGATCGGCCGCGAGCACGAGCTCGGCGGCAACTCCCGAACGCGCGGCCGGGTGAGCGGCGGCCACGAGGCGCGTGCGGCGATCCCGCTCGGTCGCGAGTGCGTCGGCGGGGTTGATGGCCGCGATGGTCTCCCAGGACTCCGTCGAGGCGATGAGCGTGACCTCACGATCGGGCGCGAGTTGGGCGCGAAAGTAACCTGGACTCCACAGCGGTCCCGACGGCTCGTAGCCGCGATGTTCTTCGAGGAGGTATCGAACGTCCGAAATCGCGTAGTCGTCTACGGTGAACGCGCCCGCAGCCGCATGGAGTGCGAGTCGAAGCGGTGGATAGCCCTGGTCCCCCTGAATCTCGATGCGGCGATCGCGGGCGGTGAGCGTGTAGCCCTGGACCGGCACGCGATTCACGGGTGCGTCGTGCGGCCGGAACCCCAGCAGGGGTCTGAGCCCGAGCCGTATCACCTGACGTCCCTCGACCAGCCGGTAAGTGACATGGACGCTGTTCTGTCCGTACGGCATCAGGAGCCTTCGCTCCACGACAACGTCGCGAAGCGCGTAGCGCCAGACGGGAAGTCCCGCCTCCAGGCGGAACTCGACGAGATGCTGTGTGCCCTCGGCCTGGGCGAGCCGCCCGTCGTGACCGTAGGCGCCGAGCCACTCTGTCGAATAATCCTCGAAACGGAGTCGCTCCGAAACGTGATTGAGGAGCATCACGCGCCCGAGCGGGGCGGGAAGGGCAGCAATGAGCAGTCCGTGGTACCGGCGCGTGATGGCGCCGACGATCGTGCCAGATGCATAGCCGCCGAGCCCGTTCGTGACGAGCCACTCGCGGCGGACGAGCTCGTCTGGCCCGCGGTCGTTGCCCGGCTGCCAGCCGAGGCGCCGAATCAGCGGTGCGGACGTCGCAGCGACTGCTCGATCAGCGCTGTCCATCGTCCGAACGCCGGGATCCCGGCCCGAGGAGGAGCGCGGCGTGGCCGGGGACCGGCCAGCGATCTTGCTGCCACGAAGGTGTGCCGCCGCCACCATATGCAGCCGCTTCGCTCGACCACAACACGGCCCATGAGGCGCTCGCCGGCTGGGGCGGCGGGGCAACGAGCGGCTCGGCAACGGCGACGAGATCGATGTCTGCGCCGAGGTTGACGACGAGCAGGCGGTCGTCATCGTCCGGGGCCCGGAAGCGCAGCACGAACGCGCGCTCGTTCAGCGTCGCGCCGTCCAGTCCGCCCTCTCCCTGGAGCGCGATCGTCGCGTCCATGCGCCGCACCTCGAGAAGGTCGGCATGCAGGCGCCAGAACCGCCGCGCCCGCTCGGTGAGCTCGTGCGGCAACTTGCAGGCCTCGAACGTCGCTCGTTCAGTGGGATCGAGCAGACGGGTCGCGACGTCGGTCGTCTGCAATCGCGTGAACTGGCTCAGGAACTCGAGGCGGCCCCGGCGCACGCTGGCGCCGAGTTCGCCTTCATGATGCGCGAAGTACACGAACGGCGCGGTCGAGCCGGACTCCTGACCCTGGAAGAGAAGGGGAGTACCGGGTCCGAGGAGGAGCAGCGCGGTCAGCGCGCGCAACTGTCCGGGCGCGGCCAGCTCGCATAACCTTTGTCCCGTGGCCGAATTGGCGACCTGGTCGTGGTTCTCGAGAAAATGGACGAACTGTCGCGGTGTCAGATCGAGGGCCGGCGTTCCGCGGTTCCGGCCCTGCCACGCAAATCGTTGCCCCTGGAACAGGAACCCGTGTTTCGTTGCCGACACCAGCTCCTGACTCGTACCGCGATAGTCGGAGTAGTAGGCCTCCCGAAGGCCGGTCAGGGCAACGCGCGCGGAGTGATGGAAGTCATCGTTGTACAGGGCATCGAAACCGTATCCCCCTCGTGTCGCGGGGCGCAGCAGGCGGGTGTCCTGGGGCTCGTTCTCGCCGATGATGACGATACGGCGGTCGCCGGCGGCATGGCGCGCACGACGGACGAGCGCGGCGAGCAGATGGTCTGCCGACGAATCGAAGAGCTGCTGAGTCGCGTCGAGACGGAACCCGTCGACGTGATACTCGCGGATCCAGTGTTCGACGCTCGCCAGTACTAGCTCGCGCGCGGCGTGCGCGCGCGGTCCGTCAAAATTGATCGCGTCGCCCCATTCGTTGTTGTACCGGTCGGTGAAATAGTCGCCTCCGAAGCGCGACAGATAATTGCCGTCCGGCCCGAGATGGTTGTAGACCGCATCGAAGATGACGCCCAGACCACGGCCGTGAGCGGCATCGATGAAGGCGCGAAGGTCGTCGGGCCGTCCATACAATCTGGTCGGGGCGAACCAGTTGACCCCGTCATAACCCCAACCGAATTCGCCCGGAAAGTCCGCGACTGGCATCATCTGAATCGTCGTGACCCCAAGCGCCTCGAGCCGTTCGAGATGGTGTGCCGCGCTCGTCCAGGTCCCTTCCGGCGTGAAGGTGCCGATGTGCAGCTCGTAGAGGACCTGGCCCTTCAGTAAAATGCCCGGCCAGCGTGCGTCCTTCCAGGCGTAGCTCGACGGATCGACAATCTCCGACAGGCCGTGAGGTCCGTCCGGCTGGAACCTGGAGGCCGGATCAGGATAGAGCTGCACGTCGTCGTCGAGCTCGAACCCGTAACGACTGCCCGTTTGTCCCCTGGCCAGGCCGCGAAAGTAGCCGTCGTTGTCTCGATCGGGGTCGCGATCGAGGGTGGTGCCGTGGCCGTCGATGACAACGGTGACCCGCTCCCGATCCGGCGCCCAGACGCGGACGCTCACGAGGCCGTCGCCGGCGAGCTCGGCACCGACAGCGTATTGGCGCTCATGGGCCTTCGTGATCCGTGTCATCTCGCGCAACGGAGCCTCTCTCTCGTTGTCGTGGCCATCGCGTCTCGAGCTACGGCTGCGCCGACGTCAGTATGCCTACGGGAACGGTGTCGAAGATCTGTCCTGCGAAGATCCACTCGTCGCCGCCGGCCGCGGCGGGCAGGACGTCGACGCCGGTGATCCGATGCCGGAACACTCGCCCGTGCAGCTCGGGCGGCAGGATGATTCGTGACGTCTTCCAGGCATCGCCGCCGAGGGGAACGGTTTTCGAGTTGGCTCCGGCGCCGATAACGAGCGGTGCCATCAGTCGCGGCGCGACGAAGAGCGCTGCTCTCGCGTCGAGAGTCCTGGCGAAGGCCATCAGCCCGGAAGGCACCGTGACGTCGGTCACCAGCGGGACGTACCGCCCCGACAGAAAGACATCGGGCCACTCACGCCTGAGACGCAGGCCGACCGCCGTGACGAGCATCTTGATCCGTCCATCCTCCCAGCGTGTCATCAACTCGGCGACAGCCGCCGTGCGCTCGGTCGATCCGAGGCCGAGGAGGGCATCGAGTGAGTCGAGGAAACGACGGCGGCGCTCGAAGTCCACCGGCCGCCGGTTGTCCGGATCGACGAGGCTGAGATCCCAGAGCTCGGAGCCCTGGTAGAAGTCGGGAACGCCGGGCGACCCGATCTTCAGCGCGGCCTGTGCCAGCCCGTTGATCATGCCGACGCGCGCAACGCGCCCTGCCAGCGTCGCCACCGCCGGCAGAAACTTCGCGCCGCCCGGACCGCTCAGCACGCGATCGACGAATCGCGCTACGGCCTGCTCGTACTCCTCGTTTGGCGTCAGCCAGCTCGTGTGGCGCTTGGCCTCCTTGACGGCTTTCAGCATGTAGCCACGGAGACGTTCGACGATGTCGCCGAGATCGAGCTGCAGACGGTCACCGGCGCGAGTCGTGCGGCTGCTGGCGGCCTCCGGCGGCCAGATACCGACGAGGGCCTGATAGAAGCGGTACTCGTCATTGCGGTCTGGTGCCGGCTCGCCGTCGATGAGCGTGCGGTGCGTGCGGTTCATCCGCATCCACCGCGAGACCTCCCGCGACCATTCGCCGGGGATCTCCGAGAGCACGTTGATTCGTGCCCGTGTGTCTTCGCCGAGTTTCGTGTCATGCGTGGCCGTGGCCAGCAACTCGAACGGCCGCTGCCGCAGCCGCGCGGCGTTCGACTCGTGAAACTCGTCGGCTCCACGGCCATACCGCTCGGAGTCGCTTCCCACCTCGCTCAGCGATAGCAGGAGGTTGTGGCGAAAGAAGGCCGTGTCCTCGAGGCCCTTGGCCTGGACCGGCCCCGTGAATTGCTGAAACTTCATCGCGAAGTGGAGACGGGCGCCAGCCTCGACCGCGTCGGCAGGGGGGTAGCCGGCGCGGCGGTCGTTCGCCCGCGACTCCTGACCAGTCGAGCCGGCTGACGCGCTCTCCGGGCTGCGCGGCATCATGACTTCCCGGAAGAAGTCGAAGAGCGACGCTTCCATTGCCGGGTTGCGGCGCCGGGCCCTGACGATTGCCTGATCGACCACGGCGCGATCGCCAGGCGTCCAGCCCTCTTCGTCGACGTACGTCCGATACACCGGAAAGCAGGCGATCACCTCGGTGAGCGTATCGCGCAGGCTGTCGAGCGTGAAGTCGCGTGACCGCCTGTTGCTCTCGGCGATCCGGCTCAGGGCGTGCGCGAGCACGTTCAGCTCGCTGGCCATGGCCGTCTCCATGATCAGGCGCTTGCTCTCGTACCGGACCTCGTCGAACGAATCGGTCTGGCCCGTGAGCTTCGCGTAGGTGCGGCGCATCCGCTTGACCTCACCGGCATGGATGAAGATGCCGTTGAGGTCGTTGAGGTAGTCGTAGCCGGTCGTGCCCGCGACAGGCCAGCGCGCCGGCAGCATCTCTTGGCTCGACAGGATCTTCTCGGCGACGACATAGAGGTCGCCGCCGCCGAGCTGTTGCAGCATGGCGAAGTACCGCGCGGGATCGAAGAGGCCGTCCGGGTGATCGATGCGCACGGCCTGCACGCGGCCCTCCTTCAGCAGCCTTCCCAACAACTCGTGAGTGGCGGCGAAGACTTCCGGATCCTCCACCCGCAGTCCAGCGAGCTCGTTCACGTCGAAGAATCGACGGTAGTTGATCTCGTGGGACGCCGTTCGCCAGTACGACAGCCGGTATGCCTGCGCCTCGAGCAGTTCGTGGAGCGCGTTGAAGGATTCCGGCCGGCCGGCGTCACCGTTGACGTCACGCACCGCTCCGTCGACGAGCGTCGCGATTGCGGGACAGTCGGCCACGAGCCTCACCAGCCGCGCTCGGGCCACTTCCTTCTCCCGCTGACGTTCGTCAACGGGCGACACGGGCGTATCGGCTGGCGGCGTCACGTTTCCTGCGCCAGCGGTGAGGTCCGATGTGATGACGTAGCCCGGCTCCGCGCTCGCGCCGGGGGCGAGATCGGGGAGATTCTGAAGCGAGGTAAGGATGCTGTGGAATTCGTGCAGTTGCGCGCTGTCGGCGCCGAGCGCTGCCGTCATCGGCCCGACGGCGCGTCGCAGCACCTGCGGCGCGAATTTCGGGTTGATGGGCAGTTCGTGGTCGAAATACTTGAGGACGAGCTGTCCGTCGACGAACTCGAGGCGGAGTTCGCCGCGTTCGAGGACGCGGCCGTACTGATCGCCGAGGACTGGAAGCAGCAGCTTCGACTTGAGCGCCGTCTTCACCGGTGCCCAGTCGACGTCGAAGAACCGTGCCCCGGACGATCCCGGGCCGTTCTCGAGAACGTCGCGCCACCACCGGTTCGTCGCCGTGCCGATGCCCATGTGATTCGGCACGAAGTCCACCATGTGTCCCAGGCCGAGCGCCGCGAGCCGATCGACGAACCGCGCGTGTGCCGCCGCCCCGCCGAGCTCGGGGTTGATCGCGTTGTGATCGCAGACATCGTACCCGTGCGTGCTGCCGGGGTTGGCTGCGAAGTAGGGAGACGTGTAGCATGCGCCGGCACCGAGCTGTGCGAGATACGGCGCCAGGTCCGCAGCGGCATCGAATGTGAAGCCGGCGTGGAGTTGAAGGCGGTAGGTGCTGAGGGGGATGTACATGTCCGCTTACCGGAGCCCGAGGAGGCCGAGAAGGCCGCCGAGCGGGACGCCAACCCACTCAGGGCGATTGTTCAACTCGCCGTCGAGCTCGCGCAGCGAGCGATCCACCATGAAGAACTGCAGCAGCCCGTCGCGGCCGCCGGTGTCCCCTGGCAGCACCGGTGATGCGGCGGCACTCGCGTAGTACGCGCGCAGGAAGGACACCGTGGCCCAGGTCTCCCAGGCGCGCGCCCAGCGCGCGAGATGTGCGAGCTGATCGGGCGACGACGTGCCGCGAGCGAGGAGCGCCACGTGCGCGGCATAGCTGAAGGATCGCAGCAGGCCGGCAACGTCCCGCAACGGCGATAGCTTGTCGCGCTGTGCGGCGGCCGGCCACGACAGGTGTCCCTCGATGTTCTGGATGTAGATGTCGCCCTCGGCCAGCACCACCTGTCCCAGTCGATAGTCACCGTGAATCCGGATTCTGATCCCGGTCGAGTCGAGCGACGCCGCGGATCGGATGCGATCGAGCAGATGGCTGCGCGCGTCGAGAATCGTGCGGCCAAGCAGCGCCGCGTCCGCCGGAACCCGGAGAGGCGTCATGGCGAGCGCCGCTTCGAGACTGGCGAGCGTTCGCTCCGCGTGTGCCAGAGCACGTTGCACGGCGATGTCCAGGTCCTCTTTGCCGAGAGGCTCGGGTGCGAACCTCGCATCGGTCGCGTCGGCCGCGAGCGCCAGATGCATTTCGGCGGTCCGGCACCCCAGCGTCGCCGCCACGTCCAGGTACGTGTTCATCAGCGTCCCGATGGGTACAGGCGGCGACGCGTCGAGTGAATCCGGCGCGTGTCGGGCGGACTCCGGCAGTTCGAGCGCCACGACCTGGTCGAACAGCCGGCCCAACCAGTCCATCGCATGCGTCCATCCGTCCGCCTGGCCTTCCACCGATTGCCGCGGCACGGTGAAGATGCCGAGCGAGCTCGAGGTGCCGGTCGCGTGCGTGTAGTCGATCACCGCCGCGAGGAGCGGCGCGTGCGTGAAACCGACGTCGGCCAGGTGCCCGGTGATCTCGACCTCGGGATGCTCGCCCGGCTCGACGCGTCGATAGAGCTTGAGTGTCGCCGCCGGCGACCCCTCGCGCACGTCGGTCACATCACGAACCGGCTGGACCACGCTCCTTTGCTGCACCAGAAGGCGTCCATGCTTCATGACGATCGCCGTCCCCGTGGCTCCGGCCTCGAGCAGGTGACCGGCGAAGCGGCTGTCGTGCGACGCGTCGTAGATCAGGCCCTTGCGCGCGCCCGTCACACGAGCGGCCGCGGCGTAGGGCACCCGCTCCAGAATCGCTTTCGCGTGCTCAGCCGATGCGATCGCCAGCGGCACGAAATACTGCCGGGTCACCGCACCGCCGCCCTCCGACAGGTCTTCGAGGTCGGCTTCGACAATGGTGACGAAGATCGGTTCGGAGCCGCGGCGGAGCAGCCCCCAATCCTTGAAGCGCGCCGAGCGCGGCCGGTTGCCCTGGAACCACGGCTGGCGGTGGAGAAAGGCGCTGAGCAGATCGCGCTCGATGAGCGTCCGCACCGTGCTGTCGAGGAGCGTGTCCCACACCGAGCCGACGAACAGGGCCGGCACCTCCGGCACGGTCGCCGACGTCTCCGGCGTCGTGCGCTCGGCCGTGGACGGCGCCGCCGGCTGGAGACGAAACCAGTTGAAGCCGTAGGCACCGAGGCTGAGGAAGTACGGCTGGTCGCCGATCCGAGGAAACTCGGTCTGCCCGATCATTTCGACCGGGACCATGCCGCGGAAGCGCGAGAGATCGAGCTCGACCGGTTGCACGGTACGCGACAGGTTCGCGATGCAGAGGATCGTGTCGGTCTCATCCCGCCGCACGTAGGCGAGCACCTTGCGGTTGGGTGAGGCCACCAACTCCAGCGCGCCGCGTCCGAAGACCGGGTGCTGTTTGCGCAGACCAATCAGCCGCTTCATCCAGTTGAGCAGCGAGAACGGCGAGCGCTCCTGCGCCTCGACGTTGACGGCGGCGAATCCGTAGACCGGATCGGTGATGAGCGGCGCGTAGAGCCGCGCCGCGTCGGCCCTCGAGAACCCGCCGTTGCGATCGCCCGTCCACTGCATCGGCGTGCGCACGCTGTTGCGATCGCCGAGGTAGATGTTGTCGCCCATGCCGATCTCGTCGCCGTAGTAGATCACCGGCGTTCCGGGCAGCGAGAAGAGCAGGCTGTTCATCAGCTCGATCCGCCGGCGGCTGTTCTCCATGAGCGGCGCCAGCCGCCGCCGGATGCCGCCGTTGATCCGCATCTGCGGATCGCTGGCGTAGGTCTGATACATGTAGTCGCGCTCTTCGTCGGTGACCATCTCGAGCGTCAGCTCGTCGTGGTTGCGGAGGAAGAGGCCCCACTGACAGCTCTCGGGTATGTCGGGCGTCTGCCGCAGGATCTCGACGATCGGATGCCGGTCCTCCTGGCGCACGGCCATGAACATCCGCGGCATGAGCGGAAAGTGGAAGGCCATGTGGCACTCGTCGCCGTCGCCGAAGTACGGCCTCACTTCCGCCGGCCACTGGTTCGCCTCGGCGAGCAGCAGCCGGTCGCGATGTCGCGCATCCATCTCGGCGCGGATGTGCTTGAGGACCGCGTGCGTCTCCTCGAGGTTGGCGCAGGGCGTCCCTTCACGCTCGATGAGGTACGGCACCGCGTCGAGCCGCAAGCCGTCGACGCCGCGATCGAGCCAGAAATGCATGACTCGGATCACCGCCTCGAGCACGGCCGGGTTGTCGAAGTTCAGATCGGGCTGGTGGTGGAAGAAACGATGCCAGTAGAAGGCGCCGGCGGTCTCGTCCCACGTCCAGTTCGACTTCTCGGTGTCGGAGAAGATGATCGGCACGCCCTGGTACTTCAGGTTCGTGTCGCTCCAGACATAGAACTCGCGTGCCGGTGATCCCGCGGGCGCGCGTCTCGCCGCCTGGAACCACGGATGCTCGTCGGAGGTGTGGTTGATCACGAGCTCGGTGACGACACGGATGCGACGCCGGTGCGCCTCGGCGATGAACCGATCGAAATCCGCGAGCGTGCCGTACGACGGATGGATGTTCTCGTAGTCCGCGATGTCGTAGCCGTCGTCTTTGAGCGGCGACGGATAGAAGGGCAGGAGCCACAGCGTGTCGATGCCGAGGTCGTCGAGATAATCGAGCCGGCTCGTCAACCCTTGAAAGTCGCCGACGCCGTCCGACGTGGAGTCGAGAAACGCACGCACGTGCGCCTGATAGATGACCGCTTCCTTGTACCAGCGGGCACGCGCGCGACTGGCCTGTTCTTCCTGCGTCACGCCAGGGAGTTCTCTACGACGTCATGGTTTCGGGCGGGGAAGATGAGGCCCTGAGGAGAAACGTCGCCAGCTCATCGCGGGGATCCGATCGCACGTGCGAGTGCGCGCGGCAGATGAGACGGAGATCGCCGGCAACCCGGGGATCGCCAAAGTGCACGGCCGAGTAGCCACAGAACAGGACGAACGGCTGGCTCGCCCTCAAGTCGTTCCAGAGTGCCTCGAGCTGCAGCGCGCCACGGAAATCGCCCTCCGCGGCAAGAAGATCGACCATCTCTCCGTAGACGCGGAGCTGGCGCCTGTCCGATGCGAATGCCCTCACCATCTCACCAACGGAGTTGGCGAACAGTTCGCGGTCGATCTTTCCGCTACACCTGAAGGTCGCCAGCGTCGCGGCCGCGTCGAGCACGGTGAGCTGTCCCGTCGCGAGCGCCGCCCGCAGGTCCAGTCCCTGCCGACGGATGTGCCGTGCAGTCGAGTCCCAGCTTTCGGGGCACACCACGGCAAGCAGCCTGTCGCCGGATTCAAACCCGCTCCGCAGAAAGGCAGAGACGGCGTCCGCCAGCGACTCCCGGCTGTCGAAGAGCTGACAGGAGTGCTCGGATACCCTCGAGTCGACCGCGACTTGCTCATCTTCCATCTTGACGGGCTGATTGCGACTGCCTGTTACAGATTATGTGAACGAAAGGACTCCGCCGTAACCTCCCAGTGTATCAATGCCGTACACCTAAGATAACGCAAGAAACGAATAAGCACGCGTCGTGCCGGCCGCACGATTGGCCTCAGCCGTGCATGAACGGCGGCGGAGCTCATCATCGCTATGGTCGGTGTCGCAGATACCAAGCTCAAAGTCTGTCTGTCGCTCACGGCGGCGATCAGCCGGAGTCGAACGGTCGAGGAAATCTACGGGGCCGCGCTCGACGCGCTCGCCGAAGGCCTCGGGGTATCACGTTCGTCGATTCTCTTGTTCGACCGCGACGGCGTCATGCGCTTCAAGGCTCAACGTGGACTCTCTGAGGCATACCGGGCGGCCGTCGAGGGTCACACGCCCTGGACGCCGGAGACTTCCGACCCAGAACCGATCGTCGTCGCCGATGTCAGCCGCGAACCGTCGTTGCGCCCGTTTCTGCCGATCATCGAGGCCGAAGGAATCGCGGCGATGGCCTTCATCCCGCTGCTCAGCCTGGGCCGGGTCATCGGGAAGTTCATGTTGTATTACCCGGTGCCCCACGAGCTCGGCGCCGACGAGCTGCAGCTGGCCGGCGTCGTGGCGGCGCAGATCGCGTTCGCCGTCGAACGCAGGCGCGCCGAAGAGAAGGCGCGGCGCAGCGAAGAGCGTCTGCGCTTCGCGCTCGATGCCGCGTCGATGGGAACGTGGGACTGGGATCTCACGACCGACGACGTTCGCTGGTCCGCCAACGTCGAGGGATTGCACGGCCTTCCGCCCGGCACCTTCGACGGCACCTTCGCCACCTACGAGCGGGAGATTCATCCCGACGACCGCGCTCGTGTGCTCGCGACGGCCCGCCGCTCCATCGAGCACGGCGTGCCCTACGAGGTCGAGTATCGCATCGTCGCGCCCGATGGAACGGTTCGGTGGGTCGAAGGCAAGGGGCGGGTCGAATACGAGGACCGCCGACCGGTACGTATGGCCGGCGTCTGCATGATGGTGACGCGCCGGAAGGAAGCCGAGCTCGCGCGCCTGGAATCGGCTGAAGAGGCGAGCCGATTGAAGGACGAGTTTCTCGCCACCCTCTCCCACGAGCTGCGCACCCCGCTCAACGCCATTCTCGGCTGGGTGCAGATGCTGCAGACCGATGGCCTGTCACCGGACCGGGTGCGACGGGCTTTCGACATCATCGGCCGGAACGCGCGGCTGCAGGCACAACTCATCGAGGACATCCTGGATGTGTCGCGGATCATCACCGGCAAGCTCGACATCGATCGTCTCCCGGTGCGAGTCGACCAGCTGCTCGACACCGCGATGAGCGGCGTGCAGCCGGCGGCAGACGGCAAGCAGATCCAGCTGTCCAGAGACATCTCTAACGACCTGCCGGCGATCGAGGGGGATCCGAAGCGCCTCCAGCAGGTATTCGGCAACGTGCTCTCGAATGCGATCAAGTTCACACCCGAAGGAGGGCTGGTCACCGTCGTGGGCCGGGCGGCGGGCGACGGCATCCTGGTCGAAATTCGGGACTCCGGCGTGGGCATCGCGCCCGAGTTTCTGCCCTACGTCTTCGACCGGTTCCGGCAGGCTGACAGTCGCGCCACCAGGCAGCACGGTGGGCTGGGACTGGGACTGGCCCTCGCCCGCCATCTGATCGGGCAGCATCGTGGCGACATTCACGCGCAGAGCGAAGGGCTCGACCGCGGGACGACCGTGCAGATCCGGCTGCCGGCCGGCAACGCCGCGAGCGGTGCTCCGTGTTCGAGGACTTCCGACGCCCCGCCGATCGAGCTTCGGCTCGACGGCATCGCGATTCTCGTCGTGGACGATCAGCGTGACTCGAGCGATCTCCTGGCGGCCCTCCTGCTCAGATGCGGCGCGCAGGTCATCCAGCGCGACTCTGCCGATGGTGCACTGCAGGCGCTGGAGGCGTCGAAGGATTCGCCGGTTCGCTTGCTGATCGCGGACATCGCCATGCCGTACGTCGACGGGTACGAGCTCATCGCACGCGCCCGTCAGTCTCGCGAGCGGGTTCCCGCGCTTGCCGTCAGTGCCTACGCACGCCCCGAGGACCGCCGGCGCGCGCTCGCGGCTGGATACGACGCCTACTGCTGCAAGCCGATCGATACCGCCGCGTTCTTGCACACCGTACGTGAACTCCTCTTCCCGTACGATGAGATCGTCTCGACCGGCGACGATCGGCCGGCCCCTCGTCAGAGTACCGAGCCCGTCTGAGGCCGCCGGTCGTCTTCAGTTCCGCTCACGCGATCGGCCGGCCGGTGCGCCTGGTGAGGCTGGCCACCATCGCCACGAGCTCGGACGGATCGACTGGTTTGGCCAGATGGGTCTGATAGCCGGCCATCAGGGCGCGCTTGCGATCCTCTACACGCGCCAGCGCGGTGAGTGCGGCCGCCGGCACCGCGGCGATGTCGCCAGGCATGTTTCTCACGCGCCGCATGAAATCGTAGCCATCCTGATCCGGCATGCCGATGTCGCTCAGGATGATGTCCGGCGCGAGGCCTTGATCGAGGATCGAGAGTGCCTCGCCCGCGGTCTCCGCGGTCCTCACCTGTGCGCCGGCGTCCTCCAGAAGCCGCTGTACCACGTCCCGGGCATCGGCTTCATCATCGACCACGAGCACCTGCAGGCCATCCAGCAGCTCGGACAGCGAGCCCTGCGCAAGTTCGTCTGGCGCGTCGGTCCGCGATTCAGGGACGGCGGCGGCCATCGCCAGCGGGAGGCGCACAGTGAACACGCTGCCACGACCCTCGCCCTCGCTCGCCGCTTCGACGGAACCGCCGTGCATCTCGACGAGGTTCTTCACGATCGCGAGGCCGAGGCCAAGGCCGCCGTGATGCCGTGTCGGGGAGGCGTCGCCCTGCCGAAAGCGCTGAAAGACATGAGGGAGCAGGTCGGCGCGGATGCCTTGTCCCGAGTCGCTCACCTGGACGTGAATGTGACTGTCGACCTTGCGCAGGGTCACCTGCACCAGGCCCCCTCGCGGTGTGAACTTGATCGCATTGCTCACCAGGTTCCATACCACCTGCTGCAGACGGCCCGGATCCCCCTGGACGATGGCGGCCGAGCCGAGCACCCTCACCAGCCTGACGCCCTTGGCGTCGGCGGCCGGCTGAGCGGAGGCCAGCGCTTCTTCGATCACCGACGCCGCATCGAGGCGCTGGACGTCCAGGCGGAGTTTGCCGGAAATGATGCGGCTCATGTCCAGCAGGTCATCGACCATCTGCGATTGTCGGCGCGAGTTGCGATCGATGACGTCGATCGCCTTGGCCAGCGTTTCGGGCGACTGCTGCTGCCTGAGCACGCCGATCCAGCCGAGGATGGCGTTCAGCGGCGTCCGCAGCTCGTGTGACAACGTGCTGACGAAGTCGTCTTTCATGCGCGCGGCGCGCTCGGCCTCGGATCGCGCGGCCCGCTCGCTGGCCAGGAGCAGCGCGCGTTCCTGTTCGGCGCGTTTCTGTTCGGAAATATCGCGAGACACCGTCACCAGTTGCTGGACCTGGCCGGCATCGTCGCGAATGGGCGTGATGATGACGTCCCACCATTTGGGCGTGCCTTTGACGGTCGGGCGAAAGGCGTGGAACCGGCCCTCTCCGCTGGCCATCGCATCGTCGATTGCCTGCTGCGCCAGGTTTGCGTCGTCGTTCCAGAGCGTCGCCCACTGCTCGCCCTGCACAGTCTCCGGGTCCTCCACCTCGAGTAGAGCCAGGCCCGGCCGATTCATCAGCACCACGCGCCCGTCTCGTCCGAGCACCTGGATACAGTCGCCCGAGTTGTCGAGGATGCTGCGATTGAAGCTCTCGCTTTGCAGAAGTTCCGCGGCCGCTTCCTCTGCCTGGCGCTGCGCCTCGACCCGGGCGGCCATCTCCTCCAGGAAGGCCGCGCGCCGTCGCGTGAGCTGCCGCTGCACCGACACCGCCACGAAGGCCACGGCGAGGGCCACGAGCAGACTCGCGACAGCGAAGGTGAGGGCGGCGCGTCGAGCCAGGCGGGCTTGATCCGATCGCTCGGCCAGCAGGGAGCTCTCGGCTCCCCTCATCTCGGCGGCCACGGCGCGCACCTCGTCCATGACACGTTTGCCCTCGCCGTCAGCAACAACCGCCGCGGCGCCCGCGGCGCCCGCGGCGTCGCCGTTGTCGCTCAGTGCGAGGACTCGCGTCATCTCGTTCAGTTTGGCTTCGGCCAGTGCGGTCAACCGGCCTGCCCGTGCCTGCTGCTCGGGACTGTCCGCGACGAGCTGGTCGAGGCGACGGAGCAGGCCACGGGTCTGGTTGTCCACACCCTCGTACGGCTGCAGGAATGCCCTGGTTCTGGTGAGTAGGTACCCCCGGTATGCGGTCTCTGCGTCGACGAGCCGCCCCACGACCCGGTCGATGGAATCGAGGACTTCGTAGGTGTGCTCGATCCTGGCGGCCGCTTCGGCGAAGCGTACTTCCTGCAACATGGCGAGGCCGCCGCAGAGCAGGAGAATCGCGATGGCGACGAGGAACGGCCATCGCCAGCTGTCTGAGACGTGAATAGCGGTGCCGTCGTCGACTCGACTCATGTGAAGCCCAGCTAAGCTGGAAAGAGTGTGGTGGCCATCAGTTCAGCTCCGAGCAAGCCGCTCGCCAGTGCACGACAAACGATCACGTGGGCCTGCCCGTCGGGCTTCAACTCGATCATCCATCGTCAGGCCCGGCGGTCCCAGTGCGCTGGTCGTCGAGATTGTGCGGGTGCTCGCTGCCCATGGTGTTCCTCCGCCTTCTCCCAGTGTGCAGTGCGATACCAACGTTCCGTCGGGCGACGCCGCGGCCTTCTGAACCCCTTGAACCCCCTTGAACCCCCATCACTGTCTATCCCACGGAAACACAACCGTCGGCTGGTTGACGTAGCGGCGGGTCGCGAGCGTCAGCTTTGCGCCCGCACCCGGGGCGAGCTGCACGGTGACGTCTCGCGCGTCCAGCCGGGCAGTTTGTCCATTCCACTCGACCGATTCGAACTGGTGCTCGGCGTAGCCGCCCGCCTGGACGATGACCGTGCGTGATTCGGTGGCGCTCAGGTTGACGAGCGTGACGACGGTCCGCCGATCGCCCAGCTCGGAGACGAGCGCCGCCACGTCCTCCGGCACGCCCGCGCGTCGGCGGGCGGGATCGAAGTAGCGCAGGCGCGCGTTGAGGAGGCCACCCTCCCGGCCGGGCACGAGCGCGCCCCACATCAGTCGCACGAGCGCGTCGGTCGCGGCCGGGTTGGCGTCGAGCATGTTGTCGGCCAGGCGCTTGTCCGGCGGCGTCCGATCGGCGCGTATGGTCGCGAGCTTGGTGGGGATGCTCGCGAGCTCGCGCTGCAGGGCGGCCTCGGGGTACCCGGCATTCCTGCCTTCCAGGAAGTCGAGCCACGGGTTCGCGCCTGCGCGCGCGCGATCCGCCGCGCGCATCGACCAGTACCACACCTCGAGCGCACCGACGCTCCACGGCTCGCGTTGCCAGCCATACCAGCCCTCGGCCCCATGCATGGTTGGAAATTCCGTGCGGCCATCGACCACTCGCGAGTGAGAGTTGACGGCGGCAATCATGGTGCGCCACGCATCGACGTATTTCTGATCCCCGGTGACGAGCAGCGCATTGCTGAAGCCCACGAGCGCGCGCGGTATGCGGTTGCGGTTCTCGCGCCGGCCCGTCACCGGGTTGATCGGGCTGAATCCCCAGCCGTAGGCGTTTCCCCACCACCGATGTCCGGAGCCCCCGATCGTGCCGTCGACGTCGACAAAACTGGGGATGATGCCGCCGTTCTGCCGAATGCGACCGAGCCAGGCGTCCATGTATTCGACAATCCAGCGGCGATACGTGGCTTCGCCTGTGAGAAGAAAGGCGTTGGTGGGAAGGGTCGTGGCGACGAGGTTCAGGAAATGATCGCCGGCGACGTCGGTATATTCGCGGTAGTGCTCGAGGAACTGCGCGTAGGTGCTCTCGCCGTGCAGTGCGACGAACCCCGTCGCATCGAATGGGTCGCCGACCCAGTCGAGCGCCGTGGCTGGACGCAGCATGGGGCCGAGGGTGCCGTTGATCATCGAGCGGATCAGCTTCTTGTCCCGGTCGTAGTTCGGCGCCTCCGGGTCCTCGCCCATGTAGAGCGCCGCGAAACGCCGCGCGCGATCGCGATAGGCCGGAAGACCGGGAGCCGAGAGGGCCATGCGATTGAAGAGCTGCAGGCCCTCGCCGTGGTGCATCCAGTCCGACTGGGCAGAGAAGTCCCTCACGTACATGCCAGCGCGCCCGGCCGGCACGTCGGTGGTCTTCGCCTCCGAGTACTGGCGGATCATGCCCTCCCATCCCGTGAGGTAAAGCCGCAGGATGTCGTCGCCGCCCCCGAGCGCGTGCAGCTCCGGCCAGCGATTGAAGTTCTCGAACGCATCATCCGGCCCGTCGTTCGCGCCCCAACGCAGGAAGGCCTGGAGGTAGCCGCGCGCGTCGTAGTACTTCTCGAAGAACTCACGGCACGCGGGAACGTTGTCGGCCAGGAGTTGTCGCTCGAGCCGTGCCCAGGCGGGCGCCGGCATCGGCGTGTCGATAACGACAATGGCCGGCGGTGCGGCGACGAGCGGCGTGGCGACGAGCGCGGCGACGAAGACTGAGCGCGTCATGGTTGCAACCTGGTCCTTCTGCCGATAGGGGACAGCCGCGAGGTGTCCGTGAGCTGAGCAGAGAGAGTAGCAGGAATGCATTAGTGCCTTCGCATTTCAATCCGAGTAATGTTCCGTGCTTCAGCTTCCAGGTTCACCGAGACATCACCCGAGGATCGACAATGCGTATGCTGTGTCAGGTCACGCTCCTCTGCGCGGTAACGGCCCTTCTTGGCGCAGGCAGTGCCACCGGGCAGACCACATCGGGAACGATCCGCGGCCGCGTGCGCGATCCCCAGGGCGCGCCGGTTCCGGCGGTCACCGTCAGTGTCACCGGGCACGGCAACGGCGTCACGAGGACCGTCAAGACCGACGGGGACGGCCTGTTCGTCGTGTCGAACCTGCCGCCGGGGACGGTCGATCTGACAGCCTCCGCGGTGGGATTTTCCGACGTCTCCCGCACGAACATCGTGCTCGAGGTCGGCCGAACCGTTTCGGTGGACCTGGATCTCTCGATCGGCAAGGTGCGTGAGACGGTCACCGTCAGCAGTGCCGTTTCGGTCGACACCAGCCGTTCGGTCGTCGACGCCGTCATCCCGACGAGCCTGATCGACGCCTTGCCGCTCAACGGCCGGAACTTCCTCGAGCTGGCGCTGCTCGTGCCGGGCAACGCGCCGGCTCCAAACTTCGACCCGACCAAGACGAACTCGGTCACGATCTCGTCAGCTGGTCAGCTCGGGCGCGGCGGCAACATCATGATCGACGGCGCCGATAACAATGACGATGTCGTGGGTGGGCCCCTCCAGAACGTGACGCAGGAAGCGGTCCAGGAGTTTCAGATCGCCACGAACCGCTTCTCGGCCGAGACGGGCCGTTCAGCTGCATCCGCAATCAATGTCATCACCAAGTCCGGCAGCGACAGGCTTCGGGGATCCGCCTCCCTGTTCCTGCGCGACAACAGCTGGCAGGCGCTGCCGGCCACCTACGACCACTCTTCCGGAGACGACGTGCCCTTCGATCGCCAGCAGCTGGCCGGCGCCGTCGGGGGACCACTGATGCCAGGACGGCTGTTCTGGTTCGCGGCGATGGAGTATCGAAACCAGGACGGGGCGGTCCTCGTCGGATCGCGCGACGTCCCGTCGCGGACCATCCGGCGGTCCTTCGCGCTCGCGCCGCTCGACGATCTACTCGCGTCCGCTCGTGTGGACTGGCGGCCCAACGCCATCGACGCCGTGACCGTCCGGTACGCCGGCGAGCGCGCTGACGACACGGGAGCGAGCACGCTCGATCGCGCAATCGGTTCCGCGTCCCAACGGCAGGCCAGTCAGAACCGGTACAAGTCGATCGTGGGATCCTGGACGCGAATCTGGACGCCCACGATGGTCAACCTGGCGACCGCGTCCTACAGCACGTTCCAGAACGCGATCGATCCCGTCACGTCGGGGCCGCAGCTCACGTTTCCCAGTATCCAGGACGGCACGTCCTTTCGTGTTCCCCAAGGCACGACGCAGAAGCGGTTCCAGCTCGCCGACACGCTCACGCTGGTTCGCGGCAGACACACCATCCGCACGGGCGGCGAGTGGCAGCACGTGTACGGCCGCTTCGATCTTGGCGTCTTTCGCCAGGGCCGGATTGAGTTCGTGGAGGACTTCGCCAGCTTCGATCACAATGGCGACGGACGGGTGGACGACGGCGATCTTCTGTTCTCGGTGACGCTGAGAAGCGGCAAGCCCGATCAGACGCTGGTCATCGACAATGCGGACAACAACCACGTCGCGATGTTCGTCCAGGACGACTGGCGCATCAGGTCCGACCTCACGTTCAACGTCGGCCTGCGCTACGAGTTCGACACCGACGTCAAGAACATCAGTCGCGTCGACGAGATCAATCCGATCGTCCAGCCGTTCCTGGTGGGCGAACGAACGCGCGACATGAACAACCTGGGACCGCGAGTCGGTTTCAACTGGGCTCCCGGGAGCGGCCGGACGAGCGTCCACGGTGGCTACGGCATCTACTACGACCGCGTGACGCTCGAGATCGAATCGCTCGAGCGCGGCCTCGACGGCCGGGCGCTGCCAATTGAGGTGCGCGCCGGCAACATTTTCTTTCTCGACCCGGCGACCGGGCAGTTTCCGCCATTTGCTCCATCGACCGCAAACCCGTTCACCGGGTTCATTCTCCCTGGGGCTGGCGCGTCGGGTATCAACATCATCGACAACCGGCTCCAGAACCCGATGGTGCAGCAGTTCAACCTCGGCTTCCAGCACGAGTTGACGCGCGACATCGTCCTGCGCGTCGACGGCGTCCACAACCTCGGCACGCATTTCATCATCGGGCGGACCATCGGCGAGGTCTTCAACCCCGTCGTCGGCGGGCCCGATCGGGTCGTCAATCTCGAGTCGAGCGTGAACACGCATTACGACGCCCTGCTCGTGAGCGCCGAGCGGCGCGGGGCCCGTGCCGGATTCCGGACGTCGTATGCCCTCGCCAACGCAAAGAACTATGCCAACGACGACCAGATTCCCTTCGGGAACGGGCCGATCGATCCGAACGATCTACGCCGCGAATACGGCCCGACGCCGAACGATCAGCGGCACCGCTTCACCTTTGCCGGGTGGTGCCAGGCGCCGGCCGGAATCGTGGTCGCGCCGCTGCTGACGCTCGCATCGGCGGTGCCGATGGACATCCTGATGCCCAGTGGCCAGTCCCGCGTGCCCGCATTCGAGCGCAATGCCGGAGGGCGGGTCTACAAGAACGCCGCGGAGTTGAATCGCGCGCTGACGTCGATCAACAGCGGCGGTGGCATTGCCGGCGAGCCGTTGCCTCTCGTCCGCGACGACGCTCAGCTCGGGGATGGCTTCAGCGCCCTGGATCTCCGAGTGTCCCGCCCGTTTGCCTGGGCGTCGTTCCGAGTCGAGCCGATCCTCGAGGTATTCAACGTGTTCAACACGACGAACATTCTGGGTGTCGGCGTGCGGAACTACTCCGGGTTTTCGAACGTGCTGGTGCGAGACAGCTCCGATCCGTCCAGTCCCGGTTACCTGAAGTCGTCGAGCTTCGGCCGTCCGGTGACAACGGCGGGCGGAGTGTTCGGGTCGGGTGGGCCGCGCGCGTTTCAGTTCGCGGCGCGGGTGACGTTCTAAAGGCTTCGCTGGCGGCTGGCTGTTGGCTATTGGTTGCGAACGGCCCCGATCCGCCAGTCGATAGAGCGCGTCGAAAGGGAACGCCCAGCTCGGGGCCGCTGGCCGCGAGTCTGGGCGCTCATGTTTGCGTGGACCACACGCATTCTGGCAGGAGCCAGAATCAACTTGTTACTCGGTTGAGACTTTGCGCATCATCGATCGGTCACCCGCGATCGGTCACCCGCGATTGGTCACCCGCGACAGTCACGGACAACCAATGACGGGCAGCCAATAGATGAGGCGCGTTCTGAGCCCGGCGGTTCGTCCATCTGACCTCCACGTCTCAAAAAGAGCGTGACAAGACTAGAAGTAAGCCCGCTTGACGCCCGTGTCAAGTACTGTGTGTTTTCCGACCCAACCATTCACCGCTGGTCGCGAGTATCTTGAACAGCTCAAGCCCTCCTGAACTCTTGATCTCCTGTTCAAGCTCTTACCGTCCAGGCCTCGGCAGCGGCTGTCCCGGCACTCTCTTCCCGAGTTCGAAGTCCGACGCGTGCAGCCCCTTGCGGAACCCGTCGAAGCCATAGAACGACGGAATGTATTCGTCGACGTATGTCACGTCCGCCTTCGCAGGCACGTCCATGCCGAGCCCCCAATACACGCCGTTGACGACAAGCCGGCGCATTCCCTCATTCTCCAGATCCGTCGCCGAGCCCATCGTCGTGGTCAGGATCCTGTTCGTCGTGCCGTTGTCGTTCTTGTTCAGGCGCGTCCAGACGACCGGCATCGGTGGAGTGTTGACGCCTTGCTGCTGTTTGTCGGTCGCGCGCGTTTTCTGATAGTCGGCTGGCGCGGAGTCCGGCGCCAGCGTCTGCAGGACGATGCCGCGAACGAGAATGGTTGCGTCCGCCGGGGGATAGGCTTCGTACACATCGGTGTCGCCGAAGAGATCCGTGATGCCGCGCAGCAGCGCATGTCCGCGCTCGTCGGGCACGATCGCGCCGCGCGTGGCCTCCACCTTGTGCCGGCCCCAATGGGTGAGCCACGTCTCGCCGAGCACCCGCTTTCCGAATCCGCCCTGGTTGTTGTAGTTCCACGTTTCCCACGGGCCGCCCTTGGCCAGTCCGTTGAACGCATGCGTGCTCGTGCGCAGCGCCACGATGGGTTTTCCGGCGCGCAGCAGCTTGTCGAAGCGCGCCATGTCCTCGTCTGGCCAGGCGCGGAAGCGCAGCAACATGACGATGGCGTCGGCCGTGTCGAGCGCCGCGGGATTCGAGAGGGATTTACCGTTCTTGGGGTTGATGGTGCCGTCCGGGTCGACCGAGAAGAGCACCGTGCACTTGAAGCCGTGACGCTGGCTGAGAATCTTGGCCAGCATCGGCAGGCCCTCTTCGCCTCGATATTCTTCGTCGCCGGTGAGGAAGACGACATGTTTCCCTTGTCCGGGGCCAGGTCTGGCCGGGTAGCTGACGCTCGTGTCACTCTGCGACGTTGCGGGAGGAGGCTGTGCCAGGCCGGAGGCAATCGCGGACGACAGCGCCAGCGGGCCGAGCAATGAGGCGAGCAGCAATCGAACGGTCATGGGTTCAGCTCCAGCGCCGATTATCGCCGGGGCGATCGGAGTGTCAAGGGCCCTGAAGTATGCGTTCCAGCTCTCAGAGCCGCTTGAGGACGATGAGCGAGAGGTCGTCGTAGGGACGCGTCTCGCCGATGAAGGCATCGACCGATGCCAGGAGGCGCTCGCCGGCGTCGCGGGCGCTGGCCGCTGAGAGGCCAGGGAAAAGAGCGCGCATCCGATCGTCGCCGTAGAAGTCGCCAGCCTCGTTCAGCGCTTCGGTCAGCCCGTCGGAGTAGATCACCAGCATTTCGCCGGCCTGCAACTCGAGATCCTGTTCGTCGAACGTCGCGCCCGGCATCATGCCGAGAGCGATGTTCCCGTGCGCCAGGTCGTGGAAAGCCTGCCCGGTGATGCGGACCGGCGGCATATGGCCGGCATTCATGAGGCGCACGCGGCCCGAGTCGCTCCGCACATCGAGGTAGACGAGCGTCGCGAAGCGATTCGGCAGGCCGTCGCGGCACAGGATCATGTTGGTACGGGTCGCCAGCGCGCTGAGCGACGGGGTGTCGGTCGCCAGGGCGCGCAGGGTCGCCTGCACTTTGGCCATGAGCAACGCTGCGGGCAGCGCCTTGCCGGCTACGTCGGCCAGGGCGAAGGCGACCCGCCCGGGCTCAATCTCGAGGCAGTCCACCAGGTCGCCACCAACATCGTTGGCCGGGCGCGTGTAGAGCCATACGTCCCAGCCGGCCAGCGTGGGGCAATGTTCGGGCATGAGGGCGCGCTGCACGGCGCGGCCCGCCTCGAGCTCGTGGCGCGCCAGCAGCTTGTCCTTCAGCTCGAGCAGGAGCAACCCGACCAGCAGGACGCCGCCGATGGCGGCCAGGTTGAGGCTCGCGCTTCCGCGGTCGCTGATGACCAGCGCCTGACGCGAGGTCACGAGCATCAGGAGCGCGACGAGGAGCACTACGCGGCGGGTGCGGGTGAGCTTGAAGAGCAGGCTCTTCAGCAACCGCCAACTCAGCCACAACCAGCGCCACAGCCTGTTCATGCTCGTCAGGCGCAGCCGCTCTTCGGAGGTAAGGTAGAACTCTTCGAGCTCGGTAAGAGTCTTGCGGAATTCGCCCCGCCAGCCAGGCCGCAGATCATCGCGGACATACCGCCAGTCCTGCCTGAGCGTGTTCCACAGGGGCGGCGGCGATCCGAGCTGACGCTCGATCATTGGGCAGACTCCACTTTTATTGACGAGGCCTGAGGTTCCGGAGTTCAGCCGCGATGTCAGGCTGTCGCGCGAGAGAGATGCGCTTCGGGCACAGGTCACATTTTCACGGGTCGACCGACAAGTTTAGTACTTGTCGCCGCCGCACGTCACGCGGGCCGCTCGGAAGTCACTGACAAGGCGGCGGTTCGTTCGCGGCACGACCATTGCGAGCATGGCATCCGATCATGGCGTGGTTCAAGATTGCCGGCGGGCGCCTTTGCTTTCGCGGACGGATCACCAGCCAGCCGGTCAATGAGTGGCTGACCTCAGAAGACGGCACGGCCGCTGCTCAAGCCGCGGCGGGCGAGATCAGATTCGCTCTGTTTGGACGGATTCGCGCCGCGCGTCGCCGCCTGCAGCGGGAGCTGTGGAAGGCAGTCAAGACACCGGCGGCCCGCGACAGCATCGCCGCTGAATGCGACCCCTACCTTGCCGCCTGGGCGGAGCTCGCGTACGCGCCATCGCTGCCGCGCGCCACGGTCGACCTCCATCGGCTGGTCGTCGTTCCGCGCACGATGATTCTGGCGCGTACGCTGCATCGGGTCACGGTCCGACTCGGCGCCTCTCCGGCGATCGCGGCTCTCCCTGGTCCTTTCAAGGCGTTTCTCGCCAGGCGGGTCCTCTGCGAAATGGATGAGGCGATCCGGCGCGCCGCCCCTTCACCGAAACGTCCCGTCCACGCACACGAGTCGTGGGCCTGTGTCGATCTCGACAGCGAGTTCGAATGGATCGACCCGATGTGGTCCGGGCCTGACTGGCGCGGCCACGTCATGCTCTTCGAAATGCCTGCGGCACGCCTTCAGCGGCGCCAGCGCCGCGAGCTCGAGGCGGCCGTCGAACGGTTGAAGCTAACGCTTCCGAAACTGTCGCGTCAGCAGCGCGACGGCACGGTGCAGGTGGCGATGGACGGGATGACGCTTCTCAGGGTCTGACCGGAAGCCGCGCCGCGTCACGTCCGCCAGGGTGTGATCTCCCGCAGAAAGCCACCGACTCCGCTGGGGAATGCGTCGCCAGTCCGTCGAGTCACCCGGCGCCATGCCTCCCACACATTGGCAACCAGCACGCCTGCCAGCAGGTAGTAGACGGCTCCCAGCCACTCGAAGATGGCGAAGCTGACGGCCGCAACCAGTACGGCGAACAGGATCTGATCGCCATACCTGATCGGCGAAGTGGGCGGATCGGTGAGGATGAAGAACGCGAAGAACAAGACCGCCTCGACATCTGGTGTCCGGAAGACTTCGGAGACCCACGCGGGATCGCTGACAAACGCCGTGACCGTGAACAGCAGGTAGTAGGCGCCGAGAAAGGCGAGTACCAGCGGCATCCGGTTGACGCGGTCAGCAATGAAGACGCCGGTGACGACGAGCAGCACCTGAATGGCCGGCGCAACCTCGGGCAGCGCGCCCCACCAGCTCTGGCCCGCGTGGAAAACCGGAAAGAGCGCGACGAGCGCCAGCGCCGCGGGATTAAAGACGTTGCCGGCGCGTGTCCGGACGATGTACTTGCTGACGATGGCGAGCGCCGACGTGATGCAGGCGACAGGCCACGGCGTTTGCGCGCTCAGCACCATCGCGACGAAGAGCGCCGTGAGGATGGCGCCGCTCGGGAAGAGCCATCGCCCGTGCCTCAGCCGAAGAATGATGCCGTCGATGAGGCCCGCCACAAGTGTCGCGCTGAGCAGTCCGCGCGCAACGAGGAGGGCGCCTTCATGCGGGGCAGCGATGGCGGCAAAGGCCGCGAGGACCAGCAAGAGGAGGCCCTTCGGCGTCCTCAGGAATCGCCGGGCGGCCATCGTCCTACTCGGCATGCAGCCCCGGCGTCTCGTAGCGCTCGAGCGCCGGCGTCACGATCAGGCCCTCGACTCCATGGCGCTCGAACAGCCTGATGCCCTCCGCAGGGCCCAGGACGAACGCGGCGGTTCCCAGCGCATCAGCGAGCATCGCGCTCGGAGCCACGACCGTCACGCTTGCGACCGCGTCCGGCGATGCGCCCGAGCGCGGGTCGAGGACATGATGCTCGTTCATGTCGCCCGGCGCCGGCCGCTCGTAGTCTCCAGACGTGCACACGGCCTTGTCGGACACGCGCAGGGAGTCGATCACTTGCCCGTCCAAGCGCGGATGGCGGATCCCGATGGACCACGGGACGCCATCAGGGTTATGCCCGCCAAGATAGAGATCGCCGCCGGCGTCGATGGCAAAATCCCGGTATGGCCGCAGCTCGCGCGCGGCCGCGTCCACCGCGAGCCCTTTCGCGACGGCGCCCAGATCCAGTGTCAACGGGCGGCCGAGCGTGATCGTTCGTCTGTCCAGATCCACATGGACGTCCCGATACGTCACGCCGTCATCGTGTGGGAACGGCGAGCGGATCGTCTGGCCGGTACGATGTTCGCGGTTGAAGCCTCGCGCCTCCATCCTGCGGCCGACCGTCGGATCGAACGCGCCGTCCGTGTCCTCGGCGACCGACAGGGCAAACTGGACCGCTTCACACAGGATGGGGCTCGCTGGCACCGGCACACCGACGTGTGTCGAGAGCTGCATCAGTTCGCTCGCCTCGTCGAACCGCGTGCAGCGACGTTCGATCTCGCGGAACCACTCGAAGGCGCTCTCGATCGCGACGGCCGCGCCGTCTGAGACGACCTGAATCGTGACGAGCGTTCCCATCAGCATCTCCGTGCGGACGGGCACGCCAGGTCACTTCGCCTTCGACAGCGCGTCGACTACGGCGTAATAGAAGGCGTTGGTGCTCTGGGTGGCGCCGGACACGTAGTCCGTCTCGGGGCTCTGCCGCTCGGCCACTTGCGGGGGCAGCTTGGCGATGACCGAGCAGGAGTATCGCGTCAGGCACTGGGCAATCGTCGCGGACACGATGCGCCCATCTTCGATCACCACGGCTGCCTGGATGTCGCCGTGGCGTGAAGTGCCCCAGCCCAGATACGTACCATCTTTGTACTTGGGCGGCGCCGGTGCGGGAGGGGGAGCCGCCGGAACGACCGGCGCCGGGTCCGCCACGGGGACCGGCGGTTCAGCGACGGGAGCCGGCGCAGCCTGGACGGAAGGTGCCGCCGTCGTCTCCACGGGCTTCGGCGTCGCGCGGGGCCGTTTCTTCGCCACAACGCGCTTCGCCGCAGGAGAAGGCGTAGGAGAAGGCGTGATGACCGGGGCGGCTGCAACCGCGGGAGGGTTCGGACTTTCCAGAACCGGCGGGGCTGCAATCGTCGGCGCCGGCGTCGCCGGTCTCCGGCCTTCCGCCTGTAGCGCGAACCGATCCGCGGCAGACCTGGTCCGGACGTATCCAGCGGAGTAGACCGCGAGTACCGCCGCGGCACTCAGCGCGACCAGCCCGTTGGCGACCTTCTTGTTCGACTGATGCTCGGACACGTATGGAAAGTATAACCCTGCGTCTCGCCGGACTCGATTCGCGGCCGCACGCCTGTGCGCATTGCAGAAGGGAACTCAGGTCGCGGCACCTCAGGGAACGACGGTGACGATCACCCGCTGGTAGCGAGTGAGTGGAGGCGTCCCCTGGTCGGTGACGGCCAGGATGATGTGAAGAGTTTCGGGCCGTGTGACCCTGGGAGCAGTGAACCAGGCCTTCATGCTCTTCGCGTCTTCGATTCTGAGTGGCGCGCCGGTTCGGCCGCTCGACAGCAGAAGCGTGCTGGGCTCGCCATAGTAGAACCAGTCGTACGCGAGCGCGTGGCCGTCGGGATCGGTCGAACCTTCGGCGCTGAGGTTGACGCGCTCGCCGGATCTCGCCGTGAGACGGTTGGGATGCTGGAGCCTGGCCGCGGGCGGGTGGTTGGCCTCCGCGTACGGCTTGATCGTCCAGTCCATGCGCGCCGCGAAGTCGTTCTGATAGGCCGCGCGCCAGCGCCAGATCGTCGCCTTGTTGCTCGTGTGCCAGTTGCCGTCGACGCCGAGAACCTCGTCTTCCGTGTCGCTCCAGAACGGGCGCGTCTCCGCTTCGTAGAACCACTTCCGCATCCGCGGCGTGTAGAGCTCGTAGCGTCCGCCCCAGCTGCCCCAGTCGGGGTGTTCCGGATCGCCGAGGCCGTTGTTGCATCAAATAGAGAAAGCTGGGCGTGTCGCCCTCCATCAGGAACGTCGTGCGCGGATGTTCGGCGCCGAGCGGTCCCTTGCTGCGGATGTTCCGGTCGAGCCACGGGTTGTCGACGAGGCTGAAGTCGGCGCCGGCGAAGCGGCCATGAAAGTTGTCCCCGCTGATCCCGCTCCAGGTGGCGAAGTGATAGGCGCCACCGGCGTGCATCCCGGGGCTCGCGATGTAGAAGAGGTTGGGGAACGTCTTTCGAATCCAGGGTCCGGTGTCGTCCTGGTCCGAGATCGTGTAGACGCGCAGTTTGGCGACGAACTTCTCGAGCGCTTCGGTCGATCGTGTGGCGCGGACTTTCCACAGCGCCTGCGCGAGGCAATTGGGCCCGCCCCACACCGGCACCCAGACCGGGCGCGGGTCGTCCTTGTCGACGACCTCGATGATCCTGTCAGATCCCGGTGAATCCATTCCCGCCCCGACGGCCGCCATGCCGTACGCCGGCCGGCCCTCGCGAATCACCGAGAGCAGATAGTCGGCGGTGGGAAAGCCGGGCTCGTGCGTCTCGAGGTTGTCCCGGATCTTGCGGTAGGCCTCGACGATCTGGCGGATACGCCACGCGGCGGTCTTGTCCCGCTGATGCACGGACGTGGTCGCGACCAGACCCTCGACATCCCACTGGTTGGCATATGCCAGCAGGCGGACCATCGACATCGCATCGTCTGGCTCGTTCTCGATGTCGGTGAGCACAACGATGCGCACCTTCTCGGCGAGCGCCAGGCCAGGGTAGATGACGAGTACCAGGGCAAGGAGCAGAAGACGAATCCGGGAGTGGTTCATGGTACGCACCGCTCTATCGGTTGAGGTGCGCTGCTCTCGCAGCGGGCGCCTGGCAGCGAAGCATCCGTGCCGCGAAGTCGCGCAGGAATGACTCGCGCCACCGGTTCACGCTCTTTGCACCCGGATGGACGCCTTCGGCGGCGGCGGGATCGGGATCATCGGCCCACCAGTTGGGATGCACCGAGGACGCGCGGCCGGTTCGTGCAACAGGCGGCGGCACGGAGGTGAACGAACCCGACTGACCGTCGAGGCCCGGAAAGTCGCTGCGGATCACATAGGGCCACACTCTGGCGTCGCGAGGCGAGAATCGGAATCGCAGCACGCGGCCTTCGCGCGTGGCCACGGCAGGGATTCGACCGTCGAAGATCATCCTGGCGGACTGCCCGCTGGTCATCCCGGCCGGCGCCGGGAGATTGAACTCGATGACGCCGAACACTTCGGCCTGGTCGGCCTCGGTCGTCAGCCGATCGAAGACTGTCTTTCGTCCATCCCACACGCGTACGAAACGTCCGCCCCAGCCCGGCTGCGAAGGGTCATCGGGCGTTCCGTGCAGCAGGTAGCCGACCGATGGGCTGTCGCCCATCTTGATCGTGCCCTTGAGTTGCGTGGCAAAGTAATCGCCGAGCGCGCCGCGGCCCTCGACGTGCGCCCCGACGAACGCGGTGTTGTCCCACTCGCCAGCCTGATTGCCGCCGGTGAACCAGCCGCGATAGGTTGCGTTCGCCTCGACGATCCAGAGCGCCGGGTGATGCTGCTCGATGTAGTCGTAGGCGTCGACGCTCCACATCTTGTTCGGCCCGCCGATGAAGTAGACGCGGAGCTTCGGCAGGATGTCTGGCGCGTCGTGCAGCGCCTGGGCGAGGTCGTCGATGCCGCCCCAGACGAGCACCCACAGCGGGCGCGGATCGTTGCGCCGCGCGGCGCGGACGATCCAGTCCGATCCTTCCGTCGGGCGTCCAACGCCGGGGCCTACGGCGGGATCGAGCGCGCCTTCCTTTGTGATGCGGCGCAGCTCGTCGGGAGGCGGGTAGCGGCTGGAGTAGGTCTTCAGGTTCGGATAGTCGGCCGCGTAGCGGTCGATCACCTGAAGGATGTGCTCGCGGCGGCCAGGACCGTACGGGGATGAGATGAGCCCCTCCACGTCGAACATGTCGGCGTACACGAGGAAGTGCACCATCGACTGAAAGTCGTCTGGGTCGGTGCCGCCGATGTCGGTGGAGACAATCACGCGGCGGCGCGGCCCGGCCTGGGCGTTCACGGTCTGCGCCAGACGCACGGGTTCGGCAGCCGCCAGCAGGGCGAGCAACGAGAGCAGGATCAGTCGGTCGAACGTCATTGAAAACGCTGTTCTGTGCCTCCGGTTACGCTGATCACGGATTGTAACGGGACGCGGATCACTCGGATCACGCATCTTGACGGGACGCGGATCACGCGGATCACACATCTTGACGGGACGCGGATCTCCGGATCTTACCGGACCGCGCTGATGACGTAGATCACGCGGGTGTCAGAGCGCTGATCACGCGACCTGCCTTGGACACCATTGAAGAGATCCGCGAGATCCGCGTCCCGTCAAATCGCACCAACACTCATCGGACTAAGCACCCCGAGCTGGCCGTCATTGACAGGCTCTCGTGCGGACGGTAGATTACCGCCGTGTCGCATGAAATAGAAGGCTTGCATATTTATGCATCGATGGTGGCGCGCGTCGCCGAACGGGCGCGGCGTATCCGGCTCACCAGCCTCCGGATGGTGCATGCCGCGGGCATGGGGCACCCGGGCGGCGATCTTTCCTGCGCCGATATCCTCGCGACGCTCTTCTTTCAGACGCTCCGCATTGACCCGGCCCATCCCGAGGATCCTGCGCGCGACCGCTTCGTGCTGAGCAAGGGACACGCATCGGCTGCCCTCTATGCGACGCTCGCCGAGGCCGGGTTCTTCCCGCACCAGCAGCTCGAGACCTATATGAAGCCGCTGTCGATGTTGAACGGACACCCCGACCGGTGCAAAGTGCCGGGCGTCGAAGCAAACACTGGACCACTCGGCCACGGACTGCCCATCGGCGTCGGCATGGCGCTCGCGGCAAAGATGGACAAGGCCGACTGGCGGACGTTCGTCCTCACGGGTGATGGCGAGCTCCAGGAGGGCAGCAACTGGGAAGCTATCATGGCCGCGTCGCACTTCCGGCTCGACAACCTGACGGTCATCGTCGATCGCAACCGCCTGCAGCAGGGCGATACGACCGAGCGCACGATGAGCCTCGAGCCCCTCGCGGAACGCTGGCGCGCGTTCGGGTGGGGCGTCGTCGAAGTCGACGGCCACAACATCGGCTCGATGATCCGCACCTTTGAGTCGCTTCCACTCGACGCCGGCCGCCCGACGTGCGTGATTGCCAGAACGTTCAAGGGCCGTGGCGTGTCGTTCATCGAGGATCGCGTGGAGTGGCACCATCGGGTGCCGACCGACGCCGAGCTGGCGGCGGCGGTTGCCGAGCTCGACGGAGACCAGCGGTGACATCAGCCGCGGATTGCCGGATTGCCTTCAGCGAGGCGCTGATTGCCCTGGCGGAGGCCGACCCGCGCATCGTCGCGGTCGTCAACGATTCGGTGGGGTCATCGAACCTCAAGGAGTTCCAGCGGCGGTTTCCCGACCGGCTCGTCAACGTCGGGATCGCCGAGCAGAACCTCGTGGGCGTGAGCGCCGGACTCGCGAGCGCCGGCAAGATCCCGTTCACGTGCGGCGCGTCGTGCTTCCTGACTGGCCGTGCGCTCGAACAGGTGAAGGTCGATCTCGGGTACAGCCGGCACAACGTCAAGCTGTGCGGCATGTCGAGCGGGATGGCGTACGGCGAGCTCGGTCCGACGCATCATTCGATCGAGGATCTGGCGTGGACGCGCGCGATCGCCAACCTCACGGTAATCGTGCCCGCGGATCCGATCGAGACCGCCCAGGCCGTGCGCGCGGCCGCCGCGATGGACGGCCCCGTGTTTCTTCGCGTGAGCCGCATGCCCGTGCCGACGGTTCAGGCCGATGCACCATTCGAGGTTGGGCGGGCCACCGAGCTGCGTGAGGGATCTGATGTCACGATTGTCGCGGCTGGCGTGACCGTTTCCCGCGCCCTCGAGGCGGCCAGCATGCTGGAAGCCGACGGGATCAGCGCAGCCGTGCTGAACCTCTCGACGATCCGCCCCATCGATCGCGAGAGCATTGTCGCCGCCGCCCTGCGCGGTCCGATCGTCACGGTCGAGGAGCATACGGTGTATGGCGGGCTCGGGAGCGCCGTGGCGGAAGTTGTCGTGACCTCGCATCCCGTGCGGATGCGCCTGCTCGGTGTGCCTGGTGTGTTTGCGCCGACCGGCTCGACGGAGTTCCTGCTGCAGCACTTCGGGCTCACGCCGGAAGGCATTCGCGACGCGGCGCGCGCACTGGTGCGAGGCTGACAGATGTCCGGTCAACACGTCCTCGCCATCGATCAAGGCACGACCAACACCAAGGTCCTGCTCTTCGACGAACGCGGGGACGTCGTGGCGCGCGCGTCGAGGCCGGTCGACATCTCGTTTCCGCGGCCGGGCTGGGTCGAACAGGACGCACAGGCGCTCTGGCGCAGTGTCGAAGAGGCCGTCGACGAGTGTCTGAGCCGGGCTGGCGACCGCCAGATCGACGCGCTCGGGATCACGAACCAGCGCGAGTCGGTGCTCGTGTGGGACCGCGCGACCGGCCGGCCGTCCGGCCCCACCATCGTCTGGCAATGTCGCCGCACCACGCCGTTCTGCCAGGCGCTGCGCGACCGCGGGCTGCAGCTGCTTCTCGAAGAGCGGACCGGCCTGACGATCGATCCGCTGTTTTCCGCGAGCAAGATCCGGTGGCTGCTCGATGCGATCCCCGATGGCGACCGCCGCGCCGACGCCGGGGAGCTGTGCGCAGGGACGATCGACAGCTGGCTGCTGTGGAACTTGACGGGTGGCGCCGTTCACGCGTGCGACGCCACCAACGCATCCCGGACACAGCTCTTCAACCTGCGGGCTGCCGCCTGGGATCCGGAGCTCACGCGCGCGTTTCGAATTCCGCCGGCCGTCCTTCCGCACATCAAGCCGTCGAGCGGCACCTTCGGTCATACGATTCCGCGAGGGCGGCTGGGCGGCGGCATTCCAATCGCGAGCGCGATCGGCGATTCCCACGCGGCGCTCTTCGGGCACGCGGCCTTCCGACCGGGTCACGTCAAGGCCACCTACGGCACCGGCTCATCGCTCATGACGCCCGTCGAGACGCCGATCGCGTCGCGATACGGGCTGTCGACGACCGTCGCCTGGGCACTGGCTGACCGGGTGTCGTACGCGCTCGAGGGCAACATCACGGTCACCGGCGGTGCGGTCGACTGGCTCGGCCAGTTCCTCGGCCTCGCGGATCCGGCCGCGGCCGTCGCGGACCTCGCCCGCACGGTTGGCGATTCGGGCGGCGCTTACCTGGTACCCGCGTTTGCCGGGCTCGGCGCGCCCTACTGGGACGCCGACGCGCGGGGCCTGCTCTGCGGCGTGACCCGCGGCACGACTGCCGCCCACGTCGCACGCGCGACAGTCGAGTCCATTGCGTATCAAGTGCGTGACGTCTTCGACGCGATGTGCGCCGACGCTGGTGCACCTTCGGCACTGCTGGCCGACGGCGGCGCGAGCCGGAACGATGCGCTCATGCAGTTTCAGGCCGACATCCTCGGATGTGCCGTCGAGCGCAACGATTCCGCGGATCTGTCGGCGCTCGGCGCGGCATGGCTCGCCGGCCTGGCCGTCGGCGTCTGGCCATCGACTGACGCGCTGTCGCGGCTGCCTCGGACGGTGTCCCGCTTCGAGCCGCGGATGGCCGCAACCGAGCGCGACGCCCTGTACAGCGGGTGGCACGACGCAGTCTCTCGGGCGCGCACCGGCACGACGGCCGCGAGGGAGCGCACCTAGATGGCGCGGCTGGACGAGTTGCGGCTCATGGCGAAAGTCGCCCGTCTCTACCACGGTGCGGGCCTGCGTCAAACCGAGATCACCGATCGGCTCAACATCCATCAGTCCACGGTTTCCCGTCTCCTGCGGCGGGCTGAAAAGGAAGGCATCGTCCGCGTCACGCTCAGCATGCCGTCAGGGCTGCATCCCGAGCTCGAGGACGCACTTCAGTCGGCCTACGGGCTGCGCGAGGCGATCGTGGTCGACTCGATCGACCAGGAAGACCAGATCGTGCGGGATCTTGGCGCAGCCGCGGCGTTCTATCTCGAGACGACGTTGAAGCCAAGGGATGTGATCGGCATCTCGTCGTGGAGTGCGGCGCTGCTCGCGATGGTGGAATCGATGCATCCAAGTCCCAGGGCCGCCGGCGCGCGCGTCGTCCAGATCCTCGGCGGCATCGGGAATCCTGGCGCCGAAGTGCATGCCACACAGCTCACGCGTCGGCTGGCCCACATGGTCTCCGGTACCGCGACGCTTCTGCCTGCGCCAGGCGCGGTCGGGTCCGCCGACGCCCGGCGGGTGATGCTGAAGGATCGGTACGTCCAGGAAGCGACGGCCCTGTTCAAGTCCGTCACGGTCGCGCTCGTCGGCATCGGCGCCGTGGAGCCCTCGAAGCTGCTCGCCGCAAGTGGCAACGTGTTTTCGGCGCAGGAGCTGAAATCGCTGAGCGACCGGGGCGCTGTCGGCGATATCTGTCTCCGGTTCTTCGATGCGGCCGGGACGCCAGTCGTCACGCCGCTCAACGATCGCGTGATCGCGATCGAGCTGCAGGATCTGACGCGTGTCCAGCGGGTGATTGGCCTCGCGGGAGGGAAGCGCAAGACCGCCGCCATTCGCGGGGCACTGCACGGTCGATGGATCAACACGCTCATCACCGACCGCAGCACGGCCGAGCGACTCGTGCGTGGTGTCGCCGACTCGAAACCCGATCGTCAGGCGCCGGCGCGAGCCGCCGCCGGGAGACGACGCGCATGAGCCTGGCGCGATCGGAGCGGCTGCGCGCCGGTTTCGGCGCCTTGTTGATTCTTGTTGTCCTCGCCGTGCTGAGACCGTGGACGATCGAGCCGATCAGGTCGTCGGCCACCGCCGTGTTCGACGCATCTTCCTATGTGGCGTCTTCCTGGCCGCGGGTGCTTCGCGAGGCGGAAGAGACTGCAGTCGATGTCACGGCCATCGTCGGGAGCCGCGCGCCGGGCACGGGCAGTTCCGACGCGCCGCCCATCCGAACGGCCTTGTTCGTCAAGGGCGCGGGAGTGGTCACGGAGGTCAACCTCACATCGCGCGCCGGGCACGCGCTCGTGCGGCTCGATGGCGCCGCGCCGTCGGTCACGGTGGCCCTCCAGGTCGGTCCCGTGCTCCGAGGCACTGCGCTGCGCGATGCGCTCAGCTTTGTCCGCTTCACCGATTTTGCCAACCAGTTCGATTTTGCCGCCGTGGCCAACGCCCTCAACGATCGGATCCTGGGGTCGGTGGTCGGACCGGTCGATGTTCCGGGGCTTTCGGGGCAGCGTGTGTCGTTCATTGGAGCCGCGTCCCGCAACCAGGCTGCCGGAACGACCCTCGAGATCGTTCCTGTGACGCTCACCGTCGCCGGTCGAGGAGGACGGTGATGGCGCTTGTCGCGGATGCCGCCGTCCTGCAGGCAGAGCAGGTCACCAAGTCGTTCGCCGGCACCACGGCGCTCGCTGGCGTCGACTTCCGCCTGGAACGTGGATGCGTGCACGCGCTCATCGGCGAGAACGGCGCCGGGAAATCGACGCTGCTCAAGATCTTCGCCGGTATCGAACAGCCGACCGCGGGCACGCTGCGGCTCGACGGGCAGGAGACGTACTTCGGGTCGGCACGCGATGCCAGCGCGCGGGGCATCAGCATGATCCATCAGGAACTGCAGCTCTTCCCGGATCTCACCGTCGCCGAGAACCTGTTCGTTGGCCGCGAGCGGCTGACGCGGTGGGGCACGGTCGCGATCGACGAACAGGAATCGGCCGCCCGTCAGGTGCTGTCGACGCTCGGTCAGGATGTGTCGCCGCGCGCGCGGCTCGGCACGCTGCCGCTCGGACAGCAGCAGATCGTGGAGATCGCAAGAGCGCTCGTGCACGACACGCGCGTGCTGCTGATGGACGAGCCGACCTCGGCGTTGAGCGCGTCGGAGATTCCGAGGCTCTTCCAGGTCATCCGCGACCTCACCCGGCACGGCGTCTCGATCGTCTACATCTCGCACCGGCTCGAGGAGCTGCTCGCGATCGCCGACCGGCTGACCGTCCTGCGCGACGGTCGCGTCGTGGGGGAGTCGCCCACTGGTGCGGTCGATGTTCCGTGGATCGTCCGGCGTATGACCGGCCGTGACGCCACCGAGAGGACGACCGGGCGGGGTTCTCGTTCCGGCCAGGCCATCCTCACGGTCAACGCGCTGCGGCTGCCGCCGCGAACCGGCCGAACCCCCCTTCACGGTGTGACGTTCGAGGTGCGGGCCGGCGAGGTCCTTGGACTCTACGGGCTCATGGGCGCCGGGCGAACCGAGCTTCTCGAATCGCTCCTCGGCGTGCATCACGATGCGGCGGGGGACGTGCGGTTGAACGGTCGCGACCTGCACGACTTCGACGTCGGCGCCCGCGTCGAGGCCGGACTGGCCCTGGTTCCCGAGGATCGGCAGGCCGCTGGGCTGGTGCAGACGATGACCGTTTGCGAGAACGTGACGCTCTCGAGCCTGACGCGGCTGTCACGACGCGGGTACCTCTCGCCGCCAGATGAAGCCAGGGCCGCGCAGCCGATCCTCGACGAGTTTCGGGTGAAGACCCCGGCACTGCGCGCGCCGGTCGGCGCTCTCAGCGGAGGCAACCAGCAGAAGGTCGTGATCGCGCGAGGGGTCATGAGCCGGCCGCGCGTGCTGCTGATGGACGAGCCGACGCGCGGCGTAGACGTCGCGGCGAAGTTCGAAATCCTGGAGTCGATGCGCCGCCTGGCCGCAGGAGGTCTTGGAATCATCTTCGCGACGTCGGAGCTTGCGGAAGTTCAGGCCGTGGCGACTCGCGTGCTCGTGATGGCGCGCGGGCGCGTCGTCGCCGACCTGGACGCAGCCGACGTCACGGCGGACCTAGTCGCGTCCCTCGCGTCAGCGGCGCCGGACGCCAGCAGTCGAGGCAGCGATGGCCACTAGCCTCACGCGCGCCTCATGGCTCGCGCTCGTCCTGCAGCTCCGCGCCCTCATCGCGCTCGTCGTGTTGTCGATCGCCTTCTCGGTGCTCTCGCCGGAGTTCCTGACGGCCGGCAACCTGGCGATCCTGATCAAGCACGTGGCCATCAACGCGATCCTCGCGATCGGCATGACGTTTGTCATCCTGAGCGGCGGCATCGACTTGTCCGTGGGCTCGATCGTCGGCCTCTGCGGCATGATCGCCGGGGGCCTGATCAGCCGAGGCCTCGTCCTGCCATCGCTCGGGGGCGTGGTCTTCGTACATACGTGGCTCGTGGTGGCGATTGCGCTCGCCGCCGGCATGGTGCTGGGGGCGGTGAACGGGTGGCTGGTGTCGCGGCTTCGCGTCGCGCCCTTCATCGCAACGCTGGGCGTGCTCTACGTGGCGCGTGGCACCGCGCTTCTGATGTCGGACGGTGCCACGTTTCCGAATCTCGCGGGCGTTCCCGCCCGCGGCAACACTGGGTTTCCAGCCATCGGTGCCGGTGTGTGGCTCGGGCTGCCGATCCCGGTCTGGCTGATGGCCGCGCTGGCCGCCCTGGCGATGTTCGTGGCGATGCGCACGCCGTTTGGACGTCAGGTGTACGCCGTCGGCGGCAACGAGCGCGCGGCACTGCTCGCCGGCGTTCGAGTGGCGCGCGTTCGCATGCGCGTGTACGTCATCTCGGGCTTCTGCGCCGCTCTGGTCGGCGTTATCATCGCGGCCCAGCTCGGGGCCGCGCATCCGGCAACCGGTCAGACATTCGAGCTCAACGCGATTGCCGCCGTCGTGCTCGGCGGCACGTCGCTCATGGGCGGCCGCGGCACCATCACTGGGACGCTCATCGGCGCGTTCGTCATCGGCGTCCTGGCCGACGGCCTCGTGCTGCTCGGTGTGTCCGAGTTCTGGCAGATGGTGGTCAAAGGACTCGTCATCGTCCTCGCCGTCATCCTGGACCAGAATCAGAAGAGGTCGTCCTGATGCAGAGACACACATGGATCGTCTCGTTGACCGCGCTCGGCCTGGCACAGGCAGTGCTCTTGTCGTCCGCCTGTTCCTCCGGCGGTGAGGCCCCGCGGGAGCCCGCCGGCGCAAAGCGCATCGCCGTGATCACGCCGTCGCACGACAATCCCTTCTTCAAGGCCGAGGCGGATGCAGCGGCGGAGCGCGCCCGCGCGCTCGGGTACGAGGTCCTCGTCAACGTCCACGACGATGATGCGAGCAAGCAGGATCAGCTGGTCGACGTGGCCATCGCCAGGCGCGTGGCGGCGATCGTCCTCGACAATGCCGGCGCCGATGCGTCGGTTGCGGCGATCAGGAAGGCAAAGGCCGCGGGCATCCCGAGCATCCTGATTGACAGGGAAATCAACGTCAGCGGCATTGCCGCCGCTCAGATCGTGTCCAACAACTATCAGGGCGCCGGGCTGGCCGCCGAGGAGTTCGTCCGGCTCATGGGCGAGAAGGGGAGTTATATCGAGCTCGTCGGCCGCGAGTCCGACACCAACGCCGCCGTGCGCAGCCGGGGGTTTCATGACGTGCTCGACAAGTATCCCGGCCTGCAGATGGCCGCCCGGCAGAGCGCCAACTGGGACCAGCGCGAGGCGTTCCAGAAGATGGAGACGCTCATCCAGGGGAACCGGGCGATCGCGGGCGTGATCGCCGGCAACGACACGATGGCGCTCGGCGCCATGGCGGCGCTCAAGGCCGCCGGGCTCGGGAAAGTGATCGTGATCGGGTTCGATGGCAGCCCCGACGCCATTCAGTCGATCACGGCCGGCGACATCAAGGCGACAGTGCTCCAGCCGGCGGCGTTGATTGCCCGACTTGCAGTCGAGCAGGCCCACGCGCTCATCACCAAGGGAACGACGGGGCAGCCGGAAAAGCAGTCGATCGACTGCGAGCTCATCACGCCGGCCAACGCGGACAGTTTCGGTATCTTTGCCCGGAAATAGGGCTCGAAAGCAGGGCGGACATCATGGCCAAGGGAACACTCGCCGTCGTCTTCGGCAATCGCGATTTCTTTCCCGACGCGCTGGTCACCGAGGCGCGCCGCGACATCCTTGCGCTCTGTGCCTCGCTCGACGTGGATGTCGTTCTGCTGGGCGAGGAAGATACCAAGCTCGGTGCCGTGGAAACCTGGCAGCATGCGAAGGCGTGCGCCGAGCTCTTCGGCCGCAACCGCGACCGCATCGAAGGCGTGCTCGTCTGCCTGCCGAACTTCGGGGACGAGAAGGGCGTTGCTGACGCGCTGAGGCTCGCCGGGCTGCACGTGCCGGTGCTCGTGCAGGCGTATCCAGACGACCTGGATCAACTGCACGTGCAGCGCCGTCGCGACGCATTCTGCGGAAAGATCTCGGTCTGCAACAACCTGCGTCAATACGGCATCCCATTCAGCCTGACGGAGCGGCACACACTCCACGCATCCTCCGCAGAATTTCGCGAAGAACTCCTGACGTTCCTGGGTGTCTGCCGGGTCGTCCGCGGCCTGCGGCGCGCGCGCATCGGCGCGATCGGCGCCCGGCCCAACGCCTTCAACACGACGCGCTACAGCGAGAAGCTCCTTGAGGCGACCGGCATCAGCGTCAGCACGCTGGATCTTTCGGAGGTGCTCGATGGCGCACGTCGCCTCAGTGACGACGACCTCAGGGTGAAGCAGAAGCTGGCCGAGATTGGCGGCTACGCCGCGGCGCCGGGGGTGCCGAACGCGTCGCTCACGCTCATGGCCAAGTTTGGCGTCATCGTCTTCGAGTGGATGACGCGGCTCGATCTCGACGCGTCGGCGATCCAGTGCTGGAGCTCGCTGCAGCAGAACTACGGCGTCAACTGCTGCACGATCATGAGCATGATGAGCGAGAAGCTGATGCCGAGCGCCTGCGAGGTCGACGTCGCCGGCACCGTCGCGATGTATGCGCTGCAGCTGGCGTCCGGCAAGCCGAGCGCGCTCGTCGACTGGAACAACAACTACGGCGACGACCCGAACAAGTGCGTCTTTTTCCACTGCGGCAACTGGGCCAAGGCGTTCCTGCCGGACATCACTATCGGGACGGCGCCGATCCTCGGGACCATTCTCGGCGAGCAGAATACCTACGGCGCGCTGGCGGGCCGCACGCCGAGCGGTCCGGTGACCTTCGGCCGCATCTCGACCGACGACCGGAACGGCCGCATCGCTGCTTACGTCGGCGAAGGTCGCTTCACCGACGACCCGCTGAAGACGTTCGGCACACGCGCCGTGGTCGAGGTGCCGGAACTGCAGAAACTGATGCGGCTCATCTGCCGGCGGGGATTCGAGCACCACG
>CAVRYF010000025.1:0-69572 GCA_963725325.1 uncultured Acidobacteriota bacterium | reverse complement strand
CGTCGTGGTGGGCTTGACCGCATGGACGTCCGATGTCGAGCTGAAGCGTCGAATGCCTGATGCCGAAACGGTCGGCAAGGCAACGTTCCGACAGTCGTAGAACCTCAGGACCACTCGATACCGCACCCACCACAAGATGCGCCGACAACGCGACGAATCCGCTCGTGATCGTCCACACGTGGAGGTCGTGCAGTTCATCCACACCAGACACCGCCGTCAAGGCTTCCCGCACGGCGTCAACATCGATGTGACCGGGCGCCCCTTCCATCAGGACGGCCACAGACTGTCGCAGCAGCGCCCACGAGGAATACACCACCAGCAGCGCGATGAGGATTGAGGCGACTGGATCGACCCAGTACCAGCCGAAGACCCAGATCAACGCTGCCGCGGCAATCGCCTGGACACTGCCGAGCGCGTCCGTCAGGACGTGAATCCATGCGCCTCTGACGTTGAGATTCCCGTGCTGACTGCCCCGAAGCAGATACAGCCCGGCGAGATTTACGAGCAATCCGCCCGCTGCGACCGTGAGCATGAGCGGTCCTTCGACCGCCGGTGGCTGGGACAAGCGCTCGACCGCTTCAACTAGAATGAAGATCGCGATGCCGACGAGCGTGGCGCCGTTGACTAGAGCAGCCAGAATCTCCGCGCGGTAGTAGCCGAACGTCCGCGTCGGCGATGGCGGCCGGCGCGCAAACCGCATGGCGAAGAGAGTCAGGCCAATCGCCGCCGCGTCGGACACCATGTGGCCCGCGTCGGCCAGCAGCGCGAGCGAGCCCGAAGCAAGACCACCCACCACTTCCGCCGCGGCGTAGAGAACCACGAGCGCCAGCGTCCACCCAAGGCGGACGACGTTCGCGTCCGCCGTGCCGTGCGAATGACTTCCGCTCATGACATCGATTCTGCCAGAGGACCATCTGGTTGTCTGCACTCTTGCCCGGGCGATAGAGCCGCGCGACGCAGCCGTGACCGGCTGCGTGACCTGCTTCAGCGTCGCCGTGATCGGCCTGCATGGCATCCTGTCTCAAGCCAGTTGCTGTGCCTTGGTTTTCACGGAAGTGGACCGACAGGATGCCGTAAAATACGGGCGTCTCTCCTACTGCACTCGTGTGCGTTGAGGCGTAGTTCGCCAAAACGGAGATCTCAGATGCCGGTAGTTCCTCGCGCGTCAGTCTTGGTGCTCTGCCTATTGGCCACGGGAGGACCTGTCTTCACGAGCGGCCCTCGCACCTATGCAGAGCAGACAGCCGCCGAAGCGGCGAGCAGTAAGACGTGGCTCGGCCGTCGCCAGGCGCTGGAGGACTACTTGAAGATCGCCGAAGTCGTCAAGATGGAGGACATCGGCCTTGGCGTTACCAAACCGAGGCGAGCGTATCTCGCACCTGGCGGCCTGGTCGATCGGATGGCCTGGAAGACGATCAGCCCCGGCATCCATGAAGGCTTCTGGGAGAGTTACAAGTCGGAAATCGTCGCGTACGAACTCGACAAAGTGCTGGGACTCGACATGATTCCTCCGACCGTCGAGCGGCGGGTGAAGGGGGAGACAGGCGCCGCGGTCATGTGGATCTCGCCGGCGAAAAGCTTCAAAGATCTTGGGGGTCCACCCTCCGCCCCTCCAGCCAAGCTCGCCGCCTGGAGCCGGCAGCTCATTCGGGCCAAGATGTTCGACAACCTCATTTGCAACATCGATCCCAACCTCGGAAACTGGCTCGTCGATCCGGCCTGGAACCTCATCCTGATCGATCACACCCGCTCGTTCACGACGAAGAGGGACATGGTGCACGAGTTGACGCGTATCGATCGCGAGCTATGGGATCGGATGAAGACACTCACGGTCGAGAGCCTGACGCCCGTATTGGCGAAGTGGATTGGCAATCGGGAGATCCGCGCGATCATCGAACGCCGCGATCGCATGCAGGGTGTCATCGACAAACTGGTCGCCGCGAAGGGTGAAGCGGCCGTGTTCGTAGAGTGAACGTTGAGGGACGCGTGTAGGAACAACACAATCGCGACAACCAACAAGACATGAAGCTAGGCGCCGAGTCGTGACGCTGGTTGGGACCGCAACCTTGCAGCGAACTCGGACCTGTGTCCCGTCAGATCCACTTCCTCCGCCGCAGCCACACCTTGACCAACTGCGTCAAGAGCACGTAGCAGAGGAGCGTCAGCGCCAGCAGCGGCCAGTACAACGGTGGCAGCGCCGTGAAGCCCAGATACCTTCCCAGTTCCGTGAACGGAATGGCGATGCCGGTCATCATGATCACGATGGACATCACGATCAGCGGCCAGGACGAGCGGCTCTGTAGAAACGGGATCCGGTTGGTGCGGATGACGTGGATGATGAGTGTTTGCGTCAGCAGGCTCTCCACGAACCAGCCGGTCTGAAACAGGCTTGCGCTATAAGCGGCAGCCTCCGGCGTGGAGACGTTCCAGCAGTTGAAGACATAGAGCATCATGAAGTACGTCGTGTAGTCGAAGATCGATGAGCACGGGCCGATGAACACGATGAAACGGGTCAGTTGCTTGATGTCCCAGGGGCGTGGCTTCTCCACCTGCTCGGGGTCGACGTCGTCGGTCGGAATGGCGGTCTGGCTCAGATCGTAGAGCAGGTTGTTGGCCAGGATCTGGATCGGGGCCATCGGCAGGAAGGGGACGAACACGCTCGCCCCCAGCACGCTGAACATGTTGCCGAAGTTGCTGCTCGCGCCCATGCGCACGTACTTGAGGATGTTCGCGAAGACCTTCCGTCCCTCGACGACGCCCGCTTCCAGGACCAGCAGGGACTTTTCCAGCAGGATCATGTCCGCCGACTCTTTGGCGACATCCACGGCGGTATCGACGCTGATCCCGACGTCGGCCGCGTGCAGGGCTGGAGCATCGTTGATGCCGTCGCCCATGAAGCCCACGGTGTGCTTGCGGGATTGCAGAGCCCTGATGATGCGCTGCTTGTGGGCGGGAGAGACCCGCGCAAAGAGCGTCGTGCCCTCCGCCGCGTCGGCAAGCTGGGCGTCAGACATCTTCTCGACGTCGCTGCCGAGCAGCACGAATTCGGTGGACAGCCCCACCTCGGTGCAGATCTTGCGGGCCACCAGGTCGTTGTCGCCAGTGACGACCTTGACCGCGACGCCGTGGCCCTGCAGGGCCTTGATCGCCGCCGCCGCCGTCTCCTTCGGCGGATCGAGGAAGGCAGCATAGCCGTTCAGGATCAGATCGCACTCGTCGGCCTTGGCGTAGGGCGTGGCGTCGCCCGCAACGATACCGCGCGGCACGATGTCCTTGCTGGCAATCGCCAGCACGCGGAAGCCGTCGGCCGAAAGCTCCTCGTACTCCTTCTTGAGCTCGTCGATGTGGGCATGATCCATCGGGTAGAGCTTGCCGTCGAGCTCGAAGTTCGCGCAGCAGGGAAAGATGGCCTCCGGCGCTCCCTTGCTGATGATTCGGTCCTTCCCCTCGGGCGTACGGACGACGACCGACATGATGCGGCGCTGGAAGTCGAAGGGAATCTCGTCGACCTTGGCACATTCGGGGATCTTCGCGTGCGCGTGGGTCTCGGTGTGCGCGAGCACCGCGCGGTCCAGGACGTTCCTCAAGCCCGTCTGAAAGTGACTGTTCATGTACGCCAGCGCGAGCACGCCCTGGTCTTCCTTCAGCACCACGTCGCAGTGCCGCTCCAGAATGACGTGATCCATCGTCAAGGTGCCGGTCTTGTCGGTGCAGAGCACGTCCATCGCGCCGAGGTTCTGGATGGCATTGAGCCGCTTGACGATGACCTTCTTGCGGCTCATCGCCAATGCGCCTTTGGACAGGCACACCGTCACGATCATCGGCAGCATCTCGGGCGTCAGGCCCACGGCCACGGCGACGGCGAAGAAGAAGGCTTCGACCCAGTTGCCCTTGGTCAGCCCATTGATGACGAAGACCAGCGGCACCATGGTGAGAATGAACCGCAGCATCAACCAGGTGAACTGAGCGATGCCCTTGTCGAAGGCCGTCTGTGCCGGCTCCTCCGACAGCGACTGGGCCACGCCGCCCAGAAACGTCTCTTTCCCGGTCGCGACGACAACCGCCGTCGCCGAACCGCTTTCGACGCTCGTGCCCAGGAAGGCGATGCTGGTCAGATCGATGGGCGCCGTCGTCACCGCGGTCCGTTCGACCTCGAACTTCTCAACCGGGAAGCTCTCGCCCGTGAGCGAGCTTTGCGTGACGAACAGATCCTTCGCCGCGACCATGCGCACATCGGCGGGGATCATGTCCCCTGCCGCCAGTTCGACGATGTCACCGGGGACCAGCTCAGAAACGGCGATCTCCTGGGGCTTGCCATCGCGGATCGCGGTGGCGGTGACCGAGATCATGGCCTTCAGCTTGGCCGCCGCGCTGTCGGCCTTGGCTTCCTGGATGAGTTTCAGCCCCACGCCCAGAGCGATCATGAGCGACATCATGATTCCAGCCCGAGGGTCACCGGTGGCGAATGAGATGCTCGCCAGGACCGCCAGCAGGATCACCAGCGGGTTGAGCACCGCGTGCCAGAGCAGCCTCCCGAGGCTCGTGCGCTGGTCCTTTGCCAGGACGTTCGGGCCATACTGAGCGCGTCGGGCGCGGGCCTCGTCAGTGGTCAGCCCCTCGGGACGGGTCGAGAATCGCGCCAGGACGGACGCAATCTCCATCGTCGCCGCATCAACCAAGGTTTGTGAGACTCGAGTGTGCGGCCTATCGTCTCGAATGGCGGCAAGAAGCCTCTTTGGAATGATTCCGGAGTGGACCGTGAACATGCAGACCTCGTCGTCTCGCCGTCCTTCGAACACATTCTGGTCGGGTGGTGCGGACAATACCGTTTGCTCACGAAGAGCACCCGTATGCCCAGCTCGGGGATGGCTCCAAGTCTCCAACGAGGATGTCGTGCGCGTTCCCTGCATCGACAGTATCGCGAGACGGCATCGTCTTTGGCCTCGCCCTACGCTCCCCGCAGTGTTTGGCGCGACTGAAGCATGCTACTATTACTTCTCCCCACAACTCGGTCGCGGCTCGCCTGTCAAGGTCTGCGAATGCTCTCGGTTCGCGAGGGTCGGGTACGCCAGATCGCCACAGACGGAAAACGCGCCATGCCGACAGCCATAATTCCACTCCTGGTTGCCCTCACGCTGTTGAGTGCAGTCAGCGTGACTCCTGCCCGAGCGCAGACGCCGCCCAGCCAGCCGGCACAGACGTTCCGGAGCTCGGTTGACGTCGTGAGTATCCAAGCCTCGGTTCGCGATAGGCGCGGCCGGCCGATGCCAAGCTTGACGACGGCTGATTTCGAGGTCCGTGACAACGGTCAGCTCAGACCAATTCTTTCGCTTCGCGCCGATCGGCAGTCGCCTGTCAGCCTGGCGATCCTCGTCGACATGAGCGGGAGCATGAGCGTCGCGTCGAAAATGGCAATGGCGCGCCAGGCGTTCGACGCCCTCCTCTCGCAGTTGCGCGACGGACAGGACGAAGCGGCACTCTTCACGTTCGATTCGACGCTCCACGAACGACAGTCGTTTACGACCAATCTCTCGCGCCTCAAAGGCGCACTTGACGAGTTCCAACCGTTCGGATCGACCTCCCTGTACGATGCCACGGCAGCCACGGCACGACGACTCGCCGATCGCTCCGCGACCCACAAGGCAATCGTCGTCCTGACGGACGGGATTGATACGAGCAGCACGCTGACCGCACCGCAGGTATCTGGACTGGCGAGCTCGATTGATGTGCCCGTCTATGTCGTGGCCACTGTTCCCTCGCTCGATCAGGCATTGATGATGGAAGGCGCAAGCCGATCGCTGCCGTCAGAGGGTGCCGACTTGCGTGACTTGGCGGAATGGACGGGCGGCCAGTTGGTCTTTGCGAGCAACCTCGCGGAGACCGTCGTGGTCGCCGCCCGCCTCCTTGACGAGCTGCGCCAGCGATACGTCCTCGCCATCGAGGCCGCAGGCATCTACGAATGGCGCCGGCTGGAGGTTCGGGTCAAGCATCCGACGGCCGTCGTCAAGACCCGAAGCGGCTACTTCGGCGGCTGAGGGCGTCTGACGAACGAAGAGGGAGAGAATAGCGCACGGCTCAGTCGCGCGTGAGTCGATATATTCGAGATGCTCAGCGTTTCGTCCGATGGCGATCCGAAAGTCCGCGCCAGAGGCGACCTTTCTACCGGCGCGCGCGGAATGTCGGTAAACGCGACTGGAGGAGTCTGGAAGTCCGGCGGGTGGCTGCGCGATTCTGCTTAACGCGGGCGGCGACGACGAATGTCAAGGGAGTGAAAGAGTCACTTGTAATGGCCCTCGCCACCAGGCCGGAGGACGGTCGCGCTGGTCCAGAGCACCTCCCCGGCGCGCACGTCTTTCACCTCGGCGCGCACGAACCAACTCCGGCGATCCTTTAGCACCGTTTCCGCGAAGGCTATGCCGTCCTGGGGAGCGTGCGCGGATTGTCGAGGAAATACGGCCCGCCATCGCGGCGCCAGCCGTAGACGTGCAGCAGCGTAGTGTCGGGCATGGATTGCTGAGACTACTTCGTCCAGTAGAAAACGCCGTCCAACAACATCAGTTTAGGGTCCGGCTGAGTTGCAGATCTGTCCGCGTGTGTCCGCTGGTGGACAACGAGCTTTTTGGTCGTTTCCCCCTTTTCCGTGTATGCGATAATTCGACTTGAACCCCCGCCGGCAATGGGGCGGTCGTAGATCACGTGGGCTTCCAGATTGCCAGCGCTCACCTTCGCTGGGTAGTCGCTGGAAGCAAAACGGGCGCGGAGCTCGGTAGCAGAAATCTCGATTCGCTGAGGCTGATCAGCCATGTCACAAAACGCTATCGATGTGCGCCGGGCGATCGCGGACTATCTAGGTGGTCGGATGGCGATTGATGCTCTTCATGCCCTGGTGGCTTCCGCAGTGGCAGGAGCGGCCGTGTCTGACTCAGAGGCTTCGGTTATCCACCGAGCCTATGGCCTCCTGACGGATCACCACGCGAGCGGTCTGACGGCCGAAGAACTTCGCGCCGAACTTCGTCCGCTTGTGACGAACTACTCCTTGGACTGGCCCCTTATGGTGCGGACGTCGATTGCATCGACGAGTGACTCAAACTCCGTCAGCATCTCGTCTATTCAGCGCCCGTCACTGAGATTCTTTGATACACCGCGCGTAGTGGAATCCGTGTAAGCATCTGACCCTCGACGAGAACGTCGAACCAATGCAGGCCTTCCTCTACTGGCTGGAACGCCAGTTGAAGGATCACACTGACTCCTCGATCATCTCCCTCTAGAAGTACCGGCGCTTCTATTGAACCCAGTTGTTGCCCGGATGGTCCAATCGAGCGCAAAGCAATCGTGAATGTGCCCTTCGCGTGGCCCGACTTCACCATTACAACTGCGAAGAGCGGGTGGGCGGGGGGCGGGACGCCTTGAGCTGGCGCTTGGAATGTGACGCGATCGACCACTCGGATCAAACTCGTCACGCCGTCTGCTTCCTTCAGAACTTTCTCGCAGAAGACGGCTATGCCGAGATGGGGTCCACCGAAGCCGCCCGGCAACTGCAACTGCTCTTGAGCCATTGGCACCAACTCATAAGAAAGGGCGCCGCTTGGCGGCGCCCGCGTTACCTCCGTCGACTCACAGGGGCCGCCACGGTAGTGTGCCTACTGTGTGCCTACGATCAAACGGGCCGACCCTGGTAACCCCAGAATCGGCCCGTCAACATTGGTCGGGATGACTGGATTCGAACCAGCGACCCCCTGACCCCCAGTCAGGTGCGCTACCAGGCTGCGCTACATCCCGTCGTCTGATGGTCCGCCGAAGCCTTGGCGACAGGCGGACGCTACTTCTTTCTTCTTCACCGGCACCGCGCTCTTGGCTTCGGCTTCGGCGCGTCGTCGACTCGCAGGTGAAAATCGCCGTCTCCCGCCTCCGCCGGCGCGCCGGGCGCCCGGGCGAGCATGGCCGACAGCTCTCGAAGGCCCCGCTTGACGTTCTGGATGCGCTCGCGCGCGTCCTTGCCGAAGAGCTCGGCGATGCTCGCCAGCCCCGGATCCGGCCCGGCACCAGCCGGCTGTTCTTCAATCAGCTTGCGCCGAACGCCGGCGAGCGTCAGGCCCTCGCCGTAGAGCAGCTGCTTGATCCGCAGCACGCGCTCGACGTCGGCCCGCCGATACACACGTGCGCCGCCCTCAGCCTTCGCGACGCCGAGGTCCGGGAACTCCGCTTCCCACGACCGCAACACGTAGGGCTGGATACTGGCAATCTCACACACCTCAGGCTGACGGAACAGCGAGCGGTTGGGAATCTCCAGTTGGGCCATCAGGATGCTTCCCGAAGTATAACAGACAGGAAGTCATATAATTACACCCCCAAACCGCGTGGCCAACATCCTCTCCTGCCCCACCTGCGCCGCGGTCATCGTGCCGCAAGAAGCAGGCGAGTTCTGCCCAAAGTGCCGGACGCCGCTTCCTCAATCCCAGATTGAAACGCTGATGCCGCAGGACCTCCCCGGCGCGGACGACGCGACACATGCGGTGGCTGCCAAGGGCGCGAGCCCGTCACTAGGGGGTTCCGGCGCGCAAGACCCGCGCTCCTGGGACCGCGGGGCGAAAGATTCCCGGCCAACGTCCTCGAGCGGGTGGCTCTCGTCGTCGGGCGCCATCGACCACGGCCGCTTCGAGCCGGGCACGGTCCTCGGCGGCCGCTACCGCATCGTCGAACGCGTGGGCCGCGGCGGCATGGGCGAGGTGTATCGGGCCGATGACCTGAAGCTCGGCCAGCCGGTCGCGCTCAAGTTCCTGCCGCCAGACGTCGACCGCGATCCCGGCGCGACTGACGCAGCTCCACACCGAGGTCCGCATGGCGCGGCAGGTCTCACATCCGAACGTCTGCCGCGTCTACGACATCGACGAGATCGACGGCGCGACGTTCCTGTCGATGGAGTACGTCGACGGCGAGGATGTGGCGTCGCTGCTGCGGCGCATCGGCCGATTCCCGGAAGATCGCGCGCTCGAGATTGCGCGGCAGGTGTGCGCGGGCCTCGCCGCGGCGCACGAGCGCGGCGTCATCCATCGCGACCTCAAGCCCGCCAACGTGATGCTCGACGCGACCGGCAAAGGTCCGCATCACCGACTTCGGGCTGGCCGGCGCATCGGGTGAAGCGATTCGCGCGGGCACGCCTGCCTACATGGCGCCCGAGCAACTGTCGGGCGGCGAGGTCACGGCGCGGAGCGATATCTACTCGCTCGGCCTGGTGCTCTACGAGATCTTCACCGGCCAGCGCGCGCTCGAGGGCAAGAACCTCGCGGAGCTGATTCACAAACGGGAGCAGTCGGGCATTCTCCCGCCGTCGACGATCGTCAAGACGCTCGATCCGAAGATCGAGCTCGCGATCATGCGCTGTCTCAAGCCGCAGATCGACGAGCGCCCGGCATCGGCGCTCGCAGTCGCCGCCGCCCTGCCAGGTGGCGATCCGCTCGCTGCGGCGCTCGCGGCCGGTGAAACACCGTCTCCGGAGCTCGTCGCCGCGGCCGGCCAGACAGATGCGCTGCATCCGGCCGCCGGCATCGTCCTGGTCGCCGCCGTCGTGCTCGCAGTCCTGGCGCATGCCGCGCTGGCCAATCAGCGCCTCCTCTACGCGCGCGTGCCGATGCAACGGTCGCTCGACTCGCTCGAAGACCGTGCGCGGGACATCCTGCGGACGATCGGATTCGAGACGAAAGGGGCTGACTCGGCCCGCGGCCTGTCGATCGACAACGACGCCATCAATCACATTGCCAACACGAACCAGTCCGCCGACCGCTGGGACGAGCTGGAGAAGCGCATCGCGCCCGTCATGCTCTTCTGGTATCGATCGGGCGCGGAGCCGCTTGTGCCGTATAGCGGGAGTCAGCGGCCCACTGCCTGGGATCCGCCGCCTACGGTGCCCGGGATGGCGAAAGCGACGCTCGACGACAGCGGCCAGCTGGTGGACTTCGAGGCGGTACCGCCATTTCGCGAAGACCCGTCAGCCTCTGCGAAGCCAGTTCCCTGGCCGGCCCTGTTCGCTGCCGCAGGCCTCGACATGGGGCGGTTTCACCCTGTCGAGCCGACGTGGGTTCCGCGCGCCTATGCGAGCGAGCGGGCGGCATGGGAAGGTCCGCTGCCAAAAGCGCCGGATCAGAAACTCCGCGTCGAGGCCGCCGCCCATCGCGGCGCGCCAGTGTTCTTCAAAGTCGTGGGCCCGTGGGCGCCCGTCCAGCCCTCGACCACCAGTGCAGCGCCGGCCGCGGGCCGATTCTGGCGAACGCTGGCTGACGTGGTCGCGATGCTGGTGCTCGTCGGCGCACTGTTGCTCGCGCGCGCCAACCTGCGCGCCGGCCGGGGCGACCGACGCGGTGCGGGGCGCCTCTTCGTATTCACCATGACCGTGCTGTTCGTCGCCTGGCTCATCAGCGCCCGACACTACGGTTCATTTCAGATCGAAGGCAGCCAGTTCTTTGACTTCGTCGCGTACGCCCTGCTCAGCACCGGACGCGCGTGGATTCTCTACATTGCTCTCGAGCCCTACGTGCGGCGGTTCTCGCCCGCACTGATGATCTCGTGGACGCGGGTGCTCGGTGGACAGGTCATCGACCCGCGCGTCGGCCGCGACGTGCTCGTCGGCGCCGCGGTTGGCTCGATGATGGCCCTGGTGATCGTGTCCTTTGGATTGTTACAGCCGCTGTTCGGCCAGCCGCCCGCGCAGCTCCGCGCGACCAATCTTTCAATGCTGCTCGGCTCGTCGTCGGCGCTCGGCACGGTTCTGCGAATGATTCCCAACAACCTCCAGAACGCGATGTTCGTCGCCGTCGCGTTCGGATTCGGCAGGGCGCTCACGGGGAGGTTATGGGGCGGGGCGGTCTTCGCTGGCCTGCTGCTCGGGATTCTCGTGATGGGCGACCTCTCGGGTACGAGCTTCCTCGTGTCGCTTCTCTTCATCGCCCTGTTCGTCATCCCGCTCGTCGGAACCCTGGTTTACTTCGGCCTGCTCGCCATCGTCGTCGCGTTTCTCTGCAATCAGGCCCTGAACAACGCTCCACTCACCCTGGATCTGTCGATGCCCTTTGCGCCGGCCATGCTTTGGAGCCTCCTGCTCGTCGCCGGCCTGACGACATTCGGTTTCTACGCCTCGCGTGGAGGTCAGCCACTCTTCGGACGACTCCTACAGTCCGACAGAGCCCTATAATTCCGGCTGATCAGTGTCCAACATCCTCTCCTGCCCCACGTGCGCCGCGGTCATCGTTCCGCAAGAAGCGGGCGAGTTCTGCCCGAAATGTCGGACGCCGCTCCCGCAGTCCGAAATCGAAACCATGATGCCGCCGGACCTCCCCGGCATGGACGAGGCGACGCGGCTGGCTCCCGGGGCTGGATCGCCCGCACCAAAGACGAGCTCGGGGCCGCACGACCGCCGATCCCAGCCGTCGAAGGATTCCCGCCCGTCATCGTCAAGCGGCTGGCTCTCTTCCTCGGGCGCGATCGATCACGGCCGCTTCGAGCCGGGCACTCTCCTCGGCGGACGCTATCGGATCGTCGAACGCCTCGGGCGCGGCGGCATGGGCGAGGTCTATCGCGCCGACGACCTGAAGCTCGGCCAGCCAGTCGCACTCAAGTTCCTGCCGCCGGATGTCGACAAGGATCCCGCGCGCCTGACGCAGCTTCACACGGAAGTCCGTATGGCGCGGCAGGTCTCGCACCCGAACGTCTGCCGGGTGTACGACATCGACGAGGTCGACGGCGCCACCTTTCTCTCCATGGAGTACGTCGACGGCGAAGACCTCTCGTCGCTGCTCAAGCGCGTCGGGCGGTTCCCCGAAGAGCGCGGGCTCGAGATCGCGCGGCAGATCTGCGCGGGACTCGCGGCGGCGCACGAGCGCGACGTCATCCACCGCGACCTCAAGCCCGCCAACGTGATGCTCGACGGCACCGGCAAGGTCCGCATCACGGACTTCGGGCTCGCGGGCGCGTCTGGCGAAGCGATTCGCGCGGGCACGCCCGCCTACATGGCGCCCGAGCAGCTCGCTGGCAACGAGGTCACGGCACGAAGCGACATCTATGCGCTCGGCCTGGTGCTCTACGAGATCTTCACGGGGCAGCGCGCGCTCGAGGGCAAGAATCTCGCAGAGCTGATTCACAAGCGCGAGCAGTCGGGGATCCTGCCCCCAACCGCAGTGGTCAAGAGCCTCGACATCAAGATTGAGCGCGCCATCCTGAAGTGCCTCAAGCCGGAGGCCGACGATCGGCCCGTGTCGGCGCTTGCCGTCGCCGCCGCCCTCCCCGGGGGCGACCCGCTGGCGGCGGCACTCGCCGCGGGCGAGACGCCGTCGCCTGCGATGGTGGCCGCCGCCGGCAGCCGGGATGCGCTCTCGGTGCGCGCGACAGCAGTCGCGGCCTCGTGGATTGTCCTCTCGCTGGTCGTGATCGTGCTCGTCTATCAGCGGGTAATCCTGCTCAACCGCGTCCCACTTCCGAAGCCGCCGGCGGCCCTCGTTGATCGCGCGCAGGAAGCCCTGGCCTCACTGGGCTTCGACCCGGCAGGTGCCGCTGACACGGCGTCCGGGCTTGGCCTCTCGCTCGACTACGCCAGGTTCATCGGCGCGACATCTACGGCCCCGGACCGATGGAACATGCTCCACACCGTACGGCCCGAGACATTCTTTCTCTGGTATCGCACGAGCCCGCAGATGCTGATTCCCTGGGGATCGGAGTATCAAATCGGCCGCGCCAACCCGCCGCTGACGACGGCAGGCATGACGCTCGTCGCGGTTGACGCAAACGGCCGCCTGTCAGAGTTTCATGCCGTGCCAAGCCCGCGTTCGCCAGACCAGCCCGCGCCGCCAGTCGACTGGAACAAGCTTTTTGTCGCGGCCGGGCTTCAGTACGATCGGTTTCTTCCGGCAAAGCCGCAGATCGTGCCTCCGTACTACGCCGACGAGCGACGCGCCTGGGAAGGCCCGCTGCCCGATCGCCCGGAGCTCACCATCCGGATCGAAGGAGCGGCGACCGCCGGGCAACCGGTGTTCTTCGCCGTCGCGGGGCCATGGAGCGAATCGGCCCGCGCCGTCAGGGCGGCGCCTTCTCTCTTCGCGCGAATCGTCGGAGGCCTGGCCTCGGTCATCATGCCCGGGCTGATGGTGCTCGGAGCTGTTCTCGCGAGGGTCAACCTCAAGGCGGGCCGCGGCGATCGAGAGGGCGCGTTCCGCGTCGCCACGTTCGTGTTCGCGACGAGCCTGCTCGCGTGGGCGCTCGGCGCGAGCCACATCCCGCACGTGGGGATGGAAATCAACCGGATCTTCGCCGCCGTCGGCCGCGGCCTGTTCGACGCGGGCCTGCTCTGGGTCACCTACCTCGGGCTCGAGCCTTACGTTCGCCGCCATTCGCCGGACAGCATCCTCGGATGGACGAAGCTCGTGAGCGGCCACTGGCGCGATCCAAGAGTCGGCGTCGACTTGATGGTGGGAGTGAGCGCGGGCCTCGCGATGACCCTGCTCTACGCCGTCCACAATCTTCTGCCGGCGCTGGCCGGTTTCCTCGAACCGATGCCGCTCGTCTCGAGCGAGTCATCCTTGAACGGCGTGCGATACATCCTCTCGGGAATTGCCAACGACCTGACCAGTGCCGTCGGCCAGGGCATGCTCGGCGTCGCCGGCGTGGTCGGATTCGTGCTGCTGCTCCGTCACCGCGTGCTGGCGGTCGTCGCCGCCATCATCTGTTTCACGCCGGTCGTCATCAACGGAATGTTCCCCGGAAGCACGCCGTTGCTGGACGTCGCCATCGGCGTCGGCATCATCACCATCTTGCTCCTGGTAATCGTCCGCGCCGGATTGTTATCGGCCATCGCGGCGCTCTTCACGCACTTCGTCCTGCTTCGCGCGCCGATCACGACGGACTTCTCGAGCTGGCACGCCACGAGCGGCCTCTGGCACGTGGGTGTGGTGCTGGCGGCAGGCCTCGGCGCGTGCTACTACGCGAGGTACGGACAGGGCGAACGCGTTACGACTTCCTGACCTTGACGCGGATCGGCGTGCCCATCAGTCCGAACGACTCGCGCAACTGGTTCGCGAGAAACCTCTCGTAGGAAAAGTGGAACTCGGTCGCAACGTTCGTAAAGAAGACGAACGTGGGAGGCGCGACGCTCGTCTGGGCGGCATAGAGAATCCGTACGTGTTTCTTCCCGGGGCTGACAGGGGGATGCGCGGCGGTCACGTCCTTCAGGAAGCGGTTGAGCTCACCCGTCGGCACGCGGCGCACCCGAGCGTCCGCCACTTTGTCGATCATCTCGAGCAACTTGGTGGTCCGCTCGCCGGTTGCCGCCGAAATGTGGAGCACGGGCGCGTAGTCGAGAAACTTGATCTGACGCCGGAGCTCGTTGTCGAACTTCTTGTAAAGATCCTGCCCCTGCCCCTTCATGAGATCCCACTTGTTGGCGGCGATGATGATGCCGCTCCCCGCCTTCTCGGCTTCGCCGGCGATCGTGGCATCCTGGTCGGCGACGCCCTCGGATGAGTCGATGACCAGCACGGTCACGTCCGCCTTTTCGATCGCCCGCCGGGCCAGGATGACGCTGACGCCTTCCAGCTGGCCCGACCGTGCAATCTGGCCTGATCGCCGGATCCCTGCCGTGTCGACAATCCGGAACACCCGGCGCTGCCAGCGGAGCACCGCGTCGACGCTATCCCTCGTCGTGCCAGGCATGTCGCTGACGATGGAGCGCTCTTCCTTGAGCAAGCGATTGAGGAGCGACGATTTGCCGACGTTGGGACGCCCGACGATTGCGACCGCGACTTCTTGAGGCTCGGTTTCGCCCGTCGGTTCCGATCGCGCCGGCAGGCGTTTGACCACTTCGTCGAGGAGGTCTCCCGTCCCCTGGCCGTGCTCGGCGGCAATCTCGACGACCGGTTCGAAACCCAGCCGATAGAACTCGAGGGCCCGGTCCTTCGCCCGCCGGTCGTCGGTCTTGTTGACCGCTATCAGAACGGGAACGTTCGCCGCCCTGAGGCTTCCGGCAATCTCTTCGTCGGCGGGAAGAAGCCCGTCCCGGCCATCCACAACAAAGACAATGACATCGGCCGTTGCGAGCGCCTTCTGGCCCTGCTGCACCACGAGCTCGTGCAGCGGGTCGTCACTGGCGCCAAACAGACCGCCCGTATCGACGAGGGTGAACGGAGTTCCCAGCCACTCGGTCGCATGGGATTTCGTGTCCCGGGTCGTCCCCGCCACAGGCGACACAATGGCGCGCCTGGCGCCCGTAATTCGGTTAAACAGCGTTGATTTGCCCACGTTGGGCCGTCCGACCAATACTACGGCCGGGCCGTCCTCTGGGCGTTTCTGGGACATTCTGAACTCTAGTTAGCTCTGATATTGACAGCGTAAGTGTATCAATCTTATACTAGTTATTACTCCTGAGGAGCGCCTAAGCATGATCAAGGTCGACATCGTCAACGAGGTGTCCAAGATCGCCGACATCACCAAGGTCAAGGCCGAGGTGGCGGTGGATGCCGTCTTCGATGCGATGCGACTGTCCATGCAGCGCGGCGAACGAATCGAGCTGCGCGGCTTTGGCGTCTTTCAAGTGAAGCCGCGTAAGCGCGGCATCGGCCGCAACCCGCGGACAGGTAAGGAAGTACGGATTCCTCCAGGCCGAACGATCCGGTTCAAGCCCGGCAAGGACCTCCAGAACATCGGCGGCTGATCGCCCTCCGAACGCAAGAAATTTTGTCGAACGACACGCACCCCCGGCCTCTGCTGCCGAGCGACGAGCCGATGTTCGAATCCGACATGGTCGGGTCCGGGCTGCCGTTTGCCGCGACGCCGTTCCATTACATTCCCGAACCGCGCAAGCGCTTCCAGCATGTCTGGTGGAAGCACATTGCGCTCTTTCTGGTCACGCTGGTCACCACGACGCTCGTCGGCGAGTACCGCTATCTGTCGTTCCTGTCGGACTTTGGCCGCGCGCAGCTGAACGTATCCGAGTCGAGCGCGCTCCTCCATGGACTGTGGTACAGCGCCACGATCCTCGCGATTCTCGGCGCGCACGAGATGGGCCACTACGTGGCGTGCCGCTGGTATCGGGTCGATGCTACCCTGCCGTATTTCCTGCCCCTCTACCTCGGATTCGGCGGATTCCAGATCGGGACCCTTGGCGCCGTGATCCGAATCCGCGAGGCATTTCCCAACCGCAAAGTACTGTTCGACATCGGTGTCGCCGGGCCCATCGCGGGATTCGTCGTGCTGGTGCCGGCCCTGTTCCTCGGCATGTACATGTCGAACGTGACGATCTCGCCGCCGCCCCAGGAGCTCATGCTCATCGGCAAGCCGCTCCTCTTCAAACTGGTCCGCTGGCTCACGTTCGGCCCGATCCAGGAGGGCTCGATCGTCAACCTTCATCCGATGGTGTGGGCCGCGTGGTTCGGCATGCTGGCCACGGCGCTAAACCTGCTGCCCTTCGGCCAGCTCGATGGCGGGCACATCACCTACGCCACGCTCGGCCGACTGTCGACGCCCATCTCGCTCGTCACGGTCGCCTCGGCGCTCCTGATGACCTACCTCTCGCTAAGCTGGCTCCTGATGACGGTGCTGATGCTCTTCATGCTCGTGTCATTCGGCCCGCGCCACCCGCCCGTGATCAACGAGTACGAACCGCTCGGCGCGGCCCGCAACCGCGTAGCCGTCTTCGCGCTCGCGATGCTGGTCCTCTGCTTCACGCCGTTTCCGATCCAGTTCTGAGAGCGGTTCAGGGTTCACGGTTCAGGGTTCACGGTTCGAGGTTCAGGGTTCAAAGTTCGGGTTCTTCTCGAACCCTGAACCGTGAACCGTGAACCCTGAACCATCAAAGGACATTCATCGGATCGATATCCACGATCGTCCGGCGTCTGATGTCGGGGCGCGCGGCAAGTGCCGCGAGCAGCGCCAGTCGCATCGGCCCTCGGTGGGGTCCCTTCATGAAGAACTGGGCACGGTGCTCGCCCTTGAGGCGGCTGAGCGGGGCCGGCGCGGGGCCGAGGACGCGATAGGGCGCGCCGTTGGTACGCAGCGCCTCCACGAGCTCGCCGGCGTCGTGGTGGGCGCCGTGCTGCGTCTTTCCCTTCACGACGGCATTGACGAGCGCCACGGCCGGCGGATACTGCATGGCCTGGCGGAAGTTCAGCTCCTGCTGAAAAAAGCCCACGTAATCCTGCCGGCACGCATGCTGGATGCTGTAGTGATTGGGAAAGAGCGTCTGGACGATCGCCTGACCGCGAATCTCGCCGCGCCCGGCACGGCCGGCAACCTGCGTGAGCAGCTGGAACGTCCGCTCCCCCGCCCTGAAGTCGGCGTGGCCCAATCCAACATCGGCGGAGATCACGCCGACGAGCGTGACCCGTGGAAAATCGTGACCTTTCGCGATCATCTGCGTGCCGACCAGGACGTCGAGCTCCCGTGCCGCGAACTTCGCGAGGAGCGCAGCAATCGCACCGCGCCGGCGGATCGTATCGCGATCGACCCGCGCGACGCGCGCGTCGGGAAACCGCTCCCGGACCTCGGCTTCGACGCGCTCGGTGCCGAATCCGACGAGCTCGATGAACTTCCCCGCGCACTTGGCGCAGACCTTCGGCAATGCGATCGAATAGTTGCAGTAGTGGCAGCGGGCTCGATGTGCCGCCCGGTGGACGGTCAACGACAGGCTGCAATTCGGACAATCGAGCGTGGCCGTGCACTGGCGGCAGAAGACCGACGTGGCAAACCCCCTGCGGTTCAGAAGCACGATCGCCTGCTCGCCTCTCGAGAGCGTCGTCCGCATCTCCTCCGACAGGGTGGAGCTCAGCACGACATCGGGCCCGGCCGCCGCATACTCCTCGCGCATGTCGACAATGCGGACGTCAGCGAGCGGACGGTCGAGCACGCGGCGATTCAGCGCAACCAGGGTATAGCGCCCCTTCTGGGCGTTCTGGTAACTCTCCATCGACGGCGTCGCCGAGCCCAGGACCGCGAGCGCCCCTGCCTGACGCGCGCGCATGACGGCGACGTCGCGGCCGTTGTAACGCGGCGTTTCTTCCTGCTTGTACGAGCCGTCGTGCTCCTCGTCGACGACGACCAGACCTATCGCGCGCAACGGCGCGAAGACAGCCGATCTCGTGCCGACGACGACGTCGACGTCGCCGCGCCTGATGCGGTGCCATTGATCGTGACGCTCGCCGTCGGAGAGGCCGCTGTGCTGGATGGCGACGCGCTCGCCGAACGTCTGCCGGAACGTCATCGCGACCGCCGGCGTCAGCGCGATCTCGGGCACGAGCAGGAGGACGCCGCGGCCTTGCCGGCGCACGTCGGCGGCAAGCCGCAGGTACACCTCTGTCTTTCCGCTCCCGGTGACGCCGTGCAGGAGCGCGGCCTGGAACTCGCCGCGATCGGCGAGCGATCGCAGTCGCATGAGGGCCGCGTCCTGTTCGGCCGTGAGAACGAGGGCCGGGCGCTCAGAGGGTGCCGCTGGGACTTCCGCCTGGAACGGGTCGCGATCGACCTGACGTCGCGTGAGGGTCACGAGACCCAGCGTGACGAGGCGCGACAGCGCGGGTGATGCAATCCCGCGTGCCGAGAGGTACGCGGTCTCGAGACCTTCGGGCGAGCCCGCGAGAAGCGTGAGCGCCTCGCGCTGCCGGGAGCCCAGCCGCAGCGACACTCCGTGTTCGCCCGCGGCCTCGAGTCCCTGGACCGTCAACGAGGCCACGCGAACCGTACGGAACCCACGGGCGCGACCGCCGGGCTCCGAGGCCGCGGCCATCGGCGGCATCGCTGCGGCAAGCGCCGACCCGATTCCGCAGGCGTAGTAGTCGGCCACCCAGGTCGCGAGCCGGACGACCTCCTCGGGAAGGAACGGCTCGGCATCGAGGAGTTCGATGATCGGTTTGATGGTCGACGCCGGCGGTTCCTCAGTATCGGTCCGATCGACGACGCAGCCGGTAAGGACGCGATTGCCGAGCGGCACAAGCACGCGGGCGCCGACGACGGGCGTCTGGAACTCGGCGGGCAGGCTGTAGGTCAGGCTGTCGAGCGCGGGCACGGGCACCGCGACGCGAACGAGGCGCATCTTCTTAACGTGGGGCTCCGCCCCACACCCCGGCTCGGTCGCTTGCGGGGCCCCCTGCGCCCCGCCGCCGCTCCCTCGCAGGCGCGCTGTGCGCGCCTAGCCATCGCCGCCTGACTCCTGGAGGAGCGCGCGCACTTTCTTCATGTCCTCCCAGACATCACGCTTGCGGTCCGGGCTGCGCAGCAGGAACGCCGGGTGAAACGTCGGGATGAGCATGGCGCCACGGTAGTTGAAGGCGCGGCCGCGCAGCCGCGAGATGGGCTCCTGCGTCTTCAGCAGCGCCTTGGCCGCGAAGGTGCCCAGCGCGACGATGACCTTCGGCTTGATGCGGTCGATCTGCTCGAAGAGGAACGGCTCGCACGTCTCGACCTCGTCGGGCTCGGGATTGCGGTTTTCTGGCGGACGGCACTTGATCACGTTGGCGATGTACACGTCGTCGCGCCGGAGGCCAATCGCCTCGATGATCTTGGTGAGCAGTTGACCGGCGCGCCCGACAAACGGGATCCCCTGGACGTCTTCGTCCGCCCCTGGCGCCTCACCCACGAACATCAAGTCCGCTGATGGGTTGCCAACGCCGAAGACGATCTGCCGCCGGCCGAGCCGGTGCAGCTTGCACCGGGTGCAGTCGCCGATGTCGGACCGGATCGCCTGCAGCGCTTCTTCGGAAGAACGCGCGAACGTCACGGGCGCTGACTCGCCCTGGTCATCCGCCTGCGCCGGCGCCTGGTCATACCCGGACACCGGACTCGCGGTCGCCGCGAGGGCAGCCTCAGCGGTCCGAGCCGACGGCTGTGGAGCCCCGGCGCGCCGCCGCCAGCGCGCATCGAGACTCACGCCCGTGACGCCGAGTGACTGGAAGAATCTGAGGTGTTCCGCGAGGTGAGCGTTGTCCACGAGCAGACGCAAGGGTACCACACACCCGCCGGGCTCAGGGGGACTTACGCTCGCTTGATGGCCGACGCGAGCAGGCGCTCGGCGCGGTCGAGGATCCGCGACGCGAGCTCGGTCTTCGGCCCGAGCGCGAAGACTTCATCACTGTCGGGGTCGCCCCCGCCGATGATAGTAGCCGCGTTCGATTCACTGTCGAAGCCGCCCTCGGGGAGGGTGATGTCATTGGCGACGATCATGTCGACCGACTTGCGGCGCAGCTTTTCCCGGCCGCGCGGGACGGGGTCGCCGCTCTCGGCGGCGAATCCGATGAGTACGGGGCGTGGCGCACCCGCGCGCCGCCGGCCGAGCTCGGCCAGGATGTCGGGCGTCCGCACGAGCGTCAGCTCCAGTGGACCATCCTGTTTCTCGATTTTGCCCGCGTGCGCGCCTTCGGCCGGCGCGTAGTCGGCGACGGCCGCGGCCATCACGATCACGTCGGCGTCTCCCGACACGGCCTGCACGGCGTGGTACATCTCGGCCGCTCGCCGAACCCGCACCACTTCAACGCCGGCCGGTGCGTCGAGGCGCGTCGGGCCCGAGATGAGGACGACACGCGCGCCCCGGCGCGCGGCCTCGACCGCCACGGCATAGCCCATCTTGCCGCTCGAGCGGTTCCCGATATATCGGACGTCGTCGATGTCCTCGTAGGTCGGTCCTGCCGTCACGACGACGAAGCGGCCAAGGAGCGTCCCCTTCTGGCGCAGCAGCCCGTCGGCCGCCGCGGCGATGACATCTGGTTCCGCGAGTCGGCCCTTGCCTATCCAGCCGCAGGCAAGATAGCCGGCGCCGGGGTCGACGAAGCGCACGCCGCGCGCCGCGAGCGTCTCCATGTTGCTCCGCACGGCCTCGTGCTCGAGCATGTTCGTGTTCATCGCCGGCGCCATGAGGACCGGAGCACGCGTCGCAAGATACAGCGAGCTGAGGAAATCGTCGGCGATGCCGTGGGCGAACTTGCCAATCATGTTGGCAGTCGCCGGCGCGACGAGGAGGAGGGCGATGTTCGACGCGAGCGCGATGTGCTCGATATCCGCGTTCGCGCCTGGCGCGTACTGGTCGGTGATGACGCGGCGCCGCGTGATGGCCTCGAAGGTGACCTCGCCGACGAACTTCCGGGCCGATCGGGTCATCACCGCGACGACCTCGTGGTCGCGCTTCTGCAACTCGCGCGCGACCTCGACTGCCTTGTAGGCGCCGATCCCGCCGGTGACTCCGAGGGCTATCAGCGACACGTATGTGCTCAGTCGGTCTCGACCGTGACCTTTTCGACTTTGCCTTCCCGGACTTCCCTCTGCGCGATCTTGATGATCTTGTCGCTCCCGGCAGACGTCGTCCGTGGCGTGCAGCCACGCATCAACTGCTTGGCTCGCGCGCCGGCGACGATGACGAATTCAAACGCGTTCGTACGGCTTCTATCAATCACGCTCAGCTCTCCTCAGGTAGATGCTGTTTTGCATCAAAGGTCGCGACAATCTCTTCGGCTGTCCCGCGCATCGACCGCAGCCGCGCGCGTTCCGCCGTCAGCACGGCGCTCAGGCGGTCGACGCAGGCCTCGAGCTCGTCGTTGACGACCACGTAGTCGTACTCGACGAAGGCGGCCACTTCGTCCCGCGCCGTCCGCAGGCGGCGCTGCATGGCGGCCTCCGAGTCCTTGCTCCGTCCCCGAAGGCGCCGCTCGAGCACTTCGTAGGACGGCGGCAGGACGAAGACACCAACCGTGCCGGGACACCGCGCCCGCACCTGCCGCGCGCCCTGGACGTCAATCACCAGCACCAGGTCGCGTCCCGCAGCCAGCTCGCGCTCGGCATCGTCGGCAGATGTCCCGTACAGGTTGCCGAAGACGTTCGCCCACTCGAGAAAGGCGTCCGCCGCCACCATGGCCTCGAATCGTGTGCGGGTAATGAAATTATAGTCGATTCCGTCGGTTTCCCCCGCCCTGATGCTGCGCGACGTGTAGGAGCGCGACAGGGCCAGATCCGGCGTGACCTGCACAAGCCGCTCGACCACGGTCGTCTTCCCGGTGCCGGACGGAGCGGAGACGACGAGCAGCAGGCCGCGCCGATTGGGCTCCCTACTCGACATTCTGGACCTGCTCGCGCATCTTCTCGAGGTCGGCCTTGAGCGACACGATGACTTCCGAGACCGCGGGGCCCTCGGCCTTCGAGCCGGCGGTGTTGACCTCGCGATTCATTTCCTGCAGCAGGAAGTCGAGCTTCCGGCCGCAGGGCTCGGGCGACTCGGTCAGGGCTTGCCAGTGCTCGAGGTGGCCCCGGAATCGCACGACCTCTTCGGTGATATCCGATCGCCCGACGAACTTCGCGATTTCCTGGGCGACGAGCGCCTCGTCGGCGAGCGCTTCGGCCCGCAGCTCGCGCACCCGCTCCAGCAACCGGTTCTGCAGGCCTGTGATGCCCTGTTCGGCTGCGGCCGCGACCTGTCCGAAGAGCTCGCCGAGCCGAACCCGCCGGGCGTCGAGGTCGGCCTTGAGGTATCCGCCCTCGCGGACTCGCATCGTATCGAGCTCCTCGAGCGCGGCGGCAATTGCCTCCTCGACCCGGCTGACAATCGGCGACGGGTCCTCGAGGCCCTCGGGGTCCTCGGCCTTCTCGCGGATGGAGAGCGCCTGCGGAAACCTCAGCAGGTCCGACGCGCCGATGCGTCCCTCGACGTACCCGCGCTCGCGCGCCCGCTCAAGCGCGAGCTTCAACGCGTCCAGGAACGGCTCGTTCAGTTCGACCTCGACGGCCGCGGTGCGACGCTGCTGAATCGAGACGCTGACTTCCACGCGTCCGCGCGACACACGGTTCTGCACGAGGCTGCGGATCCGCGTCTCGGAGGCCGCGAGCGACGCCGGCACCCGGAGCTGCAGATCGAGAAACCGGTGATTGACCGCCTTGATGGTCACGGTGATGGTCGCCAGCTCGTCGTCTCGCGTGAGCGAGGCGAAGCCGGTCATGCTCTTGATCATGGCTGATGTGCCGTCGCCTCTTCCGGCTGCCGTTCGAAAATCTGCTGCGCGTACAGCTTCGCATACACGCCGCCCGGCCGCGACAGGAGCTCCTCGTGCCGGCCGATTTCGGCCACCCTCCCCCGCTCCAGCGCAATTATCTTGTCAGCTCGCCTGACGGTCGACAACCGGTGCGCGATCACGAACGAGGTGCGGTCGCGCATCAGGTTGGCGAGCGCCTCCTGCACCAGCCGTTCGGATTCGGCATCGAGCGAGGACGTCGCCTCGTCGAGCACGAGGATGGGCGAATTCTTGAGGAGGGCACGCGCGATGGCCAGCCGCTGCCGCTGTCCGCCCGACAGTCGCTGACCGCGTTCGCCGATCCACGTCTCGTACTGCTCGGGCAGCGTGACGATGAACTCGTGCGCGTGGGCGGCGCGGGCCGCCGCCTCGATGTCGGCGCGACTCGCGCCCGGCGACCCGTAGGCGATATTGCTCGCGATGCTCTCGTCGAAGAGCACCGTCTCCTGCGTCACGATGCCGATCTGCGCCCGCAGGGACTTGAGCGTCACATCACGGATGTCCACGCCGTCCATCAGGATCGCTCCGGCCTTGACGTCGAAGAATCGCGGAATGAGATTCACGAGCGTGGTCTTGCCCGCGCCGCTCAGCCCGACGATCGCGATGACCTGCCCGGCATCGGCCGAGAAGGACACGTCGCGCAGCACGTATTTCCCCGAGCCGTCCTCGTACTGGAAACTGACGTCGCGGAACTCGATGCTGTCCCGCACCGGCGCGAGCGCCGCGGCGCCCTCGCGTTCGGAGACCTCGGAATGCGTATCGAGCAGCTCGAAAATCCGTTCCGACGCGGCGATCGCCTGCTGCAGGTTCGTGTTGACCCGGCTGAGCTTCTTGATCGGGCCGTACATCATGAACGCGGCCACGACAAACGCAAAAAAGTCGCCCTGCGTCATGTCGCCAGCGCCGATCTTGTGGCTTCCGTACGCCATCAGCCCCACGACCGCAATTCCACCCAGGAATTCCATGAGCGGCGGCAGCACGGATACCGTGCTCGTCACCTTGAGATTGGTGCGATACAGGCGCTGTGAGGCCCGCTCGAAACGGGACGCTTCGTGCGCCTCGGCGCCGAAGGCCTTGACGATGCGGTGGCCGGTGAAGGCCTCGATGGTGATGTGGGACAGGTAGGCGAGCTCCTCCTGCACGCGCCGGCTCGTGCGGCGCACGCGCTGGCCGAGCCGCACCAGCGGGTAGACGACGATGGGTGCGCCCGTGACGACGACGAGCGCGAGCCGGGCGTCGTAGTAGAACATGAGGCACGCAAAGCCCAGCACGGAGAGCCCCTCCCGCAGAAGGTCCCCGACCGTCTCCGACACCGCCACCTGGATCTGCTGGACGTCGTTCGTGATTCCAGACATCAGCTGGCCGCTCGTGCGCCGGCTGAAGAAGCTCGCCGACTGATTCAGGATGTGCCGGAACAACCGGTCGCGCACGTCCCGCACGACGCGCTGTCCCACGTCGGTCATGAGATACGTCGAGAAGTACGCGCCGAGCCCTTTGAGGAAGTAGATCGCCAGAACAGCGAGGCTCCAGGTGCGGAGGTCGACGGGGATGCCCCAGAAGGTGAGGTCCAGCTGCCGGCTCAGGACCGAGTCCATCAGCGGCTTGATGAGGGTGACGAGGCCGGCCGACGCCGCGGCGTAGAACAACATGGCCGCGACAGCCGCGGCGAGGCGCCCTCGGTACGGGCGCGCGTAGGCGAGCAGCCGAGAAAAAGCGCTCACTCAGTGAACCGGTATTTCAGCAGGACCCACAGCGCGACAAACCCGTCGAGCCACGTGATCTTCTTCCCTTCCTCGTATCCGCGGCCATCGTAGGTGATCGGCACTTCGTACACCCGATAGCGCCGCTTGAAAATTTTCGCCGTCATCTCGGGCTCGATGCCGAACCCGTCGGACTCGAGCGTCATCGACCGCAGCACCTCGGTCCGCATGACCTTGTAGCACGTCTCCATGTCCGTGAGCATGGTGTTGTAGAGCACGTTGGCCACGAAGGTCAGAAAGCAGTTGCCAACATAGTGCGTGAACATGAACACGCGGTGCCGGCCGAGGAAGCGCGACCCGTACACGACGTCCGCCCGTCCCTCGCAGATGAGCGCGATGAGCTCGGGAAACTCTTCCGGGGAGTACTCCAGGTCGGCGTCCTGAATGATCATCAGATCGCCCGTGACTTCCTGGAATCCCCGCCGGAGCGCGGCCCCTTTGCCGCCGTTCGACGGCTGCAGAACCACCTTGATTGGCAGCTCGCGCGCGAGTCGGGCCAGAATGTCCCGCGTCCCGTCCTTCGAGCCGTCGTCCACGATGATGAGCTCGATGCGGATGGGCACCGCAAGGACGCGGCGGACGATCTCTTCGATCGTCGACTCTTCGTTGAAGGCCGGCATCACGACCGACAGCAGCGGATCGCTCAGCTGACCCTTGAGGCGCGACATCAGGCCTTCACCGTGGCGTAGCCCTGCGCGTGGGCGACGCGCCAGCGCCAGGCGGTCTCCACGATGACGTCCAGATCCTCGAAGCGCGGGCGCCAGCCGAGCTCACGCTTGACGCGGTCGCTCGACGCGAAGAGGGCCGCGGGATCGCCGTCGCGGCGCGGCGCCAGCTCGTGCGGCACGGCTTTGCCGGTCACGCGCTCGACCGAGGCCAGGACGTCACGGACCGATGTCGGTCGGCCGTTCCCCAGGTTGTAGGCGTTCGACGGCGCTCCGGCTCGCAACGAATCGAGCGCGAGCAGATGCGCCGATGCGAGATCGTTGACATGCACGTAATCGCGTAAGCATGTCCCATCCGGCGTCGGATAGTCATCGCCGAAAATCCGGAATGACCCGCGCCCCATGGCCGTGTCGAGGGCGCGCGGAATCACGTGAATCTCTGGCGCGTGGTCCTCCCCCAGCTCGCCCTCGGGATCCGCGCCAGCGGCGTTGAAGTACCGCAACGCGACGCTCCGAAGCCCATAGGCCTGCTCGAAGTGCGGAAGGGCGTGCTCAATCGCCAGTTTCGTCTCGCCGTAGGCGTTGATCGGACGCTTCGGCAGGTCCTCGTGGATGGGCGTGGTGTCGGGCGTTCCGAACACCGCGCAGGTCGACGAGAACACGAGGTGCCGGACGCCGGTCGCCACCATGGCGTCGAGGACCGACAAGGCGCCAACGACATTGTTGCGGTAATAGCCGGCCGGATCCTTCACCGAGTCGCCGACCGACAGCCACGCCGCGAAGTGCATGACGGCATCAACGTTGTGGGCTGTGATCGTCGCCGCGAGCTTCGCGGTGTCCTGAATGTCGCCTTCGACGACCGCACTGGCACGCCCGGTCGCAGCTCGGTGCCCTTGGCTGAAGTTGTCGTAGACGACGACCGACTCTCCGCGGGCCGCGAGCGCCTTCGTTGCGTGACTGCCGATGTAGCCGGCCCCGCCCGTCACCAGGACGGCGCTCACGGACGTCCCATGGAGATGTAGGTGAACCCGAGCGATCGCAGGTTCTCCGGATTGTAGATGTTGCGCCCGTCGAAGATGATCGGGCTGCGCATCAGCTTCCGCATGCGCCCGTAGTCGGGCTCCCGGAACTCATTCCATTCCGTGATGATGGCGAGCGCGTCGGCACCGGTCAGCGCCGCATAGCTGCTGTCGGCGTAGTGGATTTTCGAACCGAAAATCCCCCGGGCCACCTTCATCGCTTCCGGGTCGTACGCCTGCACGATCGCCCCCGCGGCCAGCAACCCCTGGATGAGCGGCACGGCCGGGGCTTCGCGCATGTCGTCGGTCTTCGGCTTGAAGGCCAGTCCCCAGAGGGCGATGCGCTTGCCCTTGAGCGAGCCGAACTGCTTCTCCATCTTCTTCACGAGGCGACTCTTCTGACTTTCGTTGACCGCCTCGACAGCTCGCAGGATCCGGAAGTCGTAGTCCTTGTCCTCGGCGAAGCGCACCATCGCCTTGACGTCCTTGGGGAAGCAGCTCCCGCCGTAGCCCACGCCGGGAAAGAGGAACGAGGGACCGATCCGGCGATCCGAGGCGACGGCGCGCCGCACCTGATCGACGTTCGCCCCGACGGCCTCGCACACGTTCGACACCTCGTTCATGAACGAGATGCGCGTGGCGAGCATGGCGTTGGCGGCGTACTTGCTCAACTCGGCGCTCGGGCAGTCCATCATCATGATGGGCGCGCCGGTGCGCGTGAACGGGGCGTACAGCTCCTTCATCAGCTCGGCCGAGCGGGGGTCCTCGGCGCCAATCACCACGCGGTCCGGTTTCATGAAGTCGTCGATCGCCGCGCCCTGCTTGAGGAACTCGGGGTTGCTCACCACGCTGAACGGATGCGTGGTCTCGCGGCGAATGACGTCCCGCACCTTTACCGCGGTCCCCACGGGGACGGTGCTCTTGTTGACCACGACTTTATAGCCGTTCATCGCACGGGCGATCTCTCGCGCCACGCCCAGCACGTGCTGGAGATCGGCGGACCCGTCCTCGCCGGTCGGCGTACCCACCGCGATGAAGATGATCTGGGCCTGCCGAACGCCGCGGGCAAGCGCCGTGGTGAAGGTCAGCCGCTTTTCGCTCTTGTTCCGGCGAACCAACTCCTCGAGACCCGGCTCGTAGATGGGAATCTTGCCGCGTTGAAGCGAGCGGACCTTGACCGGGTCCTTGTCGACGCAGACGACGTCGTTGCCGTTCTCAGCGAGGCAGGCACCGGCCACCAGGCCGACGTACCCACTCCCAATGACCGCTATCTTCATTCGCCTCCAAACCCAAAACTCTAAGGCTAGCACAGCCGGAAAAACAGTGTCAATCTATTGACCTGAAAGGATTTGCCGCCTCAGCCAATTCCGGGTGTTAGCATGGGCGCGCGTGCGTATCCTCCTTGACTATCGGCCCGCCCTGCGAGCGCGCACAGGCGTCGGGGAATACGCGCATCAGCTGGCGGCCGCGCTGGCGCGCCTCCAGGGCCCCTCCGACAGCCTGGTACTCTTCTCCAGCTCGTGGAAGGACCGTCTGCCGCCCGGGGCGATACCCGGGACGTCGGTCGTCGACGCCCGAGTCCCGGTGACGTTCCTGAATCTGGCCTGGCACCGCCTGGAGTGGCCGCCGATCGAGACATTTGCGGGCGATATCGACGTCGTGCACTCGATGCACCCCCTTCTCATGCCCGCCCGGCGCGCCGCGCAGGTCGTGACAGTCCACGACCTGTATTTTCTCGATGCCCCCGAGCACACCACGGCGGAAATCCGTCGAGACTACCCGGCGCTCGCCGGGTCGCACGCGCGGCGCGCTGATGCCGTTATCACGGTCTCGGAATACACGGCGGGACAGGTGCGCGCGAGGCTCGAGGTTGACGCCGAACGCATCGCAGTCTGCCCGAACGGCGCCCCCGTCTGGTTGCCGCTCGAATCCTATGCCCCGGGCGGTCACGTCCTCTTCATGGGGACGATCGAACCCCGAAAGAATGTCGGAGCGCTGCTGCGAGCTTATGCCGAGCTCCGCGCCCGCAGGCCCGACGCCCCAGGGCTGGTGCTGGCGGGAGCCGTCACGCCCGCCTGCGCCTCTCTGCTCGATGACCTCACCCGCCCGCCGCTCGCCGGCCATGCGCGCCACGTGGGGTATGTCAGCGGCACGGAGCGGGAACGCCTCTATCGCGAGGCGTCGATGGTCGTCCTGCCCTCGCTCGACGAAGGCTTCGGGCTGCCCGCCCTCGAAGCCATGACGATCGGGGTTCCTGTCGTGGTTTCCTCACGCGGAGCGCTCCCGGAGGTTGTCGGAGACGCCGGACTGATTGTCGACCCCGACGATGTCGAGGGACTGGCCGGCGCGATGGACCGGCTGCTGAGCGACCCGGCGCTTGCTCGTTCGTGCTCGGCGGCGGGCATCGGACAGGCGCGGCGATTCAACTGGGACGCGAGCGCCGCGCGCCTGATGCGCGCCTACGAGGCGGCGGTCGAGAGGCGCCGATCACGCTCGTGATGCGACCGCTCGTCATCGGCATCGACGCCCGCGAGCTCCTTGGCGAGTCGACCGGCGTCGGACGCTATCTCGCCGAGTTGCTCGTCCGGTGGACGGCGAGAGCCGACGCCGATCGTCGACGCTTTGTGTTGTACACGCCCGAGCGGCTGCCCTTGTCCTTCCCCTCCGGCACTGTCGATGTGCGAATCGCCGGTGCCGCGTCGGGGCGCGGAACGTGGTGGGAGCAGACCCATCTCAGGAGGGCGGTCAAGCGCGATCCGCTCGACGTCTTCTTCGCGCCCGCCTACACCGCCCCGCTTGGCATGTCTGTCCCTCTCGCGGTCACGATTCACGACATCTCGTTTGTGGCGCACCCGGAGTGGTTCCGCGCGCGGGAAGGTCTTCGCCGACGATGGCTCACCCGCCGCGCCGCGCACCGGGCGGCAGTCGTCTTCACCGACTCCCAGTTCTCCCGTTCCGAGCTCGAGACGCGCCTGCGCGTCGACTCGTCGCGGATCGTCGTGATTCCGCCGGGCGTCACCGACCGCGGGGCGCGCACGCCCCAGCGGGCGGCGCGAGAACCCGTCGTCCTCTTCGTCGGATCGCTCTTCAACCGGCGGCGGCTGCCAGACCTCATCGCGGCTTTTGCCCAAGCCACTCAAGATCTCCCCCAGGCCCGGCTCATCATCGTCGGAGGCGACCGCACGTGGCCGCCGCAGGACCTGGCCGCCGTCGCGGCCGCGCACGGTGTGCAGTCGAAAACCGAGTTTCGACGCTACGCGGCCGAACCCGAGCTCGTGGAGCTCTTCGGACGGGCGTCGGTGTTCGCGTTTCTGTCGGAGTACGAAGGCTTCGGCATGACGCCACTCGAGGCGTTGTCGGCTGACGTGCCACCGGTGGTCCTCGATACCGCGGTCGCCCGCGAGGTGTACGGAGACGCGGCGGTTTTCGTGTCGCGCGGCGATGTCTCCGGTACGGCCACGGCGCTGCGCCGCCTGCTGGTAGACCCGTCGAGCGCGACGCCGATCCTGACTTCCGGGCGAGCCGTGCTCGGGAGGTATTCCTGGGACGCGGCGGCGGATCGGACGCTGGAACACCTTGAGAAGATCGGGGAGACACTCGGGGAGAAGCTCGGGGAAAAGGTCGCGCGGCGATGAAGCTCTCCGTCATCATCGTCCGCTACAACGCCCGCGAGGATTTGGAACGCTGCCTGACGTCGCTGCACGACGCACCGCCATCCATGGCGCACGACATCACGGTCGTCGACAACGCGTCGACCGAAGGCGGTCTCGACGTGGTCCGGTCCCGCTGGCCGCGCGTGCAGGTCATCGCGCTCGATCGCAACCGTGGGTTCGCGGCGGGCAACAACGCCGGAATCCGCGCGACACAAGGTGAACTGCTCCTCCTGCTCAACAGCGACACCGTGGTGCCTCCCGGAGCGCTCGACACGCTTCGGGCGCGCCTCCACGCGCACCCGGCGGCCGCAGCTGCTGGTCCGCGGCTCGTCGATGCCGCGGGGCGGGCCGAGCTGTCGTTCGGACCGATGATCTCGCCCCTCGGCGAGCTCCGCCAGAAAGTAACGCGGAGCCTCTATGACGCAGGTATCCCTCCGTTTGCGGCGTGGGTCGATCGTTCGACCCGGCGGGAGCAGTACGTGGACTGGGTCAGCGGTGCGTGCCTCCTCGTGTCGCGTGCGGACGCGGAATCGGTGGGACTGCTCGACGAACGCTTCTTTCTCTACACCGAGGATGTCGACTTCTGCGCCGCGCTGCGCGCCAGGGGCCGGCGGATTCTTTTTGCGCCGGCTTCGGAGGTCATCCACATGCGCGGCCGGTCCCGGGCCAGCGCGCCGGCGGCCATGAACACCGCGTATCGTCTCAGCCAGCTCGCGTTCTACGAGAAACATCATCCGCGCTGGGCGCCGCTGCTGCGGGTCTATCTGCGGCTCAAGGGTGCACTGCCCCCTGGGCTGGACTAAGATCCTGACACCTTGCGCATAGCCATCGATGCCCGTAAGCTCCGCGACTACGGGATCGGGACCTACGTTCGAAACCTGCTCCGCCACCTCGCGCGCATCGATCAGGCGACCGACTACGTCGTGCTGTGCCGCGAGGCGGACCGTCAGCTCGTGGGCGAGCTCGGGGAGAACTTTCGAGCGGTTCCGGAGGCGTCGCCCGGCTATTCGATACGGGAGCAGATTACCGTCCCGCTCGATCTGCGGCGCGAAGGCGCCGACTTGTTTCACGCACCGCATTACGTGCTCCCGCCGTTGACGCCCTGCAAGTCGGTCGTCACGATCCACGACTGCATCCACCTGAGGTTTCCGCAATACCTTCCCAACCGGCTGGGTTATGCGTATGCGCGCGGTTCGCTATGGATGGCGACCCACCGATCGAATCGCATCCTGACGGTGTCGGAAGCATCGAAGCGTGACATCCTCGACTACTTCACGGTGCCACCCGAGAAGATCGACGTCATCTACAACGGCATCGACGAGCGGTTCAGCGCACTGCCTCCCGAGGATGACGTCGCACGCGTGCGCGAGCGCTACCAGCTCGAGCATCCGTTCATTCTCTATGCGGGGAACATCAAGCCACACAAGAACCTCGAGCGGACGATCGAGGCGTTTCACCTGCTGCGGAAGAGTGACGAGTTCGAGCAGGTCAAGTTCGTCATCATCGGCGACGAGATCGCCAAGTACGCGGCGCTCAGGCACGCCGTCCATCGCCACAAGCTGCACAAGTACGTGCGATTCTTCGGGTTCGTCCCGGATCGCACACTCGCCATCCTCTATCGCCTCGCAGCGGTGTTCGTGTTCCCATCGCTGTACGAAGGTTTCGGCCTGCCGCCGCTCGAAGCCATGGCGAGCGGAACACCGGTGATCACCTCGAACGTCTCGTCGCTGCCCGAAGTCGTGGACGACGCAGCGCTGCTCGTCGATCCGCTTCAGCCGGAAGCCATCGCCGATGCGATGCGCCGCGTCCTGACCGACTCGGCGCTCAGAGCCGACCTTCGGGGCCGCGGACTCATCCGCGCGCGCCAGTTCTCGTGGGAGCGTTCGATCCGCCGCGTCCGCGAGATCTACGGCGAGGTCCTGGACACGTGAGCCGCGTGCCGGAACGTGCGTCCGCCGACCGCAGTCGGCCGCGAGTGGCACTGGTCCACGACTGGCTGACCGGCATGCGAGGCGGCGAGAAGGTGCTCGAGGCGATCTGCGACATCTATCCGGACGCCCCGCTCTACAGCCTGGTCCACGCGCGCGGCAGCGTCTCGGCGACCATCGAACGGCACCGGATCCGTACGTCCTTCGTCCAGCGCCTGCCAGCGGCGACCCGTCACTACCGGCAGTTCCTGCCCCTCTTTCCCGCCGCCGTCGAGCTCTTCGACCTCGACGGCTTCGATCTCGTCATCAGCACGAGCCACTGCGCGGTCAAGTCGGTCGTCCGGCCGGGCCGGGCGGTGCACATCAGCTACTGTCACTCGCCGATGCGATATGCCTGGGATCAGTTCGGGGCGTATTTCGGTCCTGCTCAGGTGGGAACGGGCCGGAGTCGGCTCCTGCGGCCGGTCATGGCCGCCCTTGCACGGTGGGACCGCGCCACGGCCGGCCGCGTCGACAGCTTCGTGGCCAATTCCAGGTATGTTGCGGAGCGGATCCGCCGATACTATAATCGCGAGTCTACCGTCGTGTATCCTCCTGTAGATACAGCCTTTTATCGTCCTGATGACGACCGTCTCCCGAGCCGTTCGGGATTCCTCGTCGTATCGGGCCTGGTGCCATACAAGCGCCTGGATGTCGCGATCGAAGCCTGTCGCCGGCTCGGTGCGCCCCTGACGATCGTCGGCACCGGACCCGAGCTCGGCCGCCTCAAAGCCCTGGCCGGACCGGACGTGACGTTTCTGGGCTGGCGCTCGAACGAGGAGATCCGCGAGTTGTACCGTCACGCCACCGCCACGCTCTTGCCGGGCGTCGAGGACTTCGGGATGGTGCCCGTCGAGGCCCAGGCCTGTGGCTGCCCGGTCGTGGCGCTCGCCACGGGCGGCGCCGCCGAGACGGTCGTCGACGGCGAGACGGGCGTCCTCGTTTTTGAGGCAACAGCCGAGGCATTCGCCGACGGGCTCAGTCGCGTCAGCGAGCGTGCGTTCGCGTCGGCGCCCCTGCGCGAGCACGCCCTTCGCTTCTCGCGCGAGCAGTTCGTCGCTGGCTTTCAGGCCGCCGTCTCCGCCGCCACTGCGGCAAGCGGGGACGAACCATGATGCGGCGGTACAACCGCCTGCTCGTCGCGTTCTACGTCATCACGGACGCGCTGCTCGGGATGGCGGCGTTCATCATCGCCTACCTGCTGCGGTTCGAGACGTGGTTCGCCGACATCATTCCCGTCACGAAGGGCCAGCCACCCTTCGGACAGTACGTCAACATCCTGCCGTTCCTCGGCGTGCTCGTGCCTCTGGCGTTTCACGTCCAGGGGCTCTACCGGCTCCGGCGGGGTCGCACGCGCGTCGATGACTTCTTCGCCGTGTTCGTGGGCAGCATCCTCGCGGTCGTGCTCGGGCTCATCGGCACGCTGTACTACCAGGTCTACCACGCGCCGCATCTCTCGCTCGACGCGCAGGCGCAGGGCGTCTACGAGATCTCCCGCCCTGTCTGGCTGCTGTTCCTGGCCGTCAACGTCATCCTCACCTACACCTCGCGCGAGCTCGTGCGTGAGGCACTCGAGCGCCGGTGGCGTGCCGGCATCGGGCTCAAGCGCGTGCTGATTGCCGGCGCGGGCGATCTGGGCCGGCTCGTCGCGGACAAGCTGCTCGAGCACCGCGAGCTCGGCTTCAAGGTCGTCGGCTTTCTCGACGACCGGGCCTCGGGCGACCACATCGGCTATCGAGGACTGCCGCTGCTCGGCACGCTCGCCGAAGGCGGCGACATCATCCGGCAGGAGCGCATCGATCACCTGTATGTCGCGCTCGCGCTCGAGGAGCACGTGAAGATGCTCGGCCTGGTCGAGGAGACCAGTCGCGAGGGCGTCGACGTCCACGTCGTCCCAGACCTCCTCCAGTTCATCGCGCTGCGCGCGCGCCTGGAGAACCTCGACGGCGTTCCGATCATCAGCCTGAACGACGTGCCGCTTCGCGGCTTCAACAGTCTGCTCAAGCGTACCGATCGACATCGCCATCTCGGGCGTGGCCCTGGTCGTGCTCGGCATCCCGCTGCTCATCATCGCCGCCCTGATTCGACGAACGTCGGCAGGTCCCGTCTTCTACACCCAGGAGCGCATGGGCCTCGACGGGCACGCGTTCCAGGTCTACAAGTTTCGCTCGATGTACGAGGGCGCCGAAGACGACACCGGCCCGATCTGGGCGCGCACGAACGATCCCCGGTGCACGCCCGTCGGCCGCTGGCTGCGGCGATTCGATCTCGACGAACTGCCTCAGTTCTGGAACGTGCTGCGCGGAGACATGTCGATTGTCGGCCCCCGCCCGGAGCGCCCGTACTTCGTCGAGCAGTTCAAGCACCGGATCCCGCAATACATGCTGCGCCACAAGGTCAAGTCAGGCATCACCGGCTGGGCACAGGTCAACGGCTGGAGAGGCAACACGTCGCTCGAAAAGCGTATCGAATATGATCTCTACTACATCGAGAACTGGTCCGTCGGGCTGGATCTCAAGATCATGTGGCTCACGGTGCTCAAGGGGCTCCAGAAGCACGCGTACTGAAAGTTTGAAGTCTGACGTGGGAAGTCTGAAGTGGTAAAGTCTGAAGGCTGAAGGATGAAGTAGAAGTGGGAAGTAAGTTTGAAGTTGGGAATTGGCTTCTTCGCACTTCTAACTTGTTTCGCACTTCCAGTTTCGCACTTCCAACTTCCTTCATGCTTCCACTTCCCCCTTCGAACTTCACACTTCCCCACTTCAGACTTCACACGTCAGACTTCACACTTTTATGAAACGCATAGTCATCACCGGCGCAGCCGGTTTCATCGGCTCCCACCTCTCCACGACGCTCCTCGACCGAGGCTACTCCGTCGTCGGAATAGACAACCTGTTGACCGGCAACCTCGACAACATCGCGCACCTGGCGAACAGGGACTTTCTGTTCATCAAGCATGACGTTACGAACTACATCAACGTCGAGGGACCCGTCGATGTCGTACTGCACTGGGCGAGCCCCGCGAGCCCGATCGACTACCTCGAGCTGCCGATCCCGACGCTCAAGGTCGGGGCACTCGGCACGCACAAGGCGCTCGGGCTGGCCAAAGCCAAGAACGCGCGCTTCGTGCTGGCTTCGACGTCCGAGGTCTACGGCGACCCTCTCGAGCACCCGCAGAAAGAATCCTACTGGGGTAACGTCAATCCGATCGGCCCGCGCGGCGTGTACGACGAAGCCAAGCGGTTCGCCGAGGCGATGACGACCGCGTACCATCGCTACCATGGGCTGGACGCGAAGATCGTGCGGATCTTCAACACCTATGGCCCGCGCATGCGTCTGCATGACGGCCGCGCCGTTCCAGCGTTCATGAGTCAAGCGCTCCGCGGCGAGGACATCACGATCTTCGGCAGCGGCCAGCAAACACGGAGCTTCTGCTACGTCACCGACCTCGTGGACGGCATCCTCCGCCTCATGGACTCGAACGTGAACGATCCGGTGAACATCGGCAACCCGCACGAGATGACGATCGAGCAAATCGCGCGCGAGATCCTGCGTCTGACGGGGTCGAAGAGCAAGCTGGTCTATCGTCCCCTGCCGGAAGACGACCCGAAAGTGCGGCAACCCGACATCACCCGTGCGCGGACGCTGCTCGGATGGGAGCCGAAGGTCGGACTCGAGGAAGGCCTGCAGAAGACGCTGGCCTACTTCCGCGAGCGAGTCTGAATTGCAGCCGGCGAAGCCTCGCCGAAGCTCGGAGAGCGCAGGCGGGTCAGTGCCCGAGCTTCACGACCTGGAGTCCGTAGTGGAAGGCCGACACGACGGTGATGACGAGCGAGGCGTAGACGAAGACAGTCACAACGCCTGACGTACGTTCCAGGTAATTGAAATAGAGCGTCACGACCCCCGTACACACGAAAGTCGCCGTCGCGATCTTTCCGTAGATCGACGGGCGGAAGGTTCGCGGCCCTACTGCCAGGTTCACGACCGCGACGGTCAGGACGATGGCAACATCGCGGCTGATGACGAGCACGGTAAACCAGAGCGGCAGGCGATTCGCTAGTCCGATCCCCGGAAGCGTCAGCATCACGAACATCGTCACGAGCAGCAGCTTGTCCGCCATCGGGTCGAGCCACGCGCCGAGCGTGGTCTTCTGTCCTGTCCGCCGCGCGATGAGTCCGTCCAGCAGGTCCGTGATGCCCGCGACGAAGAAGCTGACGAGCGCCCAGCCCCTGTAGCCGTAGAGCAGCAGGATCACGAACGCCGGAATGATGAGCATCCGGAGAATCGTGAGCTGGTTCGCGGCGGTCAAGTTCATCGCCTGGCTCCTGCCAGCTCTTCGAGCTTCTTCACGGCCGCTACGGCTTCGGCACCCGTGACGAGCCTCGACAACTGGAAGCTCCCGTCGGCGAGTGGCTGCATCACGCCGGCTTCGACCGCGGCGGACGCAGCCGGATAGCTCAGGTGCGCCGGCGGCACGTCAACGAAATTGCGCCTTGCGCTTCGCCACGACGATGCGAGCGCCGGTTTCTCGACCGCGATGAGCGACAGCACGCGACTCGCCGCCTCGGCCAGATCCCCACGGCGGACGACAGCCTCCGGCTGGAACGTGTGGTTCGGATAGACCTCCATCACACCCGCCCGGGTGACGGACATGATCCAGGGCACGGCCCAGCTGCCGCGCGTGTCGGTGATCACGACGGCGTTGCGCCGCGGCGCACGCTTGAAGAGTCCGTCCAGCCGCACGCCGACGAGTGCCGCGAGCTGCTCGCGCGAGAGCATCGTCGAGCTCTCGATCGCCTGGAACTCGGTCGGCATCGCCGCCAGCGCGAGGCCTTCGCGCAGCGTCTCGACCTTCCGCTCCAGCGCCTCGTTCGGCTCGAGCGCCAGCGCCGCTTCGTACGCCGCGACAGCCTTGAGGGACTCCTTCTGCGACTCGTAGATGTCGCCGATCAGGATCTGGGCGCGCACGTCGGTCGGCTCGAGCTCCAACGCTTTCTGCGCATGCCGCAAGGCGAGGTCCAGATTGCCCTGCCGACGGGCCACCTCGGCCGCCTCCCGGTAGAGGAACGGACTGTCAGGCGATGCTGCGATCGCTCGATCGTAGAGCCGCCGCGCTTCGTCGTAGCGTCCGGCGTCGATTGCCTTTCGCGCGTCCGCCACGTCGTCCTGAAGGCCGCGCACACGGAGCACTTCGATGCGGCTCCGCAGGGCCTCGAGACTTGGGTCCGCGACGACGGCAGCCTCGAGGCTCTTGAGCGCCATGTCGCGCTCGCCGAGACCAAGGAGCGCCTCGCCCCGGCCCACGAGCGCGGGCACGTACCGCGGATTGACGACGACCGCGCGATCGAAATGCGTCGCGGCGTCGTCGAGATCCTTCTTGGCGAGGCTCACGTAGCCGAGGCCCGCCTCGGCCGGATAGAAATCGCCCGAGAGTTTGAGTGCCGCCTCGAAGTTGCGCTCGGCGGCCTTGAGATCGCCCGCCTGCAGCCACAGCCATCCCGCCTTGTGCCGCTCTTGTGCTGCCAGGGTCCCCAGATTTCCGATGACCGCCGGAAAGATGTAGTCGGGATACTTCGACGACGGAGCGGCCGGCGGCGGCAGCTCGATTTTCTTCGGACCGCACGCTGCCGCCACGAACAGCACGCCGAGAAGCGCGGCCATGAGGGCCTGGATCCTTACGCTCACGACGCTTTCACCTGCCGGTCCAGAAAACGGTCGAGGACGCGCCGGGGAATCTCGGCCTCGATGAGCACGCGCCCATCCGACGATTCGTGCCGGCGGATGCGCCCCAGCCGGTATAGCGTCGCGATGCGCGCGCGATCGCCGTCGGATGCGCCGTCGAATTCGAGCTGCACGAGCGTTGTGTCAAGTGCGAGGCGCGCTTCGAGCGCCGCGACCAGCTCGTCGCGACCCTCCCCGGTGAGCGCCGACATGGTGATGGCGCCCGGGTAGATCGCCTGCAGTCTCGCGCGTTCGCCCGGGTCGAGCCGGTCGAGCTTGTTGAAGACCTCGATCGATGGCACCTCGTCGGCGCCAACCTCCGTGAGCACGCTCCGCACGGCCGACATCTGGAGCTCGCGATCGGGATTGGACGCATCGATGACGTGAACCAGGAGGTCGGAGGCAGACACTTCCTCGAGCGTGGCGCGAAACGCCGCGACGAGCGAGTGCGGCAGCCGATCGATGAACCCGACCGTGTCCGAGACGAGCATCTCCCGCCGGTCGGGCAGGCGGACCTTGCGCACGAGCGGATCGAGCGTCACGAAGAGCGCGTCGGACGCCACCGCCTGATCGCCGGTGAGCGCGTTGAACAGCGTCGTCTTGCCGGCGTTCGTGTATCCCACGAGCGCCACCGTCGGCACCGCACCCTTCTGGCGCCGTTCCCTCAGCTGCGCGCGGCGGCGGCGGACGGTGTCGATCTCTTTCCCGAGCACGCTGATGCGATGTCGAATCCGGCGCCGGTCGGTCTCGAGTTTCGTTTCGCCAGGCCCCCGTGTCCCGATGCCGCCTCCCAGACGCGACAGCGCCGCGCTCGATCCGACGAGTCGCGGCAGGAAATACTTGAGTTGTGCGAGCTCGACCTGCAGCTTGCCTTCCCGCGTTCGCGCGCGCCGCGCGAAGATGTCGAGGATGAGCTGCGTGCGGTCGACGACCTTGCGCCCCACCGCCTCCTCGAGGTTGCGCAGCTGTGCCGGGCTCAGCTCGTTGTCGAAGATGACCACGTCGGCGCCGAGCTCGTCACACGACGCAGCCAGCGTCTTCACTTTGCCACTGCCGAGAAAGGTCGCGGAATCAGGCTTCGGACGATCCTGCAGGACGCGGAGGACGACCGTCGCGCCGGCGGCCGATGCGAGGCCGGCGAGCTCGTCGAGCGAATGTTCAGGATCGACCTGGCGGGACGAGCTCCGCGACTGATTGAACAGCCCCACGAGCGCCGCACGCTCCCGCCCGTCCGACGTCATCGCGCGTGAACCGGCCTCCGCCGACGGCTTCGGCGAGCCTCGACCGAGCTCTGGGGAGCGGAGTCGGGGCGGTGGGCGCATCACTCGAGCGATTCTAACACGCGGCTCCATGCCACGGCGCCGGCGCGAACGAGCCGCGGACCCGACTCTGCCATCTCCACGATCGTCGAGGGAAGCCCGCCGGTTGCGGCGCCCGCGTCGAGCAACACGTCCAGCAGATCGATCGAGGTCTCGAGCGCGGCGGACACGTCCGCGCCGGTTACTGCCGGGGGATCTCCGGATCGATTCGCGCTCGTGGCAGTGATGCAGAAACCGAAAACCGCCGCGAGCGCGCGGGCCACAGCGTGCGCGGGCACTCGCAGCGCGACGGTCGTCCCACCGGCCAGCACGGCCGGCGCGATACCGCTCCTCGCGGGCACGACGATCGTGAGCGGCCCCGGCCAGAAGGTGCGCGCCAAGCGGATCTCCCGGTCGCCCAGGATCGCCGCCTCCTGCGCCTGATCGATCGACGCCGCGATGAGCGGGACCGCCGACGACGGTTCACGGCCTTTCGCCGCGAACAGCCGCGCCACCGCATCGTCGCGACGCGGGTCCACCGCAAGGCCGTAGAGCGTGTCGGTCGGATAGGCGACGAGGCCGCCGCGCCTCAGCGCACCGGCAGCCAGCGCGATCGAATCCTCGTCTGGCCGGTCGGCCTCGATTGGCAGTCTCGACCATGGCCACTAGACCTCTTCGGTCGCCGGTGCCGCGGTCGGCGTGGTGGACGCAATCGCCATCAGGCGGCGGACGAGAGCCGCGACGAAAATCAGGGCACACGTATCGAGCACGAAGACCGCCCGAAGGCTGAGCGTCCCGAGCAGCCCACAAATGATCGGGCTCGTCGCCAGACCGATGAGCGATCCCGTCGACAGGAGCCCGAAACCCGCGCCACGGGCTTCCGGCGGAATGACGGCGCCCGCCGCGGTGTACGCCGCCGTGCTGGCGGCCCCAATGCCAAGCCCGAACACCGACGTGCCGATCATGAGGACCCCGGTCCCTCCCGCAAAGACGTAGCTCAGCGTGCCGAGCGCGGCGACCGCGGCCGAGCCGGCAATCACCGCGCGCGCGCTGGTGCGCGCCAGGAGGCCGCGGGCGACGTGATTCCCGACGGCGCCGGCCCCGGCGGAAATCGAGAACAGGATGCCCGAGACGATGGGGATCGCATCCATCGACGTTCCGAGCTCGGCGACATAGAGCGGGAGGACGGGTCCGAAGCTGCGATCCACGAACTGCAGGCCGAAGACGACCGCGATGAGCAGGACGAAGTTCTCGAGCGCCAGCACGTTGCGGAACGTGATGCGCCCTGCTCCCTGCTCGTCGCTCGAGACGCGGGCGCGACGCTCGTGGTACATCGTGAAGACGAGCACGAGCGCCACCAGGTAAAACCCCGCCGTGACGAGAAACGCGCGCCTCAGACCAACAATCTGCGCGACCGTCCCTCCGATGACCGGGCCGAGCGCCGGCCCGATGCGCTGCGCGGTCTGCACCGTGCCAATGGCAAAGGCCATCCGATCCCGCGGCGCGGCGTCGGCCGCCATCGTCAGCGCCAGCGCGCCGTAGCCGGCGAAGAGTCCCTGCAGCGCCCGCAGCGCGAAGACGTGCCACGCTTCGGTCACGTACCCCATCGCGGCCATGACGACCACGAAGCTCGCCAGCGATCGCTCGATCATGATCTTGCGGCCGACGCGGTCGGCAAGCCGGCCCCAGAACGGGGCCATCAAGGCCGTTACGGCCGGCGTCACGCCCAGGCTCAGCCCGGACCAGAGAGCAATCTCGCCGATGTCGGTCACGCCCAGCTGCTGGAAGTAGAGCGGGAGGAACGGCATCACGAGCGTGAAGCCGGTGAAGCCGATGAAGGTCGCCGCCGTGACGGCGAACAGATTCTTGCGCCAGGACAAATGATGGCCGCTGCTCAGAAGCGGACCCTCACCACCCCGGATTGCTCGATGTGAATGGTGTCGATGAATCGGACCCGTGCGGGGTTGGTCTGCATCACGAGCGACGTCGTGCGGATTCCGTCGCCGAAGAACCGCACGCCTTTGAGGAGCGTTCCGTCGGTGACGCCCGTCGCCGCGAAGATGATGTCGTCGCCGGACGCCAGGTCCTTCGACGTGTATGTGCGGCGGAAATCGGTGATGCCCATCGCTCGGCAGCGCTCCTCGTGCTCCGGCTTCGTGACGACCAGGCGCGCGAAAATCTCGCCGTTCAGGCACCGCATGGCCGCTGCCGTGATCACGCCCTCGGGCGCGCCGCCGGTGCCCATCACGGCGTGCACGCCGCTGCCGTCCACGGCCGCGGCGATGCCCGCGGACAAGTCGCCATCCGAGATCAGACGAATCCGCGCCCCCGTGGCCCGAATCTCCTGAATGAGCTGTTCGTGTCGTGGGCGATCGAGCACGATCACGACCAGATCCTCGACGTCGCGCTCGAGGCATCGCGCGATGGCGCTGAGGTTGTCGGCCACGGGCGCATCGAGGCTCACGGCGTTCTTCGAGCTCGCGCCGACCACGAGCTTTTCCATGTAGAGGTCGGGCGCGTGCAGCAGCCCGCCGCGGTTCGACGCCGCGAGCACCGCCAGCGCGTTCGGCGCGCCCGTGGCGCAGAGGTTGGTCCCCTCGAGCGGATCGACGGCAATGTCGACCCTGGGCAGATCCCAGACCCGCCACCGTCCTTTGCCGCGGTGCCGACCGTTTCGCCGATGTACAGCATCGGCGCCTTGTCGCGCTCTCCTTCTCCGATGACGATCGTGCCGTCGATCGGCACGCTGTCGAGCGTCGTCCGCATCGCGGTGACCGCCGCCTGGTCCGCTTGTGTCCGTCGCCCTGCCCCATCGTGTGCGCGCAGGCGATGGCCGCCTGCTCGACGACGCGGAGGAACTCGAGCGAAAGGTCGGAGCTCATGATGTGAATTTCGGCAGTTCGCAGCGCGTGGGCCGATCCTCGCGGAAGCCGAGCACGTAATCGGCCTGCATCAGCTTGTGAATCTCGCGCGTGCCCTCGTAGATGACCGCGCCCTTGCAGTTGCGATAGAAGCGGCCGACCGGGTACTCGTCGGAGTAGCCGTTGGCGCCGTGCACCTGCACCGCGTCGCCGGCGGCGCGCTCCGACGCCACGGTCGCGAACCACTTGGCGAGGCCCGGTCTCGCGCGTGTTGCGCCGGCCGTTGTTCTTGAGGAACCCCGACGCGCAGCCACAGCAGGCGCGCGACCTGATAGTCGGACTCCATCTGCGCGATCATTTCCTTGACCAGCTGGTGCTCGGCAATCGCGACGCCGAAGGTCTGCCGCTCCTTCGCGTAGCGGGCGCTGGCGTCGCGGCAGGCGCGGATGAGGCCGGTCGCGCCGGCCGCCACCGTGAAGCGCCCCTGATCGAGCGCGAACATCGCGATCTTGAAGCCTTCGCCGAGCGTGCCGACGACGTTCTCCTCCGGCACCTCGACGTCTTCCATCTTGAAGAAGCCCGTGTTGCCGGCGAGGATCCCCCACTTCTCCTTCAGCGTGCCGCTCGAGAAGCCCTTGAAGCCGCGCTCGATGATGAAGGCGCTGATGCCCGACGGGTCGCGCTGCTTCTTCTTCTCGAGGTCGCTCCAGGCGAAAACCAGGAAGTTGTCGGCGACGTCGGCGAGCGAGATCCACATCTTCTCGCCGGTCAGGACGTAGCGATCGCCCTTCTTCACCGCCACGGTCTGCATGCCGCGCACGTCGCTGCCGGCGGCGGGCTCCGTCAGCCCGTACGTCGCGAGCTTCCGGCCCTGCGCCTGCGGCACGAGATACCGCTGCTTCTGATCCTCGGTCCCCCAGGTCAGCAGCGACAGGCAGTTGAGCCCGGCGTGCACCGACATGATCACGCGCAGCGACGTGTCGACGTACTCGAGCTCTTCGCTGATGAGGCCGAGGCTGACGTAGTCCATGCCGGCGCCGCCGTACTCCTGCGGCACCGAGCACCCGAGCAGGCCGAGCTCGGCCATCTGCGGAAGGATGGCCGGGTCGAAGCGGTGCTGCCGATCGAGCTCCCGAATCCGCGGCGCAACCTCGCGCGCCGGCCCACTCGCGCACCGACTGCTCGAGCAGCCGCTGCTCTTCGGTCAGATCGAAATCAAGCATGAAGACGTTCCTTGATAGAAAGACAAGGCGAAAGATGAACGGGGTATTTTAGCAGGACGGAAGGCCTTCAAGGCTCTGGGCTCAGGGCTCAGGGCTCAGGCAAGAGCATTCAGATCCCAGTCGACCGGCTTAGATCTCAATGCTCTTCCTTGAGCCCTGAGCCTTGAGCCCGACTGAGCCTACTCCCTGCGTATCTCCACCACCGCGTGCCGCGAGAGCCCCAGGCGCTCGGCGGCGCTGACGGCGTTGGCGGCGAGCTCGAGATGGTCGGAGCTGCCGAAGAGCGCGCACACCTCACCCGGCTGGAATCTCGGCGTAGGTCGACGACCAGCCGGCCGACCGCGTGCGCCGCCGGCCAGGATCCTGAACTCGCCCTGCTTCGGCGAAGCGCCTCGAACGTCTTGCGATCGATGTTGGTGACGAGGTTGCCGAATCGATCGACGGTGCAGCACGACGCCGCGCAGTGCGCGTCTGCCGTCCGTCTCGGGGATGCGGGATGTCGAGGCGGTGGAAGTCCGTGACCGTGCGGCCGAGCGCGGAGAGCTGCGTCCCCTTCGCCAGCCACGCGGCGGCCGGCGCGAAGCGATCGCGCCCTTCGAACGTCCGCGCTGACCGTCGGCCGCGCGTACCGGCGCTCGGACAGCTCGACGACGCGGCGAGGAGCGGTCTCGCGGAGGACTTCGGTCAGCACGCCGTTGTCGGGCGCGACGAAGCGGTAGTCCCCCGCCTCGGCCGCGATGCCCGCGGCGCGCCGACCCGACGCCCGGATCGACGACGGCCAGGAAGACCGTGCCGGCGGGAAAGTAGCGGTACGTCGCCGCGAGCTGGAGCGCGCCCTCGAGCACGTCGTGCGGCGGCGACGTCGTGCGTGATGTCGACGAGCGTCGCCTCGGGACAGATCCCGAGGATCACGCCCTTCATCGTGCCCGCGTAGTGATCCCGGGTCCCGAAGTCGCTGAGGAGCGCGATGACAGGCCGCATCGGCCAAGAATATAGGAGATAGGAGGCGGGAGATAGGCTAACGGCGACGGAGCAGGATCTCGCGGATGTTGCTCTTGAGGAGGAACGAGTCGGAGACGACCAGCCCGTCGAACATCCGGATGATGTCGCGGTTCTGCAGGGCGCGCTTGACGCCGCCGACGCCCGGGTGGAGGCGGTGCCGGAAATTGTTGTCGTCGACGATCTCGTACTTGGTGAACGGCACGTGGTCGGACTTGGCCGCCGTGCAGAAGAAGTCCCATGACCGCGCCGCCGGGCCGCAGCATGCGGATCACCTGCCGCGCCAGCGCCTGCGTCGACGGCCTTGTCCAGGAAGTCGAAGACGTCCCAGCACAGGATGCCGTCGACGCTCGCGTCGGCGTGGCGGAAGCGCGTGTCGAGCACGCCGGGCAGCGCGTCGAGCGTGCCCGCGCGTCGTGTGCCGATCGAGTCGGACGACGAGGTCTTCGATGAACAGCTTGCAGCCGAGACGCTCGCCGAAGAACTCGACGTTGGTGCCGATGACCGGACCGAAGTCGAGGAGCACGGGCGACGGGCTGAGTCGGTGAGCGCGGTGAGAAACTTGGGGAACGCCTTGGACCGGACGACCGGCTCGTCGCCGCGCGCCGCGGGCACACCTCGAGGTCCGCCTGCCTGGGTTGGCTCCAGGCGCTTCCCGCCCCACTTCAGGAGATCGGACAGCATTGGACCAGAGGGTCTTGGACAGCACGACCGGCAGCGACCATGCCGGGCGCGCGGCGCGCCCGACATCATCACCAGTCGTTGCTATTCCCTTATCGGACGGTTGCGCCCAGGTCCTTATCGAGACGCGCCGGCGGCGGCGCCGGACGTCGAGCTCGACGAGGGGGCCGGTGCCGACTGGCTGGCCGGGGCGGCAGGCTTGGCGTCGGCCTTCGGCTCGGCCTTCTGGTCGGATTTCGCAGTCGCGCCCGCGCGCTGCATGTCGATGCTGCCGCGGAAGTGCGCGCCTTCGGCAATCGCCACGCGCGGCGCGGCGATGTCGCCGTCGACCGACCCGTTGTCGCGGATGTCGACCTTCTCGCTCGCGGTGACGTTGCCGGTGACCTCGCCGAGGATGACGACCGACTTGGCGAACACCTGGGCCTTGATCTTGCCGTTCGGCCCGATCGTGAGCACGTTCTGCCGCAGCTCGATCTTGCCGTCGACCTGGCCTTCGATCGTCAGGTCCTCGCTGCCGCTGAGCTCGCCCTTGATGACGACCGATTTCCCAATGTTCACTGTTGTCCTCTCCATTCCTCGCTGGGGCTCACTGGGGGCACTGTGCGTCCGCGCCGCTTCAGCAGCCGGCGGCACGGCCGTCGGCGCCGGCGTCGATCCCGAGCCGCCCGGAGCCGTCGGCTTCACCGCTTCATCCCGTTTCCACATGGGTAATCTCCAACTGTCCGAAAGGTTGACCTCGCAGGGTGTCTTGCGTCGTCCGCGGCTGGGCAGCCCGGCCAGTATACGAAAGCGTGTCTGGCTCTGTCTAGTCCTTTTATTGCTGAGACTTAGAGGCAAATGGTAACATTAATGCTCACCGATGCGCGTCTACTTCGACCACAACGCGACGACCCCGGTCGACCCGGCCGTCGTCGAGGTCATGACGCGGTGCTCACGCGAGGAGTTCGGCAATCCGTCGAGCGTCCATCACTTCGGCCAGCGGGCGAAGGCGCATCCTCGACGACGCGCGAACGGCGGTCGCCGACCTGCTTGCGCGCCGAGGTCTCCGAGATCGTGTTCACGAGCGGCGGCACCGAGTCCGACAACTTCGCGCATCCGCGGCGTCGCCGAGGCGCTCGAGGTCACCGGACGACGACACCTCGATCGCGAGCGCAATCGAGCACGAGGCCGTGCTCAACACGTTCAAGGCGCTGGCGCGGCGCGGCTGGACGACGACGCTCCTGCCAGTCGACGCGACCGGCATCGTCGCGCCCGAAGCGCTCGAGGCGGCGATCACCGACCAGACCGCGCTCGTCTCGGTGATGCACGCGAACAACGAGATCGGCACCGTGCAGCCGATCGCCGAGCTCGCGCGGATCGCGCACGCGCGCGGCGCGCTCTTCCACACCGACGCCGTGCAGTCGGTCGCCAAGATTCCCGTCGACGTCCGCGCGCTCGGCGTCGACCTGCTGTCGCTCTCGGCGCACAAGTTCAACGGACCGAAGGGCGCGGGCGCGCTGTGGATCAAGCGCGGCACGCGCGTCACCGCGATCCTGACCGGCGGCAAGCACGAGCGAAATCGACGCGCCGGCACCGAGAACGTCGCGGCCATCGCCGGCCTCGGCGTGGCCGCCGCGCCTCGCGAGCGGCAAGCTCACGACGGAGGCCGCGCGGCTATCGCCGCGCTGCGCGACCGGCTCGAGAACGAGGTCCTGGCCAGCGTTCCGCAGCACCGCCATCAACGGCGCGCGCGACCGCGCGTGCCGAACACGACGAACATCAGCTTCGAAGGCGTCGAGGCCGAGTCGCTGCTGATCGCGCTCGACCTCGAGGGCGTCGCCGTCTCGACCGGATCGGCGTGCTCGTCGGGCACGCTCGAGCCGTCGCACGTCCTGCGCGCGATGGGGTTCCCCGCGCACCGGACGCAGAACTCGATTCGCCTCAGCCTCGGAGCCGGCAACACCGACGAGCAGGTCGACTACCTGCTCGCGAAGCTGCCGAAGATCGTCGAGAAGCTGCGCGCGCTCACGGGGGCGAGGAGGTAGACCAGTCTCAGCTCAGCTGTCAGCTCTCAGCTGTCAGCTAAGAGCTTTCTGAACCTAGCCGATCGATTGTGATCTGAAAGTTCTTGCTGACAGCTGAGAGCTGACAGCTGAAAGCTGATTTCGACCCATGCGCATCGTCGTCGCCATGTCCGGCGGTGTCGACTCCTCGGTGGCCGCTGCGCTTCTGGCGCAGCAGGGCCACGAGGTGATCGGCCTCTCGATGCAGCTGTATGACCAGCGCGAGGGACAGGTCCGCTTCGGGACGTGCTGCACGATCGACGACCTGCACGACGCGCGGCGCGTCGCCGCCCGCATCGGCATCCCCCACTACATCGTCAACTTCGAGCGGCAGTTCGACGACCAGGTCATCTCGAACTTCGTGCGGGAGTACGCGAGCGGACGGACGCCGATCCCCTGCGTGCACTGCAACGGCGACCTCAAGTTCGCGACGCTCGCCGAGCGCGCGAGCGCCCTCGACGCCCGATTCGTCGCTACCGGCCACTACGCGCGCGTCGAGCGCGACGATGTGACGGGCGAGTACCGGCTGCTGCGCGGCGCTCGACCCGGCCAAGGATCAGTCGTATTTCCTCTTCACGCTCGACCAGGCGCAGCTCGCGCACGCCATGTTCCCGGTCGGCGCGATGGACAAGGCGACCGTGCGCGAGCACGCGCGCGAGCTCGGTCTCTCGGTATCGGAGAAGCCCGACAGCCACGAAATCTGCTTCGTCCCCGACGGCGACCACGCCGCCTTCCTCGAGCGCCAGGGCGCGCACGTGCCGGGCGGCACGATTCAGAACGCTCGGCGGCGAGGTCGTCGGCCGCCACGAGGGCGTGCACCACTTCACCGTCGGACAGCGCAAGGGACTCGGCCTCTCCTCTCCCATGCGCCTCTACGTCGTCGGCATCGACGCCGCCGCGCAGACGGTCACCGTCGGCCCGCGAGAGGCGCTCGAACGCCACACGCTCGACGCGACGGACGTCAACTGGATCGCCGGAGCGGCCGCCGCGACCGGGCACGCGCGTGACCGCGCAGATCCGTCACCGCCACCCCGAGGCCGCAGCGTCGGTCCATCCGGGGCCCGACCGAACCGTGCACGTGACCTTCGACGAGCCGCAGCACGCGGTCGCGCCGGGACAGGCGGTGGTGTTTTACGACGGCCCCGTGGTGCTGGGAGGGGGATGGATTGGGAAAGTTTGAAGTCTGAAGTTGGAAGTCTGAAGTGAGGAAATTAGAAGCGGGAAGTTGGAAGTGGAAGTTTGAAGCGGGAAGGAAGTAGGAAGTAGGAAGTAGGAGACGTCAGGAAGTAGGAAGTTGGAAGTAGAGTTCTTAGATCTCACACTTCAGACTTCACACTTTCTTTCCCGGCCGGTATTCCATCGAGGTATCTCTCCGCGTCGATCGCCGCCATGCAGCCTGAGCCGGCGGCGGTGATCGCCTGGCGGTAGATGTGATCCTGAACGTCGCCACACGCGAACACGCCAGGGATGTTCGTGCGCGAGCCCGAGTGGGTCTTGATGTAGCCGTTGGCGTCCATCTCGAGCTGGCCCTTGAAGAGCGCGGTGTTCGGGGTGTGGCCGATCGCCACGAACACGCCGTCGACTTCGAGGGACTTGCGCTACGCCGGTCACGGAGTTGCGCAGCTCGCAGCGACGTCACCGACCCCTTGCCTGCGTCCCGCACGTCCTCGACTTCGCTGTTCCACTCGAACGAGATCTTCGGGTTGGCGAACGCCTTGTCCTGCATGATCTTCGACGCGCGCAGGGTGTCGCGGCGGTGGACGACGGTCACGTGCGAGGCAAACTTGGTCAGGAAGATTCGCCTCCTCCATCGCCGAGTCTCCGCCGCCGACGACGGCGATGGGCTTGCCGCGGAAGAAGAAGCCGTCGCAGGTCGCGCACGTGGAGACGCCGTGGCCGATGAGCGCGCGTTCCGAGGGAAGGCCGAGCAGGCGCGCCGTCGCGCCGGTCGCGACGATGAGCGCGCGGCTCTCATAGGAGGCGGTCGCGGTCTTGACCGTGAAGGGCGGCCCGCCGAGGTGGACCGATTCGACGTTGCCCTGGATGATCTCGGCGCCGAAGCGCTCGGCCTGAGCGCGCATCTCGGCCATCAAGTCCGGCCCCATGATGCCGTCGCGATGGCCGGGCCAGTTCTCGACGAGCGTCGTCAGCATCAGCTGCCCGCCCGCCTCGAGGCCTTCGATGACGAGCGGCTTGAGGTTCGCGCGCGCCGAGTAGAGCGCCGCGGTCAGGCCGGCCGGGCCCGAGCCGATGATGATCACGTTTCGTGTAGCCATGGCGGAGAGAGAGGTGCCCGAAAGTTTGAAGTCTGACGTGTGAAGTCTGAAGTTCGGAAGTTCGAAGCATGAAGTATGAAGTAGAAGTGTGAAGGAAGTTGGAAGTGAGCAGGCTGCCGAGAGTGCGAAGTGAAGTTCTTACTTCCAACTTCAACTTCCAACTTCCACTTCCGATTTCACACTTCCACTTCCCCACTTCAGACTTCCCACGTCAGACTTCAAACTTTCCCCTAGACGTGTTTGTCGATCAACTTCTTGAGCGCGTTCTTGTCGGCGAGGCCGACAATCTGCTCGACGATCTCGCCGCCCTTGAAGATGAGGACCGTCGGAATCCCCATGATGCTGAAGCGCGACTGCGTCGCGGGGTTCTCGTCGACGTTCAGCTTGCCGATGACGACGCGGCCGTCGTAGTCGGTCGCCAGTTCGTCGATCGTGGGCGCGAGGCGCCGGCACGGACCGCACCACTCCGCCCAGAAGTCCACCACGACGGGCTGGGCCGCCTTGATGACGGACTGCTCGAAGTTGGTGTCGGTCAGGGTCTGCACTTTTTCGCTCGCCATTTATAGTTCCTCGTTTTGCAATTCTGAATGCTGAATGTCGATTGCTGAAGTGAAGGCTGAATGGCCGCCAACCGCCGGTATTCTAAAGCAGTTATTCAGAATTCCCTTCAGCATTCCTCATTCAGCATTCAGCATTGCTCTATACACTTTGACGTACTCCCTGGCCGATGCGTCCCAGGAATGGTCCTGTCGCATGCCCCGCTGCTCGATGGCAGCCCACCGGCCGGGGTCCCCGAACGCCGCGAGCGCGCGGCGGACGGCCAGCACGAGCGCCTGGGGCGTGTAGTCCGTGAACTTGAACCCGGTGCCGGTCTCGGGCGCCTCGTCCGCGTCCTCGACGGTGTCGTTCAGCCCGCCGGTGGCGCGCACGATCGGCACCGTGCCGTAGCGCAGGCTGTACATCTGGTTCAGGCCACAGGGCTCGAACCGCGACGGCATCAGGAACATGTCGGCGCCAGCCTCGATGTGGTGCGCCAGGCGCTCGTCGAACCCGATGGTCGTCGACACGCGATCGGGATAGCTGGCCGCGAGCGTTCGCCAGGCCTCTTCGTAGCGGCGCTCGCCGCTGCCGAGCATGACCCACGCGGCGTCGAGCGACATCAGCTCGTCCGACGCCGCCAGGATGAGGTCGAAGCCTTTCTGATCGGTCAGCCGCGAGATCAGCCCGATCAGCGGCCGGGCGAGCGCGGCGTCGTCGGACGGCAGTCCCACGGCGCCGAGCAGCGCGCGTTTCGCGTCGCGCTTGGCGCCGAGGTCGTCGGCGTCGAACGACGCCGGCACGAACGCGTCAGCCGTCGGCGTCCAGCGTGCGGTGTCGATCCCGTTGAGGATGCCCACGAGGTCGGCCGACCGCCGGGCGAGGATGCCTTCGAAGCCGAACCCGAGCTCGGGCAGGACGATCTCCCTGGCGTAGCCGGGGCTGACAGTGGTGATCTTCTCGCTGAAGTTGATTCCGCCCTTCAGGTAGCTGATGTTGCCCCAGAACTCGAGGCCCTGCACGTCGAGCACTTCGAGGCCGAGCCCGATCGCGGACAGCGTCGAGGCGGGAAACACGCCCTGAAATGCGAGGTTGTGCAGCGTGAAGACGGCCGGCACGCCGCCGACGAACGGATCGCTCGACAGGTGCATCTTCTGGTAGACCGGCACCAGGCCCGTCTGCCAGTCGTGTGCGTGGATGATCGACGGCCGCTGCTCGCGCAGGCGAGGATACTCGAGGGCCGCGCGGCTGAACACGGCGAATCGCAGGGCATTGTCCGGATAGTCGCCCTCGGCGGTGCCGTAAATCCCCTCGCGATCGAAGAGCTCGGGGACGTCGACGAGCACGAGCGTGACGTGATCCGACAACCGGCGTTCGTAGAATGCGATGGGCTGCAGCCGATCGCCCACGCGCAACCGGGTCTGCAGCCGCTCGGCTCCATCGACGGCTACGGCTCGATAGCGCGGCAGGACGAGCGTCACGGTGTGGCCGAGCGCGCCGAGCGCATCGGTCAACGACGCCGAGACCTCGGCCAGGCCGCCCGTCTTGGCAAACGGATGCGCTTCGGACGTCACCATGAGCACCGACAAGGGTGCAGGCATCTGCACTGCGATCCTCTTCGATCTCGACCGGGCCGGCGCGGCTCTCGCCTTCTTCGGCGCGGCAACCTTCTTCGGTTTCGGCGCGGCCACGTTCCTGGAGGGCGCGCGCTTCCTGACTTTCTTCTCTGGCGTTTCGTCTGTCATGCAGCTGTCGGTCGTCAATAACGGGGATTACACAAACGCTCAGTTTAGCACGCGGGCACTCCCGACTGCGACCCGGGGTCGGAATGGCCAGCTCTGCTAAAATCGCGGGCGTGAGTGACCCACAGGGCCCGGCACCTTCTCCTTCGGCACGGCCGGAGTCCCGGGAAATCACCGAGCTGCGGCGATTGAAGCAGGAACAGCCAGACCTGGCGGCGGCGGCGGACCTCCAGATCGAGCTGCTGCAGATCCAGCGACGAATCCAGACTCGCGTGCCGCTGCCGTCGATCAAGCTCGAGGCGGATTACCTGAAGGGCCTGCTCGCGTCAGGCCCGATCCTGCAGTTCGAGCACCTGCCCGTCGACTGGAGTGACCTGCGCTTCCTGCTGCGGGCGACGGCCACGGCCATGCGCAACCACGACGCGCTCGAGGCTGCGGACCACCGGCGCGCGGAAGAGCTCGCCCTCCAGGCGGAACGCCTCCCGGGCATCGTCCGCACGTGGTACGAGGCGGTGCGGCCGGGCGCCGGACCCGTGAGCCCTGAGCTCGAGGGACTCGAATCAGTCCTTCAGCAGGCGATGCGCCCGTTCCTGACCCGCGCCGGCGATGCGGTGATGGCGCGAAGCGACCTGGCCGGCTGGAACCGTGGAAGCTGCCCGCTCTGCGGCGGTGAGCCGGACCTCGCGGTCATCACCGCGGCGGCCGACCGGCTCCTTATCTGCGGCCGCTGCGCGGCGCGCTGGCACTTCGAGCCGCTCACCTGCCCCTTCTGCCTCAACGCCGATCGTTCGCGCATCACGTCGTTTGCCAGCCGCGACGGCCAGTACCGGCTGTATGCGTGCGACGTGTGCGAACGCTATATCAAGGCGTACGACGCCCGTCGTGCCTCGAGGCCGGTCATGCCCGTCGTGGATGGAGTGGCGACGCTGCCGCTCGACGCGGCGGCGATTCAGAAGGGGTACCGCTAGACGATAGCGGGAGCCGATTAGTCCTGGTGCTGATCTTTCTGCAGCAGGTCGGTCGTCCTCTGCGACAGCCAGTTGAAGAGGTGGCGGGTCTCCCAGAAACGCCCGGGGTTGGAGTTGGCGCCAAGCACGACAAACGCGACCTGTTGCCCGCCGGCATGCGCAGCAGCGTGACCAGACAGTGGCCGGCCTTCGAAATGAAACCCGTCTTTCCAGCCATCACCGTGACGTCGCCGTCGATCACGAGCCGATTGGTGTTGTGGATGCTGATCGTGCGGCGGTTCGTCTCCACCTTGTACTCGGCCGTCCGCATGATAGGCGCGATGCGCTCGTCCGAGGAGGCGTAGGTGATGAGCCGCGAGAGGTCGTAGGCCGATGACATGTTCTCGGGCTTGAGGCCGGAGGGGTCGGTGAACGACGTGCTCTCGAGGCCGAGCTCGACGGCCTTTGAATTCATCCGCTCGACGAAGGTGGCAGTCCCGCCGTGCGAGAGGCGTGCGAACGCGCGGGCCGCGGCGTTGTCCGACGCGATGAGCGTGAGGTGCAGGAGGTTGTCGAGCGTGATGCGCTCGTTCGCGCGGAGGTAGGTCGTCGACGCGGCGTAGGTATCGCCACGCTCGACGGTCACCACCTGCGAGAGATCCGGCTGATCCTCGAGGAACACGACGGCAGTCATCACCTTCGTGATGCTGGCGATCGACCGCTTCTCCTGCGCGTTCTCCTGCCAGAGCACTGCGCCGGTACTCGGATCGAGAATAATCGAGGCCGCCGCGCGGATATCGGGCACGAGCGCTCCCGTCGCGTCGATCTTGAAGCGCGGGGTCATCGCCGTCTGGAGCGCGCGCACGCGTGTCTGTTCGCGCGCGCGCGCCGCGGCTCTCGCGCGGGCCAGCCGCGCCTTGCGGGCGCTCGAGGCGCTGGCCGAATAAGTTGTCTTCTTTGCGGTCGTTTTCCGCGTGGTCGCGGTGGATTTCTGCGCCTGCGCGGCCGGAGCGCCCTGGACCGGAGCCGGTACAGCCACACCCACGCCCAGCACGAGCGTGCAAATGCGGGCCAAGTTCATCGGGCGGATCAAACGCACGAATCCTCCGTCACGATACCGGCTGGCTGGGGGCAACCGTGTCAGGTAAGAGCGTGAAACAACCAGAAGTTTAACAGCAAACTCCATAGTTCGCAACCATTTATGTGATCGATCCGACAGATTCGGCCCCAAAATCTCCACTGCCGGCGACTCTCGCCTACGGTTCATGTTATCGGTTCAAATCGGGTGCCACCGCCTCATTACGGAAATCGCCGACGCCTCGACGCTCGGAACCGGCATTTTGCGGCCGGGACTAGTGTGTGGTGCTCATCGGCCCCATGGCTTCAACACGTCCCCGGCGTCGGGACCCGGAGTTCAAAGTTCGAAGTATCGCCTCCCGTGCAGACAGAAGTCCGGCATCGCGCAGAATACCTCGCATTGAAGCGCCGCTCACCGTCGGCCGTGTTCAATGACCGTTCAACGATGGCGGCCTACCTGGCGCGCCGGGCGTACCGAGCTCGAAGCGCAGACCCAGAGGCTCGGCACCCTTCGACCGCGCTCGGCGACGCCTGACGATTCCTGTCCCAGTTCTGTAAGAAACTGTTCCGTCCAGCATCTCTCGTGCAACACGATCCAACCGGTTGGTCGAAGCAATTCAACTGGCACGGGGAAATCAGGCAGTCCAATGACCGAATGCCGGCCCCTCACTCTTTGGCGCTATCGCTTGACTTCCCTCAGCAAGTGCGTCGAAACCTTCAAGAAACCTCCGGTGTCTAACGGAGCGTCGGGCCGACTGGTTCGCTCGAGTTCCATCGTGTCCGTTCAGGTACAGGAATTGCTCACATTTGCGGCAGAAGTAATACCCGACGGCGAGGTTCGCAACGTCTGCGGCGTCACCTGTCGGGGCATCAACAGGATTCTGGGATGATGAGCCTCGTCCGTCTCCTCGGCTTTACGAATCTCTCGTGCGGTTGCGTGACCGGTCATTACCGGGAGCTCGCGACCAACCGTGAGATCACGTACGTCGAGGAGAAAGGGTCGGCTTGCGATCATCATGACCACCGCCGGAACCACACGCTGGCTCCGACCCGGTTCAGGATGACCGCGGTGACGGCCAAAGCCTCCTAATCGAAGGGGCATCGACCTCCGCCTTGGCGTACGCCGGGGCCGTGGGTTCTGTTTGCGTATGGCAAAGGGACCCACGGCCCCTTTTTCTGTACACTCTCGAGCGATGCCCCTCGCCTGGAAGCCCGCGCGACTCCCCAAGGCCCATACGACACTCCAGACGCCGCGGGGCGCGACTCTCCGCTTCTACCACAGTGACTGCGTCGAGGTCCTTCGCGCCATCGAGCCCGGTGCTGTCTCGGCTATCGTGACGTCTCCACCCTACAACCTCGGCGTGTCGTATCGCAGTTATAACGACTCGCTACCGCGCGCGAGCTACCTCGAGTGGAGCGACGCCTGGATCAAGGCGGCCTCGCGGACGCTGTCGCCCCAGGGGTCTCTCTTCCTCAATGTCGGGGCCAAACCCACGGATCCCTGGACCGCGATGGAGGTCGCCCAGACGGCGCGGAAGCACCTGCACCTCCAGAACACCATCCATTGGATCAAGTCGATCGCGATCGACCAGGAGGCGGCAGGCGCCGCCGCGGGCCTCGATCGCGACCTGGCCATCGGTCACTACAAGCCCATCAACAGCGAACGTTTCGTGAACGACTGCCACGAGTTCGTGTTCCAGTTCACGCCGGAGGGCCGGACACCCCTCGACCGCCGCGCCATTGGCGTGGCCTACCAGGACGAGTCGAACATCGCTCGATGGCAAACCGGCGGGAACAACAAGCGCTGTCGCGGCAACACGTGGTTCATTCCGTACGAGACGATTCAAAGCCGCGACAAAGACCGCCCGCACCCGGCGACGTTCCCGCCGCGCCTGGCCACCTACTGCCTCAAACTCCACGGCCTCTCACGGCTCCGTCTGGTGATGGACCCGTTTCTCGGACTGGGAAGCGCCGCCGTGGCGTGCGCGGAACTGGGCCTGGACTTCGTGGGGATCGAGCTCGACGAGCACTATCTGAAGGAAGCAATCGCGCGCGTGCGGGGGGAGCTGCGCGACAAGCAATGCTGAGTGCTGAATGCTGAAGTGAATTTAGAATTCAGTTCAGCATTCAGACGTCAGCATTCAGCATTTCAGAATCGAATCCTCGCCCCCAACTGCATCTGCCAGCGGGACAGCAAGTCGTTCCGCGTGTACTGCTCCTGCGGCGTCTGGAACACGCCGTTCGGGAAGAGGTTGGCCAGATTGTAGGTCGTCGCGCCGTTGGCGGCGATCGTCGGCCGGACCACGAGCAGGTCGTTGAAGTTCGCGTACTCCAGGAGGCCGGCGTTCCGATCGAAGAGATTCAGGAGATTGAGCAGGTCCCAGGTGATCTCCGCCTTAACGCGCTTGAACGGCAGGCCGACGTTGAGGCGCATGTCGAAGGTATTGATCCAGGGCGCGCGGCACGCGTTGCGGACGTGCGACTTGCCGATGTCGTCGGCCAGGCACGGCTCGGCGTTGACGAAGTTCATCAGGTCCTGGAAAGTGCCGTTGGTGTAGGTGATGGGTTCGGAGGCACTCGCCGGGATGTAGAGCAGGTCGTTGGTCGTGCGCGCGTCGCCGTTGAAGTCGCTGCCGAAGTTCGCCGACCAGGGGCGGCCCGACTGGGCGCTGTAAAACGCCGAAGCCGTCACGGTAAAGCCGCCCGGCACGGGAATATCGTAGCCGCCGGACAGGGTGATGCGGTGACCTGGATCGAAGTTCGAGCGCACGTTCGGCGGATCATTCGGATTCCCGGAAATATAGGCGTTCCCCCAGTTCGACGCGGCCTGCGATGACGTGCCGTCGAGAATGGACGTCGACTCGCCGTAGAGGTACGAACCGCTCATGAAGAAGCCGTTGCGGAACGGCCGATCCACCTTGAACACGATGCTCCAGGAGTCACCCTGGTCGGTGTTGGTCAGGAAGATCGCATCCGAGATCGCCGGGTTCACGGTGCGCGCGTAGAATGGCCGACCATCGAGACGCGTGCCTACCTGCTGCAGGTTGAGGTTCTCATACCTCACGTCGTTGAGATTCTGCGAGTAGAGGAACTCGGCGGTGCCGATGAGTCCGAACACCCCGAGGTCGCGGTCGTAGGCCAGGTTGAACCGCACCAGCGACGGATACTTGTAGTCCGGATCGATCAGGTCCACCTCGTTGGTCGCGGCGTTGCCGACAGAGGTCGGCTGCGCCGTCGTGTCGGTCACGAACGGAATCCGGTTGTTCGCGTTGAAGGACAGGGACAGGCGGCGGAACTCGATGCCGGTATTGCCATACTGATTCGACAGCCAGACATATGGCGTGCGGCCGGAGAAGAGCCCGACGCCGCCCCGCACCTGCTCGGTGTTGTTGTCGGAGAGCGCGTAATTGAACCCGATGCGAGGCGACCACATCACCGAGCTCGGCACCTCGTCGGTCCGGTAGCCATACGAGCTTACCGTCAGCGGGTTCGATGTCGGCTTGTCCGGGAATATCGGGATGTCCGCCCGGACGCCGTAAGTCAGCGTCAGGTTCGTGCGCGGCCGCCACTGATCGCCGGCGTAGAACCCGAACTGCCGGACGCGGAACTTCGCCGACTGCAGCGGGTCGCTGGTCAGCGAGAAGCTGTAGTCGTAGGATTGCGCAAGGCCCTGCTCCAGCAAATCCAGATTCGCAAAACGGTAGCTGCCGAAGCTGTCGCGGATGAACAGGTTGCGGAACCTGAAGAACTCGTTGTGCGTGCCGAACGTGAAGGTGTGCCGCCCTTTCAGCAGCGTGAAATCATCGGTCAGCTCGTAGACATCCTGATCGAGCTCGTTGGCCGTCGAGAAGTTCTCACGGCCCGCACGCACCTGTCCCGCGCTGAGGTCGACGAGGATGAAGGGAAACGGCTTCTCTTCCCCCGGACCGGCGCCGCGGCGGTCGCGAATGCGCTGATAGGTGAAGCGCAGCTCGTTCACCGCCGACCCCAGCGTGCTGTTCAACTGGCCCACGGTCGAATTCGTCGTGTTCTTCATGCGGTAGAAATTGTCCGGCATGAAGTACAGCGCCGTCGTCGGGCGGCCGATGTCGTTCATCGCATCGAGATAGTTGTGCCGCACCGTGAGCTGGTTGCGCGGGTTGATGTTGAAGTCGGCACGGACGAAGAACTTATTGCTGTCGATCGTGCGGATGAACTCTTCCGTGCCGCCCGGCGAGTAGTTGTACTTCGTTCGAAGGATGCTGACGAGCCGGTCGATCTCGGGGCCGCGGCCGAACTGCTGCCCGGAACTGTTGACGGAGAAGCCCGACGGGTTGTCCTTCCGCGTCCAATCGACGTTGCCGAAGAAGAACGCCTTGTTGTGAACGATCGGCCCGCCGACGCTGCCGCCGAACTGCTGATCCTTGAACTGGCTGATCTTCGTGCCATTGGGCGCTTCGCCCACCCAGTCCTGATTGCGGCCGAAAAAGTACGCCGTGCCCTTGAGCGCATTCGAGCCGCTCTTGGTGATGGCATTGATGCCGCCTCCCGAGAACCCACCCTGACGCACGTCATACGGAGACACGACCAGTTGAAGCTCCTGTACCGCGTCCAGGCTGATCGGCTGTGCTTCAGTGGTGCCGCCGGGCGTACCCGACGGGGCGAGACCGAACACGTCGTTGTTCACGGCCCCGTCAATCTGCAGGTTGTTGTACCGATTGTTGCGACCCGCGACCGACAGCGCGAGCGGATCCTCGTTGAGCCCCGCGGGATTGAAGTAGGGCGAGGTGCGCGCGATGTCGACAATATTGCGGCTGATCGTCGGGAGGCTCTGAACGGCCTGCGACGAAATGTTGTCGGCCGTACCGGCGCGCGAGCTGTCGATGATCGAGCTCTGGCCGATGACCTCCACGGTCTCAGCGATCGATTCGATCTTCAAGGTGAACGCGATGGACCGCTGCTCGCCGAGCGCGACCTGAATGTCGGCCTGCTCTTCCTTCCGGAAGCCGCTCAGCACGGCCGAGACCGTGTAGGGGCCGACGCGCATGCTCAGGATATTGAAACGCCCCTCGGCGTCCGTCACCGACTCGTACTTCGTGCCCGTTGGCGTGTGCGTCGCAACAACAGTCGCGCCCGGCAGCACTCCCTTCTGCGCGTCAACGACGACGCCGGCGAGACTGCCGGTCGTGACGGTCTGTGCGTTGGCTGCCGCCGTTCCGGCGAGCAGCAGACACAGGGCCATCGAGAGGCTCCGCAAAGCCTTGGTACAGGAGTTCATCGTGTAGTTCTCCAATCCTTTCGAAATACAAGGGAGTTCACTTCGAAATACAAAAGAGCACGTCGAAGACAACTGGGCTAAGCGGAGGAGGTGATCAGCCGAGCCGTCGCGTCGAAGCGCGCCGCCGCACGCGTCTCGGATCGTCGCGTGCGGGGAGCCCCGACGGTCGCAAATTATAGCAGACGGCCGGCGACGAAATCGTGACGCCGCAGGCGAACGATTGGAAGGGACGGCCGGATGTCAGGACGCATCCGGCCCGATCCTGTTACGTGGCGGGAGCGGCGCCAGCCGCTCCTATTTTGATGGAGATGTACCGCCGCCGCGCGACTGCAACGTATAGCCCTTGCGGTGCATGACGTTCAATCCGTCGCGCGTGACCTTGATCTCGATCGTCCGGTTCTTCTTGGTTGGATCCGGATTGTTGGAGTAGTAACCGACGACGTAGTAGTCGCTGGTCTCGGCGTCGATGCGCTTCAACGCCTTGTCGAAGTCGTTCTGGTTGACCGCCGCATAGCCGCCCGTCAGCTCGGCGATCGTTCGCAGGCTGTCCTGCGACGTGCGGACATACGCCTGCCACTCCATCATGTCGACCTTCTCGTCGAGGTCAGGCATGCCCACGAGACCTCTCGGATCGATCGTGTACATCGTCACGTTCGCTTTGTTGGCGGCGCGCGTTAGGTAGGAGAGCTCCGACACGAGGTCGGCCTGATAGAACTTGTTGCCCTGGACCTTGAACGGATCACTGTCCTGCGGGTTGTTGCCGGTGCCCTCGGTCGACGACGGATCCTGCTGCTGCTGCGTCGTGCCGTAGCGTTCTTCATCCTGCTTCTTCCGCGTGTCCTGAAACGGGTTGAAGTCGTACCCGTTGCTCACGTAGATGAAGGCCTTCCGCCGGTTGTGGATCTGCGCGAGGTTGTTGACGATGTCGTTGGCCGTCGAGAACGCGACGTGCGCTCGATACCGGACTTCGGGCGGTCCTTGCGCACCCTCGGGAACATCGAGGATGTCCTTCGGCGCGAGGCCCGAACCGGTGATCTTCGTGATGGCCTGATCGAGGCGCTTCCGGTCGTACGTCAGGTCGATCGAGATCGACGAGGGGCCGGTCGACACGATCCCGAACATGTCGCCGTCGTGGATCAGCTCCTTCGAGATCTTCTTGAAGAGCTCGCGGATGCGGCCGGTGTTGCGGAAGTCGAGGTGCAGGTCGTCGACGAATATCAGGAAGATGCGCCCCGCGGCGTCGTTGGTCGGCCGCGCCGGCGGCAGGATGATCCCCTCCTGCGCGGGCGGCGGTGGCGGCTGCGCGACGTTGTAGACACGTCCACCGTGGGTCAAGGTGAAGGACACCAGTTCCTGCTTCACCCCGTCTTCGAAAATCTCGAATTCGTCTTTCTTGAGGTCCGCGACGAACTGGCCACGGCTGTCGCGGACAATGGCGTCGCTGGTAATCAGTTCGACGCCCGTGCGAATGACCTGTTCGGGTGCCGATTTCGCCGGCGCCGCTGGAGGCGTCGCGGGCGGATTCTGGGCGCGAACGACTGCGCCCGTTACGAGCGCGACCCCGAGCGCGCAAGGCCACATCAGTCGAGGCAGAGTGTTCACGTGCATGCTCCGATTATACAGAGAGTTGGCGTCAGCCCTCGCCCGGCGGCAGGTCGCCGCCGTCGTGGCCATTGCCTGCATCGCCCTCCGGACCGCCCATCTCCTCAGGCCCGTCGAACGAATCGCTCGAGTCGCCCGCGGTCTGGCCAGCTGAGGCGTCCGGGCTCGCCCCACCCGGCTGAGCCGGCCTGGGCCCGCGCCCCCGGCGCCGCCGACGCCGCTTCTGACCAACGACTTCCCGCAGCGACGCGAACACCGACTCGTATTGCTCGAGCCCCTGGACCACCTCGTCGTCGGTCACCCAGGCATCAGGGTTTAGACGATCGGCCTGCGCTTTCAGCTCTTCCCGCCTCGCCGCGTCGGAGGTTCGCTCGGAAATCCGCACGAGGATCTCGGCGTAGCGCGCGCGAAGGCGCTGGACCCCCTCCGCGCCGATCCTGCCGTGCGCAGGCGTGGGAATATCACTGTCAGTCCTCGCGGGCGCGTCCGTCGTCGGATCGGGGACAGAGTCAGCTGCCGCGAACTGAGCGATCGTTTCAGGCGCGGCAGCACCGGACGGAACTTCCGCGGGCTCGACCTCGAGGGGCACGGCCGTGACGACCGGCTGAGCGGACCTTTGCGGGGCCGGCGTTTGCGAGGGCTGAGGCCGGCGGTTGTCGGGCCGCGGTCGTCTGATCTCGGCCGGCGGTCGCGATTCGGTCGGCGGCGCCCCCTGCCCCTTCAGGATCCGCGTCCAGTCGAACTCTATTCCGGGGTTGAGCTGCTCGATCAGACGGATGGCATCCTCGTCGAGCGCGGCACGTCCGACCTTGACGCCGGGCGGCGTCCGAAACCAATAGAGCACGCGCGTCCGCGATCGCCCGCGACGGCGGTCGCTCTCGACGACGAATGTGTTCTCGTAGCCGTGCTTGTCGCGATTGAATCGCAGATACGGCAGGGTCTACTTCCTTTTCTGGGCGCGCGCGGGAGCGGGCTTGCGGGACGCCGCCGCACTGCGCGACGACGAGGCCGTGACCTTGCGCGCCGGCGCGGCGACACCCTTCTTCACCGGGCGAGCCGGCCGTACCGCAGCGGCGGGCTTCTGCGTCGATGGAGCAGATTTCGGCGCCGTGGCCATAGGCTTCTGCGCAGCGGCAGGCTTCTGCGCAGCGGCAGGCTTCTGCGCCGCCACGGCAGTCTTCTTCACGGGCGCAGGGGGCGGAGCGGAGACGGCCTTCACCGGCCGCGGCGCCACCGGGGCCACGACAGGCTTCGGCGGTTCGGGGCGGTTGGATGTGACGATCCCGCGGGGCTCGCTCGAGCGCCGCGTATCCTCAGGCGTCCGGTGCACGAGCCGGAAGTGCGTCTGATCGCCGATGGTGTGGAAGCTCCACAGCTCCGTCACGTTGACCTGGTTCTCGGCGGCCAGCCGGCGGGCGATGTCGACCGAGCCCAGCGGCACGTAGAGGTGAAACGGAGCGCGCGCGCGGCCGAGATGGGCCCACTGGGACCGCGCTTCGAGGTGATTGACCGACTCCGACGTTTCTACTTCGACCGTCCCCATGAGCTTTCGGCCGCGGTCGGCCGTCGTCAGGACCAGGTCGGGGTAGATCTGCAGTTGCCCAATCTTGATCGATGTGCTCTGGTCCTCGCCGATGTTCGCGATGACCTCGTGTTTCCGCTTCAGCTTGACCTGCAGGAGCCGGATCACGCGATCGTGTTCGAGTTGCTCGCGAACGGGACGCACCAGGATCGGGCTCACTTGACCTCCGGGAGGCGAAGGACAGCACAGAAAAACCTGCAGAGAAGCGGCCAATTATAGACAGGTTCCGCGCCAATTGTATAGCGGTCGTTGCAGGAGATCGCCCCCCCTCCTTGACGTGGATGTCTTTTCCCATGAGAATGATGCAGTGATTTCGTCCCTCGAAAATCATCCCACCGAGTCTGCCACTCGGACAATCCTCATCGTCGACGACGACCGGTCGGTGGCGGACACGTTTGCGCGGATCCTCAAACTCGAGGGGTTCGAAGTCGCCACCGCCATGTCCGCCGAGGCGGGAATGGAGATCGCCGACAGCGTCGCGCCTGACGCCATCATCCTCGACATGCGGATGCCAATTACCAACGGGCTCCAGTTCCTCCGCTTGATTCGGACCAAGCCGCACCTCGTCGAAGTGCCAGTCGCGATTGTCACTGGCGACTACTTTCTGGCAGATGCCATACAGAACGAGCTGCGATCCCTCGGCGCATCGATCCGGTTCAAGCCGATGTACCTCGAGGACCTCCTGACCCTCGCCCGCACGATGGTGTCGTAGATTGGCCTCCTGACGTGTCCGATCGGTTTCTCCGGGCATGTCGGCTCGAGCCGGTGGACGCCACACCGGTTTGGTTCATGCGGCAAGCCGGCCGCTACCTTCCGCAATATCGCGCGCTTCGGGAGAAGTACTCCCTGCTCGAGCTGTGCCGTCAGCCGGAACTGGCCGTCGTCGTCACGCTTCAGCCTCTCGATGTCATCGACCTCGACGCGGCCATCCTCTTCTCTGACCTGCTGCTCCCCTTCACGCCGATGGGCCTCGAATTTGACTTCGTCAAAGGCGAGGGGCCGTCGATCGCCAACCCCATCAGGTCCGCCGCTGACGTCGCGCGCCTGACGACGTTCGAGCCCGAGGCGCTCGGGCACGTGCTCGAAACGATTCGGTTGTTGCGACGTGAGCTTGCGGGACGGGTTCCACTGATTGGTTTCGGCGGCGCACCGTTCACGATGGCCGCTTACGCCATCGAAGGCGGACCGTCGAAGGACTACCTCCGCACCAAGACGTTCATGTACGAGCAGCCCGCGAGCTGGCATCGGCTCTGCGCGCTCTTCGCGGACACGATGACGACCTATCTGCGCGCGCAAGTCGCGGCTGGTGCGCAGGCGCTGCAGATCTTCGATTCGTGGGCCGGCGCGCTCGGACGCGCCGACTATCGCGAGTTCGTGCTCCCGCACACGAAGCGGATCTTCGACGGCCTCGCCGGCACGGGTGTGCCACTCATCCACTTCGGTGTCGGCGCGACGGCGATCCTTCCGGATCTCGTCGAGGCGGGGGGCCATGTGATCGGCGTGGACTGGCGCCAGGGACTCGACGAGGCCTGGAAGACGATCGGCGCGTCGCGCGGCATCCAGGGCAACCTCGATCCCGCCCGCCTGTTCGGGCCGCGCGAGAGTCTGCTGGCCGCCGCCGACGACATCCTGCGGCGGGCCGGCGGTCGGCCCGGGCATATCTTCAACCTCGGTCACGGCGTGCTGCCGCAGACGCCCGTCGAGAGCCTGCAGGCACTGGCCGAGCACGTCCATGCGAGGACACGGGTACGGACGACATCCTGATTTCATACTTGATAACTTCGTCATTCAATTCATCCCTTCCCCTTCAGAATTCACTTCAGCATTCAGCATTCAGAGTTCAGAATTTCCGACGTGCCTGAGCCCGTCGTCATCATCGGCGGAGGAATCAGCGGGCTCGCAGCAGCCTACGAGCTCGCGACTCGCCGCGTGCCCTTCGTCCTGCTCGAAGCGTCCGACCGCACGGGTGGCCTGGTCCACACGGACCACGTCGATGGCTTCACCATCGACGCTGGCGCCGACTCGATGCTCGCGACCAAGCCGGCCGCGATTCGGCTCTGTGAAGAACTGGGCCTCGGCGCTCGCCTGATGTCCACCACTCCCCCACGCACGGCGTTCGTGCATGCGAAGCGGCCAGCTGCACGCGCTGCCATCACCATCGGTCTTCGGTATTCCAACCACTCGCGCCGGCGTCGCGGAGTACACGCTTCTCTCGCCCGCCGCACGCGAGCATCTCGTGCGCGCGATGGATGCGCACGGGGCGTCGGGGTCAGATCTCGATGTTCCCGTTGCTGGCTCGCCGAACCAGGCGTCGATCAGCAAATCGAGATCTGACCCCGGTGACGAGTCGGTGGCGGACTTCTATCGCCGGCATTTCGGTCCGGAGACGGTCGGCCTCATCGCCGAGCCGCTGCTCGGCGGGATCCATGCCGGTGACGTCGAGAAGCTGTCAATCACCGCTGTCGCCCCGCGGCTCGTGGCGGCCGCGCGCAGCGGCCGGCTCTTCGACCCGCCATCGCCCAGCGCCTCGGTTGGCGATGGACTCTTCAAGGCGCTGCGCGGCGGGATGGGCGAGCTCGTTTCGGCAATCGAGGGCAGGTTGCCTCCCGGAAGCGTGCGCCTTCGAAGCGGCGCGCACGTCATCTCGCAGGCATCGGGTCAGTGGCAGGTTAAGAGCGGCAACGGGACGGTCGACGCCCGCGCCGTGATCGTCGCGGCGCCGGCGCACGCCGCCGCGCGGCTGCTCGCGCGAACCGACCCGGTCCTCGCCGGACTCTGCTCGGAGGTCCCCTATGTCTCGACCGTCAGCATCGCCCTCGCCTGGCCGCGCGCGAGCGTCGACCACCCCCTCGCCGGCAGCGGCTTCGTCGTGGCGCGACAGCACAGCCGACTCCGCATCACCGCGTGCACCTGGGTGTCGTCGAAGTGGCAGGACCGCGCGCGTCCGGGGATGGTCCTGCTCCGCGCGTTTCTCGGGGGCGCACCGGACCCCGACGTGGTCGATCTCCCCGATGAGGCCCTCGTCGAGATTGCCACGAGGGACGTAGCGGGAGTACTGCGGACCGCAGGCCCACCGCACCTCGCCCGGGTCCGACGGTGGTCACGCGCGGGCGCACAGCACAACGTCGGACACGCCGCGCGGATGTCCCGCGTCGACGAGCGGCTTGCCGCGCTGCCCGGACTGTTCGTGGCCGGCAGCGGCTTCCACTCGATCGGCGTCCCGGATTGTGTCGCCGACGGTAGAGCCGCGGGTGCGCGGGCGGCTTCGCTGATAAGATGAAATCCTGAATGCCGACTGGTGGTTGCTGAATTGAACGCGGAAATCTGAACCCATGCGAATCGCTGTTCTTCTGACGGTTACTGTTGCGACGATGCTGAGCGTCGTCCGCGCACAGACGCCTGAGGTCGAGAAAGTGCTCGCGGCCATCAAGGCGCAGGACAAGGGCCAGCTCGCCGTGTCGGAAGAAGACGGGCGTTTCCTCCGCGTGCTCATCGCATCGTCGAAGGCGAAGCGGGCGCTCGAGATTGGCGGCGCGAGCGGCTACAGCGCGATCTGGATCGGCATGGGACTCCGCGAGACGGGCGGCACGCTGGTCACGATGGAATACGACCCCGTGCGCGCGCGCGAGCTGGCAGAGAACATCAAACGCGCCGGCCTTTCCGACATCGTCACGGTCGTGCCCGGCGACGCCTTCGCGCACCTGCCCACCCTCTCGGGATCGTTCGACTTCGTGTTTCTCGACGCCTGGAAGAAGGACTACAAGCGCTTCCTCGACTTGATGCTGCCCCGCCTGAACAAGGGCGGCCTCTTCGTCGCCCACAACGTCGTGAACAAGCGGAGCGAGATGGGCGACTTCCTCGACGCGATCTGGAAGACACCGACGCTCTGGACGACGATCGTGTCGCCGTCGAGCGAAGGGATGTCGGTGTCCGTGAAGAGGTAGGAGAGGCGCGCGCGGACGTTCGCGTCCGCGGACGGTGAACGCGCTAGGAGGGCGTTTCGGTCTTTTTGGGGGCGCGCTTCTTCCGCGGCTTCCCGCTGCGCAGGCCCGCCGGCACCGGTTCGTCGCTCGGTTCGAGCTTCGACATGCTCGTCAGGAATTTCTTGATTCCGTGCTCGTCGAACTGCACGCGCGTGTAGGCGTCTTCGACCGCAACCACTGATCCCAGGCCATAGGTAGGTTCTACGACCCGGGCTCCAACCTCGAACCGCTTCATGAACGAGCTCCTTCGTAGCGCGGCAGTTCAGCGCCGCGTCACAGGACGGGTCGGCCGCCGGAAACCTCAGATTATCTGATGTTTACCGTGGTCGTCAACCTGAGGCATGCGGGGTGTGCCGTATAGTACAGTCATCGGCCGTGCCCGCGCAGCCTCTTCACCTCATCGGCGTTTCGCTCGACCTCGGCGGCAATCGCCGCGGCGTCGACATGGGACCATCGGCGTTTCGAATCGCCGGACTCGCCGAGCGGCTCACGACCCTCGGGGTCACCGTGCACGACGAGGGCGATCTCGTCGCGCCGATTCCGGAAGTCAAGGCATTCGGAGATCCGAAGAAGAAGTACATCCGCGAAATCGCGCGCGTGTGCGAACGGCTCTACAAGACCTCGCTTGGAGTCCTCGAGAAGGGCGGCTTCCCGCTCGTGCTCGGTGGCGACCACAGTCTTGCCGCGGGGTCGGTCGCGGCGACGGCTGATTTCGTGCGGCGATCGGGAAAACCCCTCGGCCTCATCTGGGTCGACGCACACGGCGACATGAACACGCCGGCGAGCTCGGGCAGCGGCAACGTTCATGGCATGCCGCTGGCGTCGCTCCTCGGCCCCGAGCCCGCCGAGCTGTCGCGGATCGGAGGCTTCTCGCCGAAGGTTGCGGCCGACGACACCGTGCTCATCGGCATCCGCAACCTGGATGCGCGCGAGAAAGAGATCGTGCGCGCCTCGGGCGTGCACGTCTTCACGATGAAGGACATCGATCGATCGGGCATCGCCTCGGTCGTCGAACAGGCGCTGGCGCTCGCCGGCCGCGGAACCGCAGGCATCCACGTGTCGTTCGATCTCGACGTGTGCGACCCGTCGATCGCTCCTGGCGTCGGCACCCCGGTCAAGGGCGGCCTCGACTATCGCGAGGCGCACATGGTGATGGAGATGATTGCGGACTCCGGCCTCCTGCGCGCGCTCGATCTGGTCGAGGTCAATCCGATCCTCGACGACCGCAACACGACGGCCGTCCTCGGCGCCGAACTGGCGATGTCGGCGCTCGGACAGAAGATCATCTGAATCGGGGATCGGGAATGTTCCCGTCTTGTTCGGGGTTAACATCTCGAGCTTTGCCCGTTTGCGCGCTCGCGAGGCAGGGTCCAAATGTGGGACGAAGTCAGTCAAGCGCTTTTCCGAGGAGGAACACGCATGCGACAGAGTGGATGTACGGCCCTCGTCACGGCCGCCGTCATGGCCTTCGGTATTTCCGTCGGCGCACAGAAGACAACACCAGTTCACCCCGGCAAGGGTGGCAGCCCGCACGTCAAGACCGCGTGGGTGATCGACGGCGCGAACATCACGATCGAGTACGGGCAGCCGCACCTCAAGGGCCGCACCGACGCCACCGTCATGCCGGCCGGCCAGCCGTGGAGAACGGGCGCGGACGAAGCGACCGTGCTCGTGACGGACAAGGCGCTGAAGTTCGGAAGCTACAGCCTCCCGGCAGGGACGTACACGATCAACACCGAGCCCGGCGACAAGGGCTGGCAGCTGATCTTCGGCAAGCTCGGCAAACCGGGCCAGTGGGGCATTCCGTACCAAAAGGATCTCGAGATCGGCCGCACGCCGATGGCGGCCGGCAAGACCAAGGCGCCCGTCGAGATGCTGACGATCTCGATCGACGACACGCCGAAGGGCGCGACGCTGCGCATCGAGTGGGGCGGGACGAGCGTTACGGCTCCATTTACGGTCGGTTAGTCGCTCGACAGTCGACAGTCGTTAGTCGTCAGCCACAGTCTTCAGTCTGAGTCGACAGTTGCAGTCGTCAGTCGCGGTAGGCAGTCTTTCGGGCTGCCTGCCGCGCTTGTCTCTGGCTCCTCGGCAGGAGTTCCCCAGTCACCCCCCAATCGGCCGCCGGGAACGCTTGCCTGGCTTCTGGTCGCACTCATCGCAACCCCACGCCAGGGGCAGAAAGCCGTCACCGACGCGCTTCGGCTCGTCCCACGGCGGGCTTGACTTGTATTATTGTACTAGTACAATATGAGTCGTGCGCGGGCCCGCGGCCGGAGGCGGCCACATCCTGGACGGCTCCGGTATTCTGCCGCCGGGCCACGCAAGTCAAAACAGGAGGGCCTCATGGAACCCCTGCTCATTCTTCTCCCTGGGCTGTTCGGCGGTCTCGTCCTGGCTTTACTCATCGCTCTCAATCGGGCCATCAACTGGCCGCGAACCCCCGGCGTCGTCGTGTCACGGCGTCTGGAGAGCCCATCACCCTCGCTGATCAATATGGCGAACATCCGGATCGAAGGCGTGGGCGGGTTAGGGATGGTTGCCGCTGTTGTCGCCGTCGCCGTTACCGACCCGCGCATCCGCCTGGCGACGATCGTGGCGGCAGTACTTGGGATTGGGATGGCGCTGGTCCTGATCGCCATCAGACAGCGGACCGGCGCGCTGCCGTCGCGCGGCGCCGGTCCTGAGGACCACCTGATGCTGGGCATCGATGGCGAGCGGCGACGCACGCATCGCGCGCGTGTGCGCGGAACAATCGACCCGGGAGATGGCAGCCGGAGTCGTATCGTCCACGCGGCAGGCATGGTGTGATGTTCGTGTAGTTGACGATGGCAGCGCAGGCTCCCCCGCCGCATCCGGGTGGTAGACTGCATAACTCTTGTAAAGCGGGGCCGCCGGCACGCGAAAGAGCCTCGCTGCCCCTTTTGAGGAGAGACACTGTCATGCGCGTTCAGATGTTTGCGCCTGCTCTTCTGTTGATCGTCTCGACCACGCCGGTCATGCTCTCCTCCCAGATTGGTGGAGCGCCGGAAACATTCACTGCCGATCTTCTCGCCATAGGGGGCAAAGGCGGCGCAGCCTCCGCTGACCTCGTGATCAACGTCCAGCGGTACACGCCCGAGGCTGACCGCACAGCAGTCGAGACAGCCCTGAAGTCGGGTGGCTATCCCGCGTTCCTGACGGCCCTTCGAAAAGCCCCTGAGGTTGGCACGGTCGCCTTCAAAGATCGAAAGTGGACGATTCGATGGGCGCGTGAGCGGCCGGGGTTAAAAGGGCGGGTGATCGTTCTCGTCACCGATCAGCCGATCCACTTCGTGGGTGGCGGCGCGATCGACGCAAAACCGCGCGCCGGTTACGATGTCGCCGTGATCCAGATGCGGGTCGACGATACCGGGCTGGGAACTGGCACAATGGCCGCCGCCGCCAAGGTGAAGGCGGGCGGAGAGACTGGCGTGATGATCGAAGACTACGCGGAGCAGCCCATCACGCTGACGAAGGTCGTGCGCAAGCTGTAGAGGCTTGCCAACCGTAGCTCGTTCAGGGCGAGAAGTGTCCACCTTCGCTTGGCGGGATTCAAGCCAAGCTACGGTGGACAGCCTTCGCCTGAATCATGAGCGAAGGCTGGTGGGCCGCCCGGGGATCGAACCCGGGACACCCTGATTAAAAGT
>CAVRYF010000024.1:0-51924 GCA_963725325.1 uncultured Acidobacteriota bacterium | reverse complement strand
GACGTGCACGGTCGTCAGTTTGATTTTCACCGGTTTTCTCCTTGTGCCTGCCCGCCGAAGCCGGGGCGAAGGCGGGTCACATTGTCTGCCGTTCGTCCGTCAGTGGTATGACGGAACGCGACGAGAGAATGTGACTGGCTTCAATGTCCTTACAGTAAGCTGTCTGATAAACCTGACCGTCGTTGCGAGCGTGCGAGCGAACGCAGTGAGCGAGCCACGCGACCGGAGCGCGCCGACGAACGAACGCGACTATCTGGCCGAGCGATTCGAAGAGCACCGAGCCCATCTGCGCGGCGTGGCCTACCGGATGCTCGGCTCGTTGAGCGAGGCAGACGACGCGGTCCAGGAGGCGTGGCTGCGGCTCAGCCGCGCCGATAGCGAGGAGATCGACAACCTCGGCGGCTGGCTGACGACGGTCGTCGCGCGCGTGTGCCTCGACATGCTGCGGTCGCGCCAATCGCGGCGCGAGGAGCCGTTGACCCCGGACGCGCCCGAGCCGGTCGCGACGGGCACGAGCGGAAGCAGCCCCGAGCAGGAAGCGCTCCTCGCGGACTCGGTCGGGCTCGCGCTGCTCGTCGTGCTCGACACGGCTGACGCCGGCGGAACGGCTCGCCTTCGTGCTGCACGACATGTTCGCGGTGCCGTTCGACGAGATCGCGCCGATCGTCGGCCGCTCCGCAGAGGCGACGCGGCAGCTCGCCAGCCGCGCGCGGCGCCGCGTGCGCGGCGGCGGCGGCGCCCGACCCCGATCTCGCGCGGCAGCGTGAGGTCGTCGACGCCTTCATTTCCGCCTTACGCGCCGGCGACTTCGAAGGCCTGCTCGCCGTCCTCGATCCGGATCTCGTGGTTCGCGCCGACATGGCGGCCGGCGCGCCGACCGAGATCCGCGGCGCGGCGGTCTGGGCGAAGGGGGCGGTCGCCTATGGGCACATGGCGCGGCTCACGCGGCCCGCGCTCGTGAATGGGGCCATCGGCGTCGTCGTGGCGCCGCAGGGACGATTGACAAGAGCGCTCCGCTTTACCATCGCGAACGGTAAGATCACCGAGATCGAGGTCATCGGCAATCCGGCGCGGCTCGCCGAGCTCGACGTGTCGATCGTCGACTAAGATATGCCGACCGACGTGCTCGTAAGACTGAGATTCGGAGGCTCGTCATGAAACCAGGCAGCGTTCCGGCAATGGTCGCGTTGGCTTTCTGCACTTTCTGGACGGCGAGCGCATGGTCGCAGCCGCAGGATAAGCAGCCGGCTGGAAAGCCGGGCCAGACGACTCCGCCCGGCGGTCACATGGAGCATCGCTTCGACAATCCCGAGCAGTACGCCAAGTCGTTTGACGATCCGGCGCGCGACGAGTGGCAGATGCCGGAGCGAATCATCGAAACGCTGGCCTTGGCTCCAGGCCAAGTCGTGGCCGACATCGGCGCCGGCACTGGCTATTTCACGGTGCGATTGGCAAAGGCTGCGGCTCGACCGAAGGTCTATGCGGTCGACATCGAGAAGTCGATGGTGGAGTACGTCCAGCAGCGGGCGGCCAAAGAGGGCTTGAAAAACGTCTTCGCTGTCCTAAGCAGCGCTGACGGCGCCAGCCTGCCTGAACCTGTCGACGTGGTGCTCATCGTCGACACCTACCATCACATCCCAAACCGGCCGGCATACTTCCGCGAGCTTCGCAAGTCAATGAAGCCGTCGGGACGGCTCGCGATCGTCGACTTCCGAAAAGGCGCGCCGTCAGGCCCTCCTGAGCAGTTCCGTTTCACACCGGAGCAGATCACTGAAGAGTTGAAACAGGCGGGGTTCAGATTGCAGGCGCAGCACGACTTTCTCCCGCGCCAGCTCTTTCTCATTTACACGTTCTGATGGCGCCGCTCTGGACGGGCTGTGGGCTGGCGAGTTGGCCCTGACAGGCGCGGTCGTGCTGTACATGTAAAGCCGATCTCATCGCGCTCCTTCGCTCGGTGAACCGGGGCGGAGGAGCGGGCCTCGTGGTGCCCGGGGAGTATCTGGAAACCGTGATCACAAAGTGAACGGAAGGCCGCCCAGCCGCGTTCAGCGGATCAGGCTGACGCGGGCGCAGCCGCCGCGGCCTCGCCCATGGCTGGCTGATACGAGCCGGCCTCGGCACGGAACGGGATCGCGATGCGGTTCCAGCCGTTGATGGCGATGACGGCGATCGTCAGACCGACCAGCTCCGCTTCGGTGAAGTGCTCGCGCGTGCGAGCGTAGAGCTCGTCGGGGACGTGATGGGACGCAATCAGCGTCAGCGTCTCGGCCCACTCCAGCGCGGCACGCTCGCGGGCCGTGTAGAACGGCGTCTCCTGCCACGCCGACAGGCCGTACAGGCGCTGCTCGGTCTCGCCTTCCGCACGCGCATCCTTCGTATGCATATCGATGCAGTACGCGCAGCCGTTCATCTGCGACACGCGCGTCTTGATCAGGTGCAGCAGCTTCCGCTCGATGCCGCGCTCGCGCGCGACCCGCTCCAGGCCATACATGGCCTTCACAGCATCCGGGTATTTCGTGACGTCGACTCGTGACATGATGATGACTCCTCAGTTGGACTTACGCTGCCCACCGCGTCGGGAATCGAATACCCGTTCGATTCGCGTCCGCGCGTTGCCGTGTTCGATTTGCTCCTCTCCGCTCAGCAGGTCGAAGAGTCCTACGAGTTCCAGGATCTGCCGGACCCACGCGCTCGCGTTGGCGATTCGCAGCGCGCCGTCGACGGCAGCCGTCATGTTGAACGCCCTGATCAGCTCACCCACGCCCGCGGCGTCGATTCTCGACACGTCTGCAAGGTCCACGACGATGGCGCGCGCGCCGCGCCGAAGCAGCGCGCGGACTTCTCGACGCAGTGCTCGACTGACGGGCACGCGAAGAGGACCTTCGACGCGGACGATGATCGGTCTCCTGGAACACAGTGTCAAAACGGTCATGGCTCGCTACGCCCTCATTGCTTCTTATCCGCAAGGTTAAACGGTCGAGGACACGGAAATGTGACAGTCGCGCTCAATTTCCTGTTGTGACGACCGTCGACCACCGCCGGTTCTACCTCTACCAACTAGTCGAGTCACGGCAGGCCAGATCGACATTGCCGGCGAAAAAACTGCACGCGTCGAGCTCTGCCGTCCGGGCGTTAAACACTCGACCGGAAACCGCACGCCGCGGATGAAAGGATTCGGGAAGCGCCGCGGGGTGGATTCGTGGATCGGACCTGACGTTACGGCTCAGTTTGCCCGTAGCGCTGGAGCAGCCGCTTACAGAGTCTCTAGCGTGCGCTTGCGAAGGCGGAGCAGCTGTTTCTGGTGGTGCCGTCCGTGCACCAGATGAAGCGTTCTCCACTCGGTCGACGTAAGCGCACCCAGAATCGGATGGTCGAGCAGCTTGACGTGGCGGCCGAAGAGACGGCTCGCGCGTGCTCGTCCGCAGTCTCGAGGCCGTGGATGGTACGCCGATCCTCGACATCAAGGGCTTGTTGAACCCAGACATTCAACAGCGCTGAGGTACGCAGGCTCGTCGTAACTGATGAGTTTGTGCTAAAGTCCCCGCCCTATCAGCGTCAGCTACTTCTGGAGTATTCCGCTGCAGGTTGGCGGCCTCGCGGCCGCGCAGCGCTTCTCGATCGCCAAGGCGATTCTCTACGTGTTCATCCTGTCGATTCCGCTGTTCCTGCTGGCGGCTCTCACGTAACTGATCGGCGATGCGGCGAGCGATTAGGGAGTGCCCCTAGGTTCGCCAATTGCCCAGAGGGTTCAGCAGGTTCTGTTGAAAAGCGGCGCCAATCGATCCAGAATCCGTCGGGCCCCGAACTAATGCCGACAGTTTCATCGACTGACACGACGGCGAGGCTGGACGCGACCCCCTCGGCGGGCGTGTTTCCCCGGGGAATTCCCAGCCTCGATTTCTTCAAAATCGCTCGAAATCCGCAGGTCCGCGCCGCGCTGCTCGTCGCGCTTGGTTACTACATCGGCGCAAAGATGGGCATCGCGCTCACACTCGAGTCCACATCGGTCTCGACCCTGTGGCCTCCTGACGCCATCCTGCTCGCGGGCCTCGTCCTGACGCCGGTTCGCTTTTGGGTCGCCGTTTGTGCTGCCACTTTTGTCGCGCACCTCGCCGTGCAGCTCGAAGGCGGCATCCCGCTGGCGATCCTTCTGGGTCGGTACGTGAGTAGTTCGGCCGGGGCGCTCGTCGGCGCCGGAGCATTCCGCCGCCTGCACACGGGCGAGCCGCGGCTGGACCCGCACCGCGAAACCGTGCTTCTCCTCGTGTGCGCCGGGTTCGTGGCGCCGTCGGTCTCGTCTTTCCTTGACACGGCGCTCGTCGCACTGAACGGCTGGGGACAAGCCGACTATTGGACGAATTGGGAGACGCGCTTTTTCTCCAACGTCCTGTCGGCGATCACCATCGTTCCGCTGATCGTGACGACTGCGCGAAGCCTCTCTCGCGTGCGGCAGGTCCCCCGCAGAAAGTGGATCGAAGCGGTCCTGATCTTCTCCCTTTTGCTTGTGGCATCGTGGTTCGCGTTCGTTCGTGCCCGCCCCGTCCCGGCCTCGTTTCCGGTACTGGTGTGCCTGCCGTTCCTGGCGCTGGTGGCAGCGGCAGTCAGGCTGGGATCGTGGGGCGCAGGCACATCGTTCATGGCCTGCGCGCTCATCGCAACCTGGGGGACGGTCCAGGGCCTGGGGCCCTTCGCGGCCGGCTCGCCTGCGGAAAACGCGCTGGCGATTGAGCTCTTCCTCATCGTCGCGTGGGTGCCCGTCATGGCGCTCACCACCCTCACCGAGGATCGAACCCGCGCGCAGTCCAACGCACGGCAGAGCGAAGAGGAGCTCGACGTCGTGCTCGACGCGGCGCAGCTCGGACGATGGGACTGGGACATCGCACAGCAACGGCTCGAATGGTCCGACATCACGCGACGGATGTACGGCGTCCCGCTCGACGTGCCCGTCAGCCCGGAGACCTACGCCGCACTCATCCATCCCGACGATGGCCACTGTGCTCGAGGCGGCGACGACGCGACGGTCTCGCCAGGCGCCCCATCGAGGTCGAATTCCGCATCGTCCTGCCGGACGGCAAGGTCCGCTGGATCATGTCGAGGGGCAGGACGCTCTTCGACGCCGACGGTCGAGCCACCCGGATGGTCGGGATCAAGGTGGACATCACGGCGCGCAAGCAGACGGAACTGCAGTTGAAAGAGCAGGGACGCGAGCTCGCCCACATCGACCGGTTGTCGATGGTTGGAGAGCTGTCGGTGGCGATCGCGCACGAGCTGAACCAGCCGCTCGCGGCGATTCTCGCCAACGTCGGCGCGGCCCGGCGCTTCCTCTCGCACGATCCGCCCAACCTCGTCCAGGTTCGTGAAATCGTCGATGCCATCGCGCAGGATAACCGCCGCGCGGCGGCCGTCATTCACAAGGTCGGCGCCCTCCTGCGCCGCGACGATCTCCCGCGCGCCCCCCTGCAACTGAACGACGTCGTCGAGGACGTCATCGACATCGCGCGCGCGGACATCATCGGACGCGGCGTGTCCCTCAGCATCCGCAGCGAGCGCGGGCTGGCGCCGATTGTCGGCGATCGCGTGCAGCTGCAGCAGGTCCTCTTGAACCTCGTGCTGAACGCGTGCGATGCGATGGAGTCAGTGCCTGAAACGGCGCGGCGATTGACGGTCGTCACCACTGGGGGTCTGGACCGTGTGCGTGTGACGGTGTGCGATACCGGGCCAGGAGTCGCAGGGCATCAGCTTGAAGATGTGTTCGAGCCTTTCGTGACGTCCAAGCCACAAGGCCTTGGCCTCGGCCTCGCGGTCTGCCGGTCGATTGTCACCGCCCACGAGGGCACGCTCTGGGCCGAGAACAAGCCGGATGGCGGCGCGTCCTTCTGCTTCGAGCTGCCGTGCCTGGACACTGAGATTCCTGGCGCCTACCGCCCTCCCGCCACCCTTGCCTTCAAGCTCCTCAAACCAGTTGAGCACGACGCGCAGCTCCGCCCCGCCTGGGCCCTGCGCGGCGGGACCGACCCCGATAATCCGGCCCTCCGGCAAGAAATCAAAAGTCCGGGGTGTCCCCGGACCGGAAATCCCAAAGGGTCGAGGCACCGCCACGGGGGGTGTGAACGAAAACGTCGGCTTGGTCGTGACCTTGACCATCCGGAACTGACCGGGCGCCGGCACGAAGAAGAGCTCCTTGCCGTCGCGCGACCAGACTGGCCGCCCGCCGCGGCCGATCTCGCGCCTCGTGCCGGTCGCGGGGAACGGCTGCACGTAGGTCAAACCTTCGGACGAATCCGTATCCCCGGTCTGATAAGCCACCCAGTCGCCGTCGGGCGAGAACGCCGCGTTGGTCGGGAGACCGAGCGATACCACCTCGGCGAACGGCTTCGGCTGCCGATCCGCGATCGACAGCGACCAGAGCGAGACCGCCGTTCCCTTCCTCACGCTGTACAGCAAGACGCCGTCGCGAGACCACGACTCGGGCACGTGCGACGTCCCGGGTTCGGCCGTCGTCAGGCGTTCGGCGCTGCCGCTGCCGATCTCCTGCCAGAACACCGCGGGAGCCCCCTCCCGGTCCGATTGAAACGCTACGTGTTTGCCGTCGCCCGACCAGATCGGGTAGCGGTTGTTGCTGCCGAACGTGATGCGCGGCGGCGCGGTCGTGCCGGACAAGTTGTAGACCGAGACGAACGCCTCCTTGTTATCGCGCGAGTCGAAGGTGACTTGCGAGCCGTCTGGAGAGACTCGGGGGTATCGATACGCCCCCGGTGGAAGCGGCAGCGCCTGGGCAACGCCCTGGCGGTCGTAGATGACGACGGTCTCCTGCTCGGATACGGGTCCGGGCACGTAGACCATCGAGCCCGAGTCCGAGAACGCGTAGAGTGCCGCCCCACTCACCTGGGCGGTCGAACGCCGCACCCCCTCGATGACGGGCACCGAGCCGCCGGTGACGCTGAGCGTCGCGAGGTCGAACGGCACCGCGAGCAACGTGCCCCGGAGCGCATACACGATGTGGCCGGTCGGCACGTACCGCGCGTCGCTCCCGCCCTCGACGAGCGTCTTCGGCTCGCCGCCGTCGATCGACTGGACGACGATGCGCGCGCTGTCCCAGCGGTTGTCGTAGAAGGCACCCTCGTCGAGCAGCGTGTACAGCACCGTGCGGCCGCCGGGCAGCATATGAGGACTGTCCGGACGCCCGACGACACTCGTGCCGGCGATGAGGACCGTGGACTTTCCGTCGTCGGGCGAGATCCGCACGATGCCGCCGCGAGCGAGCGCGAACATGATGCCATCGCGGTCCCACGAGCCGCCTCTCTCCACCGTACCACCGGGCGAGATCGTCACCGGCACGCCGCCCCCGATGGCGATCCGCTTGAGGCTCAAGTCGGCCCAGAAAGCCAGCGTCTGCCCGTCCGGCGAGAACATGGGGCTGATCGCGCCCTCGGTGCCGGCAATCGCGGTCGCGTCGAGCGACGACAGCGATCGGAGGTAGAGACGGCCGTCGGCGGCGTACGCGATCCGCGTGCCGTCGGGCGAGATCGCGACGGCCTGGCCCCGCGGCACCGTGAGCTGCTGCCCCGGCGGCAGCGTCAGCGCGAATCGCGCGACGGGAGCTGGCGGCGGGGGAGTCCGGTTGGTGGTGGCGGCGAACGCGGCCGCGCCAATGGCTGCTCCGGCGAGCACGAGCAACACGCGTCCCCACATGGCGCGCGGAGGCGGCTCTTTGATGGCGACAGGCGACGACGACGACGAGAGCGGCTGACTCAGGATGAAGCGCGGCGTCGAGATGTCGCCGATGCGATCGTGAGGGTCCTTCTTCAGGCACCCTTCGATGAGGGCGCGGATGGACGTCGGCAGTACTGACGGGAGCGCGTGCCATTCGGGATCCGATTTGAGCACCGAAGCGAGCGTGTCGGAAACCTCCTGTCCCTCGAACGGTCGCGTGCCCGTGAGCATCTCGAAGAGCACACACCCGAACGCCCAGATGTCACTGCGCTTGTCGGCGGGGCGTCCCTTCGCCTGTTCCGGGCTCATGTAGGCGGCGGTGCCCAGGATGACGCCCATGCGCGTCAGCGCCGGACTGGTGATCGTCGCCGGAGTCGGCTGGTCCGCCGCGGGCGCGACCGGCTCCAGCGCTTTCGCCAGTCCGAAATCGAGCACCTTCACGGTGCCGTCCGGCCGCACCTTGATGTTGGCCGGCTTCAGATCGCGATGGATGATGCCCTGCTCGTGCGCCCCTTCGAGGGCGGAGGCAATCTGCCGGCCGATGCGTACCGCCTCGTCGAGCGCAATTGGCCCCTCGGCGATGCGATCCGCCAGCGTTGGCCCCTCGACGAGCTCCAGGACGAGGGCTGCTACAGCCACCTGCCCTGAGCCTGTCGAAGGGCTCATATCCTCGAGACCGTAGATGGCGGCGATGTTGGGATGATTCAGGGCCGCGAGCAGTTGCGCTTCGCGCTTGAAGCGGGCCAGCCGATCGGGATCTTTGGCGAAGAGATCGGGCAGGACCTTGAGCGCGACGTCGCGCCCCAGCCGCGCGTCGCGGGCGCGAAACACCTCTCCCATGCCGCCGGCGCCAAGCGGGGCGACGATCTCATAGGAGCCCAGTTTCGCGCCGGTAGTGAGGGCCATGCTGCCGCGCCGCGGCTGCGTCATTCTACTGTGTCGGCGCGCCGCCCGCCCTGGGCACTCGGAGGTCGGACCGGCGATGCGCGAGAAACGACATAGGGGACGGCAGCTCGAAACATGTCCCCGCGCCGTTCGCACCTACCTCACCGGCACCCGCGCCTTCAGCTCCGCGAACCAGTTCAGCACGACGTATATCTGCGACAGGCGCTCAACGCTGTTCGAACCCTGGTCGGCCGAACCCACACCGATGATCCGGCCGTCCGGCAGGAAGTCGAACGTCCGCGCCGTCCCCGGGCCGGCGATGCCGAACTGGCGAGGAACCGCGACGGGCGACGTGAACGAGAATATCGGCTGGGTTGTGAACTGGACCATGCGGAGCTGGCCGGGCGCCGGAATGAAGAACAGCTCCTTCCGGTCGGGCGACCAGACAGGCCGGCCGCCGCGCCCGATTTCGTGCTTCGTGCCGGTGGCGGGGAACGGCTGCACGAAGGTCGACATATCTGACGTGTCTGCATTGGCCATCTGATAAGTGACCCAGCGGCCGTCGGGCGAAAACGCGGCATCCGTCGGTACCCCCTGCGAGATCACATCGCCGAAGGGCTTCGCCTGTCGATTTGCCATCGACATCGACCAAAGCGAGTACGTCGTTCCCTTCCTCACGCTGTAGAGCAGCACGCCGTCGCGCGACCACGCTTCGGGCACGTCCGATGTGCCGGGCTCGGCTGTGGTCAGGGGCTCGACGCTCGGGCTGTCGATGGCCTGCAAGAACACCGACGGAGTTCCGCTTCTGTCCGACTGAAACGCGACGCGCCTGCCATCGTCGGACCAGATTGGATAGCGGTTGTTGCTGCCGTACGTGATCCGGCCCAGCCCGGGCGTGCCTGACAGCTGATAGATCGAGACGAAGGCTTCCTTGCCATCGCTCGAATCGAATGCGACGCGCGTGCCGTCCGGCGAGACACGTGGGTAGCGGTACAACCCGGGTGGGAGCTTCAGCGCCTGCGCGCCGCCTTTGCGATCGTAGACGAAGACCCCCTCTTGCTCTGACGTCGGTCCAGGCAGGTAGACCAACGCGCCCGAGTTCGAGAACGCGTACTGTGCCGTGCCGGTCACCGCTGCCGTCGCGCGACGCACCCCTTCGACCACGGGTACCGCGCCGCCGGTGAAGCCGAGCGTCGGGAGATCGAACGCGCGCGCGAACAGCGTGCCTCGGACCGCATACACGATGTGCCCGGTCGGCACGTACTGCGCGTCGCTCCCGCCTTCGATGAGCGTTTTGCGCTCGCCGCCTGCGAGCGGCTGGACCACGATACGCGCGCTGTCCCAACGGTTGTCGTCGAAGCCGCCCTCGTCGAGCAGGGTGTAAAGGATCGTGCGGCCATCGGGCAGCAGCTGGGGACTGTCCGGACGGCCGGTGGCCCCGTCGATCGCGACAACGACAGAGGGCTTGCCGCCGTCTGGCGAGACGCGCACGATTCCGGTGCCCCACTGCGAAAACATGATGCCCTTGTCGTCCCAAGACGTGCGTGGCGGCACCGACCCGCTGCGATAGAGGTCCACCGGTACGCCGCCTCTGATGTCAATTCGCTTGAGGGTCGAGCCAGCCCAGAACGCCACGGTTTGCCCGTCCGGCGAGAACATGGGGTTCAGCGCGCCTTCCGTGCCGGCGATGGGCCTGGCATCGAACTCCGACAGCGACCGGAGATAGAGACGTCCGTCGGCGGAGTACACGATGTGCGTGCCGTCGGGCGCGATGGCGAGCGCATGCCGCGCCAGCGTGAACTGCTGATTCGCCGGCAGCGTCGGCGTGAATCGCGTCACCTGCGCCGGTGGCGGCGGGGGATTTCCCCTGGGGATGGCCATGGTGGCAATGATGGCCGCGGCGCCAACGGCCGCGCCGGCGAGCACGGGCACCAAGCGCCGCCACACGGACGGCCGAGACGCAGGTGTGACCGGCAGAGGTGTCGCCGAGGTCTGCGGCTGACCGAGGACGAAGCGCGCTGTCGAGATGTCAGCGATGCGATCGCGCGGATCCTTCTTGAGGCAGCCCTCGACGAGCGCGCGCACCGTCGGCGGCAGTGCTGCCGGCAGCGCCTGCCACTCGGGATCCGACTTGAGCACCGAGGCGAGCGTGTCGGAGACCTCCTGCCCTTCAAACGGCCGACTGCCCGTGAGCATCTCGAAGAGCACACACCCGAACGCCCAGATGTCGCTGCGCTTGTCCGCGGCACGCCCCTTCGCCTGCTCCGGGCTCATGTAGGCGGCGGTGCCCAGGATCACGCCCATGCGGGTCAGCGCCGGACTCGTGATGGTGGGCGCGACCGGCTGGTCGCCTACGGGTGCGACCGGCTCCAGCGCCTTCGCCAATCCGAAATCGAGGACCTTCACGGTGCCGTCCGGCCGCACCTTGATGTTGGCCGGCTTCAGATCGCGATGGATGATGCCCTGCTCGTGCGCTGCCTCGAGGGCGCCGCCGATCTGCCGGGCGATGCGCATTGCCTCGTCGAGCGGAACCGGTCCCTCGGCGATGCGATCCGCCAGTGTCGGTCCCTCGACGAGCTCCAGGACAAGCGCTACTGCATGCCCTGAGCTTGTCGAAGGGCCCGAGTCCTCGAGGCCATAGATGGCGGCGATATTCGGGTGATTGAGAGCCGCGAGCAGCTGAGCTTCGCGCTTGAAGCGGGCCAGACGATCGGGATCTTTGGCGAAGAGATCGGGCAGGACCTTGAGCGCGACGTCGCGCCCGAGCCGCGCGTCGCGGGCGCGAAACACTTCTCCCATGCCGCCGGCGCCGAGGGGGGCCACGATCTCGTAGGATCCGAGTTTCGAGCCGGTAGTCAGGGGCATGATGACGCGCTCGGGCATTCTACCTCTCGAACCTGTTCCGCCTTGGCGCTCAAGGCCTGTGAATCAATACTCCCGTGGCTTCCGCCTTCAGGCGGAGGTTGCCCGTTTGTCTTGATCTTCCGCCTAAAGGCGGAAGCCACTGGGAGATTGCTTCACCGCTCGAAGGGATCGCGTCACGGCTCGATGAGGCGGAGCTTCGGAAAGTACGTCTTGTAGCGGCGCCGGTCGCGCGTCAGCAGCGTATAGCCGGAAAGCGCGGCGTGTGCCCCGATGAAGAAGTCGGGGAGCGGGCTCGGACGGCTGCCGCCACGACGTCGATACGCGAGAAACGCTCTAGCCGCGAGGAATCCAGCCGGCCAGGGCAGAGGTTCGCGGGTGAAGTAATCAGGCGGGAGCGCGTTGTCGAGGTCCTCGATGTTCGTGAACCCGCAGGCCACCTCGGCGTAGATGAGCGGATTGATGACCAGCCGGCCTTGCTGCGCGGCGCGGGCCAGCATGGACGCCGACCAGTCGATCCAGTCGGCATCCTCGGTCACGATGTCCAGAATCACATTGCTGTCGACGAGAGTTGTCATCGCCGCGTGAGAGACATGATCTCGTCGGTGGTCAGCCCTGCAGTCGAGGTGCCGCGCATCCGGGCGATGAGCGCGTCGCCGCGCGAGGTGCTCTTCCGCGCCGGCCGGATGCGTACGGCATCGCCGTCCACTTCGAACTCCACCTCGGTGCGCGGGAGGAGCCCCAGTTTGTCGCGGATGTCCTGCGGAATGGTCACCTGACCTTTGGACGTCAAACGCATGTGGTACTACTCCTAAAGGTAAGAGTAGCACCCGCACCGGAGAGGCGCAACCCACACATAATGATGTGTGATATCATGTGTGAATGGCCACGAACCTCGACCTCGACCCGGCGCTGGTCGACGAGGCGGTCGCCGTCGGCGGACGCCGCACGAAGAAGGAAACCGTCACCGAGGCGCTGCGGGAGTACATCGCCCGCCGGCGTCAGGTGCGGATCACGAGTCTCTTCGGGAAGGTCGACTACGACCCGAAATACGACTACAAGAAGCAACGGCGCCGCCGATGAAGGTGCTCGTGGATACCTCGGTCTGGTCTCTCGCGCTCCGCCGGCGAGCGGGAGCCGAGACACCGGCCGTCAACGAGCTGCGCACGCTCGTCGACCAGGGGCGCGTGGCCATGATCGGTCCGATTCGCCAGGAGCTGCTGAGCGGGATTCGCACGCTCGAGTCCTTCGAGCGGCTGCGGGATCATCTTCGTCCCTATCCGGACGAAGTGCTCGAGTCAGCCGACTTCGAACGCGCCGCCGAGCACTTCAACGCGTGCCGGGCGCAAGGCGTGCAAGGCTCGAATACGGATTTCCTCATCTGCGCAGCAGCTGAGCGGCGCAACTTGCCGATCCTGACGACCGACGCGGATTTCGTGCGCTTTGCTGCGCTCCTTCCCATCATGCTGCACGGCCGAGTCGCGGGCTGACAATCCGCCCTGACGCGTGCCTTCTGCGGCCGCCATGTAGTGCTAGACTTCGCTCATGACTGAGCGAAGCGACCAGTCGAACACCATTCCTCTCCATCACGTCGACGCGCCCGCTGGCATCCCGCGACGCGAAGCGCTCCAGACGCTCCTCGGCACTGTCGGCGTGGGATTCGCGCTGCCGTCGATCGTCGAAGCGCAGCACCCAGTGCACCAGCATCTGGCCAGCCCGGCAACGCTCGAGCAGGCACAGCAGAACGCCGCGGTCGCCGCCTACACGCCCGAGTTTCTCGATGCCCACCAACTGAAGACTCTCGAAGCGCTCGCCGAAACCATCGTCCCGGGATCGACGACGGCACGCGTGGCGCCGTTTCTCGATCAGCTGGTTGCGGTGGAGTCGGCGAAGAACCAGGCGGCGTTCCTCGGTGCGCTTGGCGCGTTCGACATGGCCGCCATCGCGAAACATGGCAAGGCATGGAACGCCATCACGGCAGCGGAGCAGGACGGGATCATGCGCGAAGCATCGACGGCCGATCCGAAGTCGGCGATTCGCGGCCACTTCCAGAACATCAAGGACTGGATCGCCGGCGCCTATTACTCGTCCGAGCAAGGGATGCGGGAGCTGGGCTGGACGGGGAACATGTTCTTTGCGGAGTTGCCGGGCTGCACCCATTCCGGCGGCCATAATTCGTGAGCCGGTCGCGCCGTAGCCTTGGCGAAGGCGGACTCACCGACGGTTAGGTCCGGCGCCACGACTAAGACGGTCCGGCTGAAGCCGGACACTACGACTGAGACGCCACGCCGGACACAGACAAGGACACCACTGTGGTTTTCGTGGGCCGGACTCCCAGGTAGAGGCTTTCAACATGCAGACGCAATTCGACGTGATCGTAGTCGGGTCGGGAGCCTCTGGAGGATGGGCGGCCAAGCGGTTGTCCGAGGCTGGCATCAAGGTCGCGCTGCTCGAAGCGGGGAAGCCCCAGGGCGACAAGGACTTCACTGAGCACGTCCCGGGCTACGATCTCAAGTACCGCGACCAGGCGAGCGACTTCATGCGCCGCACGCGGCCGAAGCAGCGCGACTGCTATGCCTGCCGCGAGTGGAACTACAAGTGGTTCGCCAACGATCTCGAGGAGCCCTACACCAACCCCACTGACAAGCCATTCAGCTGGCAAGGCCGCACGCGCGTCGTCGGCGGACGCACCAACGTGTGGGGCCGGCAGTGCTACCGGCTGAGCGAACAGGATCTGCACGGCAAGTCGTTCGACGGCTACGGCGAGGACTGGCCGATCAGCTACAAGGATCTCGTTCCGTATTACGAGCTCGTCGAGGACTACGTCGGCATTTCGGGGCAGGTCGAGAACGTCGCAGAACTGCCTGACAGCCGTTTCCATCCCGCGATGCCCATGAGCTGCGCTGAGACGCAGCTGCGGACGCGCGTCAAGAGCAAGCTCGGTTGGACCGTGACCATCGGCCGTTCGGCGAATATCACCAAGCCGATCAACGGCCGCGGCCAGTGTCACTATTGCGGCCCGTGCGAGCACGGGTGCGTGACGCACTCGTACTTCAACGCCGCGTTCACGACGGTCGCCGACGCGCTCAAGTCCGGCAACACGACGCTCATCACCAACGCCATGGTCTACAAGGTCCTGACCGACCCGAAGACCAACAAGGCATCGGGCGTGATGTACATCGACCGCGTGACGCGCGAGGTGAAGGAAGTCAGGGCGCGCGCGGTGCTCCTCTGCGCGCAGGCGCTCGAGTCCGCGCGCATCCTCTTCAACTCGTCGCCAGGCGGGCTGGCCAACTCGAGCGGCGTGCTCGGGCATTACCTGATGGACCACACCTGGGTCGCCGGCGGCGCGAGCGGCGAGTTCCCGGATACGCCGAACCCGAAGCCGTCGCTCGGCGCGGCGCGGCGTCCCAACGGGATCTACGGGATCAAGATGAGGAACACCCTGAAGGGACCGCGGCAGAAAGACTACCTCCGCGGCTTCGGGTTCCAGGGCGGCGGCAGCACGAGCTTCCGGATGAACGCGCCGGGCTACGGTCAGGCGTTCAAGAAGGGCGTGCTCGACCCGCTCACGTCGGTGAACCTGGTCGGATTCGGCGAGGTGCTGGCGCGCTACGACAACTTCGTCGCGATCGACCCGAACGTCGTCGACATGTTCGGCATCCCGGTGCTGCGCATCACGATGTCGTGGAGCGAGAACGAGAAGAAGATGATCCCCGACATGGCGATTGCCGCGACGCAGATGATGGAGGCGGCGGGTGCGAAGAACATCCAGCCGTTCACCGTGCTCGACCGCATCCCCGGCTACGGCATCCACGAGATGGGCACCGCGCGGATGGGCGCCGACCGCAAAACGTCTGTGCTGAATCAGTACCTGCAGACGCACGACATCAACAACCTCTACGTCATGGACGCCTCGTCGTTTGTGTCAGGTGCGTGTCAGAACCCGACGCTGACGATCATGGCCCTCGCCGTGCGTGGGTGCGACCATCTGATGGAAGAGATGAAGAAGGGGAACGTCTAGCGACGACCGGGCTGGACGACCGTCAGGCCGCTCGCGCGCGCGGCGTCGGCGAAGCGCTGGTCGTAGGTGATGACCTCCACCTGCGCATCTCCGATCGAGAGGGCCGTCGCCAGGTGGATGGCGTCGAGGGATCGCAGGAGCGTCGGCTCCGTGCTCGCGGCATCTTCCAGGATCGCCTGCGTGAGGTCGAGCAGATAGATGGCGTCCAGCACGTCATCCATTGTCTGGAGTACGCGCGCATTCGAGGCGCGAGTCGCCGCCCGCCGGCACTCCAGGACCGCGAGGCGCGACGACACCAGCCCTTCGCAACCAGCCAGGTAAGCTTCGAGCGCCGCCGTCTCGGGCTCAAGGACCGCCAGCTTCAGCACGGCCGACGAATCGATGTACGCCGGGGGCACCTACAAGCGCTCTTCGCGCATGTCGTCGATGATCTCGGCGAGCGGTTTCTCGAGCCTGACTTTGAGGGGCCGCGGCAGATCGCGCAGCGATCGGGTGGGCGCAGTGGCGCGCCCCTCTGCAACCAGACGCTCCAGCACGGTCGGCGCAGCCGGCAGCGGACGCAGGATCGCGACTGCGGCGCCGTGCTCGGTCACCGTCAGCGCCTCACCCTTCTTGACGCGGTCGAGATACACCGACAGGTTCTGCCGCAGTTCGCGTACGCCGACGATGCCAGTGTGACGCCGGACCATGTAGCACAGTGTAGCACAATCTGCCGTGAACGCGGAATCACAGGCGTGGGAAACGCTCAGACGGTCACGGCCGCAGCTCGAACGACTCACGATGACGCGGGCGGATTGCGGCGAAGTGGCGCCGGTCCGTGGTCGCGATCGAGGCCAGGCGCAGCCGCTCGGCAATGGCGGCCACGGATGCGTCGACGAAGCCGATGTCGGGATACTTCCGCATCAGCTCGGCGCTGCGCGCCCAGTCCGCGTCGGTCAGATTCTCGACGTGCAGCTCCCGATCGGCAATCGAACGGATGAGGCGCTCCTCGGCTGTCCTGCCCAGCCGATCCCGAATCAGATACGCGGCCTCCGGGATAGCCGTCACTGTCGTGAGCAGCGGCTCGCGGACCGAACCCACGTAGTCCACTGCGCGCTCGTGCCACGCATCGTCCCGATCGGCGAGCGCGTAGAGGACGCCTGTGTCGAGCAGGACGGGCATCAGCGACGCTTACGAGAAGTCGTGCTGGCGCGTCCGCGGTCGGTGGCGGCCTTGCCGGAGACCCGCTCCTTCCGCCACAACAGATCCTCATGCCGCTCGGCAATGTCGGAACGCCCGCTGGCCCCCGCGCCCACGAACGAGAGCGCGGGAACGGCCGCTGGCTCGCGATTGGCCACGTAGGCCGCGAGTGCCTCGCGCACGAGCGACGCCACCGGCCGCTTCTCCTGCCGCGCGATCGCCTGCAGATCGCGCTCGAGCGTCTCGTCGAGGAACACCGTCGTCCGCTTCATATTACGTATGATAGCATACCCTCACGGCAAGGAGACGTTGACGTCGTACGATGACCGTGCGTTGCACAACTCCCTTACTCGCGCCCGCGGCGCGCTCCTCGGACTCGCCGTCGGCGACGCCCTGGGGACGACGCTCGAGTTCAAGGCCCCAGGCACCTTCACGCCCATCGACGACATGCTCGGTGGCGGTCCCTTCCGCCTCGCACCTGGCGAGTGGACCGACGACACGTCCATGGCCTTGTGCCTGGCAGAGAGCCTGATCGAGACAGGTGACTTCGAGCCGGTTGATCAGCTTGATCGATACGTCCGCTGGTGGAAGGAAGGGCACCATAGCAGCACCGGCCGCTGTTTCGATATCGGCAACACGGTGCGCGAGGCGCTGGCGGCGTTCATGAGGCACAGGGATCCACATTCGTGTGGCGCCGGCCATCCCCAGTCAGCCGGCAATGGTTCGCTCATGCGGCTGGCGCCGATTCCGCTCTTCTACGCCAACGACCCTCGGCAAGCGATCGACATGGCGGCGGCCAGCTCGCGCACCACACACGCGCATCCCGAAGCGATCGATGCGTGCCGCTACTTCGCGGGTATCATCGTCGGCGCCCTCCAAGCGCGATCGAAGGACGATCTCCTCCGGCCGATGTTCTCGCCCGTCGGGGAAACGTGGGGGCGGCAGTCGTTCACACCAGCGATTGAAGACGTCGCGCGCGGCTCTTTCTCGGCCCGCGAGCCGCCGTCAATCAAGGGCTCCGGCTATGTCACGCGCTCGCTCGAGGCCGCCCTCTGGGCGTTTGCCAAGAGCACCTCCTTCGAGCACGGCGCGCTGCTCGCCGTCAACCTTGGCGACGATGCGGATACGACGGGCGCAATCTATGGGCAGCTGGCGGGGGCGTTCTACGGAGTTGACGCGATCCCGGAGCGCTGGCGCGCGAAGCTGGCGAAGCTAGAGGTGCTCGAGCGCTTCGCGGTGCGGTTGGCTCGCTCATCGACGGACCAGGGTTGATGGCGATGCCGGATAAATCCCTCGACGCTCAGGCCGATGCCTTCGCCCAGTTGCTGGCGCTCTCGCCGAACGACATCGACGCGGCCTTTCGCGGCGCCGTCGGGCTCGCGCAGGGGCTCTTCCCGCATCAGATCGAAGGCGTCGCGTTCCTGCTCGGCCGGAAACGCGCCATCCTCGCCGACGACATGGGCCTCGGCAAGACGCGCCAGGCGATCGTCGCGCTGCGGCACGTCGCGCCGAACGGGCCCTACCTTGTCGTCTGCCCGGCGTCGGTCAAGCGCAACTGGGCGCGCGAAATCGAGCCTCGCCGCGCCGGGTGCGTCGACGCACATCATCGAGAGAGGGCGCGGAACTCCCGGCAGAACCCGAGTGGGTGATCGTCAACTACGACATCCTGTCGAAGCACATGGACACGCTCGCCCGCGTGCCGTGGGCCGGGCTCGTCTTCGACGAGGCGCACTACCTGAAGAACCACACGAGCGCTCGCAGCAAGCTCGCGCGGCAGCTCGCGGACCAGGCGCGAAGCCGCGGCGGTCCGGCGCCGGCGGTCTATCTCCTGACCGGCACGCCGCTGACCAATCGGCCGCGCGACCTCTTCGTGCTGCTGCAGCTCGTCGGTCATTCGCTCGGGCGCAGCTTCCTCTCGTTCGCGAAGCGCTACTGCGCGGCCGAGCGCAACGACTACGGTTGGCAGACCCGCGGCGCGTCGAACATCGAAGAGCTGACGGTGCAGCTGCACGGCGTCATGCTGCGGCGCTCGAAGGACCAGGTGCTGGCGCTGCCGCCGAAGCTTCGGACCTGGCTGCCGGTCCAGGTGCCCAAGGGCACCGGCGTGCGCGACATGCGCAAAGTGGTGGAGCTGCTGATTGGCGAGCGGGATCTTGCGCCTGGCTCGACCATCGACGAGCGTCGGCTTCGCGGCCGCCTGCTCCAGGCGGTGACGAAGGCGCGGCAGAAGGTGGCCGACGTCAAGGTCGATGCGACGATCGACTTCGTGACTGGCGCGGTCGAGCAGGGCGAGAAGGTGATCGTGTTCTCGTGCTTCGAGGAGCCGATGGACAAGCTCGTCGCGGCGTTCGGCGAGTCGGCGGTCGTCCTGACGGGAAAGACGCCGGCCGACACGCGCCAGGACCTCGTCGATCGCTTTCAGAACGACGACAGCATCCGCGTCTTCCTCGCCAACATCATCGCCGGCGGCATCGGCACCAACCTGACCGCGGCGACGCAGGTCGTCTTCAACGACCTCGACTGGGTGCCCGCCAATCACTGGCAGGCCGAGGACCGTGCCTATCGCATCGGCCAGACGCGCACGGTCAACGTCACCTACATGGTCGCGGCCGACACGATAGACGACTTCGTCCAGAGCGTGCTCGAGAAGAAGGCCGCGCTCGTCAGCGCCGTCGTCGACGGCAAGGCGCTGGCGCCGGAGCTCTCGGGCGACGTGCTCGACGAGCTGCAGCGCGCGCTGCGCGCGGTGTCGTCCGGGTTGGCCGGTGCGGCTCACGCTGACAGACGGACGAGGATCTCGTCGAGCGGTTGCTCCGGCAGGCTCGGCTGGACGTCGACGCGAATCGGTCGACGACGGGCACGTCGGGCGGCGCCGGCGCACGCCTGAAGAGACCGAGGCGCTCAGACGCGCGCTCGAGGCGCTCGCCAGGGCGCTCACGGGTCCATCGGTCGAACGCTACCGGTTCGCGAGCACGACGCAGCCCGGCGTCGAGTACGAGCTGACGATCGACGGCGCCGACGTCATCTGCAACTGCCGCGGCTTCGAGTACCGCGGCCAGTGCCGCCACGCGCGCGACCTGAAGACGGCCCTGGCAGAAGGACAGCCGGTGCCGGACGGGTATCGGCCGGCGCCGGTCGGATAGCGGCGCCCGCCCGATGCGCATAAGATCTGGAGACAAGGTGACGAGACCATGAGCTTTTGCGTGCACTGTGAGGGTCAGCGTTTCGATCGCGCGCGGGTGCTGCGCGCGTTGCGGCAGGTGCGACAGGATCTGCGGGACGGGAACTGCAGCACGCCCGAGGGCGCGCTGGAACTGGCGCTCGAAGCGGTCAAGTCGCTCGAGATTCCCCATCTCGAGTGGGACGACGACCCTGGGCCCATCGTGCACTGAGGCCGGTACGCGGAAAGTAACCCCGCCGGCGAAAAGAAGGCGGGTGTGCCGCGACGAGCGACAGCACCCGCCTTGCCCCTACCTGAACCGCTCGCCAACCGCCGTCGAGCACCCCGTCCGATACACCGTGCCATCCGTCTTGTAGAACGCGTTCGTTCCCTCCGAAGTGAGGTGATTGGCGTCGACGAGCTCGACGGTGTGGGTCACCGTCTGCCATCCGGCAAGGAAGCCAGGCGAGACGGGCTTCGTGGGATCGAAGCCGGGCGTGCCGGGGAGATTCGCCGGCGTGTCGAAAAGTATGAGCGCGATGAACTTCTGGCGGTAGGTGCGGCGACCCTTCTGCGACCAGATGCCATGGCCCGGCGCTGCGCTGACCGAGGGCGAACGCCACTCCGCCGGCGCTCTCGCTGAGCGTGCCGCCCTCATGGAATGTGACGAGCGAGTTGATCGGCGGGCCGAGTGGCGCGCCGGTCGCGCAGTCGCGCAGCGTGACCTGAATCGACCAGGCGCCCGTCAGGCCGTCGCGCGAGTCGTTCGAGTTCGCCACCAGGGTCCTGCCCGGATGTCGCGAGAAGCAGGCCGGTGAGGCCGAGCACGGTCACCAGGCTGCGGCCAAGCACGTTCGAAGTCTCGAGTTCTGTTCATCAGTTTGCTCCAGCTGGTCGTCTGGCCTGCGTCACCATGACGTTGGGTTCCCGCGTCAGCACGCGCTATGCTCGCTGCGTCGGGCCTCCTCTGACCATGGAGGACGACTGCAGAACGTCTGACTTTTCCCTGTAGCCGCAAGTTGCAGAAGATGCTTGCGTTAAGGATGTCCGAGCCCGCGAGACCTTCCGCTTCGGCGACTTCGAGCTCGACGTCGCCGCCTACGAGCTGCGCCGCAACGGCCGCGCGGTGCGCCTCGAGCGCCATCCGATGGATCTGCTCCTCCTGCTGGTCGAGCGGCGGAACGACCTCGTCTCGCGGGCCGAGATCGTCGACCGGCTGTGGGGCAAGGACGTGTTCGTCGACGTGGAGACAGGCGTCCACACGGCGATGCGGAAGATTCGACAGGCGCTCCGCGATTCGCCTGAGGCTCCGGCGTTCGTCGAGACGGTGCCGGGCCGGGGGTATCGCTTCATCGCGACGGTTGAGGTGGACGCTGGCGCATCGAGTCGGCGGATCACGCTCGCCGTGCTGCCGTTCGAGAACATCGGGAACGATCCCGAGCGTCAGTACCTCGCCGACGGCCTGACCGAAGAGACGAGCGCGTCGCTCGCGCAGATCGATCCCGGGCACTTGAGCGTCAAGGGCCGCACGTTGCGCTACAAGGGCACGACGAAGTCGATCGCCGAGATCGGACAGGAGCTCGCGGTCGACTACCTGCTCGAGAGCACGATTCAATCGGAGGGCGAGCGCGCTGCGCGTCACGGCCAAGCTGATTCGCGTGCGGGATCAGGAGTACGTGTGGACGCAGTCCTACGATCAGTCGCCCACCAACCTGCTGGGACTTCAGCGGCAGATGAGCGCGGCGATCGCGGAACAGATCCGGCTTCGCCTGTCGCCGGTACAGCTCGACGCGGTGACGCGGCGGCAACCGCAGGAGCGCCGACGCCTACGATCTCTACCTGCGCGGGCGGAACTTCGCGAACCAGCGGACGCCGGCGACGAGCCGGCGCGCGATCGAGTACTTCGAGCGGGCGACGGCCATCGATCCGAACTACGCGCTGGCGTGGACAGGCATCTCGCACACCCTGGCCTCGAGCCCGATCAACGGCGACGCGCCGCCCGCTGCCGTCACCGCTCGCGCCCGCGAGGCGGCGCTGCGAGCCGTGCGCGCCGATCCCGAGCTCGCCGAGGCGCAGTTCGCGCTCGCTTACGTGCAGTGGATGCTCGATTGGGACTGGCCGGCGGCGGAACGGGGCATGCGGACGGCCATCGCGCTCGATCCGGGGTACGCCAGAGCGTACGTCATGCTCGGGCACCTGCTCTCGCAGAGCGGCAAGCACGCCGAGGCGCGCGCGATGTCCGCGCGCGCGCAGGCGCTCGACCCTCTCGAGCCGATGGTGCACGCGATGTCGTCGCAGGTCGCGTTTCAGGCCGCGCGACTATCGCGAGGCGCTCGAGCAGTCGCAGCTCGCGATCGGTCTCGACGCGGAGTTCTGGATCGGCCACGTCATGCGCGGCCAGGCGCTCATCAGCTGGGCCAGCTCGATCAGGCGCTCGAGGCGCTGACGACGGCGGGGCGGTTCTCGAACTACAACAGCAAGACGATGTCGTTCCGCGGGCACGTGCTGGCGAGCGCGGGGCGCAGCGTCCGAGGCGCGCGAGGTGCTGCGGGCGCTCGAGACCGTTGCTAAGGAAAGATACGTCCCGCCGTACGCGATGGCGTTCATCACCCTCGGTCTCGGCGAGAAGGACGCGACATTCGAGTGGCTCGAGCGCGCCCTGGCCGCGCACGACGTCCACCTGATGTTCCTGACCGTCGATCCGAAGTGGGATCCGCTGCGACAGGATCCACGCTTCAAGGCGCTGCTTGCGAAATGCGATTTCGTCGTCGCCCATCCCCGATAGCTGCTTCCGAGTCACGGCCTGACCCACGCAAAATGCGACAGTTGACAATGCGACAGTAACTGTCATATAACTCGGATCGTGCCCGAGGAACCCCGCTACGCAATTGGTGACCTGGCGGACCTCGGCGGCGTCTCGCGGCGCACGGTCCGTTACTACGTCCAGGAAGGGCTTCTCCCGACGCCGTTCGGCGTCGGACGCGGGAACCACTACGGCCCCGAACATCTCGATCAACTGCTCCGCGTCAAGGCGCTGCAGGAAGCCGGGCACACGCTCGACGAGATCCGGCGGGCGCTCAACGGTCACGAGGTTGCCCAGGTGGAGGCGCTGCGCGCTGCGCCGTCGGATGAGCGAGCCGTCGGTCGCGCGCGAGGTGTGGCGGCGCTTCACGCTCGCGCCTGGGGTCGAGCTTCATGTCGCCGGCGACGTTCGTCTTCCGTCGCCAGGCAAGCTGGCCGAGCTCGCCGGCTGGTGCCGGCAGAACTTTCCGGGTGGCGACCCCGAGAAGTCGGGGTCTGACCCCAGCTCCGACCCCAGCTCCGACCCCGGCTCCGACCCCAGCTCCGACCCCGAGAACGAACGAAAGAGGACACGATGCCTGAACAGCTCATTCCCACCCGGTCGGGTCTCTTTACCGCCGACGCGTCGCACGTCGCGCTCGCGGGCGTGTCGGTCGACGCGGAGATCTCCAGCTTCTGCGCGCGCGTCGTCGTGTCGCAGCGCTACGTCAACCGCGAGGCGCAGCCGATCGAGGCGGTCTACGTCTTTCCGCTCGACGAAGGCGCGGCGGTCTGCGGCTTCGAGGCCATCGTCGACGGCACGCTCGTCGTCGGCGAAGTCAAGGAACGCGAAGACGCGTTCCGGATGTACGACGATGCGATCGAGCAGGGGCACGGGGCGTTCCTGCTCGACGAGGAGCGGCCCGACGTGTTTCAGGCGAGCGTCGGGAACCTGCCGCCGGGCAAGGAAGTCCTGCTCAAGCTGACCTACGTCACCGAGCTGACCGTCGCTGGCAGCGGCCTGCGGTTCTCGATCCCGACGACGGTCTCGCCGCGCTATGCGCCGGCCGAGGATCAGCGCGGCGTCGGCCGGCCCGACGCCGAGACGCTGAACCCGCCGGTCGCGTGGAGCGTCCCCTACGGCCTCAACCTGTCGGTGCGGCTGGCGATGGGCGGCGCGATCACGCGCATCGAGTCGCCGTCGCATCCCGTGAGCGTGACGATGAACGGACGCCTGGCGACCGTCACGCTCTCGCAGCGCGACGCGGCGCTCGACCGCGACTTCGTGCTGTCGGTCGAGTGCGACGGCCTCGACACGCCGCAGGCCTGGATCGAGCGTGACGACAACGGTGGTCAGGCGGTCGCCGTGGCGTTCGTGCCGAAGCTCGGCGACAGACGACGACGCCGTGCGACGTGACGTTCCTGGTCGATCGGTCCGGCTCGATGGAGGGAACGTCGATCGAAGAGGTCCGCAACGCCCTGCAGCTCTGCCTGCGCTCGATGATCCCCGGCTGCACGTTCAACATCGTCGGCTTCGGCTCCAGGTCTACGAATCTCTCTTCCCGGCGAGCCGCGCCTACGACGAGGCCAGCCTCGCCGAGGCGAGCGCGCACGTCGACGCGTTGCGCGCCAATCTCGGCGGCACCGAAATCCTGCCGGCGCTGCAGTTCGTGCTCGAGCAGCCGCGGCGCCGAGGCCGTCCCCGGCAGGTCGTCGTCCTGACCGACGGCGAAGTCACGAACACCGACGCCGTGATCGCGCTCGCGCGGCAGCATGCCGCGCACGTCCGCGAATCTTCACGTTCGGCATCGGCGCCGGTTCGAGCCAGCACCTGGTCAACGGGCTCGCGCGCGCGGGTGGCGGGTCCGCGGAGTTCATCTACCCGGGCGAGCGCATCGAGCCGAAGGTCGTGCGGCAGTTCGGACGTCTGCTGTCGCCGGCGCTCACCGACGTCCGCGTCTCGTGGGGCGGGCTCGACGCGAAGCAGGCGCCCGTCGACGATCCCGCCGGTCTTCGCCGGAGGACGCCTGCTCCTCTACGCGTTCGTGAAGGACGTCTCGACGGGCGTCACACCGGCGACTGTCCGCCTCACGGCGACGTCGCCGTCGGGCCCTATCTCGTTCGACGTGGAGTTCGATCCGTCGCGCGTCGTCGACGGCAGGACCGTGGCGACGCTGGCGGCGCGCGCCCGCATCCGCGAGCTCGAAGAGAGCCCCGAGTGGACGAGCGCGCGTGGCTCGCGTCAGCGCGAGCGGAAGGCGACGGGCGCGAGCCGGGAGATCATCGAGCTGAGCATGCGCTACGGCCTGATGTCGCGCGAGACGTCGTTTGTCGCGATCGAACGGCGCGAGACGCCGGTCCTCGGCGACATGCAGCTGCGACGCATTCCGATCGCGCTGACGTCGGGATGGGGAGCTCTCGAAACAGACGCCCGGCGCCGTAGAGGAATGGTCCTGAGCGGAGCCAGCCCTGGCGTCATGGACACGGGGGCATTCGCCGTTCAGGCCTTGCGAGCCGCGGCCCCATCATCAGGCGCGGATGACGATGTCGACCAGTATTCGTCGTCTCCGGTGTTCGCCAAACGTTACGCGGCGAGCGCGCAGATGCCGGGAGCCATCCGGCGCGGTCTGGATCGCCTCCGCACGTGGGGCCGCGGAGCTGAACCCTCCGAGCCGGACGCCGATCTGTGAAGTTCACGACGGCCGGCCGCCACGCGGCGATGGTCGCTCTCGTCGCGCTGCAGCGCGCCGATGGATCGTGGGACCTGACACCGGAATTCGCCAGCGCAATCGGTCAAGACCTGGGCCCGCTCGAGTCAGCGCTGACGGGCTCCACCGGGAACCGCGACGAGGCGCGGAGGGCGTGGGCGACGGCGCTCGCGCTGGCGTGGCTCGACGAGCACGCGCGCGACGCGGAAGGCGAGTGGCGCCTGCTCGTCGAGAAGGCCCGGAGGTGGCTGGGCGGCGTGACGAGCCGGCCGGCGTACGGCGGATCGTGGGCGGACGCCGGCGCCCGGCTGCTGACGGCCAAGTCCGGCTAGCGAGATCTCGACCCGCGCCCTCGAGGCCGAGTGATACGATCCGCCACGACGCACGTCTCCACCAAAGCGAAAGGGCTCTGTAATGAGCGATTCATCCCGGCGGCAGTTCCTCGAAATCGCCGGCGCGGCCGCAGCCGCGTTAGGAACACCGGCCGTCGCCGCTCATAGCGCCGCGCAGGGGACCCTTGGTGGCGCATCGACCGTTTTTCTTTCAGGAGACGGATTGAGCCTTGCCCCTGGCGAGATCACGACAGAGCTCGCCCGCCTCGTGTCCGCAGGGAACGTCGTGCCAGACGAGTACGGCCTCGAGGGCGTCGTCGCCGACGTCGAGGCGTACTTCGCGCGACTGCTCGGCAAGGAGCGCGTGCTCTTCATGCCTACCGGCACGCTGGCGAATCACCTCGCTATCCGCACCCTCGCGCGCGACCGCCGGCGCGTGGTGGTGCAGGACGTCAGCCATGTCTATAACGACACTGGAGATGGGTGCGAAGTATTGAGCGGGCTGACGCTGCTGCCGCTGGCACCGGACCGGGCGACGTTCAATTGGGCCGATGTCGATCACACGATCGCCCGCACGGCCTCGGGTCGGGTGGCGGCGCGCGTGGGCGCCATTTCGATCGAGTCGCCGGTTCGACGCCGGTCCGGGGAACTGTTCGATCGCGCCGAGATGTTGCGCATCTGCCGAGAGGCGAAGGAGCGCGAGATCGGCACCCACCTCGACGGCGCGCGTCTGTTCATCGCGTCTGCTTACACGGGTATCTCGCCGGCGGACTACGCGGCGCCGTTCGATACCGTGTATGTGTCGCTCTGGAAGTACTTCAACACGACGAACGGTGCGATCCTTGCCGGACCAGCGGCAGCGCTCGAGGGTCTGTTCCACGTGCGTCGGATGTTTGGCGGCGCGCTCTGGAACGCATGGCCTTTCGCCCTTCTTGCCCGGCGGTACGCTGAAGGCTTCGTCGAACGCCTGAAGTCCGCGGTGACGATATCGGAGACGTTCATCGTCGCGCTCCCGAGCGCCCATCTGCGCGTCGAACGCGTGGCGAACGGCACCAACGTGTTCCGGCTCGTGATGCCTGACGCCGCAAAGGCCGAGTCCCTGCGGGAGCATCTGCGTACGCACGACGTAATGATGCCGCGGCCGGTGAAGAGTGCTGAAGGGGCGGTCTTTACGCTCCAGGTGAATGAAACCTGGAACCGCACGACGGGAGCCGCGCTCGCGGAGAAGTTTCAGCGCGCGCTCGGATGATTGTGTGGCCGACGCCGATCGTTACCAGTGCGTCAGCGATCCGTCGGGACGCCTGAAGATGTTCTGACGTCCAGGCTGCGTCACCTCGCCGATCTGCTTCACCTTCGTCATGTCCATCGTCACGCCGAGGCCCGGGCGCTGATTGGTGTAGGCCTTGCCGTCCTTCCACTCGAGGCACTCCGGCAGGTAGTCGATCGGCCGGCCGCCGTAGTTGTATTCCATCATCACCGGGCCGGGGAACGTCGAGAGGCAGTTGACGAGCGCTGCGGTCGCGATCGGGCCGGTGAAGTGCGGGACGATCCCGACGGCGTGCGTCTCGCAGATGGCCGCGATCTTCATCATCTCGGTGATGCCGCCGACGTTCGGCAGCGTCGCGCGGATGTAGTCGATGTCGTGGTTCTCCACCAGCTTGTTGAAGTCCCAGCGGTGGCCCCATTCCTCGCCGTGTGTGAGGGGCACGGTCGTCATCTGCCGCAGCTTCGGCAGATCCATGCAGCGCGTGCTCGTCGCGCACGGGATCCTCGACGAAGTACGGCTGGTATTCCTCGATCCCGCTTGCACGCGCGCAGGCCGTCGTTGAAGTCGAACCGCTGGTGGAAGTCGATGCACCAGTCGCCGTTCGGGCCGACGCCCTCGCGCACGTCCTTGCACTGCGCGATGACGCGGTTGACGGCCTCGCGCGTGTTGTAGACGCTGCCGATCGGTAGGTCGGCGGCGCCCATCCGGAACGCGCGATAGCCGGCGTCCATCGCCGCCTTCGCGCGGTCGCGCAGCGTGAGCGGTTTCGCGCCGGGCGCAGCCGGCGGCATGAAGGTCGTCCCGTAGCACTCGCAATAGTTGCGGACCGTGCCGCCGAGGAGCTCGTGCACCGGCAGCTTGAGCGCCTTGCCCTTGATGTCCCAGAGCGCCATGTCCATCGCACCCACGGCGTGCGTCTTCTCGCGTCCCGGCGGGTAGAACCAGGCGATGAACATCTCCTGCCAGATCGCCTCGATCTTGAACGGATCCTTGCCGATGAGCGTGCCCGCGCACTGTTCGAGCGTGTCCTTCGAGCCGCCTTCGCCAATCCCCGTGATCCCCATGTCGGTCTCGACGCGTGCAGATCATGTTGCTCTGATTGAAGAGCGGATTGAGGTTGGGCGGCTCGAAGATCCGGACCCGCGTGATCTTGCCGCGCGGCAGCTCGGCTCGAGCGGGCTCGGAACGCCCAAGGAGAAGCGCGGGCGCCGCAGCCAGGGACTTGAACAGGGTGCGTCGATCCATGGGGGGAAGGATATGACAGTCGGCAGTCTTCAGTCGACAGTCTTCAGTCACAGTCGTCAGTCGCCGCTCCTACCGCCTGTCTCCTGTCTTCTTTCTACTTCTTCACCCCGCACTGCTTCGCGGCGGGTCCGATCAGATCGTTCAGTCCGCTCGTCTGGAATTCGGCGACGACGCGCGGGGCGTTGTGGGGGGTGTAGCCGAACTTGAGCGTGCGGGCGGTGGCGACGCGGTGCGCGAAAACGGCGGCGTCGGGCGCGAAGAGCGCGTCGTGTTCGGATGAATCGGCCCACCGTTCGGTCACTTCGGGTTCGCCGTCGAAGCTGATGCGGACGCTGTGATTCTCGTCTACGGGCTCCATCTGGATGGCCGATGCGGTGTAGACGAACATCTGCATGCGGCCCGCGTCGCAGCGCACGACGAGCATCGGCCGCGCGATCCCCTGCCAGATCGCTACCCTGTTCTGCGCGGCCAGCTCGAATGCGACGCCCTTCCTGGCGTTCAGCAGCCACTCGCGGTTCTTGGCGTTCCACTTCGACGGCACGACGGCCGCGGCTGCTGTCGGTGCTGTGGGCGCGGCTGCGGCGGCTGTTTTGGGTGCGACGGCGGCAGCTACTGCTGGTGAGGTCGGTGGAGCGGTTGCCACAGGCGCAGGGGCAATAGGGGCCGACGCGGCGGTCACTGGTGCAACCGCGGGCGAGGCGGAGGGAGCTGACGTGGCAACCGCGGGCTTCGTCGTCGCAGGCTTCGGCGCGACGGCGGGCCTGGTCGTCACGGGCACGGCAGGCGCCGATGACCTCAACATGGCGAACGTGAGCGTGCCTCCAGCCACGACGAGGAGCGCGGCGAGGAGCATGCGGCGATTCGGCGCGCTCCGGGCTGTCGCGGGAGCCGCGGGCGCGACCACCGGCGCTGCCGGTGCAACCACCGATGCTGCGGGTGTGACCACCGGCGCTGCCTGTGCGACCACCGATGCTGCGGGCGCGACCACCGGGGCTGCCGATGCGACAACCGGCACTGCGCGTGCCACCACTCGTGCTGCGGCTGCGATCACCGGCGGCGCGGGCGCCACCGGCGGAGCCATCGTCGGGATTGCCGGCTGTGCGGCGGAGAGCTCGGATAGCTCCAGTGGAGCAAACGCCTCTTCCATGCTCAATGCTGCCGGGCTCAATGGTGCCGGTGCGGCACTCAACACCGCCGGTGCGGCAGTGGCCGCGGCCGGCGCCGCTGCGAGCGCGTTGCACTGATCACAGGTTGTCGCCGACTCCGGAATCTCCCACCCACATCGCAAACACCGCTTCATACACACCACTCCTGAAAGCACCGAGGTGCGTACCCAAGGCGGCAAGGCCCGTACCGAGGATGACCGGTCCGAACTGCCTGAGTGTCGGGTGATGGCCGCGCTGGCCGCCGACAGTTGTGGGGCTTCGGCTGACGGATCTGTGCTCGGCTTTGCGTTATCGGCAGCCACAAAGTGGCTGGCACCTTTCGGCGGAAGGTGCCAGCACCTTCGCGTGTCTTCAGCGCGGAAAGTGGCTTGAAATCAGTCTGTTGGGCGCTCTGGAGGAGGGGCGGACGCGTGGAAGTCGAGGTAAAAGCGCTCGGTGTATCCGCGCAGCAATTCGACGACGCGCTTGCTATCCGGGGAGGCGACGATGAGGCCCGCGTGATGGGCCTTGCGGACGCGTACGAGGATTTCCGGGTCGGTGTACGCCGACATGTCCGGCGATTCCTGACGCGCGAGCGAGAGCACGATGCCGCCGCAGCGATCGTGACGTGCGGGCGTCTCGTATGTGCCGTGCTCGCCGGCGATCTCGATCCGCGCCCACTCGCGCCACAGGTTGACGCCGGTCGCGGCTTCGACGACGTCCACGATGAACGCGCCGCCGACGCGGGCGGAGGTCTCGAGAAAATTCCACGAGCCGTCGTGCGCGCGGATGAACTCGGTGTGCGAGACGCCGCGCATCAACCCGAACGACTTGAGGACGCGCGCGTTCAGCTCCGACAGCGCGACCGCATCGGGATCGCCCGGCGCGAGCGTCCGCGTGACGAAGATGCCGGCGTCGTGCGCGACAACGAGCGGCGGTGTTTCGTAGCGGCTCGCGCACGCGAAGCGCACGTCGAGGTTGAAGACGATCGAGTCGACGTGGAAGACGTCGCCGGGAACGAACTGTTCGAGGAGATAGTCGGCGCGGCTGTCGCCGAGCACGTCGAGCGCGCTCCACAGGTCGGCCGAAGACTGCAGCCGCCGGATGCCGAGCGCCGCCGCCTGCGATCGCGGCTTGAGCACCCACGGTGGCGGGACCTCCGACGTCCAGCTCGTGATCTCCGCGTCGTTCAGCGTGTGGACGAAGGTGGGGCAGGGGATGCCCGCGCTGCGCGCGCGTCGGCGCATCGCCAGCTTGTCGCGAAACCGCCGCCCGGTCGTCTCGCCCATGCCCGGCACGAAGAGGTACTCGCGAAGCATCGCCGCGAGCTCGACGTCGAAATCGTCGAGCGCGACGATGCGGTCGAGCCGCTCGGAGCGGGCCAGGTGCGCCGCGCCCTTGCGGATGTCGTCGAGCGGCATGTCGCGCCGGATGTAGTAGAACGCGTCAATCGCCTCGCGCGGCCAATCGGCGTCGCGAAGCTTCTCTTCGGTGAGAAGCAGCACCCGGCACCCCTGCCGCCGGCACTCGCGCAGGAACTCGTCACCCTTGCGGTAGGTCGCGATGCAGAGCAGGGTCAGGGGCACGGGGACAGTATAGTCAGGAGCCGGGATTCGGGGCTCGGGGCTCGGGGTTCGGAAGAGCATGCCGATCTAATTGGACAACCGGCCGAATTGAAACCGAACCCCGAGCCCCGAACCCCGAGCCCCGATTCGTGATACACTCTGTCGGTCAGGTGGAACAAAGCCCTCTGCTGTAGCCCGCGTACAGAGCCGAATCCGAGCCTTCCAGTCTCGCTTCCTGCCCAACGTGTTCGCTTAGGCACTCTGCCAGGTCCATCCGCGATCCATTCCGGATCATCGACACGTCAATGCTGCTCCATCGTCGGTCGGCCAATGGCCAGTCGGCCGTGGAAGCAGGCGAAAGTGAGAACTGTACACATGGCTCGAAAACTCTACGTCGGCAACCTTCCTTATGAAGCGGCCGAGCAGGACCTCCAGGCGCTCTTTGCGAGCGCCGGGTCGGTCGAAAGCGTGAACGTCATCCGCGACATGGCCACTGGCCGCGCGCGCGGGTTCGCGTTCGTGGAAATGGTCACCGATGAGGACGCGCAGAACGCGATCAGCACGCTGAACAATCACGAGTACGGCGGCCGCAATCTGACCGTCAACGAAGCGCGCCCGAAGCCCCAGGGCTCCGGCGGCGGCGGCTATGGCGGCGGCAACGGCCGGCGCTCCGAGCCGCGCTGGTAGGCTGCGCGAACGTCTGAAGGGGCGGCAGCCATCGAGGCTGCCGCCTTTTCTTTGTACGGCGCCCCCGGAAGACTCCTCGGGAAAAGAGCCCGTAACCTGATACGCTGGGAGGTATGGAAACAGCAATCGCCCAACTGCAGCGTCGGGCCATCGAGTTTGCGACGAGCCGCGACTTCGGTCCCGACTCGCTCGCGGCCAACCTCGAACTGGTGCGCCTCGCGCCCGAGAACGAAGGCGCGTGGACTCGTCTCTCGCGCTGCTACATGGAGGGCGGTCTGCTCGACGAAGCGACGGGCGCGCTCGACTCCGTGCTCGCGGTCAACCCGCGGAACAGCATCGCGCATTCTCTGAAGATTGAAATCAACAAGCGGCGCATCAGCCTGCTGCCCGTCGAGCCGAAGGTCAAGGCTCCACGTGCGCGCGCACCCAAGCGCGCCCGCAGCGAAGCGACGGCGTAGCTCGGATTTCGGTTCGAGCACGGGGACGCAGATCACGGGACGCGGATCGTGCGGAGCAAAACAGATTTGACGGGACGCGGATCCCGCGGATCAAATAACTCCGCACGGGACGCGGATCGCGCGGATCACGATGTCGTGTCGGGAGGGCACTCGATCTTCTCGAGGCGTCGCTCGTGATCGTCGAGGCGTCGTTCGAAGCGCACGTGGTCTCCCGCGTTCGACGCGGTCAACCCGAGGAGCTGCTGCGCGGTCGCCATGGACCTGTCCAGCGCAAGGTTCCGCTCGCTCACGATCTTCTCTGCCACAACGTCGAAGTGACGTCGCGTCGTGTCGCCCTCTGACTCGACAAGTTTGCGCAAATCCTCGAGGACCCGGTCCACGCGGTCGAAGCGTGTGTCGACCGCGGAGAACCTGCTATCCATCTCGGTCTTCAGCTCGCTCACCTTGGTTGCCAGCTCGCTCACCTTCATGGCGCCTCCATCCTAGCATCGTCGAATGCCAGAAGCGGGCCGGACGAGTTTGTTGGACAATGGGCAGCCCACAGCGGTAGAGATCGCAGTTTTTGAGTACTCTACGCCGTGCGATTGTTCCAATTTCTCAAGTCTCAGGGATCACTGCGACCGAGAGGACCACGAACCATGACCGCTGATTCGATGTTCACGTTGAAGGGCAAGACCGCGCTGGTGACCGGCGCATCGTATGGGCTCGGTGTCGGGTTCGCCGAGACGCTCGCCGGCGCCGGCGCCAACGTCGTGGTGGCGGCGCGCTCGTTCGACAAGCTGCAGGCGCTGGCTGCGCGGCTCACTGCCGCGGGGCACAAGGCGCTCGCCGTCAAGTGCGATGTCGGGAACCCTGACGAGGTTGCGGCGATGGTCGCGGCCGGCTGGCAGCACTTCGGCCGCATCGACGTCCTCGTGAACAACGCCGGCGTCGTAGCCGAGGCCACGATCGTGCCGGAGAAAATCCCCCACGAACTCTTCGAGCAGACGATGCGGGTCAACGTGCTGGGGACGTGGTACTGCTGCCGCGAAGTCGCCGCGCGTCAGCTCGCGGATGGCAAGGGCGGATCGATCGTCAACATCGCATCGGTCGCGGGGCTGGCGGGTGTCGCTGATTTTCCGACGGCGTATCAGACGTCGAAGGCCGCCGTGATCAACCTGACGCGCAACCTGGCGTGCAGCTGGGCCGGCCGCGGGATCCGCGTTAACGCGATCGCGCCGGGATGGTTCCCGAGCGAGATGACGGGGCCGGTCTTCGGCATCGAGGCGTTCCATCGCTGGGTCACCGAGGCCGCGCCGCAGGGCCGTGTCGGTGACCCGCGCGAGCTCGCGGGTCCGCTGCTGCTTCTGGCATCAGACGCCGGCAGCTTCATGACGGGCCACACGCTCGTGGTCGACGGCGGGCTCGCCGCGACCGGCGCCGGCGGCACGATGCCTCAGAGCATCAGCGATCTCTTCGGGGCCAACGCGCCGCACGGACTCGGTCAACGCATCGTCGCGTCGACATAGACCAAGAGTGAACGGAGGATGCAGAGTGAACATCGGACTCCGTGCCTCGCGCTCGAAGCGCGCCAGCCGATCGGGGTCGTGGACGATCGACTCGGGCAGGACCTTGATTGCGACATCGCGGTTGAGTCGCGTGTCGCGCGCGCGATAGACCTGGCCCATCCCCCCGGCGCCGATGAGCCCGATGATCTCGAATGTGCCGAGGCGGCTGCCTTTCTCGAGGGGCATCGTCGTGGATCAGCGGCGGCGGCCGGCGGTCACTTCACCGGCCCGAGGTACGTGTCGTACCAGTCGAGCACGTTGCGGATGACGCCGAGCACGTCGTTCGGGATGTGGCCGCCTTCGAGCGTGACGAGCTTTTTCTTGTCGGGCGGCGTGCCGAGCAGCTCGAGCAGGCGCATGGGGGAGGCGGGCGGGTTCAGGAAATCGTTCTTGCCGTTGATGATGAGGACGGGCACCTTGACCCGCGGCGCGAAGTTGGCCGGCTGGATCTCTGGCGGATAGTTGTAGCGCATGCCAGCCGACGCGAAGACGGCGACTTTGATTCGCGGCTCGAGCGAGACGGGAATCGGACCGAAGAACGCTCCCATGCTCAAGCTGTAGTAGCCGAGACGGGTCATGTCGATCTCAGGACGCGTCTCGAGGTAGTCGACGGCGCGGAAGAAGTCCTTCGCCTGTTGCACCTGCGTGTCGCGCAGGGCGTTTTGCAGCCCGAGCACGCCCTGTCGCCGCTCGAACGTTCCCTGATACACCGGGTAGAGGAGCGCCCGGCCGCTCCGAATGATGAAATCGAACCGCGACAAGTCGAGCCTGTTGCTCGATCCGGCGTTGAGGGCATACGCGCTCGGGAAGAGCACGATTGTCTGGTACGGCGGCGACGCGTTCTTCGGCAGGAAGAGCCGCGCCGGGACGCGCTCGCGGCCGTAGGCCGCGGCGAAGCTCACGATCTCCATCCGCCAGTAGGGAGCGCTGTCGTCGACGCTCTCGGTCTTCGGCGCCAGAGGAGACCGATCGTAGGTATAGAAACGGCGGTAGACATCGAAGAGCGCATCCGAGACCGGCACGACGCTCTTCGGGTCGCCGTAGACATGAGGGACGGGCGCCTCGGCTTCGACTGACGTTCCGCGTCTTCGCGCCCGCGCGATCCTTGATCAGCCGCACGCCGAATGTCGGCGCCCGTTCCCACGGGCTTCGCGCATCGATCTCGGTGTACCGATACGTCGGCTCGTTCCACGCGCCGCCGAGGATGTAGCGCACGCTCGCGTCTTCGGTGGCGTTCGCGCACCACTCCTTGACGTTGCCCGCCATGTCGAGTGTGCCCCACGGACCGAAGCCGGCCCGCTCCCCGACCTTGACCGGACCCTTGCCGTCGAAGTTGCTGACGCGCAGGATGTCCGAGAAGAGGTCCTCGGGATTCGCGGCGCGATACCAGTGATAGATCGTCGGGAGGCGCTTGCCGACGAAGTTGGCGTAGGCGGCGGCCTCGAACCAGCTGATGCCACCCACGGGGAAGTCCGCCTGGCCGTCGGGAAAGCTCCCGAGCTGCCACGACGCCGGTCCCGGCCGCCCGGTCGAATCGCGGAATCGAGCGACAGCCTCGTCGAAGGGCAGTACCCGGGTGCCGTCGCGGAACGGTTCCTTCCAGTATTTGGCGTCGCGATACCCACCGGCATCGACGAACTGCTTGAACTCGACGTTGGTGACCTCGAACTTGTCGAGCCAGAAATCAGCGAGCGGCACGCTCTTGGTGACGCCGATGGCATAGGCGCTCCCCGGCACGCTGATGAGAACCATGCGTGCTGGAGCCGATGTCTCGGGCGTCAGCGTCACGACGCGGCGATTGGCGGCGGCCATCGTGATCTCGGCCGGCGCGTAGCCCGCCTTCGAGACGCGCACGTGGTAGAAGCCAAACGGCACAACCTGGTCGCGGAACGGCGTGACACCCATCTGCTCCCACGCGCCCTTGAGATCGAGGTAGTTTCGAATCTCCACGCTCGCACCGGTCGGATTGGTCTCCAGGTTCAGCGGGTACCACGATCGCCGCAGTCGATCGATCTGGTCGGGCGCGTAGCGCGCCACCTCCCGCGTCAGGCGCAGGGCGTCGAGCGTGGTGTCGGTCAGCTGCAGGCGCTCGATCTCGGGCATCGCCACCTGCTCGACCCAGCGGAGACGCCGTGCTTGAACCGTCTGCCACGTGACCATCGCCGCGACCGCGATGAGCAGGAGCGCGACAGGAATCAGAACAGCCGGCCGGCGCCAGGCCGAGTCGGCCGGCCGCGTCAGCTTCTCGCGCGCGGCGTCGAGATCGGCCTTGAGCGCGCGCGCATCCGCGTACCGGGCGTCGGGATCCTTGGCGAGACAGCGATCCACAATCGCCTGGACCTCGGCTGGCACGTTCGGGCGGACGCTCCGCAGCCCTGGCGGCTGGTCGCGGAGGATCGACGTGATGAGCCCAAGGTCCGAGTTGGCGGCAAACGGCCGGCGTCCCGACAGCATCTCGTAGAGCACGGCGCCGAGCGAGAAGATGTCCGACCGCGCGGTCACGGGTCGCCCTTCGGCCTGCTCGGGAGACATGTAGGCCGCGGTGCCCATGATCAGGCCCGGCCGCGTGTCGAGTCCCGTCATCGTCTCTTTGGCTTGATCGCGCTCCACCAGCTTCGCCAGTCCAAAATCGAGCACCTTCGCGCGGCCGTCGCGGGTAATCAGGATGTTCGCCGGCTTGATGTCGCGATGGACGATGCCGCTCCCGTGCGCGGCGTCGAGCGCCGAGGCGACCTGCGACGCATACTCGAGCGCCTTCGCGACTGGCAGCGCTCCGGCCGCGATCAACGTGTCCAGTCGCGTGCCGTCCACCAGCTCCATCGCGATGAACGTCGTCCCGTTGTCGTCGTCGATCTCGTGGATGGTGACGATATGCGGGTGGTTGAGGGCGGAAGCGGCGCGGGCCTCCTGGACGAAGCGGCGATGACGATCGGGATCGGCCGTCGCCTCGGGCGGCAGCATCTTGATCGCCACCGCGCGCCCGAGCCGCGTGTCGTGGGCTGAGTAGACAACGCCCATGCCGCCGCGTCCGATCTCGGCGTCGATGCGATAGTGGGAAACCTTGTCGGGCACTGAGGCTTGTGATTATAGCCCGCGGCGACAGGGATCAGGCTCAAGGCTCAGGGCTCAGGGCTCAAGGAAGAGCCTTCTGATCTCAGTCGCGCGATTGGGATCTGAATGCTCTTGCCTGAGCCTTGAGCCTTGAGCCTTGAGCCGCTATTCCTGCCTCAGCGCCACGATCGGATCGACGCGCATCGCGCGGCGCGCGGGGACGTAGCAGGCCAGCGCGGCCACGGCCAGCAGCACGAGCGCCGTCGCCGAGTAGCTGGCCGGGTCGAACGGCGTGACCTCGAAGAGCATCGTCGCGACCAGTCGCGCCAGCCCGAGCGCGCACGCGATGCCGATCGCGATGCCCGCGACGGCGAGCTTCATGCCTCCGCCGACGACCAGTCGGAAGACGTCTGTCCGCTGCGCGCCGATCGCCATGCGGAGGCCGATTTCCTGCGTGCGCTGGCTGACGGAGTAGGCCACGACGCCGTAGAGTCCGACGGCTGCCAGGAAGAGCGCGATGAAGGCGAAGAGCCCGAGCAGGAGCATCGAGAATCGACGCTGCGCAACCGAATCGCTGACCGCTGTCGCGAGCGGCGTCATGGCGAAGGCCGGGAGCGTGCGATCGATTCCCTGCACCGTCTGACGCACGGTCGTCGAGAGCGCCGCGGGATCGCCGGTCGTGCGCGCGACGACCCACATGCCGCTGAACGGATCCTGGTTGTACGGCACGTACATCGTCGGCGCGGGATTGGTGTCGAGGCTGGCATCGCGCACGCTGCCGACGACGCCGACGATCTCGTAGAAGCCGTCCGTGCCGTTGCCGATGTCTATGCCCTGCCCAATCGGATCCTTGTCCGGGAAGTGACGCTCGACGAACTTCTGATCGACGACCGCCACGAGCGGCGCCTTGTCGACGTCGCGATCGGTGATCGCGCGCCCGCGCACGAGCGGGATGCCCATCGCCTGGAAGTAGTTGGGGCTGACGACGCGATAGTTCGCCGACGGTCCCTCGTTGGGTTTGGGCGCGGGCTGTCCCTTGATCGTGAAGGACAGCATGTAGTCTCCGCGCATGGGAAGGGTCTGCGTCATCCCCGCCGCGGTGACCTCGGAGAGGCCGTCCAGCCTTTCGAGCAACTGATTGAAGAAGGCGATGCGCTGGTGGTCCTGCGGATAGCCCGCGTTCGGCAGCGCGACGCGAAAAGCGAGGACGTGCTCCGGCCGGAAGCCGGGGTCGACGCTCGTGAGCTTGGCGAAGCTGCGCAGGAGGAGCGCGGCGCCGACGAGCAGCACGAGCGACATCGCGACTTCGGCGACCAGCAGGCCGCTTCGCACCCACCGTCCGCTCGACGCCGTCGACGATCGTCCGCCCTCCTTGAGCACCGAGCCAATGGTGCTGCGCGACGCCTGCCACGCCGGCGCGAGGCCGAAGAGGATGCCTGTCGCGAGCGAGACGCCAAGCGCGAAGAGCAGCACCGACAGGTCGATCGCGATGTCGGTCGCGCGCGGAATGCTGCCCGCGCTCAAGGTTTGGATCGGACGAATGGCCAGATAGGCGAGCAGGAGCCCGACGGCGCCGCCGGCCAGGGCCAGGACGATGCTTTCGGCGAGCATCTGCAGAACGAGCCGGCCGCGGCCCGCGCCAAGAGCCGTGCGGATGGCAATCTCCTTCCCGCGGACCGACGCGCGGACGAGCAGCAGGTTGGCGACGTTCGCGCACGCGATCAGGATGACCACGCCGACGGCCGAGAAGAGCGTCAACAGCGCCGGGCGGATCCCGGCGACCACGTTCTCCTGCAGGCCGATGACCTCGGCGGATTCGTCGGCGCTGGTCTCCGGATACTGAAGCGCCAGCCGTTCGGAGATCCCCTTCATCTCGGCGCCGGCCTGCTGCACGGTGACGCCTGGCTTCAGGCGCGCGATGACGGCGAGAAAATGTCCGCCGCGGGTCGGGTTGGGTGGCAGGGCAAGCGGCCGCCAGTACTCGGCTTCCGGCATGAATGCGAACGCCGCCGGCATCACGCCGACCACGCTGACCGGTGTGCCGCTGAGCGTCACGCTCTGACCGAGGATGGCGGCGTCGCCGCCGAAGCGCTGTTGCCACATCCGGTGGCTGAGGATGATCACCGCGTCCTTGCCAGGCACGTCTTCGTCGGCCCGGAACGTCCGGCCGAGCGCGGGCGTCACCTGCAGGAGGTCGAACATGTCCCAGGACACGAGCCCGCCGGCGATGCGCTCCGCGCCGGCCGCGCCGACGAGCGTCGCCCCCGTGGCGTTGAACGCGCCGATGCGATCGAACACGGTGTTCTGCTGCCGCCAGTCGAGGAACGTCGCTGGGGCGACCGAAAAGCGTCCGAACTTCTGCAGGAGTTCGTGCACCCGCACGAGGCCGTCCGGGTTCGGGTACGCCAGCGGTCGAAGGAGGACGCCGTTGACAACGCTGAAGATGGCGCTGCTGGCACCGATGCCGAGCGCCAGCGTGAGGATGGCCACGACCGTGAAGCCCGGGGTCCTGGCGAGTTGACGGAGCGCGTAGCGCGTGTCGCGCAGAATGTTGGCAAACACTTGCAGTCCTCCTCGGGTCGGGCCGGACAGGCCCGAATGTCCGCTGGTGAGGCGTTCCAGTTGTGGTTCGATCGTTCGTTCGTATCTCGGCCTGGCATGGCGGCGGTCGGCGAGCCAGACGTCCTGCGCCATCCGCTCCCAGTCGTGGATCTGCCGGCAGGCATGGGCATCGGCGTCGGCCTCGCTTGCGCCGGTCGCTATGGCCTCGCGATAGAAGTCCTCGAGCTGCGCCGCCAGCTCGCGCACGATCCGAACCTCCCGCTCGGGCGCGAGGCCCGGCAGCCGGAACTTCTCGCGGACGAACGCGTACCAGTCACGCACCGTTGGTCCCCATGATGTCGTTGACGGCGGCGACGTACGCCTTCCACGTCTCCTGCTGCTCGGCGAGCACGCGACGGCCCTCGTGCGTCAGACGATAGAAGCAGCGTTCTCGTTGACCGGCCTTCTCGACCCACCGGCCCTTGATCCAGCCGCGGTTCTCGAGCCGGAGGAGCGTCGGGTAGAGCGAGGGCAGAGCGAAGGTCAGTCGGCCGCCCGATCGCGACTCGATCAGCTTGCCGATCTCGTAGCCGTGACGCGCCTGCGATTCGAGGAGCGACAGCACGAGCATCTCGGTGCTGCCCTTCTTGAGCTCGGAGCTGAACATGGATGGAGAGGCTCCCTATATGTAGGAAGCCTTACTATACTACTTTCGGCGGTCGGCGGTCGGCGGTCGGCGGTCGGCGGTCGGCGGATCGGCGGTCGGGGATCGGGGATCGGGACTCGGTCGCGTCGGGGTTGCGCAGCTTCACGCTTCGGGGTTGGCAGCTTCACACTTCAGCTTCACACTTCAGCTTCAAACTTCGGCATTCGAACTTCATGACTTCAGACTTCAAACGTCAGACTTCAAACTTTCACTGGCCGGGCCAGATGCTTTTCAAGATCCCGGCCAATCGATAGCCTCCTTTCGCGAGCTGGATGCGGATGCGGGCGCGAGAGCGGTCGTCGTATCCGGCAGGTTGCTCGATCCGCCAGCGGTGCGGGACGCGGCCGGCTTCGTCCGGGCCGAGGTAGACGGTGAGCTTGATGTCCTGGTGTGCGTCCTTCGCGTAGACGAGCGCTTCGGTGGCCCAGCGTTCGGGCCACGCGTCGGGATCGCCCGTGTCCTTCCACTCCGGCGCCACGGGCAGCTCCGAGACCAGCCTCGACGCATACGTCAACACATCGTCGTTTCTCATCGCCAGGTTGACGATGTGCGTGTCCCAGTACGAGTGGAGGTTGAAGCGATCCTCGGGGCCGTAGACGAGCGCGTTGCCGCCGACGCTGGTGCGCCAGCCCGTCGGCCCCTCCGGCAGGACGAATCGGAGCGGCCCCGACGCGCTGATAAAGGCGTTACCCGCATGCAGCGGCTGGTGCAGGTCGCCGACCGTGTGGGCGAGCATCCGCAGGGCCTCGCGCGGCGTGAACGACCTCGACGTGCCGCGCAGGACGCGGACGCACTCACGCGTGATCTGAACGATATCGGTCGGCCGCGCGCCGGGAAGCGACAGGTCGTACTTCGCGGCCTGGAAGGGAATGTTCGTGTAGTGATAGGTGTCCTGCGCCGGGTGCTCGAGCCGGAAGAGCGGCGTGTCGCCGTCCTCATAGAGCGGGTTCTTGATCGTGTCGGGCCAGACGGTGGCATCGGCGAGCGTTTCCTGCGGCCGGAGGATCTTCCTGACCTCGGCGAGCGCGCGGGAGCCCTCCCCGGATTGAGCAAGGTAGAGCTCGGCGACGCGGCCGATGATGCGATGGCCGGAGTCGCCGAAGGCTCCGAGGGTGGAACTGAGCGCCACGATGCCGGCGAGGCCAAGGAGTGGGAGAGCGAGACGCTGTTTCATGATGGGGGACGTTACTTGGGTCTGGCTCCCGGCTCAAGGCTAAAGGCTCAAGGCTCAGGCAAAACCTTCGAGTAAGATCTGTATGCTCTTCCCCTGAGCCCTGAGCCCTGAGCCCTGAGCCCTGAGCCCTGAGCCCTGAGCCCCCGTGTCCACCGACTTCCTCGTGACCTGCCCCTACTGCGGCGAAGAGGTGGAAATCTTCGTCGAGCCGGACGTCCATGGCAGCTTCGTGCAGGACTGCGAGGTCTGCTGCAACCCTTGGCTGGTGCGGGTGGAGCGTGGGGAGGCCGAGGAAGGGGACCGCTACGTTTCCGTGGGCCGGGCGGACGGATCCGAGTGATCCGGTTTTTGTGCAAACCTCTGGGCCTGTTTATCCGTCTCATACCAAAGACGGGCGGCGTGTCGACGCCCGGTCATCCCGACGGTGGTCATGATGTCGTTCTTGTCCAGGCTTTTCTCGAAAAGTCAGCCGAAACAGCGGATCCGCGTGTGCGTCGAGTGCGGCATGCCCATCGCCGAGCACAAGCAGTGGTGCAGCATCCTGCGCGGCCAGCAGGAACTCGACCGCAAGGCCCAGGCCGTCTCGGCGGCGAAGTAGCCCGGCCTGCTACCGCGTCGCCGTCAGCGGACGTTCGCGCTTGAACAGGCCGGCGAACATCTGACGCAGCAGGTCCGGGCGCTCGCCGAGGACGTCGAAGAGGTCCTCGCGATCGATCTTGAGGGCGATCCCGTCCGTGACGACCTTTGCCGCACGGCCCAGGCTCCGGCCGGCCATGGTGCTGACCGAGCCGATGGTGTCGCCGCCGCGGGCGGTGGCCGGCGGCTGGCCGGTCGAGCTCTCGAGTGAGACCTCGCCGGTCAGGAGCAGCCAGAGCGCGGGCGGCGCGGACTCCGGGAAGAGCACCGATCCCGCAGTCATCTTCACCGGTGCGGCGACCATCGCCAGCTGCTGCATTTCGTCGGCGGACACGCGCCGGAAGAGCGGCACGTACTGCAGCGCGAAGACGCGGTCGATCGCCGTCAGCCCGCCGTTGGCCAGCTGCGCGAGCTCGCTCGCGGCCTCGGTCGGGCGGACGACCTGCGTCGGGCTCGTCCGATCGCTCCGCCAGCGTTGCGAAGAGACCGCTGACGAGATCGGTGTTGTCGGCGAGGAGCGTCCGCAGCTCCTCGACGGTCAGCGCGAGCGTGACCGCCGAGCCGACCGTCCTGATCGTTTCGGGCATCGGCAGTCCCGCCATCGCCTCGAAGAACGCCAGCGCCGCCGGCGCGTCGATGGCTGACGCCGCGCCGTCGCGCCCGGCCGCGGTCACGCGGCCGTCGAGCAGGATGTGAATGCTCGACGGGACCGATCCCTCCTGCGCGAGCACGCTGCCCGTCTCGTGGCGGACCTGCCGCGACGCGCTCGCCATCCGGAACAGCTCGTCGATCGTCACCGACGCAAAGAGCGGCAGCCGCCGCAGGCGCCCCGCGAGCTCGGCCGCCGGCAGCGGCTCGAGCCACAGCTCGCGCCGGCGCTCGGCCGGCATGCGCTGCTCGGCGAGCGTCCACGACGCCGCCTCGAACACGTACCAGTCCTTCACGTCCCGATGCGCGAGCACGTGCTCGACGTCGCCGGCGAGGCTCCACATCTTCTGCGCGCGGACGACGTCGATGGCGGCGGCGGCGGTCACCGGGTCGTCATCGTTGATGAGCTGGAGCAGCGTTTCCTCGACGTCGCGCGGGCGCGTCTTGAGGAGCACGTTGCCGCGACGGACGCGCTCCTCGCGCCGCATGTCCTCGAGCACCGGCAGGACCTGCTTGCGGAGCGGAGCCGAGAGGATGTTGTCGAGATATTCGGACGCGCTCGAGCGTCCGCGCGCGTCGCCGTGCTCGAGCGTCCACCGCGCCGCGTCGATGTCGGCGGGCGGATAGAGCAGCGTCAGCAGCTTGAAGACCCGGTTGCGGAGCCGCGTCATCTGCTCGGCGAGCCCCTGCGCCAGCAGCGAGTCGGCGGCGAGCTTCTCCTTGCCGAACAGGTTGTCGTGCAGCGACAGGAAATTGAAGTATCGGCGCGCCTCCTGAATGGCGAGCGCCTCGATCGACTCGCCCTTGAGCGTGAGCTCCGGGTGCTCGCGCCGCAGGCGCTCGAGCGCCGACACGACCTTGTAGCGGATGAACCCATCGCGTTCCGCGAGCGCGGCGACGAGGACGTCGACGGTCTTCTGCGACGGAATGTGCGCGAGCGTGCCGGGAATGTGGCGGCGCACCCAGATGTCCTCCTGCGGATCGCGCAGGAAGAATGCCAGCGAGTCGACGACCGGCTCGCCGTACGCGACGAGGGCGGCACGGGCCCTGCCCTTGAGCCGGCGGTTCCGGAGCAGTGCCACCAGCGACGGCACGAAGATGAAATCGTCCTTGGCCGACGCCTGCACGCTCTCCATCGCCTCGTCGGCGACCTCCGGTGCCGCATCGTACAGCAGCGGGATGAGCAGCCGGCGGAAACGCGGATCGGCCACCTGGCGGATCGCGATCGCGACGTCGCGTCGCGCGGCCTTCGACGAATCATCGGTGTTGCTCGCGAGCTGGAGCAGGGTCGCTTCCGCCTGGTCGACGTCCTCGGGCCGCGAGCTGCCGGCCATGGCGACCGCCGCCGTCGCGCGGATCCGCGGATCGGGATCGGCGAGGAGCGGGCGCGCGAACGACGCCGCATCTTCCTGGCTGATCGACGAGAGCGCGCCGATTGCGGCGGCCCGGACGGCGGCATCGCCGTCGCCGAGCATGCGCTGGATCTGCGGGATCCACTGTTGGGCGATGTCGCTGCGCACGGCGCCGAGCGCGGCTAACGCGCGCCGCCGGACCACGGGAGCCTCGTGATAGAGGAGTAGCGGCGTCACCAGGTTCCGCTTGTCGATCGACTCGAGGACGTCGATGGCGTAGACCACGCGCTTCGGATCCGGGTGCGAGAGCTCCTGCACCAGCGTCTCGATCGTGGTCAGGTCGGCGACGTTCAACCGCAGCTCGCTCGCTGCGACGTCGCGCGAGATGAGGCTCTGGCGGAACGTGCGCAGGTACTCCCGGCGCGCGCGGAGCGCCATGAGGACCCACACCAGCCCGACGCCGAGGCTCAAGTAGCTCAACTGCCACCAGGTGAGGTGGAAGACCTTGATCGCGATGATGAGCAGCAGCGCGCCGAAGCCCTTGGCCGACCGGTCCACCGCGACGTCGGCAAACGGCTTCGCCTTGTACTTCATGCTCGCCGGCAGCGGCACGAACAGAATCTCGCGCGTCGTCTTGTCGACGGTGTAGCGGAGCGACGTGTCGAGGACGCGCGCGACAGTCGACGTCCACAGCGCCGGGATGAGGAGCATCAACGTCGCCGTGCCGCCGGTCGTGACCGGCATCAGCAGCAGCGCGAAGCCGATGCCGAGCAGGCGATGGACGCGCGAGGTCAGCGTCATCTGGATGATGAAGCCGGCCACCGACGAATAGAAGATCACGTTGCCCAGGAACGCCGTCCTCCCGTCCTTCCCCGGGATCGCCTCGGCCATGGCCATGTTCATCTGCTGCTCGATGATCCCCGCGCCGATGGCCGCGAAGCTGATGACGAGCGCAATCACCTGGAAGTGCTTCGACTCCCGCAAGAGTTTGATGGCTTCGAGCGGGCTCATGCCCTTGTCGTCGTCGCCGCCGATGTCTGATTGGCCGGTCGACTTCTCGCGCGTGGCGATCATCCACACGACGACGAAGCACACGCCGAGCGTGCCGGCGGCGACGAGCAGCAGGTTGTTCGTGCCGATCGACCGCGCGTAGTTGCCGGCGAAGCCGGACCCGACGATGCCGCCGAGGCTGGCGCCGCCGCCGACGAACCCGAAGAGGCGCTTGGCCTGCCGCGCGTCGAAGATGACGTTGGCGAGCGACCAGAACTGGCTGATGAGCAGGCTGCCGGCCAGGACGCCCCAGAGGTAGAACGCGACCGACACCCACTGCTGGCCGGTCTGGAAGAGCACCCAGAAGACGACGAGCAGGCCCACCATCACCGCTTGCGTCGCGGCAAAGACCCAGCGGCGCGGCAGCAGGCGCATCGCGTTCGTGTAGCCCTGGATCACGAAGCCCATGATGATGCCCGAGACGAGCTGCACGTAGGGCAGATTGTCGACGCCCAGCTGGTCGATGAACTGCGACCGCGTCGCCGGCTTGACGATGTTGTAACCGGCCATCGCGAGAAATGAATAGGCGAACATGAGCAGCATCGTGACGGTTTCTTCGCGCCGTACGTCGACGATGCGCCCGAGCACCCGCTGAGGAAGGGACATATGGGGACAGCCTATGCGATGCAGAAACTGAAGTAAACTGCCGGAAATCCATGCTGCAGCGGTTGCGACGGTTCCTTGACGTCAGGCCGGGCGAGGGTCTGTCGGTCCTTCTTTCCTTCCTGTATATCGCTACCGTCGTCGCTTCGTTCCTGCTCGCCAAGCCGATCAGAAACGGGCTTTTCCTCAAGCAATACGGCCCCTACTCGCTCGTGTACGTGTACGCCGCGGTCCCGATCGCGCTGACGCTGTTCGTGCCGCTCTACAACCGGGCGGTCGCCCGGATCGGCACGCGGCTGGTCACGGTCGCGACGCTGCTCTTTTTCGCGACCAACGTGCTGTTCTTCTGGTACGCGTTCCGTTTCCACCCGTTCGAGTTCCTGCCGGGCGTCTTCTTCGTCTGGGTCAACTGCTTCGGCATCATCGCGCCGGTGCAGGCGTGGAGCTTTGCCAACTCGCTCTTCGACACCCGGCAGGCGAAGCGGTTGTTCGGGCTCATCGGCGCGGGCGCGTCGTTTGGCGCGATTACCGGCGGCGTGCTGGCACGGTACCTCGTCAAGCCCGTCGGCGGCGCCGTGAACATGCTGCTCGTGCTCGCCGCGCTCATCGTCCTGGCGTCGGTGATCGTGTCGATTGCCAACTCGCGGATTCGGCGCACGATCGTCACGCGTCCGGTGCCGCAGAGCCGCGAGCCGGTGCGCGATGCGATGCGTCAGATCGCGAGCAGCCCGTACCTGCGGCTGATGGCGGCGCTCGTATTTCTCGTGGCGGTCTCCACGCAGTGGACGGCCTTCCAGCTGAGCCTCGTCGCCGACCAGCGATTCGCGGGCGATGCCGACGCGCTCACGCGCTTTTTCGGCACCTTCAACTTGACGCTGGGCGCGACGAGCTTCGCGCTGCAGCTCCTCGTCACGGGGCCGGCGCTTCGCCGCTTCGGTCTCGCCGTCACGGTGCTCATCCTGCCGATCTCGCTCGGCTTCGGCACGTCGATCATCTGGCTGATACCCGGGATCTGGTCCGTCCTGCTGACGAATGCCTTCGACCAGGGCTTCCGCTTCTCGGTCGACAAGGCGAGCTACGAACTGCTGTACCTGCCAATCGCGCCCGAGCAGCGGGTCCCGGTCAAGAACGCGATCGACATCGTCGGCAACCGGGTCGCGGACGGCTGCGGCGCGCTGCTCCTCGGACTCGCGACACAGGGGTTCTTTTCCTGGATTCCCGGCCTGGGACTGGGGCTCCGCGGCACGGCCGCTATCAATATGGTGTTCATCGCGATGTGGACGGCCGTCGCGTGGCGGCTGCGCACGGAGTACGTCCGCACGATCCACGAGAGCATCCACCGGCATCGGCTCGATACCGAGCGCGCGGCGTCGACGACCATCGAGAAGTCGGCGGCCGAGGCGCTGCGGGCCAAGCTGGCGGGCGGCGATGCGTCCGAGGTGCGCTACGCGCTCGGGCTGCTCGAGGTGCAGCGGACCCGGAGCTGGCAGCCGGCGCTGCGCGCGTTGCTGCACCACCCCGAGGCCGACATCCGGCGCCGCGCGCTCTCGCTTCTGCGTGCGGCCGGCGATCGCGAAATCGGTGCCACGGCAGTCGAGATGCTCAAGGATCCGGATCTCGGGGTCCGGACCGAGGCGCTCCTCTATCTGACGCGCGAGATGCGCGTCGATCCGCTGTCGCAGATTCAGCAGCTCGGAGACTTCCCGGACTTCTCGATCCGAGCGGGGATGGCGGCGTTCCTGGCCTCGCCCGGGCCGGCGCAGAAGCCGGACGCGGCGCGTGCGCTGCTCGAGGCGATGGTGCACGCGGCGGGACCCGACGGCGCGCGCGAGCGCGCGGAGGCCGCGCGCCTGATGGCGCTCGTGCCGGACGCGTTCCCCGATCTGCTCGCGACGCTCATCCGCGACGAGGACGAGCAGGTCGCACGAGAAGCCATCCGGTCGGCAACGGCGATGGCCCGCGAGGACCTCGTCGAGCCGCTCATCGCGGCGCTCGACCGGTCCGAGCTCGTCGACGAGGCCGCTGGCGCGCTGGCGCGATACGGCAGTCAGATCATTCCAGAGATCGAGCGCCGGCTGCGAGACGACAGCACGTCGCAGGACGTCCGGCGCGAGCTCCCGGCCGTCCTCGTGCGCATCGGGACCGCCGAGGCGGAGCAGGCGCTCATCGGGAGCCTGCTGCAGGCCGACGTCACGCTTCGCCATCGCGTGATCGCGTCGCTCAACAAGCTGCGGATGCTGCACCCGGAAGTGCATCTCGATCCCTCGACCATCAACCTGCTGCTCGCGGCCGAGATTGCCGGACACTACCGGTCGTATCAGATACTCGGGCCGCTCAAGGACCGCCTCAAAGACGACGATCCCGTACTCCAGGCCATGCACCACGCGATGGACCAGGAGCTCGATCGCATCTTCCGGCTCATGGGCCTGCTGCTGCCGCACGTGGGGCTCCACGACGCGTACATCGGCCTCCGGTCGTCCGACGAGCTCGTCCGCGCGAACTCGCTCGAGCTGCTCGACAACGTGCTCGATCCGGAGCTGCGTCAACTGCTCGTGCCGCTGCTCGATTCCCAGGTGTCAACCGACGAACGGATCGCGATCGCCAACCGCCTCGTGGGCGCACCGCTCGACACGGCCGAGCAGGCCGTCGAGACGCTGCTCTCGAGCGAGGATCCGTGGCTGCGCTCGAGCGCCATCTACGCCGTCGGCGCGCTGCAGCTGCGATCGCTCGAAGGTGAGTTGAGCCGATTCGACAACGACGAGGATCCGGTCCTGAAGCAGAGCGTACGCGCCGCCCGTCGGCGGCTGAAGGGCGAGGCCGTGACGCCGCAGGTCCAGGAGCCGACGCCGGCCGCGATGGGGTTAGGCGTCGGCACCGGCTGAGTTGCGGGGACACCCAAGGTTGGGTGTCCCCGGGGACACTCAACCTTGGGTGTCCCCGATTACAGATCTGGGATCGAGGGCATGCTGCGCTTGTGCTCGGTCGCGCGGATCAGGCGTTCCAGCCGTAACGCGAGCGCGGGCGAGACGCCTTCAGGGCCGTCCGCCAGATAGCGTTCCAAGTCGGCATAGGTGAAGCCCATCTCGGCCTCGTCGGTCTGCCCGAGCCACAGCCCGGCGCTCGGCGCCTTGTCGATGATGGCTTGCGGTACGCCCAGTTCCCGCGCGAGCGTCGCGCACCTGACTCTTGAGCAGGTGGCCGATCGGCAGAACGTCCACGCCGCCGTCGCCGTGCTTGGTGAAGTAACCGATCGTCAGCTCGCTGCGATTCCCGGTGCCGGCCACGAGGTAGGTGAGCGAGTTGGCGATGTAATACAAGGTGGTCATCCGGAGCCGCGGCCGCACGTTGCCGAGCGCCACGCGTCCGGCCGCGTCGTCGACCGGCGGACGCATCTCGGCCGGCAAGTCGCCGAGTGCTTCGCGCGTTTTGGCGACCAGCGCGTCGTACGCCGGTTCGAGGTCGACGCGGATCGCTCGAATGCCGAACGCATCCGCCACGAGCCCGGCATCCGCCTCGTCGCGCGGATCGCTCCGGCACGGCATGATCACTCCCGCGACCTGTCCCGGGGTCGCGAGCTGACACAACCGGGCCACTACCGCCGAGTCAATCCCGCCGCTCAGCCCCACGACGAACCCGCGCGCCGTCGCCGCTGTCGCTCGCTGCCGAAGCCAGTCGACGATCTCGTTCACGACAGGTTCCCGATCGACTCGGCGGCGGGGGAGTCGGGCCAGACGACCGGCGGAGCGGCGGTGTACGCGACGTGCGCGAGGCTTCCCTGGAAGAACGACACCTGCGACGCGTAGAACAGCAGCTTCACGTAGTGACGCAGCAGGATGTAGATCTGTCCGAGCGCAAGCGCGATCCAGATCGCCAGGCCTGCAGGCGCGCCCGGCGCGACGAGGGCGTAAACCAGCGCGAGCAGGATGAAGCACGCGCCATCGAGCAGGTACAGCCTCAGCGTGTCCGGATGGCGGCGCACGAACCGCGCGCCGGCGACCAGCGCGCCGATCGCGCTCCGGCGATCCTCGACGACGATGCGGATGCGCGCGTAGTCGAAGACCATGTTGCAGACGATGAGGAACGTGCCAAAGGCGAGGTAACAGATCACGCGCACCGCGAACGCCGAACGCTCCGCGGTCATGTCGTGCGTCGCCCACGGATAGACATGGTCGAAGATCCACGGGTGCACGAACCCGAAGAGCGCCCAGTAGACGAGCCAGCGCGAGGAGCCCGAGACGGAGGAACCGCCAGAAATGCGTGCCGCACGCGGCGAAGAATCCCGGCGCGCGCGTGGGCCGCATCCGCGCGTAGCGATCGAGCACGCCGCCACTGAGGAACGACCAGATGACGAGCCACGCCGCCGTGGCACCGGCGATCGTCGCGGCCATCGGCAGGTTGTCGAGGAGCGCGCTGAGGTTGTCGAGGACAGCGCCGAATCCGATGATCGACGGGACGAATGTGGTGCCGAGGCCCGTTGCCTGCGCCGAGAATTCCTGCCACCAGTCGTAACTCGTGCCAGACGCCACCGTCGCGGCCATGACGCTGTCGTCGAGGTGGGCGGCGATCATGCCGCGAAGCGCGATCGACAGCGGGAGCGCCACGAACAGCGTGAGCGGCGTACATCCCCAGCAGCACCATCGGTGCGCCATTGACCCGCCGCACGCCGTCGCGCCACGCGGAAAGAGCCGTCATGCGGTTCTGGAAGTCGTCTTCATGGCGCGGTCCGTGTTGTCCGTGTTGTCCGCGGTTTCAGATGAAGAAGCCATAGGTCAGCAGGTGATCCTGCAGCCAGACGAGCCACGCGAGCGACCACTTGCGCGCCGCGGCGTTCGTCTTCGGCGCGAGCGATCGCGAGTTGTTCGTGTAGTTGACGTCGAGCAGCAGCACGCGTTCCGGATCGACCTCGGCGGTGACGGCGCGCACGGGCCGGTCGATCTCGAACGCCTTCCACCGATCGCGCCCGTCCCACAGCCACCGCTGATCCTGACCGTTCTCGAAGACGACGCGGACCATAACCGGAAAGACGCCGTCGCCGCCGCGCCGGACGACGAGCGTCGTGCGGTAGAGGTCTCCGGAGCGCTCGTCGGCCGAGAACTTCTGGCGGCTGGCGTCGCCGAAGTAGCCGCGATCCGAGACCCGCTCGCTCGTGAAGGCGTAGACCGCGTAGTCGAACACGCTCGAGCTGCGATAGACCTGATCGAAGAACCATGTCAGATCGCGGCCGCTGACTTCGCTCGCGACCGCGAAGAAGTCCTTGGGCTCGGGATGCTTGAACGCGTAGCGCGCGAAGTAGGTCGACAGGACCTTCTGGAGCGTCTCCCAGCCGAGCATCCGCTCGAGCGTGTTGAGCCAGAGCGCGGTCTTGTCGTAGGTGATGGCTCCCGCCGTGCCGGGCCAGTAGCGCCAGCTCGGCGTCGACTGTGCGTCGGCGTCCGCCGCCTCGCGGTAGCCGCTGAGGCGGTTGCCGTCGGTCGCGCGGCTGAGCGGCAGATCGTCGAACACCCACGGCACGAATCCGCCGAAGTACCGCTTGCGCGTAGTGCTGCGGTCCGAAGGACTGTTCGAGCGTCCGCGCGGTCGAGAACGTGTTGAAGCCTTCGTCCATCCACGCGTGCTCGAACTCGTTGGTCGCGACGAGCCCGTACCAGAACTGATGGCCGGCTTCGTGGACCGTCACGCCCTCGGGCTGTGCGCACCGTGCGCGGCGCCAGCCATCGCGCGCCGGCCGTGAACAGCATCGGGTATTCCATGCCGCCCGTCTCGCTCTGCCAGGCGGGATCGATGACGGTGATGTTCGCGTACGGATACGGGCCGAACCACTCGCCGTAGTAGCGCAGCGCGGCGCGCGTCGCGTTGAAGTGGCGTTCCGCCTGGCGCACGTGCTCGGGCTGGAGCAGGAGCCGCATCGACACCGCCGGGAGGCCCTCGTGGCCGAACCGCTCGATCCGCTCGACGTAGTCGGGGCTCGTCGTCCAGGCGAAGTCGTGGACGTCCTCCGCATGATAGTGATGCGTCGTCGTGCGATCGCCCTCGTCGCGCCGCCCGCGTTCGACGCCGGTGGCCCCGACGATCCATCCGCTCGGGACCGTCAGCCGCACGTCGTAGATGCCGAAGTCGGCGAAGAACTCCGTCGCGGCGTGGAACTGATGGCAGTTCCAGCCCGTGTCCTGCAGGACGCCGATCTTGGGAAACCACTGCCCGAGGAAGTAGTAGTTGCCGATTGCTCCCGTGCGCGCGAAGGTGCGCGGCACGCGCGAGGACCAGGCGATCTGGACGTTGACGGTTTCCCCAGGCGCCACCGGCGCCGCGAGCGGCACCTCGGCCACCGTGCGGTCATCCAGATTGCCATCGTCTGGTGCGATGAACCGCATGGTCGAGGTGACGTCGACTGGCGCGCCGCTCGTCCCGACGAGCTTGAGGCTCGTGACGTCGATCCAGCCCCAGTCCGCCTCGGGACGGTCGGCAGCGTCGGAGCCGCCCGCGAGCGCGCGCTCGCGCATCCACGTCGACCGCGTGTTGCGCCAGGCGTTGTAGTACAGGTGGAAGCGGAGGCTCGTCGCCGGTATCGTCGAGGTATTGCGCCAGGTGAGGAGCTGCTCGCCCGT
>CAVRYF010000023.1:0-5393 GCA_963725325.1 uncultured Acidobacteriota bacterium | reverse complement strand
ACGATGAGCCGTTCGTGTTCGGACATGCTCACGCGACAGAATATCCTGCAGACAAGGTCCGGTTCACGATGCTTGAAGAACGGTGCCGGTTTGGGCCGAGATCGCGCTGCGATTCGATATTTCGCAAAACATCGAAATAAGTGCTAGAGTGTCTCGGTGAACCTGGTATTCCGGGCATTGGCGGACGAGACGCGTCGCGAGATCCTGCGGCTCCTCCGCCGCGGCCCGATGTCGGCCGGTGCGCTGGCTGAGCGGTTTCATCAGAGCCGATCGACGTTGTCCGCACACTTCAACGTGCTCAAGGCCGCCAACCTCGTCCAGACCGAACGTCAGGGGCAGACGATTGTCTACAGCCTCAACCTCTCGGTTTTCGAGGAGACGATGGCGGCGGTGATGGCGGTGTTCGGCGTCCGGGACAAGTCAGGCGCCGACGCGCCGGCGCGCGCACACGAGAAGGAGGGTCAGTCGTGAAGTTCAGCTGGAGAGTCGAAGCGGTGAGCTGGGTAATGCTGGCGACGATGTTCATCATGGCCATCGTCGCGTGGCCGACCGCGCCGGATAGCATTCCGGTCCACTGGGGACTTTCGGGCACGCCCGATCGGTTCGGTGGCAGGTTCGAGGGACTGTTTGGTCCGCCGCTCATTGGGCTCGCCGCGTATCTGGTACTGCTCACCATGCCGCGCGTCGATCCGCGTCGCGCACACTACGACGCGTTCGCGGGGCCCTACACGATCATCCGCACGGCTGTCGTCGGCCTGATGCTCGGCCTCAACATCATGGTGCATCTCGCGATGCGCGGCCGCGACATCAACGTCAACGTCGTGGCGCCCATTGGAATCGGTGTCCTCTTCATCGTGCTCGGAAACTACCTCCCGAAGATCAAGTCGAACTGGTTCATCGGCGTGCGCACGCCGTGGACGCTGAGCAGCGAAGAGTCGTGGCGGCGCACGCATCGCCTCGCCGGATGGCTCTTCGCCCTCAGCGGGGCGATCGTGGTCCTCACCACGCTGTTCAAGCCGGGTATAGGCATCGTGGCGGTTGCGGTGTCGTGCGCGACGTCCGCCGCGGTGAGCATCGTCTACTCGTACTTCGTGTGGAAGAAGGATCCGGCGCGGACGGGCACGTAACCGACGTATCATCGAGCACCGGCGTGCTCGGAGGCGATGGCGACCTGCCGCGCCCGGACTGAGAGTCGCGTGCAGGAAACCGCGGTGCCGGGCACACAGACGACGATCAAACTCGCGGGCGTCATCGGCGCGCTCGGTGTCGTGTTCGGCGACATCGCCACAAGTCCGCTCTACACCCTCCAGGAATGCCTCACCGGCGCACACGGCGTCGTGCCGGAGCCCGCCAATGTGCTCGGATGCGTCTCGCTGATCGTGTGGTCGCTGCTGCTTGTCGTCACGCTCAAATACGTGGCGGTACTGATGCAGGCGGACAACCGCGGTGAAGGCGGTATCCTGGCGCTCCTGGCGATCGTGCCGCTTCGAGAGCGGGAACGCGCGCCGGGCGTGCTCTCGGCGACAACCGTCCTGGTGCTGATTGGGGCGGCGCTGCTGTTCGGCGACGGAATCATCACGCCGGCGATCAGCGTACTGAGCGCTGTGGAAGGCCTGCGCGTCGCGGCGCCGGGTCTCGAGTCCGCCATCGTGCCTGCGACCGTCGTCATTCTCGCCGTGCTGTTCAGCGTCCAGAGCCGGGGAAGCGGCGGGCTCGGCCGGTACTTCGGCCCGGTCATGGTCCTGTGGCTGGCGACCGCCTTTGTGCTCGGCGTCATTCACATCCTCGACCGGCCGGAGGCATTGGCGGCGCTCTCGCCTCATCACGGGATCGAGTTCCTGATGCGCGAGAAGTTCGCCGGCTTCCGCGCCCTCGGCGGAGTGGTGCTCAGCGTCACGGGAGGCGAAGCCCTCTACGCCGACATGGGACACTTTGGCAGACGTCCCATCCGCGTCGCCTGGCTGACCGTCGCGCTGCCGGCCCTCGTCGCCAATTATCTGGGCCAGGGTGCCGTGCTGCTCGGCAACAGCGATGCGGCGCGCCAGCCTTTCTACGCGATGGTCCCGTCGGGGCCCGCGGGTCTTCCCTTCGTCCTTCTCGGCACGGCGGCAACCGTCATCGCGTCCCAGGCGCTCATCTCGGGTGTCTTCTCGCTCGTCTACCAGGGCATCCGGCTCGGCTACTTCCCACGGATCACGGTCCGGCATACGTCCCGCGAGACGATGGGCCAGATTTACGTGCCCTTCATGAACGCGTTCGTCGCGGTGAGCGCGATTGCGCTCGTGCTCGTGTTCCGTGAATCCGGCCGGCTCGCCGCCGCGTTCGGGCTGGCGGTCAGCGGCACCATGGCCGTGACCTCACTCGCGTTCTATCGTGTCGCCCGCATCCGCTTTGGATGGTCGCCTCTGGTCGCCACCGCGGTGGTCGCCGGGTTTCTCGTGATCGACCTGGCATTCTTCGGAGCGAACCTCCTCAAGTTCGTTGATGGAGGATACGTGCCCGCGATCGTCGGAGTCGCGTTCGTCATCATCATGGTCGTCTGGGCTCGTGGACGTAGTCTGCTGCGCGCCCACTACGAGGCGCAGTCGGAGCCCACGGCGACATTTCTGGCCAGCCTTTCCCGTCGAATCGACGGACGGATCCCAGGCATTGGCGTCGTCATGACCGCGACCGCAGAGCGGATTCCACCAGTGCTGTTGAACTTCGTTCGCCGTTTCAGGACGCTCCATCGGACGGTGCTCCTGACGACGGTGACAACCGAGGAGCTTCCCCACGTCACCGAACGTGTCGAAGTCGAGCCGCTTGGGAACGGCCTGTTCAGGGTCCTGCTTCGCTACGGCTTCATGGACGAACCTCACGTCCACGGAGCCCTGACGCGCGCGCTCGCTCAGATCGAGCCGGGCGCCGAGCCAACCTCGCTGACGTACGTGCTTGGGCAGGAGCGCATCGTACCGGGACCGGCGGGGCGTCTCGGGCCCCTGTCCGAAAGAATCTACGCCGCGCTCGCTCGCAACGCGTCGAATCCATCTGACTTCTTCGAACTGCCCCCCGCGCAAGTGGTCGAGGTAGGCTCGCGAATAGATCTGTAACGGGGGTCGCTCCGACGATGCTCGGTGCCGCCTCAAGTCAGCGAGTCGACGACGTGTGCCCTGCGTGTGACAACCGGGTTCAACGGATTAGGTGGGAGATTGAACCGGCGGCCGCTCGGCGCGTGCGCCGCGGGCCAGGCTCCACTTGAGCGCGGTCGGCGTAACTACGGTCGTCACGACGACCATGGCGACGACGGCCGAGAACGTCGACGGGCCGATGACCGGTGCGCCGTTGAGGGTGAGTCCGGCGCCGACGTTGGCGAAGATCAGCCCGACTTCGCCCCTTGGGATCATGCCGATGCCGACGGCCATGCGATTGACGCCTGGCGCCGTCACGCCGAGCGCGCACGCCTGCTTGCCGATGATCGCGACCGCTATCAGCGCGGCAGCGAGTCCGAGGGCGCCCGGCACGGCGAACGCGCTCAGATCCGTCCGCAGGCCCATCAATACGAAGAACACGGGGACGAGAAAGTCCGAAATCGGGAGAAGCAGATCCTCGAGCGACCGTTCGCCCCGGTTGGCGAAATCCTTGAAATGGACGTCCTCGAGCACGAGGCCGGCGGCAAAGGCACCGATGATGGGCGCGAGGCCGATGAGATTGGCCGCCCATGCGAGCAGAAAGCAGAGGCTGAGGCTCACCGTGACCAGGACGCCCCGCACCTGCAGCAACGATGCGAGCGTGAACACGCGCGGCGCCATCGTCACGCCCAGGACCAGGGCGCCGACCAGGAAGGCCGCGGCGGCGCCGCTCGTCTTGGCGACTGAAACCATCGAGAACGGGACGCCCTGTGCGGCGCCAGCAATGGCAGTACTGACCGCGCCCAGGATGACGAGGCCGAGGACATCGTCGATCACCGCCGCGCCGAGAATGATCCGCGCTTCCGGGCCGCGCGATGCGCCAAGGTCCTGGAGCACACGCGCGGTGATGCCGACGCTGGTCGCACAGAGGGTGGCACCGAGAAACGCGTGCACGAAGGGGCTCGCGTCGGGCATCAGCCAGATCCCGACCCCCCACCCGAGCGCAAAGGGAACGACGACGCCGAGCACCGCAACGAACAGCGATGTCGCGCCTACTTTCAGCATTTGCCCAACGGTGGATTCGAGGCCGACCTCGAACAGCAGGATCACCGCTCCAATTCCAGCGAGTACTTCGATCGTCTCGTTCCTCGCCAGAGCGTGAAGTGGTGCCGTTCCCCCGAAGGACAAGTTACCGAGTACGATCCCGGCGACCAGCTCTCCAAGCACGGCGGGCTGCTTCAGTCGCGTCGCGAGCTCTCCCCCGAGCTTGCCGGCCAGGAGCAGCACCGCCAGGCCTGCCACGACAGGCGCCAGCGGGTCCGCATGTGCGTCGGACGCCGCTCGGAGCGGCTGGACCGACATCACTACGAACAGCACCGCCAATGTGGCCCGCATCAGTGACACGGGATCGTCAGTCGAACAGTGGTTCCCGAACGGTGCGCTTCGGTACTGCTTTCCAGCTGCACGTCGCCGCCGTGGGCCGCGACGACGTCCTGCACCAGGCTGAGCGCGAGTCCCGCAGAATGGAGTTGTCCGGTTGGGCGCTGGAGCAGCTGAGACAGCGTCTGCTGGCGGATTCCGCTGCCGTCATCCTGAACTTCGAGGACGACGCGAGAGGCGGCAGGTTCGTAACGGGCGCGTACCTTGATGGTGCCGCCAGGCATCAACCGTGTGCCGCGTCGCACGAACCTCAACGCGTTACCGATGAGGGCGGTGATCGTCCACGCCGTCTTTTCCGGATCCAGAAACAGAGTCCGAGGAACATCCGGACCCATCTCGAGTGTCAGCGCAGCGTCAATCGCCCGGGCCTGCAGCTCCATGACGTTGATCGTCGATTCGAGCAACGTGCGCAGATCAGTGGCCACGCGGCGCACGGGCATGGCGCTGAGGACGATGACGCGGATGCGTTGCGCTATGGGCGCAGCCGTCGTCGACGTCACGCCTGCCGATCCGGCGGATTCGTCGAATTGACGCCTTGCGCCGGCGGCGACATCCCGGACCTCTGGGGGCACATCGCTCCGACCTTCGAGGCGAGTGCCGACCCAATCTGACGGGACACCGCCATCTACGGCGAGTACCGTGCCGTCGGCGTTGAGCACGATTAGCCATTCCGGGATCATGGACGGCAATCGTACCACCTCACGGGCGCCCGGGCGACGCCCCCGCCACGATCGACCGACAATGGCCCGACCCACTTCTGCAGCGCCCACGATCGATGCCGATCTGGTGACCCGCATCGGCCGCGGCGACACGGTCGTCTGGATCAACAAAGATCCGTTTCCCCAC
>CAVRYF010000022.1:0-179174 GCA_963725325.1 uncultured Acidobacteriota bacterium | reverse complement strand
TCGCCTTGGTCGCCTTCGGCCAGCCAGCGTAGAAGCCCAAATGAGTCAACGCCTCAGTGATCTGATCGCGCGTCAGACCACTCTCGAGACCGCGGCGCAGGTAGAAATCGAGCTGGTCGTCATCACCCATCGCGGCCAGCGCGGCGATGGTCACCAGGCTGCGATCCCGGAGACTGAGATCGGACCGCCGCCAAAGGTCGTCGTAGACCACGTTGTTGGTGAGTTGCACGAACTTTGGCGCGACAGCTCCGAGTTCATCATTCAGGGCCTTGGCCCGTGCCGCGTCTGAGCTCAGAGCTGGAAGACGCGGGCTCACGGTGCGCAGTGCCGCCGTATCGACCTTCCGGGCGGTGTAGACCTGCTCGTAGACCTCGAGCGCCGACACCGCGCTGGGCCAGCCACAGTAGATCGCCAGGTGCGCCAGTAGGCCAGAGGCCTCGGTGGGCTGTACACCATTGGTGAGAGCCCGACCCAAATGGCCTGCAAGCTGCGCGGGCTTGCCTGTCGCGATCAAGACCGAGATGGTGACCAGGCTGCGGTCGCGAGGCGACAACTCGGGCCGCCTCCACACATCACCGAACAGCACGTCGTCGGTGAGCGTCGCCAGGCCGGGCGCGATCCGCTGCTGCAGCGGTCCCGACGGCGAGGTGGAACCTTGTGGCGGACTCGAAGGTTGGGACGGGGACTGGACCTGCGTTTGCGCTGTTGCTGGTGCCTGTCCCGCGGCGCTAGGAGGGAGGCCGTTGTATTGCTCGTCGCTGACCTTTTCCATCCACTGCACTGCGGTGCCGTCGCGGTGCTCGGTAATTGCGATATGTGTCATCGACGCCAGGGGCGAAGCCCCATGCCAGTGTTTCTCATTGGCGGGGATCCTCACGACGTCCCCGGCTCGAATCTCTTCCAAGCGATCGCCCCATCGCTGCACACGGCCGGTGCCTGCCGTGACGATCAGGATCTGGCCTCGCGGATGCGAGTGCCACGCCGTGCGGGCGCCCGGCTCGAACGAGACGGTCCCGCCGCTGGCGTGTGATGGATCGAGCGCCTCGAACAGCATCTCGACACGCACGGTGCCCGTGAAATTCTCCGCTGGGCCTGGACGGACACCGCGAGTGCCGTCGCGCGTGATGGTCACCGTCTGGGCCTCCGCGAATACCGAGCCGACGAGCGCCAGTCACTGTGAGCATCGCCGTGAAGCGGGTCATATCTGTACTCCCCTGATGGCGACTGTCGGTCGATCGACGGTCGACACTCGCCAGTTCGCGCTCACCTGCTCACCGTCTCCGAAGTCTTCGCTGCGAGCTACCGACGGTAGCTGACACGGATGAGGCGATTGCCGCGGTCGTCGCTGATCAAGATCGAGCCGTCGGGCATCTGCAGCACGTCGACCGGGCGGCCGATGGCTGTCTTGGTTGCGCCCCGTCCGCCAGCGGCACCGGCCGCTGGTAGGAAACCATCAACGAGGGGTTCGTAACCTGTCACGCGACGTCCATCGGTATGGGCCGCCATGACCCGATAGCCGCTAGGCGTCGATCGATTCCACGAGCCATGCTGGGCGATGATCGCCGCGTTCTTGTAGCTGGCCGGAAACATGTTGCCGGTGTAGAAAGTGAAACCAATCGCCGCCACGTGCGCGCCGAGCTTCTGGACGGGAGGCTCGGTGGTCGAACACGCGCGCTGTGCGCCGAACTCCGGGTCTGTGACGTCCCCCTGATGGCAGAAAGGGAAACCGAAGTGGAGACCGGCCTTGGGCGCGATGTTGAGCTCGTCGTTGGGGACGTCGTCGCCGAGCATGTCACGGCCGTTGTCGGTGAACCACAACTCGTGCGTGACCGGATGCCAATCGAACCCAACGCTGTTGCGCACCCCTTCCGCGAACACCTCCATCCCGGATCCGTCGGGCTTCATCCGCACGATCGCGGCCGTCATCGCCGCCGGTGCGCAGACGTTGCACGTCGAACCGACCGACATGTACAGCATGTCGTCTGGTCCGAAGGCGATGAACTTCCACGTGTGGCCGGCCTTCGGGTTCGGCAAGTCGTCGCGGAGCGTGACCGGGCTGGGCGGGGCGTCGAGGTGCTTTTCGATGTCGTCGAACCGCAGGAGGCGACTGGCGGTTGCCACGTATAGGGCGCCGTTCCGCATCGCGACGCCATTGGGTTGATCGAGACCGCTGGCGATCACCACAACGCGTTCGGCCTTGTGGTCCCCGTCAGAATCCACGACAGCGTGCACTTTACCGACATACTGCGATCCGACGAACACCGTCCCTTGCGGACCGAGTGCCATCGAGCGGGCGTTCTCCACCTTCTCGGCGAACACGTCAGCCTGAAATCCCGCTGGCAGCACCAATGGGGGAAGCGGCGCCGAGTCTTGACGGGCGGAGGCCGTCAGGCCCGCGGCAAGCACACCGCAGCACAGAACACTAAGAAACGGACGCGTCGATATGTTCACGCTGTGACTCCCCACGTCTGTCTGGATTTAGCGTTCGTGCCGCGTGGCGTGTCATTTCTTTTCGCCGCTTCCCTTGCTGACCCGGGGCTTGCTGACGCGGGCATCGATCCACTGCAGGATCAGGTCGGCGATCTGCAGGTTGTTTTTATCCTGCATGATCATGTGGCTGTTGCCGCGAATGCCGCGGTCCGGCGGCGCGAGCATCTCAGCCTGACCGCCGGCGTCCTTGATGCGGCCGATCATGGCCTGGCAGGCCTCGAAACGGGCCTGCCACGTGGGCAGCGCGGGAAGGCCAGTCGGGGTGTCACGGTGATCGCCGAACATGACCAGGATCGGCACCTTCGCTAGAGTGGCGATTTGCTCAGGGGTGTACGTTGCCGGGCAGCTGCCAGGCTCGACGAGCACGAGACCTTTCGCAGCGGCGGGATTGAGCAGCGCCGCCGCCAACGGGAACGAGCCCGACTGCGAGTGCCCCATCACCACCGCGCCATTCAACTGACCGGCGAGATCGGCTAACGCCTTGAACGTCGGGTTGGGGTTTGGGACGCCGCCGCCAAATGTGACGTCAGGGACTCCCTGCTTCGCGAGCTCGTCCAACGCATTCACCGGGAACTGGCTGTCGGAGAAAGGCTGGCCGGCGGTCGAGCCGAAGCGGAAGTTGGCCCAGACACTCTCATCGCTGAACCGCAGCCAGGCCGGCTGGTTGGCCGGCGGCGTCGAGCCCGCCCGCACATTGTTGAAGACGGCCTGATTGAAGCCCGATCGGCCGCGTCCGACCTGGTCGGGGACGTACACCGGATGGCCCTTGCGGACGAAATACTCATCCCAACCCATTCGTCCGTCCGGCGTCGTCTCCCAGGACTTGCCCGTCAATGCCGCGCCATGAAGCATGACGACGGGAACGTTGCTTTCGCCGCCCTGCGGCACCATGTACCGCACATACATCTGGTTGACGGCGATGTGCCCCCCCGGAGCGAGGTCGCCCACCTCACTCCGTGTCTGTTCGACCTTCTCGCCACCGACGAAGAAGCTGCCTTGGGCCTTCAGTACCAGGGGCGTGTCAGGGGTCTTCACATCCTTGAGGGCCTGCGCCATCGCGTTGACGGACGTGCCGAGGACGACCGCAAGGGCCGCGGCCACGCAGACCGACGACGATCGGTACAACTTCGAGAGTCGCTCACTCCTCACGGGTCATCTCCTGTCGAGGCGAATGTTTCGCATGCTCACTGAGCAACTTGCAGGACTTTCAACTCCTTCTGCCCGCGCACCAGCAGCTTGCCGTCAACGAGCGCCAGGGGTGCCCAGTTGTCGCCTGGAGCAAGAATCACGGCGCTCGCCAGTGGCTTGAATCCCGCAGGACTCGGTTCGACGAGATACAGCTTCGTGTTGCCGTCTGTCATTAAGATCAGGCCGTCGGCGAGAATCGAGCCGCCACGGACAAACGGCGGCTGTTGATCGGTCTTCCACTTGATTTGGCCGTCCATGCTCATCGCGACGAGCCCGTCGCTCCGCTCATTGATCGTGTAGTGGGAGTAGAAGTGACCCTCGTGCAGGACGGGCGGCTGGGTGTGGGCGCCGAAGTCGGGATTCTTGAACAGCTCGGCGACGGCGAAGGTGCCATCACCCTTCTTCTCGACTTTGATCATCGCCGAGCCTGCCCCGTAGGCACCCGTGATGAGCACCCGGCCTTCACCGGCATCAACCGCCTGCGGCACCGGGATGATGCACTGCCAGTCGGTGTAGGTCCACAGCACTTTGCCGCTGCGTGGATCCAAGCCGTTGACGCTCCCGCCTTTGGCGTTGCGGCCCCGGCCAGCGGCGGCGGTAATCATGACGAGATGGTCCTCGCCGGCGATCTTCACGATCGAGGGCGTCACGTATCCCGGAATGCCGGAGAGGGCGGCCGATTTCCATTTAACCGTGCCGGTCACCTTGTCGAAGGCCACGACCCCGGCCTCGGAGGTCTGAGTGGCGACGATCAACAGGTCACCGTAGATCAACGGGTTCTGGACGATCGCCCACTGCGGCAGTTGAGCGCCGCCGCCGAAATCCTTCCAGATGTTCGCGCGCCAGGAGGGCTTGCGGGTTTTCGTATTGATGGCGTGCAAATCCCCCATGGGCCCCACGGTGTAGACGTGCTCGCCATCCACGGTTGGCATCGTGCGTGAGCCGGCGAACATGAAGCTGCCTGGCGCGTCGTAGGCGAACGTCCACAGTTCCTTGCCGCTCGCGAGATCGAGCACGCGCAGTGTGTCGCCGACCTTTTCGTCGCGGTCCAGCAAGTACACGTTTCCGCCAAGGACAGCTGGCCCGCCGAAGCCGGCGGCCAGCGGGATCGTCCAGAGCACCTTCGGGCCCTCTTGCGGCCATGTCCGCAAGAGTCCCTTCTGCTCGGAGGTATGGTTCCTTCGCGGACCATAGAGCCACGGCCAATCAGCCGCGACGACGGAGGTGAGGGACAACGCGATCAGGATCGGAACGAGCTTGGCGCTACGCTTCATCGATAGGACTCCAAGTGCCACGCGATAGGCGAGGCCTGCTGTGTTGAGCCAGTTGGACTTCATCTCACGATCAGATTACAGGGACGTATCGGGCCTTTCTTGCCTATTCCTCCACGAATACGACTAAGACGCGCACTAGAGACGGAGGTTTCGACAAAGCTCCCGCCGTCGCTGCTAGTACCATTGCTGGGATGACGACACCTTCTCGACAAGCTCGTCTGCACACCCGCCGTCTTCGAAGGACGCAGCGGCTTGAGTCCGATCCCCGTCGGCGGGCCGACGGGTCCGTGAGATCCGGGGTGGTACGCGGAGAAGACACGACTCTCGCAACCCCCAGCCCATTGACGCTCCGACGGCTCGCCAACCGGATCGCGGCGTACGCCCCCCACGACGGAGCGTTCCAGCTGCGGCTGCCGGGCACGTACGCCGTACGCCTCTCGCGAATGACGACCGAAGCCGGCTACGCCACCCTGGGCCCTGCTCTCTGCGTCGCGGCGCAGGGCGCCAAGGTCGTCATGCTCGGCCGTGAAGTGCTCGAATACGATCCCGCGCATCTGCTCGTGTTCGCCGTCGATCTCCCGATCTCGAGCCAAGTGACTCGCGCCAGCCGGAAGGATCCATATCTCGGCTTTGTGCTCGATCTGGATCCCGCGAGGGTCGGAGAGCTCGCCGCGCGGGTGTACGCGCGTGGGGTTCCCAAGGCGTCTGACAGTCGTGGCCTGTATGTCGGGCGCACGACCGACGACATCGTCGACGCGGTGGCCCGGTTGCTCGATCTGATGGCCCAGCCTGAGGATGCGGATCTTCTCGGGCCTTTGGTCATCGACGAGATCCTGATTCGTCTGTTGCGATCGTCGATCGGTGCGCGTGTCGCTCAAATCGGGCACACGAAGTCTGAAGTGCAGCGCATTGGTGAAGCCGTGTCCTGGATCCGCGCGCATTTTGCGCAACCCGTGACCGTCGAGGAGATGGCCACGTCGGTCCACATGAGCGCGTCCTCGTTTCACGAGCACTTCAAAGCGGTGACCTCGATGAGCCCGCTCCAATACCAGAAAGTGCTCCGGCTGCACGAAGCTCGGCGGCTGATGCTGTTTCAGCGAATCGACGCGAGCCGCGCGTGCCAGCGTGTCGGCTACCTCAGTCCATCGCAGTTCAGCAGGGAGTACAGCCGGTTCTTCGGCGATGCTCCGACCAAGGATATCGCCCGACTACGCGAAGAGGGCTTTGCGCCAACCGATCAAGGCGACCACGCCGACGACGTCAATCAGGCCGGCGGTTGAGGCCGTATTCGCCTTTCCCTGGCCGCCAGCAGAAACCGAATCTAGGAGTGAGCATGCACGCAGAACCTAGCGATAGCACCAGGACACTTTCGAGGGTGACCACGCTTGTGTTGTGCTCGTTGGCAGGCCTGGCGGCCGCCACGAGTGTTGGCACCGCGGCGCGTGCGCAAACGCAGACTCCGTCGCTTGTAAAAGTGGATGGCGGCGAGCTTCGAGGCGTCGTCGCCGACGACGTCGTCTCCTTCAAGGGCATTCCGTTCGCTGCGCCTCCCGTGGGCGAGCTGCGGTGGCGACCGCCGCAGCCGGCGGCGAAGTGGACCGGCGTGCGCGAGGCAGCGGAATTCGGAGCGGACTGCATGCAGGGACGGTTCGGGCCGCCTCCGGGTGCGGGTGCGCGCGCGGGTGCGCCTCCGGCTCAGGCCACTGCTACTCCCGCGCCCGCTCCCCCACCGCCTGCGGCCGCGCCCGCTGTTCGGGCTCCGTCGGAGGATTGCCTGTATTTGAACGTCTGGCGTCCCGCCGATCCGGCCGCCCGCAATCTGCCCGTGATGGTTTGGATCTATGGAGGCGGGTTTACGGGCGGCTCGAGCGCGTCGCCCAACACGTCGGGCTTCGGGTTCGCCACGCAGGGCGTCGTCCTTGTCGCCATGAACTACCGTGTGGGTCGCTTCGGTTTTTTCGCGTTTCCGGCGTTGAGCAGCGAGCGTCCGGACGAGACGAAGGGCAACTACGCCTACATGGACCAGATCGCCGCTTTGCAATGGGTGAAGCGGAACATCGCCGCCTTCGGAGGGAATCCGAACAACGTCACAATCTTCGGGTTTTCCGCGGGTGGCGTCTCCGTTCATAGCATGCTGGCGTCGCCGCAGGCGCGCGGCTTGTTCCACAAGGCGATCGTCGAGTCCGGCGGCTCCCGCGACAGCGTGCTCACCGCCCGCCCGATGCGCGCCGACGGCGTTGATCCGAACTACCCAGTGTCGGCCGAGACGATCGGAACCCAGTTCGCGCGATCGATGGGGATCGAAGGCACGGACCCGGCTACTCTGGCCAAGTTGCGCGGCCTCAGCGCCGACGAGGTTCTTCGCGGGGCTCCGGCCCAGCCAGGGACCAATCCGCCCTCGTACGAAACGACGCCGATCCTCGACGGCAAACTGATCACCGAAACGGCCGAGACCGCTTACAAGGCCCGGCACCAGCCGAAGATGCCGTTGATGCTTGGCAGCAACAGCGCTGATACCGCAGGCAACCGGGTACGCGCTCGCACCAAGGAGGAGTTCTTCGCGCGGTACGGTCAATGGAGCGCCGAGGCGAAGGCGGCCTACGATCCTGACGGAACGACGGAGCTGCCCGCGATGGTGTCGCGGGCCAATGACGACTTCGGCCAGGCGGAGCCCGCGCGTTTTGCCGCTAACGCCTTCGCCGCTCATGGATCACCCGTTTATCTGTACCGGTTCTCCTATGTTCAGACCTCGATGCGGGAACAGATGCGGGCGGGAGCCCCGCACGGCGGCGAAATCGCCTATGTGTTCGGCACGCTGTCAGGTGGCCGGGGCGGTGCGCCGACGGCCGAGGATCTGGCGGTCTCCCGGATGGCGCAAAGCTATTGGGTCAACTTCGCCAAGTCCGGCGACCCGAACGGAACCGGTCTGCCCACGTGGCCGCGTCACGCTGCCGGCAAAGATCAAATCTTTGATTTCCGATCGGATGGCACCGCGGGCGCCGGCCCCGATCCCCGGAAAGCACGACTCGATGTAACTCAGAAAGCCACCGAGTCTGGAAAGCGAGACGATTCCACTATCGCTCGTCATTGACAGAAAGCCGGCTCTTGGAACATGTCAATTAAGACGGTCAGAGCGGTGTCGGTTGTCGGGTCCTCGTACACGCCGCAGTGTAGACGAGGGCTGAAGTCAGCCCTGTCCTCAGGAACAGCGCGATTGATGGTCGGCAAATCAGGGGGCAGCACGCGCGCGTCCGACTCCCTGGCGAGCACCACCAGCTTTGTGGTGTCCACTACTGCCGGGGGCGCGAAACGGATTCGTGCTCGTCGCTGTCTCGTACATCGTGACGGCCAGGCTCCAGGGGTCGACCGATGGATCAGGTAGCGCCACTCTGCGCAGGCTTCCCGTACCTATGTACCGGTCGGCGGCGGTGGAATGACGCCCAGTTGCATCATCATCCCGAACATGTCCATCAGGATCCGGGTCGAGACGATCTTCTCTCCGGCGAATCGGTCGATCACCATGCCCCATACATTGATCGGGCGGTGAGTGGCCGCGATGCCGAGGAATTCGCCTTCATGCGTGCCGGACCAGACGAACCGCGTCAGCACCTTGTCGCCCTCCGCAATCTGCTCCTCGACAGTCCACGTCGAATCAGGAAACGCCGCTCGAATGCGGATGAGCGTATCCTCGAGGCCGGCAAGTCCCGGTCCCTGTTGCGGGAACGGCATCTCTTCCACCATGTTGCGCTCGAAGTACTCGCCGGTAGCGTCGATGTCGCCTCCTGTGAGAACGCGGTTAATGAATTCACTGACCCGAGCCTTGTTTCTGTCGGACATGCGCACCTCAGTTGAATCGCGTAGGACGGAGTATATCCGTCGCGTAGGCAAGTCGGTGGGCTGCAGAAGGACGCGGGCATTCATCCGTTGGAAGCCAACCCCTGCAAGCGACACATAAGGCTTCGAGGAGCCGCGCGACTCGAGTGTGTGACAGCATGCGAGCGACGGTCGGCGGAAGAGACTGCCAGCGGATCGTCGCTGTCGTTTTGCAACCGAGGCTGCCGATGCTGGTCTCCCAAGTCCCGAACTGGCGGCGGGCATTCGCCGGGTGAAGGGGGCGGCGCATCGGCGTTCGGCTGGGGAATTGGCTGACGCCCGAACAAGGCCGGCGGCTGCTCGATCGTGCATCGCTCCTTGGTATCAAGTGGAACCGAACGCTTCCCAGCAGTGTCTACTAACCTGGGTGTCGAAAGGATGACCACACGCAGATTCACCGTCCACATCCTCATCGTGCTCGTCATCGTCGCGCTGACCGGGTTGGCGATGTGGTTGAACTGGGGACCGGTCGTGCACTCCGCCGCATGAGTCTGGGCTTGCCTTGATGCCCTCCTGAAGGCATCGCCTGGTCACCGGAGTCCGTCCACTCGCGACGTTGCCGTAGTGCCAACGGGTTTGTCCTGGAAAACGCCGCAGTGGCTTCCATCCTTAGCCTTGCCAATCCAAAGCGACTTGGCGACAGATCGTGACTGGGCGGGCCGGCCCCGGTCCGACAACTGGCAGCGTCTTAAGGCAATCGACCCTCCGAGAGAATCGGTTGGTTCAGTGTGCGCTTGTGAACAGGTGACGGGAACATCGGCGAGATACGCTTGCTCGGAGGAGCATGATCATGAGTGCAAGCCATCACCCCACCGACATACATCTGCGTCAACATCGGGCGAAAAAGCGGGACAAGCTGCGCGCGCGGATTGCGGCAGCACCGGCGACCGAACGGGCTGCGCTCGAAGCAAGGGTGCAGCGAACTTATTCACCATTCCACTCGATGATGAGAGAGAAACTGCCTCGAGCGGTGGTCTAGCCCCGGGAGTGCTCAGTAGACTCATGACTGCGCGGTCGCTAGGCATCGCCATCGGCAGACCGACCCCGCAGAAATGACGCATTCGCGCCAATACCGTCGAGTCCCGACTAACGCCGTAGTGTAGACAAACGGCCCTGGGTTGCTTTGTCAGCGCCGATCCGGCCGACTCTCGTGTGCGAGGGGTGGAGGTGCTGGAAACATCCTCCCATTCATGGGCAACCGATGCGGCAAGGTGCTCTTGGGAATCTGCAATATCCGCCGTTTGCGGTCGTGGTATACCTAATCGCATGACTCGGACAATCGCGTTTCTGCTCAGTGCCGTCTTGATTCAGCCCGCCGCACCGCAGGCTGGCCCGTGGAAATCGCTCTTCGACGGCAAGAGCATGAACGCGTGGCGCATCTTCAAGACTGACACCGCCCCGAAGATGTGCGACGCACCGGGCGCGAAAGACTGCTGGGAGATCGCGAACGGCGTGCTGCGGAAGGACGGCCACGCGAACGACATTGCATCGAAGGAGCAGTTTGGCGATTTCGAGCTCGAACTCGAATGGAAGATCGGCGACGCCAGCAACAGCGGCGTGTTCTACCGTGGCACCGACGAGTTCAACCAGATTTACTGGAGCGCGCCCGAGTACCAGCTGCTCGACAACGTGAACGCGGCCGACAACAAGAAGGAGAATCACCTCGCGGGATCGGTCTACGACCTCTACGCGCCTCCTAAAGACGCCGCGCGTCCGGCCAACGAGTGGAACCAGACACGCATCGTCGCCAAAGGAAGCCACGTCGAGCACTGGTTGAATGGCAAGAAGGTCGCCTCGTACGACGTCGGCAGCGCCGACTGGGATGCGGCCATCAAAGCCAGCAAGTTCAATCCCGAGAAATATCCTAACTTTGGGAAAGCGCCGAAAGGATATCTCGGCATCCAAGGCGACCATCCTGGTACGCTGGAACTACGCAATATCAGGATTCGCGACCTGCAATAAAGAGGCACGCCGGCCCTACAGCGCGGCGTGCTTGAAGAAGAACTCTCCGGGCGCTGTCGTTCCCGAATTGCTCTCAACGTGGCCAGGTAGTTGGGACTTCGCCGAGCCTCCGTGATCGGAGGCCGCCGAAGGGTCAGTCAGCGAGTCGCAGCCAGGGCACGCCGGAAGTGCTCCTCTGAACGTCGGCTACCGCGCGTCGAGCTTCTCCAGCAGCTCTTCGAGCCGGCGCTTTCGTGGCAGCACGTCCTGCGCCGCGTGCCGCGTGATCCACGCGCCGTACCACATTGCACCACTCATCACAAGGAGCGGGAATCCGTCCGTGCCCCACTTGAATGGCTCGTTGTTGATGCGCCAGATACTCAAGTAGAGCGCCAGCGTGCACAAGTAGAACGGCAGCATGGTCCGCGTGATGGCGGACACCCGCCAGGTGCGCGACAGCTCGTAGTCCAGCAACGCCACGTGGCGCCCGAGTTCGTGGTGCAGCGACGCCCCGAAATGGCGCTCGCGTAGCGCCAAGCGCGTGCGGCCGATGTACAGATTCGCCGCGGCGAACACGGCGGCGGCCCCGCCGAGGGTCACGATCAGGAAGTCCCACCAGGTGCGCGGATCGTCGTCGTAGAGCATCAACGCGAATATCAACGCCAAGCCGGCAAACACCAGGGCGGCGAACCCGTAGGTGATGCGCGCCTCGATCACCAGTCCCCGCCGCCGCTTGGCCTCCTCCTCGCGGAGCGCCTGCTGCAGCCGGCCTTCGTCCACGCCGTAGAGCGGCGCCTGGTCCTGCGATCGCCACGCGTCCAGTACTTCATCGAGATTCATGATGCAAAGCCTCGGTGGCCAGCTTCGCGGCCAGCGCCATCTTGATCCGGCTGATCTTCACGCCCACGTGGTTTTCGGTGATGCCGAGAATGCCCGCCATCTCGCGGTAGCTGAAGCCGTCGAGCATCAGCAGCGCCAGCGAGCGGTCCACCTCGTCGAGCTGCGCGATCTGCGCGTAGAGCCAATCGAGCCGCGGATCTCGACGCGGCAACGTCGTCTCGAGCAGGGCGTTGGCTGCCTCGAGCGGCTCCTTGCCGTGCTGGTGCCGCTTCTCCTTCCGGTTCCACGCGATGGCCGTGTTCAGCGCCACCCGGTAGAGCCACGTGGCGACGGCCGACTCGCCGCGGAAAGCGTCCACGGAGCACCACACTTGCAGCGTGATTTCCTGGAAGAGATCCTGGCGATCGGCCGTGGTAAAGGCGTAGGCTTGAACTACCTTTAACAGGATGCCCTTGTGCCCGTGCAGCCAGTCGCGAAATGTTCGGTCTCGTTCCAGTTCAAGCACCGTGTCCTTATATCTCTGTTAGTAGCGGGCAAGCGCCGTTTTCTTACAGAAGTCAGGCCGCACAGGCCGATGCCACGTACGCGCGCGATATCACCTGATCGCGTCACGGGTTGGGTCCTGTGTGACGGCGTAGCGGCGAATCTGGGCGAAGCTGGCCGGCGACGGACTGGAGGCCGGTTTGGGAGTGGTAGCACATGACATCGTCTGTGACGAACCCCGGGAAGCCATTCGCCCGCATCGCGCTGGCCCTGGCCCTTGCGGCGATGGGCATTTACGTCGCGAGCTCAGACCCGCCGGGCGGGGCCGTCGTCGGGTTCCTGCTCATGCTTGCCGCGGTCCTCTTCGGCGTGAGGACCGCGCGGAGCCGGCTGCCGACCTGGGCCGGGCGCACCGCCGTGGCGGTCGGCGCTCTCATTGCCGCGTTCGCGGCATTTCTCATCCATTCGATCAAGATAGAGGCGCCTCTCTTCGCGCAAGCTCCGGGCGTGCCGTCGGTCAGCGCGTCGGCACCCTCGCCACAATTGGCGGCAGCCGTCGATCGCGCGCGGCCGATGGTGCGCGCGGCCATCGTGGAGCAGAACCTGCCAGGAGTCTCGATCGCGGTCGGCATCGGCGGCGGCCCCGGAAATATCGTATGGGCCGAAGGGTTCGGATGGAGGGACGTCGTCACGCGAACGCCCGTCACACCCGATACTCGATTCAACATCGGCACTGCGGCACAGGTGGTCGCCCCCGCCGCGGTCGCGTCCCTCGGCCTGACCAACACCGGTACGGATTCGGCGGCCGAGTGGAGCCCGGATCATGTCGGGGAGCCGGAAGAGGACTTCCCAGGCTTCACGGCCGTCCACGACCTCATCCTCAGGCCGATTGGTATCAGCGCCCCCCGACAGCCATTGCCGGGCGATCGCGCGACGTTCTACGTGCCGGCAACATTCTGGCGGGGCGTCACCACAGATCCCCGCAGTGGACGACGACTGATGTACATGCGCGACCTGGCGTGCTGTGCGGGGAGAATGGCGTTCTATTCCACGCCGTCCGATCTCGTCCGCTTTGCCCTGGCGACGAATGCAGACAGCGTCAACGGCGAGCTCGCAGGCGGAAGCGTGATGTCGCTGATGACGCGCCGCGACAACGGGATCGTCGTTGCCGTGGCGTCGAACGTCGCGCACGCCAACACGGCCGCTCTCGCGCTAAAAGTGGCTGACACGTTCGCCGAACAGAAATAGACCGCCGCGCCCTCCGCCCTTGTCCTTCGCGGCGTCCGGACTCACGCGAAGGTCCTCCCGCCGCCGACACGCGCTTCAAGGCCGCGCCAGCCAAGAACCCAAGATCGCGCGAGTCCGGTGACCAGAAGGGCATAGTGGCCGACATTAGTGGGGACGAGGTTAACCGAAGAGCGACGTAACCCGCTCGGCCTCCCTCAACGGCGAATCAGCTACGCGAGGTAGACGGACACGCCGAGCGGATTCTGTTAACGGTTGGCATTGCTTCGCCGCGAAGAATCCAGCTACGCGGTTGGACTTGGAACCAGCGACGGAACCGGGACGGGAACCACCTCCACGAACGCATCGTAGAGGCCGCTGCCGCCGCCCCAGTCGGTGGGCTCCTCCGGGGTGAGCGCATTGACGGAACGGCGCTGGCCGTCCGCGTCGAGGGAGCCGCCGAACGGCATCCACGCAATGCCCGGGCGGACGCGATCGGAGATGCGGCAGACGGCGCGCACTTCGCCGAAACCGTTTCGCACAGCCACCGCGTCGCCTTCCGCGACGCCGCGGCGGCGCGCATCCTCCGCATGGAGCTCGATGAACAGCTCGCCGGCGCGGCGGCGGTGGCGCTCCATGTTGTTATAGCCGGAATTGAGGTAGTGCAGCTGCTTGCCGGTGATGAGCTGCAGGCCATCGCCTGACGGAATGTCGCCGGCGGACGGCAGCGGATCGAGGCCGGCCTCGCGCTGCGCCTCCGAGTACAGCTCCGCCTTGCCACTGCGGGTCGCGAAGCCGCCGTTCGCAAACGGCATCCAGCCTTCGGGACGATTCAACCGCGCGTAGCCTTTTTCCCACAGCCGCTCGTAGGTGATGCCGTCGAGCCAGGGGTGCCCGCTGGCGAGCGCGGCGCGCAGCATCGACTCGTCGCTCTCGAACAAGTACGGCTCGGTGCGTCCCAACGCGGCGGCCAGGCGGCGGAAGAGCTCGGTGTTCGACAGCGATTCGCCGCGTGGCGCGATCGCCGGCCGATTCATCGCCAGATACAGATGCCCCCACGCCGGCGAGAGATCGAGGTGCTCGATCTGGCTCGTCGCCGGCAGCACGTAGTCGGCGTAGCGCGCGGTTTCGGTGACGAACAGGTCGTGAACGATCGTGAACAGATCCTCGCGCAGCAGCCCTTCACGAATCCGGTTCTGATTCGGCATCGACACCATCGGGTTGGCGCCGTAGACGATGAGCGAACGAACCGGCGGCGTCAGGCGGCGATTGCAGAGATCGCTGCCGATGTCGCGCATGTTCAGCACGCGAACGCCGGGCTTGTAGACTTCCGGCATCTCGACGCGGTCCATCGCCAGGACGGCGAAGTGCAGCGCGTGAGTGGAGCGTGCAAGGCCGCCGCCGCGATGCTTCCACGCGCCGGTGAGGACAGGCAGGCAGCCGAGGGCGCGAAACTGCATCGCGCCGTTGCGGTGATGCTCGATGCCAATCAGCGGCCGCAGCAACGACGGCGTCGTCGTCGCGTACTCGCGGGCGAACCGCTCGATGTCGGCCGCGGGCAGGCCGACCGTGCCGGCGACGCGCTCCGGTGCGTACTGCTGCACCCGCTCGACAAGCGCGTCGTAGCCGACGGCGTACCTGGACACGTAGTCGTGATCGACCAGATCGTCGCGGACGATCACGTGCATCATCGCGAGCGCGAGCGCGGCGTCGCTGCCGGGCTTGATCTGCAGGTGCCAGTCGGCGGCCTCGGCGGTGCGGGTCCGGATGGGGTCGACAACGACGAGCCTGGCGCCGCGGCTCTGCGCTTCGCGCACGAACGGCCAGAAATGCAGGTTGGTGACGATCGTGTTGGTGCCCCACAGCACGATGTAGCGGCTGTGGACGATCTCCTCGGGATCGATCCCGGTGCCGGTGCCGATCGTGACCTTGAGGCCGGCCGCTGCCACGGCGCCGCAGATGTTGCGATCGAGATCGCTGCATCCCATCGATCCGAGCAGACGCCGATCGAGGGACGACTGCTGAATCACGCCTTGGACGCCCGCCGAACTGTGCGGCAGGATCGCCTCGGCGCCCGATTCGTCCACGATGGTCTTCCATCGCGATGCGATGTCCCCGAGCGCCTCGTCCCAACTGACGCGTTCGAACCTCGCCTCACCCTTCCGGCCGACGCGCTTGAGCGGATGGAGCACGCGATCGGGGTGATAGACGCGATCGAGATAGTGATTCACCTTGGCGCAGAGCGTGCCGCGCGTGAAGGGATGCGCCGGATCGCCGAAAAGCTTCTCGGCGGTGCCGTCGCGCACCTCCACGATCCAGCTGCAGGTGTCCGGACAGTCGTGTCCGCATGCGCCGCGAATGATGTTCATCGTGCTCTCAGCCCATTCTCCAACAGGCGCGCCCCTCGAGTCATGCCAATGGAAAATGGTCCTGCCCTCTCCCCTAGTTGCACTCGAACGACATCACATCGTCCAGCGACTTCTTCTGACGATAGCCGACATTCGATCCATGTCTGACAAGTACGCGCGCCGACCCGAAAAACAGGTCTTCGTTCGGATTCTGGACTGTCGGCAATCGTGGTCGCGATCCGTTCGGCGACGTCGTTCGGGACGCCCACGCACCGAATGACGCCGTCGCCATGCTGGCGGAGGTCGAGGCGTGGGGGGTCAACCTGCACGACAACGACCTGGTGCCGATCGACGCGACGCCCGCGGAACACGATCGGATCGTCGGCGAGTTCACACGCCCCTGTTTGCCATCAACTTGCCGGTCTCAACCTTGTTCGCCGCGCCTCACTGTCTCCGAACGGCCGGGCAGGGCAGCCTCGCACAGCCAGAGACTCTCGTTGTCCCGTGAACCCCGCAATCCTGCGCGAACAGCAAGTGTATATCTCGCACGAACTACAGCTGTAAACGGTCCATCGGCATAGGTCCTGTGTGACGCCGCAGTGTAGACCCGACGACCTTAGTCCGGGGGAGTCCGTTGGAGGTTCGGTGGAGCGGCGCGCCCCCCGTTCGGTCGTTTGGTGTCTCCGCCGACCCAATACCGCCGACCCTTTGTGCTCGCCATTCGGGCGCTGTTTCCGCTGGAGGTCCTCGAAACATCCTCCCTTTCATCAGCAGCGTCGCAAAACTCTAGAGAACTGCGCGAAAAGCCCGCCGACCGTCCTGAAACTTGGGAACATTTCAGGAACAACAACATGCCGTCGCTAGTGCAGCACAGGAACAAACGGCAGGAATTGTTAGGAGATTTTGGCCTGCCAGCCGTAGCTCTCGGGTAGACAGCAACAGTCCGCCTTCGCCAAGGCTACGGCGGACAACCTTCGCGTGACTGGAGAGCGAAGGTTGGAGGCGCCGCCCGGATTTGAACCGGGGATGGAGGTTTTGCAGACTAAGCAGGAAAGGCTATGTGGTTGACTCGTCTTGCTTTCTGGTATCTGCCAAACCCTCGTTTTACCCGGTGGTTGGGCGGTTTTGGACCCAAATTGGGACCCAAGTTCGCGGGGGTTTTTCTTGCGTCTTTCATGTCGCGCAATCGAGTGGCCGCGTTCAGTTCGCGGCCTCACGCGGGTCGGTCCAGCGCTACTTTGATCTCATGAATCTCACGGCTCGCGGCCCTGGATGGTCAACGCATTACCCGCTCCAACCTTCGCCCGACCCCAACCATCGCGATCCTCACCGTCCCAATCGATTCCCAGGCGCGTCTGGACTTCAGGCCGGCCGCGAATCCGATGGGAGATCAGATCGCAGCAGCGCCCCGATCCCGGCCGCCGGGGCGACGAACATGGCGACGACAATCGCGGACATGAGACCGGTGGCGACCGCGTGATCCAAGGTCGGCGCGACGATGCGTCCAAGCAACAGGAGTGAGGCGTTGCCCGCTCCAGCCAAGACAAAAGACGCAAGTCCGTCCGCTTCGCCGATGAACAGGTAGACCGCGCCGGCCAGCGACCAGACGATCACGATGCCCCCGGCCAGAGCGATGAACACCAGGAAAGGCCCGCCGACGCCCCACTGGATGCTCAACACGAGAGCCTGAAGCACCGACCCGAGAGCGAACGCGCATCCCAGGCCGAGGTGTTGGCGACGCGTGTGTGAGCTCAGGCGGGCGAGGAGTGCGCCCGCCGCAAAGTAGATCGCAATCACGCCAGCGACCATGAGCAATCGCCGAAATCCGCGCGGGACGAGCAAAAACGAGTCGGCGAGCTCAAGCCACGAGTAGCACGCTACCGTTGCGCCTGCCGCCACCAGCGAGAACACGACCGCCTGACGGAAGTCCAGCCCTCCCGGGAACCTACTGACTGCACCAGTTGGCGCCATCGAATGCCTAGCGCTCGCGCTTCAGTAAAGTAAAGACAGCCCGCCTTTGGCGGCTATTGTTCCCAAGTTGTTCCCAAGTTCGTCGACGTTGCCATGATGCCCCCTGGTCACTTCTCCGCAGCGACATCATCGGCGAGGACTTTGGCCTGCCGGCTCATGAGTGCCAGGGATCGACCACAGGCACTTCGAGCCCCTCGAAGTGGCGCGCGTTGCGTGTCGCAATCGTGGCACGGCGCGCCTGCGCGATGCCGGCGATCAAGGTATCGCGCAGATCGACGGTACGACCCGATCGCTGGCGATCGGCCGCGAGTTGAGCAGCCGTCATCGCGGCCATTTCGTCGAGGGCGAGTACGCGATTCGAGAGATCTTCCGTGAGAACCCGATCCAACGCGCGTTCAAGGCCACTGCGGCGTCGGCCTTTCGGCAGGAGCGCCAGGCCGAATCGGGCTTCGAACACCGTGATACTGGTCAGCCACACGGAATCGGCGGGCTGGCGATCCAACCACTCCACGACCACGGTCTCTGGATTCGTTCGCATCAACGCCGACAGTACGTTCGTGTCGAGGACGATCACGAATCGAACTCCGCCGCGGTCGCAGGGACACCCCGCAATTCGGGAAGGTCGCTGGTCAACCCAGCGCCGCGGAAGCGTTGGGCAATCCGGGTGCCCAGCATCCGCGCTCGCGCGGGACGTTCCTGCACCGCCGTGCGCAGGATATGCCGCACCTCATCTTCCATGCTCCGCGCGTGTCGCTTCGCCCGCTGCTTCAGCTTCTTCGCGACGTCCTCCTCTAGATTTCGGACAACAAACTGAGCCATGTCGCTCCTCTCATCAAAATGATATCACGATATCATAAACCCGAGAACCGAGCGTGACCGCCGACCGACCGGCGGATCCGGAGGCCGTGGCAGTGCGCGGTAATGGCCGGGATCCCGAGGCAGGCCCTTGATCGAACGAGACGCAATCGGGCAGCGGCACCGCAAGGGCGATCGGCAAAACGGGTACTCGGCCGCAGTCCCGAACGGACGATGTGATTGGGCACCGTAGCACCACACCCGTTGTCCGAGCCACGCCGCCTCCACGCGCTACCGCGCCGACCACACCGACGCCGTCGCTGTGGTGAATCACGCGCCGATACGGCAGGCCATAGCCGCAAGGCGTCCTCCCGCTTCGGACTCTTCAGAAAAGGGTTGAGGTTCTCTAACCTCCGCCCTTTCACTTTGGCGCTGGCGCAACACGCTCATTCACAATGGGTTGCAGATAGCGGCCTTCGGCGGGCGCGGCCATTTGGGTCCAACTTGAGAACGAATACGCGAACGCGTGAGAGGCGGGATCGAGCGAGATCAGCGATTTTACTGAGGAATTTTGGAGGCGCCGCCCGGATTTGAACCGGGGATGGAGGTTTTGCAGATTAAGCGGGAAAGGCTATGTGGTTGACTCGTCTTGCTTTCTGGTGTCTGCCAGACCCTCGTTTTACCCGGTGTTTGGGCGGTTTTGGACCCAAGTTGGACCCAAGTTCAAGAACTCCCCGCCGGATCCCACATTGTCACCTTAATGATGCGAATATGCTCGCCAGCCTCCGGCGGCGCCGCCCCCAGACCACCTCGACGTCAATCAGCTTGAAAGGCCTGGTCACTTCGGTCTGAACACGCCTTGCCATGCCCACGGGCCGGATGACCTGATTCAGCAGGGCGACGCAGACCGGCCGCAAACCTCGCCGCCGCTCGTGTAGGGCAGACCCGAAACTGCGAACGCCGCAATCAGAATACCGGCCAGTTTCGCGCCCATGTCGTCCTCCCCGCTGCCGCGAGCTACGTGTCGGGGAAGGAGGCGGAAATCTGTGGCGCCAGCTGTCACAGGGATAAGGCGTAGAATGGGCAGGCATTTAGGGGCCGGCAATGCCCGCGCACGACGTGACCGCGTTGTTGATCGACAGGCGAGGGGGCGATCACGGCGCCGTCGTGAAGCGAGTGCCCCTCGTCCACGGCGAGCTGCGACGCCTGGCCAGACGCCACATGGCCGGAGAGCGGCCGGGCCACGTGCTTCAGGCCACGGCAGTCGTCAACGAGGTATATCTGCGGCTCGTCGACATCCGCGGCGTGCAGTGGCAGGATCGCGCGCACTTCTTCGCGATGGCCGCCCGGATGATGCGCCGTGTGCTCGTCGATTTCGCGCGCGCCCGCAGGAACCAGAAACGCGGCGGCAGGCTCCATCGCGTCACGTTCGACCAGGACATGCCGGTCGTCGCGGAAACACCGGACGATCTGATTGTCATTGACGACGCGCTTCAGGCGCTGACCGTGCAGTACGAACGGAAAGGTCAGGTCGTCGAGCTGAGGTTGTTTGGGCGGGCTCAGCGTCGAGGAGGCCGCGGAAGTTCTGCAGATCTCCCAAGAAACGGTGATGAGGGACTGGAAGTTCGCGAAGAACTGGCTGATGCGCGAGCTGTCTCGGAAGAAACCCGCTCCGCGCGTAGGCGCTGACAGCTGCGCGGATCGTTTTGCGCCTCTGATGTCGGTGTCGGCGCCAGACCGAGGTCAGACAGGGGTCAGACCCCAATCAGCGAGGCCCCGTGGACCCTGAACCCCGTAATCGAATCTCGGACCTCTATCATCAGGCACTCGAGCAGGCGCCGCAACACCGCGGCGCGTTCTTGAGAGAGGCGTGCGCGGGCGACGAGGCGCTCCAACGCGAGGTCGAGTCGCTTCTCAGCTATGACGGCCTGTCCTCAGACTTCCTTGAACGTCCGGTCGGCATCGTTGCCGGGCTGATGACAGGCGCGACCAGCGGTCTGACGATGATCAATCGGCAGCTCGGTCCCTACACGATCGTCGCGCCGCTCGGCGCCGGTGGCATGGGCGAGGTCTATCGCGCGCGCGACAACACGCTCAGTCGTGACGTCGCGATCAAGATCCTCCCGGCCCACTTCACCGCTGACGCGGAGCGCCGTGCGCGGTTTGCGCGCGAAGCGCGCCTGCTCGCGACACTCAATCACCCGAACATCGGCGCCATCTATGGAGTTGAGGAGGCGGACGGCCTGACCGCGCTGGTGCTCGAGCTCGTCGAAGGACCAACGCTCGCCGATCGACTGGCTCAGGGACCGCTGTCAGTCGCTAAGACCGTCGCCGTCGCGCAGCAGCTCGCGGACGCGCTCGCTACGGCGCACGAAAAGGGAATCATCCACCGCGATCTGAAGCCCGCGAACATCGTCCTCAACCGAGCCGCCGATTCAGCCTCGAGCGATGTGCGCGTGAAAGTGCTCGACTTCGGTGTCGCAAAGACACTCGATGCGGGACTGGCCGCCGACTCGAAGCGGAACGGAAGTACCGCGGTTGCGAGCACCGCAGACGGTCGGATTCTTGGAACGCCCGCCTACATGAGCCCCGAACAGGCGCGAGGTCAGGCGGTCGACAGACGAACCGACATCTGGGCATTCGGCTGCATCCTCTTCGAAATGCTGTCAGGCCGTCGCCCCTTCGAAGGGGAAACGCCCAGCGACATGGTGGCCCGGATTCTCGAGCGCGAACCTGATTGGAGGACGCTGCCGCGGGGAACACCGCCGGCGATTCGCACGCTCGTGGAGCGGTGTCTCCGAAAGGATGTGCGCAAGCGGCTGCACGACATTGTTGACGCGCGCATCGAGCTTGATGATGTCGATCCATCCGCCCGTCCCGCGGATAGCGGAGACGCAGCCGATTCGGGTGCCCGGAAGCGACGGATCAACTCGCTTGCTGCCCTCGCGGCCGGCGCCGCTGTCGGTATTGCGGCGGCACTTCTGTATCTGCGGACACCGCCGCCTGCGTTGGCTCCGATCGAGTACTCAGTGTCCCCGCCTCCCGGCGCGGTTTTTTATCGTCGTTTCGAAGTCTCTCCGGACGGACAGAAGATAGTGGTCGCGGCGACGTCGAACAGTGTGTCGCAGTTGTGGGTACGGCCGACGACCGCTCCGGCATGGCGCCAGGTCGCCGGAACCGAGGGCGGGGGCTTCCCTTTCTGGTCCCCAGATAATCAGTCCATCGGTTTCTTCGCGAAGGGTCAGCTCAAGACCGTCAAGCTGGACGGAGCGCCGCCCCTCGTCCTGTGCGACTGCAATGTTCAAGGAAACTTCGTCAGCGGATCCTGGAATCAGGAAGGAGTCATCTTGTTCTCGGGGCTGCCCGGTCCGCTTCGCAAAATCAAATCGAATGGAGGCAGCCCGACACCGGTTACGTCCAGCAGAGACTCCACCCATGGAGGTTTTGCAGACCTCTGCCTTACCACTTGGCGACGGCGCCGATCGGAGGACCGACTGATGATTGTGTTACGGAATGAGCCCTGAGTCTAGGGGCGTCGACAGCGAATCTCGAAGGTGGCGGGAAGCACTCGATGAAGGCTCATGATGCTGGCGCGGTCACAACGGCCGACCGAGGATACCCGAGCGCGAGGAGCGGAGCGGGCGCTTTTGGCCGCAGAGCGAGTCGCGCAGTTGGCCTGCCAACCGAAGCGCTGGGGAAAACAGAAACAGCCCGCCTTCGCCAAGGCTACGGCGGGCAACCTTCGCCTGACACAGAGCGAAGATTGGAGCGGGAAACGGGATTCGAACCCGCGACTTCGACCTTGGCAAGGTCGCACTCTACCACTGAGTTATTCCCGCTCGCCGTGGCGCCCGCCTGTGCAACGGAATCACGCATTGCTTCGGCGCGCCATGCTCCAGACCGCCCCTACCGTCCGTCCGAAGTCCTTAGAGTACCACACGCCCTCCACGACGGGCAAGGCAGGATCGTCACCGTCCACGCCCGCTCACGCATCGAAGGCGTTTGGATACACGGTGATAACCGCCGACTCCCCCACGCCGTCGATGGCCACCACGTCGAACCGGCACGGCACGTTCGTCAGGTTGCTGCGTGCGAGGTAGTCTCTGGCCATCGACGCGAGCTGCAGTTGCTTCCGGCGCGTCACGGCTTCCGCGGCGGTGCCGAACTCGCCGGTCGCCCGCGCCTTGACCTCGACGAACACGGTCGTCTCGCCGTCGCGGGCCACGATGTCGATCTCGCCATGTTTCGTGCGGTACCGGCGCGCAAGAACTGCGTACCCTCGGCGCTCGAGCTCGCCGACGGCCCGATCCTCGCCGGATTTCCCCAGTGCCTGCCGCGCAAACGTCACGTGGGATCTTCGACTGCAAGAGCTGGTCCGAGCAACGACTCGAACGTCGCCGATCAAGACGGGGTCCGACCCCGACTCCGACCCCGGCTCCGACCCCAGCTCCGACCCCGGCTCCGACCCCAGCTCCGACCCCGGCTCCGACCCCGGCTCCGACCCCGGTCTGACTCCCGGAGCAGATACCGGTGCCATTCGTCTCGATGGCTCGTGACCTGGAGCGGCTTCAGGGCGAGGAGTCCGGTCGGGCCAATCGACGATCGCAGATACTCGAGCTCCGCCAGGCTCGCGTAGAGGTCGTCGTCCACGGGCACATCCAGCCCGGCTTGACGGGCGAGCAGCATCGCCTTCGCGCGGACCGACAGCTCGAGCTCGACCCGCAGCAGGCAGAACATGTCGGCGACAATCGGACCGCCGAACCGTTCCTTCAACTCGTAGAGGTACGAGCCGAAGCGCGTCGCGCCGAAATGCTCGGAGCCGACGAGCTGCAGGAGCTCGATGTCGAGGTCGAGCCCCGCCCCGATCCACTCGCGCGTCGCGCGTTCGCTTCGCTGGAAGACGTAGAGTGCCAGCGCCGGCATCAGGATCAGCATGAGCAGCGCCTTGGCGAGCGCGGGCAGCGGCACGTTGTTGTACGCGGCGTGGAGGGCAACCGCCGCCAGCCACGCCGGCAGCCAGCTACGCAGGGCGCTCGCGGGATGCCGATCGACAAGGCTCTTGGCGAGCATGGCGAAGATCGAGGTCGCGCTCCCGTGGAGGATGGCGGTGCCGAGCCCGCGGGCGATCCAGAGGAACAGGGTGGGATTCGAGGCCGAACGGAAGTAGTCGAGGTTCTCGACGAGCGCAAAACCGGCACCCACGGCAAAACCCTGCACGGCTGCATCGACGAGAAACCCGACGCGACGCCGCGCGATCAGGAATGCCACAAACGCCGCCTTCAGCGTCTCCTCCGTCAGCGGCGCCACGTAAAACCGGATGGCCGGCCTCGACGCACCGGCCGCGATGAGCCCGTCGTGCAGCTCGAGGCACACGAGCGCCACTCCTCCGCCGATCGCAATCGCGACAACGACGGCCGCCGGTCGCACCAGCTTGAAGCTGTCCATCAGCTGGAGCACTACCAGGAACACGACGACCGGGAGGAGGGCGATGCCGAGATGGAGGGCAACCGACAACGGACTACCGGAGGATCTTGACCGAGATCATGGCTTCACGATTCGGATCGGCGTGGTCGCGGAAGGCCACCGCAGCGCCAGCCGACACGGTCATGTCGAGGACCGACAGCAGACTGAAGCGCACGTCGAGCTGTCCGCCGATGTTGGTCGCGGTCTGACGCGCGTCGGGCACGTCCAGGTTGGTCACGAGGCCCCCCACGAATACGGCCGGCCGCACCCAGGCCGCGTGAAAGCCAGGCGTGCCGACGTGGCGGAAGCGCAGCGGCGGCAGGTTCCACTCGATCGTGGACTTGACGAAGTTGCGCCCCGGAATCTCGTTGAGCGAGGCGCCGGGAAAACTGTAGTACTCGCGGTAGCGCTTCTCGTCCTTGTGGTCGACGTAGTTGTTGCCGAACCCGCCGAAGAAGAAATTCGCGAACGGCGAGTCGAGCTCGCCGGTCGTGAATCCAGCGGCGTTGCGCGTCCAGATTGACGCGTGACCAGGCTTGATCGCCCAGCCCCGGTCGAACGTGCCGTAGGCGATCGGCACGGTCGTGCCATCGATGTCGTCAACCTCGGCGACGACCGACCACCGCTTCCCGGTCTCGTCGTCCACATTTCCGAGCGAGTTACGGATGTGCGAGTAGTTGAGCTTCGCGCGCAGCGCGAGCAGCCGGTCGACCTTCACCGGGACATTCTGGTAGTCGGGAAGCTGATCGAGGTCGCCAGAGATGCTGCCCTCGAGGTCGAAGTCGAGGCGCTTCGGCTCGTCGAAGACGATGGTCTGCTTGTGCCCCACTTCGAGATAGTAGCCTCTTCGACTGGTCTTGGTCGGCCCGAAGAGGTCGTAGAAGTCCGTCCGGTTCCAGGACAGGCGCCCGCGCCAGTCGTACCGCTGATACTCGGCGTCGAGATGGAAACGCTCGGCGTTGTCCTCGCCGCTCGTGCCGCCGGGCGTAACCGCCACGAGAACGCTGGCGCGGTTCAGCTGCAGCGGATCCGAGAAGTTCACCCGCACGCCGGGCCCGGCGGTCTCCTTGTACCCCTGCACCACCGGATAGATCGACTCGAACTGCAGTCCCCCGGCAAGCTTGTAGGTCCCCGTCTGCTTCGGCATCGTGTCGAACGGGATGTCAGCCGGCGACCCGACCTTCCAGCTCTTGACCACTGGATGCTCGGCGGCGAGCCGTTCGCCAAGGAAGGTGATCGGGCTGACGTCCTCGAGCGGACGCGCGTCGATGGTCGCCGGCACGAACCCCTGACCCGAGTAGCGAAAGACGATGAGTCGATCGCCCCCGAGCGGCACCGGCCGGAAGAAGCCGGTCTCGGTGTTGGTCACGGCCTCGCGCTTCCCCGTCGCGATCTCGTAGCGGAAGATGTTCGCGACGCCCGTGTAATACGACGAACCGTAGAGGAATCGCCCGTCGGGCGAGAACACGAACCCTGACGGAACCGACGTATCGACGGGAAACTCCGCGACCGGCGTCGCATCCCCGCGCGCGAGTGCCTCGGTCGCGAGTACGCGCACGTACTGCTGTCCGGTGATCTCGCCAAACGCCGCGACGACCTGCCGGCCGTCCGGCGACACATCCAGATCGTAGACGACGGTGCCGTACGGCCACGATACGACACGCTCCCATTCGCGGTACGGCGGAGCGATCCTCACGAGCGAGCAGAATCCATTCAGGTGACGAATCCCCCACAGCGCCTTGCTGGTCCGGTCGAAGGCGAGATCGCCGATGCGGGCGTCTTTCTGGAGAAGGTGCGTGCGGTGCGTCACCGGATCGACCGAGACGAGGTCGCGATACGCACCGTTGTCGGTCGTGTAGTAGAGCATCCGGCCGTCGGGATCGTAGGCAAGGGACGACACCGTGTAGATGACCGGGCCTTTGATGTCGACGATCTTCTCCACGGCGCCGCTGTCGGCCGAGATGGCACCGACATGCGCCACGACCCCGGGATAGTTGAACGCCGCGTAGATCTTCTTCGTGCCGGCGTCATAGTAGGCGCGCGAGACCGATCCGAGCGCCCGTGACGTGATGTCGCGATACGGGGTCGTCGGATACTTCCGAATCGCCGCGAGATTCTCCTGCTGGAACGTCCGCTCGTCGGCAACCCATGCCGCCCACGCTGCTTCGAGCGACAAGCCAAACACCTGCCTGAATGCCGCCGAGTAGTAGGCGCGGCTGCCGTCGCGCCGCGACAGCCACGTCACGACTTTCTCGGGCGAGTACTTCCGTCCCAGCCACGTCATGAACCGCGTGCCGTAGAGGTACGAGTTGATCTGGAGTTGGAAGTCGATCTTGGTCCCTTCCGACACCAGCCCCAGCGGATCGTAGAACGGCGCATCGTCCCTGACCATGGCGCGGAAGACCATCTCGTCGTACCCGCTCTGCGCGCGGCCGAGCCCTCCGGCCATCCACGTGTCGATGAACACGGCAGACCCCTCGTGATACCAGCGCGGCGCGGCCACGCGCGGCGTCGTCAGGAAGAAATAGAACATCGACTCCGGATGCGCGGACACCGGATTGACCTTCCCCCCGAAGAGGCGCCGGAACACCCGATCCTTCTTCGCCGCCTGGTCCATCGTCGCGATGTGCACCAGCTCGTGATTCATGATGGTGTTCATGCGCTCGTTGGCCGCGATTGTCTCGAACTCGAAGCTGAGCGGCGCGATCTGGACGGTGACGACGTTGCGGGCGACGACCGAGGCGCCGGCATTGCCGGAATCGGAGAAGTCCACGAGGAGGACCGTGATCTTCTCGTGTGGCTCGAAGTCGAAGAGGCGGCGCTGGAACTCGAGGGAGTTGAGGAAGGTGCGCGCGGCGTGCGGGACGAGGTACGACTCGGTCCCGTCGACGTAGACGAGCCGCATCTTCTCGGTCTCGACCTTGGCGAGCTGCGCTTGAACCGTCGCGGGAGTGGCGAGCAGAATCGATACAACCGCTGCGAGGAAACCTGCGGCGGGCCACACAGATCGCCACCGCCGCTCGCACGCCAGGGTGCTCATGAACGAAGGAGATGGTATCTCACTCGGCCCTGGTTCACTTGTCAGATGGAGAAAGGGGCGCAGCGGTCTGCGCCCCCCGAGGAGAGTCGGGCTGCTACTTCTGGCCGCGCAGTGCGGCCTCGAACATCGATGACTTGAGCGCAGCTTCGAAGTTGGGGTTACTCAGCGCACCGCGAAGCGCGTCGCTCGTGAGGGCGGCCTGCACGTTCGCGTCAGCCAGCTTCCCCCGCATACCGGCATCCGCGAGCAGCCCACGCACGGCCGCACTCGACAGCGCGGCCTGCATTTCGGCGCTCGAGAGCGCGGCTTGGATCTGATGCTTCCTCAGAGCGGCCTGCAAGTCCGTGTTCGCGAGCGCCTGCTTCGCAGCCGTATCCGTGAGCTTCTTTCTCATGCCGAGGTCGGCGAGCGCCAGGCGGAAGTTCGCGTCGGCAAGCGCGGCCTGGACGTTGGCGTCAGCCAGTGCTCCCCGCAGATCCGCATCGGCGAGCGCCGCGCGGACATCGGCACTCTTGAGTGCCTGGCTGAGGCTCGCGTCGGCTAGTCCCCCACGAAGGTTGGCGTCCGACAACTCCGCGCGCATCGAGGCATCGGACAGCATCTGGCGCGCGGCCGGGTCCTTCATCAGCTTGTCGAAAACGTCGCTCTGCATGAACTCCTGGGCCTTGGTGTCGCCGAGCACGACGTCTTTGGCCGCCATCTGCGGCTCGGTCGCACGCTTGGCCTGCCCGATCGAGCCCTCGGTATCGCGACCGAGCGTTGGGTAGCCGTTGAGCGCGAATAGTCCCAGGACGACCACCGCCGCCGCCGCGATGCCCCACATTACTTTACGCGCCATAGTGCTGCCTCCGGTCTCGTGGTTATGTCGAACTACCGCCGGACGCGAGAGCCGCGTCCGCTGAGTCAGTCGGTCCCCCGTGTGTTCGTTTGCGTCGGCCGCCTGCAGATCGTCGAGCAGCCTTCCCAGCGCGTCGATCTCCGACGCCCGGAGTCTGACCGCCGGGCTCTCGGCGAGGAGCCGCGCCAGTCGCGCGGCGCTGACCTGATCGAGCTCGTTGTCGAGCCGGCGCTGCAGCAGGTCCTCGTGTTCCGGGTCAATCATCGACGTGCATCCCAGCCGAGCAGCAGCTCGCCGAGCCGTTGCCGGGCCGCATAAAGCCTCGATTTCACCGTCCCGGCAGGTACGCCGAGCGTGACCCCGATTTCCTCGTACGCCAGACCCGCAAAATGCCTCAGGACGACCACTTCACGCTGATCGACCGGCAGCGTCAGCAGCGCCGCCTGCACCAGCTTGTGCCGCTCCGACGCTTCGAGCATCTCCATCGGACTTCCGGACGCTGGCCACTCGGCGCTCACCGGTTCGGTCGGCCGCCTCTGCCGCAGCATGTTCAGGCACTCGTTGCGGAGAATCCGATACACCCAGCTGAAAAAACGATAGTCGGGGTCGTAGCTGTCGAGATGCTCGAATACCTTGACGAAGGTGCTCTGCGTGGCATCGCGGGCATCTTCCCGGTTGCCCAGCATCCGGAACGCTACACTCTGAAGGACCCGCTGGTGCCGCTCGACCAGGACGTCGAACGCCTTCGCGTCGCCGGCTCTGCACCGGCCGACCAGCTCGGCGTCGTCTGAGTCCTGTGATAAATACACGGGGACGGTTGAAAAGTTGGTCGCAATAGACGCTCGGTTATAGCACAGCCCGTCACCAAGGGTCGGTTTTGAGACACAGCCATACCGTCTGGCGCATCGCGATTGTCAATGAAGTGGCTGAAAACGTGTCGATCGTGACGGCGTCTGGCCGGCTGGGCGCCGCGGCGGCCGGCCAGTGGGAGGAAAGCCTGGTCCGCGTGGCCCGGGAGCCGAAGATATTGCTCGATCTGGGGGGTGTCGACTACGCCTGCAGCGCGGCCATCGTCACCCTCACGTCGTTACTGGACCAGCGTGAGAGCCTGGACCGGCGTGAGAGTCTGGACCGGCGGGACGTGCAGGACAGCATGGTCGTGGCGTGCGGGCTGGGCGATGCCGTCCGGCTGACGTTCGACCTTGCGGGCCTGCTGTCCCGGCTGACGGTGGCGCCAACCCGAGCCGCGGCGCTGGCGCTGCTCAGCGAGCCGGGCGACTCGAGGTGACCTCGGCGAGCGCCTCGTCGAGCACGCGCAGCACGCTGTCAGCCTGATCGCGGGTGAAGACGAGGGGCGGCGCCATCCGCACGGCGTTCTTCCCGGCGCCCAGGATGAGCACGCCGCGCCGGAACACGGCCTGCACGAGCGCGTTCCGCTCCTCGACCGCCCGCTCTTTCGTCTGACGATCCCGCACAAGCTCGATGCCGATCATCAGGCCCTTGCCGCGGACGTCGCCGACGATCGCATGCTTGCCCTGCAGCTCGCGAATCCCGTTCAGCAGGTGCTCACCGACCGCCGCGGCATTGGCGACCAGCTGCTCCTTGAGCAGCCGGATCGTCGTCGTGGCCGCCGCGCACGCGACGGGATTCCCGCCAAACGTGCTGGCATGCGCGCCAGGCGGCCACGACATCACCTCGGCCCGCGCACACGCGACTCCGAGCGGCAGGCCGGACGCGATGCCCTTCGCGACGGTGACGATGTCGCCCTTGAGACCGATGTGATCGGAGGCGAACATCTTCCCTGTGCGCCCCATCCCCGACTGCACCTCATCGACAACGAGGAGAATCCCGTACTTGTTGGTCAGCTCCCGCAGTCCGTGCAGGAAAGCAGGCGGCGCCACAAGGTATCCGCCTTCTCCCTGAATCGGCTCGACGACGATGGAAGAGATTTCGTCCGGAGAGACGAGATGGGTGAAGAGCTGATCTTCGATGAACGAGAGGCATTGAGCCGTAGCGGCGTCCGCGCTGGCAGCGCGGTAGGTGTCAGGGTACGGCGCGTGATACACGCCGGGCATGAACGGACCGAACCCGCGGCGCTGGACGGCCTTGCTGGCAGTCAACGACAGCGATCCGAGCGATCGTCCGTGAAACGCGCCGAGGAAAGCGATGATCCCCGGTCGCTTGGTGTGATAGCGCGCAAGCTTGATCGCGGCCTCGGTGGCCTCGGTTCCGGAGTTGGCGAAGAACGTTCTGACGTCGCCCTCGATCGGAACGATGGTCGCCAGCTCTTCGGCCAGCCGGACCTGCGGTTCGTAGTAGAAGTCCGTCCCCGACATGTGGATGAACTTCTGCGCCTGCTCGGTGATGGCCTTGACGACCTCGGGGTGGCTGACGCCGGTCGAGTTGACGGCAATGCCAGCCGCGCAGTCGAGAAAGCGATTGCCGTCAACGTCCTCGACGACCGCCCCCTCGCCGCGGGCGATGACGAACGGATAGTCGCGCGTGTAGGACGGCGACACGAATTTCTTGTCGCGTTCGATGATCGCCCTGGCCTTCGGGCCAGGAAGCGGCGTGTGGATTTCAGGGGCCTTCATGCAGGGAGTGCCTACTTCTTCTTCTATTTCTTTTTCCAGCGAGTCGTCGAGCCGGTGTCTTCAAGGATGATGCCCTGGCTTTCGAGGTCCTTGCGAATACGGTCTGCTTCGGCGAAGTTGCGCGCGAGGCGGGCATCGCGCCTGGCGGCGATCAGCCGCTCGATCTCCTCAACAGGAACCGGCGGGTTCTCATCCTCCGCCTTCCGCAGCGCCAGGACGCCGAGCACCTGGTCGAACTGCGCGAACGTGTCGCGAACCGCCGCGCCGTCCGCTGCGTCCAGCTCGCCGGAGTCAATAGCGGTATTGAGCTCGCGCACCAGATCGAAGAGCACGCTGAGCGCGCCTGACGTGTTGAGGTCGGCGGCGATGTGGCCGCCAAACGCCTCTTTCGCCTTCGCCAGGCGTGCCGCCGTCGCCTCGTTCGAGCGACGCGCGGGCCGCGCCGGCAGCGAGTCGAGGCGGGCGAGGAAATCCATCAACCGCCGGAGCGCCTCTTCCGACTGCTCCATCGCTGCCCACGAGAACCGCAGCTGTTTGCGGTAGTGCACACCCAGGTACAAGTAGCGAAGCGCCGACGGCCGGAAGCCGTGGTCGACGACGTCCTGGAGGTTGTAGACGTTGCCGAGCGACTTCGACATCTTGTCGCTCTTGCCGCTCGACTCTTCGATCATCAGGTGCTCGACGTGCACCCAGAACCTCGAGAACGGCTTGCCAGTGGCGCCTTCGCTCTGGGCGATCTCGTTCTCGTGATGCGGAAAGATCAGATCGACGCCGCCGGCGTGGATGTCGATCGGCGCCTCGCCGAGCAGCCGAAGGGCCATGGCGGAGCACTCGATGTGCCATCCCGGACGCCCGGGACCGATCCCCGGATCCCACGTCGGCTCGCCTTCCTTCGTCGCCTTCCAGACGACGAAGTCGCGGGCGTTTTCCTTCTCGTACTTGTCGCTGTCGACGCGGGCACCGCTCTTGATGCCTTCGTGATCGAGGCGCGCCAGCTTGCCGTACTCGGGGAACGTCGAAATCTTGAAATAGATGGACCCGTCGGTCCTGTAGGTATGTCCGCGCTCCTCGAGTGCACGAATCGTCTGGCCCATCGCCTCGATGTTCTCGGGATCGGTGGCTCGCGGGCTCTCTTCGACGACTTCAAGGCCGAGGGACGCGGCATCCTCGCGATACGCCTGGACGTAGCGGTCGGTGTATTCACGGAGCGGGACGCCGGCCTTCTGCGATTCGAGAATGGTCCGGTCGTCGACGTCCGTGAAGTTCATGACGTGCCGGACGTTGAACCCGGCCTGATACTTGAGGGCTCGACGGAGCACGTCAACGGCGACAAACGTCCGGAAGTTCCCGATGTGCCCGCGGGCGTAGGCCGTCAACCCGCACGAGTACATCCGGACAAGGTTGTCGCGCAGTGGCTCGAACGGCTCCTCGCGACGGGTCAGGGTGTTGAACAGGCGCATACGGGGAAATGCTGAATGTGCTGAATGATGACGTGAATGCCGAATCGTGTGAACTGCGCTCAATTCAGAATTGAATGCTGAAGTGCAAATGGGCACGCGGCACTCGTCCATCGAGCCTCGAACGTCGGCTTGGACAGCCGTGCCGCGCTACGTTGCTGCGCCGGGCGCGGGGTAGCGGGCCTCAGACGAGCGGCCCGAGCATCGGGCCTCGATCCGCAGCTCGCCGCCGTCCTGGTGGAACTCGAAGGTGATGTCTGCGCTCTGGTCGCCGTTGGGCGCGACGGTGACGGCCAGCGACTCGAGGATCGCGGCCACCTTCGTCGCATCGGACGGCGGGCATCCCACATACTCGGCCACCTTCACGGCAAGGTCGACCGCGACCGGGCGAAACCCGTCGTTGGCCGGCACCGAGAGGCGCAACACCATCGTGGGCGCACCGGGCGTCCCCGGCGATTGAGACATACCGAAGATTCTACAGCGAAATGTGGCCGAACAGCCGCTGGGCGACCCGGCAGTCGACTTCGATCTGGGCGCGGAGCGCGTCGACATCAGGAAACGCCCGTTCGTCCCGCAGCCGCTGGACGAACGACAGCCGCACCTGCGCCCCATAGAGATCGCGGTCGACGTCGAAGAGATGCGTCTCGATCACCTGGTGGCCGGCGTCTCCAAACGTGGGCCGAACCCCGATATTGGTGATGGACGGATGCACCACGCCGTCGATCGTCATGAGCGTGGCGTAGACACCCGAGGGCGGTACGAGCTCGTTGACGGTGCACACGTTTGCGGTTGGAAAGCCGAGCTCCCGTCCACGACCCGCGCCGCGCGCCACGGTGCCGTCCACGAAGAAGTGATGGCCAAGGAGCGCCGCGGCCTCGTCTACCCGCCCCTCGGACACCAGCCGCCGAACGCGCGTGCTGGACACCACGAAGTCCTTGTAGCGGACCGGGTCGATCTTCTCGGCACGAAAGCCGTACCGTGCACCCAGGGTTCGGAGGACGGAGAAGGTGCCCGCGCGATCGTGCCCGAAGAGGAAGTTGGCGCCGACCCAGACCTCGGCGACGTGCAGCCAGTCGACGAGGACCGTCCGGACGAACCGCTCGGGATCCCACGACGACAGCTCGTCGGTGAAGCGGACGACGGCGACGCCCTGCATGCCCGCCCGGCCGAGAGCCTCGAGCTTCTGCGCCGTCGTCATCAGGAGGGGCGGCGCCTTGTCGGGCCGCAGCACGCGCGAGGGATGCGGGTCGAAGGTCATCGCGGCGGGCGTGCCGCCACGCTCGCCGGCGCGGCGCCGTACGCGGTCGATGATCTTCATGTGACCGCGATGCAGCCCATCGAAGTTGCCTAGGGCCATCACCGGCTGATGCCACCGGACCGGCGGGTCGTCGGGAAAATGGGCAGTGATCAATATTGGCTCAGGGCTCAAGGCTCAAGGGGGCTCAGGGAACAGCATGTCGCACATATCGAGCCGCTAAGATCTGGATGCTCTTGCCTGAGCCTGGAGCCCTGAGCCGACTTCTATCACCAGCCCATCATAGGCCAGCTCCATGCCACCGGGCAGGCGAGCCGACGTCGCCGCGTGCGGCAGGTCGTGACACATGTGGGTGAAGTAGGTCCGCCGGGCGCCGATGCGACGACTCGCGCCGATCGCCTCTTCGAGCGTGAAGTGCGTCGGGTGCGGGCGGTCGCGCAGCGCATCGATCACGAGGACCTCGACCCCGTCGAGCATCTCCCACGAGGCATCCGGGATGCGGCTGCAGTCGGTCAGGTAGGCAAACGCGCCGAAGCGGAAGCCCAGAATCGGACGCTCGCCGTGGTAGAGGGGCACGGGCGCAATTTCCTGGCGGCCGAGACAAAACGCACCGTGAATCGTGCACGTCACGATCTGCGGCAGCCCGCCGCCCTTCTGGGTCGCGGGATCGAAGGCGTACGAAAACGCCTGTCGGATGTCGGACATCGTGCGCGCATCGCCGTAGCACGGCATCGGGCGCTTCTGCATGACGTTGAACCGCCGGACATCGTCCAGACCGAGAATGTGATCGGCGTGCCCGTGGGTGAAGACGATCGCGTCGACGCGCCGAATGCCGTGCGTCAGCGCCTGCTCGCGCAGATCGGGCCCGGCGTCCACGAGCACGGATGTTCCGTCGTTCAGCCGAACGAAAATCGACGGCCGCAGCCTCCGGTCGCGCGCGTCGGTCGATCGACACGTGCCGCAGTCGCAGCCGATCATCGGCACGCCGCTCGAGGTTCCTGTTCCGAGAAAAGTGATGTTCAGGGTTCGATGATCCGCTTGTCGTCCTGTTGACCCTGGACGTAACGCAGGCGCAGCTCGTAGAGGAGGTCGTCGACGAGACGCTCTTCCTCCTTGATCAGGTTGCCCTTGGTCTTCTGCTGCAGCATCCCGAGCACTTCGATGATGCGTGCGGCGGCGTCGAGATCGGCCGGACCCTTGCGGCCGGTCGACGGGTCCGGAAGATCGCCGAAGTGCACTGCCGCCGTCGAGGCGAGCGACAGCACGAAGCCGGAAAACGTGAGGTCGGACGGGTCCAGATCTTCCACTGCCGAATGCTAGCATAGTCGCCACATGGCCAAGGCAGACCGGCGCCGCAGCGCGTCACAGAAGCGCGCGTCACGGAAGAGTCGCCCGCAGAAGGGTGCACCCAAAACCGCGTCGGCGGGCCAGCCTCCGCTGAAGCTACGGCGGCCCGCCGAAGCCTTGGCGAAGGCGGGGCGTGAGTTTCAACGCCTGGTCGACGTCATGCGGCGGCTCCGTGGACCGGATGGATGCCCGTGGGACCGCGAGCAGACGATTCAGAGCCTGCGGCCGTTCGTGCTCGAAGAAACGTATGAAGTGCTCGACGCCATCGACCGCGCCGATCACGATGCGCTTCGCGGAGAGATCGGCGACCTGTTGTTCGAGGGAGTCTTCCTGGCACAGCTCGAGTCCGACGATGGGCGCTTCACGGTCAGCGACTCGCTCCGCGAGATCACCGCCAAGCTCATCAGGCGGCACCCGCACGTCTTCGGCGCGACGAAAGGCGTCACGACGGCGGGCAAGGTGACAGCGGGCAAAGTAACAGCGGGCAAAGTAATGGAGCAATGGGAGCAGATCAAGTCCCGCGAGCAGCAGCAGGCGGGCGAGCAACGCTCGGTCCTCCGCGGAATGCCCAAAGCCCTGCCCTCGCTCCTCGGCGCCCACGAGATCAGCACGCGCGCGGCCGCGGTCGGCTTCGACTGGGCGAAAGCGACGGATGTCGTGGCCAAGATCGAGGAGGAAGTTGCCGAGTTGAAGCAGGCGGTCGAGGGCGAAGGGCCGGCGCGAGTCGAGGAAGAAATGGGCGACCTGCTGTTCGCGATGGCCAACCTCGCCCGCAAGCTCGGAGTCGAGCCCGAGTCGGCGCTGAGGAAGGCCAATCAGAAGTTCACGACGCGCTTCCAGGAACTCGAACGACGCCTCGAACAGGCGGGCCGCTCGGTGCACGATGCGGGCCTCGAGGAGATGGAAGCGATCTGGGAGAGGGTGAAGGGCGGACAGTGACTCAGTCCAGCAGGCGCCACGCCTCTCTTCACGATGGGCACGATGGTACGAGGGACACGATCATCGTGCCCATCGTGTAAGACCCGTAGTCAGTGTGTGTCCTTGATTGAATTCGCTCCCAACGTCATCGCCCGCCCGCTCCACGTCCTGATCTCCACGCTCTCTCCATCGGTATCCAGAATCACCGCACCATCCTCGGCCGTCGAGAACATCGTCGTGCCCATGGCGCGGTAGCGCTCGACGACCAACGGCGCCGGATGACCGAAGCGGTTGGCGCGGCCGCTGCTGAAGACCACGGCCGCAGGCCGCACGCGCTCGAGGAATTCCTTCGTGCTCGAAGTCGCGCTGCCGTGGTGGGGGGCCTTGAGCACGGTAATCGGCGAGGTCCCCAGGCGCTCGAGGTGCTCGAGCGTGTGGGACTCGCCTTCGCGCCCGACGTCGCCTGGCAGCATCACGGACACCTTGCCGAGTCTGACGATGAGCACGATCGAGTCGTCGTTCCTCACCCGCTGGCGTTCCCACTCCGGTGGCGGAGGATGAAGCACGTGGATGTCGACGTCCGCCACCCGAAGGTGGTCGCCCGCCTGAACGGTCCGCCACTCCGCTCCAGTGCGGCCAGCGGCCTCCGCCAGCCACCGGAGAGGCTCGTGTTGCGGGACCGGGACGCCTTCCCAGATCGCGCGCGGGCGGAAGCTCTTCACTACGGTTCGCGCGCCGCCGATGTGATCGGGGTCGGCGTGCGTCAGCACGAACGTGTCGAGCGAGCGGACACCAAACGCGCGAAGCGCGCGCGATACGACCCGCTCGCCGATGTCGAACACGGGACCGTCCATCGGATCCTGAAGCGGAACCGCGGGCAATCCGCCCGCATCGATCAGGAACGCGCGGCGGTCAGGAAGCATGAGCAGGGTCGCGTCCCCCTGCCCCACGTCCAGAAAGACGACCCGCAGCACGCCCGGACGCGGCAGCGGCACGCCGTCGCGCGTCGTTGGATGGGCTCCGATGACGATGAGAAGGCCGAATAGCGCCGTCAACGCGGACGCGGCGCGTGAGACGCGCGTTCGCAGGAGCGCCACGGCGAGGGCGCTGTAGTAGGCGACGAGCAATCCCCACGCGGGAGGCGCAAGCTCGCGCGAGAGCCATGGCGCGAGATCAACCAGCCGCGCGGAGTCAACGAGACCGCGCGCGGACAAGTGCACGACGTAGCCGCATGCCCTCGCGAGATCAGGGTCGAGCAGCCACGCGCCGAGCGCGGCGAGTGAGCCGGCCTGCACGACGGTCATCAGCGGTATCGCCGCGAGGTTCAGGAGGAGGCCCGCACACGTGACGCGACCGAAGAGCGCGGCGCCGATCGGCGCGAGCGCGATCTCGGCGGCGGCGGTTGCGGTGATGAGCGTTGCCGCGCCTCTGGCAAGCCATCTGATCGCCGCCAGTGGCGTCACTCTTCGCCTTCGATCTCGCGTACCGGACGGTGCAAGACCAGGCACGCCAAGCAGGATGCCGAGCGTGGCGCCAAACGACAGCAGGAAGCCGGGGTCGAAGACCGCCGTGGGCGAGGACGCCAGCCCGACGGTCGCCGCGATGGCCAGGATGTTGATCGACGGCGCCCTCAACTCCAGCAGCCGCCCGCCCAGGAACAGGACCGCCGCCGAAATCGCGCGGTCGACCGACGGGGCGGGCCCGGTGACCTGTCCGTAGGCAAAGAGCACGGCAATGGCGGCAGCCGCACCGAATCGAGGCGATGTGCCGAGCCAGCGGCCGGCACCGAGCAGCAGCACGGTGAGAATCGCGATGTTGCCACCAGAAATGGCAATGACGTGATACGTGCCCGCGGCCTGCAAGCGCTCCTCGTCGTCTTGCGCCAGGCCCGTGCGATCCCCGATCACGATGGCCGCGGCGACGCCCGCTGACCTTGCACTCCACGGCGCGACGGTCGCTGACATCACCGACCTGACCCATGCGCGGAACGCCGACGCATCCTCGGCGACGCGCGAGCCGTGCGCCGTCACCTCGATCATCGCGGCGCTCTTGACCGAGCCCACGAGCGCGATGCCGCGTCGCGCCAGTGCACGCCGCTCGTCCGGTACTCCTGGATTGCGGTAGGTGGCCGGCTCGCGCAGAGTGGCGGTGACGCGGACGGCCCGGCCACCGCGCCACTGTCTCATCGCGCCAGGGGCCAGGGAGCCGATGACCGACAGCCGCACACCGCCGCGCGTCGCGCACGGGCCGCCGCGTGCTGACGCGTGAACGGCCGCCTCACACGGCTCGATCTCTCGCACATCGACGACGAGCGACACGCCCGTCTGCGTCAGCGAGGCATCCTCCCGAAGAACGCCGCGGAGCACCACGGGACCCTGCGCCCCGCGGTGTGCACTGAACCACACGAACAACGGCGATCGATAGGCACGAACCGCAGCATCGGCACCCAAGGACAGGCCGACGACGAATGCACTAACGACCACACACACGGTGCACTCAGCAAGTGTGTCCGGCGCGGAGGCGAGTACGCTCACGGCCGCGAGGAGTGCCAGGAGCGCGGCTGACGCCGCGCAGAGCGCGAAGAACGAGGGCACTCGCTCGCCCAGGACGAGACCAGCGGTGCAACCGACGGTCAGCGGAATCGCGACGAGGATGGCAGGCGCGCGCATGGAGCGCGCTCATGCAAGACCGAGGATCGGCCGTTCTATGACGGAATCACGGGCCTGAACGGCACGGCGCGCGCAGAAACTGCGCGCCCGCTACGCCCGGCGCGTGGCAATTTCTGCGTGGTATTCCTGCAGCGCGCGGACGGTCAGGCCCTCGCTGTGCATCGCCCGGATGGCGTTCACCGCCGCCGCCGCACCGGTCAGCGTCGTGATGCAGGGTACGCCGTGCATCATCGCAATGCGGCGCACCGTGCGGTCGTCGAAGAACGACTCCCGCCCGAGCGGTGTGTTGATGACGAGCTGAATGTGGTTGTTGAGGATCTCGTCGCCGACGTGCGGCCGGCCCTCGTTGACCTTGAAGACGATCTCGGCATCGAGACCATGCGCGCGCAGGAAGTTGGCGGTGCCGCGTGTCGCAATCAGGCGGAAACCGGCGGCCTTGAGGTCGCGCGCAATCGGCACCACGCCCGGCTTGTCGTAGTTGTTGACCGAAATGAACGCCGCGCCTTCCGACGGCAGCCTGACGCCGGCACCGATCTGGGCCTTCGCAAACGCACTGCCGAACGTGGACGCCGCCCCCATCACCTCGCCGGTCGACTTCATCTCCGGCCCGAGGATCGTGTCGACGCCGGGGAACCGCACGAACGGGAACACGGGCGTTTTGACGAACACGCCCGCGACTTCGAGATCCTCGGTCAGCCCCTGCTCGGCCAGCGTCCGGCCGATCATCACGCGCGCGGCGACCTTGGCGAGCGGCACGCCGGTCGCCTTGGACAGGTACGGCACGGTTCGCGACGCCCGCGGGTTCACCTCGAGCACGTAGACCGTGTCATCCTTGATCGCAAACTGCGCGTTCATCAACCCGACGACTTTCAGGGCCCTGGCGATGCGGCGCGTGTAGTCGCGGATTTGCGCGACGTGACGCGGCGCGACGAGATAAGGCGGCACGACACACGAGCTGTCGCCTGAGTGAATGCCCGCCTCCTCGATGTGCTCCATGATGCCGCCGATGACCACGGCACCAGTCGTGTCGGCGACCGCGTCGACGTCGAGCTCGAACGCATCCTCGAGGAACTTGTCGATGAGGACCGGGTGGCCAGGAGACGCGACGACCGCTCCCGCCATGTACCGATCGAGGGCTGAGGTGTCGTAAACGATCGCCATGCCGCGACCCCCGAGGACGTACGACGGCCGCACGACGAGGGGAAACCCGATCTTGGCGGCCACCTCGCGCGCCTCCGAGACGCTCGTCGCCGTGCCGCTCGGCGCCTGCGGAATCCCGAGATCCCACAGGAGCTGCGCGAATCGCTCGCGATCCTCCGCGAGATCGATGGAGTCCGGCGACGTGCCGATGATACGGATCCCCGCGGCCTGCAGCCGCAGGGAGAGCTTGAGGGGCGTCTGCCCGCCGTACTGGACGACGCACGACACCTCGCCCCCGCCCTGCTCTTCCCGCGCGATGATGGCCGAGACGTCTTCGAACGTGAGCGGCTCGAAGTACAGGCGGTCGACGGTGTCGTAGTCGGTCGAAACGGTCTCCGGGTTGCAGTTGATCATGACCGTTTCGTAACCCTCGTCGCGCAGCGCGAACGCCGCGTGACAGCAGCAGTAGTCGAACTCGAGCCCCTGCCCGATGCGGTTCGGCCCGCTGCCGAGGATGACGACCTTCCGCCGCGGCGTGGGATCGGCCTCGCACTCCTTCTCGTAGGTGCCGTAAAGATACGGGGTGAAGGACTCGAACTCCGCCGCGCAGGTATCGATGCGCTTGTAGGCGGCGACGAGCCCGTTCTCGGCCCTCAGGCCGCGGATCGCCTCGTCGTCTGTGCCGAGGATCGTCCCGAGATCCTGATCGCTCAGCCCGGCGCGCTTCAGCGTTCGCAGCAGGTCCGTCGACATGCCGCGCAATCCGACCAGGCTGGCCGAACGGCACAACTCGACAATCTGCGAGAACTGCGTCAGGAACCAGGGATCGATCTTGGTCAGCTCGTGCAGTTGCTCGATCGTCCAGCCTCGATCGAGCGCCCGGAACATCGCCCACATCCGGCGATCGTTGGGAATGCTCAGTTCCCGCTGCAGAGCGCCCTCGTCCTCATCCGACGCGGGATCGTCGCCCGGGCGGGTGCCAGGCTGGCCAATCAGCGACCCGCCCGAGCCGAGCTCGAGGGATCGGAACGCCTTCATGAACGCTTCCTTGAAGGTGCGGCCGATCGCCATCACCTCACCCACCGACTTCATCTGCGTGGTCAGCGTACGGTCGGCGCGTGGGAACTTCTCGAACGCCCACCGCGGCACTTTGACGACGATGTAGTCGATCGTCGGTTCGAAGGACGCCGGCGTGAGGCGTGTGATGTCGTTCGGAATCTCGTCGAGCCGATAGCCGAGCGCGAGCTTGGCGGCAATCTTCGCAATGGGAAAGCCCGTTGCCTTCGACGCGAGCGCCGACGAACGCGAGACGCGCGGGTTCATCTCGATGACGATGATCCGTCCGTTCTCGGGATTGATCGCGAACTGGATGTTGGACCCGCCGGTCTCGACCCCGACCTTCCTGATGATCCGCCGCGCGAGGTCGCGCATGCGCTGGTACTCTTTGTCGGTGAGCGTCAGGGCCGGCGCGACCGTGATGCTGTCGCCCGTGTGCACGCCCATCGGATCGACGTTCTCGATCGAGCAGATGACGACGAAGTTGTCCGCCCCGTCGCGCATGACCTCGAGCTCGAACTCTTTCCAGCCGATCACCGACTCTTCGAGCAGCACCTCGTGAACGGGGCTGAAGTCCAGCCCGCGGCCGGCAAGCTCGCGGAATTCTTCGATGTTGTACGCGATGCCGGCGCCCACGCCGCCAAGCGTGAACGACGGACGGATGATGCACGGGAAGCCCAGCTCTTCGACGACGCCGAGGGCCTCTTCGAGCGAGCGCACGTAGCGGCTCTCTGGGACGTCGGCGCCAATCGACTTCATGGCATCGCGAAAGAGCAGGCGGTCTTCGGCGATCTTGATCGCCTCGACCGAGGCGCCGATCAACTCGACGCCGAACTTCGCGAGCGTACCGTTCTCGCCAAGCGCGACGGCCAGGTTGAGCGCGGTCTGCCCGCCGACGGTGGGAAGCACGGCGTCGGGCCGCTCGCGCTCGATGATCGCGGCGAGAACTTCCGGCGTCAGCGGTTCGACGTAGGTCCGATCCGCGAGCTCGGGGTCGGTCATGATCGTCGCCGGGTTACTGTTGACGAGCACGACCTCGAGCCCCTCGTCGCGAAGGGCCTTGCACGCCTGCGTGCCCGAGTAGTCGAATTCACACGCCTGCCCGATGACGATCGGGCCAGAGCCGATGACGAGGACGCGTTTGATATCTGTACGTTTGGGCATGGGGATCGTTGGCTCAAGGCTCAGGGCTCAGGGAAGATCTCCGAGCAAGATCTCGAAGGTTTTGCCTGAGCCCTGAGCCTTGAGCCCTGAGCCTCTTCCTAGGCTCTTCGCTCCATCTCATCCAGGAACTGCCGGAACAGGTAATCCGCGTCGTGCGGCCCCGGGGCGGCTTCCGGATGGTACTGCACGCAGAACACTGGTTTGGTTTCGTGACGCAAGCCCTCGATCGTGTTGTCGTAGAGGTTGACGTGCGTCACTTTCACGTCCGACGGCAGCGACTTGGGGTCGACCGCAAAACCGTGGTTCTGCGAGGTGATCTCGATCTTGCCGCTCTCGAGCTCCTTCACCGGATGGTTCGCGCCCCGGTGACCGAACTTGAGCTTGTAGGTCTCTGCTCCCATCGCGAGCGACAGAATCTGGTGTCCGAGACAGATGCCGAACACGGGGACGTCCGAGGCGACAAGCTGGCGGGCGTTCTCCACCGCATAGCCGAGCGCGGCGGGGTCGCCCGGGCCGTTGCTGAGAAACACGCCGTCGGGCCCCGACGCAAGGAGGTCGGACGCCGGAGCGTCAGCCGGAAAGACTCGCACCTCGCATCCATGTGCCGTGAACCGGCGCAGGATGTTCCACTTCATCCCGTAGTCGTAAGCCGCAATCTTCAGCGGGCGCCTGGCGCGGCGCTGCGGATCGGGCGAAAACTCGTCGATCGTATTCCGGTCGGGCTGCCAGTCGAACGCCGTATCGCAGGTCACGCCGCGCACGAGATCTGATCCCTCCATCGGGGCCACGTCCCGCGCCGCCTCGACCAGCCGCCGCGGATCGACATCACCAGTGGCAATGATGCCGCGCATGACGCCCGTCGACCGTAGCACGCGCGTCAGCGCGCGCGTATCGACGTCTGAGATCGCCACGATGCCGTGGCGCACGAGGTAGTCGCGGAGCGTGCTGTCCGCGCGCCAGTTGCTTGCGACGGGCGACTGCTCGCGGATGATGAACCCGGCGACCTTGGGCGCGCGCGACTCGCCGTCCTCGTCGGAAATGCCGTAGTTGCCGATCTCGGGAGACGTCATCGTGACGATCTGCCCCGAATAGGACGGATCGGTCAGCACTTCCTGATACCCCGTCATGGCCGTGTTGAACACGACCTCGCCGCCGGTCTCTCCGGCAGCACCGGCTGACTCCCCTTCGTACCAGGTGCCGTTTTCGAGCGCGAGTGTGGCTTTCATTCTTCTCTACAAGCTATCCCACGAGCACGGTCAGCCCGGCTCGATCCCAAGTTGTCCGTGTTGTCCGTGGCGCTATCTGATTCGTTCGAGCGATAGCGTGACGTGCGCGGTTTTCTGGGCGACCACCTGGGTCGTATCCGTCACCGGCTGATGGTCTGCCAGCTCGAGCCGGACCGCATGCGACCCGGTGGGCTGCGCGGCCACGGTCATCGGCGTGACGCCAACTTCCTTGCCATCGATGAACACCCGCGCGCCGCGCGGACGTGAATCGACGAAAATCGCGCCCGTCGCGGCCACCGGCGGCTTCGATGGAGTGACCGCAGCCGGCGGCTGAGCGGTCCGCGCCTCGGGAACCGGGGCACGTTTGTCGGCTGGCAGCGGGCGCAACGTGACATCAACGGTTCGCGACGCCGCGCTCTCGGAAAGAGTGAACTCTTCTCGCGCCACCACGAACCCTTTCTGCACGACGCGCACGACGTACTTGCCGAATTTGAGATCGCCCTGGGTCAGCGGCGTGCGTCCACTCCACTTGCCGTTGATCGTGACAGCCGCTTTCGCCGGATTTGACGTGACTACGAGGCGACCGGCGGTCGCGACGGACTTGGCGGCGCGCGGCGGCGGCGCCGCGCCTGGAGCCTTGACAGCAGGATTCACCGCCGGCGAAGGCGTCACCGCGGGCGCTCGCACGTTGGACGCGTCCGTCGGTTTGGTGGGAGGCGGGACGCTCACGGTTGTTTCGTTCGCGCCTGCTGTGCCCGTCGCCGCCGTGGCCGTCTGCCCTTCCGCCCGTGGCGCAAGTGTCGCGTCCGCCACCGGTGCCGCCTTGTCGCGGTGCCCGACCACGTAGCCGAGCGGGTAGCCAAGCACGAGGCCCAGGCCGACGAGGAGAGCCATCGGAAGCATCTCGAGCCGCTGGCGGGCAGGCGCCCCTTCCTCGAACGCGGATGGCGGAACGTCGGCGACGGCAGAGTGGCCGGTCGACGCGGAGCTCAGCCCGAGACCCAGCCCGGAACCTGAGGCCGGACCTGACGCGGCGGCGCTGCTCCTCGCCGTCACGACGCGCTCCGACCGGTCCAGCAGCGACGGCTCGGCCACACGCGGCCAGCTGCGATCCAGCTTCGGATTCGCGGCCTCGCGCGCCCGGAACTCGTCGACGGCCACAACCCGGTCCGGAAGGTCGCGTACGGGTGCCACGAAGTCCAGCGGAACTTCCCCCACCTCACCGAGCGCACCCGACCGGGTGGAGGCGTCGACGAGCGGCGTTTCCTCGAGCGCCACTTCTTCGAGCGACGCGCGCTCGAGAGGCGCTTCGGTGAGCATCTCTTTCTTGAGCTTGAGCTCTCCGGGCCTGATCTCCGCTGGCGTGAGCTCCGCGGGCTTGAGCTCCAGGGCCTCGTGCTCGACGGACTCGAGTCCTACGGGCGGCGTCGCCGCCTGAACGTCAACCTTGCTCGTATCGAAAAGCACTCCGGCGACGGGAAGCCCCTCAGCTACAGGGACCGCTTCGGCTTCCTCTGCCGGCGCTGCCACCGCTGCATCCGTCGCAACATCGTCGACCGGCTTCTTCCTGACTTGGCGCTTTCGTGCTTCCCGCGCCGCAATGACTTTCCGTACGGCTTCCCTCGGAGAGTCCGTTGGCGACGGTAATTCGGGCTCGGCTGCGAAGTCGTCCAAAGCCTGCGCCGAGCCCTCGATCACGGCATCCTTCACCGGATCGGCCGCGGACAAGGCGGCGGCCAGCGGCAAGTCCACGGGCGGCGCCATGGGTTCTGCGGGAGTGATCTGCGGCTCGAGCTCGGCGGACGGCGCAATCGCCATACCCAGGCTTTTGTCAACCAAGGAGACTGTCGTTTCCGCAACGCCCGCGGCCTTGGCCAGCGCGGCGGAGAACGCACACGCAGTTGCGTAACGCGCTAACGGACTCGCGAGCATGGCACGTGCGAGCACGGCGCGGACCTTCTCGGCCCGATCGCCGAGCGTCGCACCGGTCAGCGGTCCCATGTCGTCGCCAAGACCCGACGGACGTCGGCCGGTGAGGAGCTCGAACGCGATGACGCCGAGCGAGAACACGTCAGCCGGAGTGCTCCACGCCTCGCCGGCTATCCGTTCAGGCGGACTATATGGCCGCCGCACCGGCGCACGCAGCCCGAGGCGGTCGAGCGCGTCGACGACGCCGAAGCCGGTAGCCCGCGCCTCGTCTGGAGTGACAAAAATGTCCCTGGGATGCAGCGCGCCATGCCCGACGCCCGCCGCCCTGGCAAAATCGAGGGCCGAGGCCAGCTGCGTGATGAATGGCAGGACCTTGTCGACCGTGGCCGGTGCGTAGTGCCGCATGGCCACGTCGAGCGACTCCGCGGCTACGTACTCTTCCGCGCGATACGCGACCGTGCCTTCGATGCCGGCGGCGACGGGTTCGACGATCGAAGGGTGGAAGAGGCCCGCATCCGCGGCCTTCGCCAGCTCGTCGGCAAGCGTGCGGGCCTGCTCTGGCGTGACGTCCAGTCGAAAGACCTTGACGGCGACGAGCCGATCACGGGTGGGCTCGTATGTTCTGAAAACGGGTCCAAGCGCGCCGACACCGATTTGATGCAGCACCCGGAAGGGGCCAAACGCTGGAGGGGGCGCAAATCCGGTCGAGTCGTCTCTGGTCAGTTACGGTGCTCCTCGCCATCGCGCGCGAAGCGCTGGCAGGATCGAAACCACGGTCAACACGTGGAACACGACAAAATTTAGCACGGTTTTGCCGGACGCGGAACCCTCCGCCTCGCGAAATGCGTCGAAGCCTCCTGTGGTCGTCTTGACATGATTTGCAGGGCTCTGAGAGAGTACGAGGCGGTGACAGCGGAAACGACGTTCGCCGACGGCTCGACCCGCACCGCGATCGACGTGCGCCGTTTTGGCTGGATCCGGCCGCTCGCCGGAGACTACGCCTTCGACTTCGCCAAGATCGCGCCGCTCTATGCCGGCGACCCTTCGACGCGACAGGCCTGGACCGAGACGATCGCGCGCACCCGCGGGATGGCTCGACCGCGCGCGGAGGTCGCGGGACTTCTTGCAGCCCAGCAGGAACGACGGGGCGCCCCACCGGCCGCGCGCGAAGCCGCCCGCAAGCTCGCCGACAACGGGACGGTCGCCATCCTCACCGGTCAGCAGGCCGGGGCGTTCGGCGGTCCGCTCTTCACGCTGCTCAAGGCCATCACGGCAATCCAGCTGGCCCGTAACACCACACGGGAGCAGCAGGCGGATGTGGTTCCAGTGTTCTGGGTGGATGCCGAGGATCACGACTGGGAAGAGGTGGCGAGCTGTACGGTGCTCGACGCCGGCTTCCAGCCGCACACGATCACGCTGCCAAAGCCCGAGGGTGCCGGCGAGCGGTCGGTCGCTGCACTCAAGCTGGACAGCCGCGTCGAGCACAGCCTGGACGAACTCGCCAGCGCGCTCGGCGAGACCGAGTTCTCCGAGTGGCTCGTGGCCTCGCTTCGTTCCGCGTACCGGCCGGAGGTCGGCATGGCCGACGCCTTCGCCCGGTGGCTCGAAACGCTGCTCGGACCGCATGGACTGGTGGTCTACGACTCGTCGGATCCCGCGGCCAAGCCGCTCGTCGCCGATCTCTTCGCCCGCGAGCTCAGGGCTTCCGGCCGCACCGCGGCGCTCGCCAAGGCGGCGGGCGATGCGCTCACGGCTCGCGGGCATCAGCCGCAGGTCATCCCCCAGCCCGACAGCATCGCGCTCTTTCATCTCGATGGCGCGCGGCGGCCCATTCGCCGGCAGGGCGATCACTTCGTCGCCGGCGAGACGCACGTTCACCGTCGACGCCCTCACCGAGCAGGCCCGGACGACGCCGAACCTCTTCAGCCCGAACGTGCTGCTCCGCCCGCTCGTCCAGGACACGCTGTTCCCCACGATCTGCTACGTCGCTGGCCCGAGCGAGCTCGCGTATCTCGGTCAGCTTCGCGAGGTCTACGACAGCTTTGGCATCCCGATGCCGCTCATGTATCCGCGCGCGACCGCGACGCTCGTCGATTCGGCGACCGCGCGGTTTCTCAGCCGCTACGACGTCCCGATCGAGGAGTTTCAGCCGCAGGACGAGTCGGCGCTCAATCGCCTCCTCGAGTCCCAGCTGCCGCAATCCGTGGAGCAGGCCATCAAAGAAGCCGAAGACGCCCTGCGCCGGTCGATGGAGCGCGTGATCGAGGCGATGCCGGCCGTCGATCCCACGCTCGCCGGCGCGGCCAAGACGACGCTCTCGAAGATGGAGCAGGATCTCCGCGGGCTGCAGAGCAAGATGATCCAGGCGGCCAAGCGGCGCGATGAAACGCTGCGCCGTCAGTTCATGCGCGCGCAGGCTCAGATTTTCCCGCTCGGCCACGCGCAGGAACGCACGCTCGGCGTGGTGTACTTCCTGCAACCGCTACGGTCCCGCGGTGATCGACCGGCTGTTGTCGGAGCTCCCGCTCGAGCTTGGGCAGCACTGGGTGATCACGATCTGAGTTGCAGAAGTCGTCAGTGAGGGTACGAAGTTAACGGGTTCGACACGAAGACACGAAGCCGAACGGAGACGCACGAAGGACCGGTCGCGCCGCGCGAAGCGCGGGCGGCAACGGAAGAGCGGTGGAATTCGAAGCACCCCAGAACGCATCAGGTGCTTCGAATTCCACCGCTCTCCCGTTGCCACTCGCCGGCCGTTCGGCCGGCGACGCGACCGGTCTGCTGGTCGACGCGCCTCGACAGCCTTCGTGCGTCTCCGTTCGGCTTCGTGTCTTCGTGTCGAATCCGTTGGCTCCGTCTCCTCCAACCACGCTTTTCTTTCTGACGGTCGGTGTCAGAGGCTGGCGGCCGCGCCTTTAAGACGCTCTTCGGCCTTGCGCAGCTTCTCCACCGTCGTCCGCATCCACACTTCATCAACCGCCAAACGCTCGCGTGACGCGGCGATCGCCCTGGCTGTTTCGACGGGTGCCGGTCCGCCCGGTGTCGTGCGCACCCTGACGAAGTACTCGGGGCTCAGCACTTCGGTCAGGCGGGCCTCGTCGTAGACGATCGGCCGTCCAACGACCGCGGTCGTGATCTCGCGCAGCAGCGCAGTCGACGGCTCACCGGGGCGACGGCCGGCTTCGACCACGAACTGCGACGCCACTCTGTGGCTTGTCCGGAACGGCACGCCGTGATCGCGCGTCAGCGTATCGGCCAGTTCCGTGACGGTGATCCATCCGAGCCGCGCGCGCTCGGCCATCCGCTCGCGGTTGAACGCCGCGGTGGCCATCGCCGCCGCCACGAGCGTCACGGCCCTGGTCGCGTCCTCGAACATCGACGCGACGAGCGGCTGCAAGTCGTCCTCGGTGTCGACGATGTCCCCGAATGGCGTGTTGTGGACCGCGAGCAGAATCGCGCCGGCTTGTCCGAGCGCCTTGCTCGCCAGCGCGCGCGCGTGCTCGAGCGCCACGGGGTTGCGCTTCTGCGGCATGATGCTGCTCGACTGGACGAACCCGTCGCCGAGGCGCAGGTAGCCAACTTCGGCCGTGCACCAGAGCAGGAAATCCTGAATCACACGGCCGACACCGGCCAGGAGCACCGCCGTGGCGGACACGCTCTCGAGCAGGTAGTCGACCGTGGCAATGCTGCCGTAGGTATTTCCCGTCGCGGCATCAAATCCCAGGAGCTCCGTCGTCCGCTGCCGATCGATGGGAAACCCGGTGCCGGTGATCGCGCACGCGCCGAGCGGATTACGATTCGTCGAGGCGTAGGCCGCCTCGAGCCTGACGCTATCGCGCTCGAGCTGTTCGATGACCGCCAGCAGGTAGTGCGCCACGGTCGACACCTGTGCCGGCTGCGTGTGCGTGTGCGCGGCGAACACGGTTTCGCCGTGCTGACCGGCAAGGTCGAGCAGCGCCGCGCGCAGCCGCGCGACCCCCTCGAGCACGCGCAGAATCATCTCCCGCTGCTGCATCCGGTACATCGTCATGTCGATGTCGTTCCGGGAGCGCGCCGTATGCAGCCGGCCTGCCTTCTCTTCGCCACACGCCTGAACGATGAGCCGTTCGATGTAGAAGAACAGATCTTCGCAGCTGCCATCGTATGTCGCGCGCTGGACGTCCGCCGTCGACACGGACTCGAGCCCATCGCGGATCGCTGAGGCGTCGCCGCGCGACACAATCCCGCACTCCGCCAGCATCACGAGGTGCGCGTAGTGGATTGCCATCAGCGGCGCCAGCAGCTGCGCCTTCGCGTCTTCGAAGTTCTGGTTCAGGACGAGGCGAACGTAGGCGGGGTCAAAAGACATGTATCAGTCTTCAGTCGGCAGTCTTCAGTCGTTAGTCACAGTCGACAGTCCGAGTCGACAGTCCGAGTCGACAGTCCGAGTCGACAGTCCGAGTCGACAGTCTCAGTCGTCAGTCCCAGTCGACAGTCCGGTCGGCAGTGCCAGTCGTCAGTCGAAACCGGTTCCGATTGACGACTGGAACTGTCGACTGACGACTCGGCACTGACGACTGTGACTGACGACTAACGACTGAAGACTGTCGACTATCAGAATACGAACTTTATCCCCAGTTGCATCTGCCGCTGATCGTAGCCGCCGGTGGGCGGGAAGGGATCGGGCAAGGGTGCCGATGGGTTGCCCGCGGCGTCGGTGGTCACGATGCGGTTCACCGACGCTACGTTCTCGGTGTTGAAGAGGTTCTTCGCCTCGAAGAACAGTTCGATTCGCTGCTCGCTCGGCAGGGGGATGAAGCGCGAGTAGCGCAGGTCGAGGTAGACCACCTGGCCGAGGCGACCCGTGTTGCGGTCGATGCCGAGCGGGCGATCGTTGGTCTGCCCGTCGCGGTTCAGGTCCTGATTCGAGCGGATGTTGAACGGCAGGCCGCTGTTGGCCTGCAGGATGACGCCGAGCTGATTGTTGTTGAGGAGAGCCGTCGTCAGCCCGTCGCCGGTGAACGACGGCGCCATGACGCTCGAGATCACGAAGGTGTGCGCCTGCTGGAACGGCGTCACGCCTCGGTCACGATCGAGGTTCGACGGATCGGAAACGCGATCGTCGCCGCTGCCGACGACGTAAGTGCCGGTCAGAGGCGCGTTGTCCTCGCCGTGGGCGTAAGTGTAGGTGGCCTGCGCCTGCCAGCCGTGCGTCATGCGCTTGCTGAAGGTCGCGGTGAACGCGTTGTACGTCGAGTCAGCGATCGACTGGAACACGTTGACGTGATCGAAGGTCGGGTCGACGCGCGTCGGCGAGCTGACCGTCGTCGAGTAGACCGGGCGGCCGTCGCCCAGCTCTGCCCGGTCGGAATCATGTTGACGTCCATCAACACCGGCAGGTTGCGCCCGACCGAGTTGACGTAACCGACGGCGAGGGACATGTCGTTGCGAAGCGCCCGCTCGATCTGGACGTTGGTCAGCCACGCGTACTGCGTCGCGAAGTTCTGGATCGACCGCCGTGATGCTCTGACGCGGCAGCACGAACCCGGCGGGCACGTTGGCGAGGCTCGTCGGAAACGCCGGCGCGCCGGCGGACGTGCCGGAGACGGTCACCGTGTACGCGCGCGGATCGCCGTTGCTCGAGAATCGCGTTGTCGTAGAAGTCGATGAGCGGCGGCTCGTACATCATGCCCATCGAGGCACGCAGGACTGTCGTCGCGCGGTCGTCGAGCGACCACGAGAACCCGACGCGCGGGGCGAAGTTGTTCTTGTCGATCGTGAAGTCCTGCGAGTACGGATTCGGGCGCGAACGTCGCGCGCCGACGGCACGTCGAAGAGGTCGTAACGGATGCCGTAGAGCACCTTCATCCGCGAGTTCAACTGCCAGTCGTCCTGGACGAAGAAGCCGTAGAAGGCGGAGTCGTATGCGGCGGTGAGGTTGCCGAAGTCCTGCTGCAGCGAGGTGTAGCCGAACGGCGTGGCGCCGCTGCGCGCGCCGAGATAGGCGTCGTTCGTCGGGAACGTGTAGAAGAAACGCTCGCCGCGCACGCGGTCGTCGGCGATGAACTGCGCGTCGATGCCGGCCTTGAAGCCGTGCTTGCCGCGAATCCACGTCAGGTTGTCGATCACCTGCCAGATGCCCTGGTTGAAGTCGAAGCCCACGGAGTTGGTGTCGCCGATGCGCGGACCACCGAAATTGGCCACGCCGGTCACGCGTGATCGCCGGACCGTCGACGGCCGTGTCGGCCAGCGTCCGGAACTGGTGACGGCGCGCGTACTGGACGCGCAAGCTCGTTCAGCTTGTCGCTCGCCGATCGTCGAGACGAGCTGCGCCGACGCGGAATCCATGCGGTCGGTGAAGTCGGTCGCCCGATCGGTCGTGGTCTGGCCGCCGGCGATGTTCGACAGCGAGAAGTTCTTGAACAGGAAGTAGCGCGCCGACAGCCGATTCGCGGCGTTGATCTGATAGTCGGTCTTGCCGAACAGGAAGTTGACCTTCTGATGCGCCGGAATCACGCCGTCCGCCGGCAGGTTCAACCCGAGCGTCTGCGCCGCCGACGGGGCGACGGTGATGACCTGATTGCCGGTGATGAGGCTGCGGTCGACGTACTCATACGCGCCGTAGTAGTGCCACTTGTCCTTGACGACCGGCCCGCCGAGCGTGAGCGTGACGTCGTTGACTTCGGTATCGGGCTTGCGCGCCGTCGGCGCGAGGAAGAACGGCCGCGACGACATGTCGTTGCGGCGGAACCGGAAGCTCGCCGAGCCGTCGATGCTGTTGGTGCCCGACGGCGTGATCGCGTTGTAGACCATTCCGGTCGTCTGGCCGAACTCGGGCGCGAACCCGTTGGTGATGACCTTGACCTCGCGGACGAGCACTTCCGACACGGGCAGGAGCCGCAGGCCGGCGCGGTCCTTCTCGGTGTTCGTGTTGCCGTCGATCTGGTAGTTCGTCCGCATCTGCGTGCCGTTGGCGTTGATGCGGGGCACGCCGAACTCGTTGTTCTCGAACCCGGTCACGTTGGCCTGGAGGAACGCGAAGTTGTAGGGGTTGCGGGAAATGAGCGGGAGGTTCTTGATCTCGTTCTCGCCGATGGTGCGCCCGAGGTCAATCTTGCCCGGCTGCGCGACCGGTGACTCGCTCGTGACGGTCACCGTTTCAGACACGCTGCCAACGGCGAGCTCGATATTGATGAGTGCGGTCATCCCCGCCGACAGCGTGATTCCCTGCTGCTCGAAGGTCTTGAACCCCTGCAGCTCGGCAATCACTCGATAGCGCCCGAGCGGCAGCAGAATGGCGCGGTAGACGCCCTACGTCATTGGTAACCGACGTCCGGGCCGTTCCGGTGTCCATATTCGTCACCGTCACGCTCACGCCCGGCAGCGGCGCGCCGGTCGTGTCCTTGACGATGCCCTCGATGTTGCCATTGGCGGCCTGCGCCTGCGCTGCCGCGGTCGTGGGCGCCGCCAGCGCGACCAACGCGCACAGCACCGCCGCCGACAGAGTTCGAGACATGACCCCCTCCTCTTTCAATGCTCGCGGGGCCCCACCCCCGCTCGCTCTCGCGCGGCGACTCCGCGCCGCGCTCGGGCCGCAGGCGCTTCTGCACGTGCGACCGGTGGTTTGAGTCCCAACTTTGCAGTATACAATCGGACCAGTTCCCCCTTTTGACGTTCTAACCCTGCGGACCGGTCCAGCCGAAAGATCTGTCGACAGCTGTGTCCACCGAACCCTCCAAGGCCAAACCAGCCTCCAAGCCCGCCCGGAAGCGCACCGTGAAGCTCCTCGGGCGGCGATGGAAGCTCTACGCGCTCGTCGCTCTGGCGGGGCCGTTCGTGGTGTTTCTGGGCGTGCTCGGCTACTACTACGTCGTCTTCTCGCGCATGATCGACGCGCGGCTGCAGGGGGACATGCAGCGGGTCGACCCGCGCGTGTTCGCGCGTCCCTTCGAGGTCCGCCGCGGCCAGTCCGTATCGCCGCGGCAGCTCGTCGACCGGCTGAACGAGCTTGGCTACGCCAATCGAGCCCAGTCCGGGCAGCCAGGCGAATTCACGGTCGGACGCGACGCCATCGTGCTCGTCCCGCGGGACGGCGATCGGAAGGGCCAGACCGTCCGCATCGTGTTCGGGATGCGGTCGGCGAAGACCAAGGAAACGACCGCGATCGACCACCTGGAGATCGTGGGCGAGAAGTCCAGGCCAGAACAGCTGACGCTCGACCCACCGCTCATCACGGCGCTCGTGTCGTCTGGGCGCGAGAAACGCCGGGACGTCGCGCTCAAGGACATCCCGAAGCACATGATCGATGCGGTCCTCGCGATCGAGGACCGGCGGTTCTACGATCACGTCGGCGTCGACCCGATCGGTATCGCCTCGGCCGTCTGGGACTACGTGTCCGGCCGGAAGCAGTATCTCCGCGGCGGCAGCACGCTGACGCAGCAGCTCATCAAGAACACGTTCCTCACACAGGAGCGTAGCCCGATCCGCAAGATGCAGGACCAGTTCATGGCGCTCATCCTGGAGCGCCGTCTGAGCAAGGATCAGGTCCTCGAGCTCTATCTGAATGATGTGTGGCTCGGGCAGCGCGGATCATTTGCCGTCCACGGCGTGGACGAGGCGTCACGGCTCTTCTTCGCCAAGAACGTTTCGAACGTCTCGCTCAGCGAGGCCGCGCTCATCGCCGGCGTCATCCAGTCGCCGCCGCGGCTGTCGCCCTTCGTTCACCCGGAACGGGCGAAGGAACGCCGCGACGTGGTGCTGAAGGCGATGGCGGAGGCCGGGCTGGTGAGCGCCGAGGCTGCCGAACGCGCCTCGCAGGAGCCGGTGCAGATTGTCGCGCGCGCGCTCGAGGCCGAGGCGCCCTACTTCGTGGACTACATCAGCCAGGAGCTGCAGGACAAATACAGCGCCGTGGCGAGCACCGCCGATGTCTACACGACGCTCGACCTGCACCTGCAGCGCATCGCGCAGGACGCGGTCCGCGACGGGCTCGTCCGCGTCGATGAGCTCCTCGCCAAGCGCAAGCGGCAGAAGGCGCAGGCCGCCCTCATCGCGGTCGATCCTCGCACGGGCGAGGTGCTCGCGATGGTCGGAGGCCGGTCCTACAATCAGTCGCAGTACAACCGCGCGATCAGTGCCCGCCGTCAGCCCGGCTCGGTGTTCAAGCCGTTCGTCTACCTGGCCGCGTTCGAACATGCGTACAAGGAGGGCCGGACCGACATCACGCCCGCCACGATCGTCGTCGACGAGCCGACGACCTTCATGTTCAACGACGAACCGTGGGAGCCGCGCAATTACGAGAACGCGTACGATGGCCCCGTGACGTTACGACGCGCCCTCGCCCACTCGCGCAACGTCGCCACGATCAAGGTCGCCGAAACGACTGGATACGGTGAAATCGCCGCCCTGTGGCGCCAGGTCGGCGCGGGTGCGTCCCCGCGCGCTTACGCAGCGATCGCGCTTGGCGTGTTCGAGGCGACGCCGTTCGAAATCGCGACGGCCTACACGCTCTTCCCCAACGGCGGAACCATCCGCCCGCTGCACGCCATCTCGCGGCTCGTCAGCGGCGGGCAGAACGTCCAGATTCGCGCCGTCGCCACGAAGACCGTCGCGCGCCGCGACACCACGTTCCTCGTGACCAACATGATGCGCAGTGTCCTCAACGAAGGCACGGCCGCCAGCGCGCGCGCCGCGGGCTTCACGCCAGACGCCGCCGGCAAGACTGGCACGACCAACGACCTGCGCGACGCGTGGTTCGTCGGCTTCACCCCGGAACTCGTCACCGTCGTCTGGGTGGGACTCGACGACAACCAACCGCTCGGATTGAGCGGAGCGACCGCGGCGCTTCCGATCTGGACGACCTTCATGACGCGCGCGCTCGCGGGTATCGACAGCCCCTCGTTCCAGACGCCCGAGGGAATCGTGTTCGTGGACATCGATCGCGATACCGGTCAGCTCGCCGGCCCCGCCTGCCCGCGAGTCTTCTCCGAATCATTCATCACCGGCACCGAGCCCAAAGAGCTCTGCCGCCTACACAACAATTGACCCCGGCGGGGCGTTCAACCATGTCTGTCCCCGGGCGAAAGAACCATGCCATTCGAAAGAACTGTGCCATTCGTGGGCGGGGACACCCAACCGGGACAGTCCCCGGGGACAGTCACGGTTGAGTGTCCCCGAACGTCGGTGCGATATTATTAAGACTCCCTTGTCTAAACTACTTTCTCTTTCCTTGCTTTCCGTCGCGCTCGTGTCTGGGGCCGCCTGCCGCAAGGCTCCGGCGCCGGCGGCCAGTACCACTGCCACCGCGGTGCCAGCGTCTCCTGCTGGAACGCCTGCGCCTGCTCCGCCGGTGAAGGTGTCGCCGCCGCCCGGCGAAGCCGCGCCCGCGACCATACCGATCCCTACGCTGACCATGCCTCCGGCTGCCGTCCCGGCTGTGCTGCCGAGCGTGCTCGCCCGCGTGAACAGCGAGAACGTGGCCAAGGCCGATTTCGAACGCCTCCTCCGCAACATCGAGCTCAACAACCGCGGCCCCGTTCCCGCCGATCGCCGGAACGAGATCTACAGAAAGGTGCTCGACGAGCTCGTCACCTACACGCTGCTCAAGCAGGAGGCCAAGGCCCGCAACTTCACGGCGACCGACGCGGAAGTCGACTCGCAGATGCAATCGATGCGGCAGGCGGCGCGCACCGAGGAGGCGTTCAAGAAGGCGCTCGCCGAGCGCAAGATGACGGTCGAGCGGCTCAAGGCCGACGCCAAGACCGAGATCTCCATCGCCAAGATGATGAACGCGCAGGTGGCCACGCTGGCCGAAGCTACTGACGCAGAGGTGAAGGACTTCTACGACAAGAACCCCGACAGGTTCAAGCGGGGAGAAACCGTCCGCGCCAGCCACATCCTGCTGCGCATCGACCCGAACGCCGACGATGCGACGAAGAAGCAGACGAGGGCAAAGATCGACGAAGTCCTCAAGCGCGCGAAAAGCGGCGAAGACTTCGCCGCGCTCGCGCAGCAGAACTCGCAGGACGGCAGCGCGCCGCAGGGTGGCGACCTCGGCTACTTCCCAAAGGAAAAGATGGTCCCGGCCTTCGCCGACGTTGCCTTCGCGCTCAAGACAGGCGAGATCAGCGACGTCGTGACGACGCAATTCGGCGTGCACATCATCAAGCTCACCGATCGCAAGGCCGCCGGTACCGTGCCGCTCGAAGAAGTCAGCGCCCAGGTCAAACAGTTCCTCACCGAGCAGAAGAAGCAGCAGCACGCCCAGGCCTTCATCGAGCAAGTGAGACAGAAAGCCAAGATCGAGGTCCTGATCTGAACGAGGAAGTCCTCCGAGCGGCGGCTGACGCGCTCGAGCGAGGCGAGTCGGTCGCGCTCGTGACCGTGGTGCGCGCGCGAGGGTCCACGCCGCAGCGGGCCGGCGCCAAGATGCTGGTGTTCGCGGACGGCCGCACGGTCGGTACGATTGGCGGCGGGTGCTACGAGAACGAAGCCAGCCTGAAGGCGCGAGAGTTGCTCGGGTCCGGCCGTCAGGTGCTCATGCACTTCGAGCTCAACGACGACTTCGCACAGGAGAACGGCCTCATCTGTGGAGGGCAGATGGACGTCCACGTCGATCCGCTCGAGCCGGCGCCACGCTTGTACATCATCGGTGCCGGCCACGTTGGCTGGCACCTCGCGCGAATCGCCGCGGAGATCGACTTCCGGGTCCACGTCGTCGACGACCGAGAGAAGTTCGCCAGTCGCGAGCGCTTTCCCACCGCCGAAGACGTCGTCGTCGAGCCGCTTGCCGAGTGGCTGCATCGCGCCGATATCCCGAGCGCGGCGTACGTGGTGATCGTCACCCGCGGACACCAGGGAGATCTCGAGGCCATGCGCGCGCTCGCAGTGCGCGACCTGCGGTACCTCGGGCTGATTGGCAGCCGCGCCAAAGTGGCCCGTATCCGTAGTGCGCTCGTCGAAGAGGGCATGCCGACCGAGTGCCTCGACCGCGTGCACTCCCCCATCGGGCTCGACATCGGCGCCGTGACGCCGGCCGAGATCGCCGTCAGCATCCTCGCTGAATTGATCGCCGTCCGACACGGCGTACCGACTGGGACGCGTGGGGTCAGATCTGAGATCTGACCCCATGACGACGCTCATCCGTAACGCGACGATTCTGACGATGAACGACGCGCTCGACATCGTCGAGGGTGCCGTGACGGTCAGCGGCGGGCGCATCGTGTCCGTCGGCCCGGAACCGGATGCGCGATTCGACCACGTCGTCAACGCCGGCGGCGCCTATCTCCTCCCCGGGTTCATCCAGACGCACGTCCATCTCTGCCAGACGCTCTTCCGAGGCTACGCCGACGACATGCCGCTGCTCGAATGGCTCAGACGCCGGATCTGGCCGATGGAGGCGGCGCATTCGCCGTCCACGCTGCGTTCCGCGGCGCGTCTTGCTGCCGCCGAGCTGCTCCTCTCGGGCACGACCACGGCGCTGACGATGGAGACCGTGCACGATACCGACGTGGTGTTCGAGGCGCTGGCCGAGATTGGGCTCCGGGCGACCGTCGGCAAGTGCATGATGGATTCCGACGACAGCGTGCCGTCCCGGCTCCTCGAGGACACCCAACACTCGATCGACGAGAGTGTCGCGCTCCGCAAACGATGGGAGGGTGCTGCGGGAGGGCGCCTGCGCGCCGCCTTTGCGCCGCGTTTTGCCGTCTCCTGCTCTCGTCACCTCCTCGAGGCAGTCGCCGCGCTATCCGCGAGCGACCGCGTGATCGTCCACACGCACGCCTCGGAATCGCGTGACGAGGTCGATGTCGTCCGTCAGCTATCGGGCGGACTGTCCAACCTCGAGTACCTCGCGGCAACCGGTCTCGCGAGCGATCGGCTTTGCGCCGCCCACTGCGTCTGGGTCAGCGAGGCCGAGCAGGCCCTCCTCGCCGAGCGCGACGTCAAAGTCACGCACTGCCCGGGGTCCAACCTCAAGCTGGGGTCGGGCATCGCGCCAGTCGTCGAAATGCGGCAGCGCGGGATTTGCGTGTCGCTCGGCGCCGACGGTGCCGCATGCAACAATCGCCTCGACATGTTCGACGAGATGCGGCTGGCGGCCACGCTGCAGAGTGTCAGACGCGCGCCGGGCGCTCTGACCGCCCGGGACGCGCTCTGGATGGCCACACGCGAAGGCGCCCGGGCGCTTGGGCTCGAAGACGAAATTGGCTCGATAGAGGCCGGCAAGCGCGCCGACCTGATCCTGGTCGATCGCGACCGCGCGCACCTGGCACCGGATGCCGACCCGTGGTCCAGCCTCGTCTACGCCGCGCGCGGAACCGATGTCCGGCTGACGATGGTCGACGGGGAGATTCTGGTGGACGGGTTCGCGCTTTCCCGGATGGACGGTCCGGCCATCGTCCGGGAGGCCAGAAGCGCCGCACGCGAAGTGGCGCAGCGGGCCGACATCGACTTCTTCGGGGACACCCAGACTTGAGTGTCCCCGGGGACATCCAGACTTGAGTGTCCCCGGGGACATCCAAACTTGGGTGTCCCCGGGGACATCCAAACTTGGGTGTCCCCGAGCTCAGCCATAGTGCGGGGACAGTCGTCCGCCCGACCTCAGCCGTGGCTCTTAGTGACAGACCGGCGCGACGAACGGGCACCGCGAACCCGAAACCGTAAACCAATGAGAACCCTGCTATAATGACTTAGCAGTCGTCAACGCCGAGTGCTAACAGTCTATGGTGCTCCATCCTGCACTGCCCGAACGGGATAGACGGATTCTTGGGGTCGTGGTGTCGGCCTACATCGAGCAGGGCGAGCCGGTCTCCTCGCTCTGGCTGGCCAAAGGCCGCCTCGGCGTCTCCTCGGCGACGCTGCGCAACGTCCTGGCCCGGCTCGAAGAGCAGGGATACGTCCGCCAGCCGCATACGTCGGCGGGACGCGTGCCGACCGACCTCGGCTATCGCAACTACGTCGACGGGGTGCTGGCGGAACGGCGCACGTCGCGGCCGGCGCCGAACGTCGAAGCCCGGCTGCGCCGCGCGGGAACGGTCGACGATCTGCTCTCGCACGTCTCGCAGGAAGTCTCGCGCGCGTCGCACCAGGTCGGGTTCGCGATTGCACCATCGGCTGACACGACGACGCTCGAGCATCTGAACTTCGTGCCGCTCGACGGCGGCAAGATTCTCGTCGTGGTCGTCGCGGCCGGCGGTCACGTCTCGCACAAGGTCATCGAGCCGACCGAGCAATACGATCACACCGAGCTGCCGCAGGCCGCCAACTACCTCAACAGCGAGTTCAAGGGACGCACGCTGCTCGACGTCCGGCACATGGTGCTCGAGCGCCTGCGCGAGGAGCGCACGCTGTACGACGTCCTCATGTCGCGCGCGCTGCGGCTGGCCAGCGCGACGCTGGCGGACGTCGACTCGGAGCCGGCCGTCTTCATCCAGGGCACGTCGATGCTGCTCGAGGACATCGGCGGCGATGACCCGGACGTGACGCTCGAGACCCTGCGCGCGCTGCTGCAGATGATCGAAGAGAAAGCGCGCCTGGTGCACCTGCTGGACGACTACATCGGCGGCGACGGCCTGACGGTCGTCATCGGCTCCGAGCATCAGTCGAGCGAGCTCCAGCGCTTCAGCCTGGTCTTCGCGACCTACTCCGACGGCCGCGGCACGGGCGCGGTCGGCGTCATCGGTCCGACCCGCATGCACTACTCACGCGCCATCAACGCGGTCGACAGCCTGTCGCGCGTCATCAGCCGGGTCGTTGGCGCGAAGACCTAGAACAGTCAGACCTCGGGCATCATGAACGACAACAACGAACAATCCACGACTGAACCCGCAGAGACGGGCTCAGCGGTCGCCGACGCGGACGAGCTCCAGCGGCAGCGCGACGACTTCTACGATCGGCTCCTGCGCAAGACCGCCGAGTTCGACAACTACCGCAAGCGCGTCGAGCGCGAGCGGCAGAGCATGTCGGAGGCCGTCGCCGCCGACGTCGTGCGCGATCTGCTGCCGCTCGTCGACGACCTCGAACGCGCGCTGAAGGCCGACACCGGCGCCGAAGGCGCGGAAGCCTATCGCCAGGGTGTCGAGCTCATCCATCGCCAGCTCCTGGACATCCTGCGCAAGCGCGGCGTCCAGCCGATCGAGGCGCTCGGAACCGATTTCGATCCGCACTTCCATCAGGCCATCGCGCACGAACCCGCCGAAGGGCGCCGCGACGGCGAGGTCATCGAGGAGTTCGGCCGCGGCTACATGCTGGGCGATCGGCTGATCCGGCCGGCGATCGTGAAGGTGGCCAAGGGTGTCGAGTAGGACACAGGGAAGCGAGCGCCTGCGGCCCGAGCGAGGCGCGACCAGCCTCCGCCAAGGCTACGGCGGTCCGCCGAAGCTTCGCGAAGGCGAGGCCCCGCGAGCAGTGAGAAATGATGACCAAGCGCGACTACTACGAAGTCCTCGGCGTCGAGCGTGAGGCGACGGACCAGCAGATCAAGAGCGCGTACCGCAAGCTCGCGCTGAAGCACCATCCCGATCGCAATCCGAACGATCACCAGGCCGAAGAACGCTTCAAGGAGGCGGCCGAGGCCTACGCGGTTCTGGCCGACCGCGACAAGCGCGGCGTCTACGATCGCTTCGGACACGCCGGCGTGAACGGCGGGTCCGGGCGGCGCGGGATTCGACCCGACGATCTTCGCGGACTTCTCGGACATCTTCTCGGGACTCGGCGATGCATTCGGGTTCGGCGACGTCTTCGGCGGGCGCCGCCGGCGTGGCGGCCCGCAGCGCGGATCGGATCTGCGCTACGACCTCGAGATCACGTTCGAAGAATCGGCGAGGGGCGCCGAGACGACGATTCAGATCCCGCGCGAGGAGACCTGCGAGACCTGCTCGGGTTCGGGCGCCGCGGCCGGGACATCGCCCGAGACCTGCAGCCAGTGCCGCGGCACCGGACAGCTTCGCTACCAGCAGGGCTTCCTCACCGTCGCGCGCCCCTGCTCGAACTGCCGCGGCACCGGCAAGACCATCGCCAAGCCGTGCCAGACGTGCCGCGGCGCCGGACGCGTCGGCAAGGAACGCAAGCTCACGGTGAAGATCCCCGCCGGGATCGCCACCGGACAGCGGCTCCGCCTCCAGAGCGAAGGCGAGCACGGCAGCGCCGGCGGCCCTCCGGGCGACCTCTACGTCGTCGTCCACGTGCAGGACCATCATTTCTTCCACCGCGAGAACGACGATCTCTTCTGCGAGCTGCCGATCGGCTACCCGACGCTGGCGCTCGGCGGCAGCGTCAAGGTCCCGACGCTCAACGGTCGCGAAGAGCTGCACATCCCGGCGGGCACGCAGGCCGGCGCGCGCTTCAAGCTGCGCGGCAAGGGCATGCCGAACGTCTCGGGCCGCGGGCACGGCGACCTCCACGTGATCGCCGGCGTCGCGATCCCGAAGAAGCTGACCAAGGAACAGAAGCACCTGCTCGAAGAGCTGTCGAAGACGCTGCCGACGCAGGAGGATGACCTCGATCGGCAGGACGCGGGCGAGAAGCCGTTCTTCGAGCGCGTCAAGGACATCTTTGGCTGACTTTCCGGCGCTGGACCTCCGATGGAGGTCCGGTTCCGATGCCGCTGAGATCTGCGAGCTCCTACACGCGCTGCTGGACGAGTTCCACCCTCAGGCCATTCACGAACACGACTCCGCCGACGGCTGGCGGGTCTTCTTCCGGACATTTCCACAACGCGACGCGGCCGCCGAGGCGCTGACGAACATCTCTTGGCGATCGGCTGCTGGCTGTGGTCGTCGGTGGACGTACCGGACGAAGAGTGGGCCCGACGGAGCCAGGCGAACCTGACCCCGATTCGCATCGGCCACATCGTCGTCGCGCCCCCGTGGCACGCGCCAGATCCCGTTCCGCCGCCCGATGACCTCCAGCCAGTTCCCAATCGCATCCGCCATTCGGCCGACCACCTCATCGTCATCGATCCGTCTACCGGGTTCGGAACAGGCCATCACGAAACGACGCGGCTTGTGCCTCTCGCTGCTGCAGCGCATCGAGCTGTTTGGACGACGGGTGATCGATGTCGGGACCGGGTCCGGCGTACTGGCAATCGCGGCGGCGCTGCTCGGCGCATCCTCGGTCGTGGCACTCGACGAGGACCCCGAGGCGCTGCGGAACGCGCGAGAGAACGTCGCGCGCAACAACGTGGCGACGTTGGTCGAGGTGAGAGAGACGGACCTGGCCTCGTATCAGGGGAAATCAGCGGGCGTCGTTGTGGCGAACCTGACCGGGGCGGTCATTCAAAGACATGCCGGTCGTCTGGCGAGACTCGTCGAGCCTGGCGGGACCCTCATCGTCAGCGGATTCAGCCCCAGCGAGGCGGGCGATGTCGCGCGCTGTCTCGGCCGGGCCGCGGCGCGGGAGATCGCTGAAGGCGATTGGGCCGCGGCGATGTTCAGAATGTGAGCCCTGATTCTCCCTTAGCCAGCTTCGTACATGAAGCTGACGATCGAGACAGCGACCAGCCCCACGGCGTCGGCGCGCAGCGTCGTCTGACCAAGGCTGACGAGCACGCATCCGGCCCTCACCGCGGCGTCCTGTTCGTCCGCCGACCACCCGCCCTCGGGTCCGACGATGCAGGCGACCGCCGGTGGAAGGGGGCCGGCGAGCGCCGCACGCATGGGCAGAACGCCGCGCGCGTCGGTTGACGGTTCCACGAGGAGCAGGCGGCGGCCATCGAATGGCGCCTGCAGCCACTCGCGCAACGGGTGCGGCGGCTCGATCGTCGGAAGACGGGCGCGACGGCACTGCTTGGCGGACGAGACCGCCACGCGCTGCCATCGCTCGTGGGCGTGCGCGCGTCCGAGCGTGGACAATCCGACGAGCGATCGTTCCGTCACGACCGGCACGATGCGCGCAACGCCCGCCATCGTCGCATCGCGCACGACCGCATCCATCTTGTCTCCCTTGAGCACCGCCTGCACGAGCACGGTGGGCACTGCTGGTTCCGGCGCCGAGAAGATCGGTGTGCCGATCGCGACCGCCGCTCCGTTCCGATCGGCCCGCACCACGCGCGCCTCGAACTCGTGGCCCTCGCCGTCGAAGACGGCGACCTCGTCACCGACGGACAGCCGCATCACGCGCACGAGGTGGTGCGACTCGTCCGATGGAAGGATCGTGTCGGGTCGAGACGGATCGAGACCGGGCGCGTAGAAGCGCGGACGCGTCACGAAGTCGATTCTATGGGATCGCATTCGGGCTATACTCCCTTCGTTCTTTGTTCGTGGTTCGTGGTTCGTAGTTCGTCGTTCTGGGTTCTGGCGTTCAGCGTTCGTAGGTTTCTGTTCGCAGTTCCCGATTCACGCATTCGCAATTCAGTCAGCATTCAGCACTCAGCATTCAACATTGCTGTTCCGCGGTCAGACACTCGGCAAGTACAAGATCGTCGCTGCGCTCGGCAGCGGCGGTTTCGGTACCGTCTACCTCGCGCACGACACCTGGATCGACAAGAAGGTCGCGATCAAGGTCCCGCACCGCCAGGGACTCGACTTCGGCGAGCTGCTGCGCGAGCCGCGCCTGCTCGCCAGCGTCAGCCATCCCAACATCGTCGCCATCACACCGCCGAGAAGCAGGACAACGTCTTCTTCATCGTGATGGAGTACGTGCAGGGAGAGACGCTCGAGAACATCATCGCGCTCAAGGGCGCGCTCGAGCTCAACCGCGCGCTCGACTTCACCTGCCAGATCTGCAACGCCGTCGACCACGCGCACCGTCAGGGTGTGATCCACCGCGACCTGCGGCCGGCCAACGTGCTCGTCACCGAGAACGACATGCTGAAGGTCGCCGACTTCGGCACCTCGCGCTTCCTCGAGATCGCCGCGCACGGGACGACGGTGATCGGCAGCCCGCCGTACATGGCGCCGGAGCAGTTTCACGGCAAGGCGGTCTTCGCGTCCGACATCTACTCGCTCGGCGTCACGATGTATCAGATGCTGACGGGCATGCTGCCCTACGACACGCCGGCGCCGGCGGATCTCGACAAGCTGATGTCGGGCGAGCTCGTCACGCCGCCGCGGATGAAGAATCCGGCGCATCCCGCGGGAGATCAACGACATCGTGATGCGGGCGCTGGCGCCCGACGTCACGGCGCGCTATCAGCGCGCGTCCGACCTGCTCGACGAGGTGCTGGCCGTTCCGCACCGCGCCGCGGCCGCGCCGAACGCCGGTCGACGCGAATCTCCGGCGGACGCGAGCCGGTGCCGGCGCCGCATGTGCAGTCCCGTGAAGCGGCGCCGAAGTTCTGCTGGCAATGCCGCAAGCCGCTCCACGCGCGGACCGATCGCTGTCCATTCTGCGGAGAAGACCCAATAAAAACGGGCCAGTTCGCGATTGGACCGGCTGTCGCCCCCGGGTCGGTATGTTAAAATCAGCTGTCGCATCGGCATTTCGGTCGTTGGAAGAGGAGCAGCTGATGGCCTTTACCGGCACCGGGAAGATCTGGATGAACGGGTCGCTCGTCGACTGGGCGGACGCGAAGATCCACATCGCGTCGCACGTCATCCACTACGGCAGCGCGCGTGTTCGAAGGCGCGCGCTGCTACGACACGCCGCGCGGCTCGGCCTGCTTTCAGCTCGATGCGCACATGCGCCGGCTGTTCGATTCCGCCAAGATCTACCGGATGGAGCCGCAGGTCGATCGTCCGACGCTGACCGCGGCCGTGCTCGAGACGATCCGCGCCAACGCGTTCAAGGCGTGCTACATCCGCCCGATCGTCTATCGCGGCTACAACACGCTCGGCGTCGACCCGTCGGCCTGCCCGGTCGATTCGGCCATCCTCACGTGGGAATGGGGCGCGTATCTCGGCAAGGAGGCGCTCGAACGCGGCGCCGACGTCGCGGTCAGCTCGTGGACGCGTGCGGCGGCGAACACCTTCCCGTCGCTCGCCAAGAGCTCGGCGAACTACGCCAACTCGCAGCTGATCAAGATGTCGGCGATCGCCGACGGCTACAGCGAAGGCATCGCGCTCGACACCGCCGGCTATCTCAGCGAAGGCAGCGGCCAGAACCTCTTCCTCGTGCGCGACGAGATTCTCTACACGCCGCCGGTCTCGGCGGCGATTCTCCCGGGCATCACGCGCAACTCGGTGATCACGCATCGCGCGGGATCTCGGCTTCCAGGTGCGCGAGGAACTGCTGCCCGCGCGAGCTGCTCTACATCGCCGACGAGGCGTTCTTCGTCGGCACGGCGGTCGAGATCACGCCGATCCGATCGGTCGACAAGATCGTCGTCGGCAACGGCCGCCGCGGACCGATCACCGAGGCGCTCCAGAGCGCGTTCTTCGACATCATCAACGGCGTCAGGCCGGACACCCACGGCTGGCTGACCTACGTATCGCCCGGCGCGCCCCAGAAGACATTGCAGTCGGCGCATGCATCTCAATGATCTCCTGAGGATTGCCGCCGCGTCCGGAGCCTCCGACCTGCACCTCAAGGTCGGCAGCTACCCGATGATGCGGGTCAACGGCACCCTCGCTCGTCGCCTCCGAAGAAAAGCGGCTCGACCGCCACGACACCGAAGCGATGGCGAGCGTGCTCTTCACGCCCGAGCACCAGGAGAAGTTCCGCAAGGCAGCAGGAAGTCGACCTCGCCTACAGCGTCACCGGGCTCGGCCGCTTCCGCTGCAACGTCTTCCAGCAGCGCGGCACCGTCGGCATGGTGCTGCGCGTCATCCCGACGCGCGTCCGCACGATCGACGAGCTCGGCCTGCCGCCGGTCCTCAAGCGGATCGCCGAGGAAGAGCGCGGCCTCGTGCTCGTCACCGGCACGACCGGCAGCGGCAAGAGCACGACGCTCGCGGCGATGATCGACCACGTCAACTCGACGCGCGCGGCGCACATCATGACGGTCGAGGACCCGATCGAGTATCTCCATCGGGACTATCAGTCGATCGTCAGCCAGCGCGAAGTCGCGGTCGACACGGCGTCGTTCTCGCAGGCGCTGCGCAGCGCGCTGCGGCAGGATCCCGACGTCATCCTCGTCGGCGAGATGCGCGACTTCGAGACGGTCGAAACGGCGCTCCTCGCGGCCGAGACGGGGCACCTCGTCTTCTCGACGCTGCACACGCTCGACGCGACCGAGACCATCAGCCGCATCATCTCGGTCTTTCCGCCGCACCAGCAGCGCCAGATTCGCATCCAGCTGTCGACGGTCCTCAAGGCCGCCGTCTCGCAGCGCCTGATGCCGCGCGCCGACGGCCTCGGCCGCGTGCCGGCGGTCGAGGTCATGATCGCGCACGCCCTTCATCCGCGACTGCATCGTCGACAAGGATCGGACGAGCCAGATCCACGGCGCGATCGCGTCCGGCACGTCGCAGTACGGGATGCAGACGTTCGACCAGTCGATCTTCGGCCTCTATCAGCAGGGGTTCGTGACGCTGGAAGAAGTCCTTGCGCTGGGCGTCGAACGTCGACGAGTTCAAGCTCAAGGTCCAGGGCATCTCGACCACCGCGGAGCTGGCGCGTGACGAAATGGCCAAGTCGGGCGGCGTCCAGCCGGACATCATCCGGTTTGGGGGCTGACAGCCGGCCCTCCGCCTACCTCGACGCGCTCCATCTGCTGTCACGGCGGGCGCTGCTCGTCGCCGAGTGCCGCGACCGCCTGCTCGCCCGCGAGCACCCGGAAGACAAGGTCGACGCAGCCATCGCCCGTCTGCTCGAGACCGGCAGCCTCGACGACAAGCGCCTCGCGCAGGCGCACGCGCGCACGGCCGTCGACATCAAGGGACGCGGACGCCTGCGCGTCATCCGCGAGCTCCAGGCACGGGGCGTCGACAAGGAGGTCGCGGCCGAAGCCGTCGGCGAAGTCTTCGGCGAGAAGGACGAGCGCGCGCTCGTCGCACGTGCGCTGCAGAAGAAGCTGCGCACGCGGACACGCCCAGCCGATGCCGCCGAGCACGCGCGGCTCTATCAGTACCTGATGCGCCAGGGATTCACGCCCGCCGTCGTCGTCGAGGCGCTCCGCCGGCTGCGGCGGTCCAACGACGGCGAAGTAGAATGAAGGGCTCAGGGCTCAGGGCTCAAGGCTCAGGCTCAGCAACCTTCGACCGCATACTCGAAGATCTTGCTTGAGCCTTGAGCCTTGAGCCCTGACCTTGAGCCCTGAGCCCTGAGCCCTGAGCCCTGAGCCAAAACAAATGCATTCTCGCGAAATCCGATCCGGCTTCCTCGACTACTTCAAGCGGCAGGGACACACCATCGTCCCGAGCTCGCCGCTCGTGCCGGGCGACGATCCGACGCTGCTCTTCACCAACGCCGGGATGAACCAGTTCAAGGACGCGTTCCTCGGCCGCGAGAAGCGCGCCTACACGCGCGCGACGACGTCGCAGAAGTGCATGCGGGTCAGCGGCAAGCACAACGACCTCGACAACGTCGGGCCGTCGCTCCGGCATCACACCTTCTTCGAGATGCTCGGCAACTTCTCGTTCGGCGACTACTTCAAGAAGGAAGCGATCCCGTTCGCCTGGGAGCTGCTGACCACGACGTGGAAGCTCGCGCCCGAGCGCCTGTTTCCGACGATCTTCAAGGGCGAGGCGGGGATTCCGCGCGACGACGAGGCGCACGCGATCTGGACGAAGCTCGTGCCCGCGCGATCGAATCACCGAGCTCGGGCTCGCCGAGAACTTCTGGGCGATGGGCGAAACCGGCCCGTGCGGACGGTGCTCGGAGATCCACTACTTCCGCGGCAATCACGTCCCCTGCGACGAAGAGCGGCGTGGCCGGACGTGCCTGGGCATCGACTGCAGCTGCGACCGGTTCGTCGAGGTCTGGAACAACGTGTTCATGGAGTTCGACCGTCAGGCGGACGGGACGCTCACTCCCCTGCCGGCGCCGTCGATCGACACCGGCATGGGCCTCGAGCGCATCACGGCGGTCATCCAGGGCAAGATCGCCAACTACGACACCGATCTCTTCACGCCCATCCTGACCGCGATCGGCGACCGTGCCGGCCGTGCGCTACGGCGCGACGCTCGAGGAGCCCGCCGACGTCTCGATGCGCGTGATCGCCGATCACCTGCGCGCCATGACGTTCCTCATCGCCGACGGCGTCGTCCCGTCGAACGAATGGCGCGGCTACGTGCTGCGCAAGATCATGCGGCGCGCGATGCGGCACGGCAAGAAGCTCGGCTTCGTCGAGCCGGTGCTTCACACGTTCGTCGACGTCCTCGTCGCCGAGATGGGCGACGCCTATCCGGAGCTGCGCGCGGGCGCGACAACATCGTGCGCGTCGTCCGCAGCGAAGAGGATCGGTTCGACGCCGTGCTGACCGCCGGGCTGCCCCGGATCGAGGAGGTGCTCGATCGCGCCGCGGCCGGCTCGCGCGTCGTGCCCGGCGAGGACGCGTTCCGGCTGTACGACTCGCTCGGCGTGCCGCTCGACTTCATGGAGGACCTCGCCAGCCAGCGTCAACTGGCGATCGATCGCGAGGGCTACGAGCGCGCGATGGAGGGCCAGCGCGAAAAGGCGCGCGCGGGCAGCTCGTTCAAGGGCGCGGAGAAGGCTCTGACCCTGACCATGAGCGCGGAGCTGGAGCGGGCGCTCGACGAAGCCGGCGACCGGTTCGAGGGCTACGAGTCGACGACCGTCCAGGGGACGACCGTCGTCGCGCTCTTCGACGAGAGCGGCGCGTCGGTCGATGCGCTCGGGCGCGGGCGCGAAGGGTTACGTCGCCCTGGCGCGCACGCCGTTCTACCTCGAGTCCGGCGGTCAGGTGTCGGACAGCGGACGCATTCTCGGCGCTGATGGCTCAGTGGCCGTTGTCGAGCGCGTCGTGAGGCCCAGTCAGACGCGCCCGCGGCTGCACCTCGTCGCGCGTCGACTCAGGCACGTTCCGGCGCGGTCAGATCGTGACCGCCGAAGTCGTCGACGAGGTCCGCGACGCGACGCGGCGCAATCACACGGCGACGCACCTGCTGCACGCGGCGCTGCGGCAGGTGCTCGGCCCGCACGTCAAGCAGGCGGGCTCGCTCGTCGCGCCCGATCGGCTGCGGTTCGACTTCGTGCACGTCGCCGCCGTCACGCGCGACGAACTCCTGCGGATCGAGCGCATCGTCAACGAGCAGATCGTGCGCAACACGCCGGTCGCGACCGAGGTCAAGTCGACCGAGGAAGCCATCGCGCGCGGCGCCATGGCGCTCTTCGGCGAGAAGTACGGCGACCGCGTGCGCGTCGTCTCGGTCCCGGGCTTCAGCATGGAGCTCTGCGGCGGCACGCACGTGCGCGCGACCGGCGACATCGGTCTCTTCGTCGCGACCGAGGAGAGCGGCGTCGCGGCGGGCGTCCGGCGCATCGAGGCGGTCACCGGCGCCGGGGCCGTCGCGTGGGTGCAGCAGCAGCGGCAGTCGCTCGAGGGCGTCCTTGCGGCGCTGCACACGACGGCCGCACAGAGCGTCGACGCCGTCCAGCGGCTGCAGTCCGAGAGCAAGCGGCTCGCGCGCGAAGTCGAGCAGCTGAAGATGAAGGTGGCGCTCGGCGGCTGGCTGCGCGGACGACACGCGGCGGGGCCGGAAGACCGCGCCGGGGAGCTCATCGTGTCGGGCGTCAAGCTCGTGACGCGGCGCGTCGAGGGTCTCGAGAAGGGCGCGCTGCGCGGGCTGTCCGATTCGCTCCGCGATCGGCTCGGCAGCGGCGTCGTCGTCCTCGCCTCCGAGGTCGACGGCAAGGTGTCGCTCGTCGTGTCGGTGTCGAAGGACCTGACCAGCCGCGTCCAGGCCGGCCGGCTCGTCAAGGAGCTGGCGCCGATCGTCGGCGGCGGCGGCGGCGGCCGACCCGACTTCGCCGAAGCGGGCGGCAAAGACGCGACGAAGATCGATGACCTCCTCGCCGCCGCACCCAGAGTCCTGGAAGTGGCACTGGCCTGAGCCTGGGCGCCCCTCATCGGCCCGGGTCTGATCCCGACCGGCCGCTCCGCCGATAAGTCTGCAAAGTAATCCGCGTGATCCGCGTCCCGTGGAGAGTGATCCGCGTCCCTGAGTTGATCCGCGTCACCGTGGAAGGCGATCCGTGATGCGCGTCCCGTCAACCATCCGCGTTACAGAACTGCGCGCGGGCGTTCTGTTTCGGCACACCCCAGCCTGCCCAATCACCGTAAGTCATTGACTGCACGTGGGCACCGTGCTTGCCTCACGCTACCGTTGGATCAGTGCAACCTGTTGAACTACTTTGAGTTGATGAGCTTGACTGGCGTCCGCTCGCTGGTCGGCGCGCTGCTGCTCTCCGCCACGCTGCCCGCCGTGGCGCAGGCGCAGATCTACATGTCGCGCGACAGCGCCGGCAATGTCGTGCTGTCGGACAAGCCCATCGATCCGACCAACGTCGTCAAGACGTATGCGGTCCCTGAGGCCGATACGTTCAGAACGACCAAGGGCGTCGTGAGCGAACGCGCGGCGCAGTACGACGCGCTCATCGAAGAGAACGCCGCGGTTCACGGCGTGAGCCCGCACCTCGTGCGTGCCGTGATTCAGCAGGAGTCGGCGTTCAACCCCAACGCGCGCTCGCACAAGGGCGCGATGGGCCTGATGCAGCTGATGCCCGCGACCGCCGCAGAACTCGGAGTGACCGATCCCTACAATCCTTCGGAGAACATCCGCGGAGGCGTGGCGTATCTCAAGGGTTTGCTGGTGAAGTTCCAGCAGAACGTCGAGCTGGCGCTCGCGGCGTACAACGCAGGTCCGACGGCGGTGACCAGATACGGCGCGGTCCCCCCGTATCGAGAGACGCGAAACTACGTCACACGAATCAAGACCGCGGTGGACGCGACGCCAAAGCCGAAGAGCATCTACAAGACGACAGAGATCGTCGACGGCCGCGAGGTCACGCGACTCTCGACTGTCGAAACGCCGGGGTCGGTGCTCGTTCGATAACTCAGGGCTCAGGGCTCAGGGCTCAGGGCTCAGGGCTCAGGGCTCAGGCAAGAGCTTTGATTACTTACTCGAAGGTTTTGCCTTGAGCCTTGAGCCTTGAGCCTTGAGCCGCTCGATTAGCCCTCCAGTCTGGGCACCACGAACGTCACCAGACAGCCCTTCGCCGCGGCCTTGACATCCACTCGCCCGCCGTGTGCGCGCGCGGTGTGCGCAAGCGCTGCCGAGAAGCGTGGCGGCTTGCGTCCCGCCGGGGTGCTCCCGCCAGTCGGCGTCGAAGAATCGCGCCAGCGCCTCCGGACTTAGTTCCGGCTCGCTAGCGTGCAGCAGGCATTCCACGATCAACGCGGGACGGATGCTCGTGATCTGCGCTTTGACGGAGAGGCTCGTGCCCCCGCGCGGCGCAAGTGCCAGCAGACCCTGGAGGAGCCCCGTCAGCGCGTCCCGGCAACGGCTGCCATCAAGGAAGATGTCGCGATCAGAGTCGGGCGCCGATAACTCCACTCGCACGCCGCGCAGCCGGGCTTCGGTCGCCACCGCGGACACGACGCCACTGACGAGCGCCAGGTAGTCGACGGATGCGCGGTCGATCGCGCTTGCGCCTCGCAGGATCCCCTGCGCCGCGGCGATCACCTTGGTCCGCGAGAGCTCGACGCCTGCGAGGTCGGTCAGCACGCCCCACCGCAACCGATCGTTCCCGGCGGCATTCATCGCCGGCAGAAGCGCCGCGACGAACTCGAGCCCGAGCGCCGCTTCTCCGATTGTCGATTGCGGAGTCGGCTGTGCCGGCGCCTCGGGTTCAACAGGCTCAGGCTCCTGCGGCGGTAGAGGAATCGTGACGCGCTGCATCGCCGCATCCCGCATGTCCTTCAACCGCTCCTCGTCCACGTCGTGGACGAGACAGGGCACCGTCTCGAGCCCGACGCGGTGCGCGGCGCGCAGGCGACGCATGCCCGCAATCACGCGATAGATGGCGCCGCGGCGGCCGACGAGCAGCGGTTCGATCACACCGAGACGTCGAATCGATCGCTCCAGATCATCGAGCTCCGCGAAGTCATCGCTCGGCGACTCGATCTCGGAGATCGGAATCTCACGGACCGTTCGGGGCGGCGCATCGCCCAGCAGCTCATCGACGTAGTGCGGCGTGTGCCGCATGCGGAATCGCGCGGGCAATCCCTCGCGAACGCGAGCCGCCGGCTCGTCCTCTTCGTTGTCCCCCTCGGGGTCCTCCTCGGGGTCTTCCTCGTCGTCTTCTACTTCATCGATCGCACGCGCCCGAATTCCATCGACCGCACGATCGTCGCGTCCGTCGAGCGCATGCGCTCGCGCGCCGTCCTGATCGCTGTCCTCGTCACGGACAACGTCCCGCGTCTGCCGCGCGAGCACTTCGTCTTCGCTGAACTCTCTGATGTTTGTGGTGGAGGTTTCCTCGGTACCGACGGGATCAAAGTGCACGAATGGTCTCCTCATCGACAATGGTAGCGCACCTTGGGGGGCGCAAAACACGGTTCGTGGTTCGTGGTTCGTCGTTCGTGGTTCGGGGTTCGGGGTTCGGGGTTCGTGGTTCGGGGATTATCGTTCGGTTGATCGTTCTGGTTCCGTTCACGTTCCTCGTTCATCGCTGCAGCTGCGCAGCGCGTCGTTCTTGTCCCTTGTCCGCTGGACGTCTGGACGTCACTTGCTCTAGGGAGTCGAGCCGCAAGCTGGCGCAGGCCTGACAGCGAACCTGAACCGTGAACCTAGAAGCACGAACCCAGAACTACGAACGCCGAACCACGAACCCCGAACGCCGACTATTACCCCCCCGGGCCCCGAAACTAGTCTCCCTTGCAGTGGACAAACCGTGCCCTTGGTCAGCAGCCCGAATGTGTGCGGACGTGCTCGAAAACCGAGGCCAACCCGTGGTATTGTCGTGGGCCTGCCGCACACTCGCGGCGGACGTTGGACCCTTGGATAAGCGTGGAGCTCCCGTGTCGCGCTTGACTGCTCCCCTCGCGCTGCGACAGACCTCGAACGACCTCTCGACCGCTGCCGCCCGGCTGGTCGACGCGAGCCGTGCGATGCGGCACGTCCGGACCCTGGCGACGCGAGCAGCCGCCGGCGACGCCAAAGTCTTCATCACGGGCGAGAGTGGCGTCGGCAAGGATGTGGTCGCGCAATATATCCACGCCCACTCGGCGCGCGCCACACGGCCGTTTGTCGCGGTCAACTGCGCGGCGATCGCCGACAGCCTCCTCGAAACGGAGCTCTTCGGACACACCCGCGGCAGCTTCACCGGTGCCTACCGCGACCGCATGGGGCGCCTCGAGGCGGCGCATCGTGGGACGATTTTCCTCGACGAAATCGCCGAGATGAGCCTGCAGATGCAGGCCCACCTCCTCAGGTTCCTCGAAAGCGGCGAGATTCAGCCCGTCGGTAGCGCCGGCGGGCCGATCCGGGTGGACGTCCGAATCATCTCGGCGACCAACCGCGATCTCGAGCAGCTCGTGGCTACGGGCGCCTTCCGAAGCGACCTGCTCTACCGCATCAAGGTCGTACACATCCACGTGCCGCCGCTCCGCGAGCGGAAGGAAGACCTGCCGACGCTCATCGAAGCGGCTGCGACGCGAACGGGACGGCAGATTCGGTTCACCGAGTCAGCGCTCCTGGCGCTCTCCCGGTATCGCTGGCCCGGCAACGTCCGCGAGCTCCAGAACGTCATCGAACAGGCGGCCTGGATGGCTGAGTCGCCTGACGTCGATGCCCCGGATCTTCCGGAAAACGTCAGGCTCGCCTCGACCGACAGCCTGACGCCGCGGCGCGAGCGACGCCGGCGGCTCGCCGACGAGCTCTACAGCACGCTCGTCGACGGTCACTACACGTTCTGGGGCCACATTCACCCGCTGCTCCTCAAGCGCGACATCACGCGTCACGATCTGAGGCAACTCGTGAGCCTCGGCCTTGCGGCCACACGCGGCAACTACCGCGGCCTGCTGAAGTTGTTCGGCATGGGCGAAGGCGACTACAAGCGGTTCATGAACTTCCTCGCCGCGCACGAATGCACGGTCGACTACCGCCAGTTTCGGTCGCCCGGCCCAATCGGCGCTCGCCCAGCCTCGGTAGGACTGCCGTTTGAAGGCGGCGACCGACCGAAGATTACCAGGCGTTCCCGGGAATCTTGAGCTTCCTGGACCCCATCCTCACAACGCCGAACGCGCCCTGGATCCTGCGGAATGCCCGACACGAGCAGGTCGTGGCCCGGACGATTGAAACGGCCTTCGACCGGAAAGCGCGCAACCGCGGACTCCTCGGCCGCGCGAGCCTCGCCGACGACAGCGCACTAGTCCTCGCGCCGTGTAACAGCATCCACACGTTCTTCATGCGGTTTGCAATCGACGTCGTCTTCGTCGACCGCGACGGTCATATCCGTCGCGCGAGGCGGACGTTGAAGCCCTGGCGGATTCAGGTCGCCTTTCGGGCATTTGCGGTCGTTGAGCTGCCATCGGGCGCGCTCGGTCGGTCGGACACCCGAGTCGGCGATCGCCTCTACCTCGCAGCCGAATAGCATCTGCCGCGGCGACCAAGTTCTGGTCCCGACCAGATTCCGCACTCGGTCAGAGCGGACGCTCAAAACACAACTTCCCTCTCGCTGCGCGCTTACACAGTTTCACACTCTCGGTACGACCGTTGCTCAGGCGCACACCGTTCCTGACTCTGATCTCGAGCTCTTCATTCATGCGTCGAACGCGCCGCGACCCGAGATTTCTAGTTCCACGCCCCTGGGAGGGCATGCTGCGGATCCCTGGCGACGTCGTCGTCGAACAGCACGACGCGGAGCAGAAAGAGCTCTGGGTGGTCAGCTCCGAGCCCGTCCGTCGCGAGGAGCGGCTGACGCTGGACCTGACGCCGCCGGGGCAGAGCCTCACGGTCCGAGTGGTCGAGAGCAAGCCCGTGATGATGGATGGAATCGTCCGGCACCGGTTGCGTCTGGCTATCGTTGACTAGGGAAAATTGGAGCTGCGGATGAAACGGCGTCTGAATGCCCTGCGTTGCCAGATGGAACTCGTTGGCGTGCTCACGAGGGAAATTCCGACGCGCCTGGTCGAGATCAGCCGCTCAGGGTGCCTGCTCGAGAGCGGGCATCGCATCGAGGAAGGAACGGTCGGCGCCCTGCGGCTCGAGGTCGAGGGCCAGACCTACCTGGAGGATGTGCGGGCGACGCGGTGCGTCGCCATCGCGGGATCGGGATCCAGCTATCTGGTCGGCGTCGAGTTCCTGCAGACGGGCCGGCCCGACGGATCGTCGATCCGGCGGGCGATATCCGGCTCGCTCGGTGACCTGTCTCTTGGAAACGCGGGGCTGTCGTCAACGTAAGTCGTTCGTCTCTTTGCATCGAAGGAGAGTGTCATGAAGAAACTCGTCGCGCAGCTGGTTCGGTCGGACGAAGGGCAAGACCTCATCGAGTACGGCTTGCTCGTGGGCATCATCACGATCGGCGCCATCGTCGGCATCACGGCGATTGGGCCGAAGGTCGCGGCGTACTTCAACACCCTGAACGCCACCATGCCGTAGAGAGGTATGGCGGCTGACACCGGGGGGCAAAGGAGCACAGGGTTGATGAAGGCACTGCTGATTCGGGCACTCGAGCGCGAGGACGGTCAGGACCTCATCGAGTATGGGTTGCTGATTGGCATCATCACGGTCGCGAGCATGCTTGCCATGCAGGCAATAGGCGGGAAGGTCGTTCTGTACTTCACTACCTTGAATGCCGCCATGCCGTGAGATCGCTGGAGTTCTAAACTCGGACGGTAGGACCAGACGTCGGAGAAGTCACGATGTTAATCAAGTGGTGTCGGCGCGCGTCGCATCGAGTGGGTCACCTACTTCGTCAGCTCGTCCAGGACGATCGGGGACAGGACCTGCTCGAGTATGCGCTGCTGACCGGCATCATCGCGATCGCCGGGATCCTGCTGTTCCCGACGATTCAATCGAGCATGGCCAGCGCGTATCAGAACTGGAACGACAACGCCTATGCCATCTCGGAAACCCCACCGCCCATGTAGGGCGTGGGGCACGGGTCCCGAGAAGGCAGATCCTGGGAAGGTTGTGGAGACGAGTCAATGACGGTTGCTCAGGTGGTCACTCTCGCGCTGGCGGCGGTGGCGTGCGGTTGGGATCTCCGGACCCGGCGCATTCCTCAAGTGCTGACCCTTGGGGGCGCGGCTGCCGGCTTGGTGTTCCACTTCGTAAACGGCGGGTGGAACGCGGGTGTCGCGAGCGCCATTGGATGGCTGGTTGGCATCGCGATCTTTTTCCTGCCGTTCGCCCTGGGCGGCCTCGGAGCGGGAGACGTCAAGCTGCTCGGCGCGATTGGCGCATGGCTGGGGCCGATGAACGCGCTCTGGGTCGGCCTCTACGCCGGCGCCGCGGGCGGCATCCTCGCGATCTTCGTGGCACTGACCAAGGGCTATCTCATTCAGGCGGTCGGCAACGTGGGCGTGATGCTGGCGTACTGGCGGCTCAACGGTGTGAAGCCATTGCCGGAAATCACGCTCGAGCACAGTCGAGGTCCACGGCTCGCGTATGCGGTGCCGATCCTCGCAGGAATGATGGTGACGCTGTGGCTCAGATAGCGAACTCACCAGGCCCAGGCAGTAGAGCCGCGAACCGCGAGCCGCGAGCCGCGGCAGCGGCACTCTGGGCCTGCGAGCGCGGCGCGGAGCTCATCGAGTTCGCATTCGTGTTCCCGACACTCCTGCTCGTGATGTTGGGGATCATCGATTTTGGATTCCTCTTTCAACGGTACGAGGTCGTGACCAACGCTGCGCGCGAGGGCGCCCGGGTTGCCATCCTCCCGGGATACGCCGATGCCGACGTGCAGACGCGGGTGAATCAGTATCTGACGGTGGCAGGCTTGACCCCCACTGATCCCGTGGTCGTCGGGGCGCCAACAGTGATTCCGGTCGGCAGCCAGTGCATCACCGTGCGGCCGGTTACGGTCGCCTACCAGCACCAGTTTCTCTTCCTCGGTCCGATTCTCGGCTTGATGGGCGGTGGGACGCTGACAAACAAGACGCTTCACGCCACATCGTCCATGCGCAGCGAAATCGCGGCTGGAGCCTGTCCCTAAGGTTAGTTGAAGGAGATCACATGAACCGCCGTTCTCGCCATCTCGTGGTGCTCACGGTTGCCGTTGTCACCGCTGCCATCGCGAGCTTTGCCGTCTACCGGGCCCTCCTGCAGAGGCCCAGAAGCCTGGCCGACGTGCCCCATCAGTCGGTCGTGGTGGCGGCGCGATCGCTGCCCATCGGCACCGAGCTCACCGAGAATGACGTGAAGCTCGTGGCGTGGCCTGCCGCGACACCGGTACCCGGTGCGATCGGCGACGTGAAGAGCGCCGTGAACCGTGGCCTCCTGACGGCCGTCCTCCAGAACGAGCCGATCACGGTCAACAAGCTCGCCGCGATCGGCACGGCGGGCCTCCCGCCCGGCGATTCCCCGCGGCATGCGTGCGATGTCGGTCAAGGTCAACGACGTCATCGGCGTCGCTGGATTCGTCGTGCCGGGCACCCACGTCGACGTGGTCGTGACGATCCGCCGCACCACCGACAGCATGACGCGGACCGCGGCCAGCAACGTCCAGGTGCTCGCGGCCGGCACTCGCCAGGATCAGGGCAAGCCCGAGAGCGACACCAAGACGGCGAACGCATCGACGGTCGTGACGCTGCTGGTGTCGCCCACCGAGGCCGAGCGGATCGCGCTGGCGCAGTCGGAGGGCGAGATCATGCTGATGCTGCGCAACCCGCTCGACACCGATCCGACGATGACGTCCGGGCGTCAGGACGGAGTCGCTGCTCGGCGGGGGAGAAGCGGGATCTGCGCCAACTCCAGCGCCGGCGGTCCGCCCGGCCCCAAGACGCGCACCCGCGCCAGCCCCGGTTGTCGCACGCGCCGGTCGAGACGCCGCACGCCGAGCGCCCAGAAAGGTCGAAGCCATCCGCGGCATGAAGCGCACCGACGAGGTGGTCAAGGACGACACGACCAAGGTCGACGTGAGCAAGGGCGAGGTGATTAAGTGAGGCTTTCCTCCGCGTGTGCCGTCGCTGCGACCTGCCTGCTGCTTCAGGCGACGCCGGCCGCGCATTCAGCTGGCGGCTCGCGGACTCGAGCTGGCGCGCCAGGCGCCGGCGCAGGCCGCACAGCCCCCGGCGAAACCGCCGGCGCCGCCGCCCCAGCTGCCCGGACAGGTCGAGCGCGTGGTGCTGACCGCCGGACGATCGACCGTGCTGCGAACGGACTTCGAGATCATCCGCATCGCCGTCACCAATCCCGCGGTCGCCGACGCCGTCGTCGTCCAGAATCGCGAGATTCTGGTCGATGGCAAGGCCCCAGGCACCGTCAGCCTGATCGTCTGGAGCAGCACCGACCGCAAGCACTACGACCTCGTGGTCGAGCCGGCGATTACGACCTTGCAGCAGCAGCTGCGGGCGCTCTTCCCCGGCGAAGACATCACCGTCAGCGCAACCGACGAAGCGATCATCCTGTCGGGCGCCGTGTCGAACAACACCGTCTCCCTGCGCGCCGCGGAGATCGCGCAGGCCAGTTCGACAAAGGTCAAGGTCATCAACATGCTGCAGCTCCCGAATGGCCAGGAGAGCCAGCAGGTGATGCTGCAGGTGCGCTTCGCCGAGGTCAACCGCCGCGCGCTGACCGAGCTCGGCGCCAACTTCGTCGTCAACCGGCAGGACTATCTCGGTCGGACGACGACGCAGCAGTTCGCCGCCCCGACCATCGACAATCAAAAGGACGAGGACAAAACGGTCTTCAGCGATTTCCTGAACTTGTTCTTCTTCAATCGACAGGAAGGCTGGGGCGCGATCGTCAAGGCGTTGCAGTCGAAGGGCTTCTTCCAGAGCCTGGCCGAGCCGAACCTGATTGCCTACAACAATCAGGAAGCGAGCTTTCTGGCGGGTGGCGAGATTCCGGTACCGATCGTCCAGGGCTCCGGCGCGAACAGTGCCGTCACCGTGATGTACAAGGAGTTCGGCATCAAGCTCAAGTTCACGCCCACGATCGCCGGCGACATCATCCGGCTGAAGGTGGCGCCCGAAGTGAGCACGCTCGACTTCGCAAACGGGATCACGCTGCAGGGATTCCGTGTCCCGGCGCTGTCGACGCGGCGCGCGGAGACCAACGTCGAGCTGCGCGACGGCCAGTCGTTCGCCATCGCTGGCCTGCTCAACAACCTGACGCAGGAAGACGCGGCGGGCATTCCGGGCCTGAGCAAGATTCCCATCCTCGGGCAACCTCTTCAAGAGCAAGGCCGATCGCGCCGAGCGAACCGAGTTGATGGTGCTCATCACGCCGCGCCTCGTGCGCGCGCTCGAGCCCGACGAAGTTCCGCCGCTGCCGACGCTGCCGCGCCGCTTCCTGCCGTCGCCGGGTGTCGGTGGTGTCGAGAAGGGCGCGCCTGGGAATCCGAAGGGAGACGACCAACAGGGGGGAAGCGCCGGCATGGTTGACGCGCCCGCAGTGAGGAACGAGAAACCTGACGTGAAGGGCTCCGGCGGGAGGCCGGGCTCGCAGAACTGAAGGCCGACATGCGCACGAGAGAACGCACACTCCGTTCGGAACAGGGAGCCGTCTTCGTCCAAGTCGGCATCTCGCTGTTCGTACTGATGGCGTTCAACGTGTTCGTGCTCGACTACGGAATGATGTGGATCGGGCGGCGCCAGGCGCAGAACGCCGCGGACGCCGGCGCGCTCGCCGGAGGCGTCGCGCGTGCGCTACGACGACTTCGACGATCCGCCAGCGTCAGACGGCATAGCCGCGCAGAGCGCCGCGCAGAGTGGCGGCGGCGAACCTCGTGTGGCAGCAGGCCGGCGGACCGGTCGTAACGTTCAACTGCCCCGCAGGTGTCACCGGCCGGTGCGTCCGGGTGGATGTCTACCGCGACGGCACGAATGGCAGCACGGCCCTCCCCACGCTCTTTGGTCCCATCCTCGGTATCACGAGCCAGAAAGTCATGGCGTCGGCCACGTCCATCGTCGGCAACGCGAACGCGACAGACTGCCTGCGGCCGATTGCCTTCGCTGATGACTGGCAGGATCAGCGTGCGCCCAGCAACGAGTTCAATTACTACGACGCCGCAGGAGTCCCGCTGTCAGGTAGCCGCGACAGCTACACGGCGCCAAGCGCGACGCAAGTTGGGAGCACCATAGCTCTCCCGCCTCCTTCAGGCGACCTCGGAGAACGCATCATCTGGGAGCTGGACCAGCAGACGATTACCTTGCCCTACGCACCCATCACGCGCGGGCTTCTCGTCGCCTTGAACCTTCCGGGCGCCGGCACCTTCCAGCAGAAGGTGGAGGCCTGCCCTGGGCAGCTGGTGCAGCTGGGGCAAACGCTTCCGGTAATCACTCGCTCCGCTGGGTGCTACCAATGCTGGCGTTCAGCAACCTCATCACCACAGCGGATCCGACCGCCGACTGGAACGAGGGCAATCACCGGATCGACAACAGTTGTGCGCCGGGGTGCGCGCAGGTCAGCCCGCGGCTGATCCCAGTCGCGCTCTTCGATCCAGACAAGTTTCAGCTCGGACGCGCGAGCGAGCAACTGGACGCAGCCGTGTCGGCTGCCCGACCAACAGCCCGTGCATCACTGTCACGAACATCGTCGGCTTCTTCGTCCATGGGCCCGCTGGCCCTTACGGCCCGCACGGACACTTTCTCAAGTACCCCGGCATGACCTCTTCCACGGCGCCGACGTATCGTCGACGACGCGTCGTGGCTGGTAACGACCCATTTGATTAGGTGACTGTGGCAACAACTCTGACCGCAACGCTCGCAGGATCCCGGGACCGGCAGCTCGAAGAGCTGATGCAGACCTGTGGTCTGCGCGTCTCCGTCAGCAAGGTCGAGGAGCTGGCGACTCTTGCGCAACCCGGCGCCTCTCAGCCGGCGCTCGTCATCCTGGACATGCGCGATCGCCCGACGCTTCCGCCGACGGTCGGCATGCTCCGGCGTCAGCACCCGACGACCGGCGTCGTGATCGTCGCGGCAGCGCTCGAGCCGGCGCTGATGCTCGAGGCCATGCGCGCCGGCGTCACCGAGTTCCTCACCGCGCCGGTGACGGCGCCGGATCTCACCGCCGCGGTCACGCGCGTCACCACGTCGAACGCTCCCGACCACGACCGGCGAGGTGTTCGCGTTCCTGGGCGCCAAAGGCGGTGTCGGGACGACGACCGTGGCCACCAACGTGGCCACCGCGCTCGCGCAGCTCGACGAGCGGGTCGACGATCCTGATCGATCTGCACCTGGCCTACGGCGACGCCGCGGTCTACCTCGGAACCGAGCCGCGGTTCTCGGTCATCGACGCGCTCGAGAACGTGCATCGGCTGGACAAGGCATTCCTCGGCGGCCTCGTGGGCCACGCCCGCGGCGGGCTCTCGCTCCTGGCCTCGTCGGATCGCGCGAGCGCGACGCCAGTCGACTCCACCAGCGTGCGAACGCTCATCGAGTCGGCGGCGCGGCACTACCGCTATGTCGTGCTCGACGTCCCGCGGTCCGACGTGATGATCGACGCGCTCGAACCGTCGTCGCGGATCGTCATCGTCGCCAACCAGGAGCTGGCCACCGTTCGCGCCGCGACGCGGCTGTCGGCGGCGCTGCGTCAGCGCTACGGCAAGGAGCGCCTCGCGGTCGTCGTCAGCCGCTTCGACATCCAGGCCGAGATTGGCCAGGGCGATGTCGAACGCGTGCTCGGCACGCCGGTTGCCCACACGTTTCCGAGCAACTACCGGATCGCGCTCGAGGCGTTGAACACCGGACGGCCGGTCGTGCTCGACAACCACAACAAGCTGGCCGCCGCGCTGACGGGTTTCGCGCGGGGCCTCGTGGAGACCGTCGACGAACCCGTCGCCGGCAAGCGTCAGCCCGGCCTGCTCGGCCGCCTGACCGGCCGGCGGGGATGATGCGCATGGAGCGACCATGGCTCTTGGCACGATGGTCACGATGACACGATGGTCACGATGAAGACATTCAAGGGAGATCCATCGTGCTCATCGAGCCATCGTGTTCATCGTGATGAAACCGTCGACTCGTCGGGCGTGCAGATCAGTGTGTCTGTGCAAGGAGCGTTAGCTACATGAATCCCGTCGTTCCGATCGGCAGCCCGGCGAGTGACCCTCGGCAGAAGAGCTATCAGGACCTCAAGGCCAAGGTCCACAACGATCTGCTGAACCGCCTGAACCTCGAGCGGCTGACGCAGATGGGCCAGAAAGAGGCGGAGCCCGAGATCCGCCGCATCATCCTCGAGATCATCGAGCGCAGCAGCGACACGACGCCGCTCGCGCTGACCGAGCGCGAGACGCTCGTCATCGACGTCCTCAACGAGCTCTTCGGCCTCGGTCCGCTCGAGGCGCTGCTGCGCGATCCGAACATCTCGGACATCCTCGTCAATCGCTTCGATCAGGTCTACGTCGAGCGCGACGGCCGGCTCGAGCTGACCGACATCCTCTTCCGCGACGACCGCCACCTGATGCAGATCATCGAGCGCATCGTCAGCACCGTCGGCCGCCGCATCGACGAGTCGAGCCCGATGGTGGACGCGCGCCTGCGCGACGGCTCGCGCGTCAACGCGATCATCCCGCCGCTCGCGATCGACGGCCCCTCGCTCTCGATCCGGCGTTTTCGCACCGGCCGCGTCGGCGCCGAAGACATGGTCGAGCGCGAGACGATGACGCAGCCGATGCTCGACTTCCTGCGCGCGGCCGTCGCCTGCCGGCTCAACATCATCGTCTCGGGCGGCACCGGCGCCGGCAAGACGACGCTCCTCAACGTGCTCTCCGGCTTCATCTCGAACCTCGAGCGCGTCGTGACGATCGAGGACGCCGCCGAGTTGATGATGCGGCAGCGGCACGTCGTCCGGCTCGAGACGCGGCCGCCGAACATCGAAGGCAAGGGCGCCGTCCGGCAGCGCGACCTCGTGGTCAACGCGCTGCGTATGCGCCCCGACCGCATCATCGTCGGCGAGGTCCGGAGCGACGAGGCCCTCGACATGCTGCAGGCGATGAACACCGGCCACGACGGCGGCCTCACGACCATCCACGCCAACAGCCCGCGCGACGCGCTCTATCGCCTGGACACGATGGTCGCGATGGCCAACCTGAATCTTCCCGAGCGCGCCGTGCGCCAGCAGATCGCCTCGGCCGTGCACCTGGTCATTCAGGTCACGCGGTTGTCGGACGGCACGAGGAAGGTGACGGCGATCACCGAGGTCACCGGGATGGAGGGCGAGATGATCAGCACGCAGGACATCTTCGTCTTCGACCGGACGGGCCTGCGGCGCGACGGCAAGGTGTGCGGACGATTCCGCGCGACCGGCATCCGGCCGCGGTGCACCGAGCGCCTGCTGTCGTTCGGCGTGCAGCTGCCGGTCGACATGTTCGAGCACGTGACGCTGGTGGCGTAAGCGGATTTCGGTAGGCAGTCGGCGAGCGACATGCTGGCAGTCGTCGCAACCTTCGGTCTGTGCCTGGCGATCGTCCTCGGGGCGTACTGGGCCTTCGTCCTCGTTCCCGAGGACAAGTCGGCCAGGCGGCTGCGCAAGCGCCTGAAGGCCGAGGTCGTGCCGGAGGGCCCGAGCGCTGCCGGCGCGCTGACGCGGCGCGCGGCGCCGCTGAGCGCGCTCAAGGGCCTCGATGCGCTGCTCGGACGATCCGGGCGGCTCGTCGAACCGCTGCGTCGGACGGTCGAGCAGTCGGGCCTGTCGATCACGATCGGCCTCGTCGTGCTGGCGTCGATCTTCGCCGCGTCGTCGATCTTCATCGTGATCCGACTCATCACCGGGTTTGAACTGGGCCGCCACGGTCGTCGCGATTGCGGCGGGCTCGGCCCCTACCTGCTCGTGCGCTACGCCGCGGTGCGGCGGACGCGCCTCTTCGAAGATCAGTTCCCGCAGGCCATCGACCTCATCGCCAGCTCGCTGCGCGCGGGTCACGCATTCACGTCCGGCGTCTCGATGGTGAGCGACGAGGTGGCGGATCCGACCGGCGCGGAGTTCAGGCTGCTCTACGACCAGCAGAACTTCGGCATGCCGCTGCCCGACGCCCTCAAGGCATTCGCCGCGACGGGTGCCGCTGCTCGACGCCCGGTTCTTCATCACCGCCGTGCTGACGCAGCGCGAGGCCGGCGGCAACCTGGCGGAGGTCCTCGACAACCTCGCCGAGCCTGATTCGCGAGCGGTCCCGGGTCAAGCGTCAGGTCCGCGTCACGAGCGCGCACGGACGGATCACCGGGTGGGTCCTGTCGATGATGCCGCCGGCGCTCTTTCTGCATGATGATGCTGATCGCGCCCGAACATATGAACACGTTCGTGAACGATCCGCTCGGCGTCCGGATGATCCTCGTCGCGCTGGTGCTGCAGGTGATCGGCACGGTGGCCATTCGCAAGATCGTCAATGTCGAGTTCTGAAATGGTTCGGGGTTCGGGGTTCGTCGTTCGTTGTTCTGGGTTCACGGTTCATTGTTCAGCGTTCACGTTCGCGGGGCTGAACATTATGACTGCCGATCTCGCGCTGCCGCTCGCCGCCGTCTTCATCTCGGTCGCCCTGGCCGTCGGCTCGCTCGCCTCGATGGCGCTCGCGCGCACGTCACCGGCTCGTCGGCGACTTCAGCCAACCGTTGGCACGGCGCCGTCGAGCAATGAGATCGAAGACCGGGCTCTTCGATCAGCTCTCTGCCTTCCTGCGGCCGGGCAAGAACAAGGCTCGGACGCTGTCGAAGACGCCCGCAGGGCGCATCCTCGAAGGTGTCGCGCCTGCAGCGCCGCATGGAGCTGGCGGGCTGGACCGATCCCGAGGCCGCTGGCTACTACGCGCTCGCCGAGACGGTCGTGCCGATCATCTGCGGCCTGCTGCCGCTGGCCATCGATGGGAACCGAAGGGTGGCTGCTGGCGATCATCGCCGCCGTGCTCGGCTATCTGGTTCCGGACGTCGTCCTGACGCGCGCGACGCGGCGTCATCAGAAGGCCATTCAGAACGGCCTGCCGGACGCGATTGACCTGATCGTCGTCTGCGTCGAGGCCGGCTCGAGCCTCGACCAGGCGATCATGCGCGCGAGCGAAGAGCTCGAGATCGCGCTGCCCGCGCTCGCGCGGGAGTTGCGCACGGTGACGAACGAAATCCGCGCGGGCAAACCGCGGCTCGAAGCGTTTCAGGGACTGGCCAAGCGCACGCAGGTCGACGACGTGCGCGCGCTCGTGACGATGCTGACGCAGACCGATCGATTCGGCACGAGCATCGCCCAGGCGCTCCGCACCCACGCCTCCACGTCTCGAACCAAGCGGCGGCAGCGCGCGGAAGAGCGCGCGGCCAAGGTCGGCGTCAAGCTCGTGTTTCCGCTCGCACTCTGTCTGGTGCCGGCACTGTACGTCGTCTGTCTCGGTCCAGTCGTCATCCGGATCCTGCGCGCGCTGATGTAGACGAAACCATCAGTGCGGTCAGCGGATCCATTTCATAGGAGGAAGCACGGTGGACAACACAACACTCATCCTGCTCGCGGTCTTCGCAGTGTTGATCGTGGCGTACATGGCGCGGCGGCGCAGCCGGCTGCGCAGCGAAGAGTAACGACGGGCAGCACGGATTGCTCGCGCAGGATACCGGCGGCGAACCATGAAAGGCCTGATTCGGTCGAGTGCCGTTTCGCTGCTGCTCGTGTGTGTAGTCGGCTGCTCGATGCATACGCGGCCAGACACGCGAGCAACGCCTCGGGCACACGCGCCGGCGAAGCCGGCGCGGCCTGGTGGAACCCAGAGCGCCATGGGCGGCACGATCGAGTCGCAGGACCCGGCGCTTGCGGCTGCCCTGCTGCGGCTGGCCCTCGTCCCGACGCCGGCGCACCACCGGGCTGTCGCGGACGAGTACCGGCGCCTCCAGATCCTCGACGCGGCGTTCGATCATCTGAGCGCCGCGACGCGGTTGAATCCGCAGGATGCCGCCGCGTATGACGCACGGGCCCGGATCTGGCGTGACTGGGGGCATCCGGAGCTCGGCATGGCCGACAGTGCGCGAGCGGTCTTCTACGCGCCTCGCTCGGCGGGCGCGCACAACACGCGCGGGACGCTGCTCGCGGCCGCTGGCCTGAGGGAGGAAGCGCTCCGCGAGTTCGAGGCCGCGCTGGCGCTCGATCCAAACGCGTCGTTCGCGCGGGTGAACTTGTGTCGGCTCGTAGGTTGTTGACGTCACCCTTATGATTCGTGTGTCCTGGGGCTGGCTCGCGGCCCTCACGTTCGGCGTCCTCTATACCTTTACTGCGGCCACGACGGCCTCGCGTGCAGCAGATACCGATCTGTCCGTTCGCATCACCTCGCCGCTCGGCCGCACCGGCGGCATCGGCGCCGTGCGCATCGTCGCCCAGATCCAGCAGCCGTCCGGCGCCACGCTCAACCCGGTCCGATTCTACGTGGACGGAAAGCTCTTCAAGACCGACGACGATGGGCCGCCGTATGCGGTGGAGTGGACCGACGAGAATCCGTTCGAGCGGCGGGAGCTGGCGGTCGAAGTCGACGACAGCGAAGGCCACAAGGGCCGGGACAAGGTCGTCCTCGAGGCGTTCGAGATTACCGAGATCTCGGAGGTCGCGAGCGTGCTGCTCGAGGCGGGCGTCTACGACAAGAAGGGCCGGTTCGTGAGCGGCCTGAGCTCGGCCAACTTCGCCGTCAAGGAAGACGGCGTGGCGCAGGCGATCGATCTCGTCAGCCACGAGCGCGTGCCGGCGACGTTCGCGCTGCTCATCGACAGCAGCCAGAGCATGTCGCGACGCTTCGACTTCGTGAAGGACGCGGCGGCGCGGCTCACGGCCTTCCTGCGGCCGAAGGACACCGTGGTCGTGGCGCCCTTCGCCAAGCGCCTGGCGGCCCTGACCGGCCCCACCGGCGATCGGCGCACCATCATCGAGGCCATCCAGCACATCGAGCCGACGGGCGGCACGGCCATTCTCGATTCCCTCATCGAGCTGAGCGAGCGGCTGCCCAAAGCCGAGGACCGCCGCTCGGTGATCCTCATCAGCGACGGCTACGACGAGCACAGCCATGCATCGTTCGAAGATGCGCTCGCCGCCGTCAAGAGTGCGGGGATCACGATCTACGTCGTCGGCATCGGCGGCGTGGCTGGCATCTCGCTCAAGGGTGAGCGCGAGCTGAAGCGGCTCGCGAACGAGACCGGCGGCCGCGTCTTCTTTCCGCCGCGGCCCGAGGAGCTCGCGGGCGTCTACGATCAGCTCGCGGCCGACGCGCAGAATCGGTATCTGGTGACGTACACGCCGACCAACACCGCGCGGGACGGGAGCTGGCGCGCCGTGAATCTGAGCACCCCCGTCGAGCAGTACCTCGTGCGGACGCGTGCTGGCTATCGGGCGCCGAAGCCGCCGCCGATCCGCCCGACGCTCGAGTTCACGGTCACCGATCTCTCGGGTCAGTACGTCGAGATCAGCGCCGACGACCTCGTCGTGTCCGAGGACGGCGTCGATCAGAAGGTCGATACGTTCCACGAGGCCGAGACGCCGCTCTCGATCGTGCTCGCGCTCGACGCGAGCGGCAGCATGCGGAAGACCGCGGATGCGCTGATGGCCGCGGCCCGCACGTTCGTCGAGGCGCTTCGTCCGCAGGACAAGCTGTCGCTGCTCTTCTTCTCGGACGGCGTGATCGTGGCGCACGATCTCGGCACCAACCGTCAGACGAGCCATCGACGCCATCAACGGATACAAGCCTGTCGGGGGCACGGCGCTCTACGACGCGCTGGCCGGCGCGTTCACGACGCTGAAAACCAGTCGAGGGGCGGCGCGCTGTCGTGGTCATGACCGACGGGCGGGACGAGAACAACCCCGGCACAGCACCCGGGAGCCGGCACACGCTGCCCGAAGTCCTGGACCTGGCGAAAGAGGTCGAGGCGACTGTCCTGCCGATCGGATTGGGGACAAATCTCGATCGCACCGGGCTCGAACGCCTCGCGGACATTTCCGGAGGGCTCGCCTACTTCCCGTCGGACGCATCGGAGCTGCGCGCGCAGTTCGCGAGAACGATCGAGAACCTGCGGCGCCGCTACGTGCTGGGCTACACGTCGACGCACATTGCCCGTGACGGGTCATGGCGCAATGTGGAGATCAGGTCGCGGTCGGCCAATCACGTCATCCGCAGCCGCAGCGGGTATTTTGCGCCGGATCGGTGATCGGCAGGAACATTGAACACTCGAGAACGTCAGATGGCTCACGACTCGCGCACGATGGCCACGATGGTACGATGCGCCAGCGATGGCAACGAGACGCAACGTTGTCGCGGGTTTCATCGTGAGCATCGTGTCATCGACCTTCGACGAGCGTCAGGATGACCCCGAGCCTTGATCGAGGGGTCGTGCCCATCGTGATTGATGTCGTGATCGTCTGGTGGCAAGAGAACACTGAGCTTCGAGCCTAAATCATGAACGAGGACTCGCCGAAAATCGTCAACCTGGAGACGTCGCTCGAGCTCTCGGAGTTTCCCTCCGAGGCCGAGTTTCCGTCCGAGGTGGGGGCGCAGGCCGAGACGGGGCCGTCGCCGGCGGTCGTGTCGCTGTCAGTGGCGGCGCCTTCGTTGCCGGCTGAGATTCCGCCCCCTCCCGCCACGGCTCGGATCGAACCGACGCCCTTCGTTCATGCTCCGCTCGAGCGCGTGGCCACATTCGAAGGCGTGGCTGAAGAGGACGCTGCCGACACTGATGATGAGCCCCTGCACCAGACGGCGCATGCCGGCCCGGCGACCGTCACGGAGTTTCCGGTACGGCCGCACACGCCTGCGGCTGTGGCGCTGCCATCGCTCCCGCTCGGACCTGCCACGCTCGTGGATCTGATCGAGCGACGGGGCGGCTTCGACTGGCGCGAGTCGGTTGCGGTGATCCATCAGATCTGCCTGTACCTGAAGAGATCACTCGCCGCAGGCCCCCATCCTGCTCGACCCTCGCAACATTCAGATCACCGAGCAAGGGCGAGGTCCACCTGCTCTCGGGGCAGACCAGCAGCGATCCGCTCGTCATTCAGGTGGGGCGGCTGCTGCGCACGATGCTCATGGGGAAGGAAGCGCCGCCCGAGCTGCGGCTGCTGCTGTCGCAGGCGACATTCGAGCTGCCGATCTTCGAATCGATCGAGGATGTCGATCGCGCGCTGGCGCAGTTGAACAAGCTCGACGAACCTGGCCCCGCCGGCCTCGCGCTGCTCCGCGCCGTCGCGGCTCCCCCGCCGCCGCCGAACCCGGAGGAGGATTTCGATCAACCGGCCGCCTCCGATTCGCTCGATCCTGCCTTCCGCATCGCGGGACGGGACGCCGGGCTCGGTCGCGATCGCCGTTCGGATCACTCCTGGGCGGCTACGCGTCACACGTGGGCGTCATCTTCGTCGCGATTGCGGTGATTGGCGGACTGCTGTTGACGCGGCCGGCGATCCTCTTCCCCAGCGACGCATCGGCCACCACGACCGACGGGGCGGCGCCGACCGGAACGAACACCGCGCCTGCGCCGAGCGGCAGTCGAGACACCCGTGCCGGACGGAGTCAAAGCAGCCTGTACCAAGCGGAGTCGGGGCACATGTGCCGAGCGGGGTCAAGACGCCGAGCGGAGCGAGACCTCCTGTGCCGAAGGGAGTCGAACGGATCAACAGGCGGTCGACAACTGCCGTCAGTCGCGCCCGACCGCGGCGGGAGTGGTCACGATCAGACCGCTCGATGGCCGGTCCAGTGAGGGTGACCCTGCGCGGCCTCCCTCGAGTCCGCCGCGCGCGACAGCGACAGCCGGCATCTCGGCACGCACGCCGCGCACACCGCCGGCTCCTCCGCTATCGGCGCGCGAGTCGGAACGCCGGGCCACGGCGCTCCTCGAGCAGGGACACACGGCGATCGCGCAGGGGCAGCCGGCGCTCGCGTCCATGGCGTTCGATTCGCTCGTCATGTCGAATCCCCTGTACGAACCGAGACGTCCGACCTGAGCCCAGAGGCGTTCGCCGCGTTTCGCACGAGCCAGAGGCTGATGCTGCCGGTTATCGAGCAGCGCAACTACGACCGCGCGAAAGCCGCGCTCGACGCTGGCGATCCCGATCGTGCGCTCGGGCTTCGCCAGCGAAGCGATGACGACTCATCGACCGGCGGCTTGCCGACACGTCCGCCGCAACTGCGCGACAGACGTGCAGCGACCTCATCGCCCAGGCGACCGCGGCCGTCGCGGCCGAGCCAACGAGATCGTCTACACCGATGCCGATGTCGACGTGATCCCTCCCCGCCAGCTCACGCGCCAGATGCCCGTCACCGGCCCCATCGGCGTCCCGCCCAATCGCGTCGGCTGGCTGGACATGATCATCGGCCGCGACGGCAGCGTCGAGAACGTCAAGCTCCACACGCCGCTCAACCGCCACCACGAGCGCATGATCGTGAGCCCCGCCAAGGCGTGGCGGTATCGTCCCGCGACCAAGGCAGGCCGGCCGGTCCGCTATCGCATCATGGTCAAGGTGAATCTGCCGGAGTCGGGGACGGATTTCTAGGATTGGCTCGAGGTTCGGGGCTCGGGGTTCTAGGTTCTTGGCTCTCAGGCTCGGGTCACTAGAAGCCTTAGAGCTCCCAGCCGGTCGACTAGCGATCTGAGAATCTTGACCCCGAGCCTGGAACCCGAGCCCAAGAGCCTGACAGCCCAACCAACCCATGCGCCTCGACCTCTGGCTCGACATCGCCTGCCTGTTCAAGACCAGATCCGAAGCCCAGAAAGCCTGCAAGAACGGAAAGATCGACGTCAACGGACAGCCGGCCAAGCCCCACCGCGAGCTCAAAGTCGGCGACGAGATCGTCCGTCCACTCGGCCGCTCGGCCGGCGGCAGCGCGTGGTCGTCCGGGCACTGGTCGAGAAGCACGTGTCGAAGGCCGAAGCCCGCGAACTTTACGACAGATTTGACCCCGCCGCCAACTCCGGAAGAGATCGAAGCCCGCAAGATCGCTCGACTGACCGGGCCGTTCCTGCGTCCGCGGAGCGCCGGCGCGCCAGACAAACGAGAGCGGCGCGAGCTGAGGCGCCTGAAAGAGCGGAACTGACCGACAGCGAACCAGAACCAGGAACCAAGAACCACGAACCTGGAACGACGAACCCCGAACGACGAACCCCGAACCAAATCCGCACAGTCAGTGTTTCAAAACAGATACGACGTATCTACATTGGAACATTATTGGACAAACTGCCTTGTTTACTTCACAATAGAGCGATTTGAGACGCTAATGCGCGTCTCGAGTGTCACGTTTCGACTCACAATTGCACACTCTTGGGCGCCGTCCGAGCGGTGCGTATTTCTGTTAAGTCGTTTATTCGTAGCATACTTGAGTGAAAATGGTTCATTCCTTGCCTCATGGGGACCCGACGGTCGACGGCAGTTCGCAATCTGGTCGCGGAGAGGCTTCCGCGGAAACGGGAGAGCGAGCACATGGGGGCAGATACAATGGCGGCGTTGGAAGAACAGTTGACGAACCTACGAAGACGAGCTGATGCGGCTTCGTATTGAAAACGAACAGCTGCGGCAGTCGTCGCAGGCGTTTGGGGAACTGGCGGAGCGGCTGAGCGTGGCGCTGAGGACGGCGACGCGGGTCAACCGGCGTCCGAATGTGGCAGCGGACTCTGGAGTTGGTGACCCGCGTTGGCGGAATCGTAGGAACTAGCCTGCGGCCTTTCTCTGCAGCGTGTGGGTTTCTGCTGCTGAGTCGGCCACGTGCCTGAGGCCGCCGATGGCGCCGATATCGACGACTGGCGCCTCGGAGAAACGAGCTTTGAGAGCCCGGCGAAGCATCACTTCCGCCTCGAACATCTTCTGCTGGAGCCCCTGCGCCACCGCGTGGCGATGGGGGGAATCGGCGACGGCCTCCCGGAGAGGTGTGCCGGCGCTGTCCAGGCCGTCGTGAAACTGCCGGCGGACCCAGGCTTCGACGTCCGTCCCTTCGCGGCGTGACGCCGCGGCCATCAGTGCCCGGAGCAGGGTTTCGGCGTACGCCTCGAACGCGGCAGCCGCGTATTGGCTGAGCTCGCCAGCCGTCGCACCGCCCTTCCGCGCGACGCGTCCGCGGACCCGTTCCACCAGCACGCCGCAGGCGCGGGTGGCCTCGCCGAGGACTTCGCGTTCAATAATGTCGTCGGGCATGACGTCTAAACTCTGTCAAATCTACCCCATTTACTCCGCCAGGTTTACGAACCTTTTTCATGCCCCAAAAGTCCCCGTGGCCGCCAGGTGTGCTAGAATCTGTGGTTTGCGGCGCCGGCGACTGTCTACGCTGGTTCCCTAACCTGCCTCCGGATACACTCCGGACGCCCTAGTGTTACAAGGATCGATCCAACAGTGGCCAGTCACGATTCCGCGCTGAAAGCGCACCGCCAGAACGTCAAGCGTCGCGAACACAACCGCCAGCTCCGCACCCGGCTTCGCGGCGCCCTGCGCGACATCCGCGCGGCCATCGACAGCAACGACCCGAAAACCGTCAACGACGCGCTGCGGCAGACGGTCTCGCTCGTCGACAAGATGGCCTCCAAGGGCCTCATCCACCGCAACACTGCCGGCCGCTACAAGTCCCGTCTCGCGAGACGCGTCGCCAAGCGCACCGTCGCCGCCTAGCTCGCAGCTCGGCAGCAGCCTACATACTTATCGACGTTTCAGGCGCGACAGAGTTCCACGACCAGTCGCTCGAGCAGGACCCGGGTGTCTCCCCCTGAGCTCTTGAGGTCGAGATCCGTCCGGAACAGCGATTCCACTGCCGGTCGCACCCGCCGCGCGTCGACCATCGGCAGCTTCTCGCGAACGAACCACGCCAGCTGCCCGAGAATCATAAACGGAACCGCGCCGGAATCAAGCGACAACCCGAGTTGTCGTAACGCCTCGGCCGCGTCCCCGCGCGAAATCGCGTTGGTGACCGCCCAATCGTCCTGCGCGCTTTCGGCGCTCACCACCTCGCGGGCATCAGCGACCGTGATGCGCGGCTTCCCCGCTGCATAGAGCAACAAGCGCTCGACGTCGCCGCGAAGCCGCGCGATGTCCGTACCGGCACGCTCGGCGACCAGCCGCGAAGCCGCCGGATCGATCTGCTGCCCCGCCTCGGTGACCGCCTGGCGCACGAGCTGCTCGGCCTGTCGCGCGACCTGCCGGAGATCGACCCTCGCGTCCTTGCTCCCCTTCAGTCCCCAGCACTCGACGATCGTGGCCTGCTTCTGAAGCGCCTTGTACAGGCGACGCGTCCGATCGACATCCGACGCGAGAAGCACCAGAACCGTCTGTGGCTCCGGACTCTTGACGTAGGCCTCGAGCGCGTCGACATCTGGCGCGGGCCCCGTGTCTTCAGCCTCCGGCGTCTCGCCCGCCTTCCCCTTGCGTCTGGGCTTCAGCAGCTTCTCTGCCCGCAACACGACGACGACGCGCCGCGTGGCCATCATCGGCAGCTGGCGCGCGGCCTCGACGATCGACGCGGCCGACGACGACTTGTCGGTCGCGTAGATGCGCTCGAGATTGAACGCCCGCAGCTCGTCCTCGACGATCCCCGACAGATCCGCCGCCAGACGCGACATCTCCGCCTCGTCGTCGCCGACGATCAGGTAGAGAGGGTCTGGCTTGCCGGCGGTGATTTGCTTGCGAACGGCGGCGGGGGTGGAGGGGGGCATGGACGTCGACGACTCGTGCTATCCGCGTGCACCGGCCTCGGCGAACTGCCACGGGCTGACGGCCACTCGCGATGGGCACGATGAGACGATGAACACGATGGCATCTACGGTCCTCTCACATCGTGTCCATCGTGTCATCGTGCCCATCGTGATGGATCGTGTCGGCGTATCGGTGAATTGAGATGGCCAATCAGAACGACTCCAGGATCGCGCTGACGATGGTTCGCGCGAACTCGGACGTCAGGCGTTCCATGGCGTTCACGTTCTGACCGAGAAACGCGTTCGGATCGGTGGCCGTCTGCGTCGTCGTGACGTCGTACTGCTCGCTGAACACCATCTGCGGGTTCTGCCAGATCACCTTGTCCGTCTTGAGATCGCGAAACTCGATCTTCGCGACAAGGGTGACCGCATAGCGCGTCGCCTGCTGCTGGTCGTTGAACGCCGCCGGCGCGATGGCGATCCCCTGGATGTCGCCGAGCAGGACCGCGTCGACGCCCTGGCGATCCGGCTTCATCTCGTACCGCCCGCGTCCGATGAGCTCCGCGAGGACCTTCGCGGTGATCTTCTGCTCGATCTCGAAGACAGGCGTGCTGTTGACGAACATCGGCACGCCGATGATCTTGATGTGCGCCGGCAGAAACGAACCGCGGCCGGAGAGGGAGTAGCCGCAGCCGGCATGCAGCAGACCAGCCACTACCAGGACGACGCCGGTCACCGCGCGTGAGACGATTCATCATCATCAGCTCACGACGATACTGACGAGCCGCGAGCCCGCCGCCCCGGCGACGACAATCTTTCGCACGGTCTTACCCTCCAGATATTTCATGACCTGTGGATCGGCCAGCGCCAGCTCTCTCAGCGCATCGTCGGTTGAATCCGCCGGAACCGTCAAACGTGTGCGCAGCTTCCCGTTCACCTGTACCGGCACGACAATCTCGTCGGCCTTGGCGACCGCCTCGTCGAACTCGGGCCAGCCAGCGGCCACGACGCCCCCAGTGTGACCGAGCTGCTCCCAGAGCTCCTCGCACATGTGCGGTGCGAACGGCGACAGCATGAGGACGAGCGCCTCGATGGATTCCTCGAGCACCGCCAGCGTCGCGGGACGGGCATCGCCCGCGCGGTTCAAGAAAGCGTAGAGCTCGTTGACGAGCTCCATCTGCGCGGACACGGCCGTGTTCAGGTGGACCCGGGGGTCGAGATCCAGCGTCACGCGCCGAATCGTCTCGTGCGTCTTTCGTCGCAGCGCCCGTTCCGCGTCGTCCACTGACAGCCCGTGGAACGACGGAATCTCCTTGCCGCGAATCAGGTCGCTCACCTGGTCGACCAGCCGCCAGACGCGCGCCAGGAAGCGGAAGCTGCCCTCGAGGCCGGCGTCCGTCCACTCGATCTCTTTCTCGGGCGGCGCGACGAACATGACGTAGAGCCGCAGCGCGTCGGCGCCGTACTTCTGGATCATGTCGTCGGGATCGACGACGTTGCCCTTCGACTTCGACATGACCTGGCCGTCCTTGAGCACCATCCCCTGCGTGAGGAGGCGCGTGAACGGCTCGTCGATGACGGTCATGCCGAGGTCGCGGAACACGCGCGAGAAGAAGCGCGAGTAGATCAGGTGCAGGATGGCGTGCTCGACGCCGCCGCTGTAGAAGTCGACGGGACCCCAGTAGCCGACCTTGTCCGGATCGAACGGCAGGTCCGGGTTCTTCGGATCGCAGAAGCGGAAGAAGTACCACGAGGAATCGACGAACGTGTCCATCGTGTCCGTCTCGCGACGCGCCGGGCCGCCGCACTCGGGACAGATGGCGTTGACGAACTCGGGGATCTGCGCGAGCGGCGAATCGCCGCGCCCGCTGAACTCCACCGTCTTCGGCAGGAGCACCGGCAGATCGTCGGCCGGCACCGGCACCATGCCGTCTTTCTCGCAGTAGAGCACGGGAATCGGCGTACCCCAATACCGCTGCCGCGAAATGCCCCAGTCCTTCAGGCGGTACTGAACCGTCCCCTCGCCGATACCGCGCTGCTCCGCCGCCGCGCTCATCTTCTCGATGGCGTCCTGCACCGACAATCCGTTGAACTCCCCGGAGTTCACGAGCACGCCAGGCCCATCGTAGGCCGCGGTCATCGACGCAGGATCCTGAACCCCTTGAACCCCCTGAACCTCCTGAACCTTTTGAACCTCCTGCTGAACCACGACTGTAATTGGCAGACTGTACTTGCGCGCAAACTCGAAATCGCGCTGGTCGTGCCCCGGCACACCCATGACCGCACCCGTGCCGTACTCGCCGAGCACGAAGTTCGCGACCCAGACGGGCACCGGCGTGTTCGTGAACGGATTGATGGCTGTGCGGCCCGTGTCGAATCCTTCTTTCTCGATCTCGCCCGTCATCCGCGCCGTGCGGTCCTGCGCCTGGAATCGCTTGAGCGTTTCCGTGAATGCGGCGGGACTGAAGTCCCGCCCTCCGGCGCACTGCTCCACTGTCTGGACGAGCGGATGCTCCGGCGCGAGCATCAGGAAGTTAGCGCCGTAAATCGTGTCGATGCGGGTGGTGAAGACGTCGATCACGTCCTGAGCCCTGAGCCCTGAGCCCTGAGCCCCGCCCGGAGCGAGCGCGAACTTCACGCGAGCTCCCTCGGATCGGCCGATCCAGTTCCGCTGCATCGTCAGCACTTTTTCCGGCCAGCCCGACAGCCGATCGGCGGCCTCGAGCATCTCGTCGGCGTAGTGCGTGATGCGGAAGAACCACTGCTCGAGCTCGCGCGTCGTGACCGGCGTGCCGCATCGCCAGCATTTGCCGTCGATGACCTGTTCGTTGGCGAGGACCGTGTTGCAGCTCGGGCACCAGTTGACGTTCGAACGCTTGCGGAACGCGAGATCGCGCTCGAGCATCTTCAGGAACAGCCACTGGTTCCAGTGGTAATAATCCGGCAGGCAGGTCGCGATTTCCCGCTCCCACGCGTAGCTGATCCCGATGCGCTGGAGCTGCCCCTTCATGTGGGCGATGTTCTCGAGCGTCCACGTCTCCGGGTGCATGCCACCCTTGATCGCGGCGTTCTCGGCCGGCAGGCCGAACGCGTCCCAGCCAAACGGGTGGAGGACGTTGAACCCGCGCATCCGCTTCATGCGCGCGACGACGTCGCCGATCATGTAGTTGCGGACGTGTCCGACGTGGGCGTGGCCGGACGGGTAGGCGAACATTTCCAGACAGTAGAACTTCGGCCTGGGATCGTCTTCCGTGACTTCGAAGGTACGCTCCCGCCGCCAGCGTTCCTGCCATTTCTTCTCGATTGTCTGGGGTTTGTAGTCGGGCACGATCCTCTCCCGAGGGGCTTCGCCCCTCGGACTCCCCTACACGCGCTCTCGCGCGCCGCTGGCGCCGGCTCGCTCCGGTCGCGTGGCTCACTCGCTGCGCTCGCTCGCGCCCTTCACTAGATGACTCTGAAATTATAGTCCACGCCAGAAGGGTCCCAGCGCCGCGCGGGCGACCGCGACCGCGCGCGCGCCGCGTGGCGCGGCGACATCCGCCACGGGAGGAACTGGGGCCCCTTCGAGCACCGAGATCGAAGCGTCGAGGCACGCCGCCAGCGCCGTGAGCTCGTAGCCACCTTCGGTAACGAGCGCCAGTGCACCGTGACGGGTCGCCACATCCCGCAGCTGCGCGACGACCGCGGCATAGCCCTGCGGTCGTCATGCGCATCGACGCGAGCGGGTCGCGTTCGTGCGCGTCGTAGCCGGCCGACACGAGCACCAGCTCCGGCCGGAACTCGTCCAGCACGGGCTCGACGACCTCGCGATGCACCAGCGCGTAGTCGGCGTCGGTCGATCCGGCTTCCATCGGCACGTTCACCGTGAAGCCACGGCCAGCACCCTCGCCGACCTCCTCCGCCGCGCCGGTTCCGGGATAGAAGGGAAACTGGTGAGTCGAGATGTACAGCACGCGCGGCTCGTCGTAGAACATCGCCTGCGTTCCGTTGCCGTGGTGCACGTCGATGTCGACGATGGCAACGCGCTCGAGACCGCGGGCGAGCATCGCGGCGGCCGCGACGGCGACGTTGTTGAAGAGGCAGAAGCCCATCGCCCGATCCGCTTCGGCGTGGTGCCCCGGTGGACGCACGAGCGCGAACGCGGGCTCGCGCTCGGCGACCGCGTACTCCGCCGCCTGAACCGTCGCGCCCGCCGCGAGCCGAGCGATTTCGTACGAGTCCGGCGACGTGAACGTGTCGGGGTCGAGCATCACCGCCTGACCCGCCGTCGCGGCCATCCGCTCGACGTGCGCTTGGGTATGTACGCGCAGGAGCTCTTCGTCGGTGGCTGGACGTGGCGCAATCGTGTGGCCGCCGCGAAGGGTCCACCTGTTGGCGACTCCGTCGAACACGTGCGCTCGTTCGACGCGCTCGGGATGCCCTGGCGGGGTGACGTGCCGCGCGAAGAGCGGCGAGGCGACCAGAACCATGTGTAGCGTCTATTGACGGCCGACCGGCAGGCCCGCCCCTGCGCAAGCCCGCGGAGACAAAATGATCGACATCAGCTTGCAGGACCGCATAAACTGTGTAATATAGCCGCAAAAGAGAAGTCGGGCCTTGTCCAGCAGTGGAAACTCCAATGATTCTCACCAACCCAGCGAGCTCCTCCCTGCAGCTCAGACTGCTAATCGTCGACGACGACATCGGATTGCTGGACGCGATGAAGCGGTCGCTGCGCGAGTCAGTCCAGACGGTCGTCGCCTGCGACTCGTTCGAGCGCGCTCGACAGACGCTGAAAGACCAGTCGTTCGACGCGCTGATCACGGACGTCCGCCTTGGAGCGTTCAACGGCCTTCAGCTCGCGGTCATGGCTCGCGACATGTACCCGAACATGCGGCTGATCGTCTTCTCGGGTTTTGATGATCCGGTCCTGAGGGCGGATGCGGAACAGATCGGCGCGACCTACCTTGTCAAGCCGGTCGTGAGCGGAGAACTCCTGAAGTTGTTGGATCCCAGACCGACCAACTAGAGCTGCGACCAGCACCGACAACACGCGAGGCGTGGGGCCCTCAGAGCGCACGCCGATTGAGCTCGGCGGACCGTCTGGAGGTTGCGCGTGTCAGGAAATCAGGCAGACGCCGCCATGCGACTCGGGCCCGGCAGCCCCGGCTTTCCGGCGTCGCGGCTGGTGGCGGCCGATCGGAACTGCTGAAACGGCATGTGGCACTGGTACTTGCGGAGAAAGCCCAGGAACCGCTTGTAGTCGTCGGCCGGCATGTTGAACAGCTCGACCATCACCTTGTAGTTTCCAGACGTCCGCTCGAGTCCCTTCCTGACAATCGTTCGAAGGTCGTCGCGCGTCAGATCGCGAGCCATGAATGGCGCATAGACGCAGGACCAGAACGACTCCCCGCCGTTGACCATCCGTTCAAACAGCATGTCCGCGGCTGGGCGCGTCGCCTGCGTCGTCGGCACGGGCTGGACTGCCGGTGCGGATCGAAGCACCTCGAGGGGCAAGTCATCGCGGCCGATCTCGCCGTTCTTGGCCCGGACGACAAGCCGCTCCACGACGTTCTTCAGCTCGCGAACATTCCCGGGCCAGGCATGCTCCGCCAGGGTCTGCAGGGCGTCTGCCGAGAGGGCCGGGGACTCAACCTGATACTGCTTCGCGAACTGATCGAGGAAGAACCGCAGCAATACGGGAACATCCTCGGGCCGGTCGCGCAAGGGCGGAACGCGAATGTGGATCACGTTCAAGCGGTAGTAGAGATCTTCGCGAAACGTCTTGTTTGCCACGCTTTCAACCAGAACGCGATTCGTCGCGGCGATGACCCGCACATCCACGCGGGTCTGGACCTGATCGGAACCGACGCGCTGGATTTCTCCCGTCTCCAGGAATCGAAGGAGCAGCCCCTGCATCCGCGGGCTCGTTTCCCCAATCTCGTCCATAAAGACCGAACCTCGGTTCGCCTGCTCGAAGGCACCCAGGCGATCCCGGTAGGCGCCCGTGAAGCTGCCTCTCACGTGACCGAAGAGCTCAGTCTCGAGCAATGTTTCTGACAGCGCTGCGCAGTTGACGGTGACGAGCGCGGAACGGCTGCGAGGGCTGCCTGCGTGAATCAGACGCGCAACGATTTCCTTCCCCGCGCCGCTCTCTCCGGTGATCAGGACTTTGGCGTCGCACCGCGCTGCGTAGAAGATTTCCTCTTGAAGCGTGAGGATGGACGGACTCGTGCCAACGAGTTTGGTGGGTTGCATAAGGCGCTACGTCGCCATTGACGGAAGTCGCTTTTATAGCGCCCTTCTGGACAAGTTGTCAAGGTTGGGCCGCCAAAGTGTGCGGAAGTAACACACAGACTCTTCAAAGGTGGAGCCCGGCAGCGAAGAGGTTCTCCGGCCGCGCGAAGACTTTTAGATGGCCGCATGCGGACTTCCTTTGGATTCTCCAGGTGAGCGCTGCCCACAGACTTGAAAAAGGCCGCAATCACGCTCCTGGCATACGGGTTGCGGCGTGTGTCCCACTCATGAATCCCGTTCCGGCGTTCGATTCTCCAGTCGCGAAGTCTCCTCCGTTCGCCCCCCGGCGCACATGGCTGGACGCCGAATCGGTCAGTCAATCGCCTCCCCGTATCGTCGCCATTGGCGGAGGCACTGGTCTTCCCGCCGTCCTTGAAGGTCTCTGCTCCCATGCTCGGGCCCAGACCCGGGACGGGGTCGGTGAGCGCTAATCGACACCCTCACCGCGGTCGTCACGGTCACCGACGATGGCGGCAGTTCGGGACGACTGCGGCGCAAGTTCGGCGTGCTGCCGCCGGGCGACATTCGGAATTGCCTGGCAGCGCTGGCAGACAGCGAGTCCGCCGTTCAAGCAGCTCCTTCAGCATCGCTTCGAAACCATGGGCGAGGGTCTGAGGGACATCCACTCGGGCAATCTCCTGCTGACCGCGCTCACGCCAGATAACCGGCGATTTTGCCGAGGCGGTGAACCATCTGAGCGAGATGATGGGCCTTCGCGGACGCGTGCTGCCAACGACCGGCGAGAACATCCGGCTGCGCGCCGAGATGGAAACGGGACAGGTACTGACTGGCGAGACGGCCATCGTCGCCAAGCGGCTGAAAATCCGACGGCTGTCACTCGAGCCGAGCCCGCGTCCTCTCCCCGACGTGCTTCGTGCGCTCGTCAACGCGCGAGGCATCGTGGTGGGCCCCGGGAGCCTCTACACCAGCATCATTCCGAACCTGCTCGTCGAGGGGATCGCGTCGACGATTTACGGTGTGAACGCCGTGCGGATCTACGTCGCGAACCTGATGACCGAGCCGGGAGAGACGGACCACTACACGCTCGACGATCACCTGCGGCTATCCGAGCTCCACGCCGGCTTTGACCTGTTCGACTACATCCTCGTGAACCGTCGCCCTCTCGACGCCGACGCGATGGCAAGGTACGCGATTCACGGATCGCAACCCGTGAAATTCGTTACTCCTCTACGTTGGGCAGGTCGGGCGCAAATCGTGGAGTGTGATCTCGCCGTGGAGTATGGCGAGCGCAAGATCCGCCATCAACCGTCATCGGTGGCCCGGGCAATTCGGGCGCTGATCCGCGCCGGCAGGCCCTAGACGACAAGAACTCAGCTCGTTTTCACAACGTTTTTGCCCGCGCGCTTGGCGGCCATGAGCGCGCGGTCTGCCGCGCCAATCAGATCCTCCTCGGTCTGGTCAGATCCGAGGAAACCCACGCCCACGCTGACCGTCAGAGCCGCAGGGCTCTGAAGCGATCGATCGTGCATGCTGCGCCTGATGCGTTCCGCGACCTGAACGGCGACCTGCCGCGTCGCGCCGGGCATGACGATGGCGAATTCTTCGCCGCCGTAGCGAGCGCACAGGTCGAAGATGCGTACGCCTCGGCGAAGCAGATTGGCCACGTCGCGCAGGACGCGGTCGCCTTCGAGATGACCGAGCGTATCGTTGATCCGCTTGAAGTCGTCGATGTCCACCATCAGCAACGCCAGGTCCTGCTGCTGGCGTCGCGCGCGCTGCACCTCCGCCTGTATCTGGGTTTCGAAATACCGGCGATTGAAAAGTCCCGTCACCGGGTCAACTGTCGCCGCCCGGGTCAGTTCGCCGAGGCTCTCAGACACGCGGTGGCGCGCCAGGGCCAAACCTGCCGGAGCCGCCAGCAGGCGGGCGGAAGCGAGGTCCCGCGAGTCGAACGCCTGTCCATCCGCACGGTCGGTCAGCGTGATCACCGCGAGGCACTGCCCGGAAGCCAGGAGCGGGATGACCATGAACGAGTTGGTCCGGTAGCGCAGCCGCCTCACCGCTTCGTCCGGCTGCCGGATTTCAGGGCGCCCCGTCACAAACCCCTGGCCGATGACACCCTCGCCCGGTTGAATCCGCACGTGCTCGACAATCGCCGACGGATAACCAATGGTCGCGGAAATGGTGAGCGCCTGCTCGGACTCGTTGTACGTCGCGAGCGCCGCGGTCTGCGCTCCAACCTCCCTTGCCATGGCCAGCAGAATGGACCGGTGTGTCCGGGCGACGTCCGAGGTCCGACTCAGCCTGCGCACAAAGGCGTAGAGCCGTCGGTGCAAAACGGCGAGGTGGCGCTCATCATCCAGGCGCACGACGGCCTCAAGGCCGTTTCGAAATCGAGCGATCACACCTTCGAGACCCGCCACTGCGTTCCATCGCTCGGTTCTCCCGGGCAACATCAGGAGCCACTCGCGTTCGCGAATCTGGCCAGCGAGCAGTCCGGTCCACGGCGATCCGGCTTGGTCCGTGACGTCCGCGCCGGGTCCGGGCCGCCAATCGCTCATTGGCGGCCGGAACCGCGAGGCGTCGGCTACGGGTCTCGGCGGGAACGCTTCAGCCTCAAACCGCCATCCGGCCCGGTCGCGAGACAACAGCGCCAACGGCACGCCGAGCGTACGGGCGACATCGTCGAGCAGACCGCGGAGCGCCTGTTTCAGATCCTCGGCGTTGTCGTCCATGCGCGACGCTCGGTCAGCTGCGCGACCTGAATCGGGTGCAGACACGCTCTCCACCGGTGAACTATCGGGACCTAGGCGGACGAAAGACATCGAAGCTGAACCGTTTTAGCACGCGACGTGCCATAGACAGATCTGAAAAGGGGCCGGTGGCGATTGACCTAATCCCGAACGTTCTCCGAGGGCCGAAGGCCCTGAGGATGACTGCTGACAAAACTGCAAGCGCATTCCTGGGCACCGCGCGGAGAAGTCAACCGTGAAGTTGGCTTTTGTGGTCGCCTCGAAGGACCACAAGTCCTGGGAATGACAAGGATTGCTGGTTTTTGGCGCTACTCCTGGCCCCTGGTTCGACGGAACGCCGATTGCAAAACCGTCGGCACCGGTGTACCCGGCATTGAGGAGAGGCTGAGGCCATCATGGAGATTCGGTTCATTTCATCGCTCACCGCGGACGACGAAAACGTCTTCGCGCCTGCGCTCCTCAAAGCGGTGGGTGCCCTGCTCGACCAACTTCCAATCGCGTACACGATGCGAGTTGAGACCACGGGCGCCCAGGTTTTTCAGCATACCCACGCCATCGATGAGCCCTCCAAGCCGGAGACTCAACAGGCCTACGGCGTGAACGGATCGAAGCTCGCGTACTACATGCCTCGGTCGGTGCCAGCCGAGGGTTCGTAGTCGCCTCCAAGTCTTCCCATCGAGAACAAAGTTCCGCAGAACCTACGACGTCACCAAGCGGGCGACATTGCGAGTTCGACAGCTTGCCATCCATGGCTGAGGCTGCTAAACTCTTTATCATGTATGCGTTGCGGCTTGTGCGCGCCGTAGCGGCGCCGATGGCTCACCCGGTGAACTGGCTCCTGCTACGTGAGTTGCACCGCGCCGTCCGTCCGTTACTGCCAGCGGGTCGTCCGCCTGAATGCTCATGTCTGTGAAGCTACGACCGAGGTCGCCCAGTCAGTCAATGGCGTTTCTCGTTGGCGTTCTGGCCGTAGTCGTGTTCGTGACCGCCTCCTGCTCCCGGGACCCGAAGGCTGTCAAAGCGCGAGCGGTCGAGAGCGGCGACCGTTACGTCGCGGCGGGCAAGACGGCCGAGGCCATCGTCGAATACCGCAACGCAATTCAGGCGGATCCGCGCGATGGAGAGCTGCGTCTGAAGCTCGCCGATCTCTACTCGAAGACGGGTAACCTGGCCCTCGCGGCCGGCGAATTCGTCGGCGCGGCAGACATCCTGCTCGATCGTCCGGACGTCCAGGTCAAGGCTGGCAACCTGCTGCTCCTTGGCGGACGCTTCGATGATGCCAAGGTGAGAGCGGAAAAGGGCCTGGCCGTCGCACCGCGAGACGTGGAGTCGCAAATCCTGCTGGCGAACGCGCTCGCTGGGCTGAAGGATCTGAGCGCCGCGGTCGCCGAGATTGAGGAAGCGATCAGGCTCCAGCCGGATCGCAGCGCCACATACGCGAATCTTGGTGTCTTCGAGCTCAACCGAGGCCACAACGACGCAGCCGAGCGCGCCTTCACCAAGGCAACGGAACTGGATCCGCGTTCGGCTCCCGCCCTTCTCGCCCTGGCGAACTTCTATTGGGTCACTGGACGGCCGAAGAACGTCGAGGCTGCCCTGCTGCGCGCAGTCACGATTCAGCCTGACAACCTCCTAGTGCTGCGCGCGATGGCGGGCTTTGCCATGACTCAGAACAAGCCTGCCGATGCCGAGCAGCACCTGAAGAAGATCCTCGATATCTCGAAGAGTCCAGAAGCGGCCGTCGCCCTGGCGGATTTCTATATCTCCCGGAAGAATGAGGCGTCCGCGCGGGATCTGCTGCAGCCGCTGACCGCGTCGACGTCCGCGCGGACCGGCTCGATGGCCAGCGTCCGGCTGGCTGCCCTCGATCATGCCGCAGGGCGGCGCGACGACGCCTATCGAAGACTTGATCAGGTCCTTGCGACGAACAGCACGGACTTGCAAGCGCTGCTGGTCAAGAGCACGATGCTGCTCGACGAGGGCAGGCGCGATGAGGCGCTGGCGCCGGCCGAGCGGGCAGTCGAAACGCATGCGGACTCCACCGCCGCCTTCTTCACGCTGGGCCGTGTGCAGGCGGCGCGCAACCAGACTGACGCCGCCATCGCGGCGTTCAAAGAGGCGCTGCGGCTCAATCCACGCGCGACCGGCGCGCAGATTGCCCTTGCCCGGCTCCATCTGGCCACCGGTCACTCCGCAGAATCGGTGAGCTTCGCCGAGGATGCGATCAGATCGGATCCGGGCAACGCGGACGCGCGGCTCGCCCTCGCCCGCGGGCTGATCGCCCGGGGCGACCTTGCCCGCGCGGAGACAGAGCTCGGGCGACTGACAGCCGCGTACCCGCGCTCGGCCGCCGTCAAGGTGCAGAATGGCGTGCTGCTCGCGCGCCGGAACAATCTCACGGCGGCGCGCGCCGCGTTCGAACAGGCGCTCAAGCTGGAACCGGAATCCGCCGAGGCCCTTGGCGGCCTCGTCGCGCTGGATCTGGGCGCGAAACAGCCGGCCGCCGCCAGAGATCGCGTGAGTGAGCGCATCAAGAGTCCGGAGGCGTCGACGGCAGTGCTCATGCTCGGCGCCCGCACCTACGCGTCGACCGGCGACGGCCAGACCGCGGAGCAGTTGCTGCGTCGCGTGCTGCAGAAGGACGCAAGTTATCTACCCGCTTATGCAGCTCTGGGCCAACTCTATGTGAGGCAGGGCCGGCTCGACGCGGCGCTCAGCGAGTTCGACGCCATGGCAGAGCGCGATCCAAAGCCGGTGGCGGCGCTCACACTCGCCGGGATCATTCTAGAGGCCCAGGGAAAGACCCAGGAAGCACGGGCGCGATTCGAGCGGGTCCTGCAGATCAATCCCTCGGCGCCCGTCGCCGCGAATAATCTCGCCTGGATCTATGTCGAGTCCGGCGCCAACCTGGACCTGGCGCTTCAGCTCGCCCAGACGGCTCAGCGAGGCCTGCCGGAATCGCCGGAGGTGAGTAACACTCTCGGACTCATCTACTACAAGAAGAACCTGCTGAGCCTCGCCATCCCTGCGCTGAAGGCCAGCGCCGATCGCGATCCGAACAACGCTCTATACCTGCACCACCTGGGTCTCGCCTACGCCAAGAACGGAGACAACGCGCGGGCGCGCGACGCACTGGAACGCGCGCTGAGGTTGAAGCCGGACTTCGACGGCGCGCAGGAGGCACGGTCCGTCCTCGCCTCGCTGCGGGGCCCGGACTAACCCGAACACTTTCGAGCGACTACGATTCGAAACTGGCCGAGACTTGCACGCTCTTTCGCCTTCGCAATCACATTCTCTGGAATCAGTACCTCCAGTGCGCCATTGAGGCGACGGCCGTTGGTGATCCGCAGCAGCCCGCGATGGCCGCCGCGCTCGCAACCGATCTCGAGCACGCGAGGATTCGCCAGAGCGATCGGACCTCGACCAGTGCGCGCTGCGCAGTCTGGGAGTGGCGGTGCCGGATCTCCATCTAGACTGCGGAACGATCGAACAACGGGGTCACGACGTGGCCTGCGACCACTGCCCGGCTCCAGGCCGCGAGCGCCAGGGGCACATGGCGGAACGCCATGTCTGTGGGCAATTGTGAAGGCGCAAAGAACCGCGCGTCTGTGATTTCAGTCTGGTCGAGGCCTCCGACTCCTGCCGCCGCCACCTCCGCATGGTAGTAGATGTTGAGCGTGCGCTTGCCAGTATCATGCTCGTCCGCGTAGTCGTCCAGCCACATTCCCAAAAAGCCGACGATCCGGATACGGATGCCGGTTTCCTCGAAGACCTCCCGCTCGGCGGTTAGACTTGGATGCTCACCCGGATTGCAGAACCCTCCTGGTACGTCCCACATCCCTTTCCACGGCTCTTGGGCGCGCCGAACCAGCAGCACTGCGCCGTTCTTCATCACCAGAGCGCTGGCGCAGGGCTTCGCATCGTTCCAGTGTCGAACCCCGCACGCCGGGCATTGAGTTGGGGGCTGGCTCGCCAGCTTCGTCCCACACGCGCTGCAGAACATGAAAGGCATCCGGTCCCGATTGCACAATGGAGGCCGCATTCTACGTGTCTTTCGCGAGACCGGGCAACACGAGGGGCAGGTCGGACGCCATTTTCAGTGCAGGCCGCACAAGTCGCCGTCCGAGCGGACTGAATTCATCCGAACCAGTGACTGTATGTACCTGGAATGCGACGGTTGGAAGATAGGTCAAGGCGTTCTGCTGGAAAAACAGGCCGACACCTTAAGGCCCCGAGTTTGCTCCTCAAGGCCACGAGTTTGCTGACGGATCGGAGACGGAGTCGCGTCCGGTCTTCATCCTGCCGATATCTGTCCACCAAAAGAGCGCTTCATGCTGAGCCCAAACGGGAAAACCTCGAGCCGACACGCGTTGAACGTTGGCCGAACCGCAACGCGCCTTGGCAAGCGAGCTGGCACCAGGTCGAACACGCTGCGGACTCGCGCAAGACTTGTCGTCGCTTCACTAGCGGTTGCTGCCGTCGCATGGTCCTGGAATCCAACACCGGCGGCGCAGGGCGGCGACACCGTGGTCCCGACCTTGACGGCACAATCTCCGGCGATCAACGCGAGCGGCGTCTCGACCGTGATCACGGTGCGGGTTACCTTCAGCGAGCCGATCCAAGCGTCGACGCTGTCGATGGAACTGCGTAACTCGGGCGGCGTTGTCCAACCCGCGCAAGTGACCTATGACCCAACTTCCGGGACGGCCACACTCGATCCGAACAGCGAGCTTGCTGGCAGCCAGACCTTCACCGTCACAGTCAACTGGCGCCCGCGATCTCGCGGGTAACCTCATGGTGCCGGTGGCCTGGTCATTTACGACCGCCGCACCCGGGTTCCAGGATGTAGCGCTCAGCCAGACTGGTCTCGAGGAGCCGACAGTTCTCCAGTTCGCCTCTGACGGCCGAATCTTCGTCTCCGAGAAGAGCGGACGGATCAAGGTCTACGACAGCATCGCCGACGCGACCCCGACCGTCGTCGTCGACCTCCGAATCAACGTCCACAATTTCTGGGATCGCGGGATGCTCGGCATGGTCCTGCACCCGAACTTCCCCACGGTCCCGTACATTTACGTCCTCTACGCCTTCGACGCGGTGTTGCCCGCCATACCCGCGCCGCGTTGGGGAGGCACAACAACGACGGCGGACGACTGTCCCGCCAATCCAGGTGCCACGACCAATGGATGCGTGATCACCGGTCGATTGTCGCGGCTCGAACTTGAGCAGCTACTCGGGAACGCCGCTCGGTCCAGCCAACGAACAGGTCCTGGTCGAAGACTGGTGGCAGCAGTTTCCAAGCCATTCGCTGGGCAGCCTCGCATTCGGCGCCGATGGTGCTCTCTATGCGAGCGGCGGCGACGGCGCGAGTTTCAACTATGTCGACTACGGGCCGCCCTCCGCTCCGGTCGCCAACCCGCCCTCTGGCGATCCCTCGAATGAAGGCGGAGCATTGCGCAGCCAGGACCTGCGAACGCTGGGGGACGCCGTCACTCTGGATGGCTCCATCATTCGCATCGATCCGGATACGGGCGCTGCCCTGCCCAGCAACCCGCTGTTCGGCGATCCCGATGCCAAAGCGAGGCGAATCGTCGCGCACGGCCTGCGGAATCCATTCCGGTTTACGATCAGGCCGACCACCAACGAGGTGTGGATCGGCGACGTCGGCTGGAACACGTGGGAGGAGATCAACCGGCTGCCGAATCCAACTGACTCAGCTCGTCGAGAACTTCGGGTGGCCCTGCTACGAAGGGGTCGGGCGGCAGTCGGGCTACGACAGCGCCAACCGTCCGATTTGCGAAACCCTCTACGGCGAGCCCGATGCCCAGTCCGGACTGACACTTCCCTATTTCACCTACAACCACGGCCAGCAGGTGGTGGCGGGCGAGGCCTGCCCGACCGGCAGCTCGTCGATCTCGGGGCTGGCTTTCTATCCGCGGCGGCCTGTACCCGACCGTCTACAACGGTGCGCTGTTCTTCGCGGACTACTCGCGGGACTGCATCTGGGCGATGCGCGTCGGGCGCGGAGGGACAGCCCAATCCAGCAGACATCGTCACGATCAAATCAAATGTGACCAATCCGCCAGAACCCAGAGAAGGCCCGGTGCATCTCGTCTCTGGGCCCGAAGGAGATATCTACTACGTCGGGCTCGACGATCAGCGTCTGCATCGGATTCGCTACAACTCCGGCAATCAGCCACCGACGGCCGTGATCCAGGCGGTGCCCTCGACAGGCGCATCGTCCGCTGACCGTCAATTTCAGCGCAGCAGGATCGAGCCGATCCCGAGGGGCAGGCGTTGACCTACGCCTGGGATCTCGATGGCGACGGCGCCTTCGACGACGCGACGTCGATCGCGCCCGCAATTCACCTACACACCAGCGCGCCACTGTCGGTGACCGTGCGCCTTCGCGTCAGCGACGGTCAGGGTCTCTCGGATGTGGCGTCCGACGGTGGTGCAGTGTCAACAACACGCCGCCGACGCCGACGATTGCGACACCGCGTGCCGTCCTTCACCTGGAAGGTCGGTGACCCGATCATGTTTTCCGGCAGTGCCAGCGATGCCGAGCAAGGTCGCATTGCCCGCATCTGCCCTGCGCTGGTCGGTGATCATGCATCACTGCCCATCGAACTGCCACCAGCACATCGTCACAGAATACGTCGGCGTCGCCAGCGGATCCTTCTCCGCGCCTGACCACGAGTACCCGTCCTGGCTTGAATTGCGACTGACAGCGACCGACGCCGCAGGACTGCAGGCGACGACGAGCGTCATCCTCGAACCCGCAGACGGTGACGCTGACGTTTCAGACCAATCCCACCGGGCTGCAGCTGGCCGTCAACAGCAGCTCGAATGCCACGCCGTTCACCCGCACCGTGATCGTCGGATCGACTAACTCCGTCAGCGCGCCGTCGCCGCAGGACATCGGGGCCCAGTTACCAGTTCTCGTCGTGGTCCGACGGCGGCGCGACAGACGCACAACATCGTCGCGCCGGCGACTCCCGCGACCTACACGGCAACCTTCTCGCAGTTCGTCGCGCCGCCCGGTCTCGTGGCCGCATACGGCATGAACGAGGGGACCGGCACCACGACCGAAGACTGGACCGTCAACAATCTCGACGGCACAATCTCCGGTGCGGCGTGGACGACTCATGGTAAGTTTGGGAACGCGCTGAGCTTTGACGGAGTGAACGACTGGGTGACGATGGCGGATGCGAACGCGCTCGACCTGACGACCGGCATGACGCTCGAGGCCTGGGTGTATCCGACGGCGAATGGCGGCGGCTCGTGGCGCAACGTCCTCATCAAGGAGCGGACCGGCGGCGAAATCTACAACCTGTATGCGAACGCCGACACGAACGCGCCGGTCGTGTATGTCGCAGTCCGGGCCAGCCAACCCGAACGTGCCGCTCGATGCGCGCGGCACGAGCCAGCTTGCCGCTGAACACGTGGACGCATCTGACGGTCACCTACGATGGGACGACGCTGCGGCTCTACGTGAACGGAACACAGGTCGGCAGCCGGGCCATGACCGGCGCGCTGCTGACCTCGACGGGCGCGCTGCGAATCGGCGGCAACAGCATCTGGGGCGAGTTCTTCCAGGGCCGGATCGACGAAATCCGTGTCTACAACCGAGCGCTCTCAGCAGCCGAGATCCTCGCAGACATGAACACCCCGGTCGGCACCGATACAGCGGCGCCGGTGCGGTCCAATGGCGCAGCCGACTGGCGCGCTGCCCGCGGGAACGACGCAGACGACTGAGCCTGACGACCAATGAGAATGCGACGTGCCGGTACGGGATGTCGCCGGGACGTCGCGTATGCGAGTCAGCCCAATGCGTTCACGACCACCGGAGGCACGAGTCACAGCGCCGTGCTGACCGGCCTGGTGAACGGCACCAGCTACACGCGGTACGTGCGGTGTCAGGATGCGTCGAGCAACGCGAACACGGACGATCTCGATCATCACGTTCAGCGTCGCCACCCCGCCGCCGCCCGACCCGACTCGCGCCGCCAGTCTCGATGACGGCACCGGCGCAACGGTGCGACGGTCTTCGGCAATCGTGACGGTCAGCGCCAACGCGAGCGACAACGTGGGCGTCGTCGGCGTGCAGTTCCTCCTCAACGGCGCGCCGACCGGGCGCGGAAGACACCACCGCGCCGTACAGCATCTCGCTGGTCGTCGACAGGTGTCGCCAACGGCGGGCCCTACGCCCTGTCGGCGCGGGCGCGCGATGCCGCGGGCAATCTGACGACCGCCACCGGCGTCAGCGTGACGGTCAACAACACGAACCTGGGCTTGGTGGCGGCCTACAACTTCGACGAGGGCACGGGCACGACGCTGATCGATCGCGACCGGCCAGGGGAACACCGGCACGATTAGCGGCGCCACGTGGACCACGCCAGGGGCGGTTCGGGAGCGCGCTGTCGTTCGATGGCGATCAACGACTGGGTGACGGTGAACGATGCTGCCTGGCCTGGATCTGACGACCGGCATGACGCTCGAGGCGTGGGTCTATCCCACGGCCAACGGTGGCGGGTCGTGGCGCAACGTGCTCATCAAGGAGCGATCCGGCGGCGAAGTGTACAACCTGTACGCGAACGCCGACACCAACGCGCCGACGATATACGTCGTCGCCGCCGCTCAGCCCAGACGTCCCGCTGGATGCCCGCGGAACCAGCCAGCTGCCGCTGAATACCTGGACGCATCTGGCGACCACCTACGACGGCACGACGCTGCGCATCTTCGTCAACGGGGTACAGGTCGGGACACGCGCCGTGTCTGGCGCGTTGCTCACGTCGACCGGCGCGTTGCGGCTAGGGGGCAACAGCGTCTGGGGCGAATACTTCCAGGGCCGGCTCGATGACGTCCGAATCTACAACCGGGCGCTGACCGCACTTGAAATCCAGGCGGACATGACCGCCCCCGTCCAATAGCCCCGAGACCGTAGAAAGGAGCTGCGCCGGGCCAACCGCTGCTGACACGGGTTTCGCAGCGTAGCAATCCTCCCGCGTTCGGGCGACAGAAGTCTGACAATCTCAGACCTTGTTCGGACGACGGATGGCGTTTTCCAGAATACATCGGCATTGGCTCGGCGCATTTATTGCTCGCTATGCCAAACTGCGCAGGCCTCCTTCCCCCGAACTCGATCAGGATGCCGCCCTGGTCGATCCACGAAGGGAAAGGCGGTTGGCGCCAAAACGACGAGCCCCATTCTCCAGCTGGACCATCGTGGCCGGTTAACGAGCAGCTCAGTCAGCGCAGGAGTCTTATTAATGATCAGTGGGCTCACTCAACGTTCTAGCCGCCTGAAAGCGCGAGCGGCTTTTCACCTCCTGAGCTTGACGATCCTGATGCTGACGGTCACATCAGTCCTGGCATCAGCCGGTGTAGTACTCAAGTTGGGTGACATTCTGGTCGCAGAACCTGGTACGTCCAGCGTCAGCGTCGTCGATCCCGCGACTGGGGTCAAAACCGTCATTTCCCAGGGGGGACTCCTAGGCCCGGTCAATAAAACTGTCGCCGTGGCCCTCGCGCTCGATGGTGACCTCATCGTCGTTCACAGAGAAACGGGGTTGATTCGCGTGAATCCCTTGACCGGCGCACAGAGCGTCCTGTCACAAGGAGGCCCCTTTAGAGATCCGTGGGCGATCGCGATCAACAAGAACACCGGCGACATCTACGTTGCCGACAGCGGCTACGACAACGATCGACCTGAAATCAATGAGCCGGGGAAAATCATCAGGGTGGACCCTGCGTCCGGAGCCCAGGTGGTGGTCGCGGCTGGCAGTCCTTGTAACTTCTTTCCATCGAACGCGGCTTGCCAGAACACGACGTCAGCCGGAGCATACCTGTCCCACCCGTACGGTATCGCCATAGACTACTCGGCCTCTCCAAACACAATTGTGGTCGCCGACATGAGCGCATTCAACGGGAAGGGAGCGGTCGTCCGAATCGAGCCCGTTCCGAACGGAGCGCAAACTCTGTTGTGGGGACCAGCCTCTGCCGTACCCTCACCACAAGTACTTCAGCTGTCACCGCTGGGCTGTCCCATGGGAATTGCGGTCGAGCCGACGGGAAACATCCTGGTGACGGCCTTCACGTTTCCTGTGCCCGGGACACCGAGTTTTCCACCCCCGACTGGAACCTTCTACGGATGCGCGCCGCCTGGAATATTCAGAATTGATCTGGTGAGCCATCTGCAAACCGCTTTGAACACCAATGCGCCAGCGTGGAAGCCCGCTCACGCTTACAGTGTTGGTGACGTCGTTCTCGACGCGGTATCTCCGACCAGCCACGTTCACAGGGTTCGGACGGCTGGAGTCTCCCAGGGATCGACGCCTGCCTGGAACAGCGTAGCGAACGGTCTCACGCTTGATGGGTCAGTAGTGTGGGAGAACATCGGCCTCGGAGCAAACTGGCTGGTTCCGTTCGGCGTGGATGCAGAACCCGCCCCCACGCCGTCTGATCCGTCGCGGTACAACATCATCGTCGGTGACGAAGGCTACAGCATGTTGTTTCGGTTGAATGCAGATGGAGCCTTCATTCCAACACCGGGTCCGCTCGCCACAGGCCTCAGCTCGGTCACCAGCTTAGACGTCATCACGTTCACGCCTCTGGGGGGGTTCAAGAGCGAGCCGGTTCGGTCGAACGGACAGCCGACTGGAACACTCGCATACGGGACGACACAGGCGACGCTGAGCCTGACGACAAACATTAATGCTACTTGCCGGTACAGTCCAAGCGCCGGTGTGGCATATCAATCGATGCCGAATGGTTTCTCGACGACGGGTGGCGTGGCGCACTCGACCTCAGTGAGCGGGCTGACAGGCGGAACTCACTACAGCTTCTACGTCCGGTGCGTGGACACAGCCGGCAACACAAACACTAGCGACTTCGCGATCAGTTTCTCGATCGCGGCACCTCCTCCACCCGTCGCCGCCTATGATTTTGATGAAGGTAGCGGAATGAACGTGGCCGATGCCTCCGGCAATGGCAACAGCGGAGTCATTTCCGGCGCCAGCTGGGCCACGGGCGGAAAGTTTGGCAGTGCGCTCAGCTTTGACGGCGTCAACGACTGGGTGACGGTCAACTCGGCGGCGTCGCTGAACCTGACGACCGGCATGACGCTCGAGGCATGGGTCTTCCCGACCGCGCTCGGCAACTCCTGGCGCAACGTGATCATCAAGGAACGGACCAACGGCGAGGTCTACAATCTCTACGCCCATACCAGCGCCGGCGTCCCCGTGACCTATGTGGTCCAGGCCGCCGCACCCAGCGTCCCGTTGGACGCTAGCGGGAGCGTTCAGCTACCGCTCAACACTTGGACACATGTTGCCGCCACCTACGACAACGCGATGCTCCGACTCTACGTCAACGGCACCCAAGTGGGAAGTCGAGCGATCGCTGGTGCCCTCGCGACCTCGAGCGGGGCCCTTCGGATCGGCGGCAATAGCATCTGGGGCGAGTTCTTCCAGGGTCGAATTGACGAAGTTCGGGTCTACAACCGTGCGCTCACGGCGGCCGAACTCCTGTCTGACATGAACACGCCAGTGGATGGCAATTCGCCTGACATGGCGGCAAGCAACTTCTCGGGAGCTGAAAGCCCACTTTCCGAAAATGGCGTTTGGGACTCACCAGGGGCCTGGGCCGACCTCCAAAAAAACAACGGTGCTTTTGCAGTCGGCCAGAACGCCGCGACCCGGCTCGTGTCGCCCGTCATGGCGCCGAACCAGTATTCGGAGATCACTTTCAGTCAGGATCCGGGCTCCTCCAGTTGGGTGGGCGTTACTACACGGATGCAGGGACCAGGAAACGGGAGCGGTTACCTGGCAATCGCCTACGCGGGCGAGGTTCGGCTCTACCGCGTGGATGATTCAGGTTCCTTGAACTTTACATTGCTGTCCGCGGCAACGGTTGATATTGGAGCCGCGCCAAGGCGGCTCCGTCTCGAATCTCGGGATGACGGCCACAAAGTCTATTTCAATCAGACTGAGGTTATCAGCTATCAGGCCAGTGGGACGGTCTACTCCATTGGTCAACCCGGCATCGCCGCTTCCGTCTTCGGAGGGCCTCAAGTAAAGATCCTATCGTTCGCGAGCGGCGAAATCGGTTCCGTGGCGCCAGACACGGCGACCAGCACCTTCTCGGGGACAGAAGACCCTCTGTCCGAAAACGGTATCTGGGACTCGCCCGGAGCGTGGGCCGACCTCCGAAAGAACACTGGCGCTTATGCCGTTGGCTTGAATGCGCTCGGACGGCTCGCTGACACCCTCAGTCGGGGCGGATCAGTACGCGGAGATCACGTATAGCCAGGATCCGGGTTCGTCCAGTTGGGTAGGCGTCAGCACGCGAATCCAAGATGGAGGAAACGGGAGTGGTTACCTCGCCATTGTCTATGCCGGACAAGTGCGGCTGTACCGGACAGATGATTCCGGTTCCCTGAACTTCACGCTGTTGGCTTCTGCAACAGTTGACATCAGCGCGGCACCGAGGCGACTCCGGATGGAATCCCAAGGGACCAACCATCGCGTTTACCTCAATGGAAGCCAGGTTATCAATTACAACGCCAGCGGAACGATCTACGCGAGCGGTCAACCCGGTATCGCCGCCTCCGTCTTCGGTGGACCGCAGGTCAAGATCCTCTCGTTCCAGGGCGGAAGCATCGGATCGCCAGCGGCGGACACGACGGCACCGCTCGCGATCCAACGGACAGCCGGTGCAAACACTACCATGGAGCACAACTCAAGCGACGTTGAGTCTGACGACGAACGAGAATGCAACATGCAGGTACAGCCTACAGGCCGGTGTGGCATATGGGTCGATGCCGAACACGTTCACAGCGACGGGTTCGACGACGCACTCCAGCCTGGTGAGCGGGTTGACGAGCGGCAGCACTTACAGCTTCTACGTCCGGTGCGCCGACGCAGTGGACAATGCCAACACGGACGACTTCGTCATTGCGTTCTCTGTGGCCGGGTTCTCCACGACGACGAGCACCTTCTCGGGGACCGAAAATCCTCTGTCCGAAAACGGTACCTGGGATTCACCCGGAGCCTGGGCCGACCTTCAAAAGAACAGTGGCGCTTATGCCGTCGGTTTGAACGCTCTCGGACGGCTCGTGACGCCCTCGGTTGGGGCGGATCAGTACGCGGAGATCACGTATAGCCAGGATCCGGGTTCGTCCAGTTGGGTGGGAGTGAGCACGCGAATCCAAAGTGGAGGAGACGGGAGCGGTTACCTCGCCATTGTCTATGCCGGACAAGCTCGGCTGTACCGGACAGATGATTCCGGTTCCCTGAACTTCACGCTGTTGGCTTCTGCAACAGTTGACATCAGCGTGGCACCGAGGCGACTCCGGATGGAATCCCAAGGGAACAACCATCGCGTCTACCTCAACGGAACTCAGGTCATCAACCACACCGCCAGCGGAACGGTCTACGCGGGCGGTCAACCCGGCATTGCGGCCTCCGTCTTCGGTGGGCAGCAGGTGAAGATCCTCTCTTTCCAGGGCGGTGACCTCGGCGGCACCTAGAACCGCATACGTTGACACTTCAATCGCGCCAAGCGGAGTTCGTTGCAGCCACAGGAGGACATGCGGAGAATCCGCTTCGACATTCACGGCAACTGTAACGCCGCAGTGAGCTAGGTGTCTCATCGCACCGTCGGCTTTTGTGAGTCACCGATTCTCCTGCTGAATCCCATGTTGAGGTGCGTGTCGACGACAAAAGTCTGCTCCTCGGCGAACTAGTTTCGAGCGACTAGAAGTAACTACGAACCACGGTCGAATGTCCTGAATCCCACGCCTATTTTTCGACGTTCCTTGTGAGATGAATGGTGAGAATCTTGCTGGAGAGAACCCGTACACAGTCGTCAGCCTGCAAGTCGATGCCTGCGTAGTCGATAGCGCACTTTTCAGATGCCAAAGACGGGTTGCTTTCAGTCTCAGTCGGGAACCTTCGCTCGCACTCGCCGAGTGAGCGGGATCGTATTTCTGACCATCCTCGCGGTCGCAGGGTCTCTGTCCGGAGTGCTCGCTCAAGGCGATACTCAGGCCCCGACGGTCACCGGCTGGTCTCCTGCCCAGGGCTCGGTGAACGTCACATCGAGCATTAACGTTATGGCGACCCTCAGCGAGCCGGTGCAGGCCGCGTCGATTGCCTTCTCGCTACGGGACGCCAACAGCGTGCTCGTGCCCGCAACGGTGACCTACGATTCCGCGACGCGAACGGCGACGCTGGATCCGGTTGCAGATCTGAGCCCATCGAGCAGCTATACGGCCACGTTGAGTGCCGCCGCCGATCTGGCGGGCAACGTCCTCAGCGGACCAGTGACGTGGTCGTTCGCAACCGGCGCACAGGGCTTCGCGGACTCTGTCGTATTCAGCGGCCTCGTCCAGCCTGTATCGATTCAATTTGCGAGCGACGGCCGGGTCTTTGTGGCGGAAAAGGGTGGCATCATCAAGGTCTTCGACAACCTGTCCGACACCACGCCGACGGTTTTTGCCGATCTCAACGTCAACGTCTACAACTCCGGGGCGGCCGGTCTCACTGGTCTCGCGTTGGATCCCAGTTTTCCGACAAAACCCTACGTGTATGTTGTGTACGCGTATGACGCCGCGATCGGCGGCGTGGCACCGCGATGGGGGACTCCGGGCGTAATCGCGGATCCATGTCCGAATTCCGGCGGTCAAGGGTGCGTCGTCAGCGGCCGGCTGTCGCGTTTGCAGGCGAGCGGAAACGTCATGACGGGAACCGAGACCGTGCTGGTTGCGGATTGGTTTCAGCAGTACCCGAACCACTCGGTGGGCAGTTTGGCGTTCGGTCCGGACGGGGCTCTGTATGCCAGCGCCGGCGACGGGGCCGGGCTCTTCGTCGATTCGGGTCAGGTCGGCAACCCGAACAACGATCCGGTGAATGAAGGCGGAGCCCTACGCAGCCAGGACCTCCGCACGCCGGCAGATCCGACGACGCTCGATGGCGCGATCATCCGGATCGATCCGGACACGGGGAAAGAACTTCCACGAACGCCGTCGATGGTCGTCGGCCCGAGCACGGTGGACGAAAACAACGTGCGGACCTTCCCGGTTGTTTCTGTCTTCCAAGGGCCAGATCCCACGGATGTTCGCATCCTCGAGCCAACCAATCCAGCGGCCGGCAAGCCGCATCGCTTTCTGTACGTGCTGCCAGTCGCCGCCGGGGTGACGAATCTCAGTTCACAGTATAGCGATGGGTTGGAAGAGCTCCGATTGCTCGATGTCCCCAACCGATTCAATGTCACGTTGATCGCTCCGAGCTTCGGCATCGAACCTTGGTACGGAGACCACGATACCGATCCGGACCGCCGTCTCGAGAGCTTCGTCGTCAAGGATCTGGTGCCGTTCGGCGATTCCTTCGCAGCGCCGGGAGAGGTCGTGCGGCGGTGGGCCCTCGGCTTCAGCAAGTCTGGTTCGGGCGCGCTCAGTTTGATTTTGAGAAACCCGAACGTCTTCAACGCGGCGGTGGCGTGGGACGCTCCGACTCAGTTCACCAACATGTCGGCATTTGCGGGCATGTCGGAAAACTTCGGCACCGAGGAGAACTTCGACCTGTATGAAATTCCCGCGCTCGTGTCGTCGAGCGCCGAGGCGTTCAGAACCCGGAACAGGCTCTGGATCAGCGGTGACACCAGCATGTGGACGTCGCACATGGCGGCCCTTCACACCCAGATGGGACAGGCGGCAGTCCTGCACACCTGGGTGGCCGGTGGAACGCGGAATCACTCCTGGTCGAGTGGATGGCTGAACGGCGCCGTCGGTTCGCTGGATGCGAACGCCGCGGCCAGCAATACGGCTCTTGACGCGAATGCGAATCGCATCGTGGCTTACGGACTCAGAAATCCGTTCCGCTTCACGTTCCGTCCCGGCACGCGCGAAATGTGGGTTGGCGATGCCGGCGCGAGCCAGTGGGAAGAGATCAACCGGTTGGCCGATGCCTCCGACGGTGTCCTCGAGAACTTCGGATGGCCGTGCTTCGAGGGTCAGGGAACGACGGCGTATTCTGCGGGGCTGTCACTCTGCACGCGGCTCTCGGCACAGCCGAGCGCGCTGACGCCGCCGTTCTTCGCCTACCAGCATGCGCAGCCCATCGGACCCGGGGATCCCTGCTCCATCGCAGATTCCTCGATTGCCGGCCTTGCATTCTACGGGACCGGCAGCTACCCGGCCGCTTATCACGGCGCGCTCTTCTTCGCCGACTACGCTCGCAACTGCGTTGCTGTGATGCTGAAGGACGCGACGGGCCTGCCTGATCCGGCGACACGCGCAACCGTGCTTTCAGACGCGGCGGGACCCGTGGATTTGAAAGTCGGGAGCGGTGGCGACCTGTTCTACGCGAGCCTTGATACCGGCGCGATTCGCCGGATCCAGTATCAGCGTGGCAACCTCGCGCCGACGGCCGTTGCGCAGGCCACACCCACATCCGGTGAGCCACCGCTCGGCGTCACGTTCAGCGCGGCAGCTTCAAGCGATCCCGCCAACGACACCTTGACGTTTGCGTGGGATCTGGACGGTGACGGCGCCTTCGATGATGGGGCCTCGGCTCAGGTGACGTTTACCTACACGACTCCGGGTGCCCACACGGCTCGACTTCGTGTAACCGATGCCGGAGGCCTGTCCGACGTAGCGGCCGTCGTGGTCACCGCGCACAACACGGCGCCAGTCGCCTCGATCGCGAGCCCTACTGCCGCGGCCACGTGGGCCGTCGGCGAGACGATCAGCTTCAGCGGCGGGGCGACCGACCCAGAGGAGGGCCCGCTCGCCGCGTCGAAGCTCTCGTGGTCGGTGATTCTCCACGACTGCCCCTCGAGCTGCACACAACAGACTCTCCAGAACTTCACCGGCGTCTCCGGCGGTTCCTTCGTTACGCCCGACAACCGATACCCATCGCATCTCGAGATTCGGCTCACGGCGACTGACTCTGGCGGTCTCCAGAGCACCACAAGCGTGCTAATCAACCCGCGGACGGCCACGCTGACCTTCCTGTCGGCGCCGTCAGGTCTGTCGCTCACCGTAGGCGGCGTCAGCACCACGACGCCGTTCACTCGAACGGTGATTGTGAGTTCGAGGAACACGATTGCGGCAACGTCACCACAGGTCCTTGGCGGAACGTCGTACCAGTTCCTATCCTGGTCCGACTCCGGAACACAGACTCACGACGTGACGCCTGCGTCGTCCATTACCTACACCGCGACATATACCACGTCCGTGCCCGGTCTGGTGGCAGCTTACAACTTCAACGAGTCGAGCGGGACGAGCGTGGTCGATTCGAGCGGAAACAACTTGACAGGGGCGATCACGGGGGCGACCCGTGTCACCGGCGGAAGAGTGGGGGGCGCGTTGTCGTTCAACGGAACGAGCAACATGGTGACTGTCAATTCGGCGGCGCCGTTGAATCTCACGACGGGGATGACGCTCGAGGCTTGGGTGAATCCGACGTCGCTCGGCACGGCCTGGCGCAATGTGATCATCAAGGAACGCCCCAACGGGGAGACCTACAACCTGTACGCGAACACGGATACGAGTGGCCCGGTGGCCTATACGGCGCTGGCCTCGTCGCCCGCCGCACCTACGTGGGCGTCGACGACCACGAAGCTGACGGCCAACACGTGGACGCACCTGGCCGTGTCCTACGACTCAACCACGTTGCGGCTCTATGTGAACGGCGTCCAGGCCGGCACGCGGGTCCAGACAGGCGCCATGGTGACGTCCACGGGCGCGCTGCGAATTGGAGGGAACAGTATCTGGGGTGAGTACTTCGCCGGGCTGATCGACGAGGTGCGCGTCTACAACCGGGCGTTGACAGCCACCGAGATCCAGACCGACATGGTCACGCCGGTGGGAGCGCCACCATCCGATTCAACGCCGCCCGTTCTTTCCAACGGTCAGCCGTCGACCGCACTGCCGGCGGGGACGACCCAGACGACCCTGAGCTTGTCGACGAACGAAACGGCCACGTGTCGCTACGGCGCCACCGCCGGTGTGGCGTATGGCGCGATGACGAACACGTTTACTGTGACAAACAGCACGTCGCACTCGACGCCGGCGTCAGGGCTCACCAACGGCGGCAGCTACACTTTCTACGTTCGCTGCCAGGACACCGCCGCCAATGTCAACACGAACGACTTTGCGATCGCGTTTTCGGTCTCGCAGCCGCCGGCCGACACGACGCCACCGGTGCGCTCGAACGGCGGCCCATCCGGCACCCTGCCGTTCGGCACCACGCAGGCGCTGCTGACGCTGACGACGAACGAGATGGCGGTCTGCCGCTATGCCACGACGCCTGGCGTCGCCTATGGCGCCATGGCCGGCACGTTCACGAGCACCGGAAGTACCGCGCACTCGACCACTGTCACCGCCCTTGTGAACGGGGGAAGCTACAACTACTACGTCCGGTGTCAGGACGCGGCCACGAACGCGAATCCGGACGACTTCGGGATCGGGTTCACGGTGGCGGCCACCCCACCCGACACGACGCCACCGGTACGGTCGAACGGCGGCCCATCCGGCACCCTGCCGTTCGGCACCACGCAGGCGCTGCTGACGCTGACGACGAACGAGATGGCGGTCTGCCGCTATGCCACGACGCCTGGCGTCGCCTATGGCGCCATGGCCGGCACGTTCACGAGCACCGGAAGTACCGCGCACTCGACCACCGTCACCGGCCTCGTGAACGGGGGAAGCTACAACTACTACGTCCGGTGTCAGGACGCCGCGACGAACGCGAATCCCGACGACTTCGGGATCGGGTTCACGGTGGCGGCCACCCCACCCGACACGACGCCACCGGTGCGCTCGAACGGCGGCCCATCCGGCACCCTGCCGTTCGGCACCGCGCAGGCGCTGCTGACGCTGACGACGAGCGAGATGGCGGTCTGCCGCTATGCCACGACGCCTGGCGTCGCCTATGGCGCCATGGCCGGCACGTTCACGAGCACCGGAAGTACCGCGCACTCGACCACCGTCAGTGCCCTCGTGAACGGGGGAAGCTACAACTACTACGTCCGGTGTCAGGACACGGCCACGAACGCGAATCCGGACGACTTCGGGATCGGGTTCACGGTGGCGGCCACCCCACCCGACACGACGCCACCGGTGCGCTCGAACGGCCAGCCGACCGGGGCCCTCACAGCAGGAACGACGCAGACGTCGCTGACGCTCACGACAAACGAGGCTGCGACCTGCCGGTACGCAACGACGACCGGCGTCGCGTACAGCGCCATGAGCTCCACATTTGCGACCACAGGAAGTACTGCGCACTCCACCACCGTCACCGGACTCGTGAACGGTGGAAGCTACAACTACTACGTCCGGTGTCAGGACGCCGCGACGAACGCGAATCCGGACGACTTTGGGATCAGCTTTACCGTCGCACAGCCGACGGCCACCGGCCTTGTGGCAGCCTACAGTTTCAACGAAGCCAGCGGGACGACAGTGACCGACTCGAGCGGCAACAACCTGACCGGCACCATCAACGGCGCCACCCGCGTGACAACCGGCAAGTTCGGCGGCGCGTTGTCGTTCAACGGTACGAGCAATATGGTCACGGTCAACTCGGCCACGCCGTTGAATCTGACAACCGGGATGACGCTCGAGGCGTGGGTGTATCCGACGACTCTTGGTTCAGCCTGGCGCAACGTCATCATCAAGGAGCGCGCGAACGGCGAGGTCTACAACCTTTATGCGCACACCGATGCGAACAGGCCCGTGGCCTATGCCGTCGCTGCCTCGTCACCAGGCGCTCCGGTCGATGTGCAAGGGACGGCCGCGCTGACTCTGAACACGTGGACACACCTCGCCGTGTCGTATGACAACACGACGCTGCGTCTGTATGTGAACGGCACTCAAGTCGGGACCCGCGCGCTCAGCGGTGCGATGCTGACTTCGACAGGCGCACTGCGCATTGGCGGTAACACTATCTGGGGCGAGTACTTCGCTGGCACGATCGACGAGGTGCGCATCTATAATAGAGCGCTGACGGCGACAGAGATCCTGGCCGATACGACCAGACCAATCACGCCGTAGACTGCCAGCTGGCACCGAGGCACGTGCAGGCTGGACGTCGGTTGAGAATCAAGCCGCGCCCGGACAGCTGGGAGTCAAGTACTTGCTCTGTCCGCTCGTCCACTACGGCAACGAACGCACCGCTATCAACGCTGCATGGGCGCGGCCATGTCGGTCTGGATTTCCGCCGCGCTGAGCGCGCGGTTGTAGATCCGGATCTCGTCGAGGCGACCCTTGAAATACTCGCCCCAGATGCTGTTGCCACCCAACCGCAGCACACCAGTCGTCGTGAGCAGCGGGCTTGCAGCGGCCCGGCTGCCTGCCAGCGTCCCGTTCACGAAGAGCCGCAGCGTCCCCCCGTCATACGTGGCGGCCAGATGGGTCCACGTGTTGACGGACAGTTGCGTCGGAGCGCGCGCATCGAGTGGTACACCGGGTTGAGCCATGCGAACAACGTAGGCGGCCGTAGCGTTGGTCGCGTGCGCGTACAGGTTGTAGGCTTCCCCGCCAGGCCGTTCCTTCAATAGAACGGTACGCCACGACCCGCTCCCCGTCGCCGTGGGGTACACCCACGCTTCGAGCGTCATCCCGGTCGTGAAATCAAGGTCGTTCGCATCAGCGACGGTGACCCAGTCGTTGACGCCATCGAACGTCAGCGCGCCGCCGAACCGTCCCTGCGTTGTCCACGTCGCTCCTGCGATCGTTCCGGCGTGGCCCAATCCGGTCCGATCCGTCACCGTGCTCCCCGACCCTTCGTTAAAATCATAGGCGGCCACCAAACCGGCGCCCAGGACGGCATTGGTGACGCTGACGCTCACCGAGGTCGAGGTCTGATTGTTGGCGGCGTCGCGTGCCCGCGCCGAGAGCTCGTAGGGTCCGCCATTGGCCACACTCGCAGAGCTCCAAGTCACTGAGTACGGCGCCGTGGTGTCTTCAGCCCCCAGTGGTGCGCCATTGAGGAAAAACTGTATTCCCACCGCACCCACGGCGTCACTGGCCGTGGCGCTCACGCTGATGGTGCCCGATACCATGCTGCCATCGACCGGCGCCGTCAGCGAAACCACTGGCGGCGTCGTGTCACTCGGCGGCAGATTGGCGACCGAATACGCGATCACTACATCATCGGCGTTCTCGTTACCGGCCGTATCTTTACACCGCACGTAGAAGGCATAGCTGGAGCCGCCTACGAGGCCCGACACGGAGGTGGCATGACTCGTGGCGCCCGTAGTCGAGAACGTGTTGGGGAGACTCGCGTACGCGACGCCAGGCCCGGACCCCAGCCGACACGTTGCATTCTCATCTGTGATCAAACTCAGCGTCGCCTGCGATGAACCGGCCGGCAACGTCCCAGACGGCTGCCCGTTGAGTCGAACAGGGGGCGTCGTGTCATCTGACGCCACGGCCGTGTTCAGGTCGGTCTGGATTTCGGTCGCGGTGAGCGGGCGATTGTAGATTCGAACTTCGTCCAGGCGACCCTTGAAATACTCGCCCCAGATGCTGTTGCCACCCAATCGCAGCACGCCAGTCGACGTCAGGAGCGGCCCCGTGACCTGTCGCGTGCCCACCTGCGTCCCATTCGCGTGGAGCCGAAGCATACTCCCGTCATACGTGACGGCCAGATGGGTCCACGTGTTGACAGGCAGTGGCGCTGACGCGCGCACGTCGAGCGGGGCATCGGGTTGGGCCGCGCGGACAACGTAAGCGGCCGTAACGGTGGTCGCGTGCGCATACAGGTTGTAGACTTCGCCGCCAGTTCGTTCTTTCATTAGGACGGTCCGCCACGACGTGCTCCCCATCGCCGTGGGATACACCCACGCCTCGAGCGTCATCCCGGTCGTGAAATCAAGGTCGTTCGCATCGGAGACACCGACCCAGTCGTTGACGCCATCGAACGTCAGTGCGCCACCGAACCGTCCCTGCGTTGTCCACGTCGCTCCTGCAATCGTTCCGGCGTGGCCCAATCCGGTCCGATCCGTCACCGTGCTCCCCGTCCCTTCGTTGAAGTTATATGCGGCCACCAAGCCCGCGCCCTGGGTGGTGACTGTGTTGTTGACAGTCACGCTCACCACACTCGCTGTTCCATTGTTCGCCGCGTCGCGCGCCTGCGCCCACAGGTCGTAGGGTCCGCCATTGGCTACGTTCGTGGAGTTCCATGTCACTGAGTACGGTACCGTCGTGTCTTCGGCCCCCAGCGGTGCGCCATTGAGGAAAAACTGCACCCCCACCACGCCCACGTTGTCACTGGCCGTGGCGCTGACGGTGACGGCGCCCGACACCGTACTGCCATTGACCGGCGCCGTCAGCGAAATCACCGGCAACGTCGTGTCGGTTGGCGGCGGAGGCGGGGGCGGGGGCTCTCCCCCGACTTGACGGATATTGTGGAAGGCCGGCTCCAGGCCGGCGTTGGCGATGACGGCCGATGAGGCGCCGCCATTATTGCTGAACGTGTTACTCGGCCCGGCCGCGTTCTGCCTGATGGGCCCGTCGCCCGTGTTGGTCAACACGTTGTCGCGAACGGTGATGAGGTTGCTGCCCTCGTCTAGAAAGATCCCGTTAATTTCATAACTCCCGTGGACGGACGTCCGCACGATGTCGTGCACGTAGTTCTCGGCAATCAGGGTGCCGGGCTGCCTCGAGAGCGTGTAGATCCCGCCGCCATCCGCCAGCAGCTTCAAGACTTGCTGGATATTGTTGTAGCGCACCACGTTGTTGCGCAGCGCGGAATCGACGTCATCCCAGCCCCAGCCCACCGAGATGCCCGTGTACGGCAGGTCCAGTAACTCATTGTGCTCCACGATGGTGGCGTCGGTGTAGCCGAGCATGATTCCGACCGTTTGGAAGTAGTCGCGGCCGGTCTGCGTGAGATAGTTGTTCGACAGCTGGTTCCGCCGACTGATCTTGCGGGTGTCGCTCGGGTTGCCCTCGAGGTTGAGGTCGACCGAGATGCCGCCGCCGGACACGTCCCTGATGGCATTGCCTATCACGGTCGAGTCATTGACACCGCGATACAGGTTCAGCGCCGACCCGCCCATGTGCTGAAACACGTTGCGTTCGAACCGAATCCGGTTCGCCGCTTCGACGTGCACGCCGGCCGGAAGTCGATAGCTCGGGTACGACGCAATCTCATCTGCCGGAAGCGGCTGAATGTAGACGAGACTGGCCTGATCGCCGATGAACCCTTCGCTGTTCGGCACGAGCCACGTGGTGTGCTCGAACGTCAGTCCTCGGAATTCCAGGTCGTGCACCGGTGCCGCCAGCGAGCCCTGCACGGTGAGCAGTCGCTCGAGCCCCGGAGCCACGACATCGGCCGTCGCCATATCCTCTCCGGCGCGCGGCCGATAGAACACCTCGTTGGTGTCCGTGTTCAGGTACCATTCGCCGGGCTGGTCGAGGAACTCGAACGCGTTTTCAAAATAATACGGACGAGAGGGTTCTTTCGGAGGATAGGCCTGCTGGAATAGCCGGGTCCGTTCCGGCTCCAATGCCGTCACAAACGCGCTGCTTCCCGAGGTGGTGACCGAGGAAATCCTGGAATTGCTCTGATTCCCGCCTTTCCCCAGAATGACCATCTCGACCTGGTTGCGCCGCTGCCAATTGCCGATCTCACCCGCGGCCACCTCGACCCGCTGCCCTCCGGTGTCCCAACCGCGCACTTGGTAATACGCGCCGCCATTCGGCGTGCGGGCGCGAATCGCTCGGGCGCCATTCACGTAGAGCTGGCGGAAGCGCAACGTGCCCACTGGCGCCCGATACAGGCCACCGCCAGCCGCTACCCACCCGGTGATCCGTTGCCCCCCCGACAGCACCGGTGATTCCCCTGGATACGCGGCATAGATCACCCGAAAGCCGTTCAGGCCCGAATCCTGAGTGTCGAAGGTGAGCGAATCCGACAACGCGTAGAGTCCGCCGCGGACGTACGCGACGATGTCCCCTGACATGCCGGCGGTCATCGTGCGCACGACTGCGCGCGCTCTCTCGATTGTCTGGAACGGTTCTGCCTCGGTCCCTGGGTTGCTGTCGTTGCCAGAAGGTGCCACGAAAAAGCTCGTGATACTCTGCTCGGCTGAAAAGGGCCCGGAGGTCGCGCTTGCCGCAGATCTTGAAGTCGAATGATCTGCGTCGACCGGGTGTCGGCGCCGGACGGCTGCTCCAGCGAAACCCATTGAAGGACTGTCGGAACCGGATCCGATCCCCGAATCGTTCAAGCTCGCCGTGGAAGCTAGGAGGGTTGCAGCGATTGCGGAATCAATAGTGGCCGTCTGCCGGCTGAGAGCTTGAGGGCGTCCAGTCTCCGCTACCGCTACGAGAACGAGCACCCACAACAAGAACCGGAGTGCTTTCATTGAAACCGCTGTTGTTGCATTCCGACACCTTTGCACCATCGTGACCCGATACTCCCGCGCGTACACGTCTCACTCGTCCGCGTCCAGATGGACACCCCTCGGCCATGGGCGGGTTGGGCACTTGCCCTTGAGCTTCTCGGGACCGCGCATCGAAAGATTGCAAAGATCCAGCCAGCCGACACCGTCGGCGCTCTGTTGCCACCACTGGTTGTCGAGTGGCTCCCCACTCGGAGGCACGTGATTCATGGTTATATAGAGTGAACGCACGAATCGGGCTGGTAGCTCATGGAGGGATGGCAGACCGAGAGCGCGTGGTGGACTTGTAGGAGGAGTGGATTCCGCGACAGGTGTGTGTATTTTCTTACCACGAACAAGTCGGCAAGAAGGGGTCAGTCGAGGGTTTTGGCCTGGACGCGCGTTGAAGCCATGCTGCTGACCCCTCGAGTGTCGAAGGGGTGTGGTGTCCAAAGGCGCGGCGTGAGCATCGCCCGTATCACCGCCGGAGTCGGCGGTCGGTTTGGCGGGGAGCCTCAGCAAGCCTGACAAGTGCCTGACTGGCAACAATGTACTTAATACACTCTTAACGACTCCAGCGAAGCGAGTTCAAGATGCAGAAGGTTGTTGCGGGTCGAACCGCCGGAGTCTTGGTGAGTACAAGTCAAGTGCGGTTTCATCATCAGCAGCTTCGGCGACACTGCCGCGTTGCCGAGACATCATCTTGGACAATGTCGTGCACAAAAAGTGACCGACACCCCCGACGATGGCGCGCGCCGGAGGTGATGGGCCGCAGCCGCATCGCGGGTCGCGCTTCAAGTTGTCGACGAGCCCCACTTCATCGACAAGTTGCGCGACATCGTGGGGTTGTATCTTCGGCCGCCCGAGAAGGCCCCTTGTGCACTTTCATTCAAGCGTATGAGACTAGGCGGACTTGAGGCCACGTTCCACGAGCGAGCACATCGCGTGCAGAATGGTCCTGTGGACTTCCTGCACGCGAGCCGTGGAGTGCTCGGCCACGTTGAGGTGGATGTCTGCCTCAGCACCCATCTTGCCACCATCTCTCCCCGTTAGCGCAATCGTTACCAAACCACGCGCCTTGGCCGCTGCCAGCGCTGCCTCGACGTTCCGCGAGCGGCCGCTGGTAGAGATGCCAAATGCCACATCGCCGTTCTGTCCGAGCGCCTCAACCTGGCGCGTGAAGACGACGTCGTAGCTATAGTCGTTGGCGATTGCTGTCAGTATGCTCGTATCAGTGGTCAGGGAGACTGCCGGGAGTGCCTGACGCTCCATCTCGAAGCGACCGACGAGTTCCGCTACAAGATGTTGAGCGTCGGCCGCACTTCCGCCGTTACCGAATGCCAGAAGCTTATGCCCGGCGGCCAGGGCACGATTGATGGCGGCCGCCGCCGCGGTGATCGGCTCGACCCCGATGGCAGCGTAGCGGTCATGAGCGGCGGCAGCTTCCTGAAATATGCCCCGGACGACGGCGGACTGATCAGCTGACATTTCGATTCTCCTCTGCGAATGGGACAAACTATGAGCGCCGCGATGTCATTCGTCGGACATCATTATTACAGCCTGCTCTTGGACTAAAGTCGGCAAAACTCGGACCTTTGCCGACGATTCGGCACACGTGCCACACACAAAATAGCTATATAAGTCGCCTATTCTAAACTACTTACGCGTGATGACCTGCTCCAATGTCCTCCCCCGCCAGCCGGAGCAGCGTTTGCGATGTAGGGAATCGCCGCGCCAACCAGCCTGAGGCTGGACTTCCGGACGCGGCACAGACGCCAAATGACTCTGAACGAACCGACCGATCCGATTGCCGCGTGGGTCTCCGACTTCGGAAACAGGCGCGTGCTGGTCCTGGGAGACGCCATCCTGGACGAGTATCTTCTCGGCCAGTGCAGCCGAATCTCGCCCGAAGCACCTGTCCCTGTCCTAAAAGTCACGAGCGCACGCCGCGTGCTCGGAGGCGCGGCCAATACCGCCGCCAACATCGTATCGCTTGGCGGCCACGCGTCTCTTATCGCACTGGTCGGGAACGACGAGGGCGGGGCAACGGTCACGCGCTGCGCCGCAGAAGCGGGGGTCGACCTGCACGCAGTCGACCACGGCCTGACGACGCTGCGGAAAACACGCGTCGTCGGCCAGCAACAGCAGGTGGTTCGGCTTGACTACGAGGACGTGCGGCCGCTCACCTCGGCAACCGAATCGGCGATTCTGGAGCGCTTCAACGCCTCGCTGCAAACCTGCGACATCGTGGTCATCTCTGACTACGCCAAAGGCTTCCTGTCACTGTCGCTTGCACGAGCGATTATCGATCGGGCGCATCGCGCCGGCCGCGAGGTCATCGTCGATCCGCGACCGCAACATCGTGAGTGTTACGTCGGGTGTGACTACCTGACTCCCAACTGGCGCGAGTCCCGTGCGATCCTGGGATTTCCGGATGCCGAGCCTTCGGACGAAGCCATCGGGGTGGTTCAACGGGATCTGGCCGCACAACTCGGTACCAACGTGGTGCTCACGCTCGGCGCGCATGGCATCTCGTTCTTCAGCCGAGACGGGGCCGAGCAGTTCCGGCTCCCGACGCTCGCGAGGGAAGTGTTCGACGTCAGTGGCGCGGGCGATACGGTCGTTGCCGCCTTTGCGCTGGCCCGCGCATCCGGCGCCGACCATGCCGCCGCCGTGGCGCTCGCGAACAAAGCCGCGAGCGTCGTCGTGGGCAAGTTCGGCACGTCCACTGTCACGCCTGAAGAGATCCTGCAGGACACCGACGCGCTTCGCCTTGTCGGCCGCCGCGCCCTTGCGCCGCTGGCGACGACGCTCCGCGCGAAAGGCAAGCGGATAGTGACCGTCAATGGCTCGTTCGATGTTGTGCACGCCGGCCATCTGCACATTCTGAACGAAGCCCGTCAACAGGGTGATGTCCTAATCGTGGGCCTGAACAGCGATGCGTCCGTGAGGTCTTACAAGGGGTCCGGTCGTCCTATCATCACGGAGAGGCGCCGCGCCGAGATGCTGCTGGCGCTTCGCATGGTGGACTACGTCCACATCTTCGAGGAGCGGGATCCGATTGCGTTCATCACGGAGATCAATCCGGACGTGCACGTCAACGGGTCGGAGTACGGAGAACACTGCATCGAAAGCGAGCCGGTGCGGCAGAACGGCGGCAGAATCCACATCGTCAACCGCATTCCTGGCCTCTCGACGTCCGACTTAGTCGAGTCTTTCGGAGGCGCCTGCTCGGCGCTGACGGGCGCTGGCTTAGCGAGTAATGCGGACGTTAGTCGGTGCCGCGGGAGCTGGGACCGATCCCGGACGGATATCCCGATAGGCGGATTCGAGGCCGGCGTTGGCGATGACGGCCGATGAGGCGCCGCCATTATTGCTGAACGTGTTGCTCGGCCCGGCCGCGTTCTGCCTGATGGGCCCGTCGCCCGTGTTGGTCAACACGTTGTCGCGAACGGTGATGAGGTTGCTGCCCTCGTCTAGAAAGATCCCGTTAATTTCATAACTCCCGTGGACGGACGTCCGCACGATGTCGTGCACGTAGTTCTCGGCAATCAGGGTGCCGGGCTGCCTCGAGAGCGTGTAGATCCCGCCGCCATCCGCCAGCAGCTTCAAGACTTGCTGGATATTGTTGTAGCGCACCACGTTGTTGCGCAGCGCGGAATCGACGTCATCCCAGCCCCAGCCCACCGAGATGCCCGTGTACGGCAGGTCCAGTAACTCATTGTGCTCCACGATGGTGGCGTCGGTGTAGCCGAGCATGATTCCGACCGTTTGGAAGTAGTCGCGGCCGGTCTGCGTGAGATAGTTGTTCGACAGCTGGTTCCGCCGACTGATCTTGCGGGTGTCGCTCGGGTTGCCCTCGAGGTTGAGGTCGACCGAGATGCCGCCGCCGGACACGTCCCTGATGGCATTGCCTATCACGGTCGAGTCATTGACACCGCGATACAGGTTCAGCGCCGACCCGCCCATGTGCTGAAACACGTTGCGTTCGAACCGAATCCGGTTCGCCGCTTCGACGTGCACGCCGGCCGGAAGTCGATAGCTCGGGTACGACGCAATCTCATCTGCCGGAAGCGGCTGAATGTAGACGAGACTGGCCTGATCGCCGATGAACCCTTCGCTGTTCGGCACGAGCCACGTGGTGTGCTCGAACGTCAGTCCTCGGAATTCCAGGTCGTGCACCGGTGCCGCCAGCGAGCCCTGCACGGTGAGCAGTCGCTCGAGCCCCGGAGCCACGACATCGGCCGTCGCCATATCCTCTCCGGCGCGCGGCCGATAGAACACCTCGTTGGTGTCCGTGTTCAGGTACCATTCGCCGGGCTGGTCGAGGAACTCGAACGCGTTTTCAAAATAATACGGACGAGAGGGTTCTTTCGGAGGATAGGCCTGCTGGAATAGCCGGGTCCGTTCCGGCTCCAATGCCGTCAGCAAACGCGCTGCTTCCCGAGGTGGTGACCGAGGAAATCCTGGAATTGCTCTGATTCCCGCCTTTCCCCAGAATGACCATCTCGACCTGGTTGCGCCGCTGCCAATTGCCGATCTCGCCCGCGGCCACCTCGACCCGCTGCCCTCCGGTGTCCCAACCGCGCACTTGGTAATACGCGCCGCCATTCGGCGTGCGGGCGCGAATCGCTCGGGCGCCATTCACGTAGAGCTGGCGGAAGCGCAACGTGCCCACTGGCGCTCGGTACAGGCCACCGCCGGCAGCTACCCACCCGGTGATCCGTTGCCCCCCCGACAGCACCGGTGATTCCCCTGGATACGCGGCATAGATCACCCGAAAGCCGTTCAGGCCCGAATCCTGCGCGCTGAATGCCACCGTATTCGCCAACATGTAGAGGCCCGCCCGCAGATACACAACGATGTCCCCTGACATGCCTACTGTCAGCGCGCGCACCGCCGTCCGCGCCCGTTCGATCGTCTGGAATGGCGACGCTTCCGTCCCGACGTTGCTGTCGCTCCCCAGCGGCGAGACGTAGAACGTCGCAGCGGCAGTCTGTCCCTTGACGACCGGCGAAAACAGGCATAGGGAAACTACGAATCCAAGGCCGAGGATGGTAAACCGCCATGAACGAAATGTTGCCACTGAGGTCCTTCGATGGTTGATGCAGGGGGTGCCCCCTCGCGAGGCAAATTACATGCCATAAAGTGCGCGGAGCTCTTCTGTCCAAAACAGCCGACATTGATCTGGAATCTGGCGTCTTTTCACCAAGAGTAGGTTCTTCTCATATTCAGGTCACGCCAGATCGGAGGCTGTTTTTGTGAGTCATTGACGTAGAAACTGCACATGTCGGCGGTGGCGAAGGTGTCTTGCTCAGCCCTCAAGTTGCCCGGCGCTCAGTTCACGGAAGGGGTCACGAAGGAAAGACCGCAATGGAGGCGGGCGCCGGGGCCCGGAGCTCGCCGCAAGGCAGCCCTCCGGCCTCTTCGAGCGGTTTCCAGCCCATTGGTCCGATCGCGGAGAGGTGATTACGAAATGCGGCCCGAGATTACGAACACTGCGCAGGCCTAGTGGCCTCGCGTCAATTTGGCAGGGCGTTGAAGGAATGCAGAGATCAGCAGGACAAGAGGGCGAGATGCTGTCGAATGACTTGGGGGCGTTATCGCTCCGCGCTGATTGCTGGTGGCAGCGCCGGGCTTGTCCGCGTGAAGCCTCGGCATCGTCGAGCTTCACAAACCGATAGATTCCCTGCGTCGTCCACGTGCGCTTTTCAACGCACGTCAAGCGCGACATTTCGAAGGTCTCGAGCAACGCGCGTTCGGTCAGGTTGTTCATATAGCCGAAGTACCGGCGACGCAGACGCTCCCTTGCGCGCTCCTTCAACCCAAGGCCCTCAGGGAAGGAATCGAACGACACGATGCACGTCTCGATTCCATTGCGCGCGAGCCACTCCGCTATTGACCCAACGTCGCCGATGTACTCGAGGACGCCACCGAAGACGGCGACAGATGGCGCGACGTTGCGGAGATCGGGGAACGGCCGACGATTCAGATCGCACACGATGGTGCCGGCGCCACGATCGACGAGGTCGGACGGTGTATAAGTACAGCCCGTTGGCAGGTGTCTTTCGAGTTGTCGCCGGCCTGCACCAAATTCGAGCACCCGCGATTCAGGTGGGATCAAGGCAGCGATCACGCGCGTGCGATCCTCCCACCATTCTTCCAGCCCCTGCGGAGAGCTCCAGCGCTTGTAGTCCGCCCGACACAGACGGGAACTGATCGAATTTCGCACGAGACGCGCGGTGGACCGCAGAGGCTGCGCAAACCTCACTGTTCGACCCTCTCGAGCGTCCACGGCAGACGAAGCCGCAACAGACCGGTCCGACCGTCATTGATGTGTCCGCCGACACCGCCGGTAGGTGCAACTTGGAACGCAAGGCCGTGATCAACCAGGAAATGAGATTGCACCGACGGCGTATCGCAGCCGACGGTCACGTAGTAGAGGCCGTAGTTCAGCAGCTCCCCTGGGACCTGACAGCGACTGACGTACACTCCGGGTTCGCGCGTCAGTTCCTCCTGATCGTCCATGTCAGTCGTTGACAACAGCACCGTGCCCTCATGAGCGCTCAACCGCACGCCAACCCGCAGGTTGGTGGTTCGGCGCAGCACGCGGTACTGCACGTCAATCGTGAAGGGAAACCGCACGTCGAGGGTCGTCGAGACGTCCCCGTTCGTGCTCCGCACCCGGATTGCCTCGAGCCGAATGTACTCTGAGCCGGGAACCGAGTGGCCGTCGGCGTCCGAATAGACGACTTCGCCGCCTTCGGCTGCACTCGACGCCAGATACCTTGCGACAGTCTCCTGCGGCTTGCCACTCTCCCGCAGCCCGCCGCGGTCGAACCACAACGCCCGCTCGCAGAGCCTGGTGATAGCCGCCATGTTGTGGCTCACAAACAGAACCGTCCGCCCCTGCTTGGCGACCTCACCCATCTTGCCCAGGCATTTTCGCTGAAACGCCGCGTCACCGACCGCAAGCACTTCATCGACGAGCAGGATTTCCGGTTCCAAGTGTGCCGCCACGGCGAATGCCAAGCGCACGTACATACCGCTCGAGTAGCGTTTGACGGGGGTGTCAAGAAACTGCCCGCACTCGGCAAAATCCACGATCTCGTCGAAGCGAGCGGCAATCTCGCGTTTCGACATCCCGAGAATTGCGCCGTTGAGAAAGATGTTCTCGCGCCCGCTCAGCTCCGGGTGGAAGCCGGTGCCGACCTCGAGGAGGCTTCCGACCCGACCTTCCAGCCTCACGCGTCCCGTAGTTGGCTTCGTGACGCGTGACAAGAATCTTGAGGAACGTGCTTTTTCCTGCGCCGTTCCGGCCGATGACGCCCACGACCTCCCCTGGCTGAATCTGGAGGCTCACATCCCTCAGGGCCCAGAAATCCTCGACGAGTGAATCCGGGGACCGCGACGCAATCGGCGCACTGGCGCTTTCGCGAGATCCATGAGCGCCTCACGCAGCGTCCGGTAGCCGGCCGCATGCGTAAGCTGATACCGCTTGCTGATGGCTTCAACAGTAATTGCGGCGTTCATTAGACGATGTCCGCGAAGGCGTCTTCAACTCGACGGAAGTACAGCGCGCCTACGCCGAACGTCACCAGAACCAGCACGGCGGCAGACCCGAGCAGCGCCCACGGAATGGGCTCCCCGAACAGGGCCGAACGGAACGACGCGATCAGTCCATTGACGGGATTCGCTACAATGAGGAGCTTAATCCAGGGCGAGGCGTCAGCGGGCGGGCGGCTATAGGCGGCCGGCGTCGCGAACAACCAGAACTGCGCCAGAAATGGAATGATGAACCGGAAGTCGCGGTAGGCCACCGTCAGCGCCGCAAGCAAGGTTCCCATACCTGCGGCGGCCAGCGTGAGCAGTCCAAAGATCACCGGCACCATCAGAACCCCGACGCCCGGCACGACGCCGCGCCAGATCATCATCGCGACAAGGAGCAGTGACGCGATGACGAAATCCACTACGGCCGCCCCGACAGCGGCCAGCGGCACCGCAAGTCGAGGGAAGTACACCTTCGTGATCAGCCGCTCTGAATTGACGAGGCTGTTCCCCGCATTGGCCATGGCGGAAGCAAAAAAGGTCCACGGCAGCATTCCGGCATAGACGAAGACCGGGTCGTTGGCTGAGGGAACGTTTGCCATGCCCCCAAGGAAGATCGTAAACACGATCATCATGAGGGCCGGCTGCAGGATCGCCCACGCGGCGCCGAGCACGGTCTGCTTGTAGCGAATCTTGACGTCGCGCCACACCAGGAAGTAGAGCAGCTCCCGGAACTGCCACAACTCACGGACGTTGACGGATTGCCACCCGCGGCTCGGAAGGATGTCGGTCGTCATGCCCACACGGCGGGCGCCTTCCTACGCATTGGCATACTGATTTCGTCGAATCACTTGGTAGCCTCGGATGAGGTCCTGGATGCCGGCGTCCAGCCCGATGCTCGTCGAGAATCCAGTCGACTCGATGCGCTCGTTGCTGACGATGTAGTTCCGCTGGTCGGGGTCCTTTCCGAGCTCGGCAACCAGATAGGTGAAGGTCGGGATGTAGGTTTTGATCGCGTCACACAGCTCGGCCTTGCTGATATTGGCGTCGCTCAGCCCGACGTTGTAGGGTCGACCCTTCATGCGATCGTAGTTGGCCAAGGCGTGCCGGAACGCGCCCGCGCCATCGCGAACGTGCAAGTAGTTGCGCTTGAAGTGTGGTTCGAACAGCACGACGACCTTGTCGTAAACAGCCCGGTATACAAAGTCGTTGACCAACAGATCCAGCCGCATGCGAGGGCTGGTGCCGAAGAGTGTCGCGAACCGAAAGGTCACGCAGTTTCCACGATCGAGCAGGTACTGCTCGACCTCGACTTTCAATCGCCCGTACAGCGAGATGGGTCGTAGAGGCGTGTTTTCGTCACAGTAGATGTTGGCTTCTCCGACGCCATATCCGCTGTTTGTCGAGGGAAACACGAGCATCTGTTGCGGGCTGAGCTGCTCGGCGATCGCGCGCACGGCGTCATGATTGACTCCCCTGGCCATCCAGGGATCCTTGTCGCAGACCGGAGCGCCGGTGAGGCACGCCAGCGGCAGTACCGCGTCGGCCTTCGCGACAAGCGGCGACACCAACCCGCTGTCTCGAGCGTCCCCGCGAACGATTCGGAGTTTTGGCTGGACACAGCAGTCCAGCAGCGGCGTCTGTCCGTACAGGAACGAATCGAGGACCGTCACGTCGTGGCCGTCTGCGAGCAACGCCGGCACCAGGACGGACCCGATGTAACCGGCCCCACCAGTCACGAGAATCTTCAGGGGAGCGGATCCTGACATACCTGTGAATCACCTCAGGCGGCGGGGGGTCGCCGCGGATCATTGCGATCAGCCTGCGGGTGGGCTCTAGCTTGAATAGTTGGTCTGCAGCTCCCGAAACGGCTTGATGGTCTGGCCGGCGCGGGACTGTTCGACGGCCGAGTAGTCCTGTTCGGGTTCGTAGTAGATGATTTGGCTACCGGAAAAATCCAGGCTGACTGGAACGTAGACCAGCTCATTGAGCTCGGCCCGGATATCGTCGTGTTTCTCCGGTGCTGCGAAGAGCAGCAGGAACCCGCCGCCGCCGGCGCCGGTCAGCTTGCCGCCGATGGCGCCCGCCGCGCGCGCACGCGCGTACAGGTGGTCCACGTCGTCGTTCGAGACGCTGGCGGCGAGGCTGCGCTTTGCCTGCCAGGCTTCGTGCAGCAGAATGCCGAATCCCCTGATGTCATCCTCGCGGTTCAGAATCGCCAATCCCTCGTCGACGAGGTCCTTCATAATCCGCAGTTGCCGGCGTCGGGCGTCGAGGTCGTGAATGAAGGTCTCCGCCACGGTCGCGGCAGTCCGCTTGATCCCGGTGTAAAACAGCATCAGGTGCGATCGTTGAAGGTCGTCACGCGGTGCGGAGGAATGGTCACCGGCCGCACGGAGATCTCGCCGTTCGGATGGAAGAGGATATGGTTCAGTCCGCCGTATGCGGCATGCACCTGATCCTGCGATCCGACGGCCTCCTTGAGGATCTCCTGTTCGACGTGAATGCTCTCCATGGCCAACTGCTGCTTGCCGACCATCTGACCCTGAAGTGCATGGAGCGCGTGGATCAGCCCGACGGTGAACGTGGAGCTCGATCCCATGCCGCTGCGAGCGGGCAGGTCAGCGTCGTGGTGGATCTCGACGCCGCGGTCGACCTTGAGAAAGCGAAGCACCTCGCGCGCGGCGGGATGCTTGATCTCGTCGATCGTGTTGCAGTTCTCCATCTTGGAATACACGATCGAGATCCGATGCTCGTGGAACGGTGGAAGGTGCCGGCATGTGATGTATCCGTACTTGTCAATGGTGGCGCCGAGCACGGCCCCACCGTGCTTACGGTACCAAGACGGATAGTCCGTGCCTCCTCCGAGGAACGATATTCGAAATGGCGTTCTTGCGATAATCATGCGTTCAGCTCCCGCCCGGGTCGATTCCGCCGTGACGCGCGCGCTGCGTTCCAGAAGGTGCGCAAAAAGTCCGCATTGCGGCGACAACCGCGGAAGCGCAAGGAACACACGTTAGGCGGACGGAACGCTGATCGCCCTGCGAGACCCTGAGAATCGTGGGTCGCGACGATTTGATCGTAAATCCAGCGATAAGTTTTCTCCATGCCGTCAGCCAGGCGGATCCCGGGCGCCCACCCCAGACACTCCTTAATGCGGTCATTGTCGCTGTTTCGCCCATTCACTCCCTTGGGCGCAGCCAGATCGTAGTTTCGTTTGAGCCTGATCCCAGCGATATCTTCGACGACGTCGACCAGTTGGTTGATCGTCACCAACTCGTCGCTGCCAAGGTTGAGCGGTTCCTCGACGTCGCTGTTCAGGATCATCTGGGTGCCTTTTAGGCAGTCGTCGATGTACATGAAACTGCGAGTCTGGTTGCCGTGAACCCCAAATCTCGATCTCATGCCGCCCGGACAGCTTCGCTTCGATCACTTTTCGGCAGATGGCGGCCGGCGCCTTCTCGCGACCGCCCAGCCACGTGCCGTGTGGTCCGTACACATTGTGGTAGCGGGCGACGCGCGTCTGAACGCCGAAGTCCTCGCGGAAGTGGCGGCACATGCGCTCGCTGAACAACTTCTCCCACCCGTATCCGTCCTCTGGCATCGCCGGATAGGCATCCGATTCCTTCAGCGGGACAATGTTCTCCGAGACCTGCTTGTCCGCTGCATACACGCACGCCGAGGAGGCATAAAAAAAGCGCTCGACACCGAACTTCCGCGCCGACATCAGCAGGTGCGTGTTGATCAACACCGACAGCATGCACAGGGCGCGATTGTTCTCGATGAACCCCATGCCACCCATGTCCGCCGCCAGGTTGTAAACCACGCCCGCACCACGCAGCGCAGTATCGCAGGCGTCCTTCTCCTGGAGGTCGAGCCGCAGGTTTTCCACATCTGGGAAGACCTGGTACCACTCGTCGATCGGCTTGAGGTCGACAGCACGAATTCTGTGATGACCCTGACGCAAGAGATCGGCGACCAGGTGACCGCCGATGAAGCCGCCCGCGCCACACACGACCACGATCTCGTTCGAATCCATTCTCATAGTCTCTCGATGCTCCAAAAATGTCGCGTCTAACTTCTAGCCGAAAATCTCAGCCACACCTCAGGCACGGCCAGCGCAGCAATAGCAACTCTTTCGAAGAGGACCGGTTCGTCTGCGGTGGTACCGACCAGCCCGTGTTGAGCAAGGTTACGGCCAAGAAAGACAACGAGGTTCATGGACGTAAATGTAAGAAAACACAGATGTTGCTGGCGGCGCCAAACTGAGAGTTCGGAGTGGCTTGCAAAAGCGGCGACTAAAATCTTCCAACTGGGTGCCTTCTGTCGTCGTGACGCGGTCGCAGCCTGGTGACCGCTGGTCACCAAGCCTCTGGTCGAGCTGGATGAGCGAATGCGGCCGTCGGCGGACGGCCGCCTGCCCCAAAGAACGGGGCCCCGCTAATGCGCTCGACGGGCGCCTAATCACGAGCCCCGTCTGACTGTCCCAATAAAACCGCGCCCAATCCCTCGTCCTTGAGCCAACGTTCCACCGTCCGCGGAAACGCCACCGACCACGGGATTGACCCCTGTAGCCACATGCTGAAATAGGCGCGCGCCGCCGGCGAACCAGCGAAGAGCTTGCGGACCACCAACGCCTTGCGCCTCATGGCACTCTCATGCTGCGAGACTTCCCGAAACAAGGAGCGGCACTCTCGAGTCTCCGGAGCCCAGCGACTGTGCAAGTGTCGACTGACCGAAGGCGTGAGGAATTTCTCGCATGCCGCAATCGCATCGACAATCATGTCTTCCACCTTGCGAACATGCTCGTCCGACGTCAGCGCGACACCCGCGGTCGCCTGTCCCGAATGAAGACGCCATCCACCCCAGGTGTCGGGCACATGGACGACGTTGCCGACAAGTCCAGCGCGCATTCCCCAGTTGAAGTCGCCCACAGACCCCCATTTCGATTCAAACAGGCCGATGCGGTCAAAGAGGGATCGACGAATGAGCAACTGCGTTATTGAGACGTAGACGTTTCCACCAATAAGGTGCAGCAACCCGTCGTATGGCGCCTTTCGAACATGGACGCGTTCAACGAGCGGCCCTGAGCTGCGCGCGAAGATGGACGTGTGCCAAGAGGGCCCCGGGATTTCGGCCCCATTTTCGTCTATCGCCCGCAATCGACAGTGCGCGACGTCACATTCAGGGTAGGCCTCGAGCGCCGCGACCAGCTTCTCAAGACAATCGGGTGGCATCGTGTCATCGCTCGTCGCAATGTAAACGTACTCGCCCGTCGCTGCCCGAATACACGGATTCCAACTTCCCGGAGTGCCTTCGCGCGGCCCCTGCCACGCCCGCATGCGTGGCTCGTGTCGGGCCTGCTCCTGGATGTATTCCCACGCTCCATCATTCGAGTAGCTGTCGTAGACCAACAGTTCCCAGTCTTTGAACGACTGCTCGCGAATGGTGGCAAATCTTTCAGGCAGAAATGGGCGCGTATTCAAGTTCGGGAGGCATATCGAAACGGTCGGCCTCATTCACATCCCCTTCTCGATCGTTAGACTCTGGTATCTGGAGGAGAGCACTGCGTGGCGGAACGCTCCGCGGTGCCGTCTACTGGAGATTGGGCAATTAGTGCCGCACAGGTACATACCGTGCGCCGTGCGACCGGTCGAGGCGGTTAGAAGGTCTCACTGCGCGAATCGCGAAGGTGTAGGTGGTCGTCAACACACCTGATCGCGGTAGGGATTCGTACTATCTGACGCCACCTCCGCGCACTTCGGCCGCACGGCGTAGTCGTAGCCACGCTGCGTGCCATGGCGCAGCATCCAGAATGCGAACCTCGTGTCGAGGGCAAGTGCGCGGATGATGGTGAGAACTCCCTGGACATAGTGGCCCGATCTCAGCAGATCGCGACCGATGCTCCAGCACGAGCCAGCCGCGTTGCACAGGACCAGTCGCCGCAGGGGCTCCGGCACCGGGCAGTTTCGCTCCAGGATGTCGGTCCACATCAAAAAGTCTTCGGCGGTCTTTCCCTGAGAGTTCAACGGGATCGCGGTCGTCAGCCGCGCAGTCGTGGCGTCATCTGAGGTCTGGATGCAGCCGACGGCGCCGACCGCGCACGCCGCGGCGCCAATGCCGAGCAGGCAGAAGAGATGCGAATCGTGAACGAGGCGAAACCTGGGATCCAGTCCGCCGACGCGCTGGAGGGCGTCCTTTCGTATGGCGGATGTTTGCAGCATCATTGGCTGCCTCTTCATGAGGGCCCAGGCGCTCGCGTCGTCGACCAGCTGCCAGGGTCGACGGGGCTGAAACCCGATGCCCTCCCACAAGGTTGCGGTCGTGTCGGGCATCTGCATGTCGTCGAAGTAAACCACTGCGCGGCTATCGGTAGCGGCGATGGCCGCCTCGAGCGCGGCGAGATGTCCCGGCTTCCAATAGTCATCCGAGTCCAGGAAAGCGATCCAACCGCCGCGGGCCAACTCGATCCCGCGATTGCGCGCCGCCGACGCCCCCCCATTGTCTTGCCGAACGAATTCAATTCGTCCCTGATAGCGGCTGGCGATCTCGCTCGTGTGGTCGGTTGACCCGTCGTCGACCACAATCACCTGCTGCGGAGGCAGCGTCTGGTTCAAGACGCTGTCAAGCGCCCGCGCAAGTAGTGGCGCCCGGTTGAAGGTCGGAATGACGACAGCGATTTCAATCATGGATCGGGCTCATCGGGTAGGCCGGGCGTCGAGCTGCTCCGGAAGAACGGTACGCACGCGGCACTGGAAGCGAGGAATCGCGGTTCATCTGCACGCATCGTTTCATCGCACTATCCCGGTGACGCCAGTCGTGCCGGCTCCTTCATCCAGTCCCATTGAAGCAGCCACCGGTCTTCCTCGCTGAGCGTTCTCCCCGCGGCACGGCGGTACAGCGCGCGATAGGCCATGGCGGTACGGTTCCAGTCGAAGTCCTTGACGCGTCGTCGGCCTCGTTCTACGAGCTGCCGACGCAGCGCCGCGTCTTCCGACATCCGTTGGATCGCGTCGGCAATCGCGGACACGTCCGCAGCATCGAACAGCAGTCCTGCGTCGCCAACCTGCTCGGGAAGCGCCGTGTGATTCGAGCTCGCGACGGGAAGCTCCTCGGACCATGCCTCGTGGATTGGACAACTGTCGGCTTCGAACAGCGTGGGAAGAACCAGAAACTGCGCCCGCCGGTACACCGCTCGAAGGTCCGCTTCCGAGAGAAAGCCGAGGAACGTCACTTGGTTCTCGAGCCGCAGGTCCGTCACGCGCTGCGCCACTTTCGGCCAGTGGCTTTCGTACCGCGCCCCCGTGCACACCAGATTCACCGAGACGCCGCGGCGATCGCGCAAGTGGGCCAGCGCGTCCAGCAAGCGCAGGTGATTCTTGTGCGGCCACGTCACAGCCGGATACAGGGTGTAGGTCTGCGGCAGCGCGAGCCTGCGCGCCGCTTCCTCGAGATCGTCGGCGGACACCTGCGGATACTGGACTGTCGGCGGTGCCCACGGAATGATTTGCACCTTGTGCGTGCTCACGCCGTACTGGCGCACAACGTCCTGTTTGATCCACTCCGACCCTACCACGACGGTGTTCGAGATCTGGCAAGCGGTCCGATACACGGTCTCCCGGTACGCCAGCTCGCTTGGCGTGAAAAACTGCGGATAGTGCAGATGTTGCAGATCGTGCGGGTTGTAGATCGTCGGCAGCGCGCACAGGACGTACCACTGCGTAGGGAAATGCATGATGTCGCAGTCGAGACCTTCATAAAAGCCATCGGACACGACCACCTGCGGCCAGTCGGCCTGCGGCATCAAACGACTGATGGTGTCCCGGACCGCGTTCACGGCGGGCCGAAGCACACGCTTCACGGCCCCCTCCTCGATGTGGCGAGTGGCCCTCTTGCGGCCACGCGTGTGCGGCATCGCCGCGACCCGCGAGTTGGAACCACAGCTCTTCTGGATCCAATCGGCCTGCTCGGACTTGTCCGTCACCAGAACATATTCTTCCGGACCGTCGAGCTCTCCGAGCGACGCCACGAGCCCCTGCGTCGACTGGACGATCCCGCCGCTGACGCCAGGCGTCACATTGATGTCGATCGCAACTTTCAGCTGTTCAATGCTACCCATGCTATCGTCTTGAGTCCTCAGCAAATCGTCGACGCAGGCCACATGAAGTGCGTCGAGCCCCAGCCGTCACGCAACACCCGCTGTCGGATCCCGTCAATCCGGTGCGCCGCCCTGGTGATCTCGCCGAATCGGCGAGCTCGAAGGCGGGTGGAAGCCGGCCCTGGCCGTCGAAGCGTGATCCGACGACGATCGTCGTCCGGCAACAGAACGCTTACGGGGTCGCCACCGCTGGGATCGGCAGTCGCTACTTGGTGCGCGTGCACTCCAGCAGACGCTGACAGACGAAGCGAACATCCTCCCGCGCCAAGCCGGCCCACGTTGGCAGGCAGACGGCGCGCGCCGCCAACCGATCGGCGACGGGACACGGAGCGTTAGGGAGGTGCTGAAAGATCGGCAGCTGATGCATGGGATAGTAGATGCGCCGCGCATCGATTCCGGCCTGCTGCAGCGTCTCGAGCACTGCGTCCCGATCCGGCGCGAACGTCTCGTCGATTACGGCAACGAACTGCCACCAGGCGTGGCGGGCCCAGTCCCGCTGCTGCTGCCAGGATACCCCCTGAACTCCGGCAAGTTCTTCCCGGTACCAGGCTGCCACGTCCTGATGGCGCCGGAGCTGCTCGTCGAGGCGCTCAACTTGCGCCAGTCCGATCGCAGCCTGGATATTCGTGAGGCGGTAGTTGTACCCCACCACGGGATGCCAGTAACGCCGCACCTGCGTCATCCCCTGATTCTTGAGCAGCCGAATCCGTTCGGCCAGGCCATCGTCATTCGTGGTGACCATGCCACCCTCGCCGGTCGTCAGCATCTTGTTCCCGAAGAAGCTGAACGTGCCGACGTCTCCAATGGAGCCGACCGGATTCCCGCGCACCTGGGCGCCGTGGGCCTGGGCGGCGTCCTCGATGACCCACAGGCCATGTCGACGTGCGACCTCCATGATGACCGCCATGTCCGCCGGATGCCCACGGAGGTGCACCGCGATGATGGCGCGGGTCTTCGCCGTGATGCGTGCTTCCAGCTGCGCGGCATCGATGCACCAGATATCGGGATCGATATCCACGAACACCGGCGTCGCCCCGCAGTACACGACCGCGTTGGCACCAGCGACGAACGTCAGCGTCGGCACCAGAACTTCATCGTCCGGCCGCAGCCCGAGGCCGAGGAGCGCAAGGTGCAGGGCCACGGTACCGTTGGAACAGCTCATCGCGTGCTTCACGCCGGCGACCTCGGCAAACGCACGCTCGAACCGCTCGACGTACTTCCCAGCGGATGATATCCACTTGCTCTGAAGGCAATCCATCACGTACTCGGCCTCTTTTTCGCCAAGCGTGGGAAACGACAAAGGGATTGATCGCTTTTCTGTGACACTCATAGGTCAAATCCATTCAACAAGTAGTGTAAGCAGCGGCGTTATCGCCCGACGAACTGCGCCCGTCGAGTGACCGAGCCATCTCGCAGCGGGTTCAGGGCCAGAACATTTCGCAGGGATCGATCTTTCATCGCTCGGGCTCGCCGTTTCAGCTCCGCGCCGAGCGGGACCGAGTCCTGCGTCAGTCGCTCGATGTGATCGGTCAGGACTCGCGCCTTGATATCGGATGTTTTCAGGGCTGCGCGCCAGTCGAGATCCCAGCAGAGGTCGGACAGTTTGTCGGTCCGCTCGATGGCGATGAAAGGTACGCCCTGCAGCGCGTTCAACAGGCAGAAGTGATAGCGCATGCTGATGGACAGCGAGCAACAGGCCATGATCGACATCAGCTCCTGCGGCGAGTAGTAGACATTGGGAACCAGCACGGCGCGATCGGCGCAGCGCATGCGATCCCGGACCCGCGCTGCCGCAGCGGAGTCGAAGGTCGGCCCTTTCCTGATCTCCTGTGCCAGAAAGATCACCCGGGCATTCATCTGAAGAATGACGCGGTCCAGCGCCGAAGCCAATTCGTCCACCAGCAGCGGTTGCTGGTCGAAGATGTCGTTCTCGTTCACCAAGTTGACCGCCACGAGCGGGCGATCACAATCGACGGCAAGCCGCCCTAATTGCTCGCGCCCAAACGCGTTCGACACCGGCTCGATCAGCCACGCCATGTCCGCGGCAACCGTAACCGAGGCGGCGGACGCCCCTACAGACATCAGTCGCTCGCGGTCGCGCTCCGAGCGGACGCTCCAGTGGCGCACGCCCGGGATGATCTGGCCGGCGAGAATCCGACGCGACTTCTCCGAGTGAAGACTCTCGACGCCTACGCCAACGAAAGTGATCGGGACGCGCTGGCGGTTCGTCGCCCGCACCAGCGGCGCGACTTCGGAGAGCGGCCAATCCCCCAACACGTCCTGTATTGGCGTGCCGCCAGCAAACACGTGGGCGGAGGCCCTGACATTCGCGACCCAGCGCCGCGGGTCCGTACCTGAAGCACTGAAATACTTCAAGGTCGGCTCGACACGCGCGGTGTGCGCAGGATTGCGACTGCACACCGACACATGTGCGCCCAGATCGGCGTATCCAGCAGTCGGGCAAAACCGTTCAGTGTTGCCTCGTCACCGGTATTGCCACAACCGTAGAACCCGAATGGGACAACCAGACGCATTACGTGTAGTCAGGGAAACAGGGTGATGCGCAATCATAGGCGGCAGGAGCGCTTACCGCATCCGGCTTGGCATTCTTTCGGGAGAGCACTCCCGCCAGATCCTCTCGTAGCTCTGCCAACTCACGACGACCCTCGGGTAGCCAGAGACAGGCGCCGATATAGAACACCGCAGACACGGCCGCGCCGATCGCGATCGTCGGCGCGACGCTCATCGGGGGTATCGCCTGGCGAAGCACGAAGAGCGCAGTGATCATCGCCGCCCCTCCGACAAGGGGCGTCCTCAAAGCCTGGAGGAAGTTACCGGCGGTCACGGGTGTCAGCGGAAAGGTGTAGCGAAGGCTGGGCAGCAACATGAAGACGGCAGTTCCGAGCTGAGCCATCGCGACGCCCACCGCGCCCCAGGGAACACCGATCAGCGTCAGCACGATGAGCACGGCATTCCGCAGCATTCCAATCTTCAGAATCCGGCGCGAGTGTCCGCTGGTGATCAAGACGACGCCAGTGGTGCCCAGCACCACGCGAATGAACCCGGTCACGCTGAATATGCGAACGAATACTGCAGTGTCTGCCCACTTCTTTCCCAACACGACGAGCGTAATCTCCGCGGCGTAGACCGCCGCGAAGGTACACAGCGGCATGGTCGCCAGCGCGACGACGAAGACGATTTTCTGATAGTACCGTCGATACTGCTCGCGATGGTCCTGAAGCGCGCTCAAGCCTGGCTGCGACACTCCGGTGATGGGGCCGCTCAGCTGTTCCAGGGCGACGACGATCAGTTGCTTGGCCTGGTAATACATCCCCAGCGGCGCCGCACCGAAGAACCGGCCAATGAGCAAACGGTCGAGACTGGAGACCAGGGTCGACAGAAACTGGTTCAGGGTGAGATCTCCCCCGAATTTCAGGAGGCTGCCGATCTCCGCGCCTCGACTTTGGCAACCCTGGCAGCCAGGGGCAGTAGGCCCAGACGCCGGCGGCGATGAGCGCACTGCGCGCCACCTCCCGCCATACGAGAGCCCAGTATCCATACCCCCGCAGGGCAAGCAAGGCGGCAAGGCCGGTTCCGACCACTGCCGCGCCGAGACGAACCAGCGACAGTTGCCGTTGCTTCATCTGCCGGTTCAACAACGCTTCATGCTGGACGGTGAGGCCCAACCACAGGAAGTTGGTCGACAGCGCAATCGTGATCGGGACCAGCCGCGGATCCCGGTAGTACGAGGCCAGCGCCGGCGATGACAACGCAATCAACAGCGTGATGGCGAGGCCGACGGCGGCATTGATCCAGAAGAGAGAGCTGACCTGTTGGTGCGTGATTCCCCGCCGTTGGACCGTGACGGTCGACAGGCCCAGCGAGCTGACATTCTCGGCAACTACGGTGACGACCGTGACCATGCCGACCAGTCCGAAGTGCTCCGGCATCAGCAGCCGCGCCAGGATCAACGTGGACAGGATCCGCAGCCCGAAATCCGCGACGCTCGCCGCCGCCAGATAGGCGGCACCTCGGATCGACTTGTTTCTCAGATCCTGACGGATAGATGTCGTCTCGGCAAATCGTGCGAATCGGTCCACCGGGCTCGTGGATGTGGGGGACTCACCCTGTTCGTTCTGCGTTCGCTGCATGCGTCTCTCGGATCGACGGTCGCCCCACCATGAGGTCATGGATCGATTAGGGAGCCTACTACAGGTTGCCGGGGGCATGAGCACAATCGAGTTTGCGTAACGTCCGTCGACCTGCGTGCGTCAGGCAGGTGAGTCGCCGGCACGAGGCCGCATTTCGGAATTGCGAAGAAACGAGAAAACTGGCGATAAAACCGCCAGCGATATCAGGAAGAACACGAACCCGCCCTCGTGATGCAAACGCCCGACAATGAAACCCGGGTCGACATGAATCGCGAGCAGTGAGAGGCTCACAATCCGAATGGCGTTCTTGAGGACGGCCAGAGGGAAGACCGACAGGACGAGGAGGATCTGGTTTCGGCGCCGGTGCAGAAGCATGTGTCCCGCAAGCAGAGTGGTCAGGAGAAGAGCGATACTCGAGCGGATGCCGCTGCACTCGTCGGCGACCTCGATGACCAGGTTCGGCAGCGAGAACACGAAGCCCTCTCGATGGTACGGGGTGCCGGTCAACCAGAACAACCCGGCGACGGTCTCGGTCGATCCCTTCTTAAGCAGCCATGTCGCGCCGTTCAGAAGCCCACCCGGAATAGGGACCATGAACAAGAGGAAAACCAATGGAAAGGTCGCCGCCTTCGCCGCGGCTTCGCCGTAAATCAACACGAATCCGCCGACAACGAGGACGACCAGTGAACCGACGACCCAGGTCAGCGCGTCGCCATGACCGGCGCCCGCCCAGGACAGCCGAGCGACGGGCGAGAGGGCAGCGCCCAAGAGCACAACGGCGAGCCCGGCCCGAGACGTGCGCACCGAAGAGAAGATCGACGCTCGTTCCTGAAAGACCAGCACCGAAGTGACCAGCGGGATCAGCACGACATGGGACGTGGACACGTTCTCCCGCGAGTAGTCGTAGAGCGCCCGCAAGACCTGCACGTGGCTCAGCACCAGGCCCAGACAATACGCGCCGAAGAGAGCCGTTCTCCTGGTCAGGGTCATCTCAAGCCATCCCACTCACGCGCGCTCGGCGATATAGCGCGCCAGCGGACCAATCCGCGTGAGGTCGTCGGGATCCAGGCGGTCGAAATCGATCTGGCAGCCGAGGCGTGTCTCCAATTCGCTGAGAAGCGCGACAAAGCCGATCGAATCCACCAGCCCTTCGGCACGAAGATCAAATTCGTCTGGCAGATCACCCGTAACGGGCGTTGAGCCCGTCGCCTCGCAGCAGGACAGAATCAACCCCCTCACATCGGCCACGGTGCGGCCGCTCATGACAGAAGCCTCGAGAGCGCCTGACGATCCACCTTGCCGTTCGCATTCTGCGGTAGCTCCGGCAGCACGTGGATGGCCTGCGGAATGGCATAGCTCGGCAGCGTGCTCTTGAGGCTGACGCGAATGCTCGCGGGATCGATCCCCGTACCGGCAACGAACGCGACAATGCCTCCGGCGCCCGTCCGTGTCAGCGGCCAGCCGAGTGCGACGGCGGCAGCGACGCCTGCCTGTTCACGTAACCGCGCTTCGATTTCGCCGAGTTCGACGCGGAAACCGAGCACCTTGATTTGGTGGTCGAAGCGGCCCACATAGGTCATTGGAGCTGACTTCATCGGCCTGCGCACTCGATCGCCGGTCCGGTAGAACACGCCTTGGCGTCCCGGGAGCACAACGTACAACCGCGCGGTCGCCTCCGGGTTGCACCAATAGCCAGGGGTGACCTGCGGCCCGCTCATCAGCAGCTCGCCGGTCGCGCCTGACTCCACTTCGTGCAGCTCGTCGTCCACCACAATCGCTTCCATTCCCGGAAAGGGATGGCCAATCGGCACAACGCCCTGGACCGATTCAACCGGCGACGAGCCCGGATCCCACCGATAGAGCGTGCAGGCAACCGTCAGCTCCGTGGGTCCGTAGAGATTTTCAATCGTCGACCGTGGCGCAGCGGCGGCCCAGGCACTCGCCACTTCGACCGGCAGCGGCTCACCGCAGAAGAGGCTCCATCGCAACGACTCAAAGCGATTCGGCTTCAGAGCGCCGAACCGCTTCATGAAGGTGGCAACACTGGGAACAGATGTCCAGACCGTGAGTGCCTTCTCCCGAATGAATGCGCCGGGGTTCAGAAGGATCTTCTCCGACGGACTGCACACACATGCACCTCGCTCCCAGGCGACGAACATGTCGAGCACCGAGAGGTCGAACGTGGCGTCGAACATCTGCGAAAAACGGTCGTCGGGCGTGATGCTGTAGCGATCAACCATCGCATCGACAAAATGTGTCACGTTGCGATGCGACACCATCACCCCCTTGGGCACGCCCGTGCTTCCGGACGTGAACAGCAGGTAGGCGATCGAATCGGGCGATGTGGACGACGATGACTCTCGAAGTGTCGAATGCAACTCCAACTCGTCGGAACCGAGCACCGTGTGGCTGGGCCAGCGCCGAGCCAGCGCATCGCCGTTCTTGCGCTCGGGCACCAGCACGAGCAGCGGACCCGCGATACCGTCCAGCACCTCGTCAAGCTGCGCCTCGGACTGCGCGTCGACGACCAGCGAGCGGCACCCCGCGCTCTGCAGCATTGAGCGCGTACGACTGACCGGAAACGTGCGATTCAGCGGTACGTATCCATTGCCCGCGACCAGTGCCGCCAGCGCGCCGGCAAAGGCCGTCACCGTCCGGTGAGCGAACACCGCGGTGAGCGTCGGGCCGTCCGCTGGCGTCCGCTGCTGGATCGTAGAGGCCAGCGCCGCCGCCTTCTCGCCTAGGCTGTGGTTACGTGAAGATCTCCCCTGCCACGTCGAGCGCCGGACGGTGCGGCAACGTTCGCGACGCGCGCAGGAAGCCAGACTGCAGCAGTCGGTCAGCGCCGATGGGCGAGACGGCGTTGCGAGATGTGGCGGCGCCGGCGGCAGTCATCAGCCTACCGGCCCACCGCGCCTATCCGCCACCGAAGGCCGCGACACCGGCTTCATGCCGAGCAAAAACTGGGCGTAACTGTGTTCCGCGGTCAGCGGCACGCTCACTTCGGCGAGCGCCTCGGCCGGTGGAACGCCCCAGTAGGTGTGCGGCGGGACGTTTCGCGAGACGACTGTCCCGGCGGTGATCACGGCACCTTCGCCGATCGTGACGTTGGGCAGGATGACGCAGTGGGGCCCCACGAAGACGTTGTTCTCGATCACAACCTTCCCGTTGCTGCTGGCGCGGCGTGGCCCCCAGTAGAAGTGTGCCAGGATCGACGTCCGCATCCCGATCGAGCAGTTGTCGCCTATCGACACCGCCATTGGATGCAAATCGTCCAGGTATACGTAGAGCCCGAGCCAGACGCGTTTTCCCATCGACACACCACGCCAGCGCTGGAGCGCGGGCCGCACGGCATAGCCACCCGGCGCGATAAACGCGATCCTGTTGAGGAGGCTCCCGAGGATCCGGTTCATGACTGGTGTCGGCTCTCGTCATGAACCGTGCGGGCGAGACGGTAGACCACACGGTCTCCCTCGAGCCTGGCGTACGCCAGCCTGGCGAGGTGCCTGTCGCGTCCTTGGATCCGCCACGAATCACCACATCGGATGAGCGTCATGCGCTGCCGCGCGCGCCACCAGTCATTCACCTCGCCTGGTGGCGCGATCCACAGGTTCTTCTCTTGGCGCAGATAGATTAAGTGCGTCAGCAGCTCTCGATACACGCCGCGCGCGCGCGGGTTGCAGAGATAGTCGGGATGGGCGATAAAACTCACCAATCCGTTTCGCGCCATGATCAATTCGATCTGTTGCCGCCAGAGTGCGGTCGAATAGCTGCCGAGAATATGGAAGAGCGAATAATCCTGGGTCGTCGTCAGCGGCAGCTCCAGGAGGTTCCCGACGAAGTATGGCATCACGGTGCAGCAACCGCCGCGCTGTGGTTCCAGATGGGCGACGTTCGGCACCGACATGTCGTAGGCGAACTCGAGCGCGTCAAACCACTCCTGCTCCCGATACATCGCACCGGAGCGGAATCCGCGGCAGTCGAAGTCCCGTGCGTAGCGGTTGATCCGTTGCGCACGTTCGAGGAACTGCGGCCTGTTGTGAAAGAGGTATCCGTCGTGGTTGAGGTCGTGAAGATTCACCTCGAACCCGCGGCGGCGGACCTCATTCACAAGATTCTTTGACGCCTGCGCCTCGGGAACCACCTGGAAGGCGGACTTGATGCCGGCGGAGTCATCCAGATCCATCAACTGGCCGCAGAACCCTTCCCCCGTCGAGCCTTCGACGTCGTGCGTCATCATGGCGCAGCTCGACGCCCCGTTCGGCCAGAACCAGACGAAGGGAATCTCTTCGACGCCGCGGCTCTCGAGCGCCAGCGCCATCGCGCCTTGCATCATCGTGTCGACGCTGAAATCGACCGGCCAGCGGGGGAAAGCAATCTTCTCCCAACCGCCCAGGCGGACTTGCTGGAGGTACTTCCTCACGCCCACCGTCAGGAGCGGACGAAGGAAGTAGTAGGCGCGTTGCGTGACGCCTGCCGCGGTCATCCGTTGCAGCCCGCGGGGTGACGTCTGAGGGTATCGCTCCTGCCGAAGGTTTGTCACCACTGCTGACAAGTCGAACGGCAGACGGACACGGTCACGGCGCTCGTCGATCGCGCCGGCAACCTCGGGCATGCGGCCGGTGACGTACCTGGCCGGTTGCGCGCCCTGCAGCCGGCCAAAGCCAATGGCGTCGCCAAACGCGAAATACCCCTCGTCGGCGGAGGCGGGTCCGACGGTCTCGAATTCGGGCAGATCCTCGGGACACCGGTAGTAGTCGAGAAGAGCTGTGGCCATCGGGTCTGCGCGCACGGGCACGCCGGCGTTCGCCGACGCCTCTCGCTCTGCCGTCAGGTGTCCGGACACAGGGCGATGCCGAGAGGTGCTTGTCGCTCCCTCCAGATTATCCGCACGCGCAAGGGCGCTGGTCATTTTGGAACGGCGTACGGGGAGGCTCAGCCGAACCGGCAGGGGCTGAAAGAAATAGAACAAACGGTGAAGCTGGTCTTGCCGCGGCGGAAGAATGGGGCGCTCGCGATCGTGCGAGGGACTTACAGGGAGACGAGTCTGCCACGCTCCTTCAGCGACTGGTCCGCTGCATCGAGCATTCGGACCACGCGCAGACCGGCTTCGCCGTCGTTGGTCGGTGTCCGGTCGTTCAGGATGCAGTCGATGAAGTACGTCAGCTCGACCTTCAGCGCTTCGGTCTGGTCGCACTTCGGCGCCCACACGTCGCCGGAGCGATAGCTCACGAGCAGGTCGTAGACCCCTTCCTGCCCGTTCGTGATCTGGACGCCTTTGTCGTAGATCTTGATCTTCTCGTCCGCTTCGAGATCGTTCCAGACGAGCATCTTGTCCTTGCCGCCGATGAGCGTCGTCCGCACCTTCACCGGCGACAGCCAGTTCACGTTGACGTGCGCGATGATGTTGCGCGGGAAATAAATCGTGATGAACGCCATGTCCGCGTGGCCGTTCAGGTGATTGCCGCCCGTGGCCACCAGCGCCTCCGGCTGCTCGCCGATGATGTGGTCCATGATCGAGAGATCGTGCGGCGCGAGGTCCCAGATCACGCTGACGTCGTGCTGGAACAGGCCGAGGTTCACGCGAGTCGAGTCGAAGTAGTAGAGGGCACCGAGAGTTCCGGCATCGATCACTTCACGAATCTTTCGCACCGCCCCGCTGAAGAGGAACGTGTGGTCGACCATGATCTTCAGATTCTTCCGCTCGGCCAGCTCGATCAGCTCTTCCGCCTGTGCCGGCGTCGACGTGAACGGCTTCTCGACGAACACGTGCTTGCCGTTCTCGAGTGCCGCCTTCGCCAGCTCGTAGTGCGTCCACACCGGCGTGACGACCGCGACGGCATCGATGTCCGGCGACTTGCAGGACCTCCGTGAAGTCCGTCGTGAAGTGGACGCCCGGATACAGGCGGCTCGCGCGCTTGAGAGCGGCGGGGCTCTTGTCGCAAACGGCCACGATCTGCGCATTCTCGAGGCCGGCAAAGTTGCGAACGATGTTCGGACCCCAGTAACCGTAGCCGATGACGCCTACTCGAACAACGTTGGGGGAGGTCTGGGCCTTGTGCTCGATCGCGTTGGTCTTCTTCGGACCGTTCGTCTCGACCGCGCGGGCCGATTCCAGGACGGACACACTATTGCCGGTCATTCGCAGCTCCTGCTTCTACGCTAACGCGCCGCAACACGCGCGCCGGGTTTCCCGCCACTATCGCGTGATCCGGAACATCCCTGGTGACCACGCTTCCCGCGCCGACGATCGCATGTTCCCCGATGACAACCTTCGAGAGAATCGTCGCGCCTGAGCCAATCGACGCCCCCTTCTTGACGATCGTCGACTCGAGCTTCCAGTCCTGCGCGGTCTGCAGCTCTCCCGTCGGTGTCGTCGCGCGTGGGTAGGAATCGTTGATGAACATCACGCCATGGCCGATGAAGACATGATCTTCAATCGTCACGCCCTCACAGATGAACGTGTGGCTCGAGATCTTGCAGCGGCGGCCGATGCGTGCATTCTTCTGAATCTCGACGAAGGCGCCGATCTTCGTTTCGTCACCGACTTCGCAGCCATACAAGTTGATGAACTTGCCAAGCTTGACGTCCTTGCCCAGCTTCACATCGGCCGTCACGCAGGCATACTCGTTCATCGGCACACTGTCTCTCACGTCGGACATCCGACTACTACTCCGTGATCCGCTGGGGAGCGGTCGCGCGGGCGGCCCCGCTGCCGGTCAGCAGGCGCCTTTGCCTGAAATAACGGCGCGAGGAGTCGCGAGAAGGATTTTGATATCGGTCCAGAGAGAGTGGCTCCTGGCGTAGCGCAGGTCCAGGCGAACCATCTCGTCGAATGTCGTCCGGCTGCGCCCCGTCACCTGCCACAGACCGGTAATTCCAGGCTGCGCCTCGAGGACGCGACGGCAGTGCCAAGCCTTGTACTGCTCTACTTCGTACGGGAGCGGCGGCCGCGGGCCGACGAGTGACATCTCGCCCATCAGGACGTTCCAGAACTGGGGCAGCTCGTCGATGCTGGTCTTCCTGATGAAGTGGCCGATCGGCGTGATTCTCGGATCGTCGGCGATCTTGAATACACCTGGCTGTCCCACGCCCGTCTTCTGGCTGCTCGACTTGATGAACCAGCTCACGTACTGCTGATGAATGGCATCGTCATTGTTCACGTGCATCGATCGGAACTTGAGCATCGTGAACGGCTTCGCCAGGTTACCGACGCGCGTCTGGCGGAAGAACACCGGACCAGGAGAGGTCAACTTGATGAGGGCCGCTACCACAAGCAGGAGTGGCGTGAGCACCAGCAGGATCGACACGCTGCCGATGATATCGAGCCCGCGCTTCAGCGTAGCGCGCAGCGGCGTCTGTTCCTGGCGTGGTCGAAGGCTCGACAGCAGCGGGTCAACTGGGGCAAACGTGCTCTCGCTGGCTTCCTTCTCTTCGGGATGCGCATGAAGCCGCAGGGATACGCGGCTGCGAACGTCGGGACCAAGTCGGGCCTGCAGTTCGCGACGAACGCGGCCCTCGAGCTCCAGTGCCACGGACGAGGAGGACGCGCCTACCTCAGGAACAATGAGCCCAAGGACGGATCGTCCATCGAACCAACCGATCACGTCCGTCTCGCGCTTCACCGCCGCCAGCCCTTCGATGATTGAGCCCCAGATCGAGGAGGCACCCGCGCTCGCATCCTGATCGAGGCTCACGAGCACGAGCAGGAAGGGCTGATCGAAGCGATCGGCGCGCTTGCGTTCCCGGACGAGGACGCTTCGGAATATCGATTCGTTGACAACATGCGCCTGGTGTCGTTCGAACTCGATGCGGCGCCGGGGGGCCGTCCACCGATCGTTCGCATCGTTCAGGTCCGACGTCTCGAAGCCCAGCGTGTCGATCACCGCTTCACCCTTGCTGGCAGTTGATAGATGCGCACCTGGAGGCGTTCAACCACTGCCGCTGGAAGTGCTTTCCGAAGGACCCGTCCCACGCGGTCAGAAATCTGTGCGGCCATGTCCGTCGAGGGCGTTTCCCTAAAAGTCAACACGGCTCCCGCGACCCGCTCCTCGCGATACCAGCCGATCACGTCGGTTTCCCGGAGGCTGAGCCAGAGGCCGGAAAAGAGCTTGGCCGCCACTCTAGCGTCCAGACGCTCGGCCATCTCCGCTCCCTTCTTCACGTCGATCAGAAGAAGCAGGAACGGACGGCTGGAACTCTCGGAGCGTTTCTGCTCGAGCGCCAGAAAATAGCGGAACGCCTCCTCGTTGTAGGTCTGGTTCGGCCCATCCAACGCGAGGTTGCAGTCGCAGCGTTCGGACGTCTCGCGACTGTCGGACGCCATGCCACCCTCAAGCTGGAATTGATTTGCAATTAAAGCCATGTCGTTGGCGGCTCGCTTGTGCAAATGGATCGCCATCATCACCCAAGCGATTCGCCGCTGGCTCGTGCCTGCAAGTCTCGTAATTCAAACGGTTTAACTGGCATAGACTCGCCAGACGCGCAACAGGCTCGAAGGTAACAGTCGCGGCCATGGCGATGAAAAGTCAGCCGGGCGCCGGAATTGCTGGAAGTGGCAAACGCAGCTGACATTTAGCGCTTCTCGATCAGCCGACGATGAATCGGCGATCCGAGTGCATTCGACAAGTTTGCGAGGGGCATCGCATGGCGCTGGCAGACAGAGCTTCGCCCTGTAAGTCACAGGAGTGCTCCGGCATAACCCGAGTGCCGCCTGTCCGTCCGGCCAATAGACGTGCACAGGCTGGTGAGACGACCTGACTTCTCAGCAAGAGGCCTTCCCTGGACATCACCGAGCGATATTTCGTTCCTAAGCACTGTGGAATCTGTCCCTTATCCGGAGTGTGAGGGTGTGGGTGGCGCTGAAAGCCAGACAGAAGGCGGCCGACTTAACTACTTTAGTCAATCAACTGGCGACATTCTTGACGATTACCAGTCAATGGACGGTCCGGGAGGTCGAGGGCTGGTCCAACAAACACACGTCGATGCGCGAATGGCTGACTTCTGTCAAATGGCCGACTCCTTGCTCGGCCGAAATCCAAGGCCGCGCTAATACGCGCTTCGCGGTTGGGAGCCGAAGCCACTGGGGTGTGGACTGACGGGCGGTTCGTTTGTCCGAATGATGTCGTTCCGATGATCGGCGTACTCACACAAGAAAGCCTCAGGCCGGCGGCGAGCGAACTGTTCCAGTTGTTCAAGACACACTGGAGCTTTGTCGATGCTGGCGGCTCTGAGCCCTGCGACGCAATCCTCGCCAGCGCGAACGCAGGGACAGCTCCATCCGTTCGCGTTCTGATCTGCGCCGGTCCGAACGCGTGTGCACTGGACAACCACCTGGGACTCACTCCGAGGCCCTTGACAGCGGGAACGCGAGTCAGCCACCAAGGATCTGTCTGGCCGGTCACCACTGAGCTGGCCGCCCTTGATGGGGGCCGCGGCCGAGGTACTCGATGAAGGCCGACACTGGAGAGACGGTTGCCCTCATCGTCGAGCACCGCGGGGCGACAGTCGTCCGCATCGGATATGACGTCCTCGCCGAAGTGGACGCGCTGCTATCCCACGGTCAACCGCCTGCGCACGCCTCGAGCCCAAGCCTCGAGCTGCACATCGAGGCGCTGCGGGCTGCCCTGCTGGAGGCCGGCCTCCCCGTCGTCGAGATCGCGCCTCACCCGCTTGGGCATCCTTACATGGTGTGCCTGACCCATGACATCGACTTCATCGGCATACGCCATCACCGGTTCGACCACACGCTTCTAGGATTTGTCTATCGCGTGTTTCGATCTGTGGGTCGTCGTCCCTGGGCATGGGATACGGTCAGGAAGAACTTTGCCGCACTTTTGAGTGTCCCCGCCGTCCACCTCGGGATGGCCGAGGACTTCTGGTACCCCATGCGTCGCTATACGGCCGTGGAGAAAGACCGCGCCTCGACCTACTTCTTCATTCCCTTCGCCGGTCGGCCGGGGCAACTGGCCAACAGCCCTCGAGGCAGGTATCGGGCCGCGCCGTACGACGTGAACGAGTACTCGGAGGATCTGCGGCGCCTCGAAGCGGAAGGCCGCGAGGTCGCCGTCCATGGCATCGATGCCTGGTGCGATGCAAACGCGGGCACCGACGAGGCCGATGTCATTCGCCAAATTACCGGATCGGCGCGACTGGGCATCCGCATGCACTGGTTGTATTTTTCCGAAGCGTCGGTCTCGCAACTCGAGAAGGCCGGGTACGTGTACGACTCGACCCTCGGTTACAACGACGCCGTCGGATTTCGCAACGGAACCACCCAGGTCTTTCGTCCGCCAGGCGCCGTGACTCTCCTGGAGCTGCCGCTGAACATTCAGGACACGGCACTGTTCTTTCCCGACCGAATGAATCTTTCCGACGCGGCGGCGTTGACGCTTTGCAGGACACTGATGACGACTCTGGAACGGTTTGGCGGCGTTTTGACGACGAACTGGCACGATCGCAGCCTGGCTCCGGAGAGAAACTGGAATGCGTTGTACGATGCGATCGTGAGCGAGCTCGTCGCGCGCAACGCCTGCTTTGTCCAGGCACGGCAGGCGGTGCGCTGGTTCCAGCAGCGGCGCTCCACCGAGTTTGCGTCCGTGCACGCCTCTGACACGACTGTCACCGTCAGGCTCACGACGTCCGACGCGGGCATTCAGGCTGACGGCCTACCGGCCCTCTGCCTGCGCGTCCTGGTGCCCGGATCGCCTCCCGCCACCGATAACGCGTCGCTTCGCGGCCCGGCGCGGACCATTGAACGCCCAATTGCTCATGACGACCAAGCCATTACCGTCAACATCGCAGACTGAGACCATGCCGTCGGGCCGGTCAGTCACTCGTGTCTGCATGGTCGTCTACTCGATCTACGACACTGATGCCCGGGTCCGCAGAACAGCCGAAACGCTCGCTCAGACGGGACAGTGTGAGGTGCGGGTGTTGACCCTGAAGGATGGACCTACGGCGCGGCAATACACCCTCGAGGGTGTCCAGATCCATCAGCTCAACGTGGAAAAATACCGGGGCGGAAACGCGCTCCGCTACATCGCTTCATACCTTGGGTTCACGCTGAGCGCGCTGCGTCCAGGTGAGCCGTCTCGCGCGCCGAGGTGACATCGACCGCGTGCACATCCACAACATGCCGAACTTCCTGATCTTCAGTGCGCTGGTGCCGTTGCTCCAGCGGAAGACGGTTGTTCTCGATTTGCACGATACGATGCCGGAGACATTTGCCTCCAGCTTCACCGGCTGGCGGAAGCGGCTGTTCGTCCCGGCGCTCCTTCTGGAGGAACAGATCTGCTGTGCCCTCGCGGATCACATCGTCTGCGTCAACGAGCTGCAACGGGCGACCGTCATCCGCCGGCAACCTCGAGTGGCGGCGAAGACCATCATTTCGATGAACGTGCCCGATCCCAAACGCTTCACGCGGACCGGCCCCGCGGGCGGCGACCGCAATCAGGGGAACAAATTCAAGCTCGTGTACCATGGCGGGTTGCTCGGGCGGCTGACGGTGGATCGCGCCATCCATGCGGTCGCGCGGGTCCGAGAACGGATTCCCGAGATTCAGCTGCACATCATCGGCGACGGCGACGCCAAGGACCGGCTCGTCGAGCTCGCGAAGGAGCTCGGGCTCGAAGATAGCGTGGTGTTTCACGGACGGATGTCGTTCGATGCGTTGATTCCGTTGATCCGAACGATGGACGTTGGCATTGTGCCGTTGGAACGGAATCCCGCCACCGAGCTGATGCTGTCGGTCAAATTGATGGAATGTCTGTCGCTGGGCATCCCAGCCATCGCGCCGAAGCTCCAGGCAATTCGGCATTACTTCAGCGAGGACATGCTGTTCTTTTTCGAGCCTGGCGACGTCGATTCGCTCGCCCGTGCCATCGAGAGTGCGCGCGATCCCGCCCAGCGACTGACTCGCCTCGCCCACGCCCAAGCCTTCCTGAACCGGTACCACTGGAGCAATCATAAGACCAGCCTTCTGGCCATCTACGGCTTCAACCCTTCGGTGGAAGCCACGCTCCCCACCGGACCCGGTGGGCCTGCCGCCAGCAGCGCCTGAGTCTCGAGCGTCATTCTTCAGACAAATGTCTCGCGGCTTGGACATTAAAGTCTTCCCGCTCAGGGACTTCGTCTCCCCTGCAGCTTGTTTCCCCTTCGCGCTTGAATAGTAAGTCGTTAAATATAAACACTTTAGAGTCGCAGCACCGCGCCGAGGCCTGCGGGCCAAATCTTTGCTCAAATGCTTTTGGCTAATCCGGTCGGTTTCGCCGGTCTCCACCTCGACCGGAGCGAGGCCCGGCCTCAACGTTCGAGCAATAGCACCCGGCCTGCTGTAACCGAGAGGGCGAAGCTACATATGGTTGTGAGCGGCGAAGGAGAGTTATGAGGCGCATCGAGTCCCGCCCCGTCAGGATGGCCGTAGTCGGCTGCGGCAATATCGGATCTCGGCATCTGCACTTCATGTCCGAGAACCCGGACGCTGAAATATCGGCTGTCTGCGACACCGATCCGGCAGTGTCTGAACGGTACGCCGCGAAGTACGGCGTTCCTGGCTTTACCGAGTACGACCGGCTCCTCGACGAGGTCGAAACCGATGTCGTCAGCATCTGCACGCCGCACGCCCTCCACACACGCCAGACCATCCAGGCGATCGACGCGAGGAAGCATGTCCTGGTCGAGAAGCCCATGGCACTGACCGTCGGAGATGCGCTGCGCATGAAGCAGGCGGCGGCGGCGAAGGGCGTGCACCTGATGGTGGTCTGGCAAAACCGCCACAACGTCCCCATTCGCCTGACCTACGAGGCGCTGCGGGCGGGCAAGCTCGGTCGCGTGTTCATGGTGCACTGCTCGGTGTTCTGGAACCGACCGCAGAGCTACTACAGCCATTCCGATTGGCGTGGCAGTCGTCGGCTCGAAGGTGGAGCGCTGTTCACGCAGTGCAGCCACTTTCTCGACCTCTTGATTCACTTTTTTGGCGAAATCGACACCGTCAACGCTGTCGGCGACACCAAGAACCACGAGATCGAGATCGAGGATTGCGGCTCCGCCATCATGCAGTTTCAGTCAGGAGTGCTCGGCAGCCTGACCTACACGACCTGCGTTCACAACAAGAACTATGAAGGCAGCATCACGATCATCGGCGAGAAGGGCACGATCAAAATCGGCGGTCAGTACCTCAACACCATTGATTTCTGGGACGTCAAGGACTTCCCGATGCCGGCCGACGTGCAATTCAACGACAAGCCGAATCAGTATTCAGCCTACTCGGGCTCGGCGTCCAATCACGACAAGGTGATTGCAGACGTGATTACCACCGTCAGGGCCTCGCACGGGACCGACGAGAAGGTCCAGCGCGTTCCGGGTTGGACCGACGGGCATCGGGTGGTGCGTGCGATCCAGATGATCTACCAGTCCCAGGCCAAAGCCGGGTCCCGGGTCACGCTCGATCAATTCGAAACCGAGGAAGAGGCGTTCAGCGTCTCGCTGGGCATCCGGTAGCGCCGTGGAGACGTACCGGATCCACGACGGCGTCGTGCTCGGCGACGGCGCCGTCATCGAGGACTTCTGCATCATCGGCGCGCCGGCCCGCGGGCAGAGTCCAGGGGCAGTACCCACGCATATCGGACCGGGCGCGACGATACGGTCGCACACGGTGATATACGCCGGGAACACGATCGGACGCGATTTCGCCACCGGGAACAAGGTCAATATTCGTGAAGCCAACGAGATTGGCGACGATGTCAGCATCGGCACGATGTCGGTAATCGAACATCATGTGCGAATCGGACACCGGGTGCGCATTCACAGTCAGGTCTTCGTTCCGGAATTCTCGATTCTCGAAGACGATTGCTGGTTGGGTCCGCACGTCGTGCTGACGAATGCGAAGTATCCGCACTCGCCCGGCGTCAAGGACGCGCTCGAAGGCCCGCGCATCTGTCGCGGCGCGAAGATCGGCGCGAACGCCACGATCCTGCCGGGCGTGATCGTCGGCGTCAATGCGCTGGTCGGCGCTGGCGCGGTGGTGGCAGCACATATCCCAGACAATGCGGTTGTTGTGGGCAATCCTGCCCGAATCATCAAGACGATTAGTCAACTCCCCTATGAAAGGCTATCGTGAACATTCCTTTTCTTGATCTACAGCGGCAGTACTCGGATATCAAGCACGAGATCGACGCCGCCGTTCAGAGCGTGATCTCGAACAGTGCCTTCATCGGGGGCTCGTTCGTCGAGGCCTTCGAATCCGGCTTCGCCGGCTACTGCGGGGTCAAGCACTGCGTCGGCGTCGGCAACGGCACCGACGCGCTGTTCATCGCGATGAGGTCGCTCGGCATCGGGTCCGACGACGAAGTGATCGTGCCGGCGAACAGCTTCATCGCCACCTCGGAGGCAGTCACGCTGACCGGGGCGCGCGTGGTCTTCGCCGACGTCGATCCCTACACACTCAACATCGACCCGTCCGCCGTCGAGGCACTCATTACCCCTCGCACGCGAGCGATAATCGCCGTGCACCTGTACGGGCAACCGGCGGACATGGATGCCATCCTGTCCCTGGCGCGCAAGAACAACCTGTACGTCATCGAAGATGCCGCGCAGGCGCACGGGGCGACCTACAAGGGCCGGATCGTGGGGTCCATGGGCGACGTAGCGTGCTTCAGCTTTTATCCGGGCAAGAATCTGGGCGCCTATGGGGACGCCGGCGCCCTCGTGACGAACGACACGAGCCTCGCGTCGAAAGCGCGGATGTTTGCCAATCACGGCCGCATCGACAAGTACAATCACGAAATCGAAGGAATCAACAGCCGCCTGGATGGCTTGCAGGCTGCCGTCCTGAGCGTCAAGCTCAAGCACCTCCCCGAATGGACGCGGAAACGTCAGCAGAACGCCCAAATATACTCTCACCTGCTCAAGTCAGCTGGAGTGGGGACGCCCGTCGAGTTGGCCGGGGCCGCCTCCGTCCACCATCTCTACGTGATCCGCGTCCAGGCTGAGCATCGCGACAGTCTCCGGACCTACCTCCAGGATCGCGGCGTCTCGACCGGTATCCACTACCCGATCGCGCTGCCCAACCTCCTAGCCTACCGGTACCTGAATCACGGCCCGGAACGCTTTCCGGTATCGACGGTGGCCGCGAGCGAAATCCTCTCGCTGCCGATGTTCGCGGAGCTCACAGAGTCGGAGATACGTTACGTCTCTGAAACGACCGCGTCGTTCATCTCCGAGGATCCGTCGCGCCAGTTCAGGCCGTTTGAGGAGCGTCTTCGCGCCTGATAGCCAGTCGCGCAGCGGGTGCCGCGGCACGCCGCCAGAACGCGGCGATTGACCCGTTCTGACGGGACGTGGACGTGTCGCCGGCTTCCTTCCTGCGACCTCCGTTCGAACGCCCAAGTCTGCGACGAGCAGAAGCCAACGCGTCTCGCGCTCCCGGGAGCCTCACCGCCGGAGGCGCGAGCGTCCGAAGGACCGATACGATGAACCCGCTGGTCTCGATCCTAGTTCCGGCATATAACACCGCACCATTCATCGCGGACACGATCAAGTCCGCATTGGGCCAGACCTGGCAGCGGAAGGAAATCATCATCGTGGACGATGGCTCCTCCGACCGGACGCTGGCCATCGCCCGATCGTTTGCCTCGAAAGAGGTGTTGGTGGTCACGCAGGAAAACCAAGGGGCGGCGGCGGCCAGGAACGCCGCCCGGGCGCTCGGCCAGGGCGACTTCATTCAATGGCTCGATGCCGACGACCTTCTGGCGCCGGAAAAGATTGCCAGTCAGGTGAGCGTCGCGGAGAGGGTCGGGAGCCGCAGGACGCTGCTCTCAGGACCCTACGGCCGCTTCTACTATCGAGCCGATCGCGCAAAGTTCACCCCGTCTCCACTCTGGAACGATTTGTCCCCGAGCGAATGGCTGACGCGCAAGATGACCGACAACTGTCACATGCAAACGGCCACCTGGCTGGTCAGCCGCGAGCTGACCGATGCCGCCGGCCCGTGGGACCCGCGATTGCTAGTCGACGACGATGGCGAGTATTTCTGTCGAGTGAAGATGGCCTGCGACGGCATCAGGTTCGTGCCCGAGGCGCGCGTCTACTATCGAGCGACGGACAGCGGCAGCCTGAGCTACATCGGCTCTTCCACCGGAAAGCAGGACGCACAGCTCCTGTCCATGAGGCTCCACATTCAATGCCTTCGTTCGTTGGAGGACAGCGACCGGACACGGGCGGCCTGTGTGACCTATCTCCAGAAATTCATGTTTGATTTCTGCCCGGAACGGCCGGACATCGTCGCACAGCTGGAGGCACTTGCGCAGACACTCGGGGGCCGCCTAGAAGGCCCCCGCGCATCGTGGAAGTATGCCTGGATTCAGAAGGCGTTTGGCTGGCCGATGGCGAAGCGCGCTCATATCTTCGTCCCACGCATCAAGCACTCGCTCCTCAAGGCCCTGGACAAGACGCTGTTTCGCCTGCGCAGCGAGTCTGGCTCGACCGGCAAGACTGCGTTCGTCTCGACTCTGTGAACGGTATGGCCTTGACCTCTACGGCGACGCAAACGCTCGAACGCCTTCCTCGCTACGTGCTGATCACTCCCGCACGGAACGAGGTGCGGTACATCGGCAGCACGTTGGCATCGATGGCCGCCCAGTCGCATCTTCCCCTGCGCTGGGTCATCGTCAGCGACGGATCGACCGACGGAACCGACGAACTCGTCGAGGAGTACCGAAGACAACACGACTGGATCGAGCTGGTCCGGCTCCCGGAACAACGGAATCGCAGTTTCGCGGCCAAGGTGTACGGCTTCAACGCCGGCTTCGAGCGGATCAAGGGCCTCCCGTTCGATGTGATCGGCAGCCTGGATGCCGACATCTCGTTCGAGCCTGACTACTTCGAGTTTCTGATGACCAAATTCGCCGAGCACCCGGAGCTGGGCGTCGGCGGCACGCCGTTCGTCGAACGGGGAACTCACTACGACTACCGGTTCACGAACATCGAGCATGTCTCAGGCGCCTGCCAGCTGTTCCGCAAGGAATGCTTTCGGGAGATTGGCGGCTACATCCCAATCAAAGGCGGCGGCATCGATTGGACGGCGGTCACCACGGCTCGGATGAGGGGCTGGAAAACGCGGACGTTTGCCGAGAAGACCTGCCTGCATCACCGACCGATGGGTACGGGATCAGGAAGTCAGCTCGGCGGCCTGTTCAAGCATGGCAAGAAGGACTACTACCTGGGCGGACATCCGATGTGGCAGGTCTTTCGGAGCGGCTACCAGATGACCAGACGCCCGTTTCTGGTCGGCGGACTGTCCCTCTTTGCCGGGTATGCCTGGGCCCTGGTGTGCCGGCACGACCGGCCCGTGCCGCAGGAACTGATCCGGTTTCACCGTTCGGAGCAAATGGCTCGGCTGAAGGGCCTGTTTTTGAGAGTGGGTCGGACACAATGATCGAGGCTCAGGCGCAAGCATCCACCGGCACGGCCGCTCGTTCTTTCGATCCGGCGGCGCTCGACGGCACCGCGCACATCGTCTATCGCAGCCTGAAAAAAGTCGAGCGGTGGATCGAAGATCACAACTATCAGGCCTACGAACCGTTCGACGGCCTCTCTTCTCCGCTCCGCCAGCTGACCTTCGGCAATCTGCTGCTGGAGCGGGTCCTCATGCAGGCCGTTCGGCAAAGTCCGGTCAATCTGCGACCTCTGGTGGGCATCAGACCGCTGCCGTCGACGAAGGGACGAGGGTACATGGCGGCCGGCTACGTCTCGATGCACCAGATAACGGCTGACGAAGACTACCGCCGGAAGACGCTCGCCTCCCTCGACTGGCTGGTTGAGCATCGGTCTCCCAAGTTCACGGAGTTCTCCTGGGCCAATCACTTCGATTTCGCGGGCCGCGGTGGTGGCTACAAGAAGCACGAGTCGATCATCGTGTGGACCTCCTTGATCGGCCAGGCGTTCCTGGACGGGTTCGAGGCGTTCGGCGACCGTCGCTTTCTCGACGTCGCGGAGAGTGCCTGCCGTTGGATCCTGGCGCTGCCGCGAGAGCGCACCGAGACCGGCGTGTGCCTGAGCTACTACGCGATCGGCCAGAGTTCGATCCACAACGCGAACATGCTGGGCGCGGCGCTACTGTCGCGTGCGTGGCGACATTCGGCCGACCCCGAGTATCTGAAGGCGGCGTCTGAGGCGGTCCTTTATACCTGTGGTCGTCAGCTCCCTGACGGGTCCTGGTGGTACGCGGAGGCCGACAAGTACCATTGGATCGACAACTTTCACACCGGCTACAACCTCGACAGCTTGAAGTGCTACATCGAGAACACTGGCGATGAGACCTTTCGATCGTCGATGCAGCGCGGGCTGCAGTTCTACAAACGGCACTTCTTCCGCGACGATGGGTGCCCCCGCTACTATCACGACCGCACGCAGCCGATCGACAGCCAGTGCGCAGCGCAGGCCATCGAAACGCTCGCCCGGTTCTCGGACGCCGATGAAGAGTGCCTGCACCTGGCTCGACACGTCGCAACGTGGATTATTCGCAACATGCAGGCTGCAGACGGGCATTTCTATTACCGCCTGTATCCGGTCATGCGCGCGAAGGCACCAATGCTGCACTGGGCACAGGCCACGACCTACCGCGGCCTGGCCATCCTGCTCGAACGCCTGACGAGAAGCTGACTATGGTGACGGAGGCCGTGGCGGCGGCGAACACGCCTGGCGCAAGCACCGGACCGTCGGCTACTAGCCCCAACACGGCCGGCACGGGCCTGCTCGTCGTGAACGCCGATGACTGGGGACGCACTCGGCAGACGACCGACATGATTCTGGCCTGCGTGGTGCGCGGCGCCGTCTCTGCCGTCAGCGCCATGGTGTTCATGGAGGATTCGGAGCGCGCGGCGACAGTCGCCCGCGAACGAGAGGTCAACGCCGGCCTTCACCTGAATTTCACGGATCGCTTCACGATGCCGGGATGTCCGGCGACGTTGGTCGACCGTCAACGGACGCTGGCCAGCTACCTGCGGCGGCATCGTCTGGCGCAGGTCATCTTTCACCCAGGTCTCAGGCGCTCCTTCGACTATGTCGTGAAGGCTCAGCTCGACGAGTTCCGACGCACCTACGGAACGACTCCCGAGCGCCTCGACGGACACCATCACATGCATCTGTGCGCAAACGTGGTATTTGGAGACCTCCTGCCACATGGCACACTGGTGAGAAGGAATTTCTCTTTCCAGCCCGGCGAAAAGGGCGGCTTGAACCGGCTGTACCGTCGCGTTGTCGATCGAAGGCTGAGCCAGCGTCACCGTATGTTGGATTTGTTCTTCTCGCTGCCGCCGTTTCAGCCATGGAGCCGTCTGGAGCGCGTCTTCACGCTGGCCAGGACGTTTTCGGTCGAATTGGAAACGCATCCCGTCAACCCGGAGGAATACCGGTTTCTCGAGGGAGGAGAGATCTTCAGGCATCTCGGAGGCGCCCGCATTGGAGCGCCCCCCTTGGCGCACACACTGCCGCCATTGGGTTAAAGTGGCGGCACCGAGATTCGCTCGCCTGACGCAAGTCGCAAGGCCAGTCCGACGCACAACGAGCACAACCGCACATGACCCAGAAAGACTTCCGTCCTGACCTCGTTCGCCCGGACGATCTGATTCTCATCACCGGCGCGACCGGTTTCATCGGCGCCGCGGTCGTCAGGAACCTCCTGGACCGTGGCTTCGGCAATCTGCGCTGCCTGGCCCGGCCCTCGAGCGATGTCTCCGCGCTCACCCGCATCGCGCGCGACCATCCCCGCGGCGCTGCCGTGGAAGTGCTCCAGGGCAACCTGCTTTCTGCCGATGACTGCGCGCGGGCGTCGCGGGACGTGGCGGTCATCTTCCATCTCGCCACCGGTCGAGACGGGAAATCCTTCCCGGATGCGTACATGAACGCGGTCGTCGCGACACGGAACCTGCTCGAGGCCAGTCGGCAGCACAACCGGCTCCGAGCGATTTCGTCAACATCAGCTCGTTCGCGGTGTACTCCAACATGAAGAACCCACAGGGGCGGTTGTTGGACGAATCCTCTCCGGTCGATCCAGAGCCGCATCTGCGAGGAGAAGCGTACTGCTTCGCCAAGATCAAGCAGGACGACATGGTCATCGACTACGGTCGGCAGTTCGGCGTCCCGTACGTCATCGTCCGGCCCGGGTATGTGATTGGTCCCGGCAAATCGGGCATCGTCGGTCGAGTCGGCATCGGCACGTTCGGACTGTTTCTGCATCTCGGCGGCGGCAATCGGATGCCGTTTACCTACATCGACAACTGCGCCGACGCGATCGTCCTGGCGGGACTCACTCCCAGGCATTGACGGCGAAGTGTTCAACGTCATCGACGACGATCTGCCGTCCAGCCGGCAGTTCCTGCGTCAGTACAAGCGGCAGCGTCAAACACTTCCCATCGACTCTACGTGCCGCACGCCGCTGAGCTACGCGCTGTGCTACTCTCTGGGAGAAGTACTCGGTCTGGTCGGAGGGTCAACTGCCACCCGCCTTCAACCGGCGAGCGTGGCATGCCTACTGGAAGCGGACCCGCTACAGCAACGCCAAGCTGAAGACGCGGCTCGGGTGGACGCAGAAAGTCTCCACGACGGACGGACTGAATCGCTTCTTTCAGGAGTGCTCGCGAACAAGGACGATATGCTTAAAGTCGCCATCGTCGGGTGCGGCAAGATTGCCGACGCGCACGCGTCGCAAATCCAGCGGATCAAGGGACTGCCGGATGGTCGCGGTCTGCGACCGCGAACGGCTGATGGCGCAGCAGCTCTACGAGCGCTTTCCTGTCGATCGCGTACTTCGCTGACGTCAGCGAATCTGCTGCGCGAGGCGAGGCCAGACGTCGTTCACATCACGACGCCGCCGGCCAGCCATTTCGCCATCGCCAACACATGCCTCGAACACGGCAGCACACGTCTACGTGGAAAAGCCCGTCACCGTCCACGCCATCAGGAGACCGAGCGGCTGCTCGGCGCTGGCCGATGAGAAGGGCCTGAAACTCACCGCCGGGCACGACGACCAGTTCAGCCACGTGTCACGGCGCATGCGCGGTCTGGTCGACGACGGGTATCTCGGCGGCACACCGGTCCACATGGAGAGCTACTACTGCTACGACCTCGGCGGCGCGGAGTACGCCCGGGCGCTCTTCGGCGATAAGCAGCATTGGGTGCGGAGGCTGCCGGGACGGCTGCTCCACAACGTCATCAGCCACGGCATCGCGCGCATCGCCGAGTTCCTGACCACCGACTCGCCGCAGGTCATCGCACACGGCTTCGCGAGTCCACTGCTCCGCAGCATCGGCGAAGAGGACATCATCGACGAGCTCAGGGTCATCGTCTCCGAGGAGCAGCGGACTACCGCGTACTTCACCTTCTCGTCGCAGATGCGTCCCGTCGCTGCGGCTGTTCCGAATCTACGGTCCGCAGAACGGCCTGGTGCTCGATCAAACGCAGGAAACGCTGATCCGGCTTCGCGGCGACACGTTCAAGAGCTACGGCGAGAAATTTGTGCCGCCGGCAATCTACGCGCGCCAGTATCTCGGCAACATGGCGACGAACGTGCGCACTTTCCTGGGGAATGACTTTCAGATGCTGTCCGGGATGAAGTACCTGATCGAGTCGTTCTACCAATCGATCACCGACGGCACGCCCGTTCCCATCCCGTACCGGGAGATTCTGCTGACGGCAAGAATCATGGAATCCATCTTCGACCAGCTCGACGAGCAGCGAGCACAGCCGGAACGTCATCTGTACGATCAGACGTTTGCCTGACGCGTGGTCGCGGACATGAGGTCGATCCTACACATGCGCGAGCTCGCTCCCGGCTACACGGCGGCTATTGACACGGTCGACGAACGCTCGTGGAGTGAGCTCCTCGATCGGTTCGAGGACGCGAGTATCTACCAGACGTGGTCGTACGATGCCGTTCGATGCGGCCGGCGAATATCAGCCACCTGGTATTGAAGAAGCACGACACTGTCGTCGCCCTCGCCCAGTCGCGCATCGTCCGGCTTCCCGGTCTTCCGCTCGGCATTGCCTACGTCCGCTGGGGTCCGCTCTGGCGGTCCAATGGAGTGGTGCCCGATCCGGAGGTCGCGCGTCAGGCGATTCGTGCGCTGCGCAATGAGTATGCCTGCAGGCGCGGTCTGGTGATCCGGCTCAACCCTGTTCTCTTCAATGACGAGACCTACCCGTTCCTGGCGCATGCTCGAAGACGAGGGTTTTTCTTCGACGCCTGGCGCCCAGCGCGATCGCACCATTCTGATCGATCTCACCCGCTCGCTCGAAGCCTTGCGAGCGGGTTTCCGGCCGCACTGGCGCCGTCAGCTGAAGGCTGCCGAAAAGAATACGCTCGAGGTTGTCGAAGGGTCGAGCGACGCGCTCTTTGAGACGTTCGTCACCATGTACAAGGAGATGGTTTCGAGGAAAGGGTTCCCCGAACCGAACGACATAAACGAGTTCCGTCTGATTCAGCGCCAGCTGGCCGACAAGTCGAAAATGCGAATCCTGCTGTGCCGGTCCGACAACGTATGTTGCGCCGGCATCGTGTGCAGCGCGCTCGGCAAGACCGGCGTCTACCTCTTCGGCGCCACCAGCGATGCCGGCCTCGAGCAACGAGGATCGTATCTGCTCCACTGGAAAATGATGGAATGGCTGAAGGCCAACGGTTGCTCGATCTATGACCTTCACGGCATCAACCCGGAACGTAACCCGGGCGGCTACCGGTTCAAGAACGACCTGTGCGGAGACAACGGCAAGGACGTCTACTTCCTCGGACGCTTCGATGCCTGCACCAACCCGCTGAGCCGTCGCTACGTGCAGTGTGGCGAGGCCGCCCGGCGCTTTTTGCAGCGCGCACGGCAACGCTCGGCCGCCGGCCTCCACAGCAGGCCGGCGGTGAAGGCACCGGTGCAGGGTTAACCAGACGTGTCACCTCGCACACCTGCCGACGTGCCGATCGCCCTTCTCACCGGGGGGGGCGATCAACCGTACGCGTTTGGTCTGGCGACGGCGCTCATCGCATCGGGCGTCGGCCTGGACATCATCGCCGGCGATGAACTGGACAGTCCGCAGTTCCACCGCGCACCCGGCGTGCGGTTCCTGAATCTGCGCGGCGATCAGCGTCCCGACGCCCGCCTGGGAACAAAACTCGCGCGGGTCCTGAGATACTACGCCCGACTGCTGCGCTACGCCGCGACCGCGCATCCGCGCGTCTTTCACATCCTCTGGAACAACAAGTTCGACGTCATCGATCGCACCGCGCTGATGCTGTATTACCGGTTGCTCGGCAAACGCATCGTGTTGACGGTACACAACGTCAACGCCGGCAGGCGAGATGCATCCGACACGGCGCTCAACCGTTTCACTCTGCGGTTCCAGTACCGGTTCGCGGATCATCTCTTCGTGCACACCGACAAGATGAAGACTGAGCTCGTCGACGCCTTCGGCGTACGGCCATCGGCGGTGACCGTCATTCCGTTCGGCATCAACAACGCCGTCCCGAATACGAGTCTCACGCCGGCTCAGGCCAAGCAACACCTGGGCATCGCCAGCAACGAGAAGACGCTGCTCTTTTTTGGCAATATTGCCCCGTACAAGGGACTCGAATACCTGGCCACAGCGTTTCAGCAGCTCCTCGCGGAATCTGCCGACTACCGGCTGATCATCGCTGGACGGCCGAAGGGGTCGGAAGCCTATTGGAAGACAATCCAGCCCCATCTGACTGGCATCGCTCACGACCGCGTGATCAACCGCCTGGAGTTACATTCCCGACGAAGACACCGAGATCTACTTCAAGGCAGCCGATCTCCTCATCCTGCCGTACACCGAGATTTTTCAGAGCGGCGTACTGTTCCTGGGATACAGCTTCGGCCTGCCGGTCGTTGCCTCGCGAGTCGGTTCGCTCGACCAGGACGTCATCCCCGGCAAGACGGGCTTCCTCTGCCAACCCAAAGATCCGGGTGATCTCGCCCAGGCGATACGAACCTATTTTGCCAGCGAGCTCTTCACCAATTTGTGCGCCAGGCGGCGCGAGATTCGGGACTATGCCACGGAACGCTACTCATGGAACACCGTGAGCCGCCTGACAACGACCGTGTATGCCGACGTCCTGAATCCGTCATGAGCGTTCCCGGCGTGCCCCGTAACCGGTTCGATCCCGTCCGCTCGGCTTTGCCGCGCGACTGACGCCACCCGACCGTATGCTCTTCAATTCTCTCGAGTTCCTCGTGTTCTTCCCGGTGGTGACAGCCCTGTACTTCGCACTACCGCAGAAGTACCGCTGGATGATGCTGCTCGCGGCCAGTTGCGTCTTCTACATGGCCTTCATCCCGGCCTACATCCTCATCCTCTTTGTCACCATCGTCATCGACTACGCCGCTGGTATCTACATCGCTCGGGCCACCGGACGGCGCCAATACCTCGCGCTCCTGGCGAGCATCATTTCGACGTGTCTCGTCCTGTTCGTATTCAAGTATCTTCTACTTCTTCACGGGCAATTACAACGCGCTCGCCAGATTCTTCCATCTCAACTACCCGATCCACGTCCTGAATGTCATTCTGCCGATAGGCCTCTCGTTTCACACCTTTCAGAGTCTCAGCTACGTCATCGAAGTCTACAAGGGGCGGCAACAACCACAACGTCACTTCGGCATATACGCTCTCTACGTCATGTTCTACCCGCAGCTCGTCGCCGGCCCAATCGAACGCCCCCAGAATCTTCTTCATCAGTTCTACGAGCACCACACCTTCGACTACCAACGGGTCACCGACGGCCTGAAACTGATGGCGTGGGGCCTCTTCAAGAAAATGTTAATTGCCGACCGCGTCGCCGTCCTAGTCAACGCTGTGTATGGCAATCCGACACACTATCAGGGCATTCCTCTGATCACGGCCACGCTTTTCTTTGCCATTCAGATTTACGGTGATTTCTCCGGCTACTCGGACATCGCGAGGGGCGCAGCCCAGGTCATGGGCTTCAGGCTCATGGAAAACTTCCGTCAGCCGTATTTCTCGCAGTCGGTCTCCGAGTTCTGGCGACGATGGCACATCTCGCTGTCAACCTGGTTCAAGGACTATGTGTACATACCGCTCGGCGGCAATCGCGTCTCGGTGACACGTCGCCACGTCAACCTCTTTCTCACGTTCCTGATCAGTGGGCTGTGGCACGGCGCGAACTGGACTTACATCGTCTGGGGCGGTTTACACGGACTGTACATCACACTCGGGGCAGTGACCGAAACGCCTCGCGCGTCCATTCGCCGATACTTGCGACTCGACAAGATGCCTCTGCTCCACGCCTGCCTTCGGGTTGCGACCACAGTCGCCCTCGTGTGCTTTGCGTGGATTTTCTTCAGGGCGAATACGCTCGCCGACGCGCACTACATTGTCACGCACATGTTTGTTGGCTATACGAGCTACTTCGATGTTCGCTACGTCGCCCTTCAATTCCGAGGGCTCGGACTGCAGCCACAGGATCTGATCCTGGCACTGAGCGTGACCGCGACGATGTTCACTGTACGATTACTTTGACAGTCGGCGCGCAGTGTTCGACCGCATGCGAGTGAGCCCGGTGTGGTTCCGCTGGTCGTTCTACTACGCGCTCCTGTTTTCGCTGCTCTTTTACTCGCACACCGCCGATGCGAACAACTTTATCTACTTTCAGTTCTGAGACAGCACGGGCATGAAGCTCTTCATAGTCAAAGGCACTATTCTGGCGCTGCCACTGCTGTTGTGGACGATAGTTGTCGTCGCGGTCGATCCCTTTGACTACTTCAACGTGTCACATGTGGTAGACCGCGACATCAAGAAGCACAACGCGCAGGAAATCAATACGCTGTACTATCACGCGTTTCAGGAAGCCAATTCCCCATCCGCTCACGTCCTGATCGGTGATTCGCGCACGGCAAGCCTCCCGATTGATACCATCGATGCGCTTACAGGCAAGCGACACGCGCTGCTGACCGCAAGCGCGCTCAAGGTCAACGAGATCACCGATCTGTTCTGGCTTGCACAACGCGTTCACCCCCTCAAGAGCGTCTACGTGGGCATCAACTTCAGCATGTTTAACGAGTATGCGTATGCCGACAGAGTCGCGGGAGTGAGCGAAATTCTACACAACCCGCTCCTCTACATCTTCAACCCGAATACCGCCGAGGCGGTGTACTACGTGCTGAAGGCGTCGTGGCTAAAACGGCCGGCGATCAGCTCCGTTCCTCCGATGACGAGGAACGAGTTCTGGAGTTACATGATCCAGGAACGCGGAAACGACTGGTACGGGAAGTACAAATTCCCGTCACAAGCATTCGAAGGAATGAAGGCGATGGCCAGCTTCTGCAAGGCGCACAACATCGCCCTGACGTTCGTGATCGTTCCGCATCACGTCGAGTTTCAGAACCGACTCTGGGACCACGGCTTGACCAAGGACAAGGTCAGGTTCCTGGAGGCGATGCTGACGCTGGATATTCCGGTGATTGACTACGACTATGTCAACGAGATTACGCTCGACAAGGCAAACTTCACCAGATCCTGTGCACTACAACGAGGCCATCGGCCGCCTGGTGGCGACCGAGTTGACGACCGGGCAGTATCCGGATCGGCAAGCCACTCAACAAGGACTACGTCGCCTGTATTGCCGCCAAGGAGCTGGGTGACCGCAAGCCGGATGCGCTCACCGCATTCTCTCCGGGCACCCACTAGCGATCATGCCACCTCGTCTCGCGCTGGTGCTCTGCCTGATCGCGGTTGTTGCCGCTCTGCGTACCGACCGCAAGGCATACGCAGCGCCGTCTCGGGCACTATGGGTCCCGTCGCTTTGGGTGCTCATCATCGCATCCAGAATGGTGTCTCAGTGGCTTGCTGGAGATGGCTCCGCCTCCGGGCGAAGCTACGAGGAGGGCAGTCCACTGGATGCCGCGTTGTTCCTCCTGCTCACCGCTGCGGCCTTCGCAATTGTCGCCAGACGGCAGGTAGGGTTTTCTGGGTTCACACGCAACAACGTGTGGCTGTCGCTGTTCCTCGGATACTGTGCCGTCAGCATCATTTGGTCCGATTATCCCTTCGTCTCCTTCAAGCGGTACATCAAGGAGGTCGGCAATGTGCTCATGGTCCTTGTCGTGCTGACCGACAGGGACCGGCTGGCGGCCATCAGAACGATCCTCGCCCGGTGCACGTACATGCTTGTCCCTTATTCGATCGTGCTCTACAAGTACTACTCAGAGTTCGGCCGTGGCTACGATCGCTGGACAGGGTCCCTGATAGTCACCGGCGTCACCAACAACAAGAACAGCCTCGGCGTACTGTGCGCAGTATGCGCGATCGGGCTCTATTGGAACTGGCTCGTCAACCGGCGGCGGAAGACGGCACGAGACGCGGCTCACTGCGCTGCACATCGCGATCGTGTCGATGACCATCTGGCTCCTCGGGATGGCCAACAGTGCCACGTCCAACGTCAGTCTGGTCGTCGGCGTCCTGGTGCTGACCGCCGCCTTCGTACCGAAGATCAGGAGGCATCTGGGCCTCTATATGAGCGCGGCCATTACCGTGGTGGTCATCGGCTACGCCCTGGCTGATTTCGCGGCAATGATGATGGGGGCCCTGGGGCGGGACCAGACGTTGACCGGCAGGACGGAAATCTGGAAGAGAGTCCTGGGTATGGACTCGAACCCTCTCATCGGAGTCGGCTACGGAAGTTTCTGGCTGGGAGACCGGCTGCAGCTCCTGTGGGACGAGTACGCCTGGCATCCCACCCAGTCGCACAATGGCTATATCGATGTGTATCTGGAGCTTGGGATGCTGGGGCTGGTCCTGCTTGTCGGGACGATCGTCGCTTCCTTCAGAGCCGCCTTGCGCATGATCGCCAGCGATGTCGACTATGGATCGCTCAGGCTGGCCCTCTTAACGGTCGCTCTCCTGTACAACATCACGGAGTCCGCGTTCAGACCCGGATTGTTGATGTATTTCGTCTTCCTGATGGCGGCCGTCGATGTGTCCGGTCGCGCCGTCGCGGAGACCCAGGCCCGTCCGGTTCTGCCGAACGCCCCGCCAATTACCACGCGGCAACGCTTGCGTCGTGTGCGCGCCGCTGCGGCCCGATCCCCTCTCGCCCCCTCATCGACGCTGAGGTTCTCGACGGCCCCCGCTCCGGCCCCCGCCCGGCCCATCCGAAGCTCTGGCCCCCGGGATCGGGATTAGACGCGCCATCTCCACCACAGTCGCTCCTGGCGCCTGGCGGCTGGCGGCTGGCGACGGCCGTGGACTACCGCATGATTCTGACGTTCCCGGGTGGCAATGGCGGTGACGGCGCGGTCGTCGACGCAAACTCGTAGGCGCCCAGATCGGGCAGCGATCCGCTGCGGCTTCGTCCGTCTTTGTCCACCGGAACGACCGACAAAAGATCGACGCCGGCGTTGATCGGCGCCGCACCGGCCGCCAAGTGATAGTCGTGGCCGACAGCGTTGACGAAGTACGCGGAGTTGAACCCCAGGTTGTTGGTGGTCGTCGGTCCGATGTTGTTGCGCACGTTGGCGGTACCCGCCACGACGGAGACCGCATTTGACGTCATGTGAATCGTGTTGTGATACACGTAGCGCGTGAAGCTGTCGCCGTTGTTGTTGTCGACACGAACACCGGCGAAGCCGGACTGCGTGTTGTAGACGACGTTGTTGTAGGCCGTGGCGCCGGTGCCAAGGCGAATTCCGTGCTTGTTGGCGAAGAGCACGTTGTTCCGTACGACGTGGTTGGGGTTGCCACTCCAGGTCTGCGGACTCGCGTCACGCTCGTTGATTTCGATTGCCGCATAAGGAGAGTCGCTGGAGGTATTCGTCACTGACACCGTGTTCCCCTCGACGAGACAGCTGTAAGTGCCAGGTTTGATTTCGATGCCCTCGTCGGTCGTATCGTGGACGACGTTGTTTCGGACCGTGACGTTGTTCGTATTGTCCAGGGGTCCACTCGTGCTCGTACCCACGTAGACCCCTTCACCATTACAGCAGCCACCGATCTTTTCAGTGTTGTAAATGGTGCAGCCCTCGATGGTGACGAAGCTCGAGTTCTCCTTGACGTGAATGCCTTCCTGCCCGACATCGTGAACGGTGCAATTCTTCACCACAATCTGGCTCGACCCACCGTCGACGAAGATCCCCTGATTGAAGTTGGTGACGACAAAACCTTCGAAGGTGAGGTAACTCGTGCCGGTGATTTTCACCCGACCCGTGTTCCCTTCCCCTCGAATGGTGACAATGTGCCCCGGATAGCGCACGGATAACCGTGTGCTTCGCCGCAGTTCCGGCCGGCCGATTGATATACACGTCTTCGTCGTAGGTGCCCTGCTTCACGATCAGGTCATCCCCGGAGCTGATGCGACCCACACCATAGTTGATCGTGCACCAGGGCTGCGCTTCCGACCCGAAGGACGCACTGTCACTGCACGCTGGTGAACCCGAATTATCGACGTAGCGTGACGCTCCAAAAGCCGTACCAGACCACAGCGTCACCGCGAGAACCACTGTCAATACTTTCATCGCGGTACCTAGCGAATCACTCTGACGTTGGTTGGCGCGATCGGAGCGTTGGGCGCGGGAGGCGGTGGCGTGCCGGACGAGAGCGGATGCGGATAAACGTACGCCGCATACCCGGGCTTGGCCGAACCTCCGACAAAGTCCCGGCCCGACTGCAGGTAGTTGTCCACGCCGAGGCCGCAGGAATATCCGCCATCATAGGCTCCGACTCCGACGCTGCCGTTGTTCCACACGTGGAGAGGCGACAGCTGCTGATTGTTGGTTCGGCCAACCTGATCGCGGCAGGGATAGCCTCCCGATCCGGAGCCATCAAGATAGGTCGAGCACGTGCCACCGCCGCCGCACTGGGAGTCCGACGTGCACACAGTATCGCGCGCATTCGAACAGAACTTCACTCCGCCATTCGTGCTCGCCACCCGACTGCCCTGGGCCGAAAAACTGGTGGATCCAAGCTGCCAGTTGGTGCCGTTGCACACCTGCCAGGTGCTGCTATCGAGCGGTGGACACGCCCGATAGACCATCATGGTGACGGCGTACCACGTGCCGCGGCTCCCGTTGTAGGTGTTGTTGTAAATGGCACCCGTTCCACCGCGGAGCGTTGCCCCACGCAGTGTGGTCGAGGAGTTGTTGGTGAACGTGTTGTTGTAGATCTCGTAGGAGAAGACGGAGCGGCGGTTGCCACTGTCCGTGCCGTGGAAGCCGACCGAGATGTTGTTGAAAGTCGAGTAGCGAATCACCAGCCTGGCACCGCCGTACGCGTCAATCGAATCCTCAGCCTGGTTGCTGTAGTTGAATGTCGAGTCTTCGACGTACACGGCCTTGTTGGTGCCAAGGGCGAGCGGGCGCATCCACGGCGTGAAGCCGCCGTCATTGCCGTCGGAGCTGCCTGTCACGGCCACGGACTGGATCGATCCGCTCGTCGACGTGACATCGAACGTGACGTGATCGATGAGCCCGTATACGCTGACAACCTGTATTCCACGCGACCCGGCTGACGCGAGGACGAATCGGTTGTGGTGAAAGCGGAATCCGACGCTGTCTTGATTCCCTGAGATCTGAACGATGCCCTCGGCATGCGATGCGCCCTTGACGAACGTAAAGCCGCTCACGTTGACGAAGTTCGTCGCAGAGGCGCCGCTGACGGTCAAACCGGCGCCGCCGGAGGCATTGTCCGTGACGGTCGTCTGGTTCACACCAGCGCCTTGCAACGTAATCCCCTTGGAATCGATGCTGACAGTCGACGTCCACGAACAGCTTCCGGCGGGAACGATTACGGTGTCGCCCGTCGCCGACGCATCGATGGCGCTCTGAACGTTTGCACTGGAACAGGAAGCAGCCGTTCTGGTTGCGGCGTGGGCGGGCACCGCCGCGACCACACTGCCGAAGGCCACCAGGAGAATCGTCTTTATACGCACCATGCCATGACACCCCACACACTAGACTATGCGCGCCAGGGTCGCCCGGCGAACGGAGAACGGAGAACGGAGAACAAGTCGACAGATTGATTGTATGCGCGCCGTCATTGCAAGACTGCGGCCACTAATAGGTGGCCATCACAGAACGGCAGAGATGCGCCCAAACATCACAAAATATTGACCTTGCAGCGTCGCCGCCAGGCAATATAGCCCTCCCCCCGAGGACAGATCCGTTACGGCCATGCCTGTCGTGCAATAAATGCCGGGACGGCTCGGGCGGTGTGTAGACCTTGGCTGGCGCTGCCAGGCCGAGCAGGCGACGTTGTTGTTCGGCCCACTCGGGAACGCGAGTAGCAACCCCCATCGTCGAAGGTTCAAAGAGATGAACGAGATCGCCGAACATGGACAATCAAGTATGCCGACAGGGATGACGCAGCACGCGAAAGGCAACACACAGGTCCGGCCTCAATGAGCACACAAGAAACGCTGGTGAAGGGGAAGCCGACTCGGTTGGAGTCGCTGGCAGTGGGCGGAACGGAGCTCATCATCGATGGAAAGGGCACGAAGACAGCGCGACTGGCGGACGAATGGTACGAGGATGTGACTGACCCCGAGGCACTTGTTCAGGGCATCAAGAGCAGCGGCGTCAGGGCCGATATCTTCACGTTCTGGCAGCGGCTCCCGGATGTCAGGCCGCACTTCAACTATCACCTCGAGTGGGACAGCATTGCGGCATTGCCCATCGCCACCTTCGAGCAGTGGCAACAGACGCAACTGAATCCAAAATCCCGAAATCTCGTGCGAAAAGCCGCGAAAGCGGGAGTGGTGGTCAGGGAGACCGACTTCAGCGACGCCTTCGTGGCAGGGATGACCGAGATCTTCAACGAAACGCCGGTCAGGCAGGACAAGCCTTTTTGGCACTACGGCAAGGACACCGCGACAGTCAAACGCGAGTTCTCCCGATACTTGTTTCGAGAACAGCTCTTTGGCGCCTACGTCGACGACACGTTGATCGGGTTCATCTTCCTCGCCCACGCAACAAAGTACGCGCTGCTCGGTCAAATCTTGTCGGCAACGAAGCATCGCGACAAAGCGCCGAACAATGCCCTGATCGCGAAAGCAGTCGAGGTGTGCGCCAGCAAGAACATCCCCTACCTTGTCTACGCGATGTGGACCGAGGGAAGCCTGGGACACTTCAAGCGGCAGAATGGCTTTCAACGATTCAATCTGCCGCGGTCACTACATTCCGTTGACGCTCAAGGGGAGACTCGTCCTGAAGTTGGGTCTCCACCACGGCATTGCGGGGGCCATTCCCACCCCAGTCAAGGGCGTGCTGCTGAAGCTGAGACAGAAGTGGTACGCTCGGGGCCGGACGACGCCCGCGGCGCCCGCATAAACGAGGTCTCTTCGTTCGTGACGGTTTCAGGCCTCCGCCACATAAATGTGGTATTGGGTGCCCGCCGCAATCTGGCGAACTCCAGGCAGGCGCTGCAGTGGCACCGTGGTCGTCCAGCGCCCAGCGCAGAGGATGGCGATCGGACGAGGATCGGAGGCGAGGGAGCGCCGTAGGCTCTCGGCCACGAGACTCATGACCGTCTCATCGAATGGGTTGAAGAAAAACAGCACCAGACGGCCGGGTGGCCACGAGAAGTTGCGGGCATCGACGCAGACGCATTCAACCGAAGAGCAAACCTGTCGGCCGCGGTAGCGGCGCAGATTCTCCTGGGCAGTTGCGACCAGGTCAGCGGAATGTTCGATCCCGACAACCCGCCGGAACGGAAACCCGGCGGCGACCATCAACACGCGGCCTTTTCCCGCTCCGACGTCCACAAACGTGGATTCCTCATACGGCCAGCGCAACGTCCTGAGGAGTTGGCGGGCGAGGCGCGGGCTCGTCGGTTCGTAGTGGATTGCGTGTGGCTCTGCGGTCGGGACGTGGAACCGTGTTTCAACGCCA
>CAVRYF010000021.1:0-208119 GCA_963725325.1 uncultured Acidobacteriota bacterium | reverse complement strand
GCCCTCTGGCTGTGGGACGCCGCCGCCTGGTGGGCGAATCCTGACAGTTACGCGCGCCGCTCAGACCGAAGCCGCGCGCTTCTGCTGACGACATTCGTCTTCATGTTCTTCAACGGCGGGATCGTGTTCGCGCACGGGCTCGCCCGACTTCTCGGATCGATCGCGGTCGGGGTGGTGCTCTGGGCGCGATTCGGGAAATCCGGCGCGAGGGCCTTCGCTATCTCGCAATCGGAGCCAGCGGACCACATCAACGAGGTATACCTCTACACGTTGTCACCGTACCGCATACTGCGGCTGGCCCGGGGGCCGAGCTTGAATGAGTCACCGGCCTGGACGGCCGACAGCGCGCGCATCACGTACGCGTCTCGCCGCGGCAATCACTACGACCTGTATCAGAGCGACGCCAACGGAGACGGCCGGCAGACCGCGCTGCTCGAATCCGCGGACAACAAGTTCCCGAATAGCTGGTCCCGGGACCACTATCTGATCTATGTCTCGATCGGCGCATCGACGGGACTGGACTTGTGGCTGCTTCCGCCCACCGGGAAGCCGTTTCCATTTCTCGCCAGCCCCGCCCGAGAGTTCGATGCTCGGTTTTCTCCAGACGGGCGGTGGATCGCGTATCTGTCCGATGAATCGGGCGCCATCGAGCTGTACGCGCGGAGCTTCACCCCCGCGGCCGGTGCCGACCAGCCCGCAATCGGGCTTCGGGTCCCTGTTTCCTCTCGCGGTGCCAGCATGCCGCGCTGGCGGGGCGACGGGCGTGAGCTCTTCTTCGTCGCACCGAACGGCGATCTCATGAGCGTGGCCATAACCGAGGTTGCGGCGAGCGCGTCGACGGCAACGTTGCAGGTGGGCCGTCCGGCTGTTTTGTTCCCCGCGCCTTCACCAACCAACTGGGACGCGGCGCCAGATGGCCAGCGTTTTCTGTTCGCGATCCCGGTGGGGCCTCGAGCGATGGCGCCGTTCACCGTCGTCGTCAACTGGCGGGCGTCGTCGCCGCCCTGAGCGTCAGGTAGTCCGCAAGCGGTTTCTTGGCGACGTGGTCGGCCATCGGTCCTGAGTTGTCGCCCACTGTTTCGTAATCCGCTGGAAGGCACCCCGACGAGAGCCGATTGGGGGTGATACAGGCTATTAGGAAGACCTTTCCGCACCCACTCGAAGGTTTTGCTAAAGCCCAAAGCCTAGAGAGCCTAGAGCCTGAAACGCACTGTCAGATCCGCGGCAGCGTGACTTCCCGCTGCTTGAGGTACTTGCCCTTCTTGTCGGCGTAGGAAATCTCGCACGGCTCGTCGCTCTGGAAGAAGAGCACCTGCGCAATCCCCTCGTTCGCGTAGATCTTGGCCGGCAGCGGCGTCGTGTTGGAGATCTCGAGCGTCACCGTGCCTTCCCATTCGGGCTCGAACGGCGTCACGTTGACGATGATCCCGCAGCGCGCGTACGTCGACTTACCGAGGCAGACCGTGAGTACGTCGCGCGGAATGCGGAAGTACTCGATCGTCCGCGCGAGGGCGAACGAGTTCGGCGGGACGATACAGACGTCGGTCTTGACGTCGACAAACGATCGCGGGTCGAACTGCTTCGGGTCGATCACCGTGTTGTTGATATTGGTGAAGATCTTGAATTCGTCGGCGACGCGGATGTCGTAGCCGTACGACGACAGCCCGTACGAGACGACCCCCACACGCACCTGCCGATCCTCAAAGGGCTCGATCATCCCGTGCTCGAGCGCCATCTTCTTGATCCACCGGTCGGCTTTGATCGCCAATGAGCCTCCGCTATCGCCTGAGAAAGGCCAGCAGCAGCGTCAGCAGCACGCTGGCCACAATCGAAGTCACAATCGGGAAATAGAACGTCGCGTTGCCCCGACGGTAGGAGATATCACCGGGCAGCCGGCCGATCGGGACACCCAGCATCAGCAGCAGCCCGGCGAACGCGATGAGCAGGCCGACGACGACCAGCAGCTTCCCCACCACGTCACCTGCCCTATCGGTTCAAGTCGATCCCTGGAAAGAAATACCCGAGTTCGAACGCCGCCGTCTCCGGGGCATCCGACCCGTGCGTCGCGTTGTACTCGATCGAGGTCCCGAACTCTTTTCGGAGCGTGCCCGCATCGGCCTTGCCCGGGTCGGTCGCGCCCATGAGCGTCCGCCACTTCTTGATGGCGTCGGGCGCCTCGAGCGCCAGCACGACAGCAGGCCCCGACGACATGAACGTCGTCAGGCTCGCAAAGAACGGGCGCTCCCGATGGACGGCGTAAAACCCTTCGGCGTCGCGCTTGGATAGATGCCGCAGCTGCATGGCGCGAATCCGGAATCCCGCTTCCTCGATGCGCTGAATGATCTTCCCGGTATGGCCGGCCTTGACGGCATCCGGCTTGATGATGGCGAACGTAGTCTGCATATCCGATTGATTATATCTGAGGGCTCAAGGCTCAGGGCTCAAGGCTCAGGCAAAATCCTCGATTACTTGGTCGAACGCTTCGCCTGAGCCCTGAGCCCTGAGCCTCGAGCCTTCCGGCTCCCCCGATACGCGTCGAGCGCGGTCAGCGAGAACGTCAGCAGGTGTTCGGTGATCCGTTCGGGCGTGAACTTCAACTTGAGTTGCGCACCGAAGCGTTCGGCCATGGGGTTGGGGCGAAACATGAGGATCAGGCCGTGGATGCTGAAGGCGCTGAGCGTCACGCGTTCGTCGTGAGGAGGCAGGTCGAGCAGCTCGCCTATGACCGTGAAGAGGTACTCGAAACGCGGCTTCAGCGTCCGATCGATCAGGCTGTCGAGGCCGACTGTCGGCTCCTGCATCTCGCGGTGAAGGAGTTGCTGGATCGCACTCGGCCCGCTGCTGGCCAGAATGACCTCGCCGTGGACCTGGATGTAGGCGCGCAGCTTCTCCTCCGCCGATTTCCCCTCACCCGCCTGAATGGCGCGCTCAGTCGTGTCGCGCAGGACGGCGAATGCCGACTCGAGAACCTCCTTGTAGAGGCCCATCTTGTCGCGGAAGTGGTAGTTCACTGCCGCGACATTGGCCCGCGCTTCCCGGCAAATGGATCGGATAGTGACATGCTTGTAGCCGAGCGCGCCGAACTGCTTCGTCGCCGCATCGATGAGCCGACGCCGCGTCAGCTGATCGTCGCGACGCGTCCCCTTCACAGCGTTCTCCGGAAGAGCCGCGTGGCGAGCGCCATTGCGATGACAGCGAAACCAGCCAGGTAGGCCAGATCCCACGCGATCGCGCCGAACCCGGTATTCTTCAGCAGCAGACATTTGAACGCGTGCACGGAGTAAGTGAACGGATCGACAACCGCGATCGCCTGCATCCACGCCGGAAAGCCCTGCTGCGGATACACGGCACCGCTCGGAAAATAGAGCAGCGTATTCAGGACGCCGAACGTCGCGCGGGGCACCAGCGGGTCGGTCACGCGCACCATCAGCAGGAACATCAGACTGATGAGCGAGAACGCCGTGATGACGATCACCGTGAGCAGCCGGATGAGACGCAGGGGCTCGAACGGATCGGGAATCCCCGCGATGACAGACCCGAGCGTCATGAGCACGGCGCCGGCCAGCACGGCCTTGACGGTTCCTGACAGGTTGAAGCCGGCAATGAGCTCGAGCTTCGTGATCGGCGTCACCAGATAACCTTCGTGCAGGCCGCGCGCCTTGTCGTCGATGAAGATGATGCCGCCGCCGATGATGACCATCATGAAGATGGACATCACGATCGACCCCGGCAGCAGGTACTGGATGTAGGGCACGTAGGGATACATCTCGACCACGTCCAGGGTCGGCTGCGAGGCGAGGCGCGGACTGGCCGCCGGCTGGCTCAAGGCACCGACCATCGCCCCCACGTTCGCCGCCAGCGTCGCCGTCACGAAGCTGTCGCTGTTGTCCTCGATCAGTGCCACGCGCGGCGCATCCCGTGCCAGAACCCGCCGCGAATAGTCGGGCGGAATCGTCAGGACGCCGTTGATCCTTCCGTTCCGCAGATCCGCGAGCGCCTGCCCTTCGTCGGCGTACGACGTCGTGTCGAAGGTCTTCGCGTTGGCGGCGACGGCCTGCGCCAGCTCGTGGATTCTCACGGCCGGCATACCGTGATCCTGATCGACGATGCCGAGCTTGAGGTGCTTGACGTTGCCGCCGAAGGCATAGCCAAGGATCACGAGCTGAATCAGGGGAAAGATCAGCGAGATGACAATCAGTGTCGGACTGCGCCGAAACCTCCGCATTTCCCGCTCGACGATGGCCAGGGCGCGAGACATCAGCTTCGCCTCAACATGAAGGGTGAATCCATGACGGACGCCTCCTGCAGGGAATCACGCAGCCCCCGTCCGGTGTAGTGCACGAACACGTCATCGAGGGTCGTGCTCTGCACCGAGAGCGTCAGAACGGCGATACCGGCTGCCGATGCCGCATCGAAAAGCGCCCGTGTGGTCACCGGTCCCTGCGCCGAGGCAATCCGGAACACAGACTCGTGCTGCGCGACGCTCTCGACGCCCGGCAGCGCCTCGAGCCGCTCGGTCCAGCCGACTGGCACGGCCGAGAAACTCACCTCGAGCAGGTTCTTGCCGGCAATCGACGCCTTGAGCATCAGCGGCGAATCGAGCGCCTTCAGCTCGCCGTGGTCGACGATGGCAATGTGGTCGCACAGCCGATCCGCTTCGTCCATGTAGTGCGTCGTGAGCAGGACCGTCAGGTGTCGCTGCTCCTTGATCTGGCGCAGCATCTCCCAGACCGCGACGCGCGACACCGGGTCGAGGCCGGTGGTTGGTTCGTCCAGAAAGAAGATGCGGGGTTCGTGCACGAGCCCCCTGGCGATCTCGACCCGGCGCCGCATCCCGCCCGACAGATGCTTGACCTGCTTGTCGGCCCACTCGGTGAGCTCGACTGCCTCAAGGAGCTCCGCAATGAGTCGCGAACGGCGCTCGCGCGGGACGCCGTAGAGCTTCGCGTAGATCAGGAGGTTCTCGCGCACGCTCAGCTCGACGTCGCTCGTCATCGCCTGCGGAATCACGCCGATCGACCGCCGCACATCGTCGGCCTGCCGCAGGATGTCGAAGCGGTTGACGAGTGCCGTCCCCGACGACGGTGCAAGCAGCGTCGTCAGCATCCGGATGAGCGTGGACTTGCCGGCGCCGTTCGGTCCGAGGAGGCCGAAGATCTCGCCTTCTTCGACGTTGAAACTCACCCCCTTGACGGCGGTGAAGTCGCCGAAGCGCTTGACGAGATCGCGGACTTCGATGGCGTCCATGGCGATCAGTTCGCGAGCGGCAGCAGCACGTAGGCCGTCATGCCGATGGCCAGACGGCGATCCGAGTTGTCGACGCGAAGGCGGACCTCGAACGTTCTGATATCCCGCTTGACGCGGCTGACGTCGCGCTGCGTGGCAAAACCGCCGTCGACGCTCCTGTAGAACACCGTGCCCGGCCGCTCGACGCCGGACGGCAACCGCACGGTCAGCTGATCGCCGAGCCGGACGCGATCGATATAGGACTCTTCGACGTCGACGCGGACCCACAAATCGTCGGCATTGACCAGCGTGAGAATCGGCTGAGCGACGGCCACGACCTCGCCCTCCCGAGCCGCCCTGACGTTGACGATCCCGTCGATGGGCGCGTGGATTTCGCCGTATTTGAGCCGCACGTCGGCCTTGTCGCGCTGCGCCAGCGCGGCGGCCGATTCGTGCCGGCTCGCGGCCAGGCGGCTGCGGCGCATCGCCACCTGCTCGGCGTTCGTTTTCGCGAGCGCCACGGTGGCCCGGGCCGATTCGGCCTGCTTTCCGAGCGAAGCAATTCGGGCCTTCTGGGCGTCGTACTCGGTCCGAGCCTGATCGAACTCCCCCGCCGAGACGACGCCTGCCTTGAGCAGGCCCTGCATGCGGTCAAACGTCAGCCTGGCGCGCTCCAGATCGGCCTGACCCGAGCGTTCCGACGCCTCGGCGGCGGCGAGGGCGGCCTCGGCCTGACGTACCTGACTCTCGGTCTGTCGCTCCGCGAGCCTGACCGCTGACTCGTTCTCCTGCACCGCCGATCCTGCACCTTCAGCGGCCTGGCCATAGTAGGCGCTCTCGGCCCGAGCCTCGTCGGAGACGATCACGGCCAGCAACTGATCGCGCTTCACCGCATCGCCTTCCTTCACGAGCAGCTGGCCGATCCGGCCCGCCACCTGGGCGCTGACGATCGTGTCGTTGGTGGTGACGATGCCGGTCAGGACGAGCGTGGCCGGACGGGCATGAATGTAGTAATAGCCGCCAACGGCCATGAGCACGGCGACGATGAGGACGATGCGGCCGGCCTTCTTCAGCATCACGCTTCCCTTCGATTCAAACATCTGCATTAAACATATGTTTGAATCTGCGAAGTCAAGCGGCCAGCCTGATCGCCGTGGCGCTCCTCGCCAGCTGTGGTCCGAGTTGACAACCGCCCGACGCCGGCTACAAGCTCCCAGGCTCAGAGAAGACAGACCGTGATGGGATTGTGGAACGCGTTGCTCGTATTGGTCGTGGCTGTGGCGGTGGCACCGGCCCACGCGCAGCGCGCCGTGGATCCGGCCCGGGTCGCGCCGGGGCACACGTGTACCGCGGTCACGCAGGCCAACGCCGACGCGAGCGCCGGCACGGTCAACATCAATCACGACGGCACCCCGATCGCTGGAACTCCTGCCCCCGACATTTCGCGCGGTTTCAACGGCATCCCGAGATCGGCTCAGCCCCCGCTCACGCCGTCGCAGCAGCGCATTCTCGAATGCACGCACCGTCTGGCGGAGGCGAACGCCGACATTCCCTACACGCTGTTCGTGCCGTCGACCTACGATCCGCAGAAGCCAGCCCCCCTCGTGGTCGATCTGCACGGCCTGAACATCACGCCACTGCAACAGATCCTGTTCGACGGCACCACCGACTTCGCCGAGCGATACGGGTTCATCGTCCTCGCACCGATGGGATTCAACGCCTCCAGCTGGTGGGGGAGCCGGACCGGAACGCCGGTCGCCACGGCGGCCGTGAAGCCTGGCGGTGACGTCCGCTACTCCACGACGGAGCTGGCGGAAATCGACACGATGGCCCTTCTGAAATCGATTCGGGAGCAATACGCCGTCGACAGCGACCGCATCTACCTCATGGGACACTCGATGGGTGGTGCGGGCACGTACTACCTCGGAGGCAAGTACAACGACATCTGGGCCGGGCTTGCCCCAATCTCAGGCGCCGGGGGCATCGCCGACGGCGCTGCGGAACGGTACAAGTCGCTGCCGATGCTGATCATGCACGGCGCGAAGGACTCGATTGTGTCTCCGGCGACCTCGCGTCGGGCCGTGGCCGCGCTGCAGGCCGTCGGTGCGCCCCACATCTATCTCGAGTTCCCTGACAAGGACCACGAATTCTGGATTCGACGCGGCGCCGCGCAGATGGAGAAGGTGTTCCTCTTCTTCAGCCTGGTTTCGAAGCGGACCACCGTGCTCCCACAGAAGTAGTGTTTCGTCGCCCACCTAGTCGAACGCGGGGCCTTTCTCAGCACTCGGCTCGCCGGCGACAGGTGTCGCATTGAAATTGGATTCTCCACGGTTGTGGGCCAGGGCCTCGAATGCCGCGAAGAACACTTCGTCAGGAAACAGCTCTGGGGTCAGAATTCGTTGCAGGACAAGTCCTTCGATGAGGGCATGAATCACACGGACCAGGTGCTCCGGCGGCATGGGTAGTTCGCGCTGATCTCCCAGTGTGCGGAGCCATTCCGCGCCAAACTGATAACTGCCAGCGGTGACCTCGCAAACGCGCGCGCGCAAATCCGGGCTGGTCAGCGCGTAAGCCAGCCCTGTCAGCCGTCCCACCGCCGCCGTCGTCCGCTCCGGAATCGCCTCGAGCGTCGCCTCGGCCATTGCGTGCATCACCTCGGCGAATGTCGCACCAGGCTTGATCCGGGGTTTCACCGGAGCCCAGTAGGTCTGACCGAGCGCGATGAAGAGCTCGTCGCGGTTCTTGAAGTTGCCGTAGATCGCCCCTGTGGTCATGCCGGCGCGTCGCGCGACCGCTTCGAGAGTGGTGCGCGCGTAGCCCTTTTCCCGAATCACGGTTCGGGCCGCTTCAAGGAGCTTGGCTCGCGTGCGGTCACGCTTGTCGCCCTTGGGGCTATGCCTGGGCGACTTCGGGGTTACCTCTGCCATTGACATAAAATAGTTGATCTATTTAATAATTTCAATATTATTGTGAAATGTCACAGCAGAATTCGATCGAAGGTGCTCTTCGAGCCTACGTGGATGCCGGAGCCCTCGCCGGCGCCGCGACTCTAGTGTGGCGGGACGGACGCGTCGTGCACACGGCGACCCTGGGCACTCGGGATTTGGTGACGAATCTGCCCGTCGAGCGGGACACGATTTTTCGAATCGCGTCAATGACGAAGCCGCTGACGACCGTGGCCGCCTTGATGCTGTACGACGAAGGCCGCTTCGCACTGGACGAGCCAATCGCGCGCCATGCTCCAGAGTTCGCCCGCCTTCGCGTCCTGCGCGATCCGAATGGACCTCTGGACCAAACGGACGCGGCGGAGCGGCCGGTCACGTTCGGCGACCTCCTGACGCACCGCTCGGGGCTCACCTACGGCGAGTTTCATCGTGGTCCGATCGCTCGCGCGTGCGCCGAAGCACTCGGCGGGGCGATCGACAACGCCCTCGACCCCGATGAGTGGATGGCACGACTCGCCACGCTGCCTTTGATCGATCAGCCGGGGGTTGGCTTTCATTACGGCCTGTCAACCGACCTGCTCGGCTTCCTCATCGCGCGTCTCGAAGATGTTTCTCTCGGCGTTGTGCTCGAGCGGCGCATCTTCAGTCCGCTGGGCATGCGCGACACGGGTTTCGTAGTTCCTCGAGAGAAGCGCACTCGCCGCGCGGGTCTTTGCGGGTTCGACGCCGAGGGGCAGCTGACCGCCTTGACGACGGCGCCCGGCGGGCACGCGCTCGCGGAACGGCCCGACGACATGACCTTCGAGTCGGGAGGTCAGGGTCTCTGGTCCACGTTGGACGACTACCTTGCCTTCGCCCGCATGTTCCTTGGCGGCGGAGACGTGGACGGCGTGCGCCTGCTGCGCCCTGAAACGTGCGCCATGATGACCTCGAACCAGCTCACGCCTGACCAGCGTCGGACAGCTCGAATGCTGGGCATGCCAGTGTTCGCAACCGGCCACGGTTTCGGTATGGGCGTCGCGGTGGTGATGGAACCCGACAAGGCGGATCCGTTGAGAGGTCGCGGCGGTGCCGGGACCGTCGCATGGCCCGGCGCATACGGCGGCTGGTGGCAGGCGGACCCGACCGACAACTCTGTTCTGATTTTCTTGGCGCACAACATGCCGGAGCTGCAGCAAGTGGCGAGTGGCATCGGCCTGGGAGCGTGGAGCGCCATAGCGAAGTTTCACGAACTCGCGTCCGCGCGGCGGGCCCTTACCGCGTTTTAGGATCAGGGCTTGCCGCGATGAGGTACAGCCGGTTCGCCGTGGCCAGATACAGCGCATCGCCGATCGGCGCCGGAGGCGAATAGATCGGCGCATCCATCTCGATCTGCCCCAGCAATTGCTTTCGCCGTCCGGCACGAAGAACGCTCATCCTGCCTCCAACGTTCCCAACGTAAAGCCGGTCGCCGGCCAGCAGGAGGGATCCCCAAATGGCCTCGTTCGTCTCGTGCTTCCAGACGTGGGCGCCGGTCGCCGCGTCCAGACAATGAATCGTACCGCCCAAGTCCCCAACATACAGTAGACCGTCTTTCGCAATGGGCGTTCTCACCACGCGACCGAACCTCGGCGGCAAGTACAACGACATCTGGGCCGGACTCGCCCCGATCTCAGGCGCCGGGGCCATCGCCGACGGCGGCGCGGAACGGTACAAGTCACTACCGATGCTGATCATGCACGGCGCGAAGGACTCGATTGTGTCCGGCGCCGCGCAGATGGAGAAGGTGTTCCTCCTCTTCAGCCTGGTTTCGAAGCGGACCACCGTGCTCCCGCAGAAATAGCCAGTCAATCGCCTACGCTACGACGACCGCACCAGCGTGCGCCTTGGTGCCGAGTCCCCAGGATCGAGGGTCAGGCGATCCGCTGAGCCCGCGACGTTCTCAAATTCCAGTTGCAGACTTCCGCCAGGCGGAATCTGACGGTACCGCGTCGGTCCGCCATTCGCGCTCAGGGGTATCCAGGTCTTCGAGTCGGCAAAGCGGGCCGAGAGCGCGCCGTTCCGAAAATCGATCTCGATCACCGGTGTTCCACTCCGTTCATCGGTGTAGCTCCCGACCCACTCTGCGCCGGGCGCGAACTGGCGCGCCTCGGCCCGGTCGGCAGCCGTGAACAGTCCTCGCTCGAGATTCCGGCGCCGCAGCGCCTCGACATTCACCGCACCGAACCGTCGCGACAGCTCGGCAATGTACTTTTGATCGTTCACGATCGTCTCCGGTGTCTGTTCGTAGGTGAGCGACGATCCGGGCCCGAGGTACAAGTACGCATCGACGAGATCGGCGTACGACTCGCCGGCCATGCGTTGGGGAGAGGGCCAGAAGAAATATGGGAGGTCGAGGTCCGCAAGCCACGAGCCTTTCACCGGCACAATCGACGGCGTCGGCCACGTCCGCATGCGGGCTTCGAGTTGACGTCCGCGCTCGAGGTCGAAGAACGCCGCGAACCCGTTGTGCGTGTCGATTACGAAGGTGCGACCGGGATATTTCTCCTCGTACGCGGTCACCGCCGTGCCGCGCGCTTCGTGGTGGAACAGGTGCCCAACGCCGCACAGCACGAGGGCCTTCCGATGCTTCTCCAGAACTTCCACCGTCAGGAGCCTGGTCATCATCGGATTGCGGTCGGCACCGCGGCTCACGCTGGAGAGACCGGTGCTGCTCCAGTCGTAAGGCGGCTCGCCAACGAGGACCCGAAGACGGTTGGCCGCTGCCACACTCTGATTCAGGGCGCGAACTGTTGAGAACAACCCGTCGTAGAACCCCGAGAGCGCGCACATCAGGACCGAGGTGTTGCGCCACGTCTGTCGCACGTCCTCGATGGAGACGTCCTCCCCGCCGATGTAGCGGTCGAGGATCGGCTGGTATTTGCTGTTTCCGCACTCCGTCACGATGACGTTGACCTTCCGCGGAAAGCCAGGATGCCGGACGAGCGACAGAATGAGCTCATCCTGTTTCTCGTTGCTGTGGGCCGCGCTCATGCCGACGACGTCGTAGCGATCGAAAGCCTCAAGGATCGCCGTCACCGCGTCTTTCGGCTGTGGGTTGCCGGTCTGAGGGACTGCCCGCAGGGCCACGCTCGACACGCAGAGCACGACCATCACTCGCGCCAGTTGCCAGGGGACAGGTCGGTTCATGATCATCTCAAGGACAGCCAGCCTTCGCGTCCGGCGCTATTCGGCGCGCAACGCCGTGGCAGGATCAACCAGCGCGGCTTTGAGCGCGGGCACCACGCACGCCACGCATGCGATCGCACCGAGTGCCAGCGCCGTTACCACGAACGTCGCGGTATCATGCGGCTGCACGCCGTAGAGCAAGCCCGCAATCAATCCGGTGGCGGCCCACGCACCACACAGGCCAACAACCAGCCCCGCCGCCACGCTCCACAGGCCCTGCCCGACCATCATGCGTACGACGTTCGAACGCTCAGCGCCGAGCGCCATGCGAATGCCAATTTCGTGAGACCGTTCCGAGACTGCATATGCGACGACGCCATAGACCCCGAGGGCCGCCAGCACCAGTGCGACGATGGCGAACGTGCCGAGCAGCAGCAGGTTGAATCGCCGCGGCGCGATTGAGTCCGACAGCACGTCCTCCAGCGCCTTGATGTTGTAGAACGACTGCGTCGGATCGATCGCGGAGAGTGCGTTCCTGATCAAGGGCGCGGCCGCGATCGGATCACCATCTACGCGCATCGCCAGAGTGATGGAAGAGATCGGCGTGTCGGCGTAGTGAAAGAACAGCTCGGGCGCAGCGTCGACATCGATCGCGGCGTACTTCAGATCGCGGGCGACGCCCACAATCGTCGCCAGGGCGTCCTGGCCGAGCCACGGCATGCGAATGCGCCGGCCAATCGGATCGGCATCCTTGAAGTCGCGCCGAGCGAGACTTTCATTGATGATCGCCACCCCAGGCGAGTCGAGGTCGTTGAACCATCGGCCGCTCACCAGCGACATTCCGAGCAGGGGTCCAAAGCCTGGGGAAATCGAGCTGACCGGTGCGCCGCGCCGTTCGCGCTCGCCCGGCGGCAGGGCGCCTTCGCCCTCCTTGATGACCAGCATCATTGATCCGCGGCCCGTCGTTATCGCGGCGTCGCGGACGCCAGGCATTGTCTTCGCTATCGACACGAGCGCCGCCGCGAAGTCGTGGCGCACCTTCTGGTCGCGGTACTGCGGACCGCTAATGTCCAGCTGCATCGTCAGGATCTGATCCGGCGTGAAGCCGGGCGGATAGCTCGTCATCCGCCAGATGCTTTTGAACATCAGGCCCGCTCCGGCCAGCAGCACGATGGTGAGCGCCATCTGCACGGCGACCATCGCACGGCCGGTGATCATCACACGCCGTGACGCTGACACGGTGCGCCCGCCCTCCTTCAACACTTCGTGCACATTCGTCACGACAAGCGCGAGCGCGGGACCGATCCCAAACAGCAGTGCCGTGCCGATGGAGATGGCCGTCGCCACTGCCAGCACGCCAACATCGAGCCGCGTTTCGGTAAGACGCGGCACGCCCGCGCCGATGACCGCGATGACCGTGTTGACGAGCACACGCGATAGCAACACGCCGCCGATGCCGCCCAGCACCGCGTACGCAACGCTTTCAGCAAACAACTGGCGGACGATGCGCAGCGGTCCGCTGCCAACGGACATCCGCAGCGCAATCTCCTTGCGTCGCTCGGCGGCGCGCGACAGCAGCAAGTTTGCGACGTTGACGCAGGAAATCAGCAGCACGACGAACGAAGCCAATAGCAGGATGCCCAGCGCGCGCCGCGACGGACCAACGATCTTGTCCCGCAAAGGCGTCAGGACGACCGAAGTGGTGCCGAACGGCGTTCCGTGGTCGCGCTGTTCCCGGGTGTGAATCGCATCGATCTCGGCGCGTGCCTGCTCGATCGTGACGCCCGCCTTCAATTCACCGATTGCCTGGTAAATCCGCACACCCGTGGTCGGCGTGATGACTTGCGGCGGCGGATCCACTCGCAGCATTCGATAGGCGGCCGGTTCGGCGGTGTCGAGATCCACGATTACGCCAAACGTCTGCAGCTGTGGGTGAAAGGTTTCGGGGAGAACTGCGGCAATTGTCGCAGGCCGTCCATCAATGCTGACCGGCCGACCGATCACGCTCGGATCGCTCTGAAACAGCGAAACGAACACGCGGTGCGTAATCGCGACCGCTTCTGGATCGGCATCAGTGGGCAGCACGCCGAGCACCGGCTGCGCGCTGGTCACGTCCCAGAATCCCTTCGAGACCGACACGACGCGCAATCGCGACGCGTCACCGCCGACCACCAACGTCGCATCGGCGTTGTCGTAGGCAATCAGGTGCTCGAGCGACGTCGCCTGTGACTGCCAGACAGCGAAGTCGATTGAGTTCATGATGTCGCGCGACGAATCCTTGGCACGCGTACTGAGCCACACCATGCGCTCCGGGTGCGGGTAGGCAAGGGGTCGCAACAGCACAGCGTTGACGACGCTGTAAATGGCGGTGCTCAGCCCGATGCCAAGCGCCAGCGTCACGACAATGGCGAGCGACAAAGTGGGATTTCGACGCACGTATCGCGCTGCGTCACGCGCATCCTGCCGCAGCCGATCGAGCCCGCCCGGAATCCACACAGCGCGTGTGTCCTCCTTCGTCAACTCAACATTGCCGAATCTCAGCAGGGCTTGACGCCGCGCTTCCTCTGGCGCCATTCCGCGATCGACGTTGTCCTGGGTCTCGCGGTCGATGTGATCGCGAATGTCGTCCTCCAGGCCGTCCAATGCTCGTCTGCGGCGCTTCATTACTCACTCCTGGGCTCACTCCCCTGCGCGTCACTCCTGCGCAGCGGGCCGAAGGATCCGACCGACGGCTCGGGCCAGCGTGTCCCACTTGCTCGTTTCGACGTCGAGTTGTTTCCGGCCCGCGGCCGTCAATCGATAGAACTTGGCGCGTCGGTTGTTCTCGGACGTGCCTTCGTCGAAGCTGATCCAGCCGCGCTTGATCAGCCGGTGCAGCGCTGGGTAGAGGGATCCCTGCTCGACCAGCAGTACGTCGTCCGAGCCACGCTCGATCGCCTTGGCGATCGCATGGCCGTGCGCCGGTCCCCACCGCAAGGTGCGCAGAATGAGGAGATCGAGTGTGCCCTGGAGGAGCTCGATTCGACCTGGCGTTCGCTTAGTAGACATCCTAGGTGAGAGGATATGTCCCACTCACCTAGAACGTCAAGGTGGAAGCGAAGAAGAGCTCGGGCTCTAATTCAGGGGCTTTGCCGCGATGAGATACAAGCGGTTCGCGGTGGCCAGATACAGCGCATCGCCGATCGGCGCCGGAGGCGAATAGATCGGCGCATCCATCTCGATCTGCCCCAGCAATTGCTTTCGCCGTCCGGCACGAAGGACGGTCATGCTGCCTTCAACGTTCCCAACGTAAACCCGGTCGCCGGCCAGCAGGAGGGATCCCCAAATGGCCCCGTTCGTCTCGTGCTTCCACACCTGGGCGCCGGTCGCCGCGTCCAGACAATGAATCGTTCCGCCCAGGTCCCCAACATACAGTAGACCGTCTTTCGCAATGGGCGTTCCCACCACGCGACCGACCTCGCGAGAAGTCCAGAGAAGCCTGCTCTCGGTGACGTCTCCTCGGCCGTTGGGACTGATCGCATGAATCAATGAGGGGCCGGTGCCGTGCCCAGGACTCTGTCCCATGGCAACGAAGACACGGCCATCGGCGAAAACCGGTGAAGCAATGATAGAGCTGCGCGAAAGGACTCCCGGTCGCGGAAGCCAGCGGGCGTCTTTCGGATTGCCGTCAAATCGCCAGAGTTCGTGACCCGACGCCGCGTCGTAGGCGCGCAGCCAGCCATCTCCCCCGCCGAAGAGCACCTGCATGCGCCCATTGACATTGGCCGCCGCAGGGCTGGACCACTGGCCGTGCAGCACCTGCGCGCCGGGGCCGATGGCGCGCCAGACCACGTCGCCCGAACGCTTGTCCACCGCGACGAGACTTGGGGCCCGAGGCGATGGGACGCGCGTGTGGCCTTCATTCTGGCCGTTGGAGGTCGAGACCATCAGCAGATCACCCACAGGCAACACTTCGCTATTAGTGGCTTCGTGCGGAAAGACACCCAATCGGCCGCACACGTCCAACTCCCAGACGATGTCGGCCGCAGCGTTGTCCTGGAAGATCTCCTCTTGATACGGACCATTGTTCTCGCCATCACGGAACCCTTCGGTGTCGAGGCAACGGAGTTGGCACTCGGCGGTGACGTAGTACAACCGGTTCCCCTCCACATACGGCGCACTCGTCGTCGAAGGCAACAGAAACTCTCGCAGACCTCGCTCTACTCGCGGGGCCACGTCCTGCCAAAGGAATTTGCCATCCTTCGCTTGAAATGCCATGAGCACGCCGGCTTCGTCCTGGTAGGCCGGGTTCATGTGCCTGGCGTTGTCGGTGCCCACATAGACCGCATCGCCAGCAACCACGGGACGACCAAACGTTTCGTTCCCCAACTCGACACTCCAGACGATGTTCCGACCGGTGGTCGTATCCCAGTCAACCGGAGGATTGCCCGTGTGGCTGACGGTCGTCGGGGGTGGTGCGGGCGCGACGGCCGGCGCGGGCACAACGTGTGAAGCGACAGGCTCTCCGGATTTGATTCCAGGGATTCGACTCAAGGCCCACTCTGCTTCGCTACGCAGTGTGGGATCGTGTGCCGCCGCCCTCAGCGCGTCTCGGGCCGACTGTGCCTTTGGTCCGATGCTCCCCAGAGCTCCGGCCGCGAAGATACGCACATAGAGGAATTCATCATTCAGAGCTTCGATCAACTGCGGCACTGCAGACTGCGCAGCCGGGCCGATGCCTGCGAGGGCCTCACACGCCGCCCATCGAACGCCGGGAATCGGATCGTCCAGGGCCCTTGCCAAGGCCGGTGTCGCCTTGGCCGCCGTCGGACCGATGGACGCCAAGGCCTCTGCCGCGTAGATGCGGACGTATGGATTCTCGTGCGAAAGAGTATTGACGAGAGCGCCTACCGAAGGGCTGGCTCTGTGGCCCAAAGCGCCCAGGGCACGTGCGGCATCGCCCGCGACCACCGAATCCTCGTCTCTCAGTGCCCGCCTCAACGCCGGCTGAATCCATTCTGTGTGGGGCGCCAAGTCAATCAATTCATTGACGGCGCTGCGCCTGATGGAGTCCCGCTCATGCCGCAGCAAGTCCACCAGCAGTGGAATGGCAGGAGGGCCGATCCGCTGGATGATTTCAAACGTCACCACATGCAGGTCTTCGTGCTCAGGGCTGAGGAAACGTCTCAGCAAAGGCAGCGAACGCGGCGCCCCCTGGACCAGGGCGGCTTCGGCGGTTGCGCGGACCTTCGGGTCGTTGGCCAACAGGCGATTCGCCCAGGCACGTACCACGGCCGGGGTTCTGGAAAAACTCGACGCCGTCTGGGGCAGCGGTGATTGGGACAGGGGAACCGCCTGGCTGAAGCCAGCGGCAAATATTATTGGCAGAGCATGTTTCTTTATGAATGATCTCACGTAGCTGCGCGTCCTACACGATACCGAGTTGACGGGCGCGGAGAGCGGCCTGGGTGCGATCGCGGACGTCGAGCTTAGTGAGGATGTTGGTGACGTGGTTCTTGACGGTGCCTTCGGCGAGATTGAGGCGATCGGCGATTTCCTTGTTCGAGGCGCCGCTGCCGAGCAGGGAGACGATTTCGCGCTCGCGGGGCGAGAGGGGCAGGACCAGGGCTTCGGCCTTCGGCCCGCCAGCCTCCATCAAGCGAGCGAAGGCGGCAACCACGCGGCCGGTCACGGTGCTCTGCAGGAACGATTCGCCTCGCGTGGCCGCCTGGATCGCCGAGACGAGCGTCTCCGACGACACGTCCTTCAACAGATATCCCGCGGCACCGGCTCGTAGCGCGCCGAACAGGTTCGCATCGTCATCGAACGTGGTCAGAACCAGCACCGGGATTTCTGGGCAGCGCTCGCGGAGGCGGGCCGTCGCCTGGATCCCGTCGACTTTCGGCATGCGCAGATCCATCAACACGACGCTCGGCCGCAACTGCTCGACGAGGGCGACCGCTTCGTCGCCATTGGCCGCTTCGCCGACGACGTCCATGTCGGGCCGGGTCGACAGCAGCGTCCGAAGCCCCTCGCGAAACAGCGCCTGATCGTCGGCGATGACGATCGCGGCGATGCTCGTCATGCCGGCAGCTCGACGTCGAGCGTGAAGCCTTCGTTGGGCGCCATGCGGTAGCTCGCGCGGCCCTTCAACTGCTCGGCCCGCTCGCGGATCCCTCGCAACCCGAAGCCGCTTCCTACCGTCTCCTCGACCGCGCCCTTGCCATCGTCATGGACGCGGAGCTGCACCAGGCCGTTGTCGCGGAACGCCAGCTCGATCTCGACGTTCGCGGCGTTGGCGTGCCTGCGGACGTTGGTGAGCGCTTCGAGCGTGGTCCGATGCAGGGCGAGCGCGACCGCGGCGCTGACCGGCCGCGAGGTGCCCGAGATCGTCAAGGCGACGCTGAACCGCTCGTCGCGCACCGACTCGACGAGCGACGCGATCTGTTCGGCGATGCCATCGACGCTGCCCTCTTCGCGCAGCGCCTTCACGGACTGGCGCACGGCCGTGAGCCCGTCCTTGGCCAGCGCCTGCGCGCGCGTCACCGCCAGCATGCCGCGTTCCGGATCGCGGCCGATGACCGCGCGCGCGGCTTCGAGCTGGACGTGAATCACGGTCAGGTAGTGCCCCAGCGTGTCGTGGATCTCGCGCGCGAGGCGGTTGCGCTCGTTCGCGGCGGCGAGCTGTGCGACTTCGGCGGCCAGCGCTTCGGTGCGCTGCCGCGCCTCACGTTCGCGTTGCGCGACGCCGACGTAGACGACGACGAACACCACGGCCGCCGTCGCCTGGGCGATGTTGCGCAGCCAGTGCGGCCATGCCGGCACCCACGACAGGTTGCCGCTGACGCCGGCGATGACGAGGATGCACATCCCGACGGCCAGCACGCGCGGCAGCAGAACGACCGCCTGCGCGGCCAGCGGCAGCAGAATCAGCGGCAGGCTGCCTTCCCACGCCAACGTGTTGATGCGCATGCCGATGGCGAACTCGATCAGCAGGTACGCCAGCGAGATCGCCACGCTGCCCCGCCGGCGGGCATAGTCGAATCCCCAAATTCCGAGCACGAGATACAGGCTGCTGAGCGGCAGCAACTGCGGCCACGCCACCTCCCGCATCATCGCGGTCCGCGGCGTCAGCGCGATCAGCGTGACGTACGCCGCCGCGACCACGGACACGAACGTCCGGTAGCCGACGATGGCGTCACGGTCCGAGGTGAGGTTGGACGGCCAGGGTGTCACAGCGGACAGTATCCGCCGAGCGCCAGTCCTCGGCAAGGCACGATGACCAATTCATGACTTCCGGCACATGTCTCGTGCCACGGCAATGCGTACCATGCACACATGAACAACACAATGCTTCGCTCAATCGTCGCCTTGTTCGTTGTCGGATTCCTCTCACTGTCCGTGTCCGGACAGGCGCAAACGGAAAAGGTATCGCTGCAGGCGGAGTTGCTGAAGGACTGGATCGGGCTCAAGGAGACGATGCACAAGATCGCCGCCGAAATGCCCGCGGACAAGTACAGTTTCAAGCCCACGCCGGCCGAGCAGACCTTCGGCGAGCGCACCGTCCACGTCGCTACCACGAACGTCTACTTCCTGGGCCTGCTCGGCGGGACAGCGACGAAACCCACAATCGATCCCAAGGCGACGAGCAAAGACGCCGCCCTCAAAGCCCTGGACGATTCGTTCGATTACGGCGCTGCGATCCTGAAACAGCAGACCGACCAGACCCTGCTGCAGTCCGAGGCCTCGGCCCCCAAGTTCATGGGCCCCTCCTCGCGGGCGAGAATCATCGCGTTCCTCGCGGGCCACACCTGGGACATCTACGGACAGATGGCAGTGTATCTGCGCTTGAATGGCCTGGTGCCGCCGGCGAGCCAGAAAATGTAGCGCGACGGCTGACATGCACATGAGCAAGACAATGCCTCGCGCAATCGTCGGTGTGTTCGCGTTCGGACTCCTCTCATTGTTCGCGTCGGGACAGGCGCAAACAGGAAATGTGCCAGTGCGAGTGCCGGCGGGACCGATCTCGATCGCCATGACAGCTGATAACTGGCAGACCAAGGAGAACGCGGAGTTCCTTCGGCAGCTGGGCTTCTTCCACGGCCTGGTGCGACTGAACAGCGGCAATGCGGTACTCAAAGGCATCACGTTCAGCGACGGAACGATCGAGTTCGACGTCAATACGATCGGGCGGGGCGCACCCGGAATCGCGTTTCGTCAGCAAGACGACGATAACTTCGAGCTCCTATACCTCAGGCCCGATCCGAACTGTCCGGCCTTCCGGGCCTGCATCCAATACGCGCCGCAGACGCATGGAGTCCTGCTCTGGGACCTGTTTCCGCAATATGAAAACCGGGCGCCGCTGCGGGAGAACGGATGGAACCACATCAAGATGGTCGTCTCCGGCCGGCGGATGAATGTGTTCGTGAACGATGCCCCATCGCCCACACTGGAGGTCGGCAGGCTGGAGGGGGATGCGATGAAAGGCGGCCTGCGCCTGCAGGGGCCGGGCACTTTCGCAAACATGGTGATTACGCCCGGTGCAGTGGAGGGCCTTTCTCCGGAGCCGGCCAGAGATCCGCTCGATGGGGACCGTCGCGTGGTCCGGAATTGGCGTCTCTCAACGTTTTCCGCGCTGCCGAACGGTAAGGATCCCACATATAACGAAATGCCCGGTGATGCGCAGGAATGGAAGGCGATCAGCACGGAGCGGAACGGCTTGGTGAACCTCAGTCGCGAGTATGGCCTGCCTCTGCACGAGCCGAACCGAGCCGTCGCATGGCTGAAGACGACGATAACTTCAGACAGGAAACAGACGAAGAAGGTGGATATTGGATGGACGCGCGAAGTGTGGGTCTTCGTGAACGGAAAACCGGTGTATGCCGACAAGAACCTCTTTGACCAGGAAGGAGCGAGAAAATTTCCCGACGGGCGATGTTCGCTGGAGAATGGCACCCTTACGTTGCCTCTGGAAGCGGGCGACAATGAGGTCGCGGTGGCCATCGCGAACAACTTCTTCGGATGGGGACTGATGCTGCGCCTGGCTGATCCGGAAGGGGTTCATATGGCTGCAAAGTGACAAACCCGTTGGCTGCCAAACAATGGATGGACGCGCCGATCCGTTCGTCTTCGGGAATGAGGAGAATGTGTGCCAGACCGGAGTCGAACCCGACCGCTCAGCGCCGTTCAGGCGCCTGGCGCGCCGAAGCCGCGACGCGGCGAAGGCGGGCGGCTTCTGACGTCTCACCCGGCTTGAGGTACTTCTCATACCACGCGAGATACCGCTCCAGCCGGTCCGTGCGGTAGCTCGGGGTCGAGATACCGTGGTGCTGTCCGGGGTAGATGACGAGCTCGGTCTTCACGTCGAGGCTTCTGAGCGCCTGGTACATCTGCTCGCCTCCGAGCAGCGGCACGTTGAAGTCCTTCTCGCCGCCAAGGAACAGCGTCGGCGTCTTGATGCGGTCCGCGTGGAAGAACGGATACGAAAGCTTCACCCACAGATCCTGGCTCTTCCACGGAGGCCCGAGCTCCTGCTCGTATTGCTGGATGTACTGGTCGGTGCCGTACATCGAAATCTGGTTGGAGCTCCCGGCGCCGCTCGTCGCGGCCTTGAAGCGGCGATCGGTGGCGATGGTGTAGTTCGTCAGGATGCCGCCGTAGCTCCAGCCGCCGATGCCGAGACGGTCGGGATCGACGAACCCGAGCTTCTCGACATGGTCCATCGCGCCGAGCAGATCCGCGACTTCCTTGTTGCCCCAGTCGGCGAAGATCGCCTTCTGATAGGCGCTCCCTCGTCCGTTGCTGCCCCGGTAGTTCACCGCGACGACGACGTAGCCGTTGGCGGCGAAGAGCTCGCGCTCGAAGTTGAACGAATGCTCGTCCTGTCCGTTCGGCCCGCCGTGGATTCTGAGCAACGTGGGGTACCGCCGGCCGCCGGTATATGTTGGGGGCTTGACGATGAGCCCGTGGACTTCCGTCTTGTCGCGGCTGACCGAGGTGAAATCTTCGGTCGTACCGAGCAGCACGCCGCCCAGCCACGTGTCATTGTGCGTGGTCAACTTCCGCAGGCGGCCGTTCTCGAGCGCGTGAACCTCGGGGAGCGCCGTGGCCGTCGACGCGAGCACAGCCACGCCGTCGTCGGAGCCGTTCGACAGGTTCGTCACCACCCGACGCCCCTCGGTCAGCCGATCGATGGTGCCTCCCGCTGCCGGAATCCTGGCGACGTACTGCGTCCGATCGTCGACGACGCCAAAGACCAGGCTGCGACCGTCTCTCGACCACACCGCACCGCTGACCGGCCGGTCGAGCGCCGCGGTGAGCGTTCGCGCTTCCCCGCCAGTGGATCCGATGACCGCCAGCTTCGCCTGGTCATACGCCGAGTACTTGACCTCGTCACCCAACCGATAGGCGATCGAGCGCCCATCCGGGCTCCAGCTGAGCGCCCCGCTTTCTTCAGCGGTGGTCGATGTCAGCCGCCTGGGTTGCGCGCCTGTGCGCGCGTCGATGACGAACACATCGGCATTCGGCATCTTGTCGACGTCGCCGTCGTCTCGATGCCGGCGGATGAAAGCGATCTGCCCGCCGTCAGGCGACCAAGCCGGCGAAGTCTCGTTGAACGTGCCCGGCGTCAGGATCTCCGGCTTCTTCTTTGCCGGGTCCAGGAGGTAGGCCGCCACGTCGAAAAGATAGAGGTGGCTCCGCTCGCCTCGGAGATAGCCGCCGGCGTCGGACTTGAACTGGTAACGGTCGACCACGATCGGCTTGAGAGTCTTGGCCGGCGCGTCCTTGACCTTGTCGTCTTCGTCAGGAACGCTCGGATCCGGATCGGAGACGACGAGCGCGAGCCGCTGACTGTCTGGCGACCAGGCGTAGTCCGCAACACCGCCCTTGACGTCGGTCACCTTGGCTGCTTCCCCTCCCGACCGATTGAGCAGCCAGACCTGCGCAGCCTTCGAGTCCTGACGCGAGGAAACAAAAGAGAGAAATTTGCCGTCCGGGCTCCACCGCGGCCGCGACTCGCTGTCGGGCGTCGACGTGAGCTGAATCTGATCCCGACCGTCCCAACTCACCATCCACACGTCGGTGTCGTTCTTGTCCGTTTCGCGAATGGCCCTGGTGACGGTGTACGCTACCCATTTGCCATCGGGCGATCGCTGGGGATCGCGGACATCGCGGACGTCGTACAGGTTGGCGACGGCGAGTGGACGCTTGCCTTGAGCTCCAACGAGCCCGGAAACAGAAATGCCGAGGATCAGCAGGCCGAACCCGCAGGCCATTCGGCGAAGAGCGGCATGGAGGACGGTGTTAGTCATAAACCCTGGCGAGGCCATGCGGCATTATAAGGTAGCGGTCCGATGAGCTAGAATCCGCTCGCGATGCCAACGTCCATTGGCGACCGGCTTGGGCCGTACCAGATTACCGGCATTCTGGGCGAGGGCGGCATGGGGGTAGTGTATCGCGCCCGCGACACGCGTCTCGGACGCGAAGTCGCCCTCAAGGTGCTCCCCCTTTCGGTTTCCTTCGATCCCGAGCGTCGTGTGCGGTTCGAGCGCGAAGCGCAGGCGCTGGCAGCGCTCAACCATCCACACATTGCTGCCATTCATGACGTCCTCGAGGCGGAAGGCATCCACGCGATCGTCATGGAACTGGTGGCGGGAGCTACTCTGGCGGATCGCATGGCCCAGGGACCGCTCCCCTGCCGCGACGTCATCAGCATCGGCATCGACATCAGCGAGGCGCTCGGCGCTGCTCACGCGGCGGGCATCGTCCATCGCGATCTCAAGCCTGCCAACATCGTCATCACCGACAGCGGCGACGCCAAGGTCCTCGACTTCGGCATCGCCAAGCTGGTCGGCGACGACGACACGTCCCATAAGGCAACCAGCACGTCGCTCACCGGCCGCCAGGGCCTCGTAGGAACCGCCGGCTACATGTCGCCGGAGCAGGCACATGGCCATTCGGTCGACGCGCGTAGCGACATCTTCAGCCTCGGGACTGTGCTGTACGAGGCGCTCGCCGGACGCCGAGCCTTCCAGGGCGACACCGCCGCTGCCATCGTCGCGGCGGTTCTGCGTGATGATCCGCCGCCGCTCCGAAGTGTCGTCCCCGGCACCCCACGGACGGTCGAGCGGTGCGTGATGCGGTGCCTCGACAAGGAACCCCGGCGCCGCTACCAGAACGCCCTGGATCTCAAAGTCGCGCTCGAGGATTTGCGCGAGGATCTGACGATGTCGGATCCCCGTGTCGTCGATCCGAGCTCGACCAAGCCAGCAGCGGCTCGCCGGGCGATGGATTGGCTTCGGTGGGGGGCCACCGCGCTCGTGCTCACGACAGCGGGTTTCCTCGCTGCTGACGCCTCACGCGCGCCCTCTGTGTTTACCCCGCTCTATCGACCCTTCATCACCGAAGTGACCTCGGCCAGTAGCCCAGCATGGTCTCCGGACGGCAGAACACTCGCGTACCTGGACGTGGTCAACGGCCAGCCGCAGGTCTTTGTGCGGGCCGTCGACGCGTCGCAATCCACGGCCGTCGCCAGAGAGGCTGCGGCCAGCTCGATGCTTCTGTGGGCTCCGGATGGCTCGAGACTCTACTTCATGCCCGCCGACGGCAGCATCGCATCCGTGGGCGCGGGCGGCGGCGAAGCGCAGCGGGTCGAAGGCGTCGCCAAGGCGGGTGCTGGCGACGGATTCGTGGGCCGGGCGGCGCTCACGCCGGACGGGCAGTCGCTAGTCTTCGCCCGCGGTCGGGCGGGAGCCGTCCAGCTATCGACGCTCGACACACGGACCTCGGCGGTGCGGCCATTGACGCCCACCGGGCTACCCGCGGCGCTGACGATCGTTCAGGCGATGTCGTTTTCGCCCGACGGCCGCACGCTGGCGCTTTTCGCGAGCACGACGGCAGCCAACCAGTCGAGGGGCATCTGGCTAATCTCCTGGCCTGACGGAATGGCGCGTCACCTGTTGGCCGATGCGCCGTATGTCGCGTGGGGCTTCTCTCTTGCCTGGATGCCTGACAACCGCCGCATTGTCATGAGCGGCTCGCCTCTGCACGGAGGCAGCGCACGCCTGCTCGTCCTCGACACCGCCGCGGAGACGCTGACCCCGCTTACGGCGGGAAAAGACTCGGAAGGCAATCCCGCGGTATCACCGGACGGCAGCCGCATCGCCTTCGTGTCACAGCGGTCCGGCCTGGATTTGATCCAGCTCCCAGTGGACGGAGGACCTCCCGAACCGCTCGTCGCGACGTCGAGAACCGAGACGTATCCAGACGTATCGGCCTCAGGTCTACTGGCGTATGTCACCGACGCCAGCGGTGCTCCGGAGGTGCGGCTGCGTTCGGCCACCGATACCTGGTCGCGTTCCCTGACCGCCTCCAACGACCGCGAGAACGACCGTTTGGCGGGTCCCGGGGAAGTTCGGCTGTCGCGTGACGGTCAGCGCGCCGCGGTCGGCACTTTTGGCGCGGAGCACCTGATCTGGATCTACCCCACGGCCGGCGGCTCCCCCGTGCGTCTCGATCATGCCAGCACCGACCAGCATGGGCCGAGTTGGTCGCCGGACGGAAACTGGGTCGCGTATCGACGCTTGCTGAACGGCACCTGGTCGATCGTCAAGGCGCCGCTCGGCGGCGGCACGGTGGTGCAACTGGAGGAGGCCGACGCAGGCGGCGGCGCCACGGACTGGTCACCGACGGGCCGGTGGATCGCGCACTCACGACGCGACGGAATGCACCTGGTCTCTCCAGACGGTGCCGGCGTGAAAGTGCTGGCCGGCTTGCGCTCCGGCGCATTCCGCTTCTCGCGCGACGGATCGCGGCTGTTCGCCGCCCGACGGGGAGCGGGTCGACGTTGGGAACTTGCCATCGTGGACGTCGCCGCTGAGCGCGAGGTGCGCGTCGTCGCGCTACCGCTCGCGGCAACTTCCGATCTCCAGTGGATGGCCGTGACGCCGGACGACTCGCGGATCATCGTCAGCGCCGGCATGAATGCATCCGATATCTGGCTGCTCGAGCGGTTCGAGCCGCCCCGCTCGCCGCTGGCGCGCTTCCTTCGCTGGTGAGCGACCGTGGTAAACGAAACAACCGGAGTCCGACGTCGCCGTCGCCAGCGGAGGGACATGCTGTCGTACGTTCACGGTACCGGCACCACGCCCCTTCTCGGCCATACGATTGGCGAATCGTTGAATCGGGCAGCCGCCCAGTTTGGGGATCGCGACGCCCTCGTCTCGTGCCATCAGGATGTCCGGTACACCTACGAAGGACTCCTCCACGAGGTGAACCGGGCCGCGCGTGCTCTCCTCGGGCTGGGCGTCGAGCGCGGCGATCCTGTGGGGATTTGGGGTCCCAATAGCGCTGAGTGGCTGATCACGCAGTTCGCCGCTGCCAAAACCGGAGCGATTCTCGTCAACATCAACCCGTCCTACCGGCTGCGCGAGCTCGAGTACGCCCTCAGGCAATCAGGCATCAAGGTTCTCGTCGCTTCGCGAGCTTTTCGGAAGATCGACTACGTCGAGATGCTGACGGCGCTCGTGCCTGAGCTGAAAGCGCCTCGCCTGGCCTCGATCCTGTCGGACCGGATTCCCTCCCTTCGCCACGTGATCTACCTCGGAGCAGAACCGACACCTGGGGGAATCGCCTGGACCGACTTCATGAAACAGGGCGACGGGGTCGATGCCTCCGCGCTTCGCGCCCGCGAAGAGACCCTGCAGTTCGACGACGCCGTCAACATTCAGTACACCTCTGGCACGACCGGGTCGCCGAAGGGCGCAACGCTGTCGCACCACAACATCCTCAACAACGGCTTCTTCGTCGGAGAAGTGCTGAGATACACCGAGTCGGACCGGATTTGCGTGCCGGTGCCCTTCTATCACTGTTTCGGCTGCGTGATGGCCAACCTCGCGGCCGTCACCCACGGCGCCGCGATCGTCCTGCCCGCCGAGTCGTTCGATGCGGAGGCGACGCTCCGCGCGATCGACGGACATCGCTGCACGTCGATCTACGGCGTGCCGACGATGTTCATCGCACAGCTCGAGCACGCGTCCTTCCGAGACTATTGCCTGGACTCGCTGCGCACCGGGATCATGGCCGGCGCGCCATGTCCGATCGGAGTGATGAAACAGGTGCTGGACCGGATGCACGTTGCGGAGATCACGATCTGCTACGGCATGACCGAAACGTCGCCCGTCTCGTTTCAGTCCGCGGTCGACGATTCGATCGAGGCGCGCGTGTCGACGGTCGGCCGGATTCACCCACACCTGGAATGCAAGATCGTCGACCCTGTGACCGGCGCCATCGTGCGCCGGGGGGTACAGGGCGAGCTCTGTACCAGGGGCTACTCCGTGATGCTCGGCTACTGGGAGAACGCCGAAGCGACGTCGAAGGCGATCGATTCCGCGCGGTGGATGCACTCCGGCGATCTGGCAGTGATGCGCGACGATGGATACGTCAACATTTCGGGCCGCATCAAGGACATGATCATCCGCGGCGGCGAGAACATCTATCCGCGCGAGATTGAGGAGTTCCTGTACTCACATCCGAAGATCAGCGACGTGCAGGTGATCGGCGTGCCGGATCTGAAATACGGGGAGGAAGTGTGCGCATGGGTGCGCCTCCGCGAGGGCCAGGACGCCACTGAAGACGAGCTGCGCGAGTACCTGTCGCGGCCAGATCGCCACCTGCAAGATTCCCCGCTACGTCCGCTTCACCAAGGAATTCCCCACGACGGTCAGCGGAAAGATCCAGAAGTTCAGGATGCGGGAGATATCCGTCGAAGAGCTTGGTTTGCAGCGCGCGGACGCCGTCGAAACAGCCTAGCGACGTTGTCGTCGCCTGAACCGGCCGTTCAGTCAGGGTTCAGCTGGCACTGCCTATGGTGTGCGCCTGCGAACGAGCCGTCAGCGCAGCGAGTCCATGACCTCGTCGAGCACCGCTTTCGGCGGCCGCACGCGCTCGAGCGGCAGGCTCGCCAGTGGTTCATCGACCAGCCCGAGCATGCTGATGAAATCTTCCTTGTCCGGCTCGACGTAGAGCACGCCCGTCGCGAACTCGCCGCGGCGCGCCGTCTCGTGCAGCAGGCGGAGTGCGGTCATCTTGTCGGTCGGGTCGTATTCCTCGGCGACCTTCTTCAGGTAGAGCTTCGAGCCGTCGTGCATCTCAACGGTCCTCGTCGTGCCCGGGTCGTACTCGACGCTGATGTCTTCGAAGAACGGCACGAAGCTGACCTCGCCGAGCACTTCGTCGTGGTCCTTCGCGTAGGCGTAGCTCTTGGTCGACCCTTCGTGGTCGTTGAAGGTGACGCACGGCGAGAGCACGTCGATCATGGCGGTGCCACCGTGGCTGAGCGCGGCCTTCAGAATCGACAGCAGCTGTTTCTTGTCGCCCGAGAACGAACGTGCGACAAACGACGCCCCGAGCTCGATCGCCAGCGCGCACGTGTCGATCGGTGGCAGCTCGTTGGCGATGCCGTTCTTCGCCTTCGAACCGAGATCGGCGGTGGGAGAAAACTGGCCCTTGGTCAGGCCGTAGCAGCCGTTGTCTTCGATGATGTAGACGATCGGCAAGTTGCGTCGCATGAGGTGCACGAACTGGCCGATGCCGATCGCGCCCGTGTCTCCGTCTCCGCTCACACCAATCGCGAGGAGTTTGCGGTTCGCGAGCATGGCGCCGGTGCCGACTGACGGCATGCGCCCGTGAACCGTATTGAAACCGTGGGCGGCGCTCAGGAAGTACGCCGGGCTCTTGCTCGAACAACCGATGCCCGACAGCTTGATGACGTCCCTGGGATCGATGCCCATCTCGAAAAACGCTTCGATGATGCGCTCGGAAATCGCGTTGTGCCCGCACCCGGCGCAAAGCGTCGTCTTGCTGCCGCGATACGGCTGCAGGTCCAGGCCGATACGATTCGTCTTCTTGGGCGCGTCGGGGGTAATCGTTGACATGGTGTTCTCTGGATACTGTATCGTCGCGGCTCTAGGCGTTGGGCTCTAGGCTCTAGCAAGCCCTTCATTCAAATCTCGGGGACCTTACCTAGAGCCTAAAGCCTAGAGCCGTCTTGTCCCTCGCGCTATTCGCCCCGGCCGGCCACGCCGGCGGCCATGATCTCGCGGTGCGGATAGTCGAGCGGCTTGTGACCTTCCTGCCCGAGGATGTCGTCGGTGACCGATCGAGCGTCGATCGGCAGGCCGCTGTAATGCAGCACGCTCCGGAGCTTCGCGATGCGCTCGGCGGAGAGCTCGTGACGCAGGAGCGACAGCATCTGCGCATCCCTGTTCTGCTCGACTACGTAAACCCGCGAGTAGCGGTCGATAAATGTCGGGAGTTCGTCCGTGAAGGGATAGGCACGCAGCCGGAAGTAGCCGGTCTGGACGCCCCCCTCGCGGGCGAGCTGATCACGGCTCTCGTCGATGGCAAAGTGGCTCGTGCCGAAGCCGATGATCCCCACCTCGGCGCCATCCACATCTTCCACGACGGGCTTCGGAACGTACTGCCTCGCGGTTTCGAACTTCCGCGACAGACGCTCCATGTTGTGGACGTAGTCGTCGGGCCGTTCGCTGTACTGCGCCTTCTCGTTGTGGCCGGAGCCGCGGGTGAAATACGCGGGCATCGATTCGCCGGGCACCGTCCGATACGGGATACCGTCGCCGTCGACGTCCTTGTAGCGTCCCCACTCCCCGATCTGCTTCAGCGTCTCGGCGTTGAGGCGCTTGCCGCGATCGAGCGCCCGGTCCGGATACGGGAAGGTCGGCGACATCCAGGTGTTCATACCCAGATCGAGGTCGCTCATCACGAAGACCAGCGACTGGAGACGCTCGGCGATGTCGAAGGCATCCATGGCCATCGAGTAGCACTCTTCGACCGTCGCCGGCATCAGCATGATCTGCTTGGTATCGCCGTGCGACAGCAGGGCCGTCGAGAGCAGATCGCCCTGCGCCGTGCGCGTCGGAAGTCCCGTCGAAGGGCCAACACGCTGAATGTCGAAGACGACTCCGGGTACTTCGGCGTAATACGCCAGCCCCGCGAACTCGCCCATCAGCGAAATGCCGGGGCCCGAGGTCGACGTCATCGCCCGGGCACCCGCCCATCCCGCGCCAATCACCATTCCGATCGACGCGATCTCGTCTTCCGCCTGCACCACGGCGTAGGTCGCCTTGCCGGTCTCCGGGTCCTTGCGGTACTTCTTGAGGTAGCTGATGAGCGTTTCGGGAAGCGACGACGATGGCGTGATCGGATACCACGCAACGACCGTGACGCCCGCCATCATGCAACCGAGCGCGGCGGCGGCGTTCCCCTCGACGAGAATCATCCCCGCAGTCTTGTTCAGCGGCTCGGCCCAGTACGGATCGCGCTTGGGCAGGTGTTGCTCGGCGTAGGCAGAACCGGCCTCGAGCGCGCTCATGTTCAGCTCGATTGCCTTCTGTTTCTTGCCCATCTGCCGTTTGAGCGCGTGCTCCATCTGCGACAGTTCGATGTTCAGCAGCTTCGACAGCACGCCGTCGTAAATCATGTTCTTGACGAGGCGGCGCAGCTTGGCGTCCTTGCACACCTCACCCACGATGCGGTCGAACGGCACCGCGTAGAACACAAGGTCGTCCCGCAGCGCGCTGAGCTTCAGGGGTTCGTCGTACAGCACGGCGCTGCCGGCCCCGAGCGAGAGGACGTCCTCCCGGGCGGTCTCCGGGTTCATCGCAACCAGGAAATCGACCTCTTTCTTGCGCGCGACATAACCATCCTTGTTCGCGCGGATGGTGTACCAGGTTGGGAGCCCGGCGATGTTCGACGGGAACATGTTCTTGCCCGAAACGGGCACACCCATCTGGAAGAGGGAACGTAACAGGACGAGGTTGGCGGTCTGACTACCGGACCCGTTGACCGTCGCCACCTGGATGCTGAAGTCGTTGACGACGCGCGTGGCGACAGAGTGCGGGGCGGTTTCAGGGACCGCAACATCACTCAAGGACATGGAACTCCTTCGAGGCGAGGCGGCTGTACCTGTGGAGCGAAACGGATAATATATGATATCGGAAATTATAGCACCGTATAGCCTTACGCGCGCAACGACTCCTTGACCGCCGCGCCGATGTCCGCCGGGCTCTTCACCACCCGCACGCCCGCCGCGGTCAGCGCTGCCATTTTCTCCGCCGCGGTGCCCTTCCCGCCGGCGATGATGGCCCCCGCGTGGCCCATTCGCCGCCCCGGAGGGGCCGTCTGCCCCGCGATAAACCCAACCACCGGTTTTCGGAAGCTCTTCTGGATGTAGGCCGCCGCCTCTTCCTCGGCGGTCCCGCCGATCTCGCCGATCATCACGACGGCTTCGGTCGCCGGGTCGGCCGCAAAGAGTCCCAGGGCATCAATAAAGGATGTCCCGATCAGCGGATCGCCACCGATGCCGATGCACGTCGTCTGGCCGAGGCCCAGGCGGGTGAGCTGGTGAATGGCCTCGTAGGTCAGCGTGCCGCTCTTCGACACGATCCCGACACGGCCCTCCTTACAGATGTGGCCCGGGATAATCCCGGCCTTGGCCTGCCCAGCCGTGATGAGGCCCGGACAGTTCGGACCGATGAGTCTGGTCTTCGATGCCCTGACGACCATCAGCGCGCGCATCATGTCGAGCGTCGGAATGCCTTCCGTGATGCACACCGCCAGGGGCAACGCCGAGTCGGTGGCTTCGAGGATGGCATCGGCCGCAAACGGCGGCGGCACGAAGATCACGGTCGCGTTGGCGCCCGTCTCCCGCACGGCGTCAGCCACGGTGTCGAACACCGGCCAGCCCTCGTGAGTGGTGCCACCCTTCCCGGGCGTCACCCCGCCGACGACCTGCGTGCCGTACGCCGCCGCCTGCTTCGCGTGAAACGTCCCCTCGCGCCCAGTGATGCCCTGGACGATGAGGCGGGTGTTCTTGTCGATGAGTACTGCCATATGTATCGATCGGCCGGTTTGGCTAGTGGGGGTATGTCCGCTTTTCTCAGCGCTCGCAGGCGCTTACTTTCCCAGTTGAACGACTTTGGTCGCCGCTTCATCCATCGTGTCAGCCGTCGTAAAGTTCAGGCCGCTGTCCTTGAGCATCTGCTTGCCGAGCTCGACGTTCGTGCCTTCCATCCGGATCACGATTGGCACCGGCACACCGAGCTCCTTGACCGCGGCAATCACGCCTTCAGCGAGAACGTCGCAGCGGAGGATGCCGCCGAAGATGTTGATCAGCACGGCCTTCACGCTCTTGTCCGACATCAGGATCTTGAAGGCGTTGCGAATCTGCTCGGCGTTGGCGCCACCGCCGACGTCGAGGAAGTTGGCCGGCTCTCCTCCCGCCAGCTTGATGATGTCCATCGTCGCCATGGCCAACCCCGCGCCGTTGACCATGCACCCGACGGTGCCATCGAGCTTGATGTAGTTCAGCGAGAACTTCGACGCCTCGACTTCGAGCGGCGCTTCTTCGGCCATGTCCCGGAGCGACTTGATATCGGGGTGGCGGTAGAGCGCGTTGTCGTCGAAGTTCATCTTCGCGTCGAGCGCGAGGAGGCTGCCGTCCTCGGTGACGATGAGCGGATTGATCTCGATGAGCGTGGCGTCGGTCGCCTTGAAGGCCTCGTATACGGCGTTCATGAGCTTGCCGGCCTGCGCGACCTGCGGGCCCTTGAGGCCAAGTGCGAACGCGAGCTTGCGCGTCTGAAACGGGGCCAGGCCTGCGCCCGGATGAATGAACTCCTTGAAGATGCGCTCGGGCGTCTCGTGCGCGACTTTCTCGATCTCGACACCGCCGTCCTGACTGACCATCAGTACCGGCCTTTCCGACGCGCGATCGAGAACGATTCCGAGGTAGAGCTCGCGCTTGATGCTGAGCCCCTGCTCCACCAGGACACGCCCGACCACCTGGCCCTCCGGGCCGGTCTGGTAGGTGACCAGTCGCATCCCGATCATGTCGACGGAGGCCTTTTCGGCTGCGTCCGGGCCCTTCACGACCTTGACGCCGCCGCCCTTGCCGCGACCGCCGGCGTGAATCTGGGCCTTGACCACCACCGTGCCGCCAAGCCGGACGGCGACAGCCCTCGCATCGGCGGCGTCGAAGACGACTTCGCCCTGCGGAACAGGGACGCCGTGTGCCGCGAGGATTGCCTTGGCCTGATATTCGTGGATTTTCATGAGGCTCTACGCCGTGCTCCAAACGGGACGACCAGAGTCGCGCACTTCAATGCGCGCAACCTTACAATCATATCTCACGATCCGAGGTTCTTCACGGGGGGTCCTCGCGGTAGAATCCACCTAGCCTCGACATGCCGCCGAAATTCTTCCGGGTGTTTTCCTCGTCGGTCGGGACCAAGCTACTCGTTGGCGCAACCGGCTTGCTTCTCGTCGCCTACATGCTCCTGCACCTGGTCGGGAACATGCTCATCCTGCTCGGCCGGGACACCTTCAACGAGTACTCGCACCAGCTCATTTCGAACCCGCTCATCGTGCCCATCGAGATGGGGCTGTTGATCGTGTTCCTCGTGCACGTCTACAAGACCGTCACGATGTGGATGCAGAACAGGGCGGCGCGGCCGGTGCCGTATCAGAAGAAGGAGCTCGCGGGCCATACGAGCCGCAAGAGCCTGGCGTCATCGACCATGATCGCCTCGGGGCTCATCGTGATGGTCTTTGTCGGCATACACGTCAAGCAGTTCAAGTTCGGCACCTTCTACCTTGCCTCGGGCAGCGCGACCGTGAGGGATCTGTACCGCACGGAGATCGAAGTCTTTCGTAATCCGCTGTGGGTGGCGTTCTACGTCATCGGCGCGCTCCTGGTCGGCCTGCACATGCGTCATGGGATCTCGAGCGCGTTTCAGTCGCTCGGGCTCGACCATCCGCGCTACACGCGCCGAATCGTGGCCATCGGAATCGTCGCGGCGATCGTCGTCGGCGGAGGGCTGGCACTCATTCCGATCTGGGCGTTCTTGACGCACTACTGATTCGCGGCCGGCGGCTCGCCTGCCTGTTGGCTCGTCGGGCGACTTTCCGGGTTCGAGGTGTGAGGTCGGCGTTCTATGTCACTTGATGCGAAAGTTCCGAGCGGGCCGCTGGCCGAGAAGTGGGACCGGCACCGCTTCAATTCGAAGCTGGTCAATCCGGCGAACCGGCGGAAGTACACGGTCATCATCGTCGGGACCGGGCTGGCTGGCGCGTCGGCGGCGGCGTCACTTGGCGAGCTCGGCTACAACGTCCTGAGCTTCTGCATCCAGGACAGCCCGCGCCGCGCGCACAGCATCGCGGCGCAGGGGGGCATCAACGCCGCCAAGAACTACCAGAACGACGGCGACAGCATCCAGCGGCTCTTCTACGACACCGTCAAGGGCGGCGACTATCGTTCGCGCGAGGCCAACGTCTATCGCCTGGCGCAGCTGAGCGTCAACATCATCGACCAGTGCGTGGCGCAGGGCGTGCCCTTCGCCCGCGAGTACGGCGGGCTGCTCGACAACAGATCCTTCGGCGGTGCGCAAGTCTCCAGAACCTTCTACGCTCGCGGCCAGACGGGCCAGCAACTGCTCATCGGCGCCTACCAGTCGATGATGCGGCAGGTCGAACGCGGCGCGGTCAGGGCGTTCGCGAACCGCGAAATGCTCGACGTGGTCGTCGTCAACGGCCAGGCCCGCGGCATCGTCTGCCGCAATCTGTCCACGGGAGCGATCGAGCGTTACGCCGGACACGCGGTGCTGCTGTGCACGGGCGGGTACGGCACCGCGTATTACCTCTCGACCAACGCCGTGAACTCGAACGTGACGGCGGCCTGGCGCGCGCACAAGCGCGGCGCCTTCCTGGCGAACCCCTGCTACACGCAGATTCACCCGACGTGCATTCCGGTCTCGGGCACCCATCAGTCGAAGCTGACGCTGATGAGCGAAAGCCTCCGCAACGACGGCCGTGTCTGGGTGCCGAAGAACGCCGGCGACAAACGCCCGCCCGGCGGGATTCCGGAAGCGGAACGCGACTACTACCTCGAGCGGCGATATCCGAGCTTCGGCAATCTGGTCCCCCGGGACGTCGCGTCCCGGAACGCCAAATCGGTGTGCGACGAAGGCCGCGGCGTCGGCGACAGCGGGCTCGCCGTGTATCTGGATTTCACGGACGCCATCAAGCGGCTCGGCGCCGACGTGATCCACGCGCGGTACGGCAACCTGTTCGACATGTACCGGAAGATCACCGACGAGGATCCATTCTCGGTGCCCATGCGGATCTACCCGGCCATCCACTACACCATGGGGGGCCTCTGGGTCGACTACAACCTGATGAGCACGATTCCGGGTCTGCACGTGCTCGGCGAGGCAAACTTCTCCGACCACGGGGCCAACCGCCTCGGCGCGAGCGCGCTGATGCAGGGCCTGGCCGACGGCTACTTCGTCATCCCCAGCACACTGGCCCACTATCTGAGCAGCGTGTCGTTTCCGCCCGTCACGACGGAACACGATGCGTTCAACGAAGCGGCCGCCGCGGTCCAGGCGCGACTGGATCAGTTGCTCGCGGTCAAGGGCACGAAAACGCCGCGGCAGCTCCACCGCGACCTCGGCGCGCTCCTCTGGGACGAAGTCGGCATGGCCAGGAACGACGCCGGCCTCAGGCGCGCGCTCAAGCGGATTCCGGAGTTGCGCGACGAGTTCTGGCAGAACGTGTCGGTCCCCGGCCCGACGACGAACCTGAACAAGAACCTCGAATACGCCGGCCGCGTGGCTGACTACCTTGAGTTTGCCGAAGTCCTGACGCTCGACGCGCTCGAGCGCACCGAGTCGTGCGGGGGGCATTTTCGCGAGGAAAGCCAGACACCCGATGGCGAAGCGTTGCGCGACGACGACCACTTCTCGTACGTCGCGGCGTGGGAGTACCAGGGCGTCGGGCAGGCGCCAAGGCTGCACAAAGAGCCGCTGACGTTCGAATACGTCAAGCCCACGCAGCGGAGCTACAAATAGAAAGTTTGAAGTCTGACGTGTGAAGTCTGAAGTTCGAAAGTGGGAAGTAGGAAGTTCGAAGTGGAAGTTCGAAGTGAAGTTCGAAGGTTGAAGTTCGAAGCTGAAGTGTGAAGCGGAAGTGTGAAGTGTGAAGTGGGAAGCTGAGGAGTGGAAGGCGCGAAGGAAGTTTCAGACTTCCTTCCAACTTCCACTTCCAGCTTTCCACTTCTGACTTCCGCACTTCAGACTTCAAACGTCAGACTTCACACTTTCAGAAGGGCGTGAAGAAGGGCGTGATGCGCATTTTGCTCAAAGTCTGGCGCCAACCCGGTCCCCAGTCTCCTGGCGAGCTCGTCGACTACGTCGCCGAACAGGTCTCGCCCGACATGTCCTTCCTGGAGATGCTCGACGTCGTCAACGAGGGCCTGATTGCCGCGGGCAAAGATCCCATCGCCTTCGACTCCGACTGCCGGGAAGGAATCTGCGGCGCGTGCGGGTTCCTGATAAACGGCGTTGCTCACGGGCCGGACTCCGGCACCACTGTCTGCCAGCTGCACATGCGCCGCTTCAAGGACAACGACCGGATCATCCTCGAACCGTGGCGGGCCAAAGCGTTTCCACTCGTCAAGGATCTCGTCGTCGACCGCAGCGCATTCGACCGGATCATCCAGGCTGGCGGCTACACGTCGGTCAACGTCGGTGGCGCGCCCGATGGCAACGCGATCCTCATCCCCGGGACCGTGGTCGAACAGGCGATGGATTCGGCCGCCTGCATTGGCTGCGGCGCCTGCGTCGCGGCCTGCAAGAACGCCTCGGCGGCGCTCTTCACGTCGGCCAAGATCAGCCACCTGGCGCTCCTGCCGCAAGGTCAGGTGGAGCGCGGCCGCCGGGCCGTCGCGATGGTCGACCGCCACGACGGCGAGGGATTTGGGAGTTGTTCGAACGAAGGCGAGTGCGAAGCGGTCTGCCCGAAGGAAATCTCGATCACCAACATTGCGCGGATGAATCGAGAGTACCTCCGGGCGACGCTCTTGTAGTGCTGAGGGCTGAATTCAGACTTTGATTACGTCCACCAGCTCCTTGACCGCGCCGGCAGACTTCCTGAGTGCCGCGTCCTCTTCCGGCGTGAGCTTGATCTGAATGATCTGCTCGACGCCGCGGGCACCGAGCTTCACGGGCACACCGACGAACAGGTCCTGAATACCGTACTCGCCCTGGAGGAAGACCGAGCAGGGCACGATCTTCTTCTTGTCCTTGAGGATGATTTCGACCATCTCGGCCGCCGCTGACCCGGGCGCGTACCACGCGCTCGTGCCGACGAGCTTGGTAATCTCCGCTCCCCCATCGGCCGTACGCTTGCTGATCGCGTCGATCCGCTCTTTCGACAGCAGCTCGGTAATGGGAATGCCGGCCACCGTCGAATAGCGCGGCAGGGGGACCATCGTATCGCCGTGCCCGCCGAGCACGAACGCGTGCACGTTCTCGACCGACACATTGAGCTCCATCGCGATGAACGTCCGCATGCGCGCCGAATCGAGCACGCCGGCCATACCGATCACGCGCTCGCGCGGGAACTTGCTGAGGCGGTACACGGCCTGCGCCATCGCGTCGAGCGGGTTGGCCACGGGCACGATGATCGTGTTCGGCGAGTACTTGACGATCTGCTCGGTGACCGCCTGCATGATCTTGTAGTTCGTGTTCAGCAGGTCGTCGCGGCTCATGCCCGGCTTCCGGGGCATTCCCGACGTGATCACCACGACGTCCGAGCCGGCTGACGCCTTCCAGCCCTCGTCGTTGGCGCCGTATCCGACAACCCGAGAGTCGGATCCCTCGATCGGACACGCTTCCAGCATGTCCAGTCCGACGCCGGCGGCCTTCTGGTCCGCCACGTCGATGATCACGACGTCGGCCAGTTCCTTGTCGGCAATCGCCCGCGCAACAGTCGCGCCAACGGCGCCGGCGCCACCCACCACTGTGACTTTTCTATTCATCTCCATGGCCTCTGGGGGACAGTCTGCAATGCTGAATGTTGAGTGTAAAATTCCTAATCATGGCGTCCGCGAAGGCTGACGTCTTGAGCTCGGTCGCGCCGGTCATGAGGCGGGCGAAGTCGTAGGTCACCTGTTTGGCCGCGATGGCACCATCCATGCCCTTCACGATGAGATCGGCGGCCTCGGTCCACCCGAGGTATCGCAACATCATCTCGCCCGACAGGATCACGGAGCCAGGGTTGACCTTGTCGAGATCGGCGTACTTCGGCGCCGTGCCATGCGTAGCTTCGAACACGGCGTGGCCGGTCACGTAGTTGATGTTGCCGCCGGGGGCGATGCCGATGCCGCCCACCTGTGCGGCAAGCGCGTCGGACAAATAGTCGCCGTTGAGATTCGGCGTCGCGATGATGTCGAACTCGTCGGGCCGCGTCAGCACCTGCTGGAGCGTGATGTCGGCGATCGCGTCCTTGATGACGATGCCCGCGCCGGGCTTGCCGGCGGGAATCCGGCACCAGGGGCCGCCGTCGATCTCCTCGGCGCCAAAGAACTTCTTGGCGACGTCATAGCCCCAGTCGCGGAAGGCGCCTTCGGTGAACTTCATGATGTTCCCCTTGTGCACCAGGGTGACGCTCTTGCGCTGGCTGGCGATGGCGTAGCTGATGGCGCTGTGAACGAGGCGCTCGCTCCCGAGGTAGCTGATCGGCTTCAGTCCCACCCCGACCTGGACGCCAACCTCGCGAGTGGAGGCGCCGATCCCCTGGAGCTGGGCCTGCCATTCCTTGCCAGCCTCGGCGGTACCGAAGCGAATCTTCTTGAACTCCTTCGGAAACTCCCTGGCGAAGAAGTCGAGCACCTTCTGTGCCTCGGGCGTACCGGCTGCATACTCGATGCCGGTGTAGATGTCTTCCGTGTTCTCGCGAAAGATCACCATGTCCACCTTCTCCGGATGTTTCACCGGCGAAGGCACACCCTTGTACCAGCGCACGGGACGGAGGCAGACGTAAAGATCGAGCAGCTGGCGCAGCGCGACGTTCAGCGAACGGATGCCGCCACCAATGGGGGTGGTGAGCGGTCCCTTGATACCGACGAGATAATGACGGAACGCCTCGACCGTGTCGTCGGGCAGCCACGTATTGAACTTCTTGAAGCTCTTCTCGCCGGCGTAGACCTCGAGCCAGGCGATCTTTTTCGTGCCGCCGTAAGCTTTCGCCACGGCCGCATCGAGGACGCGCACGCTGGCGCGCCAAATATCTGGTCCGGTGCCATCGCCTTCGATGAACGGGATGATAGGATCGTCAGGAACCACGAGACGGCCGTCCTTCTTCGTGATGGCGGTCCCGGTTGTGGGCGGTTTGAGATTCGAAAAAGTAGTCATGGTCGGATTAGGTCACATCACCAGCGCGGCGTTACAGGATCTTCACAGAAACTGTGGAAAACGTTGTTGAAAAGTTCCTCGATCCCCTCGAAAGCGCCCCATGAATCCGCACGTTCCAGCGGTTTGCACCATCGTAGTGCGAGAGAACCCTTTCGCGCGCGAATCGGAACGGCACATTATATCTGAAGGCATAGTCTCCTCTCCTCATGCACATCGTCATCGCCGATCAATTGCCATCCTCCGCAGTCGAACTCCTGTCGTCGGTGCCCGGTTGGACCGTCGACGCCCGTGCCGGACGTGCGCCGGACGTTCTGGCCCCCGATCTCGCCGAGGCGGACGCGCTCGTCGTTCGCAGCGCGACCAAGGTTGACGAGCGACTGCTTGCGTCCGCTCCCAAACTTCGGGTAATTGCCCGCGCGGGAACTGGCATCGACAACGTGGATCTGGCCGCGGCCAGCGCGCGGGGGATCCTCGTCATGAACGCCCCGGGCGGCAACAGCGTCAGCGTCGCCGAGCACGCGCTCGCGCTGATGCTGTCGCTCGCGCGATCGGTGCCGACCGCCGACGCCACGATGAAGCGCGGCGTCTGGGACAAGAAGAAGCTGACTGGCGCGGAACTGCGAGGCAAGACGCTCGGGCTGTGCGGACTCGGGAGAATCGGGCAGGAGGTCGCCGCGCGGGCGCGCGCGTTCGGCATGGAAATTGTCGCGCACGATCCGTTCATATCGGAGACCGTCGCGGCCTCGCTCGGCATCCACCTGCTCAGCCTCGATGGCATGTGCGAAGTCGCCGACTACATCAGCCTCCATCTGCCCGCGACGACGGAAACCCGGCACCTCTTCGGCGCGGCGCGGCTGGCGAAGTGCAAGCGCGGCCTGCGGATCGTCAACACCGCGCGCGGCGAACTCATCGACGAGACCGCCCTGGCCAACGCTATCGAATCGGGCCACGTCGCCGGCGCGGCGCTCGACGTCTTCGAGGTCGAGCCGCCGAAGGACTGGCGGCTGGCGCAGCTGGCACAAGTCGTCGCCACGCCGCACATCGCTGCGTCGACGGCGGAGGCGCAGGAGCTGGTGGGCCTCGAAACCGCCGCGGCCGTTCGAGACTATCTGGCGCAGGGCGTCATCCGCAACGCCGTCAACTTCCCCGCGATTGCGGCCGACGAGATGCTCCGGCTCCAGCCCTACCTCACACTGGCCGAGCAGTTGGGCGCCCTGGTCGTGCAGCTCGCCGACGGACGCACCAAAGGCATCAGCGTAAGGCTGTATGGCCCGCTCGTCGGCTCCAACAGCAGCCTCATCGTGAGCGCGGCGGTCAACGGCCTGCTTCGCCCGCTCCTGTCGTCGGCGGTCACGATCGTCAATGCCCGCGACGTCGCCAAGGAGCGCGGCATCGAGATCGTCGAGTCGCACAGCTCGCGGGCGCGGAACTTCGCCAATATCATCTCGGTCAAGGTGCACACGAGCGAAGGCGAGCGCTGGCTGGAGGGTACGGTCTTCGAACCAGGCCGCCCGCGCCTCACGCTCCTCGACGGCATCGAAGTGGAAGCCCCGCTCGAAGGGACCCTGCTCGTCATCAAGAACGCCGACAAACCGGGGGTCATCGGCCAGATTGGATCGATCCTGGGCAAGCACTCGGTCAATATCGCCAATTTCGCACTCGGCCGCGACGAGGCGGGTGCCGTCGGTGTCGTCAAGCTCGATGCGACGCCGGATGACGCCGGACTGGCGAGCGCGTTGCCCGAGATCCGGGCCGCGGCGGCGGTCAAGGAAGCCCGAGTAGCGAAGGTTTCCTAAGGTGGGTCAGTCTCGGAGGGCGAGCCGGCGGACGGCTCCCGTCAGGAGATCGTTCAGCTCGACGGCGTCGGCGGCAACGGCGCCGACGCGATAGCGCGCGGCGATCGTCTCCCCTTCCTTCACGAAAAACAGTTCCCCGCTGAGCGCCGACACGATGGCGGTCCGCACGGGCCCCTTCGGGGACTCACTCTCCGCGATGCCGATGAGCTCGATGGCTGGCTCGAGCGGAGGTGCACTCAACTCCGCCGCGGGCTCCGCCTCGGCGCGAGCCGTCGTCTCACGCCGCTCGGACACCGCGCGGGAGGCGAACGTGAAGGGATTGCGGAAAGGCTCCTGGGGTGCGGGCGCGGCGGCCAGACGGTTCTTCAGCCGGAGCGTTTGCGCATGCACCTCGGCGGCAATCGCCGTCGTGCCGCTCGTTTCGACGGGCCTGCCCGGCGCGGGCGCGTCCGGCGTCTGACGCATCAGCCCACCGGCCGATGACAGCCACGCCGCCAGCAGCAACGCGCCGCCACAGTAACCCGCAGCCCGTTTGGCACTCATGACATGTGTTCGGGTGTCTCCGAAGATGGTACCACAGGCTACGGCCTGAGTTGACTCGAGCTTCTTGCCAGCGCCCCGCGAGCATCAAGGAATGTGCACTTGTGGTAATATTCGCCGTGCCCCCTGTTTCGTCCCCCGGGCCCTCCTCTTCAACACTTCGCACCACTATCGTCGTCATACCCGCGCGATACCACTCGACCCGGCTCCCCGGAAAAGCGCTGGCGGATATCGGCGGCCGGCCGATGATCGAACACGTCTATCGACGCGCGAGCGACGCGCGTTCGGTCGCGGCTGTGATCGTGGCGACCGATGACGAGCGCATTGCGAGCGCCGTGCGCGCGTTCGGCGGCGACGTGCGGATGACATCGGCCAGCCACAGGAGCGGAACGGATCGGCTCGCTGAAGTTGCGGCGACCATCGAGTGCGACCTGGTCGTCAACGTCCAGGGTGACGAACCCCTCATCGAGCCGGCAATGATCGACGAGGCCGTGGCGCCATTCGCGGCGGAACCGGAGCTGCGGATGAGCACGCTCCGGCGGCTCATCGAAAGCCCCGCGGACTACCGGAACCCGAACGTCACGAAGGTGGTCGTCGATCGCGAGGGCTATGCGCTCTACTTCTCGCGGGCCCCGATTCCGTACGTTCGCGAGGATTGCCCGGCGGCGCCTGCGTGGCGGCACGTCGGGCTCTACGTCTATCGGCGGGAGTGCCTGCTGCTGCTGGCCCGCCTCGCGCCCACGGTCCTCGAACAATCCGAGGCCCTCGAACAGCTGCGGGCCCTCGAGCACGGCATCAGAATCAAGGCAGTGGAAACGCACTACGACTCCATTGGCGTGGACACTCCGGACGACCTCGAACGCGTGCGAGGTCTCGTCGGAGGCAACGCGAAGCAACGGCCAAGCACAGTTGAACGTGCTCGGCTGACGCAGGATCGAACGCTGGCGTTGAATCAGCAGCGCCTGCGGCCCGAGCGAGGCGCGACCAGCCTCCGCCACGGCTACGGCGGTCCGCCGAAGCTTCAGCGAAGGCGGAACGCGCCGAGCGAGAGCGCTTGGGGGTGGGGCCCCAAGCGCATTAATTAAGGAGCGCGCAGACTCACTATGGGCGACGTCATCGTAAATCCTGAATCCCGGCCGACCAGACCCGTGAAATACATCCTCGTGACCGGCGGCGTCGTGTCGTCGCTCGGCAAGGGGCTCGCCGCCGCATCGATCGGCGCGCTGCTCGAAGGGCACGGCTACAAGGTGGCCCTGCAGAAGTTCGACCCCTACATCAACGTCGACCCCGGGACGATGAGCCCGTACCAGCACGGCGAGGTCTACGTCACCGACGACGGGGCCGAAACGGACCTCGACCTGGGACACTACGAGCGGTTCACCAATCAGGTCACGACGCGGAACAATAACTGGACCACCGGGAAAATCTATCTCTCGGTCATCCAGAAGGAGCGCCGCGGCGATTACCTCGGGCGTACCGTGCAGGTCATCCCCCACATCACCAACGAGATCAAGGACAGCATCCGGGCCGTCGCCAAGAACGTCGACATCGTGCTCGTCGAAATCGGCGGCACGGTCGGCGACATCGAGAGCCAGCCGTTCCTCGAGGCCATCCGCCAGCTCCGCCAGGACGTGGGGCGCGAGAACACGCTGTACGTCCACCTGACGCTCGTCCCGTTCATCGGCGCCGCCGGCGAACTCAAGACCAAGCCGACGCAGCACAGCGTCCGCGACCTGCGCTCGATCGGTATTCAACCCGACATCCTTCTCTGCCGGACGGATCGCTTCCTCGATCAGGACATCAAGCGGAAGATCGCGCTCTTCTGCGACGTCGACGAGGAAGCCGTGATCACGGCCAAGGACGTCGCGAGCATCTACGAGGTGCCGCTGGTCCTCGCCGCCGAAGGACTTGACCGCATCGTCCTCGACCGGCTGCACCTGCCGCAGACCGAAGCGCGCATGGACGCCTGGGTCGACCTCGTTGATCGCATCCGCCACCCCACCGATGAAGTCACGATTCACGTCGTCGGCAAGTACGTCGGCTACGAGGACTCCTACAAGAGCCTCAACGAGGCGCTCTACCACGGCGGGTTCAAGCACCGGCTGCGCGTCAACATCCGATGGGTCGAGGCCGAGGCGCTCGAGCAGCCCGGCGGCGAGCAACTGCTCGACGGCGCGCACGGCATCCTCGTGCCGGGTGGCTTCGGCGACCGCGGCACGCGCGGGATGATGCGGGCGGCCGAGATCGCCAGGGAGCGCAACATCCCGTACTTCGGCATCTGCTACGGATTCCAGTGGGCCGCGGTTGAGTACGCGCGGCACGTGGCCGGACTCGCGGAAGCCGATTCGACCGAGTGCAGCCCCGACACGCCGATCAAGCTGATCTACAAGCTGCGCGATCTGCTCGGTGTCGACGACCTCGGCGGCACGATGCGCCTCGGGACATATCCCTGCGCGCTCAAGCCCGGCTCCAGGTCGCGCGAGCTCTATGGCGAGGACGTGATTCAGGAGCGGCACCGCCACCGCTACGAGTTCAACTGCCTCTACGAGAAGGCGCTGACCGAGAAGGGGCTCGACATCGTCGGACGGTCGCTCGACGGCAAGTTCGTCGAGATCGTCGAGCTCCCGACTCACCCGTGGTACGTCGCCGTGCAGTTCCACCCGGAATTCAAATCGAAGCCGCTCAAGCCGCATCCCCTGTTTGCCGGATTCGTCGAAGCCAGCCAGGCCCACGCTCGCGCCGCCCGGACACAGCCGGCAGCGTCCGTGGTAGGTTAGGGCGCGTGCAGCCGATTCAGTTTGCCGGGCTCACGGTGGGCGGCGGTCAGCTGCTGCTCATCGCGGGTCCTTGCGTCATCGAGAGCGAATCCCACGCGATCGACCTCGCGATCGCGATTCGGGACATCGCGCGCCGCGTGGGCGTCCCTTACGTCTTCAAGGCCTCGTACGACAAGGCCAACCGCACATCCGGACGATCTTTTCGTGGCCCCGGCCTCGAAGGGGGTCTGCGGGTGCTCTCGCGCGTGCGCGAACGGGCCGGTGTCCCCATCCTGACCGACATCCACGAGGCCGCGCACGCCGAGCCGGTCGCCGAAGTCGCCGACGTGCTGCAGATTCCGGCGTTCCTCTCGCGTCAGACGGACCTGCTCGAGGCCGCCGCACGAACCGGCCGCGTCGTCAACCTGAAGAAGGGGCAGTTTCTGGCGCCGACCGACATCCGGCACGCAATCGAGAAAATCACCGCGGCGGGGAACCAACAGGTCATCGTGACCGAGCGCGGGTTTACGTTCGGGTATCACAACCTCGTGGTCGACATGCGGGCGTTCCCGATCATGCGCGCGTTCGGCTATCCCGTCGTGTACGACGTCACGCACAGCCTCCAGCTGCCGGGCGCGGGTGACGGCGTCACGGCCGGGCAGGCGGAATTCATCGAACCGCTGGCATCGGCCGGCGTTGCCGCGGGCGTGGACGGCGTCTTCCTCGAAGTTCACGAGCAGCCCTCGAAGGCCCGAAGCGACGCGCAAAACGCACTCCGGCTGGACCTGCTCGAACCCCTGCTCGAGCGGCTGGTTCGCATTCATGCGATCGCGCCTGCAGTCCGGCTGAAGTCGAACTCTACGAGCGATCAAGTCCGAGTGATGTCGGAGTCTACGGACGTAGCGTCCGGCTTCAGCCGGACCAACGGCGACACATGAGCACCGACACTGCTTCGGCGCTGGATCTCGCGAGACAGGTGCTCCGCATCGAGGCCGCCGCGATCCTCGGGCTCGTCGATCGCGTCGACGGCAACTTCGAACGCGCGGTCCAGCTGCTCTTCGAATGTCGTGGCCGCGTGATCGTCACGGGCATGGGCAAGTCGGGCATCATCTGCCGGAAGATCGCCGCGACGCTGTCGAGCACCGGCACGGCGGCCTGGTTTCTGCACCCCGCCGAAGCCACGCACGGCGACCTCGGCGCCATTCGTGATGACGACGTGGTCATTGCGCTTTCGCACAGTGGCGAGACCGAGGAACTGGTGCGGCTGCTCGAATCGATCCGCCGGCTGGGCGCGCGGCTGATCGCGATTACAGGCAACCCCGCCTCTACCCTGGCCAGAGCCGCCGACGTCACGCTCGACTGCTCCATCGCCGCCGAAGCCTGCCCGATGAACCTCGTGCCGACGGCCAGCACGACCGCCGCCCTGGCGATGGGCGACGCACTCGCCATGACGCTCCTCGTCCGCAAGGGATTCCGCGCCGATCAGTTCGCTTCGCTGCATCCCGCCGGAAAGCTCGGCCGCCGGCTGATGCAAGTCGAAAACGTGATGGTCAGCGGCGCCGCCGCTCCGATCGTGCAGACGACGACACCGATGCCGGATGTCTTTCACGAGATGTCGAGCAAGCGGCTCGGCATGACGGCCGTCACCGACGCCGACGGGCGGCTCGTCGGCGTCTTCACTGATGGCGACCTGCGCCGGCTCATGAGCCGCTCGGCGAACGTCCTGGCCCTCACCGCCGGCGAGGCCATGACCCCCAATCCCATCACGATCGGCCGCGGGCTCCTCGCGGTCGAAGCGCTGAAGATCATGGAGACGCACAAAATCACGTCGGTAATCGTCACCGACGCCCGTGGCGCCGTGGACGGCGTGGTGCATCTCCACGACCTCTGGCGGCTGCAGATGTTCTGACATGTCGCTTCAGGCCAAAGCCTCCCGCATCCGACTCCTGCTCTTCGACGTCGACGGCGTCCTCACGACCGGCGAGGTCGTCATGCACGCCGATGGCTCCGAATCCAAGGGATTTCACATCCGCGACGGTGCGGCCATCGTGTGGGCGCAGCGCGCCGGACTCACGGTCGGATTGCTCTCCGCGCGTTCGTCTGGGGCCACGGCCCACCGCGCCGCCCAGCTCGCCGTCCGCATCGTTGCCCAGGGCGTCAAGAGCAAGATCACGGCCTACGAACAGATCATCCGCGACGCTCGCCTGGAGGATGCCGACGTCGCCTACATGGGCGACGATCTGCTCGACCTTCAGGTGCTCGCGCGCGTCGGATTATCTGCCGCGCCCGCCGACGCTGCGCCAGAGGTGCGCGAGCGCGTGCATTGGGTCAGCACCGCCGGCGGAGGACGCGGCGCGGTGCGCGAGCTCGTCGAACTGATACTCCGGGCGCAGCAGCGATGGGACGACGTGCTGCGCCAGCATCTCCCCCAGGCGTGATGGACAGCTACGCCGTACTGCTGAGTGCGCTCGTCGCCTTGCTCGCCGGTCTGGCGATCGGGAAGGCTCACGAACGGTACAAACTGCGCGAGGGCCAGTGGATCGACCGCCGACGCGCGCGCGAGTCCCCGCACTACATGCTTGGCCTCAACTTCCTGGTCACGAATCAGACCGATCCGGCGATCGACGAGCTGACGCGCGCGGCAGCCGCCGCGGGCGATCCCCTCGAGATTCACCTGATCCTCGGCAACCTGTACCGCGAAAAAGGCCAGGTCGGACGAGCCATCCAGGAACACCAGAAACTGCTCCAGCGTCCCGACCTGCGCAAGCTCGAACACGCCAACGTTCTGCTCTGCCTCGGCCTCGACTACAAGCGTGGTGGCTTCGTCGACCGGGCCCTCGAAGCGTTCACGGAAGTGCTGCGCCTCGACCCCGACAATCAGTACGCCCTCTCGAATCTCGAGAAACTGTACGAGGAACAGCATCAATGGGCCGAAGCCTACGCGACGCGACACAAGCTCGCGCGGCGTGACACCGACACGTCACAGGCCCGACATCAGGAGATCCTGGCGTTCCTCGAGAACGAGCTGGGCCTCGATGCCCTCAAGCGCATGGACTACGCCGAAGCCGCACGCCGGTTCGAGGCCGCGATCGAGCTCGACGACCATACCGTCCCCGCGTACCTGAACCTGGGCGACGTGCGGTTCTATCAGGGTGACGGCGACGGCGCCATCGCGGCCTGGGAGCGCGTGATCGAAAAATCGCCGGAGCGCGCCTACCTCGTATTCGCCCGCCTCGAGGGCGCGTATCCCAAGGCGAACGATGGCGGCCGCTTCCCCTCGCTCTGCCGCCGCCTGATCGAGGCCAACCCCCAGGACTGGCGCGCCAGGCTCGCGCTCGCCCGGCACCTGTCGGCGCACGACGCAACACCCGACGCGCTCGAGATCCTCTTCGAAGCGCTCGTCCACAACCCGCATGCCCTGGCGCTCCACCAGGCCATCTGGCACACGCTCTCGACACTCCACCTGCCGCAGGCGCTCGTCACTCGCTACGTCGACCTCACGCGCGACGCGGTGTTCTACCTCGACCCCCACATCTGTATCCGCTGTCGCTACCGCAGCACGGAACTGCTGTGGCAATGCCCGCAGTGCCATGAGTGGAACACGTTTATTGAGGAAAGAATCGCGCCGGCGAAGGAGACGCTCAAGTCGGACGTATGAAAGTTTGAAGTCTGACGTGTGAAGTCTGAAGTGAGGAAGTTTGAAGTGGGAAGCGGGAAGTGGAAGTTCGAAGAAGTGGGAAGTGGGAAGTGGGAAGTGGGAAGTGGGAAGTAGGAAGTAGGAAGCGAGAAGCGAGAAGCGAGAAGCAGTTGCAAAAATCGACGCGCCGGGGTCGATTCGCCGTTGCAGATTCTGCACACATTTCTGGGGGTTGACCGTATTTCAAGGGAATTCTTGACGGCATGCTACCTGCTCCCCGTCAAGCATGCCCAAGCCGTGGGATCTGTTCGAACGCACCGCTCAATTCGCCGAGGAGATCTGCCGGTTCTGCGAAGAGTTGCCGTCCAGGCTGGACGCGCAAGAGGTAGCGACGCAACTTCGCCGAGCGGCCAGAAGCGTCGCCAGCAACTACAGAGCCGCGAGGCGCGGGCGCTCCGATCCGGATTTCATCGCGAAGATAGGCACGGTCATCGAAGAGGCCGACGAATCTATGTATTGGCTCCAGCATCTGGCAGCCACAGCGATCGTGAGTTCGAACGGTGTCGAAGCGCTGCGCCAGGAAGCTAATGAACTGGTCGCCATCTTCACGGCTGCACACAAGACTGCAAAGGCTAACTTCGAGGCGAAGAAGAGGCGGAAGCGCAAGCGCGGGAAACGGCCCACGTCCAAGGGGGAATAGGCCGGCTTCGGACTTCAGACTTCAGACTTCCTTCATGCTTCCACTTCCAACTTCCTGCTTCAACCTTCCTCACTTCAGACTTCACACGTCAGACTTCAAACTTTCATAGACCCTCCCCACCGCCCTATCCGTCTCCGCGAACCCCCCGTCCGTTCGAATGACGACGTGCGCCCGAGCGACCTTCTCCTCGATCGGCCATTGCGCGTCGAGGCGGGCGCGCGCGGCCTCTTCGCTGAGCACGTCGCGCGCCATGAGGCGGCGCAGCTGTTCCGCTGGCGCACAGGCGCACACGATGACCACCTCGAAATCGTGCTGATGGCCGGTCTCGAACAGCAAGGGGATGTCGGCGATGGCGACGCGCGTGCCGAGCGGGAGATTCGCGAACCACTCGCCGATCCGGCGATAGACCTCGGGATGGATGATCGCTTCGAGGTCGGCGCGCGCGGTGCGGTCGGCGAAGACGAGACGGCCGAGCGCGGGCCGATCGAGGCTGCCGTCGGGCAGAAGATAGCTCGGACCAAAACGCTCGACGACCCGGGTCAGTCCGTCGCTGCCCCGTGCGACCGCGTCGCGCGCGAGACGGTCGGCATCGATGACGGCGGCGCCGAGCGCGGCAAACCGGGCGAGGCAATACGACTTTCCCGTCGCGATGCCGCCGGTCAGAGCCGCGCGCCGCATGGTCACACGGCGCCGGTCCTCGTTACCGCCGCCTTCACCGTGTTCCTCAGGAGGACCGCGATCGTCAGGGGGCCGACGCCGCCAGGCACGGGCGTGAGCGACCCGGCAACCTCGGCGACCTTCGGGTGCACATCGCCGACGACCACCGCGCCCCGCCGGTCGAAATCGGCGAGGCGGGTCGACCCCGGCTCGAACAGGTCTCGGACCATCGCGGCGTCGGTGACGCGATTGATCCCCACATCGATGACCGTCGCGCCAGGCTTCACGAACGACGGCGTCACGAAGCCGGCGCGGCCGATCGCCGCCACGAGGATGTCGGCCTCGCGTGCAACCGAGGGCAGATCCGGCGTCTTCGAGTGGCAGATGGTGACGGTCGCGTCGCGCTGCAGCAGCAGCATCGCCATCGGCTTGCCGACAATCTCGCTGCGGCCGATGACGACCGCGCGCGACCGTGCTATCGGGATACCGTAGTGGTCGAGCATCACCATCACGCCCGACGGTGTGCACGGCACGAGGTGCGGCCGCCCCTGCACGAGCCGTCCGACGTTGGTCGGATGAAAGCCGTCCACGTCCTTCGCCGGATCGATGGCGTCGAACACACGCTGCGCCGCGTGTTTCCCCATCGCCGCCGGCAGCGGCGCCTGAACCAGGATGCCGTCGTGGGCGTCGCTGGCGTTCAGCCGCGCGACCAGCGCCAGCAGCTCGTCGAGGCTCGCGGTCGCCGGCAGGCGCTGGAGATCCACCCACAAACCGGTCTCCGCACCGGCCTTGACCTTGTTCCGGACGTAGATCTCCGACGAAGGGTCATCCCCGACGAGAACGATTCCGAGGCCGGGGGGTCGGCCGGCCGACGCCGTAAATGCCCTGACCTCGGGAAGCACCGCCTCACGAATGGCCGAGGCCACCGTGGGGCCATCGAGCAGACGAGCACTCATGAGCGTGTCACACCGCGGTCAGGTCGCCTCGACGCCGATTTCGAAGGCCTGACTTCGCTCAGTGCTGATCCCGTAGCTGGCATGACTCGACTTCAGACTCCTGCTGCCGCCCGACCCTACGAGTTCTTCGACGCTCGCGCGAACACGAAGCCGAGGACGGCCGCGACGACGCCGACGCCCAGGATGGTCAGGCCGAACGTATCGGCAATCTCCGGGTTGATGTGGAGTCCGAACCACCGGTCGAGCACCGCGTCGAGCTCGTGCCACTTCGCAAGTTCTTCCGTCGTCACTCCCCACGCCGTCATCAATCCCAGCAGCGTGATGCAGAACCCGTTGAAGGCGAGCATGTAACCGGCCATCTTCAGGAAATTCGACACGTTCTCGGCGACCGATCTCGCGGCAGCTTCCGTCTTGCTGGCGAGCTGGCTGTGAGTCCGGCCGTAGAACCAGTAGATGACCATCCCGATGTCCAGCCAGACCAGGAAACGCACCCACGTCATGACGGTCAGCGCGATCATCAAGTAGGCGCACGACACCACGCCGAGGACGGGAATGATGTGCCCGCCAGGCACTCTGAAGGGCCGGCGCGCATCGGGCCGCTTCACCCGCAGGATGATCACGGCGAGCGACACGACGACAAACGCGAACAGTGTCCCGATGCTGGTCATCTCGCCGAGGATCTGAATCGGCGTGAGCCCGGCCACGATAGCCACCACGACGCCCGTGATCATCGTCGTGATGTAAGGAGTGCGGAATTTCGGATGCACCTTGCTGACGCCCGGCGGCAGCAGCTGGTCGCGGCTCATCGCGAAGAAGATGCGGGGCTGGCTGAGGAGCATGACGAGCAGCACGCTCGTGATCCCGGCGACCGCGCCCGCCGAAACAAGGCCGGCCGCCCAGTCCATGTGAATGACCGCCAGCGCGTACCCGACCGGCGCGTTGAGGAACTGCGCGTCGTCCTTGAAGTCGACGACATGGATGATCCCGCTCAGGATGCCAGCCACTGTGAGATACAGCACCGTGCAGATGACGAGCGACGCGATGATGCCGATCGGCAGGTCCCGGCTCGGGTTCTTGGCTTCTTCGGCTGTCGTCGACACGGCGTCGAACCCGATGTAGGCAAAGAAGACGACCGCGGCCGCGGCCGAGATGCCGGCCCACCCGTAGGGCATGAACGGCGACCAGTTCTCGGGCTTCACGTAGCCCACGCCGACGACGATGAAGAAGAGAATCGCGACGAGCTTGATGGCCACGATGACCGCATTGAAGCGCGCGCTCTCGCGCACGCCGATGACCAGCAGGCACGAAATGGCGAGCACGATGAGGATGGCCGGAAGGTTGACGATGGCGCCTTCGACGCCGGCCGCCGGCGCGGCCGACATCCAGACCGGCAAGTGAACGCCGAACCCGAGGAGGATGCGCTGAAAGTAACCGCTCCAGCCGACCGCGACGGTCATCGAGCCGACGGCATATTCGAGGATCAGGTCCCAGCCGATCATCCACGCGAAGATCTCGCCGAGCGTGGCGTAGGCGTAGGTGTAGGCGCTGCCGGAAATCGGAATCATGGCCGCGAACTCCGCGTAGCAGAGCGCGGCAAAGGCGCACGCCAGGCCGGCGAGCACGTAAGACAGCACGATGGCGGGTCCCGCCTGGTTCGCGGCGGCGGTGCCCGTCAGGACGAAGATGCCGGTCCCGATGATCGCGCCGATCCCGAGCAGCGTCAGGTCCATGGCGGTCAGCGTTCGCTTGAGCGCTTTGGCGCCGCTTTCGGCGTCTCCGACCAGCTGCTCGATCGACTTGGTCTTCAGGAGATTCGAGTCCATTCACCCTCCAGAAAGGCTTCCGCAAACCTTCGGTCAGCGCCCGGCATCGGCGTGAAAACGGCGTCAGTATACCTTGAACGGCTGTGGCGGCAGGCGCGCGAGGAAGGCCCGCACGCGGGTCTCGGGATCGTCGTGTACAAGAATGTCCGAGATCACGGCGAGCGCCGACGCGCCCGCGGCGACGACGTCGGTGGCCCGCTCCAGCGTGATACCGCCGATCGCGACGATCGGCTTGCCGCGGCCCGCGGCATACCTGACGAGGTCGAGGCCGCGTGGCGTGTACCCCGTCTCTTTCGTGGTCGTCGGAAATACCGGCCCAACGGCAACATAGCTGGCCTCGCTGGCCAGTGCCTGGTCGATCTGATCGCGGTCATGAGTCGAGAGGCCGACAATCGCGTCCTTCCCGACGATCGCCCGCACAGCCGCGACGGGCAGATCCGTCTGGCCGACGTGCACGCCGTCGGCGCCGGACAACCGCGCGATGTCGGCGCGATCGTTCACGATGACCTTGGCGCCAGTCGCGTGCGCCGCCGCCACGATGCGCTCCGTCAACGACGTCAGGCTCGCGCTCGACTCGTCTTTCCTGCCACGCAGCTGCAGCAGGCGCGCGCCGCCTCTCAGGCACGCTTCGGCGAGCGCCACCGGGTCTATCGCCCGGTCGCGGCAGAGGGCGGTGTCGATGATGGGGTAGATGATGGGGAGTGAAAAGCTCAAGGCTCAGGGCTCAAGGCTCAGGCAAGAGCTTCGAGAAGTATTCCAAGGTTTTGCTTGAGCCCTGAGCCTTGAGCCCTGAGCCTTGACTTCCCCTATACCGCTTCAGCCAGACGCCCACTCTCAGCCTTCTTTTCGACGACGTAGCGTTCCATGAAGGCCGTGTTGAGCCTGCCGGCAACAAAGTCCGGGTCCGACAGGATCCGCAGGTGCAGCGGAATCGAGGTCTTGATCCCGTCGATGACGGTCATCTCGAGCGTGCGGCGCATGCGCGCGATGGCTTCCTGCCGGTCGCGGCCGTGCGCGATGATCTTGGCAATCATCGAGTCGTAGTAGGGGGGAATCGTGCAATCCGAGTGGACGAACGTATCGACGCGGACGCCGGGCCCGCCGGGCACGCTGAACGCCTGGATCGTGCCAGGTGACGGCGCGAACGTATCCGGGTCCTCGGCGTTGACGCGGCACTCGATCGCGTGACCGGTGAACGTCACGTCTCCCTGCTTGAACGAGAGCCGCTCGCCCGCCGCGATCCGGATCTGCTCCTTGACAATGTCGACGCCGGTGATCGACTCGGTCACCGGATGCTCGACCTGGATCCGGGTATTCACTTCGAGGAAGTAGAAGCTGCCCTTGTCATCGAGCAGGAACTCGAACGTGCCCGCGTTCGTGTATTGCACCGCGCGGGCGGCATCGACCACTGAGGCACCGAGCTTTCGCCGCATCTTTTCGGTCACCGCGACCGAGGGCCCCTCTTCGAGCAGCTTCTGGTGTCGGCGCTGGATCGAGCACTCGCGCTCGCCGAGGTGGACGACGGCGCCGTGGTGATCGCCGAGGATCTGGAACTCGATGTGGCGAGGACGCTCGACGTACTTCTCGATGTACACGTCGCCCACGCCAAACGCCGCCTCGGCCTCGCGCTGGGCCGTCTTGAGGGCCTTGCTCAACTCCGATGCGGCACGGATAACGCGCATGCCCCGGCCACCGCCGCCGGCGACCGCCTTGATGATGACCGGAAAACCGAGATCCTTGGCGACCTTGAGGGCCTTCTCTTCCCCGTCGACAGGTCCGTCGCTGCCGGGCAGGATCGGAATACCTGCCTTCTTCATCGCGCGGCGCGCCCTGGCCTTGTCTCCGAGCAGGCGGATCACATTCGGCGCCGGGCCGATGAACTTGATGTGACACGCCTCGCAGACCTCGGCGAGGTAGGCGCTCTCGGACAGGAATCCATACCCGGGGTGAATCGCGTCGGCGCCGGTGATCTCGGCCGCGCTCAGCACGGCCGGGACATTGAGGTAACTGTCGGCGCTGCGGGCCGGACCAATGCAGACGTCCTCGTCGGCGAAGCGGACGTGCAGCGAATTCTCGTCAGCTTCCGAATACACCGCGACCGTCTTGATGCCCAGCTCGCGGCAGGCGCAAATCACCCGCAGCGCAATCTCTCCACGGTTGGCGATCAGGATTTTCTTGAACATGGGTGAGGTTCAGCTGGTCTTGATGGCAAACAGCCGTTCACCGTACTGGACCGGCTTGCCGTTCTCGACGTAGGCGCTCGTGAGCTCACCGTCGTACTCGGAGGTGATCTCGTTCATCAGCTTCATCGCCTCGATGATGCACAGGACCTGATCTTTCTTGACCCGGTCCCCCACCTCGACAAACAGGGGCGCCCCGGGCTCCGGCGATCGATAGAACGTCCCGACGATCGGCGACTTCACGACCGCCAGATCGAGCGCCGGCTCGTCGACAGGCGCGGGCGATGATACTGGCGGCCCCGCAGCACTCGTCGGCGGTACCGATGGGCCCGCCGGCGGCAGGCTGGGGGCCTGGACCGGAGGGGCCACAGGCACGTAGCCCGTACTCGTCTTGCGAACCCTGAGCTTCAAGCCCTCCCGTTCCAGCTCGAACTCGGACAGGTCGTGCTGTCGCATCAGCTCAAGGATCCGCTCGATGTCGTCGAACTCCAATCACCCTCCGTTGGCCGTCAGAACCACGCAGCCCGACTCGGTTACGAGCACGTCGTCTTCGATCCGTACGCCGCCGACGCCCTCGAGGTATACACCCGGCTCGACCGTGAACACCATCCCGGGCTGAAGCGCGAGGTCCGGCTGGCCCGTCAGGGGTCGCCCAATCCTCGGCTCCTCGTGCACTTCGAGCCCGAGCCCATGCCCGGTGCCATGCCCGAACGCGTCTTCTAATCCATATCGGCCGAGGACGGCGCGAGCCGCGTCGTCGACCGTGCTTGCGGCGACTCCGGGACGAACGGCCGCGATGGCTGCCCGCTGCGCCTCCGAGACGGCTGCGAACAAACGGCGAAACCCGGCACCCGCGTCGCCCAGCTGAACCGTCCGGGTAAGATCCACGCAGTATCCGTCGTAGACCCCGCCAAAGTCCAGCACCACCCCATCCCCCTCCGCAAGCACACGCCGGCCGGGCCGGGCATGCGGGAGGGCGCTGTTCGGTCCAGATGCGACGATTGTCTCGAACGCGGGGCGCTCGAAACCCATCCGTCGCAGCAGGGCATCGAGGTCTCCCGCGACGTCGAGTTCGGTGCGCCCCACCCTGGCGAGCGCCGCGGCTTCGGCCGTCGCACGCCCGAGGCGCCGGCCGGCTTCCGTCAGCGTGGCGATCTCGGCGTCGTCTTTGACTACCCGATCGGCTTCAATGAGCCGTTCGGTCGGTATCAGCGCGGGACACCCGTCAGGGCTCCGAAGCGGTGTGGGCGCGGATCCCGCCAGCGCGGCCGACAGCCGGTTGAACCGGCTGACCGGCATGAACGACGCTTCGATCCCGATGCGCCGTGCGCCGGTCTCGCGCAGGACCTCGGCGAGTGTTTCATCGTAGCTCCGGGCCGGTACGACGACCGAGATGTGAGCGGCGAGGTCGGGCGTCGATGCCACCAGGCCACGCGCCACGGTCTGGTAGCGGAAGTCGACGATGAGCACGCACGTCGCGGGCGTGAGCACGACGAGGCCGGCACTCCCGACAAATCCGGTGAGGTAGCGGACGTTTGGAAGGTGCGACACGACGAGCGAGTCAACGGCTGCGGCGCGCATCCGCTGACGGGCACGATCGAGACGAGGGACGACCGGGGAAACGCGACCGTTCATCTGCAGCTTCGAGTTCAGCCGGCGCCGCTTCAGCGGCCGGCCTGAACGGTCACGTCTCGCCTGGCCCGCCCGATAGCGGCCAGAAACGACTCGAGCTCGACGAGCGCGGGGGGTTCGGAAGCGATGTCCACGTCAGCAGACTGTACCGCAACGCGCACCGGCACGGAAGGCGCCTCCGCGCGACTCGCCGCCTCGCTGAGTGAGGCGTTATAGTGGTCGGCATCGGACACCTCGCCGCGACGGCGATGGATGTCTGCGAGGGCACGGATGGCGGCCAGATTCTCGGGGGCGCTGCGCAGTACCTGCTCGAGCTCGGCGGACGCCTCGTCGTACTCGCCGACTTCGACGAGCGCGCGCCCGAGCGTGACCCGTGCGGAAATGTACGACGGGTGACGCTGCAGTCCAGCCCGGCAGGTCTCGATGGCTTCGAGACACATGCCGAGGCGGCGATACTCCTCGGCGAGCGCGGCGAAGGAAATCGACGCCGGGTCCCGTTGGACCCGGCGCTTGAGTTCCTCGAGTCGGGGCGTTTCGGTCATAGCCGCCACTGGTTGCTCTACGGCACGACTGCCAGAGTCAAGCTGACGATTGCCGTCCTCCCCGCGTCGTCGGTCACGAGGAGTGTGACAGTGTAGCTGGCTGCCGTCGCATACGTGTGGCCCAGCACCGGGCTGCCGGTCGTGACGCGCGGCGTGCCGTCGCCGAAGTCCCACGTGTAGCTGACGATCGTGGCTCCTGCCGGGGCCCGTGATCCCGACGAGTTGAAGTTCACGTTCTGTCCGACTTTCGGGCTGGTCGGCGAGAAGACGAACTGGGCTGTGGGCTGCGCGCCCTGCGTCACGGTAATCGATTGCGATTTCGACGCGGTCCGGCCGTACGAATCGGCAATCGTCAGCGTGACGACAAACGTGCCGGGCATCGCATAGGCGTGATCGTCCGTGCGTCCGGCCCCGTGGGCGCCGTCGCCGAAGTTCCACTCATAACTCGCTATCGATCCCGTGCTGCCCGAGGCGTCGAACAGCACTGTCTGACCGTCGGTCGGCGACGCCGGCGTCATCGCGAACAACGGCACCAGGTTTCCTGGCGGGATGATCGTCCCCTGTGGCACGAGCCGGATCGCCGCGGTCCGGAGGCTGGCGTTGTTGTAGTCGCTGCCGAGGGGCGTCACGACGATGTCCACCAGGAGGAACGCGTCGGGCGACACCGCGGGCGAGGGCGGGGCGGTATAGACCAGCGTGGCCTTGCCGTCGTTCCCCGTGACGACACTGCGCGCCGACAGCGTCCCGAAGTCCACCGGCGTGCCGCCGACGGCGGTCTGCGCGCGCAGCGTCAGGTTGCGAATCGGCTGCGAATTGGCGTCTCTGGCGGTCACCGTGATGAAGCTCTGCGAGGCGCCGTCCTGTGGCAGAACGTCAGGCGACACCGCGACGACGATCGACTGACCATATTCAGACGGGCCCGTCAGCGGCGGTGCCTCCTGACTGTGCATTGTGCAGGCGCTAGCAAGAGCCAGAAGGCCGGCCGCGGTTGCCATTCGTGAGATGAGTACTCGAGTCATATAGTCCTGAGGGGGAGCCTCGGGTCACCTGCGGCTGCGTCTTCGCCCATTCGCGAAGACCGTGCGTTCATTCTGCCGTGCGTGGCCATCGACGATCCGTGTTGTCCGTGGCCCTAACCGGGATCGCCAAAATTGCCAAAAGACACGAGCATCTGGCCCATCACGGACACCTCGCGACCCGTCTGATCGTGTCCGTAGAACGTGATCTCGGCGATGGTCGAGATGATCACGCCGTTGCGCGCCAGCGCGGCGAGCGGAGCTTCTTCTTTCGCCGTATGCCGCACCAGCTCGAATCCGACCGTGACGTCGGAACCGGACACCGTTCCGGTGAAAGCGCCGTCGAACGCGTACGGCACGTCGACGCCCTGCGTGTTGCGGCCGTCGGCGCGCTTGAAGCTCACGTGATAGCGATTGATCGTGATGAAGTTTGCCGACGAGGGCTTGGTGGGACTGGTGGCATCCTTCATCGCGAGCGAGAACGTTGCCTGCCCGATGTCATTGAAGACTGTCGGCACGTCATCGACAACGGTGATCACGTCCGAGTTGAGCGTTCCGCTCAACTTGCTGGGTTCGGCGCCAGAGGCTCCCTGGAGCGAGGTCACGATCAGGTAGGACGAAGCCGTCCCTTGACGCGTGAGGTCGCCACACGCGGCGCTGACCAGGATCAGCGCCAGAGCGATCATCAGTCGCGCGGAGCCTCCGATCTCCCCACCCCAGACCGCTTTCCGGCTGACATGCTGGCTGACAATTGATCGACGATTCATACAGAACCCTTCAGAATGCGTGGCGTGATGAAGATCAGGAGTTCCCGACTCTCGTCGGTCCGAGTGTCGCGCTTGAACAACCAGCCGAGCAAGGGCAGGCGATAGAGCCCCGGAGTTCTGTCGCTCGTCGACCGCTCCTGCGCGATGAAGATCCCGCCGAGGACCGTAGTGGCGCCGTCGACGACCTGCACGCGCGTCGACGCGCGTTGCGTGTCGATGGTGATGCCGCCCTCGACGGGCGTGCCCGGCGAGGAGTTGTCCACCAGGATCTGCATGATGACGGTGTTGGCGGCGGTGATTTGCGGCGTCACGCGCATGGTCAGCGCGGCATCCTTGTAGGTGATAGTCGGCGGATTGTTGGCGGTCGCCGGGGTCAACAACGGAAGCTGGACGCCCTGCGTAATCTCGGCTTCGACGTTGTTCTGCGTCGTCACGCGAGGTGTGGACAGGACACGGCCCTTACCGGTTCTCTCGAGCGCCGACAGCGCCACGTCGAGATTGAAGGCGCCGTTGACCGACCCGAGGGCGATGCCAATCGCCGACGTCGCCACCGCCCCGGGCACCTGGGCCGGCAGATTGACGGCGGTATTGTCCGTGCCGATTCGACCATTGAGCGTGCCTTGATTGGGGAACGCCAGGTTGGTGGTGTTGCCGACTTCTGGCGTCATGCGCCCGTTGAGTCCCCACTGGATGCCGATCGCGCGGGCGAAGTCACGCGTGGTGGTGATGATCCGCGCCTCGATTTCGACCTGTGGCTCGGCACGGTCGAGTGCCGACAGCAACTGCCGGATCGCGGGAAACTGCTCCGGCAGGTCCGCGATGATCAGTGTGTTGGTGCGCCTGTCAAACTGCACCTGGCCGTACCGCGAGAGTCGCAGCGAGCCCTTCAGCAAGGGCAACATGTCCTCGGCCTTTGCGTAACTCAGCGGAAACGTCTCGTACGAAAGGCCGCTCTGCGCCTGCCGTTCGGCAGCGGCCTGTGCGGCGGACTGCCGCGCCTTGTTCTCGTCTTCGAGCGTTTTGATCTTCGAGACCCGGACGATGGTACCGTCCACTGAGTAGTCGAGCTGATTGCCCTTCAAGATGACATCGAGTGCCTGATCCCACGGCACGTCCGTCAGCTTGATATCGACGGTGCCCTGCACGTCGGGATCGATGATTATGTTCAGCCCGCTGACGTCGGCGAGGGTGCGCAGGACCGCGCGGAGATCGACACCGTCGAGATCGAGGCTGAGGGGATCGCCCGTGTACTGCCGCGGCTGGCTCGAACGTATCGTGGTCCCACCCTGCGGTGTCGTCGCGGGCGGCGCCGGTGGCTGCGCGGCTGGAGCGGCCTGCGACCGAGCCTGGAGTCCCGGGACCTGGCGCGCCTGCGCCGGCGGCGCGGCGGCTGCGGCAACGGCCTGCACCGTCGGAGTCTGTGACGGCAGCGACGCGGGCGTCGGGGACGGCGATGCGGTCTGACGCGCGGCGGGCGGCGCCGACGGTCGCGCAGGCGTCGCCGCGCGCTCGCGCTCGACGGCGGGCGGCGTCACCGCAGCGGCCTTGAGCGCCTGCATGGGGTCGAGAGGCTCGCCAGCCGGCTCCATCTTGGTGATGGCAGCCGCGTTGGCCATCGCCTGCTGCATCGTGAGCAACGGCTCGGGCTCGGCTGGATTGCCTGTCACCTCGGCCGGCGTGATGGTCACGGTGTTGGACGCCTTGGCCTGCTCGAACACGACCGCGAGATCGCGGCCGCCGTCACCGCTGCGCTCGACGTGATAGCTCGTCGTGCCGGCGATCTCCATGACGACACGCGTGACGAGCGGCTGATGGCTGTTGACGGCGACGCGCACGCGCGTCACAAACGGGCTGTCGATCGCCGTCTGGGTCGGCGCCTTCGACGCCACGTTCGGAAAGTCGAGCACGAGCCGCCGCGGGCGGTCCTTGCTTTCGGTGACCCCCCCTGGCGTCAGGTGGCCGTTGCCCACGAGTGTGACGGTCGTGGCGCCCGGCGTCTTGCTGGACTTGATCCGCTCGATGATCGTCGCCGACTGCGAGCTGGTCTCGCTGCTCTTCTCGATGGGCTCGAGCGGGTTCCTGACGGGGGCCGGCGCCTGCGGCTGCACCGCCGCGGCCGGAACGAGGACCGGCACGGCCGGATTCGACGACTGCCGCGACGCCGTGACCGGAGCCGACGGCTTGGGAACGCCGGCGGCCGCGCCCGCTGCCCCGGCCTTCAACTCGACGCGGATCGTGTTGCGCGCGCTGCGGACCACGTACTCCGACGGCTTGGTGAGCGCGACATGCACGCGCGCAAGCGCGCGGCCATCCGCGGCCGACGTCTGCTCCAGCCGCACACCGGCGATTGCCCCCTGACGCTCGACGTCTGCCCGCGCGTCCGACACGCTCACGTTCCGCATGTCGACGACGAGCGACAGGGCGTCGGGCCGGCTGATCGAATACGCCACCGGTTCGGTCGCCTCGATGAGCACCGTGTCGCCCTGGCTGGTCACCCCCACCAGGCGTACCGGCGCATCCGTGGCGGTCAGGATGATGCCCGCGGTCGCGGCCAGGCCAACACCAATGGCCAGCCTGCCCATCGCCCGCGCGAGCGTCCTTTTATCTTCGCTGTTCGCGATCATCGTGTACTCGACTCATTCGAAGTCATTAACCCCGCCCTTCGGCCTGACGCACCGGCTTGGGCACTTCCCGCTGCTTGACGAGCGACAGCGGGTCATTCACGTCCTGGGAGAAGATGACCTTCTCCTGGTTGATCGATTTCACGGTGCCGTCGAAGAGCTTGTCGCCGACCCGGACGTTGTAGGTCTTGTTGTCCGGCGCCCGCAACATCGCGAGGAACCCGGTGCGATCGCGCACGACACCCTTGACGGTGATCTCGCCGATGAGCAAGCCGGCCAGACCTGGCGGCCGCACCGCCGTGGGATTCTTTTCGTCCCCGCGCCCGACCAGGCTGATGAACGGGTCGCGGCGGCCCGACGGTTCGTAGACGTACGCCGGATCGACAGTCGGAAGCGGTTGTTTCGGCGGTGTGGCCGGCGCCGTCGCTGGGGCGCTTGCCGGCGGCTTCCCGGCCGGCTTGGCCTGCTCCGCCGCGGATATCGACTCGACACAAACAGCGAGGGCGGCGGCGAGCCCGGTGACAAGGATCAATCGTGTGGAAGTCATGGCCGCGCTCACTTCCCGCCCGCCGGCTGTTTGGGCACGACTTTCGCGCCTTTCTTCACAGCTCCCGCGGCCGCCTCCTGTAGCACGAACGTCGTGGCTACGCACTCAGCCATGATCGTGGCGTTCGGCTCGGGAGGTGTTTTCGCCCGGATCGTGATCTCGCTCACGCTGATGATTCGCGGGAACTTGCTGATGCGATCGAAGAAGAGCCCGAGGTTGTGATACGTCCCCTCTGCCTGGAGGCGGTACGGAATCTCGGCGTACAGCGCCTGCTGAACGGGGGCCTGCGGCGTGAACCGCTGAATCGACAGGTTGGACTGCGTGGCAAGGCCCTGGATGCGGCGGAGGATATCGGCGACATCCTTTTCCTCCGGCAGCACCTGCTTGAGGTTCTCGAGACGCTGCTCCAGTTGGGCGACCTGCGTCTCGAACTCCGGGAGCCGCCGCGCGGTCGCGACGCCTCTGGCGATATCCGCGCGGAGCGCCGTCAACCGCGTTTGACGGAGATTGACGTCGGCAGACATCTCGGACACGTAGAAGTGCCAGAACCCGTACGTCGCCCCGGCGCACACGACGACAAAGGCGCCGATCTGGCCCCACCAGGGAAGTTTGCTGAGCGACAGTTCCATGGATACCCTGTTTGCCTATCGGTGGCGTCCGACTCTGCCTTTAACAGAAGCGGCAGCCCCGCTCACCGTTTCACTGCAACACTTACGGCCTTCGCCCACCGGGCTAGGGCTTGGCTCCTCGAGCCGCCCCGCGGCCCGCCGGCGGCGTCGGTACGGGCGGCGGCGCCTCGGGATCGTTCAAGGCACCCTTGATCGAGAACTTCACGAGATCGCCCGCCTTGGCGTCCGTCTGTACCTGGCTGTCGAGGATCTCCACCGGACGCTTGAACCACTTCGTGGCTTCGAGGCTCGCAACGAAGTCTGACAGCGACGGGAGCGATGCGGTGTACCCGCTAATCGTGAAGTCGCTGCCCACCTGCTTCAGCTCGGTCAGCCACAGCCGATCCGGCAGGCTCTTGCTGATCTCGTCGAGCACGTGCACGGGTGCGGACTGGCCCCGGCGCAGCTGTTCGATGAGGGTCACGCGCTGCGTGAGCTGCGCCTTGCGTGCCTCGAACTTCTGCACCTGGGCCAGAACCGAGCGCAGCTGAATCGTCTCGGCTTCGGCCTTGGCGATGTCCTGGTCGATCTGCGCCGATCGCTGCCGGAGCGACAGGAACCACCAGCCGATGCCGAGGATGGTCGCGATGAGAATCAGGCTCGCGCCGATCGTGACGCGGTGCGCCGCCGGAATGAGTACTACGCGGCTCTTCTTCGATCGCGCGCGTTCGACGGCGAGCAGGTTGATCCGAATCATCGGTCACCTGCCTTGCGCAGCGCGAGGCCGACGGCGACCGCAGCCGTGGGCGCCACGTCGACGGCGTTCACGCCGAACTTCGCGGCGTCGAACGCGACGCGCTTGAACGGGTCGAAGAGTTCCACCGGCGCCTGGAACCGTTCCGTGAGCATCTCGACGAAACCTTCCGCCCGCGACGCGCCACCGCTCACCACGATTCGGGTGATCTTGTCGGAGGCGGCCGACGTCTTGAAAAAGTCGAACGTCTTCTGCACCTCGAGCATCACGTTCTCGGTGACCGCCCGCAGCACCGGCCGCGCATCGTCGAACGTGACGCCGTCGACGGCGCCGCCTCGCTTGAGCTCATCGGCCTGCTCGAACGGCAGGTTCAGTTCCTTCTGAAGCGCCTCGGTGTAGGCGTTCCCGCCCGTCGAGATGTCGCGCGTGAACACCGACTGGTCGCCGTGCAGGATGTTGATATTGGTCGCGCTCGCGCCGGCGTTCAGGAGCACGATGACCGCGTCCGGCTCGGTGCCGTAGTTGACCTCGTACGCGTTCTGGAGGGCGAAGGCGTCCACGTCGATGACCACCGCGACGCGGCCCGCCTGGCCGATCACGCCCGTGTAGTCGGCGATCTTCTCCTTCTTCGCCGCCACGAGCAGGACTTCCATGGTGCTCTTCCCGCCCACGTCGCCACGGTCGAGAATCTGGTAGTCCAGGTTCACGTCCTGGATATCGAAGGGGATGTACTGTTCGGCTTCCCAGTAGATCGACTCGGCGAGCTCCGCTTCCGTCATCGACGGGAGCGAGATCTTCTTCACGATGACGGCGTTGCCCGACAGCGACGCGGCCACGTCCTTCGTCGAGACCTTCAACCCGTCAAACAGCCGGCGGATGGCATCGACGACGGCGGTGCCGTCGATGATGGCGCCGTCGACGATGCTGTCGGGCGGAACGGCCTGGCTGCCGAACGCGGCGACTTTATAGGCCTTGCCCGCCGGCTTGAGCTCGATGGCCTTGATCGCGCTCGAGCCAATATCCAGGCCGACGAGGGATTTCGATCTACCAAACACCGGGTTGTCCTATCGTGAGAGTTGGCCCGCGTGGGCACACCTGCAACCGCTGCTGTGGTTCTTTATCGGCAGAAGCGGGGGGCAAGTTGGGTACCACGGGGGGGGTTGCTACCAAAACCGGCACTTTTGCGCACTTTTGGCCGGGTCCGGCTCGAGCGGGGCGGCGGGAGATCGACAAAACTGCAATGCTCTGACGGATCTGTAATCGCAGAAACTGCAACGGGGCTTCACAGAGCGGAGAAAGACTCCCCCTCCAAAAACTGGCACTTGCCTTGACAACCCCCGGATTCGCCGGTATCCTCTTGGTTTGCCGTCCTTTGAACGAGGCCGACCGCCAGCGCTACGCTCGGGTGAGTCGGTCGAAAGCTGCAGCGACCGCCGGAGCCTCGGCCACGGCGGAAGGTCGAAAGGGATTTCATGGGTTCGTTTGTCCCCACCGCCGGAACCATCGTCCGGCAGTGGTTTGTGATTGACGCCGACGGTCAGGTCCTGGGTCGGGTGGCCACTGAAGCAGCTCGCCTCTTGCAGGGTAAGCACAAGCCGGTCTACACCCCCCATATCGACACGGGCGATCACGTTGTCGTTGTCAACGCCGCGCGCGTCGTCATGACCGGGCGCAAGGAAGAACAGAAGCTTTATCGGTACCACAGCGGCTACGAAGGCGGGCTGCGCGAGGAACGCGCGAAGGACGTCCGCAAGAAGAGCCCGATTCGCCTGGTGGAAGAAGCCGTCAGGGGCATGCTCCCCAAGACGACGCTCGGCGAAGCGATGTGGCGGAAGCTCAAGGTTTACCCCGATGCCCAGCATCCGCATCAGGCGCAGCAGCCCCGGAGCCTCACGATTACGAGCGGGCCGGGAAAGAAAGCCCAACGTCAAGAGAAGAAGGATAAAGACAAGTTGAGCAAGCGAGAGGTCGCCTAACGTGGCAGCAGGGATTGAGTATTACGGCACGGGCCGCCGCAAGACATCGACCGCCCGAGTGTTCCTTCGCCCCGGCACCGGGGGCATCGTCATCAACCGCAAGCCCATCGAACAGGCCTTCCCCACCGAAGCGCTGCGCACGCAGATCAGGCAGCCGCTCGCGGTAACGGAGACGTCGGACAAGTTCGACGTGCTGGCGACGATCGCCGGCGGCGGCATCGCCGGCCAGGCAGGGGCGCTGCGCCTCGGCATCGCGCGCGCGCTCGTTGTTTACAACATCGAGCTGCGGCAGCGGCTGAAGAAGGCCGGCTTCCTGACGCGCGACGCGCGCATCAAGGAACGGAAGAAGTACGGACAGAAGGGCGCGCGCAAGCGCTTCCAGTTCAGCAAGAGATAACTGTTCATTTTGGAGGAAGCTTGACCGGCATCGCGTTGAAGGATTTGCTCGAAGCAGGAGTCCATTTCGGTCACCAGACGAAACGCTGGAACCCGAAGATGAAGGCCTATATCTTCGGCGAGCGGAACGGGATCTACATCATCGATCTGGCGAAGACGGCCAAGCTGTTCCGGGACGCGGAACAGTTCACGATGAATCTCGCGGCCGAAGGACGGACGATTCTGTTTGTGGGCACCAAGCGGCAGGCGCAGGACGCGGTGGCGGAAGAAGCGCAGCGGTGCGGAATGTTCTTCGTGAACCAGCGCTGGCTCGGCGGGCTCCTGACCAACTTCACGACGATCCAGCGGAGCCTTTCGCGGCTGCGTGACCTCGAAGCGATGGAGACCGACGGCCGCTACGACACGCTCTCCAAGAAAGAGATCGCCCAGATCGAGAAGGAAAAGAAGAAGCTCCAGAAGAACCTCGAAGGCATCCGCAACATGTCGCGGCTGCCCGATGCCCTCTTCGTCGTCGACACCCGCAAGGAAAAGATCGCGGTCGACGAGGCGAGGAAACTGAAGATTCCGGTCATCGGCGTCGTTGACACGAACTGCGATCCCGACGAAGTCGATTTCGTCATTCCCGGCAACGACGACGCGCTGCGCGCCATCCGGCTGTTCGCATCGCGGATTGCCGACGCGGTCCTCGGCGGACGCGGCATCCGCGAGTCCGTCCAGGCCGACGACGAATCCGACGCCGACGATCGCGGCCGGCGCGGCCCGCGCCCGGGTGGTCCTGTCCGTCCGGCCCGGCCCGAACAGGCCACATCGACGGCCACCGTCTAGGGCGGCACGCTATCGAATCTCGCGCCGGCCGGGCTTGTCCGCGCCGGCGTTCTTACGTACAGCCTCCAGCTGCCGGCTGCCAGCTTCCAGCTCGAGGCACCAGGTTGATCGCTCCGGCTGGGAGCTGGCGGCGGGAAGCTGGAAGCAGGAGATGGTGATGGAGATTACAGCAGCACAGGTCAAGAAGCTCCGCGAACTGACGGGCGCGGGAATGATGGAGTGCAAGGCGGCGTTGACCGAAGCCAAGGGGGACCTGGACGAAGCGACGACCATCCTCCGCAAGCGAGGACTCGCGCAGGCCGGCAAGAAAGCGGGCCGATCCACGAACGAGGGGCTCATCGGCAGCTACATTCACATGGGCGGCAAGATCGGCGTCCTCGTCGAGATCAACTGCGAGTCGGATTTCGTCGCGCGCACCGAAGACTTCCAGGGCCTGGCCCGCGAGATCGCGATGCACATCGCGGCCGCGAGCCCGACTTATGTCCGGCGCGAAGAGGTTCCAGCCGACGTGCTGGAGCGCGAGCGCGCCATCTATCGGGCGCAGATGGAAGGCCAGAACAAGCCGGCGCAGGTAATCGAGAAGATCGTCGACGGCAAGTTGAACAGCTTCTACGAGCAGGTCTGCCTCATGGACCAGCCGTCGATCCGCGACCCGAAGGTCACGATCGCACAGCTCGTACAGACGGCGATCGCCAAGCTCGGGGAGAACATCGCGGTCCCGAGATTCGTTCGCTTCAAGCTCGGCGAAGGGGCGCAGTAGGGGGCGTCAGATATAATTCCCCCGCCATGTCCGTTCCTGTCTATCATCGCGTCCTCCTCAAGCTGTCTGGCGAAGCGCTCATGGGCGAGCAGCAGTACGGGATCGACCCCGCGGTCGCCAGCCGCATCGCCACCGACATTGGCGAAATCCAGCAACTGGGCGTACAGACAGCGGTCGTGATTGGGGGCGGCAACCTGTTCCGCGGGCTGGCGGCAAGCGCCAAGGGGATGGACAGGGCCACAGCCGACTACATGGGCATGCTGGCGACGGTGATCAACGCGCTGGCGCTGCAGGACGCGCTCGAGAAGCACAACGTCGTCACGCGAGTCGCGACCGCAATCGAGATGCGTGCCGTGGCCGAGCCGTTCATCCGCCGCCGGGCCGTGCGACACCTCGAGAAGGGCCGCGTCGTCGTCTTCGCCGCCGGCACGGGCAACCCCTACTTCACCACCGACACGGCCGCCGCGCTGCGCGCGATGGAAATGAAGGCGGACGTCATCCTCAAGGGCACCAAGGTCGACGGCATCTATACGGCCGACCCGATGCTCGACAAGACCGCGACGAAGTACTCGGAAATCTCGTACCTCAAGGTCCTCGAGCAGGGCCTGAAGGTCATGGACGCCACCGCGATCTCACTCTGCATGGACAACCGGCTCCCCATCGTCGTCTTCAATCTGCGCACGGCTGGCAACCTGAAGCGCGTCATCATGGGCGAACCGATCGGTACGACCGTCAGAGTCTGACGAATCAGGAGAGAGCGGCTGGCCGGCTCGAGTTGCCAGCCTCGGGAGACCGTATGGACGCTATAGACATCAAAGGGTTGTTTGCCGAGCTGAAAAAACGGATGGACGGACAGATCGACCATGTGCGGCGCGAGTTCGGCGGCGTGCGAACGGGCCGCGCGTCGGTGACGATTCTCGACACCGTGCACGTCGACGCCTACGGGTCCCAGCTGCCCCTCAATCAGGTCGCGTCGCTGTCGATTCCAGAACCAACCATGATCGTGGCGCAGCCGTTCGACCCATCGCTGACCGCGACGATCGAGAAGGCGATTCGCAGCGCCAACCTCGGACTGAACCCCACGACTGACGGCAAGGCCATCCGAATCCCGCTCCCTGCCCTGACCGAGGAACGCCGCAGGGAATTGTCGAAGCTCGTGCACAAGTTCGCCGAAGAGGGCCGGAACGGAGTCCGGCAAGCGCGGCGTGACGCCAACGATCGGCTCAAGAAGCTGCTCAAGGATCACAAGATTTCCGAGGATGACGAGCGCCGGGGCCTCGAAGACGTCCAGAAGGTCACCGACCAGCACATCACGCAGATTGACGAGCTGCAGAAGAAGAAGGATACGGAGCTGCTTGGGAAAGTTTGAAGTCTGACGTTTGAAGTCTGAAGTGCGGAAGTTCGAAGCGGGAAGTGGGAAGTAGAAGTGGGAAGTAAGGTGGAAGTCGGAAGTGGGAAGTAGGGAGGAAGTCCGAAGGGGGATTCTGCATCGCACTCCTTCCCACTTCCCACTTCAGACTTCCGCACTTCCTACTTCCGCAGTTCCTACTTCTGCACTTCCCACTTACTTCCTCCTTCCACCTCGCACTTCCCGCTTCGAACTTCCCCACTTCAGACTTCAAACGTCAGACTTCAGACTTTCATGAGCTACTTCTCTCACCTGGACTGCTCCGCGCCCTGCGGCGCCGCTCCTTACGACCCCCGGATTGAACAACATCTCTGCACCTGTGGCGCTCCCCTGCTCGCGCGCTACGATCTCGATGCGGCGCGGACGTGGCGGCGCGAATCGCTCGCGGCCCGCGAGGCGACGATGTGGCGGTACCGTGAGCTGATGCCGCTCTTCGACGGCGAGACGCCCGTAACGCTCGGCGAGGGATGGACGCCGCTCATCCACACGAAGCGGCTTGGCAACGAGCTCGGAATGGGTCGCGTCTACGTCAAGGACGAGTCGCTGAACCCGACCAACTCCTTCAAGGCACGGGGCCTCTCCGCCGCCGTGACGCGCGCGTCCTATCTCGGCGCGAGGACACTGTCGGTGCCGTCGGCCGGGAATGCCGCCAACGCCGTCGCCGCGTATGGCGCCGCCGCGGGTATTTCCGCCAAGGTCTTCATGCCGAAGGACGTCAAGGTTCCCTTCATTCGCGAATGTGAGCTGTATGGTGCCGACGTCACGCTCGTCGATGGCCTCATCACCGACGCCGGACGCATAGCGGCCGAACGTGGCCGGACGCTTGGCTGGTACGACATGTCGACCCTCAAGGAACCCTACCGGATCGAAGGCAAGAAGACGATGGGGTACGAGGTCGCCGAGCAGATGGGCTGGACGCTGCCCGACTGGATCATTTATCCGACGGGCGGCGGCACCGGCATGGTCGGCATGTGGAAGGCCTTCGAAGAGATGGAGCACATCGGCTGGATCGAACCGAACAGGCGGCCGAAGATGGTCTCGGTGCAGGCCGAACACTGCGCCCCCATCGTCCGGGCCTTTGAACAGGGTGCGGAGCGATCGGAAATGTGGCAGGGCGCCCGCACCCTTGCCGATGGGCTGCGCGTGCCCAAAGCGGTCGGGGATTTCCTCGTGCTGCGCGCCGTGCGTCAGAGCGGCGGCACCGCCCTCGCCGTGCGCGACGCTGACATGGTCGAGGGCATGCGTGAGCTCGGACGCCTCGAAGGCATCAGCGCGGCACCCGAGGGCGGCGCGGCGCTCCAGGGGCTGAAGCAGTTGCTCGAAACGGGCCTGGCGCAGCCCGGCGACTCGGTCGTCCTGTTCAACACAGGCGGCGCGCTCAAGTATCTCGACGCCCTAGTCTCCTAGCGACACGCCGACCGATCGTGCCGCACGCACGACGTCGAAGTCGCGGGGCACGGTGCGCGTTCGTCCCACCACCTTCTCGAGCGGCACGGCAACGATATCTGGCGGGTGAAACGCGACCATCGTCCCGAACCGCTCCTCGAGCACGAGCTCGAACGCGCGCGCACCAAACCGCGTGGCCAGCAGCCGATCGAAGCTCGTCGGCGCCCCTCCCCGCTGGAGATGACCGAGGAGCACGCTCCGGGACTCCTTGCCCGTGAGGGCTTCGAGATCGGTCGCCACGCGTGCCCCAATCCCGCCGAGACGTTCGACCACTGTCGCCGTTCCCTCTCTCAGCACCGACACCCGGCCTCCCATCGGCTTCGCGCCTTCGGCGACCACGACGATGCTGAAACGCGCGCCGAGCTTTTCGCGCATCATGATGTGCTCGGCGACCTTGGTCAGATCGTAGGGAATCTCGGGGATGAGAATCACATCGGCGCCGCCGGCCACGCCAGCGTAGAGGGCAATCCATCCGGCGTAGCGACCCATCACTTCGACGACCATGATGCGGTGGTGCGCGTGGGCGGTCGTGTGCAGGCGATCGATCGCGTCGGTCGCAAAGGCCACCGCCGTATCGAAGCCGAACGTGTTGGTGGTCTCGACGATGTCGTTATCGATGGTCTTGGGAACACCGACGATCGGCAGGCCGCGTTTGTGGAACTCGTAAGCGATGGCGAGTGTGCCGTCGCCGCCGATGACGACAAGCGCGTCGAGCGTCAAGTGATGGAACATCTCGACGCATCGCGTCGAGTAGTCATGCGTGCCGCCAGTTGTCGTCAGTTGATACGCGAAGGGGTTGCCGCGGTTGGTCGTACCGAGAATCGTGCCGCCGATGCGGAGGATGCCCTTGACATCGGCGGGCGTGAGCCGCCGCCAGCGATTCGGCTCGATCAGGCCGTCGAAACTGTCCTCGAGCCCGATCGTCTCGCATCCATGGTTCGCGGCCGACTTGACGACGGCGCGAATCACGGCGTTCAGCCCCGGAGCGTCACCGCCCCCCGTCAGAATGCCGATGCGCTTGCCGCCTCGTGCCGTCATCGGCCCCGAGTATATCGAAACGGCTGACGTGGTCCGGGATGCTGGGTGTGAAGGGGTCTAACCAGCCCGCTTCGGCGCGGCAACCTTCGCCTGACAGGGAGCGAAGGTTGGCCTGCCAGCCGTAGCTCCGTGCTAGCAGGGTCAGGCCCGCCTTCGCCAAGGCTTCGGCGGGCAACCTTCGCCTGACAGGGAAGCGAAGGTTGGTGGACGGCGCGAGGATCGAACTCGCGACCTCCGCATTGCGAACGCGGCGCTCTCCCAGCTGAGCTAGCCGCCCACTCTGATTGATCTGTATGCAGACGGCAGCGTTCACTGCCTGCATACAATCCAAGATTGTAACACGGTCGATGGCAGAATCGGAGCCGAGCGACCTCTCACGGGGACGCGTTTCCGGAGTGCCGCCTGCGGCGACCTGCACAAATTGTCACGAGGCCGGCCAACAAATGGTCCGGCGCTGCGGCATCGCCCACGTGAATGTCGTTCGATTACAGGATTTGGATCGATGCTTACGATCTGGTCACTTCACCGCGCACGCCTTCCGCGACGAGTCACATCACACCGCTGAAACACTCGGAAAAACCCGGCGCGATCGACGGGCACAAAAGCGGGCGGGTGGTGTGCGGGTTGCAGAGTTGTGCGGGTTCCTGCAATGTCGGCATCAGCGACCGATCTTTCGTCCTCGTCGATCTCCTCGTCGGGCCACATCGATGGCCTGGGGCGGAGGTCTCTGTCCTTCGACCGCGAAACGGGCGAGATGCTCGAGCGCGTCCACGTCCAGCCGGAGCTGGCCGCGTTCGAAGCGCTGATCCGGGACCGCGTCAGCCGGCTCTCGACGTTCGAAGACGAGCGCTTCGCCCAGCCCGTCCGCGTTGAGCGCGATCCGGCCACGGGCGAGCTGACGGTCCTCTCCGAATTCATCACCGGCAGCCGGCTCTCGGACCTCCTCGAGGCGACCGCCGACGCGGCGATCGTCCCGGGGGTTGATGTCGCGCTGGGCTACCTGCTCGAGAGCCTGCCGGCGCTCACTCTGCTTCACACCATTGCCGGGATCACCCACGGCCTCATCGATGCGTCGCGCACCGTGCTCACGCCAGATGGCCAGTTCGTCTTTCTCGATCCTGCCTTCGGATCGTCGGTTGAACGGCTCAACCTCTCGCGGCAGCGCCTATGGACGAGGTTCGGCGTGGCGTCGCCCGCTGGCGAGGGCTCGGTGCACCTCGACGGTGTCTCGGACATCGCGCAGGTGTCCCTCGGCGCCGTCGCGCTCGTGCTCGGCCGCAACCTGAGGCCGGACGAGTACCCCGAGGCGCTGCCGTCGCTGCTCATGGAAGTGATCGAGGTCGCGCAGATTCGCGGTAGTGCGGCGTTCGCCACGGGACTCCAGCGGTTCCTGCAGCGGACGCTGCCGATTCCCGGACGCCGTCCCTACGTCACGGCCGACGAAGCCATCAACGAGGTGCGGCAGCTCGTCCGGCGCGACATCGGCGTCGACGTGTGCCGGCAGGCAGTCATCGACTTCGCCGCACAGATGGACGCCGCATTCTCGGATGCGCCCGATGGCGACCCGGCCGCCGCGCGCGGCGACGAGCAGACGCGCCGGAGTGCGCCGTCGAACAGCCCGCGCGTGCCGGAGCTCGACGAGTTCCTCGACAGCTTCGACCAATCGGCGGAACCAGCAGCGGAGGCTCCGGAAGCCTTCGCGCCCGCGGCCAAGGCGACGGCCGGCGTCAGGGAAGATGACTCGGACGAGACCGAGCTCTCGCTCGACAATCTGGACTCGGACTCCGCGATCGCGCCGGCGCGCGACACCGACGAGATCTACAATCTCCCGCCCCTCGACGAGGCGATGGCGGAGGCGAACATGCTGTCGCGCCCCACCCCATCACCTTCGTCGGCGTATCGGGAGCCGTACCCGATTCCCGTCAGCGAGGAGCCGGCTCCCACAGTCACCGACGAGTTCTCGATCGACGCGGCAGTGGACTCCACCGTCGAGGAAATCGTCGAACCGATCGCGCCGTTGGAGACTCCGGCCGTGGCCATCGCGGAGCCCGAGCCGGAACCGGAGCCCGAACCCGAGCGTCCCGCGACGATGCACGCGCCGTCACCGCCGGTTGCGACGACGCCCTTTGTTTCAGAGCCGCCGCCACGGCCCATCGTCGAACCTCCCGCGCCAATGCCCCAGGAGGTCGAAGTGCTTCCGGTCGAGCACGAGCTCGAACCAGAGCCAGAGCCAGAGAAGGACTCGGCCTCGTCTCGTCGTCGCAAGCGTCAGCAGCAGAAGTCCGCGCGCGCGCGGAAGGACAAGCTCCGCTCGACGACAGCCGGGCAGAAGGCCCCGCCGCCTCCACCCGTACCGGAACCGCCACGCCCCGCAAGCCCGACGGGCTGGCTGGTGTCGCCTCAGCGCGCGGCGCAGTTCGAACCTCCGGTTCCCGTTCCGCAGCCGGTACCGCAGCCACCGCCGATGCGGCCGGCGCCGGTGGCAATGCCCTCGGTGCCGTCGTTCGTGCCGACGCCTGTCGGCGCGATGCCTCAGCCCGTCTATCCATCGAGCGTCGCATCAACGTCCGCCTACGGCACGTCGTCAGCACCGCAGCCCGCGCTGCCAGGCCCGCTCGCGCCGAAACCGATTCAATTGGCGCCGCAACCGGGAGCGCCGGTCAAGCTCAAGGCCGAGCCCCCCTCTGGTTTCGCGCCGCGCCGATCGTCGCATGGGGAGCCCGCACCCGTTCACGTGTCACCAGATCGCTTCGGCACCCTCGGGCTCGGACGCAGCGACTCGGCGGTCGAAGATGAACCGCGCGCCTTCCCCTGGAAGCTCGCGGCCATCGCCGTGGGCGTCGCGATCATTGCGATCCTGATCGGACGCACGTATCTCCCCGGGCGGACCGCGGTGCCTGGTGAACCTGGCGCTCAGGCCGACCCGCCGGCATCAACGGCACCCCAGGCAACACCGCCGCCGACCGTGACCGACGACTCGCCGATTCCGGCTGGCCGAGGGCGCATCATCGTGACGACGCAGCCGCCCGGAATCAAAGTCCTCCTCGATCGAAAGCCCGTGGGAGAGACGCCGTTGCGGCTCGACGTGCCGCCAGGCCGCCGGATCCTGACGTTCCTGACATCTGGCGGCGAGGTCATCCGGAGCGTGCGAGTTGGCGCCGGCAAGACCGAAACGCTCGACATTCCGGTTTTCTCGGGCTGGGTCGCGGCCTTCGCGCCAATCGTGCTCTCCGTCGCGGCGGACGGCAAGAGTATCGGAACGACCGAAGAGAGCCGCCTGATGCTGCCACCAGGCAAACATCAGCTCACCTTCACGAACAGGGAGCTCGGCTACACCTCGAACCAGGAGGTCGAGATCGAACCGGGCGAGGTCAAGACAATCAACGTCGAACCGCGTGCCCCAGTGAACCTCAACGCCATCCCGTGGGCGGAAGTCTGGCTCGACGGCCAGAAGCTCGGGGATACACCGCTGGCGGGAACATCTGTACCGCTCGGCTTGCGCGAGTTCGTCTTCAAGAACCCGCAGTTCGGCGAACGGAAAATCAGCGCGACGATCAAGGCAAGCGCGAACGCACCCGTTGTCGTGGACTTCTCCAAGTGACCCGCAAGTACCGTTATCTCGCCATCAGTTTCGTAATCGCCGCACAGGTTCGGGCCGGTGCCCGATGCACTGACGACGCAAGCCTTTAGCGCGAATTGTTCCATTTCGGCGTCGTTTTTCGTAACGCTACCAGGTGTTCCACTGTGGCACCTTCCTTGCCCGAGCGCATGACGACTCGAACTTTCAAAGCAAGGTGTGTTATGTGGAATTGGATTCGCTGCTATGTGACCGGCCATGACTACTGCGTGTCGTGTGAGCGCGGCTCGATGTTCCTCCGCTGCCTCGTCTGCGAGCGCCGATCCCAGGGATGGGAAGTCTCGGCCAAGCCGTCCCACACGCACGGCGCCTGATCGGCGCGTTGACACCCCGCACGGTGGCTGGCGACAATGCCCTCGTGTCTCCAGCTCCTATCGCACCGTCGAATAGCGGCACTTCCCTTCTCGAACACCGCGGCGTGCGGCAGCTGCTGACCCGCCGGCGATTCGGCCCGTGACCACGGCCAAACCCATCACGCTCGGACGCGCCTGGGACCTGCTCGACACGTTCGTGCCCTCGGTCGCGGCTGGATGCCCCGAACTACAGTCGCTCGAACCCGTCGGTGACATCCGCCGCGTCGAGGCAATCGTGTCGTCCATTGTCCTCGTGGCTCGCGCGGATGATCCGGCGGTCGCGATTCAGTCGCTCTCGGCGGCCCACGGTCTCGTTCCCGTCACCGGCCGCGCAGAGCGTCGAATCGTCTGCACATTTCGAAATACGCCGGTCGAGATCCTTGTTGCCGCGCCCGAGGAGCACGGCTCGGCGCTCTTCGAGGCCACAGGCTCGAACGCACATCTGGGCGAAATGAAGCGCCGGGGACTCGCGGAGAGGCGGCACGCGAGCGAGGACGCGCTCTACTCGAGCCTGGGACTGGCATTCATCCCGCCCGAGCTGCGGCACGGTCGCGGCGAGACCGACGCCGCCGCATCGAGCGGTCTTCCGCTGCTCGTCGAGACGTCGCACATCCGCGGCGACCTGCACATGCACACGACCTACAGCGATGGCCGCGACGACCTCGAGTGGATGGTCGAGGGCTGCCATGCGCTCGGGTATGAGTACATGGCGATCACGGACCACTCCTCCGGCGCCGCCGCATCGCGCACGCTGGCGCGCGAGGACATCGCGCGGCAGCGCGAAGAGATCGACGCGCTGCGCGAGCGCTTCCCGGGCATGACGATCCTTCACGGCATCGAAGTCGACATCCTCCCGGAGGGCCGCCTCGACTTCGAAGACGACATCCTCGAGCGCTTCGACATCGTGCTGGCGTCGCTCCACGAGCACGCGCGTCAGGGCCCCGAGCAACTGACGCGCCGCAGCATCGCGGCGCTGCGGCATCCGCTCGTCAACGTGCTCTGCCATCCGGCCAACCAGCTCGTCGGACACTTCGACGGATATGCGCTCGATTTCGACGCGCTCTACGCCGCCGCCGCGGAGACGGGGACCGCGCTCGAGGTCGACGGCGCGCCGAGTCACATGGACCTCGACGGCGATCGAGCGCGAGCGGCGGCGGCCGCGGGTGCGACGCTGACCATCGACAGCGACTGCCATCGCGCTCCGGCGCTCGGACGTCAGATGCGGTTTGGCGTCGGGACAGCACGACGCGGGTGGGTCGCGCCGGGCCAGGTGCTCAACACCCGCCCGCTGGCCGAGGTCCGGGAGTTCATCGCCGCAAAACGGCGGGGACGCCGGCCCTCACCCCCCGCATCGGCCGGGTGGTAACATGGGTCGTGCGCCTCACTGAATGGAAGTGAATGTCACTGTCAGCATTACTCAATGCTCGCGGGGCCCCACCCCCGCTCGCTCTCGCGCGGCGACTGCGCGCCGCGCTCGGGCCGCAGGCGCTTCTCAATGCTCGCGGGGCCCCACCCCCGCTCGCTCTCGCGCGGCGACTGCGCGCCGCGCTCGGGCCGCAGGCGCTTCTCAATGCTCGCGGGGCCCCACCCCCGCTCGCTCTCGCGCGGCGACTGCGCGCCGCGCTCGGGCCGCAGGCGCTTGCTGTCCTAGGCTTCTCCGCGGTTGCCTTTGGACAGACTGCCCCGTCCGCCCAGGACATAGCGGCCTCGGTTCAGCGGAAGTACGACACGATTCGGGACTTCTCGACCGACTTCGTACACACCCACGAGGGCGGCGTCCTCAAGCGAAAGCGCGAAGAGCGCGGCACGCTCTTCGTCAAGAAACCGGGCAAGATGCGCTGGAACTACAAGTCTCCGGACGAAAAAGTCTTCGTCTCCGACGGCGTCCGACTCATCCAGTACTTTCCTGAGGAGAACCGCGCCCTCGTCAGCGCGGTGCCCGACGACGATCAGGCGGCTGTGCTCTTCCTGGCCGGGCGCGGCAGCCTCACCCGCGACTTCAACGTCAGCTTCGGCCAGGGCGGCGCCCCGGGTTCATGGACGCTCCACCTGGAGCCCAAGCGGCCAGAGGCCGAGTACGACTGGCTCGAAATCACCGCGGCGCGCGACACGTTCCTGCTGCAGTCACTGACCGTCGCCGAGAAGCAAGGCAGTCGGTCGACCTTCGTCTTCACCAGCTTCAAGGAAAACCCGGGAATAGCCGATAAGACGTTCGCGTTTTCTATTCCCCGCGGGGCGGAGGTCACCAATGCCGGGCCGGTCAAGCGCTGAACGACGAGCGTGGACGTCCGCCGTGGGGCTCTGCCTGGCCCTCGCCACCGGATGCGCGACGGGAGCCGGCCCCGGCCTTCGCGCCGGGGAACGGGCCGAAGTGGCCAAGAACTACGACCTCGCAGTCGTCGAGTACACCAAGGCGCTTCGGGCCAACCCTGATGACGACAACGCGCGGCTGGCGCTCGACCGTGCGAAGCTGCGCGCATCGCAGGAACACGCGTTTCGTGCCCGGACACTCGCCAGTGCCGACCGCTACGAAGAAGCGCTCGGCGAATATCAGCTCGCCTCGGAGCTGAACCCGAGCGATGCCCTCGTCAACGAGGCGTTGCGCGACACGCGCCAGAAGCTGCGCACGAAGATCGCGGTCACGCGCAACGGGAAGACCGAGCTCGAATCGCTCATCGAGCGATCGCGCGATCTCCCGCCGCCCGGGCTCGACCTGCCGGCCGACGCCAAGCTGCCAGACTCGCTCGTCTTCAGCTCCGCCAGCAGCCGTAACGTCTTTCGATCGATCGCGCAGTTCGCGGGGCTCAACGTCGTCTTCGATCCGGCGTTTCGCGACGAGACGATCAACGCCGACCTGCGAAAGATGACGCTCGTCGACGCGCTGACCTCGGTCACGGCTAGCACCCGGACCTTCTACCGCGTCAGCGCGCAGCGCACGATCACCATCATCCCCGACACGCAGGCCAAGCGCCGGGAATATGAAGAGTCTGTCGTCCAGACGCTGTACCTGAGTAACGCCGATCTCAAGGAAGTGATCGACCTGCTGCGCATCGTCGTCGACGTCCGGCAGGTCACCGGGATGACCGCCATCAACGCCATCTCGCTCCAGGACACGCCCGAGCACATCGCCGCGGCGGCGCGGCTGATCGCGGCAATCGACAAGGCACGGCCCGAGGTGATCATCGACGTCGAGCTGCTCGAAGTCGACCGGACGCGCCTGCGCGAGTACGGCCTGCAGATCGCCTCGCCCGGGTCCGATGGGATCTCGGGCTCCGTCGACGTGAACCGCGACGGCCTGACTCTCCAGGATCTGTCGAACCTGACTCGCGCCGATGTGTTCGTGACCGGCGTGCCCGGCATCTACTACCGTCTGCTCAAGAACGACAGCAATACGCGCATTCTCGCCAACCCGCAGTTGCGAACGTCCGAAGGACTCGCGGCGCAGGCGAAATTCGGCGAGGAGGTGCCCGTGCCGGTCACCGTCTTCGCCCCGATCGCCGCCGGCGGCATCAACCAACAGCCGATCACGTCGTTCAACTACCGTCCGATCGGCGTCAACATCGACATCACACCGCGGACGCACCACGACGATGAGGTGTCGCTGACGCTGAAGATCGAGTTGAGCAGCATCTCCGGAACTGGCTCCGGAGTCACAGCCGGCCTGCCGACATTTGCGTCGCGGCAGATTACCTCGACCATCCGGCTCAAGGACGGTCAGACGAACATGCTCGCCGGCCTCATCCGCGACGAGGAGCGCACGGTGCTTGCCGGCGTGCCAGGACTAATCGACCTCCCGCTCATCGGGCGCCTCTTCGCGCGCAACAAGAAGGAATCGCTCCAGACCGACATCATCCTGACGCTGACACCGCATATCGTCCGTACGCTCGACGTCACGGAAGCGGATCTGCGGCCGTTTCGACTGGGCCGAAGCGGAGGCGCCGGAGGCGTTACGCCGGTCGAACGCCCCGGCATCCAGCAGCCACCCCGAGATCCCGGACTGACGCCGGGTGGCGCGACACAGACACCGGCGGTACCCGCCTTCCCGCAGCCCCTGCAACCGACGCTGCCAGGCGCGACGGTGCCGGTGACCCCGCCGAAGAAGCCGGGCGGCGGGTCGCCGATCTAATTACGGGACGCGGATCACGGATCTTTTCACGGGACGCAGATCCGTGATCCGCGTTAGCCGATCCGCTCAACCTGCGCACCAAGCGCGCCGAGGCGTTCGACCAGCGCTCCATAGCCGCGCTCGACTGTCTCGAGCGGGCCCACATGGCTCTCCCCTTCCGCGGCAAGCGCCGCAGCGATGAGTGCCATCCCCGACCGGATGTCCCGGCTGTCGAGGTGACGGCCCCTGAGCTTCGTCACGCCGCTGATGATGATGCGGTGCGGATCGCAGAGAAACAGATCCGCGCGCATCGCGCTCAGCTGCTCGAGCGCGAAGAGGCGAAGTTCGTACATCCAGTCGTGGACGAGCGTCTCGCCTTCGGCTTGCGTGGCGAGGACGGTCACGAGGCTCACCATGTCGCTCGGGAAGCCGGGCCACAGGCCCGTCGTGATGCGCCGCGCCGCGACCAGACCCGGCGAAGGCTCCACGACAAAGCGCTCGTCGTCCCACGTGCACTTGAGGCCCATCTTCTTGAGCGGCGCCCCGACCACTTCGAGGTCGGTCCAGCGCGCGCCGGTCACCTCGATGCCGCCTCCGGTAATCGCGGCGACGACGCCCCAGCTTCCGGCTTCGATGTAATCGCCATCGAGCCGATGCGTGGCGCCTTTGAAGCGGGCCGGTGCCTCGACGCGAATCGTCGACGTCCCTTCGCCCTCAATCGAGACGCCCATCGCGCGCAGAAAGCGGCAGAGCTCGGCGACGTGAGGCTCCATGGCCGCGTGCCGAATCTCGGTCCGGCCCTTCGCCGCGGCGGCCGCGAGGAGCGCGGTCTCGGTGCCCGTCACGGAGGCCTCGTCGAGGTAGAACGATGCGCCGCTCAGTCCCCACGGGGCCTCGAGCGCATGACCAGACTCTTCGAGCGGCACGGCGCCCATCGCCGCGAGCGCCTGGAGGTGCGTGGAAATCGTCCGACGGGCCGGAAAGTCCCCGCCCGGCTGCGCGAGACGCGCGGAGCCCTTCCTCGCCAGCAGCGGACCGAGCAGGAGGACGGAGCCACGCAGACGCCCGACAAGCGCGGGATCGGGCCGATCGGTCGTCACCGTCGCACATTTGATGCGGAGCGTCGATGTCCCCCGCCCGTCGACGGTCGCGCCAAGGCCGACGAGCAGGTCCACTAGTACCTCGACATCGCGAATCCTGGGCACATTCGTCAGCACGCATTCCTGATCGGTCAGCAGGCACGCCGCCACGAGCGGCAGCGCCGCGTTCTTGTTCCCCTCAACCGCGACGCGGCCCTCCAGACGTCGGCCGCCTTCGATCCTGAGTGTCGCCATTCTTGATGTCCTGTTGGGTTCCTTGGTTCGGGGTTCGGGGTTCGGGGTTCGGGGTTCGGGGTTCGGGGTTCGGGGTTCGGGGTTCGGGGTTCGGCGTTCAGAGTTCAGGGTTCAGACTATGAGAGCCCAGCGAGTGTGGCCCGCCCAGAACCAACGGCCGGGAATCGCGAACCGAACCCTGAACCCTGAACCCTGAACCGAGAAAGACGAACTACGAACCAAATCCCAAATACACAATCTCTTCCCTCAATTCGACACCGAACCGCGATCGTACCTCGCGCTTGCAGCGCTCGACCAGATCCCGTATGTCCCCGGCGCTCGCGCCGCCTTCGTTGACGATGAAGTTCGCGTGGGTCGTGGACACGCGCGCTCGGCCGGAGCGCGCGTCCTTCAAGCCCGCGCGGTCGACGAGCGCGCCGGCCGACCACGGGATGCCGGCCGGCACCACGTCGCGGGCCGGATCCGGGTTCTGGAAGATGCAGCCGGCGCTGGCCGACTCGAGCGGCTGCGTGCGCTTGCGAAAGGCGAGCGACTCGCGCGCAATCGCGCGCAACTCGTCGGGGACGCCGTCGCTGACGCGCAAATCGGCCGACATCACGATCTCGTGCGTCTGGTGCAGACGGCTGTAGTCGTAGCCGAACTCCATGTCCGCAACCGGCACATCGATGATGCGTCCGTCGATCGTGGCAAGTGTCACGCGCTCGATGAGCTCGCTGATGAGCCGGCCACGAAAGTGCGCGTTTCCATGGATGGCACCGCCGACGGTCCCGGGTGTGCCGGCCCAAGCTTCGAGGCCTGCAACGCCGTGACTGATCGTCCACCGTACCAGACCGTTGATCGTCACGCCGCCGTCGGCTCGAATGCGCCCCGCGCCGATGCGCGCGACCTCCCCGCCATGCATCCGAATCACGAGGCCTCGCAGGCCGGTGTCGGCAATGAGGACGTTCGAGCCACCGCCGAGGATGGTCACGGGCAACGCGAACGCGCGCGCGACCTCGAGCGCCAGGCTGATGTCGTCCCGGCCGCGGGCCTGGACCAGAAAGTCCGCTCGCCCCCCGACCTTGAACGTAGTGACGGGTGCCAGCAGCACGTCGCGCTGCACGCGGTTCTCGCCGAGGGCGTCACGAAGGCGACGTTCGATCGCACCGGTCATCGCGGAGCACCGCGCAGCAATCGGTGCCTGAGTTTCAGCGCGTCCACCGCGGCCTCCCGCGTGCACGGCGCGAACTCGACCCAGTCGCCGGGCGCGAGCTGGCCGGCGAGCGGAAGGTCGGCGCCGATCACCACGCCGATCTTCGCGTAGCCACCGGTCGTCTGTCGATCGGCCATCAAAAGGATGGGTTGACCAGACGCAGGCACCTGGAGCAACCCGATCGGCGTTGCATCGGACAGGATGTCCGCGCGCCCCGCATGCGCCAGGGGCGGCCCCTCCAGCCGGTACCCCATGCGATTCGAGGCAGTCGTGATCACGTAGCGTGACGAGAACAGTGTCGCGTACGCTTGCCGCGTGAACAGCTGCTCCTGCGGCCCGGCGACGACGCGGAGCCGGGCACCTCCAATGGGGAGCGGCAGTGGAACACCGGCAGATTCGCCAGCGCCTCGTGAAACCGGCGTCGTGACCGGCCCGACAGGCAGAACATCACCTGCTCGCAGAGCCCGGCCGCCGAATGGGCCCATGCGGCTGATGAGGCTCGTCGCCCGGCTCTCGAACACGGCCGGGACGTCGAGCCCGCCCCGTACGGCGAGGGTCGCGCGGGCGCCAGCCGACCGCGCGCCAAACTTCAGCCGCTCGCCCGGACGAAGCGTGAACGCCGAGTACATCGGAACCGTGGCCGCTCCGACCGAAAGCGAAAACGCCGCGCCCGCGACGGCGCACGTCACCTCCGCGGTCGCCTCCAGTTCCGGACCAATCAACGTGACTTCGAGTGCCGCCGCCGACGGGAGATTCCCGAGGATTCGGTTCGCAAGCACGTGTGAGTACTCATCCATTGGCCCGGCCACTGGCACCCCGTGCGCCTGGAATCCCCACCGGCCGAGGTCCTGCACTGTCGTCAACATGCCGGGGCGAATGACGGCGATGGCCTGCGTCACGACTGCCGGAACTCTTGCACTGAAATTGCACGAAACCGGACGCGATCACCGGACCTGAACAGGAACGGTTCGTGACGATCAGGATCGTAGGGCCGAATCGGTGTGCGTCCGATGATGTTCCATCCACCGGGCGTAACGGACGGATAGATCCCTGTCTGTCCGCCGGCGATGGCAACCGAGCCCATCGGCACGGCCGTCCGCGGCGACGCTCGGCGCGGCGCGGCGATCCTCGCATCTACCTCGGCCATGTACGCGAAGCCTGGAACGAAGCCGACCATATAGACACGATACTCGCGGCCGACGTGAAGGGCGATCACCTCGTCCTCGGAGCTGGCCGCGAACGCGGCGAGATCGGCGAGGTCTGGTCCCAGGTCGCCGCCGTAGCACACCGGCACTTCAACGAGCGCCCCCTCGGCGGCCGTCTCGACATCGAGACTTCCGGCGGTCGCCCTGACCTCGGCCTCGAGCCAGGTGGCATCGACATGCAGTGGATCGAAGTAGACCGTGACCGAGCAGTAGCCGATGACGACGTCACGAACGCTCGTGCCGAGGCGAACCTCGAGCGTATGAGCCAAGGTGACGCACCAGGCGTTCAGCTCCGGATCGATGCGCTCGGGCAGCTCCACCACCAGCGCTGCATCACCCGCGGGCAGAATCCTGAACGAAGGCGCCGTTGCTTCATGAGTCATCGTGTGGCTTCTGCTTTCCGCCTACGCCAGAGCTCCTGCGGAGCATAACTTCAGCGAAGGCTGGTCAAGCGTAAGGGAGCTCACGTGATTTCAGGACTGGCGCTCGAGTGCGGACAACAGCTTCCGATGAATGTCATCGAAGCCGCCGTTCGACATGATGACCACGAGGTCGCCTTCCCGGGCCTCGCGCGAGACGGCCGCGACGATGTCGTCGGTATCGGGAATGTAGCGCGCATCCACTCCAGCCGTCTTGAGGTCGGCCACGAGTTGATCGGTGGACAGGCGTTCGGCTTCGGGCAGCGTCGACCGGAACACGGCCGGCAGGATGACGCGATCCGCCCTCGACAGTGCCCTGGCGAAGTCGGCCTGGAAGACGCGGCGGCACGACGTCGCCGATCGCGGCTCGAAGATCGCCCAGATGCGCCGGTTCGGATAGGCGGAGCGGACGCCCGCGAGGGTCTCGCCGATAGCGGTCGGGTGATGCGCGAAGTCGTCGTAGATCGCGATGCCGCGCACGGTCCCTCTGTGCTGCAGGCGGCGACGCACGCCCTTGAAGCGCTTCAACGACGCGGCCATCGTGTCGGTGCTCAGCCCCACGGCCGCACCGACGGCGATGGCGGCAAGCGCATTGCGGACGTTGTAGGCGCCGAGGAGCGGCACCTCGAACGTGCCGACCGCCGCGCCGGCGCGGCGGACGCCGAACGACGTCGACGACTCCTTCACCGACAGGTCATGCGCCTGCCAGTCGGACTCGTCAGCCAGCCCGAATGTTTCGACGCGGCAGTGCGCGCGCGTGCGGAGCGCCATGGCGTCGGCGTTGTCCGCCCCAAGCAGGAGGAGGCCGCGGCGCGGGATCAGATTCACAAATCGGTGAAACGCGAGGCGGATGGCGGGCAAGTCCGGGTAGATGTCCGCGTGGTCGAACTCGATGTTGCCGACAACGGCGATGTCCGGCAGGTACTTCAGGAACTTCGCGGTCTTGTCGAAAAACGCGCTGTCGTACTCGTCGCCCTCGATGACGAAGTCGCGGCCGCCGCCGATCCGGAAGCTCGCGTCGAAGTTTTCGGCGATGCCGCCGACGAGCATGCTGGGATCCACACCGCCGTCGGTCAGCAGCCACCCCGTCAACGCCGTCGTCGTGGTCTTGCCGTGCGTGCCGGTCACAACGACCGACCGCGCGGCCCACAGGAAGTGATCACGGACGGCTTCGGGCAGCGAACAGTAGCGTATCTTCCGGTCGAGTACCTCTTCGAGCTCGGGGTTGCCACGGGAGATCGCGTTCCCGACCACGACGAGGTCCAGATCGGCGGTGATGTGTTCGGGACGATAACCCTGGAGGAGCGTGATGCCCTGTTGCACCAGGAAATCGCTCATCGGCGGGTAAACGTTCTGGTCGGAACCGCGAACGTCGTAGCCCTTGCTCTTCAGGAGCGCGGCGAGCGTCGCCATCGCGGTGCCGCACACGCCGATCAAGTGAACGCGAGTCATGAAACCGCCGCCTCCTCCACCACCAGCCGCGGCTGGCGGTCCGCAATCGCCGTCGCTCGCACGCCGAACGGCAGCGTGAGCGTCGGTCCGGTCGTATGGCCGGACGGCAGACCGAACAGCACCGGGCCGCGAAATCCCGACATGGCGTCGGCGATCATGGAACGCGCCGTGAGATTGCCATCCGGCTCATCGCACCTCGGGAGCTCGCCGAAGACGACCGCGGATGCGCGCCCGAGGATCCCGCTGAGGCGAAGCTGCGTCAGCATGCGATCGATGCGAAAGGGCCGCTCGCCGACTTCGTCGACGAAGAGCACGAAGCCGGGCGGCGGATCGAAGGCATAGGGAGTACCGAGCGACGCGGTCAGTTGGGTCAACGTGCCGCCGAGCAGCATGCCGGTCGCCTCACCAGGCACAATCACTTCGACGCTTGGGTGAGTGATCTCGCCCGGCGCGTCCGTCCGGCAGAGACACCGGGCGAACGTGTCGCGGTCGTAGCCGCCCTCCCCACGAGCCAGACGCCCCTCGATCATCGGCCCATGGAACGAGACGATGCCACACTGGAGCGTGAGCCAGCTGAGAATCGACGTGTTGTCGCTGTAGCCGATGAAGGCCTTGGCGTGCCGGCCAATCGCCGCGCGATCGAGCAGCGGCAGTAACTGGACGCTGCCGTATCCACCCCTCGCAGCCACGAGCGCGGCGATCGCGGGATCCTCCCACGCCCGCACGAACGCCGCAGCGCGGACGTCCGGCGGACCAGCGACGTAGCCATGGCGAGCGAAGACGCTGTCCTCGTAGACGGGCTCGAACCCGAGCGCCCGGATCTCGCCGATCCCGGCGTCGAACTCCTCGCGCTTGAACGGGCTGGCGGGCGCCACCACGGCGACCCGGTCGCCGGGCCGAAGGGCGCGGGGCTTGCGCATCGGTTAGGCGAACCTCGCCATCTCGGCGGCAATCGCCTGATGCTCGTCGCCGCCGAGCGCCGCGCGCAGTGCCGGGCCACCGAGCGGCTTGGGCCGCGTCGGAGCCAGGAACCGCTCCTTGATGCGCCGATGGCGCGCGAGGGCGTCCTCGACACGTTTGAGCGGCAGGGTCCCGTCCTCGACCGCATGAATAACCGCCTCGAGCGCGGCACATTGCGCTTCCTGGGAAATGCCGCACATGAGCACGGCGTCGCAGCCGGCCGCGACGGCAGCCACAGTGGCTTCCGGCACACCGTACCGGGCGCTGATGGCTTTCATCTCGAGGTCGTCGCTCAGCACGAGACCGCCGTAGCCAAGCTGCTTTTTGAGCAGGCCGTCGACGATGACCGGCGACAGCGTCGCGGGCCGCTCGCCGTCGTAGGCAGGAACGAGGATGTGCGCGGTCATGATGGACGCGACGTCGGCCTCGATGGCCGCACGGAACGGGACGAACTCCACAGCCTCGAGGCGATCGGGCGGATGCTCGATGAGGGGCAACTCATGATGCGAGTCGGTAGCCGTGTCGCCATGCCCGGGAAAATGCTTTCCGCACGCCGCAATGCCGGCCTGCTGGAGCGTCGTGATGATCCGCCGGCCCAGCCGTGCCACATCCTCGGCCCGATCGGCCAGCGCGCGGTCGCCGATGACCGGATTCTTCGGATTGGTGAGAATGTCGAGCACCGGCGTGTAGTCGAGCGAGATCCCGACCGCTTTCAGCTCGGCGGCCAGCGCACGCGCGAAGCGTTCGGCGAGCGCCTCGTCACCGCTCCGTCCGAGCGTCAGCATCGGCGGCCACACCGTAAAGGGCGCCTTGAGCCGCGCGACCCGGCCCCCTTCCTGATCGACGCTCACCCAGAGCGGAAGCTCCCGGGCGAGCGTCTGCGCGTCACGCGAGACATCCGCCACCTGATCGGGAGCCACCACGTTGCGCGCGAAGAGAATGATTCCGCCGAGATCGAACTCCCGCGCGAGCAATCGGAGATCCGAAGGAATGGCATCGCCGGCGAACCCGGCAATCGCGAGCTGACCGATGTGACGACGAATGTCGCGACGGGACATGTCTTGATAATTATAGGTGAGGATACGTGAGTAGGCTCAGGGCTCAGGCAAACCTTCTAACACCTGCTCCAAGATCTTGCCTGAGCGTTGAGCCCTGAGAGCCTGTAAAAAAATGTACGTCGTGTCCGCCTTTAGGCGGACTCTTCATTCATCGGAGGCGTCCTTCATTGGAAAGGCAGCCAGGAGGTAACCGAGCGAGCGCGCAATTCCGGAAAGAGACGCGTCATCCATGTCAAAGCCAAACTGCAGCCGATTGCCGCTGCCGGCAACGTCGACCGCTTCACCTGTCACTCGAACATGTCCGGTGCCGTCGCCGGTCAGCGACAGGGCGATCTGACCCTCCATCGTTGTCAAGCTCGCCGTGCCGTCCACCGCCGTGCTCAGACCGTCGACCTGCTCCAGGAACGTCTGGAACTCCTCCGAACTTACATCCGTGCGGAATCGACCCTGAAAGCCGCCGGCCACGAGCTCGACCTCGCAATCGATCCAGTTGCCGTCCCGCTCGTCGAACAAACCCGCATTGCTCCGCGACAACGGTCGGATGAGGACGTGCTGTGCGCTCGACTCGCCGATGAGAACTTCCGTGCTCGCTGCCACAACGCCTCCGATATCGCGCACCCTGCCCCCAACGGACCGGGTGGCGCCATTATGCGGCAAGAGCGCCCGCGATAGCGTTGTCCTCTCCCCTGTTGTCTGTGGCTGTCGTTGTCTCTGGCCGTCGTGATTCGTGAAAGTCGTCGACGGTTGCCGTTATCCGTCGCCGAGCCGTCCCTGGCCGATATCAGGCAGAACTCGCACGATTCGTGGCTATAATTTCGCTGTGCATATCGAGTCCTCCGCGCCAACGCGAATTGATTTAGCGGGCGGGACGCTCGACATCTGGCCGCTTTACCTCTTCCACGAACGCGCGCAGACGCTCAACGCCGCCATCAGCCTGCGCGCGCGGTGTTCGATTCAGCCGCGAGGCAGTCGTGGCCTCACCATCATCTCCGGCGACACCGGTCTGCGTGTCGACCTCACCCACTGGAGCGAGCTCCGGGACAACCACGAACTGGGGCTGCTCGGCCGGCTGCTCCACTACTTTCAGGCCGAAGGCCTCGAGATCCAGACGCGCTCAGAATCGCCCGTGGGTGCCGGCATCGCCGGCTCGTCGGCGCTCAATATCGCGGTGTGCGGCGCGCTGGTGGCGTGGACCGGCCGGCCCCGCACCGACGCCGAGATTATGCAGATTGCGATGAACGTCGAGGCGCAGGCCATCGAGGTGCCGACCGGCGTTCAGGATTATCGACCGGCACTCTACGGCGGCATCTCCGCAGTGGAGTTGGGCGTCGACGGTGTCCGTCGTGTGGCGCTGCCCGTCTCGGCGCGAGAGCTGGAACGCCGGCTCGTCCTGGCCTACACCGGCGCGACGAGGAACTCGGGGATCAACAACTGGGAAGTGACCAAACGCCACATCGACGGCGACCGCGACGTGCAGCAGCGCTTCGGCCGGATCCGCGACATCGCCGGCACCATGCGCGACGCGCTGGAGCGAGGCGCGTGGGCCGATGTCGGCCGGCAGATCGCCGAGGAATGGGAGAATCGGAAAGGACTGGCGCCTGGCGTGACGACGCCGGAGATCGACGCGATTCTCGCCGCGGCTCGCGATGCCGGAGCCTACGGAGGCAAGGTGTGCGGCGCGGGAGGCGGCGGCTGCCTTTTTTGCCTCGGCGAACCGGACCGCATCCCGGCAATCCGCGGAGCGATCGCCTCACAGGGCGGCCGGCTCCTCGACTTCACGATCGAGTCCGAAGGCCTGCGGGTCGACACGCGAGTGACGGCCTAGTCGTTGGCTCTAGGCTCCAGGCTCTTGGCTCCAGCAAGACCATTGAGATCTGGCTCCAAGGTCTTCAGCCGCCTAGAGCCCAAAGCCTAAAGCCTAGAGCCGATCAACAATGAGCCTCGACAATCTGGCCATCGCGCGCATGCTCGCCGAGATTGGCGACCTCCTCGAGATCAAGGGCGAGAACCCGTTCAAGATCCGCGCGTACCGCAACGCCTCGGAAACGATCGCTCATGCCGCCGAACGGATCGCCGAGCTGTCCACTGCCGAACGGCTGGCGATCCCCGGAATCGGCAAGGATCTCAACGCCAAGATCACCGAGCTCGTCGAGACGGGCACCATTGCCTACCATCAGGGTCTCCTCCAGGAGTTTCCGCCGACCATCCTGGACCTCCTGCGCCTCCAGGGCGTCGGCCCGAAGACGGTCGCGATGCTCTATCGCGATCTCGGGATCGGCACGCTCGACGACCTGGAGCGCGCGGCGCGCGACGGACGCCTGCGCAATCTCAAGGGCATGGGCGCGAAGAAAGAGGCGTTCATCCTGAAATCCCTCGAGGAACGCGCACGCTCGACCGGCAGGCGATTGATGGCCGAATCGCACGAGACCGCTGCCGCCCTCCTCGAGGCGCTGCGCGAGCACGCGCCCGGGGCCGACATCTCGCCGGTCGGCAGCCTTCGGCGCGGGTGCGAGACGTGCGGCGACCTCGACATCCTCGCCGCCGGCGCACCGCAGACGCTCATGGACGCCTTCACGGGCTACAAGATGGTCGAACGGACGCTCGCGCACGGCGACACCAAGTCGAGCGTGCTCCTCTGGGGCGGATTTCAGGCCGACCTGCGCCTCGTTCCGCGCGAGAGCCTGGGGGCAGCCCTCCAGTATTTCACCGGATCGAAGCCGCACAATATCGCCTTGCGCGACCGCGCGATCAAGCGCGGCCTGAAGCTCAACGAATACGGGCTCTTCCGGAACGAGGACGGACTGCCCGTGGCCGGTGCGTCAGAGGAGGAGATCTACCGTGCGCTCGACCTCGCCTACATCCCTCCCGAGCTGCGCGAGAACCGCGGCGAGATCGAAGCCGCCGAGCGCGGGTCGCTCCCCAATCTCCTGACGCTCGCCGACCTGCGCGGTGACCTCCACATGCACACGACGGCGACCGACGGCCGCGCCGATGCGGAAACCATGGCGCTCGCCGCCCGGTCGGCTGGCTTGTCCTATATCGCCATCACCGATCACAGCCAGGCGCTCGCCATGGCCAACGGGCTCGACGAACGGCGCACGCTCGAGCACGCCCGCCGCATCCGCGAGCTGAACGCACGGCTCGAGGGCATCACGGTGCTCGCCGGCATCGAGTGCGACATCCGCTCCGACGGCACGATGGATCTCGCCGACGACTGCCTCGCCGAGCTCGACATCGTCATCGCCTCGGTCCATTCGGCCTTCTCCCAGGACGAGAATCAGATGACCGATCGGATCCTGCGCGCCATCGAATGTCCGTACGTCGACGTGCTCGGGCACCCCACCGGCCGGCGGATTCTCAAACGCGACGGCTATCGCGTAAACTTCGATCGGCTGACTGAAGCCGCGGCCGCCAACGGCGTCGCCGTGGAAATCAACTGTCAGATCGAACGGCTCGATCTCGACGAGAACCATGCGCGGCTGGCGCGCGACCGTGGAGTGAAGGTGATCATCGATTCGGACGCCCACTCGCCGGCGGCGCTCGGCCTGCTCCGCTGGGGTGTAACGGTCGCCAGGCGCGCCTGGCTCGAGCCGGGCGACGTCCTCAACACGCTGCCAGTCGACGCCTTCCGGCAGTCGCTGCGCCGCAACAAGGGCAAGCGCGCTCGGGCGCGCAAACGATGACGCCACACGAGACCGATCCGCTCGCCGAGATCCGCCGCCTCTACTTCCAGACGAAGCCGGCCACCATCCTCAGGGACTTCGACCGCGCCATCGATCTGCTCAAGTCGCTGGCGACCGAGGCGGAACGCGAGCGCGCCACGGTCTACATGGAGGGACTGGCCGAGATGCGAAAGGAATTTGGAAAGAAGCGCTAGGCGAGAGAGGCCTACCCGTGCTTGGCCTTGGTGAGAATCCTCCGCGCCGCGAGGCGCAGCACCTCGGGTACGTTCCGATCGGTCGAGAGCATCTTGATGTCCTTCTCGGTGAGCCGGTGCATGAGTTGCGTCGAGATGGCGGGCGGAGTCTTGGGGTTCCGCGTCACGGCGAGGATGACGCCGTAGTTCTTGAGCCAGGCGCGATTGGTGCCGATGATCCGCAGGACGTCCTCGGAGACGTTTCCCATCTTCGCGAACGCTTCCACTTCGGACTCGGTCAGCTTCGGGCTCGTCAGCACCGCCGTGGCCACGATCCGGTTCGAATCGCGAATGAGCTGCGCCCGCTGTTCGCGTGTTCCTTTGCTCGCGAGCTTCAGCCGCTCGGCAATCGGAAGCGCCGATACGAGCCGCGGATCCTCGGGACCGGCGTCCTCCGGCATCGTCGCGTCCGCTGCGCCTTCATCCTCCGGGCCTTCCGGCAGCGCCCCACCAGCCGCCTCCGCACCGCGCGCCGCAAAGAACGTGCGCAGTTCCGCGGGGACGTTGCTGGCCAGAAAATCGTTCAGCGCCTCGCGAGGAAGGCCGGCTATCGTGGCATTCGCCTGCGCGGCAATCTCCGGATCCGAGTCGTCGGACAACACGACCAGGAGCGCAATCTGCTCGTGGGCGGGCCGCGGCAGCAGGCCGCGCGCGGCCAGGAGGCGGACGTCCCGCGCAGCCTCGCCACGGAGGAAGAGATCGACGAGCGGCGAACGAAAGCCTGGGTCCATCGAGGTGACGCGGCGTTAACCAGCGGCGAAGGACTGCCGGATCTGACGGACGGTGTCCCGGATCGTCCGTTCGCCGCCAGCCGCAAATAATCCTATCGCAGCAAGGCCACCCGCGCCGGCCCGCACGAGATCCGGCACGCGCTCCGTGGTGACGCCGCCAATGGCCAGAACCGGGAGCCGCACGGCGGCGCACACCTCGGCAAGTGCGTCGAGCCCTGCCACGACGTGTCCGGCGGCCTTGCTTCGGGATTCGAACACGGTGCCGAACACCAGGTAGTCACAAGCCCCATCGGCAGCAGCGGCAATGGCCTCGCCGACACTGTGCACGGACCTTCCAACCAGAAACCCGTCGGGCACAATCGAGCGAATCCTGCCGCACGCCACGGCTGAACCAGGCAGGTGCACGCCGTCCGCCTTGGCCGCCAGCGCAACATCGACTCGATCGTTGACGAGCATCCGCGCGCCCGTCTCCGCGATGGCCTCTCGAACGTCCTCGGCGAGCGCCAGCAGAGACAGATCTTCGAGCCCGCGCTCCCGGATCTGCACGAGATCCACGCCCCCTCGCGCCGCGGCGCCAGCCGCATTCACCACCGCGGCGCAGGTCTCCGGCCCCTCCGCCGTTCCCACGGCATACATCCGGCGATCCGTCACCATGGCGATGAGCGGACGCGGCAGCGCGCGACGCCGTTCATCGACGCTACGGCTGAACCCGTGGAGGCTCATGACTCGAGCGGTTGCGGCGGGAAAGAACGCCCGAGAGCTCCGCGAGGCCGGCAATCACGGTGATTCCGCCGACGCCCGACACCGCACCGCGGGCGAACGGACTCGCGAGGACATGCTGGAGCGAGGGAACCGTGTACAGGAACAGATTCCGATCCCAGAAGCCCGACCAGGGCGCGACGATGAGAATGAGTCCCGCTTCGAGAAAGTATGCGGCGAAGAGGATCCGCGTGAGGAACGAGATGTCAGCCTCCGGTCTGCACGCGTGCGAGGCGATCGATGCGGGCAGGCACGTCGCGATAGTCGCCGGCATCAGCCTGCAGTTCGAGGAAGACCGCCAGCGCCCTCGACGTTTCACCCGCGCCGTCGAGCAACACGCCCAGATCGTACAGCAATTCGCGCCCCTCGTCTGGCGTCGGGGCAGGCGCCTCGGCCGCGCGCTCGAACCATTCGATGGCCAATGCCGGATCACCGCGCCGCTCGTACACGCGGCCGAGCGCCGCCGCCGCCTCGAAGCGCTGCCGGGGGGAGCGAACCGCCGTCTGCAACGAGGCAATCGCCTCGTCCAGCATCCCAATCTCGATATACGTGCGGGCGAGCGTCATGTGCTGCGTGGAAAAATCGCCGTCTGCCTCGGCGTCGGTGCGGATCCTGGCGAACGCCTGATCGAGCTTTCCCGACGGTGCTCCCCCTGCGGGCCGGGCGTTCGCATCGAGATCGCCCAGCTCTCCGGTCAGGTCGATTTCGTCTCCGGCCGGGACCGCTGGCTTACCGCTCGGCTTCGCCGGCGCATCGTCATGTTCTCCGGCATCGTCGGGGTCGAGCGACAGAGCGGTCTCGTCGGCCTGCACGGCTTCGACCTCGCCCGCCGGTTCCGCCTCCTCACCTGCCGACTGCGCGGGCTCAGGCGCGGGCGGTGACGGATCCGGACCGTCGAAAAAGGGATCGTGCGCCATGAACGGGGCCTGGCCGCTCAGGCGCTCGGCAATGAGGGTATCCGGATCGGAGACGCGGAGCATGACGAGTGCCCGCCGGAAACGGTCGATGTGCGCCGGTTCCCAGGGCTCGCGCGCGACGAGATCTTCGGCGATGACGCGCGCCTCCGCGGCCTGATTCGCGGCCAGGTAAGCATCGGTCAGCTGCTCCTGCGCCTCGTACATGGCCTGTTCGAGGCCACCGTCGACGCAGACCTCGACGAGCTTGAGCAGCGCGGGAATCTGTCCCGGCACCCGGGCCACGAACTCCTGCAGGTTGGTTGCGGCTTCCTGGAACTCGGCCGTGGCCGTTGCGCCGTCGACGGCCGCATCGATGCACGTGAACGTCGTCTCGGGACTCGATCCGACAAACGACCATCCGAGCGCGGCCACGTCGGCCCGCCGGGACGGATCGGCGCCAAGCAGCCGGCCGAGCAGCACTTTCGCGCGGGCCAGCTCGCCCGATCGCAGCTCGATCTCGGCGAGCGGCAGCAGCAGCGTCGGATCCTCGCCCGCGCTGTCCTCATCGAGGAACTCGCGTGCGCCCGCCAGATCCCCCTGCCCGAGCGCAGCCTTCGCCAGCGTCGATCGGGCCTCGCGTTCAAGCGGATTGATGCGAACGAACTCCTTGAGCGCGTCGATCGCTTCGGCGGTTCGGCCCTTCTCGACCAAATCGTCGTGGAGTGCCTTGAACCGCTTGCCGGCCTCCTCCTCCTCCCCCATCTCCTCGAGGGTCCTGGCGGCGGTGAGCCTCGCTTCGAAGTCGGCCGGATCGATGGTGCCCAGCCGGACGACGATTTCGGCCGCGCCGCGGCGATCGCCCTTCGCACGGCGCCGGGCGGCGATGGCGTTCAGAAGAGACTTGGCGTCGGCGAGCAGCCCCTGCCGCGCCGAAATGTCGGCGAGCTGGATCTGCGTCGTCTCGTCCTGGGGCTGGAGCTTGAGGATCTTCTTGTAGAGCGCGGCCGCCTTCGGATAGAAGCCCTCATCGACGAAATGCTGGGCGATCCGGGCGTACTGCCCGACGGCCTGCTGCGGATGCCCCGCCCGCGCGTAGAGCTCACCGAGCGTGTTCGCCGTGCTCCAATCGCGTGGAAACTCTTCGACCACGCACAGGTACTCCGCAATCGCCGGCTCGAGGCGACCCTGGCGGAGGAGCTTCTCCGCCTTCTTCAGCGTAGCGTCACGGTCGAGGGCCAACGGGATTCTCCACGGGCCGGAGACGCGAGGGGACAGCGTGACATGATCAGCAACGGCTCAGGCCATCCTATCAAACAGCGATGGGGGGCGGAACGTCCGCCGGTGCACGTCTGAGTAGCCGAAGCGCGAGACGGCATCCAGGTGTTCCCGCGTCGCGTAACCCTTGTGCCGATCGAACCCGTATCGCGGGTCCCGCGCGTGCAGTTCGAGCATCATCCGATCCCGCGTCACCTTTGCCACGATCGATGCCGCCGCGATGGCCGTGCACCGCGTGTCGCCCTGCTCGACCGCGCGTTGGGCCATCGGCAGATCGGGGATGCGGAAGGCATCGACGATGACGAAATCGGGATACGGCACCAGCCCAAGCACCGCGCGCTGCATGGCTCGCAACGATGCCTGCCGGATGTTGATTCGGTCGATTTCCTCGCGGTCAGCCGCAGCGACACACCAGGACACGGCAGCCTGCGTGATCTTCTCGTAGAGCCGTTCGCGCTCGAGGGGGGTTACCGTCTTCGAGTCGCAGATCCGGGCGACGTAGCGATCCGGGTCGAGCACGACCGCCGCCGCCACGACCGGACCCGCCAGACAACCGCACCCGACCTCGTCCACGCCCGCAACCGCGTTGAAGCCCATCCGCCGGATGGAATTCTCGAGCGTGCGAAACGCGCGAAGTTTGACCATGGCTGACCCGCAGCTGCTGGCCTATGCCTTCTTCCGCTCCTTCATCCTCGCCGCCTTACCCTTCAAGTCGCGGAGGAAGTAGAGCTTGGCGCGGCGCACGCGGGCCGAGCGCGTCACTTCGATGCGGTCGATGATCGGCGAGTGCAGCGGAAAGATGCGCTCCACGCCCTGTCCGAACGATACCTTCCGCACCGTGAAGGTCGCACGCGCGCCGCCGCGGTGCATCCCGATCACCATTCCTTCGAACACCTGAATACGCTCTTTGTCGCCCTCGCGCACCTTGACGTGCACGCGCACCGTATCTCCCGGCTTCATCGCCGGGCGCTCCACCATCTGGCCGCGCTCGACGGTCTCTACCGCAGTCATCACATGCTCCTTCTATTGATTGATCGGCGGGGTCCCCTGCACCCCGCCTGGCTCACTTCACTACGCGGCCAAACGCGCCGCTCCGTTCCGTTCGCTCACGTATGCTCCACACCCTGGTGTTCTAGTTCGTCTCGTTCGTGCGGCGAACCGAGAACCTAACGCTCGCCGCTCTCAACAATTTCGCGCAGCAGCTCGCGATCGTCGGCGTCGAGCGCCGCCACTTCCAGCAACTCCGGCCGTTGCACCAGCGTTCTCGCCAGCGCCTCGCGGCGACGCCACTTCGCGATCGCCGCATGGTGGCCCGACAGCAGCACGGCCGGCACCTCGTGCCCCTGGAAGACTGCCGGCCGCGTGTATTGCGGGTAGTCCAGCAACCCGCCGACAAACGAATCACGCGTCACCGACTCTTCGTCTCCGACCACGCCTGGCACCAGCCGCGCGATGGCGTCCAGGATGACCAGCGCGGGCAACTCGCCTCCTGAGAGCACGTAGTCACCTATCGACAGCGACTCGGTGGCGAGGTGCTGCCTCACGCGCTCGTCGATGCCCTCGTAGCGGCCGCACAACATCACGACGTGCCCGAGCCCGCTCAGCCGCTCTGCGTCCCGATGCGCGAAGCGCCCGCCATCGGGACTGGTCAGCACGATGGCGTCCGGCGCGCCGCGCATCCGGCGAATGTGCTCGACCGCGGCAAAAAACGGCTCCGGCTTCATCACCATCCCGGGTCCGCCGCCAAACGGCATGTCGTCGACGACGCGATGCCGGTCGGTCGTGAAGTCCCGCAGGTCGTGCACGCCGACGTCTATCACACCCCGCCCGATCGCCCGCCCCACCACGCCTTCCCCGAGAGGCGCCTTCACCATCGCGGGGAAGATGCTGACGATGTCGACTCTCATTTTTGGTCGGCGGGGTCCCCTGCACCCCGCCTGGCTCACTTCACTCCGCAGGGCCAAAAGCGCCCGCTCCGCTCCGTTCGCGCAATCGTTCTCGCCGCACCACCTGCTTGGCTCGTCGGCCTCACCGTTGGTTCGCGTCAAGCAGGCCATCCGGCGGATCGATCACGATCACTCGCGCCGCCGGATCGACCTTGACGCAGATGTGATCGACGAGCGGAATCAACACCTCGCCCCTCGGTCCTTCGACCACCAGGTGACTGCGATCGATCGGCCCGTGCACGTCCGTCACCCGACCGACGACCGCATCGCTGACGTCCCGAACTTGACAGCCGACCAGGTCGTGCCGGTAGAACGTCCCGGCCGGCAGCGGCGGTATCGCCGAGGCGGGCATCCACAACTCGGCGCCCGCGAGACCCTCGGCGTCGTTCATCGTGACTACGCCCTCGAGCGCCACGACGGGACGACCCTGATGAAACCGTGCGGCCGTGATGCGTCGCGGAGACTGCCGACCAGCCGGCCCGACCAGCATCACCTGCCCGACGACGAACCGTTCCTCGGCGAAGTCGGTCTCCGGATTCACGATGACCTGCCCGCGGTTGCCGTGCGCGCGGGCCACGCGGCCAATCAGGAGCAGTTCATCGGACGAATCAGCGGACGTCATGCCGGGCCTTGTCTCGCGGCGCGCGGTTGGCGGCTCGCGGCTCGCATCTGTCGCCAGATGCGAATCCAATGCACTACTGCTCGTCGCGGAACTCGAGCGTGGCCTTCAAGCCTTCGAGCTCGGCCGTCGCGCTCACCAGCGTCCGTATCGCCTGCGCGGTGCGACCCTGACGGCCGATCACACGTCCAAGGTCTCCGGGCGCCATGAAGAGCTCGACGAGCGTCTGACCCTTGTGCTCGCGCTCGGTCACCCGCACGGCTCCGGGATGGTCGGCAAGCGTCTTCGCGACGACCTCGACGACGTCTCGTGCGCGGCTCACGACGCGGGTTGTTCAGCCGCGGCCGCCGCCGGCTCGACCGGCATGCGCGCCACGAGCGTCCTGACCGAGTCGGACGGCTGCGCCCCGACCTTCACCCAGTGCTCGAGCCGCTCGCGGTTGAGCACGAGCTTCTCCGGCGTGGTCCTCGGGTTGTAATGCCCCAGCACCTCGACGAAGCTGCTGTCGCGCGCCGCGCGCGAGTCGGTCACCACGACGCGAAAATACGAGCGCTTCTTCGATCCCGTCCGACGCAAACGAATAGCTAACATCAATCCCCTCTCAGCTTCCAGCTATCAGCTGTCAGCTATCAGCAACTCCCAGCCGAAGGCTGAGAGCTGATAGCTGAGAGCTACCTGAACGACTTCATCATCCCGAGTCCGCCGCGCTTCTTGCCCATCCCCGCCATCCCGCCGATCTGCTTGAGCATCTTCTTCATCTGCACGAACTGCTTCAGCAGCCGATTGATCTCCTCGACCGACGTACCGCTGCCCTTGGCGATGCGCTTGCGGCGGCTGCCGTTGATGATCTGATGATTCGCCCGTTCCCTGGGCGTCATCGAGCTGATCATCGCTTCGATGCGTCCGAGCTGCCCTTCGTCGAGCCCTTCTCGGCCGGCCATGGCCTGCTTGAGTCCGCCCATGCCTGGCAGCATCCCCAGAATCTGTTCGAGCGGCCCCATCTTTTTGATGGTCCGGAGCTGCTCGCGAAAATCCTCGAGGGTGAAGTCATTCTTGCGAATCTTCTCTTCGAGGTTCTCGGCATCTTCGAGCGATACCGCCGCCTCTGCCTTCTCGATGAGCGACAGCACGTCGCCCATGCCGAGCACCCGCGACACCACGCGGTCGGGGTGGAACGGCTCGAGATCCTGGAGCCGCTCGCCGCTGCCCGCAAACGCGATCGGCACGCCAACCACGCCCACGACCGACAGCGCCGCACCGCCGCGCGCGTCGCCGTCCATCTTCGTGAGCACGACGCCCGTGACGCCCATGCGGCGGTTGAACTCGCCCGCGCTCTTGATGGCGTCCTGGCCGGTCATCGCGTCGGCGACATACAGGAGATCCGTCGGCTGCGTCGCGTCTTTGATCGCCTGCAGCTCGACCATCAGCTCGTCGTCGATGTGCAGCCGGCCCGCGGTGTCGACGATGACCACGTCGAAGCCGCTGTTGCGCGCTTCGGCCAGCGCACCAGACGCGCGGCGAACCGGGTCCAGGTCCCCCACGGGATCGTGGACGCGGACTCCAGCCTCCTTCGCCACGACCGAGAGCTGCTCGATGGCCGCGGGCCGCCGGACGTCGGTCGACACCAGAATCGGGTGCTTCCCCTGCTTCGAGAGCCACCGCCCCAGCTTCCCCGATGTCGTCGTCTTGCCCGAGCCCTGCAGGCCGAGCAGGAGAATCACGCGCGGGCGCGCGTCCGACTGTGGAAGCCCCCCGGTGCTGTCGCCGAAGAGCGCCAGCATCTCGTCGCGCACGATCCGCACGACTTGCTGCGCAGGCGTCAGACTCTTGAGGACGGCCTGGTCGACCGCCTTGTCCCGTACCCGATCGATGAAGGCCTTGACGACCTTGAAATTGACGTCCGCTTCGAGCAGCGCCATCCGGATTTCGCGGAGCGCCGCCTCGACCGTCTGCTCGGTGAGGCGTCCCTCACCGCGCAGCGACCGGAAAACACCCTGCAGGCGGTCACTGAGCGAATCGAACATGTGCTTCGGCGGTTCAACCGCGACGGCGGATCGACCAGATGCCCGACCGCACCGGCGCGGCACTCAGGCTCTGTAGGAACGTCCTAACCGTCTCAGACGCAAACGTTTATCGTAACAGAGGAGGCCTGGATTGACAACCCTCGAGCTCCAGGCGGAGGTCAGACGCCGTTCAGCTTGTGCCCGAGTTTTTCCTTTTTCGTGCGCAAATAGCCCCGGGAGTGCTCCGAGGGCGGAATCTCGAGCGGAATCCACTCGGTCACCGAAAGCCTGTAGCCCTCGATGCCGACGAGCTTCCTGGGGTTGTTCGACAACAGCCGCATCGACCGGACGCCGAGATCCTTGAGGATTTGGACGCCGATGCCGTAGTCGCGCTGGTCGGCCTTGAACCCGAGCCGCTCGTTGGCCTCGACCGTGTCGAGGCCCTGATCCTGAAGCTCGTAGGCGCGGATCTTGTTGGCGAGGCCTATGCCGCGCCCCTCCTGATTGAGGTACAGCAGGATGCCGCGGCCCTCGGCTTCGATCTTCCCGAGCGCGGCTTCGAGCTGCAGGCCGCAATCGCACCGCGCGGAGTGGAAGACGTCGCCCGTGAGGCAGCGCGAGTGCACGCGCACGAGCACCTGGTCGCCGTCGCCGATCTCACCCTTGACCATCGCGACGTGCGTCTCGCGATCGATGACGCTCTCGTAGGCGAACACCCTGAACCGGCCGTGATCGGTCGGAAGGGCGGCCGACGCGACGCGCCGCACGAGCGCCTCGGTGCGCATGCGGTACTGAATCAGGTCCGAGACCGTAATCATCAGCAGCTGGTGCCGCTTCGCAAACGTCGTCAGCTCCGGCACCCGCGCCATCGTGCCATCGTCGTTCATGATTTCGCAGATGACGCCGGCCGGGTAGAGGCCGGCGATGCGGGCGAGGTCCACCGCGGCTTCGGTCTGCCCGGCACGCACCAGCACGCCGCCGTTGCGGGCCCTGAGCGGAAACATGTGGCCGGGGCGAGCAAGATCGGCGGGTCGCGTCGCCGGGTCGATTGCCGTCAGCACCGTGACCGCGCGGTCACTCGCGGAGATGCCGGTGCTCGTCACGCCCTTCGCTTCGATCGGGACGCAGAAGGCGGTGTCGAAGCGCGCCGTGTTCTGCGGCACCATCTGTGGCAGGTCGAGCTCCTGCAGCCGGTCCTCGGTCATCGGCATGCAGATGAGGCCGCGGCCGTGCTTCGCCATGAAGTTGATGGCGGCCGGCGTGATCTTCTCGGCGGCGATCGTGAGGTCGCCTTCGTTCTCGCGGTCCTCATCGTCGACGACGATGATCATCTTGCCGTCGCGAATGGCTTCGATCGCTTCGTCGATCGAAGCGAAGACGGACTTGCCGCCGCCTCGCTTCTTTGCACTCATGTCGTTCCCCTTACTCGTGCCCGGCCCGGGCGCCCCGCAGTTCGAGCGCGCGGACCACGTACTTTCCAAGGATATCGCACTCGACGTTGACCGCATCACCCGGACGGGCCGCACTGAATCGCGTGTGCTGCCAGGTGAACGGGATGATCTGAACGTCGAAATGTCCGCGATCGTCATCGACGGACGCCACCGTGAGGCTGACGCCGTCGACCGCAATCGACCCTTTGTGCACGACGAGTGGCATCAGGGCGGCGGGAACGGCGACCGTCAGCCGGTACGAATCGCCCTCCTGCCGCAAATCCGCGATCGATCCGGTGGCGTCGACGTGGCCCTGAACGAAATGGCCTCCTACCCGCGCGTCTGCCCTGAGCGACCGCTCGAGATTGACCAATGTTCCGGCACCGAGCGCACCGAGCGTCGTGACCCGAAGAGTCTCGGGAGACACGTCGAACAGGAGGCCGTGAGCGCTCGCCTCGACGACGGTGAGACATACGCCGTTGACGCAGACGCTCTCGCCCAGAACCGCGCTGGTGGCGAGATCCGCACTGACACGAACCCGCACCCCCGCCGGCGCGGGCGCGACGTCGACGATCCTGCCAAGCGACTCAACAAGCCCCGTGAACATGCCTCTCTGAACCCTCTTGAACCTCTTGAACCTCTAAACAAACCCCTCTATCCGCGCGTCGTCCCCGACCGGCCTGGCCGTCAGCTCGGCAAGCGACGCGATGCTGCCGTCCGGCAGCGCCGCCCAGCTGACGCCCTCGGAGCCGATCGCACGGGGCGAAATGAAGAGCTCGACGCGATCGACGAGTCCCGCGCGCCAGAACGCACCGTGCAGCGAGGGACCGCCCTCGACGACAAGCGAGATGATCTCGCGGCCGCCGAGCCGAGCCAGCGCGCCGCGCAGGAAGGCAGCGGATGCCGCTTCCCCGCCGCCATCCTGTGGATCGTCGACGAGCTCGAGTTGCGCGCCGACACCTTCGAGCGCCTCCGCACGGGCCGGCCAGCGCGGCCGCGACGAGGTGAGACTCATCACAACGACCGGGCCGGCGTCCAGGGTCGAAAAGAGGCGCGCGGTCGACGGCGTGCGCAGCCGACGGTCAAAGACCACGCGCACGAGTGGCCGATCGCGGTACACGCCGCGCGCGGTCAGCAGGGGATCATCGACGAGCAACGTCTCGGACCCGATGGCGATCGCGTCGACTTCGGCGCGCTCCTGATGCACGAGCGCGTTGGCCTCCGGCCCGGTCAACGACGTCCGTTCGCCGCGTCGCGCGGCGACCATGCCGTCGAGGCTGAGCGCCGCCTTGAGCGTCACGAAGGGCCGCCCCTGTCCGATGTAGGTGAAGAAGGGCCGGTTCAGTCTCGCGGCCTCCTCCGCCATCACGCCGACCTGGACGGCGACACCATGGGCGCGCAGGTACTCCAGTCCGCGTCCGCGGACGCGAGGGTTTGGATCCTCGACCGCGATCACCGCACGTCGGATGCCCGCTTCGACAACGCGGGGGGCGCAAGGCCCCGTACGGCCAGTGTGGGCGCACGGCTCGAGCGTGCAGTAGAGCGTGGCGCCCCGCGCCCGATCGCCCGCGTCGGCCAGCGCGTGGACCTCGGCGTGCGGTCCCCCGGCTCGCTCGTGCGACCCGCGGCCGACGATCACCCCTTCGGCATCCACCACGAGCGCGCCGACCATCGGGTTCGGGCTGGTGCGGCCACGCCCTCGCTCGGCCAGCAACAGCGCGCGCGCCATATGGGCGGCGTCGTCGATCACCACTTCTCCTCGAAGAGGGCGTCGACGTACTCCTGCGGCGCGAACGGTATCAAGTCGTCGATGCCTTCGCCGACCCCGACATACCGGATCGGCAGCTTCAGGTCGTGAGCGATTGCCACGGCGATGCCGCCCTTGGCGGTGCCATCGAGCTTGGTGAGCACGATGCCGTTCACGCCGGCCACTGACATGAACTCGCGCGCCTGGGCGAGGCCGTTCTGGCCCACCGTGGCATCGAGCACCAGCAGAACCTCGTGCGGAGCGCCCTCCACCTCGCGCGCCGCGATGCGGCGAATCTTGTCCAGCTCGGTCATCAGGTTGACTCGTGTGTGGAGCCGCCCGGCCGTGTCGACGAGCAGGACGTCGCGGTTGCGGGCCTTGCCGGCCGCGATGGCATCGAACACGACGGCCGCCGGGTCGGCACCAGATCGCGCGCGGATGAAATCCACACCCGCGCGTGTCGCCCAGATCTCGAGCTGCTCGACGGCGGCGGCACGAAATGTATCGGCGGCGCAGATGAGAGGCGTCTGGCCACCGTCCTTGATGAGGCGCGCCAGCTTGCCGACGGTCGTCGTCTTGCCCGTGCCGTTGACGCCGACGATCATCACGACGTGCGGCCGATGGCCGTTGGCCGCCGGGACGTCGGCGGCGCGAAGGATCTCGAGTATCTCGGCCTTGACGAGCTCGCGCAACGACGAGCTCCGGCGATCCCGCGAGCGCACGGCGGCGACGATGCGTTCGGTCGCCGCGACACCGACATCTGCCGAGATCAGCGCCTCCTCGAGCGCGTCGACCGTCTCCACGTCGACGGGCCGGCTCCGCCGCTCTGGCGCATCCGCGCGACGGACGACCTCCTCGAATCTGTCGACGAACTGCTGCTTCGTCCTCGAGAGGGATTGCTTGATGCGGTCGAAAAAACCCATAGCGGTTATCTGTCGGCCTCCGCCCTCTGCTTGCGCCCCATGAGGACGTCGACGGCTTCCGCCGGCGACCGGCGGCCGTCGAGCACGGCGGCCATCTCGGCGGTGATCGGCAGTTCGATTCCATGACGGGCGCCGAGCGCGAGCGCGGCTCCCGTCGTGCGCACGCCTTCGGCGATCATGCGCATGCTGCCGAGGATCTCCTGTAGCGAACGGCCGCGTCCGAGCTCCAGCCCCACGTGCCGGTTCCGGCTGAGATCACCGGTCGAAGTCAGGACCAAATCGCCGAGGCCGCTCAAACCAGCCAGCGTCTCGCGGCGGCCGCCCTCGGCGTCCGCGAGGCGCGAGATCTCGACCAGCCCGCGCGTGATGAGCGCGGCCATCGCGTTGTGTCCCAACCCGAGTCCCTCAACGACCCCCGACGCGATCGCGATCACGTTCTTCATCGCGCCGCCAATCTCGACGCCCGCCACGTCGTCGCTGACGTAGAGCCGTAGCGCGGGACCGCGAAACTGCTCCTGCACGTATGCGGCCGCGGCCGCATCGCGCGACGCCGACAGTACGGCCGTTGGCAATCCGCGCGCGACCTCCGACGCGAAGCTGGGACCCGAGAGCACCACGACGGGCTGCCCGGCGGTCGCCTCCTCGCCGAGCACCATCGACATGCGCTGCAGGGAATCGGTCTCGAGTCCCTTCGTCGCACTGATGAGTACGGCGGCGGATGGCAGCGACGGTGCCACCGCTCGAGCCACAGCGCGCAGTCCGTGAGAGGGCACCGCGAAGACGACGAGCTTCGCATCTTGCAGCGCCGCCTGCGGCCGAGCCACCGGCGACACCCGATCGGGCAGACGGAACTCCGTGAGATACCGCGGGTTCACGCGAGTCGCGATCATGTCCGCCACGAGCTCCGGGTCGCGCGCCCACAGCCGCACGTCGTGCCCCACGCGCGCCAGATGAATCGCCAGCGCCGTCCCCCAGCTGCCCGCCCCCAGTACCGCAATCGTGTCGGCCATCGCTTGTCGATCGAGCCCCCGAGTTGAAATTCTGAATGCCTAGATCTTCCTCTCCGTCCCCTCCGTCAGCCGGAGAAGATTCGCCCGGTGACGGAACAGGATGAGCACCGCCGTGCCGGCAGCGGCTCCGACGACAGCGGCCGGCGCGCCGGTCAGCCATGCGGCCGGCGGCAACGCCAGCGTCGCCGCAACCGACCCGAGCGACACGTACCGCGTCGCCGACACGATGACGAGAAAGAGCGTCATCGCAATCGCCGTCGCGAGTGGCGTCAGGATCGCGAACACTCCCGCCGCGACCGCGACGCCCTTCCCGCCGTGGAAGCGCAGCCAGACGGGATAGATGTGCCCGACGACCGCCGCAGCTCCGGTCAGCGCCGCGACGCCGTTGCCACCGGTCGACGCTTGGGCGAGGCCAACCGCGGCAGCGCCCTTGGCCACGTCGAGCACCATGACCAGAAGCGCGCGACCGACCCCGGTATGGCGGAGCACGTTGGCCGCGCCAACATTGCGGCTGCCTACGCGCCGCACGTCGATCCCGGCTCGCCGCGCGAGCAGGAACGCGAAGGGCACCGACCCCGCCAGGTAGCCGACCAGGATGCTGAGGCTGGCCATCAGTTCAATGGTACTCGCAACGGACGTGCGAAGGGGCCCGGGAACGCCCGGACCGCCACGCGTCCGGCTACGAGTTCGCGGAGGGTTCCAGCAGAATCCGGCGCACCATGTCGAGCCCCATCTGGGTCGCCTGGAACTTGATCATCGAGCGGGATCCGAAGAGTGAAAAGGTGCGAACCCGCGTCGTCCGGTCGTCGCAGGCGACCGCTACGGCCACCGTGCCGACGGGTTTTTGAGGCGTTCCACCTGACGGCCCCGCGATACCCGTGATGCCGACACCGAACGTCGAGCCGGTCCGCGAGCGGATGCCTTCGGCGAGCGCCGCCGCGACCGGCTCGCTGACGGCGCCGTGCGTCTCGATCAACACGGCCGGAACACCCGCAAGCTCCACCTTGAGCGAGTTGCTGTACACGACCACTCCGCCGAGCACGTAGGTCGAGCTTCCGGGAATATCGGTGAGGCGGGACAAGAGCAATCCCCCCGTGCACGATTCCGCGGCCGAGATCGTCTGCTCCCGATCGAGCAGGAGCTGCCCCACGATCTCTTCCATCGAACGACCGTCGGTACTGAAGACGTCGGACCCGAACGCGGCCAGGATCTCGTCCCGGGCACTCACGAGTGCGCGACCGGCGGCCGCGGCATCACCCGATCGCGTCACGAAGTGCAGCTCGATCTGGCCCGGCGCGGCGAGAATGGTCGTCTCGATTGGCGGTGTGTCCTTCAGCCACCTCGAATAGATCGGCTGCGCCAGTTCCTCGACGTGCGACTCGCCTCGTCCCACGGTGAAGAGGGTCGTTCGGAACAAGCGCTCGGACCCGACCCGTGCCGCGAGCGGCCCGGACACAAGGGCCTCGATCATCGGCCGCAGCTCGCGCGGCGGTCCCGGCAGGAGGACGACGAGCCGGCGGCCGACGTCGACCATCTGACCGGGCGCGGTTCCATTCGGGTTCTCGAGAACGACACCCCCCTGAATCACCAGGGCCTGCCGCCGGTTCACGTCGGGCATCTTCAGACCCCGGCGTGCAAACCGCTGCACGAGGCGGTCAGCAATCTCGGTGTGCTCGACGAGCGGAAGGCCGAGCACGTCTGCCAGCGCATCCCGGGTCACGTCATCGTCGGTCGGCCCGAGGCCACCGGTCAGGATGACGAGATCGACGCGGTCCAGCGCACGCCGGAGGTGCTCGGCAACCTCCCGGCGGTTGTCGCCGACCACGGTCTTCGACCGTAGCTCGATACCGAGCGAGCCCAGCCGCTCCGAAAGAACGAGTGAGTTGGTATCGAGTCGCGTCGATCCGAGCAACTCGCTGCCAATCGCGATGACCTCGGCCGTCTGCAACGCCGGCGCGCCGTCGGTCATGCTACCCATGCGGGAAAGAGGGCCATCAGCAGTCGGAGGGATACGTTCGCGTAGATGGCCGCCATCGCGTCATCGGCCATCACGCCAAGGCCTCCGTGCAGGGCCTCGAACCGGCGCGCTGGAAATGGCTTGATGACGTCGAAGATGCGAAAGAGAACGAAACCGGTGAGCGCGCCGCTCAACCCCACGGGGATGAACGCCAGCGTGATCAGCATGCCCACGACCTCATCGAGCACGATCGGTCCCGGGTCGGTGCCGCCGAAGTAACGCTCGGCGGTCGTGCCCGCCCACACCCCCGCAGCGAAGAGGCCGAGGATGAGGAGCACCTCGGTGATCGGAGGAACGGGCGACTGCGCCCACCTGAGCACACCGTAGACCAGGAGGCCGATGGCGGATCCCACCGTGCCTGGCGCAATGGGAAAGTAGCCGGAGTAGCCGGCCGTCGCGAGGAAGACCGCCAGGCGAGTCACGCCTTCACGACACGCGTCTCGGCGAGGCGATCGTGCAGCGCGCGTCCGTCCGAGTCGAAGAGGATCGCGGCGAACCCCAACCCGGCGGGGAGCAGCGAGATGAGACACGCCGTCGAGCGGAGCACCGCGGCGCCGACACTCACCCGAAGCCCTCCCCCGCCAGCCTCGACGTCGCCGGGCGATCGGTCGTCCACGACTTTGATCCCGGTGAGCATCTTGCCGATCGTCTGGCCTCCAGCGACCGTGAAGATGACGAGATAGCCCCCATTCAGCAGCAGCAAGAACACGCCGAGGGGAACGGGCGGCAGCGACCAGATTCCCACGGGTGGCAGCTCCGCCACCAGAAGCGTGAAGTACAGGACGGCGCCGTCGATCACGCCAAGGACGAGGAGATCGAGGAGCCCGGCCAGCAGGCGGGCGCCAACCGACGCGGCCTCGAGCATCTCGGGCTTCGGCGCTTCGCGTGCGACCTCGCGCGGAAACCCGGTCTCGATGGAACGGCCGTCCCGAACGCGCAGGATGCGAGGCGCCCCGGGCTCCGGCTCGTCGGACTGTGGTGGACGCTCGGATCGCGGCCGGGCGATGGCCGGCTGGCTCCGTCGTACCGAAAGCGGCGTTCGTGGCACGGCGGACGGCGCAACGAGCGGCGCGTCGTCGACTGCCTCCGCACCGCCGAACAGGGGCAGGTCGAATCGCGCCGATCCCCCCGATGGGGACCTCCCGGCCGAGCTAGCGCCGGCAGCGTGGCTGGTCAACTCAGAGAACACCGACTTCGACTGCGGCGCGGGACCACGTTCGGTCAGGACGAAATCGGCGAGCGGGCCGACGGCGTCATCGTCGCTCTGGATCGGCAAATCGACCGGCGGCGCCTCGACGGCGAGCAGGAACTCGTAGCCGCAGTTACGACAGCGGTCGGTGCTGCCGAAACTGATGTAGTGGCACTTCGGACACCTCATTGTGGACTTGGGTGAGGACTCTGGAATTGCGGCGCCGGAGTTGAGGGTGGTCCAGGTTTGAGCGGTTGCGGCGGACGCGGCGCGGGCGCGGGGTCTGGCGACGGCACGGGCGGCAGGCGGGCCGCGTCGAGCAGCTTCCGCTGAATGGCTGCGCGCAGTTCGTCGGCCTCGCGCCTGAGGGGATCGGACTCACTCACGGCGTCGAGAATGCCGAGCGCATCGCGCAGCCGACCGTCGTCGTAGAGGCCACGCGCCCGCGAGATCCACGCCTCTGACGGCGACGGGATCGGGAGAGGCTCTTCGGCCACCGCGATCCGCGGCGCGATGGCGGCCGGGCCCATCGGCAGCCAGTCCGGGCGAGTGAGCCCAATCCAGGCGACGACTCCTGCCGTCGCAAGTCCAGCCAGCACGCCGGTCGCAATCCACGCCGCTCGCGACGATCCATTGCGGTCGGCCGTGCCGACCTCGCTCAGCGTGTCTGCGAGCGGCGGTGCCAGCGAGCGCGCGGGGCGAACTCGCGTCGGCTCGAATCGATTGAGCCGCTCGAGCAGGACGAGCGCTTCTTCGCTGTCAGTCCCCCGTTCGACGGCCGACGTCAGGAGGGTGCGGGCGGCGCCCGCATCGCCGCGGTCGAACGCCGCAGCCCCCGTGTGCAGGAGCTCGTCCCCTTCACGCTGACGCTCCGCGATAGCACTGCGGGCGCGGTCGATGTACGCCTTCGCGCGCGCGTGGCCCCGATCGAGAAAGAGCACGCGGGTCCACACGCTGATGGCGAGCTCGTGCTGCCCGGCAAAGTACTGATCGAGCCCGGCAAGGAGGAGGTCTTCCACGCGCGCGTCGCGCTCGCGCTCGGGCACTTCTCCCGCTTCGGGAAAGGGGGCGGTCCGCAGCGGGTCGGTCATCGCAAGTGGTGAAAGAAAAGAAGTTCCGGAGGATTATGGAACCACGGACGGGGTGGCGTCAAACAAAAAGCCATAGGGCGCGCCGGGGCGAACGCCTGTGCTACAAAGGAGGCGCATGCCGATCATCGAATCCATCCCCAACGTGAGCGAGGGTCGCCGGGCAGACGTCATCGAACGCCTGGCGCAGGCGATTCAGACGACCCCGGGGGTGCGCCTGCTCGACCATTCCGCCGACGCGTCGCACAACCGTTCGGTCTTCACACTCGCCGGAGACGCGGCCCCTGTCAAGGCGGCGATCCTCGCGCTCTTCGGCGTCGCGCTCGAGGCGATCGATCTGCGCCAGCATCACGGGGAGCACCCGCGACTCGGTGCCGTCGACGTGGTGCCGTTTGTCCCGATCGAGGACGTCACCATGGCCGAATGCGTGGCACTCGCCCGGGACGTCGGCGCCGCGGTCGCCGAACGCTTCCGCGTGCCGGTCTTCCTCTACGAAGAGGCCTCGACGAACCCGGCGAGAAAGAACCTCGAGGACATCCGTCGTGGCGAGTTCGAAGGGCTGGCAGCCAAAATGGCGTCAACCGGCTGGGCGCCGGACTTCGGTCCCGCGACGCCGCACGAGACGGCCGGCGCGTCCGTGGTCGGCGCGCGCATGCCGCTCATCGCGTACAACATCAACCTCGACAGCGACCGCCTCGACGTCGCGAAGAAAATCGCGGCCGCGATCCGCCACAGCAGTGGCGGACTGCGCTACGTGAAAGCCATGGGTATCAAAATCGACGACCGAAACCTCGCACAGGTGTCGATGAACCTGACGAACTACGAAAAGACGCCGGTGTTCCGCGTGTTCGAGATGGTGAAGCGCGAGGCCGCGCGCTACGGCGTGACGATTCTCGAGAGCGAAGTGGTCGGCCTTGTGCCCTCGGCCGCCCTCGTTCGTTCAGCGGAGTTCTATCTGCAGCTGGAGCGGTTCACCGACGACCAGATCCTGGAGAAGAAGCTGCGGGACGGTTAGGCCGGCTCCTCTTCCTCGTCCACCCGCCGGACGGGTGCGATGCCGAAGGACTTCATCTTGCGATAGAGATTGCTGCGCTCGACGCCCAGCACGTCGGCCGTGCGCGAGATGTTGCCCTGCTGCCCGGCGAGCGCCTTGAGGATGTAGTCGCGCTCGAAGGCGTCTCGCGCTTCGTGCAGCGGCACCGACACGGTCCCCTCCGACGGCTCGAGGCTCGCGGTCCCATCGAGAAACGACAGGTCGGAGTTGGCGATGGTGTCGCCCGGCACCATGATCATCAGCCGCTCGAGCACGTTGCGCATTTCCCGGACGTTGCCCGGCCAGCGGTAACGCTGCAGCGTGCTCATCGCCATGGGATCGAACGTCTTGCGCCGCCGCCCGTACTCGCGCGCCAGATCCGACATGAAATACTCGGCCAGACGCGGCACGTCGTCGGCGCGGTCGCGCAGCGGCGGGACGAAGATGGGAATGACGTTGAGGCGGAAGTACAGATCTTCCCGAAAACGTGACGCTCGAATCTCGGTCGGGAGATCTTTGTTCGTTGCCGCCAGCACGCGGACGTCGACGCGCACGCTGGCGGCACCGCCCACGGGCTCGACAACCTGCTCCTGCAGCGCACGCAGCACCTTGGCCTGCGTCTTGAGGCTCATGTCGCCGATTTCGTCGAGGAAGAGCGTCCCGCCGTCGGCGAGCTCGAACTTGCCCCGCCGATCCAGCATCGCGCCCGTGAACGCTCCCCTGACGTGCCCGAAGAGCTCGCTCTCGATCAGTTCCTCGGGAATAGCCGCGCAGTTGACCTCGACGAAAGGTCCGCCGCGGCGCCGGCTGAGCGCGTGGATCGAGCGCGCGACGAGCTCCTTGCCGGTGCCGTTCTCGCCGTAGATGAGCACGCGTCCATTGGTGGGCGCCGCCATCGCCACCTGCTCGCGCAGCTGCGCCATGACGTAGCTCTCGCCGACCATGGTCAGTCGCCGATCGACGTGAGCCCGTAACGCGCGGTTTTCGGCCTCGAGGCGGCTCTGCCGGACGGCGTTGCCGATCACGAGGACGGTTTTCTCGAGCGAGAGCGGCTTCTCGACGAAGTCGAACGCGCCGAGCTTGATCGCCTTCACCGCGGACTCGATGTTGCCGTGGCCCGAAATCATGACGACCGGCGAATCGACGCGGCGCTCGCGCAGGCGCGCCAGCGTCGCCAGCCCGTCCATGCCGGGCAGCCAGATGTCGAGCACGATGACGTCGTATGGCGCGCGCACGACGCGGTCGAGGCACGCCTCGCCGCTCTCGACCGCATCGACGACGTAGCCTTCGTCGCGAAGCACGCCGCTCAGCGCGCTCCGCACGCCGGCTTCGTCGTCGACGATGAGAACAGTCGTCTTCATCAGGGCTTCGTGACTTCTGAACAGGAGATCAGGAAATCAGGAGAATGGGAGGCGTATCTTGGAAATCCCAACAACTCCTGACCTCCTGATCTCCTGTTCGATCGTGACACGCGACGGACCGTCACGTCGGAAGCTCAATGGTGAACACGGTCCCAGTCGGAACATTGTCCGCTACTTCGATGCTGCCGCCGTGCTCGGCGATGATCCGGCGGACGATCGCGAGCCCCAGCCCGCTCCCCCGTCGCTTGGTCGAGTAATACGGCATGAACAGCTTGTCTCGGTCGGCGGCCGGGATGCCCGGCCCGTTGTCCGACACCAGAATCCGCGCGACGCCGTTGCCCGCATCGTGGCGCGTCTCGACGATGATGGCCGGCGGCGCGCCGTCCGGGCGGACGGTGGCGGCACTCCCCCCCAGAGCCTCGACGGCATTGTCGACGAGATTGATGACCACGCGACGCATCTGCTCGAGGTCGACGCGGACGGGCGGCAGCGCCGGCGCGAAGCGCTGCTCGATCCGAATCTCACGGAACAGGCCGTGGTAGAGCGCGAGAGTCTCGGCGAGCGCCGCATTCAAGTCCGCCGGTACGGCGCGCGGCGCCGGCATCCGGGCGAACTGCGCGAACTCGTCGACGAGCGCCTTGAGCGACTCGACTTCCCCCACAATCGTCGACGTGCACTCCTCGACGAGCGCGCGCGCCGGCGCGGGGGCCGAGCTGAACTGGCGCCGCATGCGCTCGGCGCACAACTGAATCGGTGTGAGGGGGTTCTTGATCTCGTGCGCCAGCCGCCGCGCCACGTCGCGCCACGCCGCCACCCGCTGAGTCCGGATGAGCGGCGTCACATCGTCGAAGACCAGGACGGCGCCGCCGGCACTGCCATCGTCGCGCAGCAGCGGCGTCGCAGCCGCGGCGAGGTGCAGTTCGCGGCCCTCGCGGAGCAGCGCGATCTCCTGCACGGCGGGCGCCGGACCGCCCGAGCGCGTCTGCGCGAGCAGGGCCTCGAGCGGCTTGAGATCCTCGCGCCGGCAGACGTCATCGGCCCGCGCACCGATGACCGTGCGGTCCACCTCGAGCAGTCGGAGCGCCGCGCCGTTGATCGTTTCGATTTGCCCTTCCGGCCCGAGCGAGACGACGCCAGTCGCGATGCGCTCCAGCACCGTCTCGATGTACTGGCGACGCTCGTCGAGCTGCTGGTTCTTGCGTTCCAGATCGAGCCGCGAATGTTCGAGCTTGCGCTGACTCGCCGCGAGCTCTCCGGCCATCGTGTTGAACGCCTCGACCAGCGCGCCGAACTCGTCGCGCGTCTCCGGCTCAATCCGGTGATCGAGGTGGCCGGCGCCGATCTCGCGGGCACCCGCGGCGAGCCGCTGCACCGGACGCGTAATGCGCTTGGCGAGATACAGGCCGGTCCACGTCGCGCTGACCATGATCATCAGCGTCATCATGACGAACAGCGTCAGATACACGCCCCTGATGGGACGGCGCAGCGCGAGCAGCTGGCTGCGGTTCTGATACGCCTCGATAATCTGGCGGGCGTGCTTCGCGGACTCGCCCGACAGGTGGTCGCTCACGAGGACCACGCCCACGACGCGGCCGGAGCCGTCGCGCACCGCCGCCCCGCCCCGCACGAGCTCGCCGCCGCCTTCGAGCGGCTCCGGGGCGTACGCCTCGCTGCCGCCGCTCGCCACGACCGACGCGAGGTGGTCGGCAGAGGCGCGGACGGGGCCCCGCGGCAGACCAGGCGATTCGACAGCGACGAGCGGCACGACGTCCGCCCGCTGCCCGGCTTTCGACCGGGACCGGTACACTTCAACCAGCCCGACGCGGCCCTGCGCCACTTCCGCCTCGATCGCGCGACGGACCGTCTCGAGATCGCCCGACTCCACCGCGGCCACGGGAATCTCCCGCGCGATCCGCGCCGCGTGACCGGTGACACTCGTCTCGCGGTCACGGTAGTAGTCCTGCGCGATCTTCGTGGCCACACCGAGGATGTCGTCGATCGGCTGGCTGAACCATTTCTCGGTACTGCTGCGAATCAGCTCGCTGCCGACGATGAGCACGAGGACGCACGGCACGATCGTGAGCCCGAGGAGGGCCAGCACGAGCTTGGCGCGGAACCGCGAGAACGGCAATCCCCGACGGCGCTCCACCAGGAGCTTGACGATGTTGCGCGCGAGCACGAAGACGAGCGCCACGAGCATCGTCAGGTCGGCGGCGGACAGCGCGTAGAGAACGACCTCGGTCAGAAAATCGGGGTTGAGTTCGGTCGAGCTGTCGGCAAAACGGACCATCGCCACGAGCGCCGCGATGAGCACGAGAATGCCGAGCAGGATGAGTCGCGGATTGTCGCGGAACGGGCGTCGCTCGGCGCGCGGGTCCACGGGCCGGGCGGGCAGCGTCGGACGGGTCGCCTCGCGGGCAGTGCTCATGTGGCTGGTGGGCGCGGAGGGCCGAGGCGCCCGCGCGAACTACCGGAGAAACGTGAACTTGGCGAGCCCCGCGATGCCACCTTCCCACGGCCAGACGAAGGACGCGTCGCGCGGGGTCGTGTGGGCCCGGACGCGCAGGTAGTACTCGGAGTTGCCTTCGAGCGCCGCGCTGCTGAAGAGCGGCAGCTTCTCGAACTCGGTCAGCCAGGCGCGCGCCGCGTCTTCGCGTTCGATCGTCTCCGACGAGACCATGCGGCCGTCTTCGCGGCGCGTCGCAAGGTAGCGTTGGGTGAGGATGTCGTACTCGACCGTCGCCGTGACCGTCGCGGTGGCGATCGTGCGATCCACCCAGAGCGCGGTGCCCCGCTTGAGCTCGATGTCGTAGACGAACGTGATGCGCAGGCCGCTGTGCATCGCGGCGCGCACGTTCTCGGTGAACACGTCGCTCATGCGCAGCGAGACGAGGATGCGCCCATCCTTTGGGAGCGGGGTGATCTGGACGCTCTGCGCCGAACAGACCGCGACAGCCATCACCACGAACACGATCGCCAGATATCTCTTCAACACGCTCACTTCGCTTTGGCCTTCGGGTCGATCTTCTGCAACTCGTCGACTTCGCGCTTGAACTGGCCCACGTCGCGGAACTGACGGTAGACCGACGCGAACCGCACGTAGGCCACCTGGTCGAGCTGCTTGAGCTCCTGCATCAGCCGCGCGCCGATCTCACCGGTCGTCAGCTCGCGGTCCGGACGGTCCTGCAAATCCGCCTCGATCCGGTCGGCGATTGCTTCGAGCTCCTGCACGCTGACCGGCCGCTTCTCGCACGCACGAAGGAGGCCCGCGATGAGCTTCTGCCGCTGAAACGGCTCGCGGTTCCCGTCCTTCTTCACGACACGATACTCGATTTCCTCGATGCGCTCACGGCTCGTGAACCGTTTGGCACATCCCAGACACTGCCGGCGGCGCCGGATGACATCCCCCTCGCGGCTCTCGCGCGAGTCGACCACCTTGTCACCCAGGTGACCGCAGTACGGACACTTCATCGCGCGGGGCCTTCTGCCTCGCGCGCCAGCGGCGGCGTCCCGCTCTCCGCATGCTGGCGCCGCTCCTCGTCTTCCTGTGCCTGACGCCGCTCCGCTGCCATGCGCTGGGCCCCCGCAAGCGTCAGTCCGTCGCGCGCCATGAAGTAGATCCCCAGGAGCGTGACCGGGACAAACGAGATGGCGTGGAGCACGATCGCCGCGCCGGCGGCCCGATCGGCCGGCACACCGAAAAGTACCACGGCCGCAAACTGATAGGCGAGATGAAATCCGCCAACCGCCCCCGGCGTCGGCACGGCCACGCCGACCACCAGTACGGTGGTCACCAGGAACGAAGCCTGGAAGGGGAACGTAATATGAAATGCCTGTGAGGTCAGCCAGATACCGGTCGCGATCGCGAGCCAGAGCGGCACCGAGAGCACGAGCGCGATAAGCATCCGGCGAGGCTGCCGCATCACCGCCAGCCCCTGCGAGAACGTCTCGACGAATCGCGCGACGACGTGGGCCAGCCGGGCCGGGAGCACGCGCTCGATGCTGAGGGCCAGCCGGCCCATGCGTTCGGGGTGACCCGCCAGCACGAAGAGCAGCGCCGACCCGGCCACCGCCGCCGCGGCCGCCGCGGATCCGAACAGCTTGATGCGGGCGAATTGCGCCGGATCGCCGGCGACGGCGTCAGGCGCGGCGGTCAGGACGAACCACGCGAACAGCAGCAGTACCGTGATGAGATCGAGGAGCCGCTCGAGGATGATCGTCGCAAACGCTGCGGTCGCGTTGAGCCCCTCGCGGCGCGCGAGGAGATACGGCCGGATGACTTCGCCGGCCCGGGCCGGTAACAGAAACGTCGCGGCGAAGCCGATAACCGTGGTCCGGAAGGCCGTGCTGAAGTGGGTCGGGCCAATCGGCGCGAGCAGGTACTGCCAGCGGAGCGCGCGGACGGCGTAGGTGACCCCGGTGACGCCCACGGCGAGGAGCAGCAGCCAGGGGTTGGCGCGGCGGGTTTCGCCCCACACTTCCGACACGTTCACGCTACGAAGGAAGACGCCCAGCAACCCGAGGGTCAGCAGGAAGATGAGGGCGTTGCGAACTCGTGGCTGCATGCGCCGGGTTTGTTTACTGAGTCGGGATTAGAATCGTTCGGGACTGCCCAGGTTGTTCGACCTCGACAAGGGTACCACAGGGATAGCTCCAAGTCTATGGGAAAACGCGAGTTATTGCTGATCTGCGCCTTCGTGACGGTCGGCGCGGTCGTCTACTACGCGACCGCCCCCGCGTCGGCTCCAGGCCAGCAGGGCTTCTCGATCGCCAGAGCCGCCGAGGCCCTCAGGCGCGAGATCCGCGGAAACCGCTCGTCGGCCGAGGTCACGACCACGACGGCGATCCCTCTCAAGCCCGGCACGAGCGAAGTCCGGTTCGAAACCGGGAACGCTCCCATCACGATCACCGGCGAGGACCGGGCCGATCTCCTGTGCGAGCTGCAGGCCTGGTCGAGCGGCTACGACGAAACCGAGGCCAAGAAATACGCCGCCGAGACGGCGCTGAAAACGACCGAAGCGGGTGTCAGCCTCGTCGTCAGCATCAAGTATCCGGAACCCGCAACGCAGCGCGCGACGCTCGTCGTCCGCATGCCGAAGTCGATGGCCGTCAGGATCCAGCCGAGCCGCGGGAAGCTCGAGATCCACGACGTCGCCTCGCTCGAGCTCGTCGAGGCGCGCGGCCAGGCCATCATCGGCCGGGTCACGGGCCGCGTGACGGCCACGCACCGTGGTGGCGTCCTGACGATTGAAGGCGCCTCGGCGCTGAAGCTCAACACGCGCGGCAGCACTGTTGTCGTGAAGGACATCAAGGGCGAGGCCGTGATACAGGTGCAGGCGGGCGAGCTTCGCGGCCAGTCGCTGTCTGGACCGGTCGAGATCGAATCGAACGGCACGCGCATCACCCTCGATGACCTGGCCGCCACGCGACGGCCGATCCGGGTCAACGCCATGGGTGGCAGCGTGACCATGGCCGGCCTCCGCACCGACACGCGGATCGACGGCCGCGATACGCGGATCGACGTCACGCTCGACCAGCCCGTCCCGCTCGCCATCTACAACGAGCAGGAAGAGCCGATGGACGTCACGCTGCCGGCCGCCGGATTCCAGCTCGACGCGCTCGCCATCGACGGCCGCCTGACGGTTCCGCCAGGGTTTCCCGATGTGAAGTCGACGGAGAACGAACAGCGCGCTTCAGGCACGATCGGCGCCGGCGGCCCCACGGTCACGTTGCGCTCGTCGCGAGGCAACATCACCATCAAGAAGAAAGGCTGAAGGCTGAACCGTGGGAAGCCTTCAGACTTCCCACTTCAAACTTCTGACTTTCTGTTGTAACGTCCCCCTGTGCTGTCCGCTCCTCCGCTCCTCGAAACTTCCCTGGCTGGTCTGACGCTGCATCGTCGCGGAAAAGTGCGCGACGTCTACGAGGTCGGCACCGACCTGCTCATCGTCACGACCGACCGCATTTCGGCGTTCGACTACGTCCTCGGTTCGGGGATTCCGGACAAGGGCAAGGTCCTGACGCAGTTGTCCGCGTTCTGGTTCGAGCGGATGGGCGATCTCGTGCCGCATCATCTGCTCGCGACCGAGGTCGCCCGCTTCCCCGAGGCGCTCCGCGGCCACGCGGCGGTGCTCGAGGGCCGGTCGATGCTGGTGCGCCGGACCGAGCCCGTGCCCGTCGAGTGCGTGGCGCGCGGCTACCTGTCGGGCTCGGGCTGGAAGGAGTATCAGCAAACCGGCAGCGTCTGCGGCGTCGCGCTGCCCAAGGGACTGCGCGAGTCCGACCGGTTGCCGGAACCGATCTTCACGCCCGCGACCAAGGCCGACAGTGGCCATGACATCAACATCAGCGAGGCCGAAGCGGCGCGCCTCGTCGGCGCCCCGCTCATTGCCCGGCTCAAGGCGCTCACGCTCGAAATCTACCGGCGCGGCGCGGTCCATGCCGAATCGAAGGGCATCATCGTCGCCGACACGAAGTTCGAGTTCGGCCTGGCCCGCCGAAGCGCCGCAGGCGCGAAGGAGGCACTCGTAGGGGCAGGAGACCCCGCGACCGACGTCGTCCTCATCGACGAGGTCCTGACGCCCGATTCGTCACGCTTCTGGCCGAGCGCCCAGTACGAGCCGGGTCACGGGCAGCCGAGCTTCGACAAACAGTTCGTGCGCGACTACCTCGAAGAGATCCGGTGGAACAAACAGCCGCCGGTGCCATCCCTGCCAGACGAGGTCGTGCGGCGGACGCGCGACAAGTACGTCGAGGCCTACCGGCTGCTGTCGGGCCGCGAGCTGCACTGAGCCGTGCGCGACCAGCTGGAGGCGCTCGTCCAGGAAATGCTCGATCGGGGCGTGATCTACGAGGACGCCCGCCAGGAGTTCGAGAAGGTCTTCATTACGCGCGCCCTTCAGCGATCCAAGGGGAGCGTCGGCGACGCCGCCGAGCTGCTCGGACTCCATCGAAATACGGTCGCCCGCAAGATGACGGAGTACCGGATCAAGAGGAAGACGTAGTTGGTTCAGGGTTCAGGGTTCAGGGTTCAGGGTTCCTAGCTCATCAGAACCATGAACCGTGAACCATGAACCGTGAACCATGAACCGTGAACCCTGAACCCCTGAATTAGCACTCCCCCCCTTCGACTGCTTGACAGCCCCCCGACCCTCTCCTGTACAATTAGCAGTCGCCAGGGCGGATTGCTAAGCCGCCGGGGCCCAAGGCTTCATTTACACCGTGTTTACCCTTCACCAACCATCTCAACCACCATCCGGGAGCTAGATCGATATGGCTACACAGACGAAAGTTCGGATCCGTCCCCTGCACGACCGTGTCATCGTGCTGCGCCTCGACGAAGGCGAACAGAAGGTCGGCGGGATCATCATCCCCGACACCGCCAAGGAAAAGCCCCAGCAGGGCAAGGTCATCGCGGTCGGCAAGGGCAAGGTCGAGAAGGACGGCAAGATCACGCCGCTCGACGTCAAGGAAGGCGACACGATTCTCTTCGGCAAGTACTCGGGCCAGGAAATCAAGCTCGATGGTGAGGAGTACCTCATCATGCGCGAGGAAGAGATTCTCGGCGTCATCAACAGCTAGCTCTCAGCTCTCAGCCTTCAGCTCTCAGCGAGAGAGCAAGGGCAGTCCGGCTGAAAGACGATCGAAGACCGCAAACAACTGATAGCTGACAGCTGAAAGCTGACGGCTCACACGGAGAAACAGCAACATGGCAAAACAGATCATTTACGGCGAGGAATCGCGGCAGGCCATCCTGCGCGGCGTGAACCAGCTCGCCAACGCAGTCAAGGTGACGCTCGGCCCGAAGGGCCGCAATGTCGTCATCGACAAGAAGTTCGGCTCGCCCACCATCACCAAGGACGGCGTCACCGTCGCGAAGGAAATCGACCTGAAGGATCCGCTCGAGAACATGGGCGCGCAGATGGTCCGCGAGGTCGCCAGCAAGACGTCGGATATCGCGGGTGACGGCACGACCACCGCGACCGTGCTCGCCCAGGCTATCTTCCGCGAGGGCGCGAAGAACGTCGTCGCCGGCGCGAACCCGATGGAGCTCAAGCGCGGCATCGAGAAGGCCGTCGAAGTGATCGTCGCCGAGCTGAAGAAGCAGGCCAAGCCGATCAGCGGACAGGCCATCGCCCAGGTCGGCACCATTTCGGCCAATAGCGACGAGACGATTGGCAAGATCATCGCGGAAGCGATGGAGAAGGTCGGCAAGGACGGCGTCATCACGGTCGAGGAAGCCAAGAGCATGGAGACCTCGCTCGAGGTCGTCGAAGGCATGCAGTTCGACCGCGGCTACCTCTCGGCGTATTTCGTGACCGATCCGGAACGCATGGAAGTCGTCATCGAGAACCCCGTCATCCTGATCCACGAGAAGAAGATCAGCTCGATGAAGGACCTGCTGCCCCTCCTCGAACAGGTGGCGCGCGCGGGCCGTCCGCTGCTCATCATCGCCGAGGACGTCGACGGTGAGGCGCTGGCCACGCTCGTGGTCAACAAGCTGCGTGGCACGCTCCAGGCGGCGGCCGTCAAGGCCCCCGGCTTCGGCGATCGCCGCAAGGCCATGCTCGAAGACATCGCGACGCTGACCGGCGGCCGCGCGATCACCGAAGACCTCGGGATCAAGCTCGAGAACATCAAGCTCGAGGATCTCGGCAAGGCCAAGAAGGTCACGATCGACAAGGACAACACGACGATCGTCGAGGGCGCCGGCGCGCAGAGCGCGATCGAAGGTCGCGTGAAGCAGATCCGCACGCAGGTCGAAGAGACCAGCTCCGACTACGACCGCGAGAAGCTCCAGGAGCGCCTCGCGAAGCTCGTCGGCGGCGTGGCGGTCATCAAGGTCGGCGCAGCCACCGAGACCGAGATGAAGGAGAAGAAGGCGCGCGTCGAGGACGCGATGCACGCCACCAAGGCGGCGGTCGAAGAGGGCATCGTCGCCGGCGGCGGCGTGGCGCTCATCCGCGCCGGCAAGGCGCTCGACGGGCTGAAGCTCGAAGGCGACCAGGCCGTCGGAGCGAGCATCATCCGCAAGGCGATCGAAGAGCCGCTCCGCTGGATCGCGTCCAACGCGGGCCAGGAAGGCTCGATCGTCGTCCAGAAGGTCAAGGACGGCAAGGGCGAGGAAGGCTACAACGCCTCGACCGACAAGTACGAGAACCTCGTGGCGGCGGGCGTCATCGACCCGGTCAAGGTCGTGCGCACGGCGCTGCAGAACTCGTCGTCGATTGCATCCCTCCTGCTGACGACCGAAGCGCTGGTCTCGGAGATTCCTGAGGACAAGAAGGAAGCTCCGATGGGCGGCGGCCACGGCGGCGGCGGTGGCATGGGCGGAATGTATTAATCAGTCGACGGTCGACGGTCGTCAGTCCTCAGTCGAGTCAGTCAAGTCGGCAGGCCGGCCGGTCAGGAGCAATCCTGACCGGCCTTTTTATTTGAGCGCCGACAGAAACTTCTCCAACTCCCCTCCCCAGATCTGGGGTAGCGAATGCGTCCCGTGACCGCGCGTCTGGTCGGACGTCGGAATCAGCACGAAGCGCCCCTGTTTCACCCGCTTGATCAGAGTCTGCATCATCGGCAACTCCGGCGGATTGACGAAGTCGTCGGCCGAATTGATGGCGAGGAGCGGCCGAACGATTTGTTCGAGGTGCGGCTCGGGGTTGTAGTCCTCCGATGCGCGGAAGTAGTAGATCATGTCGTTCGCATCGGTGGACCTGGTCCGCGCGGCGATCTGCGACGCCAGGTACTTGTCGGCGGCTTCCGCGGTCGGGAACTGGCGCTGCCACTGGAGCGGCACGCTCGTGGCCATCAGCAGAAAGCCGATGGCGCTCGCCATGCCGCGCGGCTGCGTCGTGTAGTTGCCGCCCTTCCATTCCGGGTCGGTCACAATCGCATCGACAAGAGCCTTGCGCCAGATGCGGTTGCGGCCGGCGATCTCCACGGGGTTGCTCGCCAGCGGCACGAGACCGTCGGCGAACTCCGGGAAGAGGTAACCCCACATCCACGTGTGCATCGCCCCCATCGACGTACCCATTACCAGGCGCAGCCGCGACAGACCGAGGCCTTCCGTCACCAGGAGATGCTGCAACCTCACCATGTCGGTGTAGCGGTACTTCGGGAACGCCATTCGCATCCCGTCGCTCGGCTTGGAGGAGTCGCCGTGCCCGACGTTGTCCGGCAGGATGATGAAATACCGCTCCGCATCGAGCAGCTGCCCCTTGCCGAACAGGCGCCCGGCGTAACCCTCGGTGAGGAATCCGCGGCCGGTACCTCCAGTGCCGTGCAGAATCAGGACCGCATTACGCACGACGCCATCCTGATCCTTCTTCGGACTACCGACCGTCCGGTAGTGGATTCTCACTTCCTGCAGCGTCTCCCCACTCTCGAACCGGTAGTTCCGCGCGACGAAATCCGCTTCGAGCGGAGTGGGATACGACTGCGCCAGGAGATCGGTTGCCGAGCAGGTCGCCACCAATAACACCGAAATCAGGGACCTGAGCATGGGGGAAGTATAGCTTCCAGCTTCCGGCTGAGAGCCGCTGAAAGCAAAGCTTCGCGATTGTGATCTGAATGTCCTAGAGGGGAAGCGGAAAACGGGGAGCTGGAAGCTGGTCCCTACCGCAGTGTGAAGGACATTTCGATCTCGATCAGCACGGGGACAGGCTGACCGAGTCGCGTGCCGGGGGCGAAGACCCACTTCTTGACGGTGCGCTCCGCTTCCTGGTCGAGGCCAAACGTGGGATCGAGCGAGCGGGTGACGCGGACCTGGCCGACCGAACCGTTTTCCATGACGACCGCCTCAAGCCACACGACACCCTGAATCTTGGCGCGCATGGCGTCGGCGGTGTAGTTGGGCTTGACCTCGCGGATGAGGCGCGGCTGCGTGACGCCGTTGCCTGGACGGTAAGCGCCGCCGCCGAACCCGCCGCCGTAACCAGGGCCGAGGCCCGAACCGTCGCCCGGGCCGCTGCCCGTGCCACGCCCGGTTCCCGCACCGCCGCCAACCCCGCTGCCCTGCGAGAGCGTGGGGGTGATCATCTGCGTAATCGCGCCCGGCAACTGTTCGACACCCGAGGCGACCGGCTGAGCGGGAATCGAAAGCTGCTGCTCCTGCTTGGGCGGCTCTGGTGCCTCGAGCTTCGGCGTCTTCGCCACCGGAACGGTGATCTTCTGCTTGTCGGGGAGTTCGGCCTTCCGAGGGGGATCCGGCATCTTGTTGCCGCCGCCTCCGCCGCCACCACCAGGGCCAGGGGAAGCAATCCAGACGATGTCCTTGAGCGAGAGCGCGTTCTGGCTGTCTGGGGTCGGGACGACCGGCAGCGAGATGACGAACAGGATCAGGAACGCAATCGCGATGTGCGTTGCGAGCGACACGCTGAACGCGTTTCCAACACGCACCGTATTGCTCTGACCGGTTTCGATGGAACCGGCCAGCAGGCGCGCGTTCGGGCTTGAGCCCTGGTAAACCTCTGACATGACTCTTAGTTGCGAGTGGGTCCTACAATCATTGTGGCTGACGACGTCCGGATCCGCAAGTTGCAAGATAAGGGCCCTTTGGAAACACCCGTCAGAACGCTCGGCAACAGCTGTCGGTCTGCGGGGTTGTCCACCAGTCCGGACACTTGTTCTACGATCGCCGCGGGCTCTCTGTTTCGATCCCTGCTCTCGAGGTTTCGTCGTTCGAAGCCTTCGCAACCCGTCGAGGTGGTAGAATCAATACGATCTTCACGCAGGCGAAGGAGCCACCATGGGTCTCGGGATTCCCGAACTAATCGTCATCCTCTTCCTCGTCATCCTGATCTTCGGGGCGAGCCGTCTGCCCGAGATCGGCCGCGGCATCGGCAAGGGCATCCGCAACTTCAAGGAAGCCTCGAAAGAGGGGCGCGACGACCGCTAGTCCCGACACCTGACCGCCAATCCTGCCGCTCCAACGGTCGTGCTACAGCACGATCCGGCTCTCCCCCATTCGCCGCGTGACGCGCTCCCGATCCAGATATTCCAGCAGAGGAATCGCAAATTTACGCGTCAGGCCATAGCGCGCCTTGAACGACGCGACGTCGACTTTGGGGGGACCAGTGCCCGCGCTCTCGGCCTTGAGCCGGCGGATATCCGCCTTCAGATCGTCGAGCGCGGCCGCATGGAACACCAGGGTATCGACCTTTACGAGTGTGCGGGCGCGAATCATCAACGAGACCATCCGCTCGGCCATCGGCACCGCGGTTCCCGCCGCGGTGGAGGCCGCCCCGATGTCGGGTGGTGCCAGCTTCGCATCCCGGTAGACCCCCTCGAGGGCGGATTGCACCCTGACCTCATCGGTCGAGAGCGAGACCTGATGTCCGTCGAGTGCCAGCCGGTCGCGGGCCACCAACCGGCGCTCGGACACGAGCGCGTCGACGACGGCGTCGAAGACCGCTGGCGCAACGCGTCTGAACAGCCGCTCGCGAGCCTCCTCCCGGGGCATGCCTCCCGACAGCGGCTGCGTCTCGTGATGTGCCCGGAGCGCCACGATCAGCCGCGCGCCCAATTCGGCCAGCACGCGTGGCGACACGAGCAGATTCCCGACACCAGTTGCGACGCCGCCGCGCGTCAGGCGCTCGACGGCCTGATCGGCCTCCGCATACGACAAGCCGCCGCGACTGACGAGCGCGCCCCGCGGAAGCCCTGCCCCCTCTGCTTCATTCACGAACGCCGCGAGCGCGGCGTCTCGATCGGCGCTCTGCATGTCCAGCCGGCGGAGACGATCGAGACCCGTCGCGCTGCGAATCGAGACGCGCGGCGGCCGGGGATCGAGAACGACGCCCCCTCCGATGGTCGCGAGCGGCGAATACGCGCGGAGGATGAATCGATCGCCCCTGGTGACGACGGCGGGCGCCTCGAGGTGTATGCGGGCAAAAACAGCGCTTTCGGGCATCGGCCGTTCGGCGAGGGTGACACGACCGAGGAGCTCCGCCGTGCCGCAGTGGAACCGCACGCGCGCGCCCTGGCGAAGCGGCCGGGCGTCTGGCAGCAGGTCGAGCCGTGCATCGAGCCGTCGCGTGGGCTCGAACGCGTCGCGGTCGGCGAGCGTGTGCCCCCGCACGACTTCCGAGACCTCCACACCGCCAAGATTGATCGCCACCCGGCGTCCGGCCCCGGCCGATCCCTGTGCCCGGCCGTGCACCTGCAGGCCGCGCACCTTGGCGTCGCGCTGGGTCGGCAGCACAACCAGGGCCTGTTCGGTCTCCACACGACCCGACGTCAACGTACCCGTGACGACGGTGCCAAACCCTTTCATCGAGAACACCCGATTCGATCGGCAGCCGCACCGGTCCATCCGCCCGGCGCGCCGGCACCGACGCCGCCAGAGATACCAGCGACTCCTTCAAGCGCGCCAGCCCGTCGCCGGTTCGGGACGACACCGCGACAATGGGAGCGTCCGCGAGAAACGACCCGGAAACGAGCTCGCGCACCTCGAGACGAGCGAGCTCCAGCATCTCCCGGTCGCTCACATCGGTCTTGGTCAGGACGATGAGGCCTCTCGGGACGTGGAGCAGCCGGCAAATGTGAAAATGCTCCCGCGTCTGCGGCATCACCGACTCGTCCGCTGCGACCACGAGCATGACGAGGTCCATGCCGCCAACCCCCGCGAGCATGTTCTTCACGAAACGTTCGTGGCCGGGAACATCGACGAACGCGAGGCTCACCTCGGCCTCGTCGGCCGACCCACCTGCCTCGAGGTGGGCAAAACCCAGATCGATCGTGATGCCGCGCTCCTGCTCTTCTTTCAGGCGGTCCGGATCGGTCCCGGTCAGCGCGCGGACGAGGGCGCTCTTGCCATGATCGATGTGGCCGGCCGTGCCGATGACGATCGAGCGCACGGCGTCAGCGCCGCTTGCGGGCGGCGCGTTCCTTCTTGCCGGGCCGCTGCTTGCCCTTCGCGCCCTTCGCAGTGCGCCCTGGCTTGCCGCGGTCCTGCTTTGGCTGGGCCTTGCTGCGCCGAGGGCCTCTGTTCTCCTCGGACTGGCGCACGGCGTCGAGGATTTCGACCAGCCCCAGATCGACCTGCCGGCGCTCCATATCGACCTTGACGACCTGCACCTTCACCCGGTCACCGAGCCGATAGACCTTCCCCTTGTTCTCGCCACGCAGCATGTGTGAGCGGTCGACGAACCGGTAGTAGTCGTCGGCCATCGTCGACACGTGCACCAGACCCTCGACGAAGTGCTCGACGAGCTCGATGTAGAGGCCGAAGGCCGTCACGCCGGTCACGTAGCCGTCGAACTCGTCGCCGACCTTGTCCGCCATGAAGCGGACCTTCTTCCATTGGACCAGCTCGCGTTCGGCATCATCCGCCCGGCGCTCGCGCTCGGACGTGTGGCGCGCGACCTCGGGGAGCTCCTCGGTGAGCTCGGCCTTGCGCTCCTCGCTCATCCCTCCATGGCGGGATTCCCGCAGCGTCCGATGCACCACCAGGTCGGGATACCGCCGGATGGGCGACGTGAAGTGTGTGTAGCTCTCCGCCGCGAGGCCGAAGTGGCCGAGGTTCGACGGATCGTAGCGCGCCTTCTGCATCGTCCGGAGCATCAGGAACGCGATCGGCTTCTCTTCCGGCGTGCCGCGCATTCGCTCGACGAGCTTCTGGAAGTCTCGTGGCGTGACCTTCGACGACACCTTGCCCAGGCTGTAGCCGAGCGTCGAGATGAATTCCTCGAACTCCTCGACCTTGAGCGGGTCGGGCTCCTCGTGGATGCGGTAGAGAGTCGGAACGTCGTGGGCATCGAGGTGCGCGGCGACGGTCTCGTTAGCGAGCAGCATAAACTCTTCGATCAGGCGATGCGCGATGTTGCGCTCGGCGGCGATGATCTCCTCCACCATCCCCTCGTCGTCGAGCACGATCTCCGGTTCCTTGAGGTCGAAGTCGATCGAGCCGCGGCGGTGGCGGCGGCGGTTCAGGATCTCGAACAGCTCGCGCATCATCTCGAACTGCGGGATGAGCTCGCGATAGCGCGCGCTGACGGCCTCGTCGTGATCGGTGAGGATGGCGTTGACGTCGGTGTAGGTCATGCGCGCGTTGCTGTGGATCACGCCGTCGTGGATTTCGTAGCGCACGACTGCGCCCTTGCGGTCGACCTCCATCAGACACGACTGCACGAGACGATCGACATCGGGGTTCAGGCTGCAGAGTCCCGTCGAGAGATCCGACGGAAACATGTGAACGGCGCGGTCGGGAAAGTACACCGACGTGGCGCGCTCGTAGGCCTCCTCGTCGAGCGCCCCGCCCTCCGGCACGTAGTGCGCCACGTCGGCGATATGGACGCCGAGCCAGTAGTTGCCGTTCTCCAGCCGCTCGATCGTGATCGCGTCGTCGAAGTCGCGGGCGTGCTCGCCGTCGATAGTGACCGTCACGTGGGACCGGAAGTCTGTCCGGCCGGCCAGATCCTTCTCGCGAATCTCGGCTCCGAGCCTGCGCGCCTCCTCGACGGCCTCCTCGCCGTGCGCGTCGGGAATACCGTGCTTCCGGATGATGATTTCGGTATCGACGCCAGGGGCGTCGATGTCGCCGATCACCTCGATGACCTTGCCGACCGGCCCCCGCGCCGCCGTCGGCCATCTCGTGATGGCGGCCGACACCATATCGTTCGATTTCGCGTCCCCCTGGTCGCCGGGAGGAATCTGCACGTCCATGATCAGGCGGCGATCGAACGGGACGACGAAGCCGGCGCCGGATCCGTCAGCCTCGAAGCGTCCGACGATTGTCGCCGCGCCACGTTCGAGGATCCGCAGGATGCGGCCCTCCGCGCCTTTGTCCGTCACGCGCTCGACTCGCGCGACGACGCGGTCGCCATGCATTGCCTGATTCAGGTTGCTGCCGGCGACGTAGATATCCCCGCTCACGCCGTCAACCGGGCGATCGGGCACGACGAATCCGAACCCGCGCGGATGGGTCGTAATCCGCCCGACGATGAGATTCATTCGATCGGGCAGTCCGTAGCGGTTGCCTCGAGTCTCGACGAGCTCGCCCTGGCCCACCAGGTCCTTGAGCAGGCGCTTGAGCGTCGGGCGCTCTTCCCGCGGTATCTTCAGGCGCTGCAAGAGCTCTCGCGGCGTAGCCGGATGCTCGACCTTCTCGCGAATCAGCTTCAGCAGCTGTTCGTGATTCAACATGTCTTTCATCTTAGTCCTGGGAGTTATTCATCGGGTTTCTGAACGGGGACGGCCAACACACGATGGACACGATGAACACGATGGGCACGATGTTTAGAGTTCTTGGAAGTCATCGTGAACATCGTGTCCATCGTGGGCATCGTGGATGCCGAAGGCCCGTCGGGGCTACTAGAGTGTAATTTTTTCGTTGCCAACGTGCGCAGATTCTCCAACCGCCCTCCTTGTGCCTGAGTCTACTGACTGTGTGACCGCAACCGAGCCGCGGGAGCCGGGTGAGGCCGTCTCCGACCCCGACTGGAACCTGGTCCGCCGGGCCCAGGCCGGGGACACCGACGCGTTCGGCGAACTGGTCGAGCGGAACCGGAAGGCGGTCTTCCGCGCCGCCGTGGCCGCGCTGGGCTCGACGACCGACGCCGATGATGTGGCGCAGGATGCGTTCGTCCTGGCCTACCGGAAGATCGCCAGCTTCAGAGGCGATGCGGCGTTCCGGACCTGGCTGCTGGCGATCACCTGGCGCAAGGCTCTCGACCGACGCAAGAGCGTGGGCCGGTGGCTGCGACTGACGGTCACGCCCGCCGATTCGGACGCAGACCGGACGAACTGGATCGAGCAGATGCCCGCTGACCAACGATCGCAGGAAGACGATTTCGCCGCGGCTGAACTGCAGCAGACGATCAGGCGGCTGATCAGGACGCTGCCCCGCAAGCTGCGTGACGCGCTGCTGCTCGCCGGTTCCGGCGACTACTCCTACACGCAGATCGGCTTCATCCTCGGCGTGCCCGTGGGCACAGTGAAGTGGCGCGTCTCGGAAGCGCGGCGGGTGCTGAAGGACAAGATGACGGCCCTGGGGCATGCCTATGAATGACCGCCACGACGACGCGCGTCTCGATGCGGCGATCGACCGTGCGGTGCGCGACATCATGCGCGGCGAACCGCGCTCGGATCTCCGCGAGCGCGTGCTGGCCGAGCTCGCCGGCGAACCGGCGCGCGCGGCGTGGTGGCCCCGACTCGCACTGGGGTCCGTCGCGGTGGCCGCAGCCATCGTCCTGCTGATGCTCGTGGCCGATCGTCCGGCTGAGCGGCCGGCTGAGCGGCCGGTCGACCAGACGCTCGCCAGTGCGGCGCGGCCGGCGACTGCACGCGGAAATACACGTGAGACGGCCAAGCTGCCGGGACCAACGCCGCCTGTGCACGTGGATGAACCTGCGGTGCGACCAGCCACACGACGTCCCGTCGTCGAGGATCGGCTGGTTCAGGCGGCGTCCATCGACCCGAGCGAACCGATCGCCATCGAACCGATGGCAGTCGAACGGCTCGCGCCCATCGACCCGATCCGGATCGCCGGGCTCGAGGCACCGGCGGTCTCGGAAACCAGCCTCAAACCGATCACGATCGAACGCATTGAAATCACGCCGCTGACGCCGCCACGGCGATAAGCGGCATGCGAGGAGAGCACATGGTGAGACGAATGTTTGCAACCGCCCTGACCGCCGCACTGATGGCCGTCACCGGCTACGCGCAGCAGGCTCCGCCCGCAGCCGCGGCAAAACAGGAAAAGCCCGCGCCGAAGCCTCCGGTACCAGAAGGGCTGCCGAACAACATCAAGCTGGAGCTCACGATCACCGATCAGACGGGCGGCGGAGAAGCCACCAAGCGCACCGTCAGCATGATCGTCGCGGACCGGAAGAACGGAAGCATCCGCAGCTCCGGACAGGTCATAGCCCCGGGCGGGGGTGGGCGATTCCCTGTCTCGCTGAATGTCGACGCGATGCCGGTCATCATCAAGGATGGCCTCATGCGGCTCGACGTCAGCCTCGAGTACGTCCCCAAGCCAGGTTCTGACAACGCATCGAGCGGAGAAGGCCGCGGATCACTCAACGAGCGGTTGTCTCTGCTGGTGGAATCTGGCAGGCCGCTCATCGTCTCGCAGGCGTCCGACCCGACCTCGGAGCGCAGGATCTCGGTGGAGCTGACGGCGACCGTCCTGAAATAGCAACGCTACTGCGACGACGCGACCCGTATCGCCTCGAGCGCGTCGTTGGCTTTCGCGTTCGCCGCCTGATCGAGCTTGCCCGCCAGGCGCTGCCCTTCATCGATCTGCTCGAGCGCCGCCGCGATGCTCCCGGCGGCGGCGTTCTTGCCGATGTTCTGATACCGCTCCCGGACCCGGCGCAGCGGCGCCTTGGCCTCTTCGAAGTGGCGGCTGGCATCTCCGAAGTTGACGTTGTACAGGCTCACACGCGCTTCGAGCAGCTGCACGCGGGCATCCGCAAGGTCGAGCCGGCCCCGCGCATCGTCGAGCGCGTTCTGCAGCGTGAAGCGCCCCGAGCCGCCCATGGCGTACCCGACGCCCAGCGCGACAACGAGCGCCGCGAATCCCGAGAGTACCCACTTGGTCGGAGTCATATATCAGGCCACCAGCAGCATCTGCAGATCACCGACGTTGGTGCCGGTGGGGCCCCAGACGACGAGGTCGCCGAGCGGCCGGAAGAAATGATACGCGTCGTGACCGGCCAGCGTCGACTCCCAGCTGACGCCCGCCAGCCGGGCACGCTCGAGCGTCGTCGAATCGACCAGCGCGCCGGCGGCGTCGGTCGGGCCGTCGATGCCGTCCGTGCCCGCACTCGCGAGGACGGCGGGCCGGCCGAACGATGCGATCTCCGGCACGGCGGCCAGCGCGAATTCCTGGTTGCGGCCGCCAAGGCCATGCCCCGTGACCGTCACCGTCGTCTCGCCGGACGCCAGCACACAGGACTTCGCGCCGGGGGCGCCACCGGCATGCACGACGGCTTGGCGCGCGTCGCGCAGGAAGGCGAGCGACGCGTCACGCGCTTCGCCCACGATCGCCTGCGGCAACACGTGGACGATGTAGCCAAATGATCGTGCGACCGCGGCGGCGCCTTCGACCGCGGTCTGACGATTGCCGATGATTTCGTAAGTGCCTCCCAACAGCCGCACGTCATCCGGCTTGACCGTCTCGGGCACGTCGCCATGCGCGCCCCGTTCCAGATACCGGCGCACGGCCGCCGGCACCTCGGCCGCGCGCTGGACGATCGCCAGGGCCTCGGCGAACGTGGTCGGATCGCCGACGGTCGGCCCTGACCCGATGACGGATGGATCATCGGCAATCGGCCCGTGGACGTCCGAGATGGCAAGCGTGATGGTCCGCGCCGCGGCAGCGGCGAGCCGGCCGCCCTTGATCCGCGAGAGGTGCTTGCGCACACAGTTGAGGCCGTCGATCGCCACGCCGGCCCGCATGAGCACGCGACCAGTGGCAACCTTGTCCTCGAGTGTGATGTCGGCAACGGGCGCGGCCAGGAGCGCCGACGCCCCTCCGGAGAGCAGAACCACGAGCCAACCGGATTCTCGAGACTCGTGCGCGAGGTCGAGCGCGCGAAGACCAGCCGCGGCGCTCGCCGCGTTCGGAAACGGGTGGCTGGCGGCGAACGATTCGAACGCGGAAGGGAGCGATGGAAGCGTCCGAGACGCGCCGGATGGCCCAGCGACCACTCCGCGGCAGATAGCATCGCCTTCAAGTGCGGCAAACGCGCGCGCCATCGGCCACGCGGCCTTGCCCGCGGACACGACGAACAGATCGCGCGCGACGGCGGGTCGCAGGCGTCGCGCGAGCGATGAGCGGTGATACGCGCTCTCGAGCAGGGCTGATGGATCGACGGCGTCGACCGCGGCGCGCAGGATGCGGCCGGCGTGATCGCGCAACTCGGAAAGGGTGGAGGTCAGTGCAACTGCGTCGGGTCTGACCAGCCGGAGAGGCCGGTGACCGCGTTGAACTTGCGCAGCAACCCGGCTATCACCTGCTCGGCGTCGGCTTGCGCGCAGAGCTGTTCGAGCTGGTTGATGACACGCGCAAGCGCCTCGTCGGCGTCGGTAATCGCGCGCTCGGAGAAATACTCACGCTGCGCGGCAAGGCATTGGCGATGTCTGGTGAACTCGGCTCGATAGAAGTCGGCGTGCGTGCCGAACGGAGCGCTCAAAACCCTGGCGTGGCTGACGACGGGTGCCATGCGACTCCTTGCCTGGGACATATGAGGGATAAAACGAGTGTAAACGCGGGTCTGAATCGCTGTCAACACTGGATCGACCCCGGCCGCACCACTGTCAGGGCCTCCGAGTCCCCCCGAACTTATCGCACCGTCCGGGCAACGATGAGGCCGCCGACACACCCGAGTAGCATCCCACCCGCCACCAGGGTCAGCAGCACGCCGACTGGCAGAAACGTCAGCGTGGTCAGCCCGAGCCCCTCGAGCGCCATACCCCCGTACCAGGCCTTTCCCGTCAGGAAAATGACCCAGAGCAGCAGGATGGCGACCACTGCCCCCGCCCCGCCCTGGAGGATGCCCTCGGCGACGAACGGCCCCCGGATAAACGCGAACGGCGCCCCCACCAGCTGCATGATTTCAATTTCGTCACGACGAGCGTACGCGGCGAGGCGGACCACGTTGGCCACCGTCAAGGCCGCGGCCACCGCGAGCAGGGCCACGATGACCAGACCGACCGTGCGCACGAATCGGACCGCCGAGCCGAGACGGCTCAACCATCGCCGGTCGTACCGCACGTCCGCCACCCCCGGTTCCGATGTCAGGCGTGCGGCGAGGTCGTCGACGGCGGTCGTGGCGGTTCGTGCTCTGGGTCCTAATCGCACCTCGAGCGAGGCCGGCAGGGGATTGCGTTCGAGCCGTTCCGTTGCGCCAGCCAGATCGGGAAAGTCCTCGCGAAATCGCGTCAGCGCAGCGGCCTTCGACAGGTACTGCCGCTGGTCGGAAAGGCCACTCTGCTCGACGAGCGCCTCGAGCGCCTGGACTTGCTCTCGGGTCGCGTCGTCCTTGAGGTAGATGGACATCTCGGCCGCTTCACTCCAGCGGCCGACGACGCGCTGGAGGTTACTGTTCACCATCAGGAAGAAGCCGAGCACGAAGAGCCCCGCGGCAATGGTGAGGATGGCCAGCGTCGCTGACCGCCAGCTGCGCAGCAGGCTCTCGGCCGCCTCGTTCAGAAAGTACTTCAGCGCGCGCATCCGGCCTCGCTGTCAATCATCGTCCCCTGCTATCCGTGTTATCCGCCTGATCCGCGTCCCGTGCTATCCGCGTGATCCGCGTCCCCTGTTATCCGCGTGATCTGCGTCCCGTGCTATCCGCGTGATCTGCGTCCCGTGTGATCCGTGGCCTCAGTTGATCTCAACGATGTGTCCGTGATCGAGCGTGAGCGCTCGGCGCCCGACGCGCCGAATGAGCTCCCGATCGTGGGTCGCGACGACGACGGTCGTGCCCCGGGCGTTGATCTCGCGAAAGAGGTTCATGATCTCGAGCGAGAGGTCGGGGTCGAGGTTGCCGGTGGGCTCGTCGGCCAGGATGATGGTCGGATCGTTGACGAGGGCCCGCGCGATCGCGATGCGCTGCTGCTCGCCGCCCGAGAGCTCCATCGGAAAGGCGTTCATGCGGTGCTGGAGGCCGACCCACTTGAGCACCTGGAACGTGCGGCGCTGCTGCTGCGTCACCGCCATGCCGAGGACGTGGGGCACGAAGGCGACGTTCTCCAGCACGGTCTTGGTGGGCAACAGCTTGAAGTCCTGGAACACGAACCCCAGGGAGCGTCGATAGGCCTGCACCTCGGTCGTCGTCAGCGATGACAGGTCGCGGCCGTTGACCACCAGTTGTCCATCGGTGGGCACGTCGCGACGCAGCAGGAGGCGGAGAAGCGTGGATTTTCCGGCGCCGCTTGGCCCCGTGAGGAAGACGAACTCGCCTTTGTCGACGCGCATCGTCAGATCGCGCAGCGCGTAGACGCCACGGCCGTAGAGCTTCGAGAGGTTGATCGCCTCAATCACGATTGGTCGAGTGTCTTTTTCAGAAGATCCTTCACCAGCGACGGGTTAGCCTTGCCGCCCGTCGACTTGATGACCTGCCCGACGAGGAACCCGAAAGTCTGCTGCTTGCCTTCGCGGTACTGGGTCACGGCCTTCTCGTTCGCGCGGATTACCTCGTCGATGTGCACCGCGAGCGCGCCCGCGTCGTCGATCCGTGCCAGCCCCTCGGCCGCGACGATTTCGTCGGCGGCGCGCCCCGACGCGTACATCTTCTCGAAGACGTCCTTGGCAATCGGCCCGCTGATAGTGCCCGAGTCGACGAGCCGAATCAAGCCCGCCAATGCAGCGGGCGTCAGCGCGACCGCCCCGACATCGATGCCGAGCTCGTTCATCTTGCGGGTCAGCTCGCCCATGACCCAGTTGCTGGCGGATTTGGCGCTGCCGACGAGTGCCGCCGTGGCCTCGAAATAGTCCGCGAGGGCCGGCGACTGCGTCAGGACGCCCGCGTCGTACTCGGGCAAGCCGTACTGCGTGACGAAGCGGCGGCGCCGAGCGTCGGGGAGCTCCGCGAGCGAGAGCCGGATCTCCTCGACCCAGGCCGGATCGACCTCGAGCGGCGGCAGGTCCGGTTCCGGGAAGTACCGGTAGTCGTGCGCCTCTTCCTTGCTCCGCATGGAGACGGTGCGCCCCGCAGCGACATCCCACAGGCGGGTCTCCTGCTCCACGCGTCCGCCACCCGCCACGAGTTCGGTCTGCCGCTCGATCTCGTACTCGAGCGCCTTCTGAACGTACCTGAACGAGTTCAGGTTCTTCACCTCGGCCTTCGTGCCGAACGGCGTCGTGCCGGCGGGCCGGACCGACACGTTCGCGTCGCAGCGGAGGCTCCCCTCCTCCATGTTTCCGTCGTTCACACCGATCGCCACGAGGATCTCGCGCAGCCGGCTGAAGAACTCGCCCGCGTCAGCCGCGGACCGCAAGTCCGGCTCGGTGACGATCTCGAGGAGCGGCACCCCGCTGCGGTTGAAGTCGAGATACGTGCGACGATCCGAATCGGCGAAGCCCTCATGCAGGGATTTCCCGGCGTCCTCCTCGAGATGCGCGCGGGTGATACCCACACGACGGGGCGTGTCGCCCACCTGGTACTCGACGCTGCCACCGGTCGCGATAGGCCGCTCGTACTGGGAGATCTGGTAGCCCTTCGGAAGGTCCGGATAGAAGTAGTTCTTTCGCGCGAAGATGGAAACGGGATTCACGCGGCAGTTCAGCGCATGCGCCACACGAATGGCCAGTTCCACCGCTCTGCGGTTCAGCACCGGCAACGCGCCCGGCAGTCCGAGGCACACGGCGCACACGTTCGTGTTCGGCGGGGACCCGAACTTCGTGCTGCAGCCGCAGAAGATCTTCGTCTCGGTCAGCAGCTGCGCGTGGATTTCGAGCCCGATCACCGGCTCGAACAATGCTGAATGCGGAGTGCTGAATGCTGAAGTCAAGGTTGAAGGTTGAATTTAGAACGGAATGAGGAAGTGGGCAAGGACGAATTCCGCATTCACTTCAGCATTCAGCATTCAGCATTGCGCGGGCGGCTCAGCGAGGTCCAGCCGCCCGAACATCGGCGGCGGCGTCGGACTCGAACGACTTGAAGTTGTCGATGAACATGCTGGCAAGCTTGCGGGCCTGCTGGTCGTAGGCCGCGCCATCCTTCCAGGTGTTCCTCGGCTTGAGCACCTCGGGCGGCACATCGGGGCAGGAGACGGGAATCGACAGGTTGAACAGCGAATCGGTCTCGTAGGCCACCTCGTCGAGCTGACCGGAGAGCGCCGCGCGAATCATGGCCCGCGTGTAGCCGATCTTCATCCGCGACCCGGTGCCGTAGGGGCCGCCGGTCCACCCCGTGTTCACCAGCCAGACGTTCACGTTGTGCCGCGCGATTCGCTCGCCGAGGAACCTCGCGTAGACCGTCGGATGCAGCACCATGAACGGCGCGCCGAAGCACGTGCTGAACGTGGCCTTGGGCTCGGTCACTCCCTTCTCGGTGCCGGCGACCTTGGCCGTGTACCCCGAGAGGAAGTGATACATCGCCCCGGCCGGAGACAGCCGCGCGATCGGCGGCAGCACGCCGAACGCGTCCGCTGTCAGCATCACGATATTGCGCGGATGGCCCGACTGCCCCGACGGCACCCAGTTGTCGATGAAATCGAGCGGGTACGCACCACGCGTGTTCTCGGTCAGCGTGTCGTCATCGAGATCGAGGACGCGCGTCGTCGCATCCATCTTTACGTTCTCGAGCACCGTGCCGAACCGCCGCGTCGTCGAGTAGATCTGGGGCTCCGCCTCGGCCGACAGCCGGATCATCTTGGCGTAGCACCCACCCTCGATGTTGAACACGCCGTCCTCGCTCCATCCGTGTTCGTCGTCGCCAATCAGGTTCCGCTCGTGATCGCTCGACAGCGTCGTCTTGCCCGTGCCGGACAGGCCGAAGAACAGCGCCACGTCACCCTCCTTCCCCACATTGGCCGAACAGTGCATGGAGAGGACGTTGCGAAGCGGCAGCAGGTAGTTCATCACGGTGAAGATCGACTTCTTGATCTCCCCGGCGTAGCTCGTCCCGCCGATCAGGACGAGCTTCTTCTCGAAGTTCAGGATGATGAAGACTTCCGAGTTGGTGCCGTGGTGTGACGGCTCGGCGTGCAGGCCCGGAACGTCGATGACCGTGAACTCGGGCGTGTGCGCCGGCATCCCTGTCGTCCCCGGGATGTCGATGAACATGTGCCGCGCGAACAGGCTGTGCCACGCTTGCTCGGTGATGATCCGTACCGCGAGCCGGTAGCGGGGATCCGCGCCGGCGTGGCAGTCCTGGACGAAGAGCTCGCGGCCCTCGACGTAGTTGAGCAGCCGCTGGTGCAGCGCATCGAAATGCTTGGCGGCGATCGGCCGGTTGACCTTGCTCCACCACACGCGGTCCGCGCTCGACGGCTCCTGGACGATGAACTTGTCGTTCGGGGAGCGCCCGGTGTGCTGACCCGTGCGGCACACCAGCGGGCCGTCCGCCGAAATGATGGCCTCCCGACGCCTGACCGCCTCCTCGTAGAGCGCCGGCACACTGAGGTTCCAGTAGACGCGCGCGACATTCGTGATGCCGTGCAGTTCGAGCCCGGTCGCCTGCGCCTGTGACATGCTCTCCTCTTTTACCAACCGCACTCGACGAGTGCTGGACCAACCGCACTCGACGAGTGCTAGGGACCAACCGCACTCGACCAGTGCCGCGTGCCGGCGCGCCCGCACGAGCGCCAGGTATGAGCCTATAAACCACACCAATTAGGTGCTTTGCGGCTACCTGAAGGGAGCGATGGTACTGATTGCGGAGGTGGGAAGTCAATTGCCCAGACGCGGCGGCCCTCGCTCAGTCCCGGTCGACGATCGACAGGAAGGCGAGGACGACGCGCGGATCGAACTGTGTCCCGCTGCAGCGTTCGAGCTCCGCGAGGGCCGCTGCGGGAGTCATGGCATCGCGGAAGACCCGCGCGCGCGTCATGGTGTCATAGGCGTCGGCAACGGCCACGATACGCGCCGGGAGGCTGAGATCGTCGCCCCGGCGGCCGTTCGGATATCCCAGGCCATCGACGCGTTCGTGCGCATCCCTGACGACCGCCGCGGCCAGCGCGAGATAGGGAACGTGCTCGATGAGCTCGCAGCCGATGCGGGGATGAAGGCGGATGAGCCGCTGCTCCTCGACCGTGAGCGGCGCCGGCTTGCGCAGCACCGCGTCCGGCATCGCCAGCTTCCCGAGATCGTGCAGGAGCGCGGCGCGCTCGACCGTTGCGACGTCGGACTCGGACACGTCGAGGGCTCGCGCGACGGTGGCCGAGAGCGCCGCGACCCGGTACGCGTGCGCGTAGGCATCTGGATTGGTCGCCGACAGCGTCGCCAGCAGCACGTCCAAGTCGTCGTCCGAGTCGACGAACTGGGAGGCGATGATGTCCTCCAGATGCGACCGCCGGGCGAACATCTCATCTTCGAGCAGCGCTCGCCACCGCCGCGAATCGCAGGCCGATCGGTGCCACTCCACGCCCCGCGACACGGCTTCACACAGGCGATCGCGCTCGAACGGCTTGGTCAGATAGTCGACGACGCCCTGGCGCAGGCTCTCGACGGCCGACCCGACGTCGTTGAGGCCGGTGGCGATGATGACCGCGGTATCGGGATGCTCGCGGCGGAGCTGATCCGCCAGCCAGAGCCCATCGTGACCCGGCATGCGCAGGTCGCAGAGGGCGACGGCCGTCGGCGCGGCCGCCAGCAGCTCGAGCGCCTTGTCGGCACCTGGCGCCACCGCGACGACGTAGCCGCGGGACTCCAGCCATCGCCGCATGAGATGCCGGACGCCGGGCTCATCGTCGACGATGAGCACCGAGCGCTTGGCCTCGGCCGCGGGCGGAGGTGCCGTGGCGATTCTGGCCCGTCCAGAAGAAGAGCGGAGGTCCACCACGGTCACGCCTCGAGCATCGCCGACTGTCTGCGGCGGGAGATGGTCCCCGAGAGTTCGAGGCGTTCGAGCCGGCGGTAGAGCGCTCGGCGGCTGAGGCCGAGCATCTGCGCCGCGGCCTTCTTGTTGCCGCCGGTCCGCACCAGGGCACGCTGGATGTGATCGCGTTCGACGTTGACCAGCAGATCGGTCGTCGTCCTCTCAGGCGCGGTTCCCGTCGCGGTGGGCGCCGACGCGGGCGCCGCGATCGTCGCCCCCGGCGGCGGCAGGCAGACGGCCAGCTCCCGCTCGGTCACGAACTCCCCATCAGCCAGAATGCAGGCACGCTCGACGACATTGCGCAGTTCGCGCACGTTGCCGTCCCACGTCGAATCGGTGAGCCTCGCTTCCGCCCCGGGCGTGAGCCCCTGCAAAGGTTTCTGCAGCCGCTCGCCAATCTCGCGGACGAACGCCGCGGTGAGGTACGGAATGTCCTCGCGCCGGTCCCTGAGCGGCGGCAGCTTCACCTCGACGACGTTCAAGCGATAGAACAGATCGCCTCGGAAGCGGCCGGCGGCGACTTCGGTGCGGAGGTCGCGATTGGTCGCGGCAATCACGTGGACGTCGATCCTGCGCACGTCGAGCGCGCCGACGCGGCTGACTTCGCCGAGCTCGAGCACGCGCAGGAGCTTGGCCTGGGCGGTCGACGGCAGGCCGCCGATCTCGTCGAGGAAGAGCGTGCCCCCGTCCGCGAGCTCGAATAGGCCCGGCTTGTTGTCCGTGGCACCGAGGAACCCGCCACGCACGTGCCCGAAGAGCTCGCTCTCGAAGAGCGTGTCGTTGACCGCGGAGCAGTTGACGGCGATGAACCGGCGATCGCGTCGTGGACCGATCGCGTGGAGCGCGCGCGCAACGAGCTCCTTGCCGGTGCCGGTCTCGCCGGTCACGAGCGCCAGGCGGACGTGCGGGGCGAGGCGCCGGATCATCCCGAACAGATCCTGCATGCGGGGACCGCGGCCGATCATCCCGTAGAACTCGAGCCGCCGCGCCAGGTCCCCTTCCATGGAGAGGACGCTGCGCCGACGGTCGATCTCCTCGCGGACGCCCGCGAGCAATTGATCGAGCCGGCCGAAGTCGAGCGGCTTGCTCAAGTAGTCCATCGCGCCGAGCTTCACCGCCTCGACGGCCGTGTCGACCGACGCGTAGCCCGTCATGAGCACGGCCTGGCAGTGCGCGTCGACGTCGCGGATGGCACGGAGGATGTCGAGGCCGCCGACCTCGGGCATTCGCAAGTCGACCATCACAAGGTCTGGCCGGCGCGTCTTGATGAGCGAGATGGCCGCGCGGCCGTCCGCGCAGGCCGTCACGTCGAAGCCCGCACGCTCGGCAAAGCGAGATACGACGTCGAGGATGCCCTGCTCGTCATCGACGATCACCAGCAGCGGTCGTGCATTGGTCATGCGCCCCCCACACTGTCGAGGATCACGGCCGCCAGCGCCGTCCGGAGTGCCGGCAACTGAAACGGCGGCACCAGCAGCGCGCTCGCCTGCTCGTGTCCGAACTGCCCGGCCTCCCCTTCGTCGCCGGCCGTCGACATGACGACGATGGGGACCGGGACCGCACCGGGCGGCTGCGCGCCGCGCCACGCCTCGAGGTTGGCCGCGAGGATGCGGCGGTCGACGAAGGCCACGCGCAGGCCCCCGCGCCCATAGCGCGCCAGCGCGTCGTCGGCGCGGTCGGTCGAACTGACGGTGTAGCCCCAGGCAGCCAGCGCGGCCGAGATGAAGTCGCGGTCGGTCTGATCGACATGCGCAACCAGGACGGCGGCGTCGGTCTCGGCCGGCGGGTCGATCCGCGCCGGCAGCAGAATCGAGAACGTGGTGCCGACCTGCACCTTGCTGGTCACGGCGATCTGCCCGCCGTGGTCGCGCACGATGCCGTAGCAGATGCTCAGCCCGAGGCCGGTGCCCTCGCCGACCTCACGCGTGGTGAAAAACGGGTCGAAGATGCGGCTCAGATTCTCGTGATCGATCCCGTGCCCGGTGTCGGTCACGAACAGTTCGATCGCGGCGGCCCGGGGATCGACCCGCGCCCCGACCGTGAGGCGCCGCGTCGCGCGGCCGCGCATGGCGCGCTCCGCATTCAGGATGAGGTTGAGCAGCGCCTGTTGCAGCTGACTGCCGTCGGCGACGACGGGCGGCAGCCAGGGCTCGAACTCGGTCAGGAGCTCCACGCTGTTGAGCCTGAACTCGTAGGTCCGGAGCGAGAGCACGCGCTGTACGAGCTCGGTCACGTCCTGCGGTGCACGGGCCGCGGTCTGGCGCCTGGCGAACGCGAGCAGGTTGCGGACGATGCTCGCCGCGCGCCCGGACTCCTCGGCGATGCGACGCAGGTCCTGGCCGACTTCTTCCGCCGGGCGGGCGGGATCGCCCGACCGCAGTTCGCTCTCGAGCAGCTGCGCGAACCCGATGACGCTGGTCAGCGGGTTGTTCAGCTCGTGGGCGACGCCGGCCACCAGCTGTCCGATCGCTGAGAGTTTCTCCGCCTGGAGCAGCTGCGCCTGGGTCGACTTGAGGCGGTCCACCGTCGCGGTCAACTGGGCGTTGGTCTTCCCCAGCTCCTCGCTCATGTGCCGCAGCCTCCGCGCCGAGCGAATCTCTTCCGTGACGTTCTTCGCGACCTGCACGACCGACGCGCCGGGCGCGCCGGGGTCGACGGCCGGAAACGTCGTCACGCTCAGGATCTGCTGGTCGGCGAGCGTGATCTCGGCGCGCTCGGCGCGCGTGAGCGTGACCTCAGTACAGGCGGCGTCGGCGTCTGCCCGCTGGGAACCGTCGTGCGACAGGGCGCGCCCGATTGCGCACGACGGACAGCCTCCTCCGCAGAGCCCGACTTCGCCACACGCCACGCCGCGAATCGCGGTCACCGGCCGGTTGAGAAGCGCCGCGAGCGCCGTGTTCCCTCGCAGGAGCCGCCCGTGGCGATCGAAGACGGCAATCGGATCGCTGATCGCGTCGAAGGTGCGCTCCCATTCCTGCTTGCCGCGGCGGACCGAGTCGTGGAGGCGTGCGTTCTGCACGGCGACGACAATCTGTCCGGCGATGATTGCCAGCAGCCGCTCGTCCGCCAGATCGAACCGCGACGGGCTCGACGCGCCGACGCTCAGCACGCCGAGCAGTTCGTCGGCGGCGAGCAACGGGAGGCTGATGCCGCTGCGCATCATGAACTCCGAGCGGCTCGCGTTCGAGACGCCCGGCGCCAGGTCCTCGACGACCACGGCGGTGCGCGTGGCAATCACCTGTTCGCTCGGCCACGAGGCCGGGCCGTTCCAGAACCGCTGCACGCGCGACGGCCCCACCGACGCCGTCATCTCGTAACGCCCGGTGCGTTCGTCGCGCAGCCGGATCGACGCGCCGACCGCGTCGAACGCCCGCACGATGCGCTGCAGGGCCCCGGTCAACACGTCGTCGAGCTCCAGGGACTGGCTGATGCCTTCGGCGATCTCGTTGATCGTCTGAAGCTCCCACAGGAGACGGCGGTTGTGTACCGTCATCCGGTCGACGAGGAGTGAAGCAGGTGTTTGAGACATGGATCAGTCGTCAGTCGTGCGTCGACAGTCGTCAGTCCGAGGCGACGAGGGGCGACGACACGAAGGCTGAGGCAAGAGCCGGGCCGCAACCGCACACGACCGGGCGCGGCTGTGCGGAACCGTGAAGGGTCAGCGACTTACAGGAGGGAAACGTTCCGTGCGGGAACGCGGTCGGCCGGGTGATGTTGCAAAAGTGAAAGACGGCGATGTTTCGTAGATGAAACAGCCGCTAGCCCTCGATCCCGTGCTTCTTCATCAAACGCCACATCGTCGTGCGACTGACCTGGAGCTCACGGGCGGCGGCGCCGATCTCGCCGCTGTGCTTCGACAGGGTCGCCACGACCATCTCGCGCTCGGCCTTCTCGCGCGCCGCGGCAACGCTTCCTTCCGGGGGAGCTGCCGCGGACGGCTCGGCCAGGAGCTCTTCTGGCAGATCGTCCAGAGTGAGCTCGAACGAGCGCGCGTTGGCAACCGCCCGCTGCACGAGATGTTCGAGCTGACGCACGTTGCCGGGATACGAGTAGGTGACGAGGACGTCCATCGCCGCCGCTGCGCACGCGGTCACGCCTGCGGCTGTACCGTAGCGCGCCAGGAAGTGCTCGACGAGCGACGGGATGTCATCGCTGCGCTCGCGGAGGGCGGGCATGTGGACCTGATGAACGTCGAGCCGGTAGTACAGGTCGCTCCGGAATTCCCCGGCGGTCGTCGCGGCCTTCAGATCGATGTTCGTGGCGGCGACGAACCGGACATCGACCGTCCGGCTGTCGTTCTCACCGACACGGCGGACCTCGCCCGACTCGAGCGCACGCAGCAGCTTCGCCTGCAGGCCCTTCGACAGTGTCCCGATTTCGTCGAGGAAGAGTGTGCCGCCTTCGGCGTGCTCGATGAGTCCGGCGCGCGCGCCGGACGCGCCCGTGAATGCGCCCTTCGTATGGCCGAAGAGCTCGGCTTCGAGCAGCGACTCGGTCAGCGCCGCGCAGTTCACCGCCACGAATGCGCGGCGCGCGCGCGGGCCGCTGGCATGAATGGCGCGCGCCGCCAGTTCCTTTCCCGTGCCGGTCTCACCGGTAATGAGCACCGTGCCCGGCGCGGCGGCCGCGCGCCGGATCAAATCCCTGACCTTGGTCATCGCCCGGCTCGCGCCGACGAGCGCGTCGAGCGACGGATCGGGCTGAATCTGGCGCTGCAGCAGCACGACCTGCCGGGCGAGCTGCCGCCGATCCGCGGCGGATCGGACCCGCATCAGCAACTCGTCTCGAAAGAACGGCTTCTGCACGAAGTCGACGGCGCCGAGCTTCATCGCCTCGACCGCGGTGTCTACCGTCCCAAAGCCCGTCATCACGATGAACGACGCGTCCACGTGCACGTCGCGGAGCTTGCGCAGGACGTCGATCCCCGAGAGTCCCGGCATCCGCATGTCGGACAGGATGACGTCGAAGCCGCCGCCCTTCGCGAGCTCGAATCCTTCTTCGCCGGTCGACACTTCCTGCACCGTGTAGCCCGCGGCGCGCAGCATCCGGCCGGTACTCTCGCGCACGCCGGGATCGTCGTCTATGAGGAGGATTCGCGCCATGAACCGCGCTAACTTTACCATCGGCCCGAGCCGATACGATGGAGGTGAAGCGTTTCGCGCTCGGTGCGCTCCTGCTGTGGTCGAGCGCCGCGTGCGTATCGACCCCCATCACCCCAGCGGTCCCGTCGGGAGGCGCCGCCCTCCCCCGCGCCGTCCGCGTGCAATTCACCGAACAGGGCGTCACCGTCGTACGCGACGTGCCGCTCGAAGAATATGTGCAGGCCACGGCGCTCAGCGAGGTGGCGCCCGCCGCGGGGGACGTCGAGACGGTGGAGCGTATGCTCGAGGTCCAGACCATCATCGGACGCACCTACGCGGTCTCTCATCTGGGACGCCACGCGCGTGAGGGGTTCGACCTCTGTTCGACGACGCATTGTCAGTTGTTCGATCCGCGACGGCTCCGCACGTCGAGGTGGGCCGCGGCGTCATCCGAAGCCGTCGCCCGTACGGCGGGCGTCATCCTCACCTTCGATCGCCAGCCTGCACAGGCGCTGTTCCACGCCGATTGCGGTGGTTACACGAGCACGTCGGCCGCGGTGTGGGGCGGTGTCGACCGGCCTTACCTGGTCGCGCGGCCCGATGAGGGGGCGGCGAAGGACGCGCATGCCGCGTGGCAGTACGAGGTCTCTCTCGGCGCGCTGACCGCCGCGCTCAACGTCAGCGGCCGCCTCGACGCGATCGACATCGTGAGCCGCGACGACGCCGGCCGGGCGGAACGAATCGCCGTGCTCAGCCATATGGCGAAAGAGGCCGGAGCGGCGGGCACGAGCGCGGTCGTTCGTGGAGACGACTTTCGACAACAATTGACCCGCGCGTTCGGCCCGCGCGCGCTGCGCAGCACCCGGTTCGACGTCCGCCGCACGGGCGCGATGTTCACGTTCTCGGGCCGTGGCTACGGCCACGGAGTCGGCCTCTGCCAGGCCGGCGCCTTCGCGCGCCTGCGCGCCGGCGCGACGCCCGCCGACGTCGTGCGGTACTACTATCCGGGCGTAGTCATGGCTCAAGGCTCAGGGCTCAAGGCTCAAGTAAAACCTTCGACCACATACTCGAAGATCTTGCCTGAGCCCTGAGCCTTGAGCCTTGAGCCCGCCGCTCAGCTCGTCATCGCATACACCACCACATTGACCCCGAACTTCGTGTTGTCCTCGCGCTGGAAGCGTTTGTTGCGCCAGTCGTAGTCCCACTCGCAGCCGTAGTCCTTGTTGCTGTAGAGCACGCCGAGCCGGCGCGCGTGATCGATGCCGCGCAGATAGTCGTGCACAATCTCGTCACCCCAGCCGTTGAGCTCGTGCGACGTCGTCGGGGGGCCGTCCTCGAAGGTGAAGAAGCTGCGATAGACCGGATGACGCTTGGGAAGCTTCGGCATCGTGCTCTCGGAGAACGTCGCCTTCATCTCCTCCTCGAAGCTGCGGGCGTAAAGGCCATTCACGTCGTGGTTGCAGTCGTCCGAGAACAGCAGCCCGCCGTGCTCGACGTAGCGGCGCAGTCGCTCCCGCTCGTCGCGGCTGAAGCGAACCAGCTTGTGGCCGGTCATGAAGAGAAACGGAAACGCCATGAGCTCATCCGACGACGCCGCGATCACGACCTCCTCCGGATAGACGGGGATGGTCGTGTACTCGACGACGGAGTTGAGGATGTTGGCCGCGACCTTGGGGTTGTAGTCCCAGTCGCCGGACTCGTACCTGAGCCGGGCGAACACGAATTCCGAGGCGCGCGGGCGCCCCTGGGCGCTGGAAACGACGTCCACCTGTTCATTCTAGACACCATCCAGCTGCATCGGCGATGCGGTCTGCATTAATCAGAGCTCGCGGGGCCCCACCCCCGCTCGCCTCGCGCGGCGACTACGCGCCGCGCTCGAGCCGCAGGCGCTGCCGACTGGGCTGCGGGGCAAGTCCCAGCGACAGCCCGGCACGGCGAGCGTGCCCGTGGCAGCCTTGAGCCGCCGTGAGCGCGGAGCGCGAGCGGCCGCGCCTGGGGGTGCGGCCCGAAGCGCAGTGAGAGACGGCGGGGCCCCACCGGCAATGATATATGTCCCGTATAATGGACACCAGATTGGGTACCCGGTAAACGGTGGCTGGCGGGAAGCGTAATCAGATGACAGGAGCTCAGGCCGCGGGCCTCCCCACCCGCGAAGCCGACAGCGCGGCAGCCTCTGCGGTCAAGGCACTGCAGGCCGAAGGCCGCCACGCCGAGGCGCGCGAGCGCTACGCCGAGCTGGTGGCTCGCCATCAGCGGCGTGCGGCCCGGATTGCGTTTCATTACCTGCGCGATTCGGCGGAGTCGGACGAGGCGGTGCAGGACGCGCTGGTGAAGGCGTATTCGCACCTGTCGTCCTTCCGCGAGGAGCTGCCGTTCGAAGTCTGGTTCACGCGCATCCTGATCAACGGGTGCCTGGATCGGATCAAGGCGCGGACGCGGCGCGAGCGATGGCTCGTGCCGATGCCCGAATCGCCGCACGGCCAGCGGGACTTCACGGATCGCGTCGCGAGCGGCGGTCCGTCACCGGAGGATCAGGTGCTCGGGCGCGAGCGGCGGCAGAAGCTCGCGGCGGCGCTCGCGCGGCTGCCGGAGCGTCAGCGATCGGTGTTCATGTTGAGCCACTACGAGGGCTGCACGTCGCGTGAAGTCAGCGCCATGACGGGGCTCAACGAGTCGACCGTGCGCGTGCATCTGTTCCGGGCCATTCGACGGTTACGTACATTGCTCGCCGACGATGCGGCGAGCATCGGAGTCGTGGGAGAAAAGCGCCGTGTCACTTCTTAGTCGAAGCCGGGCGAACCGTCACTTGAGTGACGACAAGTTCGCGGATCTATGGAGCGGTGCCGTCGCCGGCGGCCAGCCTCTCGCCGATTCGCATCTGGCCTCCTGCGCGCAGTGCCAGGAGCGGTATGCCGCCTTCACCGACTGGCTCGAGCAAATCCACGACGACGCACAGTCGGAAGCTGACGACGCGTTTCCACCCGAGCGGCTCGCCGCTCAGCAGGCGCAGGTGATGCGCCGTCTCGAGGCGCTCGAGCGTCCGGCGCGTGTCATCGCCTTCCCGCGGTTTGCCCGTCCCGTGACGTCGACGCAAGGCCACATGCAGCGCTGGGTGGCTGCGGCGGCCGCGGCCGGACTCGTCATCGGCCTCGCGGCCGGCCAGTTCTTCGATATCCGGCACGCGTTCACCCCCGCGCGTCCGCAGGCGACCGTCCAGAACGCGCGATTCGTCGCGCCGCAGCCAGCGGGCGGGCCGTCCGTTGTGCCCGCGTCGTCGGTGTCCGACGAGATGTTGTTCTTCGGCGCAGACCCCGCACGGACCAGCGAGCGCTTGTCGATGCTCCGGTCGATCGACGACATCACGCCTCGCGCGCGGGACATCGAACGGCCCCGGTAGCACGTTGGCCACGACGCCCCAGACCAAGCCTCTCATCTTCCGCAAGGGCCTCGACATGAAGGAGGCGGTGGCCGGAGAACTGGCCGCCGCCTACCACAGCGGCATCGTCGAGGATGTGCGAGCACACGACTTCCAGCACCGCGTCGGGCGTCTCGTCGTGCATCTCGCCCGCGAATTCGGATTCTGCTACGGCGTGGACCGCGCCGTCGATTACGCCTATCAGGCACGGCGGCGATTTCCCGAGCAGAACGTCTACCTGACCGGCGAGATCATCCACAATCCCCACGTCAACGATCGGCTGCGCGCCGCCGGCATCCGGTTCCTGAGCGAGTCGGCCGAACCGTGGGAAACGCTCGGACCGAAAGACGTCGTGATCCTGCCGGCCTTCGGCGTGACCGTGGGTGACATGGCGCGCCTAGTCGACCAGGGCTGCACGCTCGTCGACACGACGTGCGGGTCCGTGCTCAACGTCTGGAAGAACGTCGTGCGCTACGCGCAGGACGGATATACCGCGATCATCCACGGCAAGATCAAACACGAAGAAACGCGCGCGACGGCGTCGCAGGCGCTGAAATACCCGCAGGGGCGCTTTCTCGTCGTGCTCGATCGCGAGGAAGCACAAGTCGTCTGTGACTTCGTCCGATCGGGCGGGAACGCGGCCCGCTTCCTCGCCCGCTTCGGGGACGCCGTCTCGCCGGGGTTCGATCCCGATCGCGACCTCGAGAGAATCGGCTGCGCCAACCAGACGACCATGCTCATGTCCGAGTCGCTCGAGATCGGGGAAATGCTGCGGGCCGCGATGACCGACCGGTATGGCGAGGCGGCACTTCCCCACCACTTTCGCGCGTTCGACACCATCTGCAGCGCGACCCAGGAGCGGCAGGACGCGGTCCTGGCGCTCCTCGACACCCAGCCGCTCGACCTGATGCTCGTCGTCGGGGGCTACAACAGCAGCAACACCTGCAACCTGGCCCGGATCTGCGCCGAGCGCGTGCCGACGTTCCATATCGCCGACCCCGAGTGCCTCGTCTCGGCGGACCAAGTGCGGCATCGGCCGGTGGGCGCGCCGTCGACGACCGTCAGTCCCGAACAGGTGTCGCGCGGGTGGCTTCCGCCCTCCAATCCCCTCACCGTGGGCCTTACGGCCGGCGCGTCCACCCCGAATAACATCGTCGGCGAAGTCATCGAACGGCTGGGTCGCTTCGCGTCGGCGTAGCTGCCACACTTTTGTCTCGAAACCAGCCGGCGGGAAATCCGTAAAGCAAGCTAGCTGCCAGCGATTTTGTGGTGTATTCTCAGCAGCTTACAGAAGCCTGCCGGGGCGGCGCCATCTGCCGCCGCGCCCTCTCAACAGTAAACGAGGGATGGAAGGGGGTCGTATACGACTGCGTAGTTTTTCTGGAGAGTACGATCGCATGTCCAGACATTTTGCGTGGGTCTTTCTGGTAGCGTTTCTTGGTTCGGCTGACGCCGGCGCGGCGGGCCTCTGCGAGCAGCAGCGCGGGGACACCAAGAAGCCCGATTCGGCTGCGGCTCAAGACGAGGGGCCGCCCCGCTGGAAGTGGTGGCTGCACCCCGAGACGCGGAAGGAACTCCGCCTCACCGATCAGCAGAGCAAGAAGATCAACGAGGTCTGGGAGTCGACCGCGCCCAAGCTGCGTGACAAGTGGCACGAACTCGAGACGCTGGAAGACGCGCTTGCCACGACCATCAAGGCGTACACCGCCGACGTGCCAATCGTCGCGCAACAAGTCGAGAAGGTCGAGAAGCTGCGCGCCGAGAACAACGCCACGCGCACGGTGATGATCTACCGCATGCACCTCCTGCTGACACCCGAGCAGCGCGTCAAGGTCGACGAGATGCGCGCCCGGATGGAAGAGGAACGCAAGCGGCAGAATCAGGGCCGCGGCGACAAGCGTTGAGAAGACACCACACGCCGCCGTCAGCTCGTCACAACACTTTTTGGTTCGTCGTAGGTTTCACCTGGAGGCCGTTTGTGAGGAAGACCGCATCATCACTCATCGTTACAGCCGCGTTGACCCTCTCGGTTGCCGTGCCGCTCGGCGCTCAGAAGCAGACGGCGCCGACGCCGGACCCCGACCACGTCAAGTCGCTCATCGACCAGGCCATGGTGAGGCTCAATACGACGTCGACCGACGGCACGCAAGGGCAGGCGGCGACGGCGGGAACCAAGGTCGACATGACCGCCGACGAAGCCGTGGCCCGCGCGCTCGAGCGCAACTTGACGCTCGCCTCGCAGCGGCTGACGCCGCAGACGTTCGACTACTCGCTCGCGGCGACGCGCGCCTTCTACCGTCCGAACGTGACGTCTCAGGTGAGCAACAACTCGCAAACCACCCTCGGACGACTGACAACCGATGGTGGCTTGAAGACGAATCAGGACACGGCGGGCTGGAACGCCGGCGTCACCCAGAACGTGTCGAAGTTCGGCGGTAACTATCAGATCAACTGGACGAACAACCGTCAGGTGACGACGCAGACGACGGCGCAGTTCCTGACGGCCTACACGACTGGCTTCCAGGCGCAGTACACCCAACCCCTGCTGGCGAACTTCAAGATCGACAACAACCGGACAACCCTCTTGACGACCGCCATCCAGCAGGACCAGGCCGAGCTCGATCTCCAAGCCACGACTGCGAGCACGGTTGCGCAGGTCCGGAACGCCTATTGGGAGCTCGTCTTCGGGATCCTGAACCTGGAGAACCAGCGAGCGTCGCTGGACCTGTCGTCGAAGCTCGTCCAAGACAACCGCGCCCGCGTCGAGATCGGCACGATGGCGCCGATCGACATCGTGCAGGCGCAGGCCGAGGAAGCGACGCGCCGGCAGAACCTCGTCAACGCCGAGGCGACGCTGCAGAATACCGAACTGGCGCTCAAGCGGCTCATCGTGAGCGGCACCGACGACCCGCTGTGGACGGCGACGCTCAACGCCACCGATCGTCCCTCTCCGAGCGCCGAGGCAATCGATCTCGAGGCCGCCGTCCGCAACGCCCTGGCCAACCGGACCGACCTCCTGACGCAGAAAAAGACCATCGACTCGGCCAACATCTCCCTGCGCAGCCTTCGCAACCAGACGCTACCGACGTTGAACATGGTCGGCACATACCGGTTGGACGGACGTGGCGGGAAGCCAAGTGATGCGACAATCCCACCCTCAAACTGGTGGGACGCGCTCGGCGGCGTCGGAAATTTCGACGCCCCGACATGGACGGTGCGAGTCGACTTCTCATATCCGATCGGCACCAGCCAGGCCGAGGCCAACAAGGCGCGCCAGGAAATCGTGATTCGCCAGAACCAGGCATCCATAAAGGCGACCGAGCTGCAGATCGCGACGGAAGTCACCGCGGCGGCCATCGCCATCCGCAGCTCACTCGAAGCGATCCAGGCGGCGACCGCCGCACGCGAGCTCTCGGTCAAGCGGGCGGAAGCGGCGCAGAGCAAGCTCGATGTCGGCATGGCGACCAATTTCGAAGTGGTCCAGGCGCAACGCGACCTCGCCGACGCGCGTAACCGCGAGCTCCGCGAGCACCTGAACTATCGTCGCGCGCTCGTCGACTTCCAGCGCACGCAGATTAGCCCACGGTAGAGCCGTCAGCCATCAGCCATCAGCTCTCAGCTGAGAGCGGTCGGCTGAAAACTGAGAGCTTAGGATTCACATGCGTAGAACAATCGCGGTCGTAGTCGTCGCCCTCGTCGCCCTGACGGGCGTCCTGGCCTACAACCGGAGCGGAAAATCGGCGGGCGGCGGCGCGCCAGCGGCGGGAGGCGGCCGCGCGTCGAGGCCACCCATGCCCGTCGAGTTCGCCACCGTCAAGCGGGCGCCGGTCGCCGAGCAGATCCTGGTCGTTGGCAACCTGATCGGCGCCGCGACGGTCGAAGTCGTACCTCGGGCCAACGGGCGCCTCCAGGTCGTCGACGTGAAGCTCGGTGATCCGGTCCGCCAGGGGCAGGTCATCGCCCGCGTCGAGGACAGCGAGCTGCGCGAGCAGGTCCGCGGGGCCGAGGCGTCCTATCAGGTGGCGCAGGCGTCGATTCGCCAGCGCGAAGCGGATCTCAAGCTGGCGCAGAACAACCTCGATCGCTCGCGCAGCCTCTACGAGCGGCAGCTGCTGCCCCAGCAAACATTCGACGACGTCGACGCTCGCCACCAGGCGGCCCTCGCGCAGCTGGATCTGGCGCGCGCGCAGTTCGAGCAGACCAAAGCGCGGCTCGACGAGCTGAAGATCACGCTGACCAACACGCAGATCGTCTCGCCGGTCGACGGCTTCATCGGCAAGCGCTACCTCGATCCGGGCGCGTTCGCGAGCACGAACGCGCCGGTGGCGTCGGTCGTGGATATCCGCACGGTGCGGATGGTGGCGAACCTGGTCGAGCGCGATATGCGGCGGGTGCCCGTGGGCACGGCGGCCAACGTCGAGGTCGACGCGTATCCCGGCGAGACCTTCAAGGGGCGCGTCAGTCGCGTCGCCCCCGTCTTCGACCCGGCCACGCGGACGGCGGAAATCGAAATCGAAGTGCCCAACGTCGGCTACCGCCTCAAACCGGGGATGTATTCGCGCGTGCACCTCACGATCAGCACGCGCAGCGACGCGATTACCATCCCGCGCAACGCGCTCGTCGACCTCGGTGGCAAGAGCGGCGTGTTCATCGCCGCGCTCGACGAAAAGGCCGAAGGCACGCGTGGCGGTGGCGGAGGCCAGAACGTGATGACGGCGAAGTTCCTCCCCGTCGAGGTCGGCATCCGCGACGGCGAGGTGATCGAGATCACCAAGGGGCTCGACGGCGGCGGGCAGGTCATCACGACGGGCGCCAGTGCGCTCAAGGACGGCGATCGGATCGTCGCCGCTGGTCAGGGCACGGGCCGGGGACGAGCGGGCTCGGGACAGGGAACGTCGACGGGGACAGCGCCCCAGGGGAGCAGCAGCCGATGAGCATTCCGCGTCTGGCAATCGAGCGTCCGATCACGATGTTCATGCTGTCGGCCGTCGTGATGCTGATAGGCGGCTTGTCGCTTGTGCGCCTGCCAGTCGACTTGATGCCCGACGTCTCGTTCCCGAGCATCACCGTTCGCGTCGGCTACGGCGGTGTCGGTCCGCTCGAGATGGAAGAGCTCGTCACCCGCCCGATCGAGCAGGCGCTCAGCGCCGTCGCCGGCCTCGAGCGTCTCGAGTCGACCTCGTCGGAAGGCTCGGCGCGCGTGACGCTGAACCTCGCGTGGGGCACCGACCTCAACGAGGCGGCCGATGACATCCGCAACCGGCTCGATCGCGTTCGCGGCCGGCTCCCCGAGGAAGCCGACGCGCCGGTCATGTTCAAGTTCGACGCCAGCGCCGCGCCGATCATGGGCGTCGGCCTCGAAGGGGACTACGACCGCGTCAAGCTGCGCGAGATTGCCGAGCACGACCTCTCGCAGCGACTCGAGCGTGTCCCCGGCGTCGCGGCCGTGACCGTCGAAGGCGGCCTCCGCCGCCAGATCCACGTCGAGCTGTCCAAGGAGAAGATCCGCGCGCTCGACCTGCCGGTCGACCGCGTCGTCAACCTGCTGCGCACGGAGAACCAGAACATCCCGCTCGGCGAAATCGACGAAGGCGACCGTACGTTCCTTGTCCGCAGCCAGGGCCAGTTCGAGAACCTGAACGAGATCCGGGACCTCGTCGTGATGACCCGGACGGGCGTACCCGTCTACATGCGCGACATCGCCGAGATCAAGGACTCGACCGAGGATTTCCGGTCCTTCACACGGATCAACGGCAAGCCGGGCGTGCGCCTGCGTGTCACCAAGCAGTCCGGCACCAACACCGTCGAGATTGCCGACGCCGTCCGCGCGGAAGTGGCCAAGATCAACCGCGAGATGCCGAGCGTCACGATGACTGTCCTCGACGACAGCTCGGTGTTCATCAGCCGGTCGATCCACGCCGTCCAGGAACACGCCCTCGTCGGCGGCTGCCTGGTCATGCTGATCATCTTCCTGTTCCTGCGCAACCTGCGCGCGACCTTCATCGTCTTCACGTCGATTCCGATCTCGGTCATCGGCACGTTCGCCCTGCTCTACTTCAACGGCTACACGCTCAACACGATGACCTTCGGCGGTCTGGCGCTCGGCATCGGCATGATCGTCGACGCCTCGATCGTCGTCCTCGAGAACACGTTCCGCCACATGGAACACGGGAAAGACCGGATGACGGCCTCGATCGACGCGAGCGAAGAAGTCTGGTCGGCCATCCTCGCCTCGACGCTGACGCACATTGCCGTGTTCGTCCCGCTGCTCTTCCTGACCGGCGTCTCGAGCATCATGTTCAAGCAGCTGTCGGTCGTCGTGATGTTCTCGCTGACCATGTCGCTGTTTGTCGCCGTGACGATCGTGCCGGTCCTCTGCTCGCGACTTTTGAAGCTGCCGCCGCCCGTCGCCGAGCGGCGCGGCCTGTCCGGCCGGCTCTACTCCTGGAGCGAACGGTTCCTCGACGGCATGGACGAAAAGTACAGCCGCATCATTCACGTCGCGCTCAAGCACCGCCCGACCGTGCTCGGTGTCGGCACCGCGTGCGTCGTCGCCGCGGCGATGATCCTGCCAACCATCGGCTTCGAGCTGATGCCGCAGACCGACGAAGGTGAAGTACAGGTGACCGCCGAGGTACCCGTGGGCACGCGTGCGGAGCGATCCGAAGAAGTCGCTCTCCGCCTCGAGGGACTGGGCAAGGAGTACGTGACGGAGGCCGAGGACATCATCACGCAGGCCGGCGGCGGCGGCGGGTTCGGGGGCGGCGGCTCGAACCGCGTGAACATGACGCTCCGGCTCGTGACCAGGGACAAGCGGACCCGCTCGAGCGAGCAGATCGCGCGCGACCTCAACCGGCAGCTGCCCGGCATCATCCCCGGCGTCATCATCACGACGCGTGCCTCGGGCGGCAACCAGCAGCAGAATCGCCTCTTCGGCGGCGGCGAATCGCGCATCTCCCTGGAGATCCAGGGCGACGACCTGCAGGTGTCGCAGCGCGTCGCGCAGGGCGCCAAGACCGTGATGGACCGCATCCCCGAGATCCGCAACGCCCGCGTCGGCCGCGACGACGGGAGACCCGAGCTTGCCATCCAGGTCGACCGGCCCAAGGCCGCGCTGCTCGGGCTGTCGGTCACCGGCGTGGCCAACTCGATACGGACGAGCGTCGGCGGAACCCAGGCCGCGTATTTCCGAGAGGGCGGCAACGAGTATCCGATTATCGTCCGGCTGCGCGAAGAGGATCGCGGCCGCGTCGAAGACATCAGCAATATCCTGCTGAGCACCTCGCAGGGACAGGTGATCGAGGCGAAGAACCTCATGACGGTCCAGAACCAGTCTGGCCCGACCGAGATCCAGCGCAAGAACCAGGAGCGAATCATCCGGGTGACCGCTGAGCCGCAGACGACACTGAGCAGCGCGCTCGACGCGGTCAACTCGCGCCTTTCCGAGGTGGCCGTGCCACCGGACTTCCGGGTCAGCTTCGGCGCCGAAGCCGAAGAGCAGGCGCGGGCGTTCTCGCAGCTGCAGATGATGCTGATCCTCGCCGTGCTGCTCGTCTACGCGGTCATGGCGTCGCAGTACGAGTCGCTGCGCGATCCGTTCATCATCATGTTCTCGGTGCCGCTCGCCGCGATCGGCGTCGTCCTCGCGCTCAAGCTCACGAACACGACGTTCAGCCTGCAGGCCTACATCGGTGTAATCATGCTGGCCGGCATCGTCGTAAGTAACGCTATCCTCCTCGTCGACTACACCAACATCCTGCGCCGCCGCGACCACGTGCCGTTGCGCCAAGCGGTCGAGACGGCAGGACGGACGCGGCTGCGGCCCATCCTGATGACGTCGCTCGCGACGATGCTCGGCCTGGTGCCGATGGCGTTGGGGATCGGCGAAGGCGCCGAACTGCAGGCGCCGCTGGCGCGGGTGGTCATCGGCGGCCTCCTGGCGTCGACGCTGATCACGCTGGTGTTCGTGCCGACGGTGTACACGATTTTCGAAGAGGGTTGGAAGGGACTGCGCTCGGGGCATCAGGAGCCTCAGCATTCATAGTCGGTAATTGGGGACCGTCCGCCTTCGCGCATGGCGCTACGGCGGACAACCTTCGCGTGTCGGGTACTTCGCTTGGCTTGCCAACCGAAGCTCGCGCACGCGGCAGGCGAGCGAAGGTTGGATTCGACATCATGAAAAAGTTGATCGTATTTTTGGTCCTCATTGCGGCGGCGGGCACCGGTGGCTGGGCCTACTACCAGAACCGCACCAGGCCGGAGCCGACGGTCACGACCGTGCCCGTCAGCCGCGGAGACGTGGTCGAGCGGGTGCAGGCCACCGGCACGCTCGAAGCGGTGACCACTGTCGACGTCGGCACGCAGGTGTCGGGCGTCGTACAGGAGCTCTACGCCGACTTCAATTCGATCGTGCGCAAGGGACAGGTCATCGCGCGGCTCGACCCGTCCATCCTCCAGGTGCAGATCACGTCGCAGGAGGCCAACGTGATCAGGGCCCAGGCGGATCTCGAGCGCCTGAAGGTACAGCTCGCTGATGCGAAGCAGAAGTACGAGCGCGCGCAGACCATGTTCGCCAAGGAGCTCGTGCCACGCACCGACCTCGAGACCGCCGAGCTCAACGTCAAGAGTGCCGACGCGCAGATCAAGTCGTCGGAGGCCAGCCTGACCCAGACCAGGGCCAGTCTGAATCAGGCCCAGGTCAACCTGGGATATACGGTCATCACGTCCCCCATCGATGGGATCGTGATCTCTCGCAACGTGGACCCCGGTCAGACCGTGGCCTCCAGCATGAACGCACCAACGCTCTTCGTCATCGCGGCGGACCTGACCAAGATGCAGGTCGTCGCGAACATCGACGAGTCCGACGTGGGCCGGATGCGCCCCGGGCAGGTGGTGTCGTTCCGCGTCGACGCCTACCCCACCGACACGTTCATCGGCGCGGTCGAGCAGGTGCGCCTGAAGCCGGCCGTCGTCCAGAACGTCGTGGTCTACTCGACGGTCATCGCCGTGCCCAACCCCCAGTTGAAGTTGAAGCCGGGTATGACGGCCACCGTGGGCATCGAGATCGCGCGCCGCAATAACGCCCTGCGCGTGCCGACGGCGGCGGTTCGTTTCCGCCCGACCGAAGCGATGTTCCAGGTCCTCAACCAGCCAGTTCCTCCCGAAGCGCAGCGCGGCGCCGGCGGATTCGCGGGCGGCCGCGGGCGCGATGGTGGTGGCCGCGGTCGGGATGGCGGCGGCGGTCAGGGCGGATTCGGCGGCGGAGCCGGTGCGCCCCCCCAAGGCGGAGCCGGTGCGCAAAGTGGAGCCCCACAAGGCGCGCCGCAGGTTGCACCGCAAGGAGGCGCGACTGCCGCGCCGACACCCCAGGCACGCGCGCCTCAAGCGACGGCTCAGCCTCCGGCGGGCGGACGTCCGGAGTCGGCCGAGGCGAGAGGCGGCGGCGATCGCATGGCCACCGCTCCCGGCGCTGCCCCTGGTGGTGGCGAAGCCGGCGGCGGACGCGGATTTGGCGGCGGCGGCGGACGCGGCTTCGACCCGAACATGACTCCGGAAGAGCGCCGCAAGCGCATGGAAGAGCGCATGGCGAGCATGACGCCCGAAGAGAAGGAGCGCTTCCAGGCACGCATGAAGGAGCGCGAGGCCCAGGGTGGCGGACGCGGTGGCGTCGGTGGCAGCCCCGGCGGCCAGCCAGGCGCAGGCGGACGCGGCGGTCAGGGCGCAAGGGGCAACGCCGCAGCGAACACCGCATCGGCCGGACCGAGCGGGCGTGACCTCGGCAGGGGAATGACCGGCAGTGTGGCGGCGGGCTCATCCGTGACGAGTGGTCACACCACGATCGACTCGCTGTTCGGACCGCTGCAGATAACCGAGACCCGCGGCCGGGCCTGGCTCTATGAGAACAAGCAACTCAAGTCCGTCCAGCTCCGGCTCGGCGTTAGCGATGGCACCTACAGCGAAGTCATCGACGGCGAGCTCAAGGAAGGTCAGGAAGTCGTCGTCAACATGCTGACCGGCCTCGAGCCCGTGGTGCGGCCTGGCCAGCAGCGGGCACCGGCAACCCGCTCATGGGTCCGCAGCGCGGCGGTCCGGGTGGCGGCGGCCAACGTGGCGGTGGCGGAGGACGAGGGTTCTAGGGGAAGCTATCAGCTCTCAGCCGTCAGCTTTCAGCACGATGAAGCTGGTCGCGTGTGGTGCTGAGAGCTGATAGCTGAAAGCTGAAAGCTAGAGAGAACATGCCTGTTATTTCTGTTCGCAACCTGGTCAAGACCTACACGGTCGGCGAAGTGATCGTCCGTGCGTTGCGCGGGGCCGATCTGGACGTCGAGGCTGGGGAATTCGTCGCCGTCACGGGCCCTTCGGGGTCCGGCAAGTCGACGCTGATGCATATCCTCGGGTGCCTCGACCGCCCCACTAGCGGCAACTACTTCCTCGACGGCAAGGACGTCTCTCGCATGTCGAAGGACGAACTCGCCATCGTCCGCAACAAGAAGATCGGGTTCGTGTTCCAGGGCTTCAACCTGCTGTCCAGGACCACGGCGCTCGACAACGTCGAGCTGCCCCTGCTCTACAACGGCGGGTCGAAGATGAAGTCGTCCGAGCGTCATCGCCGCGCCATGGACGCGCTCAAGACTGTCGGGCTGGGCGAACGCTTTCACCACTTCCCGAACCAGTTGTCGGGTGGCCAGCAGCAGCGCGTCGCGATCGCACGCTCGCTCATCAACGAGCCGTCGATCATCCTGGCGGACGAGCCAACGGGCAACCTCGATACGCGGACGAGCATCGAGGTCATGGACATCTTCCAGAAGCTCAATCGTGAGCGCGGCATCACCATCATCCTCATCACGCACGAGATGGATATCGCCGAGCACGGCACGCGGCTCGTCCGGTTTCGCGACGGCAAAATCCAGATCGATCACAAGATTGCGAAGCGCCGGAATGCCGGAGATGAACTCGCGGCGCTCCCGCCGCCGGATGAGGATGTCGACACGCCTCCGGTTCCGGCCGATCCCAAGCCGGCCGAGCACGGCGTCGCCTAGGAGACCCCCATGTCCATAATCATGACGCTGCGCATCGCGCTCAAGGCGCTCAACCGCAACAAGATGCGCACCGTGCTGACCATGCTGGGCATGATCATCGGCGTCGGCGCGGTCATCACGATGGTCGCGCTCGGGCGCGGCGCGCAGGCGACCATCGAAGAGCAAGTCAAGTCCGCCGGCACCAACGTCATCAACATCAACGCCGGCAACTTCACGCAGGGCGGCGTCCGGCAGGGCCAGGGTCAGTCAAGCTCTCTCAATGCGGAAGACGCAACCGCCCTGCGCACCGTTCCGGGCGTGCAATACGTGTCGGCGGGCGTCAACTCGCGCGGGCAGATCATCGCGGGGAACCAGAACTGGTCCAGCCAGATTCAGGGCGTCGACGTCGACTTCCAGGCGATTCGAAGCTGGCCGACTAAATACGGGAGCTTCTTCACTGCACAGGACGTGACCAGTGCGGCCAAGGTTGCCGTCCTGGGCACGGTCGTCGCCGAGACGCTCTTCGGTCCAGACGTGGACCCGACCGGCGAGATCATCCGGATCCGCAACCAGCCGTTCAAGGTGATCGGCGTCATGTCGTCGAAGGGCCAGGGCGCGTTCGGCCAGGACCAGGACGACGCGGTCTTCGCACCCTACACGACCGTGCAGAAGAAGCTCCAGGGTCAGACGCACATCAACAACATCACCGTCTCCTCCGAAACACCGGACACCGCTCCTGTCTCGGCCGCCATCAGCGAAGCGCTCAGACTCCGGCACAAGCTCGTGGCCGGCGACCCCGACGACTTCACCGTCCGGACCCAGGAAGAGATTGCCAGCCTCCGCACCGAAACGACCCGGACGATGACCGTCCTCCTCGCTGCAATCGCCGGCGTGTCCCTCGTCGTCGGTGGCATCGGGATCATGAACATCATGCTCGTCTCTGTCACTGAGCGGACACGCGAGATCGGGCTGCGCATGGCGATTGGCGCCCGCGGACGCGATGTTCTGCTGCAATTCCTGGTCGAGGCGGTCGTCATCAGCCTCTTTGGCGGACTCATCGGCATCGGCCTCGGGTTTGCTCTCTCGATGGGAATCGAACGGTTCGCCGCCTGGCCGACGTCGATTCCCGCCGACTGGATTGCCGTGGCGTTCGGTGTGGCAGCAGCCACAGGCGTGTTCTTCGGGTTCTACCCGGCGCGCAAGGCCGCGCGGCTCGACCCGATCGAGGCGCTGAGGTTCGAATGAAGGGCTTCCAGCTCCCCGCTTCCAGCTTCCAGCCGGCTGCAGCTTGAGTTCAGAGGCTGGCAGCGGGACAGCTGGAAGCTGAAAGCTGACAGCTTTTTTGCATGCGGATGGGAAGTCGGGGTGGTTCAGTTCATTCTTCAAAGGAGTCTCATGATGAAGCGGGCAAGAATCGGAATCATCGCGACTGCCGTGCTGGCAGTGGCGACCATCGCGTTCGCGCAGGCGAAGCCGGACTTTTCGGGCAGCTGGGCGCCAGAAGTCGATCCGGCGGCGGCCGCGGCTCCGGCCGGCGGCGGCGGTGGCGGACGCGGCATGGGCGGCGGTCCAATGACCGTCAAGCAGACGGCCACCGAGCTGAGCGTCGAGAGACAGGGTCGCGGCGGCGCCGTGACCACCGTCTACAAGCTCGACGGCAGCGAGAGCAAGATCACCATGGGTCAGATGGAAGGCACGGCCACGGCGAAGTGGGATGGCGCCAAGCTCGTCATCACGACCAAGGCCGGTGAGAACGAGAATACCCAGACGTGGTCGCTCGCGGGCGGCGTGCTGACCATCGATCGCACAGGCGGACGCGGTGCCAGCTCGACGAAGTACAAGAAGACGACGTAGGCTGGCGGCTCCGCAGCTCGCGGTTCGCGGTTGTTCAATTGGGCAACCAGCGGGCGGTCAGAATCGGGACGCTTGAAAGGCCCGGGGGCTTGCGCTCCCGGGCTTTTTTCTTCGAGCGCTCTGTCACCGCGCTGCGGGGCCCGACCGCCCTGCTGTCAGCATTGACTTGGCGCTTCGCTGGGGCCCCACCCCCAGCTCGACGCTGCCGCGCTCGCGCTCGGGCCGCAGGCGCTGCCGATAGAGCTCCGGCGCATAACCCTGCGACAGTCCGGCACGGTCACTGTCGCATCCGGTAGTAACGACTCCCGATCTTCCTGCCCTCTTGTTAACGTCTTTCGTCTCTCAGCAGGCGTTTCAGCAAGTCGGTCACACTCTCCCCCGTCACGGGATCTTGCAGATCCGGGGCGATCTCAGCGAGCGGCCCTAGCACGAAGAACCTGGTTCGAAAACGAGGATGGGGCACTTGAAGGCCAGGCTCGTCGATGATCTGGTCGCCGAGGAGAATCAGGTCGAGATCAAGCGTCCGGGCTGCCCCGGCGTAGGGGCGTTCGCGACCGAACTCGCGCTCGATGGCCAGTAACTCGTCGAGCAGCGCCCGTCCATCGAGCGCCGTCGTACCCGTAACAACGGCGTTGAGGAACAGCGGCTCACTGGCGAGCACTTCGCCCGCCGGCCCCTCCGGGTCGGTTTCGACGATATCCGAGAGACAGATATTGGAAAGGACGCGGGACAGGCGATCCATCGCATGGGCCATGGCGGCCCGCCTGTCCCCGAGGTTGCTGCCGAGCGCGATCGCGACCGGCCGCTCGTCCGGCGCTACTGCTCGATCCACCTGACCGGCAGCACTCCTCCGCCGGTACCGGCGCCTTCCATGCGGCGGCCGAGAAGATCCGTCCGTCCCGCGGCGGCCTGCTCGAAGAAGCGCTTGTGCTCGAGCGTCTCTCCGACGATCACGGTGAGCATCGTCCGATGCCGGGCGTGGCTGAGCGCGGCGACTCGCGGCCGCCACTTGTCCGCGAACGCCTGCGCCGCATCGCGGTCCTGAGCCATGACGGCGCCCTGCGCCTCCGCTCCTTTGCCCGAAACCTGAATCACGGGCTCCGTCGCATCTTCGGCCAGTCCGCCGGCGGCCTCGTTGGTCTGTCCGCTCGCATCGAGAATGGCGTCTCGCACCCAGCTGACGTGCATCTCCTCGCGGGCGATGACGTACTGGTAGGTGTTGTTGAAGTCGTAGCCGCTGACGTACCGGGCCGAGGCCTCGTGACGCCGGAGCATCGCCAACTTGTCGCGGTGGAACTCGCGCAGGAAGTCGAGCAACTCTGTGGCTTTCACGTGCTTTGCTTTTCCTTGCAGGTGATGCAGACGCGCGTCCAGGGGATCGCGTTGAGACGCGCCGGTGCGATCGGCTCACCACAGTCGCGGCAGACGCCGAACGTGCCCTTTTCGATGCGATATAGCGCTTCCTCGATGGCCTGAAGAATCTTGGCGTCGGTCTGCTTCAGTTTGAGCTGGATGTGTACTTCGTTGTTGCCGCTCGCCTGATCCGCCAGGTCGCCCTGGCGCGAATTGGTCTCCGCTGACGTGGTCAGCGGCTTGACGCCGCCGCCCATCGCCAAGAGCTCGCCACGTTTCCTGAGAAGCGCATCCTTATACGGGAACTCCATGCTTCCTCTCCGCAGGCACCTTTTTGCCTCTCCCGGCAAAACTCAATATTAACAGATTTCCAGCCCCGATCTGTCGGCCCGCGTGACACGGCCGGGGAACACCGATATCGAGCCCTTCCACCACACGCATCGCGGATCACGCGGACCGATAACCTCTCACGGGACGCGGATCACGCGGATCTCGTGGAACCCATCGACGGGCGCCTCCTCCACACATGCGCGTTGAACCTTGGGGAACGTCCCGCGTGATCTGCGTTTCGTATTCTCGAGAGATCCGTGTGATCCCGCGTCACGCGAGATCTGGCATCCGCGTGATCCGCGTCCCGTGAGATCTGGGCATCCGCGGGATCCGCGTCCCGTGAGACGGGGCATCCGCATGATCCGTGATCCCATTCGCTGCAGAGCAGAGACCCGCGCTCCTACTCGGCGCGCAGCGCCCCGAGGGGCTTCTGGCGCAGGACTTCGGCGCTGGCCAGCACGCCGACGATGGCCACGAGAGCCGTCGTCAGGATGGCGCCGGCAAACAGCAGGAACGGCTCGGGCTTCCAGGCGATGTGAAAGAGGAAGCGTGTGACAGCCCAGCTGAGCGCGAGGGCGCCGAGCGCTCCAATCAGGCCCGCGAGCAGCCCGAGCGCCGAGTATTCGAGCGCCACCATCGTCGTGAGGAGGCGCGTGCTGGCGCCGAGCGTGCGCAGGATCGCCGCCTCGTAGACACGCTGGAACTTCGTCATGGCCACAGCGCCGACCAGGATGAGCACCCCGCTCGCGAGCGCGATGCCCCCGACGATGGAAATGGCGAGGACGACATTGTCGACGACCGACTGGATGCGGGCGATGACGTCGCGCGCGTCGATGGCGCTGACGTTCGGATACTTCGAGACGAGGTCGAACTGGAGGCGCGCGCGCGCGTCCGCCGCGGCGGGACCGCGAACGAAGCCGACAAACGTATGCGGCGCCTCGGCGAGCGCGCCCGGACGGAAGACGAACATGAAGCCGCCGCTCCGCGAATCCTCCCAACGGACGCGACGGACACTCGTCACCCGTGCCTCGAAGGTCCGGCCCACGACGTCGAACCGCATCCTGTCGCCCACGTTGATGTCGAAGCGCTCGTGGATGCTCTGCTCGATCGAGACCTCCTGTTCGGCGCCGGCTGCGACCGCCGGCTGCCCCGTCCAGAACTGTCCGGTCGTCACTTCCTCGTTCTGGGCCAGGTCGGGGCGATAGGTAACCGTGTATTCGCGGGCAAGCGAACCCCTTCCGCGGACGTCCGCATAGCCCTCGAGGTTGACGTCGCGGCCACGCACGCCCGTCACCCTCGCCCGCAGCGTGGGCACGAGCCTCGCGGGCGTGGCACCCTCCTGCCGCGCGTCCAGCATCGCCCGGATGCCCTCGGCCTGATCCGGCTGGATGTCGATGAGGAAGAGATCGGCGCCGCCCTGCCGCACGCCGATGACCGACTCGGAGATCAGGTTCTGCTGGAGCGTCCGGACGCCGAGCACGAAGAAACACCCAAGCCCGACCGACAGCAGGATGACCCTCGTCTGGTTGCCAGGGCGGCCGAGGCTCAGCACGGCGTGGCGCAGCGGAAACCAGCGGGCACGGGCGAGCGGACGTGCCGCGCGAACGAGTAGCCACGCGGCGCCGTAGAGGACCATCGCGACCACGGCAAACCCACCGGAGACGAGGAGGCCGGCGCGAATCGACCCCGCCTGCCACGACGCGACGGCGGCAAGGCCGGCGGAAACGAGAACTGCTGTCCCCACCTGCACCCAATCGATCCTGGCGGCCCGGGCCCGGAGACCCTCCGGCCTCGGACGCTGCGGCTGTCCGGCGTCGCCGCCTCGCAAGAGCAGCATCGGCTTGACCCGTCTCACCTCGAGGAGCGGGACGAGCGCAAAGAGCAACGACACGAGCAAACCAACCGCAACGCCCTGCGCAATTGCCGAGATTGTCACTCCGTAGGTCACGCCGCCGAAGGACGTCGAGAGCGACGCCGGAATCATCCGCATGGCCAGCCCGGCGAGGAGCACACCCGTCAGGCTGCCCGCCAGGCCGAGCAGCGCCACCTGCGCGACGTAGGTGGCGAGGACCTGTGCGGTCGTCGCGCCCAGGCACTTGAGGATCGCCACGCTCTTGATCTTCTGGCGCACGAAGACGCGGGTCACACTCCAGACCCCGATGCCGCCGAGCACGACAATCACGAAGCCGACGAGGCTCAGGTAGTTCTCCGCGCGGACGAGATCGTCACCGATGTCATCCTCGAGCGAGGCGTAGGATCGGGCCGACACGAAGCTGCCGCGCAGATCCTGCCGCAGCCGGGTCGTCAGCCGATTCACTCCGTCCTCGCGCACTTTGAACAACCGCTGGTAGCTCGCACGGCTACCGAAACCGAGGAGGCCCGCCTGACGGAGATCGCCGAGATCGACGATCACGCGCGCGCCGAAGCTGAAGGCGCCGATCCGGCGGCCCGGTTCCTGGGCGATTACGCCCCGAATCGTGAACGGCTGGCCGCCGATCATCAGCCGATCCCCGACATGCATCCCCAGTTGTACGAGGAGTTCCGGGCCGACCAGTGCACCCCGGCCCGCGAGCAGGTCGTGTGAATAGGTCCGGCCGTCGGCGAGCGCCAGCGTGCCGTAGAACGGAAAGGCGGCTTCGACCGCGCGCAGCTCCACCATGCGCGCGACCGCCATGCCCTGTTCGGCACGGACCATCGTCGGCGTCTCGACCGATTCGGTCTCGGCGAGGATGGGCGCCTCAGCCAGAATCGCATCGACTTTCGCGCGCACCTCAGGCGACCAGGCGCGATTGGTCTGCACGATGACGTCGGAAGCGATCATCGTCCGCGCCTCCCGCGTCAGGCCGTGACGGAGGCTCTGGATGATGGAGCGGAGCGCCACAATCGCGCCCACGCCGATAGCGACACACAGGAAGAAGAACAGGAGTCGGCGCCAGGAGGCGCGAAACTCGCGAATCGACATGTTGATGATGAAGATCATGTCAGTCGGCAGTCTTCAGTCCCCAGTCGGCAGTCCCTGTCGACAGTCCCAGTCGACAGTCACAGTCGACAGTCCGAGTCGACGGTCGCCAGGCCGAGTCGGCGGTCGTCAGTCCGCTCACTTGACGAGACTACTCGGCCGTCGCGCAGCGCGATCGTCAGGTCGGCGATCGCGGCGATCTCGGGGTCGTGGGTCACGAGAACGAGCGTCGATTTTCTGGATTCGTGAATCTGCAGCAGCAGGTCGATGACGTGACGGCCCGTGGTGCTGTCGAGATTGCCGGTCGGCTCATCGGCCAGCAGGATGGGCGGGTTGTTCGCGAGGGCGCGTGCGATGGCGACGCGCTGCTGTTCGCCGCCCGAGAGCTGCGACGGATAGTGGTGGCCTCGGTCCGACAGGCCCACCTCGGCGAGCAGGGCCTTGGCCCGTCCCGCGGGATCGGCGCCGCCGGCAATCTCGATGGGCACGAGCACGTTCTCGAACGCGGTCAGCGACGGCAGGAGATGGAAGAACTGGAAGACGAACCCGATGCGAGTGCCCCGCAGCCGCGCCAGGCTGTCCTCGCTGAGCGCGGTGATGTCGACATCGTCGACGAGGATTGTGCCAGTCGATGGCGCGTCGAGCCCGGCGATGAGCCCGAGCAGCGTGGACTTGCCGCTCCCCGACGCGCCGGTGATCGCGACGACGCGACCGCTGGGAATGACCAGATCGAGCGGATGCAGGATAGTGAGCATTCCCGTGCCGCTCGGCACGGTCCGGGAGACGCCTCGCAGCTCGATCACTGAGCGGTGCCCATCTGATCGAGAACAGACCGCAGAACGGGCCATACGGTGTCGGCCACGATCCGCGTGCCCTCGACGTTGGGGTGAATGCCGTCGGCCTGGTTCAAGGACGGCTGGCCGGCGACCTTGTCGAGCAGAAAGGGAATCAGCAGCACACGCTCCTTGCCCGCGACGTCACGAAACGCCGTGCGGAACGACTGCACGTATTCGGCACCGTAGTTGGGCGGCGCTTCCATCCCGGCGAGGATCACGACGACGTTCTTCTCGCGGGCGCGCTCGATGATCGTGGTGAGGTTCTGCTTCATCTCGGCAATCGATAACCCGCGCAGCCCGTCGTTGGCGCCGAGCGCCACGATGAGGATGCGAACGTCTCCCTCGAGTGCCCAGTCGAGACGGCGCAGGCCGCCTGCCGACGTGTCTCCCGACACACCCGAATTCACCATCTCGAACGGGTAGCCTTCCTCGTCGAGCTTGTTCTGCAGGAGCGAGGGATACGACTCGGTCTCGAGCAGCCCCAGACCGACGGTCAGGCTGTCGCCGAGCGCGACGATCTTCGGGCGCGCGATCGGAGCCGTCGGATCAGCCGACGCCGTCGCGCCAGCCGCCGTACTGGCCGGCTCCGACCCGGCACCGAAGATGAACCCGCACCCTCCCGTGCTGCACGAGCTCGCCAGCAGACAGGCCGTGAGCGCCACGAAGGGCGAGAATCTGAAGCGAAGCATCCTGTGTGGCTATTATATAGACCGATGTCGCGGGCCCGCGGTTCCTGGAGGACCGTTTCGTATGGCGCGAGGCTGGGAATCCAAGTCGGTTGAGGCGCAGCAGGACGCGGCGTCCCGCGAGCGCGTGAAAAAGCCGCATCTCACACCGGCCCAAAGGGCGGCTGCCGAGCGCCGCGCGACGCTCGAGCTGACGCGCGCGCGGGCCGTCGCCGACCTCGGCCGGGCCACCGCGGCACATCACCGCAGGATGCTCGAGCAGGCGATTGCCACTATTGACGAGCAGTTGGCCCACGTCGAGGGCTGAGAACCACTGCTACACCCCATTTCAGACGCATTGGCCGGGGCACGTCTATTGCTCTCGAGAGCAGGATGACCTGGTTCCTGATCCTTTCCTTCTTCGTTCCTTCTCCGCAGGCCACGTCTCCGGCGTCGCGAGGTATCCTCGATGCCGTGGGAATTCAAGTGGCGCTCGACCGTGCGGGATTCTCATCGGGCGTGATCGATGGACGTATCGGTGCAAATACCAGGCGCGCGGTTGACGCCTATCGCCGCCAGAACGCAACCGACCCCATCCCCGCCAGCAAGCCGCTCGTGGACTATCGCGTCACCGCGGCAGATACCGCAGGTCCGTTCGTCGAACAGCTCGAGCCGACGCTTCTGAGGCGCGCGCAACCGGTACGAGTGGTCGAACCGTCGTTGCGCAGAAGAGCGACAAGGCGGACGTGGTGGTTCGCGTGAGTCGCTCGATGAAATCCATCACCGTGACCGACGCCGGCGGAGAGATCCTGTTCTTTGGCCCGGTGACAACCGGAAGCGAGAACGACCCGCTGCCCATCGGCGAGTGGAAGGTCACCGGCGTGCAGAACAACCCGACCTTCAAGTACAACCCCGACCTGTTCTGGGACGCGAATCCAGGTCACACGAAGGCGACGATTCCCCCGGGACCGAACACGCGTGGTCTTCGCTGAATGAAGCAGCCGGCTTTTCTCAAGTCGCGTGACTGGCGCCGCGACCGCCGCGACCTGCGAACGTTTGCCGCAGGTGCAGTCTGCGGATTCCTGGGAGGATCGCTGCTGGTCGCCACGGCGCTGTGGCAATACCACTGGATTGCTCCGCCGTGGACCGAACGGAGCGCGGCGACCCGCCAGTCCGGCGATCCAGGCGCGAGCGGGATCGAGACTGAGCGGCCGGCCGCGACCACCGGGCGGCCCGTAATGTCGGCGCCGGTGCCACAAGCGGTCGTGGGCCCCCTGCCATCGAGTCCCGCCGAACTAGAGGACCGGCACCTTCTCATTCCCGTGGAGGGTGTCCGGGCCGAGGAGCTCACACGGCAGTTTGCTGACCAACGCGGAGGCTCGAGACGGCACGAAGCGCTCGACATCCTCGCGCCCCGAAACACGCCGGTCAAGGCCGTCGAAGACGGCACAATCGCCCGCCTGTTCTACAGCAAAGCCGGTGGCATCACCGTCTACCAGTTCGACCCCACGTCGGATTTCTGCTACTACTACGCCCACCTCGAGCGCTACGCCGAGGGCCTTCGGGAAGGCCAACCCGTCCGCAAGGGTCAGGTGATCGGATATGTGGGGACTTCGGGCAATGCCCCCAAAACGACGCCTCATCTCCATTTCGCCATCTTTCGGCTCACGGAAGCCAGGCATTGGTGGGAAGGGACTCCCATCGACCCCTACGACGTCCTTCGATAGACCACCCCTTGGGGGTCTCGAATCCCTTCCAACCTTTCAGGCCGGGTGCCCCGTCCAAGCTTATGCAGGAGAGGAGCTTGGGAGCGGTGGGAGCCGCAGGAACAATGACGCTTACGCAGGCGGCGGTGCTGCTGCCACAAATCGGGGCACCCCCAGCCTGCAGGAGAGTATCTTCACTGCGGTCTGACGGACTCGGACAGGCGGCCGCCCCGTTGAGCGCCCCGTTGAACAACGAGGACAACGACTACGTGGCGAGCGCCGCAGCGGGGGACGTGTCTGCGTTCGAGCACCTGTATCGCGCGCACCTCCCGCGCGTGCATAGCCTCGTGCGGCGGATGTCCGGAGGGCGCGACGCGGACGAGCTCACGCAGGACGTCTTCGTGCGGGTCTGGCAGAAACTCGGCAGCTTTCGCGGCGACTCGGCGTTTGCGACCTGGCTTCACCGCCTCGCCGTCAACGTCGTCATCGAACGATTCCGCCAGGACACGACGAGGCGGCAACGGTTCCACGACGGAGAGGAGATCTTCGAGACGCTGTCGGCACCGATTCGCTCGCGAGACTTCTTGATGGATTTCGAGGCGGCGCTGCTCTCGCTGCCCGACGGCGCCCGGGAGATTTTCGTGCTCCACGACGTGGAGGGATACAAGCACCGTGAGATCGGAACGTTGCTCGAGATCTCGAGCGGCACGTCGAAGGCACAGCTCCATCGTGCCCGGATGATGCTGCGGCGGTATCTGAAGAACGAGCGCTGAGAAGCGCCTGCGGCCCGGGCGAGACGGCGCCGAAGCTCGAGGAGCGTAGGCGGGTCGCCCAAGCGAGAGCGAGCGGGGGTGGAGCCCCGCGAGCGTTGAGTCAAGACAACATCAACACGGCACACATCATGGCTACCGACCTGTTTAGCGATCGTCTCTCCGACTACCTCGACGGAGAAGAGCTGAGCGCGACCGAACGCGCCGCCATCGAAGCGCACCTCGCCACGTGCGCCGCGTGCCAGGCGACGCTCGCCGAGCTCGAGGCCGTCGCTGCCAGGGCCGCCTCGCTGCCTGATGCGGCTCCGGTCCCGGATCTCTGGGCCGGCGTTGCCGCGCGCCTCACGCCGGTCAGGGCCGCGCTCCCATTCGCGCGTCCGCAGCAGCGCCGTTTCTCGTTCACGTTGCCGCAGCTCGTCGCTGCAGGGCTCGCGTTGATGGTGCTCTCGGGCGGCCTGGTGTGGGTGGCTCGCCTCGACGATCCGCGCGCCAGCCTGCCGTCGGCGGACGCGCAAGTCGAGCACGAGGAGACAGAGCCGATCGCCCGCGTGGGCTTTGCCGACGCCAACTACGATCAGGCGGTCGCCGATCTCGAGAAGATGCTCCAGGACAACCGCAGCCGGCTCGATCCCCAGACGGTCCAGACGCTCGAAGACAACCTGCGGACGATCGACCAGGCCATCGAGCAGTCGCGCAAGGCGCTGCGGGCCGACCCGGCCAACGTGTATCTCAACAACCACTTCGCCGCGTCGCGCAACCGCAAGCTCGCGCTGCTCCGCCGCGCGAGCGCGCTGGCGACAGCCCAGGATTCCGTCGGAGGCAGCTAGATCGATGACCAGACATGCCGTCAGATTTGCAGGAGCGATCGCCGGGGCGCTGGCGATTGCCGTCTCCGTCGCCTCGGCACAGGAGCGCGGGCCGCGCGCGCCCCAGACCGACAAGACGGTCGCGGTGGCCAAGGGCACCCGCCTGAGCGTCAACAACGACGCCGGCGAAGTCGTCCTCCGAACCTGGGATCGTGATTCCCTTCGCGTGCAGGCGTCGCACTCGGCGCGTGTCACTGTCGATATCCAGACGACCGGCAACATCGTGACCGTCCGGTCCCGCGCGTCGGGAGGCCCTCCAGGAGGCGTCGACTACGACATCACGGCGCCGGCATGGCTACCCGTGAAGGTGAGCGGGCAGTTCATCTACATCGGAATCGAAGGCGCGCAGAACGAGATCTCCGCCGAAACCGTGCGCGGCGACATCGTCGTCAAAGGCGGATCGGGATTCGTCACCGCGAAGTCGATCGATGGCGAGGTCATCGTCGAGGACGCGAAGGGCCGCATCAACGCCAGTTCGGTCAACGAGGGCATCCGCATCACCGGCGCGAGCGGCGACATCACGGCGGAGTCGACCAACGGCGACATCGCGCTCAGCAAGGTGGAGGCGAAGAGCCTGGACATCAGCACGGTAAACGGCGACATCCGATACGAAGGCTCCGTCGTCGCCGGCGGCCTCTACCGGATCTCCACCCACAACGGCGACATCACGATGATCGTGCCCGAAAGCACCAACGCGACGTTCACGGTCAGAACCTACAACGGCGACTTCAGCAGCAACCTGGCTACGAAGGCCGTCGGCGAGGTGCGGCGCGGACGCCGCGCGACCTACACGCTCGGAAACGGCGGCGCGGAAGTCGAGCTCGAGAGTTTCGGCGGCACGATTCGCCTGCGCCGGCCCGGCACGCCTCCGGCGCCGCGAGTCGACAAGGGCAAGGACAAGCAGGATTGATCAGTCCCCGCGCAGCGCGGCGATGGGATTGACACGCGCCGCGCGCACGGCTGGCGTCCCGGCCGCGGCCACGGCCGTGAGCGTCAGCAGGACAGCGACGGTAGCGAACGTCCATGGGTCGTGCGGCCGCACCTGAAACAGCAGGCCGGAGACCAGCTGCCCCATCAACAGCGACACCACGCCTCCGATGGCCACGCCCTTGGTCGCGAGCCCGAGCGCGTGTCGAACGACCATCCCGATGACCTCGCGCCGCCTGGCACCGAGCGCCATACGGATGCCGATTTCCCGCGTGCGCTGACCAACCAGGTACGCCAGCACTCCGTAGATCCCGACGGCGGCCAGAAAGAGCGCGAGCACCGCAAAACCGCCGACGAGTTGAATCGCGAACCGGCGCGAGGCCGTTCCCGCGGCCTGCACCTCGCTCATCGGTCTGACCGCGAACGTCGGCTGATCGGGATCGACCGACCGTACTGCCCGGATGAGTGGCACGGCGAGCGACGAGGGATCGCCGCTCGTTCGAATCACGAGTCCCATCGACAGTGTCGAGGCCTGCGTCAGCGGCCGGTAGATCATCGGCCGCGGCCCGATCTCGAGGTTCTCGCTGAGCACGTTGCCGACGACGCCGACGATGGTCATCCATGGAGGCTGCATGCGTGGCGGGCCGAAGTGCAGGCGGCGACCAATGGGATCCTGTCCCGTGAAGTACTTGCGTGCTGCCTCTTCGTTGATCACGGCAACGGGCCCGGCATTGTCCGAAGGTTCGAAGACGCGACCTCGCTGTACCGGGATGCGCATCAGCGAGAAGTAGTCCGTCGAGACGATGTTGCCCTGGATCGTCGGGATCTCCGCCGACTGGTCCTGCGGCGCGCCGTCGATGGTCATCGTCGTGAAGTTGCGCTGGCCGTCGAGCGGAATGCTCTGGACGACGGCCGCGGCCTCGACACCGGGCAGCTGACGCGCGCGGCGCAGGACCTCGTCGAAGAACGGCAGGCGCGCCTGGTGCGTGTAGTAGCGTCCCGCGGTCGGATCGTTCGGCTGCGGCAGCCAGAGGCGTGCCGTCAGCACGCCCCGTCCCTCGACGCCAGGGTTGACGTCGATCACGCGTGCGAAGCTCCGCACGAGGAGCACGGCGCCAGTGAGGAGCACCATCGCCAGGGCGAGTTCGGCCACGACGAGCGCGGACCGAATGGATTGCCGCGCGGGCACCGACGCCGCGCGCGCATCCTTCAGCGCGCCGAGGATGTCGGGCTTGGAGAACTGCCAGGCCGGCACGACGCCGAAGAGAACGCCCGCCGTGGCTGACACGCCCGCCGCGAACAGCAGTACGCGCGCATCGAAGCCGACCTCGGCCAGCCGCGGCAAGCCCGCCGGCGCGAGCGCGAGAATCACGTCCCGTGTCCAGACCGCCAGAAGGAGGCCCGCTACGCCACCGCCTCCGGCGAGCAGAAGACTCTCGGTGAAGAGCAGCCGCGCGAGGCGGACCCGTCCGGCGCCGAGCGCTCGACGGATCCCGAGCTCCCGATAGCGACCCGCCGATCGCGCGAGCAACAACCCCGCGATGTTGGCACAGGCGATGAGCAGCACCACCCCGACCGAAACCAGGATCATGATGAGCGGCGTTCGCGACTGCCCTACCACGTCCTCGTGCAGCCCGACGAGCCGCGGCGTCCAGCCGGCCCGCGCGGGATAGTCAGCCGGGTACTCGGCGCGCAGGCGCTCGGCAAAGGCGCCAAGCCGCTCCTGCGCGTCCGCGAGCGTCACCCCCTGCTTGAGGCGCGCCAGCGCGCCGGTCAGCGGATACCGGCCCCTCGATTGTTCGAGCGGCGGAAACGGTGCGCCGCGATAGCCCGCCGGTGCCCACATGTCGACGCCGGTTCGCAGCGCCCGCCCCGGGTGTTCGAATCCCGGCGGCATCACGCCGACGACCTCGAACCAGTCGCTGTCGATGCGCAGCTTGCGTCCGATTGCATCGGCACGACCGCCAAAGCGGCGCTTCCACAAGCGGTCGCTGAGGACCACGACCTCGGCGATCCCCGGGGCATCGTCAACATCATCATGGAACGTCCGGCCGAGCTGCGGCTGCACGCCGAGCAATGAGAAATACGACGGGCTGACGAGCAGGACCTCGACGCGCTCGGGCTCGTCTACTTCGGTGAGATTGGCGTCGATGGGATAGACGCCGGAGATGCGCTCGAACGGATCGAATCGATCGCGGTAGGCGTAGAGCTCGGGAGCCGACATCCCGATGTCCTGGGTCCCCAGCCCGACGACGTCGGCCGTCACGCGCACGAGCCTGTCGGCGTCGGGAAACGGCAGCGGCCGGAGCACCACGGCGTTGACGACCGCGAACATCGCCGCATTCGCGCCGATGCCAAGGGCCAGGGTTGCGACGGCAACCGCCGTGAACGCGCCGTGCTTGCGCAGCGACCGCAGGGCGAAGCGCAGGTCTTCCAGCATGGTGCGGGAGAATCAAGAAGCGCACCAACGGCAATGCTGAATGCTGAGTGCTGAATGCTGAAATGAAGGAGGAATTCAGCATTCCGTTCAGCATCCATCACTCAGCATTCAGCATTTCTGGGACAGCGCCGTTCGGAATCGAACACTCCCGCCGCACCAACCCGACGGACCTTAGCCGTGCTTTCCTGCCTTTTCGGTCGTGTTTCCGACCCGGACGCGCTCGTGGCACGCAGTTTGGACCAACGGCGGCGGCCATGAACTCGATCTGCGCCGTCCAACCCCGAATCCTCGTCGCCGACGATCAGCCCGACCTGATCGACGCGCTCCGTCTCCTGCTCAAGCGCGAGGACATCCACGTCGACTCGGTGGGCTCGCCGGAGGCTGCCCTCTCCGCGATAGCGGCCGGATCGTTCGATCTCCTCTTGATGGATCTGAACTACACCGGCGACACGACGTCAGGACGTGAGGGCATCGATTTGCTGTCGCGCGTTCAAGCGCTCGATCGCGAGCTGCCGATCGTCGTCATGACCGGCTGGGGGTCGGTCGACATCGCGGTCGAAGCCATGCGGCGCGGCGTGCGCAACTTCGTGCAGAAGCCCTGGGACAACGCCCAGCTCGTCGCCATCCTGAGGACGGAAGTGGACGCGGGCCGTGCCCGGCGCCAGCAGGTCGCGATCGAGCGTCGCGATCTGGATGAGGCGCGGCGCATCCAGCGCAAGCTGCTGCCCTCGACCATGCCGCCGATCGATGGCTGGGAGGTTGCGGTGTCGTGGCAGCCGGCGTCGGGTGTCGGTGGCGACTGCTTCGACGCCATCGCCTTCGGCCCCGCACGAGTCGGCCTGTCGATCGCCGACGTCGTCGGCAAGGGCATTCCGGCGGCGTTGCTGATGTCGAACCTGCAGGCCGCCGTCCGCGCGTTCGCCACGAACACGACCGAGCCGGCGGAGCTCTGCCAGCAGGTCAACCGCATTCTCTGCGGCCACATCGCCGAAGGACGCTTCATCTCGTTCTTCTATTGCATCGTCGACAGCGACGAGTCGACGCTGACATTCGCGAACGCCGGCCACTATCCTCCGATCCTGATTCGCGCAGATGGTTCCGTCGAGCGGCTGAGTACCGGAGGCGCGGTGCTCGGCGTGTTTCCCGCCGGCGGCTACGAGCAGGGCCGCGTCGCGCTCCGAGGCGGCGACCGAATCGTCCTCTACACCGACGGCATCACCGACGTGTGCAACGCCTCCGACGAGGAGTTCGGCGACGACCGGCTCGTCGAACTGGCTGTCGCCAATCGGGCGTGCAGCGCTCCGGCGCTCCAGGCGCGACTGGCGAATGCCGTGGACGCGTTCTCGGATGGCCGTTTTCAGGACGATGCGACGCTCATCGTGATGGCGGCCGAATAAATTCATAATCCGACGGGACCAGTGACGGGATGTCGCTTTCGAGGTACCAAACGCACTGGAAAGTGACGAACGGAAGCGTGCCGTGGCAGCCCATTCCGACCGTGGAACTCATCCCTTGACGAATCCCGTAACTGCTCGGATAGTTGTTAACAATGCAAAGCACCTGGACACCTCCACTCCGGTGGGTGTTTGCCGCGGCCACGGTTCTCGGCTTCTTCTCGACGCTCCAGGCCTATCGTCTCAGTACGATCAACCTGCGGTACCCGATGGACATCGAGGTGGGCAAATTGCTCCTCCTCAACCTGGTCTACTGGTACGTTCCCGCATCGCTGGCGTCGGTGATCTTCCGGCTCGGACATCGCTTCCGGCTCGATGGTGCGCGCTGGATTCGCGCGCTGGGCGTCCACGCCTTCGCCGCCGTCAGCTACTCCGTCATTCACTGCGCCTGCATGGTCGGCATGCGGTTCTTGTTGTGGGACTCTGGCGGCAAAGCGCCGACCGTGGCCTGGACGTTGTACCTGCAGCGCCGATACCTCGAGAATCTGGATTTCACGCTGATGACCTACACGACGGTGCTGGGACTCAGCTATGCCCTGCACTACAGCAAGGAGTCGCAGGCGCGCGCCATCAAGGAAGCGCAACTCGAAACCAGTTTGGTCCAGGCACGGCTGCGCACGCTCGAAGCCGAGTTGCAGCCACATTTCCTCTTCAACACGCTGCACGCCATCTCGTCGCTCGTGCACACGAATCCCGACGGCGCCGATCGCATGATCAGCCGTCTGAGCGATCTGCTGCGCCTGACCTTCGACCGATCCGGCGCTCCTCGCGTCTCGTTGCAGGAGGAACTCGAGTTCCTGGAGAAGTACCTCGAGATCGAGCAGACGCGCTTCCACGATCGGCTCTCGGTCCGGTTCGACATCGATCCTGAAACACTCGACGCCGAGGTGCCGCGGCTGATCCTACAGCCGCTCGTCGAGAACGCGATCAAGCACGGCGTGTCACCGAAGCCTGGTGCGGGGCTCGTGCAGATTTCGACGCGCCGCCAGGGCGAGAACCTCTGGATCGAGGTCAGCGACAACGGCGTCGGGCTGAGCGCCGGCGCGCGCGCGCGCCTGCGCAGCGGGGTCGGGCTCTCGAACACGCGCGATCGACTCGAGTGCCTCTACGGCACCGCGCATCGCATCGAGTTCTCGGACGGGACCAACGGCCTCGCGGTCAGGCTCGAGTTCCCCTTCCGCCAGGCGCCCGCGCCAGCGGGCGAGGCCGCGTTCCAGGTCGCATGACGAACGGCAAGGTGCGTGTCCTCGTCGCCGATGACGAGCCGCTGGCCCGCGAGCGGCTGCGCACGCTCCTCGCGCCCGAAGACTGGCTGGAACTGGTGGCCGAGTGCCCCACCGGCACCGACGCAATCGACGCCATCGGACGCCTGGAACCAGACCTGGTCTTTCTCGATGTACAGATGCCCGGCGCGAGTGGATTCGAGGTTATCGAAGCCGTCGGCGCGGCGCGCATGCCGCTGGTCGTCTTCGTGACCGCCTTCGATCACTACGCCCTGCGCGCCTTCGACGTGCATGCGCTCGACTACCTGCTGAAGCCGTTCGACCGGCAGCGTTTTCACGAGGCGCTCGTCCGTGCGCGGCAGTACCTCGAGCGTCCGTCCAACGGCGATCTCGAGCGGCGGCTCCTCGAGCTCGTCCAGGATCTCAAGCCCGCGCCACAGCGCCTCGAGCGGTTCGTGATCAAGTCAGGCGGTCGCGTATTTTTCGTGAGGGCCGGCGAGATCGACTGGATCGAGGCCGCGGGCAATTACGTCAAGCTGCACGTCGGCACCGACGCGCACCTCTTCCGCGACACCATGAACGCGATCGAATCGCAGCTCGATTCCGATACCTTCTTCCGCATCCACCGCTCGCATATCGTCAACATCGAGCGCGTCAAAGAGCTCCAGCCCTGGTTCAACGGGGAATACGTGGTGTTCCTGAAGAACGGCACGCGGCTGACGCTCAGCCGCAGCTACCGCGACAAGCTGCAGGAAAGACTGGGGAGATCTCTGTAGGTTCAGGGCTCAGGGTTCAGGGTTCAGGCTCAGGACAGCTGCTCGAAGATCTTGACCTGAACCTTGACCGAACCTATTCCCTCGGTTTCGGACACAGCTGCTCGAACTCTTCCACGTGCGCGGCGCGGGCGTGGGCGTCCCGCCAGTCGACGATCCCCTCTTTGACCAGCCGCGTCAGCGACTCCTCGAGCGTGAACGATCCGTGTCGCCGCGTGATCGTGATTTCCTGGTGCAAGTGCTGCAGCGCATTCTTGCGGATGTGTTGTCGCGCGCCATACCCGACCATCAGCAGCTCGGCGGCGGGGGCAAGTCCGCCGCCGTGTCGCGGCAGGAGCGTCTGCGTCAGGACCGCCGCCAGCGCCATCGCCAGCTCCTGACGAATCGTGTTCTGGCGCTCGGGCGGGAACGAATCCGCGATGCGCGAGACCGACGACGCCACGTCGGTCGTGTGGATCGTCGAGAGGACCAGATGGCCGGTCTCGGCCGCGCCGAGGGCGATGCGCATCGTCTCCGGATCGCGCATCTCGCCCACGACGATGACGTCCGGCGCCTGACGGACCGCGGCGCGCAGCGCCGTCGGAAAATCGGGCGCGTCGACGCCGACCTCCACCTGCTCGATGAGGCTGCCGTTGTGCTGGTGCTCGTACTCGATCGGATCCTCGATCGTCACGATGTGCCGGGCATCGCGCCGGTTGATTTCCTCGACGAGCGCCGCGAGCGTCGTGGTCTTGCCCGATCCCGTCGGACCGCCAACGAGCACCAGTCCCCGTGGAAGCTGCGCGAGGAGTTCCACCGTCGGCGGCAGCCCGAGTGTGGACAGCCGCGGCACCTTTGTCGGCAACAACCGAACGGCCGCCGCTGCGCGGCCGCGCTCGCGATGCAGGTTGACACGAAAGCGGCCGATGCCGGCGATGCGGAAGGACGCATCCGTGATCCGCGCCTCGCGATACTGCCGCCGCGCGTGGGGCGCAAGCGCCGGGAGCACGGCCTCCTCGATGTCGAGCCCGTCGAGTGGCCCCTCGGCGAGCGGGATGACCTTGCTGTCGACACGGATCGACGGCGGCGCGCCCGCCACGAGCAGCAGGTCGCTCCCGTTTCGTGACGCCAGCAGCGCCAGCCACTGTTCAAGCCGGCTGCTGTCTCCCATTGCCGGAGACGGCCCGGACTGAACCGTCGAATGCAGCTCGAGGATGAGGCGCTCGATGTCGTCGGCGTCGGACACGGAGGGAATAGTATCAGGCTCAGGGCTCAGGGCTCAGGGCTCAAGGAAGAGCACACTGATCCTGAATCACGCTGAGCTTATTGAGACAGAATGCTCTAGCCCTGAGCCCTGAGCCCTGAGCCCTGAGCCTATTCATCCCTCAACACCACCATCGGATCCACCCTCGTGGCCCGGTGGGCGGGCAGGTAGCAGGCCACGAGCGCGACGGTGCCGATGAAGGCGACGACCGCGGCGAGGGTCGCGGGATCGGACGGCTTGACGTTGAAGAGCTGGGTCTGCAGGAACCGCGTCAGGAGGAACGACGCGCCGACGCCGACGACCAGGCCGACGGCGGCGAGCAGCATGCCCTGACCGAGCACCATGCCCAGCACGCGCTGCCGCGTGGCGCCCATGGCCATGTGAATGCCAATCTCTCTGCGGCGCTGGCTCACCGAATACGACAGGATGCCGTAGGTCCCGATGGCCGCCAGAGCCAGTGCCAGCGCCGCGGCGATCATCAAGAGAACGGCCAGGAACCGCGGGCGCGCGATCGTCTCCGCGAACACGTCGTCCATCGTCCGCAGCTTCACGAGCGGCAGCGTCGGATCCATACCGCCGACCACGCGCCGGACGTCCGCGGCCAGCGTGTCGAACGGCATCGACGACCTGATCACGATGTTCATGTTCCGCGCCGCCCCATTGAGGATACGAGGGCCCTGATCGGCGAGGAAATAGATCTCGGTGCCCGTCTTCGCCGAGACACCTCCCTGCTTCACGTCACGGACAACGCCGACGATGGTGAACCACGGCAACTGCGCGCCGAACCCCGGCTTCAGGCGGCGGCCGAGCGGATTCTGGTCGCGGAAGAATGTCTTCACCAGCGTCTCGTTGACGAGCGCCACGGGTGGCCCTCCGATGTCGCCGTCTGTGAAGTCCCGTCCATCTACCAGCGGAATCCCCAGCGTCGTGAGATACGCCGGCGTCACACGCTGGTAGTAATCGACGTTTTCGAACGGCCCGTCAGGCGGGGCCGTGTAGCTCTCGAAATCGGTGTCGTTGGCGTTCACCTGCCGCTGCGGCGGCAGGCCCTGCATGGCCGCTGCGCCCTGGACGCCCGGCAACTGCGCCAGCTGAGACTGAAGACGCGCGTAGAAGTCGACGACGGATTGCGGCGTGTTATAGGTCGCACTCGGCAGGACGAGACCGAACGTCACCAGGCGGCTTCGATTGAACCCGGCGTCGACACGCATCAGATTCCAGAAGCTCCGCAGCAGCAGGCCTGCACCGATGACGAGCACGACCGCGAGCGCGACCTCGGACATGACCAGCGCGCGACGGACCCAGGTGCGCGCGGCGGACGCGGTCGATCGCTGCCCCGCCTCCTTCAACGAGCTGTTGACCACGTGCTGACGCAGGTGCAGCAGCGGAGACAACCCGAAGACCACGCCGGTCACCAGGGAGACCAGCACCGCGAACACGAGCACGACGGGATCGAGGCCAATCTCGCCCGCTCTGCGGCAGGCTCTCGGGATTCGCGGCGAGCAGCGAGCGGAGGCCGCCGAACCCCAGCAGCCGCGCCGAGCCCGCCGCCGACGAGCGCCAGGACGATGCCTTCGGTCAGGAACTGCCGCAGCAGGCGCCAGCGTCCGGCACCGAGCGCCGAGCGAATCGCAAACTCGCGCTGGCGCGATTCAGCGCGGGCGAGCATCAGGTTGGCCAGGTTTGCGCACGCGATGAGCAGCACGAAGCCCACCGCGCCCTGCAGCACCCAGAGAGCCGTTTGAAGACTGCCGACGAGGTCGTCCTGCAGGCCATCGAAACGGAAGCGATGGTTCTTGGTGTCGGGCACGTGCCCGCCCTGCGTCCGCTGTGGCCACTTCACGAGCATCGATTCGAGATCGACCCTCGCCTGCGCGAGGCTGACGTCGTCCTTCAAGCGGCCGACAAGGTACAGAAAGTGGCCGCCGCGATTGCCGGGATTCGCAGGATCGAGCGTCAACGGCAACCAGACCTGCACGCGCTGATCGTGAACGTCGTAGGCTGGCGGCATGATGCCGACGACGCGCGCTGGCGCACCGTCGATCGGCACCGTGCGTCCGACCAGAGCCTCGTCTCCGCCAAACGCGCTTCGCCACAGCTCGCTCGAGAGGATAGCCACGTCTTCGGCGCCCGGAAGCGTGTCCTCGCGCGTGAACTGCCGGCCGCGAAGTGGCGACACGCCGAGCACCGGCATCAACTCGGAGGTCACGACGGCAGAGTTCACGCGTCGCGGCTGATCCGGTGTTCCGAGATTGACGGCACCCGCCCGGTACGCGCCGACCTGCTTGAAGGAGCGGTTACTCTCGGCGAACTCGATGAACTCCGGCGCCGACACCCAGAATTGATCGAAGCCCAGGTTAGGGAACTGGCTGGTGATGAAGACGAGGCGTTCGGGCGCCGGGTACGGCAGCGGTTTGAGGATGACGCCGTTCACGACGCTGAAGATGGCGGTGTTGGCGCCGATCCCGAGCGCCAGCGTCAGGATCGTGACCGCGGCGTAACCGGGACTCTTGCGAAGGCTGCGAAGCGCGTAGACGAGATCCTGACGCATGGGAGACTACCTCTTGAGTGGCGTTCATGACGATCTGAACGGGCCGACGGCCAACTCACACGATGAACACGATGCGTCACGATGCTTCACGATGCTTACGACGATCTCAAATGGATCCATCGTGACCATCGTTTCATCGTGTCCATCGTGAAGATTGGCCGTCCGTGAGAGCAATCACTCCCTCAATCCCGCCAGCGGATTGATTCTGGACGCGCGCCACGCGGGCAGCACACAGGCGGCCGCCGCGCTTCCGATGGCGACGGCGGCGACGGCACCGAGCGCGATCGGATCTCCAGGGGATACGCCGTACAGAAGACTCGCTACTTGACGGGCGATCGCGTACGCGGAGGCAACGCCGACAACGCTGCCAGCCACTGCGAGCATCAGACCATCCCTCAGGACCAGCCAACGCACGCCGCCCGGCTGGGCCCCCAGCGCCATCCGGATGCTCAACTCCTGGTGACGCTCGGTGACAGCATACGACAGCAGTCCGTAAATCCCGAGGGCGGCCAGCGCCAGCGCGGATGCGGCGAATACGCTCAGCATGAACATCAGCAGCCGGGGCCGCTCCACGGAGGCGCCGAGTACCGCTTCCATCGCTCGCAGCTCGGGCGCAGGAAGCCCGGGATCGCTGCGGCGCACCGCGTCGCGAATCGCCGCGCCCACGCGTGCCGCGTCGCGTCCGCGCGCAACGAGGTAGAGGTGCCTGAACGGAAACTGCCTGATGCTGTGATACAGCGCCGGCTCGGTCCTGCCTTGCAGCGAGCTGTTCTTCACGTCGCCGACGACGCCGACGATCAGGTGGTCGCGATCCTTCATCAGCGTCGCGCCGAGCGGGCCGATGTTGGTGGTCAACGACGCAACCGTCTGCCCCACCGGATCGGCGTCGCCGAAGTATCGCTGCGCAAGGGCCTGGTTGATCACGACCACGCCGCGCGATTCGGCCGTGTCGTGCGCATCGAACAGCCGGCCGCGCAGCAGCGGCACGCCGAGCGTCTCGAAATATCCCTCCGAGACGCTGTGATACTGGGCAGTCGGCTCGTCGCCGCGCGGCGGTGGAGGCACGCCGCGCTTCAGGAACGGGATTCGCCAGCCCGGCGCGAGCGGCAGGAAGTTGCTCGCGCCCGCGGCCTCGATACCGGGCTGCTGCTGCAGCGCCTGCACCAGCGCCGAGTGAAACTGCTCGACCTGCGGCCAGCTGCCGTAGGCGCCACCGGTGAGCTGGATTCCGGCCGTGACGACGGCGGCTGGCCGGAATCCGGGATCTTCCGAGGCGAGTCTCGCCACGCCGCGCACGAGCAGGCCCGCACCGGCGAGGAGCATGACCGCCAGCGCAATCTCCGCCGACGACCAGCAAGATGATGCGCACGGCGCCCGCCGCGGCCGCCGGGGCTGCGTCCGCCCTCCTTGAGCACGCGCTGCAGGTCGATCCGCGACAAGACGAGCGCCGGCAACAGGCCGAAGACCACAGCCGTCGTCATCACGAGCGACACGGCCAAGAAGAAGCGCGCGACCGTCGAGCGTGACATCGGCGAGCCTCGGAATGTCGAGCGGCGTCGCCGCGACGATCGCCTTCATGGCCGGCGAATGCGAGCCCGACGCCAAGGGTTCCGCCGGCGACGGCGAGCACGAGGCTTTCCGTCAGGAACTGACGGATCAGCCGCTGGCGCGTCGCGCCGATCGCGGCGCGCACGGCGACCTCCCGCGCTCGCGACGCCGCCCGCGCCAGGAGCAGGCTCGCGATGTTGATGCACGCGATGAGCAGCAGCAAGCCCACCGCGGCCAGCACCACGAAGAGTGCCGATCGGTAGTGGCCGACGACTTCGTCGTGCAGGCGGATCGCGCGCGTGCGCCAGCCGCGATTGGTCGCCGCGAACTCCGCCGGAGAGACGGCCGGTCAGCGCGTCGAGCTCGCGCTGCGCGGCCGCCAGCGTGAACGCCCGGCTGCAGTCCGCGCGACGGTCTCCATGAAGTGCGCGCCGCGGCTGTGCCGCGTCAGGTCCCAGATTCAATCGCTCCCAGAGATCCGTGTCGCCGGGAAAATCGAACCCGCGCGGCATCACGCCGGCGACCGTGAACTGGTCGTCGTTCAACCGGATGGTCTTCCCCACGATCGCCGCGTCCGACGAGAACCGCGACTCCCAAAGCCGGTGGCTCATGAGCACCAGCCGGTCGCGCGAATAGAACACGTCCTGCCGGAAAGCCCGCGCCGAGGGTCGGCCGCACGCCGACGACGGCCAGGAAGTTGCCGCTGACCTCGACGGTGTTGACCCGGACCGGTTCCTGGTCCTGGTTGCGCAGCGTGACCTCCGGGCCGCCACCAGGCCGCCGCGTCGGCGAAGACCTGCGTGAGCGCCCGATAGTCCATGAAATTGACCGGCGAGACCGGCTCGTGGTCGAGGCTCTTTTCGTGGTTGACTTCCCAGAGCGTCACCAGCCGGTCCGGCTCGGCGTAGGGCAGTGGCGTCGAGCACGACGGCATTGACCACGCTGAAGATGGCGGTGGTGGCGCCGATGCCGAGGGCCAGCGCCACGATTGCGGCGGTGGCAAAGGCGGGAGCCTTGATCAGGCTGCGAACGCCGTAGCGCAGGTCTTGGAGCAGGTCGGGCATGATCGGACGGGGATCGGCGGTCGGCGGTCGGCGCTCGAAAGTGCTCTCCGATCGACGCCGAAGACGCGCGAACGCCGAAGCGCCGACGCCGAGTTCGACGGTCCCGGCTCAGGTTTGGTTTACGGCACGCTGCTGGGGCTTGGCGAGCTCGCCGCGACGGAGCTGGCGGTACAAATCCAGCGCCTCCCGGATGATCCGAACCGCGTCGGGCATGCCGAGCAGGTCTTCGACGACCACCTGCTTGTGCTCGAGCACCTTGTAGTCCTCGAAGAATCGCCGAATCTGCAGAAACATGTGCGGCGGCAGCTGGCCCTTGTCGACGTAGTGCGCGAACGCCGGATCCCGCACGCTGACCGCGACGATCTTGTCGTCGATGCCCTTTTCGTCACGCATGCGCATCACGCCGATGGCGCGCGCTTCGACGATGGTCAACGGATGCACGGGTTCCTGCGACAGCACGAGCGCATCGAGCGGGTCCCCGTCGTCGCAAAAGGTCCGAGGGATGAAGCCGTAGTCGGCAGGATAGTAGACGGCGCTATAGAGCACGCGATCGAGGCGCAGCAGGCCCGTCTCTTTGTCCAGCTCGTACTTGTTCGTACTGCCCTTCGGGACTTCGATGATGACGGGAAACGCTTTTTCGACGAGCGCGTCGTCTACATAGCAGTCGTGCCAAGGATGCATGTCTCAAAGTACGCACGAACGGTCGAGCCGGCCGTCATTTGGGCCGGTTCGACAGGTTCACCGGCGATCGCTTGTTGAGCACATCCAAGAGCGGCAGCGCGTCGCTCGGCATGGCGAGGTTCCGGCCTTGCGCGATCTCCCGAGCCTCGATCTTACGGCCGTAGAGACGCTCGTTGGCGTCGCCGTCCGACCTGAGCGTCGATCCTTCGAGCGACACGCCGGCAAACAGGCCGCGCGCGCGCGAGTAGGTCAGGATCTCGGCCTGCATGACGATGTCGGTCGATGCGCCGGCCGTCCGCCCCTTCGGTCCAGCCGCCGCTGACGCGTCGGCGCCGAGCTTGACCTTGCTGCTCATCACGGAGTTCGCGCCGCGGTCGTTCATCACCAGCAGGATGAAGTCGGTCGCCTGCGCGCCGAGCTGAAAGCCGATGCTGGCACCCTCGAGCGCGAACATCGCCGGCGGGCCCCAGTGGCCGTCGAAGGTACTTCCGCCCCGGCACGAAATGACGCCGCGGCCGTAGCTCCCGCCGACGCCGAGCGCAACTTTCTTGACCGAGGGAAACACGATGACGCACTCGGCCTTGTCGAGCAGATCCTGGGGGATCGCGTCTGGCATGCCGAAGATTTCCTTGAGTACCATTGCCGCGTTCCGCAGCCGATCGCTCTCCTTCTCGGTCTGCTGCGCCGAGACGACCCGGTCAATCGACACTGCGCTCACCAACATCAACCCGACGACGACCTGTTTCAGCTTCACGTGTGACTCCTTCAAGCGACGCCAATGCCCTTCAGATTACTTATCGAGCTACCCCGCCCCTTTGAGCAGCGCTACCCCGGCGATAATCAGCCCGACGCCCGCGACACGCATGACGCTCGCGGCCTCTCCGAAGAGATACACGCCGAGCACAGCCGTTCCTGCGGCGCCGATGCCGGTCCAGACCGCATAGGCCGTGCCAATCGGGAGTGTTCGCGCCGACCACGCCAGCAGCCCCATGCTGAGGACCATCGTCAGCAGTGTCCACACGCTCGGCCAGAGTTTCGTGAAGCCGATGGTGTACTTGAGGCCAATCGCCCACCCGACTTCGAGCAGCGCGGCCAGCAGCAGCAGTGTCCAGGCCATCTCAGGATCCTATCGCGTGCACCGCCGTGCAGTCAGCGTGAAGCGCCACGATCGGCACTCGCGCTACAATTGACATCGCCCTCCCCCGCACTCTTCGGCCACAGGAGTTGCTCGCACATGACATCCAATCGACTCTTCGGGATAGCTCTGCTTTGCTCTACGGTCGCCTCGCCAGCGCTCGCCGACGTCACGGTGAAAAGCAAGGCAACGGGCACCGGTATGGTCGGAGCCGTGGCCGGAGACACGACCCAGTACATCAAGGGTCTGAAGACCCGCACCGATCAGACGACCGGCACCGGCAAGCACACGACCACGATCATCGACATCGCGACGAAGCAGATGATCGTGTTGAACCATGACACGAAAGAAGCCGACGTCATCGACATGAAGAATCTGTCTGAATCGCTGGCGAAGGCCGGCGCCACGGACATCACGGCGACCATCACGCCGACGACTCAGACAAGGCAGATCGCCGGGCAGACGTGCACGGTCCACGACCTCAAGATTGCGGTGCCGGTGCAGACGGGCAAGATGCAGATGACGATGGTCATGAGCGGGCCGCAGTGCCTGGTCAAGAACGGACCGGGTCAGGCCGACTTCCTGGCCTTCTACCGTGCCGCGTCCGAGAATGGTGGCTTCCTCGACGCCACGCAGGCCAAGACCCGCCCCGCGGCGGCGAAGGCTATGACCGACATGTATCGCAAGATGTCCGAGCTCGGCGTGCCGTTCGCGACCGAGATGAAGATCGGCATGGAAGCCGAGGGCCCGATGGCCGAGATGATGAAGAAGATGAACAACACCATCTCGACGGAAGTCACGTCGATCTCGACCGCGCCAATCGCGGCGACGGCATTCGATGTTCCCGAGGGCTACAAAGTCAACAAACGGTAGCCGAGCCGGGGCCTGCGACCCCTCGGGCATGCTGCGGGCCGCCCGTACCCGGTGCCGAGCGGCGTGCGCGACGCCGCCTGACGGGAATGCGCTGGAAGGAGCGGGCCGCTTCGCCACCCGTGAAGGGCCGATCGGCCCGCTCAGCCCGCTCGGCGACGACAATGTCGTCGGGACCGAGCTGCACGCGGCTGCCGCGCCGCTCTGCTTCCTCTTCCGAGGGGGCCGGGGCTTCGGCCGAGTCAGTTCCACGCCGGTCGATCACGACGGTGAAGCCGGTGTGGCCCCTGAATGCGACCGACAGGAGATCAAGAAGCTCGGGGTTGCCTCGCGGGACCACGATCAGGTAGTTCGCCATCCTATCCGTGTGATATCGGCGGATGGCGGACAGGCCAGCAGTGGACGTCGAGACCGTCACTTCACCTACAGCGAGCCGGCGGAGGCGCCGACAAATCGACCGTGCTCTATTTCTACGAGAAGCAACAGGCCCTGCTCCAGTGTGAAGTCCGCCACACGGCGGTCCCCGACACCTACGCCATCGTCCTGACCGAGCCCGACGGCCGGGTGCGTACGCACTACGTAAAGGGCTCGAACGACGCCCACCGCCTGTGGCTCGCCCTCGAGCAGCAACTGCGGCTGACCGGCTGGACCGGCCCCGTCGGCCAGGATTTGACGGTCAAATAGGCTCAAAGCTCAGGCTCAAGGCTCAGGCAGAACCTTCGACATCCCATTCCAAGATCTTGCCTGAGTGGAGGTCGATCAGTGGCTCGCAAGCTACCGCGTGTTCTGGGCCGCACGGCCTAGAACACGCGCTGATGCCGTGCTAGTCTGGCGGGCGTGACGACGCCCCCGACGCCGGCGCAGAAACTGGCCGTACTCCTCGCGTTCGTCGCGGCGGCGCTGAGCTTTTCGGTCCTGGTTTTCAGCTTCGTGCGCACCGGCGCGATTCAGGCGACGCCGCTTTTCGGCGGTCTTCTGATGCTGGCCCTTGGCCTGGGCGGCTACTCGCGGATCCGGCAGCCACCGGGCTGAGCGCAGCTACGCCTCGGCGGCGACGGCCGCGATGAGCGCCTTGATGTAGCCGATGGCGAACGCGAAGCCCTGAAGGTTGCCCGTATCTCCTTCGATCGACGGCACATGGTCGGGCATCATCATCCCGTCGTACCCGATCTCCTTGTAGACCCGCATCGCCTTGAGCATGTCCACGTCGCCATCGTCGATGAACGTTTCACGGAAGTTGAGAAACCCGCCGGCGATGTTGCGAAAGTGGACGTTGAAGATCTTGCCGCGGGTACCGAAGTAGCGGATGACGTCGAAGATCTGCTCGCCGGGCTTCTCGAGCATCTCCGAGACCGTGCCCTGGCAGAAGTTGAGGCCGTGATACGGGCTTTCGGCGATCGTGATGAACCGCTTCAGGCCATCGACGGAACCAAGGACCGTCTCGACGCCGCGGTAGCCCTTCCCTTTCGGCATGCCCGGATCCTGGGGGTGGCACGCCAGCCGGACTTTGTACTCCTCGGCGACGGGCACGACGCGCTTGAGAAAGTAGGTTATGCGTTCCCAGTAGAGATCCGCATCGACCGGACCGGCGGCGGTGAGCGGCGGATCCTGCTTGGCAGTGGCGTACACGAACGTGCTGTAGCGTGCCCGACCCCGGCCGAGCGTGGACTCCGTGCGTGGAACACCGAGAAAGGTCAGGTTGTATTTGACCGACGGAATGCCGGCCTTCGCGGTGTTGCGCAGCATCTGACACATGTCGTCGATCTGGCGGTCGCGCTCCGGGGCCTTGCCGAGCAGGATCTCTGGGTTCTCGCTGCGCGAGATTTCGTTCGAGCTGAGCGGCAGCGGCACCATGTCGAGCGTCAGGCCGAACGACTCGACTCGCTCCTTCAGGCGCGTGAGCGACTCCACCGACCATTCGGCGTCGAGCTTCGCAGACGGCAGGCGGCTGCAGATGTTGTTGACGCCGAAACCGGCCATCGCGCGGAGAATCGGATCCGAATCGCCGTGCTGAGTCCCAGCCTTCATACGCGCCTTCCGCGGCGCTGCTGGCTTCGCCTTCGGCTGTGCGGCGATCTGCGCAGCGACTGCCTGTTCGGCGATCGCCCCGATCGCCATCCCGCTTCCCGTGAGGCGCACGAATTCGCGTCGATTCATCGCTGGTTCTCCGCTGTTGGCTCAGGACTCAGGGCTCAGGGCTCAGGAAAGATCACACTGATCTCAATGAGACAGAAAGCTCTTGCCTGAGCCTTGAGCCCTGAGCCCTGAGCCCTTATTGTCCGATCGTCCGCCGCAGGAATCCCACCGCTCGCGCGACGCGGTCCGCCGCGAAGAACTGGTTCCCGCCGTGCGCCGCGCCGTGCACCACGTCGAAATATACGTCGAGGCCCATCTTCTCGTACACGCCCTGCAGCTCGTGTGACTGATTGATCGGCATCTGGGGATCCTGATCGCCGTGAAAGATCAGCAGCGGCGGATCGCCGCGGTCGACGTGCACGACCGGGCTGGCCAGCTCCGCGAGACGCTGGGTCTGGTCTGGGAGCGCGCCCAGGAGCAGTTCCAACGCCGGCCGGCGCATGTTGACGCCGAAGGGCGTCGACTGCGCCAGGATCGTCGTGAGGTTCGAGGCACCGTAGTAATCGAGGATGGCGGCCACGTCAGATGACTGCGTCAAGTAGCCACCTTCGGTCCCTTCGAGCTGCTTGTGGCCATTGGTCACGCCGACCAGCACGGCGAGATGCGCGCCCGAAGAGGATCCGGCGATGGCGATGCGGTCCGCGCGGTAGCCGTACTCAGAGGCCCTGGCGCGCAGAAAGCGGATCGCCGCCTTGATGTCGTGGACGTTCGCCGGAAACCGCGCCTCGCCGGACTGGCGGAAATCGAGGCTCGCCATCGCGAAGCCGTTCTCCACAAACGCCATCGGCGGGTTGGCCTTCGTCCCTGACCTCCACGCGCCACCATGCACCCAGACGACGAGCGCCGGTTTTGTCGCACCCGCTGGCATGTAGAGGTCGAGCCCAAGGTCCTTGCCATCGACCGTCGCGTAGATGACGTCTTTGTAGGTACGCGCCGTTTGCGCGTGCGATGGGCCGAAGGCAAGCGGCGTCAAGGCTGCGGAGATGACCACAATCGCGGTCCTCCATCGGCGAGCTCGATCAGTCCAGACTGCGGTCATCGATGGGCTCTCGGGATTCGCGACGCTAGCCGTGTCACCGGCAACTCGGCGGCAGACTCGAAGTGCCGATCCACCGCTGGACGAAATAGATCGCCGCCTCATCGCATCGCCGGCCGTCGATGATCGCTGGACCGAACGCGGCGCCCCCGATCGCGTAGACGAACCCAACCGCCGCGCCGCCGATCGCGATGGAACCGACGGCCAGCCCGCCGACCGATAGGCCCAACCCCACGGCCAACCCTCCGACAGCAGCCAGCAGGCCGCAGGATAGCCCGCCGAAGGTGACCAGTCCGCACGAGAGACCAGCCATTGCGATTCCGCCGACGGCAATGTTTCCTATCGCGACGATGCCTCGCGCCACTCTGGGACGCATCGTAACCGGATCGGTGCCGAAGCAGACATGAATCAGCGGCCAGCTGCCGATGCTGGCGACCGACCGGTACTCGAATCCCGCGACTGCCCGCTGCTCCAGGCACGTGCGGCAGATCACGCGGGGAGTGTCGCGCCCGACGCAATCGCGGCAAACCGCCTTCTGACACACGGCGCAGAGTCCGACCGCCGCCGACCGATCATGGACAAAGCAGTTCATCGCGGAACCTACTTTCGCGCAGTCGAGATGAGCACCACGTCCGAATTCGTGTGTCCGCGCACCAATCCGACCTGATGCTGATCGGGCGACAACGCGTATGTGAAGATCTGCTCGGTCGTGAATTTCGTGAGCGGTGTCGGCGCGCCGCCAGCGATCGGCTGTCGCATGAGATTCGAGATGCCAGCGCGCGTGTCGATGTAGATCAGGGCCTTGCCGTCCGGTGCCCAGGTGGCGCTCGCTGGAACCGTCGGCATGAGCTTCGCCGGCCCCCCCGACAGAGGTATCAGGGCGATACGCTCGCCTCGTGCCGCCTGTTCGATGTAGTGACCCGCGATCGTCATTCCATCCGGAGCCGGCATCGGCTCGTGGAAGCCCGGCGGAAGCGATGCCCCGCCCCCGGCGGCGAACACCGCGATCGACGCGCCGCCATCGATCGACACCTTGCGCGACTCGCCGGATGCCTCGCTGTAGTAGACCCACTTCCCGTCTGGCGAGATTACGCCGCGCCCGCGCGCGACGAGATCCGCCGACAAGCGCATCGCGCCGCTGCCATCGAGCCCCATCCGCCAGAAGCGGAGACCGCCGTCGCGATCCGACACGAACACGACATACTTGCCGTCCGGCGTCACGCGCGGGCTGATGTCCTGGCCCGGCGTAGACGTGAGCTGCACGCGGCGCGATCCGTCGCTCCCCATGATCCAGACGTCCGGATTGCCGCTGGCTTCCGTCGTGAACACGATGCGCCCGTCCGGCGTCCACGCCATTCCGTGGATCCCATCGTCTGTTCCTGCATCTGTCGCGACTGCCGTTGCCTTCGCGGCGTCTGTAACCGGCTGTGTCCAGATCGTCGCCCGCACTTCATTGCGGATGCAGGCGAACGACCGGCCATCGGGCGCCAGACTCAGGCCCGAGTAGCTGCTCAGATCGCTCGTAATTCGACGGGCCTCGCCCGACGGATAGTTCACGAGGAACACCTGGTTCGAGGACTCCCCCGCGGATTCCTGGGCGTTGACGAGCAGACCATTCCCGTCGGGCAGCCACGCCATCCGGCTCACCAGCCGCCAATCAGGTGTCGCGACCATTCGTTCCGCGCCGGTGGCCGCATCAACGGCAACGATCTCTCCCCGCAGCTGCCCGTCATGCGCGCCAGTGACCGCGATCGTGCGACCGTCGGGTGACCACGCGAGGCCGAGTAGCGGGAACTCCGCCGGCCGCTTTCTCGTCACCAGCTTGCGCTGATTGCTGCCGTCGGCATTCGCGACGATGACCGCGCTCGCCCCCTCATCCGGATACCCGCGGAGAAACGCGAGCTGCGATCCGTCGGGCGAGAAGCTGACCGCGGTATCAACGTCCTCGACGATTAGTCGCGCGCCACCGCCGAGCACGGCAATCTGATAGAGAAGCCCGAGATTCGTACCGCGCTCGTTGGTCGTGTAGTAGATGTGGTTGCCATCGGGCGAGAACGTCACGCCAAGGTACCGCACCTCGGCCGCCGGGACTATCTCCACGTTGCTCGTCGTCGCGATCTGCCGCAGCCACAGGCTCTGCTGACCGCCCTTGGCCGACACGTGCGCGACGTAACGGCCGTCGCCGGAGATAGAGGCCAGTCCCGCGGTTCCGGTGGTCGTGAGCCGTGTGAGGGAAATCGCGTCGAATGGCCTCGACGGCGCCGATGCGGGTGCCGCGACGAAACGGGATCGAAGCACGACGGCAGCCACGGCCGAGACGATCAGCACGGCCGCCGCCGCGCCGACGAGAAAGCCACGCGACACCGAGCGGATCGGCGCCACCGCGGGCGCATCGCCCGACGAAGTGATCGGCACCACTTCGCCCGACGTCAGATCGTTCTTCAACGCGCGCAGGTCGTTGCGAACATCCTTGGCCGACTGGTAGCGATCCTCGACGTCCTTCGACAGGCAGCGCATGACGATGCGCGAGAAGTCGCGCGGCAGGCTGCGCTTCGCCTCGGTCACCGGTCTCGGGGAGTCCTTCATAATCGACGAGAGGATCGACATCTGCGTGTCCCCGGTGAACGGGCGCACACCGGTCGCCATCTCGTAAAGCAGGACGCCCAGCGAGAACACATCCGATCGCTGATCGACTGGCTTCCCCTCCGCCTGCTCCGGCGACATGTAGGCGACCGTGCCGACAATGCGGCCGTCGCCCGTCAGCATGCCCGTGGGCATGCCGGCCTCGGCTACGAGGCGCACATCCTCCTTCAGCTTCGCCAGACCGAAGTCGAGCACCTTCACCCGCCCGTCGCTCGTGACCATCACGTTGGCGGGCTTCAGATCGCGGTGCGTGATGCCGCGCTGGTGCGCCGCCCCGACCGCGTCCGCGAGCGGGATGGCGAGTGTCAGCACGCGATCGAGCGGGAGCCCTCCCTCGGGAATCAAGTCCGCGAGCGTCTGCCCATCGATGAGCTCGAGGGTCAGGAACGGAATACCGTCGACCTCCTCGACCGAGTGAATCGTGACGATGTTGGGGTGGTTGAGGGCCGCCGCCGCCCGGGCCTCGCGTTCGAATCGCTCGCGCCGGTCAGGGTCGCCGGCAAGCTCCTGGGCGAGCACCTTCAGCGCCACTCGCCGCTGGAGCCGGGTGTCGTCGGCAAGGTACACCTCTCCCATCCCGCCCTTGCCGATCATTTCAACGATGCGGTAGTGCCCCAGAGAGGTACCAATCATGCCGTATGCGACTCCAGCCAGTGACGAATTATGGGACAGATGATGCAGGATTATACCGCTGTGGCAGAGCTTCACGATCGGTCCAATTCATTGAGCACTCGAAGGAAACGCTGAGTTGAGGGGGGACCGCCCGCATCGATCGGCGGGGGAATCAGGCGCGCATGAAGTCTGCTCTCAACCAGACTTCGAGTCGCATGTGTATTAACTTCCCGTAGTCAGTCATAATCCAGTTCTGCGTTAGCTCAACCCTTGCGGACTGCCCCCTTGGCGATCGAGCGGCGTCATCAAAACGCGCGCACACGCGTGCGCACACAAGGAACAGAATGAAACGAGCGCTGCTACTGGCGATAATCCCGGCCCTCCTTCTTCAGCAAAGCGCGCAGCCGGCAGCCCAGTCGACGGATGGCCTAACCTTCTTCAAGAACTACTTCGTCACGGGTGACTACGTCGTCGGAGGTACGAGTCTGTGGCGGCAGGGCGTGAACGGAGCGGCAGCCGAAGACATCGTGGTAAGCGGTGTTCCCGCGGGCGTCGATATCCTGGCCGCCTTTCTGTACGTGCAAACGACCGAAGTCGTCCAGTGGTCGGGCATCGACCATGCGAAGTTCAACGGCTACGATCTCGGTCCGGGCTCGAGCTCGGTCGCGAAGGCACTCAACTGGGACCTCGCGACCCAGCCCTGCTGGAGCGTCGGCGGTCCTGCCAGCCGACGATTGGTCACCTATCGCGCCGACGTCCTGCGGTTCCTGCCGGTCGGTGAAGACGGAAAGCCTTTCGTGAACCGGGCGCACTCTGTCGTCGTGCCGGATTACGGCATTGCCTGGCCAGACGGCGATGAAAACGTCGTAGAGAGTGGAGGTCAGACGCGTCCGCGCGCGATCGGTGCGAGCCTGGTCGTGATCTACAGGGACCCGACGGCGCCCTACCGAGGAATCGTCATCGACGACGGCGGCATCACCAAGCCAGCGTTCGCCACGATGAATCACACGATCAAAGGGTTCTACCAGGCCTCTGCGACCCCAGCAGCCAGGATGACGCATATCGTGGGCGACGGCCGACCCTATCTCTCGGAAAAAGTTCGACTCGATGGAAACCTGATCGCGACCAATCCATTCGCGAGCACCGCTGGCCCCAAGTGGGACACTCCGACGTTCCTCAATTTGCCGCTGTCGCCCGGAGCCGCCTCGGCGGCCGTGCAGGTGACGCCCAACGGCCTGCTCTCCGACTGTGTGAGCTACAGCGCGATGGTGATCAGCACCGAGGTCCAGGATACGGATGGAGATGGCCTCCTCGACGTCTGGGAGTCGTCGGACCCACCACTACCGGATCCGAATGGTCAGCTGCTGCCGAATCTCCACGCGATGGGCGCGGACCCGTTCCAGAAGGATCTCTTCATCGAGCTCGGCTACATGAAGACTGATGCCGAAACGACTTACGGCGGTGTGGCCAAGCCGGCGCACACGCATCGACCGACGCACGCGGCACTGAAATTGATGGGTGACGCCTTCAGGAACGCGCCGACGCCGATCTACTTGCATGTCGACGCTGGAGAAAGCTATCCGACGGGCGAAGCCGATCCGTACATTATTCGGGGCGCCGGCCTAGCCCGCGGCGGAGAGGCCATCGACGAACTGGTCACTTCCTGTCCGCGGGGTCCGACCGACCCGCCATGGGTGTGTCAGTTCTCGGATTATCCCGGCACCGTAGGCTGGAAGACCGGCTTCCGATTTCTCAGGGACGAGGTACTCAGCGGGGAGCCAGCGCCCCCTCTCGGAGCGGATGACCCCTGTGATGCGCCGGGGAATACCTGCGTAAGGCGATTCGATCGCAATCGAAGAGCCATGTTCCATTACGCGTTGTTTGCCCACGCAGTCGGTCTGCCAGTGTCCGAACAGCCGTGTCTGGATGACCACGACGTCCCAGTGACTGATATCAACGGTAGCTGTGAGGTAAAGGAGAATCCCGGCTTCCGCGTCCCGCGGACTATCACCGGCGTCGGCGACTTCCCCGGCGGCGACATTCTGGTGACGCTCGGTGCGTTCAGTGACGCCGACGGGAAGCCTGTCGGGACCCCCTACATGCAGGCCTCCACGCTGACGCACGAGTTCGGTCATAACGCAGAGCGAAGGCACGGGGGGGAAATATCAGAACCCAACTGCAAACCGACCTACCTCAGTGTGATGAACTACCTCTACCAGCTGCGCGGGCTGCTCGACGACGATGGCAGGCCGCACCTGGATTTCTCTCGCGCGGTCATCAACCCACCGAGCGATGAGATGGCGTTGTCTGACGCGTCCCTGAGTTTCTTGCCGTACCGTATTGGCTGGTATGCACCCAGGTCCGCCAGTTATTTCAACAGCACTCCGGTACTCGCGGCGACGAAACACTGCGACGGCTCGCCGCTCTTGCCGACCGATGTGGAGATGGTTCGCATCGACGCGCGATTCGCCGCGAGCGCGGTCGACTGGAACGCGGATGGAGATGCTGTCGACACCGGCCTCGGCCAGGACATCAACTTCAACGGCCGCCTCGACGGTACCCCAAACCCGCTTCGTGGTTCCGATGACTGGTCCAATATCCTCTTGAACCAGGTTGGCAGCAGGCGGAGCGTGGGGGGACTGTTCCGTGACACGGAGGGCCTGCTGGCGGTGGGACCCTTGTCGCTCGACACGGGTCGGGGCGACTATGGCCGCGGCGACTATGGCCGCGGCGACTACGGCCGGGGCGATTACGGTCGGGGCGACTATGGCCGTGGCGACTTGGGCCGCGGCGACTACGGCCGCGGCGACTACGGCCGCGGCGACTATGGCCGCGGCGACTATGGCCGCGGTGACTATGGCGGTGGCGACCTGTTCGTGGGCGACCCGTTCAACCCCGGTGGCGAACTGGACTTCGAGACGGCAATCGTCAGGACGCCTCCCTACGAATTCAAGGCGTGCGTGATCGGGGTTGACTGCTCGGGAGATCCCTCTGAGGTTCACAAGGTACACGTGGACTTGACGGCGTCCAACGTGGTCGACGTCGTCCAATACGCGTTCTATCGCGTGACGGGCGCGACACTCGAGCCCGGACAGCAATGGCAGCTTGTGGGGATAGCTCCGTCAGAGCTGGGCCAGGTCAATTACTCCGTGATTGATCCCGCTCAGCTCGTGAACGGGGCGCAGTACACCTACTTCGCGGTCGGGATCTTTGCCAACGGGACCCAGACGGAGCTGTCCAACGTCAAGACCATCACGGCCGTCAACGATCCGCCGACCGGGGTTCCCGACAGCTACTCCACCGCCGAGGACACGGCGCTCACCGTGGTCGCCCCAGGCGTGCTTTCCAATGACACGGACGACACCAATGGTTCGCTGACGGCGGCTCTCGTCACGCAGGCGTTGCACGGAACAGTCGGCCTCAACGCCAACGGCTCGTTCACCTACACGCCGGCGCCGAACTACAACGGTCCCGACTCGTTTACCTACAAGGCGAGCGACGGGATATCCGATAGCACTGCCGCGACAGTCAGCATCACGGTCACGCCGGTGAACGACGCGCCGATCGCCGTCGTCGACACCTACTCGACCGCCGAGGACACGGCGCTCAGCCAGAGCGCACCAGGTGTCCTGGTCAACGACACCGACGTCGACAACAACCCGTTGACGGCCGTTCTTGCCACACCGGCGTTGCACGGAACGGTGGTCCTCAACGCAAACGGTTCGTTCACCTACACGCCGGCACTGAACTACAGCGGCCCAGACTCGTTCAGCTACAGAGCCACTGACAGTGCGGGCGGCAGCAGCGCGAGCGCGACGGTCAACATCACGGTCACGCCAGTCAACGACGCGCCAATCGCCGTCAACGACAGCTACAGTACCGACCAGGGGACTGTCTTGACCATTGCCGCCCCTGGAGTGCTCGTCAATGACACCGACGTGGACAACTCGGCACGAACCGCGGTGCTCGGGACTGGTCCGGCGAACGGAACGCTGACGTTGAATGCCAACGGCTCGTTCACCTACACGCCGACGCCGAGCTTCAGCGGGCCGGACAGCTTCACGTATAAAGCCAACGACGGATCAGCGTTGTCTGCACTGGCCACCGTGTCGATCACCGTCAAGGCGGTCGGCTACGGCCTTGTCAACGTGAAGAACCTGCCGCCGGCGCCCGGCGTGACGTTCAAGCCGAGCTCAAAGGGCACACTCGTGGACTTCGAATGGAAGTTCACGAAAAACGGTGTGGTGGTCAGCAGCGCGGACTCGCAGCCGTCAGTCACAATCCAAAGTCCGTCGGGCGTCATCACGACGTTCACGCCAGCGAACTGCGCCCAGGCCGGTATGAAGTTCGAATACAGAGCGGACACGAAGTTGTGGGATTTCGACTGGACGCCGAAGAACGCGGCGGTCGGGACGTACTACGTGATCGTTTACAGTGGGAAGACCGGTCAGCGGTTCCCGGCCACGGGGCCTGGTTTCGCTGTGGTCTTCAAGCAGTAACCTCGTCCGCCCGAGGGGCCGAGCATGTTCGGCCTCTCGGTGCGGGCGGGAGCTACCGTTCGCCGCGCCGACGGACTTCCGCGACGAGGGGGTCGTCAGTGGACTTCCCGCGAATGTCGAGGTAGGCGCGGTACGATTCGGTGAACTTCGTACTCTTGAGCCCTTCCCGGACGCGGCCCTGATAGTAGTAGACCGGCGGGAAGGAACCGTATGTGGGTTCCTCGTCCAGGAACAACGCAAGGGCCTCGCCCCGGCGCTTGAGGCAGCGGTCGAATTCGGAGTCCGCCTGTGGAAACGCCCCGGCGTCGAGGTAAGCCCGCCCGAGATAGAAGTGACCGATCCACGTGTCCAGAAGAGCGTTGGCTGCAGTCAGGAGCTTGATCGCCTGACGCGCGTCTCCACTATTCAGCGCGACGAGACCATCGATGAGTGAAGCGTAGGCCTGGGGCTCCGCCTGGAGCTCGGCAGCGAGGCCGGCCGAGAGCGTCCGGGCTCTGGCGGCAGCACCCGCCTCGACAAATACGCGTGCCGTTAGGAACCGGATCTTCACGGCTTGACTGTTCGCCAGGGCCTTTTCGGCCGCCGCGATGGCTGCGCCTTTCTGCTGGCGCAGGAGCTGAGCGTAGGCGAGCGCAGCGAACTTGCTGGCCGCCTTATCCGGGTCCTTGGACGCCAGGTCCGCGGCGGCGCCTTGCGCGAGAATTCGCTCGGCGTCCGAGAAACGGCCCTCGTAGATCGCCAGATCTCCGAGGCCGGACGCGGTGTAGGACTTGCCCTCCTCGTCCGTCTTCCCGAGTGCCTCGTAGGTTTCGGACGCCTGAGGCACCTGGCCCTGTCCCACCTGTGCAAAGGCCAGGGCGAGCTGGCCAAACAGTCCCGGCTCCTGCATGGCCCGCACCTCTTGTTCAGCGACCTGGAAATCGCCGCTGTAGTCGGCGTAGAGCGCCAGGTTCACACGGTAGAGCGCACGGTTCGGCAGGATCTTGATGACCTGCCGCATCTCATCCACGGCCTTGGGCATCTCTCGCAGGTACGTCAAGCAGAGCGCGAGATTGTTGCGTGCCGCGGCGTCTGCCGCATATCGGGCAATCAGATCGCCGTATTCCTTCACGCAGGCCTGATAGTCGCTGGTGATGTAGTAGTAGAGGCCGCGCGCGCGGTATCGCTCCCTCTCGGTCATACCGTCGAGATGACGAATCGCTTCTTGCGCGTACTTCTCGGCGTCCTGCTGCTTGTCCAGGTTTCGCGCCGCCATGGCCATCGCCCCGTACGCAGTGCCGAAGTTGGGGTCCAGGGCGACCGCCTTCGAGAAGCTCTGGAGCGCCTCGTCAAACTTGCTGCCAGACATGGCCTCCATGCCACGGGCGTACTCACGAACCGCATCGAGGGACGTGGCCGTCAATGTCTCCATGGCAAAGCGCTGAGCAGAATCGGACGTGTTGTCGCCGAGCGCCTCGCGAACGCCGGCTGCAAGTGTCGTGGCCACGCCAAGGACCTGATCTTTCTTCGACGCCCTGTTTGTCGCCGTGGAGATCACGTTGCCCGTGACCGCTTGAACCGCTTTGACCGACACCGCGTACCGGCTGCCCTGACGCTCGACCGAGCCAGAGAGGACCACGTTGACGCCCTGCTTCACGGCGAGCTGCAGCGCGGCCTGTTCGTCAAGGGTCTCGGGAGGACGCACACCGAGGCTGCGACGAATCCCGTTCCGGTCGTACGCGCTGATGAAACCGGCACCTTCCAGCGCGAGTTTCAGAATCGGCTCGAGCGTACGATCGAACGTCGGATCGCCGGTCCCGTTCTGGAAGTCGGCGATCAGCACAGAGACGGGCTCGTGCTCGACGGCCACGGGCGGCCCCTGCGCGAACCACCACGTCAGGGTAAGCAAGCCGACGAACACGCCCAGGACGATGGCCACCAGTCGCCGCGTGACGCGGCGCACGACGGGCAGCAGGCGTCCGCGCTCGTCCAGACGATTCAATGCAGCTACGAGCTGCGGCGTGGTCTGGAACCGCTTGGCGGCGTCGGGCTGGATGCACTGTGCGATCAGGCGATCGAGCGGCTCCGGAATGGTCGGATCAATCGAACGGGGAGCCGGTGGCGACGACTGCATGCGCCTCGTGAGCTCCGCGATGGCGGTGTCAGCACCACGCGCCCGCTGCTGGTGGAGCAACATGTCATAGACGATCAATCCGAACGCGTAGATATCGGCACGCTGATCGACCGGCTCCGCCCGCGCCTGTTCGGGCGCCATGTACTGGACCGTGCCCACAACCGCGCCGGCCATCGTCTGACCCGCCGACCAGGCCGTTGGCCGGAAGGTCCCGGCGACCTCGGCGGCGATGGGATGCGGGGTCCGCCCGTCGACCGGGCGATGCCGAAGTCCATGATCAGGGCTTCGTCGCCCTTGTCCACCATGATGTTGGCCGGCTTCAGGTCGCGGTGCACCACGCCAGCGGCGTGCGCGGCCTCGAGACCCGTGGCGATTCCACGAGCGATCTGCATCACGCGCTCGATGGGGAGCTTCTCCCGCCGCCGAATGATGGACGCCAGCTCCTCGCCCTCGATGAACGGCATCGTGATGAACTTGATGCCGTCGATCTCGCCGAGGTCGTAGATGCGGACCACGTTCCTGTGGGTCACCTGCCGCGCCAGCAGCAGCTCCTGCTTGAAGCGGCGCTCCAGCATCGCGGCCGCGCCCGGCTCGGCCGCCACCTCGGGCCGGATGACTTTGAGCGCGACGACGACGCCGAGCTCGGCGTCCCACGCCTGGTAGACCGCGCCCATGCCGCCGCTGCCCAGGAGACGAACGATGTGGTAGCGAGGACCGAATGAGTGGCCTGGGGACAGCGGTCCGTTGGACGACTCGTCGGGCGGCGCCCCTGGGCCGGTTCCGAGGCGTGTCGCATCGGGGTCCGACTCAAGAGCCGGCTGGGTCGCCGTGTCGGCGGAGAAGACGCCCGCATCGGTGGGCACGTCGGCAAGAAATCCAGGCCCGGTCGCCGCGTCAGGGGACGAGGCTGTTCCGGCGAACGTGTCGGATCCCGAGTCCCGCGGCCTTGGCCGCCGCGGCATCGAGGGCGCGTGTCCACACGCCCTCTGACTTGGCGGTGTTCATCGCAACGCCGCAGGCCGAACACCGTCCGTTGGAGACCGTGGCAAGCCCGCCGCAGCTCGGGCAGTTCATGAAGGAATGAGGTTCGCCCAGACGTCCTGATTATGACCTCGATGGCCGCCGGACACAAAGAAAAAGCCCCAACTTGTTGAATTCATGGCATTGCTACAGAATGCCCAGTCGAGATCAGATCCTCGTTCGACGCACGCGGCGCGGCGCGCGAATCGAACCCCCGACGCCGGTGTGTGACCAACCATGACAGATTCGGCGCTGACGATCGTGGAACGGCAGATAGACGACGTGACGGTGCTCGCCCTCACGGGCCAGATCCTCCTTGACGACGGCGACCTGGTGTTCGGACGCAGGATTCGCGACCTCGTGGACCGCGGATGCGTCAAGATCGTCGTCGACCTCAGCGGCGTGACCTACATCGACAGTTCGGGCGTGGGAATGCTGGTGGGAAAACTCAAGAGCGTTCGAGAGAGAGGCGGCGACATCCGGCTCCTCCACGTGACGACTCGCGGGCAGCGCCTGTTCGGGATGTTGAAGATCCTGACGGTCTTCGAAACCTTCGAGGACGAGGCGCAGGCGCTTCGCAGCTTCTCCGCCCGGCCTCGAGGGTGAGCTGCCGTCCGATCAGTTGGCGCCGGAGGCTCCAAGATACCTCGTGACTTCGGCCAAGGTGTCGAAGGCCGCGGCGAGCGCGTTCTCGTAGGCTGGCGAGCCCTGCACGTCGGTGTGGGCGAAGTACAGCCCCGGCTGCGATTGCGATGCCGCGCGCATCGTCCCATCCGCGAGCTGACCGGGCCGGGTCACGATCATCGGATGCCCCCAGCGAGTCAGACGCACGCCTTCGATATCGTCGGCACCGAGACCGTGTGGGCCGAAGCCGGCGAGCACTTCGCGGCGGATCTCCGCGTCGATCTCATCGTAGGTGAGGTTCTCCAACCTGCTTCGACCATCAGCATACGGATACGGACGATACACGGTCAGGACGGCATGGGTCGCATGACGCCCGGACGCAAAATCCGCGAGGATCGCGTCCGAGTAGGCCTTCTTGTTCGAGATCTCCTCGGCCGGCACTTTCGCGACATCGACTCCGTGCACACGCGTCAGCTCGTAGCCGTTCCGGAATGCCGGGCTGGCGAACATGCGAGACGCCGGGCGCCGCAGCAGAACGTTGGCGACGACGTAGCTCCGATAGTCGAGCGTAGCGATCGCCTTCCGCTGAGCCTCAGGGAGTGACGGAATGATCGCCGGTGCGAGAAACAGCGGTGCTGCAAAGACGACGGATCGCGCATGGTGCCGGTGGAGCCGACCGGCCTCCCACGTCGTGGCGCTGAACGCCGCGCCGTCCTTCTCGACGCGGAGCGTCCAGGCGCTGGTCCTGAGATGCTGCGGATAATCGCGTCGGATCCGCTCGCTCAGGCGCTTCGTGATGAAGCCGTTCCCTCCGGGAAAGACGAGCACCGCGCCGAACTCGGCGGCAAAGAAGTTGAGGCCGTGATAAGCGGAGGTCTCGAGCGCCGTGGTGCCGAAGGCGCCCCAGCAGTAGTACTCGATGGCTTCCCAGCCGAGGCGGGAAATCGGCCCGACGCTCCGCCCGTAGATTTTCCGCTGCAGGGCGCTGTCGCCGAGAAATCGCTTGAAAGAGACGCGGTCGAGCGCCTCGACGAGCGAGGGATCCTCTGGCGGCACGGACGGATACTCGTCCGAATCGAGCACGTGCTCGAAGAATCGCAGGTTACGGGCCGTGTAGACCTCGGCGTCCGGGACCACACGGCGGTTGCTGAAAATGCAGTGGTTGGCCTCGCCGCTGAGGCGCCGTTGCAGCGTTCGGTCCTTCGTCAGGTCTTCGCCACGCCGTCGCAGATCCAGCTCCTCGAGCAGCTTGAACCCGGCCAGCTCGCGCGCATCCTCGGAGTCCGGGTCGGGATCGATGATGTAGGCGGCGCCGATCAGGTACTCGAGACCCTGCCAGCTCTCGCTCTTCGAGACGCCACCCACATCCGGCTGACCCTCGAGCAGCAGCACGCGGCGGTTGCCCAGTTTGTACGCGACGGTCAGACCCGCGATGCCTCCGCCAACAACGAGCACATCGTGCACCTCGGGATGGTTCTCCGGTTCGCCCGTCGCAAGGACGGCGTCCGGGTCACGGAACAGCTTGTGGGTGAGCTCGAGGTTATCCCCGCTGAACTGCCGCGAGGCCTCCTGCCACGCCAGCGCGTCGAGCCTGGTCCAGACCGGGGCCGCGCCGACCACCGCCAGGCCCGACAGGAAGCGCCTCCGCGACAGACCGCTCGTCCAATCCGCCATGACACCCTCCTACCCCCTGAATAGAGGCGCCTTCACGCAGGCCGGGCCACAGAGAGAATGGTGCTACTTGATCCCCACGACCATGGAGTCTGGCCCGACGAGCGGCTCCACGCGCGTGCGGGAAAACCCCGCATCCTTCATCCAAGCCGAACAGTCGGCACCGGTGTAGTCGAATCCTCCCGGCGTCTCGATGAGCATGTTGAGGCTCATCAGCAGTCCGAATGCATTCTTCGAGCGGTCGTCATCGATGATCGCCTCGTAGACAATCAGCGCCCCGCCGGCCGGCAGCGCATCGAACGCTTTCTGGATCAACATCTTCTTCGTGGGCAGATCCCAGTCGTGCAGGATGTGTCCCATCAGGACGACGTCGGCCTTCGGCAAAGCGTGCTCGAAGAAGCTTCCAGGCTGGAAGCGGAGCCGGCCGCCGACGCCGACCGACGCCACGTAATCTTCGAAGATCGGCGCCACTTCGGGCAGGTCGAAGCCGATCCCCTTCAGGTGTGGGTTCGCGATCGCAATCTGCGCCGCGAGATCGCCCTGTGCGGTGCCCACGTCGACGAACGTGCGGTAGTCCTTCCACGGGAAGACCCGGGCGATCGTCATGTTGGCCCCGTGACTGATGCCAGTCATGGCCGCCAGGAACTGCTTCAGCCGGGCCGGATCGGCGTAGATCGTCTCGAACATGCCGGGACCGCCGGTCTTGACCTCGTTCTGTGGACTGCCGGTGCGAAGCGCCTCCGTCAGGTGCCCCCAGAATGGGTAGAGCCGATGATTCGCCATCTCGAGGATGCCACCCACGTAGGAAGGCTTCTTCCGGTCGAGGAAGAGATCGGTCTCGGGCGTGTTGCCGTACTGATCTCCGTCCCGGCTGAGGAAGCCAAGCGCGACAAGAGCATCGAGAAAGTCACGCGCCGAGCGGGGGTGCAGTCCAAGGCGGCCGCTCAACGCATCGAAGTACTCGGGCCCGTGCGAAAGCTCGGTGAAAACGTCCATCTCGACCGCGCTGAGGAGGGTCTTCGAGGCCCAGAAGGCCAGACCTGTCTGCAGAATCTTCTCTGGATTCAGTCGATCGCTCAATTTGTGTCTCCGTGTAGACGTGAGGAAGGGTGGCCGATACCGGAACGAATTCTGGAGCAACGGAGGGACCGGGTCAATAGGGGGCACGGGCTCAGGGCTCAGGACCCTGAGCCCGTGACTCCTACCGTCCGACCGTGATGCGATCCACGACCTGACGAACGCCGCTCGTCTCGCGTGCGAGTGCCAGCCCGCGATCGCGCTCGGCGCTGGATCGAACGGTTCCGGTGACCGTCACGACACCGTCAACGGTGTGCACGCTGAGGTCGCGCGCCTTCACGATGTCGTCGAGCGCCATCTTCGCCTTGATCTTGGCCGTGAGCGCGCCGTCGCTCAACGCGGCTTCCGCCGTTTTGGCGGCTTCGGCGGTCTTCTGCGAGATCTCTTCGCCGGCGCGCTTCATCTGCTCCGCACCGGTCCGGCCGGCGGTGGCGACCGTATCGCGGTCCGGCAACGGCGTGCGGCACCCCACCAACCCAGGAAAAACCCACCCACGGCGACCAGAATGATCAGAAGAACAATCAGCTTGAACAAGGCCCTGAACATACATACCTCCGCGATCGGGTCTCGTCACTGCAGACTCTATGCCGCATGCGAGCTCAGTCGCGCGGCCGCCCGCGCCGCACAGCTCGTCCGTAATAGATGCAACGGGATCCAGACCAAGTCTGTTCCACGTCCGCGCCATCGGAACCGGGTCGGGCTCAACCAAGAGAGTCAAGAATCGGGCTAAAGTGGACAATCGACATGGCAACAAGAACCCACCACGCCCGCGGTCGAGCATTTGTCGTCTCGCTGGAGGGTACCCCACTTGCAAACGATGCGGTCGTATGGACGGCCCAGTCGATCACCGAGGGCGGCAATCACGTCTCGATCAGCCTCGAGGGCATCGCCAGTTCTTCTCAGGATATTGCGTACGCACAGGTGTGCGAACGGATCGATACGCTCGTCGAGTGCGAGGCGTTCTGCGGTACCTTTCTGAAGTATTGGACGTGTTATCAGGGCTTCACGAACGGGCAGAGAGCGGAGCATTTCGGCAGGCTTCAAGACATCCATGCCGCATGGTCGTCACTGACGACGGAGGGCGACGCCACAATGCAACTCGGTAGTTGGTTGAATGACGTTGCCGCACACAGAATCGCTCACCCCAACAGCCCACACGTGAGCCAGGCCAAACTGGAGGAACCTCGGCGCCACTTTCAGATTCTGGCCAAGATCGTAAGTGCACGCGGGCGGACGTTTCCTGCCAGCTTCCGGAACCAGGTGCGGTTGTGTGGAGGGGTGATTCCGCCGGGACTGGATGTCCCGGTCGATTCATGAGCCCGGTCCGGCGCCGACGCGCACGTCCACGACCGCCGATCGTCTCTGTCCCCGTACGACGGCCATCGCGGCCGCGAGTGTAGGCGCCACCTGTGCCGCTCGATCGATCCGGTAGGGCTCGGCGCCCCCGGCGGCCGCCGCGACCCCCGCGTAGTCGGGAGCTGGATCGAAGGAGAGGTCGAGCGACGGGGCTCGGCTGGCGAACCCGTGCGGATGCAGGTTGAGTGCCGAGAAGCGGGGGGCTCGCCACCCGCCGTTGTTCAGCACAATCTGAAGAAACGGCGCTTCGTAATGCCTCGAGAGCCAGTGGACCGCCGAGGGGATCGAAAAGAGGTACGAGCCGTCGCCCGTGATCGCGACCACGGTCGACGCCGGACGCGCGAGCTTGGCGCCCACCGCTGCCCCGCCGTTCCAGCCGAGCGACCCTCCGCCACTCGCGAAGATCGAGCCCGGCCGCGTGCAAGCCAGATGGTCGGACACCACGTGATAGTTCGTGATCGCCTCGTTCAGCACAATCGTCTGGTCATCCAGCTCACGACGGAGACAGGAGACGAGGTAGTGTGGCGTGACGTCCCCCTCTTTCGGCGGTTCTTCGAGCGCGGCAAGAGCGGCACGACGGGCGTGAGAAGCCTCGGCGTGGTGCGCTCGCCGTTCGGCAACGGTCGAGCCGTTCATGGGCTCCGCGTCGAACCACGCATGGAGTTGCTCGAGTGCCGTCGCCGGGTCCGCCCGAAAGGACGCGGTCGCGGCGATCGTCCACAGGGGCATCCCCTCTTTGAGCGGGTCCACGTCAACGTGAAAGATCGTGGAACCCGCCGGAGGTCGGTTGACGGTCGGGATCCACGGCACATCACTGTCGAGCACCAGAATCACGTCCGCCTCCGCGAGAGCAGGGTGCTCGGTCTGCTGGTTCCATTGATTTCCCCGATAGAACACGTCGTCGTGGGGGTAATTCATGTAGCTCGGTACTGACTCGAGTACGCCGATCCCCAGCCGGTGACACAGCGAGACCAGCAGGGCCACAGCCCCCGGTCGGCGCCCGAGATAGGACGTGACGACAAGCGGGCGGCGCGCGCGCGCCAATGCCTGCGCGATCGTTCGAGCGCCGTCCGCTGGCAGGGCCATCGGCGCCAGCGCGGGCCACGGCGAGAGGGTGCCCGAGACCCGCGGCGCCTCTTCCTCCATGATCTCCCGCGCGCCCATCAAATAGGCGGGCCCCTGCGGATCGCTCGTCGACAGTTGAAACGCGCGGCGCACAATGTCGGCGACGTTCTTCCCGGTGCGGATCTCGTTGTCGTACTTCACGTACCCGCGGACAATCCCGCGCTGATCCCGCACGTCCTGGATCCACTGAATGAACTCATTGCGGCTGCCGCGCAACTCACCGTCCTGAGTAAAGGGGGAGGCCCCGGCGAAGACCAGCATCGGAATGCGGGCCTTCGCGGCGTTGTGAAGTGCGCCGGCGAGAGACTGCGTGCCGCAATCCACGTGAACGACTACGGCCTGCGCGACGCCGCTCACCTGGTAAAAGCCATGGGCCGCGCTCATGGCCACCATCTCGTGAGGACACGTGATGATGCGAGGTACGGCCGCGCCGGTGGCCCGAGCCTCCGCGATGGCCTCGAGGAGCGCCGGATGGTCGCTGCCGAAGTTGGCAAACACGTGAGAGACACCGCACGCAGTCAGAGTGTCGAGCAGGGCGTGGCTGGTGGAGTACATCTCTGCGGGTCTCCGCTATCGACGGCGCGGACTGCCGGGATCGGCACGCGTGAATGATGGTGTTCTTCGAGTCGCAAAACTATCACGACGAAGGCCGCGCGTGCCTATAATCACGCCTTTCCATGGCCACGGCTCCGCGCACGTCTTCCGTTGTCGATGTCGGGTCCCTGCTCGATGAGGGCCCTTGGACGGCCTATCAGCGATGGCTCGTCTGCCTGACAGCGATGGCGATCGTCTTTGACGGCGCCGACAACCAGCTGCTCGGAGTCGCCCTGCCGACGATCATGCGCGAGTGGTCGGTCGCGCGGGCGGCGTTCGCTCCGGTCCTGGCCGCCGGCCTCGTCGGCATGATGATCGGCGGGGCGATTGCCGGCATCGTCGGCGACCGCGTCGGGCGCAAGCGGGCCCTCATCGGCAGCGTGGTGACATTTGGCGTTGGCACGGCTGCGGCCGCCATGGCGCAGGACGTGGTGAGCCTCGGAATCATCCGCTTTGCAGTAGGTCTGGGCCTGGGCGGCGCGCTCCCGAACGGCGCGGCCCTGGCCTCCGAGTTCGTGCCGCGGCGTCATCGCCCGCTCGCCGTGACGTTGACGATTGTCTGCGTACCGCTCGGAGGCACGCTCACGGGCCTGCTCGCCATCCAGGTGCTGCCCACGCTTGGCTGGCGCCCCCTCTTCATCATCGGTGGCGCGATTCCCATCCTCGTTGCGTTCGCGCTCGCATGGCTGCTGGCCGAATCCCCACGCTTTCTGGCCACGCGTCCCGATCGCACGGCGGACCTGGTCTCGTTGCTGCGCCGCATGGGGCACCCCGTATCCGAACGCGCCACGTTCCGGGACGTCCGGGAAGGTTCGGCCGCTCGCGTGGGCGTGGGCGCCATCCTCGTCCCGGAGTTTCGGCGCGATACACTCGCGCTCTGGTGTGCCTTCTTCTCCTGCCTCCTGGCCGTGTATCTGGGCTTCAACTGGATTCCGGCGATGCTCACCGGCGCCGGGCTCGCACCGACGGTCGGGAGTGCCGGCCTGACAGCCAACAACCTCGGCGGTGTCGCCGGCGCGATCCTGGGCGCCCTGACATTCAACCGCGTGGGATCGCGACGAACAATGCTGGCGCTGGCGGCTGGCGGCGTCGTCAGCGCCGCCTCGATGGCCTGGCTGCCCATCTCCAGGTCCAGCCCAACGCTTCCAATCATCGCCATGATCGGCCTCGTCGGCGGCCTTACGAACGCCGTGCAGACGACGCTCTACGCCCTGGCGGCGCAAGTGTATCCAACGGCCGTGCGCGCGACCGGTGTCGGATCGGCCGCCGCCGTGGGGCGTCTCGGCGCGATCCTGAGCACCTACGCCGGCGCCTGGGCGCTCGATGCCGGCGGCCCCCCGATGTTCTTCCTGGTCGTGGCCGCGGCGATGGCGGCCGCGTTCGTCGGCCTGATGTTCGTTGAACGCCACATTGCGGCGACAGACTCTCACCAGTGAATCCTTCGCGAGCCTCGTGAACTTCCGCCTTCGCCAAGGCTTCGGCGGACCGCCGTAGCTTTAGCGTAGGCTGGTCGCGGCCTTCGTGAAGGGTTGCCGTTAATGAGAACGCTTCCAGTCGAAGAGGATTCGATGAACAGACAGCACGACGTGGCTCCGAGCGATAGCATCACCGATGGCGGCCGTCTGGTCGTGGACGTGGGCGATACGACCGTCGGCATCTTTCGTGTGGGTGGCCGCCTCTACGCCTACGAGAACACCTGCCCGCATCAGGGCGGTCCCGTCTGTCAGGGCACATTGCTCCCGGGGGTCGTGGAAATGCTCAACGAGGCGAACGAATCCACCGGATTCGGGTTCGACGAGGCCGATCCTCGCGTCGTGTGTCCGTGGCACGGCTATGAATTCCGGATTACGACTGGATGTCATCCGGCGAAGTCGAGCATTCGCCTGCGGCCAGTAGCCGTCCATGAAGAGAACGGGGTGATCTATGTCGATGTCTAGTCGGACCATCGCACCGGATGCGCAGGTGGAGGCCGCAACGAGGCTCCTCACCGAGCTCGAGGAGCGCGACGTGCCACACGTCTCCGATGCAGCCATCCAGGGCGCGATCGGAGCGATCCTGCGCCTGTATGAAACGGCGTGCGCACACGCCCGTCGCGAGATTTCACCGGTCGGGGCGGACGTGTCGACGACGGCGGCGATCACGCTCGCGTGCGCGCTCGCCCGATCGCAGGCGCTGACGCCGTTTGACCTGGCACTCTGGTTCTCACACACCGCCCCCCGCGCCAGCGCGGACATCGATGCGGACACGCGCACGGCCGCGGACGAAGACGAGGACGAGGACGAGGTCGCACCACATGAATGACGCGAAGAGGACCGTCAAGGCGCGCGACACGCAGCAAATCACGATTCGCACGGATTCGCGTGAGATCCTCGCCAACGCGCGGCGGGACATCGCCCGATTCGACTTGTCCAAGTACTTCATCGTGGACGTCGACTCGCACCACGTCGAACTGGACAGCTGGGGCGAGATCCTCGATTACATCGAAGACCCGGTGCTGCGACGTTCGGGAAAAACGATGAGCGAGATGTGGCCGAACGCGCGGAACCTCGCCCTGAGCAACCATCCACCCGGGCTCACGTTTCAGGACGTTTCCGGCAGGATCCCGCATCAAGCGCAACTCGGCGAACATGTCGAACCGCAACCGGGCGAGCATCGCGACCTGACGCTCGTGCGCCGGGCGCTCGAGTCGATGGGCATCGACATTCAAATCGTATTTCCGCAACCGATGCTCGAGATCGGACTGCACCCGTCTGCGGCCGTCGAAACCGAGCTCATCACGGCCTATAACCGGTGGTTCACCGAACGTATTCTCGCGCGCGAACCCCGCATTCGATCGCTGCTCGCGCTCCCCTTCAGCCATCCCGAGGCCTGTCTCCGCACGATCCGTGAGTTCGCGGACAAACCCGGCGTCGTCGGCTTCCTCGTCACGAGTCAACGCCAGGCCGAGGTGTACAGACCGGAGTACATGCCGATCTATCGCGAGCTCGAAGAGCGCGGCCTGCCGCTCGGCTTCCACGCGGGACCGGACTACGCGGTCGGCAAGCACATGAACCGGTTCGTGTCGGTGCACGCGCTGTCGTTCGTGACGTGCAACATGATCCACCTCACCAACTGGATCATCAACGGGCTACCAGAGCGCTTTCCGAAGCTGAAAGTCATCTGGATCGAGAGCGGACTGGCCTGGCTGCCTTTCATGATGCAGCGGCTCGATCACGAGTACCTGATGCGCCAGTCCGACGCGCCGCTGCTCAAGAAGCTGCCCAGTGAATACATGCAGGACATGTTCTACACCTCGCAGCCGCTGGAGATGACGAACATGGCGCTCGTGGAAGCGACATTCGACGCGATTCACGCCGAGACGCAGTTGTTGTTCTCGTCCGACTGGCCGCACTGGGATTTCGATGTGCCGGCCAAAATCGTGGGGCTCCCGTTCCTGAGTGAACAGGCCAGGAAGAACATCCTCGGGGAGACGGCGCGGAGAGTGTTCAAGCTCTGAATCGTCCGCTCGCCAGACCATCGCACCCTTCCACCGCTCCGTCAGCGCGAGGATGTCATCGCTTGATCGCACGACCTGCGAGCGACGCCGATCGCCGCCGTCGATTGAGCGCCTACAATCCGGAGACGAGTCCCTTGCTATGCCTGAAGGTGAATAACCCATCATCAAAGCAGAGGTAAACGTAGACCTGTTCAAGTTGTCCGTAGCTGTCCACATCTGTGCGGGAGTTATGAGTGTGAAGCCGCACACCGCACTTCGGGCAGTCAAATGGCAGGGGCTCGCCCAAAGATATGGACGGCTCAGGCAGGCGGTCCGGCGATCGCAGTTGGATCGACATCGGGGTTCCTCGAAGCTGGAGAAGCCTTAGGTGAGGAACCCGCCCCACGCGGGAGGCTCAGGAAAAGCTAAGGACGGGAGAATTGCAGCACGCGCCGATTCGGCCGGCTGTACTGTTTTGCACACTGACGGTCTTTTCTGCTCACCGCTCGCGAGGACGCGACACACCGACGGATCTCACCGAATTTGTCTCGTGAAGCATTCACCGCTGGGCCCGACGTAGATTTGCCCTGCCTGGTTTCAGGAAGTGGTAATGAAGACGTCTGGCAACCGTCATGAAATCTGCCGGGGTCCCCTCGTAGCACTCATATATGGACCGGCACGGCGACCGCCACTTCCGGCGGCGCCAGTGCCTGGCGCCGAATACCGGCGTTACAGCGGGTCCTGGAGTGAAGACCATGACGATCTCTGTTCAACGACTGGTGGTGACCGCGGGCCTCCTGCTGGTGGGGGTGGCCACGTCCGCACGCGCCCAGGGAATCGAGACGGTGACGAACGTCCCGTTTGCATTCACCGCGGGCGACACGAACCTTCCGCGAGACTCTTACCGCATCGTACCGATGCCCGGACAGACCGGTACGTTCATGATCCGCGGCGCGCGCCATGGCGTGATCCTCATGAGCCTGACCGATCGCCGGAACGCTCGCGAGCCCGCGCCGAGCCTCACCTTTTATCATTACGGCGATCAGTACTTCCTCCGTGAAGTGCAGCTCGGGGACGGAAGGATCCTGCACCTCCCGCAGACGCGTGCGGAGATGAAGGCGGCCGAACACGTCTCAGCCCAGGCCGCACCGACATCGAAAGTGATCATCGCCTCGAGTTTGACCAAGTGATGGACGCTGATGAGCTCCAAGCTCAAGCTCCAATACCGGTCAAAGGTGTCTCTTGTGACTGAGAGCCGGCGCGTGCGCGCGCCGGCTCTTGG
>CAVRYF010000020.1:0-183073 GCA_963725325.1 uncultured Acidobacteriota bacterium | reverse complement strand
GCAAGTCTTCGCGCCGAATCGCCGTCAACTGCGCCGGCGGAATCTGTGCCCCTGCCAGGCGCCCGCCCAGACCCGCGCCAGCGTCTCGGCGCCGTCGGTCATGACCTGAATGGTCTGTGGCCGAAGTCGTCCCATAAGGTCTTCAGGTCGCGACGACGGGCTTGCCACCCGCCGTGACGTACGCATCCGCCAGGTCTTCGGCGCGATCGTGCCAGCCGCGCGTCGATCAACTTCACCGCCTCCATCGCCGCCTCCGGGCCTGTGGAGGGCACCGCACCGGCGATCGTGGTGACAATGGCCTGCATGCCGGTGGCGATATCCGGCGAGAACCGATCGACATCTTGGTTTCGAGTTACCCGCTTGGACTCCGGCCCCGACGTGGCTGTCCTCGGTGTCCGGGTCGCCCGTGTCCTCGCGATGGTGACGTAATCGTGACCGGCTGGTCGGCGTAGCGATCCGAGTACCAGAGCCATGGAGCGGCTGACACGCGTCTCCGACGTGTGGGACAGAAGCCGGCCGCGCAGAGATAGCGTTCGCGATCCCCGGCCGCCACGAACGCCTGCATCGCCACAAAAAACTGCCAGACACGGAACGGAAGCAACCGGCGATCCGTGAGGTCGTCGATACCCACCCCGTCATAGAAGCTGTTCCAGAACGGCACGGTCGTAAGCTCCGGCCGGCTTGATGAACCGTGACCGGCTTTGTCGGAGGGCTTATTCCTGGAGAGGATCAAGCCCATGGCCCGACAAAGCAATTACTCCCCCAGAGTTGCGTGAGCGCGCAGTCCGGATGGTTCTCGATCACGCCGCCGAGCATCCCTCGCAGTGGGCGGCGATCCGATTGGTCGGCGAGAAGCTGGGATGTAGCGTCGAGGCGCTCCGTCGCTGGGTGCGCCAAGCCGAGCGCGACGGCGGCCAGCGGCCGGGCTTGACGACCGACGAACGCCAACGCCTGAAGCAGCTCAAACGCGAGAACTTCGAATTGAAGCGGGCGAACGAGATCCTTCGCAAGGCGTCGGCGTTTTCGCGCAGGCGGAGCTCGACCGCCGATGGAAATGACGGTGGCGTTCATCGACGACCATCGGAAGACGTCCGGGTCGAGCCGATCTGCCGCGTGTTGCCGATCGCCCCGTCAACGTACTCTTCGGCACAAATCACACCAAGCGGATCCGACCCGGCGTTCGGCGCGGGCGCAACGCGACGACGAACTGTGCGCGATCATTCGTCGCATCACCGAGGCCGACAAGGCTTGAGAATCGTCGAAGGCCACTGCGCGCAGGTCCGGTGGTCGCTCTCCACCTGGTACAGCCCCGGCACTGGCGGGCGGTTGGGATTCCTGTAGAGCGCGCGATACTCGGCGATATTGCGGTCGCGGATGATGTCACGCGGCGCCACTCCACAGCGGCAAGTACCGCCGGTTGCGAGCCCCCGCAACCAACCCTAGCCGACAACCACTGAAGCCCCCTGCTCGCGGCCGTCAGCATTTTCGCCAAGTTCCAGGACCTGAAAAAGACGGTCGCCGCGCCGGCGTTGACACCGCCTATCGGCGCCCTTGGCGCTCTGGCAGCGACGTGGTTATTCATCAGTTTGCCGTCGCTGTGTCTCCACGAAGTGTGGCCCCCTTGCGATGGCCGGTTTGACCCAAGTCTGGCCGCATCATGCCAGCGCGCCGCGTCGGCTGCGCCGACCGCCTGCCGTGCTTGGACTCAGCACAAGGGGGCCCGCGGTGGGGCCAAACCCTCAGGGGACACGTGGCCCCCTACAGATCGACTCATCCCAACCGTGGCTGTTGATTCGGTCTCTCAGCGCGCGCCGCGCCATTTGGTTGGCGCAGCACGACTTCGAGCAGAGGCACCACGGAAGAAACAGCGAGGGGCGGCGGGTTGTGCCGCCCGCGACCGGTGGTCGGAGACTGCAGAGCGGGCAGGAGCAACCCCCACGCCAGGGCCGCTTCGCGGCCCCGGCTCTGACCCGCGGGGGTCGCTCCTGCCGTTGTGCCAAATAGGACAGCAGCCGAAGAGAACTAACGAAGCCTCGATATCTCTGCTCCATTGCGGTGCGCATTGCGTCCCCGGACTTCACGGCGGTGTGGCGGGCGAGGCAGAGTCCACGCTAGCCGTCAAGGCCGATGGACGCGCAGACAGATCGTTTGATATACCGCAGTTCCTTCGCGAGGGCTACGCTGGGTGATTCTCGCGCAGTGCGTGCACTTGATTGGAGCTCTCTGGCGGGGAGACGTCACCGTCGGCAAGCAATCAGCGGCCCAGGCTGCTAGCGCTGACAATTCGACGACGAATCAGAACCAACTTGTCGGCCAGGGAAGGTAAAGAGATGCCGGGACTTCGACGCGGACAATGATCAGGCCGCGAGCGGGAGGGGCGATACACCGAAGACAGCTGCGTTCGGTGAACTGCCAGCGGTCTGACTGTTCTTGCAACGCGTGTCCGACCACTCACTCTAAGACCGGCCCCTTAGATCTGAGCCTCTGCAACAACGCGTATCTGACCGCGCTGGCGTCGTCTCGGCTTCGATTTGACGACGATCTCCACGTCTTGCCCGAGCCTGGTCAGAAGACGCATCAGGCGCTCGCTCGAGAAGCTCGACAGCCGGCCATTCAGCAACGCCGACACCTTAGGCTGATCGATGCCCATGACAGCGGCCGCAGCAACCTGCGTAAGGTGACTGCCTCGAACGATCTCCCGAATTCGGCTGGCGAGTTGGGCCTTGGCCAACTCTTCCTCCGGCTCGGGAACACCGATATCGGCGAAGACGTTGCCAGAACCGGGCGTCACGGGAATTAGCGGCTTTTTAGCCATGCTTCATAATCCTCTTTGGCCCGAGCGAGCCGAGTTCCGATGAGATCCAGGTCGCTCTTCGGCGTGGCAATCGCACGCCGAGATTTCTTCTGGAACGCGTGAAGGACGTAGACGGCTTTGGCGAACCGCACCGTGTAGACCGTCCGAAACGTGTTCCCGTCGAAGTCCACGACCACCTCGAGCACTCCGGCATCGCCAAACCCCTTCAGAGGCTTGGCGGCCGGCGACTTGAGGCCGATCTGCGCGTCCCAGAGCGCCCCGCCAACGCGGGTTTTGACGTCGTTGGGAAAGGCGCTCAGGTCGTCCTTGCTCGAGGCAACCCAGCGAACTGGCTTCGGGACCGGCTGGGGCGAGGTCTTCGGCGACTGCATCCTCATTGTATGCCACTACAGGCATATCGCCAAACGCTTCACGCGTGGGCGACGAACGCCAGGACCCGTTCAGAAGCCGAATGTCTTCGCGCCCGCTGCGCTTCTTGCTGGCGTGGCGCTCGATGTACTCGCGCGCGAGTTCCGCGAAGGTCTCGGCGCGCCGTTCCTCGATCTTTCGTTGGCCGGGGTCCTGGCCCTTGCCGACCTCCCGGAGGGCATCGGTCGCCTTATCGCGCGCCGCCGCAAGGCCCAGCGTCGGAAATCGGCCGAGCGTCAGGCGCCGGAGCTTCTTGCCCATCCGATACATCAAAATCCACGTCCGCCGGCCTTCGGCAGAAATACGGAGCCCGAAACCCGGATAGTCCTCGTCCCATACGTCGAGCCGACCCGTGGTCGGCGGCTTGAGGGCACGGATCGTCCGGTCCGTCAGTGCGATGCGGCCCATCGAAGCGGTGCCCTGCAATCCGGAATCAGTAGGACTGGCCACGGAACCCTCCTGGGTAACACATGGGTAACAACGAGGCGGCACTCGGTGCAATCCTCGTTGAGGCCAATGAAACACCGAAGGCCAAAATCATCAATAGAATTAGGAGTCTCGTCGCTCAGGCGGTTTCAGGGGAATCGCAAGAATGGTCAGTAGAAAATGATTCGTAATCAGCAGGTCACCCGTTCAAGCCGGGTCGTCGGCTCCAATTTTTCTCGACAAATCGCGATCCTCGATCCTTCGCGCGAGCTGCCTGTCACCGCTGACCCCCAATCTGACCCCTCAGACTGGCCCAGCCTCAGGACTCTGCGGAAACACGCCCTAGTACGCCAAGTTGAACCAGTTTTAGGATCAACCACACGATCGCAGCGATAAACACGAGGACCAGCACCACGCGCTGCCTTGGTTCCAGCGTTTGCCCCAGCCTAACCACTCCAAAGACGGCGAGTCCGAAGGCTACCAGGATGAGCAGCACGCCTGAAGTATAGGTCTAGAATTCAAGACCGTAACGGTGACCCCGCCTGAGTGACCGCGCACTGAGGTACGCGTGCGGATCATGGCTTAACGACTGAATCAGAGCACCAGGTGTTCCGTCAGCGTGAGGATGGTCATTCGTCGCTTGAAAGCGTTCTGGGCGAGGAAAACACCTGTTGTCCCGTTTCGCTAACCCGTCAGCGGCACCTGGACTTTGCCTCGAAGGTGCCCTCCTTCAGCGATCACGAGACTCGGTGACGCGAGATCGCCGGTTACCGAGCCCGTGGCTCGAATCTCGACTTTCTCGCCAGCAGTCACGTTGCCGGTGACGGCGCCCATGATCACCACGGTCTTTGCAGAGATCGACGCCTTGATGTTGGCGGCGGGACCGATGGTGAGCGTGTGATCGGGCAGCATGACACTGCCTTCCATCTGGCCATAGAGGGTGAGGTCCTCGGAGGCGCTCAGCTCACCCTTGATGACCACAGACTTCCCGAGATCCATAATCACGTTCTCCGCAGCCCTACTAGCGCCCGCGGCCTCCGCGGCCAGGTCCCGATGACCCTCGCGCGGCGTCACCGTCTCATCTCGCTTCCCCATGGCAGCGGCCTTTTTGGGCTCCAAACCTCACGACCCCCGTTGTGCGTAAGTGAAGCGGCTCGACGTTAGCACGCCATGTCGGGAGGGGCAAGCGACGTTGCCCGGTCACGATGCGGATGTGAATGCGGCAATTGACCCGGCTAACCAACGCACTCTCGAAGAAACCGGAGAATCACGGCGCGACTGTGGCCGTATACTTCACTTGATACAACTTCGCTCGCGGGCATCAGACGCTCCGCGTGATGCCCACGATGGAAGCGGCGTGGGCATCACGTCCATCGAGGAAATCGTCGGTCTCTTGGACAGACCGCCCGAAGTGGCGGCGTGAGCGAGAGAAATGACGCCAGAAAAACCGGGCGAATGGTGGGTGGGCTTCGCGTGTAAGCGATGCGACGCGCCGTTCGCCGTCGAGCGATCACAAGATGCATCGAAGTCTGGCACACATTCGGCGAAAGGCTGGCGTGTGACCTGCACAAGCTGTGGGGTGACCGAGTATTACGAGCCAGGAACCCCGATGGTAAGGATCACGGTTTCACACTGAAGCACCAGCAGAAGATGTCGGTGCTCACGTCGGGAGGATGCCATGGGGATGCACGAACGACGGAGCGGAGATTTCGAGTACGACATCGAAGTTCTACCGCTCGTACCACCGATGTCTAATGGAAACAGCCACGAAGCGAAGGTTGCGCGCTTCGATCGGCGTCAGCGATCGAGTCGGCTGGACATTGTTAGCCCATTGTCGTTCGGCTTGCGGCGGGCCAAAACGGAAGCTGAGGCAGTGCAGATGGTGGAAGCCGATGTTGAGAAATGGATTAGCGAGCGTTGATCTTCACACTGCCCACTATCACGGGACGGTGGGTCAGTTTGGCATTGGCCGTAGCTCGCGCTCAAAACGACGTTCGACATCTTCGCGGCTAAACGGGCCTTGCGCGGTGTCCAGAATGACCGAATAGACGACTTCGTGTCCGCCAATCTGCGCGGTCAGAAATGCCCCGCCGGCCAAAAGTTCCAGGTAGGTAAATTTCACGAGCCCGTTCCCGGTCACGCTCCGTATCCATTCATCGTGCATGGCACCGGCTCGCGGTCACTTTGAAGGATGCTCGGGTTTCGTAAGGGCCGCGATGGCGACCGCAACCTGCGCGGATTCTTCGCGCATTGCCGTGGTAAACACTTCGGCCCGAGCTCTGGTGTCGGCGAGTGCCTGCACCAGGAGCTTTATCCGCGCGAGCCCGTCTTCGGCGTCGCTGGACATCTGCCCGATTCTACGCCTCTCGCCGGAATTTCGGTCTCGGTGTCGGAGGAGCTCGGAAGGTCGGCCTGATCCGCCGCACCCTGTTAACTCTTCGACGGCTCTCGCTGTTTTTCCCCATGATGACTACAAAGCTCACGCCATCGCGCAGGAAGAGCCGCGCGCCGTCTTCGATGCGGGGCAAGTCGGCAAACTCGTCACCCCTAAAGGCTTGTGCTGCCAGTTCTCCACCCGGCCCGAGCTGATTGGCGGGGAGGTCCACCTCAAAACGCAGGGTTCTACTAGCGTCGCGACGAGGGTGAATCTGGCACGGGCAAGGAGCATGGGCCCGGCAGATTCACGAGCTGAGCCGACGGCGCAAGACCTTTCGTGGCCGTTAACTGTGCGGCGATCTGTGGCTGACGTTGTGGGTTCGGCGTTCGCGGAAGGGCGAGCTTGTTGTCATGGTGCCGCGTGCCGATCGCGAGTGGAACCCGCACACCAGCTATCATCTTGACGGCACTGCATATGAAGAGCTATGACCGCACAACCGAGGGGAGGCAGTCCGCATGACCGTTCAGTCTCGTTTGTTCTCCAGCGCCAGCAAATCCTGGGAGGCGCTCTGCGCCGAGGCCTGCACGTTCGCTACTGAAGTCGGGCGCGAGCGCCTCATCAACATCTCGGTCGCAGCGTCGGGCGGAACAGACGTCTTCGGTATCGGGGGCACGGGCACCATCGTGGTGTGGTTCTGGGAATGACCGACGGATCGCCCGCGCCGACAAGCGCGGGAGTGGCGAGACGAAGAGGGCTCGAGACTTGACGACTGGTCAGGTCCTCTGGGGATTGTCGAATGGCGTACTGGTTTTCGCCGTCGCCGGTGCCTTCTGGTTAGGCATGGCGTTTGGGCCGGCGGCCTTTGCCATCGGTGTGGTCCCCTGGCTGGCAGTCCTCGCGACGATGGCCGGCGGTGCGGCGACACTCATGCGTGCCGCATACAGGCTCCGGCGGCGATCAGGCTTCCACACGTCGGACTTGCGACGGACCGACCCGGATACGCGGCGCATCATCGCCGGCTTTCGGCTCGTCGGTCTGTTCGAACTGGTACTCGTCGCGGCCGCCGTTTTGCTGTGTCGATGGTTCGGGCGTCTGGACCTGACATGGCCGGCAATCGGCGTCGCGGTGAGCCTGCACTTCCTGCCACTGGCTCGTCTTCTCAATGTGCGGGGATATTACGTCGCCGGTATCGTCGGGGCGCTCGTCTCGCTCACTACGCTGGTCGGGCCATTCGGACCATCGCGACTCCTCTGGCTCGGTGCGGGGATGTCGGCCGTCATGTGGACCTCAGCCCTCTACGTGGTGTACAGGGCCGACGCCATCGCGGCGCGCTCGTTGGCCTCTCTCCGCAGCGAACGCTGACTCTCAGCTCCAATCGCCTCAATCACACTATCGATCGGAGTCCCGCGTCACGCCAAAGACCTTTGGCGGCTTCTGACCTCGAGCGGTCGGCCCTGGGGGCGGTAGGGGCGCCCGAACAGAGGGTAGTCGTGGCACAATAGACGAGTTAAGCCGATGGCCAAGTCGAAGCGCGCACCCGCGCGCACACCCGCCGGCGTACTGGATTGGACGGGCGCGCGAACACAACGCGTCGAGCACGGACCAGAGGCGAAGATCTTTGCCCAGGGAGATCCAGCCTCGAGCGTCATGTATGTCGAGAAAGGGGCCGTGCGCCTGTCGGTCTTGTCGCACGCTGGCAAGGAAGCCGTGGTTGCCGTGCTCGAAGGGGGCCATTTCTTCGGCGAGGGCTGCCTGGCGGGCCAGTTGCAGCGGATGGCCACTGCCACGGCCATGACACCGTGCACCATCGTGGCCGTCGAGAAGCAGGAAATGGTGCGGTACCTCCAGGCCCGGCCCGCGTTCGCAGATCGTTTCCTGACGCACATGCTGACGAGGAACATCCGAATCGAAGAAGACCTGATCGACCAGCTCTTCAATTCCAGCGAGAAGCGGCTGGCACGCACGCTTCTTCTCCTCGCGCGCTACGGTGAACCGGAGGCGTCTCACCGTGCCCTTCCGCGCGTGTCTCAGGAACTCCTGGCCGAGATGATCGGGACGACGCGCTCGCGTGTCAACTTCTTCATGAACAAGTTTCGCAAGCTCGGATTCATCGACTACAACGGCGGCCTGAAGATTCACCACTCTCTCTTGACCGTCGTACTGCGCGACTGACCACGCCCCCACACTTTCTGACGGACGAACGTCTGAATGTCCCTTTAGGGACATCCCTCCGTGCGGCGCAGTTGATACGCTGCCGATCGGGGGAACCCATGAATGACCATCACATTCCGCCGGCGCAGTCACGGCGACCGGCAGATGGCGTGTCTTTGAATGCCGGCGACAACCCCGGGGCCGTCGAGCTGAATCGTGGACCGTTGGACGAACACAGCAGGTCATCGGCAGAGACGGCCAGGATTGAGGCGGAACAGTTCAGGCGTCTGGCCGAGGAAGCGCGTGATGCCCGCGAGCAGCATCGCGAGGCGCTCGAGACAAGCCGACAGGAGCGGGAGCGGCTCCGGGAAGCCGCTGAGACGACGCGCGCCGCGAGCGAGGAGTCGCGGGCCGTTGCCGAGGCTGCGCGTCGGGCGGTGGTGGATGAGCTCCACGCCACCACCGAGACGTTGAACGCTACGCTCGAACAAATGAAGGTCGTCGAGGAGATGCGGCGAACTCTTCGTGAGATAAGAGCCCTCGACGAGCCCGCCTCCAACTAAGCCAGGACACGCTCAGTCGCTCAGTCGAATCGATTGCACGACGCGCTCGAACGATCGCTGGTATCGCTGATACTCTTCCTGCGGCGCGACGGCGATGCAGTAGAAGAGGTTGCCATCGCGGAGCAGCGTCGTGAAGACCGTGACCGTTTCTCCCCGGCCGGTCACTTCCGAGACGTTGTTGAGTGTTGCCGCGATCCCATTGCGAGCGGACAGGTTCGTGTTCTGAAACTCGCCCGTGGCGCGCAGCGAGGGGTTCGACTGCGCCAGACCGTCGATGAATTCCTGAGTCGCTTCCCGCAGCGAGTGTATCTCGTTGCGAAACACACCAAGCTCCACGCCATGGGTAAAGACCGTGTGTCCCTGCACCTGACCGTAGGCGCCGTCGGGCACGAATTTCACCACGTTGCTCGTCGCAATCTCGCGCCAGTTGTCGGGCACGCTGACGCGAAACAGGTCGCCCTCCGTATAGGTCTTGTACCGCGATGACGGAGGCGCCACGCGAGTGCCGATGTTGCGCGTGTCTGGCGCGGGTTGTCCGGTCCGGGTGGGCGTCTGCTTGCCTTTGCGTGTGACCTCTTCGGTCGTCGGCGCCGTCGACATGCTCTTGAGCCGATCCTGCACGCGCACGAATTCGCGGGAATCGCCGGCCTGACCTTCGATTCGCAGGTGCGAGGCTTCCTGGGTGATGTAGGTCTCCCGGTTCCCAGGATTGGGATGGTCGCTCATGAACTGCGGAACGCCGCCGCCGCCCTGTTTCGCGATCGTCTGGAACATGTGCATGAGATCGAGCGGGTCGTATCCGGCGCGCGCCATCAGCTGAACGCCCAGCAAGTCGGCCTGCTTCTCGTACTCGCGGCTGTAGCGCAGAAAGTAGGTGCCCAGACCAAACTGACTTCCCTGCCCGACCGCCTGCCCGATGTCGCCGCCAATGATGGCGCCCGCGATCGCGCCGGCAATGGCGCCGATCTCGAAGGGCTGCGCTTTGGTCGCGGCGGCCGTCCCGTGTCTCAGAATCACGTGGCTGAGCTCGTGCGCCATGACGCCGGCGACCTCGCCCTCGACCTTTGCGGCCTGAATCATGCCGCGGTTGACGTACATCGGTCCGCCCGGCAGCGCAAACGCATTGATCTCCCGGACGTTGATGACCTTGAAGGAGTACCGGAACTCGCGATGCTCCATCTCGGACGGCATCACCTGCACCAGGCGCCGGCCGATTCGATCCACGAAGGACTCGATTCCGTCGTCCCGAAGAAGCGGCAACTGCTGCTCGACTTCTTTTGCTGCCTGCTGACCGAGTTCCAGATCCTGCGCCGCCGTGTATTTGTTCTTGGGCGGCGTAATGCGCGTCTGCGCAGCCACCAGCGCAACAGCGACCGCGAAGAAAGCGGCGACGCTCAAAAGGCGGCGGTCGGACCGATGTCGGTGAAACATCATCAGCAGGCTCCGTGACTGACGGCTCCTTCTACGGGTTCGTGCGAGCCCGAGCACCAACGATGAGCAGCGCCGCTCCGCCGGCGATCGCCGCGATCCCCAGCACTGGGGGAATCGGCAGCGTCCGCTCCCGCTCCGCTGTCGCGTGAATAGGACCGATATCCAAGACGGTCTCGCGGCTTCTGTAGGTGATGCCCTGATAGGCGAACGCCGCCACACCGAGCACGATCAACACGATTCCGATGAGTGCGTTACGTTTCATAAAGACTCCTGGCTCCCATACCGGCAGCATGGCACGCCCTCAGGAACGCCATGTGTTCAGAAGTGAACGCCTGAGCTGCCACGGAGTTCTCTGATGTGCAATTCGACACACGCGCGGACCGAGGACGCGAATACGATCGTCCGATGCGAGCCGCAGCGAGAAACCCTGGCATCAGGCGCGCGCTACCCCTCGCATCGTGAACTGTGAGGGCCGCAATGCTGAACTGGATGAAGAGGCGTGGATCGACGGCGGCCATCGAGGCCAGACCTGATGTGGACGCCGCGAAACGTCACGGGGCCAAGAAAGCGGGGAAGTATCGGTTCCTCTACGAGTACCTGGAGCATAGGTACGCGAATACTGTCGTCCTCACCTTCGCGCAGATCGAAGACCTTCTTGGTTTCACTCTGCCTGACCTGGCGCGGACCCACCAGGAGTGGTGGACGGTTGCGGAGATAGCTACTGCAGAGGCCCGTTGCTCAGACGCATGGACATTGGCCAGCCGAACGGCCACGCCGAATCTCATGGCCCAGACCGTTGTTTTTGAACGGGTCTCCTGAGGCTCCCGCAAGTGCGGACCCCAACGTGTCTCCGCGTTGAGGACCGCGTTCGGCGGGCGCCTTCAGGTCTTAGACGCGACGTCGGTAGAAGAATCCCCCGCCACCGAGGACCAGCAGTACCACGAGGATGATGAGGAGAGTATTCGTGTCCATGTTGCCTCCCGCCTGACGAGCATTTCGGCGCGCCGGCGTTCTGTCGTCGTTCCGACTGACAGGATCCCGGACGGGCTCCTGACCGTGACATCAGCTTGGCGTCAATTGACAAGGGATGTCTGTTCCTTTCTGAACACGGAAGGGTTGACGGATCTTCCTCCGCGGTTGACGCCGCTTCCCTTCGGACGCACAATCGTCGCGCCACATGCAGAACGACATCTTCGACGTGGTCATCGTGGGATCGGGTCCATCTGGCGGCACCCTCGCGTCGCACCTGGCCCGCCGCGGCGTGAAGGTGGCCGTCGTGGAGGGTGGTCCGCGCGTGAACACCCGCACGGACTTCAACACCCATGCGATGCCGTTCGACTTCCCCAACCGGCAGATTCCCACGATGCGGCCCGGCAAGGTCGGCTTCGATACGGAACGCAGCCGCGGTGTCGGCGGCAAGAGCATGCTGTGGAATGCCGTCGCGCTCCGTCTGAGCCAGCGGGACTTCAAGGGACGCACGTACGAAGGCGCCGGCGAAGACTGGCCCATCGCCTACAAGGACATCGCACCCTACTACGACACAATCGAACGCGAAGTCGGAGTCTGCGGCAACAGAGACGGCCTCGAAGATCTCCCGGACGGTATCTTCCTGCCGCCGGTCCCGCTGAAGTGCAGCGACGAAATCCTGCGGCGTGCGGCGCGTTCGCTCGGCGCAAACGTGATCCAGGTCCGCAAGGCTACCCTCACCGTCGCCAGCAAGACCCGCCTCGCCTGTCATTTCTGCGGCAACTGCATGGCCGGATGCGATGTCGTCGCGAAGTACAACTCAGCCGATGTCCATATCGCCCCCGCCGAAGCGAGCGGACAGGTGACGGTGTTCCCCGACTGCATCGTCCGCGAGGTGGTCGTCTCGAATGAGAACCGCGCGACGGGCGTCCGCTATGTGCACCGCGTGCATCAGCAGGAGGGGGAGGTCCGGGGCCGCACCGTGGTCGTGGCGTGCGCGTGCGTGCAGAGCATCGCGCTGCTCCTGATGTCCACCTCACGCCGCTACCCGACGGGCCTGGCCAACTCGAGCGGACAGCTCGGCCGGAATTTCATCCCGCACTTCACGGGCGGGATCGAGTGCGTGCTGGAAGGCCTCCGTGGCAAGCCAGTCACCAACGACGAGGGGTTCCTGGACCACGCGTACATGCCGTCGTTCATGCACACCAACAAGAAGCGGGGCTATGCGCGCAGCTTCGGCGCGCAGCTCAACTACCAGAACAGACGGCTCGCGGGTTGGGCAAAGACCGTGGGTGGTTTTGGCAGTGCTTACAAGTCGTCTGTGAAGGCGGCCTACCCGGCGTTCGTGCAGTTCACGCCGTACGGCGAGATGCTGCCGAACGCGCAGTCCTACGTGGATCTGGATCGCGAGCGAACCGACAAGTTTGGCCTGCCACAGGCTCGCCGCTACGTGCGCTGGGGCGCGAACGAAGAGGCGCTCTTCAACGACATGGTCCGCTGGAGCCTGACGATGCTCGAGAAGGCCGGGGCCGAGATATTGACCGTGCCCGAGGGCCCGGCGCCGAACCATGAGCTGGGCGGCTGCCGGATGGGGCGTGATCCGCGCACGTCGGTCGTCAACGCCGATTGCCGCACGCACGACGTGGCGAACCTCTATGTCGTCGACGGCAGCGTATTCCCGTCGGCGTCGGAGAAGAACCCGACGCACACGATCATGGCGCTTGCCGCGCGCGCCGCCGAGCACATTGCCGATCGCCTGCGAAAGGGTGAGCTGTGACCGAGACGCGACGACACGCCCTCAAGATGCTCGGCACTGTCGGCCTGACGTGTGCCTTTCCCTTCTCGGGAGACGAGCTCTACGGCCAGCACGTACACGTCACGCTGGCCCAGGCGTCTTCATCCGGACCGTATGCGCCGACCTTCTTCACGCCGTCGGAGTACGCCACACTCGCGCGCTTGACCGACGTCATCATCCCGCCCACCACCACGCCCGGCGCCTCCGCCGCGGGCGTGCCCGAGTACATCGATCGAGTGGTCTCGCTGAACGCCGAACATCAGCCACTGATGCGCGCGGGGCTCGCGTGGCTCGAACGGCAGGCGAAGGATCGGTTCTCGCGCGATTTCCTCTCGCTCGACGAAGCGCAGCACATCGCGATCCTGCAGCCGCTCAGCGACGAGGTCGATCGCCAGCAGCGCGAGGCGCAGCGGGCGCGATTTCGGACCGATGCAAAAGGCGTGATGGTGTACTACGTGGCGGTCAACGACAAGACCTCTCCGGCGCCGCCCGCAAACGCGACACGTTCTGCCCTCGATGCCGACCCTGCCCAGCCTGTCCGGTTGTTCCGCGTCGTCAAGAACCTGACTGCCGACGGGTACTACACGTCCCGGGTCGGGTTGCTCGAGGAACTGGGCTACGCCGGCAACACTGCGCTGGCCAGCTTCCCGGCGTGCGACGTGAGAGAGCACTAGTCCGGCGCTTCAGCGAGATCTTGATGCGCTATCATGCGCCATGACCGGTGACTCGCGCTCGCTGGCATCCAACGCCAGTCCGACGGCCGGCGACACCGACACAATCGCGCGGGCCATCGTCGACAACCTGTATTACCGGCAAGGCCGCGTGCCCGAGTTCGCGACGCGCAACGAATGGTACACGGCCGTCGCGCTCACGGTCCGCGATCGGTTGGTCGATCCCTTCGTGAAGACCGGGCGCGTCCTGGCCGCCCAGAACGCCAAGATCGTCTGCTACCTGTCGGCGGAGTTCCTGCTCGGGCCGCAACTCGTCCAGAACCTGATCAACCTCGGCCTGCACGACCAGTTCCGCCAGGCACTCGAAACCCTCGGGCTCGACTTGAGGGAGCTGGCCGAGCAGGAGGAAGAGCCGGGGCTTGGCAACGGCGGGCTCGGACGGCTGGCGGCATGCTTCCTGGAGTCGCTGGCAACCCTAGACGTTCCCGCGATCGGGTACGGCCTGCGCTACGAATTCGGCATCTTCGACCAGGAGATCCGCGACGGCTGGCAGGTGGAGATCACCGACAAGTGGCTCAGGTTGGGCAATCCATGGGAGGTGGCCCGTCCGGAGATCTCGTATCAGGTGAATTTCGGTGGGCGGACTGAGGCCTATCACGAATCCAACGGGCGCTATCGCGTCCATTGGATTCCAGATCGGGTCATCAACGGCACGCCGTACGACATGACAGGTATCGGGTACCGCGTAGAGACCACGAACCTCCTGCGCTTGTGGAAGGCGGAGGCGACCGAGTCGTTCGATCTGTCGGCGTTCAACGCCGGCGACTACGACCGCGCGGTCGAAGGCAAAGTGACCTCCGAAAACCTCACCAAAGTGCTGTATCCGAACGATAAAGTGATGCGGGGCAAGCAACTGCGCCTCGAGCAGCAGTACTTCCTCGTCTCGTGCTCACTCCAGGACATGCTGCGGTTGCACCTGCGCGCCCGCGACCCGCTCGAGCGATTCCACGAGCAGTTCGCGGCTCAGCTGAACGACACGCATCCGGCAATCGCCATCGCGGAGCTGATGCGGCTCCTCGTCGACGAGCATGCGATGGACTGGGACCTCGCGTGGCATGTGACGACGGAGACCTTTGCGTATACGAACCACACGCTGATGGTCGAAGCGCTCGAGCAGTGGCCCCTGTCGCTCTTCGGCTCGCTGCTGCCACGGCATCTCGAGATTATCTTCGAGATCAATCGCCGGTTCCTCGAGGAAGTCCGCATCCGTTTTCCGAACGACGACGAGCGGGTGCGGCGCGCATCGATCATCGACGAACGGGGACCAAGGTCCGTCCGCATGGCGCACCTGGCGAGTGTCGGCAGCCACGCCATCAACGGTGTCGCCAGCCTCCACACCGAGCTGCTGGAGCACGGGGTCCTCCGCGACTTCCACGATCTCTACCCGAAGCGATTCCACAACGTGACCAACGGTGTGACGCCGAGACGCTGGATGGCGGTCTGCAATCCCGACCTCACTCGGCTGATTACCGAGGCCATCGGCGATCGGTGGCTGCGTGACACCGAACAGGAGCTGCCGCGCCTCGAGCGGTTCGCCGACGACGGCGCGTTCCGTGAATCGTGGCGACACGTTCGCCGCGCCAACCGGATCGCGTTGGCCGCGCAGATTGAGAAACACGCCGGCGCGCCGATCGATCCCGATTCGCTGTTCGACGTCCACGTCAAGCGAATTCACGAGTACAAGCGCCAGCACTTGAACGTGCTACACATCATCACCCGGTATCTGCGTCTGCTCGAGCATCCAGCCGACGCATCGCGCCGAACGATCGTGTTCGCAGGCAAGGCGGCCCCCAGCTACGTGGAGGCAAAGCTGATCATCAAGCTGATCTCCTCGGTGGCCGAGGTCGTCAACGGTGACCGCGCCACCGGCGAGCGCCTCAAGGTGGCATTCCTGCCCGACTTCAACGTGAAGAACGCGCAGCGAATCTATCCTGGCGCGGACCTGTCGGAGCAGATATCGATGGCAGGCACCGAGGCCTCCGGGACTGGCAACATGAAATTTGCCATGAACGGGGCGCTGACGATCGGAACGCTCGATGGCGCGAACGTCGAGATTCGCGACGCCGTCGGCGCCGAGAACTTCTTCCTCTTCGGACGCACCGCCGAGCAGGTTCGCGCGACGAAGGCCGCCGGCTACACGCCCCGGACGCTCTACGAGCGGAACCCGCGCTTGCGCCGCGTCCTCGATCTGATCGGTTCAGGATATTTCTCGCGCGGCGATGCGGGGCTCTTTCGCCCTCTCGTCGACTCACTGCTCACGCGAGACGAGTACCTGTTGCTGGCCGACTACGACTCCTATCTCGAGTGTCAGGACCGCGTCGATGAAGCGTTTGCCGATGCTGACGCCTGGGCGCGCAGGTCGATCCTGACGGTCGCGCGCATGGGTCGGTTCTCGTCGGATCGCGCCATTCGCGAGTACTGCCGCGACATCTGGCACGTCGTCCCCCTTTCCTCGCCAGCGGCATCGTCACCGTGACGAAGCAGGCGCGCAGCCTTGCTAGACGTGCAGCCTCCAGGGCTTGCGATATTCGCGCGACAGGTATTTGCGCGCGTCTGCGGCGTTGGTGATCTTTTCCGCCTTCGCGTCCCACTCGATGCGCTGCCGGCTGCGATAGGCCACGTTGCCGAGCAGGCAGGTGCTGGTGGAGCGGTGACCGGTCTCGATGTCGCAGACCGGTCTCTTCCGCGAGCGCACGCACTCCACGAAGTTGGCGAAATGCGACGCGCCGTGGTTGTTGGAATTCTTGTCTGACACCGGCTCGGTGCGGTTCACCGCAGCCGTGCCACGGCCGCGCGTTTCCGGAATGAGCTCGTACCCGTTGCGGTCGACGAAGAGCGTGCCCTCGGTGCCGTGGAACAGGATCCCGTAGCTCTTCCCCATCAGCGGGTTCGCGTTCAGTTCCCGGTTCTCGTACATCGCGATCCAGCCTGGATACTCGTAGGTGACCTGGAGGGTATCCGGGGTCTCGCGGTTGTCCTTCAGAAACAGCTTCCCGCCCGACGCGGTCACCGCCTGCGGCGCGTCCACGTCCATGGCCCACTGCACAATGTCGAGCAGGTGGATGCCCCAGTCGGTCATCATGCCGCCGGCGTAATCCCAGAACCAGCGGAAGTACGAGAAGCTGCCTTCGGTGACGCCGAAGCGATTGGGGTTGAACGGACGCTTGGGCGCCGGTCCCAGCCACAGGTCCCAATCGAGCCCGGACGGCGGGTCGGAATCCGGCGGGTTACCGATGCCGTCGGGCGACTGGTTGCCGAAGTTCCAGGTGCGCACCACGCTGATCTTGCCCAGCCGGCCGCTGCGAACCAGCTCCACGGCCTTCTGGAAATGGACGCCCGAACGCTGCTGAGTGCCCGCCTGCACCACGCGCTCGTAACGCCGGGCCGCTTCGACCATCGTGCGGCCTTCCTCGACGGCCACGCAAATGGGCTTCTCCACGTAGACGTCCTTGCCTGCCTGGCACGCGGCGACCGTCATGTAGGCGTGCCAGTGGTCGGGCGTGGCGATCACGACGGCGTTGATGTCTTTGTTGTCCAGCACCTGCCGGAAGTCCTTTACCTTCGCCGCGCCGGCGCCGGCGATGGCCGCGGCCTTCTCCAAGTTCGGCTCGTAGACGTCGCATACCGCAGCGATCGTGACATTTTCCGCTTTGAGAAAGCTGTTCATGTCGCCCTGGCCCTGGCGTCCGACGCCGATGAAGCCCGCGACGATGCGGTCGTTCGCGCCGAGGACACGGGCTGGAGCCAGCGTGAGGCCGACGGCGGCCGCCGCGCTGCCCTTGATGAAATCCCTGCGTTCCATGCCGTGCATAAAGACTCCTTGACGAAAGAGGATGGCCACCCGCAAGGGGTACCCAGTCTCCCGTCGAAACAGGGTGACCGCCAAGGCAAGACGAATCAGTCGCTTTGGTGCGCAAGATGCATGCGCAACTCGTGCCAGCCGGAAGGCGACGCATGAGACCGCGGGTGCGTTACGGCGCTGCGGGTTAGTCCGAGGAAGAGCCCTTCGTTTGCGCGTACTGCTTGTAGAGCTCTGCGAGCCGGGTCCGGGACACACCGGGATGAATGATCACCCGGTAACGGAAGCGGACGTGCGCGCCCGGCTCGATCGTCAGGCTGCCGTTCTGTGTCTTGTCGTTGAGGAAATCGCTCACGCCGAACGGATTAATCGAGTGCAGGCCGTACCCGCGGGAGTGCCAGTAGGTGGGATGCCTCGGGTTGTCCGGATGATCCATCATCACGACGCCCACGGGTTCTCCGTCGATCTGACCCGAGTAGTCCACCCATTCCGACCGCTTGCCCCACACGTTCGCCTCCCCCTCGCCGCCCTGGGCATTCACCAGTTTCCCGGTTCTCGAAGGCCCGCTCGCCTGCTCCTTGGGACGTGATTCCTCGAGCACTGTCGCCATGCGCATGGCGAACGTGCCTTCCTTGGTGTCGCGGAAGACAACCTTGTCGACGGCGGCGAAGTCGAAGTCGAAGTCGATGATGCGAAGCTCGGGGTGAGCGTGGAAGGTAGTCTTCCGAGTCTCAGTCAACAAGGGCTTACCGTCCGGCGTCAGCCACATCAGGACGACGTCCACCGAGCCCGACTCGTTACCGCTCCTCACCGACGCGACTTCCTTCAGGACGATTCGCCCCATGGTGGCGCTGGCATTCGAAGGAGGGGTCGGAACGTTCTCGATGGCCCAGAAGTTGTACCGTTCACATCGCCGTGCCCGTAGAAGAGGCCCGCATGGTGCGGATGATCAGTCGTCTCTCCTGGCACCTGGCCGGCAGGAAACGAGCGGTTGACAATCCTGCCGGACGCGGCACGTAGTGGATGGAGATAGGGCCTGTTCAGATCCTTGCCGCCAACATAGAAGACCGTGAACGGCTTGCCGTCGATTTCGACGACGATCTCGTCCGGTCCCTGGGTGAGCTTGACCTGTGCCCACGCCGGAAGCGCCACGCACAGGGAGGCGATGACAAGCGCCATGCACTTCACGGGTGTGCGGAATGGGGCAACATGCATTGTGAACAGCTCCCTTGGCGGCGCGGGACGAATGCGTCGCAATCCACTGTAGCCGGCTGCGCAGACGCTAGGAGATGCGGTCGGGGATGTCAAGCTCCTGCCGAACACGTGATTCGCCCCGGCGAAGTGTCATGCCCGTGACGAGGAGGTTCGCCCATAATGAACACCTGCGTGATTCCAGCGCCGAGGATGATCCGATGAAACGAATGGCGGTGATGCTTGCGATCGCGCTCGGTTCGCTTCCAGTCCTCGTCGCGCTGGGGCTCGGCGCGCAGACGACGGTTACCGACTGGCCGCAGTATCTCGGGCCGGAACGGGACGGCGTCTACCGAGGACCTGCGCTCGCTGACAGCTGGGGACCGGGCGGCCCGAAGGTCGTGTGGACCAAGCCGGTCGGACAGGGGTTCAGCGGTCCGGTCGTAGCCGATGGGCGCCTCATTCTTTTTCATCGCGTCGGTAATCGCGAGGTGGTCCAGTCGCTCGACGCCCGCACCGGCGCCGAGCAGTGGAGCTACGGCTACCCGACGTCGTACCGCGACGACTTCGGGTTCGACGAAGGGCCGCGGGCCGTGCCCGTTGTCGCAAACGGGACTGTCTACACGTTCGGCGCCGAGGGGCAGCTTCACGCCGTGTCCCTCACGACGGGCACGCGGCTCTGGAGCGAGGACACGGCCGGACGCTTCAAGGTCGCCAAGGGCTTCTTCGGCGCGGCCGGATCGCCGCTCGTCGAGGACGGCAAGGTCATCGCGAACGTCGGAGGCACGGGCGCGGGCATTGTCGCGTTCGACGCGAAGACCGGGAAAGTCGTGTGGACGGCGACCGACGACGAAGCCAGCTATTCGTCCGGAGTCGCGGCGACAATCGCTGGCAAGCGCTACGCGATCTTCCTGACGCGCGCGGGACTCGTCGGGCTCGACCCGGCGACCGGGACCGTGCAATTCCAGCGGCGGTGGCGTGCACGGCAGAACGCGTCGGTGAATGCCGCGACGCCCCTCGTGGTGGGCGATGTCATTTTCATCTCCGCCGAGTACGGACCGGGTGCGGCTGCGCTTCGGCTCGAGGGGACGACGCTGACGGAGCTGTGGGCCTCGAATGACGCGCTGTCGAACCACTACGCGACGAGCGTGCTGCGCGACGGCTACCTCTTCGGCTTCCATGGGCGCCAGGAGTTCGGCCCGAGTCTGCGCGCGGTCGAGCTCAGGACCGGCCGGGTCAGGTGGAGTCAGGATCGGTTCATGGCCGGCAGCGTGATTCTGTCCGGCGATCGGCTGATCATCCTGCGGGAAAACGGGGAACTCGTCCTCGCGCCCGCATCGTCCGATGCGTTCAAGCCGCTCGCGCGGGCACAGGTCCTTCCCGAAACCGTCCGCGCGCTCCCCGCGCTCGCCAACGGATTTCTCTACGCGCGTAACGAGAAAACGCTCGTCTGTCTCGACCTGCGGCGGTGACCGCTCGCCCCCGAACTTTGCCCGCGCCCCTTCGTAGTACATCGCATGCTCATGAGCACCACGTCCGTTCTCGAAGGCCGGCACCGTCAGCCGCTATCTTGGTGTTGTCACCGGCGAGGCCATTATCGGCGCGAACGTGTTTCGCGACATGTTCGCCGCCGTCCGCGACATCGTCGGCGGGCGTTCGGCGACCTACGAAAGAGCGTTGGCGAGGCGCGCGACGTGCGCCCTGGCGGAGATGGAGAAACGCGCCGAGGCGCTCGGCGCCAACGGCATCATCGGCGATCGATCTCGACTACGAGGTTCTCGGCCAGGCCAACGGCATGCTGATGGTCAGCTGCAGCGGCACGGCCGTGATCTGCTGAACCCATCTCACCGAGCCCGCCGCGCGCGAACATAGTTGGCCACCGTTCCCACTGGCGCCATCCAGACGCCATTCGACGGGTCGTTGGCGTACGCGCACAGCCGTTCGAGCATCACCAGCCGCGTCGTCTGGGGGCCGCCGTTCCCCATGTCGTGTCCGGCGAGTACCACCCACGATCCCGTTTGCCTGGCACCCTCGACGATCGCCAGGATTTGCTCGAAGTCCTTGCCGTCCGACTCGATTCCAGTCAGCTGGGCGAAGTCGACATACGAGGGGTCGTTAGGCGCTTCGTCCAGCCAGCCGCGTGAGGTGACGAAGACACTCGCGGCGATCGGCACATAGCTCTGTGTGCCTACGCCCCGCCCGACAAATGTCTGTCCACAGGGATACGCGAACGACTCCGGTGTCACGCCCAGCAGCTCCGAGATTCGGCGGTTCGCATCGGTCAGCTCGCGCCGCATCTTATCCAGCGTGTAGTCTTCAAGCGCCTTGTCACGCGACCACGCGAAGTTGCCGGAGCACGGATGATTCAAGGAGTGGTTGCCGATCTCGTGACCGCTGGCAGCAGCCCGCTTCCAGCCCTCGAGCTTCTTCTCGACGGCGGATGGCACCACGTAGAATGTCGCCTTCACGCCATACCGATCCAGTAGCGCTGTGCCTGCGTCGACCTGGCTGGCCCGCGCATCATCGAAGCTGAGACTGACCGCGACGCGTCTGGCGTTCGGCCATGTGAACCCTGGTGCCGGTTGTTGCGCCACGACCAGCGAGGTACCGCACGCCAGCGTCACCACCATCGAGACCACTGATCGGTTCATCTCGAAACTCCAATGCACGCGGCCGCTACGTCGCCCGCCGTGAGCATACGTCAATCCTCCGCCTCTTGAACGAGAGCGATTCTTGACGAAGCATCGGCCAGGCGCCCCGACGCGGTCGCGCCGGAGCACTAGCAGAAATCGGCCCGTCCCGAGAGCCGGTGCTTTGGTACTTGTCTGCGGCCCGTCATCGGAATAGACTCTGGCCGCCCTGAAGAACTGCGCGGCCGGCGTCAGCGCTTGCTGACATGCACAGCCAGCGCCCCGGGTCGCGTAGCGGCATTACGCCCAGGGCCAAGGAGGGTCCGATGACAGGTCGTCTTAGGGTTGCCATGGGATTGTGCCTGGGACTGGGGCTTGTCGTGACGCTGGTCATGCCTCTGAGGGCTCAGGAGAAGGCCCCGGACAAGGGGAAAACTCCACTGACACGCGTCGAAGGAACCATCCAGTCGGTCGACAAGGCCACCATGACTCTTACCGTCCGGCTCCGGGGCAAGACGAACACGCAAGCAGTTGTCTACAACGACAAGACCATGTTCACGTTTCGCAACAAGACGGCGTCTGTGGACGAAGTGAAAGACGGCCGAAACGTCATCTGCCTTGGAAACCCCGTCGACAAGCAGTGGATCGCCGCGCGGATTGATGTCAGGGACGAAAAGTAGTTCGCCGGGCGGATGTCCCTTGGGGGCATCCGCCCTCGCCCGTCCGTCTCGGATCGATCTGCTTTTCTTCAGCTCGAGCTATCGATCAGCCCCGCGGGCCTTCTCCAATTGCAGTTGGGCGTTTTTCCCGCAACGCGGGGAATAATCCCCCGTCACCGCTCCAGCGCACTCGAACGCTCGCAGATTCCCTCAAGAAAGCCCGGCAACGCGCCGCGGCACCACCCTTGCCTCCGATGCCGACACCACCTCTATGGTTGCCGCCGCGCCCATCTCCAGCCAATCCGTCGATCGCCACACCATCTGTCGCCACTGCGGCGACACATGTGGCGCCGGGTCCGTTGTGTCGGCCGGCGAATCGTTCTGCTGCCGCGGCTGCGAGAGCGTCTTCTCGATCCTGACATCGCTCGGGCTCGACGCGTTCTACGCGCTCGATGCGTCTGCCGGCGTATCGCAGAAGGACGCGCAGGCGCTCGACTCGGCGCGATTCGCGGCACTCGACGATCCCGCCATTGCCTCGCGCCTCATCACCTTCGACGACGGGCGCCTCGCGCGCGTGACGCTCTCGATCCCGACGATTCATTGTGCGTCCTGCGTGTGGCTGCTCGAACAGCTGTGGCGGTTCGAGCCCGGTGTCATGCGCGCCGAAGTGGACCTGCTGCGACGGGCGGTCCACGTCGAGTTCCGATCAGGACAGACGACCCTGCGCAGGATTGTCGAAGCGATCGCCTCGCTCGGATACGAACCGGCGATCACCGCCGAAGAGGGGCGCATCTCGCAGCCGCCGGCCGTTCGGCGGTTGTACCTGCAGCTTGGCGTCGCGGGTTTCGCGTTCGGCAACATCATGCTCTTCAGCATCCCGCGGTATGCGAACGGAGGCCCGCTCGACGGCGGTTTTCAGCGGCTCTTCGATGTGCTCAACGTCCTCTTCGCCGTCCCGGTGCTCCTCTTCAGCGCATCCGACTACTTCAAGACGGCCTGGCGCGCCGTGCGAACGGGCGTCATGGCGCTCGAGGTTCCCGTCGCGCTCGGGCTCGTGGTTCTCTTCAGCCGCAGCATCGTCGACATCGCCACCTCGCGCAGCGAAGGCTTCATGGACTCGTTCGCGGGGCTCGTCTTCTTTCTGCTCATCGGCCGGCTGTTTCAGCAGAAGGTATTCGACCGAATCGCGTTCGATCGGACATTCCGGTCGTTCCTGCCCCTATCCGTACAGGCCGAGCGCGAGGGCGGGCCGACCTCGGTGCCCATCGAACACCTTCGTCCCGGGGATTGCATCCGCGTACGGCCGCAGGAAGTCGTCCCGGCTGACTCGACGCTACTCGACGAAGCCGGGGTCGTGGACTACGCGTTCATCACCGGCGAGCAGACGCCGGTCGCGCTGGATGGCGGCCAGACGGTGCGAGCCGGCGGCCGCATCCTCGGACGAGCGGTACGGCTGCGCGTCCAGCGCGTGGTGTCGCACAGCCAGCTTGCGAGTCTCTGGACCAATCGAGTCTTCGGCACGCCGAAGGCCCATTGGTTGAGCGACGTAACGGCGCGATTCGGCGGGTGGTTCACGGTTGGCGCGATTGGGCTCGCCGCAGCCGGAGCGATCGCCTGGTGGCCGGACGCGGCTCAAAGCGCCAGCGTCGCGACGGCGGTGCTCATCATCGCGTGCCCGTGCGCGCTCACGCTATCAGCCCCGGTCACGCTCGGCACCGCGATGGGGCTGCTCGGGATGCGCGGGCTCTATCTGAAGAATCCGGCCGTCGTCCTCGACCTCTCCCGCATCGATACGGTCGCGTTCGACAAGACCGGCACGCTGACCACGGCCGACGCACAGGACTCGGTCGTCCCATACGGCCTGAGCACCGACTCGCTGCGACTGGTGCGGTGGCTTGCGGCGGAATCCGTCCACCCGACGAGCCGTGCGATTGCCGCGGGCATCGACTCCCTCGTGCGCGGCAGCGTGGCCGCGCCGCAGCACGACTCGTCGCCGTCGCTCCCGATTATCAACAGCGTGTGGGAAGACGTGGGTCGAGGCATCACCGGACTGGTCTCCGGCCAGCGCGTTGCCATTGGCACGGCCTCGTTCGTCGCGGCGCAGTCCGGCCGGCACGTGCTCGGGCCGGCCGACGTGACATTCGTGGCCGCGGGCGGAGAGTGCGGGTGGATCCGCCTATCGCCATCGGCGCGCGCCGGCGTCGAACGGGCGACGCAGGCGCTCGCCGCGTCACACGAGCTCAGCCTGATCTCCGGCGACCACGACGGCGAGCGCTCGCGCTGGCAGCGACTCTTCGGCCGGCGGATGCATTTCCGGCAGACGCCGGACGACAAGCTCACATTTGTCAGGGCCGCGCAGGCTCGTGGTCGCCACGTTCTGATGATCGGCGACGGGTTGAACGATGCCGGCGCGCTCGCCGCGGCGGACGTCGGCATGGCCGTATCCGACCTGACGGCGTGCATGACGCCGGCGTGCGACGCCGTGATCAGCGGACCGCGGCTCGCCGACCTCCCTGCCTTCCTCGCTTACGCTCGGCGGGCGAAGCAGGTGGTCATCGCCTGTTTCATCGTGTCGCTGATCTACAACGTCGTCGGACTGAGCGTCGCGCTCGCGGGGGGGCTGACACCGCTCGCCTCCGCCATCCTGATGCCGGTGAGCTCGCTGACCGTCGTCGGCATCAGCTCGGGTGTGATGCGCTGGTCGGCGAGAAGGATGCTGTCGTCATGAGTGTGATCGTCCTCCTCATCGTGGCCGGGGGCTCGGTCGCCGCGGGATTCCTCGGCGCCTTCGTGTGGGCCGTGCGCAGCGGCCAGTTCGACGACACGTGCACGCCGGCGATTCGCATCTTGTTCGAGAACGGAGAGGTTCGCAGTGACAATTCCCGGCGGCCATCCGCGGCCGGCGGATCATCGGGGGTGAGATGAGCGCTGTATCCGCAAGGGCTGTAACAACTGATCCACAGGTCGAGACCTTTCACTACGACAACGCCACGGTGCGACAGTTCGCGATCGCGACGGCACTCTGGGGCGTGGTCGCGTTCCTGGTCGGGCTCATCGTCGCCCTCAAGCTGGTCTTTCCAGGCTTGCTGTGGGACATTCCCTATCTGTCGTACGGCAGGCTGCGGCCGCTGCACACCAACGCGGCGATCTTCGCCTTCGGTGGCAACGCCATCTTCGTCGGCGTCTACTACTCACTCCAGCGCCTGTGCAAGGCGCGGATGTTCAGCGACCGCCTGAGCGCGATTCACTTCTGGGGCTGGCAGTTCATCATCGTCACGGCGGCCCTGACGCTGCCGCTCGGCTTCACCACGAGCAAGGAATACGCCGAGCTCGAATGGCCGATCGACCTGCTCATCACCGGAGTCTGGGTTGTCTTCGGGTGGAACATGATCGGCACCATCCTGCGGCGCCGCGAACGCCACATGTACGTCTCGATCTGGTTCTACCTCGCCACCTTCATCACCGTCGCCCTGCTGCACGTCGTCAACTCGCTCGAGCTGCCGGTCAGCCTCCTCAAGAGCTACTCGATGTACGCCGGCGTGCAGGACGCCCTGGTGCAATGGTGGTACGGCCACAACGCGGTCGCGTTCTTCCTGACGACGCCGTTTCTCGGGGTGATGTACTACTTCATCCCGAAAGTCGCGAACCGGCCGGTCTTTTCCTATCGGCTGTCGATCGTCCACTTCTGGTCGCTCATCTTTCTGTATATCTGGGCCGGGCCCCATCACCTGCTCTACACGGCCCTGCCTGACTGGGCGCAGTCGCTCGGAACCGTCTTCTCGGTGATGTTGATCGCGCCGTCGTGGGGCGGCATGGTGAACGGGTTGCTGACGCTTCGCGGCGCCTGGGATCGGGTGCGCGAGAGCCCCGTCCTCAAGTTCATGGTCGTCGGCGTGACGGCCTACGGCATGTCCACGTTCGAGGGTCCGATGATGTCCCTCAAGAACGTGAACGCCATCACGCACTACACCGACTACATCATCGCCCACGTGCACGTCGGGGCGCTCGCCTGGAACGGCGGACTCGCCTTCGCGATGCTCTACTACATCATCCCGCGCATCTACGGAACGGAGCTCTTTTCCAATCGGCTGGCCAACATGCACTTCTGGCTGGCCACGCTCGGGATTCTCTTCTACGCGATCCCGATGTATGTCGCCGGCATCACGCAGAGCCTGATGTGGCAGGACTTCACCGCCGATGGCGCGCTGCGGTATCCGAACTTCCTCGAAACCGTGGTCCGGCTGGCGCCGATGTATGCGCTGCGCGCCGTCGGCGGGACGCTGTTCATATCCGGCGCGGTCATCGCGGTCTACAACCTGTATCGCACGGCGCGACAGGGCGTCTTCATCCCGGAAGAAGAAATGCAGGCGCCGCCGATGGCGCCACTGGCCGGCGTTCACCGCTCGTCCTGGCACCGATCGCTCGAATCGCGGCCGGTGCAGTTCGCGGTACTGACCTTCCTCTCGGTCGTCATCGGCGGCATCGTCGAGTTCGTGCCGACGGCGCTCATCCGATCGAATATTCCCACCATTGCCTCGGTCCGGCCGTATACACCGCTCGAAGTCGAGGGCCGCGACCTCTACATCCGCGAGGGATGCGTCGGCTGTCATTCGCAAATGGTGCGCCCGATGCGCGCCGAAACGGTCAGGTACGGCGACTACTCGAAAGCCGGTGAGTTCGTCTACGACCACCCGTTCCTGTGGGGATCGAAACGGACCGGGCCGGATCTGCATCGCGTCGGCGGTAAGTATCCCGACTCGTGGCACTTCGTGCACATGAAACAGCCATCGGCGACCTCGCCCCAGTCGATCATGCCCGGCTACCCGTGGATGTACGACGCCCGGCTGGAGCCCTCGCACATCGAGGGCAAGATCATCACGCTTCGGCGCCTCGGGGTCCCGTACCCGGAAGGATACGAGCGGCAGGCTGAGAGCGACATGGGCGCGCAGGCCGCGAAGATCGCCGACGGACTCACCCGCAGCGGTTTCAAGACCAGTGCCGACCGCGAAATCGTGGCGCTCATCGCCTATCTGCAGCGCCTTGGCACCGACATCAAGACGTCGCCCGTGGGCGACCGTGCGATCGCCTCGGCACCGACGCGTGTGGCCGGGGCTGGAGGCCAGTAATGTACAAGGAGACTCTGCGCGCCATCGCCGGCATCGGGCTCTTCCCCGCCGTGTCGCTGGTGCTCTTCATCATCGTCTTCACGTTGGTACTCGTGCACGTGATCCGCATGGACCGTGCGGAGACCGAACACCTTGCGGGTCTGCCTCTGGAACCGCCCGATGGACTCCCGGCCGCCGGACAGGAGGCCTACCGATGAGCGCCGACCGGCCCGGACCGACGCGTGACGAACTGCTCGACCACGACGCCGACGGCATCCACGAGTTCGACAACGCACTGCCGCGGTGGTGGCTCTACGGCTTCTACTTCACGATCGCCTTTGCCGTCGCGTACATGCTGAACTATCACGTGCTGGCGACGCCGCTCGTCGGCAAGCCGGGCATGATCGCGGAGTATCAGGCGGAGGTGCTTGCCGCAGAGACGGTGGCTGCCGCTCGCGGGCCTGCCCCGACGAGCCCCCTGTCCACGGCTGCGCTCACGGATGCCGCGAGCATTGAAAAGGGCAAGGCCATTTTCGAGGGACCCGACAATGTCTGCTCGTCGTGCCATCGGCCCGATCTTGGCGGGCTGGTCGGCCCGAACCTGACGGATGACTACTGGCTGCACGGATGTTCGATGGCGGAGATCGCCACGAGCATCAAGACCGGCTATCCCCTCAAGGGCATGTTGCCGTTCGGCACGGGCAAGCCGCTCACCGACGAGCAGGTGCTCCTGGTCGCCAGCTACGTCAAGTCACGCCACGGTGGCGCACCAGCCAATCCCAAGCCGAACGAGCCCGAGCGCGACAAAGAGTGCCGCTGAGAAGGGGTAGAGAGATACGTGGACATTCCGCTGGCCGAGGAATACGACGCGTTTCGGAACGAGCTCGCGAGCGTCGCGCGCGACGGACGGCGGAAGTGGGTCTATGCACGCAAGCCTTCCGGGCGCCTCTATCGTGCCCGAACGGCTCTGAGCTGGGTCCTGCTCGCCTTCCTCCTCCTGGCGCCCTTCATCCAGGTGGGCAGCCAGCCGCTGATGATGCTCAACGTGCTCGAGCGGCGATTCGTGCTGCTCGGCGTGCTCTTCCGGCCGCAGGACTTCTACCTCGTCGTGCTCATCGGACTCACGCTGCTGGTCACAGTCGTGCTGAGCACGGTCGTCTTCGGACGGATCTGGTGCGGGTGGCTGTGCCCGCAGACCATCTTCATGGAGATGCTGTTCCGCAAGCTCGAGTACTTCATCGAGGGGTCAGCCGAGCAGCAGCTCCGGCGCGATCGTGGTCCGTGGACACGTGACAAGGCGCTGCGGCGCGGCGCGAAGCACCTGATCTTCTTCGGGCTGTCGTTCGTCATCGCGAACGTCTTTCTGGCGTGGATCATCGGCGCACCGGCCTTGATCGCGATCGTCACCGATCCGCCGGCCGGTCACATCGTCGGCCTGCTGGCGATCCTGATCTTCAGCTTCGTGTTCTACATGGTGTTTGCCAGGTTCAGGGAACAGGCCTGCGTGCTCGCGTGTCCCTATGGCCGCATGCTCTCAGCCCTGACCGACGCGCGCACGATCACGATCACCTACGACTGGCGGCGGGGAGAGCCACGTCACCGAATCGTCCGCGGAGGGCACGAGCCGGCCGGCGACTGTATCGACTGCCACCAGTGCGTCACCGTCTGCCCGACCGGGATCGACATCCGGGACGGCATCCAGCTGGAGTGTGTCAACTGCACGGCGTGCATCGATGCGTGCAACGCCGTCATGGTGCGTGTCGGCCGTCCTGAAGGATTGATCCGCTTCACCTCACACCAGGCCGTCGAGACGGCGACGTCACCAGGAAAAGCGGCTGCGGGCGTCGAGGGCCGGGGCTGGCTCGCATCGAGGCTGAGGCAGACGATCACGGGTCGCTTGAGCGGACGGGTCGTCGCGTACACGGCCGTGTGGCTGATGCTGGCGTGCAGCGTTGCCGTGCTGCTGGCCGGACGCCGCGATCTGGACGTTCTGATCCTGCGGCAGCCGGGCACGCTCTTCGCGACCGTGACGGGCGGCGACGTCGCCAATTTCTACAGTGTGCAGGCACTGAACCGCACCGGCCGTGCCCGGGCGTTCACGATCGAGGTCGTGGAACCGCGAGGCGCGACGGTTACCTCGCTCGGCCAACTGGGCGAGGTCGGCGCCTACGGGCTGGAGGAAAGCCGCGTGATGCTGAGGATTCCGCCGACTGCGCTCGCGGGGGCCAGTACTCACGTCCGGTTTGCTGTCCGGGCGGATGACGGCGTGGTGCAGACAATCGAATCGTCATTCGTGGGTCCCGGACAACGGTAATCAAGGTATGGCGGCCGGCCGTCACAGGAGCGACACGGGATGCGGATCACACTGAACTGGGGAACGGGCATCGCCCTCGTGTACATCGCCTTCGCGGCGGCGACGACCGGCTTCGTGTCGTTCGCGATGGGCCGGCCGGTCGATCTCGTCAGCGATGACTACTACGCGCAGTCGCTGCAGCAGGACGAGCGGATGGATGCCGAACGGAACACGCGGGCGCTCGAGCCTTTTCCCGCGGTCGTGCCATCCGGTGCGCACGCGCTCGTCCTGTCGCTGCCCAGCGCCCACGCCGGCACCGCGACCGGCACGGTCACCTTGTACCGGCCGTCGGACGCCCGCGCCGATCGCGTGCAGCCGCTCGCGATCGATGCCGCCGGGCGTCAGGCGATCGCGCTCGACGGACTGGCCCGGGGCCGCTGGCTCGTGCAGGTCAGATGGTCGGCCCAGGGACGTCACTACTATTTCGAAGAGCCGGTCATCGTGCCATGACCGCACTGCTGACAGGCCTGCTGCTCGGCGCGATCGGGAGCGGTCACTGCGTCGGGATGTGCGGGCCGCTCGTGCTGACCATCGGACGCAGTCTTCGGCGCCCGTCGCGCCGCGCGCAGTTGCAGCACGAGCTGTCATACCACGCCGGGCGCGTGCTGACGTACGTCCTCCTCGGTTGTGCGGCGGGACTCGTCGGACAAACGCTGTCGCTGTGGGGGTTCGGACGAGCGCTCGCCGTCACGGCTGGCGTGCTGCTCCTGCTGGCAGCCGCCGGATCCCTCGTCCCGCAACGGCTGCGGGGATGGGGTGCCCGGCCGGCCGCGCTCGCGACTCGGGCCTGCGCTGTCGCTGGTCGCTGGAGCCGCATGCACTCCGTCGCCGGGCCGGTGCTCGCCGGGGCCGCCAACGGGTTGCTGCCATGCGGTCTCGTGTACTCGGCGCTGCTGACCGCGGCCGCCATGGGCGCCACGACGAACGCCGTCGTGCTGATGGCTGGCTTCGGGCTCGGCACAATCCCGGCTCTCGTCGCGCTGTCGATGGCCGCCGCGTCTCGGGCGTTCGGCATCCGCTCGCGGCTGCGCCGGTTGACGCCGGTGATCCTCGCGATCACTGCGGCCATCCTGCTCGTGCGCGGCCTTGCGCCAGTGTCCACCTCGTCGCACCAGGAACACGCGCACTCAGCTGTCGAGCGCCCCTGAGTGTCTGCGCACAGGCGGCGAGCGCAAACGGAGCTTACGGAGGCAACGGGGTCGACACGAAGGCACGGAGAGAACGAAGACGCGCGGAGAGCCGCGACCAGGAAGCAGCGGCACTGCGCTGGTCGCGCGCCGTAGACCGCCGACTAGTGCACGACGGGCGCGCAGAACTTCTCGAACGCGGCCGTCAGCGCGCGCGCGATGGCTTCGGCGCTCTGGTTCTCGATCTGATGCCGCTCCAGCATGAACAGGATCTGCCCGTCGCGGAGCAGCGCGATCGAGGGCGACGAGGGACCATACGGAGCAAAGTAACCGCGCGCGCGCTCGGTGGCCTCGATATCACCGCCGGCGAACACGGTCGCCACCACGTCAGGCGTGACGTGATGCTGCAGCGCGAGGGCCACGCCAGGGCGCGCGCGCCCGGCGGCACAGCCGCACATCGAGTTCACGACCATCATCAGCGTCCCGTGGGTCCCGCGAACAGCCGCGTCGACGGCCTCCGCGGTGCGCAGCTCCTTGACGCCGAGCCGCGTCAGCTCTTCCCGCATGGGACCGATGAAGGATTCCGGATAAGGCATTCTGTTCTCCACTCATGACGACCCTGCGCTCAGATCGCGCACAGCCGGGACAATTCGCTGGTTCCTGAAAGACTCAGACTCTTCCATCTTACGTCAGGTGGGCGGTCAGGGCCTCCAGCTTGGGGCATGAGAGATGCACGGTGGCTCTTCACCACTCTTAGGATTCGAGGCCGAGAAACTCGCGCATGCGGTCGAGCTCGGCGGCGAGCTCACGAGTGAACGCACGGTCGCGCGGTCGTGACGTGACATATCCAACCTCCCATCGCAGCTCGCCGTTCACGACCGACACGTTGGCCCACCCGATCACGCGATCGCGCCACAGGAGCGGCAGCGCGTAGTAGCCGAGCCTGCGTCGAGAGGCCGGCGTGTAGGCCTCGAACCGGTATGCCCAGCCCCAGATCGCCTCGAAGCGACGGCGATCCCACACGACGGGGTCGAACGGCGCCAGCAGGCGGACGACCTCGTCCGGTGCGCGGCGCGGCAGCGGCTCGCCCGCCGGCCAGTACCAATCGCTGCCCCCCGCGTGCGCGTGGGCACACCGCTCCTTTGCGCGAGGGAGCGCGCGCTTGACCTCGCTCGTCCACTGCGGCACGGCGTAGCGCAACCGGCTGACGAGCCACGCGAGCGTGGCGCCCGGCACGGGCGCATACGCGCGCACGGCAAGGTCGACCAGCGCGTCGACGCGATCGCGCCGGCCGGCGGCACCGGCCGGCGCCGGCGGATGCGCGTGCGCCGAGTAGATCCGGATGCCGCCGGACCGACGCGCCACCCGCAGCACGCCGTGGTAGTGCATCTTGTCGAGCAGATGCGTGGTCGCAGACGACGAGCCGCCCCAATAGTTCGTGACCGAGCCGTGAGAAAAATGATCGTCGACCTCGCGCGGGTGCACGGCCTCGCGCGCCCGCACGAACGCGAGCAGATCCTGCGCTCGCTTTCCCTGCACCGGAACGGACGTGCCCGCCCTCGGATGCATCAGCGCCTGAACGGCTCGTGGCAGGAATCCGTAGTTGACGAAGAAGTCTTCCTCGATGTCGAGCTCCGCGTAGCGACGCTCGAGGTCGCCCGCGTGGTAACCCTTCACCCGATGGCGCAGCGTCAAATCCTGCGCCCGCGCCGGCGCGCGAATAGGGTCAGCCTGAACGAATCCAAGCTTCTCAATCGCGCGCTTCAGCGTTGTGGGTGGAAAGAAGCTGCGGCTGACGGCGAAATGGCGGAGATCGTCGATTGATATGGACACAGTACACGCCATCCCATCAACACAGGAGACGACCCATCACGATGCTCGCGAACCGGTGAATCATTAGCGCGCGTGATCAAAAATCCACCTTCACCCCGAGCTGAATCTGCCGCGGCGTGGTCGAGAGCGTGCGAATCGTGCCGAAATCGGTGGACGACCGGTTGCCGTTCGGGGCGCCGAAGTTGGTCTTGTTGAGCGCGTTGAACGCCTCGATCCGGAACTCGAGTCGCGAATCGCCCAGGCCGAGGCCGAAGTCCTTGTGCAGCCCCAGGTCGAGCGTATAGATCGCCGGTCCCCGAGCGACGTTCCGCGGCGCGTTGCCGAACGGCTGCGTGCGGTCGATCGGAATGACGACGTTGTCCTTGTTGAAGTAGTTGTCGATGGTGCGCTCGCCGTAGACGTCACCGATGAGATTCGGACGGTAGGTCGGCGCGCCGCTCACCGAAAACGTGGACGAGGGCGAGTAGCTGAGGTTCACGGGAAGTCCGCTCGTCATCGTGTTGATCGCGGTCAGGCGCCAGCCGCCGACGATCCCGTCGAGGATCGGATTGAGGTCGTTCGCCCACTTGTGATTGCGGCCGAAGGGCAGCTCCCAGACGACCGTCGTCGTGTTGTTGATCGGCTGGTTGTAGCCCGAGGTCCCCCACTCGGCGTCGAGATCACGGTAGTTGACGCGGCTGTTGTCGCCGTTGGCCGTTTCGAGATGACCCGACGCATTGTCTTCAGCCTTCGACCAGGTGAATGAGTTGAGGAAATACAATCCGCGCGTATAGCGGCGCTCCACCTTCACCTGCATCGCGTGATAGCTGGCCTTGCCGCCGTCGAACGCGGCCTGGATGAACTGATACGTCGAAATGGGCCGCCGGTTCTGGAGGGGGACGTCCTCGCCGGCGTTGTTGGGCCGCGCCTGGTTGTAGTCGCCGAGGATGACGAGGTTGCGGCTGCGATTGCCAATGTAGGCGACGTCGACGAGCAGGTTGTTCATGATCTCGCGCTGCACGGTGACGTGCCAGTTGTGCACGTTGCCGGTGTTCGTGTCGGGCGGAATGTAGTTGACACGGCCGTTCAGCGGGTTGAAGTTCGCCGGCACGTTCAGGCCTTCCGGATACCCCTCCTGCGTGGTCCGGAAACATGTCGTCGGCGCCTGCCCGGCGGCGCACGCTCCCTGCGACGGCTGCTGCGTGATGGCGAGCGGCACGACGTGCGGGCCGTTGAACGACAGGAGATTCTCGCCACCGAGCCGGTTGAAATGAATGTAACTCGTGCCGTACGCCGAGCGGATGACCGTCTTCGACGTGAGGCTGTAAGCGACGCCCAGCCGGGGCGCGAAGTTGTTGGTGTCGGTATTGACGAGGGCGCGATCGTAAATGGACCCTTTGGTCGCCTGGAGGAGCGTGTTCGTGGCGGGATCGAAGTTGGTCAGGTAGTTGTTGTCCTCCCACTGCGGCGTGCCGAGCTCGTATCGCAGGCCGAGATTGAAGGTCAGGTTCGGCGAGACGCGCCAGTCGTCCTGGAGGTAGGCGAAGTGCATCCGCTGGCGCAGCTCGAACACGAACGGATTCACGAGCTCGTAGGTGTTGCGGGCGCCGACCAGGAAGTCGACGAGGTTGAACGTCGCCGCGTCGGCGGCGGCCCCGGTCGGGCGGCTGAACTGGCCGCCATAGCCATCGGCGCCGTACTTGGGGTGCACGTCGTCGATGTCGGTGTTGATGTGTTGGTACTCGTAGCCGGTCTTGAGTGAGTGCCGGCCGCGGATCCACGTGTAGTTGAGGCGAGCGTCGACGACGAGCGGATCCTGGAACTGGGGGTTGCTGCTCTGACGGCCCCACGCCGTCCAGCCACTCACCGATTGTTGCGTCAGGCCGCCGGCAAAGACCGTATCGGTCGGCAGCCCGGTGATGCCGTAGGCCTCGAACATGTTCGGGCTGCCGGTGCCGAGGGCGGTCTTCCCCGCTTTGGTGCGCGAGACGCCGACCCGCACCTCGAGCAGCGACGTCAGTCCGAGCGTGCGCGTGACGCCTCCCGCCACCTGCTGGTTCAGGATGTTGACGTAAGCGTTCGACGGACTGCTCGTGTCGCCGGGAATGGGCGGTGGCTCGAAGTTGTCGGCGTCGCGGTAGCTGAAGCGGACGAAGGCGCTCGTCGCGGTGTTGAACTGCTGATCGAACTTGATGTCGAACTTGTCGTTGTAGTCCTGCCGCCTCGGCAGGCTGTCGAAGTTGTTCGAAACCCCGGCGCGTGTCGGCGCCGGCAGCCCGGCGAGCACCTGGCGCGCGAATGAGGTGATCGCCGATTGCGGAACGATGCCGTCGGCGTAGAGCTCGCCGGTCAGCGGATTCCGCACCGGCTTCCCCATGATCCCCTGCCGCTGCGCCAAGGTTGGAATGCTGGCAAAGGTGACCGCACGCTGCACCTGGCGGAAGCCCTCGTAGTTGGCGAAGAAGAACGCCCGGTCCTTGAGGACGGGCCCGCCGAAGACGCCGCCGAACTGGTTGCGGTCGAGCGTCGGCTTGACGCCGGAGGACGGCTTGAAAAACCCGGTCGCATTCAGCGACGTGTTGCGGTTGAACTCCCACGCCGTGCCGCGGAACTGATTCGTCCCGCTGCGGAACGTCGCGTTGATGACGGCGCCGCCGGCGCGACCGAACTCGGCGCTGAAATTGTTGGTCTGGACCTTGAACTCAGCGACCGCGTCGGGCGACACCTGGACGACCTGGTTCGAGAAGCCCTGGTTGCTGGTGCCATAGGAGTTGTTGTCGACGCCATCGAGGATGAAGTTGTTGAGCGAACTGCGCAGCCCGTTCACATTGAACGATCCGTCGCGCGATTCGCTGATCGACGACTTGCGGACGCCCGGGCTGAGGAGCGCCAGATCGGCGTAGGCGCGGCCGTTGAGCGGCAGGTTGACGATCTGCTCGTGGCCGATGACCTGTCCGCGGTCGCTCGACTCGCTCTCGAGCAGGCGGGCGGCCCCGGTGACGACCACCGTTTCGCCGATGTCCCCGACCTTCATCGTCAGATCGACGCGCTGTCGGGCGTTGACCGTGATAGCGATGTTCTCGGCCATGGCCGCGGAGAAGCCCTGCAGTTCGGCGCGCACGCTGTAGGTGCCGATGCGGACGTTGAGGAACTGATAGTTGCCCTCGCTGTCGGTGACAGTGGTCGACACGATTCCGGTATCGGCGTTCTTGAGCGTCACCGTCGCGCCAGGCACCCTGGCGCCGGTGGCATCGACGACGGCGCCGAGGACCGTGGCGGCGTCGAACTGCGCCGACGCGAGGCGCGGAAACAGCAGGCCGACCAGGGCAAGCGCCAGGGCGCCGACCGACATCATCGAGCGTCGTTGCTGCAACATGACTCGTTCCTCCTCGAACGCGTGCGGGGGGACCGTACCCGTGTCACCGTGACTCCGCGCCGAGGCGGAGACCGGCAGTATACCCATCCTCGTGTGAAACGCGGCGGTCCGCGGTCAGATCTCGATTGCTTCGTCCGGCCAGCGAGCCTCGGTCGGATGAGAAAATCGAGATCTGACCCAGGACCGCCGCGTTTGACACTCCTGATAAGTAATTAGTATACTTCTATTCAGGATAAGGCTCATGCCGCGCAACCCCGGCTACCCCGCCACGCGCTATCACCCGTCGCCACTGGTGGACTTCTCCGTCCGCGCCGACCGGGAGCGGCTCAGCCCGGCCGCGCTCCGGGCCTTCTTCAACATCATGACGCGCTGGCAGGTGCGCGACGAGGACGCCCGCGCCCTGCTCGGCGGCGTCACCAACGGCCCTTTCTACGAGATGAAGAAGAACCCGGAACGCGTCCTGGAGATCGACCGGCTGATGCGCATCTCATACCTCGTCGGTATCTTCAAGGCGCTGAATGTGCTCTATTCGAATGCGCTGGCCGACGCGTGGATGCGGCAGCCGAACGCCAATACCATCTTCGCGGGCCAGACACCGCTGGCCTACCTGACCACGGGCGGGTTGCCTGCCATGCAGGTCGTCCGCCGATTGCTCGATGCCCGCCGCGCCGGCTGAACCGCGCCTCCGGCTGATCCGCGAGCGCGATACTCATCGCCTGGTCCCGTCCAAATACCGGGAGCACGAGAGCGTGCTGACGCGGATCGCCAAAGACGACGGCGATCTCAGAGCGATCTTTGATCTCGAACAGGCCACCAACGACCGGTTGCTCGCCGAGCACCAGCGTCTGCCGGACATCGGTCCGCACGAGCTCGTCTTCGGCGTGCCGTCGTACCACGTGATCAATGCGGCGTTCTGTCACGCGCATCCGCTGGGGTCCCGGTTCAACGGACCTGACCGCGGTGCCTGGTATGCCGCCTTCGACCTGCGGACGGCGCAGGCGGAAGTCGCGTTCCATCGCTCGCTCGAGCTGGCGGAAATCGACTGGCGGAAGGACGAGGTCGCCACCTACGACGACTACCTCGCCGACTTCAGCGCCGAACTGCACGATCTGCGGCGCGATCGGCGGTTCGCGGACTGCTTCGACCCTGACAGCTACGAATCGTCACAGAAGCTCGGCCAGCGGCTGCTCGACCAGGGTTCGCTCGGCGTCGTCTACCCGAGCGTCCGCCGATCGGGTGGCACGTGCCTGGCCTGTTTCCGGCCGGCCGTCGTCGGCAACGTGCGCCGCGATGGGCAGTACGCGTTCACGTTCTCGGATGCGGAATTGCAGTCAGTCAAGCGCGTCTGAACAGCCGCGACCATTAGGCCCTACCGCGTCAGAATCGGCTCACGAGATCCCTCACCGCGCCAAAGGCGAAGTAGGTCGCCATGGCGAAGAGCGTGCCCATCAGGACGTTTTCCCACCAGCGATTGCGGTGCTCGCGACCGATGAGGCGGTCGCTCGCCGTGATCCACCACAAGCCTCCTGCCAGGAGCGGCAGCAGCACGACCTGGGCGCTGTTGGCGGCCAGCGTCAGGGCGACGAATCCGGGCATCCCCGGCAGCGTCCACACGAGCGGCGTGACGAGGCACGAGATCGCGATCCAGCGATAGCAGGCGTGGTGGCGATAGTCGGTGGTGATCGGACCCGTCCCGGCGTGCCAGCGAAGCCAGGCGTGCGTGCCGAGCCGTCCCAGTCCAGCCGCGTGGCCGATGATTGACGTGTAGATCGCCGCGAAGATCCCCGCATAGAAGAGGACCCGTCCCGGTTCGCCCAGCACCGTGCTCAGCAGGTTGGGCAGATCCTCGAGATTCTGAATGTGCTTGTCCGGGAACAGCAGCTCGGCGCCAAGGATCCAGATCGACAGGTTGAGCACGAGCATCGCGAACATGCCCAGGCTGAAGTCGTACAGCTGGACACGCCGGTACCGCGGACCGCGCCAGCCCTTGGCGTCGAGGAAGTACGGATAGACGAGATTCATCAACGAGCCGCCGACGGCCCCGATCATCGCCAGCGCCACGAGCGTGGGATCGTAAGCGCCGTGCATGCCCGGCATCTCCAGGCGGACGAAGCCGCGCGCGACATTGGCGGGATCGAAGCCGACCCAGAAGGCCGAACCCACGAACGACACGGACAGGACCGCCAGAAAGAAGAAGAAGACGAATTCGAGCGCGCGAAAGCTCGGCCGAAACACCAGGTAGCACGCAAGGGCGTTGCACGCCACGGCCCATTGCCAGATCGCCCCGAACCCGAACACGTTCCGGCAGACTTCGCCGACGCCGCGGGTCATGTACGACCCGTAGACGTGTCCCATGACGATCGCCGCGAAGAAGAGGACCGGGGCGTAGATCGGATGCAGCCGCGCCAGGCCGTCCAGGACGCCCTCGCCGTGCTGGTTGCAGAGGTGATAGCGAACGATGAGCGAGACGAAGAGAAACCGGAATAAAATCGCGACCACGAACACCCAGATGAGGGCGTACCCGTAGTTGGCTCCGGCCGCACCCATGTCCACCACGTCCCCGGCGCCGAGCCAGGTGAGCACGATGACGATGCCTGGGCCGAAGGAACGGACGTACTCGAGAAACGAGTGCGGGACCGGAGCGTCGGGTGGACGAGACTGTGTCACGTCGGTCATGGAGTGGGCCCGGTATTCTGGCATGCCGGGCGGCGCCCAGACACACGGACGGCGTTACCGCTGTTGGCCGGCCATGTGACCTTCCAGAGTCCGCAGTTGGATAAGGGTGATCAGATGAACACGATGCACACACTCGCCGCCACGCTCGTCGCGACCCTCTCGCTCGCCGCCGCCCAGGCGCCTGCGGAGATTCCCCTGTGGCCGTCGGGCGCGCCGGGATCGGAGGGCAAGACCGCCAAGGAAGCCGTCACCACGTCTGCCAGCGGCGAGCTGAGCGTGTCGAGCATCCATAGCCCGAGCATCACGCCGTATGTGCCGTCGAGGGAGAAGGCCAACGGCACGGCCATCCTGGTCATCCCCGGCGGCGGCCACCGCATGCTGGCCATTACGCACGAGGGGTACAACGTCGCCGAGTGGCTCAGGGACCACGGCATCGCGGCCTTCGTCCTCAAGCATCGCCTCGCTCGTGAAGCGGAATCGACCTACAAGATCGAAGTGGAGTCGCTCGCCGACACCCAGCGCGCGATTCGGCTGATCCGCAGCCGCGCGAAAGAGTGGAACATCGACGCGAGCCGCGTCGGCGCTGTCGGCTTCTCGGCCGGCGGTGAGCTGGTCTCGATGGCTGCCGCAAAGGCCGAGAGCGGCAACGCCTCTGCCGCGGACCCTATCGATCGCGAATCTTCCAAGCTCGATTTTCAGGCGCTCATCTACCCCGGCCGATCCATCGACATCCAGCCGACGAAAGACTCACCGCCAGTCTTTCTTGCCGCCTCATATACCGACCGGCAGGATATTTCCGAAGGGCTGGCAGAAGCCTATCTGCGATTCAAGCGCGCCGGCGTCGTCGCGGAGCTCCACATCTACAGCACGGGTGGACACGGCTTCGGCCTGCGCGCGACCAACAAACGGCCCGTGGGGACTTGGGTCGTGCGCTTCGAGGAGTGGATGAAGGAGGGCGGGTTCGTTCGCTAATCATGCCGCAGCGCCGTCGCGGGATTGACGCGGGCGACCCGCAGCGCGGGCACGAGGCACGCAACGAGCGCGACAGCCAGGAGCAGCACGACAATTGACGACGAAGGTCGCCGCATCAGGAGCAAAGAGGCTCGACCAGCGCCGCAGCAGCGGCACCACACCCAGTGCGCCGGCAATGCCACACGCGAGGCCCGCGGCGGCCCGCGTTAGTGTGGAGTGGTCGCGAGGAATTCGTCTTTTGATGGCGTGGGGCCAGGCGGTAGCTTGGACATGCCCATGATCGGACTCTCCCACGAACTGACGATTCCCAACTTGAATGTCTGCCGCGCCTTGGTGTGCGGCTGCACGAATACTGCGTCGCAGATGAACGACCAGCCACCGGTCCCTGGCTCGCACCGGGCCGAGTCGTAGCTGGGGCCGCGTCTGAGCTCTTCCTCGACTTGTGCCGCCGACACCTGGCGATAGAGTCCCAGCCGATAGGCAGCGCTCTTCAGCGGGGTGATACCGACCATCAGCACAACGATGCCGGCCAGCAGGAACTTTGCGTGAGCCGACATGCCGCCCCCTTGCTTTTGCATGGCCGTAGAGCCAGCAAGAAAAAGGCCAGACAATCGGCAGAAACTACGAGATTCCGAAGGCTGGAACGCTGCTGAAGTAAAAAACTGTAATGAGGCGCACAGATTTGCGGACGTCGCGTGACGCTGGTCTCGGGCGCAGGGCGGCCTATTCCTCGACTTCGGCGACGTCGTCGAGCTCGTCACCCCAGGGGGACGGCTGCGGGCCGGGGACGATCCCGGCGATATCCGGGTCTTCCTCGCTGCTGTTCGCCGGCCGGGAGGCCTTGCGCGTCGCCGCTTCCATCCGGCGAGCGGTCTTCTGCTGCTGCTTTTCCTGCCGCGCGCGCTCCCGCGCGCGCTTGTTCTGGGTGGGGCGTGATTTCTGCACGGTAACCTCCAGACCGCAACCCTAGGTCACCTTGGTCGCGTCGTCTCTAAAATCTTGTGGTCTATCGTGGTTCCCCCGGGGGCGAGCACGATGCGTTGAGACCTTGTTCGCGGCGCCGCCGAACCGCCCTGCCGTCGAGGACTCACACCATTCGAGGTGGACCGAGCTCTGCAGAGGTCTGTGGAGAAGGGCCGCGCATCGCGCGGCGCGCCAGCCGTCCCTTCAGTATACTCATCCGCGCCCCGATTTGCGATGCGATCGGCGGACGCCCGCCCTATTGCTCAGCGATTCTTGGCAAAACGAAAAGAGACGGGCCCAAGCCCGTCCCTTTGTCGGTCGATCAACCGAAGCCGGAGGCCGGCCCTCACTCTTCGTTCATGAAGGGATACTTGTAGTCCCGCGGCGGCGCGAACGTCTCCTTGACCGTGCGCGCGCTGACCCACCGCACGAGGTTCAGCTTCGAACCCGCCTTGTCGTTGGTGCCGGAGGCGCGGGCCCCGCCGAAAGGCTGCTGTCCGACCACCGCGCCGGTGGGCTTGTCGTTGATATAGAAGTTGCCGGCGGCATTGCGCAGCGCACTCATGGCCTCCCGCACTGCGGCGCGGTCCCTCGCAAACACCGCTCCGGTCAGCGCATAGGGCGACGTCCGGTCGACCATGGCGAGCGTCTCCGCCCACTTGGCATCCGGATACACATGCGCGGTGACGACCGGTCCGAAGATCTCCTCGCAGAGAAGGCGATACGCGGGGTCGGTGGTCTCGACGAGCGTCGGCTCGATGAAGTACCCCGTCTCTCCCCTCGCGATGCCGCCCTGAACCACCTTGGCGTTCTTCTTCGCGTCGTCCAGGTACTCGCTGATTCTGACGAAGGCCTTCTTGTCGATGACGGCGCCGCAGAAGTTTCGGAAGTCGCGCACGTCGCCGACCTTGATGTCCTTCATCATCGCCACGGTCCGGTCGCGGACGTCGTTCCATAGGGACTGCGGAATGTACACGCGGCTCGCCGCCGAGCATTTCTGACCCTGGTACTCGAAGCCGCCGCGCGCGATCGCGACAGCGACCTCCTGCGGATCCGCCGACGGATGCATGACGATGAAGTCCTTGCCGCCGGTCTCGCCAACCAGCCGCGGATAGGTCCGGTAGCGGCCCATGTTCTCCCCGACCCGCTTCCACATGCTGTTGAACACGGCCGTGCTGCCGGTGAAGTGGATGCCCGCCAGATCGGGCGAGTCGATGAGGTGATTGGAGATCTCCTGCGGATCGCCGGGCAGGAAGTTGATGACACCGGGCGGCAGACCCGCGGCCTCGAGCACCTTCAGCGTGTAGTAGCCGCTCAGCATCGCGGCCGACGCCGGCTTCCAGATGACGGTGTTGCCCATCAGCGCCGGCGCCGTCGTCAGGTTGCCGCCAATGGCGGTGAAGTTGAACGGCGTGATGGCGTAGACGAACCCCTCGAGGTTGCGGTACTCCATCTGGTTCCACATGCCGGGGCTGCTGACCGGCTGCTCGTTGTAGAGCTCCTGCGCGAACCACGCGTTGAATCGCCAGAAGTCGATCATTTCCGATGCGGCGTCGATCTCCGCCTGCATCGCCGTCTTGGACTGGCCGAGCATCGTCGCTGCGTTGATCGTCGACCGCCAGGTCGTGGCCAGCAGTTCCGCGGCGCGGAGCACGACGGCGGCGCGATCCTCCCACGCCCAGCTCGCCCACTCGCGGCGCGCCTCGGCTGCCGCCGCAATCGCCTGCTGCACGTGCTCGGGGCCGGCCTTGTGGTACTCGGCCAGCACGTGCTGGTGGTCGTGCGGCATCACCGACTTCTCGATCCGGCCGGTGCGAATCTCCTTGCCACCGATCACGAGTGGAATCTCGATCTTCTCGGACGCCATCGACTTCAGGCGCGCCTTCAACTCGGCTCGCTCCGGCGAGCCCGGGGCGTAGCTGCGATTGAGGTCGTTGATGGGTGGCGGCACGCGCCGGACGCCGGCAAACGCGGCGTGGAGCGGCGGCGCGGTCGTCTCGGATGTGGCGGACGGGGTCGAGTGTGGTGCTGTTGCTGTAGTCGTTGTCATCGTCAAAGCCTCGAGGTGTGAGTCCAGACTTTCTATGCTACTCGGTCGACCGCGGCGCCGACGTTCGTTTTTCTTATTCGGGCATTAATCAATGCTCGCGGGGCCTCGCCTCCGCGGAGCTTCGGCGCAGCTCGCCGGAGCCTTGGCGTAGGCGGCCCACCCCCGCTCGCTTCGCCCTTCGACGTGGCTCAGGGCGACCCTGAGCGTGTCGAAGGGTCGCGCGGCGACTCCGCGCCGCGCTCGAGCCGCAGGCGCTACCACGTGATTGCTTTCGTATTATATTCTCCCCTCGCACGCATCCTGGAGATAAGCTCACGCCATGCAGGATCTCACCACAGGTTCTATCACTCGTCATCTGCTCAAGACGGCCAGCTTCATGCTGGTGACGATGGTCTTCCAGACTCTCTACTTCCTGGTCGACCTCTATTGGGTTGGCCGGCTCGGCAAGGAGGCCGTGGCGGCAGTCGGCATCGCCGGCAACCTCACCTTCATCGTACTGGCCATCTCGCAGATGCTGGGCGTGGGAACGACGACCCTGGTATCCCACGCGACGGGCCGGAAAGAACACGAGCGCGCGCTGCTCGTGTTCAACCAGTCGCAGGCCCTCTCCATGGTTGTGGGCGCGATCTTCCTGGCCGTCGCCATGCTGCTGCGCGGCCCGTACTCGTCGACGCTCGGTGCCGACCCTCAGACGGCCCTGCAAGCGAGGCAGTACCTGACCTGGTTCATCCCCGCGATGGCATTGCAGTTCGCCATGGTGGCCATGGGAGCCGCGCTCCGCGGGACGGGAAACTTCAAGCCTGGAACGGTCGTGGCCACTGCGACCGTCATCCTCAATATGGCGCTGGCGCCGTTTCTGATCTTCGGGTGGGTGACCGGGGTGCCGCTCGGCGTGGCGGGCGCGGCGATCTCGTCGCTCGTGGCCGTCGCGGTTGGCGTGGTCTGGCTCGGCACATATTTCGTCAAGCCCAGCGCCTACCTGCATTTCGTTCCCTCGCAGTGGGTGCCGCAGTTCTCGCTGTGGAGTCAGATGTTGAAGATCGGTCTGCCCGCCGGCGCCGAGTTCGGCCTGATGGCCGTGTACTTGTTCGTGGTGTACTCGATCAGCCGGCCCTTCGGCGCGGCGGCGCAGGCCGGCTTCGGCATCGGCCTGCGCGTGGTGCAGGCGGGGTTCATGCCGGTCGTCGCCCTCGGATTCTCGGTGGCGCCAGTCGCAGGCCAGAATTTCGGCGCGCGACTGCCCGACCGGGTCAAGAAAACCTACATCACGGCCGCGTCGATGGCCGCAGCCTTCATGGCCGTGTGGGCCGTCGCCTGCCACTACGGCGCGTCGCCGATCGTGCGCCTGTTTTCGGGTGACGCGCAGGTCGTCGACGTCGGCGCGGAATACCTGCGGATCATCGCATGGACGTTTGTTGGATCCGGGCTCGTATTCGTGTCGTCGAGCATGTTCCAGGCGCTCGGGAACACCTTGCCCTCGCTCGCCGCGTCGTTCGGGCGGATGGTGTTGACCGCCCTCCCCGCGATACTGCTCGCGCGGATGCCCGGCTTCGAGCTGCGATGGATCTGGTATCTCTCGGCCGGCACGATCGGCTTTCAGGTGATTACCGTGCTCCTGCTATTGCAGCGCGAGTACCGCCTGCGGCTCGGGTCGGCTTCGATGTTCGGGGCGGCGTCTGCGACGGCGCGGACGTAGGTCGCAGCTTCCCGCTTCCAGCTTCCAGCGCTCAGCTTCCAGCTCCCGGCTAAGCCGAAGCGGGTAGCGGGAAGCGGGAAGCGGGAAGCTTCCCACTCACGAATCCCGCAGCACCACCATGGGATCCACGCGCGACGCGGTGCGTGCCGGCAGGTACGACGCGAGCATCGCGACTACCAGGACGGCCACGGTCGTCCCCGCGAACACGACCGGATCGGTGGGCTTGACGTCGTTGAGTAATGCCGCCACGACTCCGCCAAGCAGCCAGGCGCCGGCGGCGCCGATGGCGATGCCTGTCGCCGCGAGCACGAGACCACGGACGACGACCAGGTTGCGGACGTTCGACTCGCCCGCGCCGAGCGCCAGGCGGATGCCGAACTCCCGGCGCTGCCGGCGGACGTTGTACGACATCACGCCATACACCCCGATCATGGCCAGCAGCCCGGCAAGCACGCCGAAGACCGCCGTCAACGCCGACATCAGCCGCGGCTGTCCAACCGACGCCGCGACCACTGCGTCCATCGTCTGCACCTGGGTAATCGGTAGCGAGGGATCTATCGACGCGACGATCTGCCGCGCGGCAGGCACGACCGCAGTCGGATCGCCCCCGCGAGTCCGGACGACCACGGCCATCGAACCGAACGACGCTTGATCGATGGTCCGGTAGAACTCGAAGGGACTGCTGCGCGTCAGCCCCAGCGAGCGGATGCTGCCGATCACGCCCACGACTTCGATACCACTGGCTTCGATCGTTTCCCTGACCGAATCGTTTTCCGATCGGATCCTGGCCCGGCCAGAACTTGTCCGCCATCGCCTGGTTGATGAGAACCGTGTTCGATCCCTTGCCGTCGCGCGTGTCGAGTGTTCGCCCCTTGAGCAGCGGCACGGCGAGCGTCTTGAGGTACTCGCCGTGTATCCAGCGATACTCCACGAGCGGCGCCTCGTTCGCACTCCAGGGCGTATTTCCCTCGATCTGAAACTCACCGTTCCACCCGAAGTCGACCATCGGGAGGTGACTGGTCATGCCCGCGCTCTCGATGCTGTCAATCGCCGTCAGGCGCGAGTAGAGCTCGTGATAGAACGCCACTACCTGTTCCGGCGCTTGGTATCGCGGCCCGGCCGGCGCTACATTGAACGACACGATCCGATCGGTGCGCATGCCGGCGTCGCGAGCCGAGAGCAGCATCAGGTTCTTGACGAGGAGGCCCGCGCCAACGAGCAAGGCGAACGCGATGGCGATCTCGGCGACGACCAGGCCGTTGCCCAGGTGCCGGCCGCCGGCGCTCGACGTCCGCGTATCGCCCTCGCGGACGGCGCCGGTCAAGTCCCGCTGGCGCAGTCGCAACAGGGGCCACACACCGCAGACAACGCCGACGACGAGCGTGGTCACAGCCGCGAACGCGAGCACGCGCCCGTCAATCTCGATCGTCGTCGCGCGTGGCAGCTGGTTGCCCGCCAGCACGACGAAGACGCTCACCATCCAGCGCGCGAGCAGTATTCCGAGCGCGCCGCCGATCGCCGCCAGGAGCAAGCTTTCCGTCGCGAGTTGTCGTGCGAGCGCGCCACGCCCGGCGCCGAGCGCCATGCGGATGGCGAACTCGCGGCGCCGTGCCATGCCCGCTGCGAGCAGCAGGTTCGCGACGTTGGCGCACGCGATCAGCAGCACCAGCACCACGGCCCCCATCAGCATCCAGAGTGAGCGGCGGACGCTCCCGACGAGCACCTCGTAGTAGCTGCGGACGTCGACGCCGTGGTTGTTCCCGAACTCGGCCGCCAGCGTGTGGCCGAGCGCGCGCATTTCCGCGGTCGCCCGATCGAGCGTCACGCCCTTCTTGAGGCGCGCGTAGGTCGGCATGAAGTGGTTGCCCCGCGTGGCGGGGTCGAGCGTGCGCTGAAGCGGAACGTAGAACTGCGCGCGGCGGTAGGCAAACGTCGGCGGCATCACGCCGATGACTTCGTAGGTCTTGCCGTCGAACGTCAGGCGGCGCCCCACCACTGTCGGATCGGCATTGAACTGCCGGGTCCACAGGTCATGAGAGAGCACGACGACGAGCGGCCCTCCGAACTGCGCTTCCTGCTCGGTGTACCACCGCCCCAGTGCCGGCGGCACTCCGAAGACATCGACGAGCGAAGCGGTGGTGGCCACGCCTTGAACACGGCTGGGATCGCCCGCACCGGTGAGCGTGTAGGCGACCTGCGCCGAGCCGCCGATCGCTTCAAAGACGGTGTTCCGAGTCTTCCAGTCCATGTATTTCGGGTACGACGCCGGGCACGTCGCGCAGGCAGGCTGCGTGTCGTACACCACAACGAGGTCCTGAGGCTCCGGAAACGGCAGCGGCTTCAGCAGCACGCCGTTGAAGATGCTGAACACCGCGCTCGTCACGCCGATGCCGAGGGCAAAGGCCAGAACCGCGAGGCTCGTGACGAAGCGTGAGCGGACGAGCGTTCGTGCGGCGAACCGCACCTCCTGGACCAGACGGAACATCGCGAGCCCTCCAGCCACTTTGACGAGGCCAGGCTCGCGAGCGTTGGCTCGCCCAAGACGGCCTTCGTACAGACTCGGCTGGTTCGCGCGTAATGTTCAGATCGGAGGACTCATGCGACGCTTTGTACCCGTCCTGCTTGCTTTGTGTGCCTGCGCCCCGGCCCTGCTGACCGCGCAGTTGACGACGCCAACCAACTGGAAGTGGCGGCAGGACACCCCCGCTCCCCTGGCCGCCGGCTCGAAGATGGAGCCGGGGTCGTGGGTCTTCGTCCAGATGCCGCCGGGCTGGCACGTCACGACCGGACCCGGCGTGCTCCTGTACCCGACGACGAACGGCGAGATTGACGGGAACTTCACGCTCGAGGCCGAGATATTCCTGTTTCCTGGACAAGCCACCGACGAATACGGCATCTTCCTCGGAGGTCAGGACATCGACTCGTCGGCGGCCCCCGACTACTCGGCGTTCGTGCTGCGCCGGGATGGACAGGCGGCCGTCATGCGCCGGCATGGGGGCCAGACGACGGCGCTGGCAGCGTGGCAGCGCCACGAGGCGGTCGTTCCGGGAAGCGCCGGCGGCGAGCCCGTCAAGAACGTCCTCAAAGTCGACGTCGACGCGGCCAGCGTCACGTTGTGGGTGAATGCCGCGAAGGTACTGGCCGTCCCGCGCAGCGATGTCCGCATCGACGGCCGTGTTGGCTTCCGCGTCGGCAAGGAGATGAACCTGCATATCACGACGCTGAACGTGACGCGCAAGCTCGCGCCGGTTCCGGTCAAGAAGGAGTAATTACCTTCCCTCGACGAAGAGCGGAGCCAGATCCCCGGCGTATGATTGCCACGCTCCCGGCGACATCGACGCCAGCTCCCGAAAGTCGCGCGTCATGTGCGCCTGGTCGTAGAAGCCGCATGCGAGCGCGACGTCGGTCAGCGCGCGCCCCCCGCGGACGCGCCGCAGCGCCGCCTGCAGACGGACAATCCGCGAAAAGGCCTTCGGCGAAAGGCCGACGTCCTCCCGGAACTGGCGCTCCAGGTGCCGGAGGCTCGTGCCGGCACGCGCAACGAGCGCCTCGATCGACACGCGGCCGCCACTGTCGAGGATGGCTCCGACGACCGCATCGACGTGACGGCGCGGTGCCGGACATGCCATCGCGACCAGCCATTCCTCGAGCGCGCGAATTCGCTCGCCATCACTCGACACCTCTGCCAGGCGCTCGCGCAGCCGTTTCACCGACGGAAAGATCAGCTCCAGGTCGACGAAGCGTCCCGACACCTCCTGGAGCGAAAAACCCAGGAGCGTTCGCGATGCAGCCGGCCGCAACCGGATCGCGGCGACACCCGCAGGGCCGTCGGGTGCCAGGACGACGGGCTCGATCATCTGACCGACAAGGAGCGACAGCGGCTGCTTCACTCTGTCGCCGCTGACGTCGTGACGCCAGAATGGCCCACGGTAGTGAAAGACTAGCTCGACGCGACCGTCGGGAATGATCGCGTCGGCGGAGCCCGTCGACGCGCCTTCGAGGAGCCAGAACCGCTCGACGAGTGCTGCAAGACGCGGCGCTGGTGTGTATTCGGCGTATCGCATGGATTGCCCCGGCCCGGGGTCTGACGAATTCTTACAGTACTATTGGATGTTTGCCAGACGTGACGTCAATCCCTACGGACCACACGGTCCCCCGGCGCGCGGCACTCACCTTCATCTTCGTCACCGTCGTCCTCGACGTCCTTGCGCTCGGCATTATCGTCCCGGTCCTGCCGGCCCTCATCGTGAACTTCCTCGGCGGGGATACGGCGCGCGCCGCCGAAACGTACGGACTCTTTGCGACGGCGTGGGCGCTGATGCAGTTTGTCGCGTCGCCGATCCTGGGCGCGCTGTCCGATCGATTCGGCCGCCGTTCGGTCATCCTGACGTCAATCACCGGTCTGGGCCTGGACTACATCCTGATGGCGCTGGCACCGAGCCTGGGCTGGCTGTTCGTGGGACGCGTGATTTCGGGCATCACCTCGGCGAGCTTCGCGACGGCCGCGGCCTACATCGCCGACGTGACACCCACCGAGCAGCGCGCGAAGAGCTTCGGGATGATCGGCGCGGCGTTCGGGCTGGGCTTCGTGCTCGGGCCCGCGCTCGGCGGCCTCCTGGGCACGATCAGTCCGCGGCTCCCGTTCTGGATCTCGGCGGCGCTCTGTCTAACGAACGCCGCTTACGGCGTCTTCGTGCTGCCCGAATCGCTGCCGCCCGAGCGCCGCTCGTCGCGGTTCTCCTGGGCGCGCGCCAACCCGCTCGGGTCGCTGCGGCTCCTGCGATCACACCCCGAACTCTTCGGCCTCGCCAGCGTGACGTTTCTCTACTATGTCGCGCACGAGGTGCTGCCGAGCACGTTCGTGCTCTACACGAGCTACCGCTACGGATGGAACACCGGAACCGTGGGCTTGACGCTCGCGTTCGTCGGCGTCTGCACCGCGATCGTTTCAGGCGGGCTCGTCGGCCCCATTGTCGCGCGCATCGGCGAGCGTCGCGCGGCACTGACCGGTCTGACCTTCGGTGCGATCGCATTCGCGATTTATGGGCTCGCGCCCCGCGGCGCGCTCTTTCTGGCGGGCGTACCCGTGATGGCGATCTGGGGTCTCTTCGGACCGTCGGCTCAGGGCCTGATGACCCGCCGAGTGGGTACCTCCGAACAGGGACAGCTGCAGGGCGCCTTGATGGGCCTGCGCGGGCTGAGCGGACTCTTCAGCCCGTTCATCTTCACGTTCACGTTCGCCACGTTCATCGGCCCGCGAGCGAACCTTCACCTCCCGGGCGCGCCGTTCCTGCTTGCTTCCCTGTTGCTGGTTGTCGCCTTCGTCATGGCGTTGAACGTCATGAAGTCCCGCACAGTACAGACCTCGTCCGACAGACAGCAATTCTGAAGAAAGGTGGCTGGCACCTTTGCCGGGAAGGTGCCAGCCCTATGCGCTAACGGGTGTCCGTGCGGCCGTTGGCGTTACTTCGGCGGGACGGGAGCGGCAGCCGTGAGTGTCCCGGTCAGCGGCACGCCCATCGGGCCGACCGGGATGTACACGACGGTGTGGTTGGGCGAATTCACCATCTGCTTCTGCGCCTCGATGGCTTCGTGCTGGATGTACATCGGGCTCAACTGGCCGCGGATGATCTCCATGGCGTTGGCGATGCCCTGCGCCTGCACCTCACGCTTCGTCCGCTCCTTGCGCTCGATCTCGATCTCGGTGTCCTTCCGCTGCAGCTCCTGCGTCGCGGCGAGCTTGCGTGAAACGGCGTTGGCCACTTCTTCCGGATACTGGACGTTCCCCACGACGACGCTCGAAATGGCGAAGGGGCTGCCGTCGGCATACTGACGGATGCGCGCCAGAACGGCGTCGCCGATCTGAATCAATGCATCCTTCACCTCGAGACCATTGCGGCGCTGGACCTCGTCGCGGGCATAGGTCTTGAGCGGTTCTCGGACGAAGTTGCCGTAGGCGACCTGCACGATCGAGTCGGGCTCCTTATCGTGCTCGGTCCGCGCCATCGTCGTGCTGAAGCGCTCCATGAACACCGGAATCTTCGTCTCGTCCACGCGCCACACGGTGTGTACGCGGAAGGCGATCTTCAGGTTGTCGCGGCTCAGCACCGCGTCTTCACCCGTGAAGTTCTCGGTGTAGGTATACGGCGTCACGCTGACGTTCGTCACGTCGAGCAGCCACGTCCGGCCAGGCGATGTCGGTCCCTTCTGAATGCCGTAGAAGCGCGACTGGCCGAACACCGCCCCCTTCGTCAGGTATCCCACGTAGCCTGCGGGAGTAAACGGATTCCTCGATCCCATGAACCACACGACGATGGCGAACACGCCGAGAACGAGGAACGCCGCAACGAGAGCGCTGCCGGCAACGCGACGCTCGGACGCCGATGAGACATGCAGCTGGGTGAGCACGGAAGGCCTCCAAGTAAGCCGGCGGGGTTAGCTGTCGGGCTCGAGGTTGGAGTTCCTCTACCGGAAGATTCCGGATACGCCCCGTGGCGCGGGTATCGCGCCGTTGGTTCCCCCGCGACGCCGTTTCGACGTCTTAGGCTTTCAATTGGCGAGCCTACACCCGCCTATCCGGCGTGTCAAAGCGCCCTGTGCTCTTTCAGGACACCATCGAAACAGCAATTTCACGGAGGCCGGACGCGCGGTCGTGATAGAGAATCCTCTTACTGGCTTCGAGCCGCCGAGGTGCCCGATATGGGAAAGACCGATCCGCGCGTCGACCAATACATCGCGAAGGCCGCGGACTTCGCCAAGCCGATCCTCATGCACATCCGGAAAGTCGTGCATACGGCCTGCCCTGACGTCGAAGAGACGATGAAGTGGAGCTTTCCGCACTTCGATTACAAGGACCAGATGATGTGCAGCATGGCCGCCTTCAAGGCACACTGCGCGTTCGGATTCTGGAAGAGCAGCCTGGTGCTCGACGATCCGGCCGCGACGGACACCATGGGCCATTTCGGACGCATCACGTCGGTCAACGACTTGCCGCCGGATCGCGAGCTCGTCGGCTACGTCAAGAAGGCCGCGAAACTGAACGACGAGGGGATAAAGGTGGCGAGGAAGCCGGCCGCGCCAAAGAAGCCGCTGAGCGTCCCGGCCGATTTTTCGGCGGCCTTGAAGAAGAAGGCGGCGGCCCGGAAGACCTTCGACGCGTTCAGCCCGAGTCAGAGGCGTGAGTACGTCGAGTGGATCACCGAGGCGAAGAGCGACGCGACGCGGCAGAAGCGAATGACGACCGCCGTCGAGTGGCTCGCGGAGGGCAAGAGCCGTAACTGGAAATACGAGCCGAAGTGAGACCAGTGTGACCGCGCCTGCGCCCACGACCATCGTCTTCTACGATGGTGTCTGCGGCCTCTGCAATCGGCTGAACCAGTTCCTGCTCCGCCGCGACCGCGAGGCGCGTATCAGATTTGCGGCGCTCCAGAGTCCCATCGCGCGCCAGCTGCTCGCCGCGCATGGACTCGACCCGTCGGATCTCGACACGGTCTACGTGATGGCGGATTGGACGGCGGGCTCCGAGCGCGTGCTCGCGCGCTCGAGGGCTGTGCTGCACGCCCTCGGTCAACTGGGCGGCGCCTGGCGGGCGTTGGCGAGGATCGGCACTCTCGTGCCCCGGCCGCTGGCCGATCTCGCCTACCGCGGCGTCGCGCGTAGCCGCTATCGCATTTTCGGCCAGTTCGATCGCTGTCAGATCCCGCCGCCGGAGTGGCGCGAGCGCTTCCTCGATCAGTAGTACCCTTACGCGCGATGAACCAGATCCTTCATCCAGACGGACGAGTGGAGCTGCGCGACACATCGCGAATCGAGCGGAGCCCCCTCTACAATCACGACCTCGCGCCGGTCCCGCTCGCCGCCCGCACCTGGTCTACCTACAACTACGCGGCGCTGTGGATCAGCATGGCGCACTGCATCCCGACCTACATGCTGGCCTCGGGGCTGATGGCGAGCGGCATGAACTGGTGGCAGGCGCTCATTACGATCCTGCTCGGCAACACGATCGTGCTGGTCCCAATCCTCCTGAACTCGCATCCCGGCACCAAATACGGCATCCCGTTTCCGGTCTTTGCCCGGGTGGCCTACGGCACCATCGGCTCGAACCTCCCGGCGCTGATGCGGGCGCTCGTCGCGTGCGGCTGGTTCGGCATCCAGGCGTGGATCGGCGGCGAGGCGCTGCAGACATTTTTCGCCGCGCTGATGCCTGGCTGGCCGCAACTGCTCGGCAGCGGCTTGGCTGGTCATACCACGACCGAGTGGCTGTCGTTCCTGCTCTTCTGGGGCCTCAACGTGTTCATCATCTTCCGCGGCATGGATCTGCTGCGCTGGGTCGAGAACTGGGCCGCCCCCTTCGTGCTCGTCATGACGACGGTGCTGCTCGTGTGGGCCGTGCAACGCGCCAATGGCCTCGGCCCGTTGCTCGCCCAGCAGGGCAGGCTGAACACGGTCGGCGAGTTCTTCCCCGTCTTCATTCCCTCGCTGACCGCGATGATCGGGTACTGGGCGACGCTGTCGCTCAACATGCCGGACTTCACCCGCTTCGGCCGCAGCCAGCGCGAGCAGATCGTCGGTCAGGTCGTCGCGCTGCCGACGACGATGTCGGTGTTTGCCGCGATGGGCGTGCTCATCACGAGCGCCACCGTCGTGATCTACGGCGAAGCGATCTGGGATCCGGTCAAGCTCGTCGGACGATTCGACACGCCGCTCGTCGTCGCCATCTCGATGTTCACCGCCGTCGTCGCGACGCTCGCCGTCAACATCGCCGCCAACGTCGTGTCACCGGCCAACGACTTCGCGAACGCGTTCCCGCGGCTGATTGACTTCAAGACCGGCGGCCTCATCACGGGCCTGCTCGCCATCCTGATGCAGCCGTGGAAGCTCCTCGCCGATCCGTCCGGCTACATCTTCACGTGGCTGCTGGGCTACTCCGGCGGCTTGGGTTCCATTGCCGGCGTGCTCATCGCGGACTATTGGATCGTGCGCCGCACCGCGGTACAGCTCGAAGATCTCTACCTGACGGACGGGTGCTACCGGTATGCGAGTGGGTGGAACGGCAAGGCCGTCGTCGCCACGCTCGCCGGATGCGCGCTCGCGTGGGGCGGCCTCGTCGTTCCAGTGCTGAAGCCGGTCTACGACTACGCGTGGTTCGTGGGGTTCGCGGCCAGCTTCGTCGTCTATGTAGCGCTGATGGGGCGCGCGACGGAGGACTGAACCTCTGAACCTCCTGAACCCTCTGAACCCTCTGAACCTCGTGACGACTACTGCCCCCCGGCGGCGGACGGCGTGGCCGGGCGGGCGGACGAGCCGGCCAGGTCGTTCCAGTTCATCAGGGCGTTGAACACCATGTTGAACTCGCCGTGATTCTGCCAGCGATAGATTGGGTTGTTCGCGAAGAGCACGACGCGACCCTTGCCGGTGAATCCTCCCGGGACATCGATCGCGAACGGCCGCTGGCGGATCTCGGAGGCGCCCTTCATCAGGCCGCTCAGCACGGCCTCGTCTCCGCCGACGTAGCGTGCAAGGACACCGGATTGATCCGGAGCACCGACGCTCATCAGCGGCCCGCCCAGGTACTTGATCGGCATGATCTTGTCCGTGTAGCCGTAGAACACGGGGTGATCCAGCTTGAGCACCTCGGCATTGACCAGCGGGCGCGGCGCGTAGAAGTCGTTCGACGTGTTCCCCGACGCGTCGACGGTTCGAGCAAATCCCAGCTCCGTCGGGAAGCGGACGGCATTCCCCATGGTGATGAGCGTGCCACCCCCATCGAGGAACTTCGCGAACGCGTCTACGCCTTCACCCCCCATGCCGCCGGTAATGTCCGGGGACTCGCCGTACATCCCGAGGAACTTGTACTTGGCATCCTTCATGTACGGCACCGGGCGAGCGGCTGGCGTCTGATACACCGCCTGGCGGTTGGCCTGCTGCGTGGGCATGAGGATTACGTCGTAGTCCGCGCGCAAGTTCCCCTGCTTGACGCGCTCCTTGTAGATCAGGTCGTACGGGATCCCGAACTTGTCGAACGTGAAGCGCACCCACCCGATCTCCTGCGTGCCGGTCCACGACGAATACATCGCAATCCTGGGCAGGTCGGCGTCGTGCATCGCGGCCGCCGGCAAGGCCGTCAGGCTCGCGGCGGTCAGGCCGAACCGCTCGACGGCCGCGCGCGCGGCCGTCATGTCAGCGGGCGGCGCGATGACGAACGAGCCCGCCGGAAACTCGACGCCTTCGGCCGTGAAGCTCTTGTCGGCAATCTTCATCGGCACGCTCCTGAGCGCGTAGCGAAACGCGATCATGTTGTTCGAGCCGTAGTGCGCGACGGCGAGCCCTGCGTTCCCCGATCCGGCCACCCTGCCTTTGACCGTCGCTTCCGTGACGTTGGTCGTCTTCACATCGAGGATGGCTTTGTCCTTGATCTCTTTCACGTCGGTCAGCATGGCCAGCCCCATCGTCCAGCCGCTGTCGTCGTAGGTCCTGAGATTCGCGTCCGGGAAGCTCTGCCGCTCCAGCAGGTTCTTCGCGAGCCGGCCGTAGGGTTGATCGCGTTTGATGACGTACGACCCGGCCGGGAATGTGCCGTCGGCGACCTTGATCTCGCTCGACGCCAGACCGATTTCGATCCGCTGCACGCGCAGGATGTTGACGAGCTCGGCGACGCGAGTCATATCGCGTTGCACGGGAATCACGAAGCCGTAGGGCGCCTCGGTCTTCCCCGATTCGATCGAGTTCTTCGTCTTGCGATAGAAGTTGTCGACGATGAGGTTGGGGAACGACGCGGTGAGCTGGAGCGCGCTCAGCACGCCGGTCTGCATGTAGTTGGTGTTGTTGCGGCGCGAGAAGTTGTTCGCGGCGCCCGGGGGAATGGGAATCCCGCGGTACCACTCGCGCGTCTGACCGCCGCCGCGTCCGGTCGGCGGCCCGGCGGCACCGCGACCGCCCTGTCCGCCTCCCTCGGCGGCGGCCGCCGGATTGGCGCCCTCACCGCGTCCCTCACCTCTGGCGTCGCCGCGCCCCTCGCCCCGGGCGCCGCGACCGGCACCTCGACCCTCTCCGCGGCCCTCGCCTGCGGCGGCACCCCGCCCCGCCGCCGTGTCCCCGGCGACGGCACCGCGCCCGGCCGCAGCGCCGGGCCCGCCCTCGCGGCCCGACTGCGTCTCGTACATCCGCATCATGCCGTTGTGGTTGTAGGCCACCGAGCCGAGGTAGCCCGGCGACCAGCCGTCCATGAACGCGTGCGTGTAGACGCCCGGCATACCCCACTTGGTCATCTGCGACAGCTCGAAGTTCGAGAACCAGGGGAGTTCGGTGAAGAGGATCGGATCGAGATTGGGATTCTGCGGTGCGGCGCCGCTGTAGGTGTAGAGCAGCGCCAGCGACTCGTGCAGGTCGTGCATGATCGGCGGATGCGCGGTGAAGTACCAGTCCGCGATCGCGCGCATGGATTTCTGCGACAGGTTAATGTCGCGATTGTTGTCGTGGTAAACGTACTTGCCCCAATACGGCAGGGCCGCGCCACCGCGCCCACCGCCACCGCCCCCGCCACCCTCGCCCGGTGCCGCCTCGGCGCCTGTCCCTGACGCGCCAGCGCCGCGCCCAGCGGCGGCCGGCTGGTCCTGCGTGCGATAGAACCAATCGACGTTCCGATCGCGGCCGTCGGGATCCGCCTGCGGCGTCACCGACACGATGACGTTCTCTCGAATCTGCTTGATGAGCGGCGAGGTCTCGGTCGCCAGCCGGTACACCAGCTCCATGAGCATCTCGGAGGGCCCGGTCTCGCCGCTGTGCAGGCCGCCCATGAGGTGATAGTGCGGCTTGGTCGTCGCGACGAGCTGGGTGATCTGCGCCTCCGAGAGCCCGCGCGGATCGGCAATCTTCGCCAGGTTGTCGCGGTTCTGCTGCAGGCCCTTGATGTTCTCGTCCGACGAGACCCAGACGACGACCAGCTCGCGGTCCTCGTCGGACTTGCCGATGGTCTCGATCGTGACGCGTGGAGTGGCGGCGGCGAGCGCGCGGTAGTACTTCAGCGCATCCGCGTAGTAGGTGAGCTTGCCCGGCGCACCGACATGATAGCCGAGGACATCCTTTGGCGACGGCACGCCCGCCACCTTCGGAAGGTGATCGACCAGCGGGCTGATGAAGTACGGCTGCGTCGTCCACTCCTTGACGAGCTTGGCGAAGTCCTCGTCCTGGGTCTGTGCCGGGTCGCGCGTTTCGGTGACCATCTGCTGCGCCGGCATCGAAATGCCGGCGAGCAGCAGCGCCGCACCGATAATGAACGTGGCGCGCCGTTGCCGCGCGGTGTGTGCGACCGTCATTGCCGTAACTCCTTGAGCCAGTTGGAAAGACGGGGGGATTCTATCAGAGTGACGTCAATCGGCGGGGGGAGCGACGGCGGGAAACTTCGTCCCCTTCCGCCTGCGCCCATACGCTACAATGACCAGCAGCATCACGATGGATACCATCATCGGCAAAGGCATCACGATCAACGGGAGCATTCAGGCCGGTGAGCCCGTCACGATCGCGGGGACGGTCAATGGCGACGTGCTCGCATCGGATTACGACGTCACGGTCGAACTGGGCGCGCGCGTCGAAGGTGCCGTCACGGCGCGAAGCATCACGGTGCGTGGTCGATCGACGGGACGATTGATCGCGCGCGACCTTGTGCGCGTGCAGCAGAGCGCCGCGGTCAAGGGCGACGTGGCAGCACCCAGGCTGTCGCTCGAAGAGGGCGCGACCTTCAACGGCTCGGTCGAACCGGCCAAGGCCGACGCGGCGATGATCGTGGCCGCGTACCGCAACAAGAACGCCCCGGCGCGACCCGCCTAACCAATCTGCGCGGGGTGGGTCACTCCTGCCCGCGACTGCACGGAATCTTAGGAAAACCGGTCATTTCCGCACAGACCTCGTCTATTATTGCGACCACTGTTTGACGGCCGGGAGGCTCGGCAGTAAGATCGATCTTCCCCCCAGCCTCCATGCCGGCACGCGTGTGTTCACGAGGGGGAATCTTGCCGCAAGAACCGCTGGTCTTACTCGTCGAAGATGATCCGCTGGCGCGCGAAGGCTACGCCGAGTTCCTCGAAGGCGGGGGCTTCCGCGTGGCTCAGTGCGAAACGGCCGAGGACGCGTATTCACGCTCGCTCGAGCTCGTCCCCGACGTGGTGGTGACCGACATCGCGCTCCCGGGCCGCGACGGCTTCTCGCTCGCCGCCGACCTCCGCGTGCAGACTCGCACCCGCAGCATCCCCGTCGTCGCGATGACGGCCTACTGGGCCGCCGACGTGCACGAACGCGCCGATCGCGCGGGCATGACATCGATCCTGATGAAACCCTGTCAGCCCGACCACCTGATTGCCGAGCTGCACCGGGTGTTGCGCAGTACCCAACTGTCCCGGACACCAGCCCGAAGCGCCCTGCCGCCGCTGCCCCACGCCCGGAAGCCCGAGGGCAAACCTCATTCGTAGGTACACGTCCGCCGCCGGGTCCCGGCCCGTCGAATCGATTGCGTGGCCGTGGCTTCTGGCGGCTCTGGGCCTCATTGCCACCGCTGCCGTCGTGCTCTACTCGATGGGACAGGTGCCGATCTGCAAGTGCGGATACGTGAAGCTGTGGCACGGCGTCGTGTTCAGCTCGGAAAACTCCCAGCACATCTCCGACTGGTACACCTTCTCGCACATCATTCACGGCTTCGGCTTCTACGGCCTGCTGTGGCTCATCGGCCGTCGCTGGCCGATCGGCGTGCGACTGCTGCTCGCCGTGGTCCTCGAATCGGGGTGGGAGATCTTCGAGAACACGGACATGGTGATCAACCGGTATCGCGAGGTGACGATCTCACTCGACTACTACGGCGACAGCGTCCTCAACTCGGTCTGCGACATCCTGGCGATGGTCGTGGGCTTCGTGGCCGCGTCACGCTTCCCGGTGTGGACGATCATCCTGCTCACCGTGGCGATGGAGCTCTTCGTCCTTTGGTACATCCGCGACAACCTGACGCTCAACATCCTCATGCTGGTCTATCCACTCGACAGCATCAAGCACTGGCAGGGCGGAGGCTGAGTCACCGTCCCACGAACATCGGCTGGCACCACGCCACGCGGCCGTTGCTTTCGATGACCTTGGCCCTGACGTACGTCTCGTCGCCGCGAAACAGGTACTCCGCGGGGCTGTCGAGCGCCTCGCGCAGGACGCGGCCGCCCTTTCCGATGAACTGAATCCGGTACTTCGCCCACGTATCCTGCTTCACCGTGACGGTCATCGCCCGCTCCGTGACGACATAGTCGGAAAGCTCGACCCCGGTTGACGCGTAGAACCGTCCATCCTCGAGCGCCTGCAGGATCGCGCGCGCCTCGAGACGCTCGGCCCGGACCATGACCCACCCGCGCCCCGGCCCCGCAACCGCCGGGTTCCCCGGCTGCCTGAACGTGTGCGCGTCGTCGACGGCAATCCCGTACATCAGCGTGCCACCCGAGAGAATGGCGTCCCAGACCTCCTCGAGACCGGGCACACCGCCCCCGCCGAGGTTGTTGACCTGCGGGTGGCCGTTGAAGATCTCGAGCAGCCGCATGTTGCGCACCTGCCGCAGCTCGTCGGTCGAGAACGCCCACTTGAAGTTCGGATGATTGATGTGCGGCACGCCGCGGACGCGGCGGATCGCTTCGACGTTACGCTGCACGACGTCGAGCAGCGACGTGCCGCCCTGCGGATCGACCTTCGCGCCGACGTCGAGGCCGTTGATGTGAACCGGCCGGTCACCGAAGTTGTCGGTGACCTCCTCGCCCTTGATGAGCAGAAACTGATCGTCCTTGCCGTGGAGCGCGCTCAGTGCCTCGATCGACGTGAGGACGTTGTGGTCGCTCAACACGAGGAACTGATACCCATGGTCGCGATACCAGCGGGTCACGACATCAGGCGTGCTGTCACCGTCGCTCTCGGTCGTGTGCGTGTGCGTGTTGCCCTTGAGCCAGCGGGCCGGCAGGTTCTGACCGCCCGGCTGCGCCGGGACGCGCGTGGCCGACACGAGCACGACGAGCAGCACGGCGCCGAGCGCGAGGCGCACCGTTGATGGAGCGGGCCTGGACATGGTGCCGGAAGCATAACAGAGCAATACGACATCCACGCATCCACATACACACATCTTGACATCGCCACTCTGTTCGGCCTACATTCTCCTGGTCCGCGCCGCGGACACTTATCCAGAGTGGCTGAGGGAACAGGCCCGACGACGCCACAGCAACCTGGCCGGAGGCTGAGCAACAGCCGCCGCACCAAGGTGCTACTTCCTGCCCGATAACCGGGAGAGATAAAGAGCCTCGAGAGACCGCTCGGTCTTACGACGTTTCTCAACTCCCCTTCGTTGTTCCCCATTGGAGTTCCCCATTGGGGTTCAGGACCGGGACGCCGATCACCCGCGTGATGGCGTCTGCTCTTGCCGTGGCGTGACGCCCGGCCGTGAGGATCAGGATGACCGTCGCTCACTTCACCAGCACAGACATTGACCGCGCAGGGTCCCGCCGCCGCGCGGCGACGGCGATTCGCATCGGCCTCCTGGGCTTCGGCCAGGTCGGCTCGGCCGTGGCGCGGCTCTCCGCCGCCCGGCCTCTATCGCGTCATGGGGACGTCGGCATCACCGCCGCGCTCGTGCGCGATCCGCTGAAGCCGCGCGCGACGGCTGGCATCACGGTAACCACAGACCCCGAAGAGATCTTCGCCACACGCCCCTCGGTCATCGTCGAGGCGCTTGGCGGTCTCGAGCCCGCCCGAACGCTCGTGCTCGAGGCGATCGCTCGAGGGATCCCGGTGGTGACCGCTAACAAGTCGCTGCTGGCCCACCACGGAGACGAGCTCGCAGCCGCGGCCGGACTCGCCGGCGTGTCACTGCGGTTCGAGGCGACTGTTCTGGCCGGTGTGCCTTTCCTGGGCACGTTCGCGTCCCGCCCGTATGCGTCCGCCCTGACGTCCATCACCGGCATCGTCAACGGCACGACAAACTTCATCCTGTCGCAGATGGAGAACGGAACGAAAGACTACGACTCGGCGCTCGCTGATGCGCAGCGCCGCGGATTCGCGGAGCCAGACCCCTCGAAGGACGTCGAGGGGATCGATGCGGTCGAAAAGCTGGCGATCCTGATCCGGCAGTTCGGCGGGCCGAGCGTCGAGCCCTGGAGAGTCGAGACGACCGGAATCGCGTCCGTGCTGCCGGCCGATCTCGCGCACGCGCGCGAACTCGGCGGCACATTGAAGCCGGTCGTGCACGCGGCCGAACTGGCGTCGGACGCCCCGGTCGCGGCCTTCGCAGGACCTGCATTCGTTCCCGAACGCCACCCGCTCGCGCGCGTGCACCAGGCGCTGAACGGACTGTGCCTTCGAGATATCGCAGGCAGCCAGCTGTGCTTCACGGGTCCGGGTGCGGGACCTGACGTCACCGCCGTCACGGTGCTCGATGACGTCGTCGAGGCGGTGGTGACGCCCGTGCGCGAATGCTGGCCGACAACCGAGCGCTCGGGGCTCACCGTGTCGCCAGCGACGGGATGGTTCGTCCGCGTCAGCTCGGCCGGGCTGCCGCACGGCTCGGACATCGCCAACCTGCTTGGCGCACACGGCGTCTGGGCCGAACGAACCACGGCACGCGACTCGCGCGACGGCAAGTCGCTGGCAATCCTGACGTATCCCTGCGCCAGACATCGGATCGAACGGGCAGCTGCCGCGCTCGGGGCGTCCACGGGATCGACACCACGCATCTTCCGGGCACTCGAGCCGCTCACGTGAAGCGCTGTGGCTTCGCCGGCGCACGACCATTGCTACTCGACCAGAACAGAATGAAGGAGCTGACACATGGAGTTCGCGACACGCACGATTCACGCGGAGCAGCCGTCGGAGCCCGGCACGGGGTCACTCGTTGCCCCGATTTTTCAGACATCGACGTATGAACAGGAGGCGCCGGGCATCCATCGAGGGTTTGACTACTCGCGCACGAACAACCCTACGCGCGCGCGCCTCGAAGCGGTTCTTGCGAATCTCGAAGGCGTCAGCCACGCGGCGGTATTCGCATCGGGGCTGGCCGCGGAACACGCCGTGCTCCAGGCATGGCTCAAGCCCGGCGATGACATCGTCGTCCCGATCGACGTCTACGGGGGAACCTATCGTCTCCTGACGAGGGTCTTCTGCCCGCTCGGGTGCGCCGTGCGTCAGATCGACGTGGCCGACACGGCGGCGCTCTCGAGTGCGCTCTCCGAGCGGACGAAGCTCGTGTGGATCGAGTCGCCGACCAACCCGCGACTGCTCGTCTACGACATCGCCGCCATCGCCGAGGCCGCGCACGCACGCGGCGCGCTGCTGGTCGTCGACAATACCTTTGCCACATCCCTCTTCCAACAGCCCTTCCAACTCGGCGCCGACATCGTCGTGCACAGCGTGACGAAGTACCTGGCCGGCCATTCCGACCTCATCCAGGGTGCGGTCCTGGCGAAGGACGCGGGCGTGTTCGAGCCGATCAAGTTCCTTCAGAACGCCACTGGCGCGGTTCCTTCGCCGTTTGACTGCTGGCTCACGCTTCGCGGGCTGAAGACGCTGGAGTTGCGCGTGCTCCGCCATGCGGAGAATGCCGCGGCGATCGCCGAGGCTCTGAGCGGACATCCACGGGTTTCCCGCGTCTACTATCCAGGGCTCCCCACTCACCCAGGTCACGAGATCGCGCGGAGACAGATGACAGGTTTCGGCGGCATGGTCTCGTTCGAGCTGGATGGCTCGATCGACGAGGTCGTGTCCTTCGTGTCGTCGCGTCGGTTCTTCACCCTCGGCGAGAGTCTCGGCGGCGTCAAGGCACTCGTGTGCCACCCGGCACGCATGACGCACGCGTCGATTCCCGCGGCCGAACGCGCGAAACTCGGGCTCTCGGACGCGCTCGTGCGGCTCTCACCCGGCTGCGAGCACCACAACGACCTGGTGGGCGACCTTCTCGACGGTCTCACCGCGCTCGACGCCGCCCGCGCGGGCGCGGGCGCCGCGCTCTTCGTCTGACGTCGTACATCACACGAGGGGCGCCTTCAGGCGCGCTATCATGGACGGTCCGCGGGCGCACGATAGCCTCGCTGGCCGTCCAGTCCATGCGCCTGTCGTCAATACGCATCCCACATCTGATCGCAGCCGCCGGCGCGGCATATCTCGCCGCGATCCTCGTACTCGTCGTCTCGAAGGCGCCGCTCGGCTCCCCGATCTTCTTCGCCGCGGTCGCGGTAGGGACGATCGCTTACGGTGCCGTGCTGGCCAGGGTGTGGCACCAGCCACGTGCGCCCCGGCGCCTGCTGCTCGCCTCGTTCGCGCTCGCGGTGGCGATGCGGATTCCGATGGCCATCGCGCCGGTCGGCCCCGACAGCGACATGGTTCGCTACCAGTGGGATGGCCGCGTGCAGCTGCTCGGCTACAACCCCTACGGCGTTCTGCCCGCCGATCCGTCGATGGCCCGTACGCATACGGATCAGACAGCGCGCATGCCGAGCCGGCGCGATCGCACGCCGTACCCGCCGGCGGCGCAGCTCTTCTTCCGTCTCGTCGTCATGATCAGCGATTCGACGCTGGCCATGAAGCTGGCGCTCGTGGCCTGCGACCTGCTGACGATGGTGGTGCTGTGGCGGTGGCTCGCGGCGACGGGCCGCTCGGAATGGCTGACACTCGCCTACGCCTGGAACCCGCTCGTGGTGTTCGAAATCGCCCACAGCGGGCACATCGATGCGGTTGCCGCCTTGTGGATAGTCGCGGCGGCCTTCTGGCTGTCCCGGCGGCGGACCCAGCTGGCATCGGTCGCCTTCGTACTCGCGATCGCCACGAAGCTCGTGCCGATTGTTCTGGCGCCGCTCTTCATCGGACGAGTGAGAAAACGCGACGCGTTCATCGGAGCGCTCTGTCTCGTGGCACTCTACCTGCCCTTCATCTCTGGATCCGAGGTGCCGCTCGGCGCCGTTCCGAACGTCGTCGATCGGATCCGCTTCAACGGGCCGCTCTTCGCGGGCATCGCGGCGCTGACGTTCCCCCGGTTTGCTGCCGGCGTCGCCGTGGCCGCCGGCCTGTCCGTCGCGGTGTGGACGCGCTGGCGGCTGCCGGCGACAGACCCCGCCGCCTGGGCGTGGCCCATGGCCGTTGCGATTGCCTTTGCGCCGGTCATCTATCCCTGGTACCTGCTCTGCCTGACGCCGTTCCTCTTCTCAGTCGTCACGCTGCCGCTGACCGCCTGGACCGTCAGCGCGCTATCGGTCTACGAGGTCTGGGACCTGTCCCGCCACGGCGGACGCTGGATCACTCCGGTGTCCGTCATGATCTTCGAGTTCGGCGTCCTGCTGACCGCGGCCGTTCTGGTTGCAGTCTGGAATTCGAAACGCTCTCGAGGTACCCCAGCCTCTTCTCTTGACAATCTACAAGAGTGAACCGTATGCTCTTGTCGATCGTCTAGAGTAAAACAACCCTCCGCAACACACAGGAAGGCGACGCCATGCAGTCTTTCATCCTCACGGCCCTCGTCGTGCTGCTCTCGGCTGGTGGACCAGCCGGGCGCGACGGCCTGCAGAAGGCCGCCGACGACGCGCTCGATGGGCTGGATCCGGTCCTGCTCGTCGGGGGCAAGGAGGTTCCCGGAAAATCGGCGCTCAGCGTCACGCGGGGCGACTTCGTCTACCTCTTTTCCACGGTGGACACGAAAGCGACCTTCGAGCGCGACCCCGCGAAGTACGAAATCCAGCTGGGCGGGCTCTGCGCGCGGATGGGCAAGACCACTGGGGGCAACCCCTCCGATTTCCTCGTGCACGAAGGGAAGATCTACATTTTCGGCAGCGACGAGTGCCACAAGAAGTTCCAGGCCGAGCCGGCCAAGTACCTCCCGGCGGCGCCCGCTCCCTTGCCCGCGGCGCCAGCCGCCGCGACGCGTGGCCGTCAGCTCGTCGACCGCGCGGTCGCCGCGCTCGGTGGCGCCGCCAGGCTCGACGCCCTGACGACTTACGCCGAGTCCTACACGCAGGTTCAGCAGCGGCCTCAGGGCGAGGTCACGGTCGCGACGAAGACGATGTGGAGCTTCCCCGACCGCGCACGCCAGGAACGGAGCATGGCCCTCCAGGGCAAGACGATGTCTTCGGCGACCGTCCTCTCACCCGAGGGTATGTGGTACCTCGGCGGGGGCCAGGCGTATCCGGTGCGCGCAGCCGGCCGTCCCAGCCTCGAACAGGACTTCGGTCGGCATCCGCTCGCGCTGCTTCGAGCACGACGCACCCCCGGGTTCAAGGCGGTCGCCCTCGGCAGTGGCACCGTCGACGACCTCAGCGTTGAAAACGTCCGCATCATCAGCGGCTCCACCGACGTCACGCTCGCGATTGGAGCCAGCGGCCGGATTCACAGCGAGACGTTTCGCGATCGGAACTCCGAAGGCGAGTACGGCACGTTCAGCATCGTGTATTCGGACTTCAGGCCGGTCGAAGGCTTGCAGCTGCCCTTCACCGCCCGCGGGACGTTCAACGGACAACCGCTGCCGTCACTGTCTGTGACGCTCGAAGCAATCACGCTCAACACGCCGCTCGACGCCTCGCTCTTCGCGCCGAAGACACCGGGTGAGCGGTGACATCGCTCGCGGTCTGGGCGACGGCGTTGGTCATCGGCATCCTGCCGGCCAGCGACCGCACGGCCTGGCCGCAATGGGGCGGGCCGGCACGAAACTTCGTCGCGCCCGGCATCGACGCCCAGACGCTCGCCACAACCTGGCCGGGCGATGGGCCCCGCCGCCTGTGGCAGCGGCCTATCGGCCCCGGCTACTCCTCCATCGTCACCGACGGACGCACGCTTTACACGCTCTTCCGCGACGGCAGCGCCGATGTCGCAATCGCGCTCGACGCGGGAACCGGCGCGACGGTCTGGGAGACGCGGTACGAGGCGCCGTTCGAAGAGACCTGTTCGGAGCGGCTCGGCCCCGCGCCGCGCGCCGCGCCACTCATCGCGGGCGATCGTCTGATTACGACGAGCTCGGGCGGCCTGATGAACAGCATCGATCGACTCACAGGCCGACGGCAATGGAGCGTCGTGCTGGCCGATGGCAGCGATGCGGTCCGCGCCTGCGGCTTCTCCGCCAGTCCGCTGTCATTCGAGGATCTGATCATCACGACGGCGGGGGGTCCCGGCCGCGGCGTGATCGCGGTCAGGGCCACCACGGGCGAGATTGCGTGGAAGTCGCAGGATTTTCAGAACGGCTACTCGTCACCGCTACTAATCGACCTCGATGGCCAACCGGAAGTCGTCGTATTCACCTACGGCGAGGTGTCAGGGCTCGACCCGAGAACGGGCGCACTCGATTGGACGGTACCGCACGCGTCGGATCAGGGCGTCAACGTGGCTACGCCGGTCTGGGGAAGCGACAACCTGCTGTTTGTCTCGTCGGCGTACAACGGCGGCAGCCGGGTGCTCCGATTGTCGCGGCGGAACGGCAAGGTGAACGTCGAGGAGGTGTGGGCGAACCGCCGTGTGCGGATCCATTTCGGTAACGCGATCCGCGACGGAAAGCGAGTCTACGCGTCGAACGGGGACTTCGGCGCGGCGCCATTTGCCGCGATCGACATCAGCACCGGCGACATGATCTGGCGCGACCGCAGCGTCGCGCGCTCGACGCTCATCGGCGTAGGCGGCAAGCAAGGAATGCTCCTGGTCCTGCTCGACGAGGACGGCAATCTCGTGCTCGCCACGCCTGGCGACGCCGGGCTCGTCGTGCACGCGAAGGCGAGCGTGCTGAGCGCTCGCGCGTGGACCGCGCCCACACTGAGCGGCACGACCCTCTACCTGAGGGATCTCAAGCAGATCGTGGCGCTGGACTTGGGAAAGTAATCGATCGCGGCTCGCGGTTCGCTCTACGCCGGAAATCGTGCAAACTACATCAGGATGCGCGACTCGATGGTGCGGTCGGCCGGGCTGGCGGGGACGGTGCTCTACGGGGCGGCCATCGTCTGGATGTACACCGCGCAGCCGCAGACGATGGCGGAGGTCACCGGTGGATTTACCTCGACCATCGGCGTTTACCGGATCGATCAGCAGGCGTTCGAGGATGGATTGGCGTTCTTCCGGCGGGATCAGTTCGAGGAGGCGCGTGCGGCGCTGTCCCGGGCGGACCCGGCAGGGCGCGACGCGCTGACGCAGTTCTACACCGCTTACACCTATTACCGCCAGGGCTGGGGACGCGTCTACAACGACGACGTGCTGTTCAAGAGCGGCCTGCAGGCAGTCGACCGGGCGATTGCGCTGGCACCGGATCACCGGCTGGTCGTAGACGATCCCGACATCGGCATGCACACGGCTGATGAGCTGCGGGCCGAGCTGCAGCGAGGCATCACGCACGACGCCTCGGACTTCAACCCCCTCCGGCTGCTGAAACCCCGCCGATGACCCCGCTGCGCGAGGCGTTCGTCCTTCCTTGTCTCTTTCTGACGGTGGCGCTCCTCGGAGGACTCCGCCTCGGTGCGGACGTCCGCCTCGTGCCGCCGCCGCTCGTCGCGCTCGTCCTGGCGGTCCTGCTCATGGGATCGCTCGCTCGCTCCGGGGTGTTCGCCGTCGAGCGGCTGCTGAATCAGAATCGAAGCGGGATGCAGAACGCCTGCGGGGCCGCCGTGCTGATCGCGCTCCTCGCCGCGTCCGCTCAGATATTCAACCTGCTGACGCCGGACTCGGGCCTGCTCCATGTCCTGGTGAGCGTCTTCTTTCTCGTGCAGCTCCTGACGACGCTGACGGGGGTCCGCGATCGCCTGTCGATGCTCCGTAGTCTGGCCGTGCTGTTGGGATGCGCGTTCTTCCTGAGGTTCATCGCGCTCGAGTCGCTCTACGCGCCCGGACGTGGGGTGATCAAGCGGGTCATGACAGCCCTGCTGGAAGGCATCACGCTCGGCGCGCTCGACTATCTACCGACCGGGGGCGCCACGGGGTACGTCGCGTTCCTCACCCTGACGCTCTATCTCATGGGGCTGGTACTCCTGCCCGCCGGCGACCGTGCCGCTGCCAGGGGAATGCTAGTGACGCTCGGGCAGCCAACCGAGCCCCACGAGCTGCACCGAGACCTGCCCGCGCTTCGGGGTGAGTGAGAGTCGCTCGATCGCGCCGGCCGCGTCGAACTCCTGGGTAATCCGGCGGGTCTCCTGCGCCACTTCGTCCTCGAGCGCCCGCGCCCGTTCCGCGATGGCATCAAGATTCTCGGTGGCGCGCCGGATGTCGTCGGATTCCTTCATGCTCCGGCCAACGCCGCGCGCCGCGGTGGTCGCCCGTCCGAGAGAACCTACGCCGATGGCTTTGCGGCCGAAGATCGCCCCGAGAATGGTCGCTCCCACCGAGAGGCCCGTCTGGAGCTTCTGTTGCGTGGCCTGCGCGGACTCGCGCTCCACGGACGCCGTGGCGCGACGCTTCTGTTCTTCGAGCTGCGCCTGCCTGCTCGCGAACTTCTTTCGCACCGCGTCGACCGCCGCGTCCCGGGCGACGCGCTGCGCATCCCGCACCCGGGCCTGAAAGTCACGCTCGCTCTCGCCAGGATTCGAGGTCAGCTTCAGATCGCGCTGGCGCATCAGCTCGAGCTTTTCGGCCTGCGACAGCCACTTCCCGAAGTCCTTGTTCCACTGCGCGTAGTTCTTCGCCTGGAGGCCGGCTGCCGGTACTTCTTCATAAGTCGCGCCCGCCGGACCGCTGTCCCGAAGGTCGGCCGTCGCGACTTCGACCAGAATCGCCGTCGACCAATCGACCGCGAGAGCCCCGGATCTGAACGGCGCGGCGTAGACGACGTCCCGGACTTCGTCGATCCCGAGCTTGGCATCGCCGAAGCCGACGCGCGCCGCGCCAAGGACGACCGGTGTGTAGTGGACCTCGGAGGAGGCCGTTGCCGGAACGAAATACTGTTGCACGCCCGGAGAAACAATCGGCGGCGTGGACACGCGCGGCCCGCCGGCCTCCGGCTTCTGCCCGTGGGCCTCCGGTTTCTGCGCCCATCTCCGGCTTCTGGACTGCCGCCTCGGTTTGTGGCGTCAGCAACCGGATCTGGTCCCGCGAGAGCGGTCCCCTGAGGTACGACAACGTCCAGCGGGTCTGGAACACCACCGGTGCCTGTTCGTGGACGTTGTGCAGGAGGAACACGCGCTTGTCGAGCGCCGAGAGCAGGCGATTCTGTCTCCGCCCGATCCATCGAGCCGGCCGCCGCGCCTTCGAGCCCATCGAGCATGCGGGCCTTGTCGCGTTCGGTCTGTAAACGGCCGAGGAACCACGTCCCGGTATTGGCGAGGCCCTTGTAGTCGAGGTCGACCGGGTTCTGGGTCGCGAGGACAACGCCCAACCCGAACGCTCGGCCCTGCTTGAGGAGCGTCATCAGCGGGGCCTTCGAGGGCGGGTTCGCGACCGGCGGAAAGTAGCCGAGGATCTCGTCCATGTAGAGCACCGCCCTCAGGCTCGTCGTGCCCGTCTGCCCGCGCATCCACGCCACGACCTGATTGAGCAGCAGCGAGACGAAGAACATCCGCTCGGTGTCGCCGAGATGCGCGATCGAGAACACCGCCACCCGCGGCTTGCCCTTCGCCGAATAGAGGAGGCTTGCAGGGTCGAGCGGGGCGCCTTCGAGCCATTGTGCAAAGCCCGGCGCGGCCAGCAGCCCGTTGAGGCGCATGGCGAGATCGAACCGCTCCTTGGCCGGGAAGAACGCCTCGAGGTCGACGACGCCGACCTTGCTGAAAGGAGGCGACTGAACCTGCTGGATCAGGCTGGCAAGGTCCAGATCTTTCCCCTCCGCCCAGGCAGCCCCGAAGAGGCTGGTGACGAGCGTGTGCTCCCGGCTGCGGGGAGGGGCATCGAGTCCGGCGAGGGAAAGCACGCTCGTCGCCGTGCTGGCCGCGCGCTCGGCCATGGCCTCGCCGTCAGCTCGAGCCGCGGCTGGAGGCGCCGCGAAAGAACTGAGGATGGAGACAGGGACACCCGCGCGGCTGCCCGGCGTGTAAATGGTGAAGTCTGCCGCGCCCCTCAGCCGCTCGATTCGGGCACCGTCCTCTCCCCACTCTGCCAGCCCCGCGCGCCAGCGCTCCGCCTCGGCGGCAGCATATGCGTCGACCGTCTGTCCCTTCCGGCGGGCCTCGTCCTCGTCGACCCAGGGGCGGAACTCGGCCGCAGACAGTTTGGGAAACGTCAGCAGAAGATTGCCGAGGTCTCCTTTCGGATCGATGGCGATGACGGGCACGCCGTCGATCGCGGCCTCCTCGATGAGGGACAGGCAGAGCCCGGTTTTACCGCTGCCGGTCATGCCCACGCACACGGCGTGGGTCACGAGGTCCCGCGAGTCGTAGAGGACCGCCTCGTCCAGGGCACGCCCGCCCGCCATGTCGTACCGGCGTCCGAGATAGAAGAGGCCGAGCTTTTCGAAGTCCTGCATAGGGGTATGGTAGCGGTACTGGGGTCAGGCGAGGGACACGGCGTCCCCACTCCCTTCCTCTCTGACCAGCCACAACTCCATCGGCACCGACAGCAGCGGGTACTTCCGCCGGAGGGCCACGACATGGTCGGCGTAGTCCCGTTTGGCGATGTGGCCGGCCAGGAGCGACAGGCGGAGGCGTTTGATTTCATAGCGGTAGAGGTCCCGCACCGCGTCGCGCAACTGCTGCGGCGATGTGCCCGGCTGTGGGACCAGGCCGTGTCCCGCAAGGGCGTCGAGGACCCGGGCGTCGTATCTGTAGATTGGACTCACTTCGTTGCGCTTTTTCGCCGCGTCTCTGCTAGTATGCGCGACACGCATTCCGCATAACTGCGGTAGTTGGCGACTTCACGGTGAGATTCCACGCCAGCATCCATCCACAACGGGAGAGCCACTGAACGCGAGAGCCGTGCCGGTTGCGCGGAACTATAAGGTGCGAAGGGAGCATCTATGTCCGATGAACGAGCAGTGACACCAGGAGACGACCCGCTGACGCGTACGGCTGAAGCCGTCGGCGGCGCGCTCGGCAGCGCCGTGAAGACGGTCAGCGAAACCGCGCAGGAAGCCGCCAGCACGGCCGCGAGCGTGGCCAGTTCGGCGGTTTCGACCGCGAAGTCGGCCGGGTCGGCGACTGCCGCCGCCGTCACTGGTGCCGTCGAGAAGACCGCCGCCGCTGGGAGAGCGGCGACAAGTACTGCGGCGCAGGCCGTCACGAGCGCCAAGAAGACGGTGAAGGCCGCGTCGCGAACGGTCGCCAAAAAGGCAAAGAAGGCCGCCAAAACGGTTTCGAAAACCGCCGCGAAGGCCCGCAAAGCCGTCAAGCCCGCCAAGGCGAAAGCGCGGAAACCGGCCAAAGCGAAGAAGAAGGCCCCGAAGGCCATGAAATCAAAGGCTAAGGCCAAGACCAAAGCGAAAGCGTCGAAGAAGACCGCCCGCAAGCGGCGCTGAACCCCTTCAGCAGCCGACCGGCTTCGCTAGAAAACGAGCCGGGCCGCGACATCGTCGCGGCCCGGCTTTTGTGTTTGCGGCGGCAGGCCGGAACTCGTCAGCGCCCGCTGTCGGTCGCCGGACCCGCGCCAGGCACACGCGCCGCCAGGTAAATCCCGTTGAACAGGAACTTGAACGTCGCGTGCGGCTGCGCGCGGAAGGTGATCTCTGGGCCGAAGAGGAAGAGCTTCCCCTTGCCGACCGAGGCGTCAACCACCGCCACGCCGCCCTGCAGGTAGCCCTGCCCGTACGCCCAGCCGCTTCGCAGGGGGTTGGCGCTGTCGAACCAGGCGACGGGCCGGATGCCCTTCAGGGCCGCCTCCGGCTCGAGCCGGAAGACGGGGCTATTGTCGAAGAACACGTCCAGCGGATTCGTGACGCCGTGCGCGATGGGCGACGTGTTGTCGACCGCGACACGCAGCACCGACCCCGGGACGTAGTACTTCTCGGATGGCAGCGGCCGCGTCGTGCCGTCGGGCGACCGCTCGACGAGGTGATTGTCGACCGGCAGTTCGAAGATCTCGGCCAGGTTCATCGCCGAACGTCCGACCGCCAGAATCGTCCCGCCATCCTCGAGGAACTTCTTGAGCTGCGGAGCAGTCTGAGCCGCCGTATACGAGCCGAGCTGACTTTGATACTGCGCTGGGATCCCTGCACCGGCACCGGCACCACCGCCACGCCCGGCCCCGCCGCCGCCTCCGCCACCGCGGCCGCCGCGGCCGCCGGCGGCGGGAGCGGGTCCCACGCCGGATGGAAAGATAATCACGTCGAAGCGACTGGCCAGGTTCCCCGCGTCGAGCGCCTGCGGGAACACAACCTCGAATGGGAACTCGAACTGCTCCAGGAGCCAGCGCGTCCAGCCCGAGGGCATCGAACCGCCGTACTGATCCGCCAGGGCGATCCGGAGCTTGCGCAGCTTGATTACGTCACCGCCAGGACGCGCGGACACGCCCTCGAAGTTGAGCCCGAGGTCCGCGGCAATCTTGCCTACGGTGGCCGCGGTAGACGCCTTGGTCGCGACGAAGAATGTCCCCTGCTGCGGCCCCGATGACATCCAGGAGACGTCTTCGCCAGCAGCGATCAACCGGTTGATTGCGGTGAACGAGTCGTTGACGGCATGGCTGAAGGTGTAGCCGGCCACAGCGGTCGACGTCACCTTTCCGGGTACCGGCTTCTGCAGGCCGTTCAGTTTTTCGAACGGGCCGTCGAACCCCTCGAGCACGCGGTCGACCTTCACACCCATCTGGTAGGCCAGCGTCCAGCCTGCGTTGTCGTAGGGCCGTGTCGGCGGACCACCTGGATAGGGAATGTCGTCAGGATGGTCCTGGGGCTCGAACATGTCGAGCACGTGCGGCCGGAACGCCTGCGCGGATTTCACGACGTAGGAACCGGCTGGATAGCTCTTGCCGGCGACCGTGAATCCCGCGGTCGCGCGGTGCACCGTCACGCCGGTCTTGAGGAGTGCGTTGACGAACTTGGTCGCCGTCGGGAAATCGGGCTGGTCCGCGGGCAGGATGAAACCGCGCGGGTCCCTCGTTGCGGGATCGCGCAGGAGCTTCTTGAACTCCTCGGGCGAACCGCCGCGGCCACCACGGCCGCCGCCGGCATCCGGCTCGTCGCCGGCAGGCGCCGCCGCGCCACCGCGGCCGCGACCGCCGTTTAGCGCCGTCTCGGCGGCGATGACCCTGCGCGGCGTGGGCGTCCAGCTGTCGCGATTGCCGCGCTCGATGGAATTCTTCCCCATCTGGTAGATGTTGTAGAGGAAGTTCTCCTTGTTGCGCGACGCGATGTCGAAGACCGCGTAATTGGCGGTCACCGAGTAGTCGATCGACTGCCGGAAGTGCCAGACCTGCGGCTCGATTGGGAAATGCAGGTTCGAGTCGGGCAGCTGCTTCGAAGGGATGAACGGGATGCTGGTCGGCGTCGGGTTCCCGATTGTCTCGGTCAGCAGGCCGATCATGTTGTGGAAGTAGGCCATCGTGCGCAGGCCGCCGTTCCACCAGGTGGAATAGCTCGAGCCCTTCCGGCTCGTCACGCCCGGCTTGCCTTCCGCGGCAAAGCGGCTGTGCATCGCGGCCGCCACGAGGTCGAGCTCGGCCGGGACGAGCGGGTCGAAGTTGTAGTTGAACGGATCGCGGAACGGCGGCGCGAACATCACCGTGCCGGCCGGGCCGGTCTGATGATGGTTGTACATGATCTGCGGGAACCACTCGAGGTACATCGCGCGGTTCATGTTCGTGGTCTCGGGCTGCGTCGACATGTAGAAATCACGGTTGTTGTCGTGACCGATGTACTTCTGGTACAGGCGCGGCAGGCCGTTCGCCGATCGGCGCGTCGGCTCGCTCTCGCGCATGTACCAGCTCGACACGAGCTCCATTCCGTCGGGGTTCGCGTGCACCGCGAGGATGACGAGGTCGTTCAGAAAGCGCGTCGTCTCGGCGTCGGTCCGGCTGACCAGCTGATAGACGGTTTCGATTAACTGATGCGCGCCGAGGACTTCGGTGGCGTGCAGGCCGCCGTCGAACCAGACGATGCCCTTTCCTTCCTTCGCGAGCGCGTGGGCCTGCTCGTCGGTCAGCCCCTCGGCGGTGGCCAGCTTACGGGAGATCTCCTTGTAGCGTTCGAGCTTCTTGTGATTCTCGGGAGAAGTGATGATGGCCATCAGCTGCGGCCGCCCCTCGGCGGTCTTGCCGATCTCCACCACTTTCATCCGATCCGATTCCTTGTCGAGCTTCTGCCAGTAGTCGATGAACTGCGTGTAGGTGGCGAGCTGATAGTCGTCGCCGATGTTGAAACCGAAATGCTGCTTCGGCGTCGTGATGGTCTGCGCCGCCGCCGCGGCGGCAGTGGTCAGCAACAGCAGCGAGGCCGCAAGGACTCGCCCGCCGCGCTTGGTACACGTGAGCATCAGTCACCCTCCCCCTCGAGAAGGAGTAACGATACCAGAAAAGTTACGGGGGGAATGCGGAGGGAAACGAGCCGGGGAGCGGCCTCGGCCGAGGCACGCGCGCTCATGGTCAAGAGCGACACGCGTCTCGGGCCGAGGCCCGAACTGTTTAGTGGATGGGCGCACCGTTCGGAGGCGCGCCGGTCTCCGGCATGGTCGCCGAGAACGACGCTGAGTCCTCGTAAATCGTGCCGTCAGCGTTCGTTCCAAAGTACCGCGCGCCCGGCGAAACATCCAGGGGATCGGCGACGAGCGCGTACCCCGATGCCGCCGCGCCGATCGCGAGCCCGTTGCAGGACCCGGGAGCGCCCGGAATGCCGGTGCCGGCAAGGCTGAAGTTGTAGCCACTCTTGATGAACGTCGGACCAGACGACAGTTCCGGAGGCAGGAACGCGTCGATCGACGACGGCGGTATCACGCCGAGCGTCGGCAGGTCCGGCGAGTAGAAGCCAAGACCGCACGTGATCGCGAAGCTCAGTTGTGCGCTGTTGATAACTTTCATCGTCCCCAGCGCCGAAGCTGACTGCGCCGCACCGCGTGCCCGCATCAGACCCGGGATCGCCAGCGTCGAGAGCAGTCCGATGAGCGCGATCACGAAGAGCATGTCGATCAGCGTGAAACCCGACTCGCCCCGTGCAAGGCCCGCTTTTGAGGAAGACATCATCGCACCTTTATCGATTGACAATTATTGGCACTCTTGCCATTTTGCGACTGCCGTAAAATGGCCCGTTCGACCCGCTGCGGCGAGCTCTCCAGCTCGCCAGTTCCTGCTAAGTCATTGATGCCAAAACCGTTTTACCGCATCAATCATTCCCCAACTTTCAGGGGACGCCTGCCAAAGTGCAAGAACAGCACCACACCCAGGAGGGCCAATCCAGCGAGGTCCGCCCACCCGGCCGCATAGCAAAGGAGGGCCCCGGCGAGCCCGGCGAGCCCTCGCTCGAGGGCAGAGGCGGGGCCCCGAATCCAACCCCCGAACGCCGCGGCGAGCGCCGCGATGCCAGCGGCGGCCGTGAGCGTGGCCGTGGCGATGCTCGCGGGGCTCCCCTGCATGAGGACCCCCAACCCCTGGTGAGTGAGCGTGAAGACGAACGGCACGAGGAACGCCGGCAGCGTGTACTTCCATGTCAGCATCATCGTCGCGAACGGATTGGCGCCGGTGATGGCCGCCGCGGCAAACGGCGAGAGTGCGGTTGGCGGACTGACCTCGGAGAGCACGGCGTAGTAGAAGATGAACATGTGTGCGGCGACGTCGGAGACGCCGGCCTGCACGAGCGCCGGGGCGACCATCACGGCGGCGATGATGTACGACGCGGTGACGGGGACCGCGAGCCCGAGCATCCAGACCGCGAGCGCCGAGTAGACGACCGTCAGGACCAGGTGCCCCCCGGCGAGCGCGACGATGAGCCCGGAGATCTTCAGGCCAAGTCCGGTCAGCGTCACGACACCGACGATGATGCCGGCGGTGGCCGTCGTGGCGCAGACACCCAGCACGCCCGTTGCGCCGCTCTTGAGGGCCTCCGCCAGCCGGCGCGGCGTCAATGCCGTCTCACGCCGCAGGAAGCTCAATGCCACGGCAAGGAACGTCGCCCAGAACACCGCGCGAAACGCAGACATGCCCGCGACCATGAACACGCCGATCGCGACGAGCGACGTGAAGTGGTAGCCGTACTTCCGGAAGAGCGTGCCGGCGGGTTCGACGTCCGGCATTTGACCTCTGGTGCCGAGCCGTCGGGAATCCGCCTCGATCATCAGAAGGATCGAGAAGTAGTAGAGCAAGGTCGGGATGGTCGCCATGACCAGCACTTGCAGGTACGAGATCTTCAGGAACTCGGCGATGAGGAAGGCGGCTGCGCCGAGCGTCGGCGGCGAGATGATCGCGCCGATACCCGCTGCCGAGAGAATCGCACCGGCGACCTCAGGGCGATAACCGGCGCTTCGGAGCAGTGGCCACGCGACCGATCCGAGCATCACAGTCGTGGCCACTCCGCTGCCGGATACGGTGCCGAGTAGAAACCCCGCGACGGTGACCGTGCGACCCGGCGCCGCGCCAGAGCTCGAACGGCCCATTGCGGCCATCGACCAGTCGATGAAGAATCGGCCCGCACCCGACTGCTCGAGTACCGCGCCGTAGATGGTGAAGAGGATGATGTAGGTCGAAGCGACGTCGAGTGGCACGCCGAAGATCCCTTCAAGCGTCATGTACAGCGTGCCCACGAGTCGATCGAACTCGTAGCCTCGATGCGCGATGAGCGACAGCCCGATACGATCGAAGGTACGGACCCGCCCACCCGTATGCGATGAAGCTGATAGCCGTGGCGGGCAGGATCCACCCGACGGATCGGCGCGTGGCCTCGAGCACGAGCAGGATCGTCACTCCGCCCAGCACGACATCAATAGGCAGGGGATCGGCTGCTCTGTAGATGAAGCGGCTGAAATCCAGGATGGGCCACGAGAGCGCGACCACTGATGCTCCGATGAGGACCCAGTCGAAGGCCGCAACGCCTGCCGTCGCCCGCGAGCGGCGCGCGGGTAAGAGCAGAAAGACCAGGACCAGCGAGACCAGCAAAAAGCTGACTCGATAGACCTGCGGCTGAACGATGAAGAGGACCCAGTAGAGCGAGTAGAGCGAGAGGCCGATCGCGAGAGCCGTCGCGATCAGGCGGGGCCATCCCCGAAGAACGCGCCCTTGCGATTCCTCGAATGGCTCGAGGTCCGGGGTCTGGACCCGCAAAGAATCTGTCAAGGCTACCGGGGAGCCTTCTGCTCGGCGTAGTACCGCAGCGCACCGGGATGATACTCCGCTGGGGAGCCGGCGGCACCCCGCTCGAGCGACAGGTGAGCGGCCTCGGGATGGATGGCTGCGAGCTCGGACTTCTTCTCGAACAGCACACGCGTGATGTCGTAGACCAGATCGTCGGGCATCGAGCGATTGACGACGAGGACGTTGGCGACGCCGACAACCGACACGGGCTGGTCGACTCCGCGATAGGCACCCGCCGGGATCTCCAGTGGAAAGTACAAGTCGCCGTACTCGCGCTGGAGGGCCGGGAGCACATCGGCACTGGGGAGCAGACGTATGGTCATCCCCTGGCTGTGAGCGAGATCCTGAATTGCTGCCGTCGGCAGCCCGCCGGTCCAGACAAACGCCGCAATCTTGCCATCCTTGAGGGCACCAGCCGACTCCGTCGCGCCAAGCCCCTGACGCGTGACATCACGGTCGGGATCCAGACCCGCAGCCCGCAGGACGCGCAGGGCGATGACCTCGGTGCCGCTGCCGGGTGCGCCGGTCGACACGGTCTTGCCGCGAAGACCGGCGATCGAGGAGATGCCGCTCGCCGCTGTCGTCACGATGTGCGTGTAGTTCGAATACAGAACCGCCAGGCTCGCCGCCGGCACGGGACGGCCTTCGAACGGGCCGCGGCCAGCGACCGCATCCGCGAGCGTGTCCGCCAGCACGAACGCGATGTCGGCGCGCCCGTCGCGAATGAGCTTGAGGTTGTCGACCGACGCGGCGGTCACTTCCGCCGTCGCCCGAACGCCCGGCAGGTTCTCGTTGAGGACCTTGGCAAGGCCGCCGCCGTACGGATAGTAGACGCCGCCGGTTCCGCCGGTCGCGATGGAGAGGAAGCGGGCGCGCGGCTGGCCGTTGTTCGAGCAGCTGGCGGACACGAACAACAGAGCCGCAACGATTGCGCGCGCGGTGGTCAGACGCACGGTGGTGATTCTAGCGCAGGGCTGGCTCAGGGCTCAGGGCTCAAGGCTCAGGCAAGAGCTTGGAGTACGTGCTCGAAGGTTTTGCCTGAGCCCTGAGCCTTGAGCCCTGAGCCTTTCTACCGCGTCAGCTTCCGATACTTGATCCGGTGCGGCGCTTCCAGGACCTTGGTCCTTCGGCTATCATGCCGCGCCTGGAGAGAATTCAATTGGCTATGACGACATCGGATCAATCGCCAAGGTCGTGGGTGGGTGGGTGGGTGGGTGCCGCCGCCGTCCTATCCCTCTACCTCGTCGTCGGCGTGACCGTGTATGCCAGGATTCTTCAGACCTTTTTTGTCGCAGACGACTTTGCGTACCTGCATGACATCGCCGTTTCGAAGTCCCCGTCGATCATCTTTTCTGCGCTGGCAGGGCGGTATTTTCGACCGATGGTGGTCCTGTCCTACTATCTCAACTACCAGATTTCCGCGCTCGACCCCTTCTCTTATCATCTGACGGCAGTTCTGCTGAATGTTGTGAACGCGTGGCTGGTTTTCTTGCTCGGCCGCGCCCTAGCGGCTCCGCCGCTCGCTGCCCCCCTTGCTGGTTTGCTGTTCCTGGTGTTCGGCGGCCACGCCGAAGCCATTACGTGGATCGGCGGAATGGCGGACCCGCTTGTGACTCTGTTTGTCCTTATCGCTCTCCTCCTGTTTCTCAGAGCCTTGGACCGCGAGCGTCCGCTCGGATTCGTACTGGCAATCTGGGCCCTATTTGCGGGTGCCCTTCTGTCAAAGGAATCCGCAGCGGTGTTGCCGGGACTGCTGATTGCCGCTGCGTCTTTCGCTCGTTCGGACGGACGGCTTCGTGCTCGTCTGCTCGTGATGACTCTTGCGGGTATGGCTGTGTTGGTCGTCGGCTATTTGCTTCTGCGACAATTGATTCTCGGTTTTTCGTTCGTGACTCTTGAAGGCCTTGGTACCAACACTCACTTCATAGCGACAGCCCGCGCATTCATCATTCGCTCGTTTCTGCCGCAGGGCGAGCTGGCCCTGACAGTCTTCATGTACCGTTTCGATGTGCTGCTCGGTGTGCCGATAGTCGGCCTGCTTGCGTGGGGGCTGACAAAATCTGACCTCAGATCGTTGGCATTCATTGCCCTGTGCCTAGGCATCGCACTGGCGCCTGTTTTGCCTTTGAGTATTGCCATGGCGACGCCGGAAAGCGAGCGGCTCATCTACATGGCAAGCGCGTTTGCCGCTCTATTGCTCGTGTGGTTTCTCGCCGTAGTCCTACAGCAACCGCGTGTGCTCGCAGCAATCGTGCTCATCTGTGCCGCAGGGAACGTCGTCGCGCTGACTCGAATCAATCAGAGTTGGATGGAAGCAGCATCAATCGTGAAGAATTCCATGCCGACTTTCGCCGAGGTCATAAGAACCCACGGACGGAGCGGTAACGCGCTCCTTTTTCTCAATGTGCCTGACAACATTAGGGGAGCCTATGTTTTTCGGCGCGGCTTCCATGAGGCACTGCAGATGGCGGCGCCTGAAGAGATGGAAGCCATGGCAGACGTCAGCGTGCTATCGGTCTTCGGCATCGGGGATGTCGGTGTACCAGTTCGGGTCACCGCCACAGGGCCTCGGTCTGTGGCGGTGAAACTTGATGGAGGGTGGCTCCTCGGTGCGCCGAATCCTCCAACTCCCAAGGTCGCCCTCAAGGATTGGTCCTTGCAATCATTCACGGCGGACTTCACGACCGGCGCTGACGGCAGCCTGATTCTCTACTTCACGCCGCAAAGAGTCGATTTCATTGGCAGGGTTCCGTTCTGACGATCCTCGCACATGCAGGGAGAACACTAGAGGCTCAAGGCTCAAGCAAGACCTTGTAGAACATGCTCGAAGATTTTGCCTGAGCCTTGAGCCCTGAGCCTTGAGCCCGTCACCTCGTCAGCTTCCGATACTTGATCCGGTGCGGTTGGTCCGCCTCCGCCCCAAGTCGGCGATGCCGATCCGCTTCGTAGTCCTGGTAGTTGCCTTCGAACCAAACGACCTTGCTGTCCCCTTCGAACGCCAGGATGTGCGTGGCGATGCGGTCGAGGAACCATCGATCGTGGCTGATGACGACGGCGCAGCCGGCAAATGCCAGGAGCGCTTCCTCGAGCGCCCGCAGCGTGTCGACGTCGAGGTCGTTGGTCGGCTCGTCGAGCAACAGCAGGTTGCCGCCGGCCTTCAGCAGCTTCGCCAGGTGCACGCGGTTCCGCTCGCCGCCCGAAAGCGCGCCGACTTTGCGCTGCTGATCGCGACCCTTGAAGTTGAACCACGACACGTAGGCGCGCGAGGCGACCTTGCGCTTGCCGAGCTCCACTTCGTCGTTGCCGCCCGTGATCTCGTCCCACACGCTCTTGTCGGCGCTGAGCGAATCGCGCGACTGGTCGACATAGCCGACCTTGACGGTCTCGCCCAAACGGAGCGTGCCGCCGTCTGGCTGCTCCTGTCCCGTGATCATCCGGAAGAGCGTCGTCTTGCCGGCGCCGTTCGGGCCGATCACGCCGACGATGCCGCCACGCGGCAAGGTGAACGTGACGTCATCCATCAGCAGGAGGTCGCCATAGCCCTTACGGAGACTGCGCGCCTCGACGACGATGTCGCCCAGCCGCGGGCCCGACGGGATATAGATCTCGACCTGGTCGACCTTCTGGGCGGTCTCCTCGGCAAGGAGCTCTTCGTACGCGTTGAGCCGGGCCTTGCCCTTGGCCTGGCGCGCGCGCGGCGAGAGGCGGATCCAGTCGAGCTCGCGCTGCAGCGTCCGCTGGCGCTTGCTTTCCGTCTTCTCCTCGACCTCGAGGCGCTTCTGCTTCTGTTCGAGCCAGGACGAATAGTTGCCTTCCCAGGGAATGCCGGAACCCCGGTCGAGCTCGAGAATCCAGCCGGCCACGTTGTCGAGAAAGTAGCGGTCGTGGGTGACCGCGACGACGGTTCCCTGATAGTCCTTGAGGAACCGCTCGAGCCACGCAACCGACTCGGCATCGAGATGGTTCGTCGGCTCGTCGAGGAGCAGCAGATCCGGCGACTTCAGCAGCAGCCGGCAGAGTGCCACGCGCCGGCGCTCGCCACCCGAGAGCGTCGCAACCTCGGCGTCAGGCGGCGGCAGCCGCAGCGCGTCCATCGCGAGCTCGAGCCGCGAATCAAGATCCCAGCCGTTGGCGGCCTCGATGTGATCCTGAACCTTGCCCTGCTCCTCGAGGACCTTCTCCATTTCGTCCGGCGACAATTCCTCGCCGAACTTCGCGTTGATCTCGTCGTAACGGTTCAGGAGCGCGCGAATCTCCGCGACGCCTTCCTCGACGTTCCCGAGCACCGTCTTGGCCGGATCGAGCCGCGGCTCCTGGTGCAGGAAGCCGACGCTGATGCCCTCGGCCGGGAACGCCTCGCCGAGAAAGCTCTGATCCTCCCCCGCCATGATGCGCAGGAGGCTGCTCTTCCCCGCGCCGTTGAGGCCGAGCACACCGATCTTCGCGCCCGGAAGAAACGATAGCCAGATGTCTTTGAGGACGACGTGGTCGGGCTGGTGGACTTTGCCCAACCCCTTCATGGTGTAGATGAACTGCATGCAGAAAGTCTGAAGTCTGACGTTGGAAGTCTGAAGTATCGAAAGCCTGAAGTTCGAACCTTGAAGTAGAAGTGGGAAGTGTACCACTTCCTACTTGCGACTTCCTACTTGCGACTTCCTACTTGCGACTTCCCACTTCCCGCTTCCCACTTCCTTCCCATTTCCACTTCAAGCTTCAGCCTTCAATCTTCCCCCACTTCAGACTTCCAACGTCAGACTTCAGACTTTCTGTTCTAGTTCCTCGCCGGGATCTTGGAGTGTGCTCTCGAAGGTTTTGCTTGAGCCCTGAGCCTTGAGCCCTGAGCCTTACGTTTAGAGCGCCCGGTCCGAGCGCGTGGCGACCGCCGCTCGCGCCTTGGGCGCTTCGGGCGTAAAGTCTTCGCCGGGATTGATGAAGCGGTCGGTCTCGAGGTCGTACTGCCGGTCGTACAGCGTGCGGTAGCGGCCGCCGAGCGCAAGCAGCTCGCGGTGGGTGCCGCGCTCGACGATCTCGCCGTGCTCGAGGACGAGAATCTGATCGGCGCTGCGGATCGTCGACAGGCGGTGGGCGATGACGAACGTCGTCCGGCCCCGGCGGAGCGAGTGCAGGCCGTCCTGGATCAGCGCCTCGCTCTCGCTGTCGAGCGACGAGGTCGCCTCGTCCAGGACGAGGATGCGCGGGTCGGCGAGAATCGCGCGGGCGATCGCGACGCGCTGGCGCTGGCCGCCCGAGAGCTTGACCCCGCGCTCCCCGACGACCGTGTCGTACCCCTTCTCGAAGCCGTCGATGAACTCGTCGGCGTGCGCGATGCGGCTGACCTCGCGGACCTGCTCGCTCGTCGCATCCGGGCGTCCGTACCGGATGTTGTCGCCGACGCTGCCATCGAACAGGAAGTTGTCCTGGAGCACCACGCCGATCTGCGAACGGTAGTCGCGCAGCCGGATGGTGCTCAGATCCCGTCCGTCGATGAGCAGCCGGCCCGCGCCCGGACGGTTGAACGCCATCACCAGGCTGATGAGCGTGCTCTTGCCCGATCCGCTCGAGCCGACGAGCGCGGTCGTCGTTCCCGCCGGCGCGTTGAAGCTGACGTCCTTCAGCACAGGCACGCCAGCGTTGTATTCGAAGTTCACGTGCTCGAAAATCACTTCGCCCTCGATCGGCCCGAGCGGCGCCTTGCCGCTGTCCTCTTCGTCCTCGGTGTCCATTTCGAGGAGCTCGCGAATCCGATCGAGGCCCGCGAACGCTTCGCTGATCTGCGTGCCGATGGATGCAATCTGGACGACCGGCGCGGCCATCAGTCCGGTCAGGACCAGGTAGAAGATGAAGTCGCCGAGCGTCATGGCGCCCGAGAGGATCGAACGGCCGCCAATCACGATCATGATCACGCCGATCACGCCGACGACCACCGTCGAAAACGCGGTGATCGCCGACACGCCGGTGATCGATTTGGCGATATTTCGAAAGAGGCGGTGCACGCCCTTCGTGAAGACCAGCTCTTCGCGCTTCTCGGCGGTGTAGGTCTTGACGATGCGGATCCCGCCGAGCGTCTCGTTCAGCCGGCCCGTCACCTCCGCGTTGATCTTGCCGCGTTCCCGGAAGAGCGGGCGCAGCCGGTTGAAGGCCAGCGCCATTGCGCCGCCGAACGTCGCGAGCGCGCCAAGCGTGGCGAGGGTGAGCCACCAGTTCAGATAGAACAGGATCCCCAGCGCAATCACGGCGGTGACGATGCTGCCCGTGAGCTGGACGAGTCCGGTCCCGACGATGTTGCGGATGCCTTCGGCGTCCGACATGATCCGCGAAATCAGGACGCCGGCCTGGGTCGAGTCGAAGTAGCGCACCGGCAGGCGCGCGACGTGCGCCTCGATCCGTCGTCGCATATCGGTGATCGCCCGCTGCGCGGCGACGCCGAGGACCTGCGACAGCGCGAACGACGTGACGGCCTGGACGATGGTCGCCAGACCGGCGGCGAGGGCGAGCGGCATCAGCATGTCCGCCCGGCCCTTGCCGATCACGTCGTCTATCAGGAACTTGGACGTGGCGGGAAGCACGAGACCCACCAGGCGGTTGACCAGCATGAGCGCCAGGCCGAGCGCCAGCCGGCCCCTGCGCGCGAGGATCAGGGCGCGCGCCTCGCGCCAGGCCGCCTGAGCCGAAATCTTCTTCTTGGGAGTCTTGGACGGCTCGGCGACGCGTACGGCAGCCGACTGGCGCCCGCGCGCTGTCTCGGACCGCGGCATCCGCAGCCCTCCCCTCAGTCCACCAGGCATATGCACATTCGCTGAGATCGCTCCCCGGTCATTTAGAGTATGACGCGCCGGCGAAGACGAACGTCTCAATCGCCTTCGCCACGCCCGCCTCGTCGTTGGACGCCGTGGCCGCCCAGCCCCGTGCCTTCAGGGCGTCGATCGCGTTTCCCATGACGACCGGCGTGCCCGCGTACTGCAGCATCTCCAGATCATTGAGGTTGTCGCCAATCGCCATGACTTCGCTCGCCGGCAGGCCCTGACGCTCCGCCCAAGCCGACAGCGCACTCCCCTTCGAGCAACCGGCCTGCAGGACGTCGACAAGCGAGAAATCGCGACGCTCGTATTCGGTGAGTGCAACCGAGCACGTCACGCGCGACGACGAGACCTCGCGAAGGCCGTCGAAGAGCTGGCGCATCGAGGCGCAGTCACCGGTGAACATCACCTGCACGGGGTCCTCGGTGAGGGCATCCTCGAGCGGGGAGTGCTCGCTGACGAACGGGCGATTCGCCTCGTAAAAGCGGCGGTGCCGGCGGTCGCTCCAGTCGATGGACTCGAAGACGACCTGCCCCTCGCGGGGCCGGTCGAAGATGAGCGCCGCGCTCGCGCGATGTTCCGGTGCGCCGGTCAGCACCGCGTGCGCTGCCGCGCGCGGCAGAAGGCGCCGCATCAGCGTCTGCCCGTCATGCGACTTCACGATGGCCCCGTTGCTGAGGATGAGCGTGAGCGGCGCCGGAAGGCTTTCGAAGATCGACCTGGCGAACTCATGGCGGCGCCCGGTGGCAATTGCCACTTCGACGCCAGCCTCGATCGCGCGGGCAATGGCCGAGCGGTTTGCGTCGGGTATCTGGCCGTGGCTGTCGAGAACGGTGCCGTCGAGGTCGAGGGCGAGGAGGCGGATCATGTCGGCTCAGGGCTCAGGGCTCATGGCTCATGGCTCATGGCTCATGGCTCAAGCAAAAGCTTACTGCCAATTGAGATCGGGAAGCTCTTCCCTGAGCCTTGAGCCCTGAGCCTTGAGCCAACTACCTTCCCGGAAAGAAGACCTTGAACTCCCCCACCATCTGGAACTTCGTGATGTCGCCGAAGACGTGCTGCTGGACCGATGAGTTGACCAGGTTGACGACCTTGAGTGATGTCGTGACCTTGTCGTCCAGCCACCGGAATCCGACGCCTCCGTTCACCAGCGTGTACGGTTCGGTCGTGCCATGGTACGGATCGTTGAGCACGTCCTGCCAGAAGGCCTCATCGGTGTAGGTGACCGAGAGGTTGCCCAGGAACGGACCGCAGGTGAAGCTCGCGCCGATGTTGAAGCGGTTGTTGGGCGGCAGGTTCAGCTCGGAGAGCGGAAAGTCCTTTGGATCCGGGTCGCTCTGATACGAGTAGTTGGCGAAGACGCTGGCGTATTTGTTGACGTAGGCGTTGACACCAAGCTCGATACCCTGGCTCGTGCTCTTGCCGAAGTTCAAGTACGTGAAACGCGACGGCAGAGGATTACCCGATGCGGTGAGCAGGCCAATCACGGCTGGCGGCAGCGGCCAGTTGGACGGCGGGTTGGCCGGCGTATAAATCCCGTCCTGCGTGAACAGGATGTCATTCTTCAACCAGTTCATGTAATACGCGGCCGAGATGATCGCGCGCCCGTCTGCCACGACACCCGAGTATCCGATTTCGAAGGCGTCGAGCGACTGCACCTCGAGCTCGGTGTTGCCGACGACGGCCACTGGAAGCAGGTACTGTTTCGGGAAGGCAGGGTTGAGGCGGCTCAGATCGATGGGCTGCGAGATGATCAAATCGATGAAGTTGTTGATCACCGACGGTGATCGATAGGCCTTGTTGTAGGAGACGCGGAACGTCTGCTTCGGATCGGGCTTGATTAGAAAGGCGACGCGCGGCGAGAACACAAAGTTGTCGACGAAATCGAACCGGTCGACGCGACCGCCGGCGACGAGACGGAAGTGGTCGGACAGGAAGATCTCGTCCTGGCCGTAGATCCCGAACTCGGTCCGGTTATCAGCGTCCGGCGCGATCGAAAGATCGTTGCTGTTGAATCGCAGGTTCCCGCCATAGCTCACGACGTGACGCTTCGCGAACGTCTGCACGTTCGACAGGTCGAAGTCGATCGTCCTGGTATCGAACTTGAACGTTATCGGCGCACCATTCAGTCCCAGCGTCAGCAGCTGATCGGCATCGCCATTGAGGAGGTTCGTGAAGAATCCGGCGCGCAGCGCGCCCTTGCTGTAGCTGGCCTTCGCGTAGCTCATGACCGAGCCGCTGTTGATATCGAACGGGCCGATGCCGGAGTGCATGATGCCGTCGGTACCCGCGATACCACCCGAGAATGAGAGCTTGCGTCCGTCTTCGTAGTCGTAGTCGACGCGCGCGTCGAACTTCGGCTGCGTCGTGCCGGTGTTCTTGAAGGCCGGATAGAGGGCCTTTTGGCCCGAGCAGACCGCAGAGTTGTCACAAGGCACCTGACCCGTCGGCCGTGCCAGCGCGTCCTGCGCGTATCCGCCGCCCGACAGCTTGTACGACCATCGGTCGTTCGGCGCGTCGGCGTACGTGCCGCTGACATACCAGAGCGATCCCGCGTCGGCGTCCGGCCGGTCGAAGCCGCCAAATCCGAGCGTGCCGCTCGCGCCCTTCAACTCCCGAGGCGTCTTGCTGATCACGTTGACGACGCCGTAGAGCGCGTTGGCGCCCCAGACGGCTGATGCCGGCCCGCGGATGACCTCGACCTGCTTGACCTCGTTGAAGTTCACTGGCAGGAAGTCCCACATCACGAACCCGAAGAAATCCTGGTAGAGGGTGCGCCCGTCGAGCATCGCCAGCTGCCCCGTCGCGAGGGTGCCCGTCGCCGCGCGGCTCGTGACGTTGATGTCGCGAGCCGAGACCTGCGTGATGTTGATGCCTGGGATCGTGCGAAGCAGCTCGGCGAAGTTCGCCGACGGCGCGGTCTCGATCGTCGCGCTCGTGATGACGCTCATGGTGGCTGCCGTGTCGATGACCTTCTCGTCGGTCTTCGTGCCCGTGACCACGACCGTGTCCTCGAACTTGGGCGGCTCGTCTGGCTTCTGGGGAGGCGTCGCCGGCGGTGCGGTCTGCGCGGGTGGCTGAGTCGCGGGCGGCTGCCCCTGAGCCTGTGGGGCGGCCTGGGCGATCCCAGAGAGCGTGGCAACCATCGCGGCGGCGACGACAACGCGGCACACGGAACTCATAAGCACTCCTGTGAGGTGCGGGCGCTCGGGTATACCACAGCGCCGGGAAAACCGTAAATGCGGCCCGGGCTTCGACCGCGGCCCGTCACCGGGTACACTGCTCTCCTGCAATGTCTGCCGACCCGGTCCCGCCGACGCCCCGGCCTCACAAGCGGTCCGAGCCCGAACGGGTGATTCCGCCTGACGAGTGGGCGGGCTGGCCGGATGACAAGCTACTGGATCTGAAGCTTTCCGAGCTCGGCGTTACGATCGAAGGCAGTCCGCTCGAAACCCGCATCGCCGAGCTGCAGGCCGAGCTCGACGCCCGGGGCCTGGCGTTTCAGCCGCATTTCTGGTTATCGGCCGAATGGTTCTCGCCCGATGGGGTCCCGGGCGTCGCCATCCCCTTCTACCTGGCGCACCCGAGGCTGGCGCAGCTCGAACGCACCCAGATGCTCGAGGTCGAGGGCGGCACGCCCGAGTGGTGTATGAAGATCCTGCGCCACGAGGCGGGGCACGCGATCGACAACGCCTATAAGCTGCGGCAGCGCCGCCGGCGGCAGCAGATTTTTGGCCCGTCCTACATGCAGTACCCCGAGTACTACACGCCCAAGCCTTACAGCAAGAGCTTCGTGCTGCATCTGGACAGCTGGTACGCGCAGAGCCACCCCGACGAGGACTTCGCCGAAACCTTCGCGGTGTGGCTGAATCCGCGGGCCGACTGGCGCAACCGCTACAACGACTGGCCGGCGTTGAAGAAGCTGGAATACATGGACGCGCTGATGAGCGAGCTCGCCGGCAAGCCAGCGCTCGTGCGCTCGCACCGCAGGGTCGAGCCGCTGCAGAAGCTGCGCAAGTCCCTGCGGGCCCACTACGAGCGCAAGCGGCGTCACTACGGTGTCGACCACCCCCACTTCTACGACCGCGACCTGCGCAAGCTCTTCTCGGATGCCCCGGAGTACGCCGGCAACATGAAAGCCGCGCGGTTCATCGCCCGCATCCGCCGCGACGTGCGCCGCATGGTCGCGTCATGGACCGGCGAATACCAGTACACGATCGACCAGGTCATCGAGAACATGATCCGCCGCGCCAACGAGCTGAACCTCAGGCTCCCCGGTCCAGAGGAACGGAGCAAGGGAGACTTCACCGTCATGCTCACGGTGCAGACGATGAACTACCTGCATAGCGGGTTTCATAGGGTGGCGCTCTGAGACGAGGACAAGGCTGAGCGCTGAAGTGCTCAGGGCTGAAGGAAGAGCCTGTCGAAGGGCCGGCCAGGATAGTCTCGACTGAGCTCGCAATTGCCCAATTCAGAATTATCTTCCGCCTTCCACCTTCGTCCTTCACTGCAGCACTCAGCACTCACAGCTCAGCTTCGGCAAAGCTTCGGCTAGAATTGGTTCCATCACCTTTTCCGAAAGGCATGAGATGAAGACGACTCGTTGGTTCCTGTCGGGCCTCGGTGCCCTGTTGCTTGGGGGCCTCGTCGTGGCGGCTGGCCAGGACGTACCCTCCAAACCGACGTATACCAAAGACGTCGCGCCGATCCTCTTTCGTAACTGCACCTCGTGTCATCGCCCGGGCGAGATCGCCCCGATGTCGCTCCTGACCTACGACGACGTGCGGCCGCGAGCCAAGGACATTCGGGACGAGGTCGGCGAGGGGCACATGCCGCCCTGGCATGCCGCGGCGCCGAAAGGAACGTTCCTGAACGAGCGCGGGCTGACGGCCGACGAAAAGAAGGTGTTGATCGCATGGGCGAACACGGGCGCCCTCAAGGGCGACGCGAAGGACCTTCCGCCGACGCCCGTCTACCCCGACGGCTGGGCCATGGGAAAGCCCGACGTGGTGTTCGAAATGCAGGAGGACTACAAAGTCCCGGCTGAAGGCGTCATCGAGTACCAGGTACTTCTATATCCCGACGAACTTCACCGAACCGAAATGGATCCAGGCGATCGAGGTGAGACCAGGGAATCGCGAAGTCGTGCACCACGCGCTCGCGTTCTACAGGGCGACGCCCGACATGCAGCGCGCACCGGTCCTCCGTCCCAACCGGGACCAGATGGTGCTGCCTCCGCCCCCGAAGCAGGGCACCCGGCCGCAGCGCGAGGACCGGACACCGGGCCGGCTGCTCGCAACCTATGCGCCGGGCACGAATCCTCAAATCCTGAGGCCCGGAACCGCGATTCGACTCGAGCCAGGCGGCGTGATCGAACTGCAGATGCACTACACGACCAACGGCAAGGCGGCGACGGACCGCACCAGGGTCGGGTTGCAGTTCTCAACGGATCCCTCGCCCCGGGAAGTCCGCGTCACGCATTTCATGAACGGCACGTTGATGCTGCCGGCCGGTTCGCCCGACACCCGCGTCGACGCGGACATCTCGTTTGTGAGCGATGCGGTCGTCTGGGGCATCTTCCCCCACACGCACGTCCGGGGAACGAAGTGGGAATACGTGCTCGAGCTGCCGGACGGAACGAAGAAGAACATCCTCTCGGTTCCGAGATACGACTTCAACTGGCAGACCTACTACATGTTCGCAGACCCGCTGCAGGTCCCGAAGGGATCGCGGCTCGTCTCGAGCGCCTGGTACGACAATTCGCCAGCGAACAAGTCGAACCCGGATCCCAAAGTCGACGTCAAGTGGGGCGATCAGACGTGGGAAGAGATGCAATACACGGGTCTGCTCTTCAGCCCGGCCGTTCCGTCGGCCACACCGCAGCCTCCCGGAGGAATTCGATAGCGTGGCGTTCGGCCGATTGACGACGGGATCCGCGTGCATCAGTGCCGGCGCGCGGATCCTCTCCTCGGTCGTCGCCCTGTCGGCCGCGGCCGTCGTCTTGTCCGCGCACGACCCGATCAAGTCCCGCGTCACCTGGGCTGGCGACATCTCGCCGATCATCGAGGCCCGCTGCGGGTCCTGTCACTCCCCCAGCGCGCGGGGCACGATGTCTCTCGCGACCTACGAAGACGCTCGTCCGTGGGCACGGGCAATCAAGGAAGAAGTCCTGACGCGGCGGATGCCGACATGGCGCGCGGTGCGGGGGTACGGCGACTTCAGCAACGACCCGTCGCTCTCGGCGTTCGAAATCGCGCTCATTACGGCGTGGGCGGATGGCGGCGCGCCACGGGGCACGGCGGCGGACGTCAGGCGCGATGCGAATCCCGCGCGTGCACGCGTTTCGGAGGAGCGCCCGGCGGGTGCACGCGATGTCACGGTCCCGTGCGGAGAGCAACCTGCACCTGAAGGTACGCTGCTCGCGGTTCGGCCGATCGTCGAGAAAGGGGGTTCCGTTGGGATTGCGGTGCGACTACCGAGCGGCCGGCGCGAGATCGTGGCCTGGATCCGTGGCTTCGAGCCGGAATCGCCGACCACCTACCGGTTGCGTGTTCCCCTTGAGCTGCCACCCGCGGCCATCGTCAGCGCCCAACCGGCGACGCCAGGTTGCAGCATCACGCTGACGCTTCTGACACCGTGACCACGAACGACGCGGTCACCACTTGCCCTCTGCGCTGAAACTGCACCCACAGCTTGTAGACGCCCGGGGCCGGGAAGATCGGACCGAAGGTCACGACCGGCCCGCTGCTGCGGACACCCTCGGGATGACCGTGGACGGCCGTCGTCAGGTCATTGCTGACGATCAGCATGTGACCGGCAGCGCCCAGGTAGGGCTCGAGATCCGTCACGGGCAGTCGCGAATCCACGTCGGAGATGACGAATCGGAGAAGCGATTCGCGACGGGGACGCAGGGGCTCGGCCTCGAGCCGGATGCGCATGCCGGCGGTAACCTGTTCGGCGGGCGAATTCGTCATTGCGGGCGCCGGCGCGAAGATCGGTCCCGAGTAGCCGGGCGTGACTACCGCGCGCTGCACGAGTTGCGCGGTTCCTGCAGTGGGCAGAAAGTCCGCGATCAGCATGTACTCCCCCGCCGCCAGATCGAATCGGAGCTCGAAGCTCCCGTCCGGTCGCATCTCGGGGTGGACGTGCGCGAACTGCGACAGATCGCGGCTGACGACGAAGAGGTGGAGCGGGCGTTCGTGGACGTCGACGAAGCTCTTCACCGGCTCCGCCGTGTCGGGGTCACGAACGGTGAGCGCAAGCCCTGACGCTCCTCCGCCGGCACGGGGCTGAAGCGTCACGTCGAGCTTGTATTCGCCGATTCGCAGAGGCGGAATAGGCACGAGGGGCATCGCGCAGATCGGGCACTTGCCGTTCCCTGCCGATCGCACGTCGGGGTGCATCGGACACCACCAGGTGTCGGGCCGATCGGTGTCACGAACGAGCTCGACGACCACGCCCGACGAGAGCCTGAAGAGGGCCCGGTCGTCGTTTGCTGAAAACGGCTTGACGCCGATCGTAGCAAGCACGGGGCCTGGATCGTCAGCGGCAAACGCAACGTGGTCGAGGGTCGTACCGCCGAGCGCCCGCGCGACAGAAGTTTCGGCGAGTGATGCCGGCTGCACGACGATGCCCTTCTTGGCCAGCCAGGCAATCGCCGCGGCGTAAGCGGCCGCGGGTGCGCGGCCCGGGCGCTGACCGTCGCTCGATCCCGCGCGATCGAACAACACATACTCACGCCCGATCCGCACGCCCACTCCGAGTCCCTGCAGAATCGTCCGCGTGCCGTTGAATGCATCCGCGGCTTCGCCAAGCGCAGCGCCGGGGTCCGCCACGCGATAGTGGAGGTGATGGAATCGGAGCGTGGCTGGCGCGGCTCCGGTCTGGGCATACACCGTCGCGGCGACAATCAGTAGGGAGACGCCGAGGGCCACGCACAATTGACTCATGGCCTCCAGGTCGCTGTTTCTGTCAGCATTTCTCAATGCTCGCGGGGCCCCACCCCCGCTCGCTCTCGCGCGGCGACTTCGCGCCGCGCTCGGGCCGCAGGCGCTATTCAACATTCAGCGCCCCGCGCGCGTGCAGGCGCACCACGGCATCGGCGATCTCGGGATCGAAATGGATGCCCGCACCCTGCGCGATGAGCTGCACGACGTCGTCGAGGGACCGGGCGGCGTGATACGCGCGCACCGACGTGAGGGCGTCGAGGAAGTCCGCGACGCCGAGCAACCGTCCGAGCAGCGGGATCCCGCTGCCGCTCAGGCCCTCAGGGTAGCCGGAACCGTCCCACTTCTCGTGATGGTATTGCACGCCGGGCAGCACCGCCGAAACGAGGGGACTCTTGATGTTGGCGAGAATGCGCGCGCCGTGCACGGGATGCTTGCGCATCTCGGCGAACTCTTCGACCGTCAGGCGGCCGGGCTTGTTCAGGATCGAATCGGGCACGGCGATCTTGCCCACGTCGTGCAGGAGCGCCGACAGCTCGGCGACTTCCTGCTGCTCGGCGCCAAGTCCCATTTCTGTGGCGATGCGACTGGCGAGCGCCGCCACGCGCTCGGAGTGGCGATGGGTGTAGCCGTCTTTCGCGTCGATCGTCGCGGCAATGGCACGGACGGTATCGAGCAGGAGCCGCTCGAGCTCACCAAGCAGGCGGACGCGGTGGAGCGCGACCCCGGTGTGGTTGCCGATGGCCGCGAGCAGCTCGAGATCCTCTTCGCTAAAGCGTCCGGGCCCGCTCTGACTGTCGACGTAGAGCGCGCCGAGAATCTCATCGGTGGTCCTCAGCGGCACGCACATGACGGATCGGATGCCCTGGCCGATGACGCTCTGGCCGCTCGAGAACCGTGCGTCGACGCTGGCGTCCCGCGCGAATATCGACACGCCTTTCATGATCGTGTCGGCCACGAGCGTGCGGCTCAGCGTGAACGGGCCCTGGTCGGGATTCCTCAACCGGGCCGCCGCCACGTCCGCTTCGCCGGCCAGTGTGCCCTCGCGACGCAACACGAGCGCGGCGCGGTCGGCTGCGGTGACCTCGAGAATCGTCTCGAGCGCGACATCGGCAAGGGTCTGCAGATCGCGGGCGCCGGCCAGCACTTCCGAGACGCGGTGCAGCGTCTTCAGATGACGTTGCGCGCGCTGGAGGAGCGAAATCGCGGGCAATGCCGACGTGGCCGACGACAGCCAGTCGACCTCGGCTGGCTCGATCCGCTTGCGCACGACCGAGTGCATCGCGCTGTCGGCGTCAGCCACCACTCTGGCCGTGCCACCGGCGCCACGCGCGGCGTCCGGGTCACGGTATTCGAGGACGGTCGAGCCCACGCGAATCAGATCGCCAGGACGCGCGGGGCCGGACTTCACCGGGCGCTCGTTGAGGAACGTCCCATTGGCCGACTCGAGATCGGTGACGACAAGCACCGCGTCCCGCACGGCGAGCGTGCAGTGACGGCGAGAGACCGACTGATCGTCGATGTGGATTTCACACTGCGCGACGCGACCGACCGTCACCGACGCGCCTTCGACGAGCGCGTAAACGATCGCGGTTCCACGGACGGCAATCTCAATAGCCGCGGGCATGGCTATAGAATACCTGTCTCATGCACACCTCGATGACGAACTCTCGGATGCTGGCGCTCCTCTCCCTGATGACTCTCGCTGTCTGCCTCACGGCGCAGCAGCCGAGCGCGCAATCGTCGAGCTGGCTCGACCCCTATCGCGACCCGGCCGCGCGATTGATTGCCGAGTCGCAGTCGAGTCCCTTTGCGTGGGAACGGCTCGCGCTGCTCGGCGATACGTTCGGCCACCGCCTCAGCGGATCGGAAGCGCTCGAGAACGCCATCAAGTGGGCCGTGGCCGAGATGAAGAAGGACGGATTGGACAACGTCCGCGCCGAGCCGGTGAAGGTACCACACTGGGTGCGCGGTCAGGAGAGCGTCGAGATTACGTCCCCGTATCGATCGGCGCTGACGATGCTGGGCCTCGGCAACAGTGTGGGCACGCCGGCCGACGGCATCGAAGCCGAGCTGCTCGTCGTCCGCTCGTTTGGCGAGCTCGACGCCGCGGGCGCGGGCGTCAAGGGAAAGATCGTCCTCTTCAACGTCCCCTTCACCACCTACGGCGAAACCGTCCAGTACCGCGCGGCCGGGCCATCGCGTGCGGCGGGCCTCGGCGCCGTCGCCATGCTCATCCGCGCGGTCGGCCCTCCCGGGCTCCGCACGCCGCACACCGGCTCGCTCCGCTATGCCGACGGGGCGCCGCAGATTCCAGCGGCCGCGATCCCGGCCGAAGACGCCGAGCGGCTCCAGCGCATGCAGAACAGGGGCACGAAGGTACGGGTCAGGCTGAAGATGGAGGCGAAGTTCCTGCCGGACGCGGACTCGGCGAACGTCATCGGTGAGATCCGCGGGCGCGAGCGGCCCGACGAAGTCATCGTCGTCGGCGGCCACTTCGATTCCTGGGACGTGGGGACCGGATCGACCGACGATGGCGGCGGATGCGTCGTGACGTGGGAGGCCCTGCGCTTGATGAAGAAGCTGAACCTGCGTCCCCGCCGGACGGTGCGCGTGGTGCTCTTCACCAACGAAGAGAACGGTCTCGCCGGTGGCCGCGCCTATCTCGAGCGTCACCGGGCGGAGCTCGCCAATCACGTGCTGATGCTCGAGTCCGACAGCGGCGTCTTCCGGCCGACGGGCTTCGGTTTCACCGGAACGTCGACGGCGCGCGAGGTACTCCAGCAGATTGCGGGCCTTCTCCGCGGCGTTCAGGCCGATCAGATCGGCGCCTCGGGCGGCGGCGCCGACATCGGGCCGAGCGTCGAGGCCGGTCAGCTCCCGGCACTATCGCTCGAGGTGGATGGGAACTACTTTCTGATCCATCACACGCCCGCCGACACCGTGGACAAGATCGATCCGGCGGACATGGCCAAGGCATCGGCGGCCATCGCCGTCATGGCTTACGTGGTGGCGGACATGCCCGATCGGTTGAAGTAAGGGACTACTTCTTGCTTTCGGCGAAGGTATAGAGGAGATAATCCGCCCGCTTCAGGTCGTCGCCGGCGGGCGTGAGCGTGTCGAGGTCCTTGACCGGCAGCACCGACACGACCGCGACGCGCCGCTCGCCCAGCCGACGGCGCACGCGGGCGACGGTCCCAAGGCCGAAGTCGCTGTGGAAGGCGCCGTTGACGTGGACGACGAGCTTGCGATTGAACTGCTCGAACCCGGAGGCGATCGCATCGGCCATCGTCTCGTCCTTGACGCACTGCGAGAAGTAGTAGCGCTCCGTCGTCGCGCGCTGCTCCTCTGTCGACGCCTTGGGCGCATCTGGTCCGTCGTGCCCGCTCATGGTCTCCGCGAACCGATCGAAATAGGCGTCCTTCGGACACTTCAACTCGGCGGCCACCCACGAGCGCTCGGTCGGCGTCAGCGTGTCGAGGGCGGTCAGGCCCGTCCTGGCAACGCTCGACGCGAACCGCCTCGGAACGTTCGCCGCAACGACGGGCCACCCTTGCGCCCGTGCCATCTCCACCAGCGTGCGATAGTCGGTCGAGTAGCGCGGCCAGGGCCCTGACGACTTGAGGAAGTCCTCCTCCGTGATGCCGCCGGCGAGATAGCTGTTGACGCCAGGCTGGGCGTCGCGCTCGAACATCTCGAGCGACAGCGTGACCGGCACGCCGCGCCGGCGGAGCCCGTCGAGTATCGCCGACTCCAAGCGGTGAGTGTTCGGATCGTCGTGCTGTTCGCCCACGAACACGACGTCGGCCTTCGCGAGGTCGGCGAGCATGCTCTCCAGATCAGCAAAGGCCTGTCGTCGGGTGTCGTAGACGCGTTCGGGAACGTAGACCGCCACCGACACAGACGGCGCAACCGTCGGCTGAACAGCCTGTGGTAACCAGAGGAGGCTGAGAATGAGGCTAAGCACGTGTTGTCATTGTACAAGCGCGGCGGTCGCCGTGCCGTAGACATGACGGGTGCGGCGGCCCTGAAGCCAGGTAATCGCGCGCATCTTCCCGGCTTTCCACGCGCGATCGAGGCTCAGCTGCCCGTCGGCCACGAACGCCTCTCTTTCGAGAGTCCCGAGCGATTCCAGCTTGCGGACGACGGCAACGTGGGTCAACGTGCGGCCGCCGTTCTCGCCGCGGCGCACGACCGAGGTCAGATCGTCTTCCGCCAGCGCCACCAGTACGTCAATCGGCTCGGCATCCGCCGGTGCGGCGGGGAGGTCGATCGAAAGGCGGACGGATGTCCCGAGCGAACGGGCATCGAGCCGCAGCGGAAGATGCGGACGCGATGCGGCCTCGCGCACGAGTCGACGGACGCCCTGCTCGTCGCTGCCATTGAGCTCGTCGCGTCCATCGACGACGACTTGCGGTGTATAGATCCGATCCTCGCCGAAGATCTTCGAGTACGCCGTCTGCCGGGCCGAGAACGCCTTCGACCCGAACGGATCCTTCCAGCCCTGATGGTCCCAGTAGTCGACGTGGAGCGAGAGCGGAACGATCTCGACGTCAGCGACCGGCTGCTCGCGCAGGAGTCTGGTGAGGAGCGCATCGGCCGGCGGGCAGGTCGAGCATCCCTCGGACGTGAACAGCTCGACGAGCACCGGCGTTCTCGGCGCGGTGTCGAAAACGCCGAACGCCAGCAGCAAACCGAGAAGCAGCGGCGCGAATGGGATGCACATAAAGAAAGAGGGGTCCAATCGACGACGACGGACCCCATCGAAACATGACGCGGATTGGACGCTTTAGTGCGAGACGATGCCAGGCGGCGTCGGGCGCCCGATCTCCAGGTCGATGGTGATCGTCACCTCGTCGCCGACGACGGGAGCCGCTTCCACCATCTCGTTGTACTTTAACCCATAGTCGAGGCGCTTGATACGGGTCGTCGCCGTCGTCCCGGTGACCATGCCTCGCATCCCCTTGCTGACCGGCGCCGGCGCCTCGACGTCGAGGGAGACTTCTTTCGTCGTGCCGCGAATCGTGAGGTCGCCGATCAACTTGAACGCCCCGCCCGTTCCCGGTTCGACGCGCGTCGACCTGAACGTGATCTTCGGATACTTGGCGACGTCGAAGAAAGTGGGACTGCGCAGGTCGCCATCCCGGTTCGGGTTCTGCGTGTTGATGCCCTTGACGTCGATCGTCACGTCCGCCTTGATGGTTCGGACGTCTGTGCCGTCGTATTCGACCGAGCCGGTGATCGGTCCGAGCTGTCCGCGAACGGTCGACACCATCAGGTGCCTCACGCTGAAATTGGCGGCGGAATGGTTCGAATCGACGAGCCACTGGTTCGGCCCGAGTGGCGGTTGGGCCGATCGGCCGGCCGGCGTCTGCGCGGAAATCGATACGGATACCGCCAGCGCCGCAGCGGCCAGGGACGTCGCGAAACGAGTCATTCGAACAGTCCTCTCAGGAGAGTCGGCTAAATGTTGCCCATCAGTAACCGGTAAGACGCCCCTGCGGCCGCGCACGTTTCAGGCCAGGATCTCCCGGGGACACCCAACCTTGAGTGTCCCCGGCGCAAACTGCGTGCCAGAGAACGGCGGGGACACTCAAGGTTGAGTGTCCCCGGGGCCTGGGGTCGAGTTCGCCACGTAGGACTCGTGCAGATGGACGGGTACCGCCTTGCGCCGCAGCCGGAGGTTGATGGACTCCACGAATACAGAGAAACCCATCGCGAAATAGATATAACCCTTCGGGATATGGTGGTCGAAGCCCTCGGCAAGCAGGGAGACCCCGATCAGGAGGAGAAAGCTGAGCGCCAGCATTTTCACCGTCGGATGACGATGCACGAACGCGCTGATCGGCTCGGCTGACCACATCATGATGCCCACAGCGATGATGACCGCGGTGACCATCACCCACAGCTCGTCAACCATGCCGACCGCGGTGATGACCGAGTCGAGCGAAAAGACGATGTCGAGGAGCATGATCTGGACGATCACGCTGACAAACGACGCCGCGACCCGGTTCGACGCGTGCCCTTCCTCGCCTTCGAGTTTGTCGTGGATCTCATGCGTGCTCTTCGCCATCAGGAAGAGACCTCCCAGGATCAGGATCAAGTCGCGACCCGAGATCTCCGCACCGACCACGGTGAACCACGGCTTGGTGAGCCGGATAATGTAGGCGAGCGAGAACAGCAGCATCACCCGCGTGACCATCGCGCCCAGCAGCCCGACCTGGCGGGCCCGCGGCTGCTGCTCGACAGGCAGCTTTCCCGAGAGGATGGAGATGAAGATGATGTTGTCGACCCCGAGGACGATCTCGAGGAAGGTCAGCGTGGCGAGGGCAATCCATATCTGCGGGTCGGTAATCCAGTCCATCATTTCCTCTGTATGTCGACACGAAGCTCAGCGAATCCGGTACCGTCGTAGTACTCGACCTTGAAACGGCGCTCGACGCCGCCGCGGATCGACACGCGGCTGACTTTCGATTCGTGCGGTGCCCATTCGTCGAGGATCAGCGCACCGTCCATCCACACCCGCACGCCATCGTCGGAGATGACCTGGAGAGTGTAATCGCCTGGAGGAAGCGGTGTTGCACCTTCGGCGACGAGCGCGAACCGATCGCGCGGGACGCCGTCTTCAATCGCGCGACCGGAGATGTAGTCGAGCCGGTTGGCGGTGACGGTCTTGATCGGTGTGCCCGAAACGAGCTTCGCGAATCCGGCCGGCTGCCTGACGGGGTCCGCGTCGGCGCCGTACTCGAAGAACCTGACAGTCCAGTCGATTGGGACGAAGAAGCGGGAGTAGCTGAAGGTGTAGGGCTTCCCCGCCGGCGTCCGCGCGCCTCGAGGCGAGATGACCTCTCCGCCGCGATATTCAAGCGTCACAGTGAAATCGATAGGAGACGTCGTGGTTGGCGTCACGACGATCTCGCGGAGTACGAGCCCGGCGTTTGGCGAGACTGTGGCGCCCCGCACATTGACCAGTCTCCACTCACCCTGCGGTCCAAGAACACGAAGTGTCAGGGGATTCTCGTCCGAGCGACCGGCGGGCCATAACTTGGGTGATTTCCAGTCGTACGGGCCCCACTCGTCGACGATGATCCGGGCGCGGCCACGCCGCCAGTCTTCATTGATCATCGGATCGATGCCGCGCGGCAACCGCTGTGGTTCTATGTAGTCAGTGGCAAGCGGGGGCGCCTGCTGGGACTCCAGGCTGAGCCCGGAGGTGTCTCCGGCCAGCCGCACGCCGACCCCTTCGAACACGTTCCGCTCAGCGCGCACCTCGGCGGTCGCACGAATGTCGAGGGCGGTCTTGTTTCCCTGGAACGTGTTGTCCTGGATGCGGTAGCCGTGGCTCCTCGTATCCCGTGACTTCGGATAGCCCCAATTGGGATCCTGCGTGGGATTCTGCCAGAGGCGAACGGCTGTCTCATCGCGGTCGAACAGGTTGTCGACAATCACGTTGTCCTGGCCGTGCTCGATGGCAATCGCTTCGGTGTTGCGGGCAAACCGGTTCCCGGAGAACACCGACCCGTAGCTATAACCCGCCCACACCCCATGCCAACATTCGTCGATTCGGTTCCGCGAAAACGTGTTCCTGCTGAACGTCGCCTCGATCCCGTTGGTGACGGCGTGACTGAAGTCATTCAGCTCAAACAGATTGTCGTTCGACCCGCCCTCCCCCGTATCCATCGTCGACTGACCTGCCCACAGGAACAGCCCGTCTCCGCCGTGGGTGATCGAGTTGTAAGCCACCTTGTTCCGGCTCGATTGCTCGTACATCAACAAGCCGGCTGAGTCCTGGCCACGGTTGTAGAAGCCGTGGCTGTAGCCGCGCACGCACCAGTCGATCCGGTTGTGCATGATCGTGCTGTCGGTGGTCCGGTAGAGTCCAACACCGATCCCCGACAGGAACTGGAACGTGTTGTTCCAGATCTTCAGACCCGACGATCGCGCGATCATCAGGCCGTTCTGCCCTTGAACGGCGGTGTTGTTATCGACCTCGGCGCGGTCGCATTCAGCGAGGTAGATCGCGGCACCCCGCGTCAGCCATTCGTCCTTGTCGTTCTGGTGATACGACATCCAGTCGACGAGGCTCTCCTTCTCGACGCCGCTGTAGAGCCGTGGCTTCCAGTTGTAGGACAGGTCGTTGTGCGAGAGGTGCAGCTCTGGAGATCGCCGGGCCAGGATTGCGACCTTGTATCCGCGGATGACGGCATTCTTGATCGTGATCTTTCGACCGCCCTCAATCAGCATCCCGACGCCGGCAGATCCGTCAGGGTCGGCGCCGTCGGGTCCACCGGCAATCACCGCGCCGTTGAAGTCGACGGTGATGTTCTCGCCGCGGATGGTGATGGCGGGACGCGCAAGATCAGGCGACGCAACGAGACGGTAGGTGCCGGGCCGGATCGTCACCGATCGCTCGATGATCATCCCGGCCTTAAGCGGAACGAGTGCAGGGTTCTGGCCGCTCACGGCGAGCGCGACCAGCACGCCGATCGTGCGTACGAGGAGGATCGTCACACGCCGAACGCTTCCGGCTCCCACACGAGCCCGAGCTCCGACGGCGGCGCCATGAAGCCGAGGAGGGCCGAGGCCGCGACGACCGCGGGACTGGCGAGATAGCCCTCGCCGCCCAGGCCCATCCGGTTCTGCCAGTTGCGGTTGAACGACGTGATCGCGCGCTGGCCCTTGGTCAGGGCATCGGGCCCCTGGCCGAAGCAGGGACCGCACCAAGACTGCCGGATGCCGCCGCCAACCGAACGGAACACCTCGGCGATCGATTCGCCTCCGAGCCGCGGATCAGGCCGCTCGATCTGACGGCCGACGCCTCCTGATCCCGGGAAGATCGCCAGCTCGCGCTCGACTTTCCTCGCGCCGCGCGCGCGCGCCGCGCGAATGACGAGCGCTGCCTGCAGCAGGTCGTCGTAGCTGCCGTTCGTACACGAGCCGATCATCGCCTTGTCGAACGTGATGTGCTCGCGCGCCACTTCGTCGGCAGGGAAGGCGTTCCCCGGGCTGAACGGCTTGGCAATCATCGGCTGCACGGCTGACAGATCGACGCTTTCGTCGATCTCGTAGATCGCCTCGACGCCGGGTGAGATGAGCGGATACGGCAGATCCGTGATGCCTTTCTGCCGATACCAGGCCGCAGTAATCTCGTCGGGGGCGAAGATGCCGTTCTGCGCTTCCGCTTCCGCCATCATGTTCGCGATCGTATTGCGATAGGCGATGGGAAGTTGCTTGTCGGCATCGACGAGCTCGACCGACATACCCTGCGACTGCTTCGCGCCCCACTGGCGCAGCAGCTCGAGCACGATGTCCTTGCCGCTGACCCAGGGCTGGAGCCGGCCGCGAAACACGACGCGCCGCTGCTTCGCTAGCGTGAAGTAGATGTACCCGGTGGACCACCCGAACCCGAGCGTCGTCGAACCGACGCCGATGCCGACCGCGCCGTAGGCGCCGTACGCGCGGCTGTGCGAGTCGGCGCCGGGAATGAACTGGCCCGGCATCACCAGCCCCTGCTCGGGAAAGTAGAAATGAAAGATGCCGTCGCCCGGCGTGGCGTAGTAGGGCTTCTCGATCTCGTGGAGCCGCGCGAACTCGCGACCGATGCTCGTCTGTTTGTTATCCGCGTCGAGACCCGTGAAGACGAAATGATCGTTGGCGATGGCCGCCTGTCGCGGATAGATCGATCGGCCGCCGGTAATCTGATTGAACGTGTGAATCGAGAAGGGCGCCGTGCCATCGGAGGCCGGAAGCAGATCCGCATACACACGCAGCGTTGTGCCAGGCGTCAGGTCTCCGGGCCTCAACTCCTTGTCGACCCGGTGCGCCCAGACGATCTGCTCGGTTGTCGTCATCCTTTCGGCGGCGTGGTGTTCCGGCCAATCGATCGACGGACGGGTAATCACCGACTTTCGGAACTCGCGCCGGCCGACCTCGAAGATGCCACCGCTCCGGCGAATCTCCTCTTCTTTCGGAGACAGCGGCACCGGCTCGTAGGTCTTTGCCCGCGTCACGTTCCGCAACTGCCTCGAGAGCGGATCGAACGTGAGCTCGTCGCCATCCTGCGCGTCGGCGACGGCTTCCGCGCTCTGGACGACATGGAGGCCGAGATTGAAGCTGTTTCGCCGGAAGATATCGCCCATGTTCTGGCCGCAGACGATGACCATCTGCAGCCCGACTTCCTCGGCGACGCCCTTGAGCCCTGCCGGGCTCATCTCGCGGGACGAGCCGATCGCGAAACGGTCGCCCGCGATGATGAAATTCTCGCCACGGTGCACCCTCGCGCGGAAGTCGGGCATCAGGTATCGGAACGATCCCGCCTTCCAGCGTTCGTCGAGGGTGTCGAGGCTCTCCGACACGCAATCGGTGGCCGGAGTAATCTGATCCGTGTCGATGGCGTCGAGCTTCCTGGCGAGCTTCGTCCCCGGCAGGTTCTTCGGATCCCAGAAGACGAGTGCGCGGCCGGTGATCAGGGCGGCGGCCGGCGCCTCGGGGCTCTGAGGCGTCTCGCCGATCGCAGGGTCCGGTGGCAACGTGCGGACGGTCACGCCCGGCTTCAGCCGAGCCGGTTCAATGGCGTGCATACATAGTTCAATGCTAGCAAAACGGGTCCCGATCAGGTCGTTTCCTGATCGTCGTCTTCGGGCGAGGGTACGAACCCGGTGCACCGGCGCACCGGCAGCGGGGGGTATTTGGTGAAGCGGGAATCGGTGGCCGACAGGCGGCAGAGATAGAAGCGCGAACCGCGGTCGTTGCGGATGACGAGCGCGTGTGCGCACCGGGCGCACAGACCGGCATCTTGCTCCTCACTGCGCGAATCGTTCATGATGCTGAAGTATGTTTACATCGGAAGCCACGACGCGGGGCGTTCGCGTGCAGATCCTCGCGCGGTACTCGCCGGAACGATCCCAGCCATCTGGCAACAAGTGGTTCTTCCTCTACACCGTCACGATCGTCAACGAAAGCGCCGAAACGGTCCAGTTGCTCACGCGGCACTGGGTCGTCACCGACGGCGCGGGTCACATCGACGAGGTCCGCGGTCCGGGCGTCGTCGGCAAGCAGCCGACCCTGGCGCCCGGCGAATCGTTCGAGTACACATCCGGCTGGCCCCTGCCGTCACCGTTCGGGGTCCTCGAAGGAACCTATCAGATGATCACGGCGCTCGGCGAGCGCTTTGACGCCAAGGTCGCCCCCGTCGCGCTGAGCGAACCGTACACCGTCCATTGATCGCCGCGCCTACGCGAACGTGCAGTCGAGTTGCAGGCTCTGCTCCAGACGCTGCAGGTAGTCCGTCCTCGGAATCTCCACGGCCCCGAACTGCTCGAGATGCGGCGTGACCCACTGCGTGTCGAGCAACGTGTACCCTCGGGCCCGGAGACGTTCGACGAGCGCGACGAGCGCGACCTTCGAGGCGTCCGTCTCCCGGTGGAACATCGATTCCCCGAAAAACGCGCCGCGCAGGGCCACGCCGTAGAGCCCACCGACCAGCCGATCGTCGAGCCACGTCTCGACCGAGTGAGCAATCCCCTGCTCGTGCAGGGCCGTGTAGCTCTCGATGATCTCGTCGTCTATCCAGCTGCCGGGATCCGCCGGGTCCCGGTCGTCTGACGCGCAGCCGCGGATGACGTCGTCAAACGCGCGATCGATCTCGATGCGGAACCTGCCCTGCCGCGCCACGCGCGCCAGCCGGCGTGGAAAGTGCACCGAGTCGAGCGGCAGAATACCCCTGGGGTCAGGGGAATACCACCGAATCTCGCCGTCGGTTGCCATCGGAAACCACCCGCTGGCATACGCCCCGACCAGGAGCCGCGCGGGGATCATGCCTTCAGGGTACCCCGCCTCGTCACTGGGTTCGCAGGGCGGTCATCGGGTCGATGCGCGTGGCGCGGCGGGCGGGGATCAGACAGCCAGCGATAGCGGCGCAGAACAGCAGGACCGGAACCGCGATGAACGTGCCGGGGTCGTGGGCGGTGACGCCGAACAGCTGGGTCTCGAGGAAGCGCGCGAGCACGAATGCGACGGCCAGCCCGAGCGCGACGCCGACGCCGACGAGCTTCAGGCCGTCGGACAGCACCAGCCCGAGCAGGCTCTGCGGCGTCGCGCCGAGGGCGAACCGCAGCCCGAGCTCCTGGGTGCGCTCGGCCACCGAGTACGACACGACAGCGTAGAGCCCGACGAGCGACAGCACGAGCGCCAGCGCGGCAAACACTCCGGCCAGGAACATCGTGAAGCGCTGTCGTGCAACGGCATCCGATACGACGGCCTTCATCGTACGAATCCGGCCGGCGGGCTGGTTGCCGTCGAGCTCGTGGACCGCCGCGCGCGCCACGGAGGCGTAGCCCGCCGGGTCATCCCTCGTGCGCAACACGACGATCATCTGCAACGACGGCTCGACATTCTGGTGCACGTAGACCTGCGGCCGCACCGCGCTGTCGAGCGCGGTGTGTCGTGTGTCGCCCACCACGCCAGCAACCGTGTACCACGGCGAGTTCTGATCGAAGCTGGTCAACTTGATCCGCCGGCCGAGAGCGGTCTCCCCGGCAAATACCGTGTCCGCCATCATCGAATTGATGAGCAGCACGAGCGGACTCTCGGGTCCCGGTTGGCGTGGCAACTCGTCGCCAGCCACGTGCGGAATGCCCATCGTCCTGAAGTACTGCGGCGTCACCACCCGGAAGTCCGCGATGATCTCTTTCCCCGGCTCCGGCCGCGGACGCCCGTCGACGGTGACCTGCCGGAGGTTCTCCGTCCCCGCGAGCGGCACGCTCGACGTGGCCGCGACGGAATCGACGCCCGGCACCGCCGACAGGCGCGTCACCAGCCGATCGAAGAACTCCGCTGGACGCTGCCCCGGATACACCGTTCGCGGCAACGCCACCTCCATCGTCAGCACGCCGTCCGCCTGGAAGCCCGTGTCCACGTTCAAGAGCCGAACGAACGTCTGAATCAGCAGCGACGCCAGGATGAGGAGCATTGCCGCGAGCGCGACTTCAACGACGACGAGGATGTTGCGGGTGCGATGGGCGCGACGGGTGCCAATCGAGCCGCGGGCGCCCTCGCGAAGACCTTCGGTGAGGTCCACCCGTGCGGTCTGGACCGCGGGCACGACGCCAAACACCAGGCCCGTCATGAGCGAGACCGCCGCCGTGAACGCCACGACGCGCCAGTCGAGAACGGCCTCGGACACCGCTGGCGTGCCGGCCGGCAGCATGGTCAGCAACGCCTGAAGCGCCCAGAATCCGAGCAGGATGCCGAGCGCCCCGGCCGCAAGCGACAGCAGCAGGCTCTCGATGAACAGTTGCCGCAGGATCTGCCAGCGTGCCGCTCCAAGCGCGTATCGGACGGCTACCTCCCGCTGACGCGAGGCCGCGCGGACGAGCAGCAGGTTGGCGACGTTCGCGCACGCGATGAGCAGCACGAGCCCGACCGCGGTCAGGAGAACGACGAGCGGCGTGCGCACGCTGCCAACGAGTTGCTCGCGCAGCGGAATTACCCGCACCGTCCACCCGGCGTTCGAGGCGGGAAACTGCCGCGCAATATCGGCCGCAATCCCCGCGAGATCGGATTCGGCGGCCTCGCGGCTGACGCCGGCGCGCAGACGGCCGACAAGCGAGAAGCTCTTGCCGCCACGGGTCCGCTGCAGCTCGGGTGTCAGCTGATCCAGGCTCCAGACCTCCGGCATCGGCGCGTAGCCGAATCCAGTCGGTAGCTCTCCTCCCGCCGGAAAATGGAACCACGGGGGCATGACGCCGACGATTGTCGCGGCTTCCCCGTTTATGGAAATGGCGCGACCGAGGACATCGACCGCACCGCCATATCGGCGCTGCCACAAGCCGTAGCCGATGAGGATGACGCGCTTCTCGGCGCCGTCGGTCTCGGTGAAATCGCGTCCGTGGACGGGCTGCACGCCGAGCGTCGCGAGGAAGTTGCGGCTCACCCGAACGGCGCCGATCCGTTCAGGATCACCCCCACCCGTGAGGTTGACGCGCTCGGCGCGCAGGGACGCGAGCTCCTCGAACGTGGTGTTGCGATTGATGAAGTCGGTGACATCCGCGGGCGACGCGGGCAAGCGGTCGAAACCGGCGCGCCGCTGCACTTCGGCGCTGAACTCCCACGGCATCACCAGCCGATCCGGATCGGCGAACGGAAGCGGCCGCACCAGCACGGCGTCGACGACGCTGAAGATCGCGGCGTTGGCGCCAATGCCAAGCGCAAGCGTGATGAGCGCGATGAGGGTAAACCCGGGCCTGATCGCCAGGGCCCGCAGGGCGGTCCTGATATCGTGCATTTGTCCTGAAGCGCGTCATGCGACGCGCCGTCGAGCCGAGTGGTATGTTGCCTCGGCGCCGGGCCTCGCCTGCGGCCAATGAGTGTGACGAGTATATCGTGCGCAGGTACGAATCGCGACATTCGGTATGATGGTTGCGCATTGAAACACGGGACGTGAGCGCATGCCGCACACCCCCGTCCACCATCCACCCGCCTTTCGTGAGACAGGTCTTGAAACGATGCCAAAGCTGACCGTAGAAGGATTTGAAACTGTCGAGGTTGTCGCAGGCAAGCGGCTCGTGCTGGCCATCGAGCAGGACGCCAAGGTCGACGTGCTGCACGCCTGCGGCGGCAACGCCCGCTGCACCACGTGTCGTGTGGAATTCGTCGAGGGAGAGCCCACGACGATGACGGCCGCGGAACGACAGGTCCTCGCCGCCAAGGGCGCCACTGGCGTGCGGCTCTCGTGTCAAATCCTCTGCGACCACGACATGACCGTTCGAGCCATCTCGCGGCTCACGGGGTCCGGCCGGCCCGATCCCGGGTCAACGCCAACCGAGGCGATCGCTCCGCCTCCGGAGTGGGGCCCGAAGTAAACCACAGACGACACGGGCCACGGTCAGTACGGAAGGGCAGCTATGCGTACCTCTCCCGGATTCGCGGGATGAGGTAGTCCTTGAAGGCCGAATCGAAATCGTAGCGCGGTGCGAACCCCCAGTCGCGTCGCGCCGCGCTATCGTCGACATCCGCCGGCCACGAATCGACGATGCTCTGCCGCTTGGCGTCGGCATCCCACGTGATCCGCGCGTCGGGAAACGAGCGGACGACCACGGTCCGAATCTCGTCAGCGGAGGGGTTGAACGCGCTGACGTTGTACGCCGTTCGCGTCAGCCGATCGGCCGGGGCGGACGCCAGCTGCAGGAGCGCCTCGACGCCGTCTGGCATCGCCATGAACGGGATGCGCGTATCGGGGCGCACGAAGCACGCGTACGGCTCGCCCTTCGCGGCGGCATGCATCATCTCCGGTGCATAATCCGACGTGCCGCCCGACGGTACCGTCTGAGCCGAGATCAGGCCAGGGAATCGAACCGAGCGGAAATCCACTCTCCCGCTCGCGCGCTCGGCGGCAAGCTGCTTGTAGTGCCGCGCATAGTAGCGTCCGAGCTGCTCGCAGTACAGCTTGTTGCAGCCGTACATCGTCGTCGGGTGCGCCCACTCGTCTTCGCGGACGCGTCCGGCGTGCGCTTTGGTCTCGAGATCAGGCAGGCCGTACGCCGCAATCGACGACGGGTACATGAAAACGACCGGCCGGCCGTGTGATTCGGCCTCGCGCTGCGCGAACTCGAGCAGGTTGAGCGTGCCTTCGACGTTGACCTGGTGCGCCGTGACGGGCGTGAACTCCGCCCGCGTGGAGAGGAGCGCCGCGAGGTGAAACACCAGTTCCACCTGGAACTCGGCGAGCACCCGCTCGAGCACGCTCTTGTCGAGGATCGACCCGGTGATCTCGCGATCGACCTTGGATGCCATTGGCGGCTCGAGGCGGGCGACGTCGAGCGTAACGACGGCCCGCGCGGACTGGCCGGCCAGCCGTTCGATGAGACCGTGTCCGATCTCGCCGCCGGCGCCGGTGATGAGCACCACGGGTTTGCGCACGCGGGAATTATACTGGAGCCGTGATGACTACCTGGCTCGTCCTGCTGTTTGTCGCCCGCCTCCTCGTTGTCCCGCAAACGCCTCCGCCGTTCGACTTCGGCCGGACCATGCGCGTCGACTACGTCCACACCGGCGGGCCCACGTCGGGCGAGACGCTCGCGCTCGATCGCGTCGTCAACGACGGCGCGTGGGCAGGAAGCCGCACGCAGTTCATCGACGCCACGAACCTCGGTAAGTACTTCTTCGACGTGCGCGACACCGCGAGCGGCCGGGTAATCTACTCCCGCGGTTTCGCGTCGATCTACGGTGAGTGGGAGACAACGGCTGAAGTCAAGACCCTGCACCGGAGCTTTCACGAGTCGATGCGGTTCCCGTGGCCGACCCAACCCGTTCGCGTCACGCTCCAGAAGCGCCAGGCAGACAACCGGTTCTCGACGATCTGGTCGACCGACATCGATCCGGCGTCGCGCTTCGTGAACGCGGCGTCGCTCGCGGCGCACGCGGGCACGGTCTGGACCGTTTTCGAGAACGGGCCGGCCGCCGACAAGGTCGACCTGCTGGTAATGAGCGAGGGGTACACGCGTGAGCAGCTGCCGAAGTTCCACAAGGACGTCGCCCGGCTGATCGAGGCGCTGTTCGCGGAGGAGCCGTTCAAGAGCCGCAAGCGCGACTTCAACGTCCGGGCACTCGATCTGCCGTCGGCCCAGAGCGGCGTCAACCGCCCGAACGCCGGCGTCTTCCGGCGGACGCCCCTGTCGGCCGAGTACAACATCTTCGACTCGGAACGCTACCTCCTGACGCTCGACAATCGCGCGCTGCGCGACGCCGCGTCGGCCGCGCCGTACGAGTTCATCGAAATCCTCGCCAACGAGCGAACGTACGGAGGCGGCGGCATCTTCAACGATCACGCGACGGCCTCGGTCGACAGCGCCTTTGCCGAATACGTGTTCGTGCACGAGTTCGGACACCATTTCGCGGCGCTGGCTGACGAGTACTACACGTCCGACGTCGCGTACGAAGCCAGTCCGGACAGGAAACCCGAACCGTGGGAACCGAACGTCACCGCTCTCGCCGACTCGGCGGCGCTGAAGTGGCGCGATCTCGTTTCGGCCGGTACACCGCTGCCCACGCCGTGGGAGAAAGACGAGTTCGAGCGCCAGAGCCGGGCCATCCAGGAACGCCGCCGCGCCATCCGCAAGCGCAACGCGCCCGAAGAGGAGATGGATGCCCTCTTTCGCGAAGAGCGGCAGTGGGAAGAGAAGTTCCTCGGCGGGATGAAGTACTCGAAAACCATCGGCGCGTTCGAAGGCGCGTCGTACGAGGCGCGGGGCCTCTATCGTCCCGCAGCCGATTGCATCATGTTCACGCGCGACCGGGTCGGATTCTGCCGCGTCTGTCAGCGCGCGATTAGCCGGATTGTCGATCTGTACTCAAAATAGCAGCGGATACGCTGTCACGACCGATGCCACGATTGCGAGCACGGTCAGCGCCAGGCAGATCGCGGCGCCGAAGAGATGGTCCATGCGCTCGGGCTTCAAGGGATCCAACCAGATTCCCGCGAGGTACCCGCCCAGGAACCCTCCCCCATGCGCGTAGTTGTCGACACCAGGAAGAATGAAGCCCATGATCCCGAGCGTCACGGCATAGCCCATGGCCTCGCTGCGAATAATCGAGCTTCCTCCGCGGCGGCCGTAATAGGCCAACGCCCCCAGCAGCCCGAAGATCGACGCGGACGCCCCGACGGTCATGGACGCGCCGCGCAGGAACGGGATGGGCATCCACCCCATGAAGAACCCACCCAGACTGCTCAGCGTGAAACCGACTGCACCCGCCACGGTGTAGATGATGATCATCCGGCCCGGACCATAGATGTCGGCGGTCGCGGGCCCGAGTTGCCGGACCCAGAGCATGTTGAACAGAATGTGCAACACGCCGCCATGCAGCCATGACGCGCTGAGGATGGTCCACCAGCGGCCGTACCGGAATACCGGCTGGGCACCGGACGCCCCAAGGAGGAACTGAATCACGGTGTCCGGTGACAACATCGTCAACGGATTGCCCGATCCCATGATGTTGCCGCCGAACGCCACGGTGAAGGCGAGGCTGATCACATAGAGCGCCGAGCATCCGTAGACGACGAGCGTGACGAAGCCGAGATCGTTGCCGAAGGCGCGCAGCATCGGGCCAAAGCCCCAGAGGCCGGGGTTGCGCCGGCCGCACTGGTAGCAGGTCGCATCGTTGACTCCGACCAGCGATCCGCACGAGGCGCACACGACTGAGCCGGTGGTCTGCCGCTTGAACATCGGCAAAAGCATATCATCAGGGGATCGGGCGGTCGGCAAGGACGCCGCGCCGGTTTGCTGAATACGCCATGCACGTGCTCGTCACAGGCGGCACCGGGTACGTCGGCCGGGCGATCGTTCGCGCGCTTGCGCGCGAGGGACACACGCCCGTCGTGTTCGCGCGCGCGGCAAGCCGCAGCGGGCTGCCCGGTCGATTGATCGACGGAGACGTGCGCGACCGCGCCGCGATCGACCGCGCGGCCGGCAGCGTGGACGCCGTCTGCCACTCGGCGGCGCTCGTGAGCATCTGGCGTCCGCGCCGCGAAGACTTCGACGAGGTCAACGTCGGCGGCTTCCAGAATGTGATCGACGTGTGTCGTGCGCGCGGCCTCACCAGGCTGGTCTACACGTCCTCGTTCCTCGCGCTGCCGCCGGCGGGTCATCGCTCGCACCTCACCGCAAACGACTATCAGCGCACCAAGGTCGCGGGGCTCGCGCTGGCTCGCGCGGCAGCCAGCGGCGGCGTGCCGATCGTGTCGATGCTGCCCGGCGTCATCTACGGACCCGGTCTGGCGACCGAAGGTAACCTTGTCGGCCGACTCGTCCGCGATCATCTCGAGGGACGCCTGCCGGGCGTCGATCGGGGCCGACCGCGAGTGGTCATTCGCCTATGTTGAGGACGTGGCGTCGGCACACGTGGCGGCGCTGACGATGGGCGTGCCCGGCCGCGAGTATGCGCTTGGTGGCGAGAACGCCCCACAGATGCGGCTGTTCGAGATCCTCCAACGGATGCGGGGAACGGCGCTCCCCCGCCGCATCCCGTTTGGCATCGCCACGGCGCTCGCCTACTTTGAGGAGGCCCGGGCAGGACTCTCGGGCCGGCCCCCGCTCCTGACCCGCGGAACCCTGGAGATCTTCCGGCACCACTGGCCACTCGACAGCCGCGCCAGCGTCGAAGATCTCGGATACCGCATCACACCCCTGGAACGCGGCGTCCAGGCACTGCTCGAACCCTGAAATGACCTCTCCAGGGGACGGTGGACGGGACCGACGAGCGCCCGGCACCGGCCCATCCCCAAGCAGAGGTGCCAGCCACCTTCCGGGCGAAGGTGCCACTCACCTGGCCGGCCCAGAGGACCTAACCGACGCCGGCAACCCCCGTCTAAGCAATCGGATGCCGCAAACGGATATCGCCACCGTCGCGCTGGCGAGAGGCGGAGACAGCGAGGCGTTTCGGACGCTCGTCGAGCGTCACAGCCGGGCTGTCTACCGACTGGCGCACCGGATGACCGGCAATCCCTCGGACGCCGAGGATGTGGTCCAGGAGACCTTCCTCAAGGCCTACAAGCAGCTGGGCCGTTTCGAGTCGCGGGCGAACTTCAGCACGTGGCTGCACCGGATCGCCGTGAACTGCTCGATCGATTTGATTCGGTCCCGGCCACACCGGGAAGCGGGACACGACTCGGCGGACCTCGAGGCGATGGGCAGCGACGATGCCGGCGAAGAGAGCCGGCAGCACACACCGGAGCGACTCATGTTGAGCACGGAAGTTCAGGATCGCATCAACACGGCGATGTCCACGCTGAGCCACCGGGAGCGGGCCGCGTTCGTTCTGCGGCACTTCGAAGGCAACTCGATCGAGGACATCAGCCGATCGCTCGGGCTCAAGACGAACGCGACGAAGCACAGCATCTTCCGCGCGGTGAGAAAGATGCGCGCCGCGCTCGAGCCCTTCGTCGCCACGGAAGAGAGTCAGGGATGACGGCGACGGACAACACGGATATCGACAGAGCCATGAACATCCACCTCACCGAGGACGAGCTCGTCCTGCACTACTACGGAGAAATGTCGACGAGCGAGGAGACACGCGCGGCGACGCACCTGAGCTCGTGCCCGAACTGCCACGAGCACCTGCGGCGGCTGCAGCGGGTGCTGGCGGTCGTCGACGAGAGCGCGCTCTCCGGGCCCGAGTTGCCGGAGCACTTCGAGCGCACCGTGTGGGCGCGTCTCGAGCCCAATCTCCATCGCGCGGGCGGCGGATGGTTCTCGTGGTTCGTGCTGTCGCCCGGCCGACTCGCGTGGATGGCGACCGTCGTCTTGCTCGTCGGCGCCGCGTTCATGGCCGGCCGGCTGCTCCCACGGTCGCAGGATGGCGCGACGGTCGCCGCGGACGACCTCCGGCAGCGGATCCTGCTGGTCGATCTCGGCGACCATCTCGACCGGTCGCAGATGATGCTCGTCGAGATCGTGAGCGCCGACGATGAAAACGCGGTGGATATCTCGGATGAGCGCGCGCGCGCCGAGCAGCTGGTCACAGCCAACCGCCTGTACCGACAGACGGCGCTGGCCACCGGCGACCGCGGCATCGTCGATCTGCTCGATGAGCTCGAACGGGTACTCGTGGATCTCGCGGCCAGTCCGGCGGAGCTGTCGGCGGAGCGGCTCGCCGAGGTGCGGCAGCGGATCGAGTCCAGGAGCCTGCTCTTCAAGGTTCGCGTCGTGTCCGCAGACGTGCGGCAGCGGCAGAAGTCAATTATTCAAGCGAGAGCGCAACAGCGCTCATCAACCTAAACGAGCGGGCGAGCGCTCGTCGCTGTAAAGCGTGTAGAGGAACGTTCACATGAAGCACACATTGTCGATTTCATTCGTCGTGGGCCTGGCGATAGCCTCGCCGGCCGCAGCACAAGTCGCCGCTGGCGTTCCGGAAAAAGTCCCCGGTGGGGCGCCGGTCGGCGTTCCCCTCGGTCGGCCAGTCATCGCGCCGATGGCACCGATGCCCCCACTGGCGCCCATGCCGGTCGGCGAAGGGCCGATTGGGCCCGGCCCGATTGGACCTGGTCCGATTGGGCCCGGTCCGATTGGCTTGGGCCCCATTGGTCCGGGCCCGATGGGAGCGATGGCGCCGATGAAGCTCGGCACCGGCCCGTGGTACGACACGCAGGATCGCGAAGCCGAACGTCAAGACCGCGAGCGCGAGCAGAAGGAACGCGAGATACAGCGCGCGCAGTCGGAGCGCGACCGCGAGTCGTCGCTTTACGAGCAAGGCAATAACGCCCTCTACGAAGGCCGCTGGGACCGCGCGGTCACCTACTTCGCCAGGCTCGCCGATCTGAAGGGGACGCGCGTCGAACAGGCGCTCTACTGGAAGGCCTACGCGCAGAACCGGCTCGGGCAGCGCGCCGACGCGCTCTCGACCCTCTCCGAGCTGACCAAAGGCTATCCCAACAGCCGCTACCTCAAGGAGGCCCGCCCGCTCGAGGTCGAGATCCGGGGAGGGACGGGGCAGCCCGTGACTGCCCAGGCCGACGAGGAGCTGAAGATCTACGCGATGCAGGCGCTCGCCAACAGCGACCCGGCGCAGGCAGTGCCCATGCTCGAAAAGCAACTGGCCGGCACCGGGTCGCCGCGGCTGAAGGGCCAGGCGCTCTTCGTCCTGGCGCAAATGAATAACCCGCGCGCCCGTGAAGTCCTTCTGAACATCGCCAAGGGCAGCTCGATTCCCGAGCTGCAGAGCAAGGCGATTCAGTACCTCGGCGCCAACGGCGGCCGCGAGAGCCGCGCCGCTCTCGCCGAGATCTATGCTTCATCGACCGACGTCGACGTGAAGCGCCGCATCCTCCGGGCCTTCATGGCGGCCGGCGAGAAGGACCGGCTCCTGAGCGCCGCGCAGACGGAACAGAATTCCGAGCTGCGGGGTGAAGCGGTCAGGCAGCTGGGCGCGATGGGCGCCAACGACGAGCTGTGGCAGATGTATCAGAAGGAGACGTCAGTCGACGTCAAGCGGATGATTCTCTCGGCCATGCAGGTCGGCGGCAACACGGCCCGGATGGTGGAGATCGCGAAGACCGAGAAGGACGCGGACCTGCGCCGGCTCGCCGTGCGGAATCTCGGCGTGATGGGCGGCCGCACCGCGGGCGACGCGCTGGTCGAAATCTACTCGGCCGAGAAGGATCCGGCGATCCGCCGCCAGGTGATCAATTCCCTCTTCACGCAGGGCAACGCCGCCTCGCTCGTCGCACTGGCCCGCAAGGAGCAGGACATGGCGATGAAGACCGAGATGGTGAAGCGGCTGTCGAACATGGACAGCAAAGAGGCGCGCGACTACATGGTGGAGCTGCTGAAGTAGGGACGCCATGCCGACTGCCTACCGCCTCGTCGGAAGCGCTCTCGCTGTCTCAATGTCCCGCGCAAGCGCGCTCACTGGTTGTCTCAACGTCGCTCGCCGTCGGCGTGACCATCGCCGCGCAGCAGCCGCGGATCACCAACGGCCGCGTGGCCACTCAACCCGCGGGATCGCCGTTCGCACAATCGTTTCGTTCCCTCGTGTCGAGCCAGGCCGACGCGGCCTGGTTCGGCTACGCGGTGCCGGTCGTCGACGGCGAACGCGTGATGTGCTGCTTCAGCGGCGACACCAACTGGGTCAACGGAAACGTCGTGATGTCCGAAGGCAGCAGCTGCTGCCGCGCGTGCCGGCTCGAGCCCTCGGCCGACGGCACGTCGATGGCCACGCGCGCACCTGCACCGCGGGGCCAGGCGCGGCCCGGAACGTCGTCCGCCTCGAAGGCTCCGACCGGATGGTCGTCCTCTTTCGCGTCGCCGAGCGCGCCGTCGATCGCATCCGCGTGTTCTCGGAAGACTGCGAGCTCGACGCGGGAGGCCGGACCGGTCACCTGGCTCGAAGGCGTTCGCCCGGCCGACAGCGTGGCGCTGCTCGAGTCGTTCGCGACGCCTGCCGACGGCCGGCGCGATCGCGTGACCGACGGCGCGATCTCAGCCATCGCGCTCCATGGTGACCCGGCCGCCGACGCATCACTCGACCGGCTGATTGCCCCGACCCAGCCGGAAGCCGTGCGGAAGAAAGTCACCTTCTGGCTCGGCAACACGCGAGGCGCGCATGGACTGGCGACTCTCAGGCGCGTGCTCAAGGAAGATCCGAGCGCCGATGTGCAGAAGGGCGCGGTCTTCGGCGTCTCCCAGAGCCGCGAAGCCGGCGCCTTCGACCTATTGCTCGAGCTCGCGCGAACCGACCCCAACCCCCGCATTCGTGGAGAGGCGATCTTCTGGCTCGGACAGAAGGCGGGCCAGAAGGTCGCGGCCGCCATCACGGAACGCATCGAGCAGGACCCCGACACCGAGGTCAAGAAGCGCGCCGTGTTCGCGCTCAGTCAAATGCCGAAGGACGAGGGAGTGCCCCTCCTCATCACCGTGGCGCGCACGCACGCAAATCCCGCCGTGCGCAAGCAGGCGATGTTCTGGCTGGGCCAGTCGAAGGATCCGCGCGCCGTCGAGTTTTTTGCCGAGATACTGAAATAGGTTCAGGGTTCAGGGTTCAGGGTTCAGGGTTCAGGGTTCAGATCGGGCAGAGTTCTTAGATTGGGCGATATTTCGATGGATTCCCGACTCTGAACCTCTGAACCTTGAACCTTGAACCCTGAACCCTGAACCCCGTCAATGCACCCCATGACTCATCTGCAACGATGACGGGTCGGCGCCAAGCCGGCGAATCGCGGTCTCCCACATCAGCTCCGGCTCGACGTCGAAGACGAGGTCGAGGTCGATCCGGCCGATGAGCCACGCCGACTGGGCGAGCTCGGTGTCGAGCTGTCCCGGTCCCCAGCCGGCGTAACCCGCCAGCACGCGCGCGCGTGGCGGCGGCGAGGCCGACAGAATCCGCCGCAGCAGCACCGGAGACGTCGACAGGTACACGCCTTCGCAGATCGTGCGGTACTCGGGTTCGTCGGGCGCGTCGGCCAGGAGGATCCATCCACGATCGGGCTCGACCGGACCACCGATGCAGAGCGGCAGCGCGTTCCCGTCGGCGACCGCCGGCTCCAGCTTCACCATGGTGCTGGCCGGCAGATCGGTCGGGCGATTCAGCACGAGGCCGAACGCGCCGTCTGGCATGTAGTCGCAGAGGAGGATCACCGCACGCGCGAAGTTCGGATCCTGGAGCTGGGGCATCGAGACGAGCAGGGTCGGCTGAAAGGATTCGGACATCGACAATCACCCACGAAGTTTTGCTGCGGCCCAGGCCACGTGGTCTGCGACCAGCGGGTCGCGACAGGTCGGCTCGTCGTGCGCCTCGAGCAGCGCGGCACTCGCGGATACTCCGGCGTTGCCGACCGCGACAGCGAGGTTCCTCCGCAGCCGCTTGACGCCTGCCCGCTTCATCGCACTGCCCTTCAGCAACGTGCGCAACTCATCGTCGCTCCGCCGCCATAAGTCGAGCAGCGAGGGCCCGTCCAGGCCAGCCCGCGGCAGCCACGCGCGATCAGAAGAAACGCCCGTCGACGGCGTGAGGTTCCAGGGGCAGACCTCCTGGCAGATGTCGCAGCCGTAGACGTGGTGTCCGATGTCCTCGCGGGCCGCTTCGGGAATCGCGCCCTTCAGTTCGATCGTCAGGTACGAGATGCACTTGGTCGCATCCATCACGTGGGGCGCGACGAGCGCTCCCGTCGGGCACGCGTCGAGACAGCGCGCGCACGTCCCGCACTGGTCAAGCGCCGGCTGATCGGGCTCGAGCGCGAGGTTGCTGATGACGACCGACAGAAAGAGCCAGGACCCAAGCTCTTCATTGATGACGCACGTGTTCTTCCCGATCCAGCCAATCCCCGCATACTGCGCGTAGACGCGCTCCTGGACGGGCCCTGTGTCGACGTAGGCGCGGCCCTCGAACCCGGTGCCGGCGCGCGACCGCAGCCATTCGAGCAGCCTCTCCAGCCGTTCCTCGACGACGACATGATAGTCGTCGCCCCACGCGTAGCGCGCGATGGCCGCACGACCCGGATCGCCTTGCTCGTTCGAGTACGGCCGCTCGACGTTGTAGATGGTGGCCAGAACGATGACCGACCGCGCCGAGGGCAGGACGGCTCGAACGTCCGCGCGTCGATCGGCGGATCGATGCAGATAGTGCATCTCCCCGGCGTAGCCAACGTCGAGCCATCCGCGCAGGAATCCCAGCTCGGGAAACGAGGCGACCGGCGCGATGCCGCAGAGGTCGAACCCGATGGCCGTCGCCTGGCGCTTGATCTCAGACGAGGACGGCAGGTGACTCACCCCTTCGCGAGCTGTCGGAGGACGTACGGCAGGATCCCGCCGTGTCGGAACGCCACCAGCTCTTCCGGCGTGTCGATCCGCGCGATCGCCTGAATATCCCGCGACGTGCCATCCTCGCCCGTGACCCGGACCGTCATGTCTCCGGACGGACGCAGCGAGTTGCCCATGCCGAGCACCTCGTAAGTCTCCCGGCCGGTGAGCTTCAATGTCGTCGCGTTCTCGCCCGTCCGGAAGCACATCGGCAGCACGCCCATGTTTACGAGGTTGCTTCGATGGATGCGCTCGAAGCTCTCGGCAAGGACGGCCTTGACGCCGAGCAGCAGCGTGCCCTTCGCGGCCCAGTCCCTCGACGAGCCCGACCCATACTCCTTGCCCGCGATCACCAGGAGCGGCACGCCGGCGGACTGATACCGCATCGACGCGTCGTAGATCGTCATCACCTCGTCCTGAGGAAGGAGCGTCGTCCAGCCGCCTTCGGTCCCCGGCGCGAGCTGATTGCGCAGCCGGATATTGGCGAACGTGCCGCGCATCATGACCTCGTGATTACCACGCCGCGCGCCATACGAATTGAAATCCGCCGGCGCCACGCCCTTCCCGATCAGGTACTTCCCTGCCGGGCTGTCCGCCGGGATCGAGCCGGCTGGCGAGATGTGATCGGTCGTCACGCTGTCGCCGAGCACCGCGAGCACGCGGGCGCCGCGGATGTCGGAGGGCGGCACGGGCTCGTGCGTCAGGTTCTCGAAGAACGGCGGGTTGCGGATGTAAGTCGAATCGTCCGACCAGTCGAAGCGCTCGCCCGTCGGCACCGGCAGCGAGCGCCATCGGTCGTCACCCTCGAACACGTGCGCGTACTTGTCGCGGAACATCTCCGATCTCACGGAGCGCAACATGGTCTCCTGGATCTCGCGCTCGGGCGGCCAGATGTCCTTGAGATACACCGGCTGCCCCTGCGGATCGTGCCCCAACGGCTCTGACGTCAGGTCGATCTGCATCTTGCCGGCCAGCGCGTAGGCGACAACGAGCGGCGGCGACGCCAGATAGTTGGCGCGCACCTGCGACTGAATGCGCCCTTCGAAGTTCCGGTTGCCGCTCAGCACCGACGCCACGACCAGGTTCTGATCCTTGACGATCTTCGACACGGCGTCCGGCAGCGGCCCGCTGTTGCCGATGCACGTCGTGCAACCGTACCCGACAATGTTGAAACCGAGCTCGGCGAGGTACTCGAGCAGGCCCGCGGCCTTGTAGTACTCGGTGACGATGAGCGAACCAGGCGCCAGGCTGGTCTTGACCCAGGGCTTGGTCTTGAGGCCTCGCTTGACGGCGTTCCTGGCCAGCAGTCCCGCCCCGATCATCACGCTCGGATTCGACGTGTTGGTGCAGCTGGTGATCGCGGCCACGACCACCGAGCCATGGGTGAGCCCTTCGAGACCCGGCGGCACCGCCGTGGCGGTGGCGGTGGCGACGGCTGCGGCGGCAGGCGCCGCGCCCGCCTCCGCTGCGGCTGCCGACGCCTTGGGCTTGCGCTCGGTGAGCATCACCTGGAGCGCCTGTTCGAACCCGAGTTTGGCCTGCCGGAGCGAGACACGGTCCTGCGGGCGCTTGGGGCCGGCAAGACTGGGCTCGACCGTGGACAGGTTGAGCTCGACGGTCGACGTGTAGACGGGCTCCGGCGAATCCTCCGTGCGGAACAGCCCCTGTTCTTTCGCGTACGCCTCGACCAGCCGGATACTCGCATCGTCGCGGCCGGTGAGCCGCAGATAGTCGAGCGTCATGTCGTCGATCGGGCAGATCGCGATGGTCGCTCCGTACTCCGGGGACATGTTGCCGAGGGTCGCGCGATCGGCGATCGTCAGAAACTCCAGCCCGGGGCCGAAGAACTCGACGAACTTGCCGACAACGCCGAGTTTTCTGAGCTTCTCGGTGATCGTCAGCACGAGATCGGTGGCCGTCGCCCCTTCCGGCAGGCGGTCAACAAGGCGGAAGCCGATGACTTCCGGGATGAGCATGGAGATGGGCTGTCCGAGCATCGCGGCCTCGGCCTCGATCCCTCCGACGCCCCACCCCACGACGCCCAGGCCGTTGACCATCGTCGTGTGCGAGTCGGTGCCGACAAGGGTATCGGGATAGGCGAGCAGTCGCCCGTCGATCTGTTCCTTGAAGATGACCCGCGCGAGGTACTCGAGATTCACCTGGTGCACGATGCCGGTGTCTGGCGGAACGACGCGAAAGTTCTGGAACGCGTCCTGACCCCAGCGAAGGAAGGTATAGCGCTCGCGGTTCCTCGTGAACTCGAGCCGGGCATTGAGGTCGGCGGCGTTGGCCTCGGTGTAGTGATCGACCTGGACCGAGTGATCGATGACGAGCTCGACCGGCTGCAGCGGGTTGACCTTCTTGGGATCGCCCCCGAGGCGCAGGATGCCGTCGCGCATCGCGGCCAGATCGACGACCGCCGGGACGCCCGTAAAGTCCTGCAGGAGGACCCTGGCGGGCGTGAACGCGATTTCCTTCTGGACCTTCGAGGTCACGTCCCAGCCAGCAAGAGCCTGGATGTCCTCGGGGTCGACGAACCGGGCGTCTTCGCGGCGCAGCAGGTTCTCGAGGAGGATCTTGAGCGAGAAGGGCAGCCGCCCGATCCCCGGGAAGCCGGCCTTCTCGAGCGCCGGCAGGCTGAACATCTGAAAGGTCTCTCTGCCCGAGGTCAGCGAAGTCTGTGTGCCGAAGGAGTTGTTGAAACCCATCCTTAATCATTCTCCACAGGGGCGTGTGTGTTCAAGGGGCGATCTCAGTCATCGCTGTCGCCGCGCCAGGAACGCGCGAACGACGTCCGCCGGGTCGCGACGTTCTGAATCGACGGCGCGGTTCATCGCGCGCATGTCCGCGAGCGAAACCCGTCCGCGGAGTGCGGTGAGCCCGTCGCGCACCTCGGGGTGCGCCAGCAGCGTCGTGCTCCGCGCGAGCGCCACCGCGTCATAGGGCGGAAAGTAATGCCGGTTGTCGTCGAGCATGACGAGCCCGTATGCGTCAATCAGACCGCTGGTGGCGTCGCCTGCCACCAGGTCAACCTGCCGCTCCGCCAGCGCCCGATAGATGAGCGACAGATCCATGGCCCGCGGAGGCGCTCGAAACGTCAGCCCGTAGGTCTTCGCCAGGCCGGGATAGCCGTCTTCGCGCTGGAGGAACTCGTAGCCAAAGCCCGCCTGCCACCCTGCGGTGTGCGCCGATGCGTCGGCGATGGTCTTCAACCCCAGTCGCTCGGCATCGGCCGACCGCACGAGAATCGCGAAAGTGTTCTCGAACCCGAGCGGATCGAGAACCGTCAAGCCCGCGTCCGCGTAGCGACGGCGGACCGCGTCGAGAACGCGGCTCGAATCGGTCTCGGGGGGCTGCCGGAAGATGGCGGTGAGCGCCGTGCCCGTGTACTCGACGTACACGTCGATGTCGCCGGCGCGGATGGCGCGATCACAGATGAAGGTGCCGCCGAGGTTCAGGCGTCGCTCCACGAGGACGCCGCGCGATTCGAGCGTCTGCGCCAGCATTTCGCCGAGGAGAATCTGCTCGGTGAAGTTCTTCGACCCGACGCGAATCGGGGTCTCGGAACGGAGGCGGACGACAACCGCCCCCACGACGATCGCCAGCACCGCCGCGACGACGAGCAACGGAACCCAGGTCCGACGCCGCGGGCCGCCGCTGAGCCTGCCGCGCACCGCGCGTTCGGCGAGCGTCAACCCGCCGTCGAGCGACAACGCCAGCACCGCTGACGGGATTGCCCCGGCCAGGATGACGGTCGGATCGACCATCGACAGGCCGCGGAAGATGTACTCTCCGAGCCCACCGGCGCCAACCGCCGCGGCGATGGTCGCTGTGCCGACACCAATCACCGCGGCAACGCGAATGCCCGCGACAATCGACGGCAGCGCCAGCGGCAGCTGCACCTGCCGGAGCAATTGACGCGGCGTCATGCCGAGCGCCGTCCCGGCCTCGACGAGCGCGGGGTCGACCGACCGGATGCCGGCAATCGTGGTCCGGACGATCGGCAACAGCGCATAGACGATGAGCACGGTGATGGCCACCCGCGCACCGAGGCCCCCGATGAGCGGCAGTGGCAGCAGGAAGCCGAACATCGCCAGGCTTGGCACGGTCTGCGCCGCGTTGACCAGCCAGACGATCGGCGCCCCGAGACGCGGCCGCCGCGCCGCGAGAATGCCAAGGGGAACGCCGATGGCAACGGCGACGACGGTCGAAACCGCTACCAGGAACAGGTGCTGCAGCAGCAGCGCGCCGAACTCGGCGCGGTGCGAGGCCCAGAAGTGAAGCACGCTCACGAGTGAACCTGCCCCTGCAGCGCCGACACGGCCTCGACGAGTGGCTCGAGCATGGCACGCACGCGCGCATCGGCGCTCTTCGCGATCGCCGCCGGCGGGTCGAGCGCGACGAGCACGCCGTCGGCCAGTACCCCGATCCTCGAGGCGAGCGACAGCGCCTCGCCCATGTCGTGCGTGACGATGACGATCGTCTTGCGGACCGCCGACTGGATGCGACGGAACTCGCCGTGCAGCTCGCTACGCGTGACGGGGTCGAGCGCGCCGAATGGCTCGTCCATCAGCAGAATCGGCGGATCGGCGGCGAGCGCACGCGCAACACCGACGCGCTGACGCTGACCGCCCGACAGCTGCTCGGGCCGCCGCCCCGCGAACTCGTTCGCTGGCAGGCCGACGAGGCCAAGTAGCGCGTCGACTCGTGTGCCGATTCGCGCCTCGTCCCAGCCGAGCAGCCGCGGGACGACCGCGACGTTGTCGCGAACGGTCAAGTGCGGGAAGAGGCCGACGTCCTGAAGGACATAGCCGATGTGGCGCCTGAGATCGAACGGATCCCACGCGGAGACAGCCCGGCCGCGCACGACAATGTCGCCCGCGTCCGGCACGAGCAGTCGATTGATCAGCTTGAGGATGGTGCTCTTGCCGGCACCGCTCCGCCCGACGAGCGCGAGCGTCTCGCCCTGCCCGACCTCGAGGTCGAGGCCCTGAAGGACGTGGGTGCCGCCTCGCTCGAGCCGGACCCCGCGAAAGGCGATTTCGGGCATTACTCAACGCTCGCGGGGGGCCCACCCCCGCTCGCTCTCGCGCGGCGGCTCCGCGCCGCGCTCGGGCCGCAGGCGCTGGCTGAAAGTGTCAGAATGTATAAATCACGGAACCGCCGGCGACCGGCACCACGCGCTGGCTGTCCTTGAAATCGAACCCGCCGTCTCGAATCGAGATGCCGACTTCGCCGCGCACACCGAAACGGCGCCCGCCCTCTCCGAACCACCACTTGAGCCCGCCGCCGGCGTGATACTCCACACCTTCTTCGACGAGGGCACCTTCTTCGTGCAGCTCGCGCAGGTAGCCGGCGCCGCCGAACACGAACGGCACCGCGCGCCCTTGGCGCGAGAACTGCCAGACGACCGAACCGTCGAACACGTATTGGCTCAGCGTCTCCTTGATAGTCGCATCGGCGGCGTTTTCCACGTCACCGCTCACTCGCACCTCGTACACCGGGCGTGTGAACCGCAGGCCACCCTCGACGACGAGCGCAGGCGTCACGACGAACCCAATCCGTGCCTGCACGCCAAACGCCTGCCGGACCTGGTTGTCGGTCGTGAACTCGTCGAATCTCGACGATCCGCTGTTCGGCGTGAGCTCGGCGTTCTTCTCCCCGAGCCCGTAGCCACCGACGAACACGACGCCGCCGCTCAGTTCCAACCTTCCTGTCCGGGGCCCTGCCGCAGCCGCCGACTGCGCCATCGCCGGCACCGCGAGGCCCGACGAACCCAGGAAGAGCGCGATGCCGCACACCCGTGCCATCAGGCACTGGCCAGCCGACATCACTTGGCCGTCACCTTGATTTCGACGTTCCTCGCGCCGCCGCCGCGCGGCACGGCGACGACCCGATCGTAGAACGTGACCCGAAAGTCGAGGTCCACGTCGAAGTCGTCGTCGAAGAAGCTGTTGACATCGCCATCGTCGAGCGGCTCGGCACGCAGCACGTGCGGTCCGGGCGCGAGGCCGGCGATGACGAAGTCGCCGTTGGCGGTCAGCGTGAAGCCGCCGACGAGCTTTCCCGTCTGCGGGCTGAATGCCACGACGTGGGCGCCCTGCACGCCGCGTCCGCCCTTCGTCACGCGCCCGCTGATGCTGCCGAACTCTCGCGAAAAGGTCGTCGTCCCGTAGATATCGGAGATTCCCGCGATGTCGTCGGCCTTGAGCGATCGGTCGGCGATATTGCCGCGCGTGAACGCGATGGGAAACATCACGGCCTCGGCGGCAATCACGCGGCGGCCGCCGCCGATGAGTTCGGTCTCTCCGAGCGCGGAGTGCGACAGGCCGAGCAGATGTCCGATCTCGTGGAGCGCGATCGACTCGACGTCGTAGCGATCCGTGCCGCCGCCCTCGGCGGTCGACCAGGGAAAGATCGTGTTGAAGTAGATGTCCGACTCGAGGATCCGCCCGTCAGTCTCGTCGACGGTGAACGTCGTGGCGGCGAGCGTCCGATCCTGCCCGGGCTGACTGAGGTAGCCGATCACGTTCGCGCCGTCCTCGACAAACGGCCGCGCCTGCACGAACCCGACGAAGGTCGATGAGGTCTGGGTATTCTCGACGGCGTGCCAGGTGCTGAAGGCTCGCGTCACGGCGGTCTGGAACTGCTGGGCGGTCACGCCAGCGACGCCGGCGTCGGTCACGAAGTAGCGAATGGGAAACTGGCGCCAGCGCAGGCTCTCGGTTCGATTGCCGACGCGCGTGCCAAGCTTGAGATAGGCCCCGACGGGAGCGGCAAGGACGAGCGCCAGAACCGTGAAAGCTACCAGCGTGCGCGAACGCCGCGTCATTTCGCCCCTTTGCGCGCCGATGCCATCACTTCGCGGACGCGAGCGCCGAACGCGTCGAACGGCAGCGGGCGGCGATCGAGAGAGCCCCGCTTGACGGGCTGCGGCTCGCCGGCGGCTGGCTCGGTCGCGGGGCCAGCACTCACGGGCGGCGGGACGACCATCCGCTGCCCCGTGCGTGGATCGACCTTGACGCGGAACACGCCCTGATTGAGGCCGAAGATGTCAGGCAGGCTCTCGCCGGGCGTCCCGTTCGACTTGAGGAACAGCACCGCCTCGTCGCCTCGCGCAAAGACCGGCGCGCCCACGACGACGCTGCGATAGCGTCCGAGTCTTCCGCCGGGCACTTTGAAGGTGATGGTCTCGTCCGGTCCGCCCTTCAGGTACGTCACGACCTCGGCCGTGACGACGCTGTCGATCCAGCGGCGCCCATCCGCCCACTCGGGGCGCACATCGACGATGCGCGCGTAGGCGATGATCTCCGAGCCGCCGACGATCTCGCTGAACTCGGCCGGCACGAGCACCGTCGCGCTCGCAATGGAGGTGACGAGTACAGACGCAACAAAAGGAATCACGCGACCCATGTGAGCAGTCTACCCCAAACGCTGCGCGCGTTTCCCCGTCGCCACCGCCATGACGGCCTCGGCCGCGCGACGGCTCGCACCCGGTGTTCCGAGCTTCGCCCTGACGTCTCGCAACTCGGCCCGCATCGTCGCCGAGCGCACGGGATCCTCGAGGAGCGCCAGCGCCTGCGTCGCGACCGACTCGGGCGTGAAGTCATCCTGCATGAGCTCCGGCACGACCTGATGACCGGCGACGAGATTCGCCATCGCAAACGTGTTCACCTGGACGAAGGGGCGGCCGAGCCGGTAGGTAAGCGGTGAGACGCGGTACACGACGACCATCGGACACTCGCGCAGCGCCGCCTGCACGGTCACCGTACCGGAGGCGAGCAGCGCCACGTCCGCCGCGGCGAGCACGTCGTCGGTCGCGTTCGCGAGCACCGTGATGGCCGGGCCGTCGGCATCGATGCCGGAAAACAGATCGTCGGGCAGATGCGGGGCGCGCGCGAGCACGAACTGCGCGGCAGGCGAACGTCCATGAATGATACGGACGGCATCGAGCAGCCCCGGCAGGATCGCACGCACCTCGTTGATGCGGCTCCCTGGGAGCAGCGCCACCACCGGCCTGGCAGGGTCAAGACCGAGGCGCGTCAGGAAGGTGTCGCGCGGCTGCGGGGCCTCCGCGACGTCGAGCAGCGGATGGCCTACCCACTCGACCGCGACTCCGGCGCGCCGGTAGATCTCTTCCTCGAAGGGAAAGATGACCAGCACGCGATCGGCGATGCGCTGCATGGTCTTCATCCGTCCAGGGCGCCAGGCCCACAGCTGCGGGCTGATGTAGTACACCACCGGCACGCCGAGCCGTCGCATCGCGTGTGCCAGCCGGAAATTGAAGTCCGGGTAATCGATCGCGACGAACACATCCGGCCTGGTGGCCTCGGCATGCGCCAGGAGCCTGCGATAGATCGCGTACGTGCGGGGCAGCACGCGCGCCACCTCGAGAAGGCCCGTCACCGACAGACCCTGAAAGTCGGCAACCAGACTCGGCGCCGGCGCTGCGAAGCCGCTCGCTGCCGAAGCCGGTAATGGTCGCGGATGGATTGATCTGGAGAAGTTCGCGCGCGAGCGCGCCGGCGTACACGTCCCCGGACGGCTCGCCGCAGGAAATCATGACGCGCACGGTTCGCGAACCGCTCCTACGCAGGCCTCGTGAAGAGATCCGCGGCGAGGGGGATGTTGTACTCGAACGTGCGCACGCGGCGTGTGAGCACCGGCTGTCCTCCAGCCTGTACGACGGCGGCGAACGCCACCTGGAGACCGTCGACGCTGCGGTAGTCGGAGAACTGCTCTTCCACGGTCGTCCGCCCGCCGCGCCTGCCGGCGCGTCGTAGCGCTGCGCGCGAATCAGATCCGTCTCGGGGTCGAGCAACAGAACGACCGCCTGCATGGCACCGCCACCGACACCAATAGCGGTGAGGCCGCGGCCCTCCTCGACGACGTCGGGGAGACGCGTGGCGGGCACCTTCCCGTCGGAGAGCGCCAGCAGCAGCCCGATGACATCGCGCTGCACGGTGCTCGCGCATCTGATCGGCCTCGGCCGCCGGTGCCGATCGGATACCGCGCTCGTCTTTCACCCAGCACTCGCCACCGCTGAACACACGGACGACGGGGCCCGACGCGGTCGTCGCGTCGACGCGGAAGGAACCGGGGTACTGGATGTACGACGTGGTGTCGAAGGTCGCCGGACCCGCAGCCCCCCCAACCATCGTCGTCGTCGCCGTCGCCTTGACGGTTCGGATCGACCGCAGTTTGTCGATACCGCCCTTGGCCTTGACGGCGCGCGCGATCACGTCGCGAACCGATTCGGCCGGCGCGGCGCTCGCGGTCTGCCCGGTTCGCGCGGCCATGGGGCGCCGCGGGGCGGGGGACGTCGACGTGAACGCGGCCGGCTCGATAGCGGTTCGCGGGAGGACCGTGGCGCTTGAGATCGGCGGAGCCGAGATCCAGATCGGAGAGCGCGATCCGTTCGTACTGATCGAAGCCCGACGCCGGCGAGTTGCTTGGCGAACACCGACGCGTCGCCGACGAGGACAATCGACAGCCGATCGGGCCGCAGGTACTCGCGCGCGACGCGCTGGATGTCATCCGGCGTGATGGCATTGACGCGCTCGCGATAGGTCTGCAGATCGTTGAGGTCGAGCCCGTAGAACACGGCGTTGAGCACCTGCAGCGCGATCGCGCTGGGGGTCTCGATGGTGAGCGGAAAGCTGCCGGTCAGGTACGCCTGCGCGTCGGCGAGCTCCGCGTTCCTGCACGCGCTGGCGCTGCAGCCGCCAGAACTCGTCGACGATGAGCCGCAGGGCTTCGCCGGTCACCTCCGAGCGCGTGTCGGTGTCGGCGACGATGTTGCCCGTGTCCTTGAGCGCATTGACGTCGGCCGAGGCGCCATAGGTCAGCCCGCGATCCGAGCGCAGCACGCGGTGCAGCCGGTTGCCGCCTTCCCCACCGAGAATATTGATGGCGAGATCGAGCGCCAGGTAGTCCTTGTGCCGGCGCGGCAGGCCGATGTTGCCGACGCGAATCTCCGTCTGAACCGCACCGGGCCGATCGATGACGACGACGCGCCGGGTCGGCGGCGGCGGATCGACCGGCTTCGGCGCCGTGGCTTCGGATCGGCCCCACTTGCCGAACGCGCGCTCGGCGCCGGCAAACGCCTCCTCGTGCGTGATGTCGCCGACGATGGCGAGAATCGCGTTGTTGGCGCCGAACCAGGCCTTGTGGAACGCGACGAGATCGTCGCGCGTGATGCTCGAGATCGACTCCGGCGTGCCCGAGTCCGGACGGCCGTAGGGATGAAAACCGTAGACGAGCCGGTCGAACACCATGCCGGCGATGTAGTCCGGATCCTCGTATCCGACCTTGAGGCCCGAGAGGATCTGCTGCCGCTGCCGTTCGAGCTCGTCCGGCGCGAACTTCGGGTTCCGCGCGAGATCCGACACCATGTCGAGCCCGAAGGCGAAGCTGTCCTTCATCACAATCGCATTGATGAAGGACAGATCGCTGCCCGCACCGGTGCCGACGAGGCCGCCGATCGAATCGATCGAGGTCGCGATCTGCTCGGCGTCCTTCGTCGTCGTTCCCTGATCGAGCAGCGCGGCGACGAGCGTCGCCACACCCGACTTGTCCGCCGGGTCCTGCGCTCCGCCGGCGCGGATGATCAGCCGCAGGCTGACCGCCGGCTGCTCGTGGTGCGCCACGGCGATGACCTGAAGTCCGTTGGCCAGCGTCCGGATCTGGTAAGGAGGAAACTTGACGTCGCGAGCGGCCAGCGGCGGGGGCGCCGACTCCGACGGCCAATCCTTGACCTGCGCCTGCGCCGGCGGCGGCGTGATGTCGCGGCGACGGCGAGAATGGTGATGAAGCGCGAATGCGACGGGTCACTGCGGCAGCTCCCTGCCGCTTCCCGAACCCTTCGGCATGAGGGTGATGACCAGCCGGTTTTCCGGCGTGAAGTACTTCTGTGCCACGCGCTGCACGTCGGCAGCCGTGATGTTCATGAAGATCTCGAACTCGCCATCGGCGGTCGTGATGTCGTTGTGGATGACGGCCGCGTGCGCCAGCTGCTGCGCCTTGTCCTTGTTCGACTCGCGGCTGAGGATGTAGTCGCGCGCGAACTGATTCTTGGCCTGCTGCAGCTCGGCGGCGCTGATCGGCTCGGACTTCAGCCGATCGAGCTCCGCGATGAGCGCCTTGGTAGCCTCGTCGGGCGCACGTCCGCGCTGCACGATCGCCACGGCGTAGAAGAGATTCGGATCCTCGATGATGTTCCCCTGGCCGAACGCGGCCAGCGCCAGCTGGTCCTCGTAGACGAGCTTGCGGTAGATGCGCGAGCTCTGGCCGTCCGACAGCACCTTCGACGCGATGTGCAGCGGATACGAGTCGGGATCGCCATCGAACGTGATGTGGTGCGCGACGACCACTGCCGGCAGCGGCACGTTCTCGTCGATCCGCACGCGGCGTTCCTTGGTCTGCGGCGGCTCGGCGGGAATGTCGCGTGGCACGGGCCGCGTCGACTTCGGTACCCGTCCGAGGTACTTGCGTGACCAGATCCAGCGCTTCCTTCGGATCGAAGTCGCCGACCAGGACGAGCGTGGCGTTGTCGGGCACGTAGTAGGTCCTGAAGAAGTCCCGCACGTCGTCGATCGACGCGGCTTCGAGGTCGGCCATGCTGCCGATCGTCGGGTGCTTGTAGGGATGCGTCGTGAACGCCTGGTCGTAGATGATCTCGTTCAGCTTCCCGTAGGGCTGGTTCTCGACGCGCATGCGCCGCTCTTCCTTCACGACCTCGCGCTCGGTCTGGAACACCTTCTCGTCGATGCGCAGCGTCGCCATGCGATCGGCCTCGAGCCAGAGCACCATCGGCAGGTACTGCGCGGGCGTGGTCTCCCAGAAGATCGTCGCATCCTCGTTGGTCGAGGCGTTGCTCTGACCGCCGATGCTCGAGATGCGTGACGGATGCCCCTCGGGCTCGACGTTCTTGGAACCCTTGAACATCATGTGCTCGAAGAGGTGGGCAAACCCCGTGCGCCCCTTCTTCTCGTTCTTCGATCCCGACGTGATACCAGATCTCGGTGTGCACGATCGGCGTCGAATGATCCTCGAGCAGCACGACCTTGAGGCCGTTCTCGAGCGTCGTCATCTTGTAGTCGAGTTTGGGAGGCCGCACGGCGGCCCTGGGGCGCCGACTCGATCGCGATCCAACCCGCGAGCGCCAGCAGCGCGAAGCGCGGTCCTCGAGCGTCGAGTTCCGGCCGAAAATGGTCGAATGCATGGGAGACTTCGATTATGGCATATCCTCCAGCTCCCGGATTCGGCGCTCGAGGTCGGCCACGAGCTTCTTGAGCTGGGGCAACTTGCGGAAGACGGCCGACGCGCGCAGCCAGTCGCGGTTGGAAATGGCGGGATATCCGGAGATGAACGCGCCGGCCTCGACCGAGTTCGGGATGCCGGTCTGCGCCGTCGCGATCACGCCCTTGCCGATCGTGATGTGTCCGGCGACGCCCACCTGGCCGGCGAGCGTCACGTCGTCTTCAATCGTCACACTGCCCGCCACACCCACCTGCGCCGCGAGCAGGACGTTGCGGCCGATGGTGACGCCGTGCGCGATCTGCACGAGGTTGTCGATCTTCGTGCCGGCGCCGATCCGGGTCTCGCCGACGGCGGGACGATCGACGGCCGCGTTGGCACCGATCTCGACGTCGTCTTCGATGACGATCCCGCCGATCTGCGGAATCTTGTGATGCGTCCCGTCAGGGCGGCGCGCGAAGCCGAATCCGTCGCTCCCGATGACCACGCCGTCCTGGAGAATCACGCGGTGTCCGAGGCGGATGCGCTCGCGAATCGACACGCGAACGTGCAGCACGCAGTCCTCGCCGATCTCGACCTGCCGGCCGATCACGACGTGCGCGTGCACGATGGACCGGGCGCCGATGCGCGTGCCGTCGCCGATCACGGCAAACGGTCCGATCGACACGCCGGCGCCGAGCGTCACGTCCTGTCCGACCGCGGCCGTCGGATGAACGCCCGGCGGGCGGCCGCCACGGATCGGCAAAGAGCTCGACGGCGCGCGCAAATGCCAGGTACGGATGGCGCGCCCGCAGCATCGCGCACGACGCCGCGTCTGCCGTCTCGCCGAGAATGACCGCCGACGCGCGCGTCGTGCGCAGCGACGCCGCGTATCTGGGGTTGGTGAAGAAGGTCAGATCGCCAGGAACCGCATCGTCAATCGCGGCGACACCGCGGATGTCGATGTCCGGATCGCCTTCGAGGCGGCACTCGAGTCGCGCCGCGATGTCCTGTAGTTTCAAGGCGTCCGTGAGTATCTCATACGGCGCTCGGCGTTCGGCGTTCGCCGTACGGCGTTCGGAGTTCGGACGGTCTCGAGGCCTCCAGGCGGCCCCAACCCCGAGCGCCGAACGCCGAACGCCGTCAGAACATGGCCGCGGTGCGCGCGAAGAAGCTGGCCAGGTGCTCGAGCTTGAGGCGCCCGGCCACGTCCTGGACGCGCTGGTCGCGCGCCGACGGTTCGAGCGCGATGGCACGACGCAGCTCGGCGAGCGGCGCGCTGCCTTCGTTGCGCCAGGTCACGCCGGACAATCCTTGCCGCGCGCCGCGCATCGAGAAGTAATGACCGACGAGACGGAAGGCGAAGTAGTAAGCGACGACGTTCGGTCCCGGCACGAAGAAGAGCACCCCGGAAATGACGAACAGAACCCCGTCGATCGTCAGCCAGAAGCGGTGCTTGTCGAAATCGATCTCGAGCTGCGAGCGAAGCGCGCGGGTGGCGCGGTCCTCGTCGATGTCGTCGGGATAGAACAGGCTGGCATCGGTCTGACCGCGAAGGTGCCACAGCAGCCGCTGCTCGGCGATGCTCTCGGCAACCCATCGCATGAATCGTGCGTTGCCGCGCGCCAGCCACCCCTGGTCGGTCCCGGCAGCGGGCTCGCCGCCCGCCCGCCCGAGCCGGCGCTCCCGTTCGGCTTCGGCGAGCATCTCGTGAAACCGCGCGCGCAAGCGCCTGAAGAAACCGCGCGGCCACGCGATCACGCGCCGAAACACGCCGCGCGGCGGCTCGGTCCCCGTTTCCACCGGCTCGTCCGCATCGGGCTCGTCTGGCACCTCGCAATAAAGCTCATGACGGTCGGGGCCGACGGGAACGAGGTACACATCCATTGCTGAAAATACGATAGCACGCGGTGCTAAGATGCCCCCGATGCCGTGCGGCCTGGCGCTGGCGCTCGTCACCGCGCTTGCGGTGCAGGATCCGGCAGCGGATCCCTCGAAGCTGCTGACGCTCGAGCTTCGGATGTTCGACGGGCCGCAGGAAGTCACGGGCCAGACTCGCGCGACCGTGCACCGCGCGGGCGATCGGGGCGAACCGCTCCTGCACACCAGCCAGTCGGACGGCCGCGTCGAGCTCCGGCTCACCCCCGGCATCTACGACGTCCAGGCGATTCACGAGCGCGACGGCCGCGTCCTCAATATCCGATGGGCCAATCGCCTGGTCGTCATGCCCTATCCAGACGAACCAGGACACCACCTCGAAGTCATCAACTTCAAGAACGGGTTCGGCGCGCTCCAGATTCGCGAGCCGGCCGGCGGACGACCCGACGTCGAGCTGTACGAGCAGGGCAAACGGGACAAACCGGCAGCGACGCCGTTCGCCACGGCGGGCTATCTCCTCTTCATCGTACGGGCGGGTCCCTACGACCTTTTGGCGCGGGCTCAAGGAAAGTCCACGTGGCACCCGAACGTGGACGTGCCACTCGACCGGACACGGCTCTGGGTCACGCCCTGATCGGATCTACTGACGCCGGACCTTGCGTGGGGTCCGCGGCGCGTCGAGCGGAAGCGAGGGACGCCCCGCCTGCTCCCAGGCGCCCGCGATCACCGAGGCGACGGCCGTGATCGACTCCGCCAGGCGCTGTTCCAGAATCGGCTTCACCTTCCCGTAGAACGCCGCGAAATACGCATCGTCATAGATCTCGCGTCCGGCGACGGCAGCTCGGTCGGCATCGAGGATCGCCTGTACGTGGGAGAAGCTCGTGACGAGCGAGTCGAAGACGAGGTCCCGGGCGCTCGCGACCGCGGCGATGGGTTTCGGCTTCACATCGAGGTTGTCGCGGTAGCGCTCGAACGTTTCCGCCTCGAACCGTGAGTGAATCCCCCACTGCCCCGTCAGCTGGCCATCGTGGTTGAGCGACGCGTGGAACGGAACCTGCGCGTCGGACACATAGTGGCCGACAAACGCCGCAAAGTACTTGATGTTGTCGCGGGAGTAGGTGGCCTTCTGCGTGAACGCCTCGACGAGCTTCAGGTGGATCTCCTGCGCACGCCAGGGCAGCAGACCGTTCTTGTTGACGAACTCCAACCCGTACTGTTTGACAGCCTCGTCGAAGTCGCGCGGCAGCTGCTTGAAGGGCGCCGGACCGTACGCGTCCATGTCGACGAAGTGCCGCGGGGACTCCAGCGCGTCGAAACCCACGTTGCGCCACAGGTCGGGGTCGATGGCATGCTCGACAATCGAGGCGCGGTATTTCTCGAAGAACGGTCGAATCTCGGTCGGGAGCAGGCTGATGGCGCGATCGAGAATGTACTTATGCGCCTCGAATCCCCACGCGTCCGCTGGCCTGGGAACGGCGAGGACGAGGAAGGCGACGAGCGCGGCTGCGAGCTTACGCATACAGGTGCTCCGGGGCTCTGTTCCACTGGTCTCGGCAGGCGAAAGACACAGAGAAACAAATACCACAGGAACAGATACCGGCCACACAATCCCTGCGCCCGTCCGGAAGCGCTCGACTCAGATCACTTGACTCGACTCAGATCACTTGATCTGAATCGTTCCGGTCCATTTCGGATCGTCGGGATCGTTGTGATCGTGATAGCCGCACGTGCGGATGGTGGTGAGCGCGTCGGACTCGCGAGCCTGGCCTGGCAGGAGGAGCCCGACCTGGTTGAGGGCCGGACACTGCGTGTGATCCGGATGCGGATCGGAGCTCATCATGTGCGCCAACACGTCGTTGTTGACGAACCTGACACGCGTACCGGGCGTGATCGAGATCGTCGACGGGCTCACGCCGGCCGGGGTGATTGTGATGACGACCACGGATGACGGGGGCGGCGCCGGTGCGGTGTACGAGAAAGCGCCGTTGAGACGGCCGGTAAGGCCGTCGGCGTTGGTGACAGTCACGTCGACGCCGCCGGCCGCGTGCGGCGGCGCCGTAACGGAGATCGATGTGGCGCTGGCCACGACCACGTTCGACGCGGCCGTGCCGTCAAACGATACGGCGGCACCAGCTGCGAATCCCGTTCCGGTCAAAGTCACGGTCGTCCCACCAGCTGTCGTGGTCGAGGCCGGCGCAATCGCGGTGAGCGTCGGGGCGACCGGTGCCGGCGAGGGCGTTGGGGGCGGCGCCGAACCGACGTAGGTGAACCCGCCGGTCAGCCGGCTGCTCTGTCCATCGGGATTCGCAACGACGACGTCCACGCTGCCAGCGCTGCGCGCTGGCGCCATCGCCGTAATCGAACCCGGCCCGACGACAGTCACCGCGGTCGCCGCGGAGGAACCGAACGACACCGTGGCGCCCGACGCGAAGCCTGCGCCCGTAATGGTCACGACCGACCCGCCGCTCGTGGAGCCCGAAGCCGGCGCCACCGTCGCGATCGAGGGCGGGGCACTGACCGGCACATCGAACGTGAACGCCCCCGCCAGGCGGCTGCTCTGACCATCCGGATTCGTCACCACGATGTCCGCCGCGCCGGCGGCATGGGCGGGCGTTGTCGCGGTGATGGACGTGGCCGCGGCGACCGCGGTCCCGGTGGCCGGAGCGCCGCCGATGGAGACCGTCGCGCCAGCCGTGAAACCCGTGCCGCTGATGGTGACGCTGACCCCGCCTCCAGTCGACCCCGATCCAGGAGAGATCCCGGTGACCGTTGGTGCCGCCGCGGGCGTGGGCTGAGGAGTAGGAGCCGCCGGGCTGGAACTGCCTCCCCCGCAGCCAGAAGCGAAGCAGGAAAAGACGGTCAAAGCCACGTAGACGAGCGCTGTAGATGTTCGATCGGTGTGCATCCTGTGGCGCGAAATCTGCAACGAGTACGCCACAGGGCCTTTCGCGCAGGATGGCGAGCTCGTGGCACGGGACATACCGAATATGCATTCGTGATTACAAAGTGGACCGTTCATCCCGCGGATCATTCCCCGAAGACCTCGGCGGAGAACCGGTACACGATCGCGCCATGCGCCCAGTCCTCGGGGGCAAGGCCGGCCTTGATGCAGGTCTGGCGCAGGAACTGTTCGGGGTTCCATTCGCGCTCTGCCGCCACCTGCGGGAGCAGCAGGCCCCGGCGGCCTCCCCGCTCCACGACGAGCCCATGCAAGCCAATCGTCATCGACGCCACGGCGCCCGGTTCGTGGGGATCGATCCGTTCGAGCGGGCCGAGCACCGAGACCTCGAGCTTCAGGGCGACGAGCTCGTGCACCGCGACCGGCGGGAACCGGGGATCGGCGCTCGCGGCGTCTGCCGCGCACCGTGCGACCTCCGAAGCAAGGTCTTCCAGGCAGTCGAGCGTGCCGAGACACCCGCGCAGCCCTCCGTCGAGCTTCAGCGTGACGAACACACCCGACGCCTGTGGTAAATCAAGCGCACCGCCGATCGTCAGCCGGCTGCCAGAGACGCGCGCGGTCACCGAGCGGCGCGCCACGTCCACCAGCTGCCGGCGCTGGACATCACTCAACATACCCGGCCTCGACATCGAACGTGCCCAGCACGGCTGCCAGGTAGCCGACCACTCCGTCGTAGTCTCCCGATACCTCACCCGAGTGCGCGTAGCGCAACACGCGCGCCTGCCGCGCACCGAGCGCACGCGCGGCCATCATCACGGCGATCGCCGGGCCGATCCCGCAACCGACATGACGGCCCCGCTCGCCTTCGGGGTATCGCTCGAACACGTCGAACAGCCGCTCGGGGCTGAATGCCGCGATGCTGTCGCAGACGTCCCCGTCGAGCGTTGCCGCCGTCTTCGCGTCGAAGTAGTGCGACAGGTCGGTGCTGGCGATGAGCAGGGCCCGTCGCGACCCGAGTCCATCGGCGAGCGCCTGCGCCAGCCCTTCGATCGTCACGCGATTCTGCTGTCCCATCAACAGCGGGACAATCGGCAGCCCCGGGAACAGCCGGCCCAGAAACGGCAGCTGCATCTCGAGGGAATGCTCGCGGGCATGAACCGACGGCAACACGCGGACGATGTCCGCCGCGCCGATGGATGCCGCCGCCGCCGCGTCGATCCCTATCGAACCGAAGGGGCACGCGAACGCGCCGTCGGGGTACAACGCAACGCCCTCGAACGCCACGAAATGCGACGGGCCGACGAGCACCGCGACGTCATACGAGTGCCCGGCTGCGGCCTTGTACGCACAGGCGCCGACCGGACCCGAGAACATGATGCCAGCGTGCGGCGCGATAACCGCGCGGATTTCACCCTGCGGCCCGACACCGGCCCGGTCGACGTACTCATCGACCTCGCGCGCCAGGGCTCCAGCCGTCGCCGGATACCACGTGCCCGCGACTGCCGCAGGACGAATGGTCATGGCCATCGGTTCATCTGAACCTCGTGAACCTCGTGAACCTCCTGAACCTCGTGAACCTCGTGAACCCCGCCTGCATGCTACGATCCCGCGCATGGCCAGTGACTTCACACGCGAGGACGTCGAGCGGATCGCGCGGCTCGCGAGGCTCGAACTGACTGAGCACGAGAAAGATCTCCTGACGCCGCAGTTGTCGAACTTCCTGGCGTACGCCGAACAGGTGCAGCAGGTGGCGACCGCCGGCGTCCCGCCGACGTCGCATCCACTGGCAACTGTGAGTGCGTGGCGCGACGATGTGCCCCAGCCCTCGCTCGATCGGCGGGAAGCCGTCTCGCAGGCGCCGGAGGCGGACCTCGAACGCGGACTCTTCAAAGTACCACGAGTGCTCGCGTGACGATGCGACTCGAGAGCGCAGGAGCGATCGCAGACGCCGTGCGGTCGGGTGAGACGTCGGCCGTCGACGTGTGCCGCGCTGCCCTGGGCCGGATTGCGGCGTCCAACCCGGCCCTGAACGCGTTCCACACCGTCGCCGAGGACCGCGCCCTCGCGCAGGCCGCCGCGCTCGACGGCCGGCGCGCCGACTGGGTGCGGCTGCCGCTCCTCGGCGTCCCCATTGCCCTCAAGGACAACCTCTGCACACGGGGCCTGAAGACGACCGCGGGCTCCCGCATCCTCGAACGCTACGTTCCTCCCTACGACGCGACCGCCGTCGAACGGCTGGTCGCCGCCGGCGCGGTCATCGTCGGAAAAACGAACTGCGACGAGTTCGCGATGGGATCGTCGACCGAGAACTCCGCCTTCGGCCCGACGCGCAACCCGTGGTCGCTCGACCGGACGCCCGGTGGATCGAGCGGCGGATCGGCGGCCGCGGTGGCCGCACGCATGGTTCCGCTCGCGCTCGGCTCCGACACGGGTGGTTCGATCCGGCAGCCCGCCGCACTCTGCGGCGTCGTCGGACTCAAGCCCACCTACGGCCGGGTTTCGCGCTACGGTTTGCTGGCCTTTGCATCGTCACTCGATCAAATCGGACCGTTTGCCACCTCCGTGGCGGACGCCGCATTGTGCCTGCAGGTCATCGCCGGCCCGGATCCGAAAGACGCGACGTGCGCAGCGGCGCAGACAGCCGACTATCTCGGCGCGCTCACTGGGCGGATCGAAGGCGTGCGCATCGGCGTCCCGCGCGCGCTCGTGTCGGCAGACGCCGGCGTGAATGCCGAAGTCCGGGTCGCATTCGAGCGCGCGGTCGAGACGCTGAGGCAGCACGGCGCCGCAATCGTCGACGTGGCACTGCCTCACAGCGCGCACGCGATTCCGGTGTACTACCTCGTGGCGACGGCAGAGGCGAGCTCCAACCTCGCACGCTACGACGGGGTTCGCTATGGCTATCGCGCGCCTGAAGCGGCGACGCTCGGGGAGATGTACGATCGCACGCGCGAGGCGGGGTTCGGACCAGAGGTCAAGCGCCGGATCCTGCTCGGCACCTACGTGCTCAGCGCGGGCTATTACGACGCGTACTACTTGAAGGCCCAGCAGGTGCGGACGCTCATCCGCCGCGACTACGAGACGGCGCTGCACAACGTGGACTTGATCGCGATGCCGACGAGCCCCACGCCGGCGTTCGCGCTCGGCGAGCGCATGGACGACCCGCTGCAGATGTATCTGGCGGACGTGTTCACCGTCGCGGCCAACCTCGCCGGCCTTCCATCGATTTCTGTGCCCTGCGGATTTACCGAAGCACGACTGCCCTGCAGCCTCCAGCTGACGGGACGAGCCATGGACGAGGCAACCGTCCTGCGTGTCGCCGACGTCTTCGAGCGTGCGACAACGTTCTCCCGGGAGAGGCCGGGCGCCGCCTGACGATACTAGTTGACCGTATCTTCTGAATCGGGACTGGCCGTTCCGTTGTCACGGCCGGCAGATCAGAGTCGAACGCCTGCTTTGGCAGGACTGCTTCAACGGATACGGTCCCCAGGAGCTTTCTAGGCGATCGCTGGCTTGCTCGACCGAACGAGGAGCCAGACGACGAATGCGATGAAGAGGAGCGGGAGGAGAGGAACCGCCAGGGCAGCCACGGCCGCGACGATGGCCGCCAGGATCGCGACCAGCATCACCGGCCCGACCACCACCAGCAGTACGACGCCGACCAGCAGCTTGACGGCAAGCAGCAGCGGGAACAGCAGGAGCCAGAAGACCAGCCGGAACGGCAGGAAGACTGCCCAGAGCACGGCCTTCACCAGCAGAGTCAGCGCGAAGATGCCCGCGAATCCGATTGCAGCAACTACGGCCAGCAGCGCCAGCAGCCCAATCATCGTACGCTCCTCGCACGCATCGACGGCGTGTCTATCGAAGAATTACGCGACGGGACTTTGAGAAGTTCCTGAGAGAAGGTCCGACCTACACCTTGCCCAGGAGCTCGGCGCGCGTCGGCAGGGTGTAGTGAATCAGGCCCGTCCTGACCTCCTCCATCGCCACGCGTTCGAGCTTGTGCGGCGTGTGCCCGGCCGCGTGCCGATCGATGCGCGGCAACGCGCCTCGCCGGAGCTGCTTGGCGCGCTGGGCGGCTACGTCGACGAAGAGAAACCGGCTCGTGATGGGAATGACGGACTGCGTGTCCTCGTCGCCAGCGGCGTCCGAGTCCGGCAGGCCTGGGTTTTGCGGCATGCTGCAAGAGTAGTCGAAACGGAGGATCCGCGCCACTCGCGGGCTGATGAGCCGGCTTCGCGAGTGTCTCGGTGGAGTGCAGAGAGACGGTGGAGAGGAGGGGGTCCTCTCCACCGTCTCTGACGTTATTCGACGTTGACCGAGATCTGCTTCGGCTTCGCCTCTTCGCGGCGCGGCAGCCGGATGGTCAGTACACCGTCCTTGTAGGACGCGGCAATCTGTCCCGCATCGACCGACACGGGCAGCGTGAACGAGCGGCTGAAGCTGCCGAAGCGACGCTCGATCCGCTGGAACTGCTCGCGCTTCGCGGACGCCTCCTGCTTGCGCTCACCGGTCAAGGTCAGAACGTTGTTCTCGACGGTCACGCCGATGTCGTCCTTCTTCACATCGGGCAGCTCGGCCTTGATCACGACCTCGTGCGAGTCGGTTTCGTAGATGTCGACGGCCGGAACCCAGGCCTGATTGAAGGCCTCGGTCTGAAAGTTTGCGAACATCTGATTGAGCCGATCGACTTCCATACCCGCCAGCGTACCGATGGGATTCCAACGAACAAGTGCCATGGTCAAACCTCCTAGATTTCACGGGGCTCGTGCCCCAGTGCTCTGCGCAGGACCCAATGTAGATGGTATTTTAGTGTTTGTCAAGCATATATTATGACAGCTGCAGACTCATATCATGCGCCGACTGGCGATACACGCTTAACTTTCTGTGACAGTAGGACTTCGTCCAGCCGGAGGACGGGATTAGAATGGACGACGGCCGTGGCGCGAATCTTCTTCGATCGGGGCGACTTCGAGGCCTTTCGCTCCTTGGGCGAGGCAGAAACCGTCGAATACCGGCCAGCGGTGGACGTGCTCGAAACCGCGGCCGCCATCGAGATCGTGGCCGACCTCCCCGGCGTCGCGGCCGACGCGCTTCGCGTCACCTTTACTGGAGGCACGCTCGTGATCGCGGGCCGGAAGCGTGCGCCGATCTGCGCGCATCGCGAGGCCGCGTTTCACCTCGCCGAGCGCACGTTCGGGCACTTCGCGTGCGTGGTCCGATGCGACGTGGCCGTGGACGCCGGGCGTGCACGCGCGACACTCGTCGCCGGCGAGCTGCACATCGTGCTGCCCCGCATCGAAGAGCGCCGCGGCCTTGACATCGCGATCACCGTCGAGTCACCAGCCAGCCCGACTGCACCTGAATAATGCAGATCCTGTTCATCGGCGACATCTTTGGCAAACCGGGGCGGGAGATCGCGCGGCGGGCGATCCCAGCGCTGGTCGAGCAGCGCGGCATTGATTTCGTCATCGCCAACGTCGAGAACTCGGCGGCGGGCTTTGGCGTGACCGGTGACATCGCGGACACAATCCTCGGCTACGGCGTCGATGTCATGACGTCGGGGAACCATATCTGGGACAAGAAGGAAGTCCTCGAATACCTGCCGCGCGAGCCTCGCCTCCTCCGGCCCGCCAACTTCCCTGCCGGCGTGCCCGGCCGCGGCAGCATCATCGGACGCACGCGGACTGGCGAACCGGTCGGCGTGCTGAACCTGATGGGACGCGTTTTCATGACGCCGCTCGACGACCCGTTCGCGCTCGCGCTGCGCGAGATCGAGTCGCTCCGCGCGAAGGCGCGGGTCATCTTCGTCGACTTTCACGCGGAAGCGACCTCGGAGAAGATCGCGATGGGCTGGCATCTCGACGGCCTCGTGACCGCCGTCGTCGGTACGCACACGCACGTGCAGACCGCCGACGAGCGGATCCTGCCGAAGGGCACGGCCTGCCTGACCGATGCGGGCATGACCGGCCCGCACGATTCGATCATCGGAGTCACCGTCGACGCGGCGCTCGGCCGGTTCGTCAACGCGATGCCGGCCAAGTTCGAGGCCGCGACGGGCGCCGGGCGGCTCAATGCGGTCATCGTCACGGCCGATCCGAGAACCGGCCGCGCGACGGCCATCGAGCGCCTCAACCTCTCGGCCACTGACGTCGAAGCGCTCGCGGCGGCGACGCCCGCGCCGTCGCACGGCTGAGGACGCGCGTTAGACACGCGCACTGTCAGAGTCGATCCGATGTCCGATCTCTTCTCGCAGCCCTTCGAGGACGATCGCCAGGCACCGGCGCCGCCGGAACGGCGTGTCGTCACCGTCTCGCAGTTGACGGGGACGATTCGCGCGCTGCTCGAATCCGGCTTCGGCGACCTGTGGGTCGAGGGAGAGATCTCGAATTGCCGGCTGTGGAACACCGGCCACTTGTATTTCACGCTCAAGGACGGCGGCGCGCAGATCAAGGCGGTGATGTATCGCTCGGCCGTGCGCTACCTGAAGTTCAAGCCCGAAGACGGCCTGCGCGTCATCGCACGCGGCCGGATCGGCGTGTACGAACCGAAGGGCGAGTATCAGATCCTCTGCGACCACCTGCAGCCGCACGGGCTGGGCGCCCTGCAACTCGCCTTCGACCAGCTCAAGAAGAAGCTCCAGGCCGAGGGCCTGTTCGACCCGTCGCGCAAGCGCCCGCTGCCCGCGCTGCCCGCCAAGATCGGGATCGTGACCTCGCTCGACGGCGCGGCGCTCGGCGACATCATCAAGGTGCTCACGCGCCGGCATCCCAATACGCACCTCGTCATCCGGCCGACGCGCGTCCAGGGTGAGGGCGCAGCGGCCGAGATCGCCGAGGCGGTCCGCGCCATCGGCCGCGTGCCCGGCGTGCACGTCGTCATCGTCGGACGCGGCGGCGGATCCGCAGAAGACCTCTGGCCGTTCAACCAGGAGCCCGTCGCGCGCGCCATTGTCGGATGTCCCGTGCCGGTCGTCGCGGCAGTTGGCCACGAAGTGGACTTCACCATCGCCGACTTCGTCGCCGACGTGCGCGCGCCGACGCCGTCGGCCGCCGCGGAGATGGTTATTGCCGCGAAAGAGGAATTCAGCGCGCGGCTCGACCGGCAGTCGCGGCGACTGCGTGCGGCCGTTGCGACCGGACTCGACCGCCGCCGAACGCGTCTCCACGTCCTCGGCAGCCGCCGAGGCCTCGCGGGATTCCCGGCCCGCCTTGCCATGCGCGGCCGCCATGCCGCCGAGCTGACGCACCAGCTGCGCAGCCGTATGCTCGACACCCTGACGCGCCGCGAACGGGAGTTCCAAGGCCTGCGCCTTCGCCTCGAAGCACGCGACCTGCGCCGCCGCTTTGCGGCGATCCGCGGCAAGCTCGAGAGCGCAACCGGCCGGCTGCACGCCGGGATCACACGCCGGCACGATCGGGCCGCCGCGCGGATGGGCACGGCCGTCGGTCGTCTCGAGTCGCTGAGCCCGCTCGCCGTACTCGGGAGAGGCTACGCCGTCTGCTGGAACGAGGACCGCACAGCGATCCTTCGCGCGGCGTCGAGCGTCACCGCGGGAGACCGTGTCCACGTGACGCTGCACGAGGGAGAATTGAGCTGCGTGGTCGAAACCGCGGACGGTAATTAGGTTCAACTGGGTTGAACCCCTTGAACCTAAGATAGGCCATCGATGGACCCAACGATCAAAGACTTCGAATCCGCCGTTGCCGAACTCGACGCCATCGTCAAGACGCTCGAGGAGGGCGACCTCGCGCTGGAAAAGTCACTGGAGCTCTACGAGCGAGGCGTCCAGTTGGCGCGCTTCTGTCACTCGACGCTCGAAGGGGCCGAGCGGCGCATCGAGCTGCTGAGCGAGCGCGGCGAGATTAAAGAGGCGCCTCCAGCCCTCGGCCTCGGCAGCGAGCCGTCCGGGACGAAGTGACCAGCACCCAGTCGCCCGAGCTGCGGACCTGGCTGGAGGCACGTCGGCGCGACGTCGACGCCGCGCTCGACCGGTGGCTGCCTTCCCCACCACGCGCTCCCCTTGCGGTGTGCGAGGCCATGCGCTACAGCGTCATGGCGGGAGGCAAACGCTTGCGCCCGCTCCTTGTGCTGGCGGCGGCCGAAGCCGTCTCCGAGCGCAGCGGTGCGCGCGATGCCGCTTCACTCGCGATGAGTGCGGCCTGTGCAGTCGAGCTCGTCCATACCTATTCCCTCGTCCACGACGATCTCCCCGCCATGGACAACGACACGCTCCGGCGTGGTCGTCCCACGGCGCATGTCGTCTACGGCGAGGGTATGGCAATCCTCTCCGGCGACGGGCTGCTCACCGAGGCGTTCGCGCTGCTCGCGCGCGAGCCCGTCGAATCCCCGCATGTTCCCGCGACCGAGCTCGCGCGGCGCAAGCTGCAGGCCCTGGCCATCATCGCGGAGGCAGCCGGCGCCGCGGGCATGGTTGGCGGGCAGGCGATCGATCTGCAGGCGGCCGTCCCCGGAGCGGCGCCGCTCGACGGTGACACGCTCACGGGCATGCATGCGCGAAAGACGGGCGCGCTCATTCGCGGTTCGGCGCTGGCCGGTGCGGTGATGGCGGGCGCGCCCTCAGGCGAACTGGCCGCCATCGATGCCTACGGTGCGGCGCTCGGCCTGGCGTTTCAGATCGTCGACGACATCCTCGATGTCGAGGGCGCCTCAGCGGACCTCGGGAAGACGGTCGGCAAGGATGCCGCGGCGGGCAAGCCGACCTATCCGGCGCTCTTCGGGTTGCAGGAGTCGCGCAGGCTGGCGGCCGAGTGCGCCGACCGGGCGCGCGCGGCGCTGACCGACGCACACCTCGGCGGCCAGCTGCCCGCCATCGTCGGCTGGGTCATCGCCCGCACCAGTTGAAGAAGACCCTTCGGCTCGACACACTGCTCGTCGAACGGGGACTCGCGGCCTCGCGCGAGCGGGCCCGCGCCCTGATCCTCGCCGGCCAGGTCCGCGTCGACGGCCAGCCGGCGGACAAGGCGGGCACGCCCGTCGGCATCGATGCCGCTGTTACGCTCCTCGTGGCCGATCATCCGTATGTCGGCCGGGGCGGCCTCAAGCTGGACCATGCGCTGCGAGCCTTCGGCATCGACGTCGAAGGCCGCTCGGCTCTCGATATCGGGGCGTCGACCGGAGGCTTCACCGACGTCCTGCTGCGGCACGGCGCGTCGCGCGTTGTCGCACTCGACGTCGGACACGGCCAGCTCGACTGGCGGCTGCGCAACGACCCGCGAGTGTTCGTTCTCGAGAAGACGAACGCACGATCGCTGACGCCCGACGCGCTTCCTCCGGACGCGCGAATCTTCGACCTCGTCACCATCGACGTCTCGTTCATCTCCTTGAAGCACATCCTTCCGGTGGTCCCGCCGCTGCTCGCCCGGCGCGGCGACGTCATCGCGCTCGTGAAGCCGCAGTTCGAGGCCGGCCGTGACGAGGTCGGCAGAGGCGGCATCGTCCGCGACGATGCGGTGCGTGTCCGGGTCGTGGACGAGATCGTCGAGCACGCACTTGCGCTAGGATTGACGCGCGCCGGACTGTCCGAGTCACCCATCACCGGCATGGAAGGGAATCGCGAATTCCTGCTGCACCTGACAAGGCCGGACGCATGAACACGCCAATTCGTCGAGTCGGGCTCGTCGCCAAGCACAATCTCGATGCCTCGGCCGGCGTCCTCGCCGAGGTCGCCGGATGGCTCGAGGCGCGTGGCGTCGAGCCTGTCTTCGAGACCCACACCGCCGCACTCGTGGGGCTGCCGCCCGGGAGGCCGACGCGCACGCGGGAGGAATTGCCGAATGTTTGCGACCTGGTCGTGGTCCTCGGCGGCGACGGCACGCTCATCGGCATGGCAGGACTCATCGCCCAGGCCGGCACGCCCGTGCCGATCCTCGGGGTGAACTTCGGCAGCCTCGGGTTCCTGACCGAGATTCAGTTGAGCGAGCTCTACGATTCGCTCGAGTCGGTGCTCGACGGAGAGGCAGACATCGACGAACGGATGATGCTCCGCGCACGTACGCTCCGAGAGGGTGGGGTCTTCGCGAATCGCCTGGTCGTCAACGACGTCGTGATCACGAAGGCGGCTCTTTCGCGCATCATCGACCTGTCGGTCACCGTCGGGGATCAGCTCGTGATGCAGGTGCGCGCCGACGGCCTCATCGTGGCCACACCGACGGGCTCCACCGCCTACAACCTTGCAGCCGGGGGACCCATCGTGCACCCCGCAGTCGACGCGCTGCTGCTCACGCCAATCGCGCCGCACATGCTGACGAACCGGCCCGTCGTCCTGACGGGCTCATCAGAGGTGCGCGTGGAGCCGATGATGAACGGCGCCGAAGAGGTGTTCGTCACATTCGACGGCCAGTCCGGCCATCCGCTTCAGGTCGACGATGTCATCGAGATCTCGCGGGCCGAGCGCCCGCTGCGGCTGGTGCGCTCTTCGAAGCGCACCTACTTCGACCTGCTGCGACAGAAGTTAAAGTGGGGCGCCCGCTGAGAGTGCCAGGCACCTCGCTAAAACTTCAGCAGGTACTTTATCGAAAGGCCGAAGCCCGGTGCGTCGATCCCCCAGCTGATGCCGCGGTAGTTCTCGTCGTTGAGATTCTCGACATCGACGACGACTTCGTGCGGCGCCTGACGAAGTCCCGCACGCACGCCGAACGTGGCGTAGCCGGGAATCGCGGTGTAGAGCGGCGCCGAATTCACTCCCACGCCCAGCACGCGATTCTGAATCTGCGTGACGGTCTCGCCGGTTGCGATGAGTACATCGTCGGACGTGCCGGCGACGTTGTCGGCGCCTGGGCCGATCCAGCCGCGAACGCGCGCGCCGTTGGTGAAGAACGCGGCAATGTTGCTGCGGCTCCGTCCGGCACCCGTGCGGCGATCGCCCAGGTCCAGGGTCGACAGGTTCGACTGCTCCCACGCGAAGTGGGCATACGGCTCGACCCACCAGCGGCCGTTCGACGACGTCCAGCGGAGCGTGATGAAGGCGTCCGGCGCCGGCGTGCCACCCTCGATGTTGGGAGGCAGGTCCGTGGTGGTGTCCCTGGCGTGCAGGTACGTGAAGGCCGTGTTGAGCGAGATATTCGGGCCGAACATCGCCTGTGACGTGTGCTCGATGCCCCAGATCCGCGCTTCGTCGAAATTCGCTCGCACGAGCACCGGCACGGTGGACGCCGGCACGAACACGGCGCCGTTGGCAGTCTGCGACGTGATGGTCTGGCCGCCAATCACGGTCCCGACGGCGCCCTGGGGCAGAATCAGGGCCTGCTTCTGGATGTTGGCGTGCACGTTGTTGACGAAGAACGTGAGGTCCGTGCGCCAGACGCGGTGCCGGTATCCGACGCCAGCTTCGTACTGCAGGCTCGTCTCGGGTTCGAGCGCGGCGACGGCTCGCCCCGTCGACACGGCCGAGGCGTCGGCCGTCGTGCCGACGAAGCCGCCGAGCCCGGCGACGTCAGGGGCGGCCACTTCGAAGCCCGATCCGGTGAGGCCGAGCGTGCCAAGGTCCGTCATGTGCGGCGCCCTGAATCCGCGGCTGATCGACAGCAGGATCGTCCACCGGTCTTTCGGCGTCAGCACGCCGGCGATACGGAACGTCACGTCTCCGGCCGTCAGCGAGTCGTTCGGCCAGAGCGGCTGGCCATTGACGATCGGGCTGTCAGACGCCCTGGCCTCGTAACTGGCCCCGCCCGCTCGCACCGACCCCACGAGCCGCACGCGATCCGGCCGAAGATCGTAGGTCGACTGCGCGAACACGCCGCCCTGCGTGAACGTGGCGCCGTCGGGCACGCGCGGGCGCCGCGGCGACACTGCGCCCGTGACGGCGTTGACATTGAACGACTCGGACGTCAGGTGCTCGAAGTACACGTCGCCGCCCACCGAAAACAAGAGGCGTGGCGATTGCTGCTTCGAGGCGACGCCCTGAAAACCGTGAACGGTAGTGCGCTCTGGTTCGTGACCAATCGTCGCGGTCGGATTGCCATTTCCCCCCTGGTTCACCCGCTCCTCGCGTTGACTGTTGAGCGAGTAGGTGAACGACGCGTGATCGAATCCCAGAGTGCCGAGCGTCTCGAGACGCGCCGAGAAGACGTCGAGGGAGAGCGCGTTCAGTTCCGAGATCAGATTGCCGTCGCCTCCGAGCAGTTGATCGTACCGATCCCCGCCGTCCTGGAACGAGCGCATGTAGCTGAACGCGGTGCGTGTCGCGCTCGACGGTGCCCACTGCGCCCGGAGCGATCCGCCGATCTGGTGGAAGCTCGTGTTGGGCAGTCGATCGTCCATCAGGAGGTCGGACGGCACTCCCAGAAACCGTGTCACGGCGGCGTGTGAATCCACGCCGTCGCCTGGCCTGGTGAGTCCGACGCCTCTGCCGGAGAGCGAACCGGCGATGCCGAGCGACGGGCCCATATAAGAGACGAACGACTGCCCGCCCCCATAGCGATGCGCCGTTCCAATGCTGGCCCCAGCCGATCCTCCCCATCGCGGTCCACCCTGGACCCCGAGCGCCGGCGGCCGCGTCAGGAACTGCACGCTGCCACCGAGCGCGTCACTGCCGTACTGGGCGCTCGACGGCCCGCGGACGACCTCGATGGTGTCGAGCGCTCCCGGCTCGATCAAATCGAGGAACGTGTTGACGCCGCCCCGCTGCGCGCCGTTCGAATAACGGACGCCGTCGATGAACACGTTGACCTTGTTCCCGGTCAGTCCGCGCACGAACACGCCGGCCATCGTCGGGCTCGTCTGCTGCAGGCTCACGCCTGTCTCGCCCTCGACGGCCTGCGCGACGACGGTGGTGATGCGGGTGGCGATGTCTTCGGAATCGATGATGTTGACGGGCTGGCCGGCGCGCCGGACGTCTTCAACGAGATTCGGGGACGCCGTGACGGTGACATCTTCGCGGAGGGCGTTGACCTGCAGCGTAATCTCAACCGATGGGGGCCCGTGGTTGCCGACCGTCAGAGGCATTCGCGACTCGCCGAGCGCCGCCTTCTTCGCAATGAGCAGGTACCGTCCGGCGCTGGGAACCTGGAGCGTGAACCGGCCCTGTGCGTCGGTCTGCGCGGTTGCGACGGCCGTCTGCTCGGCGGTCATCACGGTCACGGTTGCGTCGGCAACCACGCCGCCCGACGGGTCTTTCACTATTCCGGTCACGTCCACGGCGGCATACGCGGCAACAGCCGTCAGCGCCCACACCGCGAACGCCGCGGTCACGATCCGATCTCGCATGGAGCTCCTCACGCACGGACGCCTGCGCGTCCACGATCGCCACAACTTCAGCATCTGACTGAAAGTTAGAGGATGACTCTAGCGGCCGAGTGACATTACTACCAGACGTAGTACTCCAGGCGACGCCCTCCGCATCTATCAATGCTGGCGGGGCTGTCTCTGTCTCCTACCTCCTGTCTCCTGTCTCTCTCTGCCTGCGTTCTCTGAAGAATCGGATCTGGTATTCGAACACGTTCCTGTTGTGTTCGTTGAGGGTCGTCGCGAACGCGTGACTGCCGTCGTTGCGGCTCACGAAATAGAGGTAGTCGACTGCGGCCGGATTGGCAGCGGCTTCGAGTGACGCCTGCCCCGGAGCTGCAATCGGGCCGGGCGGCAGGCCAGCGTAGCGATACGTGTTGTACGGAGAGTCGAACTGCAGATCCGCGCGGGTGAGGTTGCCGTTGTACCGTCCCGCCCGTTCGAGCGCGTAGATGACGGTCGGATCGCACTGCATCCCCATGCCGGCCTTCAACCGGTTCGCATAGACCGCGGCGACGAGCGGACGTTCGTCGGCCTTGGCGGTCTCCTTCTCGACGAGCGACGCGAGCGTGACGAGCGCCCGGACCCGCAGGCCGCGCGACGCCGCCTGCTGTCGCGTCTCGGGTGTGAGCGCCTTCTCGAAGCGCGACACCATGCGCGCGACGAGATCGTCGGCGGTCGTGCGACGAGGAAGCGTATAGGTGTCAGGGAAGAGATAGCCCTCGAGATCGGTCGCTTGCGGGTCCAGTTCGCGGATCGGACCAGGCTTGGACGCGGCGGCCACGAACTCGCCTGCCGTGCCGAAGCCCCTTTCTTCGAAGATCGCCGCCATCTGGCGGATCGTCAGCCCCTCACGAAACGTGACGGGCCGGAGGAACACATCTCCTCGAACGATCTTGTCGACGACGGCTCTCGGCGTCATCGGCGAGTCGAAACGGTATTCGCCGGCCTGCAGCCGGCGTCCGGCGCCTTCGAGCCACACGGCGATTCGAAACGCGGCGGCGCTCTGGATGACACCTGCATCGGAGAGCGCTCGGCCCATGCTCTGAGGGTTGCTGCCGGGGGCAATCTCGACAAACGTCTCCGCGTCCGCGTAGCCCTTGTACGGCCGCTCCATCAGGAGATAGGCCCACGTGCCCGCCGCGAGTCCGCCCAAGACGACGAGCGCAACCGCCGCGAGAAGGAGCCGGCTCAGGGTGCGCCTCACGACGGGAGATCCTCCGCGCGATCGCCGGTGTCTGGAGTCGCTCCAGAGCGGCTGTCGAGGTAGTCCTGCAGAATTACGGCTGCCGAGGCCGCATCGAGCAGCGGCTTGCGGTCCCGCCAGTTCTTGAGGCGGCGCGCGAGCAGGCTTTCTGCCTCGCGGCTGCTCAGGCGTTCGTCTTGAAGGATGACAGGGACCACGACCCGCGCACGAAGGGCCTCGGCGAGGCCGAGCACGGCCGCGGTCTCGTCGGTCGCCTCGCCCCCAAGGGTCCGTGGATGTCCCAGCACCACGCCTGCCAGCCCGTCGTCCTCGTCGGCGAGCGTCGCGACTTCCGCTGCCAGCAACGACGCGACCTCGGTGCGATTTCCCTTTCGTGTGATTGTCTTCCACGGCCGGGACAACATGCCGGTGGGATCGGAGAGCGCGAGGCCGATCCGGCGATGACCGTAGTCGATGCCAAGGAAGCGCACAGGTGAAGAGTACCGTACTCGTTATTGCTGGCGGCATTGCTCGGGTGGCACATTCATTCCACCGGCCCGTATAATCGGCTCACCGATGATCCGCATGATTGCGCGCGTGTTGGCGTCCACTGTGGCGCTCGCGCTGACGGCAGGCGTGTTCGCGTCGGCCTGCCGCTCCAGCCCGCGTGGGGACACCGGCCGTCCCAAACTCCTGATCCTGGGCTTCGACGGGATGGATCCGACGTTGCTCGACCGGTGGATGAAGGCAGGCCAGCTGCCCAACCTTTCGCGCCTCGCATCCACGGGCGGCGTCCGGCCGCTCGCGACGACGCACTCGCCGGAGTCGCCCACAGCCTGGGCCTCGTTTGCGACCGGCGTCAATCCGGGCAAGCACAACATCTACGACTTCCTGGTCCGCGACACCGCGACGTACCTGCCCGACCTCGGCATGGTGCGGCGCGAGCCGGCACGTTTTCTCCTCGGCTATCTCCCAATCGCGAAACCGAAGCTGTTCTCGATCCGCGGCGGGACGTCGTTCTGGGTGACAGCGGGCCAGGCGGGTGTCCGGTCGAGCGTCCTCACCGTGCCGGTGACCTTTCCGCCAGAGGACGTTCCGAACGGGGAACTCCTGTCCGGACTGCCGCTCCCCGACATTCGCGGCACGATGGGGACGTTCTACTACTTCGCAACCGACCTCAGCCGTTACGAAGAAGGCAACACCGAGTTCGGTGGCATCCTCAAGCGCCTGGTGATGGAGCAGGACGTGGCGCGGACCGAGCTGATTGGGCCGCCGAACCCCATCGTCCGAGCCGAGATTCAGGCCATTCGGACCAAGAGTCCGACGCTGAGCGATGAGGACCGCGCGACCGTCGCCGCGCTCCAGGCCAGAGAGGACGTCCGCATTCCGCTGACGATTCGATGGCATCGATCGGAGAGAACCGCGACCGTGGAAATCCAGGGTCAGTCGCTGCTCCTCGAACCGGGAAAGATGAGCCGCTGGATCGACCTCGAGTTCCGCGTGAACTTCCTCGTTCGCCTCCACGGAATGGCGCAGCTGCTGCTGATGAAGGCCAACAACGAGCTGCAACTCTACGTGTCGCCCGTCAACTGGAAGCCTGACGCGCCACCGCTGCCCATCTCCTCGCCGCCCTCCTTCGCCGCCGATCTGTTCCAGCGCCTTGGCTACTACCGCACGCTCGGCTGGGCCGAGGCGACGTGGCCGCTCAATGAAGGCCGGATGGACGAACAGACGTTCATGGAAGATCTCTACAAGGCCTTCGACGATCGTGCGCAGGTCATCCTCAGCCGCATCGACGCGCGCAACTGGGATTTGCTGGTGGGCGTCGTCGAGTCGACCGACCGCGTCCAGCACATGATGTGGCGGCTGCAGGATCCCAAGCACCCGATGTACGACGCCGCCCTCGCGGAGAAATTCGGCGACGCCATCCTGCGCGTCTACCGGCGCGCCGATCAGCTCGTCGGCGAGGCGCTCGAGCGCATCGATCCGGGGACCACGGTGCTCGTCGTCTCCGACCACGGCTTCCACTCGTGGCGGAAGGCCGTCAACCTCAACACGTGGCTCGTCCAGCAGGGCTACATGGTGCTCCAGTCGCAGGGTGGCCAGGCACCGGGAGAGAAGAAGCTCGACGACCTCTTCGGCGGCGGCGAGTTCTGGGAGAACGTGGACTGGTCGCGCACGCGCGCTTACGCGATGGGCCTCGGGCAGATCTACTTCAACCTGCGGGGCCGCGAAGGGCGCGGCATCGTCAGCCCCGGCGCCGAGGCGAAGCAACTGGCCGACCAACTGAGCGCGCGCCTCCTGACCATGACGGATCCCGACGACGGGGCGCGGATCGTCCGATCCGTGTATCAGCGCGACAGCGTGTACGCCGGTGAGTACCTCCACAACGCGTCCGAGCTCCAGGTGGGCATGGAAGATGGCTATCGCGTGTCCTGGCAGACGACGCTCGGCGGATCGCCGGCGGGGATCGTCTACCCGAACATGAAGAAGTGGAGCGGCGATCACGGAGGGTATGATTTCGCCACGACGGCAGGCGTGCTCGTTTCGAACAAGCCGCTGGCAACCGAAACCCCGTCGATCATGGATATCGCGCCGACCGTGCTGAAGTTTTTCGGCGTCCAGATTCCCGGCAGCATCGATGGCAAATCCATTTTTTAGTCAGGACAAAACCGGTGCTCGGCGCTCGGCGCTCGGCGCTCGGTACGTCGCGCTCGGCGTTTGGTGCCTCGGCATGGCCGTCGCGCTCGGCCTGACGGTCGTCGGCCAGGACGCCCCCGCGCGGCGCGCCCAGACGCCGGCCGAGCGCGCGCGCGAGCGGATCCGATCGCTGCAGCGCGAAGCCGAGGCGCTCGTCGCCCAGGAGAGTCAACTGCTCGTCGAGCTCCGGAAGCTGGAGCTCGAGCGCCAGATCAAGATCGAAGAGCTCGCCTCAATCGACAAGCAGCAGCAGGACACGTCGCGCCAGCTGAATGCCTCGGCCGCACGCGCCGAGGCGCTGCGCAAAATTGCGGACGCGGATCGGCCCGATATCGAAGCCCGGCTCGCCCATCTTTACCAGCTCGGCCGCGCCGGCTACTGGCGGCTGCTGCTCGACGTGGACGACCTGCGCTCGCTCGGCCGGGTGTACCGCACGGCTGCGGCGATGACGCATCTCGATCGGGAACGCATCCAGTCGCACAAGCGGACGCTCGATGCCCTCGCCGAGGAGCGGCGGACGCTGCAGGCACGATCGCAGCAGCTCGCCACGCTCGAAGAACAGGCGACCAAAGCCCGCGCGGCGCTCGATCGCGCCGTGCAGACCCGCACCGCGCTCGTCGCCTCGATCGACGAGCGGCGCGATCTCAATGCGCAATGGACGAGCGAGCTCGAAGCCGCCCAGCAGCGGCTGCAGACGTCGGTGACCGCGCTCGACGCCAACGCTGCCGCGCTCCCCCTGCGACCGTTTCAGGGCGCGCTGCCCTGGCCGGTTCGCGGCGCCGTCAGCTCGCGGTTTGGTCGACAGCCCAGCAGCCGCTTTGGCACGTCCATCGTTCGGAACGGTATCGAAGTCGCCTGCGCCGAGGGGCAGCCGGTCAGGGTCGTCCACGAGGGTGTCGTCGCATTCGCCGGACAGTTCACGGGCTACGGCAACCTGGTTATTGTCGAGCACGGCGAGCGGGCGTTCTCGCTCTATGGGCACCTGAGCGCCATCCAGACCGCGCAGGGTGAACGCGTCCCGGCCCAGGCGGTCCTGGGGCGCTCGGGCCTCAATCCCAACGGCACGCCCGCGGTGTACTTCGAGCTCCGCGTCGACGGCAAGCCGGTCGATCCCTTACAATGGCTACAGAAAGGGATTCCATGACTTTCAAGACCCGCATGTCCGTACTGGTGCTGTCGACGCCCGTCCTGGCGTTCGTCCTGGTCGGCGGCCTGATGGGCGCGGACCAGGCGCAGGGCGCCGGACAGCAGACCTACCAGCACCTGCGGGTATTCGACGACGTGGTCGACCTGGTGCTGAACAACTACGTCGGCGAGGTCCAGGTCGACAAGGTGATGGACGGAGCCATGCGCGGTCTCGCGGACGGCCTCGATCCGGACAGCGCGTTCCTCACGCCTGGAGAAGTGAAACTGGTCGAGGCCGGCGACACCCCGCCCGACGGCGATGTGGGCATCGAGCTCACCCGCCGCTACTACCTCTACATCATCGCGGCGCGCGACGGGTCCCCCGCGCAGAAGGCCGGCCTGCGGACGGCGGACACGATTCGCGCGATCGACGGTAAGCCGACGCGCGACATGTCGGTCTTCGAAGGCACGCGTTTCCTGCGCGGAAAGGCTGGCACGAAAGTCACTCTCACCATCATCCGCGGCAACGCCGCCGATCCTCACGAAATCGTGCTCGTCCGCGACAAGGTGGCGGGTCCGCTCGTCACGAGCCGGATGATCGGCTCCACGGGTTACCTGCGCATCGTCTCGTTCAGAAACGGCGTCGTCGAGGAACTGCGCAAGCAGGCGGGTGATCTCGCGAAGGGCGGCGCGAAGAATCTGATCGTCGACGTCCGGCGCACGGCCGAAGGGCCGCTCGACAACGGGATCGCGGCCGCGCGTGTCTTCATCAAGTCGGGCACGCTGGCGATCAAGGCAGGCCGCGGCAAGCCGGAAACGCGCGAGTCGGTGTCGGCGCGCGCCGGCGACGGCACCATCGAGCTCCCGGCCGCGGTGCTCGTCACGACCGGCACGTCCGGCCCGGGCGAGCTCTTCGTCGCGGCGATGAACGACAACGATCGCGCCGAGCTCATCGGCGAACGCACGCTCGGACGCGCCGGCATTCAGAAACTCGTCAAGCTGCCCGAAGGTCGCGGCCTCTGGCTCACCTACGCACGCTACCTCACACCGAAAGGCAACCCCATTCAGGGACGCGGTCTCGAGCCGGACGTCGCCGTCGACGAACCCGATGTCGAGTTCGGTGCGGCCGCGCCTGAAAAGGATCTCATCCTCGACGCGGCACTCGAGCGCATCAAGCTCAAAGTGGCCGCGTAGCTATTGACACTGCGTACGCGCCGGCGTATAACCGCAGCACACCTCTCGCGAACCCTTACAGCGCTTGGGCTGCATGGGACATCGCGATTTCATCCTCATCGGAGACGTTCATGAACAAGCAGGAACTCATTTCAAGAATTGCCGAGGACACCGGTCTCACCAAAACCAGCGCGTCGGCCGCCGTCGACTCGTTCATCGCAGGCGTGACCAAGTCTCTCAAGAAGGGCCAGCCGATCACGTTCGTCGGTTTCGGCACGTTCAAGACGGCGCAGCGGAAGGCTCGCACCGCCCGCAACCCGCAGACCGGCGCCGCGATCAAGATCCCGAAGCGTCGCGTCGTTCGCTTCACGGCCGGCAAGGCGCTCAAGTCAGCCGTCAACTAAGCGACCACCGAGCAGATGGGACAAGGGAGAAGGCGGCCGTCGCCCCTTCTGCTTCGTCCCTTTTGCCTTCCCGCTGCGGTTTTCCTTTCCCCTTGTCCACTTTCCCCGGATCTTGGTAGACTATCTGTTCCGGTAAGGCCAGTGTTTTCAAGACATAGGCGCGTAGCTCAGTTGGTTAGAGCGCCTGCTTGACACGCAGGAGGTCGGCAGTTCGAGTCTGCCCGTGCCTACCACCTTCGCTCACGCTTGCGAGCCGGAGCGTGAGCTACGGTTGGCAAGCCACGCGAAGGTTGCGCTCGAAGCTCGCGGAGCGAGCGAAGGCGGGCTGCGTTTTGAATCCACTGTCGACGCCGTCGACGACTGCCCGACGAGATGTCCGAGATCACCGTCACGTTTCCCGACGGATCCAGCCGTCGCGTGCGCGCGGGCAGCTGCCCGCGACGTGGCGGCACTCGTGTCGCCGGGGCTCGCGAAGGCGGCGCTCGCGGCCACGGTCGATGGTCGTCTCGTCGATCTCACGCATTCGCTCGAACGACGATGCGCGTCTGGCCATCGTCACGGACCGGAACCCGGAGGCGCTGCCGCTCTTCCGGCACAGCACGGCGCATCTCCTGGCGGCTGCCGTGACCGAGCTCTTTCCCGGCGCACAGTGCGGCATCGGTCCGGCGACCGAGGAGGGCTTCTTCTACGACTTCGTCGTCGAGCGTCCGTTCGTACCCGAGGATCTCGAAGCCATCGAGAAGAAGATGAAGGACCTGGCGTCGCAGGACCTCGTCTACGAGCGCCAGATGTGGCCCCGAGACGAAGCGCTGCGGTTCTTCGCCGCCAAGGGTGAGCCGCTCAAGGTACAGCTCATCGAGGAGAAGACGGCCGGGCAGTCCGAGGTGTCCTGCTACACGATCAAGGACCGCGACACCTTCGTCGACTTCTGCGTCGGCCCGCACGTGCCGTCGAGCGGCCGACTCAAGGCGTTCAAGCTGCTGACCACGTCGAACGCGTACTGGAAGGGCGACGCGCACAACCAGCCGATGCAGCGGGTCTACGGCACGGCGTTCCTCAGCGAGGCGGAGCTGAAGACCCATCTTCAGCAGCTCGAAGAGGCGAAGAAGCGGGACCACCGCAAGGTCGGCAAGGACCTCGGCCTGTTCATGTTCCACAAGTGGGCGCCGGGCGTCGACGTTCTGGCTCGCCAAGGGCACGATCCTCTGGAACACGCTCGCCAACTACATGCGCAGCGTGCTCATCCCGGCGGGCTACGTCGAGGTGAAGGCGCCGATCATCTTCAACAAGGCGTTGTGGGAGACGTCGGGCCACTGGCAGCACTATCGCGCAGAACATGTTCCTCGTCGAGAGCGAGGGGGAACAGATGGGCCTCAAGGCGATGAACTGCCCCGGCCACTTCCTGATCTACGCGAGCGACGTTCGCAGCTATCGCGACCTGCCGATTCGCTTTCACGAGCAGACGCCGCTGCACCGGAACGAAGCGTCGGGCGTGCTGACGGGGCTGACCCGCGTCCGGCAGTTCAGCCAGGACGACGGGCACTGCTTCGTGATGGAGTCGCAGATCGGCGAGGAAGTCGAGCGCCTGCTCCGGCTCGTGCAGCGCGTCTATGGCGATTTCGGGCTCCAGCCGGAGATGAAGCTCTCGACCCGCCCGGCCGAGTTCATGGGCGCGATCGAGCAGTGGGACCATGCGGAACGCGAGCTCCGGCGTGCCCTCGACGCGGTCGGTCAGCCCTATGTCGTGAACGAAGGGGACGGCGCGTTCTACGGGCCGAAGATCGACTTCGATGTCGTCGACGCCATCGGTCGCAAGTGGCAGTGCGCGACGATCCAGCTCGACTACCAGATGCCCGAGCGCTTCGACCTGAAGTACGTCGGGGCCGACAACGCCGAGCACCGGCCCGTGGTCATCCACCGGGCGATTTTCGGCAGTTTCGAGCGGTTCATCGCCCTGCTGATCGAGCACTATGCCGGGGCGTTCCCGCTCTGGCTGGCGCCGGTCCAGGTCGTGGTCCTGCCGATTGCCGATCGACACGCCGAATACGCGCGGTCGGTACGCGACCGCCTGGCGGCGGCCGGCCTCCGCGTGGAGCTCGACGAGCGGCAGGAGAAGATTGGATATAAGATCCGCGAAGCCCAGTTGCAGAAAGTGCCCTACATGCTGGTGACCGGCGACCGCGAGGCGGCAGAGTCCACCGTCGCGGTCAGGAGCCGGTCCGGGGGCGATTTGGGAGCGAAGACCCTCGAGGCGTTCATCGAAGACGCACTGCTGCAGGTAGGAGAACAAGCAAGGCTGAGTGCCTCTGCCCAGGAGGTAGCTTATCGCTTTCGACAGAAGCCCGCGCCGGGACGACCGCACGCGGGTAAACGAACGGATCAGAGTTCGCGAAGTCCGCGTCATCGACGACACGGGCGCGCAGCTTGGCATCATGGCGCCGCAGCAGGCGCTGACTATCGCACGACAGAAGGGACTCGACCTGGTCGAGATCGCCGCGACGGCGGTACCGCCTGTCTGCCGGATCATGGACTTCGGCCGCTATCAGTACCAGGAGCAGAAGCGCGCCCGGCAGGCCAAGAAGCACCAGAAGATCATCGAGGTCAAGGAGATCAAGTTCCGGCCCAAGGTCGACGAGCACGACTACCAGTTCAAGAAGAAGCACATCGAGCGGTTCCTTGCCGAGGGCGACAAGGTCAAGGCGACGATCTTCTTCCGTGGTCGTGAGATGGCGCATCCCGAAATCGGGCGCCGCATCCTCGAACGGCTGATCGACGACCTCGGCGAGGTCGCGGTCGCCGAGAACGCGCCGCGACAGGAAGGCAACCAGATGCACACGATCCTCGCCCAGCGCGCGGGAGCGAAGCGTCCGGCGCCGAAACGGGAATCGGAGAAAGCGCAAGAGCCAGAGCAGAGCTAGAGACCTATGCCGAAACTGAAAACACATCGAGGCGCGGCGAAGCGGTTCAAGAGAACGGGAACCGGCAAGATCGTCCGCAGCAAGGCGTTCAAGCAGCACATCCTGACGAGCAAGGCCCGCAGCCGCAAGCGCAAGCTGCGCGGCACCGTCGAGGTGTCCGACGGCGACTACAAGAAGCTCGATCGGATGATTCCGAGAAGATAGTCGCCGGAGCGAAGAGTACGAACTGAGCAACGTAGCTTCCGCCTTCAGGGGGAAGGTCAGAGAAAGAAACCGATGCCTAGAGTCAAACGTGGAAACGTCCGGCGCGCCAAGCGCAAGAAGCTGCTCGCGCGCGCGAAGGGCTTTTATCAGACCAAGAGCAAGCTGTATCGATCGGCGAAAGAGTCGGTCGACACGGCCCTCAAGTACGCCTTCGTCGGCCGCCGCCGGAAGAAGCGTGACTTCCGCCGCCTGTGGGTGGTGCGGATCAACGCCGCCGCGCGCGAGAATGGATTGACCTACGGTCAGCTCATCGCCGGGCTGAAGGCGGCGGGCAACCCGATCGATCGCAAGCAGCTCGCGGATCTCGCCGTCACGAGCCCGAAGGCGTTCGCGCTGCTGGCCAAGGCCGCCGCCAACGCCAAGCCGGCGGCAAATGCCTGACGATGGTTCATGACGTTCAAGAGGTTCACGCGGTTCAGCACGTTCGACTGAGCCGCGTGGGCCACGTCGGCCTCTCGAGTCTCTGACCTGACCGTGCCTGCCGATCCGCCCATTCGCAGCATCGAGGACCTCCGGCAGCAGTTCGAGGTCGAACTGGCGAATGCTCGGACCGAGCCGGACGTGCGAGCCGTCCGTGACAAATACCTCGCCCGAAAGGGCGGGCTCGTCTCCGCCCTCCTGAAATCACTCGGACAGCTGCCGGCCGAAGACCGTCCGAAACTCGGACAGCGAGTCAACGAGGCGAAGATTCGCATCGAGGAGCAGCTCGAAGCGACACTCGAGCGCATCACCGCCACGCGCGCCCCCGAAGGCGCCGTCGACATCACCCTGCCGGGACGCCAGCCGCGAATCGGCCACCGCCACCCGCTCACCATTCTGCGCGAACGCATCGAAGCCATCTTCGCGCGTTTCGGGTTCCTCGTCATCGAGGGCGCCGAGCTCGAAGACGACTATCACAACTTCGAAGCGCTCAACATGCCGCCCGAGCATCCCGCGCGCGACATGCAGGACACGCTGTACCTCGCCGCGCCCGTGCGATCGGGATCGGGCACGCCGGCCACGCTGCTGCGGACGCACACCTCGGGGATGCAGATCCGGTACATGGAAAAGCATCAGCCGCCCGTCCGGCTGATCGCCCCCGGCCGCGTCTATCGCCGCGACAACTTCGACCTGTCGCACACGCCGATGTTCACGCAGGTCGAAGGGCTGGTCGTCGGCGAGGACGTCTCGCTCGCGGACCTGAAGGGGACGCTCACCGCCTTCGTGCACGAGCTGTTCGGACCGGAGCGCCGCGTCCGCTTCCGGCCGAGCTTCTTCCCCTACACCGAGCCGAGCGCCGAGCTCGACATCAGCTGCGCCGCGTGCAACGGCACGGGATTGACCGCGCCGAAGCCCGGCCCACAGCCCGACAATGTCCAGCCCGGCGAAGGCGGGCCTTGCGCGATGTGCAAGCGCTCGGGATGGCTCGAAATCCTCGGCAGCGGCATGGTGCATCCGGCCGTGTTCGAAGCCGTCGGCTACGATCCTGAACGCTACACCGGCTTCGCGTTCGGCATGGGCATCGAGCGCGTGGCGCTCCTCAAGTGGGGCGTCGAGGACATCCGCCTGTTCTACGAAAACGACCTGCGCTTCCTGGAGCAGTTCCCACTGTGAAAGTCGTCGTTCCGTGGCTGCAGGAACTCGTCGCCGTCGACGGTGACCCCGAGCGGCTGGCCCACGAGATCAGCCTGCGCGGCTTCGAAGTCGCGTCCGTTGACGCCGCGCCGACGCCGGTCATCGACTTCGAGGTGACCGCCAACCGTCCGGACTGCCTCAGCCACATCGGCTTCGCGCGCGAGGCGTCGACGATCTGGGGTCTACCGCTCCACGTCCCGGACATGACGGTGCCCGCGACCGGACCGGCAGAGGCGCTGGACGTCCGGCTCGAGGCGCCCGATCTCTGCCCACGCTACTGCGCGCAGGTCTTCGAAATCACAGTCGGACCGTCGCCGGCGTGGCTGGCCGATCGTCTGGCCGCGGCCGGCGTGCGCCCGATCTCGAACATCGTCGACGTCACCAACTACGTGATGCTCGAGCTCGGGCAGCCGATGCACGCATTCGATCTCGCGCGCCTGGCCGGGAGGGCGCTCGTGATTCGGCGCGCGCGCCCCGGGGAACACATCCGCACGCTCGACGGCATGGACCGCGCGCTCGAACCCGACATGCTGGTCATCGCCGACAGCGATCGGGCGAGCGCCATTGGCGGCGTGATGGGCGGCCACGACTCCGAGATTGGATCGTCGACGCGGCTCATCGCGCTCGAGAGCGCGTACTTCCATGCGCCGTCGATCCGGCGCACGAGCAAGCGGCTGGGACTGAAGACCGAGGCCGCGATTCGCTTCGAGCGTGGCGGAGATGTCGGCGCGCCCCCTCAGGGCATCGCGCGCGCGGCGGCGCTCTTCGCGAGGATTGGCGCCGGTGCCCCTCGCGGCGCGCTCATCGACCGCTATCCTACGCCGCGGCCGCTGCTGCAGGTCCACCTGCGAGCGGCGCGAATCTCCCGGCTCCTCGGCCAGGACGTCCCCGCCGGCGAGGTCGTTCGGATCCTGACGGCGCTCGGCTTCGCTGTCGACGCCGGCGACGGCGCTGGCGGGCCGAGCTGGCAAGTGACCGTGCCGACCTTCCGCGTCGATGTCGCGCGCGAGGCGGATCTCATCGAGGAGGTCGGTCGCCACTACGGATTCGATCGGCTGCCCATCACGTTTCCGGCGCTGACGGCGCCACAGGCGCCGCCGCCGCCGCAGATCGCCAGGGACCGCCTCGTCCGGCAGGTGCTCACGGCCGCCGGCTTCTCGGAGTCGGCGACGTTCGCCTTCATCGAGAAAGACGCGAGCGGGCCGTTCTGCGAACCGGGCGTCGAGGCGGCTCCGATCGCCAACCCGCTGTCGGAAAAGTTCGCCGTCCTCAGACCATCGCTCCTGCCGGGGTTGGTGGATGCGTGCGCCCACAACCGGCGGCGCGAGCGGAAGGACATCCGCCTGTTCGAGACCGGCAGCCGGTTTACTCGCGACGGCGAAGGGCGCGCGGTCGCGTTGGTGTGGTGCGGCGCGGCCGAGGGGCCGCACTGGTCGGCACCGTCCCGCACCGTCGACTTCTTCGACGCCAAAGGCGTCGTCGAGGGCATCTGCGGGGCCGTCGGCGTCGACATCGACGTCGCGACGAGCCGGCAGGGATTCCTCGTCGCCGGGCGCGCGGCCGAGCTGCGCGCGCGCGGCACCTCGTCACTCCTCGGCATCGTCGGCAAGCTGAGCCCGGCGATCGCCGAGGCGCGCGGCTTCCCCGGTGCCGAAGACGTCTTCGTGGCCGAGCTCGATCTCGACGCGCTCGACATCGCCGGCGCGGGCGTCGATCGACTCGTCGAATCGCTGCCGCGCTTTCCCTCGATCGTGCGCGACATCTCGATGCTCGTCGACGATACCTTGCCTGCCGTCACCGTTCGTGGCACTATCCGTTCGTCGGCTCCGTCCACGCTCGTATCGATCGCCGAATTCGATCGCTATCAGGGCAACGGCGTGCCGGATGGCCGCGTCAGCCTTTCACTGCGGCTCACCTTCCGCGCGCCGGATCGCACGTTGACCGACGACGAGGTGCAGGCGGCGACCAACAGGATTGTCGAAGCCCTCCGCGCAACGCATGGGGCGGAGCAGCGATAGGTAGATCAGGGCTCAAGGCTCAGGGCTCAAGGCTCAGGCAAGATCTTCGAGTTTGTGGTCGAAGGTTTTTCCCGAGCCCTGAGCCCTGAGCCCTGAGGCTTCTTCAGCGTAAGGAGTCAAAGTGGCAAAAGCGGTTGCAACGCGCTCGGTCGATCTCGAATCCATCGATCGGCTCGAAGAGAAGGTCAAGCTGCTCGTCGGTCTGGTCGAGCGGTTGCGGGCAAGCGAGGGACGCCTCTCGGACGAAAACGCCAGGCTGGTGCGCGAGCTCGATACGGCGCTGGCCCGGCTGACGGCATCCGAGGGGTCCGGGGCCGAGATCACGGCGCTTCGCGAGGAGCGCGAGATCATCAAGTCGCGCGTCGAAGACATGCTCGCGCAGATCGAGTCGCTCAATCTTTGATGGGTTCAGGAGGTTCAGGAGTTCAGGAGGTTCAAAGAGGTTCGCGCAATCCTGACGCTGAACCCCTGAACCTGATGAACCTCCTGTACCTCCTGAACCTCCTGAACCAGGATCGACCATGGAACAGACCAGCCGAATCGTCACCGTCGATATCCACGGCCAGCGGTATCCGATCAAAAGCTCGCTCGATGCGGCGTACGTCGCGGAGCTCGCCGCCTACGTAGACGAGAAGATGCGGCTGGCACTCAGGGAGTGCCCGTCGGGGGACACGCTGAAGGTCGCCGTCCTCGCAGCGCTCAACATCGCCGACGAGTACTTCCGCGCCGGGGACGAGGTACAGGATCGGCAGGCCGGATTTGCGCATCGCGCCAGGGAGCTCGAGCGCATGCTCGACATGGCGCTGGCGTCGGGGCAGGAACGGCTCGCCGCGGGCTAATCCACCGACCACGTCAACCGCGCCTCAGATCGCCGCCGATACGGCCCACAGCCCCGGTCAACGGAGAACACCAATCTCTTTTGTCGACCGCGGCACCGGGGTGCAGTACAATGACACCCAGGAGTTCAAGTTCCCTGCTTTGCTTGTGATGGTTCGGAGGCTCGTTTGAGCCGATGTTCTAACCCCAAGTGAATCGCGACGCTGCGCGGTGTGCATGCCTCTGCGAGAGGAAGCCTGAAGCGCGGCTTGTGCAGCGGTTCCACCTGCTATAGCAGGTTCATCCGACCTCCCCACACGGCAAAGCGGGGGCCATTCCTTTCGACCGCTCTCGCCACGAGCTCCCGGCACCGGGCCGGCTGAGTCCGCGGCGAGGGCTTCACATACAGGACGGTGACACGCATGGGTCTACCGGCCGGGTCCTCCGTCACATTCGGCTTATTCCTCCTCAGCTTCCTCTTCTTTCTCGCGACCCTCGCCACCCTCGTCTGGTGGGCCGCCAGCCGCCGGCGGAGCGCTGCCGAGGCGCTGGACCGCGCGCAGAAGGAGGCCGAACGCCTCGTCCGTCAGGCCGAGCGCGACGCCGAGAGTCTTCGCAAGGAGGCTGCGCTCGAAGCTCGCGAGAAGGCGCACGCGGAGGCCGCCGAATCGGAGAAGCGGGCGCGCCAGCAGCGCGACGAGATCCTGAGCCTCGAACAGGCGCTCACCGACAAGACCCGCGCCCTGACCGATCGGCTCGCGACCTGCGACCGGGTCGAGCAGGACCTGCGGGCAAAGGGCGTGACGCTCGCCCAGCACGAGGCCGCCGCGGCCACCGCACGGACCCGTGCCGACCAGCTGGTCGCCGAGCGGCAACGCGAACTGCAGCGCGTGGCAGGCCTCACCGCCGACGAAGCCCGCGACCTCCTCCTGAAGCAGATTGAAACCGACGCGCGCCGCGACGCCGCGAACCTCGTCAAGCGCCTCGAGACCGAAGCGCGCGAGACGGCGGCCGTGCGCGCGCAGCAGATCATCACCGACGCGATTCAGCGCAGCGCCGCCGAGCACGCCATCGAGACGACCGTGTCGGTCGTCGACCTCCCGAGCGACGACCTCAAGGGACGCATCATCGGCCGCGAGGGCCGGAACATCAGGGCCCTCGAAACCGCGACGGGCGTCGAGCTCATCGTCGACGACACGCCGGGCGCAATCATCCTCTCGAGCTTCGATCCCTTCCGCCGCGAGGTGGCGAGGCAGGCCATCGAACGCCTCATCGCCGACGGACGCATCCACCCGGCGCGGATCGAGGAAGTCGTCGAGAAGGTGAAAGTCGAGATGGAGGACTCGGTCCGCAAAGACGGCGAGGCAGCCGCATTCGAGCTCGGGCTCTTCGATCTGCATCCAGAGATCCTGCGCCTCATGGGACGATTGAAGTTCAGGACGAGCTACGGCCAGAACGTGCTCAACCACTCGAAGGAGGTCGCTTTCCTCGCGGGCATCATGGCCAAGGAGCTCGGGCTGAACGGGCACGTCGCGGCCCGCGCCGCCTTCGTCCACGACATCGGCAAGGCCATCGATCGCGACCTCCAGGGCACGCACCTCGAGCTCGGACTCGATTTCCTTCGCAAGCACGGCGAGAGCGAGCCCGTGCTGCAGGCCGTCGCCGCCCATCACATGGACATCGACTGGCCGTCGCTCGAGGCCATGATCGTGCAGGCGGCCGACGCCATCTCGGCGGCACGTCCCGGGGCCAGGCGCGACATCCTGGAGTCGTACGTCAAGCGGCTGGAGAAACTCGAGGGCATCGCCGACTCGTTCCAGGGCGTTTCGAAAGCCTTCGCCCTCCAGGCCGGCCGCGAGATCCGCATCATGGTCGAAAGCGATCATGTCTCTGACGAGGAGACCGTCTGGCTGTCGAAGGACATCGCCCGCCGCATCGAGAACGAGCTGGAGTACCCCGGTCAGATCAAGGTGACCGTCATCCGCGAGACCCGGGCCGTTGACTACGCCCGGTAATCGCGAGGGCCACCTCCTTCAGCAGAGGGACGTGGCGGCCATCGGAGAGCGCGGGCTCATCGATCACATTCGCCGTCGGCTTCCTCCGTCGCCTGCCGCGCTCGTCGTCGGCATCGGCGACGATGCGGCCGTGGCGGTGGTCGACCGCGGAGCGCTGCAGGTGCTGACGACCGACGCCCTCGTCGAAGGCGTGCACTTCGACCGGCGCTTCTCGTCTCCAGCCGATATCGGCTACAAGGCGCTCGCCGTCAACGTCAGCGACATCGCGTCCATGGGTGCCGCGCCGCGGTTCGCGCTGTTGTCCCTCATGCTTCCTCCGACCCTGCCGTTCGCCGACGTCGATGGCCTGCTCGATGGCCTCCTGGAGGTTGCGGCCAGTACGGGCGTCGCCCTGGCGGGCGGCAACATCACGCGATCACCCGGACCGCTCGTCGTGGATGTGACCGTCGTTGGATCGGTCAGACCGCGGCGGATCCTGACGCGGAGCGGCGGACACGCCGGCGACGGGCTGTACGTGAGCGGCGCCATCGGGGCCGCCGCGGCGGGATTGAGCTGGCTCAGGGAACATGGCGCCCTGGGATCGGAGGTGCCGGAAGACGCCGAGATGGCGTCGTGCGTCGCGCGGCACCGCCGTCCCGAGCCTCGGGCTCGCCTCGGCGCGCTTCTGGGCCGGACGCGGGCGGCCAGCGCCTGCATGGACTTGAGCGACGGGCTCGCGGACGCCGTCCGTCAGGTCGCCGAAGCGAGTGGCGTCGGTGCCCGGATTGCCGCCAACGCGCTGCCGATTCACCCGGGCGCGGCGCGCTGGTTTCGCGAGCACGGTGACGACCCTGTTCAGGCAAGCCTGGGCGGCGGCGATGACTACGAGTTGCTCTTTGCGCTCTCGAGCCGGGCGCGCGGCCGCCTCCGGCTGGTCGAACGGCAGGCCCGTGGTCTGAGCCTGACGCGTATCGGCGAGCTCACCCGCGATCGGGCACTCGTCGTCGAGCGCAGCGGAGCCGCCGAACCGCTGCCCGCCGGATTCGTCCATTTCTAGCAGTACCTGATGGTTGGCTACCCCCGCATCCGGTCGTGGCTCGAGCAGCTCCTCCACACCCACGACACGCCCCGCCGCACGGCGGCGGCATACGCCCTCGGCGTTTTCCTGGGATTTTCGCCGATGCTCGGACTCCACACGGTTCTCGGCCTCGCGCTGGCGTTTGTCTTCGGTCTCAACAGGGTCGCCGTGGTCCTGGGCGTCTACTCGAACCTGCCGTGGGTGGTCCCGGCGTACTACACCGTGGCGACCATCGCGGGTGCCGCGGTCCTCGGCGTCGACGTCCAGCCGCGGGCGCTCGAGGAAGCGATGCGCGCGGTGTCGGCCGCCTCCTGGGGCGAGTTCGCCGGACTGGCGCGCCGGCTGGCACCGCTGATGTGGGCCTACGCCCTCGGGTCGACGGTCGGTGCACTGCTGTTCGCGGCGATTGCCTACCGCGTCTCGCTGGTCATGATCCTCGCGCACCGCAAGCTCACCTCGCACAGGCCGGGAGAAACGGGCTGATTCGAGGCAATTTCAACAGACACCCCCCACCAGTATGTAATCGGAACCCTTTGACCGGGGTGGCGGGCCCCGGTATAGTGGTCACCGCCCCCCAGCGCCAGACTGACCTATGTTTCTGTCGCGCTCGACCGGCCGGAAGATTGTGGCGACCACGACGGCCGCCGTCACCTTTGCTCTTCTCTATGAGGTGACCACGCTGGACTCCCGCTATGCGGCCCGGCAGGCAGACGTCCGCGAATCGACCGGCTCGCCCGCCCCGGGCGCCCGGCTGCGGTTCACGGCCACCGGCTACTGCAAGGGGACGACAACGGCCTCGGGAGTGAACGTCCGGACGGGCATCGCGGCGGCGGACCCCGACCTGCTCCCGGTGGGATCGGTCGTCCAGGTCGACCGGCTGGACGACAAGTACAACGGGATCTACACGATCATGGACACGGGCCCGAAGGTGCAGGGCCGCCACATCGACATCTACATGTGGAGCTGCAACGAGGCCCTGGAGTTGGGCCGGAGGAACATGCAGATCAGCGTTCTCCGGCTAGGCTGGAACCCCAAAGCCAGTACGCCCCGGTTGATCGATCGGCTCTTCCGTCAGCGGGAGCAGGCTCAGGAACCCCCGCCCACACCGCCGGCAGCCGACCAGGGACCGAAGTAGGACCGAGCGGCACGAAGAATCTCAACAACAGCCGATCCTTCGCTAACTCCGCTACCTCTGTGGTGACAACCTCTCCGTGCCCTCCGAGACCTCCGCTCCCTCGACCTCCGACCGCGATTCCTGATCCTTGTATTGCAGCTGGTACAGCGTGAAGTAGAGTCCCCGCTCGGCGAGCAGCTCCTGATGGGAACCCGACTCGCGGAGCTCGCCGCGGTGGAGGACGAGGATCTTGTCCATGTCCTGGATCGTCGAGAGGCGGTGGGCGATGGCAATGGTCGTCCGCCCGGCCATCAGCACGTGCAGCGCGTCGCGGATGAGGAGTTCGGTTTCAGTGTCGACACTCGATGTGGCCTCGTCGAGGACGAGAACCCTCGGGTCGAACGCGAGCGCCCTGGCGAACGACAAGAGCTGCTTCTGTCCGACCGACAGCGTCGCGCCGCGTTCGGCGACCGGGCTCTCGTAGCCAAGCGGCATCCGATCGATGAAGCGGTCGGCATGGACCGTCGCCGCGGCGCGGCGCACGGCCTCGTCCGTGATGCCGGCGTTGCCGAGCCGGATGTTCTCGGCAATCGTTCCGGAGAACAGATACACGTCCTGCAGCACGAGGCTGAACAGGCGCCGGAGCCCATCGAGCGGCAAATCGCGGACGTCGACGCCGTCGACCAGGATGCGCCCGCGGGTGACGTCGTAGAAACGCAGCAGCAGATTGATGAGCGTCGACTTCCCCGCCCCCGTCGCACCTACTACGCCAACGCGCTCGCCCGGCCGCACCTCGAACGAGACATCCTTGAGCACGTAGTCGGTCCCGTTGTACGCGAACCACACGTGGTCGAAGATGATGTGGCCGGCAGCTGGCGGCTTGCTGCTCGCGGCTCGCGGCTCGGTCACATCGTTCGCTTTATCCAGGCCGCTCGACGAATCACGAGTGCCGGGCCGCGAGCCGCGAGCCGCGAGCCGCGACTCGATGTGCACCGGTGTATCCAGCAGCTTGAAGATCCGCTCCGACGACGCCATCGCGGCCTGGAGCACGTTGAACTTCTCCGACATGTCGCTGATGGGGCGGAAGAAGCGCTGTGAATAGAGGAGGAACGCGACGAGGGACCCGAGCGTCAGCGTGCCCTGCATCGTCCAGCCGCCCCCGAACCAGATGAGCAGTGCCGCGGCCAGCGCGCCGATGATTTCGATCGCCGGGTAGAACACCGCGTAGTAGAAGATCGACTCGACGTTGGCATCGCGGTGCCGGCGGTTGATCTCGTCGAAGCGATCGTAGCTGCGCCGCTCGCGCCGGAAGAGCTGCACGGTCGCCATGCCGGTGATGTGCTCCTGCAGAAACGCGTTGATCCTGGCGATCCAGGTGCGCACCGTCCGGTAGGATTCACGCACGTGCATCCGGAACCAGTGCGTCACCAGCACGATGAGCGGCAGGACGGAGAACGCCAGCAGCGCGAGCCGCCAGTCCATCATGACGAGCACGATCATGATGCCGAGGAGCGTGAAGACATCGCCGAAGATCGAGACAACACCCGCCGTGAACAGGTCGTTCAGCACGTCGACGTCGGTCGTCACGCGCGTCATCAGCCGGCCGACGGGATTCCGATCGTAGAACTGCACGTCGATGCGCTGGAGGTGTCCGTAGATCTCCATGCGCATATCGAACATGATGCGCTGGCCGGTCATCTGCAGCACCCAGGTCTGCAGGTACTCGAGCGCGAACGACCCAAGGAGGATCGCCAGGAAACCGAGGGCGATGCGGTCGAGCCCTGCCAGATCGGCCGTCGCGATGTACCGATCGATCGCGAGCTTCATGAGGTAGGGCTGCGCCAGCTGCAGGACCGACGCGCAGACGATCGAGGCAAGCGCCATGGCCGCGTGCAGCCGGTACGGCCACAGATAGCCCAGCAGCCGCCGCATCAACACGGCGTCGTAGGCCTTGCCGAGCACTTCTTCGTCGTGAATGGACATGAATACCAGCTGCCAGCACTCAGCTTCCAGCTGTCAGCTGCGGGCTCGAGACGGGTTCTTCACACTTCAGCCTTTTCCACTTCAACGTTCACACTTCCTAATTCTCCCACTTCAGACTTCAGACGTCAGACCTCACACTTTCTGCGTCAGCTCGCCGTCAGCTCGCCGCCAGCTCTTCCTCGAGCAGCTGCCGGCGATGCAGCGTCGCATACGCGCCACCGAGCGCGACCAGTTCTTCGTGACGGCCGTGCTCGATGATGCGCCCGCGGTCGAGCACGAAGATCCGGTCGGCGTCGCGCACCGTCGACACGCGGTGTGACACGATGAGGGAGGTCCGCTGCCGCATCACGCCACGGAGGCGCGTCAGGATCTCTTCCTCCGTGTACGTATCCACGGCCGACAGGGCATCGTCGAGGATGAGCAGGCGCGGGTCCATCATCAGCGCGCGGGCAATCGCTGTCCGCTGCTTCTGCCCACCCGACAACGTGATGCCCCGCTCGCCGACGAGGGTTTCGTAGCCCTTGGGAAAGGCCTCGACATCCTTGTCGAGCCGCGCGATCGCCGCCGCGGCGCGGATGCGCGCGTCGAGCGACCCATCCGCGTCCCGCGGCTGCGCGGGTGTGACGCCGAACGCGATGTTCTCGGCGATCGTGTCCGAGAAGAGAAACGGCTCCTGCGGCACGAATCCGATCGCGCCGCGAAGCGTCGCCAGGGGAATCTCCCGGACGTCGACGCCATCGAGGAAAATCGTGCCGGGCGGGGGTTCGTGCATCCGGGGAAGCAGGTTGATGAGCGTGGATTTGCCCGATCCGGTGGCGCCGATGAACGCCACCGTCTGGCCCGCCTCGATACCAAGCGCGATGCGGTCGAGCGCGGGCACGGTCGACTCCGGATAAGTGAAAGTGAGGCCGCGGATCTCGACGGCGCCACGGATGACCAGGGCGCGGCCGGCGGCTGACACGGCGCGATCGCCGATCTCGGGCCGCGCGTCGAGGACGTCCAGCATGCGCTTCCACGACGCCATGCCACGCTGCAGGATGTTGGTGACCCAGCCAAACGCGATCATGGGCCAGCTCAACATCACGAGGTAGGCGTTGAAGGCCACGAACTCGCCGACGGAAATGCGGCCGCGAATGGCCTCCCGGCTCCCCATCCAGAGCACGAGCAGCGATCCAAATCCGAGAAAGAGGGTCATGCTCGGGTAGAACATCCCCTGCAGGCGAATCAGGACGCGGTTGCGGCGGACGTACTCGTCATTCGCCGCGCGAAAGCGGGCCAGCTCGTGCGGCTCCTGGTTGTAAGCGCGAACGACGCGCACGCCCGAGAGCGCCTCCTGGACGACGGCGCTGAGATCGGCGAGCTGTGCCTGAATGGCCTCGAACCGCGTGTGAATCGCGCTCCCGAAATACTTCACGCTCACCGACACGAGCGGGAGCGGCAGCAACGCGATGAGGGTCAGCCGGCCGTCAATCGATGCCATCAGGATGATGGCCACGACGAACACGATCATGGTGTTGGCCGAATACATCACCGCCGGCCCGATCATCGTGCGCACCGCGTTCAGATCGTTGGTGGCACGCGACATGAGGTCGCCGGTCCGCCGCGCCTGATAGTACGCCAGGGGCATCTGTTGAAGCCGGGCGAAGAAGGCGTTGCGTAGGTCGTATTCGATGTCGCGCGAGGCCCCGATCAGGATGCGGCGCATCAGGAAACGGAAGGCGCCGCCGACGAGTGCAATCGCCAGCAGCAGCGCCGCGTACATCGCGAGCTTCCCGCGCGTCACGCCCGCGTTGAGGTCGTCAATCGCGTTCTTGAGCACCCAGGGCGACAGCAGTTGAATCGCCGTCGTGATGACTACACAGGCCAGACCAAGGAGAAAGGCTCGCTTGTAGCGAAGGAGGAATGGAAGCAGACGGGCAAAGGGCGGGGACATCCTGCTTGAGTATATAGAGGCTGAGGAGCTCCAGACTCAGGCCCAACGCCAACGCTCGAGATTGATGGAGTCGCGATTGAGTGGGCGAGAGCGAGCGACAGCCCTGAGCCGCCGCGAGCATAAAAGAAAAGGGGGCCCGACCTTTCGGCCGGGACCCCCTCCTCCTCCCGATTGCCGTACAAGAGACCCGTTTGCCTTACAGGGGACCCGTTTGCCCTAACTTTCCTTCCAAGAAAATCGCGGGCTTGAATCGCGATAGTCCGAAAATCCGTATCCGCAGATTTCGGAATCTTGGATTCGACGAGGTCGACCCCGTGGATTCGTGCGCGTTTCGATGGATTCGCAATGCGAAACGACGCGTTGCAGCCCTGAGAGCAAGCGGGATGCCGTCCTCGACCCTGCCGGGGGCAGGGCCGAGGTTGGCGGAAGCGCCGGCCGGCCCTAGAAGCCGAACCGGGCGCCAATCTGCAGCGTGCGCGGCGCAGCGCCATCGCGAAGCGCGGAGATCACCAGGAACGTGGTCGGCGCGCCCTGGTTCCCGCCCGGGTTGGCGAAGTTCGCCCGGTTCGTGATGTTGAACACGTCCGCCGACAGGTCGAGCGTGCGGCCGTTGCCGACGTTCAGCCGCCAGCCGAATCGCGTATCGAACTGGAAGAAGCCGGGACCGGTGGCGCCGTTGCGCTTGCCGTCGTAGTTCTCGACGGTGTAGTTGTCGGCGGCGATGGCTCCGGCCCCGCTGTAGGTGCCTGCTACGAGCGGATCGAACAGCGTGCCGTTGCGATCGACGTCGATCAGGTTGTTCGTGAGCGAGAACGGAAGCCCGCTCAGCGCCCGAGCGACCCAGCTGAACGTCATCCCCTTGGTGTAAGGAACGAGCGTCCGGCCGCTGATCACGAGGTTGTGCCGGCGGATGAAATCGGTCCGGCCCTCGTTCAGATTGAGGTTCAGATCCGAACCCTGCTGGAAGTTGATCGCACCGCCGTTGTTCCCCAGGTTGCCGGTGGCGTCGGCGAACGTGTACGACACGCGCGCGCTGATGCCATGCGACAGCCGCTTCTCGACCTGCATCAGGAGCGCGTTGTAGTCCGTTTCCCCGACGTTGTAGAACGTATTGACTGCCTGGAACGCGGGATCCGGTCTGACGATCGGGCTCGTCGACGCGGTGGTCGTCCGGATGCCCTTGTTGTTGTCGTAGATCATGAACATCTCGCGGCCCAGAACGCGCACGAAGTCGGCGCTCAACGAGACCGTGCTGCCGAACTGACGCTCGTATCCGACCGTAATCTCGTCCGAGTGCGGAACGCGGCGGTTCGGGATCGTCCAGCGTGACGTTGCCGGTATTGCGGACCGTCGATCCCGGCGGGAACATCTGATCGAGCAAGGCTCTATTCAGCACCGGACCGTTCACGAGGAACGGATCGGTCGGGAAGTTTCCGTTCCGCGGTCCAGGATCGGCAGCCGAGGCCGGGAAGTTCTGGGTAAACGAGTCCGAGAACACGCCGTTGTTGAAGAGACCGCCGATGATTTCGAAGTGCGTCTTGTCGTAGAACCGTCCGTATCCGCCGCGGACGACCGAACGCCCCGCATCGTCAACCGCATACGACAGCCCGACGCGGGGCTGGATATTGTCGCGATCCACCGGATAGTCGTCCTCGCTGGCAAACTTCGGGTTGTTCTTCTCGGCCACCGGGATCTTCTCGACGTCATAGCGGACGCCGATCGTCGCGGTCAGGCGACTGCCCATCTTCCACTTGTCCTGCACGAAGAGCGAGAGGTACTGCGCCTTCTCGAGGAAGGCGGACTGGCCGGGAACGCGGACCGTCAGACGGTCCGGATACGTCCGCGGATCGTTGGCGTTGAACGGCCCGTTGCTCGTGCCGAAGCTGAACGTTCCGTTCATGCCACCCTGGTTGAAATTGTCGGCGGTGACATACTCGTACTGGGCGCCGAACTTCACGTCGTGGTCCCCGTGCTTGTTGGGCAGGAACCAGGAGAACGTATCCTCAATCTGATAGGCGTCGTTGACGCGCGCCTGGGCCGTATTGTCCTGCTGATCGGTGAAGGTCTGGAACGCGAGTGTCGGCTCGCAGGCGGTCATATCACGACCATTCCCGTTGAAGCAGGGATTCGCGAACGCCACGTCCTCCTGCGTCCAGCCGGCGCGGAAGGAGTTCAGCTTCGTGCTGCCGAACACGGACGAGAACGTCGCGAGGACGGTCTGGTCCTTGTCGTCTTCCTCGCGAATGGCGGTCGACGTAGATCAGCGGCGCGTATCGCCTGGTTGCGCTGTGGTGACAATTCACGCAGCCACCGCACGCCCCACGTGTGATTCGCGTTCAGCTGCTGATCGAACTTCACCATCGTGTTCCACACGCGATCCTGCGTCGTCGGGCTCCAGTTCAAGTCCGGTCGGGCCGGAATGACGATGGCGGCGCCGCGATCGATCATGACGCGCTCGAGGCTGAAGAAGAAGTGCGCCTTGTCCTTGACGATCGGACCGCCGATGGTGCCGCCGAATTCTCTGCGCTTGGTGTCCGGCTTGGAGAGGTTGCGCTCCTTCGCAAAATAGTCCTTCGCCGTCCAGTCGGCGTCCTGTCCAAAGACGAAGCCGCTGCCGTGAAGCACGTTCGTGCCGCTCTTGGTGACGGCGTTGATGATCGCGCCGGTCGTGCGGCCGAACTGCGCGTCGAACTGGTTCGTGATGACCTGGAATTCCTGCACGGACTCGATCGCGGTCCGGGCCTGCGTCCCCGCGCGCTGGCCGATGACGTCGTCGTTGTTGTTGCCGCCGTCGAGCATGTAGTTGTTGCTGCGCGGATCCGACCCGTTGACCGAGATCGAATCCGACCCGAAGGACTCGGTGCTGATGCTCGGTACGATGCCGGGGAGCAGCCCGATGAAGCCGATGAAGTTACGATTGATGGACGGGAGATCGACGAGCTCGCCGCCGGTGATGTTGCCGCCGACTTCCTTGGTCGTCACATCGACGAGTGGAGACTCGGCCGACACGCTGACGACCTCCTCGATCCCGCCCACGGCGAGTTGGAGGTCCAGCGTCGTCGTCTTGCCAATCTCGAGGCGGATGTCCCTCAGACCGAGCTTCTTGAATCCCTGCAGTTCTGCGGTGATCTCGTAGATCCCCGGGGCCAGGCCGCCGACGAAATAGGTGCCATCCGCGCCGCTGACCGTCTCGCGGAACATCCCCGTCGCCTGGTTCCTGGCGACGACTGTCGCGCCCGGCACGGCAGCGCTCTGCGTGTCGACCACCTTGCCTTTGACTTCGGTGGTGCCCTGCTGAGCGAATGCACTCGCGGCGCACATGAGCACGCCGGTGAGCACCAAGCTCAATACTCGTGATTTCATCTGAAGTCTCCTCCCTTTGCACGCGGTCGTCACGGACATGGAGCGACCGCCTGGATCGCGGCGCGTTCGCCGCATTCGTCCCACTATCCATCCCCGTTCAGTCGAGCAACTCCAGAAACCTGAATATGCGTTTCCGGATCTTGAATGCCGGTCGGAGGCAACCGGCGGAAAGCACACCGAACTCGCCTCGGTGCTCGCCGGCAACGAGGGCTCGATTCTCGATGAGCAACCCGAGTGCCGTGGCGTGCACGGCGACGGCGCAGGGCTTATTCACTAGCGCCAAATGCTCAAACCCTCATCCGGCGGCTGCCACTCGCCTCCGATATTGCCTGCCGCGAAGCGCGCCGACGACGCCGTCGACGCCGTCCTCCGGCGAGAATCCCGGCAATCGAAATGTATACCTGTTGAGTGCATGCAGTATACATACCATTCGCCAGTAAAGCGGCGACAAGTGGCGGGACGCTGCCCCCGCTCCCTGGGTCGAGTTCGATGAGGGCGTTGCCGGTCGTATTCGTACCGGCGATGCGATAACAACGGGGTTGCTGCGAACGACCGAGGTCTGACTAAACCACGCCGACGTGCGTCAGCTGACCACGGAGAAGGGCTTCCTTCATCAGCCGGCTGCCGCAGTCGAGGTGATCTTCCATGCGGGCACGCGCCGCTGCGGGGTCGCGGCGCTCGATGGCATCGACGATCGCGAGGTGCGCTTCGGTCGCGCCCTGCTGGAACGGACCGAAATGCACGCCGAGCGACATGAATCGATCAACTTTCGCGAGACAGCGATCGATGAGCTCCATCGCGAGCGTGTTACGCGCGGCCGCGGCGATCGCGAGGTGGAAACGGACGTTCGCCGCCTCTGCGTCGCGGTACTCGACCGGAGCGTCGCTCCGGCGCTGACGCGCATCGGCGGCAATCGTCTGCGGCAGGGACGCGAGATGGCGCAACTGCACCACCTCGTCGTCGGTCGCGCGCTCGGCGGCCCACGCGGCGGCGGCACCTTCGAGAACGCGGCGCACGTCGAACGTTTCGTGGATCAGCTGAACCGTGACGCGCGCAACAAAGTACCCGTGGCCGGCGACGCGATCGAGGTATTGTTCCTGCCAGAGCCGAGTGAGCCCTTCGCGGACGGGCGTGCGGCTCATGCGATGCTCGCGCGCCAGCATCACTTCCGAGAGCGGCGCACCGGGACGGTACCGGCCATCCACGATACCAGCCTTGATCTCGCGATAGGCGCGTTCCACCTGGGAGGCGTCAGACGGGGCCGGCTGAGGTGACGTTCTCATGTATACGACTTGAGTGCCCGCAGTATACCGCCAATTTCCACGAGATAAAAGCTGCCTCCATGGTATTCTTCCCTACGCCTTTCCAGAGAAGGCTCGGGTTCCCAGCCCGGTTCGAGCCGACAAGTCCATCCGGGGCGAGACGCGTTTCATGCCAATACGCAGATCAGTGGTGTGTGTGTATGCGCTGGCGATCCTGGCCGCCGCCGTTCCGGCGTCCGCTCAGTACGGCAGTCCGACGTCCAGCCGGGCCACGGGCGAGAACTACCATGTCGAGATTTCCGGATCCTTTTGGGAGCCCACCCCGGCGCTCACCATCAACAGCCAGTCGATCGACGGGATTCTCGGCAGCGACGTCGACTTCGTCAACGATCTCGGAATAGAGAAGGCGTGGTTCACGCAGTTGAGGGTCGTCGTGCGCCCCGCCACGAAGCACAAGTTCCGCTTCGAGTACACCCCCATCAAGTACGAGGCGTCGACGGTGCTGAAGCGGGACCTCATCTTCAACGGCATCGAGTTTCCGATCACCGTGCCGATTGAGAGCGACCTCAAGTGGAAGGCCTACCGCTTCACCTATGAATACGACTTCGTGTATCGGGATCGCGGGTTCGTGGGCCTCGTCCTCGAGGCCAAGTACACGGACGTCACGGCGACGCTGACCAACGCGTTCGACCTGGAATTCGTCCACGCCCGAGCGCCAATTCCCGCCGTCGGCTTCATCGGACGCGGATACGTCGCACCCAATATCGCCATCACCGGCGAGTTCACATTCTTCAAGCTGCCAGAGATCCAGGGAACGAGCGGCAGCTATGTCGACTTCGATCTGTACGGCACCGTCAACTTCACCAATTACGTCGGCGTGCAGGGCGGCTATCGATCGTTCAACGTCGTTTACAAGGTCGACGACGACAACGGGGACTTGCAGCTCAGGGGCCTGTATTTCGGCGGAGTGGTCCGCTTCTAGCGGCCACCGCTAAGTCCCCGGCTTCACCCACACGCCGAGAAAGCGGTCGTCACGACTGTCTGGCGATGACGTCGACGGACGGAACCCCGCCGTTGTCGTCATCGTGACGACCACCGCCCTCTGACCGGGTCCGAGTGGAACCTGCACGTGCCGCTCCTCTCCCGCCGACAGCGTCAGCTCCTCGCGCCACTGACCCGATTCGATCGTCACGCGATTGTCGACCGGCGCGTTACGCAGGTGCAGGTCGACGGACGATTGCGGCTGGTCGGGCTGCACGACGAACGTCGACTGCCGGCTCCCGCCGATCCAGAACGCTTCGGGTTCAGCAAAGCTCCGGTCGTCGAGAAAAAACACCGACACACTCGCGTACCGCACCGCGCGCCGCGCGACGAGGTCGGTCAGGCGCAGTCTCGCCGGGACGAGGGACAGCGGCTCGACAACCACGCGGCGAACCGCGCGCCTCGCGTCCTCGTCTCCCCGCACGATGAGCGCGCGCACGTCGACCGGAAACGTGATGTCGATCGGCGGCGCTGGCCACGTGATCAGGTCGCTCCGCAGCGCGAACTGATCCTGACCGATCCCGAGCATCAGCCAGCCTCCAGCGCCACTACCTTCGACGCGAACGCGATAAGTGCCCGCCGGAATCGCCGGCAGGGCAGCAATCGTCGGGTCGCTCCGGACTCTCGAGGCGCCACCGCGCAGCATCGCCGGTTCGAGCGTCAGTAGCTCGAGCAGGCGGCCGGGCGCGAGCACGCGTGGCGGCGTCACATGCACCGCGAGCGCCCGTGGCTTGGCAGCCAGCCTGCGCAGGATGTCGAGCTCGGCAGGGGCCGCAAGCAAGTCACCGGCGCCATGTATTCGCCACGTCGCCGTTATCGCGAGCATCGCGGCCACCGCGAACACGGACGTCACCGCCGTCAGCAGACGCCCGCGATCGGCGAGACGAGTGACGCCCGCGAGCGCGCGTGCGCACCACCAGGCCAGCGCGAGCGCAACAGCCCAGACGACGATGTCGATGGCGAACGGGCCTTCGCGTCCCCTGAACCAGATCGGCAGCCCATCGGCGAGTGGGGCGAGCTTCGACGCCCACTCCAGCCACAGGGCGGTCGTCTCGCGCGTGTTGTACGCCAGCCGTCCGCCGTCGGTGACGACGAGCACCAATGACAGAAACGCGGTGAACGCCAGCGATCCCGCTGCGACCGCGCGCGAACCGCGATTCTGCATGCGACTCCAGGCGAAGGCGCACGGGAGGGCGAGGACCAGCACCGCCGGATTGGCAAACCGCGCCGGCGCGCTCCACCCGGCCCACCACATGGCATAGCTCGTCGCCGTCAGGAGATACGGGACCGTGACGAACAGCAACTCGAGCGCCACGCGACGGTCCGCGAACCCGGCCGACTCCGTCATGGCCGGCGAAGGTCTTCCCGCGCGTAGCATCATCGCCAGCCCGGCGAGTCCGACCAAGAGCACGGGCGCGTTGGCGATCAGCCCGAATCGCTGATCGAAGAGCAGCCCGGCGAGCCCGCCGGGAATGAACCCGAGCGAGAACTCGCGGGTCGAGCCATACGGTGCCGAAGGATCCGCAACGCCGTAGATGGCGACGAAGAGGCCCATCCAGCCCACGGCGCTCACGGCCGGTATCGAGAGGAACGCCACCGCCTTCCCCGCCGGGTTCTTCGTGACCGACAGACGAAGCAGCACGAGCGCGCCGATACTGCCGGCGAGCAGGGCGAACCGGCTGTGAAGCCAGGGCAGGAGCGCCAGCGCCATCCCGTGCAGGAACCACGGCAGCAGCCGGACCTCGCCCGTTCGCCGCTCCTGTTCCGCCCGCAGAAGCGCCCACACGCCGGTCAGCGCGATCACCCCGCCGAGTCCATCCGGATACACGGTGAAGCTGTGAAAGATCGTCGTCGCCGCGAGCGTGACCGCGGCCCAGCCAAACCAGGCGGCCGCGGCACTTCCCGACGACAGCCACGCCAGATGCCACGCGAGCGCACTGCCGCACGACGCGATCACGAGGAGAAACACCACGACACCGCGGTATCCACCCAGCGCAAACGCCGGTGCGATAACCGCGGAAAGTCCAGGGGCATGAATGGAGTAGATCTCGCCGTTGAGGCCGCGGCGGATGTAGTGGGGCGCGAGCGGACCCGCGTAGTACGACTGATAGTCGCCTCGCCGGTGGTTGTTCTCGATCTTCAGATCGCCATCGAGCAGCAGGCTCTGCGTGATGACGAGATAGTGCGGCTCATCTCCACCGGGGACCGACGGAGCGACCTCCCACGCGGAAAAGGCAAACACGCAGAAGGCAAGCGCTCCCGCCGCGAGCCGGGGTCTCTCGCGAACCCGCGCGGCGACGCCTGGCAGAAGGCGTTCCGCTCGCGGAAGGCGGGTCGCGGTAACGATCATGATCAGCAGGACGGCGGTCCAGATCACCCACGAGATCGATCCGGCCCAGATCAGGAACGCCGCTGGAGCGGGCCACGGCAGCCACGGCAGGATGATGAGCGACAACAGCCAGACAGGGATAAGCGAGGCGCCAGCTCGCGCGAGCCCGACGATGATTGCGGCCGCCAGAACGGCGGTCGCGATGGCGACAGGCGAAATCGGCAATAGCCCGATGCGCGATCCGTCAAGGCCGGCGACGGCGAGCGTGCTCTGCGACAACCACGCGGCAACGGCGGCAACCACCGCGGCCGCGGGCAAACCAGGACGGGTCATGTAGAATGCTGGTCATTCTATAAACAAACCCAAGAGAGCAATAAACAAATCAAGCGGCCCGTAACCTCCCTGAAACGCGCTACGAACAGAATCTGGAAACTCCCTCCAACGAATGGATGACCGAGCGCGTGCCGAATCATCGCTTGTCAAGCCGCTGAGCGTTCGCGTACGGAACGCCGTCGTGCTCGGGATCGCCGCACTCGGCGCGGCGGTGTTGATGACCTGGCCGCTCGCGGCGGGCATCGGCCACCTCGGTCGCACCCAGAATTCAGGCGACGGCCGGTTCGCCGTGTGGAACGTCGCCTGGGTCGCGCACGCGCTCGTCACGAATCCGGCAAACCTGTTCGACGCCAACATCTTCTATCCCCATCGCCGGGCGCTCGCGTTCTCCGAATCCAATATCGGCGCCGGCACGCTTGCCGTGCCAGTCTGGGTGGCCACGAAAAACCCATTCGCGTCGCACAACTCGGTCGTCCTCTTCGCCTTCGCGCTGTCGGTGGTCGGGGCCTGGCTCCTGGCGCGAAGGCTGACGCATGACAGCGCAGCGTCGGCCACCGCAGCCGTGCTGTTCGCGTTCTGCCCTTACGTCTTCTCGCACACGGCCCACATCCAGCTGTTGCTCGTCGGCGGCATCCCGATTTGCCTGCTCCTGTTCCACCGACTCGCCGATGCACCATCGCCGGCGCGCGGTCTGGCGCTTGGAGTTGCGCTGGCGGCGCAGGCTCTTTCCTGCGCGTATTACGGCGTCTCGGTCGGCCTGACGATCGGCTACGGCGTGCTCTTTCTCGCCTGGTCACGCCGGCTGTGGACGTCGAGGCCCTTCTGGACGGCAGTGGCGATCGCCGCGGCGGTCTCCATGAGCCTCGTCCTCCCCTTCTTCCTGCCCTTTCTCGAGATTCAGAAGGAGACCGGCTTCGCTCGATCGCTCGACGATGCGCAGCAGTGGGCCGCATTCTGGCGCTCGTATCTCGCCTCGGGCGCGCGCGCCCATGAATGGATATTGCCGCTCATCGGAAACTTCAACCAGGCGGTGCTCTTTCCTGGCTTCCTCTCGATCGTGCTCGGTGCTTGCGGTGTGGTATCCGCCTGGCGAGCATCGCCGTCGGTCGAACGAGCCGGACGGCTGTCGGCGGATCGGGAAACGATCGCGCTGTACGGATCGATCGCGATGCTCACGCTCTGGGCGTCGCTTGGTCCGCGGGCGGGGTTGTATACCATCCTCTACACGACGATTCCGGTCTTCTCGTTCCTCCGGGCGCCGGAGCGGATGGGCATCGTGGTGATGCTCTGCCTGGCCATCTTCGCGGCTCTGGCCATCCGCGCGCTGCGCCGGCGGTTCCCGTCGCGTCGCGCCGCCATAGCCGTCGCCGCCTGTGCCGCGGCACTCTTCGAACTGAACGACATCCCGTTCGACTGGCGTCCCGACAGCATTCCCCCCGTGTACCGCGCGCTGGCATCCATGCCTCGCGGCCCGGTGGTCGAGTTCCCCTTCTACGATCGCCGGACGGACTTTCACATCCACACGCGGTACATGTTGAACTCGACCGCACACTGGCAACCGCTCCTGAACGGCTACAGCGATCACATCCCCGCAGACTTCAGGACGCTGGCGCCGGTTCTGGCGACCTTCCCCTCGCGAGAGAGCTTCGACGCGATGAAAGAGCGCCGGGTGCGCTACATCACGCTGAACCGTGGACGTCAGGGGTACGGCGGCGGGGCGTGGCCGGACATCGAGCGCCGCCTGCAGCCGTACCTCCCCCACCTCGGCGTGGTCGCCGACGACGGGGAGGTGGTGATTTATGAGGTGACGAGCTGGCCGAAATGACGCCGAAATGAGGCCGAAATGAGCTCTACTCTCCCACCGCTCGCCTCGGGGCATCCCCGGGGACTGGAATCGGGCGTCCACCGCCCTTGCCGTACAACTGCCGATAGTCCTCGGCAGTTCCGAGAATGCGCTTGACATAGTTCTGCGTCTCGGGGAACGGGATGTCGTCGATGAATTCGTCTTCGTCGAGTCCCGGGCGCTCGGCCTTCCATCGCACGACACGGTTCTCGCCGGCGTTGTAGCTGGCCAGAGCGTAGTAGGTTCCGCCGAACTGCTGCACGAGCCGCGAGAAATACAGCGTGCCCATCCGGATATTGGTTTCCGGATTGGTCAGCATCGACGTGGTGAAGCGGCGGATTCCGAGCGATCTCGCCAGCTGCCGGCCGGTCGCCGGCACGATCTGCATCAGCCCCCACGCATTGGCCGCCGAACGGACCCCGGCGTCGAACGTCGACTCCTGCCCGATGAGCGCCGCGACCAGATATGGGTCGAGGTTGCGGGCGGCGGCGTACTTGCGGATGAGATCCCAGTAGGTCAGCGGAAAGATGACCTGCAGGATTTCCTTCGGCAGCGCCTGATCGGCCGTCAGATGCTGCGGATACGCGCGCCGCATCAGCGTGATGGCGCGACGCAGGTCGCCTTTCCGGTGATACACCCACGCGATCGTGGCATCGACGACCGGCGACGAGGCGCCGGTTCGTTGCGCGTAGCGGAGCTCGTTCAACGCGTCGTCGTAGAGCTCGCTTGCGAGGAGGAGCCGGATCACGCCCGCATTGGGCGGATCGGCGGCGCGCACGGCAGCTGATTGTCTGGCGGCAGGCACGGCATCCGCGGCAAGCGTCATCTGGGCGCTTCTCGACAGCTGACGGCCGGCGAGGCGGCCGTAATACGAATTGCCGTAGTCGGTGACCACGAGCCGCAGCCTGGACTCGGCGTCCGCCCCGGCGCCGAGCTTTCCGTGCGAACGCGCCGACCAATAGAGGAACAGCGGCCGGTAGTCCGACCGTGGAAACGAGGCCGCGGCCGCCTCGAAAATGCGCACTGTCGTGGCGTACTCGGCGTTCTTGTAGGCCCACCATCCCGACTTCCATGCGGCGCGCTCGGCGCGCTGTCCGCTGGGAAACTTCTCGAAGAGCTGATCGAAGGCTCCGGCCGCCAGCGCGTCATCGTTCTTGAGGATGTAGTAGGTGCCCAGATTGTTGAGCGCCTCCTCCGACCACGAGCTTTCCGGGAAGTCCCGGACCAGGGCCTGTGTCTGCGAGAGAAACTCTTCGTCTCGGCCCAGGCCCCTGAGCGCGCTCAGCGAGAAGAAACGGGCCTCGGCTTGACGCGACCCGCGCTCGAGCCAGGGCCGCAAGCCGTCAAGTGCGGCCGCATGACGCAGCAGGAAGAAATCGGACTCGGCAAGTCGAAGGTCGACGAGCTCGCGATCGTCGCCGTTCACCTCGCCTTGCAACGCGGCAAAGGCCGCGCGCGCGTCCGAGTAACGTCGTGCGGCATATAACTGCAAGGCCCGACCGAGATCCAGCTTGTAGCCCTGCCTGACAATGATGTCGCGCAGCGGCTCGAGCTCGGCGGCGGCCGCAATCGCGGCGTCGGAGAGCGGAAACTCGTAGTAGATCCTCAGCAGGGCCTCGGCCGTCTTCTGGCGGTCGCCGAGGACGCGCGCCGTCTCGGCCTGCCGGGCGAGGATCTGCTCGTTGACGACGGTCTTGTCGGCCGTGAGCCTTTCGAAAATCACGATCGCTTTGGCGTGATCGCCCAGGGCAATGGCAGCGTCCGCCTCGCCGAGTGATGCCGCCACGCTCAGGTAGCCTATGGGCTTGCGCGCTTGGAGAGCGGCGAACGTATCGCGCGCGTCGGCGGCGCGGTTCAGGCTTAGCTGTGCGACGCCCTTGTAGTAGGAGGCGTAGTCGGCGAGGGCGCTGCCGTTGAGCGACGGCCGGCTGACGAGTGCCAGCGCACTCTCGTACTTGAGAGCAGCCATCTCGCCGACAGCGTCCGTCAGGGGCTGATAGATCGCCGCGGCCCGCGTGGTCGACGCGGTCTCCGACGGGACGAGCCACATGTCGCTGGCCGTCGCCGGCAGCGGAGGATGCGTCGTTGGCACGAGCTGGGCGACTTTCCCTGGGCCCCGCGCGCTCACCCCCGCGAACGAAGCCAGAAGTGCGACGAGCGTGAGCGCCCGCCGCCGGGACGTGTTCATACGGCTCCGCCCAGCAGCGCCGAGTCGCCGTCCGCGAGCGTGTGCACCAGCTCTTGCTGGAAGTACGTCGCGCGTGCACCGATGGACGGCGAGACGCGCTCTTCGTATAGCCGCCTGGCCCGCTCGATCTCTGGTGCCAGCCGATTGAGCAGGTCGCGCTTCTCGCGACCGGTCCGGACGGCGGCCTCGTTGTACAACTTGATCTCCGACACCAGCAGCCGCGCGTAGCGCCGCGCGCTGCTGTCCTCCTCGCTTGCCGCGGTCACCGGCCGGACACCGCCAGACGACGACATCTGCTGCATGGCCTGCGTCGTGCGGACGGCCGTAATCTGCTCGAGGCACGCCGAGGCGTGCGCGGCGAGCACCTGAACCGCCTCCGGCCAGCACGCCGGCGCCTCGGGTTCGAGCGCTGGAGCATCATCCGCATAGAGCACCGCGACGCTGCGGCCACCAACGGTGACGGGAACGGCCAGTCCCGCGCGGTGCGGCGGCAGCCTGGCGAACGACGGTGCCGGCTCTGCGGCCGTCGACACGGCGCGACCGCTGCTGACCGCAAGATCCAGAAGCCCCCGGGCGGCGCGGTCGGCGTCGGAGAGGCGCAGCGCCGCGGGTGAGTCATCGCCGAATCCTGCGGCCTGCCACCCCTGCAGCTCCTGACCATTGACGATGAAGAGCGCCGCGCGAGGGGCGACCGTGGCCGCCGCGTGTGTCACGCTCGTCAGGGTGTCGCTGAGCGATCGTGCGCCATCGATCGCGCGCACGGCACCCAGGAGGCGCTCGACCACCGCGAGATGCGCCTGACGCTCGGCGACACGGGCTTCGAGGACGGCCTGTGCATCGCCCGCCTTCTGCTCGTTCTGCGTCGCCAGGAGCGAGGCGGCCGCATGTCTCGCGGCTTCACGTTCCTCGGTGACCCTGGCCTGGGCTTCCTCGAGCGCCGCGGTCAGAGCCTGCGTCTTCAAACGTTCGGCTTCGAGCTCGGCGGCCGAGCGATCGCGCTCGGCGGAGAGCAATGACTGCACGCGGGCACGCTCGCCTTCGAGTTCGGCACCCGCGCGCTGGCGCTCGGCGGCGACCGCGTGGTCCATCTCGTCCTTGAGCCGCGCGGTTGCGTGCGCCGCGGCCTGTTCCAGCTCCTCGCGCAGGCGCGTCGTCGAATGCGTGGCGGCCTGCTCCAGCTCGGTCCGGAGCTGCGCGGCCGACGCGCTCGCGGCCTGCTCCATGTCCCCGCGGACCTCTTCAGTGACCTTCGCCCGGACTTCCTCGGTGACCTGCTCGCGGACACGCTCGGTCGCTTCGGCCGCCGCTTGTTCGACTTCCCGGCGGATGCGGTCGGTCTCGGCGATCACGCGGCGGTCGGCGTCGGCTGTCGCATCGGCAAGGCCAGCCTGAAGTCGGCCCTGCCACTCGTCGCGGACGGCGTCGAGCTCTTTGCGGTGGCGCTCGGCAGCCTCCGCCGCCGACTTGTTCAAGCCCTCGATCTCGAGCCGAGTGCGGTCGGCCTCGGCAGCCATCCGTCGATCGGCATCGGCGGCCGCATCAGCCAGGCCCGCCTGGAGCCGACCCTGCCAGTCCTCGCGAACGGCGTCGACTCTCGCTGTCCATTGCTCCGCCGTCTTCGTCTCTGTCTCGCGTTTGACCGCTTCGCGCTCCTCGGCGAAGCGATCCGCCATCCGCGTGGCCTGGGCGTGGAGATCGGACTGCAGGCGCGCACAGAGTGCGTCAATCGTGGTACGAAGATCGTGATCGGCCATTTCAGGCATTATCGGGACGGCCCGCGGGCAAGTCAAGCTTCGTCAAAGCGTGCAAATCCAACCGCCACAGTAGTTTGACCAAGAGTGGCGGGCGGGCGTACAATAGAAGGTCAGTCTCTCGAAGGGGGCGACTTAGAT
>CAVRYF010000019.1:0-6789 GCA_963725325.1 uncultured Acidobacteriota bacterium | reverse complement strand
GGACTCTACTTCCTCGATCGGCGGCCCGGCGACCCGCCGCGCGAGGTCGCCATCGTCCTCGGCTGGCGCGCGCTCGTCAAGTAACCGGCGCGACAGAAGACGGCCGGCCACGTCGACGGACTCGCTTCTGGCTCGCGCGAACGGAAATCGAGCGGATGCAGACTTCACGAGGCCGTTGCACGAGGTTCGGCACCAAAGGATATGCTTGCACCTGCCAGCCCGAGGATCTGTCCATGGCCACACTGTCTTGTCCGCTGCACCGACCCCCACAAGTGGGCACGGTCCTGTCCTTGTCGCTTCTCCTTTCGGCGCTGACCGCGCAGGCCCAGCCCGTGCCGCGGGCAGCGCCGCCGCCCGATCCGCTGGTGCGGATGAACGAGTCGATCGACGCGCTGACCCGGAAGGTCTGGCCGAGCGTGGTGCAGATCCTGGTGAGCAGTTATGGCCCGAAGAGCGAAGGTCCGCCAGGCAGCGCGGGCGTCGTCCTGGGGAGGCAGCAGTCCACCGGCTCCGGATTCGTGATCGACCCGGAGGGCTACATCCTGACGAACGCGCACGTGGTGAACGGTGCGCGGCGGGTGCAGATTGTCCTTCCCGCGGACAATGCCGATGGGACACTCGCGACGGCGTTGTCCTCCAAGGCAAAGCTCGTCGCGGCACAGATCGTGGGCATCACGACTGAACTGGACCTGGCGGTACTGAAGGTCGAAGGCCTGAAACTCCCGGCGTTGCCGCTGGCGACCTATACGCAGGTGCGTCAGGGCGAAATGGTGTTTGCATTCGGCAGCCCCAACGGGCTCCGCAACAGCCTGACCCACGGGCTGGTCTCGGCCGTGGCACGACAGGTGGACCCTGACTCGCCACAGATCTTCGTGCAGACCGACGCGCCGATCAATCCCGGCAATTCCGGCGGCCCCCTGGTCAACATCCGCGGGGAAGTGGTCGGCGTCAACACGTTCATCCTGTCGCAGTCCGGAGGGAACGAGGGCCTCGGCTTCGCCATTCCGAGTGCGACGGCCAGAACGGTGTTCAGCCAACTTCGGCAATACGGTACGTTGCGCCGGCAGGAAGTGGGCATGAGCCTCCAGACCATCACGGAGGGCATGGCCTCGGCGCTCGGACTGTCGAGAGACTACGGCGTCATCGTGTCCGACGTCTGGCCCGGCGGTCCGGCGGAAGCAGCCGGTCTGGCCGTGGGTGACATCCTGGTTTCCGTGGATGGCCAACCCGCCGACAACGTACCGACGGTCACCTACAACTTCCGCCTCAGAGACTCGCCCGCCAACGTTCAACTGGTCGTGCTCAGGGGAGCGGCGCTGATCAGCCTGAGCGTGAAGCCGGTGGAAGCACGGAGCGAATTCGATTCGGTGGCGTCGATGGCCGATCCGGCGAAGAACCTGGTGAGCGAGCTCGGTATCATCGGCGTGGAAATCGATTCACGCATTACTGCCACGGCCACTGGGCTCAGGGATCCCTACGGCATCATCGTCGTCGCGCGCGCGGCGGGCGCGGCCAGTGACGTGCCGGTACTGCCGAGGGACATCATTCGAAGCGTGAACAACCGTCGCGTGGGGACGCTGGACGCCCTCCGGGAGAGCGTGCGCTCCCTGACGCCGGGCACTTACGTGACGATGCAGATTCAGCGTGAAGGCCGGCTGATGTACGTGTCGTTCACTTTCGAATGATGCGGATGCTTGGATCACCGTTTCAGGCCGAGCGCGCGGATCCGCTTGTGGAGCGCCGTCCGCTCGGTGTCGAGCAGCCGCGCCGCCGCCGAGACGTTCCAGTCGGTCTGGTCCAGCGCCTGCCGTATGCGCTCGCGCTCGGCGGAGTGGCGCACCTCCTGTAGTCCCACCCCGGCGCGCGGGGTGTGGACAGACCTGACTTCCAACGGGATCGCCTCGGCGGTGATTCGATCGCCGGACGTAAGAATCGCCATCCGCTCCACCACGTTCCTCAGCTCGCGGATATTGCCAGGCCAGGTGTAGCGCTCGAGCGCCGCGACGGCGTCGGGATCGATCGTCCGCGGCCGGAAATTGTTCCGGGCGCAGAACTCGGACAGGAAGTAGGGCACGAGCTCGGCAATGTCCTGCATGCGCTCGCGCAGCGCCGGCACGCGGATCGGCACGACGCTGAGGCGGTAGTAGAGATCCTCACGGAACCGGCCGTCCGAGATGAGCTCATTGAGCCGCCGGTTCGTCGCCGAGACGACCCGGGTGGCCACTCGGATCGTCTGCTCGCCGCCCACGCGCTGAAGCTCGCCATCCTGCAGGATACGGAGCAGCTTCGCCTGCGACGCCTCGTGCAGATCTCCGACTTCGTCGAGAAAGATCGTGCCGCCGTCGGCCAGCTCGAACTTGCCGCGCCGGAGCGCGGCCGCACCGGTGAACGCCCCTTTCTCGTGACCGAAGAGCTCGCTCTCGATGAGCTCGGTCGGAATCGCGGCGCAGTTCACTTTCACGAACGGACCGGCGGCGAACGGGCTTTCGCGATGGATGTGGGCGGCCAGCAGCTCCTTGCCGGTCCCGGACTCCCCAGACAGCAGCACGCTGACGTCGGATCGCGCCACCTGGGTCGCCTGCTGCACGGCGTGCTGGAACTCAGGAGACGATCCGATCATCCTCGGCGCGTCCCCGACCAGCTCGCGGAAGCGCTGGTTCTCGCGCTGGAGGTCCGACCACTCGAGCGCGTTCTTGACGACCAGCAGCACGCGGTCGCGCGCGAGCGGCTTCTCGAGGAACTCGAACGCCCCCATCTTCGTCGCCTGAACCGCGTCGGCCACCGTGCCGTGACCGGAGATCATCACGACGGCCGAACGCTCGTCCCACTGCCGCACCGACCGTAACAGGTCAATGCCGTTGCCGTCGGGCAGCCGCACGTCGAGCAGGTAGACGTCGGCGGCCGCACGGCTTCGTTCCGCCGCGAACGCCGTCGCTGACTCGAACACGCTGACGCGATAGCCCTCCCCCTCGAGGATCAAACGGAGCGACCTGCCGATGTTCGCCTCGTCGTCGACGATGACGATGTGCCGTTTGCGGGTCATGAGGGCAGCGTGACCCTGAACGCAGCGCCGCCGAGCGCTCCCGGGATCACCGTGACATCGCCTTCGGACAGCAGCGCGTTCTTCTTGGCAATCGAGAGGCCGAGCCCCATCCCGTGCTTCTTGAATGTAATCGTCGGCTCGAACAACGTGGCGGATACCTCGTCGCTCAAACCCGGTCCGGAATCGTGCACATCGATCGCCACCTCGTCTCTCCCTCCGCGCGTCTGCACCAGGACCGCGCCGCCCGGCCCGGCCGCCTCCGCCGCATTCTGCAGCAGGTTGGTCAGGATCCCGTTCACGAGATCCGGCGCCGCGTGCACGCGGGGACGGCCGTCGTCGAGCCGAAGATGATACGTCACCCCGGGATTCGCCGGGCGCAGCAGCGCCACCCGCTCGGTGACGACCGCGTTGATGTCGAGATCCTCGGGATGCACTTCCGGCTCGCTCGCGAATTCAGAGAACGCCCGCACGCGCCGCTCGAGTGACTCGATTTCGCTGACGACGATCTGGACGGCCTGGTCCATGAACGCGCGGGCTTCGAGGTCCTTGGGGGCCGGTTGCCGCGCCTGCATCTCCTCGACGATCAGCCGGATCGGCGTCAGCGAGTTCTTCAGCTCGTGCGCGGTCTTGCGCGCCAGCGACTGCCAGCTCGCCATGCGCGTCAGGTGGACGAGCCGCTCGCGGCTCTCCTCGAGCTCGTCCGCCATGTGGTTGAAGGCGTCAACGGCCACGGCCCACCTCGTCGCGCGGCGGGGCGCCGGGTTTCCCGCCCGTCTCCAGCCTGCGCGACCAGTCGCCGGCGGCGAAATCCGTCAGCGCCGCGGTGAGCTGCTGGATCGGCCGGCTCACACGGTGGGCGATCAACACCAGCGGCAGCAGCGACACGAGCCACGCTGCACCGAGCAGCACGAGCAGCGTCAGCGTGAATCCCCGCCGCAGGTCGCGCGTATCGATCTCGTTCACGAGCCGGCGCGTCTGTCGAAGCTCGGTGGACAGCTGCTCCATGCTGACGCCGCCCAGGTCACGGCTGTAGATCTCGACGCCACGCCCGTCAGCGGGACCGTCGGCTCGCCGCATGTAGTCCACACGCTCGCCGCCGGCCCCCGACACGCCAAAGCCGCTCAGGCTCGCCGCTCTCCCAGAACGAGCGGACGGGCTCTGGCCACGCGGCCGCGTTCGCCGTCGCGTACATCGTCGGCCGTGTCCGGCCGGCGAGCGCGTCCTGCTTCAGCGCGTCGCGTTCCCGCTGATAGAACTGCTTCGCGGTAGTCTCGAGCGTCCGCGAGAGTCGATCGAGTTCGCCCGTTGTCGAATACCGCAGGCTGCGGTCGAGGAGCGATGTCGTGATCCAGACGGTGGCGCAGAGCGGCAGCAGGGTTGACGCGAGGAAGGCGGCGATCAGGCGATTGCGAAGGCGGTTCATCGCGGCGAGGACGAGCCGCGCGACGGCAGCCGGAAGGGCCCGGCCTCGAGGGTGTGCGGCGATGACTCGGTCTTGCGGCGTCGACTCAACGCGTCGATGAGCGCCTGCAACGTGTAGCCCGAGTCCGTCCGCAGCCGACGGGTTGTCGCCATCGAGCGCGCGGTACTCGAGCCGAATCCAGAGCGGCAGATCGCGGCCCAACGCGCCAAGCGCGTTGACGGGGATCGCCAACTGCTCGACGCACCACGCCTCGGCGGCGGCCATGGTCAGGTGCGAGACGGACTGGGACCGCGTGTCCACCGTCGTCACGGCGAATCGCTCCTCCCAGAGATCGTAGCTCAACGCGAAGCTCCGTCGCGCTGTCGCCGCAGGAGACTTCCCTGGCGCGGGCAGCACCATCGCGGCGAGCTCGACGCGCACCGATCGGCCGTCTTTCAATCGCGCGAGCGGATCTCCCTGTCAGAAAGCTGAAGCCGGGCGCCCGGATCTTCAGCACCTCGCCGACGATGTCGATGGTCAGCGTCTGTGCCGACAAACGGCCGGCCTGGCCACGCGAGCAGGGCGAGCAAGACCACGGCGGCTCGCCGAGTGGCCTGTCCACCACTGCTGGTGCTACCACCGGATCCCAAGCCCCTTGATCCGCAGACCCAACGTGACGACAGCGGTCAGGTTGTCGGTGTTCAACGGGAAGCCAACGACCACGAACGCCGGCCCCGCGTGGAGACCGAAACCCGTCGAGACGCGGACCTTGCGCTCGGTGCCCGTGTCCCACACCGAACCGACATCGAGAAAGAGCGCGAGTCCGGTATAGCGGTATTCGATCGACGAGTAGAACATGCGGTCGGCGCCCGCCGGCGCGATGTCGTACTTGTCCCAGCCCCGGAGCGTGGTCGAGTCACCGAGCGTGAACCGCTCGAAGAGCGGCGCCTGACCGGTGATCCCTCCAGCCATTCCGATCGCCTGCACGTGGTGGCGGCCGAAGTCGTATCGATACGAGCCCTGCCCGAGATATCTCCTGTAGTCGAGATCGCTTTCGAGGTCGTGGGTGCCGGCGCGCACGCCGAAGCTGGCCTCGACCTGGTGCGCCGCATCGGACCTATCCCTCCATCGCCGGTCGTAGCCAATCGAGGCCACCGCCGCGTTCGCCATCTGCGAGCCGGTCGCGGGGACGAGTGGCTCCAGTTCAGAGATGCTCACGCCTGCCCCGACGCTGAGGTCCGGGCTGAAGGCAAACTTCACCAGGGGTGTAATCGTCGATCGCGTGTCGTACGGGCCTGGAATCCCGGGCTGCAGTGCGAGCGCATCCAGCGTGGCGCTGCGCCAGTCCTGCTCGAACCAGGACCACTCGAGGCTGGCGCCGAGCCGCCGGGTGCCCAACTTCCGCGTTTCGAAACGCAACCCCCAGCCGGAGTACTCCTCGACGAGATCGTCCGCGTTGTCGATGGCGACAATCGGTGTGAAACGGATGTTGCGATCGCCTATGCCGAGGTCCAGGTAGCTCCCCCAGCCCTGCTCGGAGTGGAAGATACCGTTCGATCGGAGCGGCTCGAAGCGCAGCCACTGTGGCAGCTCCCGCTTGCGGGCCTCGAACACGAGCCGGATGCGGCCAACCTCGCTTCCGCGCTGAATGCGTCGGGATATCTCGTGGCTGGGAAGCTCGCGTTCCAGGCGCTCCTGCAGACGGTCGGCGTCGCCCGAATCGAGGCGCTTGCCGACGAGAGCCTGCAGGTCGTCGCGCAGCGCCTGCGGTCAGCTCGGCGTCGGGCACGCCAGTGATGTCGGCCTGCTCGACGATGTACCGCGCGTTGACGTTGTCGTCGCGATCGGGCTCTGACTGACGGCCCATGACGAAGAACACCCGCACCTGCCCGTCGGCGTCCATGACGGCGCGCACGGCCGCGACGTAGCGGGGCCGCTCGGCCTCGATGCGCGCGGCGAGCTCGTCGAGGCGCTGCTGTTGCAGCGGCTGTGCCGGCGAGACTGCGGATCTCCTCGCGAAGGCCGGGACTCAGGCGATCGATATCAAAGCCTGTCACCTGCGCCGAGGTGATGATGGTGCCTTCCGGCACGGTGAGTTTCTGATCGGTCGCGGCCTGCGGCGCCACCGCGAGCAGGGTGATGAGGAGTCCAATGGTGCGCATGCCCGCCGTAACAGCAAGGAGTGAGCCCATAGTGAAGCTATTTGTATTCAAGAAGATAGCGCAATCCGCGCGTGACCGCTGGTCACACCTGTGCGCGCGTGGCCACGCGCGGGCGGGTTTGGCGGCGGCGGTATTCCGTCAGCCGCGCCGATGTCCGCCCTCTGGCAGATTCGAGGCGGGGC
>CAVRYF010000018.1:0-33912 GCA_963725325.1 uncultured Acidobacteriota bacterium | reverse complement strand
CACGGAGACACGGAGCTGAATTCAGTGGGAGACGCACGGAGGCTGTCGAGGTGTGTCGACCAGCAGACCGGTCGCGTCGCCGGCCAACGGCCGGCGAGTGGCATCGGGAGAGCGGCGCAACTCAAAGCACCCCGTGTTTCTCGGTGCTTTGAGTTGTGCCGCTCTCTCGATGCCGCCCGCGCTTCGCGCGGCGCGACGTGCGCCTGCAATGGTGCCATGACAGAGAGGTGGAAGTCCTCTCCGGGCAGACGCTCTCCGGCCCGTACCCAACGATAACTGCGTCGCCGCGAGGCGAGGTGGGGAGCAATCGAGGGGGAATGACCAGTCCGTAGGATGACAAACTCGATTCGGCCGGACGTGAGCGATGAGTCTGCGTCGCGAAGGACGAAATCTCAACCCACCCCTGGGGTGGGGAACTGGTGGCCGCTGAGGGGTAGCGTGCGAAAGCGGTGCCGGGGCGCGTCAGGTGGTTGGAGACGGAATGGTCATGACGGCATGGCACAGGACGCAGGGAGCCCTGCGCGGGAATCAGGACGGTGTTCATGCTCATGGGAGCCGAAGAGCCGCCGGCGCAGGAGTCAGAGCGCCCATAGTAGCGTCGAAGCGCGGTAACGCGCGTGGAGCGAAGGGGCGCAGGAAGAGGAAGACGTGACGGACACATCACAGACATCCCAGTCGACCGCAGTGCCCGCGGGGGCTAGCCCGGTTGGCGCGGTCCGGGCCCGGTGGGCGTGGACGGCACCTGAGGTGTGGACGGAGCGGATGCGGACGGCCCTCGACACGGGGGTCAGAGGAGGGCGATGGTACACGTTGATGGACAAGGTCTATGCGCTGCCGACGCTGCGGGCGGCCTTTGCTCGGGTGAAGGTGAATCGCGGGGCGGCGGGTGTGGACCATGTGACGGTCGCGATGTATGAAGCGCGGCTCGACGCGAACCTCACGGCGCTGTCGGACTCGCTGCGGAAAGGAACCTACCGTCCGCAGGCGATTCGACGGCACTGGATTCCGAAAGGCCCGCGGGAGCGGCGCCCGCTCGGGATTCCGACTGTGCGGGACCGCGTCGTGCAAACCGCCCTGCGTCTGGTCGTGGAACCGATCTGCGATGTGACGTTTGCCCCGCACAGCTACGGCTTCCGTCCGTGTCGTGGCGCAAAGGATGCGCTGCGTCGCGTGGAGGCGCTGCTGCGCGCCGGCTATCGTGCATGTCGTCGATGCGGACCTCCAGGCGTATTTCGACACCATCCCGCACGCTCCGTTGCGAGCGCGGGTGGCGTCGAAGATCAGCGACAGTCGGGTGCTCGCCCTCGTCGACGAGTTTCTGCAGCAGCCCATTTTCGAAGGGGTGGCGCAGTGGACGGCCGACGAGGGGACCCCGCAAGGCGCGGTCATCAGTCCGCTGCTCGCAAATCTGTATCTCGACCCGCTCGACCACACGATGGCCGCGGCGGGCTTCGAGATGGTGCGGTACGCCGACGACTTCGTCGTCCTGTGCCGGACAGCAGACGACGCGCAGCAGGCACTGGCGGTCGTGCAACGCTGGACGGCGGCAGCGGGCCTGCGGTTGCACCCCGAGAAAACACATCTCGTGGATCTGCAGCAGCCCGGCGGCTTTGACTTTCTTGGCTACCACTTCGAGCCGCGCTATCGGCTGCCTCGCAAGAAGAGCCTGACGAAGCTCAAAGACGCGGTGCGTCAGAAGACCGCACGCACCAACGGGCACAGCCTCGCGGTCATCATCGCCGACGTCAATCGAACGCTCCGCGGCTGGTTTGGGTATTTCCAACACAGTCGCGCGCACGCGTTTATCCCTCTCGACGGCTGGGTGCGCATGCGCGTGCGCTGCATCCTGCGTCGGCGCCTGGGCAAACGCGGGCGCGGCGGTCGAACCGCTTCTCAACGGTGGTCTCGTCGCTTCTTTGCGGAGCAGGGGCTGTTCTCCTTGGTGCAGGCCCATGCCGCCGCTCGTCAGTCCTTGGTGAGGTGACTCCTCGACTGGAGAGCCGGATGCGGGAGACCCGCTAGTCCGGTTCGGAGGGAGGGGGGGACGAAAATCAAATCGTCTCTCCCTACCCCTATCGGTCCTTCGTTCGTCTCCCACTGAATTCAGCTCCGTGTCTCCGTGGTGAGTCCGTTTGCTCCATCGCCTCTCGTCCTCGCGATCAGCCCTGCTTCAGCACCGCCACCGCGTCGATCTCCCCTCGCAGCCAAAGCGGTCAGAGCGTCTTGATCAGCCCTCCGTCGATGACGAAGTCGGCTCCTGTGATATTGCCTGAACGACCACTGGCCAGGAACAGCACGAGGTCAGCGACTTCGTCGGGACGAGTGAACCGCCCAGTGGCGAAGCCGCCCTGCGACGCGACGACCTGCTGCTTTGCTGTATCGAAGTCCACTCCCGAATTCTTTGCCACAGTCGCCGCGACGCCGTCCGGCCCGAGCCAAAGCGCCGTTTCGACCGGGCCTGGGCTTACCGTGTTCATGCGGATGCCCTTGGGACCGAGTTCCTTGGACAACGCTTTCGAGAAGTTCGTTAATGCGGCCTTGGCGGCACAGTAGTCGATGATGCCAGGGTCGGGAAGAAACGCATTCACAGAGCTGACGGTTACGATGGCGCCACCACCTCGCTGCGCCAGGAGCGGCAACGCCGCGCGTGTTGTCCGCACGGCGGCCATGAAGTTCAGGTTGAACGACGACAGCCATTGATCGTCGGTCACACTCGCAAATCCTTCGAGTCTGAGCGCGACGGCCCCAAGATTGTTGACGACGATGTCAAGACCGCCGTATTTCTGTGCTTCGCTGACCAGTGCCTGTGGACCGCCTGGTGTGGCCAGATCAATCGACACGGCGTCGATCGCACCACCTTCGGCGAGCGCCCGGAGCTCGCTGCCGAGGTCACGCGCGCCGGCAATCACCCGCGCGCCTTCCGCCGCCAACGCCTTCGTGACGGCGAGACCGATGCCTTTGCTGGCACCGGTGACGACCGCGACTTTACTCTTCAATCCAAGATCCACGGCTGTCTCCTTCGATATTCACCGGTCTCGCGGCGTGCCGTCGTCCGTCTCGTAGAATATCAGTGGTCGATGACGACAACGAGCGACGTTGACCAGGGCGGATCCTTACCTCCGTCCTTATCGAGGCCTCACCTAGAGAACCATCCATGGGGAACACGTGTTCCAAGATGTCCTTGCAATGGTGCAGGAAACGTTTTGCGGATGGTCACACCGCATATTTGGGTCTGTCGAGCGCTGCTCGAGCAGGTGGACCGGGCGGCCCTCGAGGCAGTAGCGCAGGTGACCGGAACCAACGATGCCGTCAAGACTGCGCTCAGGGAAGGGGAGGGGTTGGACGATCTCGAGCGCGACGCGTCACTTCGTCTAAACTCGCACTTCGTCTAGACTCGCACACCACTGCCAAGGGGGACCGATGACGCTCGTCGAATCGCTGACCCGCGATGTGAGCCTGGCCCTGCGCCGGTTGATCCGGACGCCGGGGTTCACGCTCATCGCCATCCTGTCGCTTTCGCTCGGCATCGGCGTGAACACGCTGATGTTCAGCTTCATGAACGCCGTCCTGCTGCAGCCGCTGCCATACCCTGACGCGGATCGGCTGGTGATGGTCACCATGACCACCGAGGACAATCCCGGCAACTTCGGCCCGCTATCGCCGCCGATGTTCTTCATGCTGCGGGACCATGCCCAATCCTTCGACGCGGTCGGCGCCTACGACTTCTCACGGCAGGTCAACCTCACGGATGGCACGAGCGGGCTTGCCGCCGAGCGCCTCTCCGGCCATCGCATCTCGTCGACGGCGCTTCAGGCGCTGGGCGTGAAGCCCCTGCTCGGCCGGTTCCACACGCCGGCCGAGGATCTCAGCGGCGCCGAGCCGACCATCGTCCTGAGCCACGCGCTCTGGCAGCGCCGCTTCGGCGGCCGCCCCGACATCGTCGGCCAGTCGGCCATCATCGACGGCCAGAGCACCGCCATCATCGGCGTCATGCCGCCGTCATTCGAGATGTTCGACGGGTCGTCCGACGCGTGGATACCGTTCGCCTTCGCTCCGGCCGCGGCGCAAGGCAGCGCTCGCTGGCTGCGCGGCGTCGCCCGGCTCAAGCCTGGCGTGACGCGGGAACAGGCCGCGGCCGCGGCGCAGAGCGTGGCGCGCGAGTACGAGCGCGCGTTTCCCGATCGCGGCAAGTGGATGTTGACCCTGCGTCCACTTGACGAGGCGTTCTTCGGCGGGATGCGTCAACCGCTCCTGCTGCTGCAGGCGGCGGTGGGGCTCGTCCTCCTGATCGCGTGCGCCAACCTGGCGGCGTTGATCCTCACGCGCGCAGTCAGCCGGCAGCGCGAGCTGGCGGTGCGCGCCGCGCTCGGGCAGAGCCGCGCCAGCATCGTCACGCAGCTGATGATCGAAAGCCTGCTGCTGTCGATCGGCGCTGGGGTCGTCGGTGCATTCGCGGCGTGGGCGTCACTTGGCCCGCTCGTCTCCCTGACGCCGGCGTGGTTTCCGCGCCTCGACGCGGTTGGCCTCGACGCCCGCGTCTTCCTGTTCTGCCTCGGGGTGTGCGTGGCCGCAAGCGTCATCTTCGGCCTGATCCCGGCGCTGCAGGTGTCGCGGCCGAACCTCGTCCGGGCGCTGCACGAGTCGGGCGCGCGCACGAGCGGCAGCCGATCGCGGATGTTGCAGCTGCAGGGCCTCGTGGTCGTGCAGGTCGCACTGGCGTTCGTGCTGCTCGTCGGCGCAGGCCTCGTCATCAAGACGCTCGTCCGCCTTCAGGGCGTGGACCTCGGCATCGACACGTCCGGTCTCTTGAGCCTGGAAATCCAGCTGCCACGTGCCGTCTATATGAAGGACAACGTCGGCACCGCGCCCGGCATCACGCTCGTCGATTACAGCGCCGCCGGCCCGCAACTGATCGATCGGTTCCACGAGGCGCTGCAGCAGGTACCCGGCGTGATGCGCGCCGCCGGCGCCACGGTCGCGCCGCTGAACGGACACCCGGGCGTGGAGTTCCTGCTCGAGGGTGCGCCGGCGTCGGCGAAACCGACGTTCACCGGCCTACGAGATGGTGACGCCAGACTATTTCGCCACGCTCGGCACCAGGCTGGTGCGCGGCCGCGACTTCACCGCCGGCGATCAGGCCAATACGCCATGGGTCGTCGTCGTGAACGAGGCCTTCGCGCGCACGTACTGGCCCGGCCAGGAGGCGCTCGGCAAGCACCTGACGTTCCAGTTCTACAGGAAGGATGGCGAGCTGCCGCGCGAGGTCGCCGGCATTGTCGCCGACACCCGGCAGTTCCGCGGCGACACCGACGTCCAGCCGCTCGTGTTCGCGCTCCACCGTCAGCAGCTGGTGCGCCAGCGCGCGTCGCTCGAGGCGCTGCGGATGGGAACGTCGTTCGTCATCCGCGCCAAGGGCGACCCGATGGCGCTGGCGGCCTCGGTCCGCGCCGCGCTCAACCGGGTCGATCCCGGCATCCCGGTGCTGCGGGTGCGCACGGTGGACTCGTACCTGAAGGCGCAACTTCAGAGCCCGCGCTTCATCGCGACGCTCTTCACCATCTTCGCCGCGGTCGCCCTCGGGATTGGTGTCATCGGCATCTACGGCGTCACCGCGCACGGCGTCTCGGATCGCTACCGCGAGTTCGGCATTCGCCGCGCGCTCGGCGCGCGCACGGGAAATGTGCTCGGCCTCGTGGTGCGCCGGTCGCTAATCATCCTGCTCATCGGCGTCGCGCTGGGCGTCGGCGCCTCACTCGCGCTGACGCGCTTCGTCGAGAACTTCCTCTGGGGCGTGACCCGATCCGATCCGGCGACCTTCGTCACGATTGCCGCCATCATCGTCGGCACTGGCATCGTCGCTTGCCTCGTGCCGGTACGCGCGCGACGCGCATCGACCCGCTCGTCGCGTTGCGGCACGACTGAGGAAGGGCGCGCCTCGAGGATCTCCTTGGGCGACTTCCACGAACGACGCGTTGCAAGGTGGAGGTTTTCAGAACTTTGTGGCCGCAGTCGCTCGCGGTGACGTGCTCGCCACACAAGCTTCTGCACAGCAAGGCGACGTTCTGCCCAACCGCCAGCGAAAACACGATCGAGAGGAGAGCGGTTCGGACCACTTGTAGCGCTCGTCAGTGTCAGGTGGCAAGAACAGGACCAAGCAATACGCAAACGCGAGACTCTCGAAGCAGTGCCGTTTCGGCGTTTTCACGCAAGCGGCTGAGTCGCCCTGGCGGAATGTCACCACCCTCTGCCCGAAAATCTCGCAGCGCGTTTCCTGTAATCGCGTCCGACTACGTGCTGTTTGCCGTCCTCGGCGGTTCCAAGAGCGGACGACAACCGCGCCATTTTCTTGCGCGCTTGATTGTTCAGGCTCCCTCTACCGGCCGCGGCGGTGCATGTTACACTCGCGTTACGTGGCTCTGAAACGTCTAGCGGTCGCCGCGATTCTGGCGATTTGCATCGGCGGTCCGATCGTGGAGACGTTTGATCATTGGGATCAGACGCTCCAGGATGGCAATGACACCGAAGCCGATGTCGTCATCGCTGCCCTCTGTGTCGGGTGGCGGTGGCCATCGGCACCGCCGTCGTGATCGCACGGATTCGCGCACTTGCCTCGAGCACTGGCCGTTATCCGTTAGCGCTTCATGTAGTCTGTTCGTCGCCGCCTTGCTCGCTTCTCCGATCCCCGCGAGCAGTCCTCCTACGCCCCTGCGCATCTGATTCTCCCTCTCTAAAGCCAACCACGCTTCGGAAGTGGCCGTGTGTGCGGCCTGGTGTCCTCGAGCGCGGAGCCGTGCCCACCTGTCGTCGTCGCGTGCGGCGAGTGAGGGAGGGCGATTTCGAATTCTGAAGGAGGATTCGCATGCGACGTCTCGGACATCGACGGGTTCTCACAATCATCGTGTTGCTGTGTGGTGTCGTCGCGCCCCTGTGCGCCCAGACACCCGCCGGGCAGCCACTCAGCGCGGAGAATGCCCCTCCCTCGCCATCCCTCTGGCGCGCGGACGACGTCGTCTTCGCTCCGCCGCTCGACTTCGGCCAGGTGATCCCGCAACCCTCCGGGCCACCGCCGACGCCACGTCATACCGGCATCAAGGCACTGCTCAAGGGGATCGTGATCGACTTCAAGTATCTGCCCTCGAAAGAAAACCTGATGTGGGCAGGCATTGGCGGCGGGCTCGCGCTTGCCGTCCACCCATTGGACGACAACATCAACGAGGCGCTCGTCGGCAACAGTGCAGCCGAAAAGTTCTTCAAACCCGGGGAAATCCTAGGGGAGCTGCCCACACTGCTGAGCGCCGCCTCGGTGGTGTACGCCGTAGGTCGCATCTCGGACAAACCGAGGGTCTCGCACGTTGGCATGGACCTGATCCAGTCGCTGGCCATTTCCGAAGCCCTGACGCAAACGCTGAAATACACCACCCGGCGAGAGCGCCCGGATGGCAGCTCCAAGAACTCGTTTCCCTCCGGCCACGCAGCGGACACGTTTGCATTCGCGACCGCGCTCGAGCGCCATCTCGGTTGGAAGTACGCCGTTCCTGCCTACATCTTCGCGTCGTATGTGGCGATCTCGCGTCTGCCCGCCAATCGGCACTGGTTCAGCGATGCTGTCTTTGGCGCATCGGTTGGCATCATCGCCGGTCGGACCGTGACGAGCCAGGAGGCCCATCCCTTCCCGGTGGCCGTGGTGACTGTCCCCGGCGGAGCGGCTGTGATGTATGTCCATCGAGGGAAGTGAGCCTCTCAGGACCGCCGGCATTTGCGACACTCCTGCTCTTCGGAGTAGGGTTCGTCAGGGCTCACCGTACGGCCCAGGCCGATCCGCCCGGTTCGCTCCGACTCACTTGATGCTCACCGCCCTGGCTGTCCTCATCCGAATCGTCGCCAACCCGCTCTCGAACGTCTTTCAGAAGCAACTCGCGCAGCGTTCGGCAGAACCGCTCGCCACGATCGTGGCGACCCATGGGTTGTTGACGGTGCTCGCGCTGGCAGTCCTGGCTGGACTGCCGGTCGCCGCGCTCGGCCAGGACTTCTGGGCCAACATACTGACCGCCGTCGTGCTGGCGGTGGCTGGCTACGTGTTCATCTGGTTCGCGCTGAAATCCACCGACCTCTCGGTTCTCGGCCCGATCAACGCCTACAAGGCTGTCCTGGGGCTGCTCCTGGCCGTGGTCCTGATCGGCGAGGTGCCGAACCTGTTCGGTCTGATCGGCGTGGCGCTGATCGTGGCCGGCAGCTACTTCGTCATCGACCGTGTGCCCGGCCAAGGGCACCGCAGCGCATTCCGCCAGTTCGCCCGGGAGCCGGGTGTTCAGCTGCGATTCGCGGCTCTCATCTGCTCCGCGACCGAGTCGGTCTTCCTCAAGCGTGCCCTGCTTCTGTCGTCCCCGATCACGACGTTCCTCATCTGGACGGTGCTCTGCTTCGCAATCGCCGCGACGGCCGCCGTGCTCCTGCGAAGGGACGTTGTGACGGAAGTGACGCGCCTCAGGAGCGAATGGCGCACCTTGCTGTGGCTGGCCGCCACGACCGCGCTGATGCAGCTGACGACCATCCTGACGTTCGGGAAGCTGCAGGTTGGCTACTCGCTCGCGCTCTTCCAGCTCTCGACACTCATCACCGTATATTTCGGCCATCGCTACTTCCAGGAGCGCAACATTCGACGTCGTCTGCTTGGCTCGCTGGTCATGGTGATTGGCGCGGTGTTGATTGTCACGCTCGGTCACGCTCGAGGATGAAAATGACACGCAAGACCGCGCCCGTTGTCAGCACATATACGTTCCCGGGCCAAACCTGGCGCCGGCGGAAACCTGGAGCACCGGTCACCGCACGCCCTACGGTCTGGCGTTCGCACCTGACGGCCGGCTCTGGGAACTCGAACACGGCCCCAGAGGCGGCGACGAGCTGAATCTGATCGAGCCCGGCAAGAACTACGGCTGGCCGCTCGTCTGGTACGCGGTCAACTACAACGGCGTGCCGATCCCGAATCCGGACACGCGGCCTGACCTGACCAAGCCCGTGATCTACTGGACGCCGGTCATCGCGCCGGGCAACCTCACGTTCTACACGGGCGCAATGTTCCCACAGTGGCAGGGCTCCGCGCTCGTCGGCGGCATGGGCACGCAGTCCCTGAATCGGATCACGTTCGACGGCAAGGGAGACGCGACTCCCGCGGAACGCTGGAGCGTCGCCCACCGCATCCGCGACGTCGAGGTCGCTCCGGATGGCGCAGTGTGGATGATCGAGGATGCCAATCCAGGCGGACTGTTTCGCGTGACGCCGAAGTAGGAGTTCATCTATCTCCGATACGGTAGGTCGCGATGACGTCGCCGTGCCACGATTGCGACACGTCATGCGCGCCATTTCGAGGGGCTCGCTGTGCCTGTGGTCGATCCATGGCACTCATGAGCCGGCAGGCCAACCTTCGCTCGTCGATGCAAGCGAATACTCGTCAGACGCCACGACAAGGCGTGACTGCTGTGATCGGTGTCGCACTGGCCACTGCCGTGAACTTCGACAGCCTTCCGGTCGGGACGCCGCCTGCGGGCTGGACCGCCACGAAAACGGGGATCGGCGAGGCCAGATGGACTGTCGAGAGAGACGATACGGCCGCGAGCAGACCGAACGTCCTCAAACAATCAGGGCAAGCGACCTTTCCTGTGTGCATCAAGGACGACACGAGCGTGAAGGACGGCTTCCGCCCGCGCGAATGCCTTGGAAGACAACGTCACGATCTATTACACGGTCAACGGACGTCGCACCGAGAAGAAGCGCGCCAGCATGAAGGTCGCGCCGAATCAGTGGCACACATTGCGAGTCGACTTTCAGGGCACTCACTTTGGTGTGACGTGTGATGGCGCGAAGGCGCTGGAATGGGACGACGAGACGTTCAAGGATGCGGGCAAGGTCGGGGTCTGGACCAAGGCCGATAGCGTGACCTTGTTCGACGACTTCACCTACGGCACCAAGTAGGCTGAAGGCATTGGAGGCCCGGAGTGTGCGTGGGGAGGCACGAATACCGCTGGCTATCCATCGCGCCGCGCTGTCAACAGGAACACGATCGTTCCGATCGCTCCGACCGCAAACGACGTGTCAAGCGGCAGGGTGTGCCCGCGTTGCCAGAGGAGGCCACCGACGATCCCAGCCGGGACGACCAACAAATTCCGGATGCCGTAGTACACCCCGACCGTTCGAGCGCGCCGTTGGTCCGGGGATAAATCGACAATGAGTGACTTTCGGGCGGGCTCTCCGAACTCCTTCAGCCCTCCGATGAAGAACGCGGCGAGCAGCATCGGGAAGGTCGTCGCCAGGCGCACCGCCAGCGGGAAGGTTGCAAAGAAGACAAAGCTGAGCGCCACGAGTGGGCCGCGCCCGGCGATGTCCGCGATACGACCTCCCGGGAGATAGGACGCGATGGACACGGCCTGCTGCACAGCGTACAGCAGGCCGTAATCGACGACCGAGAAGTCACGTGTTTGCGTTATGAACAAGACGATGAACGACGTGGAGATGCCTTCTCCGATTCGCACCAGGCAGTCCGCGACCAACAACCGTGTGAGGGACGGCGGCATGCCGGCAAAGATCGCGCGTATCCCAGCCGAATCGGTCGCTCGAATGGTGGCCTGGTCTTCCCGGTAGCCATATCGCTGAACAGCCAACACGGCGAACGCGAGGACGACGGTCACCACCAGCGCGACCCGAACACCGGCGATCATTCCGAGACTCGCAATCAGCAGCCCCCCGATTGGCGCGCCGATCACGCGAGGCACACGCACGAGTACCGACTGCACGCTGAAGGCCATGGCCCGGCGCTCCCGCGGCAGCGAGTCCCCAATCACGGCAAACGTCAACGGAAAGGCGCCCGACTTCCATGCCATGACGCCAACGAGCCCCACGAAGACGACGGGCCAGTGGGGTGCAATCGCGTACGTGGCGTAGCCACCGATGGCCAACGCGGTGAAGAAGAGCAGGGCGCGCCGCCGGCCGATGCGGTCCGCCAACCATCCGCCCGGATATTGGAAGACACCGTCCAGCAGATCTTTGGCGGAACCGAAGAGGCCCACGATGAGGCCGCTGGCGCCGAGTGCCGTGAGATACGCCGGTATGTAGGCCTGCCACAACTCCTCGCCCAAGGCGAGACCGAAGAGGCTCGCCGCCAGGACGGCGACGTTGCGATTGAGTCCAAGAAACGAGCGGAGCGACGGGGCTGGCGAATGCATGTTGGGGTCGGATGAGGCTGCGGTCTGAGGATGTCTCGCCCCTCTCGCACTCAGCCTAGCGGTCCGCTTCGAGTCCGCCACGGGGATCTATAAAGGATACGGGGGCACGTACGGGGCGGCATGGAGAACATGATAGTGGAGGACTCATCAAGGCAGCGAGGATACAGATGGATTCCATCGGTCGCCTCACACGAGCAGAACGGAGCTACCGCTGGCAGGCCAACCTTCCCTTGATACGAAAGTCACTATACTCCCGTGTGCACCGCGTGATCGACTCAATCGCTGAAAGCGCTGAGAGGTACGCGACGTGGCGAGGGAGTGTACTGTGCGTCAGCTGGAGGGCCACCATTTGTCAATACTCGGTCGTTCCTTGCGTCTCTGGTCGCTGCGCTTCGTGATCGCGTGCCTGTCAGCCAGTGCCCTCGCGCCGGTAGGGAGCGGCGGCGCGGCCGTGCAGCAGCCTGCCATTCAGGTGCGATCGCGCGCGGTGCTGACCGTCGATGGCCGGCAGTTCAGGGACGCCAACGGCAGTGGGACGGTCGACCGTTACGAAGACTGGCGACTCCCGGTCGAGGTGCGCGTCGACGATCTGGTCTCGCGCATGACGCTCGAAGAGAAGGCCGGGCTCATGCTCATCGACACGATGGGCCCCGGTTGTGGTGGCGCGCTGACGGCCGCCGCGAGGCGCCTGATTGAGACGCAGAAGATGGCTCGCTTCATCCTGCGCAACGTCGTCAAGGCGACTGCGGATCCGTGCGACGGCAGCGTGACCCCTGCCCGCAACGGCTTCGTCGTCACGCCGCGGCAAATGGCGGATTTCACGAATTCGGTGCAGGAGTTGGCGGAATCCCAGCGCCTTGGCATCCCCGTCCTTTTCAAGGACAACGCACGCAACCACTACGAGACGGATCCCCGCTTCGGTATTTCGGCCGGCGCCGGCGCTTTCACTGAGTTTCCGAAGGAGGCCGGCATAGCGGCGGCTGCCCTTGGCGTCGGGGACATGTCGCCAGTCCGAGCACTCGCCGAGGTGATGAGCCGCGAATGGCGGGCCATTGGACTGCGCGGCATGTACGGCTACATGGCCGACCTTGCGACGGAGCCCCGTTGGTACCGCGTTCAGGAGACATTTACGGAAGACGCCGACCTCAATGCAGAGATCATGAAGACGCTGGTCAAGGGGCTCCAGGGCGGACCCGTGAGCCCGTCGACCGCCGTGGCGCTGACGATCAAACACTTTCCCGGCGGCGGTCCGCAGGAACTCGGGCTCGATCCGCACTACTCGTTCGGGAAGCGGCAGGTCTACCCAGGCGGGCGCTTCGAGTACCACCTCAAACCTTTCATGGCCGCGATCGACGCGGGCGTCTCGTCGGTGATGCCCTATTACGGCGTGCCGACCAACGTCACCTATAAGGGTGTGACCTACGGTCCGACGGGCTTCGCCTTCTCGAAAGAGATCGTGACCGATCTGTTGCGAGGCAAGCTCGGGTTTGCCGGATACGTCAACTCCGATACGGGCATCATCAGCGACCGCGCGTGGGGACTCGAGCAGCGCACCGTGCCGGAGCGCGCGGCGGCCGCCATCAACGGCGGCACCGACATCCTCTCTGGATTCAACTCGAACACGACCATCACGGATCTGGTTCGGACCAACCTTGTGTCCGGGGCGCGGATCGACGAGGCCGTCAGACGCTTGCTGACCGAGCAGTTCCGTCTGGGCCTGTTCGAAAATCCTTACGTGGACGCGAGCGAGGCGCCGAGCGTCATTGGTAGTGAGACGAATCGCGCAAAGGGGTTCGAAGTTCAGAAGCAGTCGATCGTGCTGCTGCAGAACCAGAGCCAGCCGGGTAGCGGCAAGCTTCTGCCGCTGCCGAGGGGCGCTACGGTGTACACGATCGGGATGGGTAAGGCGGACGTCGAACGGTACGGCTTCACCGTCATCGACGGCAATACTGCGCCGGGCCAGCCGCGCCCGAGCGCAGCAGGCAGCGACGTAGCCATCATCCGGGTGCAGGTGCGCAACGCGAACACGGAAGGATATCGGTCCAGAGACCTCGCCACCGGCGCCAATCCGACAAGGCTCAACCCGCTGACCGGCAAGACGTGGGGTGCCGAAGACCCCTGTGTTCTGTTTCCGGAGATCAATCAAGTCTGCGCCGATGACGGTCAAGTAGGGCAGGGGCCAGCACGGGGACTTCTCTTTGGAGGAGCCCTGCCGTGGGAGGCCAATCATCTCTCGTTTACGACGATGGCGGCCTCGCAGTCCTGGCAGATCACGCCTTCGCTGGCGAGCATTCAGGCTGTCATGAAGGAGGTCGGCGCCACGAGGACCGTGCTGGCGATCTACTTCCGAAATCCCTACGTGCTCGATGAGGAGAGCCGGTTGAAAGAGGCGGGCGCCATTCTGGCCAGCTTCGGCGTCAGCGACGCGGCCCTCCTCGAAGTCATCAGCGGCCGGTTCAAGCCCCGTGGCAAGCTTCCGTTCGCTCTGGCAAGAACCTTACAGGCTGTAATCGACAACGAGCCTGACGTGCCCGGGTACCGCGCCGCCGACACGCTGTACCCATTCAAGTTTGGGCTCACCTACTAGTCGAAAGGCGGGCTGAAATCTCGCGCCAGTCAGCGGTTCACGCCCATCTTCTCCAAGAGCGCCGCGAAGCGTGGCTCGGAGCGGATGGGATCGAAGATGGCATCACGGCTGATCCACGCCATCATCTGCGAATTGGCCGCAAGGGCCCGCTCGAGGTTGTCGAGCGCGCGCGCGTGGTCGCCAAGACCGAGATACACGAGCGCCAGATTGAACGGCAGCACCGACCCGTTGCGTGACATTTTCTTGAGCTCCGCCAGCTCCGCCATCGCCGCGGCCCGATCGCCCGCAGCGCCGTAGGCGAACGCGAGATACGCCGTCACAAACGGTGGCGACTCCATCGCCTTGGCTTTCTTCAAGGCTGGAATGGCCTCACGGAACTTGCCCACGTCAAGATCGGCCCACCCGTCGATCATCACCGGGAAGAAGTACATCGGATCGAGTTCTGCGGCCCTCCGTGCAAGTTCCTTGGCTGCCGCGGCGTTGCGCTGGAACATGAACGGGACGGCAGCGTCGATCAGGACCTGGGGAGACAGCGGATCCAGTTCGATCGCGCGCTTGCCCTCGGCGATCGCTTCGTCGTACCGTCCCTGGAAAGATAACGCCATGCCGAACTGATCGTGCGCGAACGCGTAATTGGGGTTCAGCGTGAGTGCCCGTCGAAATTCGCGCTCGCAGCCAGCGAAGTCATATTCGTAGAACAGTTTGAACACGGCGAGCGAGGTGTGCGCTTCAGCGGAATTGCCGTCCAGTTCGACGGCCTTCTCGGCTGTGGCCTTGGCCTTGGGCCTCGCTTCGCTGGCGGTGAGGAAGCCTTCGTTGTACCCGGCCCAGAGGTACGCATCCGACAGTCCAGAGAACGCCGGAGCAAACGTTGGACTGAACCTGACGGCGGCCTCGAATTGCCCGATCGCTTTCTGGAGGTTCTCGTCGCTCGGGCGATTGAAGAAATATCGACCCTTGAGGTACGCATCGTGCGCTTCGGGATTGACGCTCGGCGCAGTGGTCAGCCGCGATTGCTCGCTCGAGGTGAGCTGCACGTTGACCTCTCGGGCGATCGCCGACGCAAGGTCCGCCTGGAGCGCCAGCACGTCGCGCGAGCTGCGCTCGAAGCTCTTGGCCCAGAGATGCTTATCCGCCCGCGCGTCGATCAATTGTGCCGTGATCCGCACTGTGTCGCCGGCTCGAGACACCGAACCTTCCACGATCGCGTCGACGTTGAGCTTCCCGGCAATGTCAGGCGTCGACGGCCGATCCTTGCCTTTGAACTGCATCGCCGAGCCGCGCGAGATGACGCGAAGCTGGCTGATGGTCGCCAGGTTGGCGGTCAATTCATCGGTCATCCCTTCCGCGAAGTAGTCCTGGTTGGGATCGCCCGAGTAGTTGTCGAGTGGAAGCACGGCAATCGATCGAATAACAGGGGCGCCGCCAGACGCGCGAGAAGTCGGGCGCAAAAGTCCGGACGTCACGATCAGGTAGCCCACGAGCACGAGACCGAGCGCCGACGCACTCCATGCCAACCGTTTCCACCGAGCGGCCTTACCGTCTGCCGTGGGCTCCGCCACGATGGTTGCAGACGACGAGGCCAGCCGTGCCAGATCGGCGCGCACGTCTGCGGCCGACGCGTAGCGATCCTCAGGCGTTTTGGCCAGCAGACGGCGCACCAGGTCCATCGGACCCTGGGGGATGTCACCGCTGAGACTAGGTGGTTCCCGGAGCACCGCAGAGAGTGTCTCCGCTACCGATGGCTGGCGGAACGGGTGCCGCCCGCTGATCATCTCGGCCAGAATCACGCCGAAGGAAAACAAGTCGGAGCGCACATCCAGCGTGTCGCCTTTCACCTGCTCCGGGGACATGTAGTCCGGCGTGCCGACGATGGACCCATGCGCAGTCAATTGGCTCGCCCCGACTTCGCGCGTCGCCTGGTCGGGCGACGGGAGAGCCTCCACCCGCTTGGCGAGGCCGAAGTCCATGACCTTCACGTGCCCCTGCTCGGTCAGCATGATGTTGGCCGGCTTCAGATCCCGGTGCAGAAACCGGCGGGCATGGGCTTCCTGGAGCGCCTCGGCGATCTCTCCGGCCAACCGCAGGGCGTCGGACAGCGGCAATGGGCCGTCCTGCAGCCGGCGGTGCAACGTTTCGCCGGCGATGTACTCCATCACGAGGAACACGGCATCGCCGTGTTCGCCAATTTCGAAAATCTTGCAGATGTACGGATGATCGAGCGCGGCCACCGCCATCGCCTCGCGGCGCAGACGCTCGCGTGCGTGCGGGTCAGCCGCCAACTCGCCTGGCAGCAGCTTGATGGCGACCTGACGATCGAGTCGCGGGTCGCGAGCGCGGTAGACCTCGCCCATTCCGCCTTCGCCAAGTTTCGCGATGACTTGATAAGCGCCGATTGTCGTGCCTATCTGCATCGCCCCACCTTGGCTTCGGCGAGACCTCGCCATAGCTCGCGCTTGTTGAGAGTTGCGCGAGCGGCGGCGGGGCCTCCGGCCCCGAGGGCCGACAGAATCTCGTAGGGGCCGAGTCGCGTGCCGGGCGAGAGCGTCAGACGTGGCAAACAGGCCGGATTCTAGCGCGGATGGGGTGCATGTCATACTCTTTCGCGATGATTAGGTTCCTGCTCACCACGCTCCTGGCCTTCGCCACCGCGTTCGCGCAGACCGCCCCGGCGAAGCACAAGGTCTTCTTCAATCGCTTCCGGCTGCAGGAACTCTCGATCATGATCGCCGACGCAGACGGCAAGAACGAGCGGCCGTTGGTTCCGCACGGCACACTCGAATACTCACCGTCGTATTCAGCCGATGGGAAGTGGGTCGTCTTCACCAAAGAGACGGCGGGGCTCTCCGATATCTACCGAATCCATCCCGACGGCAGCGGCCTGGAAAGACTCACCGACGACCCGGCCTTCGACGACCAGGGTGTGCTGTCACCCGACGGGCGCACGCTCGCCTTCATCTCGACGCGCGGGTCGGGCACAGCCAATCTCTGGCTCCTCGACCTTACCGCCAGGAAATACACCAACCTGACGAACGCCCAGGGCGGCAACTTCCGTCCGGCGTGGTCGCCCGACGGCGCCTGGATTGCCTTCAGCTCCGATCGTGAAGGCACGACAGGCGTGAATCCTGGTCACTGGGAGCTCCTGCAGTCCACCGGTATCTATGTCATGCACCCAGACGGAACCGGCTTGCGCCGAATCACCAGGCCGGGTGGTGTCGCGGGCAGCCCGGCGTGGTCTCCAGATGGCAAGACGATCCTCTTCTACGAAACCGACGAGGTCGGGGCGTACATGGCCAAGACCGCCCGTTCGCGGACGGAGTTCGTGTCCGTCGACGTCAGCACCGGAAAGCGGACGCTGTACACCGCATCCAACCAGACCAAGCTGTCGCCGAAGTTTCTCTCCGGCGGCAGAATTGGCTATGCGGTCCGCAGCGCCACCGCCGCCGAGGAAGGTATCAAGATCTGGAATCCCGACCTCCGCGTCGTGGACGTTGTGAAAGGAGCCGTGCGCGGACCCAGCTGGTCGCCCGATGGCGCACACCTGGTTTACGAGCGTGCGCTCAGAAAGGCCATGACCGAACACCTGATCCCGACGGGAAGCATCGATCCGGAATTCGAGCTCTACCTCAGCGAACCCTTCGCCACGTTCTCGCCCGACGGCACACAGCTGCTCTACAGTCAGTATTCGAACGACGGGATGAGTACCTCCGACACCAGCATCGAGATCATGAACGCGGATGGCAGCGGCAAGAGGACGCTGTATCGCGAGCCGGGCTCCTCCGCCTTCGATCCCAACTGGTCGCCTGACGGCGGTTTGATCCTGTTCAGCATCGGACACTATTTCCGTGCGCCCGGCATCCCGCCCTCGCAGATCGCGACCATCAAGCCGGACGGCACTGGCTTCACGCCGATCGTCGACGACGGCGCCAACAACGGTTTTCCCACGTGGTCGCCCGACGGCAAGCACATCGTCTACAAGCGTGGCAAGCATCTGGTGCGCCGCAATCTTGCCGACGGCAACGTCATCCAGTTGACGGATGGCGCCTACTACGACAATTTTCCCAAGTGGCAACCGCACGGCGATCGCATCCTGTTCACCAGCGATCGCGATGGCCGCTTCGAGTTGTACACCATGCGTCCCGATGGCACTGATGTGAGGCGTCTCACCAACGTCGAAGGCAGCAGCGCCCATTCTTCGTGGTCGCCCGACGGCCAGTGGATCATGTTCACCAGCGGCCGCAAGGGATTCAAGGATGAGATGGTAATGAGTGAGGGCGTTCCGCAACCGTACGGCGAACTCTTTGTGATGCGTGCCGACGGATCGGGCGTCCGCCAGCTGACCGACAACAAATGGGAAGACGCGGTGGCCGGTTGGGCTCCGGAAAAGAAATGATCCCGTCAGCGCCACGGATCCGACGTTGCTGGCCCTAAGAGCGGCTGAAGGGACAGAGCTTTTCTCCGGACGGGCACACGGTGGCGTTCATCATTGACGAATCAGGACGATACGAGGTGTACGTCGCGCCTTTCCCGGCGATGACGCCAAAGCTACGGATATCGGCGGGAGGAGGGCGTGCTCCACGGTGGAATCCGGCCGGACGGGAGCTCTTCTATCTCGCAAACGACGGGCATCTCGTAGCGGTGCCCATCCGGACGACGCCGGTGCTCGAGTTCGGAACGCCGGCATCGCTCTTCGCCGTGTCCGAGCGGGCGTCGTGGGACGACTTCGCGGTCTCGGTTGACGGACAGCGGTTTCTCTCCATTTCGTCCGTGAGTCGCGGCTCCGAGCAACCGATCACGGTCGTCCTCAACTGGCCTGCAGAGACCACGCGGCGATGAGCCTCTCGAGAGGAGTGGAGGTTTACCGGACCTCCATCCTTCGTACCGATGCTCGTTCCGCCGCGTGTCAAGAATAGTCAGGAAGGGGAGGGCTAGACAGGCTAGCTCAGGGATCAGTAACGGTTGGGTCCGATTTGGGTCCAAAACCGCCAAAACACCGCGAAAACGAGGGTCTCGCGGATACTAGAAAGCAGGACGAGCCGTGAGCAAAACCGCCGTTCAGGGCCGGTTCAGGAATTACTGATTAGTGTATCGGTATGTTCAACGTCTTCACCTACGACTTTGGCTACAGCTGGTCGATCCGCTACGCGATGCTCGTCCCGCTCGTCCTCGCGGCGGGTCTTGCAGGTCTCGCCGTCTTGCGGTCCTGGTCACGCTGGGCGTACATCCCGATAATCCTCGTCGCCTTGTGGGCGGTCGCGGCAGTCGTGATCCTGAACGTGATGCTCAATCGTCCCATGGCGCTGCCGACCGAGCGATTCCTGACATCCGGATCCGGACGGGTGCTCGACGTCGGCGCCGGATCCGGCCGCGCGGCCATCGGTGTGCTCCTCGCCAGGCCGAACACCACGGCCATGGGCGTGGACATCTACAGCGGCTACTGGGGCATCGACGAGAACACGCCGGAGCGATTCATGAGGAACGCGCGGATTGCCGGCGTTGCCGGGCGCGCCGCCGCCCGAGTCGGCGACATGCGGCAGCTGCCGTTTGGCGACGGAGAGTTCGATGGCGTCGTCAGTTCATACGCCATCGATCATCTGCGACGAGCGGAGCGCCCACAAGCGATTGCCGAAGTGGCGCGGGTCCTCAAACCCGGCGGCGAGTTCCTCCTGATGATCGTCCATGTCGACTGGAAGACCTGGCTGGTCTCACCGCTGCTCGCTCACCACCCGTCGCAGAGTCCGGAGCCGTGGCGCGCCCTGCTTCAGGAGCACGGCTTCGCTGTGCAGGAGGAAGGAACGCCGTTCGCGACGCTGTACTTTCTGGCGAAGAAGCAGGGCGCCGGTGCGTCCGGCTCCCCTGGAGACGTCAGGCGGTGACCTCCGAATGTCTTGCATCAGTCGTATGTTCCTGACGGTCCAGGCATCATCGCCGCTATCGGCCAGCTCCATGCTGTCGGAGGACTGCCACGATCTCCGCATGTTGGCGCCGTTCGGCCCACGCGAGCGGTGTTGCCCACGATTCATCGTCGGGAAGGGTCGTCGGGGCCCCGCGCGACAGTAGAAACTTCACCATCTCGACGGCACCGGTGCGCGCGGCCCACGCGAGCGGCGTCGAGCGGTATTCCTCGTCCCGCGCGGTGATGTCCGCGCCCGCGTCCAGAAGGATCGCGGCCTTCTGGACGGCGTCGGCGGCCCCGGACGAAATCCATCGCTTCATCTCAGGCTGGCGGCAGATGTGGTGAAGGAGTGTCTGGCGTTGCCAGTTCATCAAGTCGGGACTCATGCCGTGCGCCAGTAACGTGCCGAGCATGTCCGTGTGTGTGAGCAGATAGCTCTGGCAGCCCGTGAGGACCGATGGCACGCGGAGCCCGGCGGTCAGAAGTCGTTCGAGTCGATCCCTTCGTCCATCCCCGACGACCATCGCGAAGGCGGCCGAAACGCGTACGGTCTCCGCTGGATCTCCCGCCACGCGCCGGAGTTCCTCATCGTCATCGATCCAGCTCGTGTCGTACGGATCGGGCGTCCCGCCGCGAGCCACGAGAAGGGCGCGGATCTCAGGTGTGGCCGCCGCCGAAAGCGCATTGCCGGAGGAATCCACGCCGCTGTTCGGATCCGCGCCGCAGGCGAGGAGTAACTCCACCAAATCGCGTTTGCCGGCGCCCGCCGCCACCTGAAGCGATCGCCCCTTTGGCGCCGTGGGTTCACCCCAGTTCGGGTCGACGCCACGCGCGAGAAGCAGGCGCGCCACTGCGTCATGGCCAGCTTCAATGGCCGCAGAGAGCGGTCGTCGTCCGCTTGGCCGCGTTTCCCGGATTCGCGCCGGTTCCGTGTCGAGGATCTGCCTCGCGTGTTCGATGTCGCCGAGCGCCGCGGCAACTGTCAGATCGCGCGTCGCACCGTGCTCGAGTAACAAACGGATCATGCGGCGGTCTCCGGGGCGACGCCCGTCCCAGAGGGCGAGATCGATCGCCTGAAGATCGGTCCAGAACCCTCCGCCGAGGCCGCGCGCGGAGCTGAGAACCGCATGCACGTTGGCGCCGCGCTCGAGCAGCAGCGCGGCGAGCGTGTGCACGCCACGGCCGACCGCTCGATGGAGCGGCGATGCTCCGATCTCGTTACCGACGTCCACGAGGCCTGGATTTGCGTCGAGCAGCCGGCGGACCTCCTTCGTGTCCTCGCGGGTGATCGCGGCATGAATGGGATGACTATCGGATCCTGCCAGGACGCGGCCGCGGCGATCCCGCGCCTCCTCCAGGAGCCGCGCGACCTCAGTATGACCCCGATCGTGCGCCATGGCGATCAGGCTGCCGTCATGGAGTCCGTTCCATTCGGGATCGGCGCCAGCGTCGAGCAGGAGTTGCACCGCCTCCAAGTGTCCTTCGCGTACGGCGAAGTGTATCGCCGGCGTATACCAGTATTCCGCGCGGCTGAGTCGCGGGTCTCGTTCGACCAACCGCTGTAGCGCATCGACGTCGCCGTCGCCAGACGCCGTGAGTGCGTTCCAGACGGCGCCGCCCTCCTCGGAGTCAAGTTCGGGTGGTTTGATCATCGAGCCGGCGACAGCGCCAACGAGTGACTCGACGTGTCGTCGTAACCCGTCCCACGAGGCGAAGCCGTACTCCTCGGCGATCGTGCGCTGCGCATCGCGGAGACGGCCAGGCTGCGGCTGACGCCGAAGCAGTTCCTTCGCTTGACGCTTGAGCTGATTGAGATTGGGACGAGGGGGCAGACAGCGAGCAGGCACACGGACCTCCTTCCGAAACTCGCCTGATGTCCGCCAACAGGCCGAAAGAAGGTCGTACGGTGAATTGTCCGAGAGCAGGTGGACTCAGTCCTTGGCGGACGGGTGCGCCCTGGTGCGCGACACTATGCTAGCGCGACTTCCTGCACGTGGTCAAAGTTCCGTGTCGCGTCTGCCATCACAGTCAATGGTGCGGCAGTATAGTGATGGCCTTTGGCCGATGCCCAGCCTGACCGACAAGAACGTGATTCGAACGCGCCTCCGCCGCGACCCCGGCTGGAGCCTGTATGCGCTGGGTGATCTCGCGCCGGCGATGTTCCCGAAGACCCTGTGGTTTGCGCCGGACCTCACGCTCCTCGTGCAGGACTACGGTACGGCCATCCTGTTCGCGATGGGACCGGGTAGCGTGCGCGAGGCCCTCGCATGTGTGGCCGGGCCCGTGCATCTGCAAGTGCAGCGCGACGCACTGGACGAAGTGGCACGCCACGCGGCGGTGTCGTCACCGTGTCTGATGTGGCGAATGACGTGGAGCGGTGAGCGCCTGGCTTCGCCGGGCGCAGTCACCACTCGGCTGGGCGCCAGCGACGTTCCCGCACTCCAGGCCCTATATGCCGACGGGGAGTCCTCGGGCGAGTCGCCCAATTTCTTCTTTCCCTCGATGGTCGACGCCGGCGTGTTCCATGGGATCTATGAGGGCACGGTGCTGGTGGCGGCCGCCGGGACGCACTTGCTGGCTCGCGAGGAAAGTGTCGCGGCGATGGGGAATGTCTACACCCGGGGCGATCGGCGTGGGCGGGGACTCGGACGCCTGGTCACGAGCGCGGTGCTCGGCGAGCTCTCCGGCGTCGAGACGATCGGCCTCAACGTCCGCGCCGACAACGATGCGGCGCTGCACCTCTACGAGTCGCTCGGCTTCGCGCGCCACTGCCAGTTCTACGAGGCGCTGGCGAGGCCCTGAGATCACCGTTTCGATCATTGCACCGTTATCTGGACGGTCTTCCATTGACGGAACGTCCCGGTCTCCGTACTCCGAGCGTATACCGACAACGTGTAAGTACCGGGTGACAGCGATGCGTCGAGCGAGAAGCCCGATGCGCTGTACTGCGGGCCAAGCCATGCGCCCACGTCTGGACGGCTGACGCCGTAGGTCGCGGCGCCGAGGAAGGTCGCAACGCCCGACGGCGAGGTCGCCCAGATGTGGACGATGTCGACGCCGGTGCCGGCCGCAGTGTTGAACTCTACCGCCCACCCCGACACGGAAAACGTGCTGCCGACCGTCGCGCTCGCCGCGGGGGCATCGATCCACATCAACGGCTGCCGCGCCGGAACGGTCACGCGCACGTGCTGCTCGACGCTGAACGCTCCGGTCACGGTCGAGTGGCCGTAGACGACCAACGTGTAGGTCCCGGGCGCCAGGGTCGAGACCTCGAGATGAAAGCCGGCGTTTGCGAACTGTGCGCCGAAGAATGCTCCGACGTCGGGCCGCGCATCGCCGAGTGCGCCGGCGCCGGCAAAGACCGGGGCGCCCCCCGCGGTGGGGTAGGCCCAGACATGAACGGCGTCGACGCCCGTTCCCGTGGCTGCGGCGGCATCGAGCGCCCAGCCGGCGATAGTGAATGGTGTGGAGACCGAGCTGCCATCTTGCGGCGTATCGACCACCAGCCAGGGGCTGGCGCGTATCGTGACCGGGACCGTTCGCGCGATCGAAAACTGACCCGTCCGGACGCTGAACGCAAACGCGATCAACTGATACTCGCCTGGCGGCAGACCACGCACCGTGACGCCATAACCCGAGTTGGCGAACGACGGGCCGAAGAGCGCGCTCACGTCAGCTCGGGCACGTCCATAGTCGGCGCCGACGAATGTCGGTGCGCCGCCGTTGGCCGGGAACGCCCACACGTGCACCGTGCTGACACCAGGGCCCGGCAACAGGCCCATGACATCCACGGCCCACCCCGAGACGCTGAAGGGTTCTTGAACGATGGCGCCGGCGGCCGGCTGGTCGACCGCGATGTCGGCGAACCTTTGCGTCGGGATCGCCGCAAGATCGAGAGGTGCGCCAGTCGCGTCGCGCCGGCCGATGATCTGGCTGGTTGCCGTATCGATCGTGATGAGCCGCGATTCGCCGAGCGTATGCGTCCACACCCGGCTTCCGTCGGTGCTGGCCTCGACCTGAATCGGATCGACGACGTTGGTTTTCGTGATGAACGTGCGGGTCGCGATGTCGATGACCGCGATGCCCTCGCCCGGCGCCACACCGGGTGATTGATACGATACGGCCACATAGGCGCGTCCGCCCGCGATCGACAGATTGTTCGGGGAGCTGGGCCCGCCGAAATCAGTAAGCACGCCGGCGATCGTGTTGGAGGTCGTGTCGATGTCGAACACGCGGCTGGTCGGCGCGAGCGCAAGCAGGTGCAACCCGTCCGTCGTCAATTCCAGCTGACTCACGAAGTTCGTCACCGGTATGGTACCGACGAGCGCGTGCGTCACCCCGTCGAGCACCATGATTGAGAACGCCTGGAACTGTACCGCCCGCGACGTAGAGCCGCGCCCCGCCCGGTGCGATGGCGACGGCGTTCGGAGCGGTGGCGGGAATGATCGACTGGACGCTGCCCGTCGCGCTGTCGAGCACCACTACCGAGGTTGGCGTTCTCAGATATAGCCGCGTGCCATCGGGCGAGATCGCCGTCAGATCGCCGGTCACGGTGTAGCTTGTTACCTTCGTCATCGTCCGGAGATCGATCATGTCGATCCACCGCGACGTCGGTGACGTGAGCCCGAGACTTTGCGCGGCATAGAGGAACCCACCGCCGGGGTGCACGATGAGTTTCTGCAGGAATGTGTTTGGAACGCCCTGCCAGAGCGTCAACGTGCTCTCAACGTCGAGGGTGGCGCCGTTCACGACGTACAGAATCCCGCGCGAGCAGGACGATTGCGTCGGATCGACACAGACATCGCCGACTGTACCTGCCGTGGCGACCAGTGGCTGGGCGGAAACGGGGCCGGCGAAGAGACAGCCGAGCGCGGTGGCCGCGGCAATTGGCAGGATGAGGCGGATCTTCTTCATGGACCTGATCCGGATTATCTGGGTGTCACGACTGATCTCGGGAACGTGCGCAACGCCCCGGGGAACCTGGGCATTCCATTCGCGAGTGGGACCTCATCGAACAGGACCTGCGATAAGGCGATGATATAGCCAATAAAGCACGTCAGGCGCCATCTTAGCTACTCAACTCGGCAAGGGCTAGCTTCGCCGGCGCGCGCGGGGAACGTTCAGCGGCCGGCAGCGGGCCGGCATGGCGCGGGCGGCCAGGAGATCGATGAACGCGTCGACGTGAGGCACGCGGCCCGCCTGCGCGAGCGTCGCCGCTCGCCACTGGCGGCGGATGCCCGACGCGGTGATGGGGACGGCCTTGACGTCGCCGGCGCGGAGCGCCGGCGCAATCGCCCATGTCTGCATCACGCTGACGCCGAGCCGCGCCTTCACCATCTCGAGGATCGCTTCGGTGAGCATGACGAATGACACGCGCCTGGCGACTACGCCCGCGGGCTTGAGAATCTTCTGGATCGTGAAGCTGTCGTCGGGCGAACTCGAATAGAGCAGCAACCGCTCGTCGGCAAGGTCTTTCGGGCTGATGAAGGCCTGCGCGGCGAAGCGATGGTCGGGGGCGACGATCGCGGCATGCTCGTCCTCGAACAGCGGCCGCGTCCGGACGTGCCTGCTGCGGACCGCGTCGGTGACGATGGCGACGTCGAGCAGGCCTTCGAGCAGCGCCTCGAGCGGCCGCATCGTGCACTCGACCGCGATCGACACGTCAACCGCCGGATGCTTCCGGCGGAAGGCCTCGATGAGCGGCGGCAGCCAGTGGTACCCGGTATTGCACTGGGCGCAGACACGGATGACGCTGGCCTCACCGGCGCCGTGCCGCCGCACGTCTTCCTCGGCCGCCTTGATGTCGTCAAGGACGCGCCGGGCGGTCTCGAGGACGCGGCCGCCCGCGGCGGTCACCACCATGCGCTTGCCGAGGCGGAGGAACAGGGGCGTCCCCAGCCGAGCCTCGATGGCGCGCAGCTGATGGCTGACGGCGGACTGCGTCAGGTGCAGGTCTCTGGCCGCCTGCGTCACGCTTCCGCACGCGGCCACTGCGGTCACCATCTGGAGATGCCTGATGTCGATGTCCATGAATGATATTCATCGATTCTAGCAAAAGAATGAGCTTTGTTTGCAAGTCGTCTGTTCGTATGCTCGCAGGCATGAGCCTCATCGACCTCCGCCAGGCCCTGCGTCCATGGCGGCGTCAGCCGGCGTTTGCCGCGTGCGTGGTCGGCGTGCTGGCGCTGGCCATCGGCGCCAATACCGCGATGTACGCGCTGGTGCAGACGATCGTGCTCCGTCCGCTGCCCCTCAGCGAGCCCGATCGGCTCATCACCGTCAGCATCGTCCGTCCGGGAACCGACCGTCAGCCACTCTCCCTGCCCGATCTCGCCGACTTTGCCCAATCCAACCACACGCTGGAGGGGATCGCCTCGTTGTTTGGATGGAGCGCCAACCTCACCGGCACCGGCGACGCCGAGCGGCTCACGGCCATGCGCGTCTCCGCCAACTACTTCGACCTCACCGGTGCGGGTGTGCTCCTCGGACGGGCGATACAGCCAGACGACGAGCAGCGGGCAGTGGCGCTGGTGAGCCACGGCATGTGGCAGCGGCGGTTCGGCCAGAGGACGGATGCGGTCGGGACGTCGATCGTCCTCAACGGCGAGACCTTCACCGTGATCGGCATCCTGCGGCCGGACTTCGTATCGCTCGTCCGCGACGTCGATCTCGTCGTGCCCTATTCGCCCGCTGCCGATGTACGGCGCGGCAACCGCGCGCAGGGATTCCTGCGGGTGATCGCGCGGTTGAAGCCTGGCACAACGGACGCGCAGGCGGCCGACGATCTCACCACCATCGGGAGACGGCTCGGTGACGAGTACCCGGACTCGCACGGCACCGACACCGCGGTGCGCGTGGCCCGGCTGCACGACGAGATCAGCGGCAGGTCCGCGCCCATGCTCTGGATGCTCCTCGGCGCCGTTGTCGTCGTCTTGCTGGTGGCGTGCGCCAACCTGGCCAACCTCTTTCTCGTCCGCGCCACAACCCGACAGCGGGAACTGGCCCTGCGCACCGCCCTCGGTGCATCGCGCTCGCGCATCGTCGGGCACGTGCTGGGCGAAGCGGCGTGTCTCGGCGTCCTTGGCGGTGCGGCCGGCCTTCTCGTCGCGCGAATGCTGGTTGCGGCGCTCCTCGCGACGGGGCCGGCCGACCTGCCGCGCGTCGCGGAGATCGGGATCGGGTGGTCGGCCGCCGGCTTCACGCTGCTGGCGGCGCTTGGCGCCAGTGTCCTCATCGGACTCGCGCCGGCGGTGCAGGCGTGGCGCGGGGATCTTCGCGGCGTGCTCCAGGGTGGCGAGCGTGGGTCGAGCCTCGGCGGGCGTCGTGTGCGCACCGTCCTGGTGTTCTCGGAGGTCGCGCTCTCGACGATATTGCTGATGACGGCAGCGCTGCTGGCGCGTAGCTTCCAGCAGGTGCAGGCCGTCGATCCAGGTTTCCGTCCGGCGCAGGTGCTGACCGTCCGGCTGTCGCTGCCACGCGCGCGGTACAACGGGCGGGCCGCGATCGAGAGCTTCTACAACCAGGTGCAGCCCCGCCTCGCGGCGATCGCGGGAGTTCGCAGCGCCGCGGCCGCCAACGTCGTGCCCATGAACGGTTATCTCGCGACGACCGCATTCTTCGTGGACGGCGTGATTGCCAAAGATGCGCCCGAAGCGCACTACCGGATGATCAGCCCCGACTACTTCCGCGTGCTCGGCATTCCGCTGCGCGAGGGGCGCAGCTTCACCACCGCCGATCGCCACGACGCGGCGCCGGTGGCGATCATTAACGCGATGTTCGCGCGGCGGTACTTCGCGGGCCGCAGTCCGGTCGGTCGCCGCATGCGTCTGGACGACGGCGAAAAGGTTCCTCGGGAAGTGGAGATCGTCGGCGTGGTCGGCGACGTGAGGCACTTCGGTCTCGAGCAAGAAGTCACCATCGAAGCGTATGTGCCGATCGCCCAGGTGCCCGATCAGACCACCATCTGGCTCGCCAACAACATGTACTGGGTGGTGCACACCGACGGCGAGCCGCTGGCGGTTGCCAGCACCGTACGGCGCGAGATCGCTGCGGTCGATCCGGCCGTGCCCGCGTCATTCGTGCGCAGCATGGATCAATGGATGGCAGGCACGCTGGCGCCGAGGCGCTTCAACCTGCAGTTGGTTGCGGCATTTGCTACCGCGGCCCTGCTGCTCGCGATGGTCGGCGTCTATGCGGTCTCGGCGGCGGCGGTGGCCGCACGGCGGCGGGAGATTGGCATCCGCGCCGCGCTCGGGGCTTCGCGCCGCGAGGTGATCGCACTGGTGCTGCGAACCGGCCTGGCGCCGGTGCTCGCCGGGCTCGCCGCAGGGGCCGCCGTCGCCGTTCTCGCCGGCGACGCGCTCGGGGGGATGCTGTTCGGCGTGAGGTCCGGCGATCCGTTCTCGTTTGCCGCCGGCGCGGCGACGCTGGCCGTAGCGGCCGTGCTCGCGAACCTGCTTCCTGCACTTCGGGCCGCCAGAGTCGATCCGATTGCCGCCCTGCGCGTCGACTGAAGCGGTATTCCACCACGAAACGCGGCATCGGGGCGAAGGAACTATCGATTGCCCGGGGATGTGTCCGCTTGTCCTGAACTAGTCAAAGGTTGTGGGCTCTGAGGCGCGAGCGTGACGCGCAGTGCGTCGGCGATCTTGCGTGCGATCTCGTCCTGGACTTCGAAGGCGTCCTGCATCTCACGGTCGTACCGCTCGGACCAGAGCGGAAAGTCCGTGCGCGTGTCGACGAGCTGGGCGTTGATGCGCAGCCGGTTGCCGGCCCGCCGCACACTGCCGGTGAGCACGCATGTGGCGCGGAGCTGCTGGCTGATCTGAGCGGGGGTCACGGGTTTGTCGCGGTAAGCGAGCACCGTGGCGCGCGAGAAGATGTTCAGGCCCTTGATCTTGGACAGCTCCGTGATGATGTCTTCGGTGATGCCGTCTCGGAAGTACTCGTCCTCCTTCACGCCGCTCAGGTTCTCGAAGAACAACACGGCGACCGATCGCTCAGCCGACGTATCGGGGCCAGTGGCTTCAGCGGTCGTCTTCCTGCCGGGGTCGGTGTCGCGCCGAAGCCGGATCAAATCGGTCTTGAGATCGGTTGCCGTCTGGTACCGGAGGTTACGGTCTTTCTCGAGCGCCTTGTTGAGGATTCGTTCGAACTCTCCAGGCAGCTCCGCGTACGCGTGCGTGACGGGCACCGGATCGCGGTTGAAGATGGCGTCGAACACCATCGCGGACGTGTCTCCCTGGAACGGGAGGCGGCCAGTGGCGGCCTGATAAAGCACGGTGCCGAGGGAGAACAGGTCGGTGCGCGCGTCGGTGAGCCACCCGCGCGCCTGTTCCGGCGACATATACGCCACCGTGCCAATCGCCATGCCGGGGACCGTCAGATCCTGGCCCCCCGTCGTCTCTCCGTCCGATCCCCAAGAGTCCGCGATGGCTCGCGCGCCTTCGATCTGGGCGATCCCAAAGTCGAGGATTTTCACCTGGCCTCGCGGGCTGAGAAAGATGTGGGCCGGCTTGATGTCGCGGTGGACGATGCCCTTGGCGTGTGCCGACTCCAGCGCATCGGTGATCTGCATCGCGATGTCGAGCAAGTGCGTCAGGTCGAACCGATGATGGCAGTCAATCATCTGCGCCAGAGTTCGTCCTTCGAGCAGCTCCATGACGATGAAGTGCTCGCTCGGACACTCCGGCGGCGAGCACGACCCCTCGTGCTGCTCGATCGCGTAGACTGTGCAGATATTCGGGTGGTTCAGGGCTGACGCTGCGCGCGCTTCGCGCTGGAACCGCTCGAGCGCCTTCAGATCACGCCCCAGCGCAGGCAGCAGGAATTTGAGGGCGACGCGCCGGCCCAGCCGCGTGTCTTCCGCTTTGTACACCACGCCCATGCCGCCGCTGCCGAGCGGCCGAATGACGTCGTAGTGCGAGACGCGCGTGCCGAGCATGGGTCAGCATCGTAGTCCTCGCTCACCGGTCCGTCAACGTGGAGGATTCGTTGCTACCGGCAGACGAAGTTCGCCGCGTCGTCCGTGCTGCCGCTGCCCGTGTACTCCGCATGCTGCGGATAGGGGCACAGGGGACGCGTCCGCGACACGGCGCCGCCGGCCGCGGCCTTCCGCGCGATCACCTGGTCGGGCGCCTTGCCGTTCTCGACCCAGTCAGCGATCGTCGCCGGCCAGTCGGCCGTATCGGGACCCGGTCCTCCGGCGCAGTGCAGTACGCCCGGCAGCAGGAACATGCGGAAGTAGTCGCGCACGCCAGCGTCGCGCTCCTGGACCTGCTCGTAGTATTTGATGCTCCCGAGTGCCGTCAGCGCCGGGTCCGACCATCCGTGCCACACAATCAGCTTGCCACCCTTCGCCTTGAACGCGTCGAGATCCGGATTGGTCGCGTTCATGAACGTCGCAGTGAGCCTCGCGTCCTTGCGCGCGTTCGCGACATCGTAGTGACTGTAGTCCCACGACGGATCGTTGAACACGAGGAACTTGAAAAACTGCGTGCCGAATCCGAAGCGCAGACTGGGGCCCTGGGGTGTCGCCTGTGGGCCACCGCCCGTGATCCAGGTTGGCCAGCCGCCGACCTCACCTTCACCCCCCACCGGTTGTGCGGGATAGATCGCGCCCTCTTTGCCAGCCGTCTCGGCATAGATCTTCTTCAGCGCCGCCCGCTGCCCGTCAGAGAGTCCGGCTAATCCAGCGACATCGATGTTGCACCGCCGCGGGTCTTCCAGAAGGCCGTCCTTGACCCGATCGACGGCGTCGCACTGCTCTACGATCTGCGCTTCGATCGACTTCAATGTCTCCGGCGTGAACATCGGCGTCGACACGTTGCGCGGATCGGGGAACACCGCCTGAATGTCCTTGACGAACTGCGCGGCAATCCCGACGAAATCGAGCGCGGGCGCGCCGGCGACGATGCCGTCGAAGTCGTCGGGAAAGCGCTGCGCTTCCATCAAAGCCTGGCGGCCGCCATTCGAGCAGCCCGAGAAGTACGAACGCTTTTCGGGCGTGCCGTAGTAGTGCCGCACAATTGTCTTGGCGGTCTCGGCAGTGCGGTGCACCGCGACGTATCCGAAATTCACTTGCCGCTCGAGATTGTTCAGCGCCCAGCTTGCGTCGGTGACACCTCCTTGATGCCCGGTGTCGGTGCCGACGGTCGCATAGCCGGCGTTCACGGTCGCGCGCGCCTGATTGTCGAGCGTGCCGACGTACCCGCCGCCACCGCCCATCATGAACTTGCCGTTCCAAGTGTCGGGCAGCAGCAGCGAAAAGCGAATCTCCGTGCCGATGACCCCGGTGACACGGCAATGAGCCGCGCGAATTGCTCCGCTGGTTGCGGCGGGCACGGCGACCGCCTCGCCGATCTTGATGTCCGGCAGCCTCAGGCTGGTCAGCCCGGCGCAGTCGCTATGAGGGGTAGCGTTCTGCGCCGAGAGGCCGATCGACAACACGCCGCCGCAGAGGATCGCCGCGAGCCGCCGCTTCGTCATCTTCATGGTCGCACCTTTTCGAGCCGGAGGACTCGGCCATGATAGATGAAAGTGGGACCAGCGATGGTGGAAAGCGGCGGACTCGTGCAACACCAAGGCGCGCAGCAACTGCTCGGGTGGAAGCGACGGCCGACCACTGCTATCTGCTCAACTCGATATGCAGCCGCTTCGGGTCGGGAGCTGACCACCTCAGCGAGGGTAACTATCGTCCGACCCCCACCCAACGGCGGCTGGCGACGAGCAACGCCTGTTTGCCCTCACCCACGCCCCCGTCAACGGGCACCCAGAGGTGCAGTTGCCCGAGCGTAGGTGCCGTGCTAACCTCCGCCGCCTGGTCGCGCACCAACAACCCGAGAGGGCCCATGACACCTTCGAGACGATCACCGCGCCTGTGCAGCATTCGGCCGAGACGATCCTTCCGTACTGTTCGGGGTCATGGATCAGGCCATCACGTGGAACGAGGCGGCGGCAACCCTCTGGCGGACCGTAATCCCTTTGTTGGCCCGCAGGCGGTGGGCGAAGGTGTGTTTGCGCGCCGGCTGGCGGCGATCGACAACACGGCGGTCTAATGGTTCTGTTGCCACCGGAGTCCAGCATGAACGACGACGTCACGCTCAGCATCCGCCAGATGGACGGCGCCTGGCGGTTGATGTGCGCCGCAGCACCAAAGTCGGTCGTAGCGGCGACCGAAGGAATTCAGTACATCTTCAGCGGCCTGCCCGTCAGCTTCTTCAATGTCGCGTTGCTGACGGGCTCGGGCCTGTCCGCCGACGAGCTGAGCGCGCGCGGGCGCGAGGCGTGCGCATGGGCCGCCGCTCAATCTGTGCCCTGGCTGATGGTGGTCACGCACGAGCGGCTCGAGTCTGGCGTCGAGGTCGCAGTACTGGACGCGTGTGGTCTGGCGACGGTGATGCCGATGACCGGGATGCGAGCCCGTACGGTTGCCGCCGCTGCGACCGTTCCAGGCCTGCAGCTGACGGTGCCACAGGACGACAATGCCTGCGCGGCGATCGTCGACGTCAATGCGCTCGCGTACGGAATGGATCTGGATGCCAGCAAGGCGACGATCGGTTGCCGAACGTTCTGGAAGGATCAGTTTCCGGTTCTCGGTGTGGTGGAAGGGAAGCCTGTCAGCAGCGCCACGGTCCTGATGGTGGACGGCCATCGCTACGTCGCCCTCGTCGCCACCGACCCGGGCCAGCGGCGTCGCGGGTTTGCCGACGCGACGATGAGGCGGGCGTTGGAGAATGCGGCCGCGGTCCACGGGGAGACACCGACCGTGCTTCATGCCACCGATGCGGGCCGGCCGGTCTACGAGCGCATGGGGTATGCGACCATTTCGACACATACGCTCTTGATGGAGAAGCGGTTCCTCGAGGAACACTGAGGGTCGGGGCATGATCCTGCCGCTCGCTCTTCTTCTCTTCGCCGGTCCCGCACAGCCGACCGCCCCCTGGGTAGGTCGGTCCGCGGAGCTGGCGCTCGCCTGCGTTCGCAAGGAGTACCCCAACAAGATCGCCCACGTGCTGAACGGCGACACCGACGTGAGGGCGCCGCACGAGCTGACGCCCGCCTTCTACGGGTGTTACGACTGGCATTCGTCCGTGCACGGCCACTGGCTCCTGGCGCGCGTCGCGCGCCTCCACGGAGACGCGCCGATAGCCCCCCGCGCGCGAGCGGCACTCGACGAGAGCATCACCGCGGCGAATATCGCCGCGGAGGTGCGCTATCTGAATGGAGCGGGCCGCGTTTCCTTCGAGAGACCGTACGGGCTGGCCTGGCTGCTCCAACTCCAGGCCGAGCTGCACGAATGGGCGACGGAGCGGCCGGCCGACGGGGACGTTCGGAAGTGGGCGGAGACGCTCGAGCCACTGACCAGCGCGGCGGTCTCGCGGATCGCCGACTGGCTGCCGAAGCTGACGGCGCCGATTCGGATCGGCGAGCACTCCCAGACGGCCTTTTCGTTCGGATTGATGCTCGACTGGGCACGCGCGACGAGCGAGAAAAAACTGGAGTCGCTGCTGTTGTCCCGTTCACGCGATTTCTACCTGAACGATCGCGCGTGCCCGCTTGCCTACGAGCCGTCCGGCGAAGACTTCCTGTCCCCCTGCGTGGCGGAGGCCGACCTGATGCGGCGCGTGCTGCCGGAGGCGGAGTTCACGCGCTGGCTGCGCGACTTCCTGCCGTCGCTACCGACCGATGGTCGAGGCGACTGGCTCGCGCCCGGCGTGGTGACCGACCCCACCGATCCCAAGCTCGGCCATCTCTACGGATTGAACCTCTCGCGGGCGTGGATGCTCCAGGCGATCGCGCGGAGCCTCCCGCCGTCCGATCCCCGCGGCGCGGCGCTCATGGCGGCCGCGCGGATTCACAGCACCGCTGGCATGACCGGCGTCACGGGGGAGCACTACGAAGGTGGCCATTGGCTGGGCACATTCGCCGTCTACCTCGAATCCGGCCGTGGTCTACCGGCTCCCGCCGCGAGACAGTAGCGAAGCCCCACAGCTTTACGCCCAGCTGCCCATCAAACGAGCGTGCACGTCACTGCGGCGATGGGTCAACACGACGGTGTGTTTCATTTGAAGGTCTCCTTGTTGGAGTCGCGTGTGCCGGTTCACAAAAGTGCGTGCACCCTCAATCTACCGGCCTGCGCTCCGTTTGCTCGCCGCTGCCGGTCGCTTGCGTTCTCGGTGCTCCGGCTCAAACCGGAGAATGTCGCTACATGC
>CAVRYF010000017.1:0-18736 GCA_963725325.1 uncultured Acidobacteriota bacterium | reverse complement strand
GGCGTCGCCCCAGCGTCGTCACGCGCTTTGCGCGCGACGCGAAGTTCGTCTCCATCCGGCAACGAGCGGAATGGCGAGGGTCAGCGCGTAGTAGAGATAGACGTCCAGTTTGTAATATCCGTCCGCGGGCTTGAAGGCTTTGACGATGAATAGATAGTCACCGACGACGGCGATGAACGTCCAAACGAGCGCCATCAGACAGAAGTACTGAAGCGTGTTGCCCTTCACCTTCTTGAACGCGACCCAAAGAGCGATAGCCGCTCCGAAGGGCATAATGATCCAGCCAATGAGGTATGTCGCCACGAAGGCGAAAAGCATCACGCCGAGCGCATAGCCGATGAGCCAAAGGACGAAGCCCCAGCCGACCGCGTCCTTCAAGAACTGCCTGTTCATTGTGGCTTCCTTTGAGTTGGCCCCAGGCGCCGTTACTTCAGAAAGTAGTCACTGACCGCCTTGGCAACCTCTCGTGGAGCTGTTCTTTCGATCCCGAAGTGATCGAGTCTTGGAAATTCCTTCGTCACAGAGTGCGGGAGTATCGCTGCGAGCCGCTCCATTGCGAGAGTGACTGCCTTGCTGTCGCTTCTCCCGCCGTACATGAGTAGTACGCCACCAGCGATTTCGCGGTAGTGTTCATAACTGCTGTCGAGCCTGGCAATTTCCCGCCATTCGCGCAGATTTTGATGGAGGAGATCCAGCATCTGGCGATACTGGCGCGAGCAGCTGACAAGCACAAGCAGGAGCAGTTTCATCAGCCATCGAGGCGTCCTCTGGATACGTGGCGGCGCGTCGGCGAGCGTGAACTCGACCAAGGCATCGACGTTCCTTTTCTCGGCGAGCTTCTTCTCATAGCCAGGCATCCACGCCGTTGGCATCGACCCATCAATGGACACGCCCGGTTCGTAGACGGCGATTTTGCTAAAGGCCTTGTTGGTGCGAGCCACTTCCAAGGCAACCAGTCCACCGTAGCTGTGGCCAACGAGCAAGGCGGCGCCCGTCTCGGCTTGCAGGGCGAGCACGTCCTCACACTCTTTGACGATGCTGTAATCATCACCCTGCGGGCCGCTCTCGCCTCGTCCACGGCGCTCGATGGTGTGGACCGTAAAATGCTCAGACAAGGCGCGCGCGAAGGCGGCGTAATCGGCAGCCATGGAGAGTACGCCGGGAATCACAAGAACCGATGGCCCGCTTCCCACGGAAAGATAGCCAATCCTGGTCCCATCCCTGGAGAGCACGATGTGGCTGGCACCCGTGACGGTATTCGTGTGACGTCCGATCATGCTTGGTCTTTCTTCGTTCTGACAACCGGCCTTGTCGTCGGTGGATTGACGGCTTCGACGAAGCGGTGCGGCCGGCCGGACCTCACGACCATCACAGTCGTGGTCGCCACCAGCCACAGAAGCGTGACCGCATACAGGCCATAGGTGAGCGTCCCGCCAGGAACGAGTGGTCCACCCTCCACGACAAGACCGATCGACATCACCACGTGAGCCATTGCGGCAAACGCGGACAACCAGCCGAGCCACGCAGGAAACGCACGGTCCCGCAGCGACACCACGGCGACTGCCGTCAACATGACTGCTAAGGGGACATACGCGATGACGGACAGCGCGAGAATTGCGTTGCTGAACAGCGCGGCGAGTGTCGGCTCCACAGGATGGTTCGACGCGACGGCCAGCGCGACCTGGAACCCCTGAAACACCATCTGAATGACGGCGCTGACGATCCCCGCTCCAAATGCAATCGTGGACAGCATGCCCGGGCCGCCTTCTGCCTGTAGCAGGAACGTCCGCAGGACGCCAAAGAACCACAGATACGCACCCGCGCTCAACACGAACATCAGGCTCTGAGACAGCAATTCACTCCGATACGTCGAAAAAAATGCGATGGTCTGGTCGACCGGGGCGTTCAGTGGTGGCCCTCCACGCTCAAAGGCCGCGCCGGCGACGCCGAAAAGAACGACGACGTATCCGCTCGCCGCAGCCCAGCGCTCCCAATTCACGCGCATAGGGCCCTCGAGTTCGTTCGTCCTAACGGTGCTCACGATGCCACCCGCTCCGCGCGGCGATCCCTTGTCTCGGCAAAGAAATGGGCGAGTTCGTCGCGGATGATCTTCGTTTGACCAAGCATGAGGTGCCCGCCCGATTCGAGACTGACAAACCGAGCGCCGGGGATGCGGTCAGCCGCACGCTTACTCGCTTCGTGAGAGGCGAGCTGATCGTCTTTGGTGTGGACGATCAGGGTGGGCACGCTGATCGCCTCGAGGTTGTAGTCATTGACATCCGCGTTGGATACGAACGCGTCGAAGTCGACACCCTCGGGCACTCACGGGGAAGAGACTGTCGATGAATTCGGTCACGAACCGAGCGTCCTCACGACTCATGGCGAACCCTTTCGGGAGTCCCGCCACCAGGCGGACCATCATCGACGGCGCGAAAGTCCTGCAGTACCCACATGGGGAGTTGCCGGTTGAACAGCTTCGCCGAAGACGGTTGGACAACGGCAGTGGGGCTTCCCGGCAGGTTGCCGACGAGCACAGCGAGATGCTTCACCCTCTCGGGATGACGCAGGGCCAGTTGCAGCGCCGATGTCGCACCGGCTGACTCGCCGATGACGTCGATCTGATCGATATCGAGCGCGTCGAGCAGAGCGGCGAGCGCGTCGGCCTGAGCTTGCGGTGTCGCGTTCGTCGGCATGCTCGAGCCGAGATAGCCAAATCGAGACGGGGCGATGACGTCGTCGATCAGGACACAGGTCTCGGGCAGAAAGGAGTCCCCCGGCGCAATTGTGGAAGATCCCATGCACCACAAGCACGGGGTCGCCGGAGCCCCGCTGCGCGTACTCGACCGCACCCCATTGCGTCGAGACGACGTGGCGTTCCACTGCGGCCAGCCGCGCGCGCGCACCCTTCAGATCTTGTCGGTAACGGAGCAACAGCCCGAATGTGGGGACCGCCGCACCGACGCCAAGTGCTGCGACGAGCGATTTGTTCACGACGCACCTCCCACGGCCACGTGCCTCGCTTCAGCCTCGGGAATCTTGAACGCTGATGGGCAAGACATGATTCGTCTCCATGTCGATCACGCAGCGCGCACGATCACCTGGCTCTCGAGGTCGCCTCGGCGAATCAAGATCACGCTGACGACCAGGAACCAGATCATCGGCGGAAAGTTCGCCACGATCGCGGGTCCCCAACCGCCTGCGTTATAGAAGCCCGTGTAGTCGACCGGGCCTGCGTACATCGCAGGCACCGAGGCGGCGCACGCCACGGCGCCAGCGACGGCGATCCATCCAGTCCAACGCGGCAACACGCCGCTGTCGAACGTCGCCCATGCAGCCGCCGCCAGGAAGAGCCCGGTGATCGCAAACGCGATCGATCCGTTGTAGATGAGGAGCGTTCCCGCAATCAGCGCCTGCACCGCCGACGGATCAGGGTTGCCGTTCAACGTGCTGAGAACGGCGCCGCCCTCTAAGCCGTCCGCGACCACGGTCACCGCTACCCACCCCAACGCGGCACCGAAGAGCAGCGTGCCGATCCATTCCGACGCTGCCCGCGCCTGACGAATCAGATGACGAAGTCCGGCCGCGAAAACCAGCATGCTCACGTAGATGCCCTGGTCCATGAGGATGCGCGTGAAGGCGACGTTCTTGATGGCGAACAGATGTTGCGCGAATCCTCGGCCGTCGTACACGGATGGAGGGCTGCCGACGAGCCACAATGGAAACTGGCCGAACGTCAGGGCGACGCAGGCGATACCGAACACTCCTGTGATTCGCGCGATCTTGACGTCATTCATGGTCCTGTCCTTGACGCGTTTCGGCGCCCAAGTTCGGAGTGCGCAACAGCGCGGTCGCTAGTACGGCGATCCACAGCAGGAACACGCTGATGTTGATGCGCTCCCACAGCCCGATCCACGGCGTGGGCAGATTCGCCTGCAGGCGCGGCGCTTCCAAGAACGTCAACCCCCCGAACACGAGGAGCACCACGATCGTGGCGATCGAGTACACGCGGAAGCGCTTCCCGAATGCCGTGGCGCCAACTCCGATCGCGAGAAACATGAGGAAGACCGTTACGCCGCCCAGAACGACGTGCATGGTGTCGCTCAGCGTGCCTCCGCCGGCGGCCAGCACCTCGCGTTGATGCATCGCCGCAAACGGCCACAGGAGCCCGAGCGATGCGTAGGCCAGGATGAGACCGCCCGCGATTCGTACGGCGCGATTTCGACCGGCGGATTTCCAGAGGCCAAATCCGAAGGCGGTCACCAGCATGGTGTAGATCCAGCCGAGCCGCGCCCATAGCGCTTGTGTCGGCGCTCCAATCGCGGTCAACTCGCTCGGGACTTGAGAAATGGGGCTGTAACCCTCGTATCGAACCGCCCAGATCATCGCGGCGTAGAGCAGCGACGAGGCCATGCCGCAGACGAGCAGCGCCTTGCGCCACGCCTCACCGCTTACTGCGCGGGGCGCCGAAGCCGCGGTGCTGCGGCGCTGGATCCCGCGCAGGTGTCGTGCTTCCATCACGCGATGGCCCAACGCCGCGAATGCGATCAGCAGCGGACGCGGAAGCCTCGCGAGCGCCGCGTACGCGCGCTCGATGAAGATGCGGCGGTGGCCGGCGGGTGGCTTCGCGCGAGCAAGATCCAGCCAGTGAGAGGAGGCCCGTCCTCGTACGATCAGCCGCGTTCGGCCATGAACGAGCGGCTCCAGATAGTGTTCCCATGCGACCGCGGTGCCCCCATGGCCGTCGGGAACCGTCAAAACGAGATCCCGCGGCGGATCGACAGCCGCGACGACGAAGGCGTCCTTGGCGCCAGGAACCGCCGGCATGACGTCACCGCGGACCGCCGTCTGGAGTTCGGGTACGACGCGCCTCGCACTGGGCGTGCCGCCATTGTCAATCAGATCCCAGCTGTACCAGCCGGCGCGACCGCCGCCCATTTGCGCAATCCATGGCCAGACCTGTTCTGGCGGCGCATTAATCGTAATGGCGTGGGTGGACGTGAAGATTGGGTCGGGCACCATCCCGTCGGCAGGAAGCGAACGATGCCTTTCGACAGCGGTCGCAAAGCAGGTAGCGAGCGCCATAACACAATGGACGCAGCATTTGCCGTACCTGCGACACATAGAGGCAGGCGTGCCTAAAGCGAAGCGGCTGTCAGGATTCCGGTGGTGAACGCACGGCCGCCGTCGAAAATCCCGCAGTCACCGCGGGTTCTTTCGAGCCGGCCCGGCGGACACGGTGCGGCACAGGTAATGCTCCGTCATGTTTCGTAGTCAACGCGGCGGTGGACCAATCGGCCAATGCGCCTCGGATTCCCGAACGGCCCGCGAAAAAGTCCACAGGGCGTGCGGGGATTCCCGCATTTCCGGTCACAGTGCGACGCACCGAAAAGAGGTTGACATGGCCACGGATCTGAGGAGCGTTCCAGTCAACGCGACCAACGGGCCGCTTGACCGCAGGCTTCACGATATCGGCTGGGGGCTCCTGCTGATGCTGACGGGGATGATCTGGCTGGTGCCGGCCGAGCGCGTGCCGGAGGGCGCCTGGCTCCTCGGCGTTGCGGCGATTCTGCTTGGGGTCAATGTCGTCCGCTACTTGAAGCACATCACGGTCAGCGGCTTTTCCCTCGTGCTCGGGCTCGCGGCGCTTCTTGCCGCCTTCAGCCGGATCTGGCGCACGGACTTGCCGGTGCTGGCGATCTGTCTCCTCGTCATCGGCGCGAGCCTCGTGGCCAAGCCCCTTCTGACGAAGACCACGTGACCGCCACAGCCGGAGGTCACCCATGAAGGTGTTGACGGTCTTCGCCCATCCCGCTTCGCGATCGTTCTGCCACGCCGTCCTCGATCGCTTCGACGCCGGTCTCCGAGACGCGGGGCACACGAATGAGATCGTGGACCTCTACGCGATCGGCTTCGATCCGATCCTGCGCCCACGCGACACCCCGAGTTGGCTGACCGAAACCATCCCGGATGACATGCTCGACCGCATGCGGTTGCGCGAGTCCCTCCTCGATGAGGCTGGTGGGCCTCTGAAACGCTTCGCGCTGAAGCGCCTCATCGGTGATCGGGATGCGCGGGGCATCATCCGGCTGCTGCGCGAGCGCTATCGGCCGAAGGACGTGCTCGTGCAGCAGCAGAAGGTCGCGCGGGCTGAGGCGTTGGCGTTCATCGCACCCGTGCACTTCCTGAGCTTTCCCGCGATCCTGAAGGGGTGGCTCGATCGCGTCTGGACGCCAGGGTTTGCGTACGATCTCACTCCGGAAGCCTGGCGTGGCGACATCAACGGCCGTCAGCCGAAGCTCACGCACACGAAGGCGCTGATCATCCAGACGACGATCTTCGACAAACGCAGCCTACGACGCGGGCCTCCGCGACGCCATGCGCATGGTGATTGACGAGTTCACGCTGACGTATCCGGGAATCAAGAACGTCGAGCGCGAGTACTTCTACGCCGTGCACGGCGCGGACGACGCCACGAGGCGCGGCTACCTGGAACGGGCGTATGCCCTGGGTCTCCAGTTCTGAGGTCTGTCGAGGATAGGGGGCCGCGATGGGCAACACGAGTTCGACGAAGACGGCTCCGGTGCCCTCGCCGACGATTCCTCTGACCCTCGTGGGTGACTTGACGACGGTCTCGACGCGCACGCTCCGTCGCCGGAGCATGTCGAACCTGTTGAGGATGGGCCACTGCGCGCCCACCGTCATGCAGACCCTGCTGGACGCCTCAGACACAGAGGCGGAGTGGCTCGTGAAGCTCACCGCCGGATTGCCGGGCGGCATCGGCAACACGGGCGCTGAGTGCGGTGGCGTCACCGCGCCCTTGGTCCTCATCGGCCTTCGGCATGCGCGTGACGCGGTGCACGACGGGCTGCCTCCGGTGATCGACAAGGGGCACGACCTCCTGCAGCGCTTCGCAGGTTGCCACGGTACCACCCTCTGCCGTGAGATTCGCGGCACCGACCGGCTGCCGCTGCGATGCGTCGGAGCCGTTCGTCAAGCACCCGAACTCTGCGCGCAGACGCTGTCGAGCGACTGCGCCCACGTGATTCCCGCGGCGAGCCGAGACGCGTACCGGCGACTCTACGCCCACTTCGTCGAGAAGAAGTTCCACTGCGCCCATGCGGTCGTGCAGCAGGTGCGCCACGTGAATCCCGTGAGCCAGGACGTGCTCGACGCCACGTCACCCTTCATCGGCGGAACGGTCTTGACGGGCATGACGTGCAGCGCCTTGACGGCTGGCGTGATGGCGCTCGGTCGTCGCCCTCGGTGAGGTCGAACGCAGTCGCCTGCGTGTGCTGCGAATGATCGGCAAGATGGCAGCTGGCGGTGACGCGTTTGCTGACGACGTGAACAAGTTCAACCGGACCATGAACCTCGGCCACCAGTTGGCGAACGTGGTTCACCGGCGCATTCGGCAGCACCCAATGCCGCGGCATCACGGGCTGTGACTTCTCGACGACGGTGGGAGTGAACCAGTACATCGACACGGACGGCGTGGCACGGTGTCAGGTGATCGCGCACCAGGTCGCAGCCAGAGTGGAGCGCATGATCGACTCAGCGGTCTCGCGTCCGACCGTGATCAATGCGGCGGGATGTTGTAATCCGATGCCTCATTCAGTACTGACACTGGGGAAACGCTGTGAATAAGAACCGACGACTCGGATTGGGCGCCCGATGGGTGGCGGCCGGCATCGGACTCGCCGGCGCGGCGTACGCGACCTACGTCGGCGTCACGTGGTATCGCTATGGGCACCCGCCGCGTCCGACTCCCGAGGAAGAGGACGATCTGCTCGATCGGTTCATGCCGGCGTACGAAGTCGTCGAGCGCCACCACGTACGCGTTGACGCACCGGCCGCGGTTGCGCTCGCCGCCGCGCAGGACATGGATCTGCTTCACTCGCCGCTTGTGCGCGCGATTATCAAAGGACGCGAGCTGATCCTCGGCGCCAAGCCTGATCATCGGCTTCGGCCAAGGGGACTCCTGGCGGAAGTCCAGTCCTTGGGATGGGGCGTGCTCGCAGAAGTTCCCGGGCGCGAGATTGTCGTGGGCGGCGTCACGAAGCCGTGGGAGGCGAACCCAGCGTTCCGGGCGCTGCCGCCCGACGAGTTTCTGGCGTTCAGTGAGCCTGACTACGTAAAGATCGTCTGGACGCTTCGCGCGGATCCGGTTGGCGCGGCTGAATCGATCTTCCGCACTGAAACGCGTGTCATGACCACCGACCCCGCCGCGCGCGCAAAGTTCCGGCGGTACTGGTCCTTCCTGTCGCCCGGCATCATCTTGATTCGATGGCTCTCGCTCGGGCCTTTGAAAGCGGAAGCCGAGCGCCGCGCACACGAGAGCGCTCACACCACGGTCGACCGAATGTCCCCGCCTCACGCAAAGGAGGCCAGCGTCTCATGACAACCTGGGTGCGAGTGTTGATCGCCTTCGTCGTGTTCTGTCACGGATTCATCTACATTCGAATCGGATCGGTGCTACCGGGCCCAGTCAAGGAGTGGAACGGAAGCTCCTGGTTTCTAGGGAGCGCCGTAACGGGTGGCCAACTGAGGGCGCTCGTGATCGGCCTGCACGTCATCGCGGGCATCGCGACGATCGCCTGCGCGTTCGCGATTGGATTTGCCCCATCCGTTCCGCAATGGTGGCGTCCGTTCGCACTCACAGGCGCTGCGGTGGGTATCGCCGCGTTTGCGGTTTTCTGGGATGGGCAGACCCGGCTGCTCATTGAAGAGGGGGCCATCGGTGCCGTCGTCAGTGTCATCCTTCTCGCGACCGCGATAGCGTTTCCAGCGGCGTTTCGCTGACGGACTCCTGTGGCATCACACCTCAAGCACATCGCGGTCATTCAGGGGCACCCGGATCGCCGTGTGATCGCCACGATGCAGATGCCGGCGTTCGTCTACCGCTGGTACGTCCATCCGCATCCGGAGAAGAACACGCAGCGACTCGGCGGCATCCGTCCGATCCGTGAGAGCCTGATCGGTCTGGTGGAGGCGCCTGACCCACGCAAGCGGCAACAGTGGCTTGTGAGGGTGCGGACCCTGGGCCAGCGCGCTCTCTAGACAGCCAGTCGTTTGGTCTCTTTCTAATCGCGGGGGATCGGCGGTCGCGGCACGCATACTGCTGTCACGTGTGGCATCGACCTTGGCATCGAGCGATTGCTGGAGACTCCGCCGGGTCGATACCGGAACCGATGGGAAGAACCCCGCGGTGATTGCCGAATTTCACGCACCGGGTGCTCCGGCTCTATCGCTCGGCAGCAAATTGAGGCTCGCAAATGCTACCCAATCAGACCCCGGCGTTCGACGCGTCCGACAACGACACCAACTGCTGCCCCCGTTTCAGGCCGGGGCCTTGGCAGGACCAGGAACTCCATTTCGACAACAAGCTCTTCGTCAGAGCGTCGACGGTCAGCGCGTTTCACATGCCGCTCAACATGGGCTCGGTGTTCGCCCGGACGATTGCCGCCATTGAGACCGCGCATGCCGCCGGCGGCGGACTGCTGGTCCTGAGCCACGACGATTCGGCCTGGCACGCCGAGCATCTGTTTGCCGTCGACAAGGAGGTACCCGGCGCCGACATGGTGCGTCTGAGCGGCGATTTCCTGACGCGTGTGTTCGAAGGCCCCTATAAGGAGGCACCGACATGGGCCGCGACGATGGCGGCGTACGTGAATGAGAGAGGCAAACACCTCGACACGATGTACTTCTTCTATACGACGTGTCCAAAGTGCGCGCGGCACTACGGCAAGAACTACGTGGTGGGCGTGGCCAAGGTCAGCCCGCTCGAGGCGTGAATCGGTCGAGAGGCGACCGGGCGCCGACGGAACGGGACGTTGTCCGATCCGGCCGCTGAGCCTCAGCCATGAAGCGTTCACTCCTTGCGGGCTTCACGATTCTTGTCGCTTGGATGCTGCTCGACCTACTCATTCACCGGATCTTCCTGGCACCCTTCTACGAAGCCACCAAGAATCTGTGGCGACCATTTGATCAGATGAATGTGCCTCTGATCTACACAGCGACGCTCGTCTTGATCGGTGTCTTCATCGGTACCTACACATGGCTGGTGAGGCCGAAGTCGCTCGCCGCCGGTCTCGGGTTAGGGGCTCTTGTTGGCCTGGCCCTCGGTATCTCGGTCGGGTTGGGCACCTTCATTCACCTGCCGATTCCGTCTCCCGTGGCATGGGGCTGGTTTATCGGTGGCTGGTTGAAGGGGTTGGTCGCCGGCGCCGTGCTTGGAGTCGTGATCGTTGACTCGTGACAGGCTGAGAAAGACTCCGATCACCGTCGCCAGACCGTTTGCGGCATAGAGTCACACGTTCTGGTAGAGGGCGCCGGCCGCAGCCGAAGAGTACGGTAACGCACGGCTGCTGCGTTCCCACTGGTCTCCGCTGGAGCTCGATTGGTTGGGGCTGGGCGCGGATGGCCCGTTCGGGTGACGCCAGCGCACTATTTTTCCGTACGGACGCCGTTCGATTCGTAACCGCGCTGTGGGGCGGATTCGTTCTAGCTATCGGTCCGCGGCGCGTATATGCGCCGGCGATACCCGGCGTACACGAACGTCGCCGAGCGGTGCCTCGTGACATGCGGATGGCTCGTGCGGCAACGGCCGCGGCTGAGATGAAATCGCCGTAAGTGATCGACGACATCGAGAGGTCTGACACAATTTCAGTGCCCAGCGATCGCGAGGTGTCGGCAAACAGCTGAATACACATGGGATGACGGGTCACTAGAACTTGAAGGAGGGTTTTGCGCTACACTGTTCGAGACCGGCCGCAAACCGTTGATTCTAAACGGAGAGATGTCAGAGTGGTCGAAGGAGCACGCTTGGAAAACGAAGCTCGCCAGCGATAGTGAGCCACTCCGACGCGCCTCAAGCCACACGCGATCAGATACTTAACCTTCCGAGAGCATCACTCGGTGTGCCGCCGTAAACCTCGATGTTCGTCGGGGTTTTGAGCCTTACGTATCACAGTCCTATCACAATCGGCGTGACGACTTCCGAAGCGCGACAACGATGTGCTTCTGGCTACCCAGATAGGCGGTGACGGGCGCAGCACCCCTACGTCAAGGGACAGCTGGGATCTACGGCCCTCAGCAGATGGAACGGCTTTCCGTCGCAAACCGCTCTGAGCATCAATGATCGAGCGAATCAATTTCCCGCGACATCTGCTCTTCGCGCAATGCATCACCGAACGCCTTGTGGACCCGCCTCAAGCGTCCGAGCGTCTCTTCATCGCGGAGTAAATCGACAACGCGTGGTTGCTCCTCCAGGGATGCCGGAATGACCACGAGCAACTGGCGACATGCACGCAGCCCAGCCAGACTGAACTCGAGGTCCTGACGGATCGCGTCAAGCTGGAGCGGCGACAGAAGCCCGTGTTCGAGTGCCGCTTCGCTGAAGCCGCACAGCAGCGCACACCAGTGATAGTAAGAGCCGAACGGATGATCGGACATCGGATCGTCGTCGTCCCACCCGTTGGCAAGTTCTCGGTCGAACGCCGTCCTCGCTTCGTCAGCCCACGCCCAGTGTCGCAACAGGCACGCGAGACGGTCCAGCGATGCATCCTTGAGTGACCCATTAACGGGCGTGCCAGCGTCGACCTGTCTTTCCATTTGATTGCTTTGCCTGTCGTTGCTTCGTTCATCGCCGGCATCGCCGTTCGCTTCGCGGGCGGGCTCACCGCTCAGGAAAAAGGGCCCCATCGCTAGAGCGCGTCAAGATTCCCGCGAGTCGCAACTCGTGGAGCACGGCGTCGGCGAGATCAGAGGGCCACGCTCAACAGTCGGGCGGCCTGGATGTACAGTGACGACGCCGCCTGCTTAGCGGTGGCCGGCCTGTTCCTGGACCACGCTCCCTGCGACACTCTATCGCTGCTGGAGCGCCGGCTGGCCGAGCCACTCGTCGAACCGAATGTCACCAAGTCGGGCCTCGCCCCAAGGCACCAACGAACGTTCATCGAGCTCGGCGCCGAAGTACCGTGCGTGCGGATCGGCCACCACCTCGCGGGAGTCCTTGTACGCGGCGAGCCCCTGCCGGATCAGCTCGTCGAAACGGAACTGTTGCGGACCGGCCACTTCAATGGTGCCGTTGACTGGGGTGTCCACGGCCACCCTGCCCACCGCCTTCGCGACGTCATCAGCCGCCATAGGCTGAAAGAGCACCGGTGGGAGCCGGACTGTCGCTCCAACAGTGGCTTCATCGGCAATGCGTTTGACGAACTCGAAGAACTGGGTGGCGTGAACGATCGAGTACGGGATCCCACCGCTCTTGATCAAGGTCTCTTGAGCACTCTTGGCGCGGAGGTATGGACTGTCCGGTATACGCTCCGTTCCGACGACCGATAACGCTACGTAATGCCTCACCCCGGCCGCCACGGCATATTTGAGGATGTTGCGCGTGGACGTCGTAAAGAAGTCCATGACGGCTTTCTCCTCGAAGGACGGAGAGTTCGAGACGTCGACGACGACGGCCGCCCCGCGAAGTACATCGGCGAGGCCAGCACCGGTAAGGGTGTTCACGCCGGTGTCTGGCGATGCCGGTAACGCCTCGTGGCCCTGTGCTTTCAGGCTGGCCACCAGCTTGGAACCGATGAGGCCGGTGCCTCCGACAATGACGAGTTTCATAGCGATGTCCCTTCTGTGTGTTGCCGGATCACAGTTGCGAGCCGATCAAGATGACGGAACCATAGTTCACGCTGTGAACGGCGATTGACCAGGCAGACGACAGCGCCGGCCAGCTTTCGATCGCCCGCTGCTGGCTACCGGGAGTGGCGAATGAGGTCGCGCTCGGCGGCCAGCCAATCGTCGACATCCTGGCCATCCCGCCTCCCGCGCATCTCGTAGAAGCGGTATGCGAGTTGGGCGATCTCGTCAGGTGAAGGGTGCTCCCCGCCGTTGCTGGTGCGCTTCGTCATCATTCCTTCGCCGGTGAGGGCCGCCGCGATTTCAGAAACGGTCATGGTTGCACCATCGACATGCTCAGGTTTGAGAACTTGGCCCGTCTTCGTAGCGCAGCTTCCTGCTGCGTACGCTATTGACCGGATACCGACAGGCTTTGTGACGCCTCAGCGCAGCGGACGAGGTGTGACCTCCTCAAATCGAGCTCATGCTGATGTCGTCCTTGAGACGACCGTGAATGCCAACAAGATGCAGGAGTAGAAGTGTTCCGTGCGATCAGCGAATCGTGACCGATGCCCGCCGGAACCACGAGTATCGCGAGCGCCTGATTGTGGCGTCAGGCCGCAGCCACGCGGTCGGGCATGGAGACGACGTCAGACGCAAGGAGGCCTTCGAGACCGGCGAGCTCGCCTCGCTGGGTCGCGGCGATGAAGCAGTCGAGAAGCCGTCTTTGGTCGACAGGACTCGCAGGTCTCCGTCGGCCACTGGCAATGTGCTGCCGAGCGCGGCTCACTACCTGGCGCACGTTTGCTTCTTCAAAGCGAAGAATGGCTGCGATGTCGCGATACGCATAGTCGAACGCCTCTCGGAGGATGTAAGCGGCTCGTTCGGCGGGCGACAGCCTTTCCAGTAGGACCTGTAGTCCAGACTCTAGCGCCTGCCGTCGTTCCGTCCCTTGCCCAGGGTTGGCATTAGGGTCGACTGGCTCAGGCAACCAAGGCGTGACGTGCGTTTCTCTGCGCGAGCGTGCCGACTGGATGATGTTGATCGCCAATCGAGTCGTAGTTGTCACGAGGAATGCAGCGGAATCGCGAACCAGGCCGCGATCGGCCGCCTGCCAGCGCACCCACACATCTTGCACGATGTCCTCGGCTTCCGTGGCCGTACCAAGCATTCGGTAGGCAATGCGAAAGAGACGATGTCGCACGCTTAAGAACGCCGAGAGGCCGTCGTCGTGGGTGCTGGTCTTGCCCTCCCCGGCACATGAGCCGTCCGCTATCAAAGCGGAGGGCCTTCGTCTGCTTGTCGACGCATCGGATCGGTTGGTGTCGTTTGGCTTCATGCGACACTCAAGACCAAGAGACGTGCCCGCGGCCTCGATACTTTGCCGAGTGTTTTTGACGGTATGGCGGCGGAACGCTCGCGCCGATTCACAAGTTTGCGATAAATCGGAAATCTGACTCGCGCGGTAAGACACTATCCGAAGCGGCACGACCGTAGATGGGACCAGCGCACACTGCCTGCCGATCCTTGGGCGGCGTCACACGTGACGCAGAGTGACAGGCCTCCACGTCAAAACGAGACGCGGTTCGGTCCTTCGCTCAGGCCGTCGACGTGCGGAATTGGTGCTTGTTGATTCGGTAGCGCTTGATCTTGGACTCGAGGGTGGAAGACGGAATTCCGAGACGAGTCGCCGCGCCCGTTGGTCCGAAGACCTTGCCATTGCTCTCCCCGAGAGCCTGTTCGATCAGACGCCTTTCGCCAGCATCGATCACATTGGGTAGGCTCAAGGTCCCAGTCGGGCCGGCAATGACACGAGTCGAGAAACGACCCGCGCGAAGCCGGCGTCAAGTAGCGCGCTCGGCCGCGATCACCTGCGCAAGGAGTTGCCGTGCCCGCTGTCCTGGAAGTCAAGAACCTGCATGCCGGCTACGGGGGCCGCGACATACTGAAGGGCGTCAGCTTCTCCCTCGAGCCCGATGATTTCTTCGCGATCATCGGCCCGAGCGGAGCCGGCAAGTCGACGCTGATCCGCTGCGTCAACCGGCTGGTCGAGCCGGACTCGGGCTCTGTCAGGCTGGACGGTCTCGAGCTGACGACGCTGTCGCCCTGCCGGGGCTCAAGCTCGCGCGTCGGCAGATGGGCATGATCTTCCAGGAGTTCAACCTCGTCGAGCGCCTCACGGTGATGGAGAACGTGCTCACCGGGCGGCTGGGCTACGTCCCGCTCCTGGCAGGCCTGGCGGCGCCGCTTCCCCGCCGAGGACGACATGGCCCAGGCGCTCGACTGCTCGAGCGCGTGGGGCTCGCGAGCACATCGACAAGCGCGCCGACGCCTCTCAGGCGGCCAGCGCCAGCGGGTCGGCATCGCGCGGGCCCTGATCCAGAGGCCGAAGATGCTCCTGGTCGACGAGCCGACCTCCAGCCTGGATCCCAAGATCCGCCCGAGGCTGATGGCGCTCATCCCCGAGATCGCCCCCGAGGAGCGCATCCCGGTGCCCTGGAACATCCACGACGTCGACCTCGCGTGCGAGTTCTGCACCCGGATGATCGGCCTGCAGGACGGCTGCAAGAAGAATTCGACGGCACGCCCGGCAGAACTCGACAAGGCGGCCTTGCACGACATCTACGCGATGGAGGTGCTGTGAACGCGGCTCACGCATCGAGCAGATGCGCGCGACGGCGTCGAGGCCGCCGGAGCGCACCTTCCGGCGCCTGCGCTTCCCACCTACTTCGTGATCCTGTCGCTGGTGCTCTGGAGCATCGAGGTCATCGTCGTCCGCGACACCGACTGGAAGCGCCTCTTCGGCGGTTCGCTGCTCTGCAACACTCTCGCGCGGTGCTACTGCTGTCGACGACAGCGTCGTGCCCCGAGGCTCTCGGAGCCGCGCGCTCGAGACGGTGGTGATGGCGACGCTCGCCACCGTCCTCGGGGGCCTGGTGATGTCGATCCCGGTCGCGTCCTGGCGGCGCGTCCAACATCCCGCCCTTCGGCAAGAGCTCGTATGCGATCGGCCGCTTCCTGATGACGATGTCGCGCTCGGTGCACGAGATCGTCTGGGCCCTGATCTTCGTCTCGGCGGTCGGCCTGGGCGCGCTCGCCGGCGTGCTGGCGATGGCGGTGCGCTCGATCGGCTTCATCTCCAAGACGATCGCCGAGGCATCGAGGACGTCGATCCGAAGCCGATCGAGGCGATCCGCGCCGCCGGCGGCACCAAGTTCCAGATCCTCTGGCTTCGCGATCCTGCCGCAGATCATTCCGGTGTTCGTCGGCAACATGATCTTCGAGTGGGACATCAACATCCGCCGCTCGACCATCATGGGCCTGGTCGGCGCTGGGGGCTTGGTCTCTTGCCGTTCCGGAGATCGGCCATGTCCAATTCTCCTTCGGCATCGCCACCGTCGTCCTCGCGATGCTCGCCTTCATCATCCTCGGCGAAGTCGCCTCGCACTATGCACGCGAGCCGTCATCTGAGTTGGCGATGCGCAGCCTCGCCACCCAAGCCAAGACGCCCGCGGATCGCGGTGCCCGACGTCGCGCGACCCAACGGCCGCTACCGGCCCGCTGACCTGGAGCCGGTTCCGCTACCCGCAGAGCCTCTACAAGTACAGCGCCCTGCTCGGTTCGCTCGCGTTCCTGGCGTTCTGGGCGATCGAGCACCTGAACATCGATCCGAGCGTTGCCGGGCATGCTCGGCCGCATCGGCGAGATCGCTGTCGCGACGCTACGTCCCGCCCAACGTCGGCATGTGCTGACGCCGAGTACCTGGCACTCCGCTGGTCGAGACGCTGCAGATGTCGTACCTCGCGACCGTGATCGGCCTCGTGACTGCGGCGTGCCGCTCGCGTGGTTCGCCGCGGCCGACACCTCACCCCGGCCAAGCGCTTCCTCTATGCCCGGCGCGCCGTCGTCATCATGGCGTGCCGCTCGGTCCACGAGATGATCTGGACCATCCTGCTGGTGATGTTGCTCGGCTTCGGCATGCTGCCCGGCGCGCTGGCGCTGACGCTCTACTGCATCGGCTTCGCCGGCAAGCTGTTCTCCGAGACGATCGAGGCGATCCGGCCCGGCCAGGTCGAGGCGATCCGGGCGACCGGCGCCAGCAAGCTGCAGGTCTTCGTCTACGCCGTGCTGCCGCAGGTGCGGGTGGCCTGGACCGGCATCTCGATCTACAGCTGGGACGTTTGCTTCCGCGCCGCCACGGTGGTCGGCTTCTTCGGCGCCGGCGGCATGGGCTGGTACCTGCGCGAGAGCGTGCAGCGCGTCGCCTCCAAGGACGTGGCCGCGATCCTGCTCTCGATCATCATCGTCGTCATCCTGTCCGAGCTGCTCTCGGCCTGGCTGCGCAAGCACATCGCCAAGGCCGTCGCCTAGCCGGGCCGGCGAACACGCACATCCCGAGGGAATTGCCATGAGCACCCCACCGAACCGCTCGGTCTCCGCCAACGGGCGCAGCTACCGCTGGATGCAGCGACCGCTGGTGGTCGTCTGCGTCGACGGCTGCGAAGGCGACTACATCAACCAGGCGATCCAGGCCGGGGTCGCGCCGTATCTGAAGGAGATGTGCGCCAAGGGCACGTCGCTGCTCGGCGAGTGCGTCGTGCCGACCTTCACCAACCCCAACAACTGCGTCGATCGTGTGCGGCGTGCCGCCATCGGTGCACGGCGTCTCCGGCAACTACTATCTCGACCGCGAGGCCGACGAGGAAATCATGATGATCGACGCGACGTCCATGCGCGCGCCACCATCTGTCGGTGTTTTCGCGAGCCGGCGCGCGCGTCGTCGTCATCACCGCCAAGGACAAGCTGCGCAAGGCACTTGGCCAAGAATCATCGACGGGCATCGCGTTCTCGGCCGAGAAGGCCGACACCTGCTCGCTGGCGAGCACGGCATCGCCGATGTGGTCGCGCTGGTCGGCGAGGGCGTTCCCGATCAGTATTCGGCCGAGCTGTCGCTGTTCGTGCTGGACGCGGGCGTGCGCTTGCTCGACCGCGACAGACCCGAGCTCATGTACCTGTCGCTGTCGGACTACGTGCAGCACAAGCACGCCCCGCAAGCGCCCGAGGCGCTCGCCTTCATGCAGGCGGTCGACCGGCGGATCGGCGCAGCTCGCCGGCTGGGCGCGACGGTCGCCCTCACCGCCGACCACGGCATGAACGACATGGCCGACGCGGCCGGCATGCCCAACGTGCTCTACCTCGGCGATCGTCTCGACGCCCGCTACGGCGCCGGCGTCACGCGCGTCATCTGCCCGATCACCGATCCGTTCGTGCGCCACCACGGCGCGCTCGGCGGCTTCGTGCGCGTGCATCTGTTGCAAGGCGGCGCGGATGCCGACGAGGTGGCCGGATTTGTCCGCGCACTGGACGGCGTCGCGCTGGCGCTCACGCGGGACGAGGCCTGCCGGCGGTTCGAGCTCCCGCCCGATCGCGAGGGCGACATTGCGGTCGTGGCGCAGAAGGGCGTGGCGATCGGCGCGCGTGCCACGGAGCACGACCTGTCGCAGCTCGCCGGCGAAAGGCTGCGCTCGCACGGCGGCACCGCCGAGCAGACGGTGCCCTTGCTCTTCAACCGGCCGCTGAGCGATGTCGACCCGGCGCGGCGGCTGCGCAACTTCGACGTCTTCGACCTCGCGCTGAACCACGCTGCCTGAGCAGCGCGCGCCCAAGGAATCCGCCATGGCCCATTGGCAATATCACAACCCGGTCGCGGTGCACTTCGGCGCCGGCGTTCTCGACACCCTGCCGTTGGTGCTGCACGGCCGCAAGGCGAGCATCGTCACCTTCCCCGAGGCCAAGGGCTTCGGCCTGCTGTCGGCCTGGAAAGGCTGGTCGGCGCGTCGCTCGTCGGCGTCATCGACCAGACCCAGCCCAACCCCGACGTCGACGGCCTCGACTTGCTCGACGTACCGCGCCTTCTGGCGCGAGCAGCGCGAGAGCGAGGTGATCGTCGCCGTCGGCGGCGGCAGCGCGCTCGACACCGCCAAGGCGCTGATGGTCGGCACCGAGAGCGGCGAGTTCGACGCCCTGGTCACGCTGCTCGCCACCGGCAAGCCCTTCACGCCGCATCGCGTCAAGACCCTGATCGCCGTGCCGACCACCTCGGGCACCGGCAGCGAGG
>CAVRYF010000016.1:0-233012 GCA_963725325.1 uncultured Acidobacteriota bacterium | reverse complement strand
TGCACTGAGTCAAGGCGAAGGCAAGGCCGAACTGGTGCGACTCACGACCAAACCGATGACGCTCACGCTAAGGCTGGCGGACGACGACTTGTAGTGAAGTGTCGTCGAACTCCCAACGCAAGAGCAATGGAATGTAGTGCGGCGCGATCGTACTAGGCGGCGAGGGAACGGCTAAAGTAGCGCCCCGCGCGGCCGACGGATAGAGTTCACGAACCCTAGCCACGTATGTCAGGTAAGGCGCGCTGGCACGCTCCCACGTGCGGACGTTCTTCCCGGCAAACGCGGCGTTGCGTATCATCAGACTCATCAGGAGCGCCCACCACACGGCGACGCCTGCCGACGCCCACCGCGTCAGTGGCCGCCGCGCCCACCAGACTAGTTCGGCCGTCAACCCCGCGAAGCCAATTGCCGGGAGGTACAGGTAGCGGGAGTTCAAGCCACCGACGAACCCTGCGGAGGGCAAGAGAGTTATCAAGGTCCAGGCAGTGTAGAACTGCACTCGCGGCGGCGCAGCAAGCGCACACCACAAGCAGAGCAGCGACACGATGATTAGGGCCGCGGTGCCGCGCGGTCCGACGGACAGCGTGACAATTGCGCCGAGCACGTTTCGTGCGATGTGCGTACCGATCCCGTACTGGCCCTGCGTGATGACATAGTTGCGCGAGTTGATAATGTAGGCGACTGTTCCATAGGCTGCGATCATAACGAGGAATGGCCAGAGTCTCCGGAGCGCTCTGGCTATTCTCGAAGGTGTAATACGCGTCTCTGCTGTCTCGACATCAGGAAACAGCACCACCAACAAACAGAGCACGGCAATTAGCGTGACGCCGGATTCGTGCGCGAGCAGCGAGGCGGCAAACGTCAGGCACGCGGCCACATATGGCCCTAGCTCGCGTCGCTCATTTGCTCGGTAGAACAGCCACACCGTGAGTACGAAGAACGCTGCGGACAGGACCTCGCCTATTGCCGAGATCCAAATCACTGCCTCGACTGGAGCAGGTTGGAGAACAAAAAGCACGCCAGTGAGGACACCCAGCGACCACGACCCTGATAGCCCTCTCGCCATGATTACGGCGGCTACACCCGCTACGGCGTGCACAAGGACGCTGAGCCAGTGATAACAGGACGATGAGCGGCCGCAGAGCGGCATCACGGCACGAAAGTAGATCTCCACAACGGGACGGTAGAAGTGGTCGCGGTTGCTGAGCTCAAAGAGGTGAGAGACAGTGAAACTCTCTGCACCAAGCAGCCAGCCGAAGTCATCCGAGAAGAACCCGTACGCTGTGGTGCGTGCGTAGATTGCGACCGCGGCAATGAGAACCGCACAACAGCTGAGGATAAAGCGCACGTGAAAAGATACCACCGCGGCGTGAGTCGTGGCCGAGGCAACCTGGACGATCGAAGGGACTACGCGGCTCGGGTGGGCCTCTTCTCTAAAGCCAGAGTTCCTGCGGACGACGGCGGAGTATTTCGATTCGGCTCCGCCGACCGAATGACTGACGCTTTTGCCATCCTCGTGGCACTTCTGATCGACAGCGCGAGCGCGCTCCGAGACGGGCGCCGCGGTGCGCTGACGATCGATGCGCTCGGCGACTGGCTCGCTTCTTGTCTCCCCCGCGCCACATGCCTGCTGGCAAGCCCACTCATGACGTCTGTACAATCAACCCCCAACGAATCCCAGCTGGAGCATTAGCTCTACTGGGCGCTGGCGTACTGACGGTCTCAGTCCTGGCACAGACGAGCGTCACGACCCAGCACAACGACGCCGCCAGAACAGGCGCCAACCTCACGGAAACCGCCCTCAACACCACCAACGTCAACGTCAGCCAGTTCGGCAAGCTCTTCGAACGCCCGGTGGACGACGAGATCTACGGTCAGCCGCTCTACGTCGACGGGCTCACCATTCCCGGGCGCGGCGTGCGCAACGTCGTCTTTGTCGCCACCAACAACGACAGCGTCTACGCGTTCGATGCGGACGACCCCGCGGCCGTGAACCCGCTCTGGTTCGTGACCTACACGAATCCGGCGGCGGGGATCGTTCCGGTCGCCCGCACCGACGTCGGGCAGGCGTGCGGCACCTACGTCGACTTCGCGGGACACATCGGCATCGGCGGCACGCCGGTCATCGACGCCGCCGCGCAGACGATCTACTTCGTCACGCGGACCAAGGAGAACAGCGCGTTCGTGCAGCGGCTCCACGCGCTCGACATTCGCGACGGCACGGAGCGGCCGGGCAGCCCCCTCGTCATTCAGGCGAGCGTCGTCGGCACGGGCGACGGCCGCGACGCTCAGAACAACATCGCGTTCAACCCGCGCACGCACAACCAGCGCGCGGCGCTGCTGCTCGATCATGGTGTCGTCTATGTCTCATGGGCGTCCTACTGCGACCAGGGACCGTACCACGGCTGGATTCTTGGCTACGATGCGGCGTCCCTGCAGCAGGTCATGGTCTACAACACCTCGCCCGACGGTGGCCTGAGCGGCATCTGGCAATCGGGCGGCGGCCTGACGGCTGACCCGACCGGTAACATCTACGCGCTGACCGGGAATGGTTCGTTCAACGGAGACGTCGGCGGACGTAACTTCGGGAACAGCTTCATCAAAGTCAGTCCGGCGGGCACGCTCCTTGACTGGTTCACGCCCTTCAACTGGTCGTTTCTGAATGCCACCGATGAAGATCTGGGGATTCAGAATGCGCTGCTCGTGCCGAACACGAACCTCGTCGTGGGAGGCGGCAAAGAGGGTGTCATGTACGTCCTCGACCGCGACAACCTGGGGCACTACCGCTCGGGGAATAACGGGCAGATCGTCCAGAGCTTCCAGGCATCGTCGGCCGCGCGGATGAACGGCGCGCCGGTGTATTGGAACAGTCCGACGTACGGACCTGCGATTTATGTATGGCCTGCGGGCGATCCGCTCAAGGTCTTCCGACTCGTCGGCGGCCTGTTTCAGACGCCGGCGAGCGCGCAGAGCTCGATCCTTGCACCGACAGGCATGCCCGGGGGGATGCTGTCGCTGTCGGCGAACGGCAGCGCGGTTGGCACCGGCATCCTCTGGGCCACCCTTTCACGGAGCGGTGACGCCAACCACGCCTCGCAACCCGGCATCCTTCGCGCGTATGACGCGAGCAACGTCACGCGCGAGCTCTGGAACAGCCAGCAGAACGCCACGCGGGATACGCTCGGACTCTTCTCGAAGTTCAGCCCGCCGACGATCGCTGACGGGAAAGTGTTTGTCGCCACGCTGTCGAACAAGCTCGTGGTCTACGGGCTGATTGGACCGTCGGCGGGGAACACCGCGCCGGTCGTCAGCGCGGGGGCCGATCAGAGCCTCCCGGACATTGGGGCGTTGACGCTGACCGGCAGTGCCACCGACGACGGCAACCCCGTTCCGCCTGGACAGCTCACGACGACGTGGAGCCTCGTCAGCGGCCCCGGACCCGTGACCTTCACCACGCCGACCGCGACGACGACGTCGGCGACCTTCACTGTCCCCGGTGTCCACACCATACGGCTCACCGCGTTCGACGGCGAGGCCAGCACCAGCGACGACGTGGTCGTGACCGTCGACCCTCCGGCGGGATCGGGCACGGGACTCCTCGCGCAGTATTTCAACGACGCGGGCAGCGGCATCTACTTCACGGCGCTGATGCTCACCAGAACGGATGCGACGGTTGACTTCGACTGGGCCGCAGGGGCGCCCGATCCGGTCGTGCAGACGGACAACTTCTCGGTTCGCTGGAGCGGTCAGGTCCTGGCGCCGGTCACCGGCACCTACACGTTCACGACCGCGTCCGACGAGGGTGTCCGTCTCTACCTCAATGGACAGCTGCTCGTCGACAACTGGACGGATCACACGCTGACTCTCAACAGCGCGGCAGCCTCGCTGACGGCCGGCCAGAGATACGACATCCGGATGGACTACTACGAGCGCAGCACACTGGCGACGGCCAGGCTCTCGTGGGCCTATCCCGGCCAGAGCACCCAGATCGTGCCGCAATGGTTCCTGTATCCGGCGCCGCCCGTCAATCAGCCTCCCGTCGTGAACGCGGGTGCCGACCAGACGATCCTGCTGCCGTCAGGCGTGTCGCTCACCGGAACCGCTCGCGATGACGGTCTTCCAAACCCGGCGACCTTCACCACGACGTGGAGCAAGATCAGCGGCCGCGAGGATTCCGACGGCGGAACGGTCGTGTTCGCGAATCCGAACGCGCCGGTCACGACGGCGACCTTTGGCGCTGACGGCATCTATGTGCTGCGCCTCACCGTGGGCGACGGGGCGGTGACCGTCAGCGACGACGTCACGATCACGGTCAATCCTCCGGCGGTGATCGGCACTGGACGCGGCCTCGTGGGCGAGTACTTCAGCGATCCCAACAACGGGTCGCACTTCGTCACGCCTGTGTTCGGCAGGGTGGATCCGCTCGTCAACTTCGACTGGGCGTCTGGCTCGCCCGGGACCAGCCTGGCGGTCGACAACTTCTCGGTCCGATGGACGGGCAAGGTCCAGGCGCCGGTTACCGGCAGCTACACATTCACGACCATGGCCGACGATGGCGTCCGGCTCTGGGTGGACGGCGTACTGATCATCGACAACTGGGTGGATCAGGGAGTCACGGCACGCTCGAGCGCGCCCGTGGCGCTCGTCGCGGGAGCGCTCTACGACATCAAGATGGAGTACTACGAGCACGCCGGGCTCGCGACCGGCAAGCTGCTGTGGTCGTATCCCGGTCAGGCGCAAGTCGCGGTTCCACAGTCGCAACTCTACGCGCCTCCAAACCGGGCACCGGTCGTCAACGCCGGAGCGGACAGGACGATCTCGCTGCCAGCGACGACAGCGCTGGCCGGAACAGCGACCGACGACGGTCTGCCGTCGCCGCCCGCGCAGCTGACGACAACGTGGAGCCGCGTGAGTGGACCTGGAACGGTGACCTTCACGAACCCTGCCGCGCTGAGTACGACGGCCACGTTCTCAGCCGCGGGCACTTACGTGCTCCGCCTGAGCGTGTCCGACAGCGTGCTGACCTCCACCGACGACGTCACCGTCGTCGTCACCGCCGCGAGCGCGAATGGCCTCACGGGTCGGTACTACAACGATCCGTCGACCGGGACGCGTTTCACGACGCTCGTGCTCACGCGGGTCGATCCAACGGTCAACTTCGCCTGGGGGACGGGCGGCCCAGGCGGTGGCGTGACGGTCAATAACTTCTCGGTGCGGTGGACCGGAAGCGTCCAGGCGCCGGTGTCAGGCACCTACCGTTTCTATACTGTCTCCGACGACGGAATACGTCTCTGGGTGAACGGGCAGCAGGTGATCAACAACTGGACGGATCATTCGGCCACGACGAACACGAGCGCGGCGATTACCCTGACCGCGGGTGTGAAGTACACGATCACACTCGAGTACTACGAACGCGGGGGGGACGCGACGGCGAAGCTGCAGTGGTCCTATCCAGGGCAGGCGACGCAGATCATCCCTCAGTCGCGTCTGTTCCAGTGATCAGCAGGCAGGAGTACAGCGCATGACGACAAGGCGGGTGGCGGCGTTGGTGACGGTGCTCTTGATTGGGCACGGGTGCCTCCGCGTCGTCTCGGCACAAGAGGCGGACGAGGCGGGAGCCATTACGGCGAGAGTGCACGGGACCTTCCAGGACGCAGCGGGAGGTCTTGGCGTGCTCAGCGGAGACATGGTAATCACCGGCTTCGAAGTCAGGAACGGGACGCTGACGGCGATCGGCAAGATCGTCGGCAGCCTGGCGGATGCTGCCGGGAATGTCCTCGGTCAAGTCGGGCAGGACCTGGCGCTGCCCGTTGCGAATGTCGGATCTACGTGCAATCAGCTCCGCATGGACGTCGCGGCGACAGATGCGGAGGTCTTGAAGACCCTCGTTCACTTCGACGCCCAGGTGGCCGGCTTCGACTCCCGGGATGGGTCGACGCCGAAGGCGCTTGGCGTCCTGTGTGCTGCCGGAGAATTGCTCCGCGGGAAGCCTGCGCCCGCATCGGTGGCTGAGGCGCTCAACGGCGTCGCGGCGGCAATTCGACCCAAGCCGGTTCGCTGAGGCGGGATACTCGCTTCTCCAGCCAATCGCATCGCGCGGTAGAATCAGCGCGATGAACAGAATCCCTGCACTCGCGAACGGGCGTTGGTCTCCCGCCGCGGTCTCGCCATCGCGCTCATCGCGACGGCTGTTGTCTCGTTTCCGCGCGTCGACGCGCAGGGCGCGTACGATACGCCGCCGGTGTTCACGGCGACGGCACTCGCTCGGCGATCCGCCGGCGTCAAGGGCGCGCACTACCAGATCGCCGAGGCTGTCCGAACGGACCAGTACTTCCATCAGTTCACGCTGTCGTCGACCTTACGGATCGTTCGAGGCGATTGGCCGGACGCAGCTGGCGGTGCGCATCCAGGAGATCGCCGCGCTCGCCGCGCTCGACGACGTCTCGAAGACCGAGGTGTTCCTCTCGGCGGCGGGTCAGTCGGTCGTCAACGTCGGCAAGGGCGCCGCGGCGGCGGTGACCAACCCCGAGGCAACGGCGAAGGGGGTGGGCGCAGGCATCAAGCGGTTCGGCGTCAATCTGGGTCGGCGGACGGAGCGCGCCGTAGACTCGGCGACCGACGACAAGTCCGGCGGCGAAGGAAGCGGCGGGAGTGCCACCAGCAATGCCGCGAACAGCGTTCTGGGTGTCAACGCCGCGATGCGGCGCTGGGCGCAGAAGGTCAGTGTCGACCCCTACACGACAAACGCCGTGCTGAGAAAGGCGCTCGAAGACATCGCGAAGGTCGACGCCGCCGGATCGATCGCGACAAAGGTCGTCGTCCCGATCCCCGGCGTGGTCGGCCTGACGGCCAACGTCGGCAACATCGTCTGGGGCAAGGATCCTGAAGAGGTCAGGAAGATCAACGAAAAGACGCTCGCAACGTTGAAGGTGTCAGAACCGATAGCGAAGGCGCTTTTTGGCAACCGATGGTTCACGCTGACGTACCAGACGCGGCTCATCCTCGCGCTCGGCGCGGTGAATGTCGACGGGGTGGCCGACTATGTCCAGACGGCGTCAGAGGCGAAGAGCGAGCGCGAAGCGTTGTTCTTCGTCGAGAGCGCCGAGATGCTGCAGGCGCTGCATGCGCGTGAGAAGGTGTCAGCCATCCTCACGGATTCGCGCGCGCTGGTCGCGACCGTCGCTGGCGGTCGCGCACGGGCGCTCCTACCGCTCGACTGGCTGCCCTGGACCACGGAGACGCACAAGACCCTGATGCAGATTGCCGCCCGCGCGCGTCAGGAGCTCAAGGCTACCCGGCTCGAGATTGCGCTGACCGGCCGCGCGTCAGACCGCGCGCGCAGCGAGCTTCCAAAGACTGGTTGGACTATCGTTCCGCTCAAGCCGTAACGCGAAGTGTCACCTGCCGCGTGACCTGGCGTACCAGGTTCTCCAGGCGGCGGCGTCGTGCGGCATCGACTGACCCGTGATGTCACGGAGCGCCTGAAAGACCCACGAGTGCGTCTGGTCGTCCAGGGATGGATCGTCCGCGAAGTCGAGCAGGCGCGGCACAGCGGTGAGACGCTGCTCGGCGCTCAGCATGCCCGATTGCGCGAGGCTGCACGCGGCGCGCTCCCGGATCATCGGCGACGGGTCGTCGTGGAACACCCCGAGCAGCGGAGCAATCGTGTCGCTGGTCCCCAGATAGGCCAGCCCCTCGACGGCCCAGTAGCGGACGTTCACGTTCTCGTCGTGAAGGGAGCTCGACAGGATCTGAAAGGCGCGGTCAGGGTCGATCCCGCGGTTGCCCAGGAGGCCGATGCGCCACAGCGCATTTGCACGCGGGCCCTGCGCTCCCGACCGGGCATCGGGCTCGAGAGCGTCCACCGTCGCGGACGTCTTCTTCAGATCCAGCGCCGCAAGATTCAAGTCGATCGCCGCCGCGCGAACCCGCACATCGTCGGAGTTCAGCGCAGTGACGAAGAGCCCGTTCAACCGCTTGTCGAGCGTGATGTGTCCGCGCCAGCTCTCGGCTCGCGCGGCGATTTGCTCGTTCGCTCCCCGGTAGTGGTTGATCGCGCGCTCCAGTAGAAACTCCGCCTGGGCCTGCGGCTCCATGGCATCGAGTGTTTCCAGGTGGTGTTCGGAAAGGACGCTTGCCGACGCCGGCTGCGACCGGCCCTGGCGTTCGGGCAGCTGCGTCTCCGGCGCCCAGGCTGCGCTCGCGCCCGCGCTCGAGAGAGCGGTTCCCAGTATCAGCGTGGTCGCCATCCGTGAGGAGAGCAGGCTCGGTCGCATGAGGAACGACCGTCGCAAGCGAGATGCCGGGAGTAGCGCCAGCCGCAAACGGATGAGGATGCTGACCTTAGGGCTACGAGCTCGGGCGTGGGAGGCGTGCCGGTCCTTACAGGTTTCGTCGACGTTGAAGCGTCTCGACACATCCTGTACGCGTCGCTGGTCCCACAGTTGAACCCCGCGTCGAAAAAGCCCCACCTCCGCTGGATTCTCCGCGTTCGCCCTTCGGCTGCCTGCAGATTTCCTCACGTTTCTGGAGCGGTTCGGTGGCGCGCACATTGCGCTATCGGTATGCGACTACTTGGACTTACCCGCTGGAGGAACACCGTGACACCGATCGACACCGCACTCCCGGAGGTGCAGCACCTCCTCAGTGCGACACGTACGAGCTCAACCATGAAGGCTCTCGTCTATCACGGGCCCGGCAAGCGGGCGTGGGAAGAGAAGCCGCGACCGACGATCAAGGACGCGGGCGACGCGATCGTGCGGATCACGACTGCGACGATCTGCGGAACGGACCTCCACATCCTCAAGGGAGACGTGCCGTCTGTCACCGACGGGCGCATCCTCGGGCACGAGGGCATCGGCATCGTCGAAGAGGTTGGCAGCGGCGTCTCGGGCATCCACGTGGGAGACAAGGTGCTCGTGTCGTGCATCACGTCCTGCGGCCGGTGTGATTTCTGCCGGAAGAGCATGTATTCCCACTGCAGGAACGGCGGATGGATTCTCGGTAACACGATCGACGGGACGCAGGCCGAGTACGTTCGCATCCCGCACGCCGAGACCAGCCTCTACCAAATTCCGGCGGACGCGGACGAAGACGCGCTGGTGATGCTCAGTGACATCCTGCCGACCGGGTTCGAGTGCGGGGTCCTGAACGGTCAGGTGAAGCCGGGCGACACCGTCGCGATCGTCGGAGCGGGCCCCATCGGTCTCGCCGTGCTCCTCACGGCGCAGTTCTATTCGCCGTCCGCCATTTTCATGATCGACCTCGACGACAAACGATTGAAGGTCGCCAAGGAGTTTGGCGCAACGACAGTCGTCAACAGCGGTGACGGCAAGGCGGCCGAGCGCGTGATGGAGTTGACGGGTGGTGCTGGCGTCGACGTTGCTGTCGAAGCGGTTGGCGTTCCGGCCACGTTCGGCATCTGTCAGGCGATCATCGCGCCCGGCGGCCGGATCGCGAACGTCGGCGTCCATGGCAAGCCAGTCGAGCTGCACCTCGAGAAGCTCTGGGATCGCAACATCACCATGACGACCAGGCTCGTCGACACGGCCGCGACACCGATGCTGCTCAAGGTCGTGCAGTCGGGCAAGCTGCAGCCAGGGAAGCTCGTGACCCATCGGTTCGCTCTCGGCGACGCGATGAAGGCCTACGACACGTTCGGGAATGCCGCTGCGGAAGGCGCGTTGAAAGTCGTCTTGAAGCGGTAGCAGGAGGCAGTATGAAGGTCCGCGACATCATGACGAAACCGCCGCAAACCTGCAGGCTCGAGACCGCACTCGGGCTCGCCAGCCGGCGGATGAAGGAATCGGATTGCGGCACGCTGGCGGTGCTCGACCATCACGGCAGGGTAAGCCGGCATCCTCACCGACCGCGATCTGGCGATCGCGATGGGCAAGACGAACCGCAATCCCACGCACATCACGGCCGAGGAGGCGATGACCAGGCACGTCCACACCTGCGCGCCGGACGAAAACGTGAAAGCGGCCCTCGAGCGCATGACGGACTTCAAGGTCCGGCGCCTCCCCGTCATCACGCCCGACGGTGACCTGCAGGGCATGCTCTCGGTCGACGACATCATCATGTGGGGCGTCGAGCGGGGCGGGGTGAATCGCAAGGATCTCGTGCGCGCGCTTCGCGCGATCTGCTCCGAGCACGTGCCGCCGCCGGAAATCGAGCCGACCGAGCCCCTCGAAGTGTCCTGAGGAGCCTCAGAGTGCCGCGGGTCCCTGGAGAAATGACGTACGATCGACGGCGTGAGGACGACTGGCTCGCAGTGGGTCGCCGGCGACGCTGACGCGGGCGTTCGTCTGGACAAGTTCCTCGCGGCGCCCGCCCGGCTCGGCTCCAGGGGGAAGGCGGTGTCCGCGCTCGAGCGGCGCAAAGTCTTCGTCAACGACGACGAAGTGGACATCGCTGACGCGGCGCGACGCCTCGCCTCGGGTGATCTCGTCCGCGTCTGGGTCGACCGCCCGGGCAGCGCGAAACGTTGGCCTCGCACGGGACCCATCGGCGATCTGAACGTCGTCTACGAAGACGACGCGCTGCTCGTGGTCAGCAAGCCACCGGGGATCCTGTCGGTCCCCCTCGAGCGCAGCCCCGACCTACCGTCGGTCTACGACCAGGTTGAGCAACGCTTCCGCTCGCACGGCAAGCGGCGTCCATTCGTCGTTCACCGCATCGATCAGGACACGTCCGGCCTCGTCGTCTTTGCCAAAGACGCGACCGTCTCAGTATCGGCTGAAGTCCCAGTTCGCAAGACGTCAGCCGGAGCGCGTCTACCTTGCGGTCGTCTACGGGCATCCGTCACCGCCGGCGGGGACGTGGCGCGACGTGCTCGTGTGGGATACGAAGGCTCTGATCCAGAAGGAGACCGATCGGCGCGATCCCCTTGGGAAGGAGGCCGTCGCCGAGTATCGCGTCGTCGAGAGCTTCCAGGACGCGTCGCTCGTCGAGGTGCGGCTGCGCACGGGCCGGCGGAACCAGATCCGTATCCAGGCCCGCCTGCGCGGACACACGCTCGTCGGCGAGCAGCGCTACGTGTACGGGCCGGACTCGCTTCGGCCGATTGCGTTCGGCCGGCAGGCGCTGCATGCGTACCGTCTCGAGTTCACGCATCCCGCGGACGGGCGTGCGCTGGCGTTCGAGGCGCCTCTTCCGCCGGATTTTACCGATCTCCTCACACGGCTCCGCCGGCCCTAGACTTATCCGGGGGGCTTCGCCCCCCGGAGCCCCCCTACTGGCTCGCTCGCGGGGGCCCCGCGCCCCGCTCCGCTCCCCAGGCTCACTCGCTCCGCTCGTTCGCCGCTCCGAGCCCTGGCCCCAACCGGTGTAAACTCTCTGGGCCAGCCTCTGCCCCCGGTCAGGAGTCCGAGCGTGCGATACAGGTCGTTGAGCGTCCTTGTCGTGACCGGTGTGCTCGCGAGCGGCCTCGCCGTGTTCGTGGCGGCGCCAATCGCAGCAACCGCCCCCGGAGAAGCCGCAGGATCCTGCACAGCGGCCGCCGACGTTCCACGTCGAGGCGAACTTCGTCAGAGTGGACGCTTACCCGCTCAAGGACGGGAAGCCGATGCTCGACCTCACGGCGCAGCAATTCGAGGTCTTCGAGGACGGCGTGCCACAGAAGATCGAGACTTTCGAGCACGTCGTCGTGCGCGCGGCGGGACCTCAGGGCGAGCGCGTCGAGCCCAGCTCCCAGCGCGAGTCCCTGCAGGCCGCTGCCAATCCCAGGAACCGCGTGTTCGTGATCTTCCTCGACACGCCGCACGTCATGGTCGACAGCGCGCACGCCATCAACGAGCCGCTGATCCGGCTGATCGACAGCATCCTCGGTCCCGACGATCTGGTTGGCGTGATGACACCCGAGATGGCGGCCTCGCAGATTGTGCTCGGGCGGAAGACGCAGGTCATCGCGGACAGTCTGCGCACGAACTGGCCCTGGGGCACGCGATTCACATATCACCGCGACGAGCGTGAGGCGGCGTACGACGCCTGCTATCCAAAACAGACGGGTCGAAGAGGAACAGAGCTCGCCTCTGGCGAAAGAGCTCATCGCGCGCAAGCGCGAACGTGCCACGCTCGAAGCGCTCGAGGATCTCGTCCGTTACCTCCGCACGATTCGCGAGGAACGCAAGGCGATCCTGACCGTCACCGAAGGGTGGCTGCTCTACGGCGAGAATCCGTCCCTCATGAGACTGCGGACCAATCCGTTGACCGGAATTCAAGAGCCGATACCTGGCGTCGACCCCGTCGGCGTCGGCCTGAACGGCAAGCTGACGACCAGGCAGGAGCGCAACATGTCGGAAGGTGCGCTCACCCAGAATGAGTGCGAGACCGATCGCATGCGTCTCGCCTCGATGGACAACAAGCGTTTCTTTCTCGACCTCATGGAAGACGCGAACTACGCCAACGCGAGCTTCTACCCGATCGATCCACGTGGTCTCCCGGCCTTCGACAACCCGATCGGGCCCGACGCGCCGCCTCCCATTACGGTCGACCATGCCATGCTCAAGGCACGAATCGAGGTCATGCGCACGCTTGCCGGCAACACCGACGGCATTGCCGTCGTGAACGGCAACGACCTCGATAAGGGGATGAAACGGATCTCTGACGATCTGACCTCCTACTACCTGCTCGGCTACTACTCCACGAACGCCAAACTGGATGGGCAATTCCAGGTCGCTGAAGGTCAAGGTCAAGGTCCCCGGCGTCGAGGTTCGCGCGCGACGAGGCTACAGAGCGGCAACCGAAGCCGAGGTCACCACCGCGCGCCGCGCGGCCGACGCTCCAGTGCCCGAGGCCACGCGAGCGGTCAACGCTGCAATCGACAGGCTGGGGCGCGTCCGGCCAGATGCGCGGTTCCGAATCAACGCGATTGCGGGTGCGGGCGCCAAGCCGACGATCTGGGTCGCGGGCGAACTGCAGTCCGCCGCCGGACGGCCCGACGACTTCGCTCAAGGTGGAACGGCCGATATCCAGGTCACCGCCGGCTCGACATCAACGACCGCGCGAGTGACCTGAAGCCGGGCGAACGCACGTTTCTCGCAACCGTGCCGTTCTCGCCGGCGCGGCGGGGGAGATCAGCATCCGGGCACGCCTCACGGGCGCTGAGGGAGGCGCCGTTCCGCTCTCGGACATGCTGCAGGTCGAGACCTGCCTCGTCGGGCCTGCAGCCGCTGCTCTTCAGGCGCGGCGTCACGACAGGCAATCGCGTGCTGCCCGCGGCTGATCTGCGCTTCAGCAGAACCGAACGCGTGCGTCTCGAGCTGCCTGTGGATGGCGACGTCAAGGCAGGCAGCGGACGTCTCCTCGACAGGGCAGGGCAGCCGATGCCACTACCCGTCACCGTCGCCGAGCGGCTGGACGATGCCACCGGCCAGCGCTGGATTACCGCGGACCTCGTCCTCGCGCCGCTCGCCGGGGGCGACTACGCGATCGAAATCGAAGTCGTCGGAGCCGGCAAGACCCAGAAAGTCGTCAGCGCCATTCGCGTAGTCCGATAGACCATGCGTCGCACCTCCGGCGTCGCACTCGTCGGCGGCGGCTTTGTTGCCCTGGCTGCTGTCTCTCTTGCCTGCGTATCAGTTCAGCCTCAGCGCGCGGCCGAGAGTCGCGCTCCGTCCGCGACATCAGTGGCGGTGAAAGCTGCCATTGATCGCCTCAGCAGCGTTCGTCCGAATGCTCGACTGCGGGTGAACGCCGTCGTCGGGCCGGGCCCGCTGCGTTCGGTGTGGGTCGCCGTGGAACTGCAGTCTACCGGCACAAAGCCGGATGAGTTCATGCAGGGAGCAGCGGCAGCCATCGAGGCGAGTGCAGGAGGCAAGTCGGCGACGGCGAGCGCGACGCTGAAGTCCGGAGAGCTGACCTTCCTGATCCGGCTCGACGTGCCCTTCGCAACCTCCGGCATACTCGACGTGCGGGTGCGCCTCAACTCCGACGAGGGTACCGCCGAGCCTCTGACAGCAGGCGCGCGGATCGACGCGACCACCGGGGATCTGAAGCCGCTGATGTTCCGGCGAAGCGTGACGACGGGCAATCACCTTCAGCCGGCGGCCGATCCCAGGTTCAGCAGAACCGAGCGCATGCGGCTGGAGTTTCCCGTCGGGCCTGGAGTACGGGATGGGAAGCCCGTGAGCGGTCGAGTGATCGATCGCGGCGGCGTGGCCACGCTGGTGCCTGTGTCCATGGCGGAGCGAACCGAGGAAGTGACCGGGCAGCGGTGGATCACCGCGGACGTCTCCTTGGCCGCTCTGAGTCCCGCCGACTACGTGATCGAGGTCGTGATCGTCACGGGAGTCCATTCAGGAACACGTGCTCACGCCGATTCGCGTGGTGCAATGAGTTCTGGCGCGGGGCAGCAACGCTCAGGGTCGGCGCACTAATCCAGGAATCGGACGTGGCCGGTATCGAGCTGGTACACGGCGCCCACCAGCTTCATGACGCCCTGTGCCGCGCGGGCTCTGCCTTCGGGCGATTCGAGCAGCTCCCGCACCGTCCGCCGCACGCTTGCTTCCACCGCTGCTTCGAGCAGCGCCTTCGGAGGCAGGGCCGGGTCCACGTCGTCGAGGGCTGGGAGGATATTCTCGAGCAGCACCGCGATGCGGCTCTTCTGCTGCTCGCCGTGGAACTTCGACGCGATCGCGGCACTCACCGCTCCGCAGCCTTCATGGCCCAGGACGACGAAGAGCGGCGTCTGAAGGTGCGACGCGGCATATTGCACCGTCCCCAGAATCGAAGGGCCGAGCACGTTCCCCGCGACTCTCACAACGAACAGTTCGCCGAAACCCGCATCGAAGACGAGCTCGGGCGGCACGCGGCTGTCGCTGCATCCGAGGATGGTGGCGTAGGGCTGCTGGCCCTTGGCGAGCTCCGCCAGGACTTCCTTCTGGACCGTGGGAAAGCGCGCCTGGCCGGCCACGAAGCGCGCGTTGCCTTCCTTCAGCCGCGCCAGCGCCCCTTCCGCGGTGTATGTCTGATGTGAGTCGGTCGCCATGCCCCGACATTATGTGCCGAGCTGCGGGTATCGCGGACGCGTCCAGGCGCGAATCCGCGCCGAGGATCAAAAACCGATTAACCAGTGTTTCCAAGTTGGTGATGGCGTGCGACTTCTGGCGACACACGCGTGAATCATCTCACACGCCAATCATCGATGGGTCGCTTCCGTTGACGGCTATTCCGCGCGCAGCGCGGCGCACGGGTCGATCCTTGTCGCGCGGCGCGCGGGCAGCCATGCCGCCATCAGTCCCACCGCCATCAGCAGCAGCGTGACGATCGTGAACGCGATCGGATCGGTCGGCGTCACCCCGAACAGGAACGTCTGCAGCACGCGAGTCACGGCGACGGCCCCGGCGAGGCCGACGATCAGGCCGGCGGCGACGATGCGGAGCGCGCGCGTGAGCACGAGGCGGAGCACGTCGCGGCGTTCGGCGCCGAGCGCCATGCGCACGCCGAACTCACGGCGACGCTCGGTCACCGCGTAGGCCATCAATCCGTAGATGCCGCACGTCGCAATCAGCGTCGCGGCCATCGCGAACAGCCCCAGCAGCAACATCCGAAAACGGGGCTGCGCCACCGACGCCGCCACCGCTTCGTCCATCGTCACCGTGGTCTCGATCGGCAGATCGGGCGCGGCGCGGCGAATTTCCGCGCGGATGCCTTCGACCACGCTGGCGGGTGTGGCCGTGCGCGCGACGAACGACACGAACCGCACGAACCCGCCGCGCTCCTGCTGGAACGGCACGTAGATCATTGGCTGCACGTCCCGATCGAGTCCCCTCTGACGGATGTCCGCGACCACGCCCACCACCGTCAGCCACTCGCCGCGATCGGTCACGCTCACGCGCACGCGCCGGCCGAGCGCCTCGCTCGCTCCCCCAGGAACGTATTCGCGCACGATGCGCTCGCTGACGATCGCCACTTTCGGCGCTGCCGCCGTGTCCCGTGCGGTGAAATCGCGTCCCGCCAGCAGCGGAATCCCCATGGTCCTGAAATAGCCCGCGTCGATCTTCGGCGTGCCGGCAGAGAGCTTCGGCTTCGGCTGCCCCTCGATCTCGAAGTCGCCCTGGATGAACATCATGCCGAACGGCGGTGAATTGATCAGGCTCGCGGACTTCACGCCCGGCACGTACTGGATGCGATCGAGCACGCCGCGCGCGAACGCATGGATGCCCTCGGGCTCGTCGTAGAGGCGCTCGGGCAGCCTCACCCTGACGGTCTGCACGACGCCGTCGCGCCCGCTCGATTCGAAGCCGGGCGACACCGACGTGAGACGCACGAAGCTGTGGATCAGCAGGCCCGCGCCGATCAGGAGGACCAGCGTCATCGCGATCTGCCCGGCGACCAGCAGCGTCCGCAGCCGCTCGCCCTGACGGTCGCCCGTCGTGCGCCCGTCCCCGGCGTGCAGCGCGAGGCCTTCGCCAAACGCGGCCCCGCTGACGCGCAGCGCCGGCACGAGGCCGACGAGCAGCGTCGAGACGAGCGACAGGCCGAGGCAGAACGCCATCACGCGCGCGTCGATCACGATGCCGCCGACGCGTGGCAGCGCGAATTGCGGCACGAGCGGCAGCGTGACGCCGATCGCGATCTGCGCGAGTATCACGCCGAGCGACGCGCCCAGCAGCGACAACACGACCGCTTCCGTCAGCAACTGACGCACGATCCGCCGGCGTCCCGCGCCGAGGGCCATGCGTACGGACAGTTCGCCGCGGCGCGCGGTGAGGCGCGCCATCTGCAGGTTCGCGACGTTGACGCAGGCGATCAGGAGCACGAACGACACCGCCCCGAGCAGGATCAGCAGCAGCGTGCGCACCGACTCCGTGCCGTACTCCTGCAAGCCGACCGCGCGCGCGAGCGTGCGGACGTTCGGCGCGCGGGTGCCTTCGGTCCCGAGTCCGCCGGCGGCACGATCGACGAATCGTTGACCAGCGCCGTCAATTCCGCCGCCGCGCGTTCGTGCGTCACGCCTGACTTCATGCGGCCGAGCAGGAAGAGAAATGCGCTCCTGCCGGTGTCGCCGGGCCAGCGATTGAGCAGAAAGACGTCCGTTTCCGGCAGCGCGCCGAGCCGCGGGATCACCGGCCTGAACGTGATGTCCGGCGGCAGCACACCGACCACGGTCCGGGAGAGGCCGTCGATGGTGATGGACTGTCCGACGATCGCCGGATCGGCGTTGAGCGACGTGCGCCACAGCCGATCGCTGACGATCGCGCTGCGATCGTCGTCTGGCGCCTCGGCGCCGGTGAGGAACGCGCGGCCGCGCGCGGGCGTGACGCCCAGCGTGGCGAAGAAATTCGGACTCACGTCGAGCGCGCGCAGCTGCAGCGGCTCGCCGCGTCCGCTGAGCTGCGCGTCGATCGAGGAGTAGGCCGCGAGATGATCGAGCGCGGTGACGCGCGGGCGCAGCGCCTCGTACGACATGGGCGCCCAGGTCGAGAACGTCCTGACGCCCCTCTCGGTCTGCTGCGCTGACGAGACGATGACGAGGCGATCGGGACTGGGATACGGCAGCGGACGCCAGAGCACGCCGTAGGCGACGGAGAAGATCGCCGTGGTGAGGCCGATGCCGAGCGCGAGCATGGCGAGGGCGGTGAAGGTGAACGCCGGATCGCGCCGCGTCAATCGCAGCGCGTGACGCACGTCCTGCGCGAACGTTTCGACCGTCGCGAAGCTCCACGGTTCGCGCGACTGTTCGCGCAGCCGCAGCGGATTGCCAATCCGCCGCCGCGCGGCCGCCCGCGCCTCGTCACTGGGCGGGCCGCTCATGCCATCCGCGTCGGCGAGGGCGTGCGCCTTCATCTCCTCGTGAAAGCGCAGCTCGTCTTCCAGATCCCGATCGAACTGATTCCGCTGGAAGAAGAACAGCAGACGTCGGAGCACAGAACCCACGGCACTCTCCTCAGCGTCAGGACCCTACGTCGTCTTCATCACGCGCATGATCGCGCCGAACATCTGGGAGAATCGCGATTCCTCGACGCCGAGCTGCGTCTTCCCGGCAGTCGTGAGCGTGTAGAAGCGCGCTCGCCGGTTGTTCGCCGACATCTTCCACTCGGCCAACACCCATCGCTTGACGAGCATCCGCTGCAGCGCCGGATAGAGCGATCCCTCTTCGATCGTCAGCACGTCCGCCGACAGCATCTGGATGTGCTGCGCGATGCCGTAGCCGTGCATCGACTCGATCGACAGCGTCTTCAGAATCAACATCTCGAGCGTGCCCGGAAGCAGCTCGTTCTTGCTCTTCCTCTTGGCTTCTTTCATCAGCTTCTCTTTGCATAGACGAACTATGGAAGTGGAAAGTTTCCTCTTTTTGGGAAGAGGGGCCTACCGATCGGGCACGCAGCGACGAGCAGCAATCCTGCCTGCAGATCGGGCGAAGGAGGAAACAGCGCAACCAGGACTAGCGCCAGCGGCGGCAGTACCAGTACTGGGCCAAGCAGGCCGACGGCCAGCACGCGAGGCTGCCGACGGACGCGACCAAAATCAGCTGGGTCGAGGTCCAGTCCGACGGCGAACAAGAGGAGGAAGGTAATTGCCGGAACGGCCAGATCCAGAAAAGCCTTCACGTCGGCAGATCAGGAAGGAGGCTCGACTGCGAGATGCTTCCGTTCGATGCCCAGCTTCTTCATGCGGTACTCGAGCGTCGTGGGCCTGACGCCGAGAATACGGGCCGCCCCGCTGTCGCCGCTGACACGCCACCCTGTCTGGTCCAGCACGCCGCGTATGTGGCGGCGCTCGACCTCTTCGATTGTCATCGCCGGCTCCAGCCGCTGCGCAGGTGCGACGCCATCCGGCAGCGCGACACGAAGCGTGGCATCGTCGGTCAGAATCATCGACCGTTCGATGACATTGCGGAGCTCCCGGACGTTGCCCGGCCAGGCGTAGTTTCGGAGCGCCTCCATCGAGTGACGCGGCACATGCTCGATGACTTTGCCAAGGTGTCGACCAAACTCCTTGATGAACGCCCAGACGAGCGGTGGGATATCCTCACGACGGTCGCGCAGGGGTGGTATGTGAATGGGGAACACCTGCAGGCGGAAGAACAGGTCCTGCCGGAACCGATTCTCGCGCACCGCCTGGCCGAGATCGCGATTGCTCGCCGCAATCAGGCGGACGTTGACCTTTACCGTTCGGCTGCTGCCCAGTCGCTCGAAGGTGCCATTCTCCAGCACCCGCAGCAGTTTGGCCTGCAACTCGAGCGGCAGTTCGCCGACCTCGTCGAGAAACAGCGTGCCACCATCGGCGACCTCGAACCGTCCGCTCTCCCGAGTCAACGCACCCGTATACGCACCTTTCTCGCGACCGAACAGCTCGCTTTCGATAAGCGGCCCGGGCAACGCCGCGCAATTGACGCGGACCAGTAGACGGTCCTTCCGTTTGCTGGCCTGATGCACGGCTTCGGCGAGCAGCTCTTTGCCCGTGCCCGTCTCGCCAGACAACAGCACTGTGGAGTCGGTGGCCCCCACGCGTCGGACCTCGCGCAGCACGACTTTCATCGACGCGCTCTGCGCGACGATCGCGTCGTCGCCGACGTCGGCGGCGAGCTCCTGGCGCAGGTACTGATTGTCGAGTTCCAGCCGATCTTTGAGCTGCGTAATCTGCGCGTAGGCGTTCTGCAGTGCGAGATCGGACCGCTTTCGCTCGAGGGCGTTCGCGAAGACCTGGGCCACGACCAAGAGCCGTTCCTGCAGCACATCAGGCCAGGCGCGCTCTCGCCGCAGTGTACCGAAGCCGAGGGCACCAATGACGGAGCCGCCCACGACCAGCGGGAACGTCAGATTGGAACGTATTCCGTGCTTCTCGAGGAACGCGCGATCACGCGCCGCGTCTGGCGGAAGGTCATTGAGGCTTGAGTACCAGAAGGAGCGGCCGTCGAAGAGCCTGCGAAAAGCATACGGCACCGCGTCGCTGGGGACGAATTGAGGAACAGGCTCGCCTCCTTCCGCGACCCAGTGGTGCGTGGTCTCCAGATTCATGCCGTCGACAGTTCGCTGGAACAGCGTGCTGCGATCGATGCCGAGGAACTCGACAAGCAATCGAAGCGCGCCTGTGATCTCGGCATCCACGTTCGCCGGCGCGGCGTTGACGAACCTGGTTGAGATGTCCGTGAGGAGCCGTTCGAAGGCGGTGAGATCGAGGCCGGAAGCAGAGTTCGGCATGAATGCCTGAGCTAAACGCTAGCTCATTGTACTTCACGGCCGATTGGGAAACTCCCGGCATCCTGGGACGTAGCGGTGTCAGAGTCAGACCACTCCTACCAGCGACAAGCGATCAAGTCATTGCCGTACATGGACTTGCCGTGAAGCCTCGCGCCCTTTCTGTGTGAGGCACGACTCGTGCTTCATATCCGCACAGATGATCATGTCGACTGTGCGTCTCGCGATCTCGGAGCAGCACAGGTCTGAGGTCCTTCGAACGCTTCGCGTGCTCATGGGGCACGCAACCGCCAAGGCCGGCTGCGCGGGATTCTCGATTTCTCAGGACGTGGGCAACCCCGAAGCATTGACGATTTGCGACCAGTGGGCCACACGGGAGGCCCTCGACGAGCACGTCCGATCGGCCGAGTACCGCCTCCTGCTGGCCGTCATCGACCTGTCAGTCACCCCTCCGGACATCAGCTTCGACGATCTCGGGCACATCGGTGGTCTCGAACTGGTGGAGGCGCTGCGAGACCCGCAGCACACGGGTCGAAAGGACAACCGGACATGACTGCCAAGAAACGCCCGGTGATCGCTACCTCCGCCCGGCATGTGACGTACCGCATTGTCCTGGCAGTATTGGCCACTGTAGCTGCCACGTCATGCGGCAGCGAGAAGCCGGCGGCGCCGGCCTCGACGCCGCCGGCCGCCGCTCCGGCTGCGGAAATGGCGGCGGCCGACCTCCCGTTGCCAGAAGTGCCCTCGCCGTACGACGCCCTGCCCGGCAACTTGCGCGTCACCGTCCTCGACGCGTTTACGGGCGACCTCGACGAGATGGTCAAGCGCCGGGTGATTCGCGTGGGCGTGACCTTCAACCGCACGCATTACTTCATCGACAAGGGACAGCAGCGCGGCCTGGCCTACGAGTCGATCAAGCTGTTCGAAGACGATCTGAACGCCGATTTGAAGACCGGCAACCTCAAGGTGCACGTCGCGGCCGTGCCGCTGGGGCGCGATCAACTGGCCTCCGCGCTCCTGACCGGCAAGGTCGATCTCATCGCCGCGATGCTGACGGTGACGCCCGAGCGCCGGGCACTCGCCGCCTTTTCGGAGCCGACCAGGACCAATGTCAGCGAAGTCGTGGTGACTGGGCCTGGCGCGCCGCCGATCGCGACGCTGGACGATCTGGCCGGCCAGGAAGTATTCGTTCGCGAGCGGAGCATCTACGCCGAGAGCCTCGCCGCGCTGAACGAGCGGCTGAAGGCCCGCGGCAAAGCCGCGGTGATCATCACGCCGCTCCCGCTCGTGCTCGAAGACGACGATGTCCTCGAGATGGTCAACGCGGGCCTGGTGCCAATCACCATCACGGATGACTACCTCGCCCAATTCTGGAAAAAGGTGTTCACCGGCCTGACCGTGCACGCCGACGTGGCCGTGCGCTCCGGCGGCGAACTGGCCGTCGCGGTGCGCAAGGAGAACCCACGGCTCCTGAACGCCGTCAACACCTGGATTCGGAAGCACGGCAAAGGCGACGCGTTCCGAAACACCATCGAGCGCCGCTATCTCGACGACGTGAAGTATGCGAAGAGCGCCGCATCAGAGGCCGAGCGCAAGAAGTTCATGGCGGTCGTGGATCTCTTCAGGAAGTACGGCGCGCAGTATCACGTGGATTACCTGCTGATGGCCGCGCAAGGCTATCAGGAGTCAACGCTCGACCAGCACGTCAAGAGCCCCGTCGGCGCGATCGGGGTGATGCAGGTCATGCCCGCCACCGGCAAGGATCTCAAGGTCGGCGACATCACCGAGATCGAAGCCAACATCCACGCCGGCGTGAAATACATGCGTTTCATGATGGACCAGTACTACAAGGACGATCCCATGGACGACGTGAACAAGATGCTGATGACCTTCGCGTCGTACAACGCCGGGCCAGGGCGCATCAGGCAGCTCCGGGGTGAAGCGGAGAAGCAGGGTCTCGACCCCAATGTGTGGATCGGCAACGTCGAGCGCGTCGCCTCGGCGCGCATCGGCCGCGAGACCGTCACCTACGTCAGCAACATCTACAAGTACTACATCGCCTACAAGCTGGTCATGGACCATGTGGCACGACGCGATGCCGCAAAGGCGCACGTCGGAAAAGGACAGTGAGGACACCCTTGCACAGGCATCGACGAATCCCAGTCAGGCATTTCTCGCGCGCGTGCGCTCTGGCGATTGCCATCTGCGGCATGTTGGCGGCGCCGCCAGTCGCTCTTGCCCAGACCGACAAATTGGAGGTCGATATCGCGCCGCTCTATTTCTGGGTCGCGACGACTGACGGCAACATCGCCATCAACGGCACCAGGAACATCCCGGTGTACATGGATTTCGCCGACGCGAAGTCGAAACTGGCGGGCGCATTCTCGTTTCACGGCGAGGCGCGGAAGGGCCCATGGGGCGTTGTCGGCGACATCAACTTCATTCGTCTGTCGACCGACACCAGCTACACGACGCCGATCCTCAACGCGCCGATCGCCGGCACGTTCCAGTTCGACCAGATCATCTTCAACGGGAAAGCCACCTTCGAGGTGACACCCGGCTCGAAGTTCCACATCGTTGGCGGCATCCGCACCTTGACGATGTCGCCGAACGCGCGCTTCACCGGTCCTGTGGGCGGACAGCTGGCGGACATCGACATCAGCAAGACCAACGTGGCCGGTATCGCCGGCTTCACATACCGCCCCAGGCTCGGCGACAAAGTGGTGCTGCTCACGCAGGCCGACATCGGAGGCGGGTCGGCGTTCACCTGGAGTGCGGGCGGTGGCGTCGAGTTCCTCATCAAGCGCTGGATGGGGCTGGCGGTGGGGTACAACGCGCTCCACATCGACACGGGCGACGTGCCCAAGAGCGGGAGCGGGGTGGTCAACGAGCTGGAGTACGCCGTGACGCAGTACGGTCCGGCATTCTCGATGACGTTTCATTGGACAGGAAAGTAAACGGAGGACTTCATGAAGGTGTTGCAGTCAGCAACTGTCGCCGCGCTGTTCGCGTGTTCTGCCGGGACCGCGTTCGCTCAGTCCCAGGACATGAAGGCCATGGCGCAGCAGTTCGGCCAGTCCGCCAAGGCGAACGCGGCCGCCCTGCGGATGTACAGCTGGACGATGAAAGTCGAGGTCACGCTCAAGGGCGATCCGAAGCCCGCCAAGCTCTACGCCATGCGTTTCGACGCAGACGGCAAGGTCCAGAAGACGCTGCTCAACCCGGCGCCGCCGGCCGAGCCGGCCCGCGGGCTGAAGGGGAAGGTCATCGAAAAAAAGAAAGCCGAGTTCAAGGAGTGGGCGGGCGATCTGGTTGAGCTCTGCAAGGGATATCTCGTCCCGTCGCCGGAGCTGCTCCAGGCATTCTTTGCGCGGGTACTGACGGCGCAGGCCCCCGGCGGCTTCGTTCAGCTCTATGCCGAAGGTGTGATCTCTCCTGGCGACAAGCTGGTGTACGAGATCGATCCCAAGACGCAGGCGATCAACCGCGTCCTGTTCCACGCGACGCTGGAGGGCGACCCGATCGACGGCACGGTCCAGTTCGCCAACGTGCCGGGCGGCGGGCCTAGTTATGCCGCAACGACGGTGGTCAACGCACCGGCGAAGAAGTTGACGGCGAAGATTGAAAACTTCCAGTACGTGAGGCAGTAAAACAGTGAGTCCACGACACAGGCACGTAGTGCTGGGATGCGCCGTCATTGCGACGGCGCTCAGCACGATCGCTTCGCCGATTGCGACGACCATTAGCGGACAGTCCGCGCCGAAGGCGGCGGCCAGGCCGGCGAATGCCGCGCCTGCTCTCGACGGGGCTGGCCGCGCACCAGCACCAGCGCCGGCGGCGCCGGCCTGGTGATTTATCAGCCGCAGATCGCCAGCTGGGTCGATCAGAAGGACATCGTCTTCTACGCCGCGATCTGGTACACGCCGGCGGGCGCCGCACAGGCCGCCCTCGGCACGATCAAGGCCGAGTCGGCCACCAGCGTGTCGACGGCGCAGCGGCTCGTCAACCTCGCGGATCTACGGATTACCGACTCGAATTTCCCGACCCTCCAGCGAGACCAGATCCGCGTGGCCGTCGCGGACATCATGGCCGCCGTGCGGCCGGAAGACCGAGTCATTGCCCTCGATCGCGTGCTCGCCAACCTCGACAAGAGCCAGATCATCCCCAAGAACATCGAGGGAGTGAAAGCAGAACCGCCACCGGTCTTCTTCAGCAAGACATCGGCGATTCTGGTGAACGTCGATGGCGATCCGATCTGGAGTGCGATCAAGGGGAACGATCTCCAGTTCGCCGTGAACACGAACTGGGATCTCTTCGAGCACACGCCGACGCACACGCTGTATCTACGGGCGACGGACACGTGGCTCAAGGCTTCGGCGCTGCAGGGTCCGTGGACGTACGCGGGCACCCTGCCCGACAGCTTCTACAAGCTGCCGAACGACGCGAACTGGAAGGATGCCAAAGGTGCATTGCCAGGCAAGCGGATCGCACCGAGCGACGCGCCAAAGGTCTTCGCCACCACGACGCCGGCGGAATTGATTCTCCTCAAAGGCGAGCCGAACTACGCGCCCGTCGGCGGCACGGCCGGCTTGCTCTGGGTCAGCAACACCGACAGCGACGTGTTCCGTATGACCCGCACCGGCGCCGTCTATCTTCTCGTCTCGGGCCGGTGGTTCTCGGCGCCGGATTTCGGCGGACCCTGGACCTTCGCGTCGCTCAAGCTGCCGGACGACTTCAAGAAGATCCCTCTCGAACATCCGCGCTCGCGCGTGCTCGCGTCGGTGCCCGGCACGCCCGAGGCCGCCGAGGCGGTGCTCCTCGCGCAGATTCCCGAATCGGCCACCGTCCGGAAGGATCTGCAGGCGCCTGCAGTGTCGTATCAGGGGACGCCGCAGTTTCAGCCGATTGACACGACCACCGTCCAGCGTGCCGTCAACACCGACAAGGACATTCTCAAAGTCGGCGACCTCTACTACATGTGTTTCCCGGGCGTCTGGTTCATGTCGAGGACGCCAACCGGCCCGTGGGAAGTGACGGGCGACGTGCCGAAGGCCGTTTACACCATCCCGGTCAGTTCGCCGTCGTACAGCGTTACGTACGTCACGGTCCAGAGCTACACGCCCACGACCGTCGTGTACGTGGCGTCCCCTGCGTACTCCGGCGTGATGGTCGCGTGGGGCTGCGCGGTGTGGGGCACGGGCTACTACTATCCGCCGTACGTCTACCCCGGAATCTATCCGGTCTATTACCCGCACTATCCGACCTACGGGTACGCGGCGGCGTACAACCCATGGACCGGCGCCTACACTCGCGGCGCAGTGGCGTACGGGCCGTATGGCGGCGCCGGCGCAGCGGCTCGCTACAACCCGTCGACCGGCGTGTACTCGCGGGGCGCGGTCGCCTACGGTCCGTACGGTGCGGCCGGCGCGGCGCAAGCGTACAATCCGCGCACCGGGGCCTACGGCCAAACGGCCCAGGGTGCGAACGCCTACGGCAGCTGGGGCTCGACGAGCGTTCAGCGCGGCGATCAATGGGCCAGCACGCAGCGCACCACGAACAACGGTACTGGCGTGACGACGCGCACGACACAGTCGAGCGCAGGCAACTCGGCGCGAGTGACCGGTCCGGCTGGCAATACGTCTGCGGTCGGTAAGAGCAACAGCGGCGACCTCTACGCCGGTCACGATGGCAACGTCTACAAGAAGTCCGACAGCGGCAGCTGGCAGAAGTACGACAACGGCAGCTGGAACAGCGTGCAGCAGCCGACACCGGCGCAGAAACAGCAAGCGCAATCTCAAGCCAGTGCCCGCGCGGCCGGATCTGCGAACCCGGCGACGGTGAGTCAGGTGCAGAACGACGCCGCGGCGCGCGCCCAGGGTGCGCAGCGCACGAACACCTACAGCGGCATGACGCGCAGCGGTGCATCGGGTGCCAGCAGCTATCGCCCTGGTGGCGGTGGTGGCGGCAGGCGGAAATAAGAACGCGTTGAAACTCAGAAGTACGCCGGACGCGATCGGCAGCGTGGCGTTCTGGGGTGATTCAGCGAATCGTCGCGTTCTGAAGCAAACCGCGAATCGCGCGACGTTCTGATTGGTCTCGAGACCATAACGGGAGCCACAACGATGAGCAACGACAACAAGAAGTTCCGTTCGCATCTTCCGATGCCAAACACGCAGCGGCCGCAGTTTGTCGCCTACGATGCGAAGGATCCGGACAGCACGTTTCCACCTATCGAGCAACTACGTCCGCCCAAGGGCGCACCCAATGTCCTGGTCATCCTCCTCGATGATGCCGGATTCGGTTCGGCAAGCGTGTTTGGCGGCCCTTGTCAGACGCCGAACGCGGAGCAGTTGGCGGCCAACGGCCTAAAGTTCAACCGGTTTCACACCACAGCGCTGTGCTCACCAACGCGGCAGGCGCTTCTGACGGGTCGCAATCACCACTCCGCGGGCATGGGCTCCATCACCGAGACCGCCACCGGCGCGCCGGGCTATTGCTCGGTTCTGCCCAACAGCATGTCGCCCTTGGCAAAGACACTCAAGCTCAATGGCTACAACACGGCACAGTTCGGCAAGTGCCACGAAGTGCCCGTGTGGGAGACGAGCCCGGCCGGACCCTTCAATGCATGGCCCACGGGCGGCGGCGGCTTCGAGTACTTCTACGGCTTCATCGGCGGCGAAGCGAATCAGTGGTACCCGACGCTTTATGAAGGCACGACGGCGGTCGAACCGAAGAAGACACCGGAGGAGGGTTACCACCTCGTCGAGGACATGACCGACAAGGCGGTGGCGTGGATCGCGCAGCAGAAGGCGCTCGCGCCAGACAAGCCGTTCTTCATCTACTTCGCGCCCGGTGCCACCCACGCGCCCCATCATGTGCCGAAGGAATGGGCGGACAAGTACAAAGGCAAGTTCGATCACGGCTGGGACAAGCTGCGCGAAGAAACCTTCGCCCGGCAGAAGAAGCTGGGGGTCATCCCGGCCGATTGCCAACTGACTATGCGCCACGCGGAAATCCCGGCATTTGACGACATGCCTGAAGCGCTCAAGCCTGCCCTGCGCCGACAGATGGAGGTGTACGCCGGCTACATGGAGTACACCGACCACCATGTCGGGCGGTTGTTCGAGACATTGAGGAAGCTGAGCATCGCCGACGACACGCTGGTCTACTACATCATCGGCGACAACGGCGCCTCCGCCGAAGGAACGCTCAACGGCGCGTACAACGAGATGGCCAACTTCAACGGCTTGGCCGATCTCGAGACACCCGAGTTCCTTACGGCGCGGCTCGACAAGCTGGGCGGACCCGAGTCCTACAACCACTACGCGGTGGGCTGGGCGCACGCCATGAACACACCCTACCAGTGGACCAAGCAGGTCGCTTCGCACTGGGGCGGGACGCGCAACGGCACGATTGTCTCCTGGCCGAAGGGGATCAACGCGAAGGGCGAGATCCGCTCCCAGTTCAGCCACGTCATCGACGTGGCACCCACCATCCTGGAGGCGGCGGGCCTTCCCGAGCCCGTCGCGGTTGACGGCATCCAGCAGGATCCGATCGAAGGCGTGAGCATGCTCTCCGCCTTCAATGATCCGGACGCGGCGGAGCGCCACGAGACGCAGTACTTCGAAATGTTCGGCAACCGTGGCATCTACCACAAGGGATGGACAGCGGTGACCAAGCACCGCACGCCCTGGATCATCGTCGGCCAGAAGACGGTCGCCCTCGACGACGACGTCTGGGAACTCTACGACACCAGTACGGACTGGAGCCAGGCTAACGACCTGTCCAAGGTCCATCCGGAGAAGCTCCACGAGTTGCAACGCCTCTGGCTGATCGAAGCGGCGCGCTACAAGGTGCTGCCTATCGACGATCGCGTCGCCGAGAAGTTGAACCCGGACATCGCTGGCCGGCCGGTACTGGTCAAGGGGAAGACGCAACTCCTCTTCGGCGGAATGGGCCGGCTGTCGGAGAACTGCGTGCTCAGCATCAAGAACAAGTCGCATTCCGTCACGGCCGAGATCGTGGTGCCGGCGCAGGGCGCCGAGGGCGTGATCATCGCGCAGGGTGCGAACATCGGGGGCTGGACACTCTATGCCAAGGGCGGGAAGCTCAAGTACTGCTACAACGTCGCCGGTGTAAACCACTACTACGTGGAATCCACCGGCACGATCCCGGCGGGCGATCACCAGGTGCGCATGGAATTCGCGTACGCGGGCGGCGGTCTCGGAAAGGGCGGCCAGGCGACGCTCTTCATCGACGGCAAGAAGGTTGGCGAAGGAACCATCCCCATGACGCAGGCCATGATCTTCTCCGCCGACGACGGGTGCGACGTCGGCGAGGATACGGGCGCACCGGTGTCGCCGGACTACGGGCCGCAGGGCAATCGCTTCAACGGCCGGGTGAAGGGGGTTCAGCTGGCCATCGCGGAGGCTGCGGAGAACGCGGATCACCTGATTGCGCCGGAGGATGCTCTCCGTCTGGCTTTGGCGAGGCAGTAGGACCGACTACCGATGCTCCAGGGGTGGAGACGGCGCGCGCAGACAAGCCCTGAGTTCCCATGAAGAACCTGCTCGTCGTGACGGCATGCCTCGAGACCATCACCGGCGTCGCGCTGATGGTGTCGCCCGCGACGCCGGTGTCGCTGCTGCTCGGCACGGCGCTCGATACGCCGGTCGGGCTCGTCCTCGCGCGAGTCGCCGGCTCGGCGCTGCTGGCGCTGGGGATCGGCTGCTGGCTGGCGCGCGACGATGGCCGGAGCGTCGCTGGGCGAGGACTAGTTGCAGCGATCCTGCTTTACAACTTGGCCGCGATCACAGTGCTCCTCTACGCGGGTCTGGGTTTGAAGCTATCCGGCATCGGCCTCTGGTCAGCGGTTGTTCTTCACCTCACGCTGGCAGTCTGGTGCATCCGCGGCCTCCGACTATGAATGCGGCCCGACACCGCACACTTACCAGGCAGAACTGAGAGAAGAGACCACAGCGATGGCAACGAAGAGACCGAACATTCTCATCATCCTGACCGATCAGCTGCGTCATCCGACGGCGTACGAGACCGACGAGTTGCGGCGCTTTCGTCGCGAGGCGCTGCCTGCCGAGGCCAGCCTTCGGGATTCGGGAGTCTCGTTCGATCGGCACTACGTGATGTCGGCGGCCTGCGCACCCAGCCGTGCGTCGATACTGACCGGCCAGTACCCGTCGCTGCATGGGGTCACGCAGACCGATGGCCTCGCGAAGAGTGCCGACGGCCCGGAGATGTCCTGGCTCGCGCCGGACACAGTTCCGACGGTCGGCGACTGGTTCCGGGCTGGCGGTTACCGGACGTTCTACAAGGGTAAATGGCACGTCTCGCACTCGCACCTCGAGGGTGCCGACGGCAAGGGCTATCTCCAGACACTCGACAAGGACGGCAACGTCAACGCGGAGAACGTCGCCGCCTACCTCGAAAGCGACCTGCTCGACGACTACGGCTTCTCGGAGTGGGTTGGCCCGGAAGCGCACGGGTTGGGCTACCAGAACACCGGGACGGCGAGAGATCCCTTCACGGCGGACGAGACGATCGCTCTTCTGAAGCGGTTGGACCAGGACGGGAGCGAGCAGCCGTGGCTCACCGTATGCTCGTTTCTCAACCCGCACGACATCGCGCTATTCGGCGTCATAGCCCTCGCCCAGGGTCTGCGCTACGACACTGACTCCGTGCCGCACGTTCCCGATGCGCCGACGTTCAAGGAAGACCTGTCCACCAAGCCTGCGTGTCAGCAAAGCTACATCGACGCCTGGGGAAAGATCCTCATGCCGCAGCCGTGGGTCGAGACGCAGCGTCGCTTTTACTACCAGCTGCAGCGGACGGTTGACGAGCAGATCGGACGCGTACTCGACGCCCTCCGGGAAACGCGCGCCCACGAGAACACGATCGTCGTCTTCACCTCCGATCACGGGGATATGCTCGGCGCGCACGGCGGGATGCACCAGAAGTGGCATAACGCCTACGAGGAGACGGTCCACGTTCCGTTCGTGGTCTCGAGCCCGCTCTTTCAGGGCGGTCGGCGCGAGGCCGACTATCCCACGAGCCACGCGGACCTGCTGCCAACGTTGCTTGGCCTCGCGAGCATCAATCCCGCAGAGGCTCTCGAGCGAGTCGCCGCCACCCACACCGAAGCGCGGCCATTGGTGGGGCGCGATCTCTCCGGGCTTGTCCGCGGCACCGGAGAGCGGCCACCAAGTGGCCCGGTCCTCTTCGTCACCGACGACGAGATCAGCGAGGGCAGCGCGAACCCTGGCAGCCCGATGCAGCGCTGGGCGCGCAAGCTGGGAGTGTACGCCGAGGTCGTTCAGCCGAACCACATCGAGACCGTCGTGGCACAGGTCACGGTCGACGGCGAGGAACATCTCGTCAAGCTGTCGCGCTATCACGACAACCCGCAGTGCTGGACGGTACCCGGCGTGCGCGACGAGCGTCTCCACCGTGGCAACAAGATCGTCACGGTCACCGAGCCGTTCCCTGACGAGTACGAACTCTACGATCTCACGGTCGACCCGTTCGAGCAGCACAACCTCGCGCATCCAAGAAACGCCAACGAACGAACGCAATCGCTGCAGGAGCACATGCACCGGCTGCTGGTCGAGCAGGTCGCTGCGAAGCGGCTTCTGCCCACCACGGGTGGCTCGCCTGGCTACCTGCCGCCGAAGAATTGAGGAGCGGAGAGCGCTCACCTTCAATTGGAAGAGCAGTCGACACGCATTCGATCAACGCAGCTGGAGCAGAGCATGAATAGAACCGTGACAAGGAACGAACGACTCAGTCAAGGAGCCCTCGCGGGTTTCGCGGCCATCAGCTTCGGCCTGATTGTCGTGGGTGCAGGGTGCGCGCAGCAGTCTCCGCAACCGGCTGCGACGCAAGCCCCGCCGCAGGAAACGGCCAGGCCGCCGGTCACGGCCACACCCGCTGCGGTCGTTGGAGGTGGGCAGTTTTCACCGAACGTCGATCAGGCCTTCCCGAACCGCGTTCTCTGGGGCGTCGCGCACGTCCACACCGGCTACTCCTTCGACTCGGGCATGTTCGGGGTGACGACGACGCCCGAGGATCTCTTCCGGGTGGCCACGGGCGGCGAAGTCGTCCTGGACAACGGCGTGCGCTTCAAACAGGACCGGCCACTCGACTGGGTCTCGATCACCGACCACGCCGAGTACATGGGCATCTCCGATCAAATTCGCGCCGGCAGCCCTGAGCTCCTCGCCGACCCAACCGGCAAACGGTGGTACGAGATGTCCAAGACGAGTACACAGGAGGGCGTCAAGGCGGCCATCGAAGCGGTCGTCTCCATGCAGACGGGCAAGCCTGTCTTCGACGCCAGCAAGCTCACGGCCTCGGCCTGGGCGCACGCGACCGCGGCCGCCGAGAAGTGGAACCAGCCGGGCGTGTTCACCACGCTGCACGGCTTCGAGTGGACCTCAGCGCCGGGGGGCAAGAACCTCCATCGCACCGTCGTCTTCCGCGACAACGCGGACCGCGTGAACCAAGTCGTTCCCTTTTCCACCTTCGACAGCCAGGATCCGGTGGGACTGTGGGCGTACATGGACGCCTACGCGAAGAAGACCAGCGGCCAGGTGCTCGCCATCCCGCACAACGGCAACCTCAGCAGCGGCATGATGTATTCGGCGGAGACCTTCGACGGAAAACCCATGGACCGGGCCCACGCGGAGACGCGCGCCGCCCACGAACCGCTCCTCGAGGCAACGCAGATCAAGGGCGACAGCGAGACCAATCCCTACCTGTCGCCGAACGATGAATTCGCCAATTTCGAGCGCTGGGACATTGATTTCGGGAAGATGGAGGCGGCGCCGAACAGCTCGTTGAGCAGCAACTACGTCCGCTCGGCGCTCAAACGTGGTCTCGAACTCGAAGCCACTCTTGGAGCCAATCCCTACAAAGCCGGCCTGATCGGCGGCAACGACGCCCACATCGGCGTCGTCACCACAAGCGAAGACAACTTCTTCGGTGAGTTCGCCAACGGATTGCCATCCCCGGACCGTTGGAAGACTCCGCTTGCCATGGTGAACAACGATCCAAAGAAGGGACCGCTGGTCTCGGTCGGGGCCGAGCAAGCCGCGGGCCTGGGCGGCGTGTGGGCGCGCGAGAACACCCGCGAGGCGATCTGGGACGCGCTCAAGCGCAAGGAAGTGTACGCCACCACCGGTGACCGCCCGGTCGTGCGCGTGTTCGCGGGCTGGGATTTCGCGAAAGCGGACCTCGACAGACGAGACTTCGCAGCCAACGGCTACGCGCATGGCGTGCCCATGGGTGGGGATCTGTCCACAGCGCCGGCCGGCAAGCGCCCCGTCTTCATGGTGCAGGCGATGCGGGATGTGGAAGGCCCGAACCTGGATCGCATCCAGATCATCAAGGGCTGGCTCGGCGCCGACGGCAAGACACAGGAGCGCATCTTCGACGTCGCCGTTTCCGGCGGGCGCACGATTGGCGCGGATGGCCGCTGCAAGACGCCGGTCGGCAGCACCGTGGACGTCGCGAACGCGACCTACACCAACACCATCGGCGCCGCGACGCTATCGGCCTATTGGACAGACCCGGCATTCGATGCGGCACAGCACGCGTTCTATTACGTCCGCGTGATCCAGATCCCGTCGCCGCGCTGGACGGCCTACGACCAGAAGCGGTACGGCATCAAGATGTCCGCCGATGTGCCGATGACAGTCACCGACCGGGCCTACACCTCGCCGATCTGGTATTCGCCATCAGGCGGTTCGGGAAAGTAGAACACCATGACTCACTCTAATCAGGGCCGACAGCCTGGCAGGGAGAGCTTCATGAAGAGATGGCTCAAGGAACCACTACTGCATTTCCTCCTTCTGGGGATGGTGATCTTCGCCGCGTACCGCGTGGTGTCGAGAGGGGCCGCCGGCGAGGGCGGGAGTATCGTCATCACGCAGGGTCAGCTCGCGTCCATGCGTGAAGGCTTCACCCGCACGCGACAACGAGAGCCTACATCTGAGGAGTGGGAAGGTCTGATCCGGGCCCGCGTGCGAGAGGAAGTCTATTACCGCGAGGCACTGGCCTTGAGCCTCGACAAAGACGATGCGGTGATCCGACGCCGCCTGCAGCAAAAGATGGAGTTCATCTCCGACGACGTGGCCGCCGAGCGGGAGCCGACAGAGGTCGAGTTGCATGCGTACCTACAGGCGCACCCCGACACGTTTCGGGTCGAGCCACGATTCACCTTCCGCCAGGTGTATCTCAACCCCGAGAAGCACGGCGCGAGCCTGGCGCGTGACGCCGCACAACTCCTCGCGCGCGTGAACGACAGTGGCAGCCGCAGCGATGTCTCAGCGCTGGGCGATTCATTCCTGCTCGGCCAGCAGTTCCGCGCGCTCACGGCCAGCGACATCGCACGGCAGTTCGGCGACGGGTTCTCGAAGGCTGTCGGAGGACTGTCGCTCGGCAAATGGCACGGACCGGTCGACTCCAACTTCGGTGTGCATCTCGTGTTCGTGAGCGAGCGACAGGACGCGCGGGCACCCGCTTTGGCGGAGGTGCGTGGCGCGGTGCGTCGCGAGTGGGAGACGGCGCAGCTGGCCGAGGTGAAAGAGCAGAGGTACCGGGAGATGCTCGAGCGCTACACGGTCACGGTCGAGAACCTGGCGCCGGTGCAACCGACGCTCGCCTCGATGAGGGCGAGATGAATCGCGCGGCTCTCATCCTGACCCTGCTCGTCGCGGCTGCACCCGCCGCGTCCGCGCACGAAATCCGTCCCGGATACCTCGAATTGCGTCAGACCGGCTCGGACAGCTACGACGCGCTCTGGAAGGTGCCCGGCCAGGGCGAGAACCTGCGGTTCGGAATCTACGTGGAACTACCGGGGAACTGCACGAACACCACTGAGCCCCGAGCGTCGATGGTCAACGCCGCCTTCATCGAGCGCTGGACTGTGACGTGCGCCGGCGGGTTGACCGGTGGAACGATACACGTCGCCGGTCTCAGCGCCACTGTGATCGATGTGCTCGTGCGTCTGGAGCGCCTCGACGGTTCCAGTCAGGTGACGCGCCTGACGCCGTCCGCTCCGTCGTTTGTCGTCGCGGCCCCGGCCGGCGCACTGGGCGTCGCGCGCACGTACACCGTGCTCGGCGTCGAACACATTCTCTCGGGCATCGATCACCTTCTTTTCGTGCTCGCATTGATCATCATCACGTCCGGCGGATGGAGGCTGGTCAAGACCGTCACCGCCTTCACCGTCTCGCACAGCATCACGCTCACGCTGGCCACGCTCGGCTACATTCATGTCCCGCAGGCGCCAGTCGAAGCCGTCATCGCCCTGAGCATTGTATTTGTGGCCTCGGAGATCCTGCGCGCCCGAGCTGGTCGGCCTGGACTCACGGCGCGCGCACCGTGGGTGGTGGCGCTCACATTCGGACTCATGCACGGCCTGGGCTTTGCCAGCGGGCTGAGCGATGCCGGCTTGCCCGACGGACATGTTCCAACGGCGCTGTTGTTCTTCAGCCTGGGAGTCGAGGCCGGCCATTTTCTGTTCATCGGCTTCGTCCTGGCGGTCGTCGCGCTCGGCCACCGCGTGGCCCAATCGCTCCGGCCTTCATGGCTGCATCCTCAGCCCTCGGCCGTCCTCGAGCTGATCCCGCCCTATGCCATCGGAAGCATGGCCATGTTCTGGGTCATTCAGCGGATTGCCGCCTTCTGAAGTCAAACCTACGAGCTGACTTACCCAACGCGTTCGAGCCACTGCGGGAAGGTAGGAAGAGATATGCCGACAAAGACCAGACACGGGAGGAACCGTCCCGCCACCGCATTGCGGCCAACGCTGAATGAGCTCCGCGAAATCGGCAAGAGCCTGCGGGAGACGTGCCCGCGCAGCTCGCATGCGATCTGGAAAGCATCGGCTCACCGCCCGAATCCGATGCGGTTACTGGAGCAGTCGAACAAGGGGCGCATCCCCGAACTGATCCCCATTCGCTACGGACGCATGGTGCGGACACCGTTCACCTTCTACAGGGGAGCGGCACTGAACATGGCGGCAGACCTGGCGGAAACGCCGGTCACCGGCATGCGCGTACAGGCATGCGGCGACTGTCATCTGCTCAACTTCGGTGCGTATGCCACGCCCGAGCGACGGCTCGTGTTCGACATCAACGACCTGGATGAGACGCTTCCGGCGCCTTGGGAGTGGGACGTCAAGCGCCTCGCGGCGAGCTTCGTCCTGGCGTGCCGGGACAACGGCTTCAGCAAGGCCAACGCGAGGGATGCCGTACTGGCGTGTGTCCGCTCGTACCGGGAACGCATGGCGGAATACAGCGACATGGCGGTGCTGGAGGTGTGGTACTCGAGCATCGAGGTCGAGAAGGCGATCGCGACAATCACGGACAAGGAGGGCAGCCGGCGGGGCCAGAAACGGCTTGCGGCCGCCCGCGCGCGCAGCGTGCTGGAGCACGATTTCCCCAAGCTCGCGACCAGTGCTGGTCACGCGCCAACCATCAAGGACGCGCCACCCCTGATTTACCACCTCAGTGGCGAGAACGCGAAGGAGTTGGACGTGCGCGCCCGCGCCGCGTTTGCCAGCTACCGGAACTCGCTGCAAGACGATCGACGGCTGCTCATCGACCGTTACGCGATCACGGACTACGCGATCAAGGTGGTGGGTGTCGGCAGCGTCGGGACCTTCTGCGCGATTACCCTGCTGATGGCCAGCGAGAAGGATCCCCTGTTCCTCCAGGTCAAGGAAGCGCGCGCTTCGGTACTGGAGGCGTACGCCGGCAAGAGCATTTACCCGCACAACGGTCAGCGGATCGTGAACGGCTACCGGCTCATGCAATCGGCCAGCGACATCTTCCTTGGCTGGGCGACGGGCAAGGCCGGCCGACATGTGTTCGTTCGCCAGCTCAGAGACATGAAGATCGGGGCGCAAACTGAATTGTTCAGTCCGACCTTCATGGTCACGTATGCCGGGTTCTGCGGGTGGGCGCTGGCGCGGGCGCACGCGCGCTCCGGCGAGCCCGCACGCATCAGCGGGTACCTTGGCCGGAGCGACGTCTTCGACAAGGCGATCGCGAAGTTCGCGAGCGCCTACGCCGATCAAAGCGAACGCGATCACGCGATCTTGAAGAAGGCGGCACGCTCGGGACGGGTGGAAGTCGTCATGGAAGCGGATCGGTAGAACGATTGGACGAATGAATACAGGGTCACGCGGTAGCAAGAGCGACGAAGCGATGAGCCGATGTTGAAGGTCAGTGGCCCGGCCGGATGGACGAGGATGCCGACACGGATGACACGGCTCCTCGGCCTCGCCAGCGGCCTGATCTGGTTGACGCTCATCGCGACGCCCGCGGTCGCGCAGGATCTCGATCCCCGCGCTTACGCCAAGGCTCCGATCGGGTTGACCGTCGCCATCGCGGGCCTCAGCTTCTCGAGTGGTGGTGTTCTCACCGACCCCACCCTCGCGGTCGAGAACGTGCACGCAGACGTGCTGACGCCGTCGGTGGGCGTCGCTCACAGCTTCAGCCTGTTCGGCCGGACCGCCCAGGGGCTTGCCGCGCTCCCTTACTCGACGGCGCAGATCACGGGGGACGTCGGTGAACAGGCCCGGCGCATCGACCGATCGGGATTTTCGGACATGCGGCTCCGTCTCTCCGTGCTGCTCGCCGGCGCGCCGGCCATGACGCCGCAACAGTTCGCGAAGTCTCCGCGCCGGCCGATCGTTGGCGTGAGTCTGACCGCGGTTGCACCGACCGGTGAGTACGATCCGCAGCACCTCATTAACCTCGGTACCAACCGGTGGGCGTTCAAACCCGAGGTGGCCCTGTCGTATCCGCTGGGAAACAGGTGGCTCGTCGATGCATACGCCGGGCTGTGGCTGTTCGGCGCCAACGGTTCGTTCTATCCCGGGGCGTCGGTGCGCACGCAGACGCCGATTGCCGCGCTGCAGACGCACATCAGCTATTCACTGTCATTGAAAGCCTGGGCTGCGTTCGATGCCACGTGGTATGCCGGCGGCCAGGTCTCCGTCGACAACGTCCCCACTGGCGGCCGCGAGTCGAACTCGCGCGTCGGCGCGACATTGGTCTTTCCGATCGGCAATCGCCACGCGATCAAAGTGGCCTGCAGCACCGGGGCGGTCATCCGGTCGGGGGCTGACTTCACCACATTTTCACTCGGATGGCAGGCCGGTTGGCTCAATCGGCGGCCGACACAAAAGCCGTAGGACTTTCAAAAGGACACAATGCGTCTGAGATCACTTGCAATGTTGACCGTTGGGACCGGGATGCTGTTGACTGCCACACTCGCCGCGGCGCAGTCGCCGGGCACGCCCGGCACGTCTGCCGGAGAAGGCTGGAGGACGGTTATCTATCCCATTCACGCGTGGCTGCCTGTCTTCGGCGCCGACGTCACGCTGCCAGGCCAGCCCACTCCTCCTGGATCCGGCGGGGGCTCGGGCGGCAGCACGATTCCGCGGGCGACGACGTCAGGCAACTTCGACGGTGCCGCGCTGGCGAGCGTTCGCGTCGAGCGCGCGCGCCTGTCGATCGAAGGCGACTTTCTGTGGGCCGGCATGACAGGCTCGGTCGACGCGCCGCACTTCAACCTGACCATGGACACAATCTCCTTCAAGCTGATGGGTGGCTTCAGAGTCGCGCCCGCGTTCTACATCGACGCAGGCGTCCGGCGGTTCGCGGTCAACATGACGGCATCGATTCTCGACTTTCAGCCGGTGACCTGGAAGCCCGGGATCTGGGAGCCCGTCGTCGGCGCGACCTTCCATCCCGAGCTCAGCAGGAATCTGCGCCTCTTCACTCAGGCCGACATCGGCTTCAGCGGCGACGACTCGAGCCGCAGCGGTGCGGTGACAGCCATCATCGAGTGGAAGCCGCTCAGACACCTGTCGCTTGGCGGAGGGTGGGGTTGGACCTATCTCAGGGTCGACGGGACTATCGTGACCGGGAAGGACGTGCACTTCTCGCAGACGCTGAACGGCCCGCTGCTGACGCTCGGCATCCCGTTCTGATTGTGGTTACGACAACAGGAGCGGAAAGGGGACCGAAGGGGTCCCCGCCCCATCGACAAAGGCTCGGGGCGTCCTGAGCACAGTCGAAGGACGCGAGCGACTGTGTAGGGGGTCCGGGGGCGAAGCCCCCGGATCAAGATTGAATAGCGGGCTACGGGGGTCGAAACCGACTAACGCGTTTTTCCAAGTTGGTGATGGCGCGCGACTTCTGGCTTCAAGCGCTTAATCCGCGACACCTTACAGGCGCGCGAATATCCACTGGCGTTCGCGCGATTCCACTCAGTTCTCCCCGCGTTGTGGAGACATTCTGGACACGCCCTCCGATGCTAACGCAAACCGGGACGTTGACCACGGTGCATGAAGAGTCGAGGCCCTCTGGCCAGACCTTCGGTCGGAACCGTGTCCGTCACAACTTCGGAAGGACGATCCGCGCGAGCCACTGCTCCTGATCCATCACCGTCCGACCAAGCCAGGTCTCGAACTCGAGACCATGGGTGGACAGGTGCTGGCCTGCGAAGCGGTCGAGCTGTTCGATCAAGCCGTCTCTGACTTGTCTCAGCTCGATGTCCGGGGGCCGCGTGCGCGAGATGTCGTCGCGAAGCGCGGTGATGGAGCGGTTGGTTCCACGGAGGATTTTCAGCAGGGCGCGTATGTGTTCCGAGCGCTGGCTGTCGAATTCATGATGCTGGCGGGCAGTCGCCTTGTCCCCTTCGACAACACCGTCTTGCCACATCAGTGAGGTCACCTCGATGCGGTCCAGGGGCTGCCAGGGACCGGTATCGTCTCCGTACGACTGACTCGCACGACCCATTGGGAGTTCGAACGTGTAGTCGTCGTTTGGCATGACGAGCGGAAAGTCGCGTTTGCCTCTCGGTAGGGCAGACCATCACTCCAGAGCCGGGCGCTCATCGGTGCGGTAAACCACCAGGGAACGGTAGCCCCCACGTCGCCCGAGGTGACAAACAGTAGCACGCCGCGGTAAATAGAAAGCGACCGAGCGCGCGGGGGCGCCCGACTGATGCAGTTGCCGAGAGCCTGCCAGACGGCCCCTTCCCTGGGCTTCCTTCCTAGACAGCCGAGCCCAGTCGAGACTTGGTGGACCAGAACGGCGCCAGTCGGAACCAGATCGCGTCATGGCTGAGTCCTATCAAGACGCTCGCAGACCCTGACACGCGGGTGGCCGAGTCGCTACACACGTTATCTTCGAGAGACGCAGCAGCGCCGTCGGCGTGAACGCAGGGTCAGTGCGCGGGCGATGGGAGCCAAGCCGGATGGTTCGTCTGCTGGCGGTCTCGGCACCCGGGTGGCGCTGACCGCATTCGTGTTGATCCGGGGACGCGGCACCGGCATCGCCATGGCGGCAGCCTCCGGTTCGTCATCATCAGGTGGGGATCTGAAGCGCGTCATACAAAAACTTGTATAATGTTGACGTGACCAATGCCGGACAAACCGCTCATCTGGCTCGGCAGCTCGCGGCGTGACATCCGAGCGTTTCCCGCTCTCGGGCGACGGCTGGTGGGCTTCCAGCTCCGGCGCATCCAGCAGGGACTCGAACCAGACGATTGGAAATCCATGCAAACGGTCGGACCTGGCGTTCGTGAGATCCGGGTTCACATCGCCGGGGCCCACCGGGTGTTCTACCTGGCGACGCGAGTTGACGCGATTTACGTCCTTCACGCATTCGAGAAGAAGACGCAGAAGACGAGCGCGAACGATCTGCGAACCGGCCGCGAACGGTTTCGTGCAATAGCGAAGTTGAGGCAACAGCATGGCAAAGAGAAACGCGGTTAGAGTGACACCCTCCACGGGAAACGTCTTCCGGGATCTCGGGTTCTCGAATGAAGAATCGGAACATCTCCTGGTCCGTGCTGACCTGCTGATTCAGCTTCAAAAGGCCATTGCGTCAAAGGGCCTCAAGCAGGCAGAAGCGGCAAGGGTTCTTCGCGTGACACAGCCGAGAGTAAGCGATCTTCTCCGTGGCCGTATCGATCTGTTTAGCACCGACGCCCTGATCGACATGCTGGCGAGGCTCGGCGTGGGCGTGCGACTCGTAGTGAAGTCGGCGCGGTCCAGAGAGGTGGCGTAGGACCCCGTTCAGGGTTGCCTACGGCCCACTTTTCGCTGCCGTTGTCGGCATCCGGATCCCTGCGTGAACACATCGACTGCTGCGCCTCGGATCGGCTCGAAATGGCAGTTGCATGCCAGAGCCCGACCACATCGGTCGTTGGGCGATGCCAACACGTCATCTCGAGCCATCGATTCTCGACAGTGGCGTGGGAAGGGGGAATAGGAGGGGGAACAGGCGGCTGCGCGAGGTGTTCCCCCCTTCCTTCATCGAGTTCACGCGCCCGACCGATGTGAGGCAGCGCTACAGCACCTGAGTCCTGCCCGACGCGATCCGCTTGCTCGACGGGCTCGGCCGTACGAAAGCGGCGAGCGAAGCGAACCGCCCTAGGTAAAGTGAGGCGCTCGACGTACGAAAGCGGCGAGCGAGGCGAGCCGCCCACAGGAGCGGAGCGGGGATCGGAGGGGTCCCCGCGAGCGACTGTGTAGGGGGTCTGGGGGCGAAGCCCCCAGATCAGAATTGGAGCGGGCTACGGGGATCGAACCCGTCTAACTGGCTTGGGAAGCCAGGACATTACCACTATGCTAAGCCCGCACGTCGAGAAGATCGTAGCACGGCTCAGGGCTCAAGGCTCAAGGCTCAGGGAAGAGCTCTCAGATCCTCGTCGCGCGACTGTGGCTCAAAGGCTCTTGCCTGAGCCTTGAGCCCTGAGCCCTGAGCCTACCCACCGTCAGCTCCTGATGAACGCCAGCACTTCGTCGCGCTTGTCTTCCATCAACTTCTGCGTCGTCGCCTCGAGGTTCAGCCGGAGCATCGGCTCGGTGTTCGAGCCGCGCACGTTGAAGTGCCAGTCGGGGAACTCGGCCGAGAAGCCGTCGAGCGTGTAAGTCTTGCCGACTCTTCGCATACACGCCGTGCGCCGCCAGTTCCTGCAGTTTTCGCGGCACGATCGAAATGTCGCTGACCTTCGTGTTGATCTCGCCCGAGATGAAGTACTTCTCCCGTAGCGGCGCGAGCAGCTGGTTGAGCGTCTGGCCCTTCACTGACATCAGCTCGAGGATGAGTAGCGCCGGGATGAACCCGTTGTCGGCGTAGAAGTTGTTCCGGAAGTAGTAGTGCCCGGTGACCTCGCCGCCGAAGATCGCCTGCTCGTCGCGCATGCGCCGCTTGATGAACGAGTGGCCGACCTTGTTCATCAGGGCCTTGCCGCCGTACTTGCTGGCGATGTCCTTGACCGCATAGCTGGCCCGGACGTCATAGATGATCGTTTCGCCGGGATGCTTCATCAGGAACGATTCGGCGAGCAGGGCCGTGACGAAATCGCCGGCGATGAACTCGCCGGTGCCGTCGATGAAGAAGCAGCGGTCGGCGTCGCCGTCCCAGGCGATGCCGATGTCGGCCTTCTCGGCGATCACGCGCTCGACGATGTCGCGGCGGTTTTCTTCGATGAGCGGGTTGGACTCGTGGTTGGGAAACCGTCCGTCCACTTCGAAGCACAGCGTCGTCAGCTTGCGGGTTGGAATGCGGGCGAAGAGCTTCGGTCCGACCAGGCCGGCCATGCCGCTGCCGGCGTCCAGCACGACGTTGAAGGGCTTGATCGCCTTCTCGTCGATGAACGACATGACGTGGTCGACGTAGTCGTCGAGCACGTCCTGATGCGTGAGCGAACCGCGGACCGGCGCCGGCGCCGGCAGCGTGTTGGTCGTGACCATCTCGCGGATCTCGCCGATGCCGGCATCGCCGCTCAAGGGGAAGGCCTCGCGCCTGACCATCTTGATGCCGTTGTACTGTTTCGGGTTGTGCGACGCCGTGATCTGCACGCCGCCGTCATGGCCGTCCCGGGCCACGGCGAAATACATCATGTCGGTCGCGATCATCCCGTAGTCGACGACGTCAGCGCCCTGCTGGCGCGCCCCGTCGATGAAGGCCGCAGCGACCGACGGCGACGAGAGCCGCATGTCGCGTCCGACCGCGATCCGCTTGGCGTTCAAGTAGCTGACGAAGGCGCGGCCGATCGCCCGAGCCGCGTCCTCGTTGACTTCCGACGGGTAGAGGCCGCGGATGTCGTAGGCCTTGAAGATGTTGGCGTCGATGCTCATAGCCTGCTGTAGTCGGTGATGACCGTCTTGTCGCCCAGGATGACCGGCGTCTCGAGCATCGCGTTCCGGCCGACGTGACAGTTGCGCCCGAGGATCGAGCCGCGGACCACGGCCTCACGGCCGATCCACCCGTTCGGCCACACGATGGACGCCTCGATGACCGCCGCCTCGTCGACGTGCGTCTGGCGCCCGATGACCGAGTAGGGGAGGACCTTCGCGCCCGTCTTTATCACGACGCCCTCATCGACGAAGCAGGGGCCGTGGACCTCCACGCCGTCCTCGAGTCTGGCGCCGGGAGAGATCCACGACTTTCGCTCCGCGCCATCAAACGGCGGCGCCGCGTAAAGCCCGTCCATGATGTCGCGGTGCACCTGGAGATATTTCGCCGGCGTGCCAATGTCGATCCAGTAGCCGTCGTAGACGTACGCGACGAACGTCTCGCCGCGCTCGATGAGGGAAGGAAAGAAGCTCCGCTCGATGGACCAGGATGTGTCCTTCGGAATTCGGTCGAACGTATCCGGTTCGAGAATGTAGATGCCGGCGTTGATGGTGTTGCACGTGATCTCGTCTTCGCCCGGCTTCTCGAGGAAGCGCTTGATGTTGCCCCGCGCGTCGGTTTCGACCAGCCCGTACGCCCGCGGGTTCTCGACCGGCGTCAGAACGATCGTCGCCTTGGCTTTGCGCTCCCGATGGAGCGCCAGGACCGCGCGAAGATCCACCTGCGTCAGCACGTCGCCGTTCAAGACGACGACCGACTCGGTCAGAGAGTCGCCCGCGTAGCGGATGGCCCCCCCGGTTCCCAGAGGCATGGGCTCGACGACATAGCGCAACTTCATGCCGAGTCCCTCGCCATCGCCGAAGATCTCCTCGATTCGCCTCGGCTGATAGTTGAGGCTCAGGATGGCTTCGTCGATCTCGGGCACCTGCCGGAGCTGATCGATCTGGTAATAAAGAAACGGCCGGTTGAAGATCGGCACGATGGGCTTTGGCGTGTGGACGGTCAGGGGACGCAGGCGCGTGCCCTTTCCTCCGGCGAGCAGGATAGCTTTCATGACAATCCACGATCTTACACCGACTTCAGGCTAGAATTCCCATGGGCCGCCAATCGCGAACATGAACCTGCCGAACGCCCTCACCCTCGCTCGCATTTTTCTCGTACCGCTGCTGGTCGTGGTGCTCGTCACGAAGTTCGAGGGACGTCTGATCCTGGGGGTGCGGATGGAGCTCGTCGGGGCGGCCATCTTCGGCCTGGCCTCGCTCACGGACTGGCTCGACGGTTATCTCGCCCGACGGCGGAAGCAGGTTACGACGCTCGGCCAGCTCATGGATCCGCTCGCCGACAAGCTGCTCATCACGGCGGCCCTCCTGTCCCTCGTGCAGATGGACCTCGCGCCCGCCTGGATGGTGCTCGTGATTCTCGGCCGGGAGTTTGCGGTCACGGTGCTCCGCGGCGTGGCCTATTCCCGAGGCATCGTGATTGCCGCCTCACCGCTCGGGAAATTCAAGATGGTGTCGCAGGTGATCGCTATCCTGCTGCTGATACTCGGGCACGACCACCTGCAGCGGTTCTACGTCCTCGGCCCCATCGCGCTGTGGATTGCGGTGATCACCGCCGTAGCGTCCGGCATCGACTACTACCGGCGCTTCAACCACGTGCTCGCGGTTCAGAAGTCCGTTCACTGAACCTTCTTGGCCTGGTCCGCCATCTGAGCCTTCAACGCGTCCACCCGCTTCTGCGCCTCGGCCAGGTGCTCGCTTTTTTCGAACTCCTGGATCAGTTTGTCGAAGTAGGGCAGCGCCTGCGCGGGGTTGTTGCTCTTCGCGTAGCACTCGCCGAGGTAGAAATAGACCGAATCACGCCTGCTGTACTGCGGATCCTTCTCCAGGAGATTCTTGAACCGGTCGACCGCGCCCGGATACCAGCGCGACCGGTAATAGTGGTAGCCGACGTTGTACTGGTACAGGCTCAGGCGGTCCTGGGCCTCCCGAAGCTTCGTCTTTCCGTCCTCGATCATCGCGTCGTCGGGATAGCGTCCGACGAAGGCCGTGAATTCTTTGATCGCTTCGCGCGTCTCGGTCTGATCCCGATCGGCGCTGTGCATCTGCCGAAAGTGCGTCAGCCCCAGCTTGTACTGCGCGTAGCCGGCGCGCTTGTGCTGCGGATAGAACGCCAGGAACTCGCGGAACTCGTTGAGCGCAAGGACATACGACTCGGCAGACCCTTCGCCGATATACGTATCGCCGATGGCGAGCTTGGCATCGGCACGATACGGGGTCTGCGGGTAGGTGTCGCTCAGCTCGCGAAAGTACTCACGGGCCACCAGCCATCGCCTTTTTTCGAGCGCCTCGTTGCCGCGCTCGAACAAAAACTTGTCGGGCTCCGGCGTGCCCGTCGGAGGTTTTACTGATCCGCCGGCGCAGCCCGAGGCCACCGTCGCCACCGCGATCAGCCCCAACAACGCTTTTACCGCCCTCAGTCTGTCGAGTCTCAGCACAGAAAACATCAATCCAGGAAAAAGGTTCATTCGATTCTAGTCCAGCAGCCTATTGCAGGAGCGCGGGGGTGCTCGCCAGCCAGCGGTACTCGGCCTCGAGGCCCTGCTCCAGCGTGACCTTCGGGGCAAACCCGAGGTCCGCGCGGGCTCTCGTAGTGTCGGCGAACGTGTCACGCATGTCGCCCTTCTGGACGGGTTCCCGACGGATATCGAGCGGCTTGCCGTGTATGCGGGCAATGATCTCGAAGAGCTGGTTGACCGACACGCGGGATCCGCCCCCCACATTGTAGGTGCGCCCCAGCCCGCCCTGGTCGCCCGCGGCAACAGTGGCCGCGACAGCGTCGGTCACGAACGTAAAGTCCCTGGTCTGCTCGCCGTCGCCGTACAGCGAAATGGGGTCGCCCCTTAGCGCCGCCCGGATGAATCGGTGAAACGCCATGTCGGGACGCTGCCGAGGTCCGTAGACGGTGAAGTACCGAACCGACGTCGTCGGGACTTGATAGTTCGCTTGGTACAGGTAGCACAACTGCTCGGCCGCAAGCTTCGTCACTCCGTACGGCGATACCGGCTGCGGGAGGGCGTCTTCCCGCATCGGGATGCTGACGTTGTCGCCATACACCGACGAACTCGAGGCATACACGAAGCGGTGCAGGGGATGGCCGACGCTGGCCTCGAGAAGCCGCTGTGTGGCGTCGACGTTGTTGTCGGTATAAATGCGGAAGTCCCGTCCCCAGCTCTTGCGGACGCCCGCCTGTGCCGCGAGGTGAAAGACGTGCGTCGTGCCCTCGAGGAGAGAAGTCAGATCGGTCGATTGAAGCGCCGCCTCGACGAACTGAAAGCCCTGCCGGCCCGCGTTCACGCCAAGATTCGCTTCCTTGATCGAACGTGCATAGTAGTCGGTGAAACAGTCGAGTCCGGTCACCTCCGCGCCGCGATCGAGCAGCGCCGACGTGAGGTGCGATCCGATGAACCCGGCGGCTCCCGTAACCAACGCCCTCATGCAAAGACCTCCCGAATCCGCTCTGGCAATCTGCACGGCCGTCCGTTCGGGTCGACCGAGGCGTGCGACGTCCGACCCGTCGCGGCAACGGCCGACTGCGCGGCGAGCCACACTTCGTAGGTGAATTCCATCCGGACGGGCGACAAGAGACGGCCGGCCGTGCGGATCTCCAGCTCGTCGTCGTAGCGGGCCGGCCGGACGTACTCGCAGTGCGCTTCGATCACGGGAAGCGACACGCCGGCCTGTTCCATCTCGCGATAGCTCCAGCCGAGCGTCCGCAGCAGGTCCGTCCGCCCGACCTCGAACCACACGAAGTAGTTCGCGTAGTAGACGACGCCCATCTTGTCGGTCTCGGCGTACCTGACGCGGACCGTCGAGGTCGAGGTGGGCACGACCGTCATCTGGCTGCGGCGCCCGAGGCGGCGGCGCGCAGGTCGCGCGTGGCCTGTGCGGCGTCGAGCTGGCCGAAGATGGCCTGGCCGGCGATGAGGATGTCCACACCGGCCGCGACAACGCGGGCGGCGTTCGACGTGTCGATGCCACCGTCGATCGCAATCGGCGCCCGCGAGCCGGCGCGATCGAGCAACTCCCGGACAGCACGCACTTTAGACTCGCTTCGGGGGATAAAGGTCTGGCCGCCGAACCCCGGATTGACCGACATCACGAGCACGTAGTCGAGGTCGCCGGCGATAGCTTCGAGGGCGCCCACGGGCGTTGACGGGTTGATTGCCACTCCCGCCAGCGCGCCCAGTTTCCTGATGAGATGGACTGTTCGATGCAGGTGCGGCAGGACTTCGGCGTGAACGGCAATCCTGGCGGCTCCTGCCTTGACGAAATCCTCGATATAGAAATCCGGGTCTTCGATCATCAAATGCACATCGAGCGGCACGGTCGCGACCCTGTGGACCGCCTTGACGACCAGTGGGCCAAATGTGATGTTCGGCACGAAGTGGCCATCCATCACGTCGAGGTGGAGCAGATCCGCCCCGCCGCGCTCGACCTCCGCGACCTCGGCTCCCAGGACCGAAAAATCGGCTGACAGCAGCGAGGGGGCGATCGATACGCTCACCGGCTGACCTCGATCGAAATCGGCTCTCCCGGCGCAATCTGGAAGCCAGCCTGCGGGCTCTGGCGCAGCACCACTCCGCCCGGCACGCCCGGGTACGGGTGATCGCCGACAACAGAGACACGAAACCCGCGGGTCCGCAGCAGGTCCGCGGCCCGGTCGCCATTGACTCCGATGAGGTCCGGCATCACGTAAGTGGCCCCTCGCTCGCCTCGATTGACGAGCAGCGAAATCGTGTCGGACTTGCTCTTCGCCGGCGGGTTCTGCGCGACTACGGTCCCGGCGGCATAATCGAGCGAGCGAATCTCGGCTGTGGGCCCGATTCCGAAGCCGTCCTGGGCCACCCGCAGCTGCGCCGTCCGTTCGGACTCGCCGACGAGCCCGGGAACCGTCGTCGAACGCGGGCCCGCGCTGATCCAGACCCTGACGCTCCGCTGGCGTCTGGTTCGCGCGCCGGCAAGCGGCTCCTGGACGAGTATCTGGCCCGCCGGAACCTTCGGATCGACCTTGCGACCCTCCTCCACCTTCAACGCCAGGCCCGATTCCGCGAGCACCGCCGACGCATCGTTGACGGCCTTGCCCGCGAGCTCGGGCACGACGACCTCGCGCGTCTTCAGGGCCATCCGCATTGCCGCCGCTGCAAAGACCACGTAGGTCAGGACCAGCGCGCCGCACAGGAAGAGCACCTTGCCGGCTCCCCACACGCGCGTCGTCAGTGGCATGCAACCTCAAATTCTACCGCAAGTTGGACTTAATCAGCTTGCTACGTCATTTCCGATGTCGCGCGCTGCCTAGCTCGCGCGTTTCTCGAGGACGGCGCCGAAGAATGCTTCGAGGCCGTCCCGGAACGGGAACGTTCGGAGGTGACCGGCAGGGTTGATGAGCGGTTGAATGGGCGAGGGCAGATCCCGGGGCGGTACGGGCCGGAACCCACTCTCTGTGACGAATCCGGCGACGACCTCCTCGTTTTCCTCGGGCTCGCTGGAGCAGGTGGAGTAGACGAGCCGCCCACCAGGACGAAGCACGCGGGACGTCTCCTGGAGCATCTGGCGCTGGGCGGTTGCGAGCCTGGCAAGGTCGGCTTCGGTACGGCGCCACCGGACATCGGGATCGCGGCGGATCGTTCCGAGCCCCGAGCACGGAACGTCGAGCAGCACCCAATCGAAGGACGGCGTCAGCGGCAGAGCAGCGGCGTCAGCCTGAACGATTTTGACCGACCGTGCCCCTGAGAGGCGCACCGTCCTGGCAAGCAGATCGACGCGCCTCCCACGGACGTCAGTGGCAACGATGAGGCCCTGGTCGCCCATGGCGGCAGCAATGGCTGTGGTCTTCCCGCCCGGAGAGGCGCAGGCGTCGAGCACGCGATCGCCCTTGTGGGCGGAGACCAGACACGCCACGAGCTGTGATGCCTCGTCCTGGACGACGAAGAGTCCCGTCTCGGCCAACGGGGTCAGTAGCGGGTTTCCCGTCTGCACGACCCATGCGTCGGGAGCGAAGCGGCCTGGCTCGATCCGTACCCGGTGCGCCGCCAGGGACTCGGCGAGCGACGGACCATCGGTGCGCAGCCTGTTCGCGCGAATCGTCAACGGAGCGGGGCGGTTGTTGAACCGGAGCCAGTCTTCGGCGGCCGCGAAGCCGTAGCGTTCCATCCAGCGAGCCGCGAGCCACCGCGGGTGGGAGAGCGTGATGGAGAGGTAGTCCAGCGCGGCGGCGCGGTTGCCGGGATCGTCGGGCCGCGGCGGGAGAGGCAGATGACCGCGCTCGCGACTGACCCGACGCAAGAGCGCGTTGACGAGCGGCCCGGCGCTCTTCTTGCCGGCCTTGCGCGTCATGTTGACGGCGTCGCTGACGACGGCCGCTGCCGGCACGCGATCCAGATGCAAAAGTTGAAAGATGCCGCTGCGCAGGATGTCGAGGACTTCTGGGTCCAGGCGCGTCACGGGCCGTCCGCTGAACGCGGTGATGACGTGATCGAGCGCGCCCTGCCACCTGAGCGTGCCGGTGACGATTTCGCCCGTCAGCGCCCGGTCGCGTTCGTCTGGCAGCCGTACGCGGGCGTGGGCCAGCGCGTGCGGGAGATCGGCGTGGCCTGTCGACACCGCGCGGAGCGCTTCGTACGCCGCTTCGCGAGCGGGCGCGATCATCCCCGCTCGACTTTCGTGCCGGGTGCTATATGCCGGCCGGCCAGGAAGTCACGCGCGGACATCGCGCGACGGCCTTCCGGCTGGATGACGATCAGGCGGAGCACGCGGCCATCGCCAGCAACGACTTCGAACCGGTCCGGTTCCGCGCGCACGATCGTTCCTGGCGCGTCGGGGCTCAGGGCGGGCGTCACCTCGGTCCGGTGAATGAGGACGCGGGCTCCGCCGATGCGGCCCGATACGAGCGGCCAGGGCTGCAGGCCGCGCACGAGGTTGTGAATGCGCTCGGCCGGCAGCGACCATTCGACGGCGCCCTCGGCCTTGGTGATCTTGGGCGCATAGGTGACGAGAGACTCGTCCTGGGCCGTCTCCGTCGCCCGGCCTTCGGCGATCTCCTGGAGCACGTCCAGGAGGAGGGTGGCGCCCATCTCGGCCAGGTCGCGCTCGACGTCGGCGCTCGTCTCATCGGAGCCGATGGCGCGCCGGACCTTCTTGAACGAGGCGCCCGCGTCGAGCTCCTTCACGACTCGCATGATCGTGATGCCCGTCTCGCGATCGCCGGCGATCACGGCCCGGTGAACCGGGGCGGCGCCGCGCCACCGTGGCAGCAGTGAGGCGTGCACGTTGATCATGCCGAGGGGCGGAATGCTGAGCAGCTGATCGGGCAGGAGCCTTCCGTACGCCGCCACGACGCCGAGGTCGGGCGTCAGCGCGGCGATCGCGTTCAGGAACACCTCGTCTTTCAGGCGCTCTGGCTGGAGCACAGGGATGCCAGCGGCGATTGCCAGCTCTTTCGTAGGCGTCGGAGCCAGATGATGGCCCCGACCCTTCGGTCTGTCGGGCTGGGAGACGAGCGCGACGACCTCATGGAAAGCGGAAAGGGGGGGCGTTCCAGACGACGTGTCGAGGAGGTGCCGCAGCGTGGGCACCGCGAACTCCGGCGTGCCGAAGTAGACGATGCGGAGTCGCCGGCCGTTCACCATCGGCCGCCGCGTTTCATCTTCTGAATCTTCCGGACGATGAGGTCGCGTTTGATGCCGCGCAGGCGATCGATGAAGACCACGCCGTCGAGGTGATCCATCTCATGCTGAAACGCGCGCGCGAGGAGGGTCTTACCCTCGACCGTCTGCTCGGCGCCCTGCCGGTCGAACCCCTTGAGGACCGTCCGCGCAGGTCTCACCACCGTGGCATTGAATCCAGGGACGCTGAGGCATCCCTCCTCTTCGAGCTGCATGCCGTCGCGCGCGACAAAGGTCGGATTGACCATCACGATCAGGTCATCGCGGTTGCGGCCGACACTTACGTCCACGACGAAGACTCGCAGAGGGACGCCGATCTGCGTCGCCGCCAGTCCGATACCAGGTGCGGCATACATCGTCTCGATCATGTCGTCGATGAGGCGCTGCAGACTCTCGTCGAACGCGGTCACATCCGCAGCCGGCTGGTGCAGCGGCCGCTCGCCGTAACGCAGGATTGGACGAATCATCGAGAGCGGAAGCGTGCGCGGACGGCCTCGGTCGAGGCCGCCACCGAACGCTCGAGGTCTGCCATGGCATCGCCGCCGAATCGCTCGACGAGCGCGTCGGCGAGCACGAGCGCGACCATCGCTTCGCCGACAACGGCGGCGGCGGGAACGGCGCAGACGTCGCTGCGCTCAATCGCGGCCGACGAGGCTTCCATCGTGGTGAGGTCAACCGACCGCAGCGGCTTCATCAGCGTCGAGATGGGCTTCATCCAGGCCGAGACGCGCAGGTCCTCGCCGTTGGTCACGCCGCCTTCGAGTCCGCCGGCGTTGTTGGTCGGCCGGGCGACCCCGGTTGCGTGAAGGCCAGTCGTGTCGGGAACGATTTCGTCGTGAACGCGCGAACCGGGCCGCACGGCGACCTCTGGACCGAGGCCCACGCCGACCGCCTTGATAGCGGGAATCGACATCAGTGCCTGAGCCAGCCGGCCGTCGAGCTTGCGGTCCCACTGCGTGTAGCTGCCGAGGCCGATGGGAAGGCCCTTGACGATGACTTCGAACGCGCCGCCCATGGTATCGCCGGCTTCCTTCGCCCGATCGATGCCCGCGATCATGCGGCGCTCGACGTCCGCATCGACGCAGCGCACCGGGCTGTCGTCCGGCAGCGCGGCCGCCCGCTCGAAGCTCACGACGGTTCCGGCGGGCAGCGCCGCTTCACCGAGCAGGAACACGTGGCTGGTGATGCTGGCGCCCGCCCGGGCGAGCAGTTGCTTGGCGATGGCCCCGGCGGCGACGCGTGCGGCGGTTTCCCGCGCGCTCGCGCGTTCGAGGACGTCGCGCACGTCGGTGCGGCCGTACTTGGCCACACCCGCCAGATCGGCGTGGCCGGGACGCGGACGCGTGACGGGAGCGCGGCGCGCGCCGCCACCCTCGACAACGGGCGGGTCGATGTTGTCGACGGGGGCCTTATCTGGGGCGACGCGCATGGTGTACTGCCAGTTCGGCCAATCACGGTTCTCGATCATCATCGCGATCGGGCCGCCGATCGTCTCGCCCGCGCGGATGCCGGAGAGGAGCTCGGCGCGGTCGGATTCGATCGCCATGCGGCGGCCGCGTCCGTACCCGCCCTGACGCCGTCGCAAGTCGCGGGTGATGGCGTCAGGATCGAGAGAGAGGCCGGCTGGAATCCCTTCGAGGATGACGACGAGCGCGCGCCCGTGCGACTCGCCGGCTGTGAGAAATCGCACCATTTGTGGGTCGATTGTATATTAAGTTTCTGCACACCCCGCGAGGCGTCTTCGCCGATCTCCGAGCAAATCCTCCGCTCTTTTCCGCGGCGTCCAACTTGCACTGGTGTGGTCACGAGATCATGTCGGAGCTGGTGGCGGATCGTTTCGTCGCGTTCGGCCGCACGTGGATTGACGTCGCGAGCGGTGCGCCCGTGCGGCTCCGTTTCGTGCGTGCCGGTCACGTCTCCGAGGAGATCCTCCGCAACGAGCAGTGTGCGGAGCGTGCCCGGCTTCGTCATCCCCTCATGAACGTGCTGCTGGACTACGGTGTGGTCGACCGCCAGCGCATGTTCGAGGCGTACAGCATCGGGGACCCTCTCTGCGTCTCGGGTCGCCGGGCGTCGGAGCTGCTGAAGCACGCGGGCCGGTTTCTCGCGTCGCGTGGGTTGCCCCTGACAACGCACGCTTCGCAGTACGGGTTGCGCAACCTTGGCGTTCCCGGAATGGCTCGTGGGCGAGGCCTCCGGGTCTCGAGCGGGAAGGCATTGGGCCTCGTCCTTCAGCCGAGGCCCATCCTCGAAAGCCTGCTGGAGGCCCTCGAAGTCATCAGTCCTGGAGGGACCACGAGCATCGAGATCACGGGCGGGCGGGGGGCCGGACTCCGCACGGCCCGGCTGCTCGCCGCGCGAACCGCGAGGATGGCTGGTCTCATCCCGGTCGCGAGCACCGTGCTCGTACGGCTGGCGTGGCTGCGGGACCGCCTGGCCGGACGGCACCTCTGCATCCTGCTCGACGAGCATCCACCCGCCGAGCGGGCCATTCTCGCGATGTTCCTCGGCCAGATGGGCACCACAAGCGCGCGTCGACACATCCTGCTCCGATTCACCCGAACTGAAGCGCCCCGTCCTGGCGCGCGACAGATCGATTCGATGGGAATTGCGGCCATGACCTCAATGGTGTTCGTCGATGACGACAACGGCCCCTCGCACGAGGAGCTCTTCGACGCGGCGCGGGGCGCCGCCGGGCGCCCGGGTCTCTTTCTCGAACGCTTGCGCGCCGCGCACCTCGGTGAGCCGGCGGCGCGCATTGCGGTCGTCCACGAGTCGTCGCCCGCGTACCTCGTCGGGACTCCACTCCCGCGGCGTCTCTCGCATGGTGCCGGCCGTGTGCTGCGCGACGCGCCGGAGCGGGCCGCCCGGCTCGCGGCTCGCGGCAGACACGCGTCGGCCATCCGCCTGTTGGCCCGTGCCTCGCGTGTGCTCGACGCGCGCGGTGCACGCGCGCTCGCTGCCTCCTGCGCCGAGCAGCTTGCCTGGATCTTTCGCGATCGCGGACAGAGCCATCGTGCGATCGAGCAGTTCGAGCGCGTGCGAACGCTATCCGGCGACGGCGCGACCGGAATCGGCGCGGTCGTGGGAATTGGAATCGTCTGGACGGACCAGCGTCGATTCCGGGAGGCGGAGGCCTCGCTGCGGGGCGCATGCGCGGCGGCAGGCCTGCTTGGCGACGCCGGCCTCTCGAGCCGGGCCTCGCGCGCGCTCGCGCGGTGTCTCTACTGGCAGGCCCGCCACGACGAAGCGGCCGTCGAGCTCATGACCCTAGCGACGCCGTCGTCGAGCGACGCTGGTACGGTTGAAGCCTGGGCACTCCTGGCGCGTGCGCGGGCCGCGCTGGGCGACATCCGTGCCGCGCTGGCCGCGGCGGGCGAAGCAGTCGGTGGTGCCGACCGCGTCGGGCTCCCAAGGGTCGCTGCCGCAGCCTTCCGCAGCATGGCCAGCGTTCAGTTCCTGGTCGGTGACGAGGAGCAGGCGCGGCTCTGGAGTGAACGCTCGCTCAGAGTCGCATCGTCGGGACACTTGCCCCTCGCGGGCCTTCGCGCACGGTGCCTGCTCGTCTCCGCCAGCCGCACGGTTGCCGGGCGTCCTCCGATAGAACGCGCGGCGCGGTGGCTGGGACATCTTCGAGCGGCGCTGGCGCGCCGTCCGCTGCCCGCGCTGTTGCGACAGGACATCGAGGACGTGTGCAACCGTGCCGGCGCCGGCCGTCGCGACGTCCAGTCGAGTCCATCGGACAGGGCGCTCCTCGAGCTCGAGGTCATGCTCGAGATGGCCCATGCCGCACCGGACGAGAACGCCGCGATCGAGGCGGTGTGCCAGCACGCGCTCGAGCGCCTGCGCGCGGCGAGCGTCCAAATCGTCTCCGGTCCACAGTCACAAAGCTCCGAGCCACGTGCGCTCGCCCACGTCGGCCGGCCCTGGAACGGCGACGCGGCGCTCGTCACCCGTGTGATCGCTGGGGGAACCGCCGGCGCCGGAGGGCTCAGCGAACCGCGCCAGGCCGCTGAACCTGTCAGGTTCGGTCACGAGACGATCGCGGTGCTCTGTTGCCGCTGGACGATGGGTACAGTGATTGACGGGGACCGTGCGTCGGCACTGCTGCGGGCGGCAGCGCTCGCCGCCTCGGCGTCGGTCCGCAGCCTGCTCGATCGGCCCGCGGTACTGGAGCCGGATCCTGGTTTCAGGGAGCTCCTTGGCATGAGCGAGGCCGCCGCGGCGCTTCGCGCGTCGGTACTGCGCGCGGCAAGAGCGCCGTTTCCGGTCCTCGTGGAAGGGGAGAGCGGCAGCGGCAAGGAGCTCGTGGCGCGCGGCGTGCACCGGTTCGGCCCCAGGCGCGATCGGCGGATCTGCACTGTCAACTGCGCCGCACTCGCCGACGACCTGCTCGAGGCAGAGCTCTTCGGCCACGCGCGGGGAGCCTTTACGGGAGCGATCGGCGAGCGCGCGGGACTCTTCGAAGAGGCGGATGGCGGCACGATCTTCCTCGACGAAGTGGGCGAGCTCTCGCCGCGCGCGCAAGCCAAGCTGCTGCGTGTGCTGCAGGACGGGGAAGTCCGCCGCGTCGGCGAGAACCTGCCGCGCCGCGTCGACGCCCGCGTCGTTGCCGCGACGAATCGCCGGCTCGACGAGGAAGTCGCGGCCAACCGGTTTCGCGCCGACCTGCGATTCCGCCTCGACGTCGTCCGCATCGTCGTCCCGCCGCTCCGCGAGCGTGCCTCGGACATTCCCGCGCTCGCGGCGCATTTCTGGACCGAGGCCGCCGCCCGCGTCGGGACGTCCGCGACGCTGACGTCCGAGACGCTCTCGGCGCTCGCACGCTACGACTGGCCCGGGAACGTCCGCGAGCTCCAGAACGTCATCGCCTCCTTGGCCGTACACGCCCCACGCCGCGGCCGCATCGGTCCCGCGGTGCTGCCCGCCCACATCGCCAGAGGCGCGGCAGCAGGCGCGACGACGTTCGAGGCGGCGCGGCACGAGTTCGAGCGCCGATTCGTGCGGGCCGCGCTCGCCCACGCCGGCGGCCAGCGGGCCCGTGCCGCGCGGACGCTCGGCATCTCGAGGCAGGGTCTCGCAAAAATGATGCGACGTCTGCGGATACACGAGGAGGTTGGTTAAGGCGAGCGAGCCGGAGTGGCAACCTTCGCCAGGTGGCTACTACCGCACGCGCCTCAGCAGGTTGCGCGCGGCGACGTTCCCGGGATTCTTCTCGAGCAGCCGCTCGAGCATCGTTCGTGCAGCATCGGTCTGTCCCGCGCGCCAGCGTGCTTCGGCCTGCTTGACCACAATCGCCTCGTCCACCGAGAGGAGCGGGGCAGCGCGGTCGTACCAGGCTGCGGCGCGCGCGTAGTCGTCCACGCGCATCGAGAGATCGGCGATGCGGACGGCGATGGCCGCCCGTCTGCGCGGGTCGGAATCTTCGCCGGCGAGCGCTACGTAATCGAGTAGCGCCTGCCGTGCGCTGCTGAAGTGCGCGCGGCGTTCCGCGGCGTCGGCCAGGTAGTAGAACGCCAGCGGATCGGCCGGCAGCTTGTCGGTGGCTTGCTGCAGCATCCGTTCGGCGGGCTCTGCCTCCGACGCCAGCAGCAGCGCGCGACCGAACAGCATGTACGCCTCGCTCGTGTTCTCCTCGGCGATGGCCTTTTCGAGCGCCTCGAGCGCCTTGTTGAGGTCGACCCGATCCGATCGCGCCTGCGCCGTTTCCAGCCAGACGCGGCCGAGGGCGACATAGACGTGACGGTAGTCCGGATAGCGCTCCGCGGCATGGCGCAGCGTGATCACTGCGCGGTCGGACTGTCCCGCCTTCGAGTAGGCGAGCCCGAGCGCCACGTCGCGCGCCGGGCCGGGGTCGAGCGCTTTCAACGCCTCGAGCTGCGTGATCCACTCCTCCGTGCGTCCAAGGCGGCCGTAGAGATCCGCCAGCTCCTCTCGTGCCTGAAGCAGCGCGCGCGCTGGCGCCAGCGCGATGGCTTTCTGGAGCGAGACCAGCGCGTCGGCCGGTCGCTGCGCATCCCGCTGGCACAGACCCATGAGGTAATGCGCTTCCGCGAAGCGCTCATCGATGGCGACGGCCTTCTGCAGCGCCACGATCCCGAGCGTGGGCTGTCCCGCGCGATAGCGCGCCAGCGCCAGCTTGTAGAGCACGCGCGGCGAGCGATCGTCGAGGTCGACGTAGGCCTGATAGTGGTCGGCCGCGGGTGGAAAACGGTGCCGGGCGTAGTTGACGTCTCCGAGCAGCTCGCGAGGTCTGGGGGCGCCCGGATCGATCTCGGCCGCCTGCCGCAGATCCCTGAGCGCGGCTTCGAGCTCGTCGCGGTGGCGGTAGGCGTCGCCGCGCATCAGATATCCGACCATCGAGTCCTGCTTCAGCGCGATCGCGCCGCTGAACAACTCAATGGCGGTCGAATAATCGCCCGCAGCCATGGCGGCGTCGCCACGACGGATCAGGTCCCGGTGACTGTTCTCCCACCGGGTCACGAGATAGCCGTACAACCCCGCCAGCCCGGCGAGCAGGAGCAGGGTCAGGACGATGCGTTTCACCGAAGGGATCCTAGCACTTACAGTTCCGTGCTTCCCAGAAGGTGCCAGCCACTTTCCGAGGGAACTTCGGGGACCGGCCGGGTTCTAATCCTCCAGAAGCAGCCGTGATTCCCCAGCGGTGGAGTGCTAAGATGGCACAGGGACTGTCTGTGAAGCCGGTTCGAGCCATCACCTGGACCGAGGTTGGGGGGCGAGAAGCCGCCCTCATTCAGCGCTGCGCCGCACGCGACGAAGAGGCCTGCGCCGAACTCGTCAACGAGCACCAGCGGATGGTCTATCAGCTGTCGCTGAACCTCCTTGGTGATCACAACGAGGCCCTCGATCTCTCCCAGGAGGTGTTCCTCAGGGTCTTCCGCACGATTCATGCCTTCCGGGGGCAGTCCGCTCTGCGGACCTGGATCTACCGGATCGTCATCAATCAGGCGAGGAACCGACAACGCTGGTGGCGGCGGCGTCACCGTTCGCAGCAGGTGTCGCTCGACGAGCACATCCGCGACCACGGTGATCCGCCCGAGCGCAGCAATGACGGCTCACCGGATCGCGTGCTCGGACAGAAAGTCCTGGCCGACCGGATTCGAACGGCGCTCGACGAGCTGCCCTTCGATCAGCGCACGGCGCTCGTGCTTCGTGAAATCGACGGGCTGAGCTACGACGAAATCGGGTTTTCGCTCGGCATCGCGGTCGGCACGGTGAAATCGCGCCTCGCAAGGGCACGAGAGGCCCTTCGCGCGGGATTGAGGGACGTATGAGGTTGTTGACCTGCGCGGCGGTGCGTCGGCGTCTCGCAGCCTTCCACGATCGTGAGCTGCCGGTCGGCGAGATGATCGCGTTCGAAAGTCACATCAAGGATTGTCCGCCGTGTGCCGGAGAGCTCGCCGAGCTCCAGAACATCGGAAGCCTCCTGAGGATGGGGGCAGCACCCGCGCCGGCCGACGAATGGGCGGGACTCGCGTCGGGAGTCATGGGCCGCATGTCCGCCGAAAACCATGAATCACTGCGCGCTCGAATGGGACGCGTGTTCGAGGACATGCACCTGGTCTGGATTGCCATGGCGTCCACGACGGCGACGTTTCTCTGCGGAGCGGTTGCGCTTGGTACGCTGCAGTTCGCCTCACCCGAGCGCCACGATTCGATGGCGGCGGTGATCGCGGTCATGGCGGCGCCGTCGGGCTCCGACCTGAATCCGGCGAGGCTGGACGGCCGCTACAGGTTCCCGAGCGTTCCCCAGGACGGCGTGGTGCAGCGAACCCTCGAGAGCTCGGCGCTTGCCGACGGCGTGTCCGACATCGACACGATGCTGGCCCTTTCAGCCGTCGTGACCAGCGACGGCCGCGTGTCCGACCTCGAGGTCCTCGGGAATGCCCGTCACGGCAGTCAGGTGTCGAACATCCTCGACGCCATCTCGCAGGCCCGTCTGCAGCCGGCCGAGCTGGCCGGATCGCCCGTCGCGGTCAATCTGGTCTGGCTGCTCGCGCAGACCACCGTCAAGCCGAAGAGCCGGTCCTAGCGACCGCCCCCTTCAGGCGAATCCCCTCACCGTTGGAGCATGGCAACGGCCGTCGCGACGTTGTTCATGGCGTCGGTCGCGCGAATGATGACGCTGCGGCCAGCCTCGCTGTCATCGACCACCACCTCGAAGTCCTCGCGGCGGGAATCCGGGATGCCGTCCTTCGGGTAGACCATGCGCCAGCGGCTCGCGTCGAGCGAGTACTCGACGCGCTGTACCGGGGACTGGTCGTCGCGGACGGTGAACGCGATCGTCGAACGCGTTCCGGCACGGAGCGCCGGCTGCGTCTCGATCCGCGGCGCGGTGTTGTCGATGTCGAAGCTGGCGCTTTCCAGGTCGCCGAGCAGGGCCGTGGCCGGCGCGTTCGACGGGGCGTCCGACGCGGTGACGCGCACGACATACGTTCCGTCGGGCACCGACGTCGTGTCCCACACGAAGATCGGGTCCCAGATGCCTCGTTTGAGGGCTTTCCACACGGTCTCGCCTTCGCGACGGTACGAAACGTCATACTGTAGCCGGTCGCCGTTCGAATCCTCCGCCTTCCAGACAATCGTCTGCAGGCCTTTCTGGTAGATCCGGCGGCCGAGCGGCGGCGGCAGCGGAAGAGCCCCGCCCGGGCCGGACTGCGCCTGCGAGGGCGCGCGTCCGTCAGACGTGTTCTCTTCGAAGCCCGCGATCTCCACTTCGCTGCCGGAGAAGGGTCGCTGGAAAACGGTCCCCGCCGGATGTACGGTGATCGAGCTGACCTCGGGCCGGAGGTTGCGCGGCAGATAGGCGGCAGTCACCGATGTCAGGACCGGTGACGGCGCATTTTCCGCACTGAGCAGCGCCCGCCACTGCAGGTAGCGTGCGTTCGGACTTCCAATCTGCTCGCCGTCTGCGCTCGAGTAGGGCTTCGACCACGCGCTCCACGTCTCGTCAGGATTTGCCGTATTACCCGTACGCGTCAGCAGCTGCACTTGACCGGCTCGCGCCGTGGCGCGCCACCGGATTACACCCCAGCTCGCCACCGTTCCCGCGTCGCGGACGTCGGATTCATAATTCCCCTTGGCCGCCGGGCTCGCGGAGAGCGCGAAAAGCTTTCCGGGATTGCTCGTGGCCCCGACGATGCGCCCCGACGGCTCGCGAAGAAGGGCCGTGACCTGCCGCGCGGTTGCGCGCGAGAGGAGCGTGGCGCGCGCGGGGTCTCCGCTGACGCGGAAGATCTTGCCTTCAGGGCCCGTGCCCACGAGCAGGCTGCCGCCCGGCTCCACCAGAAGATCGTAGGGCGAATCCTCGCCGGTCTCCCAGTAGGTGTCCCATAGCCCGTTCGATCGGATGCGATAGACCGCCCCTCGGTTGCTTCGCCTCGACGCTCCGGAGATGACGGGCGTCGTGGCCTGGGACGCTCCGGCATCGACGACCGAGATCGCCGTGATCTCGGTCGAGACCGTCGGCACCGGCGCCCGCCCGGGATCGGCGCCGGCGGGCTGGATCGAACGATCTTCGGTCACCGATGTCGATCCGCTCACTGCGGCGGCATACAGCGTCCCATCGTCGGCCATCCGGAGCGAGTGAATTTCCTTGAACGGCGAATCGAGGAGGACGAACGCCTTGCCGGTGGCGTCGATCCGGAACACGCGCCCGGGTGATTCGGTGCCGGCGAAGAGATCGCCAGTCGACGAGAACGCCAGCGACACCACGTTGGTCGAGCTCGTCTTGTAGAAGCGCGTACCCTTGCCGTCGGGCGTGATCTTGTAGATGACACCCTTGTCGCCGGTTGCCGCGTAGAGGTTGCCGGCACGGTCGAGGGCGAGCGCCCAGATGTACTTGTCTTCGGGATCGAAGAAGGGCCGCGCCGTTCCATCGGCGCTCACGTGGTAGATCTTGCCATCGGGCGAGGTGCCGACGTAGAGCCCATTGCTGGGTGCCTGGACGATCGCGTGGACTTCGAGCTCGGTCGCATCGAAGAACGTCGCAGCCTTGCCGTCCTTGCCGATCTTGAGGACCTTGCCCTCGTTGCCGGTCCCGGCCCAGAAGGTGCCGTCCGCCCCGGCCACGACCGTCCACAGGAATGGCGCCGCTGTCTCGGCAACGAGCGACGTCGAAGGACCGAGGAACACGCGGCCGTCGCTGTCGATCGACAGATCCTCGACATCCCCCTTGAGGAAATCGACTTGCGTGGCGACGGTCCAGAACGTCGGCATGGCCGCGCCGAGGCCCGCGCATGCGATGGCGACGAGCAGCAGCATGAGACCCGCGCGCCGGCCGGGGTCAGATCTCGATATTTTCGGGGAAGGCGTCCAACTCTGCAGGCATCGAAAAAATCGAGATCTGACCCCAGTACGCATAGGCTGAAATAGTGTGGAAAGGACCGCGGGCGGCATCAACGGCCGGAACCGCTGTCGACTTCGATGGTGAGGAGGCGTGATCCGGTGACGGCCGAGTCCATCGGCAGCTCCCATTCCCCGACGGTTGCGCTGCGCATCGGGGTGAAGCTGCCGCCGTTGCGATCGCTTTCGAGCACCGACAGCACCGACGGCGGCAGCGCGGCCATGGCCTCGCCGTTGACGACGGCGCCTGGCGTGCCGCTGAGGAGCCGGATGTAGACGCGGTTGTTGCGGCGCGTGTCGTTCAGCAGCCGGAGGAGCTGCGTCACCGTCTGGGGCTCCAGCGTGCGGCGCACGTCGCGCTGCTCGAGCGCGTTCAGCTGACGGCCGTCGCTGACGAGAATCGAGAGGCGGCCGGACGCGTTCGCGGGAATCTCGATCGGAACCGTCGAGATCTTTTCCTCGCCGCGATAGCTGCGCGTCAGGATCTTGAGCGGCGTCGTCCGGCCGGCGCGCGGCCGGATGTCGTCGAGCCAGACGCGCTCGATGGTCACGCGGCGCGGCGTTTCAGCGGCCGTGATCGTGATGTCGAGTCCTTCGAGTGTGATGGGCTCGATGTCGTTCGAGAGGAGCATGGTGATCGGGCCGGCGACCGCGGTCGCGGCGCCGAGAATCGGCGAATCACCCGTGAACACGTCCTCGACGTTCAGCGCCTCGTGGCCCTTGATGCGCGCGCGGCTTTTCACGCTGATCGTCGACGCGCCGAACTGACGCTCGTAGGACGCAAGCGTGTTGAACATCGCGACGTAGGCGATGAGCGGCGTGAACATCTGATCGTTGACGAGCGAGTACTTGAAGGTGCGCTTCTGCGTGTCCTGTGCGGCGCCTGCCGGCGTGCCTTCCGCTGACCGCTCGAGCGTGACCGTCATGGGCACGAGGGCGGGACCCTTGCCGAGCGTGCCGGCGATCGCGGTGGGACGGTCCTGCGTCATCGTGCCGATCGTGTCGCCCATCGAGGAAATCTTGAAGGACGTCAGGAGGCTCGGCAGGATCGTGTAGACGTAGGCGCGCGTCATCGGAAACGCGGCGGGCCCGAGATTGTAGAAGGGATGACCGAACGCGTAGATGCGGTCCCCGTCGATGTGGGTCACCGTCCCGGTTGCGCCCATGTCGATGTCGCCGCTGGCCAGCGCGACGCCGATGGCGTCACCTTCGCGGAGCGGGCCTGGCGTCACGGTGGGCTGGCTGCCGGCCGTCATGCCACTGACCATGGGAGTGAAACCGGCATCGCGAAACGCACCCGATACCAGGTCGACCGTCTCGGGCTCGAAGCCGCCCATGATGAGCGGCGTCGAAATCGGCCGGAGCATGGCGCCAAGTTGCGCGCCCTCGGACGCCGGGATCCCGATCGACTGCACGTCGGCCGGCCGGCGGGCAAACGGCGCGAGACGAGCGGACGCCGTCGCCAGCGCCGCCGCGAGTCCTTCGCGGGTGATCGGCAATTCGAGCTTCGCCTGCCCCGTGCCCGCTCGACGCGGCAGCGGCGTCGCTTCTTTCATCTCGGCAATCGGTGTGATGCCGGCGATCGGTTCCTTGGCGAACGAGCCGATTGAGTACGAGACCGCGCCGACCAGTTTCCCGTCGATGTAAACCGGGCTTCCGCTCATCCCCTGAGCGACGCCAGACTGCGCCAGGCCGGCACCCTCGAGCCGGGCAAGAATCAGATCGCGCCGGGGCCCCTGCACGTTGCGCAGCACACCCAGAATCTGGACCTTGAAATCCGTCAGCTCGGTCCCCTCGATGACCGTCCGGCCGACACCCACCATTCCCGGCTTGACCTCTTCGATTGGCATCAAGGCAGTCGCGACGGGCGACCGTGCCGACGTCGTCGTCGACGCGGGCAGCGACGTTGCGAGCAGGCCGAGCAGAGCCGCCGTGATTCGTAACTTCATGAGTCTGCGGGGAAAAAAGGGGATGCCTCTATCAGTTATAAGGAGCAACTGCTTGCAGGTCAAGGAGAAAGGTGTTATCGTTCGCTCCTCGGCATGACTCTCTTTAGCAGCGCGCTCCGGTACCGTGGGACGAAGGCGTCCTATTGGTGGTGGTACGCGTGCGCTGAGGGGGCCATCCGCTAGCCTGCCAACGGCAGGATACAGGATCTTAGAAAAGCCTCCTCAGCCCCGTGCTGAGGGGGCTTTTTCGTTTTGGGCGTGGCCTTTTGTTGTCGTGTGAAGTGTTCCGGGATGGCGTGAAAGGCATGACTGAACCGCAGCTCTGCGTGACTGTCGCGGGACCGACGATGGAGGATCTCCGGCGCGGCCGGGACGCCGCATCGGACGCCGATCTCGTCGAGCTGCGCCTCGACCTGGTCGATCGCCCGGACGTCGCCGGCGCTCTCCACGGCCGGCGCACGCCGGTCATCGTCACCTGCCGCGCGCAATGGGAGGGCGGCCGCTTCGAGGGCAGCGAGGAGGACCGGCGCCGGCTGCTCGAGTCGGCGGCGGCGCTCGGCGCGGAGTATGTCGACGTCGAAGCGGCCGCGGACTTCGCACCCGGTTTCATCAAGGCACGCGCGGGCCGCGGCGTGATCGTCTCTTCACACCTCTTTGGACACCCCCCCTCCGACCTTCAGGCCCGGTACGCCAGCCTTCGCGCGACCGGCGCCGAAGTTGCCAAGCTGGCGATTCAGGTTTCTGCGCTCGAAGAGACGCTGCCGCTCTTCGACCTGGCCGCGACGAACCCCGACCAACCCGGGCACGGCCACATCCTCATCGCCATGGGCAATCAGGGCGTGGCGACCCGCGTGCTTGCGGCGCGGCTCGGCAACCGCTGGACGTTCGCCGGCGATAGCGTCGCGCCGGGCCAGATGCCCGCGTCGCGTCTCCTGCGCGATTTCCGCTTTCGGCGCATCGCGGCCGACGCGGCGCTTTACGGCGTCGTCGGCAACCCGATCATCCACTCGCGATCGCCAGTCATGCACAACGCCGGCTTCGCTGCGCTCGGCCTGAACGCCGTGTATGTGCCTCTGGAGGCGCGCGACGCTGACGACTTCATTGCATTCGCGACGCACCTCGGTCTCCGTGGGGTGAGCATCACGGCACCGTTCAAGATCAGCCTGATGCAGCGCGCCGACGAGATCGATCCGCTCGCGCGCCGTGTCGGCGCGGTCAACACCGTCACGGTTCGCAACGGCCGGTGGCTGGGCGCGAACACCGACGTCGAGGGTTTTCTCACGCCGCTCGCCCGCCGTGTCGCGCTCGAAGGCGTCCGGGTCACCGTGCTCGGCTCGGGCGGCGCGGCGCGCGCCGCAGCCGTCGCGCTCGCGAGCCGCAAGGCACGGGTGACCATCTGCGCACGCTCGAGCGAGGGGATGCACACGATTGCCGCCCTGGTCGACGGCGCGGCCGGCGAGTTTCCGCCGCGGCCCTCGAGCTGGGACGTGCTGGTGAACGCGACGCCCGTGGGGAGCGAGAAGACGCCCGGCTCGCCGATGGGCACCGCGCCTCTCGACGGAAAGATCGTATTCGACCTGGTCTACGCGCCCGCCGACACCGAGCTGCTGCGCAGCGCGCGAGCCGCCGGATGCCAGACGATCGGCGGCCTCGAGATGCTGATTGCCCAGGCGGAGCGCCAGTTCGAGCTGTGGACGGGACAACGGCCGCCGGCGGGGTTGTTCGAGGCCGCGGCGACTGCCCGGGATGACGTGTCCGCGATCGCCGACGGGCAGCCGCGATAGTGGACCGGACGCGCCAGGGAGCGCATGAGCGATGGATATATGAAGCAAACCACGTTCGAGGAGTTCGTCGAGTTGGCGAGGCGCGGCACCTTCGTGCCGGTGGTCAAGGAGATCATGGCCGATCTGCTGACGCCAGTGTCGGCGTTCCTCAAGATCGCCGAGCACTCCGACTACGCGTTCCTTTTCGAGAGCGTCGAGGGTGGGGAACAGGTCGCGCGGTATTCGTTTCTCGGTAAGGATCCCTTCCTGGTCCTCCGGGCGCGCGAGGGGCAGACCACGCTCGAGCGATCGGGGACGACGACCGAGAGCGAGGAAGCGTTCGTCCCGGCGTTGCGCCGCCTGATGGCCGGGCTCCAGTCGCCCTTCGTGCCGGGACTGCCGCGCTTCACGGGTGGAGCCGTCGGCTTCATCGGCTACGACGCGTCGCCAATCTTCGAGCCCGCGCTCAAGAAAGCATGGGCGCAGGCGACGGCCGCGCGCACCGACGATCCCGGCGCCAACGCGGAAGACGATGCGGGCTTCATGTTGTTCGATACGGTGCTGGCGTTCGATCACGTCAAGCATCGGATCCTGATCATCGCCAACGCGCGCATCACCGCCGACGAGGATCTGCGCGCGCTCTACCAGTTCGCGTGCGCCAAGATTCAGTTCCTGGAACGCGAGCTCGAGCGCGGGCTCTCGCAGACTGAGTCCGGCGAGCGGCCGGGGCTCGAGGTGCGGTCCAACCTGACGAAAGAGGTCTTCGAAGCCGGCGTGCGTTCGATCAAGGAGCGCATTGCCGCGGGCGACATCTATCAGGCTGTCCTGTCGCAGCGCTTCGAGACCGACGTCAAGGCCGACCCGTTCACGGTCTACCGGGCGTTGCGCCATGTGAACCCGTCGCCCTACATGTACTTCATACGGATGGGCGGGCTCGCGATCGTGGGGTCATCGCCGGAAATGCTCGTGCGCGTCGAGGGACGGCGCGTCGAGACGCATCCGATCGCGGGCACGCGGCCACGCGGCACCAACGACGAGGAAGATCTGCGTCTCGCCGAGGAGCTGAAGCGGAACGAGAAGGAACGCGCCGAGCACGTGATGCTGGTCGACCTGGGGCGGAACGACCTGGGCCGGGTGTGCGAATACGGCTCGGTCCGCGTGCCGCAGTACATGGCGCTCGAACGGTATTCGCACGTGATGCACCTCGTGTCGACCGTGGATGGGCGTCTCGCGGAAGAATGCGATCATCTCGACGCCCTCGTGGCGTGTTTTCCAGCCGGCACGGTGTCGGGCGCGCCCAAGATTCGCGCGATGCAGATCCTGTCGGAGCTCGAGCCGACGCGCCGCGAAATTTACGCCGGCGCCGTCGGGTACCTCGACTTCGCGGGCAACCTCGACTTCTGCATCGCGATTCGGACGATCACGATGAGGAACGGCCGGGCGCACGTCCAGGCCGGCGCAGGTATCGTCGCCGATTCGAATCCGGCGGCCGAGTACGAGGAGACGCGCGACAAGGCGCGGGCGATGCTGCAGGCACTCGCTATGGCGGAAGCGGGACTGTGATTCTGCTGATTGACAACTACGACTCGTTCACCTTCAACCTGGCCCAGTACTTCGGGGAGCTGGGCGCGCCGCCCACTGTCCGGCGCAACGACGAGCTGACGGCCGACGACGTCGCCGAGATGCGGCCCGATCGCATCGTGATCTCGCCTGGGCCCGGACGGCCCGAGGAGGCCGGGATTTCGGTCGAGGTGATCAAGCGATTCGGCGTGAGCGTCCCGGTGCTGGGCGTGTGCCTCGGGCACCAGGGCATCGGCATCGCCTTCGGCGGCGTCGTCGTCCGCGCGGCCGAGCTCATGCACGGCAAGACGTCGACCGTCCACCACGACGGAGCGGGCGTCTTCCGTGGCGTGACGCAGCCGTTCTCCGCCGGGCGCTACCACTCGCTCGTGATCGCGCAGCCATTGCCGCCGGACCTCGAACTGGCGGCCCACACCGAGGACGGCACGGTGATGGGCGTACGGCATCGCTCGTATCCGGTTCACGGCGTGCAGTTCCACCCCGAGTCCGTACTGACGGACGAGGGGCGGAAGCTGCTCCGCAACTTCCTGGAGATGTGATGTTCGCCGCGTTGATCGAGAAGCTTCAGCGCCGTCAGGACCTCACCGTCGAGGAGTCCGCCGCGGCCATGGACGAGATCATGGAGGGCCGCGCTCAGCCAGCGCAAATCGCCGGCTTGCTCGTTGCGTTGGCGATGAAAGGCGAGAGGCCGTCGGAGGTCGTCGGGCTCGCACGGACGATGCGCGCTCGCGCAACGAAGCTGTCGCGGGAGTTTGCCGACGTGTTCGACACCTGTGGCACGGGCGGCGATCGCGCGCACACGTTTAACGTCTCGACGGTCGCGGCGCTCGTGGTTGCCGCCTGCGGCGTCAAGGTGGCGAAGCACGGCAATCGGTCGGTGTCGAGCCGTTGCGGCAGCGCCGATCTCTTCGAAGCGCTCGGCGTCAACATCGCGGCGGCGCCGGCCGTTGTCGAGCGCTGCCTCGACCAAGCCGGCATTGCCTTCTTCTTCGCGCCGACCTTCCACCCTTCGATGCGTCATGCCGGGCCGACGCGAAAGGATCTCGGCGTGCGGACCGCCTTCAACCTGCTCGGTCCGCTGACCAACCCCGCGGGCGCCGCGCGGCAGCTGGTCGGCGTGCCGCGCCCGGAACTCACCGAACTGGTGGCGCGATCGCTCGGCCTCCTGGGTTCGGCGCGGGCCTGGGTCGTGCACGGCGCTGACGGCCTCGACGAGATTTCGACGACCGGCTATACCAAGGTGTCGGAGTATCGCGACGGCGCCGTCAACACCTTCTACGTGCACCCAGCCGACGTGGGGCTCTCGAAGGCCGCGCCGGAAGCCCTTCGGGGCGGCGACGCGACGGAAAACGCCCGCATTGCCAGGGATGTTCTCGCCGGCGCTCGTGGAGCGGCCCGCGACATCGTCCTGCTGAATGCCGGCGCGTCGCTGCTCATTGCCGGTGCGGCCGGGGACGTGAGGGACGGCATCCGTCTGGCGGCCGTCGCCCTCGACTCTGGCGCCGCCGCCGGGACGTTGGAGCGGCTCACCGCGTTGTCGAACGCCGCGCCGGAGGCCGCATGACGAACGGGACCGGTTCCGCGCTCGTGTCGGATCTTCTCGAGACGATCGTCGCGGCGACGAGGTGCACGACGGAGGCACGATCGCGGAGGATTCCCATCGATCGGCTCGAGCGGCAGGTCACGCGTCAACCAAAGGGGCAGGCCTTCCATGAGGCGCTGCGGACCTCGCCGACGCCGAGAGTGATTGCTGAGTGCAAGCGCCGGTCGCCGTCGAAGGGCATCCTGCGAAAAGACTACGACCCGGCGGCGCACGCGGCCGCCTATGCCGGCGCGGGAGCTGCCGCAATCTCCGTGCTCACGGAACCCACGTTCTTCGATGGGAGCCTCGATCATCTTGCGCAGGTCCGTGCCGCGGTCGATCTACCCATTCTTCGCAAGGACTTCATCGTCACCGAGTACCAGCTCGTCGAGGCCGTCGCGTTCGGCGCCGACGCCGTGCTGCTGATCGTCGGCGCGCTGGACGATCGAGCGCTTCGCACGCTGCTGACGACCGCCCGCGGGCTCGGGCTGGCGGCACTCGTCGAAGTGCACGATGTCGCCGAGCTTGCGAGGGCGGTAAGCGCGGGAGCGGACGTCATCGGCGTCAACAGCCGCAACCTGCGGACGTTGAGCGTGGATGGCAGTGTCCTCGAACAGGTGGCCCAGGCCATGCCGTCGAGCGTGACGGCCGTCGCGGAGAGCGGCATTCGCACGCCTGGCGACATCGCCCGGCTCTCGGACGCCGGCTACAGCGCGTTTCTGGTCGGTGAGCGGCTCATCACCGAACCCGATCCGGGTACGGCCCTGCGAGCGCTGCGCACCGGGGTCAGACCGGGGTCGGAGCCGGGGTCGGAGCGGGGGTCGGAGCCGGGGTCGGAGCTGGGGTCGGAGCGGGGGTCGGAGCAGGGGTCGGAGCAGGGGTCGGAGCAGGGGTCAGACCCCGAGTGACGGAGTCGGGGTCAGACCCGGCCTGATGGAATGGACGCATGACGCTGAGCCCTGACAACAAATGACTCGCGTGAAGATCTGCGGCGTCCGGCGGCTGGAGGATGCGCTCCTTGCAGCGGAGCTGGGGGCGAGCGCGCTCGGGTTCGTGTTCTGGCCGTCGAGCCCGAGATTCATCGATCCGTACCACGCCCGGCCCATTGTCGCCGCGCTGCCGCCGTTTGTGACGACGGTCGGTGTCTTCGTGGACGAGCCGGAACACTACGTGTCCGGCGTGGCGCGCCTGCTCAACCTGGGCGCGATCCAGCTGCACGGACAGGAACGCGTGGAGCCGTACATGCAGGGCCCGTATCGCGTGATCAAGGCGGTGGCGGTCGCCGACGGCGGCGATTGCCTGGCGGCCGTCAAGGCCGTATCGGCGCGCGCCACCGTGCTTCTCGATGCACACGATCCCGTCAAGCGCGGAGGGACTGGCCGGACGATAGACTGGACGCAGGCGGCGTCGGCCTCGAAGGTGCGGCCGATCATTTTGTCCGGGGGCCTGAACGCCGTGAACGTCCGCGCCGCCGTCGACGCCGTTCGCCCCTACGGCGTGGATGTGTCGTCCGGTGTCGAGTCGAGCCCCGGCGTCAAGGATCCCGACAAGCTGCGCGCGCTCTTTGCGGCGCTCTCTGCTGGAGTCGGGCAGCACCAGGCGGAAACGATATGAACCCGACTGTCAGTTCTTCTACGAGTCCTTCTTCCGGTCCTTCTTCCGGTCCTTCGTTCGGTCAGCGCGACCCGGATGCGCGGGGCTACTACGGGCCGTACGGCGGCCGTTTCGTCCCCGAGACGCTCGTCGCGCCGGTAGCGGAGCTCGAGGCCGCGTATCTCGAGGCCCGCGCCGATCAGAGTTTTCGTGACGAGCTCGCGAGTCTGCTGCGCCACTACGTCGGGCGTCCGACGCCGCTCTTCGAGGCGCGCCGGCTCTCGGCGTCACTCGGCGGCGCGCGCCTGCTGCTCAAGCGCGAAGACCTCGCCCACACCGGCGCGCACAAGATCAACAACGCGCTCGGGCAGGCGCTGCTGGCCAGACGGATGGGGAAGCGTCGGGTCATCGCGGAAACCGGCGCGGGTCAACATGGCGTCGCCACGGCGACGGCGTGCGCGCTGCTCGGCCTCGACTGCGATGTCTACATGGGCGCGGACGACATGGAGCGTCAGGCGCTCAACGTCTTCCGCATGGAGCTGCTTGGCGCCACCGTGCGAAAGGTCGACGGCGGCAGCCGCACGCTCAAGGACGCGATCAACGAAGCGATGCGCGACTGGGTCGCGACGGTTGTCGACAGCTACTATCTGCTCGGCTCGGTGCTCGGCCCCCATCCCTATCCGCTCATGGTTCGTGAGTTCCAGTCGGTCATCGGCCAGGAAGCCAGGCGTCAGTGTCAGGACCTTCTGGGCCGGTCGCCGGACGTCGTCGTGGCCTGTGTCGGTGGAGGCAGCAATGCGATGGGAATCTTCGATGCGTTCATCGACGATCCAGGCGTGCGCCTGATTGGCGTCGAAGCCGGCGGGCACGGGATCACGCCGGGCGAGCACGCGGCGCGATTCGCGGGCGGCAGCTCTGGCGTGCTCCAGGGCACCAGGACCTACGTGTTGCAGGACGAGAACGGCAATATCCAGCTGACGCATTCGATTTCGGCCGGGCTGGACTACGCGGCGGTCGGACCGGAGCATGCGTGGCTGCACGACTCGGGTCGCGCGGAGTACGCGTGGATCGGCGACGACGATGCGTTTACGGCGTTTCAGCGGCTTGCGCGCGAGGAGGGCATCATTCCGGCGCTCGAGTCCGCGCACGCCATCGCACATGCGATCAGGATCGCGCCGCGGCTGAGACCCGAGCAGGTTCTGCTCATCAATCTGTCTGGACGAGGGGACAAGGATGTGATGAGCGTGCAGAAGACGCTCGCCGCTGCGGCTGATCGCGCCGCCGGGAAGGCCGAGGCCCGCTGATGTCGAGACTTGCCCAGACGTTCGAGCGTCTGCAGAGTGGCGGCCGTGGTGGCCTCGTCACCTATCTGACGGCAGGCGATCCGGACGCCAATCGTTCGGTCGCGCTGCTCGTGGCCGTGGCGCGCGCCGGTGCCGACGTGCTGGAGGTTGGCGTGCCGTTCTCGGATCCGCTCGCCGACGGTCCGGTGATCCAGAGGGCCAGCGAACGGGCACTGGCCGGCGGCATGTCGCTTCGCGGCGTGCTCGAGGTCGTCCGGCGCGTGCGTGCCGAGGTCGACACGCCGATCGTCCTCTTCACGTATGCGAATCCCGTCGTCCGCATGGACGCCACGGTGTTTGCGCGGACGGCGGCGGACGCCGGTGTCGACGGCGTGCTCGTCCTCGACTATCCGGTGGAGGAGGCCGAACCGCTGCGGGCCCCGCTGCGCGACGCCGGACTCGATCCCATCTTCCTCATCAGCCCGACCACGAGCGAGGAGCGGATTAAGAAGTCGGCCGCGCTCGGCGCGGGGTTCCTGTATGTGATCTCCCGGCTTGGCGTCACCGGGGTCCGGGACAAGCTGCCCGAGGACGTCGGACGGCTGATGGCGCGTGTGCGCGCGTGCGCCGATCTGCCTGTCGCGCTCGGGTTCGGTATCGCGCATCCCGACCAGGTCGCCGAAGCGTGCCGGGTCGCTGATGCGGCGGTCGTCGGAAGTGCCCTGGTCAATGTGGTGGCGGAACACGCCGCTTCGTCAAACGAGTGCGAGCATGCAAGCGAGTATGTACGGTGGCTGAAGAACGGTCTGTAGACGGCCTCGCCGGCCTGCGCAAGAAGATCGACGCGCTCGATGAGGCGCTGGTGCGCCTGCTCAACACGCGCGCCGCGTGCGCGCTCGAAATCGGCCGCGTCAAGAAGCACGCGGGGCTGCCGATCTATCAGCCCTCGCGAGAGGCTGAAGTGCTCGGACACGTCCAGGAGATCAATCCCGGACCGCTCGACGATGGGGCGGTGCGCCGGTTGTTCGAACGAATCATCGATGAAGCCAGACGCCTCGAGCGACTCGCGGAAGAAGGCGACGATGAAGCCAATACAAAGGAAGCCGGATTCGACCCGGGCGACGGCTAGCCACGAAGTAACGCTGTGAAACAATAGAAACGAACTCATAAATAGCGCGAACGAGCGGCAGCGAGTGAGCCTGGCGAGCGGTGCGGGAGCGACGGGGCCCCGCGAGCGAGCCAGTAGGGGAGTCCGAGGGGCGAAGCCCCTCGGAAAAGAATAGAGGATCTTATGGTTGTGGTCATGAAGGAACGCGCGAACGACGAGCAGGTGCAGCACGTGATCGCGCAGCTCGTGGAGATGGGATTCGATGTGCACCGGTCGACGGGTGCGCTCAAGACCGTCATCGGAGCCGTGGGCGGAAATCGTCAGTTCGACACCGCGCTCATCGAGGTCATGGACGGCGTGCAGGAGGTCCACCGCATCACCGAGCCGTATAAGCTGGCGAGCCGGAGCTTCCGTCCCGAGAACACGGTGATCACGATCGGGGATCTGCGGATCGGCGGCGACGAGGTCATCGTCATGGCCGGACCCTGTTCGGCGGAGACCGAGGAGCAGGTCGAAGCAACCGCGGCCGCGGTCAAGAACGCCGGCGCGAAAGTCCTGCGCGGGGGCGCCTTCAAGCCCCGCAGCTCGCCCTACAGCTTCCAGGGGCTCGGCGAAGAGGGCCTGCGGATGCTTCGCGGCGCGGCCGATCGTCACAACATGAAGCTGGTGTCAGAAGTCATGGACATCAGCCAGCTCGAGCTCATTGAGAAGTACGCGCACATCCTGCAGGTCGGCGCGCGGAACATGCAGAACTTCACGCTGCTGCGCGAGCTCGGTCATTCGAAGGTGCCGGTGCTGTTGAAGCGCGGCATCTCGGCCACCATCGAGGAGTGGCTCCTGTCGGCGGAATACATCCTCGCGGGCGGCAACATGAACGTCATGCTCTGCGAGCGGGGCATCCGCACCTTCGAGAGCTACACGCGCAACACGCTCGACATCTCCGCCATTCCGGTCGTGCAGCAGTTGTCGCACCTTCCCGTCCTCGCCGATCCGAGCCACGGCACGGGCCGCCGGGACAAGGTGACGCCGATGGCGCGGGCTTCGGTCGCCGCCGGCGCGGATGGCCTGATCATCGAAGTCCACAATGACCCGGACCGCGCGCGCAGCGACGGTGCGCAGTCGCTGTTCCCCGCGCAGTTCGACCGGCTGATGGCCGAATTGCGGATTATCGCGCCGGCGATCGGTCGCAGCATCTGCCTCGAGCCGGTCAGCCGGCGCGGCTGGGGGAACTGACGACGACATTGCATGCAGATAGCTATAGTCGGCTGTGGCCTGATCGGCGGATCGGTTGCGCTGGCGCTGCGGGAGGCGTGGCCGTCGTGCCGCATCACCGCCATCGACCGGTCGGCCGTCGTCGACGTCGCCCTGCGGCACCGCGTCGCCGATAGGGGAGGAGAGGACCTGGCGCTTGCGGACGGGGCGGATATCATCCTGCTCGCGGCGCCCGTCCGTCAGAACATCAGCGTCCTGGCTGATCTCCCGACCCGCGTTGGGGGGAACGTGATGGTCACCGATGTCGGCAGTACAAAGCGCGCCATCGTGGACGCCGCTCGCCACCTGCCTCCGCGTCTTCGATTCATCGGCGGTCATCCGCTCGCGGGCGCCGCAACGGGAGGCATCGAGGCCGCACGCGCCGACCTGTTCCGCGGTCGGCCCTGGATTCTGACGCCCGCTTTCGAAGGCAGCCACGGCGCGGAGGTCGAGCGGCTGAGCGACCTCGCTTCGGCCGTGGGAGCCTTGCCCAGGGTCATGGACCCGATCGCGCACGATCGTCTGATGGCCTACCTCAGTCACCTCCCGCAGCTCACCGTCAGCGCCTTGATGCAGGTCGTGGGGGAGCGGGCTGGCCTCGAGGGGCTCAGCCTGGCCGGATCCGGATTGCGAGACACGACCCGTCTGGCGTCGAGCCCCGCCGGCACGTGGCGCGACGTCACGGCCACCAACGTCGACGCTGTTGGCCTAGCGATCGACGATCTGATCGCCGCGCTCAAACGGCTCAAGACGGACCTCACCGTCGGCCAGGAGCTGCAACAGGTATTCGACGCCGCCGCAGCGTGGAAGCGGACGCTCGACGATTCCGACTCGGGCGGTCGCGGCGACTCATGAGCGCCGGCCCCACTACCGCCACCCGCACGTACCTCGAGATGATCGATCCGCGCGCGTTACGCCCGGGACGAGCGCCGGGTGGAGATGTGCGCGTCACCCGACGCGATCCCTGCGAGCCGGAGTTCTGGCGCTACTTGTATACGACCGTCGGCGAGGCCTACCAGTGGGTGGATCGCCTGTCGTGGACCGAGGAAGAGGTCCGGGCGTATCTGACGGATCCGGCGGTGTCCCTGTGGGTGATGGCCGTCGGCGATGCGGTGGCGGGCTACTTCGAGCTGCGGCGCGAGGCCGATGGGAGCGTGGAGATTGTCTACTTCGGGCTTCTTCCGGAATTCACGGGGCGCGGCCTCGGCGGTTACCTGCTGACCGACGCCGTCGAGCGCGCCTGGGCCTCGGGGGCCCGCCGCGTCTGGCTGCACACCTGCAGCTTCGATCACCGATTTGCCATCCAGAACTATCTCAGTCGCGGATTCACGGTGTTCAAGACAGAACAATACGCGGTCGAGGGGATCAAGCCCCGGGTCTGATCGCAGTCAGGACCGAGCAATACGCCGTCGACGGGGTCTGACCCCAGCTCCGACCCCAGCTCCGACCCCGGCTCCGACCCCGGCTCCGACCCCAGCTCCGACCCCAACTCCGACCCCAACTCCGACCCCGTACAATGACGCATGGACCACCCGCTCTGGACACCGTCACCGGACCGTGTCGCCGGCAGCCGGATGACGGCGTTCATGCAGGCCGTCGAATCGCGCTTCGAGCTCCAGATCGCTGACTACACCGCGCTCTATGACTTTTCCGTTTCGCGACCAGAGGACTTCTGGCGGCTGATGTGGGACTTCGGCGGCGTTCGCGGCTCGATGGGCGATCGCGTCGTCGTCGATCTGGATCGGATGCCCGGCGCGACGTTTTTCCCCGACGCCACGCTGAATTTTGCCGACAACCTGCTGACCCACCGCGGCGACAGCGTTGCCGTGATCTTCAAGGGCGAGGATCGGCCCCTCCGCACGATGACGCGCGCCGAGCTCCACGGCGCAGTCGTCGCGTTTGCGTCAGCGCTTCGGGCCGCGGGCATCAGGTCGGGGGACCGGGTCGCGGGATACATCCCCAACATCCCCGAAGCCATCGTCGCCGCCCTCGGCGCCGCAGCGGTCGGCGCCGTGTGGTCTTCCTGCTCGCCGGACTTCGGCGCGCAGGGCGTGCTCGATCGATTCGGCCAGATCGAACCGAAGATTCTCGTCGCGGCCGACGGGTACGCCTACGCGGGGAAGCGGCATGACTGCACGGCGCGGATCGCCGAGGTCGTGCGTGCGCTGCCGTCGGTACAGCGAACGGTTCTGATCCCGTACCTCGGTGCCGGCACCAGCAGCGCGATCCGTGACGTCGTCGGCTGGGACGAGTTCGTGTCCTCGAGCCGTAGCGAGGGCCCACTCTTCGAGCCGCTGCCGTTCAATCACCCCCTCTACATTCTGTATTCGTCTGGTACGACGGGGGTTCCCAAGTGCATCGTCCACGGCGCCGGCGGCACGCTCATCCAGCATCTCAAGGAGCACCAGCTCCATTGCGACATCCGCCCTGGCGATCGCGTCTTCTACTTCACGACGTGCGGTTGGATGATGTGGAACTGGCTTGTCTCGGCGCTCGCGTCCGGCGCGACGCTGGTCCTCTACGACGGCTCGCCGTTCCATCCGGATGGGAACGTGCTGTTCACTCTCTCGGACGAGACAGCCACGACGTTGTTCGGCACGTCGGCGAAGTTCATCGACGCGGTGGCCAAGGCAGGCCTCGCGCCGATCGCGTCGCATCAACTGGGGGCCGTGCGGACAATTACTTCGACGGGATCGCCGCTTTCACCGGAGAGCTTCGACTTCGTCTACGGAAAGATCAAGCACGACGTCCACCTCGCCTCCATCTCCGGAGGCACCGACATTGTCGGGCTCTTCGCGGGCGGCAACCCGAACGGCGCGGTGTGGCGGGGTGAGATTCAGGCACGCGCGCTGGGGATGAAGGTGGCCGTGTTCGACGAAAGCGGCCGGTCCATGAGGGGCGAGAAGGGCGAGCTCGTCTGCACGATGCCGTTTCCGTCGATGCCCGTAGGATTCTGGAACGACCCCGACGGTAGCAAGTATCACGCGGCGTACTTCGAGCGGTTTCCCGGCGTCTGGTGCCACGGCGACTGGGTGGAGCTGACTGCACACGACGGCTTGATCATCTACGGCCGGTCGGACGCCGTCCTCAATCCCGGCGGCGTGCGTATCGGCACGGCCGAGATCTATCGCCAGGTCGAGCAGCTCGATGAAATCGTCGAGAGTCTGGTGGTCGGCCAGCAGTGGGACGGCGATGAGCGGGTCGTGCTGTTCGTGCGGTTGCGGGATGGCCTCGCGCTTTCGCCCGACCTCGAAGCGCGCATTCGCCGGCGGATCCGCGAGAACTCTTCTCCGCGCCACGTCCCCGCGCGCATCGTGCAGGTAACGGACATCCCACGGACCAAGAGCGGCAAGATCGTAGAACTGGCCGTGCGCGACGTCGTGCACGGCCGCGCGGTCCGAAACAGGGAAGCGCTGGCTAATCCCGAAGCGCTCGTTCAGTTCAAAGAGCGCCCCGAGCTCTCATCGTGAGCAGCTGGCGAGACCGCGACGCTCAAAGCGGTTTCGACCTCCGCAGAACGTAGAGTCCGGCTTTAGCCGGACATGGCAAGGTCCGCCTGAAGGCGGACGCTACGAAGACTGACGTGATTCAGAGCAGCCCGCGCTGCGCGAGGTTCTTCATCAGTGCGCCGGTCCCGAACGTCCATGGCGCGATCTTGTCGCTGTGATTCACGCGGTTGACGAGCGCCCCGAGCCGCGGGGTCGTCACGGTGACGACATCGCCGACGATGTGGGTGAAGCCCTTGCCGGGGGCGAAACGATCGAGCGTCGGGGCGAACATCGTGCCGAGGAACAGCACCAGTCCATCGGGATACTGATGGTTCGGGCCGATCGTGTGCCCGACGATCTCGAGCGGATCGCGGCTGATCTGAGACATCGAGCTCCGGCCGGTAAAAGCGAATCCGTCCGGTCCCCGCATGTGAAGGGCGAGGTCGCACTGCCGGACGTCGTCCATGCTGAAGTGCTCGTCGAACAGACGGATGAAGGGTCCGATGGCGCAGGAGGCGTTGTTGTCCTTCGCCTTGCCCAGCAGGAGCGCGCTGCGGCCCTCGAAGTCGCGGAGGTTGACGTCGTTGCCGAGCGTGGCGCCGACGACGCGGCCGGTGTGGCTCACGGCGAGCACGATTTCCGGCTCCGGGTTGTTCCACTCCGACTTCGGGTGGATGCCGACCTCGGCGCCGGTGCCGACGGCGGACATCGGCTGCCCTTTGGAAAATATTTCCGCGTCTGGGCCGATCCCGACTTCGAGATACTGGGACCATACGCCCTGGGCGATCAGGACGTCCTTGAGCCGCCTTGCCTCATCGGACCCGGGGCGTATCTTCTGCAGGTTGGTGCCGATGACCGACGTGATCGACGCGCGCAGGCCCTCGGCCTTTGCCGCGTCTCCGCGGGCCTGCTCTTCGATGACCCGCTCGAGCAGGCTCGAGACGAACGTGACACCGCTGGCTTTGATCGCCTGGAGGTCGCAGGGCGCGAGGAGCCAGGGAGCATCGGCGCGCCGGGTTTCCGCTGCCGAGTTCGCGAGGACGTCAGCGAGCGACGCAATCCGCGGCAGCGTACCCGCGCGGCGAATCGCCCCGACAGGATCGTCGAGGTTCAGGAGCTGGCTCGCCGTGGCCGCCACGCCGGAGAGATCGTGGAGTCCGCCATCCTGAACGCGAACGAGCGTTGGGCCCGGGAGCGCGACGTCCGGCCGCCAGATGCGGCCTATCAGTTCAGCTTGCTGGTGGTCTTCCGGAAGACACTTCCCGGCGCTCAGCCAATCCTTCATCGCTTCGGTCATCCCTTTCGTTGGTGTTCGAGAGTGTTCTTGCCGGCCGCCAGCACCTTGACGATCGCGTCGACATCGAAAACCGAGCCGCCCCACGTGCCGCCGCTGACGTCCTGAAGCGCTGCCCAGAGCCGGGTATCGTCGGGGAGCGCGGCGTCAGGCTCGAGGTCGCCTCTGGGCGCACGACTGGCAAGCAACAGACCGCCGGCCTCGGGGCCAGCGAAATTTCCAGCCTCGCCGACGAAGTCGACCGAACCCTCGAGCTTCACACGATCGACCACAATCTGGATGAGATCGCCATCGCGCAGCTTGCCAATCGGTCCGCCCGCCAGCGCTTCGGGCGACACGTGTCCGATGCACGCGCCGGTCGAGACGCCGCTGAATCGTGCATCGGTCAGGATCGCGACGTGCTTGCCGAAGGGCAGATAGCGGAGCGCGGAGGTGAGCTGATAGGTCTCCTCCATCCCGGCGCCCATTGGTCCGCGGCAGATGAGCACGAGGACATCGCCAGCCTGAATCCGGCCTTCCTTGATTGCGGCCATCGCCGACGGCTCCGTGAGGAACACCTTCGCCGGCCCGGTGAAGCGATAGACGCCGTCGGCCGAGAGGACCGACGGATCGATCGCCGTGCTCTTGATGACCGCGCCATCGGGCGCGAGGTTGCCGCTGGGGAAGCAGACCGTCGACGTCAGCCCGCGCGCGGCCGCTTCGGCTGGCGCCAGAATCACGTCGTCGGGATCGATCCCGTCTCGCGTCCGCAGCTGCTCGCGCAGCCGCGTGCGGCGCTCGGACGATTCCCAGTCGTCGAGCTGTTCGCCGAGCGTGACGCCGCTCACCGTCAGCACGCGCGTGTCCAGAAGGCCTGCACGACGAAGATGGAGCATGACTTCGGGGACACCGCCGGCGAGAAAGACCTGAATCGTCGGATGCTGGCGCGGACCGTTCGGAAGGGCGTCGACGATACGAGGCACACGGCGGTTGACGTCGGTCCAATCACGCGCGGTCGGGCGGCGGAGGCCGGCCGCGTGCGCGATCGCGGGCAGGTGCAGGATGAGGTTCGTCGATCCGCCAAAGGCGGCGTGCGTGACCATCGCGTTGTGGATCGCCGCGTCGGTCAGGATGTCCTTCATGGTGACCCCGCGCCGCTCGAGCGCCATCAGGGCGCGGGCCGACCGGCGCGACATGTCCAGCCAGATTGGATGGCCCGAGGGCGCCAGCGCCGAGTGGCCGAGAGACATGCCGAGGGCCTCGCCGACGACCTGCGCGGTGGCGGCGGTGCCGAGGAACTGGCAGCCGCCGCCGGGAGACGCACAGGCGCGGCAGCCGAGCTCGGACGCCTCTTCGAGTGAGAGCTCGCCGTGGACGAAGCGCACGCCGATCGTCTGCACGCGCCCCGCGTCATCCCCTTCGATCGGGAGGAGCGTCACGCCTCCGGGCACGAGCACGCACGGGAGGTCGTGGCTCCCGGCGAGCGCCATCATCATGGCCGGCAGACCCTTGTCGCAGGTGGCCACGCCGAGGACGCCGCGTCGAGTGGGAAGCGATCGAATCAGGCGCCGGAAGATCGTCGCCGCGTCGTTTCGATAGGCGAGGCTGTCGAACATCGCGGGCGTGCCCTGCGAGCGGCCATCGCACGGGTCGGTACAGGACGCAGCGAAGGGGACTGCGCCCGCGCCCTTGAACTCGTGCGCCGCAGCCTCCATGAGCAGGCCGACTTCCCAGTGGCCTGTGTGGTAGCCGAGCGCGATCGGCGTGCCATCCGGTGCGCGGATCCCGCCGTGAGTGGAGAGGATCAGGAATTCCGTGCCGCCGATGGCGGAGGGCTCCCAGCCCATGCCCGCGTTCTGCGTCCAGCCGAACACATCGCCGGACGGTCGCGAGCGCAGCATCTCGGCCGTGAGCGGCAGCGCGCCCACAGGACCGGCGACGTGCGTCGCGACGTCGAAGAGTGAGGGGTCGTCGATGTCGAACTGATTGGAGTTCACGATGGACAGTTTCCGCTGATGCCGCCGCCATGGCGGGCCAGAAGCACGGCGAGTATAACGCCCTCGAACTCGCCGCGGTTTCGTGGTACGCTTCGCGCGGCGACCTTGTTCGTGTCGCAAACAATATAGCATCGGCACTTCGCAAGGAAGGTTCATGCGACCCGAACAGTGGGACACATTCAAGCGTGCGGCCCGTCTCGAAAAGCTCGACCGGATTCCGATGGCCCTCATTGTCGACAGTCCATGGATTCCCGGCTACCTGGGCATCAAGCACATGGACTACTACCTCGACCCCGAGCTCTGGTTTCAGTCCAACCTCAAGATCATGCGGGAGTATCCCGAGATCATCATGGTGCCGTCCTGGTGGATGGAATACGGGATGGCGGCCGAGCCGTCGGTCCTTGGTGCGAAGATCAAGTTCTGGCAGGACAACACGCCGAGCGAATATCACACGCTCTATCGTCTCGAAGACATCGACCAGTTTCCCGAGTACGAAGTGGAGGCCGACGCCTTCGCCGCGATGACGCTGCATCGGATCGGGATGCACAAGCAGCGGATTCTCGACGAGGGCTACATTCTCCCGATGGTCACCTCGCGCGGGCCGCTCTGCACGGCGGGCTTCGTGCGCAGCACCACGAACCTGATGATCGAGCTCGTCGAGAATCCCGAGGGCTGCCACAAGCTCATCGATCTCTGCACGCGCGTCATCATCGACTGGCTCAAGGCGCAGCACAAGGTCATGGGCGGCACGGTCGAGGGCATCTTCATCCTCGACGACATCGTCGGCTTCATCAACGAAGAGCACTACCAGGAGTTCGCGCACCCGTACTTGAAGCGCATTTGTGACGCGTTCCCAGCCGACTGGGTCAAGGTCTACCATAACGACGCCGAGGTCGACGCCTGCCTCGACCACCTGCCGGATGCAGGATTCAACGTGCTCAACTGGGGCAAGCAGAAAGACATTCGCGAGGTGAAGGCACGCGTCGGGAAGCGCATGTGCCTGATGGGGAATGTCAATCCTCTCGAAATCGCGGTGCGCGGCACGCCCGCGGAAGTCCGTGCCGCCACGCTCGACGTGCTCGAGGGCTCCGGCGGGGAAGGGATCATTCTGTCGGTGGGCGGCGGCGTGAGCCCGGGCATGCCGCGCGAGAACGTCCGCGCGATGCTCGAGGCGCTGGAAACCTTCAACAATCGCTCATGACGTTCCGCATACGAGGTCTCCGCTGGTGGATGATCAGCCTGCTGATGCTGGGCGCGATCATCAATTACCTCACGCGCAGCACGCTCGCGGTGGCCGCACCCACGGTCCTGGCGGACCTGCAGATCTCCAAGGAGCAGTACTCCTGGATACTGGGCGCGTTCCAGGGCGCGATCATGCTCCAGCCGATCTGCGGATATGTGCTGGACGTCGTCGGCCTGAAGACGGGCTTCGCGATCTTCGCCGTCGCGTGGTCGTTCATCAGCATGGCGCACGGCCTGGCCCACAGCTGGACGGCGCTCTTCTGGTTGCGGGGACTGCTCGGCCTCGCCGAAGGCTCGGCCAACCCCGCGGGGATGAAGGCGACCTCCGAGTGGTTCCCGGCGCAGGAGCGAGGCCTGGCGGGCGGCGTCTTCAACATCGGGGCCTCGTTCGGCTCGATGCTCGCGCCGCCCCTCGTGGCGTGGGCGATCATCTCCTACAACTGGCAGACCGCCTTCGTCCTGACTGGCTCACTCGGCCTCATCTGGGTGGTGCTCTGGCTCTGGTTCTATCAGTCGCCGGTTAAACATACGGCGTTGTCGGATGAAGAACGGCAGCACATCCTCTCAGGCCAGGAGCGGCACCTCCAGGGTGACGGCACACGTCCCTCGGTCGGCCGGATTCTGGTCCAGCGGAACTTCTGGGGGATCGCGTTGCCGCGTTTCCTCGCCGATCCGACCTGGGGCACGCTGACCTTCTGGCTTCCGCTCTACCTGACGGAAGTCCGGCATTTCGATTTGAAGCAGATTGCGCTCTTCGCGTGGCTGCCATTTCTTGCCGCCGATCTCGGGTGCCTCAGCGGCGGGACCATCAGCCTGACGCTCCAGAAGCGATTCGGCATCAGCCTGATCAATGCCAGGCGCGGTGCGTTTACCGTCGGCGCCTGCCTCATGGTGGGTGTGGCGTTCGTGGGCTTTGTCGACAGCCCCTACGTCGCCATCGCGCTGCTCAGCCTCGCCGGCTTTGCGCATCAGACACTGTCGGTCACGGTCATCACGATGTCCTCGGACCTCTTCAAGCGGAATGAGGTCGCGACCGTCGCGGGCATGGCGGGTACTTGCGGCAACGCAGGCGTGCTGATGTTCTCGCTGCTGATGGGCACCTTGGTCACGAGGATCGGCTACTCGCCCTTCTTCGTCGGACTCGCTGCCCTGGATCTTCTGGGCGCCGTCCTCCTCTGGACGCTCGTCCGGGAGCCCCGACCCGCCGATCCCGCCGTTCGCGCTGCGGCAGCGACCGCCTGATCCCATGCCTGCCGACGCGCCGCGCATCCGCAATCCGATCCTGCATGGCTTCAATCCGGATCCGTCGATCGTCAGGGTTGGAGACGACTACTACATCGCGACATCGACGTTCGAGTGGTTCCCTGGCGTGCAGATTCATCACTCGCGCGATCTCGTCCACTGGCGGCTGCTGACGCGTCCGCTCACGCGCCCGAGCCAGTTGAACATGCTCGGCGACGCTGACTCCTGTGGTGTCTGGGCGCCGTGCCTGACCCATGCCGACGGTCTCTTTCACCTCATCTACACCGACGTCAAGCGCTACGGCCGCACGTCCCAGGCGGGCGCAGCCGGCGCCTCGCTCCGCGACTTTCACAACTACCTGGTCACGAGCCCCGCGATCGATGGTGCATGGTCCGATCCGATCTACCTGAACAGCAGCGGATTCGACCCGTCACTCTTTCACGACGATGACGGGCGGAAGTACCTCGTCAACATGCTCTGGGACCACCGTCCAGGCCAGAATCGCTTCGCCGGGATTGTCCTGCAGGAGTACTCGAGCGGGAAGCACGCGCTCGTTGGCGAGCGACACCTCATCTTTCAGGGCACGGCGATCGGGTTCACCGAAGCGCCGCACCTCTACAAGCGAAACGGCCTCTATTACCTCATCACCGCCGAAGGCGGCACGGGTTGGGGCCACGCCGTGACGATGGCGCGCTCGCACAGCCTTCTCGGCCCGTACGAACTGCATCCGGACACCTACATTCTGACCTCGCGTGATCGGCCGGATGCCGAGCTGCAGCGCGCGGGGCACGCCGACCTCGTCGAGACGCCAGCCGGCGAGACCTACATGGTCTACCTGTGCGGACGGCCGCTTCGCAATCGTGGCCGCTGCACGCTCGGTCGGGAGACGGCCATTGAGCGGATGACGTGGTCTGACGACGGCTGGCTGCGAACACACTCTGGTGAGCGCGTGCCGTCAATGGACGTGCCCGCACCCGCGCTTGCACCGCACCCGTTTTACCCCGATCGCATCCGCGAAGACTTCGATGATCCTGCACTGCCGCTCGCTTTTCAGTGGCTGCGATCTCCGTGGCCGGACGAGCTCTTCAGCCTCGCGGCGCGCCAGGGACATCTCCGTCTCCATGGCCGGGAGACGATTGGGAGCCAGTTTCGCCAGGCACTCGTCGCGCGCCGGCAGCAGTCCCACTGCTTCAGCGCCGCGACCGTGGTCGACTTCGAGCCGCGGCATTTCCAGCAGATGGCGGGACTCGTCTGCTACTACAACAGCGCGAAGTTTCACTACCTCTACATCTCGCACGACGAGGTCGTCGGCAAGCACCTGCGGGTGATGACGTGCCTACCCGACCAGGTGCAGTCGGATGTCTTTACGCCGCCGCTTGCCATTCCGAGCGGCAGCCGCGTGCACTTGAGGGTCGAGGTCGACTACGAGCGCCTCCACTTTGGCTACCAGGTAGAGGGCAGCGGCTGGCACTGGCTGCCGCAGCAGTTCGACGCGAGTATCCTGTCCGACGAGGCGACGGCCCCCGGACTCCCGAATTTCACCGGCGCGTTCGTCGGCATGGCGTGCCAGGATCTCGCCGGGACGGCGATGCCGGCCGACTTCGACTACTTCGAGTATCAGGAGCGCGGCTATCGCCCGTCTCTCGAAAGGCCGACCGCATGAAGACCACCAGACGAGACTTTGTGTCGGCCAGCCTCGCTGGTGCGGCTGCCGTGTATGCCTCCCGAACGATGAACGTGGATGCGGCAGCGTCGTCGCTCCAGACACCGCGCCCGGTCAGCGAAGACGGGTACAGGCTCTGGCTGCGCTTCGCGCCTCCGGGGGAGGCCGCCGCGCGGTACAGCAAGACGCTTCGACAGGTCCTCGTCGAGGGTAGTTCCGCAACCGCTGGGATCATCCGCGACGAGCTCGGCGCGGGAACGGCCTCGATGCTCGGTGCTGCGATTCCGGTGGTCCAGGGCGGTACGGCGGAGGGCGCAATCGTCGTCGGCACTCCGACCAACTCCGCCGCGATACGCGGCCTCGGCTGGCAGGCCGAGCTGGCCAAGGCGGGACCGGAAGGCTACCGCATTGGCAACGCGAGGATCGGCAACCGTGCCGTGATAGCTATCGCTTCCGAGGGTGAAGTCGGCGCCCTCTACGGCGCCTACCACTTCCTGCGCCTGCTCGCGACCGCGCAGCCGATCGATCGGCTCGACATCACGGAGCGGCCGAAGGTGCAGCTCCGCATGGTCAATCACTGGGACAACATGGATGGGTCGATCGAGCGCGGCTACGCGGGCCGATCGCTCTGGCAGTGGAACGAGCTCCCGGGGACGATGAGTCCGAGGTATGTGGACTACGCTCGCGCACACGCGTCGGTCGGGATCAATGGCACCGTCATCAACAGCGTCAACGCCAACGTTCTGATTCTCACGCCGGACTACCTGCTGAAAGTGGCGGCGCTCGCCGATCTCTGGCGTCCCTACGGCCTCCGCATGTACCTGTCGCCGAACTTCGCTGCGCCGATCCGCCTCGGCGGGCTCAAGACAGCCGATCCGCTCGATCCTGGCGTCATCGCGTGGTGGAAGGCAAAGGCCGAGGAGATCTACAAGCTGATTCCAGACTTCGGCGGGTTTCTCGTCAAGGCGAACTCGGAAGGGCAACCCGGGCCGAAGGACTACGGCCGCAATCACGCGGAGGGCGCGAACTGCCTGGCGGATGCCGTCGGCGGGCACGGCGGACACGTAATCTGGCGCGCGTTCATCTACGACGAAGACGTCGATCCGGATCGGGCCAAACGGGCATACATCGAATTCACGAAGCTCGAGGGGCAGTTCCGGCCGAACGTGCTCATCCAGGTCAAGAACGGCGCGATCGACTTCATGCCGCGGGAGCCGTTCCACCCGCTGTTCGGCGCGCTCAACAAGACGCCCATCATCGCCGAGATTCAGGCAACGCAGGAGTACCTCGGGCAGGCGAAACACCTCGTCTACCTGGGCACGATGTGGCAGGAGTTTCTCGAATCCGACACCTACGCGAGAGGCAAGGGATCAACGGTCGGCAAGGTCATCGAGGGCGCCGTCATCCCGCAGCGCGTGACCGGCCTGGTCTCCGTGCTCAATCCCGGGCTCGACCGCAACTGGTGTGGACACCACTTCTCGCAATCCAACTGGTACGCGTCGGGAAGGCTGGCGTGGAATCCCGAGCTCACGGCGCTGCAGATTGCCGACGAGTGGACGCGGATGACGTTTACCAACGACGCAGAGACCCTCGAGACGATCCGCACCATGATGATGGGCTCGCGCGAGGCGTTCGTGAACTACACGATGCCGCTCGGCCTGCATCATCTGATCGGCGGCAACCACTATGCGCCCATGCCGCAGAATGCCAAGGCCCAGCGGGCCGACTGGACGGCGACGTACTACCATCAGGCCTCGGCCGACGGGATCGGTTTCGATCGGACGATGAAGGGGAACAAGGCCGTCGGGCAGTACTTCCCACCGGTCCGTGACATGTTCGATGGCCTGTCGACGTGTCCCGAAAAATACCTGCTGTGGTTCCACCGATGCGCGTGGGACTACAAGTTGAAGTCAGGGAAGACGCTGTGGGACGGACTCTGCGAGCACTATCAGGAGGGCGCTCGGCAGGCCGCAGCGATGCAGACGACGTGGCAGTCGCTGGCGGGCCAGATCGACCCGCAGCGCCACAAGGAAGTCGCCGACCGTCTCGCGATTCAGGTCGCCGACGCCGCGAAGTGGAGCGACCAGATCGTTCAGTACTTTCAGGAGTTCAGCAAGCGACCGATTCCCGCGCCCCGGGCCTAGAGTCACGGACGCCATGGGCGTCATCCCGAATAGCCGCTTGAAGCTCGCATCGAGCGCCGACCGCGACGCGCCGATCGCCCGGCCGATGCGCTGGATGTCCGCAGGCTGCGCGAAACGTCTGAGGGGCCAGCTGAACTGCGTCGCCAATTGGACCTTCGGCAATGTCGTTCGGGTTTGGCCGGCACATCGCCAGAACTTCAGACTTTTGGGGATCTCGTCAGGGCCTGGTGCGGACCTGCGCCCCCTGACGCGACGCCTTGCCTCCTCACCCCCACGGCCGGCAGAACGGCCCGCCCGCCAGGAATGAGCTCGATCGGCACTACTCGCGTGCATCGACCACGGTCACATCGTACGCCTCGAAGCTCGCGTCCGCAGTCATGATGGCGAGGCCCTCGAGACGAGCCTGGACAATGAGCAGCCGATCGAACGGATCCCCGTGATGCTGAGGGAGGTCGGCGACGGCTGCGGCATGCGCGACGGTTACGCTGAGGGTCGCGAAACCATGTGACTCCAGCGCGCGGTCAATCCAGACGTCGAGCGAATCCTTCAGCCTCAGCCTGCCGAGACTAGACTTGATCGCGATCTCCCAGATACTGGCCGCGCTGACGGACACCGTCGCGGCATCGACCTCGATCGCCTTCCGCGCCCGGCGGCCGAGCCGCCGGCTGCCATGGCGCCACCACAGCAGGGCTTGCGTATCGAGCAGGAGATTCATGGCTTCGCGCCGAACGCCCGCAGCAGGCTATCGGGCAGCGGTGCGTCGAAATCCGCAGCGATCGCTATGCGTCCCTTCAACTCGCCAAATCCCGTGCGCTTCCCCGACCGCACGGGAACGAGCCGGACCTGGGGTTTGCCCGCCTTGGCGATCACGACGTCTTCGCCCGCCACCGCCTGGTCGACGAGCCTCGAGAGGTGAGTCTTCGCCGCGTGCAGGTTGACCGTCTTCATAGACTAAGCTTAGCTAAGGCTGAGAAGAGATGCAAGTTCTGAACGCCTACTGCGTGCCCTCCTGCCGAAACTGAAGTCCAGCCCACTGGAGTCGGTTACACTGAGTCCGCCAGCCATCCTGCCAGCTACCGCAGAACCACCGCGGCCTCCGAGGTGAGGAGTAGCGATGCGTGTGCGTAGAATCGCCTTGATCGGCCTCCACGTCCTGTCGTCCGTCGGTCTTCTGGCGCAAGGACAGCGCGACGTGGCGCAGTTTCGAGCAGGCGTCGAGCTCGTCCAGCTCGATGTGACGGTCCTCGACGACAAGCGACAGCCTGTGCGCGGGTTGACTGCCGCGGATTTCACCGTGCTCGACAACGGCGTCGCGACACCCATCCGCGCCTTCACGCCTGTCGAACTCGCCCTGCGCACCCGGGCCACCGAAGCGGTGTGGGCCAGCGAGGTGCCGCCCGACGTCATCACGAATCAATCTGGTGAACAGGACGGTCGTCTGGTCATTATCCTGATGGACCGGACGATCCCCCTCCAGCAGCCCACCGTCGTGGCGCGCCGGATAGCCGTCGCCGCGGTCGAGGCGCTCGGACCTCATGACCTTGCGGCCGTTGTGTCCACGAAGAACGGCGCCGTTCAGGATTCGACCATCCAGAACCTCACCGCCGATCGCACGCGCCTCTTGCGCGCGATCAACGCCGGCGATCCGAGCACGGGCATCTCAGTGGAAGCCCAGGAGATCCCGACAATGGGCAAGCTGAATCCGCTCAACGACGGGCAATGCCTCTGCGGGGTGTGCGTGCTCGAGACGATTGCCCGCGTGGCCGACGCCGTGCAGAGCGCGGCGCGGCGGCGGAAAACGCTCTTCTTCATCGGGAGCAGTGTGATCTGGCAATCGGCCGTCGGAGTCGGGGATGTCGGGTGCGATACCGTGCTCAAGGACGCGCGCGCGACCATGTTCGCGGCGGTGGACCGCGCGAATCTGACGGTGCATGCCATCGACCCTCGGGGATTGGTCAGCGTCGGGCCGCAGACGCGGGCCACCGCGATGGGGGCGCAAGGAGGCGATAACTACGCCGGTCCACGCAGCCGCCTCGAGGTGCAGCGGCAGGACACGAATGATCTGATCGCTTCCCAGGGAGCGCTTCGCGTCCTTCCGGACCGTACTGGCGGCAGGACGGTCGTGGGCAGGAACAACCCGGATGAGACGGTGCCGGAGATCTTCCGCGAGAGTGAGGCGTACTACCTGCTCGGCGTCGAGCGCGGGGCGTCGAATCGGCCGGACAGCCCGCGTTCCATCGAAGTCAAGGTCGGACGCAAAGGCCTGAAGGTGTACGCGCAGCGGCAGTATGTGCTGCCGTCGACGGCAAAAACAGACGCGGCGGTCGCGACAGCCCGCACCCTGTCGCCTGAAGAGGCTCTCAACGGTGTGCTGCCGAGTGCCGGTCTGCCGCTCGCGCTAGCGGTGACGCCGTTCGTCAGTCCGGAGACCGCCCGCCCCGTCGTGCGCGTCGACGTCGATGCGGGGGCGTTCGCCCGCGAGGACGGCGCTCCCGTGCCGCTGGACATTGCCGTCCTGGCCGTGGATGGCACCGGGCAGCCGGTCGCGTCCGCCCGGCAAAGATCGACGATCTCCGCCGCGCGTGCCCCATCGGGCCCGCCCGCGGAAGTGAACGTGCGTTCGCATCTGGAGCTGGCTCCCGGGGATTACGCAGTCCGGGTCGCGGTCTCGGATCCGGCGACGGGCAGCGTCGCCAGCGTGTTCTCCGACATCACCGTGCCGAAGTTTGAGAGCGCCGCGCTGTCGCTCTCTGGCGTGTCCGTCGACACGACCAGCAGTCCCTCTACCGCACCTTCAACGACGACGCGGCGCGTCTTTCATCGCAACGAGCGGGTTCGAGCGCTGCTCCAGATCTACCAGGGCACCGACCGCACTGAGGCCATCGCGCCGGTCTCGATGCGCGTGCAAATCCTCGACGCGAAAGGCGGCGCGGTGCGCGATCAGTCGCTGCCGTTTTCCGAGCAGGCGTTTACGAAGCGCCGCGCGGACTGCGTCATCACGCTTCCGCTTGCGTCGCTGCCGCCCGGAGAGTACTTGCTGAGGCTGGAGGCTTCGATGGATCGACAAACAACGGGGCGCGCGTTACGTTTTGCGGTCGAGTAACGCTTATCCCGCCGGTCGCCAGAACGGCTCGCCGGCGGGAATCAGCTCGATCGGCACCTCGGTGATGAAAGTCTTCAGCCACTCAGCGCAGATCTTCATCCCCGGCTCCTCGGAGACCGCGTGGCCGAGGACGATCACGCCCTTGGGCCGTGCCGACACGACGTCGTGCGCGTAGTAGAGTCCCTCCCACTCGCGCTGTTCGCCGGTGAACACGAGGTCGGCGTCGGCCAGCATCCGCATCATCGCCGGGAGCTGACCGAAGCCGGGCATGTATCCGACCTTCGTGACTTTGGTTGCCGGCTCGCCGATGACGCGCAGCGCGTTGACCGGCAGCATCTTCTCGGTGAGCCGGGCCGCCGCGTCGAGCGTCGTCTCAGGAATCGTGATGATCCGGCTCGATGGCTGAAAGTACTGTTCCCATCCCATGGCACGGAAGAACCCCTGGGTCATCGGCTCGGGCCGCCGCATGTGCCAGTGGTCGTGGAACCGAAAGACGACGAGATCGTGTTTCTTGATGAGCTCCGCTTTACGCTGGTAGATCGGATCGGTCTCGATCTCTGTCGTGCTGTCGGTATGGCCGTAGAAGGTCGGCTCGTGGCTGATGATGAAGTTCCGTCCGGCCGCGGCCGCGCGCTCGAGTACCGACATCGTCGACATGACGGTCGTGGCGATGCCACGAACCGTCGTGTCGGGATTCCCCGCCTTGAATGTGTCGACCGTCTCCGTGCGCCACGTGACGCCGAGCGTGGCTTGAATGCGCTCGACGACGCGGCGCGGCGTGAGCGGGGGCTGCTGGCCGGCGCCAACAGCCCCGGCCAGAACGGTGCCCGCACTGGCGGCCACGAACTCGCGTCTGGTCATGTCTCTCATGACCGCCATTCTACTTGTCGTTCTACCGCGCCGCGGCAGTGGCCTTTGGCGCCGAGAAGTAGCGTTCGGCGAACTGGATGAACGTCGGCCACGTCGGCTCGGGCGTGTGGCCGGCGGTGTGCTGGCGGAATCCGAGATCCCCGTCGATGATCGCCGTGTCGATCGGCGGGAACTCGGTCGTGCCGAGGTCCTTCTTGCCGAGGAGCCGGTAGACCGGGCCCGCGCCTACGGCGGCGAGGAAGCTGCCCTTGGCGTCGACCCAGGCGTCGTTGACCGGCACCGTCCCGTCGGGATTGACGGGGCCGGGATTGTTGCCGGCGCTCAGGAACACCGGCCGCGGCGCGCAGAGCGCGATGAGCTCGTGCGAATCGACCGGCATCGTGTCCCAGCGCGCGGTGTATTTCAGGTAGTTGCCGGCCATCCAGTGGTAGAAGGAGTTCGCGACGTTCTCGATCGTCTCGCCGTACTTGCGACGATTGAGCTTGGCGCCGCCCTGGCCCGACGAGCTGATGTAGCCGATCGCGAAGCGTTCGTCGAAGGCCATCGCGACGAGCGCGGCCTTGCCCGAACGCGAGTGCCCCTGCACGCCGACGCGTTTGGCATCCACTGACTTGTCGGTCTCGAAGTAGTCGAGGAGGCGGCTGGCTCCCCATCCCCATGCGGAGAGCGCGCCCCAGTCGTCCAGCGCGCGCGGCTGGCCCTTGTTGACGAGGCCGATGATGCCCGAGGTCAGGCCAGCGCCGCAGTCACCCTGCACGCTGCCCGTGTTGAGGTTGGCGTAGCCCCAGCCCTTCGCGAGCACCTGCTGCTGCCAGGTTGGCCCGGCGGGACCCGCACCCGCGCCGGGACCGCGTCCGCCACCGGCAGCAGCCGGCGGTCCGCCTGCGCCCCGCGCGCCGAACCCTCCGGGAGGCGCGCACGGGTTGGGTGGGGCTGCCGCACCGGCCGCCGGCGGGAATCCGCCGCCGCCGAAAAGGATGATGACCGGCACCGGGCCCATCGCATTCGCCGGTGTGTTCAACGTCGCCTGAATCTCGACGGTGATCGCCGGATACGACGAGTTGTCGACCTTGCCGAGTAACTGCTTGGTAACGACTGGTGTCTCGCCCTGCATGCCGTTCGCCGCGCTCACGACCGACCACGTGACCTTGGGCGTCTTCGGCGTGCGCCCGTAGATCTCGCGCTGGAAGTCCTCGAGAAGTTCGGCGCGGCGCCGGGTGCGCCAGACGGCGGCAGTCGTCACCTTCTGGCCGTTCTTGAGGAGCAGCGGGTCGGGAAGGTTGGGATAGGGATTGGCGTCGGCCTCGTTGTAGGTCGCGGGACTGGAGCTCACGGCGCCCGGCGGAATCGCGGAGATCTTGAGCAGGTTCATGATCCGCTGCCGCTCGGCGTTATTCGCGATCTGCACCGGAGACGGCGGAGCAGCCGGCTGCGCGGCGGGCTGGGCCGCTGCTGGCGGTGCGGCCGTCTGGCCAGCCGTCGGAGCCGCCGTCTGCCCACCTTGCGCGACTGGTGATACACCGTAGGCGACCATCACCAGCCCGATGGACCACAAAATGGAACCGTTCACGTTGACAATCATCACTGCCTCTTCTTTTCTTGCTCGCTCTTGCGTTGAGCCCTGGGCCCTGAGCCTTGAGTCTTTGTTTGCTCGCACTGTCAGGGCTCGCGCACGGCGCGAAACCCGATCATCCGGTAACCCTGAAACGACGGCCACGCGGCGGACCGCATGTGCGTGCGTAAATCGAAGGCTTCGACGAAGAAGGACCCGCCGCGCACGACACGATAGGCGCCGGTCTCCGGCCCCTTCGGGTTCTTGCGCGGGGAGACGGCGTAGTAGTCACGGCTGTACCAGTCCTGGCACCACTCCATGACGTTGCCCGCCATGTCGAACGCCCCATACGGCGACGCGTTGCTTTGCGTCTGGAGCTCGCCGCGCTTGCTGCCGTCGTAAAAGCCGACCGGCCGGCCCGTGTCGAAGGTCTGAGCGCCGACGAAGTTGGCGAAAGAACGGTCGATGGCATTGCCCCACGGGTAGCGCCGCTGGTCCGTCCCGCGCGCCGCCTTCTCCCATTCCGCCTCGGTGGGCAATCGGTACTTCTTGCCGGTCTTCGCGCTGAGCCAGTTGCAGTAGGCGACCGCCGAATCCCAGTTCACCCCGAGCAGCGGGTAGTTGTCGCTGTCGGGTGTTCCGCCGCCGTGGTTGTTGGCTTGCGACCAGTAGGGCACCTGGTCTTTCGGAACGACCCGTCCCTCGGGCCAGAAGCGCGGGTCATCGTAGCCGGGATCGTCGCGGAACTTCTTCCACTCGCCGTTGGTTACTTCGAACTTCGCGATGTAGAACGCGTCGAGCTCGACCAGATGCACGGGGCGTTCGCGGGACTCTCCGTCACCGAAGGAGTCGCCCATGCGGAACGGTCCCGCCGGCACCTGGAGGTACTCTCCGTAGCCGTCGGTCACGACCTTGGCCGGTTGGGCACCGGCCGCGAACACGACTACAAGCGTTGCGAAGGCGGAAACGGGAAAGGCCAGGCGCTCCATCTTCAGGGTTTGCCGCGGCAGGAACCCGCCGACCTTCAGAAAGTGCTCGAGCCCCGTCATCCACTCGCCGAACTCCGGGCTGCCAAAGCCGCTCCCGAAGCCGTGACGCCCTTTCTGATACACATGGATCTCGGCGACTGCGCCCGCACGCGTCAGATCCATGAACAACTGGGCGTTGCCGAGCGACGGCCCTTGATCGCCGGCCGCCGAGACGAGGAACGTCGGCGGAAAGTCCTTCAGCGATTCTCCCGGCGTCGCTCGTCCGGCGCCATAGACGAGCGCGAGATAGTCAGGCCGCGCGCTGACGCGGTCGGCCGGGTCTGCAGCGCTCGCGTCGCCAGGCGTTGCGGCCGCCACAACAGAGCGCCCCATGTTCGAACCGGCAGAAAATCCGATGTACCCAATCCGAGCCGGGTCGAGCTTCCACGCCGCCGCATGCGAACGAACGACCTGAATGGCGCGCGTGCCGTCGAGTACGCGCGCGTTGTCGCCGTAGCGAGGCGAGAGCCGATACGTCAGGACGAACGCGGTCACGCCCCAGTCGTTGTACCGCTCGGCGATGTCGAGGCCCTCGCCGCCGTACATCAGCATGATGTTCGAACCACCGGGGGCGATGACGACTGACGCCCCGTTCCGCTTGCCTTCGGGCGGCAGGAACACGGTGAGAAATGGGGCGTCGAGCGGGCCGGTGCCCGTGGCCAGCGGCACGCTGCCAGACGCCCAGAGAGGGATGTTGCGGTAGGGCGAGAGGTCGTCGCGTGAAGGTGCCGTCGTCGCGCCCGATGGCGCAACGGACGTCAGGCCGACGAATGCGAGAAAGCCAAGGACCGAGACGAGAGGGACGGTCGCGCGTGTCGCGGGCGTGCTCATCTGTGTCACCGCCGGGTTTCGTCAGGGTCTATTTGTTCGCGACGTGGACAAATGCCGACAAAAGCTTAGAATGAGGGGCTTACGAATGCAACTGTGTTCGAGCCCCTGCTTCGGTTGGAGACGACTACGGGATGCCTGACTACGCGTTGATGAATCAGTACCTCTACGAAGGCAAGGCCAAAGAGGTCGAACAGATGACCAGGGACGCCCTGGCCGAAGGCCGTGCGGTCCAGGAAGTGCTCACCGACGGGCTGATCGCCGGGATGAGCGTCGTCGGCGAGGACTTCAAGCACAATGTTCTCTATGTGCCTGAGGTGCTGATCGCGGCGCGGGCGATGAAGGCCGGCATGGCGGTCCTCAAGCCGCTCCTGAGCGCCAGAGACGGCGGTACGGCGGCGGTAGGCGTTCTGCTCATGGGCACCGTCCGAGGAGACTTGCACGACATCGGCAAGAACCTGGTCTGCATGATGGCGGAGGGCGCCGGCTTCGAGGTGCACGACATCGGCGTCGATCAGAGCGTCGAGAAGTTCATGGCTGCCGCCGACAAATTCCAGCCAACTATTATCGGGATGAGCGCGCTTTTGACGACGACGATGACCTACATGAAGACCGTCATCGATGGCTTCGAGGCAGGGGGGCGAGGGCACATCAAGATGGCAGTCGGCGGCGCGCCGATCAGCCAGATGTTCGCCGATGAAATCGGCGCCGACGGCTACGGACAGAACGCCTCGGCCGCCGTCGACTTGTTTCTGAAGCTGGCCCGGCCGGCGTAATTGCCACGCGTGGGAGCCCGATCGAGACTGTGATTACCACCTACAAGATTCTCTACTGGCAGGAAGTTCCCTCGCAGATCAAGGCCGAGGACGAGCGCGAGGAGGTGACGGTGTCCCTTCCGGCGCGATTCATGGAGCGGATCGACCAGCTCGCCGCGAAGCGCGGACTGCAGGGCGCCGACGACTACCTCGCGCAGTGGCAGTGGAGCGACGAGCAGCAGCGCGAAGGCGCAGCCGACGCTGTCGCCGAGCGCGTCATGGCCGAGCTCGAAGCCGAGGCAGACTGGTAGAGGCCTGATTCGAGCATGCCGTCGGTCACTATCAACGGACATCGAGTCGATTCCCCGCCGGGCAGCTCGCTTTTCGAAGCTGCCGCGCAGGCTGGCGTCCGCGTGCCCACGTCGTGCATCGCCCAGGGCAAGTGCAAAGAATGCATGGTCGAGGTCACGAGCGGGATGGACCTGCTCGTCCCGCGAACCGGACACGAACGGCACCTGAAGGATCGGTTCCGCCTCTCGTGTCAATGCCGCATCGTGGGTGAGGCCGGCGCCATCGAGTGCCACACGATGCGGCGCGGCCACATGCGCATCGAACGGCACGCGTTGAACCTTCCAGTCAGCCGCGTGAAGATGCCGCTCGATCCGGCCGTGATTCGTGACGGCAACCGGATTGTCGACAGGATCACTGGCAGGGTGCTGGAGGAGTCGACCGGTCCGATTCACGGCCTCGCGATGGACCTCGGCACGACGACGGTCGTGGTTCGCCTGATCAATCTCGAGACCGGCGAGCTCGTGGCCGATGCCTCGTTCGAGAATCCGCAGCGATTCGGCGGATCCGACGTGATGTCGCGGATCCACTACGACACGGAGCACAAGGGCAAGCTGCTCAGGCGAACGCTGGCCGGTTATCTGACCCACGCGATCGAAGAATTCCCGATTGATCCGAAGACGATCTACGAAGTCGTGGTCGTGGGCAATTCCACGATGCGCGATCTGTTCTTCCGCCAGAATGTTTACACGATCGGACAGACCCCGTACCGCTCGATCACCGAGGTCGAGATGGCGGAGGGACGGCGAAAGACGACGAGCCTGATCGAGACCGGGCGCCGCTGTCTGCTCCCGGTTCACCCCGAGGCACGCGTCTACGGCCTGCCGATCATCAGCGGCCACGTGGGCGCCGACGCCGCGGCGTGCATGCTGGCCGTCGGCCTGGGGGACGACGAGCGGCTCGTCGCGGTCATGGATATCGGGACGAACACGGAGCTCATCCTCGGCAACAGGGAGCGGATCCTTGCTGCGTCGTGCCCCGCGGGCCCGGCGTTCGAAGGCGGTGCGATCGCGTGCGGCATGCCCGGCCTCGACGGCGCAATCGAGGACGTGACGCTCGACGAGACAGGTGAGTTCGCGGTGGGGGTGATTGGCGGCGGCGCGCCGGAAGGCATCTGCGGGTCCGGGCTCGTCGATCTGATGAGCGAACTGCTGCGCACGGGCCGCATGAACGACATGGGCCGTTTCGAGGATGGCGCCACGCGGTTCACGCTGGACGCCGTCCACGACGTGTACCTCCTCGAAAGCGACGTCAACGAGCTCGCACAGGCCAAGGGCGCGAACGTCGCCGGACTGCAGGTCGTGTTCAGCAACTACGGTATCGCGTTCGGCGAGGTCGACGTGTTCTACCTTGCGGGTGGCTTCGGGCGTCACCTGAAGAAGGAGGCGTCCAGACGCATCGGGCTGATTCCGAACCTGCCCGACACCACGATCGTCCAGGTGGGCAACGCCGCCATCGAAGGGGCGTGTATCGCGCTGCTGTCGGTTGCCAGACGTGACGCGCTCGAGGCGCTCGTGAAGCGCGTCGAGCATTGCCGGCTGGAGACACATCCGGACTTCTTCGAGTTCTTCGTCGAGGGCTGCCAGTTCAAACCCGTTGAGTCGGCGGATCGGGTGAGCCGATGATCGAGCTGGTCGACACGAGTCCCGACGTCAACGTGCAGCCGGCCGAGTACCAGCGGCTTCTGGGCTACCCGCGTGACTGGGTCGTGCAGGATCGCGCCGGCGAGCTGGTGGACTGGGCGCGCGATTGGTACGCGGAGCACGGGCAGCCGTGGGTGTACGCCCGCGAGGTCGACACGTTGGAGATTGCGGACGGCGTAGCCACGCTGAACGGGGTCTCGTTTGGGAGCACTCGTCTTTCGAAGACATTGAGATCGGCCGGCGCGGACGGCGCGGTCGTGGTCGCCGTCGGCGCGGGTCCCGAGCTCGAAGCTGAAGCGCGGAAGCTGTGGGATGAGGGCAAGCCCGACGAGTACTTCTTCCTGGAAGTCTACGGTTCTGCGGTCGTCGAGCACCTGGTCACGATGACCGGTGCGCGCTTGTGCGCGTGGGCCGAGGGCCGGCACATGGCCGTCCTGCCGCACTACAGCCCCGGGTATCCCGAGTGGGCGATCGACGAGCAGCCGCGCCTGTTGGATCTCATCAACCTGTCCCGCCAGCAGCTGCCACCGGTCCCCGTCGATGTGCTCGAGTCGGGCATGCTGCGGCCGAAGAAGTCGTTGCTGGCAGTGTTCGGCCTCACGAGGCACGTCGACCGCGTGCAACGCCTGACGGATCTGGTTCCGTGCGAGAACTGCTCGTTCCTGACGTGCCAGTACCGCCGAAGCCCCTACCGCCGCTCACCGCAGGCAGCCAATCCCGAGCTCTCAGGGCTTGGAGCGCAGCCGGTCGAAGTCGACGCGCCCGGGCAGGTGCCGCTCGACCGTGATGCCAGGTACTCCATCAACGGCAAGGCGCTCCAGCGCTGGTGCGACGAACGCCTGTCGATCGCGCGCCGGACGGATGGTACGATCGACGCCGTCTTTCGCTACGAAGGCACGACCTGCACGAACATGGGGCGGGCGCTGCAGTTTCAGTATCGCGTCACGCTCGGACCGCGTGAAGAGGGCTACCCGATCCGGCAGCAGCAGTGCGTTCCCTCGGAGGGCGACGACGGGCACACCTACATGTGCCGGTATGTCACCGACCGGGACCATCTGCTGGTTGCCATCGATCGGGACAAGCCCCTGAGCGGGCAACGGCTGAACGACGTGCTGACGTGGACCCGGCCGGTCAGCGCGGCGGGCTGTTATTGCGAGCCCGGCAGCCGGCAGCACAAGTGGGGACTTGTTCTCGAGACGATCCACTTCGCGCTCGCGCGCGAGCCCGTGCGTGACCCCGTGCGTGACCCCGTGCGTGACCCCGTGCGTGACAATGTTGAGTAGGAGCATCTGGTGAAACAACGCCTGCAGGACGTGGTCAGAGAGCGGCCGTTGCTCGGCGACGGCGCGATGGGCACCGAGCTCATGATCGCGGGCCTCGAACAGGGAAATTGCGGCGAAGCGTGGAACCTGACGCACCCCGAGCGTGTGCTGGCCATCCAGCGGCGGTACGCCGAGGCCGGCTCGGACTGCATCATCACGAACACGTTTGGCGGTTCGCGCATCATGCTGAATCGGCATGGACAGCTGGACAATGTCGCCGCGATCAACCGTGCCGGCGTCGAAATCGCGCGTGCGGCATTCGGGGATCGAGAGGGGTGGGTGCTCGGCGACATCGGTCCGTTCGGCGGCTTGATGGAGCCGTACGGCGATTTCACCGAAGACGAGGTCCGCAGGGCGTTTGTCGAGCAGGCCACGGCGCTCGTCGAGGCCGGAGCCGACGCGCTCATCATCGAAACGCAGACGTCACTCGAAGAGCTGCTGCTCGCGATCGCGGCGTCGAAGGAAGCGGGCGCCCCGTGCATCATCGGGTCGATGGCCTACGACGTCACCCTCGACGGCTCGACGTTTCGCACGATGATGGGCATCGACCCCGAGCGTGCGGCCGCCTTCATGGTAGAACACGGCGCCGACATCGTGGCGCTCAACTGCGGCACGGGTATGGACATGGAACGCGCGCGTCAGGCCGTCGAACGGTACAGGCGAACGACGAGCCTGCCGGTCATGGCGCAGCCGAATGCCGGTCAGCCGAAGCTCGTCGACATGAAGGTCGTCTACGATGAAACGCCGGAGGAGATGGTGCGCGGCGTGGTACCGCTGCTCGAGAGCGGCGTCGCCATCGTTGGCGCATGCTGTGGCAGCACGCCCGACCATATCCGGGCATTTCGACAGGCCATCGACCTGCATCTCGCTCGTATGGGCAGCGGCCGGACGGTTGGCTCGAGGAAGACAGACTGATGAAAACCAAACTCTGTGACATCAACACGGTGGCGATCGAGAAGCTGCCGCACCTGACCGACGATAAGTCAGGCATCGGCGTCCACTACGTCGACGCCTATCTCAAGCCGATGAACGTCCAGCTTCCGGACGGCACCTTCGTCAAGTGCAAGCGGCGCGGGCTCAAGGTGGCCCTGTCGGCAGGCGGCAAGAAAGGGGAGGGGCTCATGCGGCGCCTCGACGTCGGGGCCGATCCGGTCGTGATGCTCGCCGCGGCGCTGCAGGAAGCCGCGGCAGCAGCGGGGATTGAGCTCACGGTCGAGGACGGGGCGATCTATGTCGATGTCTGAGACGCCGCGCTGAAAGTTTGAAGTCTGACGCTGGAAGTCTGAAGTGAGGAAGCGGGAAGTTTGAAGTGTGACGTGGAAGTCAGAAGGGAAGTGTGAAGTCTGAAGTGTGAAGGTTGAAGTGAAGCTTGAAGGGCGAAGCCAGAAAGTCGAAGCCAAGTGGACTGCTTCCCACTTCCACCTTACTTCTCACTTCTACTTCCCACTTCAGCCTTCAACCTTCGCTACTTCAGACTTCCAACGTCGGACTTCAAACTTTCTTCTTCTCCCGCCCCCGAGCGAATCTCCACGACCGTCTGTCCCGACCCGACGACCTTGTTCTTCTGCTTCAGCACGAATCTGACGCGAAACTGCGTCGGCCCAGTGGGCAGACCGGCCGCGCCCGGCATGTCGTTGGAGGAGATGGAGCGGAACGTATGTTCCATGACGAACCGGCGCTTGATCTCACTCTTGCCGGCTTCGTACGGATCGCAGTCGGCTTTGCTCTCCGACTTGGTCTCGTCCCCCCATTCCCACTCGACCGACGCGCAGTAGAAGTCCTCGTAGTCGTTCGCGCCGCCCTTGATCTCGGCGGTGAGGACGACGCGCAGCGGGGAAAAGCCGACGGGAGGGTTGGCTCGCAGGCTAATCGATGGCTTCTTTCCTTGATCGCCAGGTTTCTGCCCGGAAGTCCCGGCGGGCGCCGCGAACGCCATCGTCGGACCCGCAGCGAGAGCCATCGCGAGAAGCAACGCCGAGCGGGAGACCGGGGATCGCATACGCATAGCCACGCTCCGAGGGAAGATCGATCAGGCCTCTTTTCCTTATTCTAACAGGGGGGGCCTCGCGAGGATTCACCTTATAATCGATCGATGATTCGGTCCGCACTCAAGCACGCGGTGAGTCTCGTGACGTCGGCGCCAGCCGATGTCGAGACTGATCTCATTGTTGTTCCAGTCGTCGAAGGTGAGCCGTTCCTTCAGTCCGTCGCCGGGCTGTCAGACGCGACTGCTGGCGCCATCGATCGCGCCCTCGCCTCGAAGGAGATCCAAGGCAAGCCGTACGAACTCTTCCTTACACCCATTCTGAGCGGGTGGAAAGCGACGCGCGTCGCGCTCATCGGCGCGGGGCCGGCCGCCGACGTCAATCTCGAGCGCCTGCGACGCCTGGCCACCGCCGCCGCGCTGGCTGCCAGGCAGCGCCACGTCGTGCGTATGGCGTTTGTTCACCGCCTGCCGCCCAACGTGCAGTTGGGGGCGGGCGATGCCGTGCAGGTCATCGCCGAAGGCCTCACGCTCGCCGGCTTCAGCGGCGACCGCTACAAGAGCCAGGATCGAGGCGGTCCCGCCCCGGAGCAGATGCTGATCGTCGCCCCGGCCGGCAGCACCGCCGCGTCGCTCGAGCGTGCCGTGGAGCGAGGTCAAATCCTCGGCGAGTCGTCGAACATGGCGCGCGACCTGTGCAACGAGCCAGCAAACATCCTGACCCCGTCGGTCTTCGCGGAGCGCGGGGCTGCGATCGCACGAGAGGCGGGACTGACGGTCGAGATCCTCGACGAGGATGAGATTGCCCGTCTCCACATGGGCCTCCTGCTGGGTGTGTCCCGCGGCAGTGCCGAACCACCGCGCGTAATCGTCATGACCCACGAACCGGCGGGGGCTCCCGCTGGGCCCGTGCTCGGACTGGTTGGCAAGGGCATTACCTTCGACACGGGCGGCATCTCCATCAAGCCAGCCGATGGCATGGAGCGGATGAAGGACGACATGGCCGGCGGCGCCGCGGTCATCGGTGCGATGCGGGCCATCTCTCTCCTGCAGGCGCCCATCAAGGTCATCGGCATCGTTCCGGCCTCGGAGAACATGCCAGGCGGCCGCGCGACCAAGCCAGGGGATATCCTCACCGGTGCGGGCGGAAAGACGGTCGAAGTGCTGAACACCGACGCCGAAGGCCGGCTGATCCTTGGCGATGGACTCTGGTACGCGCAGCGCCTCGGCGCGACACACCTCGTCGACGTCGCGACGCTCACGGGTGCCTGCGTCGTGGCCCTCGGGAAGGTCGCCTCAGGGCTCTTCGGACAGCCGGAGGCGTGGGTCGAGACTGTCCGTCGCGCCTCGGCACGCGCCGGCGATCGGGCGTGGCCGCTTCCGCTCTACGACGAATACACGGAGCAGCTGCGCAGTGAGATTGCCGACCTGGTGAATACGGGCGGGCGGCCTGCCGGGGCGTGTACCGCGGCGATCTTCCTCAAGGAGTTCGCGGGCGGCCTGCCGTGGGCCCACCTCGACATCGCCGGCACCGCGTGGGCCGACGATGCCAAGCCCTGGCAACCCAAGGGTCCGACTGGCGTTGCGGTCCGTACGCTTGCCGAGCTGGCCTTTACGAGCGGCGAATGGAAGTAGCGGAACTTTGAGAGCGCGCGCGGGATCAAAGCGGGAGAGGCGATCCTTGCCGATCCACAGGTCCCCCGGCACCCATGCAACCCACTAATCCGATCATCGTCCGGGTCATCGAGGAGCCGGTCAAATCGACGACCATCGTCGACGTCCTGGTCGGGTCGATAGGCCTCGTCGCGGTGCTGCTGCTCGCCGCCCTGGTGCTCGGCGCGCTCCTCGGCGGCGTGCTGATCGGCATCAAGATGTTCCGCGCCCGCTACAATCTGGAGCCCGTCCCCGACTCCGAGTCGATGCGCATCACGCCGCAGTAGGACGCCAGGCCCTCAGTTCTCGCGCGACGCAATCGTCGTCTTCGCCTTCAGCGACTTCTGATACTTCACAATCGCGTCGAAGAGCGCTTCGGCGATCTGCTGCCGATACGCGGTCGTCTTGAGCAGCACGCCTTCCTGCTTGTGGCTCACGAACGAAATCTCCGCGAGGACGCTCGGCATGCCGGCGCCGATGAGGACGACGAACGGCGCCTGCTTGACGCCCCGATCCTGCAGCTCGCGATTCCTGGGCGACAGCGTCCGCACCATGGACTTTTGCACCGCATCGGCGAAGTCGCGCGACTCGTCGATCTTGTTGTTGAGCGTAATGGCTCGCACGATGTCCGGGAGGCGGTGCATCGTCTGTCCCGACGCCGAGTTCTCTCGCGCGGCGACGGCTTCCGCCTCGGGGTTGGCCGCGAAGTTCAGGAAGTAGGTTTCGACGCCGCGAGCCTTGACGTTGCGGCTGGCGTTGGCGTGAATCGACAGAAACAGATCCGCGCCCTCGCGGTTGGCGATGGCCGTCCGCTGATCGAGTGGGATGAAGATGTCGGTATCTCGCGTCATCACCACGTCCATTCCCGGCTGGTTCTCGAGGAGCTTCTTCAGCCGAAGAGAGACGTCGAGCACGAGTTCCGACTCGTTGATGCCGTTCCCGTTGACGCCGGGATCGTGTCCGCCGTGGCCCGGATCGAGGACGATGCGGGAGACGCCGAGTCCGAGCTGTCTGGCGATCGAGAACTGTCCGTTGGAGTTCGCGAGTGGCACGGCCGGCGCCGACAGGCTGGGTGGCGCCACGGCCTTCGAGGGGAGCGGCATCAGTGGCGGCGCGCTGACGACGAGCGGGGGCGCAGGCGGCGGTGGGGGAGGTGGCACCGGCTTGGGCTCCGCCTTCATCAGCCCAGTCGTTGGCACGGCCGCCGACACCGGCGGACCGGGCACGGGCGGCAGAGCGGCCACCGCGCCCTTGCGCCGGAAGTCGACAATCACCCGGTACGGGTTGTAGAGCGTGAATACGCTGTACGACTCGACGCCCTCGGTGTCCATGACCACGCGCGTCGTGTTCTGCGGATGGCGGCCGACGCGAATCTCGCGCACGATATCGTCGGAGAAGCTCAGCGTCTTGTCGCGCAACCCGGGCGACAGGTTCGCGTTGCGCAGGTCGAAGAACACTCGCTTGGGGTTCTCGAGGCGTTCCTGCCGGAAGAGCAGCTCGCGATCCATCTCGATGCTGACGCGCACGCCGTCAGGCAGGGGAGTGCGGGTGATTCCGCGCACCGTTACGATGCCTGCGGGAACCGACTCCGGGTTGTCGACGGCCTTGACGGCCGGATGTGATGGCGCTGGCGCCGGTGCGGGTGGCGCGCTCGCCGATGCGGGTGGCGCGCTCGCCGGTGCAGTTCCGGATGTCGGAACCGCCTTCACGGTATCGAAGCGCGCGAGCGCCTGTTCGACGCCCGGGAGGAGCGAGCTCGATGAATATCCGGATTGGAGCTGCTTGAGGAGCCGCACGGCAGTCCGCCTGTCGGCGTCGTCGTTGAAACGCTCCCATGCCAGACGCGCGAGCTCTGCGCCCTGCCACAGGGCGTTATCGGCGTAGCCACTCGCGGGATATCGGCGGACGACGCGCTCGTACGCGGCAACGGCCTGCCGGATCTGGCGAACCGTTGGCGGCTGTCGGGCGTCGCGAACGGCGCGATCCCGCGCGAGGGCCTGCGTATACAGGTCTCGTGGCGGCTGCGCGTAGGCGCTCGAGGCCGTACCGGCCAGCACTGCCATCAGCACGATCGTTGCTCGAGTATTGAACGTCATAGGTCACCTGAGCTGCGCGTCGACCTCTTCGAAGTAATCCTTCTTCACCAGCACTTCACGCGCCTTGCCGCCCGCACCGGGGGACACGAGTCCTTCGGCTTCCATCATGTCCACCAGCCGTGCGGCGCGGCTGAACCCGATCCGGAGCCGTCGCTGCAGATATGAAATGGACGCCTGCCCGCTCCCGACGACGATGCGCGCGGCCTCGTCATAGAGATCGTCCTTCTCGAAGTCGAGGTCGCCGCTCGTCTTCTTCTCTTCCTCGGTAATCGTCTCGTCGTAGGTCGGCTTGCCCTGCTTGCGCAGAAAGCTCGCGAGGCGCGCGCTCTCCTGCTCGGAGATGTACGGCCCATGCAGCCGCACGAAGCGCGACGACGCGGGCGGCAGGTAGAGCATGTCGCCGCGCCCGAGGAGTTGCTCGGCGCCATTGCCGTCGAGAATCGTCCGCGAATCGATCTTCGAAGACACACGGAAGGAGATGCGCGCCGGCAGGTTGGCTTTGATGAGCCCGGTGATGACGTCGACCGACGGACGCTGCGTCGCCAGGATCAGGTGGATGCCGACCGCGCGTGCCATCTGGGCGAGACGGCAGATCGATTCCTCGACCTCGTTGCTCGCGACCATCATCAAGTCCGCCAGCTCGTCGATGAGGACGACGATGAAGGGCAGGGTCTTGACCTCGAGGCCGTTCTTGTCGAGGAGCGGCCCGTTGCTCTCGGCCATGGCCGTCTTGATGTTGCGGTTGTACTGCTCGATGTTGCGCACGCCGACGGCGGCGAGCGTTTTGTACCGCTCTTCCATCTCGCGGACGGCCCACCGAAGCGCGTTCGCCGCGAGCTTGGGGTCGACGACTACCGGCGTCAGCAGATGCGGAATTTCTTCGTACATCCCGAGCTCGAGGCGCTTGGGATCGATCATGATCAACCGGACTTCTTCAGGCGTGGCCCGGAAGAGGATGCTCGACAGCATCGCGTTGACGCTCACCGACTTACCCGTGCCGGTCGAGCCGGCGATGAGCAGGTGCGGCATCGTCGCCAGGTCGCTGACGAACGGCTCGCCGTGGATGGTCTTGCCGAGCGCGAGCGTCAGCCGGGACGTCGACCGGCGGTACGCTTCCGATTCGAGCAGCTCGCGAAGAGAAATCTGCTCGCGGTTGGGATTCGGGATCTGGATGCCGACGGTCGACTTTCCCGGAATGCGATCGATCAGGACAGACTCGGCCTGCATGGCCAGGCAGAGATCGTCGGCGAGCCCCGTGATCTTGCTGTACTTGACGCCGGCGTCGGGCTTGAATTCGTAGGTCGTGACGACCGGGCCAGGGTGGATCTGCACCACGTTCCCCTCGACCGCGAACTCGCGGCACTTCTCTTCGAGCTGGCGGGCGCCATCCATGAGCTCCCGCTCGTCGACTTTCTGCTCACCCCTGGGTGCGTCGAGGAGGGCGAGCGGCGGCTGCGCCCAGGCGCCGTTCCGCTTCGCCGCCATCTTCTCGGCCGGCAGCTTCTCGGGATCGGATAGCGGCAGCGTCGGCTCCATCGCCGCCGGTGCCTGCCGCTTGATCGACGGCGGCGTGGGCCGCGACGCCGCCGCGCGAAGCGCCGCGGCTGCTGCGCCCACCATGGCAGCGGCACGCGAGGGCTTCGGTGCCTCCTCGAGCGCAGGGGACTTCAGCGACGCCGCCTTCCCCCGCGCGGGAAGAGCCGCCTCGTCGTCATCTTCGTCCCGGTCCTTCAGCGCCGTCGCCGGAGTCCTGACGACCTTCGTATCCTTGCCCGTCTTGTCCACGGCTTTGTCCGGGTTCTTCTCGAGGTGCTTCTTCAGAACTTCCTGCCGCTGCTTCTCGCGCCGGCGTTCTTCCTTGCGGGCACGCATGGCGTCGAGGAAGCCGGCCCACCGATCGCGAGCCATCTGGAACACGACGGCGAACAGGCGGCCGAACGAGAACTGCGTCGAGAGGACGATCGACAGGAAGAGCAGGGTCAGGATCAGGATGATCGACCCGGTCTTGTTGAGGTACTCGGCCAGGAGCGATGCGAGCACCTTCCCAAGATAGCCGCCGGCGAGCATCTCCCGGTTGCCGACCCGCAAGGTTCCGAACGCCAGCGACAGAAACGAGGAGACGCAACCGAAGAGGAGGCCGGCGCCAACGAGCTTCGTGTAGGCGGCGTCGGGAACCCTGCACCAGAAGTAGTGCCAGCCGCTCACGACGAGCACCACGGGCGCCAGATAGGCCGTATAGCCGAGCATCTGGTACGAGAGTTCGGCCAGGAAGGCTCCAACCCGGCCACCGAAGTTCAGCGGCGGTGCGTCGGAGCCGCTCGTGAAGAAGAAGACCGGGTCGGCCGGGCTGTAGCTGGCAAGCGAGATCAGCCACATCAGCGCCAGGGCGAAGAGCGCCACGCCGATGAACTCGCTGAGGCGACGAGAGGCGAACGTCGTTCCGGCCACGTCAGATCTCCATGATCACCGGCAGCACGAGCGGCCGGAGCCCGGAACGTTTGCGGAAGAACCGCTGCAGGTCCACGCGAATCTTCTCCTTGATGAGGCCCGGGTCGGTCCGCTCCTCGACGCCAGCGCCCTCGATTGTCGCGGCGAGGAGGGCCGGTATCTCCTTCAGCAGCCCTTCCGTGCGCGCGTCCAGTACGAACCCTCGCGTAATCACGTCCGGCGTCTCCTCGAGGCTTCCCGACTGGCGTCCGATCACCACGACCGGGACGACCAGGCCGTCGCCCGAGAGGTGCCGCCGGTCCCGGAGGACTTCGTCGCCGACCTCGCCGCTCCGGGTCCCATCGATGAGGATCCGGCCCGCCGGGACCTTGCCCGCCAGCCGGCCGCCCTCGCCGTCGAACTGGACGACGTCGCCGTTCTCGGCCAGCAGGACTTTCGTCCCCCGGGACACCCGGCTGGCGATGCGGGCGTGCCGGGCAAGCTGGCGGTACTCCCCGTGTATCGGCACGAAGTAGCGCGGCCTGACCAGGGAAAGCATCAATTTCAGCTCTTCCTCGCTGCCATGGCCGGAAACATGGACGTGTTTCAGCCCTTCGTAGACCAGTTCGGCGCCCCTTTTGGCAATATGGTTCATCACCCGGCCGATGGCCTTCTCGTTGCCCGGAATTTCACGCGCCGAGAACACGACGACGTCCTCCGGCTCCAGCCGGACGTGGCGGTGGTCATCGATGGCAATCCGGGGGAGGGCCGCCTGGGGCTCCCCCTGAGAGCCCGTGCAGAGGCACACGACGTCCTGGGCGGGAAAGTTGCGGATGTCGCTGTCCTTGATCTGGACCCCTGTCGGGATGCGGAGATAGCCCAGCCGTTGCGCGATTTCCGAGTTGTCGATCATCCCGCGGCCGATGAACGCGACGCGGCGGTCGAACTGCGCCGCCAGGTCGACGACGATCTGCATGCGGTAGATGCTCGACGCGAACGTGGCGACGACAATCTTGCCGTCCGCGTTCGTAAAGATCTCTTCGAACGCATCGGTCACGTCGACTTCGGATCCCGTGAATCCGCGGCGATCCACGTTCGTGCTGTCGGCGAGCAGGGCCAGGACGCCCGACGCGCCGAGCTGGGCGAGACGGTGGACGTCGACGCCCTCGCCGTCGATCGGCGTCTGGTCGATCTTGAAGTCTCCGGTGTGAATGACCACGCCGTGCGGGGTCTCGATGGCCAGCGCGACGCAGTCCGGGATGCTGTGCGTGACGCGAAGAAACTCGATAGTGAACGTCCCGACGGTGACCCGCTCGCGCGGCTTCACCGTCACCAGCCGGCGCCTCGACTCGTGATTGTCGTCTTCGAGCTTGGACTCGACGAGGGCGAGCGTGAACGGAGTGCCGTAGACCGGCCCCTGCACGGCCTTGAGGACGTGCGGCACCGCGCCGATGTGGTCCTCGTGGCCGTGCGTCAGCACGATCGCCGCGATCTTGTACTGCTGCAGCTGGCGCAGGTCCGGGATGATCAGGTCGACCCCGAGGAGCTCCGGCTCCGGAAACATCACGCCGGCGTCGACGAGGATCGCGGTGTCGCCGCAGGCGACGACCATCATATTCATGCCGAACTCGCCCAACCCTCCGAGGGGCACGAGCTCGAGCGGCGCGTCAGTTCCGTGAGTCGACAGAAGACCCCCGTCCTCTACAGCGTGACAAAACAGCCAGAGCGAGAGCTAGCCAGATCCAAAAGACGCCAGAGCAAATGGAATCGTAAAGGCGCTGGTGCCCGCCCCGTCAGGAGGCACGACGACCGGCGAGAGGCACACCCGGGAAGGTGCGATCGCTCAGGTGCTGCGCGGCTGGGCGCCACGCGTCTCGTGCCCCACCTGCCGTCTGCTGGGACAGGCGGTCAGGGACAGGGAAAATTCGTGCAGACTATAGCACAGCTTATTAGGAAGCGGAAGCGAACACGTCCGCAAGCCGCGCCAATTCTGTAAGTTGCAGCGCCTCCGGGCGAAGAGTTCCGTCGACGCCAGCCTCGGCCACTGCCAGTCTCGCGTCCATCGCCCGCTCCTCCGCAAAGGGCTTGAGCGCATTGAGGAGCGTCTTGCGGCGCTGGGTGAAGATCGATCGCACCAGGCGCTCGAACGTCGCCTCATCCTTGAGTGCCACGGCCGCGTCGCGGAACTCGAGACAGAGGACAGCTGAATGCACCTTCGGTATGGGCCTGAATGCCCCCGGCGGCAGGTTCATGAGTCGCCGGACGTTGGCCCGGAGCTGCACGAAGATCGCGAGGGTTCCGTAGTCCTTCGTCCCAGGCTCCCCCTCGATGCGGTCGGCTACTTCCCGCTGGACCATCAGGGTGGCATCGGTGATGCGGGCTCCCTTGCGGCGCGCCTCGAGCAACCTGAAGAGAATAGGGGAGGACACGTTGTAGGGCAGATTGCCGGCCACCCGGAGATCGCGGTCGGCGATCGACTCCAGGTCGAAGTCCAGGATGTCCTGCTCGATGAGCGAGACGTTAGAGGGCAGTCTCGGCGCCAGTGCCTCGGCCATCTCGCGATCCAGTTCGACGGCGGTCAGGTGGGCGACCCGTGGCGCAAGGCGCAGCGTAAGCGCGCCTTGGCCGGGACCAATCTCGAGGAAACGGTCGGCCGGCTGTGGCGCGATCGCCTCGACGAGCTTGTCGGCCCACGCTGGCTCCAGGAAGTGCTGTCCGAACTTTTTCTTGGCCCGGACGCCCGGCTTACTCCGCATCACACGTCGTCCAGTGATTCACCACGCCAGTACTTCTCTTCGATTTCCTCGATCTCGTCTTCGCTCATCCCGAAGTGGTGCCCGAATTCGTGGATGACCGTTTCGGCGACGCAATCGCGGATCTCCTCGTCGTCTTCGCAGGCCTCCTCGATGGGTACCTGGTAGATCGAGATGCGGTCCGGAAGCGTGTTGCCGTAGCCCCAGCCGCGTTCAGGAAGGGGAGTGCCCTGGTAGAGTCCGAAGAGTGTGTCGTCGGGGCCGACTTCCATCTCGGCGAGCGTTTCAGCTGATGGCTGGTCCTCGACGACGACGGCGACGTTCTTCATGGCGTTACGAAACCGCCTCGGGATCTCGCGCAGGGCGTCCTCGACGAGTTGGGTGAAGCGCTCCCTCGTCACGCCTTTCCCCGCGTCTTCGACGACCGTGGAGGCCGGAGGCTCGCCGAGCGCGTCAGGTGCGTATAGAAGTCGCAGTCGGCCCGGATGACGCACCGATCGCACAGCGGGCGCGGCTTGCAGATGCGGCGGCCGTGCAGAATCAGCGTGTCTGACGTGCGCGTCCACGCCGCGGCAGGCATGGCCCCGCAGAGCTGCTGCTCCACGACCTCGGGGTCATCGGACTTCGCGATGCCGATCCGGTTGGCCACGCGCAGCACGTGGCGGTCGACTGGAAGGCCAGGCACGCCGAGCGCGTGGCCGAGGACCACATTGGCGGTCTTTCTGCCGACGCCAGGCAGCTTGACGAGTGCCTCCATCGTGCGTGGGACCTCGCCACGATGCGTCTCGACGAGCTCGGTCGCCATGCCCAGGAGCGAACGTGACTTGGCCCGGAAGAAGCCGGTCGACTGAATCTGCGGCTCGAGCTCGTCGGTCGTCGCGCGCGCGAGCGTTCCGGCGTCGGGATAGCGCGCGAAAAGCGCCGGTGTGACCTGATTGACGCGCTCGTCGGTGCATTGCGCCGAGAGGATCGTCGCCACCAGGAGCTCGTAGGCGTTGGTGAAATGCAGTTCGGTGTCGGCGTCGGGATGCTGCGTGCCCAGCCGCTTCAGGATGCGTCGAGTTTCGGCGGCCGACTTCGACGGTGCAGGCGTGCTCTTGCGCGAAGCCGCGCGCTTGGCCATGCCTCATTGTAGTCTCAGGGCTCAGGGCTCAGGGCTCAGGCAAGAGCTCGCTGAGCCTAGTCGCCGCGGCTGAGATCTAAGGTTCTTCCTTGAGCCCTGAGCCTTGAGCCCTGAGCCTACTCTCTCCGCTCCGTCGTCCCGCGCGGCGGCACCGCTGTCAGCAGCGCAATCAGTGCCCGGCTGCCGCCCTTGAGCCGCGACGTGCCCACCACGACGGTCTCTCCGACGTTCATCGTGAAGCTCGTGTCGATGATGGCGGTGCGGGGCGCGGGTTCAACGCCGGCGCGGGCGGCTGACCGCGCCGCCGGGCCCTCGGCCATACGCGCGTTCAGATCGTCGATCTCGCGATCGATTTGCCGAAGTTCCACCTCGAGCTTCGGGATGTCGGTGGGCGGGACGGTCCCGAGCTCCACTTTCTTCTTCAGATCCTGAATCTGGCTCAGGAGCAGCGACCGACGGTCCTTCAGGTCAGCGATACGCCGCGCAGTCGTGCGCGACACCGCGGCCGCAGACAGCGCTTCGGCACCCGCCTCTCTCGACGTCCCGCCGCCAAACAGCGAGAACCTGACGAAGACCTGCCCGCCCTCGGCGCGCGACGTCATCAGCTTCAGCTCGTATTCCTGCTCCTCCGGTCCACGCAGCACCTGACTCAACGTTTGCGTCGAGGCATTCCAGCCCGTCTGCGCGGCCGGCCGCCGATCGGTCGGCGCGTTGGATCCCTGCTGCCCGCAGCACATCACCCACGCCGCGTCGAGCAGCTTGAAAGACTTGAAGGGCAGGAACTCCCGCATGTCGACGAGTGCCTTTCGCGCCGCAGGAGGCACGTCGTCGGCCATCGCGGCGCCCTGAATGTCGCCGAGCACCAGAACGACACTGAAACCCTGCGGCAGCGCACGCCGCGATTGGGCGAACGTCGTCGCTGAGGGTGATGGGGCCGGCGTATCGGCCGGCGGAGTCGTCGTCTGCGCCGGACGCGGCGCGGGCTGTTGCTGGGCAAGGACGGATGTCGCCATGAATGCCGCGACCATCACGATGCAGAGCGGCGAGCGAAGCTTGGATCGCATGGTGGTTGACTCCGAGGCGCCGGCCGCGCAGGTCATGGCATCGACTCCTGAAGGCGCAGGTTCTGATCGAAGATCCAGATGATTCGTGTCCCGCCGGGCGTCGCGAACTGCAGCTGGCGGCGCTCCTCGCCGCCGCCGCTCGCGCCGATGGCGGGCAAGGGGTCGGTCGTTGCCGGAGCCGGCGTGCGGTCCACGGTCGCGCGACCGCCGCTCATCGTTGCCACGACGACCAGCAGCACGCCGACGGTCGCGATCGCGAACGGGCGCAGCCACGGCGTGCGTGCGGGCACCGACTCGAGCGCTGCCGAAACGATCACCCGCCGCATCCGCTCGGCGTCGACCGGCGCCAGCCCTCCGTCTTCGCGCAGCGGGTCGCCGTCATTGAGAAGCTTTCTGACATCAGGGAGAAGCTTTCTGACATCAGGGAGAAGTTTTCTGCCGTCAGGGAGCAGCTTGTTGAGGTCAGTCATTGCTATTACCCAGGGTTCCCGTGCCGCCGTCGACCGCGACGGCCAGCTCCCGGCGGCCTATCGACAGGTGCCACCGGACGGTCACCGCCGCGACGCCGAGTAGTCGCGCGATCGCAGGAATCGCGACGCCTTCAATCTCATACAACACGATGATCGCGCGCCGGCGAGGCGGCAGCCGTTCGAGAGCCTGCCAGATAATCGAGCGCGCCAGCAGCGCCGATTCAGTGTCGGAGGCGACCGGCGTCACGGTAAACGCCGCGTCGTCTGCTCCTCGCTTCCTGACGGCGAGCTGACGCCATCGATCGCGGGCGAGGTTGATGAGCACTCGCACCAGCCACGCTTCTTCATGTCCCACGCCTTCCGGCACGGACGCCGCGTGACGGGCGGCGCGAAGGAACGTCTCCTGGACCAGATCGCTGGCATCCTCGGCACTTCTGGACAGACGCCGAGCCAGGCGGTAAAGCCGCTGGTGATGTGCGTCGAAAAGAGTGCCCAGCCGCGCCGAGGCGTCGTCGGTCGGCCGGTCCGCGGTCGCGCTCATGGCGATCGCCTGCCCGGTCATACCACTCCAGACGTCTATCGAGTCCTGCTTGTTGGTTGGCTCAGGGCTCATGGCTCAAGGCTCAGGGAAAAGCCCTCAGATCCTAGTCGGTCGGCTAAGCGCTCAGGGCTCTTCCTTGAGCCCTGAGCCTTGAGCCCTGAGCCAACCTAATGCACGGGCCCCTTGTCCCAACTGGCCCCCGTGGACTCGCTGAAGACACGCATGTGTTCCTGAAGCGCGGCGATGAGGTTGGGCAACACCTGGGTGGGGATGGCGATTTTCGCCCGAACGGGCGCGCGAACGACGTGCGTGGTCTGTGCCGCCTGGATGTCGTCTTCCGAGAGGGGGAGGACCTCGCAGAACGACAGCGTGAAGTCAAAGGGCGTGTGTGAGATCGCGCAGAAGTTCGCGTAAACCCGAGGAGTCTCGCCCTTGTCGTCGGGCACGATCGTAAAGTTGATCTGCTTGCGTTCATCCATACCGGTTAGCTTAACCGGAATGCAGCGGCTCGGCAGACCACGCTAATAACGCCGCATCACCCCGACGACCACTCCTTGGACCTGAACCTGCTCGGCGGCAAATACCATCGGCTGCATGGCCGGGTTGGCTGGCTGGAGCCGAATGCGACCCTGCTCCCGATAGAGTTTCTTGAGCGTCACGTCCGAGCCGTTGAGCAGGGCGATGACCATCTCGCCGTTGTCTGCGGTGCGGCGATCCTCGACAATGACGTAATCACCATCCCGTATCTGCTCGTCGATCATCGAATCGCCCCTGACGCGGAGCACGTAGCTGTCGCGTTTGCCCACCAGATCCTCGGGCACCGCGATTGTCTCGCTGCCGACGACGGCCTCGATTGGCGAGCCGGCGGCGACGTAGCCAAGGAGCGGCAGCTCGAGCGCGCGGCTGCCGAGTCGGGTCGGCACGAGCTCGACCGACCGGCTCCGATTCCAGGCGCGCTTGATGAAGCCCTTCTCCTCGAGATTCGTGAGGTGCTTGTGGACCGTCGCCAGGGAGGAGAGGCCGAACCGGCGACCGATTTCCTCCAGGCTCGGCGCGTAGCCGTGCTGCTGAATGAAATCGTTGAGGTAGTCGAGGATCTCGCGCTGGCGCTTCGTCAGTGGCAGCATGGTGCGCGCACTATACGCAAAGGAAAAGCGAAAGTCAATTGCCGGGTGCATTTTACCCCGCCGGTCCCGGAGCGGTCTAACCTGAGCAGATGTCCCAGTTCGTGCCGTGCCGAGCGACCGACGATTCGAGTGACGTGCCGTGTTGACCCGCGCCTGGATGGGACACGTGTCGCCTGACTGGACGATACGCGTTGGCGGCGGCGAAGAAGCCGCCGCCTTCGACCCGGCATGGGCCGAAGCCGACGATCGTACGCTCGTCGACTTGTGCCTCACCGGCAGGCGCGCGGCATTCGATGTGGTCGTCGAGCGGCATCGCCGCCACGTGTATCAGCTGTGCTTTCGATATGTCGGCAATCACGAGGACGCAGCCGACCTCGCGCAGGACGCATTCATTCGAGCGTTCAAGGGGCTCAAGGGGTTCAAAGGGGAGTCGAGCCTCTCGACCTGGCTCTACCGCATCGCGGTGAACGTCTGCCTGAACCGTCTGGCCCTCAAGGCGCCGAAGCGGCAGCCGCTCGAGCCGGCCGAGCTCGTCGACCTTCGCGCCGAGCGCCCGGACGCCGCGCTCCTGCGCGACGAACGCGCCGCCGAAGTACGTGCCGCCATCCGGCAGCTGCCGCCGAAGCAGCGTGCGACGTTAATCCTTCGGATTTATCATGAGCTGCCGCACGAGGAGATCGCCGGCATCCTCGGCAGCTCGGTTGGCGCGGCGAAGGCGAATCTCTTCCACGCCCTGGCGAACTTGAAGAAGCTGCTGCGATGACGCACCTGAACGAAGCCGAATTCGTGGATCTCGTCGACGGAACGCTCGCGCCGTCACGCGAGGCGCACCTGGGCGCCTGCGACGAGTGCCGCGCGATCTCGGTCACGATGCGCGCCGCTCACGAGCGGGCCGCGGCTGCCGAGATGCCGGAACCCTCGCCGCTCTTCTGGGAACACTTCTCCGCGCGCGTGCGCGAGGGGGTACGCGACGCCGACTCGAGCACGGCATCGACGTGGTTCGGCTGGGCGCACGGCGAGACATTCAAGTGGGCCATGTCGGGGGCGCTCCTCACGCTTCTGCTCGTGTCCGGTGTCTGGGTGAGCGTGTGGCGCGGGAGGACGTCTGACGCGCCACGCGGCGGAGGCGCCACGTCTGTCGCATCGATTGCGGACGCCGCATCTGACACCGTTCTGGACAACATCGATCCCGAGACCGATGAGGCGTGGGCGCTCGTCCGCACCGTCGCTGACGATCTGTCCTGGGACGATGCGGCGGCCGAGGGGTTTGGCGTACAGGCCGGGTTCTGCCGAGCGGGCGATGGTGACCTTGACCACCGACGAGCGCTCGGAGCTCGTGCGATTGCTGCAGGCCGAAACGAAACAACCGGGCGCCTAGTCGGGTCCCGGAGCGCGGATCACGCGGAATCACGGGACGCGGATCACGGGTCACGCGGAATCACGGGACGCGGATCACGCAGATCACGGGGCGCGCGGATCACGGGGAATCCACGGAGCCGGAATTACGAGAACGTAGAGGACGACAATGGTGCGACAGTTTTTCTACGCGGTGGTGATTGCAGGCACGGTCGGCACGGCGGCCGCGCAGCCTCCGGGCCAGCCGCCGCAGCGTCCGCTTCCCCAGGGCCGTGGCGATGAGGTGACAGCCGACGTGCTGCCCGACGCGGTCCTCGCCAACATGCTCGACACCTACGCGATCGTCCAGGCGCAGCAGGCCCTCACGATCGCCGACGAACGCTATGGCACCTTTGCGGCGCGGCTGAAGAAGCTCCAGGACATCCGGCGCAGGAACCAGCGGGAGCGTCATCTCCTGGTGCGGGAGCTCGCCAGGATGGCCGGGCCGCGGGCGCTCGTTCCGGCTGACGAGACCGCCATCCGCGCCCAGCTCACGGCGCTCCGCGAGCACGACGCCCGCGCCGCCGCCGAGCTCTCTCAGGCCTACGACGCGCTCGACGAGGTCCTCGACACGCGGCAGCAGGCGCGCTTCCGGATGTTCGAGGAGCAGATCGAGCAGCGCAAGCTGGACCTCCTCGTCCGCGCGCGCGAGCAAGCCCGGCTGAAGCGGCAGCAGCAGTAGCTGGCTGCGGCGCCGCGGAACGGACCAGCCGGCGCTCGTCCCGTGGTGCTCCCGTTCCGCGCGAGTCTGTGTACAATTGCCGTATGGCTTTACGACTGCGGTCAGGAGTGCTGGTCGGCCTCAGTCTGGCGGTAGTGATGCCCCTCATCACGCTGCTGCCGCTCGCCGCTCAAACACGCCTCACCAAACAGGACGCCGATCGCTGCCAGGGAAAGCTCGGTCGCATCACCGGCTTCGCGAGTGCGCCCCAGGCGCGGGCGTCCGCCAAGGGCCCGGCGTCCCAGACCACGCAGCTCACCGACGTGGAACTGAACGCCTATCTGCACTTCCACCTCAAAGACCAGGTGCCGGCCGGCGTGGTCGACCCGACACTGAGCGCGCTCGGCGAGGGACGGGTGCGGGGCGCCGCGGTCATCGATCTCGACGCGGTCCGCAAGCAGAAGCAGCGCGCGTGGACCGATCCGATGAGCTACATGTCCGGCAGGCTGCCGTTGACCGCCTCGGGGCTCCTCATCACTCAGAACGGTGTCGGTCGCTTCCAGCTCGAGACCGCTGAGCTCTCGGGTATCTCGATTCCGAAGAGCCTGGTGCAGGAGCTCCTCGCGTTCTATTCCAAGTCGCCTGACAAGCCTGCGGGCATCAGCATGGACGATCCCTTCGAGCTCCCCGCCGGCATCAAGGAGATCCGCGTGGGGAAGGGCGAAGCGATGGTGGTGCAATAGATCCCCTTCAGTCGCCGCTGCAGTTCCTCAAAGGCGTCGGCCCCCGCCGGGCGGCCGATCTCGAGCGCGTCGGCCTGCACACAGTCGAGGACCTCCTCTATCGGTTCCCGATCCGCTACGAGGACCGCGGCACGTTCCAGACAATCGCGGCGCTGCGGCCCGGCGTCACGGCCTCGGTCGTCGGCGAAGTCGTCGGGTGCGGGATTCGCCCGACGCGCCGGCCGCGCTTCAAGATCTTCGAGCTGGTCGTGCGCGACCGCACGGGCGCGCTCCGGGCCATCTGGTTCAACCAGCCGTTCCTCAACGACGTCTTCCGTCCGCATCAGCGCGTCATCCTCTACGGCAAGCTCGAGCTGACGTCGCACGGCCTGCAGCTCCAGAACCCCCAGTACGAAGTATTGCCGCAGGCGCCCGCCGCGGGCGAAGACGCCGAGGAGGGCGTCCACGAGGACGACACACTGCACACCGGGCGCATCGTCCCGATCTACGAGAAGACCGGCACGGTCACGACCAAGATGCAGCGCGTGCTCGTCCACCACGCGCTGGCACAGCTGCCCGACGTCCTGCCGGATCCGCTACCGCCCGCGCTTCGCGCGCGGCACGGCCTCCTCGACCGGCGAACCGCGATCGGCGAGGCGCATTTTCCCCCTGAGCACGCGAACCTCGACGAGTTGAACGGCTTCCGATCTCCGGCGCAGCGCCGGCTGATCTTCGAAGAGTTCTTTCTCTTCCAGTGCGGGCTGGTCCTGCGGAAGCGCCGCGCGAGCGCCGAAGTCAAACCGCGCGCGGTCGTCATCACCGACGAGATTCGCGAGTCGGCGCGGCGGGTCCTGCCGTTCAAGCTGACGGGCGATCAGAAGAAAGTCATCGGCGAGATTGTGGGCGACATGAAGCGCCCCCATCCGATGAACCGCCTTCTGCAGGGGGACGTCGGTTCGGGCAAGACGATCGTCGCGCTGATGGCCGCGCTCGTCGCGATGGAGAACGGCTTTCAGGTCGCGTTCATGGCGCCGACCGAGATCCTGGCCGAGCAGCACTACATCAACATCCGCCGGCTGCTGGAGTCCTCTCGATTCCGCATGGCGCTTCTCACCGGAACGACGGCAGCGAAGAAGCGGCGCGAGATGCAGGCGGAGCTCGCGGGCGGATCCCTGCAGCTCGTCGTCGGCACGCACGCGCTCGTCGAGGATCCTGTCGCATTCCGAGAGCTGGGACTCGCGATCATCGACGAGCAGCACCGCTTCGGCGTCATGCAGCGCGCGGCGCTTCGCGCCAAGGGCATGCACCCCGACATTCTGGTCATGACCGCGACGCCGATTCCGCGCACGCTGGCGCTGACCACGTACGGAGACCTCGACGTGTCGGTCATGCGCGAGATGCCGCCGGGACGGAAGCCCATCAAGACCGTGGCGAAGCCAGAGTCGCGCCGGGACGAGATCTACGACTTCATGCGGAAAGAGCTCGACCTCGGACGTCAGGCGTACGTCATCTATCCGCTCGTCGAGGAGTCGTCCAAGGTCGACCTTCGGGCGGCGACGGAGATGGCCGACCACCTGCAGCAGGACGTCTTCCCGGCGTACCGCGTGGCACTGCTGCACGGTCGCATGAAGCCCGACGACAAGGACCGCGTCATGCACGCCTTCGCGCGCGGCGAGTTTCACATCCTCGTCTCGACGACCGTCGTCGAAGTCGGCGTCGACGTGCCGAACGCGTCGGTCATGGTGGTCGAGCACGCCGAGCGGTTCGGCCTGTCGCAGCTCCACCAGCTGCGCGGGCGCGTCGGCCGCGCGGCGCACCAGTCGTACTGCGTGCTTCTCTATCAGGCGCCGCTCAATGACGCCGGCCGCGAGCGCCTCAAGGCGCTGACCGACACGACCGACGGGTTCGTGATCGCCGAGCGCGATCTCGCGCTGCGCGGCCCCGGGGATTTCTTCGGCACGCGCCAGTCCGGGATGCCCACGCTGCGGGTGGGCGATCTCCTGCGGGATCACCAGATGATGGAAGAGGCGCGGCGCGAGGCCGTCGCCGCGCTCGACGACGGGCGCGAGGCGGAGGAGCTCGCCGCGTTCGTGCGCTCGAGCTGGGAGCAGCGATTCGGCCTCGTTGGGGTCGGATAGCGAATGCGCGGCATTCGCATTATTGCCGGCGCGCTCAAGGGCCGTCGCCTCGCGTCACCCGACTGGCCGGGACTCCGGCCGACGTCCGACAAGCTGCGCGAGACCCTCTTCAACATTCTCGGCCCTGCGGTCGTGGGGGCACGCGTGCTCGACGGCTACACGGGAACCGGAGCGGTCGGCATCGAAGCCCTGAGCCGGGGCGCCTCGCACGTGACGTTTGTCGACAGCGACCGGCGGGCGACCGATCTCGTCCAGGCCAACCTGCTGCACTGCGGCCTCAAAGACGGCTATGCTATTATCCGCGTGGATTTTGCGGGCATGGCCGCCCGGCTCGACAGAGGGCCCGGCGGCGCGGCGACACCATTCGACATCATCTTTCTCGACCCTCCCTACGGAGCCAGCGAGATGACGTCAGCCCTCGCCGCAGCCGCTGAACTGGCGTCGGCGGACACGCGGGTCATCGTCGAGCACGCCAAGCGCGACGCGCCGCCCCCGGAAGCAGGGAAGCTGAGGCTGACGCGGAATCTGTCGTCAGGGGATAGCGGGTTGGCATTTTACCGAAGGACTTAGCTTCATACTTCAACTTCACACTTTCGATTTCAGCCTTTCACACTTCAGACTTCACACGTCAGACTTCAAACTTTCTGATATGTCCGCAGCCCTCGCCATCTACCCCGGCTCGTTCGACCCCATGACGATGGGGCATGTGGACATCATCCAGCGCGGATCGCGGATGTTCGATCGCATCGTCATCGCCGTCCTCATCAACGCCGACAAGTCGCCGCTCTTTTCCGTGCACGAGCGGGTCGACATCGCGCGCGAGGTCTTCCGCGATCGGGCCAACGTCGAAGTGGACACCTTCGACGGCCTGCTGGTGGACTACGCTCGGCGGCGACAGGCGAGCGTGATCGTTCGAGGGCTGCGCGCGGTGTCGGATTTCGAGTACGAGATGCAGATGGCGCTGATGAACCGCCGCCTCAATCCCGAGGTCGAGACGGTCTTCATGATGCCGGCCGAGCCGTATACCTACGTGAGCTCGCGTCTCGTGAAGGAAGTCGTCGCCCTCGGCGGGTCGGTCAGGGGCATCGTTCCAGATATCGTCGAACGGCGGTTGCGCGAGAAGAAGCTCGCGCGTGAGACGCTGAGGGCCTGACGTATGGGAAGTTCTGCACAATCAACCAGCCCGACGGGCTCGTTCGCGGTGCGCGCCACGCGCATCGCCATGTCGCCAACGATGAAGGTCGCCGCCGAGGCCATGGCGCTCAAGGCGAAGGGGATTGACGTCATCGACCTCGGCGCCGGCGAGCCCGACTTTCCGACGCCGCGGCACATCGCCGCCGCGGCACATGCGGCGATCGATGGCAACTTCACGAAGTACACGACCAACTCCGGAACCGACGAGCTGAAGAACGCCATCGTCGGGCGCTATCAGACTGATTACGGGATCGAATACGCCGCGAATGAGGTCATCGTGACGGCCGGCGGGAAGCAGTCGCTCTTCAATGCGGTAATGGTGCTTTTCGGCGCGGGCGATGAGGTCATCACGCACATGCCGGGCTGGCCGACGCTCGTCGAGCAGATCAAGCTCGCCGACGCCACGCCGGTGATCGTGCGCACGCACGCAGAGGACGGATTCCGCGTGCGGGCGGACACCTTTCTGCGGGCAATCACGCCGAAGACGCGCGGCATCATCATCAACTCGCCCGGCAATCCAACCGGCGCGTTGATGCCGGAAGACGAGCTCGAAGCCCTGGCGAAAGAGGCAGCAAAGCGCGGCATCTGGATCCTGCTCGACCTCTGCTACGAGAAGCTCATCTACGATCCAACGCCGCACAACCTCCCGGGCGTGCTGGCGCGGACGCTGAGGGATCGCGCCGTGCTGTGTGGATCGGCGTCGAAGGCCTATGCCATGACGGGATGGCGCTGCGGCTGGACGCTCGCGCCCGCCGCGGTCGTGAGCGCGTGCAACGCGCTCCAGAGCCATTCCACATCCAACGTCTGCTCGATTACGCAAAAGGCCGTAGTCGCCGGCTTGGCCGGCGCCCAGACCTGCGTCACCGACATGCTCGACGAATACCGCCGCCGCCGCGACCGGCTGTGCACGTGGCTGAGCGAAGAGCCGCGGCTGCGCCTGGTCAAGCCGGCTGGGGCGTTCTACCTGTTTCCGGACGTCTCCGACTTTCTCTCGCCGGACGGCATCCGGACGTCAGCCGAGCTCGCCCAGTCGCTCCTCGACGGCCCGCGCGTGGCACTGACGCCGGGTGAGGCGTTCGATGCTCCCGGGTTCTTCCGGATTTCCTATGCGGCGTCGATGGACGACCTCGAACGTGGATCGAGGAAGATCATCGACCACGTGCGATCGGTCGAGCGATCGCGGACGACGACGACCGCCTAGGACAAGTGACCCCGGCTCCTCACGCTCGTTTTTGAACAGGAGATCAGGCGATCAAGGTTTTTTGGTTCAGGCCTGAAATCTCCTGATCTCCTGATCTCCTGGTCAAGGTGTTGACACGCGTTGAACCCCACGACTGAGATCCTCGCCCAACTCGAAGCCGCAATCGGCGCGGATTACGTCCGCACCGACGAACAGTCCCGTACGACCTACGGCACCGACGCCCTCAAGCGCGGCCATCCCGCGGACATCGTCGTCTTGCCGGGTAACACCTCGGAGATTGTCGCTGTCGTCCGCATCTGCGCGGAACACCGGATCCCGATGGTGCCGCGCGGCGGCGGTACGGGCTACACCGGCGGGTCGGTCCCGACGCGCGGTGGCGTCGTGATCTCGCTCGAGCGCATGAACCGCATCCTCGAGATCGACGAAGCCAACCTCATCGCCGTCGTCGAACCCAATGTCATCACCGGCGACATCCAGGACGCGGTGGAGAAGGTGGGCCTGTTCTATCCGCCGGACCCCGCGTCGCTGCGACAGTCGGTCATCGGCGGGAACGTCGCCGAGTGCGCCGGCGGGCCCCGCGCATTCAAGTACGGGACGACCAAGCAGTACGTGCTGGGCCTCGAAGCGGTGCTGCCCACCGGAGAGATCGTCGAGACCGGAGGGAAGGTCGTCAAGAATGTCGTCGGCTATGACCTGACGCACCTGCTCGTCGGATCCGAAGGGACGCTCGCCATCATCACGAAGATCATCCTGCGGCTGGTTCCAAAGCCACCAGTGCAGGCCACGCTGCGGGGGACGTTTCGGACGGTGGAGGCGGCGGTCGCGGCCGTGGCCGAGATCATCCGCGAGCGTGTCGTGCCGGCGGCCATCGAACTCATCGATGGCATCTCCCTCGAGGCGGTCGCACGGTACCTCAAGGTTCGCTCGCTCGCGCCGGAGGGGACCGCGGCCATCCTGCTCGTCGAAGTCGACGGCGTGCCCGCGTCGGTGGCGGAAGAAGCGACTCGCGTCGAGCGCGCGCTCCTCGCCGCTGGCGCGACCGAAGTACTGCACGCGCGCGACGACGCCGAGCGCCAGGAGCTCTGGCGGGTCCGACGGGAGCTGTCGTTCTCGCTCAAGATGGTCGCCGGACTGAAGTTCAATCACGACGTCGTCGTGCCGAAGGCACGAATCCCTGCGCTCTTCGCACTCGTACATCGCATTGCCGCGGAGCGCCGCCTGCGTATCCCGTGCTTCGGGCACGCGGGAGACGGCAACATCCACGTGAACATCATGGTCGACCCAGGGGACGCCGACGAAATCCGGCGCGCCCACGAAGCCGAGCGACTTCTCTTTGAAGGCGTCGTCGGCATGGAGGGCTCGATCAGCGGCGAGCATGGGATCGGCTTCGCCAAGACGCCGTTCATTTCGATCGAGCTGTCGCCCGACGAGATCGCCCTCATGAAGCGGGTGAAGGCGGCCTTCGATCCCCACGGCCTTCTCAATCCGGGCAAAATCTTCCCATGACCACGCTGCTCATCGTCGTCGCTCTGTTAATCGGTTCGGTGACGCAGGAATCAGCGAAGCCGGTGCGGGTCCTGATCCAGACCGAGGCGGGGGAGATCGAAGCCGACATCGACACGGTGCGCGCGCCAATCAGCGCCGCCAACTTCCTGAAGTACGTCGATGCCGGGCTCTTCGATGGGGGACAGTTCTTCCGCACCGTGCGTCCCGACAACCAGGTCGACAAGCCGGTCAAGATCGCCGTCATCCAGGCGGCGGGCAGCCGCGAGCGGCGAGGCGAATTCTTTCCGGCCATTCCGCTGGAGCGGACGAGCGTCACCGGCCTGAAGCACAAGGACGGCACGCTCTCGATGGCCCGATCGACTCCCGACACGGCGCGGGATTCGTTCTCGATCTGCGTGGGGGATCAGCCGTCGCTCGACTTCGGCGGTGCGCGCCAGCCCGATGGGCAGGGATTTGCGGCGTTCGGACAGGTAGTGCGGGGCATGGACGTCGTGCGCAAGATTCAGGCGTCGGCGGCGAACGGCGAAACCCTGACACCGGCGATCGGCATCATCCGGATACGACGCCGATAGCAAGTATCTGTTAAAGTCTTTTTATGGTCTTGAAGGTCGCAACGGTCACGCTGGTGGCCCTTTTCTCGCTCTCGCCGCCCATCGAGCAGGACACCGCCGCCCTGAAGCGGGACATCGAGGCGCTCAAAGCCCAGCAGGCCGAGATGCAGAAGGACCTCGACGCGATTCGCGCCTTTCTGCAGCAGATGATCGTCGAAAGGGCCGAAGCGGCGATGGTCAACGCGCCCATCGTCGTGACCGGGGCTCCGACGAGGGGCTCGGCAGCCGCCAAGGTGATGATGGTCGAGGTCTCCGACTATCACTGTCCGTTCTGCCGGCGGCACACCTTGACGACCCAGCCGCAGATTGACTCCGACTACATCAACACCGGCAAGCTGCGCTACGTCTTCATCGACTACCCGATCGACCAGCTGCATCCCGATGCGTTCAAGGCGCACGAGGCAGCCAATTGCGCGGGAGACCAGGGGAAGTACTGGGAGATGCACGGGAAGCTGTTCGAGTCGCCCCCGACGCGCGACAGCGCCCAGCTCGCGCCGCAGCTCGTCTCGCAGGCGCAGTCGATTGGGCTCGACGTCGGAAAATTCCGGACGTGCTTCGACGGCGGCAAGTATTCGACGCCGGTCCGCGACAACGTCGCGCGGATGCAGGCGCTCGGCGTCGACAGCACGCCGACGTTCCTCATTGGCCTGACGCCCGCGCCCGGCCAGCCGATGAAGGTCATTAAAGTGGTGAGGGGCGCGGTGCCGTATCAGCAGTTCAAGACAGCACTCGATGGGCTGTTGACGCAGTAGCTCTGAAAGTTTGAAGTCTGACGTCGGAAGTCTGAAGTGAGGAAGTCTTGAAGTGCGAAGTTGGAAGTGGAAGTTGGAAGTGGAAGTTTGAAGTGCGAAGTTGGAAGTGCGAAGTTGGAAGTGCAGCGGCTCTCTTAGCGCCGCGGCAGGAACGGTACCGCGCTGATTTGTCCTTCGAAGGCTGAGCCCCATCGGCCTGGAATCGTCGTCCCGCATTGCGGGCAGTTGCCCGTCGGCGTCAACCGATATTGCAGAATCTGGTATCCGTCGCGCTCGATGATGAGCGCGCGGCACTGGTGACAGCGCGTGTTCTCGAGATCACCGACCCGCCCTGGTGTGTTCCCGGCATAGACGTAACGCAGCCCGTTCCGGCGTCCGGTCTCGGCGGCAGCCACGAGCATTTCCGGCGTCGTGTTGTCGGGATCGCTCATGCGGTAATCCTTGTGGAAGGCCGTGACGTGCCAGGGGATGTCCGGAGAGACTCCGGCAACGAAGCTCGTCAGACGATCGATCTCTTCAAGAGAGTCGTTGAAGCCAGGAATGAGGAGCGTCACGATCTCCAGCCAGATGCCCATCTCGTGCAGCGCGCGGATCGTGGAGAGGACCGGCTCGAGACGTCCGCCGAGCTGGCGATAGTGCCTGTCGTCGAAGCTCTTGAGGTCGACCTTGTACAGATCCACCCATGGCCGAAGGTAGGCGAGCACCCGGGGAGTGGCGTTCCCGTTCGACACGAATGCGGTCATGAGCCCGGCCGCGCGGGCCTCCTTGAAAATCGCGACGGCCCACTCGCTCGTAATCAGCGGCTCGTTGTACGTGCTGACGACGATGCGGGCGCCGAGGCGGGAGGCGTCTTCGACGAGGGCCGCCGGTGACGTGTCCTTTGGCAGCGCGACCGCCTGCGGATCGCGCAGCGCCTGCGATGTCACCCAGTTCTGACAGTAGGAGCAGTGCAGGTCGCAGCCCAGCATGCCGAAGCTGTACGCGAGCGCGCCGGGATGCGCGTGGAAGAAGGGCTTCTTTTCGATCGGATCGCACTGCACACCGCCGACGTAGCCATACGGGGCGTAGAGAATCCCGCCGCGATTGAAGCGCACGCGGCAGACGCCGTCGGCGCCATCCGGAATGGGGCAGGCATGGCCGCAGGCATGACAGCGCAGCCGGCCACGGTCGATCGCTTCCACGAGCTCGGGCGCCGCCTCGATCGTCCGGGCTTCGAGCACCTCGGCGAGCGTGGGCATAGCTTCATTCTACGCCTCAGACAACCATCGTAGTGTCCGGCTTTAGCCGGACCCAGGACACGTCCGCCTGAAGGCGGACGCTACGAGAGCGAAGAATCTCCTGTAGTCTTTTAGACACCCAAATGCCAAAGACCGTAGCGATCATCGGCGCCTCGAGCGACCGCCGCAAGTTCGGAAACAAGGCGCTGCGCGCCTTCGCCCATCAGGGCTACACCGTGTTCGCCATCAATCCGCACGCGAAGGAAATCGAAGGGCACCCGGTGTACGCGTCGGTGCTCGACGTGCCTGGTCCCATCGACATGGCGACGGTCTACGTTCCACCGCACGTGGGCGTGCGCGTGATGGAAGACCTGGCCGCGAAGAAGGTCGGCGAGATCTGGCTCAACCCGGGCGCCGACGGGCCAGAGGTTGTGGAGCGCGCCAGCGAGCTTGGATTGAAGACGATTCAGGCGTGCAGCATCATCGGCATAGGCGAGAGCCCGCGCAGTTACTGAGGGCCGGCGCTACCGCCGCGCAGCCGTGCGGTCCAGACATTGGCCGTCACGGTTGCCTGCTCGAAGACGATGCAATCGTTCTGCGGCGACCATGCCGGATACCTGACGTAGCCGTTCGGCTTCGTGAACCGCGTCAGCTGTTGCGTCAGACCTGTTGCGGTCGACACGGTCCACACGTTCCACACCCCGTCGCGCTCGCCGGCATACACGATCCGTTCGTTGTCGGGCGCCCACGAATGCGGCCAGTGCTGGCCGGGCGACGACGTGACCTTGCGGAAGTCCGTGGCGTCGCGGTTGACCACCCAGATCTGCGTGGTGCCGCCATCATCCACTTCGAGCGCTATCCGGCGGCCGTCGGGTGACCACGCCGGGTAACCTGCGGACCGATCCGGAGGCGTGAGCCGAACTGGCTGGCCGCCGGTCGCGGGGACACGCCACGCCGTCACACCGCCGCCTTCGTTCGTCACGTGGTACGCGAGGTCACGGCCATCGGGCGACAAGGCCAGGTTGGCCATCTGGGCAGGCAGTCCCTGCACGTCTTCGGCTCGCCGCGTGTCGATGTCGACTCGCACCATCCGGCGTACGGGTCCACGGCCAATCGCCGTCAGCACGCGGCGGTTGTCCGGCATCCACGTGGGGAAGAACTCGTCGTCTTTGCCCGGCGCGATGAGCTCGCTGGCCTGTGTCTGCATGTTCATGAGCCACAGGTCGGAAGGGCTGCCGGGACGCCAGCTGAGAAACGCGAGACGTCGTCCGTCTGGCGAGAACGTCGGGTATGTGTTTCGGCTCGTATCGCGCGTCAACGGCACTGGATCACCCGACGGTTGTCCCGTGGCGGACAGGGGCAGCGACCAGAGATCGCTCTCTGCTCTCCCAACCGCGTACGCGATCGTGCCATCGCGGGCGATCGACAATCCCGAGATGCCGGTCACTCCCTGGAGCACCGCGACGGGCGGCGACGGCGCGGCCTGATCGATGCGCACACACCAGATACCGACGTTCACCGACGGGCCGGTGCCGCTCCAGCACAGGTCGCGATCGTCGGGGGTAAACGCCGTCTGGTTCGGCATGACGTGTGCGGCCACGCGAGTCGGTTCGCCGCCGGCGGCGGGAGCGATCCACAGCGATGCCCCCTCGGTGCCGTCGAACGAGTAGAACGCCAGCCGTCGCCCGTCGTGCGACCACGCAGGCCCACGATGCCCGCCTCGTGGCGAGCCCGGGCGCGTGACTGGCCGCGCCACTCCGCCCGCGACAGGAACGACCATGATCTCCGCCCGCTCGGCGAGCGCGCCCTGGTAGGTCGAGAATGCCAGTATCGATCCGTCGGGCGACCACGCGGGTTCGGATCCGACCGCGGTCACCTGCTCCGACACGCCGCCCGAGGCGGGGACCATCCAGACTCCGCCTCGGGCCCGCGAGTGATACGCGAGGCGCTCGCCATCAGGAGACCACACGGCGCCGATATTCTGTCCGCCGTCGGTCGTCACCTGAACCGGCTTGCCTTCCCCGAGCGGCCGCACGTAGATTTCGTTGAACCCGTTCTGCTCTGCTGTATACGCGAGCCGACGGCCGTCTGGAGAGAGGGCCGGGTCAGCCTCATACCCGGCGGCCGTGGTCAACTGGACGAGATCGGTCAGCGCAAGCGGTGCGGGCGCTGACGATCGCAGCCAGGTCCAGCCGGTCAGGGCCAGCAAGGCGCCAGCGAGAAGCGGTACGGTCATTCTCCAGAGCGACGGCGCCGAAGACAGTGGCATCGTGCGCGCCGCAGCGGTGCTTTCCGGCGGCTTCGTCGCCGAAGGAACTCGCGCCGCAGGGAACGACACGTCCGGCAGGAAGCGATACCCCTTCCGCGGCACCGTCTCGATGACACGCGCCTCCTGCGCATCGTCGCCGAGCGCCTTTCGCAATTGCGCGATGACGCGCGTGAGGGCGTTTGGGGTGACGAACGTATCCCGCCAGACGCCGTCGAGCAGCTCTTCTTTCAGCACCATCCGCTCGCGCCGCTCGATGAGGAAGAGGAGCACTTCGAGCGCCTTCGGCTCGAGCTCGAGGGGGACGCCGGCCCTCAGCACCTGAAATCGGGCGGCATCGACTCTGACATCCGCGAATTGGTATACGCGTTCGTCCATCATCACGCCTTCATCAGCAACGCATCAGTCTACCGTCACGACAACACCGGCGCGGACGCGCACTCTGGCCGTGGAGGTGCGACGTGATCCTGGTGACGCTGCTGATCTCGACGTTCGTCAACCAACTCGTCCCAGTCGGCGTCCCAAGCATGAACCCTGGGTTCGACAACGCGCCGGCATCGCGCGACGCCAGTGTCCCGCTTGTCTGTGACGCCCGGAATGCGCTCCTCGTTCCCGTCTCGATTCAGGAAACGCCCGCGCGCCCGTTCCTGCTGGACACGGGCAGCAGCATCACGATGATCGACAGTCGATTGGCCGCCGAGCTCGCCCTGGCGCCAGCGGGGAGAATAACATCACCATCAGGCTCGGACCCGCTCGTCACCGCACAGATCAGGGTCGGTCCGATCGTTCTGCCGGCGGGCCGCGTCGTCTCCGCCGACTTCAGGCCGTTGTCACCCCTGCTCGGCAAGGTCGGGGGGATCCTCGGCAGCGACGCGCTACGGGCGATGGGAGATGTGACGATCGACTACGCCCGGTGCCTCCTCACGGTCGGGGGAGCCAGTGCCGAACCCGACCCGCCCGCAATGGCGACCCTTCGGCACGCTCAGGATCGCCCTGGCTCCAGTCGAAGGGCGACGCGGATTCCGCTCGTGTGGCACGAGGGTCGTCCGGTGATTACCGTCGGCGGGGGAGCGCGCCTGGTCCTCGACTCAGGCGCAGCGACCGTCACTGTGTTCAGCGACACGCCCGCGGCCGCCACGCTACGCTGGAACAGCCGTGCCGCGCTGCTTGTCCGGATCGAGCGCGTGGACGGTCCGCGCATGGGTCGTCTCGGCGAGCTCGCCTGCCTCACGATCGGGGGGATCGCATTGCGAAACGTTGCAGCCGTGGGCGTCCGAACCTGGTATGACAGGCACGACGCGCAGGCCCCGGACGGCCTCCTGCCGCTCGCTCTGTTTGCCCGTGTGCACCTGTCGCACGCCGAGGGCTACGTCGAGCTCGTTCCGCATCCTGATCCCGCTTCCCATTGACACCCGTTCCACGGGTGCCTATACTTTTCCCACACACAAGCCCTAAGACAACCTCTCTCGCCTCGGGGCCTCACGGGCGCACCACACGCCCGCTCCGATATAGCGCGACGCCCGGACGCCGGAAACCGTCAGTCAACCAACACTCACACTCGTCACAGATCGATCGAAGAACGCCACCAGTCCCATGCCAACACCCAACAAGCGCACCGCGCGCCAGCCCGCCGCCGATGTCGACAAGCGCGGCGAGGCGGCCCCCGAACCAATCGACGCTCCGACCGCCGCCACGACCGCCACCAGCACCGCCGTGGAGACCACGGAGCAGGAGATCGCACCGCCGGCGGCTCTCCCTGTGAGCGCTCCCCGAGGGGACAGCCAGCCCCGCGCTGAAGGACAGTCCCGTCAGGAGGGGCAGTCCCGTCAGGAAGGCCAGCCTCGCCAGGACCGCCAGCCCCGGCAGGAGGGCCAGCCACGCCAGGACGGCCAGCCGCGACAGGAAGGGCAGGGACGACAGGAAAGCCAGGGGCGCCAGAACAATCAGGGCGGCGGCGAGAACCGCCGCGGCCAGGGCCTGAACATCACGGAGCTGAAAGACAAGAGCATCCAGCAGCTCACGCAGATCGCCAAGGACCTCACCGTCGCCGGTGCCACGGGGATGCGCAAGCAGGAGCTGATCTTTCAGATCCTCAAGGCGCAGACCGAGCAGAGCGGTTTCATCTTTTCCGAAGGCGTACTCGAGGTCCTGCCCGATGGATTCGGGTTCCTGCGCGCGCCAGACTACAACTACCTCCCCGGTCCCGACGACATCTACGTGTCGCCGTCGCAGATCCGCAAGTTCGACCTGCAGACCGGCGACACGGTCTCCGGACAGATCCGGCCGCCGAAGGAAGGCGAGCGATACTTCGCGCTCATCAAGGTCGAGGCGGTCAACTTCGAGGCGCCAGAGCAGGCCCGCGACAAGCTGTTCTTCGAGAACCTGACGCCGCTCTATCCGCAGACGCGCTTCGTGCTCGAAACGGCCCCCGACGCGCTCTCGGGCCGCGTCATGGATCTGATGACCCCGATCGGCCGCGGCCAGCGCGGCCTGATCGTCGCGCCGCCACGCACCGGAAAGACGATGCTCCTGCAGAGCATCGCGCAGTCGGTCGCCAAGAACCACCCCGAAGTCTTCCTGATCGTGCTGCTCATCGACGAGCGGCCGGAAGAAGTCACCGACATGCAGCGGTCGGTGCACGGTGAGGTCATCTCGTCGACCTTCGACGAGCCGGCGCAGCGCCACGTGCAGGTCGCCGAGATGGTCATCGAGAAGGCGAAGCGCCTCGTCGAACACAAGAAGGACGTGCTCATCCTGCTCGATTCGATCACGCGGCTCGCGCGCGCCTACAACTCGGTCATTCCGCCGTCAGGCAAGGTCCTGTCGGGCGGTCTCGACTCGAACGCGCTCCAGAAGCCGAAGCGGTTCTTCGGCGCCGCGCGCAACATCGAAGAGGGCGGCTCGCTGACGATCATCGCCACCGCGCTCATCGACACCGGCTCCCGCATGGACGACGTGATCTTCGAGGAGTTCAAGGGCACCGGCAACATGGAGATCCACCTGGACCGCAAGCTGACCGACAAGCGCGTGTTCCCGTCGATCGACATGCAGAAGAGCGGCACGCGGAAGGAAGAACTGCTGCTCGCGCGCGAAGACCTCAATCGCGTCTGGGTGCTCCGCAAGGTGCTGGCACCGCTGTCGGCGGTCGAAGCGATGGAACTCCTGCTCGACAAGATGGGGAAGACGAAGTCGAACGGGGACTTCCTGGCGTCGATGCAGAAGATGGGGTAGAGTCGGCGGCTCGCGGCTCGCGGCTCGCGGCTGGCTGCTGGCGGCTCGCGGTTGGCTCTCCGCGGGTCAGGGGTTACCAGGGCTTTACGCGCTTCAGCTCGATCGAGCGGACCTCGTTTTCCGAAAGCACGATCCGCGTCGCGGCCTTGGCGAGCCGTGTCAGTTGGCCGGGCAAAGTCATCGAGATCCAACCCGGCACGTCACCCTCGCGGGCGGCGACAATCACGTACTCTCCGGCGCGAACCGGCGGCAGGTTGAACGTTCCGTCCATGGCGGTGGCGACAGTGACGACGCTGCCGGACAGCGGTTCGTAGCGGTTGGCCGGATCGACTGGTAGCAGCAGGACGGTCGTATTCCAGTCGTCCCCCGTGCCGTCGAGATCCACGCGGCCGGAAACTGTCGCGGGTTTGCTGGTAAGTACAACCACCAGATCGTTTGAATCGGTCCCCGCAGTGAACTCCGTCGCCTTGCCGAACACGTCCCGGCCCTTGTACCGGATCGCCTTGACCACCCACGGGCGCATCGACCCGAATGCCTGAATAACCTGCGGTCCGAGCAGGCCTTCGAGCCGGAACGTCAGGCCCTGTCCCACCCGCGTCGCCCGCATCGGCGTGGCACTCGCGATGCCGGTGCCAGCCAGCGGACGCGTGTTGACGTTGACGATTGGCCGGCTCGCTGGCACACCCCCTTCGAATTCGATGCGCCCGCTGATCGCGACGGTCTTTGCTGCCCGAACGACGAGGCCGGCGACGTCGGAGCCATCGACGCGAACGCTGGTGAAGCCGACCTCCCGTTCGCGGGCGTCCTGCGGGCTGCCCGGGCCCCCGATCTCGGCGCGGATCCCATAGTCGCCGGGTGGCAGCGGCGGCGTCGCGAACGTGCCGGTCGAGATGTCGACTTCGACTTGAGTTGAAACGGTGTTCCTGACGAGCCGCACGGTTCCGGCCAGCGGCGCACCCGACGAATCGAGCGCCGTTCCACGGATCGAGAACATGCGCCCGCGACGGACCCGGATATCGACGCCACCGACGTCGGCATTGGACAGCGTGATGACAGTCGACGACGATTCGACCACCGCCGACGGGTAGCACGTCCTGAGCGGACTCTGCCCGTCGATCGGCGGCGGCACGGTCCTCATGAGGCTCTGTTCGGGGTCGGCGCAGACGCGATAGTCGCCTGGTCTGAGGCCAGCGAAGCGGAAGGCGCCCCGACTGTCTGTCCGCTGCCGCGAACCGACTAGCGCTCCTGGCACGGCGGCGGGCACCGTCACCACGAACATCTGAGCCTGTGGCTCGCCGTCGTCGCCGACCACACGCCCTTCGATGGAGAGCGCACGCGGCAGCGCGATGTCCAGGCTGAGCGCCTCGGCGTCCTTCAACGCGACAGACGAGAGCGTATCGGATCGGGGGTCGACGGAAGGTGGCTTTCCGTAGCGCCGACTCACGTAGACGGTCGAATTCGCCGGCGGTTCGGCGACCAGCGCATAGCCGCCGGGCGGAAGCGCGATGAATTCGTAGCGTCCCTCGATATCGGCCGTCACCTGCCGCTGCTCGGTGCCGGGGCCGAGAAAGCGCAGGCGCACGACTGGCGCGCGCGACTGGTTCGCCGGATTCGCGATCCGTGATTCGTCCGCGGATCGAGCTGGTCCCGGTGCGGCCCGGAGCTTCTTGCGCCGCCTGTAGCACGGCCAGCACCGTCAGGGCGGCAAACACTGGCGCGATCGTGACGGCCTTCGAGTGAATCATGCAGGGCGCTTCGACGCCCGGAGTGTAAACCAAGCTGCGACGTCGTGAAACCCCGCATGAGCGACGCCGGGAGCTGGCTATCTGAGCACCAGATTGACGACTTCGCGTGCGCCCTCGGCGAGCATGAACGTCGACGCGCGCTCTTTCAGCTTCTCGAGGAACGCCGGATCGTTGCCATCGCCCTCGGCGACGTAGTCGAGCGCCGCGGCCAGATACTCGCCGGGCGGCAGCCCGACGTGCTCGAACATGCCTTGCTGGTCCGGCCTCACTGCGGCGATGTGGCGGGAATCGTCGCCCCACCGCGCGGCATCGGCGGCAAACAGCAGCACTGTACCGTCGGCAGTGGGATTGCCTTTTGCGTCGGTCAGGCGCCCCGCAACTCGCGTCGGGCGATTCGACAGCACGAACTGAATCCCCGATAGTGTTTGCCCGGCGCGGATCTCGATTGCCGCATCGACGACGTCGCGGCCGCCTGCATCGACGCTCTTCAAGAACCAACCGGTCGGAACGCCAAACAGGGACAATCGCACCTGCCCGATCGCTCCCTTGAATTCGAACGTGCCGTCGTCGTTGACGCGGCCGTTGTCGACGGCGCCGGCGCCGACGTTCCGTGGTGCGATCTGCGGGTTGACCGCGCGGGTGTTGACCCGCATGCGCGTCGGGCCGCTCGGCAATGCGCCGCCGCCTTCAACGATGACGGTTCCCGAGAGATCGCCGGCGGCACCGGTGGTCAGGACGATGCCGTCGAGATCCACCCCGGCGACGGCAATCGGGAGCATCGCGAATTCCGCGGGCCGATCTTTCGTCGCCGGCAGCCGCACATCGATCTTGTAGTCGCCCGGCGGCAGATCCTTGATCGTGAAAGTGCCGTCGGCGAGCGTCTTCGCGCCGGGATAGCCGGACATGCTCGAAAACGTCGGCCCGACAACCTCCTGGCTGAGGCTCACGCTCTCGCCCGCGAGGGGGAGGCCCTGCGACGTCACCACCGTCCCGCTGACCATCGCCGCGCGGCCCGGGGTCAGCGCGAAATCGACCGACGTGACCTCCTGACCGACGTCCACCCTGACACGCTGCGCCTCGGCCGGGTTCGATCCGCCGGGAAAGTAGGTCGGCGCAAACGCCAGCGTCTGCTTCTCCTCGCCCTCCATCACCCACGTCTCGCGGATGCTGCCGCGAATGACGTACTCGCCCGGCGGCAGCGCGAGCAGGCGGTACTGCCCGGTATCGTCGGTCTGCGCCGAGCCGGAGGTCGGCACGAGCTGCCGCCGGCCCTGAAAGTACCGCGACTGGAATGCCCAGATCGCGACGCCGGCGATGGGCTCGCCGACTTCGTCGGTCACGCGCCCGGAGATCACGCCCATGCGGGGCAGGGTGAAATCGGCGTTGTCGATCGCCTGCCCCTCGGCCACCTGCAACGGCCGCCCGCGCTCGAGCGGCCGGCGCTGCCCGAACTCGAGCGACAGGTAACCGCTGCGCGTGACGCGGATCGTGTAGCGGCCCGCCGGCAGGTCGCGCAGCTCGTATCGTCCCTGGCTGTTCGTGCTGACGGTGCGCGGTTCGTTGAGCTCCGGCGCCGACACACGGATCTGGACGCGGCGCAGCGGCTTGCCGCTGTCGGAGCTGGTCACGCGTCCGCGAATGATCGCAGTGCCTTTCTTGTCTGGCGCTGTATCGCGCGGAGGCGTCGGCGGATTCTCACGCATGACCGCCTGCGGGTACGCCGCGCAGGGGGTGAAAACCGAACACGTGACGATCGCAACGGCAATAACACCCTTGACCATCGACGCGTCTCTCCAGTTCCGCGAATCACTGCGCACGAGGCGCCACAGTCAACCGCACCGAGAAGACATCGGGCACAGGTTCTGCGCCCTGCACGTAGACTGGTGGCATCTCAAAGGCCAGCACGTCTTGGCCCGCAGGCATGCGATACATGACGGTGCTCGAGCCGTTGGATCCCAGGTTGCTGTCCATCGGTGAGGGTCCACCAGCGGGAGTCACCTGCCGTCGCGTGGTGAACTTCAGCTGCTCCTCGCCAGTCGCGCCGACGACAACGGCAAGCGATCCGGTGACCCGCACGGCTACGTTGCCGCGGCTGGTTGTGACCACCACGGGCGCGAACGCAAACGACGCACCATCGCGGTTCATCTTGATCACCGAGTGCGTGGACTCGGCAGGCTTTCCGGGAAGGTTTCGCACCAGCCACAGGTTTACGTCCCACAGCGCAGAGCCCTGCTCCGGCCCGCCCACGCGCACGCCGCCACCGTCACCGCTCGCGCGCGGCGCGGCAACGCCGCCTCCCGGCTGTCCCGACTGCGTGACCCTGCCTACCGCCATCCCGCCACCACTTCCTGATGCCGGCGTGCCGCTCGTGATGCCGCCGACCCCCAAGCCCGCCGGATAGCCCGGACCCGCCATGCGTGGCGAGTACCGCGCCTCGAATGCCACCGCTACGGTCGGACACCCCGGCCTCGGCTCGATGCTTGCCTGGTCGATCTGTTGCGCTTCGCCCTGCCGCAGCGTCAGCTGCGTCGTCGACTCATCGCCGTTGACCGTCCTCCCAGCGATCTTGACTCGGCGCCAGGATAGCTGAACGATGGCCTCCTCGCTCGTTTCGCTGAGCACCTTTCCGGCGAACTGCCAGATGTCGCTGGCGTCGTCCGGTGGCTTGCGGTTGCCGGCGCCCATCCCACACCGCGCCATTGACACGTAGACCGTGCTCGTCAGATCTGGCCATGTATCGTAGGCGGCGCCGCCAATCAGGCCGTCGGCTCGATAGCCGAAGAGCCCGACCTGGACAATCGGATCGCGCGGCGACTTGTTCTGCGCTGCCGCTCCAGCCGGGATGGCAGCCAACAGCGCGACGAGTGCGGCGAGTTTCATGTCAACGGCCTCCAGAAGTTTCCGTCCAGTTCACTCCAGGACGAAGAGAAATCACGTGTGTCGGTTGTGGCGGGGCGGCGTTCACGGCGTCGTCGAGCACGATGGCTTCGACGCCGGACGATTCCGCCGGGTGCTTCGACACACCCTGACCGGCCAGATAGCCTGTGGTCAGACTCAGGATGACGCCGGCCGCAACCGCGAACCGACGCACACCGCGCTCGAATGGCGTGCGCGGGCGCGCAAGGGTCGTGAACGAGCGCGGCGCCGTCGCCCACACGGCTTCGCGCAGCGCCAGCAGATCGACGAGATGCTCACGTCCTTCCGGACGCGCCAGCGCATCCTTCAGGGCCTCCAGATCGACCGACTCGCCGTCAATGAACGACTCGACGACCAGCAACGAGGGATCGGGAGCAGTAGGCAGCGATGTATCAGGGCTTGTCAGGCTTGTCATGGTCTCTCACCAGGGATGTCGTCGACCCACGTCGCAACGCGGATCCCAATGTGCCTCGCAACTGCTGCCGCGCGCGATGGAGCCGCGACCGCACGGCGTCGTTCGTCAGCTCGCACGCCAGCGCGATCTCGTCGTAGCTCAGTCCGCCGGCCTCGCGCAGCAGAAACACGTCGCGGTCGAGCGCCGGCAACCGGTCGAGCGCCTGGCGCAGGGCAGCGGTAAGCTCCTGCGTCGGCGCCGCGGCCGGCTCCGGCATCTCGACCGCGACGCCCCGGCGCTTGCCGTCCCGGATGTGGTTCAGCGCCAGGTTCCGAGCGATGCTGAACACCCACGCGCGCGTGCCCGCGTCGCTCGTTTGCGGGACCGGTCCGCGCGAGATCCGCAGAAAGACTTCCTGCGTGAGCTCACCAGCGTCGCCGTAGCCGACGATGCGGCACAGATAGCGGAACACCCCATCCCGGTGCGCGGCGAAGAGCAGGTTGGCGTCGGCGATCACGGGCTCTCGTCTCTAAAGACACCGGGGGGCGCCGATCCTCTCACGGAAGGGCCGGGTCAGGCGTGGATGATATTCCGCCTGCCGACAATGTAAGACTGCGATTCGAGATACGACTCAGCGGCCGCCGATTCGATTCAGCCAGGCCGAGTACGTGAACCGGGCCTCTGCAGCCCATGGTGCGGCCGACGATCGAATGCGTCCCGCCTGCGACCGAACGTAGTCGTCGAGGTCCTGCAGGACGGCATCCTTGACTTGCTGCTTTCCGATCTTGACCGAGAGGGAGTCTCGCGAACTGCCGACGGTGGCGAGGGTTGCATCGGTCGCGTCTACGACGATCGGCAAGGCCTCGATCGCGGCACGAACCTGTTGGAGGGTCGTCGGTTCGGCGTCCGCGCCGCTCGACGGCGCCGCCGCGTCCCGGAGTATCGCCAGCACGCGGCGAAGCTGCAGCGCATGCCCGGCCGCCAGCGCCTGTTCGCTTGTCTTCAGGTCGGGATCACCCTCAACGCTGCCGTCGTCCCACAAGACACCTGTTACCGCGAAGCGATCGAATCCGGCTGGCTCGCCGCTACTGACCTGCAGCGTGAACGAGAGCTCGCCGGCCGCATCGACAATGGGCGTACTTCGGTTCGTCTTTCGCCGGCCGCTGATGGCGTCCTTCTCGCCGCGGAACGCCTTGTAGGATACGGCCATGACGGCGCGCGCCGCTCGATTGCGAAAGGTCACTGTGTAGATAGGCATGTCGTGGCGCACGAGGTCGACTGTGACGTCGAGTAACGGCGACGCCGAAGTGACGGTCGGCTGCACGAGCGGTACCGGCGAGAACTCATCGAGCGACAGCACAATCGGATCGACCCCGTACCGTTCCAGATCGTCCACGCGGACCGGCTCGGTTCCAAGTCGCACGGTTGCGACCTCCACTGTCTTCTGATGCGGGCTGCCGTACTTCAGCGAGACCGTGACAACGAGGTCGCGGCCGGCCTCGAAGTCCACCTGGAGCGCGCTCAGCGACAGACCATCGTGCTGCGGCGGATTGCCTTGACGTGGGAACCTTGGTGTCCAGAAACCGCCGCGAGGCCTGAGGATTTGCGTGCTCGTTTTCCCGTCGCTGTAGGTCACGATGAGCCGACGTTGCGCAGGCGCGTCGCGAGACCGCGAGACGTCCTGGGGAGGCGGCTGTGAAGGCTGGCCGGCCTGAGCAATCGGCATGGCGAGCACGAGTACCAACGCCGCGAAAGAGCCGTGCATTGAATTCTCCGGATGTGTGATCGATGACCGCTACACCAATAGGCTCCTCATGCTCTCCTGGTTTCCTGTCATACGCCGCGACCCGCGTAATCCGCGTCCCGTCCTCTCCTGATTGATCCGCGCGATCCGCGTCCCGTGATCCCTGCGATCCGCGTGTTCAGCGCGCGTCCAGCTTCCGCCCCGCGTTGAGGTTGTCGTAGTTCAGGATCGCGTTCAGCACGAGGAAGTACGACCCGTGCGTCTCACCGCGCCAGATCGGGTTGTTCGAGAAGAGGACGACGTGCCCCTTGTCGACCGGGACATCGACGACCATCGGCCGCTGGGCGATCTCGGTGCCACCGTCGAGGAGGCCCGACACGAGCAGATCGCGGGCATCGCCGTAGCGCAGCACCACGCGAGGCCGCTGCGAGGGCGGGATGATGCTGATACCGTTGCGCAACTGCTCCTCGCGAATCGGCGTCGCCTGCCAGGCTTCGACCTTCGGATCCGGCGGCAACGGATCGGACGGCGGCCGACCCTGTGGCTGGTCGGGCTCGTCTGGCGTGCCCCGGCCCGTAGCCCGGCGCGGTTCGGCGGCGCCGCCTCGGCCTCCGCGGCCGCCGAGCGTGCTGCTGACGCCGAAGATCGGGCCGTCGGAGGAATACACCGCGAGGCCATCCTCGTACCCGTAGGCAATCGGGCTCGCGCCATCGACGACCTTCGAGCGGAGCACCGCGCCCGTGATCTTGAGCCGCTGCGCGGCGGTCACCGAGACGCCGGAGGTGAAGCCGTACTGAATCGCGAAATTCGACGTGTCGTCCACCGTGACCAGCACGCCGCCCTCGCGAACGAATTTCTGGAGGTTCGCGAGCCCCTGCCATCCGAGGCCCGGCCGCATGTCGTCGGTCGAATCGATCTTGCCGACGTTCGGCGTGAGCTCGGTGGTCTTCCACGGCAGCGGATTGCCGTACATCGGCAGCCCGTTGACGATCTGCTGGGCGGCGCCGCGCCCGACGGGCGGGAAGAGGATGACGTCATACTTCGATCGGAGGTTGGCCTCCTGAGCCACGTCCTGTGTGTTCATGTAGGTGTACGGGATCGCGATCTGGTCGAGCGCGAGACGCCACCATCCTTCGTCCTGCGTGTTGATCCAGGTGTGGAGCACGGCCACCCGCGCCGCCTTGGCTGGATGCGTGGCCACGCTCGGCGCCGCCGAAAGCCCGACGGCCTTGAGGCCGAGGTCGGCCGTCGCCTTGTCGAGATCGGCGGCGGAGACGCCACCGCGAATGATGAACGAACCCCGGCTGAACTTCTGGCCCGCGGCCTCGAACGGCTCTTCGGCGACGTCGATCTGCGCGTCCCGGAAGCGGTAGCGCAGCGTCGCGAGCGACGGATCCGCGTTGTGGTTGATGGCAAAGACGCTGCCCGTTCCGCTGACGCTGCCAGCGGCCGTCAACTCGCCCTTGACGGGTTCGAGCGACGCGTCGAGGACCTTGACATCCGTGACGCGCACGACTTTCACATTGAACAGCTCGCCGAAGGTCCAGCCCGTGTCGTCGTAGGGACTGCGCTGCGGGTCGTCTGGCGCCCAGTACTGGTAGTCGAGCAGCGTGTCGGCGATGCGGCTGTAGGGTTGATCCATTCTCAGCACGTAGGTGCCGGCCGGGAACGTCCGCGTCTCGGGCGGAGCCGGCTTGTCGGACGCGGGCTTTTCCTTCTCCTTGTCCTGCGCGTTCGGCCCCTGCCCGTCATTCCCGCTGCCGTTGCCTGATGCCGCGTCGTTGGTCATCTCGCGTGCCGGCTTCTTCTTGCCGGGCAGCGTCACCGTGAAGGGCGCCGTGGCTCGCGAGACTTCGCAGCCCTGCAGTTGAAGAATGCGGAGCAGATCGGCCTGCGGTCCCAGCCGTGGGTCGTCGCCCGGAAACACGTACGCGGCGGGACCCTCGGTCCTCGCCTTGAGGATCGAGCGCTTGCTCTTCAGGTAGAAGTTCTTGAGAAACAGGTTCTTGTTGTCGGCGAAGTGGTTGAGCGAGACGAGGAGACCCGTCTGCTGGTAGTTGTTGTTGTTCCGCTGGGACCATTTCGCCTTGGGCAGTGGAGGGTTCTGCTTGTACCAGGTCCGCGCCGTGTCGCTCGGGCCGAGCGTGCGCTCGAGCGTGTCGGCGCCGCCGTTGCCGAAGGTCTCGTAGAGCCGGCTGATCCCGTTGTGCGTCGCCGCGATGAACATCAGATACCCCGGCGTCCAGGTATCGAAGGTGCCGTGCGTGAAGACGCCCGGCATACCCATCTTGGTCATCTCGGACACGTTGTGCCAGCCGATCATCTGCCACTCGTCGGTCAGGATCGGATCCAGCCAGGCGTTGTAGGGGCCGTCGCCGACGGTGTTGTCGTACAGGTAGGCGACCGACTCGTGCAGATCGTGCAGGACCTGCGCCTTCCAGCCGGTGTAGGTGTTGAGCACGTTCCTGGTCAAGTTGAGCGTCAGCCCCATGGCATCGCGGTTGTTGTCGTGCGCGACGTACTTGCCCCAGTAGATGAGCGACGGCCAGTGCTTGTCGGGGTTGGCCAGATGCCAGCGATAGATGTCGACCTGACGATCGCGTCCGTCGACTTCGACGATTGGCGTCACAAGCGTCACGATCCGGCTGCGAATCTTCTGGATGTACGGACTTTCGTCGACCGCCAGGCGATAGACCAGTTCCATCAGCGCGGTGGGCGAGCCCGTTTCCGGGGCGTGGATGGCGCCGGTGATGTAGTACACCGGGATCGACTGATCGACCAGTTTGTCGGCCTCTGCGTCGTTCATGGCAATCGTGCGGGGGTCGGCCAGCTTGGCCAGCCGTGCGCGGTTCTCCTCGAGTTTCGCGAGGTTCGCTTCCGACGACACCGCGACCGCCAGCATCTCGCGGCCCTCTTCGGTCTTCCCGATCGAGTACACCTTTACCCGCGGGCTGGCCTTCTCGACCATCCGCATGTACTGGTAGACCTCGTGCGAATAGGGCAGCTTGCCCGGCGCCCCGGCGATGTCGCCGAGCACCGCTGTCGGGGTCGGCACGGTCTTCGACGCCGGCAGGTAGTCCACGAGCGGCGAGGTGAAGAACGTCTCGGTCGTGTATTCCTTCAGCTTCTTCGTGTACGCCTCGTCCACGGCCTGCTTCGGGTCACGGGCATAGGGGTTGGCGGGCGATTGCATCGTGCCGGTGGATCCGGTTAGGGCGACAAGCAGGCCTGAAAGGACAAGGGTCGCGGTTCGTTTCATGAAACGGCCTCGAATAGGTAAAACGCAGTGTTCTGAAGGAATCTGCGGATTGTACCCGGGATGCCGGGAACGAGAAAGGGAGGGCCTCCCGCCCGGCAAAACGGGCGGGAGGCGAAGAGGGAGGGCCTTCTACTTGCGGATTACGTCACCCTTCTTGCCATCGTGCTCGTCGTCGCAATCCTCCTCACGATCGTGCTCGCGATGGTGATCGCGCTGCAGGTTGCGGCGGTAGACCTGACCACCGACGGCTTGTCCCAGCCGCGCCCCGGCTTCCTGGTCGAATCGGAAATGGATGCCGCCATAGACACGCGCGTCGTCGATATCGTGGGTGATCTCCTTGAACTTGGTGTACTGCAGCGTCAGGCCGAGGGCAGGGTTCGACAGCTCAATGGAGTGGCCGCCGGCCCCGTAGATACGCGTCAGCACCTCGGCACCTCCGTAGCTCCCGCTCGCGTGGTTGGACGGATAGCTTGGAAAACACGGCGTAACGATAAATGGTACGAAGGTCATATCGGGCTCGGTTTTCCGGTTGCCATCCGAATCAGCGTAGCGAATCGCCGTCTCGGGACGCCAGAAGTTGTAGTGGTATTTATTTGCAAACGACGCGATGAGGCTGTCGTTGATGGCCATGTTGAGCAGGGCAAGGGCCCGCGCATTGTGGGAGAGCGAACGACCCTGCTCGACGGATACTTGTCGTGCGGCCGAGTTGAACACAAAACCAGGCGAGGCCGCCGCATAGAATTGCGCGACGTCTGCCCGATCCTGCGGCCGCTCCGTGCTGGTGAGGCTGCCGACGGTCTTCACCTCGAGATAGTCCTTCGTATACTTGCGGCTGGTGATCGCCGGCGGGGGATCGAGGATAAACCGATCGACGCTCCTGATGCCGAACGGCGTCACGTCACGCCATTGAAAAAACACTCCACCAGCAGCAGGACAACTTGGCGTCAGCTGCCATACGCCAGTATCCGTCGACTCTGGCAGGTAGAACGCGGGGGGGGCCGAGCCGTCGTTGGTGCGCAATAGGATCATTGCCGCGGCCGCAGCTTCACCTGTCGCGATGCCGCCCATCTTGGCGGGGCCGTCCGGTATCGCTGCCAACGAGCTCTCACGCGCAGGGTCGAGCAGCGCATTGCTCGGAAAGTAGGTCTTGAGCACCCTGTACGCGGCAGCAATTGCCGCGGCGTCGGCCGACGCGCCTTCTGGAGCGACGACCGTCCCGAGATAGGGCTCATATTTGCCCGTGACGGCGTTGACGGCTTCGAACACCGCGAGCTGCGTGATCGCCAGGAAGCGCGCCTGAGTGAACGGGTTGCCGCTGGTTACCGTCACTGCTAGCGCGTTCCAGTCCAGAACGGCATCAGCCCTTGCTGCCACCGGGCTGAAAAGCACGCATACAACAGCAAGGGCGGCGCCCAGTCGCCTCGTCGCCAGCGGCATGTCCATCAACTTCGATCGACGCGCACAGGTTCGCCAAGCCAAGCCGCGGTGGGTCCCGAATCCCAAAGTCATAGTGTTGTCCCTTTCTCCGGTTTCAGCCGGCAGGGTCCCCATGCCATGGATTGGCGGAACCGCTGGCCGGCGCCGGTAACTCTGACGGTTCAGCTCGACCTGAGTCCTTACGTAGTTCTGACCAAGTGTTGAAAATCGAGTCCTTCGATGACCTCCTCTCGATCCGGTGTCCGTCGTCGTTGAGAAAGCTAGATTGGACCCGGATGCTGGAAGTCGAGGAAAGCGTTCCAACGGCGCCCGGCCCGGGCTCGGTTGCACCACCGATCCCGAACCGGGCGCTAGGCAGGCAGAGTCTTGACCGGAAAGGAGGCGGATGGTCCGGCGGAAGCCGCCGCCTCAGAACGGGCAGCTGCCCGGAGCGGCGGCGTCGATACGTCTCGTCGCGCCGGCGGGAATGAGCTGGACGGCCATGGTCCGCGCGATCTCCGAGCCTTCGTTCCGGACGATGTGTACGTGATCGCCGCCTTCGTCCACGAACCCCATGCCGACGGTATAGACACGCGGCGTGCACAACGGATCGTCCCCTTCGTAGGCCGTCACGGCTCCGGCCGTAACGACGATGAGGCTGTGCCCGGGATGCGTATGCCAGCCTGTCGATCCTCCGATTTGCCATTCGTTGTTCTGGATGTACAAATCCGACGCGCCCTTCGTCTTTTGCCACGAGAGCCACAGATCCTTCCTGGGCCGGCCCGACTTGCCGAGGGTTTCGATGACGGCGTGGTTGAAGACGTCAATCTTGTCGAACCGTCCGAGAGCGACAGTCGTGCCCACGAAGCCTGACGCCGGCGTTGCGCGCACGTGTCCGACGTACAAGCTTGCCGCGATGACGGCGGTCCCAATCACGAGCGATTTGGCGTTTCGTTTCATGTCGGTTCTCCTGTGTCCGTTGGTCGGTTGTTGATAGGCCGCTTCTTCACCGCGTGAAAGCGGCACCCGTGGGATCTCTGCGTGAATGGGAGCGCGTGCCGGCCGCACAGCCCAGCGTCCGAAGGCGCTCGCGAACCTCGGGTGGCACGTCCGACGGTGCGAGCGAGCGGGTGGGTGGGACGCCGCTGTCGATGGAGACCAACCGTCTGCGCATCGCCTTTGCGAGAGCGAGTCGTTCAGCGTTGATGTTTGGAACGTGGTTCTGACAGGGGGGCGGTGGGCCATCCCAGGGCACGGCTTGCTGCTGTGCCGTCGTGTTGTTCCGAGGAGCCATGTAATTCTTCGGATCCGGCAAACCTCCGTCAGCCGGTCCCGCGACGAGTCCGCCTCCCAGGTAGCCCAAAGCCCCAAGACGTTCTCTGAGCTCGATCGGAACCTCGAACGCCTGGTCCGGCCGTGCCAAGCCGGCGCCAGGTGCGACGGCGCCCAGACGGCGGCGCATCGTTTCAGCCAGGACGCGCCGGTCAACATACAGGTTGCGCCGCTCGAACGGATCGGCTCCGAGGTCGTACAGCTCCGGGCTCGATCCGTCTATCAGCTTGAACCGACCGTCGCGTAGTGCTCGCAGCGGGGTCTGCCCAAAACGGATCGGATACATCGACTCGGCATAGGCCTCCAGGTCGAGATGGTGACCATTCATCACACCCAGGAGGCTGACACCATCTGTCGCAGGGGCTCGTACACCCAGTGCGTCGAGGACAGTTGGCATCACGTCGACGAGCCTGACCAGATCGCTCACCCGCGTCCCGGTGGCCATTTCCACCCGTGTCCGTCGCGGCAGGCGGATGACGAGCGGTATCCGAAGAACGCTCTCGTAGAGAAAGAAGCCGTGGTTCTCCTCGCCGTGCTCGCCGAGCGACTCGCCGTGGTCCGCGACGACGACGAGCAGCGTGTTGTCGAGCAGCCGGCGTTGCTCGAGAGCGCCGAGGAGCCGGTCGACCTGTGCCTCGGCGAACGCAATTTCGCCGAGATAGGGATCGGCATGACGCGACCGGTAGGGCTCGGGCGGCTCGTATGGGCGGTGCGCGTCGTACAGGTGCGTCCAGAGGAATACCGGGCACGCCCGGTCTTCGTCCAGCCATCGTATCGCGTCATCGATCACCTCGTCTGCGCGTCGTTGTGGGGACTTTCTCCCGTTCTCGCCGAGCGTCACGCTGACGTACCGCTCGAAACCCTGCTGCAGGCCACGGTCCGGGTCCAGGACCACAGACGACACGAATGCACCCGTACAGTAGCCGCGGCTGCTCAAGGTCTCCGCCAGCGTCGTGTAACGTGCGGCGAGCGCTGGAGCAGCGTTGTCTCTGACGTCATGATGCGGCGGGAACAAGCCCGTGAAGAGGCTGGTGTGAGCAGGGAGCGTCAGCGGAGCAACCGACATGGCCCGATCGAACACCACCCCTTCTCGCGCCAGGCGCTCGAGCGCCGGCATCGTCGAGTCCGCGAAGCCATAGGGTGACAGGCGATCGGCGCGTGTCGTGTCGAGCGTGATGATGACGACATGCGCTGGCGATGGCGAAGCGGCATGTCGCCAGAGCGCCACTCCGGCAGACGCAACGAGGACGAGCGCAATGATCACGCGTCGCATGGCGTTCATCGTGAAAGGGTGAAGGCGATCCGATTCGAGGAGCACCCGTTCAGCCTGGTCGCCCACCATTGGGTATGAAACTTGACCTGGCGGATCACCCCGTTGAGGAAGCCCGAGATTTTGGTCGGTGACACCGATGTGGTGGCTCCGCCGGCGAAGTAGAGGTAGATCGAGTCGCCCAGGTTCTCGATCACATCGGGACGGGGATCGTAGGCGTAGGCGTAAAACGTGTCCGAGAACCCGCCAAGGTTGAAGACGATGTTCTCGTTTCGACCGTCCATTCTTCCAGTAAAGCTGTTGCGAGTGATGCCAAACAGCCCGAATTCGGCGCCGCTCAGCAGCACCCTGACCTCGGGGCCGGCCTGGCTCACGACCGCTCCATAGCGCCGGCTGGCAAGGCCTGGCGGCAAAGCGGCCCGACAGCCTGCATCGCCTTCAATCGTCAGGACGTAACTTCCGGACACGTCGACGCGTTCACGAGAAGCGACGACCTGCACAGTCACCACTGTGTGGTCTGTGACGACCACACGCTGAACCTGATCCCGGTAGCCGTTCCCCGAGATCCGGATTTCAGCGTTACCGGCGACGCCGTACAGGTCGTAACGGCCGTTCACCGGCGTGACGTCGAAAAGACCAGCGCCGACGCCCGAAACGACCTCGACCCGCACGTCGAGGGCAACAACGGAATCCTCATTGACGACAACCGACAATCTGAAGGTCCCGGCCGGAAGCACCAGCACCTCGGTCGACACCGACATCGAGGCGGCAACAGCGCTGAGCAGAGTTGCGCCGCGTTGGCCGCCCGACGCACGTCCCCTCGAATCGACGGACAACACGGTACCGCTCTGGCTCTGCCAACTCGCTTGGCTCGTCAGGTCCTGGGTGGACCCGTCCGAGAGGATGCCCCTGACGCCAAACTGGGCGGTCTCGCCAGGGGGCACAGTTCGCGGTCCGACGATCTCCAGTCGGGTGAGGCTCGCTGTGGGAGTGGTCGGTGGCGCCGTCGATCGCGGGGCCGTGGGTGACTTGTCGTCGCACGCCGAAAGGAACCCAACCAGGACGACAGCGAGCGACAACGCCAGCCCGGTGCTTAAAGTTCGCATTGTCCGTCTCCGCTTCTATAGAACGTCGACCGGGCGCCGGCCGGACATCGGTCTGCCCGCGCACTGCAGTCGCCGAGGTAAGATGCGGTCACTTCGACCGTTCACTAAGATCGGCCACCGATATGTCGAAAGACGACGCGGAGTCCGGCGAACCGACTGGCGACGGCCCTCGGGACCTTGATTCGACGTTCGCGCTGATCGAGCGCGCGCGGGCGGGGGACCAGGAAGCGCTCGAGCGCCTCTTCGCCCGTCATCTCGAGCCACTGCGGCGTTGGGCCAGGGGCCGGTTGCCGCAATGGGCCCGAGATCTGGCCGAAACGGATGACCTTGTCCAGGACACCCTCCTCCAAACGTTTAAGAGGATTGGAGAGTTCGAGCCTCGCCGCGTGGGGGCCCTCCAGGCGTATTTGCGCCAGGCGGTGCTCAACCGTCTGCGGGACGAGTTGCGCCGGCACGGCCGGCGGCCCGACATGGCGGATCTCGACGGGCTGGAGCTGGCGGCCGACGAGTCGCCGCTCGAACAGGCCATTGGACGCGAGGCGGTGGAGTTGTACGAAGTCGCGCTCCAGCGTTTGAGACCAGAGGAGCGTGAGGCGATCATCGCGCGAGTCGAGTTGGACTTTACCTATCAGGAAATGGCGCTGGCCCTGGGGAAGCCTTCAGCCGAAGCCGCGCGCAAGGCCGCGCAGCGGGCGCTCGTCCGGCTCGCTGAGGAAATGAGAAAGGGATGACGCGTGGCGGCAAGTGAGGGGCTGCTGGCTGACCTGGCTGGCGCGATTCTCGACGGCACCCCGATCGACTGGGACGCCGCGGAATCGAGCGCCGACGACCGCGAGCGTCCACTCGTTGCTCGCCTCAGGCTCGTCGCCGGTGTGGCCGGCGTGCATCGAGGCACGCCGCTTCCCTCAGTTGAACAGAATGCAGCCGGGCTCTCGGTCGGCACTCTCAGCATCGGCGGCGAGGACCTCGACACGCCCGAGCGATGGGGTCACCTGCGCGTGCTCGAGCGCATCGGCGGCGGCGCCTTCGGCGAGGTCTATCGCGCCTGGGACACGCGGCTCGATCGCGAAGTGGCGCTCAAGGTCCTCAGTGTCCGGTCCGGCACCGGTGACACCCACGGAACGTCCATCATCGAAGAAGGCCGCCTGCTCGCGCGTGTCCACCACCCCAATGTCGTCACCATCTTCGGCGCCGATCGGATCGACGGCCGCGTCGGACTGTGGATGGAGCTCGTCAAGGGGCGCACGCTGCAGGAGTTGGTGGAGCAGGGGCACCCGTTCAGCGTCGCGGAAGTCGTGGACATCGGCATGCAACTCTGTGACGCGGTGGCCGCGGTGCACGCGGCGGGCCTTATCCATCGCGACATCAAGGCGCACAACGTGATGCGATCCGAGAATGGACGCATCAAGCTGATGGACTTCGGCGCCGGACGGGAGATGGGCGGGCGGTCGTCGCCTCTCGCGGGCACGCCACTGTACCTCGCGCCCGAGCTGATGAGCGGACGCGAGCCCTCGGTCCGCAGCGACGTCTACAGCCTCGGCGTGCTCCTGTACCATCTCCTCACGGGGTTGTATCCCGTGCAGGCCTGCGATCGGCGTGGTCTGCAGCTCGCCCACGAACGTCGCGAGCGCAGCGACGTCCTCGCCGTGCGACCCGATCTTTCACGTCGGCTGGCTCGCGTCCTCAACCAGGCCATCGCTCCGGATCCGGCGGGGCGCTACGAGAGCGCGCGTGCGGTGGGGGTCGACCTCGCCGCATTCAGGACACGCAGTCGATCGGCGCCGTGGATGCGCGCAATGGCGGCAGCGGCAGCGTTTCTCGTGGTCCTGTGGGCCGCATGGGAGGTCCGCGGCCGGCAGAAGGGCGGTCCGAGCCCGTCACGCGCATTTGTGTCGAGTATCGGCCCGTGGCTTCCAATCAGCAGGCCCGAGGCCGACCTCGTCAAGAATCCGGTCATCGTCGTGCTGCCCTTCAAGAACCTCAGTCCCGAGGCCGACAAGGACTATTTCGTCGACGGCCTGACCGTCGAGATCCTTCACAACCTGGCCGCGATCGACGGGCTGGAGGTGCGCTCCCGGGAATCCTCGTTCGCGTTCAAGGGGAAGCCCGTCAACCTGGCAGACATCGGCAGCCAACTGGCCGCAAACCTCTTCCTCGAGGGTAGCGTCCGGACGGCAGGCGACCGTCTGCGGGTCGACGTTCAACTGGCGTCGGTCGCGGGCGCCGTGCTGTGGTCCGAGCAGTTCGATCGAAAGCTCGAGGACGTATTCTCGATTCAGGAAGAGATTGCCCGGGGCATCGTCAACAGGCTCAGACTCAACTTGGGTCGCGGCCAGCGGCGCCCCGACATCGACGTTGCGGGCTACCAGATGTATCTCAGAGCACGGGAGCTGCAGGCCCGTCGCGGTTCCGACGCCGTTCGGGCCGTTCCCCTGTTCCAGGAGGTCGTCAAGGCGCACCCCTCGTTCGCGCCGGCGCAGGCGGCCCTCGCGAGCACGGCCGCCGAGTCGTCGACCGCGTATCCCTCTGCTTCCCGTAACGGCGTGTCTGCCTTTTCGCCGGACCATGCGCTCACAACTGCGCGGCCGGCTGCCCTCAGGGCGCTCGTGTTGGACCCGACGCTCGCCGAAGCGCACGCGGCGATGGGGTCCGTCCACGCGCTCGACCGCAACTGGGCGGCGGCCGAATCGTCGTTCCGACACGCCCTGAGCCTGAATCCGGTCGTCACCACTATCCACACGGACTTCGTGCTCTCGACACTGTTCCCCGAGGCAAAGCTGAACGAGGCCCTTCTGTTCCTCGAAGCAGCTCGCCGCACGGATCCGTTGTCGCTCGACGTGCGGCGGGTGATGGCAACCATTCAGATCAGCGCCGGCCTCTACGATCAGGCGCTCGAGAACTGCCGACACGTGCTCGCGGTCGATCCCACGCTTCAATACGCGGCAGAGTGGTGCGGACGGGCCCTGGTCCAGAAGGGTGACGTTGTCGCGGGGATCGCCATGCTCGAGAAACTTCGCGACCGTACCGCGGGCTATCTTGGCTACGCGTACGCCGTCAGCGGGCGGCGGGCCGAGGCCGAGAACCTGCTGCCCAAGGGCGTCAGCTATCCGCAACGGGAAGCGCTCATCTATGCGGGGCTCGGCGACAAGGACCAGGCGTTCGAGGCCGTGGAGCGGTTGGCCGCCCTCAACCCGCGACGCGCGGGAAGTTACCTCACCTATCCTGAGCTGGCGTTGTTGCGCGGTGACCCGCGCGTGGCGGCCCTCCGCAAGAAACTGGGGCTTCCGTAAGCAGGTTCTGCGCAGTACGAACCGCTCTGGTTCACCAGTCGAGTTTGATCCCGACCCGCGCAATTCGCGGTGGGACGATGACGATCGGCCGCAGAAAACCTGCCGATCCCCAGTTGCTGCCCTGTTCTGGATTCGCGTTGAAAATATTGAAGACATCGACAAATCCGGCGAGGCGGGGTCCCGTGCCGAGCCTGAATCCCTTCTCAGTGCGAAGATCGAGAATCGTGAGATGGTCCATTCGCCGAGTGCCAATCGGCTCGGCCAGAATCCTGATGCTGCCGTAGTTCAGGGGTGTCACGAACGTGCGACCGAAGGGTTGTCCGGACTGATGGCGCAGGAAAGGCGTCACGCGCACTCTCCACGGTCCCTCGTACGTGCCCTGAACCTTGGCTGACCAGATCCTGAAGTCGTACCGCCCGTTGTCACCAGCGTTGATGAGATCATTGGGGGTCAACGGATATGTGTTCTGTCGCACGGGCTGTCCAGAGTACCCGCTCGCCTGGTCGCGGCTCCAGGTGTGAGCGAACCCAGCCACGAACGACCAGCGGCCGCTGAAGCGCCTGGTGGCGACGACCTCCCACGTCAGGTGGCTGGTGTCGGAGTCAGGCACGTTGCGCACGACGTTCTCAGGCGGCCGCAACGAGGTCCGGTCTGAGTTCGTAGCCTGGAATCACAGGTCCATCATCCGGCGTGCCGACTCTTCCATCGGCGCCGGGATCTCGAATCGATACTGGAACGGAGAAGGCGTCAAACGGCTGGGTCACATTTCGCCGCATGTAGTGTTGCCGTTCGCCACGCCACACGATACCGGTCCGAACGCCAACGCTCGAAAACAGCTCGCGTTCGATCCAGCCGGCGAGCTCAGTCAAGAAAGGCAACTCGAGCTCCGGGTCCAGTGATTCGAGCTCGACACCGCCTCGGCTGTCGCGCACGGTACTCCGGTCTTCCTCGCCAGAATCCCACACGCCGTTGTGGTTCGCGTCCACCCACGGGTACCGCCGCCACCACAGGCTCGCGTTGGGGTTGGCGTTGAAGCCCAGCTCAGTGCCGGGGCCGAATCCCGTACTTGCCGTAGTTGAACTTGAGAATGGTCTTGCCGTCGGCGGACAGGTCGTACGCCGCACCGATTCGCGGGGTGGGGAGATTCCAGGCGATCAGATTGGGCACAGTGGGAAATGTCTGTGCTGGCGCGCCGGCAACCGGGTGCCGTTGCTCTGGGAGGAACACCTGATAACGATCGAATCGCAATCCCAGATTGAGCGTCACACGGCCGTTCACGCGCCACGAATCGCTGACGTAGGCGGCGGAGGCCCAGAGGCCGCTGGCTGACATCGACGGTGTGTTCTCGAAGAGATACACGTCCCGTGGATTGCCCGAGCTCACAAGGTGCAAGACGTCCCGTGGATAGCTCTTCCGCCAGATTTCGGTCTCCTCAATCCGGAGAACTTCACCGCCGACCTTCACGTGATGGTTCCCGAACCAGTCGTCCTTGAAGTAGCTGAGCGATCCGGCCACCTGGTTGCGGCGGAGATCGCGTTGCCAGTCGCGATTGCCACCCCGCACGACCAGTGTCCCGATGTCTTCGAATCGGTCTGCCGTGCCATTCGGCGTCTCCGAGCGGTCGGCGCCGAACTGACCAGCGCGAGCCTCGAACAGCAGGTTGTCGTGCACGACGGAGTTCCATTCACCCTTCCATACCCAGCCCCACGCGAGATGGTTGGTCGTCGAGTCGACTGATTCGTTGATGACCGTCGAGGCGTTTGGACCGCCGCCGGCTTGCCCAAAGGGATCGACCCGGGTGGGCTGGCGGTTTCGACCCACCTGCGCGTACGCCACGAGCTTGTCGCGTCGGGTGAGCTGATAGGTGGCTTTGCCGCTGTAGTTCGTCAGTCGTGTTCGAGAGGGTGTCACCGGAAGATTCACCTGCCGGGCGGACGCGTCCTGCGCTCTGACCGAGGAGTACCACCACGCGGTATCCGGCTTGATGTACCCGCCGACATCGGCATTGACGTCGTGGTAGCTCCACAAACGGTTGGCCTCGCGGGCAGACAGGCTGCTCGCGCTCTGCGCCCCGCGCAGGATCTGGTCGGCATCGATGTTGAACGACTGCCACGCGTTATGCTCGTAGTCGGCGTACAACGTGCCGCGGTACTGGTTCCCTCCGGACTTGCTGAGGAACTGCATCTGCACGCCGGGCATGGGCCACTCGGCGCTGTGCGCGGCCGTTCCCACCGAGACCTGCTCGAACGATCCGTAGTTGAGCGCGAAGCCGGTCGGGGCAATCCCGGCGACGTTGATCCCTTCGATCATCGGCCGGTTCGCACCCGACGTCCCGTAAGCGCTGTAGGGGCTGCCGAACGCACCACTGCTGCCACCGACCTCAGTGCGAGCCAGCTGCACCGCCGGCGTCATGGCCAGAATTGCCTGCATGCTGCGCGAGCCCGGAATGTTGGCGAGCTGGGCGGCGTCGAAGGTCACGGCGATCGCCGTCGTGTGTCGGTCGAGGATGGGAGATCGATGCTCGACGAACACGACCTCCCGTGTGGCGACCGTCAGCTCGACATCGAGCGTCAACGTGAATCCCACGCCAACGTGGAGACCCTCGCGCCGGACGGTCCCAAAGCCCTCCCGCGTCGCCAGAAGCACGTACTCTCCCGGCGGGAGCGTCGGGAAGCGATAGAACCCCTCGTCGTTGGTCATCACCTGGGGGGCACCCATGAGCGCGGGACTGGTGACGACGATGGCGACGGCCGGCAGGACCGCCCCTGAGCTGTCCCTGACCGTTCCACTGATGGCCCCGTTTGCGGTGCCGACAGTCTGTCCAGCCAGAGAGGCAGGAAGCAGCAGGAGGGCGCCTGCGATGACCAGACCGAGACTGCCCAGGCGAGCCATTTTGCCTCGTTCCAGGGTTCCGGAGAGCGACGGCCGTATTGTAAGGCAGTCGCGGCCCCGATGACTTCCTTCTCGAGCAGCCGCTCCGACAGTCGGTCGAGAATGTCCCGGTGGTCGCGCAGGATTTAGCGGGCTCTTTCGTGGGCGTCGGTGAGCCCTGTCCTTCGGCGCCGCCTTGCCGGCGCGATCGTCCATTCACTATAGTCAGGAGGTGACGACGACTCCGCGTCCGCCGGTGCCGATTGCCATGGGATCCGGCGAAACCGAGAACGAGGAGCGACGAGCGTTCTTCCAGAGCCGCCTGGCGCTCTTCGGCCGGTGGACCTTCATTGTCTCCGGCGGCTTCCTGGTGTTCTTGAGGGTGATGCGCCTCATCCTGGGCGTCCCGTTCGATCCCTCGTCCTGGTTTCACGCCCTGGCCACGCTCCTGGCTGGCGTCATCTGGGCCGTCGGGAGCCGCGCGCGGTTGAGCGTCCCGACGATGAAGGTTGTCGACGTCGGAGGCGCATGGCTCATCTCCGCCAGTTTCGCGATGATGACGCTGGGCTTTGCGCGATCGATGATGGCTCGCGCCATCACTCCCACTCCGGCCCTCTATGTGGGCCTGCTCGCCGGCAGCTACGTGCTGATGATCCGCGCCATTGCCATGCCCAGCACTGTGCGACGAAGCACCTGGGTGGGGATTGGGACGGTGGTTGTGCTCGCGGCGCTCGACATCGTCGTGCTGTCGTGGGCAAACCTGACGCCCCAGGCGCTGGCGGTGTCGTATGCGGAGATGGCGTCGTGGAACGTGGCGGCGGTGGCGATGTCGGCTGTGACGTCGAAGGTAATCTTCGGACTGCGGGAAGAGGTGAGGCAGGTCCGCAGGCTCGGGCGGTACACGCTCGAGGAGAAGATCGGCGAGGGCGGAATGGGCATCGTCTATCGCGCGCGGCATGCGATGCTGCGGCGGCCCACGGCCATCAAGCTGCTTCCGCCCGAGAAGGCCGGGAACGAGAACATCCTTCGGTTCGAGCGCGAAGTCCAATTGACCGCGGGCCTCAGCCATCCCAACACGGTGGCGATCTTCGACTATGGGCGGACGGCCGACGGGATCTTCTACTACGCCATGGAGTATCTCGACGGCCTCAACCTCGATCAGCTTGTCAAGTTGGAGGGCCCGCTGCCCGCGCGACGGGTGGTGCACATCCTGCAGCAGGTCTGTGGCGCGCTCGCCGAAGCGCACGATGTCGGTCTGGTGCATCGGGACGTCAAGCCGGCCAACATCATTCTGTGCGAACGCGGCGGCATGGCCGACGTGGCGAAGGTCGTCGATTTCGGGCTGGTGAAGCGGTTCCGGCCGGATCCCACCGAAGTCACGATGGCGGCCACTCTCGGTACGAGCTTGGTGGGGACACCACTTTTCATGGCGCCCGAAAGCTTCCGTGGCGACGGACATGTCGACGCGCGCAGCGATCTGTATGCACTCGGCGCTGTCGCCTACCTGCTCCTGACTGGCACACCCGTGTTCAGCGCGCGGACGGTGGTCGAGGTCTGCGCGCACCATCTCCACACCCAGCCGGACCCGCCGTCGGAGCGGCTGGGCAGGCTCGTGCCCCCCGATCTCGAACGCCTCGTGCTGCAATGTCTCGCCAAGTCGCCAGCCGATCGGCCCCAGAGCGCTCGTGCGCTTCGTCGCGATCTGGATCGCTGCGCCTCGATCGATGCCTGGTCCGAGGCCGAGGCGGCCAGCTGGTGGGCCCACTACCGAAGGACGCGCGCGGAGGTGGGGTCCAGTGAGGCGCCGGATCGGGTCACCGACGATGGGGCTGTCCGTGGTCTGGTGGAACGCTGAGAGCTGTGCGTCACTCTCTACCCAGAGCATCGGCTGGTTACAGCGTCACGACGCGCGGCTCGTGACAAGGCGTCGTAGCCGACTCGCGACTCCCTGTTGAGCGACGCTCGCATTTTAGGGCATTCGGCGCCCTTGTCGAAGCGCGTGGTCAGGAAGGTGGGACTTCAGCCGGGACAGCGTCCGGACTCTTGGCGTAACTCCCCATGATCGCCTTCAACTCGTCGGCCTCGATGACTTCCTTCTCGAGCAGCCGCGCGGACAGGCGATCGAGGATATCCCGGTGGTCGCGCAGGATCTGGCGGGCTTTCTCGTGGGCGTCGGTGAGGATGCGCTTGATCTCGATATCGATCTGGAGCGCAGTTTCCTCGGCGTAGTTGCCCCGCTCGCGTCCGAAGGGGTTCTCGATGAACGACGGTTGCCGGTGGCCATCGTAGTTCACGACGCCGAGCGCGTCGCTCATCCCGAATTCGGTGACCATCGCGCGCGCGATGTCGGTCGCCCGCATCAGATCGTTCTGCGCGCCGGTCGAGATCTCGCCAAACGCGATCTCCTCCGCGCTCCGCCCGCCCAGCAGGACCGAGAGCTGGCTAATCAGGTCGCTCCGGGTCATCAGATACTTGTCTTCGAGCGGGAGCTGCATCGTGTAGCCGAGCGCCCCGAAACCGCGCTGCACGATCGAGATCTTGTGCACCGGGTCGAGCCCCGGCAGCACGGTCGCGACAATCGCATGGCCGGACTCGTGATAGGCCACGATCCGGCGCTCCTTGTCGCTCATGACGCGCTTCTTCTCGAGTCCGGCGATCAGACGATCGATCGCCTCCTCGAAATCCTTCATCTCGACCGACGTCTTGTCGCGCCGTGCGGCCAGCAGCGCCGCCTCGTTGACCAGGTTCGCGAGATCCGCCCCGGCAAAGCCTGCCGTGCGTGCCGCGATCACTTTCAGGTCCACCTGCTCGGCGATCTTGACCTTCCTGACGTGGATCTTCAGAATCTCTTCGCGCCCGCGGACGTCCGGCTTGTCGACGAGCACCTGCCGATCGAACCGCCCCGGGCGCATCAGCGCCGGGTCGAGCACCTCGGGCCGGTTGGTCGCGGCCATGATGATCACGCCCTTGCGCGCGTCGAAGCCGTCCATCTCCGCAAGCAGCTGGTTGAGTGTCTGCTCCCGCTCTTCGTGGCTCCCCATCGGTGTCTGAATCCGGACCTTGCCAAGCGCGTCCAGCTCGTCGATGAAGACGATGCAGGGCGCCTTGTTCTCGGCCTGGTTGAAGAGGTCGCGGACGCGGGCCGCGCCCACGCCGACGAACATCTCGACGAACTCCGACCCGCTCAGGCTGAAGAACGGCACGTTGGCCTCGCCGGCGACCGCGCGCGCGAGCAGCGTCTTGCCCGTGCCCGGCGGCCCGACGAGCAGCACCCCCTTGGGAATGCGGCCGCCGATGCTCGTGTACTTCTTCGGGTTCTTCAGGAATTCGACGATCTCGCGCAGCTCGTCTTCCGCTTCGTCGACGCCCGCCACGTCCCCGAACTTCACCTTGACGTCGTCTTCGGCGGCGTAGACCTTCGCGCGGCTCCGCGCGAACGACATCACGCCGCCTTCGGCGCCGCCCATCCGGCGGAAGAAGAAGCTCCAGAGGGCCACGAGAAAGAGGAGGGGAATCACCCACCCGAGCAGTTCGCCCACCCACTTGTTGGGGACTTCACCGGTGTACTTCACGCCGTGCTGCTCGAGATCTTCGACGAGCTTGGGATCTTCGATGCGAACGCTGACAAAGCCGCGCCCCTTCGCGGTCTCCGCCTTCATCTTGCCCTGGATGCGATCCTCAGCGACCGTGACTTCCTGAACTTTGCCCTCGCGCACTCGCGTCTTGAACTCGCTGTACGGGATCGGCTCCCCGCCCTGCAGCGAGAAAAACAGCGCGTTGCCGATTGCCAGGAGCATCAGAACGCCCAGCACGTACCACATGGCCGTGCCAGGCGCCGGACGCGGCGGCAGCCGCCGGCCGCGCGGATTGGGTGTTTTCCCCGGGGTGTCTTCAGACATCTGATCTGATTGTACGTCCGTTACGCCTGCACGGCCTTCTCGGCGCGGGTGAACTGGAGGCTGCCGCCCTCCGTGTCGACGTGAACCGCGTCGCCCTCCTTGAAGTCGCCCTGCAGCACCCGCATCGCCAGCGGATCCAGGATCTCGCGCTGAATGGTCCGCTTCAGCGGCCGCGCGCCATACGTCGGGTCGTAGCCTTCGGCGATCAACAGGTCCTTGGCGCGATCGGACAGCTCGACGCGGATCTTCCGGTCCTCGAGCCGCTTCACGAGCCCCTTGAGCTGGATGTCGATAATCGATCGCATCTGCACGCGGGTCAGTGCATGGAAGACGATGATCTCGTCGACGCGATTCAAGAACTCGGGCCTGAACTGGGCGCGCAGCGTGTCGAGCACCTGCCGCCTGGTGCCCTCGTCGAGCTTGCCATCTTCGCTTCCGGACACCGAACGGGCGACCGCGGCCTCGGCGATGAAGTGGCTGCCGACGTTCGAGGTCATGATGATCACGCTGTTCTTGAAATCGACCGTGCGTCCCTTGCCGTCCGTCAGCCGGCCGTCGTCGAGCAGCTGGAGCATGACGTTGAGCACCTCGGGGTGCGCCTTCTCGATTTCGTCGAAGAGGACCACCGCGTACGGCCGCCGGCGCACGGCTTCGGTGAGCTGACCGGACTCCTCGTAGCCCACGTACCCCGGAGGCGCCCCGATCAACCGGGAGACGGTGTGCTTCTCCTGGTATTCCGACATGTCGATACGGACCATCGCGTGCTCGTCGTCGAACAGGAACTCGGCGAGCGCGCGGGCGAGCTCGGTCTTCCCGACGCCGGTGGGACCGAGGAAGATGAAGCTGCCGAGCGGACGATTCGGATCCTGCAACCCGGCCCGCGCGCGTCGCATCGCGTTGGCGACGGCCGAGATCGCCTCCTCCTGGCCGACGACGCGATCGTGGAGCCTGGCTTCCATCCGCAGCAGCTTCTGGATCTCGCCTTCCAGCAGGCGGTTGACAGGGATGTGCGTCCAGCGGCTGACGACGTCGGCGATGTCTTCTTCGTCGACCTCCTCCTTGAGCATTCGCTGCCCCTGCTGGAGCGTGGTGAGCCGCGTCTCTTCGTCCTTGATCTGCTGCTCGAGCGCCGGGAGCCGGCCGTACTGCAGCTCCGACGCCTTCGCGTAGTCGCCGGCGCGCTGCGCCCGATCGACTTCGATGCGCACCTGCTCCAGCTCTTCTTTCAGCTTGCGCCCGGCAAGAATCGTCTCCTTCTCCTGCTGCCAGTGGCTGGTCAGCTGGTTCTTTTCTTCCTTGAGGTCAGCCAGCTCCTTTTCGAGCTTCTGCAGGCGCTCCTTCGAGGGCTTGTCGGTCTCCTTCTTGAGGGCTTCGCGCTCGATCTCGAGCTGCATGATGCGGCGTTCGACCTCGTCGAGCTCCGCCGGCATGGAGTCGATCTCCATGCGCAGGCGCGACGCGGCTTCGTCGATGAGATCGATCGCCTTGTCGGGAAGGAACCGGTCCGTGATGTAGCGATTGGACAGCACGGCGGCCGCCACGAGCGCCGAGTCCTTGAACTTGACGCCGTGATGGACCTCGTAGCGCTCGCGCAGGCCGCGGAGGATGCTGATCGTGTCCTCGACGGTCGGCTCGCTGACGACGACGGGCTGGAACCGCCGCTCGAGCGCCGCATCCTTCTCGATGTGCTTGCGGTACTCGTCGAGCGTCGTCGCGCCGACGGTGTGCAGCTCGCCGCGCGCCAGCATCGGCTTGAGCATGTTGGACGCGTCCATCGCGCCCTCGGCGGCGCCCGCGCCCACGACCGTATGGAGCTCGTCGATGAAGAGGATGACCTGGCCCGCGGCGTCCGCCACTTCCTTGAGGACCGCCTTCAAGCGCTCCTCGAACTCGCCGCGGTACTTCGCTCCGGCAACCAGCGCGCCCATGTCGAGCGCGACAATCTTCTTGTTCTTGAGTCCTTCGGGAACGTCCTGCCGGACGATCCGCTGGGCGAGTCCTTCCACGACCGCGGTCTTGCCGACGCCTGGCTCGCCGATGAGCACCGGGTTGTTCTTCGTCCGCCGCGAGAGCACCTGGATCACGCGGCGAATCTCGTCGTCTCGTCCGATGACCGGATCGAGCTTGCCTTTGCGGGCGAGCTCGGTGAGGTCGCGGCCATAGCGCTCGAGCGCCTGGTACGTGACTTCGGGATTCTGGCTGGTGACGCGCTGCGAGCCGCGCACGCTCGTCATCGCCTGCAGAATCGTGTCCTTGGTGATGCCGCGCTGCTGGAGGAGGCGCGACGCCGGCGACCGCCCGCCTTCGGCCGCGATGGCGACAAAGAGATGCTCCGTGCTCGTGTACTCGTCCTTGAGCCGCTCGGCTTCCTGTTCGGCGGCGGTCAGTACCTGACGCAGTCGAGCGGAGAAGCCCACCTGCGTTCCACCGTGGGCGCGCGGCAGACGGTTCAACTCGGCACGAACGGCAGAGGCCAGCCCAAGGGGATCCGGGTTCATCTTCCGGACGATCTCGGGAACGACTCCCTCTTTCTGCTCGAGGAGCGTCAGCAGGAGATGCTCGGGGAGAATCTCTGCGTGTCCTTCACGATCGGCCAGCTGCTGGGCGGCAAGGATGGCTTCCTGCGCCTTCTCGGTGTACTTGTCTGATGTTCATGACTTCTCTTCTATTCTTTCGAACTTCGACAGCGCCTCGTAGTGCTCTCGCTGCTCCTTCGTCAGAGAGCGGGGGAGCTGTACATCGACAGTGGCGTAGAGATCACCCCGGGTCTCGGGTTTACCGACGACGGGCATGCCGTGGCCCTTGAGTCGGAAGACCTGGCCGCCCTGAGTGGTTTCCGGAATCTTGAGCCGGACCGATCCGGTAATGGTCGGCACCTGGGCCTCGCCGCCGAGGACCGCCGAGGTGACCGGCAGCGCGATCGTCGTGTGCAGGTCGTCGCCCTTGCGCTCGAACACCGGGTGCGGACGAGTCTGCACGCGCAGGTACAGGTCGCCGGCGGCACCCCCGTTTGCGCCGGCTTCGCCTTCGCCGGCCGCCCGCACGCGTGAACCGTCCTTGACGCCAGCCGGAATCCGCACGTCGACGCTGCGCGCGTGGCCGCCCTGCTTGATCGAAATCCGGCGAGTGGCGCCGTGAAAGGCCTCCTCGAGCGTCAGCTCGACGGGGTGCTCGATGTCGCGGCCCTTCTGGCTGCGACTTGCCCGGCCGCCCCGGCCACGTCCGGCCTCGCGCGCGCCGCCACCACCTCCGAAGAAGGTGTTGAAGAAGTCGGAGAAGGGATCCTGGTTCCCGAAGAGCTCCTGCATTTCCTCTTCGGTCATGGTGCGGTAGCCGCCGGGGCCGCCACCCATGTTGATGTTCCAGGCCCCGCCGCCACCGCCGGCATCGCCGCCGAAAGGCGATGCGCCGGGCCACTCCTGACCCTGCTGCCGCGCCTGCTCGTACATCCGCCAGTTGGCGCCGAGCTCGTCGTACTTCTTCCGCTTCTCGGCGTCTCCCAGGACTTCGTACGCCTCGTTGATCTCCTTGAAGCGGCCCTCGGCCGACTTGTCGCCCGGATTCACGTCGGGATGATGCTTGCGGGCGAGCTTCCGGTACGCCTGCTTGATCTCTTTCTCCGACGAGCTCTTGGTGACGCCGAGCGTCTGATAGTAGTCCTTGAATTCCAACGTTGAACCTTGAACCCTGAACCCTGAACCTTGAACCGGTCTAAATCCCCACCATCCGTCCGATGCGTTCGATTTCCTGCGCGACGCGTTTCCTGACGTCCGCGCGTCCCGCGCCTTCCTGCATGAGCGGGCGCAGCCGCTGCACGGCCTCAGCGATATCGAGGAGGCGATGCACGCCGGCCAGGTTGACGCCGTCCTCTTCGACCAGCCGTTTGATCAGCTTCAGGCGATCGAGCTCCTCGCGCGAATAGACGCGCATGCTGCCGACGGTGCGCGTCGGGCGGACGAGCCCGAGCCGTTCGTACTTGCGCAGCGTCTGCGGGTGCATGTCCAGCAACCGGGCCGCCATGCTGATAAAGTAGAGATGGTGTTCGACTGCCATGTGTCGCCGTTCGCTGCGGGACGCCCGCGCGGATGGCCGCGCCAGGGCTGACGCGTCGCGTCCAGGGTGCCGGGCCTGAACGTTGCGTCGATTTAAATTAAGGCATTGATACGCACCGTGTCAAGGACCCGCCTCGTCTAAATGGATTTTCAGCCAACCGATCTCGTGACCGTGGCGCTCCTCGTGTTGATCGAGGGGCTGCTGAGCGCCGACAACGCGCTCGTCATGGCGGTCATGATCCTGGGACTGCCGAGGCTCGATCAGAGGAAGGCGCTGCGATACGGGCTGGTGGGCGCCTTCGCGTTCCGCATCGTCGCGACGGCGCTCGCCGCCTACCTGATTCGCATCAGCTGGGTGAAGCTCTTCGGCGGACTTTATCTCTTGTACCTGGCGCAGCACCACTTCTTCGCGAGCTCCAACGCCGAAGAGCGGAGCAGGCCGAAGCCGGCGCGGTCATGGCTCGGGCTGTCAGCCCTCTGGGCGACGGTCGTGAAAGTCGAGCTCGTCAACCTGGCGTTCTCGATCGACTCCATTCTCGTGGCCGTCGCGATGTCGCCGAAGTTCTGGGTCATCCTCACGGGCGGACTGCTCGGCATCCTGGCCATGCGCGTCGTGGTCGGCCAGCTCCTGGCGATCGTGCGGCGCTATCCCTCGCTCGTCGACGGTGCCTTCGTGATCATCGCGTGGATCGGCATCAAGCTCCTGATCGAGTACCTCAACGTCCTCGGCCTCGTTCATTTCGAGATCAACAAGTGGATCTCGTTCGGGATCATCGGCGCGATCTTCACCATCGCGTACCTCTACGCGCGCAGCAAGGGACCAGTGGACGATGATGGCGAGGATGACGAGGCCGAGGCGCTGCTGAAAGAATAGGGCGGTTCGCGAATCGCCCCACGGAGGCCATCTCACAATCGTACGTAGTGTCCGCCTTCAGGCGGACCAGTCCGGCGAAAGCCGGACACTACGTACAACGCTAATACTCGCCCGTCAGCTTCAGGTCCAGCGTCTCTGTGGCGCCGTCGCCCAGAGTGAACCGCTTGGCCTTGGACTTCAGGCGGTCGAGGAGTTCGGGATCACCCCATTCACCCTGGGGCACGTAATCCACGGCCACGGCCAGGTAGACGCCAGCCGGCAGGTTCTGTACCTTGAATCGGCCATCCTGATCGGGGCGCGTGCCGGTGACCCATCGGGTCATCGGAAGCCGCCAGTGCTCGGGTGTCTCGGAGAAGATGACCACGGTGTAGTCCTTGAGGACCTTGCCGTCACTCGCGGTGACACTGCCATTCACGGCCGTGGCCTTGTTCGTCAGCTCGACTTCCAGCCCCGATGTCGTTTCACCCGTCTTGAATTCCGTTCCCGCGTCGGTAATGTCCGTGCCGTTCAACTTGACGGACTTCAGAGTCCACCCGGGCGGCGCGTTGCCAAGGCGAATCAGCCTCAGGCCGGTCAGCCCCTTCAGCTCGAACGAGCCATCGTCCTTCGTGTTCGCGGCGCCAAAGCCAGGCATCGGTCCGTCGCTGTCGGCAGCCATCGACGTGATGCGGATCGAGCCCAGGGATTGCGGCCTGGGACCGTCGAACACGACGGTGCCCGTCGCGTTGCCGCCCTTGCTCGTGGTCAGCAGGATGCCCGACACGTCTTCGCCCGCGACCGCGAGCGGCGTCGAGCCAGATTCCGAGTCGCCGCCACCTCCGATGGACGTCGCGCGGAAGACCATGACGTTGTCGCCCTGCGTGCTGGTGATCACCTGCACCGACCGGGCCTGGAGCGTGTAATCGCCAGGGGGCACGCTGTTGAGCGTGAAGCTGCCGTCCTTTGCCGTTCGCGCTGAGCTCTGTCCCAGCAGTCCGCCGAAATCGCGGTTGGCCGGCACGGCCGATACCTGGGAGCCTTCGAGCGGCTTCCCATCCGAGCCGATCACGATCCCCGAGACTTTCGCCAGACGAACCGCGACGAGCGCGAAGTCCGCGCTCGGGGACTCCTGTCCGGCGGCGAGCGTGATGCGCTGGGCCTCGGCGACGTTCGGCGTGCCCGGGTAATACGTGGGGGCGTAGCCGGACTTCGGCGCCGAGGCCGTCGGGCCGGCGTTTGTCGACGCACCCGTCACGACCATCAGCTCCATCTCCATCAGGTCGTTTGCGCCGCGCAGCGTGCCGCTGACGTAGTACTCGCCAGGCGGCAGGCCGTAGATGCGGAACTGCCCGAGGTCGTTGGTCTGCGCGACGCGCCCGGGCGAGGGCACGAGGCGCCGCCGGCCGTTCTGCCACGTCTGGCGCATGGCCGTCACCGACACGTCGGGAATCGCGTCGCCGAACTCGTCGACGATGCGGCCGGCGATCACGCTGCCGCGAGGCATGCTGATGTCGGCATTGTCGAGGCTCTGCTTGTCGGCGAGCTCGATGGGCTTGCCCGATTCGAACGGCCGGGTCTGTCCGTACTGAACGTTCACGAACCCGGATTTGGTCGCCTGCAGCGTGAAGCGGCCGGCCGGCAGCTCGCGGAACTCGAAGCGGCCCTCGGCGTCGGTGAGCGCCGCTTTTGGCGCGACGTCCGGACCCGAGATGCGGACCTGCGCGCGGCGGATGGGTCCGGCGCCATCGCTCGCAAGCACGCGCCCGCGGATGCGGCCCGTGCCGGTCTTGAACGTGCGCGGCCCGCCCATCATGCCCGGCATCTGAATCGATCCGCCGCCCCCACCGGGTCCGATCTGAATCGTCTGCTCGACAGTGGTCTGCGCCGCGGCGAGCGCGGGAAAGAGCGCCAGCGCGATGGCTGCTGCGAGGCAAGTCTTCTCTGTGCGCATATGTGAACGATTCTCACACGGAGCCCGGCGTTGGCTCTCGAGTTTTGTTGTTAGAGATGTAAAAGATGCGCGCAGACACTGACAGCCGCGGTTGGTTCGGCGCCGAGCTGTCGTTGGGTTGGTCCGGACGTCGTATCGGCAGCGCCTGCGGCCCGAGCGCGGCGCGACCAGCCTCCGCCAAGGCTACGGCGGTCCGCCGAAGCTTCAGCGAAGGCGGAAGTCGCCGCGCGAGAGCGAGCGGGGGTGGGGCCCCGCGAGCGTTGAGAAATGCGGACAGGATGCTCGACAAACCCGGTTACTGGTTGCTCGCACGCGTGGCAAAGAACGCGACCGCACTCGCCAGCACCCCCGAGACGACGGGCGTCAGCGCGCCATACCCCGCGCCGCCCGTCGCGAAATACACGACGGCCAGCACGGGCACGCCGACGAGGGACGCCAGACCCTGGCGCCGGGACGTCCGCGGCGCGTACAGCCCGGCGAGCAACGGGACGAACAGCGTGACGACCATGACCGCGTAGAACGTGCCGAGCGCATCGATGACCGAGCGGTGCATCATCGCCAGCCCGAGGCCGAGGAGGGCGCCGGCAATCGCCGATGCGCGGGCCGCGCGCAGCAGATCACCATCGGTTGCGTCTGGCCGGAAGCGGCGATAGAGGTCGCGCGAGCCCGACGTAGCCAGCATGAACAGCACGGCGTCCGCGGCGCTCGCTTCCGCCGAGAACACCGCCGCCAGCGCGAGGGCGCCGAAGGCCGGTGTCAGCTCGCTCGCCATGGTGGCAAAGGCGAGGTCCTTGTTGAGGGCAGGGTGAAGGACGCGTGCCGACATCCCGATGATTGTCGGGAGCGCCGCGAACGCCATCAGCACCACGCCGTTGAACGCGATGCCGGTCGTGACGGCCCGCTCGTCGCGCGCGCCGAAGGCCTTCTGGATGAGGCCTGGGGAGACCACGAACGCCGGCCCCAGGAAGAAGAGCAGGCGCCATCCGGATTGCGGCGATCCGCCGGCGAAGAGATCCATGCGCGCCGGGTCGCTGGCAATCGCCTGCCATCCGCCGGCGAGGGCCATCGCCATCGGCGCGACGAGCGCGAATCCGACCAGCTTGACGGCCAACTGCACCAGGTTGACGTACGCCGAGCTCAGGAGTCCCCCGGTGACGAAGTACACGATGACCAGCGCGGCACCGAGCAGGCATCCCGTGAACTTCGATGCGCCGGCGACCACCTGGAAGACCGTCGACATACCGAGGAGCTGCGCCGCCAGAATCGACAGCGTGCCCACCCAGATCAGGAGCGCGACCGCGAGGCGGAGGTCACGTCCGTAGCGCCGCTCGAGAAAATCCCCGACCGTGAGGTCACCGTGCGTCACCGACTCGCGCCACATGCGCGGGCCGACAGAGAAGGCGAGCACGAGACAGCCGATGCCCGCCGACGCGTTCCACCACCAGGCGCTCAGCCCGTCGCGATAGCCAAGCCCGGCGGCGCCGACGGTCGATCCCGCGCCGATGTTGCCGGCAAGAAAGGTGGCGAAGACGAGCGCGGGACCGAGCGAGCGGCCGGCCACGAAGAAATCGCCGGTCGCCCGCACATGGCGCCCGATCCACAAGCCGACACCGGCCATGAGCAGGGAGTACGCGACGAGCAGCAGGAGCGTGAGGTTCACCGCAGATCGCGGGCAGCCGGATAGCCCGGGATGCTCGTTGCCGCGCGGACCGCGCGCACGATCGCCTCGGCCATCGCCTCGGCGGCGAGCGTGCCGATCGTATCGAGATCCTCAGGGCCCGTGCGCACGCCGGTCGCGAGCGCGAAGATGGCGTCGCCGTCGGCGGAGGTGTGCGCGGGGCTGATCGCACGCGCGAGGCCGTCGTGGGCCATTTGCGCGATCCGCGTCGCCTGCGTCTTGGTCAACGTCGCGTTGGTGGCGACAATCCCGAGCGTGGTGTGCTGCAGCGGCTCGGGGAGCGGCAGTTCGAGGGCCCCCGACCTGAGGCGCCGCCGCACGTCCGCGAGGCCTTTACCGTCTTCGGTGCGCATGCCGGCGACGACCTGACCGGTCGAGGGATCGATGACGTCCCCGCGCGCGTTGACCGCGACGAGCGCCGCCACGATGAGGCCGTTCGGGAGCGTGATGGCGGCGCTTCCAATGCCGCCCTTCATCGCGCGGTCGCGGCCGCCCATCTTGCCGACCGTCGCGCCCGCTCCGGCGCCGACGTTCCCTTCGACGACCGGTCCATCCGTCGCGGCCTTCGCCGCCAGATATCCGCACTCGGCGGTGGGCCGGATCTTCGGATCGCCGACGCCCAGGTCGAAGAGAATCGCGCCGGGCACGATCGGGATGACCGCGCCACCGAACTTGAAGCCCACGCCCTGCTGCTCGAGATACCGCATCACGCCGCTGGCCGCGTCGAGCCCGTAGGCGCTGCCGCCGCTCAGCAGGATCGCGTGCACCTGATCGACGGTCGCGGTGGGCGCAAGCAAGTCCGTTTCGCGCGTCCCGGGCGCGCTGCCGCGGACATCGACGCCGGCCGTCGCGCCTTTCTCGGCGAGCACGACCGTGCACCCGGTCGGACGCTCGGTAAGCGTGTGATGTCCGACCTTGAGGCCCGGCACCGCCGTGAGTCCGCGCGACGGCGCTGTCTGCGCCGAGAGATCCGGGCGCGCGCTCATCAGCGCGGCGAGGGCGGCAATGGTGACCACACCAAGCACGGTTCCAAACCACGGGGCCGACGGAGCGGTCTTCGTCATACGGCTGGCACCAGTTCGAGTGGCCGTGCGCGTTGGTAGCGGCGGCAGACGCCGAGCACTACGTCGGCCATCATGTCGAGAAACAACGGGTGATCGTTGACCGACTGCGCGCGCACCATCGGCAGCCCGATCTCGCGGCAGACCTCGGCGGCCTCGATATCGAGGTCATAGAGAACCTCGACGTGGTCGCAGATGAACCCGACCGGGCTGAGGACCGTCGCGTCGAGGCCGCCCGCACGCGCGCCGCGGAGATAGCCGCAGACATCGGGCCCGAGCCACGGATCCTCGGGACGGCCGCTTCGGCTCTGATACACCGTCGCGTGACGGTGATTGGGCTGTACGCGGCCCGCGACGAGCCGGGCAGTCTCTTCGAACTGCGCGCGGTAGGGGTAGCGCGCGGCCATCGACTCGGGAATACTGTGCGCCGTAAACACCAGCTGCGCATCGTCGCGCACGCGCGGTTCGAGCCGGATCATCGCGGCGGACACACGCTCGGCGTTCGCGGCGATGAACATCGGGTGGCTGAACCAGTCGGGCACGTAGGTGACCTCGACATCGGGCAGTCCGGCACGCGCCAGGTTCGCCCGCGCGTCTCTGACATTTTCGCGGTACTGCGTGCAGCTCGAATAGCTGCGGTGCGCCGCGGCGATGAAGCCCACCGCCCGTCGGACACCGGCCCTCGCCATCGACTCGAGCGTGTCGGCGAGGAACGGATGCCAGTTGCGCATCCCGACGAACACGGGGAGCGGCGTGCCGGCGGCGGCCAGCCGCTGGCGGAGCCCTTCAGCCTGCGCTTCGGTGAGCTCGTTCAGCGGAGAGCGGCCGCCGACGACCTCGTAGTGATGCGCCACTTCCTCGGCACGTCCCTCGGAGACCCGCCGACCGCGCAGCACATTCGCCAGGAAGGGGCGAATGTCCGGCTGAGCCTGCGGACCGCCAAAGGCGATCATCAACACGGCATCGAAGGGCTGGGGCACGTCTCTCGAGCGATTATACTGGGTCGCCGGCCCCCTAACCTTGGCCTTCTCCTCGCTCGGCCTGCCGCGTCCCATCTGGCTCCTCGGATGGGTGAGCCTCGTCACGGACATGGCGTCCGAGATGATCTACCCGCTGCTTCCGATCTTTCTGACGCGCGTGCTCGGTGCGACCGCGATGTCGCTTGGCGTCATCGAAGGCGTCGCCGAGGCCGCCAGCAGCATCCTCAAGATCGCCGCCGGCCGTCTCGCGGATCGGACCGGCGCGCCCAGGCGGATCGTGCTGGCCGGCTACGGGTTGTCTGGGGCGGTCAGACCCCTCGTGGCGTTCGTCACGTCGTGGACGCAGGTCCTCGGCCTGCGCTTCGTCGATCGCCTGGGGAAGGGCATCCGCACCGCGCCACGCGACGCCATGCTCGCGCACTTCGCCCCCGTCGAGCTGCGCGGCCGCGCCTATGGCTTCCATCGCGCGATGGATCACACAGGCGCGGTGGCCGGTCCCTTGATTGCCTCGCTGTTCCTCTTCTTCTATCCGGAACAATATCGGACGCTCTTCGGCCTCAGCATCATCCCCGGCATCGTCGTCATCCTGATCCTGCTGCGCGTGCCGGACGCGCCCACCAGCAAACGCGCCGAACCCACTGAACCCCTGAACCCCCTGAACCCCCTGAACCTAGTGTCCACCCCAAACCCCTGAACCTACCAACTCCCTTCCTGAAAGCCATCATCGTGATTCTTGTTTTCAGTTTGGGAAACGCCAGCGACGCGTTCCTGCTGCTGCGCCTCAACGACCTCGGCGTCGCGGCCGTCTGGATTCCGATCCTCTGGTCCGGGCTCCATGTCGTGAAGGTGCTGTCGTCGCTCGCCGGCGGGGACCTCTCCGATCGTCTGGGCCGACGGACGCTCATCGCGGCCGGCTGGATTGTGTACGCGCTCGTCTACGCCGGCTTCGGGTACTTCGATTCGCTCGCCACTGTCATCGTCATCTTCCTCAGCTATGGCGTCTACTTCGGGCTGACGGAGGGAGTGGAGAAGGCGTGGGTCGCCGACCTCGCTCCTGCAGGCGCGCGCGGCACGGCCTTCGGCATCTACAACGCGGCGCTCGGCGTGGGAGGCCTCGTCTCGAGCCTGATGTTCGGCATCATCTGGACGCGTGTGTCGCCGGGCGCGGCCTTCTTCACCGGCGCCGCGGTGGCTGTCGCCGCGATCGGGCTGCTATACTCGTTGTTTTCCCCTGCAAAGAAATGAAGAAGATACTCGTCACAAACGATGATGGCGTGCGTTCCGAGGGCATCCACGCCCTGGCGCAGGCGCTCAAACATCTCGGCGAGGTCACGGTCGTCGGGCCGCAGACCGAAGCGAGCGCCATCGGCCATGCGCTCACGCTGCGCCGCCCGCTCCGGATGGAGCTCCTCGGCGACGGCGTTTACGAAGTCGACGGCACGCCGACCGACTGCGTCAACATCGCCATCACGCAGCTCTACAAGCCGAAGGGCGCGATGCCCGACCTCGTCGTCTCAGGTATCAACAAGGGCTACAACCTGGGTGACGATGTGACCTATTCGGGGACGGTGGCGGGAGCGCTCGAAGCGGCGCTGCTCGGGATTCCGGGCATAGCCGTATCGCAGGAGCGGACGCTCAACCCGTACGATTTCACGCAGGCCGCCTCAGCCGCGGCGCGCGTCGCCGCGCTGGTGCTTCCAACAGGTCTCGCGCCGCGAACCTTCCTCAACGTCAACGTGCCCTCGGGTCAGCCGAAGGGCATGCGCGCCACGTTCCAAGCCAAGCGCAACCACGTGACAGTCGTCGACGTCCGCATTGACCCGCGCGACAAGCCGTACTATTGGATCGAAGAGGGCGAAGATTCCTGGGAACCGCACGACCAGTCCGACTACCAGGCCGTCAAGGACGGTTATGTGTCGGTCACACCGCTGCAGCCGGACCTGACGGCGTACGACGAGATCGCCGCGCTGCAGTCGCTGTTGGGGTAGTCGGCGGCTCAAGGCTCAGGGCTCCAGGCTCTGGCAAACACCTTGAGCCCTAAGCCCCTCGATTAGGATCTGAAAGCCCTCCCCTGAGCCCTGAGCCTTGAGCCCTGAGCCGTCTTGGTCCCGTCACACCGCGGAATGCTCCGGGTCCATCGACAGGTCGCGCAGCACCGGCGACACCTGGAGGAACGCGTCGACCACGTCCGGGTCGAAGTGGGAACCACGCCCCTTGAGGATGAACGCGACGGCCTCGTCGTGCGAAAGCGACTTCCGATACAGCTGACGCGTCGTGCTGGCGTCGTAGACGTCGACTATCGCCATGACCCGTCCGGGAATCGGGATGTCCGGGCCGCTCAGGCCCTGGGGATAGCCCGTGCCGTCCCACTTCTCATGGTGCGTGTAGACGATGTCCTTCGCGAGCGTGAGGATCACGTCGTCATGGACGCCCGCGTGATCTTCGGCGTGGACGATGACGTCGCGGCCGTACCGGGATGCTTGCGCATCTCCACGAGCTCGTCGGGAGTGAGCGGACCGGGCTTGTGCAGGATGTGATCGGGCACGCCGACCTTGCCGATGTCGTGCAGCGGTGCGAGCCTCGCCATGAGATCGACGCGCTCGGGCGTCAGGTAGTCGCGGAAATTCGCGTGCGTGGAGAGCTGTTGCGCGAGTACGCGCGTATACGCCTGGGTCCGCCTCGAGTGCTTGCCCGTCTCGGCGTCCCGGACCTCGGTCAGCGAGAGGAGCGACTGCACCATCAATCGCTGCGAGGTGACCTTCTCCTCACCGGCCTGATCGGCGCGCTGGCGCTCGCTCGTGAACCGCGCGACCGTCATCGCCGCGAGCGCAGTCGTCAGGCCCATCGTCGGGAAGAGCGGCGAGAAGAACATGCCGCTCCTCGACATCAGAATGACGGGTCCGAACCAGACCGCCGCCAGCCCGGCCACGACACCTGCCGCGCCTGCGGCGAGGCCCAAACGCCTGACGAGCAGGGCAGAAATGAGGCCCAGCCCGATGACGATCTGCGTCTCCAGCGCGACGGCGTACTCGGGCCGATGGATGAAATCCTGCTGCAGCAGGTTGTCGGCGACCGTTGCTTGAACCTCGACGCCGGCAAACAACGTATCGAGCGGGGTCGACACGACTTCGCGCGTTCCAAGGGCCGTAGTGCCGACGAGCACGATCTTGTCCCTGAAGGTTTCCGCCTTCGCCTGGCCGCGCAGCACGTCAACCGCCGACACGTACGGGAACGTGCGTTTGGGACCGCGGTAGCGCAGCAGCAGGTTGCTCTGTCCGTCGAGGGGCACGGTGTTGTCGCCAAGCACCAGCGATGAAGAGTTCACGTTGGCCACGCGGAGCGAGACGTCACGCGTGCCGGAGACAGACTTGAAGGCGGACAGCGCGAGGCTGGGATAGACCTGGCCGTCGCGCTCGACCAGCACTGGAATGCGCCGGAGCAGGCCATCGGGATCGGGTGCCGCGTTCATGAACCCGGAAACATTGGCGGCCTCGGTCAAAACGGGGAGGTTGCAGATCGAACCGGTCGCGTGGAAGAAGGGCTCTTCCGCCGAGTCGTCTCGCCGCACGATGGCCAGGCCGAGCGGGTGCAGTTCGCACTCGTTCTTCGCACCCTCGATCCCATCGAACGTCATGGCGTACCCGAGCACGACGCGGCCTTCCCGGAGCGTCTGGGCCAGCTGCTCGTCTGGCGTCGTTCCGGTCCCTTCGAACCGGTCGGGCTCCGCGAACATGATGTCGAGGGCCACCGTGGCAGCACCGAGGTCACGCAGACGCGAGATGAGCTGGCCGATCACGTCCCGGCGCCACGGCCACTGGCCGATTGTCGTCAAGCTCCGGTCGTCGATGTCGACGATGACGATCCGGCCGCCGGGTGCCCGGGTGGGCGTGGCGCGCAGAATCGTGTCGTACGCGGCGTACTCCCAGTTCCTGAGGAATGCGGGCCGGTAGAGAGACAGGAGGGCCGCGACGAGCGTGGGCACGAGGCCGCACAGCACCACGAGGCGGCCGGGCCCGAAGGTCATCGGATCGTGATTTCGACGCGGCGATTGCGGGGTTCGTACGTGTCGTCGGGGGTCCGCACGAGGAGCGCCGCCTCGCCGTGCGACGTGACTTCGATCGACGCCGGGTCGAGGCCGGCCTCGGCGAGGAGCGCGCGGACCATCGTGGCGCGCTTCATCCCGAGCTCGTAAGTTGCTCGCGGGCGTGCCAGTCGTATCGGTATGGCCGGTCGCGACAACTTCCGGCACCGGCCGATCCTTGACGGCGCGCAGGATGTCGGGGACGAGCGCGCGACTCTCCGCGGTCAGCTCGTCGGATTCGAAGCGGAAGTACAGGATGAAGTGCTGCGGTGCCGGCGGAAGCGCGGAGAGGAGATTGCCGTACTGCTTCTTTACCTCATCGTCGCTGAGGACCGTGACCTTGGTTGCCGACCCGTTCAGGCCAACCATGGTCGATTCCCTCGCGCTCGCCAGCTCGACCGATGCAGGCTTCGTCGACACCTTGCTCGGCGTTTTGCTCGCCACCGAGGCGCGCCCCGTCGTGCCGCCCTCCGGATCGGGCAGCAGCATGACGAGAGTCGCCGTTTTCGGGTCTGGTGGGGGCTCGGGTGTACGAACCTGTTTCGGCCCACAGGCCGAGAGGGTTACGACGGCTGCGGTCGCTGTCAACAGAGCGACCAATCGTGCGTTGTTCATTCCTGCGAAGCGCGGATGACCAGCATGGTCCCGCGCACGCCAACAATTGCCGCTGGCGTTTCTAACCGAACTGCGTCGGGCGCGAGCTTGGCAATCCGTCCGGAGACGTAGGCCGCAACACCCTTGACGACGTTCAGGACGAACCCGAGCCGGCCTTCTGCCGGTGCGTAAGCGAAACGGTCGAGACGGATTTCGCTGCTGGGCCCGAGCGAGAGCCGCGTGTCGTCCTTCAGCGTGAGGCCCAGACGCCCGTCGGCGCCCGTCTTGAGCGTGTCGGCTTCGAACACGACCTGGCCGGCCTGCGCCGGAATGGTCGCACCCGCGCGAACGATGAACACCGAGCCCGAGGCGATCTTGATCCGGCCGGCAGCAGCGGCCTCCTGCTGGAGACGTCCGGCAAACGCCGGCGTCGCAGTCGTCACCGTCGCAAGAATGACCAGAGCAAGTGCGATGACCGAGCTTCTAGCCTTCATGTCCGTTCCCCCCTGACTCCAAGATACGCCCGTTTCGGTCGAGGTAGTAGGGGCTTCTCAAAATGGCACACTGACTGACGGAATTGTTTCTTGGCTCAGGGCTCAGGGCTCAGGGCTCAGGGAAGATCTTCGAGTTCATGGTCGAAGGTTTTGCTTGAGCCCTGAGCCTTGAGCCCTGAGCCAACACTTCCCGTATGATCATCGGCTCGAACAGCACAGCTATTTAGGTTTGAGCAATTCCGGGAAGTCTTTCTCGAGTAGCTCGAGCTTCGGCCGGTCGTTGGCGAGGACGTACGGATTCCACGGATTGCGCCGGATGAAATCCTGGTGCTCGGGTTCGGCGGGGTAGAAGCCGTCGAGGGTCACCACCGTCGTGACGATACGGCGCCGGAAAACCTTCGCGTCGTTCAACTGCTTGATGTAACCCTCGGCCACGGTCTTCTGGTCAGGACCGTTGAAGAAGATCGCCGACCGATACTGGGGGCCCTCGTCCGGACCCTGCCGATTCAGCTGCGTCGGATCGTGCGCGACGGCGAAGAACACCCTCAAGAGTTGCCCGTACGAGACCTTCGCCGGGTCGTACGTGATTCGCACCGACTCGGCGTGGCCCGTGGTACCGGAGCTGACGACGTGATAATTCGCCGATGTCTTGCTGCCACCCGCGTAGCCCGAGACGACGTCCTTGACGCCGGTCAGGGCTTCGAAGACCGCCTCGACTCCCCAGAAGCACCCGCCTGCGACGACCGCCGTCTGCTCGCCTTTCGCTTGCGGATCGAGCGCCGCGGTGGGGAAGGACGATTGGAGCGCCAAAGTCGAGGACACCAGCGCGAAAGACAGAATGGCTGCGGCTTGGAGTGGTTTCATGGTGTCTTGTCTCTGGCGTTCGGGGCTCGGCGTTCGGCGCTCGCGAGTCGACAGTCGCGATTCGCGCCGTCGGCGCCCCTCGATCGCTATTACGGGGCCGGCTACGTTTATTATGCGGGAAACAGCAATTGCAGTAGAATGAGGATTCGGCGCGACGGTTCCCGGCCGTTGCAGGTAGTCGCCGTCAGTTTTCGCCTGTCGGGGCGTGGCTCAGCCTGGTAGAGCACTCGGTTCGGGACCGAGGGGTCGGTGGTTCGAATCCACTCGCCCCGACCAATTTATCGCCAATTCAGGCCCGCCAACGCGGGCCTTTTTGCTGTTCGCGCGGTTCTGTGTGGCCCGCCTCGAGTGGTGATCTGAAGTACGGCAGTCGACTTCGACGAGTTCGCGCACCAAGTCGGCTGCTGGCCGTCCCCCTCACGGAACTCGCCGGAGTATGGCTCACCGCGCGGTGATCCTGACGATCCGCGCCGGCACGAACCCACCGCTCACGGCACTCCACGCGAACACAGCCAGGTCGTAGTTCCCCGGCACGAGGCCCTGGACGGCCAACCCGAATCCCGTGTCGGAAAACTGGTCGCCATGGACCGCGGCTACGTCCGGCCTGGCGCCGCCGTATGTCGCGGCGCCAAGGAACACCGGGGCGCCGCCCGTCAATGGATACGCCCAGACGTGGATGGCGTCGATGCCCGTGCCTGCGGCGGCGTCCAGATCAGCCGCCCATCCGCCGAGCACGAACGGCTGCGCGACATCCTGCTGCGACCGGGGCGTATCGATCACCACCTGGGTCCCGACGTGGCCGCTGCCCTTGGGCGCGAGAACGACGCGAACCTCGCGACGGGCGATCGCGCGGCCGCCGGACTGTCGAACGAACACCAAGTCGTAGGTTCCGATAAAGCCCACGCCCGGCGACCACGTGAACGAGCCGGTGCGCGAATCGAGTTTGGAGCCGATGGGCAACGGTCCCAGATCTTCGCCCACCCGCAAGTAGCCCACGATCGATTCACCCTGCTGCCCGCCGAGCCCGAGCTCGAAGCGGTCGATCTCTTCCCCGCGCAGGACCACTCGGCCCGAAGGCCCTGCAGCGTAGTGCTGCCACGGCGCGTCCGGCTCCCAGCTGCGGCGTCCGAGCACCGGCGACGCCTCAAGAGGAACGCCTTCGAGATCTGCATGCGGCGAGCGCGCGTTCGACGCCGCGCTGACCGCCGCCGTCGTGCCTGCACTCGACCCATTGAACACGCGGAAGTACCGGCTGCCCAGGCCGGACGTCATGCCGGCGCTGTCTGTCGCCGTCCACACAATCGTGTGCAGCCCTTCCTGCAGGGTCGTCGTGTCGATGAGCTTGAAGCCCACCGGCCCCGCACTGTTCGCCAGGCCGGGAAACAACGTCGCGATGTCGGAGCGATAGTGGTTGTACGACGGGCTGCCAACCGGCACTCCGTCCACGTAGACCATCAGCGTCGACCCGTCGATCGGAATCTGCTTTGGCGCCGGCGTGAGCGCCCAGCCGAAGTTCACGTACGAAGAGCCGGCAACGGCGTCGCCCTGCCCCGGCGTGTCGATCGTCCCAAACGGACGCGTGGCAAATGCGTTGTCGCACGTGATCGCCCTGGTGCCGATGAGCGCCGTGCGGCCCTCGCGGTCGCGTGCGTAGACGGAGAACTCGAATCTACCGTTGCCCTGATTCGGCAGCATGTTGGTCAGGAGCATGAAGCCCCAGCCGCCGATGTTGTTCTTCGGGTAGGTCGCGTACGCCGCTTGAACGTCGGGCCGCGCGCCCTCGATGAACACGGCGTGGCCGACGAACACCTGTGCCGCGCCGCCGCAGTTCGGATTCGCGGCGATGATTTCCCCAGCGACCGGTGCCCGGCAGATTGTGACCCCCGCGACCTCGAAATCGTCGAGCGCCCAACCGCTGATTGGAATCGCGCCGTTGATACCGCCTGCGCCCTGGATTGGGCTGTCGACGTAGCCGAACGGCGGTGCGGTCGTGGCCGTTGGCAACAGGCTGAGCGTCACGGCGACCGACCACGACGCGGCACTGCCATCGGTCAGCACGACGCTGACCGTACCGGCGGCACCGCCGCTGCCAGGCGGCATTCCCGACAGATCCAGCGCGACGGTCAACGCGGTTGGGCCAGTCCCTGAAGACGGCGACAGCTGAATCCATGGCGCGCTTGCGGTGGCGCGCCATCCCGCGTTGGGATTGCTCATCGACAGGTGCAACACCTGTGGCGATGGCGCCAACGTGAAGCTGCCGCCGTTGTGAACCGCGGTGAACCGCAGCGATCGCGGATCGACGGTCAGGGTAGTCGGCTGAAGCGCGAGATCGGAGTTGTACTGAACGGAGCCGGTAAGCAGCGGACCCGCTGGCGCGCCGCAATCCAGGACGAACGTGGCGGCGAAGCGGAGCACCGCGCCCTGAGGTCCGAACGAGGCCTCGTGTACCGTGAACTCGCCGCCGCCGCCGCACGCTCGCCCGTTGCCGGAGATGTCGATGCCCGGGATCCCGGCGCTCGCGTGTCCCGCGGCACCCGCATACCGTCGGCCGGCCTGCAACAGCTCGCCAAGCGGCGCTTGGATGGTCATGGTCCAGTAGGAGTAGCTTCGCGGGTCGACGCTCGTGACTCGGAATTCAATCGCAGCGCCGTCCTGATAGGCCAGCGCCGTCCACTTACTGTTGACGGGCGAGTAGGTCTCGCTTCGTCCCTGGCCGATGTAATGTCCGGGCTGACTGCTCCAGCGCAGAAGCGTTCGCGGCGTGATCGGATCCGCCGGCTCGAAGCGTGCGGCGCATCGCTTCGCACCGTTGACATGCAGCGTCGTCGTGGCCCCGCCGCTGCAGTCCTCCGTCCACCCCATGAACATGTAGCCCGCATCGGGCGTCGCTGTCAGCGTGACCTGCGCAGCCGCGGGCAGCGTCAGCAGGCACTGCGTCGAGCCTCCACCGCAGGCGAGATCGGGCCCGCTCACCCGGCCGCCGGCAGGCGGCGTCATGGACAGCTGGTATGACGGGTATTGGCCGCCGAACGGCAGCAGCTCGCCCGCAGCCGAGTTGTAGCGAACTGCCCCGACAAGCGCCGGAACGCTGTCACTGCAGTGTTGCTCGAAGTCGGCGGCGAAGCGCTGGACCGTTCCATCCGTCGCGACTGCGATGTCCAGGATCACGAACCGCCCGGTGAGGTCGTTGCACCCAGCACCCGAGCCGGTAATTTCGAGCCCATTGAACGTCGTGAAAGCAGCTCGACGCGCCGCGCTGTAGTAGCCAACGCTGAGCGGCTGGCCCTCGGGCGCACTGAAGTCGAGATGCCAGTCGTCATAGCCATCCACGACCGAGAGCGAGACGCGATTGCCGCCGCTGCCCGAACTCGCCGTCCATCGGCTGTTCAGCAGGTTGTAGACACCCTTCAGTCCGCGGCCAATGTAATCGCCCGGCTGGCTGTCCCAATAGAGGAAGGTGCGGGGCGAGGCGGAGATCAGAGGTTCGAAAACCGCCGCACACGTCTTCGGGCCGTTCACGTGCAACGACGTCGCTGCCGTGCCTCGGCAATCGCTGGTCCACCCGGCGAATACGTTGCCGGAATCGGGGGTAGCGGTGAGCGCGACCTGAGCCGCTGCGGCCAGTGTGAGCTGGCACACGGGGCCGCCCGCACGGCAGTCGATGCCTCCACCGGTCACGCGTCCGCCGCCAACGGTCGAGACATCGAGTCGATATGAGGGGTAATGTCCCCCGAAAGGCGTCAGCCCGGAGATCGTCGAGTTGTACCGGATTGCGCCAAAGAGCGCGGGCACACCGTCGCCGCAGTGCTGCTCGAAGTCCGCCGCGAACCGGCGGACGCTGCCGTCCGATCTGTAGACAACCTCGTGGACGATGAAGCGTCCCGTCAGGCTGCTGCAGCTGCGGCCGGAGCCGTGCACGAGCAGTCCATTCAACGGCGTCCACGGGTATGCCGTCGCCGCGCCGTAAGTGCCGGCCGTCAGCGGCGCGTCGCCTGTTGCCGAGAACTCGAGCTGCCACAAATACAGATACGAAAGCATGGCGGGCGTCCGGAACGACACGCTCACGCCGTTGTGATCGTTTCGCGTTACGACGAACGTGCCGTCGAGGGGCGAGTAGGTCGTGTCCGTACCCTGGCCGATGTAATCGCCAGGTTGACTATCGAAGACAAGCGCCGTCGTCCCGTGAAAGCCAGGCTCGAACACCGCCGAACAACTCTTGATTTGGTTGACCCGGATCCACGTCGTGACGCCGCCAGAGCAGTCGCCTCCCCAGCTCACGAACTCGTACCCCGCATCCGGCACCGCTGTCAGCGTGAGCTGCGAAGGGGAGGGAAGCGTGACGACGCAGGCCGACGCGCTGCTGCCGCAGTCGATGCCTGCCGACGTGACGCGGCCGTGAGCATCAGGGGTAATCGTGAGCTGGTAGATCGGGTAGGCGCCGTCGAACGGAAGCAGTGTACTGACGGTGGAGTCGTAGCGCACCGCACCAAAAAGAGCGCCGTCTACGCCCTGGCAGAGCTGCTCGAAGTCGGCCGCGAACTTCAGCACCGTCCCGTCCGGCGCGAGAACGATCTCCCGCACCACGAATCGACCGGTCAAGTCCCCGCACCCCCGATGCATGCCGAACACGTCGAGACCGTTGCCCGGCGCGAACGGAAGCCGCCGGGCGGCCTCGTACGAGCCAACCGCGAGTGGAGCGTCTCCGGCCGCTGAAAAGTTCAGATACCAGTAGTTCGAGATAGTCGGACCCTGCACATACACGGTCACGCCGTTCCTGCTGTTACGGGAAATCTGGAACGTCGCCTGTGCCGGGGTGTAGTTGTACTCGAGGCCTTCGCCGATGTAGTCGCCGGGCTGACTGTCGAGAAACAGTGCGGTCGTTTGCGCCTGTGCGGAATACGGCGCCCACGCCTGCAGCAGGGCCAGCGCGGCCCAGACGATGACACGTGTCGACAGCGAGAAAGGGGCCCGAATCATGAGTCTGCGCGCGCCTCCGAACCGCACTGCGCCCGAGGCGCGACTATCGCAGTCGGCAGGTCGGGGCGAATGGAAAAGGGAGCGGTAAGCTCAAGTATATTGCTGGTGGGGATCTACGGCAAACCGACGACAATGAGAACCGCCGACTATTGACGTCGCGCAAGTAGCCTGCTAACGCCTACGCCGCATGGGGGGATGAGATGACTGCCACCTCGCGTCGCGCGTCGGGCCGTCGAAGGGCCCAGTCGCGAGCCCGATCGTCGGCCTTTTCATGGCTTGATCTCAAGCTGGCCCTGCGAATGCTCGTGAAGTACCCGGGGCTGACCCTGGTCGGCGGCTTGGGCATCGCGATCGCCATCGCGATCGGCGTGGGCTTCTTTGCCCTCTTCCACTCGCGCTTTTATCCCACCATCCCACTGAGCGAAGGGGATCGGCTGGTAGCCCTCGAGAACTGGGATCGGCGCACGAACAGAGAGGAGCGGCGGTCACTTCACGATTTCGCGCTGTGGCGCGAGGCGATGAAGTCGGTCGAGGACATGACGGCGTTCCGGACCGTTGCCCGGAACGCGATCGCCGAGGACGGTTCCGTCGAAGGCGTGCAGGTGGCCGAAATCACCCCCTCGGGTTTTCGGCTGGCCCGCGTGCCACCTGTGCTGGGTCGCGGCCTGGTGGAGGGGGATGGGGCCGCCGGCGCGGCGCCCGTGGTCGTGATCGGCTTCGACGTCTGGCGGTCACGCTTCGCGTCGGCTCCCGACATCGTCGGGCGCACCCTCCGGCTGGGGCGCGCGGTCCACACGGTAGTCGGCGTCATGCCCGACGGATTCGCATTTCCCGTGAACCATCGCTACTGGACTCCGCTCAAGGCGGATCCGTCGGAGCACAAGCCCGGCGCTGGCCCGTCGATTTTCGTCGCCGGACGACTCGCGCCTGGGTTCGACCTCGACGACGCGCACGCCGAGTTGAGCGTAATCGGAAACCGCATGTCCGCCGAGCAGCCTGACAGCCACCGATATCTCCGCCCAGAGGTGCTGCCCTACACCTATCCATTCGCTGGCATGAGCAGAAACAGCTCGGACGGCTTCTGGCCCATGGCCGTTCTGGTCAGCCTGCTCCTGATCGTCGTCTGCGTGAACGTCGCCATCCTGATCTACGCGCGAACAGCGACCCGCATGGGAGAGATTGCGGTTCGTTCGGCCCTGGGTGCCAGTCGAGGGCGGATCGTCGCACAGCTCTTCGCCGAGTCCCTGTTGCTCTCCGCCGGGGCCGCAGCCGTGGGACTTGTGGTCGTGCAGGTCGGGCTCGAGTGGGCGCGCTCGAGCATGGCGCGGCTCGAACAGTCGAACTTCTGGACGGACTACACCCTGTCGTGGACAGCCCTCATCTACTTCGTGACGCTCACCGTGCTCGCCGCGGTGATCACGGGTGTCATTCCAGCGCTTCGAGCGACCGGCCGCCGGGTGATTTGGAATCTCCATCAATTCAACACCAGCGCCGGACTGCGGATGGGCCGCACCTGGACCACGCTCATCGTCATCCAGGTCTCCGTCGCGTCTGCTGCTATCCCTATCGCCGTCGCCATGGGTTGGTTCCAGGTCCGCGACATCTTCAGCATGCCCAACTTCCCAGTAGAGCAGATCCTGTTCGCTGAAGTGGCACTCGATCGGGAAGCGCCAGCCGGAGAAGACGCCGCGGCGCACGAGACGGCGCTGGCGGCGCGATTTGCCACGCTCGAGATGGAGTTGTCCGGGAAACTCGACGCCCAACCCGGTGTCGTCGATCACGCTCTTACACTCGACTATCCGACGATGGGGAGAGCCTGGCGCATCGTGATCGAGAACGCCGGCACCCTGTCCACGCCTGCCGCGACCCGCGAGGTGCAACGGTCGACGGTCGACCTGCATTTCTTTCGGACCTTCGACGTCGAGTTACTGGCGGGCCGCGAGTTCGCTGCCGGCGATCGACGCGAGAACTCAGCCGATGTGATCATCGTCAACCGCGCATTCGCGGAGCGAGTGGTGGGAGGCGGGGTCGCACTGGGCCGCCGCATCCGCTACGTCCCAGAACATGCACGGAATCCCGGCGACGCCGGAGCGGAGCGCTGGTACGAGATCGTCGGCGTAGTTGAGAACATCGATGCGAACCCATTCGGTCGGGAACTCGTCGATCTTCGCGTCTACCATCCGATGAAGAACGTGGAGGGGAGCCGTGCGCGCCTTGCGGTTCGGATCGACGAGAGCCAGCACCTGGCACTCGCACGAAAGCTTCCGGCGCTTGCCGCGGCACTCGACCCGACGCTTCAGATCAACGTCGTGCCGCTGACCGAGGCCTATCGCCTGCAGCGGGTGGGCCTGACGACCGCCGCTCTGGCGATCGGCGTAGCGTTGCTCAGCGTGATCATGCTGTCGGCCGCCGGGATCTACGCGCTGATGTCGTTCACGGTCGCACAACGGCGCCGCGAGATCGCCATCCGCACGGCGCTTGGGGCCCAGCCCGGCCGACTTCTGAGTGGTATCTTCGGCCAGGCACTTCGACAGATCGCGATTGGCGTGGTGCTGGGGGTCGGCGTGGCGCTCCTGCTCGACGCGGCCGGGGATGGAGAGGCACTCGGGGGGCGGGCAGGCCTGCTGCTTTCCGGCACGGTCCTAATCATGAGCGTCGTAGGACTCTTCGCTGTGCTCGGGCCCGCACGACGCGGGCTACGGATCGACCCGGCCGAGGCGCTGAAGAGCGAGTAGTCGTGTACAGGGGCCCGCAATCGAGGAGTGCTGTCCGATGAACCGTCCACTTGCCGGCGTGATTACCCCACTGGTCCTCGTGAGCGCCATCGTCGCCGCGGCGACCGTCAACGCCGGACCATCGGTCGTGTCCCGGACGCCGAGCACGATGCCCCAGGCGGGCCCCGAGCACGCGCGCCTCGTCGCGATGAGTGGCACCTGGGACGTCGAGATGACTTTCTGGTTCAAGCCCGGCGGGCCGGGTACCACGACCAAGGGCACGTCGACGATCCGGCCGCTCTTCGACGGACTCTTCGTCGAAGAGAAGATCGAGGGCACGCTGAACGGCGCTCCGTTCACGACTCTGGCGTGGACCGGCTTCAACAGCGCCACGCATCAGTACGAGGCCACTCGCATCGCGAGCACCAACACCATGCGCGTAGTCGAAACCGGCGGCTACGATGAGAAGACAAGGCAGTTCGAGCTGAAGGCGGACTACCCGCTGGCTGGCGATATATGGCACCAGCGCACCGTCATCCAGGTGATGTCGTCGGACGCCATGACGGCGGCCAGCTACCTGAGCTTCGGGAATGTGCCGGAATGGAAGGGCGTGGAGATCAAGTACACGCGCAGGACGAAGTAACCGAAGCGTAGAACTAGTAGATTTGCTGGGTCTTCGCGACGACTGTCTTCGGCGGCGTGACGCCCGCCGCGATCATTACCTCTCTCACCGCGGCCTCGGTCTCAGCCGACGGCTTGAAATTCCCGAATCGGTAGCCGACGGCGATGGCCAACGGTGTCCAGCCGAACTTGTCGGGCCGATTCCAGATCTCGATCCTGGCGCCCTTGGCCGCAAGGAACTTCACAACCTTCGGGAGATTCTTGTAGGCGGCGGCGTGCATGACGGTCTCGCCGTTGTTGTCTACCGCATTCACGTCGGCACCGAGAGTCAGGAGGACCTGCAGGGCCTCCAATACTTCATTCTCGGTCCCGGCGTCTTCGCCGGGTGAGCGCGTGGCGAGGCCCGCCGCCATCATCAGGGCCGTGCTGTTCTCCACGTTCGGCAGCGACGGATCGGCGCCGAGCGCTGCCAGCGTCGTCAGCAAGTCGGCGTCCGCCGTCAGTGCGGCCAGAAGGAACGGTGTCGCCCCCAGCTCGTTCGCGCGGGTATTGTTCAGGTTCACGCGCCGGGTCACCTTCGCGTTGATGTTCGCGCCTCGCGCCACGAGCTTCTTCACGAGCTCGAGACTGCTCATCACGCCGGAGCCGTCGGGAGCGGGATCGTTGTCGCCAACACCCGGCCGTCGCACGACCGTGATGGCGTGAAGCGGGGTGTATCCGGTCAGGTCCGCGTTGGGATTCGCGCCCGCATCGAGGAGCGCACCCGCCAGCTCGAAATGTGCGTTCATCACGGCCAGGAGCAGCGCGCTGGCACCCGGCCTCGGGGCCGGCCCCCCATAGCCGCGGCGGCGGCCGCCCTCGGGCGTGATGGTCTCGTTCACGTCGCTCCCGGCTGTGAGCAGCACGCGCACGACATCGAGCCGGCCTTCTCTCACGGCAAAGAGCAGCGGAGTGAAGCCTGACGGCACGCGCGCGCGGACGTCCGCGCCGGCCGCCAGGAGTTCCTGGACCACGGCCGCGTGGCCTTCCGCCGCCGCCCACATCAGGGCTGTCTGTCCGCGCGACTCATCCTTCGCATTGACACTCGCGCCTCGGGACAGGAGCGCCTTGACGGAGGGAAGCGAGCCCGTCCGCGCCGCCGTCATCAGCGGCGTTTCTCCGCCGGGAAGAGGAAGGTTCGGGTCGGCTCCGGCGTTCAGCAGCAGATCGACGAGCACCTCGTTGCCGTTGGTGCAGGCCAGCGAGAGCGGCGTCACACCGTACCGCGTCGCGGCCTTCACGCTGGCGCCCGCGCGCAGCAACTGGCCCGCCATCTCTCGATCGTCGTGGTAGACGGCCCAATGAAGGGCGGTCGTGCCATCGACCTGCGCCGCGTTCACATCGGCGCGCTGTGCCAGCAGCGCGCGAACCCTGGCTCGATCGGTCTTCTCCGCCGCATCCGCGACCGGCGCTGCCGGACCGAGCGCCTGAAGGCCGAGCGTCGTCAGCAGCAGAGCAACCGCGAAGACAGCGAAACGCCTTACGCTCGTCATGATCTTGACTCAGAGCGACAGCAGCTCATCCACTTTGCCTTTGCTGTCCGCGAACGCGTCCAGCCGGACGCCGGCTCGCTCGAGCAGGGTCAGGTGCAGGTTCGCCAGGGGCGTCGGCTCCGCATATCGGATGTGACGGGCACCCTTTTGTCTTCCGGCCGCGCCGCCAGCGACCAGAATCGGCAGGTTCACGTGATCGTGCACGTTGGGATTCCCCATGCCGCTGCCGTAGAGGAACAACCCGTGGTCGAGCAGCGATCCGTCGCCCTCGGGCGTCGCCTTCAGCTTTTCGAGGAAGTAGGCGAACAGCGACACGTGGAAGGCGTTGATCCTGGCCATCTTCGCGATCTTGTCCGGATCGTTGCCATGATGGGTGAGCGGATGATGCGGATCCGGCACGCCGATCTCCGTGTAGGTGCGGTTGCTCGTCTCGCGCGCCAGCTGAAACGTGATGACCCTGGTGACGTCACCCTGCATCGCCAATACCTGGAGATCGAACATCAACTTCGCATGTTCGGCGTAGGCCGCAGGGACACCCACCGGCCGATCGAGATCCGGCAGTGCCTGATCCGCCGTCCCGGCCTCTGCCTTCTGGATGCGACGCTCCACCTCACGGACGGTCTCGAGATACTGGCCGACCCGGTTGCGGTCCTCGGGCCCGAGCCTGGTCTGCAGCCGCGTGATGTCGTCGCGAACCGAGTCGAGGAGGCTGGCCTTTCGCTGCAGGGCGGCCCGACGATCGGCCGCACTCCCGCCTTCCCCGAACAGCCGCTCGAAGACGATGCGCGGATGCGCCTCGGCGGGAAGGGGCGTGGTCGGCGACGACCACGAGAGGTTGTTCTGATAGACGCACGCATAGCCGTTGTCGCACTGACCGACCATCTGGAGCAGATCCATCGACAGCTCCAGCGACGGCAGCAGCGTCTGCTGGCCGAGCTGCTTGGCGGCGACCTGATCGACCGTCGTGCCCAGCTGATAGTCCGTGCTCTCCGTCCATTTCGCTTTCGCCGCGCTCAGGAACGAGGCATTGGACGTGGCATGCGTGCCGGGGTAGGCGTTCTTCAGCTCCAGGTTGCTGATGACGGTGAGCTCGTCCACGACGGAATTGAGCGACTGCAGCGTCGGCGAGAGCTCCGTGAGCCGGCCTTCGCCTGGCGGCGTCCAGCGGGGAAGGTCGCAGCCCATCGGCATGTAGATGAAGCCCAGGCGGCGCACCGGATCCGCCGCTGTTTTCGCGACAGCCGTCATCGATGGAATCATGGCGTCGAGCAGCGGGAGCGCGACGCTCGCGCCGAGGCCCCGAAGGAACGTCCGGCGCGGCAATGCCATCCTGGTGATTATCATCGTGACATCCTCATCTGAAACGGCTTGCTCTTGACCACTCCGAGGACGATTGAGGAGATGCGGAAATCCTGCGACCGTGCGTCCCGGACGATCGTGCGGACCGCTGGCGCATCGTAATACTCGACCCCTCGTCCTGACGCATAGGTGAGGAGCTTCTCGGCAAAGGCGCCGACGAACAACTCCGGCCGTCGCAGCAGCGCCGCTTCGAGGCCGTCGACGTCGACAAACGTGCTCCCGTCGGGAAAACCTCCGGACGCGTCGATCGGTACGCCGTCCTCGACGGTGCGCCGGCGCCCGACGGCATCGAACTTCTCGAGCGACAGGCCAATCGGATCCATCAGGTTGTGACAGCCGGCGCAGACCGCATTGCTGCGGTGTTCCGCGAGCCTCTTGCGGACGGTGAGGCTGCCGTCGACCGTGTTGTCCTTGAGCGTCGGCACGTCCGGCAGCGGCGGCGGGGGAGGCACGCCGAGAAGATTGTCCAGGACGAATTTGCCGCGAACGACGGGTGAGGTCCGCGTCGCGTACGAGGTGACCGTCAGAATGCTGCCCTGGCGCAGCAACCCGCCTCGCTCGCTGTCTTTGTCGAGCGCAATCCGCCGGAAGTGGCTCCCGTAGATGTGCGGGATGCCGTAGTGCTTCGCCAGCCGTTCGTTGACGAACGTGTAGTTCGCGCGCAGCAGGTCCAGCACGCTCCGATCCTCGCGCAGCACGCTCTCGAAGAAGAGCTCCGTCTCCTGCCGGAACGCCTGGCGCAGGTTGTCGTCGAAGGCCGGAAAGAGCCGCATGTCCGGCGTAATCGACGCGAGATTGCGCAAGTGCAGCCACTGCGACGCGAAGTTGTCGACGAGCGCGCGCGACCGCGCGTCGGCCATCATGCGGCGGACTTCTCGTTCGAGCACCACCGGCTCGTGCAGCCTGCCGGCGATCGCCACGTTCAGGAGCTCATCGTCGGGAATGCTGCTCCACAGGAAGAAGGAGAGTCGCGAGGCCAGCTCGAGATCGCTGACGCGATACGGCGTGTTTGGCGCGACGCCGGCATGGATCGGGCTCGACGCGGAACAGGAAGTTGGGGTTGACCAGTACGCCCGACACGGCCATCTCGATGCCGGCGTCGAAGCCGCCCTCAGCGTAGCCTTTCTTGTAGAGCACCCACGGGCCGCGAAGGTCGGCATCGGTCACCGGCCGCCGGTACGCCCGCTTCGTCAGCGACGTCAGGATCTGCCGCGCGGCGCGCTCGTCCTGCTCCGAACCGGCCGGACTCGCGCCGAATATCCGGCGCCGGCTCGGCGTATCGCCTGGCCCCTTCGCAGCGTAAGGACCGACGATCGAAATCGAGTAGATGGCCGGCTGGACACGCGGGTGCCGGTAGTAGTTGAAATGCGCCTGGTAGGGCTGACGCGCCGTCTCCAGCAGCAGCGACGGTTTCTTCACGAATGCCACGCCGAGCGCATGCGGACCCGCCTGCACCGGGACGCGGATCTTGAGGTGCTGATCCGCCGTCGCGTGCTCGGGCTCGCGCTGTGGCGGCTTCACCGTGAACACCTGCAGCCGCGCCTTGTCCAGCAGCAGCTCGAGATCGTGCGGTTCGGTCAGGCCCTCGACGTGCTCGTCGCGGTCCCGCATCAGCCGGACCGAAATCTCGTACTCTCCGTCCATCGGAAACGTGTAGTCGAGCACTGCGCCGCCGCGCGTCCCGACCGGAAGCCCCTCGAGATGCTCTTCCTGCGTGAGGTCGGGAGGCATCCGGATGGTCTCGCCACCCGGCGATCGGCTGGGCAGGCCGACGGCGACGCGGCTGATCTTCTCCGCCGCGGACATGTAGCGGTCGAGCAGCGTCGGCGACAAATCGCCGACCGTCACATTGTCGAAACCATAGCTGGACTCGTCGGCCGGGAGGAGCGCCGTCACGTCGATGTCGAGGGCGAGGAGATCGCGGACCGCATTCTGGTATTCGGTTCGCGTGAGCCGGCGGATCGTCGCCGTCCGGCCAGGATTCGGGTGCGCCGCGGCCGCGCGGTCGAGCGACGTCTCCAGATAGCGGATCGTCGAGTCGTAGGTCGCTTCGTCCGGCCGCTCCTTTCGCCCGACCGGCGGCATCTGGCGCGCGCGAAGCTTCCGGACGACCTTCTCCCACACCTCCTGATGCTGAGACACGTCCGCCGAGACCGTCTCGAGCGACAGTCCGCCTTTCTTCTCCTCCTCGTCGTGGCACGTCACGCAGTAGTCTTCGACCAGGGCGAGGTGGGGGGCGGTCGTCGAAGTGCTGGCCGTGGCCGGGGCCTGCTTCGCCTGCACCGTAAGGATGAGGCCGCCGGCGGTCAGGAGACCCGCCAGGCTGGCCGAAGCCGATATCCCGCGGGAGGTCCACACCGGCATATGCCAGAAATCATACGCGTCGGCTTCGCCCCCGTCGAGTCGCCCCCCGGGACGGCACTATCACGCCGGGCAGGAGCCGGGAATCTGGTGATACACTCTGGGCCGTTTCGGGCAGGAACGGCATGATCCAGCCTGCAGACGCAGTGACACCGATCAGGTCCGTCGGCCCGGGCATCAGAGAGGCGGTCCTATGATCAGGTATGGCTCAGCCGTCGTCCTCGGCATGCTTTCGGCGGTCGTCATCGCGTGCGGTCCCTCGTCGCCCAGGCCCGCGCAACCGCCGGAGGAACCACGACCCAAAATCGGCCTCCTGATGGACACGCTGCAGCAGGAGGAACGCTGGCAACGGGACCGCGACCTCTTCCTCGAGCGCGCCAAGGAGCTCGACGCAGACGTCCTCGTCGAGGCCGCCGAGCGCGACGATGCGAAACAGCTGCAGCAGGCCGAGTCGCTGCTCGATCGGGGTGTGCAGGCGCTCGTCGTGGTCCCTCACGGCGCGGAGGCCGCTGGGCGGATTGTCGAAGCCGCCAAGAAGCGGTCAGTCCCCGTAATCAGTTACGACCGGCTGATCCTGAAGGCCGACGTCGATCTGTACTTGTCCTACGACAATCGGCGGGTCGGCGAGCAGCAGGCTCAGGCGCTGCGCAATCGGGCGCCCAAAGGCAACTACATCGTCCTTGGGGGTGCGCCGACCGACTACAACGCCAAGCTCATTCGACAGGGTCAGCTGGCGGCGCTCGACGACGCCGTCAAGCGTGGCGAAATCAAGATCGTGGCGGACCCGTGGGCCGCCGACTGGCAGGCCGACGCCGCGATGACGCTCACCGAGGCCGCGCTGAAAAAGGCGCACAATCAGGTGGTCGCAGTCGTGGCGTCGAACGACGTCACGGCGGGCGGCGCCATCAAAGCGCTGGAGAAGGCCGGCCTGGCTGGCAAGGTCTTCGTGTCGGGTCAGGACGCGAACCTCGACGCCGTGCGACGGATCGTGAGCGGGACGCAGACCATGACGGTCTATAAGCCCCTCAGGCCGCTCGCGCGCGGCGCCGCGTCCGCGGCCGTGCAGCTGGCCAAGGGCGAGAAGGTGGAAGGCACGTCGACGGTCAACAACGGCCTGAAGGAAGTTCAGGCGCTCTTGTTGACTCCCATCGCCGTCCACAAGGACCTCATCGATCAGATCATCATCGGCGACAAGTTTCATACGCGCGATCAGGTGTACGGGGCCGCCGGAAAGCAGTGAGGCCCGTGACGTCCGCCTGACACGGTCGGGGCGCAGCCGGCCGGGCTGGCTACCGTCCGGGCGCTGCGCTACACTCGGCGCATCGACGTTCCTCTTTCGCCGCTCGAATTCATGCGACGCGCGCGTCGCCTCTACGGCTCCCGCGAGGCCGTGGTGGACGGCGACGTCCGCTACACCTACGAGCAGTTCTTCGCACGATGCGAGCGGTGGGCGGCGCCACCTTCAGGCGTCCGGCGTCATGCCGGGCGACCGTGTGGTCTACATCGCGCCGAACACGCACGCCCATCTCGAGGCGTATTACGCCGTCCCGATGATCGGGGCCGTACTCGTCCCGGTGAACTACCGTCTCATCGCGGACGATTTTCGCTACGTCATCAATCACAGTGGGGCGTCGGTGGTTTGCGCCCATGGCACCTATCTCGATGCGGTGGACAGCATCCGAACCGACCTGCCAGCGGTTCGCCAGTTCGTCGCGCTCGAGGACGCGCGCGACGGGTGGCAGGACTACGAAGCCGCGGTGGCCGCTGCCGGGCCGCCCGCGAGTCTGCCGCCGATTCAGGAGCGCGACCTCCTGTCCATCAACTACACCAGCGGTACGACGTCGCGGCCCAAGGGCGTGATGATCACGCACAGGAACGCATGGATGAACGTGATCGGCACGCTCGTTCATCTGCACATGACGCCGGCGGACCGTTACTTGTGGACGCTGCCGATGTTCCACGCCAACGGCTGGACGTTTGTCTGGACGGTCACCGCTGCCGGCGCCGCCCACGTGTGCCTGCGCAGAGCCGACCCGCCATCGGTGTTCGAGCAGGTGAGGCAGGAGCGGATTACGACCTTGTGCGCCGCGCCGACCGTGCTCATCGGACTCGCGAATCTGCCGGCCGACCTCAGGGGCGACGTGCCTGCAGGCGTGCGAGTGCTGACGGCTGGCGCGCCACCCGCGGCGGTCACGATCGCGCGCATCGAAGGCGACCTGGGCTGGACCGTCACCCAGGTCTACGGTCTGACCGAGACATCACCCTTCATTACCGTCTGCGAGCCGCGCCCGGAGCACGCCGACCTGTCGGCGGAGCAGGGTGCCGCGGTCAAAGCCCGGCAGGGTGTCGAGCTGATTACCTCCGGCGAGGTACGCGTCGTTGACGACAGAGGATCCGAGGTGCCGCACGACGGCCGGACGATGGGAGAAATCATCGCGTGCGGCAACGTCGTCATGGCCGGCTACTACAAGGATCCTGATGCCACGGCCGCGGCGATTCGCGGCGGCTGGTTCCATAGCGGCGACGCGGCCGTCGTGCACCCTGATGGCTACATCGATATCCGCGACCGGTTCAAGGACGTGATCATCAGCGGAGGCGAAAACATCTCGTCGATCGAGGTGGAGGGAGCGCTCCTCCGGCATCCGGCCGTGCTCGAAGTCGCGGTTGTGGGCCTGCCGGACCCGGAATGGGGTGAATCGCCGCATGCCTTTGTCGTCTTGCGGCCAGAGGCGACCACGTCGGCCGACGACTTGCGCACGTTCGCGCGGGAGAACCTCGCGCACTTCAAGGTGCCTCGCGCATTCCACTTCATCGAGGCCCTGCCAAAGACGGCGACGGGAAAGATCCAGAAGTACGTGCTTCGAGGGGGCGCTGCCGCGATCGCGAGACAGTAGACGGGACCGGAATCACCCGCGCCCGGAGTCTCTCTAGCGCGCCCACGCGTAGTTGTAGCCGACCGCGATCGAAGTGAAGTCAGCGCCGATGGTCGTGTAGGCCCCGCGGCTCACCGAAACGCGGATGGACTGGCGACGCGTGATCGCCGAGGAAAACGTCGCGCCGATGCGTGAGTTGCGCTGGAGGTCGAGGTTCTGCTTGCCGCCGATCGTCGTGCGCCCACCCGTGAAGTAGTTGGCATCTCCCGCCAGCCACCTCTGAGGCGTGAACCTGTAGGTGACATGCACCTGCATCGCGACTATCGGATCCTGCTCGCGCGTGCGCCCGCCCACGAATTCCGTGTTGTCCGTGAACAGCCAGACTCCCGCCATCCCTTCGAACACCCACTTTCCACGGGCCCGCGAGAAGCCCAGCTCCGGCTTGAACGACCAGCGATTGGTGCCGAGGTTGATGAGCTTCGTCGAATCGTACTGCCCGAGCGGCGGCGCGATCGTGATGCTGACGCCCACGAGAGTACGCTGGCGGTAGCCCGCGAATGCCTTGGGAATCATCGCGGGGGCCCCGTAGAGGTTCATCGCGAACCGCACCCGCGGGTCGCCCAGGCCGAAACGGCTGACCTCCGCGGGCTCACCGAGATACAGTCCTTCCACATGACCACCGACGACCGGCAGCACGACTCCGAGGTTGGTAGATCGGCCCGCCACCGCGAGCGCTCGGGTAAACGCAAACGCCATCGTGTCGATCGTCGCGCTCGCCTCATCGATCGGTGCCGACGGATCGAACGCCAGATCGCCCCAGTTGAAACTGTTGACGACGGTAGCGATGTTCAAGCCGACGGGAATGGGCCAATAGGCGCCAGGCTCGAGCTCCTGCGCCGATGCGCGCACTGGCGCGAAGGCGGCAGCCGCACAAAGCAGTGCGGCTACCGTCAGTTGTGTCACGTGACCTCGGCTCTCTCCCGCCGGTCGTAATGGGCCGCCAGGCCTAAGTCTGTTCACTGCCGCGCCATGGCGATACGGAAGCGCTCCTCGGGCGAGATCAAGTGATCGTGATCGTCCTTCTCGAGATCGATCTGGACCCAGTTGACCCGGCCGCTGAACTCGTTGCCGGTCGGGCCGTAGTCCGGCGACACCGGTGAGCCCCCCTCCTTGCCGACGTCGCAGGTTTCATCGGCGGAGAAGACCATCGGCACGGTCATCTCGATGCGGCCTTCGCCGTCCTTCCTGCCGTCGACGAAAAGCGACACCGTCCCTCCCTTACCCAGGCCGCCGCCGTCGTACTTGAACTCCAGGCGAACCTGGTGTTTGCCTTCGGGGATCGACTGGGCACCTTCTGCGAAGTACAGATTGATGCCGAAGAAGTTATAGCAGTGCTTGAGTTTGCCGTTGCTGGCGTAGAGGCTCCAACCATTAGTGTCGCCGCCCTGCGCGATGATCACGCCTCTGGCCCCGGCCTTCGGGACCTCGACTTCGGCGGTAACCGAGTAGGACTTGTTCTTGATCGAAACGATCGAGTTCTCCGTCAGGCGGCCCATGCCGCCAAACAGGATCTGCGCGTTGCCTTTGATGAGCTGGGGACGGCCGGCCATGTCCGGGTTGAAGCGCTCGAAAGTGCGATCGTCGAGCGGCAGCACGCTGTATTTCGCGGCCTCGATCAACCACAAGCGCTGCAGCTCGGCCAGTTTCGCCGGGTTCTCCTTGGCGAGATTCTTCGACTGCGTCCAGTCCGTGTTGGTGTCGTAGAGCTCCCATGGATCTTCGTCGAAGGATCGCTTGTACGCGCCGGTCCAGGGGAGGCCGTGCCGGGTCACCGCCGTCCATCCCTTGTGATAGATGCCACGGTTACAGAACATCTCGAAATACTGTGTCTCGTGGCGTTCCGCGGCCTTGGCATCGTTGAAGGCATACAGCATGCTGAAGCCCTCGTAGGGGGCCTGCTGCACGCTGTTCACGATCGTCGGCGCGGGGATCCCCGCCGCCTCGAGGATCGTCGGCGCGACGTCGATCACATGGCTGAACTGTGACCGTACCTCGCCCTTGCCCTTGATGCCCTTCGGCCAATGAACAATGGTGCCGTTCCTTGTGCCCCCCCAGTGTGAGGCCACTTGCTTGGTCCACTGATACGGCGTGTCCATCGCGTGGGCCCAACCCACCGCGTAGTGGTTGTAGGCTTTCGGCCCGCCGAAATCCTCGATCTTGCTCTGTAGGAACTCGGGCGTCTCGATGCCGGCCATGCCGTTCAGCGTCGACATCTCGTTGAAGCAGCCGTTCAACGTGCCTTCGGCCGATGCGCCGTTGTCGCCGAAGATGTAGTAGATCAGCGTGTCGTCGAGGATCTCGAGGTCCTTGAGCGTGTCGAAGAGGCGCCCGACATGATGGTCGGTGTGGGCGAGGAAGCCGGCATAGACCTCCATCTGGCGTTTGAGAATGGGCTTGAGCGCCTCCGGCATGTCGTCGAACGCCGCGATTTCGTCGGGCCGCTGCGTCAGGACAGCATCGGGCGGGATGACGCCGAGCTTCAACTGGCGCGCAAAGATCTCTTCGCGCAGCTTGTCCCACCCCTGGTCGAACTTTCCCTTGTACTTCTCGATCCATTCCTGCGGCACGTGGTGCGGGGCATGCGTCGCGCCGGGCGCGAAATACATGAAGAACGGCTTGTCGGCCATGAGCGCCTTCTGCTGGCGCACCCACCCGATCGCCTTGTCCGTCATGTCCTCGGTGAAGTGATATCCTTCCTCCGGCGTCTTCTCGGGCTCGACCGGCGTGGTGCCGTTGTAGATCGCCGGATACCACTGGTTGGTCTCGCCGCCGAGAAAGCCGTAGAAGTATTCGAATCCGCCGCCGCCAGTGGGCCACTGGTTCATCGGGCCGAGCGGACTCGTTTCCCAGACAGGGACCTCGTGGCACTTGCCGAACTGCGCCGTCGAGTAACCATTGAGCTTGAGGGTCATGGCGAGCGGCGCCTTGTCCTTCGGCAGCACCGAGGAGTAACCTGGCGCCGACGTCGCGACCTCGCAGACGGCGCCCATGTTCACCGAGTGATGATTGCGGCCTGTCAAGAGCGCCTGGCGCGTCGGCGAACAGAGCGCGGTCGTGTGGAAGCGGTTGAACTTCAGTCCGTTCCCGGCCAGCCGCTCGGCGTTCGGCGTGGCAATGGGGCCGCCAAACGCGCTCGAGGCACCAAACCCGCAGTCGTCTATGAGGACGATGAGCACGTTGGGCGCGCCCTTCGGCGGCCGCAGCGACACGATCGGGGGAAACTTCGTTTCGGGATCCTTCGCGTCATACGTTGTCAACCCGACGTGCTGCGCGTCGGGAATCGGAAGAATTGAACGTTGAATCGTCTCTCGGTCACCCATTCTGATCACTCCTCGTTGCGAGTCTTGCCGTTCGTTTTGAGCCCTTCACAGTAGCACGCGGCCTCGCAGAACGCGACGGACGCCCGTGCCCGGCCATGTCCGGGTTGACATTCAACCCAAGCGGGATGCATGCTCTGGTGGCATGTCGACTCGACGCGGATCGGGGTGGCGAAGACGACGCACGGATGACGATTTCGCGGCCGAGGTCCGGGCGCATCTCGAGAACGAGGCCGATCGCCTGGTCGGAGAGGGCATGACGCCCGACGAGGCACGGGCAGCCGCCCATCGCGCGTTCGGCAACGCGACCCGCGTGCGCGAGCGCTTTCACGACGCGAATCGCTTCGTGTGGCTGGAACAGTTCGCGCACGATCTGCGCTACGCCTGGCGCGGATTGCGGCAGAGCCGCGCGTTTGTCGCATCCACGGTCCTGACGCTGGCGGTCGGCATGGGCCTCGTGACGGTCGTCTTCGCCGTCTTCAATGCGTACGTCCTGCGCCCGTTCGCGGTGCACGATCCGTACAGCTTGTACGCGATCCGCTGGAACGCGCAGGAGGCCGGCGGCGCCACCTTCCGCTGGCGCGACTACGAGGCCATGCGCGAACGTCAGGATCTCTTCGACGAGGTCGTCGCCGAGGCGACGCGAACCATCCAGTCGGCCGGCCGGCAGGTGTCCATCGGCTTCGTGTCGGGAAATTACTTCGAAGCGCTTCGCCCCCACGTGGCCATCGGACGAGGCCTCGTCGCAGACGATGCGCGCGTTCCTGGCGCCGAACCGGTCGCCGTGCTGACCGACCCGGCATGGACGCGCCTCTTCGGCCGTGATCCGGCAGTGCTCGGCCGCGAAATCGACGTGAACGGCGGGAAGCTGATCGTCGTCGGAGTGATGGCCCCTGCGTTTGTCGGCCTCGACGACTCGCCCCGGGATCTGTGGGCGCCGCTCACGATGTACGGCATTGGCGCCGGAGGGAATCTGTTCGGCGGCAACCAACCCCGCCAGCTTCGACTGACCGGGCGGCTGAGGCACGACGTCACGCCGCAGCAGGTGGAAGGATCGCTCGCCATCGAGCCATTCGAGACGCGAGTGTCAGGGCGTGTGGACGCTGTACGGGCGCACCTCCAGCCACAGGCGACTCCGACGCGCGTCACGCTGACGGGGTTCGCGTTCCTGGCCCCGGTGTTCGCCGCGTTCGGCTTGGTCCTCGTGACGGCGTGCGCCAACGCGTCGAACGTCATGCTCGCGCGCGCGAACGCGCGCCACCGCGAAATCGGCATCCGTCTCTCGATTGGGGCGAGCCGCGGACGGATCGTCCGGCAGCTCGTCACCGAGGGCCTGCTGATTGCCATCCTGGCCGGGCTCACCGGCCTGGCGCTGGCCGGGGCGCTGCTGCGCCTGGGTGTGTACTTCTTCGTCGCCTTGCTCCCGCCGACGATTGCCACACGGGTGCGCCTTGTTCCGCTCGATTTCGACTATCGCGTATTCTTCTTTGCGTTCGCCGTGGCGGGCGCGGCGACGGTCCTCTTTGCACTGCTGCCGGCACTGCAGGCCACGCGAGTAGCGCTCACCGACGCGCTTCGAGGGCACGTGAGTGCCGGCGTCCGGAGCTCGACGCTGCGAAGGATTCTCGTGACGAGCCAGGTCGCGGTGTCGCTGCTCCTCCTCATCGTCGCCGCGACGCTCGTCCGCAACGGCACAGCCATTCAGGCGACGGATCTCGGGCTCGAGACTGCCGGAATCATCTCGATTCGGCCAGGCAACAACCAGCGCGCGCTCGTGGGACGCACATACGCCGAGTTGTCGGCCAACCCGCGCATGGGGCAACTCGCGGTCGCCAGCCGAAGCCCGCTGTTTGGCGAGGCGGTGAAAATGCCGCTGCGCCGGCCTTCGGGAATGGTCGTCACGTCGTACGCCTTCGTCTCGCCCGAGTACTTCGCGCTGCTGCAGATTCCGATCGTGCACGGCCGCGGATTCTCAGCCGACGAGGCGGCAGGGGAGGCGCCGGTTACCGTCGTCAGTGTCGCGGGGGCGAAAGCATTGTGGCCGGGAGAGGACCCGATCGGAAAGACGCTTCGCGTGATCATCGAGCCGCCTGGAAACCGCACGGTCGTCGCCGATACGGTCATGTCCCTGCGCAAGGTACCTGACGAGACCGAGGCGGCGCCCGGCTCTCAGGTCGTCACCGTCGTTGGCGTCGCGGCCGACGTGATCAACGGCTTTGTCTATCAGGGGAAGGATCCCGCCCACTTGTACCTTCCCACTAGTCCCAACGGACTGCAGGCAGCCGCGCTGCTGGTGCGGCTGCCCTCGAGCGAGGTACGCGTCGACACGCTCCGAGCCGCCTTGCAGCGCGTCAACCGCGACCCCCTCGCGTTCGACGTCCTCGCGCTCGACGAGATCGTGGCGCTCCAGAAGTTCCCGCTGCGCGCTGCGTCGTGGATCGGGACGCTCCTGAGCAGCGTGGCGCTCGCTGCTCAGCATCTCGGGGCTGTACGGCGTCCTGATCTACACGTTCGGCCAGCGGACGCGCGAAATCGGCATCCGGATGGCGCTTGGCGCGAGCACGCGCGCTGTGACGCGGCTCGTCGTCCTGCAGTCGGCACGACTGGCCGCGGTCGGTGGGGCCGTGGGCCTGGTCCTCGGATTCAGCGTGATGAAGTTCCTCAGCACCGTCGTCCGGCTCGACAACGTGTCGGTGATCGATCCCGGTGCGTTCGTAGTCAGCATCGCGCTCATCGCCGCCGCGGTGGCGCTCGCCTCATACGGTCCTGCGCGCCGCGCCGTGCGCGTCGATCCGACGGTGATGCTGCGGGCAGACGGGTAGCGCTCTTCCATACCTCAGCCTTCGCTGCTGCTCGCAGCTCAGCTTCAGCACACAGTTGGTAGCCGACAGACACAGGACGATCAATCAGCAATGCGCTCCGGGAGTGACGTGAGCGGACCGATCCCTGTCGCTAATCCGCGTGACGATCCGCGTCCAGTGACTGATCCGACTGATCCGCGTCCCGTGGTGATCCGCGCGATCCACGTCCCGTGATTGATCCGATTGATCCGCGTCGCGTCACTGATCCGCGGGATCCGTGACCCCGTTCGCTCGGCGTTTCACTCGTTCCGAAGCGCGACGATCGGATCCAGCCGTGCGGTGCGTCGCGCCGGCAAGACTGCGGCGACAAGCGCGACGGCGACGAGCAACGCACATGTCCCGGCGAACGCTGCGAGATCGGCAATCTGGACGCCGAAGATCAGCGCGCCGAGTACCTGCGCGAGCGGCAGCGCCAGTAGGCCGCCGATGACAACACCTGTGAGCGCGAGCCTCAGACCGTCGCCCGCGATGAGGCGCATGAGCTGTGCCGGCGTCGCGCCGAGCGCCAGGCGAACGCCCATCTCGCGCGTGCGCGTCGTCACCGCATACGCCATCACGCCATAGAGCCCGAGCGCCGCGAGTGCCAGAGCCAGCGTGCCGAACGCGGCCAGCAGCGCGCTCACGGCGCGCTGCTTGTCCGCCCGATCCCTCAGGACCGTCTCGAGCGGACGGACATCGAACACCGGCAGCGCCGCGTCGAGCGCCCGAATCTCGGCCTTCACGGCCGTGCCCACGACACTCACCGTTCGGCCCTTGTTGGTGTCCGGGTACGTGCGTTCGAGCGCGGCGGCCACGCCCGCCAAGACCGAGCCGGCCTGCTGCGCCGTTTTTCCCGTTTCGAGGCGGCCGATGACGCGGAGCCACAGCGTGCCTCGCTCGTTGAGCCATCCGGCCTGCGTCGTGTTGATGCCCGGAAGCGCCGCAACCGGGAGCCAGATATCAGCTCCCTGACCGAGCTCCGGCCCCGTGAAACCGTCAGAGGCGACGCCGACGACGGTGAACTGCTGACCGTTGATGAGAATGGGCTGGCCGAGTACATCCATCGTGCCGCCAAAGCGCTGCCGCCAGAGTCGATACCCGAGAACCGCGGCGGGCTCGGCGCCCGGACGATCGTCGCCAGGCTGCAACACTCGTCCCGCCGCGGGGAGCGCGCCGAGCGTCGCGAAATACGATCCGGTGACGAGGTGGCCGCGAATCCGCTCCGGCTCACCGCCGCTTCCCAGGCTGAACGAGGTAGGGGCAAAGGCGATCAGGCTCGAAAAGATCCCGCGCGAGCCGTCACGGTAATCGAGGTATTCGGGGTACGACATCCCGCCGGCTCTGGGGCGCTCGCGGAAGACGCCCGATACCCACACGAGACCGGATGGCGATGCCACGCCGGGCATCGCCTTGAAAAGCGCGGCGTTCGCCAGTGTGAAAATCGTGCTGTTGACGCCAATCCCGAGCGCCAGCGTGGCGACAGCGCCGAAGCTGAACACCGGGTTGTGCGACAGCGAGCGGACGGCCAATCTGAAGTCCTGCAGCATACGGGTCTCGCCAGCAGGTTAGCCAATCCGCTGCCATCTCCAGTCCCTGACGATAACTCCTGGCGTCAATGAACGTTGAGCGGCCGGGCGGTCGGCACCGCTTCAACCGATGTGTTCACATCCGGGAAGCGGAAATCCCACGATCGGCCGGGCTCTGACTGGCGGCTGGCGCTGCGCTGCTGGCGGCTCGCTGTTGCTAATTCGCCGCAGCGAGCTGTCAACAGACAGCCGCCAGCCGCGGGCGCCGCCTGACTCCGAGTGATGGAATCTGCAACAGCCAGCAGCGAGCCGCCAACAGCCAGCAGCGCTATCGGGGAACAGCAATATCTCCAGGCCGCTGGAACACGATGAAGCGATCCGACTCACCGCTCATGAAGAACCGGGCGCGCTCCCCGGCAAGGCGATCGGTACCCTCGCCCGGTTCGAGGCCGATGACCTGCGGGTACCACTTGCCGCCGGAGAGAATCCGTTGAGGCTGATCCCAGTCTCGCGGATCGTCGAGCGACTCCGCGATCGAGAGGTAAATCCCTTCCTGCGTGAACTCGCCGTCCCGCGCGCGGTTGAGCAGCATGACGTAACGTTCGAGGAAGGTGTTCCAGTGTACTGACGGTCCCCAGAAGGCGTCGACGGCGCCGCGCCCGTGCCACGATCGCGCCGCGGCAAAGATGGGCCGCACGGCGGGATACTCCAGCGTCCCGTCGCCGGCGCGCTCCGGATAGCGCCACACCCCATCGTCCCACGCGGCCACGCGACCGACCGGTCTGTCGCGGTCGCTCCAGCGCAGACGGGCGACGGCGACGCCCTGTTCTTCGAGTTCGCGGACGTATGAGCTGAAGAAGAGGTAGAGGTACTTGCCGTTCGCGTCCAGCATGACGCTGCAATCGCCGACGCCGCCGACGTCGTAGTGGTTGGTCGTCTGACACTGCATCGAATCGGGAGGCGCTTCGAGGATGATGCCGAGATCGATCCACGATCGACCACCGTCGTGCGAGCGTGCCGCGCCAATCCGTGGCGCCGTCTTCTCGTTGTCCGGGCAGACGCCGACCGGCTCGTTGTGGTAGTAGCCGTACAACACCCCGCGGTGGTCAACAACGACCGACTCGATCCAGCGGCCACCGCTGATCGCAGTGTCGAAGGTCACGGGCCCGACGTTCTGAAGCTGCTCGATGCCGGTCGCGCGGCTCAAGATCGGAGCACCGGCCGAGTTGAGGACGCTCAGGCGGGTGACGCCCTGTTCAAGGCGCCAGAAGGCAGGGCTGTTCGAGTCGGTCGGTGCGGTGAACTCCAGCTTGCTGGCCGGCTCCAGGACGGCGTGGGGTCTGGTGCGCTGTGCGTGCCCGACAGCTGAACAGGCGACGACCGCGGCGAAGAGTCCGACGCTCCGCAGGTGCTTCATGAGAGAGGCTTCCACTTTACGTGAATTGACCGGGCTTCGCCTAGGCTCTGACTCTCACATTCGTAACCCAGGCACGGAAACCGTCGGCAGGATGCCCTCTCTCGGCGATTTACTCGTGCATTCCGTCACTTCTGGCATTGGCAATGGTGTTGCGCCCCACACGCCGCTTGCGACTCGTCCTCCTCGTCCTGATCGGGTGCTTCGTCCTGGCCGTCGCGGCACTGTTTGCGGGCCCGGTCAGCTCAGGCGCACTCCTGCTGCTGCGTCCCGCGCCGCAGCGCCCGGTCGAGCACGATCTCCCGAAGGACTACACACCTCTGCACAAGGGACACGTCAACCTGAACGTCGGTCTCTATGTCCGGCAGAACGAGGACCTCGTGGTGCCGGGAACGCCTCCGCTCGTGCTCAGGCGAACCTACATCTCTGGTTTTCGCGTCGCCAAGCAGTTCGGCATCGGGACGACGCATGCCGACGAGTGGTACCTGGTGGGGGACGGCAAGCGATTTCAGTGGTCGGCGCTGATTCGTCCCGGCGAGTACCGCGTCACGTTCGAGCGCACGTCGAGCGGCACGACGGTGATGAACGCGATGTACCAGCATCGCTCGTCCTCCGACGAATGGCAGGACGCGCGTATGGGGTGGGTCGGCCTCGGCTGGGCGCTGCGACGGGCCGATGGCAGCCTCGCACGGTTTCGACCATGCGGGCCGGACAAGAAGGACGTGTGTGCGATCATGCGCTACCGCGACGCCGACGGCCACGTCGTCAACTATCGCCGTACCGCGGCCGGTCGCCTCGAGAGGATGGAGGCCGGGCCCGATCGGTGGATCGCCTTCGACTACGACGACCACGACCGCGCGGTCCGCGCATTCGACAGCACGAACCACGAAGTGCGTTACGAGTACGACGAGCGTGGACGCCTCGTGCGCGTCCAGTCAGGCGGGGCAACGACGCATCGCTACACGTATACCGACCGCGACGAGATGGCGACGATCGTGGAACCGGGGACCGACATCGAGAACACATTCGATGAGAACGGTCGCTGCATCAGGCAGATAAACCGCTACGACGACGGATCCGATCCCTACATCTTCGACTTTACATACACGCTCGACGGATCGGACGTCGTGCAGACCGATACGCGTCGATCGGATGGCACGTGGACGCAGTACACGTTCAACAAGATCGGGTACGCCACGTCCGAGACGTGGGGCCGCGAGGGCGTGGAGCCGGCGACCTTCATCTACGAGCGCGATCCCGTCAGCAATGCCGTCGTCTCGCTGAGCCTCACGTGTCCCGACCGCACCGGCCGTCCGCTGCGCCACTCGAGCCTGGTCAGAGCTGGCAACGAGGAATGGCTCAAGTGGGATCTCGTTCGGACCCACTGCTCATGGCAAGGCCTTCGCTGGCGCACAGCCGGGTAAGAGCCAGTCGGCTTTAGGCTCCTGGCTTTGGCAAGACCATCGAGAGCACACTCCAAGATCTTCCCGGAGCCTGAAGCCAAGAGCCTAGAGCCGGCTCAGCGCCGTCTGCCGCCGCCCCCACGCGAGGCGCCGCCACCGCCACGGTAGCTGCCGGTGCTGCGGGGAGTGCTGGCGCCGCCGCTGCGATAGTTCCCGTAGTCGTTCGTGCGCTGCGTGCCCTCACGGCGCGCGGCCGCATCGCGATTGAGCTGATCCGTGGTACTGCGATCGACTGTACTGGGCCGCTGACTACCCGTGGTCGATCGATCGGTCGGTCGTGGCGTCTCGCCAGGCTGCCTGTCGGTATTCGACCATCCTCCGTTGTCGTACTTCTGCCAGGATCCGTCATCCCGCCGATAGACGTTGCCGTCCTTGCCGGCGTAGACATCGCCGCCACTTCCCGCGGCGACCCTCCCGCCCTCCGAGCCCTTGCGAACGACGCCTGCGCCCTCGTCGGTCCTGACAGTACGCGTGGTATTGCCAGTACGGTTGTTGGTGTAGCGATTCGTCTTTGCCCAGTCGTCACCGCGCTGCACGGAGGTCGAACCCCAGCTGCCGTACACATTGGAGCCCTGACGCGTCTGAGCGTAAGTCCCCGTCCTGGGGTTGTAGGCCTGCGCCACACCGCGTGAGCCGTACGGACCGTAGGCGGCGGCGCCACGCGCGTAGGTGCCCGTGCGCGGGTTGTAGCGGGCGGCGACGCCGGCGCCGCCATAGGGACCGTAGACGCCGGCGCTGCGCCCGTAGGCGCCCGTCCGTGGGTTGTACCAGGCTGAGTACCCGTAGGTCGGGAAGTGCGGGTAGTAGTACGGATAGAAGCCACCATATCCGTAGTACGGGGGATAGTACCAACCCGAGCCCCACACCGTGCAGCCCCACGCGACCATCATCCCGGTGTACCCGGCAGCCGCGGCATAGACCACCCAGTCGTCATTGGCATCGTCATCGGCCTCGATGGTGACGTAGGTCACGTGGTTCGCGGGAGAGCTGACGGGGATCTTGTAGATTTCCTGAGGGACAGAGCTCGCGACCTCCCAGGGACCCGATGCGCTCTTTCCGACGAACCACACGCCCTCATAGCACATGTAATAGGACTCGCCGATCTTGAAGACGTCCTTGTCGGTGTTCACGGCGCGCTGCACGGTCGTCTGCTCGATTGGCGTGAACTGCGGATCGCCCTGGAACGCGACGTCCGGCGCCTTCGTCTCTTTCTTGTTGACGCGCGCGGTCTGCGGTATCTGGGCCACCAGCACGGCCTCGGCGGCCTGGTCGGTTCCCGGAACAGACGCCAGCACGCGGGAGCGGTCGTGCTCCATCGGGATCTTCTTGAAGTCCTCCGGGAGCGTCGGAGTCGCAAACGTCCACGGTCCCGTGAAGTCGGGCGCCGAGAACCAGCGGCCGGCCACCAGGTAGTAGACGGGACCCGTCTTGCCCATCCGGAACACGTCGCTCTCGGTGTTGCTCACCCAGAGGAGTCCCGTGCCCTGGACCAGCAGGTAGCTTGGCTCGCCAGTGAGCAGGATGAGCTCGGCGGGCTGCTGGCTGACGAAGACCTTCGGAACCGCCTTGGTCGATTTGCCCGGCAGGTTCGCCTTGACGTCCTTCCAGTTGTCTTCGGCCGGCAGCTTGGTGAAGCTGTCGGGCAACTTGCCGGCGGCCGTCCACGGTCCCTTGACGTCGCTGGCTTTCAGCCACGTGTCGTTGTTGCGAAGGTAGTACGTGTTGGACGGAACATGCTGAAAGAGGTCCCAGTTCGTGTTGACCGCAAACTTGAGGTCGTTTTCCTTGATCGGGCTCCAGATCGGTTCGCCATCGAGGTTCACGACCACCGCCGGCGTCTTGCTGAAGAAAATGGTGGGCGGATCGGCCTTGATGCCTTCCACATTCTTCGGCACGATCGCGCTCTTGTCGACATTGGCCAGGATGCGATCGAGCGCAAGCACCCGTTCGTCGTCTGGAATGTCTTTGTCAATCGTCTGCGATGATCTCGCGCACCTGCTCCTTCGACAGCGTCTGAAAGCTCGCTTCGGCGATCTTCATTTTCTGAAAGCTGACCAACCGATCGTCGAGGGCGACTTTCGTGTCGGCCTCGATCTTGATCGTGCCGAGCGCCGGCTTTTCGCCACCCTTGCTGCGGTAGGACACGGCGCTGAACGCCTCCATGTGCGACTGCTTCTCCCAGCTCGAAATCTGCGGCTGATAGACGAGGATGCTTCCCTCGCTCGGCAGGCTGTACATCCGCGGCCAGCCACCGTCGATTGGCTTCGGTGTGGCCGCCGCTACCGCCGCGAGCGGGGGCTTCGATCCGGGTTGGGCCGGCGCTTGCGCAGGCGCAGGGACCGGTTTCGCCGGAGGCTGCGCCTGGCTCGTCGCGGCCACCAGGTGTGCCGTCGGTTGCACCAACATGCTCAACGCCGCGACAGTCGCCGCAACGCGGTTTGCACGGGTCTTATGGATCATCGCGTCTGCATCCTTCTTCGGAAGTATGAGCCTTATGGCTGCGCTCGAGTCGATTAGGCCGTCAACCAGGCACGGGCCTCGTCGATGGCTCCCTCGACGAAGAATCCCACCGGCGCTTTCCGCAAGTCGGCGCCGGCGAACATCAGCGTCTCTCCCCGCCAGCGCTCGGGCCCGACGATTGCTATACGCTCGACCCTGTCACCGTGCTTCACGAAAAACGACAGGTCGTTCCACTGGGAGTGCGGATCCCACCCCTCGAATCCATCCAGGACGAACAGCAATCGAACCGACCCGCTGCGCGGCATCTCGAGGGTGAGGCGCTTCTGAGACTCCTCGAGCTCCGCCTGCCTTAGCATGCCACGAACGTCCAGGCGAAACACGTTGCCGCCCTCGTGCGCCAGTGAAATAGACATCACAACCCCCACCCCGGTGGCTCCGCACGTGCCCGCACGCGGCTGGTTCGTTCGGAGCCCAAAGCCGTTGAGGCGGCCTCACGCGGAGATCCCGCGCAGGTAACCCCGGCTGTGGAAGAGCAGGGAGCGTACCCGCTGTGCCGAGTCTCTCGTCATCTCTTTCCGAAGCCTGAAGTTACGCCCTGTATGCAGGTTGACCGGGTGTGCCGGTCGATGGCCGCCGTCGCCACACTACGCGCGTCTCCGCTCGACCGGAGTTCCTCCGAAATGCCGGATGACGCTACCGTCCTCCACCCGGATTTGGCGTCCATGGGCCGCGGCCGCGACGGCCGTGAGGGGCGGCTCGGCAATTGCACCGGGCTCCGTCAATCGGAAGCTCGTTTGAAAGGATGAAGTATGAAGAAGATACTCGTGACCCTGGCGGCGCTCGCCGTCGTGCTGACGCCGGCGCTGGCCATGGCCCAGAAGGTCAGCTACGACTACGACAAGACCATGGACTTTGCCAGCTTCAAGACCTACGCGCTCAAGGACGGAACCAAGGTCGGGCAGCAGCTCATCGACGACCGCATCGTCGCCGCGATCGAAGCGGAGCTTGCGGCCAAGGGCCTCACGAAGAGCGACGCCAGCCCGGATATTTTTGTCGTCTACCACGTGGCCTTCGACAAGCAAAAGGACATCTCGACGTTCAGCTCCGGCTATGCCGGCGGCTACGGCGGCTACGGGTGGGGATATGGTGGCGGCTGGGCGGGTGGCGGCACGACCACCACGACCGTCCGTGACATCCTGATCGGTACGCTCGTCATCGACATCGCCGACGCCAAGAAGGGACAGGTCGCCTGGCGCGGCATGGGAGTCAAGGAAGTCAAGACCGACGCCAAGCCCGAGAAACGCGACAAGAGCATCAGCGAGGCCGTGAAGAAGATCTTCAAGAATTTTCCGCCGAAGGTGAAGAAGTAGGGGTTCAAGGTGACACCGTGGTTCGACACGTCCCGGCAGTAATAACGTGCACGCTTGTCCTGTTGCTGGCGGGCAGCGTGGCGGCGCAGGTGCCGTCACAGCAGGCCGGCGAAAAGGAGACCAAGACGCTCAATCTCACCGCATATGCGGAGTTGCTTCGCAGCGACGTGCGGGCGCAGAAAGTCGCGATCCTCACCGAGGTGATGAACTTCACCGAGGCCGAGGACGCGGCGTTCTGGCCGATTTATCGCGAGTACGACCTCGAGATGGCCAAGCTCGGCGACGAGCGGATCGCCATGATCGCGGAGTATGCGAAGAACTATTCGAACCTCACCGATGCGACCGCCGAGAAGCTCGCCGCCAAGGCACTCGACCTGGAGGCACGGCGGCAGGCAGTCAAGGCGAAGTACTTCGATCGCGTCAAGACGGCACTGTCGCCGCGCACGGCCCTGCGTTTCCTGCAAATCGAGCATCAGTTGCTGCTGATTATCGACCTGCAGATCTCGGCCGCGCTTCCCATCGTCAAGTGACGGAAGTGATCAGGAAGATGCGTATCCGAAGCGCTCGATCTTCAGCTCGTGTGATCGCCGCGGTGCTCGTCCTCGGAGCGGGCGCATCGCTCTCGGCCGACCGGGTCAAGCTGCGATCGGGTAAGGTCGTGGAAGGCATGTTCATCGGTGGCGACAGCAAATCCGTGCGTGTGCTCCTCGACAACGGAAGCGTTTCCGAGATTCCCCTCGAAGAGGCGGTGGCGGTCGAATTCACGGCGCGGAAACCCAAGCCCGCACCTCAACCCGCGGCGGCGCCAAAGCCGGCGGCGGCGCCAATTCCCGCCTCGGCTCCCAAGCCGGTCACTGTCCCAGCGGGCACGGCGGTGAACGTACGCCTCACGCAGGCGATCGACGTGGACGCCTCGCAGGCCGGCCAGACCTTCAAAGCGCTTGTCGATGACCCGGTCATGATGGGCGGGTCGGTCGTCATTCCGCGTGGGGCCTCTGCGACTCTGCAAGCCGTCCAGGTGCAACAGTCGGGCAAGATGAAGGGCAGCGACAAGATCTCCTTGAAGCTGAACGCCATCGGCTTTGGCGGATTCGTGTACCAGGTGGCCACCGCGTACGTCGAGGCAAAGGGCAAAGGCGAGGGCAAGAAAACGACACGCAAGGTCGCTGGAGGCGCCGGCCTCGGCGCCATCGTCGGAGGAATCGCGGGAGGCGGTGAGGGGGCGGCCATCGGCGCCGCCATCGGCGGCGCGACCGGCGCCGCAGTCTCCGCCGGAGGCGAGGAACACCTGAAGCTGCCGGCCGAAACGCGGCTCCAGTTTCAGCTGACCGCGGCGGTCAACATTCGACCGTAAGCCGTAAGTCGAGCGTCCAACAGGCCCCGACACTACGTCGGGAAACATCATGCCGCCGACGGCCGAACGAGCCCCAGCTTGGTCATCCGCGTCTCGAGCGTGGTGGGCCGGAGTCCGAGCCGCTCGGCCGCGCCACCCGCTCCGCGAATACGCCAGCCGACGCTCGCGAGCACGCTGCGGATGTGTTCCTTCTGAACGTCGATCAGTTTCTCGCTGCCCTTCGTGGTGTCAGCCATCGAGGCGGGAAGGGTCATGCTCAGCCGGGGGCCTGTCGCCACGATCATCGCGCGCTCGACGACGTTGCGCAGTTCGCGGATGTTGCCCGGCCAGGCATGCCGCTGCAGCATGGCGAGGGTTTCGGGGGGGATGGTGTCGATCCGCTTGCCGAACCTCGTCGAGGACCGCTCCACGAAGTGCCAGACGAGATCGGGAATGTCTTCGACACGCTCGCGCAGCGGTGGCACACGGATAGGGAAGACGTTGAGACGGTAGAAGAGGTCTTCGCGAAAGGTTCCCTCGGCAATGCGTTGCTCGAGATTGCGGTGTGTGGCCGCGATGATCCGCACGTGAACGGGGATGCCTTTCGGGCTGCCGAGTCGCTCGATCTGCCGCTCTTCGAGCACGCGCAGCAGCTTGACTTGCACCTCGGAGGGCAGATCGCCGATCTCGTCGAGGAAAATGGTCGAGTGGTCCGCCAACTCGAAGCGGCCCATCTGTCGCGCCACGGCTCCGGTAAATGCGCCCTTCTCGCGCCCGAACAACTCGCTCTCCATGAGCGAGGCCGGAATCGCCGAGCAGTTCACGCACACCATCGGCCGGCCTCGGCGCGCGCTCAACTCGTGGATCCTGGCCGCAAAGACCTCTTTCCCGGTGCCGGTTTCTCCGAGCAGCAGCACCGTTGAATCGGTCGGTGCCACCTGTTCTATCTGGGTCAGAACGTGCTGTACGGCCACGCTCTCACCATCAACCATGCGTGAGCCCATCCGTTCGTGGACGTCATGACGAATGTCCGCGCCATTCCGCCCCACGATGGCGATTGGGTCCCAACCGAATTGCTTCACCAAGTCTCGTCCAGACGCATCCGTCCCGGTCGCACGTGCTATTTCCACAGGGAATATCTCCGATCAAGCGGCCCCAGCAATTGGGAGCGCTAAAGGCGCAGGCTTCCAGTGTGCGAGCAATTGGTGTGCCCGACCGATCCTCAATCAAGTCTGCTGTTTGCACGTAGAGACGAGGGGCATTGCTTGACGAGGGCTGAGCAAACCGGCGGGAAAGTCCTCTGCGGTGCGTGATTTTCCCCCGCCGGTCGATCGGCCTGTGACGTCAGCCCACGAGCATTCGTGGGCGCCCACTCAGGGCCGATGCTTCGGGCGAGTGAGCCCGAGCTTGGCCATGCGCGTTTCGAGCGTGGTTGGCGGCAGCCCGAGCCGGTCCGCTGCGCCTGCCGGTCCTCGAATGCGCCAGCCGGCGCTGTCGAGCACGCTCCTGATGTGCTCCTTCTCGACATCCGTCAGCCTGGCGCTGCGCTTTCCGGACGGCGGCGGTTGAAGCAGGCACGGCAATGGTCAGGGTGGGGCCTGTCGCCACGATCATGGCACGCTCGACGATGTTGCGGAGCTCGCGGATGTTGCCCGGCCACGCGTACGTGCTGCAGCGCGGCCATGTTCTCCTTCGGGAATGGCATCGATCCGCTTGCCGAACGTCCGGGAGAACTCCTCGACGAAGCGCCAGATGAGCAGGGGAATGTCTTCGACGCGTTCCCGCAGCGGAGGGACCTGGATCGGGAAGACGTTCAGCCGATAGAACAGATCCTCGCGAAACTTTCCATCGGCAATCCGCCGCTCGAGATTCCGGTGCGTGGCGGCGATAATCCGCGTGTCCACGCGAATGGGTCTCGGGCTGCCGAGTCGCTCGATCTGCCGCTCCTCGAGCACGCGCAGCAGCTTGACCTGCACGTCGACTGGCAGGTCGCCAATCTCATCCAGAAAGATGGTCGAGTGATCCGCGAACTCGAAGCGCCCGACCTGCCGCGTGAGCGCCCCCGTGAACGCGCCCTTCTCGCGACCGAACAGCTCGCTCTCCATGAGCGTGGCCGGAATTGCCGCGCAGTTCACGCGCACCATCGCACGGGCGTGACGGGCGCTCAGCTCGTGAATCTGCGTCGCGAAGAGCTCTTTCCCTGTGCCGGTCTCGCCGAGCAGCAGGACCGTCGAGTCGGTGACGGCCACCTGTTCGACCTGGGCCAGCACGCGCCGGATGGCTTCGCTCTGTCCGATGATGACCCCCGTGCCAAGCCGGTCTTTGACTTCACTCCGGAGGTACACGTTCTCGGCCTGCAGCTGGTCGCGCAGGCGCTCGATCTCCTGCCTCGCGTGTTTCTCTTCCGTGATATCGATGCACGAGCCGAGATACCCGGTAAACACTCCATCGCCGTCGAAGTTCGGCGCGCCGTTGTCGAGCACCCATCGCCATTCGCCGTCGTGCCGGCGGAGGCGGTATTCCATGTGGAACGGCTGGCGTGCGTCAAAATGCTTCGTATACGTCTGAAGGCACGACTCGACGTCGTCGGGGTGGACGTTGGCGGCCCAGCCGGTGCCGAGCTCGTGCTCCATCGTCTTCCCGACGAAATCGAGCCACTGGCGATTGAACCAGGTGCACAGTCTGTCCGGTCCGCTCACCCAGATCAAAACGGGCGCGTTGTCGGCAAGCGAGTGAAACCGCTGCTCGCTCGCGCGCAACGCCACGTCCGCCTGCCGGCGCGACAGCGCGGCGCTCAATGACGTCGGCGACCAGACGCAGCCGACTGACGATGACCGGCGGCCATGAGCGAGCCTCGCAAGGCTGGAGGAGAAGGCGACGTCCCCGCAATGCGGCCGCCGATCGAGAGAGGAAACGCCAACCGGGACTTCGTGCCGTAGAAGCGAATCGCTTCGCGTTCGGCCGCATCGGGTACGTCGTCGATGGACGAAAAACTCGCGATCTCCCCGCTCAGCACCCTTCTTCAGGGACCAGGGAAACGTGCGCATCGCCGACACTTGCGAGGGCACGGGCTGCGTCAGGCCAGGGCGTGACCAGTGGTGGGTCAGCACGAGATCGTCATCGCCCGAGAGTTGGAATATGGCGCCGCGATCGAGATCCAGCGCTTCGAGGATACGCCGCTGTGAGTCGTCGATGGCCGGTCGAGCTTGTCGGCTGGCACGTCCACGAATCCCGCCGCCAAGCTCACTGACCATGCGGTCGAACTGGACGGCCTCCTCGAGAGCGCGGTCGTGCTCGGTCTGCAGCCGGCGGCGCTCGGTGATGTCCACGACCGATGCGAGCACGAAGACGCCCGCCTCGGTGGGAATGGGATTCAGGCCGATCTCAACAGGAATCTGCGAGCCGTCCTTACGCCGGCCGAACAGCTCGCGCTCGACGCCCATCGAGCGCACCTCGGGACTGGCCATGAAGCTGCGCCGGTGCGTAGCGTGAACCTCTCCGAGCGCGTCGGGCAGGAGCGCGTCGACGGAGCGCCCGATCAGCTCCTGACGGTCGTAACCAAACTGGCGTTCGAGCTGGCGGTTGACGACCACGATCGTGCCATCCGGCGCGACGACCAGCACACCGCTCGGCAGGCTCTCGACAGCGCAGTTCGGACAGGCGTTCCGCGTGAGATCCGAGCAGCCCAGGCCCGGACGTTCCTCTCGCCATCGGTCTCTGGCATGTTCTTCGGATCAAGACCACACTTCGCGGCCACAGGTCAAATTCAGGACGCCGGATTTACCCCGGAATCGTCGCAGACTCCGGTATGCCGGAGCCTGCCCGCTATGTCGGAGGCCTCGTCCATGGTCGGCTCTGCCACCGAGAGTCGCGCCACGCCACGCGGCCATCGTTTGCGGAACTTCCACGGGCGGCCGGGACATGGCACGGCAACTGCTGATCCGAACGAGTATCATCTTAGCCGATAGTCTTGTCTGTCACCTGTCACCAACCACTCTCGCTGATGGAACGCTGGATCATGGCAAAGATGCCTGAGCACTCGAGGACCGCGGACGTCGCTCGCCGAACCATCGTCGGGCTGTTCATGGTCGGCCTGTTGCTGCTGGTACCGTCGGACGCCCGGGCGTCGCTCCTCTCCGAGGAGGCTGAGGACAAGCTGGCGACGTTCATCGCCCTGTTCGTCATCTTCGTCGTCCCGGTCGTGCTCATCGCCGTCTTCTGGATGGTGCATATCCTGCCGGAGCAGATCGCGCACAAGCGCAACCATCCCCAGTTCGAGGCGATACGCACGCTGTGCCTCCTCTCGCTCGTTTTCGGTGGCTTGCTGTGGCCGATTGCGTGGGTCTGGGCCTACTCCAAGCCGGCCCTCCACAAGTTGGCATACGGCACCGACAAGCTTCATGAGGAGAGAGAGAGCACGAACCGGGCGCGGAAGAAGCAGAGGCGAGCCTTCGCGACCGGCTGGCCCGGCTCGAGGGGCGGGTTCCAGCATCCGAGCTCAGAGCCCTTCGCGCCGATCTCGAGGCGCTCGAAGCCAAGTTCGTGGATAACGAGGCCCGGTAGATGGAAGTCATCCTCCTTGGCATCTATGCGTTCTTCGTCTGGCTGATCTTCATCAAGCTGAAGCTGCTGCCGTGGACGACACCCTGGAAGGTCGCCGTGGCCATTTTCCCCGTGGTGGCGATTGCCATTCTCCTGCTCCTGCTGAACGTCTTCGCGCCGACGACGAGCGACGTCCGCGTCGTCAAGTACGTCGTGCCGATCGTGTCGCAGGTGAGAGGGCGGGTGATCGAAGTGCCGGTCGAGAACAACCGGCCGGTCAAGAAGGGCGACGTCCTCTTCAAGATCGACCCGACGCCGTATCAGAACGAGGTGCACTCGCTCGAGGCGAAGCTGGCGGCAGACGAGGCGCGCGTTGGTGCCGATCGGCAGCGGCTGGCCGAGGTGCAGGCGCGGCTGGCCGATGCGTCGACGGGCGAGCGACAGCTGAACGAGCAGTTGAAGGCCGCCACCGGTGAAGTCGGGAGACTGTCGGCATCGCTGGAACTCGCGCGGACGCGCGTCAAGCAGAACACCGAGCTCGTCGCCGCCGGCGCCGGCAACCGCTTCGACCTGGAGCAGGCACAGACCAACGTCAACGAGCTCACCGCGCAGCTGGCCACGGCGCGTGCCGGCGAGCAGCAGGTCCGCGAGAAGCTCTCCGGCCGCGTCGGCGTCGACCTCGCGTCGGTCGCCGAGGTGAAGGCGCAGATTGCCACGGCGCAGGCACAGGTGAAGGCCTCGCAGGCGCAGTTCGACACGACGCGCGCCCAGCTCGAGAATGCGAAGTGGGATCTCTCGCAGACCACGGTCGTCGCGCCAGCCAACGGCACGATGGTCAACGTCATGCTCCGTCCAGGGTTTTTCGTCGCCGGCATGCCGTTCAACGAGGTCATGACGTTTGTCGACGACGAGTACCAGATCTTCGCGCTCTTCGGCCAGAACGAGCTGCACCAGGTCGAGCCGGGCAACCACGCCGAGATCACGCTCGACACCTATCCGGGGCGCATCATCAAGGCGAAGGTCGATTCCATTATCTGGGCGCAGTCGCAGGGACAGGTCGATGCGTCGGGCAATCTGCCGCGAACCGGTTTGAATCCGCCGCCCGGACAGTTTCCGGTCAAGCTCGTCGTCGGCAAGGAAGACAACGCGCTGTTTCTCGCCGCGGGCGCGCGTGGGTCCACGGCGATCTACACCGAGCACCTCACGCTGGTGCACATCATCCGCAAGGTCATTCTGCGGGTGCAGTCGTACTTCGACTACATCATCATCAAACACAGCATCAGTCTGGGGCACTGATGAAGACCGTGTTAGCACCTCACGCGCGGCCTGGCGATCGTTCGCCGAAGAGACGCCTCGCGCGCCTCGCGGCTCTGTTCGCGGCCGTCGCACTGTCGCTGCTCCCGGCCTGCGCCCTGAAGAAGCCGCCGGACGCGGCGGCCATCAAGGAACAGGCGTTGCCGGCGACGGTGGTCCCAGCCGGTTGGACGGCGGCGGGCGCGGGTGCCGGCGTGGTATCCGACAACTGGCTCGTCGCGTTTCACGACGATCAGCTGACCGCCGCGGTCTTCGAAGCCATCGCGCACAACGCCGACCTGCGCGTCGGCGCGGCGCGCGTCGAGCAGGCGCTCCTCTACGCCAAGCTGGCCGGTGCGAAGCTCTATCCGTCTGTTGACTTCTTCGCGCGCGGCGGCGCCAAGATGTCGGGAGACGGCTCGGGTATTCAGGGAGGGGCGCTCACCCTGAGCTGGGAGCTCGACCTGTGGGGCCGGGTGAGGTACGGCCGCGCCGCGGCATCGGCCGACGCCGCGTCGGCACAGGCTGATTTCGAGTACGCGCGGCAGTCGATCGCCGCACTCGTCGCACGCAGCTGGTTCCTGACCACTGAGGCGGGCCTCCAGGCGGAGCTGGCCCGGCAGACCGTCGGTCGCGGAGAAGAGCTCGTGCGGCTGGCCGAAACGCGATCGCGCGTGGGCGTCGGCAACGACCAGGATGTCGAAGTGGCGCAGGCCAACCTCGGCGCCTACCGCGACGCGCTTCGGCAGCTGGAGCTGGCTCGCGAACAGGCGCTCAGGGCGCTCGAGATCCTCATCGGCCGGTATCCCGCGGCGGCGGCCAGCGTCAGCGCGCGGCTACCCGGGCAGCCGGACGCGGTACCGGCCGGGCTTCCGTCGGAGCTGCTCGAGCGTCGCCCGGATGTCGTCGCGGCCGAGCGGCGCGTCGCGGCCGCCTTCAATCGGGTCGGCGAGGCCAAGGCGGCGCGACTGCCGACGATCTCCCTGACGACTGGCGTCAGCAGCATCTCGAGCGAGCTCTTCGTGCTTCAGGACCATAGCAACCCGGTGTGGAACGTCGGTGCCAGCCTCCTCGCTCCCGTCTACAGAGGCGGTGCGCTCAAGACCCAGGTCGAAATCAAGACCGTCGAGCAGAAACAGGCCGTCGCCGCCTACGCCTCGATCGGCCTCCGCGCGTTCAGCGAAGTCGAAAACGCACTCGCGTCGGAGATCGCCGCCCGGGACCGGGAACGAATCCTTGCGGAAACCCAATCTCACAACCAGCGCGCGCTCGAAATCGTGCAGACGCAGTTCAAGGTCGGCAGCACCGATCTTCGCTTCGTCACCGAGCGCCAGCTGGCCCTGAACACCACGAGCGCCGCGCTCATCCGCGCGCAGGCCGAGCAACGCGTGCAACGGGTGAACCTGCATCTTGCCCTGGGGGGCAGCTTCGAGCCAAAGCCCGCGCCCCCGGCGCCGCCCGGCGGCGGGTCGAGCCCGAAATAGTTTCGCCGGAACCTGCAACCCGCAAAACACGGTCGACGACCGATCACCGATGATCGCGACCAGCCTACGCTAAAGCTACGGCGGTCCACCAAAGCCCTGGCGAAGGTGGAAGACCACGAGGCTCGCGAAGGAAACCGACTAATGTTCTGATTCCGGCGCCGCTGCCGTTTCCTGCCGGTTCGCCACATACATCGTCTGCGACGGAAAGGCGATGCTGGAGCCGGCCCTGCTGACGATGTCCGTGACGCCGAAGAGAAGCTGCTCCTGGATCTCGAGAAAGTGATTCCAATCGCGCGCCTGCAGATACGCAAAGACGTCGACATCGAGAGAGAACGCCCCGAGCCGCAGGAAGCGCACGCGCACCGACTCGCGATCGATTGCGCCGTGCGACTGGAGCAGTTGGCGGATCCCATCGAGGACCGCCCGGAGCTGCTCGGGCGTCGTCTCGTAGCGCAGGCCCACGACGGGATGGAACCAGAACTTGTCGCGCGCCGAGATCGTCTCGAGGCTCGTACTCGCGATCTGGCTGTTGGGCACGCTCACGACCGTGCGATCGAGCGTGCGAATGCGCGTCGAGCGCAGGCCGATATGGTCGACGGTGCCGCTGATGTCGCCCATCTTCATGAAGTCTCCGACCTGCACCGCCTGATCGAAGATCAAGGACGCGCCCGCGATGACGTTCTCGAGCGTTTTCTGCGCGGCGAGGGCCACCGCGATGCCGCCCACGCCGAGCCCCGCCAGCGCCGGCGTCGGGTCGACACCGAAGTGGCGAAGCGTGACGAGCAGCGCGACGAAGATCACCAGGACGTCGACGCCTCTGCGCCCGGCGCGCAGCAGGGACACCGCAGCACCGTTTGACGCGGGAAGCCGGCGACGGATGTACGCTTCGATTTCCCCGTTGAGGAGCACCAGCAGCCAGGCGACGGCGACGATGGTGAGCAGAATGGCCGCGTTGCCCCAGAACTCCCTCAAGAGCAGCGACAGCGGCAGGCGCGGGAGCAGCCAGCGACTCACGAGCGCCAGAACCAGCAGGCGCGCAGGGAAAGGGAGCGCGTTGTTGCGTGTGGACAGGTCGGACTCCCCGAACAGGCGGCGCCACACGACGTGGGCCAGGGGCCTGAGCGCCCGGTTCAGCAGGGTCGTCGCGAAGTAGAGCACGGGGAGCCCGAGCAGAACGGCGAGCCAGTCGAGGAGACGGACACCTCCGAGGTGCGTGTCGAACAAAACGCCAGGGACCGCCGCGTCGGTCCGCCTCCTGGTGACCTGCTCGTACAGCGCGGGAATGGCGTCGAGCGTCTTGCTCGAGAACAGCCAGATTGCTCCCGACTTCGCGCGTTCCACGCGTTCGACGACGATCTCCACCGCGCCCGTATCCCCGGTGATCGTCCCGATGACTTCCTGGTTCGGCGAGAGCGGATTGGCGCGGGATCCCTCGGGCGCGTCGCTCAACTGCGTGAGCCGGGCCGCCAGGCGGGCGTCGAGCACGACGAACAACTGCTGGGCGAGCGCCTCGGCCGCGTTGTCATTCAGCCTGGTGTTCAAGTATTGACGTGCGACCTCGGTGTCCCCCCTGCGGGCCGCGCTCAGGAATCCCAGCACCGTGCCTCGTGGCGTGCTGCGACCGAGCGGGTCCCTGGGCTGTTCGGCGGCCGGAGGCGGGGGCGCCGATTGGGGTTGCGGAACCGTCTGTGCCCGCGCGACAACGCCGACCGCGAGCGCGAGAACGCAGGCACCCAACAAGCTCGACAAGTACGAGCCGGACCATCGCACAGCCACCTCCAGCACGCGCGGTAGCGCGGAAACGGACTGTCAGCTGCGAACAGCGTGCCGCCCGCGTCCTACAATCGTCTCGGCCTTCTCGTTCCGGCGGAAATGCCCGAACCCCGGAATCCCGGAGTTCATCCGGCATCCCGGGCGGCGGGGCTCGGTTCCGTTCGCCGACCGCACCTCGAAGCGCGTAAGAAGGGGGCAAAGAAGGCCTTACCTCGCCTTCGTCCCGCCCCGATTGGCTGGCAGGCCGGGTGCACTCCGAACGACTTGACGACGACAGCACCCTGTCGGGCACCGAGGCATGCGTGCGGACGCGTTCGGCGTCGAGGAAGGGAGACGAGGAGCAGCCATGACCTGGGCAATGCCAAGCGTTCTGTTCGTGTCAGTGATCACGCTCATGACGCCGACGACCCTGCGAGCCCAGGACGCGACGCGAGACAAGCCCCCCGAGCAAGCGAAGCAGGAAGAGGAGCGGCCGACGGGATTGCCCTCGCGCGTCAAGTGGACGTTCAATTTCGACGCCGGGTGGGGGTCGTTCGGTTTCGCGAACTCGCTCTTCACCAACCCGAAGGAGCCGGGAGTCGACGAGAACCTCAGCGATCAGTGGTTCGAAGGCTATGCCAAGCCGGCGATCTCGGCCACCTACACCCTCGCATCGTCGAGCGAAATCTACGGCAAGTTGAGTGCAGTCGGCGAGCGCACGTATGGCTCGGTGCCGGCCGCGTTCGGCGAGGACGTTTCGTCCTTCGGACCGGAGGATCTCTCCATCGGCTGGCGGTCGGGAAAGTCGCTGACGATGGGCGAGAACGCGCTGGACTTCGTCATCGGGCGGACGCAGTACCAGCCTCGGTCACGGGCTTTCTGCTCTGGGACGGTGCGGCCGAGGGAGGCACCAGGGGCGGGTACTGGACCAACGCGCGCAAGGCCTTCGAGTTTGCGGCCATCGGCCGCTTTCAGCCGGGACCGCATAAGGTCGAGGCCTTCTACCTCGACAAGGACGAGCTCCCGGAGAGCGACAGCGGCAGCCGTCTGTGGGGCACCAACTACGAGTACAGCATCGGCGAGAACACGACGTTCGGCGCCACCTACATGAAGTGGTTCGCCAATGCCGAGATCGATCCGGGCCGCGACGGGCTGAACGTGCTCAACCTGCGCGCCTACACCGCTCCTCTCAAGAGCACGCCCGATCTATCGTTTGAGGTTGAGTACGCCTCGGAGCGCAACGGCGAGGCGCTCGACTCGAACGCGTGGACATTCCAGGGCGCTTATGAACTCAGCAAGGTCACGTGGAAACCAAAGCTCTCCTATCGCTACGCCTTCTTCCAGGGCGACGATCCGGACACGGCGAGCAACGACGCGTTCGATCCGTTGTTCCCTGGCTTCTACGATTGGGGCACCTGGTGGCAGGGTGAGATCGCGGGCGAGTACTTCCTCTCCAACTCAAATCTGAAATCGCATCAGATCCGCGTTCACGTGTCTCCGAACGATGCCCTCGGCGGAGGACTGATGTTCTACAAGTTCGCATTCGATCAGCCCCGATCGGTCGGGCCCGATGTCACCTCGACCGACGCGGCGTTCGAGATCGATGCGTACGCGGATTGGAAACTGAACCAGAATTTTACGGTGAGCCTTCTCGGCGCCTACGCCGACCCCGGGAAGGCCGTCCAGCAAGCAACCGGTCGCACCAAGAACTTCGCCTACGGCATGGTGTACCTCGGGTACAGCTTCTGATGACAGGGCGGAGCAACCCAGGAAGGTCTTCGAGCTGCGCCCAATGTCGAGTGAGCGGTCGATGACCACGCTGGGGTCATCCTCCCAGGGCGATCGCAATCGCGACCAGCGCCACGCCCAGAAGTACCACGCTCAAGCCCGCGCGCCACGGGTTGTGCCCGCCATGCTTGGCCAGCCAGTATCCGGCGACGAACATCATCACGATAGCAACCAGATTGGATGCGCGAATCGCGATGCGCACGTTGGTGAACACGAGGAACGGAATCACCACCGGGAACGTCGACAGAAACACGAGCAGGAACACGGCGAGCGCCCCGAGCCAGTCCTTCCTGTTCAGCGTCGGCTTTGGCGGGAAAATTCGGCAGGCCGCAGCACCCCCTGACGCACCTTTTCGAAGTCCTCCGTCGACAGGATCGACGCGACGAGAGAAGGCAGAGCACTTCCGATGACGCGATGGGCCTCCTCGGGTGTGCCGGCGCGGCGCACCGCATTGATCGTGAGCAGGTCATGGCCGCGTTCGGTCAGCGAGCTCATGAGGAACATGACGGCGTCGACGAGCCCCCACGCGATGTTGCACCCGATCATCCCGATGAGCAGCTCACGAACGTCCTCGCGACCGGCGGTCGCCGCGCTCAGCGTGCCCGTGAACGTCAGCGCCATGATCAGGCCGAAGAGGATCTCGGACACCCGCGCGATGGGGTCCACGAGGCGCTCGGACTGGCTCGCTCGGGCTGACTCGGTCGAGGTGCTATCGGTGATTGCCTGCATCGGCCACGCGACGCTTCACGTCTTTACTGTGCCGGCGTCCAGGACGCGTCAGGGTCGTAGGAGGTCATCGCCCTGGCCGCGGAGTCGGTGCCGGCGCCGAGGTCCTTCTCACGAACGGAGCCGTCGCGGCCAACGACGAACGTCATGACCCCCGTGAAGTCGTACTGCGCGGGCCACGCCACGAGCGCGAACCCACCTGACATCCTCCCGTCAACCACGTAGTCCTTCGCGCCCCCCGCCGCGGCGGCGCCCTGCGCGGTCAGGATCTTGAAGTAGTAACCATGGAAGGGTGACGGCTGCGGGCCATCGTCAGCAGCCGGCCGGCTCTCTTCCGCGGCATGTGCCATGAGGTCACCCAGTGGACTGCGTCTCTGACCACGGCCTGCGGGCCAGAAGAGTCCGTTCTCGCGGCCCGGATCGCTCCGGAAGGTCTTCGCATAAACTCCCGCCCGCTGTCCGTCGTGTCCCCGTTCGGCATAAATCTGCTGTGCGGCGACGTAGGTGCGGCAGATCCGGATGACTTCCAGCTCGTTGCGGCCGATTCGGCGGGCGAGCACTTCTTCTTTTCCCGCGGCCGTGTCGAACCGCCAGCCGCTCGCACTTTTGGTCAGTGGAACCGGAAACGGCCATGCCTCGTTGCCGATGACGAGCACCTTGCGCTCGTTCCCGTCGTCGACGAGTTGCCAATGTTCGGCGGCCGCGACCACGAACACGTCGCGATTGCGACGAGCGGTTGCAGGATCGGAGGAGTCCGCGAGCTCCTTTCCGTCTGGTCCGAAGATCGCGACAACGTCCTCGAGCGCTCCGGCTTTGGCGGCCTCGACCAGCGCCTTTACGGCGTCCTCCGGCGCGGCGAAGGTTCGGTACGGTGTGGCCGGAGCGGTGCGCGAGCACGAAACGAGCGTTGTCAGCGTCAGGCAGGTGAGTGCGACCTCAATCACGATCGTCAACGAGCGTTGGACTCTCATCGGCGGCCTCCGCGCGAGCTGCTGCGGCTGCTTTTCCCACGCTGGCTGGCTGCGCGCTCCGACTTTCCGCTCGAATAGCCAGAAAAGGCGTCCGACTTCGTGCCACTCCGGTCCCGGGCCGCCTTATCCGTGTTGCCGCTGTACCCGCGCGCTTCCTGACTCGTGCCCGCGGTCCTCGTCTGTCCGGTTGCCGTCTGGGCTTCGGTGCGCCGCGCGTCGCGCTGAGCCTGCGACTCCGGACTCGTCTGCTGCCGCGACTGCTGGGTCTCGGTGCGCTGCTGCTGCGCGTTCTGCTGGCGTTCGGTTCGCTGTTCCTGGGCGTTGTTCGCGCGGTCGCCGCGCTCATCGACAATGTCCTCACGGTGGTCCTGCCAGTCATCGCGCGCGTCCTCGCGCGCGTCGTTCCAGTCGTCCCACGCGTCGTCGTACATGTAGCCGCCGCCGTGCCAGCCATAGGGACCGTAGTAGTAGTCGTTGTCGATCGCCGCGCCAATCGCGATGCCGGCGGTGAACCCGATGAGTCCCGCGGCGACCGCATTGCCGCTGCTGCTTTCCTGCTGAACGACTACCGTGGACGACGACGGCGCGGTGGTGTAAACGGTCTGCGCGTTGTATTGCGGCACGTAGACGATCTGCGGGTTGGCCGGCTCGATCACGACGACCTGCTGGCCGCTCGACGTCGTGCGAGTCTCCACATCCTGCTGAGGTGTGCTCTTGAGCTTCCCGGCGTCACGCGCCTTGACCCTCAGCCGCTGGATGCTGGCGAAGACAGCCGAACGATCCGCCGTGAAGGCCTGGCCGAGGCTGGTCGTCGCCTCCAGATTTCCGGCCATCGCGTCCACGACCTGGGGGAAGACGACCAGCGCCACGAAGCTCGGCTCGAAGCCCGACTTGGTTGCCGCGTCCTGAAGCTCGGTTCCCTTGAGCGTCTGGCTTGCCAGCCACTCACTGAGCGCGGCCACCTTGCCGGGGTTGGAGGCGCAGAGGAGCATCTGCGCGAGCAGCTGATCCGGATAGAGGGCGACGGGCGCGAGCAGGCGGTCCAGCGCATCGGGCGTCAACGCCGGCTTGCCGGCAGCAGCCTTCTGCGACGTCTGCGGTTCAACCGCGGCCGATCCGATGGGGAGGGCAAGGCCGAACCAGACGAACCCGACGAGCGCGTAAGTGCCAATCACGAGGCTCTGCATGCGTGTCACGGCTCCCCCTTGTAAACGCTCCTCGAACCCCGCCGTGTCTTCGAGAACGGAGGAGCGCCCACCGCTCCCAACGCCTCAGTAGCGTTCGCGCACGAATCGGCGACGCGCGATCGACGCGTCATCGTCATAGGCGCCCTTCGACGAGCGCTTTGGAAGTTTCACCTTCACTTCCTTGAGCTTCTTGTGCGGAATGGCCGAGAGGAGGTGGGCGATAGTGTTCAGCCGGGCCGCCTTCTTGTCGTCGGAGCGGACGATGTACCACGGGGCGATGCGCGTGTCGGTCTTCTTCAGCATGATGTCGCGTGCGCGGGAGTAGTCGTACCAGCGCGTGCGCGAGGGCAGATCCATCGGACTGAGCTTCCACTGGCGCACCGGATCCTCGATCCGCGCTTCGAAGCGCCGCTTCTGCTCCTCATCGCTGACTTCCATCCAGATCTTGATGAGGATGATGCCGCCCCCGATCAGGAACTTCTCGATCTGCGGACAGAGCTCAAGGAACCGTTCGTGCTCCTTTGGCGAGCAGAAACCCATCACGTACTCGACGCCGGCCCGGTTGTACCAGCTCCGATCGAAGATGACGACCTCGCCGGCAGCGGGGAAGTGCTGCAGGTAGCGCTGCATGTAGACCTGGCTCTTCTCGCGGTCGGACGGCGCCGGCAAGGCGACGACCCGAAACACTCGCGGGCTGAGCCGCTCGGTGATGGCGCGGATGGTGCCGCCCTTGCCGGCCCCGTCACGCCCCTCGAACAGGACCACGACACGAAGGCCCTTCTCCTTGACCCATCGTTGCAGGTAGCACAGGCGCACCTGCAGCTTCCGCAACGCTTTCTCGTACCTCTGCGCTTTCATCTGTTTGTCCTCTGGACAATATCCGGCAGCCGTCCGGATTCAGCGCCGTGTTTCGGTACGGATTTCGGCCACGTAGTCGAGTCCCCGTGTGCTCGTGACGAAGTCGAACTGCACTTTCGGCGGCTCCTGGGGGGACTCCATGACGGCCAGCAGCGATGTGAAGCGAGGCGAGCGGACCCGCCGCCGCATGTCGGCTTCGGTCTCCCATTCTTCCAGGTAATGCACGGTCAGATCGGGCTCTGCCCAGGCGGAGCATCCCCGGCAGCCCGGTTCGAGCCTCGTGCCCGTCATCAGAAAGCGAAGCGCCTCGAGGATGTCCTCTGCGCACCGCCCCGAATCCGCGCTGAAGGCGACCGAAAGGCGAACCATTGCGTGATACGTAGCACTTCGCGTTCCAACGGGCGAAGCGCGGCGCGTGGGCCCTAACGTCGCGGAATGGCCCGAGATCGAATCGATCGCGACCAGGTGGGCGTCCGACGTCATCCCCGGAATCTCAGAGCTCCCCCGGAATGCCGGAGCTACTTGACTTTCTTGACCGCTGTCAGCCGTACCAGCTCGGCCCCATAGTCCTCGACGACGAAGACATCCTGCTTCACCGTTACCTTTGCCGCGGGCGCGAGCGTGCCGGATCCGCTGCCCGTGGCGCCGACCTCGATGTCGATGATGGCGAAGTCATAGCCGTCCTTGGGCTTGGCGCCAGGGACGCCGGCGCCGAGAAACAGAATCGGCTGGTCGGCAACGATGGTCAGGAGCCGGCCTTTGTCCGTCACGCGCTCGATCGTCAGCCGTGTCGTGGTTGCCGCTCCGCTGCCTAGCCGGACCGTGCCTGTTGGTTTGACTCCCACCAGCGCTTTACGCAGCGCGGCCGCACCGCCGGTCTTGAACGCCCCCGTCAAACTGTCGGCTTCGCTTTGCGACATCTTGCGGTCGACCACGATCGTGACGGGTGCGCTGGACGTGGCGCCTCCCGCCGTCTTGACTTCTGCGGTTGCGGTGAATGTCTCGGCCGCCTGGGCCTGCGCCGGCGAGACGAACAGAGTCGATGCCACCAGGGAGAACACGCCGGTCAGTAACGTCTGTCGAAGAATCATGAGAGACCTCTTTTTTGCGGAAATCGCAAGGATCCTGACATGTGCAGCACACGTACCAGAGGGCCTTACAGCCGGGAACGGCCACAGAAACGAGCGGAGGCGCGACGTTCGCCCAGCCTCGCCCTGGGGAGCATACCCGATACGGCTCCGACATCGCGGAGAACATCCGGAATACCGGAGGAGCCGACGACAACGTGTACTCATAGGACTGCGATTCTAGCCGACGGACTGCGATTCTAGCCGAGCCCCTGTCGTGCGCCGGGTCAAAGCGGTGGCACGAGCCGTGCTGCGTAGACCATCGCATCGGGGTGAATGTGCTCGACATCATCTGTCTCAGCCTGGTCGAACCGGTGGAGCACGGCCTGTCGCAGAAGGCCGTCGAGATCGCGAGGCCCTTCGGCTTCCCGATCACCAATTCCATGGTCGTGACGTGGCTCGTCGCCCTCGGCCTCATCGTCTTTGCCCAGGTGGCGACGCGGCGGATGGCGCAGGTGCCGGGCGGCGCGCAGAACCTCCTGGAATGGCTGGTGGAGGGTCTGTACGGTCTTCTGGAGAGCATCATCGGCCGGCACTTGGTCGAGAAGACGTTCTGGTTCTTTGGCACCATCTTCATCTTCATTCTCGCCGCCAACTGGATCGGCCTCCTTCCAGGCGTCGGCACGATCGGGTGGGGACATCACACCGCCGAGGGCTTCACGGTCGAGCAACCGCTGTTCAGGGGCGCCAATGCCGACCTCAACCTGACGCTGGCCATGGCCCTGGTGTTCTTCGCGTGCTGGATCGTCTGGGCGTTTCAGGAAGTGGGCGTTCGCGGCGTGCTCCACGAGCTGTTCGCGCCGAAGGGTGACACGACGGGCGTGATGAAACTGCTCATGATCGTCGTGTTCTTCGCGGCCGGCTGTCTGGAGATCGTCTCGATCCTCTTCCGCCCCGTCTCGTTGAGTTTTCGTCTCTACGGCAACGTCTTCGCCGGCGAAAACATGCTCGAGGCGATGGCCACGATCGTCCCCGGCCTGGGCTGGCTGTTGCCGATACCGTTTTACTTCATGGAGTTGCTGGTGGGTCTGGTGCAGGCGATGGTCTTCATGTTGCTGACGGCCGTCTTCACGCTCCTCATCTGTCAGCACGAGGAAGCCGGGCCGACGGCGGCGCATGGTTGACGGTTGGGGACATCCGTTCGCGTGACCGGCGCGGAACGGCGATAGCTGGTGAACCACAGAAAGGACAAACAAGATGACCGGGAGTCTACACGTCGGCCTTGCCGCTCTGGGCGCGGCGATCGGAGTGGGGTTGATCGGCCAGGGAGCATCGGTAGCGGTCGGACGGAATCCCGGCGCTTCCACGAAGATCATGGTGCAGTCGATTCTGGCCATTGCCTTCGCCGAGGCCATCGTCTTCTACGCCCTGTTCCTGGTCCAATAGCTGGTCCAATAGCTGGGGCAGTAGCTGGGGCAATAGCTCGGCTTGGACACCTTGGAGAGTGCACGACCATGCCTGTTCTAGCGATGCAGACCGTAACCGAGGGTGCCGGACAGCTCGAGAAGATCGCCACCACCTTCGGCGTCGACTGGCCTCATCTCATCTCGCAGATCATCAGCTTCGGCATCGTGTGCGTCGTGCTGTACCTGCTCGCCTACAAGCCGATCCTGCAGATCCTGGAGGCCCGGCGCCAGCAGATTGCGAGCGGGCTGGCCAACGCCGAGAAGATCAAGACGGAACTCGCCCGCATCGAGGCGGAGCGCATCGGTGTGCTGACGAAAGCCGATGCCGAGGGGAAGCAACTGATCGAGGAAGCGCGTGCGGCGGCCGCTCGCGTCCAGGCAGAGGAAACCCGGAAGGCGATCGCCTCCGCCGAGCAGATCCTGGTCAGGGCGCGCGAAGCCGCCGAGCGCGACCGCGCCAGCATGCTCACGGAGCTCAAACGCGAGGTCGGACGACTCGTTGTGGAGACCACGGCATCGGTCACCGGCAAGATTCTGACGCCGGAGGACCACCGTCGGCTCGCGGAGGAAACGGCCAGGCACCTTGCGAGCTAGCAGGCGAATGCGCCCGCGCGAGGCGCGAGGTGGCCGAGCGCGAGCGAGCGAAACACGAGACCAGGGAAACAGGTTCGAGCCATGAGGGCAAACCGGAAGGTCAAGCGCGCGGCGCGGCAATTGTTTCGACTCTGTCTCGTCGCTGGACGGCTGGATGAGGGCCGCGTGCGTCAGGTGGCGGCTGGCGTCGCCACCTCCAAGCGCCGTGGCGCGCTGCCCATCTTGTCGGACTTCCGGCGGCTGGTGCGACTCGACTCCGACCGGCATACGGCCGTTGTCGAGAGCGCCACGCCGCTGGCGGCCGACATGCGGGATGGCATCGAGGCCGGACTCGCGCGTGTGTATGGCTCGGGACTCGCGGCGTCGTTCGAAGAGAATCCGGCGCTCATCGGCGGGATGCGAATCAAAGTGGGCAGCGACGTCTACGACGACAGCGTGCGGGCCCGTCTGGCGGCACTCGAGTCACGTCTCTGACACCTTCACGAGTGAGATGACCTATGGCTGACCTGGTACGGGAAATCGAGGCGCAGATCGCGGGAGCCAAGACCGCGGCCGCCAAGCAGAGCGTAGGCATCATCCGCGAAATCGGCGACGGCGTCGCCAAGGTCGAGGGCCTTGCCGACGCCATGCTCAACGAGATGCTCGACTTCGGCCAGGGCATCACGGGTCTGGCGTTGAACCTGGACGAGACCGAGGTCGGCGTCATCATCCTCGGCGACTACACGAAACTCCAGGAGGGGGCAGAAGTCCGCGCAACAGGCAAGCTCCTGCAGGTTCCTGTCGGCAAGGGGTTGCTGGGGCGCGTCGTCGACACGCTCGGCAGGCCGCTCGACGGGAAGGGCCCCATCGCGAGCGACGCCGCGTATCCAGTGGAGAAGCTCGCGCCGGGGATCATCCGGCGCCGTCCGGTCGGACAACCCGTGCAGACGGGCATCATGCCGATCGACGCGATGATCCCGATCGGCCGCGGACAGCGCGAGTTGATCATCGGGGACCGGTCGACCGGCAAGACGACGATCTGCATCGACACGATCATCAGTCAGGCTCGCCTCAACAAAGCGGCCGAGGCCGCGGGCGACAAGGCCTACCGGCCTCTGTACAGCATCTACGTGGCGATAGGGCAGAAGCAATCCACGATTGCACGAATCGTGTCAGTGCTCGAGGAAGCCGGAGCGCTGCCGTACACCATCATCCTGGCGGCGCCGGCGGCGGATTCCGCGACGAGTCAATACCTCGCGCCGTTTGCCGGCGCGGCGATGGGCGAGTGGTTCATGGACAATGGCATGGACGCGTTGATCGTGTACGACGATCTGTCCAAGCACGCCGTGGCCTATCGCCAGGTGTCCCTCGGTACTGAAACGGCCGTCGGGTCGCGAGGCCTACCCTGGTGACGTGTTCTATCTGCACAGCCGGCTCCTCGAGCGCGCCGCGCGCGTCGGCGAACAGTACGGCAACGGCTCGCTCACGGCTCTCCCGATTATCGAGACGCAGTCCGGAGACGTCTCGGCCTACATTCCCACCAACGTCATCTCGATTACGGACGGGCAGATTTTCCTCGAGACCGACTTGTTCTATCAGGGGATTCGACCGGCGATCTCCGTCGGCATCTCTGTCTCGCGCGTGGGGTCGGCGGCGCAGCTCAAGGCCATGAAGCAGGTGGCCGGACAGCTCAAGGGCGACCTGGCGCAGTTCCGCGAGCTCGCAGCGTTCGCCCAGTTCGGGTCGGAGCTCGATGCGGCTACGCAGGCGAAGATCGACCGCGGCAAGCGCATCGTCGAGCTCTTCAAACAGCCCCAGTACAGCCCGATCGCCGTCGACGTTCAGGTGGGTGTTATTTGGGCAGTCCAGAACGGGTACGTCGATGACGTGCCGGTGGAGCGGATCAAGGAGTTCCAGGCCGCCTGGACCGACTTCCTGACGACGCGCAAGGCCGATCTGCTCAAAAAGATCGCCGTTGAGAAGGCGTTGAGCAAGGAGCTGACGGACGCACTCAAGGCTGCGGCCGACCAGTTCAAGCAGACGTGGAAGAAATAGCTTCCAGCTTCCAGCATCCAGCTCCCAGCCGAAAGGCGAGAGTGGGACTCGGAAACTGAATGCTGGAAGCCGGAAGCTGGAAGCCGGAAGCTGACTATGAACAGCCCCCGTGACCTCCGCCGGCGCATCAAGTCCGTCAGCGGCACCGCGCAGATTACCAAGGCCATGCAGATGGTGGCGGCCTCGAAGATGCGCAAGGCCCAGCAGGCGGCGATCGCGGCGACGCCGTTCGCGCACCTGTTGTATCGCATCCAGCGGAGCGCCACCGCCCGGCTGAAGGATTTCGCTCATCCGTTGCTGGAGGCGCGGGCCGTGCGGAAGCGCGCGGTCATTCTCATCGCGGGCGACAAGGGACTCTGCGGGGCGCTCAATACGAACGTGTTCCGGCTGGCGGCCCAGTTCGATCCCCAGTCGACGATTTACATCACGGCCGGCCGCAAGGCGGCGCAGTTCGTGGCGCGCACGCGGCGTCAGCTGGCCGCGGAATTCGCCTACGGCGACTCGCCGACGTATCCCGAAGCCAGGGCGATTGCCGCGTGTGCCCGCGACCTCTTCCTCAAGGGCGACGTGGACGAGGTGCGCATCATCAGCACGCGTTTCGTCAACACGCTGACGCAGGAGCCCGTGTCCCAGGAGTGCCTCCCGGTGGGTGCCATCACCGATCTGCGGATCCCCGATTGGGAGAAGCAGGCGCTGGCCGCCGACACTGAGGAGACGATGTTCGAGCCAGGGGCCGAGGCCGTGCTCGCCTATCTCCTCGGCGTCTATCTCAACGTCTTCCTTTACTACGCATTGCTGAATGCGAAAGCGAGCGAGCAGAGCGCCCGCATGGTGTCGATGAAGAACGCGACCGACAGCGCCGAGAGCCTGATCGACGCCCTGACGCTCGAGTACAACAAGCTGCGGCAGGGCAACATCACGAGGGAATTGCTGGAGATTGCGGGCGGTCAGGCGGGATGACCGCTCTCAGCCATCAGCTGTCAGCAGTCAGCTGAGAGCACGAACAAAAGGCTGGGAGCTGGTAGCTGGCAGCTGGAAGCTAAACAGGAACCCTTATGAACATCGGCAAAGTCGTTCAAGTCGTGGGTCCGGTCGTGGACGTGGAATTCCCTCAGGCGCTGCCAGCAATTTACAACGCCCTGACGATCGACTACACCGTCGAGAGCCAGCCAGTCCACCTGACGCTCGAAGTCCAGCAGCACCTCGGAGACAGCTGGGTTCGAACGATCTCGATGTCCGGCACCGAGGGCCTCAAGCGCGGCCTCGCGGTCACCGATACTGGCGGGCCGATCTCCATGCCGGTCGGCGAAGGCGTCATGGGCCGTGTGTTCGATGTCACGGGCAACCCCGTGGACGAGCGCGGGCCCGTCAAGGCGGACAAGTACTACCCGATCCATCGCCCGCCGCCGGCGCTCGTCGACCAGTCGCCGTCTCCTCAGGTGCTCACGACCGGGATCAAGGTCATCGATCTCATCTGTCCGTTCCTGAAGGGCGGGAAGGTCGGAGCCTTCGGCGGCGCCGGCGTCGGCAAGACCGTCGTCATCATGGAGCTCATCAACAACATCGCCAAGCTTCATGGCGGCGTCTCGGTGTTCGCGGGCGTCGGTGAGCGCACGCGCGAGGGAAACGACCTCTACCACGAGATGTCGACGGCCGGGGTCATCAACCAGAAGGATCTGGGGGCGTCGAAGATCGCTCTCGTCTACGGGCAGATGAATGAACCGCCCGGTGCGCGCCTCCGCGTCGCCCTGAGCGGCCTGGCCATCACGGAGTATTTCCGCGACGAAAAGGGCCAGGACGTGCTGCTCTTCATCGACAACATCTTCAGGTTCTCCCAGGCGGGGTCGGAGGTCTCGGCGCTGCTCGGCCGGACCGCGAGCGCGGTCGGGTACCAGCCGACCCTGGCCGCCGAGATGGGCGTCCTCCAGGAGCGGATTACGTCGACCAAGAAGGGGTCGATCACGTCGTTTCAGGCCGTCTATGTTCCAGCCGACGATCTGACGGACCCGGCACCGGCGACGACGTTCGCGCATCTGGATGCGACCATCGTGCTCGAGCGCGCCATTGCGGAGCTGGGTATTTATCCGGCCGTGGATCCGCTGGCCTCGACGTCGCGCGCGCTGGCCCCGGAGATCGTCGGCGAAGAGCACTACGACGTGGCGCGGCGCGTACAGAAGGTGCTCCAGCGGTTCAAGGACCTGCAGGACATCATCGCCATCCTCGGCATGGACGAGCTGTCGCCGGACGACAAGCAGACGGTCTATCGGGCGCGCAGAATTCAGCGCTTCCTGAGCCAGCCGTTCAGTTCGGCGCAGGTCTTCACCGGCCGCGAGGGCAGGCAGGTGTCGGTCGCCGACACCGTTCGCGGCTTCAAGGAGATCCTCGAAGGCAAGCACGACGCCGTTCCCGAAGGCAACTTCTACATGAAGGGCGGGATCGAAGAGATAGCGCAATAGCTCCCAGCTTCCAGCTTCCGGCTTCCAGCCGTTACGGGAAGAGCCGAAAGCGGAGCTGGGAACCGAGAAACTGGAAGCTGGCAGCTGGAAGCTGTTTATGCCCGACACGCTCAAACTTGAAATCGTCACGCCCGAGGGGATCGCCTTCTCGGAAGACGTGCACTTGGTCACCTTGCCGGCCATCGAGGGCGAGATGGGGGTGTACCCTCACCACGTTCGCTTGATCACGCAGCTCGTGCCCGGCGAGATCATCGTGAGCAAAGACGGACAGGACCGATCGCTCGCGGTGGGCGAGGGACTCGTGGAGGTGACCGGCGCCCGCGTGGCGATCGTGACCGACATGGCGATTCCGGCGGAGAACGTCGACGAAGCCAAGATCGAAGCAGCGCGCGCACGCGCCGCAGCCCGGCTCCAGGAGAAGATCTCCGACGAGGAAGTGGCGACCGTCAACGCCTCGCTCGCCCGATCGCTCGCCCAACTGCAAGTGAAGAGGCGCCGCCGGCGGTGACGACATCCGCCAGGGTCACGCGCGGAGCACGCTTGGCCGCCCTGCTGGCGGTGCTGTGGCAACCTGTCTCGCCCGCGCTCGCGCGCCAACTGACCGCCCCTGCCGCCACGCCGGCGCAGTCGACGCCCGCCGTCGAGGATCCCGAAGCGGACCGTGGTCGCGGCGCTCCGGTGCTGGTCGGCGGCGAGCCGATCATCTGGGTATCCACGGGCGCCGGCCCTTATACGCCGCAGTTCCGGGCCAACCGGATCGGCCAGCGACTGCAGGAAGTCATCCGCGATCGCAGCCTTCAGGACCCCACGGTCACCGTGGCCGAGAGCGACAGCTCGTCAGAGCTGCGGGCCGGCCCACACCTGCTGATGGTCATCACGCAGCAGGATGCCAGAAGCCTCGGCGCCGCGCGGCCCGTCATCGCGCAGCAGTACGCCCGCGAGCTGGAGGCGGCCATCCGGGCCGAACGGTTACGCTATGCGCCGGCGACGCTCGTTCGCTCTGGAGTCTACGGGCTGCTGGCCACGCTGGTACTGGGCGCCCTCATATGGATGATTCGGCGCGTCACCCGGGCTATCCACCATCGCATCGACGGCTGGCGAGCGAGAAGTCCGGGCGCGCTGCGCGTTCAACAGGCGGAGATCCTCTCCGCTGACCGGCTCGGCCGCGCCATCGACGGCGTCGTCGGCGCCAGTCAACTCGTGCTGTTCGGCCTGGCCATTGATCTGTACTTGACCTACGTGCTCGGGCTCTTTCCGTGGACGCGCGCGCTGTCGGCGACGCTGCTGGACTATGTGGTCAGGCCAGTTCGAGTGGCCGCGGACGCCGTCGTCGGCTACTTGCCGAACCTGGTGTTCGTCGTGGTCATCGGCGGGATCGTGTATGCGGCGGTTCGACTCGTGAGGATCGTCTTCGAGCAGATTGCACAGGGCCGCATCGTGTTCGCGAATTTCCCGGCCGAGTGGGCGGCGACGACGAACAAGATCGTCAGAGTGCTCCTCATCGCGTTCGGGCTCGTCGTGGCGTTCCCGTATCTGCCGGCGTCGGACTCTCCCGCGTTCGCCGGTGTGTCGCTATTCATGGGCGTACTCGTCTCCCTCGCGTCGAGCTCGGCCCTGTCGAACATGATCGCCGGGATCGTCTTGACGTATACGAGCGCCTTCCGGCTGGGGGATCGGGTGAAGGTCGGCGACTCGTTCGGCGACATCATCGAGGCGTCGCTCCTCGCCACGCGCCTGCGGACGATCAAGAACGAGGACATCATGATCCCGAACGGCATCGTCCTGGGCAGCTCGGTGGTCAATTACACCCGTGAGGCGAACACCCTCGGCCTCATCCTCCATACGAGCGTCACGATCGGGTACGACGCGCCGTGGCGGACCATTCACGAGCTGCTGATCGGGGCCGCGCTGCAGACACCGGGCGTGCTCACGGAGCCGCGGCCGTTCGTGTGGCAGACCGCCCTGAACGACTTCTACGTCACCTACGAGATCAACGCGTACACCGCCTCGCCGCGCGACATGGTCGACATCTATGCAACGTTGCACTCCAGAATCCAGGATGCGTTCTACGCTGCTGGCGTCGAGATCATGTCGCCGCACTTCACGGCGATCCGCGATGGCAACACGGTCGCGATTCCGGAGCCCAGCCGGGCGCCGGGATACCGCGCGCCCGCGTTCCGCGTGGAGTACACGACGCCGGGCCGCGACCCGTCGCGGAACGACCCTGGCTGACGGCACGGCGGCCCGGGAGGTCGTCGTCCCTGGTCTGAAGAAGAAGAGAGGTCACCATGAAACCCCGCCCCACCGTCTCCTTATCGCCAGTCCTTGCGGCGGTCGCGCTCGCCGCGCTCGTCGCGCATCCCATCGCGGCTCAATACGGTCGTCAGAGCGACGGCCGACTCGCGGTGCCCTGGGAGAACAATCGGTTCCGTCTCAGCCAGATCGCGGTCGAACCTGGTGCGACACTCCCGGCGGGAGGCAATCAGGTCCTCGTCTACTTCACCGCCGACGCGAGCGGCCGGATGCCGGCCGACGCTGTGTGGCAGGCCGCTGGAGCAGGCGCCGTCCAGAATCGCGGACCCGCGCGGCTGGAGGCCCTCGCCATCGAACTGAAGGATGCGCGCGGTCCTGCCAGCGGCACGCCGGGCGAAGCCCTCGATGCCCAGTACGGTGTGAACGTGTCGACCGTGATCGACAACGATCGCGTCCTCGTCATGCGGGAACGCTACGAGCCGATCGCGTATGGCGGTCCGCTGCACTTTCACGGCGAGGACGTGCTCGTCGTCTATCTGCGCGGCGGCTATGTCTGGCCGCTCGCGGATTTCTGGGGTGCCTCCCGGGTGCGCAGGGGCGAAGTGGACGTGATTTCGGCAAACACGCCGCACCGGCTCGGCAATGCCGGAGGAGACCCGCTGGAACTGCTCGTGATCGTACCGAAGTAGGTAAAACGCGCCGACGGCCATGCCTCACGATGAGCACGATGACCGGATGAACACGATGAGAACTCACGAGGGATCCATCGTGGACATCGTGTCATCGTGGGCATCGTGTTGTAACGTGGTGTCGTGACAGTATTCATGAGACGGCTTGTGCACGTTCCAACGCTACCGAATACCACGAGGCATCAATCTAGGGTCGAAGGAATGGCTTCATGATGATGTCTTTGACCTGGGCTGTACGCCATGCACGCGGCTCACGACCGCGAAGAAGAATCCGGTCGACCAGCCACACATGAGGATGCCCGTCAGGGCCTCCACGCCGCCGACCAGCCGCCACTCCCCGGGCAGGACCAGATCGCCGTAGCCGGTCGTGGTGTAGGTCACGGCGCTGAAATAGAAGGCCGACGGCAAGTCGGCCATCGCACCCCGCCAGAAGTACAAGAGAGCCCAGACGCTGATCTCACCGAGATGGAGAAGAATCATCCAGCCGGCGACGCAGACAAAAAACCACGTCAACCGCCAGAACTGTTGCGTCGAATAGCTGCCGCGGCGAACCCAGCGCAGGGCCGACGTCACCCCGCTGGCGTGGATGGCGACACAGAGCGCCATGAGACACAGGGCGACGAGGAGCTTCGAGAGCATCCGTACTCAACCACGTGGCGCAGGGGCCGCCGGGACGTCGGCGGACGGTCGTCAATAGGTCTTCAACCCAGCCGCCCGAAATACGCCACACGCCTGCTCGATCAGTTCCGCGTTCGGCGGTTCAACGTTCTCGAGCGTGTAGTTCATCTTGAGCTGGTGCCATTTGTAGCGGCCCATCTGGTGAAAGGGCAGCACGTCGACGCGCTCCACGTTGCCGAGGCTGGCGCCGAAACCGGCCGTCTTCGCGATGTCCTCGAGATCGTCGGTCAGCCCCGGCACGAGGACGTAGCGGATCCACATCGGCCGCTTGCGGGCGCCCAGCCGTCGCGCGAACTCCAATGTCGGGCCGACGTCCATGCCGGTCAGGCGCTTGTGCCGTTCCGGATCCCACGTCTTGATGTCGAGCATCACCAGGTCGATGAGGTCGAGCTCGTCGTCGGTCAGCCGGTCGCCGTAGTAGCCGTTGCTATCGAGCGTCGTGTGGATGCCCATTCCCTTCGCCGCCGCGAAGAGCTTCACCGCGAAGCGGTGCTGCATCAGCGGTTCACCGCCGCTCAGCGTGAAGCCGCCGGCCATGACCTTCAACCCGTGGCGGTACTTGCGCAGCTCCTCGGCCGCCTTCGCCACGGTCACGGGCATGCCGTTGCTCATGGTCCAGGTGTCCGGGTTGTGGCAGTAGAGACACCGCCACATGCAGCCCGTCGTCCAGGCGACGACCCGCACGCCCGGGCCGTCCACGGTCGAGCCGGTCGTGAACGAATGCAGGAATCCCATGTCGCCGGTGGCGAGCGCCGAGCGGACATCGGATTCGGGCACGCCCTTGCCAAGGTTGACGCGAAGCTCGAACGGGCTCTTCGCTTCGAGCGGCGTCTGTTCGACGGACTGCGGCTCGGTCATGATCGATCTCCGTGGAACGTGCGATTGATCACGTCCATTTGCTGTTCGCGCGTCAGCCGCACGAAATTGACGGCGTAGCCCGAGACGCGAATCGTCAGGCTCGGGTACTTCTCGGGGTGATCCATCGCATCGAGCAGTGTCTCCCGGTTGAGCACGTTCACGTTCATGTGGAAGCCCGTGCTGCCGAAGAAGGCGTCGAGCATCGCCGTCAGGTTGGTGATGCGATCCTCCGGAATGCGGCCGAGTCCCGTCGGCACGACCGTCGCGGTCAGCGAGATGCCGTCAGCGGCGTCGCGATAGGGGATCTTGGCGACTGACGCCCCCGCCGCGTGGATGCCGTGGCTGTCGCGGCCGTGCATCGGGTTGGCGCCCGGGGCGAACGGCTCGCCGCGCCGGCGTCCGTCGGGCGTGTTGCCGGTCGCCTTGCCGTAGACGACATTCGACGTAATCGTCAGGATCGACTGCGTGTGCAGGGCGTTTCGATAGGTTGGATGTTTGCGCAACTTGCTCATGAACGTGCTCACGAGCCAGACGGCAATCTGATCCACCCGATTGTCATTGTTGCCAAACACCGGGAACGTGCCCTCGGTCTGGTAGTCGGTGATGAGGCCGGTCTCGTCGCGAACGACCTTCACCTTGGCGTACCTGATGGCCGACAGGCTGTCGGCCACGACCGACATGCCGGCCATGCCGAAGGCCATCGTGCGGAACGGCGCGTAGTCGTGCAGCGCCATCTCGATCCGCTCGTACGCGTACTTGTCGTGCATGTAGTGGATGACGTTCATGGCGTTGACGTACACGCCCGCCAGCCAGTCCATCATCGCCTCGAACTTCGTCACCACGTCGTCGAACTCGAGGTAGTCGCCCTTGACCGGCTCGTGCGTCGGGCCGACCTGCTCGCCGCTGATTTCGTCCCGCCCGCCGTTGATCGCGTAGAGGAAACACTTGGCGAGATTCGCGCGGGCGCCAAAGAACTGCATCTGCTTGCCGACGAGCATCGGCGACACGCAGCAGGCGATGGCGCCGTCGTCACCCCAGGTGCGGCGCATGATCTCGTCGCTCTCGAACTGGAGGGCGCTGCTGTCGATCGCGACCTTGGCGGCAAAGCGGCGGAAGCCGTCAGGCAACCGCGGCGAGTACCAGATCGTGAGGTTGGGCTCCGGGGCCGGGCCGAGATTGTAGAGTGTGTGCAGAATCCGGAAGCTGGTCTTGGTGACGAGCGAACGCCCGTCGTCGCCCATGCCGGCGATCGATTCAGTCACCCAGGTGGGGTCGCCCGCAAACAAGTCGTCGTACTCGGGCGTGCGCAGAAAACGAACGATGCGCAGCTTGATGACGAAATCGTCGATGATCTCCTGCGCCTGCTCCTCGGTCAGCACGCCTGCCGCCAGATCGCGCTCGAAGTAGACGTCCAGAAACGTGGTCGTGCGGCCAAGCGACATGGCGGCGCCGTTCTGCTCCTTGACGCCGGCCAGGTAGCCAAAATAGAGCCATTGCACCGCTTCCTTGGCGGTACGCGCCGGAGCGGAGATGTCGAAGCCATAGGCTGACGCCATCTTCTGCAGTTCCTTGAGCGCCCGGATCTGTTCCGACAGCTCCTCTCGATCGCGGATGATGTCCTCGGTCGAGGGTTCCGCATCGAGGCTGTTCTTCTCCTCCTGCTTGTGCTCGATCAGCCGCGCGACGCCGTAGAGCGCGACCCGGCGGTAGTCGCCGATGATCCGGCCGCGGCCGTAGGCGTCAGGCAATCCGGTCAGCACATGCGAGCTGCGGCAGCGCCTGATGTCGGCGGTATAGGCGTCGAAGACGCCGTCGTTGTGCGTCTTGCGGTACTTGGTGAACGCCTCGACGACGTGAGGATCGGGCTCGTAGCCGTATGTCTTCAGCGCGGTCGCGACCATGCGGAAGCCGCCGTTCGGCATGATGGCGCGCTTGAGCGGCGCGTCGGTCTGGAGCCCGACGATGACCTCGTTGTCGCGATCGATGTATCCCGGCGCGTGGGCGGTGATGGAACTGGGAATCTGCGAGACATCGAGCACGCCCTTCTTGCGCTCCTCGACGAACAGATCCGTGAGCTTCTTCCAGATGCCCTTCGTGCGCGCGGTCGCCGGGGCGAGGAATGCCTCGTCGCCGTCGTAGGGCGTGTAGTTGGTCTGGATGAAGGCGCGAACGTTGATCTCTCGCTGCCAGAGTCGACCCTGGAAGCCCTGCCAGGGGGACGTCGCGTCCTGGACTGTTTTCGCCTGCGGTGCGGTCGCGGCCATGGAGTACTCCTTTGGTTCCCGTATTACCCGCGTCGCGCCACCTGCCGCGGCTAGGTGCGGGCTTCGACCAGTCCCAGCAGCACGGCTGTGTGCCGGGCAATTATCAGTTCCTCGTTTGTCGGGATCACCCACGCTGATACCCGGCTTCCTGCCCGAGAGATCCGCGGTCCTTTTGCCTGGTTCGCATCCGGATCCAGGTCGATGCCGAGCCAAGCAGAAGCCTCGCAGATCCGGCGCCGGATCTCGGTGGAGTTCTCGCCGATGCCGGCGGTGAAGACCAACCCGTCGAGCCCACCGAGGACCGCGGTGAGCGCGCCGATCTCTTTGGCGGCGCGGTACACGAAGTAGTCCACGGCCAGTTGAGCCGCGGGCTCGCTCCTGCCAAGCAGATCGCGCATGTCGTTGCTGATACCCGATATGCCGAGGAGGCCGGACTTCTTGTACAGAATCGTCTCGACCTCCTTGGCGCTGAGCCCGAGGTTCTGAAAGAGGTAAAGGACCACCCCGGGGTCGAGGGCACCCGGCCGCGTCCCCATGCAGAGGCCGTCGAGCGCGGTGAACCCGAGCGTGCTGTCGACGCTCTTCCGATTCTTCAACGCGCATAAACTGGCGCCGCTACCCAGGTGCGCGACGATAGCGCGCCCGTTGGCGATCTCGGGCGCCACCTCTGGCAGGACCGAGGCGATGTACTCGTACGACAGGCCGTGGAATCCGTAGCGCTGCACGACGCCGGCGCAGATGTCGCGCGGCAGCGGCACGACCTCGGCGACGGCGGACTGCCCCCGGTGGAAGCTGGTGTCGAAACAAGCTACTTGCGGCACGCCGGGAA
>CAVRYF010000015.1:0-150768 GCA_963725325.1 uncultured Acidobacteriota bacterium | reverse complement strand
CCTGGCCGGCGCCATGAACAGCAGGCCTTTGCGATAGACGCCGAGCGGGCTGGGTCGCGAACGCGATACCCAGAAACAGCACGATGAAGAAGTTTCCGACCGCGCTTGCGGTCCCCAAAATCAGTTTCACGCTCTGGCTGAAGATCGCGCCGCCGCTCGACGCAATCGTGCCGGCGCTGGGCTGGAGTGGGTCGGCGCAGGGCTGGGCGCAGCCGGTGCAGGAAGTATCCGATTGCGATGACAGGCTTCCGAAATCGAACAGGCTGGTGTCGATGCCGTTCCTTTCCAGGAAACCCTTGACGTTGACGAGTTGCGACTTGAGCGTATTGCTCAGCACGGTGGTCTGCTGCGCGATCGTGGTGCCGCCGAGGAACACATGCCCGACAGCATGCCCGCCACCACCAGGCACACGATGGTCAGCCGCAGCGCATGCGGCAGCCGGACGACACCGCCCGAGCATGTTGGTCATGGCGTTGAGCGCGACGCCGAGCAGCATGCCGGCAAAAATCAGAAACAGCGTCGCGGCGAAATACCAGGTGAACAGCAACAGGGCGGCAAACACGACGACGCCGATGCCGCCGACCGATATCGACCACGCCAGGTCGTTGCGGGCCTGAAGTCGATCGTCAGCCGAGACTGCCACGTTGATTTCCTTTCGCAGAATATCGTTCCGGCGGCACTCTTTCGCCAAAATGCGCCCGGGATCAAGCCGCGGAAGCCGCCGGTTTGACGCTGGTGCGTCCGGTTGTGCAAAGCGAGGCCCCGCGCGATCGGGCGCGGCGAGGGATGGGATGAACTTCAAATACGTCGGCCCGCTGCGCTGCTGGCGGCGCTGGTCATCGGCGACCAGATCAGAATCAACCGGCCCAATCACAAATACCGCCTGACGGTCGAGGTGGAGACACCCGAAGGCGTCAAATCCGCTTCCGGCATCGTGGCGGTCCATCCCGACCGCAGCTACAGCCGCGGCGGCAAGACCAGCACCAAGGGCGACGCCATGTTCGTCGATCTCGGCGGCGGCAAGAACCTGGTCGCCCTGCTGGCCCATATCGACAAGACCTCGTCTCGACGACATCAACTACGTGGCGCTGCGCGCCTACAAGGCCGCGGGCAGCGGGTGTCGTTCAACCAGATGAGCCGAATGACCGGCACGGTGCCGGTGAAGGGCGAGGCGGTCCCGGTGCTGGTCAGCTTCGCCGATCCCGCCGATCCTGGCACGCGCGGGCGGTGGCGCCTGACGATATCGAGGCCATGCTGGGAAAGGGCTATCGCTTCCGGGGCATAACGGCCGAGGTGGTGCCGAACGGAGTCTGGCCGCTCGATTTCGGCGGCCGCTCTGGGCGATCCCGTGACCCGCGGCATCGAGGCGAAATTGCCGTGGTTGAAGGGTGCGGACAACGCGGCGGCCACAGCGCTCCAGGCCGCGGGATTGCGCCGGGCGAGGTCATCGACCCCAGGGACGCTTTCACGCGGAAATAGCAATGCAGGCCCGCGGCCTCGGCGTGGCATATTGATCCGCTGCCCCGAGGCATGATCGTCTGCCGAATCTGGCCCGACCCAGAAGATCCTTTGCACAGGACGTGAGATTGGAAGCCCTGCCATGAGGAGGCCGGTCGTCGGGGTGATCGCCAACGCCTATCGCGTCGAGGATCGATTTCCAGACGCAGATGACCGGCGAGCGCAATCTTCGCGCGGTCGCCGACGTCGCCGGCGCGCTGCCGCTGATGTTTGCCGGCTGCTCCGAAATCACCGATATCGGCGCGCTCCTGGATGTCGTCGACGGCGTGATCCTGACCGGCGCCCGCGCCAATGTCCACCCGACGCATTTCGGGACCGAACCGCACCCAGCCACGAGCCCTACGATCTGCCCCGTGACGGCCTGGCGCTGGCGCTGACGCAGGCCTGCGTCGCGCGCGGCATACCCCTGTTCGGCATCTGCCGCGGCCTGCAGGAGATGAACGTCGCCTTCGGCGGCTCGCTGCACCCCGAAATCCGCGACTTGCCCGGGCGCATCAACCATCGGATGCCGCGGCTGGAGAGCGGCGAAATCCATCCCGACCCGACCGTGGTTTTCGCCGACCGCCACGACGTCAATCTCGTCCGGGCGGCACGTTTGCAACCCTGCTGGGCTGCGAGACCATCCGGGTCAATTCGCTGCACGGCCAGGGCATCCTGGAGCCCGGCGTACGCGTCGTGGTCGAGGGAATGGCCGAAGACGGTACCATCGAGGCGATCCGGATCGCTGATGCACCGAGTTTCGCGCTCGGCGTGCAGTGGCATGCGGAGTACGATCCGCAACGCAATCCGATCAATCGAGCGCTGTTTCAAGCGTTCGGCGAAGCCGTGAAAGTGCACACGCGGGCCAATTAAGCGGCCGGAAAACCGGTCGCGCCACCAGGGGAGGATGCGATGCGGGACCGCGAATGGTCGAGACGCGACCTGTTGAAGGCCTCGACGGCCTCCGCCGCGGGCCTGCTGTTCGCCGAACCGCTGAAGGCGGCGGCGCCGCCGGCGATGGAGGTGACGCCGGCCCTGGTCGAGGCCGCGAAGAAGGAGGGCGAGCTTGTCGTATTACTCGGCGCTTGAACTCAACACCGCCGAACGCCTGGCGAGGACCTTCGAAGCGAAATATCCGGGCATTACCGTGCGTGTCGAGAACGTTCGGGGCGGAGCGGATTTTCCAGCGCATCGCGCAGGAGCAGGGCAGCGGCATCAAAGCTGTCGACATCGCCAACTCGACCGATCCCGCGCATTATCTTGAATGGAAGAAGAACGACTGGCTCGCGCCTTACGTGCCTGCGGACGTCGCGAAGCATTTTCCGGCCGATCAGATCGACCCCGACGGCATGCACGCGACGTCGTGCGCCTGGATCGAGGAGGTGATCGGCTACGACGCCAACCTCGTCAAGCGCGAGGATGCGCCGAAAAGTTATGCCGATCTGCTCGACCCCAAATGGCACGGCAAGATGGTCAAGGGCCATCCCGGCTATAGCGGCGCCATCATGACCGCGACGTTCGTGCTGGCGCGCGATCTCGGCTGGCCGTACCTGGAAAAGCTCGCGCAGCAGAAGGTGATGCAGGTGCAATCGGCCGCCGATCCGCCAAAGAAGATCCTGCTCGGTGAGCGCGCCGTCATGGCTGACGGCAACGACTACAATCTGGTGCTGGCGAAGGATCAGGGCAAACCGGTCGAAGTGGTCTATCCGGCCGAAGGGGCGCCGCTGATCATCGTTCCATCCGGCATTTTCCGCAACGCGCCCAATCCGAATGCGGCGCGGTTGTTTCAGAGCTTCCTGTTCAGCGCCGAAGCGCAGCAAATCCTCATCGACGTGTTCGCTCACCGATCGTTCCACGCGCAGATCAAGGAAAAGCAGGGCGCGCACATCCCGCTCGCAAACTTCAAACTGCTCCATGCCGATCCCACGCTGGTGCAGGCGCAAAGCGAGGAGATCAAGGCGCGCTACACCAAGATCTTCGGCGTGTGAGCGGTGCAAATGACCGGCCGGCGCCATAGTCGGCATTCTCCGTAATTTTACGGGGTGAAAAGTGTGGGATCGCAAACTGAAGTCGGGTAAGCAACGGGAGGACACTACAGTGGGTTTTGCCCGATGCAGGATGCAGAATGGGCTAAAAAGCGGGTACTCGTCCATCGCCTCGGGACCGGGGGAGGCTATGACGGTATCGAGCCGCCTCGCGCTCGCGATGGTTGTGCTGGTCGTGGTGACGTCCGGCGTCGTCAGCGCATTTGCCTGGTATTTCGTGGCGAAGGCGCCTCCGCACGGGGCGTCGACGGCGATCATCAGCGCGGCGCTCGCGGGGGGCGCGATTGCGTCGGTGTTCGGGATCGCGCTCGCCGTCGCAATCACCAATGGTTTGCGCAAGCCGGCGGAGGTTCGCCGCGAGCCGGAGGAGGAGCGGGCGTATCAGACGCTGATCGACAACGAAAAGATGGCACGGGCCATCATCGAAGAAGCGCTCGACGCGTTTGTCCAGACGGATGGGAACTGCGTCGTCCTCAACTGGAGCCCGCACGCCGAGGCGTTGATGGGTTGGACGCGCGAGGAGGCCATCGGCCGCAGCGTGGAGAAACTGCTGTTTCCGGAATCTCTGTGGGTCGGGCACCGGCAGTGGATCGACCAGTTCCTGAGCCAGGCCAAAGGCGAGGCCGCCGGAGGACGTTATAGATCGCGTCCCAGCCCCAATGCACGAACCGTCGGAGAAGTGATCTCACGACATGGACACGGTGGGTCGACTGGAACGACCGTCACGGGCAGCTGCCAACTGACGAAGCACAGCTTGCTCCACCATGTCGGTCGAAATCAAGTCCATGCAGTTCGGGACGAAGTCGCAACTGGTCTTGTAGCAGGTCAGGCACCCCATGTCAGGGACAACCTTCTCGCCGAGCCCGTACAGATCAATCTCGTTCGCGCTCGTCGGTCCGAACAGGACGACAGTACGCCACCCCAGGGCCAGCGACATGCATCGCCAGTGTGTCCCCGCTCACGACGACGTCGCAATGACCGAGCAGGGCCGCGAAGTGACGCACGGTGTTCTCGCAACCTGCATCCCACACCGGCACCGGCGATGACGTTCTGAGTCTGTCGTTGCGCTCCCGCTCGCCGGGCCCGCCGAGTAGCAGAAACTGCACGTCGTCCCGACTGGCCAGTCGGGACATCAACTCCACATAGCCGTCCTCGCGCCACTGCTTCAGCGGCCACCGTCCTCCGGCGCCCGTGTTCAAGCCGATGATGCGGCGGCTGAGGTCGATGCCCATCCCGACGAGCTGGGAGCGGGCGCGCGCAACTTCCTCCCCCCCCAGCTCGAAGACGTAGTGATGCGGCTGACCCGGCCATCCCGAGGATCTCCGCCATACTGTCCTGGTAGGTTCGGTTCCCCGCCGCTTGATGTCGTCGAAGATCCCGGTCTCCAACCATCTATGGCGGCCTCGTTCGTGGGCTTCACGACGCCACGCTCATCGAGGACGAAACCGTCCTTCCGCCCGCGCGCGCGGCGCTGGCCAGCGCTGCGCTGGTCTTCGACGGCGTCCAGATTGATCACCCGGTCGAAGGTCCGCGTCTGCAGATGAGCCAGTCGCCTCCGGTCCGAGTTCCAGCACCTCAGCCACGTGAGGATTGCGCTGGAGCAAGCGGCACTGACTCATTCCTGGTGATCCAGGTGATCGCCGCCCTCGGGTGGGCCGCTCTTAGCGCCGGCAAGAGTGCAGTCGATCGCAGCACATCACCCATCGCGTCCAGTTTTACGACGAGGAGGCGCTCGTCCACCGGATCGTAACGTTCACAGGTGCAGAGCGCCCGTTTGCTTGTGCCACACGCACGGCCGATCGCCGAGAAAGAAACGGCAGTCCCATGCAATCTCCCGTGATGCGGCTGTCGACATTACTGGCCCCTTCTGTCCCGAACAGTCATTGAACCACGGAGGACCTACGCGCGCTCTCCGGAGTCGTGGTAGTCGCGATAGTAGTCGGCCGACGGCAGCACTTGTGACTCGACGCGATTCAGCACCGTCCCGACGATGCATTCCCGTCCCACGTCCTCGATCGCGCGCCGCACGAGCGAGAACGGGGTGGATCCGGCGCCGATGACGAAGAGGACGGCCTTCGTGAGCCGCGCCAGCAGATTGGCGTCGGGCATCAACCCAACAGGAGGCGCGTCGAGGAGAACCCAATCGAAGGCGTTGGTGGACTCTTCGAGCAGCCGCCGCATCCTGTCCGACGTGAGTGCCGCCATCGGATTGCTATCGGCTTGACCGGCAGGGAGGAGATTCAGATAGGGTGAGATTTTGAGCAGCGACAGGTCTCCTCGGTCGGACCGGAGGCCTTCGCTGAGCCCGGACCTGTTGGGCACTCTGAACACTTCATGCAGCGATGGCCGCCGCAGGTCGGCATCGATAAGCAGGACCCGTCGCTTGTAGGATTCGCTCAGCGTCAGGGCGAGGTTCGTCACCGTCAGCGTCTTACCCTCTCCTGGCAACGCGCTGCAAACCATCAATGCCTTCAGTCCCTGTTCACTCTGCAGTTCGTGCATGGTCGCAGCCAGGCGACGATATTGCTCGACCGGGACTGACTCGGTTTCGTGACCGACGACGAGCTTTCCTTCGAGGTGAGTGCCCAGTTGCCCGAGCTGTCCCTTGTCTCCGGTGCGCGGCGCGGCGATCACCCGCGCGTGCGGTAACTCGTGGGCGTATGTCACTTCCAGGTGCTGTCGATCAGAGGCAGGGCTAGTCCGATCCGAGACAGCCTCACGGCCTTCCCTTGGATACTGTTCAAGGGTCGTCTCTTCGAGTGTGACTGCCGACGAGGCGCGGTGCTCTGCGACCGTGTGAACACTCGCGGCGCGTTTCAAGGCTTCGTCAATGCGGCTCATGGATACCTTGTTGGGACGTCAAACTCAACGCTCGGCTGAACCGAACAACCTGAATCGACGCGGTTGATCCGGCTCGCTCGACGAATCGTCCTCGGGGCTCGACGCCTCGCCGCCCTCCACCGGAAGCGACGTGGGGCCCTCCCCGGATGTCTCGTTCGCGAGGCTGCCGTCCCAGGACGAGCGGAGCACTCCCTGCTGAATACCGCCCAGATCGAAGTCCCGGCAGACTTCCGAGCACGATGTCGCGGCCGACCGGCTGCTTGCCGAGCGCCATTCCGCTCACCAGCGCGTTGTCGCAGATCACGCTGATCGTTCGCGGAATGCCGCGAGAGCGCTCGTGAATGAGCCATCACCGCTTCGCGGGTGAACAGCCGCGCGGCGTCGCCGCCGGCGGTCCGAATTCGGCTCGCGATGTAGGTCGCGGTCTCCGGCAGCTCGAACGGCGCGATCTCGCAGCGAAGCGCGACGCGCTGCTTGAGCTGCCGCAGCCTCGGATCGTTCAGGCGCTCGCCGAGTTCGGGCTGGCCGGCCAGCACGAGCGGCAGCAGCTTCTCGCGTCGCCGTCTCGATGTTCGCGAGCAGCCGAATCTCCTCGAGCAACTCGATGCTCAGGCTCTGCGCCTCGTCGACGACGAGCGCCGTGATCTCGCCGCGGCTGCGCCGCTCCTCGCAGAACGCTTCGAGCTCGCGTCGAGAAGCGCGCCTTCGACTTGCGCCGCGTCGGCGCTCGAGCTCGAAGCGCTGCGCGAGCGTCTCGACGAACTCGGCCCGGTCAACGCCGGGTTGTTCACGTACACGCACGGACACGTGTCGGCACCGCTCCGACGCGAGCGCCGCCTTCAGCAGCGTCGTCTTTCCGGTCCCGGCCTCGCCGATCGAGCACCGTCACGGCCTTGGCCGACGACAGGCCGTACTCGAGGTTGCTCAGCGCCTCCCGATGCTGCGGCGTGCAGGTACAGGTACTTCGGGTTCGGCGTCAGCTCGAACGGCAGCTTCCCGAAGACCGTAGAAGCGCTGATACATGCTTGCAGCAGCGTTAGGACTGCAGCCTCCACAGGACCAGCGCCGCCACAGATCCTAATCAACACGACGAGTTCCGGCCACGTTGACCAGCATGCTTGCCGCTGGCGCCGCTCCTTGTCTCCGGCTCGACGTCATCAACGGCACGAGCGCGAGAACCGGCAGTGACAGCAGCCGCGCGACGTCCTCTTCGGACTTGAGGCTCGAGTCGCGAACTTCCAGAAACGCCACGAGCCCAAATCCAAGCATCAAACCGGCCACGGCGCCGGCGAACGTAAACGTGAGGCGCTGCTGTCTGTTGAACGGCCTCTCCGGCAAGGACGCCGCGTCGAGAATCGTGAACTGTTCGCCGACCTGGCGTCGTTGCAGGTTCGCGGCCAGCTTGGCATCCTCATGCTTCTTCAGCAAGCTCGCGTATACGTCGCCTGGAGCGTGCCGTAGTCACGCGTCAGCTCCACCAACTCCGACTCGCGCGTCGGCACCACATCGATCTTCGCCTGGTAGGTGCGCAATGACGGCGCGCAGCCGCGTCTCTTCGATCTGGGACGTCGCGAGCTGCCGGTCAATCACGTCGAGTTCCGCCTGAAGATCGCGTAGTCGCTTCTGGCGCGCCGCTTCGGCTGGAGAAAGCAACATGGCCGACGCGGCTGGCAGGAGACGGCTCGCAGCTCCTGCTGGAGTTTTGCCTCGAGTTCCCGAATCGCTCGCTCCAGGGCCTTCATGTCCGGATGATCGGCGGTGTAATGCCCCTTGAACCGCTCGCGCGCTCGAGCCTTCGCCGCGTCCAGTTGCTGCGCCGTGGTCTGCGGCGCTGCCGGGCGTCGTAGCCGCCGGTCGTAACCGCGGCGACTGGAACATCGGCCCGCGCGTCGGCCAGCTGACGCTCGAACAGGATGCGACGTTCTCGACCGCGGTTCATGCTCTCGTTGACCGCCTGCAACTGCATCTGCGCGTTCTGAATCGCCTGCAGGTTGCTGGTCAGCTGCGACGGCAGCTGACCCGGCGTGTTGCCGTCTGGTATTCCTCGAGAGCCTTTTCCTTCGCCAGCAGCCGCTGCTTGGCTTCCTCGAGCTGAGATTCCAGGAACTGGTTCGTACCATCGCTGAGGTTCTCCTGCTCCTTGAGGTTCTCCTCGATGGACAGCGACGCCAGGCGCTGCGCCACAGCCTGGGCAGTCCTGGGGTTATCACTCTCGTAAGCTGACGCGAAACGACTCCTTGCTATCCAGCTTGACGTCGACACGCGTCGCGCATCCGTCGCACGACGTCCTCCATGACGCCGTTCGCGCGCTCGCTCCTTATAGAGATCGAGGTCGCGGATAATCCGCTCCAGGCGCGATCGGCTGAGGATCTGCTCACTGAGGACGGCAGTCGTTCCGCCACCGGCGGTAGTGACGACTTTGACGTACGATCTCCGGGATTCGCTGCGCGCTCGACCGTGATTAGCGTCTCCGAACGGTACATCTCCGGTATCCGGCTGGCGATCAACGGCGCGGCTGCCAGGCCAAGGGCCAACGGCAGCAAGATCAGCCATTTGCGATCCACCAGGATCTTGAGAATGTCGTCCGGCTGTGTACCTGTTTGCCTGGTAGCACGGTCACCTTCTGAAAGCAGGTATCCACAGCGTCAGGCCGCCGCGCACGCCGTTTCGCTTGAGGTTGGGGGAACACGCCGGGCGGCAACTGTGTGGTCCCGCGAAAGTCATAGAAATAGTAGAGATACTCGACGGTCGCCGCCCATCGCCTGGTCAGCGCGTATTGGAGCCGGGCGACTGCCAGTGTAGGTGTCGAAGGTCGAGGTGTTGGTGAAGACCGCCGACTCTCCGTTCGAAATACCCGGTGCCGGCCTCGAAATTCAATCGCGTCGTCAGCAGCCCCGTCGACGAAAGCGCTGAACCCGTCCGTGAAAACCGGCGTCGTCAGCTCCGGGAAGTAGTCCAGTCCTCGGCGATACGCCGCCCGCGCCTCCCAGCTCCGGCTGAACTGATAACCGAACGTCGAGGCCGCCCAGCATGCGGAATTGGCGGTGCTCCAGCAGTCCTGCAGGTGCGAAGTCCGGCACCTGCGCTACCGACGATCCGAGGGAGAACCGAATACGTCGCCCGCCGAGTGGCCGAGAGCGGCCGCGAGTAATCAACGCCGAGATCGACGCCGTGCTCCGACGTTGGCGCACCGATGCCGTATGCCACAGGCCCCGTTGGAACCGATAGCCCAACGTCAACGAAGCATTCCGCGTCAGACCCGCGCGAAAAGGACACGCGAGCGCCGTTCGACTCGAGTCGCGCCGGGCGATCGGCCCGGTACTGAGGAAGTCCTTACGATTGAGCTCGGCGCTGGCGGATATGGTTCCTCGACGCGTCAACCCGTGACTGACCCTGGCGACCGTACCGTAGGTGAAGGATCGAATCATCGGTCGCGTAGTCAGGCGCCACCGGGCAGCGCACTGCGCCCGGGGACCGGCGCATCGACGGTCGGGAACAGCCCATACAAGTACGCACGGCGAATAAGCAACGGTCTGGTTGACGAAGAACGTGGTCCGGCTTGCGCAAACTCCGCCGAGAATCCGACGGCGGCGGTGTGACTCGCTGAGCTGACCGACTGCTCGTTGAAATAGCGCCAGGACGTTCCCGCCGACGCGCCCACCTGCACGCGGCGTCCACGCCATGAGTACGTCCGCATCAGCCAGCATCAGGGTGAAAGGACCGCTGACCTGGCTCGCAGTCGGTGAGCCACCCACGCTCGTATCGGCCAGGAGGTTGTCGTCGTACCCTTCCGCTACCGTGAACGACGCGTCAAGCTCATGGCGCGCGTTAGTGGACGCTTGTCTGCCCGCGAACAAGCCGCGATACGGGCGGTCGGTTCCAGCGGTCTGCGCGAACGCGGGTCTATCGCGCCAGGCAAAGGACACCCGCGGCGGCGAAGACGATGAAGCGAAAGGAGAACGTCACTGGTCTACTGGCTGTCAGCCGCCTTACGGCACGATGACGGTGTCGCTGGGCTTCAGCGCGATGTTCTGTCGACGTTCTTGCCCTTCATCACGTCCTTGTAGTTGAACTTGAAGCGCGATCGCGCCCGTTCTCCTTGCGCATGATGACGATGTTCGTCGAGTCGGCGTATCGAGCAGGCCACCGGCCGAGCAATGAGCTGCAGCACGGTCATGTCGCTCGTCAGAGGATACGAGCCCGGCTTGGTCACCTGGCCGGTGATGTAGACGTTGCGGCTGTTGATCTCCTTGACGACGACGGTGACGTTCGGCTCCTCGATGAACTTCGCCGCCGCCTTCGCGATCGCGGCGCGCAGCGCTCCGGCGTCTGGCCCGCCGCCTCGATGTCGTTCAAGCAGCGGCAACGAGATCTTGCCGTCCGGCCGCACGACGACGTCGGCGGACATGTCCTTCTCGCGCCAGAACACGATCGACAGCACGTCCTGCGGTCCGATCAGGTAGTCGGCGGGCAGCGTCCACGCCGAGCCGTCGGCGTGACGGGCGCCGCCGGTGCCTGCGCGGCGGACGGCTTGCTGCGCGCCGGCGGGGGCGGCCATCGCCGCGCATCACCAGCGCCAGCCGCACGATGCTGAGAGCGAGCTTTCATCATCTTGCCTTTCACCATTTTTCCGACCTTCGCGCGGCGCGCTACGGCGTGCAAGCCGGCTGCCGACAGCAGTCTGGCGCTGACGACGTGCCTACTGCCGATATTCCTTGAACGGCAACTGGCAGTCGTGCTTGCGCAGGAAGTTCAGGAAGCGCTTGTAGTCGCGCTGCTCCATGTTGAAGAGCTTCGCCACGATCTTGTAGTTGCCGCGCGCGTCCTCGAGCCCCTTGCGCACCAGGTCGCGCATGTTGCCGCGCGTGATCTCGCGCTGCATGTAGAGCGGATAGACCGCCGTCCAGAACGACTCGCGCTCCTCGATCAGCTTCTTGTAGAGGTCGTCGGCCACGGTGCGGCGACGCTCGCGCTTCGGACGCAGGCCGATGCCCTGGTGCGTCCGGATCTCCATCGGCAGATCGTCGGGCGCGACGGTGTTGTTCCGCCCGGTGACGACGAGCCGCTCGATGACGTTCTCGAGCTCGCGCACGTTGCCCGGCCAGGCGTAGTCGGACATCAGCTTGATGGCTTCCGGCGCGATCGCGTGCACGGGGGTGCCGTTGTTGCGCGTGAACGCCGCCAGGAAGTGCTCGATGAGCGACGGGATGTCCTCCTTGCGCTCGCGCAGCGGCGGCACGGTCAGGTGAATGACGTTCAAGCGGTAGAACAGATCCTCGCGGAACGTCCCTTCGGTGATCATGTCGCGCAGGTTGCGGTTCGTCGCGGCGATGACGCGCACGTTGACGCGCCCCATCGCGCGATCGGCGCCGACCTTCTGCAGCTCGCCGGTTTCCATGAACCGCAGCAGCAGACCCTGCATGCGCAGCGTCATCTCGCCGATTTCGTCGAGGAAGATGCTGCCGCCGTCGGCCATCTCGAGCTTGCCCTGCTTGTCGCGATAGGCGCCCGTGAAGCTGCCCTTGACGTGGCCGAAGAGCTCGGATTCGAGCAGCGTTTCGGGCAGGCCGGCGCAGTTGACGGCGACCATGGCGCGCGCGGCGCGCGCGCTGCGCTGATGGATGGCGTGCGCCACGAGCTCCTTGCCGACGCCGCTCTCGCCGGTGATGAGCACCTTCGCGTCGGACCGGGCGATGCGCTCGATCTCCTGCGACAGCTCGCCAATCGCGGCGCTGCTGCCAATCAGTTGTCCGTTACCCTGGCGTCTCATACTTACCTCTGTGCTTCGCTTGCTCTCGTCGGTTCTTGGTTCGTCGTTCTGGTTCGGGGTTCCAGGTTCGACGTCGACTCGAACGACGCGATCGACTCACTCGCTGGCCTTCCGCAGAAACTCTTCCAGACTCCGGCGGCTCTTCTCGTCCATGCCGACGAACACGGCGCCGAGCGCCGGCTTCGACTCGCGGCTGTGGCGATCGACGATGCGCTGCACCTGAACGTCGGGCGCGAACGGCGCCGAGCCGACGCCGGCCTGCATGTGCGCTCTGCGTCCCGACCGGCAGCTGCGACTCGCTCGCCAGCAAGGCGCCCGTCAGGCTGATGTCGACGAGCCGCACGCGCGTCCGGACTTCGAGCCGGCACTCGAGCCCCTCGTCCACCGCCACACGCGGCACGCGCCGCCGCTCCGCTCCCGACTCCTCGATTGCCATCGCTCTTTAGGCCTCCGCCGCTTCGCTGTGGCCGTCGGCCATCCAACGCTCGATATGGCCGACGAGCGCCGGGTGCACCGACAGGAACTCGACCCCGATCAGATACGTCCGCTCGCCGTCCATCGAGATCGACGGCTTGACGTGCCGGATCCTGACCTGCGTCGACGCATCCTGTCCGTCGTAGCTGAACGTCAGCCGGTGAATCGACTCGGCCGGCAAGGCGACGTGCGACTCGATGAGCGCACCACCGGGGCCGACATTGCGCAGCGGCATCCGGAGCACGGTTTCGAGCGTCCCCCAGAGGTCGCCCACGATGTCGTATCGCGGCCGGCCTCGACGATCCCCGAGTTTGCGTCTCACTCTCTCTCCTGCTCGCGGGGCCCCACCCCCGCTCGCTGCTCGCTGCGGCGACTTCGCGCTCGCGCTCGGGCCGCAGGCGCTGCCGATAGCAGCGCCGGCGCTCCATCAACGACAGTCCGGCACGGCCACGCCAGCCGCACGCGCTCAGTGCACGGTCACCGGCTCGGCCTGGCGCAGCGCGAGCTCCAGCAGCGCGTCGGCGGTTCGAACCTCAGGCGAAAACGCCGCCTGGCCCAACTTCAAGTCCGGAACGTTCAGCCGCTCCGCGGCGTCGGCCAGCCGCTGCCTCACGCGGCGGACGACGTTGTCGAGGCCCAGGCGTCGGTGTGCGTCAGCAGCGCCGCGACCTGCGTCCCGCTCATCGTCCCGGTCACGTCAGAGCCGCGCAACTCCCGCTTCAACGCGTCCTGCAGCTGCGCCATCGTCTCGGACGGCGCACGGACGTCGATCGAGAATCAGCGACAGGCGCAGATCGAACCGGCGCGCGCGCTCGAGCTCCTCCTGGATGCGCGCGAAAAACGGCGGCACGCCCGCGGCGGACATATCGAGAATCGCCGCCGTCGCGTCGAACGACGTCAGCGTTCCAGCCAGCCACGTGCGCAGCGCGCTCGCGCACGCCTGCGCGACGACAGCGTCATCCGCCAGAAAGGCTTGTCCGGGCGCCGCGTGGAGGTCGAGGACCGCAATGTCCTCGCCGCCGAGCGGCAGGGCGCAGACGAGCCTGTCGGGAGCCATGATTCCTTCCGCAGGCACCTTGGCCAGACTCTCGGCAACGACCGGACCGACTGCCGCAATCCGCCGCGTCAGGCCTTTCCGCGTCAGCGACAGCGAGCCGCTCGAAGCCTCTACTGCCTGTGCGAGCGCGTGCACCACGCGCACGGCCACGAGCTCGGGGGCCTTGGTCGTGTCGGCCAGGAAGCCGTCGAACTGACGACGCGCTTCGTCTGCGCGCCGCTCGACAAAAGCCGCGAACTGAGTCCCGGCGATTCGAGCGATCAGTCGAAGCACGACCTCGGCGTCGACGGGCACGCTGCCAATGAGCGCCAGGACCCAGTCGGGCCTGCGCGGCGTCGCCACCAGCGGTACCAGCAGCGCATCGTGTCCAGCGCCCACCTCGCCCAGACCGCCAGCCGATGCGAGCCGCTGCGAGATCCGCGGCGCCGCTCACGAAGTTCGCGGTCAGGCGTCCGGATGCGGCGTCGGGCTGCACGCCGGGCAACCAGGTGTCGAGAACGAAGTCCCCAGACAGGTCGCGGCGATACACCCGTGCGTCCACGTCGTACCAGACCGCCGCTGCCTGAACGAGCGCGCGAGCCAGCGTCTCCTCGTCCGCCGTCTCGGTGATGTACTCGATGAACCGAAGTGCACCCGTGAGCCGCCGGGAACGCTGCCGTTCGTCGCCGAGCGTTTCCGACGCCGCCAGGTCGGTCTCGACCACTGCCCGGGCGAGATCCGACCAGGGTTCGGCGTCGAGCGCCACGGCCCGCCTCGGATCCACTGCGCCGGATCGCCAGCAGGCCAGTCGCCTGCCTGCGCTTGGGCGATTGCCTTAATGGATAGAGCCGGTACTGAACCCCGTCTCCCTCGAGCCGCTCCGCTCGGCCGCCCGCCAGAGCGTCCAGCAGGGTGCGGCGGACGACTGGCGAATCCTCAATGATCCGGGTCAGGTCCGTCCCACCCTCCGGGTACAGGCTGTTCAGCCCGGCGTCGAGGACCTCGACTTCCAGGCCGAACCGCACGCGTGCCCGTTCGAGCAGCTGCGACAGAGCCGGAGATACCATTAGCGTCATTTATTAATGCTCGCGGGGCCCCACCCCCGCTCGCTTTCGCGCGGCGACTCCGCGCCGCGCTCAGGCCGCAGGCGCTTCTTAATGCCCGCGGGGCCCCACCCCCGCTCGCTCTCGCCGTTCGACACGGGCTCAGGGCGACCCTAAGCTCGTCGAAGGTCGCGCTGCGACTTCGCGCGGCGGGTCGGGCCTTTTCGCGCCGCGCTGAGCCTGTGAGCAGAGTGCGAGTGCAAACAAGTCGCCACGCCGAGGTAGATTATTTTCCGCGCCGAGAAAACCTTTGTTCGCTTCGTATTACGCTGGTACCTGGTTCCAGGGCGGCACCGGCAGGCAGCCTGCCAGATGTCTCACCTGCGCTGATTGGAGACTAAAGTCGTTCGGCAGGACGACTTTAGGCTGAAATAGTCAGCCGGCCAATCTATTCGTGTAAATTATTGATGTGGCTTGAGTTGTACTTCGACTACCTGCTCGGATGGCACCGCCAGACACCCGCTCGGCGCGCAGGCAGATATTCCCAGGCCTTCGCGGCTTCCAGCAGTAGGCGGTCGTAGCCGGGGTGACTCGGCCGGACGATTTCTACCGCCTCCACACGTCCGGCCGCCGAAATACTGACGCGAACCGCACCCGTGAAGATGGTCTGGCGGCTGGCGGCATCAGCCGGGATCCAAGCCGGCATGGCCTGTCGAATCGCGACTGGCAGAGTGATAGCAGGAGGCGCTGCACTCGGAGGCGCCGGGATGGGAGCGGGACCGGCCGCGCTTTCTACTTTCTGGGCTTCGGACGCACGCAACGCCTTGCTCAAGTCCAGAAATCCGGCAGCGAGGAACCGGAGCTCGTCGAGCGACTCGCGCGTCTCAGGACCTGCCCCGTCGATCAACTCGACTACCCCTTCGAACCCAACCATGGCCGCATCGCGGTCCTTGCGGTCGAGCGCCCGCTTCGCATCGACGTACATCTGCCGGGCGATGTCGGGCAGCAGCTGCTTGCGCGTGCGGGCGAAAACCTCCTGGATCCGTGGCGATACGTCCATGGCGCCTGGCACATAGCGGGGATTCGCCGCGACCACGGACTCAATCGCCTGCTCGGCCTCGCCAAGCCGGCCGAGCGCGATCAGGCAGAAGGCCCGATACTGCTGGATTTCCGCACGGGCGTCCGAGCGTTGCAGGCGCGAGAGGACGCCGAGCGCGTCTTCGTACGCTGCCGAGGCATATAGATCCTTGGCCGTCTGGAGCGACTCCTGTCCGCTCGCATTAGCGGCAGGCAGCGCGACGAGCGCCGCTAAAAGAACGATGCGACCGACCATCACGGCTGTTGTCTCCGCAGGTCGACTCCCAGCCGGGCCGGCTGATGCAGGGTCACGAGAATCGTTTCGCGACGCTCGCCGAGCTGTGGATGCTTGAAGAGAACCTCGTGCGAACCGAGCCGTGCAGCCAGATTGGCGATCGGCGTCTCGCCGACCCGTTCGCCGTCCAGCCATACTTCTGCCCAGGGCTGCGCGTTGATGCTGAGTAACCCCGCCGGGAGCTCCACGACCGTGGACGAGACCTTCCCGGCGGCTACGGTGATTCTGCGGGAGTCCCTGTACCCAAGCGGCTCGTTGACGATCTCGATGTCGTGGTCGCCAGACGCCAACATCAGCTTCTCGGTCTCAGTCGTGCCGATGAGTTGTCCGCCTTCGCGGAGTTGCATCACCACGGGAGCTGACACGGCCAACCAGCCCGGCGCACTGGCGACCGGTCCGATCGGCGAAATGACGAGAGACAGGGTCTCCCCGGCTCTGATGGAAACCATGCGGCGTATCGTGCGCTGCTCGCCGCGCACAACGACCTGATGGTCCCCGGGAGCCAGGTCCGCGATCGTGAGTGGAGACACGCCACGCTCGACGCCGTCAACGGTGATGGCCATTGCGGGAGTGTCCGTCTGCACCTGCAAAGAACCGGCAGCCGGCAGTTGCGCTGGTGCGGTCGCGGCCGCGATCTCCAGGTTGTGCTGGATCGTTGCGCCGGACACCATGTTGACCTCGATGTCACGGCGCTGTCCGGCCGTCCCGACCTGAAGCCGGTGTGGACCGGCCGGAAGACTGACGGTCAAGGGGGTCTTGCCTACCGGAACTCCTCCGATGAGGACCTCGATCCCTGGAGGGGTTGTCTGGACGGTGAGGGAACCTGGGGCCGTCACGTTCGCCCTGCGCTGGTACTGCCAGGTAATGACGCCTGTAAGGACGGCGATCAGCAGAAAGCCCAGAGTCCATTTGATCGCCGAACCGACATTCGAAGGGCTTGTCGGCGACGCTTCGCTCGTGGCCTCTTCCGTCAAAACGGGAGAAATCGGGTCGAAAGGAGGCCCAGAAACCGACTCCGTCTCGGAGCCGAACGCATCCAGACCCTCCGATTCGGAGACCAACTTGACGGCTGTGGCCGCACTCGAACGGGGAGGAGACTGCCATAAGCGCGGCACTCGGATAACTGCCACTGTCTTTGATTCCTTTCGATTGGCTGGAGCACACTGGGGCTCAGCAGTTCCCTGCGACGCCGGCAAAGTCGACAAACCCGGTAACCCCTCGGTGCCGCGGTGTGTCAAGCCCATGCAATCCCCTTCAGTCCTGAAAACGAGGAAGATTCTTGGATCAACAGCCTCGCTCAGGCCAACCCCGTACCAAGTCCACGATCCCTGCATGTCGCAGAAATCACGAGGGAAGTCGACGGACTGGCACGATCTGTTGTCTTCAAAAGTCAGACTATTGTCTGAATTCAGTAGGAATGTCTGCCTGGCGCCGACATCCGTTTGTGTGAAGAGGTCCTATCGCGAATCTAGGGCAGATCCAAGAAGACATCCACCGGGGAGTTTATTCTCCCTGCTGGGGTTGAGATGGCGATTGAGTAAACGATGGCTTGTGCCCGTAATTGACTGAAAACACAGGTGAGTATGTACCTCTGAAAACGCTGGATCAGTTTGTGCAAATCGGTCGGGCATCGGCGTCACTAGGAGTGTCGCCTCACCACCAAGGAGCTGTTGGCGTGAAACGAATCGTGGCGCTTCTTTTCGTCCTGGCGATGGCACCTGGTGTGGCGTCGGCGGATCCATTCTCGGCGAGCTTTGTGGGCACCGGCAAGGGTACTGGAGTGAGCCTCAACGTCTACCCGGGCGACGTGTGGGCCGGCGCGCTCAAGTGGAAGTCAGGCGACTGGGACTTCACCGCGTACTGCATCGACATCAACAGCTGGCTGCAGCCGACGCAGACCTTCACGAACGCTGTTCCGGGTCAGGTCTCGGACGACCCGAACAACGTCGGGCAGATTTCGTACCTGCTGGCAAAGAACTTCGCGACGGTTCAGAGCACTTCCGCCGCGATGGGGGGCAACCTCATGGGCGCAGGCCTGCAGCTCGCGATCTGGAACATCATCTACGATGGCAAGAACGATTTCAGCGTGGCGACCGGTGCAGGCACCTTCTACTCAACAGTGTCATCCGGAGCCGTAGACTACGCGAACGCCTATCTGGCGAACCTGCGGGACTACTACTCTCCGACGGCGAGTGCGCTCTTCCTGTCAACGGACCATGGTCAGGACCAGGTCACAGTTCCGGAGCCGGCCACGCTGCTGCTGCTGGGCACCGGCGTTGCCGCACTTGCTGCCCGTCGTCGGGTTCGACGAAAGGTTTAGGTCAATCTCTCGGCTACCCCAGTAGCACCCTGCGAGCGCGCGTCTCGAGACTCTCAAGGCGCGCGCTTTAATTCTGTACACGTACGCTCGCTCCCCGCCTCCACGCACGCACATCGATCGGCTCGCCGAGCACTCGAGGATCCCAAACCGCGAGTCACGACCGAGGCAACCTGCGGACCGGCGGAACCTCCGCTGGCGATTTCACATTAGGCCTCTCTGGAGCAGCCTAATGTGCGAGCGCAGGGCAAAATCATCAGATAACACGTTTGTAAGCAACTGCAAACAAATATCTTAACAGTCAGCAACCAGATGGAGAGGTTTGTGCTCTTGCTGAACAATGACGGTGTCACGATACGTGTCGCCATCTTGAATGGGAGCCCGCCGTGAAGCGATTCGTCCTGGTCCTCTTCGCATCGCTGGTTTTGCCTTCGGTTGCGTCTGCTGATTCGTTTTCGGCGACCTTTGCCGGAACGGGCCGCGGCGCAGGTGTAAGCGGCATGGTCAACGGCTCCGCGTTCAGCGTCTGGGCTGGTGAAATCAAATGGACGTCCGACAGTTTTCTTGACGATTTCACGTCGTTCTGCGTGCAACTCGACAGCCACCTCAACTCGACACAGGTGTTCGAGGCTCCCGCAGACTTAGGCCACATCTCGGCCTACAAAGAGGGTCAGATCGCATTCCTCGTCGGCAATGCGGTTTCGAGCAATTGGATGGCCGCAGGTCTTCAGCTGGCGATATGGAACGTGATTTACGATGACGACTTCACCGTCTCGGCCGGCTTGTTCACGTCGTCCACGGCTGGGGCGGCGGACTCCGCCAACACCTTCCTGCGGAGTACTTGCAGACGAGAAGCTACCGTTTGGCAACGCGATCTTCCTCGACTCAATCCGTCAGGGCGATCGGAACGGTCAGGACCAGGTCACATCGGTCCCGGAGCCAGGCACGCTTCTGCTCCTCGGTGCTGGCATTGTGGCGCTGGCCGCCCGGCGCCGGATGCGCCGCGCCAGCTGACAGTCTCTCGGCTACCCCAGTAGCACCCTGCGAGCGCGCGCCTCGAGACTCTCGAGCGCGCGCTCTACTTCTGTACGGGCACGTTCAATCCGCTCCTCTCCACCCTTACCCGGAACCTCAATCGGCTCACCGAGCAGCACCGCGACAGTGCTGAACGGCTTCGGAATCTGCGCCTTGTCCCAGCTCTTCGTCGTCCAGAAGCGATCGGCCTCGAGGTGAAACGGCAGGATCGGCTGGCCGGTGGCGCCAGCGAGCCACAGCGGCGCCGGCCTGCGCGACCCGCGCGGGACCACGCGGGCCGTCGACGGTGAAGGCCACGCCGTGACCCGCGGCGAGCTCGCGGCGCAGCTGCACAAGCGCCCGAGCACCGCCACGTGACGTCGAGCCTCGGGCGGTCGTGTAGCCGAAGCGATGGAGGATGCGCGCGATCCACTCCCCGTCGAAGTTCTGGCTCGCGAGGGCGACGATACCGCGGTTACGGAAGTAGTAGAGGCCGGTCAGGATGCGGCCGTGCCAGCAGGCCAGGATGGGTTGGCGGCCGGATCTGATGATGGCGTCGTAGTGTTCGGCGCCCTCGACCTTCCAGGTGAGCGTGCGGCACAGGCCGCCGATGAGGGGGGCGGCGACGGCGGCGATGGCGCGGGCTTTTAGAAGCTGAAAGCTGGTGAGAGGGGAGTCAGACATAGGCGGTGGCGGGTAACCAACCTTCGGCAACGGGCACATCTGCGGCGCTTTGTCTGCTTTTCTCAGTGCTCGCGGGGCCCCACCCCCGCATCGCTCGCGCTGCGGACCGCCTTCGGCGCTCGCCGCGGGCCGCAGGCGCTGCCGATAGGACGCCGGAGCCGAATTCACCGACATCTCGGCACGAACTACATCCCCTCATAGTTCGGGCCGCCGCCGCCCTCCGGCGGGACCCAGTCGATGATCTGGTACGGGTCCATGATGTCGCACGTCTTGCAGTGGACGCAGTTCGACGCGTTGATCTGCAGGCGCTTCGTGCCGTCGCCGGCGTCGACCATCTCGTAGACGTTGGCGGGACAGAAGCGCAGGCACGGGTTGCCGTACTCCTCCCGGCAGCGCGTGCGGCAGATGTCTGTGTCGTGAACGATGAGGTGCGCGGGCTGATCTTCGGCGTGCTTGGTCCCGGAGTAGTGCACGTTGGTCAGACGATCGAAGGTGAGCTGCCGATCGATCTTCGCGGGGTTCATCGGCACGTCGGGATCCGGGCGTGCGTCGCGATAATAATCCGCGAGCTTCTCCATCCGCTCGTAGCCGGCGTGCGCGGGCATGGGATCCTTTATCCACCACCCGCCCGTGACGAGCGACAGCCCTGAGTACACGAGGCCGGCCAGCAGGCCGTGCTCGAAGCTCTGATGCACGTTGCGCACGGGATAGAGCTCGCGCCGGACGTCGCTCTCGTTGATCAGCGTCTCGTACTTCTTCAGCGCAGCAGCCGACACGTCGTTCTTGCGGACGCTGTCGAACGCGGCCTCCGCCGCGAGCATGCCGGTCCGCATCGCGAGGTGAATGCCCTTGAGCCGGAGCGAGTTCAGAAAGCCTCCGGCATCGCCGGCGATCAGCACGCCGTCGGCATAGACGCGCGGGATCGTGTGCCAGCCGCCCTCCGGCAGTGCCTTCGCGCCGTAACGCACCATGTTGCCGCCAGCGAGCAGCGACGCGACGAACGGATGGCGCTTGAGGTGCTGGAACGTGACGTGCGGATCGAACATCGGATCGCGATAGTCGAGGCCGGCGACGAGCCCGACCGACGTCAGGCCGTCGGGCATCGCGTAGATGAACGCGCCGCCGAACTCCTCCATCCGCAGCGGATAGCCGAGCGTGTGGATCACGGTCCCGGGCGCCAGCCGCCCCTGCGGGATCTCCCACAGCTCCTTGATGCCGATGGCGTAGAGCTGCGGGCAGCTTCCCCTCATCGAGCTTCAACCGCTTCACGAGCGTCTTCGTGAGATTGCCCCGGACGCCGTCGGTCAGAATCGTGACCTTCGCGCGAATGTCGACGCCGGGCTCGAAGTTCGACTTCTTCTCGCCGTGCTTCCCGATTCCGCGATCGCCGGTACGAACGCCGACGACGCGATCGCCGTCGTAGAGGATCTCGGTGGCGGGAAATCCGGTGAAGACATCAATGCCTTCCGCTTCGACGAGCCCGGCAAGCCACTTGACGAACCGACTGAGCGAGATGATGTAGTTGCCGTGATTCTTGAGCGGCGGCGGCGTGATCGGGAATTGGATCTTTCCGCCGCGCGTCAGGAAGTAGACGTGGTCGTGGTGCACTTCGGACGCGAGCGGCGCGCCCTGCTCCTTGAAGTCCGGGACGAGCTGTCGAAGGGCTGACGGGTCGAGGACGGCGCCGGACAGCGCGTGCGCGCCAGCCTCGCGCGCCTTCTCGAGGACCGCGATCGCGAGCGGCTCGCCGCCCTTCTCCTTCTGGAGCTGCGCCAGACGCAGCGCAGCCGACATCCCGGCGGGGCCGCCGCCGACGATCAGGATGTCGACTTCGAGGGTCTCACGAGCCACGTAGCTTCCAGCTCCCAGCTGCCAGCTCCGGTGCCGGCTTCCGGCTTCCGGCTTCCAGCTCGAGCTCGCAGAGGATCTTCTGGAAGCTGGCAGCTGGAAGCGGGAAGCTACTTGTTCAGCTCCGCAATCATCGCCGGCACGATCTCGAACAGGTCTCCGACGATCCCGTAGTCGGCGATCTCGAAGATCGGCGCCTCGGCGTCCTTGTTGATGGCGACGATGGTGCGCGAGCCTTTCATGCCGACGAGGTGCTGGATGGCGCCGGAGATGCCGAGCGCGACGTAGAGCTTCGGCGCCACGGTCTGGCCGGAGCTCCCGATCTGGCGATCCATCGGCAGCCAGCCGGAGTCGCAGATCGGACGCGACGCGGCGATCTCGGCGCCCATCGCCTGCGCGAGCTGCTGCGCCAGCGCGAGGTGCTCCTGGCCCTTGATGCCGCGGCCGACGGCGACGATGCGTTCGGCCTGCGAGAGATCGACGGCCTGCTTGGCTTCCTTGAACGGCGCCTCGGGCTTCTGGCGGATGCTGGCGGCGTCGATCTCGATCGCCGCGCGGCGAATGGCCGCGGGCGCCGCCGCCCTTCTTCACCGCGTCGGCGCGGAACGCGCCGATCTGGAACGTAACGAGGTGCGGCGCCGGACCTGACGCCGCGACGTCGGCGGTCAGCTTGCCCTGAAAGACGGGCCGCGAGTAGACGGTCGCGCCGTCCTGCTGCTTGAACGCGGTGACGTCGGTGACGAGCGCCCGCCCGAGCCTGGCCGCGAGCGCCGGCACGAAGTCGCGCGTCTGATAGGTGTGCGCGACAAAGAGGCGGTCCGGCTGCTCCTGCGCGATGAGCGCGGCCAGCGCGAGCACGTGCCCGTCAGCGGTGTAGCCCGCGAGCGCGGGATGATCGACGACGATCACTTCGTCGACGGCCGCCGTCGCGAGCTCGGCGGCCACGGCGTCGACGCCGGCGCCAAGGACGGCGACCTTCACGGGAGCGCCCGCGTGCTGCGCCGCCGCGATGGCCTCCCACGAGGCGCGATTCAATGCTCCGTCGCGCTGCTCTGCTACGACCAGTATCACGACAGAACCCTCGCCTCGTCGCGCAGCTTCGCGACGAGCTGCTTGGCCGCTTCGGCCGCCGAGCCCGAGATCATCTGCGTCTTTTTGGCCTTCTCCGGAATCGACACGCGGAGGATGCGCTGGAGCGGCTCACCAGACGCCGAGGGTGCAACCTTGCGAATCTCTTTCTTCTTCGCGGCCATGATCCCCTTGAGCGTCGCGTAGCGCAGCTGATTGATGCCGCTCTGGATCGTCAGCAGCGCCGGCAGCGGCAACGACACCCACTGGAACCAGCCGCCCTCGAGCTCGCGCTTCACGCGCAGCCCACTAACACCCCCCTGGCCTGAGCCTGTCGAAGGCTGCACTTCCATGATGATCGTCGCGTGCGGCATGCCGAGCTTCTCGGCCAGCACGACGCCGACCTGCCCGAAGCCCTGATCGTCGGACTGCAGACCGGTGAGCACGAGATCGAACTTCTCGTCGTGAATGGCGTCGGCGAGCGCGGCCGCGACGGTGAACGCATCGGCCGTCGCCAGCGCATCCGACTCGACGTGGATGGCGCGGTCGGCGCCGCGCGCGAGCGCCTCGCGGATCACCTGCGCCGAGCGCGCGGGTCCGGCCGAGCAGACGACGACTTCCCCGCTGTGCTTCTCCTTGAGGCGCAGGGCTTCCTCGAGCGCGTACGCGTCAGGCTCGTTCAGCTCGAAGCTCGCGTCAGCGTCGCGAATCCACGTGCCGCTCTCCGCGACACGGAGCTGCCATTCGCGGGTGACGACCTGCTTGATACAGACGGCAATTTTCATTTGGGCTTCCAGCTTCCAGCTTCCGGCTTCCAGCTACGGGATTCGCGCCACAACCCGAACCGCTCGATGGTCCGAACAGCTGGGAGCTGGAAGCGGGCAGCTGGAAGCTACTCCTCGAACTTCTTGAACAGCAGCGCGCCGTTCGTCCCGCCGAAGCCGAACGAGTTCGACAGCGCGTAGTCGATCTTCGCGGCCCGCTTCTGGTTGGGCACGTAGTCGAGGTCGCACTCCGGATCCGGCGTGTCGTAGTTGATGGTCGGCGGGATGAGCTGGTGCCTGATGGCGAGCGCGGTGATGCCGCCTTCGAGACCGCCGGCGGCGCCGAGCAGGTGCCCGGTCATCGACTTGGTGGACGAAATGGCCAGCTTGCGCGCGTGGTCGCCGAACGTGCGCTTGATCGCCAGCGTCTCGAGCTTGTCGTTGAACGGCGTCGACGTGCCGTGCGCGTTGATGTAGTCGATCTGGTCGGGACGAATCCCGGCCCGCTTGATCGCGGCCTGCATCACGCGCATGCCGCCGTCGCCGTCTTCCGACGGCGCGGTGATGTGAAACGCGTCCGCCGACATCCCGTAGCCGACGAGCTCGCAGTAGATGGACGCGCCGCGCTCTTTCGCGAACTCCAGCTCCTCGAGGATGATGACGCCCGCGCCCTCGCCCATGATGAAGCCGTCGCGGTCCTTGTCGAACGGACGGCTGGCGCGCTGCGGCTCGTCGTTGCGCGTCGAGAGCGCGCGCATCGCGGCAAAGCCACCGACGCCCATCGGCGTGATGGCGGCCTCGGATCCGCCCGCAATCATCACGTCGGCATCGTCCCGCTTGATGATCTCGAACGCGTCGCCGATGGCGTGCGCCGAGGCCGAGCACGCCGTGCAGGTCGCGGAGTTGGGCCCCTTGGCGCCGAAGCGGATCGACACCTGGCCGGCGGCCAGGTTGATGATGGCGGCGGGAATGAAGAACGGCGAGATGCGGCGCGGACCGCCCTGAATGAACGCGAGGTGCTCGCGCTCGATGGTGCCGAAACCGCCGATCCCCGACGCGATGAACACGCCGACGCGCGTCGCCATGTCTTCGGTCACCGACAGCGACGCATCGTCCATCGCGAACTGCGACGCCGCGATGGCGAACTGGATGAAGACGTCCATCTTCTTGACGTCTTTCTTGTCGATGAACTGGAGCGGATCGAAGTTCTTGACCTCGCCCGCGATCCGCGCGGAGAACTGCGTCGGCGTCGAAGTGCGTGATCGGGCCGATGCCGCTACACCCGGCGCACAGCGCGTCCCAGTTCGCCTGGGTGCCGATGCCGAGTGGTGATACGAGGCCCACGCCGGTGACGACGACTCGCCTGCTCAAACCTCAGTCCCCCGATTTCCGATGAAATAGCCCCACGAGCGCGCGGCTCACGCCGCGTGCTCGTGCGATGCTCGACGCGCAGATGACGCGCAACTGAAGTTGCGCGCTACGGTTGCGCGCTCCTACTTCTTCTTGCTGTGCGAGTCGATGTACTCGATCGCTTCCTTGACGCGCGTGATCTTCTCGGCGTCCTCGTCGGGAATCTCGATCCCGAACTCTTCCTCGAACGCCATGACCAGCTCCACCGTGTCGAGCGAGTCGGCCCCGAGGTCGTCCACGAACGACGCATCCGGCGTCACTTCCTCTTCGTCGACCCCCAGCTGCTCCACGATGATGCTCTTGACCTTGTCAGCGACCGCCATTCAGCCCTCCATCCAGTCTCATAATCACGTGCCCGGTTTGCGAGCACCGCAACGTCCCAGCTGCCTATGAATACGTCCGGCGTATCTATAAGTACATCCCGCCGTTGACGGCGAGAACCTGCCCTGTAATATACGCTGCCTCATCCGATGCCAGAAAGGCCACCGCCGAGGCCACCTCGTCGGGAGCGCCGAGCCGCCCGAGCGGAATCCTCGTCAGCAGCGCTTCCTTCGCCTTGTCCGCGATCGCGTGCGTCATGTCGGTCTCGATCATGCCCGGCGCGACGACGTTGACCGTGATGTTGCGCGAGGCGACCTCGAGCGCCACGGCCTTGGCGAAGCCGATCGAGCCCGGCCTTCGAGGCCGCGTAATTCGCCTGACCCGCGTTGCCGCTCTGCCCCACGACCGAGCTGATGCAGATGATGCGGCCGCTCCGCTGCCGGATCATCGGCTTCAGCACGGCCTGGGTCAGCGTGAAGGCCGACGTCAGATTCGTCGCCAGCACCGCCTCCCAGTCGTCCCGCTTCATCCGCAGCATCAACTGGTCGCGCGTGATCCCGGCGTTGTTCACCAGGATGTCGATGCGGCCGTGCCGTTCGATCGCTCGCCGCGATGGCCGCTTCCGCCGCCGCCGCGTCGGTCACGTCGAGCGCCACCGCCTCGGCCTGCCCGCCGGCCGACCGGATCGCGTCGACGGTTCCCTCGGCGTTCTCCCCGCGCGCCGCGGCCACGACTACGGCGCCGCACGACGCGAGGCGCATCGCGATCGCCCGGCCGATGCCCCGGGACGCGCCGGTCACGAAGGCGACGCGGCCGGTTAGGGAGATCATAGTCTGGTTCGGGGTTCGTGGTTCGGCGTTCGGCGTTCTGGGTTCGTGGTTCGGGGTTCGACGTTCGGGATTTCACCGACGGTTACGAGCGCCGCCTCGAGACCCGCCGGATCCTCGACGCTCGCGACGGTCACGCTGCGATCGATCTTCTTCACCAGGCCAGCGAGCACGTTGCCGGGCCCGAGCTCGACGAACGTCCGCGCACCTTCGGCCACGAGGCGCTTGACGACATCCTCCCAGCGCACGGGCGACGAGACCTGGCGAATCAAGCGCATCGACTGCAGCCGGCGCGTTCGTCTTGGGTTCGGCGTCGACGTTGGCGACGACGGGGATTCGCGGGTTCTGCGCCGGCAGCGCGCGAAGGATGCGGCGCCAGACGATCCTCGGCCGGCTTCATGAGCGCGCAGTGGAAGGGTGCGCTCACGGCGAGCGGAATCACCCGCTTGGCGCCGGCCGCCTTGGCCAGCTCGCCGGCACGCGCGACGGCGTCGGCGTGTCCGGCGATGACGACCTGCCCCGGTGCGTTCAGGTTGGCCGGCGACACGACGCGGCCCGGAAGCTCCGCGCGCGCCTCGGCGCACGCCTTGCCGACGGATCAGCATCAGCTCCCAAGAATCGCCGACATGGCGCCTTCGCCGACGGGGACGGCTTCCTGCATGAACTGCCCACGGCGCCGGACGGTCCGCAGCGCGTCCGCGAAGGATAGCGTACCGGCCGCGACGTGGGCCGAGTACTCGCCGAGGCTGTGCCCCGCCGCGAACGCCGCGGTCACGCCGCGCGACTCGACGAGACGCGAGGCGGCGACGCTGACGGCGAGGATCGCCGGCTGCGTGTTCTCGGTGAGGAGTAACCGAGACTCGGGACCGTCGAAGCAGAGCCCGCTCAGCGACTCGCCGAGCGCCGCGTCGGCCTCGTCGAACGTCTGCCGGCAGATGGGAAACGCCTCGGCCAGGGCCTTGCCCATGCCGACCTTCTGCGCACCCTGGCCTGGGAAGACGAATGCGATCATGCTCGTTTCCGCCTTCGCGCGGAGCGCTTCGGCGGACCCGCCGTAGCCTTGGCGAAGGCGGGCGCTGCGTTTTCGTGGTTCTGGGTTCGGGGTTCGTCGTTCGGGGTTCGCGGTTCGGGGTTCGGGGTTCGGGGTTCGGAGTTCGGGGTTCTCGGTTCACAGCCCGCGGCCGCCACTTCCTGCGTCAGGCGATCGAGGAGCTGCTCGTTCACGAGCTTGGCCGTCATCATCATCGCGCTCCGGACGGCCTTGGCCGACGAGCGGCCGTGACCGATGACGCACAGGCCGTCGAGGCCGATGAGCGGCGCGCCGCCGTACTCGGCGTAGTCGACGCGCTTGCGGAAGCGGCGGAACGCCTCGCGCGACAGCAGGTAGCCGACGCGCGTACCGACCGTGGCCGACAACTCCTCGTGCAGTAACCGCTCCACCGTTTCGACGAGCCCTTCGCTGATCTTCAACGTGACGTTGCCGGTAAAACCGTCGCAGACGATCACGTCCGCTTCGCCCGAGTAGACGTCGCGGCCCTCGACGTTGCCGACGAACCGCACCGGCGCCGACTTGAGGAGCTGGTGCGCCTCGCGCGTCAGCTCGTTCCCCTTGCTCTCTTCCTCGCCGACCGACAACAGCCCGACGCGCGGCGACTCGCAGCCGAGCGCGATCCGCGCATACGCCGACCCCATGACGGCGAACTGCACGAGGTGCTGCGGCCGGCACTCGACGGTCGCGCCGGAGTCGAGCAGCACCGCGGGATTCCGGCGGGTCGGGATGATCGTCGCGAGCGCCGGTCGATCGACACCCGGCAGCCGGCCGAACGCCGCGTGAGCGGCCATCACGGCGGCGCCCGTGTGCCCCGCGCTGAAGAGCGCCGCGGCTTCCCCGTCCCTCACCGCCTCGGCCGCGACCCGAATCGAGGCGAGCGGCTTTCTCCGCAACGCCGCCGACGCCGACTCGGCCATCTCGATGCGATCGGGCGCATGAAGAATGCGGAGGTCGACGGCGTCCGCGCCGGGATGCCGCGTGAGCGCGGCCTCGATCACGTCGCGCGCGCCGACGAGCAGCAGGCCAATGCCCTGACGCCTGCGCAGCGATCAACGCCCCGCCGATGATGGCATCGGGGGCGTGGTCGCCGCCCATGGCATCGACTGGCGATTCGTGAGCATTGATGTCAGCTTCCGGCTCCCAGCTTCCGGCTCCCAGCTTCCGGCTCCCAGCTTCCGGCTCCCAGCTTCCGGCTCCCAGCTTCGGGTTCAGCGATTCGGCAACCGGCAGACGGGCGTCATTCAGACCCGTTTTTGGGAGCTGGAAGCTGGAAGCTGGAGACTGGAAACTGAACCCTATGCCTCTTCGACTGGCCTGACCTGGCGCCCGTGGTAGTAGCCGCAGTGCGCGCACACCTGGTGCGGTGGTTTGGCTTCCTGACACTGCGGGCAAACGCCGGACTGCACCGGCTTGAGCGCGTCGTGCGTGCGGCGCTTCGCCGTGCGCGTCTTCGAATGCCGGCGTTTCGGATTGGGCATCTCAATTCTCCTTCGGTCGGTTCAACAAGCTCTTGAGGGGCGCGAGCCGGGGATCTTCCCAGACCGGCGCACATCCGCATTCCGTACGATTCAGGTTCGCGCCGCACTGGGCACAGAGCCCGCGGCAGGCGTCGCTGCAGAGCGGCTTCATCGGCAGCGCCAGCTGAAACTGCTCGCGCAGCAAATCACCGATGTCCAGTTGACCATCGCTGTAATACGCGGTGGTCAAGTCATCGTCTTCGATCTCGATCTCCCGTTCGTCAGGCCCCGCTTCTGCGTCCGCCAACTGGCTGCGGCACGTAGCGAAGCTCGAACGCCGCGTCGACTGGCACCTCGAACGGCTCGAGGCACCGGCTGCACGACAGCTCCAGCCTGGTCGTGACCCGGCCGGTCGCCTCGAACGCGTCGGCGCCGACCTTCGAGACGTCCATCTCGAGCTCGACGGGCGCGACAACCCGGTATTCGGGGTCGTCTGGCCCAAGGGCCGAGGGCTGCACCGTCCGCGCGACATGCTGGCGCGGTCCGTGCAACCTGTTGAGGTCCAGAAGCATAGCGCCAACCGTAGATTATAGCTCAACATGGGGCTCAGGGCTCAGGGCTCAGGGCTCAGGGCTCAGGGCTCAGGGCTCAGGGCTCAGGGCTCAGGGCTCAGGGCTCAGGGCTCGGGCTCAGGGCTCTGGCAGAGATCTCTGGCGAGCTCGCTGCGAGTTGCGTCAAAGGTTTTGCCTGAGCCCTGAGCCTTGAGCCCTGAGCCTGTCAGAGGTCCCGCAGCGAAACCCACGGCTTCGGGATGAACAGCTGCTCGAAGAGGCTGACGGCGTACCGGTCGGTCATGCCGGCCACGAAGTCGCGGGCGGCGGCGTCGAGGCCCTCGGCTTCGACAATGTGGCGGTCCAGGAACGTCTCAGGGCGCTCCCTGACCCGCTCCCACAGCCCGCCGAGGATCCCGGCCGCCTTCTTGAATTCCGCGGTCGCGATCTCGTTCTCGTAGACTGCCTCGAACAGGAAGCTTCGCAGACCGACGGTCGCCTGGAGGATCGAGTCGCTCATCCGGATCTCGGTCATCCCGCCCTCGATGGTCTGGAGGACGACGTCGGTCACCATCCGCCCGATCCGCTCGGAGGACGTGCGGCCGAGCACTTCCACCCGCTCTCTTGGCAGCGTCTCGGGATCCAGTATTCCCGCCCTCACCGCATCGTCGATATCGTGATTGACGTACGCGATGATGTCGGCCACGCGCGCAATCTGCCCCTCGATGGTGCTCGCGCGATGCTCGGGGTCGGCGCCGACCGGCATGCCGCTCTTGCCCTTGGAGTGCCGCGCGATGCCGTCGCGCACTTCCCACGTCAGGTTGAGCCCCGTCCTTCGTTCTCGAGGACGTCGACTATCCGCAGGCTCTGCTCGTAATGATTGAAGCCGCCGGGAATGAGGTCGTTGAGCACGCGCTCGCCGGCATGGCCGAACGGCGTGTGTCCGAGGTCATGACCGAGCGCGATGGCCTCGGTGAGCTCCTCGTTGAGCCTGAGTACCTTGGCGATGCTCCGCGCGATCTGCGACACCTCGAGCGTATGAGTCAGGCGGGTGCGATAGTGATCGCCGGTCGGCGCGAAGAACACCTGCGTCTTGTGCTTGAGGCGCCGGAACGCCTTGCAGTGGATGACCCGATCGCGATCGCGCTGGAAGGCCGGCCGAATCGGGTCTTCTGCCTCTGGCCGAACGCGGCCCTTGCTGTCGGCGCTCTTCGCCGCAGACGGCGCGAGGATCTCACGCTCGCGCTGCTCGAGTTGTTGGCGGATGGTCATGGGGTGGTTCGTGGTTCGTCGTTCGTGGTTCGTGGTTCTGGGTTCGTGGTTCTGGGTTCATCGTTCTCGGCTCTCGGCTCGCGGCTCGCACGCGTTCGCAGTTCGGCGACTCGCGGCTTGGGTGCACAGAGCCGGTCAAATGTGCGCCGAACAACGAACCATGAACCCCGAACCTAGAACGACGAACCCCGAACGACGAACAACGAACCCTCTACGTCAGTATCTCCCGCAAGAAGCTCGTCCCATTCTTCAGCGGACCGACGCCGAACAGTTCTGCAAGTGTCTGTCCAAGATCCGCGAACGTCTGGCGTGTCCCCAGGTCTACGCCGGCGCGCACGGACGGCCCGAACACCAGCAGCGGCACATGCTCGCGCGAATGGTCGGTGCTTGGCGTCGTCGGATCATTGCCGTGATCCGCGGTGATGATGAGCAGATCGCCGGCGCCAATCCGAGGCAGCAGGGCCGTCAATCGCGCGTCGAAGCGCTCGAGGTTGGCGGCGTAACCCTCGGGATCATTGCGATGACCGTACACCGTATCGAAGTCGACCAGGTTGGCGAAGATCAGGCCCGCGGGTGTCGCGTCGAGCGCGCGCTCGACTTCGTCCATCCCGTTCGCGTCGCTGGTCGTATGCACGGCGCGCGACATGCCGCGGCCGGCAAAGAGGTCCTCGATCTTGCCGATGGCGACGACAGGCTATTCCCGCCTCCGTGAGCAGGTCGAGCAGCGTCGGCGCGAACGGCGTCAACGCAAAATCCCGCCGGTTGGAGGTTCGCTCGAACGACCCCGGTGCGCCGATGAACGGCCTCGCGATCACGCGGCCCACGCCGTGGCCGATGCCTACGAGATCGAACGCGATCTCACAAAACCGATACAGCTCCGGCACCGGCACGACGTCCTCGTGCGCGGCGATCTGGAAGACGCTGTCGGCGGAGGTGTAGACAATCGGCGCGCCGGTTCGCATGTGTTCCGGTCCCAGCTCGTCGATGATGGCGGTGCCCGACGCTGCCTTGTTGCCGAGCGTGCGACGCCCGATGCCCGTTTCGAAGGCCGTCATGACGTCGGCAGGGAAACCGTGGGGGAACACAGGAAACGGACGATCGAGCACGAGCCCCATCAGCTCCCAGTGCCCGGTCACCGAGTCCTTCCCTGGCGACGACTCGGCCATCCGTCCGAATGCCGCGCGGGGCGACGGTTCAGGCTCCACGCCGTCGACAAACGCGACGCGCCGGAGGCCGAGACTGCAGAGTGCCGGGAGGCGCAGGCGAACATGCCGGGAAATGTTACCGAGCGTGTCGCTCCCGGAGTCGCCGTACGACGCGGCGTCGGGCAATTCGCCAACGCCGACGCTGTCGAGAACGATCAGGATGACGCGTGCAGGCGGGGGCAAAGAGGCTCTCAGCTTTCAGCTCTCAACTCTCACTGTCGCTGACGCACGGGGCAACTCAGGCCTCGTGACTGGAGTAATAGTTGCTGATGGGCCGTGAGGACCGGATGGTCGCAATCGCATGCTTGAAGATCATGTGATCGGCGCCGCTCTGCTCGACGATCACCGCGAAGCGATCGAAGTTCTTGACTCGACCCTCGAAATCGCTGCCGTCCATGAGCCGGATCTGCACCGGGAGTTTCTCGCGGCGCGCGTGATTCAGGAATACGTCCTGGATATTGGGCTGGGCGGGTGCGGGTCTGGACTCGCGTGTCTGTGCCATCAGGCGCCGTCTCCAATATCAAGTCTTTTCCGAGGGGCGTCGCCCCTCGGACTCCCCTACTGGCTCGCTCGCGGGGCCCCGTCGCCCCGCACCGCTCGCCAGGCTCACTCGCTGCCGCTCGTTCGCGCTCTTGATGAGATATCTTCTACTGCTCGCGGGGCCTCGCATCTATCAAGGCGCTCGCGCTACGCGCTCCCGTCTTTTCCGAGGGGCGTCGCCCCTCGGACTCCCCTACTGGCTCGCTCGCGGGGCCCCGTCGCCCCGCACCGCTCGCCAGGCTCACTCGCTGCCGCTCGTTCGCGCGGCGCTCAGGCCGCAGGCGCTGCCGAATCGAACTCCGGGCCTCGCCCGACGTCAACTCGGCAAGACCACTGGGCTCGTCGCTTCTTTCAATGCTCGGGCCGCCGGCGCTTCTCAGCACTCGCCGGAACTGGCTTCCGCTTGAACGCGGCTGGCCAGGAGCGCATTCGCCACTTGCACTTCGGTGTCCTCGCGTTCACCGGAAGCGTAAATCCACTGTAGGTTAGGCTCTTTCCTGAACCAAATCAACTGCCGCCGCGCGTAACGCCGGTTCTCTCTGACGATCAACTCGCGCGTGGCTGGCTCGTCTCGCACTCCTTTGAGCAGCTCGAGCGCCTGACGGTAGACGAGCCCGGTGAACGGATGAGCGGTCTCGGGAACGCCCGCGGCCAGCAACCCGCGCACCTCGTCCATCAGCCCGTGGCGAAACTGCGCGTCGACGCGCCGTGCGACGCGGTCGGCGGTTGCCTCGGCGGGGATCTGCAGTGCAAAGGCGTCGATCTCGTAGTCGGGCAGGGGCGACGTCGTGTCGGCGAAATGGTCGGTCAGGGGCCGGCCGGTCAGGCGATAGACCTCGAGTGCGCGGATCAGCCGCTTGCGGTCACGGCTCTGGATGCGCGCAGCGGACGGCGGGTCGACCCGCAGCAACCACCGATGCAGGCACTCAGGTCCCTTGCGGTCGGCAATCCGCTCGAGCCGGGCCCGCAGCGCATTGTCGCGGCTGGGTCCCGGAAAGAAGCCGCGGGTCAGCGCCCGGTAATACAGCCCCGTTCCGCCGACCAGAATCGGCAGCCGCCCTTTCGCCGTGATGTCCCGGATGACCGACGATGCCTCGCGCGCGTAGCGCGCCGCCGAGTACTCCTCGAGCGGGTCGGCGACGTCAATCAGATGATGCGGGATGCCGCCGCGTTCGGCCAACGGCACCTTGTCGGTCCCGATGTCGAAGCCCCGATAGACGGCGGTCGAATCACAGCTGACCACTTCGCCACCGAATCGTGTGGCGAGGGCAATGCCGAGCGCGCTCTTGCCTGTGGCGGTGGGCCCGACGATAGCCACGAGCCGCGGCGGGGTCACTGCGTGAGGGCCCGTACGATCCCAACAATGACGAGCAGCGCCAGCAGGATCGCGAGCCCGATCTGCTGGGTTCGAGAAGGCCCGGTCATCGGCCTGGCGGCTGTTCGTTGAAGAAGAACGTGACGGTAATCGGCATCCGGTCGTCCGGGTATTCGGCCGGCAGGGGTATGGTCGGATTGGACGTGAGGATTGCGTTCCGCCCGGACAGGGTAAACGCGTTGATCGCCGACGGCCGCGAAACGACCACGTCGGTGACTCGACCGTCCTTGTGCACGATAAAGCTGATCGAGACGTTGCCGTGCATGGACATCGCCGCCTGCGGGATCATCCAGTTGCTGCGCACCTGTGCGACGAAGCGCGCCAGCCACGGACCGAACTCGACACCCTTGCTGTCGAACTGAATGGACTCGCCAACGTTCTGGTCCTGACCTCCGCGGACGTTGCCATAATTCTCCGACGGCTGCGTATACCTCCGCACGTTGCGAATCGCGTCGGCGATCACGCCCACGGCGGGTCCGCGCTCGCTTGGACGCGTCATGTCGGGCGGACGTTCGGGAGCGGCTGGCGCATTGGACAAGAGCGGAGGCTTGCCGCTTTCCCCGTCATTCGGTTGCGCCGGCTCTGGCACCGACGGCTTCGGCGGAAGATTCGTCGGCGGCGCCTCCATCCGTTCGGGCGAGTTTCCACGCGCAAAGGGCATCGGGTTGTCGGGTTTTGGCGCCCGCTCGACGGTCTGTGCCCGCCGATCCTTGTCCGACAACTCCGCCCGCGGCGACACCCTGGGCGTCGTCATATCGAGCTTCGGCTGCACGAAGACAAATCGCGCTCGCTCGCGTTCTCGCTCGCGCTCCCGCTCGAGTTCGGCTCGCGCCTGTTCCTCGATCGCCTTCTGCCGTTCCTCCATCATCTGGCGCACGAATGGCAGGCGCGGCCCGAGCAGGATCGCAATCAGTACGAGCGCGTGGATATTGACAGCAATCAACACGACTTCCCGCCGCGAAAGGGGCTGCGGCAGCCTCGGCGTGTCGGGATGATTGTCGTCGAAGTTGAAGTACATCAGGGACTTAAGGATTATAGCAGTTCAGGGTGGGGCGGGCTCAAGGCTCAGGGCTCAAGGCTCAGGCAAAACCATTCAACCACTTGCTCGACGATCTTGCTTGAGCCCTGAGCCCTGAGCCGTGAGCCCGACATCTCAGCTCTTCTCAGCAATGTAGAGATAGACGATCCCGAGCGTCAAAGGGACGGCTCTCACGTTAGAGAAGCCCTGCTTCGCGATTATTCCCGCGAACTCTCTTGGAGCTGGAAAGCTGCCAACCGACTCGGGCAGGTAGGAATAGGCACTGTTGTGCTTCGAGACCAGGCGGCCGATCGCCGGCAGCAGGTAGCGAAAGTAGGCGGAATAGAGAGATCGGATGCCGGGAATCGCGGGTTGACCGAACTCGAGGATGGCGAGGCGGCCGTTGGGCCGCAGGACGCGTGCGATCTCAGCCAGGGCGCGCTCGGGCTCCGAGACGTTCCTGATTCCGAAGGCAATCGTCGCGGCGTCGCAGGTGGCGGTCCCGACAGGGATGCGCGTCGCATCGCCGCGTGCGAGGCGGATGGAGCGCTCAAGGCCAAGCGACCGGGTCTTGCTCAACCCCAGCTTGAGCATGGCGCCGGCGAAGTCGACGCCGATCACAGACGCGTGTGGCACTCGACGGACGGTCGCCACAGCGAGATCGGCGGTCCCGGTGCACAAGTCAAGGACGCGGGCGCCTTCGGCCAAACCGAGCGCGTCCACCGCCCGATCCCGCCACCGGCGATCGAGCCCGGCACTGAGCACACGGTTCAGGAGGTCGTAGCGCGGCGCGATTGCATCGAACATCCCCGCGATTCGCGACGGGGTCTTGTCGAGACCGCTCATCCCTTCCACGCCGGATACAGCTCGTGCTTGAAGCCGAGCGCGCCGAGGATCTTTCCGGCCATGAAATCGGCGAGGTCGTCGAGCGTCTTGGGCATCTGGTAGAAGGCAGGCATCGCGGGCATCAGCATGGCGCCGGCCTCGGCGCAGAGGACCATGTTGCGCAGCTGCGGCAGGCTCATGGGCGTTTCGCGCGGAAGGATGATGAGGGGACGTCGTTCCTTGAGCATCACATCCGCGGCGCGCTCGACCAGGTTTCGGGACAGGCCGTGGGCCACGCCGGCGAGGGTCTTCATCGAGCACGGCACGATCACCATAGCGTCGCAGTCCTGGCTGCCACTCGCGATCTTGGCGCCGAGGTCCTTGTTGCTGTGGAGCGTATAGGTCCCGGCGCGCACGCCCTCGCCGTAAGTCGCTGCCAGGTAGTCCATCAACTTGTCGAGTGCCGCCGCGTCCCCGAGCTCGTCACGCAGCAGCCGGCGGCCGTAGTCGGACACGACGAGCTCGATGTGGCAGCCGCGTTCGAGCAACGCGGCCAGCGTGCGCGTCGCGTAGATCGCGCCGCTGGCGCCAGTGATGGCAATGACGATGCTTCTCTTCATCAGTTCCGTTCGTTAGTTCAGGCTTCTTCGCTGTCGAGGAGGAGACGGAGGCAACGGGTTCAACACGGAGGAACGGAGCGAACGGAGACGCACGGAGGCGTGTCCCGGCCGAGAATCAGCATCACAGCGACCGGTCGCGTCGCCGGCCTGCGGCCGGCGAGTCGTGTCGAGAGGGCTGAGAGATCGAAAGCACGGCAGAAACGTGAACGTGCTTTCGATCACTCAGCCCTCTCGACACGCCCCGCGCGAAGCGCGGCGCGACCGGTCCTTCGTGCGTCTTCGTTCGTCTTCGTTTCTTCGTGTTGAACCCGTTAGCTCCGTCACCTCCGGAACAGCACTCGTCGCTACCCCACGTACACCGCTAACGCCGTCGTCACCAGGTAGAACACGCCGACGTACCCATTCAGGTCGAAAGCGCGCTTGACCTGCGACAGGTCGTGCTCGCTCACCATCGACTGTTCCCACGCGAGCAGAACCGCCACGCCGGCAACGCCCGCGAGATAGATCCAGCCTAGATTCGTCACCGCGGCCAGGGCGGCGAGGCAGATCACCGTCAGCACGTGCACCACCCGGGAAATGGCCAGGGCGCGCCGGAGCCCGAAGCGCACGGGGATCGACCGCAGCCCGTGGGCGCGATCGAACTCGAGGTCCTGGCACGCGTACAGGACATCGAAGCCGCCGACCCAGGTGCCGATGGCCGTGCCGAGCAGCCAGGGCTCCCACCCGCCGCGTCCGCCCGCGGCCAGCCACCCGCCCACAGGCGCCACCGCCATCGCCAGTCCGAGGAAGAACTGGGTGTAGCTCGTCACGCGCTTTGCGAGCGAGTACCAGAAGACGATGATGAGCGCCACTGGCGACAGCGCGAAACAGAGCGGGCCCAGCATCCAGGCCGCGAACACGAACAGCACCGCTGAAACCGCGACGAAGATTCTCGCCTCGACGATCGACATCGCACCGCGCGGCAATTCGCGCGAGGCGGTGCGCGGATTGAGCGCATCGAACCGCGCGTCAACCAGCCGATTGAACCCCATCGCGGTGCTCCGGGCCGTCACCATGGCCACCACGATCCAGAGCACCCGCCAGCCGATCGACGCCGTCGTCCAGTCGCTGGTGCGATGAAGCGCCAGGAGCGCGCCCGTCAGCGCGAACGGCAGCGCGAACACGCTGTGGCTGACACGGACGAAAGACGAGTAGGTCTTTAGTCGGTTCATGGTTCAGGGTTCAGGTTCAGGGTTCAGGGTTCAGGGGTTCAAGGGTTCAGGGGTTCAGCGAGTTCAGTGAACGGCGAACCTTGAACCCAGAACCCTGAACCTTGAACCCTGAACCTTGAACCCTGAACCATAATCAATCCAGCCACTCGATATCAGAGGGCTGGATTCCCCCAACAAGGTATTCTTCCACATCCTCGACATCGGCCGGGATCCGGACGGCGATGAGCTCGGCGCGCTTCCCCATCGAAATCGAGCCGAGCTCGGTGCCGAATCCGAGCGCGGTTGCGCCGTCGAGGGTCGCGCTCTTCAGGATCCGGCCGGCCGGGACGTCTGGCGCCAGGCGTCGCACTTCGGCCAGCTCGTTGAACAGGTTGAGATCCTTCACGCTCGCCAGGCTGTCGGTGCCAATCGCCACACGGACGCCGGATTCGTAGAACCGGCGGATCGGCGGCACACCTGCGCCGGTCCAGCGATTGCTGCGAGGACAGGTCACGACGGTTGCGCCGCGCATCGCCAGCCAGCGCAGCTCATCGTCCTCGAACTGCACGCCGTGGACGGCGATCAGCCGTTCGTTCAGCAGGCCGAGGCGTTCCATGTAGGCGACCGGACCACAGGCGGGTGGAACCCAGTCGGGCGTCCACGCGCCGATTCGCTCGAGCAGGTCTCGCCACGGACCCGTGCCGTCGCGCAGAAAACGAACTTCCTCGGGCGACTCGCCAAGGTGCACGCTCAGCGGGCAGCCATCCGCCGCCCGGCCGATCGCTCGGAAGAGATCGGGCGAGACCGAGTAGGGGGCATGCGGCACGATCACCGGCCGCAGGCGGTCGGCTCTGTGGCAACCGTGCCAGCCGTTGCCTTGCCGCATCGACGAGGGCCTCAGGATCGGCGGCGCGGAAGCCGAGGAGCTCGAAGAACACGGCCGCCGACAGTCCGCTCGCCAACAGCGGTTCGCAGGCCTCGAGGGTATTTGTCACATCGCCGACAAGGGTAGTCCCGCTGGTTCGCGCCTCGGCGATCGCTCCCGCCGCAGCTGTCTGGCGGCTGTCCGCGCTCGAAGTGCCCTCCGTCATGCGTTCGCCAATCAGTCGTGTGGCCCAGGCCGGCATCGCCTCGCCAGGCGGGACGCGCCCACGCATCCACGACAGTTCCAGATGCGTGTGAGCGTTGACGAGCGCGGGGAGGATAACGGTTCGGGGTTCGGCGTTCGGCGTTCGGCGTTCGGGTTCAGGGTTCTCGGTTCCCGGTTCCCTCCCCACCGCAGTCGATCCGCCAACGGCGGCTACGCGACCGTGGTCGACCTCGACCCATCCGTCGCGGATTGGCGGCGCGTCGATGGGCAGGACCCAGGCGGCGCGGTGGATCCGGGGCATCAAGTCTTTTCCGAGGGGCTTCGCCCCTCGGACTCCCCTACTGGCTCGCTCGCGGGGCCCCGGCGCCCCGCGCCGCTCGCCAGGCTCACTCGCTGCCGCTCGTTCGCGCTGTTGATGACATCGCTTCTAGTGCCCCGTGAGGCGGGCCTTCTTCTCGGTCGCGCTCCGCGCGGGGTAGTTGACAACCTCGGGCGCGCGGCTCGTGTCGCCGTCGGCGCGCGCGACGGCCAGCTCCAGCATGCGCGGCACCGCGCGCTCGCGGAAGATCGGATCCCCGAGGATCTCGTAATGCATGTTGCGGCGCTTCGCCACGAACCCGGCATTCTCGATGTTGCGCACGATCTCGATCTCGTCCATGCAGTAGCTCGCGCCCGCGGCCCGGACGACGTTCTCTTCGATCATGACGCTGCCCATGTCGTTGGCGCCGTAGGCGAGGCTGAGCTGACCGACTTTGCCGCCCTGCGTGACCCAGGACGCCTGGAGGTTGTCGAAGTTGTCGAGCACGAGACGCGCGATTGCGAGCGTCCGCAGATACTCGACGCCGGTCGCCTCCTGACCACCGAGCTCCGTGTGGTCGGGCTGGTAGCTCCACGTGATGAACGCCGTGAACCCGCCGGTGGCCTCCTGCACCTCGCGCAGCCGGAACATGTGCTCCAGCCGCTCCTCGGCGGTCTCCACAGTCCCATACATCATCGTCGCCGTCGTGCGCAGCCCGATCTCATGGGCGTGGCGCATGACGCCCAACCACTCATCAGCGGTGGCCTTGTTGTAGCAATTGAGCAGCTTCCGCACGCGATCGACGAGGATCTCGGCGCCGCCGCCGGGAATGCTGTCCAGCCCCGCCGAGACGAGCCGCTCGATGACCTGAGGCACGGGCAGCCTCGAAAGGCGCGAGAGGTGTACGACTTCGGGAGGCGAGAGCGCGTGCAGACGGAACGCCGGATACCGTTCCTTGATGGCGCGAAACAGGTCCTCGTACCATTCGAGCGGCAGGTCCGGGTTGTGACCGCCCTGCAGCAGCAACTGGCCGCCGCCGAGCGAGATCGTCTCGTCGATCTTGCGGAAGATCTCTTCGAAACCGAGGACGTACCCTTCGGAAGACCCGACGGGCCGATAGAACGCGCAGAAGTTGCAGCGCGCGATGCAGACGTTCGTATAGTTGACGTTGCGATCGATGATGTAGGTGACGATCCCGTCCTGGTGCTTCCTGACGCGGGCCTCGTCGGCGAGCCTGCCGAGCAGAGGCGTGGGGGCGCGCAGATACAACTCGAGCGCCTCGGCCCGATCGAGCCGGCCACCGCCGCGGATCTTTGCTGCTAGTGCGTCGATCATGTCCCGTAGTGTGCAAACCCGGTTGCGTGAATAGCACCGACGGGCTCACGCCTGCTGCACGATGGCCACGATGCCACGATGGGCACGATGGATTTCTTGGTCTTTTTCATCGTGACCATCGTCCCATCGTGTCCATCGTGTTGATTCTCGTCAGCTGCGTGCAGCATCTGACGCACCACGGCTCGGCTCAATAGGACACCGCCGGCCGCACCACGTCGATCACGCCGTGCTTTGCCGCAAGCTCGTAGTATTTCCGGAGCCCGGTGGCCGCTCGCTCGTCGAGCAAGTACCGAATATTGTCTCTCAAATAGACCCGCCCGAGCGCTGCCCTCTCGGGACCGCAGTAGGCGTTGGCGATGGCGTCCGACGCGGCAACGCCGGCATCCCGCGCCTCGGCGAGAGCCGCCAGCGCCGCTGCCGGGAGCGCGCCGGGACGGCCCGCCCAGAACGCCCAGACAAACGGGAGCCCGGTCAGGCTGGTCCACTCCTCCCCGAGGTCGATCTTTGCCAGCCCCGCGGCGCGATGGTCCAGATAGAGGGCCGGATCGCCGATGACGAGTGCCGCGTCACAGCGCTCGATCATCGGATCGATCGCCGGAGGCATCGGAACGAACTCCGGCTCGATGCCAAATCTCTCGCGACAGAGCACGCGCAACAGCCCCGTCGAGGTCCGCGAGCTCGTGTCCACGGCGACCGACCGAATCTCGTCGATCGCTTTGGAGCTGAAAAGCGCCACCGAGGCCACCGGCCCTTCCGACACGATGCCCATGCCAGGCACGATGAGGTAAGGCGCAACGCCCCGCTGGTACTCGATCGACGGAATCATGCCGACGTCGATCGCCCCTTCATGCAGCAGCGATGCGCACTTCGACGGCGCATCGAACTGAAGCGCGAAGAGACTGGTTCGCTGCTCGAGGCCGTAAACGAGGGGGCGCGCGTTCAGGTAGTCGACCGCGCCCAGGCGAATGACGGCCATCAGGCGAGCAACCGGAAGCGCCCGTCCCGCTCGACCGCCTCGAGCGCCGCCGCGCGGATGTTGCCTTTGATCTCCTCGATCGGGCTGCGCCGCGTGCCGAGGACGCCCGAATCGACCGCCGCAATCCCGTCGACGTCGTCGGCGCCGACGGTCAGCGCGACCTGCGCCAGCTTCGGTCCGTAGATCGGCCAGTCGACCTGAATCGAATCGATGTTGGTCACCACCACACGCGCGAGCGCGACCTGCTTCACGTCGTCGTATCCGGTGGTCGGCTCGCTGACGGAAACAGTTCTCGGCAGCGGCGCGAAGGCGCGGAACCCGCCCACCGCCGCCTGGAGATCTCTGGCGCGCTCGACGGTTGCAATTCGCGCGCTGTCCGCCAGTCGATCGACTGTCAGCCGCCACACGCCCAACCCCGCGTCGCGCGCGGCACGCACGGCCGTTGCTGGCTGGTCAAGCGCATCGACCGGCGTGTCGGCGATCGCCTCGAGCCCCGCATCGTGCAGCCGGCTGCAGAGTGCCGCCAGCGCCTCGGGATCGGGCGCGAGGCCATGAAGATCCGCCAGCGAGAATCCCGTCACCGGCACGCCGGCGGCCAGCGCCACGGTCGCCTTCACGGCTTCGATCGCCGCCGCTTCACTTGCCGGACGGCCGACGATGCGGAATTCCCCTGCGGTGAGGCCTGACGGACGCGCAGGCGGCGGGGCTCCGCAATGAACTTCGAACACCCGCACGAATGTCGTCCGCGCCCCGTGCATCCGACGCCGCACGTCGTCACCCTGGACGCCGACGGCGATGAGATCGGGGGTGGAAAGCAGTGCCGCTGCCGCGGCGTTGGTAGTAGTAGTGTCCATGTCTGTTGTTTAGAGTTTGGCTCAGGGCTCAGGGCTCAAGGCTCAGGCAAGAGCTCGCTGATTTGGCGTGTGCTTCTTGTGACGACATGCTCTTCCCTGAGCCCTGAGCCCTGAGCCTTGAGCCCTGCCCCCATCGGCTAGGCCTTCCACCCTTGGCGAACGCGCTTCCATACCTCGTCGGCCTTGCGCGCGGTCTCGTCGGCCATCGCGATCTTCTTCGGCCATGGGCGGGTGAAGCCTTCCGACGGCCACTTGCGCGTCGCGTCGATGCCCATCTTGCTCCCGTAGGCATGGAGATCGCTGGCATCGTCGAGATCGTCGACGGGGCCGCGGGTGAACTGGATGTCACGTTCCGGATCGTAATGCGTGCCGACGATCCACGCGACCTCCGCCTCGTTCTGCACGTCGACGTCCTTGTCGACGACGATGACGGTCTTCGAGAACATGAGCTGACCGAGACCCCAGCACGCGTTCATGATCTTGCGCGCGTGGCCGGGATAGCGCTTGTCGATCGAGATGATCACGATGTTGTGAAAAATCCCGGCCGCGGGAAAATGCATGTCGACGATCTCGGGAACGGTCTTCTTGATGAGCGGGAGAAAGATCCGCTCGCTGGCCTTGCCGAGATAGTAGTCCTCCATCGGAGGAATGCCGACGACGGTCGTCAGGTAGACCGGCCGCTTGCGCCGCGTGATGCAGGTCACGTGAAAGACCGGATAGTCGTCGGGGTGCGAGTAGAAGCCTGTGTGGTCCCCGAACGGCCCCTCGCGGCGACGCTCTCCAGGCTCGACGTAGCCCTCGAGGACAATCTGCGCGTTGGCGGGCACCTCGAGATCGACGGTGACGCACTTGACGAGCTCGACGCGCTCGCGGCGCAGAAAGCCCGCGAGCAGCAGCTCGTCGAGTCCCTCGGGCATCGGTGCCGTCGCGGAATACGCGAGCGCCGGATCGGGCCCGAGCGCCACGGCGACCGGCAGGCGCTTGCCGAGGCGCTCGGCCACGCGGTAGTGCTGCGCTCCGCCCTTGTGCTGCTGCCAGTGCATGCCCGTGGACCGCGCGTCGAAGACCTGCATGCGATAGGTCCCGATGTTGCGCATGCCGGTTTCGGGGTCCTTGGTGAAGACCAGCGGCAGCGTGATGTATCGACCGCCGTCGTCTGGCCAGCACTTGAGGATGGGCAGCGAGTCGAGCGTGCCGTCCTTCTGCACGACTTCCTGGCACGGCGCGTCGCTCACCGTCTTCGGCATCAGGTCGCGCAGCCGGTTGACCATCGGCAACATCTTGAGGGCGTCCATGATGCCGCCAGGCATCTTCGGCGTCGTCAGCTCCTCGATCTCGTGCGCGAGGTCGTCGAGTGTCCTGACGCCGAGCGCCATGCAGATCCGCTTCATCGAGCCGAACAGGTTGACGGCTACCGGGACGTCGAACCCAGTGGGCCGCTCGAAGAGGAGACCCGGGCCGCCGCCGGGCGATTTCGAGGCGCGGTCAGTGACGGCCGAGATCTCGAGATCGGGGCTGACCTGCTCCCCGATTCGGGAGAGCTCGCGCTCCTTGTCGAGGGCGGCGATGAAAGAGTCAAGGTCTTTGAATGGCATTTCTTAATGCTCGCGGGGCCCCACCCCCGCTCGCTCTCGCGCGGCGACTTCGCGCCGCGCTCGGGCCGCAGGCGCTGCTGATTCAACCTCACGGCACAGGGAACCGCAGCCCAGCACGGCCAGTTGTTGTGTCACACACTCTCCATCTTGTCCGCGATCCGTGTCGCCAGTTCCAGCGCGCGCCTGCCGGCGGCGCCGTCCACGATCGGCAACCGGCGCTCGCGCACCGCGCCGACGAAATCGGCAAGTTCGCGCTTCAGCGGCTCGTCGCGCTGGACCGGGATCGATCCAGCCTGGATGGTCGGCTTCGCGCCGTCGCGCTTGACGAGGCGCGCGCCTTCGACTTCCTGCGACGCGTAGTCGATCGAAACATACGCATCGGGCTGGAAGAACCGGAGCTTGCGCACGCGATCCTTGCTGATGCGGCTCGCGGTGATGTTGGCAATGCAGCCCGACGCGAAGCGCAGGCGCGCATTGGCGATGTCGTACTTCGGCGTCAGCACCGGGACGCCAACCGCCTCGATCGACGTGACCTCGGACTTGACCATCGACAGGATGATGTCGAGGTCGTGAATCATCAGGTCGAAGACGACGTCGATGTCGAGACTGCGCTCGGGAAAGACTCCCAGACGATGGACCTCGATGAAGCGTGGCGAGGTGACGAGCGGGAGCACGGCGGCCACGGCCGGGTTGTAGCGCTCGGTGTGACCAACGGCGAGCGTCGCGCCAGACTTCTGTGCGGCGGCGATCATCTCGTCGGCCTCCGCAAGGGACCGTGCCATCGGCTTTTCCACGAGCACCGAGATCCCCCGCTCGAGGAACGGCAGCGCGATGTCTCGGTGCAACTCGGTCGGCACCGCGACAGTCACGGCATCCACTTCGCCGCCGAGTGAGGTAATGAGCGCGGCGCTGTCGGTCAGCGCCCGGCTTCCGGTCGATGCCGCAATCTCGGCGGCGCGGTCTGGCAGCTTGTCGACGACCGCCGTCAGCGTGACGCCCTCGAGCGTCGAGAGAATTCTGGCATGGTGGCGGCCCAGGTGCCCCACGCCGATGACGGCAACTCTCAAGGGATCACCCATGCTGTTCCTGCCGCGGCCGGCCGACGATCGTGATTCCAGCCTCGTTGGCCGACGCGAACACGTGATGGCCGTCAAGGACGAGTGTGCGCCCGGCATCGACCGACAACGCGACGGCACCTGCAACCCGCATGGCCTGGATGGTGGCAATTCCGATGACCGGCACATCGAACCGCATGTCCTGCTTCGGTTTCGCCACCTTGATGATGCGCACCCCTGGCCCGGCCAGGTGCCCGGCCCGGCCGATTACTTCGTCGGTACCTTCCATGGCCTCGACCGCGACCACAGCCTTGTGCTTGACGGCGATTGTCTGACCGATGTCGAGCGCTGCAATGGCGTCGGCCATCCGGTAGCCGAAGGCGAAATCCTGGGTGTCCTCGTCGCTCGGCGCACGATCGGTCAGCACGCCCTCCCTGGCCAGCAGCGGCTCGAGGAACGCCGTGGAATCGATGAGCTCGACGCCCTGGTCGCGCATGACGTCAGCCACGGCCGAGATCAGCGCGTCGGTGTTCCGGGCCTTCAGGCGGGTCAGGACGGACAACAGCGTGAGGTCTGGAACGATGCCCGAGAAGATTTTGACGTGCTTGACCTGCCCGGCCATCACCGCTCGAGTGACCCCAGCGCCTTTCAGGATCTTGATGCACTTGCCCAGATGCCCGAGCGACACCCAGTGCAGATCCGCGCCGGCCTCCCGGGCGGTCGCTTCGAGCTCCGGAAAGGCCTCTTCCTTGACCGCGACGACGGTGACGTCGTGGCCGAGGCTCCGGGCACCCTGCAGCACGAGAAACGGAAACCGGCCGTTGCCGGCGATGAGGCCAATTCTTGGCATTAAGGCATTAAATAGTTTGCGGTGGGGCCCCACCCCACCGCCTGCCAGCCCTCGCTGACGCTCGGGCCGCCTGTGACGACCAACGATCTGCTCTCCGAACAGGCCGTGGAGAGGGCTCGAACGTCAGTCTATCAGATGGGTTCGGGGGGCTTGGGATTGCCGCCGTTCCAGATACAATAGGAAGGTTAGCCCGCGCCCTATTTTGGAGAGAAGATGCGCCGATCGAGTGTGTTGTTCCTGTCCCGCGCCGCCCTGGTGGCTCTGGCCCTCGTCGGGTCGGCCTGCGACAACGGAGATACTCCAACGGTCCCAACCCCAGTCATTGTCACCGAAACGTTCACGGGGACCGTGGAGCTCAATGGCGCGATCAGCCATGGCTTCAACGTGTCGAGCGCAGGTCCTACCGTCGCGGAGATTACGGCCATCGACCCGGCGGGCGCATTCGTCGGCTTTGAACTGGGCACGTGGAGTGGGGTGGTGTGCACGGCCGTCCTCTCGAACGACGCGGGCACCCTGGCGAGCGTCCTGAGCGCCAAGACGCAATCGTCGGCCAGCCTGTGTGTAAGGCTACACGACCCGAACGGCACGCTGACGGCCAATGCGGTCACCTACACGGTGACGGTCAAGCATCCGTAACAGTCGACAGTCTTCAGTCGACAGTCTGCTCTACTCCTCCATCACCTCTTCAAGACGACGGCTTGGGCGGCGAAGGCCCACGCCTCGGCTCGACGATCGGATGAAATTCAGGAGGTATTGCACCTCTTCGCAGCCGAGCGACGGGTCGCGATCGATCTGCGCGAGCGCGCGGCTGGTGTTCGAGTGCAGCAGATAGCGGAACGCCCGGCGGAGCTGGCTGATCGAATCCTTCGAGAACTTCCGGCGCTCGAGGCCGATCGTATTGATGCCGTAGATCCTCGCCCGATTGCCGACGGTCTTCGCATACGGCAGCGCGTCCTTGGTCACCACCGAATACCCGCCGATGAACGCGTGGAGTCCGACGCGGCAGAACTGGTGCACGCCTGAAAAGGCGCTAATCGTCGCGAAGTCCTCGACGGTCACGTGCCCGCCGAGTGTCGCGGCGTTGCCGAAGATCGTGAAGTTGCCGACGTGACAGTCGTGCGCAACGTGCGCGTACGCCATGAACACGTTGTTGTTGCCGATGTCAGTGCTCCCGCCGCCGCCCGCTGTCCCGCGGTGAATCGTGACGAACTCACGAAATACGTTCCGATCGCCAATCACGAGCGTCGTCTTTTCGCCCCTGAACTTCAGGTCCTGCGGGATGAGGCCGATCGAGGCAAACGGAAAGATCTGGTTGCCGTCTCCGATCACGGTCCACCCGTCGACGATGCTGGAGGCGCCGATGCGGCAGTCGCGGCCGATGCGGACGTGCTCGCCGATGATGGCGTGCGGCCCCACGACCGAGCCCGCGCCCAATCTCCGCGGCGTCATGGACGATCGCCGTCGGATCGACCGTCACGCCGGGCCGGCCGCCCGGCACGTGCTCGGGCACGAGCGCCATGACCAGCTCGGCCTCGGCCACGACGGCGTCGCCAATCGAGGCGACGGCATGGGCCCGCGCCAGCTTGCTTCGCCTGGCGCCGAGTGTCACCTCGAGCCGCAGCCGATCGCCAGGCACCACCTGCCGCCGGAACTTCGCATCGTCCACGCCGCGCAGGTAGGCGTGCCCCGAGGGCTTGCCGTCGGGACCGTGCACCAGGAGAAGCGTGGCCACCTGCGCCAGCGTCTCGATCATGAGGACGCCGGGCATCAGCGGCGTGCCGGGAAAGTGGCCCTGGAAGAAATCTTCGTTGACGGTGACGTTCTTGACAGCGACGAGCCGCTTGCCGGGCTCGTGCTCGGTGACCGCGTCGACGAGCGCCGACGGGTACCGGTAGCAGAGCCGGTCGATGGATTCGGAAATATTGAGGGGCACGGACCGGTATCTTATCAGTTCGGGGTTCGGGGTTCGAGATTCGTGGTTCTAGGTTCGGCGTTCAAGGTTCTTGGGTTCGCTGCTCCTGCCTGCGCCCATCGGCGCGGTCAGCGAACGTGAACCTAGAACGATGAACCCCGAACCTAGAACGACGAACCACGAACGACGAACCACGAACCGTTCGCGAGGCGCTTATTTCTTGGCCGGCGCTGCGGCAGGTCTTGCCGCGTCGAGTCGCTTGATGACTTCACCCGTGAGGTCGAGACCCGTGTCCACCCAGACGGCGCCGGCGTTGTTGATGTCGACCAGCATGTGGAGGTTCTTCTCCTTGCCGATCTGCTCGAGCACAGGATTGAGCTTCCGCTGGAAGTCCACCTGGAGCTCAGCCTGCAGGGCACTGCGGTCGGACTGCGCTTCCTGCTGGAGGAACTGCACCTCGCGCGTCAGCTTGTCGACTTCCTTTTCGAGAGCCAGCCGGGCCGAGTCGTTCATGATGGTCGCGCTCGTCTGCTGCTTGGTCTTGGCCGTTTCGAGCGCCTTGTTCTTCTCGGTGATCTCGGCGACCTTCTTCTTCTCGAGCTCCTGCAACTTCGCGGTCGCGGCCTTGCCCTCGACCGAGTTCGACGCGACCGCCTGAATGTCGATGTAGGCGATCTTCGCGCCCTCAGGATAGGGTCGTGGCGCCTCGGGCTTCGCGGCCAGCGCGGCGGGCGGCGCCGCCGGAGGCGTCGCGGGCGGTTGCGCTGGGGGGGTGGCCTGCGCCAGCGCGGAACCCGCCGCCAGCACGCTCACCGCACTCATCACCATCAGAAGTCTCAACGCTCTCATGAACTCAGTCCTTTTCGAATAATAGCTTCCAGCTTCCGGCTGCCAGCTTCCCGCTGGGCCGGGATTCCAACTCCAGCACGCCTGCCCAAGGCAAAAACACTCTATTCTAATTCGCCCGCTCAGTCATTGCAGCGGGCCAGAGGGCAGCTCCGTTACCTCGCCGGGGAGCTGGAAGCTGGCGGCTGGCAGCGGTCTAGAACGTCGACCCCACGGCGAACCGGAATTTCCACTTCTTCTCGGGCTGCAGATTGTTGTCCAGCACGCCGCCGCGCGACGGGTTGGCGGCAAAGATCAAACGGAACGGCACGTTCAGCACCGGCATGAAGAACCGGATCTCGGCGCCGGTCGACGTCTTGAACGCGCTCATGTCCCCGACCTCGTTGATCTGCGGATCGAAGCCGGATACAAACGGGTTGAAGGGTATCTGATAGAAATCCCCAGGATCCGGGATGAGCGCGCCTGGATAGGTGAGCTGCGTCATCGGTTCCTTCCACGAGAAGTTCTGGCCCCGGGCCCGCACCTGACCCGCGTCGTAGAACAGGACCAGCCGGACGGGACCCATGATGCTGATCAGGTACTCCACGTTGACGAGGAGGCTCTTGTTGCCGCCCACGACGAGCCCCGTGAGCGGATCGCGCGGCCCGACCGTGCGCAGGTCGAACCCGCGCATGCTGTACTCGCCGCCGAGAAACAGCTTCTCGAAAATCGGCAGCGCGACCGTGCTGCCATACGGCTTGATGTACTCGGCCTGCGCGCGGAAGCCCAGCGACGTCCGGCGCTTGGCACCCAGCGGGAAATACCAGATGCCTTCCGCCCGCGGATTCAGGAAGTTCGTGTTCCCGCCGAACCCCGCCCAATCGAAGGACAGCGTGTAGCGCTTTCCGGAGGTCGGGAAAATCGGATGGTCGACGGTGTTGTAGACGAAGCTGGGCGCGATCTTGCTGATGGTACGCTTGCCACCTTCGCCGATGAGCAGCGAGTCGTAGAGGAACGGGTTGCCAGCGAGTACGAGTGGATCGTTGTAGAGCGGGTTGAGGTCTTTGACCTCGACCTGCTCGAGCGAGTAGTTCATGAACATCCGGGCATACGGCATCACCTGGAACCCGAAGACGAGGTTGCCGCCGACCGATGCCTGCGTGAACTGGCCCTCGTAGCGAATCTCGCGGGAGAAGACGTCGATGCCCGCAGTCATCGGACGGTCGAAGAGGAACGGCTCCGTGAACGCGACCTGATAGTTCTTGGCGCGGTTGCCCTGCTGGGCGGTGACGCTGAACGTCTCGCCGCGGCCCATGAAGTTCGACGTCTGGAACGATAGCTGCCCGAAGAACCCGTCGAACTGCGAGACGCCCGCGCCGAAGGTGAGCTGGTTGCGGTTCTGCTCTTCGAACTTCAGCCCGATGTCGACCTTGTTGTCGGCGTCGGCCGTCTTCTTCACGTCGACGGCCTCTCCCTCGAGCGGCTTGAAGTATCCGAGCTGATTGAGCCGCTTGACGCTGTCCTTGAGGGCCATCGTGTTGAACGGGGCCGCTTCGACTATCCGCAACTCACGACGGATGACGTTGTCTCGCGTCGTGGTGTTGCCGGTAAAGGTAATGCGATTGATGAAGTACTGCTTGCCTTCATCCACGCGCATGGTGACATCGACGAGCGGCGTGCCATCTTTCGAGGTGAGCTGCGCGGGTGACGCCGGACTTCCCGCAGCGGGCGACGGCGGACCGGGCGAGGGCGGCCCCGCGGCGCCGTCGGCGGCCTCGGCGGGTTTGGGCTGATCGCGCGGCTGCAGGTCTGGATAGGCGGTGAACTCGAAATACCCGCCCGAGCCGTAGACCTCCTGCGCCTTCTCGAGTCCCTTCTTCACCTTCTTCTGGCTGTAGATTTCTCCCGTCTCGACCTTGAAGAGCGGGCGCAGCGCCTCGGAGTTGACGACCTTGTTGCCCTCGAACTTGAAGTCGCCGACCGCGTACTTCTTTCCTTCCGTGATCGGCACCTGCAACTGGATCCAGCGCGTCTTGCCGTCCTTCGAGTCTTCGAGGGTCTTCATCTGCGGCTGGCCCACCTGGGCCATGATGTACCCCTCGTCGCGGTAGAAGTCGGTGATGAGCTGCGCGTCCTCGGCGAACTTGTCTTCCTTGTACGTGCCGCCGCCGGTGATGAAGCCGAAGAAGCCCTTCTGCTTGTTCTCCTTCATCTTCTTGCCGAGCTTTCCGTCGCTCAGCGCCTTGTTCCCGACAAAGTCGATCTCGTCGATCTTGACCTTCGGTCCTTCGGTCACGTGGAAGGTGACGTGCACGAGCTTCGTTCCGCCCTCGACGTTCTTGATCTCCGGCTGGATTTCGGCGAACTGGTAGCCCTCGGCCGCGTAGAGCTCGCGGACCACACCAGTGACGCGGCGGATGAGCCCCGGATCGATGAACGAGTCGAGCCGAATCGTGATGCTCTTTTCTTTCAGCTTCTCTTCGATCTTCGACTGGTCGACCTTCTTCAGGCCCTCGTAGTCGACGATCTTGACGCGCTGCCGCTCCTCCATGTCGTAGACGACCATCTTGCCGACGACACCGTTGGAGAAGGTGTAGTCCTCGACCCGGATGGAGAGGTCATCGAGGAAGTTGGTGGCCCACAGGCGCTTGAAGTCCTCGCGCGCGACCTGCTCGATTGCCTCGTCGTACGGCACCCACTTCCCGGTCTGGGAGTTGCTGAGCCGGGACTTCATCTCGATGTAGTACAGGTAGGTATTCGCTTCGACGACCGGGAAGCCTCCCTGCTTTTCGAAACAGGGCACGACCTGGTAGACCACCGGTCCGGAACCAGCGGGAGGCAGCGTCCGAGGGGCCGGGACCGGCTGCCCGCAGACCGTCTGGCTGGCTTGAGGCGGCGCTGCAGGCGCCTGGGCAGCCTGGCCGGGTGCAGCGGGTGGCGGCGGGGGCGGGGTCTGGGCCCGCGCGGCAACGGCGGCCGTCAGCGCAGCAACGAAAAACAGCAGCACACGCATAGTCGAACGTTTAATCACTGAAACCGGAGGCGAACTGGATTCCTTCCGCCTGCAGGCGGAACAATGCCCGGCCGCGGTCTCCTCCCAGCCGGGTATACAACCCAACGAGTTTACTGGATTTTAGACGCGCAAGGCCACTCATCGGCCTTACCACCCGTCTTCGCCGCGGCTCGCCTCTGGAGCCGTTGCGGAGCCGGACGCCTTAGGACAGCCGCCGGCCTGCCAGGGCCTCTCCAGCGGGCCGGTAGGCCAGAGTCCCGCCATCGAGGTAGACCTCAATCTCGCCGCCCTTGAGATGCCCGCGGATGAGCTCCTCGGAGAGCGGATCTTCGATATACCGCTGGATCGCGCGGCGGAGGGGCCGCGCGCCATATGACCGGTCCTTGCACGTCTGCTCGATGATCCAGTCGATGACCTCGGGCGCGAGCTGGAGCCGGATCTTGCGATCGACGAGATTGTCGTTGAGCTGCTTGATCAGCAGGTTCGTGATGGTCCGCAGGTCGTCGTCCGAGAGCGCCTCGAACACGATGATCTCGTCGATACGGTTGATGAATTCGGGGTTGAAGGTCTTCTTGACCTCCCCGAGGACCATGTCGTTGACGCTCCGGCTGATCGCGCCGGAGTCCGACGCCTGGAAGCCCATCGACGCCTTCTTCTGGATGAAGCGCGCGCCGATGTTCGACGTCATGATGATGATCGCGTTCTTGAAGTTCACGCGGTTCCCGAGGCCGTCGGTCAGATGGCCGTCCTCGAACACCTGCAGCAGGATGTTGAAGAGGTCGGGGTGCGCCTTCTCGATCTCGTCCAGCAGGACGACCGAGTACGGGTTGCGCTTCACCTTCTCGGTGAGCTGACCGCCCTCTTCGTGCCCGACGTATCCGGGCGGCGAGCCAATCAGCTTGGAGACGGAGTGCTTCTCCATGTACTCCGACATGTCGAAGCGGATGAGCGCATGGTCGCTGCCGAAGAGGAAGTTCGCCAGCGCGCGCGCGAGCTCGGTCTTGCCGACGCCGGTCGGGCCGAGGAACACGAAGCTCCCGACAGGCCGGTTCGGGTTCTTGAGCCCGGCACGCGAGCGGCGAATCGCCCGCGAGAGGGCCGAGATGGCCTTCTCCTGCGAGATGACGCGCTTGTGGAGCGAGTCCTCCATGTGCAGGAGCTTGTCGCCCTCGTCCTGATTGATCGAGGTGAGTGGCACGCCGGTCCACTTCGACACGACCTCGTCGATCTCGGCCTTGCCGACAATGACGCGGCGGGTGCTCGACTTGACGTCGAACTTCTCGCGCACGAACTGCAGGTTCTCGCGCGCCTGGACTTCCTGCTCGCGGTAGAACTGCGCCTTCTCGAAGTTCTTTTCCGAGACCGCGGTCTCCATCTGCTCGACCGCGACGCGGATGCTCTTGTTGATCTCGCCGAACTCCTCGCTGTAGCCCGCCTCGCGCAGCTTGGCGCGCGCACCGGCCTCGTCCACGAGGTCAATCGCCTTGTCCGGCAGGAACCGGTCGGTGATGTATCGGCTCGACTGATAGACGGCCGCTTCGATGGCTTCCGTCGTGTACTCGACGTGGTGGAACGACTCGTAGCGATCCTTGACGCCGATGAGCACTTCGATCGTCTCACGCTCGGTCGGCGGGTCGACCTTGATCGCCTGGAACCGCCGTTCGAGCGAGCGGTCCTTCTCGATGTACTTCCGGTACTCTGCCGGCGTCGTCGCGCCGATGCAGCGGATCTCGCCGCGCGAGAGCGCCGGCTTGAGAATGTTGGCGGCGTCGAGCGACCCTTCGGCCGACCCGGCCCCGACGAGCGTGTGGAGCTCGTCGATGAACACGATGATGTTCGGGTTCTCGGTCAGCTCCTTCATGATCGCCTTGAGGCGCTCTTCGAACTGACCGCGATACTTGGTGCCCGCCACGATGAGCGAGATGTCCAGAGCGAGGATCCGCTTGTCCGCCAGGAAATGCGGAACGTCGCCGTAGACGATCTTCTGCGCGAGCCCTTCGACGATGGCCGTCTTGCCGACGCCCGGCTCGCCGATGAGCACCGCGTTGTTCTTGGTCCGGCGGCAGAGGACCTGCTGCACGCGCTCGACTTCGATGTGACGGCCGACGAGCGGGTCGAGCTGGTTCTTCATCGCCGCGTCCGTCAGGTCGCGGCTGAACTCGGCGAGGAGCGGCGTTTCCTTGACCCGCGTGAGAGTGGTCTTCTCGTTCAGGAGCGCGACGATGTCCTCGCGGACGGTGTTGAGACGCATCCCCTTTTCCATGAGGATGGTCGCCGCAACCGATCGTTCCTCGCGCAGGATGCCCAGGAGCAGGTGCTCGGTCCCGATGTAGTTGTGCAGCAGCCGGTCGGCTTCCTCGGCAGCGTACTGGAGGACGCGCTTGGTTTCAGCGCTGAAAGGGATTTCGACCGACGTCGAAACCTTCTCGCGGAACACGGTCCGGCCTTCGATTTCCTTGCGAATACTTTCGAGAGAGAGGTGGGAGCGGGCGAAGATACGGCTGGTCAGTCCCTTACCCTCGCGAATCAGCCCGAGGAGGAGGTGCTCGGTCTCAATGGAGATGCTGCCGAGCTGACTCGCCTCGTACCGCGCGAAGAAAAGAACCCGCCGCGCTCGTTCCGTATAGCGTTCGAACATCCGGGGTTACCTAATGGTTTATCGGGCGCTGCCTGACATCCATTATACGACAGCGCCCGCGCGTTCCGTTACGGCTAAGTGAGGCTTTCTACGGCAGTTAGTGGGACGGAACGGCTCACGTCGGGTAAAAATGACATCACCTGTCTGGAGCCTGTGGAATGAATTCCACGGTGACGCTCCCCCCCGTGACCCTTCTGGGTCCCTTACGAGATTCGGGCAGGAATTTCGGATCTATCGTGGCCCTGGCACGGACGTCGAGCGGGTAATGGACATGGCGGGGCTGTTACGCAGTGTCTGGTAGACGACGCAGTATCGTTCGGTCAGATCGAGGACCTTCGCCAGCAACTCGGGCGGCGCGTCACTCTCGAGTTCGAAGCGGAGCCGAATGTCGCGAAAGCCGACTGGCGCGTCTTTCGCGACGCCGAGCGTGCCTCGGAAATCGAGATCGCCCTCGACCTTGACGCTGCCCCCGGCGATGGGCACACCCAAAGCATTGGCGACGGCGCCGAGTGTCACCCCGGCGCACGCCGCTAAAGCCTCCAGCAACATGTCTCCCGAACAAGCGGCGAGCCCGGAGCCACCGGTCGCCGGGTGAAGTCCAGCCTCGACCAGCGCCTTGCCGGTCGCGACCTTGCACGTGATGGTGTCAGGACCCAGTTGACCAGTGGCGCGAAGCGTCACCACCGCCGCGGCCGGATCGTCGCGATAGCGCGACTTGAGGGGGGCCTGGAGCGCGCGCAACTCGCCTGGATCGATGATTGGAGAGCTCATCCAACCAAGATCCTACTAAACCCCACCAGAAGCCGTCGAGTGTCGATACCCTACTTCGCCGCGGCTTTGGTGATCCGCACTTCCTTCGCGTGCTTCGACGCATCGTCGTAGCTGGCCGAGACGACGTCGCCCACCTTCACGAGGTCGATGATTTGCGGCGTCTTCTTTTCCTTCTTCATCTCCGCCGTCTTGGTCCCGACGCCCGTGCCGACGACTTTGGTCTTGGTGTCGACCACCAGCTTCACCTCGCCGTCCCTGGCGTTGATGCTGATGGAATCGGGGCTGACTGCTCCGACGGTCCCGTTGACGGTCTTGTCCGCGGCCTGCAGGTTTACGGATGAAGAAACGAATACTGCCGTTAGGAAGAGGACCCCCATCGACGCCGCAATCCACTGTCTCATGACGACCTCCTGGAGTTTCTGCCGCCCTGCTCGAGACTGGTTGCCTCGTCCGTATCGCCGGCAGGCACGACCACTACGCCACTCTTTATCACGATTCGACAACCGCATGTCGACTGCCCTTCACACTCCTCTCAACCTGCCATCTTCGAGGCGCAGGATACGGTCGCAGGCGGCCGCGAGCTTCGGGTTGTGCGTGGCAATCACGGAGGTGAGGCCGTGCTCCCGGTGCATCTCCTTCAGCAGGTCGTGCAGCGTCTCGGCGGTGTGTTCGTCCAGATCGCCCGTCGGCTCGTCGGCCAGGAGGAGGGTCGGCCGCATGACGAGCGCGCGGGCGATGGCGACGCGCTGTTGCTCGCCACCCGACAGCATGCCGGGCCTGTGCTCGAGGCGCTCGGCCAGACCGACACGCTCGAGGAGACTCCTGGCACGCTCGCGGCATTCCGCGGCACTCTTGCGCGCGATGCGGAGCGGCATCTCGGCGTTCTCGACGGCCGAGAACTCGGGCAGCAGGTGATGAAATTGAAAGACGAACCCGACGTGCCGGTTGCGGAAGGCCACGAGGGCTTCGTCGGAAAGGCTCGCGAGATCCGCCTGGTCGATGCGGACAGAGCCCGCGTCCGGCGTATCGAGCCCGCCAAGCACGTGCAGCAGTGTGCTCTTCCCGACGCCCGACGCTCCCACGATGGCCACCATGTCGCCCCGCTCGAGCGACAGCTCGAGGTCCTTGAGGACGGACAGACGCGTGCCGCCAACGGCGTAGCTCTTCGAGAGGCCGGATACGGAGATGAAAGACATGGTAGCGTCTGGCCTTATCCGGACTGTCCTGTCCGGCATTACTCAGTGCTCGCGGGGCCCCACCCCCGCTCGCTCTCGCGCCGCGACTCCGCGCGGCGCTCGGGCCGCGGGCGCTGCTGATTCGCCGTCCAACCCCAAACAACGTCGTCCCAGCACGGCCAGGGCGAGCTGGAAGCTCATTGATATCTCAACGCCTGCGCCGGATCGAGCTTCGCGGCCTGCCGCGACGGGTAAATCGTCGCCACGAAACAGACCAGGACCGCCGCCGCGACGACGACGAGGAAATCGAGCGGCAGCAACCGGAACGGCACATACGAGATCTGGTAGACGTCAAGCGGGATATGAATCAGCTTGTAGTGGTCGAGCACGTAGATCAGCGCGGTCCCGCCGACGGCGCCGGCGAGCGTGCCGATCGTCCCGATGACCAGCCCCTGCAGCATGAAGATTCGCCGAATGCTCGCGGCCGAACTGCCCATGGTCTTGAGGATTGCGATGTCGCGCGTCTTCTCCATCACGAGGAGAATCAGCGAAGCGATGATGTTGAGCGCCGCAACCATGACGATCAGGCCGATGGTGATCGACATCGCCATTTTCTCGAGCCACAGCGCCGAGAAGAGCGACTTGTTCATGTCGGCCCAATCCTGCGCCTGGTACTCGGACCCGAGCCTCGAGGGCATCCCCTCGGCCACCGCCTGTGCCGCAAAGAGCTCGTCAACCTTCACCTCGATGAAATCCGGGTGGCTCCGGTCGAGCAGCTTTTCCGCGACGCTCAGGTGCACGTAGCCGTAGGAGCTGTCGAACTCGAAGAGGCCGAGGCTGAAGACGCCGACGACCTTGAACGCGCGCGTCCTCGGAGACACGCCCCACGGCGTCAGCGTCCCTTCCGGCGTCATCACTTCCACGCTGTCGCCGAGGCTTACGCCGAGCTTCTTTGCCAGGTCGACGCCGAGGACGATGCCGGCCATGGATCCCGCGACCGGGGTCAGCGCGTTCAGGCTGCCAGAGGTGATCGACTGCGCGACGTTGGTCACACTCGGCTCGAGCACGGGATCGATCCCCTTGATCGTGATGAACTCGTTGGCACCGGCGCTCTTGGCCAAACCCTGGCCGAGCACGACTGGAGCGGCGCCCACGACGCGCGGCACCGCGAGCACCTTCTTCACTTCCTCACCCGCGTCGCCGAACCCGCCGGCCTTGAACACATACACGTGCGCGGCCGACCCGACGATGCGATCGCGAAGCTCGCCTTGGAGGCCCGTCATCAGCGCCAGGACGATGAGGAGCGCCATGACGCCCACCGCCACGCCCACGGCTGAAATGAGCGAGATGAGCGAGATGAAGGCCTGCTTCCGGCGGGCCATCAGGTAGCGGACAGCGACGAAGAGCTCGAAGGGAAGGGCCATCATGTTCATGAAAGTGTGAAGTCTGACGTGTGAAGTATGAAGTGTTCAAGTGTGAAGTCTGAAGGGAGAAGTGGAAGTGTGAAGTAAGTGCGAAGTGTGAAGTGTGAAGTGCAAAGCAAGCGTCAAGTGTGAAGTGGGGAAGTGTGAAGCGGGAAGTGTGAAGCGGGAAGTGTGAAGCGGGTGGTGAACCTACTTCGCACTTCCGCACTTCGCCCTTCCCCACTTCGCACTTCCGGCTTACTTCACACTTCCACTTCGCACTTCCCCCTTCCAACTTGATCACTTCAGACTTCACACGTCAGACTTCAAACTTTCATAGCCGCCTCATGAGCGGAAACAAAATAACATCCCGTATCGACTGGCTGTTCGTGAGCAGCATCACGAGCCGGTCGATCCCAACACCCTCGCCTGCCGTGGGCGGGAGGCCGTAATCGAGGGCTCGGATATAGTCCTCGTCCATCACGTGCGCTTCGAGGTCGCCGGCGGCCCGGCCGGTCAGCTGGGCCTCGAAGCGGCGGCGCTGCTCCGCCGGATCGTTCAGCTCGCTGAAGGCGTTGGCCACCTCGAAGCCGCCGATGTAGAGCTCGAAGCGCTCGACAGTCTCGGGATCGTCGGGCTTCTGCTTCGACAGGGGCGAGACCTCGGTCGGGAAGTCGTACACGAACGTCGGCCGGACGAGGTCGTGCTCGTTCAGCCGTTCGAAGACTTCAGTGGCGATTCGCCCGGCGCCCCACCCAGGGTGCAACTCGAGCCGGAGCTTCCGCGCGAGGTCGGCCGCGGTCTCGCGATTACGGAGGTCCGCGTCGGTCACCGGCACGCCCAGGCGTTCGGAGGCAGCCTTGCGGGCGCCCTCGCGCAGCGACACGCGCCGATACGGCGCCGCCAGCGAGATCTGGTGCTCGCCGAACGTAATCTGGTCCGTGCCGATCGACTCCCGGGCGACGCTCGAGATCATTTCCTCGGTCATGACCATCAGCGCCTGATAGTCGCTGTAGGCCTGGTAGAACTCGAGCATCGTGAACTCGGGGTTGTGCTGCGTCGAGATCCCCTCATTGCGGAAGTTACGGTTGATCTCGTACACCCGTTCGATGCCGCCGACCGTGAGCCGCTTGAGGTAGAGCTCTGGCGCAATGCGGAGAAAGAGCTGCATGTCGAGCGTGTTGTGGTGCGTCACGAAGGGCCGGGCGAGCGCCCCCCCGGGAATCGGCTGCATCATCGGCGTCTCGACTTCGAGATAGCCGCGCGCATTCAGGAATCCCCGCAGGTTCGCGAGCACCCGGCTGCGGACCTCGAAAACCCGCCGCGAGTCGGGGTTGACGATGAGATCGAGGTAGCGCTGCCGGTAGCGGATCTCGATGTCGCTCAAGCCATGCCACTTCTCTGGCAGCGGCAGGAAACACTTGACCAGGAACTCGAGCTTCGAGACGTGGATCGTCAGCTCGTTGGTTCGCGTGCGAAAGAGGTACCCTTCGACGCCGATGAAGTCGCCAAAGTCGAGGAGCTTGAAGATCTGGAAGTCGCGCTCGCTGACCGAATCCTGGCGGATGTAGGCCTGGACCAGTGACTCGCCGTCCGAGATCGCGATGAAGTTGGCCTTGCCAAAGCTGCGGATCGCCAGGATGCGGCCCGCGGTCTTCGTCTCGACCCGCTCGGCGGCGAGCTCGTCCCCTGTCCTGGCGCTGTAGGCCGACACCAGCTCGCGCACGCTGTGTGTGCGCTCGAACGCGTGCGGATACGGATTGACCCCGAGGCGCTGGAGGGCCTCGAAGTTGGCGCGCCGCTGCGCGACCTGGTCGGATTCTTTGGACTCGGACATGTTGTTTGGAACAGCTATGTCGCCGGCAATGCTTTCCTGACGGCATCCAACACCCCGTTGACGAACGCCACAGCTTCGTCGCCGCTGAAGGTTCGGGCCAACTCGAGGGCCTCGTTGATCACGACCTTTGGCGGGGTTTCAGGATGCGTCAGCAGCTCGCAGACGGCCAAGCGAAGCACCAGCCGGTCGATCACGGCCATCCGCTCGAGGCGCCAGTTGTGCGCGTGCACGACGAGCAGCTGGTCGATCGCCTCCACGCGTGCGAGGGTCTCGCGCACGAGGTCGTTCGCGAACTCGCGCAAATCGTCGGTGATCGGTTCTTCCGCCGCCTCGTTCGCCTCGTCGGCGATCGTCTCGGCCGATTCCTCACCCGACCGGTCCAGCCGCCAGAAAGCACCGATCGCCTCCTGGGGTCCCATCCGTCCGACCTCTGCCTGATAGAGCATCTGCAGGGCCGACGCACGCGCCAGCCGTCGGCCGGCCGCGTCCACGCGCGTCATGACGAGGCGAAGCCGGCGGGCCTCGTCTGGTGCAGGCGCCGAAACAACCGTGCCATCTCGATCGCCGCAGTAGCGGCTTCGAATCCCTTGTTGTCGCGTCCGCTGCCGGCGCGCTCCTCGGCCTGTTCCCAGGTGTCGGTCGTGAGGACGCCGAACGACATCGGCACACCCGTTCCGCCCGACGCATCTTGGATGCCGTTCGCCACCGACGCGGAGATGTACTCGAAGTGCGGCGTGGCTCCGCGAATGACGCATCCGAGGCAGACGACGGCGTCGAACTGGCCGGTTTCCGCGAGCGCGCGCGCCGCCTGCGGCAGCTCGAACGCGCCGGGCACGCTCACGATTTCCACATCGGCCTCACGGGCTCCTGCCTCCTGGAGCGCCCGTTGCGCCCCATCGCGCAACGATTCGGTGATGGCGTCGTTGAATCTGGAGAACACAATCGCGAAGCGATAGCCGGAAGCGCCCGAGAGTGGGCCTGCGGTGCCCTGGTTGTCGCTCCGCACGCTATTTACCCTGGAACGCAGGCTTGCGCTTCTCGAGAAACGCCCGCGTCCCTTCGCGCATGTCTTCGGTGCTGGCGACGAGCCCGAAGAGCGTCGCCTCGAAGCGCAGCCCCTCGGCAATCGACATCTGCAGGCCCTTCTGGACGGCCTCGATGCAGTACCGCACGGCGATCGGTGGCTTGCTCGCCAGCAGGGTCGCGAGCGCACCGACCTCGGCGCTCAAGTCCGCCGCGGGGACGACCCGATTGACGAGGCCCAGCCGGTGCGCCTCCTGGGCGCTGATCTGCTGACCGGTGAGGATGAGCTCGAGCGCCCGTCCCGCGCCAATCAGGCGCGCGAGTCGTTGGGTACCGCCGTAACCGGGGATGAGTCCCAGGTTGATCTCGGGCTGGCCGAGCTTCGCGGTGTCGGCCGCGATGCGGAGCGTGCAGGCCATCGCGAGCTCGCAGCCGCCGCCGAGCGTGTAACCGTTGAGCGCCGCAATGGTCGGCTTGCCCAGCTGCTCGATGAGGTCGAACACCTGCTGGCCGCGGATCGCGGTCTCGCGGCCGCCCGTCGGAGTCTGCTGTGCCAGCTCGTTGATGTCCGCCCCGGCGACGAACGCCTTCTCCCCCGCCCCCGTGATGACCACCACGCGCACGGCGTCATCGGCTCCAAGCGCCGTGAACGTCTGGTGCAGCTCGTCGAGCGTCTGCGAGCTCAAGGCGTTCAGGACGCCCGGACGGTTGATCGTCACGCGCGCGACGGCACCGTCCCGGTCAACGAGGAGATTCTGCAACGTGTTGGTGTCGTGAGCGTCCATAGGCGAGCCAGGCCGAATCCCGAAGTATACCCCGTGGGTGAGGAGACGGAGACAACTGAGAAGATTCACCACGGAGGAACGAAGTCAACGAAGACGAACGGAGGCTGTCACGCTGCAACTGCTTGCGCGCCGGCCAGCGGCCGGCGCTGGAGTCGGCGCGGAGTACCGAGAATCGCAAGCACTGCTCGAACTCAGGTGTGCTTGCGATTCTCAGTACTCCGCGCCAACTCCGCCGCGCGTAGCGCGGCGCAAGCGGTTCCGTGTGCTGCGTACTACCCGGCCCTCTCCGTTCGTCACCGTTCACTCCGTTCCTCCGTGGTGAACCCGTTGGCTCCGTCCCCTCCGACTCCTCAATCTCCGAGCCTCAGAACCGGCCCTCAAACCATCCTAACTTCTTCACGATCACCTTCAGGAGCAGGATAACCACCACTCCAAGCGCCGCCCCGAGGGCATCGGCGAGGAGGTCGCGCACATCCGGCGTCCGCTCCGGCGTGAACGCCTGATGCACCTCGTCGAAGGCGCCGTACAAAGCCGAGAGGAAGACCGCCATCCCCGCCTTCCCCATCGTCACCTGCGACAGGCGTACCTCGGCCAGCGGGATCAGAAAGAGCACGCCGAGAACGGCGTAAACCAGGAAGTGGACCAGCTTGTCCCAGAAGTGCGCCGGAAGTTCGTCGCCGGGCACCGAGGAGGCGAAGAAGATGAGGGCCATGTACGCGCACGCCGGCCCCCAGCGCAAAAGACGAGTCACGCGGTGACAGCGGGAATCACAGCGGGAGCGGATACATCAGCCAGCCGAGGATCACGGCCGTCGCGACAAATCCCGCGAACATCATCGCGGCGGTCCGGATCTGCTGGCGTGGGTCGTCGCGCATCAGCACCGCGAAGACGACCGACACGAGAAACGCAAACAGTGCGAGCAGCAGGAAGTGGCTGGTCACTTGCGCTACTTTCTCTACTTTCTTCCCATGGCGATGTCGAAGGCGTCGAGGATCACCAGGAAATTCAACAGGCCCGCGACGATGAGAAAGCTGTTGCCGTATTCGTAGGTCGTCGCCGTGACCACGCCTGCGCCGGCGCCCACCATGCGGGCCAGTATCCACGGGACGCCCAGCCCGATGTCGGCGACCGCCGCGAGCGCGACCAGCGGTTCGGAGAGCTCGAACGGGAAGATCCGGCCCCTCAACATCAGTCCGATCGCGAACATGAGGCTGAGGACGACGAGGAAGACTGCGCCCTTCTGGCGGCGGCCGAGCCAGACATGCGCGGCACCGGGAACGGCCCAGGCCAGTACGCAGACGAGCGTCAGCGTCCCGGGCTCCGCCGACGCGCGGGTGCTATCGGCGGTCGTGGTCTTGGTTGCCATCTAACCGACGATCATAGCGCATCCATCTCTCCTCGGGCGGGCTCGCCTCGGGGCGGGGACGACAGCGATCGGACGATCACGACGCCGGCGGCAAACCCCAGGGGGAATCCCGTCAGCATCCGTTGAACGTTCGACGTCTGGATCGTACCCAGCCACTCGAGCGCGACGGTCGTCGCGATCGGCAGGGCCGCGAGTGCGAGCAAGGTCCGAGCGGCGCGCGCGGAGAGCGCTCGACGGCTCCGCGACGCGACTGTCAGGCCCGCGGCACCCGACAGGTATAAACCGAAGCACCGGGCGCACACGGGCAGTTGAACGCCAGCCAGATGAAACGAGCGCTCCGGACGCTGGTGACATACGAGCGACCCGGCCTGGTAGACCGCGAGCGTGAGCGCCGGTAATCGTCCCCGCGACAGCGCCACGGGCGAGGTCAAGATCAGCGTCAGCCAGACAACCGCGGCGCAAGTCGCCCCGGCCGCAACGTTCACGTCCTGACCCCGGTCGGGCCGAAGTTCGCCTCGTAGCGCGCGTGGAACTCGGCCCAGGTAAAGGCGTGGCTCTGCCCGCCAAGATGCTCCAGGGCGTAGGTGGCGGCCACCGCGCCCATACGGGCACAGACCACCCAATCGGCACGGTCAGTCCCCCGCGACAGCCCCTTCATGAATCCCGCCCGGAAGGCGTCGCCGACGCCCGTGGGATCGACAATCCGCGTCGCCGTCACCGCCGGCACGTCATGGCGGCCGGCCGACGTGAAGATCGAACAACCGTTCTCGCCCCTCGTGATGACGAGCGCCTGGGTATGCTCGAGCAGGGAATCCTCGTCGACCGACGTCTTCTGACGAATCAGCTCGAACTCGTAGTCGTTGCAAATCACGAGCGTCGATCCCTCGAAACCGTCCTGAAGCTCGGGGCCCGACATCCGCGCGCACTGCTGCCCGGGATCCCAGATGAACGGGATGCCGAGCGTGCGGCACTCCTCGGCGTACTGCACCATCGCGCCCGGGTCGTTCGGGGAGATGATCGCGAGCCGGCAGTCGTTCACGCCCCGGAAGGAGAGCTCCCCGGCATTCGCCATCGCGCCCGTGTAGAACGACGCGATCTGGTTGCTCGCGTTGTCGGTGCTGCAGAAGAACGATGCCGTGAACTTTCCCGGCACCTCGCGCACGAGCGACGTGTCGACGCCGGCCGCCTCGAGCCACCGGCGGTAGTCGTCGAAGTCCTGTCCCGCTGTGGCCATCAGCCGCGGCTTCTCGCCGAGCAGCGCCAGCGTGTAGGCGATATTCGGCGCGCAACCTCCGCGCCGCTTGTCCATCGAGTCCACGAGAAAGCTGAGGCTCACCCGCGACATGTGCTCCGGAAGGAAGTGCTCGGTAAACTTCCCGGGAAACGACATCAGGTAGTCGAAGGCAATCGAACCGGTGACGACAATGCTCATAATGTTGGCTCAAGGCTCAGGGCTCAAGGCTCAGGCCCAGGCAAGATCTTCGAGTGTGATCTCGAAGGTTTTGCCTGAGCCTTGAGCCTTGAGCCCTGAGCCCTACAGATACTTCCCCACAATCGGCGCCAGCTCGCGCTTGATGTCGGCCGGCACCGCGTCGGGCCGCGTGATCATTGCGTACTTCAGGGCAGTCGCGCACTCGCAGGTCCGCTCGAACGGCAACGCGCCGACGGCGCCGGCGATCACCTGCTGCGCCATCTGCGCGTTCTTGGTCAGGTTGGCAATGATCATCTCGACGGTGACGTGGTCGTGGTCCGGGTGCCAGCAGTCATAGTCGGTCACGAGCGCGATGGTTGTGTAACAGATCTCGGCCTCGCGGGCGAGCTTGGCTTCCTGCAAATTGGTCATCCCGATGATGTCCATGCCCCACGACCGATACAGCTTCGACTCGGCCAGCGTCGAGAACTGTGGTCCTTCCATGCAGACGTAGGTCCCGCCCTTGTGGACGGTCGCGCCGGCGGTTCGCGCGGAGCCAAATGCCAGGTCGCTCAGGCGCACGCAGAACGGATGCGCGAACCCGACGTGCGCCACGAGTCCCCGGCCGAAGAACGTCGAAATCCGCCCCCGCGTGCGGTCGAGGAACTGATCCGGGATGACCAGATCCATCGGCTTGTATTCCTGCTTCAGGCTGCCGACGGCGCTCGCCGAGAGGATGTATTCCACGCCGAACGTCTTGAACCCGTAAATGTTGGCGCGGAAGTTCAGCTCCGACGGCAGGAGCCGGTGCCCGGCGCCGTGCCGCGCGAGAAACGCCACACGCTTTCCACGAAGCGTCCCCACCACGTAGGGAGCCGACGGCTCACCAAACGGCGTCTGCACGCGCCGCTCCTCGCGGTCGGTGAGCTCCGCCATGTCGTACAGTCCGCTGCCGCCGATGATGCCGATCGTTATTGACATACGCAATGCTGACTGATGACTGCTGAATGCTGAAGTGAAGGGTGAATGGGACGGCGCAAAGAGAATGAAATCCTTAGACCACCCGCTCGACGTGCTTGCGGCCGTTGACTTCGCGGATGTAGCCCGCCGCCACGTCCGGATCGTGCTCGAAGAATATCAAATACTCCCGGTCGATGGCTTCCCGGACGAACCTGCGCTTGAACTCGAGCGTCTGCATCGGATAGAGGTCGTAGGCCATGATCCACGCCTCGTCGACATGGGCGGTCGTGGGCATGAGGTCGGCCGCGAACACCGCCGTCTCGTCTCGTGACTCAATGACCACTATCTGATGATTCCTCGTGTGCCCGCCGGTCCGCACCACCCGGACGCCTGGCATGATCACCTCATCACCCGCCACGAGGTCCAGAACTCCCGCATCGGCAAGCGGCACGAAGTTCTCCTTCAGATAGCTCGCCTTGTTCCGCTCATGCGCATGCGCCGCCTCGTCCCACTCCGCGGTCCGGACGATGTAGCGCGCGCGGGGGAAGGCGGGGACGAGCGCTCCGGATGGGTCGCGCGACGTAAAGCCACCAGCGTGGTCGAAGTGCAGGTGCGAGGCGAGCACGATGTCGACGGCGTTGCGGCTGATGCCGGCGTCGGCGAGCGAGTGATCGAGGTTGCGCGATCGATCGATTGCGTAGATGTCGATGCTTTTCGCATCCATCTTGCCGCCGATCCCCGCGTCGATGAGGAGGGTCTTCTCCCCCTGGACCAGCAAGGGACGCAGACCGAGCCGGATGCGGTTCTTCTCGTCCGCCGGCGCGCGCTTCTCCCAGAGCGGTTTGGGCACCACGCCGAACATGGCGCCGCCGTCGAGGCGGAAGATGCCATCCGAGAGCGGCGTCAGGGTGAGATCACCGAATTGCATGGTGGCTGGCTCAGGGCTCAAGGCTCAGGGCTCATGGCTCAGGTAAAACCTTGGACCGGGAACTCGAAGATCTTGCCTGAGCCTTGAGCCTTGAGCCCTGAGCCTCCTTCAGCTCCACCAACACCCCGTGCGCGCTCGCCGGGTGAACGAATGCCACGAGCGAACCGTGCGCACCGGTCCTCGGCGTTTCGTCGATGAGTCGCACGCCTTTGGCCATCAATTGCGCGAGCGTCGCGCGGATATCGGCCACGCGAAGCGTGATGTGGTGCAGCCCCGGGCCACGCTTCGTGACGTATTTGGCGATCGGCGAATCCTCAGCTGTCGCCTCGAGCAGCTCCAGCGCTGCGTCGCCGGCGGGAATGAAGTGGGCGCGAACCCGCTCGGAGGCCACTTCTTCGGCCGCGCCGATCTCGAGTCCCAGAGCATCACGATAGAACGCCAGCGCCTCGTCCAGGTTCGACACGGCAATGCCGATGTGGTCGATAGACACGGCAGGGTCAGGGGGGTCAGGGGGGTCAGGGGGTTCACGAGGTTCTGCTACTGCCCGGCTGAGGATATCGTCAACGGCAGAATACGGATCGACCTCCCGTGCCGCGATCCGGTCGAGCACCTGCTCGAGCTCACCCGCTTGAAGCACGCGGCGCTCGACGTGCTGCACGAACCGCTGCGCGAGCTGCTCGCGGAGCCGCCATTCCGCGCGGACTCGTCGGCGGGTGCCCTGCGACTGGGGCGACTGCGCGCGGAAGCGGTCGATCTGGTCGAGCAGCTCCGGCACGCCCTTGCCGCTCGTGGCCTCTGTCTTCAGGATCGGAGGCCGCCACTCGCCCGGCGCGAACGTCTGCAGCGACAACACGGTTTCGATCGACGCGACGGTACGGTCCGCGCCTTCCCGGTCCGCCTTGTTCACCACGAAGATATCGGCGATTTCCATGATCCCGGCTTTGAGCGCCTGGACCTCGTCGCCGCTACCGGGCACCACCATCACGACCGAGATGTCCGCGGTGCGGACGATGTCGACTTCGTCCTGGCCGACGCCGACGGTTTCGATAAGGACGACATCCTTGCCGGCAGCGTCGAGGACGAGCGCCACTTCGCTCGTCGCCTGCGCCAGGCCTCCGAGGTGCCCGCGCGTCGCCATGCTTCGGATGAATACGCCCGGGTCACCGGCGTGGGTCTGCATGCGAACCCGGTCGCCGAGAATCGCCCCGCCCGTAAACGGACTCGTCGGATCCACGGCGACAACGCCGACCGTCCTCCCGGTGGCGCGGATCGCGGTCGTCAGCTTATCGACCAGGGTGCTCTTGCCCGCCCCTGGCGGGCCGGTCACGCCAATCAGGTAGGCGCGCCCGGTTCTTGCGAAGACACGGCGGACGATCTCGGCGCCGGCCGGCGACTCATCCTCGATGAGCGTGATGGCGCGGGCGACGGCGCGGGGATCCCCCGCGAGCACGCGGTCGGACAGCGAGAGCTCGGTCACTGGGCCAGGAGCTGTCGGGCAATGACGAGGCGCTGAATCTCGCTCGTCCCTTCGCCAATCGTCAGCAGCTTGACGTCGCGGAAATATTTCTCCGCCGGGTAGTCCTTCACGAAGCCGTAACCACCGTGGATTTGCACGCAATCGTCGGCGGCCCTGACCGCGACTTCACTCGCGAAGAGCTTCGCCGTGGACGATTCTCGTGTCGTCCGCACACCTTGATCGCGCAGGTACGCCGCACGATACGTGAGCAGGCGCGCGGCTTCGATTCGCGTCGCGTTGTCGGCGAGCTTCCACTGGATAGCCTGGAACCCGGCGATGGGCTGCCCGAACTGTCGGCGCTCTTTCGCGTAGTTCAGCGCGGCTTCGTACGCGCCCTGCGCCAGCCCCACCGACAGCGCGGCAATCCCGATGCGGCCGCCGTCGAGCACCTGGAGTGTATTGATGAACCCCTGGCCTTCCTCGCCGAGCAGTTGATTCAACGGGATGCGGCAGTTGTCGAAGATGACCTCGCTCGTGTCACTCGCGCGCATGCCGAGCTTGTTCTCCTTCTTGCCAGCCGACATCCCGGGCGTCCCGCGTTCCACGATGAAGGCCGAAATGCCGCGGTGCCCCTTCGTCCGGTCGGTGATCGCGATGACCACCATGACAGCGCCAATCCTGCCGTGCGTAATGAACGTCTTCGCACCGTTAATCACCCAACACTCGCCCTGCCGGACTGCCGTCGTGCGCATGCCGGCCGCGTCGCTCCCGGCGCCCGCTTCGGTGAGGCCCCAGGCCCCCCATACCTCGCCGCGGACGAGCCGCGGCAGGTAGTGCTTCTTCTGCGCGGCGCTCCCGAACGCCGAGAGGTGGGCGGAGCACAGACCGTTGTGCGCAGCGACGGAGAGCGCCACCGCGGGACACACGCGCGCGAGTTCTTCGATGCAGATGCAGTAGTCTACGGCCGAGAGCGCGGCACCGCCGTACTCCTCTGGAAACTGAACGCCGGCGAGCCCGAGCGCCGCGAGCTTTGGCAGGAGATCGTCGGAGAACTTCTGGGCCTCGTCCCACTCCATGACGTGTGGACCGATCTCGGATTCCGCGAATTCGCGGACCGTCCGGCGCAGCAGTTCCTGCTCCTCAGTCGGGCGGAAGTCCATGGAATTGAGAATGTATCATGCACGGTTCGGGGTTCGGGGTTCGGGGTTCGAGGTTCGTCGTTCGGGGTTCAGGGTTCGGGGTTCGCGGTTCGCAGCGTTCGACCATCACCTCGACGGTGAACCTGAACCGAGAACCGAGAACCTCGAACCTGAACGACGAACCCCGAACAACGAACCGCGAACCGACCGTGCATCAGCTATCCTGAGCCATGTCGAATCGCCGCACGTGGCTCTTCCTTCTCGCCCTCGCCCTCCTCGCGCCTTCCACGGCATCAGCCGACATCACCGCCTTCCTCGGCACGACCTCCACGCCGGTGAACCGTGTGACGACGGGGTTGAGTGCCGGTATCGGGCTCGTGATCGTGGCGTTCGAATTCGAGTACGGCCACGCGCACGAGAACCTCGACGAGCTGGCGCCGGGACTCCGGACCTACATGTTCAATGGGCTCCTGCAGACACCCATACCGATTGCGGGGATTCAGTTCTACGGAACGGCCGGGGGCGGGGTGTATCGCGAGACGCTCAATGAGATCTCGGAAACCAATGTGGGGATCAACGTGGGCGGCGGCGTGAAAGTCAACCTCGCGGGCCCGCTACGATTGCGACTCGACTACCGCATCTTCACACTGCAAGGGAGCCAGCGCCACTCGAAGCCGCAGCGCTTCTACGCGGGGCTGAATCTGAAGTTCTGACAGGACGAGAAACACAACACCATTCTGGTGTCGTGTCTCTCGTCAGCATGAGCGCCTGGCCTACTTGACTGGCGTCAGGCTCAGCTTGTTGTAACCAGCCGCGAACGCGCCCTGTGCTTTCTTGAAGAACTCCGCCGTCTCTGGCGCGCGCTGCTCGTCAGCCGTCATGGTCTTCACCAGCAACGAAAACAGCTCGTACTCGGCGTTCTGCGACGCGGGATCGAACAGGACTACGTAGAGCGCGTTCCCGCCTGCCGCACCTTCGGCGGTCTTGTAGACCTTGATGTTCGACAGCTGCTGCTTGACAGTCGCGTCCTCGGCCTTGGCCGCGCCGGCTCTGAGTTTCGCGACCAGATCTTCAAACACGGCCGTCTGGTCGCCCTTGATCTGGACGAGGAGGAGGCCAGCCTCGGTCGTAAACCCGAGCTTGGGTGCCGCGGGCGTCTGGGCCGCCGCCGGGGCCGCCGCCGGCGTCTGAGCAAGCGCCGCGGACGGCGTGAGCGCAACCGCCAGCATCATCATGGAAAGCATCGAGGCACAAGTCGTGAAGGGGCGACGCATTCAAACTCCTCCTTAGGCCAACACCACAAATAGAGAAACGAACACCACGAATATGGAATCGAAGCCAGTAGCCAAAAACGAACGCGACACTTTACCGTACCCGCCGTCGCACAGCCAGCGCCGAAGAAATGGACAAAACGACGGCCCCATCCGAAGTCATACAAACACCTGCATGACTTCATTAGCAACAAGCATACCCTCCCGGGTCAGCCGGAGCCTCGGTCCCTCACGGCGCAGGACACCGGCCTCGACGAACGGCTGAAGATCGTCGCCGTAACGGGCCCAGACGTCAATGCCATACCGCCCACCGACGCGATCGATGTCCACACCCTCGGTCAGCCGAAGGCCGGTGAAGAGCGCGTCTTCGCAGCGCTCGTGGCCGGTCATGGCACGAACGTCCACGGCAGGGCGGTGTCCCGCCATTACCCGGTCGACGTACTCACCTGTCGCCGAGACATTCTTCCACCGCTCGCCGCCCCTCGTCGAGTGCGCGCCACAGCCCAGGCCGAGCCATTCGCCGTCGGTCCAGTACTTCAGGTTGTGGCGCGACTCGCGCCCCGTCAGACAGACGTTCGAAATCTCGTATTGCTGATACCCGGCCGCATCGAGCGCCGCCAACCCGCCCATGTACATCTCGGCCGCGTCCTCGTCTGGCGCCTGCGACCACCCCGCTCGCGCCATGTCTTCCTTGAGCGGCGCGTTGGGATAGAGCTCGAGCAGGTACAGGGACACGTGGTCCGGACCCACATCGATTAGCCGGTCAACGCTTTCCGACCAGTTGGCGGTCGACTGCTCTGGCAGCCACATCATCAAATCGAGGCTGATGTTGTCGAACCCGGCGGCCCGGGCCTCGGCAAACGCCGCGCGGGCCCGGTCGGCCGAATGGAGCCGGCCGAGCCGCTTCAGCTCGGCGTCCCGGAACGATTGGACACCGAAACTCACCCGGTTGACGCCTGCCGCCCGAAACCCATCCATTCTTTGGACGTTCGAGGTCTCCGGATTGGTCTCGAGTGTCACCTCCGCGTCGGCCGTCACCCCGAAGGTCTCGCGGCAGGCCTCGATCAACCGGCCAATTTCCGCCGGCTCGAGAAGCGAGGGGGTCCCGCCACCGAAGTAGATGGTATCCACCGGCTCGCCCCGCCCCGCCCGGCGAATCTCGCGCTCGAGGGCCACGACATAGCGATCCTTGAGGCCGGTCTCGAACAGCCCCCGGTTGAAGTTGCAGTAGTTGCAGATGGACGAGCAGAAAGGAACGTGCAGGTAGAGTCCCAGCATGCTCTAGCTGCCAGCCTTGCCGCCAGACCAGCCGAGCTCGCCGCGTCCCGGGTGTTTGAGCTGAGCCCGGACGGGCCCCTTCGCCCGGGACGGCAGGCGGCCGCGTTGCTCGCCGGTCACCTTCCAGAGCGCGATCAGATCGTCGACACCGCCGTTGGGGGGCAGCAGCCGATAGTCGGCCCCCCCGTAGTCGATGAAGTCGCACATCTCGTGCATACGCGAATACATCCGGGACCCGACCCGCACGCGGAGCGAATCGAGCGCCTCGATGTCGGGGTTGTCCTCGTAGTTCGACGTGAAGATCGTCGTCAGCCGGTTGTTGTACCGGGAATTGACAATGAAGGTCATCGTCTCTTCGACCCACTCGGAGGTTTTCTCCTTGCCCACATCGTCGAGCACGAGCAGCTGGACGGACACGAGTGGTTGAAGGATGTCCATCTCGGCGGTCTTGGTGACGGGGTTGTAGGTGCTGCGGATCAGCCGGAGCAGATCGGAGACTTCGTAGAAGATTCCCTCGCAGCCTCGGCCGAGCGCGGCTCTGAGCGCTGCGACAGCCAGGTGCGTCTTGCCGATGCCGTGCGGGCCGATGAGGCAGAGTCCCTTGGGACTGTTCGGAAACGCGTCAGCGAACCGGCGCACCGCGCTCACCGCGTTGGTGAGCTTCTCGTTGGGGTAGACCTGAAAGTTCTCGAAGTCGCAGCGTCGATAGCGCGCGGGAATCCTGGCCTCTTCGAAGAGTCTCCGCGTGTGCTCGCCCTGCCAGCATTCGCACCGCACGACGCGGCGAACGCCGCCGGAATCTAGGGGCCTCCAGCGAGTGTCATCACAGAGGGGGCAGGCCATGAAAGTTTGACGTCTGACGTTTGAAGTCTGAAGTTTCGAAGTTTGAAGTCGGAAGTTTGAAGTCGAAGTTCGAAGGAAGTTTGAAGTGGGAAGTAGACCTCACCTTCCACCTCAGGTGCTTCAACCGAACCGCTGCGTCGATTGTAACTGAACCGAGACCGGGTGGGCACGAACTTCACGAAGAGGCCAGACCGTCCACTTCAAACTTCTGACTTTCCCGGCTTCCGACTTCCCGACTTCCGACTTCCAACTTGCTTCGAACTTCCACCTCGAACTTCAGACTTCACACTTCCCCACTTCAGACTTCAAACGTCAGACTTCAAACTTTCCCCCGCCGCCTTCTCCTCACGCGTCGTCCGCACCAAATCCGTGGGCGACGACTTCACCAGGGCGGTCCCCAACCGTTGCTCCCAGTCGCCGATACCCCGCGAGAGCTCGCCCTTGACGTACTCCATGAACTCGTTGACCTCGGCCTGCATGGCCTCGATCTTCCGGCGCATGTTCAAAATGATCTCGACGCCGGCCAGGTTGACGCCGAGGTCCCTCGTCAGCGACAGGATGGTTTCGAGCTGCTCGAGGTCGTCTTCCGAGTAGAGCCGGGTGTTGCCTTCCGTACGCGAGGGCTTGAGGAGGCCTTCGCGCTCGTACAGTCGCAGCGTCTGCGGGTGGATGCTGTACTTCTGCGCCACCGCGCTGATCATGAAATAAGCTTTGGCGCCGTTTTTCTTGGGCATCGGTAAAACCCGGCCTCGGTCAGGCGTCCAGCTTGCCGAACCGCCCGCTTCTGACATCGTCCGTATTGATTTGCGCAAACTCGCGCATCAACTCGACAGACCGCTCGTCGAGCCTTGGCGGCAGGACAAGCGTCACCTCGAACAACAAATCGCCTCGCCCGCCGGTGGCCGTCACCAGCCCGCCGCCGTTGACTGGCAGCCGCTGCCCTGCCTGCGTGCCCGGTGGAATCCGCAGCTTGACTGGTCCTTCGAGCGTCGGCACGTCGACGCGCGCCCCGAGCGCAGCCTCCTGTACCGCCACCGGCAGCTCGCACACCAGGTCGTCGCCTTCACGGCGAAACCATGGGTGGGGCTGGACGTGAACCGTCACATACAGATCGCCCGGCCGTCCGCCGTGCCGCCCGGCGTGTCCGAATTCCATGACGCGCAGCCGGCCCCCGTCGGTGATCCCGGGGGGCACCAGGACGCTGACGGCTTCCCCGCGAACACTGCGTCCCTGTCCCAGGCAGACGGCGCAGCGTTCGCGCGTCTGCCGCCCCTCGCCACCGCACGCCGCGCAGGGCTTGGCGAACACCATATGGCCGCGGGCCCACCGGATATGACCCGCGCCCTGACACTGGCGGCACTGCGCTTCGGCAATCGCCACGTGCCCCGCGCCTCCACAGGCTCCGCACACCACCTGCCGCGTTACGAGGACTTGCCGTTCGACGCCGTGGACGGCGTCGGCGAACGACACCGTCAACGACGCGTGGAGGTCTGCCCCGACCTCTGGACGCTCCAGTCCACTGCCGGGCAACGGGTGCAGCACCTCGGCGAACAGCTCCGTGAACGTCGACGCCTGCGGCCCGCGCTTGGCGGCGGAGAAGTCGAACTCCGCGAACATGAAGGACGTCGACTCCACGCGCGGGCCGCCGTGCTTGCCCGCGGTGTCGTATTGCCGCCGCCGATTCGGATCGACGAGCGTCTCGTATGCCTCGACAATCCGCCTGAAACTCTCCTCGGCGGCCCGGTCACCCGGATTGACACCCGGATGGTAACGGCGAGCCAGCCGGCGGTACGCCCGCTTGATGTCCGCCGTGCTCGCCTCCTGCGGCACGCCGAGGATGACGTAATAGTCCATGGGCTCAGGGCTCAGGGCTCAGGGCTCAGGGAAGAGCTTCTGGATCCCAGTCGCTCGGCTAGGCGCTCAAGGCTCTTGCCTGAGCCTTGAGCCTTGAGCCCTGAGCCCCCGTCGTTACTTCTTCTCTTCTTCCACCACTTCGGCGTCAATCACGTCGCTCGTGTCTCGACCGCCGCTGCCCGGCGCTCCGGCAGAACCCTCGGGCTGACCACCAGGCGCGCCGCCGCCGCTCGCGCTCGCGCTGCGATACATCGCCTCGGCCGCCTTGTGCTGCGCGGCGTTCAGCGTCTCGAGCCGACGCTTCATCTCGTCCACGTCGTTCTTCTCAATCGCCGACTTCAACTCCTCGATGGCTGATTCGATCGGCTGGCGGTCGGCGGCCGGCAGCTTGTCGCCGGCATCCTTGACCATCCGCTCCGCGGCGTACGCCGCCTGATCCGCCTGGTTGCGCGTCTCGATCTCTTCCTTGCGCTTGCGGTCTTCTTCCGCGTGCGACTCGGCCTCGCGCATCATCCGGTCGACCTCGTCCTTGTTGAGGCCGCTCGACGCGGTGATCGTGATCTTCTGTTCCTTGCCGGTCGCCTTGTCGGTCGCCGTCACGTTGACGATGCCGTTGGCGTCGATGTCGAAGGTGACTTCGACCTGCGGCACGCCGCGCGGCGCGGCCGGGAGCCCCGCCAAATGGAACTTGCCGAGCGTCCGGTTGTCGCGCGCCATGGGCCGCTCGCCCTGCAGCACGTGCACTTCGACGCTCGTCTGGTTGTCGGCCGCCGTCGAGAATGTCTCGCTCTTCTTCGACGGGATCGTCGTGTTGCGCTGGATGAGCGTCGTCATCACGCCGCCGAGCGTTTCGATGCCGAGGGAGAGCGGCGTCACGTCGAGCAGGAGCAGGTCCTTGACCTCGCCGGCGAGCACGCCCGCCTGCACGGCCGCGCCGATGGCCACGACCTCGTCAGGGTTGACGCCCTTGTGCGGCTCCTTGCCGAAGAGGTCCTTGACGATCTGCTGCACGCGCGGAATGCGCGTCGAGCCGCCGACGAGCACGACCTCGTCGATCTTCGACGAGTCGACACCCGCATCGGCGAGCGCCTGCTTGGTCGGGCCCACGGTCCTCTGCAGCAGGTCGTCGACGAGCTGCTCGAACCGCGCGCGCGTGAGCTTCTTGACCATGTGCTTCGGACCGGTCGCGTCCGCCGTGATGAACGGCAGATTGATCTCGGTCTCCATCACCGTCGAGAGCTCCATCTTGGCCTTCTCCGCCGATTCCTTCAGGCGCTGAAGCGCCATCCGGTCCTTGCCGAGATCGATCCCTTCGTCCTTCTTGAACTCCGCGATGATCCACTCGATGATGCGCTGGTCGAGGTTGTCGCCGCCGAGGTGCGTATCGCCGTTGGTCGCCTTGACCTCGACGACGCCTTCCCCGACTTCCAGGATGGAGATGTCGAACGTGCCGCCGCCGAAGTCGTACACGGCGATCGTCTCGTCCTTCTTCTTGTCGAGGCCGTAGGCGAGCGCCGCGGCCGTCGGCTCGTTGACGATGCGAGCGACTTCGAGGCCGGCGATCTGCCCTGCGTCCTTGGTCGCCTGCCGCTGCGCGTCATTGAAGTACGCGGGAACGGTGATGACCGCTTTGGTGACCGGTTGCCCGAGGTACTCTTCCGCGGCCTGCTTGAGCTTCTGCAGAATCATCGCGGAGATTTCCGGTGGCGGATACTCCTTGCCGCCGGCCTTGACGCGGACGTCGCCATTGCTGGCGCCGGCCACGGAGTACGGGACCATCTTCATTTCCTCGGAGACCTCGACGAACTTCCGGCCCATGAAGCGCTTGATCGAGAACACGGTGTTCTCGGGGTTGGTCACGGCCTGGCGCTTCGCGACCTGGCCGACCAGGCGCTCGCCGGACTTGGTGAAGCCCACCACCGAGGGGGTGATGCGACTGCCTTCAGGATTCGTAATGACGACCGGTTCGCCACCCTCCATGACCGCCACGACAGAGTTGGTCGTCCCGAGATCGATTCCAATGATCTTGCTCATGTGCTCCGTTCCTCTCGTTCCCGCAGAGTGTGATCCGCGTGATCCGCGTGATCCGCGTCCCTTATCCGGCCGTCGGCAGTTCGGTCTGTCGGCGGCTCAAGCTTTATAACGTTGTTAATATATAATCTTAGTGTTTATGTGTCAAGCATGGGCGGTTGATTCCCCGTAAGTCGGTGTTATACTGGGTCTTGCCAGCCCTCGCCCTTCGACAGCTCAGGCCGCTCCTGAGGCTCGTGAAGGTTCGCTTTTGCGTTCCAGAGGTCCCTATGTCCCGCCTGGCTCTCGTCGCTCCAATCCTTGTGTGGTTGGTCTGGTGCTCCGGCTCCGTCGAGCGCTCAGGATGCCGCGGGCGACTCTCCGGCGCACATTTCCGTCGTGGACGGCGCGGCGCTTCTCGAGCGCGACGGGCAGTCCGAGTCAGCACCGGCATCGATGCCGCTTCTGGCCGGCGACCGGCTGCGTACGCAGAACGGCCGCGTCGAAGTCCTGTTCGGCGACGGCAGTACGCTCCATCTCGACACGAACAGTACGGTGGACTTCCAGTCCGACGAGATGATTCGACTGCTCGATGGGCGCGTTCGGCTCAACATTCTCGCGCCTGGCGGCGCGAATCGTAACGTCGCGTATCGCGTCGACGCGCCCTCCGCGTGGGTGCAGATCGCGCGGTCCGGTGAGTACCGGATCTCGGTGCTTGGCGCCAACGATGCCCGCGGCGCCGAAGTCGAGCTCGCGGTGCTGCGGGGCGCGGCCGACCTCGTCAACGAGGACGGTCGCACGTCGCTCGGCGCTGGCGAGCGCGCGTTCGCCCGAGCCGGTGCGGGACCGTCAGTGTCGTACGTGTTCAATTCGGCGTCGTGGGACGGGTTCGACCGCTGGTCCGAAGGCCGGCGCGACTCACGATTGGGCGTCTCGGCGGACTACCTGCCGGAGACGGTGCAGACCTACGCGTCGACGTTCAACGATTACGGCTACTGGCAGAACGAGCCTACCTACGGCTACGTCTGGTATCCGCGCGTGCGCGCCGGATGGCGGCCGTACTACTACGGCCGCTGGACAACGCTGCGGCCGTGGGGGTGGACGTGGATTGGATCGGATCCCTGGGCATGGCCGACACACCACTACGGACGCTGGGGCTTCTCGGCGGGCTCCTGGTTCTGGATTCCCGGCCGCACTTGGGGAGCGGCCTGGGTGTCGTGGGCGTACGCGCCAGGTTACGTGAGCTGGTGCCCGCTCGGGTGGAACAACCGCGCGGTGTTTGGATTCAATGTCGGCGTGTATGGCGGCTACCGGTACGATCCGTGGAACGCGTGGACGGTCGTGCCGCACAGCGGCTTTGGACATGGCTACGTCAACGTGAACGTCGTCAACAGTACGCGAATCGACGTGCGAACGCGCAGCTCGTTTGTCGTGCGCGATTCCGCGCCCGACTATCGGGGGTACGCCGTGCCGCGTTCGAGCGCACCGATTCGTTCGGTCGGCGTCCGCGGTGCTCCTCCGAGTGGGGTCAACACCGCGAACCGAGCCTCGAGGGCCGCTGTTCCTGGAGCGGCGGCGCCTCGAGCGGCGGCAGCACCTGGAGCGACGTCCGCACTTGGAGCGACGGCCGCGCCTGGCGCCGATCCCGGGGCCGCGTTCCGCAGTCGCCGGTCACCTTCTGCACCACTGAACGGCGGCGGATATCCAACGCCGTCCCGTGAGCCACGCGCGATGTCCACGTTGCCCGCGCCGACTCGGCCGGGGCCAGCGCGGTCACGCGACGCCGGTGCACCTGCCGCGCCGGACGGCCGTTCGTACTCGTCGCCAGAGTCGCGCACCTACTCGGCACCCGGACCGCGTTCGGAAAATGAACGTCGCGCCGTCCCTCGATACACACCGTCGACGCCCGCCGAGGTATCTGGTGGGCCGTCACGGCGGGAGTATCAGGCGACACCCGAGATCTATTCGCCGAGTACGAACGGCCGGCCCGACCTGTATCGTGCCGTGCCGCGAACCGAGCGTCCGAGCAGCGACCCCCGTCAAGGCACCGGCGCCTACGCGCCTCCGTCGTCGTATGGCAGCGTGCCCGATCGAAGCTATCGTGTGGGCTCCCCGGATGCGCCGGAGCGTGGCCGTTCCATGCCGAGATCGGGCGCCGACAATAGCGGTCCTCCCGCCGGATATGGCGCGCCGGACGGTTACCGATCGAGGCCGGGACCAGAGCGCAGTGCGCCCGCACCGAACGGTCCCCCGCCTTCGTCGGCCGCTCCTTCCCGTCCGTCGGGTCCGCCGTCCGGTTCGTCCGGTGGCGGGGAGTCTCGATCTGGTGGCGGGGAATCCCGCTCGCGCGGTGGTGGCGGCGGACAGTCGTCGGGACGCGCGGTACCGCGAGGCGGGAGAGGATAGGTCGTCACTTTGAGCTTCGCTCGTCGGCTGGGGATCGTCGCGCTCTTCCTTCTGGCGGCCGGAACGGGAATCGCGACCGGGGTCATCTTTGCCTATGCCGGTGACCTCCCTCGGATCTCCGCCCTCGACGATTACACCCCGAACACGATTTCGCGCGTCTATGGCGCCCGTGGCGAAGTCGTCGGAGAGTTCGCCATCGAACGCCGCGAGGTCATTCCCTACGAACGCATCTCGCCCTATCTCGAACAGGCGATCCTCGCGGCTGAAGACGATGGCTTCTACCAGCACGTCGGGCTCAGCATCCCGCGCATCGTCGTCACCCTGATCAAGGACGTGATTCAGCGCCGTATGCACGGCGCGAGCACGCTGACCCAGCAGCTGACGCGGAAGCTGTTCCTGACCGACGACAAGACTCCGGAGCGCAAGATCAAGGAAGCGATTCTCGCGATCCAGATCGAGAAGCGCTACACGAAGCGCGAGATCTTCACGCTCTACTGCAACCAGATGTATTTCGGCCACGGCGTCTACGGCGTCGAGGCCGCGTCGCGCCTCTATTTCGGCAAGTCGGCGAAGGATGTGTCGATCGAGGAGGCGGCCCTCATCGCGGGCATCCTCCAGGGAAACGTCCGCCAGAGCCCCTACGTGAATCGCGAAGCGGCCCTCCGGCGCCGGAACTACACGCTCGGTCGGATGGCGGAGGTCGGCTTCATCACGGCGGCGCAAGCCGAAGAGTCGAAGAAGAAGCCGATCGTCGTTCGCCCGGATCCTCCGGGGCAGACGTCATCGGCGGCGCCGTACTTCCTCGAGGAGGTGCGCCGCGAGCTCGAGGTCCGCTACGGAGCCAAACAGCTCTACGAGAACGGCCTGTCCATTCAGACAGCGATTGATCTTCGGCTGCAGGATGCCGCCACCCAGGCGCTCAACGATGGGCTGCGCCGGATCGACAAACGCCGCGGGTTCCGAAAGCCGAAGCGGAACGTCATCGCCGAGGGACACCCGATCGAATCGTTCCGGCAGCCGCGCTGGGACCGGCCCATGACCGCCGGCCAGATCGTGCCGGCGGTGGTCACGGCCGTCGACGGTGCCGCGATCCACCTGCGCGTCGGCGACATGCGCGTGACCATCGACCGCAAGGGCTATGCGTGGGCCGGAAAGGCGACACCGGCGCAGCTCGTGACACGCGGAGATCTCATCGAAACGCGCCTGCTGCCGGCGGCCGACGGGGCCGCACCGTCAAGCGGAACGCTCGAGCAGGCGCCGGACGTCGAAGGCGCGGTCCTGATCCTCGACAACCGCACCGGGCAGATCCTGACGATGGTCGGCGGCTACAGCTTCGAACGGAGCAAATTCAACCGCGCCACGCAGGCCTACCGGCAGGTGGGCTCGGCGTTCAAGCCGTTTGTCTACACCGCGGCGATCGACAGCGGCTACACGCCGGTCACGCTCCTGATGGACACGCCGGTCAGCTTCAACGGTGGGGCCGGCCAGCCGGCGTACACGCCACTCAACTACGACCGCCAGTTCGAAGGACCAATCACCCTTCGACGCGCGCTCGAACAGTCGCGCAATATCCCGGCTGTCCGAGTCATGGATCAACTGGGGCCCACCCAGGTGATCGCCTACGCGCGCCGGCTCGGCCTCGAGTCTCCCCTGCCGCCATACCTGGCTGTGGCCCTCGGCGCGGCCGAGGCGACCCTCGTCGAAATGACGAGTGCGTATTCCGTCTACCCGAATCAGGGCGTCAGGATGCGGCCGTACTCGGTACTGAAAGTGAGCGACCGGGAAGGGAACGTGCTCGAGGAGAACCGGCCGGAACCGAAAGATGCGATCCGCGCCGACACCGCCTTTGTGATGACGAACCTGCTCCGCGGAGTCGTGCAGCGCGGTACGGGCGCGAAAGCCGCCGCCCTCAACTGGCCGATCGGCGGGAAGACCGGGACGACCGACGACTACACCGACGCCTGGTTCATCGGCTTCGACCCGGACATCACGATTGGCGTGTGGGCAGGATTCGACCAGAAGCGCACGATGGGCCCGGCTGGCACGGGCTCCGAGTCTGCGCTGCCGATCTGGATGGAGATCATGAAGGCCTGGATCGCTACCCGAACCGAGCCGCCAGTCTTCGAACCGCCCGGCAACATCGTGTTCGTCTCCGTCGACCGCGGCTCAGGCAATCCCGCCCTCGAGGGCACGCCCGGCGCCATCACCGAGTCGTTCATCGCCGGCACCCAGCCAGGGTCGGGATTTCGTCAGTAGCTACCTCGCCCCGCAGATGCCGCAGGGAGGCTGGCTGGCCAGGGCCCACTCCGCTCGCCGGGAACGCGTGCTGCGCTCGTACTCTGTCGCTGTCGCGTCGACTACGGAATGGGTTGGGCGACGGTCATCAGGCGCGCCGACCCGACAACGCTATCAGTCAGCTCAACGGATCACAGGGTCGGAAGTCGACGCGATGAATCGCTCCGCTCGCGTTCCGGCTGCGCAGCGCGTCGGCTCGCTCCAGGGCCCTGGCCAGCCAGCCTCCCTGCGGCATCGGAGCGCGAGGAAGCAAGAGTCCGACAGTGCTGTCGCCGGTGCGGGCCGGTCGGGTCGGGCCGACCTTGAGCGGCGTGACAGCGCAGACACTAAAACGGGCCCGGAGCGGTTCCTAGCGGCGGCGGCACTGATTCGTCTCGGGTGGTCACTCCGCATCGTTGCCGAACCGATGCTTTACCGGGGCTTGGATCGCCCAAGCCGACGCCGACACCGTAAGCACGGCCGCGGAGGGTCCGTTTTTCCGCGCCGCGAAGTGGGAGGCCCGAGCCGACCGGCCCGCGCCGGCGTTCGCAGACTGCCTGCGCCACCACTCGACCCTCTACTCTTCGTCCGCGGCAGGCTGCCCCAGCGTCCCCGACGCCTTCTTCATCAGGTACACCTTGATGAACCCGTCGAGGTCCCCATCGAGCACGCGGTCAGGGTCGCCGACCTCTTCCTTCGTGCGGTGGTCCTTGACCAGCTGGTACGGGTGCAGCACGTAGCTGCGGATCTGGCTGCCGAAGGCGATGTCTCTCTTCTCGCCGCCGAGCCGGTCCAGATTCGCCTGCTGCTCTTTCATCTTCAGGTCGTAGAGCCTGGCCTTGAGGACGCGCATGGCGGAGTCGCGGTTGCGGTGCTGCGACCGCTCGTTCTGGCACGACACGACGATGCCGGTCGGGAGATGGGTGAGGCGGACGGCGGAGTCCGTGACGTTGACGTGCTGGCCGCCGGCGCCGCTCGATCGATACGTATCGATGCGAAGATCCTTGTCTTCGATCTCGATCTCGACGTCCTCGGGCAACTCCGGCCACACGAACACTGACGCGAACGAGGTGTGGCGGCGAGAGGCCTGATCGAACGGCGAGATGCGCACGAGCCGGTGCACGCCGGCTTCTGCCAGGAGCAGGCCGTAGGCGTACTCGCCCTGGACGATCATGGTCGCACTCTTGATGCCGGCCTCTTCTCCGGGCTGAATGTCGATCACTTCGCGCTTGAAGCCGCGACGCTCGGTCCAGCGCAGGTACATGCGGAGCAGCATCTGTGCCCAGTCCTGCGATTCGGTGCCGCCCGCGCCCGGATGAATCGTGACGATCGCGTTCTTGCGGTCGTGCTCGCCGCCCAGCATCTTCTTGGTCTCGCCGGCATCGACCTGGGTCGAGAGCTCGTCGAGCGCGCTGCCGAGATCGTCGGCCACCGGTTCGCCGGCCTCGGCCCATTCGACCAGCACGTGGAGGTCGTCGAGCCTGCGCTGCAAGGAGTCGCGCAGCTGCACGTCCTCCTCGAGCCGGCGGCGGCGCTGGAGCACCTTCTGCGCGTTCGCCTGGTCCTTCCAGAAGTCCGGAGCGGCGACGCGTTCTTCTAGTTTTGCGAGCTCGACGGCGGGACGAGCGACGTCAAAGATAGCTCCGCAGGTCGCTGGCGCGCCGCGCCAGATCCTCGTACCTACGGAGCTGATCGTCGAGTGAAGAGCCATGGTAGATCGGTGAAAGTCTGAAGTCTGACGTGTGAAGTCTGAAGTTCAGAAGGCTGAAGCTGAAAGCTGAAAGCTGAAAGCTAGAAGCAAAGCGTGAAGTTGAGTCGGACGCCTCAAGTATCAGACTTCCCGATTGTACTTCATTCTCCACGAAGCGAACAGCGCGGCGGCGACAAACGTCAGCGAAACCCACGCGATGAGGTCGCCGGTCCGCGTGTAGATCGTCCGCGTCCGGGAAAGCCGGACGTCGCCGACGAGGACGGTCTGCTCGAACAGCTTCGACTTCCGCAGCACCTGTCCGTACGGGTCGACGAATCCGCTGACGCCGGTGTTCGCCGCGCGTGCGAGGTAGCGGCCGTTCTCGATCGCGCGCATCGCGGCCTGATCCCAGTGCTGGTAGGCGGCCGACGACCACCCGTACCACGCGTCGTTGGTAATGGTCGTCAGGAGCTCGCTGCCGTCGCGCACGAATCGGCGCATCAGGCTGCCATAGATGACTTCGTAGCAGATCGCGGTGCTCACCAGCCGGTCACCGACGGGCAGCAGCACGGGTCGCTCGCCCGGCGTGAAGTTCGACACGGCTTCGACGATTGGGCCGACGAAGAACAGCAGGCGCTGCAACGGCACGTACTCGCCGAACGGCACCAGGTGCATCTTCCGGTAGACGGGCCCGAGGGACCCGTCGGGTTTGACGAGAAACGCAGCGTTGTACAAACGGTTGTCGAGCGCTTCAGGCGAAGCGTCTGGCCGCACGCGCTCGATCTGGTCGCTGCCGACGAGCAGCGTCGCGCCGGTCTCCCTGGCGAGGCGCCGAACCAGATGCCCGCGCAGATCCTCCTCGAAGTACACAGGAAAGGACGACTCGGGCCAGATGACGAATGTCGCGCCCTGCGCGGTCGCCTGGCGCGTCATCGACACGTAGCGGCTGATGATGTCGTCGCGCCGTGCCGGATTCCATTTCTCATCCTGCGCGATGTTGCCCTGAACGACCGCGACACGAATCGCGTCGCCCGACGCCGTGAGCGACGCCTCGGCGATCCGCCATCGGCCCCACGCGGCAATGCCCGCGACCAGTGCGAGCACGACGACCGCCATCGTCCATCGCTTGCGGCCATCGGCATTGAGAATGACCATCGCCGCGGCGGCCGACGTCAGCCCGAGCAGGAACGAGAGACCGTAGACGCCCGTCACGCTCGCGAGTTGAGCGATCGGCAGCACGCTCACCTGGCTGTATCCAAGGAGCGCCCAGGGGAAACCGTCCCAGACGTATTGCCGGCCGAGCTCGCTTGCGACCCAGACGGGTGCCGCGCACAGGACCGCGGCGCGGACTCCAAGCGTCGTCCGAAGGCGCGCGACGGCCACCGCGAACGCGGCGGGAAAGAGGGACAGGTACGCGACGAGCAGCCCGGCGACGAGGACCGCCACGACCGTCGGCAGTCCACCGAACGTCGTCATCGTCTCGACGAGCCAGTAGAGGGTGCCGGAGAAGTAGCCGACGCCGGTCAACAGGCCGAGGCGGAACGCGCTGCGCGTCGTCCGCGGCATGCCTGGACGGACCAGCGCGACAAGGAGCGGAGTCAAGGCCATCCACGCGCACGCGGGATGGCCGTACTTCGGGAAGCTGAGCGCCAGCAGGGCGCCCGATAGGAGCGCTAGCGAAGAATCCAGGGCTGGAACTGTTCTTCCTTCTTGAGCCTGCCGGCGACGAGCTCGGCCTCCGAGCGGTCTTCGAACTTGCCGACCTGCACTTTGTAGTTCTGCACGGCCGCACCGGACTGCGGCGAGACGAGAAACGCCGGGTAGCCCTTGGAGCTCAGGCGCTGGACGACCGCGTTGGCGGCCGCGGGATCCGTCAGGGCGACAACCTGCACGGCCCAGATGCCCGGCTGCGCAGAACCCTTCGTAGAAGCGGGCGGCTGGGTGGTCACGGGCGCAGGCTTCGGCGTCTCGACCTTCGCTGCGGCTGGCTGGGAGGGCGCCGGCTTTGGCTCCTCGGGCGCAGGCGTGGCCACCTGTTGGCGCGGAGTGAGCTTCTCGGGAGCCGGATGCTCTCCTTCGAGTCGCTTGGTGTACGTCAAGTCTTTCTCAGTGGCGCCCGTAGTATCGACTACTGGCGGAGGCGCCGCCGCCGGGTTCGGCGTGGAGACGCTCGGGCCGGCTGCAGAGAGCGGCGGCGTGGTGGCTGTGCCCAGATCGCTCCGCACGCCTCGTCCGACGAGCACGCCGCACAGGAAGATGACGACGGACACGACGGTCGTGGCCATGAAGAGAAACACGAGCTGTTTCCCGCTCAGTTGAATCTCGTGGAACCCGTCGTCGGTGGCGTCGTGTGATAGGTCTGTCACGGCAGTGTCCTCAGCGCTGCTTTCCGACCGAGCCAAGCAGGTTGATCAACTCGATCGGTAGTGGGAAAACGATCGTGGAGTTCTTCTCGGCCGCAATTTCGGTCAGCGTCTGCAGGTACCGCAGCGTGATCGTGACCGGTTCCTTCGCGATGACTGAGGCCGCCTGGCCGAGTTTTTCAGACGCCTCCAACTCGCCTTCCGCGTGGATGATTTTTGCACGCTTCTCGCGCTCGGCTTCGGCCTGGCGGGCCATCGCACGCTGCATATCGGGAGGCAGATCGACGTGCTTGACCTCGACCGACGACACCTTGATGCCCCAGACATCGGTACGCTGATCGAGAATGTGCTGGAGTTGCTGGTTGAGCTTATCGCGCTGCGACAGGAGGTCGTCGAGCTCGACCTGTCCGAGCACGCTGCGCAGCGTCGTCTGCGCGAGCTGCGATGTCGCGTAGTGGTAGCTTTCCACTTCCACGATCGCGCGGCGCGGATCCATGACGCGGAAGTACACGACCGCGTTCACCTTGACCGACACGTTGTCACGGGTGATCACGTCCTGTGGGGGCACGTCCATGACGATGGTGCGCAGGCTGACGCGCATCATGCGGTCGATCGGAGCGAAGACCAGAACGACGCCGGGCCCCTTCGGTTGTGGCAGGAGCTTGCCGAGGCGAAACACCACGGCCCGTTCGTACTCGTTCAGGATCTTGATCGAGCTGAAGATATAGAATGCCAGGATTGCGAGGGCGATGAGCAGTGGCGGTGCGAGCAGCACGTGGTCCCTTCTCTTTTCTTCTTACGCGTCGCGTTCTCGCCCAGCGACGAGGACGGCCGGCGCCGCGCGATCCGACCGGACCGTGAGCAGCAACCCCTGGAGCCCGACCACCCGGACCATCTCCCCAGCACTTATCGGTTCGGTCGCCGTCGCAGTCCAGATCTCCCCGCGCGTGCGGACCCGGCCAGTCCCGCCGGGGTCAATCGACGTCAGGGCCTGCCCAATGCTTTCGAGCATACCATCTTCGCCCGTAATCGGCTGACTGCGCTGGGCTTTGACCGCCAGCTGCACCAGAAAGACGATGATCGCCGACAGCGTGAGTGTGACCGGGATGATCAGCCGCAATCCGACCTGAAGCTCGGGTAACGGCGAGTCCATCAGCAGAATCGAGCCGAAGAACAGGCTGAGCACCCCGCCGACCGCCAGCAGTCCAAAGCTCGTGACTTTGACCTCGAGGATGAGCAGCACGAGTCCGAAGAGGATGAGGAGGACGCCGACGTAGCTGACGGGCAGCACCTGGAAGGCGAAAAACGCCAGCAGCAGGCAGATGCCGCCCGCGACGCCGGGGAGGATCGATCCGGGATTCCACAGTTCGACGGTCAGTCCGAGGGTGCCGAGCATCAGCAGCAGATACGCAATCTGCGGGTGGGCGACGGCGCTCAGGACCTTCTGCGCCCACGTCATGTCGACCGTCCTGTGCTCGGCTCCATTGACGTGCAGCGTCTGACTGGTACCGTCGAAGCGATGGATCGTCCGGCCATCGAGCTTCTTGAGCAAGTCCGGCAAGTCGGTGGCGATGACGTCGATGAGCGGCGGATCGGCCGTAGCGGCCTCCTGCTCGGTGAACGTCCGGCTCTCGGTGACGGCCTGCTCCACCAGCGCGACGTTTCGCTTGCGCTGCGCGGCGATCGTGCGCGCGTATCCCGCAACGTCGGACGTCATCTTCTTCGCCATCGTGTCGTCGACCTTCTGGCCGTCGCCCGACACCGGATGCGCGGCACCAATGTGGGTGCCCGGAGACATGGCCGCGACGTCGGCGGCGATGGTGATGAGAAACCCCGCCGATGCGGCGCGGCTGCCGGACGGCGACACGAAGACCACGACGGGCGTCTTCGACTGGATGATGGCGGTGTTGATATCGCGCGTCGAATCGACGAGACCGCCGGGGGTGCGAAGCACGATGACGAGCAGATCCGCCTGCGCGACGTCGGCCTGCGCAATGGCGCGGCGGATGTAGGCGGTCGCGATGGGATGGATGATGCCGTCGACCTCGGCGGTGTACACGATAGGCGTGCGTGCCCCGGAGGGCGCAGGACCCTGTGTCGCCTCGATTGACAGTCCGCATAGAGAAACCAGCAGAGCGAGTGCGAAACAGACTCTGGCGGCTCGCATGGCGTTCTCCTGACTGGATCGCTGGGGTCAGATCTCGATCTGACCCCAGCCTACTTGATCTCGGCCAGCACTCGCTTGGCGTCCAACGACGACGGGTCGAGCACGAGCGCCCGCTGCACTTCCGAGCGCGCGTTGGCGGTGTCACCAATCTTCAGGTACGCCTCAGCGAGATAGACGTGGGCCGGGGCCTGATCCTCGCTCCAGATCGAAATCTTGAAGGCGTCGATCGCATCGGCGGGCCGTCCACCACGCAAGTGGATGCGGCCTATGAGGAGGTGCGCCTGCGCCTCGTACGGCGACAGGTACACGGCCTTGCGCAACTCGGCCAGGGCCTCACGATCCTGCTCGCGCTCGAACAGGCGGCGGCCCTGTTCGAGGTGGAACGTGGCGAGCTCGCGCTGCTCGCGCTGCGCCGAGTTGACGATCGTCTGATCGGCACGGAGGGCCCACGATCCATCAGGGTCGAGCCGCATGCGTTCGAGGCCTGGCGGGACGGCCGTCCGGTTCTCCACAGCGCGGCGGTCCAGCTCCTCGTATCGAGACGAGAGCCGTCTTGCCAGGTCCCGTTCCCTGGACGACTCGACGGTACTGCCCGTTGCATTGAGCGCGACGGCGAGAACGTAATGCGCGTCGAGGTCGGCCGGATCGCGGCGCAGGGCCTCTCGCAGCCAGTAGAGCGCGCCCTGATAGTTGTGGTCGGAGGCGTACGCATACCCCAGGTTGAACATGTAGTCCGGATCGGGGTCGGCGTCGGTTGCCTTGGTCAGAAAGTACGCCGCCGACCCCGTCTGCGGAGTGGCGCCCTTGCGAATCACGAGGACACCGAGGTTGTTGAGCACGGCGGCGCTCGCGTCCGGCGCGGCGGGCGGAGGTTCCAGCAGCGCCTTGAGCACGCCGAGCCCTTCGTCGTACCGCTTCAGCTCGATGAGGGAAATGCCGGCGAAAAACTGCGCGTGGAATGACGACGGAGACGTGGAGGGAACGGGGCGGACCGCGTCGAGCGCGGCCTGGTGGTCGGCCTGCTCGGTGCGGACCTCCCACAGTGCAAGGCGCGCGCGGTCGAACCTTGGCGAATCCCGAAGCGCCGCCTCGAGAAACGACGCCTGCGACACGGGACTCTCCGCGAGCAGCCCTTTGATGTAGTTCTCGAACGCGTCGAGCGGAGGATGCGGCACAGGCGGACCGGAGGGACGCATCCCGCTCGGTCCGAGGCGGCCGGCAAGCCGCTCCCCGAGGCGGTCGCCGAGCCGCTGGAAGATGCCGAAGAGCTCCGTGAGCTCGCCCCGCTCGGTGACCTCCGGTTGCAGCCGTCCGGCGTCCAGCCGAATGCTCCGCGCCGTGACCGACAGCGTGGTGCCGTCGACTCGATAGGATCCCACCACGACGTCAGCGGCGCCCACGAGCTGCCCGACCTTGATGATCGTCGCGCGGCTGAGCGATCCCGATACGGGCAGGTACAACTGCTCGAAGGCGCGGACGCGCTGGGATCTCACGATCGCCCCGGGCCCGGCCGCGCGCAACCCGTCAGTCAGGAGCACGGCCGCCGCTTCGCTCAGCCAGTGAAAGCGAGGCTCGTCGCGCGAGTTCTCGAATGGAACCACGAGCACCCGGGCCGACGCTGCGCTCGCGGTACCCGCGGTCTGCGCGGCAACGCTGGTCGCGATGCCGCAGAAAGCCAGACTGGTCAGCAGTGCGCTGGTGATTTTGGTCATGCTGCCGCAGCCGGCTCGCCGGCGCTCGCGCCGCGGACCTCCACCTTGAGCTGACAACCTTTCCCGCGGCTGGCCGCTCGGCACTCGTGCACCCGGCCGTCCGCGGTCAGCGAGAAGTGCTGCAGCACCCGGACAATCGCGGCGGCGTAGAACCCGCACAGCGGCATCGTGGTCGCTTCGCGCGTCTCGCAGAAGAGCGACCCCCGCAGATCAATCGAAGCGGTGCCGCGCTTCAGCCTGACCTTGGCTCGCGACCCCGGATACGTGGAACGCACGAGCGCCCGCGCGGTCCGGAACGCGCCCCGCGTGCGCAGCCTGGTCGGCAGCGCGCTGATGACGCGCCGCTCGAGCGTCGACATGCTGCTGACCGTCCAGTCAGCCGCATACTCGCCAGCACAGGTCATCGTTCGATTGTAGGCGGCGCCCTCGAGACGAAGGAAGCTGAGCACGGCCGACAACGGCGCCAGGCCGATCGTCCCTTCGCGCAGGCCTGGAACCGTCAGCCAGTTCTCGTAGAACTCGAGGCGCTCCGGCAGCACGTCGGCGATCGCCTGATGCAGGCTCGCCACCAGTACTCGGCCGATTCTCGCGTCGTCACTCATCTCTCATTGCTCGCGGGGCCCCACCCCCGCTCGCGCTCGCGCGGCGACTCCGCGCCGCGCTCGGGCCGCAGGCGCTTCTCATGATGACATCGATGACTTTGATATTGTGGACGTGTGACGATCGAGCACACGCTGGAATCCAGGCCAGGAGCGGCGCCGCCGCTTGCGGCCGCCATCCTCACAGGCGGGCACGCGTCGCGCATGGGTGGTGTCCGCAAGGCAACGCTCGACGTCGGCGGCACGCCGATCATCGAGCGGCAGCTCGCGGTGCTCCGTCAGGTCGCGGCGCCGGTGTTCCTCGTGACCTCCGCCCAGGCGACCGGCGAGGCCGGCCTCACGGTGGTGCGCGACACTTTCCCCGATCATGGAGCCCTCGGCGGCATCTACACCGCGATCGTCGCGTCGCCTCACGAGCGCACGCTGGTCGTGGCCTGTGACATGCCGTTCCTGAATCGGCCGTTGCTCGAGCACATGGCCGGCATCGACGCGGACCTCGTGATTCCCCGCACGTCGCGTGGATACGAACCGCTCTGCGCCATCTACAGCCGCGCCTGCGCCGCGTCGATGCGCGAGCGCTTGACGCGCGGCGAGCTCGAGGCGTCGCGGCTGCCTGAAGGGGTGAGGGTCGCGGAAGTGGGTCCCGAGACCCTGGCGGCGTACGACCCCGACGGTCTGCTGTTCGTGAACGTCAACACACCGCATGATTACGAACGCGCCAAGGAAGTCGGTAGAGGAGCGATCGAAAACGTCGCGTGATCGTATCATGGATGAACTTGGTCCATGATTCTACCCATCCAGCACGCCGTCCGACGCCTCATGACCGACGCCGTGAGGCGTCTCTACGACATCCCCGCCGACGATCCGGTCCTCGCGGCGATTCCTGTCGAGATTCCGCCTCGCCGAGCACTTGGTGATCTTCTCGGTTCCGCTCGCGTTCGAGCTGGCCCGCCGCCTGCGCAAGGCGCCGCGCGCGATCGCGCTGGAGATCGTGGGAGCCCTGGGCCATGTTGACGGGTTCACCCGGATCGAGGCCGCGCCGAACGGTTACGTGAACTTCTTCCTCGATCGTCCGAAACAGTTCCTGCGCTGGCTGGCGCCAGACCCGTCGCGGCCATCTCCGTTCGGGTCCAGCGTCACGGACACGGCGCCGCTCAAAACCATCGTCGAGCACACGGCCATCAACCCCAACAAGGCCGCGCACATTGGCCACCTGCGCAATGCCGCGCTCGGAGACGCGTTCGGCCGGCTGTTGCGCTTTCTCGGCCGCAAGGTCGAGATCCAGAACTACATCGACGACACCGGCGTGCAGGTGGCTGACGTTGCCGTCGCCTTCCGCGAGCTCGAACACCGGGGACTCGACGAGGTCCGCGCCCTCGCCGACACCACGCGTTTCGACTACTACTGCTGGGATCTCTACGCCCGCGTCACGGAGTGGTACGAGGAGGACAAGGCCCGGCTCACGATTCGCAAGGCTGCCCTGCACGACATCGAGCACGGCGGCAATCCCACGGCCGATCTCGCCGCGTTCATCGCCGACCGCATCGTGCGCTGCCACCTGAAGACGATGCGGCGCCTCAACATCGGCTACGACCTGCTGACGTGGGAAGGAGACATCCTCCGCCTGCACTTCTGGTCGCACGCGTTCGAGTTCCTGAAGAAGACGGGCGCCGTATTCCTGCAGACCGAGGGCCGCCTGAAGGGCTGCTGGGTGATGCGGATCGATGACGAGGCTGCGAACCCCGGGGGACGAGGCCACGGAGACCGCGGCTGCCGCCGGCGACGATCCCGAGGGCGACGATTCTGGCACTGACCCCGGAGCCGGTACTGAGGCGCGCGAAAAAGTCATCGTGCGATCCGATGGCACGGTAACGTATGTCGGCAAGGACATGGCCTATCAGCTCTGGAAGTTCGGGCTGCTCGGCAAGGACTTCCACTATCGCGTATTCGTCGAACGCTCCGGGCGAACCACCGCTCTGGTCGACCACTTCCCTTCCGTCGGCCGCGAGCCCGAGCCCACCGGCCTTCGGACGCGCCTCCTGGGTCTGCAACGTCATCGATACGCGGCAGTCGTACCTGCAGAAGCTGCTGAAGCAGGCACTGGCCGCGCTGGGGTACGAAGAACAGGCCGAGCACTCCGTGCACTATTCGTACGAGATGGTGGCGCTCTCGCACACGACGGCGCGCGAACTCGGCTACAGCATCGACGCGGAGGCCGACCGTCCGTTCGTCGAGGTCTCGGGACGGAAGGGCCTGGGCGTCAAGGCCGACGACCTGATCGACCGCCTGACCGACAAGGCGGCGAGCGAAGTGTCGAAGCGCAATCCCGAACTCTCGGCGGACCAGGTGCGGCGGATCGCCGAGGCGATCGCCGTCGCCGCCGTGCGGTACTTCATGGTGAAGTTCTCGCGCGGCAAGGTCATCATCTTCGACATCGACGAGGCGCTGAGCTTCGAAGGCGAAAGCGGTCCGTACCTCCAGTACGCCGTGGTGCGCGCAAACAACATCTTCAACAAGCTCAAGGAGCGTGACGGCGTCGACGAGGCGCGGGTGCTCACCGCCGTCGCAGCCGCGCCGGTCGACCTCCTGACGGCCGACACCGACGAGGCGCTCGACCTGTGGGGGCTCGTCCTTGAAGCCGCGCGACTCGACGATGTCGTCGAACAGGCGATTCGTACGCTGGAGCTGTCAGTAGTCGCGAAGTACGCCTTCGGCCTGGCGCAGTCGTTCAACGCGTTCTATCACCGCTATTCGATCATCAATGAAGAGCGCGTGGACGCACGCGCCTGGCGGGCGGCGGCGGTCGCCTACTACCGGGCGCAGCTCACCAAGGCGCTCGAGCTCATGGGGGCGGACGTGCCGGAGAAGATGTAGGCAGGGAGCCGCAAGACCTTTATGAAACCCACCATTGGCGTCACGCGATGCAGCCGGCTGGATGACTACGTCGCCTCGGTCGAGCAGGCGGGCGGGCGCGCACGCGTCCTCGAGGTCAGCGAGAGCCCGCGCAAGGTACTCGACGAGATCGATGGCCTCCTGCTGACCGGCGGCGGAGACATCGACCCGGTCCTCTACGGCGACGAGCGGCATCCTTCGGTCGAGGATGCGGAACCTGGGCGCGATGAGTTCGAAATCGATCTCGCCCGTCGCGCAATGGGCACCGACTTGCCCCTCCTCGCGATCTGCCGCGGCGCGCAGGTATTGAATGTCGCGGCCGGTGGCACTCTCGTCCAGGACATTCCCTCGGCCGTCGACTCGACACTTTCGCACAGCATCGTGGAACCGAAGAGCGCCGAGGCACACGCCGTAGCACGTGACGCCCGGTTCACGCCTGGAACAGGCGCTCGGGGCATCAGTCGACCGCGCCCACACCTGCCGCGTCAACAGCCGGCACCACCAGTCGGTCGCTCGCGTCGGCCAGGGCCTGGTCTCCTCGGCCATGGCGCCCGACGGTGTGGTCGAAGCCATCGAAAAGCCCGACGCCGAGTTCTGCGTCGGCGTGCAGTGGCACCCCGAGAACTTCTGGCGCACGGGCGAGTTCGCCCCGCTCTTCAACACTTTCGTCAGCGCCGCGCGCGAACACTTCAGCGCGCGCACGAGCTCGCACTGAACACTGAAGTCACGAAAACCGACGAACGCAACGGGTTCGACACGAAGACACGAAGGCGAACGAAGACGCACGGAGGCTGTCGAGGCGAGTCGACCAGCAGACCGGCCGCGTCGCCGGCCGACGGCCGGCGAGTGCATCGACACCCGCGCTTCGCGCGGCGCGACCGGTCCTTCGTGCGTCTCCGTTTGTCTCCGTGCCTTCGTGTCGAACTCCGTTGTCTTTGTCCCGTCAAACACGGCAGAACACTCCCAAAGACTCGACATGCGGCGTATTGGGGAACAGATCGAACGCGCGGAGCGATTCGAGCCGGTATCCCCCGTCGAGCAATCGGCGCGCGTCGCGCGCCATCGTCGCGGGATCGCACGACACGTAGACGATCCGCGGCGCGGTGAACTTCAGGATCGAGGTCATCGCGTCGCTCGAAATCCCTGTCCGGGGTGGATCGACGATGATCGTCGCCACGCGCGGCGGCGACGATTGCCTCGACGCGAGGTAGCGCTCGACGCTGTCGAGGATGGGTGTCATGGTGCCTCCACCCTTGCCGGCATTCCGCGCGTTCGCTTCGAGGTCGGCACCGCTCAGCCGATCGCCCTCGACTGCCGTGATCGATCTCCTGCCAGACGCCGCCAGGGTTGCCGAAAAGAGCCCGACGCCGGCATACAGATCGAGCACCGGTCCGTCGGTAGCAACCGCGTCCACGACGGCGACGACGAGCGCGGGCACGAGGAACCGGTTGGCCTGAAAGAACGACGCCGCGTGACGCCGGAGCTCGCCATCGAGGACGCGCCCTTGCGTCAGGACGTTCAGCGAGTCCCGCACCGCTGGCTCGCCGGCCTCGAGCGCGCGGCCCTTCGTGTCCTGGACCGCGCAGCCCGTCAACCCGCAGGCGGCCGGCAATTCCGTCAGTACGCCTGCTCCAATCGTGCTCAGGTCGTTTACCGTGACCGAGACAGCGCGCGCGGTACCGTCCACGCTCTCGGTCAGCTCGATCCCATCGACGCGCGCACCGCCGCGGGCCAGGATATCGACGGCCGATGCAACGGAGGCGCGTGCCGCCTCGCTCACCTGTCCCGTCCCGGCCGCGTCGCACAGCGCGTGAGTGCCTTCACGATAGAACCCGACACGGGCTCCGTCGGCGTGAAACCGCGCCCGCATCCGATACCCGCGTTCGGGTGACGGCGCGACGGGAATGGGACCGTCAATCGGCAGACGGCCGAGCCGAAAGAAGGCGTCCCGTACGATCTCGGACTTGAGCGTCAGCTGGCGTGAATAGGCGATGTGCGAGTACACGCATCCGCCGCAGAGGGGATCGGCGAACGCCGCGCGCCGATCGGGCGACGCGTCTCTCACCTCGACGACAGTTGCAAAGGCCAGGCGCCGTTCGCTCCGCTCGATCCGTGCGACCACGTGCTCACCCGGCACGGCACCCGACACGAGGACGACCTGCCCGTCGTGCCTGGCGATCATCCGGCCGCCCGCGGCCGGCTTTTCGACGGCAAGCTCGAGTTCCTGTCCTGGGGTGAGCACGTTACTGGCCGCGAGTCACTGATAACGAATCTGGGGCAGGCCCAGCGAGTCTCGGACGAGCCGCTCGAACGCGGCCTCGACGGCCTGCGCCCTGACTTCCGGCGCCAGGCGCGCGCCAAAGGGCGCGAGCTCGGCTTCCGCCTCTCGTCTCGCCGTCACAACCGAGTCAGGATCCAGCTCGGCTGCCGCGGCCTGCACCAGCCCCCGATCGAGCTCGGCCAGCCGATCCAGGATGGCCGAGCGCGCGTCGCCGCGCGATCCTTTCGATTCGCCCGACAGCCGATCGATCTCGGCGAGCAGGCCCTCGACGTGCTGCTCGAACGACGGTGACCGCCGTACTCGGCTCCCCACCAGGCGCCCGACGACGCGCTCGAGGTGGGCCGTGAGGGCCAGCTTGCGCGCGGGTGCGGCGGATTCCCCGTCGCCCTGTGCCTGCACCACGCCAACAGCCCTGCGCCAATCGTCAAACAGGTCGAGGATGTCGCCCTCGCAGAACTCGATCCGAACGGGGCGGCGGCGCGGGCCCTTCGCCTCCAGCCGCTCGCAATATCGATCGATTCCGCGGCAGGCAACGGTCAGGGGCACGCCACGCTCGGCCCACCCGCATACCTGCTCGAACACCGGTCCCGTGATGCGCACGAGATGCCCGCCGTTCTTGCGACAGAGGTACGACTCGAGCTCGCGGCAGTATTCAGATAGATCCGGCATCGACTAGGCTCACACCGACATCCCTCGCGACCGAACATCGCGGCTGATGTCGTGCTCCATTCACAGACCCTTGTACAGGAGACCAGGAGATCAGGAGATCACGAGGTTAAAGGTCTTGCTGCAAAACAAGGACAACTCCTGATCTCCTGTTATCTCGTGACACGTCAACTGCAGCTACCCCAGTACTAACCTACACGGCTTGCGGCAAGCTCGCGTTGCCAGATGAGCCTCAGTCCCTGCAGCGTGAGATCCGGCTCGACCCGTTGAATCGTCGTGGTCTCATTTGCCAGCACGCCGGCCATACCGCCCGTCGCGATGCAGATCGCGCGATCGCCTGATGGCAGCTCGGCGCGGATCCGCGTCACGATGCCGTCGACCATCGACACATACCCGAAGAACAGGCCCGCCTGCATCGACGTGACCGTCGTCTGGCCGATGATGGACGGAGGCTTGCGGACGTCGACGCGCGGGAGGCGCGCCGCCCGCTGAAAGAGCGCGTCGGCCGAAATGCCGATGCCGGGACAGATGACCCCGCCGACGTACTCGCCGGCGGCGGAAATCACGTCGAAGGTCGTCGCCGTGCCGAAGTCTACGGCGATGATCGGCACGCGATCGACGCGCCCGAACGTCTCGTACGCTGCCACGGCGTTCACGACACGATCGGCGCCGACGTCGGAGGGCGGCACGTAGAGAATCGGCATGCCGGTGTTCGTCGCGGGGTCCACGGTCATCGGCGTCTGGCCGAAGTACCGCTCGGCCATCTCCTGCATCGTGCCCGTGAGCGGCGGGACGACCGACGACAGGATGATGCCCTTGATGCGGTCCTTCTCGAGCCCGCTCTGGCCGAATAGCTGCGAGACGAGAATGCCGAGCTCGTCCGCCGTACGCTCGCGCAGCGTCTGCAGCCGCCAGCTATGGGTCAGGCGGTCACCGTCGAACACCCCGAGGACGATGTTCGTATTTCCCACGTCAATGGCCAGTAGCATCGTCAGCAGTTCCAGGAGAACGTTTCGGTTTGTCGGTGTGATGCGTGTTGTCCGAGCCTTACTTCCAGACTACCTCACCCGCGATGACGCGCTCCACTCGATTCCCGACCCTGACGAGCAGCGCACCGTCGTCGGCAATGCCGGCGGCGGTGCCGATGACGCGGCCGCCCGGCGTGTCGCATTCGACAGTCGCGCCCACCGCGGACGGCGCCAGCCGCCGCCACCGGGCGAGAAGACCAGAGGCGTCGCCGCGACCGAGCGGTTCGAGCTCGACCGCGAGCGCCGCCAGCACTTCGGCCAGCACGACGCCGGGCTCGACCGGACGTCCGAGCTCCGTTTCGATCGAGGATGCGCGATCCGCGAGTTCCTGCGGATAGGACGCCGGGCTGAGATTGATGCCGATTCCAACGACGACGTGCTGCAGGCCATCGGACGAAGACGACGCCTCGGCGAGCACGCCTGCCAGCTTACGCCGGCGCGACGGCCCGCTCGCCCCTGGCGTGACCACGTCGTTCGGCCACTTGATCTCGAGCGGCAGGCCAGTTGCCCGGCGCACGCCTTCCGCGACCGCGACGCCACCGGCCAGGGTCAGGAAAGGCGCGGCACGCGCATCGCGGATGATGATGGACAGATACAGGCCGGCGCCGGGAGGCGAGTACCAGCTCCGTCCGAGCCGCCCGCGTCCTGAGGTCTGCGCCGCCGCCACGACCGTCGTGCCTTCGGGAGCGCCACGGTCGGCATACGAGGCGGCCACGTCGTTGGTCGAGCTTGTCTCGTGCAGGTAATAGAGAGGATCGCCGAGCCGTCCGCGACGCGCGCCGACTGCCTGGAGCGCGTCGGCGAAGTCTGGCGGGAGCGCGTCAGGCATCTGTTGGTGGACCGTATCCACTGAAACAGTACTACGAAGTCAGGAGTATCGACTGGGATCTGCTGGCCGTGACAACGGAACGGCCGGACCGACGCGCGGAATATGCGCCACTAGTGGCCGGTCGGAGCGATCTCGAAGCTGAGATCGACGGCGGGTGCCGAATGGGTCAGCGCGCCGACCGAGACGTAGTCGGCTCCGGTCCGCGCGAGCTCGGGCATCCGCTCGAGCGTCACCCCTCCGGAGATTTCGATCTTCGCGCGGCCCGCGATGCGCGCGACCGCCTGATGAATCTGCTCGAGCGGCAGGTTGTCGAGCAGGATGACGTCTGCTCCGGCGTCGATCGCCGCTTCGACATCGGCAAGGCTCTGCGCTTCGACTTCGACCAGCATCTCCTGCCGGGCGGCCTTCATCCGCTTGACGGCTTCGACGACGCCTCCCGCGAGCCGGACGTGGTTGTCCTTGATGAGAATGCCGTCGTCGAGACCCGATCGATGGTTGCTGCCACCGCCCGCGCGCACCGCGTACTTCTCGAGCGCGCGCAGCGTCGGCGTGGTCTTGCGGGTGTCGAGCACGGTGATCCGGCCCTCGGCCGCGTCGACGTACCGCCGTGTGAGCGTGGCGATACCAGAGAGGCGCTGCAGGAAGTTGAGCGCGGTCCGTTCGGCGGTCAGCATCAAGGCGGCCGCGCCCCGGACCTCGGCGGCGACGGCACCAGGCTCGCAGCGATCGCCATCGCGATTCCTGAGCGAAATGTGCACCGCGGGATCGAGCTGACGGAAGGCCTCTGCCGCCACGTCGAGGCCGGCCAGGACGCACGGCGCCTTGACCACGATCGTGCCATGTCCCTTGACGTCGGCGGGTACGGTGGCTTCCGTCGTGACGTCACCCCACCCGAGATCCTCCGCGAGCGCACGACGAACGATCTGACGGTAGACCGAGGGGTCGAGCGGTTCGAAAGGTATGGTTCTCATTCGGGCCGTCCGGGCACACCCTCCGGAGGTGCCAGCTCGACGTCGACCTGAAGCACTTCGGAGACGAGCGTGTCGATTTGCTGAATCTGTCCCGAGGCTCGCAGGTCCTGTTCGATGTCCGGCAGCAGCTCCAGCTTGTTGTCGGGCGCGCGGATGACGACGCGTGCAACGGGGGTCTTGAGCTGCCGCTGCCCTTCCGACTTCTTCTTGCGAATGTCTCCAAGGATCTGCGCGGCCATCTGCAGAGCCAACACGCCGCGGTCATCGGCACCATTGGCCACGGAGAGGATCTCTGCCTCGGTCGGCCACGTCGCCTTGTGGATTGAACCGCGCTGCCACCACGACCAGATCTCCTCGGTCGCAAATGGCAGAAAGGGGGCGAAGAGACGCAGCAAGACCGACAGCGACGTCAGGAGCGCCGTGTTGGCCGAGCCGGCGAGCACCTCGCCGTGGTCGCCGTAGCGCCGCGATTTCACCAGCTCGAGGTAATTGTCGCAGAAGAACCAGAAGAACGTCTCCGTGCGCTCGAGCACGCGCGTGTACTGATAGTTCTCGAGATCCTCGGTCGATTCCCGCACGAGCCGCGCGAGGTTCGTGAGCAGGCCGCGATCGACGCCCGAGGTGACCGCCCCGCTCGTTCCAGGCTTCGATAGCACGAACTTCGACGCGTTGAGCAGCTTGATTGCAAGGCGACGGCCCACCTTCATCTGACCCGAATCGAACGCCGTATCCGCGCCGGGCCGGCCGCTCGCCGCCCAGTAGCGCACGCCGTCCGAACCGTGCTCCTCGAGGAGCGCCATGGGCGTGACGACGTTCCCTTTCGACTTCGACATCTTCTTGCGATCGGGATCGAGGACCCAGCCCGAGATCGCCGCATTCTTCCACGGAAGCGATCCGTGCTCGTACTCGGCGCGCAGCATGGTCGAGAACAGCCACGTCCGGATGATGTCGTGCGCCTGAGGACGGACGTCCATCGGAAAGACGCGGGCGAAGAGATCGGGATCTTCGATCCACCCGCCGGCAATCTGCGGCGACAGCGAGGACGTTGCCCAGGTGTCCATGATGTCGAGGTCGCCGGAGAACCCTCCCGGACGGTCGCGCTGCTCGGCCGTGAAGCCGTCGGGGGCGTCGGTCGACGGATCGATCGGCAGGCGATCTTCGGCGGGCAGGAGCCGGGCGTCGTGGTCGACGGTTCCGTCCTCCCGCACGCGATACCACACGGGGATCGGCACGCCGAAGAATCGCTGGCGACTGACACACCAGTCGCCGGCGAGGCCGTTGATCCAGTTCTCGAGCCGCGCCTGCATGTACGACGGATGCCAGTCGAGCTCGCGGCCGCGGGCGAGCAGCGCCTCGCGCGCGTCCATGGTCTTGATGAACCACTGGCGGCTGGTCACGATCTCGAGCGGGCGGTCGCCCTTCTCGTAGAACTTCACCGCATGCGTGATCGGACGCGGATCACCGAGGAGGTCGCCGCTCTCGCGGAGAAGCTCGACCGTGCGGACCCGGGCCTTTGACGCCGACAGGCCCGCGAGCTGGTCGTAGTTGGCCTGCGCGCGCGCGGGATCGGTCGTCGACCAGCCGCCCTCACCCCACGTCAGCGGCTTGAACGTGCCATTCGCCTGGATGACGGCGCGGACCGGCAAGCCGAGCTCTCGCCACCAGACGACGTCGGTGATGTCGCCGAAGGTGCAGATCATCGCGACGCCAGTCCCTTTTTCCGGATCGGCCAGCGTGTGCGCGCGAAGCGGCACGCGCGCACCGAAGAGCGGCGTCACGACCTCGGTGTCGAAGAGCGGCTGGTAGCGGGGATCGTCGGGATGCGCGACAAGCGCGACGCAGGCCGGAATGAGCTCGGGTCGAGTCGTGTCGATCTCGACGAACCCGGTTCCACCCGATCCCGACTTGGCGAACCGGATGCGGTGATACGCGCCGGGCTGTTCGCGGTCCTCGAGCTCGGCCTGCGCGACGGCCGTGCGGAAGTCGACATCCCACAGCGTCGGCGCCTCGAGTTGATAGGCGAAGCCGCGTCCGACGAGCCGGAGGAACGACAGCTGGGACAACCGCTGCGCACGGCGGCCGATCGTCGCGTAGGTCATCGACCAGTCGACCGAGAGTCCCAGGTGACGCCAGAGCGTCTCGAAGGCCTTCTCGTCTTCGGCCGTCAGCCGCGCGCACAAGTCGATGAAGTTCGGTCGCGACACCGGAATGGGATGCTTCCCGGGCTTTTCCGGTGCCACGAACGAGGGATCGAATGGCAGCGAGGGATCGCAGCGCACGCCGAAGTAGTTCTGCACGCGTCGCTCGGTTGGCAGCCCGTTGTCGTCCCATCCCATCGGATAGAACACGGCCTTGCCGCGCATTCGCTGGAAGCGGGCGACGACGTCGGTGTGCGTGTAGGAGAAGACGTGACCGACGTGCAGCGAGCCGCTCACCGTGGGCGGCGGCGTGTCGATCGAATACACCTCGTCGCGCGAGCGCGCGCGATCGAAGCGATACAACTGGTCAGCGTCCCAGCGCTCGGTCCACTTCTGCTCCAAACCTTCAAGTGCCGGCTTGTCGGGGACTGCGATTGCGCGCGCGTGACCGATCTGGAGATGAGACTGTTCTGAACCGTCAGACATGAAGGGCAATTCTACCGAGCATTCTTGATCCGGTCGATTTCTTCGCGGACCAAGCGCTCGGCAGCGTCGAGCACGGCGGCCCTCATCGTTTCGTCGCCCATCCGGGCGATCACCTTGTTGACCACGGCATCGATGACGGTATCGGGCACGGCCTCCGGCCAATCGCCGGACGCGGACTCGATGCGCCGTGGAGACAACGCTGGCGCCTGCCCCTGCTCGGCCGCGAGCAGGGCGGCGAAGGCCTGATCCAGGCTCACGGCGCTCAGAGGATTCAGTGTGGACGGAGTGTTCGCGACGTTCGCAGGGTTCACAGGGTTCACCTGCGTGACGGCGCTCGCTGTCGGCGGTGCCGGCGACGGCGGCGGTACGGGCCGCGTCTCACGTGCGGCGCTCTCGACTGGCGCCGGCGTCGCGGACGGATTCCAGCCGGTCAAATCCAGGTCCGCGTGAGGCGCACGCGTGTCGGCGGCAGCCTTCACGACCGTCAGGCCGGGCCGCGGGACCATGTCCGGCACGGGCGTCCCGCCGGGCACCGGATCGAGCGTCGGGACCGACGCACCCTTGCTCGCGAGGGCGGCGTCGAGCCGGTCGAAATAGTCTTCGAGCGAGCCGGCAGGCTCGGCGGGCGGAGTGGCCGGCGCCGGCGTCGCGCCGGCGTGGACGGCTTTCCCGGAGTGGCCGGGTTCGCGCTTGCCGGCGAGCAGATCGCGCACGCGGCTGATGACCATCTGGGGCTCGAACGGCTTGACGAGCACGCCGTCGCAGCCGACCGCGCGCGCGCGAGCTTCGTCGATAGGCTCGAACGCCCCCGTCAGGAGGAGCACGGGGATGTGGGCGAGCTCGGGATCGCCCTTGATGAACGCGGCCACTTCGTACCCGTCCCGCTCGGGCATGCCGACGTCGGCCAGCACGATGTCGGGACGATCGGTCTTCACGCGGTCGATCGCCTGCTGCCCGTCGCCGACAGCCAGCACTTGCACGTCCTCGTCGGCGAACGTCAACTCGATTACGCGTTGAATGGTGACGCTGTCGTCAGCGAGCAGCAGCTTGGGATGCACTACAGCTCCACACGCGCGCCAACTTGCGCGCCTTCTAAATGCGCACGGACGTGCGCTCGGATGAAATCAATAATCTGCTGCATCGGCGTGCCGGGCAGGAAGATGCCCTTCACGCCGAGGGCCTGCAGTTTCGGAATGTCGACGTCGGGGATTATCCCCCCGACGACCATCAGCACATCGTCCAGCTTGCGTTCCTTGAGCAGTTCCATCACGCGCGGGCAGATGTGCATGTGAGCGCCGGACAGAATCGACAGCCCGATGACGTCGGCGTCCTCCTGGAGGGCCGCCGCCACGATCTGCTCCGGCGTCTGGCGGAGGCCGGTGTAAATGACCTCCATCCCCGCGTCGCGGAGCGCGCGGGCGATCACCTTGGCGCCACGGTCGTGTCCGTCGAGGCCAGGTTTCGCGATAACGACACGGATTTTGCGCATTCAGCTTCCAGCTTCCAGCTTCCAGCTTCCAGCTTCCGGCTTCCGGCTTCCGGGCTTCCGGGCTTCCGGCTTCCGCACTTGACTGCGGGAAGCTGGAAGCTGGTAGCTGGAAGCTAGATGATCGGCACTTCCTCGTACTCGCCCCACACGGCCCGCAGCGCGTCGCACATCTCACCGACAGTCGCGTACGCGCGTACGCAGTCGAGCAGCGGATACATCGTATTCCCTCGTCCGCGCGCGGTCTCGGCGAGCGCGTCGAGCGAACGGCGCACGCGATCGTGGTCGCGCGACGCCCGCAGCTGCTCCAGCCGGGCCAGCTGCGTATTCGCAGTCGTGTCGTCGATGTAGAGAATCGGCATCGGCGGCTCGTCCGCCTGGACGAAGTCGTTCACGCCGACAATGACCTTCTCGCGGCGCTCGACGGCCTCCTGGAATCGGTAGGATGCCTCTGCAACTTCCTTCTGCGGGAACCCCTCTTCGATTGCCTCGACCATCCCGCCCATGCGGTCGATGACGTCGAAGTAATCCTTCGCCCCCCGTTCCATGTCGAGCGTCAGCCGTTCGACGAAGTACGAGCCGCCGAACGGATCGACCGTGTTCGTCACGCCGCTCTCGTGCGCGATGATCTGCTGGGTACGGAGGGCCAGCGTCGCGGCCTCGGCCGTCGGGAGCGCGAGCGCTTCGTCGAGCGAGTTGGTGTGCAACGAGTTGGTCCCGCCCATCACGGCCGCCAGCGCCTGCAGGGCCGTCCGGACCACGTTGTTGTAAGGCTGCTGCGCGGTGAGCGACACGCCGGCGGTCTGCGTGTGGAAGCGCAGCTTCCACGACCGCTCGTGCCGGGCGTGAAACCGGTCGCGCATCACCTCCGCCCAGAGCTTGCGCGCGGCGCGGAACTTGGCGATTTCCTCGAAGAAGTCGCTGTGCGAGTTGAAGAAGAACGACATCCTCGGCGCGAAGTCGTCCACGTCGAGGCCCGCATCGATGCCGTACTGCACGTACTCGATCCCGTCGCGCAGCGTGAACGCCAGCTCCTGCAACGCCGTCGAGCCCGCCTCGCGGATGTGATACCCGCTCACCGACACGGTGTTCCAGCGCGGTACTTCCTTCGAACAGAACGCGAAGACGTCGGTGATGAGCCGCATCGATTCGCGGGGGGGATAGATGTACTCCTTCTGCGCGATGAACTCCTTGAGGATGTCGTTCTGGATCGTCCCCGATAACGTCTGCCAGTCCGCGCCCTGCTTTTCGGCCACGACAAGGTACATCGCGAAGATCATCGATGCCGGAGAGTTGATGGTCATCGACGTCGTGATGTCCGCGAGCCGGATGCCGTCGAACAGCCGCTCCATGTCGGCGAGCGAGACGATGCTGACGCCGCACTTCCCCACCTCGCCGAGCGAGAGCTCGTGGTCGGGGTCGCGGCCCATGAGCGTCGGCAGGTCGAAGGCCACGCTCAGGCCCGTACCGCCCGCTTCGAGCAGCGTCTTATAGCGCGCGTTGGTCTCTTCCGGCGTCCCGAACCCGGCAAACTGCCGCATCGTCCAGAGCTTGCCGCGGTAGCCGGTCGGGTGGATGCCGCGCGTATAGGGGAAGACGCCAGGATGGTTGAGGTCGCGGGAGAAAGCGAAATCCGTGAGGTCGTCGGGGGTGTACAGCCGGTCGATCGGTCGCCCGGAAATCGTCGTGAAGGGTCCGCGACGCTCGGGCGACTTCTTCAATGTGGGTTCGAGTATCTCTCGCTCCCAGCGCTGCTTATCGGTCTCGGCCGTGACTTTCATGGACCAAGACATTATAGCCGCAGCGTGCACGGGCCGTGGCGAGGCAGGACGGCCGACTGCAGGAGTGTAAAGACGCGACGAGCCGCGCGGTCACCGCGCGGCTCGTTGATTCTTCAACGGCTGGAACGGCTCTACTACGGCTGCGACACGCAAACGGCCCAGACGCGGAACTGCACGTTGCTGCGCGTCGTGCCGGTGTTGTTGCGAAGGCTGACGCTCCACCCGGAGACCGGGGGCACCGCCGCCGTCGCCGCCGGCCCCGATGAGACCGGAGTCAGCATGACCACGCCGTTGGCCGCCGCCAGGACCACTGGCTCGAAGCCGCCACCGAGCGGTTGCTTCCCATCGGGACACGCCGCGAAGGCCGAGACCACGGTGTTGTTCGTCACACTGGCCCAGAGCGAGCTGTCCTGGAAGACCACTTCGTACCCCACCAGCCCACCCGCCGGACCCGCTGGACCGGCCGGACCCGCCGGTCCCTGACCACCCGGCAATCCCGGCGCACCAGGTGAACCCGGTGCACCCGGAGCGCCCGGCGTACCCTGAGGTCCCTGCGGACCCATGGGCCCCGTCGCACCCGCCGCACCCGCCGGACCAACCTGACCCGCTGGGCCAGCCGCTCCCGGTGCGCCAGCCGGGCCAGCCGAGCCCGTCGCGCCGGCCGCGCCAGCCGGACCCTGAGGACCCGCGGGGCCCTGCGGACCTGCAGGACCTTCCGGCCCTGCAGGACCCTGGGCCCCCCGCTCCGTCGCCCCTCCTCCACCACCCGTCACCTTCGTTACGTAGAACTCGCCGCGCTCGAAATCAAGATTGCCGCGCGCAACGGTGAAGAGGTACGTCCCGTCCTCGACCGCCTTTGGGAAGCGCACGACGATTTCCGTGTCGCTCGAGCGCAGAACCTTCATCCGCTCCGCCTCACAGAAAACGGTCGGCACCTTCTTGCCGAAGTTGAGCCCGCGCAACGTGACGGTCTCCTTGTCGGCGTCGACGAAGGACGAGAGGACCACGACCTGCTTCCAGCGATCGAGATCGTCGAAGCGACTGTGACTCGCCTGCGCGTTCTGCTCCTGCTGCTCACCGGCGGCGGCTGCCGCCTGCGCGCCCCTCGCGGCACACATGACCATCACCGCTGACGCGGCGAATTTGTAAACCACTCTCTTCATGACTAACTCCTCCCCGTGCCCAGACAGGAGCAATCGATAGACCATCGAGCTCGACGGTCACTAATTCATGCTTTGTCAGCTGCTTACAGACCGATTACGAGTGTGAAATCGCGTAAAGCAGCCTCGAAAGTGGTGCAGGATGAGACACTCGGCCTGAATTCTGAATCGTCGAGGTGGAACCTTGGGGCTCAGGGCTCAGGGCTCAGGGCCTTGAGCCCTTTTCTTGACTTCCCCGTTTCTATCAACGTACCTTGCTCCGTTTGCGTTTTCGGCGGTCCGGCGTTTCGTCGGTGACCGCGATCGAGGGACAACCATGGAAGGCGGCGGCAGCATCTTCAACGCAATGCTCCAGGAGTTCGATGGAGCGGCGCGCCTGCTGGGGCTCGACCCCGGCATCTGGAAGATCCTCACGAACCCCAAGCGCCAGATCATCGTTTCGTGTCCGATTCAGATGGACAACGGCGAGATCGAGGTCTTTACCGGGTATCGCGTGCAATACAACATCACGCTCGGGCCGGCCAAGGGCGGCATACGGTACCACCCCGACGTCAGCCTCGACGAAGTGACCGCGCTCGCCGCCTGGATGACCTGGAAGTGCGCGGTCGCGCACGTCCCGTTCGGCGGCGGCAAGGGCGGCGTCGTCTGCGACCCCACGCGCATGTCTCGCCGCGAGCTCGAGGCTCTCACGCGACGATACGTCGCCGAGATCATCGACGCCATCGGACCCGAAAAGGACGTACCCGCGCCCGACGTCAACACCAACGATCAGGTGATGGCGTGGGTCATGGACACCTACAGCATGCACGTCGGCCACACATCGACCGCCGTCGTCACGGGCAAGCCGATCGAGATGGGGGGATCGCTCGGGCGACGCGAGGCGACGGGACGCGGAGTGATGATCGTCACTCGCGAGGCCGCCAAGCATCTCGGCCTCGACATCTCGCGCATGACCGTGGCCGTGCAGGGCTTCGGCAATGTCGGCTCGGTCTCCGCCGATCTGATCTCAAAGCTCGGAGCGAAGATCGTCGCCGTGACCGACTGGAAAGGCGGAGTCTACAACCCGGCAGGCCTCGACATCACCCAGATGATCGAGTACGCGCGACAGCACAAGACGATCGACGGCTTCCCGGGAGGGGACCCGATCGAGAACGACCAGCTCTTCTCGCTCGACGTCGACGTGCTCGTCCCCGCCGCGCTCGAGAACCAGATCACCGAAGAGAATGCCTCGGTGATCAAGGCCAAGATCGTCGCCGAGGGCGCCAACGGCCCGACGACCCCCGAAGCTCATCGCCAGCTGCACGAGCGCGGTGTCTTCGTGATTCCGGACATCCTCGCCAACGCCGGCGGCGTCACGACCTCCTATTTCGAGTGGGTCCAGGATCGCCACGGATATTTCTGGGAAGAGCAGGAAGTGAACCAGCGGCTCGAGGCGAAGATGATGGAAGCCTTCCACGACGTGCTGCAGACGTCGATCAAATACAAGACCGACTTGCGAACGGCAGCCTATGTCGTCGCGATCAGCCGCGTGGCGACGGTCACGAAGATGCGCGGGATGTATGCGTGAACCAGCTTCCAGCTGCCAGCTTCCAGCTGCAAATCTCAAGATAGCAGCGTAACTGGAGGCTTGGAGCTGGAAGCTGGAAGCTGACTATCTAATCCTGAACGCCACCATATCCTGAGCCGAGCCGGCATCCGCCTTGGCATTGAGCTCGAGGAGATACTCACCCGCCGCCAGCGCCGCGAACGCCAATTCCATCTCCGCGCCACCACCATCAGACATCTGCACGGGCACGTCGAACATCGCGGTGCCGGCGCGGTTCAAGAGGCGCGCGGTCAGGGCCGGCGCACCGCTCCCAGGCGAGTAGGCGTCCACACGCACGATCAGCCGCTCGGTGCGGCTGAACGTCCGGTCACTCGATGGCGTCGGCGTCGGATTCGCCTTGATCGCCTGGACGTCGCGCGGCGTGCGGGCCCGGAAGAGACGTGGTGTGCCGAGCGAGACCTGCGGCGTCGTGTAGTCCGGGACGATGACGTCGCTCGTCGACGAATCCATGACCTGTCCCTCGGCGTTCTGCACCGAGACACGCAGCTGCATCCGCCCGGGCGGGACTTGAAATGTCGCGCTCGCCGGACTGGCGACGGCCGGCGAGGCGGTCGTCGTCGGTGGCGGCGCGCCCGCACCCTGCTCAGGCACCCGCCCGCGGAAGAGCGGACGGCCATCCGGCGCCAGGGCGGTCACGGTCACATACGACACGCCCTCGTCGCCGGGACGACGCTCGCCTGGCGCCGGCGGAATCGGCTCCCACGCGAAGGTGACCCTCGACTTCCCGTTCTCGCCGCGCGCCGTGCCGATCCAGAAGCGCGCCGGACGTCCACGCGGCGGGTCGACGAGAGTCGCAAGCGCGGCTGTCACTGCGGCGGGCGCTTCGACACGAGGCGCGTCGGCACGCGCGGCGTCTTCGGCGGTGTACGCCCAGTACCCTTTCCGCGCGCGCACGTCGACGCCCTTGCGCGTCACTTCGACATCCAGCTTGTGGAACTTTCCGTCGATTGGCGCCTGCGCCGAGTTGTAGCCAATCAGGTAGTAGCCGCTCGCGTCGCGGATGATCTGCCGCATGCCCTTGCCGAGATCGTTCGAGTTGACGATGGCCCGTCCGTCGGTGTTCTCGGCGAGCGCGCGCAGCGTATCGAGCGAGGCTTCGAGGTGCTTGCGATCGACTTGCAGTCCGACGGCCTGGTTGACATCGTATTCGAACGGCGCCAGGCCCCTGGGGTCGAGCGCGTAGATGGAGGTGTTGTTCCGGTTCATCTCCGTGAAGATGAGGCTCAGGTCCGAGACCATGTCGATCGTGGCGGACCACTCCGCCCGGTCGCTGTTCACCACGTTCGATGATCCCCGCGCGGCGTTCCCGATGCCAGGCATCGCCGCCACGGGATCATTCAGCTGTGGCGGCAGGATCGTCGTGAAGCCCTCGCTGACGAAGATGACCGACTTGCGTCCTTCGCGCAGCCCTCCCAGCCGGGCGGCGGCGCCCTTGAGCGCGGTCATCACGACCTGGTTGCGAACCATCTCGACGGTCGCGGCGGGGTAATACGCGTAGCGCTCCTCGAACTCGTTGCGCGGCGTGTAGTCGAAGCGGCGTCCCTGGAAGTGCTCGATGGCGCTGACCAGGCTCGCGTGGTTGCGGGTGAACGTCAGGCCAGTGATCGGCGTGAGCGGGTACATGATGGCGACCATGTCCGCCGGCGCCAGATCATTCTGGATGAAATCGATGAGCGGCTTGCGCACCGACATGTCGTTGCCGCGCCGCACGTGGTAGTCATCCAGCAGGATGATGAACAAACGAACATCCGGACGCTGCGCTTCGCGCCGCTCCTCCTCGATCGAGTGAATCTCGCGCGCCGGCGGACCGTCGATCTGCTGCTCCAGCGCATCAATCTTGATGACCGAGAACGACTCGATGGTCTGCAACTTTCCGTCTTCCTTGACCCTGAACTCGTCCTGCTTCAGGTCGAGGACAGGATTCCCCTGCCGGTCGCTCACAATCGCGTCGACCCTGACGTAGTTGATTCCCGTCCGGATACGCGGAGGACGCTGCTGGTCTTGCGGCTGGTCCTGCTGCTGGGGCGTGGCCGGCGTCCCGGCAGGTGGCTGCTGGGCTGGTGGTTGCTGCTGAGCCGGTGGCTGGGCCTGGCGAGCCGACGGGTGAGCGCCCGCCATGAGCGCCACTGCCACGCCGACGCCGACGAGCGCACCGAACTGAGCGACGCGAGCGACGTAAAGGCGGGGAGTGAGCGCAGTCTGTCGCATAAGGCTCCGGTCCACGAGTTTAGACGTTCTGAAGCGCCGGCCGGCTCGCTTCGGCAATGATAACATCGCGGTCGTGAGCGAAGACACCATCGAACACGCCCAGCCCCTCACCGTTCTCGCCGAGGACGAGACACTATTCCGCGACAGCGTACGGGCATTTGCTGACGCGCAGGTGCGGCCCCTGGTCCGCGAGATGGACGAGCACGCGAAGATTCCGCGGGCGCTCGTCGACCAGCTCTTCGACCTTGGGGTGATGGGCATCGAGATTCCCGAGGCCTACGGCGGCGCGGGCGGCCGGTTCTTCCACGCCGTGCTGGCGGTTGAGGAGCTGTCGCGCGTCGATCCCTCGATTGGCGTGCTCGTCGACGTCCAGAACACGCTCGTCGTCAACGCCCTGCTGCGGTTTGGTCACGAGGACATCAAGCGCAAGTGGCTCCCCCTGCTCGCGTCAGGCACCGTGGGCGCGTACGCGCTGTCGGAAGCCGGATCGGGCAGCGATGCCTTCGCGCTCACCACGCGGGCGACGGAGGACGGCGACGCCTACGTCCTCACGGGACGGAAGCTCTGGATCACCAACGGCAACGAGGCCAACCTCTTCATCGTCTTTGCCACGGTCAACCCGCAGGCCGGGTATCGCGGCATCACGGCCTTTCTCGTCGAGCGCGGGACCGCTGGCTTTTCGGTCGGCAAGAAGGAAGACAAGCTCGGCATCCGCGCCAGCAGCACGTGCGAGCTCATCTTCGAGGAGTGCCGCGTGCCGAAGGCGCAGGTCCTCGGCGAAATCGGCAAGGGCTACAAGACCGCCATCGAAACGCTCAACGAAGGGCGCATCGGCATCGGCGCACAGATGATCGGGCTCGCGCGCGGCGCGCTGGAGCACGCGATCACTTACACGAAAGAGCGCAAGCAGTTCGGTAAGGCGATCGCCGACTTCCAAGGCGTGCAGTTCCAGATCGCCAGGGCGGCGATGGAGATCGAAGCCGCGAAGCTGACGGTCTACAACGCCGCGCGTCTTCGCGACGCCGGCCGCCCGTTCCTGACCGAGGCGGCCATCTGCAAGATCTTCTCGTCGGAAGTCGCCGAGCGCGTCGCGTCGCTTGCCGTCAACCTGCTCGGCGGCAACGGGTTCGTCAAGGAATACCCAGTCGAAAAGCTGTTCCGCGACGCGAAAATCGGCCAAATCTACGAGGGGACCTCCAACCTGCAGCTCCAGACGATTGCCAAGCAGATTCTGGGCTAGCCGCTCGTTCACCGCACTGCTCGTCCTCGTGCTGGCCGCCGTCGCTACCTGGCTCGTCCATCGCGCCACCCTGAGCTACGGCTTCGACTACGACGATTATCATTTCCTTCGGCCTTACGCGATGCGAGAGGTCCTCGCGACGTTTCACGGCCCCTGGGACCTGACCGGCATCGAGGTGAAGTTCTACCGGCCGCTCACGATCGTCCTCTACGCGGCGAGATTCGAGCTGTTCGGGCTCAACGCCACGGCCCACCATGCCGCGTCGCTTGCGCTCTTCGCTCTTGTGACATCGCTGACCGGGTGGCTCGTCTGGCGGCTGACTGGGCGCGCAATTGCCGGGGCCGCCGCAGTCCTCCTCGTCGCGTGCCATCCGGCCATGCCCTACTCGCTCGTCGCGTGGGTCACCAACCAGATGCACCTGGCCCAGACGATCACCGTGCTGGCTGCCCTGCTATGGTGGCACGCGGTGCGGGCGCGCTCTCCTGTCTGGTGGCTGCCGCTCCTCCTCTTCGCAACGATGGCGTTCATGTTCAAGGAAGACGGGGTGATGCTCATCCCCGTCATCCTGGCGCTGCACGGCATTACACGCCGCGTGGCCGAGCCGGCACTGCGGCCCGTGTCGTGGGTCTTCGTGTGCATGGCTGTGCTGCTCGTCCTGGCGCTGCTGCAGCTGCGCTCGAGCGCGCTCGGCGAGCTCGGCGGCTACGGCCGGCCGACGCTGCACGCCGCGTGGATCAACTACACGCACGGGCTCAACGGAGTCTTCAGGCTCGTGCCGGCCGATCGCCCGTGGCAGCCGGTTGCGAGCTGGTTCGCGACGTCCCTGCCGCTTGTGGCGTTTGCCACCTGGCGGTGGATCTCGCCGGGCGCGCGCACCTGCCTGCTCGCCGGTGCCGCGATCGCGTTGCTCTTCAACCTGCCCTTCATCTTCATCAGCAAAGCGGAACAGATGTATCTCGTGGGGACTGGTGCATCGATCACGCTCGCTGGCGCGTCAGTCGGGCTGCTGGATCTCGCGGCTCGTGCGCCGATTCGACGGGCTGGCACGCTGGCCGCGGCCGGCGTCATCGCGGCTGGACTCGCGTCGTTCGTCGCCGTCTCGAGGGATATCAGCCGCGACTTCGAACCGTTCGGACCGCTCGTCCTCTCGCACGACGACGTCGTCCGGACCTGGGGTCCCGTACCGCCGGAACTCCGCGACTACCTGGCGCTCAAGCGAGATCCCGACGCGGCAGGCCGCGTGTCGCCCAATCCGCTCGACGAGCTCTCGGCGGTCACCTTCGGCGTCTACGGGCGGGAGACCAGTCCCGACGGCGTGGGCTATATGTGGATGAACAGCGCCCGCGCCGAAATCCAGGTGCGCGCCAGCGCGCGCAGCGTGTCGATTCCACTTCGACACCCGATCGAGGCGTTCCGTGAACCAACGCGCGCGCGTGTCGAGGCCGACCGCCGGCCCGCCGACGATCTCGCGCTGACGACGCCCGACTGGCGGGTGTCGACCCTGCCCCTTCGGCCAGCCGATGTGCCGCGGGTGAGCGGGATGCACCGGATTCGCATCACCATCGACCATGCGTGGCGGCCGTCGGACGTGATCCCGGGTTCGACCGACGAGCGCGTGCTGGCGCTGCAGATTGGGGAGTTGACGGTTCGGTGAACAGGGCTCAAGGTTCAGGGCCACGATTTTTTCACAGGCTCTCAGGGCTCACGGCTTAGGCAAGAGCCTTGAGCTCCTTAGCCGGTCGATTAGGATGAGCGAGCTCTTGCTTGAGCCCTAAGCCGTGAGCCCTGAGCCCCGCGACTCTACTGCAGGATGTATTCGGAGATCACCATCCGCTGGACTTCGGATGTGCCTTGGTAGATCTCTGTTGCGCGGACGTCTCTGAAGAGGCGCTCGACGACCGAGCCGCGGCGGTAGCCCTTCGACGCGAGGATCTGCATGGCCTTGTCGGCGGCGCGGTGGGCGGCCTCGGAGGCATAGAGCTTGGCCATGGCGGCATGAGGAGTCGCCGCGCGGGTGCGGCCGTTGTCCAGGCTCCGGCCGACCAGGTCCGCGGCCTTCATCGTCAGCATCCGCGCCGCGTCGAGCTCTGTGGCCATGTCGGCGATCATCCACTGGATCGCCTGGAAATTGCCGATGGGCTCTCCGAACGCCGTGCGGGTTCTCGCGTGGTCGACGGCCGCAGCAAGCGCCGCCTCGCCAACGCCGAGCGCCTGCGCCGCGATGGCCACGCGCCCGCCCTCGAGCGCCCACATGGCGATGCTGAAGCCATCACCCGGCGTTCCCAGCAGGCTTTCGGCGTCGACGCGCACGTCACGAAACTCGAGATCCATGCAGCCGAGACCACGTACGCCCAGCGAGTCATCGGCCGCGACGCGTGTGATCCCGGCGCTGTCCATCGGCACGAGGAAGGCGCTGACGCCGCGGCCGCGCACGCCCGGTTGCGTCGCCGCAAACACGACCGCGACGTCCGCGGCTGCCGCGTTAGCGACCCACACCTTCCTGCCGTTGAGCACGTAGCCGCTGTCCCCAACGAGCCGCGCGACGGTCTGCTGGTTCGCGGCATCGGACCCGGCGTGCTCCTCCGACAGGGCGAAGGCGCCAAGCGCCTGGCCGCTCACCAGGCGCCGGAGCCACGTCTGTTTCTGGGAGTCTGTGCCGAATCGCGCGAGGGGCTCAGCGACCAGCGAGTTATTGACCGCGGCAATCACGGCCACGACGGCGCTGGCCTTGGCCAGCGCTTCGACGGCCAGCGCGTAGCTAACGTAGTCTTTTCCGGCACCGCCCCACGCCTCGGCGACCGTCACCCCCATCAAGCCAAGCGCGGCCGCCTCGTGCACGAGGTCGCGGGGGAACGCGCCCGCCTCGTCGATGGCCGCCGCCTCGGGCGCGACCCGGTCCTTCGCGAACTGCGCCACCTGCTGTTGAAAGGCCATCTGTGCGTCAGTGAGCTCGAGGATCATGGTGTCAGGCAGTGAATCGTGAATCCAGTCCCACGATTTGAATTGTGAATTCTAGCGTGAATTCTGGTGTCAGGCAGTGAATCGTGAATCCGCCAGTCCCACGCAAGATTCACGATTCACTGCCTGACACCAGAATTCACCAGACGTGCAAACACCGGCCGGAGCCGCTCGGCGGTCACCGTCAACTCTTCGGGCAGGACGCGCGTCTCCCCGACGACGGTCATGAAGTTGGTGTCGCCGTTCCAGCGCGGGACGACGTGCATGTGCAGGTGATCCAGGATCCCGGCGCCTGCCGGCTTGCCGAGGTTGATCCCCATATTGAGGCCGTGCGGCGAGTACGTTTCCTTGATCGCCACTTCCGCTCGACGGGCGAGCTCGATCAGCTCGCCGAGCTCGGCGGCCGTGGCCTCACCAAGCGAGGCCACATGCCGGTTGGGCACCACCATCAGGTGGCCGTTGTTATAGGGAAACTTGTTGAGGATGATGTAGCAGCTGACGCCGCGAAACACGACGAGTGAGGCCTCGTCCCCCGACAGCGCCTCGCAGAACACGCATCCGGCCTGGCCGCCCGTCCGCGTCACGTAAGCCAGCCTCCAAGGGGACCAGAGGTGATCCATAGGCAGAAAGTTTGAAGTCTGACGTGTGAAGTCTGAAGTGAGGAAGTGCGGAGTCGGAAGTGCGAAGTGGAAGTTGGAAGTAAGTTCGAAGTCGAAAGTTGGAAGTTAGAAGTCGGAAGTTGGAAGTGTGAAGTTGGAGGGATCGCCGTTTCGCGCCTCCTTGTGACTTCCACGTCCAACCTTTACTTCGAGCTTGTGCTTCGCACCTCTACCTTCAAACTTCTACTTCCCACTTCCAACTTACTTCAAACTTCCACTTCCCACTTCTGACTTCACACTTCCTCACTTCAAACTTCACACGTCAGACTTCAAACTTGTCAGGAGGCGGTACGACAGGCGACGGCGGAGCCGGAGCCATGGCTTCCGCCTCTCTGTTTATGAGTTCCTTGAGCTCCTTGCCGGGCTTGAAGTACGGCACCTTCTTCGGCGGCACATCCACCTTGTCGCCGGTCTTCGGATTGCGCCCCTTGCGTGGCTCCCGCCGACGCAGGCGGAAGCTGCCGAACCCCCGCAGCTCGATCTTCTCGCCGCGATGGAGCGCGTCGATGATGCTCTTGAAAACAGTGTCGACGATGACCTCGGAATGCTTCTTGGTCAGATCGGAGACGCGCGAGACTTCCTCGACGAGCTCCGCTTTGGTCATGCTGCCAGTATTCATGGCTTCCAGCTCCCAGCTGCCAGCTTCCAGTCAGCCGTTGCTCGTGGCTGTGGACTCCCAGAATCCGCTTCCAGCTTCCGACCTGCGGGAAGCTGGAAGCGGGAAGCTGGAAGCTCGTTCCTACTGCTGATGCTTGAAGTGATCGCCCAGCGTCACTTCCGGCCGTCCGGTGGTCTCCGAGTACGCTTCCCAGTCGGCCCGGAACTCGTCGCTCTTCAGCGCCCGGATGCTCAGGCCGATCTTCCGCTCGGAGGGGATGAGCTTGATGATCTTCATCTGGTAGTTCTCACCCACCTTGAGCTCGAGCTTCTCGTCCTTGCCCGCGTGAGCCGAGTCGTCGAACTCCGACACGTGGATGAGGCCCTCGATGCCCTCCGCCAGCTCGACGAACGCGCCGAAGTTGGTCACGCGGACCACTTTCCCCTCGACGATGTCGCCCACGTGATGCTGGGTGAAGAACTCGTCCCAAACATCGGTCTGCAGCTGCTTGAGTCCCAGGGACAGGCGCTGGTTCTCGGCGTCGATGTTGAGCACCATCGCCTCGACCGTGTCGCCCTTCTTCAGCACCTCTGAGGGGTGCTTCAGACGCTTGCTCCACGACATGTCCGAGATGTGGATGAGGCCGTCGATGCCCTCCTCCACCTCGACGAACGCGCCGAACTCGGTCAGGTTGCGGACCTTGCCGGTGATCGTCGTACCGATCGGGTACTTCTCGGTCAACTCGTGCCAGGGATTGCTCTCGACCTGCTTGAGGCCGAGTGAGATGCGCCGCGCGCCGGGATCCACGCCGAGCACCATCGCCTCGGCCTTGTCGCCGACGTTGAGGATCTTCGACGGGTGCTTGACGCGCTTGCTCCACGACATCTCCGAGACGTGGATCAGGCCTTCGACACCGGGCTCGAGCTCGACGAACGCGCCGTAGTCGGTCAGGCTGACGACCTTGCCGCTCATCCGCGCGCCGACCGGATACCGCTCGATGACATTCGACCACGGGTCGTTCTTGAGCTGCTTGTGACCGAGCGAGACGCGCTCGGTCGCCGGGTCGTACTTGAGCACGATCACGTCGATCTCGTCGTTGACCTTGAAGAGCTCCGACGGATGCGAGACGCGGCCCCACGACATGTCCGTGATGTGGAGCAGGCCGTCGATGCCGCCCAGATCGATAAACGCGCCGTAGTCGGTGATGTTCTTGACGACGCCCGTGAGGACCTTGCCCTCGGCGAGCGTGTCGAGCGTGTGCTTCTTCTTCTCCGCGTTCTCTTCTTCGAGGAGGACCTTCCTCGAGAGCACGATGTTGCCGCGCTTCTTGTTGACCTTGATGACGCGCATCCGCAACTCCTGCCCGCGCAGGGCATCGAGGTTGCGGACGGGACGCACGTCGATCTGCGAGCCAGGAAGGAACGCACGAACGCCGATGTCGACGGCAAGGCCGCCCTTGATCCGTTCGATGACCCGTCCGATGACGACCTTCCGCTCGGCGTAGGCCTTCTCGACGTCGTCCCAGATCTTCATCTTCTCGGCTTTTTCGCGCGAGAGGACGACGTAGCCGTCGCGATCTTCGGTGCGCTCGAGCAGGACATCGACGATGTCGCCCGGCTGCACGCTGATTTGTCCAGTTTCGTCGACGAACTCGTCGATGGCGATGATGCCTTCGGACTTGTATCCAACGTCGACGATGACTTCGGACGGGGTGACTTTCAGAACGGTGCCCTTGACGACTTCACCTTCCGCGATATTGCGGAAGCTGCTATCGTAAAGGTCCAGCAGGCGCGCGTATTCCTGCGGGTCGATAGATTCGTCGATGGCACCTCCTTGGGGCTTGATGTGCTGCGAATTGTCAGTCGGCATCTAAACGGGTCCTCCTCGATCGTACTTGCCGGGATCTCAGCTCTCGGCGGGCTGTAATGTGCATCGCTTCTGATTCGCGATAAGCAGAAGAAGATACATCACTTAGGGGCACGGAGTCAAACCGACATGGCTAGAAAAGCGAGGAAACGTCCGACCGCCAGACGCGCAGCCAGCCGCCCGAAGCGCAGTGCCTCCAGGTCCACCAGCCGTCGCTCGGCCGGCACCGCCGCGAGGAAGGCCGGGAGGAAGAACAGCCGGACGAAACGCACGTCGGCAAAGCCCACTCGCGCCGCGAAAAGCCGGGCCAAAACCGTCAAAAAGACGGCCAGGCGGTCGGCTCCCCCGAAGCGCGCCGCCGCGAAGCGAGCGCCGGCCAGGGCGGTAGCGCCGGCCAGGGCCGTGAGGACGACGACTAAGGTCGCGGCAAAACCAACTCCGGGCCCGAAGCCAGCGGCCAAGCAGACTCGTTCGACTTCGACCGCCGCTGCTCCGAAACCTCTGCACACCCTCTCGCTCGACCGGAACCGACGTCACCTCCCCGAGCTCGAGGACAATATTCCGACCCCGCCATCCTCACTCGACCTGGACCGTACGCCCTCGGCGGCGCGGTCGGGCCGTCACGGGATGCGGGAAAACCGGATGCATCACAACGAGACGAGCCCCGAGCTTACGGGCGGCGACGTCGACGCGAGCTGGGAAGATGCCTATTCGACCGGAGACGAGGCCCCTGGCGGCGACAACCCGACGCCGGATCAGGACCGCGTCGATGACATCGGGAAAGCGCTCGGCGTGCAGTACGAGGACAGCGAAGAGCTGAAGGCCGCCGACAAGATTACCGAGCGCGACCGGCATCGGTGGGAGCTCGACCCGGCGTCCGCGGAGGATTACCCGGAGCACGACGAGTAACGGCTCCGACAATCAGTCGTAGCGTCCGGCTTCAACCGGACCATCACTTGTCCGGGCTAAAGCCGACACTACGACTTCTCCGCCACGAGCGCCAGGACTCGCTGGATCACGTCTTCAATAGATAGCCCGGTCGTGTCGATCTCGACGGCATCGCTCGCCCGCGTCAGCGGTGAGGCGCTGCGCGTGCGATCGCTGCGATCGCGGGCCTCGAGAGCAGTCGCCACATCGCCCACTGTCGCCGACCCATCGCTCAACGAGTGCGCCGGGTCGTGGGCGCGCCGCCGGGCTCGCTCCTCGGGCGTGGCGTCGAGATAAATCTTCACGTCCGCGTCGGGAAACACCACCGTCCCGATATCGCGCCCCTCCATCACGACTCCGCCCGCGCGCCCCATGTCGCGCTGCTGCACGATGAGGATCTCACGCACGCGCGGCTGACGCGCCACGGCAGACGCCGCCGCATCGATCTCGGGCGTCCGGATCGCGTGAGCCACGTCGTGACCATCGACCAGTACCACACCGTCGCCCACGACGATGTAGGCGCGGCGCGCGGCGTCGGCACTGGCCTGCTCGTCGGACGGGTCGATCCGCTCGCGCAGGACCTTCCACGCGACCGCGCGATACATCGCGCCCGTGTCGACATGGCGGTAGTGAAGGCGCCGCGCAACCTCCCGCGCGACAGTGCCCTTCCCGGCGCCCGACGGGCCGTCGATGGCAATGATGAGGCGCCTGCCGTCATACGGGTCTCTCCCGCCTTCGCGTGTCGGCACGATCATGACGACACGCTCCGGCGAGGCCGCGCCGACCGCCTCCGCCAAAGGCTACGGCGAGTCTCGCCCGTAGCGCTTCGCGCGAAGGCGGAAGCGCGTTGATGGATCCGCGCGGAGGCGGGGGAATCGGCGACCGGGGTCACGCTGCTATTATCCTCCGGCATGCGGTGGCGTCGACCCTTGGTGGTACTCGTCCTCGTGCCCTTCCTTGCGCTGGGCACCGCATACGTTGCCGGGCACGCCTACATCCGCGGCGCCGCGTTCGTCGTACGGGCGGCCGGCATGCAGGGAATCGCACGAACGCTTGCCGAGTGGGAGACGCGCGCGGTCGTCGAGGAGGCGCTGACCATCCCGTGGCGGGGTGGCGTACTCCCCGCCCGCCGATACCTGCCGCGCGGCGCGACGGGGCGGACGTTCCTGCTCGTACCGGGCGTTCACGCCTCGGGCGTCGACGAGCCCCGCCTCATCGGGTTCGCGCGCGACCTGGCATCCATGGGTCATCCGGTCGTCACCGTCGGCCCGCCGGATCTCGCGCGCTACATGATTTCCCCGGCCGTGACCGATGCCATCGAGGATGCGGCGGCCTGGCTCTCACAACAGCGCGACCTCGCGCCCGACGGCCGCATCGGAATGATGGGAATAAGCTTCGCCGGTGGCTTGTCCATCGTGGCCGCCGGACGCCCAGCGCTCCAGCATCACGTCGCCGCCGTGCTCTCGCTCGGCGGGCACGGGGACCTGCCGCGGACGCTGCGCTATCTCTGCACGGGAATCCAGGCTGACGGGACGCGGCGGCCGCCACACGACTACGGCGTAGTCATCATCCTCCTGGGCGTGGCCGATCGCGTCGTGCCGGTCGAGCAGGTAGCGCCGCTGCGCGAAGCGGTTCTGTCGTTCCTCGAGGCGTCGAAGCTCGACCTCCTCGACAAGGCGGCGTCAGCCGCGGAGTTCGAACGGGCCCGTGTGCTCGCGACCACGCTCCCCGAGCCGGCTCGGACGCTGATGAACTACGTGAACCTGCGCGATGTCGACCATCTGGGACCGATTCTGCTGCCGCACGTCGCCGCCCTCGGCGGCGATCCGGCACTCTCACCCGCGCTCTCGCCTCTTCCCTCGGTTCCGATTTATCTGCTGCACGGCACCGGGGACAACGTGATTCCGTCGGCGGAGACCGTCGCGCTTGCGAGGACCCTGTCCGAGCGCGGCGCGGACGTACGCGCGCTCGTCACGCCGCTCATCACCCACGCCGAAGTCGATCGGGCCTCGGGCGTCTCGGACGCATGGGCGCTCGTCGGGTTCTGGTCGGACGTCCTGTCGCGGTAGGCGTGTCGTCGGGATCCTTGAACGCGGGGCCAGGGGCCCCCTTCTTGAGGGCGGCGATTTCAGCCGGCGTCAACGACCTGAAGTGCCCCAGCTTGAGCCGGTCGTCGGCGATCGGCCCGATTCGCACGCGCTTGAGCTGAACGACCGGGTGGCCGATGGCGTCGAGCATCTTCCGGACCTGCCGGTTGCGCCCTTCGTGAATCACCAGCGACAGAATCCCCTGCGAACCGGATTCGGACTCGTAGATTCGCCGCAGCCGCACTTCGGCGGCAGCCGTTCGCCGTCCATCGATCGTGACCCCGCGCGCCAGGCGATCGAGCGCGTGGCCGTCGGGCACGCCCCGCACGCGCACTTCGTACTCACGCGCCACGCCGTGGCGCGGGTGCGTGAGGCGCGCGGCCAGATCGCCGTCGCTCGTCAGCAGCAACAGGCCCTCCGAATCGAAATCGAGCCGGCCGACCGGGTAGATGTACCCGTGCACGCCTCCCTGAGCGAGCAGATCGATCACCGTCGGCCGATGCTTGGGATCCGATCGGCTCGTGATGTAGCCGCGCGGCTTGTTGAGAACGATGTAGAGGTTGCCTTTGGCGCGCGGAAGGCGACGGCCGTCGACTTTGATCTCGTCGGCGGATGGGTCAGCCTTCGACCCAAGCTCGGTGACGGGCTTCCCGTTGACGGTGACCCGCCCTTGCGTGATCAGCGTTTCCGCCGTCCGCCGCGAGGCGACGCCCGCGGCGGAGAGAATCTTCTGAAGGCGGATCATCGTCGTTTCGCGCTCCCGAACATTCGCTTCGGCGTCACAGTCGCTGGACGCGCAACTGAAGTTGCGCGCTACGTGCGCCCGTAGCGCCGAACTTTAGTTCGGCGTCAGCGCAGTTCAGTGAACGGTCTTGTCGGTCGGCTCGACGTCCTCGAACGGGAGCGCCGTCGGGGCGATGGTCGGCTCGATGAGGCCGCTCGGCAGCTCGAAGCCGAGCGCATCGGACATCTCCTCGACCTTCGGCAGATCGTTGAGGTCGTTCAGGCCGAAACGCTCGAGGAACTCGCGCGTGGTTGCATACATGAACGGGCGGCCGATGACTTGTTTGCGGCCCACGGTCTTGATGAGCTTGCGCTCGATGAGCGTCGACAGCACACCGCCGCTGCTCGTGACGCCGCGAATCTCGGCGATCTCGGGCGCCGTGATGGGCTGCTTGTACGCGATGACCGCCAGCGTCTCGAGCGACTGCACCGAGAGCTTCTGCGTGGTTCGCTCGTGGAAGAGCTTGCGGACCCAGTCGTGGAGCTCGGCGCGCGTCACGATCTGATACCCGCCGGCGACCTCGACGAGCTGGAGCCCGCCCGGCCGCGTGTAGTCGGCCATTACCGCCTCGAGCGCGCGGTCGACGTCCTCCTTCGGCTCGCTGTCGAGGAGCTTGTAGAGCACTTTCCTCGTGATGGGCTCGGGCGACGCGAAAATCAGGGCTTCGATGATGGGCTTCAGATGGTCTGACACTTGTTGTTCCTTTTCAGCTCTCAGCTCTCAGCTCTCAGCTCTCAGCTTTCAGCTTTCAGTTCTCTGCTTTCAGCTTTCCATCGTCCGCTGACAGCTGAGAGCTGACAGCTGAGAGCTCGTCGTCGATCTTGGCCGGTGCGGGGCTCTGTCCATCTGATCCGGCCAGGGCGACTTCTTCCGCGTGGCGCACTTGTTCAGCGTGCGCCACTTCGTGGCGCACTTCCGGATCGAGCAGCGGCTTGGGCGCATCGGCCGGCCGCGCCCGCTTGTAGATGCGGATGGGTCCCATGGCACCGCTCTGGAACACGCGCACCAGCTTCAGCCGGATCATCTCGAGGAGCGCCAGGAACGTGACAATCAGCCCGGCGCGCGTCTGGACGTCCGCGAAGAGTTCCTCGAACCCGCACGCGTCGGTCTCGGACATCTTGCCGAGCAGTTCCTCGATCCGATCTTCGATCGGGATCTGCTCGGACGGCAGGTATACCTTCGGACGCTGTTTCGACCGCTCGACGACGGTGCGGAACGCCGTGATGAGGCTGAAGAGGTCGACTTCGATCTCGGGCTCGGGCGCTTCTCCGGCGATCTCGGTAATCGGCCCGTCTGGCCGGGTCCATTGGGCGCTGCGGAGCGTCTCGCGCTCGTGCAGGAGCTCGGCCGCGGCCTTGAACTTCTGGTGTTCCAGCAGGCGCCGGACGAGCGCCTCGCGCGGGTCTTCGTCTGGATCTTCCTGCGCCGGATCGGGCCTCGGCAGGAGCATCCGCGACTTGATGTGGATGAGCGTCGCCGCCATGACCAGGAACTCCCCGGCCACGTCGAGGTTCATCTCCTGCATCAGGTCGATGTAGTCGAGGTATTGCTTCGTGATGATCGCGATCGGAATGTCGTAGATGTTCACCTCGCTCTGCTTGATGAGGTGCAGCAGCAGATCGAGGGGCCCCTCGAAATTGTCGAGCCTGACCGGGTAGGCCTCGAGGATGGATTCGAATTCAGCGTGTTCCATGTTGGCCTCGGCTCATGGCTCAGGGCTCAAGGCTCAGGCAAAGGCTTCGAGATCTTATTCGAAGGTCTTGCCTGAGCCCTGAGCCTACTCATACACCAGTTTCACCGCGCTCCGGACGCGCGCCATCGTTTCCTGGGCAATCGTCCGCGCCTTGCGTGATCCCTCGTGGAGAATCTCGCGCAGGGTCTCGGGCTTCTCGAGCACTTTCGCCCGCCGCGCGCGTAGCGGATCGAGATGCGCGTTCAAGGCCGCCGCCAGCTTCTTCTTGACCTCGACATCTCCCACCTTGCCGGCCCGATATCGTGCCTTGAGGTCCTCGACTTCGCCAAGATCGGGGTTGAAGGCGTCGTGATAGTCGAAGACCGGATTGCCTTCCACGGTCCCCGGGACGTCGGCACGGACGCGCTTCGGGTCGGTGTACATCTGCATCACCTTCTTGCGAACGGTATCCTCGTCGTCCGAAAGATTGATGGTGTTGCCGTAGCTCTTCGACATCTTCCGGTTGTCGAGACCGGGCAGCCGCGAGGTCTTCGTCAACATCGGCTCTGGCTCGATGAACAGTTCGCCGTAGAAATTGTTGAAGCGGCGAACGATCTCACGGCTGAGCTCGAGGTGAGCGACCTGGTCAGCGCCCACCGGAACGTAGCGGGCATTGTAGATGATGACATCGGCCGTCTGCAGCAACGGATAACCGAGAAAGCCCAGCGTCGACAGATCCTTCTCCGAGAGCTGCTGGATCTGCTCCTTGTAGGTCGGAACCCGCTCGAGCCACGACATCGGCGTCGGCATCGACAGCAGGAGAAAGAGCTCCGCGTGCTCGGGCACGAGCGACTGGATGAACAGCGTGCTGCGCTCGGGGTCGAGGCCGGCCGCAATCCAATCAGCCACCATGTCGTACGCGTTGGCGACGATCTCGGAGGTATCGGCGTAGTCGCTCGTCAGCGCGTGCCAGTCGGCTACGAAATAGAAGCAGTCGTACTGGTCCTGGAGCGCGGCCCAGTTGTCCAGAGCCCCGACGAGGTGTCCGAGGTGCAGCTTGCCGGTCGGGCGCATGCCGGAGACGACGCGAGGCTTCACAGACCTAGTAACCCCATCAGAAAGTCCGTCGGCGGGAGGATCATCTGGCTCATGACGCCCGTCAGGAGCAGGGCATAGAGGATGACGAACCCGAATGGACGCAGACGATCGAAGGTCTGTGCGGCGCGGACCGGCAGCAGACCGGCCAGTACGTTGCCGCCGTCGAGCGGCGGGATCGGAATCAGGTTGAAGACGGCCAGAAGGAGATTGATATCGACCGCCCGCCTGAACACATTCGGCCAGTTCAAGCCAAAGAGCGAGATCCCCTCCAGGGGCAGAGCGTGAAACAGAATCGCGATGACCAGTGCCTGAAGCAGGTTGCTCGCCGGGCCCGCCGCCGCAACGATCATGTAATCCCGCCGCGGGTGCCCGAGACGGCTGGTGTTGACCGGGACGGGCTTCGCCCAGCCGATGATCGGAAAGTTGCTCACCGCGGCGATGAGCGGAAGAAGGACCGTCCCGACCAGGTCGATGTGCACGAGCGGGTTGAGCGACACGCGGCCGAGCCTGCGGGCCGTCGGATCGCCGAGGCGATCAGCGCTCCACGCATGGGCGGCCTCGTGGACGGTCAACGACAACAGCACGATCGCAATGGAAACGACGATGGAAATGATGTCTGGGGACAGCGGATTCACCACCAGCCAAGGGCCGAACGCATCTCGAAGGGACGCCTAAGGGTAAGGCAAAAGGGCCGCGGGTATCAAGAAATGGGGTCAGCGTTCCGACGCAAAGTGGGCGAGGACGGCGTCGGCCGCCTTCGCGCCCACCGCCCGGACCAGCTCCTCGCGCGTGGCCCGCCGCACTCCGGTCACGCTCCCGAAGGCAGTCAGCAGCGCCTTTCGGCGTCTTGGGCCAATGCCCATAACCACATCGAGGTCCGATCGAAGGTCGCGCTTCGCCCGGGACTGCCGGTGGAACGTCACCGCAAACCGGTGCGCTTCGTCGCGGATCCGCTGGATGAGCAGCAACGCCGGGCTCTCGTGCGACAGCGCAATCGCATCGTCTCGATCGCGCGTGAACAGCAGTTCTTCCTTCTTCGCGATGCCCACGGCAATCAGGCGTCCCAGGCCGAGCTCCTCGAGCGCGGCGTAGGCCGCGGACAACTGCCCCTTGCCGCCATCAATCAGCACCAGATCGGGAAACGGTCCTCCCGCCTCGAGCACGCGGCGATAGCGCCGAAGGACGACTTCGTGCATCGAGGCGAAGTCGTTATTCAGTGGTCGCGGGGCCCCACCCCCGCTCCCAGTCGCTGCGCGGCTCGAAGACTCGCCGCTCGCGACGGCCGCAGGCGCTGCCGATCCAGCGCCTTCCCTCAATCGGCGACGGCCCGGCATCACCAATGCGTCCTGAGCCCTGAGCCCTGAGCCCTGAGCCCTGATCTTGAACTTCCGATACTCCCCCTTCCGCATCCGGCCGTCTTCGCACACCACCATCGAGGCGACGGTCTCGCTGCCCTGAATCGTGGAGATGTCGAAGCATTCGATGCGTCGCGGCACACCCGGCAGGGCCAGGACCGCACGCAGCGTCTCGAGCGCGTCGTAGTTGGCGGCGGTGTTCTCGTTGAAGCGCTGCTGGTAGGCGAGGTCGGCGTTCCTTGCCGCGAGCTCGAGCAGGCCTCGCTTCTCCCCGCGCCTGGGGACGACGAGTCGCACGCGTCGGCCCGCTCTCGACGTCAGCCACTCCTCGAGCAGCGCCGTATCGGACTCTCCGAGCTCGAGCGGAAGGTGAATCTCCGGCGGCGGCACGCGGTCCTCGTAGAACTGCTGGACCGCTGCCTGCAGGACGTCCGGCTCGCGCGACGACGGTGGTGCAGTCGTGCTTTCCTCAATGCTCGCGGGGCCCCACCCCCGCTCGCTCTCGCTCGGCGACTCCGCGCCTCGCTCGGGCCGCAGGCGCTCTCCGCCGTCGGTCACGAGCTCGATCCGCTCGACCACGCGGCCATGACGCACTTCGAAGACCTGGACCGACGCGCCGGCCGGCCCGACCTTCAGGCCGAAGGCATCGCGGTCACCGAGCTCGGCGCTCGACATCTTCTGCTGGCGCGTGCCGAGCGTGTCGATCGTGCGGATCGCGTCTCGAAGCTGGGCCGCCTGCTCGAATCGTTCGCCATCGGCCGCCTCCTGCATCCGGTCGCGGAGCGTCTCGACGAGCACGTCGTTCCGGCCCGCGAGAAACAATTGCGTGTGGCCGACGGCGACCCGGTACTCCTCGGGCGAACAGATCTCCCGCACGCACGGCGCGATGCACCGCTTGATGTCGAACTCGAGACACGGACGGCCGCGCTCGCCCGTGATGACCTCGTTGCACGACCGGATGCCGAACAGCCGGTGCGTCAGCGCCATCGTCCGGCGGCCAAGCGAGGCCGGCAGGAACGGACCGGCGTAGTAATGCCCGTCGCGCTGCACGCGGCGGGCGACCAGTACCCGTGGAAACGCCTCGCCGGTCGTCAACTGCAGATACGGGTAGTTCTTGTCGTCGCGGAGCAGGATGTTGTAGCGCGGCGTCCGCTGCTTGATCAGATGGTTTTCGAGCGCGAGCGCCTCCATGACCGAGTCGGTCACGATGACCTCGAGGCGCTGGGCCTCGTCGAGGAGCGCGTCGATACGCGGGCTCGTGCCGTGCGCGCCCAGATAGCTGCGGACGCGATCCCGGAGCACGCGGGCCTTGCCGACGTAGAGCGTGTCGCCGGCGTCGTTGTAGTAGACGTAGACGCCGGGCTGCTCGGGGAGGCGTGCGATCTGGGCCTTGAGATCACGGATTGGCATGCGATACACTGCCCGTTTTGGCGCGTGTTCTGTAACCTTCCATTGTAGCGGATTCATGACCTTCACCGGACTCATCGGGCGGCTCTGCATGTACCCGCTCCAGCTCATCATCCGCGCCTGCGTGCGCCTGCGGATCCATCCCAACATCCTCACGTTCGTCGGCGTCCTCATCAACATCGCGGCGGCGTGGGCGCTCGGGCTGGGACACTTCGTGACGGCCGGCGTCATCATGGTCGTCGCCAACATCTTCGACTTCATCGACGGCAAGGTCGCCTTCGAGCTGAAGGCGGTGAGCGCGTTCGGCGGGTTCTGGGATTCGGTGATCGATCGCTTCTCGGATCTCGCGCTCTTCCTGGGCCTGATCTACCTCTACTCGACGCTCGGACGAACCGACTACGTGATGATCGCGGCCCTGGCGATGATCTTCTCCATCATGACGAGCTACACGCGGGCGCGCGCCGAGTCGCTCATCACCAAGTGCAAAGTCGGGTTCATGGAACGGCCCGAGCGCATCGTGCTGTTCATGATTGGCGCCTTCACCAACCGGATGGCGGGCGTGCTGTGGGTCATCCTGGTGCTGTCGGTCTTCACCGTCGCCGACCGCATCATCCACACCTACCGCGAACTGCGCGAGGACCAGCAGGAGGCCGTCGCGTGAAGCCCGCGCCCCCGCTCCCGCTCCCGCTCCGCGTGCTGTGGAATGCGTTTTTCTGGACCTACGAGCGCACCAGCTGGCAGTACGACCTGATGGTCATCGCGATTCTGGCATTCGTGTGGCTGACGCCGCCGGACTGGCTGGGAGACCCGATGGCGGGAGGGAGCGGGCCGGTGGGGTGGCTGATTCGGTCCCTGCGCTGAAAGTTTGAAGTCTGACGTTTGAAGTCTGAAGTGCGGAAGTTGGAAGTCGGAAGCGGGAAGTGGAAGTGCGAAGGGAAATTCGAAGCGGGAAGTAGGAAGTAGGAAGTAGGAAGTAGGAAGTAGGAAGTAGGAAGTAGGAAGTGGGAAGTGGGAAGTGACTGGCTCATCATAAGCCGCTTCGCAGGCCCCAACTTCAGACGTCAGATTTCCACTTCCCGCTTCCCGCTTCTCACTTCAGACTTCGCACTTCCCTTCGCACTTCCACTTCCCGCTTCCGACTTCCAACTTCCGCACTTCAGACTTCCAACGTCAGACTTCAAACTTTCCCCTTGTCATCATCAACTCCCAGTTCAAACTTTCCCCTTGTCATCATCAACTCCCAGATCCAGCGCTTTTCCCGTGAACCGGATGTCGTGCGCGGCGATCTTGTCGCGCAGCAGGCGGCGCGCGGCGCCGTAGTAGCGGTCGGGCACGACCAGCGCGCGGGCGAAGGCGCGCATCCGGTAGATCATCACGAGCGTCACCTGCTCGCCCTCGCGCCACGACATCCCGCCGATGCGCGAGTACGGGATGAACCCGCCGTCGGCCCAGATCCCGTCCTGATAGAACCCGCGGCCGATGCGCAAGCTCAGCGGCAGGGCGTACGCGTAGTAAACCAGCATCATGCTCTCGCCAAATACCTGGATCGGATGCTGGTGCAGCACCGCCAGCTTGTAGACGATGAGCAGGGCGAGCACGGCGCCGAGGACCAGCAGCAGCCCGTAGAACGGCGGTTTGCGCCCCGGCCACGTCAGCAGCGCTGACGATCGAATCTTCAGGTAGCGGACGAATTGCGCGAAGAGCCGCAGGTTGGCGCAGAAGAAGCCGAGGCCGAGCAGCAGCAGGAACCGGGACAGTGCGTCCATCGTGAGCTCAACACGCGACACGACACCACGGAAATGGCGCTCCCTTATTTGAACCCGTCCCGGGCCGGGAGTTCCATCCTCGCGTTTGGGGAATTCTACTATTGCCCGAGGCTGGGGTCGAAGCAGCGGCGGCATCGGGCTTCGTACGTGCCCTGGGCGCCGACGAGCACGCGCTCGCTGCTGGCGACGAGGCGCTGCGTGTGGTTCGCGGGCGCGCCGCACACCATGCAGATCGCGAGCGTCTTGGTGATGTATTCGGCGATCGCCAGCAGCTGCGGCATCGGCTCGAACGGCTTTCCGAGGTAGTCCTGGTCGAGCCCCGCCACGATCACGCGCTTGCCCTGGTCAGCGAGCGTGTTGCACACGGCCGGCAGCTCGGTATCGAAGAACTGCCCCTCGTCTATGCCGACGACCTCGGTGTCGGGTTCCACGTCGTTCAGCAGATCGCGCGACGAGACGGAGTTCTGCGAGGGGATCCGCATCTCGCTGTGCGAGGTGATGTGATCGTCGGCGTAGCGGTCGTCGATCTTGGGCTTGAAGATCTGGACCTTCTGCCGCGCGATCTGAGCCCGACGCAGCCGGCGGATGAGCTCTTCGCTCTTGCCGCTGAACATGCTGCCAGTGATGACTTCAATCCAACCGGAGGTTGGACGCTGCTGGGTGATGTCCATGTTGGTTCGGGGTTCGGGGGTTCGGGGTTCGGGGTTCGGGGTTCGGGGTTCAGGGTTCAGGGTTCAGGGTTCAGGGTCGGCGTTCATGGTTCGCTGTCTCAGCGCGTGACGGGAGGCTGCGAACCTTGAACCCTGAACCATGAACCCCGAACTTCGAACCTCGAACCTCGAACCCCGAACGGGAATCTATGCGCGCGACAGGTATTCCCCCGTCTCGGGTCCTGACGCGGATCTTGTCACCCGGGTTGACGAAGGGCGGCACCTGCACGACGAGCCCCGTCTCGAGCCGCGCCGGCTTGACCTGCGCGCTGGCAGTCGCTCCTTTGATCCCGGGCGCGGTGTCCTCGACCGCTAGATCAACCGTCGGCGGCAGTTCGATCCCGACCGGCTCTTCCCCGTAGAACTCAACCTTGATGAGCGCGTCGGCGATGATGTAGTTGACCGAATCACCAAGGACCTCGGAGTCGATGTGCAGCTGCTCGTAGGAGGTCGTATCCATGAAGTGGAACGAGTCCCCGTCCTTGTAGAGGTACTGCATCTCCCGCTCGTCGAGGATGGCTCGTTCGACGGAGTCTTCCGAACGCAGCTTCTGGTCGGCCAGCGAGCCGTTGCGGATGTTGCGGAACTTCGCCCGCACGAAGCCGCGGAGATTGCCGGGCGTGACGTGCTGCAGCTCGAGGACGCGGAACAAGTCCGCGCCCATCTTGATCAGCATGCCTCGCTTGAGTCGTGTCGCTTGAATGGAGCTCATAATGTCGTCAGATCCTACTGATCGTAGCAGAAGCGCCGCTTGGCTGTCAGTACGCGCGGATCGGGACCGCTTCAGGGGACGCGGATAAGAGATTGTCAGGTTTGACGGAACGCCGATTTACGCGGACTGCTTGAGTCGACGGGACGCGGATTACGCAGATTGCCTGAGGCTCGATGGGACGTCCCAACCTCCGGGATCTCGCGATCCGTCCCGTCCCGACCTCCGGGATCTCGCAATCCGCGTCCCGCAGCCGCTCCGCGCGTCCGCAGAAGTGCTACGATCCGCGTATGCCCTGGGAACTCCGGGTCCTGCAGCAGCGGCTCGAGCGCCTGTCCAACCACCATGTCGAGGCGTGGGCCCCGGCGATTGACGTCTACGAGACGGCATCCGCTTTCGTCGTGACCGCGGAGGTGCCGGGGCTCGACCGCGAGCAGGTGGATCTGGCCTTCGAGGACCGGCGCCTGACGATCCGGGGCCAGCGGTCCGACCGGGCGGCCGCCGGCGACGTCCTGCACTTCCATCAGGTCGAGCGGGGCTACGGTTCATTCACGCGGACGTTCGAGTTTGCGGACAAGATCGACGTCGACCGGGTATCGGCGGATCTTGCCGATGGCGTGCTGACCGTCACGCTGCCGAAGGTTCCGCCACCGCCGGCGCGCAAGATTCAGGTCCAGTAACCAGACGGGCCCGACGCCCGCCGCGACAGTCACCGCATCTTCAACCGAGCGGGATCCATGTTCAGACGCCTCACCCTCGCTACCGTGTTTCTCGTGTTCGGCTTCGTCGCCGGGCTGGTGCTGACCGGGCGGATGCGCACGGCTGAAGAGGCCGTGGCGCAAGCGCAAGCCAAGCCGGCGGCGCCAGCGAGCCGCACCGTCGCCTCGACCGTGGCCGGGATGCCGGATCTGACGAACGCCGCGCAGCTGGCCATCGCCAGCGTCCCCAACATCTCGTCGACGTCAGTCGTCCGCACGGCGAACTCGCCATTTGCGAACGACCCGTTCTTCCGCGACTTCTTCGGTGGCGACAGTCCCTTCGGGTATCGCGATCGGCTCCAGCAGAGCCTTGGATCTGGAGTCGTGGTGTCGAGCGACGGATACGTCCTCACCAACAACCACGTCATCGGCGACGCACGATCCGAGGTTTCGGTCACGCTGCCCGACAAGCGGGAGCTGCGCGCGAAGATCGTGGGTACCGACGAAGCGACCGATCTCGCCGTCCTGAAGATTGACGCGCAGAACCTGCCGGTCCTCGCGTGGGGGGATTCGTCGAAGCTGAAGGTGGCCGAGTGGGTGCTCGCGGTTGGCAATCCGTTCGGCGTCCTCAATCAAACGGTCACGCTCGGCATCGTCAGCGCCACGGGGCGCAGCCTCGAGGGCATGATGTACGAGGACTTCATCCAGACCGACGCCGCGATCAACCAGGGGAATTCCGGCGGCGCCCTGATCAACGCGCGGGGAGAGCTCATCGGCATCAACACCGCGATCTTCAGTCAGACCGGCGGCTATCAGGGCGTGGGGTTTGCCGTTCCGAGCAACCTGGCCAAGCACGTGATGGGCGAGCTCATCACGCACGGCGCGGTCCGGCGCGGAACGATTAGCGGCGTCGACCTCTCGCCGATGACCGTCCGGATCGCCCAGGAGCTCAATGCCCCGAACGCGAAAGGCGTGTTCGTCTACGACATCTCCGAACGTTCCGACGCCTACGCGGCCGGCGTCCGCCAGTACGACATCATCGTCAGCTTCAACAACGTCACGATCGAGGACCCGGCGCACTTCATGCGCATGCTCGCTGATTCTCCCATCGGCGGCACGGTCACACTGGGATTACTGCGTAATGCCCGCCCGGTCTCGGTGAAAGTCCCGATTGTGCAGACCTCGGGCGCACGCAACCGGCGGCGCTGAGTACAAGACCTGCGCGACTTCGACAGCCGCCCGGTACCGACCCGATGCCTGGATCCGCGACGGGTGATGCTCGGCGCAGAGGCTCAACCTGGACAGGTGAGCCCTCAGCTCAACGCAGCAGGCCGCTCAAGAGGACAATGTCCCCGTCGGTTTCCGCGACGGCCGCATAGAGATATTTGCTATCGGGCGACCAGGAGACGCGGCGGCCGATCACGACAGAGCGATCGCCGAAGTCTGTCAGCAGGCGCATCGGCTCGCCGTTGGTCGGCAGCACCCAGATGTTGCTGGTCGCGCCGTCCGACAGCGGCATGGTCAGCCATTGGCCATCGGGCGACAGGACCGGCGCGAGGAGACGCCGGTTGACCGGTACACGCGACCCGACCACTCGGGCCAGTACGTCCGACGGGCCGTTCTCTGGCCGGGCTCGGCGGATTTCGTAGTCCACAATGCCACTGGTCCTGGTCAGGAAGTTCACATAGTACAGAGCCGAGCCATCGGCCGTCGGAGCCGGCGCGACCGCGTTGTCACAACGTACAGAGACTGCCGACCCTCCATCGATCGCAATCTTCTCGACGCAGCGCGTATCGTCATCCTGGGCCCGCGAGTAGTACACCCACCGGCCGTCGGAGGACCAGTTTGCTGAGTAACCGTTCGGGACTAGCGGGCGAAGGCCACTGCCGTCGCGATTGATCACCGACAGACCGGTCATCCCCTGCCGCGTCACTATGAATACGATCTGATTTCCAGCCGGCGACCACACGGGAACGCCGATCGAGATCGCGGGATCACGCTCGAAAGTAATCTGACGAACGCCCACACCATCCGTCCGCGCGATCCACAGGTTGCCGTGACCACCACTGTCGGACAGGTAGACCACCTCCGATTGATCAGGACTCACCGATGGGGTTTGCCCCTGGCCGGTCTGGTGAGTAATGCGAAGACCCCTGCGCGTGTTCTCCGCCGCTGACCCTGTGGCCGGAAACTTCCAGATGTCCGATTGCATACGGATTCTGCTGGCTGTCAGTATGCCGGACGTGTGGACGTCGGGCTGCACGTAGGAGACATCACCGAACGTGAGCTGGCGGTCGCCGCTGCCGTCGCGCTGAACCGTGCGCAAGTTGAACGCCGGTGGATAGAGCACCGTGCTCCCCGCAGAGGAGCTGTAGACAACTCCCGAGCCGTCAGGCAGCCACGAGAGCCCACCCAGGGTGGCCGCGCGCGCAACCTCGCGCACCTGACCGCCCGAGGATGTGGAGGCGACGAGAATCCGATGATCGAAACCGAGACCGAGATTGTCGCGCTGAAATGCAATCCAGTGGTCGTCGGGGGACCAGCGCGGATATTCGAAGCTGCTGTTGAGAGGAACCGGCTGCCGCTCGTCCGGGCGCGAGCCATCGCGTGCGACCAGAACCAGCGCGATCCGATCGTTTTCGAATCGAAACAGGGCGATACGCCCACCGTCATGGCTGATGTCGCCCCCCGTGAGCGCCGACGCCACGCGCCTGGGCTCTCCGCCGAGCATCGAGATTTCCCAGATCGTGCCGTGCTCGCCAGGCGTCGCGGAGGGTACGAAGTAGATGAACGAGCTCGAATCCGGCGCCCAGCGCGGCTGCTCGTGGTCGGCATCGTCAACGGTGATTTGCCTGGGTGCACCTCCGGCCAACAAGCGGATCCAGATCTGATGTTTCCCGGCGGCTCGCGCGACGAACGCGACGGCCTTGCCGTCCGGCGAAATGGCCGGCGACTCCTCCATCCCGACGAGGTCGGTCAAACGTTGGAATTGCACGCTCCGCGCGGGTGCTTCCTTCGCCGGGCCCCAGAGCAGCCACCCGGCAAGACTCGCTGAGGCCAGCGCCACGCCACCGAGCAGCCAGACCAGGCCACGGCTGTAAGTTGGAGAAGCGGAAAGGCCACGGTCCGACTCACCGCTCGAGAGGTCCTCGATCCAGGGACGCACGTCACCGATATCACGGAGGCGCCGGCGTGGGTCCTTTTCAAGGCACCGTTCCAGCAATCGACGAACCGGCGGCGGTGTCGCTTTCGGCAACAGTGCCCAGTCCGGCTCACGCTCGAGGATGGCGACGATTGTGTCCGACACCGTCTCGCCACGAAATGCGGCGCGCCCGGTGAGCACCTCGTAGAGCACGCAGCCGAACGCCCAGATGTCGGTGCGTTTATCGACCGCCTTGCCGCGCGCCTGCTCGGGGCTCATGTACGCGGCCGTGCCGAGGATCACTCCGATGCCCGTCCCGTCCGCCGTCAGGGTCGGCGACGCCTGCACATCCGGCCCCGATCCCTCGGCCGCGAGGGCTTTCGCGAGACCGAAGTCGAGCACCTTGACCACTCCGTCGGGCGTGATCTTGATGTTGGACGGTTTGAGATCGCGATGGATGATCCCCGCCCCATGGGCGGCATCGAGGGCATCGGCGATCTGTTGCGCGACGGTCAGCGCCTCCGACAGCGGAAACGGTCCCTGGCGCAGGCGACCGTCCAGCGTGTCGCCAGGGACGAGCTCGAGCACCAGGGCGGGCACACCGGCCTGCCCCGCGCCAGCCGCGGCGCCGTCCTCCAAGCCGTAGATGGCACCGATGTGCGAATGATTGAGCGAGGCGAGCAGGCGCGCTTCGCGCTCGAAGCGCGCGAGACGATCGGGATCCGACACGAAGACCGGCGGCAGGATTTTCAGCGCGACGTCGCGCCCCAGCCTCGTGTCGCGGGCGCGATACACCTCGCCCATCCCACCGGCCCCGAGGGAGCCGACGACTTCGTAGACGCCGATCCGGGTGCCGGGCGAAAGCGCCAAAAGTGACGCGAGTATAGCCGGTCGAGCGACCCGCCAGCCAGTCGTGGCGACGACCCGCCGGCCCGAGCATCGTGTGCCGCAGTCATCGTTGCTTCCGTCCGGAGACCGCCGGACTCCCCGCGGCGAAAACGCGCCATTCCGTTTCCACTCCCACGCTGATTCCGATCCGGCGGCTCCAGGCGAGCTCGAGTCGCGGCAGGTCTCTCGCCTCAATCCGGAGCGGGCCGTTCGTGAGGTCGCGCCGATTGTCGCGGAGCGCGATGCCCAGTGCGCGCGTCAGGTTGCCTGGACCGCGACAGAGCTCGACCGTCGAGAACGACTCCGGACGTCGAGCCGAGCGACGCGCGCGGCGGCGCCTCATCAGGTCCTCCCCCGCGATCGGCTCGAGGGCGCGGATGAGCACGGCGGCCGGCGACCCTGCGGGCTCGGTCACGGCGTTGACCAGGTAGTGCATGCCGTAGTTGAGATAAACGTAGGCGACGCCGGGCGGACCGTAGAGCGGCGCGTTGCGACGCGTTGGGCCGGGCGCGGCGTGACAGGCAGGATCGGATTCGCCGATGTAGGCTTCGACTTCGACAATCACGCCGGCGGCAATACCGGCGCGTGTCTCGTGCACGAGCACGTGCCCGATGAGATCCCGCGCGACCTCGAGTGTCGGGCGCGCGTAGAAGGCGCGCGGGAGAATCACCGAGGCGTCATCTTGATCCGCTCGATGGCGGACGTGGCAGCCGACGCCACATCACGATCGCGATCGTCTTTGAGGGGCGTCAACGTCGATACCGTCGACTGATCGCCAAGCGCGCCGAGAATCGTCACCAGGTTGCGCCGGACGTCGGGGTCAGGCTCCTGCAGGCGGACGACGAGGGGGGGAATGACCGATGGTCCGAGCTCGAGGAAATATCCCTGCAGCTGCGGAGCCACACGATCGTTGTTGGCGAAATCGATCAGGCGAGCCAGGTACGTGACGTGGCCTTGCTTGTAGAGGGCGAAGGCCATCGCCGCCCGGACCATGTCCGATTCGTCCTGAACCACGCTGTCGACAAACGGCTCCACCGACGCGGGGTCCCCCGCGCGCGCCAGACCTTCCGCGGCCGCGCGGCGCATGCAGGGATCCTGGTCCGCCACGTGCGCCTTGAAGATCGGCACACTCGACGGGTGCGCGATCCGGGCCAGCGCGTCGAGCGCGGACCAGCCGCCCTCGCCGCGACCGTAGTACTTCAGCTGCTCGGTCAGCGCCTGAATCGCGCGCTCTTCGCGGATCTCGCCGAGCGCGCGGATCGACGCGTAGCGGACGTCCGCGTTCGAATCGTTGACCGCCTTGAGCAGCGCGTCGCCGGCTGACTTCACCCGCAGGCGCCCGACAACGCGCGCGGCCCCCGCGCGGACGCCGGCATCGTAGTGATCGAGCGCCTTGAGCAGTTTCGCGACCGCCGCGTCCGATAACTTGAGCTGCGAGCCCGATCCGATGACGCCGAGCGTGTAGATCGCCTCGATGCGGACTTTCTTGTTGTCGTCGTCCACGGCCTGGAGCAGCGCGTCGACGAGCTCGGCCGGAACCGCCTTGGGCCATACGGCGAGGGGACCCAGCTCGAACGCGGCGGGCGCGCGTCCGTCCGTCCGCACCTCGACCACGAGCGCGACGTGCTTCTTGGTCGAAACCGGCGCGACCAGAAAGAACGACAGCTCGGCATCGATGGCCTCGAGCTGAATGTCGTTCACCTGATCGTTGACGACGGCCGCCAGCGGCGCGATGGCTTCCGCATACCCCGTTTCGCGCAGCAGGCGCACGGCGCTGATGCGGATCTTCGGATCGGGATTGCGGAGGTTTCTGACGACGTCCTCGAACCGGGCCGGTTGCTGCGCCACTGCCGCAACCGCTGCGGTCACGAGGAGTGCGGGGACAAACACCATCAACCGTACAAGTCCGGAGATGCTTGACATGCTTGGCATGGACGCGCTTTCGGGGGGCTCGACAATTGTAACCGAAGGTACGGGCGTTACGACACCACGAAGCGCACAAAAACCACGGACAACACAGATCCGGACCACACAACTGCACACATCTGCCTGCACAAGCGGTCCGGCTTGAGCCGGACCCTCCGACCGTCAGGTGGTCCGTACGTGGTGTCCGGCTTGAGCCGGACCGTCCATGGTGGGATCTTGACTCAGACGACCCGTACTGTCATACTGTCATATGACAGTTGTATGAGGTTCCAGCTCAACTTCAAGTCGGGCAAGGCCGTCTACCAGCAGCTCGTGGACCAGGTGAAGGTGGCCGCGGCAGCGGGCGCCCTGCAGCCTGGTGACCCGCTCCCGGGGATCCGGCCGCTCGCCGAAGATCTCCGCGTCAACCGCAACACCGTCGCCAAGGCCTACACCGAGCTCGAAAGCCAGGGGGTCATCGAGACCGTCGCCGGCAAGGGGTGCTTCGTCCGCGACCAGGGCAGCTCTCCCTTCAGGAAAGATGTGCGACGGAGGCTCCTCGCCGAGTCCCTCGATGACGTCGTCGTTCACGCGCATCACCTTCAAATCAGCAGGGAAGAGTTCCTGCAACTCGCGGAGGACCGATTCGACGCGCTCGAGCTCAAGCGGGCTCGCGCGTCGACGTCATCGCAGCCATGACTGACCCATCCCCCGTCATCGAGATTCGCGATCTCGTTCGCCGCTATGGCCGGACCGATGCCGTCGACGGCCTGAGCCTGCGGGTGCAGGCCGGCCGGTGCTACGGCTTCTTCGGCAGGAATGGCGCGGGCAAGACGACGACCATCAAATGCCTCCTGAATCTGCTCCGCCCGACACGCGGTGAAGCCAGGGTCTTCGGCCTCGATCCGGCGCGAGACGAAGTCGCGGTGAAGTCGCGGATCTCCTATGTGCCGGATGCCGTGGCGTTCTATCCGTGGATGACCGTGCGGCAGACCCTCGACTACTGCGCGTCGTTCCGGGCGCGCTGGAATGCCGACACCGAGGGCGCGCTCCTCTCGCAGTTCCGGCTCGACGTCCGACACAAAGCGAATCACCTCTCGAAGGGCCAGCGAACCCAGCTCGCGCTCATCGCGGCCATCTGCCCCGAACCCGAACTGCTCGTGCTCGACGAGCCCACGTCGGGACTCGATCCGATCGTCCGGCGCGAGTTCATCCAGACGGTGATTGGCGCGTATCAGGACGCGGACCCCGGCCGGCGAACGGTCTTCGTATCGACGCACCTCATCGCGGAGTTCGAGGGGCTGATCGACGAGTTCACGATCATCGATCGCGGCCGCGAAGTCCTCACCCTCGAAGCCGACGTGGCGCGTGAGCGCTATCAGAAGATCCACGTGCGCTTCGCCGGCGATCCCGCCGGCTTCAACCTCGCGGGCGCGCGCATCCTCCGCTCGCGGGGCCGCGAGCTCGAGATCGTCGTCAACGGCAACTCCGCCGAGGTCCTGCAGGCTCTCCGCGCGCGCTCGCCCGAAACACTGACCACCGAGTCGCTGACGCTCGAAGAAATCTTCGTCTCGACCCTCCAGCCGGCAGGAGCGAACGCGTGAGCGCCGTTGCGCACGTGCTCTCGCCGGCGCTCGCTAAGGAGGTCCGTGCCCTGTTGCCGACCTACTGCGCGGCGCTTATCCTCGTCGTAGTCGGAAGCTTCAGCAACAGCTACACCTTGATCGCCTCGGGACTGCTGGGATTCGCGTTCGGATCGGTGGCTCTCGGCGCCCAATCGTTTGGGCACGAATACAGCCACCGCACCCTGGGCTTGCTGCTCTCGCAGCCACTCGATCGGCGCCTCCTGTTCGTCTACAAGCTCGCCGTGTTGTCGGCGATGCTGATCACGCTGACTGGCACGACCCTGGTGATGTATCACGAGCTCTTACGCCGTGCGGCGTCGCCGCACACCGAGCCGAAGATGCTCGTCCTCGCTGCGGCCTGCGGTCTGTTCATGGCGCCATGCTTGACGATGATCTGTCGCAGTACGCTCGCCGCAGTCGTCTTCACCATCGCCATCCCGGGGCTGCTGGCGACCGGCGCCGACGTCGCCGGAGGCATCATCTACGGACTTCAGAACGCCGCCGCGATTGATCGATTCAGGCTCGTGGTCTTCTGGCGCGGGATGTTCGTCATCTGCGCGGTGTCAGCGATTGCAGCCTGGCAGATGTTCCAGCGCCTCGAAGTGATCGAGGGACAGGGTACGGACGTCCAGTTTCCCGAGTCGCTGCGCATCGGGCCGGACCGAGCGGCGAGCGCGACGGCCAAGCGACATCACCCCGTGTGGGCGCTGATCAAGAAGGACCTTCGGCTGCAGCAGATCACGCTCGTCGTCGCTGGCCTGTTCGCGTTTGTGTGGCTGGGCCTGGCATGGATGGAGCGCACGAAACCGGATTCCCCCACCGTGCCCTTGATCTCGGTGACCGTGTTGTACGCGGGCGTCCTCGCCATGCTCAGTGGCTCCCTCGCCAGCGCCGAGGAGCGCCACCTGCGAACGGCGGAGTGGCAGATTTTGATGCCCATAGCAGCATGGCGCCAGTGGGCCGTCAAGGTCGGCGTGGTGTGCGGGATCGTTCTTGTGCTTGGCGGCGTTTTGCCTGCATTGCTCGGTCTGGTCATCCCCGTCCGGGAATGGTTCACCCCGCTGTTGGCAAAACAGGCGGCAGCAGTCGTGCTGTTGCTGACCGTCGGGAGCCTGTATATTTCTTCGCTCTGTCGGAGCGGTATCGCGGCGCTCGTGCTGTCGTTTCCGAGCGTCGTCGCGACAGTCCTCTTTGTCCAGACGATCGGATCACAGCTGTGGCGGGTGTGGCGGTCCTCGGTCTTCGATCAGCCGTTCCTCGACCCCTTGAGCGTCTTCTTCCTGTTGATCGCCGCGGTCGGGGGCTTCGTGGCGCTGCTGCTCTGGCTCGCCTTCCTCAATCACCGAACGGCGGATCAGAGTGTCGATCGCATTGCCAAGCAGGTGCTGGCCATCGCCGCCTACGTCGCGACCGGACTGGCCGTGCTGATTCTGCTCGGTCTGTGATAGCCTCGAACGGCGACTAGTGCCGCGCGACGCCGTAGGCGTTCGCGCGGCCCACGGCCAGCACATCCCGCAGGTACCGCCCGGTGTGAGACGCCTCGTTCTGCGCGACCTGCTCCGGCGTGCCGGTGGCGATGACCTGGCCGCCCTCCTCGCCACCCTCGGGCCCCAGATCGACAACCCAGTCCGCCGTCTTGATCACGTCGAGGTTGTGCTCGATCACGAGCAAGCTGTGCCCCGCCTGAATCAGCTTCTTGCACGCCGCCAGCAGCTTGGCGATGTCATCGAAGTGCAGGCCCGTTGTCGGCTCGTCGAGGATATAGAGGATCCGATCGCCGGTATGTGACGACAGGTGCGCCGCGATCTTGATCCGCTGCGCCTCCCCGCCCGAGAGCGTCGTCGCCGGCTGCCCTAGCCGCAGGTAGCCGAGGCCGATCTCGTCGAGCACCTGCAGGCGCCGGAGGACCTTCGGCGAGCTGCTGAAGAAGGTCAGCGCCTCTCGCACGGTCATGTCGAGCACCTGGTCGACGCCGCGGCCGCGGTAGCGGACGTCGAGGACCTGCGGCTTGAACCGCTTGCCCTCGCACTGCTCGCACGGAACGAACACGTCGGCGAGGAACTGCATCTCGACTTTGACCTCGCCCTCCCCTTCGCACGCCTCGCAGCGACCGCCGGGCACGTTGAACGAGAAGTGGCTGGCCGTGAGTCCGCGCGATCGCGCATCTTTCGTCGCGGCGAAGAGCTCCCTGATCGGGTCGAAGGCCTTGAGGTAGGTCACGGGATTGGACCGCGGCGTTCGGCCGATGGGCGCCTGATCCACGAGAACGACGTCGGTGACGAACTCGGCGCCCTCGAGCTTGCGGTGCGCGCCGATCCGGCGGTCCCAGTCGCCTTTCGCGCGCTTGAGCGCCGCGTAGATGACGTCGTGCACGAGCGTGCTCTTGCCGGATCCGCTGACGCCGGTCACGGCCGTCAGGAGCCCGAGCGGGATCTCGACGTCGATGTTCTTCAGGTTGTGCTCGCTCGCGCCGAGCACCTTCAGCTTCTGGTTCGTCGGCTTGCGGCGCACCGCCGGCACCGGAATCGCCAGCTCGTCGCGCAGGTACTTGGCGGTCAGCGACCGCGGCTCGAGCAGCAGCGCCTCGAGCGTGCCGCAAAACACGACACGGCCGCCCTGCTCGCCGGCTCCCAGGCCCATGTCGACGACCGTGTCGGCGACGCGAATCATGTCAGCGTCGTGCTCGACGACGAGGACGGTGTTGCCCTGGTCGCGAAGCTGCCGGAGGATCGTGATGAGCCGCTCGTTGTCGCGCGAGTGGAGGCCGATCGACGGCTCGTCGAGGACGTACAGCGTGTCGACGAGCGCGGACCCGAGCGAGGTCGCCAGGTTGATGCGCTGCGATTCACCGCCCGACAGTGTCGACGACAGGCGATCGAGCGTCAGGTAGTCGAGCCCGACGTCACGCAGGAACCCCAGCCGCTTGCGGATCTCCTTCATCACCTTGTCGGCGACGGCCGCGTCTTTCTCGGAGAGCGTCAGGTCGGCAAAGAACCGGTCCGCGTCGCGCACGGTGAGCGCGCACACCTGATCGATCGTCTGTCCGCCGACCTTCACGTCGCGTGCCTCGCGTCGCAGCCGGGCGCCGAGACAGTCCGGGCACGTGAGATAACCGCGATACCGGCTCAGGAAGACGCGAACGTGGACCTTGTACTTCTTGCGCTCGAGCCAGCGGAAGAACCCTTTCACGCCCTCGTACTCGGCGCCGTCGCCCTCGACAACGAACCGCTTCTCCTCGTCGGTCAGATCCTTCCAGGGGACGTCCAGCCGCAGGTCGACGGCCTTCGCCGCGCGCTTGAGCTCGGCGAGCTGCGCGCGATAGTGCGGCTTGCTCCACGGCTCGATCGCGTTCTGGTGGATCGATTTCGAGGCGTCCGGCACGACCAGGTTCATGTCGAGCTCGATGATGTTCCCGAACCCGTGGCAGACGCCGCACGCGCCGAACGGGTTGTTGAACGAGAACAAGCGCGGCTGCGGCACCTCGTACTGAATCCCGCAGCGGCGGCACTCGAAGCGCTCGCTGAACCTGTGGACGACGGGGGCAGGTTCGGTCAGCTCGATGGCGAATCCAGCGCCACCGCCTTCCGAATAAGCCGTCTCGATCGAGTCGGTGAGCCGCGCGCGAAGATCGCCATCGACCTTCACGCGATCGACGATGACCTGCAGCATCGGCCGGTCTCTGAGGACGGCCGGATCGACCTCCTCGAGCGAAAGGGTCTGTCCATCGACGTAGAGGCGCCCGAACCCCTTGCGCCGGAGCGCCGCCAGCATCTCGGCCACGGGGTCCACCATATCGGGCAGGCCCCGCTGCGCCGCATCCTCCTCGCTCCCGCCTTCGTCGTCGTGCGCGGCGTCCTGCTCGTCACGCCCCTCCGCGCCTTCGAGGCTCGGGAGGGCGGCCGTCGTCACGACCGGCATGTCGAAACCGATGAGCAGCCGTGTACCCGCCGGCAGTGTGCCGAGTTGAGCCGATACGACCTCTGCCGTTTCACGAACGACGTCGCGGCCGCAGCTGCGGCAGATGGTGCGGCCGACCCGCGCGAAGAGCAAGCGGAGGTAGTCGTGGATTTCGGTCGTCGTGCTGACGGTCGATCGGGGATTGCGGATGCTGTTCTTCTGGCGGATCGCGATCGCCGGGCAGATGCCTTCGATCACGTCGACGTCCGGCTTCTCCATCCGCTCGAGAAACTGGCGCGCGTAGGCCGACAGTGACTCGACATACCGCCGCTGGCCTTCGGCGTAGATCGTGTCGAAGGCGAGCGACGACTTGCCCGACCCGCTGACCCCGGTCATCACGACCAGCGCGCGCTGGGGGATGGTCAGATCGACGTTCTTGAGGTTGTGCGTGCGGGCCCCGCGGACGACGATATGGTTCCTGGCCTCACGAGTGGGTGGCATCTACTGTGTGCTCTTTTGGGAAAGCCTCAACAGTCCATGGTAGCGCACCCCCTCTTGGGGCTTCAACCTCGAGCGTCGTAGAAAGGCTCAGAGGCTCAGGGCTCAGGGCTCAGGGCTCAGGGCTCACGCAAGAGCCTTGAACTCCTAGCCGATCGATTGGGCACTCGGGAGCTCTTGCCTGAGCCCTGAGCCTTGAGCCCTGAGCCGTACCACGGCACCCCGCCCCCGTCCCCAACCGCCCGCGGGCGAACCATTAGTGGCCGTGGCGCGGGGTCCATGCTATTTTGTTGGAGCCAAGGAGGGCCTCGGACGGGACGGATGTTCCGTGTCGCCGGGGTTTTACCGGGTCCAAACACGAGGGAGTTGTGTCAGTCCGTCTGTTCATCGGCAACCTGCCTTATTCCGCGACCGAGCCGGATCTACGCGAGCATCTGTCGAGCGTCGGAGCACCAGCGCAAATCGTGCTCCCCACCGATCGGGAGACCGGACGACCGCGAGGCTTCGCGTTCGTCGACTACACCGATCGCGAGGTCGCCGAGGAGGCGATCCGGCGCTTCAACCAGCAACCGTTCAAGGGGCGGCCCCTGGCGGTGAGCGAAGCGCGACCGCGGGAAGATCGTCCCCCCGGCCCGCGACCGGGCGGCTTCAGCAGTCCGCGTCCCGGAGGAGCGCCCTCAGGATTCAGCAGTCCACGGCCCGGCGGGTATTCGCCGCGACCTCCGGAAAGTGGCGGCGCCCCGGGTTCGCGCAGCCGCAACTTCGGCCCGGACGCCCCGCCGAAGAACAAGCGCAAACCGCCGCGCAAGGACTCCGACCGCGGCCCCAAGGGTCCGATCAAGGAGCGCCCGGTCAGTCGGATCTACGACGCCGACGAAGACTGGCGTGCCAAGGACGACGTGGAAGAGGCCGAAGTCGACAATTTCGCCACCAGCGCCAAGAAAGACGACGTGGCGGAAGACGAGACGGTGGGGGAAGACGAGACCTAGAGGCGTCGCGTCACTAGATGGACACACATGTCCGGGTGCTCGGCGTCCTCAACATTGCGATTGGCGTCATCGGGCTGATCGTCGCGGCGCTGATGATGATCGGCGTCGGCGGCGCGGCCGGCATCATCAGCGCATCGGCCGAGCCGGAAGATGCGGCGATGGCGATTCCGATTCTGTCGGTCGTCGGCGCGTTTCTCGTCGCGTTCCTTTTCGCATTCTCGCTGCCCGCCATCGTGACGGGCATCGGCCTGCTCTACTTCAAGCCCTGGGCACGCATCCTCGGCATCGTGCTCTCCGCAATCGCGCTCCTCGGTTTCCCGTGGGTCACGATTCTGGGCATCTACGGGCTCTGGGTGCTGTTCAGCAAGGACACCGAACGCCTCTTCGCCACCACCGCCTAGATCCCTTCGGCAGATGCCGCCGCCCACTCCGTTGAGCCTGCCTCCCGGTACCCTGTTCGGCCCCTACGAGGTGAAGCTGCATCTGGGCTCGGGTGGCATGGGGGAGGTATATCGCGCTTTCGACCCGCGGCTCGGCCGCGACGTCGCGCTGAAAGTCATCCGGCGCGTCTTGATCGACGACGATTCGGCCCTCGATCGTCTGCTCCGGGAAGCCACGCTCGCCTCGGCCCTCAACCACCCCAACATCGTCACCATCTACGAAACGGGCGTCGTCGGCAGCGACCGTTATATCGCGATGGAGCTCATCGAGGGGTCGACGCTCCGTGAGCTGGCGGCGCAGGGTCTCCCGCTTTCCCGCATCGTGGGGATAGCGCGGCAGGTGGCCGAGGCGCTCGCCGTCGCGCACGGGGCACAGATCATTCACCGGGACATCAAGCCCGACAACGTCATGGTGCGGCCGGATGGCTACGTGAAGCTGCTCGATTTCGGACTGGCACGGGAGCAGCCGGACCAGTACGGGGCCGGATCGACGGGCGCTGGACGGTCGAGCACGGAAGCCGGGTTGATTCTCGGCACGATCGGTTACATGGCGCCGGAACAGGCGCGTGGAGAGACCGTCGCTGCCGAAGCCGATGTGTTCTCGCTCGGCGTGGTGCTGTACGAGCTCGTCACGGGCCGTCATCCGTTCATGGCTGCGTCGCAACTCGGGACGCTGAACGCGCTGATGTGGGAAACGCCGGAGCCGCCCTCGCTCCTCAACCCCGAGCTGCCCCGCGCGCTCGATCAACTGATCCTCGAGTCACTGCAGAAGGATCAGCGTCTCCGGCCGGGTGCGAGCGAAGTGATGTACCGGCTGGCGCTTGCGCACGATTCGAATATCGCGACGGCGCTGTCGTCGGTCACCGTCTCCCCGCGCCGCCTGGCGGCGAGCTCGAACGTGGTCGGGCGAGAGGACGAGCTCGCGGCCATGAACGACGAGTTCGAGCGCGCCCGCCGGGGGAAGGCCCGGATGGTCGTGATCTCGGGCGAGGCCGGCGTCGGAAAGACCACGCTCGTCGACGCGTTCGTGTCCGAGCTCGAGGAACGTGGCGAGCCGGTGCGCGTCGGTCGCGGCCGGTGTTCCGAACGGCTGGCCGGAAGCGAGGCCTACCTGCCGGTACTCGAGGCGCTCGAGAGTCTCCAGAAGAGCGAACAGCTTGGCAGCCTGACGCGCCTCGTCCGCGCGCTCGCGCCGAGCTGGTACGCGCAGCTCATGCCGCCGACCGAAAACGATTCGTCCGCGGCGCGGCTGGCCGCCGAAACCGCGGGCGGATCGCAGGAACGCCTCAAGCGCGAGATCGCGTCGCTGCTCGAGGAGGCCGGACGGATGCAGCCCATCGTGCTCTGGTTCGACGACGTGCACTGGGCCGACCCGTCGACGACCGACCTCATCGGGTATCTGGCCCGCCGGCTGGACAACACGCGGCTGCTCATCGTCGCCACGGCGCGCCCCTCGGCTCTTCGGCAATCGCGCCACCCGTTTCTCTCGCTGAAGCTCGACCTGCTGACCCACGGTCTTTGCCGTGAGGTCGCGCCGTCCGATCTGAGCGAAGGGGCCATCGAGCGCTACATCGCGCTGCAGTTTCCCGAACACTCGTTTCCGCCCGGCTTCGCCGGCCTGATTCACGATCGCACCGAGGGAAATCCGCTCTTCATGGCCGATGTCCTGCGCGATCTCCGGCGACGGCAGGTCATCCAGCAGCAGGACGGCCGGTGGACCATCGCGGAGGCGCTGCCCGCCATCGCGCGTGAGTTGCCCGAATCGGTACGCAGCCTGATTCAGCGCAAGATGGACGCGCTCGAGGATACCGACCGGCGGCTCCTGGCCGCGGCGAGCGTGCAGGGCATGGACTTCGATTCGGCCATCCTCGCGTCTGCTATCCAGATGGACGAGGAGGAGGTCGAGTCCAGGCTCGAGCGGCTGGAGCGGGAGCACGCGCTCGTGCGCTACATCGGCGAGCTCGAGGCCCCTGACCGGTCGTTGACGCTGCATTACCGATTCGCGCACCACATGTACCAGAACGCGTGCTTCGACTCGGTGCGAGCCACGCGGAAGGCCGCACTCAGCCGGGCGATCGCCGAACGGCTGGTGCAACGCTACGGCCAGCAGACCGATCAACTATCGGATATCGCGGTGCTCTTCGAAGTCGCGCGCGACGGCGTGCGCGCGGCCGAGTACTGGAACCTCGCGGCGCAGGCGGCCGGCCGGCTCTACGCGCACGACGAATCGGCGCGGCTGGCGCAGCGTGGCCTCACGCTGCTCGCGGGCGAGCCGGCGAGCCCGGCACGCTCGGCGGCAGAGCTCGGCCTGTTGATGACCTACGCGCTGGCGGTCAAGACCAGCAAGGGCTACGCGATGGCCGAAGTCGGGCGGTCCTACGAGCGAGCCCGTGAGCTCAGCCGCCAGGTCGAGGATCCGTCGCGCGTGATCCCGGTCCTCATCGGCATGTCGGCGCACCATATCGTGTCGGGAGAAATCCGCATCGCGCACGACATCTCGCTCGAGATGATGGCGCTCTTCGAGCGCCTCGGCGATCCGCACCTGCAGATGATCGGCGAGTGGTCGGTCGGCGCCGCGCTCTTCCATCTTGGCGCGCTCGAGTCCGGACACCAGCACCTCGAGAAAGCCATGACCCTGTACGACCCGGCGTTCCACGGTGCCCGCGTGTGGCAGACCGGAATCGAGCCGGGGATTTTCTGCCGTTGTGAACTCTCGCGGACGATGACGCTGCGCGGGTTTCCCGATACCGGTCTCGCGCTTGCGCAGGAGGCCGTCGCGGCCGCCGGGGCCCTCGATCATCCGCAGCCGCGGGCGTTCGCGCTGCTCTTCGAGATGTTCGTGCACCTCGCCCGCCGCGCCCCGCGCGAGGCCCAGCGCACCTACGAGCAGCTCGCCGTGGTCTGCCATGCGCACGGCATCGCGCAGGAAATGTACTGGGCGGCGCCGCTCGTCGGCCGGGCGATCATCGAGATGGGCGATCTGAATCGAGGGCTGCGCGTGCTCGAGGAAGGGCTCGCGGCGCACACGCTGACACGGTCGGCCCTCATCCGTCCCTACTATCTGGTGCTTCTCGCGGGCGCGCAGCTGCGAGCGGGCCGACTCGACCGCGCGCAGGCCTCGCTCGACGAGTCGACGCGGGTCGCGGACGCCACCGGGCAGCACTCGTACGACGCCGAGCACTCGCGGCTGCAGGCCGAGGTGTTCGGCGCCGCCGGGGCCGTCGACGAGGCCGAGCGGAAGTATCGCGAGGCGCTCGAGATCTCCCGCCGACAGGGCGCGCGGTGGCTCGAACTGCGTGCCGCGCGCGGCTACGCCCATCACCTCGTCGAGCACGGCCGGCCCGCCGAGGCCCGCGACCTCCTGCACCCGATCCTGTCGTGGTTCACCGAAGGCCGCGACACGATGGACTATCTCTATGCGGAGGGGTTGCTTAGGACGCTGGACTGACGTCGGGCTCAAGGCGCCTGGGCTCAAGGCTCAAGGCTCAGGTCTCAGGTCTCAGGCAAGATCTTCGAGTAATTGGTCCAAGGTTTTGCTTGCGCCCTGAGCCTTGAGCCTTGAGCCTAGGCGCCTTGGGTTGGGCTTCGGCCCCCGGTCTGCTAGAATGATTGGCGGTCCGGCCGTCAAGGACGGATCGCATCCCCTCGCCTTAGGCCGACGTAGCTCAGTTGGTAGAGCAGCTGATTCGTAATCAGCAGGTCACCCGTTCAAGCCGGGTCGTCGGCTCCAAATCTCCTAATCAAATCGCTCGTCGCGGCCTCCCACTCGTTGGCCTCGACCTCGCTGGGTAACACATGGGTAACACGCTGCTCCGATTCGCAGGGGTGTTGTTCCAAGGAGGCACCGTTCGCCAATGGGTGGCCCCTTCTCAATACGCTGGTGGCCCGCCAACGCGCTGTAAACAAGACCCCTCCGGCAGCATTGCCAGAACCCCCAGATTTTCCCGGCGGTGTAACCTCGACGGCTGTAACAAAATCACTTGGTTTATGAACAGGCAACGAGCTTGGACCATGCTCGGCTGGGCGTTAGCAGCGCTGGGCGTCTATTCGTTTGTGTGGGGCGTGGGCCATCTCAACGAACCACCAATCCCGAACCCACACCTCCTGTACGACGCCAGCTATTCGAGCAGTCGACAGGTTGAGTCCATATTCGGAGGCCTGGTGTGCGTCATGTTCAGCTATCTGGCGTTTTCGCAAAGGTCGGACCTAAAAGGCCAAGGTGCTGTGGACCCTTCGGAGCACCTTGAGCTGGCATTCGTTCTTTGGCAGCAATTCAAGGACAAGGCCGCAGCGGATGGGTACTGCCCAGACATGGCCTTCGCGAGGCTGATCCGCCGCCCGCGGGTTCGACCACGGGCAGCCTGAACACCCGGAACCTCTAGCTTCACAGCCACGCAGGGGCCCGAGCGTGTTACTCCCTGAGACGCAATCGTCTCCGCGCGGCCCATCCGTTCGCGATTACGATTCTGGCGGCTCCGGTCAGTTGTGTTTCGCATCCGGCCTGGCCATTGGCGCTCGTGCGGCGTCTAATTCCTTATGCCGCGCCTGCAACAGGAACGTATGCGCCCACGTGTGCGCAGCTTATTGACTCTCCTTTCGCTGAGCGCGGTCGCGATCGCGAGCCCGGCGCTCGCGCAGAGCACGCCGCAACGCCCCGAGCCACAGCCCACGGGCTCCGCTCGCATCACGGGCCGCGTGCTGGCGAGGGACAACGGCGCACCGGTCAGGCGCGCGCACGTCAGCCTCTCAGGAGTTCCCGCCGCAGTGCGGACCGGCGCGAAGCACGCGTACGTCCAGAGAGAAGTGGAGACGGACGACTACGGTGCGTTCGACTTCGCGGGACTTCCCGCTGGTTCGTACGACCTCAGCGTCCAACCAACGAACGGGTTCCTCGGGCTTCCACGCGCGAGACCAGCGATGGTCGGCGAAGGACGAGCGCTCGAGGTGCCGATCCGGCTCGAGCGAACCGGCGCGATCGTGGGGCGCATCGCCGACGGCAACGGCGAGGGCCTGTTGGGCGTGGAGGTTCAGGCTCTCCGCAAGACCGACTTCCGGGGCCACGTCACGGTGATGCCTGCCGCCGGCGCGCCTCGACGGACGACCGGGGGCAGTTCCGGCTCTTCAATCTGTCACCCGGCGACTATTACGTCGTCGCGACGCCCGTGCTATTCCCCACGCGATCGCGCGACGACTCGACGCTCCGGCTTCGTGACGACCTACCACCCAGGCGCCCAGGCGCTCAGGGATGCGAAGCTCGTCGTGGTGCGCAGCGGCAAGGACACCACGAAGGTGGACGTTGCACTCGCGTCCGGCCCGCTCGCGAGGGTCGCGATCGACGCCGTCGACTCGCGCGGAGTGCCGCTCGGCCGTGAGGCGTCAGCGACCCTTACGCTCCTCGGCGACGTGTATCTCTCGAATTCGATGCGCCAGGCGAGTCGTCAGGACGATGGCCCATTGGTGTTCTCTGACGTGCCGTCGGGCGACTACTACCTGATCGTGGGCACGAGCTACCGGCAGGAGGAGGCGGCCTACGTCAACGTCACAGTCGATGGAGACGTCACGCTGAAGGTCCAGACGAACTCCGGCGCGAGACTCTCGGGACGGGTCGTGGTTCAAGGGCCTCCGCGCGATACCAACAGCGGCCGGCCGTTTCCGAACGTGACTGTCACCGCCACTCGGCCGCCGGGGAAGTTCGGCCCGTCTTACGCGAAGGAGCCGTTGGCTCAACCGCAAGGCAGCGGACAGATTCGAGTTGACCGGACTGCGAGGTCCGATGATCCTCCACGCGCAGATGAGCGGGGCGTCACTCGTGTCGATCGGCCGCGCGAATGGAGATGATCTCGCTGGCAAACCCGTCCACTTCACGGGAACGGAGGTCATCGACGATCTGCTCGTCACGTTCACCACCGAGCAGGCCGAGGTCGAGGTGACCTTGACCGGCTTGCGGGAGCCGGACGATCCCGAAAACGTGCTCGTGATGCTGTTTTCCGAAGACCCCGACCGATGGCACGCTGGCTCGGTGCAGTACACGGCCATACAGGCGACGACGGACATGACGGTGCGGCCGGCGGCGGCGGGAGGCGCCGTTCGTCGCCCTGGACGGGTATTCACATTCCGACTCGGACCGGTGGTTCCCGGCCGCTACTTCATCGCGGCCGTTCCAAGTCCTGGGGTCATGTATCCGACGGAACGCGCCTATCCTCGAGCGCCTCCGACCGCTCGCGGTGCCCGTCACACTCGTCGCGGGTGATACGGTCAAGATCGAAGTGCCCGTCAGGCGCTAGCGGCAGGTATGGCGGCCCCAGCGGGTACTACTCCATCGACCACACGCGGTCGGTCGGCCGAGCTGCGGATGTCGGTGTCTAACGGGTAGTCCGATGAACTTCGAGACACTCTTTTCGATCGCGATGCTCGGCACGTGCATCTGGGCAGTCCGCTTCTTGCTGCCGAAGGCAATGAAGGAGGACAGTGGCCTCGCCCTCACATCAGCAGTGCTTACGGCCCTGTTCGCACTCCTGCTCTGGCTTCTAGTCGGCGTGGAGACTCGAAGCTCGCTGTGAAGAAGGATGGCGTCCCCGTGGGATTGGTGAAAAGGTAGAGACGCGATTCTCAGGAATAGCGGCCTGAATCTGTCCAAACGGGGCTTACGCCACGTGGATATCGACCGTGACTGTCAGGCATACCGCCACGGGCCGGTTGTTCACCATCGCGGGCTCGTACTGCCAATCCGAGATCGCCGACCGCCACCGGTCGGCGAGCACTGGCCATGGGGATTCCCTGTCGATCGTGTTCACAAGCCGGACATCGCTGACGCTCCCAGTAGGCAAGATCGTGAAATCAAAAATCAATACACCCGCATGGGTCCGGATGCCACGCATGTCGGACACCTCCGGCTTACGGTCGCGGACTTTGCGCGGCGGCGCAGGAAGGTCTTTCACCGTGACACATTTCGGTGCGGAAGATGTCTCGCGTGGGTTCGCCTGCCGCGGAGAGCCCGTCGGGGCCTTTAAAACGCCTTCTGGTCCAGACGCCGACTGCTGAGCCGAGGAGCGGTGGGGTGCTGGGCGACACGCGAGTGTCGCCGTGAGACACACGAACAACGCGACCTCTATTTGCGTGCGAGCGAAACTCGCCGATGATTCCGTCACTCTGCTCGATTAGACACCAGTCTGCTGATTCCGGCACGCTACAAATGGGTGCGACATTTCCGGGGGATTCGCGAAAAGGTGGAAATGGGGTTTTCAGAGATTGCCGCCTGAGGCTGCCCCCGCCGACGCTGTGGCCGACCAACGCGAGCGGCGTATAACCTGCGCGTGAGGCCGGCGGCGTTCCCCTTCTGTCGCGTCGCCCCAGCAACCGACCGCCGCGGCTTTACGCGCCGGTCGTTAGACTGCAAGCATCAAGATGCCAATGCGTGCCAGGACGTTCTCGACGATTTGCAACCGCGCGCTCGACGACTTCGAGGCGCCGCACTACGCGCCGCGCCGGCGAGGTATCACCAGGTCCGTCCAATCCGCCACCGTCGGAGGAGACCAACTTGCACAAGTGCCCATGCGACGTGGAATTTGGCCCGCATTCCTGCGAGGCCGTTTCGCGTTATGCTGCGTGCCTCGCGGAGGCGGCTGCGATATGCGCGTCGGCTTGCTACTCGTTAGGGCGATCCGCATTCTCGGCTCGAGACTGAACTGGGCGATGCTTCAATAGGGAATGAACAACAAACACAGATTCACGTGGCGGCACGCCCTGGTTGTCTGCGCCATATTGCTACTGGTGCCGGGCGTGTATACGTCGGGGATCTACGGCCCATCTACTGAAGACGCGGACGTCGCGTTCACCCCTGTGGCTCGCCTTCCCCTTGACTCGTTGAAGAAGGCGGGGTCCGCGAGCCTCATCTTCGGAGTGCCGGCGACTGACCAATGGGCCCGGATTCGAGACGGGTGGGGCGATCCGGGTTACATCGTGTTCGGGTTCGCCGAGAAAGATAATTCATTCGTGCTGTCATGGTCATCGCTCGGTGTTGAGGTCACAGCGTCGACAGGGCGAGGCCCACTCGATGTTGAGGCCGTAGAGCAGGTGCCGTACGCGTATTCGTCTCGCGCTCAGGATCCTGGTCTGGTGTTTCGACCCCAACCTGGCGAGAAGGTCAGGCTCGACATCACAGTACGGAATCCCAGCGCCTTGCCCGATGGTGAACTCGTCGTTCGGGCCAACTGGGACTCGAACGTAGATCGCGTTGTAGGCATCGCGTTCAACGTGGACGTGCGCCGGTACGTTAGGTGGTGCAGTATCTGTGGCGTCGTGCTCTTGGTAGCGGCGGCGTTAATCAGAACTGACCGCGAGCGAAGAGACCGGCCCGCAAGCGGAAGGTGGCGAAGAAGCGATGAGCGGTGATTCTGGGCTGTTAGGGGTCTTCGTAGCGGTCGCGTGGTTCGGATCCGGTTTCTTCGGCGTGGTGACGGCGCTCCGTCACCGCGCCTACGTCAACTCGCTGCCACCCACCCCGGGCAATCTGAAGATGAGGCGTGAGAACCGCGCTTGGTTGATCGGTGGTGGGGCGATGGTCGCGATCGGTGTTTGGAACATATACGTCAGGCTGGGTTTGTGAATGGCACCATTACCCAAACGAATACCCTTCACCTGATGGCAGCAACTGGCCGACCAACGGGAGCAGCGCGTAACCTGCGCGTGAGGCCGGCGGCGTTCCCCTTCTGTCGCGTCACC
>CAVRYF010000014.1:1282500-1909909 GCA_963725325.1 uncultured Acidobacteriota bacterium | reverse complement strand
GCCTGAGCGAGTGCCGCGAATTGATCGAGCGTCTCGGTCGAAGCAAATGGTCCGAGCGGGCAGTTCGACGACGGCTGTGAACTACGCGCGCTGAGGTCCAGCGACGTGAACCACAACGCGCGGTCCTGACTCGTGAGCGCGACGTTGTATGGCGGTCGGTGCCGCTTGATTTCGTCCGTCTCGAGGAGCGCGGCCTCGAGCGGACTTGGTGTGACGTCGAACGAGATCGCACGTGCCTGCGACAGCATCTCGAGCAACCGCTCGGGCACGCCGGCCTGCTTCCGAAAGTAGCTGTTGACCCGATGATGGAGCGACGCTGCCTTGCCGACGTACAGGACGCTATCGTCTGTCCGCAGCATGCGATAGATGCCAGGGGCATCCGGCACCGAAAGCCGCACGTCCCGCGGCATCGGCCACACGCGGCGTCGACACCTGGTCGGCTTGACCGGTCTGGCGAGCCAATCGTGGAGCGCGCCCCACGTCGACACACCCTGCACTGTCGAGCAGGCCGACCAACTCTTGCCAGACGAACGCCGTCGCTTCGACGTGATCGCCGCTGCGACGCAGCGCACCAACCGCGCGACCGAAGTATCCAGAAAGTGCGCGCAGGCTGCAGCGAGGCAGATCGGGGAAAAGACGCCTGGCAATATCCCGCGTGCAGACCACGTCGAGCGGAAACACGCCGGCGGCCAACGTGCGAAGGAACGGCTGCTCGAATCGAGCGAAGTGGATGACCGTCGGCGCGGGCTGCTGCGTGAGACTCGCGGCCTGGTCGGTCAGCTCGCGCCAGGCGCAGCGTCCGTCGACACCGGACCGCATCAAGTGCTCGGAGATCCCAGTGATCCGCGCAACAGCTGGCGGAATCTGCTCGCCATCCGGTAGCGCGATCAACGACGCACGCGCGTGCGTGATTGTCGTGCCGAGGACCCGGGCCCAGCCGATCTCGAGGAGATGACCTCGCGGAGCGGCGGCCGTGGCCTGGCAGTCGACCACCAGCACCTCGAGGTGCGAGAGCGGCTCGGAAGGACTGGCTAGCACCATTTGCCACGACCGGAACTGATTGCGCCACCGCCGCTTCGATGCAGCGCACTCGCTTCAGCGAGCGGCCGGACCCGTAAAGCTACCGTGCACGTCCGAAAGCGCCGGCGGCACGTCCAGGCTATTATATTCGCTTTTTGTTCGCCTCGCGGCTGTGCCGGCGGTATTCGCTGCAACTGACCGTCGAAGTGTTTCGTCTGGACCGTTGTGATGGGCTGCTCGCGGCACGCCAGGCAGAAATGGCCGAAGCAGCTGTGAGCTGGTCGCTTGCGTTCTCGGATCGCCATGATCGACTCCCTGGTTTGGGCGCAGAGGGTCGCTAGATTAGTCGCGCTGAGTCGCGCGCTCACGCTCTTCGAAAGACTCTCGGCAATCCGCCAATCCGACGCTGTCTATCTCGCAGTCCGAGCACGCTCATGCTTCGCCCTCTCGGTCACACGATGCCGCCCACCGCGATTCTGATGGGCGACGCTGACAGGTCGGGTCATACGCTCTTCCTTCGCCGCAGAAACTGCGACATCAGCCTCGCAGGCGTATCGCAATAACTGCGAGCGCCGGCGCGCTACAACCCCGATTCACATGAGAATCCCGCGATCGTCCTTCTGGCGTATCCCTTGCTCCGCCCGGATCTACAATGAGCGACATGCCTGGCGTGAAGCTCACCTACGACGATTTCCTGCTGTTCCCCGACGATGGGCAACGGCACGAGCTGATCGACGGGGAGCACTACGTGACGCCCTCGCCTAACATCAGGCACCAGGAGATTTCAGGCCGGCTGTATCTGCTCATCGGTACCTGGCTGAAGACGCATCCGCTCGGCAGAGTCTTCTACGCCCCGCTCGACGTGCGCTTCTCGATTTTCGACGTCGTCGAGCCCGACCTGCTCTACGTCTCGAACGAGCGCGCGACCGAGCTTCTCGCGGGCCAACACGTCAGCGGATCTCCAGACCTGGTCGTGGAAATTGGGTCTCCAAGCACTCGACAACGTGACGAGACGATCAAGCGCCGTCTCTACGAGAGCGCGACCGTCGTCGAGTATTGGATCGTCGATCCCGACATCGACGTGATCCGTGTCTACCGCCGCGACGGCGAACGCTTCGCTCGACCCGTCGAGCTCTCGCGCGAGGCTGGCGACGTCCTCAGGACTCCGCTCTTCCCCGGCCTCGACATCCCGCTCGCGCACGTGTTCGGCGACTGACCTCACTTAGCCGGCGCCTTCGGCATCGACTTCAACATCTCGCACGCGCGCGCGTGCTTGCCGTCACACGCCTGCGTCAGGAGCTCGCGCGCGCGCGCCAGGTCGGCCGCCGTCCCTCCAGGCACGATGAGCACGGCCAGCTGCGTGCACGCCTCGAGGACATCGTCAGTACAAAGCTGACCCAAGGTCGCCTGCGCCTTGGCCATGTTGGGCGCGACACCGTTCCCTCGTGCCTGCAGCAGCGCGAAGCCCACGCATCCCATGCGCTCGCCGGCTTCGCAGGCTTGATTGTAGAAAGAGGCCGCAATGGCCGCATTGGCGGGCACGCCGCGGCCGCGCTCGTAGAGGAAGCCGGCGAAGCCGCACGCAGGCCCGATCTTCTGCGCGCACTCGGCCTCAACCACGGGCAGCATCCGGCTGCAGGCGGTGGCGTCGCCGGACTGGCACTTCGCGTTCAGGGCGTTCATGTCGCCGAGTGCATCGGCGCGAAGCGGCGCGGCGGCGGCGGCCGGTGCCGGCGATTTGGCGGTGGCGGCGGCGGGCGCTGGTGAGTTCGTGGCGGCGGGGGTCGCCGGCGCGTTCGCAACAGCTGGCGCCGAGGCGCCTGCCGACGAGGGAGACGCTGACGACGAAGACGATGACGGCTCGGCGGCAGCGAGCGTGGGGCGTGGGGCGAGCGCAGGCGTGACCTTCGCCGCAGCATCCAGCAACCGCTGCGCCTCTTTCCGCTCCTGGTCGGTATCGGCCAGCGACAGCGCGGCCTGCGCATCGGCGCGCGCCTCGGCAGGCTTGCCCTGGTTCAAGAGCATGCTCGCGGCGCGCAGACGGTAGCTCGCCTCGAGCGGATCGATCGTGATCGCCCGCCGGATGAGGCCGATCCCGTCGGGATTGCCCAGATACGTCCGCACCTCGCCCAGCCACGCGTAGGCAGCGGCGAAGCGCGTGTTGAAGCCGACCGCCTTCGTCAGGTGCTGCTCGATGGCGGCAATCGTCTCCTTCGAGGCCCCAGGCTGCCAGGTCAGCTGCGCCAGCCGGAAGTAGGCGAACGCGTTCGTCGAGCCGAGCTCGGCGGCCTTCGTATACGCGGCCTTTGCCTCCTCGGACTTGTTGTCCTGGTCGGCGAGCATGCCCTCGGCGACGAAGCTGCCGGCGGCGGCCGGGTCGGCCTTGCGCGCTTCGGCGATCGCCGCGCGCGACTCGACGGGGCGACGCATCACCGCGTGGAACATGGCGCGGACCGACGCGGACTCCGCCGGCGGCATCTGCCGCACGGGAAAGCGCTCGCGCTCGACGCTGACGTCGAGGTTGACCTGGCGATAGCTGAAAATATCCCGCTGATAGTAGAGGCGGAACGCCCTGTCCAGCGGCTCGATCGGCCCGAGCGTCTCGGCAAAGGCCGTCGCCGCGTCCTTGCCGGCGGCCACGAGGCTGGCATACGCAGCGAGCTTGGCGGAGCGCGCGCCCTCGTCGCCGAACATCAGGAAGTGCACGAACGCCCACGTCTCGGCGTCGAAGACCTCGCGCTTGGTGGCCTCGGTCACCTCGGGCGACCGGTCGGTGATCGTCAGCAGCTTGGGCAGGAGCAGCAGCGGCCGCTCGCGCAGCGTCTGCAGCTCCCACGGGATCGGCGCCCCGATGAGGACGCGATCGTCGAGGACGATGGTGTTGCTGAGGACCTCGGTGAAGCCGCGGCGGAACCAGAGCGGCAGGTCGCGGCCGACGCTCTGCCCGAGGACCATGTCGATATACGACCAGTAGGCGGTCATGTACGGGTTGACGTTGCCGCGGGTTTCCACTTCAGCGTCGCCGCGCAGCGCGATGTAGGTCGCGTCTGGCCCGCCGACCCACACGCTCGCCGGACGCACCGAGCGCCGCTCCTCCCAATACTGCGGAGCGAGCGCGCGCATGCTGTTCTCGTCCTTCACCACGATGATGTGGAGCGGCCGGTTGAGATCGGTCTTCGCCCACGAGAAGAGCGCCGACGTCGCGCTCCGCACCTGCTCGAACTGCCACACCAGCCGCCTCGTCGTCCGCTCGCTCGCGTTCGAGACGACGGTGAAGTGCGCGCTCTTGACCTCGATCCACTGGTCGGCGGCGCTGACGCTGGCAGCGGACCACATTCCGAGCAGGACCAGGGCGCAAGTCAACAAGCTTGCGGTTGAACCTGCAGCACGCGGATGGGTCCGCCTAAAGGCGGACACTACGATTGTCGACGCGGACGCTCCGAACGCTCTCTTCACAGGGCGTCTCACTCCCCCACCACCGGCGACTTCACCCACCCAATCTGCTGATACATCGTCAGGAAGTCAAAGGTGTTCCAGCCCTCGACAATCTTGCCGTCGAGAACGCGGCCGATGGTGGTGCCCCAGAGATCGATCGCCCGCCCCGTGGCCTTGCCGCCGAGCGCGTCGCCGACGTGACGGCCGGTCACGTGACAGAGCGCCGCCACGCGGTCGCCTTCGACGACGGTCTGCACGACGTCGACCTTGAAATCGGAAAACGCACCGCAGAACGCGCGGTAGAACGGCTTGAACCCCTCGGGACCGTCAATCACGCCGCCCGCCAACCCGTGCACCTTCGCGCCGGGTGCCATCAGCTCGTCGATCGTCTGCTCGCGGCGCTCGTTCCACACTTCCTGAAACCACCGCCGCATGACGGCGTCGGGAGAAGCACTCATGTCGACCTCCACATCTGGCTTCGCGTGCCTGCCGCTGCTCCTTCTACCCTGAAGGAAGCTACGGGAATCGTTTCAGAGACCACTCCCAATCCGGACACACGAGGACTTCCAACGGGAACCTCGGGGACCTTGGGGAACGACCAGAACTGTTGCCGGGAGCAGCGACATAGTGCCCGGCTGTCTCAATGTTGTCAATACGCCGATCGCACTTTTTGCGCAAAAATCTGTGTTGCGCGGGGCCGCTGTGCTGAGGCGGCACACGTCTCGGCGGGATGTTCGGGCGAGGGGATCTATAGGATAACGATGCGAGAAGGGGAACCGAACACAGCGCGTCGGCTCAGGGCTCAAGGCTCAAGGCTCAGGCAAAACCTCTGAGTAACCTCTCGAAGATCTTGCCTGAGCCCTGAGCCTGAGCCTTGAGCCTTGAGCCTTGAGCCCGTGCCAGCGTCAGAATGCTAGACTCGCCAGATGAAGACTCTGACGATCTCGGTCAAGCACGTCGCTTCGTCGAAGAGCCAGCCGTGCGCGGCGTGCGAGGCGGGGTTCGTGCCGGCCGAGGACACCGGCTCGCGCGTGCTCTCGATCAAAGCGCCGGAGGAGGCGCCCTTCGGCGCGCTCTTGTGCGGCGGGTGCTACTCCAAGTGGACCCATGGCGCGACGATGACACTGCGGCAGAACGCAGCGTCATAGGCCGGCAGGCAGTAACTGCGGCACCTCGCTCGGACGACGGTGGCAGTTTGTGCAACCGTGGCCAGCCAATCGACAAAATCCTTCGGACAATTTGATGAGCCTTTCGGGCACGCATCGTGCTCCTGCAGTCGAGCGAACCGACGATGGTAGACTCGACGAAGGGCACGACGATGGCCGACGGGATTGACGATCTGGCGAAGCGCGTTCAGACGGTCGAGGGCAAGATGGACAAGATGTCGGCATCGCTCGATACGCTGACCGGGTCGGTAGCCGAGCTGACGCAGTTGATGAACCAGCGGTTCGATCACGTGGCAGCAGCAATCGCCGAGCAGCGGCAGTACACAGAATTCGCTCATACACAACTCGACGAGAAGATGGCTGCCGGGTTCGGGCGAGTCCACGCCAGGTTCGACGAAGTCACTGGCGCCATCGTCGAGCAGCGGCAGTACACCGAATTCGCCCATACACAACTTGGCGAGAAGATGGATGCCGGGTTCGGGCGAGTTCACGCCAGGTTCGACGAAGCCACAGGCGCCATCGTCGAGCAACGGCAGTACACCGAGTTCGCCCACAAACAGCTCGGCGAGAAGATGGATGCTGGTTTCAACCGATTCGATGGCCGGCTCGACGAGGTCGACAAACGGTTCGAGCGGGTCGATACACGGTTCGAGCAGGTCGACAAACGGTTCGAGCAGGTGGATACACGGTTCGATCAGATCGACAAACGGTTCGAGCAAGTCGATACACGGTTCGATCAGGTCGACAAACGCTTCGAGCAAGTCGATACACGGTTCGATCAGGTCGAAAAACGCTTCGATCGGGTCGAGCACAAGCTCGATCGGTTGATCGACCACTTGCCTCCAACTTCGGACGAGGGACCAACCCGGGCCTGACTCCGGCCTCGGGCGACCGAACTCAGGGACCTGGCAGGTTCGGCACCCACTCGAACTGCTGAAACATCGTCAGAAATCGAAGCTGCTCCAGCCTTCGACGCGCGGTCACGCGGCAGTGCGCCCCACCATCTCGCCCGCGCACCCACTTCTGGTCGGACGCAATCTCGCTGCGGGACGCGACGATCTTCAACCTCTCGCACATCTCCGGCCATCGTCAGCTCACGGACGTCTATCTGCTCGGTCTGGCCAGGAAGATGGGAGGCCGGCTGGCGACGTTCGATCAGACGATTCCGCTCAAGGCGGTGATCGGGGCGAGCAGGGACACGGTGGCCGTCATCGCGCAGGAGGGGTGACGCGCTGACGCTGCTCGGCGGCTCGCGGCTCGCGGCTAGCTGTTGCTTCATCGAACCCCGATGCTCGACCCAGCAACAGCCAGCAGCCAGCAGCTGTTGGCTGTTGGCTGTGCTCATTCGAACTCCGATCTCGGATTCAGCAACAGCCAGCCGCGAGCCGCGAGCCGCGAGCAGGGTCACTTCGGTGGCGCGTACTCCAGCACCTGGCCATCCTTCAGCAGCTGCGCTCGCAGCTCCGGATACGGCACGTCCTGCACGGCCACTCCTCGATCGATGGCGATCGCGGCGGCGGTTGCGGCGGATTGGGCCAGTACCATGAAGACGGGCTCCATGCGGATCGAGCCGAAGGCGATGTGGGAGCTCGAGACGCAGACGGGCACGATGAGGTTGTCGGCCTGGCCGCGTTCAGGGACGAGCGCGCCGTAGGCGATCTCGTAAGGGCCGGGGAGCGGGACGCCGATGTCGCCCTCGTTCTGCACGTACCCTTCGGGCGTGATGTAGCGCTGCACGTTGTGTGAGTCGATGGTGTACGAGCCCATGCCGACCGATGCCGGCGTCGGCCGCCGCTTCATCAGCTCGTTCTCGGTCATCACAAACTCCCCGACCATCCGCCGCGCTTCGCGCACGTAGATCTGATGCGGCCAGCCGCCGTTATCGGTGAACTCGTCTTTCGCAAGCCCCCACTGACGCATGCGCTCCTGCACGTCCTTCGGCACGCGAGGATCGTTGGCGACGAAGTAGAGCCAGCCCTTCTGATAGGTCTCGTGCTCCTTGAGGATCTGGAGGCGGCGCTCGTACGAGGCTTCGGGATAGTCGTAGCTGAGGCCGATGTTGTCGCTGCTGAAGGGACCGTGGTTGTTCGAATCGGTCTTGCGGTTGGGGACGGCGTCGAACTTGTCGAACGTCTCGCGCCAACCGGTCGCATAGATGCGAAGCAGCAACCCGTACTGCGCGGGATCGTAGCCCTCGGGCTTCGCGAACGGGATGCGGTTATCAGGATGATCCGTGACGCAGTAGCGATAGCAGTAGGCCTGCACCTTCTTGTCGCCGCTGCCATACTCGCCCGGGGGCGCGGTGCTGATCCGTGGCAGGACGCCACTCTTCGGATCGCCCGGAACAACGTACGGGCTGATTGGCTCCTTCAGCACGCCGAAGTGATGGCGGTGGTGCAAGACGCCAGTCTGGACGCCGTTCCACTTCTCGCCGAACGTCGCCTGCGACTCGCGCCCGACCTGATAGTCGACGCCCGCGGCCGCCATGAGGTCGCCCTCGTAGGTAGCATCGATGAACATCCGCCCGCTGTACCGCTTCCCGCTGAGCATCGTGATCGCGCTGATCCGACCGCCGGTCTTCGACACGCCCTTGGCGCGGTCGAGCCACTCCTTTCGATCGACGCGAATCCGATACTCCCTGACGAGATCCTCGAACACTTTTTCCGCGGCATGCGGCTCGAAGATCCACATCGTCCGCTCGGCGCCATCGATGGCCGGCGTCCCCTGCCCCCTGTTCCCGTACTCCTCACGCTTCTGCCAGCTCCACGCGCCCGGCTGGTCGTAGTGCTGCCAGATGCGGTGATAGAAGTCGCGCGACAAGCCGCCGATCACGGCCTTGTTGCCCGTGTCGGTGAATCCCAACCCGCCACTCGAGAGCCCGCCGAGATGCGTATCGGGCCCGACGATGACGACGGTCTTGCCCAGGCGCTTCGCCTGGACCGCGGCAATCACGCCGGCGGAGGTGCCGCCATAGACGACGAGGTCGAAGTCGGGCGTGGCGGTCTGCGCTCCCGGGATCGAGAGGAGCGCGAATAGGACGAGGACGGGGCGGTTCATGGTTCAGGGTTCAGGTACCGTCAAACAAGACTTTCAGCGCGCGTCTCGCCTCGGCGAACGCGGACTCGTACTCGTCCAGCCTGGCCACGCGGGCGATCAGTGGCTTCACCTGCACGGCGCCGGACGCCAGGAGGTCGAGCGCGGGGCGGAATGGGCCGCAGCGGGAGCCGACGAGGGTTACCTCGTCGACGACTATGGGCCACGTGCTTACCGGGGCTTCGCCGTGGAATGTCGACTTCATCACGACGGTACCGCGGGGCTTGACGATCTCGAGCGCGCGGCGCAGGCCTTCGGGCCGGCCGGTGACGTCGACGACGATGTCGAAGCGGGCCGGCGGCACGCGGTCGTCGGAGCGCGCGGTGGTCAGGCCGAGCGATCGAGCGATGGCGAGCTTGTGGTCGTGGCGGCCGAACACGGTCACGTCTGGCGCGGCGGTCCTCAGTACCTGCGCCACTAGAAGTCCCATGCGGCCGTCGCCCACGATCGCGACGTGCGCGCGGGCGTCGACGCGCATCTGCTCGAAGATCCGGCAGGCGGCGGCCACCGGCTCGGCGAACACCGCCGTGTCATCGTCCATCGCGTCGGGAACCTCGTGCAGGTTGACCGCGGGCAGCGAGAGGTACTCGGCAAAGGCGCCATCGTGCTGGCGGATACCGACGACGCTGCGATTGTCACAGTGCTCCTTGATCCCCCGGGCGCACCAGTCGCAGTGCCGGCATCCAATATTGATTTCGCCGACGACGCGTTTGCCGACCCACCGAGCGTCAGCCGCCGGCGCCTCTTCGACGACACCGACGAACTCGTGGCCGGGGATCCCAGTGAACTCCGCGTAGCCTTCGAGGATCTGGAGGTCGGTACCGCAAATACCAGCCCTGCGCACGCGGACGAGACACAGGTCCGCGTGCTTGGGCCGCGGCATGTCTTTGAGCTCAATGGTCGCTGGGCGGGTGATAACGAGTGCCTTCATAGGTTGTCTGAGAGTACACGCTGTCGATGGTGGAGAGAAGAGTATGCGGAGTGGGCGGAGATGAGGGAGGCGAAGCGGACGGAGGCAACGGGTTGTGCTCACACCACTTTCTGTGTTTGTCTGAAGCGTGCACTTCGAACGGCAACTGCGCCTTCGCGTGCTCGAGGCGCTCGAGCTCGCGGCAAAACAATTCAGGACACGCGAGGAGCTCTTCCCCATCCGCATCCCGCGCGAGCCCGTCCGGCTCGACGAGGTGATCGAGCGGACGCTCGGCGACGACAGCCCGCGGTTCGACGCGTCCTTGCTCCGCGCGCGCACCATCCTGCATCTCGAGTGGGACGATGGGAGCGCGTGGGACGCGTGGGTCATCATGCTGCCGTCCCAGCTGCGGCTCTTCTGCGACTCCGGCGGCGATGAGACGCGCGTGCTCGGCTCGGGCGGCCGCAACGCCGGCGACGAGACCGATCGGCAGTTCCTCACGCTCCTCTCGGAGTCGGCGGGCGAGATTTTCGGCATCGAGATGGCCGGCGGCGCCCCGGCGCGCGTCCGGTCGTCGATCGCGGATCGGGCGTTCCTCATCGACCTGTTCGTCAACCTCTTCGAGGTCCGCGCCATGGAAGCGGCGATCCGGGCCGATCTCGCCGAGCGGCGCGCCGGACCGGACGGCGAAGACACTACCTCGACCACAGTCGAGGGCTCCGACTTTCGAATCGACGTCGAACGGTGGCTCGAGCTGGTGGCGCGATAGAATCGTCAGCCGTGAGTCTACGGGAGCCTGTCCGCCGGGTCCGCCTCGGAACCATTCTCGCGCTCCTCCTCTTTGTCACCATTGTCCCGCTTGGGCTCTTCTCGGGGCGGCTCATCTGGCAGTCCTGGCAACAGCAGCAGGTCCTCGTCAACGGACAGAACGTCGAGCGGGCGCGTGCGATTTCCGTGGCCGTGAGCCAGGAAGTCCAGAGCACCATCACCGCCCTCTACGCGCTCGCCAAGCTCGGCCACATCGACCCGAACGACCTCCAGCCGTTCTACGTCACCGCCACCGAAATGCTGACGCTGCAGGAGGGCTGGGAGGCGGTGCGGCTCGTCGAGCCGGGGTCGCGGGTGGTCGTCAACACGGCGGTGCCATACGGGCAGTCGTCCGCGCTCGTCAACGACGACTGGGTGCGCACGGTGCGCGAGACGAAACGGCCCGCCATATCGCCTTTGAGGCGCGACCCGGCCACGAACCAGTTCTTCGTCTCGATCGGCGTCCCCGTGGTGCGCAACGGCGAGCTGCAATACGTGCTCGGGGCCCGCATCCTCGCGGCCGTGTTCAGCGCCGTTCTGCAACGGCAGCAGGCGCCGCCCGAAGGCGTCGTCGCGCTCATGGACGCGGAACAGACGATCATGGCGCGGACGCGGGCCGAGGCCGTCTACGTCGGCGGCAAACCGTACCCGGACTTCGCCCAGGCGATGCGAACGGCGCCGGAAGGGGCACTGCGATCGCAGCTGCTCGAAGGAACGCCGTCGTTTTCGGCCTGGAGTCGATCGCCCGACACGGGGTGGACGGTCGGTATCGGGCTCCCGGTGGCCGCCGTCGACAGGCCGATTCTCAACTCGCTCTTTCTCCTCATCACGGTCGGCGTCGCCATCCTCGGCGGCGGCCTCCTGATGACGTTCATCGTGCGCTGGCGCATCGTCCGGGCTCAGGTCGCCGCGGTGACCGCCGCTCGCGCGGTCGCGCGAGGCGAGCCGACGCCGCACTGGAATTCCCGCGTCACCGAGTTCCACGATCTCGCCGAAGGCCTTCGGGACGCGGCCGCTATCCTCGACCGGCGGCTGAAGGAGCGAGACGACGCTGAGCGTCAGCGCGCGAGGGCCGCGAACGATCTCGAAGACGCCCTCGTGCGCGAGCACGCGGCACGAATGGTCGGCGAACGCAACGAGGCGCGGCTGCTCGTCACGCTCCGAAGCATCGGCGATGCCGTCATCGCGACCGACGCCGATGGGCGCGTGACGGTCCTCAACCCCGTGGCGCAGGCGCTGACCGGATGGTCGGAGGCTGATGCCATCGGCACGCCAATCCACACGGTGTTCGTCACGCTCGACGAACGCACGCGGCAACCGAACGCGAGTCCGCTTGCGCGCGTCGCGGCAACGGCCGGCGGCGTGACCCTGCCGTCCCAGGCCGTGCTCGTGTCGCGCGATGGTCGAGAAATCCCGATCGGCGAGAGCGCGTCTCCCATCCAGACCGCCAACGGCACGCTTCTCGGCATCGTCGTCGTGTTTCGGGACATTACGGCCGAGCGGGACGCGGAGCGGCAGCGCGCGGCGGCGTTCGATCGCGAGCAGGCGGCCAGGCGCACCGCCGAATCGCTGAGCCGTGCCAAGGACGAGTTCGTGGCGACGGTCTCGCACGAGCTGCGCACGCCGCTCAACGCGATCTTCGGCTGGGTCGCGATGCTCAAGCTGGGCGCGCTCGACGCGGGCGGACAGGCCAAGGCGCTCGACGTCATCGACCGCAACACGCGCGTGCAGGCGCAGCTCATCGAGGACTTGCTCGACATGGCCCGCGTCATCCGAGGCACCGTGCGCCTGGAGATGCTGCCGGTCGATCTCGCGGTCGTCGTCGAGGCCGCGGTGGATGCCGTCAAGCCGGCGGCCGACGCGCGGCGGGTGACGCTGCGCGTGCGCGCTCAGCGCGGCGTCGCGTTTGTCTCGGGCGACGCGAGCCGGCTGCAGCAGATCGCGTGGAACCTGCTCTCGAACTCGATCAAGTTCTCGAACACCGGCGACGAAGTGGACGTCACCTTAGCGCAGGAGGACGATGATGCCGTGCTGCGGGTGAGAGACACCGGCGAGGGCATCAACCCCGCTTTCCTGCCGCACGTGTTCGAGCGCTTCCGCCAGGAAACGTCGGACGTCACGCGCGAGCACTCGGGGCTCGGGCTGGGGCTGTCGCTCGTCCGCCATCTCGCTGAGCTGCACGGCGGCACGGCGACGGCCGAGAGCGCCGGCAAGGCACAGGGCGCGACGTTCATAATCCGGCTGCCGCTCATCGGCGTCCAGGCAGGCCGCCAGTTCGCGGCGGAGAACTCCGGCGTCCCGCATCCGCCGGAGGCGCTGCCTCACATCCTGCAGAACCTCTACGTGCTCGGCGTGGACGACGATCCGGACGCGCGCGAGCTCGTGATGACGGTGCTCCACGAGGCCGGCGCGCAGGTCACGGTCGCGGCGTCGGTTCGCGAGGCACTCGCCGCGCTCGAGTCGCGCCTGCCGGATGTCGTCATCACCGATATCGCCATGCCGCACGCGACGGGGTTCGACCTCGTGCAGCAGTTCCGCTCGTCGCCGGAGTGGTGCGAGATCCCGATCATCGCGCTGACCGCCTACGCCCGCGCCGAAGATCGGACGCAGGCCCTGTCGCTCGGGTTCACGGCGCACCTGGGAAAGCCGTTCTCGCCGCGCGCGCTCGTGGCGCTCGTGGCGGAGGTGGGGCGGAAATAGCTTCCAGCTTCCGGCTTCCGGCTTCCAGCCAAGGGCATTCAGAGCTTAACGTGTTGACTGGGCTGTCGAGGGTTTAGCTGGAAGCGGGAAGCCGGAAGCTGGAAGCGCATTCTGCGGCGTCGTCTCCGCCTTCACCGCCACTGCCGCGTGCGAGCGCCTCGGCTCGGCGCCGCCCTGCACCTGGTGGCGGTCGACATCGACTACGGCGGCGGCGGCGTAGCCGTACCTGACCTCGCCCTTGCGGCCGATCTTCTGAAAACGATGGCCGCGCGCGGTGAGGTCCTGCAGCACCGACCGGGGGATGCGATCCTCGATCTGGAGGCGGCTGCCGGTGGGATCGGCGGGGTCGCGGGTGATGAGGAAGCGCGGCGCTTCGATGGCGTGCTGCGCGTCCATGCCGCCGTCGATGACGTTGAGGATGATGTCGTAGACCGACGCCGGTATCCAGTTGTTGCCCGCCGCGCCGACGGCAAGCCGCGGCGTGCCGAGCGATGGCGACGAGCCGCTGGCTTTGAACACGAGCGTCGGGACGCTCGTCGATGACGAGCGCGCGAGCGGCAGGAACCGGCCGGGCGCGCCGCCGCCGAAGCGCAGGTGGTTGTTGTAGAGAAAGCCCAGGCCATCGGAGACGTAGAACGTCCCGCCCCACGTGCTCAGCGTCTGCGTGACGGCAATCATGTTGCCCTCCCCGTCCACCACCGCGAACGCAGTCGTCCCGCGGCCGATCCGTTCGGGCGGCGTGTCGGCGGGCGGTGCCGGACGGTCGCGAAAGACCTGCTTCGGGTCGATCCGCTTGAAGAGCGTCGCCGCGTGCGACGGATCGAGATGCGGCCCGAGGGTGACGTCCCAGAGCGCCGGATCGGCGATTCGCGGTCCCTGGTCGCGCACGCGCCAGGACTCGATCACGTAGTGAAGATAGTCGGCGTCGCGGGCGTAGGTCGTGCCGGGCTTGGGCTGGTAGTTCTCGAGGATCTGCAGCGTCTCGATGAGCGCCGCGCCGGTCGAGACCGGCGGCGGCGCCGAGTAGATCTGATGATCGCGATAGCGGCCCGCGAGCGGGCGGCGCACGATGGCGCGGTATTGCGCGAGGTCGTCGACGGTAATCAGGCCGCCGTTTTTTGCCATGTCGTCGGCGATGCGACGCGCGATCGATCCGCGGTAGAAAGCCTCCGCACCGTCTTTCGCGATCGTCCTGAGCGTGGCGGCGTAATCCTTGTTGACGAAGCGATCGCCGGCCTTCGGCACCTTGCCATCCGGCAGGTAGATGCGGGACGACGAGCGATACTTCTCGAAGAACTTCCGGCCCTCCGCGATCGTCGTTGGCAGCGCCGCGTCGAGCTCGTAGCCGGTCTCGGCGTAGTCGATCGCCGGCGCGACGAGGTCGCTCCACGGGATCTTCTTGCTGGCGTAGCTCCGATACAGGAGATCGAGGCCCGCGACGACACCAGGGATGTTCGCGGCCGACGGCCCGTCGCCCGTGCTCGCGGTGAGCAGCGGATTGTCACGCGTGGCGCGAATCGGAACCTGATCCTTGTAGTCGATCGCGACGGGCTCGGTCATCCCCTTGAGGTAGAGGATGGCCATGCCGTCGCCGCCAATCCCCGATGCGTCCGGCTCGACAACCCCGAGCGCGAACGACACGGCGATCGCGGCGTCGACGATGTTGCCGCCCTTCTCGAGTGCAAGCGCGCCGGCGCGCGAGGCAAGCGGGTTGCCGGAGACGACTACGGCGCGGTCCGAGACGACGAGCGGCTTGATGAGCGGCTGCTCGGCGACCATCGCGTCGATCGTCGACTCGAGCGCGGCTTCATCCTGCGCCGACTGCGCCTGGGGACGGTATTGCGCCTTGAGGTCCTGCCAGCGCGCGGCCGACGGCCCGGTCGAATAGTAGAGGCGCCGCAGCGTTTCCCAGACGCGATCGAAGGCAACGAGCAGCTGGTTGTCGCGCGGTGCGGCCGTCACGATCTCGCGCTCGCCGGAATCGACGGGCAGCGGCGCGTCGACGAGCCACAGGCGGAACGCATCCGCCCCGGCAAAGAGCGGCGGCGGCTCGTCCGTGTTCCGTTCCGGGTTTCCGTTGTAAGAGAGGTCGGGAGGCGGCAGGTTGGCGATCGCGAGGCGCTTGCCGTCGGGCGACCACGCCGGCGCGCCACCGTGACGCGACACGAGCATGGCAGGCGCGGCAGACGACGGGCGCGGCGCGGGAGCGCCACCGCCGTCGGCTTGAGGCGCGTTCGCGGCGGCCGGTGGTCCCAGCACGTCGGGAACGCCGACGACCCAGACGCCGCCCGTGCCCTCGCGCACGGCGAAGAACGCCAGACGCGAACCGTCGGGCGACCACGCAGGAAACCCTTCGACGCCGCGAACGCGCGCCAGCCTCGAACGCGTCGACGCGATCGCGCGGCCCGGGTGCGAGCTCGGCGACCCACAAGTCTCGATCGCCGTCGTCGCTCTCGCGATCCGACACGTACGCGATGCGCTTCGCGTCCGGCGATACGCGGCCCTGCTGCTCGTCGTCCGCGGCGGTGTCAGGGAAGAGGGGCTTGGGCTCGCCGCCCGCCGCGTCGACGACATGCAAGCGCCAACGGCCGGCGGCGCGATGAGAAAACACCACGCGGCCATCGGGCAGCCACGACGGCCAGCGCTCGTCGCCGGGCATCGTCGTCAATCGCCGGACGTCACCGCCGTTGGTCGGAGAGACGACGAGGTCGAAGCCCTGCCCGGTATCGGCGGCAAAAACGATCGAGCGGCCGTCGGTCGACCACGCGGGATCGCGCTCGATGTCGGTCGCCTCCGGCCGCAGCGCCTTGCCATTCTTGCCGTCGGGCGCCGAGAGCCAGATCCGATCGAGGTAGGAGAACGCCAGGCGCTTGCCGTCTGGCGACCACGCCGGCTCGCGCGCGCCGCGCGGCGCCGACACCTGTGGGGCGGTCTGGACGACGAGGGTCAGCGCCAGCGTGGCGAGGGCGGCGCCGATCGCAGTCCTGGACACGCGCTCGCCCTAGGCGGACTTGCGGACGGCGTCGACGATGTGCTTCGCCGAGATGCCGTAGCGGTCGAGGAGCTCCGCCGGCTGGCCGCTGCGCGGGAGCTCGCGGACCGCGAGGCGGCGGACCGCCAGTCCCGCCGGGGCGACCGCTTCGCTGACCGCGTCGCCGAGGCCTCCGACGGCGTAGTGATCTTCAACGGTGATGATCACGCCCTTGGTGGCCTTGCCGGATGCGATCATTGTCGCCGCGTCGATCGGCTGCACTGAATAGGCATCGACCACGCGAATGTGGATACCCTGAGCCTTCAGCTGGTCATGCGCCTTGAGGGCCTCGTGAAGGGTCACTCCCACGCCCACGACCGTGGCCACGTCGTTCGCGGTCTGACGCACCACCTTCGAGCCGCCGATCGGGAACGTCTCGTCGAGACCGTAGATGATGTCGGTCTTCGGCCGGGACGTGCGCATGTAGGCGAGTCCGTGATAGGCAGCCATCTCGGCGACAAGACGCTCGGTGCTGACGGCATCGCACGGGTAGATCACCGCGCAATCGGGCACGGCGCGCATCATCGCGAGATCCTCGAGCGCCATCTGCGACGGGCCGTCCTCGCCAATCGAGATGCCGGCGTGCGATCCGGTCAGCTTCACGTTCAGCTGGTGCCGCGCGTTCGACAGGCCGGACATGCGGATGAAGTCGGACGCCCGCGTCAGGAAGCAGGCGAAGGTCGTCGCAAACGCGATCGCGCCGCGGGCGGCGAGGCCCATGGCGGCGCCGACCATCACCTGCTCGGCGATGAAGTTCTGATAGAACCGATCGGGGAACGCCTTCTCGAACCGGTCGCTGAAGGTGGAGTTCTTGACGTCGGCGTCGAGCGCGACGACGCGGCGGTCGATGGCGCCGAGGGCCGCAAGCGCGGTGCCCCATGCTTCGCGCGTGGCCACCTGCTCGCCCGGCTTGTACGACGGCGCGGGCATTTTCGAGAAGTCGGGCTTGCCCGCCTCGCGCAGCTTCGAGGGCGGCGAGGGAATCAACGGCGTCGACGGGCTTCCGGTCAGCTGCGTCCTCAGCTCGGCGATCGCCTTGTCGGCCTCCTCGCCCTTCTTGAACGCCTTGCCGTGCCAGCCGTCCTTGCCCTCGACCGAGGCGACGCCCTTGCCCTTGATCGTCCTCGCCAGAATCATCGTCGGGTTGTTCTTCGCGGCGCGCGCGGCGGCAAACGCGTGGAGCAGCGCCTCGACGTCGTGGCCGTCGACGATGAGCGTGTGCCAGCCAAACGCATTCCAGCGCGACGCGATTTCGTCCATCCGATGGTCGAACTGCGTGTGCCGGCTCTGGCCGAGCGCGTTGACGTCGACGATGCCGCAGAGGTTGTCGAGCTTGTGATAGAGCGCGACGTCAGCGGCTTCCCACACCGAGCCCTCCGCCATCTCACCATCGCCGAGGAGCACGTAGGTCCGGTAGTCGGACCCGATGCGGCGCGCGTTGAGCGCCGTGCCCACGGCCGCGCAGATGCCCTGGCCGAGCGACCCCGTCGCCACGTCGACAAACGACAGCCGCGGCGTGGGATGCCCCTCGAGGTCGGAGTCGAGCCGGCGCAAGTTCAGGAGGTCCTTGCGCGGAAAGAGCCCCGCGTGCGCCCATGCGGCGTAGAGGATCGGCGCCGCATGTCCCTTCGACAGCACGAAGCGGTCGTTGTCGGGATTCTGCGGGTTCTTGGGATCGAAGCGCATCTCGCCAAAAAAGAGCGTCGCGACAATCTCTGCCGCGGACATGCACGTCGTCGGGTGACCAGACCCCGCTTCGGTCGTCGATTCAATCGAGTCGATGCGGAGCTCGGTGGCGATGTTCTTCAGAGCGGAAACGGATGCAGACGTAGTCATTTTGTTCAGGAAAGTTTATCTCACGTTCGGGGTTCGGCGTTCGGCGTTCGGGGTTCAGGGTTCAGGGTTCAGGGTTCGGGGCTTGCCGGGCGCCGTTCGGGGACCTTTAACAGGAGAGTAGGAGATCAGGAGGCTTACTGCAAAAACCCAAAACCTCCTAAGCTCCTGATCTCCTGTTGATCTTTCGACCGCAACCAGCCGCGAGAGTGTGGCGCGGTTGTTACATCAGCCGATGGGCTGGCGCAGGGCGAGCACATAGTGCGCGGCCAGGGGGCCCTGTTGGGCGGCCAGGGGGGCCATGGCGGCAAGGGTGGCTTCGGCCTGCTCGCCGAAATTGTGATCGCCCTTGACGGCGGCCAGGCGCTTGAGAACGCGGGCGGCGTCGCAGTTCCCGACGAACGGCTTGAGGCGGTCGCGCATCAGGCCGATGCGCTCGGCGGCTTCGGGGACCGAGCGGTCGAAGAAGCCGCCGTGCTGCTCGTCCCACATCATACGCACGGCATAGTGCGCCAGCTCTTGCGCCATCATCTCGTAAACGATGTTGCCGGTGGCCGTGTGCGCGTCGAGATGCGCCGCGGCCATCGCGATCTGATCGTCGAGCAGCCCGCGCACTGATGGCCGGCCGTCGAGGCAGTGGGCAACTCCGGCGCCGGGGCTGTAGCATGCGACGTTGATACGCTCGAGGGACTTCAACGCGAACTCGCCGAGCGCCGTGTCGTCGAGGAGCTCCGCCGCGCGGAGCGTCGCGGAGACCATCTGCGCATTCCACGCCGCGTACAGCACGCCGTCGACGTTCGGCGGCGTGCGGGCCTGACGCTCTTCGAGCGTGCCAGCGTAGTAGTCGCGGTCGGCCTGCTGCGATCCCGACCAGCCGCCGTCGACAGGATCGGCAAGCCACGTCTGCACGTAGCGCAGCACGTCCACGGCCCGCTCGCGATACCGCGCGACGCGCAGCGTTTCGCATGCCTCGACGTACATACGCAGCAGGCTCGCGTTGACGTCGAGGAGCTTCTCCTGATGCGGCCGCTTCCAGTTCCGCTCCGCGGAGTAGCGGAAGAACCCGCCATCGACCTCGTCGTAGAGAGCACCCCACCCCATCGCGTCGAGCGTGGCCTCGACAACGTGGGCCATCGCCGGATCCTCGGACTCGCGATGGATGTCGAGCGCGAGCTCGAGGGGTGCGGTCAGCGGAAACTTGGGTTCGGTCCCGAACCCGCCATGGTCATCGTCGAACGTGTCGAAGATCCGTCCGACAAGGTCGGAGGCCGCCGCATCGCCATCAGGCGGTGCGACATCGGTACTGCTGCCCGCGGGTGTCAACTCTTCGCGCCGCGACCGGAACGCGTCCGCCACGCGCGCGAGCACCGACGGCATGCGCTCCAGCGTGACGTAGGTTCCGCCACCGATCACCTCTCCCTCGGCCGTCAGAAACGCCGTCGTCGGCCACCCGCCCAGGCTGTAGCGGTCGCTGATGTCCGGGCGGCGGTCGGCGTTGACGCGGATCGGCACGAACCGGTCGTTGACGATGGCCGCGACGCCCGGATCGGCGTAGGTGGTGCGGTCCATGTCCAGGCACGATTCGCACCACGGGGCCGCAATCGAGAGGAGCACGGGCCGGTCTTCGGCGCGCGCGCGTGCGAAGGCCTCGGCGCCCCAGGGCAGCCAGCGGACGGTGTCCACGATCACGGTCAATTATAATGATGGGAATGCTTGTGCTTCGGTTCGCCACAGTCCTGGCGATTGCGGTCTGGATTGGCGGACTGCTCGCCCTTGGCGCGATCGCGGCGCCGGCCATCTTCGACGTCGTTTCGCTCCGCCAGGTGCCCGACGGCCGGCTGCTGTCGGGCGCGATCTTCGGCGAAGTGCTGCGGCGGTTTCACCTCGTGACCTACGGCTGCGGCGCCGTCGTCTTCGTCGCGCTCGCCGTCCGCGCCGTACTCGGTCCCCGCCCGCGCCGCTTCTCGATCCGGCTCGCGATCGCGGTGCTCATGATCGGCGCGTCGTTGTACGCCGGAATGGTCCTGTCGAGCCGCATCGAGAGCGTCCAGCAGAAAATCGGCGGCGGCGTTGCGCCCTCGAGCCTCCCGGCCGGTGATCCCCGGCGTGTCGAGTTCGGACGGCTGCACGGGCAGTCGACCCTTATCCAGCTGGTGCCGATCCTCGGGGGGTTGGTGTTGATGTTGTTCGAGTTGCGGGACTGATGCTGAACCGCCCACGGCTTTCACACGATGGACACGATGGACCTTATGAGTTCTTTCATCGTGTGCCGTTCGAGTTGAGGGACTGAGCGCGCGACCAGGGGGCCTACACGGTCAGTGGCTTAGATAGAGCGCAGCGCCTGCGGCCCGAGCGCGGCGCGAAGTCGCCGCGCGAGAGCGAGCGGGGGTGGGGCCCCGCGAGCGCTGAGTAAAAGAGGACTAAACGCTTGAGCAACCCGGATCTCCTAACCAGGATCGAAACCGCTATCGAGCGCGACCCGGCGCGGGCGATGGAAGAGACCGTGCGGCTGCTGGCGGCCGAAATGCCTGGCTACTCGTGGGTGGGCATCTACCTGCTCGATGGCGAGGAGCTCGTGCTCGGGCCGTTTGTCGGCAAGCCGTCGCCGCACACGCGGATCCCGCTCGGCCGTGGCATCTGCGGGGCCGCCGCGACCGAGAAGGCCACCATCATCGTCGACGACGTGAATGCGGACCCGCGGTATCTGGCGTGCAGCCTCGAAACGAAGTCGGAGATTGTCGTGCCGATCATGCTGCGGGGCGAGGTCCTCGGCGAGATCGACATCGACAGCGATCGGCCCGCGGCGTTCGGCGACGCCGACCGCGTGCTGCTCGAAAAGGTCGCGGCGCTCCTCGCCCCGCGCGTGCGCAAGGCGCGCCCAAAGCAGGTCAACTAATGGCTCACATCATCACGTTGATTCCCGGAGACGGGATCGGTCCCGAAGTTTCCGAGGCGGTCCTGCGGATTCTCAAAGTCGCCGGGCTCGACGTCCAGTGGGAGCGGCACGACGCGGGCGTGACGGCCTTCAAGCGCTTCAATCAGACGCTGCCGCTCGAACTGCTGGATTCGGTCCGCAAGAACAAGGTCGCGCTCAAGGGGCCGGTCACGACGCCCATTGGCGAAGGGTTCACCAGCGTCAACGTCGGCATGCGCAAGGCGCTGGATCTTTACGCGAATCTGCGGCCGGTGAAGAACATCGAGGGAGTGTCCAGCCGCTTCCAGGGTGTCGACCTCATCATCGTGCGTGAGAACACCGAGGATCTCTACTCGGGGCTCGAGCACGAAGTGATTCCGGGCGTCGTCGAGAGCCTGAAGATCATCACCGAGAAGGCGTCGACGCGCATCGCCAGGTTCGCGTTCGAGCACGCGCGTCGGACCGGCCGCAAGCGTGTCACGGCGATTCACAAGGCCAACATCCTCAAGCTCGGCGACGGCCTGTTCCTGCGTAGCATCCGTGACGTGGCGCGCGAGTACACTGACATCGGCTACGACGAGAAGATCATCGACGCCGCGTGCATGTCGCTGGTCATGGCGCCGGAGAAGTTCGACGTGCTCGTGCTCCCGAACCTCTACGGCGACATCGTCTCGGATCTCGGCGCCGGGCTCGTCGGCGGACTCGGGGTCGTCCCCGGCGCGAACATGGGCGAGACGTGCGCGATCTTCGAGGCCGTCCACGGCAGCGCGCCCGACATCGCCGACAAGAACCTCGCGAACCCGACAGCGCTCCTCCTCTCGGGCCTCATGATGCTCGACCACATCGGCGAACGCGACATGAGCGTCCGCATCCGCGCCGCGCTCGGCCGCGTGCTGTCGAACGGCGTCGTCCGCACGCGCGATCTCGGCGGGCAGGCGTCGACGACGGAGTTTACGGATGCCGTGTGCAGGGAGATAGAACGCTAGCGGTTGGCGGTTGGCGGCTGGCGGCTGGCGGCTGCTAACCCCGACGCTCGGCGTAGCAACCGCCAGAAGCCAGCCGCGAGCAGCCTGCCGCTAACTACCCAGGACCGCCAGATAGTCCCTGACCGCCCGATCCAGCCCCACATAGAGCGCGTGACTGATAAGCGCGTGGCCGATCGACACCTCGTCGAGGTGCGGGAGGGTCCTGAACAGCCTCAGGTTGTCGAGATCGAGGTCGTGGCCGGCGTTGATGCCAAGGCCCAGGCTGTGCGCGAGCCTGGCGGCGGCGGCGTAGCGTTCGAAGCTCTCCTGGCGTTCGCGCCCGCCCTTTTCGAACGCGCGCGCGTAGGGCTCGGTGTAGAGCTCGATCCGATCCGCGTCGAGCGACGCGGCCCAGCGCACGGCTTCCAGATCCGGGTCGATGAATACGCTCACGCGAACACCGGCCCGCTGCAAATCACGGATCGTCGTCTGAAGCGTGGAGACCGGGGTGCTCGACGGCCAGCCGGCCTGGCTCGTGATCTCGCCGGCGCGGACGGGCACGAGCGTGCACTGGTGGGGGCGGGCCTCGTGCACGAGCGCCAGGAGATCGGGACGCGGATCACCCTCGATATTGAACTCGATCCCCGGGTGGTCGGTCCTGAGCTCGGCGGCCACCGTGCGCACGTCGTCGAACGTGATGTGCCGGGCATCGGCTCGCGGGTGCACGGTGATGCCGGGAGCGCCCGCCGTCACGCACACCAGGACCGCGTCGGGTACGCTCGGCAGATGCCCTCCGCGCGAGTTCCGGAGCGTCGCGACCTTGTTGACGTTGACGCTGAGCTTGGTAGTACTGGTCATTTTTCAGTGCTCGGACCGCAGGCGCTGCGATTCTGCGTCTGACCCCATTTCACCTGCCCCTCAGCACGACCACGCTACCCTAAGTATTCTTTGACCGTGCCTGCGATCTCGGACGCCCAGCTCTGAATCTCGTTCTGGTCGCGGCCCTCGAGCATGACGCGCAGCAGGGGCTCGGTTCCTGAATAACGCACCAGCAGGCGGCCCTGACCGGCGAGGCGTTCTTCCACACTCGCCATCGCCGCTGCGATGGCCGGCACGGTGTGCAGATCCTTCTTCTCACGCACCCGCACGTTGACCAGCACCTGAGGGTAGGTCACCAGCTCGCCGGCCAGGTCGGCCAATTCACGGTTGGTCTCGGCCATCACGCGCAGCACGTTGAGCGCGGTCGCGATGCCGTCGCCAGTAAAGAGATGCTCGGCGAAGATGATGTGACCGGACTGCTCCCCGCCGATTGAGAGGTCGCGCCGGACCATCTCCTCCATCACGTACTTGTCGCCGACCGGGCATCGGATCATCTCGATGCCGCTGTCGCGGAACGCAATCTCGAGGCCGATGTTGCTCATCACGGTCGCGACGACCGCGTTGCCCTTCAGGCGACCGTTCGCCTTGAGGTGCCGCGCGCACATCAGGAGGACCGCGTCGCCGTCGACGATGCGGCCGTTGGCGTCGGCAAAAATCGCGCGGTCGCCGTCGCCGTCGAACGCCACGCCCATCCGGCATTTGTTCTCGCGCACCGCGCGCGACAGCGCCTCGGGGTGCGTCGATCCGCAGTCGAGATTGATGTTGCGCCCGTCCGGCGTTCCGCTCAACACCAGCAGCTCGAATCCGAGATCCGTGAACAGCCTCGGCGCGACGGTCGTCGTCGCTCCATTCGCCGTGTCGATCGCGATCTTCGCGCCGCGCAGGCCGCGCGGATCGGGAAACGCGAGCCGCGTGTGCGCCATGTACTCGTCGATGACGTTCGTGTGGTCGAAGCTCGCTGTGGCGGACGCCGGCACCGCCCAGTCGCTCCGCGCCATGATCGCTTCGACCTCGCGCTCGAGCGTCTCGGTGAACTTCTCGCCCTTCCCCGAAAACACCTTGATGCCGTTGTCCTCGAACGGATTGTGCGAGGCCGAAATCACGATGCCCGCGTCGAACGCCATCGCCGGCGTGACGTAGGCGATCGCAGGCGTCGGGATAACGCCCGCGCTCGTCACGCTCGCGCCTTCCGAACCGGCGCCCCGCGCCAGCTCCTCCTCGATCCAGGCGCCCGACTCGCGCGTGTCCCGTCCGACGACGAACCGCAGCGGTCGTTCTGCTTCTTTGGCGACGATCGATGGCCGCATCGCGTGCACGAGCGCCGCCCCGAGCCGCGCCACGGTGGGATGATCGAGCGGGTACTCCCCCGCCTTCCCACGCACGCCATCTGTACCGAACAGCTTCTTTACGCTCATTTGATAGTGACCGCCACAACGGTCGGACTCACGGCGCCGACGCCGACTTCTTCGGATGGATCGACCTGGACGCGAAGGTTGTAACGGCCCGGGCCGAGCCCCGCCAGATCGACGAACGCATCAATGGTATCCGGACGGATGCGTCCAAGCACGTCCCGCTGTCCGCGGACGTCCACGCGAACGACCTCCGGCACGATCTTCGCCGCGAGTCCCTGGCCAAGGTGGCGGTGGCGCACGGGCACACCCGCCACCTCGCGCTCGATCGGTGCCGGCAGGATCTCGATGACGACGGTCGCGCTCTGCGGCTGCTCGACGAGCCGGACGGACGAATCCGATACGCCGACCGTGACGACGTCGCGCACGCGCTCGCGCTTGCCGTCAATGTCGACGGGTTCGGTCGTCGCCGACGCGACGTTGCGCACGTGGCTTTCGGGACCCACGATCTGCACGGTCGACGGCTCGGCCGAAATCCGTCCCACGACGAACCCGGCCGCGGCATCGCCGTCGGTCGCCGGCACGATCGGGACCGTACGACGCACCGACTTCTCGAGCGACAGCGAGATCGTCGGCGGCATCACCTGGGCGACATCGATGCCGTACGGCACACGGACTTCGTCGGAGCGCAGGTGGAACAAACGGGGGCCTGTTCGCGCCGTCGTCAGATCGAGCATCGCCACGACGTCGCCGGTGTCGATGCGGCTCAGCTGCGCCGCCGAGCCGCGCACGCGAATGTCCACCGACTCCGGCAGCTCGCCCACGATCTCGAGGTTCGGCGGCAGATTCCGCACCGCCAGCGGCGCGTGAAGACTGCGCTCGACGACGTGCTCGCCGGCAACGGTGAACCAGAGCACGCTCGCGAGCATGATGGCAAGCACCTTGAGGCCGAGATGGCGGAACGGATGGTACGCCATCAGTGCTCGTAGACCGGCGTCGCCGGCCGGCGCCTGCCCGTCCGCCGAGGCGAGATGAGCGTCTGCAGGCGTTCGCGCAGCTTGTCGGCGGTGAGGTCGCGCTCGAGCCGGCCTTCGATCGCCAGCGCGATCTGCCCGCGCTCCTCCGACACGACGACCGCGACGGCGTCGTTCTCTTCCGTCAGACCGATGGCCGCGCGGTGACGCGTTCCAAGATCGCGGCTGACGATGGGGTTGACGGTCAACGGAAGAAAGCACGCCGCTGCCGCGACGCGGTTCTCCTGCAGCACCACGGCGCCGTCGTGCAGCGGCGACGTGGGCTGGAAGATCGTCACGAGCAGGTCGTAGGTCATCTCCGCGTCGAGCGGAATGCCGCTCTCGATGTAGTTCCTCAGTCCAATCTCGCGCTCGATGGCGATAATCGCGCCCGTCCGGTGCGACGCCAGCATCGTGGCCGCGACGACCACTTCTTCGATCGTCTCGTTGGTCGCTTCCTGACGGTTGAAGTAGCGGAAGAACGGCGCGCGGCCGAAGTGCGCCAGCGCCCGCCGGATGTCGGACTGAAAGATCACGATCGCCGCGAACGCCACGTAGAGCAGCGCGTTGCGGATCATCCAGTTGAGCGTCTGGAGCGGCGCCAGCCGGGACACGTAGAACAGCCCGACGATGAGCAGCGACCCGACCGCCATCTGCACGGCGCGCGTGCCCCTGATCAGCTTGAGGAACTCGTAGATCAGGATCGAGACGATCGCGATGTCCAGCAGGTCCCACCACCCGGCGGCAGGCCGGTAGCGGAGGAGCGTGGACAGATACTCGTTCATCGCGGCTCTAGCTTAATGCCGAATGGCCGCGGCCCGAAGACGATCCGACGCCCGCGCGACGTCGGCCATCTCGCGGACGGCGTGCACCCGGACGATATGCGCGCCGGCGAGCACGCTCGCGGTCACGGCCGCGGCGGTGCCCCAGTCGCGGTCGGACGGTGGCCGATCGCCGCTCGCCGAGTTGAGGAAGGACTTCCTGGAAGGACCGACGAGAATGGGACGGTCGAGCGAGGCCAGCCGGTCGAGCCCCGCGAGCGCTTCCCACGTGTGCTCGGCGCGCTTGGCGAAGCCGAAACCGGGGTCGACGATGACGAGCTCGCGTGGGATGCCAGCGGCCGTCGCCCGGCCGATCGCGGCCTCGAGCTCGCGGCCGATCTCGCCCACCACGTCGTCGTAGGCAGCCTCCCGATACATCTCGCGGGAGCGCCCGCGATTGTGCATCAGCACGACCGCAGCGCCGGAAGCCGCGACGACCGCGGCGAGCCGGTCATCGTACTGCAGGCCGCTGACGTCGTTGACGATCGTGGCGCCCCTGGCAAGCGCCTCACGCGCTACCGTTGCCTTGTAGGTGTCGATGGACACCGGCACGCGGCCGTCCCGCGCAAGCGCTTCCACCACCGGCAGGACTCGTCGGAGCTCCTCATCGGCCGATACCGGTTCGGCCCCCGGTCGCGTGGACTCCCCGCCAACGTCGAGGATGTGGGCGCCGTCGGCGATCATCTGAAGCCCATCGGCCACCGCACGCGCCGCGTCGAGCCGTGGCCCGCCATCGGCGAACGAGTCGGGTGTGACGTTGATGATCCCCATGATCAACGTCTGCGCCCCAAGCGCGAGCGGACGACGGCCGGGCAGCGCGATGGAGAAGTGTTTGCGGGGAGTCATCTAAAACGAGAAGGCCACGACCCGGGTCGTGGCCTTGTTGACTGCCGACTGAAGACTGTCGACTGCCCTATTCCTGCGCCAGCGGCTTGTTGAGCGGCGGTATCTGCTGCACGATCGACGGCCGTTCCTTGTGTCGCTTCGAATCGTCTGGAGACGGCGTCGATGACGAGGCGGCGACCTTCAGTTCCTCGAGCGGCTCGCCCGCCACCATCCGGCGGACCTGCTCGGCGTCGAGCACCTCGCGCACGAGGAGGGCGTCGGCGATCCGGCCGAGCGCTTCCTTGTGCTCTTCGATGACCGACTTGGCCCGGAAGTAGTTGTCGGTGATGATCCGCTTGATTTCCTTGTCGATGTTGATCGCGGTCTCTTCGCTGTAGTCCTGGTGCTGCGCGATCTCGCGGCCGAGGAAGATCTGCTCTTCCTTCTTGCCGAAGGTCAGCGGGCCCATCGCTTCGCTCATGCCGTACTCGCAGACCATCTTGCGCGCCATCTCGGTCGAGCGCTCGAGGTCGTTGCCGGCGCCGGTCGTCATGCTGTTGAAGGTCAGTTCCTCAGCCAGACGGCCGCCGAGCAGGATCGCGATCCAGTCGTTCAGGTACTCGCGCGTGTAGTTGTGCTTGTCCTCGATCGGCAGCTGCATCGTCACGCCGAGCGCCATGCCGCGCGGGATGATCGTGACCTTGTGGACCGGGTCGGCGTTGGGCAGCAGGACGGCGAGGAGCGCGTGACCGGCCTCGTGCACGGCGGTCACCTTCTTCTCCTCGTCGTTGATGATCATGGACTTGCGTTCCGAGCCCATCATCACCTTGTCCTTGGCGAACTCGAAGTCCACCATGCGGACGACCTTCTGGTTGTAGCGCGCGGCGTTGAGCGCCGCCTCGTTCACCAGGTTGGCCAGGTCGGCGCCCGAGAAGCCCGAGGTGCCGCGCGCCAGGACGTTGATGTTCACGTCGTCGCTGAGCGGAATCTTCTTGGTGTGGACGGCGAGGATGCCTTCGCGGCCCTTGACGTCCGGACGGTTGACGACGATCCGGCGGTCGAAGCGGCCGGGCCGGAGGAGCGCCGGGTCGAGCACGTCGGGCCGGTTCGTCGCCGCAACGAGGATGACACCCTCGTTCGACTCGAAGCCGTCCATCTCGACGAGGAGCTGGTTGAGCGTCTGCTCGCGTTCATCGTGCCCGCCGCCGAGGCCCGCGCCGCGGTGACGGCCGACAGCGTCGATTTCGTCGATGAACACGATGCAGGGGGCGTTTTTCTTGCCCTGTTCGAAGAGGTCGCGGACGCGCGAGGCGCCGACGCCGACGAACATCTCGACGAAGTCAGAGCCGCTGATCGAGAAGAACGGGACGTTGGCTTCGCCGGCGACCGCGCGGGCGAGCAGCGTCTTGCCGGTGCCCGGGGGGCCCATGAGGAGCACGCCCTTCGGGATGCGGCCACCGAGCTTCTGGAATTTCTGCGGTTCCTTGAGGAACTCGATGATTTCCTGGAGCTCCTCTTTGGCCTCGTCGACGCCCGAGACGTCCTTGAACGTGACCTTCTTCTGCGAGCTGGAGGAGAGCTTCGCGCGGCTCTTGCCAAACGAGAGGGCTTTGTTCCCCCCGCTCTGCATCTGCCGCATGATGAAGATCCAGAAGCCGATCATCAGCAGGATGGGCGCCCAGTAATAGAGGACGTTCGCCCACGGGCTGGCCGCGGCGTCGCGGCCGTTGATGATGACGCCCTTGCTGGTGAGGAGATTGCCGAGGCCTTCGTACTGCGCGACCGCGTAAGTGCGGAACTGCGCAACGCCTTCGGGGGTGCCGGTCTGGTACTTGCCCTTGATGTCGTTGCCGGTGATTTCCACTTCGGCGACTTTTCCGTCCTCGACTTCCTTGAGGAATGTCGTGAACGGGATCTGCTGGGGACCCCGGTTGAAGTTCGCGGAGAACTGCCAGATCATTGCCGCGACAACAACGAGGACCATCCAGAAGAGCAAGCTCTTGAGGGTCGAATTCAACCTTGGCCTCCTAACCGCCTTGCTTTCAAGAATATCACGGCTTGTGAGGCCTCTGTGACCCGAAAATCCTCGGCCACCGCCTGCCCCACAACCCACACGATTTTATCGGCGCTATCCACCACGAGGGGCAGGGAATCCCGCTCCTCTCGTGCCACTTTTCGATCGACCAGAACGTCCTGCAGCTTCTTCTCCCGCCCACCCATCCCGAGCGGCCTGAACCGGTCGCCCGGCTGCCGCGACCTGACCGCCAGCGGCAGCGTCAGCCCCTCCGCCGCCACTGTCTGCTCCATGCCCCCGTCCCCGGGGACACTCAATCTTGGATGTCCCCGGGGACACTCAACCTTGGATGTCCCCGGGGACATCCAACCATGGGTGTCCCCGGGGACATCCATGGCGGCAGAGATTGCCCACCCCTGGGCGGCGAGGACGGCCTCACCTGGTATAGACAGCGAAACGCGAAAAGAGTTCGAAAACGGTTCAGGCGGGTCCGGCCGGCGGCCGAGCACGATAGTCTCGCCCCGGCGTACGGCGTGCTGCCCTGGCAAGCTCAGCGCCCCCTGGCCGCGCGGGTCCCGCGCTAGCTCGAGCAGGCGCTCGACGTGATCGAATCCCACGAACCGGCCGGGCGCCACCTGCTCGAGCACCGTCCGCACGACGCGGACGGCCAGCGCCGGATGGACGGCACTCAGAGCCCCGGCATCAACCTCAACCTCTACCTCTCCCGACTTTCCCGTCTCACTTCTTAAGACGATCAAAGCGAGCAGATCGATTGCTTCACCTTGCAGACGGTCCTCGTCGTGCCGCGCGATCTCGGCTTCGCGGACGAGCGCGTCGGTCACACCCGGCGAAAAATCACGCGACAACAGGGGCAGCAGCTCGTGCCGAATGCGATTCCTCGGGATGCTCAGATCACGGTTACTCTCGTCGTCTCGAAACGGCTGACCGAGCGCGGCCAGGTACTCCCGGAGCTCTTCGCGGCCGACGTCGAGGAGCGGCCGCACGACACGGCCCGCGCGTGGATGGATCCCGGCGAGTCCGCGCGGGCCGGCACCGCGGAGAAGCCGCAGGAGGAACGTCTCGGCCTGATCGTCACGCGTATGACCGGTCGCGATGACGTCGGCGCCGAGCTCGGTCGCGACGCGATCGAAAAGCTCGTATCGCGCCCGTCGGCCGGCATCCTCGAGCGAGGTGCCGAGCCGCTCGGCACGCGCGCGCACGTCGACCAGATCGGACCGGAATGCCAACTCCAGCTCCGCCGCGAGCGCCCGGCAGAACTGCTCGTCGTCATTGGCCGCGTCGCGCAGGCCGTGATTGAGGTGGGCAATGCCAGCGACCGAAAGCTCGCCGGCAGACTCGAGCTCACGCAGCACACGCAGGAGCGCAACCGAGTCGGGCCCGCCGGAGAGCGCGACGAGCACACGATCGCCCCGGCGCATCAACGCGTGGCGCCGAATCGTGCCGAGGACGCGCCGCGCCAGTGCCATGAATGCCCCGGACGTGCTGCGCAGGACGAGGAAAAGGGAGCCCCTCTCCTCGTGCCTCTCGCTTGTGCCGCCTTACCGTCAGGAAAAATGGTGCCGGTGCAGGGACTTGAACCCCGGACAACGCGGATATGAGCCGCGTGCTCTAACCAACTGAGCTACACCGGCAGGAACTCGTGATTATAGCAGCTTCCTGCTCCCAGCTTCCCGCTCCCAGGGCCTCCAGCTGGAGGCTGGCGGCCGGAAGCTCGGAGCTACACGACCAGCATCGCATCCCCGTAACTGTAGAACCGGTAGCGTTCTCTCACGGCCTCCGCATACGCCGCGAGCACGCGCTCGCGTCCGGCGAAGGCGCACACGAGCATCAGCAGAGACGACTTCGGCAGGTGGAAGTTCGTGAGCAGGCCGTCGATCACCTGAAACTCGAATCCGGGGTAGATGAAGACGTCGGCCGCCGCCGTGCCCGGACCGACGACGCCGTTTCCGCGCCGGGCGGCATCTTCGAGCGCCCGCGTGGTCGTCGTGCCGACGGCAATGACGCGCCGCCCCTCCACGCGCGCACGATTGATCGCCGCGGCAACGTCCTCGCCAATCGAGTACGGCTCCGGATCGACGACGTGATCCTCGACGCGATCGACCTTCATCGGCTTGAACGTGCCGTATCCAACGTGGAGTGTGACTTCCGCGAGCTCGACGCCGCGCGCGGCCAGCGCCTCGAGCAGCTCCGCCGTGAAATGCAGGCCCGCGGTCGGTGCGGCGACGGACCCGCGCGCGCGCGCGAACACGGTTTGATACCGCTCGCGATCCGCGGCCGTGTCCTCGCGTCTGATGTAAGGCGGGAGCGGCACGTGCCCCAGCGCATCGATCAGCGTCGTCACGTCTCCTCCCGACTCCGGCCACAGACGGATCGTCCGGCGTCCCTGAAAATGACGCTCGAGCACCTCGCCCATCAGGACTCCGGCGCTGCTCTCGAACCTGACCACGGCACCCGGCTTGAGCTTCTGGCCGGGATGCATGAGGGCCTCCCAGACCACGGACTCCGCTGGCTTGGAATCCCCGCCTCTTACAGTCTCATCGGCCACCGGTGTCAGTGAGCTCAGCAGGAGACACTCCACTGCCCCACCACTGGGCACCCGATGACCCAGCAGGCGCGCGGCGAACACACGCGTATTGTTGACGACGAGCAGATCGCCCGGCCGGAGAAGGCTCGGCAGGTCAGCAATCGAGCGGTGCCGAACGGCGCCACTCGTCCGCTCGAGGACCAACAGACGAGATTGACCGCGTGGAACCGCGGTTTGCGCGATCAGGTCGTCGGGCAGCAAGAAGTCGAAGTCTGAAACCAGCATGAGGATCCGGCGCGGGCACGATTCGTGCTCAGCCACGGCCGAGATGGAAAAGCGTGTCACGCCCGACGACGAAAAGAAAGCAACGACCGACGAAGAGAGCGGACCTGCCCCCGTTGCCATCCGCATGCCGGTCGACGTCCGGAGCCTGTCGCTCTCGATTCTCGCCGGGCTCGCGGTCATCATCGCGCTGCAAGCCGCCCAGACGGTGCTCATCCCGGTCGTCCTCGGCATTCTCCTGAGCTATGCCCTGGCGCCGATCGTGACGTCGCTCGCGCGTATCCGCGTCCCTCGAGCAATGGGCGCGGCCGTCGCCGTCGCGCTCCTTGTCGGCACCGTGGGGGTCGGCGTCTACACGCTCAGCGACGAAGCTGGCGCGATCATCGCCAAGGTGCCCGAGGCTGCCCAGCGCATCCGCCAGCGCGTCGCAGCCCAGCGGAGCCAGCGCGGCGCGGCAATCCTCCAGCAGGTGCAGGACGCGGCCAAGGAGATCGAAAAGACAGCCGACGCCGCGACGAAACCCCAGGAGGACACACGAGCCTCACGGACGGGACGCGACCAACTTCAGCGCGTAGAAGTCGTCGAACCCGCGTTCCGAGCCTCTGATTACATCTGGATCGGCGGCCTGGGCCTCTTTGGCTTTCTCGGGCAATTCGCCGTGATCCTTTTCCTCGTGTACTTCCTGCTCGTCACGGGCGATCTCTACAAGCGCAAACTCGTCAGGATTGCGGGACCAACGCTCTCGAAAAAGCGCGTGACGGTGCAGATCCTCGACGAGATCAACCAGCAGATCGAGAGCTTCATCAAGGTACAGCTCCTCACCAGCCTCGTGGTTGCCGTCGCAACAGGCGCGGTCCTGTGGGGGTTCGGCATCGAGAACTTCGCGATGTGGGGCCTGCTGGCCGGACTCTTCAATTCGATTCCGTATCTCGGACCGATCCTCGTCAGCGGCGGGCTCGCGCTCGTGGCGTTCATGCAATTCAACGACGTCGCCAGAAGTCTCTATGTGAGCGGGGCGGCGTTTGCGATTACCAGCCTCGAGGGCTTTCTCCTCACGCCGATGATGATGGGACGCGCGGCGCAAATGAATCCCGTCGCGATCTTCGTCGGCCTGCTCTTCTGGTCGTGGGTCTGGGGTATCTGGGGCACCGTCCTCGCGGTGCCGATGCTGATGATGATCAAGTCGATCTGCGATCACGTCGAGGATCTGCAGCCGATTGGGGAGCTGCTCGGCGAGTAGCTGTGCTACCACGCCGGTGTCAGGCAGTGAATCGTGAATGGTCGGGTGGGTGTCAGGCGGTGAATGGTGAATGAACGGTGAACCCCTCCCGACGTCGCGGACTCGAGACGCCTGGCACGATCCTCCGATTGGCCGAGCGCGCGATTCTTGCCTGGCGCCGGCGCGCCGCAGCGCGCACTATTTGCAATGCGTCCGCGGACTGAGCGGAATTCCTTCGTAACCTCGCGGATCATCTGATGGCGTATCGTTTGCGATCTGTGCTCGCATGGCGAGGCGCCGCCGCATTCAGTTTCCGGGCGCGGTGTACCACGTGATGTCGCGCGGCAACCGCAAATCGATGATCGTTGACGATGACGACGACCGGCGCATGTTCATGAACACGTTCAGCGAGGCAGCGAGCGACTACCAGGTGCGTATCTATGCCTGTTGTCTGATGGGCACGCACTACCACGCGCTGCTCGACACGCCGCGCGTCAATCTGTCCGAGTTCATACGCACGTTGAACACCGAATACTCGAAAGGGTTCAATCGGCGGCATGAACGCGTGGGACACACGTTCGAGCAACGGTTCGAATCGGTTGTGGTCCAGCGCGAGAAATACCTGCGCCGGGTAGCGCGCTACATTGCACTGAATCCGGTGAAGGCGCGCCTCTGCCGTGACGCGGCGGACTGGCCATGGAGCACGCACCGCGCGACGGCCGGCATGGACGACGCGCCGTCTTGGCTCTATCTGGATTGGCTGCGCTGGGCCTTTCGCGCCGACGTGCTGCCCGATGCCCAGCGCCTCTATCAAGCGTACGTGGGGATCCGGCCGGCCTCACATGGTCGGTCGAGATGAAGGCGACGCTCGGCTCGGCCCGCTTCAGGAACGCCGTCGCTGAGTCGCTGGAGCACTGCAGGGAGAAGCGGCCGATTTCCGTGGACTGCCGGCTTTGTGCACAGCCGCCGTTGGAGCAGGTGTTCTCCGGAGAAGAAGCACACAGCCGCAGCCGCGACGCGCTGATCCTCGTCGCGCATGTGACGCACGGCTATCGGCTTGCTGAAATCGCGAGGTTTCTAGCGGTGGCGCCGTCTACCGTCAGCAAGGCCCTAGGCCGAGCCCGAGGTCGGACGTGGCGCGAGCGTGTATCGTCTAGCACTCAGGACAGGACGCCATCCTCGCCACAACGTTCGCGGTTCATTCACGATTCACTGCCTGACACCTAGGCAGGCCGGGCAGGCCGGGCAGGCCGATTACCATGCACGTTCACGATTCACTGCCTGACACCCAGCCCAGTTACCAGATGACGCGAACGGCGCCGGACGCGCGAATGTCGGCGTCACGCGTCAGGAGCGGCAGCGCGAGCGTTCGCGCGGCCGCCACGATGAGCGCATCGAACGGATCGCGCGTGAATCGCAGCTCGTCCGCGAGATAAACCTGCTCGGACGCCAGGTCGAATGCGTGATACGCCGGGTTGCTGAAGAGATCGCCGAAAAAGTCTCGAATCGGGCGCCGCAGATTGATCCGGCTGGCACGCGCCAGGAGACTCACCTCCCAGATCACGGCCATCGGCACGTACAAGAGCGCCTGCTGCCGCTCGCAGGCCTCGAAGTGTGCCGCCGCGCGACGTCCCAACGCTCGACTGGCAGACGCGTGGAACAACAGGGCGTGGGTGTCGGCAACGGCCGCGGGTAAATCAGCCACGACGGCGTGAACGCCTGGCGGGGCGAACGGGCTCATACGGCGCGCGCGTCTCAGGCACCCCAAGCGGCCTGCCCAGAGACGCGGCGACGAGGTCGCGCACGACACTGTCCGCTCGCTCGAGCCGCGCGTCGTCGGCGGCGAGATCGATGGTGCCGACGACGCTGCGAACGGCCGCCGGCACGCCGAACCGGCCCGCGCGCGCGGCCGTAATCAGGTCGTCAACCGCCGCACTGAGATTGCCGTGGCCATGTCCACGACCCTTCAGCCAGAGCAGGTTGGCCTCGTCGAGGGTAAGCGATACGGCTCGCTTCGACATATAAATACTATATCATATTTAAATACTACAAGAACCAACCGTGTTCGCCCATGAGGCTCGAAGCGTCGCACGTTTTGCACAAGCCGTGAATCCTTCGCGCGCCTCGTAGACTTTCGCGGCCTTCGTGAAGGGTCTGCGTTGATGAGATAGCGTCCAGTGTCTCAGACGAGCGAAAAGCGCGTCAGCAGCCAGACGAGGATGAGGAACGGCACCAGCGTGATCACGACCACGAGCCCGATGCACCCGAGCACGAACCAGTAGTCACTGCGGCTCGGCGCCACGCCCGGGCGCGCGTGGCGCTCGAGCAGCGCCATATTGCGCAGGTCGGCCTTCCAGAACACGTCCGCGACGTCCCCGGCAATCGGCACGAGGCCAATCACCATGTCGATGCCGGCAATCAGTACCATCCGCGCCAGCACCACCGCGGGCACGCGCATCTTGAGCGCTGTCCCGAGCAGGATCAGCGTAAAGACCGGCGCGACGAGATCGCCGAGGCCCGGCACGATCCCGATGATGGCGTCGAGCCCGAAGCGAATGTTGGTGCCCGGCACGGTGAAGGCGCTGTCGAGCAGCACCGCCCAGCGGCGGAGCGCGTCCATGCGAGACGCCGAGGTCGATCCGGACGGAGGACGCACACGACCATCGTAATCTGAAAAAATGGTGCACGATCGGGAAGCGCTCCATTGCCATCCCAGCCATGAACGTGGTACCTATCGTGACTTGTGCCCAAGAGTAGCCTTCGAGTCTGGCCGGGCTCGCCGCACCCGCTAGGGGCGACGTGGGACGGCGTCGGCGTCAACTTCGCGATCTTTTCCGAGCACGCGACCCGCGTCGAGCTCTGCCTCTTCGACTCGGTCGATGCCGAGATGGAATCGCTCACGATTTCACTCCCGGAACACACCGACATGGTGTGGCACGGCTACCTGCCAGACGTCCATCCGGGTCAGCTCTACGGCTTCCGCGTCCACGGCCCGTACGCGCCGCAGAACGGACAGCGCTTCAACCCGCGCAAGCTGGTCATGGATCCGTACGCGAAGGTCATCGGACGCGCGACGCGGTGGCACGATTCGCTCTTCGGCTTTCGCATGGGATTCCCCGACGACCCGACGCCCGACGATCGCGACAGCGCCCCGTACGCCCCGCTGGCCGCGGTGGTCGACGATGCGTTTACGTGGGGGAATGACAGCGCGCCGCGGACGCCGTGGCACGAGACGGTGATTTACGAGCTGCACGTCAAGGGCTACACGCAACTGCACCCGCACGTGCCCGAGGCGCTGCGCGGGACCTATCTCGGTCTCGCCTCGGAGGCCGCGATCCGCCACCTCACCTCGCTCGGCGTCACCGCCGTCGAGCTGATGCCCGTCCACCACCACAACGACGAGTGGCACCTCGTCGAGCGCGGCCTGAACAACTACTGGGGTTACAACACGCTCTCGTACTTCGCGCCCGACGTGCGCTTCGCGCTCTCACCGCTGCCGCTCGAGGCGGTGCGCGAGTTCAAGGTCATGGTTCGCGCGCTCCACGCCGGCAACCTCGAAGTCATCCTCGACGTCGTCTACAACCACACCGCCGAGGGGAATCACCTCGGGCCGACGCTATCGCTGCGCGGCATCGACAACAGCTCCTACTACCGGCTGCTGCCGAACAATCCGCGCTACTACCAGGACTTCACCGGCACCGGCAATACGCTCAACATGCGCAGCCCGCGCGTCCTGCAGCTCATCATGGACAGCCTGCGCTACTGGGTCCTCGAAATGCACGTCGACGGGTTCCGCTTCGACCTGGCGAGCGCGCTCGCGCGCGAGCTGCACGCCGTCGACAAGCTCGGCGCCTTCTTCGACATCATCCACCAGGATCCGGTGCTGTCGCAGGTCAAGCTCATCGCCGAGCCGTGGGATCTCGGCGAAGGCGGCTATCAGGTCGGCAACTTCCCCACCAAGTGGACGGAGTGGAACGGCAAGTATCGCGACGCCGTGCGCCGTTTCTGGCGCGGGGATGATGGCGTGGTGTCGGAGCTGGCGACGCGGCTGTCGGGAAGCAGCGACCTGTACGAACAGAGCGGACGGCGGCCGTACGCGAGCATCAATTTCGTGACGGCGCACGATGGTTTCACGATGGCCGATCTCGTCAGCTACAACGTCAAGCACAACGACGCCAACGGCGAAAACAACCAGGACGGCGAGAATCACAACCTGAGCTGGAACTGCGGCGTCGAAGGGCCGACCGACGACCGCCGCATCCAGGACCTGCGCGATCGGCAGCGCCGCAACCTCATGGCGACGCTGATGCTCTCGGTCGGCGTCCCGATGATCAGCGGCGGCGACGAGGTCGGGCGGACGCAGAAGGGTAACAATAACGCCTACTGCCAGGACAACGGGATCAGCTGGACCAACTGGGAGCTGCCCGCGTCGCAGCGCGACTTCCTGATCTTCGTGCGGCGCCTCATCAAGATCCGCAAGGACCACGCGGTGCTCCGGCGGCGCAAGTTTTTTCAGGGCCGTCGCATTCGCGGCAAGGACGTCCTCGACATCACGTGGCTCGACCCGTCCGGGCGCGAGATGGCCGACGATACGTGGAACTCGCCCGGCGTGCGCTGCCTTGGCGTCCGCCTGAACGGCGACGCCATCAACGAAATCGACGAGCGTGGCGAACGCATCGTCGGCGCCACGCTCGTGATGCTGCTGAACGCCGGCGCCGAGGCCATGCCGTTCGTCCTGCCCGCAACGACCTCGGCCGAACGCTGGGTGACGCTCCTCGATACGGCCGATCCGTGGCAGCCGTCCCGCACGCTGCGCGGGGCCGACCGCTATCAGCTTCAGTCACGCTCGATGGCCGTTCTCAGGCTGGAGGGCAGCAAGCGCGATCAGGAGTGGGGACCGATGGGCGTGTACTAGAGAAAGTTTGAAGTCTGACGTTTGAAGTCTGAAGTTGGGAAGTGGGAAGTTGGAAGTGGGAAGTAGAAGTGGGAAGTAGAAGTGGGAAGTGGGAAGTGGCGGGAAGCGGGAAGTGGGAAGTGGCCCTCACCTCCGGCCGTGCGCTGCCTTGATGACGGCCCCTGGTCGCGGAATCTCCGATACACGGGAACGGGGTCACCCTTGAAGTGTTCGACGATCATGTAGAGCATCGAACGCCTACGCTTTGCGTGCGTCCAAACCGAAGTCCGCGTGAACGCGCGCGTACCAGTCATCGTCGTCGAGCGCCCCCCAGCTGACCCACTCCTCGTCGGTCATCGACTTGCGCCAGGCGAGAAACGGCTCGGCGTCGGGTCCTACCGGATGCCGCAGCTGCCACGTACCGCTCGTGACGATCTCGAGCATCTTGTCCGCCACCACAGCCGGGGGCACCGGGCTCTTCAACACGGCTCTGAACAGCGCGGCGAATCGCTGCTGCTGGGGATACGGTGAAGGGACCACGCGGATGTGCCGCGCCATCGGCGTATCGATGATGCCGGGCTCGACAATCGCGACACGCACGTTGAACGGCTTGGCCTCCTGCGCCAGTGCTTCGCTCAGGGCCTCCAGCGCGAACTTCGATGCCGTGTAGGGGGCTTGCGGCGACGAGGCAATGTGACCGGCGACCGACGCCACATTGATGATGCAGCCGCTGCGGCGTTGCCGCATGGCCGGGAGAATCGCCTGGATGCAGCGGATGACGCCGAAATAGTTCGTCTCCATCACGGCCCGAAACTCCGCCAGCGGGAGCTCCTCCACCGAACCGTGCCGCTCGATCCCGGCGTTGTTGATGAGAGTGTCGATAGGTCCCATCTCCCTGACGATCCGGCCGATCGCCTCGCTGACCGACTTGTCGTCGTCGACGTCCATCGTTGACACCGTAATCGGCAGCTTCTCGCGAGCAGCGACCGTCGCGAGCTCGGGTGCCCGCGGCGGATTCCGCATCGTCGCGGCGACGGTGTGGCCCGCCCGGCCGAACGCGAGCGCTGTCGCGAGGCCGATACCGGTGCTGGTGCCGGTGATGAGAACGTTTGCCACTATCGTCTCCTCTGCAATCGTGTGACGAGCCGTCTACTTCCCACTTCTACTTCCCACTTCAGCCTTCACACCTCCTCACTTCACACTTCACGCGTCAGACTTCACACTTTCACCACGGCTTCTTCTCCCCCATAGACCTTCTCCTCCTGCAGAGCTTTCAGATGGGAGGAATTGTAGTTTCGTACGGTCGATCCCGGCGGGCTATTTGAGAGGAATCAGCTTCGGCGGCCTGACGCCGTGGCGGACCGCGCCAGTGACAGGAATGTACTTCAGCTCCTCGGCCGACGACACCGAGCGGAGCATCAGGCCGCCGCGGCTCATGTCGCCGCGGCCGACGAAATCGGCGGGAAAGAGCAGACGCGCGCCGAAGATGCCCTGCAGCACGTCGACGTACTTGGGCGACGCGATGCTGCCGAGGAGTACGACCGCACACTCCGGCCCGACGTCTTCGGCAATCGCGCGGGCGCTCTGCTCGAGCGGCCGGCGGTACTTCGCGTTGGCGACATCGATGTCGACACGAGCGAACCGTCGCAGCGCATCGAGGGTCACGGGCGTGTCAATCGAGCGGAGGCCCGCGTTCGGCGTGATCACGTAGGATCCCGTGCCCGAGATGGGCGAATCCGGATCGGGGGGCCGCGCGAACGCGCGGGCGTAGGCCAGCTTGCCGCGGAAATAGAGACCGCTCAGAAAAGCGAACACGTCACCAATGGGCGCACCGTCATCCGAGCGCAGACGGGCCGCGAGATCGAACGTGGCGCGTTCCGACATGACCATCGTCGCGCGACGCCCGCCGCAGTTCGCCGGGGAGAGGAGAAAGATCTGGGTGGTCGGCAATCTCGATCAGGATAGCCCGGAATCGGTGAGCCGTCGTCCGCCTCACCTCACGCCCGCGTCGCGACGATCTCGAGGTACTCGCCCTCGAGCACGGCCGTGCCGTCGGTGGCGCGGTTGTACTTCTCGAGGAAGGAGACGACGTCGCGGCGCAGGCTGGCCTGGTTGGGCGCGTCGAGCATCTGGAGCGCGCGGCTGAGCGGGCCGAGGTAGGTGCCGAACACCTCGATGGCGTGGTCCATCGAACGGTAGTACTGATGCGTGACGCACTTCTCGACGGCGATCGACGAAGTGCCGGCGCCGAGGAGGTCGGTCAAGCCGACTTCCGTCCCCCAGCGGACGGGCGGCTTGAGGCCAGCCGGCGGCGGGACGTAGCGGCCCACGATCTTGAAGAGCTCGCCGCCGAAGCCCTCGGGAATCCAGCAGCACAGCCCGATCCTCCCGCCGGGACGACACACCCGCAACAGCTCGCTCGCGGCGCGCTCCTGATCGGGCGCGAACATGACGCCGAAGACAGACAGCACGACATCGAAGTGCGCGTCGGGGAACTCCAGCGCCTGCGCGTCGCCGACCCGGAAGTCGATCGGCGTGCCCTCGGCAGCCGCGCGCAGCGCCGCCCGCTCGATGAGCGACGGCACGTAGTCGATTCCCGAGACGTCGCAGTAGCGGCGCGCCGCGGTCAGCGCCGCGTTGCCGCTGCCGCAGGCGACGTCGAGCACGCGCTGACCCGCGTGCGGGTCGCACGCCCGCACGAGCGACTCGCTCACCGGCATGATCTGCCGGGCCAGCTCGTTGAAGTCGCCCGTCGCCCACGTCGCCTGCTGACGCGCCGTAATCGCGCGATAGTCGATGGTCATATTAGGGGTTCACAGGGTTCAAGGGGTTCACGAGGTTCAGGGTTCAGGGTTCAGGGTTCAGGGTTCGGAACCCTTTGAACCTGCTGAACCTCTTGAACCCATGAACCATTTTACTTAACCGGCCAGCGTTCCGATTCGGTTCGTGCCGTCTTCAAGTACTTTTCGATCTTTGCCACGACCTCCGGGTTGGCGGCGGCGACGTTGACCTGCTCGTTCGGGTCGTCGGGCAGATCGTAGAGCTCGAGCGGGCCGTCTTTCTTGAGTCGAACCGCCTTCCAGTAACCCATGCGCACGGCCTGCTGGAAGCCGCGCTCGTGGAATTCCCAGTACATGAAGTCATGCGTCGGCTGCTGCTGACCGCGAAGGGCGCGCGCCATCGACATGCCGTCGATGCCGGTCGGCGTCTTTGCGCCGGCGAGCTCGGTTAGCGTGGGCAGCATGTCCCAGTGCGCCCATTCGTGGTAGCTGACGCGGCCGGCGGGAATCGTCCCGACCCAGCGCGCGATCATCGGCACGCGGATGCCGCCCTCGTAGAGGTCGCGTTTGATGCCGCGCATGCCGCCGGAGCTCCTGAAGAAGTCCGGGTCGCCGCCTCCTTCGCGGTGCGGCCCGTTATCGCTGACGAACATGACGAGCGTGCGCTGATCGATCTTGCGCTGCCCGACGAGGTCGGTCAGCCGCGCAATGTCGCGATCCATCCGCGTGATCATCGCGACAAACGCCGCGTGCGGCGTCGGCTGCGACCGGTAGCCAAGCGACGCGCCGTCGGGCGTCGCGCCGGACTGCCGGGCGTCGGCCTCGGCGTTGACAAACGGCGTCTCCGGCAGGAACCGGCCCTTGAGCGGCGCCAACGAATCGTCGGGAGCGCGCAGCTCGGCGTGCGGCACGGTGTAGTTGAGGTAGAGAAAGAATGGCTTGGGGTCGTCGCGCGAGATAAAGGACTCGGCTTCGCGCGTGAACAGGTCGTTCACGTAGTCCGTGTTGAGATCGACGGGGACGCGCTCGGCGTTGCGGTACAGATGATCGGTGTACTGCCGGTGCGCATGACGATGGTCGAGGAACCCGAAGGAGTACTCGAACCCCTTCTTGTCGGGCTGTCCCGTGGTGCCCGCCACGCCCAGGCCCCACTTGCCGATGACCGCCGTGCGATAGCCCGCATCCCGCAGGAGCATGGCGACGGTCGTGTCTTCGGGACGCAGCGGAATCTCGCCGTTGCCGCGAATCCACGCGTGCCCCGTGTGCATGCCCGTCATGAGTGCCGCTCGCGACGGCGCGCACACGGTGCTGCCCGAGTAGTAGCTGGTGAACCGGATCCCTTCGCGCGCCAGGCGGTCAATGCCCGGCGTCTGAAACTTGCTCTGACCGTAGGCGCTCAGATCGCCATATCCGAGGTCGTCCGCCTGGATGAGGATGATGTTGGGCCGGGGCTGACCCTGCGACTGTGCCGGGCGCGCGACGTTCCCCGCCCCGGCGGCCACAACGAGCGCCAGCACACACATCCCGGCGTATCTGGACTCCTGTCTCATGGGGCCTATGGTAACTCCAGCAGGCAATAGCTGCCTCGCCAGTAGATGCCGCAGGGCGGCTGGCCGGCCAGGGCCCTGCGGCATCGGCGTGCGAGGAATTACGAGTCCGACAGCGCTGTCGCAGACCGCTTGCATAGTCGCACCTCATCTCCTGGTCTTCTGTGTCAGGACACGCGAAGGTCGCCGACTGCAAAGAACATCGAGGACACAACCTGCCCATACGGGTGATGCGCAGCGGCCGCGGCTCGTCACAAAATCGGAGGCATGAATACCAACACATTGTCAGCACTGTCGGAACAGATGGCGACCGCCGTCGACGCGATCGCGCCGTCGGTCGTTCAGGTACAGGGGCGGCGCCGGCCGGTCAGCGGCGTCGCCTATTCCAGCGATATCGTCCTGACCAATGCCCGCGCACTCGGGCGCGAGGATGGCGTGACGATCACGGCGGCCAATGGGAAGGAGACCAAGGCCGAACTGGCGGGGTGGGATCCGGCGAGCGGACTCGCCGTCCTCCGCGCCGAAGGACTCGCGCTCAGTCCCGCGGCGGTCGCGGATGCTCCGGCGCGCGTCGGCCACATCGCGCTGGCGATCGCGCGGTCGTGGAGCAACGCCCTCACGGCGAGTGCGGGCATCGTCGCGGTCATCGGCGGACCGCTGCGAACCGGACACGGCCGGCAACTCGAACAGGTGATCCGAGTGACCGCGCCGCTGCACGAAGGGTTCGCCGGCGGGGCCGTGACGGACGCGGCGGGCCGGGTGATCGGCATCGGCACCGCCGCCCAGATCCGCGGCCTTGCCGTCGTCATCCCCGCGGCGATTGCGTGGAAGAGCGTGGCGCACGTCCTGGAGCACGGGCGACCGCGAACAGGATTCCTCGGAGTGGCCGGACAACCCGTGCGGCTGCCCGAACGTCAGCGCGGCACGGGGGGACGCGATCGGGCCCTGATCGTGGTCGACGTGACAGCGGGCGGCCCAGCGGACTCGGCTGGCGTGCTCGTCGGTGATCTCATCCTCGACGTCGACCAGCAGCCGGTCGGGTCTACCGACGATCTGCTGGCGCTGTTGACGACGGACCGCGTGGGCCGCGGCGTCCCGGTGCGGGTGCTCCGTGGAGGGGTCGTTGCCGAACTGACGGTGACCATTGGGGAGCGAGCGGCGTCCTAACTTCAGAGTGGGTGATGACGCTGGGCGCGTGCGTGTGGTCGTGGTCGGCTCGCCGGCCGCACGCGCGCGCCTGTCGGCCAACCTCCCCGATGGGCTCGAGGTCGTGGGCGAGGCGCGCACGCTCGCCGACGCGCGCAATCTGCCGCTCGCGGCCGACGCGTGGCTCATCGCCGCCGCGCGGGACGACGAGGACGAGCGCGATCGCAGCGGCAGCGAGCCGTTGACCGCGCGCGAACTCGAAGTGCTGGAACTTCTGGCGCAGGGCCTGCCCAACAAGTCCATCGCCGTGCGGCTCGGCATCAGCGATCAGACCGTCAAGTTCCACGTGGCGTCGATCTGCGGAAAGCTGGGCGCCGCGAACCGCACAGACGCGGTCCGGCGCGCGCTGCGGCGGGGAATGATTGGGCTCTGAGCGGCCAGCTTCCGGCCCAGCCCCCGCCGAACGCAACGGCCGGAAGCTGGTAGCTGGAAGCTGGTAGCTGGTCTACAACCCCCAGCGCAGGAGCACGGCGCCGACGGTGAACCCGGCGCCGACCGACGTGAGCAGGACGAGGCTGCCTTTCTTGATGCGCTTGTCGGCAACGGCGTCGGCGAGGGCGAGGGGAATCGTGGCGGCGGTCGTGTTGCCGAACCGCTCGAGGTTGATCACGACCTTGCACTCGGGAAGGCCGAGCCGGTCGGCGGCGGCCTGAATGATGCGGCGGTTGGCCTGATGGGAGACGAACAGGTCGACCTCCGAGGTATCGATGCCGTACTTGTGAAGCACGCGCTGACAGATTTCCTCGGTCTTCCGCACGGCGAATTTGAAAACCGCCTGCCCATCCTGCTTCACGTAGTGAAGGCGCTTGTCGACGGTCTCGTGCGACGCCGGCATGCGGCTGCCGCCCGCGGGCATGCACAACGCGGGGCCGCCGCTGCCGTCAATCTCGTGAGAGAACCCGATGATCGCCGGCTCGCCGGGTTCGGCGGCCGACAGGACGACCGCGCCGGCCCCGTCGCCGAAGAGCACGCAGGTCGCCCGATCGGTGTAGTCGATGATGCTCGACATGACATCCGCGCCGACGACGAGCGCATGGTCGGTCGATCCGCTCGCGACCATCTGCATGCCGGTCGTGAGCGCGTAGGTGAAGCCCGAACACGCCGCGCCGAGGTCGAACCCCCACGCCTTTGTCGCGCCAATCTTGTGCTGCAGCACGCACGCCGTGCTCGGAAAGATCGTATCGGGCGTCGTCGTGCCGACGACGATGAAGCCGATGTCGGTCGGGGCGACGCCGGCCTGACGCATCGCGCCAATCGCGGCCTCCTTCGCCAGATCTGAAGTCGCCATACCCGGATCGACGATGTGACGCTCGCGGATCCCCGTGCGCTGAAGAATCCACTCGTTCGACGTCTCGACGAGCTTCTCGAGATCGAGGTTGGTCAGCACGCGCGGAGGCACGTAGGTCGAGAGGCCCGCGATCTTGACGGGTCTGAGCGTGCCGCCTGGCGGCGTCACCGGTGTCTGTCGGGGAGTCTCTACCACAAGCGATCCTTTGCTGGAGCGTTCAGGCCGAAGTACTCGTAGGCGCGGGCAGTGGCCACGCGGCCTCGAGGCGTACGGTCGAGGAAGCCAATCTGAATCAGGAAGGGTTCGTAGATCTCTTCGATCGTGTCTTTCTCTTCGCTCATCGCCGCCGCCAGCGTGCCGACGCCGACCGGGCCGCCGCTGAACTTGTCGATGATCGTGCGCAGCAGGCGCCGGTCGATCTCGTCGAAGCCGCGCGCGTCCACTTCGAGCAGCCTCAGGGCATCGTCGGCCACCGGTCCCGTGATGTGCCCCTCCGCGCGGACCTGCGCGAAATCGCGGACGCGCCGCAGCAGACGGTTCGCGACGCGCGGCGTTCCCCGCGATCGGCGCGCGATCTCCACGGCCGCATCGTCGTCTATCGGCACGCCGAGGATGCGGGCCGAGCGGCGGACGATCTCCTCGATATCGTGCTCGCTGTAATAGTCGAGGCGGTGCACGATGCCGAATCGCGCGCGAAGCGGCGAGGTCAGGAGCCCCGTGCGCGTCGTCGCGCCGACGAGCGTGTAGGGCTGGAGCGGCATCTTCACCGAGCGCGCGCCGGGACCCTGCCCGATCATGATGTCGAGCACGTAGTCCTCCATCGCCGGGTAGAGCGTCTCCTCGATCGCCGGCTGCATGCGATGGACTTCGTCGATGAAGAGGACGTCGCGTTCCTGCAGATTCGTCAGGATGGCGGCAAGATCGCCGGCCTTCTCGATCACCGGTCCCGCTGTCGAGCGGATGGCCACGCCAAGCTCGGTCGCGATGACGTAGGCGAGCGTCGTCTTGCCGAGACCAGGCGGGCCATACAGAAGGACGTGATCGAGCGCCTCGCCGCGTTGCCTCGCCGCGGCGATCGAGACCTGCAGGTTCTCGCGCACGCGATCCTGACCGATGTAGTCATCGAGCGTGCGAGGGCGCAGCCCGGCTTCGTACTGTGGATCGTCGTCATCCGCCCGCGAGGCGGTCACGAGACGGTTATCGGTCATGCCCCTTCATCATCGATCTGAGTGCCTCGCGCAACGCCTGCTCGAAACCGGCGTCCGGCGACGCCTTGATCACCCTGTCGATCGCCTTCTCGGCGGACGCCGCCTGATAGCCGAGGTTCACGAGCGCCGACAGCAGATCGTCGCGCAGTTGATCTTCCGGCCGTCCCGTGCCGGGCGCGGGCTCCGCGGCCTGCACGGCAACCTGCGGCAGCCGGTCCTTGAGCTCGAGCCCGATCCGCTCGGCGGTCTTCTTGCCAACGCCCGGAATCTTCGTCAGGCGCGCGACGTCCTGCGTGCGGATCGCGCGGATGAGATCCACCGGCTCGATGCCCGAGAGCACCGCCAGCCCGAGCTTGGGACCGATGCCGCTAATCGCAATCAGCCGCTCGAAGAGATCCTGCTCGAGCGGCGTGCTGAACCCGTAGAGCGCAATCAGATCCTCACGCACATGCGTGTGGATCCGCAGCACGACCGTCGCGCCGGGCTCGCCGAGCTCGTAAAAGGTCGAGAGCGGCACCTGCACATCGTAGCCGACGCCGCCGACGTCCACCACGACGCGGCTCGGGTGTTTCTCAATTAACGATCCGCGCAATAGAGCAATCACGGCCGATAGTCGCGCCAGGACCGGAGCGTGGATTGCGGTTTGACGTCGTTGGCGCGCAGCCGCTCGGGAATGGCACCCGTCGACGACTGGAGGTGGCACAGCGCGACGGCGAGCGCGTCGGCGACGTCGTGCGGGGTCGGCGGCTGCTCGAGGTTGAGGAGCAGCTTGACCATCTGCTGCACCTGATGCTTCTCTGCCCGGCCGTAGCCGACGACGGCACGTTTGATCGCTGCCGGCGCGTAGGAGACGACCGGGATGCCGGCTTCCGAGGCGGCGAGGAGCGCGACGCCGCGGGCTTCGCCGAGCTTCAGGGCGCTGCGCACGTTGCGCGCGTGAAAGATGTCTTCGACCGCGACGCAGTCAGGCCGATGGCGCATGATGAGCGCCTTCAGCCCGTCGTGAATCGCGTTCAGTTTGTCCGGGAATGTCGCGCGAGGAGGACCCGAGAGCGAGCCACAGACGACGAGCACGTGGCGGCTGCCGATCCGCTCGACGCAGCCGTAGCCGGTGCGATGCGAGCCTGGATCGATCCCGAATATCCTCACGCCAACGAGGCCTCGATCTCCTTTTCCTCGATGTCGGCGTTCGACCAGACCTTCTTGGAATCTTCGTGGTCCTCGAGGATGTCCATCAGCTTGACCATCTGCTGCGCCGGCTTCCCCTCGAGCTTCACGTAGTTCTGCGGCAGCATGGCGATCTCGGCGGCGGCCGGCTCAATCCCGAGCGCCTTCACCGCGTCGAGCACGGCCTGGAAGACGTCCGGCGGCGTCACCACTTCCCAGCTGTCCCCATCGTCGCGCAGATCGTCGGCGCCGGCGTCGAGCGCGGCGGCCAGAAGCGCATCCTCGCTCGCCTTGGCCTTCTCGATGACGATGTAGCCCTTCTTGTGGAACATCCAGGCGACGCTGTTCGTCTCGCCGAGGTTGCCGCCATACTTCGTCAGCGTGTGGCGCAGCTCGCCGACTGTCCGGTTGCGGTTGTCGGTGAGGACCTCGATGATGAGGGCCGCGCCGCCGGGACCGTAGGCTTCGTAGGTGACTTCTTCGTACGAGACGCCGGGCAATTCACCCGTGCCGCGCTGAATTGCGCGCTTGATGTTGTCGGCCGGCATGTTGACGGCCTTGGCCTCGGCGATGATCGTGCGCAGCCGCGGGTTCATGTCCGGATCGCCGCCGCCGCCGCGGGCGGCGACGCTCAATTCCTTGATGATCCGAGTGAACACCTTGCCCCGCTTGGCGTCAGCGGCGCCCTTCTTGTGCTTGATTGTGTGCCACTTGGAATGGCCAGACATGGTCGGAAACTCCAGAAACAGTAGGAAAAGACGCACGATCCTATCATGAATTGGCGGGGATCGAGCGGCTGGTAACTGGTTGATTCGGCGATGTTTGCGCGAGGAAACTGGCTCAGGGCTCAGGGCTCAGGCAAAACCCCGAACCGCATACTCGAAGATCTTGCCTGAGCCCTGAGCCTTGAGTCCTGAGCCCTATTTCACCGTGATGCGCACGACACCGGCGGCCTCGAACTGGCCGGTCACCGTGCTGTGCGGGAAGACTGCCAGATCATAGGTGCCGCTCGGAAGCGCGTCCACAACGAGGGAGTACGCAGAGTCCGCGAAGCGCTCGCCAAAGTAAGCGCCCACGTCGTGTCTGCTGGCAGCCTGCTGCGCCACGCCGAGGAAGACGGGCGGCGTGCCGGAGCCGGGGTTGGGGTAGGCCCAGACGTGCAGGGCATCGATGCCTGTGCCGGCCGCCGCACCGCGATCGATGGCCCATCCGACGACGGCAAACAACGCGCCGACGTTGCCGGTCGCCGGCAGGTCGATCGCCATCAGGACGTCGGATGTGTTGCGATGTCGGGGTTGCAGCACGACTTCGACGGGGATCTGCTCCGAGCGTCCGTCCGGCGCCGTGCGCACGAACAACAGGTCGTAGGAACCGAGGAAGCCAGCGCCGGCCTGCCAGGAGAAACGGCCGGTCGCCGCGTCGAGCGTGGAACCGATGGGGAATGGGCGTCTCTCGCCGCCGACCAGCAGGTATCCTTCATGACGCCAGCCTGACGCCTCGCTGTCGGTCGTCAGCTGCACTTCAATCCGATCGACCTCGCGAGCGACGACCTGGCGCTTTCCGCCACGCAGGGGTACCCGCTCGAAGGCCGCGGCTTCGTCGTAGCCTGTCCTGGCAAATACCCCCCTGGCCCCGGCAACGGTGTGGTTCTCGGCTTGGGCCGTGACCAGTGTCCCCGCGACTGCCCCCGACGCGGGAGCGGTGGTCTGATTCTCGACGGTGAAGTATCGGCTGCCAATGCCCTCGGTCGAGCCGGCGCTATCGGTGACGACCCATACAATCGTGTGGATGCCGTTGCTATACGCCGTCGTGTCGACGAAGTATGCCCCGACGGCGTTGTCGGTGTTGGCGTAGCCGGGGAACTGCGCCTGGATGTCGGACCTGGGAGACAAGGGACCAGGATGCCCGACCACCACGCCGTCGATCACGACGGAGATCGTCGACCCATCGATCGGCACGACCTTCGGTTGCTGCGTGAGCGTCCAGCCAAAGTTGGGATAGGCCGTCCCCGACGCAACCTCTGAGAGGCCAGGCGTATCGATCGCTCCGAACGGCTTGGTGGCGTTGGCGTTGTCCGATGTGAACGAGCGGGAACCCAGCCACGCCTGATGGCCGTCGAGATCGGTCGCCAGCGCATAGAGCGTGAACGTACCGTTGCCAGAATTCGGCAGCTGGTTGGTCAATACCATCATGCCCCACCCGCCGCGATTGTTGAGGGGCACGAGCGGATACGCGGCCTCGACATCCGGACGCGCGCCAGCGATCAGCGCCGCATCGCCCAGGTACACGGGACCCGCGGTTTCCGGACTCACCGCGTCGCGGAAGAGCTGCACTTTCGAAACCGCGACGTCATCGAGCGCCCAGCCGGTGACGGCGATCGCGCCGCTCAGTCCCGTGGCACCCTGCTGCGGCGTGTCGATCGTGCCGAAGGGTGGATTCGAGGTGCCCGGCGCGATGAGCGTCACGCGTACGGCGACGGTCGGCGAGCTCTGGGCACCGTTGGCCGCGATGGTCACGGTGCCAGTGGCGGAACCACTCGGCGGCAGCCCGATGGCAGAGAGGCTAATCGAGAAGCGCCCGCTCCCCGTGCCCGAGCCGTTCGTCACCTGAATCCAGGGTTGATCGGCCGAGGCCGTCCAGGTCACCGTGCCAGCGCCGGTCTGGGTGATCCGCACCGACTGGCTGGGGGTCACTGACGTCCAGGCTCCGCCCGCGGTGACCACGCCGAAGTTCAGGCTGGATGGCGTCACCGACAGCGTCGGCACAACCGGTGGCGGATCGGTCGAGACGGGCACGCCCTTGAGGCGCATCGCCGGATCGCCGAAGAACACCCACGACCGGCGCACGTCGAGATTCGCCACTGCGCCTTTCGCCGCCGTCATCGCATCGCCGAGCGTCGCCTGCGAGGCGTTGAAGACGACCTTGTACAACTCGTCGTTCATCACACCCTGCGGCTCGGCGTCGGTCAGGCTCGAGGAAGCCCAGACAGCAACCGCGCCGCCGCTATTACGCAGCAGCGTCTCGGCGAGGCTCTCCTCACCGTAGATGCCCTGGAAGAATCCGTTCAGGCAGTTCATCGCGACCACCAACGGCAACCGCGATCCGCTCGTCGTCCAGTTGGAGCCGATGTCAGCGGTAGTCAGCAGCTCGCCGGTCTTGCCCCAGATATAGGTCGACCCGTGGCCCAGGTAGTTGACGATCAACTGACCCTGGTTGACGAGACCGAAGAGATCCGAGCGTAGGGTAGCGACGCCCAGCACATCGCGATCGAGGCGATGCGGCACGTAGCTGGATGGCAGCCGCGTCTCGAGATCCGCGCTCGATGACCGGAAGTGCACTGTCGGGTCGTCGGTGTCGGTCACGAGCGCCAGGCTCGTCGACCATGCGCCGGCGGGTTCCGCGTCATAGCCAGTGAGCTTGGCGACGACGGTGCTGGCCTGCGCCGTGGTCCGCACTGGCAGGCGTCCGATCGCGAAGTCGGGAAGACCATCCTCGTTGATATCCGTGAACCAATCGTCGGACGCCGTCTCCAACTCGATTTCGCTCATGTCGACGAGCCTGGTCGGCACGAAGTCCCCGACACCAAGCCCGGCGTAGTCGCGCGGGTCGAACGTCGCGTCGCCCGCCAGGACGACGTAACGCGGCGGCACGCTCCACGTCGCCCGCGCATGGCTGAGGAAGTCCTTCAGCGCGCGGGGCGACCGCTGGCCGAAGCCGAACTCGTCGTAGACGTCGTCGACCGAGACCACCTTTGCCTGATGACCCTGGGTCGCGCGCAGCGCCGCGAGCGGCGCCATCTGCGTCAGAAAATCAGCATTGCTGACGATGAGATAGTCGTACGCATTCGACGACAGGTTGAGAGCGGACGGCAGATTGGCGACGACGAACGCGGGCGCGGCAATCGTCGCCTCGGTAAAGGCGACAAGCGTGCGCGTGCCCGTGCCAGGCGTCTGCACATCCACCGAAAGGGGCACTGGCCCGGCGGCCGTGGCGAGCTCGAGCACTCCTTCTGGATCCGTGATGTCGACGACGCGAACGCCACTGCTCGCGAAACCGCGGATGGTCAGCGACTGCTCGGCGTCGGCGGTCAGCTCCAGCTGGTCGTCGTCGGCGTCGGTGGTGTGCCAGTAACTCAAACGAAGGGTATCGAAGAGGCTGAGGTCTGCGTCTCCGCCCATCGCTTCCAGGTGCACGACGTTCGATCCCTCGACCAGGACGCTCGACGGGAAGCTCAGCGTGGCCGCCCCGCGATCGCGGCCCTCGAACACCACGGTGCCGACGGTGGTGCCGTTGACCTTCACCTGGACCTGGTGACCGACGGGATCCGGGTTCTCGGTCACGCCTTGCAGGATGACTTCGAGCGTCGCGCCCGTCGGCGCGGCCGCGTCGGGATGCCGCACGGTCAGATTGACGTCCGCTGGATCTCCGTTTGAGATCAGGGCGCCGAACCAATTCTCGGCGTCGCCGTTACGCAACGCCGCAAAGTAGATGCTGCGATCCTTGCGCTCGACGGTGCCCCAGAATCGCGCCGGCGCGGCCGGACCGGCGGGGGACGCGGGAGGCGTCTGCACGCGAAGGCCGGTCCCCGATCCTCCGGTCAACCAGTAGACAGCGGTATCGGTCGACGGCGTATCGACGCCGGCACCGTAGAACTCGATGACGTCGGACGGATCGAAGTGACCGTCCCCGGCTCCCGTCACCTGGAGGGTCTGCTCGACTCCCTCGAGATACAGCCGCAGGGTGCTGGGATCGACCGCGGGATCCAGACCGGCAGCCAGCAGCACGGGCTGAGTGACGCGGTACCAGCCGGTTGCACGCACGCCGATCTTCACCGCCGGCTGGCTCGCGAGCGCCCACTGCGCTTCTCGCGGGTCCGTGCCGAGCGCCTGCACCGCGACGAACGGCTGGTGGAACCTCGCCGGCGCCGCGACCCCAAGCGGTTCCGGGCCGCTCTCAGGTGAGGTCGTAAACCGTTCCTCGTGATGGCCGACGCCGCGCCCGAGCCCGGTCAGCGTCGGGCTGTTCTCCGGCAGCGGGTTCGGCACCCGGTCGATGACGGCCGTCAGCGCCTCAGGACGGATCGGACCATGCCAGGTGCTCTTGCCGTTGAAGTCCACATCCTCGAGCCAGTAGGCGGCCGCCGGCGACGCCGCCGCCGCGTCGACATCCCAGTAGCTGTAGGTCTGCTCGTTCGTAACGCGGCTCCTCGACCCGACCATCAACCCCGATCCCGCGACGAGCGACCGCGTGATCCGCGTGCGGCGGCCGTCGATCTCTCGATACAGGTGAAAGCCGAGGTTGTCGACCTCGTACCCCGTCCGCCACGCCAGGTGCACCCCTCGTGGCTCGCGGGTGGCGGTGAAGGTAATGAGACGCACTTCCGTCACCGCGAGCGGCGCCATCGCGAGATAGAGAATCTCGGTCTGGACGGCGTCGTTCGTCGTCCAGTTCAACGTGAAGCCGTCGGTGCCGCGACTGGCCAGATCGGCCTCGGCATCAATCGCCGGCGTGCTGTTGTTCACCTTGACGAAGATCTTGCTCGTCTTGTCGATCGCATCCACGATCGTGACTCCGGCGCCATCCTGATCCTGAACCGCGGAGCTCCCCTCCGTGCCGCCGTCGGACGCGCCGAGGCCGAAACGGCTGTGAGCCACCGGATTCGCCTGGGTCGTGCTCTGCACGCTGGCGAGCATGATCAGCCGCGGCGTGAAGCCGACGCCCGTAATCGCTTGCGGGGCTGGCGCCGCGGCGACCGTTTTCAGGAAGGCGCCCGGCTTGACGTTGACGCCCTTGAGGGCGAGCGAGAAGACGCGCGCGGCGGCGTTGCTCGCGGTATTGCTGAAGTTCATCGTGAACCCATCAGCATCCATCGAGACCCACGCCGCCTTCTTCTGCACGTTGAGACCTTGCTGGAACGAATAGAGCGCGGCGTTGGTCTGCTGCCCGCGCTGCGTGTTGCTCGTGCCCGAGTTGTCCACCGTCCAGTTGGCAAACGCCCATTGATCGCCATCGAAATCCATCACGCCGAGGCCAAACGCGCCGACATTGACGTTGGTCGGAAGCGCAGCGGTCAGGGTGTGACCGCCGTGCGCATTGAAAACGACGTCGGGCTGGAATCCAACGCCTGTGACAGCCTTGTTGCCCACGGCCGTCGCCATCGTCCAGTCGACCACCTTCGCCGAGATGTCGGTACCGCCGATGGCGATGTAGTGAATGACGTAGGACGCGGCGTCGTTCGTCGTCCAGTTCAACGTGAAGGTCGTGTCGTTCCACGACGAGAGGTCCGCTTCGGCGACGACGACTTCGCCCCACCGCACCAGCGTGAGCACTTTGTTGGCCATGCGGGTGCTCGCGTTCGAGTTGTTCACTGCATCCTGGCTCGAGGTCGAAACCGATCGGCTCGTGGTGCCGTCGGTCATGCCGAAGCCAAAGTACGCCGTCCCTGCTGGAGCCGCGCGGAGCGCCATCGTATAGGTGTTGCCGGTGTCCGCATCGTTCGATGCGGTCGCCGTCTTGGCACCAGTTGCTCCGATAGCGGCCTGCACGGCGTAGCTCCCGACGACCGACATGCCGAGGTTATTCGGCACCGCATTGGTCGCCACGTCGAACGCCTCCGTCATTCCGGCCGGGGGCGTCCATGTGGCGCTGCTCGCAAAGGCATGCGCCGTGATGATGAGGTCGTTTGCCGACGTCGTCGTCACGCTTGGGGCCGCGTGCGTCAGGGCACTGGCGGTGCTCGCGCCGTTCTCGACATCGATGGGATTGGTCAGGTCGACGCCCGCGAAGGATTGAATGCCACCGGCCGAGCCCGTCGACGCACTGAGCGTCCAACTATAGCTGGCGGGCTCACTGGCGACGGCGACCTTTCGGTAGATGGCGAGCGAGTTGGCCGAGCCGGCCGCATTGTCCATACGCCGCACGAGGGCCCACCCCGCTGGCGGCGTGATCACGGCGGTGTTCGGGCGAACCGCAATCGCAGCGACCATCGAATCGTTGGTCGTCGTTCCGGCCGGAACGTTGATGGTGAGCGTCAACACGCCGGAGGCGGCCGATCCAGCCGATGCCCCGCGGAACGTGACGCCGGAGGCGCTGCTGAACGTCTCGTCCGACCGGCCCTCAGTCCACAGGATGAGCGCCTTGGGCACCTCGCCGAGCCCGTGGGTAATGGACTGCGACGCGGGCGCGGTGCCAGTGGCCTTGGTAAAGCTCCCAACCTTGAAGCTCTCGCCGCCCGCGAACTGCACGACGAACCATCCGACGTCGGCGGCGGCCAGGGTGCTGTTGCGGTCGAGCGTGAGCTGGGTCGGAGAGAGTGCAGCAGTGACGGTCGCGACGCCCGGGAGGTCGTTCGCGGCGTAGGAAGTGCGGCCCCCGCTCTGCCCCGCGAATTGCACCGAGGCGAACGCCAGCGCCCGGGTCGTGTTCACTCGCGTCCCGAGTGTCGCGATGACCTGGGCCGCGCCGGCGCCGAAATTCGCCGAGCCTGCCTGCACCGTCGACCCGTCCTTCAGCTCGACGGCCTGCCAGGAGATTTCATTCATGTCGTCGGGCGATCCGGCGATGCTGCGGTCGAACGTGATCGTAGTGGAATTGGTGAGCTGCGCGCGCAGCATGCGGGCGCCCATATCCGGCCCGACGCCGAGCGTGCGAGCTCCGGTCAGCACGAAGGTGTGGCCGACATCGACCGCCGTGCCGAGCGTGGCGGTCGCGGACAGGACGGCGCCGGTCATGGTCGCGACCGTGCCGCGCTGCACGTTGATGTCCGCAGCGTTCGTGAACTCGATCACCTGCCACCACACGAGGTGACCGCTCGGATCGTTGGTCCGGAACTGCAGGTTGGTGGTGGTCGTCAGATCACCGGCAATGAGATCGTCGCTGGCGTTCTCGAGCTCGGTGGCGTTGGGCGTCATCGACCACAGCACGAAGGCCTGATTCATCGAGGACACGGCGGCAATCGGCACGTTGACCGTCAGCGCCGACATGGTGGCGGCGCCGCGCTGGACAGTCACGCCAGACCCGAATGTCGCGACGTACCACTGAATGTCGATCGCCAGCGGCGCGCCTTCGTTCGTTGACCGCTCGAACTCAATCGTCGTGGCCGACGCGAGCCGGCCGCGCACGGTGGAATTGACAGGACGGTCGCCGCTGCTGCGCGTCTGGAAGATGAGGAACGACTTGGTGATGTCGACCGAAGAAATCGTGATCGTCTGGGTACCGTTCGCTGTGCTGACGGCCGTGCCCGACTGCATCTGCTGCAGCGCCGCCGCCGTCGCCGCGTGCGGAAGGAGAAGGAAAGCCAGGGCCCCTGCGGCCAGGAGCCTGAGCTGGCCACTCGACTGAAGAACGCGCGTTGCGATCGAAGTCATAAAGCTCGTCGACCGGTCATTCACCGAAAAGTCTTCGTCGCAACCCGCGCAGCACACGTGCCGCGAAGTGCGGGAGCACGCGCAGACCAGTCGCCCCGCGTCCGCGCTGCACCGTCACCACTTCGCCGAGAACCCGATCCGCAGACACCGGAGCATCGCATGTCGTCGCCGCGTCCCCGCGCAGCAGCAACTGGTGGTAACCGCCGTGCTCGGCGTTGCTCTTGACGCTGACGATGCGGTGCGCAAACAACCGGCCGCGATCCCGATAGACAATCACGTTCCCCGGCAAGACCCGGCCTTCACCAGCGGGCGCGACCGTAATGACGTCGCCGTCGCAGATCGCCGGACGCATGCTTCCACCGGAGGCGCGAAACCGCACGCCGTAACCTTTCGCCAGCAACTCGCTGCTGACCTCGACGAATGTGCTGACACTCTCGGGTGAACGCATACCGCCTCAAACACACGTAACCGTCAGCCAGTTCGGGGTCCCGGCGCCTGATGGGCAACAAACCTGCCGCCTGTCCGTGTCTGTATCTCATTGGAAATACGAGGTTTCTCCCGAAGGATGAGAATCGCAGGTTACGAAACCGTGATCGTCTGATTCAGGACTAGACACTCGTATGCGGTGCCAGCCCAACGCCCGGCTATTTCGAGAAGTTGACCGAGGATCGACGGACGAGCTCGAGGACTCTCGGCGTAGGCGCAAACCGCAACTCGACGGCAGGAACACGGTCGAGAACGGCGCTGAGGAAATCGAGGGTGAAGCCGACCGCCGCGGCGTCGTAGAACGACGGAAAGCTTGCGGCAAATAGCCGTGCGACACCGTCGAGGCGGCCGACGGGAGCGACCTCGTCACGCGTGTCGTGCCGCAGAAAGAACACGCCCCCAAGACGGGCGCGGCACGGCGAAGCGAGCGGTTCCTCGCCGTGCCAGGGCGTTCCGTACATCCACACCCCCTCGACATCGGTGCGCAAGACGACGCGATCGTCGCTGAGGATGTCAACCTGAGGGTCCGCTCGGAGCCACAAGCGCGCCAGCGTCGTCTTTCCAGCGCCGGACTGACCGACGAACAGGTACCCGGTCGCGTTCCGATCGACGACGCCGCAGCCGTGGACCTCGACGCCGCGGCCCTGTCCGAGCAGGCCGATGACGAGCAGTTCGTCGAGCGGATACTCCAGCGGATCGACCGGCGCTGACGGCGGGAAGAAAGGGCGGTGGAGGCAGATCTCTCCGCTCGAGAAGTCTGCGCTGACGCGTGCCGTCTTGTAGGGGGATGGGCCGAACGCCGACGAGAAAAAGCGAAACAGGAAACCGTCGTCGTGCCGGTAGAGACGCCATGGCCCGCCCGAATCGAACAGGCACTCGCGGGCGCCGTCGGGTCCGGGCGGGCGCGCGGTGACGTCGAGCCGAACGTCGGGCGGCGCGGGTTCCACCAGGAACGGCGCCGAAGCCCTGCTGGGCGTCACGATCACGTCACGCTGGCGGGACGTGACCTCAATCGTAATGCCGGCAACTCGGAGGTGCACTCGGGACTACGAGCCGAGCGAACTGCACGGTACCGGCGTCCGGCAGTTGCCGCCGCCTGGACCGCTGCCGCCGCCGCCTGTACTGGCCTTGCAGGCACCGAGGACGGCTTCTTCCGGTCTGAGGGCGACCTGCTTGATCTCCGGCTTCACGTAGGGCCGTTTGGGTTCGTTCTTTTCGTTGGGCATAGTCACTGTCCTCGTCTCGATCCGCTTCTCGATTCCAGCAGGCTGTCGGGAACCGTCGTCAATGCGTCGCACACGACGAACAGCCGCCGCTGCCGCAGCCTCCCGCTGAAGGCGCCGCCATCGGCAGCATCTTGGATCGGCGCCTGAGCGCATCAGCCGGCCGCCCCTGTTTGAGCTTCGCGACCGAGGCCATCATCTCGTCGTACCCCGATCCCCCTTCGCAGTACTCGCACTGGCCGTGCGGCGCGACCGCCAGCTCGAGCGCGTAGGCGCGCAAATGTGCGACCCGGCAGAGAAAATCGACCGGGGCCTCGGGATCGCCATTCTCCAACTCGCCATTGGCCGGGCACATCCCACACAACGAGGACTTCAATTCGCACGCCGTGCATTTCGTGGGGGTGCGAATCTTTCGCGCGCGCACGTCGCGCAGTACCCCATCCCAACCGTCACGGAGCGATCCTGTCCGCAGGCTGAATTTGTCGACATGGGAAAGCACGCAGATGCTGAGCCCTCCCTGCGGGTCGATGGCAAACGACGACACGCCGCCGCCGCAGTGATAGACCTCGTCGGCGCGATCCGGAGGATTCGCCGGGCCCTGGTACTCCCTGGCGATGAGCTTCCATTCGTCGACGCGCTTCGGATCCTCGAGATCGAGCGCCACGCAGACCTCGGGCGTGAGCCGGACGGCCAGCGGGCTCTGCGAGCAGTCGATGCGCGGATTCATCATTCCGTCGAACTTGAACTGGACGCCGAGATCGTCGGCGAACTCCTGCATGTCGTGCAGCTCGTGGACGTTTACCGTCACGGCCACCGACTTGAGGGCCAGCGGTAACTGCCGTTCGAGCAGCAGGTCGATGCCGCGCAGGCACTTTTCGTATGAGCCCGGAATACCGGTCAGCCGCTCGTAGGTCTCCTTCGTCCGGCCGTAGAGGGTGATTTCGATCGCGAATGGCCGCCAGACCGCGAGATAGTCGGCGATCTTCGGCGTGATCATCGTCCCATTCGTGAAGAGGGTGATCAGGAATCCCTTCTGCTTGGCGTAGGTGTAGATATCGAGGAAGTCGCGCCGCGCGAAGATCTCGCCGCCGGTGAACAACAGCCAGAGACACCCCGCGTCGGCGAGCTCGTCGAGGATGCGGCAATGCTCCGCGTAGGTGAGCTCGCTGGCGGACGCCTCGTGATCCGACATCGGGAGGTTGTTGTAGCAATGGACGCAGGTGAGCGGACAGCGCCGCGTCACCTCGATGGTGCCGCTGAGCGGCAGATGACTCCGCATCGTGCGCGCGTGAAAGGCCTGGCTGAATTCACCGTAGCTGACAGTTTCCATCCATGGCTTTCAGTGGCTCGTCGTTGCCGAGGACGTCCAGGCCGCGCGCCCGTGCCCGTCAGCGAAAGAACCGATTCTCAGCGGGCGGTCGGCTCGTTCAGCGGACGAATGAGGCCGGCCTCCTCCAACTTGCCGAGGAACTCGACGACGTCGCGCTCGGCCTGATCGGACGGGACGTCGAACGTGCGGGCGATCTCCTCGACGATGGCGTGCACGGTCGTCGGCGTGTCGACGAGCTGCCAGACCACCGAGCCGACTTCGTTCAAGGTGAAGATGGCGTCGAGATCGCCGACGCCGCCGACGACCGGCACGATGATCGTCTCGTCGGCAATCCGACGGGTGACGAACGTGCGATTGTCACTGCGTTCTCGAGAGACGGATCGCGCGTCCACAATCAAATCGGTCTTTTCCAGATCGATGCCACCCTGTTCACGGCTGGTAGCTGGCTCAGCAGATGCCACAGGATCGGCAAAGAACCGGCTCGTGTCAAGCACGCGACGGTCCGTCTTATATGCTCCAGCTGGGGTCCGGCGCGCGCGATCCGTCACCGCAACGGCCGGAACCACGACCGCGCGCCGCGCGCGATGCGCAGCAGATAGAGTGCCGGCAGCTGCAGGCGCGTCGAGCCCGGATAGCTGCCGAGCATGTAGTCGGCCGGTGGGAATAGATGTTCCCGCACCAGCCGCAACCGCTTCCCCCACGTCGGGAGCGACCGCAGATCCGCTGCCAACAGGTCGACTTTTCGAGTATCCGCCCTGAGATAGACGCTCTCCCCCGAGCGCTTCGTGGTGTTCAGTGCCTGTAGATCCGTCAGGGCGGTGGGAAGACGTGTCATGAAGCGCTCGCGGGCCAGCTGCAGCCCACGGGCACAGACATCGGTCGTCCGCGTCTCGCGCGCGATGTCGAGGACGTCGGCCGCATCGGCGTCAGTCAGCCCTTCTGCCAGGAGATGAAGGTCGTAGAGCCAGAGGAGATTGGGGTGGTCGTAGTGATGCGAGGCGCGATGCCAGCAGGCCAGGAGGAGGGCATGCGCGCGTCGAGGACAGCGAGCCTCGACGTCGCCGAGCCAGGTGGAATCGGCACAACGGATCAGTTCAGCGGGCGTCAACAGCTCGGCAAACGACACAGGGTTGGCGATCTTCCAATGGAGGTCGCAATCATGCCGCAGGCCACTGGCGTCCGATCGGACGTGCAGACGCTGATTCGTGACGAGCTCGCCACGCTGCATCAGCGCAGCCTGATAGCCACGTGACCCGAGCAGCTCGCCGGCGCGGCTGGCGTCACCGCCCTCGACGAGGAGGTCCGTATCCTCTCGCGGCCGAAGCCATGGCTCGGGGTAGATTGCGTAGGCCAGCGCCGCCCCCTTGAACAGGAGGACCGGAACCTCCGCTGCCGCAAAGGCTCGCAGCAGACCGCTCAATTCGCCTCGACGGAAGATCTCGAGCGCCGCCTCGGCGCGCTCAGCGCCGGCGAGGCCATCGCGGACAGTTCGCGGCCACATCGACAGCTCGCCGGATGCCCGCAGTCGCCACGCGAGCAGCGGCCGGCAGCGATGCGCTGCCGCGGCATCGAGGAAGCGGGCTTCCGCGGCCGGGTCCGCCAGCCGGCGCCAGAATCTCAGGTTCGCCCCGGATGGCGGCGCACAGCGACGCCTCGGCCTCGTCGAGTGACATCGAGGGGCGCCCTTTCACCTGTCAAGTGTCGCTTGCTTCTATCTCTTCCTCGCAAGGATGACCCACACGTCCGCTCTCTCGTCCCATGGTCCACCCTGATAGTCGCCGAGAATGGCCTGAACCTCGAAGCCGGCCTTTTCGAGGCGCCTGGCCATCTGCGGGACCGACAGCGTCCGGAACGTGAGCGCGAAGCGATGGACGGTCCGCGAACGGCCACGCCGCTCGACGTACTCCTGATCGAAGATGGTCAACTTGCGTCGCCGGTCCTGACGGACCGATTCGATGAGCGTCACGTCCGTCTTCGAGTCCTTGCGCCCCTCGAGGCTCGTGCGGCGCCGATACTCGCTCCAGCGCGGAAGGTCGGGGACGAGGTCGAGCCCGAAGAGCCCGCGCGGCCTCAGCACGCGCGCTACAGACTGCAACGTTGCCTCGAGGTCGCGTTCGCGCGTCAGCGACTGCAGGATGCCGTAGGGCGCCATCACGAGACCGAAGCCCTTGCGCGATCGAAACGGCAGATGGCGGATGTCGCCGCGCACGAGCAGCGCACGACTTGTCAGGCGGGCGCGCACCAGTCGCTTGCGGGCCCGCGCGAGCATGGGCGCGGATAAGTCGATGCCGACAAGCTGTGCGCCCGCCTTGACGACCGGAAGCGCAACGCGTCCAGTGCCACAGCCCAGCTCGAGCACCGGGCCCTCGTTGGCCAGCGCCAGCCGCTGCCAGAAGGGTATGTCGCGGCGGGCGACGGTCTGCGCGTTCTCCCAGTCGTAGAACGGCGCGTAAGCGTCCCAGCCGTCCGACCCGGACTGCGTTTTCACTCGCCCCGCTGTCCGACAGTCGCAAAGAGCATCGTGTTCTGGATCTCGACGAACGCCGAGCCGGCGGCTGACGCGTCGCGGGCGTACTGATCGATCCCCTTGAGGAAATCCGCGCCCAGCCGGCGGAGCGCTTCGTCGGGCGCCTTGGCGATGACCGCGCGCACGGCGGTGCGGCGCGACTCCCAGAACGAGGGCTCGGGCACGCCGAGTTGCGACACCGACACGGGGAAGAGCCGAACAGACACCGGCTCGATGCCGGTGGCGACGAGTAGACCTGGGACCAGGGGACCGACGGCGGCCGCCGGCGACTCGCCGCGCACGGAGAGCAGCCCGCCGAAGAAGCGCCGGCTGAGCTCGAAGGCTTCCATGCCGCTCGGCACCGAGCTGAACCAGTACCGCGCGGCGTTGTCGGGTTCGACGATGAGCACGCGGCCGCCGGGGCGGGTTACCCGGGCGATCTCACCGAGCGCGCCCGAGAGGTCGCGGATGTGCTGCAGCACGGCCACACAGTAGGTCGAGTCGAACGAGTCGGCGGCAAACGGCAGGCGGCAAGCATCGGCGGCGGCGTAGCCAACGCGTGCGTTGATGCCGCGCGTCGCGGCGTGCGCATCGCGCACGCGGTCGGTCACGAGGTCGACGCCGAAGAGGTGCATCTGCGACAGCCGGAGACGCGCGAGGCTGATCTCGGCCGTCCCCGACCCGCACCCGACGTCCAGGATGCGCTTGCCGGGCCTCGGCTTGAGCGTCTCCTCCAGGAAGGCCGTGAACGCATCGTCCCACCAGTGCTCGCGGAGATGCTTGAGTGTCGAGGATGTCAGCGCGTCGAGTTCACGACTCATCGATTGGCTCGTATTGGCTCGATTTGGTCTCGATTGGGCCCGTCCTTGTTGCTCGTCCCAGTGGTTCTCTGGGGACCGCGGGGCGTCCGGGAGCGAGGGATTCTACCACGCGAAACGTGATCGACTGCTCCGTCTCGGAACAGATCCGCGGGCGGATCCGCACCGAGAACGCTCACCGGCGGCCGCATTCCAGAACCCGGCCAGGTCTTTGCTATATAAGAGGTGTTTCCGGGTTGTAGCGGCCGGCTTCCTGGTCTACATTACAAAGTGGAAATTAGTCGGGACACGCTGTCAATCGGTCGATCGGCGAGCCGGGCATCGGTCCGGAGGATCGCCGCTCGTGGAGAATCCATGCACCGCGCCCCGCACCAGAGAACGTCTCGCGTGATGGCAGTAGTTGCCGCCCTGACGATCCTCGCGACGTCGAGCGGCAGCGCGCAGACGGCATCACGCCCGCAGACGGTCGTGGCTCCCGCGACCGCTGCCTCAATCGGCCTCACGGCGACGACCGGCGTCGTCATCGGCACGGCCTGGAGGGGTGACACCCAGCCATACCCACAGGCGCGCATCCGGTTGCGCAACGTCGAGACGGGCCGAGGCGTGGCGCGCACCATCGCCGATGGGGACGGCCGCTTCCAATTCGAGCGCGTCGACCCAGGCGTCTACGTTGTCGAATTGGTGTCGAGCGAGGATCGGGTGCTCGCTGTCGGTGATCTCTTTGGCGTCCCGGCCGGCGGGCAGGCGACCACGCTCGTGCGGTTGAGCTCGAAGACGCCGTGGGTCGCAGGCTTCTTCGGGAATGCCGCCGCGGCCGCGATCGCCGCCGCCTCCACCCTGGGTATCACCGCCGTAGGGTCGAACGGGAGTCCTGCGAGTGGTCAGTAGGCGCTGACGCGCAACCATGTTCGACGTCCAGGATCTTCAGCAGACCGTCGGCTCGACCGAGTCCTCGAGCCGCCGGCAGTCATCGAGCGGGCAGCAGGTCCACCTGCTGGATCGTCTCACCGCGGTCTTCCGTCATCGCAAGGTCGCCGGCACCGCGTTCGTGATCGTCGTCGGTCTGATGATGCTCCAGACCTACTCGAAGATCCCCCTCTATCGCGCCAGCGCGCGCGTTCAGATCCAGGACGAGCGCACCACGGCCGTCGGCAATCTCAACTCGAATGATCCGGTCTACTACCAGGACCCGGAGCCGTACTACAACACCCAGTACAGCATCCTGCGCAGCCGCAGTCTGGCCAAGCGCGTGGTGCAGCGGCTGCATCTGCACGACCATCCTCTGTTCAACGGCAGCGCGCCGCAGAGCCGCGGGCCGCTCAGCGCCGTGCGCGAAGCGAGGAAGGCGCTGGGAACGTCGGTGCGGGCGCTCTTCTCGGGCGGACAGACGGCGGCGCCCGTCGAAAAGCCCGCCCCGAACGAGAGCGCGGTCGAGAGCTCGCTCATCAGCCAGTTCCTCGGCGGTGTCGACATCATCCCGGAAAAGTCGACGCGGCTCGTCGAGATCGTTTACACGTCGACCAGTGCCGAATTCGCCGCGCTCGCCGCGACGACCCTCGCCGAGGAATACGCGCAGCAGAACCTCGACCTGCGCCTCGAGACGATCAACAAGAACCTGGTCTGGCTGAGCGATGAGGTGACCAAGCAGGAGAAGAAGGTCACCGAAGCGGAGACGGCGATGTCGCGCTACCGCGAGCAGCAGAACGCGCTCTCGCTCGAGGATCGCCAGAACATCGTCGTCTCGCGCCTGAACACCTTGAACGACACGGCGACCCGGGCGCGGACCGCCCGCCTGCAGAAGGAAGGCAGCTACAACCAGGTGAAGTCGGTCGACCCGAAAAGCGACGCCGCCGACGCCTACCCGGTCATCTCGACCAACCCGGGCGTGATGGAAGCCAAGACGCGGCTGAACGACCTCACCGCGGAGAAGGCGCGGCTGTCCTCGCGCTACCTCCCGGGACACCCTGACCTCATCAAGGTTGACGGTCAGATCGAGAGCGCCCGCGCCGCCCTGGTGGCGCAGCGCACGCGCGTGATCGAATCGGCGAGGAACGAGTACGAGGCCGCGGTCATCGAGGAACGCAGCTACGCCGGACAGCTCGAGTCGCAGAAGGGCGCGGCGATGGATCTCGATCGCAAGAGCGGCGGCTATCTGGTGCTGCAGCGACAGGCCGAGACCAACCGGCTGGTGTACCAGTCGCTCCTCCAACAGCAGAAGGAACTGCGGGTCGTGAGCAACAGCCGCACGAACAACGTGCAGGTCATGGATCGCGCCGAAGCGCCCGGTGCGCCGTTCTCGCCCAACGCCCGCCGCGACTGGTTCACGGCGCTCATGGCGGGCCTGCTCGTCGCACTCGGCCTCGCCTTCGGCATCGAGTATCTCGACGACACGGTCAAGACGCCCGACGACGTGACGGAGCGGCTGCATCTGCCGCTGCTGGGCCTCGTGCCCTCGGTGCGCGACAAGCGCGTCCCGCTCCTCTCCGAACCGGTGCCGCACGACTTCGGCGAGGCATTCAGATCGCTCCGGACGTCTCTCGTCTTCACGAGCGGTGCGGGGGGGCCCCGGGTCATCGCCGTCACGAGCAGCCAGCCGCTCGAAGGCAAGACCACGACCGCCTGCAACCTCGGGATGGTGCTGGCGCTCGGCGGATCGCGCGTGCTCCTCGTCGATGGCGACATGCGCCGACCCGGCCTCCACACCGTCATCGGCGCACAGAACGAAGTCGGCCTGTCGCACCTGCTCGTCGGGCAGGCGCGCGTGCGCGACGCCGTGCAGAAGACGAGCGAACCGAACCTGTTCGTCATCGCCGCCGGTCGCATTCCTCCGAACCCGTCGGAGCTGCTCTCGTCGGAGCGCATGAGCGCGCTGCTCGCCAACCTGCGGTCCGGCCCGTTCGACTGGGTGATCATCGACACACCGCCCGTGCTGGCGGTCACCGACGCCGTCATCGTGGCGCGCGCGGTCTCGGGCGTGGTCTTCGTCATCGGCTCGGAGATGACGCGTCGCGTGCACGCCGAACGCGCGATCGAAACGCTCGGGGCCAGCAAGACGACTTCGATCGGGGTGGTCCTGAACCGCGTCGACTTCGACCGCAACAAGTACTACTACTCGCGCTACTACGGCTATCACTACCAGAACTACTACGGCACCAGCGGCAAGAAATCCGCCTGACGTGGGCGGCGCGCGCTCGAGCAGGCTGCCGGTCTTCATCCTCTTCGCACTCCTCGTCTGGCCGCTCGTCGCGTTCGGAGGCCGGTCCGCGACGACGGCGGTCGCCTTCGGCATTGCGTCTCTCGTCTTTGCCACTGCGCTCGGGCTGAAACCGGGCGACCGCCTTGGACGCGCGCTCATCGGGCTCCTCGCCGGCGTCACTCTTCAGCTCGTGCCGCTGCCGGCCACGCTTGTCGCGATCGTGTCTCCCCATGCGGGGCCAGTGAGGTCCGCGCTCGCGATCGACGGACGCGTGCCCACCGCCTTTCAATCGCTGACCATCAGTTCGTCGGATACGGGCTGGGCGTGGATCGTCACGGCCGGTGCCGTGGCGATCTTCCTGGCGGCACGCGCGCTGTTCCGTCGCGGCGGCGTGCGGCAAACGATCCGAATGGTGTCGGCGGTTGGCTTTGCCGTGTCGCTGCTGGCGATTGCCCAGGCAGCGACCGCGGGGAGGGATATCTACTGGCGGTTCAGGACCGAGTTCGAGGGTCCGCTGCCCTTCGGTCCGTTCGTCAACCGGAATCATTTCGCCACCTGGGCCATCATGGCGCTGCCGCTGTGCCTCGGGTACATCACAGCCCGCTCCGGCGCGTCGACCGACGAACCCGAACATGCCAGTCGGCGCAGCCGCCTGGCGCACGCGATCGATCCGCGCACGAGTTGGCTCATAGCCGCGGCCGTGACAATGCTCATCGCGCTGCTGCTGTCGCTGTCGCGCTCAGGCGCGCTCGCGCTCGGCATCTCCGCGGTGGTGACCGTGGCCTTCTGCCGACAGCGTCTCGACCGACGCCGCCGCCGCCGTGTGCTCGCGATTGCCGCCGTCGTGGTGGTGTGCGGCCTCGCGTGGGCCGACATCCCGGCGCTCGGGGAGCGAGTGGCCGGCGCACAGACGGGCGTGGCGAATCGCTTGACGATCTGGCGCGAGACGCTCCCCATCGTGCGTGATTTCTGGCTGACCGGCACCGGGGCCGGGACCTATCAACGGGCGATGTTCGTCTACCAGCGATCGACCAGGGCCGTGTACTTCAATCAGGCACACAACCACTATCTGCAGGTGATGGCCGAGGGGGGACTGCTACTCGTGGGAACCCTGATCGTCGTCCTCGCCGCATTCGTTCGCGCGGCGCGTGAGCGGCTGACCGACGACGACTCAGGCCTGTTCTGGATCCGAACCGGCGCCGCCTGCGGCCTCGGGGCAGTCGCCCTGCAAAGCGTCTGGGAAACCGGCCTCGTGATGCCAGCCAACGCCGCACTAGCCGCGCTGCTCGCCGCCCTCGTCGTCCACGAACGAGCGCATGAACGACCACCGAGATCGTCGTAGTTCTTGCGGTGAACCCCGAACCACGAACCACGAACGAGCGATCTTGCTCAGAGTTACTGTATTGTCTCCCTGATGTCGCTGCGGCTCGGTTTCGACGTCGACGGCGTGCTGGCTGATTTCCGAAGCGCGTTCCGCGCGACGGCGCGCGAGTGTCTCGGGCGAGACAAAGCGAACGATGGGGACAAAGGGGCGCCGCTCGCGCAGCCGGATGTCGCCAAAGTGTGGGCGCACATCGCACGAACGCCCAACTGGTGGATGGAAGTGCCGCCGCACGAGCCCGCCGAAATCGCGCGGCTGTATGCCATGGCGCGCGCGTCGAAGTGGGAAGTGTTCTTTCTGACCAAACGCCCGGCGAGCGCCGGGGACCCCGTCCAGTTCCAGACGCAGTGGTGGCTCGAACAGTACGGCTACTACCTGCCGGCGGTGCTCACCGTGCCCGGATCGCGTGGTGAGCTCGCCAACGCGCTGCGCCTCGATCTCGTCATCGACGATCAGATCGTCAACTGCGCGGAAATCGTCACCGCGGGACCGACCAGGACCTTGCTGATGCTTCGCGATCCGGATCCGAAGCTCGAGGGGCATGCGACCGACCGGGGTATCGGCGTCGTGTCGTGTCTCGCCGACACGTTGCCGGCGGTAGTCCGGCTGCAGGAGATCCTCCCGACCCGCGTCGGGAAGCCGGTGCGCTTGATGGATTGGTTTCTCAAGAAGCCCGACGTAAAGCTTCCGCTCAATCCCAGAGCCGAGAGGCCGCTGCCGGAGTGAGGGGGTTCAGGAGGTTCAGAGGGTTCAGAGGGTTCAGGGGTTCACGGGTTCAGTGCGGCTGCCAGCAGCGTGTCGATCAGGCTGTCAGCGGCTTCCGGCATACGAACCACATCTGACTGTTCAGCCAGGCCCCCAGACGGGGCAACGGCGAGAACTCACGCGCAAGACGGAACCGGCTGCCATGACCACCGCACGAGGCCGCTCGGGCTCAGCAGCTGCTTCTGCGCGTAGTGGCCGGGGGGGATCCGGTTCAGGGTTCAGGGTTCAGGGTTCAGGGTTCAGGGTTCAGGGTTCTCTCTCGGTTCAAAGTTCACCAATCTAACTTGGGCGCCTCGGCCAGAACCCTGAACCTTGAACCCTGAACCTTGAACCTAACCCTGAACCATTACGCCCACATCGACCTGAGAACGATTCGCCGGAATTCCGCGTGCTGCAGGAGCGCCCTGGCGGCGGTGTGGTGCCAGTTGAAGTCGGCGGTCTCCTTCAGGAGGGGGACGATGCCGTCGACGCGCGCGAGCTCGACGAGGCGGTCGACGGCGACGTCGTTCAGCCTCGCGGCGACGGCGCGAAAAGCGAGGCCGGCGCGGATTTCGGGGCCGAGGCGGGCGCGCCAGCGGCGCTCGTACTCCTTGAGGCGGCGCGCGCCAAGTCGGTCGTCGGTGAGCGCTCCGGCCATTACCGAAGCCGCGAGATGACCCGTGAGCAGACCGTAGTAGATACCGCCGCCGGTCGTGGGCTTGACAAGGCCGGCGGCATCGCCGACGGCGAGGATGCGATCCGTCCAGGTTCGAGGGACAGGGCCGAGCGGCAGCACCCGGAGGCGGGGGGCGGGCCAGGGCTCGGAGAGGGAGTGTGCGGCACGAATCGATTCCGCGAAGGTCTTGAATCGGGCGCCCGCGTCGCGCTCGCACAGCAGGCCCACCCGTGCGAACGTTGCCCCGTCGCGTTCGAAGGGAACGACCCACGCGAATCCCCCGGGGGCAATCTTCCGGCCGAAGTGCACCTGCACCTGGTCGAGCGGCGGGAACGGGATTTCGAGCTGGGCGCTGTGGACGAGGACGCTCGGCACGCCGAGGCCGAGCGCGCGGTTGAAGCGATAGCTCGCGCCGCACGCGAGGATGGCGGCACGCGCCTCGATCGTAGCTGGAGTGGCGGCGGTGCGGATGGTGACCGAGTGTGGCCCACGCGTGATGCCCGAAACGCGCACACCGGTCTGGATGGTGGCGCCGGCGTCGACGGCCGAGGCGGCGAGGTCGCGGTCGAAGATCCCGCGATCGACGACGGCCGCACGAACGCGCTCGGCATCGATGACGACCGTGGTGCCGTTGGGAGAGACGAATCGCGCCGCGTCCGCGGCGCCGACAATCGCTCGGCGCGAAAGGCCGAGCTCGTCGAAGGCGTCGAGGCCGAGCACGCCCGTGCAGTGAACGGGCGCGCCGATGAGGTCGTGTTCCTCGAGGACGCGAACGTCGAAGCCGGCCGTGGCCAGCTCGCGCGCCGCGATGAGTCCTGAAGGGCCGCCGCCGACCACCACCACGTCACAATCGACAGCGTGTCTTCGATTGCCGCGATCGGTCGTCAGTACTTGCGGCCCCGGGACTCCCATGTGCCAAGGAAGCTAATCCAAAACGAGAGCAGAATCAAACGCAGATCGAGCCACATCGACTGCCGTCGCACGTAGAGACGGTCGTAGCGGAACTTCTGACGGCGCGGCACGTCGCGTGGCGCGTAGATCTGCGCGATGCCGGTGAGGCCCGGACGCACGGCCGTGCGCGCCGCGTAGCCAGCAATTCGATCGATCGGTACGAAGCCGGCGCCCGACGCTTCGACTTCACCGGGCCGCAGCGCGCGCGGTCCCACGAAGCTCATGTCGCCGCGAAAGATGTTCCAGAGCTGCGGCAGCTCGTCCATGGCCGTCTTGCGCATAAAGCGACCGACGCGCGTCACCCTGGGGTCATCCTCCAGCGCCTGCACGGCGCCGACGCCCGATTCGGCATCGGTGCGCATGGACCGGAACTTCAACGCCTCGAAGAGACGACCGCCGAAACCGACGCGCTCCTGAGCGTAGAAGATTGGACCGCCGTCCTCGAGCTTGATCGCGGCGCCGAAGATCAGCCACAGGGGCGACGAGATCAGCAGCCCGACGCCAGACAGCGCCATATCGAACGCGCGTTTCATGGTTTCGATCATCCAGGGTCCGGCTGACGCCGGACACTACGATTGCTTGCCAGACTTCTTCGCGCCCTCGTATCCGGCCAGCTCGTGGCAGACGGTCACGAGGCGATCGCCCATCGCCGACATCGAGAACTCCGTTCGGGCGCGCGCTTCGCCGAGTGCGCCCAGCCGTGCGGCGAGCGCCGGATCGGCCGTGAGTCGCGCGATGGCCGCGCGCAGCGCCTCGACATCGCCGACCGGCACGATGAGACCCGACTCGTTGACCCAGGGAACGCCCGTCGGGAGCGCCGTGCTGATCACCGCTCTCGCGCACGCCATCGCCTCGAGCTGCACGTAGCCGAAGGCTTCCGCGCGCGTGATCGAGGGCAGCACGAACATGCTGCACGCGACGAGGTGCGCGCGGAGCTCCTCGTCGTCTACCTCGCCAGGAAGACTGAAGCGCGCGCGGCCGGCCTGGCGCGCCGCGAGATCGGTCCAGCTGGCACGCAACGGCCCCTCGCCCAGAATCACCACGGACACGTCGAGCGGCGCGGCCGCCTCGATGAGCACCGGCACACCCTTGTAAGCGACGTGCCGGCCCGCGAAGAGCACGATCGGGCGGCCGGCCGCGCCGCGGATCGCGTCCGCGCGCCGCTGCACGGCCTCGCTCGGGCGCCACGCGTCCACGTCGATGCCGAAGGGAATGACCGTCAGCCGATCGCGAAACGGTTGCAGGGCGGTGGCGTGCTCGGCAAGTGCGGGCGACGAGACGAGAAAGCGCCGTGCGGCGCGATACGCCGGGCGCGCGATCGGTGCGTACAACAGCTGGTACTGAAGCGCGGGACGCACGACGTCGCTGTGAAACCAGATGGCCAGCGGGAGCCGGGGCCTCACGGCCGCATAGGACAGCAGTGCCCAGGGGTTGGGCTCGTGCAGGATCAGGACGTCGGCGTCGATCCTGGAGAGGTGCATCGGAAATGCCGGGGCAACGGCGACTGATCCCACCGAGCCCCACGTGCCGACGCGGGTGACGCGCACGCCGGCGACCTCATCGGTGACCGTCCGGCCCGCCGGTGTTGAACACGAGCACGCGGCTGTCGAGACGGCCCTCGGTGACCGCGCAGAGCGACTGCACGACCCTCTCCATCCCCCCGGCAACCGGCGGGTAGAACTTGCCGACATGCACGACCCTTACTGGACGACTGGCAGGCAACGGATCGGCACCTACGCGGGGCTGAAAGTCGCGGCAATCTTTGCGTAGATCGCGGCGACGTCGGTCGCGTAGCGCGACCAGCTGAATGCCGCCGCGCGGCGGATGCCCGCTTCCCGCCGCAGCGTCCACTGCGCCGGATGTTGACCCCGCTCGTCCAGGAGCCGGGTCACCGTGCGATGCCACGCCTCGATGTCGTCGAGCGGACAGTAGATGACTGCGTAACCCCCGACCTCGCGCAGCGCCGGGACGTCGCTCGACACGACGGGCGTCCCGCACGCCAGCGCCTCGAGCACGGGCAGGCCGAAGCCCTCACGCTCCGACGGCATCAGCAGCAGCGCGCTTCGACGATAGACCGACGCCAGCGTCGATCGATCGAGCGCCGGCAAGACGACGACCGCGTCGCCGAGCCCGAGCTCGCGTACGAGCGCCTGCTGTGAAGCGGTGAACGGCCCGCCCACTCGCACGAGCCTGAGCTGGCGGTGCGCCGAGCGCAGCGAGTCGAACACGCGCAGCAGCACGTCGATTCGCTTGCGCGCGATCGTGCTGCCGACGTGCAGCAGATCGACGAAGCCCCCCTTTGGGCCCAGCAAGCGCGCGGCGTCGATGTCGGCCGCAGGCTCCGCGTCCGGCGTGCAGCTCGGATGCGGGCCGTTCGGTACGACGGTCGTGCGATCCGTGCCGATCCCGGCTTTGGCCACAAGCGCGTCGCGCGTCGCGTGGCTGTCGCAGGCGATATGACCTGCCTTTCGCAGCCCGCCCAGGATGTGCCCGGTCATCGCGCGGAACATCGCCGAGCGCGGCTCGAGCTCGGGATCGAGCACGCTGCGAAACGTGTCCAGATCGTGGCACGTGACGATCGTTCGGCCGGCCGGAAGCCGGTGGACGAGCTGCGCGTAGCTGTGATCGACGATGTGGAAGAGATCGAAGCCATCGACGAGCCCCGACACGATCCTCGGATAGTCCCACAGACGATTCGCGATGCGATCGGCACCTCTCACCCACGGCGCCTTGCCCGCACCCGGCAGGCGCGCGGCACGCCGCCGCATCGCCGGGCGCACAAGCGTCGGTGCAATGGTCGCCGTGTGCTCGCGCTGCAGGCGGTCGAAGAGCATGTCGGCGACGAGATCCATGCTCGGCCACCCCTCTTCGAGGTAGTCGGCGATGATGGCGACACGCAGGGCGGTCATTCGGCTCATGCTAGGAGGTGACGACGACTCTTCGTTGACAGATCACAACAACTCCTCGAAGAACTGCAGATGCGCCCGCGCGACGACGGGCCAGGCGTACCTTTCATGTGCACGAGCCATGCCGCGCGCGGAAAGGTCGCGTCGCACGGCGGGATCCACCAATACTCGATCGATCGTCGACGTCCACGAGGCCACGTCGGCCTCGTCGACGATCAGCCCCGCGTCACCGACCACGTAAGGGATCTCGCCGCTGCGGCTGGCGACGACCGGCACGCCGCAAGCCATGGCTTCGATCAGCATCCGGCCGAACTGCTCGCGCCAGCGCGCCGTCGTCTGGCTCGGCGCACACATCAGATCCATCGCGTTGAGGTGACGCGGGCACGTCACCGTGGCGCGACGTCAGTGAGCACGCGGACGCGGCCGGGATGCGCGGAGCCGAACGCCACCAGCTCGTCGGCCATCGGTCCCCCTCCGACGAAGAGCGCGCGCCAGGGCTGTCGGACGCCGGCGAGCGCCTCCATCAGCACGCGCAGCCCCTTGGTCGCCACGAATCGCCCGAGAAACCCCACGACCGGCGTGTCGTCGTTCCAGCCAAGCCTGCTGCGAACGGCGGCGCGCGCGGCCGCGTCTGGCCGGAAGTGCACCACATCCACGCCAGGCGGAATGACGCGCGACGGACGCGCAGCATACAAGGGCTTCGAAGCCTGCGCCTGGTGCACGGTCTCGCCGAAGGCAATCCAACCCGACGCCAGGCGCATCACGGTCCGCTCGTAGTAGCCGAGCGGCGGCGGATACACCTTGACGATGTTCTGAAACGTGGCGGGCACGACGCGCGCGTTCTTCGCCGCGGCCGCCGCGGCCTGCGCGCACGCGGCGACGTACGGCTCCTCCCAGATGTGCACCACGTCCCACGGTGCGGCGAGCAGCGTGCGCAGCCGCCGCTCGTAGCGCCGGAGGTGCGGAATGCGACCGAGCCTCAACCGCAGCCCGTGCGTCGTGCACGACTCCCCCGCCATCGGCTCGAGTGCGACCTCGCGGAGATCGCCCACGAGCCGCGCCGGCGCAATCGCCGTCACCTCCCAGCGCCCGCGACCCTGGACCGCCATCTCGTGCGCGAGGCGACGATTGTTGGCGATGACGTACGAGTGGGAGATGGTGATGAGGCGGTTCACGGGTCGGGGCTCGGCGTTCGGCGTTCGGCGTTCGAATTTCGATCGCGTCTGTTCAGGAACCTGATGGTTCGTAAGGCTCCGGCGCATGGCGGAGTCGCTTCCATGTCTTCACGCTCTCCCGTGAGACCGGCTTGCGATCGCGGAACACTGACCCCGCGCATCCGGAGAGCTCGCGCAGGATCCAGGCCCAACCCCACGGATCGTCGACGTTCCATGCGCGGCGCATGCGGAAGTACAGCGCCAGGCGCGCGGGGAGCAGCCAGACGAGGCGGCCGAACGGTTCGTTGTAGAGCGCCGTCAGGCAGTCGTTCCTGGTGACATAGCGCAAGTAGCGCTGACTGCTTCGACCGACCTGATCCGGCTCGTGGATGACAATGGCGTCCGGAAGATACACCGTTCGATGGCCCGCGTCGATCAGGCGCAGGCAGAAGTCCTTTTCCTCTCCATAGAACTCGAACGACTCTCGATACCCCCCGAGCGCGAGGAATACATCGCGGCGCAGCAGGTGCGCGAAGCCGATGAACGACGGCACCGAGCACGCCACGCGGCTTCGCGCCGGCTGCATTCCCTCGTCCCATCTCGCACCCGTGCGGTCGCATTGCGCGAACGCGATCGCGGCCGGCCGCGGATCCGCCTCGAGCAGCCGGGCCGCACGCTCGATCGCCTCGCCGCCGAAGAGCGCCGCATCGTCGTCGAGCAGCAGCACGAACGGAGCCGCGGCCTCGCGGACGAGGCGATTGCGGCCGGCGATGTAGCCCGGGGCGCGCTCGTCGCGAAGGACGCGCACGTCGACCGGCACGCTCCTGCCGGCCAGCCATTCGGTCACCGGTGTCGACGAGGCATCGTCGAACACGAGCACTTCCGGCGAGAGATGCGAGACGAGCGCGAGGGAACGAAGGCAGCGCTCGAGCGCGTCTGGCCGATCGCGAGTCGTGATTCCGATCGTGAGGCGAACCTCACTCATGCGGCCGCGCCTTCGACCGCTCCTCGAAGTGTGCGAATCGTGTGGTCGAGCGCAAAGCGCTCGCGATAGACCTTCGCGCCCCGCGCAGCGAGCGCCTCCCGGTCTTCGTCGCTGGAGAGGAGCGCCTGCGCGGCTGCGACGAACGCACCGATGTCGAACGCCGGCGCCAGCGCGACGGCTCCGGTGTCGGCCCACACGGACTCGGTCAGGTGCCCCGTCGTCGTGACAATCGGGCGGGCGTTGATGAGGCCCGCCATGATCGAAGTTCGTCGCGTCGTGACGCCGTCGGGATACGGCTGCAGCAGCAGGTCGCACGCGCTCAGCGTGAGTGCGGCGTCGGAGCGGGAGATGCGGCCTGTGCCGTAGATGCGGCCGCGCAACTTCGGCGCGGCGGCGACGAGCGAGCGCACGAACTCGTCGCTGCCTGACCCGAGGCAGACAGCCGACACCGTCGAGTCGCCGATCAACACCTGCATCAGCAAGGCCTCGAGCATCGGCGTCACCTGCGAGCCAAAGGTGCCGAAATGGCCGACGAGCTGGTGCGTCGACTCCCCCAGGAGCTGCGTGCGGCGTGCGGCGATGTCTGGCACTCGATCGCAGCGCGGAATCGCGGAGGGTATGGGCAGCGTGATGAAATCCTTGGGCCGGCCAGCCTGCAGCGACGGTGTCAGGTATCGGCGCCACGCGTCGGTCGACAAGTACACGCGCGAGGCGGCGTTCAGGAGCGTCCTGGCCATCATGCGCTCGGCGATGGCGAGCGCGTTCTGGCTGATGGGACGCCACGTGAACTCGAAGTAGGGCTCGTGAAACATCACGTGCACGTCGTTGCCCTGGCGCCGCGAGCGCGCGAGCAGCCATCGGCAAAAGGGAAGATTCGCCCCGCGAAGTCCGAAACCCGTCGGCACGTACTGGACCAGAATCGTCGACGGAATCGTTGACGTGCGGTGATCCAGCCGCTCGTCGATGGCTCGCCGGCCCAGGCGACCGTAGACATCGTCGAGCATCATCAGCTCGACACCAGTCGTTTCGCCACTTGCGTGACCCGCTTCGCGCACGACACGAGGCGGCTTCGGCGGGCAGACAACGGTGACGGCGTCGCCGGCAGCCACGAGCGCCGCGGCAACCTGTGCGGTGTAGTCGCCCACGCCGCCGCAGTCGGGCGGATACTCGCACGTGAGGATTGTCCAGTGCTTCATGAGTGGGAACGGCTGCTCGCTGCTGGCGGCTCGCGGCTCGGGTTCAAGCTGAGCCCGCGGCTCCGAGCACGGATTCGAGCCCTTCGACGTGCGCTGCGACAGACATGCGGCGCGACACCTCGAGCGCGCGCTGCCCCATGCGTTCGCGCTCGATGGGTTCCCGAAGCAGCGAAGCGATCGCGCCTGCCAGGCCGTCCGCGCCGGTGTCAGGATCGACGAGCCGCCCGTTCAACCCATCGGTCAGCCATTCGCGAATCCCTCCGACGTCAAACGCGACCGCGGGGCGGCCGAGCGACGCGGCGTCGAGTCCGGCGAGGCCAAAAGGCTCGGGCCAGAGGCTGGGAACGGCCACCAGCTGCCCTCGCCCATACACCCGAGCGCGAGCGTCGAGGCCGACCCACCCTGTCAACTCGAGCTGCACGCCGAGCGACGACGCCAGGCCGCGCCAGGCGTCCTTCTGCGGTCCATCACCGGCCATGATGATCCGAACTGGGCGCTCCAGCAGTCGCGTCGCCCGCGCCGCGGCGGCGATGAGCACGTGCCCGCCCTTGAGCGTCGTCATCCGCCCGGCAAAGAGCACGGTGTCGGGCTCGCCGCCGCGTTCGACGGCACTGCCGTTCACGGTGGAAAAGAGCGGCAGCACGTGCAGCCGATCGTGTGGCACACCATTGCGTTCCATCTCGTCGCGCATGTGGTGGCTGGCAACGACGACGGCGGCGTAGCGGGCGAAGAGCGCCCGCTGCTGACCCGCCCACCGATATCCCTGAACCATCGCGCTCGGAGCGAGCTGCCCGCAGCGGCGCGGGACGTAGAGCGCGAGACATGCCGGGCCGAACGTCCGCGCGCAGACATGGGCCGTCGGAAACGCGTGCATCTTCAGGCCGCTCACGCACGTCCCGAAGTATCCGTGCAACATCTTGACGACCGGCCAGCGAGCGAGAAGATGGCGATCGACGTCGAGCGGGCCCATGTTGTGCGAGAACACCGCGTCCGGCGCCCACCGGCACAACTCGTCGAGGACTGCGTGCATGCCGCGTTCCTCGACGCCGAGGGTCGAGGTGCGCGCTGGAGCGGAGCGGGGGCGCGGCTTCACTGCGCCGGTGATACAGCAAGGCCACCTGGTGACCGCGGTCGCGCAGCTCGCGGATCACCGACAGAAGGTAGGTTTCCACTCCCCCTTCGGTTCCAACCGACTCGTGCGCGACGACGATCCTCAAGCGCCCGCCTTCGCCGAGGCTACGGCGAGGCAGGCTCCTGCCGGACGCAGCCGCAGGCATACGCCTTCGGTCTGCCAGAGGTTCTCGCGACCTGCCGTCGAGGCGCTCGGCGACGAGTCCCTGTGCCTCGCACTCACGCCGCACATCGTCGGCACCAATGCCGAGCTCGGTCCACAGGTGCGGGTGCATCTCGACGAACAGCTGCAGTCCGGGGCCGGCGGCGGCAACCGTCGCCCGGGCGCCACGGAGCGCCGCGAGCTCTGCGCCTTCGACGTCGATCTTGATCACTTGCGGCATCAGGCGATGTTCGGCGCAGAACTGATCGATCGAGATGGCCCTGACCTCGCTCGTGTTCGTCGACGGCGCCTCATCAGGCCGCAGCAGGCGGCTGATGCCAGACGACTCGCCGAGGACCAGCCGCAGGGTCGAGTCGCGACCATCGGCGACGGCAGCAGCAACCGCCGTCACGCGATCGGCGACCGCGTTGAGCGCGATGTGCTGCTGCAGGCCGGCATACGCACTTGGGTCGGGCTCGAACGCGAACACGCGTCCGGCCGAGCCGACCCACTGCGCGAACAGCATCGTGTAGGCGCCGACGTTGGCGCCCGCCTCGAGCACGACGTCGCCAGGGCGAACCGCGGCGCGGAAGGCCGCGTACTCCTCCGGGTTCCACGTGATGTGCCGGAACGCGGCGGCGACAAGCACCACCTCGCCCCCGGGAAGCACCGAACGCAGGCCGCCGCCTTCTGGCGCGAGCCACCGTGCAAAGAGCGGCTTGAGCCGCCGCCGCACGGCGCCGAATCGCACCACCCGACGGCAACGCGGCGGCAATCCGCTCCGAAAGCGATTTGGTCCGGTAGCTGTCGCCCGAGGTCCGGTCATGCTCCCGCTCCTCGCGACGATGTCGGGGCCAGGCTCAGCACGGCATGCGTGTCGCGCGCGAACAGGGCCTCGCCGGCGACGAGCGGCCGCGCCGTCAGTCCGAGATCACGAATCGTGTCACGCGCGTCGCCCGCGGTGACGCCGAAGGCCGGCCAGCACTGCGGGTGCATCTCGACGACGAGCGACAGCCGGGGCGCGGCGCGGATCGTCTCGCGCGCGCCACGCAGCGCGTGAATCTCGGCGCCCTGCACGTCCATGCGGATGACCGACGGTACGACATTCAGTTCGCGACACACGGCGTCGATGGTCACGACATCGACTTCCCGGGACACCGCGGGTGCGTCGGTGTCGACCGCCGCGACCAGGCTGTTGACGTAGGGCATCGCGCTGGCGTCGTACTGATGAAGCGTCGCGCGCGCTCGCACAATCCGACACGGCGGCCTCGACGAGCCGCACGCGATCGGATCCCAGGCCGTTGAACGTCAGATGCGTCCGCGCCAGCGCGGCGCTCGATGGTGTCGGCTCGAACGCGATCACGCGCCCGCGTGGACGCGCTCCAGCGCGCGGCGAGCACGGCATAGATACCCACGAACGCGCCGACGTCGAGCACGATGTCGCCGGGTCGAATCGTATGTTTCAGAAAAGCGAAGAGCGCAGGCTCCGGCTCGTGCGGCACCAGATGCCGGACCTGCGGGTCGATGCGGATGACCTCGTCGTGAACTCTCCAGGGCAGGCCACGGTTCGAATAGAGCAGCCGCAGGATGTGGCCGTACGACGAAACGGCGAGGGCGCGTAGACCAGATGGCGGCACGGCTTGATTACTCGAACAGCAGATTCGGAATGCCGCCGGGGATCTCGTCGAGCGTCGACGCCCGGTAGCCCCGCTCGCGCAGCATTCTCGCACGCATCGCTCGCCGAGCGGAGTCTCGCAGATGATCCGCGTCGGACGGAGGCTCGCCAATGTCGCGGACATGCCCGACGAGCACCTGCGCCTCCGCACCCTCGACGTCGATCTTCATCAAGTCGATACGCGGCGGCCGGGCCGACTGCATCCACGTGTCGAACCTCCGGACTCGGACGGGAATCGACGCGTCGGCGCGCAGGCCGCCGCGAGCGAGTGTCTCGGGCGCGGGCGTCAGCGACGCGATGCCGTCATTCTCCGGCCAGCATGACACGAACAGTCGGACATCGTCGGTGTCCTCGCCGCCCAATGCGAGGTCTGATACCGTGACGCGATCCGCGATCCGGTTGAGCTCGACGTGACGCTCGAGCTGCCGCCGCACGGCCGGGTTCGGTTCGAAGGCAAACACGCGTCCGCGCGTGCCGACCCGGAGCGCCGCGAGCACGGTGAAATATCCGCTGTTGGCGCCGATGTCGACGAAGATGGCTCCCTCGCCGAGCGAGCTCAGCACGGTGCCCGTCGCGCCTGGCTCGTAGGTGACGTGCGCGAAGTAGCGACCTTTGACCGTGAAGCTGCTGACGTCGAAGACCGGGGACACCGGTCCGATGTGCATGCGACGTGCGGCGCGGTTCGCTCGCGCCAGGCGCGCGACGAGTCGGTCCGTCGTCTCGCGGAAGAGCGTGTGGACGCCTGGCACGCCGAGCGCAGCATGGGCGGCGTAGGCGTACGGCGCCTCGAGCGCCGGGCGCGTGATAGAGCGTCCAGGCCGCGGCCGATGCGGCGGCGTTGCGCACGGCCTTCAGCATCGCGCTCGAGCTCTCACGATGAGCGGCCGTCACCGCCCGGCCGGCCGCCTTCGTCAGCGTCTGGAACCAGCCCGAGGCGTGGTCTGCCGGAGCCAGGTGCGCCTCGTCCTCGCGTGATCGCGGGCGATGACGTACGCCCATCGCTCGTGAAAGAGCAGGCCGTTCTTCAACACCCGCGCCTTGTAGGCCTCGCTCAACTCGCCGAGCGTGCTGCTGCCGAGGTGCTCGTAGCCTCCGAGCCGCTCGTAGCCGCAGGTCGCCACCTTCCATCCGGCCTCGCGGATGCGGTACGCGAGGTCGGCTTCGTCCCACTCGGTCGGCACGAACGCCTCGTCGAGCAGGCCGACGCGCTCGATGCAGGCGCGGCGGACGATCCACGGCCGGATGACGGCATCGACTTCCTGCAGGCGCAACCAGTTGCCCGGCGCCGGGCCGATGGTGCTGCGCAGACGGCGCCAGTCGACGAGGTCTTCCCATCGGACGATCGGCTCGTCGAGCGGATAGTGGTCGAGGCCGCGGCTGAGGCTCATCAGCCGATGTCCTCGATGCACGCGGAACGTGGCGAGCAGCTCGGCGACGAGCCAGTCGGCGGTCACGAACATGTCGTCCTGCCACGCCATCATCAGCGGCGCGCGCGCGGCCGACAGCCCCGCGTTCGTGCACCGCAGCTCGTGGGCATCGTCCATGTGGATCCAGCGAAGGTGCCGCTGCCCCCAGATCGATTGACTCTCGGACTCGAGAAACGCGCGCGTGCCGTCGCGGCAGCCGTCCTCGATCACGATGATCTCGACGCCGACAGGTGGCGGCGCTCAGCTGCCAGCTCGTGAGGCAGCGGCGCAGGACGTCCTCGTTGTTGAACGTCGGGATGACGACCGACAGACTCGGGGCAAAGTCCGTCATGGCCTGGGCGGATGGGCCGAACCCGGTGTGGCGCGGGCGAACGCCTGCAGGTGCAGCGCGATCGGTGTGTGCACGCCACCGGGCACGCGGCGGCCCACGTTGTACAGCGCGAGCCGGACCAGCGCGGACGCGCGGGCGCCAGGCGGACACTCGGGTGCGGCGACCTCCACCGTAATGTCGTCGAAGCCCGCGCGTTCGAGGGCCGTGCGGAGAGCGCGAGGAGAAAAGTGGTTGATGTGCACCAGGTTGTCGGCGAGCGTGGCTCGATAGCCGGAGCTCAGGCGCGCGCGCCAGGTTTCCTTCAGCAGCTGCGCGGGCCCGCAGGGCACCTTGATCGCGACCCAGCCGTCGTCGGTCACCACGCGTCGAACGATTGACAGCAGCGTCACCGGTTCGGGAATGTGCTCGAGCACGTCGGTGAGCGTGACCGCGTTGAACTCGCGGCCAAGCTCCGGCAACCGTTCAGCGCTCAGTCGATGAACCGGCACGCCGGAGTGAGCGGCGGCGTGAGTCGCCGTGCGCTCGTTGATCTCGGTGCCCTCGACGCGCCAGCCTGCGTCGCTCGCCAGCTGGAGAAACCGGCCCGCATGGCAGCCGACGTCGAGCAGCGTGCGTGGCGTCGACCGCACGCGATCCCCGAGCGTCTCGAGAATGCGCTGGAAGATCAGATCCTTGTAGGTCGAATCGAACTCCTGAGCGACCCACTCGGGAGACCAACGCTGGTCGTACATCCGCTCGAAGAACCGCGGCAGCGCCGGGATGCGATCGGGCTGCGCGAACCCACAGGCCTTGCAGCGCCACAGCCAGATCTTCTCGCCGGTATAGGCCGCCAGCTCCGGATCCTGTTCCCGCCACGCCGAGAAGTCGAGCACAGCCTGATGGAACCTGGCGCGCGTGCGGCCGCCGCAGACCCAGCAGGGTCCGGTCGGGTGGAAAGTGGGCTGGGAGGTCAATGGTTGGGTGCCGAGAGTCGACGGAGGCAGCGGATCCGTAATCACGCCTCTCCACTCAATTCCACGATCTCCCTCGCCATGTGATCCCACGTGCGCGAGCGGAGCCTTGCGGCGAATTCGGCGACGCGTTCGGTGAGGTCCTCGTCGTCGCGCCAGGCGGAGAGCCGTTCGATCAGTTCATTGACGTTCTCGGGATCCTGCAGGAGCAGCTGACCGAGATCCTCGGGATACCGCTCGGCGACGCCGGCCTTCGCGCTGACGAGTGCCGGCAGACCCCGGCAGAGGGCTTCGTGAACCGCGAGGCCGTACGCCTCGTAGCGCGCTGGATGAATCAGCAGATCGCAGGCCGCGAAGACCGTCGGCATGTCGCGCCTGAACCCCAGGAAGATGCATGCGCCCGTCCGGCAGCTCGCGGGCCGAACGCGCCTTCCAGGCCTCGAGCTCCGCCCCTGTACCGGCGACAACGAGATCGACGTCCCACTCCGAGCGGCCGCACAGTTCGCGCCACGCCTCGAACACGGTATCGAAGCCCTTGCGCCGATCGCCGAGGGCGCCGACGAAGAGAGCGAGCCGTCGCGCGGACGGAAGCCCGAGCGTACGCCTCGCGGCGGCCCGTTCTGCAGGATCGACGCGGCGGAAAGTCACGGGATCCACTCCGTAATAGACGACCCTCGTCCGATCTCTGGCCACTCCGGCCAGCTTCACTACATCGTCCGCGGTGCGGTTGCTGTTGCAGATGACGAGCCGTGCGCGGTCGAGCGCCTGTTTCTCTTCAACGACATACCGCTTGTGATTCCGCGCGACGCGCCATCGGTTGCTCAGGCCAGCGGCTGGCGGGTCGAACGCCGCGTGCACGTAGTGCACCCAGTTGAGATCGCCCAGATCGGCGTTGCCGCCGTTGGCCACCGCGCGAAGGTCGGGCGAGGCCAGTGTCTTCTGCACGCGCCGTGCAGTCGAACGCAGCAGAGGCTCGCCGAGGCGATGGATTCCGAACGGCCGCGGGACGTGGTGCACGTGGATGCCCGCGAGCGCAGCGAGCTCTGGCGACACGCGGTGGGCAACGAGGTGCACGCCGGCGGTCTCGCTTCCTGGGCGCGCAAGGTAACTCGCCAGCGCGAAGTTCGCCAGATCCATCCCGCCGTACGGCGTAAAGTCGCCCGAGACGAGCAGCCAGGTGCTCATCGATCCGCGCTGCGCGTGGCGATGGCCTGAACGGCTCCGGCGAGAAACCAGAACTGCAGACCGATCTGCGTCACAAAGGGTGTGAAACTGAAGATGAGCGCGGCGGTGCCGAGGTTGGCGGCAAAGACGACCGCGGCGCACGCGCGCACCTTGGTGTCAGGATCCGACAGAGCAATCCGGCGCTCGGACAGCAGCACGACGACGAGCACTGCGACGCTGACGAGAACGAGCGGAATGCCGCCGTCGATGGCCCAACCCGCGACCTGAATCTCGGCCCAGAGCGGCTTTTCGGCTCCCCTGCCGAAATAGCCGCTGATCATGCCCCAGCGGCCGAGACCTGCCCCGAGCGGATAGCTGTTGATCAGGTCATCGAACGTGTACACGAGTTGTCCGCCACGCGAAGCGGAGTACAGACTGACAGGGTCCTGTGCGAACAACGTCAGCGTGCGTTCCGCGATGCTCGTGCCGCCAAGAGCGACGGCAAACGAGAACGTGCCGACGACAATGCCCGCAGCGATGGTGCCAAACACGAACGCGCGTTGCTTCCGCTCCTGAAACAGCAGCAACCCGACGTAAGTCGCGAGCATGAGCGCCAGGACCACGAGCGACACGCGGACCTGACTGAAATAGATTGCGGCCACGCCGGCAAACGATCCCACGAGCGCCAGGGCGCGCTTCCAGAGGACCGACGCGCTCGTCGCGAACACGAGCCCGAGGAGCGCCGCGTACATCCCCGGACCCGCGACAGCGCCGGGGTTGTCGAAGAGCCCGGGCGGTCGGACGATGAGGCCGTTCGGTCCCTGATACGTCACGGCGCCGAGGCCGTACTCGGACTCGGTGACGAGGCGCGACATCTCCTGCGGCATCCAGCGGCCGGGGTCGTATACCTGCATCACGCCGACGAAGGCGTTGATCCCGTTGCACACGAGCAGCAGCGTCATCAGGCGCGCCAGGTGGTCCGGACCGCGGACGACCGCCGGCGCCCAGAAGACGGGCGCAATCACCGACACGTACAGCACGAGCTGCGCGATCCCGGCAAGGGTCGAGCTCGTGAACGGATGGAACACCATCGCGGCGATGTAGATCATCGACACGAGCACCCAGGTCTGCGCCGGATGCACCTTGCCCTGCTTGGCGTTCCCGAACCCCCACCACGCCAGCAGGCCCAGCGAGATGGCGAAGGAGGCGACGCGGACGTAGAAGCGAATCCCCTGCGTTCCTGGGAGAAAGAGCAGCGCCGGGATCGCCGTCTGACTGACGATGAACCACTCCGCAATGCCCCACCGTGCGGGCGCCGTCGACGGCAGACTAACCGGTAGTCGTTTCATACACTGCCACGACCTCGCGCGCGAACCGATCGGAATCGAAGCGCCGGCACGCCGACGCGCGCGCGCGCGTCCCGAGCTCGCGTCTCAACAGAGGATCGCGTGCGACGCGCGTGATGCACGCGGAGAGGCTTGCGGCGTCTCCTGGCACGTGGGTCAACGCGTCCTCGCCGTCGTTCACGAGCTCCGCCGCGCCGCCGGATGCGCTCGTGATCACGCACCGGCCGCAGGCCATGGCTTCCGCGATGACGAGGCCAAACGGCTCGGGGCGCATGCTGGCGTGCACGACGACGTCGAGCGCGCGCATGGCCGGCGCCGGCGGGAGAAACCCGGTAAAGCCAACGCCGCCGCCGAGACCCAGGCGAGCGGCCAGCGCCTGCAGCTCGTCCATGGTGTGCTCGCTGCCGGCGGTGTCATACATGGAGCCGCCGATCACGTAGCCTCGGACCGGCACGTCGCCGGGAATCGCCGCCAGGGCTCTCAGAAACACCTCGTGTCCCTTCCAGCGCGCGAACGTCGCAAGCAGGCCGACGCGAACGACGGTCGCCGCCGCCGGCGCAAGCCCCGCACGGCGATCGAGATCCTCGACCGGACCGTCGGGGGTAAACACACGCAAATCCACCGCATTGTGGACGACGTGCACCGGGACCGACGGGCGAAGGGCGGCCGTCACGTCTGCCGCCACGCTCGTCGAGTTCGCGAGCATCGCCGAAACACCGCGTTGATGCCTCGCGAGCAGCAAACGCGTGACGCGTCGAGCGCCAATGTACTCGTGCATGTGCCAGATGACCTTGGCGGCCCCGGCAGCGCGGACGCCGGAGATGTGCGCCTTGAAGCCGTTGCTGTGAAGTATCGATGGACGGCCGGCCGTGATGACCGCGCGCAGGCGATGGAGGTAGCCAGGCAGGGCGAGCGCCACGGGGACGAGGCGCGCGGCGAGGGCCGCGGAGCCCGCGCCGAACTCGCCGAGGCGAGCGAGCGACGAGGGCATGGGGACGACGATACAGTCGGCACCGGCGGCCTCAGCCTGATCGAGCAAGGGTCCGCGGCCGGGAAGAATGACCTGCAGCGGCCAGTCAGGACGCAGACGCCGGACGCCCTTGATCATCTCGAGCAGGACGATCTCGGAGCCGCCGAGCTGGTCGGACACGCTGAGGTACGCGATACGCATTCACGCCGGCAAGGCCTCACCGGGAGCCGCCCACAGAAGATGTGGCCACTGATCCGACGCGAGCGTGCGATCGTCGATCGGCGCGAGCAGTTCCGCCGTGGGCACCGCGCGTCTCGCCGCGCGACGATGCATCTGTGGGGAGTGATCGATGTGCCAGCCGCGATAGCCCGCCTGGCGGAATGGTGCCAGGCACGCCTCGACCGACGCGCCCATCCGCGCGAGCTCGGCCGGGTGGCATTCGAGGAGTACGTATCGATACCGATGATGCGCGATCCCCGTGGCCATCCCCCGGATCGCCTCCGCCTCGGCTCCTTCAATGTCGATTTTCACCAGATCCACGCGGTCTGTCTGGCAGTCATCGAGAAACGCATCGAGCGCGACGGTCTGCGACTCGAAGTCCGGAACTTCCGGTCCCACGGCGGCACGCGACACGCCCCAGTTGCCATCGCGTTCGTCGAAGCCGACAAATGCCTTGGCCTCGGAAGCCGTGCCAGCGGCCACACGGTAGACATCGACGAACTCCGGCAAGCCGAGGTGGCCGGCGATATTCGCAGAGAGCATCGAGGCGAGGCGCGGGTGGGGCTCGAGCGCGATGACGATCCCGCTCGCGCCAACCAGGTTCGCGCACACGAGCGTAAAGTAGCCCCAGTTGGCGCCGACGTCGACGACGACCATACCCGGTGCGAGGAGCCGCTGGACGATCTGGGTCTCCTGCGGCTCGTATCGACCGGTGAAGCAGACCTCGCGCGCGATCGTGTCATGGAGGTCGCAGATAAAACCGAAACCGCCGAGGTCGTCCGGCAGCTCCGCCATGAAGGGCTCGCCCGCGAACCGGCCGAGCGCGTTCGCGAGCTTGTAGCGGCCAAACGGCAGCCGCCGAATCACGAACGCCGAGAGCGACACCCAGAAGGGCGGCCGGTCACGCATTCTTGCGCGCGACCAGCACCACGTTGTCGGATAACGCCTGGGGAAACATCTGCGACAGCGTCTCGGGATAGTGCGCGCCGGTCAGCGGAATCCGCCCGGCGCACGAAAACCCGAGCTCGATCTCCGACAGCCCGCACTCGCCGGCGATACGGACGAGATCGACGGGCAGAAGCGACGTGCGGTGGACGGGATAGTACGCGTCCTGGAACGCGACGAATCGGCCCCTGACGATCAGGCACAGGATGCTCAGCAGGCTGACCTGGTTCGGCGTGCTCAGAACCAGCCAGCCGCCCGGCTTGAGAATTCGCGTCAGCTCGCGGCAGAACGCGCGAGGGCTCTCGAGATGCTCGATCGTTTCGAGCGCCGCGACGATGTCGGCCGACGCGGCCGGCACCGGTATGGCTTCGCGGTCGAGATCCGCGCGGTGGAAGGCCGCGTCCTCGGACAAACCCGGATGCCTCACGACGTCGACGCCGACGTATTCAGCCGTCAGGTCGCCCACATATTCCAGGAACCGACCGATGCCGCAGCCCACGTCGACGAGTAAACCCCGAGCGTGCCGGGCGCGCAAGAGTGCCGCGGCGGTGCGATAGATCGGCGCATCGCTCTCTCCGTGGCTCTTCAGCCCACGCTCGACGGCGGCATCGGTGGTCACAAAGTATGCCTTCCTTGCACGAGTTCCTTCATCACACCCGCGATCTGCGGCAAGACGACTTCGGGCGCCGAACGTGCGGCTGCATGTGCCGGCCCACGGCTACCCAGGCGCAGCCGCAGCGCCCCATCGTCGATGAGCTCGCCGAGGACGTCTGCCAGCGCATCGACGTCGCCGGCACGCACGAGGCGGCCGCACTCGTCGGAGACGATCTCCGGCGCGCCACCGGTATCGGTCGTCACGACCGGCAGCCCCGAGAGGAGGGCTTCAGCGAATACCACGCCGAAAGGTTCGGGACCGTCATTCGGCTGACAGAAGAGATCGGCCGCGCGCATCACCAGCGGCACGTCGCGACGCTCGCCGAGAAACGTGACACGCGCCTCGAGCCCGAGGCCTCCGACCTCCCGCCGCAGGTCCTCGAGGTAACGCTGCTCGTGCGGACGGACGGCGGCACCCGCGATCCACAATTTCCAGGGCGAGATCGCGCGCACCCGGCCAAGCGCGCGCACGAGATTGAGGTGCCCCTTCCACGGCTCGAGCCGGCTCGCGCCGAGGATGACGACATCGGCGGAGCCGGCGCCGAGATCCCGCCGGAGATTCGCCCGCGCACCTGGTGGACATTCGCAGACGGTCACCGGTGGGTGGATGACGACCGTAGGCACGCCCGGCTGCAGCGCGGCGGCGGTCCGGGACGTCCACACGCTGTTGCAGATCACGAGATCGGCCCTCGTCCGGGCCGCCCACCGCTCGACGAGCGATCGGCCGTCCGCGCGATCGTGCTGCCAGAGGACCGGAGCCACACCGGCACGGCGCGCGACTGGCGCGAAGATCGCGTACGACCACGGCGCGTGACCGATCACGACATCCGGCCGCACGCCTGCAAGCACACCGCGGAGCAGCGACCGAGCCCTGACGACGGACGCTGGCCGGCTGAGCCGCACGTCGCCCAGCGCGTGAACGCTGGCGCCGCTGCCGCGCAACTCCTCTTCGAGCCGTCCCGGCGCCGCGACTGCGAACGTCACGGCAACGTCGGGCGTCACCCGCCGCTGCCGCGCGATCGTCACGAGCATCTGCTCGATGCCGCCGAAGAGCCGGCCGCTCGCGACGTGCACGAGGTGCATTCGTAAGTTGAGTGTGGGGCGACTGTCGACGAGCTACCAGAGACGGGACATGACTTCGATGGAATCGCCAGGCAACACGGGGTCATCCGCCTTCACGTCCTTGATCACGACCTGCTTGCCATCGACTAAACGAGTGATGCGGATGCGATTCCTCGAACCCTTCTCGGTCACCCCACCGGCCATCGAAATGGCCTTCGAGACGGTCATCGACGCGTCGTGCAGGAACGGCCCGCCGTTCTTGACGTAGCCGGTGACGAAGAACGTCTCGGCCTTGGGCACGAACAGGGTGTCGCCGTCGGAGAGGATGACGCTCTGCGCGCGGCCGCTCTGCAGATCGGCCATGCTGATGCGTTCGGGCGCAGGCTTCGGCGCGGTTGCCGGGTCGGTTCCGGGCGGGACCGGCGCGGGGCGCCGGTTGATCTCGATGTACGAGCCCGCGTCTGGCGTCGGCGATCCGGCCTTCGCGAGGGCCTCGGTCAGGTTGATATTGCCCATCAACGTGACCGCGCCAGGCGACCTCACTTGCCCCCAGACATACACGACCTGGCTGCGATAGGTCTCGACCTCGATCGATACCTGCGGATTGCGGAGGTACTTCTCCTTGAGCCGCGTCGTGATGTCCTGCTGGATCGCGCGCAGCGACACTCCACCCGCCTTGACCAGGCCGATGTACGGGTAGTCGAACGTGCCGTCGCTGCCGACCGTCACGACCCGGGTCAGCGTCGGTTCGTCGACGACGGCGATTGAGAGGCGGTCCTGCGGTCCGACCGTGTACTCGGCATTGGCCGGCTGCGCGCGAGGGGCCTGCACGACGAGCGATAACAGGCAAAGCAGAAACGCCATGGGTCAGAGTCCGTAGGTCACCGACGCGAACACGCGCGTGCGGTCGTAACGGCGGTCGGGTACGTCGCTCGTGCGCCTGGCGAATTCGACGTCGACGCCGATCCGAAGGTTGGCCTGGAACCGGTAGCCGACGCCGGCGCCGAGCACGCTTGCGCGATCTATACGCGTGTCATTCGGAACAGCAGATGTGGCTTCCTCGCGATAGTCCAAGCGATCACGTCCCACGATAGCCCGCACATCGAGCGATTCGCCAAGCTGCTGAGTCAGCACGACCCGGAAGCCCGTGGTCAAATAATAGGGCTGGGTTTCCTCGAACGAGTATTGCACGTCGCGCGAGACCAGGAGATCCACCTTCGTCTGCTCGGCGAACGTGTGCGTCAGCGATCCTTGCGCCACGACGCCGCTGTAGTCAGGGGTCGCGGGATCAATCGCCGAAAAGCGACGGTAGCCGACCGCGAGCGAGCCACGAATGATCGCCGGCGCCTCCATGCGAATCGACGGCAAAATCCGGAAGGTGTCCGCGTTCTTCTCCGGAGACTGGTCGAATCGATCGGTTTGCCGCGACGCGACGACGGAGAACGTGGTGAGGGGCGTCAAGTACAGCTCGAGACCACCCTCGATGGTCTTCGTGATCGAGTTGAGGGACTGGCTCAGCGGCACGCCGTCGAAGGTCGTCCCTTCGGCGAAGTCGAGCCCGGCCCTGCGGAAGTCGAACACAACGCCGGTTTTCGGCGAGAGCAGCAGGCGAGTGCCGACCTCGACCTTCGTCTGCGTGCGCGGGGCACGCACGTCCAGCTCGACGTTCAGCCGCTCCCGCGTATCGAGCAGGGAAGCCAGCGCATACGGCTTGAACCACCCGAGGTCGACGTCCACGCGACCGTCGGCCGCATAGTCGATCGAGCGCTCGTCGTCGTGCTCCTGGTAGTAGACCAGGCCGGTGGCGACCGTGCCCGACAGAAGCACCTTGCCCGACCGCAGGCGCGCCTGCAGGCGGGGAGTGACCGTCATCGTGAAGTCGCGCTTGGGGTCGGTCGAGTCGTTGAAAATGTTGTCGTCGAAGCCGAAGTTGGTAATCGCGAGGGTCGGGCTGAGCCCGAGCAAGCCGAGCCGGATCGGCATCGACTCGAGCGGATCTTCATTACCGATCGTCTGCGCATACGATACTGTCGTACCGATGCACAAAAACGTCAGAACACAGATGCACGTTAGTGCACGCAATTGCAGCTCCGCCCTCTGAGTCCCATACCCAACCGCCGGAGGGACCCCAATTCCAGTAGTTTCGGCTTTCGTAGACGCGGACGATAACGACGGCTCTGGGCTCGGGGCTCAGGACTCAAGCAAGATCTTGGAGTAAGTGGTCCAAGGTTTTGCCTGAGCCATGGGCCTTGAACCCTGAGCCCGCCGTCCCCCTGCCTGTTTCACGCCAACCCGCGGATGAGGCGCTCGAAGACGCCGCCGGCAGTGGCGAGGGTGTCCCAGGTGCCTTGTTCGGCGATCCGGCCGTCCTCGAGGACGATCAGGCGGTCGGCGTCTCGGATGGTGGAGAGGCGGTGTGCAATGACGATGGTCGTGCGGTCGCGTGAAGCGTTGTGCAGTGCCTGCTGGACGAGCTGTTCCGATACGGCGTCGAGGTGCGAGGTCGCCTCGTCCAGGATGAGGATGCTCGGGTTGCGGATGACGGCGCGCGCGATGGCGATGCGCTGGCGCTGACCGCCCGACACCATGGCGCCGCGCTCGCCCACGAGCGTATCGAGCCCATCGGGTAGCGAGGTGACGACGTCGGTCAGGTGCGCCGCGGAGATCGCGCGGTCCAGTGCCGCCTCGCCGACATCGTCACACCCGTAGAGGATGTTCTCGCGGAGCGTGCCGTGAAAGAGAAACGCGTCCTGCTCGACGAGCGCGGTGGCGCGGTGCCAGCTTTCGGGCGAGAACTCCCAGCAGTCGCGGCCGTCGAGGGTAATGCGCCCGCCGGACGGGGCGCGAAGCCGGAGCAGGATGTTGGCGAGCGTCGACTTGCCTGCACCCGACGGACCGACAATCGCAATGGTCTGCCCGACGGGGACGACGAAGTCGATGTCGTCGAGGGCCGTCTTGCCGTTCGGATACCGGTAGGTGACGTGCTCGAACGCGAGCGACCGCTCGAGGCGGGTGAAAGTCGAGGTGCCGAACGGACGTTCCGGAAAATGCGGGGTCTCGAGCCAGTTCTTGACCTCGTGGATGCCGCCGGCCAGGTATGCGAGGTGGCCGTGCAGTCCATACAACTGGTTGAGCAGCGGGAGCAGCCGCAGGAGGACGAAGCCGTAGGCGAGCAGGTAGCTGCTCAGCATGTAGCCCGGGCGGACGAGAAAGATGTATGCGGAGGTGACGATCACCATCGCGCCGGCCACCGCGAGCGTCTCGGTGATCGGAAAGAGGAGCGAGAGCGCTTCGGCGCTGCGCTCCTCGGCGCCGGCCTGGGCCTCGTTGAGCGCGTGGAACTGCTCGATCTCTCGTTCCTGGGAGTGCGTGGCGCGCACGATCCGGACGCCCGAGAACGACTGCCCGAGCATGCTCGCCATGCGGTGGTTGAGATCCGTCAACTCGAGGCCAACGGTCTTGAGGCGGCCGTAGACGAACGACAACGAACTGCCGAGCGCGATCGCCAAGAAGACGACGAGCGTGGTGAGCGGCCAGGAGAGGAAGAAGAGCGCGGCGACGTAGAAGAACGCGATGCTCGTCCGCTGGATGAGCGCCAGCAGCGCGTCGATCGCGACGGTCGTCCGGTAAGTCTCGACGAGAAAGACATTGGCGAGATCGCCGCCCGGCAGGCGATCGAAGAGATCGAGATCGGCACGGTGAAGCCGCCGGAAGAGGTCGTCGCGGAGCCTGACGGCGATGCGCCGCTTGAGGCGCGCCGCCAGCACGAGCGAGGTGTAGAAGGCGGCGTTCTTGAGCGCCACCGACAACACGATGGCGAGCGCAATCGAGCCGATGTAGAAGGCGGGCGAATGGCCGGGCAACGTTCGCTCGAGCCACTGGAGCGGCCGCATGGGCGTGGCCCGGTCGCCGCCGAGGAGCAGGTTCAGCAGCGGCACCAGGAGCCCGACGCCGAACCCCTCGAAGAGCATCACGAAGAGGGCGCTCGCCAGCACCGCCGCGAGCAGGAACGGCTGCCTGACGAGATACGGGCGGAGAAACGCGAGGATTTTCCGGAGTTCGGCGAGCTGCTGGAGCCAGGCCTTCACAGATGGCCAGTAGTATACGGGCCAATCGGAGTCGCCGCGAGCCATGGAGCGAGCCGGTTCGCTGCCGGCGTCTCCCGCACGTTCCTTACTTGTACCGAGTCCCGCGCTTGACGACGATGTCGACGCGCTGCAGCAACGCGATGTAGCGAAGGGCATCACCGCGAACGGCGATGATGTCGGCGTACTTGCCCGGCGACACGGTGCCGACCTCCTTGTCCACCTTCATCGCGACCGATGGCCAGTAGGTCGCGCCGCGGATTGCCGTCATCGGGTCGACGCCGAGGATGTTCACCCATGCGTCGAGCTCGCGCCAGGTCGAGCTGCTGTGGAACTTCATCGGGATGCCGCTATCGGTACCGACGAGCATCACCACGCCTGCGTCCTGAAGCTGTTTGAACTTTCGCGCGAGCGTCGGGCGCCGTGCCGGCGTGAGCTGAAAGTACGACAACCGATCCGGGTGCTGAATCGATGCGGTGATGTCGGCAACGATGTCCGGCGGCAGCCCCTCGTGCCACGCCGGATCGTCGAGCGACTCGGGGTTGTCGCGCAGATACTCGTAGTTCAGCAGGCCCTCGATCGTCGGCGTCCAGAAGAGTGGGCCGAGGCTCATCTTGGCGGTACGCTCGCGGATGGCGTCGATGATGTCCTGCGAGTATTCGGGCGCGCTGGCGAGCCCTGTGTGCTCGAAGCAGTCGACACCTACGGCCAGGCCGCGGCGAATCTCCTCCGGGCGATGCGCGTGCGCGACGACGGGCAGCCCGTGTTTGTGCGCCTCCTCGACCACTACACGGACGTCATCGAGAAGCATCTGATCCTGATCGATCAGCTTGACGATGTTGACGCCGGCATCGGCAATCTTGCGGACTTTCGCGCGCGCATCATCGGGGCCGCTGACTCCCCATCTGAAGAGCTCCGTTCCGGGGTACGGCGCCTTTTGAATGAACGGCCCAGAGACGTAGACCGTGGCGCCGGGAATCTTGCCGGCATTGATGCGATCGCGCACGGAAATGCTGGCTTCGAGTGGCCCTCCGAGATCGCGCGCGCTGGTCACACCAGCGAGCAGCAGCTGCTTCGCCGAGGCCGGCATGATGACGCCTTCGAGTTGCGACGGGTAGGTCTTGTCCCAGTGCTCGTAGTCGCTGTGCCCGTTGATCATCAGGTGGACGTGCATGTCCCAGAGGCCGGGGAGGACCGTCATGCCCTCGGTCGATATCATCTCGGCGCCGGCGGGCACGGCCAGCGTGCCGACCTGACCGACGGCGGAGATTTTCTCGCCGTCGACGATGACCACGCTATTGCGAAGGGGGCGCCCGCCGAAGCCGTCGACGAGTGTGCCGCCGACGAGCGCTTTCAGCCGGCCTGACGACGGTTGCGGCCGTTGAAGCCCTGACGGGACGCTGATCGGCACCGTGAGAAGCGCCAGCAGGCAGGCGAGCAGTCGTGTGTGCATGCGACACTATAGCGCCGGCCCGGGAGGCGGGCTCCCGGACCGGCGTCTTCTCGTGACCGGGCCGTCAGGACACTTCGGGCCGCGCTCAAGATTGTGCGGGGGACGGCGGACGCGGTTCTGCTCCGGCGGTCCAAGGACGAGCGTCGGATCCTCGCCACGCTCGCCGAGAGTCGTTCGCGCAATGCGATCGGCTCATGGCGCGGTCGTGCGAAGAGGTGAGCGCCCACCCGAGGAGCCGTCGATTACCAACTTCAGAGGTCAGTCGGAGCCGAAGCACGTACGCGACATCCCGCTGCGATGTGAAACAATTCTAGAGTCCCCGGTAGTGATGAGCTAGGCTCGGCGGGAATGTTGCGGTACGGCCAGGAATGTCTGCACGTCGGAATGTACTGCCTTGGTGGGCCACGGCACTCGATACTGCCAGCATCGCTCTGCTGCTGACAGCCCTGTTCATCTGGTTCAACGGCGGATTCGTCGCTGAGCTCGGTGGCCTTCGGCTATCGGTGCGCTCCCCGTGGCGCCTCGCGCTCTGGGCGAGCATGCTCCTCAGTCTGCGTCATATTCTCATACGCGACGTCCCGCTGCATCGTAGGTTGGCGGCCGGCGTTGGGCGCCTCGCGGCCCGCGTCCCTGCCGGAGGCGCGCTCGCGCTCGATCCGTGGCTTGCCGGTCCTGACCGGTACGACCCCGCCGCTCCCTGGGCTGCACGCACCGCACTCTGGTGGCGAGCCGCCTGCGTCATCGGCGTGTTCATCGCCCTGACCGTGTTCATGACCTATCCGCAGGTCCGACTCCTGACCACCGGCGTCAGCGTCAACGAAGGCGACGCGCTCTTCTCGACCTGGCGGCTGGCATGGGTGGCGCACCAGCTGCCGCGAGATCCGTTGAACCTGTTCAACGCCAACATCTTCTATCCCGAGCGCGGTACGCTCGCCTTTTCGGACGCGATGATCGTACCGGCGCTGATGGCCGCGCCGCTCTTCTGGCTTGGCGTGCCGCAGCTGGCGGTGCACAACCTGATCTTCCTGTCCGGATTTGCCCTCTCGGGCGCCGGCATGTTCCTACTCGTGCGCTCGCTGACCGGCAGCACGCGTCCGGCGCTGCTCGCCGGCTTCATCTTCGCGTTTCTTCCTTTTCGCTACGTGCATTACGCCCATCTCGAGCTGCAGATGGCGCAGTGGATGCCGCTCTGCCTGTGGGCGTTCCACAGGATGCTGCAGAGCGGGCTCGTGCGCGACGGCCTGCTGACCGGCCTCTTTCTCGCGCTCCAGTGCCTGTCGTCGTGGTACTACGGCATCTTCTTCGCCACGTTCCTGGCGCCCGTTGCCATGGCGACGCTCATCGGCCAGGGCACGGCGCGAGCCACGACGTCGATTCGCGCGCTCGCGGCTGGCGCGGTGCTGACGACGATCCTCGTCGTGCCGATGGCGGTGCCGTACTTCGCCGCGCGGGAGCACGTCGGCGAGCGGCCCGAGTCCGAGATCCGCTTCTACAGCGCCGTGCCCGGTGACTACCTGCTCGCGCATCGACAGAACGTCCTCGTCGGCCCGCAGACGTGGCGCAAGGGGAAGCAGGAGCGAGAGCTCTTCCTGGGCTTCCTTGTGCCGCTCATCGCCCTCGTCGGACTCTGGCCGCCGCTCTCCGCGGCCCGCATCGGCTACGCGCTCGCAGTCGTCCTGTCGCTGGACGTCTCTTTCGGATACAACGGCTTCGTGTACCCGTTCCTCCACGAGTACCTCCTGCCCTACCGGGGCCTGCGCGTGCCGGCGCGGATGGCGATGGTCGTCGGCCTCGGGCTGGCCATCCTTGCCGGTTATGGATGTGCGCGCATCCTGCGCCTGTTCGACACCCGCCTCGCGCGTGCGGTGGTCTTCGTTGTCCTCATCCTTGGCGTCCTCGTCGAATATCGCTCGGTGCCCCGGCTGAGAGAAATCACGACCGTGCCACCGCCGATCTACGACGCCTTGCCGCCCGGCTCGTCGAACGTTCTTCTGGAGCTGCCGCTCCTCGAGGTGGACATCACCCTCGAGCCGCTCTACATGTACTTCTCGACGTTTCACTGGAACACGCTCGTCAATGGCTACAGTGGCTTCAGCCCGCCGTCGTACCTCGAGCTCCGGGACAAACTCGAGCACTTTCCCGACGACACCTCTCTCGCCGAGATCCGCCGCCGGCACGTCTCGCACATCGTCGTGCACGGCGGCCTCTACCGGGCAGGCGAATACGCCGATCTCGTCGGGCGTATCGAGGAGTGCCCCGACCTCGAACGCATTATCGTCGTCGATTCGCAGGGTCGCGAGATGCGTCTCTACCGTGTCCGGCCCGCCGCAAGCGCCGGGACGACGTTCTAGCCGGTCCAACGAAGCCGCGGAACATTCAGGCGGTATCGCACTCGGAACAGACCGTGTCATCGGGCTCGTCGCGGCGGGCCTGGCGCGGCTCAAGCCCTGGGTGCGATGGTCCGTTGGCTGCGCGGATCGGCGAACTGCTCACGCCGGAGCCGGACATTCCCGCCGCCGAGACGCTGGTGACGACGAGCGTGGCCTCGCGGCGTGCGATCGCGAAGGCGGCCCAGGTCGCGCCTACGTCGATGCCGGTGCTCATCACCGGGGAGACGGGCACGGGAAAGGAAGTTGTCGCGCGTCAGATCCACGCATGGTCGCCGCGCGCCGCGAAGCCGCTCATTCCCATCAACTGCGCCGCGATCCCGAACGAACTGATGGAGGCCGAGCTCTTCGGCTACGCGCGCGGCGCCTTCTCCGGCGCCGTGCAGCGCTACGACGGGCAGCTGATGGCCGCGGCTGGCGGCACCGTGTTTCTCGACGAGATCGACGACACGCCGCTCGAGACGCAAGTGAAGCTGCTGCGCGTGCTCGAGGACCGTGTCGTGAGCCGGCTCGGCGAGAACGTGTGGCACGAGGTCGATTTCCGTCTCGTCGCCGCCACCAACCGCGACCTGCGTCCGCTCGTCGACGCGGGCCTTTTCGGCGCCGACCTGTACGAGCGGCTCGCGATCGTCTCGATACCTCTCGCGCCGCTGCGGGAGCGGCTCGAGGACCTGCCTGAGCTCGCGAATTACTTCATGGCGCGCTTCGCGATGGAGCAGGGCCGCCCGGCGCTCGGCGGCCTGACGCCGCCGGCGATGTCCGCGCTGGCCACTTACCCGTGGCCGGGCAACATCCGCGAGCTGCGCAACGTCATCTACGAGACGCTCGTGTACAAGCGCGCCGGCTCGGAGATCCTCCTCTCCGACCTGCCGCGTCGCGTGTTGAAACACGAGGCCACCGAAACCCCAGCGGTGGATCGCGGCATCATCGCCAACCGCATCGCCTCGGGCCGCATGAACCTCCGCGACGAGGTGGCGGCCCTCGAGCGAGTGGCGCTGCAGGAAGCGCTGTCGCTGACCGGCGGCAACGCGGCCCGGGCAGCCAAGCTTCTAGGAGCCGTCGGCCGTGGCGCCTCGCGCGATCCGGGAGGCACGGTCAGAGCGATGATGCGGCGGCTGACGTAGCCCAGACAGCTGCAGCGTTCATTCGGAGTCGGCGCACGATGATTCTCGCTCGTAGCTGGTTCGCGAGTTCAGCGAAGTACGAACTGGCCCGACATCACGCGATCGTGAAGTAGGTGTTGTACCTCTCGGTGTCGACCAGGAAATACGGCACGAACACCACATCGCGTCCTGCAATCTCAGTGCGGTATGCCTGCCGCGATGCGGAGAGCGGCGACAACGATCCGGGCAAGTCGACGGACTGCTCTTCTATGCCGGCCCACGGATTGAGGCCGACATACATGACCGCACCGCGCATCAACGCCGCGAGGTTCGGATGCTTCGTGTCGATGGACAGTGTGCGGAGTGGTTGCGGCACGACCATGTCGAGCGTATCGCCAGCCTTCCACAGACGCCTCACCGTGGCGAGCGCACCGGGCGCGGCGTTTTCAGTCTTGCCATTGACCCGCAGCGTCGCGCCCTTCGCCCACGCCGGAATGCGCAGCTTCATCGTAAAACGGCCGTCACCCGGATCTCGTACGGTCAAGCGCACGGCGTCCGCCGCCGGATAGTCGGTTTCCTGAACCACCGCGACTGCGCCGCCCGCACGCTTCCAGACAACTTCCGAGGGAACAAACAAATTGACCAGCAGCGAGTCGTCGTCGTGGAAATACACGTTCAAGACATAGTCGGCGACGCCCTGCACCAAGGTGCCCGAACAGCAGGGCCATTTGCGCTGGTAATACTTCTTCTCCGCACCTGCGCCGTAGTCCGAATAATACGGATAATCGCCGTCGCTGTTGGGCAGGCGTGTCGCCAGTATCGTGTTGTATAGCGTGCGCTCCAGCCCGTCGCCATACTCAGGACGGCCCGTAAAACGGATCAAGTATCGCGCCAGTTTCAAGTCGGCATAGCTGCCGCAAGGCGTCTCGAAATGGGCTTTGGAACTCTTCAAACTCTCGCCGAGCGTGCCCTGCCCCAGGTGGACGAACTGCTCCTCTGGCGCCCAACCTCCGGACGCGTAGCGCTGCGGCTCGAGGAAGCGCCAGGCGTTGGTCAGCGCTTTCAGGTATTTCGCGTCACCGAGATTGAGATAGGCCTGCGCGCCGGAACTGAGGCCGATCGTGTGACTGTAGGCGTGCTTCTCCGGCAAGACGTCGATTCCGGCGGCCAACGGGTCGAACCACTCCTTGTTGAGCAGATAGTGGACCGCCAACTTCTGATACTTATCGTCGCCGGTGATCTTCGCGACGTGGAATAGGTTTTCCGATATGACGTAGGTCTCGTCGTAAGGCGGATTCCTCTTTCCAATGCGGTCGCGCGACACCGGAGAGATGTACGGCAGACACTGATCAATGGTGACGGGCAGCAGGTGTTTCGCTTCGTCAACGCCGCTAAGTTGAAACGCGTCGACAAGCCCGACAACGTATTTGTCCATGACATAGGCGGCCCACTGCATTTGCGCATTTGGCCCCGCGTACGGACTATCGGCGCGCCGGATGAATTCGCCGAAGCCTGCGACCAACTTCGCCACTTTTGCGTGCGCCGCCCTATCGCCCGTCGCCGCACCAAGCCGCGCCAGTCCCGATATGTATTGTCCAAGTGTCAGGCCGGGCACAAAGCCGTCAGTGTCGTACCACCCGCCCATGTCGGGTCCCGGCGCCGGCAAGCCGGCGCGTTCGCGAAACACTTTGAGCAGTCGATCGTTGTCCAATGCGAGATAGTGTGCGTGGATGCGATCGAAGTGCTGCTTGATGTGGCCGCCTGTCAGCTGCACCGTCCCGTAGGGAAACTCGCTCATGACTTCCTGGATGCCATGAGGACCCTGGCCCGACGCAACAGCGCTCGACATGCCTGTGAGAGTTCCCGCTGCAGCACAGACCGCGCGTTGCATGAACCCGCGTCGCGAGATCCCGTTCATACTCCCGCAATCCTCGATCATGTCGGCTTTCTTCTCTTCTCTGCCAGTCGAGCAACTGAGCGGTTCGCGCAAAGCTTTGTGCGGCACTGATCCGTCGCCCCTATGGCTTTCCGGTCAGGATAACGCCGAACGACCCGTCCTCGTAGCCCGAGATGCACGTGTGCTCGCGCTGTCCGATCGAGCGGCCGCACAATCTGGAAGCGGCCCAAGATAACCCCTGCCTCGTCGCTGGTTGGCGAGTTCAGCGTGGATGAAGGGGTGCGCGTCACGCGACGATCGGAGGCGGACCGTCAGGCAGTGCGGCGGCGGGCGACGCGAATCAGGCGGTCGGCGAGATCCGTGACTGCGACGGACTCCCGATAGTGCGTGGCGACGTCGCCCGCGGCTTCTCCCAGCCGCTCGCGCAGACCATCGTCGGCGAGCAGTCGCTCGACCTCGCGAACGATCGCCTGGGCGTGGCGTGTCGGGATAATGAGGGCGCTCTCACCATCGGTCATCGCGTCGGCCGCCACTCCTACGCGGGTGGTCACGATCGGGAGCCTCGCCGCCATCGCTTCGACGAGCGCCACGCCGAACCCCTCGTACAGGCTCGGGGCGATCATGATGTCGGCCTCCCGGTAGAGGTCGACGAGCGCGAGCCGCTCGAGGCGCGGAAAGACCATCACGCGTGGACGCACGACGGGAGGGAAGCCGGCCAGGACGGCGTCGGCGGGCGCGAGCGTTCCGGCGCAGATCAGGCGGAGATCGGCGTGGCGATGGGCGAGCTCCGTGAACGCTTCGCGAAGGTACTCGATACCTTTCATGGGCAGCCACTGTCCAACGAACAGCAACGTATGCGCCTGGCGCGAGGGACGTTCAGGCTGATAGAACTCGGGCGGCACGCCGTGGAACACGACGTCCACGCGATCGGCCGTGACCCAGCCCCGGCGCACCAGGTAGTCGCGCTCGAGCGTATTCAGGCACGTCACGCGGGTCGCGTGCCGGCAGGCGGTCCGCAGCATGAACGGCATCAGGCGCTCCTGCAACAGCCGGTACCGCCAGCTCAACCCGCCCGACTGCTCCGTCGCTTCGAGCAACGCCTCGTGGTAGAGCGGCTCGAGGCCGTGGAACGCAATGACCGTCGGGACGCCGTGCGCCGCGGCCGTCGCGCGCCAGCCCGAGTAGCTGTGGAACACCACGAGATCGCAGCCGACGCCGTGCTGCTTCATCCAACCGCGAACTACGAACGGATAGACGAGCGGCGTGAACCGCCCGGCCGCTCGCCGCGACGCCGGGAAATCTTCCGGCGTGACGATCGTCACCAGGTGCCCGCGCCGGGCGAGCTCGGCGGCCAGGTCCTGATAGGTCAGCAGAACCGATGACTGCCGATCCTTCGGGGTCTGCAGGACGATGGCGATCTTCTTGGCGATCAAGTGGAGTCGGGGATGTGCGATCAGTAGGCGACCAGCAGCCTCGCGGCGCGCTCGATTTCTTCGTCCGATGGGAGGAACACCGCCTCGAGCGGCGGCGAGTAGGGCACAGGTGTGTCGAGCGCGCCGAGAACGCGAACCGGCGCGTCGAGCGACTCGAACGCTTCTTCCTGAATGATGGCCGCCAGGCTCTCGCCGATCCCGCCGGTACGGGAGTCCTCGTGCACGATGAGGACGCGACTGCAGTGGCGCGCGCAGACCAGGACCGACTCGCGGTCGAGTGGTGCGAGCGAGCGAAGGTCGAGCACGCTCGCCTGGATGCGGTCGGCCGCCAGCCGCTCGGCAACGCGCAGCGCGGCATGCACGTACGCGCCATACGAGATGATGACGAGATCGTCGCCTTCGCGCCGGAGCGCGGCGCGACCGAGCGGAATGGGGACCGGTGGCTCGTCGGGGAGGACCTGCTTGATCCGCGGATCGCGATAGAGCGCGATGTGCTCGTAGTAGAGAACCGGATCCGGATCGGCCACAGCGCTCGCCATGAGCGCGCGTGCGTCAGCGGGCGTCGAGGGAACGACGATCTTCAACCCGGGCGTCCGGTAGAACCAAGGCTCGGTATTCTGGCTGTGATACGGACCGGCGTGCCGGAGCCCGCCCCACGGCATCCGCACGACCATCGGCACCGATCCGCCCCAGCGATATCGGATTTTGGCGGCGTTGTTCACGAGCTGGTTGAACCCGGTCGCGACGAAATCGTTGAACTGCATCTCCGCGATAGGACGATGGCCCGCAAGCGCGGCGCCCACGCAGGCACCGAGCACGGCACTCTCGGCTATAGGCGAATTGATGATGCGATCGCCGAACTCCGCGAGGAGCGGACGGAGCAGCAGAAACGCGTTGCCGTACGATCCACCGACGTCTTCGCCGAACACGAACACCGTGGGATCCGCACGCAACGCATCCCCGACGCCGAGCATCACCGCTTCGAGGAGCGTCCTCCCCGAGCGATCGAACGCGGGGCCCGCTTCGAGCGGTGGAAGGGAGGGGTCGATCTCCAGGTGCAGACGGACCTGCGGATCCAGCACTTCGACCCGCTGGCGCGCAGGTCCTCCCGCGACCACGCCCTCACCAGCCAGGTCCGCTGGCGGCCACGGAGCAGCAATCACCTCCTGCGCCTCGAATTCGACGATGGCTTCGCACTCCGCTTTCAGGGCGTCGAGCGCGGCCTGGTCGATGAGCTCATCGTCCTGCAGCCGCTTCGCATAGGCCGGAATAGGGTCGCGCGACGACCAGAACGCATAGAGGTCGGGATTGGCATAGCCCGATGCATGGAGCGGCGGATACTCCCAGCCCGGCTGCGGGTCCTTGCCCAGGTACAGCATGTCGTCGTGATGCGCGTGGCCGCACATGCGCATCGACACGAGCTCGATGAGCGTCGGGCCGCGCCCGGCGCGCGCGCGCTCGACGGCCCAGGCAAACGCCGCGGCGATCTCGTCGGGATCGGTGCCGTCGATCGTGATCCCCGGAATGCCGTATCCGGACGCCTTGTCGGCAAAGACGCGGGCCGCCGACTGCTCGCGCACGGGCGTCGAGAGTGCCGTCTGATTGTTCTCGACCGCGAACACGGCCGGAAGCTTGCGCACGGCGCACAGGTTGATCGCCTCGTGCCACTCGCCGAGCGACGTCCCACCCTCGCCCATGAAGGTCAGGACGACACGGCCGCTGCCCTCGCGCGCGAAGGCGAGCGCCATGCCGGTGAGCGTGAGAGCCCCAATCGCGAGCGGCGCCGCGGCGGGCAGGATGCCGCACGCCATGTCGCCCATGTGCAGGTCCTTCCCGTGCATCGGGGGACCGGCCTTGCCCATCTGCGCGGACAGCACCATGCGGACCGTCTCGACCGTCGGCCGCATGGCGAGCGTCGCACCGAGATCGCGGATGATTGGCGCGATGACATCGCCGCGCCACGCGCCGCCGTCGCGGAACGTGTCGCCGCGCCGAAGCCGGATCCCGGCGGCGTAGATCGCCTCTTGCCCGAGGGATCGAAATCCCTTGCCCTGGAACGCCGCGTCGCCGTAGCGCACCTCCCCGCCGGTGAACAGGGTCTTCAGCCGCGTGTCGGTCGCGCGCGTGAGCACCATGCCGCGCAGGATTTCCCGGCGCTCGTCTGGGGTCAGCGAGGCTCGGATCGCCGCGCGATGGAGAAACCCGTCGCAGGCGTCCACGAGCTCTTCGGTCGCGAGCTGAAAGCGCTGTGGCGCCTCGACGCCGGGCGTCGTCTCCATGCGCTCGGTGGGTGCGAGGTTCTGCAGGCGTGTCCGGAGGGCCGCTTCGAATGTGGCGCGCAAGAGGTCGAGCGATGCCTCGTCTGGCCGGACCGCCCCCTTGCAGGCGTCGAAGGCCGCGCGGACGGGAGCCACGGCAAACGGGAAACGCTCGACGACAAACGCTTCCAGGCGCCGGGCGAGATCCGTGGCAGGGTGAACCGAAGAGGCCCGGGCCATGTAGAAATGCTAACACTAAGCGGCTCAAGGCTCAGGGCTCAAGGCTCAGGCTCTGGGCTTCAGGCTCTGGGCTTAGGCAAACGCTTCGATCACTCATTCGACGATCTTGCTAGAGCCTAGAGCCTGGAGCCTAGCGAGCCTTCCTCAGCGCTCCTGCCGAGCGACCGCCTGTGCGATGAACGCCTCGATATCGGCCGCCGGTCGCGCGCCGGACGTCCGCGCGCGTTCGCGCCCGCCATCGAAAACCGCCATCGTCGGGATCGACCGAATACTGAATCGATCGCCAAGCTCCGGCACGGCGTCCGTGTTCACTTTGACGATGAGATAGCGGCCGGCATTCTTTGAGGCGACACGGGCCAGCTCCGGCGCCACCATGCGGCAGGGTCCGCACCAGGGTGCCCAGAAGTCGACCACCACCGGAAGTCGGGAGGACTCGACCAGCGCGTCGAAGATCTCCGCGCTCGGCACCTCGACGGGTTCGGCGGTCGCCGGCAGAAGAGTCCCGCACTTCTTGCACTTTGCTGAATTGGGGGCGGACTCGGCGCCCTCGTGACCGAACGGCACGCGGTTCTTCTGCTGACAGGAAGGACAGGTGACGATGATGCCGCGGTCGTCGATCTGGGCCATAGCCCGATCCTACCGCAGGCTCAGGGCTCAGGGCTCAAGGCTCAGGGAAGAGCTCTCGGATCTCAGTCGCGCGATTAGGAACTGAAAGCTGTTGCCTGAGCCCTGAGCCCTGAGCCCTGAGCCGAACAAGCCTGTCAGTCCGAGACCGCGAGCTCGCCAGGGACGATCGGCCTCGTACGCGGTAGGAGGCCCCGGCGCGCCAGGTTGCCGACGTAGGCAAGGATGCCGACAAAGACGATGAGCTTGACCGCATCGAAGGGACGGGTTTGAGGCAGGACTTTCCAGAGCACACCGAGGATCGGCTGCGCGATCGCCACCGCCCAGACCGACCCGTAGAAGTAGCGCCGCTCGTGACCTTCGCCTTCGGTCGATAGTTTCACGCGCGGGAGCAGACCGAGCGCGCCGAGGACCCACACGACCGCGACGATCGGGAAGTACCAGACGTCGTAGAGCTGCCGCAGTCGCCAGGTGCCGGTCACGATGGCGATGACCAGCCCGGTGATGTTCAGCAACGCGAAAGCGATCACCTCGCTCCAGGCGAGGGTGTAGCACACGCGTCGGTAGATCGGGTTGGGACGATCCTCGGTGAACCGGATGATATAGGGCCGCGGCTCGACGCCCGGAAGGCTGCCGCGCAGGCCCGCGATGCCGGTCCCGATGAGCACCGCCGACAGCCAGAGCGCCATCCGCGCATCGAAACCGCTCGCGAAAAAATCAAACGTCAGCGGTCCGGGCGCGATGAAAAACACCCAGATCCAGATGGGCCAGTGGGCCAACCGGTAGCTGATCTTGTTCCGCTCCCGGATGCGCCGGTCATCGGCCAGCTCGATTCGCTCGGCGTGCCCGTGCTGACGCTCGTAGGAAGGGGGAAGTAACGGCCAGGACAAGACTTTGACTCTAACACAGGCTCAGGGCTCAAGGCTCAGGGCTCAGGCAAACCTTCGAGAGCACAGTCCAAGATCTTGCCTGAGCCTTGAGCCCTGAGCCCTGAGCCGAACTCCACTCGCCACCGCCTCGTATAGCCCTGCGATCCCATGACTCTCCTTCAAGACCTCCGCTACGCCGTTCGCATGCTCCTCAAAGACCCCTGGTTCACCACGGTTGCGGCAGTGGCGCTGGGCCTGGGCATCGGGGTCAACACGACGGTCTTCACTTTCGTGAACGCGGTGCTCATCCGCGGCCTGCCGTTCGAACGACCCGAGGAGATCGTGTATCTCGCGACGCACGACACGACCAGGGACGAAGGCGACAGCTCGGCGGCGTCGTGGCAGGAATTCGAGGACTGGCGCGCCAAGGCGCGGTCGTTCACGGAGCTGGCCGCGTTCCGGCCCCTCCAGATGAACGTCAGCGATCCCGACCACCCTGCCGAACGAGTCTCGGGAGCGTCGGTCACCGCCAACATGTTCGGGCTGCTCGGGCAGCAGCCGTTCCTCGGGCGTGACTTCGCACCTGGCGAGGACGCCACCGGCGCGGCGCCCGTGGTCATCCTCGGCTACAGCGTCTGGAAGAACCGCTACAACAGCGACCCCGCCGTCATCGGCCGCACGCTCAAGATGAATGAGGTGGCCTACTCGGTCATCGGCGTGATGCCCGAGGGGATGCGATTCCCGACCAACGCCGACATGTGGCGGCCGCTGCTGCCCATCGCCGCCGAGAACCGCCACAACCGCAACATCAGCGTCTTCGGCCGCCTCGCGAGCGGCGTCAACTGGACCAGGGCCTCAGCCGAAATGGCAGCGATCTCGCGCGAGCTCCAGGCCGCCTATCCCGAGCAGAACAAGAACATCGAAGCGCGCCTGATGACGTTCAACGAGCGGTTCAACGGCGGGCCGATCCGCCTCATCTTCCTCTCGCTCCTTGGCGCGGTCGGGTTCGTGCTGCTCATCGCGTGCGCGAACGTCGCCAACCTGCTGCTCGCGCGCTCGGCATACCGGGCGCGGGAGATGGCCGTCCGCACCGCGCTCGGCGCGAGCCGCGGCCGCATCGTGCGGCAGCTCCTCATCGAGAGCGTCCTGCTCGCCTGCCTCGGCGGCGTGCTGGGGTTGAGCCTGACCGCCATCGGCGTCCGGCTCTTCGACGCGGCGGTCGCGGGTGTCGGCAAGCCGTATTGGATCGTCTTCAATCTCGATTTGGCTGTTTTTGGTTACTTTGCCGCGATCTGCCTTGCCACCGGCATCGTATTCGGGCTCGCGCCGGCGTTGCAGGTGTCGAAGACGAACCTCAACGACCTGATGAAGGAGGGTGGCCGCGGGCAGTCGGGCGGCGCGCGGGCACGTTGGCTCACCTCCGGGCTCGTCGTCGCCGAGCTCACACTGACGCTCGCGCTCCTGACCGGTGCGGGCCTGATGGCGCGCAGCTTCCTCAAGTTGTACTCCCTCGATCTGGGCTTCGAGACGAACCACCTGCTCTCGCTGCGCACACAGCTCGTCGAGAGCAAGTATCCGAAGCCCGAGCAGCGGCAGATCTTCTTCGACGCGCTGCGCGCTCGGCTCAAGGCGCTTCCCGGCGTCACCGACGCGGCGCTGGCGTCGACGCTGCCGCTGGGCGGGACCGGACAGTTCAAGTTCGAGATCGAGGGCCGACCGGTCAGCGACGCGCCGGCACGGCCGCGGGTGTCGGTCGTCGACGCGGGATCTGGGTATTTCGAGACGCTCGGCGTACGCATCCAGCGTGGACGGACGCTGGCCGAGGGCGACGGCACACCAGGCTCTGAAGTGATCGTAATCAATCAGCGCCTCGCGACCGAGTTCTTCGCGAACGAAGACCCGCTGGCCAGGCGGATGCGCGTCATGGAGGGAGCCAACGAAGACAAGCCCGGGCCCTGGTTGACGATCGTCGGCGTGAGCCCCACTATCAGGCAAGGAGAAGTGCGGGATCTCGAACCGGCCGCCGTTCTCTATCGCCCGGCGCGCCTGAGTCCATCGCTCGGCACGGCCATGCTCGTGCGCACTGCCGGCGATCCCGCTTCGATGGTCGGCGCCGTCCGGGAGGCCGCCAAGGCGCTCGACCAGGACCAGCCGCTGTTCGGGGTCCGGCCCTTCAGCGAAGTCATTGCCGAATCGCGGTGGCCGTACCGTGTCTTTGGATCGCTCTTCGTCATCTTTGCCATCATCGCGCTGGTGCTCTCCTCGGTCGGCATCTACGCCATTACGTCCTACTCGGTGAACCAGCGCACACAGGAGCTCGGCTTGCGGCTCGCGCTCGGCGCGCAGGCGTCGCAGATCTCGTGGCTGATTCTCCGCACCGGGCTGTGGCAATTGGGCATCGGCCTCACCCTCGGCCTCGCCGCGGCATGGGGCGTCAGTCAGATCCTCAAGTCGCTCGTCGCGCAGATCCCGGCCGTCGATCCGATCACCTTCATCGCCATTACGCTCTTGCTGACGGTCGTGATGTTGACGGCGTGCCTCATCCCCGCGCGTCGCGCGACGCGCATGGACCCACTCGCGGCGCTGAGGGTGGACTGAGGCAATGCTGAATGCTGAGTGCTGAATGCTGAAGTAAATGCTGAACCGGCAAGTACTCAGGTGAATGGCGAATGAGGTCGACGGCGGCAGTCATCATTCGATGAGATCGTAGACGCGCTGAAAGCTGCGCGCGCGGTCGCCGCTCATCTGGCTGCTCTCGAGCTTCGAGGCCACGACAAGCTGTCGAGGCGCATCGGTGACCCAGTAGCGTTCCGTCACCTTCACTCCTCCCTCGAACTTGCGTTCCACGACGAGCGCGGTCTCGTCCCACCTGGCCTTGGTCTGAACGGTCAGGGCCCCGACTTCGGCCTTGGTTGTCTTGCCGTCTGGCGTCAGCGTGTGTGACACACCTTCGCCGTCGGTGACGACGAACCCAGTGTCGTTGTGAACGATGGTCAGCCGTTCAGCCCCGAACATCGCGAGACGGACGGCTTCGCGCGTCTTGGCCATGGCCTCGGGATCGGAACGGCTGCCGCCCCCGCCTCCCCCACCGAATCCACCGCCGCCCATCCCACCCATGCCGCCGGGCCCACGACCGCCACCACCCATGCCTCCGCCGCCGCCGCCACCTGGACCGCGACGTCCACCGGCGCCCGTCCCTTCGGGACGCGAGGGCACCTGCGACAGTTCGGGGTTCAGTTTCCAAGCGCCCGAGAGATCGGGGTGTCCCGAGGGCGCGGGCGGTTGCGTCGGTTGCGCGCTCGAAGCGGGGCCAGCCAGTAGAAGAGCGAGGCCCACCGCGCCAAGCGTTCGTGTCCGGAGCATTTCGTGAATCCTTTCGCGCTGCGGCAGGCGCGGCGCCCCGGCTGGCATCAGGGCGGTCTTTTGGACCGCCAGGCCACCGATTTTATTCCCCTGGCCGGTGCACCGCCGGAACAAGACCCCCGCGAAACCCGTCCATGTGCCTGTGCTTCAAGACATCCGGCATGCCGCCCGCCTCCTGCTGAAAAACCCGGGATTCTCGGCCGTTGCCGTGCTGGTCCTGGCGCTCGGCATTGGCGCTAACACCGCAGTCTTCAGCCTGGTCAATGCCCTCATGCTCCAGCCGATGGCCGCCGAAGGCGCCGGCATCGTCGGTATCTACAGTCGCGACACTACGCGGCCGGACCGTTTTCGCGGCTTCTCGTGGCGCGACTACGAGCAAGTTCGGGCGAATCGGGCGCCGTTCGACTCGATCATGGCGTACACGGTCACCATGGTCGGCGCGCAGGACGGAGACGCGACGCGCCGTTCGTTCTCGGCCATCGCGTCGGCGGCGTACTTCTCGACGCTCGGTGTGCGCCTGGCGGCGGGACGCGAGTTCACATCGGACGAAGAGCGGCCCGAGAGCGACGTGCGCGTCATGATTGTGGGACACCAGTTCGCCCGCAAGGCGGGGCTCGCGCCACAGGACGTGCTCGGGCGAACCCAGCGACTCAACGGGCGCGACTACACGATTGTCGGTGTGGCGCCGGAAGGCTTTTCCGGAACGATGGCGCTCGTGGCGCCGGAGTTCTGGTTGCCGCTCGGCGTCTATGCGAAGGTGACCGACGAGATGCTCCGCGACGGCGGCTCCAGCCGGTTGAGCGATCCGAAGAACTACGGGTTGATGCTCGTCGGGCGGCTCCCTGCGGGGCTCGACCTCAACCAGGCGCGGCCGCTCATCGCCGGTCTCTCGGCGAGCTACGTCGGAATCGATCCGGTCGAAAACAAGGATCACGAACTCGTTGTCGATCGCCTGTCCCGCGTCGGCATCAGCAACCGGCCTCAAACCGACTCGGAGGTCATGGTGCTCTCGGCTTTGCTGATGGGCATGGCGTCGCTCGTGCTCCTCACCGCGTGCCTCAACCTCACCAACATGCTGCTCGCTCGGGGATCGGCGCGGCGGAAGGAGATCGCGCTGCGGCTGGCGCTCGGCAGCGGGCGCGGGCGCGTCATCCGTCAACTTCTGACCGAGAGCCTGCTGCTCGCCGCAGTCGGCAGCGTCGCAGGGCTCCTCCTCGCGACGTGGGGCGCCGGCCTGCTCGTCGCCTCCCTCTCCTCCGCGCTGCCCTTTGTCCTGATGCTCGATGTCACGCCAGACCTCCGCGTGCTCGGCGCCACGGTCGGGTTCTGCGTGCTGAGCACGGCCATCTCGGGACTCGGACCGGCGTGGCGCGTGACCCGTCCAGACGTCCTGCCTGATCTCAAGGAACAGCCCGCGCAGGAAAAGGCCGGTCGTGGCTTGACGATGCGCAATGCGCTCGTGGTGGGGCAGATTGCGCTGTCGCTGACGCTGCTGACGACAGCGGGGCTCTTCATGCGGGGCGCGGTCAAAGCCGCAGTCGCAGATCCGGGGTTCCCACTCGACGGGGGCGTCATCGTCAACCTCGATGCGGGCATGGCGGGCTACGACGAGGCTCGCGGCCGGAGCGCGCTCGGCACTATCCTGCAGCGCGTGCGAGAAACGCCGGGTGTGCAGTCGGCCAGCTTCGCATCGCTCGTGCCGTTTGGCGAGTTCAACGAATCGCGCCAGGTGCAGAAGGCCGGAACCCCACCGGCCGCCGCCGGTCAGCGCGATGAGGGATCTCAGGCGGTCCTGACCATCGTTGGTGCCGACTACTTCGACACGCTGCGGCTGCCAGTCTTGCGCGGGCGCGGATTCGCCTCCCGCGAAGAAGAGTCCGCGAACGGTCCGAGAGTGGCCGTGATCGACGAACCCGCGGCGCGACAGCTCTTCGGCGACGCGGATCCAGTTGGACAATCCGTGCAGTTTGCCAACGACAAAGAGCCGGGGGAGCGCGGCTACACCATCGTCGGCGTCGTGAGCGGCGTGCGCCACGACCTGATCGATCGGAGGCCCGTGCCGCACGTGTACCTGCCGACCGGCCAGCACTACCGCGGCAACGTCTACTTGCACGTGCGCGCCGCCGGCACAGGCGGAGCCGTCGAGGCGGCGATGCTCGGCACGCTGCGGCAGGCGATCCGTGCGACCGACGAGCGTATGCCGATCCTGGAGGTGCGCACACTGCGCCAGCAGCGCGACGGCAACCTCATGCTCTGGGGCGTGAACACCGGCGCCCGGCTCTTCTCGGTGTTCGGCGGCGTCGCGCTGCTGCTCGCGGTCATCGGCGTCTACGGCGTGAAGTCCTACGTGGTCTCGAGGCGGACGCGCGAGATCGGCATCCGCATGGCGCTCGGTGCGACGTCGTCCGACGTCCTGTGGCTCGTGCTGCGCGAGGGGCTCACGCTGACGGCCGCGGGTGTCGGGGTAGGGCTGCTGTTCGCGTGGGCCGTCGCGCGTGCGGTGAGCGGATTGCTGTACGAGGTCAGCGCTCTCGACCCGCTCGTCTTCGCGGTGGCGCCGGCGGTCCTCGCCGCGTCGGCCATGGCGGCCTCGTATCTACCAGCGCGTCGCGCGACGCGTGTCCTCCCGCTGACGGCGCTTAGAACAGAATAGCTTCCGGTTTCCGGCTTCCCGCTTCCCGCAAGACCTTGAGATCTCAATAGCGCGATAAGCACTGAATGCTCTCCAGCACGAAACTGGGAGCTGGAAGCTGGAAGCGCGAAGCTTGGCAGCTGGATTCCCTCGAGCGCCTGCGATATCGTTCGGGTCTATGTCGCGTCGGACGGCGGTCGCTGCCCTCACGCTGGCGCTCGCGCTGAGGGCTGGTGCATTGCTCGCACAGGACACGCGCGAAGCCACCCTCGCAGAGCAGCGCGCCGAGAAGGCCAGAACGCTCGAGCCCTACAAGGGTGGCAAGCTCGAGCGCACGATGCTGTGGTTCGAGGCGGCAGACCCGATGCGCAAGATCGCGCCGCACGACGGGTTCTACCTGCAGTATGGCTTCAAGTGGAAGCCGGTCGGCGGCGGCGTCGGTATCGGCGGCGGCTGGCGTCACGATCTCTTCAACCGGAACGCGCGCGTACTGGTCGGAGGCGGCATCTCGACGCGGAACTATCAGATGCTGCAGGCGGATTTCTCGCTGCCCTACCTCGCGAGCAACCGCCTCGAACTCGGCGTGCACGCCGTCTATCGTCACAATCCACAGGAAGACTTCTGGGGAGTCGGCGCCGATTCGGTCAAAGACGATCGCGTCAGCTATCGCGTCGACTACACCGACTACGAGGGCCGCGCCATCGTCCGTCCGGTGCAATGGCTGGAGGCCGGCACGCGGTTCGGGCGCCTGGACGGCTCGGTCGGACCCGGCACCGACGCGCGGTTTCCAACGATCCAGGAGCGCTTCACCGACGAGACGGCACCAGGGCTGGCAGAACAGCCGGACTATTCGTTCGCCGAGGTCTTTGGCGCGGTGGATTATCGCGATCAGGCGAACAACGCGCGTGACGGCGGATTCTACTCGCTCAGCTGGCGCCAATACTCCGACCTCGACTTCGATCGCTACAGCTTCCGCGCAGTCGACCTGCTGCTGCAGCAGTTCGTTCCCATCTTCGACAAGAAGCGCGTCTTCGCCGTTCAGGGCCGCCTGCAGTCGGCAGCCAGCGACACGGGGCAGACGGTGCCGTTCTATTTCAAGCCGACCCTCGGCGGCAGCACGAGCCACCGCGGATTCAACGATTTCCGTTTCCGCGATGATGCCGTGGTCTACCTGAATGCCGAGTATCGGTGGGAGGCCTTCTCGGGCCTCGACATGGCACTCTTCTCCGACTGGGGCACCGTCGCGCCGAGTGTCGGTCAGCTGAAGTGGTCCGAGCTCGAGAATGCATACGGCATCGGGTTCCGGTTCAACAGCTACAAGGCCGTGTGGTTCCGTGTCGACGTCGGGTTCGGCGGCGAGGGCGTGCAGCTCTTCTTCAAGTTCAGCAAGGCTTTTTAGACACCAATGCGCAGGCGACTGTTTCTTGCGGCGGTATCGATTTCGGCGATCGTGTCAGGCGGGCTGGTGGCCGGATCCGCCAACGGTCCGAGATTCTTTCGTGACGATCCGATCGCGCGCGATCCCGAGACCGAAGACGCACAGGGCGTGCGCGAGGCCGAGCTCAGTCAGTTGTACGACTTTGCCGAGAATTCGTTCCTCGGCGCGGGCGAGGAGGCTGACGTCCGGGCCGTCAACATCAACACCGTCGACGAGGTGCCGGATTCGAGCTGGTTCACCAACCGCCTGGGACGCGAGCCGTGGACGCCGGAGCGGCTGGTCAAGGGGCCCGACACACTGGCGGGACCGTCAGGAACGTGGACGATCGTCTCGGGCAAGATGGAGGGCCGGGCGCCGGGATTCACGGTTCGCGACGCGACGGGCCAGATCTACTTCGTGAAGTTCGACCCGCCGTCGAATCCGGAGATGGCGAGCGGGGCGGAGGTCATCTCGACGAAGTTCTTCCACGCCTTCGGCTATCACGTGCCCGAGAACTACATCGCCACCGTCCGCCGTGAGTCACTGGTCATCGGAGAGGGTGCCCGGATCGAAGACGACAACGGCCGCCGGCGCGAGATGGACGCAAGGGATCTCGACGGGCTGCTGAAGCGCGGCGCGCGCAAGAGCGACGGGAGTTACCGGGTGCTCGCCAGCAAGGCGCTCGAGGGCAAGCCCGTCGGACCGTTCCGCTATTACGGCACGCGGTCCGACGATCCGAACGACATCTTTCCGCACGAGCACAGGCGTGAACTGCGCGGGCTGCTCGTCTTCTGCGCGTGGCTCAATCACGACGACTCACGCAGCATCAACAGTCTGGACACGCTCGTCGGCGCCGGCGGGCGCACGATCGTGCGCCATCACCTGCTCGATTTCGGATCGACGCTCGGAAGCGGTACGACGCAGGCGCAGAGCACGCGGGCCGGCAACGAGTTCCTGTGGGAGTCCCGGCCAACGCTCATCACCATGCTTACGCTCGGCTTCTACGTGCGCCCGTGGATCAAGGTGCCCTACCCCGAAATCCCCGCGCTCGGCCGTATCGAATCTTCCTACTTCACGCCCGAGGACTGGAAGCCGGAATACCCCAACCCCGCGTTCGCCAACGCCCGCCCGGAGGATCGATTCTGGGCCGCCCGCATCCTCGCCGGCCTCTCGGAGGAAGGTGTACGCGCCGTGGTGGGAACGGCGAAGTTCACCGACAGTAAGGCTACCGAGTACCTGACCGAAACGCTGCTGGTGCGCAGGACGAAAGTGTTGAAGAGCTGGCTGAACGCCGCCAATCCCGTCGTAAACCCGTCACTCGGCACAGAACGGAGAGCTGACGTTTGAAAACGCCGCGCAGAAAGCCGGCGTGGCACCAGCCGCGGAGCGGTACACGATCCAGTGGTCCGCGTTCGACAATACGTCGAGCACGCACACGGATGTCGGGCCCGTGCAGACGGTGACATCGCCCTCCGCTCAGGCGCCCGCCGACCTGCTGTCGGCCCGTCCTGAATACATCGGCGCGCTCATTCGCGCCTACGGCGCCGACTATCCCGCGTGGTCGCGGCCGCTGATGGTGCACTTCAGGCGCGTCGGCGGCTCCTGGTCGCTCGTCGGCCTGGAAAGACATTAGTCAGGTCCACCTTGTTTACAGGCTCTGTGACGCGCGGCCGGTTGTTGCTCACGGGCCTCTTGCTCGCGCTCGCGGTCTGGGTGTTCATCTACAAGGCGGCACCCAAGATGCCGGACTTCGAGGTGTACTGGAAGGCGGCGTCGAGGGCCGCGCTCGCCGAGCCGCTCTACCGCGAGAGCGACGGGCACTTCGTATTCAAGTACCTGCCGGCGTTTGCGGTCCTGGCCATTCCTATTGGGCTCCTGCCGCTCGTTGTTGCCAAGGGCGTGTGCTTTTTCGGCTCCATTGCCCTTCTGGTCGCGCTCGTGTCGATGGCCGTCAGGCTTCCTGTCGAGCGGCGAAAAACCCTTCGCTGGCTCGTCATCGTCACCGTCGTCAGTCTTCTGAAGTTCTACGCGCACGAGCTCGTGCTCGGCCAGGTCAACATCCTGTTCGCTGTCGTAGCCACGGGCGCTTTCCTGGCGATGAAAGCGAAGCGCGAGGTCACTGGCAGGAGCGCTCGTCGTCCTCGCCATCGTCATCAAACCCTACGCCGTGCTTTTCGTGCCCTGGTTGATCGCCAGGCGGCAGCTGCCGTCGATCGCCTCGGCGTGCGCGGGCCTCGCCCTCGTCCTGGTCCTGCCGGCGGCGCTCTATGGGTGGGACGGCAACCTTTCGCTTCACCACGAGTGGTGGCGAACGGTGACGGAAACCACCGCGCCCAATCTGTCGATCTACGACAACGTGTCGCTCGCCGGCATGTTCTTCCGCTGGGTTGGACCAGGCGAGTTATCGGCGCGCCTGGCGTACGGCGCCGCCGTGGTCCTTCTCGGCGTTGCCGCGCTCGTCTTCTTCTCTCGGCGCGGCATCACGTTTCCCGAGGGGGTCGAGGGCGCCCTGCTTCTGACGTTGATGCCGTTGCTCTCGCCGCAGGGTTGGGACTATGTCTTCCTGATTGCGACGCCGGCGATCGTGTATCTCGCGAACTACCTCGATCTCCTGCCGCGTACGATGCGCGTCCTCACCGTTGTCGCCGTGGCGGTGATCGCCTTCGTCGTGTTCGATCTCGTGGGACGGACGATGTACTACGCCCTCATGCGGCTGTCGTTCATCAGCCTGTGTTTCTTCGTCGTCATCGCCGCGCTCGTGACGCTGCGCCTGCGCAAGATCGCCTGATATGATTCGATCATGATCCGTGGGCTCGGCATCCTGACCAACGATGTCGCGATGCTCGCGACCGCCGCGCTGTCGGGCTCCACCATGCAGCCGACACAGCAACCGGAACCCGGGATTCCTCGCACGCTCGCCGAAGAGCGCGCCCGGCGCGTCAGCGACCTCCGCTACGATCTGCGCTTCTCGATCCCCGCCGAACAGGGCCTGCCGGTCACCGGACGCGTGACGATCTCATTCGCTGTGAAGGATGCTTCGCGGCCGCTTGTCGTCGACTTCGCGCCTCCGCGGGGCGTCGGCAGCATGCGGATTGCCGGCAGGACGGTCACCCCAGCGACGGTCACCGATCACATCGTCCTCGCAGCGGAGGATCTGCGCGAGGGCCGGAACGAAATCCTCATCGAGTTCGTCGCCGGCGACGCCGCGCTCAACCGCAACACCGAGTTCCTCTACTCGCTCTTCGTGCCGGCGCGGGCGCACCTGACGTTCCCCTGCTTCGATCAGCCTGACCTGAAGGCGCGCTGGACCCTCGGCCTCGAGGTGCCCGCCGGCTGGCAGGCAGTCGCCAACGGCGCCGAGACCGCGCGGCGCGAGGCAGACGGCCGGGTTCACCTCACCTTCGCGGAAACCGAGCCGCTGTCCACCTATCTCTTCGCCTTTGCCGCCGGACGCTTCTCGATCGAGACCGCCGAGCGCGGTGGGCGTACGTTCCGGATGCTCCATCGCGAGACCGACGCGGCCAAGGTCGCGCAGAACCGCGACGCGGTCTTCGATCTGCACGCATCGGCTCTTGCCTGGCTCGAGCGCTACACCGGTATCCCATATCCCTGGGGCAAGTTCGACTTCCTGCTCGTGCCGTCGTTTCAGTTCGGAGGCATGGAGCACGCCGGCGCCATCTTCTACAACTCGTCGAGCCTGCTCCTGGACCCTTCGGCCACGCAGAACCAGAAGCTCGGTCGAGCCAGCCTCATCGCGCACGAGACCGCCCACATGTGGTTCGGCGATCTCGTGACGATGCAATGGTTCAACGATGTGTGGATGAAGGAGGTCTTCGCGAACTTCATGGCGGCGAAGATCGTCAACCCGTCGTTCCCGGAGATCAATCACGAGCTGCGCTTCCTGCTCGCGCACTATCCGTCGGCGTACGAGATCGATCGCACCCCGGGCACGAATGCGATCCGTCAGCCGCTCGACAACCTCAACGAAGCCGGCTCGCTCTACGGCGCGATCATTTATCAGAAGGCGCCGATCGTCATGCGGCAGCTCGAAGGCATCCTGGGTGAGGACTCTTTTCGAGAGGGACTGCAGGAGTATCTGCGCGCACATCGCTTCGGCAACGCCACCTGGTCCGACCTCATCACGGTACTCGACGCGCGCACGCCAGAAGACCTTTCGGCATGGAGCCGCGCGTGGGTCGAAGAGGCGGGCCGGCCGATCGTTGCCACGCAACTGCGCGTCGACGACGGGCGCATCACGAGCCTGGTATTCGTCCAGCGCGATCCTTTTACGAGGCGGGGACTCGTCTGGAATCAGCGGCTCCAGGTGACGCTCGGCCTGCCTGGTGGGCTGCGGACGCTCCCCGTTCGCATCGCCGAGGGACGAGTGGACGTGCCCGGCGCCCGCGGACTCCCGGCGCCGCATTTCGTGCTGCCCTCTGGTGGCGGCGTCGGCTACGGGGAATTCGAGCTCGACGCGGCCAGCCTGACGTACCTGCTTGCGCATCTTCCCGAGATCGACGATCCGCTCACACGGGGCGCCGCCTGGATCACGCTGTGGGAGCAGATGCTCGATCGACGGACGTCCGCCTCGAGCGTCGTGGATCTGGCGCTACGCGCGCTGCCCCTCGAGACCGATGAACAGAACGTCCAGCGCATCCTCGGCTACGCGCGACAAGCGTACTGGAACTTCCTTCCAACGACGGACCGCGACGGCGTCGCGATCCGCCTCGAGCTGGCGTTGAAGGCGGGCCTCGCCGCGGCAGCGACACCGAGCCTGAAGTCGGCCTGGTTCTCGGCGCTTCGTGACATCGCGCGGACCGAGGCCACGGTCGCGTGGCTCGAACGGGTGTGGAGAAAGACCGAGAGCGTGCCCGGCTTGACGCTCGCAGAGCCGGACTACATCACGCTCGCGCTCGAGCTGGCTGTGCGTGAGCCCGCGGCGTGGAAAGAGATACTCGACGAGCAGCTCGCCCGCATCGAGAACCCGGACCGCATGGCCCGGTTCGCTTACGTGCGGCCAGCGCTCTCAGCCGACCAGGGCGTGAGGGACTCCTTCTTCGACCGGCTGCACGAAGTCGCGTTCCGGCAGCGGGAGGCATGGGTGCTCGAAGGTTTGAGCTACCTTCACCATCCGCTGCGTGCCGCCTCGTCCGAGAAGTACATACCCGAGAGCCTGGCACTGCTGCGCGAAATTCAGCGTACGGGCGACATCTTCTTCCCGAAGCGTTGGATGGATACGACGCTTGGTGGGCACAGCTCCGCGACGGCCGCACGAATGGTCGCGCGCTTCCTCGCGGAGCTGCCTGAGGACTACCCGGATCGCCTGCGCCGCGTCATCCTGTCTTCGTCGGACAACGTGTTCCGGGCGAGCGGCATCCAGCGTTAGCGGCGTCGGGCACGAGCCGTGACGGATCGGCCGCGTGATCCGCGTCCCGTTGATGGGATCCGCGTGATCCGCGTCCCGTGATGCGATCCGCGCGACCCGCGTCCCGTGATCGCGATCCGCGCTATCCGCGTGGACGTGCCGGAGACGATGATCCGCGCTAGGCGCTCTTCTTGCGCGCGCTGCGACGACGAACGTAGAAGATGCCGAGGACGCCGATCAGAATTGCCGACATTGCGAACATTGTTGTGACCTCCAAAGCGTCTGGCAAGGCAAGGGGGGTGCCGGCGACGCGGCGTGGATCCGGCGGCAATCTGCAAGCCGCTGAAATGGATGGCCTTAGCGAGCCGGTGTGGACAGAGGCGCCCTTCCGGTACCGGTCAGCAGACCCGGAGCGGGTCGGACAGAATGGGCACGGGGATTTCAGATCCGTGGTTTCGCGAGCCCCGGACGGGCAGCGTGATGCCCCGTGCCGCCGGGACGATCCCCGGGATCATCCCCTGGATGATTGACGTGCAGAAGTGGAAAGCTATGCGCATTCGAATCCTCGTGACCGGCGGCACGTTCGACAAGCAGTACGACGAGCTGACGGGCCGGCTGTTCTTTCGCAATACGCACGTGCCCGAGATGCTCGGCCGCGGCCGGTGCCGCCTCGACGTCAGCGTGGATGCCGTGATGATGGTCGACAGCCTGGACCTCGACGACGGCGGCCGCGCGGTCATCGTCGACCGGTGCCGCACCTCGGACGAACGGGCGCTGGTCGTGACGCACGGCACGGACACCATGGTCGAGACGGCGCGGGCCATCGCGGCGGCCGACCTGCGGGACCGCACCATCGTGCTCACCGGCGCGATGGTGCCTTATGCGTTCGGCAGCTCGGATGGGCTCTTCAACCTCGGCAGCGCGCTGTCGTTTGCGCAGGTGCTGCCGCCCGGCGTCTACATCGCGATGAACGGGCAGTACTTCGCGTGGAACCGCGTGCGCAAGAACCGCGAGAACGGCATCTTCGAGGCCACGTCATGATCTGCGAGGCGAAGCCATGATCCGGCGAGGCGAAGCCGTAATACGGATCGACTCGAAGCTGCCGTCGGTCGGCACGACGATCTTCACCGTGATGTCGCGGCTGGCGGCGGAGCACGGCGCGATCAACCTCTCGCAGGGCTTTCCGGATTTCGACTGCGATCCGGCGCTCGTCGACGCAGTCGCAGCGCACATGCGCAGCGGGAAGAATCAGTACGCGCCCATGCAGGGCGTCCCGCGGCTGTGCGAGGCAATCGCCGCGAAGTACGAATGGTTCTGCGGCCGGCGCTACGATCCCGGTGCGGAAGTGACCGTCACGTCCGGTGGGACCGAGGGGATCTTCGACGCCGTGGCGGCCTCGGTCGGCCCTGGCGACGAGGTCATCGTGCTCGAGCCGTGCTATGACTCGTACGTGCCGGCAATCGAGCTGAGCGGCGGGACGCCCGTCTTCGTGCCGCTGCAAATCCCAGACTATTCGATTGACTGGGACGCCGTTCGCCGCGCGATCAGCCCCCGGACGCGGATGATTATGATCAACTCGCCTCACAATCCAACCGGCACCGTGCTGACGCCGGAGGACATCCAGGCGCTCATCAACGTCGTGGACGGCACGCGGATCCTGATCCTCAGCGACGAGGTCTACGAGCACATCATCTTCGACGGACTGCGCCACGAAAGCTGCGCGCGCTACGACGCGCTGGCCGACCGTGCCTTCATCGTCGGCTCGTTCGGCAAGACGTATCACACGACCGGCTGGAAAGTGGGCTACACCGTCGCCCCGGCGGCGCTGACGGCGGAGCTCCGCAAGGTGCACCAGTTCGTCACGTTTTCGACGAACACGCCCGTCCAGCACGCGATCGCCGATTTCCTGGAGACCCGGCGCGGGCTCGCCGAGCTCGGGCCATTCTTCGAGCAGAAGCGCGACCTCTTTCTCCGGCTGATGGAGGGCTCGCGCTTCCGGCCGCTCGCGTGCCACGGCAGCTATTTCCAGCTCATGGACTACTCGGCCATCACCCGCGAGGCCGACGCGGATTTTGCCATCCGGCTGACGAAGGAACGCGGGGTCGCGTCGATCCCGACCTCGCCCTTCCTGCGCGCCGGCCGGACGGCGCCGAACGTGCTGCGGTTCTGCTTCGCCAAGCGGGACGAAACGCTCGAGAGTGCGGCGGAGCGGCTGCGGGGGGTCTGACCCCCAACTTCGCGGCTGCAAGGGGTCTGACCCCAGCTCCGACCCCAGCTCCGACCCCAGCTCCGACCCCAGCTCCGACCCCAGCTCCGACCCCGGCTCCGACCCCGGCTCCGACCCCAGCCCCGACCCCAGTCTCCCAGCTCTCACGCCGGTCTGACCCTACCGCGTGCTAAACTCCACCGCCATATGGCCGAACTCGACCTGTGGTCGATGCTGTTCGTGTTCATGCTGGCGACGTTTGTCGGATTCCAGGTCATTCAGAACGTTTCACGCCTGCTGCACACGCCTCTGATGTCGCTGACCAACGCAATCTCGGCGATCGCGATTGTTGGCGCCATCCTGGTGGCCGGTGAAGAGGAATCCACCGCGACGACGGTCCTCGGGGCGGTGGCCGTCGCCGCTTCCATGACGAACATCGTCAGCGGATTCCTCATCACCGACCGCATGCTCAAGATGTTCCGCGAGCGGGAGCGCAAGCCGTGATTCACGGCCTGACGCAACTCACCTATCTCGCGGCGGCGGCCCTCTTCATCCTCTCGCTCCGGTGGCTGAGCCACCCGAAAACGGCGCGCCGGGGCGTGGCGGCCGGCGTCGGCGGCATGGCGCTCGCGATCCTCGGTACGCTCTTCGCGCCAGAGATCGTCAACTTCTCGTGGATCGCACTCGCGGCGCTCGTCGGGATCGTGATTGGCGTGCCGCTGTCGTGGGTGCCGCTGACCGCCGTACCTCAGCGGACGGCGCTGTCGCACGCCTTCGGCGGTCTCGCGGCCGGCCTCGTCGGCACCGCGAAGTACATGATCTGGTTCCAGCACGGCGAGCTGACGCAGTTCCGCACCGCTGCGATCGCGCTCGAGATCATCCTCGGTTACCTGACGTTCACCGGCAGCCTGATGGCCGCCGGCAAGCTGCAGGAAATCGTGCCCACACGGCCGATCACCTATCCGAACCAGAACGTGATCAACCTGGGACTGCTGGCGATCGCCATCGGCGCCGGCGTATACCTGACGATCGATCCCTACCAGCCGTGGGCGTTCGCGCTCATCATCCTGCTCTCGCTCGCGTTCGGCGTGCTGCTCATCCTGCCAATCGGCGGCGCGGACATGCCGACGGTGATCTCCCTCCTGAACTCGTACGCCGGATTGTCGGCCGTGGCCATGGGCTTCGTGCTCGAGAACAAGCTGCTCATCACGGCAGGAGCGCTCGACGGGTCGTCGGGATTGATCCTGTCGATCATCATGTGCCGCGCGATGAACCGGTCGTTCACCAACGTGCTGTTCGGGGCGTTCGGCCAGGTGCAGGCCCTCACCGCCGCCGGCGAAGCCAAGACCGCCAAGAGCGCGACGCCGCAGGATGTCGCCGAGCTCCTGACAAACGCCGATCGCGTGGTCGTGGTGCCCGGCTACGGCATGGCCGTCGCGCAGGCGCAGCACAAGGTGCGCGAGCTCTATGACCTGTTGAGCAAACGCGGCGTCGACGTCAAATTCGCGATTCATCCGGTCGCCGGACGCATGCCCGGCCACATGAACGTGCTGCTGGCCGAGGCCGAAATCCCGTACGACGCCCTCGTCGAGATGGATGACATCAACCCCGATCTGGCGCAGACCGACGTCGCGCTCGTCGTCGGCGCCAACGACGTCGTCAACCCCGCCGCGCGCCACGACAAGAACAGCCCGATTTTCGGCATGCCGATCATCGACGTCGACAAGGCCAAGAGCGTCATCGCCATCAAGCGCTCGATGAACCCCGGGTTTGCCGGCATCGACAACGAGCTCTACTACCTCGATCACACGCTCATGGCGTTCGGCGACGCCAAGCAGGTGCTCGGGGACATCGTCAAGGCGGTGTCAGGGGAGGGCGGGGGACATTAGGCTCTTGGCTCTGGGCTCTAGCAAAAGAGTTCGAAAGCTCGGTCCAAGTTCTTACCTAAAGCCTAAAGCCGAGAGCCGAGAGCCTGCTGAGCTCACCCAGTAATTCGAAAGCGGATCAGCTCCCGGGCGACGCCAGCGTCGCTCCTGGCGGCGACTTCGATCGAATACTCGCCGGGCGCGAAGTTCGACAGCGGCAAATCGAACTGCTTCAGCGTGCGGCCGGCCTCGTCGGGCATCGGCGCAAGATCGGCAACCACGGCGCCGACGCGATTGACGAGCTTCGCCGACACCTGTACTGAATTCCCACCAGGCTCGAACGTCGGGACGCGCAGCAGCAGGCGCTCGGTGCGACGGAACTCGCGTCCGGGCAACGGCGCCGCGTTGGTATCGGCGCTGAGGTCGCGAAACTCCCGGGCCGATGCCGCGATCAGCAGCTGTGGCGGCAGGATCACGGGATTCGCGCCGCGCACGGTCGGCACCTCGAAATCCTGCATCGCCACGTCGAGCTTGCTGCCGTCGGCCTGCAGGATTGTCAGATCGAACTGCAGCCGTCCGGGCAGCGCCTGAAACACCGCGCTGGCGGGCCGCAGGCCCGACCCGTTTCCGGGATGCGCGGGCCCGACCTCACCGTCGAACAACACGGTTCCCGTCGGCGTTGTCACCTTGAGCGCGACGACGTCGGGCCGCCGGGTGGGCCGGGTGCGCGTCGACACGGGTGCGGTAGAGGGCGTCCACGTGAAGATGATGCGACGGTGCCCATCGGGCTCGACGGTCAAGCCGAACCAGGAGTCGATGAGCGGGCTGCGACGGAGCGCCCGCGTCGGCAGCATCGCCGGCTGGCTGAGGGGTGTCGCCCGCAGCTCGCTCGGAAGCGGTGCCCAATAGCCTGAGCGAGAGCGGACCTGGGCGCCGCGCCGCTTCGAGGTGACCTGAACGCTGTGGAAACGGCCGTCGCTCGGGTTGGTCGACGTGAACGTCAGCACGTAGTACGAATCGAGGTCGCTCGACATGCGCTGAAAGGCCGGCGTCAAATCCTGACCAGCAGTCAGGGCATCTCCTCCCGTCTGGCGAGCAAGACTCTGGAGGACGGCCGACGATTCGGCGACGGGGTCGGAGTCGTTCGACGCGGAATCGGTTGGCGGCGAAGGCACGGCGCCCGGATCGAAGGCGTACAACAGCACACGGAACCGGCTCGCCGCGCGCACGAGTCCCTGGAGATCGGGGAGCCGCCGCTCGCGCGCCCGCGGCACGTCGCTCGTGAACCCCTCGCTCATCAGCACGATGCCGCCGAGTCCGCCGTTGAGGTCACCCATCCGGGTCGCCAGCGCGCGCAGTCCGGACAAGACGATCTGGGCGCGCGCCGCACGGACCGCGCCAGGCGACCGGCCAAGATACTGCTCCTCGAACGGCGTGCGCGGCGCGTAGTCGTTGCGGCGTCCGTTGAAGCTGCTGACGGCCTTGCGGGCCTCGTCGCGATCGCGGGTGAAGCGAATCTCGGTGAGGTGGTCGAGCGGCTTCATCACAACCAGCAGATCGCTCGGACGCACCTGCGCGTCGATGAAGTGCGAGACGGCCTGACGAACGCGCTCCGTGCTCTCGCCGGCGCTGACGTGGTACTCGTCGAGGTAGATGCCAAAGATGCGCGTGCCGGGTTCGCGCGCCGCACGCTCCTCATCGTCTTCGTTCTTGATCTCGGTCGCGGGCGCCACGGGCCCGACAGGTGGCGGCGCGTTCGAACGCCACTCGGCGCGATCGACTTTCTGAGCGACGCCGTTGTCGGTAATGGCGAAATCTGGCGCATGGAGACCCGCAATTGGCCTGCCGAGCTCGTCGGCGACGATGGCTTCGATGCGGACCGTGCGGGCTGCGGGATCAGGCGTGGACGCGGACGTGGACGTCGAGGTCGACGCCTCTACGGCAGCCGGTGCCTGCTGCGTCTGCTGGCCCGCCTGACCATCGAGCCGCATGCACACCAAGCTCAAAATGGGGCTCAGGATGGCGACGACGACGGCAGACGCGGTCCTGGCCAGACAACCTCCGGATCGCAAGTAGTGTACATCCAGCGCCGGTGCGTTCTACAGGGGTCCGGCTTTAGCCGGACCCTCAACGTCACTCCCCTCTTATCTCGGCAGCGACTCCGCCGGGATGCCCAGAAACGGGGCGATCTCGCGCAGCTTGGCCTGGATCAACCGGACGTTCCTGGGCCCCATCCGAAGGAACTGTCGCTGAGCGGACGAGAGCGACTGGAGCCTCGGGTCGGCGAACTCGTAGGCCACGCTCTTCGACGCCAGCGCAACCTCTCCTTCGACGACGGGTGTCTTCAGCAGTTCGATCAAAGCACGCTCGAACGCCTGGTCGACGTTGCCGTCGGGATGACCGAGGTCTCGGTAACCATCCTCGATTCGAGGCTTCAGCGTGGCGTACAGGCGCGCCGCGCCGCGAGCGTCCAGACCTGACACGGCGTCCGCATACTTGTCGTACCTGCGGTAGCTGCGCTGGTCTATCCACAGTCCGCCGGCATCTTCGCGAACCATGAACGCGCCGGTCGGACGGACCTTGCCCAGCTGGCCCGACGGCGTGTGACCGGTCGAGATGTTCTCGACCACCACCGTGAAATTGCGAATCAGCTTGTCGGTCGTAAGCCAGGCGGCGACGGTCGGATGTGAGGAGAGCCTGGCTACGAGCTCGCGGACGATGGCATCGGTCTCGTCGATGGGCGGCAGGTCGATGACCTCACCCGCCTCCGGGAGAGGCCTCGGTGGCGCCGTGGGAGCCACGGCCTGCTCTGTTGCGGCCCGCACGTCGGCCGGGGCCGGCGATGTCCGCCGCCAGACCAGGAAGTAGACACCAGCGCCGAGCGCAAGCAGGACCACGGCGACGATCGCAAGGATCCTCCCCTTCCCGCGGGGTTCCGGCTCGAACGATCCCTGCCACTTGTCGAGCTTGAGGTCGTTGAGATCGGTCATAAGGCAGTCTACACCTGCACTTTGGACGAGCAAGACCTGGCTTGGGCTGGTTCGGGCGGAAGACGAAAAGAAAGCCGGCCGGGAACGGTGAGTTGGGAACCGTCCCGGCTCGGCTTGGGAGGAGAGGCTGACACACATACAAACGACGGACTTGGCCAAAGCGAACAGGAATAATGAGACGGGGGGCCACCACCAAAGAAAAAACCCGCCGCGGGTGGGAGGAGGACCACCCGCAGCGGGCCATGTTCAGCCGACCGGGAGGAGGAAGGCCGGCTGAAGCCTCGCAAACGACTTAGAACCGCCTTGGCGGCTGCCCCATCAACGGATTGCTCGTGGACGACGGCGGCGTCACGGTCGCCGTGGTTCCGGGCATCGTCACTCGCATCGCCAGCGTCGTGCCCTCCCGGACGTCGCCGTCGACGATCTCGGTGAAGGCCCCGTCGGTCGCGCCGATGGTCACCGGGACCTGTTCGATGTGCTCGGCCTCGTAGATCCAGACAGATCCTCGACCAGCGGGCGTCGCCACGCTGCCCGCGGTGGCAGCCGGCCTGACACTTGTTGCCTGAGCTCCGGAGTCGGCGGCAGGCTGACCGAGAGCAGCAAGCACGGTGCGTGACGGCTTGAATCGCAGCGCGGCGCTCGGCACACGCAGGACGTTGTCTCTGCGCGTGACTTCGACGGTCAGCGTGGCCGTCATGCCGGGCTTGAGCTTCAGCTGAGCGTTCGGTGCCGACACGATCGCGGCGTAAGTCACGACATTCGACTCGATCACCGGATTGAGCCGCACCTGCTGCACCTTGCCGCGGAACACGTCGGTCGGATACGCATCCACGTGGAACGTCACCAGCTGACCCGGCTTGACGTTCCCGAGATCGGATTCATCGATGCTCGCCTTCAGCTGCATCTGGCTCAGGTCCGCGGCGATCGTAAAGAGCGTCGGCGCCTGGAGGCTCGCCGCGACGGTCTGCCCCACGTCCACCGAACGGGAAATCACGATGCCGTCGATGGGCGACGTGATCACGGTCTTCTGCAGATTCACCTGCGCCTGCGACAGCGCGGCGCGAGCCTGGGTCACCTGCGCGGCCGCTGCCTTGACCTGCGCCTCATTCGTGCGCTTGGTCAGCTGCGCGGCGTCGAGATCGCTTGTCGCGATCAATTGTCGCGCGGCCAGTTCCTTCGCGCGGCTCAGTTTCGTGTCGGCATCCGCCAACTGCACGTTGAGCCGCTCGACGTCCGCCTCGGCGCCAAGGAGGTTCGCCTTCGCCCGTTCGATATCCGCCTGGATGATCGACGGATCGAGCCGGGCGAGGACCTGCCCCTTCTTCACGATCGAGTTGAAGTCCGCACCGAGCGATTGAATCGCGCCCGACACCTGCGTGCCGACCTGAACCGTGTCGACGGCCTCGAGCGACCCGCTGGCGGTGACCACCGTCAGAATCGACCCACGCGACACGACGTCGGTCGCCACCACCGGCGCGTCGCTCCCGCGGCGAACATACATCGCGGCGGCGCTCAGTCCGGTGACGGTCACAAGGGCGATGGCGATGAACACTTTGCGTTTCATGTTTTGGGCTCTCGTCTGGCCTCAGAGGTTAAGACGGCCATCCCGTGGCCAGCCTGTGACCGCGCTGTGAAGAAACGGTGGCAGGCGCAGGATCGCCTGCCGGGCCTGGCCCGCAGGGCTACACTGATGACATGGAATCGGACGAGCGCGGACCCGATACGTCGGGCGCGCGGGTGCTGGTGGTCGAGGACGAGCCCCACATCCGCGACCTCATCGCGCTGCACCTCTCGCTCGAGGGATTGAAGCCCGTCGCGGTTGGCGACGGCGACGAAGGCCTGCGCCTCGCCCGCGCCGAACCGTTCGATCTCGTGGTCCTCGATCTGATGCTTCCGGGGCTCGACGGCGTCACGGTATGCCGCGCCATCCGGCGCGACACCACCAACAGCGACGTGCCGATCCTCATGCTGACCGCACGCCGCGAGGAATCCGACAAGGTCATCGGCCTCGAAAGTGGCGCCGACGACTACCTGACCAAGCCGTTCGGCGTCCGCGAGTTCGTCGCGCGCGTCCGGGCGCTCCTGCGCCGTCCGCGTCCCTCGCGGCTGGGCCCGGGCGCCGGCGACGACGCGAGACCGGTGGCGGTCAAGGGCCTGACCGTCGATCCCGCGCGGCGGCACGCGCGCATGGACGGCAAGGAGATCGAGCTGACGAGCCACGAGTTCGACATGCTCTATCTGCTCGCGAGCCACCCGGGCATCGTCTTCAGCCGGGAAGCGCTCGTGAAACGCGTCTGGGGCGACGACACGTTCGTGACCGAGCGAAGCGTCGACACCCTCATCAAACGCCTGCGGCGGAAGATCGAGACGGAAGCCAACGACCCGCAACTGATCCTGACCGTGTGGGGCACGGGCTACAAGTTCTCCGATGCCTGATCCTGTCTGGTACAAGAGCCTCTACTGGCGCATCGCCTTCGGGTTCGTCGCGATGCTGGCCGCCCTGCTGCTCGCGCAGGGCATGGTCCTCGTCTGGCTGACCGATCGCGTCGTCGGCTGGTCGGCACAGTCGCCGGAAGAGCTCGTGTCGTCGGTCGCTGCGGATCTGTCGACGGCGCTGACAAAGAATCCGAGCCTCCCGCTCGACACCTACGTCCGCGACGAGTTCAGCCACATCTACCGGCCCTTCGCCGTGGTGATGGTCGACGGCCGCGCGGCGTCGAACCGGCCCAATGGGCTCCCACCTGGGTATATCCGAGCGGTTCAACAGCGCCTTCGGCGCGGTGAGTCGCTCAACTCCGTCGATCCGAGGGATGGTGGACGCGGGGGACGCGGCGGGAGGGATCGCGGTTCCGACCGACGGCGCGAGCCTGGGGATGACCCGGGGCGCGGCGGGCCCCTCGAACCCGCTCGGGGCGGGCCCCTCGACCCGGCTCGGGCGGGCCCCTCGACCCGGCACGGGGCCAGCAGGATGGGGGACGCGGGGGACCCCTCGACTCAGCTCGGGGCGGGCCCGGCAGACCACCTGATGCCGGATCGGGCGACGGGCAGGGCGGTCCGCGCGGCTCGGCGAGTGCTCCCATCGTCATCGGTGCCGCGGCGCCCGGGGCTGCCACAACGCCGATCGGATTCGTCGTCATTCCTGTCAATCCGCCGCCGGTGTTCGTCGCGATTCGAGAGCTCGGACCGACGCTGACGTGGGTGGGCCTGGTGCTGCTCGCCATTGGCGCGGCGAGCGCGGCGCTGCTGATCTTCAGCCCGGCGCACCGGCGCCTGCGGACGCTCGAACAGGCCGCTCGCGCGCTTGGCGAGGGCCGGACCGATGTCCGCGCCGTCGAGGCAGGCGGCGACGAGGTCAGCTCGCTCGCGCACGCCTTCAATCGGATGGCCGACGACCTCGGCGCCCGCGCGGCGGCACTCGCCGCGTCGGACCGCGCGCGACGGCAGCTGCTCGCCGACGTGTCGCACGAGCTGATGACGCCGCTCGCCGCCGTGCGCGGCTATACCGAGACGCTCGCGATGCCGGAGCTCAGCCTCGACCAGCCGACACGGAGCCGCTATCTCGGGATCATTGGTGATGAGACGCAGAAGCTCGAGGCGTTGATCGGGGACCTCCTGGATCTCGCGCGCCTCGAGGGGGGCGGCGGCACACTCACGTTCGAAGATGTGCCGGTGAAGGAGCTCTTCAGCAGGATCGCCGACCGACACGGGCCGGCGATTCGCGAACGGCGGATCACGCTCGACGTCGGCGTGCAGCCGCCCGAACTGACGGTTCGCGCGGATGGGCAGCGGCTCGAACAGGCGGTGCAGAACCTCGCCGCCAACGCCCTGCGCCACACGCCCGATGGTGGACGGCTGGCGCTCAGGGCCGAGGCCGGGCCGGAGGGCACCCGCATAACCGTACGCGACACGGGCCCGGGGATTCCCCCCGAGCACCTGCCGCACATCTTCGAACGGTTCTACAAGGCCGAGGCGGCCCGAAGCGCCACCACGATGACAGGCAGCGGCCTCGGGCTCTCGATCGTCCAGGCCATCGTCGAACGGCACGGCGGAACCGTGACGGCGTCGAACGCCCCTGACGGCGGCGCCTGCTTCGAAATCAGAATCCCCCCGTCAGACCTCCCGACGTCAGACTGACGTTGAGCCGCGCCGTTTCTCCGCGACGGACGCGCACGGTGGTCGCATACGTCTGGAAGCCGCCCTTGCGGACTTCGATCCGGTGCGCCCCCTCGGTGAGCTCGATCACGAATTGATCCTCTCCCGCGGGTGCGTTCCAGGCTTCCCCATCAACCAGAATGTCGGCGTCCGACGGACGCACGCGCAGCAGCAGGGACCCGAACTCAGCGGATTGTCCCGCTCGCGGTGGCGGGCCCTGACGATCGGGCGGTGGCCCCTGACGCTCGGGCGGCGGTGGCCCCTGGTAATCGGGCGGCATCGGACGCGACGGCCGGGCACGCATGGCTTCATCAGGCTTGGGCGGCAGACCGGCCGACTCGCCAGGGCCAAGCGGCTGCATCGTGTGCATGACCTTCAGCGTGCCGCCGCGCGGGAAGAGGACCTTCTGCGTGAACGTGCGGTATCCCTCGAGGTAGAGCTGCAGTTCGTGCTCGCCCGCCTCGACGTTCAACCGCTGCAGGTTGCCGTCGAAGTTGTCTACGACGCCGACGAAGTACCCATCGATGTAGACCTGCGTGTTGCGAGGCGAGACCTGCAGGCGGGCTGCGCCGGTGTTGTCGTAGTACGGGCCGTAGTAGTACGGCGGGTACGGATACTGGCCGTAGCCATAGCCGTAGGCGGGTCCATAGCCGTAGCCGTAGCCATAGCCGCCGTACCCGTACCCGTAGCCGTAGCCGAGTCCAAAACCCCAGAAAAACGGGCTGTAGAAACCAGCGTAGAAGCCTGGATAGCCGTAGCCGTAGTAGCCCGGATAACGGTAACCGTAGCCGTAGCCGAGCCAGGATAGTAATAGCGGGAGCCGTAATAAGGCCGATATTGGTACGGCGGCCGGGGGACTGCCGTCGGCCCCCCCTGGGACGGACGGGGGTTCGCGCGCGAGCCCTGACCGCCCTGACCGCCCGAAGGCGGGGGGGTCCCCCGGGAGCCCTGGCCGCCGGAGGGTCGTCCACGCGAGCCCTGGTCGGCTGAAAGGCCAGTCGGAAAGAGAATCGCGCTGCAGACCGCAGCCAGGACGACGAGCCGAATATGCCGAGTCACGATGGGCCTCCGGAAAGCAGGTGTACTTTCATGGAGCAATGCCAGTGCCAGCCCGGCCGGCAGGAGACGATTCAAAATGCCGCGAAAAATTGCCCAGACAGGCGCGATCTTGCCCCATCGCCCGTCCTCAGGCGACCACAGTGCTGTATTGGGGCGAGGACAGCGATCTGACTGACCCACTGTCTGGTGTCAGCATTTCTCAATGCTCGCGGGGGCCCCACCCCCGCTCGCTCTCGCGCGGCGACTGCGCGCCGCGCTCGGGCCGCAGGCGCTGCCGATAGCAATGCGGGGCACAATCAACGGAATCTCGGCTCGAACAAGCGCCCCCGGTACCTCCTGCCTCCTGCCTCCTAGGTCAATCCAACGTAACCGGCTCCATCCGCGGCACGAGGACGTGGATGACGAGAAGGGCCGTCAGATACGTGAAGGCGGCGAGAAAGAAGATCGGGACGTAGCTGCCCGTGGTCTGGAGAATGTAGCCCGTGACCTTCGCAATCACCATCCCGCCGAACGCGCCGGCGCAACCGCCGAGGCCCACGACCGAACCGACGGCCTGGCGCGGGAACATGTCCGAGGTCAGCGTGAAAAGATTCGCAGACCAGCCTTGATGGGCGGAGGCGGCGAGGCTGATCAGGGCGACGGCGCTCCAGAGCGACGTGGCGTTCGAGGCAAAGGCCATCGGCACGACGGCCAGCGCGCACACCAGCATCGCGGTCTTCCGACCGGCGTTGACGCTCCACCCGCGTTTGAGCAGCGTCGACGACAGCCAACCGCCGCCGATACTGCCAACGTCGGCGATGAGAAAGATCGTCACGAGCGGCGGCCCGATGGTGCTGAGATTGATGCCGTGGTTGCGGTTCAGAAAGTCCGGAATCCAGAAGAGGTACAACCACCACACCGGATCGGTCAGGAACTTCCCGAGTGCGAACGCCCAGGTCTGCCGATACCTCAGCAGCCGCAGCCACGGAATGTGGGCGGGCGGGTCCGGCGGATCGCTGCGGATGTAGGCCAGCTCAGCCGCACCAAGCGAGGGATGGTCCTCGGGTGCACGGTAGATCGGGATCCAGAAAAGCAGCCACAGGAAGCCCAGGGCTCCGGTGATGACAAACGCCCAGTACCACCCCCAGGTACAGGGTGATCCACGGCACGACGATCGGCGTGACGACCGCTCCGATATTGGTGCCGGAGTTGAAGAGGCCGGTCGCGAGCGCCCGTTCCTTCTTCGGGAACCATTCCGCGACGACCTTGATCGCGGCGGGAAAGTTTCCCGCTTCGCCAAACCCCAGGGCAAGCCGGGCGAAGATGAATCCGGCTACCGACGCCGTGTAGGTCAGTCCCACCAGAGAGAGGATCGCTGCGGCTGTCGGACCGAAGAGTGTGACCTCGGCGTGCGCCATCGCGGCCAGGCTCCACACAACGAGCGCAACGGTGAAACCCTTCTTCGTCCCGAGCCAGTCGATCATGCGGCCGGCAAAGAGGAACGCGACCGCGTACGCGAACTGGAACGCGAAGACGATGTCGGCATAGTCGATCTCGGTCCAGCCGAACTCCTTCTGGAGATCGACCTTGAGAATGCCGACGACCCCACGGTCGACGTAGTTGATCGTCGCCGCGAAGAAGAGCAGCGCGCAGATGACCCAGCGATAGCGTCCGATCTTGCCCGTGACGGATGGGGACACCTGGCTCGCGCGTTCGACCGACAGGGCGCTCTTCGACATCGGGCTGACCCTCAGATAGTGGGGTTACGACGGTGAATGGCGAACTCGCGATGCCCGAGCCGTTCCGCGGATGTTTGCTGACCTGAAGCGACGGCGAGCACTTCGGCAAAGAGGCGGTCGGCCGCCGCGTCGAGCGTCTCGGAATCGTCCATGATGCCGCTGACGTCGAGGTCGATGTTGTCGGCCATCTGGCGCGCCGTGCGCGCGTTGCCGGTCACCTTGATGACCGGCGCAATCGGATTTCCCGTCGGCGTGCCGAGACCGGTCGTGAAGACCACGACCTGGGCGCCGCCGCCGACCATGCCGGTCACCGATTCGACGTCGAGGCCCGGCGTATCCATGACGGTCAGGCCCTTTTTCGTGATCGGTGCCGAGTAGGCGACGACATCCTCGAGCGGCGCGACCTCACCACCCTTGTGCGTCGCGCCGAGCGACTTCTCTTCGATGGTCGTCAGCCCGCCGCGGATGTTCCCGGGCGAGGGCTGCGTGCCGCGGATGTCGAGGCCGAGCGCGCGCGCTTCGGTCTCGACGCGCGTGATGATCTGAATGAGCTTCGTGGCCGTCGCCGGGTGCGTCGCGCGGGACGCGAGCAGGTGTTCGGCGCCCATGATCTCGGCAATCTCGCCGAGGACGGCGGTTCCGCCGAGGGCGACCAGCCGGTCGGTCACGCGTCCGAGTGTCGGATTGGACGCGAGGCCGGACGTGTAGTCGGATCCCCCGCACTTGAGCGATAGCACGAGCTCGGACGCGTCGCACCACTCGCGCGGCTGAGCGGCGAGCAGGTCGGCGAACTTCCGCGCGATGGCGGTCGCCTTCTCCGTCGCGCGCACGGTGCCGCCCTCGGACTGAATCGCGACGATCTCGACGGGCTTTCCGTGGCGCCGCGCCGCGTCGGCCAGGCTCTGGGCGACGACCTGCTCGCAGCCGAGCGCGATGACGAGCACGGCGCCGACGTTGGGATGGCCGCAGTAGGCGGCCAGCGTGTCGTGGGTGACGCGCATGTCCGGCCCGAGCTGCCCGCAACCGGCGAGGTGCGGCACGGCCGTGCCGATCGGCTGCGTCGCCGCCGCCACGCGCTCGGCGACCAACGACGAACAAATCACCGTCGGCACGACCAGCACGTGATTCCGCGTGCCGATGCGGCCGTCAGGCCGACGATACCCCTGGAACCCTGGTCGGGCGGTCATTGCGTGTCCGCGCCGTTTCTCTCGACGCCATTCCGCTCGTCGGGCGGCTCGGCGAGCCGCGGCTGCAGTTCCGGCTGGGGCGCCTCGAGGTCACCCCGCCCGCGTGTGCTCGCGAGATTGTGCGTATGCACGTGCGCGCCGGCCGCGATCTCGGCCGTCGCCAGCCCGATCGGGCTGCCGTACTTGATGACCGCCTCTCCTCGGTGAATCGCGCGCAGCGCAATCTTGTGGCCCGACGGCACGGCCTCGCGCACGGCGATCACCCCGCCCGCGAGCGTCAGGTCGCGACCCGCCTCGAGAGGCTGAAGCGCGGTGGCCACGTTGTCCCGCTCGCTGATGACGAGGACCGGCTTCACTGGTTCACTCCGCTCGCCAGGAATCCGCCGTCAACGGCCAGCATGTGCCCGGTGACGAACGAGGCGGCCTCGGACGAGAGGAACACCGCCGCGCCGACGAGCTCCTCGATGCGGCCGAAGCGCTTCATGGGCGTCCGCATCAGGAACTCCTGCCCGCGCGGTGAATCGAGGAGCGCCGAGTTGAGATCGGTGCGGAAGAGGCCCGGCACGAGCGCGTTCACGGTGACGTTGTGAGGCGCCCACTCGACCGCCAGCGCGCGCGTCAGGCCAACCACGCCGGCCTTGCTCGCGACGTACGCCGCCACCTCGAAGAGCCCGACAAACGACGACAGGGATCCAATCGTGATGATGCGGCCGTATTTCTGCGCCACCATCGTGCGCCCGAACACCTGGCACGCGCGGAGCGTGCCGGTGAGGTTCGTCTCGATGACGCGGTGCCAGTCGGCCTCGTCCATCTCGAGCGTCGGCGTCTTTTTCGTCGTGCCCGCGACCGCCAGTAGAATGTCGACTCTCCCGAACGCCTCGATGCACTCGTCGCGCAGGCGATCGAGCGACGCGATGTCCGCCACGTCGGAGGCGATCGGCAGCGTGCGCCGGCCGAGGCGTCGGATCTCGGCGGATACTTCCTTCACGAGCTCGATGCGGCGGCCGCTCGCCACCACATCGGCGCCCGCCTCGGCGAGGCCGAGCGCCAGCGTGCGACCGATCCCGCTCGTACCACCAACGACCACGGCCGTGCGGCCGGACAGATCAAACAGCTTCATGAGGTATGGTCAGACAGACGACGGCCGGCGCCGGACGCGCGCACGGCGCTCGGATGGAGGCGGCGGGCTCTGGGCGTCGCCCTGAGCCTGTCGCAGGCCCCGCCGCGTGGGCGGGTCGGTGTCGGCCGCAGGCTCCTGCGCCTGATGCCGGCTGGCCTGGAGCAGATGGTCGTGCATCGCGCGCCGCGCCGTATCGGCGTCGCGGGCGCGGATGGCCTGGTAGATCCGGCGGTGCATCTCGGCCGCGTCGCGCAGGTCGCGTTCGCTCGCCGCCGCCGCGGTCTCGCGCCGGCGCTCGTAATAGAGCGCCGAAACCATCTCGACGAGCGAGGCCACGATCGGGTTGCCCGACGCGGCCGCCACGGCTCGATGAAAATTGATGTCGTGCACCAGGAACACGCGCGGCTCCTGCATCGCCGCAAAGAGACTCGCCACTTCCTCGGCCAGGGTCGCGACCTGTTCGGCCGTGGCGCGCTCGGCGGCGAGCCCCGCGGCGCCGACCTCGAGGATGCGGCGCGCCTCGTACATCTCTTCGCGGGTGAAGCCGTGGAGCGCGGCGAGAAAGCTCAGCGCGTCGGTGTTGAGGGCGGGCGGCCCTTCGGGAATGTAGGTGCCCGAGCCGTGGCGTGATCGCACCACGCCCATGGCCGCGAGCGTCCGCAGCCCGGCGCGAATCGTCGGCCGGCTGACGCCAATCTGCGTCGCGAGATCGCGCTCGGCCGGCAGGCGGTCGCCCGGCTTGAGCGCGCCGCGTTCGATGAGATCTCGGACGTGCGCCACGACCTGCCCGGTCCCGCCCTCGGCCCGCTGGCCGGAGACCGGCGCGCGCAGGCCCGGCTCCCCGCTCGCAGATCTCGCTCGAATGGGGACTCGAATGGCGCTCGTGGTCATGTTGGGGGCAAATCCACGTCCAGCGCTGGCAGTAACGCTCGACGCTGTCCCGAGTATAGACTCGGTAACGCCTCGATGCGGCGTCACCACGTTACCTTGTTCGGCACTCGAACTGATGCAGGCAACAAGAGGTATTACCACTTTGTCTCGTGAGGAGTCAACAGGGGCCGGACAATCGCCTGAATCTTCGCGCGGTCTGATCCGCCGCGCAGAACCGTGGATAGACGCGCGCCAGGCCACCGCGCCGAGACGATTGGTTTAGCCACTTTGCGTGACGCCCGCAGCACCCGGGACCAGGCCCGGGATCACGCACCGGCCCAAGGACGAATCGATGCCCGACACTCCCGCGTCATCTGAGCGCCGCCCGCCCGGGGCAGCCGGCCTGGGAGGCTTGCTGCTCCCCTACCGCGGCGCCATCGCCGGCCTCGTCGTGCTGACGATGGCCGGAAACGCCTTGAACTTGTTGATTCCCCGGCTGGTCGCAAACGCCATCGACGCATATGGCCGCCAGACCCTCGTCCTGTCGACAGTCACGACCGAACTCACGCTGGCCGCCGTCGGCATCTTCCTCTTCGCCTACCTCCAGAGCGTCGTCCAGACCTACGCGTCCGAACGCGTGGCGCGGGATCTCCGGACGCGGCTCATCGCGCGGATCGCGTCGCAGGATCACGCGTACATCCAGCAGGTGACGCCCTCGGCGCTGCTGACGCACCTGACCTCGGACGTGGACTCGGTGAAGATGTTCGTGGCGCAGGTGATTGCCTCGCTCGTCTCGTCGGCGTTTCTGATTGTCGGGGCGAGCGTGTTGCTCATCGCGATCGACTGGCGCCTGGCGGTGGCGGTGCTCGCCGTCCTGCCCTTCGTCGGCGGCACGTTCTTCATCGTCTTCGGCCGCGTGCGGACGCTCTTCAAGCGCGGTCAGGAAGCAATCGACTGGCTCAACAAGGTCATCAACGAAAGCATCCTCGGGGCGGCGCTCATCCGCCTCGTGAACTCGCAGCAGGTGGAGTTCGACAAATTCGTGGCCGCGAACACCGAGGCGCGGGACATCAGCCTCAGCATCCTGCGGCTGTTCGCCTCGCTCCTCCCGGTGATCATCTTCGCCACCAACCTGGCGACGCTGATCATCCTGACCATGGGCGGGCGCTTCGTCATCAACGGGTCGCTGACGCTCGGTGAGTTCACGGCCTTCAACAGCTATCTCGTCATCCTGATCTTTCCGGTGATCATGATTGGCTTCATGAGCACCATGATGGCGCAGGCGAGCGCCTCGTACGCGCGGATCGCAGTCATCCTGAATGCGCCGGAACGCGTCGCTGCCGGCCGCGTAACCGCGGAGCTTCGGGGCGAGGTCGCGCTCAGGCACGTGAACGTCGAGCTCGGCGGGCGACGCGTGCTCAAGGACGTGTCGTTGGTGGCAGGAGCCGGCTCTCGCACGGCGGTGATCGGTCCCACCGCCGCCGGCAAGACGCAGCTCCTCTATCTGCTGACGGGGCTGATCGCGGCGGCCGCCGGCACCGTCGAATACGACGGGCGGCCCATCGCCGAGTACGACGAGGAGACGCTGCACCGGCAGGTGGGGTTCGTGTTCCAGGACAGCGTCATCTTCAACCTGAGCATCCGCGAGAACATCGCCTTCAGCCGCACGGTGACCGAGCCCGACATGTCGAGGGCGATCGCAACCGCCGAGCTCCACGATTTCATCAACACGCTCCCGGCGGGGCTCGACACCGTGGTGTCCGAACGCGGGAGCAGCCTGTCGGGCGGCCAGAAGCAGCGGGTCATGCTCGCCCGCGCGCTGGCGCTGAACCCGCGCGTGCTGCTCCTGGACGACTTCACCGCGCGCGTCGATATGACGACCGCGCGCAAGATTCTCGAGAACGTGCACCGGAACTACCCCGGCATCACGCTGCTGTCGGTGACGCAGCAGATCGAGCCCGTCGCCGACTACGACCAGATCATCCTGATGATGGAAGGCGAGGTCCTGGCCTCCGGCACGCACGCGGAGCTGCTCCAGACCTCGCCGGAGTACGCGCAGATCCATGACTCCCAGCGCAGCACCAGTCAATACGAACCCGTACGCACTCAGTAGTGCGCCGGCCGAGGCCCGGCCGCCGGGGGTTGTGGCGTCCCTGGCCCGTCTCCTGCCGCTCCTGACGACGGAACGGCAGAGCGTCGGGATCGCCTTTGCCGCCGTCGTCGTCTCGTCGCTCGCCGCGTTGCTGGTGCCGCTCATCATCGGGCACACGATCGACACCTCGATCCGGACCGGAGACTTCGGCGGCGTCCTCCGCTTCGCGGCGCTGCTCCTGGCGATTTTTCTGTTGGCGTTCGTCTCGACCTACGTACAGACCAAGACGATGGGCAGCGTCGGCCGCCGCGTGCTGTTCGCGCTCCGCAACACGCTCTTCACGAAGCTGCAGCACCTGCCGCTCGACTTCTTCAACCAGAACAAGGCCGGCGATCTCATTTCGCGGATCAACAACGACACGGACAAGCTGAACCAGTTCTTTGCGCAGAGCCTCGTGCAGCTCGCGGCCAACCTGTTCATGATGGCCGGCGCCACGATTTTTCTGGTGGCCCTCAACGTCCGGCTCGGGCTGGCGGCGCTCGGTCCGGCCATCGGTGTGTTCCTGCTGACGCGCATGACCGGACCGTGGGTGAGGCGGAAGAACGTCAAGAGCCTGCAGTCGCTGGGCGCCCTGAGCGCCGAAATCCAGGAGAGCCTCGCCAACTTCAAGGTCATCGTCGCCTTCAACCGGCGCGATTACTTCCGGCAGAAGTTCGACGAGGCCAACGTGCGAACGTTCTCCGCCTCGGTGGCATCGGGGCTGGCCAACAACGTCTTCATGCCGGTCTACGGACTTGCGTACAACCTGGCGCAGGTCGTGGTCCTCCTCTACGGCGTACATCTGATTGCGGCGGGTAGCGTGACGATCGGGCTGTTGATCGGATTCCTGCTGTACGTGAACAGCTTCTACCTGCCGCTCAGACAGCTTGCCGTGGTGTGGACGTCATTTCAACTGGCACTGGCCGGACTGGACCGGATCTCGGCGGTGCTCGCGCTCGAATCCAACATGCCCGTGAGCGCTCGGGAGGCAGCACCGGCCAGCAGTGCGCTACTGGCGTTCGAGCACGTGGGTTTCGGCTACCCTGGGGGCAGTGAGGTCCTGCACGACGCCACCTTCGCGCTCGAACGCGGAAAGACGTACGCACTGGTCGGACCGACCGGGGGCGGTAAGACCACCACGGCGGCACTGATGGCCCGCCTCTACGATCCGACTCGCGGGCGCGTGCTGCTCGACGGGCGCGACATCCGTTCGTGCCAGCCCGACGAACGAGCGAGGCGGATTGGCTTCATCCTTCAGGAACCGTTCCTCTTCACCGGCACCATCAGGGACAACATCCTCTACGGCCACAACCAGTACGCCGGCTATTCGGGCGAGCAGCTCATGCGCCTCCTCACCGAGCACAACGTTGCCGAGCTGGTCGCACGCTTCGAGAACGGGCTCGACACGAAGGTCACCTCGAGCGGCGAGGGCATCAGCCTCGGCCAGAAGCAGCTCATCGCGTTCATGCGCGCGGTGCTGCGCGATCCCGAGATCCTCATCCTCGACGAGGCCACAGCCAATGTCGATACGGTGACCGAGCAGTTGCTCGAGCAGATCCTCGCGAAGCTGCCGGCCTCGACGACGAAGGTCATCATCGCGCACCGGCTCAACACCATTGCCGACGCCGACGAGATCTTCTTCATCAACGCCGGCACGATCACGCCGGCTGGTTCGATGGAGCATGCGCTCGACCTGCTGCTGCACGGCAAGCGCGAGAGCTGAGAAGAGCACATGGCGACGACCAACCCTGAAACAGGAGCTGGTTCACTTGGGTTCATGCCGCTACTGATACGCGCATGGCTCCTGACCGGAGTCGTCGACGGACTCTTCTCGAGCGCCCTGAGCGTCTTCGCCTACGGATCGACGGTGTCTCGCCTCTTTCAAGGCGTCGCGTCCGTCGTGATCGGCCCAGCGGCGTTCGACGGTGGGGTTCCGACGGTCCTCGTCGGCGTGCTCATGCATTTTGGCGTCGCGTTCGGGTGGTCGGCGGTGTTCCTGCTCGTTGTGACGCGCGCGGAGTGGATTCGCTCGCTTCTCGCTTCATGGCGCGGAGTCGTCACGGTCGCAGCGTTGTACGGACCCCTCATCTGGATGGTGATGTCCTTCGGGGTCATTCCTCTTTTCACCCATCGCCCGCCAGCGATCACGTTCCGCTGGTGGGTCCAGTTCTTCGGCCACGTTCCGTTCGTCGGTATACCGATCGTGGCGTCCATCGGGAACGGCCTTCGGTCCAGGGAACAGGAAGGGCCGTGACAACGGAACGCCGGTCCCGATTCAGGAGAAACGGTCAACCAGTGAACCGTAGACCGCTTGGCGGGCCGAGGTGATGATGAGTGGGCTTCTGCAGGATATTCGCTACGCCCTCCGGATCCTAGCCAAGGCGCCGGGGTTCACGCTCGCCGCGGTTCTCACGCTCGCGCTCGGCATCGGTGCCAATGTCGCCATGTTCAGCGTGGTTTACGGCGTGCTCCTGAAGCCCCTGCCCTACCACGAACCTGACAGGCTCGTCCTCATCCGCGCCGAGGTCGACTACGTCGGCGCGAACCGGCCGGTGCCGGTCACTGTTCAATCGAAGGACCTCGTGACCTGGCAGCGGTCATTCGATGCCGTTGCCGCACCCGCGTTCTACGACGCGGGCATCGTGGCGCTCTCGGGCGACAACGGTTCGGAGGTGCTGGACTCGGCGGTCGTTTCCGGCGGCTTCTTCTCGACGATGGCCGGCCCGTTCGCAGCGGGACGGCCGCTCGGGGCGGCCGATGATGCGTGGCCATCGGCCGTCATCAGCGAGCGTCTGGCGGAACGGCTGTTCGGCGATCCGCCACGGGCCATTGGCCGCGAACTGCAGCTGACGCCGCGCACCTATACCGTGATCGGCGTCGCCGGTCGCGCGTTTCAGTTCCCAAACAAAAAGGTCGACGTCTGGCTGCCGGCCGGGTTCGCGCACTCGATGAACCCTCGGTGCTGTGGATTCCGGGCGATTGCACGACTCACGCCGGACGGCACGCTCGAGCGGGCGGGCGCGGCCGTGCGGCCGCTCTTTCAGAGCTCGTCGGGATCGGCAAGCAACGCCATCAGGACCAGCGTCGTCCGCCTGACGGATGACGCCGTTTCAACCGTGCGTCCCGCGCTCCTCGTCCTCTTCGCGTCGGTGCTGCTCGTGCTAGCCATCGCGTGCGGCAACCTCGTCAACCTCTTGCTCGCGCGGAACGCCGCGCGCCGGCACGAGTTCGCGGTTCGGCGCGCCCTCGGCGCCCCGGCCAGCCGTCTGATGCGGCAATTGCTCGTCGAGTGCGCGGTTCTCGTCACGGCGGGAACGGCCGTCGGAACATTCCTGGCCCAGCCGCTTCTGGCGGCGCTCTCCGGCCTTGCTGGTGAAGCCGTGCCGAGGATGGACGCGATTCACATCGACCGACCGGCTCTGCTCTTTGCCGTGTGCCTGGCGGGTCTTGCGACCGCCCTGGCGGGCACGCTGCCTGCTCTGCGGGCGGTCCGCGGGCCGTCGAGTCCGAATCAAGATTCCAGCCGCACCGCCACGCCAACCGGTACGCGACGGCTGCAGCGGGCCATGTGCATCGTGCAGGTGGCGCTCGCCGTGATCCTCCTGATTGGGGCGACGCTGATGAGCCGCAGCCTCGTGCGGCTGCTCCGCGTCGATCTGGGTGTCTCCACCGACCACGTGCTGACGGCCTCGATGAATCTGGCGTTTGGCGGGCGGCCCACTGATGCGCAGACGCTGGCCCGGGTCGATCGCGTGATCGAGACCATCCGGGCGCTGCCCGGGGTGCGCGCCGCAGGAGTCGGCACGAGCCTGCCGCCGAGCGTCAGCCGGATGCGAGTCACACTCCGCCGTAGCGGCGACGTCGTCGACTACCAGGCCGCGGCGGTGCCGGTAACGCCCGGATACTTCTCGGCCTTGCAGATGCGATTGATCAGGGGCCGTTTCTTCACGGACGCTGACGACGAGCGCCACCAGGCCGTGATGATCATGAGCGAGAACACGGCGAAGCGCTTCTTCGGTGAGGGCGATCCGCTCGGTCGCACGATGTCGCTGCCGCTCCTGCGGGACGGAGTCAATACGAGCGTCGAGATGGCTCTCGTCGGCGTGACCGCGAACGTCAGGTACGCCGGCCTGACGAATCAACCTGACGACGTCGTGTACCGGCCCTTCGCGCAACAGCCGTGGGTGGCGCCGTTTCTCGTCGTCCGAACCGCAGGGAACCCGTCCGATTTCGCGCTCGCGCTGCGGCGCGGGATCGCCGACGCCGACACGAGCATCGTCACGTCCTCGGTGACGACGATGGATCAGCTCGTCATGGAGGCTGTCGCCCAGCCGCAGTTCCGGGCGGTGCTGCTGTCCTCGCTGGCGCTGCTGGCGCTTGGGATTGCCGCGATTGGGTTGTACGGCGTCGTTGCCTACGCCGTGTCTCAGCGGGCGCGCGAAATCGGCATACGCATGGCGCTCGGCGCTACGCCCCAGAACGTGCTGGCAATGGTGCTGCGGGATGGACTGATAGTCGCCGCCGTTGGAATCGCCGCCGGCCTTGCGGGCGCGCTGATTCTCACACGCGTGCTGGCCGAGCTGCTCTATGGGATCACGCCGACCGATCCCTTCTCGTTCGTCACGTCAGCGATCGGGCTGCTCGGGCTGACACTGCTGGCCAGCTACATCCCCGCGCGGCGGGCTGCGCGCATCGATCCGATCCGCACGCTGCGGGCTGAATAGTCTGCCCTCACTCCTTCACGATTCGCAGATTCGCCGGAGGATTCGCTGTCGTTGGGATGGTGCCAAGTCGAGTATTCGTCGGCGCCGATGTCGGTCGATCCCTCGGGCCGTGCCTGACCGTCCCAGTCAACACCGGACGCAGCCGGTGCCGCCGCAACCTTGCCACGGGACGCGTGATCAGCGTTGCTGCCCCGAGCGCGGCAGCATCGCGACGGCGGCGGCCCCGATCGCGGCGAGGACGACGAGGACGAGAAAGCCTGACGTGTAGCTGCCGGTCGTGTCACGCGTCGACGCGACGAGCATGGGCACCAGCGACTCCGACACACTGTCGGCGGTCAGCACGATGCCCATCACTCGGCCGAGGATCGCCACGCCATAGAGCTCGGCGGCCATGAGCGGGATGATCATGTAATCGCCGCCCAGACCGATGCCGAAGAGGAACGCGCAGATCTTGAGCGTCGCCGGCGTCGGCGCGTACACCAGCAGCGGGATCGAGACGGCGACGATCGAGTAGATGAGAAACATCACGTGCTTCTTTGCCCACCGATCGGCAAGCCACCCCATCGTCAACCGGCCAATGATGCTGCCGGCGAGAATGATGGACAGCGTCGTAGCGATCTCGGCCTGCGGCAGTTTGCGATCGAGGCTCAGGTAGAGCGCAAGGTTCTGGATCGTCCCGCCCACGGCGCCGATCGATGCCATGCTCCCCAGCATCAGGAAGTAGAACGCGGGCCGCGCGAGGATATTCTTCAGGGACTGCAACGGCAGTGCTGACCGAGCGGCGCTCGCGGCACGTGCGGGCTCGCGGACGACGTACGCCATCGGCAGCGCGACCGCGATCATCAGCAGGCCGAGGATGCGCAGTGCGACACGCCAGCCGTACGCCTGGGTCAACGCAAACGCCAGTAAGGGCACGAGCGCACCGCCGACGCCTATGCCGAGGTACGCGATCCCCATCGCCTTGCCGCGGCCGTGGTCGAACCAGCGCGACAGCAGCACCTGGTTCGGCAGCGGTCCGCCGAAGACATACCCGAGCGCGTTGAACGTATAGAAGAAATAGAAGGCGCTCATGCTCGTCACGTACGAGAGCCCGACGAGCGCGCCGCCGGCCATGACGATCCCGCCGAGCAGAAGGCGTCGCGGGCCGAACCGATCGACGAGCCGTCCCGCGAGAAACCCGAAGGCCAGCGCCACGAAGATCTTGCTGTACGCGTTCCCCGACGTGACCTGCTGTCGGCTCCAGCCAAGCTCTTGCACGAAACGAGGGTAGAAGAACGGAAGTCCGTATAGCGCGAAGCCGACGACGGCAAAGAGCGAAAGGAATGCCGTCAGGACGGCGATGATCTGGCGCGCGCGCTCGTCGGGCTGCCGGTTCATGTCCGCGCGGGCGCCTTCGACTCTTTGATTGGCGGGGCCTTCGCCCCTTTGAGGACGGGCGCGTGAGGGTGCGCGACGTAGAACGGATCGAGCGGATAGCAGCCCGAGACGAGGCCGAGCCGTGGGCCGGTCGTGCAGTCGCTGAACGTCCGGCACACCAGCTTTCGCGTGAGCGGCTTGCCGTCGAGCACGTCGGCCGCCAGGTCGGGGTACGACAGCATCATGCGGCCGAGGCCGACGAAGTCGGTCATCCCGTGACGCAGGGTGTACTGGCCGACGTTCGGCAGCCACTCCTGAAGATAGGTGTACGCCGATCCGACGAAGACCATGTCGGGGAATTCTGACTTGAGCTTCGCCGTGACCTTGATCTGGCGCGCCACGCCGTGCAGGGGATCTTCGGGCGGCTCGTAGCCGTCGGCCGGGGGAAAGAGCGCCGGCCGGACGACGTGCGGGCAGTAGTAGGGACTGCCGGCCGTCAGACAGACCCAGCGGATGCCCCGCGACCGCAGCAGTTGCAGAAACGATCGCCCGTCGTCGAGAGCGCGGTCGAGCCCAGAGTCATGGATCACGCCGAACCCGTAGCGGTAGCCGGACGCGGCGGCCTCCGGCTCACCGGGTCCGTCCGTCGTCTTGCGATACGGCACGCTGTCGATGACCGATAGCCTGACGCCGACGCCCAGGCCCGGCACGGCGGCGCGAATGCCGTCGGCGACGGCGAAGAGGAATCGCGTCCGATTCTCGAGGCTGCCGCCGTAGCGGCCGTCACGATCGCGCGCGCTCAGCAGCTCGTGCCCGAAGTAGCCGTGGCAGTGCTTGATGTCGACGAACTGAAAGCCGATGGCGTAGGCGCGCCGCGCGGCATCGATGAAATCGTCAATCAGACGATCGATGTCCTCGTCCTTCATCAGCCTCACGCCGCCGGGAAACCGCTTGTCGAGTACCGGATTGACGTGCGCAGCGAGGGGCTCGGGACGATTCCACACGTTCGGGCGCGAGAAGCGGCCAGAGTGCGTGAGCTGAAGACCGATGTAGAGGTCGCTGTCGGCGTTGGCGCCGAATCGCTCGCGGTGCGCACTGACGAGCTCGCTCCTGAGCGATGCGAGCGCAGGCTCGGTGCCCTCGGACATCAGCAGCTGGTTCGGGTTGGCGCGGCCGTCATGGCGGACGGCCACCGCTTCGCCTCCCCAGATCAACTTGGCGCCGCTCGCGCCGAAGCGCCGCCAGCGCCGACGGGTCAGGTCGCTCGGCTCGCCGGTAGCCGTGCCGTCCCAGCCCTCCATGGGCAGGACACAGAAGCGGTTGCCGACACGGATTGGACCGTCGACAAACGGCTGTCGAAACGGCGACTCCGCGGGTGTCAGCAGCGTATCGTCGAAGCCGAGATCGATGCCAGACGACTCGAGGTGACGCCTGAAGAGATCTGCGTTCTTGAGCGCCGCGACGCGGACATACCGGGCCTCGCTCACGCGGGACGCTCCCGCTTTTCGTGATCGACTACGCCGTCTTCATGTGCAAGAGAGAGATGCGCCATGTAGGCCGCGAGCGCGCCGCGGTTGTGCTCGCGGATCGTCTGCTCGAGGGCCGGTATCTCGTGCGCCTGCATCTGGACGAGCATCGCGCGGTGTTCGGCCTGCGCGAGGCGCGTCCGGTGGATCAGAACGTCGCGGAAGTAGAAGCGCCGCACGCGATCCCAGTAGTCGACGACGCGCTGCATCATGTCGTGCAGGATGGGCATATCCGCCAGGCGGCTGATCGCGAGGTGGAAGCGCGTGTTGATCTCGGCCCAGTGCAACGGCGATCCCGCCTCGAGCGCGCGATCCATCTCGCCCACGAACTCGCCCAGCATGTCGAAGTCAGCCGGCGTCGCACGCTCGGCGGCGATGCGCGCCGCGATGACCTCGAGACCTTCGAGCAGCGCGAACACCTCGAGCACAGACGCCCGTGAGATGGGCGCGACGGTCGCGCCGACGTGCGCGACGCTCAGCACGAGTCCCTCCGACTGCAGGAGCCGGAGCGCCTCGCGCACGGGGATGATGCTGACCTTGAATTGTCTGGCCAGATCGTCGATGACCAGCCGCGTGCCCGGGCCGAGCTCGCACCGGATGATCGATTCGCGCAGCGTCGTGTAAACGAACTGCTGCTTGGTCAAGTGTCCGGCCCGTGCACCAGAGGCCGACGTAGATGCCGAGGCCGATGCCAGTTTGATCGCGTTGGGGGTCATATCGTCAGCCGCGTCTTCTGCTTGATGGCTTCGTTGGCGCGGATGCAGGCCCGCGCGGAATCGAACGCCTTGTCGGGGCCGCACGCAAGCGGGGTGCCGACGCGAACGGCCGAACAGAAGCGTTGAATCATGATGCGGGAGCCGCGCACGCGGACGTTGGTCTGCGCCGCCATCGCCTGCGCTGCAGGTGCCGCCTGCCTCGTGTTGCCGCTCATCGTCTCGGACGACTGTGCGGCCGGTCCGGATGTCCGGGGCGTCGTTTCGACGGCCGTCGACCGGCTCGCAGCGCTGCCTTCCTCGAAGAGGAGCGCGTCCTGCTCGCGATTCATGATCAGCGTGCCCTTGGTTCCCATGTACATCTCGTAGTAGTCGTCAAACGCATTCGACTCGATCGAGGAGAACATGGCGGTGCGGCCACCGGGATAGTCGAACGTCGCATAGACGTGGTCGAAGACTTCGCGGTTGCCTTCAGGAAAACGATAAAGGCCGCCCGAGGCGACGACGGCTTCTGGAGCGGCGCCGAAAAACCAGTTCGCGGCATTGATTTGGTGGCTGCAGAGCTCGGCCATCAGCCCTTGCGAGTATTTCCAATACAACCGCCAGTTGAGCAGGTGATCCCAGTCGGGATAGCCCCACTTCGAGGGGCTGTAGTCCGGCGCCGGCGGCTCACCCTTGCGGCGCCAGGTTCCGTTGCGGTGCCACGCCAGGCGGACGTGATAGATGTCGCCGAGCGTGCCCGTCTTGAGGATGCCGTCGTAGGCCGCCTGGTACATCGGGCTCGAGAGTCGCTGGTAGCCAATCTCGAGCAGCTTGTTGTTCTTGCGCGCCGCGGCGCGCATCCGCTCGCAACCGGGCACGTCCCACGCCATCATCTTCTCGCAGAGCACGTGCTTGCCGGCGTCGAGACACCCCACGGCGAGGTCGGCGTGCGCCCAGAGCGGCGGCGCCATGATGATCGCCTCCAGATCTTCCTTCTGGAGCATGTCCTGCCAGTCGACGTAGTGCCGGGCGGCCGGCCACGAGTTCTTGGCCATCACCTCGTCGGCTGCTTTGAGGCTGTTCGGGTTGATGTCGCAGAGGGCGCGCACGTCGGCGTAGGCCGGATCGACGTTGCCGAGCAGCGATCGACCCTGGCTGCCGACGCCGACAAATCCCACTCGAACCGGTCCGCCAGGCACCGGGCCCTTGAGCGCCGCCGAGACACCGAGCGCCGCAAGCGCCGGCGTGCCGGCGAGGACCTTCAGGAAATTGCGCCGGCCCTGCTCGATCTGTTCAGGCGTCAAGTTCATAGGGGGATCCTCGTCGGGGCGAGATCTCGCTTTTCTGATCGTGCTCGGGAGCTCCAGTACCTGGTCCACACCCGCGATGAGGCCCGTGCGAAACGACCACAGCACTAGCACGGCCGCCGCCTCGATGAGGTTCTTGTTGACGATGAGGTACGTGCCCTCGGCCCTGGCCTCGGGCAGGCCCATCGGAATCGCCGACAGGTAGAACATCGCGAGCAGACCGAGCGCGCCGACGCAGCCGGCCTGGGTGAAGAGGCCGAGCATGAGGCTCAGGCCGACTGCCACCAGCAAAGCCGCGACCGCAATGTCCAACGTGCCGATCCAGGACGCGCTCCCGAGGGAATGAAACAGGCCCGCGAGAGGGCCGGTTGCGGCCTTGAAGTACCCCGCCGACGACCACGCGGCGAGCGGCGCGCCGGCGCGGCCCCAGGCAGGCTGCAGCAGCTTGGTGTACCCCTCGTAGAGGAAGTGCCAGCCGACGAGCGTGCGGAGCACGACGAGCGTCGTTTGTTGAAGGCTGGTCATTTGCGCGCCTTGCTACTTGGTAACGATAGGGTCTGCATTACTCAATGCTCGCGGGGCCCCACCCCCGCTCGCTCTCGCGCGGCGACTTCCGCCTTCGCTGAAGCTTCGGCGGACCGCCGTAGCCTTGGCGGAGGCTGGTCGCGCCCGCGCTCGGGCCGCAGGCGCTTGCTGTCCGTACGATCACTCCAGCTACAGTTCCGAACACGCGCGTTTCAGATTCATCGTCCGGCGTCACGAGCGCCATCACGTTCGAGTGATTGGCGCAGTACCGTTCCGCGAGCTCGATGCCGCCAACCAGAAACGCCGTCGATAGTGCGTCGGCTACGGCGGCGCTCGACGCGATGACGCTCGCGCTCAAGACGCCCGTGGCGGGCCAGCCCGTGCGCGGGTCGATCACGTGGCCATAGCGCGTGCCGTCGGCGATGACGAACTGCTCGCCGGCGCCGCTCGTGCCGAGCGCGGCGTTGCGCAGCCAGACTCGGGCAAGTGGGCGATCCTCGGTTGCTTGGTCGCGACGCGGGGACACGACCTCGACGTACCAGCCAGCGTCCCTGCCGCCAATCGCGAGCAGGCTGCTGCGTCCCGCCGAGAGGAGCGCGTCGGTGACGCCCGAGCGCCGCATGTCGATCGCGACACGATCGAGTGCGTATCCTTTCCCGATAGCCCCGAGGTTGAGCTCGATCCCCGGGCGGCGAAAGCGCACCGTCCGACGCTCCCGATCGAGATCGACCGCGTCGAATCCGACCGACGCGCGAGCCGCTTCGATTGCATCTCTCGGCGGCACGCCGCCCTCGCGCTGGAGGAATCCCCAGCATCGGCTGAGCGGCGTGGACGTGATGTCGAACGCACCATCGGTGGCCTGGTGCAGCTCGCCGCACTGACTGAGCAGCGCGAACAGCGGCTCGTCGATTTCGACGTCTCCGGAGGCCGCTCGACGGTTTACGTAACTAACCGCGCTTTCCTCGCGAAAGACGCTCAGCTCGTCTTCCAGCCGATCGATTTCGTTGAGCGCCGCGCGTGCGGCGGGCACAGAGGCGGCGTCCTGGCTGGCCAGGGTTATCTCGAACCGGCAGGCCATGGCGCGCCGGTGAACCCGGATCCAGTAGTCGTCGCCGATCGATCGGCGCCCGGGGACGCCGGTCAGGAAGTCGCGCCGGCTCCGGCGAGACGGCCCGTTCTCCGCGAAGTCGAGGGTATCGGGCTGGGGCATAGGACCCGGGCTGAGAGTATTGGCCGGGAAAGGGCCGATGTCAACGGATCATATATGATATGCCCCCTGGCCGCCGGCCGGTGCCGGAGCCTGCAGTTGCCGCCCGGACCGTGCGGGTGAGTCATATATGATGTGCGCGCCTGGGAAGCGACGGGGACCACCCCTTTCCGGCTCACGCCCACGCCATGATTCGCATCGATCGCACACGCACGCCTCAGGATCTCGTCCCCCGGATCGACCGGCTCTTCGAGCTGTCGGCGCACAAGATTCGAAGTCTCGAAGGCTCGTGGCGGCCCCACAAGGGCGCGCCGGTGTTCACCGTGAACGGACGCTACACCGCGCGCGGATGGACGGAGTGGACTGAAGGGTTCCAGTACGGCGCGTCGCTTCTGCAGTTTGACGCGACCGGTGAGCGCGACTTCCTGGAGCTCGGCCGCGAGCGCACGCTGACGCGCATGGCGCCGCACCTCACCCACGTCGGCGTCCACGATCACGGGTTCAACAACGTCAGCACTTACGGCGCGTTGTGGCGGATGGCGCTCGATGGGCGCTACGAGGCCTCCGAGTGGGAGCGGCGGTTCTACGCCCTCGCGCTCAAGGTGAGCGGCGCCGTCCAGGCGCGACGCTGGACGTCACTGCCCGACGGCGGCTACATCTACTCGTTCAACGGCGCCCACTCGCTCTTCGTCGATACGATCCGCTCGCTGCGTGCCCTCGCCCTCTCACACCTCCTCGGTCATCGTCTTCTCGAGGAGCAGGATGCGCAGGTCAGCTTGCTGACGCGGCTCGTCGAGCACGCGCGCGCCACGGCGACGTACAACGTCTTCTCTGGCAGGTCCGGCGGGCCCTTCGACGTACGCGGACGCGTCGCGCACGAAAGTCTTTTCAACGCCGCCAACGGGACCTATCGAGGCCCGAGCACACAGCAGGGCTATTCGCCGTTCAGCACGTGGACGCGCGGGCTCGCCTGGGCCATGCTCGGCTTCGCCGAGCAGCTCGAGTTCCTGTCGACGCTGACCGCGGATGCCCGTCAGGAGTCGGGCGCGGCCAGCTCGGAAACGGCGTTCATCGATGCGGCCCGCGCCACGTGCGACTTCTACATCGAATCGGCCGCGTGCGCGGATGGCATCCCCTACTGGGATACCGGCGCACCTGGTCTCTCGGCGCTCGGCGACTGGGGCACCCGGGCGTCCGATCCGTTCAACGATCGCGAGCCCGTCGACAGCTCCGCCGCCGCAATCGGCGCCCAGGGACTGCTCCGTTTCGGCCGGTTCCTGCAGCAGCGTGGGGACGATGGCGACCGCTACACGCAAGCCGGGCTGCGCGTGCTCGATACGCTGTTCGACGACGGCGGCCCGTATCTGAGCCGGGACCCCGAGCACCAGGGATTGGTGTTGCACTCGGTGTATCACTGGCCGAACGGATGGGATCACGTCCCGCCGGGAGCGAAGACCCCGCGCGGCGAATCGAGCCAGTGGGGCGACTACCACGCGCGCGAGGCCGCGTTGTATGTCAAGCGCCTGGCCGAGGGCGGGCCGTATCTGGCGTTTTATGGGACCGGGTCGGGCTCAGGGCTCAAGGCTCAGGGCTCAGGCAAGAGCTCGGAGTAAGGGGCTCAGGGCTCAAGGCTCAGGGCTCAAACAAAACCTCGGAGTAAGATCTCGAAGCTCTTGCCTGAGCCTTGAGCCTTGAGCCCTGAGTCTTGCCCCATGAGCCATGAGCCCTGAGCCACCCACCCTCGCACGCCCCGTCGCGCTCGTCACCGGCGGAACGCGCGGGATCGGACTGGGGATTGCGCGCGCACTCGCGCACGAGGGATGGGACCTGGTGCTCAGCGGCATCAGGCCCGCGGCCGAGATCGCACCGGTGATCGACGAGTTGCAGGCGCTCGGCGGGAGCGTGACCTATGTGGCCGCCGACGTCTCGAGCCGCGTCGCCCGCGCAGCGCTCGCCGACGCGGTGCGGACGCGCCACGGCGCGCTCAACGCCCTCGTCAACAACGCCGGACGCGCCCCGCGCGTCCGTACCGATCTCCTCGAGGCGACCGAAGAGAGCTTCGAGGAACTGATGCGGACCAATCTGCAGGGCCCATACTTCCTCACGCAGGAGTTGTCGCGAGACATGTTGGTGCGGCGTCAGGCAGACGCGACGTTCCGCGCAGCGATCGTCTTCGTAACGTCGGTGTCAGCCGAGATGGCATCTCCCAACCGGGGAGAGTACTGCGTGAGCAAAGCCGGCCTCTCGATGGCCGCCAAGCTCTTTGCCACTCGCCTCGCCCCGAACGGCGTCGCCGTCTACGAAGTCCGCCCGGGCATCATCAGCACCGACATGACCGCCGGAGTACGCCAGGTGTACGACCAGCGGATCGCCGACGGCTTGGTACCCGAGCAGCGGTGGGGCCGCCCCGAAGACGTCGGTCGCGCCGTCGCCGCACTCGTCCGGGGCGATGTGCCGTATGCGACCGGCAGCGTCATTCATGTGGACGGAGGGCTGTCGGTGCCGAGGCTGTGACGATTGGGCTCAGGGCTCACGGCTCAGGGCTCAGGCAAAGCCTTCGAAAGCAGGGTCGAAGATCTTGCTTGAGCCATGAGCCCTGAGCCTTGAGCCCAGTCGTTCCGTCCCGCACGGCAAAACGCCTTGCCATTGAGTAACGGGAGGGTAACGGGTCAATGAAATGACTGAATAGGCCTGAATTTACGATTTTGCCGCCGGGTGGCCGGTCATGGTATGCTTCGCAGCGTTTCGCAATGAAGAACGCGCCAGAGGTAATACATGAAGCCGAAACCGCCGTCGCGCGATCCCTACCTCGTGAAGTCGGTGATGCACTCGTCCGAGGTGCTGGCGGCGTTTCGCTCGTCTGGAGAAGCGCTCCCGCTTCGTGAAGTCGTGGCCCGCAGCGGGCTCCCCAAGAGCATGGCCTTCCGGCTCTTGTACACGCTCGAGCGCTGCGGCATGATCGAAAAAGTCGGCGAGAACCTATATCGATCGTACCGTACGGCCGTTCCGCCAGAAGCCATATCGCCTCGGCTATGCGGCACAGGGCACCGACTACCAGTTCTCCAAGGAAATCTCCGATGGCTTGCAGCGCGCCGCCGCTGCGCAGGGCATCGAGCTCATCTCGGTCGACAATCGTTACAGTCCGAAGATTGCGCAGCGCAACGCCGACGTGCTCGTGCGCGAGAAAGTCGATCTGGTGATCGAGTTCCAGACCGACGAGCACGTCGCGCCGATCGTCGCCGCCAAGTACCGCGAGGCGAACATCCCGCTCATCGCGATCGAGATTCCGCATCCCGGCGCGACCTACTTCGGCGCGAACAACTACGAGGCCGGACTCATCGGCGGCCGGTACCTCGGCCGGTGGTCGAAGCAGCACTGGCCGGGCGAGGTGGACGAGATCGCGATGATCGCGCTCCAGCGCGCCGGCAGCCTCCCCAAGATGCGCCTCACGGGCATGCTCGTCGGGATGAAAGAGGTCTATCCGCAGCTCGAGAACTGCCGCGTGACCTACCTGGATGGCGACGGGAACCTCGGACCGAGCTTCGAGGCGATGCGCAAGCACCTTCGCACGTCGAAGTCCCGCCGATTGCTCGTCGGGGCGATCAACGATCCGAGCGCGCTCGGCGCGCTGCGCGCGTTTCAGGAAGCCGGCCGCGCGGAGAGCTGCGCGGTCATGGGGCAGAACGCGTCACCCGAAGGACGCGCGGAACTGCGCGAGGTGGGCACACGCCTCATCGGCTCGGTCGCCTACTTTCCCGAAAAGTACGGCACCGAAATCGTCGCCGTCGCGCTCGACATCCTGCACCGGCGGCCGGTCCCGCCGGCAGTCTTCGTCAAGCACCAGCTCGTCACGCCGGAGACCGTCGATCACATCTATCCGAACGATCGGCTGATGCAGGTCGCGGCGCGGTAAAGACAGCTTCCGGCTGCCAGCTGCCAGCTTCCAGTGATTCGAAGACGCTTTGGCGCAACAGCTGGCAGCTGGCAAGCTGGAAGCTACCTGAGAAACGCCTCCGGCAGCCCGCCGTCTACGGGAATCACATGCCCCGTCGTCTTGGCGCTCTGATCACCGGCCAGCCAACAGATCGCGTTGGCGCAATCGACCGGCAGGATCGGCCGGCGCGTGATCGTGCGGCGGGCGTAGAACTCGGCGAGCTTCGCCCTGAGGCTCTCGACTGACTCGGATTGGTCGAAGGCAATCTCGTACTTCTTTAACGACACCATCACCCGGTCCTTCGGGAACATCGCCGACCCGGCGACGACGGTCGCCGGTGCGATGCCGTTGACGCGGACGAGCGGCCCGAGGCCCATCGCCAGCTCGCGGATCAGGTGATTGATGGCCGCCTTGCTGACGTCGTACGGCTCGCTGCCGTGCTTGGGGACGACGGCGTTGGCAGAGCTCGTCAGGACGATCGACGCAGCCAGCCCCTGATCCTTGAGGATCTTGCTGGCCTCGTCGGCGAGCACGTAGTTACTCGTCACGTTCACGTGCATCGCCTTGGCCCACGTCTCTTCGGGCGGCGTGCCGGGAGCCGGCGTTGGATAGATCGCCGCGGTGTTGACGATCGCGTCGATGCCGCCGAAGCGGTCGACCGTGGCGCGGAACGCGGCCGCGATGCTCCCGCGCGACGTCAAATCGAGCGCCGCCGCGAGAACCATTTCCTTCGACGACAGCGCCGCCGCTTCCGTCGCGGCCTCTTCGGCACTGGCCACGTTCATGTCGGCAACGACGACGTGGCCGCCGCGCTTGGCAATCTGCAGCGCCACTTCCCTGCCGATGCCGCTCGCGCCGCCGACCACGACGACAATCTTCCGGCTGAACTCACGCTCGAGCGGCATGCGCTGCAGCTTCGCCTCTTCGAGCGCCCAGTACTCGATCTTGAACGCTTCCGACCGCGGCAGTGCAACGTAGTTCTCGAAGCTCTTGAAGTCGCCCGCCTGCCCCGGATGACGCGCCTGAGGTGGTGCGCCCTTCGCGAGATCGGGAGCTGCCGCGCCGAGCGCGTTCGCACCCGACATCACGTGAATCGCATTGACGAAGAACTCCGACGTGATGCGCGCCTCGCGCTTGTCCTTGCCGAAGCCGAACAGGCCAAGTCCGGGAATCACCACGACCGACGGATTCGAATCGCGCAGCGCAGGCGAGTCCGGCAGCGCATGCGCCTTGTAGTAGGCGGCGTAGTCCTGGCGATACTGCACCAGCCGCTCGGCAATGCGCGTCTTGAGCGCCGGGAGCGCGTCAGTCGCGGCATCGAACGGCACATAAAGAGGCGAGATGCGCGTGCGCAGGAAATGATCGGGGCAGCTCGTGCCCATCTGGCAGAGCGACTCGGCCCACTTCGCATTGGCGAACGCGGTCGCATCCTCGCCACCGTCGAAGTGTGCGACCACGCGACGGTTCGACGACACGGCACCGCGCAGATACGGCAGGATCCCATTGACGAGCGCCTCGCGGCCTGACGCGGTCGTCGTGCTCGCCCCGCCAAAGAGCGGACGGCCGGCGCGCTTCGCGTGGTCCTGCACGAACTCACCCATCTGATCGATGGTCTTGATGCTGTTGAGGTACGCCTCCTGCTGCGTCTCGCCCCACGTGAACAGCCCGTGCCCGCCGAGCACGATGCCGTCGCAGCCCGGGGTCGCCTCGACGGCCTTGCGCAGCATCAGCGCGAGCTCGAACCCCGGCCGCTGCCACGGCACCCAGGTGATGCGCCGGCCGTACTTCTTGTTGAACTCGTTCAGCTTTTGCTGGCCGTTGGCGCTCGCGGCGAGCGCGATCGCCCAGTCGGGGTGCAGGTGATCGACGTGCGGAAATGGCAGGAACGCGTGGAGCGCCGTATCGATCGACGCGGCCACGCGGTTCTCGCCGAACGCGCAGAGCGGGTAGTAGCCGACCATCTCGTCTTCGTGCGCCTCGCCCCGATAGCGGCCGACGAGATCGTTCAGCTTGTCCATGTAGAGCACGGCAAAGCCGGACGAGCCAATCGAGGCCAGGTCGCCGCCGCTGCCCTTGACCGCCATGACGCGCCGCGGCTCGCCGGTCAGCGGATCGGGCAGGTCGAATTTCGAGCTCGTGTTCCCGCCGCCGAAGTTCGTGATCCGGAGATCGGCCCCGAGCAGGTTCGAACGGTACCGAAGCAGGTCGAGCGGCCTGGCCTCGAGCGCCGACGCCTCGCGGGCGTCCCAGAGATTCTTGAGGAAGGTTGTTTCGATCGCAGGGGTCTCAGACACAGGTCGGCTCCAGGTATTCCGAAAAACGTCGGTAATGCGCGTTCCACGCCTCCGGCGCCACGGGCTCGTAGCGCTCGACGGGGAACGAGTGTTCGATGATGCGCCGCGCCTCGGCGAGCGATGCCACGGCTTCGGTGGCCACCATCTGCATGGCGATGTTGCCGAGCGCGCTCGCCTCCACCGGACCCGCCACGACGGTCCGGCCGGTCGCGTCGGCCGTGAACTGGTTCAGCAGCCGGTTGCGCGAGCCGCCACCGACGATGCGGATTTCGGTGATCGCGGTGCCGGTCAGCTCCTCCATCGATTCGAGCACGACCCGGTACTTGAACGCGAGGCTCTCGAGGATGGCGCGCGCGTACCCGGGCGGGCCGTCGGGCTCGGGCTGACCCGTTTCCCGGCAGTAATCCGCGATCGCCGAGACCATGCTCCGAGGGTGGAGAAACGCCGCGTGATCGGGATCGAAGAGCGATTGGAACGCGGGCCGCGATTCGCCGGCGAGCGTCAGTAACTCTTCGTACGCGAAATGGTGCCCCTGTTCGGCCCAGTTGCGCCGGCACGCCTGCAACAGCCAGAGCCCGGCGATGTTCTTCAGCAGCCGCGTGGTGCCACAGACGCCGCCTTCGTTCGTGAAGTTGAGCTCGCGAGCCCGCGGCGTGATCACCGGGGCGTGGAGCTCGGTGCCGAGGAGCGACCAGGTGCCGGAGCTCAAAAACGCACGGTGGCCGTCGGCGCGCACAGCGGCGACGGCAGACCCCGTGTCGTGGCACGCGGGCGCGACGACGCGGGTGCCGCGGAGGGAGGGATGTGCGTCGGCGCCGACGTAGCCGACGAGCGTTCCGGCTTCCACCACCCGCGGCAGGATCCGCGTCGGGACGTCCAGCACCTGCAGCAGGTCGATCGCCCATGTCCGCGTCCGCGCATCGATGAACTGCGTGGTCGTGGCGTTGGTGAACTCGGCGGTCATCTCGCCGGTCAGCCAGTAGTTCACCAGATCCGGAATCGTCCCGAAGGAGATGGCGGCGTCGATGAGCCGGGGCGTGGCCCGGCACGCGGCGTACAACTGATAGAGCGTGTTGAACGGCAGGAACTGGATGCCCGTGACGGCGTAGATTTCGTCGGCCGTGACGCGTTCGAATACGGCCTCCATGATGCCGTCGGTGCGCTTGTCGCGATAGTGATACGGGTTCTGGAGGAGGACGCCCTGCTCCCCGACGAGCGCGTAGTCGCAGCCCCACGCGTCGACGCCAATGCTGTCGACGGGCGTTCCGGCGACGCGCTCCATCGCCTGCTTGAGCTCGAGCCAGATCCGGAGCACGTCCCAGTGGAGGGATCCGTTCTGGCGGACGGGCTCGTTGACGAACCGGTGGATTTCGCTGACGTCGAGCACGCCGGCGCGGAGCCGCCCGAGCATGGCACGCCCACTCTCGGCTCCGAGATCGAACGCCAGAAAATGAGCGCCTGCAGACATCGTGGGTTCTACGCTGGGCCTGCCACGTCCGGTACCTGTCCCTGCTTGCCGCGCCGAAGCAACACGAACGCGCTCGCTGACGCGGGCGAAGGCGGACCTGTCCCGCCGAAGCAACACCGACCCGCCTCGTTGCGAAGGCGGGGACAGAATACGCTGTCCGCAGACCCTACAAAGCGAGTTTCGGGGGCCGCTGCCCTGTTTCGCAAACCAGAACGGACCACCGTCCGCACTCGTCGCCGGATGCGGACGCCTTGGCCGTGATTATCGGGCTGTCGAAGCCCTGGACCGTCAGAAAGGTCGCGGCGAGAGCCTGCTGGGACCGGCGTCCCTGGCGTGGCCGTATTTCGAGATGTAAAACATCGTCCAGCATGGGGAATCAGCCGACACCAAAGTGGTCGGACCAGATCAAGGCTCAAGGCCCAGGGCTCAGGGCTCAGGGCTCACGGCTCAGGCAAAACCTTGGACCACGTACTCGAAGATCTGGCCTGAGCCCTGAGCCTTGAGCCCTGAGCCCTGAGCCTTCACTTGGTGAGCCCCCTCCCCCGGAGCCAGTTCGTCAACAGCACGGGCCAGGCCGAGAGCGACGGATCGCCCAGCGCGAGGCCGACGCCGTGGGGGCCGTTTTCGAAAATGTGGAGCTCGGCCGGCACTTTGGCCCGGCGCAGGGCCAGGTAGAAACGGACGCTGTTCTCGGCCACGACTCCGGTGTCGGCATTGGTGTGAAAGAGGAATGTCGGGGGCGTGTCAGCCGTCACGCGCAGGTCGTTCGACAGGTCTTCGATGAGCTTCGGATCGGGATTCTCACCGAGGAGATTCCTGACCGAGCCGGCGTGCGCAATGGCGGGATCGAACGAAACGACGGGGTAGGCGAGAATCAGAAAGTCCGGCCGGCAGCCGGCGCGATCGATGGGATCGGCCGCACCGGGCTTTCCCGCATCGAAGTGCGTCCCGGCCGTCGCGGCAAGGTGTCCGCCCGCCGAAAAACCCATGATGCCGATACGGTCGGGCGCGACGCCGAACTCCTGCGCCCGGGCACGGACGAGGCGGATCGCCCGTTGCGCGTCCCCGAGCTCGATCGGGTGGTGATACTTCGGGCCGAGCCTGTACTTGAGGACGAACGCGGTCACGCCCGCCGCATTCAGCAGGTTGGCGACCTGCCGCCCCTCGTGATTGGACGCGAGCGCTCCGTAGCCGCCGCCTGGCGCCACGATGATGGACGCCCCCGAGGGCTGGCGCGCACGGTAGATCGTGAGCGTGGGCCGGTCGGCATCCTCTTTCCCGAGCGCTCCGGGAGCGCCGTCGGGCCAGAGGAGCAGGGTCTCGGGCTCGGCGTTGGGATTGGGCTTGGCCTGCGGAGGCGCCGGCGCGGGCGTCTGCGCGTGAATCACTCCAGCACCGAAGGTCGTAGTCACCGTCACGGCTGTTGCGAGGAGAACGCCCGCGAACCTCATGAACCCCCCTGAACCTGATGAACCTTGTTGAACCTTCTTGAACCTTACTTGATGAACCGCCTCCACCCGTGAATGACCCGCATCAGAGCACAGCGCGCATGGACGAGGCAAGCTGTTGGGCTGATAAGATCGTTGGATGGCGCAGATCGATTGCGCTTGCGCTAAGATCGCGAGCCGATCGAACCAAGTTCCACACAATCACCCAGAACTCCAGGAAGGCACTGCTGATGCGATTCGTGACCCGTGCACCGCGATCCCTCTCCCTGCTGGCCGGTGGCGCGATGGCTGTCTGGCTTGCCACCCTTGCTCCCCGGGTGCCCGTCCTCGAAATCGCCGACGCCGCGGCGCTCGCGCAGGCCAGCCCGCAGCCGCCCGCAGCCGGACGGCCGCTCAGGGTCTTGTTCCTCGGCCAGGATCAGGCGACGCATCCGGCCGCTGGACTCTACCAGTCGATCGGCGCGCCGCTCGCCAGGAAAGGCATCCAGCTCACGGCAGTGCTCACTCCGGCGGCGCTGACCGCCGATCGGCTGATGTATTACGACGCACTCCTGATCTATGGCAACCAGACGGCGATCACGCCGGAGCAGGAGAAAGCCCTGGTTGATTTCGTCGAGAGCGGCAAGGGCGTCGTCGCGCTGCACTCGGCGTCCGACATGTTCGGCGGGTCGGAGCGCTACACGTCGCTCATCGGGGCGCAATCGCAGCGGCAGGGCGCCCCGAGCGAGTTCACGGCCGAGATCGTCCAGTCGTCTCACCCCGCGGTGCAGGGCGTCCAGCCGTTTGCGACCTGGGATGAGACGGTCACCTTCACGAAGCAGAACGCGACCGATCGCACGGTGCTGATGGAGCGCGTGGACGGCACCGGCCGCACGCCGTGGACCTGGGTGCGGAATCAGGGCAAGGGGCGCGTCTTCTACACCGCGTCTGGACACGACCAGCGGACGTGGAACAACCCGGCCTTTCAGACACTCGTCGAGCGCGCCGTCGTCTGGAGCGTGCCCGAGGCCGCGCGTCAGGCGTTCCAGCAGCTCAAGATGCCGCCGGTCACCTACGTCGACGGCATGAGCGTGCCGAACTACGAGAACCGCGATCCGGCGCCCAAGTACCAATTGCCCTTCCATTCGGACGAGGCGATGAAGTTCATCCAGGTCCCGGCCGAGTTCACGCTCACGCTGTTCGCTGAAGAACCCGACATCGTCAAGCCGATCGCGTTCGCGTTCGACGAGCGCGGCCGGATGTGGATCGCCGAAACCGTCGACTATCCCAACCAGCCACTGGCGGGCAACCCTGGCAACGACCGCATCCGCATCCTCGAGGACACCAATGGCGACGGCAAAGCGGACAAATTCACCGTGTTCGCTGATCACCTCAACATCCCGACGAGCCTCGTGTTCGCCAACGGAGGGGTGATCGTCGCGCAGCCGCCGCACATCCTCTTTCTGAAGGACACGAACGGCGATGACCAGGCCGACGAGCGAAAGATCCTGAGCACGGGCTGGGGGCAGCGCGACACCCATGCGGTGCTGTCCAGCCTTCAGTACGGCCTCGACAACTACATCTGGGGCGTCGTGGGCTACTCGGGCTTCGACGGCGAGATCAACGGTAAGAAGTTCCAGTTCGCGCAAGCCGCGTTCCGCTTCAAGCCCGACGGCAGCGACTTCGAGGTGATGACGGGCTCGACGAACAACACGTGGGGGCTCGGCTTCAGCGAGACGTTCGACGTGTTCGGCTCGACGGCGAACAACGACCCGAGCTGGAACATGGCGATTCCCAACCGCTTCTTCGACGGCATCGAGGGACTCCCGACGCCCGGCCAGCGCGGCGTGGGCTCCGGCTATCAGAGCCTCGCGGCGTTTTATGCCGTCCATCCGCTGACGCCCTACATCCGTCAGGTCGACGTGTTCAACGGCTACACGGCGGGTGCCGGTCACAATCTGTACACGGCGCGGTCGTTCCCGAAGGAATACTGGAACCGCATCGCGTTCATCAACGAGCCGACGGCGCACGTGATCGGTCAGGGCATCGTGGAGAAGCAAGGGGCCGGCTTCGTGACGCGTGACGGATGGAACCTCGCGGCCGGCGCCGAGGAATGGTTCGCGCCGGTCCACACGCAGGTCGGGCCAGACGGGGCGGTCTGGTTCGCCGACTGGTACAACTTCATCATCCAGCACAACCCGACGCCGCAGGGCTTCAGCAACGGCGCGGGCAACGCCTACGAGTCGCAGCTGCGCGATCATCAGCGCGGCCGGATCTATCGCATCGCGTACAAGAATGCGGCGCCATCGCCGAAGCGCTCGCTGTCGATCAAGGACACGGCGGGCCTGCTCGACGCGCTGGCGTCGGACAACATGCTGTGGCGCATGACGGCGCAGCGCCTGATCGTCGAGCGCGGGCAGAAAGACGTCGTGCCGCAGCTCCAGGCGCTCGTCAAGAACACAGCGGTCGATGCCGTCGGGATCAACGGCGGCGCGATGCATGCGCTCTGGACGCTCAAGGGACTGGGCGAGATCGACTCACCCGCCAGCACTTCGTATACCGCGGCCGTGGCCGCCTTGAAGCATCCCGCCGCCGGCGTCCGCAAGGCCGCGGCGATGGTGCTGCCCAAGACCGCGGCGGCTGCGAGCGCCATGCTCGCCGCCAACGTGCTGCAGGATCCCGATCTCCACACGCGTCTCGCGGCCACGCTCGTGCTATCCGAGATGCCCGAATCGGCCGAGCTCTCGCAGGCGCTCTACCGCGAGAGCCAGAAGACTGACAACTACGCGGACAAGTGGCTGAGCCGCGCGTTCTACATCGCGGCGCTTCGTCACCAGAAGACGTTTACGACGGCGTACAAGGCCGACAAGAACGCGCTGCCGTTCGACTCGCTGCCGGTGGCGCTTCGGCTCGGCGCGCTCAAGCCCGACTGGCGCCTGCCGAACGCGAAGGACGTCGCCGCCGACTGGAAAGAGATGCAGGTCCCGGGCAACTGGGAATCACGCGGGCTCCCCGACTTCGACGGCGTCGTCTGGTTCACGCGCACCGTCGATGTGCCGGCGGCCGCCGCGAGCGGGACGCCGACGCTGTCGCTCGGCCCGCTGCGAAACACCGGCGAGGTCTGGGTGAATGGCCTCGCGATTACGCCACAGGCCGGCGGGCGTGGCGCTGCCGGGGGTGGACGCGGGGGCCTGCCACCGTCATTCGCGCTGCCGGCGGGAACGCTCCGTGCGGGCGCCAACCAGATCACGGTTCGGATCCTGAACACGCGGCTCGACGGCGGCTTCATGGGCACGCCGGAACAGTTGTTCCTCGAGGCTGGTGGCGACAAGATGGCCATCGCCGGCCCCTGGAAATATCGCGTCGAGCGTCAGACCAACGCCGGGACGCTGTACACGAAGCCAGGTGAGCTCGCGGCGCACGTGGCGTTCACCGCCGGCGGCGGCCTCGCCGGCGCAGCGGGCGCCGCGCTCAAACCGGTCGCGCCTCAGGCCCCCGACGTCGTGCTGCGCCTGGCGTCTGTTCCCGGACAGCTGAAGTTCGATCTGACCGAGCTCACCGTCGCGCCGGGCCAGCTCGTCGAGATCGTGTACTCGAACCCCGACGCGATGCAGCACAACTTCGTGCTCGGCGCCGCGGGCGCGCTCGACGTCCTCGGGGCGGCGGCCGACACACTGTCACAGTCTCCGGCCGGCCTCGCGCAGCAGTACATCCCGGATATCCCGCAGGTGCTCTTCTCGACCAAGCTGGTCGAGCCGGGACAGACCGTGACGTTCCAGTTCCGGGCACCGTCGGATCCTGGCCGCTACCCGTACCTCTGCACGTTCCCCGCGCACTGGCGCGTGATGAACGGCATCCTGAATGTTGTCGCGCCGCAAGGGCGCGGTGGGCGGGGGGGACACTGAGTTGGCTCAGGGCTCAAGGCTCAAGGCTCAGGCAAGAGCCTTGAGCTCCTAGCCGATCGACGAGGATCTCAGGCAGCTGACGCTTGTTCGTGCTGAGATGAAGCTCGCGTGAGCCCAAGCGCCGTATCAGCAGCGCCTGCGGCCCGAGCGCCGCGCGAAGTCGCGGCGCGAGAGCGCGTGGGGGTGGGGCCCCACGCGCATTGAGTAATGCAGACCAGATCTCACTAGAAACACATTGAGGGATAGCCCGTCTATGTCCACCGATAAGAAGATACGCGTCGCGATCATCGGACTCGGGTTCGGCGCCGAGTTCATTCCCATCTATCAGCGGCACCCGAACGCCGAGATGTATGCGATCTGCCGGCGCGACAAGAAGGACCTCGATGCGGTTGGCGACCGCTTCGGCATCAAGACGCGGTACACGAGCTACGAGGATCTGCTGAAGGATCCAAACGTCGACGCCGTGCACATCAACTCGCCGATCGCCGATCACGCGCCGCAGTCGATCGCGGCACTCAAGGCCGGCAAGCACGTCGCGAGCACGGTGCCCGCGGCTACGACGATCGACGAATGCCGGCAGATCGTCGAGTGCGCAGCGCACGAGCGGCAAGGTCTACATGATGATGGAGACCGTCGTCTACAGCCGCGAATACCTGTTCGCGAAAGAGCTCTACGACCAGGGCGAGCTCGGGCGGATTCAGTTCATGCGTGGCAGCCATCAGCAGGACATGGACGGCTGGCCAGGCTACTGGGAGGGCTTCCCCCCGATGCACTATGCGACGCACTGCGTCAGCCCCTGTCTGGCGATCCTCGGCAAGCACGCCGAGCACGTCGTCTGTCACGGATCGGGCCGCATCGACGAGCACCTGATCCCGAAGTACGGCAGCCCTTTCGCGATCGAGACGGCGACCTTCAAGCTGCGCGATTCGGACGTCGCCGCCGAAGTCACACGCAGTCTGTTCGCCACCGCGCGGCAGTACCGCGAGAGTTTCGACGTCTACGGCTCGAAGAAATCGTTCGAGTGGCAGCAGGTCGAGAACGAAGAGCCGGTCATCCACACGAAGAGCACGCCGGCGAAGCCGCTGACCGAGGCGCAGATTCCCCAGCGCGTGAAGGTGCCCGACTACGCGCACCTTCTCCCCGAGCCCATCCAGAGGTTCACGCAGCCGGCGGCGATCCAGGACGCCGAGCACCTGTCGTTCCTCCAGGGCGGAGGCCACGGCGGATCCCATCCGCACATGGTCCACAATTTCCTGCTCGCCTGCGTCGGTGAGAAGGCCGCGATGCCCGACGCCGAGACATCCGTCAACTGGACGATGGTCGGGATCTGCGCACACCAGTCGGCGATCAAGAACGGGGAGAAGATGGCGATTCCGAGATTCTAGGCTCAGGGCTCAGGGCTCAGGGCTCAGGGCAAGATCTTTCAGATCCTAGTCGACCGGCGAGGAGCTCAAGGCTCTTGCCTGAGCCCTGAGCCTTGAGCCCTGAGCCCTGAGCCCTGAGCCTATTTTCAGGGTAATATCCCCGCCCATGAACCCCATCGGCATCACCAGCTGGATCTGGACCTCTCCGCTCACCACCGACCGGTTCCCGGAGATCGCGCAGCACGTCGCGCGGCTCGGGTTCGACCTGCTCGAGGTCCCCATCGAAGGCACGAGCGATCTCGACTACAAGAAGGCGGCGGGCGTCGTCACAGAGCTTGGGTTGAGCACGAGCGTCTGCGCCGCGATGAGCCCCGACCGCGACCTGCTGCATGCCGACGCCAGCGTGCGCGCGAACGGGATGGCGTACGTGAAGCACTGCATCGAGGCTGCCCAGACGCTCGGCGCGACCAACGTGGTCGGTCCCCTGTACAGCGCGGTGGGGCGCACGTGGCAGGCCACGCCCGACGAGCGCAAGAAGGACATCGACCTGCTCGTCGGCGAGCTCAAGGATCTCGCGCGCTTCGCCGGTGAGCGTGGCGTCGTCATCTGCGTCGAACCGCTGAACCGCTTCGAGACGAGCTTCCTCAACCTTGCGTCGCAGGCCATCGAAGTCGTCGACCGCGTCGATCATCCCGCGTGCGGTCTTCTCCTCGACACGTTCCACATGAATATCGAGGAGCGATCGATTGGCGACGCGATTCGATCCGCCGGCAAGAGGTTGAAGCACCTGCACGCCTGCGAGAACGATCGCGGCGCCGCGGGCACGGGTCACGTGCCGTGGGACGAAGTGGTGCAGGCGTGCCGGGCGATCAACTATCAGGGCCCGGCGGTGATCGAGTCGTTCACGTCCGCGGTGAAGTCGATCGCCCGCGCCGCCGCGATCTGGCGTCCGCTCGCCGAGACCCAGGACGGGCTCGCGACCGACGGTCTGCGGTTTCTCCGCAGTAAGTTCTGATTGGCTCAGGGCTCAGGGCTCAGGACTCAGGGAAGAGCACTGAGATCTCAGTCGCACGACTGGGATCGGAAAGCTCTTGCCTGAGCCCTGAGCCTTGAGCCCTGAGCCCTGGATTGCCCTGAGCCCTGAGCCTTCTTGGATACTGAATCCTGAATTCTGAATGCCTTCTGCAGCCGTGCGCCACAACCGTATTACGAAGCGAAACGGCTATTGACGCTCCGGACCTCCTGATACACAATTTCCCTCCCTGTAATCCGTTACACGACAGTTACGCGCCGAAACACGAGCACTCGCCCCGCTCAGCGGAACGAGTCTTGGAAGCGAGGATCGCGCAATGGGGACGAGGATCGGCGCACGCAGCAGCTTATGGGCGCTCGCGCTCGGGTTGCTGATCTACGTCACGTGCATTCCCGCTCGTCGTCGAAACAACGCAGTCGCAGCCACAGCAGCCGGCACAGGCGCCCACAGGGCAGCCCGGACAGACGGGCCAGCAGACTCAGGAAGCAGGACGCGGCGGCCGCGGCGGACGAGGCGGAGCGGGCGGGCCCGGCGCCACCGACCCGGCCAACGCAGACGCCGACTTCACCAGGCAACCCCCCGTCCTTCCGCTCCCGCCAGCAGAACAACAGAAACATTTCCTTCTCCAGCCCGGCTACCGCATTGCGCCCGTGCTGACGGATCCCGATATCAAAGAGCCCGGCGCCATCGCGTTCGACGGCAACGGCCGGATGTTCGTGCTCGAGCTGCGTGGCTATATGCAGGACGCGGACGCCACGGGCGAGCTCGAGCCAGTCGGCCGCATCTCGCGTCACGAGGACCTGGATAACGACGGCGTCTACGAGCGCCACACGGTCTTCGTCGACAAACTCGTCTTCCCGCGCTTCGTCATGCCCTTCGGCCCGAACAGCGTCCTGACGATGGAGTCGAACGCCGACGAGGTGTGGCAGTTCACCGACACGAACAACGATGGCGTGAGCGACAAGAAGGAGCTCTTCACCTCCAACTTCGGACGCTCCGGCAACGTCGAGCACCAGCAGGCGTTCCTCTATTGGGGAATGGACAACTGGCTGTACAGCACGGTGAACGCGTTCCGCGTGCGCTGGACGCCGAACGGCATCGTCCGCGAGCCGACCGGGCCGAACGGCGCGCAGTGGGGCGCCACGCAGGACAACGAAGGCAAGATGTGGTTCCAGGGCGGCGCAAGCGGCCTGCCCTCGTATTTCCAGTTCCCGATTCATTACGGCAGCTTCACCGTCGCCGACCAGTTCGAGAAGGACTTCAGCATCCCCTGGGGTGCGCCGGTTCGCGTCGCCGACATGCAGCCGGGGATGCGCGCGGTGCGGATGCCGGACGGGTCGCTCAACCAGGTGACGGGCTCGGCCGGCAACGACGTCTATCGCGGCGACCGTCTTCCCGCCGATCTCGTCGGCGACTACATCTACGGCGAGCCGGTCGGACGCATCGTCCGGCGCGTGAAGCCGGTGGTCACCGAGGGGCTGACCCAGCTCAGGAACGCCTATCTCTGGAACGAGTTCATCAGATCGACCGACCCGCTCTTCCGCCCGGTCGACATGGCCACCGCGCCCGACGGGACGCTCTACATCGCCGACATGTATCGCGGCATCATCCAGCAGGCGACATGGTCGGGACCGGGGACGTATCTCCGTGCCCGGATCGATCAGTACGCGCTCGACAAGGTCTTTGCCCACGGCCGTATCTGGCGGCTCAGCTACGAGGGCAAGGAACGCGACCGCACACAGCCGCGCATGCTGAACGAGACGCCCGCGCAGCTCGTGACGCACCTCACCCACCCGAACGGCTGGTGGCGGGACACCGCGCAGCAACTGCTCGTGCTGAAGCAGGACAAGTCTGTCGTCCCGGCGCTCCAGCAGATGCTGAAGACCTCGAGTCCCTCGACAGGCTCAGGCCGCAAGGCCGAGAACCTGCTCGCTCGTTTCCACGCGCTGTGGACCCTCGAAGGCCTCGGCGCTCTCGACGCCGCCACGGCGCGCGCGCAGATGAAGGACCCCAACCCGCGGATGCGGATTCAGGCAATCCGTGCCAGCGAAACGCTCTACAAGGCGGGAGATCGGACGTTCGACGCCGACTATCGCGCCCTCGCCACCGACAAGGACACCGACGTTGCGATTCAGGCACTGCTGACGCTGAACTATCTCAAGGCGCCGAACGTCGCCGAGACCGTGCGCGTGGCGCAGGCCGCCAGCCCCGCCCGCGGCGTCCAGGAGATCGGCAATCAGATCCTCAAGCCGCCGACGAGCGCGTTCGGCCGCGGCGGCCGCGGCGGACCGCCGCCCTTCTCGCCGGCCGAGCTCGCCGTGATGGAGCGGGGCGAGGGGATCTACAAGGAAGTGTGCTTCGCCTGCCACGGCGACGACGGACGGGGCACTCCACAACCCGGCGCTGCGGCGGGTACGACGATGGCGCCGTCGCTCGCTAGTTCGATCCGGGTGCAGGGCCACCGCGATTACGTCACCAAGACGCTGCTGCACGGCATGGACGGGCCGATCGAAGGCCGGTCGTATGCTGCGGGCGTCATGGCGCCGATGGGAAGCAACAAGGACGAGTGGGTTGCCGCGATCGCATCCTACGTGCGCAACTCCTTCGGCAACGTCAGCTCGTTCGTGTCACCCACCGACGTGGCGCGAGTGCGGGCCGCGACCGCCGACCGCAAGGCGTTCTGGAAGGTCGACGAGCTCGTCGCCTCGCTTCCGACGCCGATCGAGGTTCTGCCAAGTTGGAAGGCGAGCGCAAGTCACAACCCTGGCTCCGCGCTCGGGGCACTGAACTTTGCGTCGTGGAGCACGGGCGAGCCGCAGCAGGCCGGCATGTGGTTCCAGGTCGAGCTCCCAGAGCCAACGGTCGTGACCGAGCTGCAGTTCAACTCCGCGGGCGGCGGCTTTCCCGGCGGAGGAGCCGGTCGCGGAGGACGCGGCAACGTGCCGGTCGCGCCTGGCACGCCACCGCCGGCCCCGTTGGTACTGCCCGGACCTTACCCGCGTGAATACAAGGTTGAAGTGTCGACGAACGGTACTGCGTGGACGCCGGTGGCCGAAGGACAGGGAACGCCCGGTTCCACGACGATCGCGTTCGCGCCGATACGGGCGAAATACGTCCGCATCACCCAGACGGCTACGGCTGAGAATGCGTCAGTGTGGTCGATGCAGAGGCTGCGGCTCTACCGGCCGGGGACAGGTACTCCTGCCGGAAAGGAGGCTCTACCTTCGGAAAAGAAAGGAGGTGGCGGGCGCTGAAACGTGCAGTTTTGGCTGAAAAAGGGAGGGATGTTTCGCATTGTAAACCCGTGTTGTGCAATGCGAAGTGACGATTGACCCTTCCAGCAGGACGTGTTACACCAATCAGACTCTTGTAACCCATTACATGTCGGACTTTGCAAGTCGAGCGGTAATCTGCACCCTGAGGGGGGAGGAGCTCAATGATCGTCAGATCGACTCGCAGTGTGGTCTGCGCGTGTCTCGTCGCGTTGTTGTTCAGCGCGGCGTCAGCCACGGCTCAGATCACGACCGGAACCGTTCTCGGTACGGTCAAGGACAGCACGGGCGGGGTCGTCCCCGGCGCGACTGTCGTACTCATCAGTGAATCGCGCGGCACGAAGTCGGTGCCGTCGGTTACCAACGCCACGGGCGACTATGTTTTCCCGAACGTCACCGCTGACACCTACACGGTGGAAGTGACGATGGATGGGTTCCGCACGGTCAAGCGCCCCGGCATCAAGGCCAGCGGCGGCGACCGCGTCACCGTTCCCGCGCTCACGCTCGAACCGGGCGGCGCTGAAGAAACGGTCAACGTCACCTCCGAGGCACCACTCATCCAGGCGTCGAGCGGTGAGCGATCCTTCGCGATTTCCACGACGGAAATCGAGAACCTGCCGGTGGCCACACACGGGCAGCTTCACGGCCTTCATCGCCTTCACGCCTGGCGTCAGTCGGGCGGCGCGTCAGCCGGCGGCACGCGCCTCGGCGGCGTCGAGCCAGAACAACATCATGATGGACGGCATCTCGGCCATGGACACGGGCAACAACGGCCAGATGCTCCAGATGAACATCGAGTCGATTGCCGAGGTCAAGGTCCTGACGCAGGGCTATCAGGCCGAGTACGGCCGGTCGAGCGGACTGCAGATCACGGCCGTCACCAAGAGCGGCACCAACCGCTTCCGCGGCGCCGCCTACGACATCAAGATCAACTCGGATTGGAACGAGAACAGCTGGGTCAACGACAAGAATCACGACCCGAAGCCCATCAACAAGCGGGACATCTATGGGTACGCCCTCGGCGGCCCCATCGGCAAGCCCGGCGGCAACAACAAGCTGTTCTTCTACTACTCGCACGAGTACCGTCCGACCAACGCGGCCATCAACAATGGCAACCCCATCCGGCTGCGCGTCCCGACGGCGCTCGAGCGTGCGGGCGACTTCTCGCAGACCCTCGACAACAACGGCGCGCTCGTTCCCCTACATCAGGACTTCACGACCGGACTGCCCTGCGGCGCCGCCGACACGAGCGGATGTTTCCAGGATGGCGGCGTCGTCGGCAGGATTCCCGCGAACCGCCTCAACGCGGTGAGCAACGCCCTGCTGCAACGCTACCCGGCCGCGAACGTCGCGCAGGCGGTTGGGACGAACTACAACTACCAGATCAACCCGCCGGCCGTTGAAAACCTGGAGCAGCAGCCGGCGATTCGCATCGACTACCAGCTGTCGTCGAAGCTGCGCGTCACGGGCAAGTACTCCGGCTCGCGTTCGCGCGAGCTGGTGACGCCCGGACTTATCTCGCCCTTCACCGACGTCCTGACCCCGTACCCCTTCATCACCAACTACGCGTTCACGGTCAACTACGCGCTGAGTCCGACGACCTTCCTTGAAGGCACGTACGGTTTCATCCGCAACGAGCTGGTGGGCGGGAACGAGAATGGCGTGCTCATCGACGATTCGGCCAACCGCCTCACCGCGATGCCCAACTTCCCGGTGCTCTACAAGGATGCGGGCGTCGTCGATTCGCGGTACTACGCGAACGAAGTCCTGAACGACGTCAGTCCGGCGTTCTGGGATGGCAAGTCGATCAATCTGCCGCCCGTGTTTGCATGGGGCGGCCGCATCGGCGCCGCGCCGCCCAATCAGCGGTACCCCGGCTGGTTGAACATCAACCGGACGCAGGACGTGGCGATCAGCTTGACGAAGGTGGCGGGCCGCCACACGATGAAGGGCGGCTTCTACAACAACCACAGCTTCAAGGCGCAGAACGTCGGCGCCGGCGGCATCGCCAACCTGACCTTCCAGGGCTACGTCAACTTCGGCAACGATTCGAACAACGGCCTCGACACCGGCTTCGGCTACGCGAACGCAGCGACTGGCATCTTCACCCAGTACCTGCAGGCCTCCCGGTTCATCGAAGGCAGCATGAAGTACAACAACACCGAGTTCTACGTCCAGGACAACTGGAAGGTGAACAATCGCCTCACCTTCGACTACGGCGTCCGCTTCACGCACCAGCAGCCGCAGTACGACCAGTTCCAGCAGATGTCGAACTTCTTCCCCGAACAGTGGACGGCGTCGCGGCCACCGATGTTCTACGTCGCCGGCTGCAGCAACGGCGCGGTCACCTGCTCGGGCAACACCCGCAATGCCATGGATCCCCGGAACGGGCAGATCCTGACGGCACCAAACACGGCCAACACGCAGATCGCCATCGGCACGCCGATCCCGGGGACCGGGAATCCCGTGAACGGCATCAAGCAGGCCGGTGACGGCATCTCCAAGTACGGCTACACCTGGCCGGCCCTGGTCGTTCGGACCCCGCTTCGGCGCGGCGTACGACGTCAGCGGCAACCAGAGCTTCATCCTCCGCGGCGGCGTCGGCCTCTTCTACGACCGTCCGGATGGCAACACCGTGTTCTCGATCCCGGGCAACCCGCCGATCGCGACCGCGCAGGATCTGCGCAACGGCCAGATCAGCACGCTCGGCCAGGGCCTCAGCCCGCAACCGGTCCCGGCGATGGTCACCTTCCAGTACGACGCGAAGGTGCCGGCCTCGTGGCAGTGGCAGTTCGGCGCGCAGATGGCCCTGCCCTGGTCGTCGTCGCTCGACATCTCGTACGTCGGCAACCACGGCTACAACCGGCTTGGCGGCCTGCAGGGAGGCAACGACCGTCAACCTCAACGCGGTTGACATCGGCGCCGCCTTCCTGCCGCAGAACCAGGACCTCACGCTCGGCACGAGCGCCACGCCAGGCGCGAACGCCTATACGGACAACCTGCTCCGGCCGTATCGCGGGCCTCAGCACCATCAACCAGAACACGACCGACTTCTGGGACACCTACCACTCCATTCAGACCGCGTTTCAGCGCCGGTTCCAGAATGGATTCTCGTTCGGCGCCAACTACACGCTCGGACTGTCGCTCGAGGGGAACACCGGGCTCCAGAAGCGGCTGCAGCACGATCCGGCCACGGGCGCGATTTCCGTCCGTGCGGATCAGGCAGCTTACGAGGAGCTCAACAAGAACCTGCAACCTCCAGCGCCATTTCCTCAAGGCCAACGCCGTGTGGGACATGCCCGACCTGTCGACGTCGGGCGCGGGTGCCGCCAAGAAGACGGTCGGCTACATCGTCAACGACTGGCAGCTCTCGGGCGTGCTCACGGCCAACTCCGGCCCCAGGTACGACGTGGGGTACGGCTACAACAACAACGGCGCGAACCGGAACATCACCGGCTCGCCGGACTACGGCGCTCGCATCATCTACACGGGTGACGCGGGTTCGGGCTGCTCCGACAACCAGTACGGGCAGTTCAACACGTCGGCCGTCACGGGTCCGACCTACGCCAACAACAGCCTGGGTCTGGAGTCGGGTCGCAACCTCCTGGCGCGGCTGCGCGGACAAGACGGTCGACCTCTCCCTGGCGCGCACCATCCGCCTGGGCGGGAGCCGACAGCTCCAGTTCCGCGTCGACGCGTTCAACGCGTTCAACGTCGCGATCATCAACGCGCGGAGCACGACGATCACCTACAACGATCCGGTCAACCGGGTCGTCCAGAACCCGCAGTACAACGCCGACGGCTCGCTGAACACCGCGCGCCTGACGCCGCGGACCGCGGGCTTCGGCGCCGCCACGGGTGCGCAGAACATGCGCAACTTCCAGGCGATGATTCGCTTCCAGTTCTAGAACACGGACAGCGAGTAGACACACGACGCGGATCACGGTCCTACGGGACGCGGATTACGCGGATGGACAGAAAGGGCGGGTGGGGTCAAAAGCCTCACCCGCCCTTCGCTTTGTACGAACCAACTCTTGCGCAGCTCCCCGTCGGAGATTACCTTAAGGGCTCAAGGCTCAAGGCTCAAGGCTCAAGGAAGAGCATACTGATCTCATTTGATCACCATGCTCTTGTGGCAGCATGCTTTTCCCTGAGCCCTGAGCCCTGAGCCCTGAGCCCTGAGCCCTGAGCCCTGAGCCCTGAGCCTTGAGCCTTGAGCCGAAGTCACAAAGGGAGGATGACCGTGAGGCGAGAGAGACGAACACGAGCGGTGGTGGTTCTGATCGGCGCCGCCTTCGCATTGGCCGGCGTAACGGCCGGCGCGGGGATGCAGAAACTTTCGCCCGCTGAGGCCGCCACACGGCTGTCCGGAACGTGGGTGCTCAACAAAGAGCTTACGTCGGGGTTCAAAGCGGGAGGGGGGCGACGCGGCGGAGGCCGTGGCGGCGGTCTGCGGATGGCCATGGCGCCGGCGTACGGACAGCGCGGCACGGGCGGATCGACGGCGTCGGACGCGAGCGACCTGAGCGCGGCAGAGGCCGCGTCGATGGCCGCCATGCGCGAGCTTCAGCAGCTGGCGGAAGTCATCACCATCAAGGCCACGCCGGAACAAGTGACGTTCGAGGATGCGCGCGGCCAGCGCACTTATGGACTGGATGGAAAGGCCGTCAAGATCACCGTGAGCGGCGCGGAGGTCAGCGCGAAATCGAAGTGGGACAAGGCGGTCCTCAAGCAGGAGTTCTCGACCGCACAAAGCAAGCTGACCGAGACCTGGGACATCGACGAAAACGGCCGGCTGGTGCTCATCGCCAAGCTCGAGAGCCTCCGGCTGATTACACCGGATCAGAAAGCCGTCTTCGATAGAAAAACCGGCCCCCTGCCCTGATCGCTGGCCCCTGGTCCCTACCGTCCCGGGACCTTGCTGGGCGCGCGGAGCGTCACGCCGCGACGTTTGACTGACACATCGAGCCGTTCGGTGGACCGCCCCTTGGGAGGCCGGCTGTACGCGACGGCATACTGGTTCTTGAGTTCTGCGGCAATCCGCTGGAGCCCTACGGTGACGCCAGGCGTCGCGACGATGACCTCCCGCCAGCCACCGCTCTGCTTGGGTCCCTCGCCCAGCACTTCGCTGAGATTCAGGTTCTCTTCGAGAAGCGCCGAAGGTTTGTCGATCGGGCGCATCTGGCGGATCGCGGAGTTCGCCACCGAGATCACGTAGAGCGCGCTGCGGCTCTTCGCCAGCTGGTCGAGCACATGGTGCGCGGGAAGCGTGCTGTGCTCCTCGCCGCCGACCGTGACCGCTGACGATGACCGGACGCGACGCCTCCCGCTTCTCCTGATCTCTGGCCGCCTGGAAGATGCCCTCGAGCAGCTGGCCGCCGTCGGCGATTCCCGGACGGGCCGTCAGCTGGACGATGGCATCGACGAGCTTCTGTGTGTCGGACGTGTAGTCGACGAGCCTCTGCGTCTGTCCCATGACGCTGCTCAAGGACATCTCCGCGCGGCCCTGGAGCAGTTGCACGAAGTTGACGAGGCCCGAGCGGAAGATGCCCGTGCCGTTGTCGTCGACGATGATGGCGATCTGCATCGGGACGCGCGCCAGTTCCACCTTGAGGACGTCCCGGTTCTTGCCATCCTCCTTGATGGTGAAGTCGTCGGCAACGAGGTCGACGACCGGCGCGCCGTTCCCTTCGGTCGCGGTGACGAAAACTGTGTTGGTGCGTTCTGAAGGGGGAGCCGCAGGCTGGGACTGCGCGGCCACGCCGGCGAGCGCCGTACAGGCAATCAACGACACCGCCGCGAATGACCGGGCCATCCGTCCACCTCCCGGCCTGAGTATAGGCCCGTCCGGGGGTTTTTGACAGGGCGCGGGCGCGCTTCGGAAGGTCCGCTGGAGACCCCCTGTGAAACGCGGCCAAAGACCGCGCCGAGGCCCGAATTCCGGGCCCCTCCCTGATATATGATGACCGTTCGAATTACTGCTTCTGGAGGCTCCAGGTGAAACGGATCGACCGCGCCAACTGCATTGTCGAAGCGATTCTCGACAGCGCGAAGAAGGGCAGCGTCTGGACGAAGGTGAATTACTAGCTGACAGCTGAAAGCTGAGAGCTGAGAGCCCATGCCGACTACACCGTTCGAGCCAAAGTTCATGAAGGTGGGCGTCCTCACGGCCGCCCTGCAGGAGTTGACGCCGCGAGAGGTTCGCGACCCCGATCCCGATCGCGCGATCGAAGAGTGGGTCGAGTTCGCCGGCGAGCTTGGCGCCAACTACATCCAGTTGTCGTCGGCGCTCCACCCGAGCGAATCCGATGTGCCACCCGAGGCGATGCTCGATCCGGTCGCCAACACGCTGGACTTGCGCAAGCCGTTCGACAAGGACCGCGCGAGGCGGGTCGAGGCGGCGCTCAAAAAGAGCGGGGTCGGCATCTCCGACGTCGGATACTTCGACAACCTGCTGCACCACGACCCGGCGGTCCGCAAGAAGAAGCACGACTTCATGCTGCGCGCGTTCGACGCGGCGGTGCTGCTCGGCGTCAACGCCGTGTGCGGGTTCGTCGGGCGCAACCAGCAGCACAGCATGGACGAGAACCTGGTCGACTTCGAGCAGCAGTTCATCCCGCTGCTGAAGGCGGCCAAGGACCGTGGTCTCACCTACCGCGTCGAGCAGTGCCCGATGCCCGGCTGGACGACGGGCGACAACTGGCACAACAACATCGCCTACACGCCTGGCACCTGGATCGCGCTGCACCGCATCTGCGAGAAGCACGGCGTCGGCGATCAGTTCCGGATTCACTACGACCCGTCGCACGCGATCCTGATGGGCCAGGACACGCGGTCGATCTTTCAGTACCTCAAGGACACGGGATACAACTTCCTGATCGGCGGATTTCACGTCAAGGGTCAGGTCACCGACTCGAAGGGCGTCTCGGCCTGGGGTTACGGGGGACAGACCGTCGAGCGCGGCGATTGGGTGGGCGGCAAGCCGTCAGCGAACCCGGTCGATCAATTGAACGCGTGGAAGAAGCAGGTGGTGCTCGCCGAGCACGAGCTGCCCGGCACGGCGCGTCACGATCCGCTCGCGTACCTGCAGAATCGAACCGTCGACTGGCTGGATCACCAGCTGGCGGCGCGCGAGCTCCTGCAGCTCGACGTCGCCAACACGCATCTCGTCGTCGAGCACGAGTATCCCAAGGCGCGCATCCAGGACAAGGCCCGCGTCAAGCCGATCCTCCAGGGATCGATTGCATTCGTGCGCCACATCGACGAGGCCGCTGGCGCCATGTTCGCGCTGCACGAGGTGCTGGCCGCACAGGGGATCCCGGTCCAGGGGATTGGGCGGCAGGCGTACCGGACGTAACAAACGGCTCAGGGCTCAAGGCTCAGGGCTCAAGCAAAACCTTCGAGAGCACACTCGAAGATCTTGCCTGAGCCTTGAGCCCTGAGCCTTGAGCCCTATTTGGCCGCGAAGCAATAAATCAGTCCGGCTCCGCCCGTCGCGACCAGGTTCTCCTGGCTGCAGCCCTTGGTGGGGTGCGCCGAGTTCCAGGACGTGGGGTTCGTGCCGCCGCCCTGGCGGTCGTGGTGTCCCACCAGTGCACTGCCTTCCCCGCTGCTCGACCAGTTGTTGCAGGTCAGCGCGTCGCCCGCCAGTGTCCCGTCCAGATTCGAGCCTGTCAGGATGTCATGGGTATTGGGCGTGTCGCCACGGCCGTTGACGACCGCGCCCTTCTCGGTCAGCGAGTTCTCTTTGCTCAGCTTGTTGTTGTCGCTGTGCAGATCAGCCACGCTCGTGGCCACGACGACCCCCTTGACGTTCTGCCACGGCCCGGCGCCGATGCGGTCCTTCGCGTTGACGGGCTTGGCCCCGCCGACGCTCAGATACGCCCGCCAGGTGCGATTCCCAGCGCCTGCCGCCTGCGCGAGCTGCTGGCAGTGCTTGTCGGCCCCTTCGATTCCGCCAAAGTCCGCGCCCTTGCCGGAGCCGACGCTCGTGATGAAGAAGCTCAACCCGCCGGGCTTCTGCTGCGCCCCGGCCACGCACACGCCCACCATCGCCATCGGTATCGCAAAACGAAACGCCCACGCCTTGGTCATTCGCAATCCTCCTAGGTAACGGATCCTTGGCAATCCGCCCGCTCCTGTCAAGGCGGGGACACTCAGCGGTGACTGTCCCGTTTGAGAGTCCCCGGCCGCGATGTATGCTCTGCTGGCACGTTTCAAACCAAGACTGGGACGCGGCGGTCAAGGACGAATATGACGCAGACTACGCGATTGAATCGACGAGTGGCACTCCCGGCTGTCCTGCTGCTCGTGCTGAGCCTGACGCCACTCTCGGCGCAGCGCGCGGCACCCAAAGTTGCACAGTCGAACTGGGTGCCGACCTGGGCGACCTCCCAGCAGATGGTCCGCGTGATTCCGCAGGGACGGGGGGCGCAACCGCCTGCGGCAGCGGCGATGAGCACAACGGCCCAGCCGCCGGCGGGCCAGGCCGCTGCTCCGCAGGCCCTGGCGACGCAGGCTCCGATGGCGCCACCACCCTCGGCGACACCGTCTACAACCGCAGCGCCAGCGACTGCTCCCCTGCCGCCCCTTCAGAGTTTCACCAATCAAACCGTCCGGATGATCCTCCGCACGAGCATCGGCGGCCGTCGCGCACGCGTGAAGCTATCGAGTGCGTTCAACGGCACCCCGGTCGAAATCGGTGCCGCGCACATCGCCATCCGCGACAGAGAGTCGGGCATCGTCGCCGCTTCCGATCGCGCGCTGACGTTCAGCGGCCGGCCGTGGGTCAAGCTGTCGCCGGGTATGGTGGTCGTGAGTGATCCCGTGGATCTGACCGTCGCACCTCTCGCCGACCTCGCCGTCAGCCTCTATTTTCCTGGCGATACCGGCGCGCCGACGACACACGCGACCGGGCTGCGGCCGGCCTACATCTCGCGCGAGGGTGACTTCACGGCCAGTCAGACGATTCCTGAGGCGACGACGCGGATGTCGTACTACTGGCTCGCCGCGGTGGAGGTCGACGCGCCCGCCGGCACGCCCCTCATCGTCGCGTTCGGCGACTCGATCACCGACGGTGCGCGATCGACGCCCGACACGCACAACACGTGGCCGGCCATTCTGGCCACGCGCCTGGCCGCCGACAAGGCCACCGCGCATTTCGCCATCGTCAATCAGGGGATCGGCGGGAACCGCGTGCTGACCGACGGCGCCGGCCTCGCCGGCGTGAACGCGCTCGCGCGCTTCGACCGCGACGTGCTGAACCAGCCCGGCGTGCAGTGGCTGATGATGCTCGAGGGGGTCAACGATATCGGCAGCGCCACGGCGCAAACGGCCAATTCCGTTCCAATCACTGCCGACGATCTGATCTGGGGACTGCGCCAGATCGCCGACCGGGCGCATCAGCACGGGATCAAAGTCGCCGGGTGCACGATCCTCCCTTACGAGGGAGCGGGCTACTTCCGCGAGGAAGGCGAGACGATCCGTCAGAAGGTGAACGAGTGGATTCGAACCTCTGGTGTCTACGACGCCGTCGTCGACTTCGACCTGGCGACGCGCGATCCGGCCAACCCCCGGCGGCTGCGGCCGGAGTTCGATCCCGGCGATCACCTGCATCCGAATGATGCGGGCTACCGCGCGATGGCGGAAGCGGTGGACTTGAGGATCTTCAATCCGAAGGCGCGTGCGGCCCGAGCGAGCAAGTCACGGCCGTAGCCCGTCTCGGTCGGCGTCGTCCGTAGTACCAATCGTCATTCGAGGCCCTGAGGAAAGGAGTAGTCCATGCCTTTACGCTCCGGCGTCTACATCGTGGCCACCCACCGCTGGTACATCGAGCGCACCGTCTGGCTCGTCGCAGGCGTTGTCCTCCTCTGCGCCACGACCCTGGCAGCGCTCGTCAACCCGCTCTGGATCCTCGGAGTCGTGGCCACGGCTGCGGCTTCCATCGGTGTGTCCCTGACCGGGTTCTGTATCGTGGGCAACGTGCTTGCCCGGCTCGGCTTCACGCCGATGCTCGGTCGGCCCGATTGGGAACCAGGCCAGATCTACTTCATGCAGACGGACCGCTGGTATCTCGAACGGCGAATCTACCTCGCCGTTGGGATTAACCTCACGGTGGCCTCGATCCTGTCCCTCGTCCACAGTCCGTGGTGGCTCCTGTTCACGGGGTTTGTCGGCGGGGCCATGGTGTGGTTCGCCGCCACCGGGTACTGCATCATGGCGAATGGCCTCTACTGGCTCGGAGCGGAGCCTCGCCTCGCCCCTGTCCGCGAGGCCGGCGCGGGCACCGAGACAGCCGCCAGCCGCCACGCACCAGCCTGAGCCGCCAATGGCCATTCGTGTGGTGAGACTCGGAAACGCACGAGCCCAGGGCGAAGGACTGCGCCTGGGCACCGTGCGCCGGCCGCCCAGGGGCGTTCCCAAAGCCGAGCATGCGTCGCGCGACTTCTACGACGTCTGGCTTCCTGACCTCGCGCCGTCGGAGCCCCTGGTCAAGCAAGCGCTCGTGGCATCCGATGAGCGGGCATGGGCCGCGTTCGTACGGCGCTACCGCGCCGAGATGAAACGACCGGAGGCGACGCGGCTCCTGACACTACTCGCTGCGCTTTCGCATACGACCAACTTCTCAGTCGGCTGTTATTGCGAGAGCGAGGCCCGCTGCCACCGTTCGGGTACTGAGAGCGCTCTTGCGCGAGCACGGAGCCGACATCGTCTGAAGCCGCGCTCGCTCAGTGCGACTCCCTCGTCACCGTGGACCCTCGGCATCCGACCAGGAAGTCGAAGTCGGCGCCGATGTTGGCCTGCTGCACGTGCTTGACATACAGGCCCTGATACCCGCCCTTCATCGACGGCTCCGGCGCCTTCCACGCCGCGCGGCGCTTCGCGAGCTCGGCGTCGGACACGTCGAGGTTCAGCCGGCGTCCCGGCACGTCGAGCTCGATCATGTCACCGTCCTTCACGAGGGCGAGCGGGCCGCCGACGGCGGCCTCGGGACAGACGTGCAGGACAACGGTGCCGTATGCCGTGCCGCTCATGCGGGCATCCGAGATGCGCACCATGTCGGTGACGCCCTTCTCGAGCACCTTCGGCGGCAGCCCCATGTTGCCGACTTCGGCCATACCGGGATAACCCTTCGGCCCGCAGTTCTTGAGCACGAGCACGCACGTCTCGTCGACGTCGAGGTTCGGGTCGGCGATGCGCGCGTAGTAGTCCTCGATCGTCTCGAAGACCACCGCGCGTCCGCGGTGCTTCAGCAGGTGCGCCGAGGCCGCGGACGGCTTCAGCACGCCGCCGTCCGGCGCCAGATTGCCAGTCAGGACCGCGATGCCGCCGCTCTCGACGAGGGGCTTCTCGAACGGCCGGATCACTTCAGCGTTGTAGGTTGGTGCGTTCTGGCAGTTCTCCCAGATGCTCTTGCCGTTGACCGTCAGCGCGTCCTTGTGCAGGAGCCCCTTCTCTCCGAGTGCGCGAATGATCGGCGGCAGACCGCCAGCATAGTAGAAGTCCTCCATCAGGAACCGTCCGGACGGTTTCAGGTCGAGCAGGGTCGGCACGTTCCGGCCGAAGGCGTCCCAATCCCGCAGCGTCATGTCGACGCCGACGCGGCCGGCGAACGCGAGCAGGTGGATGACGGCGTTAGTCGAGCCGCCGACGGCGCCGTTGACTCGGATCGCGTTCTCGAACGCCGGACGCGTGAGGATCTTCGAGAGCGTCAGATCCTCGTAGACCATCTCGACGATCCGGCGTCCCGTGAGCTGGCACATGACCAGCCGGCGCGAGTCCGGCGCCGGAATGGCCGCGTTGTGCGGCAGGCTCAACCCCAACGCCTCCACCATCGTCGCCATCGTGGACGCGGTGCCCATCACGTTGCAGACGCCGACCGATCGGCTCATGCCGGTCTGCGCGTCCATGAAGCTGTCGAGGCTCATGCGGCCGGCCCGCATCTCCTCGCTGAACCGCCACACGTCCGTGCCCGATCCGATGTCCTGACCGCAGAACTTGCCGTTCAGCATCGCGCCGCCGGAGATCACGATCGACGGGAGATTCACGCTTGCCGCGCCCATGACGAGCGCCGGTACGGTCTTGTCGCACCCGGTGAGCAGGACGACGCCGTCGATCGGGTTGGCGCGGATGGACTCTTCGACGTCCATGCTGATCAGGTTGCGGAAGAGCATCGCCGTCGGCCGGAGGTTGGTCTCGCCGCTCGACATGACGGGGAACTCGACGGGGAACCCGCCCATCTCCCAGACGCCGCGCTTGACGTGATCGGCGAGCTGACGGAAGTGCGCGTTGCACGGCGTCAGCTCCGACCACGTGTTGCAGATGCCGATGACCGGCCGGCCGTCGAAGAGGTCCTGGGGATAGCCGCGCATCCAACTGCGATGGATGAATCCGTCCTTGTCGGTGCGCGCGAACCATCCGGCGGATCGGAACGTGCGCTTCTTGTCGTCCTTCATGGGTTCCTCACTATATCGCGTGAACTTGATCCCTCGTGGCTACGGTGCTAAGCCAAACAGGCGCGCCGCGTTCGCCTTCAGCACGAGCGGCCGTACGTCGTCACGAATATCGATCTTCTCGAAGTCGGCCAGCCATCGATCGGGAGTGATCCATGGATAGTCGGATCCGAACAGGACCTTGTGTTTGAGCAGCGTGTTTGCGTATTGCACCAGCGTCGGCGAAAAGTACTTGGGCGACCAGCCGGACAAGTCGATGTAGACCTGCGACTTGTGCAGGCAGACCGAGATGGCTTCGTCCTGCCACGGGAACGAGGGGTGCGCGAGGATGATGGGCATGTCTGGAAAATCGACCGCGACATCGTCGATGTTCATCGGGTTCCCGTACTTCAAGCGAATGCCGCCGCCGCCGCGCATGCCGGTGCCGATGCCGCTGTGGCCGGTGTGAAACAGTACCGGCAGCTTCGCCTCGGCGAATACCTCGTAGACCGGATAGGCCAGGCGATCGTTCGGGAAGAACTGCTGGAGCGGCGGATGGAGCTTGAGGCCGCGGACGGCGCCGGTGGCGACGAGCCGTCTGGCCTCGGCTACTGCGGGCGCGCCGCGCGTGGGATCGACGCTCACGAACGGAATCGCGATATCGGCATTCGCCGCGGCGAAGGCCAGGATGTCCTCGTTGGACAGATGAGGACGGCCGGTCAGGTGCTCGTCGACGGTGAAGACGACACACGCCATCTTCCGCGACCGGTAGTAGTCGGCCAGCGCCTGCGCGCCCTGGGCAGCCACGTTCGAACCGAAGTACTTCTGTGCCGCCGCGTCCGTGTCGGTGGGCTTGGCCTCGTGCTCGAGATGCACGTGGACGTCGACGGCGACGATCTCATCAATATTCATGCGCAGGCTCATCTCCTCGAATCACATGCGGCGGCGGCTGGTCGGCGTACAGGTCGTCGACGAGCGACCGCCGCCGATCGAGTATCGCGCGCTGATTGAGCGACCCCTTGTCGGTGACCTCCCCGGCGTCGAGCGACGGCGGCTCCTCGAGCATGATGGCCCGGCCGAGCCGCGTCGCGCTTCCCGTTGCGCCAGCCGCGAAGGTCACCAGCAGCGTGCGGAGGCACATCCGAACCCCTGAATGGCCGATGACCGCGGACGCCGGCGCGGACGCCGGCAGATCGGGGCAGAGCGTCCGGCACGCGTCCACGTCTGGCACGACGAGCATCGCGACCTCGTCGCGGTCATGGCCCGCGATCACCGCGTCGCGCACGTAGGGCGCGAAGTGAGTCAGGATCTTCGCGCGCAGAGGACCGACGCTGACCCAGGTGCCCGTCGACAGCTTGAAGTCTTCCTTGATCCGTCCGTCGAATACCAGGCCCTTCGAGAGATCGCGCGGATCGACGGGACGCGCAGCGTCGCCCATGCGGTAGAAACGCTCGTCATCGAACGCCTCGCGAGTCAGAGCGTCCTGCCGCCAGTACCCTGGCGTCACATTGGGTCCGCGGACGCGGATCTCGAGTTTTGCACCCCAGGGCACCAGCTTCGCCTCGACGCCGGGAACAGGAAGGCCGATGGCCGAAGACAGCTCGCTCGCCCACGGGCGGCAGATGGCCATCGGCGCCGTCTCGGTCGAGCCGAGACCGGTGACGAGGACGAGGCGCTCGCCGCAGGTTTCGAGGGCAATCTCCTGGAGCTCGTCGGCGACGTGCTGCGATAGCCCGGCGGCCGCGTAAAAGAGCACCTGCACGCGGTTGAAGAACTTCGACGCGAGCGATGGGTCGCGACGAAAGGCCCGCACCAGCTCCTCGTATCCCTTCGGCACGTTGAGGTAGACCGTCGGCGCGATTTCGCGCAGATTGCGGACGCTCTCGTCGAAGGCGCCGGGCATCGGGCGCCCTTCGTCGAGATACAGCGACCCGCCGTTGTAGACCACGATCCCGACGTTGTGGTTGCCGCCGAACGTGTGATGCCAGGGCAGCCAGTCGACGAGCACCGGCGGCTCGTCGCCGAGGAACGGCAGCGTCTGCAGGATCGCCTGCTGGTTGCTGCAGATCATGCGATGCGTATTGATGACGCCCTTTGGCGTCCCGGTCGAACCCGACGTGAAGAGGATCTTGGCGACGTCATCTTGTGCAACCGCGGCATGGCGTCTCTCGACCTCGCTCGTGGGGACCGTCGCGAGCATGCGCTCGAACGACACCACCGGCTGACGCGTCGGGCGCGTGTGGGTTGAATCGGCTTGCGCGATCTCGACGTCAGGCGCGACGGCCGCGTCGAGCGCACGCGCGAAGCGTGCGCGGTCCGATACGAACACGAGCGCCGGGGACAGCAGTCCCAGGACCTGCTTCAAGGCGGTGAAATCGCTCGACACGAGTGAGTAGGCCGGCGAGATCGGGGCAAAGGGCACGCCGACGTGTTGCGCTGCCAGCGCCAGAAGCAGGTGCTCGACGCTGTTGCCCGAGAGAATCGCGAGTGGCCGATCGGCCGTCAGGCTTCGATCGAGCAGCGCCTGGCCGAGACACCGTACTTTCTCGAGCGCGTCGGCGTACGTGAGGCGCTCGAACGAGCGCGAGTCTGAGTCCGAATCGATCCGTGTTGTCGGTGTTGTCTGTGGCTGAGCCCGTGTTGTGGACCGTGGTTGTTGTCCGTGGCCGCGGTTCCACGCCAGCAACGTGCGGTCCGGCGCCTGGCGCGCCCAGTATTCGAGGCGATCGGTCAGGACCCGCGGATAGTCTCCGAGCGGCTGCGCCGCGCGCAGGATGACGGTTCCATCCGGACGCTCATCGACGGTCGGCGTCAGGTCGCCCAACCGAACGCGTCGCCAGGGACTATCGCAAGGTGCCATCGTTGGTGTCAGGCAGTGAATCGTGAACGCGGCCCGGTCCGTGAATCCTCATGCGGGGCCAGGCCATGAGTCGTGAATCGTACCGTCCGGGAATACTTCGAAAGAACCGCTGCGTCACGATTCACTGCCTGACACCATAATGAAGCACTCATGACAACTTCCGTCACCCACACCATCGATGTCGGCCAGGTCCTCGACGACGGGCATTGGAGCCACCGGCAGAAGCTCTTCGTGCTGCTGACGGCGCTGACGATCGTCTTCGACGGCATCGACAACCAGCTGCTCGGCATCGCCGTCCCGGCCATGATGCGCGACTGGGCGGTGCCGCGTGGCGCGTTCAGGTCGGTCATCGCCAGCGGCATGGTCGGCATGATGATCGGCGGGGCACTCGCCGGCCTCATCGGCGATCGCATGGGACGGCGCTTCGCGCTCATCGGCAGCGTCTGCATCTTCGGCGTGCTGACCGCCGCCGCCGCGCTCGTCGACAGCCTCTGGGCCCTCGGTGCCCTCCGCTTCCTGGCCGGACTGGGGCTGGGCGGGGCGATGCCCAATGCGGCGGCACTCGCCTCCGAGTACGTGCCCCGCCGGCACCGGCCGTTCGCCATCACCTTGACCATCGTCTGCGTCCCGCTCGGCGGCACGCTTGCCGCGCTCGTCGCCGGATACGTCATGCCGGTGTTCGGCTGGCGCACCCTCTTTGTCCTCGGCGGCGCGATGCCGCTCGTCGTCGCCCTCGTGCTCGTGCGCTTCCTGCCGGAATCACCCCGGTATCTGGCGCGCCACACCGGACGCTGGCCCGAGCTCGAGCGCATCCTCGGCCAGATTGGCCACGCCGTCCCGACCGGCAGCCGGTTCGTCGATCTCGGCGAGAAAGCCGTCGCCCGCGCGTCGGTGGGCGCGCTCTTCACGGCCGATTTCCGCCGCGACACCGTCGCCCTCTGGGGAGCGATGTTCGCGTGCATGCTCGCCGTCTACACCGCCTTCAACTGGGTGCCGTCGATGCTCGCCGGCGCCGGTCTCGGCCTGACCGTCGCCAGCAACGGGATCGGCGCCTTCAACCTCGGCGGCGTCGCCGGTGCGGTCTGCGGCGGCATCGTGATCTCGCGCATCGGTTCGCGGCCCACCATGCTGTCGATTGCCGCGGGAGCCGTGGCCGGTGCCGCGGTGCTGGCGCTCATGCCCATCACCGCCACATCGAATCCGCTTCCGATCGTCGTCATGCTCGGCATCACCGGCGCGGCCATCAACGCCCTGCAGACCACCCTCTACGCCCTCGCCGCGCACGTCTACCCGACGACCGTCCGCGCAACCGGCGTCGGGACCGCCGTCGCCTTCGGCCGCATCGGCGGCGTCATGAGCTCGTACGCCGGCGAATGGGCGCTCGCAGCCGGTGGCAGCGGCGCGTTCTTCACGCTCATGGGCGGATCCATGGCCGTCGTGTTCATCTGCCTGTCACTCGTCGGCCGGCATGTTCCGCGGCGGGGGCACTGAAACGTCGCCTCTCCCCCAAAGTCAGGATCGGCACCCGCACGACACCGTCCTTCTTGAACAGGAGATTAGGAGATCAGGAGATCAAGAGGATTCGTCCTGATTCGAAGCATCTTTGACCTCTTGATCTCCTGGACTCCTGATCTCCTGTTACCCATGACACGCAACCCAAGCGTGATTGAAAACAATGGCCTATCCCCATACCTCCCGCGCGGTCTCGACAATCAGTGCGAGCTTCGCGATCTCTTCCTCGATCGTCAACGCATTCCCCTCGACGGTCGACGAGAACCCGCACTGCGGGCTCAAGCACAGCTGATCGAGGGGCACGAACTTCGACGCCTCGTCGATCCGGCGCTTGAGGTTGTCCTTCTGCTCGAGCACGCCCTTCTTGGTCGTCACGAGGCCCAGGACGACGAATTTGCCTCGAGGGACGAACCGCAGCGGCTCGAATCCACCGGATCTCGCGTCGTCGTACTCGAGGAAGAACCCGTCGACGTTCAACTGGTTGAACAGCGCGTCGGCCACGTGCTCGTAGCTCCCCGTCGCGACCCAAGACGACTTGAAATTGCCGCGGCACATGTGCGTGCATACGCGCATGGCCGAGGGCTTCTTCGCGAGGGCCGCATTGATGTGCCGGATGTAGGTGACGTGCTGATGATCGCCGTCTCCGCCGAGGCCCTTGATGTATTCGCGCTGCGACGGATCGTTGAGGTACGCGAGGCTGGTGTCGTCGAGCTGGAGATACGTGCACCCCAGGGCGCCGAGCGCCTCTATCTGATCGGCGTATACCTGCTCCAGATCGCGCCAGAACTCCTCGAGGTCTGGATAGACCGCCGGATCAATCGCGGCGCGGCCTCCCCGGTAGTGGACCATGCTCGGCGACGGAATGGTGAGCTTCGGTGTGCCCTTCGCGACCGACCGGAGGAACGTGAAGTCATCGGCAAAGATGCACTTCTCGAGCTTCAGCTTGCCTGTGACCCGCATCGCCGCGGGCGTGAACTCGATATCACCCTTTTCGTTGTGGAACTGCACCTTCAAGTTGTCGTGTGCCTTGGTAATCCCGCCGATCTGATAGATGAAGTCCATGTGCCAGGACGCCCGCCGGTACTCGCCGTCGGTCACGCCCTGAAGACCGATATCCTCCTGCATCCTCACGACGGCCCGGACGGCGGTATCCTCGATGCGGCGCTTCTCGTCGGCGGAGATGCGGCCCTGCGCGAAATCGTCGCGCGCCTGGAGCACGTCGGGCGAGCGGAGCAGGCTGCCGACATGGTCGGCGCGGAATGGAGGAACGGTATGCATGCAAAAACGCCTCGTCTGAAGAACGCGAACTCAGATTCAATCACATCTTGGTCGCAACCGTGCCGACCATTTCGGTTCTTGCATGCAGAATTTGGTCGTGCTAGGGTTCCTGTCACTGTAGAAGGCTTGTCTTGAATCAACGCGGCGCCACCCTCGAATCCCAGACTCTTCGCGCCCTCCTCGAGATGCGGGAGCTCATCCTGCGGGGCGCGTTCCGGCCCGGCGAACGCCTGCGCGAAGTACCGCTGGCGGCGCGGCTCAACGTCTCGCGGACCCCCTTGCGGCTGGTGCTCGACCGGCTCGCGCAGGAAGGCCTGTTGAAGGCGCGCCCGACCGGCGGGTTCGTCGCCAGCGAGTTCACGGTCGAGGACATCCGGGACGCCATCGAAATCCGGGGGGTTCTCGAGGGTGCGGCGGCCCGGCTGGCTGCCGAGCGGCCAAAGAACCCGGACGAGGTGGCGCGGTTGCGCGACTGCGTGCTGGCCCTCGACGCGCTCGTCCGCGAGACGCCCACCGATATCGAGTTTTTTGCCCGTTACATCGACCTCAATGGGCACTTCCATGCGCTTGTGCTGAACATGGCGAACAGCGCTATGCTCAGTCGTTCCATGGAGCACGTGCTGACCCTGCCCTTCGCCTCGCCGAACGCGTTCTTCCTCACCGAAACGGAAACGCAGGAAGGCCGCGAGACCATCTTGCTGTCGCAGGCCCACCACCGCGCGATTGCCAATGCGATAGTCGACGGGGAGGGTGCTCGCGCCGAGGCGCTCGCGCGGGAGCACTCACGGCTGGCGCGCACGAACCTCGAGACCGCGCTCAAGGAACGCACGCTGACCCGTATCCCCGGTGCATCGCTCATCAAGTTTCCGGAGGCTATCTGATATGACCCGGTTCAAGTATCCCCGCCTGGCCATAGCCGTCGTATTGCTGGCGGTCTGGGGCGCCGGCGTGACGCTTGGCTCGCAGCGGTCGACGTCGAGCCGCGCCGCGGCTGCCATGACCGCCGCCGCGAGCACATGGCTCGAGGCCTTGACGCCCGAGCAGCGCCAGCAGGCCACCTTCCCCATCGACGCTGAAGAGAAGGTGCGCTGGAACTTCATCCCCACCAATATGTGGCCGCGTAAGGGCGTGCCGTGGAAGGAAATGAGCGAGCCACAGCGCAAGCTCGCGCACGAGTTGCTCAAGGCCGGCCTCAGCCAGAAGGGTTACCTGACCGCCACGTCCATCATGGAGCTCGAGACGATCCTGCACGCGATCGAGAACTCGAACGGCCAGAAGGGCGCGAACACGCGGGACCCGGAACTGTATTTCTTCACGATCTTCGGAACGCCGTCGCCCAAGAGCACGTGGAGCTGGCGCGTCGAAGGTCACCACGTGTCGCTGCACTTCACCATCGCCAACAACACCGCGGTTGCCAATTCGCCGGCCTTCTTTGGCACAAATCCGGCCGAGGTTCGGGTCGAGGGTCCCAAGAAAGGCCTGCGCGTCCTTGGCTCGATGGAAGACGCCGCTCGGGCGCTTCTGGCGACGCTGGACGACTCGCAGCGCGCCTCGGCGATCTACGAGAAGGTCGCGCCCAGCGACATCCTCACCAAGAACAATCCGACCTTCGAAGCGCTGTCTGGCGGCGTCGCCGCCGCGAGCTTCAAGCCGGCGCAGCGCGACCTGCTGATGAAGCTCATCGAGACCTACACCGTGCAGATGGCTGACGACGTCGCGGCCGACCGCCTCGCCAGGATCAAGCAGGCGGGCGTCGAGAAGGTCACCTTCGCGTGGGCGGGCGAGACCGAGGTCGGCAAGAAGCACTACTACCGGATTCAGGGCCCGACGTTCCTCGTGGAGTACGACAACACACAGAACGACGGCAACCACGTGCATTCCGTGTGGCGCGACTTCGCTGGCGACTTCGGCCGCGACCTGCTGCGCGAGCACGTCAAGGGCGTCCCGCACTAGCGCCCGCAACGCGCACAATTCACGATTCACGGCCTGGCCCCGCTTTGGGCCCCCGCAACGCGTCCGGGCTGGCAGCCGTATTGAGGTGATATGTCTTCGTCGATCAGGCTCGGGCTTGCGGGACTCCTTCTCGTCGTGGCGATGTCGGGACTGCGCGCATCACAGAACCCACCGTCGCCCCAGACTCCCCCGCCGGCACAGACTCCACCGGCGGCTCCGCCACAGGGCGCGCCCCCTGTTCAGCCGGCCGGAGGATCGGCTCAGCCAGGTCCCGGCCGGGGCGGACGAGGGAACCCGGCTGCGGCGCTTGTCGCGCAGTTCTGCGCCTCCTGTCATGGACCGACGCTTCAGGGCGGCTCCGCCCCCAGCCTCATGGACGACGAGTGGAAATACGGGTCCGACGACGCCACCATCGCGGCGAACATCCGCGACGGGCGGTCGGGCACTCCGATGGCGCCATTCAAGGACATCATCACCGACGAGCAGATCCGTCAGATCGTTTTCTACCTTCGCGATCAAGCCGGCCAGCTCAAGGGGAAACCCGAGACCAAGGTCGATCCCGAGGGCGCGGTTCTCAAGACCGAAAAGCAGACCGTCAAGCTCGAGGTCGTGGCCAAGGATCTGGAAACGCCGTGGGGCATCGCCTTCCTTCCCGACGGGCGGATGCTCATCACCGAGCGACCGGGCCGGCTCCGCATCCTCGACAAGGGCAAGCTGCTGCCACCGGTGACGGGCACGCCGGAAGTGTGGGTCAGACAGGACGGCGGGCTCTTCGACGTCGAGGTGCACCCCGACTACGCGCGCACCGGCTGGATCTACTTGTCGTTCTCCGAGACGCTCCCGGGCTACAAGGCGCCGGAGCCCGACCCCGCAGCGGCCGCTGCAGCACAAGGCCGTGGTGGCCCGCCAAGCCCGCCGTCGATGACAGTCATCGTGCGCGGGAAGATCCGCAACAACGCGTGGGTCGACCAACAGGTGATCTTCAGGGGTGCGGCGGAACTGTACTCCCCGGCGAATTTCCACTATGGCTCGAGGTTCACGTTCGATCGCCAGGGGCATCTTTTCTACTCGATCGGCGACAAGGGACGCCCCGAGAGCGCGCAGGACCTCTCGATGCCCACCGGCAAGGTCCACCGCGTGAACGACGATGGGTCCGTGCCCAAGGACAACCCGTTCGTGAACACGCCAGGCGCGGTTGGGTCGATCTGGAGTTACGGGCACCGCAACCCGCAGGGCTTCGCGTTCGACCCGGTGACCAACAAGCTGTGGGAGACCGAACACGGACCCACCGGCGGCGATGAGCTGAATCTCATCGAGCCGGGCAAGAACTATGGCTGGGCGGTGGTCTCGTACGGCATGCAGCCGGGCATTACGAAGTCCGAGCAGGAGGGCATGGAGTCGCCCAAGGCGTACTGGACACCGACGCTGGCCCCGGCCGGCATCGTGTTCTACAAGGGCTCACGTTACCCGGGCTGGCAGAACAGCCTTTTTGTGGCGGGCCTCGGCGGCCAGCAGCTCCGGCGCATCGAAATCACCAAGGACGTCGTCACGCACCAGGAAGTCATCTTCAACGAGTACGGACGCGTGCGCGACATCATCATCGGACCTGACGGCTACCTCTACGTAGCGTTGAGCCTGCCGGGACAGCGACTATCCGACACGACGGCCGGCGTGATCGTGAAGATGGTGACTCAGTAGCTGGAAGCTGGCAGCTGGTAGCTGGCCGCTCACCGATTGCTCCGCCCCTCGAAGATCGGGGCGGGGCGGGTTCCACCGATCTCTTCGAGCACCCATCCGTCATCTTTCAGGCGCTGCGGCAGCCATGACAGCGCCTGCCATTTCCCCAGAAGATAGAGTCGCGTGCGGCCGCGCGTGAGGTCGTCGTACGATAGGCGGCGCACGCGGACGTTCAGGTAGGGCTCGCCGCGCTCGTAACCGAGATCGATCCCGTTGGTGCCGGTGTACTCGAGCGCCAGAGCGGAGTCGGCGACGAACACGGCTCGTGCCCGCTCGACGTCCGGCGCCTGATCGTCGAACGCCAGCACGTCGACGGGGTTGACGAGCACGAGAGGCACTGAGGCGTCGAGGGCACCCGACGAAGCGGTCAGGCTGTCGAGCGCGGCACTCTGACTGCCGGCGGTCGGTATCTTCGGCGGAAGGTAGAGCCAGACGCCGAGAATGGCCACCAGGGCGGCGCCCTGGCCCGCGAGCCGCCGCCCGCCCGCAACAGCACAAACGATCGCCCCAACCAGCGCAATTACCGCCGGAAGCGCGAACATCGCGTAGCGAGTCATGAACGCGCCCGCGCTGAGCTCGGCGTAGGCATACGGCACGAGCGGCGACAGGAGCAGCATGATCATCGCTGACCACTCAGACGGCTCGAGTCCTCGAGTAGCACCCGGTTCCTCGCTCTCCGCCCGGCGCGCCCACCAGCCCGCGACAGCGGCCACGACGAGCATCGCGGCAACGACGCGCGGTCGCGGCACGTCGCTTCTGAAGGCGGTGTAAAGCTTGTCGAGCGTCGGCGAGTACGCCGCGCCACCGAAGATCACCGTTCTCGAAGCGCGCAGCAGAATCGGATGAATCGCGAGCGCTGGCGCCGCGGCAAGAAGGGCGCCCACGACGCGCCAGCGGATGCGGCGCGTGCGCAGCGTGTCGACCGCCTCCCCCACGGCCAGCGCGAGCGGCAGGAGGATCGCCCACACGTGGAGCAGCAACGCGATGGCGACCGTGACCGTGAGCCAGACCGGGGCTAGCCTCGAGCGACGGTCGGCGGTCGATTGCCAGCACACGAGCGCCACCGCCGACACGCCCAGGAGGAGCATGTACGCACGCGCCTCGATCGCATAGCGGACGGTGTAATCGGCAAGCGGCAGCAGGCTCACGGCCGCTAGAGCGAACCAGGGGCCGAGTCGGCGACACAGGAAGATGAAGAGGAAGACGGCGAGCAGCACAAAACCCGCAAGTCCGGGGATGCGCGCCGTGAGTGTCTCTGGACCTGGCAGAAGCCGCGTGATTTTGGTCACGAGATAGATGAGCGGCGGCGTGAACTCGAAGCCCGCGGTAACCGCGCGCCACAACTCACCTACGCTGCCGAGCCGCGACAACCGCACCGTGAGGGACTCGTCGTACCAGAACGGCAAGTGTGCCGCGCTTCGCGCGAGCAGGCTGACGGTGAACGCGATCACCGCGCCGAGACACAACACGGGAAGCGCCGTGCTGATCGCGGACCGCGGCGCGCCCGTCACGTCACCCTCGCGTCGGCCCGCTTGATCACGGCGAGCAGCGAGCTCCCGAACGGCATGACGCGGCCGACCAGCCGCTGCTCCACCGCGCACATCCGGTAGAGCGCCTCGTTGAGGCCATCCCCTGGCACGTCTTCGGGCGGCGACGGACCCGCGACGCGCTCACGCGCGCGTTCGACGAGCTTCGCGAAGAACAGCCACTGAAATGCGTACCAACTCTCGAGCACCTGCAGTCCCGCGTCGTGCGTGACCGACAGCAGCCCACGCTTCTTGTAGCGGCGGAAGTGGCGGTTCAGCTCGTCGTGATGCGTCCACAGCACTTGAAAGGCAGGGACCGTGAGGAGCAGCCGCCCGTCGTCTTCGAGGAGATCGTGGACGTGTCGCAGGGCGCGCAGGGGATCCTCGATGTGCTCGAGCACGTCGAGCATGACGATCAGATCGTACCGCCGGCCCGGCGCGAACGACTCGTCGAACGGACGGATCTGGATGCACCCCCGCCAGGGGGAATCCTGCGACACGACGCCGGAATCCGGCTCGATACCCTCGACCTGCCCGAACTGGCTGAAGAACGGGAAGAGCACGCCGTCGCCGCAACCAATGTCGAGAATTGCCGCATCACGTCTCGGCCCAAGGAGGCGGGTAGCGACCCCGCGCACCGAATCATTGCGCGCCCGCCACCACCAGTGGCGAGTCGCGAGGTCACGGTACCGCTGGGCGTACGACGGATCCACTACGGCCTTCGATCACCCGCGCGACGATGAACGTCGGGCGGCCCTTGGTTTCTTCGTAGATGCGCCCGACGTACTCGCCGATGACGCCCATGAAGAACAGCTGGATGCCTGAGAGAAACGTGAAGGCCACGAGCAGCGCCGTAAAACCCTCCGGCGAGTGACCGAGCACGACGCGCACGTAGATCGCGTAGAGCGCGAAGACCGTCGAGAGCACGACGCCAACCGCCCCGACCACCGCCGCCGCGCGAAGCGGCGCGACGGAGAACGCCAGGAGGCCGTCGAACGCGAGCTGCGCCAGCCTGCTCAGCGTGTACTTCGGCCGCCCGGCCCAACGCTCGTGCCGCTCGACATCGACGCCGATCTGTCGGAATCCGACCCACGTGCGCAGCCCTCGCAGGTACCGCTGCCGCTCGGGCAACGCGTTCACGGTGTCCACGACGCGCCGCGACAACAGCGCAAAATCGCCGGCGTCGAGCGGCAGCGTGATGTTCGACGACCACGCGATCAGCCGGTACGACAGCGCGTAGGCCGTGCGCAAAAGGAGACCTTCTTTCCGCCTCACGCGGCGCGCGTAGACGACCTCGTAGCCCTCGCGGTAGCGCTCGATGAACTCCGGGATGGCTTCCGGCGCGTCCTGGAGGTCGCCGTCCATCAGCACGACCACGTCGCCCCGCACGTGCGCCAGGGCGGCGCTGAACGCCGCCTGGTGGCCGAAATTTCTCGAGAGGACGACCACGCGAATGCGCGAGTCTTCCTGCGCGGCTGCCTCGAGGAGCTGCACCGTCCGATCGCTGCTGCCGTCATCGACAAACAGCAGTTCGTGGGGACCACCCGGGATCGCGGTGAGGACTGCCCGCACACGCTGCAGCAGTTCTGGAACCACCGCTTCCTCGTTGAACACCGGAATGGCGATCGACAGCCGCGTCATTTCCTGACGCTACCGCGAAAGTAGACCATCGCCCACAGCCCGGCAAACGTGTAGGGCTCGAAGATCTGCTCGGTGAAGTGCGCGGAGAAGATCGAACGCCAGTGGTCCACGCGGCGCGGGTAGCGTCCGCGGTCGAGCTTGGCCATCGCGCGCGGGGCCGAGAGCTCGTCGGGCAGCACGAGATCGAGGATGTGCACGGTGCCGTCGACGCTGACCAGCGGAGGCAGCGACGCCAGCGTTCGGTGGGTTTCATCATCGTCGAGATGATGGAGCAGGCTGTTGACGAGCACCATGTCCGCGGGCTCTATCGTCCCCGGCTCGAGGCGCGTCACGTCGGCGACACGAAAGTCGCGGCCGTGTCGGCGACGCGCGTCGGCGATGTAGCCGTCGTTGATGTCGAGGCCCGTGTAATCGACGTTGGCGAAATGATGCGCGTTGGTGCCTGGTCCGCACCCGACGTCAAGGACGCGGCGGACGCGCGCGAAGTCGTTGTGCGCGAAGAGGGGACGCAGCTTGGCCTCGGCAAATGGCGCCTGCCACGCGCGATACGCCCACGTGTGATTCATGAGATCGGCGATCCGCATGCCTCACCGGTCCCTGGTCGGATGGGTCGTCAGTTGGCGCACTCGCCCGAGATCATAGCAAACAACACCTCGGGCTATGATGGGCGGCCCGGCCTCAGATATGGTGCAGAGATCGATCGGTCCCCGCGCGGCGCTCCTCGCATCGCTGGCGATCATGTGGCTCAACTACGCGCTCACCGCGCGCTGGGCACATATCGCCGGCTCCGTGCACGGCCCCAAGCAACCGCTCTTTCTCGGTCTCCTCGTCCTCACATCGCTTCTGGCGCTCATGCCGTGGCCTTCCACGCGCTCGCCGCTCGGATGGACCGCACGGATCGCCGGCTGGACGGGGTTCATCGTGCTCCTCGCGCTCTTCTTCGTCTGGTTTCCGCCACGCACGTGGACCGAGATCCCATTTCTCGACAACTGGCCCGCGAGATTTCAGAGCACGATCGATGGCATCGCCCTGCTCCGGCGCGGTGCGTTCGTCGGCTGGGAGTGGCACTACCTCGGTGGTTACCATCTGTCGTCGGACGTCACGCAGTCGCACACGGTGCTGGCGCTGCTACCCATGTGGCTCGCGGGGCCTACCGTTGGCTTCCATCTCTTACTGCTGTTGATGTTCGCCGCCCTGCCCGTTCTGGTGTTCTGCGACCTGCGCCCCGACCGCGCGCAAAGCTTACCTCTCCGTCAACTCACGGGCGAAGGTGTCAGGCACCTGTACCGAGAGGAGGACGCGGAGGACGATGACGCCAGGTATGTGGCGGCCGGACTGACGGCAATCGCGACGGCAGGCTTCTCGTATCTGTTGCTGCGGAGTGGTGACACCAATTCGCTCGCGGGCGTCGCGTGCACGCTGCTCGCGCTCACCGCGAGCCGGGCAGCGGCGCGCGGCACGCGCTGGGGCGGTCCGCTACTCCTCGGCGCGCTCGTGCTCCTCAATTACGTCCACGCGGGGTTCCTGGTCTACGCCGCGTTCTTCCTCGTGCTCGAAGCGCTGTTCTATCGCGACGCGACGCGTTTCGCGCGCGCCCTTTTCGCCACGACGGTGGCTCTCGTCGCCGGCCTGCCGCAGTATTGGGAGTCGTGGCGGTACCCGGCGTACTTCATTCCAAACAACGTCATCCTCGATCACAGAGGGGCGTTTGACGTCCTGACGTTTCTCAAGAAGGTCTACTACAACGTCGAGCTCCTGTGGCTGCCGGGGCGCTGGTTCAACGATTTCAGCGGCCTGGCCGGCGTGTGCCTGCCAATCACGGCATATGTGGCGTGGCGCGTCCGCTCGCGCGCCGGCTTGTACGCGTGGATCGCACTCGCCACGATGGCCCTGATGCGGCTCAACACGCCCGAGTTCGCGTACCTGTTCCTGAGGCCAATCCATGTGCTCGCGGTGTGCCTGGGACCGATCCTGGCCGTCTTCCTCACACGGTTCGTGGGCCGGCGAGCGCTCGCGCTGTCGGTCGTCGCGCTCTGCGCCGTCTATCTGCAGATTCTGGTGTTCCAGGTGCCTCACGTCCGGACCCTGCGCGACGGCGATCCGGCACTCGTCGATCGGGTCGCGGCGCTCGATGGAGCGCTCGTGCTCGTCGAGAACACGCCGCATCGCGACATGGATGCCGATCCCGCGACCACGACCGAACCCACGCCCTTCGCGGCGCACGTCGAGCAGGTCCTCGGCACGACGACGGGCCGCCGGTTGTACTCCGGACTCTGGGATGGGTGGCAATGGTCACCCTACCGTGACCAGGTGCTCGCGGGAGGGGCTTTCAGGGGCCGTGCGATTGGAACGGTGTCCGTCGATGAAGTAACCGACGAGCTCCGGAAGTGGGGCGTTCGACACTTGATCGTGTGGAGCCAGGCCTCACTCATCTACCTGAGGCGTCATCCCGACATGTTCGTGGAGCGCTGGAGCGCGGGCCCGTGGCACCAGTTCGAGTATCTGGCCGCGGATACGCGCGACGTCGCGACGACGGCTGGCGCGGGGCGGATCGTCTCGTTCGATCCCCTCGGGGCGCAAATCGCGATCGATGGCGCGCAAGCGGGAGCGGAAGTGGTCGTCCGGACCAACTACCATCCGTCCTGGTCGGCGCACGTGGGCGGCACGGGACTGGCCGTCCCGCTCGAATCCGTGAGAGGCCAGCTTGGCTTCCGCGCGCCGCGCGACGGCTCGTACATCGTGACGCTCGTCTACCCGCGACGACCGTGGCTCACGGTCGTCGCGCTCGCGTGTGTCCTCCTTGGGGCCCTCATCCTCGCCCGGCGGGGCCGGGGTCGCGGAGACACCTGACATGTCAGTTCCGACCATCCCCGCCGGCGCCGGCAAAAACGGCCGAAATTAGCTTCGGGGCCCAGGGGATTCCGAGTAGATTGGTCGAGGTGTAATCGTTTAAAAGTTTGCGTCGTAGTGCATAGGCGCGCCGTTTTGGGCGACGCTAGGAGGACGTATGGAATCGAGGCTTTCGACTGCCTCCCGTTATCTGCTGACCGTGGCTGGATGCACGGCGGCGTTGATGGCGGGCGGCATCAGTTGGGTGACGGCGCAGCAGCCGCCCCAGGCGCCCGCAGGGCAGGCCCAGCAGGGTCGTGGTGGTGGCGGGGGGCGTGGCAACGCCGGCCCGGCCATCTTTACCGCAGTCGACGCTAACAAGGATGGCGCCGTCACGCGCGACGAGATGAAGTCGACGTTCGACAAGTGGTTCACGGAGTGGGACAGCGCCAAGACCGGCTTCCTGACGCAGGAACAGCTCCTGACCGGCCTGAATGCGGCGCTCCCAGCGCCGGCGCCCCCGGCCGGCGGCGGCGGGTTCTTCCCCGGTCAGGGTCGCGGCGCGCAGCCGCAGACGCCCAACCCGGAGCATGTGCTGGCCATGATGGCCGCGCTCCCGGCCAAAGCTCCGGCCAAGGCGAAGCAGCCCCGCAAGGTGCTCGTGCTCAGCAAGGCCGCGGGGTTCGTGCACTCGTCCATTCCGCTCGCGGGTGTGACGATCCAGGAGTTGGGCAAGAAGACCGGCGCGTGGAGCACGACAATCACGTTCGATCCCGCCGATATCAACGAGGCCAATCTCAAGCAGTACGACGCCATCTTCCTGGCGAGCACGACGGGCGCGTTCCTCGACGATCCAAACGACCCGGCGGCAACGGCAGCGCGCAGGAAGGCGCTCCTCGACTTCGTGCGCGGCGGCAAGGGCCTCGCGGGCATCCATGCGGCCACCGACTCCTATCATCAGAACCGGCCTGCGGCTGACGCCCCAGCTGGCGGCGCACGCGCAGCGGGTCCCGGCGCCGCACCGGCCGGGCGCGGCGGCGGATTTGGCGGGCGCGGCGGGCAGGGTGGCGCGGTCGTTGCGCAGTTCCTCGCCCAGGGCGACAAGAACGCCGATCAGAAGATCAGCCGGGAAGAGTTCAGCGGGCTAGCTGACACCTGGTACACCAAGCTCGATACCGACAATTCAGGACGCGTCAGCCAGGCGGATTTCCCGCAGCGTTTCGCTGCGCTGATGCCGGCCCCCCAGGCGCCGGCGACGCCGGTTCGCGGCAACGGCCAGGCGCCTGCGACACAGCTCGGACCCGACAATCAGGTTGGCACCTGGCCCGAGTTCAACACGATGATCGGCGGCTTCTTCAAGTTCCACTGGAACGACGGCCAGGACATCACGGTCAAGGTCGACGATCCGAACAGCCCGCTGACCGCCATGTTCAAGGGCAAGCCGGAACTCGTCATCGTCGACGAGACGTACACGATGAGCCGTGAGACCTACTCGCGCAAGAACCTGCGCGTGCTCACCAGCATCGACTACGCGAAGATGACCCCCGAGGACAAGGCCAAGGAGTCGAACCCCAGGCCCGACGGTGACTACGCGCTCAGCTGGATCCGACGCGAAGGGAAAGGCCGCGTCTTCTACGAGGCGCACGGTCACAACGAGAAGATCTACGCGATCACGCCGATGCTCGAGCACGTGCTCGCCGGCATGCAGTACGTCCTCGGTGACCTGCAGGCCGACGACAGCCCGAGCCAGAAGTAAGGCACTTCACGCAACATCTGCGCAAGGAAAGGCGGCCGCGCCCGATGGCAACACTCGACCACGACGCCATCGGCGCGGCCGCCACGCTCCTCTGGCGGCACTGGACGGCTTCGACCAGAATTCCCGAGCTCCCCGCGCACTGCCGTCCGGCCGACCGCTCGGACGGCTACGCCATTCAGGCCGCCGTCGCGGCACTCTCAGGCCAGCGTGTCGTTGGCTGGAAAATCGCGGCGACGAGTCTCGTCGGACAGGGGCACATCGGCGTCGACGGCCCCCTCGCCGGAAGATTGCTGAGCAGCCGCGTGGCAACGATCACGAAAGATCGGCCGGCGCCGGCACCGACCTCGCTCGACGGCAACGCCATGCGAGTGGCTGAAGCGGAATTCGCGTTCCGGCTTCGGGGGTCGCTGCCCGCTCGTGAAAGCGTCTACGGTGTGCAGGAAGTACTCGACGCCGTCGACGCCGTGCACCCCGCCATCGAGATTCCTGATTCACGGTACGACGACTTCGCGCGCGTCGGCGCCCCGCAGCTCATCGCCGACACCGCGTGCGCCTGCTGGCTCTTGGTCGGCGAGACCACCGAAGTCGATTGGCGGCGGCAGGATCTCGCCTCCCACGTCGTCGAAACGTTCCTCAACGGCCGGCCGGCCGAACGGGGTGTCGGCGCCAACGTCCTGCGCGACCCGCGCCTCGCGCTGACGTGGCTCGCCAACGAGCTCAGGACCTATGGCCGGGGCCTGACCGCCGGCGATCTCGTCACGACGGGCACGTGCATCACGCCGGTCGCCATCGCGCCGGGGGACACGTTCCGCGTCGACTTCGGGGAGCTTGGTTCCTTACAGGTGGAGCTGGGGTAGCTTCGGCATTCTGTCCGCATTTATCATTGCTCGCGGGGCCCCACCCCCGCTCGCTCTCGCGCGGCGACTTCGCGCCGCGCTCGGGCCGCTGGCGCTGCTGTCTGTGTCTTTGACGCCTACCCCACCTTGAGCAACAACTTCCCCGTCGTCCTCCGCCCCTCGAGCTCCTCGTGCGCGCTCGCGGCTTCTGACAATGGGTAGGTGCCCGAGATGCGGACCTTGACTGCGCCGGAGGCGACGTAGCGGAGGAGGTCGCCAACGCGCCAGAGGAGCTCCTGGCGGTCGAGCAAATGGTGCGCGAGGGAGGGACGTGTGAGGAACAGCGACCCGCGCGCATTGAGAATGGCGGGGTCGAAGGGCGGCACCGAGCCGCTCGACTGACCGAAGAGCGCCATCATGCCGCGCGGCCTCAGCACGCTCAGGCTCTTGTCGAAGGTCGTCTTGCCGACCGAGTCGTAGACGACATCCACGCCGTGACCGCCGGTCAGGCGTTTCACTTCCGACTCGAAGTCCTGCGTCGCGTAGTTGATCGTTTCGTCGGCACCGAGCTCGCGCGCCTGTCGCGCTTTCTCTTCGGTTGACACGGTACCGAAGACCCGCGCGCCGAGATGTTTCGCCATCTGAACGATGAGCCCGCCGGTCCCGCCTGCGGCCGCGTGCACCAGGCAGGTGGAACCGGCCTCGAGAGGAAATGTCGAGTGCGTCAAATAGTGCGCCGTCGTCCCCTGCAGCATGACCGCGGCGGCCGTTGCAAAATCCACTTCGGCGGGAATCTTGACGAGCTGCGCTGCCGGCACGAGCGCGTACTCCGCGTACGAGCCGCGCACCATGGCGTAGGCCACGCGGTCGCCCGGCGCGACTTCGGTGACCTCGCGTCCGACGCTCTCGACTGTGCCCGACGCCTCACTGCCGAGAACGATCGGCGTGTCCGACTTGTAGAGCCCGGTGCGGAAGTACACGTCGATGAAGTTGACTCCCGTATACGCGATCGCGACCACGGCATCCTTCGGGCCTGGAGCCGGCTTCGGCGCATCGGCGACAAGCATCCGCTCGGGACCGCCCGGCGTTTCAACGACGATTTTCTTCATTGGCGTACTCCCACAGTCTCGCGTCTATATGCGCGCGCCAGAAGTGACACAGGGTGCGCGACGTCCATCGATTGGCCGGCGTCGCGCAGGCCTCTCGCAAGCTGGAGATGACAACCCGGATTCGCGGTCGCGACGAGATTCGCCCGTGTCGTCTTCAGGTGACCGACTTTCCTCTGCAACAGCGCGTCGGCCTGCGCCGGCTGCGTCAGCGCGTAGACGCCCGCACTTCCACAGCACCAGGTCGATTCGGTCAGCTCGACGAGCGACACGCCTGGCAGCAGGCGAAGGAGTGCCCGCGGCTGCCCGGACACCTTCTGCCCGTGAGCCAGATGACAGGAGTCGTGGTAGGTCACGGTCACGGCGTCCTCGAACGGCGCGGCCGATGGCGCGCGACAACCGATCTGCACGAGCCACTCGTGCACGTCTTTCAGCTTCGTGTCCCAGGCACGCGCGCGGTCGCGGTAGCGGGAATCGGCGTCGAGCAGGTGGCCATAGTGACGCAGGTGCGAGCCGCAGCCGCCGGCGTTCGTGATGATCGCATCGTAGCGGTCTGGCGGAAACAGATCGATCATCCGACGGGCCTGATCACGGGCGAGGTCCAGCTCGCCGTTGTGGGCGTGCAGCGATCCGCAGCACGGCTGCGGCGATGGCGTCTCGACGGCGCAGCCGTTGGCGAGGAGCACGTCCGCGGTGTCGCGATTGACGTTCGAAAAGACGAGGTCCTGAATGCAGCCGGTGAGGACGGCGACGCGGTAACGCGCCGCGCCGCGCGGTGACTCGCTCGGCGCAATCAACCGGTTCGTGAACTTCGATGCGATGCGTGGCGTCTGTGGCTCCAGACGGCGCAGCGTCGCGGGGAGAAACATCGTCAGGCCGAACGTGCGAACGGCAAATTCCATCCCGCTGCGCTGATAGAAGCGCGTCAGCAGGCCTGCGGTGTGCATCGCGCGCGGATTCCTGAACAGAAAGCCGAGCGTCAGCGCACGCCAGACGGTCCGCGCAGGGGCGTCGTTGATGCCCGACTGCTCGATGTCGCTTCGCGCCGTTTCGAAGAGCTCCGTGTAGTTGACACCCGCCGGGCATGCCGTCTGGCAGGCAAGGCACCCGAGGCAATAGCTCATCTCGTCGGCGAACGTGTCGGTCACCTCCAACTCACCGTCGGCGATCGCCCGCATCAACGCGATGCGGCCGCGAGGACTGTTCCGCTCGCGTTTGGTCGCATCGTAGGTCGGGCACGTCGGCAGGCACATACCGCAATGCATGCACTGCTGAAGCACCGAGTAGTCGAGCGTGTGGAGGGTCGGCATCTGTGGATCGGCTCAGGGCTCAAGGCTCAGGGCTCAGGCAAAACCTCCGAACTCTTACTTGAAGATCTTGCCTGAGCCTTGAGCCTTGATGCCTTGAGCCCTGAGCCTGACCAGTATCAATCAAAGATCTTCCCCGGATTCAGCAACCCCTTCGGATCGAGCGCCGCTTTGACCTGACGCATCAGCCCGAAGCTGGCGTCCCCCATCTGCTGGCGCAGCCACGGCTTCTTGGCCAGGCCGATGCCGTGCTCGCCCGTGATCGTGCCGCCGAGCTCGAGCGTCCGGTTCATGATTGCGTCGAACGCGCGGTGCACGCGTCCCATTTCGTCGGTGTCGCGCTCGTCGGTCAGAAACGTCGGGTGCAGGTTCCCGTCGCCCATGTGGCCGAACGTACCAATCTGGAGATTGAACGCTGCCGCCGTGTCGGCGATGAACCGCACCATCGTCGCCAGCTCGCTCCGTGGCACGGTGACGTCCTCGAGAATCGTCGTCGGCCTTCTGCGCGCAAGCGCCGCGAATGCATTCCGGCGCGCGGCCGCGAGCTGCACGCCCTCGGCCTCGTCTCGTGCGGTGCGCACGTCACGGGCGCGATGCTCGCGCGCGATCGCTTCCATGCGCGCGGCCTCGTCGGCGACCGCCGCCGGATGGCCGTCGGTTTCCATCAGGAGGACCGCTTCGCAATCAGTCGGCAACCCCACGTGCGCATAATCCTCGACGCAGCCAGCCGTCATCCTGTCGAGGAACTCCAGCGTGCAGGGAATGATGCGCGCGGCGACGATGGCGGAGACGGTGGCAGCGGCGTCCTCGATACTGTCGTAGAGCGCGAGCATCGTCCGCCGTGCGGCCGGGCGCGGCACCAGCTTGAGCAGCACTTCGGTGATGATGCCGAGCGTGCCCTCCGATCCGACGAAGAGATCCTTGAGCGAGTAGCCGGCGACGTCCTTCACGCAGGCACTGCCGAGGCGCGCCACCCGGCCGTCGGCCAGCACGACCTCCAGGCCCATGACGTAGTCGCGCGTGACGCCGTACTTGAGCCCGCGCAGGCCTCCCGAGTTTTCGGCCACGTTGCCGCCAATCGTGCTGATCCGCTGCGAACCGGGATCTGGCGGGTAGAACAGGCCATGTCGCGACGCCGCCTCGTCGATGCGCTGGTTTGTCACGCCTGGCTGCGCCCGCAGGGTGAGGTTGCGGGGATCGACGTCGAGGATCACGTCCATCTGCGTCAGGCAGAGCACCAGGCACCCGGGGCTCGGCACGCTGCCACCGCTCAATCCCGTTCCCGACCCGCGCGTGACGATCGGCGTCCCGCTCGAGGCCGCCAGGCCGACGCACTCGGCCACCTGCGCCGTCGTCCGCGGAAAGACGACCGCGGACGGCCGCACCTTCATCGCGGCCGTGCCGTCGAAGCTGTACGGAATCAAATCTTCGGCGCGCGTCAGGACCGCATCGGCGCCGACGATGGAGGAGAGACCCTGAACGATCGAGTCTGAGGGAGGCATGATGCTCTTGGGGTCAGACCCCGGGGCTACCCTAGGCGACAACCTTCTGACGCTGCTCGCCCAACCCGTCGACGCCCAGGCGCATCACGTTGCCGGCGCGCAGGAACACGGGCGGCTTCTGTCCCGCGCCAACGCCGGGCGGCGTGCCCGTGGTGATGATGTCGCCGGGCTGCAGGCTCATGAAGCGGCTCAGGTAGCTCACGAGGAACTGCACCCCGAACACCATCGTCTTGGTCGTGCCGTTCTGGTACCGATGACCGTCGACTTCCAGCCACAACTTGAGGTTCTGGCAATCGGGGACTTCGTCGGCTGTTACGAGCCATGGCCCGATCGGTCCGAACGTATCGGCGCTCTTGCCTTTCACCCACTGACCGGTGCCCTCGAGCTGGAACGCGCGTTCGGAGAGATCGTTGACCACGCAGAACCCCGCGACGTGCGACATCGCGTCGGCCTCGCTCACATACTTGGCGGCCTTGCCGATGACCACGCCCAGCTCGACTTCCCAGTCGCTCTTCTGCGAGCCGCGCGGCAGCTCGACGTCATCGTAGGGACCGGAAATGCTCGAGGTCGCCTTCATGAAGATGATCGGCTCGACCGGCACGGCCATGTTCGACTCGGCGGCGTGATCGGAGTAGTTCAGCCCCACGCAGACGAATTTCCCCACGCTGCCGACGCACGGCCCAATCCGCGGCGACCCGGTGACTGCGGGCAACCCGGCCGCGTCGATCTTGCGAATCCTGGCGAGCGAATCCGGGAGCAGTGCGTCCCCGGCAATATCGGTCACGACCGACGACAGGTCCCTGATGACGCCCGCCGCATCGAGCACCGCCGGCCGTTCTTTTCCTGGTGTACCTACACGAAGCAGTTTCATGGTCTTTACTATACATGGCGTTTTGCATGCAGACCAAAGTCATGCTAGTGTCGCGTCTCCAAACTTTGCGGGCATCAGGACGAACGTGTCGGCGCTCGCCCCAGTGGGGCCAGAGAACTGTATGCAGAAAGCTCGATTCCTCGTGTTCGCAGGTGCGATCTTCCTGAGCGTTGGGGCGCTGAGCATCGCGCTCGGGCGCGTGTCGGCGCAAGCCGGACAACGGGACGGCACCGCACCGCCCGGCGGCGCAGACAGAGGCTGCCGATCCCGGGCCCAGGATTCCCGACGGGTTCACGCCGATCTTTAACGGCAAGGATCTGACCGGCTGGCACGTGAGCAAGACCAATCACCACGGCACGACGCCGGACTATCACGTCCTCCACGGCCTCATCGTCGGCACCCAGAACCCGCGCGGGCAGGGCGGAATCCTCCTCACAGACAAGAAGTACAAGAACGTCGAGGTCTACATGGAGATCAAGCCCGACTGGGGATGCGACAGCGGCTTGTTCCTTCGCTCGAACGAAGCCGGCGACGCCTACCAGGTCACGCTCGACTACCTGCCGGGCGGTGGCATGGGCGGCATCTACGGCGAAGGCCTGACCGGCGTGCAGAACGCCACCACGGCCGCCGCCGCGGCGAAGGTCTCCGACGAGGAACGCGCCGCGCAGGCCAAGGAGCGCGCAGAGACCTGGCAGAAAGCCTGGAAGCGCGAAGCGTGGAACACGATCCGGGCGCGGTTCACTGGCGACGTCCCGCACATCACCGTCTGGATCAATGACCAGCTCATCACCGACTTCACTGACACCGCGAATCACGCGGCCGGTGGCGCGACCGACGGAATGATCGCCATCCAGATGCACTTCAGCAACGAAAAGACGCCCCGTTGGGTCGACGGTGGATTCTGGCGCTGGCGGACCATCGCGGTCAAAGAGCTGCCGGCGCAGTAGCCCTTCATGAATACAACGCCCTCGAAAGCGCGATACATCGTCACCGCGTTTGCGGTCACCCTCGCCGTCATCACCTACATCGATCGCGTAGGTATCGCGGTCGCCGCGCCCCTCATCAGCAAGGATCTCGCGCTGTCGACGATTCAGATGGGTTGGGCGCTGTCCGCATTCGGCTGGGCGTACGCGGTCTTCGAAATCCCTGGCGGCTGGCTGGGCGACAAGATCGGTCCGCGCCGCGTGCTCATGCGGATCGTCATGTGGTGGTCGTTCTTCACCGCGGCGACCGGATGGGTGTGGAGCGCGCCCTCGCTCATCGCCACGCGCGCGCTTTTCGGCGCCGGTGAGGCCGGGGCGTTCCCGAACCTGACGCGCGTGCTGACGATCTGGCTGCCGGTCAAGGAGCGCGAGCGCGCGCAGGCGGTGGTCTGGCTCGCGACGCGAATCAGCGGCGCCTTCACGCCGATTCTGGTGGCACTGCTCATCTCGGCGATTTCATGGCGCCGGACGTTCGAGGTCTTCGGCGTCATCGGGGTCATCTGGGCGATCCTGTTCTACCGGTGGTACCGCGACGTCCCGAGCGAGCATCCGAGCGTGAACGAGGCCGAGCTGGCACTGCTCCCGCCGGCGAAGGACACCGCCATCGCGCACGGCGGCGTGCCCTGGGGTGTGATCTTCTCCAACCGGCACGTCTGGCTGCTCTCGATCCAGTACATGTGCCTGGCATACGGGTGGTGGTTCTACATCAACTGGCTGCCCACGTACCTCCGCACCGCACGCGGAGCGAGCTTCAACATGGGCGCGCTCCTGTCCGGCCTGCCGTTACTTCTCGGCGGCGCTGGATGCCTCGTCTCGGCGTTCCTCGTCCCGCGGCTCACGAAGCGGTACGGCAGCATCTCGCTGGCGCGCCGCATCATCGCCGTCACGGGATTCGTCGGCGCCTCGACGTGCATCGTCATCTTCACGCGCATCGCGGACCCGGTGCAGGCGATGTTCGTCCTGGGCATGGCCGGGTTCTTCAACGATTTCGTGATGCCCGCGGCGTGGGCGAGCACGATGGATATCGGCGGCCGCTATGCGGGCACGGTGTCGGGCGCGATGAACATGATGGGCAGCATCGCCGGCGCGCTGTCGGTCACGGTGGTGGGGTACTTGCTCGCGTGGACGTCCGGCAACTGGACGCTGACGTTCTATCTCTCGTCCGGCATCTACCTCGTCGGTGCGGTGTGCTGGCTGTTCCTCGACTCGCATTCACCGGTCGAGCGAACGGCGACGGCTTAGCAAACCGCCGCCTTCAGCCTCTCGGCCACCTCACCGCACACGGTAAGTGTACGTGAAATCGGCACTTGCCGGATCCGACTTTTTCTCTCGAACCTACAACGGTTTTTCAAACCGCCGCCTTCAACAAATCCAGCCGAAAAACGGGGCGATTTCGTGATGGCAAGCCGAGGAGTTTGGGCACACTCGCACAAAGACATCGACAAAACGCGGACCTCCTGCTGGCGCGCGTTGTGCGTCGTTGCAGACTCCGAGATTCTCCGTCGCATGCCTCAGCTTCTGTGAACGCGTCGCGACGCGAGTACTTCTTCCACAGCCCGATCAGCCATGCGGACAGGTCCTTGCGGCGGGCCCGGCGCCACTGCAACCCACCGCCAACAACATCGCGGCGTGACCGTCGCGCCATCGTCGTGAGTTGCCCAGGATTCCTTCAACCTCTCCGCGACGATGCGCATGACGGTTCAACCAGGACAGATCATCGCCGCGTCAAGATCAGCCGATGATTCTTCGATGCACACTGAGCGTGCGCGATCGCCTCGGCTGGGACGCAGCTATAGAGGTTTCCCGCGTTTGGTTCCGCCTTCGTGACGCAGTAGTCAAATAGGCCCTGGAATGAAGCGGAGATCGTGGACACGCCTGATGTCCCTACGGAAGCCGCGCCGACACCACCAATCGTGAGGTACGTGTCCGGTGCGACCTCCTCCAAGAGAAAGTTATCACTGAGGTCAAAATCGACGTAGTCGCCGGCGACGAAAATCGAGATCATCCTGTAGTAGGTGTCCAATTCAGCACCGCTGAGGACGGCCGTGAACTGAGTGTTGGCTGGGCGGGTTAAAGACGAGGCCGGCGTAATCGTTGCCGCGTACGTTCGCGTGCGAACTTCCGTCGGGAGCTGACCAGCGCACGCGCCATCGGCCGTGAAGGTCAGCGTATAGTCCCCCGCGATGTTCACGGACCCGGCGAGTACGTCCAGCGCGAAAACGATAGACCTTCCCGTGCCAGTCAAACCAAGAGCCTGGGTTCCGGCGACGTAGCCTTCCTTGGTCGCGCGGAATCGAGTCGCGCCGCCAAATGTCCCGGTCAACGAGAATGCGCCAACGGGGTCAGACGTCGTGGATGTACCAGCCTGCGGGCCATCGAGGACCTCCACGCGGGCGCCAGCGAGCGCTCTGTTCACGGTGTCGAACACATAGCCCATCACCTGAAAGGCGGTCGGTTGCGGTGCTGGCCGCGGAACCGGCGATGGCACCGACGGAGAACCAGAGCCTCCGCAACCGATCAGTCCTTGGACGAGCACGACGAGGAGGAGGATTCCTCTCAACGCAGCCACTACCGTGTGTGAATCCGCTTGTACGTGCCAGTCACCATCACGGGCGGCGGGAGGCTCGTCATGCTGCGGATCTCGTTGCCGTCATCCACGATCACGAAGCGCTCCTCGAGCAGGATGCCCGGACCAGGCTGGGCCTGCGCAACACCCGTGCAGTCTTCGTTCACGCGATAGATGCCTGACCCTTGACGGTCGGGCACCATCCCGCTGATGGAGCCTTTTACGTTGTCCACCTGAGTGAATTGGCCCAGTCCGTCGTAGTGGCGGATGACGACGCCAATCACCGACTCCATCGGTCCACCGGGTGCCGACGGCCGCATGCCAGAGATCTGGACGCCGTAGGTGCCCCGCAGAGTGGCGTCGCTGCACGCGCGATTCCCTTGTGGCTTATCGGCCCGTTCCTGTGCGTTCCCCGTGCCGGCCAGTGCGACCACTGCACCCAGGATCACGACGACAGGGGCCCAATTCGTTCGTTTCATACGCTCTCCTTGGAAGGGCCGCATCACGCCTGCGGCACGCATTCATCGGCTCCCAGTGCGAGATCGTCGGCGCGTGACGACGAGACGGAGCCCTGAGGAACACGCCCATTTGGTGCGAGACACATTCGAAAAGACTTGTTTGTGTCGGCACCGGTGGGGTGCCATGATGAGCTCCACATTAGGGAATGCGGGAACGGGCGGAAATCCCGGTAACATTGCCAAAAACGTTAGATAAACCGCGGCCCATCGAAGGCAGAAGAGGGCTCGTGTCGCTTGCACCACAGAACGTGACCCAACTGCTGCGGGCGTGGAGCGGCGGCGACGAAACGGCGCTCGCTCAGCTGGTGCCCCTCGTCGAAGCGGAGTTACGGCGGCTCGCACGTGCCTGTATGACGCGCGAGCGGCAAGGCCACACGCTCCAGCCCACGGCGCTCGTCAACGAGGCGTTTCTCCGGTTCATCGACGCGCGTCAGGTTCGTTGGCAGGATCGGGCGCACTTCATGGGCATCGCTGCCCGCTTGATGCGCCGGGTCCTCGTCGATCACGCGCGATCGCGCGGCTATCAGAAGCGTGGCGGTGGGGCGGAGCGCGTCGTGATCGAAGAAGCGCGGTTCATCGCGGCCGAGCCGGCGCTCGATGTCGTCGAGTTGGATCGCGCGTTGGAGGCCTTTGCAGCCGTAGACGCAAGAAGGAGTCAGGTTGTGGAGCTGCGCTTCTTCGGCGGACTGACGACGGAAGAGACAGCCGAAGTGCTTCACGTGTCCGCTGAGACAGTCAAGCGCGATTGGCGGTTGGCCAAGCTCTGGCTGCTCCGTGAGCTGAAGGGAGAGGCCGGCCGCGCTCAGCGCGACCGGCGGACGTGACATCGAACCGCTGGTCCCACGTCGCGCCGATCGTGCACGGCGCCTTGCTGCTGGACGAGCACGCGCGCGCCGCATTTGTTGCCACGGCCTGCGGCAACGACGCCGACCTGCGTCGCGAGGTCGACTCGTTGCTGGCCCAGACGTCGGATGCGGACAATTTCCTGAATGGACCGTTTGCTTACCTGACTCACGAGATGCCGGAGGAGCGTCTGTCTGTCGGCGATCGCGTTGGACCCTATGAAATCCAGAGCCGGCTCGGAGCTGGAGGGATGGGCGAGGTCTATCGCGCGCGAGACGGCACCCTGGACCGTGACGTCGCCATCAAGCTCCTGCCACAAGTTTTTACGGTCGACCCCGAACGTGTGACGCGCTTCGAGCGCGAGGCACGCATCCTCGCGGCGCTGAATCATCCGCACATCGGCGCCATCTACGGCCTCGAAGCGACGGATGGTGTCCCCGCCCTGGTTCTCGAGTTTGTCGACGGGCCGAACCTTGCCGAACGACTGACGGAAGGACGGCTCCCGATCGCCGAGGCAGTGGCGATGGCGATTCAGATCACGGAGGCACTTGCCGCAGCGCACGATCGCGGCATCATCCACAGAGACATCAAGCCGGCCAACATCAAGATCACACCCACCGGCACCGTCAAGGTGCTCGACTTCGGGTTGGCAAAGGATATCGAACGCCCCGAAACCTGTCCCTCCGTCCTCGCGCGGGGCGTCGGACGTGCGCCGGAGCTGTCGAGCCCAGGGGCGGTGCTTGGTACGGTGGCCTACATGTCTCCGGAACAGGCCAGAGGTGAATCCGTCGATGCGCGAACGGATCTGTTCTCCTTGGGTGCCGTCCTGTATGAAATGGTGACTGGACGATCGGCGTTCGGCGGCGCTGAATCATCTCGGCGCCCCGAGGCGATTCTTCACGCCGCGCTGAAGTCACCGCGAGTTGTAAATCCCGCGGTACCTCACGCGCTGGAGCGCGTGATCGTTCGATTGATGCAACCAAGTCGCGAGGCGCGATATCAGACCGCCGCTGCAGTGCGTGGCGATCTGGTCAAACTCAACACCGGCCTGTCCGCCGGATCGCTGTGGCTGCGTCACAGACCTGCCCTGATTGTCGGGACTGCGATCACGGTGGTCGTTGGTGTTGGGGCCTTGATGTGGCCGTACTCGCCGCGAGGAGATCCCGTTCGCGGCGAGTACACTCAGATCACCCACTTCGCCGACTCCGCAACTTCGCCGGCCCTCTCTCCGGACGGGCGTCTGCTGACGTTCATCCGCGGCGACAGCACATTCGAAGGCGTCGGACAGATCTATCTGAAAGCGCTTCCGGACGGCGAGCCGGTGCAACTGACCTCCGACAGCGCGGGAAAGATGAGTCCGGTCTTTTCCCCGGACGGTTCACGTATCGCGTATACCACACACAAGGGCGCTGTCTGGGACACGTGGGTTATTCCAATTGCAGACCGAACGCCCCGTTTCTGGCTTGGGAACGCCTCGGGGCTCACGTGGACGCGCGATCGTGTGCTGTTCTCGGAAATCACCACCGGTCTTCATATGAATGTCGTGTCGGCGGACGCCAAACGGCAGGCGGTCCGCGCCGTGTACACCCCAGAGGGTGAGCGTGGTATGGCTCACCGCTCGTATCTGTCGCCCGACGGCGCTTGGGTTCTGATCGCTGAAATGGTCGCACCGGTGTGGCAACCGTGCCGGCTCGTGGCGATGGACGGACGTTCGAGTCGCCGAGTCGGTCCACCGGGCCAGTGCACGTCGGCGGCCTGGTCGCCGGATGGGAGGTGGATGTATTTCTCCTCCAATAGCAGTGGCAGCTTTCACATCTGGAGACAGCGCTTCCCGGGCGGAACTCCCGAACAGGTCTCGAGCGGACCGAATGAGGAGGAAGGCATCGCGGTGTCGCCCGACGGCCGAGCGCTCCTGACATCGGTCGGCAACCGGCAATCGTCGATCTGGGTCCGTGATGCCGCTGGCGAGCGTGCGGTTTCGAGGGAGGGCTACGCCTTTGTCCCCATGCTGCCCAACTCCGGCATGTCGCAGCCGTTCTCGGCGGACGGTCGCTTGCTCTATCTCGTTCGCCAGGGCGCGGTGCGATTCGTTGGTCCAGGTGAGACGGCAGGCGAGTTATGGGAGACCGATCTCGAGATCTCACGGTCCGAAGCGGTGCTTCCCGGCTTCCGAGTGAGCGGATACGACGTGTCGCGCGACGGCAAACAGATTGTGTTTGCCGCGCTCGACGAGCATGGCCTGTCGCACATCTGGCTCGGCCAAATGGACCGTCGAACGCCGCCGCGACAGCTCTCGCCACAGGAGGCGGACAGTCCGCATTTTGGCGCCCAGGGCAGCGTTTACTTCCGCGGGACGGAGGGTGGAGCGAGCTTCATTTATCGTATTTGGGCGCACGGCGATCCAGAAAAGGCCGTTGCGCGTCCGGTGTTGTTCTTTCAGAGTGTCTCACCCGACGGCGCGTGGCTTGTGGCCCGCGTCGAGGCTGCGCCGGGCATAGACTCGAGCCAGGAAGATCTCGCGTTCCCAACTTCGCCGGGTAGATCACCAGTGCTCTTGTGCAGTGAGTGCGAAGTCGACTGGACGGCGAACGCGAAGTCGCTCGTCGTCAGATTAGGCGACAGGGAGACGTCGCAGTCCGCGCGAACGTTCGTGGTTGCGCTCGACCCACGGGAGACGCTGCCTGATCTCCCGCCGCACGGCATCCGATCGCAAGCCGACCTGGCCAAACTGCGTGTGACGCACACTCTGAACGGCTTCGTATACCCGGCGGACGCCCTGCCTCTGGTGGCCTTCGTTCGGAGCACCACCGAGCGAAACATCTTCCGCGTGCGGCTGCCATGACCGGACCGCGACGAGCACGGTCTCCGTTCTTCTGGGCGGATTGATTCAGGCGGATGTTGCGCTGACTGGAACGGATTTCTCGGCTCTTCAGATCTCTTTGAGGCGCCCGGTTGCGTACTTGTGCAGCAGGCTGGCGATCAGCGTCTGGTAAGGCAAGCCTTCGGTGAGCGCCCGCTTCTGAATCGCCTCCAGATCCTTGCTCGACAGGCGAATGTTCAGCCGACGATCCTTGCGGTACGTGGCCTTGGCATAGCGAGCGTAGCGAGTGCACTCGCGCTTGGCACCGCCGGCGGACTTCCACTCGCCGCGCTCGACCGACTCGAGCAATTCCTTTTCGTCGGCGTCAATCTTCATCGTCGGACTCCTCACCCATGTACTGCTTCGTGGCCCTCCGACTCGGAATGATCGTCTTCAGGAAGACCGTGTGCTCGTCCTCGACGAACGGCACCAGGTATACGAAGTCCTCACGTTGGACGACGAGGTTCCGCTGGCCGGCGTAACGCTCGGGATTCGGGTGCTCCAGGATGTCGAGCAGGTCGCCACGTTCGATGTGGAAAACGACGTCCTCAAACCCGATGCCTCGGTCCGCCTTGAGCTTCGCGTTCTTCGCCTCGTCCCAGGCGAAGTACTTCACTGCCGTCAGCGCGTAGCACAACGTGTGCCCATAAGGCACACATTGGCGTCCACCGAAGTGTGCCCACCAGTGTGCCCAAACGCGGTCCACGAACCATCATCCGGCAGCCAACGCCCAACCAAGTTCTCAATAAAAAACGGGCCGAAATCTCGAAGATTCCGGCCCGTTCTATGATCAGTGGCGGCCTTAGCAAACCGCCGCCTTCAGCCTCTCGGCCACCTCACCGCGCGTCTGCAAGTATACGTGACTGAGACACTTACACGGAAACGCTCGATCGCGGAGCGGTGAAGGCGACCCACGTCCAAACCGTCGCCTTTGGCGTTAAATGTAACCACACGAGTGCTTTGTGTCGTCAGCTGGCTGTCTGTTTGGGGCACAGCCGTCTGGGCACATTCTTGGGCACACAGGGCCGCTTTTCGCTCGTTCTGCTCAGAATACGGAAGGAAACCGCGACAAGGCGACGGTTTCTTTGACCGTCGTCCCGACGGAACCCTTGGCCAAACGAATGTACTCCACGGTTGCATTTGGGACGACCGACCGAAGTCGATCGAGCATGACGTGATTCGGATCGGCGTTGCGTCGTTAGAGCGTTGTGAGTGTGACCTGTGTCGAGAGATTTCGCCGTCCGTAGAGGAGGTTTCTGCGACGGTCGATTATTTGCTCGCTGGAGTGAACGGACGGATATTGATCGCGCTGCCGATCTCAATCGTCATCAGGTCTTCGCCGAACTCGACACGGCCTGCATAGCTCTGAGTGACAGCACGTAGAACATCGGCCCGAACGATGTTTGGATAGTGTGAGAACACTGCGAGCTTCGGCTGTACCCGTTGAAAGAGTTGACCGGCTTCTGACGCATCGGTGTGGTGATCGACAATCGTTCTGGCTTGCCGGCGAGTCAGGCGCGAGTTCGGGATCAATTCGTCAGGCGGGCCGGTCAGGAAAGGAGCCTGCTTCGATTGCCCGAGTTCGTGAATCAACACGTCAACATTCCGTGAGAACTTGACCAACGACTCGGACGGCTTCGTATCTCCCGAGATCACAACTGAGTGACCCTGGTAGTCGACGCGGTAGCCGAATGCCGGTTTGACAGGTCCGTGATCGACGAAGAAGGCGCTGACCTTCACGCCGTTCGCCTCGTGGACCACACCTTCGCGAATATCGTTCGCAATGACTCTGATGCCTTCGGACGGGAACTTCTCGTCCACATCGCGCCGGATATGGATGTCGAACGAGAACGCTTCCAGCAAGTGTTTGACCATCGACCGCGTGCCATCTGGCCCCCACACCTGCAATGGCGCGGATCGGCCTTGAGAAGCCCACGGAAACAAGACTAGCTCGGGCAACGAGACAATGTGGTCTGAGTGGAGGTGGGTGAGGAACACCTTGGTCACATCAGCCGGATTGATCGCCAATCTCGCCATACCCGTGGTCGAGGCCCGCCCACAATCGAACAGCAGTTTCTCGGGCCCTGCCAGAACGAGCGTGCTGATACCTAACCGTTGCGCATCGAAGCTCGGACCACTCCTCGTCCCAAGAAGAACGACTCTGAAGCGGGAATCGCCGGTGGTTGCAATCGCCTCCTGCGTATGAACCGCCGCATCCGATCCAATCAACAGCAACAGAAGCGCGGCCGACGCGGCGATTGACTTCATCTCGTCTCCATAGTGTTGGGCAGGCCGCAGCCCTGTAACCATCGATCCGGCTCACCGCTTAGGCGCACGTGCCAGTCCCGCACGGCCTGGGAGCGGACCTCGAAACCAGGCAACCACCTGACAACTCTACAAACGTCAAGGCCGCTTCTCAGATCTCTTTGAGGCGACCAGACGCATACTTGTGCAGCAGGCTGGCAATCAGCGTCTGATAAGGCAAACCCTCGGCTAGAGCTCGCTTTTGGATGGCCTCCAGGTCCTTGCTCGATAGCCGGATGTTTAGCCGCCGGTCCTTACGGAACGTGGCCTTCGCGTAGCGGGAGTACCGGGCGCGCTCGCGCTTGCCGCCCTTGGCAGACTTCCACTCGCGGCGCTCGACGGACTCGAGCAACTCTTTCTCGTCAGGGTCCATCTTCATCGTCGGGCTCCTCACCGAGGCACTGCTTCGTTGCCTTCCGGCTTGGGATGATCGTCTTCAGGAACACCGAGTGCTCGTCCTCGACGAACGGCACCAGGTATACGTAGTCCTCGCGCTGGACAACGAAGATACGCTGGCCGGCGTACCGGTCGGGGTTCGGGTGTTCCAGGATGTCGAGCAGGTCACCACGCTCGATGTGGAAGACGACGTCCTCGAACCCGATGCCGCGATCCGCCTTGAGCTTCGCGTTCTTCGCGTCGTCCCAGGCGAAGTATTTCACTGATATCAGCGTAGCACAACGTGTGCTTGATAGGCACACATTGGCATCGCCTTGAGTGTGCTCGAAAGTGTGCCCACACGCGGTCCAGGAACGGTCATTCGGGAGCCAACGCCAACCAACGATCCAATAAAAAACGGGCCTGAAATCATCAATTTCAGGCCCGTTCTGGAATCTCCGCTGGCCTTAGCAAACCATCGCCTTCAGCCTCTCGGCCACCTCACCGCGACGGGAATCCTAAGTATATACGACATCACGGGTTATGCGAACTGACGGTTCCTCGGATTTGTCCCTGAAATTGTCCCTGTCAGGCATCGGATCCGACTCGGAAAGCCCGCGATGTCCGTCCTGCGCTCAACGCAGAAAAGGCAGCGGTTTCTTTGATTTTCCAGCTACTGGGCCGACTCCCTTGAGCACGAGGTCGGTCGAAACCGGCGGCGGAGCCGACGGCACGCTCGGTGTCGTCGGTGTCGCCGGCCCGGTCGGTGAACAACCGCTGCCGCCGACGACGAGCGCCGCAGCCAGGGTGGCCCAAAAGCGTGTCGGTCGAGGCGTCATGGATTCCTCACGTGGTCGTCGGCACTGGTGGTGGCCGCGTACTCCGTTCCGCCATATCATTCGAACGGTAGTCGTCCATGTCGGTGGTCGGGGTTCACGCGGCGCGCTGTCCCACGCATGACTCCCCCCGTGCTGGCGCCCGACTGGCTGGCCAGCAGCGTTCATTCTGTAAACGCCCCGGCAGCGCCGACCGGACAACATTCGTGACCGGGATCAGTCGTTGGTCCGGCTCGCCATTGATGGCAAACGCGGCCCAGAGACAGAGAGTTCGGGAAACGTGTGGCCTCTGCCAGCGACGATGGGTGGGAGGCAACAGCGTCACGTGTGCCGGGATGATCGGGATCGGACCAACCCAGACCGGGCGATTTCGCCAGCACCGCGGCGGCTCCGGTGACGTCGCCGACGAGCACCCGTAGCAGTCCGATCTGCCGCGTGGCCGTCTTGGGACAACGCGCCAAGGACCTCGCGGTTTCGATCGGATACGCTCGTACCCGTCATCGTCGACGGCGAGCCGGCGCAGGAACCGACTCATTGTGGGAGCGGCGCGCCACGCGGCTTCCAGCCGCTGGCCCGGATCGGGCCGTCCAAGCTCCTGGGCGGCGAGTGCGGCCAGCTCTGGCGTCGACGGGGCGGTCCGGACCTGCATCCGTGCTCTCTTCGACGATCCGACCACGCGCAGCGGATTCGTCGCAAGGGTCATCGGGAAGGAAGTGGGCCTGGACTGACCCGTTCGCAACGTCGCGTACCGTCCGGGAGTGGCGTGCGACGGGACGGGTGCCGAACAACAGGCACACCTTCACGCCTGACAACTCGGCGAGCCACTGTTTCGTGGCTTCCGACTCGAGATGATCGTTCTGGATGACTCAGTCGCTCGGCAGGATACGAAAGGCCTTCCGGCCTTTGAGTCTGTAGACCGAAAAATCCGTCCGATCCGTCGTGAACACGGACGTGCAATCGAGCTCCTCGGCCAGCGCGACCAGCGTGGCATCCGCAAAGTCCATCGGCAGATCGGCATACTTGTCGAGCAGCTTCCGGACACGCTGCAATGACGTCGTGCTCGAAGGAACGAGAAGCGCGCCTCCGGAGAGGAAGAAATCGACGCAGGCGGCGCGTCCGCCCTGAACACCGGCCAGGAGGTGGGTGGCTTCAGTCAGCACCGCCTCGGTCGACACCACAGGGCCGGTCCAGTCGGCGAAGGCACGACGGCACTTCAGGTGGTGCGTCTGGCTGCGATCGAGGAGCGAGACCAGCGCACCGGTATCGAGCAGCAGCTCACCGCGCATGCTTCAACGACGCGAGCACGTACTCACGATGTCGCTCCGCCAAGTCGGGGATTCCCGACGACAGCGAGCCGATGAGGTGCTCCACCCGTTCGGCTCGCTTACCGTCGGCCAACGGTGCTCCCTGAAGGAACGCCTCGAGTGCCATGCGGACGACGTGCGAAGGCCGGCGTCCCAGGCGGCGAGATGTTCGCCTGAGCGTACGACCCAACGGTGTGGGCAGACGGACGGTGATCTGATCGTCCATGAAGGGATCCTCCAGTGCGTGCACTGCAATTGTAGTGCGACGCACTGCAGCGGGCAAGGCGCTGCCGCGTCGGCTCGCAACTCCGACCTTCTACGTGTGCCCCCGAGGCACACAATGGCACCGGCTCCAGTGTGCGGGCCTGAAATCATCGATTTCAGGCCCGTTCTGTGATTCCTGGCAGCCTTAGCAAACCGCCGCCTTCAGCCTCTCGGCCACCTCACCGCGCGGGAAAGCTAAGAACTGGCTTGTTGACCCTGACCCACTGGCATATACTTGTGTATACGGCGCCCATTGGAGGTCCAACGATGCAGCGACGAGCAAAGGTGTTTATGAACAACCGGAGCCAGGCGGTCCGGCTGCCGAAAGAGTTTCAATTCGATACCCAGGAAGTGTTCATCCGCAAGGAGGGTGAGGATGTCATCCTGTCGCCCCGCCCGACGGATTGGGCCTCGTATCTCGAGAATGGTCCCGTCGCGTCTGACGCGTACATGACGAACGTCGAGGACCTGCCCGTCCAGGAGCGCGAGCCCTGATGGCTCGATACATGCTCGACACCGACACGTGCTCCTACATCATGAAGCGCTCGAGCGAGGCGGTGATCAAGCAGCTGCGCAGCGTACCGGTCACCGACGTCTGCATGTCGGTGATTACCAAGTCGGAACTGCTCTACGGCGTTGAAGTGTCTCCGCGCCGAATGCAGGACGGCACCGCCCTCCACGCGTTTCTTCCACACGTCGCGGTCCTGGACTTTCCCGACGACGCTGCTGCCCACTACGCGCAGATCCGTGCTGACCTGAAGAAACGAGGCCAGATGATCGGCGCCAATGATCTCTTCATTGCCGCTCACGCCCGCAGCCTCGGGCTCAGACTGGTGACGAACAACATCGCCGAATTCAATCGCGTTAAAGGTCTGACGCTCGAAAATTGGACGACTCGTCCGGTCCGTCGTGTCCGCGCGACAGACGACAAATAGCCGCCGGTGAGGACGGTGCCCTACCGCCAAGGCCGACCGATCCCAGCTGACAGACGCGGTTTCACTCAGAAGCTCGAATCGCCAAGCAAGACGGGCCTGAAATCATCGATTTCAGGCCCGTTTTGTGATTCTCGGCGGGCTTAGCAAACCGCCGCCTTCGGCCGCAGCTGCTCAGGCGCTCGACTCCGACTGGCGCCGATCGACGACATTCGTTCCATCGCTCGCTACTGAAGGCGGGTGGCCGCGAATCTGTCGATCGAACCCGGCGCGGACCTCCGTTGAGGCGGCGCGCCGGATTCGCCGTATGATTCGCTGCAACGGACAGCGCGACCTACGGGAGCATCGCATTGGTCGGGACCAGCATCGGCCACTACCACATCGTCGGATCCCTAGGTAAGGGCGGCATGGGCGAGGTCTACGCCGCCGAGGACACGCGCCTCGGACGCCGCGTGGCCCTCAAGGTGCTGTCGCCAGGGTTGGCGATGGACGCGGACCGCCGTGAACGATTCGAGCGCGAGGCGCGCGCCGTCGCTGCCCTGAATCATCCCAACATCGTCACCATCTACTCGGTCGAGGAAGCGGACGGCGTTCCGTTCCTGACCCTGGAGCTCGTCGAAGGGCGAACCCTCGACGCGCTCATTCCTTCGGGCGGACTGCCGCTCGATCGGATCCTCGCGTATGCCATCCCCCTCGCCGACGCCGTCGGCGCGGCGCATCAACGCGGCATCACACACCGCGATCTCAAGCCCGGGAACGTGATGATCGGCGACGACGGGCGGGTGAAGGTGCTCGACTTCGGGCTGGCGAAGCTGAAAGAGGGCAATGCCTCGCTGGCCGCCTCGCTGCCCACGCAGGAGCTGACCGGCGAAGGGCGAATCGTGGGGACGGTCGCCTACATGTCGCCCGAGCAGGCCGAAGCGAAGCCAGTCGATCCCCGCAGCGACGTTTTCTCGCTCGGCGTGGTGATCTTCGAGATGGCGACCTCGCAGCGGCCTTTCAAAGGCGATACGCAGGTGTCGCTCCTGTCCTCGATCATCAAGGACACACCGTCGTCTCTTACCGATCTCAAAGCCGATCTGCCACGAGATCTCGCGCGCATCGTCAGGCGCTGCCTGAGCAAGGATCCCGAAGATCGCTATCAGACCGCCAAGGATCTCCGCAACGACCTGCGCGCGCTGAAAGAGGATCTCTCGTCTGGTGCAGTCGCCGCCGCCGTGTCAGGCGTTCACGCCCTCCCCGCTGCCCCGGGAGCCGCCGCGAAACGGCGGTATGTGGTGGCCGTCGCCGGCATCGCGGCGCTTTCGGTTGCCGCGGCCGCGTTGGTGTACTGGCCGCGTGACGATCGCCAGCCGGGCGCGGCGTCGCCGGCGAACGCACAGCCGTTCGCGTCCGTGTCGCTCAACCGTTTGACGACGACAGGCGCAGCCGGCCTTGCGGCGATCTCGGACGATGGGCGCTACGTGGCGTACGTGGTCACGGAGGGCGGCAAGTCGGGACTGTGGCTCCGGCAGGTCGCCACCACCAGCAATGTGGCCATCGTTCCTGCGGCTGAGGTGCAGATTTCACGGAGTGACCTTCTCGCCCGACGGCAATTACGTCTACTACTCCTTCTATCCCGCGGGCGAAATGTCGGGAGGCCTGTGGCAGGTGCCGGTGCTCGGAGGCGGCGCCCGCCGTGTGCTCGACGATGTGGACGGCGACATTTCCTTCGACCCGTCGGGAAAACGCTTCGCCATGGTGCGCGGCATCGCGCCAACGCAGGAAGACGCGCTGATCGTCGTCGACACGAACGGATACAAGACGAAGACCCTGGCGACTCGCAAGAGGCCGAACAGCTTCAAGTTCCAAAGCGTGGCATGGTCGCCCGATGGCCGCTCGATTGCGGCCCTTGCCGAGCGAGGCGACGCGCTGCAGGTCGACGTCGTCCTGATCGACGCGCTCACCGGCCACGAGATCGTGCTCGGCAATCATGCGTGGCGAGATGCGAGCTACGTCGAGTGGCTCCCCGACGGCAAGTCACTTCTCGTCAACGCACAGGAGGCCAATGGCGAGGCGACCAGCCAGGTCTGGCTGCTCTCCGCGTCCGGCGCGAACCGCGGCGAGTCACCAACGACCTGAGCACCTACGCGGGTATCAGCCTGACGGCCGATGGCAAGTCGTTCGTCAGCGTGCGCAGCGAGCTGCGCTCGCGGGTGTGGATCGTCGACGCTACAGGCGGAGAGTCGCGCGTCGTGTCGAGCGGTGCGGGCGCAGACGACGGCGTCAACGGTCTGGCCTGGACGGCTGACGGCCGTCTCGTCTACACATCCGCGAGCGCAGGCAATCTCGACATCTGGCTCATGGACGCCGATGGCCGCAACCGCGCACAATTGACGTCCGACAAGGCGCACGATTCGTGGCCGGCGGTCACCACCGACGGCCGCCGCATCGTCTTCGTGTCGGAGCGTGGCGGCGCAAGAGGACTGTGGGTGATGGGCACCGACGGCAGCGAACAGCGGCGCATCGGATCGGTCACCGTCAATCCTCAGCCGGGCCTGTCGGCCGACGACAAATGGGTCTATTTCACGGCGGCGGGCGGTCGCAATTTCCGCGTCGGCATCGATGGCGGTGAGCCGGTGCCGCTCGAGGTGTCCGCGCCCGCGGGCGGCGCCGCCAGTCCCCTTCCCGAACGCTTCCACCAGCCCGTCTCGTCGCCGGACGGCAGGATGTTCGCAGGGCATTACAACTCGCGCGAGCCGCGAGGGGAGCGGATCGCCGTCGTGCCGCTCGATGGCAGTCCGCCGAGGCTGTTTTCCAACGTCACGATTCCCGCGGAGTGGTCAGGCGATGGCAAGAGTCTCTTGTACCTCGTCGCACGCGACGGCGGGACGAATGTCTGGCGGCAGCCGATTGCCGGAGGGCCGGCGGTGCCCCTGACACGGTTCTCCGACGAACGAATCTTCAGATTCAGCGCATCGCCCGATCAGAAACGATGGGCGATCGTGCGGGGCAACATCGCCTCGGACGTCGTGCTCGTGTCCGAGCGAGAGTGAGCGGACGTTTGATAAACTTGCACGGGCGCATCGTGCACTCCGAAGTCCTCGCCCGTGACGCTCTGACTCGCGCCACCTGCGTACGAAGGAACGAATCCCGGTAGGGCGGCGGTGCTATGCTCGACGGCAGGGCCGACGCGGCACCACGGGCGCTTCGGCGCCGCCTGACCGCGCGCCTCGGAAGGGAGTGTCCCTGATGGTCCCACGTCGGCCTCGCTCGAACCGCACCCTTCCTGTCGTGACCGCTCACGCTCGTCCTCGCAGCGACGCTGGCCTCGTGCGGCCGCGTCGCGGATACACCCGCGACCGGCAGTCGGGCAGCCGCGGACACGGCCGCACCGGCTCCCGCACCCGTGCCGGCGCCTCTGACGCCCCCGCCGCCGCGTGAGCTCACCTGGAGCGGGAAGGTCGACATGAAGCTCTGGTCGGCAATCCGCGTGAAGACCTACAAGGCCGCACTGCAGCGGGAAACGCCGGCCACGCTCGCCATCCTGCGCATCCCGCGGCTCGAGCTCGAGGTGCCGGTCTACGACGGCACCTCGGACGCGGTGCTCGACCTCGCCGCCGGTCGGATCGAGGAGACGGCGCTACCCGGGTCGGTGGGCAACGTCGGCATCGCGGCCCACCGAGACGGCTTCTTCCGAGTACTGAAGGACATCAAGGAAGGCGATGCGCTCGTGCTGGACACGCCAGTCGCGACGGAGCAATACCGGGTCGAGTGGATCAAGATCACCAGCCCCGACGACGTCAGCGTGATCGACCCGACGCCCGGCCGCGCGGTGACGCTCGTCGGCTGTTACCCGTTCTACCACGTGGGCGCGGCGCCGCAGCGGTTCATCGTCCGCGCGGTGCCCGTGGCTGGATCGACCGCGGGAGGCTGACCTGCGGATCGGCGGCCGCGATCACAGTTGTGGTGGCAGCAGCGGGCGACTACGATGCCGACGCTGCATTCCCAGACAAAAGGCATCCCTGCCGCGACTTCGCCTCGAGCCACGTGCGTGCCGACGGGGCCGACGCCCTGGTACGCGTACTGCTGCTTCGAGCCAATCGTAGCCTGACTATGGAGTTACCAGTCATCCGCGCAAAGACGCCCTGCGAGAATTGTTATCGGCCGACTGCCGTCGCCATTGCTCCATCCGGCGGCTTCGTCTACCTCGGATGCTCGACGTGCGGGCAGATCTGGTCGATCCGCGACCGGCGCGCGGAGGCACGGGATGAGGTTGAGAAAGTCTGAAGTCTGACGTTTGAAGTCTGAAGTGCGGAAGTCTGCAGCTCGAAGTACGAAGTAGAAGTAGGAAGTAAGCCAGGAAGTGGAAAGCAGGAAGCGCTTCCCACTTCCCGCTTCTTACTTACTTCCCACTTCTACTTCCCACTTCCAACTTCAAACTTCCGCACTTCAGACTTCAAACGTCAGACTTCAAACTTTCTCATTGCGCCGTCCATCCCCCATCCACAAACAGTGATGCGCCCGTGATGAATGACGATGCCGGGGAGGCGAGGAAGACGACCGCGCCGGCGAGCTCGTCGAGCTCGCCCCAGCGGCCCATCGGAATCTTCTTCACGAATTCCTGATACTTCACCGGATCGTTGAGGAGCGGCAGGTTCATCTCCGTCGCGAACGGTCCGGGACAGATCGCGTTGGCCGTCACGCCCGTGCCTGCCCATTCGAGCGCCAGTACCCTCGTCAGGTTGATCACGCCGGCCTTCGAGGACGCGTAGGGCGCCCGTCCGCCAAGCGCCACGGCGCCGAGGATTGATCCCAGATTGACGACGCGGCCCCATCCCCGTTTTACCATGCCCGGCCCAATCGCCCTCGCGCAGAGGAACGGTCCCTTGAGGTTCGTGTCGATCACGCTGTCCCAATCGGCTTCGGACAGCTGATCCACGGTGCCGCGGATGTTCACGCCTGCGTTGTTGATGAGGATGTCGATCGGTCCGAGGGCCGACTCGACCGACGCGGCCAGACGTTCGACGTCAGCCGCGGACGTGACGTCGGCGGCAAACGCCCGGGCGCGGCGGCCCGTGGCCTTGGTAATCCCCGCGGCGGCCTCTTCGCCAGGCCCAATCGAGCGCCCGGACAGGGCGACGTCCGCGCCAGCCTCGGCGAGCGCCGTCGCCATCGTCAGGCCGAGTCCGCGGGCGCCACCCGTGACCAGCGCCACTTTGCCATTGAGACGAAACGAATCCAGGACAAGTGTATGGGACATATAACAGTCGTGAGTCGTCAGTCGTCAGTCGTCAGTCGTCAGTCGTCAGTCGTAGAACGCTAACGCGGTCGGTACGTCCGGCTGAAACCGTTACGCGTATTGGTGACGGTAAACGTGCCGTCGGCCTGAGCGGACACTTTGATGAGGAACGCCGGACCAGTGTGCGGTACGCCGGGGCCACCGCGTCCACCTCCACCTTGCCGGCCTCCCGGAGCGCCGGCCGGCGGAGCCATCGCTGGCGCCGGCTGTCCGGACCCAGCCGCGGCTGCCTGTGCCGCGCCTGCGGGCGGCTGAACGGCTGCAGCGGCAGGTGGTGCGGCTGGCGGGGCTGCGGCGGGCGACGCCGGCGCACCCGCACCGGGAGCGGCAGCGGGCGGAGCACCGCCACCAGGTCCGCCAGGTCCGCCACGTCCTCCACCAGGAGGCGCGGTCAGCACGGCCGCGATGACTGCCGGCTCGTCGATGTTCGCGATGAAGAGGCCCGCGGGGTTCAACTCGGTGCCGGCGTTGTAGGACCAGTGCATCTGCCAGAGATCTTCAAAACCGGGCGACGAGTAGATCGTCTTGTTCGTCTGCATCGTGCCGCCCTTACGCGTCCCGTTCTGCTCGATCGCTACACGCGGCTGCAGCCCGTGCACGAGCGCCGGCGATCCCGAGGCGTCGATGCCGTGGTGGGAAGCGATGTAGAGATCGACCGTCCCGACCAGGTTGTTCGGGCACATGACATCCTTCTCGTTGTCCCAGAGCAGATCGCCGAGATCGATCGTCCGGAACTTCCCGAACGTGACGACGCTGCCCACCGACTGCCCATTTTCCGGGTCGTTCGTCGCGGGGCGCGGCGTGAAGCTGGCACACGCCGGATTGGGCTTCCCGCCACCTGGGAGCGCCGTCGTGATGGCCTTCCCGGCCGAGGTGATGATTCGCCAATCGAGTCCCGCCACCGGCAGCTTGTCGCCGGGCTTCGCGACGGTGTGCTTCGCCTTGGCGTAGAGCTCGGCGTACGCGGCCTGGAATCCGGCCACCTGCTCGCGCTCCTCGACGCTCGGACCGTGGTCGATGAAGTGCTTGATCGGCACGAGCTTGGCCAATTCCTGCAGACCGCCGACGTGGTCGACGTGGTAATGCGTCAGGATCAGATGGTCGATCTGCTTGACCCCGGCCTCCGTCAGCATCGCCATGATGCGTTCGGTATCGCGGGCAACGGGGTTGGCGGTATCAATCAGCACCGTCTCGCCCGACGGCGAGACGAAGAGGACCGCCTTTCCTCCCTCGGCATCCATGAGATAGATGTCGAGCGATTTCGACGGCTTCGTCTGCGCGGCGGGCGCCGACGCAAGCATCGTCAAGGCAGTCAACGTAGCGAGAGTGGCGCGCATGATTCCTCTCAAGTCAATCCTCGGGGAAACTGAACCGCAATCGTACATCAGAGACGCGGCCGTTCGGCGATGCGGCTCTGGAATGTCAGTCGGAGCTCTGGTCGAGCACTTCTGATGCGATGTGAAAAGCGGCGTTTGCCGCCGGAACGCCGGCATACACAGCCAGCTGCAACAGGACCTCTCGCAGGTCGCACGGTTCGAGCTCGTGCGCGAGGCCGGTGCGAACGTGCAGGCGGAATTCCTCCCATCGTCCGAGCGCGGCGGTCGCCGTCAGCACGAGCAGGCGGCGCGTGCGGCGGTCGAGCCCCGGGCGTGTCCAGATCGTTCCCCACGCGTATGACGTGATCAGCTCCTGAAAGTCGGCCGTGAAGTCGGTCGTCCGGCTGATTGCGCGGTCGACCCAGGCGTCGCCGAGAACCGCGCGCCTGACCGCCATTCCAGCATCCCTGGAGCCGGCCGCCACGGGCACGAGGAAATCGAGGAGTGCGACGTTGAACGATCGCGGACGCTCGAGATTTGAGATGTGCGCAGCCGGGAGCCGGACGGCGCGCGCGCCGGCGATGGCCTGGGCCAGTATGGCCGCGTGACCATCCCACGGCATCCCGACGTCGAGATCGCCGCTGATGACGAGGGTGGGAACGCGGATTCTGGCGAGCAGCTCCGTGTGATCCATGTCCCGGATCGCCGCACAGCAACCAGCGTAGCCCACAGGATTGGTGGACAGCAGCGTCCTCCGCGCCGTTGCCACCTGCGGTGAAGACGATGAGAGAACCGCCGGCGAAAAGAACCGGCCCATCACGAGGTCCTCGACCGCCGACATGCCGCCGTCGAGCACGGCGCGGCGCCGCGCCTCCATCGGCTGGGGATCGGACAGCCGCGACGTGGTGTTGGCAAGGACGAGATGCGTCAGACGCGCTGGTGCATGGGCCGCGAGCCATTGCCCGATCATTCCGCCGAGCGACAGGCCGCAGAAGGCGAAGCGCTCGACGCCGCATGAGTCGGCGATCGCCAGGACATCTTTTCCGAGCCCGGCGATGGAGTAATCGCCCGGCGTCGCGCTCGAGGCGCCGTGGCCGCGCGTGTCGTAGCGGAGCACGCGGAAGTGCGGAAGGAGATCGGCCGCCTGCGCGTCCCACATGCCGTGGTCGAGGCCGAGCGAATGCGACAGGATGATCACCGGCCGGTCAGCGGCGCCGTCGAGACGGTAGTAGCACGACGCGTTGCCGATGGTCAGCACAGGCATTGCTGGTTCAAGGTTCAGGGTTCAGGGTTCAGGGGGTTCAGGGTCCAGGGCTGAGCAACTGCACGCGCAGCGTCTCAGCGGCACCCAGGTACGCTTCGGGCACATCGATCGTTCGAAGTTCGTCCGAGGGGATCGCTCGCACGGCTTCGGGCATGCCGAGCAGCGCCTCGCGGAAAGACTTCCCCGTCTCGCGGCTCTGCGCCAGTGCGTCGCTGACGAGGAGGTGCGCCGACTCCCTGCCCACGCTGTCGGTCATCAGCAGCATCGCTCGTTCCGCGAAGATGGCCCCGTTGGTTCTCTCGATGTTGGCGCGCATCCGATCGGGGTGAACGGACAGCTCGGCGACTGCGTCGGCCATCGCCGCGAGCGCCGAGCCGGTGGTCTGCACCGCGTCGGCGATCGTCGGCCACTCCGCGTGCCACCCACCGACGGCGCGCTCGTGCTCCTGCACCATGCCGGTCAGAAACGCGGCGACCAGGCCCGGCAGCCGCGCGGATGCCGCCAGCGCCACGGCGCACGCGGCGGGATTCCGCTTGTGCGGCATCGTCGAGGATCCGCCACCGCGCTCGGCGGCCTCGCCAACTTCGTTCTGCATCAGGAGCGAGATGTCGCGAGCGATCTTGCCAAGCGTTGCGGTATAGAGCCCGCACGCGGACACGAGGGAACCCAGCCGGTCGCGGTGTGTGTGCCACGGCGCCTCGGGGTTGCGCAGGCCCAGATCGCCGGCGAGCGCGCAGGAGACGTCGAGTCCGCGGTCGCCGAGCGCCGCGAGCGTGCCCGAGGCGCCCCCAAACTGCAGCACGGCCGCCTCGCCTGAAGCGGAGTCGAGGCGCCTCCAGCCGCGGACGAGGGCCGCGACCCAGCCGGCGACCTTGAGTCCGAACGTGATCGGCGGCGCCGGCTGAAGGAGCGTGCGCCCGAGCATGACCGTCCGGGCATGACCGTCGGACAAATACCGGAGCGTGCGCTCGAGGCGCGCATGGTCGGCCGTCAAAACCGCATGGGCGCGCTGAAGCGTGAGGACCATCGCCGAGTCCGCGACGTCCTGACTCGTCGCACCGAAGTGGACGAACCGGGCGCTTGCGGCGTCGGCGGCCTGCACGCGCGCGGTGAGCGCTCTGACCAGCGGAATCGAGACGGTTCCCGAGCCGCGCGCCTCTCGAGCGATAGCCGCCGCGTCGATACCCTCGGCCCTGGCCGCGGCGGAAATCGCCTCCGCGGCACGGCCGGGAATGACGCCGGCCTTCGCCTCCGACCGTGCGAGCGCGGCTTCGAAGTCGAGCATCGCCTGCAGGATTGACTGGTCCGAGAAGACCTCCGACAGCGCGTCGGTCGTCGCCAGACTGTCGATCAGGCGTGATGACATGTCGGTTGCCAATCAGAGATCAAGAAACACCGTCTCGGCGTCGCCCTGCAGCCGGATGTCGAAGACCCAGTCACCGGGATTGCCGCCCGGCCGCGCCAGCAGCGTCCCGCGCCTGGCCTCAGGAACGACGGCGAGTACGGCGTCGGTTTCGAGCGCAGAATCGCCCGCAAAGTAGATGCGCGTGTAGATCTGCCGGAGGAGACCCCTGGCGAGAAGGCACACGTTGATGTGCGGCGCCTGTGGACGGCCCTGCGTATCACGCTCCGCTCCCGGCCGAATCGTCTCGAACACGCAGGTGCCATCTGCGCCCGTCGGCAGACGTCCGAATCCGCAGAAGGCCGCGGGCGCGAGGACGTCCTTCGGATCCTCGGGACGCACGTACACGCCATTGGCATCGGCCTGCCACAACTCCACCAGCGCGTCCGGCACCGGCGCGCCCTCGCCGTCGAAGACACCGATCCTCAGCCGGATCCGCTCGCCTGGAGTATCGTCGCGCACGAGGCAGCCGAGCGTCGCATTGTCCGCCAGCCCGAAGTGAAAGAACGGGCCGACGGTCTGCGACGAGGTCGCGACGAGGTGCGCCGGCGTCTGGCTCATGCGGGCTCGATCATACACAATACCCATCATGACCTCCCAAGTGAGCACCTCGACCGATCGTCCTTTCGAACGCCTTGCCGTCGTCGGCGCCGGAAACATGGGGAGCGGCATCGCGCAAAAGATGGCGACCGAGGGATTCAGCGTGTTGCTCGTCGACCTCGACGACGAGAAGGTTGCCCGGGGGATGAGCATCATCAACAAGACGCTCGGCGACGGTGTGCAGCGCGGCATCTTTACCGGGGCCGAGAGTTCGTCGATTGGCCAGCGAATCACGGGCACGGCGCGCTTCGAGGATCTCGCCGCCGTCGATCTGGTCGTGGAGGCTGTATTCGAGGACCTCGACATCAAGAAGACCGTGTTCCGCCGCCTCGACCAGGTCTGCCGCCCCGACGCGATCCTGGCCACCAACACATCGTCGTTCGCCGTCACCGAGCTCGCGGCCGCGACGACGCGGCCTGAGCGTGTCGTCGGATTGCACTACTTCTACCATCCGGCGAAGAACCGGCTGGTCGAGGTCGTTTCTGGACGGGCAACGGATCCGGCCGCGTATCGGCGCGCGTGGCGTCTTCAGGAGGCGCTCGGTAAGACTCCGATTGCCTCGAGCGATTCCTACGGCTTCATCGTCAATCGGTTCTTCCTGCCGTGGCTGACCGAAGCCGTACGGATGCTCGACGAGGGCGTCGCGAGTACGGCCACCATCGACGAAGCCGCGAAGAAGGCATTCGGCATCGGCATGGGACCCTTCGAGCTCATGAACGTCACCGGCGTGCCGATCGCGTTTCACACGGCCACGACTCTGGGCGGGGCGTTCGGGCCCATGTACGAAGCGCCGGCGCTCTTGCGCGCGCAGATGGAGTCCGGCACGCCGTGGGAGATCACGGGTACGCCGGATGCCGCCCAGTTCACGATCGTCTCGGATCGGCTTGCCACGGCCGCCTGTTACGTCGCGGCCGCGCTCGTCGACGAAGGTGTGGGAACGATGGAAGACACCGACATCGGGGCGCGCGTCGGGCTGCGATGGCGGCGTGGCCCATTCGAGCTGATGAACCATTTCGGCATCGCGCACGCCAGAGATCTCGTCGCGGCCTTTGCCGCGCGCTGGAATCTGCCCATGCCGGCCGGCCTCGACAAGCAGGCTCGGACGGGCCAGCCGTTCCGCTTCACCCTGGTTCGATCGGAAGTCACCGACGGAATTGCGACGCTGACGATTAATCGCCCCGACGCAATGAACGCGCTCAACGAGGAAGTGGTCGCGCAACTTGAAACGGCGTTTCACGCCGCCGCGGCCGATACCGCTGTGAAGGGAATCGTCATCGCCGGGAGCGGAAAGGCGTTCGTGGCAGGTGCCGACATCCGGTTCTTCGTGCGGCACATCGAAGCGGGCACCGTCGACGCGATCGCGGCGTTCACGAGGCGAGGCCAGGCGCTCCTCCGCGCGTTTGAGACGTGCGCCAAGCCCGTCATCGCGCGGCTCCATGGACTCGCGCTCGGCGGAGGCGTCGAGCTCGCGCTGGCCTGTCACGCCATCGTCGCGACACCGAAGGCGTCACTGGCGTTTCCGGAGACCGGCATCGGCATTTATCCGGGGCTCGGCGGCACGCAGCGCACGCCGCGTCGCATCGGAACCGGTCTCGCGAAATGGCTGGTGTTGTCGGGACAGACGATCGGCGCCGAAGAGGCGCTGGCCATCGGGCTCGTCGACAAGGTCGTGCCGTACGAACAGCTGGACACGGCGATCGCCGACGCGATCGCATCTGGCCGCGCGACCGCTCGGGCGCCATATCCGCTTCCCGACGCGTATCGGCCCATCGCTGACTTCTTCGATCGCCACCGTGTCGACGAACTGCTCGGAGGCCTGGCCGAAACACCGAGTGACGCTCGCGCGGCAAAAGCCGTCAAACGGATCGGATCGAAGGCACCGGTGGCCCTTCGGCTCGCAGCCGAATTGATCGATCGCGCCTCAGGCCTGCCGATCGAAGACGGTCTGGCGCTGGAACTGTCGTACCTCGACGAGATCTTCGCAACCAAGGACGCCTACGAAGGATTGTCGAGCCTCGGGAAGAAACCGCCGGTGTTCATGGGGCGATAGACAGGTTCAGGGTTCAAGGTTCAAGGTTCAGGGTTCAAGGTTCAGGAATCTGAAGAGCCTCGACTCGTGTTCTTCTAAACCCTGAACCCTGAACCCTGAACCCTGAACCACTATGCGGCCACCCCCGCCATAAGCCGCATCAGCGCGTCCTGACTCGCCTCGCCACGCGACAACTCACCGACCACTCGCCCGCCGCGGAACACCAGGATGCGGGTCGAGAGGTTGAGCACTTCCGGCATCTCGCTCGAGATGAGGATGATGCCGTTGCCCGCCGCCGCCAGCTCGTCGATGAGCGCGTGAATCTCCGCCTTGGCGCCCACGTCCACTCCGCGCGTCGGCTCGTCGAGGATGAGGATCGGACACCGTGCGGCGAGCCATTTGGTCAGGACAATCTTCTGCTGGTTGCCGCCCGACAACGCGGCCACGAGCGTGTCGAAGCGCGGAGACTTGACGCGCAGCCGCTCGAAGTAGGGCTCTGCGACCTGCCGCTCGCCGGCGCGCGTGATGAATCCCAGGCTCGCGAGCCTCGGCAGGATGGACAGCGTGGCGTTGTTGAGCACGTCCATCGAGAGCACCAGGCCCTGGCGCTTCCGGTCTTCCGGCACGAGGCCGATGCCGAGCGCGATCGCCTGCGCCGCGCTCGACGTCGCCGCCGGTTGACCGCGCACCCACATGTCGCCGGTAGAACGTGGATCCAGGCCGAAGAGCGCGCTGGCAACCTCCGAGCGTCCGGCACCGACGAGTCCGGCAAAGCCCAGGACTTCACCCGCGCGGAGCGTGAACGACACGTCGGAGAAGCCGACAGGGCTCGATAAACGGGCAACCCGGAGCAGGTCCTCGCCGGACTCCGCCCGCACGTGCGATGGAAAGTACTCGTCGAGCTTCCGGCCGATCATCATCTCGACGAGCGCCGCCCTGTCGACCTCGGCGGCGGGGCGCGTCGCCACGTGCCGGCCGTCGCGCAAGACCGTGATGGTGTCGCAGAGCAGGAAGATTTCCTCGAGGCGATGGCTGACGTAGATGCACGTCACGCCGCGGTCCCGCAACCGGCCGATGATCGAGTAGAGACGCTCGGCTTCGTGTTGGGACAGGCTGCTCGTCGGCTCGTCGAATACGATCACACGCGCACCCTGACCGATCGCCGACGCAATTTGGAGCATCTGCTGCTGCCCAACCGTCAGCGACCCCACGGCGCGCGTGACGTCGAGCGTGGCGTCGATGGGCGCCAGCATCGTCTCCGCGCGGCGCCGCATCTCGCGCTTCGAGACAAAGCCGCGCGTCGACGGCAGGCTTCCGAGGCAGAGATTCTCGGCCACCGAGAGGTTCTCGCAGAACGAGAGCTCCTGATGGACCATCGCCACGCCTGACCCCAGGGCATCGCTCGGACTGGTGAATCGGACGGGCTTGCCGCCGATGATGACGCGGCCTTCGTCGGGAGTGTGGATCCCCGCCAGGAGCTTTCCGAGCGTGCTCTTTCCCGCGCCGTTTTCGCCGCACAGCGCATGGCAGGAGCCACTGGCGATCTCGAACGTGACGCCATCGAGCGCGACGACGCCGGGAAAGCGTTTCGTGACGCCGTCGAATCGGACCGTGGCCATCGTGGTTGCCATCTTATCCTTCGGCAGGTATCTTCACCCAGATTCTCGAGGGAGGCTGCGCTGTGTGGTTGCGAATCGTCCTGCTGTCGCTCTTACTGACACCGCAATCGGCAGGGACGAGCCAGCGTCCCTCCGGCGCGGCGAGCACCTCCCGGCCCAACATCGTATTCGTCCTGATCGACGATCTGCGCTGGGACGAGCTGGGCATTGCCGGGCATCCGTTCATCAGGACGCCGAACATCGACCGCATCGCGAGGGAAGGCGCGATGTTTCGCAACGCCTTTGTCACGACGTCGCTCTGCTCGCCGTCGCGCGCCAGTTTTCTGACCGGGCAATATGCACACACCCACGGGATCACCGACAACGTCGACCGCTCTGCCGCAAGCCACAAGCTGGTGACCTTCCCCCTGCTCCTGCAGCAATCGGGCTACGAAACCGCGTTCATCGGCAAGTGGCACATGGGGAACGACGACAGCCCACGGCCGGGCTTCGATCGCTGGGTCAGCTTCAAGGGCCAGGGCACCTATCTCGATCCCGACATCAACGAAGACGGCAGGGCTGTGAAGCCCTCGGGCTACATCACCGATATCCTCACCGGCTATGGCGTGGAGTTCATCAGACGCCCGCACAGCAAGCCGTTTCTGATCTACCTGGCCCACAAGGCGATTCATCCCGAAGTGACCCAGAACGACGATGGGAGCGTCAATCTGACCGACGCGGAGCGTTTCCTTCCCGCCACGCGCCATCAGAATCTCTACGCGGGGAAGACGATCCCGCACAGGCCGAATTACGGACGCGCGCCGGAAGGCAAGCCTGCCTTACTGCGCCAGATTGGCAAGCTTCCGCCGCTCGGCGCCAGCACCGCCACGGGCGACGAGGCCATCCTCGGACGGCAGCGTTCGCTGATGGCGATTGAAGAGGGCGTCGGGGAGATCTGGCGGGCTTTGAAGGAGACCGGCCAACTCGACAACACCATCATCGTGTTCACCAGCGACAACGGCTACTTCTACGGCGAGCATGGCTTGAGTGTCGAGCGGCGGCTGGCCTACGAAGAATCCATCCGGATGCCGCTCCTCGTGCGCCATCCGAAAACCGTCAAGCCAGGCACAGCGCGCGACGAGCTCGTGCTGAACATCGATATCGCCCCGACGCTGCTGGAGCTGGCGGGCGTCGCCGTGCCGGCCTCGATGCAGGGACGGTCACTCGTGCCGCTGCTGAAAGGTGCCAGGCCCGCCTGGCGCAATTCGTTCCTGATCGAGTACTACACCGACACAGTCTTTCCGCGCGTGCTCAAGATGGGCTACAAGGCCGTGCGCAGCGGACGCTGGAAGTACATCCACTATCTCGAGCTGGAAGGGATGGATGAACTCTACGACCTCGAGACTGATCCGTATGAGATGAAGAACCTGATCGCAGAGCCGGGCGCGACCGCGGCGCTCGAAAGGATGAAGAAGGAGATGGAACGGCTGCTGAAAGAGTCCAACGCCGCGCGTCAGGCAGGGTGAGCCAAGAGCCACTCACCGCACCGTCACGCGCACCACCTTCGCCGGCAGGAAGTCGGCGACCTCCGTGCTCCAGGCGAAGACCGCGATGTCGTAGTGGCCGTGCGCCAGGCCCTGCACGACGAGCCCAAAGCCCGAGTCACGGAACTCATCGCCGTGCACGGCGGCGACATCCGGCCGCGCGCCGCCGTAGCTTGCCGCGCCGAGGAACACCGGCGGTCCACCCGCGAGCGGATACGCCCACGTGTGCACCGTCGCGATCCCCGTGCCGTCAGTCGCGTTCAGATCCGCCGCCCATCCGCCCAGCACGAACGGCTGCGCCACATCCTGTTGCGACCGCGGCGCGTCGATCACAACCTGTGGGCCGATCGCGCCGCTCCCCTTCGGCGCCAGGACGATCCGCACCTCGTGTCGCGTCGCCACGTGCGACGCATCCGTCTGCACGAACACGAAGTCATACGCGCCCACGAACCCGACGCCCGGCGCCCACGTGAACACACCAGTCGTCGCGCCCAGCTGCGACCCGATCGGCAGCCGCGCGAGCCCCTCGCTCGTGCGCAAGTACCCGGTGTACCGCGCACCAGCCGGCTCGCCCAGCACCAATTCGATGCGGCTGACTTCCTCGCTCCGGATGACGATGCGGCCCGACGCGCCGGCGGCAAAGGCCTGCTGCGGCGCGGACAGATCCCACCCGCGCCGACCGACGAGGACCGCCGCGTCGAGCGGCGCCGTCGCGATGGCCTCGGCATCAGCCACCGGTAGCGCACGCTCCGCCGCCGGCAGCGCGCCCGCGCCGTTCGACACCGTGAAGAACCGACTCCCGATCCCCTCAACCGCACCTTGGTCGTCCACCACCGTCCACGCGATCGTGTGCAATCCGTTCGTCATCGTCGTCGTGTCCAGGATCCGGAACCCGACGCCGCCGTTCGACCCGGCCGTGTTCTGGAAGCCGGGGAACAGCGTCTCGATGTCCACGCGCTCGTGGTTGTAGTCCACTGGGCCGAGCGGAGTGACCATCCACCCACACGGTGACGGTCGACCCGTCGAGCGGAATGATCTTCGGCTGCGGCGTCAGCGCCCAGCCGAAGTTCACAAAGCTCGAGCCGGAGGCAACGCCCCCTTGTGTCGGTGTATCAATCGCTCCGAACGGTTTCGTCGCCAGAGCATTCGCGCACGTCATCGTCCGCGTCCCCAGCAGCGTCGTGCGCCCGTCCCGGTCCTGCGCAAATATGGAGAATAGATAGGTGCCGTTCCCCTGATTCGGCAGCATTGTGGTCAACACCATGAAGCCCCAGCCCGCCTTCGTGTTCGCCGGATAGTTCGGGTAATACGCCGCCACGTCCGGCCGCGCCCCGTCGATGAACACCGCAAAGCCGAGGAAGATTTGTGCGGCGCCGCCGCAGTTCGGATCGACCGGCGCCACTTCCCCGCCGACCGCCGCCCGGCACATCATTACGCGGGCCACCTCGACATCGTCCAGCGCCCAGCCCGTAAACGGAATCGAGCCTGTCACCCCCGTCGTATTGTCCAGAGGTGTGTCCACGACACCGAACGGCGTTGCCGAAGTTCCATTCGGGATGAGGTTCAGCGTCACACGGACAGGGCCCGGCGTGTTCGACGCGCCCGTCGCCGTCAACGTGATCGCCCCGGCGACCGGGCTGCCTATTGGCAAGCCGGGAACCGAGACCACGCTGATCGACAGGTCCGCCGACCCCGTCCCCGACGCGGGGCTGACCTGCAGCCACGGCTGGTTCGGCGTCGCCGTCCACGTCACGGTGCCCGCCCCGTTCTGTCGTCAGCCGCACGACCTGCGCGGCCGTCTGCGACACGAACGCCGCGCCCGTCGTCACCGCGCCAAAGCCGAGGGCGGTCTTGTCGAGCGACATCGTCGGGGGCGGAATGATCGTGAGGGTGTACGCGCGCGTGCCTGCGCAACCGCTCGACGCATCGGTCGCGTTCACCGTAATCGGAAACGTGCCCGCTTGCGTCGGTGTGCCGCCGAGCGTTCCGGCGCTCGACAAGGTCAGGCCGTCCGGCAGCGCGCCCGCCACACCGAAGGTGACGAGGCCGAGCGCGCTCACTGCAGTGAAGGTCGCCGCGTAGGGAACGCCCACTGCGCCAGCCACGAGCGACGTGGGCAACACCGTCGGGCACGACACGTACGCATGCCGGATCGACTCGACGATCGAGCCGGAACCGTTGAAGTACCCGGTCGCGTAAGAGCCCCTCGCCCGAATGAGCAGGCTCTGGTTGGTCGGCAAGCGTTGACCCGCCAACTGCCACCCTTCCGCAACGCGCACACCATTCCCGAGCGACGTGTATGTCGCGCCGTCAGTAGTGGATTCGAACGTCACGCGCCAGACTTCCGGCGCGGTGCCGCTGCGCACCCAGGTTACGAACCGGCCTCCATCCGTAACGCCGAGATGCTGGAGCGCAGCACCGTTATTCGACAGGCGCCCGAGATAGTGCCGCGGCGCCGTGCCCGTCCCACCGCCGCCCAGCGTCGTGAACAAACCGCCCACGAGGATTTTGCCGTCCGGTTGCACAGCCAAGGTGCTTACCAGACCGTTCGCACCCGGATTGAAGCTCGGGTCGAGCGAACCATCCGCTGCGAGCCGCCCGAGGTAGTTGCGAGTGCTCGTGCCGGTCCCCCCGCCGCCCAGCATCGTGAAGAAGCCGCCGAGCAGAATCCGCCGATCCGTCTGGATGGTCAGGGCATTGACCACGTCGTTCGCGCCCGGGTCGAAGCTCGCATCGAGCGAGCCGTCGGCGTTGAGCCGGCCGATATTGTTGCGCGGCGTCGTGCCGGTCCCACCGCCGCCCAGCGTCGTGAAGTCGCCGCCAACCAGAATCTGCCCGTCGGGCTGCACTGCCAGCGCATAGACGCTACCGTTCACCCCTGGGTCGAAGCTCAGGTCGAGGGAGCCGTCAGCGTTGAGTCGCCCGAGGCTGCGGCGCGGCGTCGTGCCCGTCCCACCGCCCCCAAGAAAAGTGAAATCGCCGCCGACCAATATCCTTCCGTCAGGCTGCAGGGTTATGGTATCGACGGGTCCGCTTGTGCCCGGATCGAAGGCGGTGTCGATTGACCCGTCGGCGTTGAGCCGCCCGAGGTTGCGGCGCGGCGTCGTGCCGGCACCGCCACCGCCGAGCGTCGTGAACGTACCTCCTACGAGGATCTTCCCGTCTGGCTGCACCGCCAGAACCGACACGATGCCACCGTTCGCGCCAGGGTTGAAGCTCGCGTCGAGCGAGCCATCGGCGTTCAGCCTCCCGAGATAGTTGCGCGGCGTAGTGCCGGTCCCGCCACCTCCCAGCATCGTGAATTGCCCGCCCACCAGGATCTTCCCGTCGGGCTGCACCACCAGAGCCCGGACGATGCCGTTCGCGCCCGGATTGAAGCTCGGATCGAGCGACCCATCGGAATTGAGCCGCCCGATGTGGCTGCGCGCTGTCGTGCCGCTCCCGCCGCCGCCCAGCATCGTGAAGCCGCCGCCGACTAGGATCTGCCCATCCGGCTGCGCCGCCAGGGCGAGGATGAGGCCGTTCGTGCCCGGATCGAGGTCCGCATCAAGCGAGCCGTCTGCGTAGAGCCGGCCAATGCGGTTGCGCACGGTCGTGCCGGTTCCGCCGCCGCCCAGCGTCGTGAACCACCCGCCGACCAGGATCTTCGCGTCCGGCTGCACCGCCAGGGCCACGACCCAGGTGTTCGCGCCCGGATTGAAGCTCGTATCGAGCGAGCCGTTGGCCTTGAGTCGGCCGATATGACTGCGCTGCGTCGTGCCGGTCCCGCCGCCCAGCGTCGTGAAGATGCCGCCCGCCAGGATCTTCCCATCGGGCTGCACCGCCAGGGCGTCGACCCAATTGTTCGCACCCGGATCGAAACTGTCGTCGAGCGACCCATCGGCGTTGAGGCGCCCGATGAAGTTGCGCGGCGTCGTGCCGGTTCCCCCGCCGCCCAGCATCGTGAAGTCGCCGCCGACCAGGACTCTCCCGTCGGGCTGCAGCGCGAAGGCGTTAATGATGGCGTTCGCGCCCGGATTGAAGCTCGTGTCGACCGAGCCGTCGGCGTTGAGCCGCCCGAGATAGTTGCGGGGTGTCGCGCCCATTCCGCCGCCGAGCATCGTGAAATCACCGCTGACCAGGATCCTCCCGTCCGGTTGCACCGCCAAGGTCCGAACCGTGTTGTTCGCACCCGGATCGAAGCTGGCGTCAATCGAACCGTCAGCGTTGAGCCGCCCGATGGAGCTGCGTAGGTTGTGCGCCAGCAGGATGAAGCAGCCGCCCACGAGAATCTTCCCATCCGGTTGCAACGCTAGCGCGCCGACCCAACAGTCCGCGCCCGGATTGAAGCTCGCGTCGAGCGAGCCGTCGGCGTTGAGCCGCCCGATGTAATTGCGCGGCGTCGTGCCCGTCCCGCCTCCGCCCAGCGTCGTGAAGAAGCCGGCCACCAGGATCTTCCCATCCGGCTGCACCGCCAGGTCGCTGATCCAATTGTTCGCGCCCGGATCGAAACTGACGTCGAGCGAACCGTCGGCGTTGAGCCGCCCGAGATAGTTGCGGGGCGTCGCGCCGACTCCGCCGCCGAGCATCGTGAAGTCACCGCCGACCAGAATTTTTCCGTCCGGTTGCACCGCCAAGGCCAAGACGCTGCCGTTTGCCCCGGGATCGAAGCCGTCCACGGCCGATTGTGCGTGCGCGGGAGGGGACGCCACCCCCACGAGCAGGGCCACAACCGTTGCCGCCCGTGCGAGGGGTCGAGTCATGTTGTCCTCCTCAACGGTTCAGCGTGTTCCAGCGACGGGTGGTCAGATCTCGATGGGAGCAATCGTCCGAGTTCCGGCCGTGCCCGTCTGTCGCGTCCGCTACCGCACCGTCACACGCACCACCTTTGCGGGCACGAAGTCCGCAGGCCTCGGTGCTCCACGCAAAGACCGCGAGGTCGTAGTTTCCGTGCGCGAGCCCCTGCACCATGAGGCCGAAGCCCGAGTCGCGGAACTCGTCGCCGTGCACCGCAGCCACATCCGGCCGCGCACCGCCGTACGCGGTTGCGCCGAGGAACACCGGCGGCCCGCCCGCCAGCGGATACGCCCACGCGTGCACCGTCGCGATCCCCGTGCCGGCGGTCGCGTTCAGATCCGCCGCCCATCCGCCGAGCACGAACGGCTGCGCCACATCCTGCTGCGACCGCGGCGCATCGATCACCACCTGTGGGCCAACCAATCCACTGCCCTTCGGCTGCAGGATGACGCGGACTTCCCGGCGCATCGCGGCGGACGTCACGTCCGTCCGCACGAACACGAAGTCGTACGTGCCGACGAACCCGACGCCCGGGGCCCACGTGAAGACACCGGTCGTCTGGTCGAGATGTGATCCGATCGGGAGCAGCGCCAATCCGTCGCTCGTACGCAGGTAGCCCTCGTGCCGCCCGCGGCCGAGGCTGAACTCGAGGCGATTCACCTCCTCGCTCCGGACAACGAGGCGTCCCGACGCGCCGGGCGCGAACGCCTGATACGGCGCCGACAGATCCCACCCGCGCCGGCCGTCGATCACGGTGAGGTCCAGTGGTGTCAGATCAATCGCGCGAACCTGCGCCGCATCCAGCGCACGCGCGACGCTCGAGTCGGTGTCCTCAGCCGCTGTCACAGCGCCGGCGCCATTCGACACCGTGAAATACCGGCTCCCAATGCCCTCGATCCAGCCCTGGTCGTCCACCACCGTCCACGAGATCGTGTGCAGCCCGTTGGCCAGCGTCGTCGTATCGATGATGCGGAACCCCACCGCCCCATTCGACCCCACCGTGTTCGCGTACAAGGGGAACAGCGTCTCGATGTCCGCGCGCTCGTGGTTGTAGTCCACCGTCCCAATCGCCGTGCCGTCCACCAGCACGCTCATCGTCGACCCGTCGAGCGGAATGAATTTCGGCTGCGGCGTCAGCGCCCACCCGAAGTTCACAAAGCTCGCTCCGGACACGATGCCGCCCTGCGCCGGCGTATCAATCGCGCCAAACGGTTTCGTCGCGCCCGCATTCGTGCATGTCAGCGTGCGCGTCCCCAACACCGTCGTGTGCCCGTCCCGGTCCTGCGCATACATCGAGAACTGGAACGTCCCGTTGCCGCCCGCCGGCAACCCGAGCAGAGCTTCCGGCAGCATGTTGGTCAGCACCATGAACCCCCAGCCGCCTCGCGTGTGCAGCGGATACGTCGGGTAGAACGCCGCGACGTCCGGCCGGGCCCCGTCGATGAACACCGCAAACCCGAGGAAGATCTGCGCGGCACCCCCGCAGTTCGGATTCGCCGGCGCCCCTTCTCCGGCGACCGCCGCCCGGCACACCATCACGCGCGTCACCTCGACGTCATCGAGCGCCCACCCCGTGAACGGCACCGCCCCCGTCACGCTAGTCGTATTGTCGAGCGGGGTGTCCACGGCGCCGAATGGCGTTGCCGACAGCCCATGTGGAATGAGGTTCAGCGAGACGGTGATCGGACCGGGCGCGTACGCGCCCGTTACCGTCAACGTGATCGCCCCTGCGACCGGACTGCCTATCGGCAACCCGGGCACCGCGACGACGGCGATCGACAGGTCCGCCGATCCGCTCCCGGACGCCGGACTGACCTGCAGCCACGGCGCGCTCGCCGTCGCCGTCCATGTGGCGGTGCCCGCCCCGCTCTGGCGCAGCCGCACGACTTGCGCCGCCGTCTGCGACACGAATGCCACACCCGTCGTCACCGCGCCAAAGCGGAGAGCCGTCTTGTCGAGCGTCAGGATGGGTGCAGCGGCGATCTGGAGCGTCACGGCCTGCGATCCGGTACAGCCGCTCGACTGGTCGGTCGCGGTGATGGTGAGCGGAAACGCTCCGGCCTGAGTCGACGTGCCGCTGATCGTGCCGGCGCTCGACCACGTCAGGCCGGCCGGCAGCACGCCCGTGACGACAAACGAGACGAACCCCAGCGCACCGGACGCCGTGAAAGTCGCGAAGTACGGGTACCCCGTGGAGCCGGGGGGCAACGACGTCTGCGCGACCGTCGGGCAGGCAATGAACACCTGCCGGATCGACTCGACGATCGAGCTGGACTTGTTGTTGAATCCCTCCGAGTAGTAGCCCCTCGCCCTGATGAACCAGTTCGCGTTGGCGAGCCCGCTCAGAGGCGTCTGCCATCCACCGCCCACTCGCTGGGCGATCGCCGCCGGATCGTAGGTCACGCCGTCGCTGGACTTTTCGAACGTCACACGCTCGACCTCGGGGCCCGCGCCGCTGCGCAACCACGTGATGTTGACGGGCACGGTTCCGAGAATCGGCTCGCAGCCCGGGCACGACACGCTCAGACGCTGGAACGCAGCGTCGGTGTTGCTGAGCCGCCCGATCCAATTGCGACTCGTCGTGCCGCCCCCGCCGCCGCCCAGCGTGGTGAAGGGCCCGCCGACGAGGATCTTCCCGTCAGGCTGCAAGGTGACGGTCAGGACGTCACCGTTCGCACCAGGATCGAAGCTCGTGTCGAGCGAGCCGTCAGCGTTCAGCCGGCCGATCCGGTTGCGGGGCGCCGTGCCCGTCCCGCCGCCGCCCAGCGCCGTGAAGGCTCCCGCGACCAGGATCTTGCCGTCCGACTGCGCGGCCAGAGCAAAGACGTCGCCGCTCGCGCCCGGATCGAAGCTCGCGTCGAGCGAGCCGTCAGGGTTGAGCCGGCCGATCCGGCTGCGGGGCGTTGTGCCGCCACCACCCAATGACGTGAAGCTGCCGCCAACAACGATCTTCCCGTCGGACTGCACCGCGAAGCTCTGGACGAAAGAGTTCGCGCCCGGATTGAAGCTCGCGTCGAGCGAGCCGTCGGGATTGAGCCGCCCGATGTTGGCGCGCGAGCCACCGCCCAGACTCGTAAAGTCGCCGCCGGTCAGAATCTGCCCGTTGGGCTGCACCGAGAGGGCCCACACGGCACCGTCGAGCACGCCGCCGCTCGCGCCAGGGTTGAAACTCGCGTCGATCGATCCGTCGGCGTTCAGCCGCCCGATGTTGCTGCGGGAGCTGCCAGCCAGATTCGAGAAATCGCCGCCCACCAGGATCTGCCCGTCGGGCTCCAACGCTATTACATTGACCTGGCCGTTCGTCCCAGGATTGAACGCCGCATCGACCGATCCATCGGGGTTGAGCCGGCCGATGAAGTTGCGCGGCGACGTGCCCGTGCCGCCGCCTAGCATCGTGAAGACTCCGCCAACCAGGATCTTTCCGTCGGGCTGTACCGCCAGGGTGAGGACGTAGCTGTTCGCACCGGGATTGAAGCTCCCATCGAGCGAGCCATCGGGGTTGAGGCGTGCGACATAGCTGCGCGCCGTAGTGCCCGTGCCGCCGCCACCTAACATCGTGAAGCCACCACCGGCCAGGATCTTCCCGTCGCGTTGCACGGCCAGCGTTATGACGTGGCCGTTAGCACCCGGATTGAGATCCGCATCGACTGTGCCGTCGGCGTAGAGCCGCCCGAGGTGACTGCGCGGCGTCGTGCCGGTGCTGCCGCCGAGCCCTGTGAAGAAGCCCCCGACGAGGATCTTTCCATCCGCTTGCTGCAGGAGGGCGAAAACATCACCAGTGCCGGTCGTGCCCGGGTCGAAGCTGTCGACCGACCCGTCGGCGTTGAGCCGGCCGACGTTTCTGCGCGGCGTCGTGCCGGTCCCGCCGCCGAGCGCCGTGAACGTACCCCCGACCATGAGCTTTCCGTCCGCCTGGACGGCAAGGGCGCCAACGGTGCCGTTCGCTCCCGGATCGAAGCTGGCGTCGAGCGAGCCGTCGTTGTTGAGCCTGCCGATCCGGTTGCGGCTGGTCGTGCCGGTACCGCCGCCGAGGCCGGTGAAGAAGCCGGTCACGACGATCTTTCCGTCGGCCTGCACGGCGAGCTCGAAGACGCTGTTGTTGGCCCCCGGATTGAAGCCCGTGTCCAGCGAGCCGTCAGGGTTGAGCCGGCCGATCCGGTTACGAGTGGTCGTGCCAGTGCCGCCGCCACCGAGCATCGTGAAAGCGCCGCCGACAAGAATCTTTCCATCGGCCTGAAGTGCCAGGCCGCCGACCTGCCCATTCGCGCCAGGGTTGAAGCTGACATCGACCGAGCCGTCGGCGTCGAGCCGGCCGATGTTGGCGCGCGGAGTCGTGCCCGTACCGCCCCCGAGTCCCGTGAAGAAACCGGCGACGAGAATCTTGCCATCCGGTTGCAGCGCCAGAGCCACGATGCGGCCGTTCGCACCCGGATTGAAACTCGTGTCGAGCGAACCGTCGGCGTTGAGCCGACCGAGATACTGGCGCGCCGTTGTGCCGGTAAAGCCGCCGCCGAGCATCGTGAACTCGCCGAAGACCAGAATCCTGCCGTCCGGCTGCCGCACCACGCCATTGACGTTTCCGTTCGCACCCGGATTAAAGCTGGTGTCGAGCGAGCCGTCAGCGTAAAGTCGGCCGATCCGGTTCCGTGACGTCGTGCCTGTCCCCCCGCCGCCGAGCGTGGTGAACCCACCCACGACGAGGATCTTGCCGTCGGGCTGTTCGGCGAAGCCGAGAACGCCCAGAGCGTTCGCGCCCGGATTGAAGCCGTCGGAGGCCGATTGCGCGTGCAAGGGGGAGGACGCAACACCGACCAGCAGGACCAGAATTGACGAGGCCCGGGCGATGCTCCGCGTCATGTTGTCTTCCTCCTGTCGAGCGGCATGGAAATGGACGCGTAGGTGGGAATCTGCAAGCCAGATACCCGATTGGCGTGACACATCTCAGTGGTTTCGAGCCCGGCCGCGTTACGATCGCGGGCTAATTGGCCTGTCCCGGGGAAAAAGCAGCACCAAGTCGGCGACCGCGCCGTCTAATCTCGAGCGGACACCAAGATGATGCTGTGGCTTCGTCAGTTGCCTCAGGACGTACGCTTCGGCACCCGGTCGTTCATCCGGACACCGGGCTTCACGTCGCTCGCGGTGCTGTCGCTGGCGCTCGGCATCATGGCCACGACGGCAATGTACAGCGTCATTCACGCCGTCGTCCTCGACCCGTTCCCCTACAAGGACGTCGACGCCCTCATGAGCGTCAGGAGCTGGACGCCGCAGCAGGAGGGTTTCCGCACCTACTACTCAACCGACGAGTTTCTCGAAATCGCCGAGCGCAGCACGATTTTCGAAGGCGTGATCGCCTCCACGATCTCCGATGTGCTGTGGACGGAAGACGGCGACCCGCAACGCCTGCGCGGGAACCACGGGACGCCGAACACGTTCCTGGTGATGGGCGTGCCGGCACTGCTCGGCCGCTATTACCTGCCCGATGATGGACGCCCCGATGCGGCGCCCGTGGTCGTCCTGGGCTACCGGTTCTGGCAGCGGCAGTTCGGTGGTGATCCATCGGTCGTCGGCCGTCAGCTCCGGCTCAACGACAAGGTCAGGACGGTCGTCGGGGTGATGCCGAAACGCTTCATGTGGCGAGGCGCGGACGTCTATCTTCCCATCACATTCGAACGCGGGCGGGTCGTCGAAGGCGTGAGGACGGTTCATCTCCTGGGACGGCTGAAACCGAACGTGACCGAAGCGCAGGCGGAGGCGGATCTCAGACCGATTATCCAGGACTTCGTGCGGAAGATGCCCGGCCAGTCTCCGGAGACGTGGCGGGCGGGGCTGTTGTCGTTCAAGGAGACATTCCCGAGCAGCATCCGGGGAGACCTGTGGGTGCTCTTCGGCGCCGTGGGGCTGCTGCTGTTGATCGCGTGTGCGAACGTGTCGAACCTGCTGCTGTCGAGAGCCGCGGGGCGACAGCGTGAGATGGCTGTGCGCGCCGCGCTCGGCGGGAGCCGGTGGCGGCTGGTCCGCCAGTTGCTGACCGAGAGCGTATTGCTTGCGATGGCCGGCGGCGTGGTCGGCACGGCGCTCGCGTTCGGCGCATTGCGAGTGATTCTGACGCTCGTCCCTCCCAACACGATCCCCGACGAATCGGAGGTCGCCGTCAACCTGCCGGTGCTCCTGTTTACGGTGGTGGTCTCCGCGGCTACCAGCGTGTTATTCGGTCTGGCACCTGCGCTCCACACGTGCACGCGCGATCTGACGAACCCGCTTCGCAGCAGCGGCCGCAGCGTGACGGGCGGCACGGCTCAGACTCTTTTGCGGAAGGGTCTGGTCGTTGGCGCGGTTGCGCTGTCGATCATGCTGATGGTCGGCGCGAGCCTCATGATCAGAACGGTGCTCGCGGTCGGTCGTGTGGATCTCGGCTTCCGTCCGGATCGCGTGCTGACCCTTCGCGTGCCGTTACCCGACCGCAAATACCCGGACCCGCCGCGTCGCGTGCTCTTCTTCGACGAGCTCCTCCGCAGTATCGCGAGCGTGCCTGGCGTGACCGCCGCGGCCGTCAACACCTCGGCACATCCGTTCGGCAACCTGGGCTGGGCTGTCGAAGTTCCAGGCTCGGCGGCGAATGAACAGCCGGTCGTCATGCACCAGATCAGTGCGGATTACACGAAGGCCCTCGGCATTGCTCTCCTGAAGGGGCGGGAATTCACCGCCACCGAGGTCGCAACGCGCCGCCAGGTCGCGCTCGTCAACCAGGCGTTCGAACGCACGCGTTTCAACGGCACTGATGCAGTCGGCCGGATCGTCCGGATCCCACGTCTGCTGCAGCCGCCGATTGGCGCGTCCGACGCCGGAGTCGAGATCGTGGGCGTGGTGCACGACACGCTCAACCGTGGCCTCACCGATCAGTTGATGCCGGAGATCTACATTCCGTACTCACTGCTCGGCGCCGCCAATCGTGTGGTCGTGCAGACCGCGGGTGAGCCCACGGCGGTGACGCGCGCGGTCGTCGAGCGCGTCTACGCGAGCGATCCCGATCAACCGGTGACCGACGTGCGGACCATCGCGGCGTTCCTCGACGACTACATCTATGCGGGCCCCCGCTTCAACGTCGTGCTGTTGTCCATCTTCGCGGCGCTCGGACTCACCCTGGCGGTCGTTGGCGTCTACGGCGTGATGGCTCACACCGTCGCGCAGCAGACGCGGGAGATTGGCGTACGCATCGCACTCGGCGCCGACCCCGGATCCGTGGGACGGATGGTCGTCAAGTCCGGCGCCGTTCTGCTCCTCGCGGGCATCGCGCTCGGCCTGGCGGGCAGCGTCTTCGCGGCCAGGCTCCTCGCTCAGCAGATCTGGAATGTCTCGACGTTCGATCCAATTTCGTTTGCCGCGGCATCCGTCGTGCTGCTCGCCGCGGGTCTGCAGGCTTGCGTGTGGCCGGCGTGGCGAGCGAGTCGCACGCAGCCCATCGTCGCGCTGCGCCAGGAATAGCGCGGGTTTTACCGGTGGGACCGCCGATGAGCCGCTGCAGTGCCACGCGGCTCACTGCCGTTGGTCATCACCTCTACAGTCGCAGGAAGACCTGCCGTTCGTAGAGGAATCGGCAGATGAGAAAGCACAACATCAGGCCCACGAGGGCGAGGACGACGTCACCGGTGTGCGCGCCGAGGCTGGCGTCAAACCATGACGCTACGGTGCCGCCAGCGAAGCGCTTGGACAGAGTGTCGAAGTCGACAACGTTGCTGATCAGATAGATCGCGAGAGCGTTTGTCCCGATCCATGTGAAGGGCACAGCCCAGCTGCGAATCCCGCGCACGTCGATGACGTAGTAGAAGAGGGCCAGCAGCAGCGCGCTCCAGCCGCCGGCGACGAGGACGAACGAAGAAGACCAGAGCTTCTTGACGATCGGAAACTGCAGGCCCCAGGCGTAGCCGAGGACCAGCGACACGATGCCGGCAGCGGCGAGCAGCGCCGCCTTGCGATCACCGGTCCACCTGCGATGCTGCAGGTGCAGTCCGGCCAACACACCGAGCAGGCACGACGCGAACGCCGGAAGCGTTGACAGGATCCCTTCGGGGTCGTGATCGCCGTCCCACTTGAATCCGGGAAGGTAGTGCTGGTCGATCCAGTTGGTGAGGTTGTGCCCCTCGGCAAAATCACCCGCGCCAAACCCGGGAACGGGGATGAACGTCAGCATCGCCCAATATCCGACGAGCAGTGCCACCGTCATGACCGCGAGCGCGCGGCGACCCAAATACACGAAGCAGATCCCGGCAAAGCCGTAGCAGAGGGCGAGGCGCTGCAGGACGCCCAGCCAGCGGATGTGATCGAAGCCCTTCGAGACGCCGCCGTAGTAGAGGAGTCCCAGCAGATACAGCAGGCACGTGCGCCGCAGGATCCGCAGGACGGCCGCGCGGCGGCCGTAGCGCTCGACGAGGCGGCCGAGCGAGAACGTGATCGCCACGCCGATCATGAAGACGAAGAGCGGGAAGATCAGATCGTAGAAACGGAACCCGGCCCAGGCGACGTGGTCGAGCTGCGTGGCAATCGTCTGCACCAGCGGGCCGGCGTCCATCTGTCCAAGCGCATGGCCGAGAGCGTCCGCGCCGACGATCCACATCATGTCGAAGCCACGCAGGGCATCGAGCGACATCAGGCGCTCGCCTGGTGCGATGGCGTGGTGCGAAGTCGCGAACGCAGGCGGCGCGATCATGCGGCCAGCTACTGCGGCAGCGCCAGATAGGCCTCGGGCACGTCGGTGAAGCCCCACGTCTTGAGCTGACGGGCCCAGGTGCCCAGGTTCTCCTTGGTCACGCGGACGAGGTCCATCGGGATGATCGTCGGCACGTCCTGTTTGAGCTGCACCTTGTCGTAGATCTTCTGCACCGACACGTGACCCCAGAGGTAGGTCGGCTGCGCCAGGAGCACCGGTGCGAGCCCCTTCTCGACGTAGGCGAGCTCGGCGGGCAGGCCGTCGACGGCGACGATCTTCACCTTCTTCGGGTCGAGGTCGGTCAGCAGCGTCTGCGTGAACAGAGGCCAGCCGCCGATCATCGCCCAGCCCTGAATCTGCGGATATGCGTTCTGCACGCGGACCACTTCGGCGGCCGCGTCCTGCGGCGTTTCGATATGGTAGAAGGTGTCGACGATCTTGATCTTCGGATACTTCTTCGCGGCCTGCTTCGACGCCCTCGACGCGGTTGCGCAGGTTCGGCGCGTTCTGATTGCCGGCGAGAATCGCGATCGAGCCGGCCTCGCCCATCTGCTTGGCGAGCTCGTCCATCACCGCCTCGCCGGTCTTGATGTCGTCGACGCCGTAGAACGCGAAGCGCTTCGATTCGGGCGCGTCGCTGTCGAAGGTCATGACAGGCACGCCTCGGGCCACGGCGTCGTTGATGGCGCCCGTCACCTTTCCCGCGTCGGAACAGGACAACAGGATGGCGTTTGCGCCCTCATTGACGGCCTGCGCGATGCGCTGCGCCTGGATCTGCCCGTCCTCGGTCGGCGGCGTCAGCCACGCGATCTCGACCGGCACGCCGTGCTTGGCGGATCAGCTCCTTGGCTGCCGCTTCGGCGCCGGTCCGGGCCGACAGGAACACGGGGTTGGTCGAAGCTCTTGGCGATCATCGCAATCTTGAGGCCCGGCTTGGCCGCTCGTCTGGTTCGCGGGCGCCGGCTGCGACCCGCCGCACGCCGACGATCAGCAGAGAGAGCGCTGTGGCAATCGCAGGGCGATCGCGTTTCTGAACGCTGTCGTCATTCGAGATGCTCCAGTATCGTTGACATGCAGGTCAGGCCTGTTTGCCCGCCAATCGTTTGACCGTAAAGCTGCGCGCTGGCCTGATCGAGCACGACCGCGATGATAATCGCGCACCCGATGATGATCCACTCGTAGTTCTGGTCGAAGTGGAGCGTCCGGATCGACTGCCGGATGAGCACGATCAGGACCGCGCCGAGGAGCGCGCCCGCAGCGCTTCCCTTGCCCCCGGACAGAGCTCGCGCCGCCGACGACGGCCGACGCGATCACGTAGAGCTCGTAGCCGGTCGCGTCCGCGCACGACGCCGAGCCGTAGAAACTCGCGCCCATGAACGCCGCCAGCCCTGCCGTCAGTCCGGACAGGACGAAGACCGACAATCTTCACGCGGCCGATGGGCACGCCCGAGAAGCGGCTCGCCTCGGCGTTCCCGCCGACTGCGAAGACGCGTCGTCCGCCGACAGTGTGCATCAGGTAGATGCCACCGACCACGGCCACGAGAATCATGACGACCATCGGCACGGGATAAAGCGCGTCGCGCAGGCCGAGTGAGGCTTTCGCGACGTTGGTCAGCGCGCGGGGCAGGAGAATGCTCTCGGCGCTGCTCGCCACGAACGCAATCCCGCGGACGATCCACATCGTCCCGAGCGTGATGATAAAGGGGTGCACGCCGAGGCCGACGACGAGCGCGCCGTTGATGGCGCCGCAGGCGAGGCCGATGCCGAGGGAGACCGTCAGCCCGAGCGCGATCATGGCGAGCGGATCGAGCGGTCCGACGCTGCGGAGGACCATCGCCGTCGTCACACCCGCGAAGGCGTAGATGGATCCAACCGAGAGGTCGATGCCCCCCGAGATGATGACGATCGTCGCGCCCACCGCCATGATCGCGAAGAAGCTCGCGTCAGTGGCGGTCTGAATAAGGGTGTAGGAATTGAGGAAGTTGTTGACCGTCAGCCCCGTGCGCGCGTCGACATGCGAGCCAGCGAACACGCCCAGCACGCCCCCCAGGAGGAGTATCACCAGCACGAGCCCCGCCTGGGGCGACGCGAGCGTTCGTTTGAGCATCAGCGGCCACAGAGCATATCGCGTCTGCGGGGACACTCAAGGTTGGCTGTCCCCGGGGACAGCCAAAAGGGACACCCAAACAGGGCGACTTCTTGCATTTTCTGCGTACTCGAGCCAGAAAAACCCGATCAGGGGTCTCGGGGACTGTCCCGGTTGGGTGTCCCCGGGGACACTCAAGGTTGACTGTCCCGTTTGAGTGTCCCCGGAACGAAGAGCCGCAGCCGGCGGATGGAGAGCGGGGGGGCGTTGTCGACGGTGGCGGTCTGGGTGATTCTGACGAACTTCCCACTTGTGGGCGGAAATGCGATCAGCGTCTGGGCGCCGGTGCCCTGACCCTCGGCCACGGACGACCACGTGGCGCCGTCCATCGAGATCAGCACCTGGTAGCCCCGCGGGAACCCCGGAACGCCCTCGACGGCCCCGAACTCCGAGCGGGTCGGCGCGCCCCTGACGGCTGGGCCGTCCTGGACAGCCGCGACGGCTGACTCGAACGCAATCTCGGTGAGCATCACCGGTTCCGGCAGCTCGACCTGCAGCCACATCCCGGCCTGCTGCGCGCGCCCTGACGTCCACGGCTGGATGCTGAGCGCGTTGACCGCGGTGTCCGTATTGTGACTGGCCGTGAGCTTCCACCTCGAATCGACGACCATCTGTTTCGGCAGCGACGATTCGAGCTCGGCCGACGTCCACGGCGTCTTGCGCGTGACGGTCGCCGCCCGCACGCGCTTCACGTCCGCTGGCGACACGAGCGAGGCGCGGTTGCCGAACGAGTTCCTGATGTAGGACGTGATCGCCGACATCCACTCGTCGGAGTTCTGGCCCATCCCAATCATGACGTCGGGATAAGCGGCGCCGTCGATCGGACCGGTGAGACCGTGAAGAACGGCCTTGACGACGTAGTCCTGGTGACCGAGGACGCGCGGCGACGAAGCCAGCGGGGGCCCCAGCAGCGCCTCGGTCTGCGCGCCCGGCACCTTCGCACCGCGTCCATCGTCGCCATGACACGCGAAGCACACCTGCGTGTAGATCTCCTGTCCCTTGTCGAGCGTCGCGCGCTCGTCGGCCGTGTAGGGCCGGATCCCCTCCATGATCGATGCGCCCCGGCCCGTATTCACGCTGGGCTTGAGCATGGCATTGGTGATGAGCTGCACGCCCTTCGCCTTGTTGCTCTCCAGAGCCGCGGCGATGACCGACTTGCCATCGGCCACTTTCAGCGTGTTGAGCGTCAAGAGCGACTGCATCACGACATCGGTGTCGGCATCCTTCGTCATTGCCTTGTAGTCGTTGGCGAATGACCGATCGCCGGCCTTGTAGAGCGTCTCGCTCGCCCGGATCGCCTGGATGCGAATCTTCGGGTCGGCGTGCTTCATCAACTCCCGAAGCAGCGTCGCGTCTGCCGACGCAAGGCCGTCGAGCGTCCAGAGGGCGTGAATGCGCGCGAACTCGTCAGGCGACGTCCGCGCGAGCTGCTTGAGAGCGGGCACGACAGACTTGTCCTGCGCCAGGATGATCAGCTGCTGCGCCGTATCCCGCCACCAGCCGTTCGGATCGTTCAGATGACGCACCAACTGCGCGGGGGTCTCGCTCAACATCCGCGGCGCCGCGGTCCTGCGCGGCATGCCGTCGTAGCTCAGACGCCAGACGCGCCCCTTCTTCACGACCTTGTCGAGGGCGTACTGGTCGATCCTCTGTCGCAGGTAGGTGCCGGGGCCAGACCACTGAGATTCCTGGATGATCCCGCGGTACATGTCGGTGATGTACATCGTGCCGTCGGGCGCCGTCGTGACATCGACCGGACGGAAAAGCGGATCGGTCGATCGCAGGAACTCCGACAACGGGTAGACGTTCTGCAGTTGCGTCAGGCCCTCGCTCTTGACCGGCCGCAGGCGGCGAACGATGCGCGCAACGACCTCGCCGTAGAAGTAGTCGCCGACCATGTCCTTGGGCAGCCGGTCGCCGCGGAAGATGTCGTTGCCCGCCGAGCCCGTCGCGCGGGCGAGGGAGCCATCGGGCATCCGAACCGCGTTCATCCCACCCTGCATGTCGGCGATGAGGACCGGCGCGCCCCACGTGATGTTCAGGTCGGGCTCGAACTGTTCGGGATAGTTGAAGTTGCCGTACGCGATCGGCAGCTGGAAGTAGCCGGGCATCCCGCTCGCGCCCGCCTGGAACCAGACCTTCCCGTAATTGTCCTGCGTCGCGCCCCACTGACCGCCGTTCGATCCGGTCGGCTCGCGTAGCACGCCGTTGGGCGTCCACCGCAGCCGGACGGGATTGATCGTGCTGTACATCCAGTTGTCGAGCGCCCAGAACAGGCCACTCTCCTGGTGCTCGACGTTCAACAGGCGACCCATGCCCGTCGCGAAGAGGTCTTTTTTGTCGGCGACGCTGTCGTTGTTCGTATCGGTGTACTTCCAGACCTCATCCGCGTTCGATTCCTTCGCGAGAATGGCGTTGGCGCCAAACGGCATCACGAAACGCGGAAAGATCAGGTGGTCGACGAAGACATGATGCGTTTCGTACACGCCGTCGTTGTTCTTGTCCTCGTGCACCGAGATTCGACCCACGGGATCGAGCTCACCGGTGGCGTCGGCGTCCTGCATGTAGCCGCGCAGCTCGACAACGAACATCCGCCCGTTGCCGTCGAATGCGATTTGTCCCGGCTCTTGAATATCCGGATCGGTGAGCACCGGCTCGATCTTGAACCCCGGCGGCAGCCAGAATTTCTTCTGCTGCTCGGCTGGCGACAGCGCAACGATTGGTGGCTTCTTCGAGAAGTCCGGCTCGTTCATCGCCGGGCCCCGGCCGCCTCCGGCGCCGCGTGCGCCGCGCTGTCCTCCTGGGTCACCAGGCGCCGCTGGAGGGCCCGCTGGGAGTCTGAGTGGGCGGCGCACCTTGTGCCGGTGTCTGACCAGCCGGTGCCCCTGACGCCGCCGGCGGCGCCTGCGTCTGTAACCCTGACTTGGCGAACACCGACAGCGTCAGCGCGGCAAACGCGGCGACAACGCTGAGAACGAACTGACGAGACCGTGGAAGCGACATCGATATCCCCTGAATCCCTGCTGTGAACGGCGCACCTGCAAGGGCGTCGACTCGACCCGCAGGCCCGCCACCGTATACGCGAGATGAAGACCCTGAGTTTACCGGTGGTTGAGGCCAGGAATTCACCGACGGCGGTCTATGCTTCAATCTGAAATGCCAGTCGATGGGACCAGCTAGAGCGGACCGCGAACAAATCCGCGAGATCCGCGTCCCGTGAACCCGATCGACGTCCCTTACATTGGTGCTCAGCCAGCAGCGTATAATCCCCCGGCCGCCCGTCATGAGCGACAGGCACCGCGCGAGAAAGGTAGTGGGAATGACCGCTCGTATCGATAGGGCCTATACGGCTGCCAGGGATCGCTACGCTGAAGCCGGAGTGGACACCGACGCGGCGCTCGCCCGGCTCGCCGCCGTCCCCATTTCGCTGCACTGCTGGCAGGGCGACGACGTCGAAGGGTTCGAGAAGTTCGGGACCGGCCTCGGGGGCGGGCTGGCAGCGACGGGCAATTACCCGGGCAAGGCGCGCACGCCTGACGACCTGCGCTCAGACGCGTCGCTGGCGTTGTCGCTCATCCCCGGAACCCACCGCTTCAACCTCCACGCGTCGTATGGCGAATTTGGCGGCAAGCTCGTCGAGCGCGACGAGGTCGGCCCCGAGCACTTCGCCGGCTGGATCGACTGGGCCAAAGCGCTTGGCATCGGGCTCGATTTCAACCCGACGTACTTCTCGCATCCGAAAGCGGCGGACAACATCACGCTGTCTCATGCCGACGCCGCGATCCGCACGTTCTGGATCAACCACGGCATCGCCTGCCGGCGCATCGGCGCCGCGATGGGCAAGGCGCTCGGCAAGCCATGCGTCACCAATCTCTGGATCCCCGACGGGATGAAGGACACGCCGATCGATCGCGTCGGACCGCGCGAGCGGCTGACCCAATCGCTCGACGCCATCTTCAAGGAACTCATCAGCCCCACGCTGAACCTCGACTCGGTCGAGGGCAAGCTGTTCGGCATCGGCTGCGAAAGCTTCACCGTCGGCTCGCACGAGTACTACTTCGGCTACGCCCTGTCGCGGAAGAAGCTCCTGACGCTCGACACGGGCCACTACCATCCGACCGAAACCGTCACCGACAAGCTCAGCGCGATGTTCGTGTTCCTGCCCGAGATCCTCCTCCATGTGAGCCGTGGCGTCCGCTGGGACAGCGACCACGTCGTGCTGCTCAACGACGATCTCGAGGCACTCAGTCAGGAGCTGGTGCGCGGCAACTTCCTCGAGCGGACGCACATCGGCCTCGATTTCTTCGACGCGAGCATCAACCGCGTCGCGGCGTGGACCATCGGCACGCGCAACATGATCAAATCGTTGCTGAAGGCCCTGCTCGAACCGGTGACGACACTGCGCGCCCTCGAGGCCGCCGGCGACTACACGTCGCGGCTCGCTCTGCTCGAGGAACAGAAGACGATGCCGTTTGGACAAGTCTGGGACTACTACTGCGAGACCAAGAACGTCCCCGGCGGGACCGCGTGGCTCGGGCAGGTGAAGAACGTACGAGAAGGACGTGCTGTCGAAGCGGAAGTAACAGGCTCAGGGCTCAGGGCTCAAGGCTCAAGGCTCAGGCAAGAGCCTTGAACTCCTAGCCGACCGACTAGAATCTGAAAGATCTTCCCTGAGCCTTGAGCCTGAGCCTGAGCCTTGAGCCCACTCCCCTTGCGATAGTCTGAACACCGCCATGCACACCGTCTACATCTGCGACGCGGTTCGGACACCCTTTGGCCGCTATGGTGGCGCGCTTGCCAGTGTGCGCACCGATGACCTGGCGGCGATTCCCATCGCGGCGCTCAGGGAGCGAAATGCCGGCCTCGACGTCGCACGTATGGACGACGTGATCTACGGGTGTGCGAACCAGGCGGGGGAAGACAATCGCAACGTCGGCCGCATGGCGCTGCTCCTGGCCGGATTGCCTAAAGAGGTCCCCGGATCGACGGTCAACCGGTTGTGTGGGTCGAGCCTCGATGCCGTCGTGCAAGCGGCGCGCGCGATCGGGAGCGGCGAGATGTCGCTCGTCGTCGCCGGCGGAGTCGAGAGCATGTCGCGGGCGCCGTTCGTCGTCGGCAAGTCCGACGCCGCGTTCGCGCGCGGCCTGAAGCTGGAAGATACGACGCTCGGCTGGCGGTTCGTCAACCCGAAGATGCAGCAGGCGTACGGTACAGATGCGATGCCGGAAACGGCCGAACATGTCGCCGAGGAGTGGCGTGTGTCGCGCGACGACCAGGACGCGTTCGCGTATCGCAGCCAGCAGCGCGCGGCGGCGGCGGCCGCGGCCGGACGGCTGGCCGAGGAAATCGTCCCCGTCGTCGTGCAGCAACGAAAGGGAACCGTGTCGGTTTCCGTGGACGAGCATCCGCGCGCAGACACCACGCTCGAGGCGCTCGCGAAGCTCAAGCCCGTCGTCAAGCCTGACGGCACGGTGACCGCCGGAAATGCGTCGGGCATCAACGATGGCGCGTGCGCTGTCCTCCTCGCGTCGGAAGCGGCAGTGAAGGAGCACGGATTGACGCCGCGGGCGCGGTACGTCGCCGGTGCGGTCGCAGGCGTGGCGCCGCGCGTGATGGGCGTCGGTCCGGTCCCCGCGACGCGGAAGAGTGCTCGCGCTCGCCAGCCTGACGATCGGGCAGATGGATGTCATCGAACTGAACGAAGCCTTCGCGGCCCAGGCCCTCGCGGTGCTGCGCGACCTCGGTGTCGCCGACGATGCGCCGCACGTGAATCCCAACGGCGGCGCGATCGCGCTCGGCCACCCTCTCGGCGCGAGCGGCGCCCGGCTGGTGACGACAGCCACGTATCAGCTTACCCGCTTGCAGGGACGCTACGCCCTCTGCACGATGTGCATTGGCGTCGGCCAGGGCATCAGCGTGGTGCTGGAAAGGGCATAGGCGGGAGAGATCAGACAGGAGCGCCCGCGGCCCGAGCGCGGCGCGTAGTCGACGCGCGAGCGCGAGCGGGGGTGGGCCGCCTCCGCCAAGGCTACGGCGAGCTCCGCCGAAGCTTCGCGAAGGCGAGGCCCCGCGAGCACTGAGAAATGCAGACGAGAGCAGCTGACGCGGGCGACCGGCGGACGCGACTCATCAGTGCGGCGCTGCGTATAATCTCCAGACTCCTATGAGTCTGGCGCCCGGCGCACGCCTCGGCACCTACGAGATCGTCGCCCTGATCGGCGCCGGCGGGATGGGCGAAGTCTACCGTGCCCGCGACGGCAAGCTGACCCGCGACGTGGCGCTCAAGATTCTGCCGCCGCTCTTCGCTCGGGACCCCGAGCGCCTGGCGCGCTTCACGCGGGAAGCCAATCTCCTGGCGACGCTCAACCATCCCAACATCGCAGCCATCTACGGATTCGAGCCGTCTGAGCATTCGCCGGCGCTCGTGCTCGAGATGGTCGAGGGTCCAACGCTCGCCGATCGCATCGAGCGTGGTCCGATTCCTCTCGAGGACGCATTGCCCATCGCCCGGCAGATTGCCGAGGCGCTCGAAGCCGCGCACGCGCAGGGCATCGTCCACCGCGACCTCAAGCCGGCGAACATCAAGGTTCGAGACGACGGGACCGTGAAGGTGCTCGACTTCGGGCTGGCGAAGGCGATGGCCGTCGACAGCTCGCCCGGTGTCGTCGCTCTGTCGCCGACGATCACGAGTCCTGCCGCCACCGCGATGGGCACGATCATGGGCACGGCCGCGTACATGAGCCCGGAGCAGGCGCGTGGACGAGCGGTCGACAAGCGCAGCGACATCTGGGCCTTCGGCGCGGTCCTTTACGAGATGCTCACCGGCCGCCGCGCGTTCGACGGCGAAGATGTCTCCGACACGCTGGCGAACATCCTGAAACGCGAGCCGGACTGGTCGGCGCTGCCGCCCGGCACGCCGCCGGCGATCGAGCGCGTGCTGCGGCGCTGCCTGACCAAGGATCCGCGGCTCCGGACTGCACGATGTCGCGGACGTCCGCATCGAGCTCGATGAGCGGGCGTCCGCCGATGCAGCGACCGTGCACGTTGCCAGTGGTGGGCGCGCCGGGTCGCTGAAGGGTTTCGAGAGAATGGCGTGGCTCGGCGTCGCGCTTGCGCTCGCTGCCACTACTGGCTTTGCGCTGTGGCGCGGGCGCGCGCCGGAGCCGGTGACGCAACCCGTACTACGATTTCAAATACTACCGCCCGACAAGCACTCGTTTGGCGCGTTAGGCGGTGCTGGGGTTGGCCTGGTCACAGTGTCCGCCCTGTCGCCCGACGGAACACGACTCGTGTTTTATGCCGCCGATCAATTAGGCAAAGGCGCGTTGTGGCTCCGAGCGCTCGATTCGTTGGAAGCACGAAGGCTGCCGGAAACTGAGGAGGGCTTTCAGCCCTTCTGGAAGCCCGACAGTCGATCGATTGCCTTCTTCGCCGGGCGAAGGTTGTACAAGCTCGACGTGGCGAGCGGGGAGCGGAGAGAAGTCTGCGCGTTCGAGGGAAACGCGCGCGGAGGTTCCTGGGGCGCGACCGGCACCATCATCTTCGCAACGGGCAATCCAGCGACCTTGATGCGCGTGGCGTCACAAGGTGGGAAGCCGACACCGGTCCAGCTACGGGGAGCAGAGAACTACCTGCCGCCAGTCTCGTGGCCTTCGTTTCTTCCTGACGGTCACAGCTTCTTATACTCGGCGCGGACGAAAGCCGAACCCCTCGGCGCAACATACGTCGCGTCGATCGAGTCGCAAAACGAAGGCAGAAGGTTGCTGTCGAGTGATACGCAGGCGGTTTTTGTCGATCCGGGGTATCTGCTCTTTGGTCGCGACATGCGGCTCTTTCGCCAGGCGTTCGATGTTGCGACCCAGCAGTTGTCAGGGGACCCGGTTCCCGTCGTCGATCGCCTGCGCGGTATTTCGCAGATCTTTTCAGGCGAGTTCTCAGCTTCCAATACGGGCCTCCTGGCGTATCGGTCGGGGTTGGATGCGTCGAACCAGTTCACCTGGGTGGATCGTAAGGGCGAGCCTCGAGGCACAGTGGGACCAGCGGGACGATATCGCACGTCAGCGCTGTCCCCGGACGGTAAGCGGCTCGTGTATACCGACAATACCGACAGCAATCTGAAGATTCTCGATTTGCAGAGTCAGACCACGACGGTTCTCACTACCGATCCGGGCACCGAGACTGCGCCGGTATGGTCGACCGACGGAATGCGTGTCTACTATCGATCCGACAGCGGGGGAATCTTTTATAAGGAAGCGGACGGAACGTCGCCGCCCGTGAAGATTTCCGACGCCCTGATTAACGGACCGACCCAATACCTCGTCGATCCGAAGCTCGGTCCTCTCTTGCTGTTTTTCGGGTTTCTTCCCAAGCAGCCGTCAATGGATATCCTCATCCTTCCACTCACGGGGCAGGCATCGCCGCGGGCGATCGTCTCTACCGCAAGCGCGGATGTCGAGGCGCAAGTGTCGCCAGATGGCAAGTGGCTCGCGTATGCCTCGGATCAAACAGGAAATTACGAGGTCTACGTCGAGCCGTTTCTGCCGGATGGAAAGACCAGGCCTCGCATTTCGAGGTCGGGCGGCCGCCAACCCATGTGGAGCGCCGATTCGCGCGAGCTCTTCTTTGTCGGCGACGACCGCAGGTTCTACGCGGTGAGAGTTCCCGAGAGCGGGCCATCGCAGAGTATCGAGCCGGAATTCCTGTTCAACCTGCACGCGAATGTCGCCAACACGCGGAACAGCTACGTTCCGAGCGCCGACGGCCAGCGCTTCCTCGTCGACATGGTGCTCGACAACGAGGACGCACCGATCAACGTCATCTCCAACTGGACCGGCCTCGTGAAGTGACGTTGGCGGACGCTCGACTTGCATGCAGAAACCACGGCTTGCACTGCGAAACGCGCATGAACGCCTTGCACGGTGAAACGCCCAGCCACTATGATGCGTATCTCTGCATGCATTCTCAACTAGAGGCGCGGGCCCGACAAGGGCCTCTGGGCCTGAAAACCGCCCCGATCACGAGAGAAGGACGCTCATGACTCGAAGACTACGTTTGCCCATCATTGTGACGGTGTTGCTCGCCAGCGTGGCTCCGGCGTTCGCGCAGCCGCCGGCGGGCCGCGGCGGTGGCGCGCCCCAGATTCAGGTGACCTCACCCGAGGTTCTGACCGATCGCCGCATCACCTTCCGGATCCTGGCGCCACAGGCCCAGGCCGTGCGGCTCGCAGCCGGAGACATCCCGGGACTGGGACAGGCGGCGCAGCTGACCAAAGGCGAGAACGGCGTGTGGGAAATCACCGTCGGCCCGATCGACCCGGGCAGCTATCGCTACAATTTCAACGTCGACGGCGTGACGACCATCGACCCGCGCAGCCCGTTCATCAGCGAATCGAACAACAGCGTCTGGAGCCTCGTCACGGTACCGGGCTCGGACTTCGCCGACACCAAGAACATCCCCCACGGCAGCGTGGGAGCGGTGACCTACTACTCGACCGCGCTCAGCACGTTCCGCCGGATGCACGTCTATACGCCGCCCGGCTACGAGCGCGGCAACGACAAATACCCGGTCTTCTATCTCCTCCACGGCGCCGGCGACAGCGATGATTCGTGGACGTCGGTCGGACGCGCGGGGTTCATCCTCGACAACCTGATCGCGGCGAAGAAGGCGAAGCCGATGATCATCGTTATGCCGGCCGGCCACACGCGACGGGGCGCCGCGGCCGCAGGGGCAATCGGACGGACGGCGACCGACGAGTTCGTCAAGGATTTCGTCACCGACGTCATGCCGTACGTCGAGAAGAACTACCGCGTGCTGACCGACCGGAGCAACACGGCCATCGCGGGCCTCTCGATGGGCGGCAACCACGCGCTCCAGGTCGGCATCCCGCACCTCAGTCGCTTCGGCTACATCGGCGTCTACAGCTCGGGCCTTCTCGGCGCGTTTCCAGGGCTCGGCGGAGGCCGCCGCGGAGCGGCGCCGCCAGCAGCACCGAGCGCAGCAGCAGCTCCAGCAGCTCCAGCAGCGCCGGCCGCCGCCGCACCAGCCGCGCCACAGGCGCCGACGGCCGCGGACTGGGAAAAGGACAACGCCGCGACGCTCGACAACGCCAGCCTCAAGAAGGGCCTGAAGCTGTTCTGGTTCGCCACCGGCAAAGACGACGGGCTCATCACGACCACCAACGCTACCGTCGAGCTCTTCAAGAAGCACGGTTTCAACCCGGTCATGAAGGAATCGTCTGGCGGCCACACGTGGATCAACTGGCGCGACTATCTCAACGAGTTTGCGCCGATGTTGTTTCAGTAGTCAGTCGCGGACCGATCGATTGGTCGTGCCGCACGAGCGTTGATTGTTGATTGACGTGCGAGTCGGCAGCGCCTGCGGCCCGAGCGCGGCGCGAAGTCGCCGCGCGAGAGCGCGTGGGGGTGGGGCCCCACGCGCACTGATAAAAGAGGACACATGCACCGCACTAACTATTGGCTCATCGCCGCGATGCTCGCGGTCGGCGCCGTCAGCGCGCAGACGCCTGCGGGGCAGGCACCGCCAGCCGGACAGGCAGGAGCGCCTCCGGCGCCGCAGGGCCGCGGCGGCGGCAGGGGCGGACCACCGGTCGTCTCGCCCGAGGTCAACGCCGACAAGACGGTGACGCTGCGCTATCGCGCGCCCAATGCGAAGGAAGTCACGCTCATCGGGGAGCTCGACGGCAAAACGTACCCGATGACGAAGAACGACAACGGCATCTGGGAAGTCAGGATCGGCCCGCTCGCGCCCGACGTCTACAACTACCAGTTCAACGTCGACGGCATCGTCACAATGGACCCGACCAACCCGTCGGTCAAGCTCGGGTTCGGCGCGTTCCCACCGGCGAGCATGTTCGAGATCCCGGGTGATGAGTTCGACGATGCGCGCGACGTGCCGCACGGCACGGTGCGCGTCGAGACCTATCACTCGAGGACGCTCGGCGTGCCGCGGACGCTGTGGGTCTACACGCCCCCGGGCTACGAGCGCGGCAACACGCGCTACCCGGTGTTCTACCTGCTGCACGGCGCGGGCAACATCGACTCGAGCTGGATGCTCACCGGCCGCGCGAACTACATCATGGACAACCTCATCGCCGAGGGGAAGACGAAGCCGATGATCATCGTCAACCCGCTCGGCTACGCGCGCATGGGCATCGGCACCGGCCCGGAGCGGCCGGTGACAGGCGCCACGCCGCCTCCTGCGCCAGGCGCGGCGCCGGCGGCGGGAGCACCCGCAGGCGGCCGCGGCGGCCCTGCCGGCGGTGCCGGCGGCGGCGCGGTCGGCAAGGATCTGCTCGATGACGTCATTCCGTTCGTCGAGGAGAAATTCCGCACACTGAAGGATCCGGCGAACCGCGCGCTCGGCGGCCTCTCCATGGGCGGCGGCCAGACCGTGGCGATCGGCTTCCCGAACACGAAGCTGTTCAGCCACCTCGTCGTCATGAGCGCCGGGGGCGGCCAGAACCCGGAACAGACGTATCCCGAATTTCTTCACGAACGCCGATCTCGTCAACAAGCAGCTCAAACTGCTTTGGGTCGCCGCCGGCAAAGACGACTTCGCTCTCCCGGGCAGCAAGACGCTCGATGAGGCGTTGACCAAGAGCAAGATCAAGCACACGTTCCTCATCACCGAGGGTCGGCACGAGTGGGTGATCTGGCGCCATCACCTGCACGAGGTCGCGCCGCTGATGTTCAAGTAGCTCTGGGATAGGGCTCGAGAGTAGTTCACGCCGGGGGACAGGATCGCGCTCGTCGCGTTTCTCCGGTCGTTGTCGGGCGAGGTGCGCGAGGGCTGGAAGTAGCTGCCGGCATGGTATCTTGGCGCCGTGGCGACGACGGGCGGAACAGATCCACTGAGCCGACTGCGGGCCGTGCTGGCAGCACGGCCGGTGCCGGGTGTCGTTGCCGCTTACGTTTTCGGCAGCGTGGCCGAAGGCCGCGAACACCGCGACAGCGATGTCGATATCGGCGTGTTGTTCGACCGACAAATCTATCGCGACGAACGTTCTCGCTTCGAAGCACAGATCGAGCTGCGGCGGCACTTGTCCCCGGCCTCGGTCGGACGGGAAGTGGACATCGTCGTGCTCAACGATGCCTCCCCGGTCCTCGGCCGCCGGATCGTCCGCGGCGAACGCGTGTTCTGCGCGGACGATGAGATCGACCACGCGTTCCGGCGAGACGTCCAGCTGCGAGCCGCCGATCTCGACCCGTTTCTCCAGAAAATGCGCCGACTCCTCCACGCGAGCCTCACGCGATGACCTTCCTCGTCGAGCGCCTGACAGACCTTCGGCGGCATCTCGAGCACGTCGAGGCCCTTCGCCAGCGGGTCACTGCACCAGAGGATCTGACGCGCAACCTCTCTCTGCACAACGACGTGCTGTTCTCGTTGCTGACCATCTGCCAGCTCGTCATCGACATCTCGGGCGAGCTCGCGGCGCGGCGCGGCGACCGATTCGAGGACTATGTCGGGGCTGTGCGGACCCTGCTGAACGACGATCGGTTTCCTCCCGAGGTCGTGCGAGAGCTCGAGCGGTTGCCTGGATTCCGCAACATCGTCGTCCACGAATACGTCGCGCTCGACATGCGGCGAGTAGTGGAGGCGCTTGGCCGGCTGGCGCCGATCAGGACCTTTGTCGAGGTCGTCGCTCGCATCGAAGCCACGCGAACCACCGAATGACGTTCGGTTGACCTCGACAGCCTGACCGAACCCTGACACTTCTCTGACACTGGCCGGCGATCGAAATTTCTCGGTTCAGGCCGCGCCGTCGTCCATACCTAATGAGGCCTTCATGGCCCTATAATAGGACCATGAAGGCCATCAACGTCACCGAGCTCAAGAACCACCTGAGCCGCTACCTCCGGCTGGCCTCGCGCGGCAGGCGGATCGTCGTCCACGATCGAGACGAGCCCATCGCCGAGATTGGTCCGCCACGGTCCAACGGGGCCGCGTGGCACGACCGGCTGGCCGCGCAGGGTCGCCTTCGCCCCGGCACACAACGCTGGGCGTCGCTGCGAATCTCGAAACTCCACCACACCGTGGACGCCCAGGCCGCGCTGCGCGCCGTCCGCGAGGATCCAAGATGAAGTACGTCGACGCTAGCGCCGTGTTGCGACTGCTGTTCGCCGAGCCCGGCGCGTCGGTGCCCTTAACCCACGGCGATCGCGTGGTGTCTTCCCGGCTCGTGGAGGTCGAGACCTTCCGTGCCGTCGATCGCTTGCGTTTGGTTGGTCAGCTCGACGATCAAGAGACGGCGGCCAAGCGGAAGGAGCTGTCCGACCTGGTCGCCATGCTGGACCTGGCGCCGGTCGACGACCTGGTGATCGATCGGGCGAAGGGTTCGTTCGCCGTCAACCTGCGGGCGCTCGACGCGCTGCACGTGGCGACGGCAGAGATTCTGGCAAGCGAAGCGACCGGTGAGCCGCTCGAGTTCTGGACGCACGACGAGCGTCAGGCGACGGCCGCGCTCTCACGGGGGCTCACGGTGCGCGGCACGGACGCCGAACGTGACGGATGATATGCTGCGTTGTTTGCCAGCAGCCGTGCGAGTCGGCAGCGCCTCAACTGGCCGTGCCGCAGAGAAAGTTGATTGAGAAACTGACGTAGTATCGGCAGCGCCTGCGGCTGCGGCGAGCGAGCGAAGCGAGTCGAGCCGCCGCGAGCGGGGGTGGGGCCCCGCGAGCTCTGAGTAAAGAGGACAAGATGCGACGGTTTGGCAGGTTGTTTGGCGCTGTGCGCATGTGCCCTGACGGCGTCCGCCGCCGTCTACGCGCAGCCCGGACCATCTTTCACGTCACCCGAGGTCAGCGCAGACCGGACGATCACGCTACGCTATCTGGCGCCGAACGCCAAGAGCGTGGTCGCGGCCGGCGAGCTCGACGGCAAGCCGCATCCGCTGACGCGCGGCGACAACGGCGTGTGGAGCGTGACGATCGGACCGCTGGCGCCCGACATCTACACCTACGCGTTCAACGTCGACGGCGTCACGGCGCTCGACCCGTTGAACAACAACACCAAGTACGGCTACGGCAGGTTCGGCGCGGTCAGCGTCGTTCAGGTTCCGGGCGACGGGCCGCAGTTCTACGACGTCAAGCCAGTGCCGCACGGTGAAGTGCGCATCCGGCCCTATATTTCGAAGACGCTCGGCGTCAGCCGGACGGCGTGGGTCTACACGCCACCCGGCTACGACAAGGGCAGCAACTTCCCCGTCCTCTACCTGCTCCACGGCGCCGGCGACATCGAGTCGGGCTGGACGATGATCGGGCGGGCGAACAACATCATCGACAACGCGATAGCCGAGGGCAAGGCGAAGCCGATGGTCGTGGTGATGCCGCTCGGACACGCCATCCAGAGCTTCTGGACGGGAGCCGCGAAACAGGTGCCGGACCCTGTGGCCAAGTCGATGGCCGGCATGACGCTGGCGGAGATCATCAACTCGATGATGGGCGGCGACGGCAAGGGCGGGCTCTCGCCGGTCACCAAGGACATCGTCGAGGATGTGCTGCCGATGATCGAGAGCACATACAAGGTCTCGAAGCGCCCGGAGGACCGTGCGATTGCCGGCCTGTCGATGGGCGGCGGCCACAGCATCAACATCGCGTTCGTGCGGCCCGAACTCTTCCGCTACGTCGCGCTCATGAGCCCGGCTGCGGGCGGTGGCGTCGCGAAGATGTATCCGCGCATCGCCGAGAAGCCCGACATCCTGAACAAGCAGTTCAAGCTGCTCTGGGTCGGCGTCGGCAAGGACGACACGCTGACGGGTCCGGGAGACAAGGCGTTTGACGAGGCGTTGACGGCGATGGGCGTCAAGCACGCGTTCGTCCTGACCGAGGGCCGTCACGAGTGGACGGTCTGGCGGCACTACCTCAACGACATCGCGCCGCTGCTGTTCAAGTAGCACCACGGACAACACGGATGGCATTTTTCGAGTAGGCTCTAACCCGCCAATATGGAGTGGGTTCAGATCTACGATCCTCTCGGCAACGCCTGGCTCAGCACACTGGCCGCGGCGTTGCCGATTCTCCTCCTCCTCGGCACGCTCGCCATCCTCGAATGGAAAGCCCACTGGGCGGCGCTTGCCGGGCTTTCGTCGGCGCTCCTGATCTCGGTCGTCGTCTACGGAATGCCGGCGCGCACCGCAGCCGCGACGGCGGTCTACGGCGCGGCGTACGGGCTCTTCCCCATCGGCTGGATCATCCTCAACGCGGTCTTTCTCTACAGCCTGACGGTCGCCACCGGCCAGTTCGAGATCGTCAAGCGATCCGTCGCGCGCCTGTCCGCCGATCGGCGGGTGCAGGCGCTCCTCATCGCGTTCTCGTTCGGCGCCTTCATCGAAGGCGCGGCCGGATTCGGCACGCCCGTGGCGATCACGGCGGCGCTCCTCATGGGCCTGGGCTTCACGCCGCTCTACGCAGCCGGCCTGTCGCTCATCGCCAACACCGCGCCGGTGGCCTATGGTGCCATCGGCACGCCGATTCTGACCCTGGGGGCGGTGACCGGCATCTCCACCGATCTGCTGAGCGCGATGGCAGGTCGTCAGCTGCCGTTTGTCTCGCTCATCGTTCCGGCGTGGCTCGTCGTGACGATGAGCGGATGGCGCGGGCTGCGCGGCGCGTGGCCGGCCGTGCTCGTGTGCGGAGGGTCGTTCGCGATCGTCCAGTTCCTGTGGAGCAACTACGTCGGTCCCGAGCTCGTGGACATCATGGGCGGCCTCGTCTCGCTCGGCAGCCTCGCGCTGTTCTGCACGTGGTGGAAGCCGGCCGAGACGTGGGAGTTCCCGCAGGCTGCGGGAACCGCGACATTCCCGGCGGTCGCAGCGCACGCGATCACCCGGGCCGAGCTCGCGCGCGCGTGGATGCCGTGGGTGTTTCTGTCGGTGTTCGTGACCGTCTGGGGGATCGGACCGACCAAGGCGTTTCTGAGTGCTGGACCGGCCGGCGCTGCGATCTACCGCGAGAAGCACGTCGCGCCGCCGCCTCACGCCGTGCTGTCTCCGGCATTCGAGGTGCCGGGCCTCCATCGGATGGTCTACCGCGAGCACCCTGTCGAGATCGATGCGGTCGATCGCGCCAGGATGCACGACGCCGCCTACAAAGCCAAGCGCGCCGAGGCCGCGCGCTTCAACTTCAACTGGCTCTCCGCCACCGGAACGGCCATCCTCCTGGCGGCGCTCGCGACGGCCGTCTTCCTACGCATTCCTCCGATGGTCGTGCTCGGCACCGCCGGCACAACGCTCCATCGCATGCGCTGGCCGCTCCTGACAATCGCCTTCATGCTGTCGCTCGGCTTCGTGACGCGGTACGGCGGCACCGATGCGACCCTCGGACTCGCGTTCACGCGGACCGGGGTGCTCTATCCGTTCTTCGCGGCGATGCTGGGATGGCTCGGTGTCGCGCTCACGGGATCAGACACGAGCTCGAACGTGCTTTTCGGGAGCCTGCAGAAAATCACCGCGCAGCAGCTCGGGCTCAACCCGATCCTCATCACCACGGCCAATTCCACGGGCGGGGTCATGGGCAAAATGATCGACGCCCAGAGCATCGTCGTCGCCACGGCGGCGACGAATCAGCACGGGCAGGAGGGCCGGATCCTGCGCTTCGTCTTCTGGCACAGCGTCGCGCTCGCAGTGATCATGGGGATCATCGTGATGCTGCAGGCGTACGTCTTTCAGTGGATGGTGCCTGGCTCGTAGACAGCAGGCGTGGGATTTGACGGAACTCCACAAGCCATCTCATTAGCACGGTCGACGAGAGCTACTTCGGTTCTTTCGGAGGGGGCGGCGCTTCGAAGCACACGACGAAATCCTTGCGCGCCTCGATCTTCTTGTAGTCGAGGCCGGGGACCTTCTTGAGCTCGTCGAGCGATTTGCAGACGCCGATCTTGTCGAGATAGGCAATGACGGCCGCCGCTTCCTTGCGCGTCAGGCCGGCCACACTCTCGAGCTCGATATTCGTGGCCCGGTTGATGTTGAGCGGACGCGGCGCTTCGCCGAGAAAGTTCTTGGCCAGGTACTCGAGAACAGCACCGAATTCCTCGTCCGTGCCCTTCGCGCCCCGCTTGATCATGTCGGCGATCACTTCCTCCCAGCCCTCGCGAGTCAGGCGCACGGACGCCGAACGCTCGGGCTGATGGCATGAGCCGCAGACCTTGAGGACCGCGTCCTTTCCAGCACCGTCCGGCAGCTGAGCCGCAGCCGGCGTGCACAGCCCGAGCACGATCCCGAACGCGAGCCCGAATCTGATAATGATGAGTGTGCCAATGCGCATGGCTGGTGATCCCATGTCTCAGTGTACTGATCTTCCGCGGTCCGCCGAGGCCTTGCGAAGGCGGGAGGCGCAAGCCACGCCGACTCGCACTGCCGACTGTGACTAACGACTGAAGACTGCCGACTGACGACTGTCAATGCTCCATCGGTATGCCGAACGCATACACAGTATTGTCGAACGTGACGAGATACACCTGACCCGCGGAGGCCGAGAGTCCCCCACGCGCGAATGAGGTGATCGTTTTCCCGCTCGACCACAGCTCCTTGCCCGTGGCTGGATCGAGTGCGTAGAGCACCGCCGGAAGCGAGGCCTTGGCTCGCGCGGCCGCCGTCGCGGTGGCAGTGGCCGGACGATGCTCGCCGGTCGACAGCGCAAAGACGACGCCGTTGAAGACGAGCGGCGCGGCGGGCGATGTCAGATCGCGCGAGGCCCATGCCGGCTCGAGCGACAGCTTGCCGCCCTCGTCGACGAGCTTGAATGCGACGATGCTGCCGCTTGTGACCGGGCCGTTCGCAGCGACCTTCATGCCGGCTTGGGCTGCGCCAACGGCCGGCGCGAGGATCCAGCGCGTCCCGTCGCTCTCCCAGGTCGCCAGACCGCCGGTAGCACCGGCGTTGCTGTACTTGGGAGTCACGTGAAGCGGCGTCTTGAGCGACGTCCCATCGAGCAGATAGAGCCGGCCGTCGTTGCCGCTGACGGCCATCAGATCTTTGTCCTTGTAGCGGAAGATGACCGGCGACGCATTGAAATCCGCGCCCGGCTGCGTGAAGGAGTCCTTGAGCTTCAGCGTCTTCGGCTCGAGGGCCACGATTGAGTTCGAGTACGTCGAGGGACCAGTTGCCCCATCGCCGACCGCCACGAAGATCGTGCCGTCAGTGCCGATCGTTGGTCCTGCCGTGCCTGCCACGTTTCCGCCATTGGTCGTCCAGGACACCGGCTTCTTGGTTTCGCTGGCGAGGTCGATGGCCCAGACGCCATTGGGCGCGGCGCCGCACCCGTTGGACGTGCTGGTGTAGATGACGTCGTCGACGTAGATGAGCGCCGAGGGCCTGGCGTTTGCCGGAAGAAACGGAACGGCCCGCACGCGATCGGCGCCGTTGTGCGGATTGAGCGTGCGAGCGTAGCCGTCGCTCGCGACGATGTAGACGTTGTCGGCGGCTCCGCCGCCGAGTCCGCCGCCGCCACCGCGGCCAGCTTGGGCTCCGGCCCGTCCGGCCGGGGCCGCGCCCGGAGCCGCGGGTGCCGCACCTCTACCAGCGGGACCAGCGGCCGGATCGTTTGGCGCCGCGCCGCGACCCTGCCCTTGTCCAACAAGCGCGAGGCTCGGTGCGCCCTTCCCTGGCTCGCCGACCGAACTTCCGGATCCGCCGCCGCGTCCTCCTCCCCTGCCCGCGCCGAACGCCGACACGGCGTACGCCGTTGGCCGTGTGGCTGCGGCGATGAGTCCACCGGGGCACCCCCACGAGCTGTTGGCGGGCGGCGTGATGGACGAGTAGTTGATGACGGTCGTCCAATACACGCGCGCCAGATCGGTATCGATGGCGTAGACGCGCTCGGAGCTCGCGCCGACGAAGGCGAGTGCCTTGAATCCCCGGTGTGAAATGAGCCGATCCATCAGCACGGGCGTCGTCAGCGAGTTCAGCTGACGCGTCTCGTTGTCGAGCTTCATCTTCCACAGGAACTTCAGCTCGCCCTTCTGCACGGCGTCCTTCGTGAGCCTGGCGTCGGTCCTCACCCACGACGATCGCTGCGCATCGCCCTGTGTGGTAGTCCATTCGCCGCCGCCGCGGCCCTGGGCATTCACCAAGGGCGCGACGATTGCCGCGCCGCACGCCGACGCGACGACCGCGCCGATGAATCTCTTCGGTCCTGGCTTCATGCAGTCGCTCCCTCTCCGCCTGCTACCGTGCGCTCGTCGACGGCGCCGCGCTGTCGACGCCGAAGCAATACAGCGTCCCGTCGTAGGTGCCGATGTAGACTCGGCCGTTGGCGACCGACAGCCCGCTGAAGTGATTGAACGACGTAATCTGATCGCCGCTCGACCAGAGCTCCTTGCCCGTGCGCGCGTCGAGCGCGTAGATCGTGGCGTGCGTCGAGCGTGCCACTCGATTGGCGGCCGTGTTGAACCCGAGGCCGAGATCGACGTCGGCCTGTGCCGTGTTCTCGCCGCTGCCATAGGCGAACAGGACGCCGTTGGCGGCGACCGGCGGCTCCGCCTGATCCATGTCTCGCGAGAGCCACGCCGGCGTGAGCACGATTTTGCCGGCCTTGTCTTCCATCTTGAAGGCGGCCACGCCGCCGCGGACGACGTCGCCGTAATCGATCGGCGCGCTGAACTGCGAGTGCTTCGGACCCCAGAACGGCACGTAGATCCATCGCGTGCCGTTCGATTCTTCCCAGGTCGCGAGTGCGCCCCAGGTGCCGGCGGCCGCGAAGTTGACGTCCTCGTTGCAGATGAGCGGCGTGCGGTAGACCGGCGTGCGGTGATCTTCACCACCGAGCGCGCTCGTGTCGAGCAGCCACAGACGGCACTCCTTGCTCGACTGGACCAGGTACTCCTTGCCCTTGAAGTCGAAGACCGGCCCGGTCACGTTCATGTCGAGGTCGCGCTTGCGCAGCCAGAACGCGTTCGTCGGCGTGTACCAGTCCTTCAACTCGAGCGCCTTGGTCTGCGGGTTCTGCTTCACGCCGATGATCGACTGGCCGTAGATCTGGCGCTCGGGAAAGTAGTCGCCGTCTCCGGACCCAGCGTAGACGGTTCCGTCCTTGCCAATCGACGGACCCGTGCGGGGCCAGAGTCCTGCCGCTGCCCGGCAGGTACTGACCGACCTTCTTCGTGGCCAGGTCGTAGCCGTAGAACGCGTTCGGATTTCCACCGCAGCCCTGGGCCGTCGTCGTATAAATGACGCCCTTGTAGAGATTCAGCCCGTAAGGCTTCCCGTTTGGTGGGAGAAACGGCTCGGGCGGAGCGGCGTCGATCCCCGTTGCCACGTCGAGCGTGCGCAGGCGTCCGTCCCAGGACACCGCGTAGACGAGGTACCGGCCGGCCGTGTCCGTCGGCGCGATGACCGGAGTGGCGGTCAAACCACCCGGGCAGAGCACGCCGCCGCCGCGGCCGCCCGGCTGTTCGACGAACGTGCTGTCGAACTTCCGCGACCAGAGGCGCGCGCCGGTCGCGACGTCGACTCCGTAGATGTTGTCGGAGACACCGGCCACGACGGCTACTTCCTTCGAACCCTGCGCGGTCGTCACGTCGGTGACGATGAGGGGCGGGAAGAGGTTGTGCATCTGGCGCGGCTGGTTGTCGAGCTGAAGCTTCCAGAGAAGCTTCATGTTCTTGACGGTCTCTGTCGAGATCCGCGTCTCGTTCTTCTGCCACGCGGTGCGCTGGATGTCACCGCCGTCGGTCAGCCAGTTGGCCTTGCCGGGGCTCTTCGCGGCCGCGGCGCCGGGGGTTTGCGCGCCGGGAGACGCGACCCACACGGCCGCCCAGCTCGCCAGGGCGATCGACCAGGTCGTAAGGCTTCGTAGCCGTCGTTTCATTCGCCGGACTCCTTGAAAACCAAGGCGGGAGGATTGAATTGGGCGCCATTGTAGTCACCCGCGCGCCACGCGGCCAGTGAATGGATCCGCACCCTCGCGGTTCTGCGGTGCGATACGCGTAGCGACGGAAAGAACCGGGAATGACCAGTCGAGTGCCACACGCCTGATTCCACTGTGCAAAACAACGACGCCAGCTGGTCTATCATCCCGAGACCCGGTCCGCATGGCTGACCTGACTCCCCTTCAATGGACTCTCGCGTTGGTCGCCGCCGCGTCGATGGGCGTCAGCAAGGGTGGCCTTGCCGGGCTCGGTCTGCTGCACGTCACCATCTTCGCGTTCCTGTTCGGCGCGCGCGACTCGACTGGAATCGTGCTGCCGATGCTGATCGTCGGCGACATCTGCGCCGTCACGGCGCTCCATCAGCACGCCCGATGGGACTACGTCCGGCGCATGCTGCCCCCGGCGTGCATCGGCATCGTCATCGGCGCGTGGCTGATGCGCAGCGTGAATGAATCGATGTTCCGGCCCGTCACGGGCTGGATCATCCTGGGCCTGTCGATGCTGCAGCTCGCGCGGCTGCTGCGCCCCGGCTGGTTCGGCAACGTACCGCACAACCGCTGGTTCGCGTGGGGGATGGGGCTCTTCGCGGGCGTCACCACGATGCTGGCCAATGCCGCGGGGCCGATCTTCGCGTTATATGCGCTCGCCGTCGCGCTGCCCAAGTTCGAGATCGTCGGCACGAGCGCGTGGTTCTTCTTCATCATCAACACGTTCAAGGTGCCGTTCAGTCTCGGCCTGGGCCTCATTCACGGCCAGACGCTGCTGCTCAACCTCGCCCTGTCTCCGGTGATCGTGGCGGGCGTCTTCGGCGGGCGCTGGATCATGAACCGCATCCCGCAGCGCCTGTTCGACGAGTTTCTGCTCGCATTTGCGGCGCTCGCGGCGCTGAGGTTGATCGGGGCGTTTTGAGTGGGGAGACTGCGGAGAGTGACGAAGGCAGAGGATACAGAGGGGGGAGATAACGGAGATTCGACACGAAGGCACGGAGACGAACGAAGACGCACGAAGCGGCGACGGCATTGTCGCGCCGACACGCGAGCTGCTCGTGCCGCGCGAAGCGCGGCAGGGACGGTGCCCGGGCCCCTCCCCCGGGTCCGGCGCGCGCAGCAGCACTCTGCACGCGACAGAACGAGCGCTGATGTCGGTCAGGATGAAGCCGTCGAATTGACGACCCTCTGGACGCCGTCTTTCAGCACCTTAACGTTGAAGTTGATCAGCAGGCCCACCGGGCACTGCGTCAACCGCAGATAGGTGAGCATCTGGGCTTCATGGATAGGTGCGAGCGCGTCGACGGACTTGAGTTCGACAATCACTCGACCGTCTACCAGCATGTCAAGGTAGTAGGCCACGTCCAGCCTGACGCTTCGGTAGACGAGTGGCACGGCTTTCTTCAGCTCGATTGTGTGTCCGGCGTCGCTCAATTCGAGCGCCAGACATGCCGCGTAGGCTGATTCGAGCAAGCCCGGTCCAAACGTTCTATGAATCCTGATTGCACCGCCAATGATGTCGCGCGTGATGTCGTTCGTACCTGACGGATCCACCAGCATGGTCGCACTCCACGGTGACGCGGGGCTGCTCGTGCCGCGCGAAGCGCGGCACGGACGGTGGGGCCAGCCGGGATCACAAGCTCCCCTGAATCCACCGGGAGTTTGTGAGCCCGGCTGACCCCACCGTCCCCACGCCGGCCTCCGGCCGGCGCGCGAGCAGCCGCACCCGAGCATGCAGTGCAACCAACAGACCGCGCTCGATCGTTCGCAATTGGTCAGGCAGGCCGGGAAATGTCGCGGAAACGGCAACAGATCGCCGGTCAAACGATCTCAGTTTCTTCTTCGTGCGTCTTCGTGTCCCTTCGTGCCTTCGTGTCGAGAACCGTTATCTCCGTCCATCTCCATCCTTTCCCCCCTCTCATCCTCTCTTCCATATAATTGACACGTCGAACGAAACCATCCCAAGCACCAACGGAAGCAGAGGGCAGATGAAATCGAAGTGGTCGGTCGGGCTCAGTGCAATCATCCTCTTGGTCGTGGGCGTGGCCTCTCGCGGCGAGCAGCAGACTCCACCGCCGGCGCAACCTCCCGCCGCAGGCGCGCCCGCTCAAGCGCCGGGCCAGGCTGGCCGCGGTGGACGCGGCGGCGGGATCGAGGCGGAGATTGCGGCCGGCGCGGATTTCTCCCCGCGCCCTCCCGTCGTGCGGCTCGATCCGGCCGACGAGCAGAAACGCTTCCTGCTTCCCCCGGGCTACAAGATTGAGCCGGTGCTGACCGATCCCCTCATCGAAGACCCTGTCGGCGTGACCTTCGACGGCAACGGCCGCATGTACGTGCTCGAGATGCGCTCGTACATGCAGGACGCCGACGGGTCGAATTCGCGAGCACCGGTCAGCCGCATCTCGCGGCACGAGGACACCGACGGCGATGGCAAGTACGACAAGCACACCGTGTTCGTCGACAAGATGGTCATGCCGCGGATCGCGTTTCCGCTCGGCGACGGCGTCATCCTCGCGCTCGAGACCGACAACCGCGACATGTACAAGTACACCGACACCGACGGTGACGGAGTGGCCGACAAGAAGGAGCTCTTCTATCCAGGCGTCGGGCGGGTAACGAACATGGAGTGGCAGCCGGGCGGCCTGACGTGGGCCATGGACAACTGGCTCTACATGACCTACAACCCCTTCCGCCTGCGCATCGCGCCGGATGGGAAGGTCCTGCGCGAGGAGACGGATTCGAACGGCGGACAGTGGTGGTCGGCCCAGGACAACCACGGCAAGATGTGGTGGGTCGACGGCGGCGGCGAGATTGGACCGGTCAACTTCCAGGCGCCGATCGTCTACGGCGCGTTCAACGTCAAGGACAACTTCGAGCCGGACTTCCAGGTGCCGTGGTCCGCACCCGGCGGGATCGCCGACATGCAGGGCGGCATGCGTCGCGTCCGGCATGCCCGACGGCACGCTGAACCATTTCACCGCCGCCTCGGGCGTGGAGATCTACCGCGGCCATCGGCTTCCGAACGACATGGTCGGCGATCTCTTCTTCACCGAACCAGTCGGCCGAATCGTGCGCCGCGCGAAGGTCGTCGTCACCGACGGCCTGACGCAGCTGCGCAACGCGTATCCTCAGTCCGAATTCCTCCGCTCGACCGATCCGCTCTTCCGCCCGGTCGCTATCACCAACGCGCCGGACGGCACGCTCTACCTGATGGACATGTACACGGGGATCATCCAGGACGCGCAGTTTGTCGGGCCCAATTCCTACCTGCGCCGCAAGGTCGAACAGCTGGCGCTCGACAAGCAACACAACTGGGGCCGCATCTGGCGCATCACCTACGAGGGCACGACGCCGGATCGGCAGCGGCCGCAGATGTACAAGGACACCGCCGCGCAGCTCGTGAAGCACCTGGAGCACGCGAACGGCTGGTGGCGCGACACGGCGCAGAAGGAGCTGGTCCTCCGCAAGGACAAGTCGGCCGTGCCCGCGCTGACGACGATGGCGCGGACGTCGAGCAATCAGCTGGCGAAGATGCATGCGCTGTGGACGCTCGAAGGGCTTGGCGCGCTCGACGCGGCGCTCGTCCGCGGGCTGATGAAACACACGGATCCGAAGATTCGCATCCAGGCGATCCGCGCCAGCGAATCGCTTTACAAGGCCGGCGACAAGTCCTTTGCCAACGACTACCGCTCGATGCTGAAAGACTCCGACACGGATGTCGTCATCCAGGCGATGTTGACGATCAACCTTCGGCGGATCCCTCAGTATGCGGACCTGATTCGCACCACGACCAGCGCCAGTACCGTGAGGGGGATCAAGGAGATCGGCGATCAGCTGCTGAGGCCCCAGACCTCGTCGCAGGGCCAGCGACCCTCGCTCGCCGACACGGCGGTCACAGGCCTGAATCTGTCGACCGAGGAGCGCCGCATGCTCGCCCGCGGCGAAGCGACCTACAAGGAATTGTGCTCAGCCTGCCACGGCCCGGACGGCAAGGGCGCTCCGATGGGCGGCGCCACCGATGGTTCCACGCTCGCCCCGAACCTCGTGGGAGTGCCCCGGGTGCTCGGTAACGCCGACTACATCACCAAAGTGCTCCTGTACGGGATGACCGGCGAGCTCGATGGCAAGAACTTCCCCGGCGGCGGCGTGATGGTGCCAATGGGCACGAACACCGACGAGTGGATTGCCGACATCGCGAGCTACGTTCGCAATAGCTTCGGCAATGCGGCCCCGTTCGTGACCCCGGAACGCGTGACCGCCGTGCGAAAGGCGAACCCGCGCACGTCGATGTGGTCGTTTGCCGAGCTCGTGTCGGCGACGCCGATGCCGCTGGTGAACCAGACGCAGTGGAAAGCGACCGCGAGCCATAACCCGGAGGCCGCCGCGAACGGCATCAACGGCGAGGGCACGACGCGCTGGGAAAGCGCGGTCGCGCAGGAGCCGGGCATGTGGTTCCAGATCGAGCTGCCGCAGCCGGCGAACGTCGCCGAGATTGTCGTCGACACCCTGGCCGGCGGGCGCGGCGGGTTCGGGTTCGGCCGCGGACGTGGAACCCTCCCCGCCGGTCCGGCCGCGGCGTACCGAGTGCAGGTCTCGATGGACGGCGCGACGTGGGGCGAGCCCGTGGCCGAAGGCCAGGGGCAGAACCCGACGACCACGATCACGCTGAAGCCGGTGCAGGCCAGGTTCGTGCGCATCACCCAGACGGGCACGCCGCAACCCGCGTCCGCGTGGGCAATCCAGCGCGTCCGCATCTTCACCATCGGCGCCGCGAAGCCGTAGGGCGGCCATGGCGCTGCAGAGCATCAACCCGGCGACCGGCGCGACGCTCGCCACATTCGACACGCTTCAGCCAGCCGACGTTGCGGCGAAGGTCGAGCGCGCATCGGAAGCCTTTCGGTCCTGGAAACGGACGTCGTTCGATGAGCGCGCGCGCCTCCTGGCGCGCGCCGCGGACATCCTCGACCGGGAGTCCGACGAGCTCGGGCGTCTCATGACGCTCGAAATGGGAAAACCCGTTCGCGCCGGTATCGATGAGGCGCTGAAGTGCGCACGCGGGTGCCGCTTCTACGCCGAGCACGGCGCGCGTTTTCTCGACGACGAGCAGGTGCCAACCGAAGCGCGTCAGAGTTATGTCCGGTATGAGCCGCTCGGCGTCGTCCTGGCGGTGATGCCGTGGAACTTCCCGTTCTGGCAGGTGTTCCGCTTCGCCGCGCCCGCGCTGATGGCCGGCAACGTCGGGCTCCTCAAGCACGCGTCCAATGTGCCGCAGTGCGCGCTGGCCATCGAGGACATCTTCCGCCGCGCGGGGTCACCCGACGGTGTGTTCCAGACGCTTCTGATTCGCTCAGCTGACGTGGCTCCAATTCTCGAGGATCCGCGCGTGAGCGCCGTTACGCTGACGGGCAGCGAGGGGGCGGGGCAGGACGTCGCCCGTCGCGCCGGGCACGCGCTCAAGAAGACCGTCCTCGAGCTCGGCGGCAGCGACCCGTTCATCGTGATGCCGAGCGCCGATGTGCCGAAAGCGGCTGCTACGGCGGCCAGGGCCAGAACGATCAACAATGGCCAGTCCTGCATTGCCGCCAAGCGCTTCATCGTGTCCGAGACCATTGCCGACGAGTTCCTGCGCCTGTTCGTCGCCGCCATGAGCGCGCTGCGCGTTGGCGATCCGATGGAGGAGTCAACGGACGTCGGGCCGCTCGCCACGCCGGACCTCGTGACCGACCTCGAGGCACAGGTCAGAGCCACCGTCGCCGCGGGCGCGCGCGTCCTGACAGGCGGCGCACGGCTCCCCGGTCCGGGCAACTACTTCGCTCCGACGGTACTCGTCGACATCCCTTCTGGATCGCCGGCCTACCGCGACGAGCTCTTCGGGCCTGTCGCCTCGGTGTTTCGCGTTCGATCGGCAGAAGAAGCCATCCTGCTCGCCAACGACTCGACGTTCGGACTCGGCTCGAGCGTCTGGACGCGGAACGACGAAGAGCGCGAGCGCTTCGTGCGTGAGCTCGAAGCCGGACAGGTCTTCGTCAACGCGATGGTCGTGTCCGATCCTCGAGTGCCGTTCGGCGGCGTGAAGCGATCCGGCTACGGCCGCGAGCTTGGCGTCCACGGCATCCGCGAGTTCGTGAACGTGAAGACTGTCTGGGTAGCGGACTGAGACGCCAGCAAGCATCGACGTGACACTCCGGCATGATTTTCGCGCCGGGGACATCCAACCTTGGGTGTCCCCGGCGCGAAAATCGTGCCAGGATCAAGAATCACAGACAACAAGGACACTCATGGAATCGCTTGAACAGCGCACGATCGCGAAAGTGTCGGCACGCCTTGTCCCGTTCCTGATCCTCTGCTACTTCGTCGCCTATCTGGATCGGGTCAACGTCGGATTCGCCGCCCTGACGATGAACAAGGATGTGGGGCTGTCCGCTTCCGCGTTCGGCTTCGGGGCCGGCATCTTCTTCCTTGCCTATTTCATCTTCGAAGTGCCGTCGAATCTCTTCCTCGAGCGCGTCGGCGCGCGCAAGTGGATCGCTCGCATCATGTTCACGTGGGGTCTCATCTCGGGCGGCACGGCGTTCATCGGCGGGGAAACGAGCTTCTACGTCGTGCGCGTACTGCTCGGGATCGCCGAGGCGGGTTTCTTCCCGGGGATCATCTTCTTCCTCACGCTGTGGTTCCCGGCGGTCTACCGCGCGCGAATCATCGGCTACTTCATGGCGGCGATTCCGTTGTCGACCGTGATCGGCGCACCGATTTCCGGCCTTCTGCTCGGGCTCGACGGCTTCATGGGCATGAAGGGATGGCAATGGCTGTTCATCCTGGAAGCCACGCCGGCCCTCGTCCTGTCCGTCGTCGTCTTCTTCTATCTGACCGACCGGCCCGCCGATGCGACGTGGCTCGAGCCAGATGAGCGGGCCTGGCTGGCGGCGCGCCTCCAGCAGGAACGGACGAAGCGCGAGACGGTGCGCCACTACAGCGTTACGGACGCGCTCCTGAACCCGAAGGTCCTGGCGCTCAGCCTCGTGTATTTCGGCGCGGTCGCCACCAACTACGGCTTGAGCTTCTTCCTGCCCCAGATCGTCAAGGCCTTCGGTGTCTCGAATCTTCAGGCCGGATTCATCACGGCGCTCCCGTACGTCGTGGGCGTGATCAGCATCGTGGCGTGGGGACGGCACTCCGACCACACTCTCGAACGCCGTTATCACCTCGCGTTTCCGCTCTTCGTGGCGTCGGCGGGCATTGCGGTGTCCACCCTGCTCGACGATCCGACGATGAAGATGGTGGCGTTGTCGGTGGCCGGCTTCGGCATCTTCGGCGGTCTGCCCGTGTTCTGGACGTTTCCGACCGCCTTCCTGTCCGGACCTGCCGCGGCTGGCGGAATTGCGCTGATCAATTCGATTGGCAACCTGGCGGGATTCGCCGGACCCTACGCGATGGGTTACATCAAGGACGTGACCGGCAGCTACTCCGGCGGATTGTTGTCGCTCGCCGCAGCCGGCCTCACGGCGATGATCATCGTTCTCGTGCTCGACCACGACCACTCGCTCGAACGGGTGACGGGCGAGGACGTCGCGGCGTAAAGCCACGGACAGCGGCGTCGACAATTCGAAGAAACCAGCTTGTCGCGCGGATTTTCCCGCGCCTTCGGCGCCCGTTCGGCGCGTGTCGGCACAAAGATCTTTCCTTCTTCCTCCACAGGAGAGACCGGGCCGATTCACAAAGCGCAAACAACTCATTCGCAGTCCTGTCCGATCTATGTCGTGCGCAGGACTCAGCTCGACGTTTCTCGTAAAACGAGGACTCACTTCGACGTTCCTCGTAAGCCGGCGACTCAGTTCGACGTTTCTCGTAAACGTCGACCGTCAGAGGACTGGGCCTTGCGATCATCGCGCCTTCCTTGAATAACGAAGTCACCCGTTGGCTGCGATATTGCTCCCCACGCCCGTATCCATTCCCCTTGTTCGATGGTTCGATGGATTGATGGGAGGAGGAATCATGAGAGCGCTGTCAAGCGGACTCAACAGGGAGCAATACCCTGTGAAGGCGATGCGCAAGCGCCAGCTCTTGGGTGCCGTAGGGGTGACGCTGATGCTGGTCTCCCTCGAGGCCAACGGCGCTGGAGGAGCCGCCACAATCCCCGTGCTCTGGACCGCGGGAGGCCTATCTGCAGGCATCGATAGCGCAGGCCAGGCCGCTCGGATCGCCACCGATGCGTCGGGCAACGTGGCCGTCGTGTCGGGACCATCTCTCGGGCGTGATCTGGCAGTCACGTCGTATTCGCCGAATGGATCTTTTCGCTGGCGGGGTTCGGTCAGCCCCTCCATCGGAACGTTCAGAGGCGACTGGGTGGCGGCAGCGCCGAATGGCGATTTCGCCGCGGTCGGCCGCAACGTCGACTCGCACGGCAACCCGATCGCCATCACCCTAGTTAGGTTCGACGCCAATGGAACCCTGCAGTGGCGCGTGGATCTCGCTCGCACGCGTCCATACGTCGCACGGCTGTTGGTCGATTCCCTGGGCAACACCTATCTGGCATTCAACTCGGTTGGTGACGGCCAGGACATCCAGGTGCAGAAATACAGCGCCCTCGGGCGTGCTGCTCTGGTCGCAGGTGATCTCGACGGGCTTCCTCGCCAACGACTACGCCACGTCGCTGGCGTTGAGCCCGGACGAGACCGATGTGGTGGTGACGGGGGATATCGTCGGCGGGGCAACTTGGATCACGGCCGCGTACAACACCACGACGGGTACTCGCAGGTGGCTGGTGACGGCGCCCGAGGGCACCGCCGCCCGCGACGTCGTCGTGGATGCCACGCGCGTGTACGTGACTGGCCAGGGCGCGACCGGCGGCGGCACTCCGGCACTGGCTTACTTTCTGACCGTTGTCGCCTATGACCGGGCGACGGGTGCGCGACTCTGGCGCACGGACAAGAAGCCGGCCGACGGTACCGACGCCGCCGGTCTCCGGATGGACCTGGCGCCCGACGGGAGCGTGGTCGTGACGGGCCAGGCCTCTCGCGGGTTCCTCGACTGGTACACGGTGGCCTTCGAGACCACCGGAGCGGCTCGATGGGAGGCGGTTCGGGATGGGGGTTTGAACACCGATGAGATCCCCGCCGATGTGCTGGTGTTGGCGGATGGCACGACCGTGGTGACGGGACGCGGTGGTCCCAACCTCCCTGGTGGGTACATTCAGGGCGTCACGGCGGGATACAGCCTGAACGGGACCTTGCTGTGGCAGGCGTTCTCGGCGCTCGAGACGGTCTGGGCCACAGGCCTTCCGAACGGCGACGTGTGCGCCACGGGAGGCTACGACGCCTTCATCACGTGCTGGCGGATCGCAGGCGTTAGGGCGATCATGTCCGCCACTCCCTCGACCGGCACCGCGCCCCTGAGCGTGACCTTCGACGGATCCGGGTCGACCACACCCTCAGGAACGGTCACGTCGTGGGCGTGGTCGTTCGGGGACGGCGCCTTCGGCACTGGACCGACGACGACCCACCTGTACTCGACTCCGGGGACCTACACGGCGTCCCTCACGGTCACCGATAGCAGCGGTGCATCGAGCACGGCCACCGGTTCCATCGTCGTGAACCCCCTTCCTCCTACCGCGCCGTCGGGGCTGACCGCCTCGCTCTCCGGGTATTTGGTCATGCTCACGTGGCAGGACAATTCGTCGAACGAGACTCTCTTCTATGTTGAGCGGTGCGAAGGCGCCGGCTGTACAAACTTCGCGAGCCTGGCCTCCCAGTGGGCCGACTCCCCGAGCTATACAGACTACTCGGCGCTCTCCGGCCTGACCTACAGGTACCGTGTCCGCGCCTACAACTCCGGTGGCTACTCACCCTACTCCAACATCGCGAGCGTCCTGGCTGGGGGAAGCGACGAGTTGGCTGCGCCAGGTAATCTGACGGCCACAGCACTCACGAGGAGCTCGATCGGCCTGGCGTGGACAAATGGAACGACCAGCCAGACGGAGGTCAGAATCGAGCGCTGCCGGGGAACCGGCTGCACGAACTTCGCGCAGGTGGCCGTGCTGGCTGGAACCGCGACGAGCTTCACCGACAAGGGACTCGCGGCGTGGACGACGTACAGGTATCGCGTGCGCGCGCACAGCGCGCTTGGCGAGTCGGCGTACTCAAACACCGCCAGCGCGCGGACGAAACGGTAGCCCGGAAGACCGGCGTCGATTCCTCGGAGGGAAGTGGCACGTAGGGCCAGGGTGAGCCTCCACCCTGGCCCGGCACGAGGCCGCTCCTCGCGCTCGAGAGGTCCTGCGCGCAGGCACCCCAGACCGCCGCGAGGTTGCCCGCTCTGGAATTCCACTACAATCGGCTTCACTCCGATGATCATCGTGCTCGCGATTCAACCACGACCACGTGCTCGGGCGATGCCGGGCGAGGACATTGCGGCATAGCGTGAACCGGCCGATCAAACACCTCCGCTGGTACATCGGCGGCCTGCTCTTTCTGTCGACGGTCATCAACTACATCGACCGCCAGACACTGAGTGTCCTCGCGCCGTACCTTAAGACCGAATATCAGTGGACGAACACCGACTTCGCGATGGTGCTGATCGCGTTCCGCGTCGCGTACGCGATCGGGCAGACGATTGCCGGGCGTCAAATCGATCGGCTGGGAACGCGGGCCGGGCTCAGCCTCGCGGTGTTGTGGTATTCCGTCGCTGCGATGGCCACATCGCTGGCGTCGGGGCTGAGGAGCTTCGCCGCGTTCAGGTTTGCGCTGGGGCTCGGCGAAGCCGGCAACTGGCCGGGCGCGACCAAGGCCGTGTCCGAATGGTTTCCGCGGCGTGAATCGGGATGGGCCGTCGCCCTTTTCGACAGCGGATCCTCGATCGGCGGCGCGCTTGCGCCGTGGATCGTGCTGACCATCTACCACACGTTCGGGAGCTGGAGGCCCGCATTCCTGCTGACCGGCATGCTCGGATTCCTGTGGCTCATCGTCTTTCGCGCGTTCTACCGGCGTCCGGAAGATCACCCGAGGCTCTCGCCCGAAGAGCGCGACTACATACTCGAACACCGACCGGCGCTGGCCGCAGACGAGCGCGGGCCGCAACAGGCGCTGCCCTACCGGACGCTCCTCCGCCTGCGTCAGACCTGGGGCTACATCCTCTCGAAGAGCTTCACCGATCCCGTGTGGTTCTTCATCACCGACTGGTTCGCGATCTATCTCGTCGCCAAGGGCTTCAAGCTCGAAGAGAGCCTGATGGGTTTCTGGGTGCCCTTCCTCGCTGCCGACGTCGGGAATTTCTTCGGTGGCGGCGTGTCGAGCTATCTGATCGCTCGAGGATGGAGCGTCGGTGCGGCCCGGAAGGTCATCGCTGTCCTCGGCACGGCCGGGATGATGTGCCTCATCCCCACGGTGTGGACCGACTCCTTCGTGGTGATCGTCAGCTGCTTTGCCGTCGCCACATTCGCGTACGCCGCGTTCTCGACGATCATCCTCAACCTGCCGGCCGATCTCTTTCCGTCGGCGTCGGTGGCATCTGTCAGCGGCATGGGTGGGACCGGCGCTGGGCTCGGGACCATCGGGGCGATCTACCTCACGGGATGGGTGTCCGACCGCTACTCGTTCGAGCCGATTCTGCTCGGCGCGAGCCTGCTGCCACTCGTGGCGCTCGGTGCCGTGCTGCTGCTCGTCCGAAACACGCCGGCCACGCGGGCCGGAATCGTGCACGAGATTTAGGCTCAGGGCTCAGGGCTCAGGCAGGACCTTGGAGTGAGTGGTCGAAGGTTTTCCTTGAGCCCTGAGCCCTGGGCCCTGAGCCTTGGGCGAAGCTGAGCCGCCACTTGACTCCCATAGCACGCTTAGGGGACACTCCTACCCTAAGGTGATTATGGGAGTGGATGACGACAAGCAAGCGGACATCCTGCAAGGCACCCTGGAGCTGCTGATCCTGAGGACCCTGGCCTCAGGCGAAAAGCACGGCTACGAGATCGCCGAATGGATCCACGTGGCATCCGCCGAAGCACTGTCCATCGAAGAAGGCGCGCTGTATCCAGCGCTGCACCGGCTGGAACTGCGCGGGCTGCTGGCGGCGGCCTGGGACGTCTCGGCCAACAACCGCCGCGCCAAGTACTACCGGCTCACCGCAAGCGGCCGCAAGCGATTGAAGGACACCACCGAGTCGTGGCGCCGCGCCAGCAGCGCGATTAACCGCGTGCTGGAAACGACGTGATGCGTGCTGGAAAGCACATGATGGAGGACGGTCGTGACTGAGTGGCTGATCGGTCTGCGGCACCGCCTGCGCGCGCTCCTGCGCCGGCGGCAGCTGGAGCAGGACCTCGATGACGAGGTGACCTTTCACCTGGCGATGCGGGAGGAGCAGCTTCGCGCGTCCGGCGCCCCCGACGCGGGGACGGGCGCACGCCGCCAGTTTGGCAGCGTCACGCGGATTCGCGAAGACTTGCGAGAAGCCTGGGCCTTCGCTCCCCGCCTCGCCAGCCTGCTTCGCGACTTCCGCTACGCGGCACGGCAGCTTCGTCGCAGCTTCGCGTTCACCAGCGTCGTCGTCCTGACGCTCGGTCTGGGCATCGGCGCGAACACGGCGTTCTTCAGCGTCGTCAATGCGGTGCTGATTCGGCCGCTCGGCTACGCCGACGCGGATCGGCTGGTGTCGCTCCAGGAAGGATTCCCCCAGGCTCGCATCGACCGCCTGCCTTTTTCGGCGCTCGACTTCGAGGACCTGCGACGCGATCAACAATCGTTCGACGCGGTCGCCGCCTACCGCACGGTCCCCTTTGAAGTCTCGGGCGGAAATCTGCCGGAACGAATTGCCGGAGCCAAGGTATCGGCCGAGCTCTTTGCCACGCTCGGTGTCGGTACGATGGCCGGCCGCACGTTTTCGACGTCCGACGATCGTCCCGGCGTCAACGTCGTCGTCCTGAGCTGGGGACTCTGGCAGAGGCGCTACGCCGGAAATGCGGGAATTGTCGGTCAAAGCATTCAGCTCGATCGCCAGCCGTACACGGTCATCGGGATCATGCCCGCAGGATTCGTGTTCCCCCGGCGCGGTCCACGGTTCAACGGCGAACCTGCGGATGTCTGGGTACCAATCGGGTTCACGGACCGTGACCGAGCCGAACGCGGAAGCATGCACAACAACAGCGTCCTCGCGAGGCTCAAGAAAGACGTTTCGTTCCCCGCCGCGCGGGCCGAGCTCGAGGTGCTCGGGCAGCGCATCGGTGCGAACTACCCTGCCGCCGTACGCGATGCCGGTTTCTCACCCCAGCTCTTCGCACAGCCGCTCCGCGAAGAGATCTCGGGTCAATTCGAGGCGCCGCTGCTGATGCTCCTGGCCGCTGTGGGACTGGTGCTTCTGGTCGCTTGCGCCAACGTCGCCAATCTCATCCTGAGCCGTGTCACCACTCGGGCGAGGGAGTTCGCCGTGCGCACGGCGCTCGGTGCGCGCCACGCGCAACTTGTCCAACTGCTCCTGTGCGAGTCATTGCTGCTATCCGCGGCCGGTGGCTTCGTCGGGATCGCGGTCGCGTATTGGGGAATCAAGGCGGCCCCGGTCGTCCTGACGCGTACCATCCCGGGCCTTCAGGACCTCGCCCTCGACTACCGAGTGCTCTTCTTTACTGGTGCGATTTGCCTCTCGACCGCCATCATCTTCGCTCTCGTACCTGTGCCGACGCTCGACCGCCGCAATCCGGTGGACTCGCTGCGCGAGGGCGCGACTCGAACGAGCACGGGGCTCGGCAAGCCTCGCCTGCAGCGCGGACTGGTGGTGCTGACGGTGAGCCTCTCCTCGGTTCTCCTCGTCGGCGCGGGACTCTTCATCCGCAGTTTCGCCACGCTCGTGGCGACCGACGTTGGATTCCAGCCAGCCCGGGTTCTTACCGCGTCGATGACGCTGCCGCGCACGTTCTACACGACCGCGGCCAGTGTACGAACTTTTCATGAGTCGCTCCGCAGTGGTCTCGAAGCTGTTCCAGGTGTGCGACGGGCTGCCCTTGCCACGGACCTGCCGCTGACTTCCTACGAGGTTCGCGCCTTCACGCCGGAGGCCGCGGACGCGACCGCAGAGACCGGTCTGACGACGAACTTGACCTGGGCCGAGGGACCGTACTTTGAGACCCTCGGCATGCCGCTCAAGCAGGGGCGATACTTCACCGAGGATGAACACGCGCAGAATCGACGGGTCGTGATCGTCAACGAGAAACTGGCGAGGTTGGTCTGGCCAAATCAGGATCCGGTCGGGAAACGGCTGAAGTGGGGCGGCGGTGCGAGCCAGGCACCCTGGCTGACCATCGTTGGCGTGATTCGCGATGTCGCCGACGGGCCGATAGGGGCCGGACCGGCAGTCCACGCGTACGAGCCGTTCCGACAGCTTCCTGACTTCTTCCTCAATGGCGCGTCGAATCAGTTCGGACGGGATCTGAAGGTCGCGGTTCTGGCCGACGCCGACCCGCGCGCTCTCGCATCGCTCGTCCGGCGCGAGATTTCGAAGCTCGATTCGGCGCTGGCGATCGAGGCCGTTCAGACGATGGATGAGCAGGTGAGCGACGTTGTCGCGCCGCAACGATTCAGCACGCTGCTCGTCGGCGTATTCGCCGCAATCGCGCTGCTGCTCGCATCGATCGGCCTTTACGGCCTTCTCGCCTACACGACCGCTCAACGGCAGAAAGAGATCGCCGTGCGGATGGCGCTCGGCGCAGAGCGCCGCACGGTGGTGGCCATGGTGATCGGACAGGGCGCGCGCCTGGTCGGAGTCGGACTTGTCATCGGGTTGCTCGCCTCGCTCGCCTTCAGCCGGGCGGTGGCATCGCTGCTCTTCCAGACGAGTTCGTACGATCTGCTGGCGTTTGCGGTTATTCCCATTGTGCTCGTTCCGGCGGCGCTCGTCGCCTGTGCCCTTCCCGCGTGGCGGGCGGCACGGATCGAGCCGACCGCGGCGCTCCGCGCGGAATAGCGGCACTTCCGTCGCGGGGAAACGTAGATATCCATGACCATGGCTCTATCAGGAGGTCGGATATGAACCGTCTGGCAATTTGTACAACCGCATTGTTCGTAGGCAGCCTCGCGCCGATGCTGCCGGTGTCGGCGAAAGCGCCCCAGGCCGGCATCACGCAGATAGACCTGGCGGAGCGGCTGGCCGGCGGCAAACTGAGGGCCGTCAATCGCGAGGCGACCGCATCGCCGGGAACCAAGGGCGGCGTGCACCTCTCGGAGAAGGAAGGCCCAGGCGTGGCGTGGATCGAAGGCAGCGATTTCGCCGAGGGGACGATCGAAGTCGACGTCCGCGGCCGTGACGTGCTGGGGCAGAGCTTTCTCGGCGTCGCGTTCCACAGGAAAGATGACACGAGCTACGAGGCCGTCTATCTGCGCCCGTTCAACTTTCGCGCGGAGGATCCGGCCCGGCACCAGCACGCGGTGCAGTACATCAGCGTGCCTGATTACGACTGGCCGCGACTGAGGAAGGAATTCCCGGAGGAGTTCGAGAATCCGGTCGACAAATCGGTTGTGCCGACCGACTGGGTGCCGCTTCGCGTCGTCGTCAAAGGCGCGACGGTCCAGATATTCGTTGGAGGCGTCAAGGCGCCCACGCTTGAAGTGCGCAAGCTGGGGTCGCTCGATCGAGGCGCAGTGGGCCTGTGGGTCGGGAACGGCAGCGACGGCGACTTCGCGAACCTTCGCATCACGCCGATGAAGTGAGTGACGGCGCGACTCGCATCGATGGCCGTTTCGCCGACACCGGCACTGTGATAACATAACAGCATCAAGTGATGTCATCATGGTCCGCACCCAGATTCAACTGACCGAAACCCAGGCCCGCCGCCTGAAGCAGCTCGCCGCCGCCCAGGGCCGATCGATGGCCGACCTGATCCGAACCACCGTGGACGCGCTGCTGGCTCAGCCTGACCCACATGACCACCAGGCCAGGCGTGCCCGCGCGCTTCGCGCAACTGGGCGCTTTCGCTCGGGTGTGCATGACCTGTCTTCGCAACACGACCGGCACCTGGCTGACGTCCTGGATCGATGAGCACCTTCATCGACACGAGCGCGCTGCTCGCCGTGCTCGACGCCGATGACGCCTACCACGCTCGCGCGAGTCGTCTCTGGAGCGACCTGGTCAGTGGCGACGAGGATCTGCTCACGACGAGCTACGTGCTCGTCGAGACGTTCGCCCTCGCACAGGCTCGACTCGGGCTGTCGGCCGCCAGGCTTCTGCACGATGACGTCGTTCCCATCCTCCGCGTCGTCTGGGTCGACGAAGCGCTGCATCGCGCCGCCGCGACCGCGCTGCTGACCGCGCAGCGGCGACAGTTGAGCCTCGTCGATTGCGTCAGCTTCGAGGCCATGCGACGCCTCGGCGCTGATCGTGTGTTCGCGTTCGATCGGCATTTCCGCCAGCAAGGCTTCACCCTCGTTTCCTAGAGCAGGACGCCGGGAATGACCGCGGATCTCCTCGGCGGCCCTCTAATGTTTCCTATCGTCATCCTGCGAAGGCAACTATGCTGACGCCTGCCACGCGCTCTCGCAGCGCTACGAGCAGGGCCTGGGAGTGGCCCGCGACGCGGCACGCGCTGCCGACTTCGAGCGGCGCGCCACCAAGCTCCGCGCCACCTCAAACGTCAAGTCGCAGTAGGCTGTCCGACCACGCGCGTATTCTTTTGCCGCCAGAGGACTCCGACCATCAACTCAGGGTAGACTACGTGCTCTTTTTGGGGCGAGGGATCCACCCATCCTTAAACATAAGGAGCACGAGTATGGCTTCCGACGCTGCAATTGCCGCCCTTAAGTCCAGCCTCCGCGGCGCTTTGATCCAACCGACCGACGCCAACTACAACGACGCCCGAAAGATCTACAACGCCATGCATGACAAGAAGCCACGGCTCATCGCCGAGGTGGCCAATGTCAGCGACGTCATCGCCTGCGTAAACTTCGCGCGCAACGAGAAGATGATCGTCGCGATCCAGGGCGGCGGGCACAACGCCGGCGGTCTCGGGACCGTCGACGAGGGCCTGGTGATCAAGCTGTCGCGGATGAAGGGCGTCCGGGTCGATCCCGCGGCGCGCACGGTGCGCGTCGAGGGCGGCTGCACATGGGGCGACGTCGATTCTGCAACGCACGCGTTCGGACTCGCCGTGCCGACCGGCATCATCTCGACGACGGGCGTTGGCGGCCTCACGCTCGGCGGCGGCCTTGGCCATCTCACGCGCGGATGCGGCCTCACGATCGACAACCTGCTCGAAGCGGACGTCGTGCTGGCGAATGGAAAACTGGTGACGGCCAGCGCGAAGAAGAATTCGGATCTCTTCTGGGCACTTCGCGGCGGCGGCGGCAACTTCGGCGTCGTGACCTCGTTCCTGTTCCGCGCGCACCAGGTCCACACCGACTACGCCGGACCGATGCTGTGGGAGCTCAGCGAAGCGGCCGAAGTCATGAAGTGGTGGGACACCTTCATCAAGAAGGCGCCGAAGGAGTTGACGGGCTTCTTCATGTTCATGACCGTGCCGCCGGGCCCGCCGTTCCCGGAGCATCTGCACATGAAGAAGATGTGCGGCGTCGCCTGGTGCTACTCCGGGCCGCTCAAGGCCGCGGAAAAGATCTTCAAGCCGATCCGCGCGTTCAAGAAGGCCGCGCTGGACTTCGTCGGACCGATTCCGCATCCCGCGTGGAACAGCATGTTCGACGCGCTCTACCCGCCGGGACAGAACTGGTACTGGAAAGCGGACTTCGTGAAGGAGCTGACGCCTGAGGCGATCGCGCTGCACCTCAAGCACGGCTCGGACCTGCCGACGTGGCAGTCGACGATGCACATGTATCCGATCGACGGCGTGGCGGCGAAAGTGAACCCGAACGCGACCGCATGGGGCAATCGCGACGCGCGCTACGCAGAGGTCATCGTCGGCGTCGATGCCGACCCGAAGAGCAAGGAGAAGATGACGAAGTGGGCCCGCGATTACTGGACGGCGCTCCACCCGCACAACCTGCCGGGCGCGTACGTGAACTTCATGATGGCCGACGAAGGCGACGACCGCATCAAGGCCACCTACGGCGCGAACTACAAGAAACTGGTGGCGGTCAAGAAGAAGTACGACAAACAGAATCTGTTCAGGGTGAATCAGAACATCAAGCCGTAGCCTGATGGCTGATCGCACCATTCATGGGATCAGGCCGTCGAGGAGCACGATATCAGCCGCGAGCTCACCGACGGCGGAATAGATGGCGCGGCTATCCGCCGACCACGAGAAGGTTCGCGCGATCTCGATAGAGCGGTCGCCGAAATCGGTGATCGGTTTCATCGCGCCACCGGCGGTTGGCACGACCCATACATTGGTTGTGGCGCCGTCGGCCAGTGGAACAGCCAGCCATTGGCCGTCGGGCGACAACACCAGATCGATGAACCGCGGCGACCCGGCGATGCGGTCGCCGGGTAAGGAGCCGATCGTTTCGGCGGATCCGTCTTCGGGACGCGCACAGCGAATCAGCTTGTCCGAGTGCTCGAGACCGAAGATATTCCACCGCGGGGTCACACTGTAGTACAGCGCCGTGCCGTCAGCGGCTGGGGTTGGGGTCGTGAGGCCTACTTCAGGTCGGACGGCGATTGGCGCGCCACCGTCTGGCCGGATCTTCTCGAGTCGCCCGGATGCCACCGACTCGTAATAGAGCCAGCGACCATCGCCGGACCAATTGGGCGCTCGAGCGTCCGACACGATCGGGCGAAGGCCGCTGCCATCCGGGTGAACGACAGACAGTCCGATCCGTCCGCCTTGGACCGTGAGGAATGCAATCAGATCACCGGCAGGTGACCACTTCGGCAGACCGATACCTACGCTCGGGTCCCGTTCGAAGGTGATCTGACGGACCGCGGATCCATCGGTCTTTGCCACCCACAGGTTCCCGTGGCCACCGTTGTCCGAGAGATACACGATCTCGGAGTCATCCGCGCTCGGCGACGGCGTACGAACCTGGCCCGTTTGGGTAGTGATCCGCACGGCTGCCTGCGCATTCTCGGCGGGTGATCCCTGAACCGGGATCTTCCAGATGTCCGATGCGCACGCGATCCGGCTGGCAATCAGCCGGCCCGCATGATGCGTGTCCGGTTCCGCGTAGGACTGATCCCCGAACGTAAGTTGACGGTCGTGACTGCCGTCCACGGAAATCATTCGCAGGTTGAGGGAGCCGCGATAGAAGATCGTGCTGCCAAGCGAGGAACTGTAGACTAGTCCGGAGCCGTCCGCGAGCCAGCAAAACCCCTTCAACACCGGGCCATGGCAGACCGTGCGGCGCGAACCAGCGGCGAGCGACACGACGTCGACGAAGACCTGAGTCCCCGAGATGCTGCTGCGCTCAAATGCGATCGACCGATCGTCAGGCGACCAGCGGGGTGAGCGGTAGCCGTCGCCGGATGGCACACGCGCCACGACCTCCACGCCGGAGCCATCGCGCGCAACGGTGACGAGCGCGGGCTCATCATCCACCGCCTGGAAGATGGTGATGCGCCGGCCGTCGTGGCTGATGTCTCCTCCCGCAATGGCCGACGCCACTTTGCGCGGCCATCCACCGAGTGCACCAATCTCCCAAATCGTGCCCTGCTCGCCGTGCTTCGCGGCCGGTGTGTAATAGATCAGCGCGCTCGAATCGGGCGCCCAGCGTGGGTATTCGTGGTCGACGTCATCCCGCGTGAGCTGAAGCGGTACGCCGCCGGCCAGCATGCGGAGCCAGATCTGGCGCTTGCCGCCGACGAACGCGACGAACGCGACCATCTTGCCGTCGGGCGACATTGCCGGTGACTCCTTCATGCCGCTGAAGTCGGTCAGCCGGTTGAACACGACATCACCACTGCCCGCACGGCCAGCCGATCCCGCGACAGCCGCGACGTTGACGAGCGGCTCGTCGAGCTCGAGACGTGCGTCACCGATGTCGCGCAGACGTCGTCGCACATCCTTTTCGAGGCAATGCGCCAGCAGGCGCCTCACGGCGGCGGGTGTCGTCGACGGCAGGGCGCCCCAGTCCGGCGGCCGCTCCAGGATCGCGGCGATGGTGTCGGACGAGGTTGGTCCCTGGAACGCGCGGCGTCCTGTCAGCAGCTCATAGAGCACGCATCCAAAAGCCCAGATGTCGGTTCGCTTATCGACCGCCTGGCCGCGGGCGTGCTCCGGGCTCATGTACGGAGCGGTTCCGAGCACGACACCGTACTCGCTTGGCGCCACGCTCTCCGTGAGCGCACCGGTGAGATCCGCGCCATCGGTGTGTGTCTTCGCCAACCCGAAGTCGAGCACCTTGACCTGTCCGCCCGGAGTGACTTTCACATTGGCCGGCTTCAGATCCCGATGGATGATGCCCTTCTCGTGGGCGGCATCGAGCGCCTCGACGATCTGTCTCGCGATCGACAGGGCTTCGTCGATCGGGAGGGCGGCGTGCGCCTTGAGCCCCGCGCCTTGCAGTTTGTCCGCGAGCGTCAGCCCTTCCACGAACTCGAGCACCAGCGCCTGCAGACCTTGCGATTCCTCGAGTCCGTAAATCGCCGCGATATTCGGATGGTTGAGTGCCGCGAGGGCGCGAGCCTCGCGCCTGAAGAGGGCGAGGCGATCGGGACTGCGGTTGAACGCGTCAGGCAGGACCTTGATCGCGACCTCGCGCAACAGCTTCGTGTCGCGCGCGCGATAGACCTCGCCCATTCCGCCCGCGCCGATCGCCGCGAGAATCTGGTAGGGCCCGAGCGTGGAGCCGACAGGCAAAGTCACGGTCTCAGTGTCCCGAGGTGAAGGCAATTATACGCGGCTGGTCCTTGAGGGCCCGTGCACCCTCTACCCAAAGTGTTTCCTTGCGAATGCTCGCCCGGATCCGGACTTGAGGTAGTGCTCGAAGCGGCGGGCGACTGCTTCGGTTTCAAACTCCATCGCGACGAGGACTTTCCAGGGTCTGTTCTCTACTGTGTGGATATTCTGACCAGAGTTGTGCCAATGCAGGCGCTTAGCCACATCACCGGTAAGGCCGGTGTAGTGGCGCAAAGGGTCGCGCTCACTTCGAAGGACCTAGACAAAGCGTTTGTCGTTTCCCATGCATCAAGTCGGTGCATGCGACGCTCCAGATCAGACTTGGCGAGAATGCGAGGAAAGTCGGCTGTGTCAGGGGGGGCCTGGGTCTGATAAGGGGGGTTCCCTTACCCTCGACAGCCCTCTAATGTTTCCTATCGTCTGGAAGATCCGCTCCCCCTCGGCACCCTTCCAGTACGTCACGCCGCGGTTGCGCAGCCAAACGACGTTCCCGTTCCGGTGGACGTTCGCGGCGTGAATCTGGGCCAGCGGCACGTATTGATTGCCCTTCGGATCGCCGCGATAGACGGGCCAGTCCATGTTGGCCGCCGGATCGGCGGCCGCCCGGCCCAGCGTGACGGCTGCGGCGGCGAGGATGGCAGCCGCGGCGGCGAACCACAGGACTGAATGCTTCCTCATAACGCGTCCACTACATCATCCGGACCACAAACTGGAAGTCGCGGTGCCTTCACTGACTGATGATACGGCCGAAGCCGGCGTCGTGGGTGGCAGGAGATCACGCGTGGGCGGCCCGAAACGCGCGCGGCGACGCAGTTGACATGAAGAATCTTCGTCACTATAAAGGCGTGTGCAGTCACGTCAGCCTCCATCGTTCTCATGACCAAGACACTTCGCGTCGGCATGATCGGCTACGGGTTCATGGGCAAGGCCCACTCGAACGCGTGGCGGCAGGTTTCCCATTTCTTTCCGCTCGAGGCGCGCCCGGAGATGCACACCATCTGCGGACGCGATCGCGCGCGCGTCGAAGCCGCGCGCGAGCAATTGGGCTGGCAACACGCCGCCACCGACTGGCGCGAAGTCGTGGAGTCGCCGCTCATCGACATGGTGGACATCTGCACGTCCAACGTGTCGCACACGGAAATCGCGCTCGCCGCGGCAAAAGCGGGCAAACACATCATCTGCGAAAAACCGCTCGCGCTGGACGTCGCGAACGCGGAGCGCATGGTGACGGCCGCGCGCACGAGCAACGTGAAGAACATGGTCGTGTTCAACTATCGCCGCGTGCCGGCCGTGGCGTTCGCCAAGCACATCATCGATGCCGGACATCTCGGGCAGATCCGGCATTTTCGGGGCACGTATTTGCAGGACTGGATCAGCGATCCGAAGTTTCCGATGAACTGGCGGCTTCGCAAGGACACGGCGGGTTCCGGCTCGCACGGTGACTTGAACGCGCACGTGATCGACACCGCGCGCTTCCTCGTCGGCGAGATCGCGGAAACGGTGGGTTTGCAGGAAACCTTCATCGCCGAACGTCCGCGCGAGGGGCACGCCGTCGGCTTGACGGCGACGGCCGGCGAGGGCACCGAACAAGTGACGGTGGACGACGCCACCGCGTTTCTCGCGAGGTTCGCTCCTGGCAAGAGCGTCGCTCCCGGCGCGTACGCCACGATCGAAGCCACGCGCCTCGCGCCCGGCCACAAGAATTTCAATTACTGGGAAATCAACGGCAGTGAAGGCAGTCTCAGGTTCTGCTTCGAGCGGATGAACGAGTTGGAGTATTGCAACCGCACCGATCCTGCGGACATGTCGGGGTTCAAGACCATCCTGTGCACCGAAGGCAGTCATCCGTACTTCGGCGCGTGGTGGCCGCCAGGCCACGTCATCGGCTACGAGCACGCCTTCGTGCATACGGTCGCGGACTTCATCAACGCCGTCGCCACGAACACCGAGGTGCATGCCGACTTTCTGGACGGCGCCAGATGCGTGGCCGTGCTCGAAAGCGTCGTGAAGTCCTGCCAGGCGAAGGGCTGGGTGACAGTCGCCCAGCTTTCGTGAGCGGCAGCCTCGCCGCGGTCTGGTCAACAGGTTCCCGATTGGAAAGAGATCATCCGTGAAAACGATCAAGGCAGGAATCATCGGAACGGGTTTCATCGGCCCGGCGCACGTCGAAGCGGCGCGGCGGCTGGGCTTCGTGCAGATGATCGCGCTCTGTGAAGCCAACGACGAACTGGCGCGGACGAAGGCCGCCGCCCTCAGCATCCCGAAGTCGTACGGCAGCGTGGATGCCTTTCTTGCCGACACGGATGTCGAGGTCGTGCACAACTGCACGCCAAACCACGTGCACTTCGACATCAGCAAGAAGATCATGGCCGCGGGCAAGCACGTGATTTCCGAGAAGCCGCTGGCCATGACCACGACGGAGTCCAAGCAACTGGTCGCACTCGCCGCCAAGGCTGGCGTGGTGAACGCCATCGATTTCAACTACCGATACTACCCGCTCGTCCAGGAAGCGAAAGCGATGGTGGAGTCGGGCAGGCTCGGCGATCTCTATCACGTCACGGGCTCCTACACGCAGGACTGGCTCTACCTCGCCACCGACTGGAACTGGCGGCTCGTCCCCGAGTTCAGCGGCGAGTCGCGCGCCGTGGCGGACATCGGCTCCCACTGGTGCGATTGCATCCAGTTCATCACCGGCCAGAAGATCGTGAAGGTGTGCGCCGATTTCGCCACCATCCACCAGAACCGCATGAAGCCGAAGAAGGAAGTCGAGACGTATTCCGGCAAGATGCTCCAGCCCTCGGACTACGAAGCCGTGCCGATCCACACCGAGGATTACGCCAGCGTGCTGCTCGAATTCAGCAACGGCGCGCGCGGATCGTTCACCGTGTCGCAATGCTTCGCCGGCCGGAAGAACCGGCTGTTCTATGAACTCTCCGGCTCGAAATGCTCCGTGGTCTGGGACCAGGAGCGGCCCAACGAGATGTGGATCGGTTACCGCGAGAAGGCCAATGAGCTGTTGATGAAGGACCCGTCGCTGCTGAGTCCTCGCGCGCGGGCCTACGCGCACTACCCCGGCGGTCACCCGGAAGCGTACCCTGACGGCCTGAAGAACTTTCTGCTCCGCGTCTATTCCTACCTTGCCGGCGCGAGCAAGGATGTGGACTTCAGCACATTCCAGGACGGCCACGACGAGCTGGCGATCTGCGAGGCCATCCTGGCGAGCGCCAGGTCGAAAGCGTGGCAGTCCGTCACTTATTGAACCCACACGTCCGGAAGCTGGCGGCCGGCGTTCCTGCTGACGGGAATGCTCGGGTTCCTCTGGCTCGCCGCCTTCCGCGCGTTCTACCGGACTCCGGAAGGTCACCCGCGGCTCTCGCCTGATGAGCGCGCCTTAGGGACCTTCTTCGGCGGAGGTGCGTCAAGCTACCTGATCGCGCGAGGGTGGCTGTCGTTCATGCTTTCAGGAGGTCCAGAAATGCGGCGATTGCCGATGTGCTCAACCGCCCTGTTGTTGAGCGTGCTAGCGCTGCGGATCCCTACACTCGAAGTTCGCAAGCTCGGATCGCTCGATCGAGGGGTGGTTGGCTTGTGGGTCGGGAACAACAGCGACGGCGACTTCGCGAACCTGCGCATTACTGCGATGAAGTGAGGAAGGCCCAGCCGCGCATCCTCAGTGTGCGGGCGACACGACGAACAGCGTCGACAGCCGCTTCCAGTAGCGGTATGCGTACTGGGCGCCACCCTTCGAGAGCGTGACGGCGTCGACAGTGAAGAGCCCGGATCTGTCCGTCGGGCCGATCTCCGCCAGCAGCGTCCGGCGGCCTGTAGCGACGTCGATCCGGTCAATCCGGGCCGGGATGTCGGTTCCACTGCGCACAAACAGCGCCTGGCCATCATCGCTCCAACCGGCGACTCCGAGAGGACTGTCCTCGATGGTCAACCCGAGCGCCGTTCGTGGGGCGCCACCGGTCACCGGATACCATCGCCATTGCTGTTCCCGATCGACGCCGAGAATGGTCTGGCCGTCTGGAGTGAGTAGCGGCTGGGTAGACACCTTCTTCCAGCAGTGGTGTCGGCTCGCCGCCTGGAACAGCCTGGCGGTACGCTCGCGTCGGCTTGCCGAGCTCGTTGCCGACGACCAGACAGGCTCTTGCCGTCTGGAAACCAGAACGCGCCCTGATACTGCGCGATGGCCCCGCGCTTGAGCCGCACCGGCTCGCCCGCCCCCATCGGATAGAGCACGAGCTGCGGCGGCGTGTAGATCTGCGCCAGTGCCCACGTCTCGTCGGGCGACCATGCCAGGCTGTCCCCCTCGCCGAGCCGGACGATCGGCGAGCCGTCCGTCTTGCGCCAGACGACACCGTAGTTCTCGCCGGTCGTGCCGTCGCTGAACAGGACTCGCGTACCGTCGCGCGACAGCGTCGCGTCCCAGCTCTGATTCAGCCACGTGAGATCGCGATCGGTCGTCTCGCCCGCCAGATGCGCCGCCACGCCAACGCGCGTGTCCTCCCGCGTCGCCAGCCACCGTCCATCCGGGGCGATGTCGTGGATCGTGAAATTCCCCGGGGCTCGTCAGCGCGGACGCGGACGTGCCGGGTCTGTCGAGCGCGACCGCATGGACTTGATACGAGACGTCACCCGGCTGGCTCTCGTCGGAGGCTTGCCGATCGTTGGCGGCAAAGAACACCGTCGTGCCGTCCCGCGACCAGCCGAGCCCCTCTTCGCCCCAGAACTCGCCCGCGAGCGTCGTCACCTTCCGCGTCGCATCGACCACCTTGACCCAGCCGCGATCGTCGAATCGCGCCTGATGATCCATGAACGCGACTCGCGTGCCGTCCGGTGACACGCGCGGATCGCTCACGTAGCCGGCCGTTTCGTAGAGCACCGTGCCGATCGGATACTCGAGCCGATCCTTCGTGCCGAGGTCGTGCACGATCGCCAGCGTCGAGCCGTCAGGACTCCAGTCGGCCTCGCGGACGCCTTCCATCCACGGGCGCGGGCTGCCCTCGAGTGGACATCCGAGCGAGGGTGCCCGTGAACAGCCGCTGGGCGATAAAGCTGGACGTCGGTGAGCACGGCCAGCTCACCCTTGGACGACACGGACAGCAGGTGCGTCCGTGGCGGCCCGAAGGCGCGCGCTTCGAGCGTGCCCGCCCGAATCTCGAACAACTGCACGGCGTTGCCGGTCAGTGCCGAGCTGAACACGATCGCCTGGCCGTCTGGCATGAACCGCGCGTTGGCGATCGACTGCGGGTCGAAGGTCTTGATCGTGAAGCGCATCGGCGTCGTGCCGCGCTGGCGCCAGCGCACGCCCGGCGACGCCTCCCGCTGTGGCCGCGGCCACGAGCAGGGCGGCGACGATCGCCCAGACGTAGCACACGGCGCTCGCGCGTCGGTGGCACGATGGCGGTTGCACCCGAGCCTGTCGTGCTGCCCGAGAGCGCTTCGAGCGCAAAGGCCACATCGCGCGCCGACTGGAACCGTTCGGCGACATTCTTCTCGAGACAATGACGGACGATGCGATCGAGCGCCGGCGGAATCTCGGCGCGCGTGCGGCTGAATTCGGGCGGGTCCTCCTTGAGGATCGCCGTCATCGTGTCGGCAGCGGTGTCGCGCTGCGAACGCGCGCCGGCCCGACAGCATTTCGTACAGCACGGCGCCGAGCGCGAACAGGTCGCTCCGCCCATCCACAACCTGCCCGCGGACCTGCTCGGGCGCCATGTAGCCGACCGTACCCATGACTGTGCCGGGATCGGTGACGCCCGGCGAGCGCAGGGGCGCCTCGCGTGTCGCGCTGCCGGAACCCAAGTCCGTGGCCGTCATCGTGCGCGCGAGGCCAAAGTCGAGAATCTTCACCTGACCGTCGTGCAGGACGAAAATGTTCTCGGGCTTCAGGTCGCGATGGACGATCCCCTTGTCGTGTGCCGCCGCAAGGCCGCGGGCCACCTGAATGGCACATTCCGTCGCCTTGCGGACCGTGAGCGCGCCGCGCGCCAAGCGTTCACGCAGCGTCTCGCCATCGAGCAGTTCCATGGCCGCATAGACCAGCCCGTCGTGAGCGCCGAAATCGAAGATCGACAGGATGTTCGCATGCGAAAGCGCGGCGACCGCTTTCGCTTCGCGCTCGAACCGCGCCAGCCGGTCGGGGTCTTGCGCAAACGCCGTCGGAAGTACCTTGATGGCTACGTGACGATCGAGGCGGGTGTCCCTGGCTTCATAGACTTCGCCCATTCCGCCGGCCCTGAGGGCGGATTGGATCTCGTACGGGCCGAGTCGCGTGCCGGGGGTGAGGGCCAGACTCGTGGATTATACCGGCGGGACCACAGTGTGAACCCACCGGGATGCGACCGCACGTAGATCTCGGTTCGCTCCGACTCATCTGACGAATAGGCAAGCCAGCGCGGCTTGCCCTCCGGGCTCGGGGCCCGGGAAACGCTGACCGGCCGTTTCGTTGTATGGCATGACCCGCACTGGAGAGGTTCTTCCATCCGGCGATAGAATCCACAGGTCCCGTGAGGAGGTCGGAGGCCGAGGCGGTCGCGCGAGCCGTTCACGAGTAGCGTCAACGTGTTCCACCGGCCCACGTTCCGCGGAGGCTGTGTGGGGGCCCGCGCCCCCACACAGACGGACCTGCAGGAGGGCTACCGATCTTCCTCGTCGCTGAACGGCCGCCTCAGCCACGGCGTGGTGGTGACGCCGCTGCCCGTCACGGTCGAGCACCCGCTCGCACCAGGCCCGCGAGAGCACTTCCACCAATTGGCGGTCGCGCTGATAGACCCGGCGCCGATGTTGTCGATGCCCACGTCACCCAAGAACGAGTTGAGGTGCGCATCGATCGCGCTCGCCCCGTTCGTTGTGTTGATGCTGATATCGATGCCTTCGCGCTTGAAGACGTTCTGAACGATCACGATCCCGGTCAGCGGTACGACCGGGCTGAAGATGGAGATGCCGGTCGGAACGGTGGTAGGGACGTCGCCATCCGGGCCGTTGCCGGAGATCTGGTTGCCGATGATCAAGTGGTCGTTCAGGCTCTGGAACGGCCCGTGCGTGTGCATCGCCACACCGGGCAAGGCGTTGTCCGTCAGGACATTGTTGGAAACGACGTTGGCATTGTTCTGCGCGCCTGGGGGGCCAGCGAACAGGCCGACGCCCGCGCCTTCGCCAGAGATCAAACCGTTCCGCTTCGAGGTGTTGCCGACGACGGTGATGTGGTAGATGCCGAGCGAGGGATCGGTCGGCCCGAGGTTGAAGTGGTGCGAAGCGATGGTGATGCCGCAATCGAACGGGTTGTCCTGCACGGTGTTCCCAGAAATCACATTGTCGTGGTTGGGACCGGTGTCGTCGCTGATCAGGATGCCGCCCGCGTTGTCGTGCACGAAGTTTCCGGACACGACGGAATGATGGACGCCGCTGAGGTGGATGGCTTCGCCGCAATCGAAACCTTCACCGGCCTGGAAGTAGGGGGGCAACGGCGGGCACTGGAGCGCCATCCAGTCGAGCTGCCGATCGTTCCCGGTCGCGTGATTGTTCGAGATCGTCACGTCGGACGAATTGGTGACCACGATGCCCTGGGCATCGGCGTTCTGCACGGTGAAGCCGCTGATGATGACATGGACCAGATTCAGGGGAGCGTTGGGGTAGTTGAAGCCGTCGACGTTGATGGCGTTGAGCAGGTTCGTGGCGTCGATGATGGTGGTTTCGGGGTTCTCGCCCAGCAGCGACAGCGGCTTCCTGATGACGACGTTTTCGTGATACGTGCCCTTCGCGACACGAATGACGTCGTTGGGCGCCGCGGCCGCAACGGCGGCGCTGATGGTCGTGGAGCAGCCGCCCTTACCTGAGGAGTTGACGCACAACTCTGCGGCCTGAACGCTGGGGCAGGCGAGAACGAGCGTGCCGGCGGCGAGCAGCACGCGAGGTGCCTTGAGCCAATTACAAGTATTCATATTCAGTACTCCTGAGGAAAGGTGCCTTCGTCACGAACTGCCAGACAAGGACTCTCGCGCTGGCTGCCCGGGATCACGGCATCGTACACCCGGGCGGAGCTGACATGGGGGCCATCTTGATGTCGTAGACGCCGAGGCGGGTGCCGGGAGCGAGAGCCACGGATGACCTGGGTATAGCGGAACCGCTGTCTGGAGGATGACTCCCGGCGAGTTTGAAACCTTGCGCGTCTCGAATGTCAGGACGGAGGCATCCGGAACGTCTTCTTCACGTACTCGATGTTCGCCCGTGTGTCGGCGACGATGTCCTTGTTTGGCGAGTCGGTTTCGAGGACGTACCAGCCGCGGTAGCCGATCTCGTAATACTCCTGCGCGAGGCGGGGCCAATCCACCTTGCCCCCCGGGGTGGACAGCAGCATGCTGGCGTTCTTCACGTGAACCTGGCTGATGCGCTTGCCGAGCAGCTTCGGCTCCGCGTAGACGTCTTTCGACGCCGCCCGGGCGACGAGGTTGTGCGCGTCGTAGTAGACGGCCACATAGTCCGATCCGATGGCATCGAGCAGCCTGATGTTGTCCTCCGCCGAGATCCAGTCTTCGAGACCGACGACGACACCGTACTTCTCCGCGTAGCGCGCCACTTCCTTCATCATCGCGACGAAAGTGGCGACCTGCGACGGATTGCTCATATCGATGTGGCTGTCGCCCAGGATCGGGAGCAGGATGTTGTTGGTGCCGATGTTGCGGGCCACTTCCACGGCCTCGACGAGCAGGATGGCGGCGGACGGATTGGTGTGCAGCGGCAACCGCGATTTGCCGGGCGACCCGATGGCCAGGGAGCAAATCTGGATGCCGTTCTCGAGCGCGGCGCGCCGGAAGGCGGCCTGAGTTTCTGGATCCCGCAAGGTCGGCGTCTTCCCGTCGATCGGGTACTGCACGCTCACCTGAATGCCGTCGAGCCCGATCTCGCGCGCAAGCGCGATCTTGGCGATGTCGCCGCGCTGCCCGAGGTTCCAGTCGGTCATCCCGACCCGCACGGGCACCGGGTTGGCCGTTGCCTTCGTCTGCACGCTCCCAGAGGCCTGCGCCTCGGCCATCGCCGGCACGGCCACCGACCCGACTGCCGCGTGCTTCACGAAATCGCGGCGGGTTATCTGCATTGCAACTCCCACAGGCTCAGGGCTCAGGGCTCAAGGCTCAGGGAAAACCATTCTGATCTCAATCGCACGACTAGGATCTGAAAGCTCTTCCCTGAGCCCTGAGCCTTGAGCCCTGAGCCTCTTCAGAACTTCAGAATGTCATCCCAGCCCTTGCGGTACTCGGGCCTCTTGATGAACGGGGCGGCTTCGGGCGCGTTCCGCGCGCGCAGGTTCTTGTAGTCCCACTCGAGCTTCTTCCCGGTCCGGTAGGCCACGTTCCCAAGGTGATTTGCTTCGGTCGTCCAACCGGAATACTGGAAGTTCGAGCCCGGTACGGGACCGACACCCTTGGCGTAGTTGACCCACTCCACCCAATGGCCGGGCGAGCGGGGCAGCGTCTCGGGAGGCGCCTGGAAATCCTTGAACTTCTCCTCGGGCAAGAGCTTCCCATTGCCGAGCAGCATGCCCTTGTCGCCGATGAAGAGCTGCGAGCGGCCGCCCCACGCGGGCACCCAGCCTGGCGGTTTGCTGTCGCCCTGATGCCAGACGAGCTTGACCGGCGGCGCTCCCGATGGCGACGCCGGGAACTCGTACGTCACCTTCATCGTCGCGGGTGCGAGCTCCTTGTGGGCGACCGGTCCGTTGGGCGACCAGGCTTCGATCGTCAGCGGCTGCTTGATGTCGAGCACCGTGTACGGCACGTCGTTGTCGTGGCTGCCGAGGTCGCTCATGGTGCCGTTGCCGAAATCCCACCAGCGATACCACCGCGGGCCTGGGAAGTACGTGGCGTGAAACGGACGCGCCGGCGCGGGTCCGAGCCACAGATCGAAGTGGTTGCTCGGCGGGATGGGCATCTCCTCTTTGAACCGGTCGACAATCTGGATCCCGTTGTAGAACCCGTGCGGCTTGTCGAACTTTTCGGCGGACGCCGCATCCTGGAGCCCCCACGCGCGGTCCGCCCAGACATGAACCTCGCGCACCGGACCGATGACGCCGGTCATCAGGATTTCCTTGATCGTGCGCCGGGCGGCGGAGGCGTGGCCCTGGTTGCCCATCTGCGTCGAGAGCTTCGGGTACTTCGCGGCGGTCTCCCGAATGAGCCGGGCTTCCCAGATGTTGTAGGTAAGGGGCTTCTCGCAGTAGACGTGCTTGCCGTGCGTCAGCGCCAGGTATGTCGCGAACGCATGCGTGTGCTCGGCCGTCGAGACGACGACAGCATCGAAGTCGTTGGGACGATCGAAGACACGCCGGAGGTCGTTGAACGTCTTGGCTTGCGGGAACCGCTGGGACGCAGCGTCGACGGCGTCCTGGTTGACGTCGCAGAGAACGACGACGTTCTCGTCGGGATGCGGGGCGGATGGCACCGCGGCGGTGCTGCTGCCGCCTCGGCCCGCGCCGGCTGCCGGACTCCCACCACGCCCGGGCGAGATGGTGAGCTCGCTGAGACTGGAGAGGGCGCGCCCGCCGCACGCGATGAACGCAATGTTCAGCTTGTCGTTCAGATTCCGGCCGCGCAGGAGCGCTGGTGCACCGGCGACAACCCCTGCAGCCGCCACGGCTCCGCCGACAAACTCACGGCGCGTCATCCGACGCTGGCGTGTTCGCCTGGTCGTCTTCTTCATGGCTCTGCTCCTATGGGCGCATTCTCATGGATCCACCCAGGCCACGCAATAGAAGACTGGCGCGGCCCCAGCGTCTACCAGACGTCGCCCCGGCGCCAGTCGCAGGCGAGGGATCCGTCCAGATCGAGGCGCGGTGAGCGCGCTGTCCGAAGGATCATGACGCCGCCGTCGTCGTCACGCGTGCGCTCGCGGCCGCGGGGACCGTCGACGAAAGTCGGGCCACGCCACAGCTCCCAGCCCAGCGATTCGTAGAGCGCGTGAGTCCCCGCCGAAAGCGCGCCCAGTGCGTAGCGCCGGCGAATCAGTTCGCCGATGTGCGTCATGACTGTCGCGGCGTAGCCCTTGTGCCGCTCTGCCGCCACGGTCGCGACAGCTTCAACGTATCCGACACGCATCGTCTCGCCTGACGACGAGAGCGTGCGCTCGACGAGCGACGCGTGGCTGAGCAAACCGAGTGAGCCCTTTAGCCATATGTGCACTCCGCCGATGGCGTGGTCCCAATCTTCATCGTTGAAGTCACCGTCAAATGCGGCATCGAGCATGGTCCGAAGGGCGCGCAGGAAGGACGAGTCGAGAGCGTCTGAGGGCGCCGCATGGAGCGTGACCATTACCGCAAGTCTAGAACGGAATTCCATTACAATCAGCCACTCCCAATGTCCAGACTCATCCTGGCCGCCTTGGTCTCCCTGCTCTTCGCCAGCGTCGCCGCCGGCGCCGACCGCCCGAACATCGTGTTCATCATGACCGACGATCACGCCGCGCACGCGATCAGCGCGTATGGATCGCGCGTGAACCAGACGCCGAACCTCGACCGTCTGGCGCGGGAAGGCGCGCTCCTCCAGAACGTCTTCGCAACCAACTCCATCTGCACGCCGAGCCGCGCCGCGATCCTCACCGGGCAGTACTCGCATGTGAACGGCGTGACCGTCTTCAATCGCTTCGACAGCAGCCGCATGACCGTCGCCCGGCTTCTGCAGAAGGGCGGCTACTACACCGGGATGATCGGCAAGTGGCACCTCGGCAGCGATCCCGTCGGCTTCGACCGGTGGGAGATCCTGCCCGGTCAGGGCGTCTACGCCAATCCGGTGCTCTACACCGCCACGGGGGAAACGACCTACACGGGCCGGTACGCGACCGACGTCATCACCGACCTGGCGATTGACTTCATCGAGAAGCGGCCGCGCAACCAGCCGTTCTTCCTGATGGTGCACCACAAGGCGCCGCACCGGCCATGGGAGCCTGACGCCACGCACGCCGCGCAGTTTGCGAACCGCCGCATCCCCGAGCCCGACACGCTGTGGGATTCCTACGCGACGCGCACGGATGCCCTGCACGAGAACCAGCAGCGCGTCGCCGCTGACCTGACGCGGCGCGATCTCAAGCTGCAGCCGCCCGCCGGCCTGGCGGGCGCGGAGCTCACGAGCTGGCTGGGCACCAAGCCCGATACCGTGACGATCGAGCGCGACGGCAAGACCGTGACCCTGACCGGCGAGCCGCTCACTCGCTGGAAGTATCAGCGCTACATGCAGGATTACCTGGCGACCGTCCAGTCCGTGGACGACAACGTCGGCCGTCTGCTGAATTCGCTGGACCGTCAAGGGCTTGCGAAGAACACCATCGTGATCTACACGAGCGATCAAGGATTCTTCCTCGGCGATCACGGGCTCTTCGACAAGCGCTTCATGTACGAGGAATCGCTGCGGATGCCGTTCCTCGTCCGCTGGCCGGCCGGCATCAAGCGCGGCACGAAGAGCGCCGCCATTGCCCTGAACATCGACTTCGCGCCGACGTTCCTCGACGCGGCCGGCCTTCCCATTCCCGCCGAGATGCAGGGCCGCAGTCTTCTGCCGGTGCTGCGCGGCCGCACGCCCGCCGACTGGCGCACCTCGATGTACTACCGCTACTACCACGACCCCGGCGATCACAACACGCGCACGCACTACGGCGTTCGGACGACGACGCACAAGCTGATCTACTTCTGGAAAAAGGATCAGTGGGAGCTCTTCGACCTCGTGAACGACCCGCACGAGCTCCACAACTTGTACGGCGAGCCGGGGCAGGATCAGCTGACCGCGACGCTGAAGGCCGAGCTCCTGCGGTTGAAGCAGGCGGTCGGCGACACCGACCAACTCGCCAACGACCAACTACCGAACGGCGTTGATGGACCGGTCGCCAAGCTGCGCGGCAAGTGACACGCTCGACACGACCTCTGCTGCTTTTCACAGGACCTCCTGTTCTGCTTTTGTGACATGCGAATGAAGCGGCTGATGTGATCTCATGAAACGCACCGCGATCGCGCTGACACTCTTCGTCGTGGTTGCCACTGTGCCGATCTTCATCGGTGCGCGCGCGCAGCAGGCACCACCGGCGACCGGGCAGACCTACCGTGGGTGGGCCGCGTACGGCGGCGGCCCTGAACAGATTCGCTACTCGCGCCTCAACCAGATCAATCGCGGCAACGTGAAACAGCTGGAACAGGCGTGGATCTACGACAGCGGCGAGACCGGCGGGCTGCAGACTCAGCCGATCGTGGTCGATGGCGTGCTCTACGGCGTGACGCCATCGCACAAAATGTTCGCGGTCCGCGCGGCGACGGGCGAACACCTGTGGACGTTCGACTCCGGCCTCAAGGCGCAAGGCCCGAATCGCGGGCTGATGTACTGGAGCGACGGCCGCGACGACAAACGCGTCTACGCGGCCGTTACGCGCTACGTCTACGCGCTCGACGTCCGCACCGGCAAGCCGATTCCGACGTTCGGCGACGGCGGGCGCATCGATCTTCACAAAGATCTCGGACGCGATCCCGAACGCCAGTCGGTCGTCCTCACCACGCCCGGTGTCGTCCACAAGGACCTCCTGATCCTCGGTGGCCGGGTGTCCGAAGGGCTCCCGGCGTCGCCCGGCGACATCCGCGCCTACAACGCCAGGACCGGCGCCCTGCAGTGGAGCTTCCACACGATTCCGCATCCGGGCGAAGCCGGCTACGAGACGTGGTCGAAGGAGTCGTGGCGCGAAGTCGGCGGCGCCAACAGCTGGCCGGGCATGGCGCTCGACGCGGCGCGCGGGATTGTCTACGTCCCGACAGGTTCGGCCGCCGCGGACTTCTACGGCGCCAACCGGCTCGGCGACAACCTGTACGCGAACTCCCTGCTCGCTCTCAATGCCGACACCGGGAAACTCATCTGGCACTTTCAGTTCGTGCGCCACGACATCTGGGATCGAGACGCGCCGTCGCCGCCGAGCCTCATCACGATCACACAGAATGGCAAGACGATCGAGGCGGTTGCCCAGGCCACCAAACACGGTTACGTCTTCGTGTTCGATCGCGCGAACGGCACGTCGATCTTTCCGATCGAGTACCGCAAGTTCCCGGCGAGCGACGTGCCTGGTGAGGTGGCGGCGGATGCTCAACCGATTCCGACCAGGCCGGCGCCATTCTCACGACAGGCGCTGACCGACGACACGGTGACCTCTCGAACGCCGGAGGCACGCGCGTGGGCGCTCGCCGAGCTCGCGAAGTTCAGGAACGACGGATTGTTCGCGCCGCTCTCGGTCGGCAGGCAGACGGTGGTCTTCCCCGGCTTCGACGGCGGGGCAGAGTGGGGCGGCCAGGCGTTCGATCCCGACACGGGCTTCTACTATGTCAATGCCAACGATCTCGCGTGGACCGGGGGACTGGCGCCGGCGGTCGAGGCCAGCACGGCGCGCGGCCTCTACCAGCAGAATTGCGCCGCATGCCACCGCGACGATCTGCAGGGCGCGCCGCCCCAGATCGCGTCGCTCGTCGGCATCGCGCGGCGAAAAACGAACGCTGAGATATCAGCAATCGTCGAGAAGGGCGCGGGCCGCATGCCCGGATTCCCGTACCTGTCGGCCGCGGCGCGTGCCGCGGTCGTCGACTTCCTGAGCGACGGGACGGACCGGCCGGTCGCCGCGACGGCAACGGCAAACGCCGCGACACCCCTCGTCCCGTACCGCTTCACCGGCTACCGCAAGTTCCTCGATCCCGATGGCTACCCTGCGGTGGGGCCGCCGTGGGGCACGTTGAACGCGATCAACCTGAACACCGGAGATCTCATCTGGCGGATTCCGCTCGGCGAATACCCGGAGCTCGCCGCCAAAGGACTGACGAACACCGGCACCGAGAACTACGGCGGGCCCATCGTCACGGCAGGCGGACTGGTCTTCATCGCCGCCACGAACTTCGATCGGAAGTTCCGCGCGTTCGACAAGGCCACGGGCGCGCTCCTCTGGGAAACGACGCTGCCCTTCTCGGGCAACGGCACGCCGGCGACGTACGAGGTCGACGGCCGACAGTACGTCGCCATCGCCGCGGGGGGCGGCAAGGGCGGCGCGCGGCGCGATGCGGGCAGTGCGTCTGGCGGCGCGTACGTTGCGTTTGCGCTGCGCCGCTAACCCTCCTGTCAGATCTATCTGACATTCCAGATAATGACGACGTAAGCGGCTGCTCGCCGGTTGTCGCCGTAAGCCGCTTCTGGACCTGATCCGAATCGGTGGACAGTTTGATTAGCGTCGGTCTCTTCGGTCTACGGTGGGCACTTTACACAGTTCGCATCCGAATCACTCGCCTACGATTACGATCTGATCGATCTCGTCGCGACCGATTTGCACTGACCATGACCTCCAGTCGACGACCGCTTCGTGACACCGCTCTCTTTTCGGCGGTGGCCGCAGTGCTGCTCGGTTACCTCTTCCGCGATGCCCTCCTGCACGGCTACGTGCTCGGTCAGGCCGACTTCCTCCTGACCCTCGTGCCCTGGGAGGCACACAGGCCGGTGGGATTGCGCGTTCACAACCCGCTGCTGGGTGATATTCCCGCACTCACGTATCCCTTCCTGTTTCACGCGCGCGAAGCGGTGAGGAGTGGGGAACTGCCGTTGTGGGCCAGCGGCATCGGCGCGGGACAGCCATTTCTGGCCGCGTACCAAACCGCCGTCTTTTCACCGTTCACGTTGTTCGACTACGCGCTGCCGTTTCCGCAAGGCATGGCTGTCGATGTTGCGGCGCGACTCTACATCGGTGGCCTCGGCATGTTCTGGTTCCTGCGTGCGATGCCTCTGGGCCTCGGCGCCGCGATGTTCGGCGGCGTCGCGTTTCTGCTCAACCCCTTCTCGATGGTGTGGCTCGAGCACCCGCTCTCGGCAGTCGCTGCGTTCCTGCCGTGGCTGCTGTACACCGTGAGAGAAGCGATCGAGCGGATGTCCGCACGTGCTGCCGCCGCGGTAGCGACAGTGACGACGTTCACGCTCCTGGCAGGCCATCCCGAGACGGCCTTCAAGGTTGTCTTGTTCACGGCGATCTATGCGCTCTATCGAGCGGTTTGCCGGCCTGAGCAGCGCATTCGCGCGATCGCGATTGTTGCTGCAGCGTTCGTCTTGGGAACGCTCATCGCGTCGGTGCAGATCGTTCCGTTTCTTGAGTACCTCAGGGAGAGCCGAATCCTGTCCTATCGCCAGGACGCGGCGCGGACATTCAACTACACGCAGCCGGCAGCGTTCGTCACTGCGTTCGTGCCTGATTTCTATGGCACGCCGCTCCGGAGGCGGTATCTGCTCAACGGTACCAATTACTGCGAGCAACAGGTCTACGCCGGCATCATCACGCTCGTGTTCGCCGCTCTCGGCGCCGCCCATCGTCCGCGACGGTGGACCGCCTTGTTCTTTGGTGGGGCGGCGGTTGCGTCGGCGCTGATCATGTACGTCCCGCAGGCAGCGCAATTCATGACGACGGCGCTGCCGCCGCTCAAGGTTGCCGTGATCTCGAGGTTCGGCCTGCTGTTCGTGACGAGTCTGATCGTGGCCGCGGCGATCGGCGTCGACGCAGTGGTCGATTCAGGGGCCTGGCCGTTGCCTGACCGATCGTGGCGGCCGGTCGTTCTCGCACTCGTTGCTGGAGCGACGTGCTCGGCGATCGTCGTCGCTTTCCTGATCGGGCAGCATACGTTCCTGGTCGATCAGCGCCACTGGACGTTGACGCTGCGGAGCGTCGGCCAGAGCAGCGAACTGCTGATTGCCTCGCTCGTGGTCGTTTGGCTCGCCTCTCAGTTCCGTCGACCGGCGGTGGGAGGCCTCGCAGTTTGTCTGCTTGCGGTCGATCTGCTCGCGTTCGGCGACGGCTTTCACGCGCTGACGCCGCGCGAGATCACGTTTCCAGAGGTCGCTGAGCTGTCGACGATCAAGGCTGACCACGAGATCGTCCGCGTCGCCGGTTGGAACAACGCCCTGCTTCCCAACACATCGCTCGTGTACGAGCTGCAGGACTACCGCAGTTATGACGGAATTGGTGTCAGGCGTTACAACCGTCTGCTCGATGCCGGCTTTCACTTCAACGGCAGCACCCATCTTCTCGTCAGCGCCGGTGCGCCGGAGTTCCTCGACCTCTTGAACATCAAGTATGTGATCGGGCCGCGCGATCTCGAGTTGCCGGTCGATCGTTTCGGTCTGCTCATTGATGGGCCGACGCGCGTCTACCAGAACCAGCGCGTGCAGGCGCGTGCGACACTCGCCGACTCCGTGGTCGTTCGGGCGGGCGATGATGCGCTCCGCGCGATCCGGAGCGGCATTGATCTCACGCGAACGGCCATCGTCGATGCACCGCTGGCCGCGTTGGAGCAGCCCGATCCGACCCGTGGCGAGGTCGGAAGCGCGCGCATTTCGTACTACGGCAACCACCGCGTGACGGTCGAGACCGAAGCCGACGGGCGGCGCCTGTTGGTACTTCGGGACGTGTACTATCCCGGATGGGTGGCGACGATCGACGGTGCTCCCACACCGATTCGTCTCGCCAACGCTGCGTTTCGTGCCGTGAGCGTCCCCGCCGGGCGCCATCGCGTGGACTTCGTCTATCAGCCGGCGTCGTTTCGGTACGGCGTCGTCGGGTCCGCTGTTGGTGTGGCGGTCGTCATGGCGATGGTGTTGCGCCCGCGTCGGCGCACGCGGACGCAACACACCACAGATGGCCGCGCCTACAGCTGAATCGTTACGAGAACCGTCGCGGTCCGCGAGAACTCGAATTGCCCGGTCTCACTGCTGAACGGATACACGACGAGGTAGTACGTTTCCAGGCGTCACGTTGGTGCTCAGGTTCAAGCCCCATCCCGACAGGGCCAGGTAACGACACTCAAGACGACAAATTGCCTCTCGGTGCACGCGTCGTCGTGTAAGTTCATAGCTGACCCCAACAAGCCTGGCGCCTACATACGGGTGTGCCAGTACCAGGGTTGCCAGGTCGGCTACCAGAGAGTTCGTTTGAATGACGCGGATCCTGCGGATCGAAGGACCTGAGGAGCGACAGAATTACACGCTGTCGGGACGTCACGCTGGCCAGCGAGAACAGAACGACGAGCAGGCAACTTTTACGCCTGCTCGTCGTCCGTGAGCGCATGGTGCAACAGGGCGCGCGCCTTCGCCCAGTCGCGCTGTACCGTGCGCGTGGAGACCTGGCGCATGTCGGCAATCTCAGCGAAGGAGAAGCCACAGAAGAATTTCAGATCTACCAACTCGGCGAGCGCCGGGTCGAGGACCGCCAAATGCTCCAGAGCGGGCACGAGCGTCGCCAGTTCGGTGTCTTCGGCCGGCGTCTCCACGGCGGATTCGTCGAGCGAGGTGAAGGTGAGTTCCCCGCCGCGCTTCTGCGCGCGCTTGGTCCGCACGTAGTCGATGATCAGGCCGCGCATGGCGCGCGAAGCGTAGGCGAGAAAGCGCTGCCGGTCCGGGAACGCGACGGCCTCCCGGCCGCTGATATTGAGATATGCCTCGTGCAGCAGTGTTGTGGCGCCGTGCGTAAAATTGCCGCCGCATCGGTACAGATCGAGCCGGTGGAGCTCGTCGTAGAGCGCTGCGAACAGGGCGTCCTTCTCGCCTCGGCCTCTCCGGATTCGGCGCGCTCGACGAGGGCAGCAAGCTGACCAGCCGGAAGGTTCGACATCGCCATCACTCGTGACCGAGAGGGCCTTGCGCGATCGCCGCGGTTATTGCTGAGTAACCCGGCGCGTCAAGAAGATTCTCGTAAACGATTGGCAGATCGACAGTCTGTACTACGCGCGTCGGCATCTTCTCGGCTAACATTGCCGGCGGTTCCCCTCCCATCGTTACCCCACGTGCCAGCGTCAGCTCGCGGATCGTCGTGCAAGATTCGGCGGCCCGATCGTTCAGGAGGCATATGCGCGCGTCATTCTGGATTCTCTCGTCCGCGGTGGTTGTGGGGCTGCTGGCCACCGGAGTACGACCCGCCTCAGCCTGCAGCTGCGTCAGCACGCCGACGCCGTGTCAGGCTTTCGCGACGTCGCCTATCGTGTTCATCGGCGACGTGCTGTCTGTCGAAGAGACGGACGGCAACTTTCACATGCGCCTGCGGGTTGTCCGTGCCCTGAAGGGGATCAAGGAGGCGACCGCCGACCTGTGGTCCGACGCTCACACGAGCTGCGGCGTCAGGCTTCAAGAAGGAAAGCGCTACGTCGTCTACACCTCCTCGGCGGGCGGTCGAATGTCCATCCACGCATGCGGCTACGGTCGCGAGATCACACCGGGCGAGCCCGACCCCGAGCTGCCGCCGGTGCCCGGACGTGTCTACGGCCGCGTCTCCCGATACGACGTCGATCGGATCCGCGAGTTCAGGCGGCTCGAGCCTGTTGCCTCCATACGTCTCACGCTCGATCTCCCGGCAGGGCCGGTCACCACGACCAGCGATCAGTGGGGCCACTTCCAGTTCTCGGACGTACCTTCTGGCAAGCATCCGCTGTCGGCCGACGCGGGCACTGGACTCAAGTCTTGGATGCCGGCGACGGTCGCAATGCCTGACGGTGGGACCTGCGTCGACGCCTCGGTGGTGCTGCAACCATCCGGCCAGCTGTCTGGTAGGGTGCTGACGGCTGACGGCAAACCGGGAGCCGGTGTCTACCTGCGGTTGCTGCCCGAAGGGCCCGTTGGGAGCCTGTTGTCGCAGCGCGTGGACCTCGCGAAGAGCACGGACCCCGACGGTCGCTTCACCATCGACGGTCTGAACCCGGACCGCTACGTGCTGGCCGTCAACCCCGATGGCGACGATGCGACGGGGCATCAGCCGTACGCACCGGCTTTCTTCGGCGGGTCGGATCGCTCGTCGGCGACGCGGATTGCCGTCGGCGAAGGAGCGCAAGTCGAGCTCGATCGTCCGTTCGTGCTGCCGCCGCCGCTCGCCACGCGCACATATACGGTCGCGGTCTCATGCCGCGATGGCTCCATTCCAGCCGGGATCATGACGCGGGCGATGGCCGCGAACCAGGCGGTCTTCGCGGAATTCGACGAGCAGGGAGACGGCCCGGTCCGCACACTTCGGCTCGTGCGAGACCAGGCCTATTCGCTATTGGTGACGATCTACATTCCAGCGGCGACGGGCGCCACTGACGGTCCGCGGCGCGCAGAGGCGCTGGCGCCAATCGAGCTGCCAGCTGGAAAGCCGGGACAGCATATTGCGCTGGTCGCACCATTCGACAACTGCTCGGAAAGCAAACGCTGATCGACCGGACGATGTCGCGGTGAGCCGATGTCATTCACATGAGAGGCTGCCATGCCACGGATGGATCGGGAGCGCTGGCACTACCTTCACAGCCATCGTCGGACACGAGTACGGGTACTGCTCATAAGCATCTCCAAACCGACGCGCGAGAAAGTCTTCCTCCCTCAGCACCACGCCGTAGTGCGTCAACGCCAGAACCGCGGGCAGGAACACGAGCGACCACAGCTTGACCAGCACCAGCGCGAGGCCCGCGTACGCGATTGACCCGAAGAGATACATGGGATTCCTCGTCAGGCGGAACGGACCGCTCTCCACCAGGGCAGTCGGAGTTGCCGAGTTATGAATCGGCGTTCTTGCCTTCCTCATGGTGGCCACCATCCAGCCAAATCCTGCGCCGCCAAGACACAAGAGAACCGCGCCGAGCGCGCGCAAGCCGGCCCGGAGCGGGTCGGAGATCCACGAAGCCGTGGGCCACATCGCCTCCAGCAAGACACCGAGGAGAAACCCGGTCAGGGGGATCACGGGCGGGAAGATCACGACGTCGGAGTGTTCAGGAGGCGACGCGTTGGCCTGCTTGTCCACCATCCGGCTCCTCCAGGTCGACCCTGCTGTCAGAGATCGTGAATGACGCTCGGAGGCCAGGCGGTGCGCAGGGCGTTCAGCACGGCCAGAACGTCTATGACTTCCTGAGTGATGGCGCCGCTGACCGGGCTGAGATGCCCGGTCGCGGCGAAGGCCATGCCGCCGACGCTCAGCGCCATGCCTCCCACGGCGCTCTGAAGAGCGATGCGTCGCATGCGCCGGCTGATGTGCATGAACTCGTCGACCTTCTTGAGGGAGTTGTCCATGATCACGACGCCCGCCGCTTCGGCGGTCACGTCGCTGTTCTGCCCAATCGCCATGCCGACGGTGGCGGCCATCATGGCGGGGGCATCGTTGATGCCATCCCCCACGTAAAGTGTCTTTGCGGCGTCTGTCTCGGTGCGGACGATGGCGAGCTTTTCTTCCGGAGTCTTCTCCGCGTGGATCTCAGTGATGCCCACCTGCTCGGCGAGGTAACGCACTTCGGACTCGCGGTCGCCCGACACGATCATGACCCGCCCGAATTGGTGCTTGGGACCCAGGTGCTTCACGAAGGAACGGCTCTCCGCGCGGGGCGCATCACGGAAGCGCAGCGCAGCCGCGAAGCGATCGTCGATCGCCACCACGCACTCGAGTCCGCCGCCGACCGGCGGGAACTCATCGGCGCCAGCGACCTTCCGTGCCGCGAGTCCGCCGCGGCTCGTCACCTGCAATTGATGGCCGGACACGGTTCCGCGCAGCCCCTGGCCCGGCTGCTCGCTCACTTCCGTCGCCTCCGGGAGCGGGAGCGCGTCAGAAGCCGCCGCCGCGAGGATCGCGCGTGCCAGGGGATGCTTGGAGTAGCGCTCCAGGCTCGCCACCAGGGTCAGCACATCGCGTTGCGCGAAGCCGGGGGCGATGAGTTGCTCGGTCAGCGTTGGCTCGCCATACGTGAGCGTCCCGGTCTTGTCGAAAATTGCGGTCCGGCATCCGGCGATTTGCTCGAGGACGACGGGGCTCTTGACGATAATCGCCCGGCGGGCGCAGAGAGAGATCGACCCAATGATGACGATGGGGATTGCGAGGAGTAGCGGACAGGGTGTGGCGATGACCAACACCGCCAGGAATCGAATCGATTCGCCACTGATTCCCCAGGCAAGTAAGGCAACGGTCAGAGCGATCGGGGTATACACAGCCCCCAGTTGATCGCCCAGTCGCCGCAACTGCGGCCGCGTGGCCTCGGACTCTCGCATGACTTCCATGATCTTCGCGTAGCGGGAATCGGCCGCCCTCTGGGTCGTTCGGATGGTCAGCGCGGCCTCGCCGTTGATCGCACCCGAGAGCACCGTCGAGCCGCGGGTCTTGGTCATCTGGAATGGCTCGCCCGTCAGATAGGATTCATCCATCACCCCGTGGCCCTCGATAACGACGCCATCCGCCGGGCAAATCTCATGCGGATAAACCACGAGCGTGTCGCCCACCGCGATTTCCGCCAGTGCCACATCCAGCAGTTCCGTCGCGCGTTTCCGGTGGGCCATCGAAGGCATGCGTTTGGCTAGCGCGGCCAGCACCGAAGACGCGCTGCGCAACGCGTAACTCTCCAACGCTTCACCTCCCGAGAGCATCAAGACGATGATCGATCCGGCCAGGTACTCGCCGAGCAGAACAGACGTCACGATGGAAATGCCGCCCAAGAGATCGGAACCAAATTCCCGCTTCAGCAGCTTCCGAAGCAGGTCATAGAGGAGCGGCAGACCGCCAAATGCGAGCGTGGCCAGCAGGGGAATCTGGGACGTGCCCGGCGTGCTGTGGATGCCAAAGCGAAGCACCAGGTGGAGAAGGATTGCTGCAATGGAGAGCGCCGCGATGACCGTGGTCCTCCGGAGCCAGAGACTGGACCGGGATGATGGCGGCTGCCCACTCTGCGCCGCCACGACGGAGGTGTCGTCATCGAGCGCGTGCGATACGTTCAACATATGTTTGCCGACGCGATCGAAGTCGAAGTACGGAACTGGTACTCAGAGGCTCGTTGCGTGAGCGCAGGGCCCAGACGGGCGGAAGGCTCCCGAGAACACGCCTTCGACCGATTATGCAGCACGCCCCGCTCAGGACCGTGCCCTTCGGCACTGTCGGCGAAGAAGAAGGTGACCTCGAGCGACATGCAGCCGGTGATCGGCGAGCTCGACATGATCACCGACGGCGAGGACGATAGGAACTATTAGCGGGCGTGTTAACGGAACGCCCGCTATCGGACCCCGCCCCCACGGGGACCCCCCCGGCCTCCCCCCACGGGCGCAGATTGCGTGCCCGCCAGCACACGCCGATGAGGGCCCGCGCCGACGCCTTGTCAACCGCGAAGGCGTCCGGATTGGATGCCGAGCGCCACTCTAGAGGCAGACCTCCGTCGCGCTGACGTGCGGGCCGTCGGTGAAGGCCCAGTCAGGAACCGGTGGTGAACACTCAACTGTCCGCATCCCAACCGGGTTGGTCGGGCGTTCCCAGCGGAAGGGGCGGGGCGCGCGCCGGCCGCGGCGAGGGTACCTCCGTCGGTAGAGCCAGATGCCGGAGGATCCGGCCGACGACCGCCGCCTCTTCGATGAGCGCAATCAGACGCAGGCGGCCACCACACCGGGGGCACGCCAGCACGTCACACCCGAAGGTGCGGACCATCAGCGACGCCCAGCACCGGCCGCGGGCCTGACGCCGCGCCGTCTCCGTGGCTCGGCGCACAGGCGAGCGCGGCCAGTGACATCTACTCGCTCGGCGCCCTGCGCGAAGAGGTCCTGTGCGGCGCGTGGCGCGTAACAACGCACGGGAGCCGCCCGCTGAAATGCGTTGCGGCTCAGCGGCAGTAGGCGATAGAAGTGGGCGATTGGGCTGTCCTCCGGGGGTAGAATCAGTCGTCTGGATTACGATCAAACCCGCGAAGTCCTCGCGGCATTCGAGCGCGAGGGCGTCGACTATGTCGTCTTTGGCGGCGTCGCCATGAATCTGCAGGGGTTGCCGCGCGCGACCGAAGACCTCGACATGCTGTACCGCATGAAGAAGGACACGGTAAGGCCGCGCGCGCCGACGCGGATCGGCTGCGGCGCCGACTCGACCTGGAAGGCGAGTGATGCCCGTCTACAAGTTCAGGCACGTGGCCGACATGAAGGACACCGCCTGGCGACAGCCCGGCGATCCCGCGCTGTTCCGGGCGATCCGCGCGACATGGACGCTCGCGGACCGGACGGCCCGGGCGCGGTTTCCTCCAGGAGTCTACAAGCACGTGTCGAGCGCGTCGGCCGACGCGCTCCGCGAGGTCTGGGAGCAGGCCAATTTCGACGCATTTCGCGCCCGGCGAAAGGATCGGCGTTGAGGACCAATCTGACATTCCAGATGGGGACCGGCAACTCGGCTGGTGCGGAGAAGATGTTGTAAGCTGCCGGTCGCTTGTCGTCGTAACCTCATGACACAAGTCGTAACCCCATGACACGAGAAGCTATCTCCCAAACAGCGCGAACGAGCGTTAGCGAGTGAGCCTGGGGAGTCCGAGGGGCGAAGCCCCTCGGTTGAGACTAAATCGGATGTAGACTCCGCAAAAGTTCATACCGGCGTCGTCCAAGGAGAAGGTGATGCATCGACGAGAGCTCTTGAAGAACGGCGCGGCCGCGCTGACAGTGGCAGCCACCAAGCCCCTGTTCGCCTGGCAGGGCGCCAACAACCGCGTGCGGATGGCCGTCATCGGCATGGGCGGCCGCTCCGGTCGCGTGTTCGACTCGCTCACGCGCTACGACGACGTGCAGTTCACGATGGGTGCGAGGTCGCGCAGAACAAGCAGACCGGCTTCCAGAGCGCCAATCGCCCGCTCGCCCAGACGCTCGACGTCGTCGGCGACTATCGTCGTGTGCTCGACCGCAACGACATCGACGCGGTGCTCATCGGCACGCCCGACTTCTCGCACGCCAGGATCACGGCGGACGCGCTCGCCGCCGGCAAGCACGTCTACGTCGAGAAGCCGATTTCGAACAACATCGCGCGCATCAACATGATGCTCGACGCCTACAACAAGTATCCGAATCTGGTCGTGCAGGTCGGCACGCAGCAGCGGAGCTGGGATCACTTCATCGAAGCGAAGAAGAAGATGGCGTTGCTCGGCCCCGTCACCCACGTGCTCATCCAGCACGGCGGCGGCTATTCGCAGAACAAGCAGGACGTCGCTGACGTGCCCCCCGGACTCGACTGGGACGCGTGGCAGGTCGACGCGCCGAAGAAGCCGTTCAAGATGGGCTACACGTCGTTCCGTGCCTGGTGGGAGTACGGCAGCGGCCTCGTCGGCGACTGGGGCGCCCACCACATCGACGTCGCGAACTGGTTCATGGACGCCGACGCCAAGCAGCCGCTCAAGACCACGGCGGTCGGCTTCTACTCGAACCCGACGACCGATCCGGAGTGCGTGTTCAGCCAGTTCTCGATCGCCTGGCAGTTCGACAACTACATCATGTCGTTCGCCAACGACGTCTTTCCGCGACCGAACTTTGCCGATCCGAAGGCGCCGGACATCGAAGGCTGGGGCGTCTACTTCTACGGCAGCAACGGGACCCTGCAGGTGAACCGCATGGGTTGGGCGCTCCGGCCGCCAGTCGGCCAGACGCGCAATCGCGTCCCGGCTGAGCCGGCACCCGGCGCACCCGCGGGCGCGGCAGCCGGCGGTGGACGCGCAGGGGGACCGGGCGGCGGACGGGCCGGGGGACCCGGCGGCGGCCGCGGCGGCGGCGGGCAGGCGGTCGAGATGAACGTGTACATCAACCCGCGCGGCGGCGTCGAAGAGGACTACCCGCTGCACGCGCACACACGTGACTTCCTCGACAAGCTGAAGGCGAAGAACCGGAAGACCAATGCGCCGATGGAAGTCGGCTACAACTCGGCACTGCCTGCCCTGCTCGCGCTCGAAGCGATGAAGGAGAACAAGGTGCTGGGCTGGGATCCGGTGGCGAGGAAGTCGAAAGCGCTCTAGTCTCATCCGAGGGGCTTCGCCCCTCGGACTCCCCTACACGCGCTCTCGCGCGCCGCTTCGACGGCTCGCTCCGATCGCGTGGCTCACTCGCTGCCGCTCGTTCGCTCTCTCTGAGGGGCATCGCGATTTTTTGTCTACGCCTGCCGCCGACGGCGGGACAGAATCAGGATCACGCCCAGCAACAAGACGATGCCCGCGACGACCAGGACGCCGTCGCGAGATTTTCATTGATGTACTGCGTCGCCTGCGCGCCGTACTTGTAGGCCAGCCATCCTTCTGCGCCGAAGCGAAACCCTCGTCCGATCGCGATCCCGAGCGTGAACGCCACCGGTCGCACACCAGCGAATCCGGCCAGGAGCACGAAGAGCTTGAATGGCGTCGGCGGCGGCAGCATGGCGGGGACGATCACGGCCAGCAGCCCGTGCCGCCGGAAGAGGCCGAGGCCGCGCTCGATTTGCGCCTCGCTGAACCGCCGCCGGAGAAACGCTTCGCCGCCTTTCCGGGCAATCGAGTAGAGGACGAAGCATCCGGCCGTGGAGCCGAGGGTGGTCGCGGCGCTGTAGAGCATCCAGCGCTCCGGATGCTGAATCGTGAGCGCGACGATGAGCGCGTCACCGACCTTCGGCAGCGAGAGGAACGACGAATCGAGGAACGCGATGATCGCGAGTCCTGGTGCCCCAAGCCGCTCGGCCAGGGGAAGAATCCACGCCGTGACCTGCTGCAGGAGTTCTGAAAGGTAATGCATCGCGGAACGCACGCGATTATTGCACGCTGGACTGGAGCGCAGGGGCCCTTCCAGGCGTATTCACGGCGGATGAGGACCCGGACACGTCGATGACACATCAACTTGGATTGGCCCTGCGGCGTCTTCGAGCGACGCCTGGGTTCACGGCCATCGCCCTGGCGTCGCTGGCCTTCGGCATGGGCCTCAACATCCTGATCTTCAGCTTCACGAGCCCGGTGTTGTTCAAGGCCATGCCGTACCCCGAGCCCGACCGGCTCCTGGACGTGAGCATGGCGCCTCCCGGCAAGCCGGAATCGAAGGGCGTGGTGACGCCGGCGCTGTACCTCCTTCTGCGCGACAAGACCAGTGCGGCCTTCGAAGCCGTCGGCGCCTTCGACGCGGGGCGATCGGCCAACCTCGCGGGCGACGCCATGGGCCCCGCAGAACGACTGGACGGGCACCGGATTTCGGCGACGGGCCTCGCGGCGCTCGGCGCCAGACCCCTGCTCGGCCGGCTCCCGGTCGCTGCCGACGAGCAGGAGGGCGCCGCGCCCACCATGGTGCTCAGCTACCCGGTGTGGCAGCGACGCTTTGCCGGCCGTCCGGACGTCGTCGGCCAGACCGTGCAGGTCGATGGACAGCCAACCCAGATCATTGGCGTCATGCCGGAGGGCTTCGGGCTCCTCGACAATTCTTCCGACGCCTGGTTCACGTTCGGCTTCGAACCGGCGCCCGGACAGGAGACACAGCACAACCTTCGCGCCATCGGTCGCTTGAAGCCTGGAGTCTCGATGGCAGAGGCCCAGGCCGCGGTGAAGGTCGCACTCGACGAGTACGCGCAGAAGTACCCGAACCGTGACAAGGGCTGGACCGTCGAGCTCACGCCATGGCGCGAGGCACGATTCGGCGGGATGCGCCAGCCGTTCACGATGGTGCAGCTGGCCGTCGGAGTGATGTTGCTCCTTGTCTGTGTGAGCGTGGCGGTGCTGATGCGCGCGCGCACGGTCCTGGGCGAGCGGTCCGCTGTGCTCGCCTCGAGAGAGATCCGTCCGGGCGTCGTGCTCGCCGAAAGCCTGCTGCTCGCGCTCGGCGGCGGTGCGATCGGCGCCGCCCTCGTGGCGGGAGGACTCCCGGCGCTCCGTGACATCACCCCGACCGTGCTCCCGCGTCTCAGTGAGGTCGGGTTCGACGCCGGCGTGGTCGCGTTCACTGTCGTCCTCGTCGTCTTTGTGACGCTGGCGGTTGGGATCCTGCCGGCGTCGCGAGCCTCGCGGACCGACACCGCGACCAAGGGGTGGCTCGGCGCGATGGCGCTTGTCGGCGCTCGTGGCCGTCCAGGTGGCGCTGGCATTCGTGCTCATCGCCGCGACCAGTCTTGCGATGCGAGCGGTTGGCGATCTGCGAGGTCGCGACGTCGGCATCAACCCGGCGGGCCTGCTGAGCGCCGACGTGTACCTGCCGCGCGACCCGTACGTCACTCGCAACGTTTCCGGGGCCGGGAGCGCCGAGATCGCCGAGTTCAGCCCCGCCGGCGCGGCGCTCTACGATCGCATTCGCGCGGCGCTGCAGACGACGCCGGGCGTCGTCCAGGCGGCGGGCGTGGGCACTCACCCGTTCGCCGCGAACCCGTTCGTGCAGTTCTGGATCGGGGACGTGGAACACACGCCCGACAACCAGGTCGCGGCGCAGTACCTGGCCGTCACCGAAAACTACTTCAACACGGTGGGGATTCGCCTCGTTCGTGGCCGGGATTTCTCGGCCGCCGATCAGCCCGACTCGCCGTGGGTGGTCCTCGTGAACGAAACGCTGGCGAAGCAGCAGTGGCCCGACGGCGATCCGATTGGGCAGCGACTGACGCTGACCTTCTCTCCGAATGACGAGGAACCTGCGCGCGAGGTCGTCGGCCTGGTGGCTGACACGATCCCGTTCCGTGGAGCGTCAGAAGTCCCGCCGCTCATCTACGTGCTCCACCGGCAACAGGCGACCGAGCAGCGCGCCTCGCTCGAAGGCCGGCGCACGGTGATGTCGTTCATCGTTCGTACGTCGGGCGATCCGCTCGCGCTCGGCGATGCGGTCCGAGCGCAGGTCGGCAAGGTCGACGCCACGACCCCGGTGGCGTCGATTCGCACCGTCGAGTCGTATCTCAATGCCGGTCAGACCGCGCTGCTGCAGTATGGCGAGACGCTTCTCGGCATTTTCGCGCTCGTCGCACTGGTCGCGGGTGCCGTGGGCGTCTACGCCCTCACCGCCTACGGCGTCGCCCATCGTCAATCGGTGCTCGCGCTCGGCCTCTTCGTCGTGGCGGCGGTCGTCATCGGAGCGGCCGCGGGATGGGCCGGCTGGATGCGGCTCGCCGGCGTCATCGCGTCGTTTCTCACGAACCTCACGGTCACGCCGTCAGATCCCATGCCGCTCGTCGTCACCGGCGGCATCATCCTGGTGACTGCGCTCGTCGTCTTTTTCGTCGGGTTTTTCGTGGGCGCGCGGCGTCCGGCGACGGCGGGCCGCTGAGACATGAGCAGGTATAATCGTTTCGCCGATCTTTCTTAAGCTCAGGAGATCCTTCATGCTTCGTAGAATCCCGATGTATTTGTTGCTGGCCGCGTTCGTGACGAGCGGTTCGGCTCTCGCGGCGCGGCACCGATGATCAGGCCGGAGGCCAGGCCACCAAGCCGGCCGCCGGCAAAACCTGCGGCACCTGCCCCTGGTGCGGCGGGCGCGAAGCCCGCTGCAGCGCCGGTGACGCCGGCCGATGTCGCGCCGCTGATGGGCACGTGGCAGATTCCCCTCGAGACGCCGACCGGGCGGCTCGTCGCGAACCTCGTCTTCCGCACCGAGGCGGGCAAGGTCGTCGCCGGCGTCAGCGCCCCGCAATTCCCCGAGCACAAGATCACCGACATCACGAAGAGCGGGCCAGGTCGTGACGCTCAAGGCATCGACAGACTACTCGGGCCCCCTGACGGCGTTCTCGGGTCCAGTGACGATGGTGTTGACGCTGACGCCCAAGGGACCGGACCTGGCGGCGTGGTTCGACTTCAACAACTCGGGCTTTCAGATCGGCGGCACGGCCAAGAAGAAAGCCTGAGCGGCTGCATGCCGGAGCCGTTGCATGTCGCCTTCCTCGGGTGCGGATTCATCACCCGGGTGCACAGCCAGCACCTGAAAGGGTCGCTGTCGGGCACGATCGTCCCGAGCTACGCCAGCCGCGATCGCGGGAAGGCGGAAGAATTCCGCCGCCAGTTCGGCGGTCGGACGGCCTTTGGCAGCTATGACGACGCGCTCGCGGATCGCAGCGTGGACGCCGTCGTCATAGCCGTCCCGCCGCGCTTCCACCTCGACTTGACGCGAGCAGGCGCTTGCCGGCGGCAAGCACGTGCTCGTCGAGAAGCCGGCGTTCCTCCACGCCGAGGACTACACCTCGATCATCGCGCAGCGCGATCGGGCCGGGCGTACCGTCCTCGTCGGCGAGAACGATCACTACAAGCCACTGGCCGTCTGCCTGCGGCGCCTGCTGGCCGAAGACGCTATCGGCGACATGGTGTTCGGGCATTTCATGACCGTCGCGCTCCGGTTGAAAACAGCCGACGACTGGCGCAATGACGAGACCATGGCTGGAGGCGATGCGTTCTTCGAGGAAGGCATCCACTGGCTGCACATCGCGGGCAGTCTCGGTCCGCGCATCACGACGATACACGGCTTCCGGCCGGCTCCGTCGCGTGAGGGCCCCGATCGGCGCGTGAAGAGCATGCTCGTCTCGTTCGCGTACGACAACGGCGCGGTCGGCTCGCTCTACTATTCGCGGGAAGTGCCGTCGCTCTTCCGTGGCCTCCGCGTCTCGAAGCTCATGGGCCGCCGCGGCATCATCTCGTTCGAGTCCAACGGTGTGGCGGTCCTCGTGCGCGGGGCGGGTCTGCCGCGGGTGATCGTGCCCGGCTTCAGGGACATTCGCGGCTACCGCGCGATGTATGCGGATTTCGCGGCGTCGATCCGCGCGGGACGTCAGCCGGAGATGAGCCTCGAACGCGCACTGGAGGACCAGCGACTCATGGACCAGGTCTATGCGACAATTTGACGACCGCCGCTGCTTTTCTCCTCAAGGGGCCGCTGATGACCGATCTGCCCGGCGGCAGCGTGTCATACACGGTGCTCTAGGTACGACAGAAGAGCGCGCAACTTCAGTTGCGCGTCAGTGTCCTTGACGCGGATCTGAAGATCCGCGCTCCGCTGTCACCTCCGAGTCGGCTCCGTGTGCCATGACTCGCGGACGATAAGTTCGACGTCCAGCAGGATGTCCCTGGCACGAGTCCCCTGCGCGACACTCGCTCCAGCATCGCGCCCAGTGCGGCGTCGCCGATCTGCCGCGACGGCTGGCGCAACGTCGTCAGCGGCACCGGCAGCAGCGCCGCGAACTCCACGTCGTCGATTCCGACCAGCCGGACGTCCTTCGGAACCGCGTAGCCAAGCCTGACGAGCGTCTGCATGAGCCGTCCGGCGGTCCGGTCGTTGGCGCACACGATGGCGTCGGGACGGGCCGACTCCATCAGCTGACGGACAGAGCCCGCGTCTGATGGATCGAGGCGGTGGATGAGCGCGCGATCGATGGCGACGTCCGCGGCGTAAAGCGCCTCCCGATAGCCGGCTTCGCGCGCATCGACTGTCGCCGCGGCGTTCGGCTGCGCGACGAACGCGACGCGCCGGCTGCCGAGCCGCAGCACGTGCTCGGTGATGATGAATCCGGCGCGGCGGTTGTCGATGCCGACCAGATCGTGATGCCCTCGCCGCGGATAGGGCGTCACGTCCCGGTCGAGCAGCACGACCGGAATGCGCGCATCGTCGAGCGCCTGTGCGATCCGATGGTTGATGTCGTCACCGGGTGAGGTGAACTCCAGCGGCGCGAAGAAGACGCCCGAGACACGCCGCTCGATGTACTGACGGCACAACTGCCACGCGCGATCTTCCCTCGAGACGCCGTCTCCGCTCACGCTGCCCCAGAGGAGGGCGTGGTTGCGCGCCAGTGGCGACGCCATCATCCCCTGACATACCGGCTCGAAGATGTCAGTCTCGCCCAGATCGGGAATCAGCAGCCCGAACGACAGCGCGCCGGGCGCGGCCTGCGCGCGTACATAGGTGCCGGAGCCCGCGCGGCGCTCGACCAGCCCCTGCGCCTGCAGATCCCTCACCGCCCGGCCGACCGTAATTCGCGACGCGCCGAACGTACGCACGAGCTCGGCCTCGCTCGGCAGCCTGTCGCCACGCTTCAGCTTGCCCGACTGGATCTGGCGCGAGAGGGCCTGGTAGACCTGACGGTGCTTTGGCTCCACGGCGCTCTTCATGAGCTAAATGATATAACAACTTTGTGACGCTCGTATCACTCAATCGCACGAAAACGACGCATTGTGTGCAAAATTGTCCGCAATTAGTCGTGCACTAACAAGGCTGGACTTTGACTCCCTGCCAGGAGCCTGCTAGGCTTGATGGCAGTAGTTGATATATCCGTTCAGACAAGGTCACGAGGGCACATGTTCATGACACCCACTCCGCCGAAGCACTTTCTGGTCGCGTCGGACTTCGACCAGACGCTCAGCTTCAACGATTCGGGGATGGTACTGAGCGAGCTGATTGGCGCCTCCCGCTTCCAGGAAAAGGTCGACGGGCTGGCCCGGAGCAACCTGGTCCAGCAGGGGGGCGAGCTGGCGTACCTGATTCGTCACGACCCGGAGTTCCGGGGCGTGCGGCGCGAGCACCTCGAGGAGACCGGACGGCGCGTTCGGCTGCGCAGCAACATCCAGGCGCTCGTCAACCTTCTCGACGCGTGGCGTCGACGGCCACCGGTTCTCGTTCTTCGTGATCTCGGCGGCACCCAGAGAGGTTATCCAGTCGGCGCTCGCCGGCGTCGTGTCGCCGGACCACATCTTCGGTACCGAGCTTCGAGTACGACGACGACACGGGCGAAGTGCGCTCGGTATCCCGAGTCCCGGCGGGATACGGCAAGGTCGCCGTCGTCGAAGAGCTCGAGGACCAGCTGGGGATCGGTCCCGATCGCACGATCTACGTCGGGGATGGCAGCTCGGACGTCCACGTGATGCTGCACGTCAACAACCGCGCGGGATTCACGATAGCGGTCTCCGAGAACCGGCAGCTGGCACGTATCGCGAAGAGCACGCTCCTCAGCGACGATGCCTCGAGCGTGATGGTGCCGATCCTGGAAAAAGTGCTCGGATGGGGCATCAGCGATATCCGGTCGCTCTTCGAATCGAACGGGTTGACGCTGCACGAGTGGGAGAAGGCACGCACGGACCGCGTGATCGTCCGCGAGTCTTCCGCAGCGGCCAGCCACGCTGTGGCGTAGCCGCAACGAACGGAATCAAAGAACGGAGCGATTGACAGTGGTCGAGTATCTCGGTTGGGTCGCCACGGCCGTATTCGTCGGGTCGTACTTCTGCGCCGCGCCGGAAATGCTCAAGCGCGTGCAGATGCTCGGCGCGCTGATGTGGATCGCGTACGGCCTCCTCATCGGCGCCTCGCCGGTCGTCGCGGCCAACCTGCTCGTGTTCGGGGCGGCGGCGTGGACGTTGAACAAGAGCTCAGAAGTTCAGGAGACGTTCTAGCAGGAGACCGGGCGACCGGAAAGCAAGGGACGGACGGTGGCGTCATCGCAGCCACTCGGTCTATGCTAGGGCTCGCTTTCCACGAGGCCCAACAGCATGCGATCACGAACCGCGCGCGCGTCGAAGCTTGCCGTCTTCATCCTTGCCTGTGCCACCGCGGCGCTGACGCTCTCGGCGCAGCAGCAGGCACCCCCTGCGCAGCCGGGACCACCTGCGGGGCGAGGCGGTCGCGCCCCTGAGCCTGCCGGACCGCGCGTCAAGGCGCTCGTCGTCAGCGGCGGCTGCTGCCACGACTACGCGCTGCAGGGCAAGCTGCTGGTCGATGCGATCTCCAAGTCACTGCCGGTCGACTGGACGATTGCGATCCAGGGCGGACGCGGCACCAGGGGCGAATTGCCCGTCTATGACAATCCCAACTGGGCCAAGGGCTTCGACATCGTCGTGCACAACGAGTGCCTGGCCGACGTCGACGACCCGGCCTTCATCCGGCGGATCACGGTGCCCCAGAAGGGTGGGCCGCCGGCGCTCGTCATCCACTGCGCGATGCATACGTTCCGCGCCGCAACCGTCGACGACTGGCGCGAATTCCTCGGCGTGACGACCAAGCGCCACACTAAGGCGCACAACATCTCGGTCAAGATTGCGGCCAAGGATCACGCCATCATGAAGGGCTTCAAGGAGGACTGGGTCACGCCGGTCGACGAGCTCTACGTGATCGAGAAGTTCTGGCCCAACTCCACGGCACTCGCGACAGCCGTCAGCCCGGAAGACCAGAAGGAGTACCCGCTGGCCTGGGTCAGCGACTACGGCGGCACGCGTGTCTTCGGCACGACGATCGGCCACGGGAACGACACCTGGAACGACCCGGTGTACCAGGACCTTCTCGTGCGCGCGTTCAAGTGGGCACTGAAGCGGGAGTGAGCTGAGACAGACCGCACACGCGCGCCGAGCTGAAGCATCGGCGCGCGGCGACGGCCTATCGATCGCAGCTGTAGGACCCGGCTGCGGCCGGTGGGCCGTTCTTGTATTTCGGGTACGCCGGATAGGAGCAGAGCGGCAGGCTCTTGTCACCGGCGGTAACGACGACAGAGATGCCGGGCGCAGCCTTCCGCTCGACCCAGTTCGCCAGCAGGGCGAATCGGTCGAACGTATTTGGGATCGGCGCGACGGGCACCACTCTTCCTTCCCCATCGAACCCGTAGTTTCTGCCGCTCAATCCGTGTCCCGCCTGCGGCATGACGAAGAGCCGCGCGAATCCGTCGAGCCGCGCCTGGCCCATTGTGTCGACGAGCGACTGGTAGTAGTCCAGTTGTGCGCCCGGTGAAGCCAATGTGTCGTCGGTGCCGATCGTCACGATCATCTTGCCGCCGCGGTTCGCGAACCGCGTCAGGTCTGGGCTCGTCGAGTCGAGCCAAGGCGACAACTCCTGCCGACGGCTGTTGAGCGGACCGCCTTCGACGTAGTCGAGCGGGTTGGCGGCCAGGTTGCGCATCAGGAATCCGGTCACGCCCAGAACGCCCAGATGCGAATGCATCGGGGCATCAGCGGCGGCACCCTCCTGTCCTTTGAACCGAACGTCGGAGATGAGCCCGCTGCCGGACGGATCGGTGTTTGGCAGCCACATCCCGAATGTCCTCACGCCGTTGGCGAGCGGCGCGGCAAACGCGTAGCGACTGTAGACGAACTGGAGCGTCGAGATCTGCCCGTCGGTGAGGCAGGCGGCTGCCGTCGTGTCGGCCGGGTCGGGATCGACGTTGTTCGGACACCGCTTCGAGGCCCAGGGCTGGCGGCCTCGGGCGCCCTCCTTCACGTCGAAGATGGCGCGGCACGCCATGTAGTTGTTGATGATGCCGTCGGCAAGGCCATCGAGACCGTCGCACTGCCGCATGAACTCGCCGCGGATGGCGTTCACCTTGGCGCGGGTCACCCAGTTGGCGAGCGGCTTCTCCTGACTTCGAATCAGCCCAGGCGCGAGCATCAGCGACGAGAAGTTGACGATGGGCACGTTGGCGATGATGCCGTCGTAGTCGTCTGGATAGCGCTGGACGACGGTGAGCGCTTCGCGGCCGCCCTGCGACGTGCCGATGTAGTAGTTCACCGCTGGCTTGCGGGCGTACATCCGGTCTATTAGCGCCAGCGCGGCATCGTGCGTCTTCTTCATCTGCAGGTAGCCGAGGTTCTTGACTGCCTCGTCGACGAGCGTCCACTCTGGCGCATCCTTGATCCCGTGGCCCGAGTCGCTGCCGTAAGTGACGATGCCCTGAGCCGGGCCGACCGATCCACCACGACCTCCGGTGAGGCCTGGAATCATGCCGTTCATCCCGCCGCCACCGAGCTGCGCCGCGCGCAGCGTCCATGACACGGGAAAGACGACGCGAAAGTTGATCGGTCTCGCCGCGGGATCGATTGGAGCCATCGAGCCGTCGACCGTGCAGTAGCCAGGCGACGTGTCGGTCGCGGCCGTCCACTTCGGCTCGCTCAGGCTGACGCTCGAGACCGGTTCGCCGATCGCGCCGGCCGGAATTGCCGTGCCGAGCTTCGCGGCCGTGCAATCCGCTTCGGTGATCGTCTTGCGCTCCCCGATGTCGGGTAGCGGCGCCGTCGCGGCCTGAGGCGCGCTTTGAGCGCCAGCGTGGACCGAGACCAGACTCGGCACGCCGAACCCAATCAGCAGAGACGCAAGCGCCAGCTTCGAGATGAAGTTCATCGCCAGAGTATAGACAGAACTGAGTCGTTCGGAGCTGGACGAAGGACGCGGAACAAAACCAAGACTCGACACGGAGGAACGAAGCAAACGGAGACGCACGAAGAGAACAAGCTAAGAGTGAGCCACTTGCAGTTCGCCATCGGTCGGGTCGCCGGCCGGTCGGCCGGCGAGTCGTATCGAGAGAAGCGAGGGATTGAGAGCACCGCGGAATTGAAATGCGTGCTCTCGATCCCTCGCTTCTCTCGATACGGCCCGCGCGAATGCGCGGCCCGACCGATGCCATGAGGGTGCTCTATACCCGATCGTCCTCCGTGCGTCTTCGTTCGCTTCGTTCCTCCGTGTCGAACCCGTTGCCTCCGTCCTCTCCGTCTCCCTCACCTCCGTCTCCTCACCTCCGTCGACGTCACACGTTAGAATGCTGTCCGTGACCTCCTCCCGCACCCAGGTGGGCATCGTCGGCGCCGGTCCCGCCGGATTGATGCTCGGACAGCTGCTGCACCTCCAGGGCATCGACTCCGTCATCCTCGAAAACCGCACCCGTCAATACGTCGTCGAACGGGTGCGCGCTGGCGTGCTCGAGCAAGGGACGGTGGACCTCATGCGCGAGGTCGGTGTGGGCGGGCGGCTCGCGCGCGAGGGGATGCGGCACGACGGCATTTATCTCGCCTTCAATGGCGCGCGGCACCGGATCGACATGGCCGACCTGACCGGCGGACGCGCGATTACCATCTACGGGCAGAACGAGGTGGTCCATGACCTCGTCGAAGCGCGCCTCGAGAGCGGCCGGCCGCTGCACTTCGAGGTCGCGGACGTCAGTGTCCATGACCTCGACTCGCGGGCGCCGACCATCCGCTACCAGAAAGACGGCACGGCGCACGAACTGCGGTGCGACGTCATCGCGGGCTGCGATGGATTCCACGGCATCTGCCGGCCATCGATCCCGGCGACCCGGCTTCGCCTCTACGAGCGGGTGTACTCCTTCGGATGGCTCGGTATCCTGGCGGAGGCCGCGCCCTCCTCTGACGAGCTCGTCTACAGCCTGCACGAGCACGGCTTCGCGCTCTTCAGCATGCGATCGCCGCAGGTGACCCGGCTCTACCTGCAGTGCGCGCCAGACGAAGACGTCTCGCAGTGGAGCGACGAACGGATCTGGGCCGAGCTCGCGACACGGCTGTCGACGAGCGATGGGTGGAAGCCCAACGAGGGGCCGATCTTCCAGAAGGGCGTGACCGGAATGCGCAGCTTCGTCGCCGAGCCAATGCGCTTCGGGCGGCTGTTCCTGGCCGGGGACGCGGCGCACATCGTGCCCCCGACGGGCGCCAAGGGACTGAACCTCGCGATGGCCGACGTCTACCGGCTGGCCGGCGCGCTGGTGGACTTCCATCGCTCCGGGAACGAGAACCTGCTCGACCGCTACTCCGAGCGCGCGCTCGCGCGGACGTGGCGCGCGCAGCGCTTCTCGTGGTGGATGACGTCGATGCTGCACCGATCGGCCAGCGACAACGCCTTCGACCACCGGCGGCAGCTCGCCGAACTGGAGTATCTTGTCACCTCGTGCGCGGCCATGACGAGCCTCGCCGAGAGCTACACCGGGGCACCATTCGAGGCATGAGCGAGTTCACGACACTCTCCGACGCGATCACGCGATTCGTGCGCCCCGGTCACCAGGTGGCGCTCGAGGGCTTCACCCACCTCATCCCGTTTGCCGCCGGCCACGAGATCATCCGGCAGCGGATCACGGATCTGACGCTCATCCGCATGACGCCGGATCTCCTCTACGACCAGATGATCGGCAGCGGTTGCGCGCGCAAGCTCGTCTTCTCGTGGGGCGGCAACCCCGGCGTGGGCTCGCTGCACCGCTTCCGCGACGCGGTCGAACGCGGCTGGCCGCGTCCGCTCGAGATCGAGGAGCACAGCCACTCGGCGATGGCGCACGCCTACGCCGCCGGCGCTGCCGGCATGCCGTGCGCGGTCTTCCGCGGATACCGCGGATCGGACCTCGCGAAGGTGAATCCGAACATCAGGTTCATCACGTGTCCGTTCACGGGCGAGCAACTGGCCTCGGTGCCCGCGCATCGCCCCGATGTCTCGATCATCCACGCGCAGAAGGCCGACCGCGCCGGCAATGTGCTGCTCGAAGGCATCATCGGCGTCCAGAAGGAAGCGGTGCTCGCCGCAACGGCGGCAATCGTGACGGTCGAGGAAATCGTGGACCGCTTCGAGGGCCTCGGCACGAACGCCGTGATCCTCCCCTCCTGGACCGTCCACGCCATCGTCGCCGTGCCGGGCGGGGCGCACCCCTCCTACGCGCACGGCTACTACGCCCGTGACAACGCGTTCTACGTCGCGTGGGACGCGACCTCGCGCGATCGCGAGAGCTTTCAGCGCTGGATCCAGGAGCACGTGATGGAAGGGCGGCCCGAGATGTTCAAGGAACGCGCCCGCGCGGCGGCCGCGGCGAGGCCGGCGTGACCGCGACCTACTCGGCCTCGGAAATGATGACCGTTGCGGCTGCCCGCGCGCTCGGGAACGACGACATCTGCTTTGTCGGGATCGGGCTTCCCTCCGCCGCGTGCAACCTCGCGCGGCTGACCCACGCACCGCGCTTGACGCTCGTCTACGAATCCGGCACGCTCGAAACCAAACCGACCGTGCTGCCGCTGTCGATCGGCGACGGCGAGCTGTGCGAGACCGCGCTCACAACCGTCTCGGTGCCGGAGATGTTCCAATACTGGCTCCAGGGCGGCCGCATCTCGGTCGGGTTCCTCGGCGGTGCGCAGATCGACCGTTTCGGCAACCTGAACAGCACGGTGATTGGCCCGTACGCCAAGCCCAAGGTCCGCCTGCCCGGGAGCGGCGGCGCGACCGAAATCGCAACCGGGTGTCAGCGCATCTACGTCGTGATGCGTCACAGCCCGCGGACATTCGTGCAGACGCTGGCGTTTGTCACCTCGCTCGGCCATGGCGTGACGGGACGAGAGCGGCGGGCGATGGGGATCGCGACGGAGGGTCCGGTACTCCTCGTGACCGACCTCTGCACGATGACCCCGGATGCGGAGACGAAGGAGTTCGAAGTCGTGAGCCTCCATCCCGGCGTCACGCGCGAGCAAGTACGAGAGAATACCGGCTGGGACGTCCATTTCGCCGCCAACGTCGCCGAGACACCGACGCCCGATCGTCGCGAGCTCGAAGCGCTGAGGGACCTGAACGCGCGAACAGCAAAGGCGCACGGAACACCGGGTAGCGAATAGGCCGAGCCAGGCTGTCGGTGACGCCAGCCAGATCTTGTATCGGCCACGCCTGCGGCCGCGCCTTCGCCAGGGCTACGGCGAGCTTCGCCGAGCGAGCGCCAGCCTCGAGCCGCCGTGAGCGCGAAGCGCGAGCGGCCGCGCTTGGGGGTGGGGCCCCAAGCGCAGTGAGAGAAGTGGGGCCCCGCGAGCATTGATAAATGCCGACAGAGTCAGACATTTGAGGTTTCCATGCCTAATGCTGAATCCGGCACGCAACCCAAGCTGCTCTACCCGCCCTACACGTCGACGGTTCTGCGCGCGCCGGAGCAGCCGCTCATCCGGCTGCCGCAGAACTTCAGCGATCTGACAGCGCCGGTGTACGGGTATCTGCCGCTTGGCGAGACCGACAATGATCTGACGCGCCAGCACGCCGGCGAGCCGCTCGGGGAACGCATCATCGTCGCGGGCCGGGTCGTCGACGAGGATGGCCGGCCGGTGGCGCATACGCTCCTCGAGATCTGGCAGTGCAACGCGGCCGGCCGGTATCTGCACGCGCGGGACGACCACCCGGCGCCGCTCGACCCCAACTTTTCGGGCGCCGGCAGGATGGTGACCGACGCGCAGGGGCAGTACCAGTTCACGACGATCAAGCCCGGCGCCTACCCGTGGCGGAACCATCACAACGCCTGGCGTCCGGCGCACATCCACTTCTCGGTGTTCGGGACGTCATTTCAGTCACGGCTGGTCACGCAGATGTACTTCCCGAACGACCCGCTCTTTCCGTTCGACCCGATCATGCAGTCGGTCCCGGACGCGCGGGCGCGCGAGCGGTTGGTGTCGAAATTCGATATGGAGCTGACCACGCCCGAGTGGGCGCTTGGATACCGATTCGATATCGTGCTGAGGGGAAGGGACTCGACGCCGTTCGAGGGAAGGACGTAAGGACGGCTCAAGGCTCAGGGCTCAAGGCTCAGGCAAAACCTTCGACCACTTACTCGAAGATCATGCTTGAGCCCTGAGCCTTGAGCCCTGAGCCGTCTTTGACACTATCCCCCGATGGTGCCGGCCTTGAACTTGTAGTTGCCCTCGGCGTCCTGCTCGCGGTACTGCTTGTGGCAGGCTGCGCACGTTTGGCCGACTTCCTTCATCGCGGCCGCGGCCGCCGGATCGACCTTCTCGCCGGTCAGCGACGTCTCGAAGGCCTCGAGCTTGGCCATCGAGTCCTTGTTCATCTTGACCGCGTCATCCTTCTTGTTGAGGACCCAGAAGTTCTGAGTGTCGGCCAACGCCGTCTTGAGGACCGCGATCTCCTTCTTGACGTCGGCAACCGGAGCACCTGACGCGACCAGCTTTCCCATGTTCCGCATGGCGCCGCCCGCCGGCTTCATCGCCTTCGTATATTCTTCGACGGTCGTGACCTTCGTCTGCGCGACCACGAACGCGGTCGTACACGCTATGAGCACCGCACCTGCATAAACGCCAATACGCATCATCGTCTCCTCCTCGAGGGCTGCCCGTTTCCGGCCAAAACCCGGTCATTATATGCCACGACAGGCCACGGTTCGGAGCCTGACCTGACTTATCTCGGCGCCCTGGTCGCGCGCCAGGGGGCCTCGCCTCCCGATCCTCTCGTGGTTCCGGCGATCGTATCGCCCGTCACGCGCGCCGTATAGGCCGTGCCGGCGACGGTGAAGCTGAACTCCTCGCCCCGGACGCGGCCGTTCTCGATATTGGCCGTGCCGAGCGTGCCGCTGACGAGTTGAAACTGCTGCTTCAGCGTCAGCGGTCCCTGCGCGGTCTGCCAGATCCCATCGACCTTCGCCGGGACGAAATAGAGGAGGACCGTGCACCAGCTCAAGCAGTCGTCCGAGATGGTGGTCGTTTCGTCGGCCGTCCATTCCTCGATCCCGAACGTATTGGCCACGATCCGGGTGCCGGGCTTGAGCGCCGCGAACTTGTCCCGCAGCTTCATCAGGTTGTCGGGCAGCAGGAAGAGTGCGAGGACGGTGGCCTGCTGGAACTCTGCCGCATACATGTCGCCCTGGACGAACGTCGCCTTATCGCTGACGCCGGCCTTCGCCGCGTTCCGCTTCGAGAGCTCGACCATGTCCGGGTTGTATTCGACGCCGAGGGCCCGCGCGCCGCGCTTCGCCGCCGCGATCACGTTGCGCCCGTCGCCGGAACCCAGATCGACGACGAAGTCCTGAGGCGTGACCTTCGCCACGTCGAGCATCTTCTCGACCGTCGACTCCGGGCTCGGCACCCACACGACGTCCTTGCCGGCCTGTCCGATCTTGGGCTCGTATTGTCCAGGCGCCGGCGGGGCTTGAGTCGTGGCCGTCTGGGCGGCGACTAGTGCGGGCGCCAGCGCCAACGCCAGACATGCAGTCACGAGTGCGCGCGATGCTCTCATCGTCTTCAATGCTCCCCGAAGAATCCTTCCCGACTCCGCTAAATCACGCTGCAGTCATGATCACGGTTTTGGGTCGGGATGAACACGATGGGACGATGAGCACGATGAAACCCGGTACAGATGCGTCATCGTGTCCATCGTGTCATCGTGTCCATCGTGAGAATGCCGTCAGCTCGTGACATCTACCTGAAACGCACCACCGCCGCAATGGCTCCGTGCGTCGTCAGAAACTCGCCTTGCACTCGAAACTCGACACCTCGTCCGTACTCCCCTGACCCTTGTAACGCGCGACGAGCGGGTACTGACAGAGTGGCCTGGATCGCACGACCCTGCCGGTCTCGTCGCGTCGGACGGCCTCGAGCATCTCGGGCGCATGATTCTGCTCGACCCACGTCACCAGCGCGTCGAACTGATTGCGCGGGGCGGGGCCGGTGCCGCCGTTGCAGTGGCCAACGCCTGGCGCCATGAAGAGCCGGATGAATTCCTTGTGCGCGCCACCCATCTGCTGCTGCACGCGCGTGTAGTAGTCGATTGTGCCCTCGGCATAGATGAGCGGATCGGCCCATCCGTGCCAGAGGATCAGCTTCCCGCCGCGATCGCGGAACGCGGCGAGATTCGGGTTGTCCGTGCCGAATACCGGGCCGAACTGCTCCACGGACTGATCCCACAGCTGTTCGTACGATGCGTGCGTGAGCGTCGTCCAGTCCCACTGCGGGTTCTGCATGAGGAAATAGCGAGACCAGTCGAGCGTGATGCCGAGCGGCCGGGCGATTAGCGGCGTGCCGCCCGTGGCACTCAGCGCGAAGCCTCCGCCACGAGGCAGGCCGTACCAGAGAAACGAACCGTCTCTCCGCTTCGGGCCTTCCCAGATCTTTCTGATGACGGCGGCGTCAGCGTCGGTGATCGTCTCGCATCCCTTCGGCGAGGTCCCGACGAGCGCCTTCGGGTCGTACGTGCAGCGCCGCGGATCCTCGAGCACGCCATCCTTGACGCCATCGATCGTGTCGCACGCCTCGACGGCCGCCGCCGTCGCCGCGTCGAGCTTGCACTGCGGGACGAAGTTCTTCGCCTCGAGCATCACGAGGGGTCCCCAGAGCTGTTCGACATGAAGCTTGGGCCAGTTGATCGCGGGCGCACCCGAGAGGATCCCGTGATAGTCCTCCGGATAGCGCTGCGCTTCGGACAACCCCTGACGGCCGCCCGTCGAGCATCCGTTGAAGTAGGCGTAGCGCGGCGCTTTGCCGTAGAACTCCCGGGTCAACGCCTTGCCGGTGACGGTCATCTCATGGATGCCGAGGTAAGCGTTGTCACGGACCGCGTGCCAGTTCAACCGACCGTTCGCGTCGAGCGCGAAGCTGCCGCTTCCACCCTCGTGCCCGGTGTCGGTCGAGCCGGCGGCGTACCCGGCCGTGAGCGGTGCCCGCACACCGCTGGCGCTTCCGCCCGAGAAGCCACCGCCGCCAACGCCCTGGAATCGACCGTTCCACCCTTTGAGCGGCAATCCGACGAATATCTTGATCTGATCGCCCGCGGGAGGATGCGTGACGGTCGCCGTGATCCGACAGGACGGCGATGTCCGCTCGTCTCCAGGGTCGACTGCCGCCGCATCGATGGTCGTGCCGGGCAGCTCGACCGAGCGCAGGCTCTCGCACGAGCGCACGGGATCGGCACCAGCGAAGAGGGCCGTGGGGATACTCACCGGCTCAGGTGGAGGCCCGCCGCGCCCGCCACCCTGCCCAGCTGGCGGCGTTCCCTGCTGCGCCATCCCCGACGAGAGAACCGCGGCCAGCACGACGGCCGTGGACGTCGCGACGACCCGGCGATTGCGGGAATTCATGACGCGAGAAAGTATATTCGGGAAGCCATCGGATACCCTATCAGACGGCATCTCTCAGCATGACCAACCCGCTCTGGCTGGCGATTCTTCAGTCGCTCATCACCATCGGAGCCGTGGTGCTCCTCTGGTCGCTGCATGCGCGTCTCGTCGATCGGCCGGTGTTCACGTGGTGGGCCTGGGCGTGGACGTCGTTCGCGGTCTACCTCGGCGTAGGTTCGCTGGCCGTGCCCCTCTCCGCAGAGTGGACTCTCCCGAAGATCGTCGTCGTAGCACTGGCCTCGATCTTTGGTTTCCTTCCTCCTCCACTGCTGGTGTTCGGCGCCAGAAGCGTCCTGTCGCCGGGCCTGCCGACACGGCGTGGTATACGGATTGGGCTGGCGCTCGTGATGGCGTTCAGCGCCGTGACGGTCGCCTTGTCGCTCGGGTGGGCCAATCCGCTCGAGAGTTTCTATGTGCGGATCGCGCCGCGCACGCTGACCCTCGCGGCCGCGCTCCTCTACTGCGCGTGGGTGTTCCTCTCGCGGTGGCGCCAGACGGGCTCGCGTGCCAGCGTGATCACGGGCGGAGTCTGCCTTGTCTACGGAGTGACACAGAGCCTCTATGGCGCGGCGCTTGTCGCACGTCTCGCTGGCGCTGCCGCTGTCGGGCCAGTGGTCGACCCGATCATCGCGTGGCGGCCGCAACTCTTCCTGCTCGATCTCGTGAACGTCTATGGCACGTGCATCGGGCTCGTGCTGCTCTTCGTCGAAGACTACCAGCAATCGCAGCAGGCCCTGCGGGAGAGCCACGACCGTCGCCAGCAGGTCGCGGGCGAGAACCTCGCGCTGCAGGCCGAGATCGACGTGCGCCGCCGCGCCGAGCAGGCGCTGCAGCGATCCGAGGAGAAGTTCGCCGCCGCCTTTCAATCGAACCCGTGCGCGATGGCGATCACGCTCTTCGACGAGGGCCGGATCGTCGACGTCAACGACGTGCTGGTTCGGCAGTCAGGGTACGCACGTGAAGAGCTTATCGGCAGCAACTCCGACAAGCTCGGATTCTGGGTCGACCCCGAGGAGCGCGCGAGCGTGACAGCAGAGCTCGAGGCGCGGGGGCGGGTCGCCACCAGGGAAGTACACTGGCGCGCCAAGAATGGCCGGGTGGTGACGGTCCTCTACTCCGCAGACACCCTCGAGGTCGACAACGAGCGGTGCGTGCTCTCGGTGGCCGAGGACATCACGGCGCGCAAGCAGGCCGAGGCCACCCATCGGGCGGTCCTCCGCGCGCTGCCGGACTGGATCTTCGTGCTGAGCGCCGAAGGCGTCTTCCTGGATTTCCACGCGAAGGATCCCGAGCGGCTGGCGGCGCGGCCCGAGAGCTTCCTGGGCAAGCGCATGCACGACGTCCTGCCCCCGGACATCGCCGACGGCCTGCTGCGCTGCTTCGAGCGCGCGATGCGCTCCGAGGACACGGCTACCCTCGAATACTCGCTTCCCAGTCAGGGCGAGGTCCGTTTCTACGAGGCACGCATCGTTCGCTGCGATACAGACAAGGTCCTCAGCATCGTCCGCGACATCACCGAGCGTCGTCGCGCCGAGCTGCAGGCGCGCGAGCTGCGCGACGAGCTCGCGCACGTCGGCCGCGTGACCACGCTCGCGGCGCTGACCGGCTCGCTGGCGCACGAGATCAACCAGCCACTCGCGGCGATCATGACCAACGCGCAAGCGGCGACGCGCCTCATCGCCGCGCCGGTCCCGGATCTCGTCGAACTGCGCGCGGCACTCGCCGATATCGTTTCGGACAACCAGCGTGCCGCCGAAGTGGTGCGCCGCCTCAGGACACTGCTCAGGAAGGACACGTCCGAGTACGCGCCTGTCGACCTCAACGACAGCATCGACGAAGTGATCAAGGTCCTGCAGGGAGACATCGTGGCCCGCCGGATCGCGCTCGACGTCGAGCCGTCTGGCGCCCTCCCCCGCGTGCTCGGCGACCGTGTCCAGCTGCAGCAGGTCACGCTCAACCTCCTGATGAACGCGTTCGAAGCCCTCGAGCGCGACGACCCCTCGATCAAGCGGGTGACACTCAGGACTGCTTCAGTCGACGGTCTGGTCATCGTTTCGGTGGTCGACCATGGCGTCGGCCTGACCGACGAGCAGCTGCCGCGCATGTTCGAGCCGTTCTACACGACGAAGCCGGACGGCATGGGGCTCGGCCTCGCGATATGCCAGACCATCATGAACGCCCACGACGGAACCGTCGACGTCGAGAGGAACGCTGACCAGGGCACGACGTTCTCGTTCAGCCTGCCGATCCTGCCGCCGGATGAGGCGGCTGTCGGTGCTGTCGTTGGAGAGCGGGAGAACACGTGAGAGGGCTCAGGGCTTAGGCAAGATCTTCGAGCGAGTGGTCGAAGGTTTTGCTTGAGCCCTGAGCCTTGAGCCTTGAGCCCTTCACTCCGCTCTGAGAAGCGCGGTCGGATCCGTGCGTGACGCCGTGCGGGCGGGAAGAAACGTAGCCAGACCGGCCACGAGGAGCATGAGCGCTCCTGCTGCCCCGAGCACGATCGGATCGGAAGGAGCGGTGCCGACGAGCATTGATTGCAGCCACCGCCCGACGACGACGGCGAGCGCACAGCCGCACAGCACGCCGGCCGCGGCAAGGCGGCAGGCTTCCCGCAAAATCATTCCCAGCACGTGGCCCGGCTCCGCGCCGATGGCGATACGGATTGCCATCTCGCGGCGACGCTCGCCAATGGCGTGGGCGAACACGGCATAGAGTCCAAGACCCGCAACACCCAGCGCAAGCATGCCGAACAGGGACAGCAAGGCCGTGCCGAGGCGCCACGGGCGCATCTGCCGCTCGAGGAGGTCCGTGTAGGGACGCACGTCGACAAACGGCAGGTCGGTGCGGCTGCCGACTACCGCGCGACGAATCGGCGCGATCAGGCCATCCGCCGCCACGGTCGTGCGAATGAGCAGCCCCTGGATTCCAGGACCCGGACCGACGCCAGCCGGCGGGCCCGGCACCTGCGAGAACGGAACGAAGTACTGCATCAGGCGATCTTCGATGCCTCCGGGCACGACGGACCGCTGGCGGACATCGCGCGACACGCCGACGACCTCGCGGCACGCCACTGTTGTGGGCGGGCCTGGCGGGCCAGCCGCCGTGAAGGGATCGAACGACGGATCGAATCCGATCCGGATGCACTTGCCGAGCGCGTTCTCACCCGGCCACACGGTGCGCGCCATCGTCTGGTTCACGATGACGACGGGTGCGCCCCGTTCGTCGTTGGCGGTGAATCGGCGGCCCTGCACGACCTCGATGCCGAGAATGTCGAGGAACTCCGGCGTCGCCGCGATGAGGAACGGCAACTGCCCGTTGACGCTCGGGGACTCGGCCATGCCTGGCACGCCGATCGGTGGCACGTGGAAGCCCGTAAAGGGCATCGACTGGACCACGGTCGCTGACTCGATGCCGGGCATCGATCGGATGCGCTGCAGGCGCCGACCTGAAGATCTCGGCCTGACCGGCAACGGCGCCAGGCCCGGTCTCGAAGCCGACGAGCATGACGTCGCTGAGGCGCATGCCAAAGTCCTGCGCCATCAGGTTGAAGAGACTTCGTCCGAAGAGACCGGCGCCAGCAATCAGCACCACCGACAGCGTCGTCTGCACGAGCAGCAACACTGCGTAGGCGCGGCTCCGGCGCACACCGTCGCTGGCGCCTGAAAGGTCGCCCGCCCGGATGTGGCGAGGCAGCTGCGCCAGGCCGACGAGAGCCGCGAGCGCGAGCGCGACCAGGCCGGCGGCGAACGCCACCAGGAGCGTGCGACGCGTGACGCCGTCGTTCTCGATCGCGCCGGCGAGCAACAGCCGGCGGACGGCCTCGCCCAGCCAGGATGCGAGCACCAGCGCGGCGGCCGTCGCCATCGACGCGAGGATCGCGCCTTCGAGAAGAACACGGGCGAAGAGGCGCCCTGTCGTCGCGCCCAATGCCGACCGGATGGCCGACTCGCGCCGGCGCCGAGTGCCGCGGACGAGGAGCAGCGTCGCCGCGTTCGCCAGCCCGATAATGAGGACGAGGATCGACACGCCCGCGAGGGCGAAGACGATGCGCCGTTCCCCGGGCGCGACGTCGCCGCCGTCGAGGCCCCCGAGGACGACGAGCGACACCCGGCGTTCGAGCGCCGTACTCGCCTGTGCAGTCGCAGCCACGTCCTCGCCAGGCTCGACGCGCGCGATGATGCTCACGAAATTGCGGAACGCTTCAAGGTTCCACCCCGGCAAGTCGCGCATCGCGGCCGCAAACGGCACCCAGACATCCACACGCGTCGCTGAATGGCCGCTGAAGCCCGGCGGCATGACGCCGGACACGACGTACTCGATCCGGTTGACGGTCACACGGCGTCCAAGAACGTCCGGATCGCCACCGAACGTCGAACGCCAGAGCGCGTGGCTGATGACGGCCGTGCTGCTCGACGCCTGGTCGTCCGCCGGCTCGATGACGCGGCCGAGTTGCGGGACAGCGCCAAGGACCGCGAAGTACGAACCCGACACCAGCATGGCCTCGACGCGCGTCTGCTCTCCCGACACGACGGCCGTCGTGGACGTCCTGCGCCACGCCGCCACCCTGGCCATCGCCGGCACGTGTTCGCGTATCGTGTCAAACGCAACGTACGACGTCGACGTCATGCCCACGCCGCGGGTGGCGTCGCCCGGTACTTCGAAGGCCAGCGTGAACAGGCGGTCGGGACGAACGACGTGACGAGCGGGAGTCAGGATCGCGCGGTCGATGAGCCCGAACACCGCGAGGTTGGCGCCGACCGCCACCCCGAGCATCAGCACGGTGGCGAACGTGGTCACCGGCGTCGCGAGCAGCGAACGAACGGCGCCGATCAGGTCAGAGCGAAGGCGTTCAAGCATAGCGAAGGCGTTCAAGCATAGCGAAGGCGTTCAAGCATAGCGAAGGCGTTCGAGCATGGAGTGGCCCGGGGCAAGTACGTGTATTCACCAGACAGCTCGGGAGAGTTCCAAAACGTGCACCGGACGAAGGTGACGATGCATCGTGCGGATGCCGTCGGCCCGTGCCAGACTCAAAACGGGCCGGGCGTCAGGCGAAGTGCACCCACAACCCGATCGTGAAGAGCGCCAGCGCGATGGTGGCCGCGACCTGCATCGTGAACACCGAACGGGCAACCCCGGCGGTGGGCCGGTACGGCTGATCGAGCGTGGCGAAGGTCAGGCCTCGCAGCTTGGCCATCGACTCGGGCGACGTCGCGAGTGAACCGACCACGAGAATCGCGACGCTGACGACGAAAAGCACCACCGCGAAATGGAGAAAATTGACGTTGACGAGGCTTGTCAGGAGCGATGACCCGGAAACGAGCGCGCTGCCACGATTCAGCTCGAACAGAAAGCGAGCAGCACCGAGGACGGCGCCCACGACGAGCGACGCGATGGCCCCGACACGATTGGCGCGTGGCCAGAAGACACCCACGAGGAACACCGCGGCGATGGGCGGACTGATATACGCCTGCACGCTTTGCAAGTAGATGTACACCTCTGAGCTCAAGTACTTGATGAACGGCACCCACAGCATGCTGAGACCCACCATGACGACGGTGACGATGCGTCCGACGCCAACGAGCTGCTTCTCGGAGGCTTCCGGCTTGATCTTCTTGTAGATGTCGAACGTCACCAGTGTCGACGCCGAGTTGAACGTAGCCGCGAGCGACGACATCAGCGCCGCCATCAAGGCCGCAACCATGAACCCGACGAGCCCCGTGGGCAGCAGCCGGATGACGAGCGTCGGATAGGCAGCATCGCCCGCGATATCAGGATAGAGCGCCCTGGCGATGAGCCCAGGGAGCACCAGCACGAACACGGGCAGGATCTTCAGCAGGCCGCAGAGGAGTGCCCCGCCCCGCGCGTGCGCCTCGTTCTTCGCGCCGAGCACGCGCTGGACGATCATCTGATCGGTGCACCAGTACCAGATCCCGAGGATGGGCGCGCCGAAGAAGATGCCGGTCCACGGAAAGGCGGCGTCGGACGAGGGCTTGATCATGTGGAAGTAGTCGGGTGGCAGCGCTGCGCGCAGGCCGGCCATCCCACCCACCTCGCTGAGCCCGATGATGGTAAGCGTAGCCGCGCCGACGAGCAGCACCACCGCCTGGAGCAGCTCCGTGTAGATGACCGCGGCCAAGCCCCCGAACACCGTATACACGCCCGTGGTCACGACCATCACCGTCGCCGACGTGTAAAAGTCCCAGCCGAGCACGGCCTGCAGCACGAGCGCGCCAGCATACAGCGACACGGAGATCTTCGTGACGACGTAGGCGATGACCGAGACCGTCGTCAGATACCACCGGCACGCAGGACCGTAGCGGCGCTCGAGGAACTCGGGCATGGTGTAGACGCCGCTGCGGAGGTAGAACGGCACGAACACCCACGCCAGAATCATCCCCATGAAGACGGCGAGCCACTCGAAGGACCCGACCGCCAGCCCCGAGCTCGCCCCAGAGCCTGCCAGCCCGATGAAATGCTCGCTCGAGATATTCGACGCAAAAAGCGACGCCCCGACCGCGATCCACCCGACGCTGCGATCGGCGAGGAAGTAGCTCTTGCTCGTCTTCGCGCGACGGAAGAAGTACGCGCCGATGCCGAACACGACGGCGAAGTAGGCGACGAGGATGATGATGTCGATGGTGTGCATGGTGTGAAGGCTCAGGGCTCAGGGCTCAAGGCTCAAGGCTCAGGGAAGATCTTCGAGTAAGTGGTCCAAGGTTTTGCCTGAGCCTTGAGCCCTGAGCCTTGAGCCTGCGTTTTGTCTACTTACACGCCCCCTCGTCCTGATGAACGTAGTAACTCTTGAACTTCGGCGATTTCGGATCCATGCAGCCCGACAGGTTCAGGAGCTCGATCTTCCGGAACTCGGTCGGGTGACTCTCGCCTTGGATCGTGATGTAGCCTTCGGTCAGCAGCGTTCCGTCGACCTTCACCGCCGGGTCGAAGTTGTTCACCTCGCCGCCGCCGATCGTTGGCTTGTCGTATTCGAGGACGATCTGCCCTTCCACCTTGTGGGTCAGATGCTCGCCGCCGCGGACCTCGACTTCGACCTGGACCCATTGATCGCCGTCATACGTCTTCGACTTCGAATTCAGGCAGTGCCCCTTCACCATCGTGCCGTTGATGAAGACCTGCGTCCCAGGCGAGCACATGTTGGCGGTCGACCGCGGTTTACCGTTCGAGAGGCCGCCCAGGAGCTGGAACTCGACCGAGATGGGGAAGTCCTGGTCCTTCCCCATCGACTGCGGCGACTGGCTGTGCAGCATCAGGCCGTTGTTGCGGATGGCCCAGGCCGGGCCACCGGCGACCTGCTCGCCAACGAAACGGTACTCGGCGACAAGGTTGTAGTACGAGAACTTCTGGCGCTCGTAGAAGAGGTGACCAAACTTGTTGTCGAACGCCGCGTACTTGTCGTACGACGCCTGAAGAGTGCCGTTGACGACGCGGAAGGTGTCGGCGTAGTTTTCTCCGAGCGGATAGCCGGCGATCTTGGGAACCCAGCCGTCGAGGTTCTTCCCGTTGAAGAGCTGAATCCAGTCTTTCCGATCCGCGGACGACTGACCAGCGGCGAGCAGGCTGATGAGCGCGACGATTACGCAGGGCAAATGTCCGCATTCCGCTACCTCATTTATTAGTGCTCGCGGGGCCCGCCGTAGCCTTGGCGGAGGCTGGTCGCGCCGCGCTCGGGCCGCAGGCGCTGCCGAGACCGCACCCGCTCTCATCTCCACATCAGTCCGGCACGACCAAGCGAACTCATCCGACTTTCGTGATAGCGTGCAGAATACTCGGAGGGCTTATGAGAGTCACGCGACTTCGTGCGGCGGCGTCCGGGGCCTTTCTAATCGCAGCAGCGGTCTCGGTCTCGAGCCAGCAGCCCACAATCGGCTACGACGACACGCCGATGCAGCCGAATGGTAAGTGGCACGTTCACGACGGGACGCGGCCGCAACCGAAGATGGTGACGCCGGGGGCGACTCCCGGCGCCGCACCCGCCGACGCAACAGTGCTCCTCGGCACCGGCAGCGACGCCAGCGCCTGGAAGATGTCGGCCGACGGCGCGGCGGTGACCTGGCCCATGAAGGACGGCGTCCTCCAGTCGGGCAAGGGCATGATCGAAACGAAGGCGCAGTTCACCGACTTCCAACTCCACGTCGAGTTCGCCACGCCGAAGGAAGTGAAGGGGGACAGCCAGGGCCGCGGCAACAGTGGCGTCTTCCTTCTTGGCCAGTTCGAGGTACAGGTCCTCGACAGCTACAACAATCCAACCTACCCCGACGGCCAGGCGTCGGCGATGTACGGTCAGTATCCGCCTCTCGTCAACGCCTCCCGGCCGCCGGGTGAGTGGCAGGCCTACGACATCATCTTCACGGCGCCGCGATTCAACGCCGCGGGGGCGCTCGACAAGCCGGCCGTCGTCACGGTCCTCCACAACGGCATCGTCGTCCACAACGCAACGGCGTATCTCGGGCCGACCGCCCACAAGGTCATCAACCCCTACGTGCCGGAAAGCGCGAAGGGCCCCATCCGGCTGCAGGATCACGGAAACCCCGTGCACTTCCGCAACATCTGGATTCGGCCGATCAAGGGGTACGACGCGACATAGACGGGATTCGGCGTTCGGCGCTCGAGGTACGTGATTCCATGGTCGATCTTGCAAGTCCCGAACGCCGAACGCCGAGCGCCGAGCGCCGACCGATTTCCATGCACAACCGCCGGCTCATGCTCGGACTCGGGATCGGGGCGTTGCTCCTCACGCTCACGTGGGAACTCGCGGGGGGTGGCGCGCGGACGGAAGCGCAGTCGTCTTTCGCGGCCCAGGTCGCGGCGCTCTCGGAGCCGGCGGGGTACTTCGACACCGACAACCTCATCTCGAACGAGCGTTCGTATCTGGACGTGGTTCCAGACCTGAAGAAGCGCGGCGTCAAGGGCGGCGCGTACGTCGGCGTCGGGCCCGATCAGAACTTCTCCTACATCGCCGCGATCCGGCCCGAGGTCGTGTTCATCGTCGACGTCAGACGCGACAACCTGCTGCTACACCTTCTGTTCAAGTCGCTCTTCACGCTGGCGCGAACACGGGTCGAGTACCTCGCGATGCTGCTCGGGCGCCCCGTGCCTGCCGACGCCGAGTACTGGCGCAGCGCGTCCGTCGACAAGGTCGTGTCGCACGTCGAAGCTGCCGCGCTCGACGCGCGCGCGGTCACGATCCTCCGCGCGCGCGTCGACGGAGCGATCGCGAAGACGGGCATGCCCCTCTCGCGGGACGATCTTGCAACGATCGACCGATTCCACCGCCGCTTCATCGAGGATGGCGTCGGGCTGCGTTTCCAATCGACCGGACGGCCGCCGCAGAACCACTACCCTACCTATCGTGACCTGCTGCTCGCCACCGACACGCTCGGTGAGCACAGCAACTACCTCGCATCGGAAGAGTCGTTCCAGTTCCTCAAGTCGCTGCAGCAGCGCGACCTCGTGATTCCGGTCGTCGGCGACCTGGGCGGCCCGCGGGCGCTCGGAGCGATCGGCGCCCTCCTCCGCGAGCGCGGCCAGCGACTCTCGGCGTTCTATGCTTCGAACGTCGAGTTCTACCTCTTCGGCGACGGACGGTTCGACCGCTTCGTGTCGAACCTCGGCGGCATGCCTCGAGCCGATCACGGTGTCGTCATCCGATCGGTCTTCGGCCGTTACTCCCGGTACGGCGGTGGCAGCTCGTCGCACCTGCAGTCGGTCACCGAGCTCGTCGGCGGCTTCGCCAAGGGCCGCTTTCGAGACTACGGCGAGCTCATCGACGGACGCTAGCCCACGTCTTCGCCAAGGCTTCGGCGCGGCAGGCTGAGCCTTGAGCCCTGAGCCGAGAGCCTGCTAGGATCGGTGGATATGTCCCGATTCCGTCTCCCCCGCTGGATCGTTCAGGCCGCTTTCGGCATCGCGCTGGTTGCCGGCCTCGGCTTCGCGCTCGGAGCCGCACCTTCGCCGGCGCCCCCGACCCAGGCCACCGGCATCAGCGCGAAGGGCGGATGCGAGCCCGGGTTCAGCGGATCGCCGGAGACCAAGTGCGAGGACGTCAACGAGTGCGCGATCGGCAACGGCGGATGCCATCGCCTGACGGGCTGCGAGAACACGCCCGGCTCGCGCACATGCGGCGCGTGTCCGAAGGACTATGTGGGGGATGGCTACGTCGGCTGCTTCGACGTCAACGAGTGCGCAAATCCCGACTGCAGCGATCGCCTGCCCTCGGGCGCGGGTGACGCGCCAGCGCCGGCGGTGAGCACGTCTGGCGACGTGACGGTCGCCGCCTCATCCGCCAAAGGCGCAGCCGCGACGTTCACGGCCACGGCCAAGGACAGCGTCGACGGCACGCGTCCCGTGAACTGCATGCCCGCCTCGGGATCGGTCTTCCGGGTCGGCAAGACGACGGTAACGTGCTGGGCGTTCAACAAGCGCGGCAAGATCGGCCGCGCCACGTTGACCGTCAACGTGGCGCAATAGGTGTCAGGCAGTGAATCGTGAATGGTGACATTCACGATTCACTGCCTGACACCAGCTTCCCACTACTTCACGACGAGCGTGCCGCGCATCCCCGCGGCGAAGTGGCCGGGAAACGTGCACATGTAGTTGTAGGTGCCCGGCGCGGTCGGCACCTTGAAGGTCACTTCCACGGTCTCACCCGGTCCAGCGAGCGTCGTCGCGGCCAGCACCTGATCCTTCATGGCCGGTGGGATGAAATCGGTCTCGCGAGCCGTAGCAGCCGCGTTCACGAAATCCAGCTGCTTGGCGGTCAGCTTGAGCAGCACGAAGTTGTGCGCCATCGCGATCTTCGGCAGCGTGCCCTTCGAGACGAGCTTGATGTGCAGCGTTTCGCCCGGCTTGGCCGCGATCGAGGTCACGCTGTATTTCATGTCGTCCCCGCCCGTGATCTCGACCGTGCGCGCGGCGGACGCAGGCTTGGCTTGAGCGGGCGCAGGCTTGGCTTGATCCGCAGCGGGGGCAACGGAGGATGCGGGCGTCGAGAGCAGGACCACCGACACGAGCGATGCAAGAAGCATGATCAGGACTCCTCGAAAAAAGAAATACTAACGCGGCCAGTCGAGTGTTTCGGGAACGACGCCGGCGGACACGGTGATAATCGCGTACTCGACCGTCACCCGGGTCGCCGCCGGAATCCACCGGAACGTGGGCACGCCGAACAGCCGCCCTCGCTCAATCATCTCACGACGGGTCTCGGGAAAGGGAGAGGCGCCGAACTCCATCCCCCGGGTAAGGGTGGCGCCGTTCCACGGCGGCTGGGTGCGGCTGGCATTCTCCTCCCAAATCCCCATCCAGGGGAAGTCCTCGCGCCGCCAGACGTATCCGAACGCCAGCCCGGCCTCCGGGGAAAACGCCACGAAAAACGCGGTGTCATGCACCGGGTCCATGAGGTGAGCCGTATAAGCACTCGAGGCCGCCGCCTGGCTCGAGCGTCGGAGGTCTGCCGTTCCGCCCCCCGGGGACGGCGCGTCGGGCCAGTCGAACTCGGCGCCCGGCACGAGGTAGTCGGCGCTCCCGAAGGGCCGCTCGAAGACCTTCGAGCGCGACGCCGAGGCACGAAACTCGGTCACACCCTTTTGCAGGAACGGCGGCCCGAGCGTCACGTGCTCGGTCCATCCCACGGGACGATCGACGCCGGACAGATTCTCGACGCTCTCCTCGACGCGCACGATGCGGTTGGCCAGGTGAATCCGACGCTCGACCCGCAGGTTCGTCAGAGGCAGCAGCGCGCGCTGCACCAGCGTCTGACCCGACTGCTCCAGCTCGTAGCGGACGAGCGACGCCTCGCCATGCACCGGCAGACCGGCGGCAGCCTCTGCATCCGACGGCCCGCCGAATATGTCGAGGCACAGGTTGTGACCCATGATTCCCGAGAGCAATGACGCATCGACGCCGCCGCCATATTCAGGGTGTACGGCATGTTCGTAGGTCGAGGGCTCGATCGACGGCCACGGAGGCGTCCAGAGCGGGCTGACGCCCGTGGCCTTGTCCAGGACCTCGGCGATGTGACCGCCTTCCCGGAGGACTGTCACGCGCAGGGCATCGTTTTCGAGCCGCGCGGCACGGCGGCCGCGATAGAGTGCGAGTGGCATGGCGCGGGTATTATGCCGGTCGCGCAGGCACGCGCGGCGGGTTGACGCACGCTGCGAGGCATTTCGCGCCGCGCAACGCCGAGCCGGCGCGAATCGCTCGCGCAAATGACTCTGCGACCTTGGTTTTGGCGCGCCAACGGCGTGGTTTACAGAGATTTAGGTGTGATCCATGGAGGCCGTGGGCGTTTCTCTCAGCGAAATGCGTCCCGGCGACGGCAATGCACTTGAAGTGATGATTGCCGAGGTTATATCGTCGGCCACTGAACTCGGATCGCTCACGGGACGCGGATCACGCGGGAATGCAGACGGGACGCGGATCACGCGGAATTCTACAAACGGGACGCGGATCACGCGGATCTAAGGACGGGGCTGATGCTGGATCGAGCGCAGATCAAGAGTGCAATAGACGCGGGTGGAGGGATGCTGCGGCTCGAGCCGAGCTGGGTGCCTCGGTCGTTCATGATCCCCGGCGAGCGGCTGAAGCTGCACCCGCGGGATTTGTATGCGCTCGGCGGTCATCGGGGCGGCATCAACGAGCGATGGTTTTCTTCGACGACCAACGCCGATAACGGGCCCGGGACGCCGGCAGACGAGGGGCTCAGCTACGTGCGCCTCGAGAACGGCAGCCGCTTCCTCCTCAAGGACGCGATCGAAAAGGCCGGCGATCTCCTGCTCGGGTCGGCCGTGATGGAGCGCGAGAAGGGCTGGAACCTTCTCTGCAAGTTCTTCGACAACATGGGGCCGATTCCCCATCACATGCACCAGAGCGACGCGCAGGCAAAGCTCGTCGGCCACAAGGGCAAGCCCGAGGCGTACTACTTCCCCCCTCAGTACAACAAGACCGACAACAATTTCCCGCACACGTTCATGGGCCTCGAGCCGGGCACGACCAAGGCCGACGTGCGCCGCTGCCTCGAGAACTGGAACAAGGGCGACAACGGCATCCTCTTTCTTTCGCGGGCCTTCCGGCTCGAGCCCGGCACGGGATGGCAGATCAATCCCGGCATCCTCCACGCGCCCGGGTCGCTCGTCACCTACGAACCGCAGGTCGCGAGCGATGTCTTCGCGATGTTCCAGTCCGAGGTCGAAGGTCGAATCACGCCCTGGGCGCTGATGACGAAGGACGTGCTGCCGCAGTATCACCAGGATCTCGACTATCTGGTCGAGCTGCTCGATTGGGACGCCAACGTCAATCCGACCTTTGCGGCCGACAACCGCTGCTTCCCCAAGCCCGTGCAACCCTTCGCGCAGACCGAACCCGACGGCTATCGCGAGCAGTGGATCACCTACGGCACGGGCTGGTACTCCGCGAAGGAATTGACGGTTCTTCCGAAACGAACGGTGACGATCACGGACGCCGCCGCGTACGGCATCATCCTGACCCAGGGCTACGGACGCTTCGGCACGCTCGCCGTCTCGACTCCGTCGATGATCCGCTTCGGCCAGATGACGGAAGACGAGCTGTTCGTGTCCGAGGGCGCGGCGCGTCAGGGCGTCAAGATCGAGAACCTGAGCGCCACCGATCCGCTGGTCATCCTGAAGCACTTCGGACCGGGAAACCCGGATGCCGAGGGGCTGAGAAAGAAGGCTTAGGGCTCACGGCTCAGGGCTCAAGGAAGATCTTCCAGTAAGGACTCCAAGGTTTTGCCTGAGCCCTGAGCCCTGAGCCTTGAGCCCTACAGGGACACAACGCTATGCACACATACCCTTCACTTCATAACGCCATGTGGCCGGGACTGGTCGGCAAGGGACCGGATTCCGAGCCGCCGATCGATCTCGAGACGATGCTGAATCTGACCGCCGCTGCGAACGTCGGCGGCGTCAAGTTCGAGGGCGTCGATCTCTTTCTCTTCGACCCGCACGTCAGCATCGACTCGTCCGACGACGACGTGAAGCGATTGGCGGACGAGATCGCTTCTCGCAATCTGGTCGTCGGATCGCTCGTGGCGCCGGTGTGGCCGCCGACAGGCGGCGGCTCCGCCATGGGCAGTCCTGACGATCGCAAGAACTTCGTCACGCAGGTCCGCAAGGCGTGCCGGATCGCCAAGAAGCTCAACGAGCTCGGCATCCGCAAATACGGCGTCGTCCGCATCGACTCGGCCGCGAGCCCGAGCGAATGGGCGTCGGATCCGGCAGCCAATCAGAAGAAGATTGCCGAGACGTTCCGCGAAGCGTGCAATGTGGCCGACGGCTTCGGCGAACGGCTCGCGGCCGAAGGAGAAATCTGCTGGGGCGGGATGCACAGCTGGAAGCGCAACGTGGAACTGCTGGAGATGGTCAACCGCCCGAGGACGCTCGGCTTTCAGGCCGACATGGCGCACACGCTCCTCTTCACGCTCGGCTACAACGCGCCGGAAGATCGCATCCTGCCCGAGGGCTACGACTGGTCACGCCGCGAGACGCTGGACGAGGCGCTCAAGACCATGACGCACGCGCTGCGCCCATGGACGATCGATTTTCACGTGGCGCAGAACGACGCGACAGTCAAGGGATCGGGCTCGCACGACAAGACCGGCCGGCACTGCCTGCCGAAGGATCCGAACGGCAAGCTCGACATCGCCCGCCACGCCGGCGCGTGGCTGCGAGACGACTCGGGCAAGGTCACAAAAGCACTGCGCCACATCTGCTGGGACGGCTGCATGTTCCCGAACGCGACGATGATGCAGGCGTCAACCTGGAACGACGTCCTCGGCGCGATGATCGCCGTGCGCGATGCGCACGGTTGGGACTGAAAAGCTCCGGCCTCCAGCTTCCAGCTTCCAGCTAACAGTTGGGAGCGCAGAGCTTTGGGCTGGAAGCTGGGAGCGGGAAGCTGGAAGCGATCACTATGAAAACCCTCAATATCGGCCTCGTCGGCTACGGATTCATGGGGCGCACGCACTCGAACGCGTTCCTGCAGGCCCCGCGCTATTTCGATCTTCCCTTCACGCCAGCCCTGAAAGCGCTCTGCGCGCGAAATGCTGATCGTGCGAAGGCATTCGCGGCCAACTGGGGCTATGAGTCGATCGAAACCGACTGGCGGACACTCGTCGAGCGAAAGGACATCGACCTCATCGACATCGCGAGCACGAACGACACGCATCACGACATCGCGATCGCGGCCGCGAAGGCCGGCAAGATGGTGATGTGCGAGAAGCCACTCGGCAGGAACGCGGCCGAGGCGAGAGAGATGGTCGCGGCTGTCGAGGCCGCTGGCGTGCCGAACACGGTCTGGTACAACTACCGGCGCGTGCCGGCGGTGGTGCTGCTGAAGCGCCTGCTCGATGACGGGAAGTTCGGGCGAATCTTCCACTACCGCGCGAAGTTCCTTCAGGACTGGACGATCTCCGAGGATTTGCCGCAGGGCGGCGAAGGCCTGTGGCGGCTCGACGTGAAAGTCGCGGGCAGCGGGGTCACCGGCGATCTTCTCGCCCACTGCATCGACACGGCCCTCTGGCTGAACGGCTCGATCTCGGAAGTCACCGCCATGACCGAGACGTTCATCAAGGAGCGCAAGCACAACCTGACCGGCAAGGTCGAGCCCGTCGGAATCGACGATGCGAGCGCGTTCCTGTGCCGGTTCAAGAACGGATCGCTCGCGACGTTCGAGTCGACGCGGTACGCCCGCGGGCACAAGGCCCTCTACACGCTCGAGATCAACGGCGAGCACGCGTCGGCGGCCTGGGATCTGCACGACCTGCATCGGATCCAGTACTTCGATCACCGCGACGAGGGTCGCGTGCGCGGCTGGCGCAGCGTCCACGTGACCGACAGTGACCACCCGTACATGGATCGGTGGTGGGTGCCAGGCCTCCAGATCGGCTACGAACACACCTTCATTCACCAGTTCGCGGACTTCGTGCAGGCCGTCGGCGCCGGCAAGAGCGTCGGGCCGACGTTCCGCGACGGGCTGGCCACCGACTACGTCACCGACGCCGTCCTCAAGTCGGCGGCAACGAGGAAGCTGGGAGACGGTACAGGCCGGCTGAAGCCGGCCACCACGAGTACGCAGCCACCGGGAGTACGTAGTGTCCGGCTTTGGCCGGACCAAAGGGAGTGCCTCATGTTCAAAACCGCCGCCCTTGTCGTCTCAACTATCGCCGTCAGCACGGCGCTCGTCGCGCAGCAGCCGCCCGCTGGCCAGCCTCCTCAAGGGCAGGGACAGCCAACGGGCCCAGGCGGCCGCGCCGCGGGGGGCGCGCGCGGCGGAGCGCCCATTCCCTACGAGGATCGCACGGGCTTCCAGCCGATCTTCGACGGCACCAGCATGAAAAACTGGGACGGCGACCCGGCCTACTGGAAAGTCGAGGGCGGCTCGCTCGTCGGCGAGAGCACGGAGGCCAACCCGGTCAAACAGAACACGTTCCTCATCTATCGGGGCGGGGAGCCGGCGGACTTCGAGCTGAAGGTCGAATTCCGGATCAACAACACGAACAGCGGCGTTCAGTATCGCAGCGTCCAGGTGCCGGCCGACGACAAGACGGGAAAGTGGGTACTCAAGGGGTACCAGGCAGATATCGACATCGCCAACCAGTTCACCGGAATGCTCTATGAGGAACGGGGTCGTGGCTTCCTCGCGCCGCGTGGAACCGCGGGTTATGTCTCGGAGGGCGTCCGCGGCACGGTCGGAGCGCTGGAGAGCAGCGACGCGCTCAAGGCGTATATCAAGGATAAGGACTGGAACCAGTTCCACGTCATCGCCCGTGGCGGCACGCTCATCCACATCCTGAACGGCCACGTCACGGCGGTCTTCGTCGACGATGATGTGAAGAACCGCACCCTCAAGGGCCTGCTCGGCTTCCAGATGCACGTCGGCCCGCCGATGAAAGTCGAGTTCAGGAATATCTATCTGAAGACGCTGTAAAGAAGGCTCAGGGCTCAGGGCTCAAGGCTCAGGCAAGAGCGTTCGAAATCTCGGTCGAAGCCCTTGCCTGAGCCCTGAGCCCTGAGCCTTGAGCCCCTTCACACCTCACTCGATCCGCACCGCCTTGTACCCGCCAATCGTCCTGAAGTAGAGGAAGAGCAGCACATAGACGACGGCCATCGCGGCCGGGATGAACGAATCGGCCTTCAGCGTCTCGCGATCGCCGATGATGCTGGCCTCGGACACGGTCTTCTGCTCCGGAGTCTTTGGCGTCGCCGTCTGCGCTTCTGACAGCTTGGTGCCGTCGAGTCCGTGCACTTCCTCCAGGAAGAGGAAGCGGCTGGCCGTCGGCGCCTTGTACTGCTCGTAGATCGCCGGCGAGGTCGCCTGGAGGTGCTCGGCGGTGAAGCGGTCCTTGGCATAACCCAGTCCAGGGCCGCCGAGGAGCCCGGCCGACATCATGCCGATCCCGCCCATGATCGACATCGCGACGGCGCCGGTGCGCGGGAAGCGGTCACCGACCACCGCCAGCATGGTGGGCCAGAAGAACGTCTTGCCGAGAGCGTAGACCGCGAGCGCGATCATCGCGCCGGCGAACGTTTCGATCCCGCTGACCATTCTGAGACCGATCATCGCCAGCGTGGCGCAGATGACGAGCAGACCGATCGGGGAGATCTTCAGCGTCCGCTCGATGAAGTCAGCGCAGAAGCGCAACGAGAACATGAACAGCGACGTGAAGACGAAGAGAATCTTCCCCTGGGCCGGCGTGAGGATGTTGCCGGTGATGTTCTGAATCCAGCCATCGGTGCCGAGCTCGACCGCGCCGACGAGCGCGTGAGTCATGAACAGCACGAAGAGGAGCAGCGATCCGATGGAGAAGTTGGTCTTGATCCCCACCATCAGCAACAGGACAAGGGCGACGCCCCAGCAGAGGGTGTTCCACAGCGTGGAAGCGAAGAAGGAGCTGCCGGTAAAGAACGCGAGGATGCCGCCGAGCTGGTCCTTGAAGAACAGCCCCAGAAGCGCGCACGCGACGAGCGCGCCGAGAATGCCCACTTCCTGAAGCATCTCGCCCACGCTGAGGCCCTTGGCGGACGCCTCGGACTTCGGGAACGGCTGGCCGAAAAACGCAATGCCGTAGAGGACGGTCGGCACGAGGAAGAGGCCCAGCTGGATCTTCCAGCTGACGTGCATGCCCTCGCCGAGAATCCACCCGATGAGGCCGCCGATCACGAGCCCGGCCGGCCAGCTGGCATGGAGAATGTTCAAGTAATGCGTGCGGTTGTGAGGAAAGAGCGTGGAGACGAGCGGGTTGGCCACAGCTTCGAGCGTCCCGTTGGCCAGGGAGAATATGAACGTTCCCAGATACAGAAACATGTAGGCCGTATCCTGCGCCTGCCCCTTGGTTGCGGCGAAGGTGACGAAGGCCGACAGCAGATGGAACAGGAACGCCGCCACGATCAGCTTGCCGTAGCCGATCTTGTCGACGACGAGACCGCCGATGATGACGCCGAAGCAGAAGCCGGTGAGACCCGCGCCACCGATGGCGCCAAGTTGTGCACCGGTAAAGCCGAAGTCCGCTGCCCAGGTGGCCAGGATGCCGCCGCGGATGGCGAAGCCAATGCCGGTGGCGAGAATGGCCAGGAAGCCTGCCCAGAGCAGGCGCTGGGCGTTCGGTGCGATGGCGTCGGCGCTTGCAGTCGCATTGCTCATAGTTGTCCCTTGTCGTTGTGGTTATGGCCTGTTGCCTGTTTTGCCGGGATTTCCCGTTCGCGCTGGCAGCCGAACGACAGTGCTCGTGCGACCGACATTATGGTCCAAATCAAGGTCGCACGGTGGGTGTTCTGGGAGCGGGACAACCGGTGGACGGCCAGCGTCTAACCGAGATAGATTCGAACCAGCCATGATACAAACCTGGAGGCTGTCGGTAGGGCTCGCCGCGGCGGTAGCCGTGGGTACGGGCATCAGCGTGGCCGGCCAGGCACCCCGCCTGCCTTTCGCCGAGGCCACTGCCGTGGCCGTCGGCGCGCCCGTGCGGGCCGGCACGACGGCCGTGGTCCGGCTTCAGGTCAAGGTCGCCCCCGGCTTTCACGTCCAGTCCGACAAGCCCAGGGATCCGGCGTTGATTCCGTTGACCTTGACCGTCGACGCACCAGCAGGGGTAACGGTAAGCCAGCTCGTCTTCCCGCCCGCCAAGAACTTCACGCTCAAGGGGAGCGACCAGGCGCTCTCCGTCTTCGAGGGCGCGTTCCAGATCGAGGCGAAGCTGGCCGTCGCCAAGGACCATCCGGCCGGCGAGGTCACGGTTCCCGCACGTCTGCGCTACCAGGCCTGCGACGAAACCACGTGCTTCCGCCCGATGACCATCTCAGCGTCCTGGACGTTCAAGGTCATCGCCGCCGGCGGGAAGGCGGAACCTGACGCATCATCGGCCACGGCACCAGCGCCCACGGCGACATCTCCAGCCCCGGTGACGCCAGAAAGCGGCACCGCTCCGGCTGCCGTACCCGGACGAGCGGCGGTGTCCGCGGCGGTACCCCAAGACCCGGTCCAGCTGTTCGATCAGTTCGAGATACTCGGCACGACGGGCGGATACCTGAAGAAGGAAGCGTTCCTGAAGTTCATCAACGACGCGGAACGCGGCGTGAAGTCGCAGGGCCTGTTCGAAGGCAAGGGACCGCTCGCGATCCTAGCGCTCGTGTTCCTCGGCGGCCTGGCGCTCAATCTGACCCCATGCGTCCTGCCGATGATTCCGGTCAACCTTGCCATAATCGGAGCCGGCGCGCAGCGCTCGAAGCGCAGCCGCGGATTCCTCCTCGGGGCCGTCTACGGCGGCGCGATGGCGCTCGTCTACGGCGTGCTCGGCGTGGTCGTCATCCTGACCGCTGGCACGTTCGGCACGATTAACGCGTCGCCCTGGTTCAATCTCGGCATCGCGGCGCTCTTCGTCGTGCTGGGCCTCGCGATGTTCGACGTGATCATGGTCGACTTCACGCGGTTCAGGAGCGGCCTTCGACTGGGCGAGACCGGTCGCGGCACGCTGTGGCTCGCGTTCAGCATGGGCGCCATCGCGGCGCTCCTCGCCGGCGCGTGCGTCGCGCCGGTCGTGATTCAGGTCGTGGTTTTTGCCAGCAACCTTCACGCGGCGGGCACGTCGAGCGCGCTCGCGCTGCCCTTCGTGCTCGGCCTCGGCATGGGCCTGCCGTGGCCGATCGCCGGCGCCGGCCTGGCGTCTCTCCCGAAGCCCGGCATGTGGATGGTGCGCGTCAAGCAGGCGATGGGCGTCCTGATTCTCGCGACGGCGGTCTACTACGCCTACATCGCTTACGGCATCTTCGCGAATCGCTGGGTCGATCCGGCGAGCGTGCAGGCGAGCGTGGCGGAGAAGCTGAAAGAAGGCTGGCACTCGTCGTTCGCCGACGGGCTCCTCGCCGCGAAGCAATCGAACACGCCCGCGATCATCGACTTCTGGGCGACGTGGTGCAAGAACTGCGTCGTCATGGACGAGACGACGCTGAAGGATCCTGAAGTGAAGGCGGCGCTCGACAAGTACACGCGCATCAAGTTCCAGGCCGAGGATCCGGAAGAGTCACCGGCCAAAGACTTGATGCAGCGCATCGACGCCGTGGGGCTGCCGGCTTACGTGATCGTGCGGGCGAAAACCGATCGATAGCTTGTGAAAGTTTGAAGTCTGACGTTTGAAGTCTGAAGTGGGGAAGGGGAAAGTTCGAAGTGGGAAGCTGAAGTACGAAGTGTTCGCACTCTCGCTCGGACGATTCTACTTCGCACTTCCTCGCACTCTTACTTTTCTCTCTTGCTTCTGCACTTACTTCCGAACTTCTACTTCGTACTTCGGCCTTCGCACTTCCCTACTTCAGACTTCAAACGTCAGACTTCAAACTTTCAGAGCGCCTTCCTCCTCGTCAGATTCTCCACGAAGAACAACCCGCTCTTCCCCGCGCACACGAGATCGAGGTCGCCGTCGCGGTCGATATCGACGACTGGAATCTGCATTCCCCCGCCCATCCGTCCGCCGTAATCGATGATGTGGCGGATCCATTCCGGTGCAGACGCACCCTTTCTGAACTCGTACCAATACACGCCGAGGGGTTCCTTTTCGCCCGGATCGCTCCCGTTGTGCGCCATGAAGCGCTTGCCGGTCACGAAATCCATGCGTCCATCGCCGTTCAAGTCGACGAGCGTCGTCGCGTGCCCCTGCGACCAGCCGTGTCGATCATGCGGCGCGTCCATTTGCCGCCCTCGCCCTGCTCGAACCAGAACACGCCGTAATCGTGACCGGCGGCGGTGACGACGTCGTTCCTGCCGTCGCCGTTGACGTCGACGACGTGGATGAAGCCGAGCTCGCTGACGCGCGCTGGTGCCTCAGGCTTGGGTGGCGTGGCGGCAGGCGTCGCGGGCACATTGATCGCCTCCCAGTCGGGATGGAACGTCCAGTTTCCCGCGCGCGGATCGGCCGGCGCCTCGAGCCAGCCGCGCGGCGTGAGGATGTCGTTGCGCTTGTCGCCGTTGACGTCGCCCGCGCCGATGCCGTGGCCGTAGCTGCGATCGCTGACGACATGCGCGACCCAGGCCTTGTCCTTCACTTCATACCAGGCCTGACCCGTGCCGTTCTCCTGCGCGAGAACCTCCTGAGCCTTCCCGTCGTTGTCGAGATCGACGAGCAGCGCGAACTCGATGTTGAAGCCTTCGTGGATCGTCGCTTCCTTCCAGAATTCCTTGCCCGGCAGCCCTGCCTTGCCCGGGTTGCGCCACCACGAGACCTTCTTCGCGAACCAGGAAACCGACACGACATCCGGGAAGTCATCCGAGTCGACATCGATCACGAGGTCACTGAAGTTGTCGATGTACTGGTTGCTGAAGCCGAGCTCGCGGAAGCGGTGCTTCATCCACGTGGGCGCCTCGTACCAGTTCTCGCCGGAGATGATGTCGAGCCGCCCGTCGCGGTTGACGTCGGCCACGGCCGCCGTCTCGCTGGCCCCGAGATCGATCGGCTGGATCTTGAAGGAAACATCGGGCGGGCGGCTGCCCTGCCCTGAGCTTGTTGAAGGGCCCGGCGCGAGCGACAGCAGCACGATGGTGAGTAGTAGCGCTTTCATGAGCACTCCTTTATCACACTTTTCCGCGGTATCCTGCACCGGAGTTCACCGTGCGCCACCTCGTTGTGCTCTCGGCCATCGTCGCGCTTGCCGCCGTGGCGCCGGAGGCTCAGCCTCCGCAGAATCCTACCTTTCGGAGTGGCGCGGACGTCGTGCGAATCGACGTCTCGGTTCTCGACAAGAACCGCGTGCCCGTGCGCGGCCTTTCCGCCGCTGACTTCATCGTCCGCGAGGAGGGCAAGCCGCGCCCTGTTGTGGCCGTCAGCGAGGTCGTGCTACCGCCCGCCCCCGCGCCACCGGCGCCGGGACGAACTGACCAACACGACTGGACGACCGAGATCGCACCAGACATCACCACGAACCAGCTCGATCAGGCGCGCCTATTCGTCATTGTCCTCGACGATGCCCTCGTCCCGCACGATCCGCGAATCGCCGAGTCGGCCAAAGAGGTGGGCCGCGCAGTCGTGAGTCGGCTGACGCCGGTCGATCGCGCGGCGGTCGTCTTCACGTCGAATGCCGCCGCAGCGCAGGGACTCACGTCCGACCGGCAGCGCCTCCTTGCCGCCATCGAGACCTTTACCCCGCGCGGGCAACAGGAGTACTACATGGACTGGACGACACCGGGGGACTCGAGTGGCTATATGAGCTCGGCGAAGACCCTCGGCAATGTCGTCGACTACCTCGTCAACCTGCCCGGGCCGCGCAAGACCGTGTTCTATGTGAGCCCGGGGATTCCGGTGAATCTCAAAGCCCTTGCTCCCACAACCGTGGAGGGTCAGGTCATGGATGAGATCTCGAGAATCTTCGGGAGAGCGCGGCGTTCGAACGTGACGATCCACGCCGTCGATCCCGGCGGTCTGTCCGGCTTTGCGTCGACGGTCGCCGATGCGCGCGCGCGCTCGGCAATGGATCCAGGGTTCGCGAAAGATCAGGGGTTCCTGCGGCAGGACGTCCTCGGCGCCATCTCGGCCAGTACCGGCGGCAGGCTGGTGGTCAGAACAAACGGCTTCGACCGCGCCGTCGAGAGCATCTTCGGCGAGTACCAGTCCTTTTACATGGTTGGCTTTCAGCCTGCGTCGACGCGCTACGACGGCAAGTTTCATGAGATCGACGTGCGCGTCAATCGACCGGGGGTCACAGTGCTGGCGCGAGGAGGTTACTTCGCGACGGAGTCGGGAATCCCCGAGAAGCCGGCGGTCGCCGGGCTCGATGCGGCCGTCAATGGCTGGACGGCGAATCCCGGTGTCCCCCTTCAGGTCGCCGCAGCCGCGTTTGCGACACCGAACCGCAAGAGCGCGGCGGTCGCGGTCGTCCTAGGCGTGCGTCAGCCCACGGCGGGCGGCATTCTTGGTTCGGAGAAAGCCGTGATGCTCCTGCGTGCGTTCACACCCGACGGGCGGGAGGTCACGTCGCAGCGCGTCAGTGCGGACATCGCGCTGCGCCGCGGCTCGCTTCCGACCGTCTACTACGAGTTGCTGGCCCAACTCGACCTGCCTCCCGGCCGTTACCTCCTGCGGCTCGCGACCGAGCTCGGGCGCCAGAAACTGACCGGCAGCGTGTTCCACGAGATCACCATCGCTGATTTTGCTGAAGCCTCGGTATCCATGTCGGGAGTCGTGCTGTCGACGGCTCCAGCCCTCCATTCCGCGCCCCAAGGAGCGCTCGCCGCCCTGCTGCCCGTCGTACCGACGGCCAACCGTCAATTCCCGCGCGACATCCGCGTGTCTGCCTTTGGTCGCGTGTATCAGAAGAAACCGACAACGCGCCGTCCGCCGCGACCGTGACCGCGAAGGTCATCGACGCCTCGGGCGAGGAGCGCGCGCGGTTCGACTACCCGCTGGGACCAGAGCGCTTCACCGCGGGGAGCGGCGCCGAGTACACCATCGACATTCCGGTGTCCACCCTGGCGCCGGGACAGTATCTGTTCACGGTCGAAGCGACCCTCGGCAAAGCCAAAGACACCCAACACGTGCGTTTCCAGATCGATTGAGCCGCCGCGACCGCCGGGGACACCCAACCTTGGGTGTCCCCGGGGACTGTCCCGGTTGGGTGTCCCCGGGGACTGTCCCGGTTGGGTGTCCCCGAGCTCAGCAGTAGGCGCGAACTGCCGACTGGGACTACTCACGACTAACGATTGCCGACTGACGACAGTCGTACAAAAAGGAGGGCGCCCCGAAGAGCGCCCCCCAAGTCTATGTTGCCCGGTTGTCTCGAACCTAGAAAGTAAACCTCACGCCAAGCTGGATGCGGCGCGCGCTCTGCGTCGCACCGGTCAGCTTGCCGAAGTTCGCGTCGTTCATCACGCCCGTCACGTAGTTGAACGTGGCGCTCGTGTCGGTCGCGGTCCACTGGTCCGTATCGAACGCGTTGTAAAGCTCGACGCGGAACTGCAGGCGCCTCGTGCCGCCCATCGGCACGACCTTGAAGAACGAGAAGTCCCAGTTCATGAAGCCCGGTCCCTGGTACTCATCGCCGATCGCATTCCCCAGCCGGTTCGGATCGGACGGGGGTCTGATGCACGAGGTGTCGAACTGTTTGTCGAAGCTCCGATCGCCTCGGGAAATGTTCGGGTCGCAGACGATGTCGGGCCGGCTCGCGCCGCCGTTGATCGCCCCGGTGCCGCTCAGGACGCCCGTGGGAACGTTGGTGTAGGCGTACGAGAAGCCCTGCTTCGTGCCGCTCAGGATCGACGTGATTCCCGAGACCTGCCAGTTGTCGGCCAGCGCCTTCACCAGGACGTTGTCCCACTTCTTGCTGAGGTTCGGGATCTCGTACGAGTAGTTGACGACGAGGCTGTGCGGGCGGCTCCCGTTGAGCGTGTAGTTCCTCGCCCGGTTGTCCTGAACGAAGGGATCGATCGTCCCCAGGTTCTTACTGACCGAGTAGGTGTACGACACACCGAACGACAGCCCGTCCGACGTGCGACGGCGGTTCATCGACACCTGCAGCGCGTGGTAGTCGCCGTACCCTGCGAACGTGCGCTGGGTGATCGAGCCGTATCCCTGGTAGGGCCGGAGGAGATCGTCGGGGTACGGTTGTGCCTGCCCGCCCGAAACGACGGTGGAATCCAGGCTCGACGCCTGGTACGCGTAGCCATACGGACGGCCGTTGATGGCCCCGTTGGTGATCAGCACGTCACGCGCGGCGTTGCCGACGTACGCGACGTCGGCGACGAGCTGGAAGCCGATCTCGCGCTGGACGCCGAGGCTCCAGTTGTAGACGACCGGCGGCGTGAACTCGTCGATGTACCGAACCGCGGTCGGCGTGGCCGACAGCGGATTGCTCAGCAGAGCGTCAAGCGTCGTGTAGTTGAAGGTATAGGTGTTCAGTACCGGCGGCAGCTCGATCAGGTCGAGGATGTTGTCGTCGGAGTACCGGTCGTAGAAGATGCCGAATCCGCCGCGCACCGCCGTTTTGCCATCGCCGGTCACGTCCCACGCGAAGCCGATACGCGGGGCCGCCTTGAAGGGCGATTTCTGCTGCGGCGTGCCGTCGAACACCTGCATGCCGTTGATGAAGTTGCCGGAGTTGGGCACGAGGCGGCCGATGTAGATGGCCGGGAGAACCTCGCCCGTCAGCGGGTTGAGCGCGCGGCGGCCCTGCGCGGTCGAGACAGGCTGATACAGCTTCGGCGCTTGAGCGCTGTTCCAGACGTCGGGACCAAACGCCGCGACCTGGTCGCCGTCGCTCTTGGTCGGGGTGATGTAGTAGAACCGGACTCCCGCATCCAGCGTGAACTTCCGGTTCACGCGCCAGTTGTCCTGCACGTAGAACTCGGTGTTCATGAAGAGGCCATGCGCCGACGGGATGGCCGTCGGACTCCTGGTACTGCGTCACGGCTCCGATGAGCGCGTTGGCGAAGCCGATGTTGGTGTTGAGCGGGGCCTGACCGTCGGTGTTGAAGCTCAGCGACCCGTTGAACGTCGACGACCGCTGCGCCGGGCGCGTCGTATGCTCGACGAAGAAGCCGGACTTCAACGTGTGAGCACCCTTGATCTTGGTCAGGTTGCCCGAGAAGTTCCAGAGCCGGTTGTAGCCGAAGAACGGCCACCGGGACTCGACGTTGAACGACCCGATCGTTCCCGGAGGGCCGCCACTGAAGCTCGCCTGCGGCATCAGGTTGTCCGGGTTGGCCGACGGGAAGTACTGACCGAGGCCCGGCAGCACCTTCGTCCGATCGTTGACGTCCTTGGCCTGCTGGTCGAGCGCGCTCGTGTACTGGTGCGACCAGTTCACGCCGACGGTGAACTCGGCAAACGTCGTCGGGTTGAACGTGTGCAGCAGCGTGTTGACGTAGCTGACCGTGTCGATCTCGTACTTGCTCGGCTGCTGCGGCCATCCGGCGCCGGTCGAGCCGAGAAACGAGACGCCGCCCGCGCGCTTCTCGTAGCCGAACTGGAGCCGGCCGTAGAAGGTCGTGTCGGGCCCGACGTTCCAGTCCATCCGCAGCACCTGGTCGTTCCGCGGCCAGTCCTGCACGGTCTGGAACGTGTAGTTGTACTGGTTGGTGCCGGTCGGATCGCTCGCGTTCGGCAACGGGAAGAGGTTCAACAAGCGCCTGTGTCGTCGGGTTGATCCGGCCGGCCGGGATCTTATTGCCATCGAAACACGCCGGCCCGCCGGTCTGGCTGCTGCACGTACCGGAAAGCAGCGGATCGCGAATGTAAATCAGGTTCTTGTTGCTGTCGAGCGTCTGCGAGAAGTCACCGGCGCGCTCGAGCGCGGTCGGCATCCGGCGCTGATTGAGCGTGCCGGGGTCCGTGCGCGACAGAAGGTCCTGCGACCAGAAGAAGAAGAGCTTGTTCCGTCCCTTGTTGAACGACGTGCCCGGGATGAGCACGGGACCGCCCAGCGTCCACGCGGTGTTGTCGAAGGTGTAGAGCGGCGGCATCGCACTGCGCGGTGACGCCCAATCCGCACTGCTGGCGGCGCGAGAACTCGTTGCCGTTCCACGCGTCGTCGCGCTTGTAGAATGCCAGGCTGCCGCGCCAGTCCTTGGTGCCGCTGCGTGTGATGACCGAGATCGTCGCGCCGGAGCTGCGGCCGTACTCGGCCTGGAAGTTCGAGGCCTGCACGCGCACCTCGGCAATCGAATCGAGCGCGGGCGCCGCGTAATTGCCGCTGTTCGAGCCGGTATCCTTGTTGGTGACGCCGTCGTAGGAGAAGTTGAAGGACGTGCGGCCGTTGATCGACAGGCCGCCCATGCTGCCCCAGCCGGGCGCCTCGCGCGCGCTCGTGTCGATGACGCCGGGCAATATCTTGAGCATGCCCGCGAAATCGCGGCCCTTGAGCGAGATGTCCTCGAGGTTCTCTCGCGTGATGAGCGCCGATCGCGCGCCGTTGTTCGTCTGCACGAGCGTCGCCTCACTCGTCACGCTCACCGTCTCTTCGAGCGCGCCGACCTCGAGTGCGATGGCACGGAGAGCGATGCGGTCGGTCGCGCCAACCACGATGCCCTTCTGCTCGTAGTTCTTGAAGCCCTGGACGGTCACGGTCAGATCGAACGTCCCGGCGAGCAAGTCAGGAAACGCGAACGCGCCATCGGCACCAGTGACGGTCTCCTTGGTCAGGTTCGTGCCGACGTTCTTGATGGTGACGGTGGCGCCCGGCATCACGCCGCCGCCAGTGTCGGTGACGACGCCCGACAATTGGGCGGTCAGGCCCTGGGCGTCCGCACGAGTGGCCGCTCCGGCGACAATCATCGCCAACGCAAGCACCGCGCTACAGAAACGATGGCTCACGATCCCCTCCTCTTAATCTTTCCGTGAGATGAACGCTGGTAGAGCACGCCGTCAACGGGGAGAACCCCATTCGAAGCGTGCGCGGAAGGCTACGCTCCCGTTACCGGGCTGTCAAAGGGAGTCTTGCGATCGAGCGGTCTTTCGGGATGAGAAACGTTGAAATATCACAAAATTGTCACAATTACGGGCATTTTTTGAGAAATCACGGGCTTTTTGGCGGGGCCGGCGGACGTCTGGCCATTTCGCAGTGCGAACTGGTGGGGGCTCGCTGCTGGCTGCTGGCAGCTCGCGGCTCAGGGCTCAGGGCTCAGGGCTCAGGCAAAACCCTTCGACCCCAGACCCGAAGATCTTGCCTGAGCCTTGAGCCCTGAGCCTTGAGCCTTATTTCGCCGCGAGCGCGCTGTCGATGGCGGCGCGCAGCTCCGGCGCCTCCGGCGTCACCTTGCTCGGGAAGAACGCGACGATCTTGCCGTCCTTGCCGATGACGTACTTGCTGAAGTTCCAGGCCGGCAGGTTTCCAGAGCTGCCCAGGAACGAGTAGATGGGCGACTGGCCTGCTCCGGCCTTGGTGACCACCTTCTCGAACATCGGGAACGTCACGCCATAAGTGAGCTTGCAGAACGTGACGATTTCTTCGGCAGTCCCTGGTTCCTGGCCGCCGAAGTCGTTGCTGGGGAATCCAAGGACGTTGAAGTCCTTTCCGCCCTTTTCCTTCTGCAGCTTCTCGAGGCCTTCGTACTGCGGCGTGTAGCCGCACTTGCTGGCCACGTTCACGACGAGGCTCACCTTGCCCTTGTACATGCTCAGGTCGGCGGGTTTGCCCTCGAGGGTCATGGTCTTGAAGTCGTAGAACGAGTTCACGGTGGCTCCTCCGCTTGCGGGCTGCTGGCCGCGAACCGGGGCGACGGGCAACATCGCGACCGCGATCAGAGCGGCCATGGCCGACAGTCTTGATGCGGACTCGCGGCGGCTGTTGTGGTGCTTCATCACGATTGCTCCTCCACTCTTGAAAACCCTATCTTATGTCCAACACGCGGTCCGGCTGAAGCCGGACACTTCGTCCGGACACATCCAGCCGAACTTCGATCTTTGGCCGATCGACAGAGTAGAATTCGGCCCATATGCCTGTCGTTGCGGGAATCGATCTCGGAGGAACGGCCGTCAACTACACGTTCGTCGACCGCGACGAACGCTGGCTGATCGACGGCCTGTGCGAGCATCCGGCCCGATCGAGGGAGGGACCGGACATCTGCCTGCAGCAGATCGCCGACGGCCTCGCGATGGCGGTGGCAAGGGCGGGGATCACCGTCGAGGACGTCGTAGTGGTCGGGCTCGACACGCCTGGACCGGCGAGCAGCACGGGCGTGCTGAGCGCGCGAGGGTCCACGAATTTCGTCCACCCGGCATGGAGCGGCTTCGACCTCCGTGAGGCCCTCGCGCACAAGCTCGGGAAGCCGGTGACCTACCTCAACGACGGTAATGCCGGCGCCCTGTGGGGGCACTTCACGATCTTCGGCGCGAGCCGCACGGCCACGTCCATCTCGGCGATTGTCGGCACCGGCCTCGGCGGCGGCGTCATCGTAGACGGCAACGTCGTCAAGGGGCGTCACGGATTTGGGGGAGAGCTCGGACACGTGCTGATTCCCTACCAGAGCATCAAGGCCATCGATGGCCTCGTGCCCGAGTGCAACTGCGGGCGTACGGGCGATCTCGAATCGCTCTGCTCGCTGACCGCAATCGGCCGATCCCTCCTGCCCTATTTCCTGGCGCGCTACCCGAATCATGAGCTGGCGGGGATGGACCCTGTGTCGGCTGCCAAGCGCGTTCGCGGGCTGGCCGAGCGCGGCGACGCCATGTGCCGCGACATCTTCCGCGTGCAGGCGCACGCGCTCGGGCTCTTCTTCGACGAGATGATCAACACGTTCGACCCCGACGCGCTCATCGTCGGGGGCGGTGCGATTGAAACCGACAACGCCTTCCGGCAATGGGTCATCGACGAAATCCGCGCCGGCATGCCCCCACAGCGGAAAGAGCAGGCCGCTATCCCGATTCACATCATGCCCGACGGTGACACGGCCGGCTCACGCGGCGCTGCCATCGAGGCGCTCAAGCTCGCGCGGGACGGGGGATTAATCTAGGCTCAAGGCTCAGGGCTCAAGGCTCAGGCAAAAGCCTTGAGTCCATAGCCGATCGATTAGGATCTGAGAGCTCTTGCCTGAGCCCTGAGCCTTGAGCCCTGAGCCATGTCAGTGTCACCGAAGGTTTCGGTCCGCGATCTCAAGAAGCGCTACGGCAGCGTCGAAGCGGCGCGCGGCGTAAGTTTCGAGATCCTCGATGGCGAGATCTTCGGGCTCATCGGCCCCAACGGCGCCGGCAAGACAACGACGGTCGAATGCATCATCGGACTTCGCGAGCCAGACGAGGGCGCCATCGACGTCTGCGGCATCGATGCCCGGCGGCGGCCTCGCGACGTGAAGGAGAAGATCGGCGCGGCCCTGCAGACGACAGCCCTGCAGGACAAGATCACGCCGCGTGAGGCGTTGGCGCTCTTTGGCGCGTTCTATCGCCAGAAAGCGGACCCGGCGGCGCTCCTCGAGCGCTTCGCGCTTCTGGACAAGGCCGACGCGCCATTCGAGACCCTCTCGGGCGGACAGCGGCAACGATTGGCGCTGGCGCTCGCCTTCGTCAACAATCCCGAGCTCGTGTTCCTCGACGAGCCGACGGCTGGTCTGGATCCACATTCGCGCCGCGAGCTCCACGACGAGATCTCGAAGATGAAGCACGAGGGGCATACCGTGCTCCTCACGACGCACTACCTCAACGAGGCCGAGGCGCTCTGCGATCGCATCGCGGTCATCGATCGCGGCCGCATTGTCGCCACGGGCACGCCGCGGGAGCTCGTCTCGCGATCCAGGGCCGCGACGTCCGTGCGGCTTGCGACCGTTCAGAAGTTCGATCGGGAGTGGCTCGAGAAAATTCCCGGAGTCGAGGGCTTATCGATCGACGACACCAGCGCGAGCTTCCGCTCGACGCGAGTCCACGCAACCGTTGCGGAGATCCTGAAGCAGCTCGACGCGCGGGGCATCGAGATCGCCGAACTGCACATCAGCAAGGCGACGCTCGAGGATGTGTTTCTGGAGCTGACAGGAGAGAGCTCTCGGCTGTCAGCTCTCAGCTCTCAGCCAGAGCTTTCAGACCCTAGTCGACCGAATGTACTCTGAATGCTTTGGAGCTGAGAGCTGAGAGCTGATACGCTAACACATGGCCGCCTTCCTCCACCAGCTCGAGATCACCCTGCGCCTGCACGCGCGGAACAAGATGGCACTCATCTACAGCTATCTGTTCCCGACGATCTTCCTCGTGGCGTTCTGGGTGCTCTACCGCTTCGAGCAGGTGCCGCTCGTGCGCCACGTCGGCGAGCTATTGACCGTCACGGCGCTCGGTGGCGCGTGCTTCGGATTGCCGACGACGATCGTCAGCGAGCGCGAGCGTGGGGTGTGGCGCCGATACCGGTTGACGCCGGTGTCGACCGCTACGCTCGTTTCGGGCACGGTCGCCGCGCGCTACCTCCTCCTGGTTGTTGCCGCACTGCTGCAGCTCGTGCTGGCCATGGGTCTGGGCATGCCGCTGCCGCGACATCCGTTCGATCTTCTCCTGGCCTTCACGTGCGTCGCGTTCGCCTTCATCGGCCTCGGCCTGGTGATTGCGATGATGGCCGACAACGTTCCGGCCGTGCAGGCACTCGGGCAGTGCATCTTTCTGCCCATGCTCATCATCGGCGGCGTCGCTGTGCCGCTCGCGAGCCTGCCCGACTGGGCGCAGCGACTGTCCGGCTTCTTTCCAGGCCGCTACGCCGTCGAGGCGCTGCAGGCGTGCGTGACCGGCAACGGGCTGGGCACCGCCGGCTTCAGCGTGCTGGCGCTCGTGCTGATCGGTGCCGCCGGATCATTGGCGGGCGCCAAGATGTTCCGCTGGGACGCCGAGCAGCGGTTCGCCGCCTCACCGGGCAAGGCCTGGGTGGCCGTGGCGCTCGCCGCGTGGGTGGCCGTCGGGGTCACGAGCGAAACGCGGGGGCGAAAGGTGGTCGGCACATCGACCGGTCAGGTGCCAGCGACCTCGACCCCGTCCGTCGAGCCGACGCCAACGCCCGACGCTCAGCCGCGACCTGGCGCTTCTCCGACGGCTATCGCGACCGCCCCCAGTCCGAGCGCGACGCTGGCACCTCCCGCTCCGCACGTCCCGCCAGCTGCGGTGCCATCGGCAGCTGCACCGAAAGCACCGCCGGCCGCGGAGCCGCGAGCCGCCGCACCAGCTCCGGCGCCGCACTCCGGCGCGACACCGGGCACGAGCCCGCCGGCGACCTGGCGCGAGGTCACGCTCGCGGACATCGACCGCGACCTGATTTTCACGCGGTTGCCGCCCGACTCGGGCGTGGTGACGCCGATCGCGCCGCTCGCCGAGGAGCCCGACGAGAACACCGCGGCGCAGCTCGACAAGATTCGCGCGGCGCTGCCAGCCTGGAAACCCGGCCAGGTCCCGGACCCCGTGCAGCGTGTGCGCAACTTCCTCTACGTCGCGGCGGTTCCCGACGTGTTCCAGATGTCGGACCTCGAGCGCTTCGTACCGATGGTCGTCTTCGAGCGCATCCAGGAGGACATCCCCAAGGATGATCTCATCAAGATCCTCTACTGGATTGCGACCCATCCGTTCGACGGCGACGACAAGGCGGTCGACGAGCTGCGCCCGCTCGGTCTCTTCAACGGGCCAGCCGACATGGAACAGACGCGCGGTCGGCTGAGCGTCTACGCGGTCAAGCTGCTGGGGAGGATCACGGGGAAGATAGTGCCGGAATGAAACAGTCGACAGTCTTCAGTCGACGGTCGACAGTCACAGTCCTCAGTCCGAGTCGACAGTCGACGGTCGGAGTCGACGGTCGGAGTCGACAGTCGGAGTCGACAGTCAGAGTCGACAGTCAGAGTCGACAGCGAAATAGAACACACATGAGCAAACAGACATCAACACTGCCGACGCGCGCGCTCGGCACGACGGGTATGCAGATCACGCGCGTCGGTTTCGGCGCCTGGGCCATTGGCGGCGGGGGATGGTCGTTCGCCTGGGGGGCGCAGGACGATGACGAGTCGATCGCGGCGATGCGGCACGCCGTGGAGCGCGGCGTCAATTGGATTGACACGGCCGCGGTGTACGGGCTCGGACACTCGGAAGAGGTCGTCGGGCGGCTGCTCCGCGACTATCCCGCGAGCGATCGGCCGTACGTCTTCACCAAGTGCGGCCTCGTCTGGGACGAGCAGAGGCCGATGGTGCAATCGCTTCGCATCGGCGAACCGTCGTCGCTCCGCCGCGAAGTCGAGCAGTCGATGAAGCGTCTCGGCGTGGAGCTGATTGATCTCTACCAGATGCACTGGCCGGCGGAAGACGGAACGCCGGTCGAGCTGTACTGGCAGACGCTCCTCGACCTCAAGAAGGAAGGCAAGGTTCGAGCCGTCGGTCTCTCGAATCACAAGATCGATCGGCTGGAAGCAGCCGAGCGCTTGGGCCACGTGGACACGCTGCAGCCGCCGTTCTCGCCAATCCGCCGGGACGCGCTCGCCGCCGAACTTCCCTGGTGCGGCGCGCACGACACCGGCGTGATCGTCTACAGCCCGATGCAATCGGGACTGCTGACCGGATCTTTTACCGAAGCGCGAGCGGCGGCGCTCGGCAGCGACGACTGGCGGTCGCGGTCACCGGAGTTCCAGGCGCCTCGCCTGCAGAACAACCTGGCACTCGCCGACGCGCTCGGTCCGATCGCCGCGCGTCACGACACGACCGTCGGCGCCATCGCCGTCGCCTGGACGCTCGCAGCCCCAGGCGTCACCGGCGCGATCGTCGGCGCCCGCAGCTCGCAACAGGTCGACGGATGGATCGCCGCCGGACGACTCGAGCTCACGGAAGGCGATCGGTCAGAGATTGCGGGCGCCATCGAGCGCACCGGCGCGGGGACAGGACCAACAACAGTCGTTTGACATTGCGACATCGTGTGCGACCGCCGGCAGCTGATAGATGAGCCGACCGGCCTGGAACGGACTTCACCAGGCTCCGAAGGTAATTCACGGGATCGAACCGGTTCCCAACCGCGCAATTCGCTGGCGCTCCTGAGGCACCGGCGCGAGCCCCGAACGTTTGGCATTGCGACACGGGCACGCACCGCAAGTTCGGCGGTGGCGGACCCGACGAACGTTGCTAGAATCCGCCACCACTGACCCGAGGTGTGCCGATGACCCAACGTCGATTCCTGAATGCTGGACTGGGACTGCTCGTCTTCGCGTTGCTCGCCGGATGGCCCGAGGCCTGGCAGCGTCCGCAATCGTCGCTCGAGCGCGCGCAGGATCAGCCCTTCCCTGCCGGATCAGCGTTCGCCCTGCTGCCCGGATTCAAGATCGAGCGCGTCACACCGGCCGACAAGACCGAATCGCTCATCGTCGTCACTTTCGACAGCCTCGGGCGGCCCGTGGTCTCGCAGAGCAGCTCGGGCAACGGCAGCTCTCCGCGCCTGCTGATCGACGCGAACGGCGACGGCATCTTCGAGGGCGAGAAGATCGTCAGCGACAAGCTCAATACCTGCCATGGGCTCTTCTACGCCGGGCGGACGCTCTACGCGAACTGCCGGGGAGTGGTTGCCGGCGATCCCCCTCCCGATGCGGCGCCGGCGTTCGGTCCGCCCCAGGCGCCAGGCGGCGCCGGTCAGCCGCCGGGCGGCGGCCGCGGCAATCAGGGACCGACGATCGGCATCCCCGGGTTCTACAAGCTCGAGGACACCAACGGCGACGACGTGATGGACACGATCGAGCGGATCCAGCGCTACACCAGCAACGGCATGGGCGATCACGGCCCGCACGCGATCCGCCGCGGCCCCGACGGCTCGATCATGTTTCTCATCGGCAACAACACCTACGTCGGCGCGGCGCCGGTCAACGACGATGCCGTCGACAAGGACGCGTCGCCGAACTGGACCAACTCCAAGGAACGACAGTTCCTGCCGGCGTTCAACGATCCGCGGTTCGGCAACAGCACACGCATCGGCGTGCACGCGACGGTGTGGCGGCTGCAGCCGAACAACACGTTCGCGCTCTTCTACAGCGGCATGCGCAACCCGTACGACTTCGCCTTCAACCTTGCCGGCGAGGCCTTCGTCTTCGACAGCGACATGGAATGGGACGTGAACGCCCCGTGGTACCGCGAAGTGAACACCGCTCACATGATTCCGGGCGGTGACGGCGGCTATCGCAACGGCACCGGCAAGATGCAGGACGAGTACTTCGACGTCATGCCCGCGCTCCGGCACCTGCGTCGAGGCTCGCCCGTGGGCGTCGAGGTCTACCAGAGCTACGCGTATCCGTCGTCTTTTTTTGACAACCTGTTCGAGGCGGACTGGTCGCGGGGCCGGCTGCTTTATACAGCGCTGACGCCGCGCGGCGCAACATTCTCGGGACGCGAGGACCTCGCCGAGTTCGTGCACGGCGAGCCGATGCCGATCACCGATCTCGAAGTGGGTCCAGACGGCAACATCTATCTGACGACGGGCGGTGCGGCCGGACAGGGCGGACTCTACAAGGTGAGCTGGACCGGCGCGAAGCCGGCGCAGCCCGACATGTCGGGTGTGTTCGCGATTGTCCGCCAGCCGCAGCCGATCTCGAGCTGGGGATGGGCGGCGATCGAGCGCCTGAAGGTATCCATGGGCGGATCGTTCGGAACCGAGCTCGAGAAGCTCGCGCGCACGACGACGGCGGCACCAGGCGATCGGGCCCGCGCCATCCTGGAGCTGCAGCGCCACGGGCCGGCTCCAACCCCGGACCTCCTTCGAGCGCTGACTAAGGATCGCGACGCCGACGTGCGAGCGGCCGCCGTGTACGCCGCGGGCGTGCAAACGAGCGCCGCGGCCAGGGCCGTGGCCGCGGCCGCGCTCAAGGACGCGTCGCCGCTGGTGAAGCGTCGTGCGGCCGAAGCGATCGTCCGGCAGGGGCTGACGGCAGGCAAGCAGAGCTTCGCGCCGGTCGCCGATATCTACGCGCTCCTCAAGGATTCGGATCGTTTCGTCCGGTACTCAGGGCGCATCGCGCTGGAGCACACGCCGCGCGGCGAGTGGATGCCGCTCGTCATGAAGGAAACCGCGCTCGTGCCGCTGACCGAAGGGCTCCTCGCCCTCACGAACACGGCGCCGCCGCAGTCCGACGCCGACCTGGCTCCGATCTTCGAGAAGGTTGTCGGCCTGATGAAGCGCCCGAATCTGACGCCCGAAGACAAGATTCGCGTGCTGCGGACGTTCGAGGTCGCCGCGACCGAAACGCGGAGCGGCGTGGCGCCCGAGATCCGAAAGCAGGTCCATGACGCCCTGATCGGCCAGATGCCGACCGTCGCGCCCGTCGGCACCTGGGTCGAGTGCACGAACAAGACAGGACCGGCGACCTGCAGTGAGGTCCTGCTCACGCACCATCTGGCCAAGGTGCTCGCCTACACCGGCGAGCCCGACGTGATCGGCAAGATCCTCGCGCTGATGCCCAAAGGCAACGACGACCAGCCGGGTCAGATCGATTACATGTACTCGCTCCGGGTTATCGATCGAGGGTGGAGCAAAGCCGAGAAGCAGCAGATGATCGACTGGTTCGCGAAGAGCTCGATGTGGCGCGGAGGCTCGACGTTCGCGGGACACGTCAACAACATCTTCGACGCCACCATCGACGCGCTGGACGAACAAGAGAAGCAGGCCGCCTACGCCGCGGCGCCGCTCTTCGCCCCGCTCTCGGTCGAGGAGCTGGCGACAGCGGGAGGCCGGGGGAATGCGCCGCCAGGGGCGCCGGCCGGCGGGTTCGCGGCGCCTGGAGCGCCTGGGGCGCCGGGCGCACCCGGGGGCGGACGTGGAGCGCGAGGTGGACCGCCGGCGACCGCACGCAACGTGCCGCTCGATCGCCAGGAGCGCTACGACAACCTCGTGTTCCCGCGCGGCGGCGGACCTGGTTCGCTCGCCGGCCGCGGCGGAGCGCCGAATCCGGCCGCGGGCGCGCAGGTCTTCCGCGAAGTCTGCGCCGAGTGTCACCGCTTCGGCACCATCGGCAAGGAGTACGCGCCGGAGCTGACGAGAGCCAACACGATGCTGCGACGCGACATCCTGCGCTCGATCTTCTTCCCGTCCGAGAAAGTCGACGAGCTCTACGAAACCACCGTCCTGACGCTCGCCGACGGCAAGACGCTTCGCGGGCTCATGACGAGCGAGAACGAGCAGAATGTCGTGCTGAAGATTGCCGGAACTCCGGACCTGGTCGCGGTACCAAAGGCACAGATAGCGAAACGGGAGAGAGAGAAGACCTCGATCATGCCGGACAATCTGGCGGACAAGGTGGGCGATGGCGCGGTGCGCGACGTGACCGCCTACCTGCTCGAAGGACCAGGAAAATAGCGACCCGTAACTACAAGCTGTCTCATTAACAGCGCGAACGAGCGGAAGCGAGTGAGCCTGGCGAGCGGCGCGGGGCGCCGGGGTCCCCGCGAGCGAGCCAGTAGGGGAGTCCGAGGGGCGAAGCCCCTCGGAAAAGACTAGAGAGGATTTCTGCGATGAGCAAGCGATACGTGTGCGCGGTACTCGTGCTGGCCGGAATCGCCGTGCCGGGCGCGGTGCCGAAAGGTCAGGCGCCGAATCAGGCGAGCCTCGTGACCCAGACGGTGGCCGGTGTCAAGTTCAGCACGCTGCCGGGATTTGCCATCGAGCGCATGAACCCGCCCGACAAGAACGACAGCTACGTCGTGATTACCTTCGACAGCCTCGGCCGCCTGGTCGTGTCGAAGGAGAACGACTTCCCGCGGATCCTGCTCGACAACGACAAGGACGGGATCTACGAGTCGGAGAAGATCATCAGCGACAGGGTGCGGAACTGCCAGGGCCTCTGGTTCGAAGGTCGGACGCTGTACGCGTCGTGCGCGATCGTCCCGACGCCGGAGCAGGTGGCGGCCGCGCCGCCGCCCGCGCCCGGAGGCGGCCGCGGCGGCCCGAACATCAACAACCGCGCCGCCATCGTCCGGCTGGACGACACCAACGGCGACGACGTGGCTGATACGTTCGAGATCCTGGCGATGGCCGGCTCGATTCAGGAGCACGGTCCCCACGCGATCCGCCGCCGTCCCGACGGCGGCATGGCCGTCGTCGTCGGCAACAACGAAACGATTGCCGATCCCGCGCTCGATCTGACGTCCCCCGTCCTCAAGGACAAGGACGCGCAGTTCCTGCCCTACTTCGCCAACTTCGGCCAGAGCGCGCGCGAAGGTGCGCACAGCGCCATCTTCGACTGGAACCCGGGCACGATGAAGTTTCGTGTGTTCTCGGGCGGCAACCGCAATTCGTACGACTTCGGCTACAACCTTTCGGGGGAAGCCTTCCTCTTCGACAGCGACATGGAATGGGACATCGGACTGCCTTGGTACCGCGAGGTCCGCACGGTCCACGAGATTCTCAACGGCAACTACGGCTACAGGAACGGCTCCGGCAAATACCCGCCGTACTACATCGACTCGCTCCCGCCGACGCGCGACCTCGGCCGCGGATCTCCGGTCGGTGTCGAGTTCTACTCGAGCTACGCCTACCCGAAGGAGTACTTCGACAGCTTCTTCGAAGCCGACTGGTCGCGAGGCCGCCTGCTCTACACGGCGCTGACGCCGAGCGGCGCGACGTACACGTCGCGCACGGATCGGGCCGAGTTCGTCCACGGCGAGCCGTTCAACATCACCGACGTCGAAGTCGGACCCGACGGCATGATGTATTTCACGACCGGCGGACGGAGCACGACGGGCGGCCTCTGGCGCCTCCGCTACACGGGCACGGCCCCGGCGGCGCCCGACATGACCGGCATCCTCGCGGTCGTGCGTCAGCCGCAGCCGCTCTCGAGCTGGGGCTGGGCGGCGATTGAGAAGGTGAAGACCGCAATAGACGCCAGGGGCGCAAACTTCGGGAGCGAGCTCGAGAAGGTTGCGCGCAACGCGTCGGCAGCCGGCATGGAGCGCGCGCGCGCGATCTACGAGATGCAGCGACACGGCGCGCCGCCAAGCGGAGAGCTGCTGACGGCGCTCATCAAAGACGCCAACGCTGACGTGCGCGCCGCGGTGACTTACGTGGCAGGCGTGCAGGGTGACGCGTCAAAGACGGTCGCGGCGGCTGCGCTCAAGGATCGCGATCCCGCTGTGCGGCGGCGCGCCGCCGAGGCGCTCGTGCGCATGGGCCAGTCCCCCGACAAACCCAGCCTCGCGCCCGTGGCCGACATCTACGCACTGTTGAATGATCCCGATCGGTTCGTGCGCTGGGCCGGCCGCATCGCGATCGAACACACCGCGCGCGCCGAGTGGAAGGATCGCGTGATCGCCGAAACCAACCCGCTCGGGGCCCTCGACGGCATGCTGGCCTGGGTCCGAACCGCTAACGGGGAGAGCCTCCAGCCCGTGCTCGACAAGCAGTTCGGGATGCTCAAGCAGACCAATCTCTCGGCCGACAACAAGCTGCGGCTCTACCGGACGTTCATGTATACGGCCACTGAGGTGAAGGGCGGCCTGCCGGCGGCACAACGCGAGCAGCTGAACGCGCTCATCATCGGGCAGTTCCCGGCACCCCCCGGTAATAATGACGAACGGATCAATCGCCAGCTCGCGCTCATGCTCGGTTACGCCGGACAGGCCGCGGCCATTCCCAAGATCCTGGCGGCCATTCCCAAGACCAACGAGAACCAGGAGCTGCAGCTCCACTACCTGTACGCGCTGCGGATGATCAAGCAGGGCTGGAGCGCGAACGACAAAATGCAGCTCGCCGAGGTGCTGGGACGCGCATCGAAGTGGCGCGGCGGCGCGCAGTTCATCAACTTCGTCGGTCAATTCTTCGACTCGGTCGCCGACCTCTACGCGACAGACGACGAGAAGACGCTGCTCTATGCGAAGGCGCCGGACTTCTCGCCGCTCACGCCGACCGAGCTCGCCGACATCCAGGCACGCCAGGCGGCGGCTGCCGCCGCACGAGGTGGACGGGGCGGCGCCGGCGGCGGTGGCGGCCGCGGCGCCGGCCCGGCAGCCCCGCTCGCGGCGCGGACCGCTGGCCGCGTGCTGAGCCGTCAGGAGATGTTCGAGGAAACGGTCTATCAGCCGCAGCAGGTGCTCGACGTCGACGCCGGACGTAAGGCGTTCGAGGCCAACTGCGCCTCGTGCCACAAGTTCGGCTCGGTCGGCAGCGACCACGGCGTCGCCAGCCTGAACCTCTCGGCCTCACCGCTGCGCGCGTCGAAGGCGGCGCTCCTCGAGGCGGTCTTCTTCCCGAATCGGAAGCTCGCGCCCGAGCACGAGACGACCGCGATCGAAACGACCGATGGAAAGAAAATCAATGCGCTGGTGTTGAAGGAATCCGGGGCGGCCGTCTCGATTCTGGCGTCCGACGGCACGGCGACCGATCTGCCCAAGGCGCAGATCAAATCGCGCACGAAGACGAAGACGTCGATCATGCCGGACTCGCTCGCCGACACGATCGACCGCAACACCATGCGTAATCTGGCTGCGTTCCTGGTCGCCCCGCCACCCGCGGGCGCCGGCAGCGGGGGGCGGTAAACCTTCTGAACCTTCTGAACCTTATGAACCTTCAACTAGCCTAAACACTACGTTCGCCCTTCTGATCGATGAAGAGCGGCGGCAGCTCGTGCGCCACCAGATACTCGAACTGCTTCCGGAACTCCTCCGGCGTCAGCTTCGCCGTCGCCGACAGCCTCGCCAGTTCCTGCGGATCCTCGAAGTCATCCTTGCGCAGCCGGATCATGTAGCGCCGGGCGATGGCGTAGCGCGTCGACGCGATGTCAACGAGGCGGACGCGCGTCCGGCCGGTCTCGCTGTCGATCATGGTGGCAAACGGGATCGGCACGAAGTGGCCGCCCTGCATCGACACCATGGCGGCGTTGCCGCCCGAGACGAGATACTTGGCCGCGCAGTAGCCAAGGTCGCGAGCATATTCCATGTCGAAGGGAATCGGGTCGGCGCACCGCAGCTCGTAGCCGATGTTCTTCGCGGCGATGGTCGTCCTGATGCCGAGCGTCTGCAGCCGCGCCGTCACCTGCGCCTTGAGGATTTCTCCAAGGTTCACCTCGGCGAGCCGAAGGTGCCCATGGGCGTCGCGCTCGACATCGGCGAGTCCCTCGAGGTCCTCGGGAGCGACGTCGAGGACCACGCCCTCGGCGATGATCGCGACGCCGTCGCGACGGCCGTCGCTCAGTCTCTTCAGGATGGCGCCGACGAGCGAGTCCACGATGGTCTTCAGCCGAATGGGCGCCGAGAACTCCTCGGTGATGAGCGTCGCGGTCGCGCCCGCCGCCTTTCCAATTCCGAGCGCAAGGTGGCCCGCTTTCCGCCCCATCGCGATCACGAAGTACCACCGCGTCGTCGTCTTGGCGTCGACCATCAGGTTCTTGACGATGTCGACGCCGTAATGGCGGGCGGACTGGAACCCGAAGGTGTCGACGTGGGATGGCAGATCGAGGTCGTTGTCGATCGTCTTCGGCACATGGACGACGCGGATGCGTCCGGCCGCGCGCTCTTCGAGCTTCATCGCGGAGAAGGCCGTGTCGTCGCCACCGATCGTCACCAGTTGCGATACGTCGAGCCGCAGGAGCGAGTCGATGGTCTTGTCGAGGAGCGCCGGGTCGCGCGTCGGGTTGGCGCGTGCGATGCCGAGGTGCGAGCCGCCGCGGAAATGGATGCGGCTGACGGCGTCGATCGTGAGCGGCACGATGTGATCGATGTCGCCCTGCATGATCCACGTGAAGCCGTCGCGGATGCCGACGACATCAATACCCTCGAGGCGGGCGCGGATCGTCGCCGCGCCAATGACGGAGTTGATGCCGGGGGCCGGGCCACCACCGACGAGGATGGCGAGCTTGTTCTGAGACATGAGGTTTCCGCTTCCAGCGTCCAGCTTCCGGCTATCGACTGCCAGCCTTCAGCTTCGATAAGGAATGATGAGGTTTCAGCCGGAGATTATAACCCGATGTAATCGGTTTCAGGTGAACGTGGCAATAGTGAATGCTGAGTGCTGAATGCTGAAGTGAATTCTGAATTTACTTCAGCATTCAGCATTCGCGCCGCGACGCCGAAGGCGGCGCGGTACTCGACCGGATCTGCAGCTTGTGCGGCAGCGTCACCGAGACCGGCGCCAGCCGGCCGCCGTTGAGAATCTCGAGCAGCAGCCGTACCGTGCCCTCGCCAATCGCCCGCATCGGCTGGGCGATCGTCGTGAGCGGGGGGTCGACGCATTCGGCGAAGCGGATGTCGTCGAACCCGACGACGGAGAGGTCCTCGGGAATGTGCAGCCCGCGCCGGCGCGCGCCGCGGATGACGCCCATGGCCATCTCGTCGTTGAAGCAGAAGATCGCCGTCGGCGGAAGAGGACGCTGGAGCAGCGCCTCGGCTGCTTCGGCCCCCGATCGGATGGAGAAGTCGCCCTGCATCACGATGAGATCCTGCTCAAAGCCGTGGGCTCGGGCCGACGCGTGCGCACCAGCCAGGCGGTCGCGGCTGAGCGGGCTGAGGAGCGGGCCGGTCACGATGCCAATCGCGCGGTGGCCGAGCTCGAACAGGTGGTGCATGGCTTCGGCCGACGCCTTCGCGTTGTCGATATGGACGCTCGGCACCCCCAGCTCGGCGCTGAATTCGCACCCGTTGACAATCGGCGCGCAGAGCGGCGCCGCCTCCTGCACGACGCTCGCCGCCACGCGCGGCAGTCGATGGCCGAGAAAGATCAGGCCATCAGCCTCCTTCTGCTTGAGCATCTGCGCGTAGCGCTCTTCGCGCATCTCGTCGTGCTGCGTGTCGCCGACGAGCACCGCGTATCCGTTCTTCTGCGCCGCGTCTTCGATCCCCTGCAGGATGAGCGCAAAGAACGGATTGGAGATATCGGGAACGGTCACGAGCAGCTTGCACGACTTGAGCGTTCGCAGGTTCTTGGCCACCGAGTTGGGGGCGTAGCCCAGCCGCTCGACCGCTTTCAGCACTCGCACCCGCGTGTCGGGGGAGACGACGTCGGGGCGGCTCAGTACTCGCGAAACGGTCGCGGTCGAAACCCCGGCGCGCTTGGCCACTTCGCGAATGTTCGACATCAGTGCTCCCGGCGCCTGAGGCGCGACGACAAGAACCTCGTCAAGAACAGGTCCGACGATCGTTTGTTAAGCACCCCAGAGCCCGCGGTACTGACATATCAGTACCTGAGTCCGAAACTCTGCCGCGCGCAACAGCCGCCGCCTCGCCTTGCAGGAGCAGCTGTGGAGGCCACGCTTGTAACACTCGTGACGCGGCAAGGTCAATCGTGTTCGACATTTGACGCGTCCGTTTCGCTCTGCAGAACGGTTTTTTGAGGGTTGCTCGAGCCCAGGCGAGTGACCGAGAATCCTCTCACGGGATGCATGGATACCGCGGCTATCTCGAGCTCGTTCGACCGGCAAATGTCGCGACCGCCCTCGCCGACGTCCTGGCGGGTTACGCCGTTGCCGGCCTCGGCCACCCGCGGGCGCTCGGCTGGCTGCTGCTCGCGACGGCCTGCCTCTATGGCGGCGGGGTCGTCCTCAACGACGTGTTCGATCGGGACATCGACCGGGCCGAACGGCCCGAACGGCCGATTCCGAGCGGCCGTGTCTCCGCCCGGGCCGCAGCCAGCCTTGGCGGGGGCCTCCTCGCCTTCGGGGTGCTCGCTGCCTCGCTGGCAACCGCCGGGGCGGCGGGGGTTGCCGCCGCGACGGCGGCGTCCGTCCTCGTCTACGACGCCTGGGGCAAGCGCCAGGGACTGCTCGGACCCGTAAACATGGGACTGTGCCGCGGGCTGAACCTCCTGCTGGGGGTTGCGGCCGCCCCGGCAATGCTCGTCGAGGCCTGGCCGCTCGCCCTCCTTCCCCTCGTCTACATCGCCGCGGTGACCGCCGTCAGCCGGGGCGAAGTCCACGGCGGACGCCCGGGAATCGCGGCTTTCGCTCTGATATCCTTGAGCCTGGTGCTGGTCGCGCTGCTCTCGGTGGCCCTCCGTGGTGAATCGTGGGCCGGAGCCGGATTCACGATCGTGCTCGGGTGGCGGGTGCTGCCGGCATTCTGGGGCGCGTACCAGACCCCGGAGCCAGGGCCGATCAGGCATGCGATCAGGACCGGCGTCCTGTCGCTCGTGCTGCTCGACGCGGTGATCGGCGCCACGTACGGTGGCGCAGTTTACAGCCTCGTGATTCTGGCGACCGGCCTGGTGGCCTCGTCGCTGGCACGACTGTTTGCCGTGACGTAGGACGTGGCGGTCAGCTCTTCAGGCAGACCGTGTCTCGGTCCGGCTGAAGACAACGTATCCGATTCTTGAACGACATGGATGTCATCAGGCAGAAGGTTCGCGTCGACTTCGAGTATCCGGTCTACTTCACGACCGGTGTCGTGACGCCCTCCAACCTGCTGCTGCGCGACGTCGTGGCCCGCTCGGCCGACGAGACGCCGTCGCGCCTGGTCGTGGTACTCGACCAGGGCGTGCTCGATCACCATCCGATCCTGCCGGACCAAATCGTCGAGTACGTCCAGCGCCATCGCACCGTACTCAGCCTGGCGGCGCCTGTCCTCGTCGTCCCTGGCGGCGAAGCCGTGAAGAACGACCCCCGCCACGTAGGCGAGATCCACCGCGCGATCAACGACGCGGGCCTCTGCCGCCACTCCTACGTCGTGGCGATCGGCGGCGGTGCGGTGCTTGACGCGACAGGCTACGCCGCAGCCACGGCCCACCGCGGCATCCGTCTCATCCGTGTTCCAACGACAGTCCTCGCCCAAGACGACTCGGCGATGGGCGTCAAGAACGGCATCAACGCGTTCGGGAAGAAGAACTACCTGGGCACGTTCGCGCCGCCGTTTGCCGTGATCAACGACGTCGCCTTTCTTCAGACGCTCCCCGATCGCCACTGGAGGGCGGGCGTCTCGGAAGCGATCAAGGCTGCCCTCATCAAGGACCGGGCGTTCTTCGACTTCCTGGAGAGCCAGGCGGCCGCCCTCAAGGCACGCGATCTCGTGGCCATGGAACAGGTGATCCGGCGCTGCGCGATGCTCCACCTGTCACACATCGCGAGCGGCGGCGATCCGTTCGAGCTCGGCTCGTCACGGCCGCTCGATTTCGGCCACTGGTCCGCGCACAAGCTCGAACAGCTGACCGACCACCGGCTTGGCCACGGCGAGGCCGTGGCGATAGGGATCGCGCTCGACACGACCTACTCGTATCTGGCGGGGTTCCTCCCTGAGGACGACTGGCGGCGGATCATCTCGCTGCTGCCGGCGCTCGGCCTGTCGGTCTACGTCCCCGAACTCGGCCAGAACCTGGATGCCGAGAACGACGCGACGAGCGTACTGCGAGGGCTGGACGAATTCCGGGAGCACCTGGGCGGCTCGCTGACCATCCTGATGTTGAGGTCGATTGGCGCGCCGTTCGACGTGCACGAGATCCGCCGCGACGTTATGATCCGGAGCATCGGCATGCTCCGCGATTTCGAGCACGCCCACCGTCTGCGCGAGGAGCGTCATGAGCGCCACACCCTCTCCGAGCCCGCTGAGCCCCAGGGAACTGGTGGATGAGTACTTCATCGAGAATCGCACGAAGGTGCTGGAGATCGCCGCCTTCCTGGATCGCCTCGATCGGGCCGACCCGTCGTACGCGAGCCGCGATTTCCGGATGAGGGCGTTCGCCGAGGCGCTCGCCGGCCTCAGCGAGGCGCCTGCCGGCCCCGGAAAGGCAAGCGGACGCGTCGACCACATTCAACAGCTGCTGAGCGACCCGAGAGAGGGCCCGCTCGATGCGCTCGATCGCAAGAGCGCGCTCGGCGCCTACGATCGCTGGAGCGAGGAGGCGCGGTCATGAAGTACATCGATCATCACGCGCACATGGTCTCGCGCACGACCGACGACTATCAGCACATGTCGCTGTCGGGCTGCGTGGCGGTCACGGAACCGGCATTCTGGGCGGGCTGGGATCGCAGCCACGCGGATGGCTTCGAGGACTACTTCCGCCAGCTCACCGACTTCGAGCCGAAGCGCGCAGCGCTCTATCACATCCAGCACTACGCCTGGATGGCGATGAATCCGAAAGAGGCCGACGACCGCGTGCTCTCGCGCGAGGTGCTGAAACGGATCCCGAAGTTCCTCGACCGGCCGACGGTGCTCGGCATCGGCGAGATTGGCCTCAACCGCGTCACCCGCAACGAGATCGAAACCTACACGGAGCAGATCGAGCTGGCGCTCGCCCACAAACAGCTGATCCTCATTCACACGCCGCACCTCGAGGACAAGCTGAAGGGGACGAAGATCTCTGTCGACGTACTGCGGAGCTTCCCGACGCTCGAGCCCGGCCGCGTGCTCGTCGACCACGCCGAAGAGCACACGCTCGGAATGATCCTCGACCACGGCTACTGGGCCGGCCTCACGCTCTACCCGCAGACCAAGGTCTCCGCCCAGCGCGCCGCCGACATCGTCGAACGCTTCGGGCCAGACCGGATCTGCATCGCCGGCGCGTGCGACTGGGGCCCGAGCGACTCGATGGCCGTGCCGCGGTTCATCATGGAGATGCGCCGCCGCAAGCACTCCGAGGAATTGATTCACCGTCTCGTGTTCGAAAACCCGGTACAGTTCCTGAGCCAGTCGGCGCGCTTCCGGATCAGGCCGGAGCTCGAACGACAGGAAGTGGGGTCACGGTAACGAATGGGGGTGACCGTGCCCTGGGAGGTTACGGAGATCACGGCTCTCGACACGAAGACACGAAGGGCAACGAAGACGCACGAAGAAGAGAACTCTCAGCCGATCACAAGGGGTGGTCGCACCGCGCTCCGCGCGGTATGAGTGGAGAAGATCACGGATAGAAGAGCGCGCATTGTGAAGCGACTCGGCGACGCGCTCTTCTATCCGTGATCTTCTCCACTCATATCGCCGGCGCAGCCGGCGATGCGACCACTTACAATCTCAGGGATCCGGCCGGCGTGACAGCCTCCGTGCGTCTCCGTTCAACTTCGTGTCTTCGTGTCGAACCCGTTGCCTCCGCGATCTTCGCGAACTCTTGTTCTCCTGTTAATTGACTCCCGACTTGCATATCCACCAAAGCCCTTTCCACCTCACCTACTGCACGAACATCCACGCCGCCGACGGCTGGGAGGGCGTGCTCGCGAACCTGCGCCGGTACGCGCCGGCGCTCAAGGCGCGCTTCTCGCCAGTCGCGCCGTTTGGCGTCGGGTTGCGACTGTCGGCGCGCGAGGCGCGCCAGCTGCTCGAGGGGGATCGTCTGCGCGAGTTTCGCGCATTCCTCGACCGCGAAGGGCTGTACGTCGCCATCATCAACGGCTTCCCTTATGGACCGTTCCACGGCACGCCGGTCAAGGCCAACGTTTACGCGCCGGACTGGCGTGACGATGCCCGGGTCGACTACACGCTCGACCTGATCCGAATTCTGCAGGCGCTCCTGCCGAGTGGGGTCGACGGCGGCGTCTCGACGGCCCCGCTCTCGTACAAGGCGTGGATGGCCGGTACCGGCGCTGAGGCCTGGCAGGCGATGACGCGCAGCGTCGCGCGGGTGGCCGAGGCGCTGGTGCGCATCCGGCGCGAACACGGCACGCTCATCCACCTCGACATCGAGCCCGAGCCCGATTGCGTCCTCGAGAATACCGATGAGACCGTCGCGTTCTTCGAGCAGTGGCTGTTCCCCGTCGGAGCCCCTGCACTCGCCGCGGCGCTTGGTGTCAGTCCGGACCAGGCGCGACAAGACCTGCAGGAGCACATCAGGCTCTGCTTCGACTGCTGCCACTTCGCGGTCGAGTACGAGGACCCGGCGGCGGCTCTGGAGCGTCTGCAGGCTGCAGGTATTCGAATCGGACGCGTGCAGTTGAGCTCGGCCCTCCACGTTCATTTTCCGGATAACGAACAGGACGCGGCGGCGGTTGCCGGCCGGTTGCGCCCGTTTGCCGACACTACGTATCTTCATCAGGTGGTCGAACCGCACAGCACCGGACTGCGGCACTACTCCGACCTCGACGTGGCACTCGCGCACAAGCGAACCGCGTCGCCGGCTGAGTGGCGCATTCATTTCCACGTACCGCTCTTCGCGCGCGAGTACGACGCATTTGGATCGACGCAGGACTACGTGCGGAAGGTGCTCGCCATCGCGATGCAAGCACCGTTCACCACGCATCTCGAGATCGAAACCTACACCTGGGATGTGCTCCCACCCGGTCTCAAGATGGACCTCGGCGAGTCGATCGCCCGCGAGTACGATTGGGTGTTGCAAACGATCGCGGACGTTTCACGCTCGTTCAATAAATGACGCGAACGGCCGTCTTGAACGTGGTCGGCCTGACTCCAGGAATAGTCAAATCCGCGGCGGCGCCGAACCTGTCGCGCTGGGCCGCGGGCGCGGCTCTGGCGCCGATTCGACCGGCGTTCCCCGCCGTCACCTGCACGGCACAGTCCGACTACCTCACCGGCAGCTACCCCGCGACCCACGGCATCGTCGGCAACGGCTGGTACGCGCGCGAGGATGCCGAGATCAGATTCTGGAAGCAGTCGAACAAGCTCGTGCAGGCGCCAAAAATCTGGGAGCGCGCGAAGGCGATCGACCCGACGTTCACCTGTGCCAACCTGTTCTGGTGGTACAACATGTATTCGACCGCGGACTACAGCGTCACGCCGCGGCCGATGTATCCGGCAGACGGGCGAAAGCTGCCCGACGTCTACACGGCGCCCGGCGATCTGCGGGACGAGCTCCAGTCCAAGCTCGGGACATTCCCGCTCTTCAGCTTCTGGGGACCGAAGGCGTCGATCGAATCGACACGCTGGATTGCCGAATCGGCGAAGCACGTCGAGCAGAAATTCTCGCCGACGCTGTCGCTTGTCTACCTGCCGCACCTCGACTACAACCTGCAGCGCGTGGGTCCCGGCGATGCCGCCGCCGCGGCCGACGTGCAACAGGTCGACGAATTGTGCGGCGATCTCATCGGCTTCTACGAGGCGCGAGGCGTGCGGGTCGTCATCCTGTCCGAGTACGGCTTGTGCGACGTCACGACGCCCGTCCACATCAACCGCGTCCTGCGGCAACAGGGGCTCATCGCTGTCCGCGAGGAACTCGGCCTCGAAGTGCTCGACCCCGGCGCGAGCGCCGCGTTCGCGGTCGCCGACCATCAGGTCGCGCATATCTACGTCAACGACCCGGCCAGACACCACCAGGTCCGCGCGCTCCTCGAGAAGACGCCTGGTGTCGAGCTGGTGCTCGACGCCGAAGGCAAGGCGGCGCACAAGATCGACCATGCGCGCGCCGGCGACCTCATCGCGATCGCTCTGCCGAAGGCGTGGTTCACCTACTACTACTGGCTCGACGACAACCGCGCGCCGGACTTCGCGCGGACGGTCGACATCCACCGGAAGCCCGGCTACGATCCCGTCGAGCTGGTGCTCGATCCCGCGATTCGCATTCCCGCGCTCACCGTCGGGTGGAAGCTCGTGAAGAAGAGCCTCGGCTTCCGCATGCTGATGGATGTGATTCCGCTCGACGCAACGCTCGTCAAAGGCTCTCACGGTCGCCCGGGGCTCACCAGCGTCGACGAGGGGCCGCTCTTCATGACCAAACAGAAGCACCTGTTGCCTGGCCCTCCGATCAACTCGATCGATGTGCACGCGCTGCTGCTCGCGCATCTCGGAGTCACGCATGGCGCCTGAAGATGACTTCCTGGCTGAAATCGAGAGATCGGCGGGCGACAAGGTCGCGTGGAGCGATACACTCTCGCGTATCCTCACGCACATGAGCGCCGACAGCGGGACGATTCACTTCCTCGGCAACGACGGCGTGCTGCACCTGAAGGCCGCGAGCAAGGGCATTCCCCAGGTCGTGCTCGACACGATCAAGGACGTACCCGTGGGCAAGGGAATGGCCGGCCTGGCCGTCGCGCGCAAGCAGCCGGTGAACGCTTGCAACATTCAAACTGATGCGAGCGGCGACGTCCGCCCCGGCGCGCGCGCGACCGGGCTGCAGGGTTCAGTCGTCGTTCCTATCCTGAGCGGCGAGGATGCGGTGGGCGCGTTGGGTGTGGCGACTCGTCGCGAGCGGACGTTCACGGACGCCGAGGAGCAGATTCTGCTGGAGATCGGCCGGGTGCTGGCGCGCTATCGCTGAGTGGAGCGAATTCGCCGCTGGCGCAACCAACAAGAGACTGACAGGAGACCAGGAGATCAGGAGTTCAGGAGCAATTAGCCCTGTATCGGACCATCGATTTCTCCTGGCCTCGTTATGTCCTGTTCAGATCGTCGGCTCGCTCGTCGGCCCGCGCGACGCCTTGCGCGCCACGAATACGAGCTCTCCCGGATACTTCGACCCATACGGACTCTTATCGAACCCCGCGTACAGGTGTTCGACTTCAAGTCCACAGCGAGCCAGAAGGTGCTCGGCCTCGAATCGGAAAAGGTACCGCATCGCAAAGCCATGCACGAGGCGTTCGGCCCGGCCGTCCGGGTGCGTCACGTAGTAGATAAGTTCGACCTGGTTCAGCTGATTGAATCGATCGTGCGCGACTATCTTGTGCCGACGCACGACGCGCCGGCCGTCCGGGGTTGAAAACTCCGGCTCCTCGCCGAACTCCTGACCTTCCTGCCGGCTCGCGAGGGCCTCGAGCGAAGGATTGAAGAGGTCGAGAATCAGTCGACCGCCATCCGCGAGGTGCTCCCGAAGCGTCTCCAGGCACGCGCGCTGATCTGGAACGGTCAGCAAGTGTTGAAACGGGCGAAAGGGCACCGTGATCAGGTTGAACGTTCGGCCCAGATCGAACGACCGCATGTCCGCCTCGACGAGATGGTACTCGTGATTGAACGTCCGGGCTCTCCTGGCGGAGCCGCTCGCGGCATACGTCGAGCATGTGCGACGACAAGTCGAGACCCACGACCTCGAGACCGGCGCGGGCGGTGGGAAGGAGGACGCGACCCGTGCCGCAGCCGATTTCCAGAATCGGGCTTCCTGCGTCGATCGCCGCGTCCACAAAGAATCGGATGTCCGGCCTGTCTCGATATGGAACGACGAAATCGTACAGGTCTGCGATGAATGCGTACTCCTCGTATCCTCCGCTGTGGCTCATCGGCAGAACGCTCGCGGCGCGTCGGCACGCCAGTCACCTGACCACCGACCGCTCGAAAACTACCTCAGCGCGCGAATCTCCGGTGCCGCGGCCAATCAGCGCGCCGACGATGGCGGGAACCATCATGTCACCGAACATGCTGATGCCAAACGGCAGGCTCGCGAGGGCGCCGATCGCAGCGCCGAGGCACCCGCGCGCGCGGTGGGCGCGCGACTGGGACTGCCGACTGAGACTGTCGACTGTGACTGACGACTCACGACTGCCGACTGCCGACCTTCCCAATCGTGATCCTAGCTATCCCCATCACGACGCCCGGAATGAGGAGCGCCCCGAAAAATGCGACGAGGAAGGAATCCACGCTCATCGAGAACGCACCGAAGGCGGCGTAGCCCATGGCCACGCCGAGATTCGAAAGCGAAGTGAGCGCGAGGAACCTGGCGAACGGCGCGCCGACCAGCCCGGCGAAGATCACGCTCGCCTCGGCGAGCACAGGCACGGGCCGGCACATGACGATGGTCCAGTCGCCGTAGCGCCGGACGAGCCGATCGGCGCGCTCGAGCCCGGGCTCGCCCACGAAGCGACGCGCGAGGCCAGACGCGCGCGCGCCGAGGGCGTAGCCGAGGAGGCAGGCCACCATCATGCCCGCCCAGATGACCGCCGCGCCGCGCCAGAAACCCAGCAGCACGCCGGCCGCCGTCGAGACGATGCTCGACGGTACCGGCAGGACCACGTCGAGCGCCAGCAACCCGAAAATAGAAGACGATGCGAGCCACACCGCCGTGTCGCTCCGCGTCATCCGTGCCGAGAACTCGTTGAACTCGGTCTCGAACAGAAAGAAAGGCACGAGGACGAGCCCGATGAGCACGACCCAGATGACCGCCCAACGCATGCCCAGAGCGTATCAAATCATCATCCACCTCCGTCGAGCCCGTCCCGCAATGTGTGCACCGATGTAGAATTGGCGCGGACATTAACGCCATCATGTGCGTCATCGGATCAGGAGGCAGACAAGTGATGAGAACTGCGCTATTTCGTTTCAGCGTCGCAACCGCCCTGCTGGCGGCCGGGTACGTCGCGGGCCGGCTGACGCCGGAGCCCGTCGCGGAAGCGGCACAGGCCGCTCGGATCTTCGAGATGCGGACCTACACCACGAACGAAGGCAAGCTGCCGAACCTCCAGGCTCGCTTCCGCGATCACACGCTCGGGTTCTTCAAGAAGTACGACATGACCAGCATCGGCTATTGGGTGCCCGCGGACGGACCGACTTCCCAGACGACACTCGTCTACATCCTGGCCCATCCGAGCCGCGAGGCCGCCAAGGCGAACTGGGGCAAGTTCAGTGCGGATCCCGAATGGCGGAAGGTCGCCGCGGATTCTCAGGTTGACGGCACGATCCTGGCCAAGCCGCCCGAATCGGTCTATCTCAACGCCACGGACTACTCACCGATCAAATAGAACCGCGGACAACACGGTTTGACCCGACGCATCCTGTTCCTGATCGCTGCGCTGGCCCTGGTGCCGGCCGTCTGGGTGCTGCCGCCGGCCCCTTCGGCGTCGGCGCAAACGTCCGCGAGCCGTCTCCCGCCGCGTCTCAGCAGTCAGGAATTCTTCACGCTCATGACCGGGTTGTCGGAGGCGAACGGTTTTTTTCGCTCCGACAACCTCGTCTCGAACGAGCTGTTCATGCAGCGCGTCATCCCCGAGCTCACGCGCACCGTCAAACCCGCCCGCGTCTACCTTGGCGTAGGGCCGGAACAGAACTTCACCTACATGGCGGCCATCAAGCCTGCCATGGCGTTCATCATCGACGTCCGTCGGGGCAACATGCAGCTGCACCTGATGTACAAGGCGCTCTTCGAGCTGTCGGTGGATCGCGCGGACTTCGTGTCGCGGCTGTTTTCGATGAAGCGCCCGAGCGGACTCGGCGGCAAGTCGACCGTGCAGAACATCTTCACCGCGTACGCAGACCCACGGCTGCGGAGCCTGGAGATCTACAAGCAGAACGTCAGTGCAATGCGACGGCTCTACGCCAGGAAGAACGGGTTGGGGCTGTCAGAAGAAGACCTGAAGGGGATCGAAGAGATCTACCAGGCGTTCTACACGCGCGGGTTGGACATTCACTACGAGGTGACGCCGGGAAGCGCGGGATCGTTCCCGAGTTACGCCGAGCTGATGGTGGCGACCGACGAGGCGTCGGTGTCGCGCAGCTACCTGGCGTCGGAAGAGAGCTTCGCCGTGATCAAAGACCTGCACAGCCGCAACCTGATCGTGCCGGTGATAGGCAACTTCGCTGGACCCAAGGCCATCCGCGCCGTCGGCAAGTACCTCAAGGCGCGCAACGCGGTCGTCGGGGCTTTCTACGTGTCGAACGTCGAGCAGTATCTCTTACGCGAGGGCGGCCTGGAGGAGTTCTGTGCCAGCGCCGCGTCGCTCCCGCTCGATGAGTCGAGCACGTTCATCCGAAGCGAGCGCGGCGGCTTCCCACCCCGCGGACCAGGAGGAACGCCCAACCGGGGGGGATTCGGCGGTGGGCTCGGCCGCGGGTTCAGCTCGAAGCTCTTCAGCATGCTGGCTGAAGTGAAGAGCTGTGCGCGATAGCTACCGCTTCCCTTCCGGCTTCCAGCTGAGAGCTTTCAGAGCTGTCCTCCGACTGAGATTTGAATGCCCTCAGCTGGAAGCTGGCAGCTGGCAGCTGGCAGCTGGAAGCCTCATTTCAGCAAATACGCCCTGCGCTTCTCGATGAAGTTCTTGAGGCTTCGCTCGTCGCCATCGGTTTCAGCCTTGAACGCCTCGGTGCTGTAGAGCTTCCGCGTATCGTTTTTCACGTCCTCGGCGATTAGGGCCTGGAGCTGCTGAACGCGCGGGCCCAGCGTCTTCCAGTCGAGGTGTTTTTGTGCGATGTCGCGCACGTAGGACATGTACCGCTCGCGCAGCGCCGGGACCGCGAGCAGCTTCGACCGCAGCGGCTTGGTCGTGTCGTCGAGGCCGATGAGCGGGTCGAGCTCGGCGGTCGCCGGCGCGCCGAACATGCCGCGACCACCGCGTCCGGGTCCTGGTCCGCCCATACCCTCCGGCGGCGGCCCGCTGCGGCCTTGCCCACCAGGCCCGCCAGGGCCACCTGGGCCGCCCGGTCCCCCCGGCCCGAATCCCGGCGGAGGTCCGAAGCCACGACCGCCCTCGTCGGCGAGACCCTCGTTCATGTCGTGCGGGATCACGTGGAAGCGTCCCTTCTCGTCCTGATAGATGCTGTAGTCGCTCGCGCGCGTCCAGTAGCCGTCGCTGTTGACAAGGGCGTTGTCGAGCGCCAGGAACTTCAAGGCTCCGTCCACATCGAAGATCGGGTTGAGCGCCGCTTCGAGCTTCTCGGCCGGCGTCTCGTTCAGCACGCGGAACAGCTTGATGAGAGCCGCCCACGATTTCGGATCGTCCTTCGTCTTGATCTCATACAGCCGCTTGTAGGCAGCCACGTCCTCGCCGGTATACTCCATGCCGCCGCGTCCCCCGGGACGGCCGGGAACCTTCCACCGCGCGCCTTTCGTGCTCTTGAAGTACTCGCGCGTGAAGTCCGAGTTGAACTGCTGCGCGTTCACGTAGACGCCCCAGCTCTCGCCGTTGATGACGACGCGCATGTAGTTCGCCTTCGGCGCCGGAATGTACTGCCGCGAGATCTCGGAGTACAGGACCGCCCGCACGAACGTGGGATCGCCGTTCGCGTTGAGCAGGTTGAGCGTGCGGTAGCCACCGAGCACCTGCGCCTTGTCGACGAAATCGAACGACAGGTTCAAGGAGCGCTTCGATCCCTCGGGCACCATCATGTAGGACGAGGCGCCGCGGAAGTGCACACCGACGTTCTTGTAGGTCTTGCCATCGACCGTCGCGACCGCTGGCACTTCCACGTCGGTGTTGTTGAACGCGGCGAGCTCCTTCTCCCAGTCGGTGTTCTCGAACTGCAGGAAGACCGTTCGAAGCGTGCCGAGATCGTAGAGCGGCGCGTTCGGATAGTTCTTGACGTCGGCCGGCGTGACCTTGGGCCCAGGGGACCCTGGCGTCATGCCTCCACGCCCGAATCCGCCGCCTCCTCGACGCCCGAAGCCGCGACCCGCGGGCTCGGCGGCGAGCGACTCGCGCGCGGCCTTGCGTTCCGCGTTGTCGAGTCTGCCATCGCCGTTCTTGTCGAACTGCGCGACGACCTTCCGTTCCTCGAAGCCCGGAAATCCACCACCGGGCCCGAACGGCGGCGGACCTTGAAACCCGGCGGCGCCGGGACCCTGCGCGCGCGCGGGCGCCTCGAGGATGGTCGTGAGCAGCAGGTAACCGCTCAATCCGGCCACGACTCCGAGCAGCCCCGCCTGCATCATCGTGATCCAAAGCGCGCTTCGGCGATTCTCTTTCGACATACGGCTGTTCATCCTCGTGGGGGGTTCAAGGTCGCTATCGGTCTTCGGTCGTTTCACGGTTGAGCGAGACGCTCTGGACGCCCTCGATCCGGTTGAGGGCTTTCACGAGCTCCGCGGCCGAGTGTTCGTTTTTGAGCTCGGTCCTGTAGATCGCCTCGATCGCCATGCCCTGTTTCGCGGTCGACATGGAGACCAGCCGGCGGCTGCGGACGTGGGCCGACAGGGCCGGCGCCAGCACGTTTTCCACGTCGTGCCCGAGGCCCACCCTCACCTGGAGCAGATAGGTGACCTCGCTCTCGACGGCCGGCTCGCCTCTCGTCATGAACCAGGCCGCGACCCCGACGACGGCAATTCCGCTCAATGCGACTGAGGGATGACCCGCGCCCACGGCCATCCCGACGGCCACGGAAAAAATGACGAACGCCGTGTCCGCCGTATCGCGCACAACCGTTCTGAAGCGCACGATCGACAGAGCGCCCACCAGGCTGAACGCCCTCGCCACGTTGTCGCCGATGACCTGCGTCACCATCGCAATGAGGATCGACAGCAGCACGAGCGTGACCGCAAGCGACCCTGACGTGTCGTTCGCCGGTCGCGTGTGCCGGTAGATCCAGGCGACGACCCAGCCGAGAAACATCGCGGCGATGAGGCGCCCAAGCACGGTAAGCGGGGCACCTGCCGCCTGCAGGTCCACGCGAAGGAACTCAGGCATAGAACGGTTCGGTTCCGGCGCCCGGCGCGGGCTGGACGGGTACGGCCTGGCCACTCGCGACGACGCCAAGCCGATATTTCGACGCCGTCTGCGGCCGCAGTGCGAATTCTTCGATGAGCTGCAGGAAGACAGCGGGCGGCGCGCACCGGTATTTCAGCTCGAGGATCTGCCGACCGGGAAGAGCCTCCGAGGCCGTCAGGCCGTGCGCGGACGGAAACGGGACGTTGCCCGGCGGAAGCGCCACCAGATCGGAGTCGAGCGTCAGGCGGACCTGTTCGCCGTTGCGCATGGCCACTCGCGCCATCCTCAAATACGCGACCTGACACACCGGCCGAAGTCGACGCGCCGTCACCCGGCGGTAGAACCAGTGCCCCGGCCAGTCGGCGTCGACCGCTGGATCCATTACGCGCGGCAGGGCCTCGAGCGCCACAATCGTGCGACGTTTGGCGAGCACCGCCGGCTGGCGCATCTTGCGCTCCAGGAAGACGGTCTCGGCGTCGCCGTAGCGGCGAATCCGATACTTGCTCCGCCCGAACGAGCCGCGGCGGTGGAAGACGTCAAACGCATCCGTATCGAAATAAACGCTCGTCGTCCGGTACTCGTCGCCGAAGGGTCCGCCGCCGTGGGTGTCAGGGTCGAGATGAGTCCGAGCCCACTGACGGATCCTGACCGCCACATCGGCTTCGACGACGAATTTGACCTCGCGTGCCTGGGGACGCACTTCCCGGATATGTGCCATGTCGCTGGTAGGATACGGTGCGATCGGCACGCTGGTTACACGGTTTTCACACGGTTGTCATAATGTCACCGGGCTGCCACAGAACTGACACAAATCAGATGGTTCAGGGTTCAAGGTTCAGGGTTCAGGGTTCGCACCACCGAACCCCGCTGAACCTTGAACCTGAACTCTGAACCCTGAACCTTGAACCTTGAACCAGTTCAACCCAGTATTTTCCCCGGGTTCATCAGCCCACGGGGGTCGAGCGCCTGTTTAATGGCTCGCATGGCGTCGAGTGCCTCGCCGTGTTCTCGCGGCAGATAGCCCATCTTGCCGACCCCCACGCCGTGTTCGCCCGAGCAGGTGCCGCCCATGTCGATCGCGCGGTGCACCAGGCGTTCGTTCAGGCGCCGGGCTTCGGCCATCTCTTCGGGCCGGTCCGGATCCACCAGATAGAGCATGTGGAAGTTGCCGTCTCCCACGTGCCCGACGAGGGTGCCCGTCAGGAAAGACTCATCCAGATCGCGCTTGGCCGCGACGATGCACTCGGCGAGGCGGGAGATGGGCACGCAGGCGTCTGTCGTCCAGCCCTTCGCGCCCGGCCGGAGCGCGAGCGACGCATAGTACGAGTCGTGGCGGGCCCTCCAGAGACGGGCACGGTCTTCTGGACGCGTGACCCACGCGAAGCCGGAACCCGCGTTCTCGGCGGCGAGCGACTGTACGGTCTCCGCCTGGTCGCCAACCTCGCGCTCGGTATGACCGTGAAACTCGAAAAAGAGCGTGGGCAGCACCGGATACTCGAGCTTCGAGAACCGGTTGATCGCGTCCATCTGTACTTCGTCGAGGAGCTCGATGCGCGCCACCGGCACGCCGAGCTGAATGGTCGCGATCACGGTCTTCACCGCCGAATCGATGGTCGGGAAGCTGCAGACCGCCGCGGCCACGGCCTCGGGCAGCGGCTGCAGTCGCACGGTAATCTCACTGATGATGCCGAGCGTGCCTTCGGACCCTACGAACAACCGCGTCAGATCGTAACCGGCCGAAGACTTGCGCGCGCGGCCTCCCGTCGTGATCACCCGGCCATCCGCCAGCACCACGGTCAGGCCCCGCACGTTCTCCCTCATCGTCCCGTAGCGGACGGCCGTCGTCCCCGAAGCGCCCGTCGCCGTCATCCCGCCGAGCGTGGCGTCGGCACCGGGGTCGACGGAGAAGGTCAGGCCCGTGTTGGCCAGATGCTTATTGAGTTGACGATGCGTCACGCCGGCCTGAACCGTCGCATCGAGATCGTCGACGCTGACCCGGAGGACCTGATTCATCTGCGAGAGGTCCACCGTGATGCCGCCCCTGAGCGCGAGGACCTGTCCCTCGAGCGACGTGCCGGCGCCGAAGGCCACGATAGGGACGTCCCGCTCGGCCGCGGCGCGGACGATGGCGCTGATTTCTTCGGTGGTGCGCGGATAGGCAACGAGGTCCGGCGCTGCGGGTGTGTGATAGGACTCGCCCCGGCTGTGGTGGTCGCGAACCGCGCCCGCCGCGGTGATGCGATCGCCGAGCAGATCCCGAAGGGCCAGCAGGAGGTCGCCAGTGACGGCCGGAGGAACGGCGTTCATCTGGCTCAATACTATGCTGTCTCTGAAAGCATTTCTCAGCGCAGGCGCTCTTGGACCACACGCTCCTGCCGCCCGGTCTGCGGGATTCGCTTTTGCTTAGCATTGGCTGGTCAGATCGGGCTGGACCCGAACTTCTGGGAAGTTGGCTGCGGCGGACCGTCCCGGTTGGACGGGTCGTGAAAGCGGACTTTCGATTTACGGCGCGCCGAGCGCCGCACGGTACACTACTACCCACCCATGTTCCGAGCCCGAATCGTCATCGCCTGTCTCCTCCTTGCCGCGGCGCCGGGGACTCTCGCGGCCTCCGGTCATGGGCCGGTCTTCGGCGGAGCCCCTCCGACGCTCGGGAAGGGCGGGTGGCAGCTCGATCAGGCCTGGATGGGACGGCTCGGCAAAGGCCACGGCGACGACGAGCAGATGCTCAGGACGATGCTCAGCGTGGGCATCACCGAGGACCTGCAGATCTCGGGTTCGCTGCCCATCACCCTGGATTCAAGCATCTACATGACGAGCGGCCGCGCCATGGCGATGATGTCGTCGAATCAGGACTTCGAAGCCATGCTGGGATGGCGCTTCCAGCGGCGCGCCGTCGGACCTGGGGCGCGGCTCGAATCGACCGTCTTCGTCGGCGGTTCTACGCCGCTGCAGAAGTATCGCCCGGACGGCATGCTGGCCGCGCCATCCATCTACGCGTCGGCGGCGACCGGCTACGCGTCGCGAGCCCACTATCTCTGGGTGGGCGGCGGCTACCAGTACTTCGGTGAGCGGCAGGGCGATCAAATGGGTGACACGGTTTTCTACAGCGCCGTGTACGGGTATCGCCCGCCGTTTCTGCGCGTGGACTATCCGAAGCCGGATCTGCGGTTCTTCGTCGAGGCCGTCGGCGAGCATACGGCGCAGGGGCAGCACCACGGATTCCAGTACGTCGTCAGCGGCGGCGATGCGATCCTCGTCGGACCCACGGCGTTGCTGCTCTACAAGCAGTACGGACTCGAAGCCGGGCTGCTCTTCCCGGTGTATCAGCAGACGAATTACCAGCCGGAGGAAAAGTTCCGGTTCGGCGTCAACTTCACCTACTTCTTCTGGCGCAGGTAGCGAAGCCAAGGGTCGAGCCGAGATGATGGTGAATGAATCTCTGAGGTCGGATCGGCAGTGCCTGCGGCCCGAGCGCCGCGCGCAGTCGCGGCGCGAGAGCGAGCGGGGGTGGGGCCCTGCTCGGTCTCGGCAGCGCCTGCGGCCCGAGCGCGGCGCGAAGTCGCCGCGCGAGAGCGAGCGGGGGTGGGGCCCCGCGAGCACTGAGAAATGACGACGATATGCGCACTACAACACGGCTGTCGATGCTTCTGTTCCTGCTAATCGTGCCTGCATCAGCTCACGCCGAATACACACGCGTCGAGCTGAAGATCCTCGGGATGGACTGCGCCATCTGTGCACATGGCGTGCGAGTCGCTGTTCAGAAAGTGGATGGCGTCGAATCGGTCGAGCTCTCGCTCGAGCGGGCCGAGGCCGACATCCGCCTCCGCAAGGGCAACCGCGTGACGCTCGATCGATTCCGGCAGATCGTCAAGGCCAATGGGTTCGAGCCAAAGCAGGCGACGGTCACCGCGGTGGGGACTGTACGTGAGGTCGGCGGTACGCTGGCGTTCGAGGTGTCCGGCGTGCCCACGCCGCTCATCATCTCTTCAGACAAGAGCGCGCCTGGGGCTTACAAGCAACTCAGGAGCGCGCTCGATTCGAAGAGCGCCGCGGTCTTCGAGATCGTCGGCACCGTGGAGAAGAAGAGCGACGTCGAGAGTATTGCGATCGCGAGCATCAAGTAGATTCGGTAGGGGGCCGCGCGAGCATTCCGTCGGTCTGGACCGGGCAAGAAGAGCCTGACCGTAAGCGGGATAGACTACGGGGCAACTCCGCCTGCCAGGGGCCTGCGGAGACCGCCTCGGCATGAACAAGAAGCAGCTCAGCGAACGCGACATCTGCACCAAGTTCATTACGCCCTCCCTCCGGCAGGCGGGATGGGACGAGATCACGCAGCTCCGCGAGGAAGTCAGCTTCACCAAGGGCCGGATAATAGTCCGGGGCAAACTGGTGACTCGCGGGAAGGCGAAGCGGGCCGACTACATCCTCTACTACAAGCCGAACATCCCGCTCGCGGTGATCGAGGCCAAGGACAACAACTGCAGCGTCGGCGACGGCCTGCAGCAGGCACTCGGCTACGCAGACACGCTGAAACTGCCCTTCGCGTTTTCGTCCAACGGTGATGGATTCGTCTTCCACGACTCGACGAAGACTGGCGGCGAAATAGAGAGCAATCTGCGCCTGGACGAATTCCCGTCTCCGGCCGCCCTCTGGAATCGGTACCGCGAGTGGAAGGGCCTGCCGCCCGAAGCAGAGTCGATCGTTCTCCAGGACTACTTCAACGACGGCAGTGGCAGGGCGCCTCGGTACTATCAGGCGGGCGCGGTCAACGCGGCTACGGAGGCCATCGCGAGAGGCCAGAACCGGCTGCTCCTCGTGATGGCCACCGGCACGGGCAAGACCTACACGGCTTTTCAGATCATCTGGCGGCTCTGGAAGGCGGGCCGGAAGAAGCGAATTCTTTTCCTGGCCGATAGGAACGTGCTCATCAACCAGACAATGGTGAACGACTTTCGTCCGTTTGGCGCCGCGATGGCGAAGCTGAGCACCGGGAGCAAGGTCATCGAACGCGAGGACGGGACGGCCGTCGACTTGCCTATCGCCATCGACAAGAAGCGGCGCATCGACACGTCGTACGAGGTCTATCTCGGCCTCTACCAGGCGATCACCGGCCCGGAGGATCGGAAGAAACTGTTCCGTGAGTTGTCGCCGGACTTCTTCGATCTGATCGTCGTGGACGAATGTCACCGCGGCAGCGCCGACGAGGACTCGGCCTGGCGGGAGATTCTCGAGTACTTCTCTTCGGCCACGCAGATCGGCATGACCGCGACGCCGAAGGAAACCGAGTACGTCTCGAACATTCACTACTTCGGCAAGCCCGTCTACAGCTACTCGCTGAAGGACGGCATTCAGGACGGATTCCTGGCGCCCTACAAGGTCGTCAAGGTCCACATCGATCGTGATATCGAGGGATATCGACCGGAGCCGGGAAAGGTGGACCGCGAAGGCAGAGAGGTCGAGGACCGAATCTACAACCAGAAGGACTTCGATCGGACGCTCGTCATCGACGACCGCACGAAGCTCGTCGCCAGGAAGGTGTCCGACTTTCTGAGGGAGAGCGGCGACCGCTTCCAGAAGACCATCGTCTTCTGCGTCGACACGGAGCATGCGGCGCGCATGCGGAAGGCGCTCGTCAACGAGAACAGCGACCTTGTGGCGCAGTTTCCGCGCTACGTGATGAGGATCACGGGCAATGACGACGAAGGCGTCGACGAGCTCGACAACTTCATCGATCCCGAGACCCGGTTCCCCGTCATCGTCACCACCTCGAGGCTGCTGTCGACTGGCGTCGACGTCCAGACCTGTCGGGTGATCGCCATCGATCGCGAAATTGGGTCGATGACCGAGTTCAAGCAGATCATCGGCCGCGGAACGCGCATCCACGAGGACAGCAAGAAGTACTATTTCACGTTGATTGATTTCCGGAAGGCCACGAATCACTTCGCCGACCCGGACTTCGATGGCGATCCTGTGCAGGTCTACGTGCCAGGGCCGGACGATCCAGTGACCCCGCCAGACGATGTGACAGCAACCGACGATGGCGAGGCGGTTCCACCGCTACCAGGCGAGGATGAAGTGGTCATCGACGGAGGCGGCCTGCCGCCGCTCGATGACGGCCCTACGCCGGTCCGGAAGATCTTCATCGACAACGTCGCGGTGTCGATTGTCGCAGAGCGCGTCGAGTATCTGGATGGTCAAGGCAAGCTCGTGACCGAAAGCCTGAGGGACTTCACGAAGAAGGAGCTGCGCAAGCGCTTCGCCAGCCTAGACGAGTTCCTGACCCGGTGGCGCAGCACGGATCGGAAGCAGGCCGTTATCGAGGAGCTGGAGGACGCGGGCGTTCCGGTAGACGCCCTGTGGCGGGAGATTGGTGTCTACCTCGATCCGTTCGATATGCTCTGCCACGTGGCGTACGACCAGCCGCCCCTGACGCGGCGCGAACGGGCCGACAACGTCCGCAAGAAGGATGTCTTCACGAAATATGGTCATCAGGCGAGGGCGGTGCTCGAGGCACTCCTGAAGAAATACGAGGACGAAGGGGTGATGAACCTCGACGACCCGAGGATTCTGCAGGTCACGCCGTTCGCCTCGATGGGAACGCCGCTGCAGTTGATCAAACAGTTCGGCAACCGGAACGACTTCGAGCGCGCCGTCCGCGAGCTCCAGTCCGCGCTGTACGAGGGAGCCGCATAGAACCCGATGTCTGTTCGGAACACCGTCAAATCCATCCAGGACATCATGCGCCAGGACACTGGCGTCGATGGCGATGCCCAGCGCATCTCGCAGCTCTGCTGGATGTTCTTTCTGAAGATCATCGACGACCAGGACCGCGAGCTCGAGCTCCTGAGCGCGGATTACCGCTCGCCCATCCCTGAGCGACTGCAGTGGCGGACGTGGGCTGCCGACCCGGAAGGCATGACTGGCGAGGCACTCATGACGTTCGTCAACAACGAGCTCTTCCCTGCGCTCAAGGAACTGCCCGTTTCAAGCGCGACCGGCGATCGCCGTCGCGTCGTCCGCGACGTCTTCGAGGACGCCTACAACTACATGAAGTCGGGCCAGCTGATGCGGCAGGTCATCAACCGCATCACCGACATCGACTTCAACAACCTGGCCGAGAAGCAGCACTTCGGCGAGATCTACGAGCAGATCCTCAACGATCTTCAGAGCGCGGGAAACGCCGGCGAGTACTACACGCCGCGCGCGGTGACCGCGTTCATGGCCGAGCGCATCGATCCGCACCCGGGGGAGATCCTCCTCGATCCAGCCTGCGGCACCGGCGGGTTCCTGACGTGCTCAATCAGGCACATGCGGAAGGAGTACGTCAGAACCGTGGAGGACGAGCAGCGGATGCAGCAGGGGCTGCGCGCGGCTGAGAAGAAGCAGCTCCCGCACATGCTGTGCGTGACGAACATGCTGCTCCACGGCATCGAGGACCCGAGCTTCGTCCGTCACGACAACACGCTCGCCCGGCCGTACATCAGCTACGAGACAAAGGACCGCGTCGACATCGTCCTCACCAACCCGCCGTTCGGCGGGCGCGAGGAAGACGGAATCGAGTCGAACTTCCCGAAGCAGTTCCAGACGCGCGAGACGGCCGACCTATTTCTTGCGCTGATCATCAGGCTGCTGCGTCCAGGCGGTCGCGCGGCCGTCGTCCTGCCGGACGGCACACTGTTCGGCGAGGGCGTGAAGACGCGTCTGAAGGAGCACCTCCTGGAGGAGTGCAACCTGCACACGATCGTGCGCCTGCCGAACAGCGTGTTCAAACCTTACGCGAGCATCGGGACGAATCTACTGTTCTTCGAGAAGGGCTCGCCCACGAACGAGACCTGGTTCTACGAGCACCGCGTCCCCGAGACCCAGAAGGCGTACTCGATGACGAAGCCTATTCGCGTCGAGCATCTGCAGCCGTGCGTTGATTGGTGGGGCGGCGCGGAGCGCAAGGGGCGCGTGACTTCGGACGTGGCGTGGCGGGTTTCGGTCGATGAAGTGAAGGCGCGCGGATACAACCTCGATTTCAAGAACCCGCATACCGTCGCCGACGACCACGGCAATCCTGAGGAGCTGCTGCTGAGGCTGGAGGAGGCCGAGCGCGAAGCGGTTCTCTTGCGCGATCAGCTGAAGGCTATCTTGTCCGAGGCGCTGCTGCGATGAGTCCGGCGCAGCTTCTGGGTCACTTCGATCGGATCAGCGAGGCGCCGGGGGCTGTGGCACGGCTGCGGCGGTTTGTGTTGGATTTGGCGGTGCGGGGGAAGTTGGTTGAGCAGGATCCGAACGATGAGCCGGTGGCGGAATTGCTGAGGCGAATTGAGGAAGAAGAGACACGTTTCGCTGACCAGGGATCAGTCAGGAACTTGAGAGCGCTCAAGCCCATTGGCGAAGGCGAGATTCCGTTTCCCCTTCCCGCGGGATGGGAATTGGTTCGCATGGGTCGGCTCGCGCTCAAACTTGGGGCCGGAAGTACACCGCTCGGCGGAAAGTCCGTTTACCAGAACCAGGGAGTTCCTTTTCTTCGATCTCAAAACGTTTACGACAACCGACTCCGACTGGATGACGTCGCCCTCATCCCACGCGCAGTTCACGAGAGAATGTCGGGAACCCACGTCCAGCCACGGGACATTCTGTTAAACATCACGGGGGCATCAATCGGCCGCTGTGCCTTGGTGCCCATCGATTTCGTCGAGGGCAATGTCTCCCAGCACGTTGCTATTGTTCGCCTGTTGCTTCCCGCCATTCGTGAGTTTATCCACTTGTCGCTGGTGTCGCCTTTCTTCCAAGACATGATTGACCTGGTTCAGGTCGGCGTATCAAGGGAAGGGCTCAGCATGGAGAGGTTACGGCTGTTCCCCATGTTTCTGCCGCCACTCGCCGAACAACAACGCATTGTCGCCAAAGTGGATGAACTGATGGCGCTGTGCGATCGGCTGGAGGCGGCGCAGGCGGAGCGGGAGCGCCGGCGGGATCGGCTGGTGGCCGCGTCGCTGGAGCGTCTCACCGAAGCAATCGGCCCAAACGAACTTCGTCAGGCGGCTCGCTTCCACCTGCAACACTTGCCCAGATTCACGACTCGAGCAAGTCACTTCGACCGGCTGAGAGGGGCTGTCTTGGATCTCGCCGTAACCGGTCGTCTGACCAGCCGGCAGCCCTCAGATGGCGATGCAGCAAGCCTACTTACGACTCTGGCTCGCTCCAAGAAGAGTATACGGAAGGCATCGGAGGATGCCGAGGGCCGCATCCCCTTGCCTGACCTTCCTGGAACCTGGACGTGGGCTGTTCTCGATGATCTGGCCGCCGCGGAGCCCAACGCGATCACAGACGGACCCTTCGGCGCCAACCTCAAGACCGCCCATTACGTGCAAACCCCTGGCTACCGTGTCATCCGACTGCAGAATGTCGGGCACGGAGATTTTCGCGACGAACATCGGGCATTTATCGACAGGGAACATTTCGAGCGACTTGCAAAACATCACATCGGCCCTGGAGACTTGGTCGTGGCAGGACTCGTGGACCCTCTCGTGCGATGTTGTGAAGTGCCGCACAGTATCGGCCCAGCGGTGGTGAAGGCCGACTGTTACCGCTACAAGGTCCATCCCAACGTCTCCTCTCGTTTCGTCCTCCACTACCTCAACTCTCCCATCTGCCAGCGCTTTGCTTCCGCGCATCATCACGGTATGACCCTTGTGCGGATAGGCCTGGGCAATTTTCGACGGATTCCGATCCCCGTACCGCCGCTCGCTGAGCAACTCCGCATCGTCGCCACGGTCGACGCACTGTTAGCTGTGTGCGACAAACTAGAGACGCAGCTCTCGAACGTCGAGAGTGAAAGCACCCGCCTCCTCGAAGCCACCCTGCACCAGGCGCTGTCCGCCGCCTGAACGTCGAACCCGGTCCGGACCGAGTTCAGCACACGTACGCAAGGCCCGCTTCCTTCACCAGCAGCGGCAATCGACTCCCGAAGTACTGCTCCGCCTCGTGCACGTTGTGCGCGCGGCACCTGAGCTCGACATTCTGAACAACGGCCGGACCTCCGACGGCGTAGGGCTCGACGTGATGAAACTCCAGGAACCCGCGCTCGGTGCAGCGGCCTTCCGTCCCGACGAACGCGCACTGGCCGCCATCCCGCTCCCACACCTCTCTCCTGACCGCCGCCGGAATGTGGCGCGAACCTGACGTTGGCGGTCGAGCCGAGCGCGGTCGATCGGTCGCGGCGAGCTTCGCCTGCTCCAGGTCAGCAATCAGTAAGGTCAAGGCTCGATCGAACACGACCGCCGGATCGCCGTCCGGAATCGAGTGTCGTAACAGGTCCTGGGCTCGGCGCAGCTTGTCGTGTGTCTCGCGCGACACGGTGAACTGCACCTTGTATCGCTCGGGCGCGAGCGGCGTCACGACAGCTGGGCGCTGTGGGGCCGGCGGCGCAAGCACGGCTGCCTCATCGTTCAGGCGAGGCTCAGCGACCTGAAGTCTGGCCTGCTCACGTGCCGCTGTCGGCGCCGGAAGCTTGCGCACCGATGGCGCCACGTCGGGCTGCGGTCGCAGCCGGGCTACGATGTGCTCGACCTCGCGCTTGCTCTTGTGACGCGCGTCGTTCACAACGTCGCGATGGTTATCCGGCGTCAGGTGAGGCGCCAGGAGCGTGATCGAGGTCAGCGTCACCGAGCCGTCGGCCAGCAGGTCCAGGACAACCGGAAAGCGCCTCGCAGCCCGCGCAGCCTCAATCCGTCCATACGCGGCGTGCTCCGAGAGGCGCAGCACCTGCGTGCAATAAGTGAAGAGCGACGAGCACCCCTCTCCGAGATGCAGCCGACGCTCGTCAACCTGCGCCAGCAGTGCGACCAGCCGAGCCGTAGCTTCACGCTCGCGGCCGGCGGCGACCTTGACCTCCGCAAGAAGTTCCTGGTCACACAGTTGGCCAACAAGAATTGACTTGGTCATTCCCCTTTATAACATCGTCTTTTCTGACGCTCGAGAATGCCCCGGGTCGCGCGAACAACGGCCGGTCTACCCTCGACGGCGCATCGCTCGAGAAGTCCGCGCATGAAAGAACCTGGCGCGATCGGCGCGCAATCTGGAACGCCTCGAGCACTTCTGTCTCGAGTGCTTGCAAAACCTGTCAAGATCTTTTTTGCGCCAGGGCGATGGAAAACCTCACTCGGCCATGGCCTAGCGCGCACGTTGAGGACCGCGCGAAACACTTATCGAGCCGACCCGCTTGCGCCGCCGTCGACTCGCACCGCGCCTTTGACCGCGGTCGCGCCGGCGCGGCAGCGCATTCGCCTCGGACGGCGATTCCGCAGGTATCTACTGGCGAGGTCCGCAGCGAAGGGGGCAACGCGCCGGCCTTCGCCCACGGTAGACTCCCACCATGGGCTCAGCGGCCGTCGCCGGCTGGATCGCTCACGTCGCGTTCTGGACGCTTGTCATCCTGGCCGCATGGTCCGAAGACCTGCGGCCGAAGGTGATCGCGGCCTTTCTGATCCTGTGGCTCAGCGGATTGTTCGGCCTTCCCTATGTCCCGTACGGCGCCGGACTGTTCACGTCCTACGTGGCAGTCCTCGACCTGGCGCTGGTGTTCATCGTCCTCAAGAGTGATCTCTGGCTCACGTAGGTCGGATCGGCCTTGCCTTCGTCTACGACACACCGCTCCTGTTGATCGGGCTGTCTGTATACGATCCGGCCACGACCACTACCTCGTCAGGTACCTCTTCACGTACGCCATGCCGTCAGCCGCACTCTGCAGCGCGTTCACCGCGAAGTTGCCGCCCTGCTCGACGAAGAAGTGCGTCATGCCCGACAAAGCGGTATCGGGCCAGATGCGCGTGTAGTCGATGGTACCGTTGCCGAGCTCGGTGTAGTCACGGCTAACCTTGTGCATGTCCTTGACATGCCACATCACGAAGCGTCCGGCCGCCCTCCGGAACAGGGCGCGCGGCGGCTCGTCCGTGTCGTGTGCGTGCCAGTAGAGATCGATCTGCAGCTTGACGAGCGCCGGGTCGGTCTCCCTCAGGATGATGTCGTAGGGAAGTTGTCCGTTCTGGGGGATGAACTCGCCGCCGCCGTTGTGATACGCGACCTGGAGTCCGCTCTTGGCCAGCCGCGCGCCGATCGCGTTCAGCAGGCCGGCGACGCTCTTGTAGGTGTCGAGCGTGCGGAGTTTCGGCTCGAGGTAGGGCCAGACAATGTAGCGCTGGCCGAGGATGCGCGCACCCTCGGCGCACCGATCGACGTAGCGGTTCAGGTCGTCGGCGCTCCCGTTCAGGAACTGCTGCAGGTCGTAGTGTCCGCTCGGCGTCGGCAGGTTGCGATCCTGGAGCCGTTTCGCGAACTCGGCGGCCGGCAGCTGATAGTAGGTCAACGCGGCCGGATTGATGCCATAGGTCTCGACTTCCTCGTACCCGATCTGCGCCACTTGGTCGAGCGTCGCGAGCGGATCGCGGTTCATGTCGCGGTTGACCGTGAAGAGCTGCAAGCCGATCTTGTAGCGCGGCTTCTGCGCCGGCGGGAGAATCAGCGCGGCCGAGGCGAACGAGCTGGCGTGCTTCAGGAACGAGCGGCGATCGAGCATGCAACCTCGCTTTCGGTGTTCAGGGCCTTCCGGCGCAAGCCAGACTATCACCAAGGTGCTGAATCCCCTGACTCGAACGCTGGAGGCGCCTGGTGACCCGCGACGGCCTGTGGTGGAACCGGGGGACACGTTGTGCTAGGTTCTGGCTGAGCAACCACCATGAGACAGCCCTGGCCTCCCACCTTCTGCCTGATCGTCGCCGTAGCATCTGTCGGCGGTCGTTACGCGCAGCAACCCCAGCAGCCGTCGGCCGCCGCCCAGGCGCCTGCGACCACGGCCACCCAAATGCCGAACCCCGACATCCACTACCAGCTGGGACCCGACTCGCTCGAACGCGAAGGCGTGGCCAAAGGCGAGGTCCGCGGACCGTTCACGCTCCCCAGCCAGGCGTATCCCGGAACCCAACACACCTATTGGGTCTACGTACCCGCGCAGTACGACAAGACGATTCCGGCCAGCCTGATGATTATCAACGACGGTCAGGCGTTCAAGAACATGGACGGCGACGTCCGCGCCCCGAACGTCCTCGACAACCTGATCGAGCGGCGTGAGCTGCCGGTGATGCTGTCGGTATTCATCAACCCTGGCCGCACGCCAGAGCAGCCGGAACCGACGCCGCAGGAATGGGGTGACCGCACGACGAACCGCCCAACCGAGTACAACTCGCTCGATGACAAGTACGCGCGCGTGATCGTCGACGAGCTTATGCCGGTGCTCTACAAGGAGTACAACATCTCAAAAGATCCCGAGCGGCATGGCATCGGCGGCGCGAGCTCTGGCGCCATCGCGGCCTTCACCGTCGCCTGGGAGCGTCCGAACGACTTCCGCAAGGTCCTCAGCATCGTCGGAAGCTTCACCAACATCCGAGGCGGCCACGCCTACGCCGATATCGTCCGCAAGAGCGAGAAGAAGCCGATCCGGATCTACCTTCAGGATGGACGCAACGACAATCGTGGCGTCGGCCGGGGCGGCACGTACGATCCCCTGCGCGACTGGTTCCTGCAGAACGTCCGGCTCAAGGATGCCCTCACGGAAAAGGGCTACGACGTGAACTTCCAGTGGGGAATCGGGAGGCACGGCCAGAAGCACGGAGGTACGATCTTCCCGGACATGATGCGCTGGCTGTGGCGCGACCATCCGGTCTCGACCGACGTGAACGACATGGTGGAGAGATCGTTCAACACGGGGAAGAAGTAGCTTCCGGCTTCCAGCTTCCAGCCAGGAGCATTCAGATCCTAATCGCACGGCTAGGCGCTGAAAGCCCTTGCTGGGAGCTGGAAGCCGGAAGCTATCCCGTAAACATCCGCAATAGCCTCGTCACCGGATCGTAGAACCTGTCGACCACACGCTCCTTGAGCGGGATGATCGCGTTCTCGGTGATCGTGATGTGCTCGGGGCACACCTTCGTGCAGCATCGGGTGATGTTGCAGTAGCCGACGCCGTCGCGATCCTTGAGGTCGCCGAGCCGATCCTCGGTGTCGAGCGGGTGCATCTCGAGCGCCGCGTTGTAGAGAAGAAAGCGCGGACCGATGAAGCCGTCGTGCAGGTGATGATCGCGCAGGATGTGGCAGACGTCCTGGCAGAGGAAGCACTCGATGCACTTCCGGAACTCCTGCACGCGATCGACCTCGCGCTGACCCATCCGCCACGTGCCGTCCGGCGCGTCTGGCTTCCGCGGCTTGAACGGCTTGATCGCTTTCTTGACCTTGTAGTTCCACGACACGTCGGTGACAAGGTCCCGGATAATCGGGAACGCCTTCATCGGCTCGACGGTGACCGGCTGCGTCAGGTCGATCGAGTCGAGCCGGGTCATGCACATCAGTTTGGGATTGCCGTTGATCTCGGCCGAACACGACCCGCACTTCCCCGCCTTGCAGTTCCAGCGCACGGCCAGGTCGCCCGCCTGTTCGGCCTGGACACGGTGCACGGCGTCGAGGACGACCATCCCCTCGCTGACCTCGGTCGAATAGTCGCGAAACGCGCCCTGCGACTTGTCGCCGCGCCAGATGCGAAACACTGCCCTAGACATTGCTTCCAGCTCCCAGCTGCCAGCTTCCAGCCAAAAACATTGCGTCCTCAATCGTCCGGCCAGGCCATGCCGGCTTTCAGCTGGAAGCTGGAAGCTGGCAGCCGGAAGCTACTTGTTCTCCTCAATCACCTGCTTCAACTCGGCCGGCAGCGGCGGAATCGGCGCGCGCGATACCTGCATCTCGCCGCCCGGACCGCACTTCACGACGATATTGAAGGTGGCATACGCGGAATCCTTGTCGGGATAGTCCTGCCGGAAGTGCCCGCCCCGGCTCTCCTTGCGCTCGATCGCCGAGCGCGCGATGGCCTCCGAGACCATCAGAAGGTTGCCGAGATCCTGCGACGCGTGCCAGCCGGTGTTGAACTCGCGATGACCGGTCACGCCTACCTGCTCGGCGCGCGTCTTCAAGGCGTCGAGTCCCGTCAACGCGCGCTGCATCTCCTCTTCCATCCGCACGATGCCGACGAGGTCCTGCATCATGCCCTGGAGATCCTGCTGCACCTTGAAGGGATTCTCCTGCGCGTTCGCGCGCTCGAACGGCTCGAGCGACCGCTTCGTCGCGGCCTCGACCTGCCGCTCGTCGATCGACACGGCGCCGTTCGCCTTCGCGAAGATCGCCGCGTGCTCGCCGGCCCGCTTGCCGAACACCAGGAGGTCGGACAGCGAGTTGCCGCCGAGGCGGTTCGCGCCATTGATTCCCGCGGCGCACTCGCCCGCCGCGAACAGCCCCGGCAGCGACGACATCTGCGTATCGCCGTCGACTCGCACGCCGCCCATCACGTAGTGCGTCGTCGGGCCGATCTCCATCGGATCGGTCGTGATATCGAGCCCGGCCAGCTCCTTGAACTGGTGATACATGCTCGGGAGCTTCTTGCGGATGTGCTCGGGCGCGTTCGGGATGCGCTCCTTGATCCACGCGATATCGAGGAAGACGCCGCCGTGCGGGCTGCCGCGTCCGGCCTTGACCTCCCGCATGATGCAGCGAGCCACGTGGTCGCGCGTCAAGAGCTCCGGCGGGCGCCGCGCGTTCTTGTCTCCCTGGACGTACCGCCAGCCCTCTTCCGGGGTGTCGGCGGTCTGACTGCGATAGTTGTCTGGGATGTCGTCGAACATGAACCGGCGGCCTTCGCTGTTGCGCAGCACGCCGCCCTCCCCGCGGACGCCCTCGGTGACGAGCAGCCCCTGCACGCTCGGCGGCCAGACCATCCCGGTCGGATGAAACTGGACGAACTCCATGTCCATCAGCTCGGCGCCGGCTCGATACGCGAGCGCGTGCCCGTCGCCCGTGCCTTCCCAGCTGTTGCTCGTGATCCGGTAGGCCCGTCCGATTCCCCCGGTAGCGAGCACGACCGCCTTCGCCTTGAACACGCGGAAACGCCCGCGCTCGCGGTCGTAGCCGAGCGCCCCGACGATGCGGGGGCCTTCGCTGAGCAGCGAAACGACGGTGAATTCCATGTGGACGTCGAGGCCGCGGTGGATGCCGTGGTCCTGGAGCGTCCGGATCATCTCGAGGCCCGTGCGATCGCCGACGTGTGCCAGGCGTGGATATTTGTGGCCACCGAAGTTGCGCTGGAGGATCCGTCCGTCCGGCGTCCTGTCGAAGAGTGCGCCCCAGGCCTCGAGCTCGCGGACGCGGTCCGGCGCTTCCTTCGCGTGCAGTTCGGCCATCCGCCAGTTGTTGACGTACTGGCCGCCGCGCATGGTGTCGGCGAAGTGCACCTTCCAGCTGTCGCGGTCGTCGACGTTGGCAAGCGCCGCCGCCACGCCGCCTTCCGCCATGACGGTGTGTGCCTTGCCGAGGAGTGACTTGCAGAGCAGCCCGACTTTGACACCGGCCGCCGACGCTTCGATCGCAGCGCGGAGTCCCGCTCCGCCCGCGCCAATAACGAGCACATCGTGCTCGTGTGTCTCGGAACTCAGAGGAGCCTCCAGTCCGTGAGCACGCCCATCGAGCAGAGCCGGACGTAGAGGTCGGCGAGGGCGACGCCGAAGAGGCTCGCCCAGGCAAATTTCATGTGGCGGCAGTTGAGGCAGTTGGCGGCGTCGTACAGCTTGAGCCGCGTCGGATGCTTCGAGAACTGATCGAGCACGCCGCCGACGAGGTGCCGGAACGAGTGGCAGCCGAGCGTATAGCAGCTGAGGAGCACCGTATTGGTCGCGAGCACGAGCGTGCCGACGCCGATCCCGAACGTCGTCCGGCCTGCGGCATCGGTAAACCACATCGCCTTCCAGACGTCGTAGGACAGGACGAACAGGAAGAGGATCGCCAGATACAGAAAGTACCGATGGACGTTCTGGAGGATCAGGGGAAACGATCGCTCACCGAGGTACTTCTTGCGAGGTTCGCCGACGGCGCAGGACGGCGGATCCGCCCAGAAGGCCTTGTAGTACGCGCCGCGGTAGTAATAGCAGGTGAATCGGAAGCCGCCCGGCGCCCAGAGGATCAGGAGCGCCGCGGAAAACGGCAGCGCCGCCGGCCACCATCCGGGTTTCGGGCCGAACCAGCTGTGGGGCCCGTCACCAAAGAGCAGAGGCGAATAGAACGGCGACAGGTACGGCCCGAACTCGTAGTGCTCGCCTTGAAAGGCCGCCCAGGTCGCATAGACGATGAACGCGCCGAGAATCAAAAACGTGATGACCGGCTGCGCCCACCAGGCGTCCCGCCGCATCGTCTGCCCGAACCCCCGCCGTTCCAACGGGATAACCACTTGGTGCATGAAGGCGAATCCTCCCGCCGGATGAAGACACAAAACACTTCGCCATGACGCAGAGCTTCGCCGTCACCATACTCAAGGTGCGCGGGGGAATGCAACAGCCAGCTCCCAGCTGCCTGACAGCGGGATGCTGGCAGCCGGAAGCTAGCCCTGCTGAACGTGAACCTTGCCGCGAATGGAGGCGCCGTCGGCGATGGAGAGGCGCGGCGAGCTGACGTCGCCCGACACCGAGCCGGTCGTCTGAATTTCGACCTTCTCGCCGGCGGTGACGTTACCGGTCACAGCACCCTGGATGACGACCGCTTTGGCATCGATGGTGGCCCTGATGTCCGCGAAGCGTCCAATAGTCAGGGTATGGCCACCGTTGAGGGTAACGCTGCCCTCCATTCGGCCATAGATGGTGAGGTCCTCGGAGGCGATCAGGTCGCCCTTGATGACAATCGATGTTCCGAGATTCATGACGAGCCGCCCCGCGGACCCGTTGCCAGCCGCGGCGCGCCGCACCGGCGACTGGGGAGTCGGGGCTACCGCTTCAACCGACGCTGTACCTGTTCGACACGTCACGCCTCCGGGCGGCGTCCGTGGGCGGCGAGTCGCCCGGGACGCGGAATGCGACGTTCGCAGCGTCGATGTGGAATCTACCCCGCGGCCGGGGTCGAGGTCCAGCTCAGGCGGGCCGGTCATGACCGACCTGTCTTCGCCGCCCCCCCTGGTTTGCCGCCCCGTACGAGCATGATCGTAGCCCGCATCCGCCACAGACTCACGAAGAAAGCAATCCAGAAGGCGGCAGCGATGGCGGCGGTGATAATGAACTGTCGCGGCGACACGTCCCACGACGTGTCCGAGACAATCCGTGCGAAGGCCAGGCCGCTGAAGATCATCGCCATCTGCAACAAGCCCCGGTACCCGGTGAGGCGCCGGCGCGCTCGTGTGAACGCGCGCATCTCCGTGTCGGGCGGGAGACTTGGCGGCTCGATCGCGGCGAGGGGATTGTTCTGCAGCTGGCGCGCAAACTCCGGGTCTTCGCGCAGAAACTCCTCGACGAGCGCTCGTGTCTCGGCGCTGGCCTCGCCGGACGCGTAGATGGGCCACAGATCGATGATGACGGGGCGTGTGACGGTCATGTCTCGCTCTGCCTCCACTTTCACACGCCGCATTGAGGCGCACGCGGGCGCGGTGCACGCGCACTTTGACGGCCTCGACCGACAGGCCGAGCGCCACCGCGATCGTCTGATGACTCAGGCCATCGACGGTGGCCATCAGGAGCACGGCACGGTCGGATTCGGGGATTTCACGAAGGGCCCGAAGCACGCGTCGAAGCTCGTGTCGAGCGTGCGCCGACGCTTCCGGTCCGGCCCCCTCGTCCGGCGCGTCGTGGTGGTCCGGCAGGCTGAGGTCCACCGGCCGGCGCAGTTCGTCGCGATAGAGGTTGCGGGCAATCATCAGCAGATACGCCTTCACGCTGTCCACGCGAATACGGTCGCGCGCAGCCCACGCCCGGGCGAACGTTTCAGCCGTCATGTCCTGCGCCTGGGCGAAGTCCCCGGAGAGGTAGAGCGCGAAGCGATAGACGTCCTTCGCATGGCGCTCATAGATGGCTGCGAAGTCGGGTTCCTCCACGCTGAAGACAATACGGCTCATGGGCCGCAAGGTTACGGCAGGGGGGCATTGAAAGCGGCCGATCGAGGGTGTATCTGTGCTGGCGGCTCGCGGGCCGCCAGCCGCCAACGGCGAGCCGCCACGGCGTGCTAGTACTTCGCGAGCGTCGGATCGACCTTGTCAATCCAGGCGAGGATGCCGCCCTTGAGGTTCTTCGCCTCGATGCCCTTCTCCTTGAGCATCGTCACGGCCCTGGCGCTTCGGTTGCCCGACTTGCACTGAACGATAATCTCCTGCCCGGCAGGCAGCTCGGCGAGTCGGCTGGGCAGCTGGCCGAGCGGAATCAGCGTCGAGCCCGCAATGCGGCTGATCTGATACTCGTGCGGCTCACGCACGTCGAGCAGGAAGAACGGCGTTTTCGCGTCGATCCTCGCCTTCAGCTCTTGTACCGTCGTCTCCGGCACGCCGGGAGCGGCGGCCGAGGTCGCGGCGGTCTGAGGGATGCCGCAGAACTCTTCGTAGTCGATGAGCCCCTTGATCGACGGGTGATCGCCGCAGATCGGGCACGCCGGATCGCGCCGGAGCTTCAGCTCACGGAATTTCATCGACCAGGCGTCGTAGAGCAGCAACCGGCCGACGAGCGTCGAGCCGGCGCCGAGGACGAGCTTCAGGGCTTCGGTCGCCTGGATCGTGCCGATGACGCCCGGAAGCACGCCGAGGACACCGCCTTCGGCGCAGCTCGGCACGAGGCCGGGGGGCGGCGGCTCGGGATAGAGGCAGCGGTAGCACGGGCCGCCGGTGGTCGCAAACACCGACGCCTGGCCTTCGAAGCGGAAGATGCTGCCGTAGGCGTTGGGAATCTTGAGCAAGACGCAGGCGTCGTTGACGAGATAGCGGGTCGCGAAGTTGTCGGTACCGTCGAGGATGACGTCGTACCCCTTGAAGAGCTCGAGTGCGTTCGCCGAAGTCAGCCGGGTCTCGTAGGTTTCGACGTGGACCTCGGGGTTGATGGCGGTCAGGCGGTCGCGAGCGGACTGCAGCTTCGAGCGGCCGACGTCTGGCGTGCCATGCAGAATCTGTCGTTGAAGGTTGCTTTCGTCGACGTTGTCGAAATCGATGATGCCGAGCGTGCCGATCCCGGCCGCGGCCAGATACAGCGCTGCTGGTGATCCGAGACCTCCGGCGCCGACGCAGAGCACTCGCCCGCCTTTGATGCGCCGCTGTCCGTCGATGCCGACCTCGGGCAGGATGAGGTGACGGCTGTAGCGCTGAATCTCGGCGTTACTCAGATCGGTCGAGCGCTCCGCGGCCGCCGGGCCGGGGGCTCCCCCGGCAACCGACGGCACGATGCTGATGACATCACCCGGCTTGAGCTTGGTCGCGTCGCGCTCGAGATAGCGAATGTCATCGTCGTTCACATAGACGTTCACGAAATGCCGCAGCTTGCCGTCGTCGGCATAGAGATGCCGCTTGAGATCGGTGAACTGCGAGGTCAGAGCGGACAGGACCTCGCCGACGGTGCCGCCTTCGGCGTCGACGGTGTCCTGCTGGCTGGTGTACGGGCGTAACGGCGTTGGAATCAGGACCCTGTGGGCCATATCAACTCTCCCTCGTCGAATCCGGACCGGTCGTCTCGCAGGTGCCACACCGTGATGTCACCCGGCGCGCCGGCCCGGACAGAAATGATGACATACGTGAGATTCGGCCAGGCGTGCTCGAGATCGTACGCCGATGGCCGAGCGGGTTCGTTGGGGTGCGAGTGGTAGAAGCCGACGAGCGACCCCCCGCGCGCCCGCGCGCGCGCGTCTGCCTGGCGATAGCCGTCGGGGCCGATACGGAACCGCCGTGCGGCCCCGATGTCGGTCGTATTGTCCATTTTGAACGCCTCGACGATCCGGCCGCCGACGGCGATCAGCGCGCCGCAGCATTCGTCCGGAAACGTCTCGGCACCGTGCAGCCGGATCGTCTCGATCGCCTGGTCGGCGATGAGCGTCTGGATCGATGGCGTCCGAACACTATCTGCACTCATATCTGTCTTCTTACAGGAGTTCAGGAGACCAGGAGATTAGGAGAAGTTTTTCCTGGTCTCCTGTTTAAGTTTCGTGACAATTGACAGCCCGCGAACCAGATCACCTCTGCGCATGTGAGTCCCAGAAACTCTCCGACAAATAGCGCGTTCCGCTGTCGGGAAACACCGTCACGATCACGCCCTCGCGGATACGTCCTGCGAGATCGAGCGAGGCGGCGAGTGCCGCTCCGCTCGAGACGCCGACGAGCAGGCCTTCTTCCGTGGCGAGCCGGCGCGTCAGCGCGTACGCGCGTTCGGTCGACACCCGGACATCTTCGTCGGCCAGCGACGAATCGTAGATGCCCGGACGAATCGCCGTGTCCATGTGCTTCAGCCCTTCGATCCCGTTCAGTGGAGACTCGGGCTGCACCGAGACGAGGCGAATGTCATGGCGGAACGCCCGCAGCCGCCGGCCTGTGCCCACGAACGTTCCGCTCGTGCCGAGGCCGGCGACGAAGTGGGTGACGCGGCCGTCGGTCTGCTCGAGAATCTCGACGGCGGTCGTGTCGTAATGCGCCCGCCAGTTCGCGTCGTTGTTGTACTGATCGGCGTAGAAGTACTTGCCGGGCGCCTCCGCGTGCAGCCGGCGGGCCTCGCGGATCGCGCCGTCGGTGCCTTCCATCGGGTTGGTGATCACGAGATCGGTGCCGTAGGCGCGCAGCGTGCGAAGCCGTTCGGCCGTGACGTTGCCCGGCACGCACAACTTGAGCCGATAGCCGCGCGCGGCGGCAATCATCGCGTAGGCGATCCCGGTGTTCCCAGACGTCGCGTCGAGAATGATCCCGCCGGGCCGCAGCCGTCCCGATCGCTCGGCGTCGCGCACGATGGCCACGGCCGCGCGGTCTTTCACCGATCCGCCCGGGTTCTGAAACTCCGCCTTCGCGTAGATCTCCACCCCGGGCGCATCACCGCCCAGACGCTCTTCTCTTCCCAGACGATAGAGCCGCAGCAACGGCGTGCGGCCGATCGTATCGAGCAACGACACGGGCGAGAGGGTTGGCGTTGGCATTGTTGGCTGCTCGCTTCTGGCGGCTCGCTTTCGCGGCTCGCCTAGGCGCTGCACTCCCCTTCCATCACCTCCGGGTTGAACGCGCTCACCTCGGCAAGGTCGATGAAGTCCTGCGGCTCGGCCTCGTCCGGAAGCAGGCGCTCGAGATCGCCGAGCACGGCCTTCACGGCACCGAGCTCGACGCGGCGGAAGAACGCGAGCGGCGACTCCCGATCGGTGCGCTGATCCTGGTACAACTTCACCAGGCGCTCGAGCGCGTGCACGCAGCGCCGCGCCGGTATCTTGGCCGCGAGCCGTCCGAACGTCGTCACGCCGTCGCCGACGCCGCCGCCGACCATCACGAAGTACTGCGGCGCCGGTGATGCTCCGACCTTCTTGAGGCTCCCTTGGAACCCGATGCCCGCGATGTGATGCTGGCCGCAGCCGTTCGGGCAGCCGCTGATTTTGATGTCCATCCCCGGCAGCGCCGCCACGAGGTCCGGACGCTCGAGGAGATGATCGGCGAGCACGCGGCCGAGCCCGCGCGACTGCGTCACCGCGAGCTTGCACGACTCGGCGCCAGGGCAGCTCGTCACGTCGGAGAGCGTTCCGGCCCCCGGACGCGCAAGCCCTGCCGCCGCGAGGCTCTTGTAGAAGGCCTCGACGTTCTCGTTGCGCACCCATCGGAACAGCAGGTTCTGGTCCATGGTGACGCGGACTGTGCCGTCGCCGAAGACCTGCGACAGCTCGCCGAGCAGCCGGAACTGCGCCGATGTCAGGTCGCCGAGCACCGTCGTCACGATGACGATCGTGTAGCCGTCCTGCTTCTGCGGCCGCACGTTCGTGCGCGCCCACTTCAGGAACTCGTCGGACCGCACGGTCAGCCGCGGTTCCACTTTGGGGACGATTCCCGGTCCAATGACGGCGGTCGTCGCGGCGCGCGCGGCAATCTCCTCGAGCGAGATGGCGCGACGCTCTGCCCATGTCGGGGATTCCTCTACGGGCGGGCGGGCAAAATCGAACGGCAGCGAGACTTCGCGAACGTCGAGCTCGGCGCGCTCGCGCTCGTATTCGGTTCGGAACCCGTCCCATCCGAGCGACTTGACCAGAAACTTCAACCGGTTCTTCTGCTTGTGCTTGTAGTCGCCGAGTCGATGGAAGACGCGGATGATCGCCTCGGCGCAATCGAACATTTCTTCGACAGGCAGGAACTCGTGGAGCAGGTTCCCGGCCCTCGTCATCGTCGCGGTGCCGCCGGCGACGGTCACCTTGAACCCGCGGATTTCGCGTCCGCCGACGGTCTCCACACGCGCGGTCCAGCCGATGTCGTTGATCGCCGACCCGATGTGATCCTCGGCGCAACCCTCGAAAGCAATCTTGAACTTGCGCGGCAGCACGGAGCTCAACGGATGCCTCAGCAGATAACGCGTCAGCGCCTCGGCGTAGGGCGTCACATCGAATGCTTCGTCCTTCGCGACACCCGAGTACGGGCAGGCGGTGATGTTGCGCACCGAGTTTCCGCACGCCTCGCGCGTCGTCATGCCGGCCGCCGCGAGCTCGCGCATGGCGGGCTCGGCGTCGTGGAGCTTGATGAAGTGCAGCTGGATGTTCTGTCTGGTCGTGATGTGCCCGAACCCGCGCGAGTAACGTTCGGCGACGTCGGCCAGCACGTCGAGCTGCTCGCTGCCGAGGATTCCCTGAGGAATCTTGATGCGCAGCATCTGCGCGTCGCCGGTTTGCCGCTGCCCGTAGGTGCCGCGCAGCAACCGGAACGCGCGCCATTCGTCCGGGCCGATGTCACCGCTCTCGAATCGTGCGAGCAGCGAGACGAACTCGTCGATGTCCGCCTCTTTCGCGAACGACAACCGGGCACGCCCGAACGTCTCGCGATCCTGGGTAATCGCCATCACTGTCCTCCGGCGGCGGCCTCGTCGGCCTCCGCATGAGTGCCGAGAACCGCACCGAGCCTTACGACTTCGCCAATGACGACGGTGGCGGGAGCGCGGTCATCAGCGCTCGGTCTACTTTTCTCAATGCGCGGCGACGTCGCGCCGCGCTCGGGCCGCAGGCGCTGCCGTTGGAGATCTCCCAGGGACATCGTCCATACATTCGACCGAGCGGTCGCTGCTCCACTTATGACCGCGACTGGTGTCATCGCGTTCCAGCCGCGGGCGGTGAGGAGCTCGGCGATACGCTCGATTCGCCCGAGCCCCATCATCACGACGACGGTCGCGCTGTGCGGCGCGAGGCTTTCGAGCACCGGGCGATAGGCGTCCTCGGCGTGACCGGAGACGACAACGAAGCCGGACGCCAGGCCGCGATGGGTGACCGGGATGCCGGCGAGCGCGGCCGCTGCGATTGCCGAGCTCACGCCCGGCACGACCTCGAACGAAATCCCGGCGGCCGCGAGCGCCAGCCCTTCTTCACCTCCGCGCCCGAAGACGAACGGATCGCCGCCCTTGAGACGCACGACTTTCTTCCCGGCGCGGGCGGCACGAATCATCAACCAGTGGATGAACTCCTGCCGGACCTGCGGCCGTCTGGCGCGCTTCCCGACAAACACGCGCTGCGCCGATGGCGCCAGGGCCAGCGTGGCCGGATCGACGAGCGCGTCGTAGAGCACGAGGTCCGCGTCTGCCAGACGGTCGGCCGCCTTCCGGGTGAGCAGGTCGGGATCGCCGGGACCGGCGCCGACGAGCGACACGAAACCGCGGTCGGCAAGGGGTCTGGTCATGACGGCAGTAGCCGATCTCCGCGGTCCGCAGCGCGCCTCTCGCTGCGCACTTCCAGCGGCTCGCGGCTCGCGGCTGGCTTCTCCCCGGCTGCGCCTCGCTTGCGCGCATATAGCTCGTTGAGCGCCTCGAGCAGCATCGGCCGGCGCTCGGCCATCGGCACGCCCCGCGCCAACCAGCCGCGCCGCGCCTCTTGAGCGCAGGCCATCCACTTGTCGAGGTCCTCGGGCAGAAGCACCTCGAGCGCCTCACGCATCAGGCCGGCAAGTGCCGGCGCTTCGCCGTCGGTTGACAGCGCGATCGTGACGCCCGCCTTCTGGACGATCGCTCCCGCGTAGGCGCTCGCGCTCTCGAGGTCGTCCACTGCGTTGACGAAGAGACACCGCGACTCGGCTGCACGCGCGACCGCCCGGTTCACGTCGGGCGGCGCCGCCGCGACAACGTACCAGGCACCGTCGACATCGCCGGGCTCGAACCGCCGCCGCACGATGACAATCTCCTCCGCCATCGCGGCGATGTCGTCGACGACGTCCGGCGCAACGACCGTGACCCGCGCGCCAGCATCGACGAGCGGGCGGAGCTTCCCCGCTGCCACTGGTCCGGCCCCGACCACAAGAACGGGCCGCCCTTCGAGCTTGAGGAAGACGGGGAATACCGCCACGAGCCTCCTGTGCTGTGCCGGTGTCAGGCAGTGAATCGTGAATCGCGCGGTAGACGAAGAGTCCGCGCGATTCACGATTCACTGCCTGACACCGAAAAACAAAAAAGCCCGGTAGGCCATAGGGCCTGCCGGGCTTGAGGTCTCTCGAGATGACCGCTGGCTACATCGTCAGCGTCGTGTCGTCACCTGTCATAGCAAGACCATGGCCGCGGCGGCCTCCCGGGCACTCCGGGCGACAACATGCGCAGGTCAGGCTCAGGGACTTCACCAAGGCAGAGTACTGGCTACCCCGATGCGCTGTCAAGCCGACCGCCCGGCCCATAGGCGCCACGCATGGCTGGCGTGAGCGAATTCGATTCTTGGGGCCGCGGGCCTTGCCAGAACGAACGCTTCAATGAATGTAGGCTTCCTCCCCGTGCTGGTTGACGTCGAGGCCGGCCGTCTCATCGGTCGAATCCGCGCGCAACGGCAGCACGAGTCCGATGAGCTTCAGCAGTACGAAGCTCATGACGCCACTGTAGACCATCGCCGCGAGCACGGCCACGAGCTGGGTCCAGACCTGGCCGGGATTGCCGAAGAGCAGGCCGTCGGCGATGCCGTTGAGACCTTTCTGCGCGAAGACTCCGGTCAGCAGGGCCCCCACCGTTCCGCCCACACCATGCGCCGCCACGACGTCCAGCGAGTCGTCCAGCTTCGTCTTCACGCGCACCAGCAGCGCGATGTAGCTCGGGACCGCCGCGATGGCGCCGAGCGCAATGGCGCTCATGGGACCGATGAAGCCGGCTGCCGGGGTGACGGCGACAAGGCCCACGACGATCGCCGTGGCGGCGCCGACGGCCGTGGACTTCTGCTGGCGCGCCAGGTCGAGCAGGGTCCAGACGACGAGCGTCCCCGCGGGCGCGAGCATGGTGGTCGTGAACGCGAGTGCCGCGATGCCATTGGCGGCAAGCGCGCTGCCGGCGTTGAACCCGAACCAGCCGAACCAGAGCACGCCCGCGCCGAGGAGGGTGAACGGTACGTTGTGTGGCAGGAGGCCCGACGACGGGTAGTCCTTGCGCTTGCCGACGACCAATGCGGCCACCAACGCGGCAGCGGCCGCGTTCACGTGCACGACCGTGCCGCCGGCGAAGTCGAGGGCGCCCATCTTGGCGAGCCAGCCGCCGCCCCAGACCCAGTGGCAGATCGGGCTGTAGACGAGAAGCGCCCAGAGCGTAATGAACACGATGTACGAGGAGAAGCGCATGCGCTCGACGATAGCGCCCGAGATGAGCGCGGCCGTGATGATGGCAAACGTGCCCTGAAAGCACATGAAGAGCAGATGGGGGATCGTGCCCTGCTCGGAGAGCCCGACGCCACGAAGGAACACGCGCGACGTGTCACCGATCCAGTCGTTCCCTGGAGCAAAAGCCAGCGAATACCCGATGACGGCCCACATCACGCCGACGAATCCGAGCGAGATGAAACTCATCATCATGGTGTTCAGCGCGTTCTTGGAGCGCACGAGCCCTCCGTAGAAGAACGCGAGCGCGGGTGTCATCAGCAGCACGAGCGCCGTCGAAATCAGCATCCATGCAGTGTCGGCCTGGTTCATATCCTCACCTCAAGAAGACAACAAAGAAACAACGGAACGGAAGAAGCTGATTACGCTGCTCACAGCATGAGAAAGGCGACCGCCGCAATGATCGTCGGAGTCAGGGCGGCCAGGAACAACCCGACCGGCGCGATCGCGCCATCGACGAAGAAACGCGCCAGCAAGGCCTGCCCCGCCGGGTTCGGCGCGTTGGCGATCACGGTAAGGCCTCCGCCCGTGACCGCGCCCGCAACGACGGCAATCTTCAGCGAGTCCCCGAGGTTGGGCACGAGAGTCGACAAATAGGTGATGAGTGCATTGTCGTTGAAGGAGGTGAGGACCGTGGCGCCGAGAAACAATGCGGTCTCGCCGAGACTGGCGAGCACGGGGGCGATCCACCAGCCCTGAAGGCCGCCATGGATGACGAGGCCGGCCAGGAAAAATCCGACCATCAGCGGCGCCTTCAGCTCAACGTGACTTTGCCACGCCGCGGTGGCCTTGACGAAGCCGAGGAAGATCAGAAACCCGCCCAGAAAGAGAGCCGGGTCGTGCGCGGTAAGCACCGTCCAGGCCATGAAACCGACGTGCGCCCCCGTTATCCACGCGGGAATCGGCAAACTGGATATCGTCACGCGGGGATCCTCGGGCACGTCCACGTCGGGAACGGATGGACGATTCGCCAGCCCACTAAACTCCCGTTTGAACACCATGAGGTAGGTGACGGTCGAGACTGCGACTGCCAGCGCCGCCTTCCAGCCAAAGTGGCCGAGCATGAACCAGAGATCCCAGTTCCATGGCCGCGCGACCATCAGGACGGGCGGCGCGGCAAAGTGCGTGAGCGTGCCGCCGATCGACACGTTGACGAACAACAAGCCCAGCGTGGCGTACTTGAGCCGGGTGCTCGGCTGCAGGTCATAGAACTGTCGCGCCAACAGCATCGCGCAGATCGTCATGGCCCCAGGTTCGGTGATGAACGACGCGAGCAGTGGGCCGATGATCAGGATCGATACCCACCAGGCGGCCGGCGTCGCCCCGCCGAGGTTCGCCACCCGGCGCAGCGACGCCTCGGCGAACCCGACGATCGGGCGCGACGATGCCAGAGCCATGATGACGACCACAAACAAAGGCTCCGTGTAGTTCACGCCGTCGTTGAAGTAGCTCTTTGCCGTCTCCCAGCCGGCGTAACCCGCCAGAGCGATCAGGAGCACGACGGCCCAGAGACCGAACACGACTTCGACTTCGCCGAGGAAGTGCAGGGTCTCAGCCGCCACGCTAGGCGCAGCCGGCCGTCCTTCCGCGCGGGCCCGTTCGTCATGAGCCAGCTGCACCGCGTGGCCACGCTTCGCGAATCTCGCCGCCGCAAACGTATGCAGGATGGCGAGCACGAAAATCGTGGTGGCGACCGCGTTGAACGGCTCGATCTGGACCCGCTCGATGAGCACCCGAATCAGCGGCTCGCCGCCTTGATCCGGATAGCTCGCGAGCGCGCGTGGCACCGCGGCACTCAGTTCTGATACCGAGATCATGAGGTCACGATGACCAACTCCACGTGGTCAGCATCCACGGGCCACGCCGCCGTCAACGCAGCGCCGTCGGACGGCGCTGCGTTGTCCCCTTGATGGCGCACCTTAGTAGACGACGCCGATGCCGAACGACGCGACGACCTTCCCACTGTCGCCGTTGTTGAAGGCCTTCGTCGTGTCGCCGAAGGCATAGAAGTCCACCCCGCCGTGGAAGTTCCACGCGCCGTACTTGCTGGTCGCGCTGCTCATGGGCACGGTGAACAACGCGCCGACGTCGAAGAAACCAAACGCGTTGTCATGACCGTCGAGCTCGTAGTAGTCGCTGAGGCTCAGCCCGAACTTCACGGGGACGGCAAAGGTCGCCTTCCCGCCAGCCAGAGACCAGCTCGGCCCCACGCCCAATTCCAGATAGACGCCCTCGCTCGTCCCGCCATCGGCCTGGCCATCGAGCTCGAACGCAATCGTGCCGTACGGCGCGAGCATGTGAGCCTTCGACACCTTGAACATCAGCTCGTGCGCCGTGCCGAACATGCCGTTCGGGCTTGTGTAGGCGGTGTAGGTCGTGCCGAGCGAAACCCCGGCGCCGAACCCAAGGGTGAGCGTGGTGTAGAAGTCCTCCTCGTAGTGGAGCTTGCCCGTGTCGCCGTCGCTGCCCGACGACCCGGTCAGGAGCGCATTCCATACCCCGAAGTTGACCGACGCGCTCTTGAGCGCGCCCTCGCCCGAGTAGAACGAAATACCCAGGTCGCCGTACGGAAACAGGGTGAGCTTGGAGTCCGCTTCCTGGACGATGCCGCGAAACACGTATTTCGTCGGCACGTCGAGGCCGGCGGAGAACGTCAGCGCGCCGGTGTTCGGGTCCGGAGGGGCGGCGGCGGGCGCCGGCGTCTGTGCGCTGGCCGATGCGGCCAGCAGCAACACCATGGCCGCGCCCGCGAGCGCGCGGCCCATTCGTCCCATCGTTCGAGCACACGTCATCATCATGATCACAATCACCTCGAAAAAATCCGCGGCGCCACAGCGGCGCCGCGGGTCTTCATTTCACTCCTCCCGATCGGATCACACGACTTCGGTGTGCATCTCCGCCGGATTCATCGCAAATCCTCCGTAGGCCTCCATTCCGTGCTCGCCCGTATCGAGCCCTTCGATTTCCTCGGCCTTCGACACCCGTATGCCCATGGTGGCCTTGAGCAGATACCAGGCCCCGAGCGACAGGGCGAACGTCGTCACGCCCACCGCGCCAATCCCGATGAGCTGCGAAGTGGTCTTGGCGAAGCCGCCGCCGAAGAAAAGGCCGCCGTCCTTGGCGAAGAGGCCGACGCAGAGCGTCCCGAACGCCCCGTTGACGAGGTGCACACTCAGCGCGCCGACCGGGTCGTCGATCTTCACGCGGTCGAAGAAGAGCACCGCGTAAACGACCAGGACACCGGCGACCAGGCCGATGACGATCGAGCTGCCCACGCCCACGAACGCGCAGGGCGCGGTGATGGCTACCAGCCCGGCCAGCGTGCCGTTGATGATCATGCTGAGATCCGGCTTCCCGAGCGCGAGCCACGCCGCCACCGTCGAGGAGAGCGCGCCGGCGGCCGCCGCCATGTTGGTGTTGAGCGCGACGAGCGCGATCGCGTTGGGGTCGACCGCCATCGTGCTGCCCGGATTGAACCCGAACCACCCGAGCCACAGGATGAGCGCGCCGAGCGTGGCCGAGGTCATGTTGTGGCCGGGGATCGCGCGAGCCTTCCCATCAGGCCCGAACTTTCCGATGCGTGGCCCGAGCACGATGACGCCCGCGAGCGCCGCCCAGCCGCCGATGCTGTGGACAACCGTCGAACCGGCAAAATCCGCGAACGGAACGCTCAGCGTCGCCAGCCACCCACCTCCCCACGCCCAATGGCCGCCAATCGGGTAGATCAAGCCGACCAGAATGAACGAGAAGACGATGAAGCTCCCGAACTTGATGCGCTCGGCCACCGCACCGCTGACGATCGTCGCGGCGGTCCCCGCGAACACGAGCTGGAAGAAGAACTTCGCGTAGAGCGGCACGCCCGTCCAATTGAGCGACGTGTACGCGCCCTGATACGCGTCGGCCATCGCCGGGCTGTTGTCGGGACCCATCAGCGCCCAGCCCGAGAAGCCGAGAAAGCCGCTGCCGTTGCCGAACATCAGGGCGAAGCCGACCGCCCAGAAGGCCAGCGACGAGGCCGCGAAGACGATGAAGTTCTTCGCCAGGATGTTGACCGCGTTCTTCGCCCGGCAGAGGCCGCTCTCGACGAGCGCGAAGCCCGCGTTCATGAAGAACACGAGGAACGCCGTCAAGAGCACCCACAGGGTGTCGAGCGCGACCTTGGTTTCAGGATCGATGGCGGCCTGCGCAATTCCCGGCGTCGCCAGCACGAGCAGACAGAGCGATAAAGTCGTGAGTCGTCGTCTCACTGTTGCCCTCCTCGAAAGGGATCAGCCCCCGCGGGCTGTGAATAAATGAATCCGGAAGATGTGTCCGCCGCCGATGTCTGGTACCGTTGAGCAAGAGCAACGCCAGATCGATTGCACGAACCAAAACCGCTGTCACGTTCGAAAAACCTCGCCTGAAGCTCTTCGCCGTTGCCCGGTCGCCTCCAGCATCAGACATCCATGTCTGGGCTGCCCGGGCTGTCTGACATTTGTGTAGGGCCGCTCCAACGGCCCTGCCCATCGCTGGCGTCAGACCGTGTCCCGCTCGCCCGTGCGGATCTTGTAGCTGTGCTCGACGGGCATCACGAACACGCGGCCATCCCCGATTTCCCCCGTGCGCGCCGCGGTGATGATCGTCTGAATCACTTCGTCGACGACGTCGTCGGGGACGACGACCTCGAGCTCGACCTTCGGCAGCAGCGTGACGCTGTACTCCTTCCCGCGATAGACGGCGGTGTGGCCCTTCTGGCGGCCGTGCCCCCGCACGTCGGTGACGGTCATGCCCGAGACCTTGATCTTCTCGAGCGCATCCCTGACTTCATCGACCTTGTCCGGCCGGACAATGGCCTTAACGAGCTTCATGTGTGTCCTCCAGCATGCGTTCCAACCCTTCTCTCAATGTGACCTGTTCCGATTCAGCGAGCTTCTTTCCCTGTTTGGTGATGTGCAGCACGTCGACCGCCTTCTTGCCTTCCGTCGAGATCAGCACCAGATCGACGTCGCAGCCGCATCCCGAAATCACGCGGCTGATCCGATAGAGGAGCCCCGGCGCGTCGTCGGCCACGAGCTCCAGCACGGTGTACTTCCTGGAATGGTCGTTGTCGAAGCGGACGACCGGCACGCCGTGCCGGCGGTTGCGATAGAGCAGGCTCTGCAGCTTGCCCCGGAGCAGCGTCGGCACGTCGATGGACCCGGCGACGACGTTCTCGAGCATGCGCGCGATCTCGGTCGGCGCATCCGCGTTCAGCCTGAGGAAGCCGCCTTCGTCCGCGAACTGGAACACATCGAGCACGAGCCCCTCGGGCGTCGTCATGGCTTGTCCGCGATGGATGTCCATGCCGAAGTAGGACAGCACGCCGGAGATGTTCGAGAAGAGGAACGGCTTGTCGAGTGTGACGATGGTCAGCTCCCACACGTCGCCGTGCCGCTCGAGGAACGCGTGGACTTCGTCCTTGTGGATCCCGCGCGCCAGGCGCACGTGGCGATAAATCGATGCGAGACCGAAGAGCGTCAGGTAGCGCCGCGGCAGGCCCTTCAGGAACGTCGTCAGCTCGGCCTCCGCGATGTCGTCGGGACGCCCGGCGACCACGACCGAGAGTCCGGCGGGATCCTTCTGCAGCAGTTCGTCGGCGTAGCCGAGCGTCAGACGGTTGTAGGCGTGCACGTAGAGCCGCCACAACAGGTCTTCCTTCCAGGGCGTCAGCACGTCGGGGTTCACGGCGCCGACGTCGGCGATCGTCATCAGGCACAGCAGCTTGAGCCGCTCCTCCGAGCCGATGAGGTCGGCGAACTGCTTGACGACATGGGGATCGTCGAAGTCGCGGCGGAACGCGACCTGCGACATCAGCAGGTGATTCCGGATCAGGAATTCGACCGTCCGGCGCGCGTCGGTCGGGAGCTCGAGCCGGTCGAGCATGCTCTGCGCGAGCTGGACGCTCTCCTGCACGTGCTCGGTGTCGCGCCACTTGCCGACGTCGTGGAACAGGAGCGCGAGCGTCAGGAGCTCGGGCGCGTGCAGCTCCTGGAGAATCGAGTTGAAGCGCTGCTGGCTCGGGTTGGTCGGATTCCAGAGCGATTCCACGCCGCGGATCGCGAGCAGCGTGTGCTCGTCGACCGTGTACTTGTGGTAGAAGTCGCGGATGACGCGCCCGTGGATGCGGGCAAACTCCGGGAAGACGCGATCGAGCAGCCCGCAGTCGTGCATCTCGGTCAGGCGCGCGTAGAGGCCCGGGCGCGGATAGAGCATGCTCCGCACGAGCTGACGGTCGCCGTCGGTCGCCATGAAGTCGTCGGGGGCGTAGCGCTCGATGTTCTGCTCGATGCAGGTCAGCGCCTGCTCGGATACGGCGCAGCCGTTCGAGAGCGCGATGCGGAACAATTCAAGCCAGAGCGACGGCCGCGACGCCGCGCGCGTGAGATCCAGGAAGCGGACGCCCTCGGACGTGATCTCGAAATGCCGGCCGACGTGGCGCGAGACGCTCATCCCGCCCTGCGGCGTGGCCGCGCGGCGCACCCGCTCGAGCGCACGCGACGAGGCGCGCGCGTGCCGGAAGTACTCCCCCATCAGGGTTTCCACGCGCTGCTGCGACTGCCGGCCCTCGCAGCCGAACATTTCGGCCACTTTTTCCTGCAGCTCGTGGGTCATCACGTTGACGTCGCGACCGCTCTCGAGGTGCAGAATCGAGCGGACCCGCTGGAAGAAGTCCTCGGCGTCCTCCAGCTGCCGTGCGGCGCGCTCGAGCTCGGTGTCGGCACCGCCCGGCTTCAGGAGCCGGATGTGGCGCGCGGCCGCGATGTCGCGCAACCCGCCCGGCGCGCTCTTGATGTCGGGCTCGAGCTGGTACACCGTGGCGTTGAACGGCTCGTGCCGCTCGTCGACGAGCTGCAGCAGCGCATCGAGCAGCCGCCGCCGGTTGTCGGCGCCGAGGCCCCGCACCCAGCCGTCGAGCCGCTGAAAGAGCCGCTCGTCGCCGGCGATGAACCGCACGTCGAGGAGCGCCAGCAGGAATTCGGCGTTCCCCAGGTCGAGCGTGGCCGGCTCGCTGAAATCGGCCAGCTCCCGGACATGCTGGCCGACCGTCAGCCCGAGATCCCAGAGCGGCTGGAGCAGCGCGCCGACGAAGCGCTCGTCGCTCGACCCCATCGGGTCCTCGAAGAGGATGAGGAGGTCGATGTCGGAGTGCAGGCAGAGCGACTGCCGGCCGTATCCCCCGAGGGCCACGATCGACATGGCCGCACCGGAGTGCACGCGCGCGTTTTCCGCCAGCTGCTGCACCAGCGCGTCGACGCGTCCGGAGTACCGGGCCTGGACGTCCCGCCCTCCCCGCCCGTGCCGGGCGGCCGCGATGTATTCCTGCCGGGCATCACCGAGCACCGTGCTCGGCGACGGCTTGTTCCCTTCGGTGCGTGACACGGGTTCTGCCAATCCCAATCGATTCGAAGCCGGGGGTTCCATGGAGTACCCCCATCCCAGAGCAAGTTGGGAGCCACACACGGCGACGTGGCACCTGGAGCCGTTTCCAAGGGCTTTCCCGCTGCGATCGTTGCGCCTGCAGAAACTGGCGAACGCTCCGCGCAACGATTTGCGACAAATTTGTCTGATATTTTTTAGCGCCCGACAATTACGTCGAAGACGCAAAGGTCTGGACGGCTGCGGATCGTCACGCGGTTTTGCCCGTCAAAAAACCGTCGACCGAGCGCGCCGCGTTCCGGCCGTCGGCGATGGCCCAGACGATGAGCGACTGGCCGCGCTGCATGTCGCCGGCCGTGAAGACCCCCGGCTCGCTCGTCATCCACGCGTCGTCACGCCAGACATTCCCGCGGTCGGTCAGCTTGACGCCGAGCTGCGACAGGAGGCTGCCGCGTTCGGGACCGAGGAAACCCATGGCGAGCAGCACCAGGTCGGCCTCGAGCTCGAACTCCGAGCCGGCGACCTTCGTCACCTGCATCCGCCCGCCTTCGCGCCGCGTCTCGACGTTGACCGCCTGCAGCGCGCGAACCCGTCCCTGCGCGTTCCCGAGGAACCGTTCGGTCGACACCGCGTAGACCCGCTCGCCGCCCTCTTCGTGCGCCGACGAGGTCCGGAACACGTTGGGCCACTGCGGCCAGGGGTTGTCCGCGTGCCGCGCGTCGGGCGGCCGCTCCAGCAGCTCGAACTGGTGGACAGACAGCGCCCCCTGCCGGTGGGCCGTGCCGAGGCAGTCGGCGCCGGTGTCGCCGCCGCCGATAATCACGACGCGCTTGCCCTCGGCGGAGATGATCTCGGCCGGCGCCACGTGGTCACCGGCGAGCCGTCGATTCTGTTGGGTCAGATACTCGACCGCGAAGTGCACGCCGCCGAGCTCGCGGCCGGGAATCTGGAGGTCCCGCGCCCACGGCGTCCCGCAGCAGAGCACGATCGCGTCGAACTGCCGCCGCAGGCCGGCTACGGGGAGATCGATGCCGATCTCGACGCTGGTCCGAAACTCGACGCCTTCGGCCGCCATCAGCGACAGCCGGCGATCGATGAAGCGTTTTTCGAGTTTGAACTCTGGAATGCCGTACCGCAGCAGGCCGCCGATGCGATCGGCCCGTTCGAAGACCGTCACGTGATGCCCGGCCTTGTTGAGCTGGTCAGCGGCCGCGAGCCCGGCCGGCCCCGAGCCGACGACGGCCACGCGCTTGCCCGTGCGGACGGCGGGCGGGCGCGCCTGAATCCATCCGTGTTCGAACGCGTGCTCGACGATCGACAGCTCGATCGACTTAATGGTGACCGGATCGTCGTTGATGCCGAGCACGCACGCCCCCTCGCACGGCGCCGGGCAGAGACGCCCCGTCCACTCGGGGAAGTTGTTCGTCGCGTGCAGCCGGTCGCTCGCGGCCTGCCACCGCTTGCGATAGACGAGGTCGTTCCAGTCGGGAATCACGTTGCCGAGCGGGCAACCCTGGTGGCAGAACGGGATGCCGCAGTCCATGCAGCGGGCGCCCTGGTCGCGCATCTTCTGCTCGGGCTCGCGCAGATACACTTCCTGCCAGTCCCGAACGCGCTCCTGAATCGGGCGAGCCTGGGGCTTGGCCCGCTTGATCTCGATGAATCCCGTGGGCTTACCCATTGACCACGGCTCCAACGAGCTCGTTGAACGCCGGCTCGCGTGATTCGGCGCGCGCCCGGGCCTCGGCCAGGAGCACGCGCTTGTAGTCCTTCGGGATCACCTTGACGAATCGGCTCTTCACCGTGTCCCAGTCGGCCAGCAGGCCGGCCGCGACGGTGCTGCCGGTGAACCGCACGTGGTTCCGGAGCATCCCTACGACCGCCGTCACATCGTCGGAATCGCCCTCCGACTCGGACAGGCCTTCGAGCTCCACCATCTCGCGATTGCACCGGCTCCGGAAATTGTCGGCCGGGTCGTAAACGTAAGCGACGCCGCCGCTCATGCCCGCCGCGAAGTTACGTCCCGTGCGGCCGAGGACAAGGACGCGCCCGCCTGTCATGTACTCGCAGGCGTGATCGCCGACGCCCTCGACGACGGTCAGCGCGCCGCTGTTGCGGACGGCGAACCGCTCGCCGGCAATCCCGCGGACATAGGCTTCCCCGCTCGTCGCGCCGTAGAGGGCGACGTTGCCGATGATCACGTTCTCCTCGGCGGCAAAGGTCGCCTGGCGCGGCGGATACACGGCAATCTTGCCGCCTGACAGGCCCTTGCCGAAATAGTCGTTCGAGTCGCCCTCGAGCCGCATCGTGACGCCGCGGGGCACGAACGCGCCGAAGCTCTGTCCTGCGGTGCCGGTGAACTGAATCGTGACCGTATCGTCGGGCAGCCCCTTGCCGCCGTACCGGCGCGTAATCTCGTACCCGAGCATCGTCCCGACCGTGCGGTTGACGTTGCGGATCGGAATGTTGATTTCGACCGGCTCCTGGTTCTCGAGAGCGCGTGAGGCCCGGGCGATGAGCTCGACGTCGAGCGCCCGCTCGAGGCCGTGCTCCTGCCTGATTACCGCGTGCCGCGACGCGCCCGCCGCCAGTTCCGGCTGGTAGAGAATCTTCGACAGATCGATGCCCTTGGCCTTCCAGTGATCGACAGCAGGCTTGGTCTCCAGGCGGTCGGCGCGGCCGATCATCTCGTTCATCGTCCGGAAACCGAGCTGGGCCATGAGCTGGCGCACATCCTCGGCGACGAACCGGAAGTAGTTCTCGACGAACTCCGGCTTGCCGTTGAACTTCTTGCGCAGCTCGGGATCCTGCGTCGCGATGCCCACCGGACAGGTGTTCAGGTGACAGACGCGCATCATGATGCAGCCCGAGACGACGAGCGCGGCCGTCGCGAAGCCGAATTCCTCGGCACCGAGGAGCGCGGCAATCACCACGTCTCGTCCGGTCTTGAGCTGCCCGTCCACCTGCACGACGATGCGGTCGCGGAGGCGGTTGAGGAGGAGGACCTGCTGCGTCTCGGCAAGCCCGAGCTCCCAGGGAATGCCGGCGTGCTTGATCGAGGTCAACGGTGACGCGCCGGTGCCACCGTCGTGGCCGGAGATGAGCACGACGTCGGCGTGGGCCTTCGACACGCCGGCGGCGACGGTGCCCACGCCGACCTCGGCCACGAGCTTGACGTGCACGCGAGCGGCGGGATTGGCGTTCTTCAGGTCGTGCACGAGCTGCGCGAGGTCTTCGATCGAGTAGATGTCGTGATGGGGGGGCGGCGAAATCAGGGTGACGCCGGGCGTCGAGTACCGGACCTTCGCAATCCACGGGTACACCTTGTGCCCAGGGAGCTGTCCGCCTTCGCCGGGCTTGGCGCCCTGGGCCATTTTGATCTGCAGGTCGTCGGCGTTGACCAGGTACTCGCTCGTGACGCCGAAGCGGGCCGAGGCGACCTGCTTGATGGCGCTGCGGCGCGAGTCGCCGTTCCCGTCGCGACGGTAACGCGCGGGATCTTCGCCGCCCTCGCCGGTGTTCGACTTGCCGCCCAGCCGGTTCATCGCGATGGCGATGGTCTCGTGGGCCTCCTGGCTGATCGAGCCGTACGACATGGCGCCGGTCGCGAAGCGCTTGAGGATCGCTTCAGCTGGCTCGACCTCCTCGATCGGCACAGGCGCGTGACCTGGCGCGAAATCGAGCAGTCCGCGCAACGTGCCGAGCGCCCGGCTCTGGTTGTTGACGACCTCGGTGAACTCTCTGTACACCGAGAACTGTCCGGTGCGCGTCGCGTGCTGCAGTTTCTGGACCGTCTCCGGGTTGAAGAGATGCAGCTCACCGTCGCGCCGCCAGCGGTACTCGCCGCCCGACTCGAGGTCCGACGTCGCCGGCAGCCGCTTCGGAAACGCGCGCTCGTGCCGCTGCTTGACCTCGCTCGCGATGACGTCGATGCCGACGCCGCCGATACGCGACGCGGTCCACGTGAAGTAGCGGTCGACAAACGACGGCTCGAGGCCGATGGCCTCGAAGATCTGCGCGCCGCAATAGCTCTGCAGCGTCGAAATCCCCATCTTGGACATCACCTTGAGGATGCCCTTGTTGAGCGCCTTGATGTAGTTCAGCGTGGCCTTCTCGCGCGTCACGCCCTCGACCATCCCCTGCGCGATCATGTCGTCGAGCGTCTCGAACGCGAGGTACGGATTCACGGCGCCGGCGCCGTAGCCGATGAGGAGCGCCACGTGGTGCACTTCGCGGGCATCGCCCGACTCGAGCAGCAACGCGCAGCGCGTGCGCGTGCCTTCCCTGACCAGGTGGTGATGGACGCCGGCCGTGGCCAGCAGGCTCGGGATGGGCGCGCACTTCTCGGTGACACCCCGGTCCGAGAGGATCAGGATGGTGTTGCCGGCGCGGACCGCGGCGCTGGCCTGGTTCTGCAACCGCTCCATCGCACGTTCGAGCGCGGCGCCGCCCTCCCGCGGGTCGTAGATCATCGGCAGCGTAACCGAGCGGAACCCGTCGAGGTGTGCGTGGTCCTGGATATGCCGCAGCTTGGCGAGCTGGTCGTTGTCGATGATCGGATACCGCACGTTGATCTGCCGGCACGATTCCGGTTCGGGCAGCAGCAGATTGCGTTCGGGCCCGATCGTCGATTCCATCGACGTGACGAGCTCTTCGCGGATGGCATCGAGCGGCGGATTGGTGACCTGGGCGAAGAGCTGCTTGAAGTAGTCGTAGAGCAGGCGCGGCCGCTCCGACAGCGCTGCGAGCGGCGTGTCGGTACCCATCGAACCGAGCGGCTCTTCGCCGGCTTTCGCCATGTGCGCGAGCAGCAAGGAGACGTCTTCCTGTGTGTACCCGAATGCCTGTTGCCGGCGCAGGACGGTCTGGTGATCGGGCGGCGGCAGGAACGGCGCATCCGGCACGTCTTCGATCGCGATGAGGTGCTCCTGGAGCCACTCGGCATAGGGGAACTCGCCGGCGAGCTGCTCCTTGATTTCTTCGTCCGCGATGATGCGGCCCTGGGCCGTATCGACGAGGAAGATCTTTCCGGGGTGCAGCCGTTCCTTGACGAGGATGTCCTCGGCCGGAATGTCCAGCACGCCGACCTCCGACGCCATGATGACGAGGTCGTCCTTGGTGACGTAATAGCGTGAGGGCCGCAGACCGTTGCGGTCGAGGACGGCACCAACCACCGTGCCGTCAGTGAAGGCGATCGAGGCTGGCCCGTCCCACGGCTCCATGAGCGACGAGTGGTACTCGTAAAACGCCCGTCGGGCCGGGCTCATCCCCTCGTGGTTCTGCCACGGCTCGGGGATCATCATCAGCACGGCATGCGGCAGCGACCGCCCCGCCATCACCAGGAGCTCGAGGACGTTGTCGAAGATAGCCGTGTCGCTCCCGCCCTCGCGGATGATGGGCAGGATCCTTTCGAGTTCGTGCCCGAGCACATCGGACCGCAGCAGCGCCTCGCGCGCCTTCATCCAGTTGATATTTCCGCGCAGGGTATTGATCTCGCCGTTATGAGCGACAAAACGGTAAGGGTGGGCCAGCGGCCACGACGGAAATGTATTGGTGCTGAACCGCTGGTGCACGAGCGCCAGCGCCGACTCCATCGTCGGGTCGGTCAGGTCCGGGAACATCGCCCCGATCTGATCGGCGGTCAGCATCCCCTTGTAGATCAAGGTGTTCGAGGAGAGGCTGACGACGTAGAAGAAGCGCTTTTCCCCGCCCGGCAGGTCGGCCGCATCGATGGCGTGCTCAATGCGCTTCCGAATCACGTAGAGCTTGCGCTCGAACTGGGCATCGCTCTCGATGGATGCGCCAGGAGCCGGCGAACCGGGGGCCCGCCCGATGAAAATCTGCTTGAAGACAGGCTCGACGGCCACGGCGCTCGGGCCGAGCTCGCGATCGTCGGTCGGGACGTCACGCCACCCGAGCACGAGCTGGCCTTCGTCGATCACGATCTCCTCGAAGAGCGTCTCGACCCGCTCGCGTACCGCCGGGTCGCGGGGGAGAAACACGAGCCCGGCCCCATAACCGCGCTCCGGCGGCAGGTTAATCCCGATCCGGGCGGCTTCTTTTCGAAGGAAACGGTCCGGCATCTGCATCAGGATGCCGGCGCCGTCACCGGTGTTCACCTCGCATCCGCAGGCGCCGCGATGCAGCAGGTTGACGAGCAGCTGCAGGGCCTGGCTGACGATACTGTGGCTCTTCTGGCCCTTGATGTGGACGACAAAGCCGACGCCGCAGGCATCGTGCTCGTGCCGCGGGTCGTAGAGTCCCTGCGCGGGCATCGGCTGGTAACCGGAAGGCGGTGGCGTTTGTTGCACAGTTTCTTATCAGTCATATCGAGCCAGAAGCAAAACGGGATTTAGCGATTGGGTGCATGCGTTTCACTCATGCACGACCCATGAGGAAAACTGCTGGCGCCCATCACGCCCACGTGGGGCATCGCGTGACGGTGGGATGACGAAAACCGATGCGAGCGGACAGGAGATTCTATGCCTGGGGGGAAATGACGGCAGATATCATCCGGCTGAGACCAGCAGGCTCAAGGCTCAGGGCTCAGGGCTCAAGCAAGATCTTTGAGATCTCACTCGAAGGTTTTGCCTGAGCCCTGAGCCTTGAGCCCTGAGCCTGCGCTTTACTCCAAGTGCCGCGCCAGCTGATGCAGGAAGAGGCCGACATCGGTGACGAGGCCGATGGTTTGAGAGGACCCGCGGTCGGCGAGCTTTGTGACGACGGCGGGGTTGATGTCCACGCAGACGACGGGTACCCAGGCGGGGAGCATGTTCCCCACACCGATTCCATGCAGCATCGTCGACAGCACGATCACCATGCCGGCCGAGTCGAGCGCCTCCGCGTACCGGTCCTGCGCCGCGCTGATGTCGGTGATGGTGTCGACGATCGGCCCGTCGTCGCGGATGCTGCCGGCGAGGACGACGTCGACGCCCGCGCGGACGCATTCGACCATGACGCCGCTCGTCAGCACGCCCGCCTCGACGGCGCCGCGGATCCCGCCGGCGCGGTTGATGGCGTTGATGGCGCGCATGTGGTGCCGATGCCCGCCGAGCACCGGGATGCCGGCCTCGAGATCGACGCCAAGCGACGTGCCGAACAGCACCTGCTCGGCATCGTGGACCGCCAGGGCGTTGCCCGAGAGCAGCGTGTCGACGAAACCGCGGCGGATGAGCTCGATGAAGTAGCCGGCGCCGCCGGTATGGATGACCACCGGTCCGGCCACGAACACGACCCGCTCCCCGCGCGCCTTCGTCTGCCGGATCATGGCGGCGATGCGGGACACGCTGACTTCGACGCGCCGTTCGGACGAGACTTCGTTCGACATGAAGGCGAAGTCGCCGCGCTCGCGGTCCCGGAACTCGGGGGTCACGCGCAACCCGTGGAGGCCGCACACGACGCGGTCCCCGACCCGGACTTCGCGCAGCTTCCGGCAGACGGCCGTGCCGTCCTGGCCGATGACGATGACCGCGTCCATGCGCTGGCGCGACACCGGGATCCAGCGCCCGTCCACGCGCACGTCGGTCCGCAGGTTGGTGGTCGAATAGAAGTCGTCTGGAACCGAGCCGTCACGGTCCGCGATTCTCAGCAGCGCGTCCCGTTCCTCGACGGCATGGCAGCCGAGTGGAATCAGCTCTTCGACGAGCCGGCGCAGGCCGGCGTCGGTCGCGGCCGACACCTTCAGCTTCAGCTGCGAGAAATCGTCGTTGGTGCGGCCGATCTCGAAGTGCAGCACCTCGAACTGCCCGCCCCGCTCGATGACGGTATCGAAGATGGTGTTGAGGAGTTGCGAGTCGATCAGGTGCCCTTGCGCCTGGACGACCACGGCGTGCAGCGTTGTATCGGACATGACAGGAAGCTGGATTATAGCCACGGATCGCGCAGACGACACCGAATGCGACGGAGCGATGGTGCTGGCGTCAGCGTCCGCGCGTCCGCGGAAGAGTGGCGCCCGTGGCCAAGGTGATGACCAACGTGGCTGAGAGCACTCTGGATCCGCACCGCGCCCTGCGCGACGACGTTCGGCTGCTCGGCGAGCTCCTTGGCGAGACGCTGCGGCGGCAGGAGGGACAGCCGCTCTTCGAACGGGTGGAGCGCGTGCGCGCGCTCGCCAAGCGCACGCGCGTCTCGGCGGCGGATGGATTCGAGACCCTGGCCGGCGAGCTCCGGGCGATGCCGGTCGAGGCCGCGCTCCCGATTGCGCGGAGCTTCGCGCACTTCCTCAACCTCGCGAACGTCGCCGAACAGCACCACCGCGTGCGCCGGCGTCGCGCCTATCAACGCGATCCCCGCGCCCGCCCGCAGCCCGCTTCGATCGAGGAGGCGCTGCCGCGGCTTCTCTCGAGCGGCGTGCCGGCGGACAGCCTGCACCGCGCGGTGTGCAGCCTGGGCATCGAGCTCGTCGTGACCGCGCATCCCACCGAGATCATGCGGCGGTCGCTGCAGCACAAGTACCGGCGGATTGCCGACGCGCTGGCGGATCTCGACCACACCGACGTCACCTGCCTCGAGCGCGAGACGCTCGTCGAGACGATGCGCCGCGAGATTACCGCCGCCTGGGAGACCGAAGAAGTCCGGCGCGAGCGCCCGTCGCCGCTCGACGAGGTCCGCTCGGCGCTCGCGGTTTTCGAGGAGACGCTCTGGGATGCGCTGCCGCTCTACTGCCGGTCCCTCGACCGGACGCTGCGTCAGTGCACGGGCCGCGGGCTGCCCCTCGACGCGGCGCCCATCAAGTTCGGCTCGTGGATCGGTGGGGATCGCGACGGCAACCCGTTCGTCACACCGGAGGTGACGCGCAGCGCCTGCCTCATGGCCCGCTGGACGGGGCTGTCGCTCTACGCGAAAGAAATCGAACAGCTGCGGTTCGACCTCTCGATGTCGGACGCGACGCCGGAGCTACTGGCGCACGTCGACGGGGCGCATGAACCGTACCGCGCGCTGCTGCGGTCGTTGCAACAGCGCGTGGACGCGTCGCGGCGACACATCGAGGATCTCCTGCGGGCGGTACCAGCCTCCGGGAGTGCGGCTACCCCCGGCACCTATGCGAGCCGGCCGGGCTTCACGTGGGAGCCCGAGATGTTCGAACCGGTGTCGGAGTTCATGGAGCCGCTCCTGCTCTGCCACCGCTCGCTCCACGCCACCGGCAACGGCATCATCGCCGACGGCCGGCTGACCGACGTCCTGCGGCGCATGGCGGCGTTCGGTCTCACCCTCGTGCGACTCGACGTGCGCCAGGAAGCCGAGCGGCACACCGAGGCGATCGATGCCATCACGCGCGCGCTCGGACTCGGTGAGTACCGCTGCTGGACGGAAGAGCGGCGCGTGGATTTTCTCGTCAACGTGCTGTCGCAGAGCCGCAAGCTGACGCCCGCCCGGATGCCGACCAACGCGCGCGTCGCCGAAGTGCTCGACACGTTCCGGATGATGGCCGCCGTCCATCCCGAATCGCTCGGCGCGTACGTGATCACGATGGCTGGAAAGCCGTCGGATGTCCTGGCCGTCGAGCTCCTGCAACGCGAGGCAGGCGTGACCCCTCCTCGTCGCGTCGTCCCGCTGTTCGAGACGGCGCGCGACCTGCGCGCCGCCGCGGGCATGATCACCTCGCTCCTCGGAATCCCGTGGTACCGCGACCGCGTCATGAAGCACGAGGGCCGGCTGGAGGTGATGGTGGGCTACTCCGACTCCGCCAAGGACGTCGGCCGGCTGGCGGCCGCGTGGGAGCTCTACAAGGCCCAGGAATCGATCGTCGGGGCCAGCCGCGCGCACGGCGTGCCGGTCACACTCTTTCACGGCCGCGGCGGAAGCGTCGGCCGTGGCGGCGGCCCGACGCACCTCGCGATCCGCTCGCAGCCGCCCGGCTCGATCGACGGCACCCTCCGCGTCACCGAACAGGGCGAGATGATTCAGGCGAAGTTCGGGCTCCCCGGCATCGCGCTCCGGACGCTCGAGGTCTACACGACCGCCACGCTCGAGGCGACGTTGGCCCACCCGGCGCCGGTCGAGCCGGCATGGCGCGCGGCAATGGACCGGCTGTCGTCGAACGCTCGCGAGGCCTTCCGCCGCACCGTCTACGACGACCCGCGATTCCTCGAATACTTCCGCGCCGCCACGCCCGAAGCCGAGCTCGACGCGATGCATATTGGCAGCAGGCCCGGCAGCCGCGAACGGCAGGGCGCGTTGCAGGCGCTCCGCGCGATCCCCTGGCAGTTCGCCTGGATGCAGACGCGGCTGATGCTGCCGTCCTGGCTCGGCATCGAGGAGGCGATCCTTGAAGGCGATCGCGACATCTGTCGCGAGATGTACCGCGACTTTCCGTTCTTTCGATCCACGGTCGAACTGATGGAGATGGCGCTCGCCAAGGCCGACGCGGGAATTGCCGCGCACTACGACCGGCACCTCGTTCCGCCGGATCACCAGGACCTTGGCGCCATGCTCCGCGAGCGTCTGCAGCGCGCGATCAAGGCCGTGGCCGACGTCACCGGCCATCAGCAACTGCTCGCCGACAACCCCGTGCTCCGCCGCTCGATCGACGTGCGCAATCCCTATGTCGATCCGATCAACCTGCTGCAGGTCGAGCTGCTGCGACGGCTGCGGGACGCGCATGACGCGCACGCGGAGGAGACCGTCTGGCTGCGCCGGGCCCTGCTCGTGACGATCAACGGCGTCGCGGCGGGCATGCGGAACACCGGCTAGAATGCTCGGCAGAGGATGAACAAGGGCTGGTGCGTTCATCCTCCATTCATCCGGCCTTTGCCACGCTGAAATCACATCCGCTGTGTGGATGAGCCGGATCGACTCACCTGCGTCCATCGACGCAGGTCATTCTCGTCTTCGGAGGTCCGTCGTGCGCAGGTCTCTCGCTTTGCTCGCAGGCATGCTGATCATGTCCGTCACCGCGGCTGGCGCGGAAACAATCGGCCCCAGCGACGGAGCGTGCACGCGCCGGTCTGCGATGTGGACGAGTCTCTTCCAGGAGCCGTCCGCCGCCCGGTCGAGCTGTGCGCCGCGCACGGAACTCTTCGCCGAGACGCCGCTCGAGACAGTCGTCAGCGCCGGGGCACTCCTCGAATCTTCGACGTCACCCGACGCCCTCGCACTGTTTCAGGCACCGGCTGTTGACGGTCAGACACCTGTCACCTCGCCCCGGCCGACGGCATTCGAGTACAGCAACGCATACGCCACGCGGCGCAAGATCCACTTCATCGCAAGCTTCGCGACGATTCCGCTTTTCGTGACGCAGTACGTCCTCGGCGACAAGCTCTACAACGGCACGAGCGGCGGCTCGACCAAGTCCACGCACTCCGGCGTGGCCGTCGCCATCGAGACGCTCTTTGCCGTCAACACGGTCACCGGGGTCTGGAACATGTGGGAGTCGCGCAAGGATCCCAACGCCGGCAAGAAGCGGTTCATCCACGGCTTCATGATGCTCGGCGCCGACGTGGGCTTTGTCGCCACGGGGCTGCTCGCGCCGGGCGACGAGGGTGGAGGCGATCGGAGCATGCACCGCAACGTTGCGATCACGTCGATGGCGGTCGCCACGGCCAGCTATCTGATCATGCTGATCGGGAGATAGCCGTGGTCCTGCCTGCCACGCTGGTCGAGGCCGCCGGAGCCTGGGCGGCGATCTACACCGACCATACCGTGCTCAGAATCGGCGTCGTGTTCTGTCATCTCGCCGGCCTGATGGCTGGTGGAGGATTGGCCGTCGCGGCCGATCGAGGGACCTTGCGGCTCGCCCGTGCATCCGAGGCGGCGCGCGGGGCCCATCTCGACGAGCTGCACACCATCCACCGCGTGGTCGTTTCCGGGCTGGCACTGACGTTCGCCAGCGGCATCCTGATGGTGGGCGCCGACCTCGACGCCATGCTCGCGTCGCGCATCTACTGGACGAAGATGGCGCTGGTGGCGCTCCTTCTTCTCAACGGCTTGACCATGCAGCGCGCCGAGCGCGCGGCGCGCGCGGCGCCTCTCACGGGCTGGCCGCGCCTCCATCGTGCCGCGATGTTCAGCCTCGTGCTCTGGTTTCTCATCGTTTTTGCCGGCACTGCCCTGACGCTGACTGCGTAGCTACCCCATGTCCGATCAAACGTCTTCGACTCCCGACACTCTTTCATGCGGCTCGTGCAACGCCCTGACACGGCGCGACTTTCTCTCGGTCGGCTCGTGCACGGTCACGGCGCTGCTCGTTGGTCTGCGCCAGGTCGAGGGTGCAGAATCGATCCCGGGAACCCAGGAACGCACCTATCCGATTCCGGGCGCCGACGGCGCGACTATCGACCGCGAGGCGCAGGTCATCCTGGTCCGCGAGAAGCAGGACGTCTACGCGTTCAACCTCTCGTGCCCGCATCAGAACGCCGCGGTCCGGTGGAACCCGGGCGGCCAGCGCTTCCAGTGCTCGCGCCACGACTCGAAGTATCTGCCGAATGGCACGTACACCTCCGGACGCGCCACGCGCAACATGGATCGCTTTCCTATCCGCCGCGCCGGCGCCAACATCGTCGTCGACACGAGCGGCATCATCCGGTCCGATCAGAACGCCGCGGCGTGGGCCGCGGCGGTCGTCCGGGTCGAATGAACGCCGCCACGGTCACTTCGCCGTGAACGTGATTCGCATCGTCAACCCGACGGTTCTCCCATCGCCGGGCTGTCCGACGTAGAGACCGGTGTTGCCGGGCGCCGCCGTGAGGAGCTCGTAGTAGTCCGTGTCGAACAGGTTGTGCGACCAGAGCGTGAGGGTCCACCCGTCCGACCAGCGGAAGCCGATGCGGGCGTTGAGCAGCGAGTACCCCTCCACGACCAGATACTTCGAGGCGCTGGCGCTCGAGGAGAACGAGGAGCGATAGCTGGCGTCGAGCGCCCCGAAGAACTCCCCGGACCGGCCGAGGACAGTGGCCGGATGGCCGTACTGGCCGCCGACCGAGAGCGCCCACCTGGAGATGCCCGGCAGAACGGATCCCGAGATGTCTTTGACCTGCGGCCCGCCGGTATCCTCGAGCGGCGGCGGCGCGTCGGGGAACGAGACGTACTTGCCGTCGGTGTAGGCCGTCGCCCCGTAGAACGAGAGCTGTCGGGTCACCCTGGCGCTGCCGTCGAACTCGACGCCGCGCACGCGCACCTTCTCGGCGTTGGCGAGATAACCGCGAAGGACACCGACGCCCGCGAGCCCTGATCGTTCGTGACCGCCTCAACGGTCCTGCCTGACGCCTCGGCGACGACCCGGACGGTCGCGCCCGGTACAGCGGCGCCCGACGAATCACGAACAAGGCCCGTGATCGTGCCGGTCTGTGCCAGGGCGACCCCCGGCAGCAGCGCGACAACCAGCCCGACGACAATCCTGAACAACTTGACAGACATCAACTCTCTCCTGAGGCCGGTCGACAAGCCGGCCGATCGACGTGGCGGCGCGATCGGCGCGCACGACGAACATCCCGTCGCCGATCGCATGAACGAGTCAGCCGATCGACCTGACGCGGGAGAGGGAGTGCCGGGACGTGCTCGGGTGGAACTGTCTCGCTCACCTGCCGGTCGTCGGCCAGATACACGCGCACCGGCGCGTCGTGCCGCAGCGGCATCGACAGGAGCAACCCGACGAGGTATGGGGGGAGAGAGGAGACATGCGGCCGGGACTGGTGCAAGGCTGGGACCGCGCGACCGGCGGCTGGCAATCGCGGCCCGTCTGTGGCCTAGCCAATGGCTGTCATATTTGATAGATTATTTGTCACAGAGCGCAGATAGTTCCGTGTCATGTCACAGAAACATACGACCGGGGGCCCGGCGCGCCTCCCGTCGGATCACTTGATCAACGGCGACCCGCGTGACGGGGAAGAACGGCTCATTGGCGGCGACACCGGACTCGCCGCGGTGATGGCGCGCGCGCGAGTCGTCTCCCGGAGCAGCGCGCCGGTGCTGCTGTTCGGCGAAACAGGGACGGGCAAGGAGATCATCGCCCGCGCCATCCACGAACACTCGCCCTTCCGCAGCGGGCCGTTCCGCCGGGTGAATTGCGGCGCAATCGCCTCGGAACTCATCGACTCGGAGCTCTTCGGCCACGAGCAGGGCGCGTTTACCGGCGCGCACGCGCGGCGCAAGGGCTGGTTCGAACAGGCCGACGGCGGAACCCTCTTCCTCGACGAGGTCGGCGAACTCGCCCTCGCCGCGCAGGTGCGCCTGCTTCGCGTGGTGCAGGACGGCGAAGTCGTCCGGGTAGGAGGGGAGCGGCCCGTGCGTGTCCACGTCCGGATCGTCGCCGCCACGCACCGCGACCTGCCAGCCATGGTGGAGACGCAGACCTTTCGAGAGGACCTGTACTACCGCCTCTCGGTCTTCCCGATCGTCATCCCGCCGCTCCGCGACCGCCCCGGCGACATCAGGGTATTCGCCGAGTACTTCGCCGAACGCGCCGCGAACCGGTTCGGCCTTCGCGCCGTGCCGATCTCGAGCGACGATGTGCGCGTGCTGGCGGAGTATCGATGGCCGGGAAACGTCCGCGAAATGGCGGCCGTGATGGACCGGGCCGTCCTGCTCGGACAGGGGCGGGAGCTCAACGTGGCGGCCGCCCTCGGCCAGGCGACGCTGACGGCGACCGCGTCCGCCCGTGTCGCGGACGCCGCGCCGTCGGCCTCGATCGAGCCGCTCGACGTGGTGACTCGACGTCACATCGAATCGGCCCTCCGGCAGGCGTACGGACGCGTCGAGGGTCCGCATGGCGCGGCGCGCATGCTCCGGATCAATCCGCACACGCTGCGCGCCCGCATGCGGAAGCTGAGAATCGACTGGCGCGCATTCCGAGGACCACGGGAAAGTGCGGCTCACTCTGCTTGACAGCTCTCGCGGTTCATTGGTAGAAGGGCCCGCGCATTCCTGCCCGCATGCGAGGAGTCGTGTCGACATGTCCGCTGGAAATCGTGCGCGTCGTTCGACATGGCTCCGCAGGCCGTGGTGGCTCGCCGCGCACGGAACCGCGGCCCTGACCATCGTCCTCGCGCTCGCCCGCGCGGCAACCGCGCAAACGCCAGCGCCGCCTGCTCAAACATCAGCGCCCGCACCGCCGCCCGTCGTCGCCGGGTGGAACGAAGGCTTCTTCATCCAGACGCCCAACGGCGACAACCGGCTGCAGATTGGCTTCATCGTGCAGGCTGACGGCCGCTTCGCGCTCGACGACCCGCTGCCGATCATAAATACGTTCGTGATGCGCAAGGCGCGCCCGGTCTTTACGGGGCGTGTGGCGCGATTCTTCGACTTCAAGGTCATGCCCGAACTGGCAGGCGGATCGGTGCAGCTGCTCGATGGCTACTTCGACATCCGCTTCTCGCCCAAATTCCGGATCCGCAGCGGCAAGGACAAGACTCCGGTCGGTTACGAGCTGCTCATCGGCGACACGTCCCTGATCTTTCCGGAGCGATCCGTCGTCTCCCTCCTGGTTCCCAACCGCGATGTCGGCTTTCAAGCGCAGGGCGAGCTCGCCGCTGGCAAGCTGCTCTACTCGGCCGGCATCTTCAACGGCAACCCTCCGGATGGCACCAGCACGATTACGGACGTCGACACCAACAATGGCAAGGATCTCGCAGGGCGCGTCGTCTGGATGCCCTTCCGAGCGGCAAAGACACCCCAGCACCGGCTGAACAACTTCGGCCTTCACCTTGGCGGTTCGACCGGCAACCAGACTGGCGCGCTCCCGTCGTACAAGACGTCTGCCGGCCAGACCTACTTCGCGTTTCCCGCCACGACGACCGCTGACGGCCGGCGGAACCGGGTAACGCCAGCAATCTTCCTCTATCTCAAGGGCTTCGGAGGCTTCGCCGAGTACGCGCGCACGACCCAGGACATCGTCACGAGCGGTGTAGCGCGAACCGTAACCAATCAGGCGTGGGGAGTGACCGCCTCGTACGTGCTCACGGGTGAAGCGACATCCGATCGCGGGGTCCGGCCGAAGCGGCCGTTCGATCCGGGGGCCGGCACCTGGGGCGCCGTACAGGTGGCCGCTCGTTACGCCGAACTCACGCTCGACGGCGATCTGTTCGCGTCGGGAATCGCGTCTGACAACGCGAGCCGCACGACGCAGCAAATGACCGTCAACACCAACTGGTTCCTGAACAACTACGTGAAGATCTACGCGACCTACGAGCGATTCACGTTCTCTGGCACGCGGGCCGACGAGAACCTCATCGTGTTCCGGACGCAGCTGGCGTTCTGATACTCGCGCCCGCCCGGAGAACCTCATGAGAATCTCGGACTACGTTCGGTCTCCGCCGCTCGGCCTCGTCGCCCTGATCGCATCCCTGACCACGGCTGCCTGCGGCAGCACGCCCCCGGCCGCGAGGGGAGATTCGGCGCCCGTCACGATCCTCAACGTGTCCTACGATCCCACGCGCGAGCTCTATCGCGAATTCGATGCCGCGTTCGCCAGCCACTGGAAGAGCAAGACCGGCCAGACCGTGACCATCCGGACTTCGCATGGCGGCTCGGGCAGTCAGGCCCGCGCGGTCATCGACGGACTCGAGGCCGACGTCGTCACCCTGGCGCTCGCGTTCGACGTCGACGCGATCGCGAGCGCCGGCCTGACCGACAAGGACTGGCAGACGCGCTTGCCGAACAACAGCACGCCGTATACGTCGACGATTGTGTTTCTCGTGCGCAAGGGCAACCCGAAGGCGATCAAGGACTGGGTCGACCTCGTCAAGCCTGGCGTGCAGGTCATCACGCCGAATCCGAAGACGTCCGGCGGCGCGCAGTGGAACTACCTGGCCGCGTGGCAGTACGCGCGCACGCGGCCCGGTGGCACCGACACGACCGCCCGCGCCTTCGTGACCCAACTCTATAAGAACGTCCCCGTCCTCGACACCGGCGCGCGCGGCTCGACGAACACGTTCGCGCAGCGTGGCATCGGCGACGTGCTGCTGGCGTGGGAGAACGAAGCCTACCTCGCCGTCGCCGAGTCGAAGGGACAGCTCGAGATCGTCGCGCCGCCGACAAGCATCCTGGCCGAGCCGCCCGTCGCAGTCGTCGATCGCATCGCGAACAAGAGAGGGACGACCGCCGTCGCGCAGGCTTACCTCGAGTACCTCGGCAGCCCGGAAGGACAGGAGATCGCAGCGAAGCACCACTATCGGCCGCGCGATCCAGACGTGCTGACGAAGTACAAGGCGTCGTTCGCCGACGTCAGTCTCTTCACGATCGGCGACGCGTTCGGCGGCTGGCAGGCGGCCAGCAAGACACACTTTGCGAACGGGGCGACCTTCGACCAGATCTATCAGCCCGGTGCGAGATAGTCCGCTTACAGGAGACCAGGAGTTGGTCTCGCGCCTTGTGGAGGGCGCTCATTGACGATCCGCTCTTTGCGACGTTCGAGTCTGCCTGGGTTCCGGACCACGATGGCGTTCACCGTGCTCTATCTGGCGGCGATCGTCCTCGTGCCCCTGCTCACGCTGCCGGTCAAATCGTTCAGCGAGGGTTGGGACTTCTTCTGGAACACCATCCGCGACCCGCGCGTCATCGCGTCCTATCGTCTGACGCTCGGCGCCTCGTTCGTCGCGGCGTGCGTGAACGGATTGCTCGGGATCGTTGTCGCGTGGGTGCTCGTCCGCTACGACTTCCCGGGACGCCGCATCGTCGACGCCATGATCGACCTGCCATTCGCCTTGCCCACGGCGGTCGCGGGGATCACGCTGACGAGTCTGTACGCGCCAAACGGGTGGTTTGGCCAGTACCTGGCGCCCTACGGTATCCAGGGGGTGTTCAGCCCGCTCGGGATCACGATCGCGCTCGTCTTCATCGGGCTGCCCTTCGTCGTCCGCACGCTCCAGCCGGTCGTCGGGGACCTCGACGTCGAGCTCGAGGAAGTGGCCACGAGCCTCGGCGCGAACCGCGTGCAGGTCGTCTTCCGAGTGATTCTTCCCTATCTCTATCCGGCCTGGCTCATCGGGTTCGGGATGGCGTTCGCCCGCGCGATCGGCGAGTACGGATCGGTCGTCTTCATCGCCGGCAACATGCCGATGAAGACCGAGATCGCCTCGCTGCTGATCATCACCAAGCTGACGCAGTACGACTACGCTGGTGCCGCCGCGATCGCATTCGTGCTCCTGATGCTGTCGTTCGTGCTGTTGCTCGTTCTCAATGCGCTCCAGGGTTGGAGCGCGAAGCGGCTGGGGTACTGACGGTGTCTATTGAACGTGAGATCAGGAGCGGTTGGCGGCTCGCTGCCCGCTGCCCGTGGTTGCCTGGCCGCCCGACTGAGCAACCGCCAACCGCGAGCCCACCTCCGCGCTTCGCGCTACGGCGGACAGGCCGCCAGCTGCGGGATTTCAGCCGGGGGTGCTGCTAGGTGTCTGCCACCCCAACCGCCCGCAAGCCGCGACCCGGGTTGACCGAGCCCCTGCTCGTTCGCGTCGCGCTGACTACGGTGGCGCTCGCATTTCTGTTCATCTTCCTGTTCGTCCCCTTCGCGTTCATCTTCGCCGAAGCGCTGCGGAACGGATGGCAGGCGTATGTGGAAGCGATCAAGGCGCCGGAGGCCCTCTCGGCAATCTGGCTGACGCTGCTGGTCGCGGCGCTGACCGTGCCGGCCAACGCGGTCTTCGGCATCGCGGCCGCCTGGGGAATCACGAGGTTCGACTTCCGCGGCAAGCGCCTGCTCACGACGCTCATCGACCTGCCTTTCGCGGTATCCCCGGTCGTCGCGGGGTTGATCTTCGTGCAGTTGTTCGGCAGGCAGGGATGGTTCGGCCCATGGCTGCTCGATCACGACATCAAGGTCATCTTCGCGGTGCCCGGCATCGTGCTGGCCACGATCTTCGTGTCGTTCCCGTTCGTGGCGCGCGAGCTCATCGCGGTGATGGAGGCGTCGGGCCGCGAGGAGGAAGAAGCGGCGAGCCTCCTTGGCGCCAACGGCTGGCAGATGTTCCGACGCGTCACGCTGCCCAACGTCAAGTGGGCGCTCATCAGCGGCGTGATCCTCTGCACCGCGCGCGCCATGGGCGAGTTCGGCGCCGTGTCGGTCGTCTCCGGCCGCATCCGCGGAGAGACGACGACGTTGCCGATTCACGTGGAGATTCTCTACAACGAGTATGCGTTCCAGGCGTCGTTCGCCGTCGCATCCCTGCTCGCGCTCGTGGCCGTCTTCACCCTGGTGCTGCAGACCGTCGTCGAACAGCGCAACCGGCGGGTGATGGACGCCGTGGTTCCCGCGGAAACGATCGAGACGTAGAAACATGAGCATCGAGGTTCGCCACGCCTCCCGGGCGTTTGGCTCGTTTCAGGCCCTGCGCGGCATCAATCTGACCGTGCCCACGGGCCAGTTCCTCGCGCTCCTCGGTCCCTCGGGGTCGGGCAAGACGACACTGCTGCGGATTATCGCGGGGCTCGATCGCGCCGACGAGGGGACGGTCTTCATCGACGGCCAGGACGCAACCGAGCAGGGCGCCCGCGGCAGAAACGTCGGCTTCGTGTTCCAGCACTACGCGCTCTTCCGGCACATGAGCGTCTTCGAGAACGTCGCGTTCGGCCTGCGAGTGCGGCCGCGTGAACGGCGGCCGTCGGAGGAGCAGATCCGCGGCCGCGTCAACGAGCTGCTGACGCTCGTACAGCTCGACTTTCTGGCCCACCGCCTGCCGTCGGAGCTCTCGGGCGGGCAGCGCCAGCGCGTCGCGCTCGCGCGCGCCCTGGCCGTCCAGCCGGCGGTCCTGCTGCTTGACGAGCCGTTCGGCGCGCTCGACGCCAAGGTCCGTCAGGAGCTGCGAAGCTGGCTTCGACGGCTGCACGACGAAATCGGGCTCACGAGCGTTTTCGTGACGCACGATCAGGAGGAAGCGCTCGAGCTCGCCGATCGCGTCGTCATCTTCAATCACGGTGTGATCGAGCAGGACGGGACGCCGGAAGACGTCGTGGATCATCCGGCGACGCCGTTTGTCGCCAACTTCGTCGGGCGAGTCAACGTGTTCCACGGACGGCTCGAATCGGGCAAGGCGTTGTTCGGGCCGGTCGTCGTGGACCATCCGACGCCGGCCGACGGCGCGACGCACGCAGAGGGCTACGCGCGGCCGCATGAGCTCGACGTCACGCGCGAGGACGTGGGCGGCGGACTGTGGGCGACTCTCAGGCACGCGAGCCCGGCAGGCGCGTTCGTCAAGATCGACCTGACCGATCCCGACGGCCGGCTCCTGCATGTCGAGATCGGGCGCGAACAGTTCGACATGCTCGCGGTCACCCAGGGCGAGCGCGTCTACGTCCGACCCCGACGACTCCGGGTCTTTGCGCGCGAGCGCACCTGACGGGCTCAAAGCTCAGGGCTCAGAGGGTTGACAGGCCGGGGGGCGGCCGTGCTACGGTGGCTCCTGACGGCATGATGTTTTTCCCCGCCTGCGGCTGTCGGCGCTGCCTCTCGACCTCGTGTCGCTGCACCTGTACGGTGCCGGCGACCGGCCGGTGAGACCTGCGCATCCTCGGTAAGTTCTTCGCTCCCAGGTTCTCCCGCTCGTCGTTGGCCTTCTGAACGCCCCCTCGAACACGCTGTTCACGTCGATTTGTGTGTGTCCGCGCATGCGCGCGGGAGTCTCTCGAATGCTGACACCAACGGATTACCCGGCCGACAGTCCCGTCGTGGAAGACATTCAGGCAATGACTGAAGGGCCCACAACACTTGCCCAGGGGACGGACATGCCCGACGTACGAGACGCGGCCGATGCCGACTCACCCAGGCTGGATCATCTCCGGGCGCTCGAAGCCGAGAGCCTCCACATCATCCGGGAGGTCGTGGCGGAGTTCGCGCGGCCGGTAATGCTCTACTCGATCGGGAAGGACTCGTCGGTCATGCTGCGCCTGGCGCAGAAAGCGTTCTATCCCGCGCCGATTCCGTTTCCGCTGCTGCACGTCGACACGACCTACAAGTTCCGGGAGATGATCACCTTCCGCGACCGCTACGCGCGGCAAGTCGGCGCGCGGCTGATCGTCCACACCAATCAGGAAGCCATCGCGGACGGCACGCAGCCATTCGCCGTCGGGACCCAGCGCTGCTGCGGCCTCCTCAAGACCAAGTCGCTGCTCGACGCACTCGAAGCGGGCGGCTTCGACGCGGCGTTTGGCGGCGCCAGACGCGATGAGGAGCGCTCGCGCGCCAAGGAACGCATCTTCTCGCTCCGCGATCCCAAGGGGCAATGGGATCCGAAGCGGCAGCGCCCCGAGCTCTGGCACCTGCTCAACAGCCGCATCCGTCCGGGCGAGAGCATCCGCGTCTTCCCGCTCTCGAACTGGACCGAGCTCGACGTCTGGCACTACATCCAGGTCGAGCAAATCCCGGTCGTCCCCCTGTACTTCGCGCAGGAGCGCGACGTCGTGGTCCGTGGCAACTCGCTGATGCTCCGCGAGCAGGACTTCGTGCCCCTCCTGCCAGGCGAGCGCGCCGAGCGGGTCATGTGCCGCATGCGATCGCTCGGCTGCTCGCCCTGCACCGGCGCGGTGCGCTCGACCGCCGACACGGTGCCCAAGATTATCCAGGAACTCATCTCCGTCAGGCAGTCCGAGCGTCAGCTCCGCGTCATCGATCACGATCAGGACGGGTCGATGGAGATGAAGAAGCGGGAGGGCTACTTCTGATGCCGGGCCTCCTCCGCATCTGCACGGCCGGGAGCGTCGACGATGGGAAGAGCACGCTCATCGGGAGGCTGCTCTACGACTCGCAGGCCGTGTACGAAGACCAGGTGAAGTCGGTCGAAGCCGCGACGCGCAACAAGACCGCGGGACCGATCGATTTCTCGCTCTTCACCGACGGGCTGCGCGCCGAGCGCGAGCAGGGCATCACGATCGACGTCGCGTACCGGTACTTCGCGACTGCCCGCCGCAAGTTCATCCTCGCCGACACGCCCGGCCACGAGCAGTACACGCGCAACATGGCGACGGGCGCCTCGACGGCTGATGTGGCCATCCTGCTCGTCGACGCACGGCACGGCGTGAAGGAACAGACGCGGCGCCACGCGCGCATCGCGCACATGCTGGGCATCTCGAGCTTCATCCTGGCCATCAACAAGATGGATCTGCTCGGTTTCGATCGCGGCGTATTCGAGGCCATCTGCGACGACTTCGCCGGGCTGGCGGGAGAGGCGACGGTCACGCCGATCCCGTTGAGCGCGCTCCACGGCGACAACGTGACCGTGCCGAGCGATCGGACGCCGTGGTTCAAGGGGCAGAGCCTGCTCCAGTATCTCGAGACCGTGGACGTCGAGCGTCAGCACGCGGCGGCGCCCTTCCGGATGCCAGTGCAGCTCGTCCTCCGGCCGGACCAGGAGTTTCGTGGTTACTCGGGGCAAATCGCCTCGGGCACGATCCGCCCCGGCGATCGCGTCACCGCCTGGCCCTCGGGCTGGACGAGCCAGGTCGCGCGCATCGTCACGTGGGACGGCGACCTCGACATGGCGCACGCGCCGATGTCGGTCACGCTCGTCCTCGAGGACGAGCTCGACATCAGCCGCGGCGACGTGCTGGCGGTCGGACCGATCCAGGTCCACCGGCGCTTCACCGCCAACGTCGTGTGGATGGACGAACGGCCGCTCGACCCGGGCCGCGTGTACCTGGTGAAGCACAACACGCGCGTCGCGACGGCGGAGGTCGACCGTCCGCTGGCGCTGAACGAGATCGGCACGCTCACCGTGACGACCTCTCAGCCGCTCGTCTTCGATCCCTATACCGAGAACCGCACGACGGGAAGCTTCGTGCTCATCGATCCGACGACCAACTTCACGGCCGGGGCCGGGATGATCCTGCGGCACCTGCGAGAGGACGGTGCCGTCGGTGTCGCGTCCGCCGCCGAGCGGCTGGCGCTCGCCGCGCGCTCGGCCGCCAACGATGCAGACGCCGTCGAGGCCGTTCGCCGGCTGCTTGTTTCTCTTCTTTGATAAATAGAGGAGGTACTCACGTGAGCAGTGCCAGACAACTCGTCGCCGATCAGCTCGCCGGCGCGAAGACGCCGTGCGTCACCTCGAGCTTCCAGGCCGAGTGCGTCGTCCTGGTGCACATGCTTCGCGAGATCGCGCCGGACATTCCGGTGCTCTTCCTCGACACCGTGCACCACTTTCCGCAGACGATTGCCTATCGTGACGAGCTGTCCTCGCGATGGGGGCTGAACCTCGTGACGCTGCGGGCGGCGGAGCCCGCGCCGGGACTGTGGCAGCGGGACACGAAAGCGTGCTGCGGCAAGCACAAGGTCGAGCCGCTCTTCGGCGCGCTCGCCCACTACGACGTCTGGTTCACGGGGCTGAGGCGCGCACAGTCGGCGTCCCGTGCGGGGCTGGAGGAAGTGGAGCCGTTCCGGCTGCCAGACGGCCAGCTGCTGACCAAGGTGAGCCCACTCGCCACCTGGTCGACCAAAGAGGTGTGGGCCTACGCGAAGGCCCACGACATCCCGCTGCTGCCGCTCTACGACCTGGGTTACACGAGCGTCGGTTGCGAGCCGTGCACGACGCTCCCGGTCGATCCCGCCAACGACCGCTCGGGGCGCTGGCAGGGCCAGAAGCTCGAATGCGGGATTCATATCCAGGCGAAGGGGTGATCCAGGAGTCAGGGATCAGGGATCAGGGGCAACGAAATCGGGAGAGACGCCCCTGACCGGCCCTACATTAACGTCTGGCAGAGCCGATCTCCTGACAATTGAGTATCTCCCCTGTGCCCGCCAACCCCTGATCCCCGATCCCTGACCCCGGGCCTCTGACCTCCTACTGCTCCGACCGCACGACCATCCCACCGGGGGTCCAGCGGAGGAACGCGGCCCGCACGAGGGCGGAAATCACATGCTGGCACGAGGCGTCGTCCATGCCCCACAGGCGCGCAGCCTGAGCAGGGGTCAGGCGGAGACCCGGCATTTCGATGAACTCGCTCCGCACGCGCGCGACAAGGGGGGAGTGTTCCATGATGCAGTCTTCAGTCTTCAGTCGTTAGTCGTTAGTCTCAGTCGTTAGTAGTCTCAGTCGTCAGTTCCAGTCGTCAGCCGCGGTCGGCTTACTTCTGCACAGGCCGGCTTGCTGAACAGTGCGGGAGCAAGAGACGCGCCAGGATCGCGCGACCTGGCAAGAGGTGGATCTTTCTGGCGGCTTTCCGGGAACAACGGGCACAGGCGTGCGGGACAGCCACCGGCCACAGTTGACGTAGCCGACAGAGACGTCGGTTAAGCAACCAGCTCTTACGTATTTGTAGGCCCTTCAGCGCTCGTCTGCGGGTTCTTGCGACGCGGGGACTGCGGGGCGGATCGCGCGCCTCGGGGGGACGCCGGGGGACAGCTTGAGGCCGGACCGGATCCGCTCGAACGTCTTCATCATCTCCTGCACCGGGCGCGGCACGCGGTTCAGCTTCAGGTGCACCCAGCCGGTTTCGCGCACCAGCTGCTGGCCCGCGATGCGTGCGCAGAACAGGTGGCCCGATCGCACCTCGCGCGCCACTGCCTGATACGGGATGATGGTGATACCCATCCCGATCCGTACGAGCGCCTTGATGATCTCGACGTTCTCGGTTTCGGTGACGACCGTTGGCGTGATGTGCTCGGAGGCGAAGAACTCCTCGATGGCCTTGCGGGTCCCCGAACCGGCCTCGAAGAGCACGAACGGCTGACGCGCCAGATCCTGCGGCGTGATGTGCTTCTTCCGGGCGAGCGGGTGCTGCGGCGCCGTGACGAGCAGGAGCTCCTCGCGCATCACCGGCACGCTCGTCAGGGCCGGGTCGTCCACCGGAAGCGTCAGCAGCCCCAGGTCGGCTGTGCCCGACCGCAGCTGGCGGATGAGCCGCGGCGTCGCCCCCGGCATCAGCTTCACCTCAACGTTCGGGTGCTCCTTCCGGAACGCCTTGAGGAGCGGCGGAAACACGTACAGGCAGACAGTCATGCCGCCGACCAGCCGGAGCGTGCCCTTGACGCTCTGCTGCGTGTCGAGGATGGCCGCCCGCGTCTGCTCGAGGTCATCGAACATCCGCTGGCTGAGTCCGAGCAGCGTCGTACCGGCCGGGGTAATCCGGATCTTGCGCCCCAGCCTCAGAAACAACTGTTCGTTGAGCTCCTCCTCGAGCAGGAGGATCTGACGGCTGACCGCGGACTGCGAGAGGTGCAGCTGCTCGCCCGCGCTGGTGAACGAGCCGGTCTGCGCCACCGCCCGCAGAATCTCGAGTTGTCGAAGATCCACGCCTGTTTTCTCCCCGGTCCGCGGCCGGACCGACCGTGCAACGGTGATGCAAAGCGTCATCCACCGGCACGCTATCGGTCAAGCTTATAGTGCCCGTCGCTCGAAGAGCCGAGGAACATCACGCGCGGCGATGCCCCTGCGGTAACATGCCCCATCGGCCCCATGCGTATCGCCCTGGCTCAACTCAACCCCACGAGCGGCGACATCGACTCGAATACCGCGAAGGTCATCGACGCGATGGCCGAGGCGTCCGCGCGCGGCGCGGATCTGCTGGTCACCCCCGAGATGGCCATTCCCGGCTACTGCATCGGCGATCTGGTCGAGGACGCCGGGTTCCTCGCGGCCAACGAGCGCGCGATGGCCCGCGTCGCGGCCGCCGCCACGTCGCTGACCGTCATCGTCGGCTTCATCGACCACGACCCGACCGCGAGAAACGACAGCGGGACGATCCTCAAGTACAACGCCGCGGCGGTCGTGTCCGGGGGACGCGTGCTGCAAAGGGCCCACAAGTCGCTGCTGCCGAACTACCGGTATTTCGACGACAAACGCTACTTCGTGCCCGCGCGTGCGCGCGAGACGGTCGACGTCGTCCTCGGTTCCCAGCCGACGCGGCTGGGCGTCTCGATCTGCGAGGACATGTGGGACGAGTTCTATGCCGTCAAGCCGTTGCCGGAACTGGCGGCGAAGGGCGCGGACCTCCTGGTCAATATCAACGCCTCGCCCTTCTACCCCGGCAAGCGGCGCGAGCGCGACGCGCTCATCCGCCAGCACATCGCACGGCTCGGGAAGCCCTTTGTCTACGTGAACACGTCGGGCGCAGCCGATAACGGCAAGAACATCATTCCGTTCGACGGCGAGAGCCTGGCCTACGCCGCCGACGGCCGCCTGCTGGCGATGGGCCGGCAGTTCGCCGAGGAGCTCCTGGTCGTCGATCTGGATCTCGATGCGCCTGCGGTGGCCCTTCGCCCCGTCGATCGCGAGCGCGAGATGTACGACGCGCTCGTGATGGCGCTCCGCGACTACATGCGCAAGACCGGCTTCACCCGCGCGGTCGTCGCGGTATCGGGCGGCATCGACTCGGCGCTCGCGCTCGCTATAGCCGTCGATGCCCTCGGCGCCGCAAACGTCGCCGCATTCAACATGCCGTCGCAGTTCAACACCGAGACGACGCGCGGAATCGCGGCGGAGCTTGCGGGCGCGCTCGGCGTGCACTACGGGATCATCCCCATTCAGGACATCGCCGACCACATCAAGCACGTGTTCGAGGAACACGCCCACCCGATTGCGCGGGGCTTCACGCGCGAGAACCTGCAGGCCCGTATCAGGGGCATCCTGATGATGGCGGAGTCGAATGACACCGGCGCGCTCCTCATCTCCTGCGGCAACGAAACCGAGATCGCGCTCGGCTACGCGACGCTTTACGGCGACATGTGCGGCGGCATCTCACTCATCGGCGACCTCTCGAAGATCGACGTCTATCGCCTCGCTCGGCACGCCAACGAGCGGCATGGATCGCTGAGAATCCCTGAGGCCGCGTTCACGATCGTCCCGTCCGCGGAGCTCGCCGCCAACCAATTCGACCCCTTCGACTACGCCGTCGTCGCGCCGCTCGTCGGGGAGATGGTCGAGCGCCGGCGCAGTCCGGCGGATCTCCTCGCGCTCTTCGAACGTCGGGCACTCGATCCGGACCGCTTCCTGCCCGACGCCGAAGGCCGGACGGTCTACGAGAAGCACACAGTCGCGACGTTCAAGGCCGTGCTCGACGACACCGCCGGGCGCCTGCGACGGTCGGTGTACAAGCGTCTTCAGGGTCCGCCGATCGTCGCCGTCTCGGAACGCGCGTTCGGGTTCGATCTGCGGGAGACGATCATCAATGGCTGGACGGGGGAATAGAGGGATGACGGAGTAGATGGAGAGAACGGATTCGTTGCCTCCGTCCCCTCCCTGACGCATGATCACCCAGCGAGGTTGTTGCACTTTCCAGAGAGGCTTCGATGACGCGCAGCTTGATCATTGTTCTCGCGCTTGGCGCCTCGATGGCGCAGGCGCCCGTTGACGATTCGCGGCCGGCGTCGTCCAACGTGCTCAACGCGCAGTATCCGCGCGTGCACCAGGACAATCGGGTGACATTCCGGCTGACCGCGCCCAACGCCCAGAGGGTCCAGCTGCAGCCAGGCGGCGCGGACAACGGTCTCGGAAAGGCACCGGTCGACATGACGCGCGACGAGAAGGGGGTCTGGTCCATCACCCTTCCCGCGGCCGTTCCAGGGTTCCATTACTACTGGTTCGTCGTCGATGGCCTCAACGTCAACGACCCTGGCAGCGAGACGTACTTCGGCTGGGGCCGGCAGACGAGTGGCATCGAAGTGCCGGAGCCCGGCGCCGACTACTACGAGGCCCGCGCCGTTCCGCACGGCGAGGTACGGCTGCGGCTGTATGAGTCCAAGGTCACAGGCGCGTGGCGGCGAGCCTACGTCTACACGCCTCCCGGCTATGACGCCGACATCAAGGCTCGTTATCCCGTGCTCTATCTTCAGCACGGCGCCGGCGAGAACGCGACCAGCTGGACGAAACAGGGGCGGGCCAACCTCATCCTCGACAACCTGATCGCCGCCGGAAAAGCGAAGCCGATGATCGTGGTGATGGACACCGGCTACGCGACCAGGCCCGGCGCCACCCCCGTGCAGGGCGCCACAGGAGCGCCCCAGGTCCCCAATGCATTCGAGGACGTCGTCGTCAGCGATCTGATTCCGGCCATCGACGCCAGCTATCGCACGATGACAGATCGCGACAACCGCGCCATGGCGGGACTCTCGATGGGCGGCGGACAGACGCTCCAGATTACGTCGAAACACCTCGACCTCTTTGCATGGATCGGATCGTTCAGCGCTCCGCTGCGCAACTTCGACATCAAGACGTCCATGAACGGCGTCCTCAACGATACGCCGGCGTTCAACAAGCGCGTCCGGCTGCTGTGGATCGGGTCGGGGACCGGCGAAACCGCCATGCACGACGCGGCCTCCCAGCTCCACACGTCCCTCGAGGCCGCCGGCATCAAACACGTCGTCTTCGAATCGGCTGGCACGTCGCACGAGTGGCAGACCTGGCGCCGGAGCCTCAATGATTTTGCGCCCCGGCTGTTTCGATGAAGACAAGCGAAGGGAAAGTCTGAAGTCTGACGTGTGAAGTCTGAAGTGAGGAAGTGTGAATTGGGAAGGGTGAAGTTCAAGTACGAAGGAACTTGGAAGCGGGAAGGCTGAAGTGGGAAGGCTGAAGTGGGAAGGCCGAAGCCGGAAGGCTGAAGCGGGAAGGCTGAAGTGGGAAGGCTGAAGTGGGAAGTGGCTCTCCGGCTAGGCGAGCGACCTCGCACTTCCGACTTCGCACTTCGCACTTCGCACTTCGGCTTTCGAACTTCCACTTCCGCCTTCCGCCTTCCCCCTTCCTTCGCACTTGAACTTCACCCTTCCCAATTCACACTTCCTCACTTCAGACTTCATACGTCAGACTTCAGACTTTCAGAGAGGTAGCATGAGAACTTCCCACCGCCGCCCCACGTAAACTCCCTCATGCTGGACGCATTCGTTCAGGACACGCGCTACGCTCTGCGGTGGCTCCTTCGAAGCCCCGGCTTCGCCATCGTCGCTATTTTGTCCCTCGGCGTCGGGATTGGGTGCAATACGGCCATCTTTGCCGTCGTGGACGCGCTGCTGCTCAGGCCGCTGCCGGTGCGCGAGCCGTCCCGGCTCGTCGACCTCTACACGAGCGGGGCCGACGGCGACACTTACTCGACCAATTCCCTGCCCGACATCCTCGACTACCGCGAGCAGAAGGACGTGTTCGCCGGCGTCGCGGGCTACTCGCCCATGTTCGCTGGGGTCAGCCGCGGGGATCGCGCGCGGCTGGTGCTCGGCGAAGTCGTCACCGGCAACTACTTCACGACGCTCGGCGTCTCGGCGCGCCTGGGCCGCACGTTTCTCGCGGGAGACGATGCGCCTGACGCACCGCGCACGGTGGTGTTATCGAACCGGTACTGGCAACGGGAGTTCGGCGGCGAACCGTCCGCGGTCGGACGCACGCTCCGCATCCGTGGTCAGGAGTTCACGGTCGTCGGCGTGCTCGACGACACGTTCACCGGCATGGTTCCGATGCTCGCGCCGGAAATCTGGGTGCCCGTCCGCTTTGCGGAAGAGGTCGAGCCGGCCGGGATCAACGAGATCGTGCCATCGCCGACGGGCTCGTCTCGGCTCGATCGGCGAGGCCAGCGCTGGCTGTTCGTCAAGGCGCGCCTCGCGGGCGGGACGTCGGTCGAACAAGCACGCGCCAACGTCGAGGTCGTCGCCGCGCGCCTGCGCGCCGAACATCCGCAGACGAACAAGGACCGTCGCATCACGGTACGGCCGACTGCGGACACGCGTCTGCATCCCGAGGCGGACAAAATGCTCGCGTGGGTCGTCAGTGGGACGATGCTCGCCGTGGGCCTGGTGCTGGTCATCGCGTGCGCGAACGTGGCCGGGATGCTGCTCGCGCGCGCGGCCGCCCGCCAGCGCGAGATTGCCATCCGTCTCGCCGTGGGCGCCGCGCGGGGGCGCCTCGTTCGACAGCTCCTGACAGAAAGCCTGATCCTCGGCGTGCTCGGTGCCGCGGTCGGCGTACTGCTCGCCTCCTGGCTGACGCGGCTGCTGACCACGTTCCAGCTGCCCATCCCGATCGCGCTGTCGCTCGATCTCCGGCTCGACGCGCGCGTCATGGGCTTCACGGCTGGCATCGCGCTCTTGACGGGCGTCCTCGCCGGCCTCGCACCGGCGCTGCGCGCCACGCGCGCGAACCTCGTCTTGGACCTCAAGAGCGACAACGCTGGCAGCCGCGCCGGCCGTCGATGGACGATGCGCGATGTGCTCGTGGTGGGACAGATGGCGGTCACCATCGTGCTGCTCGTGACCGCGGGGTTGCTCATCCGCAGCCTCTCGGCCGCGCAGAAGGCCAATGTCGGCTTTGCGACCGACGGTCTCTCGATCGTCTCGGCGGATACCGGCATGCTGCGTTACACGCCCGAGCGCAGTCAGCAGTATTGGAGCGAGGTCGCGCGCCGTATCGAAACGATTCCTGGAGTGAAGAGCGTGGCCATCGCCTCCCGGCTGCCGTTCTCGCTCAACTTCAATCGCACGAACATCGCCGTCCCAGGCCGCCAGAAGGCCGCAGACGAGATGGGCCCGTCCATCAACAGCGCAAACATCTCGCCGAGCTACTTCGCAACGCTCGGCATTGGCGTGCTCGAGGGACGGCCGTTCTCTGAGTCGGACGTTCCCGGTGATCGGCGCGTGGCGATCGTGAGCGAGATGTTCGCCCGCACCTACTGGCCTAACGAGAGCGCCATCGGCCGCACCGTGTACGAGCGCACGCTCAACAGCGGGCGATCATTCGAAGTCGTCGGGGTCGTCGCAAACCATACGCTGCAGACCGTCGGCGAGACACCCCAGCCGGCCATCTACTTCTCGACCACGCAGCGACCGAGCGGCTATAACGTCATCGTCGCGCGAACGGCGGGAGACGATGGTGCGCTCGTGAGCCGGATGCGCGAAACGCTGCTCGGACTCGAGCCGGACCTGCTGTTGATGGAAAGCCAGACCATGAAGGGTCAGATGCAGGGGATGCTCTTCCCGGTCCGCGTGGCGGCGGTCCTCGTCACGGCGTTCAGCGGCCTGGGGCTGGCGCTCGCGGCCGTCGGGCTCTACGGCATCATCGCGTTTGCGGTCGCGCAGCGCACGCGGGAAATCGGAATTCGCATGGCGATCGGCGCCCGTCCGGCGACAGTCGTCCGGCTGGTGCTGCGCCGGGGTCTCGCTCTGGCGGCCGTAGGCCTCGCTATTGGGTCACTGCTCGGCGCCTTGGCGACGCGAATCGTGGCAGGCGCCCTCTATGGCGTGAGCGTCGCGGATCCCGTCGCCTGGGGCGCTGCCGCCGCCGTGCTGCTCGCCGCGGCGATGCTCGCTAATGCCATCCCCGCGTACCGGGCCGTGCGAATCGACCCGGTGCGCGCGCTGAGGAATGGCTAGTGCGGTGTCAGGCAGTGAATCGTGAATTCCCTTGGTCGGTCTTGCGGACAAACAGTGGAATCACACCAATTACGGTCGCGCACTGAGCTCGTTCACGATTCACTGCCTGACACCAATCACGGCCTGGCCCCGGCCAGCTCGGTGACCGCGGCCGACAGGAGCCGCACTTTCACCTGATCGCTGGCGCCAGACGCGGCCCCATTCAACTGCGTCGCCAGCTTCCTGAGCGCCTGCCGCCGCGGCGCGCCCGACAGCTTCTCGGCGCTCGTCAACTCCGTTCGCGCCGTGCCGATCGCCGCCGCGGCGAGGCCCTTCGTCCGCTCGAGCTGATCGAGGTAGGCGCGCGCCTTCGCGAAGCTCGGCGGCCAGACGAATTTGCGCTGCTCCTGCGCGTTCAGGTAGTCGAACCGCACGGTCGTCGCCGCATCAATCTCGTTCTGCGAGATGAGGCCGCTCGGCAGCAGCTCGAAGACGTCGAGACCGCGCTGGATCTCCGAGCTCACGATCAGCCCGTTGTACCAGTAGACCGACCACGAGCCGGCGGTGATGAGCCGTTCCGCGTCGAGCGGACCACGATCGAAGTAGGCAATCTCCTTCGGCTTGGCGGCGTCGGTCCAGTCGAAAATCGAAATCCCGCCCTGATACCAGCCCTGAACCATGACCTCCCGGCCGGGAATCGGTATGAGCGAGCCGTTATGCGCGACGCAGTTCTCGAACGACGTCTGCGCCGCCGGCATCTTGTAGTAGCTCTTGAAAATCATCTTGCCGTTCTCGATGGTGAAGAGCGCGTCGGCGCCCCACTCGGGCTTGTCCGTGTCGCGGCAGCGCGGCTGCGATCCGCCGCCCCACTCGTCCGAGAACAGGATCTTCGAGCCATCGTTGCTGAACGTGGCCGAGTGCCAGAACGACATGTTGATGTCGGCCGCCTGATCGATACGCTTCGGGTTGACGACATCCTTGATGTCGAGGAGGAGCCCGTAGCCGCCGCACGCGCCGCCGGCGAGGCCGATGTCGGGATAGACCGTGATGTCGTGACACTGATTCGGCCCCGTGTTGCCTCGTCCGGCCGGACCGCCGGTCCGGCCGGCCGCGTCACCCGCTCCCGCGCCAGTTCCAGCGCCTGCGGCGGCGGGATCTGTACCCCTACCAGCACCGCCGCGCCCAGGCTCGACGCGTCGCGGCGGCGGCGCAAGACCGTAGAAAATCCGTGGCGAGCTCACGATCGCGGCTGTCTGTGGCGCCGCGAGCGGCACCTTGATCACCTCGAGTCGGAATCGCGCGCTGTCCGGGTCATCGACCGGACCGTCCTTGCAGCCCGGCAGCTCGTCCGCGGAACGAACACCGGCCGAGCCGGATACATAGACGTAGACGTTGTCCTTGTCGCGCGGGTCGGTCACGACCGTATGTGTGTGCGAGCCGCGGCAGGTCTGAACGTTCGCGACCGACTTCGGGCTGGCCATATTGGAGATGTCGAAAATGCGGATGCCCCTCAGCCGCTCCTTGCTGACCGGCTCGGGCACGCCCTGGATTCCGCAGTCCACTCGACCGGTCTGGCCTTCGCCCGACACAAACAGCAGGTTCTTGTAGACCGACACATCGCTCTGCGATGCCGGACACAGATAGGTAAGCGCGAGCGTCGGCTTCGCCGGATTCGAGATGTCGAAGATCTGGAAGCCGTTGTAGTTGCCCTGAATCGCGTACTTCCCCGAGAACGCGAGGTCGGAGCTCGTGACACCCAGGAACTTCTCCCACGGCGGCGTCGTTGACACGAGACGAACGTTCCAGGCGGCCTGCGCCGCATCCCATCGACCCGCCGCCAGCCCGACGCGCGGGTCCGGACTCGGCGCGGTCGCCGACACGATCGGCTTCACCGGCGCGGGCATCACGGCCGGCGGCGGTGTGGGCGGTGGGGGCGGTGGCCCTCCACGGCCGCCTCGGCCGCGTCCACCTGCGACTTCGTCGGCCGGCGGCGCCGCTGCAGCAGGAGCCGCGGCAGGCGGCGCCTGCGCCGGTGCGGGTGTCGCGGCCAGTGGCGGGGCGGGCGCGGGTGCAGCGACTGCGCTCGCCGGCGGGTTCGACGCCGCCGGGGATGACGCAGGGGTGGACTTCGGCGCGCACGCCACCGCCACTATCGTGACGGCGAGCGACGCAAAGACGAGCGACCTCATGGAATGAGCTCCGTTCGGCGGAATGAAAAAGGAAATGATCTCACTACGGCGTGCGTTTCTCTGAAGCGTCGAGCATCTTCTGCATGCGCTCGATCTCGATCGATTGGTCGGCGTACACGTCAGAGGCGAACTTGTAGACATCGTCATCCTGCAGCGCCCCGTACGAGGCGAAGAGGTCGTCGACCATCTTGATCGCGCCCTGGTGATGACGAATCATGGCGGCAAGGAACAGCCGATCCCACGCCGGGCCCCTGGCCTTATCGAGCTCGGCCAGCTGCTCCGGGTTGAGCATGCCCGGCATGAGCATGTCGTGCTCGACGCCGTTCATCTTCATCCGATGATGCGTGGCATCGGCCGCCGGCACGGTCTCGCCGCGGTCGCGGAGCCAGTTCCGCATGAACGCGATCTCGTCCCGCTGCGCGACGACCTGCCGCTCGCAGAGCGTGCGCACGTCGGGACGGGCGCCGTGCGAGGCGGCCCATCCCGCGATGAGCACCGCCTGGGCGTGATGGGGGATCATGCCCGACATGAAATCGATGTCGGCGGCGCTGTAGGGTTGCCGCACGAGATCGGGCCGGGCCTTGGGGTCCGGGACCTGACCGGGCTGCTGCCGCACGCCGGCGGTCGATGCCATCACCGCGGCGATGACACCCACCACCCTCAGTAGCCGTCCTGGAACTCTCAGCTCCCGCCCCCTCTGGAATGTGGAATGGTAAGACATTCAGACGTGGGATGGGAAGCGGGACGCATGCTCCAACCGGCCCAAGGGCGCAACGGCTGAAACGGTCTCGCGGCGCACGTTCGTCACAAACAGGCTGCCGGGCCGTTATACCTGGTGGCAGGAGAGATGGAAACGCCCATGCAGGCATCGCAGGCGGCCCAGGACCTGTTCGAGCGGCACGGCGTTGCCGTGTATCGCTTCGCGACGGTCCTGCTGCACCACCACCAGGACGCAGAAGACGTCGTGCAGGAGACCTTTCTCAAGCTTGTGCGCCACCTCGACGTCGGCGGGGGCACGAGCAACCTGCGCGGATGGCTCTTTACCGTTGCCGCTCACGCGGCGCGTGACCGTCAGCGACGCCGCGCCAAATGGATACCGTGGGCCCGGGTCCACGATCCCGCCGTGGCCCCGGCGGCGCTCCCTGACGAAGACGGCCAGCGGCGGGCCGCACGCGAGGCGCTGCACCGTCTTCCGGAGCGCGACCGCCTCCTGCTGGCGCTGCGTGCGCAGGAGTTGAGCTACCGCGACATCGCTGTCGCGGCCGGCATTCGGCCCTCGTCGGTCGGCCGACTGCTCGCCCGTGCCCTGGATCGTTGGGCACACGAATGTGGTCGTGCCGCGCCCGCCGGGTCGGCCCAGAACGTCAAGACAGAAAGGCATGGACTCATATGAAGTGTCTGAATGACGCCCTGATTCAGGCGGTCGTCGATCGCGAGGCGGCAGACGACGTCCGGCAACATGCGGAATCCTGCGGGACATGCGGCGATCGCGTGCGCCGGCGCCAGGCGCTGGCGGCCGCAGCCGTGGAAGCGATCAATGCGCCGGCCGTTGTCCCGTCAGGTGTCAGCCACCGTGTCCATCTGGCGCTGTCTGAAGGATCGAGCCAGGGCGCCACGCGGCTGAGAGCCGGCGACAGACCCGGCGGCTCGTCGCGGCGGGCGCTGTGGACCACGGCCGCGGTTGCCGCCGCCACGCTCATCGCCGTGGTGTTCGTTGCGCCGATAGTCAAGGGGCCCGCGACGGTATCCGCCTCCGAGATCCTCGCCAGGTCGGCGAGCCGGCTCGCCGAGCCCGTCACCGGCGTCGAGTCGCTGGAGTACGAACTGACGCTCGACGGCGTGACGCGAGAAATGATGCCGGATCGCGAGAACGGTTCGTATCGCGTGAGGCAAGTGATCGATCACGACACCGCGGGCCGTTATCTTCTGGCGAGCTACGATCCGCACGGTCAGCTGCTGTCGTCCATCGTGCAGGATCCCTCAGCCAACCTGCGCGTGGTATCGGCTCGCGTGGAAGACATCCCGTACCGTTTCGAGTTCACGCTGCCGCGGAACGAGACGTTGTCGCCGCCGGAGTTGGAGCGACTCCACATGGAAGCGTCGGTCGCCATGATGCAGGCCAGCGGCAACCAGCAGCTGCAGGTCATCGAGGGCGCGGCCGGCCGCCAATATCGCATCGCCGTACCGCATGTGAGCGGCGAGACGGCGGGAGCCGTCTGGGATCTCGCGGAAGCGCAGGTCGTCATCGACGCCAGCGACTACCATATCGTCGCCTTCGCGGTGAAAGGCACGTTTCTCAAGCAGCCGTACAGCCTGTCGTACCGCCTCATCAAGCGCACGATCGTGGCCGGCGCGGCGGTCGAGCCCGGCGTGTTCGACCTGCCTGAGGATCCAGCCGCTATCACTATCAAGGGCGAAGGCTCGGCGATTCCCGCACGTGATGTTCTGGTCGTCGCACTCGCCGAGCTCGCGCGAGTCAAGCAGGCACGCCAGTGAGTGAGGCGGCGATCCAGGCCGAAGGTCTGACGAAGTACTACGGCGCGGTGATCGGCATCGAAGAGCTGACGTTCGAGGTCTCGCCGGGCGAGGTCTACGGGTTCCTCGGCGCCAACGGTGCCGGGAAGACGACCACCATCAGGCTGCTGCTCGACCTGCTCCGGCCGTCCCGGGGCCGCGCACGCGTGCTCGGCCTCGACTGCCGGCGCGATTCGCTCGAAGCGCGGCGGAGGATTGGCTATCTTCCAGGGGAGCTGCCGGTGTATCCGGACCTCTCGGCCGCGGGTTATCTCGATTACCTCGCCCAGCTCGACGGCCGCCCCGTCTCGCCGACGTATCTCGACGAACTGCTGAAGCGCTTCGACGTGAGCGCCGTCGATCTGACCCGCCGCCTGCGGGACCAGTCTCATGGGATGAAGCAGAAGATCGGCATCATCCAGGCGCTGATGGGCCGCGCACCGGTCCTTATCCTCGACGAGCCCACCGCCGGACTGGATCCGCTGATGGTCCAGGCGTTTCGCGACACGCTCGAAGCGTTGAAGAAGGACGGCGCCACCACAATCTTCCTTTCCTCGCACGTGCTAACGGAGGTCGAAGCGACGTGCGATCGGATTGGGTTGATCCGCGGAGGCCGGATGGTCGCGACCGGCACGATCGATGACCTGAAGCGCGATGCGGCTCGACGGGTCACTATCGAGCTTGGCGAGCCGGCCAGCACCCCATTCCCTTCACTGTCGGGCGTCACCATCGTCAGCAGCTCGAGCCGGCAACTGGTGCTCGACGTGCAAGGGCCGCTCGGTCCCATCCTCCAGGCGCTGTCGGCTTTCCCGGTTCACGATCTGCAGGTTGAATCGTTCACACTCGAGGATTTCGTTGCGCGTTATTACCGACACTGAATCGATGGCAACGCGGGCCGGCGGCGCCGTCGGCGTGCCTCACCCCATGCTGGCCGTGCTCGCGTGGCGGTCACTGGTGCAGGCGCGATACGCACTGCTCGGTTGTCTGTCTCTGCTGACCGCCTTTCAGATCATCGTCGTCGGGCAGGCGTCCGCGCTCGAGGAAGCGCACTCCTTTGGTCGCATGGCAGAGTTCGTGCCGGCATTCCTGCAGCGGGGGCTCGGCGGCCAGTCGATGCTGCTCGTCACCTTCAAGGGCACGGTGGCATTTGGGTACTTTCATCCGGTGGTCGCCGTGCTGGTTTCGGTGCTGGCCATCTACTTCGCAACGGAGCCGGCGCACGAGGTCGAGTCCGGGCTTGTCGATCTCGTGCTCGCGCGCGCGGTGCCGCGGCGCGTAGTCGTGACGCGATCGCTCCTTGTTGCGGCTGGCGCCGTCATCGCCGCCGTGACGCTCATGGCCCTCGGCACGCGATTGGGGCTCCGGATGTTTGCCGATCCGGAATTCGATGCGCCTTCCGTGGCCACCAGCGTCCGTATGCTCCTTCATCTTGCCGCGGTGGCTGCGTGCTTCGGCGGATTCGGGCTCGCCATCGCGGCCGGGGCGCGGCGATGGAGTACTGCGTTCACCACGGCGGCGCTCACGCTGGTCGTGCTGTATTTGATCGATTTCCTCGCCATCGGCTGGCCGCCCATGCGCGCGATTGCGTGGATCTCTCCCTTCCACTACTACCCGGCCTTGTCGATTCTGGCCGGCACGGCTCCCGCCTGGCGCAACCTGGGAATCCTGATCTCCGCGTCGGCCATCCTGTGCGCCGTCGGCTACTGGCGGTTCAACAGACGCGACTTGTAGCCCAGCTTCTCCACCGCGAGTAGTTGACGCGACTACAGAGTCAGCAGGACGCGACGATGACGCGCGCAGCGAAGCTGCGGCAGGTCTTTACGGTGTTTACCTAGGGGAAACCGGGGCTCTAGCGGAAGTTGTCCAGTACGAGGATGTCGCGATCCCAGCGGTCAACGTGGACCGCAAGCGCCCATCGTCGGTCAGGAGAGACGGTGAAAAATCGGTTCGCACCGAACGGGCCGACACGGAACGGCAGCGCCCCGAGCTGGTGCACTCGCCGTTCGGCGATTTCGTAAGTGGCCACGACGTCTGGGTCACCACTAGTGCTTGATCCTTCGCGCGCGACGAGGAACACCACACTGTCGCCCGAGAGGCTCCACGCTCCGGGAGGGACGCCCGAGTACACGAGCGTTGCGGTACCGCCGTTGGCCGGTACCCGTTCGAGGCTGGTCCCGGGCCCGAGGCCATACCAACGCTGAGCGGCGACGAAATAGACGAACTGGCCGTCCGCCGACTCGCGAGGGTCGAAGCCGCCTTCCGACGTCAGCCGGGTGCGCGTGCGGCCATCCGCGGACATCTTCCAGATTTCCGATCGTCCGGTTTCGTCCGAGGCGTAATAGATCCAGCGCCCGTCTCGCGACCATTCGGCATCCATCTCGATTGCCGGACCTGTGGTGAGGCGCGTGAGAGGTCCACCGTCGACGGGTGCGATGTAGATGTCCGTGTTGGCAGCGATCGTCGCGTCGAACGCAATCGAGCGACCATCCGGTGCCCACGAGCCGACGTTCACGGTGGCGGCCTGGAGGTTGGTCACACTGCGAAGCCCGGATTGATCGCGTTCGGCCACCCACACCTGTTGATTGCCGCTTCGATCGGACACGAACGCGACGCGTGAGCTGTCGGCTGAGAATCGTCCAGGGACATCCATGCGAGTGGCGTCGCAGAACGGTGTGGCGTCGATCACGCCATTCTGATGCGAGGCCTGGAGGTCGACCAATCGAAGGCCGACGTCCGGCTGTCCGCTGACAAACGCAAGCCGGTCGCCGCCTCCGTTGCGCCGCTTCGACATTGACGGCCCGACCGCTTCCTGAGGAGTGCCCGGCACCGGGGTGGGCGCCTGCTGACGGCCGACTGTGACTCGGACGAGTCGTCTGCCACTCAGCTCGGGTCGTCCGTAGATCAGGTCGCGGCCATCGGGCGTCCACGTAAGCCCGCCAGCCATTCCGCTGGTCCAATCAACCAGTTGAACAGGCTCACCGCCATCAACGACGTTCTGGAGGAACACCGCGGATCGGCCGGCGCCATAGCGCAGGAACGCTACCGTCCTGCCATCAGGGGAGACCCGCGGATGAGCTTCGACGAATCCAACGGGCGCTTCGGTCAACTGCTGTGGCGCGCCGGTTTCGAGCACGTGACGCACGAGCGAGAAGCGGCCCTCGGGACTGCGCGAAAGGACGACGAGGGACTTGTCGTCGGGAAACCAGCTGGCGTAGCTGCTTCGCGGCGCGATGACCTGTTCCGGTCCGCCGAGGGCGGACACCATCACGACGCTCGACGTGCCGCTCGCCTGTCGCGTGAACGCGATGTACTGGCCATCGTGCGACCAGGCGGGGAATTTCTCGTTCGCGTCGGGCGTGTCGGTCAGCCGGCGCATCGCCTCGCCGTCCACCGCTTTCACCCAGATGTCGCCGTTGAGGCTGCCGATCGCGTTCCATGAGAACGCAACGAAGTTGCCGTCCGGCGACATCGACGGATCCTCTTCTGCGCCGGGCAGCGAGGTCACTGTCAGCAATCGTGTCGGCTCTGCTCCCTGACGAATGAAGCGGTCCATCACGACCCAGGCGGCAGCGATGATCGTCGCGGCCGCTGCTGCCGCGATCCAAAAGCGCTCCGAGCCGCGCCGCGGTGTTGCGGCTGGCGCCGCGACCGGCGCGACCGCGGTCGCTGCCGTCGTGGCCGCGGTGAACTCCGGTGTGTAGCTGCCCTTGGGTACCGAGATGACGAGGGTGCCAGGCGGCGCAGAATCGTAGTACTCGCGCAGATGGTCACGCAGGCGGCGCGCGTCGACGCGAACAATCGGATCGGCGGCGGTGCTGAAATCCGTCGCTTTGCCGTAGAGCTCGGTCGCGATGACCTGCTCCTTGAGCGTGTGTCCCTCGCCCGCGAGCGTCCGCTCGACGATGAATTTCAGATACGCGGACAGCCGGTCCGAGCGGGTAAAGAAGTCGCTCGCGAGAATCCGCTCGAGCTCGGCTCGCACGTTCGCCGCCGGTGGAGGATCGCGCGGGACCACGGCTGGATCCGCATCTTACCTTGACTGGTTCCCTCGGCCTCTCCCTGCGCCCGGCCTGGTTCCACATTCACCGCCATGGCTGGCGCCGGCTGCGGACTGACTCTTGGCGCCGATCAACGTGACTGACGTCTTCGTGGTTGTAGGATCCCATCCCTGCTGGCAGTAAATGGCCACGCAATACTTCAGATCCGGCTCTCCCTGGTAGTTGCTCTTGAAATGGACCTCATACGAGCCATGGTGAGAATCACTATGCGTTTTGAAGTACGAGAATTGATAGCTTCCCTGTGACGGCACTTTGGATGCCTCGCGCGCGGCGGCATTCAGGGCAGCCGCGGGACAGCCAAACGTCATCGCGCCCAGGTCGCTCAACCCAGAAGTCGCAGGTGCTGGGCGCGCCGTGGCATTCGGCTCCTCCTGTCGAGCGGGGACGGGGGGGGCGGCAGCCGGTGCCGCCGGTGCGGCGGCCATCCCGGCTGGTTTGGCAATTCTCAAACCCGGCGCGAGCCCGTACTGGACGACCTTGTTGCTGAACGTTCCGACGTAAACCCTGCCATTGGCCACCACCGGCGTGGAGTACTTGGCGAAGTTCCCCATGCTGTTGGCAGGATCGGTATCGCTGTGGAACAGCTGCTTCAGCCGGTTGCCGTTGAGGACTGTCCCCGCGTCATACGCGACGAGCGCGCCGTGAACAACTGCCGAGTTCGCATTCCCCTCGGTCGGATAGACGCCCCAGACGACGGCTGTGCCTGCGGTCGTGCCGTTCGAGGACACGACAAGGCGTCCGCCGGGCATGCCACCCGGCGCCGCCATGTTGCCTGACGCGATCTGCGTTCCTTCCGCGCGGAACGCGGTGATCCGCTTGGTGGCGAAGTTGAAGTTGTAGCCCTTGAGACGCTCGTTCTCACCCCACAGGAACACGATGCCGCCCGCCGCCCGCTCCAGATACACGGGTGTGCCGTGGATGTGATAGCTCTTGCCCGCCGGCGTCTGCGCCGGCAGATTGCGGTCGCGATTGACGATCGGCCAGTTCGGATTGGGCACCGTTGTCGTCGGCAATCCGGCGCCGTTGGTGGGCGCGTTGGGGAGATAGGTCGCGACGAACGGCAGATTGAACTGGGGAGTCCAGGAGTCTTTCCCGAGGTTGTTCTTGTCGAGGTTGTAGAGGATGCCGTCCTTGCCGCCGCCGATCAGGTTGCCGCGTTCCGGGACAAGGAGGACGCCGGCGGCGCCAAGGTCCTGATCCTCGTCCGCGCGTGCAAAGTCGCTGAACGCGCCCCAATAGTCGGCGACTTCGAGCCGCGGCTTGCCGTCGTCGACGCCGGACGACGCCGGGCGTGTATCGCAGCTTGACGAAGCTCTCGGCGAAGCTGTCGGGACTGGTCCCCGGATCCATCCCGTTGCCCGTTGCGAGATAGATGTCACTGCCGTCAATCGCCGGACCGGAGCCCGACATCCACACCCCACCGGCGCCGCCGCCCGGCGTGACGTTCCATATTGCCGGCGTCGGCATGAAACCGGCGTCGCCATTGAGGCCGCGCACGTCATAGGCGACCACGAATCCGTGCCCCGGACCGCGCGGGTTCTCGCCGTTGATCGAGAACGAGACCACGACCGCCTTGTTGCCGCCGGCGTCGGTCAAGAGTCCCAGGCCCGCGCGCATCTTCTGGTACGGCGTCGTGAAGCCGTTGGCGATCGCCCCGCCGCCGTTGTCGGCAGTACCGCCAATCAGCACTGGTGGCTTCCTGTCGGTGAGCGTGTTGGCATCGAGTATCCACAGCATGTTGTTGCGCTCGATGTTCTGGCTGCCAGCGTTTGGTTTGCCGAACGTCGTGACATAAATAGTGTTGGTTGCCACGTCAATCACTGGCGTCGCCGTGATGCCCCACTTGCGGTAGATGTTGTGGAGGTCCATGCCCTTCCCCGGTGGGTTGGCGATGTCGGCCGGATCGAACGGCGCAGCGAGCTGGCGTGGGGTTGCGAGCTGGGCACCCGTGTTGACGTCGAACACATACGCGGTGTTCGTCATCGTGAACACATAGAGCTTGTCGCCAACGACGAGCGGCGAAACGTCGATCTTTTCGTCGACGACGAATTCGCGAATCTTCTTCAGCGTGGGCACGTTCGCGGTCGTCAGTACCGTTTCAAAGCGGTTCCAGCCCTGGCGGGTATTGTTGATGCCGACGGTCCACACGTCCACGGCCTGGAGAAGCGCCGCCGGCATTAAGACGGTGATCAACACCAGAGCGCTCATGCGCGATAGCCCCTTCGTCATGGTTGTTTCTCCGACGGCACCAATTCTAGGCCGCGCGACGGAGCATCGCTTCGGCAAAGTGGCACAGGGTTGACCGCGAGCAGTGCGCACAGATGAGTTTGGACGGCGGCGCCAGCGACTTGGCGAGTCTTCGAATCGAGGACTTGTGCTTCGTCGAAGGCGATCCTCGAGGTGTCGCCCTCGACCCAGTAAGCCCTTTTGATGCGCGACCTCGCGACGAAGGCGGGCTGTCTCGCGCCTTCGACACCTCGCCCATGCCGCCTTTGCCGATGGCGGTCAGAATCTCGTAGTGACCGATGCGCGTGCCCGGCTCCAGCGTCAAGGATGACGGTCGATGCTACGTTCGGTTGTCCTTTCGCCCGTCTTCACTTCGGCGGCGGCTGAATCGGGGTCCCATGTCCGGAGACGAGTTGCCACGTCCCATTGCGACGCACGAAGGTGTCGGTCCAGCGATACCGGCCGCTGATGTCCTGCCCTTTGTACTTTCCCTTGTCCGCCGTGATGTACGTCACCACGGCGGCATCGCCGTAGGCCCGCACCTTCATGTCCGAAATCTCGGAAGCCTCGAGCACGAGGTCTCCGGATTTCACATCGGCGAGTAGCTGCGACTTCGTCTGCTGCGCCCCATCCGGGGTTACCAGGACGCCATCGTCAGCGAAAAAACGGCCGAGCGCAGCGGTATCGCGCTTGACGATGGCTGCAGCCGCGTCGCGCTCCATCTTCATCAGCGTCTGTTCGACGGTGCTGTCGGCCGGTTGTGCGGCGGCAGGCTTCTGCGTGGCGGCGGGGGTCTGGGCGGAGGCGGCAGCTGGTGCCGTCACCACTGTGAGCGCGACGAGGACTGGTGCGATCTTCATGTCGTTGTGCTCCTATATCGTTGACGTTGTAGGGACCAAAGGCTCGCCAGCGTGCAGAGAAGAGTAACCCAAGGTGGAAATGGAGGCACAGCTCTTTGCATCCATCCCGCCCACGGCGTAGCATCCTGCAGTCTTGTCCGCGGCGAATTCCGCCTTCTGCCCGTCGAGAGGATTCCATGCGCCGTCGTGTCCTGTCCTTACTGTCGTTGTCAGTCGTCCTTGCCGGTTCGTGGATCGCCGGGCTGCCCGCGCAGCAGCCGCCGCCAGTGGCGCCCAGCCTCTTCGCCGAGATGAAGTGGCGCAACATCGGGCCCTACCGCGCCGGCCGGACCAAGGCCGCTGCCGGCCATCCGAGCCAGCCGCACACCTTCTATATAGGCATGGTCAACGGCGGCGTCTGGAAGACGACCGACGCCGGCCGCACCTGGAGACCGATCTTCGACGACCAGCCGACCGGGTCGATTGGCTGGGTCGTCGTCGCGCCATCCGATCCCAATATCATCTACGTCGGCAGCGGCGAGGGGCTGCCGCGGCCGGACCTCGCGGTCGGCGACGGCATCTACAAGTCCACCGACGCGGGCAAGACCTGGACGCACCTCGGCCTGCGCGACGCGCAGCAGATTCCCAAGATTGCCGTCGATCCCAAGGACCCGAATCGCCTTTTCGTCGCAGCTCTCGGCCATCCGTACGGCCCCAACGAGGAGCGCGGCGTCTTCCGCTCTGTCGATGGCGGCCAGCATTTCGAGCGCGTGCTGTTCAAGGACGAGAACACGGGCGCCAAGGACGTCGATATCGATCCGTCCAATCCCGCGATCGTCTACGCGACGATGTGGGAGCACCGCCAGGGGCCGTGGGAGAACGGCGCGTGGGAAGGCACGAGCGGCGGGCTGTTCAAGTCCACCGACGGCGGGACGACGTGGACGCCGATGCGTCAGGGCCTGCCGGATGGGATCGTCAACGCCGAGCTCGCCATCGCGCCGAGTAATCCGCGACGTCTGTATGCGACGCTCGAGGCGGGAGGCGACGGCACCGGCATCTATCGATCGGACGATGCGGGTGCCACCTGGGCGCGCGCGACCGCCGACCGGCGGCCGACCAGCCGCATCAACGAGGTCGTGCCCCATGTCCATCCGAAGGATGCCGACACGATCATCGTGACCGACATCGTCAGCTACAAGTCGACCGACGGAGGCAAGACGTTCGTGCCGTTCAAGGGCGCCCCCGGCGGCGACGACAACCAGAACATCTGGTGGAACCCCGACAATCCCGACATCATGCTGCTCGTGATCGACCAGGGCGCAGTGGTGACGTTGAACGGCGGCCAGACGTGGAGCTCGTGGTTTACTCAGTCGACGGCCGCGCTCTATCACGTGATGACCGACAACGCGTTCCCGTATCGCGTCTGCGGCGGGCAGCAGGACAGCGGTTCGGTCTGCGTCGCCAGCCGCGGCAACGACGGGCAGATCACGTTCCGCGACTGGCACCCGGTCGGCGTCGAGGAATACGGGTACGCCGCGCCGGATCCGCTCGATCCGGATCTCGTCTACGGCGGCAAGGTCACGCGCTACGACCGTCGCACGAGCCAGGTGTCGAGTGTCGGGCCGGTTGCCGGCGGCCGCGGCGGCGGCCCTGCAGGCGGACCGAGCTACCGCACCGTCCGCACCCAACCTGTGGTGTTCTCGACCGTTGATCCACACGCGCTCTTCTACGGCAACAACGTGCTGTGGAAGACGCTCGACGGCGGCATCAACTGGAAGCAGATCAGCCCCGATCTCACGCGCCAGACATGGAACGTGCCGAAGAACGTCGGCATCTATACATCGCGCGTCCAGAATCGATCGCGCGGCGCGATTGGCGCGCAGGTGATCTACACCATCGGCCCTTCCTATCGGGACATCAACCGCATCTGGATTGGCACCGACGACGGCGTGATCGCGACGACGGCCGACGGCGGCCTGCACTGGACCGACGTCACGCCAAAGGCGCTGACCGAGTTCATGAAGGTCTTCATCATCGATCCGGGCCGCTTCGATCCGCTGACCGCTTACGCCGCGGTCAACACGCTGCGGCTCGACGACATGAACCCGCACATCTATCGCACCCACGACGGCGGCAAGACGTGGACGGAAATCGTGAACGGGATCCCCGGCGGCGCGCCTGTCAGCGTCGTCCGGGAGGATCCGAAGCGTAAGGGCCTGCTGTTCGCGGGATCGGAAACCGGGGTCTACGTCTCGTTCGACGACGGCGATCACTGGCAATCGCTGCGCTTGAACATGGCCGCGTCATCGGTGCGCGATCTCGTGATCAAGGACGACGATCTGGTCGTCGGTACGCACGGGCGCGGCATCTGGATCCTCGACGACATCACGCCGCTTCGTCAGATCGAGCCGGCCACGGCACAGCAGGACGTCGTGCTGTTCAAACCGCAGACGGCGTGGCGTGTGCGCTGGAACACGAACACCGACACGCCGCTGCCGCCCGACGAACCGACGGCGCCGAATCCGCCGGAAGGCGCGATTATCAACTACTACCTGAAGTCGACTGCGTCCGGGCCGATCACGCTGGAGATCCTCGGCGCTGACGGCTCGGTCGTCCGGCGATACTCGAGCGACGACGAGGTCTACCGGCCAGAGCCGGCGACGGCGACGATTCCGCTGTACCTGGTACCGTGCGCCACTCACGCTCGCGACCACGCCGGGGATGCACCGGTTCACTTGGGACGTGCACTTCCAGCCAATCGACGGGACCAATCGCGTCGGCGGGCCGACGTTGCCGATTGCTGCCATCGGTCACGACACGGTGCCGTCGCCGACGACGCCGTGGGCGAACCCGGGCACGTACACCGTTCGGCTGACCGTCAACGGTAAGGCCTATTCGCAGCCGATCGTGGTGAAGCAGGATCCGCGGGTGAAGACGCCGGCGCTGGCGATGCAGCAGGTCTACACGCTGTCGAAGGCGGCCTACGACGGCGCGGTCGCGGCGCAGCGCGCGTTGACGCGGGCGCGCGATCTGCGAGCGCAGATAGCGAAGCTCCAGCCGCAGGCGAGCGGCGCGGTCGGAGACGCGCTCGCGGCGTTCGACAAGCAGGTGAGCGCGTTGGCCGGCGCGGCCACGGGGGGCGGCCGTGGTCGCGGTCAAGGTGCCGGCGGCGGTGGCGGGCAGGGTGGCCGCGGCGCAGGACCCGGCGCGGACACGGCCGGCACGCTCGCTGGGGCCACGTCGGCGCTCGCTGGCGTGATGAACTCGCTGCAGGCGGCTGACGTCCGGCCGACGACGATGCAGCTGAATGCGATCGCCAGCGCCCGTGCCGCGGCCGCACCGGCGATCGCGAAGTGGCAGGCACTCGTGACCACTGATCTAACGGCCCTCAACGCCAAGCTCGTTGCGGCCGGCCTGGCGCCTCTCAAGCCGTAAGTGCGGTCCCGATCAACATTGCGACGTGGACGGCATGTGTTGCCGGCGCCCGTTGTGTTAGGGTTCGAGCGGACCACCGATGCATCCGATCGCGCCCGGGCAGCAGTTCGGCCGGTATTTGATTCGCGCCAAGCTCGGTGCCGGCGGAATGGCCGAAGTGTATCTCGCCGACGACCTGCAGCTTGGACGCCCTGTCGCCCTGAAATTCCTTGCCCCTGAGACCGAGACCGATCTCGTCGCGCAACGGCGGCTGCTGAGAGAGGCGCGCGCGGCGGCGACGCTCGACCATGCGCACATCTGCTCGGTGTACGAGGTCGGAGAGACCGATGGGCGGCCGTACATCGCGATGCAGTACGTCGAAGGGGAAGCGCTCGACTCGCGCTTGCGCCGGTCGCCGCTCACGCTGCACGAGATCCTGACGATCGCCGTCCAGGTGGTCGATGCGTTGATCGATGCGCATGCGCACGACATCCTCCATCGCGATATCAAGCCGGCCAACATCATGCTGACGACGCGCGGCGACGCCAAGGTCATGGACTTTGGCCTGGCCAAGCACGCCGCGGCTGACGCCGCCACTGCGGAACGCGCGGAAACCGCGTCGGTCCTGACCAACCGCGGACACGTTGTCGGCACAGCCGCCTACATGTCGCCCGAGCAAGCCCGCGGCGAGCGGCTCGATGCGCGCAGCGATCTCTTCAGCGTCGGCGTGTTGCTGTACGAGATGGTCAGCGGGCAGCGGCCGTTCCTCGGGTCGAGCTCGGCGGAGCTCGCCGCCGCCATCCTGACCCATCAGCCCGCTCCGCTCGCGCGCTTCGCCCCACACACCCCGGCCGAGCTTGACCGGATCGTCACCAAGCTGCTGAACAAGAACCCGGACAACCGATATCAAACGGCCAAGGATCTCCTGATCGATCTGCGAACCCTGAAGGAGGAGCAGGAGTTTCAACAGCGGCTCGGCCGAACGCCGCAGCCATCAGGGCCTATCGTCGGTGGGCCCGGACCGTCGACGGTCGAGCGCGTTCCCGAGTCCTCGGCAGTGTCGGCCGGCGCCGGCGTTCCGCCGAGGCGGGGGCGAGCGTGGCAGGCCATCGCGCTGGGCCTCGTCGCGCTGATCGCCGTCGGCGGCGTGTTCGCATGGCGGACGATACACGCGCGCCGGGCCAGGGCTCAAGTGGCGCAGGTCGCGGCGCTGGCAGATGCCAAACGCTATTACGAGGCCTACGATCTGGCGGAGGCGATCGAACCCTACGCGGCGGGCGACCCGACCCTCGCCGGCATCATGACCTCGATCTCGGACACCGTGTCGGTGACGACCGACCCGCCCGGGGCAACCGTCTACTTGAAGCGATTCACTGGAGACGATGCCACCGCGTCGACGCGCCGCCTCATAGGGACGTCGCCATTCACGAATGTGCGGATTGCGCGCGGCGAGTACATCCTGTCGATCGAGAAGGAGGGATACGCGCCGACTGAGCGAACGGTCTCCGGCGTGCTGATGAAGGCCACGGCACTCACGATCACGCCTCCACCTATTCGCATCGTCCAGCGGCTCGTACCGGCCGGCAGCGTGCCCTCAGGGATGGTGTCGGTTCCCGGTGGAGACTACCGCCTGATCACGTGGTCGCGTCCAACCGACCGCCGTGTCCGCCTGGAGGACTACTTCATCGACAAGTACGAGGTGAGCAATCAGGAGTACAAAGAGTTCATCAACGCCGGCGGCTATGGCAAGCGGGAGTTCTGGAGGCACGCGTTCACGAAAGACGGACGCGTGATCGCCTGGGACGATGCGCAGCGGCTGCTGGTCGATCGCACCGGATTGCCCGGACCGCGGTCGTGGTCGAACCAGAGTGTCCCCGAGGGCAAGGCCGACCATCCGGTTACCGATATCACCTGGTACGAGGCAGACGCGTACGCCGCGTTTCGCGGGAAGCGGCTGGCGACCATCTTCGAGTGGGAGAAAGCCGCCCGCAATGGCTTTCAGGCCGCCGCCGGCCTCGCCTCGATGCCGTGGGGCACGTTCTATCCGGGCGACCCGCTCAAGGGGCGCGCGAACTTCGGTACGGGCACGCTGCCGGCGACCGGCGCCGAGTTCGGGATGAGCGCGTTCGGCGCCTACAACATGGCTGGCAACGTGGCGGAGTGGACGGCGAACGACAGTTCCGATGGATATATGGCGACCGGAGGCGCATGGGGCGACCCGACCTATACCTTCTCGCAGTTCGGCGGCCGGCCAGGTTTCTTCAGTTCCGAGAAGCTCGGGTTTCGCTGTGCGAGGAGCGCCACCGACCGCGCTGGGGATCAGGGCGGCCTGAAGATCGAACTCGAACAGGAAGTGCCGGAGTACACCGCGCCTTCGCCAGGTGCGTTCGCGAAACTGGCCAGCGCATACCAGTACGACAAGACATCGCTCGACGCCAAAGTCGAGCAGACCACAGAAACCCCTGAATGGAAGCGCGAGAAGATTACGTTCAACAGCGCCAGCGGCGGGCGTGCGATTGCGTACCTCTACCTGCCCAATCACGTCCGGCGGCCACTGCAGGTCATCCACTTCCTGCCGGCCGCTGACGTCTCAGGAGGGTTCCGGTCGCTGCCCGATGCGATGGACGCCGGCATGGCCCCGTTCGTCCGAGCCGGACGTGCCGCGTTTGGCGTCGTGCTCGAGGGGTATATCGAGCGCCTCAGGCCGGCGGGATTTGTTCCGCCCCCCGTCAGTTCCGTCGAGTTCGCCGAGATCGTTGTCGGTCGCGTCACGGACGTGCGCCGAGGCCTCGACTACCTCGAGACGCGACCCGAGATCGACATGACGCGGATGGCCGCCGTGGCGCCGAGCGCGGGCTCCGTCCTCGGATTGCTCGTAGGTGCGCTCGAGAACCGGTACCGCGGCTTTGTGTTCATCGGGGCCGGACTGCCGGCCTCGTACAGAGCGATCAGCGCGACAGCAAATCCGATCAACTTTGCCTCCTACATCCGGGCGCCGAAGCTCGTCCTGCAGGGGCGCTACGACGAGGACACGCCGCTCCGAACGGCCACCGAGCCTTTCTTCAAGCTCCTGTCGGAACCCAAGCGGCTCACCATCTACGACGGCGGCCACGTGCCGTCGATCGAAGTCACGATGGGAGCGACGAGCGACTGGCTGGATGAACAACTGGGCCGGGTCGTTCGCTAGACGGGTAAGCCGACGATCGACCCGTGCGCGTCGAGCCGCTGACCGCGGTTCTTGACGTGCGGGGTGGAGGCATCATGGAGACACTGCTCCAGGACGTGAAGTACGCGCGGCGCCAACTGGGCCGTCAGCCCGCGTTTGCGATCCTTGCTGGTCTAACGCTGGCGCTCGGCATCGGCGTCTCCACGGCGCTCTTCAGCGTCGTGCCTGGCTGCCGGCCCGTCGTGCGGCGTCGGTCGATCCCGTGGCGGCGCTGGGGGCCGACGGAACTCGAGGCGCGCCCGCGTGACAGTCAAAGGACAGACATAGGTTGAATGTCCCGCATGACCACCGACCGCCGGCCGCTCACCGGTGCAGCGCTCATCAAGGAGGTCTGCCGCCGGATCCGCCTGGCGCGCAGCTATTGGGATGCGCACAACAACCGCGCCTGTCGCGGCGAGCGGGAGAAAGCCATCGCCCTCTACGAGACCCTGAGCGCCGCCGATCGCGAGAAGGTGCCGCAGGCTCTCCGCGTGTGGCTCCGCTACCGGAGTGAAAAGTACTTCGGCGACGAACGAACTCCACCGAGGAACCGGGGGAACAATGCATAGCATCGCCAGATTGCTCATTGGCATGAGTCTCCTCGTGCTGTTCGACGGGGCTGCTAGCGCCGTCAGCGCATTCCCCGCAGGCCGCTTCATCGGTGCAAAGGATCTCACTCGTGGTGAGAGCACAGCGGTGCAACGCCTCACCAAGTCCACCGGCAAGAAGCCCTGGCTCATTTGGGGATTCAGATTCGGAACCAATCCGAAGCCCGGCGTGGATCGCACGGAGCTTGGCGTGTACCTGCACCCCGATGTCGAGAGCGGGAGGTTGCGGCGCGGTCGCGTATTGACGATGGTGTTCGCTCCAGCAAAGGCGGGAGCTCGGCCCTCATGGCGTGTCGAATCCATCAGCAACTATGCGCAGGTGGCCGTGCCGGGCCGACCACCGGCAGACCTCCAGGGCAGGTGGGACATCGCAAGGCCGTTTTCGCTGGGCACCGAACTTGACGACCGAGCGCTCGTCAGCCTCGTTGATTTCATTCGAGCGAGTCCTGAAATGGCCGACAGGCCAAAAGACATTGCTCCTCGTCAAGTGGACGGGTCGGTGCCTATTTCCTCCGTGCGCCGCACCGCCCAAGGTCTCGAAGTCAACCTTCAGTCGGGCGCTTGGAATGGGAAATACGTCGTCGTGGAACAGCGTAAGGACGGTTGGGTCGTGCTGGGGATTTATCTCTGGATCGCGTGAACGGGCGCATTCACTGTCCGCCGCTGACAATCAATCGACAGCAGGTCCTCGCACGTCTGCTCGACGCGGCGGCTATGGGAACGGCGTCCTCGGATGTCGGGTGACCAGTCGGAGCCTCCGGATAGTGTTGTGGCCGACGTAACCTGGGACGTATTGCACCAAGGTCTGATTGCGGCCGGGTCATCCCGATGAACTAAGATCCGACGGCACTTAACAGTGATCCCACGTCAGCGGATGTAGTCGGCTGCGCGAAGACGCGGAGGACAACACCAGTGAGTCTTGGACAAGACCTTGCAAAAATCTACGGGCGTGAGCTCGATCGACTGGCCAACGAGATCGCGGCGTACCCGACCGACGCCGGCCTCTGGTCGACGCTGGGCGCACAAAAGAACTCGCCGGGTGTGCTGGCGCTGCATACGGTCGGCGGGTTGATGGCCTTCATCGGAGCCGGGTTGGGCGGATCGAACTACGTCCGGGACCGCGATCGCGAATTCAGCGAGCGCGACGTGCCGCGCGACGAGGTCGTGCGGCGAATCCGCGAATGCCGGGACCTTGTCGTCCCGATTCTCGAGGGACTGGACGACGCGGTCATGGGCGATGGCTACCCGGGCAACGCGCCGCCTGCGCTCAAGGGAATCACGACCCAGGGGTTCCTCATGCACCTTCTCTGGCATGTGGGATGGCATACGGGGCACGTGTACTACCATCGCCTCGGGATGGCCGAGCCGGCATCGTCGTAAACGGTGGAGGAACGCCGGCTGCTCCAGGTGGTCAGGAGTGTGGGCCACTGCGGTACGGACGTTGCTTTAGTGGCCGCCGGAGGCCGACATGTTCCCTGTGGGCGACGATCGTGGACCTGGCACGGGCGCACCAATCGTGACGGTCGCGCTGATAGTCCTCAATGTTCTCGCCTTCTTTCTCGAGCTTGGCCAGGGATCGGGCGGAGCGCTGGAATCGTTCGTCACGGCCTGGGGTGTGGTACCTCGCGAGTACAACCTGGGGCACGATCTACCACCGCTCATCCCGCTACCCTTCTGGTCGACGCTCTTCACCTCGATGTTCCTTCACGGTGGCTGGATGCACCTCGGAGGGAACATGCTCTACCTGTGGATCTTCGGTGACAACCTCGAGCGGGCGATGGGCGCCGCCCGGTTCCTGATCTTCTATTTGATCTGCGGCATCGTCGCCGGCCTGGCGCACATCGCCTTCAGTGGCGGGTCGGCTATCCCGAGCATCGGGGCTTCGGGCGCGATCAGCGGCGTGCTGGGCGGCTATCTGCTGCTCTTCCCGAACAACCGCGTGCGCGTGCTGACGCGCGGCGGCATCACCTCCGTCCCGGCGATTGTCGTGCTTGGTTTCTGGATCGTCATCCAGCTGTTCAGCCAGATGGGATCGATCATGCAGACGAGCGATGGCGACGGCGTTGCCTACATGGCGCACATCGGCGGCTTCGCGGCCGGTCTGGTGCTGGTCAAGCTTTTCACCGCGGGCCGGCGCATGTCGGTCGCGTAGCGTCCGCGGTCTCCGCAGATTCCTCTTCCTTTATCTTGACATAAGGATTGTGCATGCCTTGATTCCCGGCATTGCCGTCGCTTATAGTTGAATCCGTGCTGAGCAGACTGATTCAGGCCATCATTTGCACGTGCACCGGCATCCGAATTCGACGGATGGCGGGGACCGGTGGCTTCTGCGCAGTGAGTAGCTGACGCGACTACAGAAAGAGCAAAAGCCCGCCGGTCCCACCAGGGTCGGCGGGTTTTTTTTTGCGCAGCAGCGCCTGCGGCCCGAGCGACGGCGCGTAGTCGCCGCGCGAGAGCGAGCGGGGGTGGGGCCCCGCGAGCACTGAGAAAATGCAGACAGAACGCACACCAGCAAGAGGCCAGGTCGCCGCAGAGATTGTCGTCCCCGGCTCGATCAGCAACCTCGGGCCGGGGTTTGATGCGCTGTCGGTGGCCGTGCAGTTGTACCTGCGCGCGCGGATCGTCGAGGTCAGCCCCTCGGAACCAGACACGATCGTGTGGGAGTTTGCCGACGCCGGACCCACGGGCGAGAACCGGATCGAGTCCGCGTATCGTCTCGCCCGAAAGGAGGTCGGCGTCCAGGCGCCAGGACTTCGCGTGCAGGTGAGCAGCGACATTCCGCAGGCGGCAGGTCTCGGGAGCAGCGCGGCGGCGGCAATCGCGGGTCTGCGTCTTTACGAGGCGGTTACCTCGCCGCGACCGACAGAAGACTGGCTCGCCATGGCGAGCGAGCTCGAGGGACACCCCGACAACGCGGCGGCGGCGCTCCTCGGAGGCGTCACCGTGAGCTGCCAGCGCGAAGACGGCGGGATCATGTCGCGATCGTCGCGATGGCCGGAGGCGATCAAGCTCGTCGTGGCGACCCCCGAGCTGGGATTGCACACGGCGCATGCCCGGGGCGTGTTGCCGGCCGAGGTAACGCTGAAAGACGCGATCTTCAACCTCCAGCGGGCATTGCTGCTGGTGCATGCGCTCCGCTCGGGCCGCTACGACGACCTGCGGGAAGCGATGAAAGACAGCTGGCACCAGTCAGCGCGGGCACCGCTCGTCCCCGGCCTCGCCGAGGCCATCGCGTTCGACGACCCGGCGGTTCTTGGCGTCTGCCTGAGCGGCGCCGGTCCATCGATCGTGGCACTGGTGACGGACGGTGCTGCACAGGCGACGTCACTTTTCGACGATATGTACAAGCGGCTGGGATTGCCGTGTACGATCAGAACTTTGTCGGCCCATCAACCGTTTGACTCGCAATGATGCTCACGCACATGAACTTCAACCTTCGCTGCCATCTCTGCCAGACCGCCTTCCCCGCCACCGCTCTCTGGGTGTGCGACAAGTGCCTCGGCCCGCTCGAGGTGACCTACGACTACGAGGCGATCGCCAAAGGCCTCTCCCGCGAGCTCATCGAGAGCCGGCCGGAGAGCCTCTGGCGCTATCGTGAGCTGTTGCCCATCGAGGGACATCCGCGGACGGGCCTCTACTCCGGCTTCACGCCGCTCGTACGCGCGCATCGGCTCGCGGAACGACTCGGCGTGAAGGAGCTCTACGTCAAAGACGATTCGGTGAACCACCCCACGTGCTCCTACAAGGACCGCGTCGTATCGATCGCGGCCACGCGTGCGATCGAGCTCGGATTCACCGTCTTCTCGTGCGCGTCGACTGGCAACCTGGCCGGAAGCGTTGCCTCACACGCGGCACGCCTCGGGCTGTCCTGCTACGTCTTCATCCCCGACGATCTCGAAGCCGGCAAGGTCGCGGGCGCCAGCATCTATCGGCCGCGCATCATCGCCGTGCGCGGGAACTACGACGATGTGAACCGGCTGTGTACGCAGGTGGCGGACAAATACAAGTGGGGATTTGCCAACATCAACCTGCGGGCGTACTACGCCGAGGGCGCCAAGACGTACGGGTTCGAAATTGCCGAGCAGCTCGGCTGGAAATTTCCTCGTCACGTCGTCTCGCCTGTCGCCGGCGGCACGCTCCTGCCGCGCATCCTCAAGGGATTCGAGGAACTGCGAACCGTCGGGCTCGTCGACGGCGAGCTGCCCGCGATTCATGCGGCGCAGGCGGCTGGCTGCGCGCCGGTCATCCGCGCGCTCGAGGCGGGCATGGAGTTCCCCGACCCGGTCAAGCCGAACACGATCGCCAAGTCAATCGCGATCGGGAACCCGGCCGACGGATTCCAGGTGCTGCGCTCGGTCCGTGCCACTGGAGGCTCCGGCGCGATGGTCTCAGACGACGAAGTGATCCAGGGCATCCAGCTGCTGGCCGAGACGGAGGGCATCTTCACGGAGCCTGCGGGTGGCGTGACCGTCGCGGCGACGAGACAGCTCATCGAGCGCGGCGCGATTCCGCGCGACGAGTCGATCGTCATCTGCATCACCGGCAACGGCTACAAGACGATCGAGGTGCTGACCGGCCACGGCGTCGAACCCATCCGCATCGGCCGCAGCCTCGCGGATTTCGAGGCGAGCCAGGCGGTGCCCGCCACCGCGAGTTCCTGAGTTACAGCCATGAGTAGCTACAGAGCCGTCTTTCGCTGCATCGCCGGCTGTCACGGTGAGCACTCCATCTGGCAGCCGATCTACCACTGCCCGACGTGCGGCCAGCTGCTGCAGGTCTCGCACGACACCGACGCGCTGCGGCATCGCAGTCCCGTCGCCTGGATGCGCCTCTTCGACGATCGCTACAAGCGCACCGCGTGGCCATACGGCTCCGGCGTGTGGGGCAAGAAGGAATGGATCTGTCCCGAGATCCGGGACGAGAACGTCGTCTCGATGGACGAAGGCGGCACGAACATCTTCTGGGCCGAGCGTTACGGCCGCGACATCGGCGTCGAGGATCTCTGGGTCAAGATGTGCGGCAACTCGCACACCGGGTCGTTCAAGGATCTCGGGATGACCGTGCTCGTCTCGGTCGTCAAGCAGATGATCGCCGACGGCCGCGATATCAGTGCCGTCGCCTGCGCATCGACGGGTGACACGTCGGCTGCGCTCGCCGCGTATGCGGCGGCGGCAGGCATCCCCGCGATCGTCATCCTGCCCCGCGCGCGGGTGTCTCCCGCCCAGCTGGTGCAGCCGCTCGCCAACGGCGCGCTCGTCCTCGCGCTCGACACCGACTTCGACGGCTGCATGACGATCGTGCAGCGGCTCGCCGCCGAAGGCACGGTCTACCTCGCCAACTCGATGAACAGCCTCAGGCTCGAAGGCCAGAAGACGCTGTCGCTCGAGATCGTGCAGCAATTCGACTGGGAAGTTCCCGATGTCGTCGTCCTGCCCGGCGGCAACCTCGGCAACGTGAGCGCCATCGCCGCGGGCTTCGACATGATGCTCGAGCTCGGGCTGATCGCGAAGCGGCCACGGATTGTCGTCGCGCAGGCGGAGGCCGCCAACCCGCTCTACACCGCGTACCGATCGAACTGGGAGTTTCACGCGATCAAGGCACGGCCGACACTGGCGACGGCGATCCAGATCGGGAATCCCGTCTCGATCAACAAGGCCATTCGCGCGCTCAAGGCGTTCGACGGCATCGTCGAGCAGGCGAGCGAGAGCGAGCTGGCCGAGGCCGCCGCGCGCGCGGACCGCACCGGCATGTTCAATTGCCCCCACACGGCCGTGGCCCTCGCGGCGCTCGAGAAGATCGTCGCGCGAGGCGAGGTGAAGCGATCGGACCGCGTGATCGTGATCTCGACGGCCAACGGCCTCAAGTTCTCGGAGTTCAAGACCGCGTATCACACGCGCAGCCTGCCGGGCGTGACGCCGCGTCACGCGAATCCGCCCGTCGAGCTGCCAAACGACTACGACGCCGTGCGACGAGCCATCGATGGCGTTGCGGCCTCGGCATCATCGCGATCGGGGACCAGGTGACCGTGGCAACCAAGCAGAAGCGCGCGCTCGAAGTCTGGAAGTTCGGCGGCGCCTCGCTCGCCGATGTCTCGGCGATCGCGAGAGCCGTGGACCTGATCAAGCGGCACCAGGGCCCGCTCGTGATCGTCGCGTCCGCTCTTGGGGGCATCACCGACCTCCTGCTCGAGGGCGCGGCGGCGGCAACCTCGGGCCGGAGCGCCGACGCGGGCCGCGCCGCGGCCGTCTTCCTGCGCCGGCATCGCGACGTCGCGCGCGCGCTCATCCCGGCTGGCCCCGCAAGACGACGACTTCTGGTGACAATCGAGACCGCGGCGCGCGAGTACCGCGAGTTGTGCATTGCCATCGGCGTCCTCGGACACCTGGCGCCCCGCGCGAGCGACCTGCTCGTGTCCCGCGGTGAGCGCCTGTCGGCGCAGATTGTCGCCGCGGCGCTGAACCGATCGCGGCGGCGCGCGGCGTACGTCGACTCGGCCGAGGTCGTCGTGACCGACGGGCATCACGGCGGCGCCGCACCCAACATCGCCGCCACCGCTCGTCTCGCGCGGCGGCGGATCCGCCCCCTCCTGGACACCGGCACGATCGCCGTCGCGCCCGGATTCATCGGACGGGCTCCGGACGGGAGCGTCACGACGCTCGGCCGCGGCGGATCCGACCTGACGGCGACGCTGCTCTCGCGCGCCCTCGGCGCGATACGGGTCGTGCTGTGGAAGGACGTGCCAGGGATCCTGACCGCCGATCCGCGGCTGGTCACCGACGCGCGGCTGATCCCGCAGCTCCATCATCGCGAGGCGGCCGAGGTCGCCCATTACGGCGCCAAGGTCTTGCACCCGCGCGCGCTCATCCCCATCGCCGGCACGCGCATCACGCTGCACGTCCGATCGTTCATTCACACCGAGCAACCGGGGACGGAAGTGTCGGCCAAACGCTCGGACACGACCTACCCGGTCAAGGCCATCGCGATCGTGCGCGGCCAGGCGATCGTGACCGTCGCCGGCAAGGGCATGGTCGGCGTCCACGGCATCGCGGCGCGCACGTTCGTGGCCGTCGACGCGGAGCGGCTGTCGGTCTCGACCATCTTCCAGGCGTCCTCCGAAAGCTCAATCGGCTTCACGCTGCCAGAGGGCGAGGCCGACCGGGCCGTCAAGAGCCTGCGCGCGGCGTTTCGCGACGAGCTGTCCACCGGCCTCATCGACAACGTCACCGCGCGTCCTGGGATGGCGGTCATCGCGGTCGTCGGCGACGGCATGGCCGGCGCGCCGGGCATCGCGTCACGCGTCTTTACCGCGCTCTCGACTGGCGGCATCAACGTCGTGGCGATCGCGCAAGGCTCATCGGAGCGCAACATTTCCTTTGCTGTCACGACGGACCAGGCAACCGACGCCGCTCGCCGCGTCCACTCCGCGTTCCAATTGTCGAAGATCGGCGGCGGCCGAGCTCCAGCCGCGCCGCGTACTGATGTCGTGCTACTCGGCTTCGGACGCGTCGGTCGCGCGCTCGCCGATCAGATCGGTGCGTCGAGCGGTCGCGGTCAAGTGCGCGTCGTCGGCTTGCTCGATCGCTCCGGCTACATCTTCGAGCCGCGCGGCATCTCCCGGCGCCGGCTCACGGAGCTGGCGCGAGAAAAGGACGGCGGCGAACTGCTGGCGACACTCGGCGGGCGTCCCGCGCACGCCGCCGAGGCGCTGGCCGTGATGGCCGGCCACGCCGTCTCGCGCCCCGTCGTCGTCGACGTCACGAGCGAAGAGACCGGCGATCTCCTGCGCGCCGCGCTCGGCAACGGCTTCGACATCGTGCTGGCCAACAAGAAGCCGCTCGCCGGATCGCGGGAGAGCTACGACGCGCTGGTTTCGGCGCCTGCGCGCGGCAACCGGCAAGTCAAGTACGAGGCCACCGTCGGTGCCGGGCTGCCGATCATCGATACCTATCACAAACTCGTCGAAACAGGCGATCGCGTCCTCCGCATGGAAGGTTCCGTCAGCGGCACGCTGATGTACGTCGTGTCGGCCGTGTCGCAGGGCCGGCCGTTCTCGCAGGCCGTACGCGAGGCGGTCGACCTGGGGTACGCGGAGCCCGATCCACGGGACGATCTCTCTGGCGCCGATGCCGCGCGCAAGGCGCTCATCCTCGCGCGTCTGATGGGGTACCGTGGCGCGGCGCCCGTGCCGCACGATCTCGTGCCGCGCGCGCTCAAGAAGCTGCCGCTCGACGCGTTCATGGCGCGCCTGTCCGAGGTCGACGCGGAGTGGAAAGATCGCGTCGCCCGGGAAGCGGCGAAAGGACGTGTCCTGCGCTATGTCGTCACGGCGACTCCGCGCGGCGTCTCCGCGCGGCTCGCCGCCGTGCCTGCTTCCAGCCCGATCGGTGCGCTCCATGGCACGCGCAACCTGGTGGCGTTCACGACCCGCCGTTACCGCAAGGAACCGCTCGTGATCAGCGGTCCCGGCGCCGGCGCGGCAGTGACGGCCGCGGGCATCCTGAACGACATCTACTCGCTCCGGAGTTCAGCACAGAGTTAGCTCTTCATGCCCAAGCCAGACACCTCCGCCGACGCGATGCTCCGGCTGATCCTCACCAGCCGCGTCTACGACGTCGCTCACGAGACGCCGCTCGAACCGGCGCTTCACCTGTCGCGGCGGCTCCAGAACGAGGTCCTCCTCAAGCGCGAGGATCTGCAGCCGGTCTTCAGTTACAAGCTGCGCGGGGCGTACAACCGGATCGCGCACATGTCCGCCGCCGAGCGTGCTCGCGGGGTCATCGCCGCGAGCGCCGGCAATCACGCGCAGGGCGTGGCCTTCGCGGCCAGACACCTCGGCCTGCGCGCGCTCATCGTGATGCCGCAGACAACGCCGGAGATCAAGATCGAGGCCGTGCGGGCGCTTGGCGCGGAGGTTGTCCTTGCCGGCGACAGCTATGCGGAAGCCAAGACGCGGTGTGATGAGCTCGTCCTCGAAACCGGGCTCACCTTGGTGCATCCCTTCGACGATCCGCTGGTCATCGCCGGCCAGGGGACGATCGCCAACGAGATCCTGCGGCACAAGCTCGGCGATGTCTCGGCGATCTTCGTGCCCGTCGGCGGCGGCGGCCTCATCGCGGGCATCGCGAGCTACGTCAAGGCCCTGCGTCCGAACATCCGCGTCATCGGCGTCGAGCCCTACGAGGCCGATGCGATGTACCAATCGCTCGAGGCGGGACGGAGGATCGTGCTGGATCGCGTCGGGATCTTTGCCGACGGCGTGGCCGTGCGCGAAGTGGGCGAAATCACGTTCCCCATCGTGCAGACCATGGTCGAAGAGATCGTCCGCGTCTCGAACGACCAGATCTGCGCCGCGATCAAGGACGTCTTCGACGACACACGATCGATCATGGAACCGGCAGGCGCGCTGGCCGTGGCGGGCCTAAGGTCATGGGTCGAACGCACGGGAAGCCGCGATGCCCGCCTCGTCGCGATCCTGAGCGGCGCGAACATGAACTTCGATCGCCTCCGCTTCGTCGCCGAGCGCGCCGAGGTGGGCGAGGCGCGCGAAGGCATCTTCGGCGTCACCATCCCCGAGCGCGCAGGCGCGTTCCGCGATTTCTGTTCGACCATCGGCCGCCGCGTCGTGACCGAATTCAACTACCGATTGAGCACGAGGGATCGCGCGCACATCTTCGTGGGCATCGCCACCGAGTCCCGGCAGGACGCCGCCGACCTCGCCGCGACGCTGACGAGCGCCGGGTACGACACGATCGAGTTCACCGACAACGAGGTCGCCAAGCTGCACGTGCGGCACATGGTCGGCGGGCGCAGCCCGGAGGTCGCCAACGAGCTCATCTGCCGTTTCGAGTTCCCCGAGCGCCCAGGCGCGCTGATGACCTTCCTCGACAAGCTGGGAGGCCGCTGGAACATCAGCCTCTTTCACTACCGCAATCACGGCGCCGACTTCGGCCGGGTTCTCGCGGGTTTCGAGGTTCCTCCTGAAGACGCGTCCGCCTTCCAGTCATTCCTCGACGCCCTCGGCTACCGCTACCAGCGCGAGCACGACAACTCCGCCTACGACCTGTTCCTGGCATGGCAGTCCGGTACCAACGGTCGGACGTAGGCGGCACGCCGCACCTCGGTTGCTCGTCTCAATAACAGGAGACAAGGAGATCAGGAGATCAGGAGTTGTTCGTCCATAAACCGACCTTCTGATCTCCTGCTCCCCTGACCTCTTGTGAAATCTTCGTGGCCTGGGCGTGACCGGTGTTATCCGTGTTCTACTTCCCGTCAACAAACAGCGCATCGAGATTGAATGAAATCCCGATCTGGCCGCGCACGTCGCTTTCCTTGATGAGCTCGGTCCGGTTCGAATAGGTGAACGACAGCGGGATGCGCATGGCGTTCTTGGCGGTCGGGAGCTCGAGCTTGGCCTGGAAGACCCCGATGTGTCCGGGCTTGTTGATCGCCGCATCGTTGAACGCGACCAGGCCGAGTCCGAGCGGCTCCTGGTGCAGGTAGACGTAGAGCGCGGCGAAGCTCAGCGCGGGCGCGCCGTAGTTGGCGAGGTCGCGCAGCCGGAACGTTCCGGCAACGCCCGCCTTGAAATCTCTGAAGCTCCCCGACATGCCGGGCCGCACATCGCCGAACCATGAGAATGAGGCGTTGGCCGTGAAATCGAGATTCGTCCTGGTCAAACCCTGCGCGTAGATCGCACGAGCGGTGTGGAGGCTGGGCGGACGGATGCCTTCCGGAACGATCGTGCCGATCGGCTCGGTTGCGAGGTCGGGGCGCTCGAAGGCGTACTCGGCGGTCAGGACCGGCGCATTGGCGACGGCATTCTGCAGTGCGCGATCGGCCCTGAGCGCCGCGAGCCACGCGTCTCGCACCTCGGTCGCCTGCGAGTCAGGAACTGTGACTTGTGCGACGGCCTCCTTGATGATCCCCTTGATTTCGTCGGCGCGCTTGTCGACGGCTTTTGCTTTCCAGTCGGGCTTCTTCACCAGCGCAAGCAACCGTGACTCGACCAGGGCCTGGGCCTTCACAATCTCAGGCGTGTCGCGATCGATAGCTGTAAACGCGGTCGCCTTCTCCTTCCACGACACGAACTCGCTCTGGAATGCCTGTCGGTACCTCCGGCCTGTCGTCGTTCGCAGGTTCAGCACTTCGGCCCTGACTGTCACTGCTGAGAACTGGTTGTTCAGCGTCTGCAGATCCTCGAGCCTGGTGCTCTTCTCGCCGCGCGTGGTGTCGAAAGACGCCGTGATCCCGACTCGACGCCAGAACGTCCGGCACGCTTCCTCATCGCGGCGCGCCACGGCCGCGGCGGCCAGTGGACGCGCGGCACAGATGAGCCCGGCTGGGGCGACCTTGAGCGAGATGGTCGAGCCCGAGACAGAACGGGTGATGGCGCCGTCCTCGAACGCCACGCCGAAGATCGCCGGCAGCAGCGGATTCAGAACAGCTGAGGTCGTGCCCGACGCTCCACTTCCCGCACCCGCTTGAATGTCGGCGCGCCGGAACGTCAGGATCTCGGCGACCTCGGCCTGCCCCGCGGACAGATACACGATCTTCCAAAGGTTGTCGCGAATCTCGACGACGAGCTCGGGATCGCCTTCGGGTGATCCGGCCAGCCGTCCGATCTCGATCGTGAGCACCGAGGTGTCTTGCGCGAAGGCCCAGGCCGGCGAAAGCGCGAGACACACGACGACCATCATTGCTTTCACGGCACGGCTCCTATCCCACGCGGAAGGCAAGATTCGCGACTCCGGGATTCAGCGTCGGGACGCGTACGGTCGTTACGGCGTCGTCGCCGTTTGTCGACTTGATCACGATCTGGTACCTGGCATCAGCCGGGCATGTGTCGTTGAACCAGCAGTCGATGGTCTGCGAGATGTCGAACGACGTCGGACCGACGGCCGGCAGGGGGATCTCGTAGCGGATGGCGAAGGCAGCCACATCGTCAACCACGACGGGCTCGAGCCGCTCGAGGAGGACACCGTCCTTCGAAACGCGAGGATGGCCGACGATGGCGCGGTTGGCCGGCAGGCGGAATGCCGTGACGGCAATCTGGAGCGGAAGCTCAGCTGGGCTGACCGAGTAGGTTCGAAGCCCGACAGTTTTCATCGCGGCCTCCTTCCCTTTTTCTAACGTTGGGTGAAGGCAAACCGCACAAGACTGCAGGCTTCAGCAGGGAGTCATGGCGCTAATCCCCCTGTAGCGCGCGCAGCGGCTCAACCTGGCTGGCGCGGCGGGCGGGGACGGCACTGGCGATAGTCGCAGCCACGGCGAGGACGATCGTCGCAACCGACACGACGAGTCCGTCGAAGCCACCGACATCGACGAAGACCGCCGCGAGCGCGAACGAGACGAGAATCGCCAGCGGCACGCCGAGCGCCACGCCCGCACCGGTCAGGAAAAAGCCATCACGCAGGACGAGCCTGACGACGTCGCGGGCACTGGCGCCGAGCGCCATGCGGATCCCGATCTCGCGCGTGCGTTGAGACACGATGTACGACTTCACGCCGTAGACACCCACGACTGCGAGGAGCAGCGCGAGACCGCCAAGCGCGGTGAACAGCTGGGCTCCAGTCTTGAGTGCCCAGAGCTCGAGACCTTTGTCGTGGAACGCCTGCATGGTCGAGAGAGTCAGCACCGGCAGCCGCGGCTCGGTCGCTCGAATGGCGGCACGGAGCGCTTCGATGCTCGCGAGCTCACTGGCGCCCGGTTCGAGCCGCACTTCGAGGTGCATGCCGGCGCGATACTGACGACCGAATGGCACGTACACGTGGGGCACCGGCGCGCGATCGAGCAGCTCCTCGATGAGCGGCGGCGCGATTCCCACTATCTGCATCGGCTCACCACGCGTCGACTCGGGATCGCCCGGAGTCTCGGCGACGCGGATCATCTGGCCGATCGGGTCCTCATCCTCGAAGAGCCGTCGCGCCAGGGCCTCGTCGATAATCGCCACACGCGGCGCCGACGCCGATTCCTCCTCCGCCCGTGTGAACTCGCGGCCGCGGACCATCTCCAGGCCGAGCGCCGCAAAGTGATCGGCGCCGATCACCCGATACGTCCGCGCCCGGGCCGGTTCCTTTCCTGATACGCCGACGCGCTCCATGGCGGCACTCTGCTGTGTGTCGCCGAACGGCAGCGTCGACGTCATGCTGACCGTCGCGACGCCGGGGAGCGACCGCACGCGGTCGAGCACCACACCATAGATGGCCCGGCCTCGCGTCTCGTCGAACCCGCCGAGGCTGTTGTCGAGGCTGGCAAGAAGCACGCGATCGTAGGAGTAACCGGGATTGCCGCCGCTCGCGGTGATTGCGGTGCGCGCGAAGATGCCGCCGGCGGTCAGGAGCCCGAGCGACAGCGCCACCTGCCCGATAACCATCAGATTCCGCGCGCCAAAGCGGCGGCCAGTCGATGCGCCGTCGCTGCCACGATCCTTCAGATCGGCAACGAGGTCACGCCGCGAGAGCCGCAGTGCCGGACCAAGACCGAAGGCAATCGTGCTCAACCCGGCGAAGCCGAGCGTCGCGGCCAGCACGCGGATGTCCGGCGTCGCATCGAGCGTCAGGTTGTACGGAAACGCCGACATCAGGGACGTGGCCAGCGCGCGCGTAGCCCAGTAGCTCAGTACCAGGCCCAGCCCGGCGCCGCCCGCGGCGAGCAGAATGCCTTCCGTGAGCAACTGCCGTACGATGCGGGCCCGGCGCGCGCCGAGCGCGAGGCGGACCGCCAGCTCCTTGCTGCGGGCCGCGCCCCGCGCCAGCAGCATGTTCGCGACGTTGAGGCACGCGATGACCAGCACCACGCCCGACAGTCCCAAGAGCAGCGCGCTCAACGTCCCGAGCGCCGCGTCCGAGTTCGGCGTCGGGCTTGTCGAGATGCGCGACAGTGGCGTTACCGAGAGCACCTGGTCCTTGTTCTCGGCCGGGTAGGCCGCCTCGAGCTGACGCGACAGCACCTCGAGACGCGCGGAGACAAACGCGTCGGTCAGCCCAGGCTTGAGCCGGCCCGCCACGGCAAGGCCATGGTTCGACCGATCGGCGAGGCTCTGGCCACCACCGACGAACCCGACGCCCGGCCTCCTTGACACGACAGTATCGAAGACGCCGAGCGGCAGATAGACATCCGCCGACACCAGCGCCATCGTCCCGGTGAACCCCTCAGGGGCGATGCCGACGACGGTGAAGTCGCGCGCGTTGATGCGAATGATCCGACCGACGAACGCGGGATCGAGCTGTTCCTTCTGCCACCGCGCGTATGTGGCAATGGCGACCGGTACACCCGCGCCGGGGCGCTCTTCATCCGCCGTGAAGGTTCGGCCAGCGGCGAGACGAACGCCGAGCGTGTCGAAATAGTTCGACGACACCAGCGCGGCGAGCGACCGGCGGGTTTCATCTCCAGCCGACATCCCGATGGTCGTGAAGCGGTGCGCGATGAGCCCGTCGAAGAGACCGCTCTCGTCGCGGAGGTCGGCATAGTTCGGATATGAGAACAAGCGGAAGGAATCGGCCTGGGTCCGGTCGTGGCTGTGGGCGCCGACGAGCTCGCCCGTGCGTCCTGACAACGGCCTCAGCAGAAATTCGTTCACGATGCTGAAGATGGCGGTGTTGGCGCCAACGCCGATCGCGAGCACGAGGATGGCGACAGCCGTGAAGCCCGGGGCCTTGGCAAAGGTGCGGAAGGCATAGGCCACATCCTGCCTGAGTCGAGTCATAGGTGGGGGTTACGGGCGGGCGCGCGCGATTGTTCCATCGGCGCGCGGCTCAGGGGCTCAGGGCTCAGGCAAGAGCATCGAGTACATGCTCGAACGTTTTGCCTGAGCCTTGAGCCTTGAGCCCTGAGCCCTGAGCCCTGAGCCCTGAGCCATACTAATGCCGTGCGCGTCCGAGTTCTAGCAGCCGCGGCCCTTGTCGGCTTCGCGGCCTTCCCGCAGCAGGCACAAACGCCGGACCTCGAGTCGGCGCTCGGCGCGGCGGCAAAGTATCTCGCGCTGTACGAGCGTGAGGTGACGGCCGTCATCGCGCAGGAAGACTACGTGCAGAGAGTCCTGAACGAAGCGAGAGTCCGGCGCCTCCGTTCCGACATCCTCATCATCGCGCAGGAGGACGCCGGCTGGGTCGAGCTCCGCGACACGTTCGAGGTCGACGAGCGGCCCGTGCGCGATCGAGACGAGCGGATCGCGAAGCTCTTCATGAAGCCAAATCCAGATGCGCTTCAGCAGGCGCGGCGGATCGCGGGAGAAGGCGCCCGCTTCAACATCAGCCCGAGCGCGTTCCCGCTCAATCGCACGCTCAACGTGCCGCTGACCGCGCTCAGATTTCTGCGAGGGCCGAATCAGCATCGGTCCACGTTTCAGCTCGATCGGGTGGAGCCATCCCGCATCGTCCTCAAATTCACAGAGCGGACGCACCCGCGGCTGATCGCGACCGACGACGGGGCTGCCGCGATCGGGTCGTTCACGATCGAACCCCTCTCGGGGCGTGTTCTCGAGAGCGAGTTCCAGCTCGTAACCAGACGAGTCGCCGCGAGGTTCAGTGTGGTGTATGCGGAGCAGCCGGCGCTGAAGCTCTGGCTGCCGGCATCAATGACCGAGTCGTACAGGTTTGGCGGGACCAGCGTGTTGATGGATGGACGCGCGACTTACTCGAAATTCCGGATGTTTCGCGTGGAGACGTCGACGGTCATCGACAAGTGACGCGCGGCATCCCGCATAGACGTGGAGGAGTCGTGAGGAAAGGCTGAAGAAAGGCCAGCCCCTACGGCACCTCGATACTCAGCGGCACGACGGTCGTGCCCCAGTGGACCACCAGCTCGGCCTTCTTTCCGTCCACCATCGGGAAATAGAACGCGAGCGTTTCCATGTGCCCGCCCGCACGCGTGGCCACGTCGAAGCGCAGCACGTCCTGACCCTCGGGATACCGGTTGTGCCAGGCGTCGGTCTTTCGGCTGAAGATGACGGTCCACTTGCCGTCGTTCGGGATGGTCCACACCGAGTACTTCCCCGCGGCCAGCTCGTGCCCGTTGAGCTTCGCGGCTGTCGTCAGCTCGATCGTCGTCGCGTCGTCGGCACACGGGCACCAGACCTTCCCGTAGGGCACGAGCGCGCCGAAAAGCTCGCGGCCACGGGCTACCGGCCGGTTGTATTCGACCGTGATGGTCGTGTCCGCGATGCGCTGCGAGACGGTGCCGTGCTGGCTCGGCTTGACCTTCGGGGTTTCCTGCGCCGCCGCCAGCGGCGTCAGGCCGAGCATCAGGAGGAACGGCGCCATCGCAACTCGTGCCGCTATGTGTGTGCGCAACATGTCGGTAGTGTCGCACGTACCGACGCGCCGTGTACAATTGCGGGGCTTCACCTCCCTGTCCGGCTGCGCCCGTTCCATGCTGACCTCTGACGACCGTCTGAGAACGCCCGCGAGCGCCTGCGAATGACGATTGGAGCGCGCGTCATGGCGGCCTTGAGGAGCCGGACGGCCGCCTGGCACGCGCTGGCGGTCGCCATCACGCTGTACGGCGGACTGCTCAGGCTCGACTCGTTCGTCGGCAAATACGGGCCGCTCGATGCACCGGGGTGGGCGCGAATCGCCACCAGAAACGTGGCGCCGCTCGTCGCTGCCATCCGGCCGGCGAGCATCCACTGGACCCGCGAGCCGAATCCTTACGTCGGCGGCGACCCCATCACCTACATCGAATACGGCCGCGAGATGACCACCTTCTATCAGCCGCACGTGCGCGAGCCCGTGTTTCTCGCGCTGACGCACGTGGGACTGTGGGCGCTCGACGATCAGGATTACGGGGTCAGTCTCGCCTCGGCGACTGGATCGACGGTCGCGATCTTCGCGACCTATCTCGTCGGCGCGGCGCTGCTGTCGCCGCTCACGGGAGTGCTGGCCGCGATGTTCATGGCCACCGAGCTCGAGATGGTGATGTGGGGCGTCGATGGGTGGCGCGACGATACGTTCACGGCGACCATTCTCTTTTCCGTTTGGGCGCTGCTGAGGCTCCGGGCGCGGCCGTCGTTCGGCAACGCGCTGCTGGCAGGCATCCTGTGCGGTTTGTCCTGCCTCACCAGGATCACGGCAATTACTTTCATCATCCCGGCGTTCCTGTGGCTGATCGTCGAACGCGCGGGGGGGCCGCGCCGCGAACGGGCGAAGACGGTGGGCCTGGCGGCGCTGATGCTGACGGCCGTCGTGACGCCCTACCTGATCAGCTGCGCTATCGCGTCCGGCGATCCGCTGCTCGCGATCAACTACCACACGAGTTACTACCGCTTCGCCGAAGATCGCCCGATCGATAAGCCGATGAGCGCATCGGACTACCTCCGGGGCAAGGTCGCGGAGCGCCCGATCCGGACGCTCGACACCGCGCTCAACGGCCTCTTCGTGCAGCCGTTCATCACCAAGTGGCACGGGTTCAACGAGTGGATGTCCGGCTTCGGGAGCGTGCTGCGGGCCGTCGCCGTGGTTGGACTCGCCGCCCTGCCGTTCTTTGCCACCGGCCGGCTTTTGCTCGTCGTCCTGCTTGGGTCGCTGCTGCCTTACATCTTCACGTGGAATGTCGGTGGTGGCGGTGCGTGGCGTTTCACGATGCACGCCTATCCGTTCTTCTTCCTGGCTGCCGCTGTCGCACTTGTAGAGGCCGGCCGCGCACTCCATGCTGTCGTGCGTAACCCGGTGCCGCCGGCACGGGCAACCATCTTGTGGTTCGCCTGGCGTGTCGCGGCGGTGGGTGCGTTCGCTCTGCTCGGAACAGCCTGGTATCTCGGCTTGCCCTGGTACGTGACCGAGGAGGCCATCGCGCACGGCGAGTCCACGAGCATTGAAACAGGGGAGCGAGACCGGGTGTTCTACCGGAGCGGATGGTCGGCTCCGCATCTCGAGAGCATTACCGTGCGCGTCTCGCGCAGCGAGCGGGCGGTCGTCCGCGTGCCCTTGCCGGAGCGGCGTGCCTACGACATCGTGTTGCGGCTCGACCCCGTCACGCCGACGTCGCCTGACCTCATCGACGTGCTGTTCAACCGGCACCTCATCGCCCGCCTGAGTCTCTCATGGAACCCCGAGCGTGTCGGCTCGTACCGGTTGCGGGTGCGCGAGGACATCGTCAACGCCGGCAGCAACGAGCTCATCATCATCCCGTCGTCGGTGACCCCGGCCGGTTCGGCCGGTCCCCGCTTCGCGTGGCTCGACCCTGCCGCGCGCATCGGGGTGCGGTTGTGGTACGTGCGGGTGCTTCCGTAGGATCAGGGCTCAGCGCCGAGCTATTTCACTCGTTTGGCTACCAGCTCCTCGGTGGCGAAGTCCGCGACGTTGCGGGTGAACTTGATCTCGTCGGCCGAAACGATCGTGCCCGTGTAGGTGATCTTGACTTCCATCCCCTCGAACTTGAGGATCTCGCCGAAGGTGACCTTGTCGCCGTCCACCTTGCCGTCAAGGACGTCGGACTCGCCGAGGTTCGATTTCATCTTGCCTGTGAGCTTGGAGTCCTTCACCACGAAGTCGTAGGTGTACTCCTGCTTGCCGATCTGCGTGTCGAACGACGAGGTCCACTTGCCGGTGATGTCGGCGGCGGCCATTGGCGCCATCGATACCACTGCCAGCAACACCGTGACCATCAACCAGGTGCGACGAGTCATCATGGCTTTCTCCTGAGGATAGGAAATGCGCCAGGCCCGCCAAATGCCTGCCGCCGCAGGCGAGTCTGTTCGCTTGTCGGGTATGTGTCAAGATACGACGCAGGTCCTTCCGGCTGAAGCCGGAAGCCACGACATGGTTCTGAGCTGCTCCGACGGAGAGACCGACGTGACCAGACGCACTCATCGTGACCCATGGGGTCTGACCCTCTTAGTTGCCGCTGCATGCCTGTTCGCGGCTGCTTGTTCGCGCGAGGCGCCGCCGCCGGCGGCGTCAACGCCCGCGACCCCGGCCTCGGCCCCGGCCGCGCCGCTCCCTGGACCCAAACTCTACGTCTCCGACGAGACCGGCGGCGCTGTCATCGTCATCGACGCGGCTACCGGACAGCTCGTCGAACGAATCGCGGTTGGCAAGCGGCCGCGGGGCATTCGGGTATCTCGAGACGGGACGAACTTGTACGTGGCTCTCTCGGGATCGCCGATCGCCGGGCCTGGCGTCGACGAGTCGAAGCTGCCGCCGGCGGATCGCGAAGCTGATGGCATCGGCGTCGTCGATCTGGCGACGCACAGGCTCGTGCGGACGCTCAAGAGCGGTCAGGATCCGGAAGCGTTCGATCTGTCGCCGGATGGCACGACGATGTACGTGTCGAACGAGGAGACCGCCGAGATGTCCGTGCTCGACATCGCGAGCGGGACGGTTCGCGACCGCGTCAAGGTCGGCGAGGAGCCCGAAGGAGTCACCGTGAGCCCAGACGGACGCGAGGTGTACGTGACATGCGAAGGGGCCAACGAAGTCGTGGCCATCGACACGAAGACGCTGAAGGTCGTCGGACGGATGAAGACCGCGGCGCGGCCGCGGTCGGTGGCGTTCACCAAGGACGGATCGACGGCATTCGTCACCGCCGAGACCGCCGCGACGATCAGCGTGCTCGATACCGCGAAGCACACGGTGGCCGCGTCGATCGTCATCCCGAAGTCGAAGGACCCGACCGCGCCGCGGCCGATGGGCGCGGTGCTCTCGCCGGACGGTCAGCAGGTGTACGTCTCGCTCGGCCGGGCGAAGGCAATAGCCGTCATCGACGTGGCGAAGCGCGCGCTGACGCAAACGATCGAAGACATTGGAGACCGGCCGTGGGGTATCGGCGTCAGCGCCGACGGCAAGAAGGTCTACACGGCGAACGGTCCGTCGGCAGATGTATCGGTCGTCGATCTCGCGACGGGAACCGTCGAGCGCCGCATCGCGACCGGCGGCAGCCCGTGGGGGTTGGTGATCAAGTAGGCTCTCGGCTCTTGGCTTTGGGCTCTAGCAAGATCTTCGAGGATGTGGTCGAAGGTTTTACCTGAGCCTGAAGCCTAGAGCCAACTACGACGGCTTGTAGGCCCACGGGGCTCGGGCGTACATTCCGCCGTCGACCCAGATCGTCTGGCCAGTTACGAACTCGGCCTGGGGGCTGACCATGTAGGCCACGGCGCGGCCGATGTCGGCTGGCGTGCCGACGCGCCCGAGCGGCGTGATTCGTCCCCAGGTCCCGGCATAGTCCGGATCCTCGAGCTTCGTCCGCTCGACTTCAACCGCGCCCGGCGCGACGCAGTTCACGCGGATGCCGTGCGGTCCGAGCTCCACGGCGGCGACCTTTGTGAACATCTCGATCCCACCCTTGCTCGCGGTGTACGCGACGAGATCCGGGAACGCCAGCTTGTTGCAGCCCGAGCCGATGTTCACGATCGCGCCGCCGCCCTGATCTTTCATGTGCCGCGCCGCGGCCTGGGTACACAAGAAGCAGCCCTTCAGGTTGGTGTCGATCACGAGGTCCCATTCCTCCTCGGTGACATCGAGCAGCCGCTTCCACGTCTGCACGCCGGCGTTGTTGACGTGGATGTTCAGCCGCCCAAACCGCTCGATGACCGTCGCGAACATCTCCCGAACGCTCGACGCGACGCTGACATCTCCCTTGACCGCGAACGCATCGGCGCCGAGCGCCTTGAGCTCGGCCACGGTTCCCTCGGCGAGGTAGGGATCGAAGTGGTAGTTGATCGCCACACGACACCCCGCGCGCGCGAGCTCGAACGCGATGCCCTTGCCAATTCCCCGGTCGGAGCCGGTTACGAGAGCAGGTACTACCTTTGAGGTCCGGATCCATATCACCCCAGCTAGTGCTTCTTCACAGCAGACCAGGAGATCAGAAGTATCTCCTCAAAGCCACATCGACTCCTGAACTCCTGAACTCCTGTTAGAACGTGACAGTGACGAATGTTGTCCGTGCCGTCAGCGTTGTCCGTGGCTAGAAATCGAACTTGTCGATATTGGCCTTCGTGAACATCAGCGGCGGCCCCAGGATGATCTCGCTGCCGCGGATCTGGATCGCGCCGAGGCGTCCGCCGGTCATCGTTTGCGCGCCGGCGGCGAGCGTGCCCTGCAGCAGCTGCATGCCGGCGTGGATGGTGAGGTACCCGAGATCGCGCGTGTTCCAGAGGACGACCGTCTGCACGTAGCCGTCGTGGACGTAGGGCTTGTTGATATTGGGAAGCGACAGTCCGATCACGTTGACGTCCCTGCGCCCGGCCTGACGCACAGCCTCGGCAGAGCCGGGCACGGCCGGCGCCGAGATCGCCATGACGAGCTTCACGTTCGGGTGCACGCGCAGGATGGTCTGCGTCTCGGCGAACGCCTTGTCGCGGTCGTCGTCGCTCGGACGGATCGTCGCGAGCGTCAGCCCGGGATGCTTCTCCGCCACGCGCTTCTTGATGAAGGCAATCCACTCGTTCTGGTTCGCGGCGCTGAGCGCGCCGGTAATGATGGCAAACTCGCCCTTGCCGCCGAGCAGCCGCGAGGCCTCGTCGGTCAGCGTGTTGCCGATGCCTTCGGGCGTCGCCTGATTGACGAAGAAATCGCGCGCGTCCGGCTCCGCGTCGGCGTCCCACGTGAGCACCTTGATCCCGCGCTCGCGCGCTTTGCGCAGGACGGTCGAGATCCCGGCCCGGTTCTCGACCGCGACGGCAATCACGTCGACCTTCCGCGTGATCCAGTTCTCGACGACCTCGTTCTGCTTGGCCGCGTCGAGCCCGGTCGGCCCGTCCCAGATCAGTTCGACGCCCAGCTCCTGCGCGGCTTCTTCCGCGCCGGCGCGGCAACTCACGAAGTACGGATCGCCCTTCGCCTTGGGCATCATCGCTATCACGCGACGCGCGCCCGAGGGCTGAGGCGACTGGACCGAACCGGTCAGGTACGCGCGAGGCGGCGCCGTCGGCACGACCGAGCGAATCAGCCACACGTTGGTGGTGGCGACGATCAGCGCGGCGGCGATGATCGTGGCGCAGACGACGGCTACCTGACTGTTCTTCACCTCAAAGTCTCCGTTGGTCAACCCGGGGGCCAGCGCCCCGCGGCTCTGGGCGCGAGTAGCGCGCCTCGAATATACGTCAATCGCGATCGTCGCGAGGAGGAGGATCCCGGTGAGCACGCCCGCAAACTCCGACGGGAGGGCCGCCAGGCGCAGCCCGTTGCGGAGCACCGAGAGCGAGAAGAGGCCAAGGAGCGTGCCCCAGAGCGTGCCGCGCCCGCCGAACACCGACGTCCCGCCGAGCACGACGGCCGTGATGGCATCGAGCTCGTAGCCATTGCCGGCGTCCGATCGCGCCTGGCCGAGGTGCGCCACATAGATGACCGCCGCCAGGCTCGAGACAAGACCGGACAGAACGTAGACCAGGCCCACGCGCCGAGCAACCGGGATCCCGGCGTAGCGCGCGCCCGCCGGCGTAAAGCCAATGGCGTAGAGCGCGCGCCCGATGACCGAGCGGTGCAGCAGGACGACGTACGCGGCGAAGACCAGTATGAAAAGAGGCAGCTGCGCGGGAATGACACCCCACAGGTATCCCTGCCCGAGAAACAGAAACCCGGGTGGAAACCCGCTGTAGTTCACGGCCGCCTGGGTGATGCCTTCCGCGATGCCCCGAAAAAGCGAGAAGGTACCGAGCGTGACGATGAGGGGAGGAATCTTCAGCCGCGCGACGAGTACAGCGTTGAGCGCGCCACCGGCGCAGCCGACGGAGAGCGCGATGAGTGCGGCGACGGCGGGATGAAGCTCCCAGTCGCGGCACGCGGCGCCGAAGACGACCGCCGCGAGTCCCATCATCGCCCCGACCGACAGGTCGATGCCGCCGGTAACGATGACCGGCGTGAGCGCGATGGCCAGGAGCCCGAGCTCCACGCTGAGCCGCGTGATCTCGAAGAAGTTTCCCGTGGTGGCGAAGTTCGGCGCGATGACGGCGAAGAGCACGACCTCGGCCGCCAGTGCGGCGAGCAGGATCGCGTCGCCGGTGCGCAGGCGATGCCAGAGCGATGTCATGACGCGGCGCTACGCACGCGCGGCCCCCATCGTCACGGCGTGAGTGACGGGCCGGTCGCTGAGTGCGTCGAGCGCCACGGCGGCGAGGATGATCGCGCCCTGAATCGCGCGCTCCCAGTAGGCGCTGACGCCCAGGAACGTCAGCGCGGGCCCGATGGCGCCGAGCAGAATCACGCCGAGTACGGTGCCGGCGACGCTCCCCCGTCCGCCGCTGATTGCGGTGCCGCCAACGACGACGGCCGCGATGACCTTGAGCTCGAGGCCGAGGCCGGCGTTGCTGGGGATCTGGTTGAAGCGGACCGAGTTGATGAGCGCCGCAAGGCCGGTGAGGCCGCCGGCGAGGGCGAAGACGGCAAGGGTCACCGACGCGGTATGGAGTCCAGCGAGGCGCGCCGCTTCCCGATTCGAGCCGGTCGCGTAGACCGCGCGGCCGGCGGCGAGATGGCGCAGGCTCCAGGCGAGCGTGACCGTGAGCGCGGTCGCGGTGCCGAGCGCGACGAACGGATAGGCGGCCTGGGTCAGCCCGAGCCACTGAAAGTCCGCCGGCAAATCTTGAATCCACGCACCGTCGGTCGCCCATCGCAGGCCATCCCGCAGGGCGACCATCGTGGCGAGCGAGACGACGATCGAAGGAATGCGCACGTAGGACACGAGCGCGCCGTTGATGCCACCAAGCACGGCGCCAACGAGGCACGACGATACGGCCACGAGCGGCATCGGCACGCCGGCCTTGGCCAGGAGCCCGGCGACCACGCCGGCGATCGCGAAGACCGAACCAACGGAGATGTCGATCTCCCCGGTGAGGATGATGAGCGTCATCCCGAGTGCGACGATGAGGACGGGCAGGTTCGCGAGGAAGAGGTCGCTCAGGTTGTCGCGCGCGAAGAAGCCTGGCGCGGCAAGGGTCAGTATGAGCCCCAGGGCCACGATGGCGGCGACAACGGAGGCTTCACGGCGGTAGGGCATAGACAGGGACAGGTTCAAGGTTCAGGGTTCAGGGTTCAGGGTTCAGAGGTTCAGGGTTCAGACTCGCGGTCGGCGTTCGGCGCTCGGGAAAGCCTTGAACTTTGAACCATGAACGCTGAACCGTGAACCGTGAACCCTGAACCTTGAACCTTGAACCATAAACCCTATTCATCAAGCGCCAGCGCGAGCACCGACGCCTGCGTCGCATCAGCGCGATCCAGTACGCCCCGAAGACGGCCGGCGCGCATCACGGCGATGCGGTCGCTCATGCCGAGAATCTCCGGCAGTTCCGACGAGATCATGATGATGGCCAGGCCCTGCTCGGCGAGGGTCTGCATGAGGCTGTGGATCTCGGCTTTCGATCCGACGTCGACTCCCTGCGTCGGCTCGTCGAGGATGAGGATCGACGGGTCCGTCGACAGCCAGCGGGCGAGCGCGACCTTCTGCTGGTTGCCGCCGGACAGGGTGCCGACCTCGACTGCCACCGAGGGCGTCTTGATCCGGAACTGCTCGACGTAGCGCTCGGCGGCGGCTTGCTCCCGCCCGCGATCGATCAATCCGCGGCTCGATACCGCCTCGAGGCTGGCGAGGCTCGCGTTCGAGGCGACCGACATCTCGAGCACGACGCCATGTTGCCGGCGATCCTCAGGTAGGTAGGCGATTCCAGCGTCGATGGCGTCGCGGGGCGAGGTGAGGCGCACCGTCCGTCCGTGAACCACGATCTCGCCCGCGTCCGCCGGGGTGAGCCCGAACAACATCTCCGCCAGTTGCGTGCGGCCGGACCCGACGAGTCCGGCCACGCCGAGAATCTCGCCCTGACGGACCGAGAGCGAGACGTCGGCAACACCGGTCGCCCGATGAGAGAGATTCCGCATCTCGAGGGCCACGGCGCCGAAGGGCACCGTCCGTTTGGGGAACACCGCCGAGAGCTCGCGGCCGACCATCATCCTGATGAGGCCTGCCCGATCGACATCGCCGCGCGCGCAGGATTCGACGGTCTCGCCGTCGCGCAGCACGGTGATGCGATCGGCGATGGCGAAGACCTCCTCGAGACGATGAGAGATGTAGATGATGCCGACTCCGTGCGTCTTGAGCAGCGCGATGACACGGAAGAGGCGCTCGACCTCCCGTTCGGTCAGCGACGCCGTCGGCTCGTCCATGATGACGATTTTGGCTTCGGCGCCGATGGCTTTCGCGATCTCGACGATCTGCTGCTCCGGCATGCTCAGCGTCTCGACGAGCCGCGCCGGATCGATCGAGGCGCCGATCCGCTCGAGGAGCCCGGCGGCCTGCCGGGCGCGACCGGCCCAATCCAGCCGCCGCCACGACCCCCCAGTCTCGAGCGCCATCGCGATGTTCTCGGCGACAGTGAGGTCGGGAAAGAGCTGCGGCTGCTGGTAGATGGCCGCAATGCCGAGCGCGCGGGAGAGGCCCGGGTCCATCGCCGCGACAGGACGGCCATGGACGACGAGCTCGCCTAGGTCTGGCGTCTCGGCGCCGGTGATGATTTTGATGAGGGTCGACTTGCCCGCCCCGTTCTCGCCGACCAGGGCATGGACTTCACCGGGACGCAGGTCGAATGAGACGCCTTTGAGGGCGCGGACGCCGGCGAACGACTTGGTGATTGAGGCCGCTCGGAGCAGCATGTCGGGGCCGTCCGCTCGCCGGCGGACGCAGCCAGGTGGACACGTTTCCGCTGAAACAGTACTACGAAAATCAGGTGTTCGACCGGGCCCGGCAATCCGTTTCGCGGTGAGGAACGGATGAGGCGTCGGTCAGACCGGCTACAGGCCGTGATTCCATCCGGTATGACAAGGGCGGTATTTTCTATGAGATCCGGTACAGCGTGATTTGAGCCACTGCACGTCGTTCTGCCATACAAAACCACGCGTCAGTGAATATGCCGAATGGCTAGTGGTGTTACCACTTGGCACATCTGATTTGGCTGGTATTTCCACAATCATATATCATATAGTGCCCGTCGGTTAGACCACCCCGGACGTCACGCGCTCGAGAAGCCCCGAACGACACCTCGACACCGCTTCGCTCATAAAGAGGAGGAAAGGCCATGACACGGCTGACGCGACAGTGCAGCAGCGACCTCTGGACCCGGACCACCATTCTTCTCACCGCGATCCTGGCGGCCGTCGCGCTCGCGCTCCCCGCATCCGCGTCGGCGCAGGAAGCACGCGGCACCATCGCCGGCACCATTCGCGACGGCAGCGGCAGCGTCATCCCTGGCGCGACCGTGACCATCTCCAACAAAGAGATGGGCACCACCGTCACCGTCGTCACCAACGAGGTCGGCCTCTACCAGGTCCCCTACCTGATCCCGGGCACGTATCAGGTGAACGCCGAGCTCCAGGGTTTCAAGAAAGCCGCGCGTGAGGTCGAGGTTCGCATCGCCGACCGCCTCGAGGTCGACCTGTCGCTCGCCGTGGGCGAGACCGTGGAATCGGTCACGGTCACGGCCGACACGCCGCTCCTCGAGACGGCCAACGCTTCCCTTGGCAACGTCGTCGACTCGCGGCGCATCGCGCAGCTGCCGACGGCCCACGGCGATCCGTACGCGCTCATCGGCCTGGCTGCGGGCGTCACCTACACCGGTTCGGCCCGGCTCGACCGGCCCTTCGAGCCCACGCACATCGTCGGCTACGCGATGGACGGGACGCGCGGGAACCGAAGCGACCTGACGATCGACGGCGTGCCGAGCACGGCGACCGCCAACGCCGGCGAGGTCATTGCGTCGTACGTGCCGCCGGCGGACATCGTTCAGGAGTTCAAGGTTCAGACCGCGACCTTCGACGCCAGCACCGGCAACACGGAAGGCGGCGTGACGAACCTGGTGATCAAGTCGGGCACCAACAAGCTGCGGGGCACGGTATACGTCGCCAAAACACCCAAAAGTCTTTTCGCGAACGACTTCTTCGCCAACGCCAACAACATTCCGCTGGCGCCGTTCGACTACAACCGGTATGGCGGCATGGCCGGCGGCCCCATCGTGCTGCCCGGCTACAACGGCCGCGGGAAGACCTTCTTCCTGTACGGCTTCGAGGGCATCCACGAGTCGCGGCCCCGCAACAACGGCACGCCGACGGTGCCGACCGAAAAGATGCGCACCGGCGACTTCTCGGAGCTGCTCGCGCTCGGGTCGCAATATCAGATCTATAACCCCTTCACGCGGCGATCGATTGGCGGCGGCCGGTTCCAGCAGGATCCGTTCCCGGGCAACATCATCCCGCCGAACCTGATCAACCCCGTCGCGCGGGCGGCGCTCGAGTACTTTGCGCATCCTGTGACGGCCGGTAACGCCGATGGGACCAGCAACTTCCAGAACCCCTCACTGCCCGAGGACATCAAGTACGCGAATAACACCGTGCGCGTCGACCACAACATCACCGACAAGCAGCGCATGTACGGACGCGTCAGCTGGTACGATCGGAACAGCAACTACAACAACTACTTCGGCAACCTCTCCACCGGCGAGTGGTTCAAGTTCGTCTCGCGCCAGGTCGCGCTCGATCACGTCTACGTCATGACGCCGAGCACGGTCCTCAACTTCCGGTATGGCTACAACTGGTTCGTGCGCGGCACCGATTCCAACCCCGCGAACCACGACTTCGATCTGACGAGCCTGGGCTTCCCGGCCTCGTACAACTCGTCGATCCCCGACGGCATCCGCCGGTTCCCGCGGTTCGACATCACCGGCTATCAGGGCACCGGCATCGGCGGCGAGGAGCGGCCGAACGAGACGCAGTCGTTCATCGCCACCTTGAACAAGTCGGCCGGCGCCCATTCGCTGCAAACCGGAATGGAGTTCCGTCAGTATCGCGAGACCGACGAATTCTTCGCCAACAACCAGACCGGGCAGTTCAACTTCGATTCGACGTGGACGCGCGGGCCGCTCGACAACTCGACGGCCGCACCCGGCAGCCTCGGTCAATCATTCGCTTCGTTCCTGCTCGGCCTGCCGAGCTCGGGGTCCGTCACACGCGCGGCGAGCTACGACGAGAAATCGCAGGTGTGGGGCTTCTACGTGCAGGACAACTGGCGCGTCAACTCACGGATGACCGTGAACCTCGGCCTCCGCTACGAGTACGAAACGCCGATGTCGGAGGCGGACAACAAGAGCGTGCGGGCCTTCGATGCCACGGCCGTACAGGCCATCGAAGCGGCCGCGCGCGCGAAGTACGCGCTCAATCCGACGCCGGAAGTGCCCGTGAGCTCCTTCAACGTCCGCGGCGGCCTGACCTTCGCCGGCGTCGACGGGAAACCGAGCGGGCTCTATGAGACCCCCACGACCAACTTCATGCCGCGCGCCGGCCTGACGTTCAGGCTGAACGACCTGACCGTACTCCGCGGGGGCTACGGGATGTTCTACGGCTTCCTCGGCCAGCGCCGCGGTGACGTCTTCCAGAGCGGGTTCAGCCAGAACACGAACATCATCCCCTCGCTCGACAACGGCTTGACGTTCATCAGCACGCTGTCGAATCCCTTCCCGACCGGCATCCAGGAACCTGTCGGGAGCGCGCTGGGCATCCAGACGTTCCTCGGTCAGAGCGTCACCTACTTCGATCCGAACCCGAAGTCGCCGCGCACGCAGCGGTGGCAGGTTGGCATCCAGCGCGAGCTGCCCGGCCGATGGGTACTCGAAGCCAGCTACGTCGGCAACCACGGCTCGCAGCTGCAGACCTCGCGCAACATCAACGCCACGCCCAACCAGTACCTGAGCACCCTCCCCGTGCGCGACGCGGACCGCATCGCCTATTTGAGCGCCAACATTCCGAACCCGTTCTTCGGCCTGCTGCCGACGACGGCGGCGGCGGCGTTACAGGGGTCGAACATCGCGCGTGAGCGGCTGCTCCGTCAGTTCCCCGAGTTCGACGCCGTCAACACGACGACGAACGAAGGCTGGTCCTGGTATCACGCGGCGCAAATCAACCTGCAGCGGCGGTTCTCGAATGGGTACACGCTCGCGACGAGTTATACCTACTCGAAGTTCACCGAGGCCACCGAGTTCCTCAACGCGGCCGATCCCGAGCCGTGGGAGGGGATCTCGAGTATCGACACACCGCACCGCCTGGCGGTCAACGGCATCTGGGAAGTGCCGGTGGGCCGCGGGCGGCGCTTCGGCACGGACGTCAACGGCGTGGTCTCGGCGTTCATCAGCGGGTGGCAGTTCTCGGGGATCTACACCTACCAGAGCGGCTTCCCCATCGGTTTCGGCAACATCATCTTCACCGGCGATCTGAATGACATCCCGCTCTCGGGCAGTGAGCAGACGATCGCGCGCTGGTTCAACACGGACGCCGGCTTCAACAAGGTCTCGGCGCAGCAGCTCGGGTCCAACGTGCGGACGTTCCCGCTGCGGCTCGAGAACGTCCGCACCGACAACGTCAGCAACGTCGATCTGTCGCTCATCAAGAACACAGAGGTGGCGGGCCGAACGATCGAACTCCGATTCGACTCGCTGAACGCGTTCAACCATCCGTACTTCCCGGGCCCGCAGACGAACCCGACGGCGGCGACCTTCGGCACCATCAGTGCATCGACGCAGAACAACTACGCGCGGCGCACGCAGGTGTCGCTGAAGTTCCTGTTCTAAGCCACGGACCACACCGCTCGGGGACATACACGGGGCTTATGAAATGAGAATGTATAAGCGCTTGACTCCATTTCGAGCGGCCCCTACTATGGATTCGATGGTTTTCGTCTCCGCTCTGCGCGTCGCCCCTGCCGCCGTCCTGACGCACCAGGTGTGTCTTGCCGGCCTCCAGCAGCAGCAGCGCCGCACAGGCTGACGGAACTGTCGAAATCCAAAGGACTTCCGACAGGCCGTCACCCTCCAAGGTGACGGCCTTTTTCGTTACTGGAGGCATTTTTGAGCATTACAAAAATGTCTATTTTTAAGGATCCTGCGACATCCATGTCAACTGTTCTCGACCCTGCACCGGCACCGGCAACGACCTCCGAGCGCGCGAGGCCGCGCCCGCCGGTGCCCGATCATGACGACCGCACCCGGCGCCACAGCGGCGAGATTCGCAAGCTGACCTCGCTCCTCGAAGTCAGTCAGGCGCTCGCGAGCCCGCCCAACCTCAAGTCGGCGTTCCATCGCGTGCTCGAGATCCTCGAGCGCTATCACGGCACGAACCGGAGCGTCATCGCGGTGCCGCGCGAGGACGGGCGCCGGCTCCTGCTCCACGCCTCGGTCGGCATCCGCGCGCCGCACGCCGACACGCCGATCGGCGGGTCGCTGGCGCAACAGGTCTTCGACAGCGGCCGCCCCCTTGTGGTCCCGCGCGTCAGCCAGGAGCCGGCGCTGGCCGTCCCGACCGACGCGGCGCCGCGCAACGCGCGGGGCCCGCGCCGCGGGCCTTCCGACGATGACGACCTGACGTACATCTGCGTGCCGGTGCAGCAGTCGCGGCAGTGCCGCGGCGTGCTCGAGGTCGAGCTCGCGTTCCGGAGCGATCGCAACTACGACCGCACCATGAAGTTCTACGGCGTCGTGGGGTCGATGCTGGCGCAGGCGCTGAAGATGCAGACGCTCATCGAGTCGGACCGGCAGCGCCTCGTGAACGAGAACGTCCGGCTCCGCGACGAGCTGCGCGAGCGCTACGATTTTTCTCACATCCTCGGCACGAGCGGCGCGATGCGGCAGGTGTGCGAGCAGGTGGTGCAGGTCGCGCGCACCAACACCACGGTCCTCATCCGCGGTGAATCGGGGACCGGCAAGGAGCTCATCGCGCAGGCGATTCACTACAACTCGCTGCGCGCGCGCAAGGCGTTCGTGAAGGTGAGTTGCGGCGCGCTTCCCGAGACGCTCATCGAGTCCGAGCTCTTCGGTTACGAGAAGGGCGCGTTCACCGGCGCTGAGCAGCGCAAGAAGGGGCGTTTCGAGCTCGCCGACGGCGGCACGCTCCTGCTCGACGAGATCGGCGACGTCAACCTCGCGACGCAGGTCAAGCTGCTGCGGGTGCTGCAGGAGCGCGAGTTCGAGCGCCTCGGCGGCACCGAGTCCGTGAAGGTTGACGTCCGGCTGATTGCGGCCACCAACAAGGACATGGAGGCGGCCGTTGCGGACGGGTCGCTGCGGCAGGATCTGCTCTACCGGCTCAACGTCTTCACCATCTTCGTGCCGCCGCTCAGGGAGCGGAAGTCGGACGTCCTGCTGCTCGCCGATCACTTCGTCGAGAAGCTGTCGACCGACCACGGCAAGCAGGTGAAGCGGATCTCGACGCCGGCGATCGATGCGCTCGTCGGCTATCACTGGCCCGGCAACGTGCGCGAGCTGCAGAACGTGATCGAACGGGCGGTGCTCGTGTGCGACGGCCAGGTCATCCACCTGCACCATCTGCCGCCGACGCTGCAGACGGCCGAGGGATCGGGCACCGCCAACAGCCAATCGCTTGGCGATGCGGTCGCGGGATTCGAACGCGACCTCATCGAAGACGCGCTGAAGATGGCGCGCGGCAACCGCGCGCGCGCCGCGCGGCTGCTCCAGGCGACGCGGCGCATCGTGAACTACAAGATCAAGCAGTACGACATCGACTGGCGCCGCTATCAGGATGCCGGCGGCGGGTAACGTGCTGGCGACGCTCCGCACATCCTGGTCGCGGCGCGGTGGCGGGTGCACAAGGATGTTCAGGTGCGAACCGCGGAAATGGTGTGCACGAGAGCCGTAAGCAACTGATTAGATAACACTTCGCTGCGCCGCTCCCCCGGAGCACGCGCGGAGCCCGCTTTGCTCCCTGGCGAGACATGTGGTACTCGCCAGCATCTCTCGTCAGTGTCGGGGCCTGGGCCTCGTTGATCTTGCTTGCACCGTCGGAAGTGGCGGTCACGCGCGGCGTCACGCCGGCCGACGTCGCGCGAGCGAGACGGGTCGCCGCCTGCGACGCCGCCACGCCAGCGCTGCCCGACTCGATCGCGCTCGATGACGGCCTGGGGCCGATCGTGCGATTGCTTCTCGAACGCTCGCCGAAGTTCCGCGAGCAATGCCGGGCACTCGCGACGGCCGAGCGGCTGCACGCGGCCGTCAGCGTGTCGTACCGGTCTGCCATCGGCAGCACGCGCGCGCGAACTTCGTTCCGCCAGAATCGATCGGGCGCACTGGCCGCCGAGATCGAGATTCAGAGCGCGCCGGAGCTGACCGAGCTCATCGCGCACGAGTTCGAACACTTGATCGAACAGCTGGACGGCGTCGACTTGACGGCGCTCGCCCGGGAAGGCGAGGCGCGGCGCCTCGCGGATGGCGCGTTCGAAACCGACCGCGCCATCGCCGCGGGCCAACAGGTCGCCGGCGAAGTCCTGAACAATACGCCTGACCGGATGCAGGGTGCGGCTGTCTCTGTGTGGCGCGCGCTCGGCCGCATCGTCGGCGCCAGGACCTCTGCGCGGTGACCCGCTGCAGCGAGAAGACGGAGCAACGGGTTCGACACGAAGACACGAAGCGCCATACCCAGGCCAAGGTGACATGCCGATCGCTTTGCCGAGGTCCCACTGCTGCCGCTCGTAGTGGGCTATCCAGTTTCGCGGTGCGATTCTCTCGCGCCACGCTATGATTCTGGCCGTGGTGCGCAAGGCGTTTCGCATGGCGGTACATCGGGGACACGAGGCCGAGTACGAACGGCGGCATCGACCGATCTGGGAGGAACTGGAGCGCACGCTGATCGAACACGGCGTGCGGACGTATTCGATCTTCCTCGACCCTGAGACCCGGGACCTCTTCGCGTATGTCGAGGTCGAAGACGAGGCACGCTGGGCGGCGGTCGCCGGGACCGACGTCTGCCGGCGCTGGTGGCGATATATGCGGGAGGTCATGCCCGCGAACGCCGACGACAGCCCGGTGGCGAAGGAGCTGCGCGACGTCTTCCATATCGAAGCGGGATAAGATTATGGGTCGTGGCCTCTAGGCTTGGTAACGTCCTTGCACTTTGACGCCAAACCGCCTCACAGTACGCTCACCGACGAGAAAACTATGTTAAGCGACACACTTTTCAGGCAACCGCGCCAGTTCGGCGTGCAGCTGCTGCAGAAGCGGGGCGATGCCGGCTCGCGGGAGCTCAGCACGCGCCGGCTGCGGCTCGACGCCGGCACGAGCGCCACATTCCGCCTCGCCGACGAGGAAACCGTCGTGGTCCTGCAGCAGGGCCGTGGCACGTTCGCCGCGGGCGGCAACAACTGGCCGGTGAGCCGGTCGGGCGTCTTCACCGAGCGCGCGACCGCGCTCTACCTGCCGCCCGGCGTCGAGCTGACGGCGACGGCCGACACGGTCCTCGAGGCCGTGCTCATTTCGACGCCTGCTCCGGCCGGCGGAACGGTCGCGCTCATCGGCCCGAACGACGTCCGGGTCAACGCGCGCGGCCGCGCAAACTACTCGCGCGAGGTCCACGACATCTTCGTCACCGACCCGCACGTGAAGCGGCTCATGGTTGGCGAGACGTTCAACCCGCCAGGCAACTGGAGCAGCTACCCGCCGCACAAGCACGACGGCAAAGATGGCGAGCCGACGCTCGAAGAGGTCTACTACTACACGATCGACCCGCCGCAGGGCTTCGGCCAGCAGATCCTCTACACGAACGACGGCGAGTCGGCCAGCCACTCGGTCCGCGACGGCGATGCGGTGCTGCTGCCGTACGGCTATCACCCCGTCTCGGCGACGCCTGGCTATCGCCTCTGCTACCTGTGGGGCATGGCCGGCGAGCAACGCAAGCTCGCGCTGCACGAGGATCCAGCGCACAAGTGGATCCACGAGGCAAAGCTCTAGGCACGGACAACACAGATCGGTCGAGCTTCCTTGATCGACGTGCGTGCGCCGGCGCCTGCGGCCCGAGCGCGGCGCGACCAGCCTCCGCCAAGGCTACGGCGGTCCGTCGACGCTTCAGCGAAGGCGGGAGTCGCCGCGCGAGAGCGAGCGGGGGTGGGGCCCCGCGAGCGCTGAGAAATGCGGACATAACGCCGCTAACCTGATGAATCTCCGACGAGAGACTCCGGAGTCGACCTAATCGCAGTCATGAGCACAAAGCGCCACGCCGCCACGGCGGCCATCGAAGCCGCAGGGATTGTCGCCGTCATCCGGATCAAGGATCCGGGAAAGCTGCAGGGCGTCGTCGACGCCATCTCCGAAGGTGGTATCCGCGCACTCGAGGTCACGATGTCAGTCCCCGGCGCCATCGAGCTCATCGCGGGCCTGGCGCCGAAGATGCCTCCGGGATTCCTGCTCGGCGCCGGTACGGTACTCGACGCCGTCACGGCGGTCAGGGTGATCGACGCGGGGGCGCAGTTCATCGTGAGCCCGGTCTTCCGCCGGGATGTCATCGAGACCTGCCACAAGAGAGACGTGGCGGTCACTCCTGGATGCTTCACGCCGACCGAGATCCTCGATGCCTGGGAGGCCGGCGCCGACATCGTCAAGGTATTCCCGGCCACGGCGCTCGGCCCCGGCTATATCAAGGATGTGCGCGCGCCGCTGCCGCATGTGAAGCTGATGCCGACCGGTGGGGTCACGCTGGACAACGCCGGCGACTGGATCACGGCTGGCGCCGTCGCCGTCGGCGTCGGTAGCGCCTTGACCGACGCAAAGGCGATCGAGGCCGGAAACTTCGCCGTCCTTCGCTCGAACGCCGAGCGCATCGTCAAGAGCGTGCGCGCTGCACGTGAGCGCTGAGTCCTACCATGCCCAAAGTCGTCACCTTCGGCGAAATCATGCTGCGGCTGAGCCCGCCTGGATTCGAGCGGTTTCTGCAGACGCCGCAGTTTGTCGCGACCTTCGGCGGCGGCGAGGCCAACGTGGCCGTCTGTCTCGCGGCATTCGGCATCGACAGCTATTACGTGACCCGCCTGCCGAAGCACGAGATCGGCGAGGCCGCCGTGCGGGCGCTCCGCGCCGAGGGCGTGCGGACCGACTACATCGTGCGCGGCGGTGACCGCATCGGCATCTACTACGCGGAAGCCGGAGCCAGTCAGCGCGCGTCCACCGTCATCTACGACCGCGCGCGATCGGCCATCAGCGAGATGGAGTCTGACGCCGTCGACTGGGCGGCAGTCTTTGCCGACGCAGAGTGGTATCACGTCACGGGCATCACGCCGGCGCTCGGCGAGAAGGGCGTCGCGGCCACGGCGCGCTCGATCAAGGCCGCGCGGGCTGCCGGCGTGCGAATCAGCGTCGACTTGAACTTCCGGAAGAAGCTCTGGACCGAGAAGAAAGCCCAGGAGATCATGGGCCCCTTGATGCGCGACGTCGACGTCGTCATCGCCAACGAGGAGGACCTGCAGTCGGTCCTCGGCGTGCATGTGCCGGGAACCGACGTCACGAGCGGGCAGCTGAACATCGCGGGATTTCAGGAAGCGGCCGAGCGTGTGACGCGCGACTTCGGTCCGCCGATGGTCGCCATCACCCTCCGAGAGAGCGTGTCGGCGAGCGACAACGGCTGGAGCGCGGCGCTCTGGGACGCGGCGACCGGCAGCATGCATCGCAGCCAGCGGTACGATGTGCGCCTCGTCGACCGCATCGGCGGCGGCGACAGCTTCGCCGGCGGGCTGATTTACGGGCTCGTGACCGGACGCACGCCGCACGAAGCCCTGCGCTTCGCGGTGGCTGCGAGCGCCCTCAAACAGACGATCCCCGGCGACTTCAACCGCGTGACCGTGGCCGAAGTCGATCGGCTTGCCGGGGGCGACGCCTCGGGCCGCGTGCAACGGTGAGGTGGGCCAACGGTTCGAGGCGAGCATTGCGCCGAGCATTGGACGGCGAGCTTTGAGCCGAGCATTGGACCGCGAGCCTTGAGCCGAGCATTGGACAAAGTCCAGCGATAAGAAACCAGAGGTCGGCACGATGATCTCCAGGCGACGCCTTCTCGCAGCGGCCTCTGGCGCGGTCGGGCTTGGCTCATTTTTCGCACTCGTCCAGCGGCCTGCCGCGAGCGACGGACACCTCAGCGTCACCCCTAGATCCCCGCGCATCAAGACGACGCCCGGAGAGCAGCCCCTCGGGCTTGGCGCCGGTAGCGGCCGCGACGGCTTGCTCATCGTCCCGGCGAGTTATCGCCCGGACGTGCCGGCGCCGCTCGCCGTCATGCTGCACGGCGCGGGCGGCTCTGCGCGACGCGTCTCGTCATTGTTCACAGTGGCCGACGAGCTCGGCGTCATCGTGCTCGCCCCCGAATCGCGCGGCAGAACCTGGGACGGCATTCGAGACAGTTACGGGCCGGACACCGACTTCCTGAATCAGGCGCTCGCCTACACCTTCGATCGGTGCGCGGTGGATCGTCGTCGACTCGCCATCGGCGGCTTCTCGGACGGCGCCTCGTATGGGCTGTCCGTCGGACTGGCGAGCGGCGACCTTTTTACGCACATCCTCGCGTGTTCGCCGGGCTTCGTCATCCCCGGCCTGACGCGCGGCCGGCCGCGCATTTTTGTCTCGCATGGAACGGCCGACGAGATTCTCCCGATCGAATCGACGAGGTGGCGCATCGTCCCCGAGCTCGAAAAGGCCGGTTACGCGGTGACGTATCGGGAGTTCGACGGCCCGCACGCCGTGCCGCCGGCAATCGCCCGCGAGGCGCTCACGTGGTTCGCTGACGGCAAACCGCAGGTACAATGAAGACCACGGTCAAAGTCCGGCGAGGACAATACGGAGCAGGCACCACAAGCCACGGACAACACGGACAACACGGATCAAATCCATGAGTCAGGCTGCCATCGTCATCCGGCGTTGCTCACTTGCTCTGCTCATCGCGCTCGGCTCCGCCGGCTGCCTGCGGTCGACGACGACGATCGACCTCAAGGCTGACGGCAGCGGGACCATCGTGCAGGAGACGGCGGTGTCGGCTCAGGCGCTCGGGATGCTTCAGGGGCTGGCAGGCGCCAATCAGACGGGCGAGAAGCCGCCGCAGCTCTTTGGCGAGGAGCAGGCGCGCAAGGCCGCGGCCACGATGGGCGTCACGTTCGTGTCGGGGGAGGCCGTCAAGACCGGTGACCTCGAAGGTTATCGCGCGCGCTACGCGTTCGACGACATCTCGAAAGTGACCGTCAAGATGGATCAGGGCACCGACAGCGTCGCGCCCGGATCGGATACGAAGAAGCCGCCGTTCGGCTTCACGTTCAAGCGCGGCGCCGCTGCCTCGGTGCTGACGATTCAGATGCCGGACCAGACGCCCGGCGCAGCCGGCGCGTTGCCGATACCTGGCGGCGGCGGGTCGGACGCCGAGAAGGCACAGGCCGCGCAGGCGATGGCGATGATGAAGATGATGATGCGAGGTCTCTTCGTGGACGTCGCGTTGAACGTGAACGGCCGCATCATCAAGAGCAACGCGCCCTACGTCGAGGGTTCGCGCGTGACGCTCATGCAGATCGATTTCGACAAGCTGCTGAGCGACGATACCGCGCTCCTGAAGCTGCAGAGCGCGAAGGACATCAAGAGCCTGGCAGCGGTGCCTGGGCTGAAGGTCGTGACCGAACCGATTGTGACGATCGAGTTCAGTCGCTGAGGAGAGCCGTCACGATCCGCGTCCACTCGACGCCGAGCGGTCCCCGCTCGACGGGCTTGCCGGCCTTTCTGTACCAGTAGGCCGCGTTTCCCTCGTCGCCTTCCTTCCGGTGCAGGTAGGCGTGCACCCACGATCCGGTCGCGTCCTCGACGTCCTGAGCCACCTCGTGTGCGCGTTCCCAGTCGCCCTTCGCGTCGTGCCATAGCGCAACGAGCGCAGCGCTTACCGCAGGTGGAGTCTTCTTCTCGAGCGTCGCGTTGAAGTCATCGAGCGTCATCGACCGCCACCATTGGTCCCGAACCGCGAACCATCAATGACACTGCCCCGTACCGGAATCCGAGAACGAGCCGCCGGGAATCGGGATGAACTCCCACTGGTAGCCGCTGTCGCTCAGCGTGAGCCTGACGACGCCGTAGACGACGCCGATCGCCTCGGTGTTCGGCGCGGACGTGATTGGCGTATAGAGTGCGCCGCCGCCAGTGCCAACGGTGATCTGTCGAATCCCACGGGCCGGGTCGACGCGTCCATCCGGATCCTGCGGCGCGAAACGCTCGTACAGGTGGTCGTGCCCGTTCAGGACGAGGTCGGCATTGAATTCGTAGAGCGCGCGCCAGATCTCCCGCATGTCGCGGTTGGGGCCGTTCGGGCCTGACGTGAAGAGCGGCTTGTGCCAGTAGACCATCGTGCATCTCGTCCGCGTCGACGCGAGCTCGGACCGCAGCCACTGAAGCTCGGCGGACCCCGGACCCACGGGAATCTCGGAGTTCAGCGCGATGACCTTCCACGAACCGGCGGTGTAGCTGTAATAGCCAAGGCCGAACGGGCCGGCGTTGTCTTCGAAATAGGTGTAATAGGCCGCGGCGCCGCCGGTGTCGTAGTCGTGATTGCCGGGCGTCGGCCGCGTGCGCGCGCGATGCCGGCCCCAGAATGGCTCGTAGCAGTCGCGGAAGTTGGCCGCGGACCCGTTCGGGTACGCGTTGTCGCCCGTGGTGAAGACGATGCCCGATATGCGGTCGATGAGCTGCGCCGTTGCGGCAACGGCTGGAGACCCGCACTGTCCAATGTCGCCCGCACCAACGAGGATGGCGGGGGGACCGGGCGTACCGGTTTCAGGTTCTGCCGGTGACGGCGTGGGCGACGGCGAGGACGGAGACGAACCTCCGCACGCGACCGTCACGGCGGCGATGAGAACAGCGCCGATCAGCGGGTAGAGACGACTTGTCAGCACTGCGTGAGACGGCCGGACTCAGCTGGGGGAGATCCATTGTCTCACACTGGCTGCCGGGACCGTTACCGGCGCCCGCGCGCGGCGGCCACCTGCTCCAGCACGAGCTTCGGCCGCTGCTGCGCAAACTGCTTCAGGAACTCGACCGACTCGAAGAAAGCGTCGGTCGAGAACGGCTTCCGCGTGTCCTCCGCCACGGTCGCGGCGACCTGCTCCGCCAGACGGGCGACCTCGGCCTCGAGCCAGCCGTCCTCGGCCGCGGAGCTGGCGGACGATTCGAGAACCTGGAAATACAACTCGCGGAGGTCGGGGTAGGCGAACGCCCGGCGGAAGAGGACGTTCTCGTCGGCCCACTGAAAGATCGAATAGTCCACCACCAGGAACGAATTGTCCTTGTCCCACGGGAGGAACCGGTGCCGGTTCGTGCCCTCGGGACGATACAGGTAGAAGTTGTTCATCCCCTCGGCTCCGAGCAGGCCGTCGTTTTCGGCGAGGAAGGACTCGATGGCGACGTGGGTCATGAACTGCGTCAGGTCGACGTACTGTTCCACGCGCTCGCGCCACACTGCATCGTCGGGCGCGTTCACCTCACGCAGCCAGTCGTGTATCGGCAGGTACAGCTTCGTATCGCCCTCTTTTTCGTGGGTCTGCGGCTCGAAACGAGACTTGTACGGCTCGAACTCCTCGCCGAGGTACTCGCCATGAAACGGACTCTTGAACTGGTACGAATAGAGGTATCCGGAGTTCTCCCCGATCGTTCGCGCCAGATACGCCTTGTCGACCGACTCGACGATGACGTAGAGACCCTGGAACTCGTTGTTGATGTAGAGGCGGCAGAACGACTCGCGCGAGGCGGGCTGTCCCATGCGTGCAAAAAACGACATCGCGAGCCGCTCGTGCATCATCGATCCGTCCTGCCAGAGGTTCTTGAGGACGATCGACTTCAGTCCGAGAAACCTTTGACCCGTCACGTACCGATCGAAGTCGACCCTCAGGCCGAGCTTGATGCCGTTGCGGCTGGCGCCTCCACGGGAACGCACGCCGGCGTTTCGCACGCGGATGTTGCGCCACTGCATGTCGGCCGTGAAATACGTGTCGTTCCCGTAGTTCGCACGGAGCTCGCGGACGTCCCGCGTGTTGATCGTCAGGCGGAGCTCCTGCATCGCGTTGGGGTCGAACAGTTCGTCCGTGGACTGTGCAACCGCGGGCGCGGCGTAGAGTATCGCGAGGCTCACACTGAGAGCGGCGACGAACAGTGTGCGCGGGTTGATGGAATGACGGGTCATGGCTGAGCTCACATCGAGAATTGGAACCGCACGATGCGGCTCCAGAAGGCGGATTGCGACGGCACCGGCCCCTGGTCGGGTAGCGCGATCGTGTTCCGCACGAGGTTTGTCTGAATCTTGATCCAGCGGTTCGCGTACCAGTTCACGCCGAAGGTGTAAGCGCGGTCGCCGTTGCCGAGGATTACCTCGGTCCGGGGAGCGTCGGATGCCAGTGGATCGTTGCCAAGCGACCCGAAGCGAATGCGCTCGACGCGCACCGCGAGCTCGACGGCGCCGAATCCTCCCTGAAACAGCGGACGACGTGGCGTGTCGAGGCCCTCGGCCTTCTTCTCGCCGGTCAACGCCCACGTGCCGCTCACGTACCATCCGGATGCGACAAATGGCTCCAGATCGGTGTTGTCCACGCTCTCGCCACGCCGCTCGTCGGTCAGCCGGATGTACTCCGACTTGATCGAGAACGGTCCCGGCCGCCAGCGCGCTTCGAAGCCGATTCGCTGCCGCTGACCGTTGACGACAATGCCCGGGCGATAGAACGAGGCATCGAGCTCGGTCCGTCCCCGCAGGTCGGAGACGCCCTCGGGCAGATCGCTCACTGTGAACGACACACCCATGGCCAGATCGCTCGCGAGCGACTTCGTGGACCTGAACGGCTGGACCAGCGCACGGCCCGCAAGAGTCTGCTCCCCGTGGACGCGCTCGGTGTCGAACGTGCGCGCATTGCTGCCGTCCTCGGCGAACACGCCGAGCTCATACCGGAGCCATCCGCGATTGAGGACACGGCCGTGGACCATCACGCCGCGGTCCCGTCCTGGCGCCAGGAGGGCCGCAATGCGCGACCGGTAGACGAAGTCCAGATTTGTCGGGCTGGTGTTCTCGTCGAGGCTGAACGGCATCTTGAACTTGCCGAGCTGGACCTGGGCGAAGCCGTACTGCTTGTAGTTCAGGTAGACATCACGCCACGGATCCCGCGTGTCCCCCAGCTCGCCTTCCACCTGGTAGTCGAAGATGTTGAGGATCTCGCCATCGATGCCGAGACGCCGGCGCGCGATGTCAACCGACGAGCTGCCGGCGGTGTCTGGCGGTTCGAAATCCAGGTCCTGCAGGTTCTCCTGCAGACGCACGCGAAAGTCGACGCGGGTGCCAGGCCCCAGCCGGAGGGACGGGCGGTCGGCCCAGCGGAAGCCCCAGTCGTCTTCGATCGCCTTCTTCCTGTCTTTCTTGCTCTCTTTCTTACTCTCTTTCTTGCTCTTGCCCTCTTTCTCACCAGCCGTGGCCGGGTTCCCACTCTCGTCCGTGGGCTGTTCGGTCTGCGCCTCGGACGCCTTCCCGGATTCCTTGCGCTCGACCTGCCCGGCGGCCGTCGACGGCACCACGTCCTGTCCCAGGGCGGGCACGACGGGCGACGCGACCATCACCGCCACGACAAACGCCAGAATGGATTTCGGTTTCATGAGGTCGACCTCTTACGTGCGACGACCTGGCGTCCTGTCACGTTCCACACTAGTTCGCTACTTCCTTGAAGTCCCGACCGTTTCCTTCCGGTTTCCTGATAGCGCCGAAGCTCATCCTTCGAGGGCGGTGTCTCGCAGCGCCGCGCTCTTCTCTCGCGACGCGTCCAGATCTCCGGACGCATGTCATGCAGAGGAGACAACAGCGCACCGTGTGACCCTGCGGTCGTTTTGACCGGCAAGCGGCGGGAGAAGTTGGATTTAGACGTCATGTGCGATGCGCCGCGGTCGCTTCTGATGGGCCAGCGCTCTGCAAGGCTGCAACCGCCTGCAGCGTCGTATGATGGCGTCACACTTTCTTCACAGACCGATGAGAAGACGAGGAGGACGTGCGTGACCGAGAGAAGGCTGTTCGTCATGGCTGGGCTCGCGCTGGCGGTGTTCGTCACCCTTCCCATCACCACGTCCGGGCAACGATCTCCAGTCGTCGCCACTGTCGAGCCGCTTCCTTCCTTCTCGGAACCGGCCATCTCGCCCGATCGCACCGAGATCGCGGTGGTATCGGGCGGCGACATCTGGACGGTGCCGGCCGCCGGCGGCGATGCGAGGCTGCTCGTTTCGCACGACGCGGCTGAGTCGCGTCCGCTCTACTCGCCCGAAGGCGATCGGATCGCCTTCGTGTCGGACCGCACGGGCGGCGGGGACATCTACGTGCTGACGCTCAAGACCGGAGCCCTCGAGCAGGTCACGATCGACGACGGGCTCGAGCGGCTGGATGCGTGGTCGAGGGACGGCAAGTGGTTGTACTTCTCGTCGACCGGTCGTGACATCGCAGGGATGAACGACCTCTACCGCGTCCGTGTCGGCGGCGGGACGCCGATGCCCGTGAGCGCGGATCGCTACACCGGAGAGTTCTTCGCGGCACCCTCTCCCGACGGGCTGCGCGTGGCCTTCACCGCACGCGGGAACAGTGCGGCACAGTGGTGGCGCAAGGGACATTCGCACCTGGACGAGTCCGAGCTCTGGCTCCTCGACACGTCATCAACCGCGGGGCCGCCCGCGGGCATCCCTCGCTACCAGCGCCTGACCGAGCTCGGCGCCAAGCACATGTGGCCGATGTGGAGCGCCGACGGCCGGAACCTGTTCTACATGTCCGATCAGAGCGGGGCGCAGAACATCTGGACGATGCCGAGCGGCGGTGGTGCCGCCAGACAGGTCACCCGCTTCACCGATGGACGCGTGCTGTGGCCGACGATCTCGTACGACGGCCGCACGATCGTCTTCGAGCGCGACTTCGAGGTGTGGAAGCTCGATACGGGCAACGGTCAGGCCAGCAGGGTCCCGATCGTCAAGCGCGGCCTGCCGCAGGGTCCCGCGACCGAGCACCTGACGCTGAACAACCAGTTCCAGGACCTCGGGCTCTCACCGGATGGCCGCAAGGTCGTCTTCGTCGCGCGCGGGGAGATCTGGGCGGCGTCGGCGCGCGACGGCGGGGATGCCGTGCGCGTGACGCGCAGCTACGCGCGCGAGTCCCAGATCGAATGGGCCCCGGACAGCCGCCGCATCGTCTACGTCTCGGAGCGCGATGCGGTGCCGCACGTGTTCCTGTACGACTTCACCACGTCGCGCGAGACGCAACTCACGAGTGGCGCGACCGGCGACGCGGCGCCGCGCATCTCTCCCGACGGCAAGTGGATCGCGTTCGTTCGCGACGGCAAGGATCTTCGCGTGCTCGATCTGGCGTCAAAGGCCGAACGATCGATCGCCACGGGTTATCTCGGCCGGTCTGCTCGAGGCGTGGCCTGGTCGCCCGACAGCCGGTGGGTGGCCTATCTCGGGCTCACCGCCCGGTCGTTCCGGAACGTCTATGCCGTTCCAGCCGCCGGCGGCGAGAGCCGCGCGATTAGCTCCCTGCCGAACGGCAACGCCAACAACGTCTCCTGGAGCCCGGACGGCACGTATCTCCTCTACAACACGAGCCAGCGGACCGAGGACGGTCAGGTCGTCCGCGTCGATCTCATCCTTCGCACGCCGCGCTTCCGCGAGGACCGCTTCCGCGATTTGTTCAAGGAAAGCGAGCCGGCGAAACCCGCGCCAGGCGACCGCCGCGGCGAACGCGGCGCCGCACCCGATCGTGACCGTGACGCGGAGCCCGCCCGCGACCCGTCGAAGCCCGTCGACATCGTCTTCGACGACATCCGTCGGCGCTTGAGCCTCCTGCCCGTCGGCGTCGATGTGACCGCGCAGACGATCAGCCCCGATGGCCGGTCGCTGCTGCTGACGGCGACCGCGGAGGGCCAGCAGAACCTCTATCTCTACTCGCTCGACGAGCTCGCACGCGAGCCGGCGGTCGCCCGTCAGTTGACGTCGACATCCGGCGCCAAGGCGGACGCGCAATTCACGCCCGACGGCCGAGAGATCTTCTATCTCGAGCAGGGGCGGATCACCGTGATGCCGGTCGAGACGCGCGTGGCGCGGCCCGTGGCAGTCACGGCGGAGCTCGACGTCGACTTCGCGCAGGAGAAGATGGAGGTCTTCCGCCAGGCGTGGACCTACATGCGCGACGGCTTCTACGACGACAAGTTCCACGGCGTGAACTGGGACGCCGTGCGCACGCAGTACGCACCGCGCATCGCGGGCGCGCAGACGCCCTCGGAGATGCGCCGGCTGCTCAACCTGATGGTCGGCGAGCTCAACGCGTCGCACATGGGCGTCGCGCCTGGCGGCGGTCGAGGCGGTGGAGGTGCTGAAGCACCATCGGTCGGACGGCTTGGACTTCGCTTCGATCGCACGGAGTACGAGGACTCCGGGCGACTGCGCATCACCGAGATCGTTCCGCTCGGCCCGGTCGCCATCACCCGCCAGGCCAAGGTCGGCGACTACCTGCTCGGCGTGGACGAGGTGAAGATCGGCGCGCAGACGAACCTCGACGAGCTGCTGGCGCACTCGGTCAACCGCCGTACGGAGCTATCGGTCTCGTCTTCAGCCGCAGGCACCGATGCGAAGACGATCGTCGTGCGCCCCATCAACCAGGTGACGGAGAAGAATCTCCTCTATCGCGAGTGGGTCGAGTCGAATCGCGCCTACGTCGAGAAGGCGAGTGGCGGCCGGCTCGGATACGCGCACATGAACGACATGTCCGAAGCAGCGTTACGGCGCTTCTACACCGACCTCGACGCCGACAATCGCATGAAGGACGGCATCGTCATCGACGTACGCAACAACAACGGCGGGTTCGTCAACGTCTACGCGCTCGACGTCCTGGCACGGCGCAGTTACCTGGTGATGACGCCGCGAGGCATGCCCGCCGCCCCGGCGCGCAGCATGCTCGGCCAGCGCTCGCTCGAGCTCCCGACCATACTCGTCACCAACCAGCACTCGTTGTCCGACGCCGAGGACTTCACCGAAGGCTACCGCACGCTCAAGCTGGGCAAGGTCGTGGGCGAGCCGACCTCCGGCTGGATCATCTACACCGGCAGCCAGACACTGGTCGACGGCTCGACGATGCGCATGCCGCAAACGAGGATCACGACGCTCGACGGCAAGACGATGGAGCTGAACCCGAGGCCCGTGGATATACAGGTGACGCGGCCGATCGGAGAGAGTCTGCTGGGAAAAGACAGCCAGCTGGATGCGGCTGTCAAGGAATTGCTGCAGGAACTGTCAGTCGGCAGTCGTTAGTCGTCAGTCGTCAGTCACAGTCCTCAGTCCCAGTCGGCTGGCGGAAGAAGACTGACGACTGGAACTGGCGACTGACGACTCGGACTGACGACTGTGACTGACGACCGACGACCGAGGACTGTCGACTGAATTATTCTCCATTCTTGGCCGGTGCGGCGTGCCAGTCCGCCTTCGGCACGATCTTCTTCCCTTCCGGATCCATCTCATAATGCGGCGACATGATCTGCACCCCGTATTCGTTGAAGACGTCCAGGACGTTTTCGTGGAGCGCACTCAGTATCGCAAGGCGCCGCTCCGGTAGCTCCGGACAGACGAGCAGTGTGTACTTCACATAGAAGTCCTCCAGGTCGACCTTGCGCACGACTGGAGCGGGTTGCGGGCGCACTCCCGGCGTCCGCTCGGCGGCCAGGAGCAGCAGCGACTGCACCTGCCGCCACGGCGTGTCGTAGCCGATCGTCACGCTCGTAGGCACGTAGACGCCGTCGGTTGCGAAGCGCGAGTAGTTGGTCGTCGTCGTGGCCACGACGAGGGCGTTCGGGATCGTGATTTCCTCCCCGCGCGGTGTCCTGACCTTGGTCGACAGCACCCCGACCTGGATCACGGTTCCTTCCACGGCGCCGATGTGGACGTAGTCGTTCAGCCGAAGCGCCCGCGAATAGGTGATCATGAAACTGCTCATGAGCTGGTTGACGAGCCCGCTCGAGCCGAACGACAGCACGAGCCCGATGAACACGCTGGCGCCCTTGAACGCGTCGGTGCTGCTTCCCGGCAGGTAGGGATACGCCATCACGGCGGCGAAGAGCCAGAGGAGATACGTCGAAAGACGGCGCGTCGGCTGGGCGGTTTCGGGGTGCAGCCAGGGCACCTGAACACGCTCCTGCTCGACGGCCCTGAAGAAGAGCTGAAGGAGCCGGACGAAGAACCGTGCGATGACGAAGATGAGCAGCACGGTGAACAGGGCCGGTATCGCGTGCACCATGTCGAGACCCAGCTTCGACAGGGTCGCCAGCATGAACGAACGCATCGACTCGCCCCACGGGCGCGTGTACGGAAACCGCCGTAGGGTGAAGGTGAGCGCGGAGTACGCGACAAAGAGGCTGAGCGCGATCGAGCCAAGCGACACGAGGCTGCGCCAGAACTCGAACACGTGTGACGCGCGGACCACTTCGAGCGAACCCGTACCCGACTGCGCGAGCTTGCGTTCCGCGGCCCCGATTAACCGCCGGGCAATTCGCCGGTGGCCGCGCGCGATGACCCGCAGCAGGAAGGCGGCCAGGGCGAGGACCAGGAGCGACAGCGCGGCGCCTCGCAGGAGCACCGACGGCGTCCGCGCTTCGATCGCTTCGGCGAGTGCGAGCCTGAGCGCGTCAACGGCGCGACTCGTCTGCTCGTCGATCGTTTCGCCCGACAGATCGTCGACGTCGAGCGGGGTCAACACCATCACGGTGCGTGATCCGACACTGATCGCGCGGCTGCCCTCGATCGTGCGCACCGCTACGGGTCCGTCGATGTGCTGCGCCACGACATCTTCGAGGGCCCGCTCGGCCGCGGCCGCGCGCTCGGGCGGCAGACGGCCCAACAGACGCGCCCGCAGCACCGCAATAGGCCGGTTGCTGAACGTCACCGTGGCGCTCTCACCACTGGGCTCGATGCCAACCGCAGCCGTGACCGGTTGCGCCGCCGGCGGCTGTGGCGTCTGAACTGCGGCAGTGCCCTGCGCCGCGCTCCAGACGACCGGCAGAATCACGCACAGGGTTGCCAGGGTCATAATCAGGCCGGCGCGTCGGGCAGTACGGCCTCGGCGGTCGATCAGCACGGGTGACTCCAGGAAAATGGGTGGCGTGGTAGGCGAATTCTAGTCGATGAGCGGCCGGATGCTTTCATCGTCGCTCAGGAACACGGCGCGTCGTCCCGCGCGTGCGGCGCGGGCGACGGGCAGGGGCGACTCGGGTGTGAGCAGCGCCTCCCGCATCACCTCTGCCTTCGCGGCACCGAACGCAGCGACATAGATCTCGGCCCCTTCGAGCGCCGGGAGCGTCAGCGTCAAGCGCCGTGGCGGCGCCTTTGGCGAATCGGTGATGGGGAGGACGCGGCGGGCGCGTTCTCGAAGCGCCCGATGACCGGGGAACAACGAGCAGACGTGTCCATCCGGTCCGACACCCAGCAGTACGATGTCGAACCGCGGCGGAACGCCGAGCGCGCGCTCGAGCTCGGCTTCATACGACCTGGCCGCGGCGTCGAGATCCGCGGCGTCGGCGGGCATGCGGTGCACGCGGGCCCGATCCACCGCCACACGGCTCAACAGCCGTCTGTCGGCCAGCCGGTAGTTCGACTCGGGATCATCAGGCGGAACGGCGCGCTCGTCGCCCCAGAACACCTCGACCCTCGCCCAGTCGACAGGGGCGAGGGAGAGCAGCGGGAAGAAGGCCTCCGCGACGGATCCACCTGGCAGAACGAGCGACACCGAACGGCCGTCGACCTGCGCTCGGCGGACCGCGATCGCCACGCGGGCGGCAAAGACGCGCGCGAGCTCGGCCGGAGGAGCGACAATCGTCTCGATCGACAAGCGGATGCAATGTACTACAGGCGCTCCGTCTTCCTGCTTTCGCGGACTCGCTGACTGCAGATGCCGCCGGTCTCGCCGGTGTCTTCGCGCACAGCTCGTCGTTACACATCAGAAGCCCTTTCTTTCGCCGACGAGCTTGACGCCTGTGTTGCACGCGCCTAGAGTGCGTCCACCCTGCGAATAGTTCTCTCAGCGGCAGCCGTCTCGCCGCCGGCTGGCGGATGTTCTGCATCCGTCACGACGGGAGAGTTGTGTGCGCGGGCCCGCCCGCCGCCGAGAGAAAGGGTGGCGTGTATGCCTGTTCCACATCGCCGGTCGGTTCCAAGTCTCGGTCCTCTCGTTCGTCCGATCCTGCTCTCCACTGGCGTTCTCCTCGCGAGCGTTTCGGCGTGGGCGATCGTCACCGATCTCACCAACGTCGCCAACGTCTATCGTGCGGTCGGCGAACACATCGATCAGGCCGCGCTGAACGCGCTGCCGGCAAGCGAGCGATTCACCGAGGCGTTCGAGATAGGCGACGAGCTCTTCGCAACGGCCTTCAACGCGCTCGATGGCGGCGGCGCGAACGTCGGCAGAGGCCAACGGTATACGCGCGTGCCGCGAGCCGACCTGCGGGGCAACGGAGAGTGGTTCAACCACACGCCCGTCCGCGTCACCGGCCCCAACGCCGGCGGCTGCTTCGAGTGCCATGAGAAGCCATTCGAGGATGGCGCGGGGACAGCCGCCCTCAACGTCCACCGCGATCCGTTCCGCACGGGACAGATCGGACAATTCATCGAGCGCAACACCCCACACGTGTTCGCGCCCGGCGCCATCCAGCGGCTGGCCGAGGAGATGACCGACGCCCTCAGCGCCGATCAAGCACGGCTGGTCGATGACGTGTGCAGGAACGGCGGCACTCGGACGGTCACACTGTCGGCCAAGGGCATCTCCTTCGGGACACTGGGCGCCACGCGCACGAGCCGCAATCCCTGCCAGGTCACCTACGACACCGACGGCGTCCGAGGCGTGGACTTTCAGCCATCGGTCGACAACCCGGCTGCCCCGGTCGCGCTCATCGTCCGGCCATTCCAGTGGAAGGGCAGCGTGCCGTTCCTCCGCGACTTCAACCGCGGCGCGGCGCACAACGAGCTGGGCATGCAGGCGGTCGAAGTCGTCGGCAACAACGTGGACGGCGACTTCGACGGCGTCGCCAACGAGCTGACGATCGGCGACATGACGGCGCTCACCGTCTACATGGCGGCGCAACCACGTCCGACGACGCTCCTCGAGCTGAACGCGCTCGGCCTGCTCGAACCGGCGCTCACCAATGCGCAGGTGAGCCAGATCGCGCGCGGACGTCAGGTGTTCGACAGCGTCGGCTGCGACTCGTGCCACGTCCCGCAGTTGACGCTCAACACGCCGGTCTTCAGCGAACCGAGCCAGAATGCCACCTATCGGGACGGCACGACCTTTCCGGCCGGTCAACCCACCGCCAACGTGGTCGATCCTCGTAACCCGATCACCTTCGACCTGACGCGAGACCAGCCAGACAACATCATCCGCAACTCCAGCGGCGGCGTTCGCGCCAGACTTGGTTCCTTTACCCAACGGGACAACGGGAGAACCATCGTCGAGCTATACGGCGATCTCAAGCGGCACGCGATGGGCCCGCGCCTTGCCGAGCCCGTCAACGAGATCGCGGGAGACGACGTGACGCCGATCCCTGTCAACCCTCGGAACGGGCATACGCCCGATACGTTCCTGACCGAGAACCTCTGGGGCGTCGGGTCAACCGCACCCTACATGCACGACGGACGGGCGACCACGCTCGCCGAGGCGATCATCGAGCACGCGGCCTCGAACAGCGACAACGCCAGCGAGGCGCGTGCCGCACGGGCCGCCTACCTCGCGCGATCGCTCGCCGACAAGCAGGCGCTCATCGCCTTTCTGGAGAACCTGGTGCTGTTCAAGCTCGAGGAGGACCCCACGCCGGCGGGAGCGGCCGCCGCGCTCCAATCGCTCGCCGGGCTGTCGAGCCCGCGACAGCGAGTGAAGATCTCGCCGAAGGGGTTCAGGATTCGACTCGAGTAGTGCCACGGACAACACGGATGAACGTTGAGACGGGGCGTGAGAGGGGCATCTCGATCGGAGCCCTTCTCACGCGTGTTGCCAACAGGAGGTCGACGGAGAATACTCATCGGCAGGACAGCTGTGTCAACGGATTACCGGACGGAAAGAGGGATGCCAGGCCGCCTGGTCGATGCGGGCGGGTTTCGCCTGCACCTCCACTGCCTGGGATCTGGAACGCCCGCCGTCGTGATGGAAGCGGCGCTCGGCGGTTCGTCGATCAGCTGGTCACTCATCCAGCCGGAGGTGGCACGGCTGACCCGCGTCTGCAGCTACGATCGCGCGGGCTTCGGATGGAGCGAGGCCGGACCGATGCCGCGCACGGCCGGACGTGTGGCTGATGAGCTGCACGTCCTGCTCGATCGCGCGAGTGTCCAGCCGCCATTCCTTCTCGTCGGTCACTCGTTCGGCGGCCTCGTCATGCGCATCTTCGCGGCACGGCACCCGGACACGGTCGCGGGACTCGTGCTCGTCGACCCGGCGCATCCCGAAGACTGGGTCCGGCCAGCGCCGAAGGAGCAGGTCAAGATCGAGCGCGGCATCCGGCTGTGCCGCAGCGGCGCGACGGCCGCCAGATTCGGCGCCGCGCGTCTCGTCAGCGGGCTCGTGACGGTCGGCCTGTTCGGTGTCGCACGAGGGCTCGCCAGGGTCGTCAGCCGGGGAGGCCTCTCCCGCGAAGACGAGGGCATCCTGGCGCCGCTCTGGAAGCTGCCGCCCGAAGCGCGGAAACCGCTTCGACAGTTCTGGACGCAGGAGCAGTTCTTCGACGCGCTCGGCAGCCAGATTGCTTCGATCTCGACGAGCGCCGCGGAGACGCTCGAGGCCGCCGCCGACGGATACGGCGACCTTCCGCTAGTCACCATCTCGTCCACCGACCCCGGCGACTACCGCCTCCGCCAGCAGGACGCGCTGGCCCGCCTCTCCACGCGCGGCCGTCACATCGTCGCCTCGAACAGCGGGCACTGGATTCCCCTCGATCAACCGCAAGCCGTCATCGACGCCATCCGGGCTGTGCTGGCCGACGCCAGCCGGTAGGGATGTTCGGCTCGTCCCGTTCACTCGTTATGTACAACGCACAGGTCCGCACGGGCGGAGACAAGATCGGACGACACGATCACCGAGGAGCATCTGGAGGATCCATGGCCAACATGTATATGGTGAGTTGCAGGCGCGAGTTCTGGTCGGCGACCGAGTTTTCGACGGCGGACGAGATTCGGCAGCTCGACCTGAACGGCAATGGACAGGGAGCGGCGGTGCCGCCGGCGAATTTTCTGGCGGCGATGGCCGGCAAGCGGGTCACGGTGTTGGTCCACGGCTACAACAATGAGCAGCGGGACGTGCTCGACAGCTACCGCACCATCGACGAGCAGATGCGGCTGCTCGGATTCCTCGGCCGCGCGACCGCGCCCTACGACGCCCTGATCGGATTCGCCTGGCCCGGCGGGGCGTCGGGCGTGTCGTTCCCATTCGCGCGCGCCCGTGCCGAAGACGCGGCGCCTCGTCTCCGGCAGCTACTGGCCTCGCTCCAGGGCAGCGGGGCGATCGTCGACATCAACTCCCACTCGCTCGGCGCGCACGTGACGTTCGAGGCGCTGCGTGACGCGAGCGCCAACGTGGTGCGCAACGCGTGGAATTTCGCGTCGGCGGTCGACAACGAATCGATCGAGAAGGGCGAACGCTACTTCACCGCGGCCGGACGCTGCCAGAAGTTCTACGTCTTTCACTCGAAGAACGACCCGGTACTGCGGGTGTGGTATCGCATCGGCGATTTCTTCGACTTCGATACGGCGCTTGGCTATTCGGGCCCGGAAGACCCCCGCACGATCATGGACTTCTCGACCAACGTCACGGTCATCAACTGCAAAGAGGTCGTGGCGTCACACGGCGGCTACAGGTCGGCCGGCCAGGTCTGGTCGTTCATGCAGCAGGAGCTCGCGGCGCCAGGCGGCGAGCAATTCGTGACGCTGGCGAAGACATCGGCGACGCTGAGCGCAGTGTTCAGAGCGAGCGGCGGGACCATGTCCGCGCCGCGCGCACGGAAATCGACCGCGCGCCGCCGGACCACATCGCGAAAGCGGCGCTGAGCCGGCTATGCCGCCGCCTTCCGCAGGATGCGGACGAGCGTCGCGATCGGGCGGCCGTCGAGGCTCACGATCGCGCGGAGCACGTAGTCGCCGGGCGCCAACTGGCCGATGGGCACGACGCCGGTCGCCCGCCGGCGATCCGCGTTCTCGGTGACGGCGATCGCGCCGGGAACGCGGACGATGGCGGGCCCATCCTCGGTGGTGGCCAGCTCCAATGCCACCGACAGCGTGCCGGCGGGGGCCGGACCAAGGATCTCGAAACTGCCGTTGGCCGTGGGCTCGCGGACGAACAGGAGCTTCGGTACGAAGCTGCGTTCGTAGGAGACGCCGAGGACCATCGTGCTGAACGTCAGGCCGCTGGCCGTGACGGGCTCCGCGGCGAGCTCGTAGTCGGCCGATCCGCGCCGGCCCGTCGCATCGATCGCGGCAACTCGCAACCGGTAGCGCCCTGGCGAGGCGAGGCCCGCCGACGTCACCGGCAACGACCCCAGCTCGCGCGCGTTGGCCGTCCACTGCGCGACCAGCCGGCCGCGCTGATCGATCAGGCCAAACGCAGCCGACGCCAGCGCCACGGATCGATCGAGCGGTTCGGCGAGCGCCACGACCGTCAACTTGGTGTCGCCGGGATTTGGCGACGACAGACCGATGACCCGCAGCGGCAGGTCTGGATACGACTTGCCGTCCCGTAGCATGGCCTGCGGCGTCAGCGCGGGCCCCTTGCCGTCGGCCTTGGCGATCATCAGGTTCGGAAGCGCCTTCACTCGCGTGCCCGCCCGCGCGACGGAGAACTCGACGCGATGATATGAACCGTTTCGATCGTTCGGTCTTGGTTCGAAGCCGACGAGGTAGTAGCCGGCGCTCTCACGCGCAATCCTGGTAAACGCGCTGCGATCGGACGGCGTCAGCCGGAGCAGCACGCCGCTCGTGACACCAGCCAGGCTCTCGATCCCCGCCAGCTCCTCATCGGAGCTGCGAAAGCGACTTGCAGTCGGATCGGCGAACGCGTTCTTTGCCGAGTCGATTACGAAATCGTCTGGCTTGACCACGTACACGTTCGCCCGCGCCAGCATGGCCGCGGTCCCAACCTCATCGTAATGCACCGACTTGATCTCGCACGGGCCGGGCGGCCCCGACATCGGCGCATCACGCCTCGGGAGCAGCATGCCCGAGGAAATGAAGATGATCGTCTTCGGTCCTTCGAGATGCGCGAGCCCGGTAAGGTGGTCGGCCAGAGCATTGAGCGTCGTACGCGTCCGACAGCTCTTCTCCGAATCGGTCGTCTGCTGCGACGCCTGACCGGTGATCGTCGGGAGGGTCTTCAGCACGCGCTCGTGATCTCTCGTCGGCTCGACGAGAATGCCACCGTAAGGCATCGTCACGAGCCCAACCCAATCGAGCGGCGACAAGCCGGCAACGAACTCGGCGGCCGCGCCGGTGGCCTGCTGCGCGACGTTCGCGCGGATCGAATCGGTCTCGAGAATGATGACGATCGTGCGCCCGGAGTCGTCCAGCGCATTGGTACCGAAGGGCGCCGGGAGGAATTTCGCGGGCAGAGCGGCGCGCGCCGCTGGCGCAGAGCCGAGGCGGACGAACTGGAACGAACGGATGTCGCGCAGCCGGCCGTCGACCTTCAGCGCGACGTCGGCCGCGGCGAGATCGGTCACAGGCTGGCCGTCCTGCGACAGCGCGAGAAAGTCCAGCCTGACCAGGTCGACGGCGGCGCGGAAGGGTTCGGTCTGCGGTGCCTGGCCCGCACGAAGCCCGGCGGTCGCGGCCAGGGCCACCAGCGCTGGGACCATCACCCGACCGGCGAACATGGGCGCGATGATATGACAGTCGGCAGTCGGCAGTCGACGGTCGGCAGTCTCAATCTACAGTCCCAGTCGACGGTCCCAGTCGACAGTCCCAGTCTGGGAACTGTTCGGTTGCGTTCCTCTCGGCGTTAACCACTACTGACGGGGATGGGACTTGGCCCCGAGCTGGGAGGAGCAGGTGCGCGTCCGATTTCAGAACAGCGAGGGGTTGGTTTTCCTGTCCCGGGCAAGGCCGCCGGTCACCATCGATGCGGGTGCGTTGACCGACGATGACCGTCGCACGCTCGAGCAACTGGTGAGCGAGGCGCGGTTCTTCGACCTGCCGGCGCGCGTCCCCGGGCCGAGGAACATCCAGGAACCCACGTGTCACATCACCATCGAGGCCGGCGGGCGGCAGCACTCGATATCGGTCACCGGTCCCGCGCAGGGGCCCGCACTCCGTCGGCTCATCGACCGACTCCGCGAGCTCGACGTTCGCCGGTAGTCATCGAGAACGCGGCGCGCGGTCGGGCGGCACAGTGGCTGCGATTCGGACGCTGACCGCATCCATCGCCCACATCCCACGGCCGTAGGTAGAAATCACAATCACGTTGTCCCGCGGGTGCACCTGAAGGTCGGATACCTGCGTCGACGGCAGATTCCCGCCGAGGACCTGCCACTGTCGCCCACCGTTGGTAGTCACGTAAGCGCCAAAGTCGGTTCCAATGTAGAGAACGTTGGCGCTGGTCGGGTCTTCGCGGATCACGTTCACCGGACCGGCGGGCACGTTGGCAACGATGCTCGTGAACGTCCGGCCGTTGTCGGTCGACTTGTAGACGTAGGGCGCGAAGTCGTCGTCCTCGCGGCCGCGCAGCGTCACGTAGACGGTACCCTCGGCATGGCGCGACGGTACGACGCGCGATACCCACTTGCGGGCCGGTAGGTTCGACGTCAGATCGGTCCAGTTCTTTCCGCCGTCCATCGTGACGTGGAGCCGGCCATCGTCGGTGCCCGCCCAGAGCACACCCGCTCTGGTCGGCGACTCGGCGAGTGCAACGATGGTCAGATGCGGTATGGCGCTCGAGCTCTTCAGCAGCATCTGCGCGGGATCGTTGCTGCTGAGATCCGGGCTGATGCGCTCCCAGGTCTCGCCGCGGTTCGTCGATCGGAACACGAACTGGAACCCGACGTAGACAGTGGCCGCATCGTGCTGCGATGCAACCACCGGCGCCATCCACTGCGCCCGTAACTCGGGCTCTCCTTCCTTCACCGGTGGCCGGATGTTGGTCACCCCCGCCCGACCACGGCCGCGTCCCTGTGCCTGCCCTGCTTCCGGAGGAGCGCCTCGGCCGGCAGCCGACGCGGCGACATCTTCCCGGGTGAAGTTTCCGTAGAAGCCGTGCGAGTAGACGATGTCGTTGTTGCCGCGCTCGATCGCGTGATGAGACCCTTCGCCGCCAGGCGCATTCGACCACGCGACGGCAGGAATCCTGTCGCGGCCCTTGCTCACATCAACCGAGCCTCGGCGGCTCCCGTAGTCCTGAATCGATCCGTAGGCCCAAACGGGCGTGCTGTCGTCGAGCGTCACGTTGTAGAACTGAATCCCACCCGCCGAGACGTCGTAGGTCCACGTCTTGCCGGCGTCAGCCGAGCGGTAGAGTCCGCCATCGTTGACGTTGTAGAGCACTGCCGGGTTCGCCGGATCGATCCAGAGGCCATGATGGTCGCCGTGCATGCCGCGCAGCGACGTGAAGGACTTGCCGGAATCGCGCGACACGTTAAGTCCGAGGCCGAGCGTATAGATCGTGTTCTCGTCGGTCGGGTCCACGCGAATCTGCCCGAACACCCACCCATAAGTGCCGGAATGGCCGATCATGAAGTCGTTCGTCTCGGTGACCTTGCGCCAGGTCGCACCCTTGTTGTCCGATCGATAGATCTCCGCGGCCTTGATACGGGCCTCGAAGATCGGCCGCGTATAGGCATCACGCTCACCCTCGCGCGGCGGGCGTCCGGGTTCGTAGTTGTCGACAAACGCATAGACAACGTTGGGGTTGGAGCGGGAAGCATCGATGCCGATTCTGCCGCGGAACTGCGCGGCGGGCAGCCCGTCGTTCGCCTCCGTCCACGACTTCCCGCCGTCGGTCGTCTTCCAGATGCCGCCTTCCGAGTAGCCGGGCTCCGTACGGGGATCGCTCCACTTCCGGCGGACGCGCTGCCACATGGCCGCGTAAAGGGTGTTCGGGTCCGCGGGGTCCATCACGAGATCGATCGCGCCGGTGCGCGGGCTGCGATAGAACACCTTCTGCCACGTCCGGCCACCGTCGGAGGTCTTGAACACGCCGCGCATCTCGTTGTCGGTCCACTCGTGCCCGGACGAGGCGACGTAAACCACGTCGGGATTTGTCGGATGAACGACGATGCGCGCGATCGTCTGCGTGTCGGTAAGGCCGGCATGCGTGAAGGTCTTGGCGCCGTCGGTGGACTTGTAGATGCCGACGCCAGGCATGGACGCGCGGAACAGGTTCGCCTCGCCGGTGCCAACCCACACGATGTCGGGATTCGACGGTGCGACGGCGATGTCACCGATACTCGTCGACGCCTGATGCTCGAAGACGGCCTGCCACGACCCGCCGTTGTCGTCGGTCTTCCACACGCCGCTCGTCGCGTACGCCGCGTAGATGCGCCGAGCGCCATTCTTCTCGGCAACCGCGATGTCGGTCGCGCGACCGCTGATATTGGTGGGGCCGAGCGGCTGCCACGCAATGCCGCGATACGGTGACGACTGCATCATCGAGCGATAGGTGTCGTAGGCGGCGCGCAGATATTCGGCGTCGGCCTTCTGGGCTTGCTGTGCCCACGCGTACGGCAGCGGCAACGAGGGGACGATCGCAGAGAGGGCAACGACCAACGCGAGGGCGGAACGGGAACGCTTCGGGATCATGCCTGAAAGCGTATCACCGCCTGCCGGGTCATTTCTTCTTGCGGCTGCCCGATGCTCGCGTGGCAGCGGACACCTTGATGCGCGGCCAGGCGTCGCGGAGCAGGTCACGGGTCTCGTCGTAGGTGAGCCGGCGCAGGGCCTGCTTGTATTTCAGCCATCGGAGGCGTCGGCCTTCGCGCTCTTTTCCGGAGCCGGTGGTCGTGACCACGAAGTACGTCACGCGATAGGTGTTGTCGCCGAACTCGAAGGACATCCGGCCGGCCGCACCGACGACCTTGCCCTCGATGCCGGCCTCCTCGCGCGCTTCCCGCACCGCCGCCGCTTTCAGCGTTTCGCCCGACTCGACATGGCCCTTCGGAAAGATCCAGTTGCTGGGATTGCGGCGCGCCGTGACGAGCAGAATCCGAGGCCCGCTCTTTCCGGCTCGCACGATGATGGCGCCCGCCTGCTTGAACTTGGCCATGGACTCTAGCCGCGGACGACACGGAGAACGCGGACCGTGTTCATGAGAGACCCTCCAGTGTCCGGGCAATTGTAGCAAGGCTCGTCTCCCCCACCGCCCGGCGAGCTTGCCGAGCGACGGTTCGATGCTTCATGCTCAGGGGATGAGATTCCCTGCCCGTCTGCTGGCGGTGCTCGCCGTCAGTCTCCCGCTCACCGCGCTCGCAACCGACCCGCCACTGCGCGTCGTCGATGCCGTCGATCTGACGCAGTATGCCGGCCGCTGGTACGAGGCCGCGCGGTTTCCCAACAGGTTTCAGGATCAATGCACGGGTGACGTAGTCGCCCACTACGCACTTCGGGCCGACGGGCGGCTGGACGTGGTCAACAGGTGCCGGACGGCCGCGGGCAAGGTGGATGAGGCTCGCGGCATCGGCCGCAAGGCCGGCGACGGCAAGAGCAACGCGAGGCTGGAGGTGCGCTTCGCGCCGGCCATCCTGTCGTTTCTTCGGTCGGTGTGGGGCGACTACTGGATCATCGGGCTCGGCCCCGAATACACGTGGGCCGTCGTCGGAACGCCGAGCCGGGACTATCTCTGGATCCTGTCGAGGACGCCCCAGATGAGCTCGACGAGCTACGAGCGGGCAATCGAGATCGCCCGAAGCAACGGATTCGACGTGACGAAGGTGGTCAAGACGACCAACAGCGACCGGGCTCAGTGAGCCGCCACTCCTACGGGACAGGTCACGCCCGTACCGCCGAGCCCGCAGTACCCATCGGGGTTCTTCGCCAGGTATTGCTGGTGATAGTCCTCGGCGTAGTAGAACTCCGGGGCGGGCAGGATCTCGGTCGTGATGGCGCCGAAGCCACGCTTCGACAACTGTTCCTGAAACACGTCGCGTGATCGCAGCGCCGCGTCACGCTGGGCATCGTCGAACACGTAGATCCCCGAACGGTATTGGGTGCCGGTATCGTTGCCCTGGCGCATCCCCTGCGTGGGGTCGTGATTTTCCCAGAACGTCTTCAGCAGTGCGTCGTACGAGATTCTCTTCGGGTCGAACACGACGAGCACGACCTCGTTATGCCCCGTCATGCCGCTGCACACCTCGCGATAGGTGGGGTTCGGCGTGAGCCCGGCGGCATAGCCGACCGCCGTCGAGTAGACACCTGGCAGCTGCCAGAACTTCTTCTCGGCTCCCCAGAAGCACCCCATCCCGAAGATCGCGCGCTCGAGCCCGGCCGGAAACGGCGGCGAGAGGCGGGCACCATTGACGTGATGAGCCGCGGGAACCTCCATCCGCTCGACGCGCCCGGGCAGGGCCTGTTCCTTCGTCGGCATTCTCAATTTGCTGAACATGATTTCCTCAGTTTCCCACAGTTTGGACGCTAAGCGGGCGCCTCGGGGTTCCCTGGCGGCGTGTTCCGAGACGAGGAAGACAGAGTTGACGGAGTTCGACACGAAGGCACGAAGCGAACGAAGACGCACGAAGAGATCCGGGTGGAGTGTGGCGGACGAAGACTGCTTGTGCCGCGCGCCGCGCGGCAGCGTGACAGCCTTCGCGCGTCTTCGTTATCTTCGTGTCTTCGTGTCGAACTCCGTTGCCTTCGTCCACCTCCGCTAATGCTATCGACCGGCCGAAGGTAGGATGTCGAGCATGCGCCTGAGGTTACTGTCGAGGTCATCCGGTCGCATGTCGAGCAGCGAACGAATCAGTACCGGTAACTGGGGCGTGTCGGTCCCGCTGGCTTTGGACAGCGCTCCGGTCTCGGGATCCCACCGCAAGGCCATCGCCGAATCGCGCGCGGCGCCAGCGGACCAGGCGCGAATGGTGCGCCGCGTTTCCTCGAACCACGGCGCCGTGCAGCAGCTGAGCGCGCGTGGCGAGATGATGAAGACGCGGTCGCGCAGATCGGTCCGCTGAAATGGCGGGCGGACGGCGAATGGCAGCGCCCATTCCCAGCTCCGCCCTGGCGCACCGATGATGATCAGGCTGCCCTCCGGGGCAGCGAACGCGGCGCGGCGCACGTCGCGCACGACCTGGTGCGAAACCGCGGCCATCGTGCGCCACTCGCGCACGGACCGGTACAGCGGCACGAGATAGAAGATCAGGACGAGGGCCGAGCCGGCGGCAACCGCACGACGCCACGTTTGCGTCGGCCGGGCCTGCCAGGCCGCTTCGAGCACGATGCCAAGGACGATGGCCCAGCCGACCGCCGCGAGATACACGTGCCGCGGCGAGTGGTAGCCCGCCACCGCTATCGGCAGGACCCCAATCGCCCACCAGACCGGTCCGAAGTACAGCAGGCGTCTCCCGTACCCCTCGACCGCGCTCGGGGCAGGCCCCTCGACGGCGCTCGGGGCAAGCCCCTCGACGGGGTGACGGACGACGCGAGTTGACAGCCACACGACCACGACCAGGGCCAGCCCGATCCAGACAACCGCCGCGGACGCGTTCAGATCGCCAGCCACAACATGCCTGATGTGCCGGCCGAGCAGGATGCGAAAGTCCTCGAGGCCTCGCGCGTTGAGCGAACCCTCGCGCGCCACCTGTCCGAAGAGGAGGTAGCGCAGCCAGAGATACGCCGCAGTCATCAGCGCGAAGGGCACGTACGGACGAACGAATGCGAGCAGCGGAACGATCCGGCGACGCCCCACAATCACGTCATAGCCCGCGAGCGTCGCGACCATCGTTATCGTGTTCTGCTTGGTGAACAGCGCCACGACAAAGAGCCCGAGCGACCAGGTATAGACGCGAGGAGAGGGCCGCTGCCGGAAGCGCACGTAGGCAAGAAACGACGCGAGATAGAAGAGCGCCGGCATCGAGTCGACGCGACCGGTAATCCACGCGACGCTCTCGGTATGCACCGGCAGCAGTACGAAGATCAGTCCGGCAAACATCGCGGCAGGCATACCGAGGGCTGCCGCGCGCATCGCGATGGCCATCACCAGCAGGCCGTTCGCGGCATGGATGAGGATGTTCAACACGTGATGCAGGGTGGGCGAGACGGGCCCGCCGAGCGCGGTCAACTGATACGACAACGCCGGAAACGGGCGCACTTCATCGGGCACGTATCCCCAGATCCCGTCCATCCAGGAGCTGGCGAACCACCGCGGGAAGTACGAAAAGGGTTTCTGCGCGAGTAACTGCACGACACCAAAATCGTCGCGCACGAAGTAGTCGAAGATCGTGACGATGTAGGGCAGGATTGCGGCGAGCGCGACGATGACCCAGGGAGTCAGACCCCTGGTGAGCGCCTCCGGCACGTGGTCGGCACGCCGACCATTCAAGACCGGCCCCCACCGGAAAACCGGTACTTGATGATGATGCCAATCATCCGGAAACCCGTGTTAAGCGTTCCCTTCAGGTTGCCGGTGATCTTCGATTCGCCCACCCGGCCGCGATAGTTGACCGGCACCTCGATCACTTTCAGGCGCCGCTTCAGGGCCAGAATCACCATCTCGGGAAGAAAGTGCGAGCCGCCGACCGTGAGATCGCCACGGATCTGATCGAGCGCGGCGCGATGCGTCAGACGCAGGGTGCAGCCGCAGTCGCTCAGGGACGGGCCCCCGTACAGAAACTGGATCATCTTGGCGACGGTCCAGTTCCCCATCCGGAGGAACCAGCCCATGTTCGCCTGGTCCCACACGAGCTCGCGCGTCGTCCGCGTCCCGCAGACCATGTCGAAGTCGTCCGCATAAGCAAGGAGCTTCAGGATGTCCCTGCCGATGAACGTACCGTCTGGCTCGGCGAGAATCACGATGTCGCCCGTGGCCTCACGGATCCCACGCTGCAGCGCGTGGCCGTATCCCTGGCGACTCTCCTGCACGACCCGCGCGCGCGTCTGCCGCGCCTCCTCGGCAGTGCGGTCGCGAGAGTTGTTGTCGACGACGATGACCTCGTCGACGACGTTGGTGACAAAGAAGTCGTCCACCGCCGGACGGATATAGCCCTCCTCGTTGTAGGCGGGGAGTACGACGCTGATCGTCCTCGAACCGTACATGTCAGGACTTGGGTTGCCAGCTCGGAGGCAGGTTCTTCGTCACTTCGATACCCTTGAACGCCTCGCTCGACCGGGCACCCTGCTGCCTCACCCACGCGGCCATCGCGCGCAGGCCGTCGTCGAGCGATGTCGGTTCGCGATGCCCGAACACGCGCTGGATCTTGTCGTGGCTCGAGTGCGCGTTGTGAACTTCATGCCGAGCGGGCAGGTGCACGATGCGGGGCGCGACGCCCATCGCCGCGGCGACGCGTCCGGCGAGATCGTTGAGTGGCCACGGCTGGTCCGCGCCCACATTGAACACCTGATTCCACGCGCTCGGCTGGTCAATCGCCGCAGCCATGACCGGGGCCACATCGTCGATGTAGCTGAACGCGCGCGTCTGCGTACCGTCGCCGAAGATCGTCATCGGCTGGTCCTGCAGGATCTGGTTCATGAAGATGCCGACCACGTTGCGATAGCGATCGGCGATGTTCTGCCGCGGACCGTAGACATTGTGCGGCCGGAAGATCATGTAGTCGAGGCCGAACATCGTCTGGCTCGCGGCCAGCTCCCGCTCGACGGCGTACTTGGCAATCCCGTACGGATCTTCGGGTTCTGGGATCGTCTCTTCGGTCATCGGCAGGACCGGGCTCCGGCCGTAGACCGCGATCGAGGACGCGAAGACGAAGCCCTTGACGCCGGTGTTGATGGAGGCGTTGATCAGGTTGACGCTGCCGATGACGTTGTTCGTGTAGTTGAAACGCTTGATGAAATGGCTCAGGCCTTCGGCGGCGTAGGCGGCGAGGTGATAGACGTAGTCGAACTGGCCCTCGGCACAGATGCGGTCCACCGCAGCATGGTCGGTGACGCTGCCCTTGACGAAGCGCGCGCCACCCGGCACGTTGTCGGCGAACCCGCCGCTGAGGTCGTCGAGCACGGTGACCTCGTGGCCACGCGTCAGGAGCGCCTCGGACACATGGGAGCCGATGAACCCGGCTCCGCCCGTCACGAGCACACGCCCCGTCATGTCCGTGACATCCGGATCAGTTCTGGTTGAGCATCAGGATCACCAGGAAGATGATGATCCCGACGAGAACGAGAAGCGCAATCTTCCATGGGCTCTTGGGATACTCGCCAGCCATCCGTCCGGTCACGCCGTTGACGACGACCTGGTACGCCTTGGCGCCGAAATTGTAGGTCAGCAGCCAGACGGGGACGAGAATGTGCTTGAAGGTCCGGCCCGAGTACACCGGATGGATCTGCAGGTTGCGGTAGGTGTCGCCGGGAATCTCGGCCGCGCACATCGCCGTCAGCTTGGCGGCCATCGCATCTTCCGATCGCTTGGCCGCGTCGAAGAGGACGATCTGGTAGTGTTCGACGACGAAGCCCGAGAGAAATGCCGTGTCGTACGGCCTGAGATCTTTCGTCGGAAACGGCTCGACCTGCGCCAGCAGCGCGTGCGAGACGCCGCGGGTCCCGGGCACCGGCTCATCGTCGAAGAAATGCTGGATCTCACCCGATGCGGGAACCCAACGCACGTGGCGGACCTGACGGGTCCGCGTGCGCCCGCCCTCCTGGTAGGTTTCCGTCGTGTAGTAGTAGTGGCCGGCCTCGGCGTCCCACGGGCAGACGACGTGGCGCGTCGAACGTCCAGTAAGGAATGTAGACGCCATGCACGCGATCGACGAGGGCTCGGCTCTTCAGCTTTCCGGGCGCCAGCCACTTGCTGGCGTACCACTTTCGGATCTGCTCGCGCACGCTGGAGTCGGTGACGGTGAACGGCAGCAGACTCTGCGGGCGGATGGGAGCCTTGATCTCCGTGTAGTCGACGAGCGCCGGCGAACCACAGAAGTCACAGTTCTGCCCGACGCGCTCGGGGTCGAACACCGAGACCGCCTTGCAGCTCTGGCACTGAACCGTCCGTTTCTCGGTCTGCCAGCCGCGCTCTTCGTCGGGAAGCTCGCGAAGCGCCTTGACGAGATCGATCTCCTCGATTGCGCCGGTGACGGCATTGACGGTGAACGGCGCCGCCGAACCGCAGAACGGGCAGACGAGGAGCTGCTTTGCGGGGTTCCACTGCGCCTGCGCACCGCACGCCGCACATGGGAACTTGTCGAGAGCGGAAATGTCGGGCATGTCAGGAGTCTGGCTCTGGGCTCAGGGCTCAGGGCTTCAGCAAGAGCATTGAGATCTTACTCGAAGGTTTTGCCTGAGCCCTGAGCCCTGAGCCTTGAGCCCTGAGCCCGCCCGGCCTACTTCGCCAGGTACTCGTCGAGCGCGCTCGCTTGATGCGGTACGCAGGTGCCGATCTTCTTGGCCGCGAGCTCGCCCGACTCGATGATCGTCATGACGTCGGCTCTCCGCCACGCCAAGCGCCTTGGCGGCGTCCGCAGGCGACAGCAGATCGGGAAGCGCCACGGCGGTCGTCGCCGCCGAGGCGGCCGCCGCGCCGGGCATGCCCTGCTGCTGCATGATCTGCTGCGCGATCGACAGGCCGACGGCAAGCTCGGTGGCCGCGCCACCCGAACCGCCGCCCTTCTCCATGCCCTGCGCCATCTGGAACTTGACGTAGTCGTTGAGGTTCCCGACCGCGGCCATGCTCGACCGTTTGTCGATAGCGGTTTCCACCTCCGGCGGCACCGACACGTTCTCGACGATGAAGCTGGCAATCTCGAGTCCGTACTTCGCGGCGATCACGGGATTGATGAGCGGCAGCAGCGCCTCGCCGAGCTCCGTGTACCGGCTGGCGACGTCGAACACCGGAATGCGCGCGGACGCCTGCGCGTCGGCGAAGACGCTGACGATGCGCGAGCGCATCGTGTCGGCGAACTCGTCGAGACGGAAGTTCTGATCCGACCCGGCGACTTCCTTGAGGAAGAGCTTCGGGTCGATGATCCGGAAGTCGTAGGTCCCGAACGCGCGGACGCGGACGATCCCGAGATCGTTGTCGCGCATCATGATCGGGTTGGCCGTGCCCCACTTGTTGCCGGTGAACAGCCGCGTGTTCAGGAAAGTAGACGTCGGCCTTGAACGGCGAGTTGAAGCCGTACTTCCACGACTTGAGCTTGGTCAGGACCGGGATGTTGTCGGTCGTCAGCGTATGCTTGCCCGGCCCGAACGTGTCGCCGAACTCGCCCACGTAGATGAACTGCACCTGCTGCGACTCGCGGACGATGAGCTGCGCCCCGTTCTTGATCGCCTTGTCATCGTCGGGGAAGCGGAACGAAAGCGTGTCGCGTGAATCATCGGTCCACTCGATGATGTCGATCAGCTCGCCTTTGATGAAGTCCATTAAGCCCATAAGAACCTCTGAAAGTCTGAAGTCTGACGTGTGAAGTCTGAAGTGGTGAAGTCAGAAGCACGAAGTCTGAAGTTCAAGTCCTGAAGCTCAAGTCCTGAAGTAGTGGTCTCTTTCAGCAAGCTGACGGCTGAAAGCTGACAGCTGAAAGCGCGGTTCAGCGCTATTCTAAGCCATCCATGACCCCTGACGCCTCCGGATTGCACTGCCCCAACTGCGGCGCGGCGGCCGACCCGGAAGCCGGGCGCTGCCGGTATTGCCAGGCGCGGCTGGCCACGATCAGCTGTCCGTCCTGCTTCACGCTGGGCTTCGATGGGGCGGCGTTCTGCCACAAGTGCGGCGCGGCGAGAGTCCGCCGGCCGGAAGACGATGCTGCCGCGACATGCCCCGCGTGCCGGCGGGACCTTCATCGGATCGATGTCGGCGCGACACCGCTGCTCGAGTGCGCGGGCTGTGACGGCATCTGGGTGGATGCCAGCGTCTTCGAACGGTTGTGCGCGCAGCGGGAGTCGCAGGCCGCCGTCCTTCAGCGCCTGTCGCCCCACTCGGCTGTGAAGGCCACGGCTCCGGTCCGGTACCGCCCGTGCCTTCGCTGCGGGAAGATGATGAACCGCGTGAACTTCGGGAGGCTCTCGGGCGCAGTGATCGACGTCTGCCGCGGCCACGGCACCTTCCTCGACGCGGGCGAGCTCCATCAGATCGTGACCTTCATCCAGGAGGGTGGGCTCGACCGGGCGCGCACGCAGAAGATCGAGGACCTGCGCGAAGAGGAGCGGCGGCTGAAGGAGCTGGAACGGAAAGCCGTGGGCGATCGGTACGCGTCCGGCGAGTCGCCGTGGACCGCGTTGCCAGCGGATCGGCGCCCAGCGTACCTGGCCGAGGCCTGCGGCGGCAACGACGCGCTACGCGAGGAGGTGGAGTCCCTACTGGTGTCGGACCAGCGCGCGAAGAGTTTTCTCGAGGCACCCGCGGTGGTTCGGAGCGACGACGCTCGTGACCAGGCGAGGTTGATGATGGAAGGCCAGCGACTAGGTGTGTATCAGGTGCAGGCCCTGCTCGGTGCGGGCGGCATGGGTGAGGTGTACCGCGCGCGCGACACGAAGCTCGAGCGCGATGTCGCGGTCAAGTTCCTGCCGCACGCGTTCACGAGCGACCCCGAGCGGCTCGCGCGCTTCGAGCGGGAGGCGCGGGTGCTCGCAGCGCTGAATCATCCGAACATCGGCGCGATCTACGGCTTCGAGGAAGCCGAAGGCATCCGGTTCCTGGTTCTCGAGCTCGTGGGCGGGCAGACGCTCGCGGACACCCTCGCGGATGTCTCGCGTCAACGGTCGCAAGGCCCTGGGCTGCCCATTCGTGACGCGTTGAGCATCGCGCGGCAAATCGCCGACGCCCTCGACATCGCCCACGAAAAAGGGATTATCCACCGCGATCTGAAGCCTGCCAATATCACGATCACGCAGGACGGCGTGGTGAAGGTCCTCGACTTCGGCCTCGCGAAGGCCGCTGGCGATGGCTCGACGCCCGACCTCACTCGACTCGCCGACGAAGACCATGAACCACACGAGCGACGGTGCCGTGATGGGCACGCCTGGCTACATGAGTCCGGAGCAGGCACGGGGCCTGGTCGTTGACAAGCGGACCGACATCTGGGCATTCGGGTGCGTCCTGTACGAAATGTTGACGGGGCGCGTCGCGTTCAAGGGCGGGACGGTGTCGGACACCATCGTGGCCGTTCTCGGGAGCGAGCCAGAGTGGGCCGCTCTGCCGGGCGAAACACCGGCCAGCGTTCGTCTGCTGCTGCAGCGATGCCTGGACAAGAATCCGAAACGTCGTTTACGGGATCTCGGCGACGTACGCTTCGAGATCGACGAAGTCGGGAGCGACGCCGCGCCAGGGGCACGCCAACCGAGGCCCGCGTACCGTGCGGTTCTGCCGATAGTCGTCACGTTCGTGCTGCTCGCAGGCGGTGTGGGGGTGTTCTATCTCGCGAAACCCACAGCGCCGGTGACCTCGCCATCGGAATACATGCAGCTCACGAACTTTACCGACTCGGCCACGGCGCCCAGCTTGTCACCGGACGGGCGAATGGTGACCTTCAAGCGCGGCGACACGTCGTTCCTGAGCCCAGGTCAGATCTTCGTCAAGCTGCTTCCGAACGGCGAGTCGTTACAGCTCACGACCTCCGCAGGGCGCAAGTACGGACCGGTGTTCACCCCGGACGGATCGCGGGTCGCGTATACAGAGGTCGCTTCCGGTGCGTGGGATACCTGGGCTGTTCCGGTGCTCGGGGGCCAGCCCGTGCGGCTCCTGCCCAACGCCTCCGGACTCACCTGGATTGCCGATCATCTGGTGCTGTTCTCCGAGATCAAGTCCGGCCTCCACATGGGGATTGTGACCGCGACGGAGGGCCGGGCGGACTCGAGAGAGATCTATATCGACCCGGACGAGCACGCGATGGCGCACTACTCCTTCGCGTCTCCCGACCGTCAGTCGGTGCTTGTGGTCGAGATGAGCGGTGCCCATGCGTTTACTCAACCGTGCCGTTTGGTACCGTTCGATGGAAGCTCTGCTGGCCGGCAGGTTGGACCTCAGGGCAGCTGTTTGTCCGCGGCCTGGTCTCCAGACGGACGGTGGATGTACTTTGGCGCGGTCGTTGGGGGCAGCTCGCACCTCTGGCGCCAGAGGTTTCCTGACGGAGCACCGGAGCAGATCACCTTCGGCCCACTCGAGGAGGAAGGCATTGCGCTGGCGCCGGACGGCCGGTCTCTCGTGACATCGGTCGGCATGCGTCGCAGCGGCGTCTGGATTCACGACGCGGCCGGCGAGCGAGCGATCGTGTCAGAGGGCTACGCGTCGGCTCCGCGCTTTTCGCGGGATGGCACACGTGTGTTCTATCTTTTTGCGCGGGACTGGTGGTTGGCGGCATCGGGCTGGATTCCAGCGTCAGCTGACTTGCGCTCGGTGGACCTCGCATCAGGGAAAAGTGACACCGTGCTGTCGGGCCAATCCGTCACCGCGTACGTGATTTCGCGTGACGAGAAGGACGTGGCCTTCACGACGTTGGACGGCAGGGGAGAATCGCAGATCTGGCTGGCGCCCCTCGACCGGCGCACGCCACCTCGCCTAATCGCCAGGGCCGGTGATCAGGTGTCGTTCGGCGCTGCCGGAGAGTTGATCTTCCGGTCGGTGGGGGAGAGCAACGCGCTGGTCCGGATCAAGACGGACGGAACGGGCCGAGAGCGAATACCGACGGTATCGGTCCTGGAGAAGGGCGAGGTGTCGCCTGACGGTGAGTGGGTGATCATCCGCGCACCTGGGACTGGCAAGGATGCTGTCCTCGCCACGCTCGCCGTCCCCATCCATGGCGGTGTTCCCAAGATCATTTGCTACGTATGCTCAGCCACGTGGTCTACAGACGGGAAGTTCTTCTATGTCGGGAGCGACCAGAGCGCTTTCGCGACCTCCGCGGGAAGGACTCTCGCGATTCCTGTGCCGGTTGGAAAGTCACTGCCGGATCTGCCCGCTGCAGGAATCAGCGTTGCCGATGGGGGCGTAGAACTGCCAGGCGCCGTGACGATCGAGGGTAGCCGGATCTCGCCAGGACCAAACCCCTCAATCTACGTATTCACCAGGACGGACTCGCAGCGCAATCTGTTTCGCATCCCCCTGCATTAGCGGAGTCACATCAACGCTCGCGTGTTGATGTGCTGGGTTGCTACGTCAGCAACCCAGCACGGGATGAGCCGCGTGGCGTTCGCGCCTGCCGCACATTCAGTCCTTGGGGGCGCGCCCGACGTGGATGGTTCCCTCGAAACACGTCTTGCCGACCGGTGCCGCCACGCAGCCCCCTTCGCTGGCGAGATGCCTCTGAAAAACGACGCGCACCCGCGCGCCGGTGCGCCACCCAGCCAGGATGACGCCGTCGAGCTGTGCGGTGCCCGCCGCATTCATCCCGCCCCGGATGAGCGCCGTGAACGAACGGTCCCCGTCCACGACCTCGTACATGGCCTCGAGTCCAGTGACGTGCCCGTTCACGCTCATTTGTCGCCAGAGAACCTCTGCGTCGAACGAGCCCGGGAGACCGTCACCGGCCAGGCCTTCGAACAGGCCAAACGGTGGCTGCGGCGCGGGCAGAGGAGGTGCGGTCACCCCCCACTTCGTGAAGCTGATTTCGACGGGTCGATTGTTGTGATCTTTGTCGGTTGCCAGGGCAGGCGAGATCTGGATGAGTAACGCCACCGCACCGACCAACCAAGCGAAGCGTGTGTGGATACCAGTGGTTCTCATAAGGCTCCTTCTGGGAATGACGGTTTCGCCCCCGTTGTGGCCCCATACAGATAAGATGCGCAGAACGGCCCCGTTCTCCCTCACGAGCCGATGACGGACTGCTCCGCGTGCGCGATGTAACTGGACTGCTTCTGTCATGGCGCCAGGGCGACGCCGAGGCGCTCGACCGTCTGGTCCCGATCGTGTATGACGAGTTGCGCCGCGTGGCGCGCCGCCATCTCCGGCGCGAACAGCCTGGGCACGCCCTCCAGGCGACGGCGCTCGTGCATGAGGTCTACCTGCGCCTCGTGGATGTGGATCGACTGACGCTGAAGAACCGGACACACTTTTTTGCGGTGGCGGCGAAGTTGATGCGCCAGATCCTCGTCGATCACGCCCGCCGACAACACGCCGGCAAGCGCGGCGGCGGCGCCACGATGGTGAGTCTGGCGGACGTGTCGCCCGCCGCTCAGCCGTCGAGCGTGGACGTGCTCGCCCTCGATCAGGCGCTCGACGCACTCTCGGCAATCGATGCCCGGCAGGGCGGCGTCGTGGAACTCCGATTCTTCGCGGGGCTCGACATCGACGAGGCGGCCGAAGCGCTCGCACGCCGGAGTGGGGGTCCTCGGGACTCGCCGACCTGATCCACCTGATTACGAAGGATCCTACTTAGAGTCGGGCGCCGGCACGAAGTTCAGCGCCACGCCGTTGATGCAGTAGCGCAGGCCGGTCGGCGGGGGCCCGTCCTCGAAGACGTGGCCGAGATGACCTCCGCATCTGTTGCAGTGGACCTCGGTGCGCCGCATGAACATGCTGTCGTCGACCGACGCGCCCACGGCGCCGTCGAGCGGCGCGAAGAAGCTCGGCCAGCCGGTGCCGCTCTCGAACTTGCGGTCGGCCACGAAGAGTGGCTGCCCGCAGGCGGCGCACGAGAAGGTGCCCGCACGATGCTCCTTGAGCAGTGCGCAGGAGCCGGGGCGTTCCGTGCCGTGACGGCGCATCACCTGATACTGCTCAGGCGTCAGGATCTTGCGCCACTCCTCGTCAGACTTCACGACTTCGAACTGCTTGGTTGTCTCCGCCATCGTTCCATCCTATTTCTTGAAGACCTTGCCGACGTCGAGCCCGAATTCGGGCTTTTCACGGGTACCACCAATTTTGATCGGCACGAGCGCGCCGGCGCCCTTCTTCCGGAAGATGGGATCGATGGCCTTCAGGAAGAAGCCCTTGATGCCGCCACCAGCCGCTTCCGAAATCGTCGCGTCCATGCGCAGCGTCCCGTCGAACGCGATCGCCTCGCTGCGGAGCCCGTAGGATCCGTGAAGCCGGACGAGCGCACCAGGCAGGCCGAACGCCAGATCCGAAAACGACAGCGAGCCGTCCTTCAACCTGAACCTGCCACTCAAGTCTGACACGACATTCTCGGCCTGCGCATCCGGATCGCGGCCGCGGGCACGGTGGCTCATGCCCGACAGCTTCTTCTGGACGCCGGCGTCGGTGAACTTCGCGGCATCGACGTCGAAGGTGCCCGCGAGCAGCAGCTTCTCCATGACGTCCCTCTCGCCCGGCGGCAGCTCGAAATCGGTCTGCAGACCGACCCGGCCAACAAGCATCGGCTTGTCACCCTTCACCGCGAGGCGCAGCAGGTCCTCGATCCGGCCCTCCTGGATGTGCACGGTCAGCTTGACGTTCCGGCCCTTGACGCCCTTCGTGCCGGTGACCGCACCCGTCGCGGTCAGCGACGTCTGCCCGAACTGGGCGTTGACTTCGTTCAGGTAGGTGTCGCCGTCCGTGCCGTCGACGACTGCCTGGAAGCTCGCGCTGAGGGCCACCGGCTGATTGCTGATAGTGAGATGAAAGTCCGGAACGTGCGTTTCACCCTTGACCGAGATCCGCCCGAGCTCGCCGCCGAACGCGCCCTTCGAGCTCAGGGTTCCACCGATACCCTTGATGGTGCCGAGGTCCGCCTTCTCGAACGTGTACATCCCGGCGAGCGGCGTCTCGCCGGGGGCGCCCTTCTGCCACGGACCAAACGTGCCGCTCGTCTCGATCTGCCCCTTCGGCAGGGGATTGGTCAGCGTCGCCGTGAACGGCATCTGCTCGGCAATCCCGAGCGACCGCATGGTCAGCGCGTGGATGGCGAACTCCTTCGGCTGTTTGCCCTCGCTCCGCGGGATGATCCGGAGCAGCGCGCCGTCGGCCAGCAGCTCGTCGACGATGATCGGAGATTCTTTTGGGGTGTCTTCCTTCCGGCTGAAGCCGGAACTTGCGGGATCAGTGCTGACAGACGGACTGACGCCCTTCTTGAAACCGCCCGGCGGGATGTTGACGACCAATCCCTCGAGCGTCACGTGCTTGAAATGACGCGGGCGGCGAAGGAGGTCCACGATCCCACAGTGCACGGTGAAGCTGTCGATCTGGATGAGCGGCGGAACCGCGGGATCGGTCACGGTGCGGAGCCGTATGGTCAGCCCACTCCCCTGCACGGTCACGGCAGGAAACAAATCGACGCTGAAGGCCTTCAGCTCGACGCGACTGTCGAGCCGTTCTTCGAGCGTGGCGACAACGAGCTTGCGGAGCGGCTCGGTTCGGGAGCCCGCAGCTGCGGCGATGGTCAGCACGACCAGCGTGCCCACAACCGCGGCCGCCACCCACGCCGCGGTTTTCAGTGTCATTGATTCATGCTGTGTCTGGCTCAAGGCTCAGGGCTCAAGGCTCAGGCAAAACCCTCAACTACTTGCTCGAAGATCTTGCCTGAGCCCTGAGCCTTGAGCCTTGAGCCCTATTTATCCGGCGCCTGCTTCGCAATTTCCAGCACATCCGCGGCGGGCAGGATGACGCCGAGCATCCCCATGCTTTCCGTCCCGCCCATCATCGACGCCATGCTGGAGCGGCCGGCCTCGATCTGACGGAGCGTGAGCAGTCCGACGACGCGGCCGTTGGTTAGAAAGGCCGGAGTGCCCATGCCAGACGAGGCGCCGGCCAGCACGTAGAACGTGCGTGGCTTCTCGATGATCGCGCCGATGTCGTAGAGCGCCGCGCCGGCCGTCCATCCACCGACGCGTCCCAGCCGCGACAGCACCAGAACCTGGTCGAGGAGCGCTGGCTTTGCGGCGTCGGTCAGATCGAGGGCCACGAGTGGCGTATCCGGCTTCGTCGTGGGACGCAGGAACGCGAGATCGAGATCCTCGTCACGCAGCACGATCTTCGCGGGCAGCTCGCGGCCGTTCGCCAGGCGGATCTTCACTTCCGTCGGCTCGCTCGTAATCTCGACCGCGGGTTGACCATTGCCGCCGGCCCCCATGAGCTTGCTCATCATCGCCCCGGGATTGAGCGAGCCCAGCGACAGCACGGTCAGTCCCGAAGGATCAATAACTGTGCCGACCGTATCGACCGGGTCGTCGGACGCCTGCATCTCGCGGCCGCCCATCGACATGCGCATCTTGAGTACCACGCGCACGTTTACGACGGCTTCCTGCCACTTCTTGACTACGTCTCGAGCCGCTGGGCGACTGTCCTGAGCTGCCACGGACGTGGAGAGCAGGCCGGGGAACGCGGTGAGAAGCAGTGTCGCGCACGCCGTTACGGTGACCGTTGTTTTTCTCATAGTGTGTAGGGCGCTATCGCCAGCCGGTTTCCAGCTCCACAAAAAAGGTTCGAATGCCCCGCCGGACTTTGAAGACGACCGACCGCGGCTTCGCCTCGGCAATTCGCGCCATCTTGCGCTGCACGGCCTCGACGTCGCCAACCGCCTCGCCGTCGATGGTCAGCAGCATGTCGCCATCGGCCAGATGGCCGAGCGCCGCCCAGCCGCCTTCACGAACCGCATCGACGAGGACGCCCGACTGATCCGCAGGAAGCCGCGACGACACGCGGTCGGCGGCGGCGATGTCGCGCACGCGGAACTCGAAGCTCGGGTCCTCGTACTTCTTCATCTCGCGCGGCAGCCGCGGCGAGGTGTCGAGCTTGACGGCGACGTCCATCGGCTTGCCGTTCCTCACGATCGTCAGCGCCGCAGTCGATCCGATTTTGTACTGGCGGATGAGGGTCGCGAAGAGGTCCGCGTCGGAGGGCTGCGAAGCCTCCAGCGGATTGCCATCGAGCGCCGTGATGACATCGCCGATCTTCAGCCCGGCCGCCTCGGCCGCGCCGCCGAAGACGCGCGTCACGCGCACGCCCGTGCGGCCCGGCAGGTTGAGCCGATCGGCGAGCTCGTGGGTGAGCACCTGCACCGAGATCGGCACCCACGCCTTTCGCGCTTCGAGCCCCGGATCCTCGAGCCCGGGCCGGCCGAGCTCGACGACCGTCAGCAGGCGTTCACCGGCACGGTCGAAGGCCACCAGTGCGGGAACGCGTGCGTCCTTGTCCCGCGTCAACGTCTCGACCGCACCTTCGAGGGCCTCGTAGGACACGGTGGGGCGGTCATCGATCGACAGAATCACGTCGTCTTCCCGGAGCGCTGGCTTGGCCTCATCGGCCGGTCCGCCGGGACGGATGCCACGTACTCGCACGCCGTCGCGGCTCGTCCGCTTGAGCTCCTTGGCCGCCCACCCCGTCAAGTTGGACGCCGTCACGCCAACGAGCGGCAGCTCGCGAATGCGTGCGTCGACGCTCTCGCGCTCGGACGGGGTGACGCGGAGGGTTTTCTCTGCACCCTCGCGGAGGACCGTCGCCTCGACGGGCTTCCCGATCGGCAGCCGCATGACCAGCTGGTTGAAGACCGGGACTTCCTCGGCGAACCGGACGAGCACGTCCCGTCCGGCGAGCTTCAACAGGATGTCGCCGGAGGCGAAGCCCGCTTCGGCGGAGGGCGAGCCCTCGATCGTCCCGCCGACGAGCGCGCCGCGCGTCGCCTTGCCCGACGTCAGGAGCGGCTGGATCTCGAGGCCGATCCACCCGCGCTTCACGCGGCCGTCGCGAATAATCGAGTCGGCGACCTCACGCGCCAGATCCGCGGGAATCGCGCCCGCCAGGCCGAGGCTGATCTCGTTGATGCCGACGATCTGCCCCTGCATGTTGACCAGCGGTCCACCGGAATTGCCGCCGAAGATGGCCGCGTCGTGGCCGATCCACCGCACGATGGATCCGACGTCCTCGCCGTCGAGCGTCATGCGATTGAAGGGCCAGAACATGCCCGGCATGATCATCTCGGTGTTGCTGACGATCCCCATCGTGACCGACTGCGACAGCGCGAGCGGACTGCCGAGGGCCAGCACGCGGTCACCGACCTTCAGCTTGGTGACGTCGCCGAACGTGGCGACCGGAAACTTCCGCGGCGTGGCCGGGCGCAGACGGAGCACGGCGATATCCGAGAGGGGGTCGGTGCCGACGAGCTCGGCTGGAATCTCCTCGCGGCTGGCGAGCGTGCAGGTGATCGCGCGCGTGTGGCCAGCGACGTGGTGGTTCGTGATGACGAGACCGTCCGGAGCGATGATCGTGCCGCTCCCGGACGCTTCGCGCTTGAGCTCGCGGCCGTCCTGAAAATCAACCGAGACGACGTGGATGCGAACGAGGCTCGGCGCCACTCTGGCGAGGGCCGCCTGCACTTCGGCGGTCTGTTCCGGCGACGGCGCGACGGGCTGAGCGGAGGCCACCCCCGCAACGCTGGTCAATACAACTGCGGCGAGCACTCTGCGCATGCCGCGATCTTATCGTGTTCTCAATACCCGCGGGGCCCGCGAAGACCCCCGTGCCCTTGTCCGCCTTCGCGAAGCGCTTCGGCAAGACCTCGACGAAGCCCGAAGGGCGTAGTCGGGGCGAAGGCGGGACGTGGTAATCTCTCGTGAAGCCACCCGCGTTCCGATGGCGGCTTGGCCAGCGCAAGCCGTAGGACGCGCCCGGGACGGCTCTGTTGCGACCTCTGGGGCCGATCTCGCGAGACAACGGTCGCCGAGGCATCGCGACATGAGCAGCTTTCCTCGCACTGCGGAAACCCGTAAGACGCCGGCGGTCGCGGACCGACACTCGCGTCTCGGGCCCGTCTCCGAGTTCATCGAGCGGCACTACCGCCACTTCAACGCCGCGTCGCTCAACGATGCAGCCCTTGCCTACATCGCGCACCTCGAATCGGGGGGATCGATGATGATGGCGCTGGCGGGCGCGATGAGTACGGCGGAGCTGGGCGTGTCGCTCGCCGAGATGATTCGCCAGGGGAAAGTCCACGCCGTCTGCTGCACCGGCGCCAACCTCGAGGAAGACGTCTTCAACCTCGTCGCGCACTCCCACTACGAGCGCCTGCCGCGCTACCGCGACCTGACGCCGGAAGACGAGCAGAAGCTGCTCGACCGTCACCTCAACCGCGTGACCGACACGTGCATCCCCGAGCACGAAGCAATGCGGCGCATCGAGAGCGTCGTCCTCGAGGAATGGAAGCGCTCGGATTCCGCCGGCGAGCGCCTGTTCCCGCACGAGTTTCTCTACCGCGTGCTCTTGTCGGGGCGCCTCAGCGACCACCTCGAGATCGATCCGGCCGACAGCTGGCTGCTCGCCGCCGCCCAGGCGAACCTGCCGATCTTCGTTCCCGGATGGGAGGACTCGACGCTCGGCAACATCTACGCCGCGCACTGCATTCAGGGCACGTTCAAGAACGTGCACACGGTGCGGTCGGGCATCGAGTACATGATCAAGCTCGCCGAGTGGTACCGCGCCACGAGCCCGCGCACCTCGATCGGCCTCTTCCAGATCGGCGGCGGCATCGCCGGCGATTTCCCCATCTGCGTCGTCCCCATGCTCAGCCAGGATCTCCAGATGGCCGATGTGCGGCTGTGGGGCTACTTCTGCCAGATCAGCGACTCGACGACAAGCTATGGGTCGTACTCGGGCGCGGACCCCAACGAAAAGATCACGTGGGGCAAGCTCGCCGTGAACACGCCGAAGTTCATCATCGAGTCGGACGCGACGATCGTCGCGCCCTTGGTCTTTGCCCGCGTCTTGAACTGGTAGCGGCATGGACAGCGCGACCCCTTGTCCGCTGTGCGGTGGGCCGAACGACTGCGAAATCGCCCAGGGGAAGCAGACCTGCTGGTGCTTCTCGACCTCTATCCCGCCCGATGTCCTCGCGCGAGTGCCCGAGGATCAGCGCAGCGTGGCCTGCGTGTGCCGCACGTGCGCAGAAGCGAAGAGCCTGGGCGAAGTCAGCGCATCGGGCGAGGAGTCGTAGGCACTTCGTGACCGTCGGCGGCGGTCAGCGGACGATTCTGAGATTGGTCGGCGACGTCGGCGGCGTGGACGTTGCAGAAGACAAAGTCATCGGCCCGTCCTGGTAGTACCTGCCAGGCCTTCCACCGGAAAAACCCGCCGTCGTCATCGGCGGCGTAAGGCGTCACCAGGGTCGGCGTGGTTCCCCGCATCACCTGGACTGGCGCCGAACCTGGAGCGGCCGCCTCAGAGGCAAGGGTGTTGCCGTTGATTGGTGCCGGGTTCGTGACGCCATCGTTCTGACCGTTGCAGGCGCACGTGGTGCCGCCGGCGCCGCCGCCGAACAGGAACGCCACGACCCCGGCGCCGCGAAAATCCGCGAGGTGTGAACGGGACGGATCGTCGAGCAGCCACTCGGGACGGTTGTCCTGATAGTGTCCGGTCGTGTTGTTCTGGGCCCTGACCTTCGTGTTGCCCAGAGGAATCTGCCACATCACGATCCGCTTCGCCGCGCCTGCGGAGAAACCGCGCAGGAATCGCGCGCTGCGGCGGAAATCTTCGGCGTCAAACCAGGACTGGCCGCCGTCTCCGTAGACGTACTGCTTGAAGGCCGCGTCCCGGTCGCTGAACTCCGCGAAGGCGACGTCGAAGTCGGCCGCGAGCGAGCGATAGAAGGCCGCGGCTCGAGCAGCCAGCGCATCCACTACCGCGTCGGACGGGTTGGAAAGGCCGATATCGACGTTGGTTCCCCAGACGCTGAGGTGATAGCCGACGCTCACGTTGGGCGCATATGCGTCCCGAAGCCTCAGGACGGCTCGGGCAAAGCCGGAGACGTTGCCCGGCAGTCCTGCCAATTCGGGAATCCCTGTTTCGGCCACCTTCGCGGGAACGGTACCTGGCGTCGTCGTTTGCGGAGCGCTGCTCCATGTAGCCCCAGAGGTCCGGCTCCACATGGAGGACCACTTTGCGTCCGGTAAATGCGCCAGCCTTCTGAAAGAACAGTTTGAGGTCGTTGTAGTACGCCGTCATGGTGGCGGTGTCGTTCAGATTGGTGAACACCGCGGCGCTCTCGTTGCCACCCCCCGGCGTCGACTGAAGCATCATGTAGTACGTGAAGACCGGGACGATGCCGTTGGCGATCGAGTCCTCGATATAGAACCTCGCGAAATCCCCGTTGGTATTCCACGTGGCCCAGCCATTCCCCGTATTCGCTCCGCCAGCCAGGTACTGGTAGCGAAAGCCGAACGGGGCGGTGGCTTTCATCGCTGCCGCGCCGCCGGGAGCGTCGGCCATTCCGAGCTCGAGTCGGCTGGGCCAACCCGATGGAAGGGCCTGAGCCTGAGCCTGGCCCGCCATAGGAACAAGGGCCAGAAGGAACAGGAAAACGGCAAATCTCTGGGTTTTCACGGGGGCTCCCTAAGGGGCCGTCGCAGGGGGGCGTTCTGAGGATAGCCTGAAACGCGCCAACTCCCAACCCTGGACACAGCTCTCGTCGACGCACACGGCCGGCCGGCTGCCGCAGTAAGATGTCGGGTCCGGCCGCGTCTGGCGGGATGTTCAACACCTCCCGGAGCGGGACTCATGCTGACACCATCCCGGGAACTCGAATCCCTCAAGTTCCTCGACAACCTGTCTCAATACCTGCGCTCGATCCGCGAGCCGCGCAAGGCCCTGGGATATGCGCTCCGGGAGAGCCGGGCGTTCTTCCAGGCGACCCACGGCTGCGTCGCCGTGACCGAAGACGGTGAGCCGGCAGCTCAGCTGCTGCTGACCGTTCCGCGCGGGGGCAGCTGGGATTTGCACCACATCGCCCGGTTCATTCGTCATACACACCCCCCGGCACGCGGGGACGTGATGATGGCTCCCATCCGGCGGCGGGGTGCCGCATGGGGCGCGATGGCATTCATGCGGGCGCAGCCGGCTTTCGGCCGCGATGACGGGCGGCTCCTCGCGCGCATTACCGCCGCGCTGTCCGAGGCCATCCGGTTCATGGACCGGGAGCGGATGCTCGAGGTCCGTGACCGCATCGACCGGAAGATCATGGAGCAGATCCACCCGAAGGATCTCTTCTACCAGATCCTCGCCGGGCTCCGCTCGCTGACGCACTACGACCACTCGTCCGCCTTGTTGATCCGGGAGAACGGCGAGGACACGCTGCGGGTCGTGGCGGAACAGATTTCGTGGACCAAGGCACGGAGCCACCGCATCGGGCTGACGTTGCCGCTCGATTCGACCCTTCAGCCGACGCTGGCCTCAGCCCAAATCCATGGCTTCGATCGGCGCGGAGACGTCTGGAGTGAATGGACGGGGAAACCGGTCGCGCGCCTGGCCGAGATGCTCGACTACAACCGTGGCGGGCCCACGGCCACAGAGGAGGAGCGCGAAGCGTCCATGCTGTGTGCGCCGCTCGTCGCGCGCGACGGCACGTTCGGAATCCTCAAGGTGGCCGCACGCCATCCGGGAAGGCTGAAGCCGTTCGATGCCGAGCTCGTCGATCGTTTCCGGTCTCAAGCCGCGGTCGCCATCCAGAACCTGCATCGCACCGAATCGCTGCAGGCTCGCATTCTGACGGCCGAGCGCAAGCACGCGATTGCCGACCTCGCACGCACCGTGTCGCACGATGTGAACAACGCTCTCGGGTCAATGCTCCCGCTCATTCAGCAGATACAGGTGGACCTGCAGAGCGGGAAGATGGAGCCAACCGTCTATCTGCAGGATCTCGATCACGTGCAGATGTCCTTGCAGGTCTGCCGGCGGATCTTCGGCGGCATGCTGTCGTTCGCACGAGGCGGCGCCCGCCGCAATCACCACGGCCAGGTGCAACCGGCGCTCGAGACGACGTTTGCCGTGCTCAAGGATGGGATGGAGCGCCGTGGAATCGATCTCGTGGTGGAAACGAAGGGAGATCTGGCGCCGGTTGCCTGCGGGCAAAGCGATCTCGAGCAGGTATTCCTCAACCTGCTGACCAACGCCAGGGAAGCGAGCTCGCAGGGCGGCAATGTGACCGTACGGGTTGAGTCTCAGCCGGACCAGATGGCCATCACCGTCGCCGACACCGGCTGCGGGATTGCGCCCGAGGACCTGCCGCGAGTCTTCGAGCCGTTCTTCACCACCAAGGTCAACGGCAACGGGCTGGGCCTGTCCATCTGCCGCTCGATCCTGTGGGAGATCGGAGGCACCTTGAGCCTGCAGAGCGAACCCCGGAAGGGCACGCGTGTTCACGTGACGGTGCCCTTGGCGTCATCGACACTCGCGGGCGCCACCTCATGAAGAAGGCCTCGCGCATCCTCGTCGTCGATGACGAGCCAGGCATGGTTCGAGCCGTCGAACGCGTGCTCGGCGGGATCCACCGCGTGGTCGGAAGCCAGTCCTCCCCGCATGCCGCGGCGCTCGCCGCCGAGTTCAAGCCCGACCTCGTCATCCTCGACATCAGGATGCCCGAGCTGGACGGCTTCGAGCTGATGGCGCGGCTCAAGGCGGATCACCCCGACGTCGACATCATCATGATGACCGGCAGCCTGGACGATCTCGATCAGAAGCTGATTCGTGCGATCCGCGGCCACGCGTTCTACTTCATCCAGAAGCCGTTTGACCGGGAGGTCCTGCAAACGCTGGTCGAGCGTTGCCTCGAGCTGCGCTGGCGTCGACAGGAAAACCGTCGGCATGTGGATCGGCTCGAGAGGGAGCTCGGCGACGCGCGCGCATTTCAACAGGGGCTCCTGCCTGACGTCGACATGGTCAGCGATCAGCTCTCTATTTGTAGTCGCTACGTGTCCTGCACCGAGCTCGGCGGCGACCTCTGCGACTATGTCGCGATCGACTCGGGACGGTTTGCGCTGCTCGTCGCCGACGTCATGGGTCATGGAGTCTCAGCCGCCATGCTGACCGGCGTGGTCAAGTCGGCGTTTCGCGCCGCCCACGCGGACGGCTACGAACCCATCGCCGTTCTCGAACGCCTTCGCAGCAGCATGGCCGCCTTCGGAGCGGAAAGGTTCGTGACATTGATCGCGGCCGTCCTGGCGACAGAAGAGGGACGCCTGGATTACGTCAACGCGGGGCATCCAGCCGGGTTGCTCAGCGCCGCGAACGGACAGCTCGTGCGCCTTGCGAGCACGGGTCCGCTGGTTTCGCCCGCGCTGCCGGGTTCCGCCTGGGAGCAGCGACGCGTGCACATGAGCCCAGGCGATCTCCTCCTTCTCTACACGGACGGCGTCTCGGATGCGCTCGCGATTGCGGACGATACCGGCGAGGAGGGGATTCTGGCCGCCGTCGGCCAGCACGCCGATGGCGGCGCGCCATTGCTCGATTCCATCCTGACACGCGTCCGGGAGCGACTCGGGGGGCGCCCTCAAACCGACGACTTGACGCTCCTGACGGCGACGATGCTTCGGCGCCGGTAGACCGATCAGCCTGAGCGCGCCGCACGCTGCTGCGGGTAAACTCTTGGCGTGACCCGCCGCTGGGCGCCCACCGCGCCGGTCCTGGCCGCCGTGCTCCTGTCGCTCATGGTGATCGCCGGCACCACGGGCTACATGGTCATCGAAGGCTGGTCTGCGTGGGACGCCTTCTACATGACCATCATCTCGCTGACGACCGTCGGCTATCGCGAGGTCCATCCACTCTCGAGGGCGGGCGAGGCGTTCACGAGCGCGCTCCTTGTCGGAGGCGTCGGCACGGTGCTCTACTCGTTCACGCTGCTCGGCGCGCGCGTGATCGAAGGCACCCTGCACAATCCGTGGGAGCGCCGCAGAGTCATGCACATGCTCGAGCAATTGGAGAACCACTTCATCGTCTGCGGCTACGGCCGCATCGGCGCGATCGTCGTCGAGGACTTCGAGCGCCAGCGCGTCCCGTACGTGGTGATCGAACGCGACCCGGCACGGCTGCAGATCCTGCGCGAGGCGGGCCGGCTGGTGGTCGAGGGAGATGCGAGTTCCGAAGAGGTGCTGAGCAAGGCGGGCGTGGCGCGCGCGCGCGGCCTCATCGCCGCCGTCTCCACCGACGCGGAAAACGTCTACGCCATCCTGTCCGCCCGCCTGATGCAGCCGTCGCTCTACATCATCGGCCGAGCCGAGAGCGACGAATCGGCGCGCAAGCTCAAGAAAGCCGGCGCGGATCGCGTCATCTCGCCCTACCAGATCGGGGGCCTGCACATGGCGCAGCTGGCCCTCCGGCCAGCGGTCGTGGAGTTCGTGCAGCTGGCGACCAGCTCCGAGTTCATGGACCTCTCCATGGAGCAGGTAGAGGTGCGAGGGGATGGGCCGCTCGCCGGCCAGACGATTGTCGGCGCCAACCTTCGTCAGGGTTTCGGGGTGATCGTGGTCGGCATCCGCCGCGCCTCGGGCCGCATGGAGTTCAACCCGGCGTCGGACGCGCGCATGGAGGCCGGAGACTCGCTGGTGCTGCTCGGTACCACCGACCAGCTGGGCGAACTGGCGCGACACGCTGGGGAGACGGCACGCGCCGTTTGAGGCGGCGCTCAAATCGGCGCGGCCGTCGACCCCGAAAGATTCAATTTCCGCCAGCGAGCTACGACGTCGTCCCTTCCCACTCAGCACACGACACGTTAGGGTTCCAGTCTGCGAAGGTCCCACGCGGGTTGCTCTTCCAGGCCCAGACATGCAACTCGTAGAACGCTGGCGGACCGTAGCGGTTGGGGCCGGGCGCGAAATGCAGCAGGTGTCCCATCAGCTCGGGCTTTTCGAATTCTCCATGTGTGGGATCCCAGGCCGGAGCCGGTGTGACGTACTCGACCGCGACCAGGTGGAGTCGACCGTTCCTGGGTTCGTACACCAGCACCTCCGGATGCTCGACCTCCACCTTGTTATCGAACAGCGCGAAGTTCGAATAGTGCACTCCCATCGCTCCTTCTTCCGGGCCGCTGACGCACCCCTGAAACTGCGCGTACCCTGCGGCGATCGCGGCATTCACGTCTCGAAAACGCTCGGTCGCCTGGCGAACGGCCTCCGGGAGAGGCCCGCCGGTGCCAGCGTGGCTCGCGTGTGGCGCGCCCTGGGTTCTCACGACGCTGACCGAAGCAGGCGTGAGAAGCGAGGCGGCCGTCAGGCACCAAATCACATGCTTGGCCTTCATGATGTTCTCCTTTTACCCATTGGCCGCAATGGAACTGACTCGTGCTGCCACAGGTCGCTGGCAGCCTCAGCGTCCAACAGCGGTCCTCACCTGGGTAAGCGGAGAAGAGAAGCCGGAACGTCAACGATGGCGGATGCGACGCTACCGCGCGCCTGGATCCAAGCCTATATCTCGCAGGAGGCGGGCGTAGCGGGGATCCGAGCGGAACGGATCAATCCAGGGCTCGACTCCGAGCCAGGCCATGCAGTCGGCGCGACCGTCGACGCCCTTGCGAAACCAATCGACCGCGGCGCTCGCGTCGCCAAGACTCACATACGCAGCGCCGATCTCGTACGGACAGAAGTATCGAGTTCTTGCCGACGCTTCCATTCGCCGGATGAGCTTCAACGCAGCGTCCTTCTGATCTGCGGCGGCGAGGACCACCGCTTCGAGCGCCAGAATCGTCGGGCTGTTGTCGAATCGCTCGGCTCTCTGCGCAGCGGCAACTGCCTCGTTGAACCGACCTTGCTGCGCGTAGGCCACCCCCTGAAACGCATGGACGAACGCCGAATCGGACTGGAGCTCCATGCCCTTCCGAGCGAGCTCGATCGCCTCGTCGTATTGGCGCGTGAACAACAGGAGACTCGTGCCCATCGAGTAGACGCGCACCGACAATGGATCGAACTCGACCGCGCGCCGGATCTCCCGGACGGCCTCCTGATGCCGTCCCTGCGTCGTCAAGTACGCCGCGTAGTGCAGACGGGCTACCGCAAGTGTAGGGTTGAGATCGAGCGCGCGCACGAGTGCCTTCTCTGCAGCCGGTCCGTCCCAGTCGTACACCAGATGGATGAAACCCAGCGCCGCGTGAGCCTCGGCGAGTGACCCGTCCAGGCCAATCGCGGTCTCGGCGGCACGCTTCGCCTTCGGCATCACGTCCCGCGGGGGCGCATAGAAGCCGGACAGCCCCATGTAGGCTTCGGCCAGCCCGGCATGTGCCAGCGCGTTGGCAGGATCCATGGCAACCGCAGCCTCGAGAAATAGAATGGCTTTCCGCAGGCCCTCCTCCGTTGTTGTCGCAGCGTGGTGTCGGCCGAGCAGAACCTGCCGATGGACGGCCGGATCGACCGGCCGGGCATTCGCCAGTCGCGCCTGCTCCTGCGGCGTCAAGGTGATGCCGACTTTGGCGATAACGGTTTGCGCCAGCTCGCTTTGCAGCGCCGGCACGTCGCGCAAGTCGCTCCTGAAACTCTGCGTCCAGATGGTCTTTCCTGAGATTCCCTTCACCAGCTTCGTAGAGACCTGCACCTCGTTGCTCGTGCGAACGACCGAACCCTCGATGATCGCGTCAACCTGTAGTTCCTGCGCGACCATCGACGCTGCCTTGGGCGCGTTTCTGTAGCGGATGACGCGTAGTTCGCTGATCTTGGCCAGGTCGCCAATGAGTTGCTCCGTCATCCCGTCTGCAAAGTAATCCTGGCCTGGGTCGCCTGACTGATTCTCGAACGGCAGCACCGCCAGGGATCGAATCTGGCTGGACGGAGGACTCGTCGACCGCTGAAACGCCAGAGCAAAGAGCCACGCCGCAAGGCCCGTGATCACGGTGGCGAGAATGGCGGCAACCCATCTCCAGGGTCCTCGTGTGTGTGCCCGCGCCGGGTTGATCGTCTCGGATACTCGTTTCAGCTCGCGTCCGACGTCGCCAGCTGACTGCCATCGGGCGTCGGGGGTCTTGGCGAGACAGCGGCGCACGATGTCGTCGATCGCTCGGGGCACCGTCGGCTGAAGTGAGGACACCGCGGGCGGTTCGTGCCCGAGAATGGCGGCCCGGACACTGACTGTGCTGTCGCCTTCGAATGCGCGCGTTCCGGTCAGCATCTCGAAGAAGACTGCCCCGAATGAGAACAGATCGCTCCGATTGTCCACTTCGCAGCCGTCGATCTGCTCGGGGGACATGTACCGTGCTGTACCCAGAAGGGCGCCGGCGCGCGTCACGTGGGCGTCGTCGCCGTCGAGCGGCTCCGGCCCGATGGATACCGCCGCCTTCGGGGCAGGCTCGTCGCGCGCCGCGTCCTCGTCCTCGAGACCCAAGGGTGCTGCCGGCCGGAACTTCGCGAGGCCGAAGTCGAGCAGCTTGGCGCCGGTCACTGTCAGGATGATGTTGCGGGGTGTGAGATCGCGATGGACGATCCCGTGGCGATGCGCGTGGTCGAGGGCGGAGGTAACCTCGATGGCGTGCGTGAGGGCCTGGTCCAACGACAGTCGGGAGGCCGCCAGCCGTACAGCCAACGTGTCGCCCTCCAGATACTCCATGACGAGGAAGTCGACGTCGTCATGACGCCCGACGTCGTACAGCGTGCAGATGTGCGGGTGCGTCAGCGCGGCAACCGCTCTGGCTTCGCGGGCGAACCGGGCGCGCATCTGCGGATCGAGCGCGACGCCCGTTGGGAGCACTTTAATCGCCACCTGGCGATTGAGACGAGTATCGGTGGCACGGAAGACCTCTCCCATGCCTCCGGCGCCGAGAGGGCTCTCGATGCGGTAGGGGCCCAGGGTCGCACCAGGACGAAAGTCGGAACCATCCTCGAACAATCGTGCGGCGGCAGCCCAGACCGGCCGATCAAGGACGACCGACTCCGCATCCTGCTGGAGCAGCGACTCTACCTCGCGTTTCAAGGCCTCGTCGCCCTCGCAGACCTCGGAGACAAACGCGTCGCGCGTAGGCGCGTCCTGGTCGACGGCCAACTGGTAGATTCTGGCGACCTGCTGCCAGCGTTCGGGAGTCACGTTTCAGCTTCGTCTCCCTGCGATCGAGAGTGCAAGGAATGCCAGGGACCTGCCGTTCAGGCCTCTATTCTGCTGATGGACCGAGCGTATACGGACATCCAAAACGGCGCAAGGACCAAGGGCATGCGCGAAGGAAGGCCCCTCATCCGGGTAAGCGGATCAAGGGAGCCGGAACTACAATGTCCGCGTGACGCCTCTCGATTCGGTCGACGTCACCGGGCTGCTGAAGGCATGGCGCCAGGGCGACCAGTGCGCCCTGGAGCAGCTCATGCCGGTGGTGTATGGCCAATTACGGGCGCAAGCGCGACGCTACATGCGGACGCGAGCGTTCAGGCGGAACGCTGCAGAGCACGGCTCTGGTCCACGAGGTCTACCTGCGGCTGATAAACGCCCGGGACGTCGACTGGCAGGATCGTGTGCACTTCTTCGCATTGTCAGCCCAGATCATGCGGCGTATCCTCGTCGATGCGGCGCGTGCTCGGGCTGCGGCGAAGCGAGGTGGCGGCGCCGTGCGGGCCGAACACTCGTCGGCAGTCGATCTGGATCAGATTCCGACACCCGATTCGGATGGCGCATCGTCGCTCTGCGCTCTGGACGATGCTCTCGAGAGCCTGGCGCGAATCGATCCGCGGCGGGCAAAGGTCATCGAGTTGCGGTTTTTCGGAGGGCTGAGCGTTGAGGAAACCGCCGACGCTCTTCAGGTGTCACCTCAGACGGTGATGCGTGACTGGCGGTTGGCGAGGGCGTGGCTCACGCGCGAGCTGCGCGGAGATCGATCGCCAGAGGCCTGAAGTCCACGACGCGCGAGATCCGCGCGCTGGGGAGACGGCGCGAGCCATCTGACCCCAGCGTGCGCGACGTACGAAGTTCGTTCCGTCCTGGTTTTAGTGCTTGGCGGGAGCCGCGACCTTCTGGGGCTTCGGTCCTGTCCACGTCCAGCCGTGGATCAGCCAGCCTCCGGCGCCCTTTTTGAGGACGAACGTCATCTGCGCCGCTTCGCGCATGGCCACGCCACCCTGCTTGAAGGTGTAAACGGCCGGCACGACGACATACGCCTGATCGCCGCTTGTCTCGACCCTCGTCGGCGCGCTGATCTTGACGGCCTGATCGGTAATGCCGGCCTTCTTGTCATTGGCGGCCAGATCGCTGCTCCAGGCCTTGAACGCCTGCGCGCCTCGCCAGATGTACGGCGAGACCTCGTCGGTGATCGACAGCTCCGGTACCGCCGCGTGGGTCGCCGCCGCACCCTCCACGTCGCCCTTGTTGAAGCTGTCGATGAACTTCTGGATGGGCGCCGTCACCTGCGCGTCCGGCGCCTGCGCGCTGACGGCCGCGCCCATCAACGCACACACGAAAACTCCGATGGTCAAATGCCGCATTCGTCGCCTCCTGCCGCCAGCCTCGATTGACCGCCTGTCGACGTGATAGCGGGCCTCCCTCGAGATCTTGACGGTAGGCGAATTAGGGTCCCGATCGGTCCAGGTTGTCAACGGCACGCGTAATGCTCCATTCCTTTTCGTTAGCGAGGCCACTGGAACAATCGGCCGATGTGCCTCGCATTCTCGAACGAGCCGCGGGAAAGTTCACGTGTCGTGGCGGATTTTCGACGCCGTCTCGACGGTCCCTGAGGAGTGCCGCCATGTCTGTCACCACGCTGGACCGCGTTGTTGTTCAGGGCCACGTCAGCCGTGGTTTCGAGGCCGTGCGCGAGGTGTTTGCCGATAACTTCGCTCGACGGCGAGAGCTGGGCGGCGCCTGCTGCGCCTATCACCGCGGCGAGAAGGTCGTCGACCTCTGGGGCGGCGTCCGCAACAAGCTGACGGGCGAACCGTGGGAGCAGGACACCATGGTGATCGTCCACTCGGCGACGAAGGGCCTTGCCGCCATGACCCTCGCCATCGCACATTCACGCGGCTGGCTCGACTACGAAGAGCGGGTGGCCAGGTACTGGCCAGAGTTCGCGCAGCAGGGCAAAGAGAAGATCACCGTCCGCCAGCTGCTCGCCCACCAGGCGGGACTCTTCGCCATCGATGAACCTGTCGATCGGAGCGTGGTCGCCGACCTGGATCGGCTCGCGGTCGTGCTCGCTCGTCAGAAGCCTGCGTGGGAACCGGGGACGCGCCAGGCCTATCACGCGCTCAGCCTCGGGTTCTACGAGGGCGAGCTGCTGCGCCGCGTGGATCCACGTCGTCGCAGTCTCGGACAGTTCTTTCAGGACGAGATTGCCACTCCGCTCGGTCAGGACGTCTACATCCGGCTGCCGGAGGAGATCCCGAACGCTCGCCTGGCCACACTGTCGCCGCCGAGCCCGCTCCGCATGCTGACCGGATTCCCGCTTCGATTCACGCTGGAAGGCCATGAATCATCATTCCAACATCTACCGGGCACTCATGATGAATCCCGGTTCCGCGGTGTATCAGGACGAAGCAGCGCGTGTACGCGCGCAACCTTGAAGTGCCGTCCGGTGGCGGCGTCGGCACCGCGCGAGGCATCGCGCACGCCTACAGCGTCTTCGCCGCTGGAGGACGAGAGCTGGGGCTGCGCCAGGAGACGCTGGACCTGCTGGCCGCCCCCGCGATTCCTCCCACGCGCGGGTTCTACGATGAATGCATGAAAGCCGACGGCATCCAGTTCTCGCTGGGCTTCATGAAGTCGACGCCGGTCTGGCCGTTCGGCAGCGCCCGCTCGTTCGGATCCCCTGGCGCCGGCGGTTCGCTTGGCTTTGCGGATCCGGAGGCCGGCATCGGATACGCGTACGTGACGAGCCAGATGGGGACGGCATTGACCGGCGACCCGCGGGATGTGGCACTGAGAGAGGCACTCTACTCCGCTATCTAGCCTGGCCCTTCTCTTGAAGCCTCGAGCGCGTTGGGGTTGCGTACGACGCGAACGCGCGAGGGCGAACGCCCGGTCGAGTTCACTTTCGTTCCGGCGCGGTCTGCTCCGGCGTCGTCACGCCGGGTGGCAGCTCCAGAATGCGCATGTTGCGGAAGTGGATTTCGCCGCCCTCCGATTCCAGGCAGAAATAGCCTTTCTTCTGCGTCGAGCGGGTGATGCCGTTGACGAACTTGCCATTGACTGACAGCTTGATTGTGCCGTCGACGGCGACCACGTCGTAGGTATTCCACTCGCCTCTGCCCCTGGCGCGATTCTCGATGGACATGCTGCGCTCCCCACGAGGGTTGTCGGGAGTCGTGTGGACACCGCCGACGCCCCACACCTCGCCGTGCACGTAGGCGACGGGCGGCGTCACGCCGTTGCGCTTGTTCAGGCTCGGCCACTCGAGCTCCAGCATCTGCACTTCGACGCCGTTGGGCAGCCGGCTGCGCTCGTCGGGTCGAGCGTCGCTCCACACGAAGACGCCGGAGTTGCCGCCGGCTTCCATGTGCATCCATTCGATGTGCAGGATGAAGTTCTCGTACTGCTTCTCGCTGCACATCACGCCGATCGGGCGGCCCGAGCAGACGAGCATGCCGTCGCGGTACTTCCAGGTGTCTTCAGCCGTGTTGATGTTCACCCAGCCCGTCAGATCCCTGCCGTTGAAGAGATCCTGAAACTGCGGGGCCTGGCTCTGCGCACTGGTGTGGTCTGCGGCAGCGACCGACAGCACACCGAGAAGGAGCGAAAGCGTTGCGATGTGCTTCATGTTTTGTCCCTATTGAGACGCCGACGTCAGGAACTGCTCCAGCAGATTCCTCGCGACGCGCAGCCGGTACTGAGCCGTCGACCGAAGATCATCGATCGGCGAGATGTCACGGGTCAGCGCGTCGCAGCTCGCGGCGATGGTCTCGGCATTGATCGCCCGGCCGCGGATTGCGGCCTCGGCGCGCGCCGCCCGGACAACGGTCGGCGCCACGCTCCCGAATGCGAGGCGAATATCGCGGACGGCGGTTCCCGACAGATCGACCGCCGCCGCAAAGCACAGCTTGGAGATCGCCTGCGCGCGGCGCGTCCCGACCTTGCGCCACTCGTGCAGCCATCCGCCACGGCCGCGCGACAGCCGGATCGACTGGACGATCTCGTCGGGCGCCAGATCCATGTGCTTGTAGCCGAGGTGAAACCGATCGTACGACACGCGGCGCACGCCGCGCAGCGACACCAGGTCGAGATCGGCGTCGTAGACGAGCAGCGCCGGGGGCGTGTCGGCGGCGGGCGAGGCGTTGACAATGTTGCCGCCAATCGTGCCGCGGTTCTGCGTCGCGACGCCGCCGGTCTCGGCGGCCGCGCGGCACATGAGGGGGCACTCCGCCTGCAGCGCTTCCGACCGCATCACGTCGGCATACGTCGTCAGCGCACCGAGCACGATCTCGTCGTCTGTGACCTCGATGCCACAAAGCTCAGGCAGTCCCCAGAGGCTGAGGTAACGGCCCGCGGGGAGCTTCCCGGCCTCGAGGAGCACCATGAGATCGGTGCCGCCGGCGAACGACCGCCACTGCCCGGGCTCGCGAGCCAGCGTCTCGAGCGCGTCGGTGAGGTTCGCGGGCGCGCGCAAATCGAACTGCGGCAGAAACGACCTCACGTCGTACCTCGACACGCCTGAAGCACGGCCTCGAAGATGCGCATGTAGCCCGTGCACCGGCACAGGTTGCCGGCGAGCGCGGACCGGATATCGTCGGGCGACGGCTGGGGCGTGCGCTCGAGCAGGGTCACCGCCGCCAACACCATACCCGGCGTGCAGATGCCGCACTGCGCGCCGCCGTGCGTGATGAACGCTTCCTGCATGGCGTGCAGCCGATCGCCCGTGGCCACACCCTCGATCGTCGTGATCGATGTCCCTTCGGCGTGGAGGAGCGGCATGAGGCAGCTGTTGACCAGATGACCGTCGACCACTACGGAGCAGGCGCCGCACTCACCCTCTCCGCAGCCCTCCTTTGTTCCTGTCAGTCGGAGTTCGCGCCGCAAGACGTCGAGGAGGCGATCCATGGGATGTCCATGGAGCTCGGCCGGCAATCCGTTGACGCGGCACGTCACGGTGACGGCCGGCGCGTCAGACATGCGCCGTCTCCATCAGGACCATGAGCGCCTCGGGCGTCATCGGAACGGCTCGCGGGTCGGCGCCGGTCGCGTGCGCCACGGCATTGAGGATCGCGGGCGCGGGCCCGTCCATCGGCAATTCGCCAATCCCCTTCGCGCCCGAGGGACCGTAGGCGTAGGGCTGCTCCTCGAAGAACACGCGGATCGGCGGCAGGTCCATCGATGTCGGCATGATGTAGTTGGTCATCTCGCCGTTGACCATCCGGCCTTCCCGCCAGACGACGCGTTCGTAGAGTGCCCAGCCGATCGCCTGCGCAACGCCGCCCTCGATCTGACCGGTCGCGAGCACCGGGTTGATGACCTTCCCCACTTCCTGCACCGCGACGAAGTCGTCCACGCGTGTTTCCCACGTCGAGGTATCGACGGATACTTCGGCCACGTAGACGGCCCACGCATACGTGCCGTAGGCATCGCCCTGATACGTCTCGTCGTCCCACCGCAGGCCGGGGGGCGGCTGGTACCGGGCCATCGCGCGAAGCGGACCGAGCCTGGCCGCATAGTCCGCGCAGGCGCGTCGAAACTCGTCTGGGCCGATGGTGCGGTCGCCGAAGCCCACTTTCTTGAGCTCCGCGACGAGCGCGCGCGAAGCGCTCTCGACGAGCCTCCCCACGACCATGCAGGTGCGCGACGCGACGGTCGGTCCGCTGTCGGGCACGACAGACGTGTCGGGCTGCACGATGTCGACGGTGTCGATCGCGACGCCGAGCGTGTCGGCGGCAATCTGCGCGAAGATCGTGTTGGTGCCCTGCCCGATTTCGGTGTTCGACGACAGCACGCGGACGCGGCCGTCGGCCGACGCCTCGAGGGCCACGACAGAGGCCAGATGATCTTCGCCCGATCCGGTGAAGCCGGCGCCGTGCATGAAGGTCGCGAGCCCGATGCCCTTCCTGATCCGGAGCGACGGGTTGATCTCGTCGAAGCGCGTGCGCTTGGCCTGATAGTCGGCGATCGCGAGCGCGCGGTCGAGGAGCGCGCTCATGTCGATCGGGTCGCGCATCACCTGGCCGACAGCACTCGTGTCGCCGGCTCGAATGAAATTGCGCCGCCGGATCTCGTCTGGCGCGAGTCCGACAGCGGACGCAACGCGGTCCATGTGCCGCTCGAGCGCGAACAGGCTCTGCGGCGCGCCGAATCCACGGAATGCCCCGTGCGGCGGCGCGTTGGTCGCGACCGCACGCCCGCGCAGCCGCACGTTCGGGCACAGGTACGGCCCCGCCGAGTGAATCGTGCCGCGCGACAAGACGACAGGCGACAGCGTGCAATAGGCACCGCCGTCGATGACCAAGTCGACGTCCATCGCGACCAGACGGCCCTCGCGCGTGACCGCCGTGCGATGACGCGTCCGCGACGGATGGCGCTTGGTCGTCGCCACCATGTCTTCCGCGCGGTCGTAGACGAGCTTCACGGGCTTCCCGGATTTCCACGCCAGCAGCGCCGCGTGGCACGCGATGATCGACGGGTACTCTTCCTTGCCGCCAAAGCCGCCACCGGTCTCCATCTGGACCACGCGCACCTTGTCCGCCGGCAGCTTGAAGAGCGCCGTCAGCGCCTTGTGAATGTAGTACGGACACTGCATCGAGCCCCAGACCGTCACGCCGTCGGTCGGGTTCGCCGTAGCCACCATGCCGTTCGGCTCGATGTAGAGCTGCTCCTGCGCGCCGGTCTCGTATTCGCCCTCGACGACGAGGTCGGCAGAGGCGAACGCGGCGTCGACGTCGCCGCGTGTCACCTCGTAGTGCTTGAAGATGTTGTCGCGGCCCCACACGATCGCGCGCCCGTCGAGCGCCTCATCCATCGTGAAGACCGCAGGCTCTGGTTCGAGATCGATGCGGACGTGCCGCCGGGCCTCCTCGAGCACGTGCCGATCCGCGTGGGCCAGCAGCACAACCGGCTCTTCGGGGTGATTGACGCGATCGGCGGCCAGGCACGGCTGATCGTCGACGATGAGGGCAATGCGATTGACGCCGGGAATGTCAGCGGCCGTGACGACGACGAAGTCGGACCAGGAAATGTCCGGCCCGAACTCGATTCGCTTGATGAACCCGCGAGGCTCGGCACTCCTGACCGTCGCGCCAAACAGCATCCCCGGCAGCACGAAATCGTCGACGTACTGCGCCCGGCCGGTCACTTTGGCCCGGCCTTCGCGGCGGGGGACGGATTGGCCCAACAGCATGGTCAGTGAGCTGACGCTGTTCCGTTGACGATCTGCACGGCTGACGGCCTCCATCACGATGTCCACGATGCCACGATGGACACGATGAATCTTAGGTGGTTCCCCTCATCGTGAGCATCGTGCCATCGTGCTCATCGTGAGCAATGCGTGACACGTCTGTTCGTGTGTAGAGGCTACTGAAACGTCTCGCACGCCTGCAGGTTGCCGGTCTCGAGCCCGCGGCGGAACCACGTGACCCGCTGCTCCGACGATCCGTGGGTGAAGCGGTCCGGCGCCACCCGGCTCCCCGACATGCGCTGAATGCGATCGTCACCGATTGACGCGGCGGCGTTGAGACCCTCTTCGAGATCGCCGGTCTCGAGCTCCACCTTGCCCTGCGCGGCGCGGCCGGCCTGGGCGGCCTGATGTCCCCAGATGCCGGCGAAACAGTCCGCCTGCAGCTCGAGCCTGACCGACAGCGCGTTCTGCTGATCGGGCCGCGACTCTTGGAGGCGGCGCACCTGCGCATCGATCCCTAGCAGCTTCTGCACGTGGTGGCCAAGCTCGTGGGCGAGCACATAGGCCTGCGCGAAATCCCCAGGCGCGCGAAACCGTTCCTGCAGCTCGGTGAAGAATCCCAGGTCGAGGTAGACGAGCTGGTCGGCCGGACAATAGAACGGCCCCGTCGCGGACTGCGCGGAGCCACACGCCGACTGAATCGCGTCGCGAAAAACGACCGCGCGCGTCGCCTGGTAGCGTCCGGCCAGCTTCGCCTGCCACATCTCCTGCGCGTCCTTCATAACGGCGTCGACGAAGTCGACGAGCTTCTCTTCTTCGGGCGTCGTTCTTAGCTCCCCACCGGCGCCGGTACTCGCCGATGGGCCAGTGGAAACCGCATCCGGACCGACGAGCGACAGGAAGTCGACGCCCGTCGCCCAGCTCAGGACGAGCACGATCAACAACCCCCCGAGCCCGAGGCCGCCCATGCGCAGGCCCGCGCCGCCAGACTGGGCGCGGACATCCTCGACGTTGTCACGATTGCCGGCAGTCCATTTCATAAGCAGACTCCCCTGCAGCTAGAGTGCCAAGTCGATGGAGGCTCTAGTCCACCACGATATGTCGCCACTTGCCCTGCCTGAATCTCAGAACCGACAGGCTGCACCGCGTGAAGTGGCCGAAGACGATGGCCGACCACACGCCGGCGGCGTCGAGCTTGCCGAGACTCTGGAGCGTCCCGCACAGCCCCAAGGGTACCAGCACCTGGGACACCAAAGTGATGTAAAGAGGGCTGCGGGTATCGCCGGTGCCCTGGAGCCCGCCGGTATAGGTAAGTGCCACGGTAATGAAGAAGCCCGAGACGCACAGATAGCGAAGCAACTGCGTACCGAGCGCGACGACGTTCGGATCGTCGAGGCCAAAGATGGCCAGCAGCTGTTCCGGGATGAGGAGAAAGAACGCGCCAACGAACGCGGCGACGCCGATGCCGATCCGCGACGCGATCTGCACGCCGCGAATCGCGCGCTCCGGGTGGCCGGCCCCGAGATTCTGACCGGCCACGGCGGCGGCCGCCCCCATGAGGCCGACCGATGTCCAGGTGATGAGCGCGAAGAGCTCGGCGTAGCCGACGGCGTAGGCCGCCTGCGCTTCCGCGCTATGCGGCAGGGACCCGATGAATCGCAGGAGCATGACCCCCGCGATGTTCATCGCGACGCCCTGGATACCGGCCGGCAAACCAAACTTGAAAAGCGACCTGATGATCTTCAGGTCCGGCTTGCGCGACATCGTCGGGGGAAAGTGCACGACGAGACGGCCGCTCAGCAGCAGCCAGACACCGATCGAGGAGACGATCAGGCTCGCCGATACCGTTCCCATGGCAGCGCCGCGCGTGCCGAACGCGGGAATGGGACCCAGGCCTGGAATCAGGACGACGTTGAACGCGACGTTCAACACCGTCATCAGGATGCCCAGGCGCAGCGGCGTGCGGGCATCCCCCGCCGATCGCAAGGCGCCACCGAGCATGAAGAAGAGCAGCATCCCGATGCTGAAGACGAACATCGTCCGGAGAAACGGGAGCGCTTCGGCCTTGACCGCGGGCGTCGCATTGACCAGGTCGAGCAGCGTCGGCGACAGCACGTATCCGAGCGGGGCGAGGACGACGAGCGAGAGGATGAGGGCGGTCAGGAACGCCTGGTAGACGGTCCGGTTGACCTTGTCGGGCTCGTTGGCGCCGGCGAACCGCGCGACGAGCACGCCCATGCCCGTGAAGAGTGATGCGATGAAGACGATGACGACGAGGAAGATTTGCCAGCTGACGCCGATGGCGGCGTTGCCGGTGAAGCCGACGTAGTGGCCCACCATGGCGTGATCGATGATGCCCTGGAGCCCGCCGATCGCGTTCTGCAGCACCGTCGGCCACGCCATCTTCCACACGGCCGGCGCAATCGGGCCTTCGACGAGCGAGCGATCGAGTTTGCGCGCGGCGGGCGTGCCGGGAGCGGCGGCCGCGGACTCCGCGGGCGCGCCCGGCGTCATGTCCGACATCGACCCGGTAGCAGCTTCGGCGGCGGACGGTGCAGGGCGTGGAGGCGATACGGACACGGACGAATGATGATATCAGGGTCACGCGTGCGAGGCCGGCATCCGCCCCTGATTCCGGCCCTACGCGTGCAATGACTTGAGCGCGCGCCTGACGTCGGCGTGCGCCAGCACGACCGCCGGCTGGCGCTGCAGGGCCTCGAAGTATCGGCGTGGGAAGCCTTCTCCTTCTTCGGATGCGGTCAGCAGCTGCCCGACCTGATCGACGAGCGCCACGGCGTCGGCACCAATCGCCGCTCCGTCGTGCTCCACGGCCTCGTCGATTCGCACGATGAGCCCCGAGAGGGCGTGCAGCCACGCGAACCATGAATCGTTGATCACCAGCTGCAGCAGGTGACCGACCGAGGCGACGCGACCGCGGTCGAGCTCGTAGGCGACCCGCGCGTCATCGAGCAGGACCTTGTGCAGGTGGAGCAACTTGGAGCGGAGATCGACGAGCTTGATCCGCACGTCCTCGGTCATCGGAGCGTGGGGATCGGCGGTCGCCGACGATGCGCGCGCCGGCGCGGCCAGTCCTTCGGCGCGCAGGCGCGTCAGGTTCAGCCGCTCGGTGACCATGTGGAGCGAGCCGTCGGCGTCGCGTGGCCACTCGGACCGAGGGCGGTCCCAGTAGAGCTCGAGACCGTTGCCATCGGGGTCGCGCAGATAGAGCGCCTCGCTGACGCCGTGATCGGCGGCGCCCTCGAGTGGGACGCCTGCCTTGTCGAGCCGACGAAGCGCGTCGGCGAGCGTCGCACGATCGGGGTATCGGATCGCGAAGTGATAGAGCCCCGTCGTGCCTGGCGGCGGTGCCGTGCCGCCGCGGCTCTCCCAGGTATTGAGGCCGATGTGGTGGTGATAGCCGCCAGCGCCGAGGAACGCGGCCGAATCACCCATCCTCTGGGTCAGCTCGAAGCCGAGCACGCCCCGGTAGAACGCCAGCGCGCGCTCGATGTCGGCGACCTTCAAGTGCACGTGGCCGATGTCAACCCGCGGCTCGATGGGTTTGTCGGGCTTGTCCATGGCAGGAACAGCTGAGAGATGCCACCGACATCAAGTGAGACTGCGAACGACCCTGGCCGTCGTCACGACCTGGCCGGCGTGGCGCTGCGAGTGTTCGGCGGCGTGGAAGAGCAGGCCGAGGACCGTCGTCGGCAGCGCGGCCCGGCCGACGGCTCGCGCATCGTGAATCGAGGTGGGCGCCGTCGCACGCAGCTGCGCCATCGCGGCCTCGAACGACCGGCGGAGGTCGGACAAAAGCGAAGCCACATCGGCGGGCGGTGGATTCGACTCGGCCTTGAAGGCGGCCTTCTGAGCGTCGGTCAACATCTCGCCGCGCGCGTAAGTCAGGAGACGATCGGTGCTGCCGCTGAGGTGCATCAGGTGGAAACCGATCGGCGAGGCGCCACCCGGGCTGAGCCAGAGCTGCTCGTGCGACAGCTCCGCTGTGGCTCGCTCGACGTCCTCGAGCGTCTGGAGAAAGGCGTGCGCCGCAGGCATCAGCGACGGGTCGACGCCCTCAATGGGGCCGCGAAGCCAGAATTCGGGTGCACTCGGTGTCGCCATGCAGTCAGATCCTACACTGAGCCCGAGCTGCGAGCCGCGGACCGCGAGCAGGGGAGCATCGAGACATGGAACTTGCGCCCCCTGGGCTTTGGACGCAGAATGCCAACGGAGGGTACTGATGAGCCGAGGCGCTGCGCTAGTCGCCCGGGGGGTCCTCGCCGGTGTGTTGTGCCTCGCTCCTGCTCTGACCGCGCGTGCGGCGCAGGACCAGCCCCAACCTCAAACCCCGGCCCCGGCCGCCGCGTCGGCCACGAAACCGGAACCCCTCTCTGACGCCCAGATCGAGGAGTTCCTGCTGAAGGGTCGGGTCGGCAAGACGCGCGCCGCCGGCAAAGGGATCACCGGCTCGCTCCGCGCGACGTTGACCTACGAAAACCTGACCCACGACGCTCATATTCAGCCGATCGACGAGTCCAAACGTGAGTTCAAGGGCACCCAGGGCACTGAGTTCAATTTCCGGGACTACTGGGGCTTCAACATCGCCGGCTACAAGATCGGCCGCCTGCTCGGCCTCGACATGATCCCCGTCAGCGTCGAGCGGGGGTACCGGTCGACCAAGGCCGCCTACACGTGGTGGCTCGACGACTTTCTCATGGACGAGCAGGATCGGATCAAGAATAAGGTCACCCCGCCGGATCTGGAGAAGTGGAACCAGCAGATGCAGATCGTCCGCTTGTTCGATCAGCTCATCGCCAACGTCGATCGGAACCTCGGGAATCTCGTGATCACGAAGGACTGGAACATCTGGATGATCGATCACACGCGCGCCTTCCGGACCAATACACAGCTCAAGACGCCCGGCAACATCGCGCGATGCGATCGTCAGGTGTTCGCGCGACTCAAACAGCTCGACAAACCGATGATCAGCAAGGCCGTCGGCGCCCACCTGACAGGCTACGAGATCGATGCACTCCTCAAGCGGCGCGACGCGATCGTCACCATGATCGAGCAGCGGGGCGAGGGCGGTCTCTTCGATTTCAAGAGAGAGCACTAGCCCGAGGCGCCGGGCAATGCCCCCGGCGTTGGTCACACCACTCGTCCCTGTCCCGGCTTGTCGCCTTCCCACCCCACCGGCTATGCTGCTGTCTGACCCCTGAAGGAGCCGGCATGTTCCGCTGCACGCATCTGACATCTCGAATCATCTCTTTTGCCGGGGCTGTCGCCGCCATCTGCGCCGCCGCGCTGGCCGTATCGGCACAGGAACGGGACAGGAGCAAAGTGTCCGACCAATACAAATGGGACCTCACCCACATCTACGCCTCCGACGAGGCGTGGCGCGCGGAGAAAGACAAGCTCGTCGCCGAGTTCCCGAAGCTGAAGGCGTTCAAAGGGACGCTTGGCTCCTCGGCCGCGCGGCTCGCCGATGCGCTCGAGCTCGGCTCGCGGCTGTCGAAGGAGTTCGCCCGCGCCTATGTCTACGCCAGCATGATGTCGGACACCGACACGCGCGTGAGCAAGTACCAGGGCATGCAGCAGGAGATGATTCAGCTCGGCTCGATGCTCGGCGCCGAAGCCGCGTTCGTCGAGCCGGAGATCCTGAAGATCGACAAGGCGACGATCGACAAGTTCGTCGCCAGCGAGCCGCGGCTGAAGGTGTACCGGCTGTACCTGGACGACATCCAGCGACGGGCGGCGCACACGCTTACCGACGCCGAAGAGCGGCTTCTCGCGAGCGCGGGCGTCATCGCGAGCGCCCCGTCGGGCACCTACGGCATCTTCTCGGACGCCGACTTCCCCTATCCGAGCGTGACGCTGAGCGATGGGAAGAGCGTGAAGCTCGATAGCTCGGGCTTCAGCCTCTACCGCGCCGTGCCAAACCGCGAGGACCGCAAGAAGGTGATGGCGGAGTTCTTCGGTTCGCTCGGCAAGTTTCGCGGCACCTTCGGCTCGACGCTCAACGGGCAGGTCCAGTCGGATATCTTCTTTGCCCGCGCGCGCAAGTACAGCAGCGCACTCGAGGCCTCGCTCGACGGACCGAACGTTCCAACGTCGGTCTACACACGCCTCATCGACGGCGTGAACCGCCATCTCCCGACGTTCCACCGCTACCTGAAGCTGCGCCAGCGCATGATGAAGCTCCAGGACCTGCACTACTACGATCTCTACGCGCCACTCGTGTCGTCGGTCGATCTCAGCTACTCCATCGACGAAGCCCAGACCATCGTCCTCAAGGCGCTCGAGCCGCTTGGAGCCGACTATGCGGCAGGCGCCAGGCGATCGTTCACCGAGCGGTGGACCGATTTCTATCCGACCGAAGGCAAAAGAGCCGGCGCCTACTCGAATGGCGGCGCCTACGATGTGCACCCGTACATGCTCATCAACTACAACGGCAAGTACACCGACATGAGCACCGTGGCCCACGAGCTCGGGCACACGATGCAGAGCTATTTCTCGAACAAGACCCAGCCGTATCCGACGGCGTCCTACCCGATCTTCGTGGCCGAGGTCGCCTCGACGTTCAACGAGGCCCTGCTCATCGACCACATGCTCAAGACGATCAAGGACGACACGACGAAGTTGTCACTGCTCGGCAACTATCTCGAAGGGATCAAGTCGACCGTCTTCCGCCAGACGCAGTTCGCCGAATTCGAACTGCGGATGCACGAGATGGCCGAGAAGGGCGAGCCGCTGACGGGAGAAGCGCTCGACAAGCTCTACGCGGATATCACGAAGAAGTACTACGGCCACGACAAGGGCGTCTGCTTCGTGGACGACTACATCGCACACGAGTGGGCCTTCATTCCGCACTTCTACAGGAACTTCTACGTCTTCCAGTACGCGACGTCGTTTACCGCATCGGCCGCGCTGTCGGAAAAGGTGATGGCCGGCGACAAGGCGGCGCTCAAGCGCTACATGGACTTCCTCAACGCCGGCGGCTCGAAATACCCGGTCGAGCTCCTCAAGGACGCGGGCGTCGACATGACGACCGACGAGCCGCTCGAGCTGACGGTGAAGAAGATGAACCGCGTGATGGATGAGATGGAGAAACTGATCAAATAGCTGTCAGCCATCAGCTGTCGGCTATCAGTGTTTCTGAGAGCTGAAAGCTGAGAGCTAGAAGATGACCTTCCAGCGGACGCCGAAGAAGAGCCGCGTCTCGGCCCTCAACTGGAACGGGTCGATGACCTGCAGGTCGGCGGTAACCCTGCTCCAGCCGACAGGCGTCCAGGCATAGTAGAGCTCCACGCCCTGCTCGTTGCGGGTGGGGAGAATGGGCTCGAGTGTGTCCGCGAGATCGTTGCTGATGTCGTTGTAAAAAAATGCGGCGCCAAACGAGTCCATGCTCCGGCCTTCGAAGGGCGCCGCGCCGCCGAAGCCAACGAACATCTGCGTGCGGAGAATGCTCGGGTTACCGTCGGACACGCCGAACATGCCGAAGACCCCCATGCCCTTTCTCGGGTCGTTCGGGTGCATCCAGACGTACTGGTCGACGCTGACATTGAGCGTCCACGCCCCTTGCACCGTCTCGAGCGGAATGCCGAGCGCCGGGATGAACGCCCACGGCGACTGGTCGAGTGATGTGCCCTCGAAGGAGCCGATTTCACCCCCGACCGAGATTCCCCCTGGCAATGTCTTCGAGAGCTTGACGGGCAGTCCCACGTTCCACATGAACGTCGCACCGTTCTCGAAGAAGCCGTCTCCGGTGGATTCGATGAGGCCCAGCGTCAGGGCCGGGGCCGCGCCCTTGAGGACGCTGAACAGCACGCCTTCAGTCGACGGCGGCACGGTCCGCGCGGAGAGCGGCGGCGCGACGAGCGACAGGTTCATGAAGCGGTCGATGCCCTCACCACCTGTGAAGGGGTGCGCGCTGTAGAGATCGAGCGTGTTGAAGCGGCCGAACTGCAGCACGAACTTGTTGTCGAACACCTGCGTGCCATAGAGGCTGCTGATCTTCGCGTGCGTGCCGTCCGATTCGGGGAAGAGCAGCGCCGTGCTCGTCGGGATGAGCGTTCCGCCAGCGAGCAGCGGTACGTCGCCCGATCGGACCTCGAAGTGTCCACCTACGGAGAAGCCTTCCCACAGGAACTTGCTCAGGTTGCTCTCGACCTTCAGATCGAACTTGCCGCCGTAGTCGAACCCGCGATTATCGTCTCCGACCGGAACCCAGTCGAAAAACTGCGTGTAACTTGCGTCGATCTTGGTGCCCTTCTGGCCCATCCTCTCGCGCGCGCCGCCCCAATCGCCGAACAGTTCGCCACGCTTGAGAATGTCGGTCGCGGGCGCGGGGGGCGCCGCTGGTGCTGGTGCGGGCTCCTGGGCCATGGCCGGGATCGCATTTGCGAGGAACACAAAGGCTGCCGCGGCGATCCACCTGCTGGATCGAGCCGTGGCCTGTCTCAGAACTACACTCAGCATCGTCTACTAGCCTCTCGTTGTTGATGAATGGCGTGCGCGATCATGCCTTGAGGGCTGGCCGCTCGCCGGCGTAAGCCTCGATGTCTTTCTCGAGGAAATAGTTCAACACGGTGCGGATGGCGGCGATGGACGCGAGTTTCCCGACGTCATCCCATGTCGGGGAGATGGCTGTCTGGAGGACGTCCGCAGCCAGTTCGAACTCGAGCGCGAGGATCAGCCAGACGGCGAACGTGACCCAGATCTCCTTGCGACTGTGCACGTTCTCGCGTGAATGAGCAGTATATCGCCGAGCCAGCAGAAACAGCGCCTCAGCGGCACCGACCGCGATGAAGAGAGCAGCCGCCGCCTCGACGCCGATGGCGACGGCACCTGCGAACCTCTGGAAGATCTCTTCCATTTTCAGCTCCTGCGGTCGGGAATGGTCAACTCGTTCGTGACTCCAAGCACTCGCACCATCTGAAGCCTCTACGCCGGACTACGATATTTCAAGGATCCACGATCTTTGAGGGTACGCCGCGGCATTTCCACCACAAAACGAAGACCACCGACCAACTTGCCTGGCAGAGAGCAAGCATCGGTCCACGCCATGCGCCTGTGGGGTCTCTGGCGCGCGTCAGGCGGGCATCCGTCCCTGCTTCAGCGAGAGCTGGCGGATGTGCAGCGCGAGTGCACTCGCGAGGATGCCGAAGACGAGCGTCGCGGATGCGGCGAGGTAGACGAGAGTGACGAGTCCCACGGCCGGCCGGACCCCCAGGAGGACGCCGAACACGACCGATGCGGCTCCGGACACGGCCAGCAACCACGCGCGGGGCAGGATATGACGAAGCCGGACGGCAGCCGCCATCTCGAGGGCCCCACGCAGAACGGCCCAAGCCGACATGATGGCCACGAGCACCACGAGCGTCACGCCCGGCCAGATGCAGGCCGTGATGCCAGCCACGAGCCCGCTCGTGCCCGACAGGATGAGCGACCAGCGGTCGCCGCCACTCCGGTGAGCGGCGATCCCGGTGGTCAGCGACATCGCGCCGTCGACGACAGCATAGACACCCCAGATCAGAACCAGCGCCACCAGCGTCAGGCCCGGCTGCAGAAACGCCACGAAAGCAAACAGCACGTTACAGATCCCACGGATCAGCAGGACCGACCAGGCTCGGGCGATCTCGGGATGCATGGGTTGTCATCCGTCCTGCTACACACCCTCGGAGGGCTTGGTGGGACGAACGATGCAGCGGAAGCCGAGATGACAGGTGGAAGTGTCGATCGGCTCGGGAAACCTCGCCGCCGGCCGATACCGCCGGCAGTAATTCGGGGCGCAGAGGTGCGAGCCGCCTTTGATCACTTTGCGCGGGATGCGGATATGCGGCTGGCGCGGATCGAAGCTCTCGACTTCGGCGCCCCCACGCGGATTCTGCGGTATGCAGCAGGCTTTGATCTGCTCGTCAGGATGCTTGGGCGTGTACCAGTCGGTCGTCCATTCCCACACGTTGCCGGTGACGTCCACCAGCCCGTAGCCGTTGGGCGGAAAGGCCCCCACCGGTGAGGTTCCCTCGTAACCGTCTTCCTTGAGGTTCTGCCAGGGAAACTCGCCCTGCCAGAAGTTCGCCATGAGCTTGCCGTCCATCCGGAGCTCGCTGCCCCAGGCGAACTCGGCGCCCTCGAGCCCGCCGCGCGCGGCAAACTCCCACTCCGCCTCGGTCGGAAGCGCCTTACCCGCCCAGGTCGCGTACGCCTCCGCGTCCCCGTAGGTGACATGGGTGACCGGGTACTGCTCGCGGCCCTTGATCGTCGAGTTCGGCCCGCGCGGATGCCGCCAGTCGGCGCCGAGTACGAACTTCCACCAGTTGTGGAAGTCGCCGAGGTCCACCGGGTTGGGCGGCTTCACGAACACGAGCGAACCCGGATAGAGGAGCTCTTTCTTCGCGCCAGGATAATCGTCCGGGTTCGGGGGGATTTCGGCGAACGTCACGTGGCCCGTCGCGGCGACAAACGGCTGGAAAAGTGCGTTGGTCACGGGCGTCCGGTCCATCCAGAAGCCATCGACGGTAACCCGATGGACGGGACGCTCCTCCGGGTAGTGATCCTCGGAACCCATCTGGAATGTCCCGCCGGGGATCCACACCATGTCGGGAAATGGCGCGGGACCTGGGGGGGTGACGGCGGAACTTGGAGCGATCGGATTCATAACCAACTCTGGCATAGGAGTATTTGCGCTTCAACATGCGCGCCAACGGCCGGAGCGCCGAATCATTGACGATTTTCTGAACGATCGGCGGCTGATACCGCGACATTGCGCGGATCCCGTGAGCAGCAGTCGCGTCAGCAGATCTCAACATTTCGTGAGCGGCTCCCGAATGCTCGGAATTCTTCGCGAGCCGCGGCTCGAATTCTGGGTACTTCGCAGCGCCTGTGGTGGCCGGCAAGCTGCATAACACAGTTTGCTATCCTTCGTCCGGCATCAGCCGTTTCACGGCTGACTCTCCGGTCCCGCCGAGCGTCGCCAGGACGGGACCGGGCGGCACGGAACGTGAGCCGTGCGCGATCTCTTTCAATCTGGCGACAGACAGCAGACCTGACGATGACGACAGCCCCCGTGCCGACGTCAAACGATCTCGCGCAGCAGCGCACCACGCTGGCCGACGACCGCACGAGCCTGGCGCTCGATCGCACGCGCCTGGCCCACGAGCGCACGCTGATGGCATGGGTCAGGACGGCGGTCTCGCTCATCTCGTTCGGCTTCACGATCTACAAGTTCTTCCAGGGCCTGCACGAGGCGGAGCGAGTTGAGACGGCGCGCCACCTCTTCGGTCCCCGCGGCTTCGCGCTCGTGATGATCGGCCTCGGCGTGGGCTCGCTCCTCCTGGCCAGAATCCAGCACGCCGCAGAGATGCGGGCCCTCGCGGTGGCGTATCCCCAATACGGTCCCATGCCGCGCTCGACGTCGATGGTGGTCGCGACGGTCGTCGTCACGCTGGGGATTCTGGCGCTGATTCTCGTCATCCTTCGTCAGTAGCCACGTCGGTGGCCGCGACATGTCGAGGGGCTCACGGTGGAACGGCGCATAGCTCCGCCAGGGGTGGCGTCACTTCACGCGGCCAATCAACGCCTGCGCTGCCCGGCGCATCCATGACCTCAGTCTCTCCTCTGAGCCGAGTTCTTGCACGGCCGCGGGAGGCGTCGCTCGCCTCTCCCGCCCGCCTGCGGTACTGAGCTTGGCCGTTCTCATCTTCCCCGGCCGCGGCGCCTTCTGAACGAGTGACCGGGAGGTCCACAATGGCAGACGCGAAGTCGGATAAGAAGCCCAACATCCTCGTCATCTGGGGCGATGACATCGGGCAATCGAACCTGAGCTGCTATACCCACGGCCTGATGGGCTATCAGACGCCCAACATCGACCGCATCGCGAAGGAGGGCATGCTGTTCACCGACTCCTACGGCGAGCAGTCGTGCACGGCCGGTCGCTCATCCTTCATCACTGGCCAGAGCGTCTACCGGACCGGGCTGTCGAAGGTCGGCATTCCTGGCGCCCCTGTTGGTATGAGCGACAAGATCATCACTATAGCGGCGGCGTTGAAGAATCAGGGCTATTCCACGGGGCAGTTCGGCAAGAACCACCTCGGCGATCTCAACAGCATGCTGCCGACCGCCCATGGATTCGACGAGTTCTTCGGGAACCTCTACCACCTCAACGCGCAGGAAGATCCGGAAAACCCTGATTACCCGTCCAAGAAGGAGTTTCCGAAGTTCTCCGAGACGTTCGGGCCGCGGGGCGTACTCCACTCGTACGCCACCGACAAGGACGACACCACCGTAGAACCGCGGTGGGGCAGGGTCGGAAAGCAGAAGATCGAGGATACGGGCCCGCTCAACACCAAGCGAATGGAGACCTGCGACGACGAGTTCGTCGCCGCCGCGTCGGATTTCATCAAGCGGCAGCACAAAGCCGGGAAGCCCTTCTTTGCGTGGGTCAATTTCTCCCACATGCACCTATACACGCATACCAAACCATCAAGTGTCGGGCAGGCCGGCCGCTGGCAGTCCCCGTACCACGACACCATGATCGACCACGACAAGAACGTCGGGCAGATGCTCGCCCTCCTCGATCAGTTAGGCATCGCCGACGACACGTTCGTGATGTATTCGACCGATAACGGCCCGCATCGCAATTCCTGGCCGGACGGCGGGATGACGCCGTTCCGCAGCGAGAAGAACACCAACTGGGAAGGCGCTTTCCGCATCCCGTTACTGGCGCGCTGGCCGGGCAAGATCAAGGCAGGATCGGTCGCGAACGGCATCGTGCAACATCACGACTGGTTCCCGACGTTCCTGGCCATGGCGGGCGACCCCGATGTCATGGAAAAGCTGAAGAAGAGCTATCCAGCGATCGGCCGGACCTACAAGAACCACATCGACGGCTTCAACCTGGTGCCTTACCTCACCGGCGAGGTCAAGGAGTCTCCGCGCAACATCTACTTCTACTTCAGTGACGATGGGGACGTGCTGGGCATACGCTACGACAACTGGAAAATGGTCTTCATGGAGCAGCGGTGCCATGGCACGTTGCAGGTGTGGGCGGAACCCTTCACTCGCTTGCGCATTCCGAAGCTGTTCAACTTGCGCACCGATCCGTATGAGTTTGCCGACGTCACCTCGAACACGTATTGGGAGTGGTACATGAGGCACGCCTACTTCATCATGCTGGCGCAGGCGGCCGCAGGGAAATTCGCCGAGACCTTCAAGGACTTTCCGGCGATACAGAAGCCCAACACGTTCACCATCGACGATGCCATGACGAAGATGTCCGACATGGCCAGCAGCGGAAGCCACTGAGTAGAGGGGGCAGCGGGGATACTTGCCGCTCACTTCGACGATCTCCGAGCATCATGCGCCGTGGTGCGAGAAGAGTTTCGAGGACAATCGCTCATGATCTTGAGAAGCCTCGTGCTCCTGCTCGTCGTGGCCGTGTCCGCGTGTGGTGGATCGACGCCGCCAACCGCTTTGGCGCCGGCAACCACTCCCGCGCCGCAGCCAGCCGCGGCCACCGACCCGCTGCCGTCGTGGAATGACGGGGCCACGAAGAAGGCGATCGTCGACTTCGTCGGTCGTGTGACAAGGCAGGGCGGGCCTGATTTCGTGGCGCCCGCGGAACGCATTGCGACCTTCGACAACGACGGCACGCTCTGGTCGGAGCAACCGATCTACTTTCAGCTCGCATTCGCCTTCGACCGGGTCAAGGCGCTGGCCCCGAAGCATCCCGAGTGGAAGCAGAAGCAACCATTCAAGGGCTTGCTCGACGGCGATATGAAGGCGGTCGCGGCCAGCGGCGAGAAGGCGACTGCTGGAAGTCATGGGGGTCACGCACGTCGGCAACACGACGGACGAGTTTGCCGCGATCGTCACCGACTGGATCGCCTCGGCGCAGCATCCCAAGTTCAAGCGTCCGTACACGGACCTGGTCTACCAGCCGATGCTCGAGCTGCTCGCCTACCTGCGCGCCAACGGCTTCAAGACGTTCATTGTCTCGGGTGGTGGCGTGGAGTTCATGCGCCCGTGGGTCGAGCGCGTCTATGGGATTCCGCCCGAGCAGGTTGTGGGAAGCCGGGCCCAGGTCCATTACGAAGTGCGCGACGGCCGGCCAGTACTGGTGCGGCTGCCGGGAATCGACCTGATAGACGACAAAGCGGGCAAGCCCGTCGGCATCCACCAGGTCATCGGCCGCCGCCCGACCATGGCCTTCGGCAACTCCGACGGCGACTTCGAGATGCTCGAGTGGACGACGTCAGCACCCGGGCCGCGCTTTGGCCTGATCGTGCACCACACCGACGCCGAACGGGAGTGGGCCTACGACCGGACGTCGCACATCGGCCAGCTCGCGCGCGGCCTGGACGAGGCGCCCAAGCGCGGCTGGGTCCTCGCGGACATGAAGCAGGACTGGAAGGTCATCTACCCGTTCCAGAAGTAGAAACGCGGTCATGGCGGGACACACGACCTGGGGCCGCCACGCTATAGCGTGACCTTCGCGACCGCGCGCGGACTTACCACGGCGTGAACAAGGAATACCGCAGCCGGAGGGATACCTCACGCGCGTCGGCGCGTGAGGTCCTGTCTGGCGGTTTCGCGGGCGTGGCTCAGTCGCTGGACGACTCTGAGCTGGCGCAGCATTGGAGCCTGCTGCGCGATGAGGTCGGCATAGAGGGGGTGCCTGAACCGATACGTCGCCTGTGCCGCGCCGGAATGGTCCGTCGCACCGACGGCGACGATCAGGTGACCGCGCCGGGCCAGCGGCCCCAGCACGCGCCGGACGTGCTCGACTCTCTGCTCGAGCGCGGCGGCGACCGACGCGGCCGCGAACTCGAGGCCAACGGCGGCCGCGGCTTCGAGCAATTCGCGCTCGAGGGGGTCGAGATGATCGACGTGCCGCGTAATCACCTCGCCAAGTGTTTCCGGCAGTGCGCGAGCGATGGCCTCGTGCGAGGCGTCGCGCCGCCAGCCGTCGCGCTCTTCGACCACCAGCTGGCGCGTCACCAGGCTGTCGATGGCATTGACCATCATGAAGGGATTGCCGCCCGTCGCATGGTGGACGGCGGGCGCGAGGTCCGAAAGGCACTCGGGACCGAACCGCGCGTCGATGTATCGCGCCACGTGCTCGAGCGTCAGGCTGCCGAGCGCGAGCGTCGCCGACCGCGGCGCGATGGCGGCGGCGGCCCGAAGCCGGTGCTGCGGCCGTTCGCCTGCCGTCCACTCGCCGTCGCAACAGGTGCCGACGATGAGCAGCTTCGAGGGAAGCTGACTCTCCGCCAGCCGCGCCAGCGCGTTGATCGTGTCGACGTCGGCCCACTGCAGATCCTCCAGGATGAGGATAAGGGGAATATCGTGGGAGATGGCGGCAAGCGCGGCGCCGAGCTCGTCGAACATCCGGACGGCGTGCACGGTGGCGCTCCCCGATCCGAGCCACTGGGGAAAGAGCGCGAGCCACGACGGCGCGTGCTGCGCGAGGATCCGGGGAACGGTTCCGGGGTGACGCCGATCGAGCGCGATGAGCGCGTCGAGAAAGGCGTAGTAGGGTTCGTGCGGCAGCTCGCGATCGAAGCAGTGGCCGTAGCACACGCGGACGGGACCGGCGGCGTGAGCCATTCGAACGAACGCATCACAAAGGGCGGTCTTCCCGGAGCCGTGTTCACCCGAGATGAGCACGAGCCGCCGGGCCGAGGCGCGCACCGCGTCGAGCGCATCGGCGAGCGCCGCCACTTCGGGTCCGCGATTGACGAAGATCGGCGCACGGCTATCCCGCACCGCCTCGGCCCCCACCGGTCCAGTCGCGTGCGACACGGCGGCGATGAAGGAGTAGCCGCGGCCGGGAGCGGACTTGATGAACGTCGCGTGCCGGGATCCGTCGCCGAGCGCGCGGCGGATCTCCAGCACCAGCACCTTGATGTTATCGGGCTGCACGTGGGTGTCAGGCCACACGGCCGACATGATCGTCGACTTGGACACCCACGACCCCGCGTTCGCGAGCAGGCACCGCAGCAGCGATGCCGCCTTGCCGGTGAGCGGAACTTCGTCCGCGCCCCGCCAGAGCGTGCCGTCGTCGACGTCGAATCTGAAGTTGGCGAACTGCTTCGTCACAAGCACCCGGCTGTATCGAGTCTGTCCCTTATGGGAAGGTGCCAAGATACGTCGAGGCTGCACCGGCGTGCCATTGGACTTAAGCCCCTGCGGTATGGGCCTTTGGTCCAATGACATGTGACGGAAATGCAACGGTTTACATCGATCGTCGGGACTTACGTAGCGCGTTGCCCGAGGTTGAGCCGATCGGCCATCCTCACGAGCTCGGCGAGCGAATCGGCCTGCATTTTGTGCATGACCTGGGCCCTGTGCACCTTGATGGTCTTCTCCGCGGTGCCGAGCTCCCCGGCAATCTGCTTATTGAGCATGCCGGTCACGACGAGCGCCATCACCTCCCGCTCCCGGGCCGTCAGGGTGTCGAACCGCTCGCGCAGCCGGTTCAGCTCCTCGCGCTCGTGGCTGCGGACACGCTCCTGCTCGAGTGCCTGATAGACGGCGTCGAGCAGGGCCTGGTCGTCGAACGGCTTGGTCAGCACCTCGAGCGCACCGGCCTTCATCGCCCTGACGGTCAGCGGCACGTCGGCGTGGGCCGTGACGAAGATGATCGGCAAGTCCGTCCCGGCGTGGTTGAGCATGCGCTGGAGATCGAGGCCGCTCGCGCCTGGCATCCGGACGTCGAGCACCAGGCATCCCGAGACCCCGTGCTCCGAGCGAGCGAGGAATTCGGCCGCGGTCGAGAAGGTCTCGCATGGCAGGCCGACCGACGCCAGCAGCCGCTTCACGGCCGTGCGCACGGACGGGTCGTCGTCGACCACGAAGACTGTCGGTGTGAAGAGATCAGCCATGAAGGTCGCTCAAGGGCAGCATGATGTGGAATGTGGCACCTCGGCCTGCGTTCGGCGTCGCCCACAGGCGGCCGCCGTGCATCTCGACGATGATCCGGCTCATCGACAGACCGATGCCCATCCCTTCGGGCCGCGTGGTGACGAGTGGCTGGAACACGCGCTCGGGGTCGTCGTCGCCAAACCCCTCGCCGGTGTCGGCCACGGTCGCATGGATGGCGCTCCCCTCCTGGTGATGCGTCAGGATCTGGAGCGTCTGCTCACCGCCCGCAACTCGCGTCATCGCCTCGACCGCGTTGATGACGAGATTGCAGAAGACCTGCTGTAGCTGCACCTGGTCGGCGCGGACGAGGGGGAGCGTCGGATCGAGCTCGACTCTCACGACGACGCGCCCGGCCTCGAGCGATCCGCGCGTCAGCTCCAGCGCGCTGTGCACGATGTTGTTCACGTCGACCGGTCGCCGTTCGAGCTCGCCGCGCTCGAAGAGCCCGCGCGTCCGCCGGATGAGCTCGCTCGCGCGCTTGCCATCACAGACGACGTCGGTCAGCGCCTCGCGCACCTGCGGTATGTCCGGGCGATCGCTGCCGAGCCACCGTAGCGCGGCGCTCGCGTTGGCCACGATCGCGCAGAGCGGCTGGTTGACTTCGTGCGCGATCGCCGCCGTCAGCCCTCCCATGTCGCTCAATCTCGTCAGGCGCGCGAGCTCGGCTTTCGCGTTCTCGAGCGCCCTTTCCGCGTCCTTCTGCGCCGTGATGTCCGTCGTCGTGCCGGTCATCCGGGTCGGTCGTCCGGCCTCGCGCTCGACGATCGCCCCGCGCACCATGAAGCTGCGGGCGCTGCCGTCCCGATGGAGCATGCGATGCGCAACCTCGAACGTTGGCGCGCGTCCCTCGATGTGCGCTTGTGCCGCTGCCGTCAGCCACTCCCAGTCGTCGGGGTGGATGCGCGGCCGCCAGTCGTCGACGTGGTTGCCGATTTCGTGGTCCTCGAACCCAAGGATGCTCTTGAGGGACGGATCGGTGTAGATGACGTTGGTGACGATGTTCCAGTCCCACACGCCGACCGATCCCGCCATCGTTGCCAGCCCGTAGCGCGTATGCCCGGTTCGCAGCGCCTCCTCGGCACTCCGGCGCTCGGTCAGGAGCGCCGACAGGACGATCAACGGCAACGACATCGCGATGAGCGTCAGCTGGGTCGCAACGACCGCGTCGGGAGGTGTGGTGAGGCCTTGCCCCGGATGCGCGCCGACAAAGTAACGGAAGAGCGTCGTGAAACACAGCACGATGCCGAGCCCCGCCTGCCCGAAGCGCACGGCGGCCCACAGCAGGAACGGCAGCGGCGCGAAGAGCAGCGGGGAAATGGTCACCGGCGTTGCGAGCGTGTTGACCAGCCGCTCGCTCGCCGTCAGGCACGTGAGCAGGATCAAGAACTCGGCGACCGGCGGCCCGATCGGGCGTGGCAGTGAGCGCCAGCCGAGAAACGTCAGCAGCGGCGGCGCGAGCACGATCGTCGAGAGGACGTTGGTCACGAACCGCATCCGCCAGTGCATCCAGAAATCGGTGACCCAGCCGCTCGCACTCAGCGCTGCCGCCGAGACCGTCGACGCGAGCGCCGGCGCGCCGATGACGGCGACGAGCACGAAGGCCGTGACGCCCTTGAGCGTCCCCAGCATGTCCTCGCGGCAACCGAGCCGGCGGAGAACCGTGGCCGCGACGATCGGTTGCGACAGATTCCCGGTGAACATCCCGAGCGAGCGTCCAAGCGGAATGTCCATCGTCGCGGCAACGGCCAGCTGGGTCAGGAACGCGAACAGGACGATGAGCGGCCAGAGCCGCGCGGGCGTCAGCAGAAAGGCGACAAAGAGCAGGACGTTCGGTGGCCAGAGCACGGCCATGCTCGGCAGCGTCGGCATCATGAGCCGGGCGTAGCCCGCCACGGCCGTCGCGTAGTACGCGAGCGACAGGGCCGCAATCCAGATGAGGACTCGCCTGTACGACAGCGGAGTGCTGCGTTCGAGCCACAGGCTGGCGGGCCTGGCTGCTGCTACGTCCATGGTTGGTTCCCCGGGCCGCAGGCGCGGTCTGCGTCAGTCACCGCCCCTTTACTTCTCGCCCTTCTTGCTCTTGCTGTCCTTCTTGCTCTTCTTCTGGTTCTTGTCCTTGTCCTTCTTCTGGTCTTTCTTCTTGCTCCCTTTTCCGTCCGTGTCATCGCTGGCCTTGCCGCCGATCGCTTTCTCCAGCTGCCGGCGGCCTTCCTCGAGCTCGCGCCGCTTGGTGCCGTCGAGCTCGGGAAACCGGAGGTCCAGCTTCTCGAGCGCATCGACGATCGTCGCGGCAACGACGATGCGGGCAAACCATTTCTTGTTGCCTGGCACGACGACCCACGGCGCCTCGGGCGTCGCCGTCTGACGGATCAAATCCTCGTACACCGCCATGTAGTCCTTCCAGCGGGCGCGCTCCTTGAGGTCACCGAGATTGAACTTCCAGTTCTTCTCGGGCTCATCGAGGCGCTTGCGCATCCGCTTCAACTGTTCCTTGTGCGAGATGTGCAGGAAGAACTTCCGGATGACGTATCCCTGCCGGGCGAAGTAGCGCTCGAATGCACGGATGTCCTCGAAGCGCTGCTTCCAGATCTGCTTGCTCACGAGCGGTCGCGGTATCTGCGAGCCTTCGAGAATCTCCGGGTGCACGCGAACAACCAGCACTTCCTCGTAGTACGAACGGTCGAAGATCCCGATGCGTCCGCGTTCGGGCAGGCGTTTCAGACTCCGCCACATGAAGTCGTGGTCTCGTTCCTCGGGCGACGGCGCCTTGAACGCGTAGACCTCGACGCCGGCCGGATCGACCCCGCTCATCACGTGCTCGACCGCTCCACCCTTCCCGGCGGCATCGAGGGCCTGGAAGATGAGCAGCACACCCCAGTTGTTCTGCGCGTAGAGCTTCTCCTGGAGCTTGCGGAGCCTCACCACGCCTTCGGCCAGGGCCGCCTCGGCAACCTCTTTCTCGGGCCTGAAGCCGCTCGTGTCGCCAGGATCGATATCCTTCAGGCGGAACTTGCTTCCCTTGGTGATGACGTAGGGCTCGATGAGCTTGCTGATGCGTGATTTGGCCATGTCGTCGCACTGCCTCCGGGCGATCGTTCATCGAAGGGGGGCCGACCGGCGCCCGGTCGTTACAACCGGCCCCGCGACAGACGAGTATACTGGGAGGTCGGCACACCGGCTGGTGGTGGCCCCACGACCCGCCGCGGCCACCCATGGGTCTCGACGAGATTCAGGGATTACGGTTGAAGACGAACGAACGGCAGGCTCCTTGCTGGAGCGCGTGCCGTGCGCAGATGGAGGTCCTATGACTCGAAGTGTGATGCTCGGCCTGGCAGCGACCCTCGTGGCGGGTTCGATGCTGCAGGCAACTCAGACGGTGAAGAAAGCGGAGAGCGTGACCGCGACCGCGACGATTCAGGCAATTGACAAGGCGAACCGCCTCGTCACCCTGAAGGACGAGAAAGGCGCGGAGGACACGATGCAGGTCGGTCCCGCCATGAAGCGGTTCGACGAGCTGAAGGTCGGAGACAAGGTGAAGGTGACCTACTACGAGTCACTCGTACTGCAGGTTCGCAAGGCCGGCGACCCCGCCAAGCCGGCTGGTGACGACGTGAAGTTGACCAAGGGCACGGGCGCATCGCCGGCCGCCACGCTATCGCGGCAACAGACGACGAGCGTCGACGTCATGGCCATCGATCAGAAGCTGCCGTCGATCACGGTCAAGACCGCCGACGGACGCACGGTGACCCGCAAGGTCGAGGACCGCAAGAACCTCGAGGGCGTGAAGGTGGGTGACAAGATCGACATCACCTACACCCAGGCCGCTCTCATGAGCATCGAGCCGGCCAAGTAACTCTGTGGCTCAGGGCTCAGAGCCTGTGAAGACACTACGTACGATTTTTTCACAGGCTCTGAGCCCTGAGCCTTCGTAGGACTCAGAATCTGTAGATCCAGCCGGTCTGGATCTGGCTCGACGTGGCCTGCTGGCCGTTCTTGTTGACGCGCGTGCCAAACAGGAACTCCACGGCAAGATCCATTTGAGGCACAGGGGACCACGTCACGTTGAACGAGGTCCTCTGTGTCCGCTTCAGCGCATTGTCGGGCTGAATATCCAGGTTGGCCACGTTGACGATGCCGTAGGTGTAGGCCGACACAAAGGTCGGGCGCCACTTCCGCTCGTAGCCGATGTAGGCCGACGAGACCGGCAGGGCGCGCAGCGTTCCTGCCGACGGATCGTAGACCGCGTCCTGCCCGCCGAGCGTGCCCAGATCGGCAATGTACTTGCCGATCCCCCACCCGTTGTTCGTCGCGAACTTGATGCGATCGTCACGATCCCATCTCGGCACGAGCTCGCCGCTGAAATTCACTCCGAAGCCGCCGGTCGACAGCGTCGTCTGCGGCTGATCGGTCACCTCGCCGCGGAGCTGCCTGCCGATGATCGCCGCCTGCACGTGCTGAGTGCTGCTCAGCCCGAGCGGCCCTGACAGGGCCGATTGTGGCTCCCACCGCAGGCGCGCGATGAGGTCTGGCGTCAGGTTCACCGCGGTCGCCCCGGTCAAGTCAGGAGCAGGATTCTCGAACGCCAGTGCCAGCTTCAGCTGGCCGGCCAGCGGGTGTGTGTAGCGGATCTGGGGCTGGCGGAAGAGCGAGATCGCGTTCAGCCCTTCGAAGTCGAGCCCGATCGGTTCGGCTTCCGGATCCGAGAACGTCGACCATGTCTGACCGATGACCCAGCGGTCGGTCTGCATGAACGCATGGCGCAGCCTGAAGGTGTTCTTGCTGCCCGCGAAATCGCCCTCGATGAAGGTTCTGACCGTGCGCGTCGCAAACGGCGTCCGGAGGTCGATGCCGAAGCGCGACGCTGACGGTGAATAGACCGTCCGCGCATCCTCGCCCGCCTGCTGATCGGTGCCGACGGGAATCGACGAGGTCACGAAGCGATCTTCGGTGCCGAGCGGGCCGAGCGTGTGCACGAGCGTCATGCGAGCCTGGCCGCCGAACTTGATGGCCGAGTCGGTTCCCGGAATTCGTATCGATCCTGGGAAGTCTCCGGCCGACACGGCCTCTTTCGGCATCTCCGGCTGGCGCTGCGCCTTCGCTGCGGCCATTGATTCCGGCGTCGGCGGTGCGCCGCCCTGCAGCTTGAGTGTCGCGAGGTCCTTCTCGAGCGCCCCGATGCGCTCAGCCTGACCGTCGATGAGCGCGCGTTGTTCGGTCACGAGCTTGCGCAGCTCGCCCAGCATCGCCTCGACGGTCTGTTGGCCCGCCGGCGCAGCCGCGGATTGGGCGGAAACCCTTGATGGGACACTCATGGCAAGAACGATCATCAGGACGATGCCGCAGGCATGTCCGCGCCAGAAACAGGACAGATTCGCGTTCATATGTGTGCTCGGGCTGAAACGACCCACTCTTCGAACCGCAACGTAAACCACAATTTGGCAGCCGCGAATCGTGAGCCGCGAGCCGCGAGGCCCATCATAACGAAGGTGAAGGTGGCCGCACCGAAACGCATGCGTCACCAATTACACTACTGAGGCATGCCCGCACACGCGCCCCTGGCTGAACTGGTGCAGACCTACGCGATCGCACTGGTCTTCATCCTGGTTCTCAGCCGCATCCGAATCCCGCCAATCGTCTCGTTCATCGTGGCCGGCGCCGTGGCCGGCCCGTCGGGTATCGGCATTGTCAAGACGCAGGACGACGTCGAGGTGCTGGCCGAGATGGGGATCGTGCTGCTCCTTTTTACGGTCGGGCTCGAGTTCTCCCTCACCGAGATCCGGCGGATCTGGCGGAAGGTGCTGATCGGCGGGGCGCTGCAGATCGGGGTGACCGCCGCGGCAATCCTCGTCCTCGTCCTCGCGTTCTCGGGCTCGATGTCAACGTGGCGCCTCGGTGTCTTCGCGGGACTGTTCGTGGCGCTCTCGAGCACCGCCATCGTGCTCAAGGAACTGGGTACGCTCAATCAGCTCGACTCTCCACACGGGCGGCTCGTCGTCGGCGTGATGCTCTTTCAGGATCTGTGCATCGTCGCTCTCCTCTTGTTGGTCCCGATTCTTTCGGGGCGCACGGCCCTCTCGGTTGTGCCAGAAGTGCTCGCCAAGGCCGGGGCGGCGATCGGCGTCGTGGCCGTCGTCAGCCGGTTCGTGCTGCCCGTGCTCTTCCGACTCGTCGCGCGAAGCGGGCGGCGGGAGGCCTTTCCCCTAGCGGTGTTGCTCGCGAGCATCGGCACGGCGTGGGCCAGCTCGCTGCTCGGCATTTCGATGGCGCTCGGCGCGTTTCTCGGCGGCCTGGTGCTCGCGGAGAGCGAGTACAGCCATCAGGCGTATGCGGAGATTCGGCCTCTGCGCGACATCCTCGCGGGTCTGTTCTTCATCTCTCTCGGGATGCTGGTCGATCCGTCGATCCTCCTGCGGCAGTTTCCGGTCATCATGGCGATCGCGGCCCTGCTCATCCTCGTGAAAGCGTCGGTGGCGACCGGCGCGCTTCTCGCCGCGGCAACGACCGTACGTGTGGCCGCGACGGCCGGAATCGATCTGGCGCAGGTCGGCGAATTCTCGTTCATCCTCGGGCGATCGGGGCGAGAGGTGGGGCTTATCGACCCGTCGCAGTGGCAGCTGCTGCTCCTGGCGAGCATCGCGACGATGGTCGTCACGCCGGCGCTGCTGGCGGCTGCGCCGACCATCGGATCGTGGCTCGCGACAAAGACGAAGCCCGATCATTCGGACGAGGCCGGACCGGAGTCCGCCCACCTCTCCGATCACGTCGTGATCCTTGGCTTCGGGATGGGCGGCCAGCTGCTCGCTCGAGCGTTGCGGCAGCTCGCGACGCCCTACGTCGTCCTCGATCTGAATGGTGCGACGGTGTGGCAGGGGCGCAAGGACGGCGAGTCGATCTTTTTCGGCGACGCCACGAATGAGGACGCGCTGCGCGCGGCCGGAGTGGATCGCGCGAAAGCGGTGGTGGGCGTGTTGAGCGATCCGTACTCGGCGGCACGGGCGCTGACGGCGATCCGCACCATCAACGATTCGGTCCCGATCATCCTGCGTATGCGCTACAAGTCGGAAGCCGAGGCCGCCATGCTTCAGGGTGCGACCGTCGCCGTGGCGGAAGAGATGGAAGCCTCGCTCGAGGTCGTGGCGCAGACGATCGCGAGGCTCGACGTGCCCGGTAACGTGATCGACGTGCTGCTCGACAGCTACCGGCGCGAGTCGATGGGAATGCGGACCGTCCGCGCGCCCGGTCAGCCGCTCGACACCCTGCCGAGCGCGATCACGAAGACGCCGATTGCGACCCATGCGCTCGGCGCCCTGGACTGGGCCGTCGGACGGACGCTCGCGGAAGTGAACCTGCGGGCGGATACAGGGGCGCTCGTGATCGCCGTCCAGCAGGGCTTCCGCTACACCACCTCGCCTGCAGCCGACCTCACGCTGGAGGCCGGTGACGTGTTGTACCTCCTGGGCGACGACAGCGACATCATGCTCGCCCGCCGTCGCCTGAGCGGGGACGGCGGCGCGAGGTCGTAATGTTCAGCGCGGGAAGAGGAACGTTGCCGCGAAGCGCAGCCGCCAGTCGGGTCGACCGGTGGGACTCGCTACCGCAGGTCCCGCAGCCGCCAGGAAGCTCACGGGGCGCTTGCCGAGCAGCGTCACCTTGCTAATCGACAACAACAAGTAGGACATCCACTGTCCATCGTCGGCGTCCCAGTTGGCGGAGGCTTCCATGGACGCGCCGAGGGCCAGGCCCTGTCCGAGATTGTAGTTGGCGAACGGCTGCAGGTACATCGCGTTGACGTCGGGGCGATCGTTGGCGCCGTCCATCGACCAGATCTGATTCCACAGCGCGCCGACCGTCCACTTTCCCGGCTGCACGGGCGCGACGATCGACGGGCCAAGGCCGAACTTCTCGGTGCCGAGCCCCTGGTTCGTCGCCGTCGGAATCAGGATGGCGGGACCTGCACCCCAGATCACCTTTCCGGTCTTGGCCGGCGAGAAGAAAACCGTCATCGTCGTGTCGCCCATGCCTGTGAGACGCAGATCGCCGCTGTCTGTCGGCTGTGAGCTCACCGGCATGATGACTCGGAGAATGACGTTCCAGTCCTTGGTGAGACCGAACGGCGCGACGGGCTGGATGTTCAGCAAGGTCCCCGTCGCCTCCCGATCCCCGATGCCGAAGTCCCAGTTGCCCTGGAAGGGGACGCTAATCAGGCTCGCGACGGGGTTCTGCGTCTTGCTTCGCCAGCTCCTCCGCGCTCTGAGCCAGCAGCGGCCGGGAGGTGCCCGAGAACGCAGATACCGTCACAACCCCCTCGAACAGTCCTCTCATGAAAGTCCTCTATTATTGGATTGCAGCCGCCCGCCCTCGAACGTCTGCCGCCTCGTCAGGCCGTGAAGTCGAGCAGAAGACCTGCCCAGGGCACTTCGGAATAGAAAAGAACGATCAGAAACACGGCGACGTAGGCGCGCCTCTGCCAGACGTCTGTTGCGTCGGTCTGCGCCGCGCCCATCACGAGCAGCAGCCATCCGAACCCGGCGACGGGCGCGAACGCGTACGTGATGAGGCAGAACGCGAGCAGCAGGAAGTGGCGCAGCCAGGCGCCGACTCGGCGCCGCGGCGCGAACATCAGGACGGCCACGCCGGCCTCGAGCAGGACGATACCCCAGGTCGAGACCGTGGCCAGGGCTCGCAGGCGCGGAGGCTCGATCACGACCAGTGGCTCGGCAAGCGCGGCGCCATCGGGCAATGGGGCGAGCGCGCGGCGGTTCGCCTCGAGGTCTTGGTCCGACAACCCGCCGATGAGCATCGCCGCTTCGGTGAAACGGGGATCGGTTAGAAGTGTCACGCGAAAAAACCGGCCGTCGACGAAGTCCGGCGACAGCAGCACTTTCCAGAGGACGGCGAACGCGAACGCCAGACCGAGCAGCCATCGGCTGGTGGTCGACAGCCCCAGGGACATGTCGACCGCGCGGAGCGACAGCGCGATCGCGAAGGTCCAGTAGGCGAGCAGGTAGATGTGATTATCGGCGAGCGGCCAGTCGTCTGCGATCCTCACCGTGACGAGCGCTGCCACAGCCGCCCAGACTGCGGGCGTGCGGAGAGCACGAGGAGAAATCAGCACGAGCGCGGCGGCCGCGAGGACCACTGGCCTGACGAACCAGGGCCCCATGGGCCGCAGCAGCAGAGCGATCGCGGTGAGGCGCAGAGGAATTTCGAGATGGGAAGGGCACTTCGCAGCGCGGAACCACTCAGTCACTCTAATGCTGGTTCGGCAACTGATAGACAAACGCACGGAGGGTGCGTTCCGTTGCCGCGAGCGTCTGGGGATCGAACTCCGTGCGCCAGACGGTCAGCTTCACGGTCGTCACCGCACGCTCATATCTACGCTCGCGCGCGACGATGCCTTCAGCAAGGCGGCGCAGCAGCCAGTCAGCGGGATACGTCGCCGTGCGCGCGGCGAGCTCCTCGAGCGAGGGCGGAATCTCTTGCGCTTCGGATCGATCCGGCGCTTCGATCACGATATCGACACCACGATACGCACCGTGGTCGAGCGTCGAGAACATGCCGAAGCCGCCACCCTTCCACGGCGTCAACCCCGCCGTCTTCGCGAGACCGATCTGGCTGAGTGCGACGACGACCAGCAGCGCAGGTGCCACGAACGCCGAACTCATCTGAACCTCGTGAACCCTTGAACCTGTTGAACCGTCTGAACCCGTTGAACCTCTCGAAACCTATCGCAAAACCACAACCTGATAACCGCTGCTGACCCGCTGGTAGTAGGTCGGACCGCACTGGCTGTAGGTGACCGCGCCCACCTGCACGCTCTTGCATCCGGCCGGAAGCGTCGTGATGACCGCCCCGACAGGAGGTTCGACCACCTGATAGACCATGGTGCCGCTCGACATCACGCGGGTGTAGTACGCGCCGTCGGCGTAGTAGTAGGTTGCGCCGCTGACCGGTACCGTGACGGCGGCCTTGGGCGGACGGGCGAGCATCGTGCCCACGGCGATTCCCACGCCGACGCCGGCGGCAATCTTCCAGCCTTCATAGCTTTCGTACTGATTGCCCACGACCACGCCGTGACGGCCCACGGCCGCGTAGCCTTCTTCGCCGGCCACCACGGCGCCGCGGGGCCGCGCCGATGCGTAACCGTCTTCGCCCTGCACGACCGCGCCGTGGCGGCCAACGGCCGCGTACCCCTCGTCGCCCTTCGCGACAGCACCGTGACGAGTGGCCGCCGCATAGCCATCCTCACCCTTGACCGCGACGCCGCGAGGGCCCGCCGCCGCGGCCTTGCCCTCTTCGCCCTTCACGACGGCGCCGCGGCGTGCGCCGCGAACCTGTGCCGATGCGGGCACGATCCACGCCGTCAGCGCCACCAGCGTCACGCCGCACGTGACCCGCCTCATCCAGAGTTTTCGCATCATTTCCCTGCCTTCTGTAACTGGCACGCACTTTCTACTACCGCGCGAGGCGGCGCTGGTTACTTTTTCGCCGGCGCTTCGGCCGGCGCCGGCGCGTCCTCGGGAATGTTTCTCAGCACTCGCGCCCGCTGTACCATCGCGATGCCCTCGTAATCAGCTGGCACCTTCGGCGTGAAGCGATCGTCGGCGATCGTCGGGGCGAAGTTCCAGTTGCTGAACGCCATGTCGATTTGGCGCAGCCGCTTGGTCTCGGTGAACTGCGATCGGGCTTTGAGCGGCACGGGGTCCCCGGTGGCGGAAACCCAGATGTCCCAGTTCACGCCTTTGTCTTTGAACGCCAGGTGATCGGCCTGCTGCCCCTCAACCACTTCCCGGCCGACCCAGCCGCCCGTCGTCGTATCGGCAAGGAGCGCCTTGGCCGGAGACGAGTAGAAGTAGTCGCCGACAGGCGTGGGAACGCCGTAGCGCTCGTACATCGAGTCGAGCGCTTTGTCGAGTGTCTCAGGCATGCGGGCCTGGGCAAAGACCTTGTCCTTGTGCAGGGCCACGGTGAGGCCGACACCGTCATACCAGCCCTCCACCTCAGCGTCGCCAGAGGTCTTGAAATAGGCGCGATCCGGACGACGGATCGCGGACTCGCGAGTCAAGGTGATGACCTGAGCCTCTCCGCTCGCCTTCACCTGGTCGCGAACTTCGCGCGTCGTCACGCTCAGTGCCTTGGAGGAGCTGAGCTTGGTGCTCATCCGCTCGATGACTTCACGACCGCGCGCGAGACGCTCGGCGTCCGTCCTGGGCTCTCCTGGGCCGCATGCCGTGCCAACCGCTGCCGCCAGAGCGACGAGGACGAAACAGGATGACCGTCGGGTGCGAATTCCAGGAATGTTCATGAACGCCCGCTTCTCCAAGTCCCGCGCCAGCGCAAAACCATCGCAGCATGGGACATTCCGAAGGTCTTCGCCACGCCGGCGTGGTGGCTCCGCGAGATGTCGTGGATAGAGCGCGGCATCCGCTCCCGGCGCAGGCTACGTGTCCTTGCCAAACACTCGGGTCAGCCGATTCACCGGACCACGAACGATCAGGTAGGGCACCAGGGCGACGACGCACGCGACCAGCAGGCCCTCGACAGGCCTGAGCCCCTTCAACACGACGATCTGATAGATGAGGTCCATCCCGATCGCCAGGAGAAAGACGTTGCGCACCGACTTCCATCCGTCGCGGAGCAGTTCGGCGCGATGCGAAGGGTCCGTGAAAATCGCCCAGAAATACGGCGGCTTGTGCTCGCGCGCATCCTTCAGGCCGCCCATGATCGCGTAGATGATCGACATCGCCGGCGCAGGTAGATCCGGAAGGCCATCGGACCATCGGGTCTCGCCAGGAGTTCCCGCCAGATATCAGACAGATAGTCCACGGATGCTCCAGTCGCGCGGGCGAGCATGCCGTCGCGCGACAGTGCGGGTTACGGCTTTGGTGGATAACGCTTGAGGATCTCTTTGACGGCCTCGCGGACGAGTACCGCCCGCTTCTCGGCGGTCTGACCCGGTTTGAGCTCCGCCTGGCCGATCCCGCGCCACACGACTTCCTTGTTGGCGCTGATGTCGATGACGAGCGAGCCCTGCTCGATGACCTTGTAGGACTGCGTCGCCGCGGCAAAGGGCGGCAGGCCCCAGGCCGTCACCGCCGGCAGGAACTGTCCAATCACCTGGGCGTCGGTTCCGATGGTTATGAGGACGTAGTACTTGACCTGCAGGTCCGAGGCGGTGCCAGCCGCAGCGGCCGTCAGACCGCGCTGCGGGAGCGCCGCGGCTACGGCCTCCATGATTACCGGCTCGGCCCGCTTGCGGACGACTTCGGGATCGTCGTCGGCCGTCCGCGCCATCTTGACCTCGCCAGGCCCGCCCTCGTGCCAGGACCACGTCTTCGCCTTCGAAAAATCGAAGCTCTTGGTGAACTGTGTCTTCACTTTCACGGCGGCGCTGCTCTCGACCCCCAGCCAGGCGACGGCGCAGACGGTCAGCAGTGTGGCGGCGGCTTTCATTCCAATCGCTCCTTGAGATGCGCGGGCAACCGATGAGACGGCACTCCGGTTCCGCGCTGCTGATGATGTCACACCGCTCTCCCGGCTGCACCCCTTCGGGGCCTTGGGCAATTTTTCGCAGCGGAGCGGAAGATTCAGTAAACATGCCGGTATGACTTCCGCCCTTCCGCCGGGCCACGCCTTCGTCGAAAGCCTGGACCTGCCACAGGTCCGCGCGGGGTCGCGGTAGAGCCACGGCAGGTCGCGGTCGCATGGCTGCCTGGAGCGGCTGATGCCGCCCGTCCTGGCGCCTTCACAAACGCCCGCGCCTAGTGGACGCAGGACGGTCACGGGCACGCGCGTTGCACTTCCAGCTCGCGCGATGCTCCTCGCGAACATCAGCTTCCGGATCCAACCCCACAAGCGAGACGAGGCCCTCTCGGCCGTCGATGCGCTCGTACAGCGCATGCGCGTGGCCGACGGCTGCGCCCGCTGCCGCGTGCTGAGCGATTCGGAGGATCAGAACCTCTTTGTCGTGGCGTCGGAATGGAGCAACGCGAACGCTGCCGAGGCGTTCTTCGGCTCGCGCGGGTTTCAGATCTTCAAGGGCGTGCGGATCCTGATGCGTGAAGAACCGTACATGGTACTGGACGACGTGCGCGCGCGCGTCACGAGACTGATGCGAGCCTCATGAAATGCTGAATGCTGAAGTGAAAGCTCCTGCATGATTCATGGCATTCACTTCAGCATTCAGCATTCAGCATTGCCCCTTCTCATCTCGGCCGCGCTATTCCCAGCTTCAGCATCCGGCTGCGCAGCGTGCTCGGCTTGAGCCCGAGGAGGTGGGCGGCTCCGCCTCCACCTTCGATTCGCCACCGCGTCGTGTCGAGCACGGTACGGATGTGGCGCTTTTCGATTTCGATGAGCGTCACGCCAGTGGTGATCGAGGCAGGGGACGGCGACGGCATCCAGGCATCGCCGAGCGCCAGCGTCGTGCCAGGCGACAGGATGATGGCGCGCTGCAGCACGTTCTCGAGCTCGCGGATATTCCCCGGCCAGTCGTAAGCCTCGAGCGTCTGCATGACGTAGTCGGGTATCGCATCGATCCGCTTGTTGAGCGTGCGCGACAGGCGACCGACGAGATGCTCGGCGAGCTGTGGGATGTCCTCGCGACGGTCCCGCAGCGAGGGGATCGTGATGGGAAAGACATTCAGTCGATAGAAGAGATCGCGGCGGAACCGTCCCTGCCGGACCTCTTCGGTCAGGTCCCGATTCGTCGCGGCGATGACACGGACGTCCACATCCACGGTACGCGGGCTGCCCAGCCGCTCGATCTGGCCTTCCTGGAGTACCCGGAGCAGCTTGGGCTGGAGCTCGAGCGGCAGTTCCCCCACTTCGTCGAGCAGAATTGTTCCGCGGTTCGCGAGCTCGAAACGACCGATCTGTGTCGCGTGGGCACCGGTGAACGCCCCCCGTTCGCGCCCGAAGAGCTCGCTCTCGACGAGGTTCGCTGGCAGCGCGGCGCAATTGACCACTACCAGCGGACGCGTACGGCGCGTGCTCCGACGGTGAATGGCGCGCGCCAGCAATTCCTTCCCCGTGCCGGTTTCACCCGAGAGGAGGACGGTGGCGTCGGTCGATGCGACCTGGTCGACGCGGAACATCACGTACCGAAGCGCGTCGCTCTCGCCCACCACCACATCACGATCGTCGGCGGACGGCAGGGCAACAGGAACCGGGGCCTCGCCGCGGCGGAATGGCGCCACGCCGGCGAGCTCGCGATTTTGTGGAATGGCTGGAAACGTCATGACACCCCTCACGCGTGCCTGCACTCAAGGTCAGTGCGCGGCACGGCAGAAAAAGTGCGGCGAGCCCACGGCCGTGCCGGGAGGCTGGAGAGGGGCCATGGGCCCGCCGCGGACCGGCGAGGCGAGAGCGCCGGCCGACGAAAGGCCATTCTTCACGAAGAGTCGCGGGTAGAGTGGTTGGATTACGGTAGGAGGCCGGTAGGATCGCCAATAGTCGTGGCGGCGGTAGGATTCCGGTAGGATTTCGTCCCCATGCCGGACCCAAACGTGGCCGTGTCCCTCGTTTCGGTCACAATTGCTTCCAGAACGTGAAATATTTTGCGCCTTTCAGGCTCGACCTGACCGGCAGAACGTTGTGGCGCGACGGTGTTCGCGTCCCGCTCACCCACAAGGCCTTCGACCTGCTCGCCGTCCTCGTGGCGCGCGCCGGCCATGTCGTCGCCAAGGGTGCCCTGCTCGACAGCGTCTGGCCCGATACCCACGTCCATCCCGACAATGTCAAGGTGCTCATCGGTGAAGTGCGCCGCGCGCTCGGCGACGACCCAATGCGCCCACGCTTCATCCGCAGCCTCGTCAAACGTGGCTACATCTTCGTCGCGCCGGTTGTCGACGCATCGGCCGACCTGGCCACCAGCCCGTCGTTCCCTATCTTCGTCGGGCGTGAACCAGAGATGGAACGGCTGCTCGACGCGCTCGACCAGGCCGCCGGCTCGCATCGGCAGGTCGCCTTCGTCACTGGAGACGCTGGGATCGGCAAGACCGCCTTCTGCGAAGCATTCCTCCGTGTGGCGGCAACGCGCCACGCCGTGCGGACGGCCTGGGCACAGTGCATGCGGCTCTCGGGCCCGTCCGAGCCGTACTACCCGCTGCTCGACCTCCTCACGCGGCTGGCGCGCTCGACCGAGGACGAGATGGTGGCGGCGACGCTGGCCCACCTTGCCCCGAGCTGGCTCCCGCACCTGCCAGCACTCGCCGACGAGCCGTCGGGAGCCTTTGCGGGCGGGACCCACGTCGCGACGGCCGCGCGCATGCTCCGCGAAGTCGTGACGGCGCTCGAAACCCTCGCCGAAGATACGCCGCTCATCTTGTGGATCGAAGATCTTCAGTGGGCGGACCCCGCCACGATAGACGTCCTCGTCAGTCTCGGCCAGCGGCGCGATCCCGCGAAGTTGTTGCTCCTGGCGACGATCCGTTCGTCGGACTCGGGCGTGGGATCCGCTCCGCTGCGACGTGCCCACGTCGATCTGATGGCCCGTCCGAACGCCGTGGAGCTGCGCCTGCAGCCGCTGGCGCTCGAAGACGTGACCCGCTACGTCGATCTGCAGCTCGGAGTCGACGTCTCGCGCCAGTCGTCAGGGGTCCTGTACAGCCTGACGAACGGCAATCCTCTCTTTCTCGTGACGGCGATCGAGCATCTGATGCGGAAGGGATACCTCGTCGAGGGCGGCGAAGGGTGGCGTCTCGCGGTGTCACCCGACGCGCTCGAAGCGGCGATCCCCGCAAGCCTGGTTGGTACCGTCGCGCGCGAACTGGACGACCTCGCGCCCGACGAACGACAGGCGATCGATGCGGCGAGCGTCGTCGGCGTCGAGTTCTCGCTGTGGCTGGCGGCGCATGCCGCGGACATGGAGGAGCTCGCGCTCGAGCCGGTGCTCGAGATGCTCGCCCGGCGCCGGACGTTCATCGTCCGCGAAGGCGTGGTGGAGCTGGCCAACGGTGTCTTCAGCCCTCTCTACCGTTTCACGCACGGACTCTATCAGGAGATCGTGATCGAGCACATGCCACCGGCGGCGCGCGCGGATGCGCACGGGCGCGCCGGACTCGCGATGGAACGCGTGTTCAGCGGACGCGAGCACGAAGCAGCCGCGGACCTGGCGTGTCACTTTCATGGCGCCGGCGATCACCTGCGCGCCGCCCGGTATCTCCGGGTCGCGGCCGGCAACGCCCTCAAGCGGTATGCGCCGCGCGAGGCGGGCGCGCTCCTGCACGGCGCGGTCACGCACGCGGCGCACCTGGCGCCGGAGGAGCGCGCGCGCGTCGAGATCCCGCTGGTGCTCGAGCTCGGACAGGCGCAGCTGGCGGCTGGAGAAACGGACCTCGCCATCCGGACGCTGTCGCGGCTCGAGCGGCGCGCCGGTGACGAGCGTCGCCACGACGATCGCCTGCGTGCCCTCCTGGTCCTGGCCGAGGCGCACGTCGGAATCTCCCGCGAGGCGGCCCTCGGCTGCGCACGCCAGATCAGGGTCGTCTCGCCGCTCGCGGTCGACGCCGAGCTGGCCTCGACGGCGGTGATCCGCGCCGGCATCATCGAGCTGCACTTCGACGGATGGTCCGACGAGATCGCCGACCGCTGCCTCGAGGCGCTGCGGGGCCTGCCGCGACAGGTCTCCGACGAACATCGCACGCTCGCGATCCGCCTCCTCTTTCTTCACACGACCCGCTCCGCGTACGCGGCTGCCTGGAGTGCCGGCCGGAAGCTGCTGCCCCTCGCGCTCGCCAGCGGCAACGTCGCGGATTGCGCCTACTGCTACTACCTCCTCGGCGTTGCCGCGCTGCACCTCGGACGATGGGCCGACGCCCAGGCGGTTGCCGGCGAGGGAGCGGCCGTCAGCGAGCGAACGGGTAGTACACGCTTCGCCGTCACGCTTCGCCTCCTGCAGGCGTGGATTGCGCTCGAGAGCCAGCGCTTCGACGAGGCGAATCGACTGAGCGTGGCGGACCGGGCGATCGCCGAGAGCGGCGGCTGGGTCAACGCGCGGCAGATGTCGCTCCTCTTCGGCGGCGCCTCAGCGCTCGCGCAGGGGCGGCTCGAAGACGCCGCGGCCGACCTCGAGGCCCTCCGTGACTGGTATGCCCGCGAACGCGTCCTGATGGACTGGTTCTGGGAGTCGCAGCTTCACAGCTACCTGGCGGAGCTCTCACTCCGGCGCGGCGACCTCGAGCGCGCGACCATCGAGGCGGCGGCGGCGCAGGAAGCCGCCCTGGCCTCGCCGGAGCGCACCTGGCGCGCCCGCGCGCAAGTCACCGCCGCTCTGGTCGCGATCGAGCGCCGCGCCTTCGACGAGGCCGGCCAGTACCTGCGTCAGGCCAGACGGGACATCCGGGGTATCCACGCGCCCCTCGTCGCGTGGCGCATCGAGGCCGTCACGGCAACGCTCCTCGACAAGACGGCTCAGCCCGACTCGGCCCGCAGGGCACGACAGAAGTACGAGCGCGCCCTCGAGCGGCTGAAACGTCCCGCCGAGCCGGCCGGCGGCACTGTCCAGGACGGCGGACCGCCGCCGGGCGAGCGGATGCACTGAAAGGCGGGGACTCAAGGACCCTCCCCCCCTCCCCCTGGCTGATGAGTTACACTATGCTCTCCCCTAGCCGACAACCGTGCGCACACGAATTGCCGCACTCATCGTATGCCTGACCCTGGGCCTGTCTTGGGTGCACGCGCGCCAGAACCAACTGAGCGTGCTGACGTCGTCGCCGTTTGAGAGCTATCTCGAATCGCTCCGGATCCAGACCGGCATCCCGGGCATGTCCGCGGCGCTCGTCCAGGACGGACAAATCGTCTGGGAACGCGGATTCGGTTTTCAGAACCAGGAAACCCGCGTCCGCGCCACGCCCGACACGCCCTACCCGGTCGCGGACATCAGCGAGACGCTCGCATCTGTTCTCGTCCTCCAATGCGTCGAGGAACGGCGGTTGGCGATCGACGAGCCCATCCGGCGGTACGGCGGCGCGGTTCCGGATCAGGGCGCCACGCTGCGACAGATCCTCAGCCACACGTCGGCCGGCGCCGGCAAGACCTTCCGCTACGACCCGGAGCGCTACGCGCAGCTCACGCCGGTCGTGGAACAGTGCGTTCCGCAACCGTATCGCAAGACGATCGCGGTAAACGTACTCGAACGGCTGGCGATGAAGGACTCCGTGCCAGGACGCGACCTCATCGATCCCAACGTGCTCTCGGAACCCCTGTTCGCGGCGACGATCCTCGAGCGGTACCACGACGTGCTCGAGAGGATTGCCGTGCCGTACAAGGTCGACAAGCGCGGGCGCGCCACGAGGACCGAGGTCCCACCGGAAGGCATCAACGCGGCGACTGGGCTCGTGACAACCGTCCGCGACTTCGCGCGCTTCGATGCCGCACTCGACGAAGCCGTGCTCCTGCGCGCCGAGACGCTCGACGCCGCCTGGGCGCCAAACACGAGCGATCTGCAGGCGGTACTTCCAACAGGGCTCGGATGGTTCGTGCAGACCTACCGTGGCGAAACCGTCGTGTGGCACTTCGGGCTCGTCGCGAACGGCTACTCGTCGCTCGTCGTCAAGCTCCCGTCCCGCCACCTGACGTTCATCCTGTTCGCCAACAGCGACGGCCTGAGCGCACCGTTTCAGCTCGACGCAGGCGACGTCACGCGCTCACTCTTTGCAACCCTGTTCCTCCGCATCTACACCTAGGCCGCCCTTGCGGACGCCCTTCAGCGCCGTGGCTCTACTCGCTGGAGTCTTCCTCTTCAGCGTCCCCGCGGCCGCGCGCGCCGAGTGGCAACTCACGCCGTTTCTCGGCCTCACCTTCAAAGGCAACACCACACTGATCGATCACGAGCAGGCCGCGGACAAAGTCCACTGGACTTTCGGGGGCACCGTCGCCTTGATGGGATCCGGACCGGTCGGCGTCGAAGGCGTAGTCGTCTACACGCCAGGCTTCTTCCAGCAGGACAATCCACCAGCGGTCGACGGCGTCCTCCCGCCTGACATCATCAAGAGTCGCACGCTGGCCATCATGGGCAACGTCGTTCTGACGACGCCGCGGAGCTGGAACGAGTACGGGCTGCGGCCGTTCGTCTCCGGGGGGATCGGGCTGCTGCACGCCACGGCGACCGACGCGCTCGAATTCACGCCGGTCAACGCCAGCCTGCTCGGCTATAACATCGGTGGAGGCGCGGTAGGCTTTCTGACCGACGGGGTCGGGCTGCGCTTCGATCTGCGCTACTTCGGCAACCTGAAGCCGAGCGACGATCCCGAGATCGCGATCGGGCGCGTGCACCTGAGCTACTGGACCGGCATCGTCGGCGTCGTGCTGAAGTACTGATGGACGACTCCGGCCGCGATTGCAGTCACGCACTCGAAGCCACCGGCACGCGGCTGGGAGGTTGATTGGTTTCGAACCAGTCGAAACTGACGCTGGTCATTCCCGCGTACAACGAGGAGGCGACGATCGCGGCAGTGCTGGCGCGGGTTCATGCAGTGCCGCTCCCGCTTGCCCGCGAAGTCATCGTCGTCAACGACGGATCGACCGACGGCACTCGCGAACGCATCGAGGCGGTCCGTCATCAGTATCCCGGCCTCATCGTTCTCGACATGCCCCAGAACGCGGGCAAGGGCGCGGCCATCGCGCGCGGCGTCAGCGCCGCCACGGGAGACATCGTCGTGATTCAGGATGCGGATCTGGAAGTGGATCCGGCCGAGCATGCGCGACTGCTCGGACCAATCCTCAACGATGGTGCCTCAGTGGTGTACGGGTCCCGGTTCCTCGGCAGGCCGCGTCAGCTGTCGCTGAATGGGCTGGCCAACCTCATCCTGACCATGCTTACCAACCTGCTCTTCGGGGCGCGAATCTCGGACATGGAGACCGCCTACAAGATGGTGCGCCGTGACGTCTTCGACCGGCTGGTCCTCGAGTGCCGCCGGTTCGATTTCGAACCCGAAATCACGGCCAAGCTGCTGCGGTGTGGCTACAAAATCCTCGAGGTGCCCATCTCCTACACGCCACGGTCGAGGCAGGAAGGTAAGAAGATCAAATGGCAGGACGGCGTCGTCGCAGTGCGAGTGCTCGTCCGGTACCGGTTGGCGCCCCTGAGCCGCATCGTCCGTCAGGGGTCTCCTACCTGAGCCGCCAGCGTTGCGCCAGACGGCGGGAAGGCCGTAAAGTACTGATCTCGCGGCTGCGGGGTCCTGACGGAGAAATGAGTACTCGATGCGGTTGATGAACGCGCGGCTCTGCCTGGATTGTGAAGAGGTCCACGACGAACAACACTGCCCCATCTGCAGCTCGGAGTCGTTCGCCTTTCTGACGCGCTGGGTCACGCCGTCGGACACCGTGACTGCCGAGCCCGCGCCGCGCGCGACGCGGCCGCCCGATCCGGTTGGCCGGCGCGAGCAGGTCGATGCCTATCGTCAGATCCTCAATCCCACGCCGGTGGCGCCCAAACGCGGGCGGCTGGTCGCGCACGGCGCGCTCGGGCTGGCGCTGCTCGGCGTCGCGCGCATGATCTGGCGGGCCGCGCCGGAGCCGCGAGCTGAGCCGAAGCCGGACGCCGGCCCCCGATCGCGAACGGGCACGTTATAGCCTCGGACAGTTCATGAGAATTGCAGCTGTCGTCAGAGGATGAGTAGGGATCTGCATCACGTGACAGTTACTCGGCATTCCGCCCATCGAAGGTGGTTCCTCGCGTCGTGCGCGACCGTGGTCTTCCTCCAGCTTGCCGCGGCGCAGACGAAGATCGTCGCTCCCAGGAACAAGTACACGCCCGAGCAGGATGTGAAGCTCGGCCGGGAGGCCGCGGCGGAGATACGGAAGCAGTATCCCGTCATCGCCGACGCGGCGCTCGCGGGTTATCTCGATCGGCTCGGCAAGCGGCTCGTGGCGGCGGCCCCGGCGGAGCTGAACAATCCGGTATTCGAGTACTCGTTCACGCCGGTGAACCTCAAGGAAATCAACGCCTTCGCGCTCCCCGGCGGGCCGATGTTCGTCAACCGCGGCATGTTCGAGGCGGCGACGGGTGAGGGCGAGGTCATCGGGGTAATGGCACACGAGCTGAGCCATGTGCTCCTGCGTCACGGCACAGCCAACGCGACCAAGGCGCAGGGCTTCCAGCTCGGGCAAGTCGCTGGGGCGATCGCCGGGGCGGTCGTGGGCGGCGGCTGGGGGCAGATTATCTCCGAGGGCAGCCAGTTCGGCCTCGGCACGGCCTTCCTCAAGTACAGCCGCGAGTACGAGAAACAGGCCGACCTGCTCGGCGCGCAGATCATGGCGCGCGCGGGCTACGACCCGCGGGATCTCGGCCGCATGTTCGACACGATCCAGAAGGAATCGCGTGGCGGCGGGCCGCAGTGGTTGAGCAGCCACCCCGACCCGGGAAACCGCTCGGCATACATCGCCAAAGAGGCCGCGGCGCTGCAGGTCATTCCACGAGAGGTACACGCGGCCGAGTTCACGCAGGCCCGTGCACTTTTCGCCTCGCTGCCTCCAGCAAAGTCGATGGCTGAGCTGGAGCGAGCCAGCACCAGCGGCAGCGCGCCGTCCTCGAGCGGGACATCGGGCGGGAGCACGTCGGTCGGCCGGATCGGCGATCCCGTACCGGCGCCGGCCACACAGTTCCGAACGGTTCAAGGCGGCAACCTGTTCGACGTAGCGGTGCCGCAGAACTGGCAGGCCGTGTCCTCGACCAACGCCGTCAAGTTCGTGCCGCAGAACGGCTACGGCACCGTCGACGGCGGTCAAAGCGTCTTCACGCATGGCATCGAGCTCGGCGTCGCGCGCGCCTCGTCTGGGGACCTGCAAGATGCGACTCGCACGCTCGTGGCCAACTTTGCCCGAAGCAACCCGGACTTGCGCCAAACCTCCGACATGCGGGACATCCGGCTGTCGCAGCGGAGCGGCCTCGGGCTGTCGCTCGTCAACCGCTCGCATCTCGGCGGGACCGAGCGCGTCGGCATCTATACGACGTTCCTCGCGGACGGGAACCTGTTTTACATGGCGACGATTGTTCCCGATGGGGAGGCAGAGCGATACGGGCCGGTGTTCGAGCGCATCGCGCGATCGATCAGGCTGCGCGATGTGAGGTAGGGCGAGCGCAGGGCAGGAAGAAAGGTCCGGCACGGCGCGACATGCACCGTACCGGACATGAAGACCGCAGCTACTGCCGCGCGAGGAGCATCCGCACTTCGGCGTCGGCGTCCTTGATGAGATCCCCGCTCACGTCCACGGTCACGCCGTGGAGCGTTCCCGAGAACTTGAAGGGGGGTTTGTACTTGTCCCAGACCGGCGAACCGGAATCAGCGCCGCACACCATCCCGCCGCCCAGTCCCAGGCTCAGAGGCATGGTCAGAGGGATGTCAGCCACGCCAGCGAGCTTCCCGTCGATGTACAGCTGTCCCCGTCCAGGCGCACCCTTGCCCCTCGCGATGTCGGGCTTGCCTGTCACCTCGAACTCGAAGCGGAGCTTGTGCCGTCCCGCGGGAACCGGCACGTCAGATTCCACGTGGTAGAACTCGCTGCCCACGTAGTTGTAGACGTAGTGGAGCTTCCCGCCCTGCACGTAGAGGGAGAAGCCCCCCTGCACGTCGCCGGCTGACAGAAGCGCCCCCTCGGCTCCCCCCTTGGGGATCTCCGCATCGGCGGTGATGCTGTACGGCCGATTCAGCACGATCGGGCCCGCGTTGATCGGCACCATCTGAGTTCCCGGATAGAACGTGTAGCTGGTGCGCGCGACCGCGATCTGCGGTCGCGGATCGGCGAAGCGCGCTGTGCCGCGCGAATCCACGGGCAACACGTTGTACTTGCCCGCCTCGACGTACCACGTCGCGATCATTTCGATCAGCTTCGCCTTGTTCGTGGACGCGAGGTTGTGGTTCTCGGCGAAGTCCTTCTCGACGTGGTAGAGCTCCCAGCCAGTGGCGTCGAGCGCGGTCAGCTTGTCCTTGTCGATCGGCGCGCCGAAGAAGGCGCCGGCTTCCTTGAAGGACGTGCCCGGCCACGGACAGACCGCGCGCCAGCCGTCGTGATAGATGGAACGGTGTCCCATCATCTCGAAATACTGCGTGATGTGCCTCGAGGGCGCCGCCTTCTGGTCGAGCGCATGGGCAAAACTGTGGCCCTCGATCGGCGACTGCGTCACGCCCTTGATCGAATCGGGCGGCTCGATGCCGAGCGCCTCGAGCACGGTCGGCACCATGTCGATGGCGTGCGCATACTGGGTGCGGACCTCGCCCTTCGCCTTGATGCCCTTCGGCCAGTGGACGATGAACGGATCGCTGATGCCGCCGCGATAGGTCTCACGCTTCCAGCGGCGGAACGGCGTGTTGCCGGCAAACGTCCAGCCCCAGGCGTAGTGGTTGAACGTCTTCGGCCCGCCGAGGTCGTCGATCATCGCCAGGTTCTGCTCGAGCGAATCCGGCACGTTGTTGAAGAACTTGTTCTCGTTCACCGAACCGCTCGGCCCGCCCTCGGAGCTGGCGCCGTTGTCGGAGATGAACATGATGAGGGTGTTGTCGAACTCGCCGATGTCCTTCAGGAACTGAAACAGCCGCCCGTAGTGGTAGTCGGTGTGGGTGAGGAACCCGGCGAACACTTCCATCATGCGGGCGTAGAGCTTCTTCTCGCCGGCCGAAAGCGCGTTCCAGTCCTGCACGTCGGGGTCATGGCGCGAGAGCTCGGCGTCCTGCGGGATGAGTCCCAGCTCCTTCTGGCGCTTGAACGTCTTCTCCCGATACGCGTCCCAACCGTCGTCGAACTGGCCCTTGTACTTGTCCGCCCACTCCTTCGGGACGTGGTGCGGCGCATGGCCGGCCCCGGGGCAGAAGTACATGAAGAACGGTTTGCTGGGCGCGACCTGCTTGGAGTCGGCGATGAACGCCATCGCCCTGTCGGTGAGGTCCTCGGTGAGGTGGTAGCCCTCCGCGGGCGTCTTCTCGGGCTCGACGCCGTGATTGTCGTACACGAGCTCCGGGTAGTACTGGTGAGTGTCGCCTCCGAGGAATCCGTAGTAGCGCTCGAAGCCGCGCCCAAGCGGCCAGCGATCGTAGGGGCCCGCTGCCGAGATCTGGTCCGCAGGCGTCAGATGCCACTTGCCCAGGGCGTAGGTGTTGTAGCCCTTCTGCAGCAGAATCTCCGACAGCATGCCGTTGGCGAACGGAATGTTGCCGTTGCCGCCGGGGTAGCCGGTCGAACCCTCGGTGATGCACGACATCGCATTCGAGTGATGGTTGCGCCCCGTCAGGATGCACGAACGCGTCGGCGAGCAGAGCGCCGTCGTGTGCATGTTGGCGAAACGGAGGCCGTTGGCGGCAAGCGCATCGATGTTGGGCGTCTTGATCGGGCTGCCGTAGCAGCCCATCTGGCCGTAACCGGTATCGTCCTGCACGATGAAGAGCACGTTTGGCGAGCCCTCCTTCGCACGCAGTGGCTCCGGCCATGCGGGCGACGATACGTCGAACGTGCGCCCGATGACGCCATTGAACGCCGAGCCTGGTTTGTATTCCTTGAGTGCCATCAGAAACCTCCGCAAACGACGATTTGTTGGGCGCCCCACCGCAGTACGTGCCGACGGGGCGTTGCCTCCCAGCAACGCTGGCCCGAGTCCTTCACTATGGCATACTGGTCGATCTACGAGCTACACGTCGAACCAAAGGAGTCGTGCCGAATGGCCCGGACGGTGCGCTGCGGACTCATCCAGACGCGGAACGTGCTCGGACCCGATCGCGAGCTCGGTGCGATCAAGAAAGCCATGATCGACCGCCACGTCACGCTCATCGGCGAGGCCGCGCGCAAGAAGGTCAAGATCCTGTGCCTGCAGGAGCTCTTCTACGGCCCGTACTTCTGCGCGGAGCAGGAAGCGCGCTGGTATCACCTGACCGAGCGCGTGCCCGACGGTCCGACAATCACGCTCATGCGGAAGCTCGCCAAGAAACACCGATGCGTGATCGTGGCGCCGATTTACGAGGAAGAACAGCCGGGCATCTACTACAACACGGCCGCGGTCATCGATGCCGACGGCTCGTACCTCGGGAAGTACCGCAAGACCCACATCCCCCACTGCAAGCCGGGATTCTGGGAGAAGTTCTACTTTCGCCCCGGCAACCTGGGGTACCCCGTGTTCGAAACCGCCTTTGCGAAGATCGGCGTCTACATCTGCTACGACCGGCACTTCCCGGAAGGTGCCCGCGCGCTCGGGTTGAACGGCGCCGAAATCGTCTTCAACCCCTCGGCCACGGTTGCCGGCCTGTCGGAGTATCTCTGGAAGCTCGAGCAACCGGCGCATGCGGTGGCGAACGGCTACTTCGTGGGCGCGATCAACCGCGTCGGCACGGAAGCACCCTGGAATATCGGGGAGTTCTACGGTCAAAGCTACTTCTGCGACCCTCGGGGGCGCATCATCGCCGAAGCCCCGCGTGACAAGGACGCGGTCGTTGTCGCGGACCTCAACCTCGACATGATCGAAGAAGTGCGATCGGTCTGGCAGTTCTATCGCGACCGCCGGCCCGATGCGTATGGAGACCTGGTGGCACCATAGAACATGGCGATGCTGCAATGAGGGTTCAAATGTCAGATGTCGCTGAATCAGCAGCGCCTGCGGCCCGAGCGCGGCGCGACCAGCCTCCGCCAAGGCTACGGCGGTCCGCCGAAGCTTCAGCGAAGGCGGAAGTCGCCGCGCGAGAGCGAGCGGGGGTGGGGCCCCGCGAGCACTAAGCGAGGAACCATCATGGCAGCCGATCTTTCGGTGACGTTCACGGGGATTCATTTCGAAAATCCGTTCCTGCTCGCGTCGGCGCCGCCGACCGAATCGGAGAGCAACATCCTCAACGCGTTCGAGGCGGGTTGGGGCGGTGTCGTCACCAAGACCATCGGCATGCACCCGGTCGCCAACGTGGCCGGGCCCAAGACGAAGTTCCTCCGCTACCATCCGGAGCCCGGCATCCTGTCGATGAACAAGGGACGCGGCGGCGTGCTGCACTCCTCATGGAACTGGGAGCTCATCTCGGACAAGCCGCTCGACTGGTGGCTGCCGCGAATCGAGCGCATCAAGAAGGCGTTCCCCACCCGCGTGCTCATCGCGTCGATCATGGCCGGATCCGGCAACGACAAGGAGCTCGAACACTGGCGCACGCTCGCCACCTCCTGTCAGGATGCTGGCGCCGACGGCCTCGAGCTGAACCTCTCCTGCCCGCACATGGATTGGCCCGACATGGGGTCGAACATCGGGAAGGACCAGGCGCTCTGCTCGTTTGTCACCCAGGTCGTCAAGGAAGTCGCGCGCGTGCCCGTCTGGGCCAAGCTCACGCCCGCGACCGGCAACATCGTCGTCGAAGCCGGAGCCGTCTTCCGCGGCGGCGGCGACGCCGTGAGCTCATCGAACACCTTCCCGTCAATTCCGCTCATCGACCCCGAGACGCTCGAGTTCGAGATGAACGTCGACGGCCGCGTGTCGAGCGGCGGCCTCGGCGGACCGGCCATCCTGCCGCAGGCACTCGCGATAATGTCGCAGATGACGCGCGCGTTCCCGACCAAGTCGTTCTCGGGTATCGGCGGCATTTCCGACTTCGGCCACGCCCTCAACTACTTCATGCTCGGTTGCGGCACCGTCCAGGTCTGCACCGCCGCGATGCTTGACCACGCCGTTGGACCCAACGTGATCAAGCGACTGCTCGACGGCTCGCGCGAGTTCTTCGACAAGCACGCCGATCGCGGCTGGAAGACCTTCGACGACATCCGGGGTCTCGCTCGCGACCGCGTCGTCTCGCACGCGCAGATCCGCCGGCCCGACTCCGCAGATTATCGCGGAGGCTACGAGCAGGAAGGTTATGCGGATCAGTGAGCCATCTTGGGCTCTGTTCACAGCCACAACCTCACAAGACATAAGGAGGTCAGGAGATTCTCTTCAGGCAACAGACCAGGAAGGCGGTGCTGCGATGGCCGCCAGGAGTTCACGGGCGCTGAATCAGCAGCGCCTGCGGCCCGAGCGCGGCGCGTAGTCGCCGCGCGAGAGCGCCTGGGGGTGGGGCCCCAGGCGCATTGAGAAATGCCGACCCAGTCGCCGATATGACCACGACGCTCATCCGAAACGGCACCATCGTCACGGCCTCTGACAAGTACGAGGCCGATCTCTACATCGACAAGGGCGTCATCTCGCTCATCGGGCGCGGGCTGACGATTCCGGCCGAGACCGTCATCGACGCGTCAGGGCAGCTCGTCATGCCGGGCGGTGTGGACGTCCACACGCACCTCGACATGCCCTTCGGGGGCACGACGTCGGCAGACGACTTCGAGACCGGCACCATTGCCGCCGCGCACGGTGGGACCACGACACTGATCGACTTCGCGATTCAGGACTTCGGCGGCGGGCTCTACCCGGCGTTCGAGGGCTGGATGAAACGCGCCGAGGGCAAGGCGGTGATCGACTACGCCTTCCACATGATCGTGCGCGAGCTCAGCGATCAGGCGTCGGTCGACATGGATCGCATGGTGCGGCACGACGGCATCACGTCGTTCAAGCTCTTCATGGCCTATCCCGGCGTCTTCATGGTCGACGATGCGACAATTTTCAAGGCGATGGTGCGGACGCGCGAGAATGGCGGGTTGATCTGCATGCACGCCGAGAACGGCGGGGTCATCGACACGCTCGTCAAGGAGGCGCTCAAGCGCGGCGAACGCGCGCCGAAGTACCACGCCCTCACGAGGCCCACGCGCGCGGAAGGCGAGGCCACCGGCCGCGCGATCGCGCTGGCGGAGATGGCGGGCGTGCCCGTGTACATCGTGCACCTGTCGTGCGCGGACGCGCTCGAGAAGGTCACGCAGGCACGCGACATGGGGCTGCCGGCCTACGCCGAGACCTGCCCGCAGTATCTGTTTCTCTCCTACGACGACTACGAGCGCGAGGGCTTCGAAGGCGCGAAGTTCGTGATGTCGCCGCCGCTGCGCGAGAAATGGCACCAGGATGTACTGTGGAAGGGGATCGCGCGGGACAACCTGCAGGTCGTGTCGACCGACCATTGCCCGTTCTGCATGAATGAACCGCCGCAGAAGCAAGTCGGCCGGGACGATTTCTCCAAGATTCCAAACGGTGCCCCGGGCATCGAAACCCGGCTGATGCTGCTTTGGGATGGCGGCGTTCGCGCGAAGCGCATCGACATGCACCGCTTCGTCGAGATCGTGTCGTCCAACCCGGCGCGGATGTTCGGGCTGTGGCCACGAAAAGGCACGATCGCGGTCGGCTCGGATGGTGACGCGGTGATTTGGGATCCGAACAAGACGGTGACCCTGTCCGCCAGCACGCATCACATGCGCGTTGACTACAACCCGTACGAGGGACGTGTCGTTCACGGCGCCCCCTCGATGGTGCTGTCGCGCGGCGAGGTCATCGTCGATAACGGCGCGTTTACCGGCGCGCGTGGCCGAGGCCAGTTCGTGAAGCGCCAGCCGGGGCCGCCGCAAGTTTCTTGACCGAGGGGCTCCGCCCCTCGGACTCCCCTACTGGCTTGCTCGCGGGGGCCCCAGGGCCCCGCTCCGCTCGCCAGGCTCACTCGCTTCGCTCGTTCGCGCCTTTCTTTGAGGAGACCGTCATGGCACCCACGACCCCGGCCAGTCTGTCAACCATCACGCACTGGATCGCCGGGAAGCCCTGGGACGGTGCGACCGAGCGCTGGGGCGATGTCTACAACCCGGCGCGCGGCGAGCCGAGCGCGCGCGTCGCCTTTGCCGATGCCTCAACCGTCGACGCGGCAGTGGCCGCCGCAACCGAGGCCGCCCGGTCGTGGGGCCGCACGTCGCTGGCCGCACGGGCGCGCATTCTCTTCGCCTTCCGCGAGCTCGTCGAGCGTCGCAAGCGCGACATGGCCGCAATCCTAACGCGCGAGCACGGCAAGGTCCTCTCGGACGCTCTCGGCGAGGTCAACCGCGGCCTCGAGGTCATCGAGTTCGCGTGCGGGCTGCCGCACCTGCTCAAGGGCGAGTTCTCCGAAAACGTGTCGACCGACGTCGACAGCTATTCGATCCGGCAGCCGCTCGGTGTGGTCGCCGGTATCACGCCGTTCAATTTTCCGGCGATGGTGCCGATGTGGATGTATCCGCTCGCGATCGCGTGCGGGAACGCCTTCATCCTGAAGCCGTCGGAGAAAGATCCGTCAGTCGCGCAGTTCAGCGCCGAGCTCTTTGCCGAGGCCGGCCTGCCGCCGGGCGTCTTCAGCGTCGTCCACGGCGACAAGGCGGCTGTCGACGCGATCCTGTCCCATCCCGGTATTCAGGCCGTGAGCTTCGTCGGGTCGACGCCGATTGCCCGCTATATCTACAAGACCGGGACCGAGCACGGCAAGCGCGTGCAGGCGCTCGGCGGCGCGAAAAACCACATGATCGTCCTGCCGGATGCGGACCTCGATCTCGCCGCGGACTCGGCGGTCAGCGCCGCGTATGGCTCGACCGGGCAGCGCTGCATGGCGATTTCGGTCCTGGTCGCGGTCGGGGACGTCGCCGACCGGCTGCTGCCGCGGCTTCGAGAGCGGCTGCGGAAACTCAAGGTCACGGAAGGACTGGAACCGGACGCCGACATGGGACCGCTCGTGACGCGCGAGCACCACGCGCGGGTACTCTCCTACGTCGAGCAGGGCCAGGCAGCGGGCGCAGAGCTCCTCGAGGATGGCCGCGCGCTGCGCGTGGCCGGACATGAACGCGGGTTCTTTCTCGGCCCCTGCCTCTTCGATCGTGTCACCCCCGCGATGACCATCTACACCGACGAGATCTTCGGCCCCGTGCTGAGCGTCGTGCGCGCGCAGACCTACAACGAGGCGCTGCGGCTCGTCAACGAGAGCGCGTTCGCCAACGGCGTCGCGATCTTCACCAACGACGGCGGCGCGGCGAGGCGTTTCCAGACCGAAGTGCAGGCCGGGATGGTCGGCATCAACGTGCCGATTCCCGTGCCGATGGCGTATTACTCGTTTGGCGGGTGGAAGAGCTCGCTCTTCGGCGATGCCCACATCTACGGCCGCGAGGGCATCCACTTCTACACGCGGGGGAAGGTCATCACGTCGCGGTGGCCTGACCCGCGCCACCGCGGCGTGAACCTCGGGTTCCCACAGATGAGCTGATCGGAACGCCCTGGCACAATACAGACCGCTTGTCCGGGCTGCCCCGGGGGCCTACATCTTGCGGTTGACGGTCGTCAGCTTGATCGGCGCATCCGCGTAGTCATCGACCTGAACGCCGACGCCCTCGGGGCCAGGCTTGATCCGGGCCGCGGCGGCCATGGTGCCGCTCCCGAGCCCGACGCTGTCGACCGTCATCTGGATCGCCCCAACCTCATAACCGGCTCTCGGCTTGGCGTCGGCTTTGCCGCCGCCGACGAAGAACATCGGCTTGTCGGTCACGACGGTGATCGTCCGGCCCTTGGCCGTCTTCTCCTCGCGCGCGTAGCGAATCGAGAACTTCTGATCACCGATGCCGACGGTCCCGACTTCGGGCGCCTTTCGCAGCGCCGTCAGGAAGGAAGGGTACCCGCCGCCTTTGAGCGCGCCCTCGACTGACTTGCGATCGAAATCCGGGCTATAGCGGTTTATCTGAATCTGGATCGTTGCGGCGATCGCCCCAGCACCGCTCGCGACCTGCGCGTTCGCGCTGAAGGTTTCGGGAGCACCGGAGCTGCTGGGCGCCTGCGCCCCACGCGGTGAGGCAGACAGCGCCATCAGACCAACCAGGACCAAAGACGGAACGCGCACGGAAACCTCCTTGCAGAACATACGACCGAACCCCCGGGGGCGTTCGGATGGCTACGGCATTCTTTTCCAACGGCCGGTCGAGAGCGGCTTGCCGTTGTCATCCCAGGTCGAGAGGAAGAGCAGATCGCCTTTCACTTCCCAGTGGCGCAGTCGGCTGGGCGACAGCGGGCCCGGCGCCGGCGCGCCGACGGTCTGTCCCGGCAGCACGTAGCTGAGCGTCCGGTTCTGCAGGTCGACAACCGTCCGCCCATCGGACGAGATCGTGCCGTCACGTGTCTCGACCCCGGCAGCCCTCAGCAGGTCGGCTGACTTTTCGTCGGCGCGGATCTCGATGCGCAGGTTGCCGAACTCGTCGTAGTTGAGCGTTCCGGCACCCTTGAGCGCGATGGCCGGCTTGCCCGGCGGAAAGACTTCGAAGGACTCGAGCGTCCACCGGCCCTCGAGAAACTTCCGGGCAGCGACAAGCGACTCGGGCCCCGCGTTGACGTCATCGCCCTTGACCGGCCGCACGCGCGGCGCAGGCGCGCACGCCGCCGCCGCAGCGAGGATTGCGAGAACCAGCATCCGCCCGACCGTTGACCGCAGCTTCATAAAGTTGTCTCCGTCGAACGAAGTATCGTAGTCGCGTTGAGGATGCTCAGTCAAAGAGGGATGGACCGGGGGCCGGAGCGCAACCTATTGGACGGTAGTCGACGCCGGAAGCCGGAACGAGAACCGGGCGCCCTTGCCAGGTTCGCTGTCGCACCAGAGCGTCCCGCCCATCCGGTCGACGAACCCCTTGGCCAGGGCCAGCCCGAATCCCGTCGACGGCTCGCCTGCCGTCGGCGCGGCGCTGAGGGTGACGCCCCTCTGGTACAACCGCGACTGATCGTCCGCGCTCAGTCCCGGCCCTTCGTCACCGACCGTGCACACGACCTGGCCCGGCTCGCCCACGAGCTGCGCAAGCTGCACACGAACTGTCGTCCCAGAGCCGGAAAACTTGACGGCGTTCGAAATCAGGTTTTCCGCCACAACAGCCAACCCGATGCGGTCAGCGACGACGAGAGGCACCTCGCCCTTGACCTCGAAGCGGATGTCGATCCCCTTGTGGCGCGCGACGCCCTCGAAGTACTGGCAGGCTCTGTCCATGAGGACAACGATGTTGACGGCCTCGAGCTTCAGCGGAAAATCCGCGGGCGCGGACACCTGGAGCAGTTTGCCGACGGTGTACTTCATGACGTGCGTGGCATGCTGCACACTGTCCACCCACGTTCGCACTTCCGCGTTCGGATGGTCGGCGAGCGCACGGCCCAGCATCTCCATCGTAATCAGCGTCACCGTCAGATAGTTGTTGAGCGCGTGCGCGACGAACCCGACTCGGGCCGGATCGAACGTCTGCAGCTGCTGCAGCTCCGCGAGGGCGCGGTCCAGATCGGACTTGGCGTCTTCGATTGACGTCGCGACGCGTGCCCTCGCATCCATCTGCGCTCTCTCCAATCCTTCTGCTGGTCGGACTCGAGCGCCCGCAGCAGCGACGGCGCGGCCGAGGTGTCCGGCCGCCCGGTCGCTGCTGCATTCACACTCCGTCGAAACCGTGCCGTTCAGCGCCGTCGACCGAGCCCGGGCGGCGAAAGAACCAAACTCATCAGCGTGAGGGTGGCAACACTTTTTGAGTGCCTCGCGGCCGCATTCTCTTTCCTCCAGTTGATTCTAGCCTACCCCCCATCGTCCCACGGGCCACCGGTCACCTGTATCCGCTGAGGTACTACGGACGGCTGCCGGCCGTGACAACGGAACCGCCGGTCGCGATCCGGGAGATACGGTCAACTGGTGATACCGTGTCGCGCGGTGAAGACGCTCATCGACGTCGCGGTACCGCTCATCACGTTCGTCCTGCTCGCCGCCGTCGGACTCGACCTGACGCCGGAGGACTTCGCGCGCGTGCGGCAGAGAAGCGCAGTGGTCCTTGCCGGCCTGCTCGTTCCGCTCCTCGTGCTGCCGCCGATCGCCGTCGGTCTCATCTGGACCTTCGCACCCCGTCCGGATGTCGCCGGCGGCCTCCTGCTCGTGGCGGCGTGCCCCATCGGTGGCATCTCGAACACCTACAGCTACCTCGCGCGCGCCTCCACTGCACTCTCCGTCACGCTGACTGGCCTCTCCTGCCTGCTGGCGGGCGTGACCGTTCCGGCGGTCGGCCGCGGCCTCGAACTGGTCATCGGGCGGCCGCTCGACCTCGCGGCGCCCATCCCGCTGCTCCTGGCGCAGTTGGTATTGATGCTCGCCGTTCCCGTGGCGCTCGGCATGTGGATCCGGCGCCGCTCGCCGGCATTCGCCGAACGACACCGGTCGGCGCTGCAACGGCTCGCGTTCGCCGGCATCTCTGTCGTGTTGAGCCTGGTGATCCTCGACGATCCGCGGGCGTTCGCTGGCGGCCTCTCCACGACGGTTCCGCTGGCGGCAACGTTCGTACTTGGTTCAATGGGGGCGGGCTGGATCGCGGCCGCGGCGGTCACAGCCGATCGTCGCGATCGCTTCACGTTCGCCGCCGAGTTCGGCACGCGTAACGTCGCCGTCGCCACTGCTATCGCGGTGACGCTCCTCGGGCGCGTCGAGTTCGCGAGGTTCGCCACGACTTACTTTCTAACCGAGTTGCCGCTGATGCTCCTGGCGATCGCCGTGTTCCGCTGGCAGGCCGCTCCGGGCTGACGTCCAGACAATGCGCGCAAGATGCGATAAGCTCGACGGGCCGGGCCTGATCGCCGGCTTCATGAGAATTCGTCAGCCCAAGGAGACAATGGAATGATGCGCATCGGTGGCCTCATCGTGTTGATGCTGTTCGTGGCTCAGGGACGACCCGCGACCGGAAAAGTCAACAGCACCTACGAGAAAACAGCGGCCTTCGCGACCTTCAAGACCTACGGCTGGATTGCCGGGCAGGCGGCATTCGACCCCGCCGTCAACAAGACCATCGTGTCGGCGATCGATGCCGAGATGACGTCGCTCGGCCTGAAGAAGGTGGAGGGCCGGAGCGGCGACGTGACGCTGCGCTACCTCGCGGTCCGGAGCACGAGCGTTGACCTCGACAAGCTCGAAGCGATTGACAAGCAGGGTGGCGACAAGGCCGGTGCCGACGTCACCGTGGGCCGGCTGGTCATCGTCATGGAGGACGCCAAGTCGAGCCACCGGCTCTGGGCGGCCGACGGTGTCGAACGGCTCAATCCCGCCGTCGCCGAGCGCGATCAGGCGATCAAGGGCGTCGTCACGCGGATGTTCGAGACATACCCGACGCGGCTGAAGAAGTAGTCGCTCGCAGTCGACTGATGCCGGCGGCTTGCGGCGTGGCAGGACTTACTTGGCGATGCTGCGGGCGAGTCCCTGCTTGTGGAGCTCCTTGACGGCCTCCTTGACGAGGTCCTCGACGAAGCGCTGCAGGTCCTTGGGGTTCTTGGTTTCGCTGACGGCTGCCCACACCAGTTGATTGCGGGGGACGCTGTAGATCGTGGTTTCGACGACGACGATGGTGTCCTGATCGACGGACCCGGGGATATACATGCTTCCCCAGCCGTAGCCGTAGTAGCCCCAGAACGTGCTGTAGTACGGATTCACCCAGGTGCCGGGGTTGTAAGTCGTCCGCTTGTCCTTGCTGACGGGCCGCATCGCCACGACACCCTCGACATTCGCCTTCTCGAACCACCCCTTGGCCCGATCGGCGCTCTTCAGCTCTTCTTTCGGCGCGATGCGATAGGTGGCGACCGACTGCAGGCCCCGTGCGGTCAGCTCGCGTACGAGCGCCTCCTCACCGGCCACGCGCAGTGAGTCGTCTTGCGCGATGACGAGCGCGGCCACTTTCTTTCCCGCGAAGCTCACGGAGGCCGCGTCGGGAGATCTCCAGGCCGACGTGAACTTTGGAGCGGCCGACAGCATGGCGACGGCGACAACCGTCGCCGCGAGAGTGGCGGGAAGAAGGCGATTCATGCCCCTATCATATCCCTCCGGCGACTAGCGGCCCTGGTCGCCACGCCGAAGGTCGAAGTTTCTGACCAGCCGGTGGAGGTAATTGGGATGGACGCCAAGCAGCCGCGCTGCGGCACTGTGGTTCTGCTCCGCTTCTTCGAACGCCCTCAGGATCAGGTCGCGCTTCGTACCCTCGACGGTCTCGTGATAGTTGAGCGATGACGACTGACGCGTGGACGGCTGGGCGATCAGGCCGGCCGGGAGATCCTCGGCGGTAATCTGAGAGCTCACGCCAAGCGCGAGTGCCTGCTCGATCGCATTCTCCAGCTCGCGAACGTTGCCGGGCCACTCGTGCCTTGCCAGTCTCGACAGCGCCTCGGGCTCGACGGCATCCACGCGGCGGCCGCAGCGCGGCGCGTGCTTGCGTACGAAATACTCGGCGAGCAGCGGAATATCCTCTCTGCGCTCGCGCAGCGGTGGCAGCACCAGCGATACGACGTTCAGCCGATAGTAGAGATCCTGGCGAAACGTGCCCGCCCGGGCCGCAGCTTCCAGATCGCGGTTCGTCGCGGCAATCAACCGGAAATCGACGCGCACCGGCCGAGTGCCGCCGACGCGTTCGAACTCCCGCTCCTGCAGTGCCCGGAGCAGCTTCGCCTGCAGCGACAACGGCAGCTCACCGATCTCATCGAGGAAGAGCGTGCCGCCGTCGGCGAGCTCCATCTTTCCCTTCTTGAGGCCGATGGCTCCCGTGAAGGCGCCCTTCTCGTGGCCGAAGAGCTCGGATTCGAGCAACGTTTCGGTCAGAGCCGCGCAGTTGATCGCGATGAACGGCCGGTCGGCGCGTGGGCTGTTGCGGTGCGCCGCGCGCGCGACGAGCTCCTTGCCCGTGCCGCTCTCGCCACGCAGCAGGATCGTCGAGTCGGTTCTCGCCACCCGGGCGATCCGCTCGAACAGCAGGCGCATCGGGCGGCTCGTTCCCACCATGTTGTGCTCGAGGTTGATCTCGGCGCGCAGCTGCTCGTTACGATCGATCAGCCGTTCGGCTTCGTCCCACTGTTCGCGCGCCACCGCCGCCAGCGCGGCAACCACGAGCAGCAGGCGGACGTGGCCCTCGTCGAACGCCGTCCCTGGCGCAGCCTCGATCCAGATGCTGCCCACTGAGCGGCCGAATGCCATCAAGGGCGCCGCGACGGCGTGACGGCCGTCTATCTGTACGACGAGCGCGGTTCGCTCACGCGCGGCGCGTTCGAGAAGCGTCGCATCGATCTGCAGCGGCTCGACGATCACGCCGGAAGCACTCCAGGCGGATCGGATCGCAGACCCGTCATCCGGCGCGCCGGAGAGCGCCACGCGACAGGCCGGAACCGCATCCATGATGAGGCCGGCGATCGCCGCATCGAACTGCGCGAGCCCACGAATAGAACTGAGCGCCGCGGCCGCGCGGAGCAGTGTCGCCAGGTCCCGGCTGTCGCGCGAGGCCGCCGGCACCTCACCTGAGAGCAGCGCATCGTCGAAGCCAAGCTGAAAGACAGCTCGCGGTGGCGAGGGCAGCCGAATCTGGACCGGACAGGGGGACAGACCGGACGCCGGGACCGCTTCCGCGGCGCGGACCACGAACTGGGAATCACCGACCCGCAGCTCGTCGCGCGCCTCAATCCGTACCGGCTCGCGCGTGGCCACCGGAAGCCCGTTGACGAATACCGACGCTTCTTCGGCGAGAGCCTCGACCTCGAAGGCGCCGTCGCCGGAGGCCCGGAACCGGCAGACGGGCCGGCCGTCGTCGGGCCCGCTCAGCGTCAGGCCATCGGCGAGCGTCAGCACGCCCCCTGCAAGTGGACCGTTTCTGGCGAGAAGTCTCATGGGAGAACGTCAGCAAAGAGCATAGACCAAGCCTGTCGCTTCCGCCTCCAGGCGGATGACGGAGCAAGGCCTAAGAAACCGAAAGCTAGGTTATAAAGGTGCCGCATGTCGAGCCCGTTCGCCCGCTCGCTTCGTGCGCTCGAGTCGGAACGCTCGCGCGGGTGGCGCACGGCTGCCATCGCCGCGGTGCTCCTTCTCGGCTGGGCAGCGTGGTTCCTGCTCTCCCACGTGCCCCTTTACGAAACGAGCACGCTCGCTCGCCTCGAAGCCACTTCGGCGGCACATCCCGTCGACGCCCGTATGCTCGGTCGCGTGGTCTCGGTCAACCTCACCGTCGGTAAAATCGTGCGTAGCGGAGACATCCTCGTCGAGCTCGAGGCCGACGCCGAGCGTCTGGCACTGAGCGAGGCGCGTCGTAGGGTGGAGGCACTCGGACCGCAGATCGCCGCCGTCGGGCAGGAGGTTGTCGCCGAAGAGCAGGCTGTCGACGCCGATCGGCGGGCGAGCCTCACGGCTCGCGAAGAACAGCGCGCGACGCTGCGGGAGGCACAAGCGTCGCTGGGGATCGCCAATCAGGAGGCCACGCAGCTCGAACGGCTGCGTTCGGATGGAGTGATTTCCGAAATCGAGAACTCGAGGGCCCGCGCCGAGGCGGAGCGGCGCAAGGCGATCGTCGACGCGGCGACCGCGGCCATCGCACGCATCGAGACCGACGAGATCACGCGCGAAAGCGACCGGCGCGTGAGAATTCAGCGGCTGCGCGGCACCCTGAGCCTGCTCGAGGGGGAGCTCGCAACGGCTGGCGCCGCCGCGAAGCGCTTCGAATACGAAGTCGAACGCCGTGTGCTCCGCGCGCCAATCGACGGGCGTATCGCCGAAGCGGCCGATCTCCGCGTCGGGGCTGTTGTTGACGAAGCCGACCGCCTCGCGGCCATCGTGCCCGAAGGCCCGCTGCGCGTCGTGGCGCAGTTCACCCCGGCCGCCGCGATTGGACGCGTGCGGGTAGGACAACCCGCGCGCGTCCGCATTCTTGGCTTCCCCTGGGCCGAGTACGGAAGCCTCCAGGCACGCGTGACCGCCGTCTCCGATGAACTGCGCGACGGGCTCGTGCGGGTCGAACTCGCCGTCGCGAGCCTTCCAGCCAACCTTCCGCTCAGCCACGCGCTCCCCGGCAGCGTCGAAGTCGAGGTGGAGCGGGTCCGGCCCGCATGGCTCGTCCTGCGATCCCTGGGCGGTTTGCTGACCCGGCCGATCGCGAGCACCCCTCCCGCCGCACGTCCCGTCACATCCACAAATCCGCGTGATCCGCGTCCCGTCGGTATCGGTGATCCGCGTCCCGTGACTGTCTCGAACGAGCGCGATCCAAGTCCTGTGACATCCGCGATCCGCGATCGGAACTGACGTGGCCGCAGCCCAACGCTCTTCACCACGAATGCTGGCTCCGGAGGTCGTGCAGACCTCCGCCATGGACTGCGGTCCTGCCGCGCTCAAGTGCCTGCTCGAGGGATTCGGCCTGCACGCGAGCTACGGGCGTCTGCGCGAAGCCTGCCAGACCGACGTCGATGGCACCTCGATCGACACGCTCGAGGACCTGGCCAACGACGTCGGGCTCCTTGCCGAGCAGACGATCCTGCCAATCGACCACGTGATGGTGTCGGCCGCGTCCGTGCTGCCCGCGATCGCCGTCGTTCGGCAACCCGGCGGCGTCCTGCACTTCGTCGTCGCCTGGCGGCGCCACGGTCCCCTGATGCAGGTCATGGATCCGGCAACAGGCCGCCGGTGGCCGCGCACGGCGACGTTCACGGAGGAGCTCTACGAGCACACCATGCCCGTCCCCGCCGACGCGTGGCGATCGTGGTCGGAATCGACGCTTTTTCACGATGGCCTCCGCGCGCGTGCGAAGGCATGCGGACTCAACCCGAACGTCCTCGACGGACTGCTCGTCGACGCCTCGAATGACAGGGGCTGGCGCGGGTTTGCGACGGTCGACGCCACGCTGCGCATGGTCACGTCGCTTCGACGGACCGGAGGATTCAGCCGGGCCGACGCCGACCGCACATTCGAAACGGTGTGGAAGCGCGCGCGGGCGGCGGCGGATCCTGCCGCGGTCGTGCCGGCCAACTACTGGTCGGTGACGCCATCGTCACCGATCGACGGCCGTGAGCATGTGCTCGTGCGTGGTGCGGTGCTCGTGTCCGTCCGAGGCGTGCAGCCGGCCGAGGAGCGACAGCGCAAGGAAGCCGACCTTGCGCCAGAACTCGTCGCCGCACTGCACGAGGCGCCGGTTCGGCCGGCCAGACACCTCGTCTCGCTCATGCGCGCGGATGGAGCCCTGTCCGCCGCAATTCTTGCGGGCGCGTTGTTCCTCGCGGCGGCCGGTGTCGTCGTGGAGGCGCTGCTCTTTCGGAGTCTTCTGGATCTCGGCGCGCACCTGACTCTCACGGGCCAGCGCCTGGCCACGATGGTCGTGATCGTGTGCCTGTCGGGGGTGCTCCTGCTGCTCGAGGTACCCGTCGCGACGATCGCGCTCGGGATCGGACGACGGCTCGAAACGCGCCTGCGTGCGGCATTCCTCCGGAAGATCCCGCGGCTCACCGACCGATATCTCCAGAGCCGCCCGTCGTCCGACATGGCCGAGCGCGCACACTCGGCCCATCAGATTCGCGAGCTGCCCAACCTCGGCGCGCAGTTCGCGAGAGCAACGTTCGAGCTCACGCTCACGACGATCGGCATCGCGCTGCTCTATCCCGACGTGGCCCTGATTGCCGTGGCCGCGGCGGTGACGACGATGGCGATTCCTGCCGTGGCTCAGCCGTGGCTGAGAGAGCGCGATCTGCGGCAGCGGACCCACACAGGGGCGCTCACCCGGTTTTACCTCGACGCGTTCCTCGGGCTGGTTCCGGTGAAGGCACACGGCGCCGAGCGCGCGCTTGCCCGCGAGCAGGAGGCACTGCTGGTCGAATGGGCCCACGCCGGCCGCGCGCTCCTGAGAACGGTCGTCACCGCCAGCGGTGTGCAGCTCGTCGCCGGTTTCGGGTTCGCCGCCTGGCTGCTCTTGAGCCGCGCCCAGCTCGGAGACGAGGGCGGAGGCGCGCTGCTGCTCGCCTACTGGGCGCTCAACATTCCGTTGCTCGGTCAAGAGATCGCGCAGATTGCCTGGCAGTACCCGACCCAGCGCAACCTCGCGCTGCGGCTTCTCGAACCACTGGGAGCGCTCGAGGAGAGCGGGACGGACGAACCGGCCAGCGGTCCTTCCGAGCGGGCAGCGACTGGGCCGCGCGACGGCCTCCGCATCGATTTGCGAGCGGTCACTGTCCGGGCCGGTGGTCACACGATCCTCGAGGACGCGTCAATCGTCATCCAACCTGGAGCACACGTCGCAATCGTCGGGCCTTCCGGGGCCGGCAAGTCGACGCTCGTGGGCCTGCTGCTCGGGTGGCACCGGCCCGCCGCTGGAGACGTGCTCGTCGACGGCACTCCGCTCGACGGCACGCGCCTCGACGCGCTTCGCCAGCAGACGGCGTGGGTCGATCCGGCCGTCCAGCTCTGGAACCGATCGCTCATCGACAACCTCGAGTTCGGGAGCACCGAGCGCGGCGGTCTTGCCTCGCGCATCGCTCGCGCCGATCTCCGCGGTGTGATCGAGCAACTGCCCGACGGCCTGCAGACGACGCTAGGCGAGGGAGGGACGCTCGTGTCGGGCGGGGAAGGTCAGCGCGTGCGCTTCGGGCGGGGCCTGGGGCGACCCGATGCGCGGCTCGCCATCCTCGACGAGCCGTTCCGCGGGCTCGAGCGCGACAGAAGGGCCTCGCTCCTTCGCCGGGCGCGCGAGCAGTGGGCGGGCGCGACGCTCGTCTGCGTCACCCACGACGTCGGGGAGACGGCCAGCTTCGACCAGGTTCTCGTCATCTCCAGCGGTCGCGTGGTCGAGTCTGGAGCGCCCGCCGAGCTGGCGGCGCAGCCCGGGTCGCGCTATCGAGCGCTCCTCGATGCAGAGACCACGCTTCGTGCCCGGCTGTGGGCGGATCCAGGATGGCGGACCGTGAGGCTCGAGGACGGCCGAATCGTGCCCACGTTCGCTCAGGCCGCGACGCCACGAGAACGGCAGGTGGGCGGGTGAGCGACATCGCCGCGATCGGCTGGCCATCGCGAGGCGCGTCGGAGGGGCTCGAGCTTCTCGCGCGGGCCGCGGGCTTTCCTCATCGTGCGACCGTTCGGTCGCACGATGGAGAGACGAATGCAACCGACTTGGACGCGTCCCTCAAGAGCGCTGCCGGCCGGCTCGGGCTCGACGTCGAGTCGGTCGACGCGTCGTACGGGGAGATTGGATCGCTGCTTCGCTCGGCTGGACCGGCCGTCATTCGAACCGGCGCGGACGCGTTCGTGTTCCTCGTGAGGCGACGAGGGAGCCGGCTCATCGTCATCGCGCCCGATCACCGGGAAACCGCGATCCCACTCGACGCGCTGCGGCGCCTCCTCATCGAACCGGAAGCCGCACCACTCGCCGCAGAGGCGGAGAAGCTCGTCGACGAGGCCGAGGTTCGACCGGCCAATAGGGTAGCGGTGGTGCGTGCGCTCGTCGAAGAACGGCTGCGGTCGCGGCGCATGGGGGGCGTGTGGCTGCTCCGGATCCCGTCGGGCGCCAGCTTCGGTGCGCAGATAGCCGGCATCGGCGCCCGGAGGCAGCTGGTGCTGCTGGCTCTCGCACATGTGAGTCAGTACGGGCTGTGGGTTGCCGCCTGGTGGCTGCTCGGGCTCGCGGCTCTGCAGGGACGCCTCGACCCGTCCTGGCTCTCGGCCTGGACGCTCGCGCTCTTCACGCTGGTGCCCCTGCAACTCGCGGCGCTCTGGCTGCAGGGCCGCGTCGCGATCTCGGTCGGCGCACTCCTCAAGCAGCGGCTCCTGACAGGTGCGTTCGGACTCGAGCCCGAGGAGGTGCGGCGAGAGGGCGCGGGACATCTCCTCGGCCGCGTGATCGAAGCCGAAGCCGTCGAGTCTCTTGCGCTTGGCGGCGGCTTCATGGCGCTGCTGTCGGCACTGGAGCTCCTTGTCGCCGCACTCGTGCTCGCGGTCGCGTCGCCGCTTCTTTCGATCCTCCTCGTCGTGTGGACGGCGCTCGCCGCCGGGCTCGCGTGGATCTTCTTCCGCAGACGACTCGGTTGGGTGCGGATGCGCATCGCCCTCACGCTCGATCTGATCGAAGGAATGATCGGTCATCGCACGCGCATCGCACAGGTGCGGCGGACCGACTGGCACCAGGGCGAGGATCAGGCGCTCGAGCGTTACGTGCACGTGTCGGCCGCGATGGATCGCGCCGCGGTCGCCCTGCTCGCCGTCGTCCCGCGCGGGTGGATCCTGATCGGACTCGTCGGGCTGGCGCCCCTCTTCGTGTCGGGGCAGGACGGAGGCGCGGCGGCGCCGACGCTCGCCATCGGGCTCGGCGGAATTCTGCTCGGCTTCAAAGCCTTTCATCGGCTGACGGCCGGCGTCTGGAGCCTCGCGGGCGCCGCGATCGCCTGGCGTCAGACGGTGCCGGTCTTTCTGGCCGCGACGCGGCGGCGATCGGAACCGGTTGCGGCCGTGCCAACGGCCGCAGCGAACGCTGTCGTCCTCGATGCGACCGATCTGCGATACACGCACACAGGACGCAGCCAACCGGTGCTTCGCGGCTGCACGCTCTCACTAACCGCCGGCGAGCGGGTCATCCTTCAAGGGGCGTCAGGCTGCGGAAAATCCACGCTGGCGTCGCTCCTGTCCGGACTGCGCATGCCGCAGTCGGGTCTGCTCCTCGCCGACGGTCTCGACCGGCATACGCTCGGCCTCGACGGCTGGAGGAAGCGAGTGGTCCTCGTGCCGCAGTTTCATGAGAACCACCTCGCGCTCGGCAGCCTCGCCTTCAACCTCCTCATGGGCACAGAGTGGCCCGCCGGTGAAGAGGACTTCGCCCGCGCCGAGCGCGTGCTGCGCGAGCTCGGTCTTGGCGATACGCTCGACCGCATGCCGTCGGGCCTGCTCCAGACCATTGGTGAGACCGGCTGGCAGCTGTCGCACGGCGAGCGCAGCCGCGTCTATCTGGCGCGCGCGCTGCTCCAGCAACCCGACGTGCTCATCCTCGACGAGAGCTTCGCGCAGCTCGATCCCGGGAATATGCACCTCGCGCTCGACGCGGTCGTCTCGCGTGGTAACGCGGTGCTGTTGATTGCGCATCCGTGACGGGGAAACAGGGCTCAGGGCTCAGGCAAGGGCTTCAAGTGCGTGGTCGAAGGTTTTGCTTGAGCCCTGAGCTTGAGCCTTGAGCCTGACTATCCGATCGGATAGCGTTTCGCCGATCGGATAGCACTTCGCGGCAGCTCCATCGACGGCTGTTGCGCCACGCCGTGCGATCTACGGACCTCCATCCCTCGCCAATTGAAATACTTGCAGCTCGTTGGTGGTCAGCGCCCGCACTCTCGGGCTGCGTGGCACCGGCGTTGCTCAAGGAGTGTGCAGCACGGAAACAAAAACAAGAAGACGGCAGAGAAGGAGATGGAGTCATGAAGATCAGAACGCAACTCAAGGCCGGCCGGATCAACATGCGCGGCGAAAACCACAACGAGACGCTGCAGGTTCGCACGGGGCTCCAGGGCGGCAAGAAGCGTGGCCTCGTCGTTCGCGCCGGCTTGCGTGCGGGCACCCGTCTCCGGTAGTGCGAGTTCGTTCTGTTTTGTCTTTCCCGCTGCCGGTCCGGTCTGACCGGCAGCGGCCAACCCCAAGGCGCTGCTCTCATCACCAACGGTCCGCTGTCGGGACGCAGTTAGTCGCGTGCCCGGCAGCGGAAATCTCATTTCCTAAGCAGTTTCAAACGACACCCGCCGCCAGGCGGGACGGATGTACGACACCGGCGCACCCGGAGCCCTATCCGATCGGATAGCTGGCCCGCCGATCGGATAGAGCCCAGCGGGCGAACGTCACGGCAGCGAACGTGCTGCCAGAGGGTGACCGCAGACGCCATCCAGATTCGGTTGAAGCACTTACCGTGAATCTCGTTCGATCCTGGCAGAGCGGAGTCGGGGTGGCATCGGCGTTGCTCAAATGCCAGGCAGAACACAAACAAGAAATACAAACGAAGAGGGAGATGAGTTCATGAAGACGAGAACGGCGCTCAAGGCGGGAGTCACAACCAAGCTCGCAACCAACCACAACGAAGCCCTGCAGGTTCGAACGGGGCTCCAGGGTGGCAAGAAGCGTGGCCTCGTGGTTCGCGCCGGAGTGCGTGCGGGACGCCGGGCCGCCTGGTAGCCGGCTGACATCTCCTTCAATCCCTCGACCCGCTGTCAGCCCGGCCCGGCCGTCAGCGGTCCTCCTCCCAAGACACTCCCCCCAAACGGGCCAGACACAGAGCCGGCTATCCAATGGGATAGTCGGCTCGCCGATCAAAACCACCGAACTCGCACACGACTTGTAGCCGTCGCGCAGCCTCTCCTGCAGCCACCGAAGAGTTCTGGCTGACGACCACGCGCCGACCAGAGATGGCAGAGCACTTGCGTCAGGCTCGAGGCAAAGGCGAGAGAAGGGAGCGGTTATGAAGATAAGAACGCAGTTGAAGGCCGGCCTCATCGCGGCGAATCACAACGCGACTCTCCGTGTGAGGTCGAGCCTGAGGGCCGGAGGCGAACACCTGAATCACAGCGAGTCGCTGCGAGTCAGGCCGGCGGTCAAGGCCGGCAAGATCACCCAGAACCACAGTGCCACGATGCAGGTAAAGTCAGCACTGAGAGCGGGCGGTCACAACCTCAATCACAACGACGCGCTGCGCGTTCGGACGACGCTCAAGGCTGGCGGGGAAAGCCTCAATCACAACGAAGCCCTTCGATCGTAAGCCTTACGCGTCCCTCCTCCCGCCGCTGCCGGAACGCAAGCGGCGTCCCGCGTACCGGCAGCGGTCGTACAATGCCGTGCATCGGGCTCTGCGGCCGACGCACACATGCCGAGCGACGTCGACGACCCAATCGAGAAAGCCGTGCAGCTCCACGGCGACGCGCTCCGCGCGATCGCTGACGGCGCGCTGGAGCGCGCGCAGGCGCTCGCCACCGAGGCGCTCGCGGTATTCGAAGCCGAGTCCGGCGCGTTCCATCCCGACGTCGCGAATGTGCTCAACTGCCTGGCCCACGTCCACGAGCAGGCGGCGGATTACCCGGCGGCCGAGGCGTCCGCGCGGCGCTCGGTCGACATCATGCGCCGCGTTCGCGAGCAGGCCGGCGGGGAGGACATCGATCGGCTTTACGTACATTCGCTGACCGCGCTCGGCGATGTGGTGCGGATCCGCGGCCGCTACGACGAAGCCGAACCGTACCTCCGGGAAGCAATCGCGATGGGGGAGCCGTCGCTCGGCGGTGAGGACGCTGACGTGCTGACCGCGCTGAACTCGCTGGCCGTCCTCTACAAGTACAACGGCCGCTTCGACGAGGCGGCGGCGCTCTACCAGCGGGCGCTTGGCGCGGCGGAGAAGGCCGGCGCCGAAGACGAGTCGCTCGCGACGCTGTTGCACAACATCGGCGGCCTGGAACACGCGCGGGGAAACTACGCCGCCGGCGAGCCGCCGGCGCGCCGCTCGGTCGAACTGCGCGAGCGCGCGCTCGGTCCCGATCATCCGCACGTCGCGGCCGATCTCGCAGCGCTCGCCGCAATCGTCGATGGGCAGGGGCGGCACGACGAGGCCGAGACCATGTACGAGCGGGCCCTGTCGATCTTCGAACGGACCTACGGCCCGGATCACTACGAGATCGCGGTCAATCTGAACAACCTCGCCGGCGTGCGCCATGCGCAAGGCCGCAAGGCCGACGCGGAAGCGCTCTATCGGAGGGCACTGGCCATCAAAGAGACGCTGCTCGGGAGCGATCATCCCGACGTGGCGCTCTCGCTGAACAACCTCGCGCTGCTGCTCGAGGGCGACCGGGCGGCCGAGGCCGGGCCGCTCTATCAGCGGGCGCTGGAGATCTTTGCCTCGCGACTCGACGCGCGACACCCGAAGGTCGTCGCGTGTGCGAAGAACTATGCGGGGTTGCTGCGCGACACCGGTCGTGACGCGGACGCCAGGGCGATCGAGGAACGTTACGTGGCTCAAGGCTCAAGCCTCAAGGCTCAGGCAAGAGCTTCGACCTCTTACTCGAAGGGTTTCCTTGAGCCTTGAGCCCTGGGCCTTGAGCCACAAAAAAAGCCCGCCGCTTTGTTCAAGCGACGGGCGTTGACGAAAAATAATCCCGGCAGTGACCTACTCTCCCACGCAGTTGGCCCGCGCAGTACCATCGGCGGTAGAGGGCTTAACTTCCGTGTTCGGAATGGGAACGGGTGTGACCCCTCTCCTATGACCACCGGGAAACGTCGACTGCGCGATGGTAAGCGGCAGTCGTCGATCTTAGTTGCCTGGGGTTCGACCACCTGGCGCGCCAGATATCGGAGCGGGGGTCGTCGATCGTCCCAGACTATGTCAAAGAACTTTTCGAGCTATCAGCTTTGAGCTGTCAGCGATCAGCACGAGCGTGCTGAAGGCTGAGAGCTGATGGCTGAAAGCTCTCACAATTGAGTATCCTGCAAACGGTAGTTCTTTCGTCCCACCAAACACGCAGTCTTGCGTGCACTTGCCATCGAGCGCCCAGCGCCGAACGCCGAACGCCGACAGCGAAGAGAATTATGGTCAAGCCTCACGGCTGATTAGTATCGGTTAGCTGCACGCATTGCTGCGCTTCCACACCCGACCTATTGCCTGGTAATCTTCCAGGAGCCTTTAGAGGTCTTGCGACCTGGGAAATCTCATCTTGTGGAGGGTTTCACGCTTAGATGCATTCAGCGTTTCTCCCTTCCGCACGTAGCTACCGAGCGCTGCCACTGGCGTGACAACTCGTACACTAGAGGTGCGTCCATCCCGGTCCTCTCGTACTAAGGACAGCCCCACTCAAATTTCCTCCGCCCATGACAGATAGAGACCGAACTGTCTCGCGACGTTCTAAACCCAGCTCACGTACCGCTTTAACCGGCGAACAGCCGGACCCTTGGAACCTGCTACAGCTCCAGGATGCGATGAGCCGACATCGAGGTGCCAAACCCTAGCGTCGATGTGAACTCTTGGCTAGGATCAGCCTGTTATCCCCGGCGTACCTTTTATCCGTTGAGCGATGGCCCTTCCACGCGGAACCACCGGATCACTAAAGCCTGGTTTCCCACCTGCTCGTCTTGTAGGACTCGCAGTCAAGCTCGCTTCTGCTTTTGCACTCTACGGCTGATTTCCAAACAGCCTGAGCGAACCTTCGCGCGCCTCCGTTACAGTTTAGGAGGCGACCGCCCCAGTCAAACTACCCACCTAGCAGTGTCCCTGATCTGGATAACAGAACGAGGTTAGAACGCCGGAGTGTTAAGGGTGGTATCTCACCGTTGACTCCCCCAAGCCCGAGAGCCTGGGTTCAAAGTCTCCCACCTATCCTGCGCATAACACGCCAGCATTCACTACTAAGATGTAGTAAAGGTGCACGGGGTCTTTTCGTCTAGTCACGGGCAACCGGCGTCTTCACCGGTACCACAAATTCGCAGTGCCCCTCGTTGAGACAGCGCCCAGATCATTACGCCATTCGTGCAGGTCGGAACTTACCCGACAAGGAATTTCGCTACCTTAGGACCGTTATAGTTACGGCCGCCGTTTACCGGGGCTTCAGCTCGAAGCTTCGCCTTGCGGCTGACCTCTCCCTTTAACCTTCCGGCACCGGGCAGGCGTCAGACCCTATACGTCGTATTCGACTTCGCAGAGTCCTGTGTTTTTAGTAAACAGTTGCCTGGGCCTCTTTATTGCAACTCGTTCGCGCCCACGACCGCGAGGATCGTGAACGTTAGTCGAGCACCCCTTCTTCCGAAGTTACGGGGCCAATTTGCCGAGTTCCTAAACGAGGGTTCTCACTTGCGCCTGAGGATTTTCTCCTCGCCTACCTGTGTCGGTTTGCGGTACGGGTACCCATTTCACTCCTTAGAGGCTTTTCTCGGCAGCGTGGCGTCCGCGACTTTGCTGACCTTACGGTCATCGACATGGCCCCTCAGGGAATGTGACCCACCGGATTTGCCTAGTGGATCCCCCTACAGACCTGAACCGGCACGTCCAATCGCCGGCTCGCGTAGCCTCCTGCGTCCCCCCATCGTGATAACGTGAAATAGGTAGTTCCGGAATATTGACCGGATATCCATCCGCTACGCCTTTCGGCCTCGCGTTAGGACCCGACTGACCCTGAGCGGACGAACCTTCCTCAGGAAACCTTAGGCTTACGGCGGAGAGGATTCTCACCTCTCTTCTCGCTACTTATGCCGGCAGGGTCACTTCTCGCCGCTCCACCAGTCCTCACGGTCTGACTTCGCTGCGACGAGAACGCTCCTCTACCAATATACGACCCCGCAGGGTCGTGTCTATTCTACGGCTTCGGTCCTGTACTTGAGCCCCGGTATATTGTCGGCCCAGAGCCGCTTGACCAGTGAGCTATTACGCTTTCTTTAAAGGATGGCTGCTTCTAAGCCAACCTCCTGGTTGTCTGAGCGTCTCCAGATCCTTTACCACTTAGTACAGAGTTTGGGACCTTAGCCGGTAGTCTGGGCTGTTTCCCTCTCGACAATGAAGCTTAGCCCCCACTGTCTGACTCCCGAGATACGTGTCGTTGGCATTCGCAGTTTGATTGGATTCAGTAAGCTGGTAAGCCCCCTAGTCCATTCAGTTCTCTACCACCAACGCCGACCTCTCGAGGCTATCCCTAAAGATATTTCGAGGAGAACGGGCAATCACGAGGTTTGATTAGCCTTTCACCCCTACCCTCAGCTCATCCAAGCTGTTTTCAACCAACACTGGTTCGGGCCTCCATACGGTGTTACCCGTACTTCACCCTGGCCAAGGGTAGATCACCTCGCTTCGCGTCTAATCCCAGCGACTCGTCGCCCATTTCGGACTCGCTTTCGCTGCGGCTCGCTTTCGCTTAACCTTGCCACTGAGATTAACTAGCCGGCTCATTATGC
>CAVRYF010000014.1:0-1277500 GCA_963725325.1 uncultured Acidobacteriota bacterium | reverse complement strand
GCTTCCGAGCGGCTCGAGCCACTCGCTGTTGAATCGCACCTGCGTTTTCTGGGGGTCGAGAATCTTGAAGACCTGCGTCTGGTAGCTCTCGGCGTTCTGTTGAATTTCCTCGGGCGTGAGCGCGGGCCGCGTTTTGGAGCGCCCGGTTGGATCGCCGATGAGCGCCGTGAACGACCCCACCACGTAAACCACGGTGTGTCCGAGATCCTGAAAGTGCTTCATCTTGCGGATGAGCACCGTGTGGCCGAGGTGAAGATCCGGCGCCGTGGGGTCGAAGCCAACCTTCACCACGAGCGGCCGGCCTGTCGTAGCCGATCGTTCCAGCTTGAGCCGGAGCTCGGCCGCCCGGACGACGTCGACGCAGCCCTTGGTCAGATACGCGAGTTGCTCATCGACGGTCATGGACCACATATTATGACGTATGAGTTCCCCGCCGGCGTCCCGTGGTCTGTCGCGGCGTGACGTCCTCAAGGGGCTCGCGGCAGTCGCGGTGGGGACCGCAACCGGTACCGCCGCGCACGGGTACCTCTACGAGCGCCATCACATCGACGTGACGCGAACGGTTCTGCCGGTCCCGGGTTTTCCCGAGGCGCTTGACGGCCTGAGGGTCGGTTTCATGACCGACCTCCACCGAAGCTCCACGGTGTCGCAGGAGCTGATCGAATCTGCCGCCGGCCTGCTGATGGGCGAACGACCCGATCTGATCGTGCTCGGGGGAGACTACGTCACATGGGGCGGGGACTACGCCACTTCGGGGGACCGCTACTTCGTCGAGCGCGCGGCTGACGCGGTGCGCGGGTTGTCGGCTCCGCTCGGCGTGTTCGGCGTCCTCGGCAATCATGACGACGATCGGGAGATGCCGGCGGCGATGGCCGCGCGCGGCGTGGAAATCCTCAAGGACGCGCGCACGCGGCTGACCGTCCGGGGCGAACCGCTGGACCTCATCGGCATCCGGTACTGGACCACGCGCGGACGCGACATCGCCACCGTCGCGCGCGGCGCCGCGAAGGCCTCGATCCTGCTCGCGCACAACCCCTCGCGCCTCAAGGAGGCCGCCGCGCTGTCGCTGCCGCTCATGCTGAGCGGTCACACGCACGGCGGCCAAATCGTCCTGCCCGGACTCGGCGCCATCGCCGCCAGAAACTTCCCCATCGTCTCGGGCCAGGGTTCTCGCGGCACTACAACGGCGTTCGTAAGTCGTGGTGTGGGAACTGTTTATGTTCCCATTCGTGTGAACTGTTCACCCGAAGTGGCAATCCTCACCCTCCAGCCTTCTGACCGTGCCTGAAGGCAGCTCTTGACAGCAACCCGCAGCCAGGTCTAGTATTTTGAGCGTTCAAAATTGTGAGTTTTATATGTCAAACATACACATCGCTCCACAACGATTCGGACGCTGGTTTCTGCTCAACCTTCTCATCGCCTCGGTAATCTGCGGCGTAACCGGCCGGTATCAGGATCCGTGGCTCTGGGCGTACATCGCCATGGTCGCGGTCATCAGCCTCTACCCCGCGCTCTTCCTCGACGATGACCTCGCGAAAGAGCGCTTCAGTCCACCCGAGCCCGGCGCCGATCGCCTTCCGCTCAGAGCGGTCCGCCTCATCGCGCTGTCTCACATCCTGTTCTCACTGCTCGACGTGCGCTGGCAGGTCAGTCAGGTGCCGGATGCCGTTCGATTGGTGGGCCTCGTCGGAACGGCGACGTCGGTCGCGCTGGTCTTCCGCGCGATGCTCGTCAACCGGTTCTTCTCTGCCGTCATCCGGATCCAGAAAGACCGCGGACACCACGTCATCGACCAGGGCGTCTATGCCGTGATCCGGCATCCGGGATACGCGGGGATGATCCCGTCGATGCCGTTCAGCGGCCTCGCCCTGGGATCGTGGATCGGTTTTGCGATCGGCATCGCCTATTCGGGGTTGATGCTGCGACGCGTGCTGTTCGAAGACGCGTACCTGCGGTCGCACCTGACCGGGTACCAGGAATATGCGACGCGCGTGCGCTACCGGCTGATTCCTGGCGTCTGGTAGGAGCCGCGCGCCCGGACGAACCGCCGGCCCACGATGGTCCAGCCGCCGTCCAGAACGATCCTGACGGCGTCGGGATACATCCGGTGTTCTTCAATCAGGATGCGCGCGGCGAGCGTCTCCGGTGTGTCGTCGTCGCGGACGGGCACGGCGACCTGCAGCACGATGGGACCGCCGTCGAGCTCCGCGGTTACCAGGTGCACGGTGGCGCCGGCGACCTTCACGCCGTGCTCGAGCGCCTGACGCTGGGCGTCCACGCCGGGAAATGCCGGCAGGAGCGAGGGGTGCACGTTGAGGATGCGGTTTGGAAACGCCTCGAGTAATGGCGTACCGACGAGCCGCATGAAGCCCGCGAGACACACGAGCGTCACGTGCCGCGCGGTGAGCTCGGTCGCGATGGCGCGATCGAAGGCGTCACGGTTCGGGAACGCGCGGTGATCGACGACGAGCGTCTCGATGCCTGCTGCGTGCGCACGTTCGAGCCCGCCGGCATCCGCGCGGTTCGAGATGACGACGGCGATCCTCGCCGCGAGGCGACCTGCGTCGATCGCTTCGATGAGCGCCTGGAGGTTACTGCCGCGACCCGAGATGAGGACGCCAATCGCCGGGCGCTCTCGTTCCGCCTGCCGGCCGTCATTCATACACGACGCCCTCGCCACCCGCACGAATCTCGCCGATCCGGACGGCATCGGGCTCACCGGTTCCCGCCAACGCGTCCACGAGCTCGCGCTCCCGATCCGGCGCGCACGCGAGGATGAGCCCGATGCCCATGTTGAATGTCCGCAGCATGTCGGCGTCGGGCACGCCACCTGTCTCCTGCAGCCACCTGAACACTGCAGGTGGTTGCCACGTCGATCGATCGATCCTCGCGTAGGTGCCGGCCGGCAGCACGCGCGGCAGGTTATCGGTGATGCCTCCGCCGGTGATGTGCGCCATTCCCTTAATGAGGCCGAAGCCGGGCCCGTTGCCGATCAACGGGCGCACAACGGAAAGGTAGGATCGATGCGGAACGAGGAGGGCCTCGCCGATCGACCGCCCGAGTTCCGGGACGACGGTATCAACGCTCATCCCCGCAGTTTCGAACGCGATCCGCCGCGCGAGCGAGTAGCCGTTGGTGTGCAGGCCCGACGACGGAAGGCCGATCAGGACGTCGCCCGGCGCAATCGATCGGCCGTCGACGAGATTCCCGCGCGGCACGACACCGACGATGAATCCCGCGACGTCGTACTCGCCATCGGCGTAGAAGCCCGGCATCTCGGCGGTCTCGCCGCCGAGCAGGGCGCACCCATTCGTGCGGCATGCGCCGGCCAGTCCCTGAACGATCTGCACGGCTACGTCGGGGTTCAGCCTCCCGGTCGCCAGATAGTCAAGGAAGAAGAGCGGCTGGGCGCCCTGCACGAGGATGTCGTTGACGCAGTGATTGACCAGGTCGGCGCCAATCGACGTGTGTACGCCCGTCATGAACGCCACGCGGAGCTTCGTGCCGACGCCGTCGGCGCTCGCGACGAGCACCGGGTCGTCCCCGCCCGCGTCACCGAGCCGGAAGAGCCCGCCAAACGACCCGATCTCCGACAGCACACCCGCCGTGAACGTGGCACGAGCCAGCGAGCGAATCCGGCGCACGACTTCGTTGCCGGCGTCGATATCGACGCCCGATTGCTTGTAGTCCATCCCAAATGCTAAATGCTGAGGGCTGAATGCCGAAGGGAATGCTGAATCGAATTATGAATTGCCAACTTAGTCATTGCGTTCTGTCTTTCGCCATTCCAACTTCCCTTCAGCACTCAGCATTCAGCATTCAGAATTGCTAAAACTCGAGCCTGCGTACCAATGTGTCTGCGACGACGCGTGCCGGAGAGCCGGCGGGGGCCTGCCAGTAGGCACGCCGGACGGTCGCGAAGAACCGCTCTTCGTCGAAATCCTCTTCGAGCATGTCGAATGCCTCGCGCAACAGCTCGATCGCGGAATCGCGGAGCGCGTCCTTCTCGAGCAGCTTGAGGACGACCGGCGTGTTGCGGAGCGCCACCGTGCCAAGCGCCAGCGCGAGCGGCGCTCGCACGGGATCGCGCGTCGGCGCACCCTGCACGACGAGCTCCGCCAGGGCATCCTCCCGGCCGGCAATGGCAAGCACGGATAGGGCGGCCGCCGACGATCGCAGAAGCTCCTGGAACCCGATGTTGGCGATGGAAAAGCGCAACGATTCAACGATGTAGGGCTGGTGCGACGAACAGTTGACCCCGAGCAGGCAGATGGCCGCTGCGATGCCGGGCTGTGACTCGCGCGATGCGGTGCGCTGCAGGCCGGCCAGTATCGGCAGGATCGACTTGTCGCCGATCTTGCCGAGCGCGAGGACCGCATCGTCTTGAAGCGGGCCATCGATCTTTGCCACCTCGGTGATGGATTTGATTGCGTAGGCGCCGCCGTGATCGCCAAGCGCCTCGATCACGACGCTGCGAAAGAAGGCCTGCCCCTGCATGACCAGGCCTTCCATCGTCTGGCGCACCTTCGGGTCGTCGGCATGCGCTGCGAGGGCGCGCGTCAGCGCCGGCCGGACAAACTCCGACGACTCGACCTTGAGGGCGTCGAGCAGGCGCGGGATGACTGCCTTGTCCGGCGTGCGCTCGAAGTACGCGTAGGCGACGGTTCGCATGCGGTCGTTCTTGTCGGTGACCGCCGAGAACATCACGTCCCGCGTGCGCGCGTCGTTGAAGCCCGAGAGGATCACGAGCGCGCGAAACCTTACGTACTGGTCGGCATGCTGCTCGACGGCGGTGAGCAGGGCCGGAACCGCCACGGCGGCGTCAGCCCGCCGGACGGTCCGGGCGGCCGAGGATCGAATCGGAAAATCCAGATCGCCCAGCCGGTCGATTGCCGCGCGCACCTGCTCGGGCGTGACCGGGGCCTGAGCGTCAGCGGCCGGAGGCTTCTGGACGGGAGCGGCCGCCTGCGCGGCCAGCGCGATCGCGACGAGCGGAGCGAGACAGCCGATCAGAACGGCGCACAACAGGCGGCGCATGAGTGGGCGGTGGCTCGAGGCTCTCTCGTCACGCAAGGCGGTGTGGTCCGTGGTGGCGGCTGCTCTAGTCGACGTTCTTGAGTGCCAGTTGGAGGTAGGCCTGCTCGTTGCGCGGAAAGGCGACCGGATAGACGCCCGTGTAGCAGGACGTGCAATAGGACTTCTGCTCCGAACCCACGGCCTGACGCAGACCCTCGATACTCAGATAGGCGAGGCTGTCAGCCTCGACGTACTTCCTGATCTCGTCGATCGTGTGCGTCGCCGCGATGAGCTCGGAACGGCTCGGCGTGTCGACGCCGTAGAAGCATGGCGAAATCGTCGGCGGACAACTGATCCGGAGGTGCACCTCGCGCGCGCCGGCCGCCTTGACCATCTTGACGATCTTCCGGCTCGTCGTGCCCCGGACGATCGAGTCGTCGAGAAGGATGACGCGCTTGCCTTCGAGGATACTGCGGACGGGGTTCAGCTTGACCCTGACGTTGAAGTGCCGGATGGACTGCTGCGGCTGGATGAACGTCCGCCCGACGTAGTGGTTGCGGATCAATCCCATCTTCATGGGCAGACCCGCCTCCTCCGCGTACCCGATGGCGGCGCAGACACCCGAGTCGGGGATGGGCACGACGACATCCGCGCCGGCAGGCGCTTCGCGCGCCAGGATGCGTCCGAGGTCGGTCCGGACCTCGTTCACGCTGCGGCCGAAGACGTAGCTGTCCGGTCTCGAGAAGTAGACGTGCTCGAATACGCAGTGCGAGAGGGCCTGAGGGGGAAAGGGTTTGATCGAACGCAGCCCGCCGTCGCTGATCACGAGCAGCTCGCCCGGCTCGACGTCACGCACGTAGGTGGCGCCGAGCAGGTCGAGCGCGCACGTTTCCGAGCAGACGATCCAGGCATCGCCGAGGCGGCCGAGCGCGAGCGGCCGGAACCCGTGAGGATCGCGCGCGGCAATCAGCCGGTTCTTGGTCAAGAGGACGAGCGAGTACGCGCCGCGGACTTGAGCGATGGACTCGGTGAGCGCTTCCTCGATCGAAGCAGCCCTCGAGCGTGCGTACAAGTGCAGGATGACTTCGGTGTCGCTACCCGTCTGAAAAATCGAACCGTTGCGGACGAGCTCGTCGCGGAGCTCCAGCGCGTTGACGAGGTTGCCGTTGTGGCCGACGGCGATCTGCCCGTGGGCGCAGTCGATGAGGAACGGTTGCGCGTTCTCGAGCTTGCTCTCGCCCGCGGTCGAGTAGCGCGTGTGCCCGATTGCGATGTGCCCCGGAAGCGTCTGAAGCGTGTGCTCGTTGAACGCTTCGGCGACCTGGCCCATCGCCCGCGAGATCCGGAGCTTCTCGCCGTCGGCGGAGGCAATGCCGGCGCTCTCCTGGCCGCGATGTTGAAGCGCGTAAAGGCCAAGGTAGGTGAGGTTGGCGGCCTCGGGGTGCCCGAAGATTCCAAAAACACCGCACTCGTCTTTGAATGCCATGGATGTACCGTTGATTCTACGCTGCTCGCCCCGTGAAGTGACGGCCGAGTGCGTGCGTCCACACCTGCTCAGCTTCCGCCACCGTGCAATCGATAGACGGATGGCCACCCACCCTCATCGTGATTCTCGAACCCCCTGTGCGGCCAATCGCCTGTGCTGGCACGCCGAGCCCGGCGGCCAACTGCAGCAGCGCCTGCAGGTTCGCGGCGGTCACCGAGACGACCGCGCGAGACGCCGACTCTCCGAAAAGCGTCGACGCGTCGTCACCAGCCTGAGGCAAATCGACGGTCAATCCGATTTCCTGTGTATCGAATGCGCACTCGGCGAGCGTCACCGCTATGCCACCATCGGAACAGTCATGAGCTGACTGCAGCAGGCCGGCTGCCGCCGCTCGCGTCAGCAACGTGATGAGCGAGCGCTCCTTGCCCAGATCCAGGTCGGGCGGCTGCCCCTGCACGAGCCCGTGAATGGTCTTGAGGTACTCGCTGCCGCCGAGCTCGCCGTAACCCTCGCCGAGCAGAACGATGTCGTCGCCCGCCTGCTTGAATGTTCGCGAGACCACGCGCGTCGCGTCCTCAATCAATCCCACGACGCCGATGACGGGCGTCGGGTAGATCGCCTGGCCATCGGTTTCGTTGTAGAGGCTGACGTTGCCGCCGGTGATTGGAATGTCGAGCGCCCGGCAGGCGTCAGCGAGACCTTCAACCGCCTCCACGAACTGCCACATGATCTCGGGACGCTCCGGATTGCCGAAGTTCAGGCAATTGGTACCGCCTATCGGCAGCGCCCCGGCACAGGCGACGTTGCGCGCGGCCTCGGCGAGCGCGAGCATGGCGCCTCGCCGCGGGTTGAGATAGCAGTAGCGGCCGTTGCCGTCGGTTGACATCGCGAGCGCCCGGTTCGTGCCCTTGATCCGCACGACACCGGCGCCCATCCCGGCGAGGACGACCGAGTTGGTGCGGACCATGTGGTCGTACTGGCGATAGACCCATCGTTTGCTGGCAACGGTCGGAGAGCCGAGAATCGCGCGGAACGCGTCGCCGGACGATTTCGCCAAATCAGAAGTCGACAGCGCTGACCTGTCGAGCGTGTTCACCGCGTCGAGATACGCCGGCCGGGCTGTCGGACGGTTGTAGACCGGAGCCTCGTCGACGAGCGGACCGTTCGGGATCTCGGCGACGACCTCGCCGTGATTTCTGACGCGGAGAATCCCGTCGTTCATCACGTCGCCGATGTGCGACGCGTGCAGATCCCACTTCTCGAAAATGGCCTCGACCTCTGCCTCGCGTCCCTTCTTGACGACGAGCAGCATGCGCTCCTGCGATTCGGAGAGCATGATCTCGTACGGCGTCATGCCGGTCTCGCGCTGCGGGACGCGGCTGACGTCGATCTCGATGCCGCTCCCGCCGCGGGCGCCCATCTCCGAGGTGGAGCAGGTCAGCCCCGCCGCGCCCATGTCCTGCACGCCAATCAGGGCGTCGGTCTGCATCAGTTCCAGGCAGGCTTCGAGGAGGAGCTTTTCCATGAACGGATCGCCGACCTGCACGGCCGGCCGCTTTTCAGACGACTTCTCGTCGAACTCGGCCGACGCCATCGTGGCGCCATGGATGCCGTCGCGGCCGGTCTTGGCGCCAACGTAGTAGACGGGGTTGCCGACACCCGACGCATTGGCCAGGACGAGCGCGTCGGCTTTCGAGATCCCGAGGCAGAACACGTTGACGAGGGGGTTGCCCGAGTAGGAGTCGTCGAAAGCGATCTCGCCGCCGACCGTCGCAATGCCAATGCTGTTGCCGTAGCCCGCGATACCGGCAACGACGCCTTCGACGATCCGCCGGTTGCGGGCACCATCCGGCCCGTCGAGCGACCCGAAACGGAGCGAGTTCATGAGCGCGATGGGACGGGCGCCCATCGTGAAGATGTCGCGGATGATGCCGCCCACGCCCGTCGCCGCACCCTGGTACGGTTCGATGAACGAGGGATGGTTGTGGGACTCGATCTTGAAGACCGCGGCGAGGCCGTCGCCGATGTCGACCGCGCCAGCGTTCTCGCCGGGCCCCTGCAGGACACGCGGGCCGGTCGTCGGGAGCTTCTTCAGGTGGATCCGCGAGCTCTTGTAGCTGCAGTGCTCGGACCACATCACCGAAAAAATGCCGAGCTCGGTCAAGGTCGGTTCGCGCTTCAGCGCGCGAACGATGCGATCGTACTCGTCGGGCTTGAGGCCGTGACGCTCGAGGACGGCGGAGTCGATGGAGCTCATATGTGGTTGCGGGGTCACGCGCTGCGAAGAACTGTCTGCCCGGTCAGGGCGCCAATGACCGACTCGAACAGCACCCGTCCGTCGGCGCTGCCGAGGACCGTTTCACAGGCGCGTTCGGGATGGGGCATCAACCCGACGACGTTGCGAGCCTCGTTGCAGATGCCGGCGATGTTGTTGAGCGAGCCGTTCGGATTGGAGGCATCGGTGACCTTGCCGCTCGCGTCGCAGTACCGAAAGACCACTCGCCCGCTCGATTCGAGCTCGCTGATGACGTCCGGGGCCGCATAGTAGTTGCCCTCGCCGTGCGCAATCGGGAGCTTCAGGACCTGGCCGCGCGACCCGTTCAGCGTGAACGGTGTGTCGATCTGCTCGGTCCGCACCCAGATGTGCTCGCAGTGGAACTTGAGGTCGCGATTGCGCAGCATCGCACCCGGCAGGAGCCCAGCCTCGAGCAGCATCTGGAACCCGTTGCAGATGCCGAGGACGGGCCCGCCGCGTCTCGCAAAATCCGTCACGGCGGCCATGATGGGCGAGAACCGTGCGATCGCGCCCGTGCGCAGGTAGTCGCCGTGGGAGAACCCACCGGGCAGGATGACCACGTCGGCGCCCTTGAGGCTCGTCTCCTTGTGCCAGACGAACTCGGCGTCCTGTCCAAAGACGTGCCCGGCCGTGTAGTGCGCATCGTGATCGCAGTTGGAGCCGGGAAAGACGATGACGGCAAATTTCATAGTGGCTCTCAGCTTTCAGCTCTCAGCGAAGCTTCACCATTCCTCGACCGGGTCAGAGTCGCCCGACCAGGCTCAGAAGGGTCTGGCTGACAGCTGAGAGCTGACAGCTGAAGGCTTTACTGATCCACTTCAATGCGATAACTCTCGATCACCGGATTCGCGAGCAGCTTGTCGGCGACCTCCGAGGCCAGCGCCCGCGCCTGCTCGGCCGATCCGGACGTCAGCTCCAGCTCGAAATACTTTCCCTGACGCACATCACCGACGGCGCCATAGCCGAGCGAGTGCAGCGCGTCGGCAATCGTCTGCCCCTGCGGATCGAAGACGGACGGCTTCAACGTGACAAACACCTTGGCCTTCACGATTGGTATGCTCGCTTCTCGACCGTCCCGCTCGCGCCGGCGAGCGCGGTCGTCGTGTTGAACACTCTATCGAAAATCGCGTCGACGTTCCGGAGCTGATCGTTCAGGTCGAACGCCCTGTCGATCTCGGCCGGCCCGAGCACCGTGGTCAGCTCCGGATCGGCGAGCAACAGGGACTTGAAGTCTGTCTGCTCGTGAAACGCGCGCATGGCGTTGCGCTGCACCCACTCGTACGCCTGCTCGCGCGACACGCCGCGCTTGGCGAGCTCGAGCAGCACCGTTCCCGAGAACACGACACCGCGCGACCGCGCGAGGTTCTCGCGCATGCGGTCCTCGTAGACGACCATGCCGGAGACGATGCGCGTGAAGCGGCGCAGCATGTGGTCGAGCGCGATGAAGCTGTCGGGGAGGATGACCCGCTCGACGGAGGAATGCGAGATGTCGCGCTCGTGCCACAGCGCGATGTTCTCGAAGGCCGCCACCGCGTTGGCGCGAACGAGACGGGCGAGGCCGGTGATCTGCTCGCAGCCAATCGGATTGCGCTTGTGCGGCATCGCCGACGAGCCCTTCTGGCCCTTGCCAAACGGCTCCTCGACTTCACCAATCTCGGTCTTCTGCAGGCCGCGGATTTCGAGGGCGAACTTCTCGAGGGACGCCGCCGTGATCGCGAGCGCCGACATCAGTTCGGCGTGTCGATCGCGCTGGATGACCTGCGAGGCCACCGGCGCCGGTTCGAGGCCCAGCCGGCTGCACACGCGAGCCTCGATGTCGGGGTCGAGGTGCGCGAACGTGCCGACCGCACCCGATAGCTTCCCTACCGACACCACGTCACGCGCGCGCAGGATGCGGTCGAGATCGCGCTGCAGTTCGGCGTGCCAGAGCGCCAGCTTGATGCCGAACGTCATCGGTTCGGCGTGCACGCCGTGCGTCCGGCCGATCATCGGCGTGCGCCGGTGCTCCTCGGCGCGCGTGCGCACCGCGTCCATCAACCCGGCGATCCCTTTGATGATCAGGCCGCAGGCGTCGCGCATCTGAAGCGCCTGGGCCGTGTCGACGACGTCGGATGACGTCAGCCCGAAGTGCAGCCAGCGCGCCGCCACCCCGACCTTCTCGGCCACGGCGGTCGTGAACGCGATGACGTCGTGCTGCGTGGTTCGTTCGATCTCTTCGATCCGGTGGATGTCGAAGGCTGCGCGCGCTCTCAGTTCGCGCGCCGCCTCGTCGGGCACGAGCCCGACCTCCGCCATCGCATCGGTGGCCGCCAGTTCAACCTCGAGCCACGTTTCGTAGCGACGTTGCTCGCTCCAAATCGCGCCCATCTCGGGGTGTGTGTACCGCTGGATCATGAAGTCGTCTATTTTGGACTTGTAGTGTCCGGCTTCAGCCAGACCCGCACGAGTCCGCCTAAAGGCGGACAGTACGACGATTTCTCAGCCCAAATCCAACCGCTCGGGCGGCAAATCTGGAGTCTTCGGGCCGAGCACGGTCACCGCCAGTGAGCCGTTCGACAGCAGGTCGCACGCGACGCGCTGGATGTCGGCGGCGGTCACGCGCTGCACGCCCGCGAGCGTCTCGTCGAGGCTGAAGTGCCGGTCGAAGTAGATCTCCTGCCGCGCTAGGTGCGACATCCGGCTCGCCGTGTTCTCCAGGCTCAGCATCAGGCTGCCCTTCAGGTGATCCTTGGCGCGCTTGAGTTCGTCCTCGGGGACCGGCGTGCGCTTCAGGCCGCGCAGCTCTTCGACCGACAGGTCAATCACTTCCTCGACGGCATCCGCCGCGCAGCCCGCGTAGATCGTCATGTTGCCGGCGTCGCGATACGCGCTCATGCCGCTGAAGACGGAGTACGCCAGCCCGCGCTTCTCGCGCACGTTCTGGAACAGCCGCGAGCTCATCGAGCCTCCGAGCACGGAGTTGAGAATGTAGCTGACGTAGCGGTCGTCGTGATTCTGCTGGTAGCTGTTCGTCCCGAGGCAGATATGGCTCTGCTCGAGCTCCTTGGTGCGCAGCAGGACCGATGGCTTGACGATGGGCGGACGCTGCGACATCGTCTCACCCGTGGGCACCAGTGCGCGGAAGGCGTCTCCGACGATGTCCCTGACGTGCGCGTGCTCGAGGTTGCCGGCGGCCGAGACAATCATGTTCGGCGCCACGTACGCGCCGCGGAAGTAGTCGCCGAGCGATCGTCCGGTGAAGGCCTCGACGGTCTCCTTCGAGCCGAGAATGGGCCGGCCGAGCGGATGCCCTTCCCAGAAATGCTGCGTGAAGAGCTCGTGCACGAGATCGTCTGGCGTATCCTCGACCATCTTGATTTCTTCGAGGATCACCTTCTTCTCGCGGCCGACCTCCGCCTCGACGAACGCCGGACGCATCACGATGTCCGACAGCAGCTCGACGGCGAGCGGCAGGTGCTCGTCGAGCACTTTGATGTAGTAGCCGGCGTACTCCTTCGCGGTGAACGCGTCGAGTTGACCGCCGATCGAGTCGATCGCCTGCGCGATGTCCTCGGCCGACCGGGTATCGGTGCCTTTGAAGAGCATGTGCTCGACGAAATGCGCGATCCCGCCCTGCGCATCGGACTCGTGCCGCGATCCCCGCGTCAGCCACACCCCGATCGTCACCGACCGAACCTGCGGCATCGACTCGGTGATGAGACGGAGACCGTTATCCAGCACCTCGCGGACGACCATCGGCTGGGTTGAGTCGGGCTTTGACGAATCGGGCGGTGTCGAATCGCTCAAGGCGCTCAAGTGTCTCTCAGTCTGGGCTACGCAAGTGCTTGAAGTGGAAGGACTTACTGGCGATTAACCAAAAGGGAATAATACCACGCGGGACGCGTGCAGTTCAAGGCAGAAACGCGCCAGAATGCGCCCGAAACGGCATAGTAGAATAGTTGATCCCGCCGGGTTCCGGAACGCACCATGACCACCGCCGTTCGCATCGACGCGGCTGAGCTCGAGCTCGACGAGATTGAAAAACATCTCGCGGCCATGGGTATCCCGCGCTTTCACGGCCGGCAGATCTTCCAGTGGATTTACCGCCGGGGCGTGACCGACTTCGGCGCGATGACCGATCTCGGCCGCAGCCTCCGCGAGGGACTGCCGAGCCAGCTATCGGTCAGCACGCCGGCGGTCGCGAAACAGGAACGGTCGACGGACGGCACCACGAAGTTCCTCCTCGAGCTCGCCGACGGTCACCTGATCGAGTCGGTGTTCATCCCCGACACCCCGTCGCAGACCTTCTGCATCTCGACGCAAGTCGGCTGCGCGATGAAGTGCGCCTTCTGTCTCACCGGGCGCATGGGCATCATTCGCAACTTGACGGCTGGCGAGATCGTCGGCCAGGTCCGGGTCCTGCTGCGCGAGCTCCACATGCTCGGTCAGCGTTTCAATATCGTCCTCATGGGGATGGGCGAGCCGCTCCACAACTACGACGCGACGATGAAGGCGCTGAGGATTCTGGGAGACGAGCACGGGCTGGCGGTGTCTCCGCGACGGGTCACGCTCTCGACGGTCGGCGTGCTTCCGGCGCTCGAACGGCTGGCGACGGAGCCCTTCATGCCGAACCTCGCGATCTCGCTGCACTCGACGACCGAGGAGCAGCGCGACCGCCTGGTGCCGATCAATCGCAAGTACGGCCTGCAGGATCTGCTCGACGCATGCCGGCGGTTTCCGCTCAAGCGCCGCAATCGGATCACGTTCGAGTACGTGATGCTCGACCAGGTCAACGATACGCCTGAGGACGCGCGACGCCTGGTGAAGCTGCTGCACGGGATCAAGGCCAAGGTCAACCTGCTGCCGCTGAACGCCGCGCCCGGCATCCCATTCGAACGGCCGTCAGACGAGCGCGTGAACCGGTTCGCCGAGGTTCTCGCCGACCATCACGTCACGGTGTCGGTCCGCCGCTCGCGCGGGCGGGACATTCGGGCGGCGTGTGGGCAGCTGATCACGGAGTCGACACGGATGACGGCCGGGCAGAGGCTGGCGGAGAAGATAGGGACAGTCGACAGTCGGCAGTCTTCAGTCGACAGTCACAGTCCCTAGTCGGAGTCGGCAGTCCCAGTCGGCAGTCTCAGTCGGCAGTCTCAGTCGACAGCCTGGTCGACAGTCGCTACACGCCGACGTCGACTATGGTACCGCCGTGCTCGTCCAATCTCACGGCGATGCGGCGGTTGCGCGCGAGTCCGGCGGGAATCCTGACCTTCTGATAGTTGTCGGTCACGACGAGCGAGCCGTCCTCGATGGTCAGACCTGGCCGCACGGTACCGATCTGCGACTCTTTGAATCGACGCGCCAGCTCGGCGCCGATCGCGCGAAGGCGCGCGCCGCGCTCGCGAATCGTGGCGCCAGGCACCTTCGCCGGCATCGCCGTCGCATCCGTGCCTGGACGATCCGAGTACGGGAAGACGTGGACGTGCGACAGCGGTGAGGTCGGGAGATAGTCCAGGTTGGCGCGAAAGTCTTCGTCGGTCTCGCCCGGGAACCCGACGATCATATCGGTGCCGATCGAGGCGTGCGGCAGGCGGCCAACGATCGACTCGACCAGATCGCGATAGTAGGCCTGCGTATAGGGACGGCGCATCAGGCCGAGCATGCGATCGCTCGCGTGCTGCAGCGGCAGGTGGAAGTGCGGCGCGAAGCGGCCGCGACTCTCCGAGATCAACCCGACAATCTCCGGCGTGCAGTCCATCGGCTCGAGCGAGCTGATCCTGAACGTCACGTCGGCCGAAGACGATTCGAACGCGCGCAGGAGCGAGACCAACGAACTCCCCGGCGTCAGGTCCCGCCCGTACGAGCCGAGGTGCACACCCGTGAGCGCAATCTCCCTGAAGCCTGCCGAGGCCACGCGCTCAACTTCGCGAAGGACGTGGTCAACCGGCTGGCTGCGGCCGGCGCCGCGGGTCGCGGGAATGATGCAGTAGCTGCATCGCTCCTCGCACCCAGTCTGTACCCGCAGCGTGAATGCCGTACGGCCGGCCGCGCCAGGCTCGATCGGGCCGCCGCAGGCGCCGTCGCCGTTCCCGAACCGCTCGGCGGTATTCTGCACGAGCCAATCCTTGTCGTGGTTGGCGACAACGCGAATGACGTTCGGAAGCGCAGCGACTTCGTCCGGCCGCCGAGTGGCGTAACAGCCGGTCACGACGACTTCGGCCGAGGGGTTGTCTCGACTGATGCGCCTGATGGTCTGGCGCGCGCCCTGATCGGCGCTCGAGGTGACCGAGCACGTGTTGACGATGACGAGATCGGCGTCACTTGACGGCACAGCAACGCCGCCGCGCGCGCGGAGATCTTCCTCGATCCGGAGTGAGTCGGCCTGATTGACGCGGCAGCCGAATGTCACGATCGAGTACTTCACAGATCACGCTCTCCTCACGAAATGCCGTGGCCGTCTCAGCTTCACTGGCCCGCCAATCGCGCCGCCGCCTGTTCGACCTTCTCCGCCAGCTGCTGCTTGTACCGCTCGAGCCGGGTCGCCACTGCGGGATCACCGATAGCGAGAATTTGAGCCGCCAGCACGCCCGCGTTGGTCGCCCCCGGCTTGCCAATCGACACCGTCGCAACCGGCACACCCGGCGGCATCTGCACGGTGGAGAGCAGCGCGTCGAGCCCCTTGAGCGCCGACGAATCGATCGGCACGCCGATGACCGGCGCTGTCGTGTGCGCGGCGACGACACCCGCCAGGTGCGCCGCCGCGCCGGCACCGACGACGAAGACCTTCACGCCACGGCCGGGTGCCTCCCGCACGAGCCGCATCACGCGCTCAGGCGATCGATGCGCGGAGGCGACGGTCATCTCGCAGGAAATGTCGAGCTCACGCAGCACGTCGACGGCCGCCTGCATGACCGGCGCATCCGAGTCGGAGCCCATCAGGATGAGAACAGATATCTGAGACATGTTTTTCGTGTTTTCTCACTGGAGACCACGAGACCAGGAGCTCAGGAGACGAGTGGCAAAACCACAATGACTCCTGAGCTCCTGGTCTCCTGTTATGTGTTATCCGCCAGAGTCATGTGTTATCCGCAAAAGCGGGCTTCGCCTTCAAGCCAATGTCTCGCCGGAAGTGCATCCCTTCGAACGAAATCGCCGACACGCCCTCGTAGGCCAGCGCTATCGCACGTTCGAAAGTCGGTCCTCGCCCGACGACGGTCAGCACGCGGCCGCCGCCGGTCACAAGTTCCTCGCCGCGCTGTGCAGTGGCCGCGTGGAACACGTCGACCCCGGGAAGACGCGACGCCAAATCGATTCCGCGAATCGGCACGCCGGTCTTGACTGGACCGGGGTACCCTGCCGACGCGAGCACCACGCCGACCGCGACGTCCGCGCCGGCTTTTACCGCGCGCGATCCGAGATCGCCGTCAGCAGCGGCGACGAGGAGCGCCACCAGATCGCTCTCGAGCAACGGGAGGACGACCTGGGCCTCGGGATCGCCGAATCGCACGTTGAACTCGATTACTTTCGGGCCGTCGCAGGTCAGCATCAATCCGACGTAGAGGAACCCGCAGTACTCGTGGCCCTCTGCGCGCATGCCGTTCACGACCGGCTCGACCACTTCGCGCATGACGCGCGACTGGAGCTCGGCGTCCATCAGCGGGCTCGGCGCGAACGCTCCCATCCCACCGGTATTGGGCCCGCGGTCCTCGTCGAACACGCGCTTGTGATCCTGGGCCGATCCGAGCGGTATCGCCCTCCGGCCGTCGCAGAGGGCGAAGAACGAGACCTCGGGACCGCTCAGACATTCCTCGATGACGATTCTGGCGCCGGCGGCGCCGAACTGTCGATCGTCCATCGCGACGCGAATCGCATCGTCGGCCTCCGCGCGGTCGGCGGCAACGACGACGCCTTTGCCGGCAGCCAGACCGTCGGCCTTGATGACCACGGGCAGGCCGAGCTCGCCGCGCGCAATCACCTGGTGCGCATCGTCTGCGGAGTCGCAGACGCGAAACCTGGCGGTGGGGATTCCGTGGCGCGTCATGAACGCCTTGGCGAACGACTTGCTGCACTCGAGCTGGGCGGCGGCGCGCGAAGGGCCGAAGACCCGGTGGCCTCGATCGCGGAAGCGATCGACGAGACCGCGATCGAGCGGCAACTCGGGGCCCACGACTGTGAGGTCGAACAATTCGCGATCGGCAAGTGCGCACAACTCGTCGACGGCGCCCGAGTCGATGGGGAGAAGGCGTGCGTCGGCCGCGATCCCCGCGTTTCCCGGCGCGCAAGCGACTGAGATGCCAGCGCCGCGCGCGAGCGTTCGAACGAGCGCGTGCTCGCGGCCGCCGGACCCGATGACGAGGAGCTTCACGCCGGGCCCCTGCGGCCGGCGGAACGGGCATTTGTTCCGGATTCAAACAATATGTGCAACATGCTTAATTATCAATTATTTACAGCCGGCACGCAGAGTAGTGCAATGCTGTCAATTCCAGCTCAGCTTTCCTGCCAAAAAGACCCGAGTCTTGTGATAGCCTAACGCATTCCGTCGGACTCTTTGGGCCTTGCAGGGGACACCGCGGCGAGCGAGCATCCGTGGGAGGGGCTGATCGCCGGGACTGTTCGTGAAGGTGGCCGCTGAAGGGGGTGTATTCAGTATTGGCTGAAGTGAAAATTCAGGAAGGCGAGTCGATCGAGAGCGCGCTTCGTCGCTTCAAGCGGAAGGTGCAGCAGGAAGATATCATCAAGGATATCAAGAAGCATTCGTTCTACTTGAAGCCAGGCGATCGTCGCCGCGCCAAGCAGGCGTTGGCGCGCAAGCGTACGCGCAAGAAGCAGCGTCGCGAATCGGACTAGCCGGCTGGACTGATCAACGCGGCCCGCTCGAGCTGGATTATGAGGATCCGGAGCGAGCGGGCCGTTCCCATGACATTGCTCAATCGGACGGAGGCGTGGGAACGGGACGAGCTCGAGTTGGTGAGAGGTAGGACCGATGGAGTTCCAGGACAAGGCGCTGGCGTGCGTGGACTGCGGAGCGGAGTTCATCTGGACGGCGGGGGAACAGCTTTTCTTCGCAGACAAGAACTTCAAGAACGAACCGAAGCGGTGCAAGGGCTGCAAGGCCAAGCGTGCGTCACGCCCGGCATCGAGCGGCGGCGGGTCAGCGTCCAGGGAACGAGTGGAAACGACCACGAACTGTTCAGCCTGCGGTAAGGAAACCACTGTGCCGTTCCGTCCGACACAGGGGCGGCCGGTGTTCTGCCGGGAATGCTTTCAGCAGCGCAAATTCGCCGGAGCGAGCGGCATCTAGTCCTGAGCCGACTGGCGACGATTCGAAAAGGCCACGATCGCTCGTGGCCTTTTTTCTTTCCCGGGAACCCGACCGTCGCACGGTAAGATCCGATGGCACATCCTCGGAACGTCCGTCACGTTCCGCGCGTCGTAGAGTTGATCCCCATGGCATCGCAGCATTCCTCTTTTCGATGGACCCGATCCGTCACCCCGCTGGCGTTCCTCAGCGCCGCGCTTGTGTCTGCCGCGTGCGGCGGACGGGGTGCAGCCCCGGCGCCGGGCGCGGGCGCCCCACCGCCAAGCGCCGTCACGACCCTGACGCTGGCGCCGACGGCCCTCGACGATGCATCGGAGTTCATCGCCACGCTGCGGTCGCTTCGCTCGACGACGATTCAGCCGGAAGTCGAAGGGCTCGTCACCCGCATCCTCGTCAAGTCCGGTCAGCGCGTCACCGTCGGCACGCCACTCGTCCAGATCAACGCGTCGAAGCAACAGGCCGCGGTCTCGAGCGCCGAGGCGAACCGGGCGGGCACCGAGGCCGACGTGGTGTATTGGCGCCAGCAGACCAAGCGCATGGAGTCGCTGGTCGCGGCCGGCGCGATCAGCAAGGCCGAATTCGACCAGGCCCAGAACTCGCTCCGAACGGCAGAGGCTCGTCTCTCGTCACTCGAGGCCCAGGTGCGCGAGGGAAACGTCGAACTCCAGTTCTATCGTGTCGTCGCGCCGCAGGCCGGAACGGTCGGCGATATCGCCGTGCGGGTCGGCGATCGGGTGACCAACTCGACGATGATCACGACCATCGACGACGGGCAGGCGCTCGAAGCGTACATACAGATTCCGCTCGACCGCTCACCCCAGCTGCGTCTGGGACTTCCGGTCCAGCTCATGGATGCGGAAGGCAAAGTCATCGCCACCAATCCCATCAGCTTCGTGGCCTCGCGCGTGGACGACAACACGCAGACGGTGCTCGTCAAGAGCCTGCTGCGCGACGTACCGCCATCGCTCCGGGTCCTGCAGTTCATCCGCTCGCGCATCGTGTGGCGCAGCGTGCAGGGCCTGACGGTGCCGGTCACCTCGGTCGTGCGCATCAGCGGCCAGTACCTTCTGTTTCGTGGCCGAAAAGGGCGCGCAGGGCGGTATGGTCGCGAAACAGAAGCCGATCGAGGTCGGCCAGGTGATCGGCAACGACTACGTGGTGCGGAGCGGGCTCAAAGCCGGCGAGACGCTAATCGTCTCCGGCATTCAGAAGATCGGCGACGGCGCGCCGGTGAAAGCCGAATGAAGTGCTAAACCGCGAACCCTGAACCCGAACGTCGAACCCCGAACCACGAACCCCGAACGAAGTCTTCAATGTTCGTCGACACATTCATTCGTCGTCCCATCCTCGCGTCGGTCTGCTCGCTCGTCCTGATTCTGGCGGGCGCGGTGGCCATTCCGACGATGCCGGTCGCGCAGTACCCAAGTCTCGCGCCGCCCCAGGTCAACGTCACGGCGATCTTCACGGGCGCCAACGCGCAGGAAGTCGAAACGGCCGTCACGACACCGCTCGAGCAGGCGATCAACGGGGTCGAGGGCATGCTCTACATGACCTCGTCCAGCACCAACAGCGGCATCTCGACGATCACCGTCACCTTCGACGTGACCCGCGATCAGGACGTCGCCGCCGTCGACGTGCAGAATCGCGTCAATCAAACGCTCGGCCGCATGCCCGCCGAGGTCCGGACGACCGGCATCACCGTCCAGAAGCAGTCGACCGGGTTCATCATGGCGGTCGGGGTCTTCTCCGAGCAGGGAACCTACGACTCGCTCTTCCTGAGCAACTATCTCGACGTCTACATCAAGGACGCGGTCAAGCGCGTGCCGGGCGTCGGTGACGTGGTGGTGTTCGGCGAGCGCAAGTACTCGATGCGGCTCTGGATCGATCCAGATCGCCTCGCGGCACGCGGGCTGACAGCCAACGACGTCGTCCAGGCGCTGCGCGAGCAGAACGTACAAGTAGCCGCGGGCAGCCTCGGACAGGCGCCTGCCCCGTCGGGCCAGATGTACCAGCTGAGCGTCCGCGCGCTCGGACGGTTGAGCGAGGCATCGGAGTTCGAGAACATCATCCTCAAGAGCGGACGCGACGGCTCGCTCGTCCGGCTCAAGGACGTGGGCCGCGCCGAGCTCGGGGCGGAAACCTACGCCGCCAACCTGCGCTTCCAGGGCGTCGAGGCAGTCGGCTTCGGCGTCACGCAGTTGCCCGCCGCCAACTCGCTCGACGTCGAGCGCGCGGTCACGGCGGAACTGGATCGCCTGGCGGCATCGTTTCCGCCTGGCATGCGCTATCTCGTCTCCTTCAACACGACCGACGTCGTCGAGGCGTCGATCGCGGAAGTGTTGAAGACGCTTGTCGAGGCCATCATCCTCGTCGTACTGGTCATCTTCGTCTTCCTGCAGACCTGGCGCAGCACACTCATCCCGGCGATCACGATCCCGGTGTCCCTCGTCGGTGCGTTCGCGTTCGTGAAGCTCATGGGCTTCTCGATCAACACGCTGACGCTCTTCGGCATCATCCTCGCCACCGGCATTGTCGTCGACGATGCGATCGTGGTGATCGAGAACATCGAGCGGCACATCCAGGAGTACAGGGTCACGGCGAGGAAGGCCGCGTCCGACGCGATGCGCGAGGTGCTCGGCGCCGTCGTCGCGACCGGGCTCGTGCTCATCGCGGTCTTCGTGCCAGTCTCGTTCTTCCCGGGAACGACGGGCCGGCTGTACGCGCAGTTCTCGATCACGATTGCCTTCGCGGTGGCACTCTCCGTGTTCAATGCGGTCACGCTGACGCCCGCGTTGTCGGCCCTGCTGCTCGACCGCGAGAGCCATCACAAAGGGCGATTCTTCACGCTGTTCGAGCGCATCATCACCGCCGGGACGCACGTCTATGTGACGATCCTCCGGGGCTGCCTGCGATGGCGCTGGGCCGTCGTCGTGATGTTTGTCGGCACGCTCGGGCTGACGTGGTGGGTCTATCGCCTCGTGCCGCAGGCATTCATCCCGGAGGAGGACCCCGGCTACTTCATCATCCAGGTCCAGGGGCCTGCTGGGGCATCGCTCGAATACACCGGAGAAATCGCGAAGCGGGCGGAGGGCATCATCCTCAAGGATCCCGACGTGATGGCGCTCTTCTCCGTCATGGGATTCAGCTTCAGCGGCGCAGCGTCGAACCAGGGCCTCATGTTCATCCGCCTCAAGCCGTTCGACGACCGGATCGGCGCCGAGCATTCGGTGCAGGCCGTGCTCGGGCGCATCAGCGGGCCGCTTTTCGGCATCCCCGGGGCGATCGTCGTCGGCTTCACCCCGCCGGCGATCCAGGGTTTGAGCCGGTTTGGCGGCTTCGAGTTCCAGGTGCTCGATCAGAGCGGCGGCGAGATTACACGGCTGTCGGAGGCCACACAGGCGATTACCGCTGCCGGCAACCGGTCGCCCAAGCTGCGACCGGGGTTGTTCAGCCCGTTCACGGCCAATGACCCTCAACTGCAAGTCACGATCAATCGGGAACGCGCGCTCGCGCTCGGGCTGCCGCTCAGCGAGATCACGAGCGCACTGCAGATCTTCCTCGGGTCGCAGTACGTCAACGACTTCGAGTTCAACAACCGGGCGTACCGCGTGTACGTGCAGGCCGACCAGAAGTTCCGGTCCAACCCGCAGGCGCTCCGTCAGCTCTATGCGCGGACCCGTACCGGCGACATGGTGGCGCTCGAGCAGGTCGTGCGGATGGAGGAAACGACCGCGCCGCAGGTCATCAACCATTTCAACCTCTTCCGATCGGCCTCGATCAACGGATCGGCGGCGCAGGGCGTGAGCTCGGGCGAGGCGCTTACCGCAATGGAGCAGCTGGCCGCCGCGAACCTGCCCCCGGGGATGGGTTACGCCTGGTCGGGCATCTCTCTCGAGGAATCCAAGGCCGGACGGCAGTCGTACCTGATCTTCGGGCTCGCGCTGCTGCTCGTCTACCTCACGCTGGCCGCGCAGTACGAAAGCCTCGTGCTGCCGTTCATCGTGCTGCTCGGCGTACCGGTCGCGGTCCTCGGAGCGCTGGCCGCTCAGTGGTCGCGCGGCTTCGCGAACGACATCTACTGCCAGGTCGGTCTCGTCATGCTCGTCGGGCTGGCAGCGAAGAACGCGATCCTCATCGTCGAATTCGCCGAACAGCTGCGGGATCGTGGGATGACGGTCGTGGAGGCCGCGATCGAAGCAGCTCGCATCCGCCTCCGGCCGATCCTGATGACCTCGCTGGCGTTCATCCTGGGTGTTCTGCCGCTCGTCGTCGCGACCGGGGCCGGCCAGGTGGCCCGACAGTCGATCGGGACGACGGTGGCTGGTGGGATGTTCGTGTCGACGTTCCTCAACGTCCTGTTCATTCCGGTGCTTTATGTGGTCGTCCAGACGATCCGGGGATGGTTTGGCGGGGGCAGGCGGCGGCATGCGGACGAGACGCCGAACCCAGCGTGACGGCCGCGGGCCACGCGCGGAACAACGGCTCGTGAGGAGTGTCCAAGTCAGTGGACAGGGCCGAGTTCGCCGAAACTGACCGGCCGAGCTTCGGTGGAAGCGCTCGAAACGCAGAGGTTTGGGCACATTCCAGCCGGCTGTGCGGAAACGGTTCAATTTCTTGACAGTGTTTGAACCGGCGTAGTACGCTGGCCGGTCTTTCTTGCAAAATAACGATACGGCCTGGGGCAAGCGCTCCGGCCACTGAACGCCGGCAGGCGGGGCTGGCGTTTCCGCGGCGCGGACGGGCGGCGGCCGTCGAATGACGGCGCAGGACTTCTGGAGGAGAGCGGCGATGCAGATCGAGGAACGAGTCGTCGACGGTGTGACGATTCTCGACCTGAAAGGCAAGATGACGCTCGGCGAGGGCGACGAGCTTCTGAAGGACAAAATCAACTCGCTGATTCAGCAGGATCGCAAAAAGCTGCTGCTCAACCTCGAGGGCGTGCCCTACATCGACAGCGCGGGGCTCGGCGAAATTGTCCGCACGTACACGACGGTCAGCCGGCAGGGAGGCAAGCTCAAGCTGCTGAACCTGACCAAGCGGATCCAGGATCTGCTCGCGATTACCAAGCTGCTGACGGTGTTCGAGACCTACGAGTCCGAGCCGGACGCGGTCAAGAGCTTCGTCGGCTAGCCACCGAACATCACCCGCCGCGCTCAGGATGGCGCGACATATAGCTTCGGACCTCCCGCCCAATATCGAGCGGGTCGACCCTCGGCCGACGTCCGTCCGGCCGATGGCGCTGAGCCTCGTACTGTCCCTCCGCCCGTCTCAGTGGACGAAGAACCTCATCATCTTCCTTCCACTGATGTTCGCCCAGCGGCTGCTGGACGTGCAGGCGGTGCTGTACGCCATTGCCGCGTTCGTCATCTTCTGCGCGCTGTCTGGCGTGGTCTATCTGATCAACGACGTCGCCGACCGTGACGCGGATCGGCGGCATCCGGTCAAGCAGCACCGTCCAATTGCCTCGGGGGCGCTGCCGGTCGGAGCGGCCATCGGCTGGGCCGTGGCCATCGGCGGCGGGGCCCTCGCGGCCGCGTTTTGGCTCAGACCGCTCTTCGGGATTGTGGCGACTGCGTATGTGGTGCTGCTGTCCCTGTACTCGGGCCGACTGAAGCACATCGTGATTCTCGACGTGCTGACCATCGCCATCGGCTTCGTGCTCCGCGCCGCCGCCGGCGCCGTGGCGCTCGACGTGCCGATCAGCCACTGGCTCTACGTGCTGACGATCCTGCTCGCGCTATTCCTGGCGCTCAGCAAACGGCGTCATGAGCTCGTGCTGCTGGCGGATGGCGCGACCAGTCATCGCAAGATCCTGGAAGAGTACAGCCCGTACCTCCTGGATCAGATGATCGCCGTGGTGACGGCGTCGACCATCGTGGCCTACGCGTTCTACACCATGAGCCCGGAAACGGTGCAGAGGCTGGGGACGGATCGACTGATGCTGACGCTGCCCTTCCCCCTATATGGAATCTTCAGGTACCTTTACCTGGTGCACCAGAAGGATGGCGGCGGGAGTCCGTCGGACATGCTCCTGACCGATCGCCCTCTGCTCTTGTGTGTGGGCCTGTGGGCCGCCGCGGTGGCCTTCATCATCTATGGCCCGAGTTTCTGATCGACCTCCGACAATGCCCAAGTCCAAAGTTGCCATCCTCCGCACCAGCCCCGCGACAGTCCTCGAGGACTATCACTCGCTGATGAACCTGGCCGGGTACCAGGAGGTCATCGCCAGGGACGCCGATACCGCGCTCAAGGTGAACATCTCGTGGCACTTCTTCTTCCCCGCCACGTCCACGACGCCGTGGCAGCTCGAGGGCGTGATCCGGGCGATGAAGCGGGACGGCTACGACCCGTCGCTGATGCACGCCTGTCACAACCGCACGGTCGTCATCGACGCGCACCTCGGCGAGCGTGAGAACAAGCAGATTAACGTCGTCGAGGCGCACAAGCTGCGCAATATCCACATCTACGAGACCGAGGAGTGGATCAACATCCGCGACGCGGTCGGCGATCTCACGAAGAAGTTCACGTGTCTCAACGAGGTCTACCCGAAGGGCTTCATGATTCCGAAGCGCTTCATCGGGGAGAACATCATTCATCTCCCGACGGTGAAGACGCACGTGTTCACGACGACGACCGGAGCGATGAAGAACGCGTTTGGCGGGTTGCTGAACGAGCACCGTCACTGGACGCACCCGGTGATCCACGAAACGCTCGTGGACCTGCTGATGATCCAGAAGAAGATCCACCGCGGCGTCTTCGCGGTCATGGACGGAACGTTCGCCGGCGACGGACCCGGACCGCGCTGCATGACACCGCACGTCAAGAACGTGATCCTGGCCAGCGCCGACCAGGTCGCAATCGACGCAGTGGCGGCAAAGCTGATGGGCATCGACCCCATGTCGATCAAGTTCATCCGGATGGCGCACGAGATGGGGCTCGGGTGCGGCGATCCGCGGGACATCGAGATCGTCGGCGACCAGTCGGCCGCCGCCGAGAACTGGCACTTCACGGGCCCGTTCAAGAAGATGACCTTCGCGTCACGCATGCAGCATCAGATTTACTGGGGGCCGATGAAAAAGCCGATCGAGTGGTCGCTCAAGACGGTGCTCGCCCCGTGGGCGTACATCGCGAGCGTGATTTACCACGACAGCTACTGGTACCCGGTCAACGCCAGGCGCCAGATGCACGACGCGCTCGAGAGCCCCTGGGGGCGTCTGTTCAGGAATTGGGAAACTGTTCAGCCGGACGCGGCCGGCCTGGGATACCCTGACGTCGGCGGGAATACCGGGACGATTGAAAAGACCGGTGCGAAGGCCCTTGTCGAGTCGTTCGGGATCCTCGGCACGTGCATCAAAGAAGCGCCAGAGTTCGCCAACCGGCGGCGACACGGAAGACATAGCTGACAGCTTTCAGCTTTCAGCCTTCGGCTTCCAGCCGCTAGCTGCGAGCCGCGAACTGGGAGCCGAGAGCCGAGAGCTGAAAGCTGAGAGCTGAACTGAGAGCTGGTAAACATGTCCGATTTCACCGTCAAGAGCGACAGCGTCGACGTCGAGCAGATCATGCGTCAGGTGCGGTCGCGAATCCGCGAGAAGCGCGGCGTCGACTACACGGAGGACGAGATCCGCGAGCTCGCCAGCGTGAAGCTGGAGCGCTTTCTCGACCCGAAGGGTGTGCGGTCCGACCTGCTCGAACAGTACCGAAAGCGCCGTGATGCCTCGACGACCGCCCGGAACTACTCGTTCGAGGACACGACGCTGTACGAGTCGAGCCGGCCGCTGCTGCGCGGGATCCGCAAGCTGCTCAACCCGATACTGAAGCTCTTCTTCAACCCGACGCCGGTCGTCGAAGCGCTGCACATTCAGTCGAAGCTGAACGACACCTACAACCAGGCCGAGTCGCTCTACTACGAGTTGATCCACAACCTGGTCCTCGAGACCACCCGGCTCAGCATCGAGGTAAAGAACCTGAAGATGCGTGTGGAGTCGATGTCCAGCCGGCTGGATTTCGACGAGCGCCGGGCACGCGCGCTCGAGGGCGTCGTTCAGTATCGTCCGGGGACGGTCGCACCGCTGCAGCCGCCTGCGGGCGGCGGCGGGGGCGGGGTCAACGCCACGATATCGGCCGACGAGGCCGAGCGACGGTCGCGACGGAGGCGGCGGCGTGGGCGCCGGCGGCCGGGCGGCCCTGGCCAGGTTCCGTCGGGCGATCGGCCGGGGCAGCCCGGCGCGGCCGGGCACGAATCCGGACGCGCGGATGGGGGCGAATCGTCCGGCCCTTCGGGCGAGACAGGCAACGGCCCCGCTGAATCGTGAAGCTTGCGGTAGTCGTCCAGCGATACGGCGCCGACATCAACGGCGGAGCGGAGCTGCACGCACGCTATATCGCGGAACGTCTGGCGAAGCACGCCGAGGTCGAGGTCGTCACGACCTGCGCGCGCGACTACGTGAGCTGGCGTAACGAGCTCGACGCCGGAGTCGATTCCGTCAACGGCGTGTCCGTGCGCCGCTTTCCGGTCAGCCGCGAGCGGCACCCGCTCGAGTTCGGCCGCCGATCGCGCCGCGTGTTCGACGAGCAACACTCGCTCGCCGACGAGCTCGCCTGGCTCGAGAGCGAAGGACCGACGAGCCCCGCGCTCATCGACTACCTCGTCCGGTCGTCATCGTCTTTCGACTACGTCCTGATCTTCAGCTATCGCTACTATCACGCCTGGCACGCGGCCCGCCGGCTGCCGGGCAAGGCCGTGCTCGTGCCGACGGCCGAGCGGGATCCCGCCATCGGTCTCTCACTGTTCGGTCCGATCTTCAGGGGTGTACGCGCCATCATGTACAACTCCTACGAGGAGCGCGCGATGATCCGCGACGCCACCGGGAACGAGCACGTCCCGGGCGTGGTCGTCGGCGTGGGATCGGAGGTGCCAGGGCGCACGGATCCCGCGCGCTTCCGGCGGCGGCACAAGATCAACCGCCCCTTTGCCATCTACATCGGGCGCATCGACGCCAACAAGGGATGTGGCGAGCTCTTCGACTACTTTCAGCGCTACGCCATGACGTTCCCGCGCGGGCTCGACCTCGTGCTCGTGGGGAAGCCCATCATCCCGGTTCCCAGTCACCATCGCATCCACCATCTGGGGTATCTGTCGGACGAGGACAAGTTCGACGCGCTCGCGGCCGCCGACTTGCTGATCATGCCCTCGTACTTCGAGAGCCTCTCGATGGTCGCGCTCGAAGCGTGGGCGCTCGGTCGTCCGGTGCTCGCCAACGGCCGATGCGACGTGCTCAAGGGCCAGTGCATTCGCAGCAACGCCGGGCTCTACTACGAGAGCTACGAAGAGTTTGCCGAAACGCTGTACTCGCTCGAATCGAACGGTCCGCTTCACGCCAGGCTCGGGAGGAACGGCCGCGAGTACTTCACGCGGCACTACGGCTGGCCGGTGATCGAGAAGAAGTACCTGGATATGTTCCGGCAGCTCGAGCGCGGCCCTGGCTCGCCGCAGCCCGACCCGTTGCCCGGCTGGTTCGCGCGGCGCCGGCGGGAGCTGCCGCCGGCGACCGACGTCCTCTCCCGTCTGCCGTCCGGCGCCGTGATGCCCGACCGAGAGGCGCGGCGGGACAGAACGGCATGACCGTGCGTCCCCGCGTTCATCAGGTGCTCGCCACGCTGGGCTACGGCGACGCGATTGGCCACGAGGTCCTCGGCGTACAGCGGGTGCTGAGAGGCGCCGGGTACGAGTCGGAGATCTTCGTCGAAACGGCCGACCGCCGGCTCGAGGACTGCACAATCGATTACCGCGAGATGGTCGGTGCCATCGCGCCTGAGGACGTCCTCGTTCACCACTTCTCCATCGGCTCCCGCGCCTCGAGGACGGCGTACGCCCTCCCGGGACGTATGGCGCTCGTGTACCACAACATCACGCCGCCGCACTACTTCGTCGGCGTCCACCGCGACCTCGTCAAGCAGTGCTTCCGAGGACGGCGAGAGCTGACGGCGTACATCGACCGTTCGGACCTCGCGCTCGGTGACTCCGAGTACAACCGCCTGGAGCTCGAGGCGCTCGGCTTCCCCCGCACCGGCGTGCTGCCCGTCGTTCCCGGCTTCGGCCACCTCGACGGCCCGCCGAGCCCGCTGCTCGCGGCCGATTTCGACGATGGGTGGACGAACGTGCTGTTTGTGGGGCGCGTGATCCCGAACAAGAAGTTCGAGACCATCATCCGCGCCTTCCACGTTTATCGCACCCGCCACAATCCACGCGCGCGCCTGCTGCTCGTCGGTTCCTACAGCGGGTTCGAGCGCTACCTGTCGATGCTGCAGGAGCTCATCGCGAGCCTCGGCACGCCAGACGTTCATTTCCTCGGGCACGTGTCGAACGAGGAGCTGACGGCGCTGTACGACGTCGCGGATCTCTTCCTGTGCGCAAGCGCCCACGAAGGCTTCTGCGTACCGATCATCGAAGCGTTCTACAAGGGCGTTCCGGTACTGGCCTATGCGTCCACGGCCGTGCCCGCGACCATGGACGGCGGGGGCGTGCTGTACGACACCACCGACCCGTTCGAAATCGCGCGGCTGATGGAGGCTGTGCTCGACGATCCGGCCGTCGAAGAAGGCATTCTGCGATCGCAGGACGCCGCGCTGGGACGTCTGCAGGCCCGGGACTTCCCAGGGACGCTGCTGCGTTTCATCGATCAGGTCATCGCTGGACCGCCACGGCCCGCGCCGGCGGTCGCGTGGGACTTCTGGGCTCAGTTCGAGCAGTTCGAACGATTCGAGGAATTGCGACAGTTCAGGCCGGCGCTGTTTCAGGCGCTGCCAGTCTCGGGGTCCGGGGCTCGGGGTTTGGGGCTCGAGGCCGGAGTAGACGCCAGCGCTGGAACAAGCCCCGAGTCTGATTCCTGGATCAGGGCTCAGGGACCAGGGCTGGGGGAAAACTCGAAAGTTGGAGCGTCCCCGGACCCCGAGCCCCGATCCCCGAGCCCCGATCCCCGGAAATGATCATCAACCAGTGGGTGCCCGCCGCCCATCGCGGTGATGCCATCGGGGACAGCGCGCGCCGCGTGCGCGGCATGCTCCGGAGTCAGGGGCACGAATCCGACATCTACGCGCTCGCGATAGACGACGACTTGCGCGGTGACGTGCGGGCATTCGCCGACCCGGCAGCCGGGCGGGGCGACGTCACCATCTTTCACTTCGCGCTGCCGTCGCCGATGACGGAGGCCTTCGCCGCGCTCGATGGCGCACGCGTGCTGCAGTATCACAACATCACGCCGGCGGCGTTTTTCGCCCCATACTCTCCGGCGCTGTTCCGCCTGGCGTCAGTCGGACGCCAGGAGCTGGCGTCGCTCGTGGGGCACGTCGATCTGGCGCTCGGCGACTCCGAGTTCAACCGCCTCGAGCTCGAGGCGCTGGGATTCGCCCCCACGGGCGTGCTGCCGATCGCCGTCGATACGGGACGCGTCACGAACGCCCCGCGACGGCCGGCGCTCGAAAAGATTCTCAGCGACGGCCTGATTAACATCCTGTTTGTCGGCCGCATCGTTCCCAACAAGTGCATCGACGATCACATCCGGCTGGCCGAGGTCTACAAGCGGTACGTCGACAGCTACTACCGGTTCATCTTCGTCGGCCGCTACGACGGCGTGCCGGCATACTATGCCCAGGTCCGGGCGCTCATCGCCGAGTACCGGATGCTCCCGGATCGCTTCTGGTTCACGGGACCCGTCCCGGACGAGGATCTCGGGGCGTTCTATCGCTGGGCTGACGCCTACGTTTCTTTGAGCGAGCACGAGGGCTTCTGCGTGCCGCTCATCGAGTCCATGGCGGCCGACGTGCCGGTCCTGGCGTATGCGGCGGGAGCCGTCCCGGAAACGCTCGGCGGATCGGGCCTGCTCTTTGCCCCCAAGGATCTCGAAGTCGCGGCCGAAATGCTCGGCATGCTCGTATACGATCGACCCTTGCGCGCCCGCGTCCTCGAAGGACAGCGGAGGCGCCTGACGGATTTCGCGCCCGAACGCATCGAGGCGCAGTTGACTGCCACGCTTTCCGCATTGAGGCTTCGTTGAGAATAGCTTTCATCGTCCAACGCTACGGCACCGAGATTCTCGGCGGGTCCGAGTACCACTGCCGGCTGATTGCCGAGCGGCTCGCGCCGAAGCATCAGGTCGACGTGCTGACGACGTGCGCCGCGGACTACATCTCCTGGAAAAACGAGTACGCGGAAGGCACCGACCGCGTGCGCGGCGTGACGGTCCGGCGGTTCGCCAACTCCAGGACTCGCGACATCCACGCGTTCAACCGCTACTCGGAATGGATCTTCACGAGCGCCCACACCAGAGACGACGAGATGGAATGGCTGCGTCAGCAGGGACCCTGGTGCCCGGCGCTGCTGGAGTACCTGGAGCGCAATCACCACCAGTACGACGTGCTGATCTTCTTCACCTACCTCTACGCGCCAACGGTATTGGGTTCGCGAGTCGCTCCGCACAAGAGCATCCTCGTGCCAACGGCGCACGACGAGCCCGCGATCCACCTGGACATCTACAAGGAGCTCTTCAGCCTGCCCGCCGGCGTTGCCTACAACACCGAGGTCGAGCGGCGATTCCTGACGACCCACTTCTCCATTCGCGCGGTCGAAGAGGAAACCGTCGGCTGCGGCGTCGACCTCCCGGCTGCACATCCTGGCCTCAGGAAGGAGGCAGCCGATCCCGGCGACGGCTTGTCAACCGAACCGGTCGCGAGCGAACCGGACGAAGACGAGGCGCCCGAAGACGACGAGTCTCCGACCTTCCGTCCTCACCTGGCGGAGCGGGGAACGATGTTCAGGCGCCGCCATCGGCTGCACGGCCCGATCGCCCTCTACGGCGGCCGCATCGACGCCGGCAAGGGTTGCGAAGAGCTGATCGAGTACTTCAGCAGCTACGTGCAGGAAGGGGGCGATGCCACGCTCGCGCTCATGGGCGTCAAGCTGATGCCGCTCCCCGAAGAGCCGTTCATCCGGTTCGCCGGACGCCTGTCCGATCAGGAGCGGCTGCAGGCACTCGAGGCGGCCACGGTCGTCGTGGTGCCATCGCCGTACGAGAGTCTCTCGCTGCTGGCCCTGGAATCCTTCGCGGTGGGTACGCCGATCCTGGCCAACGCTCGAAGCGAGGTGCTCGTCGACCACTGCCACAAGAGCAACGCGGGCCTGTACTACGCGGACCGCGACGAATTCATGGAGTGCCTGAAGCTGCTCATCGCCGATCCGCATCTGCGGGCGAGCATGGGCCGGAACGGCCGGAAATACGTGCAGCAGAACTACCGGTGGGACGTGATTCTCGGCAAGTACGAAAAGATGTTCACAAGGCTGAGACAGGCGCCCGCGGCGAGCGAACGGCGGCGATAGCGCGGCTCCGGAGCGCCTGTTCGGCTTGCCGCACCTGCCAATCCTCCGACCCGCCGGTCCGCTCCAGTTCCTCGCAGAACCGTCGCACTCGATCCGACAGGGGCTCGTCCGAGGCGGGACGCGACAGGAACCGTCGCACCCAGCGCACGACGTAGGGCGCCGCCGTCGGTCGTACCAACCGGGCCTTGAGCACGAACTCGCCGAACTCCTGCAATGACGACTCGAGCTCACGCATGCTTCACCTCGGCCCCTGAGGGGCAGGGTGCATGCCGTACCGACTCGTGCGCCGTTCCTCGGTTCCAGCAACACGATACGCGATGCACTGAGCGGAACACCGCAGTGCGTGTCAACCCAGGTTGACTGTTTTGCCACCCCCGTTGACGCCCACCCAGGGAATGGCACGTTCCGCCTATCTCCGGATTTACCGGCCATTGGCGCCGGCACCAATTCCCGCGTCCAACCGCGGCGAATTCAGCTGAATCACACTGGTAGAGGAACTTGTCCCCGGATGGAATGGCGGCAATAATGCCGCGACTGGCGGGTGGTTCCCAAGCGCGAGCGGAGGCCCACGGGCGACTGACCAGTAATTGGCGCCATCCACCCATATGACGTTAGGCGGACACGAACTTCGCGGCGGGGCTGCCGCTTTGGTAGGGAATATGTCAACCAGCTTCCGCGCTGCTACGGGATGGAACGGTCGTCGGTTCATGTGGTTCGTCAGCCGTGGCCTCGGGATGGCGCTTATCCTCATCACCGTGCTGTTTGCGGGCACTGCGTGGTCCATTCGGTCAGGTGTTCACGCAGCCAGCGAAGCCGCGCTTCACGACGAACACGGTGACCGAGTGTTGGCCTTGATGGCGTATGTCGAATCGCCGAAGCATGCGCTGCGAGCGCGCAACCGGGCTGTCTGGGCGCTGGGACAGTTGGGAGACGCACGAGCCTTGCCGGTGCTGGAGAAGCACTTCACCGGTGGAGAGTGTGACCACGACCGCGTCTTGTGCCAACACGAATTGAGGAAGGCCATTCGGCTCTGCCGCGGCGGGACGAACATCTCTGCATGGATCTGGCGCTGAGTGTGGGGGGGGCGACTTCCCGTGACCGCGACCGAATGGGCGCTCTTGGCGGATTCGGGCGGGCTGTGGTTCGCGGGTCTCCGGCTCTTCCTTCGCTCGACGCTCCCGCGGAATCGGAAACTCACCTGGAGCGCCTTCCTGCTTCTCGTGGGGGGGAGAGTGGGTTTTCCGGTCCCCGGGGCACAGGTTTGGAGCGAGTTCCTGCTGGTTCTCGCAAATGCTGCCGCTTCTTGCCCTTGCGGACGTGTGGCTGCTCCGGTCGGGACACGGGTTGTCGTTCTGGTCCGGGCCTGTGCGTTCGAGGTCTGTACCGTGTTCGGAGCCGCTGGCGTTGCACGGGCCCTATTCGATGTCGCGCGAATCATCCCGTTTCTCGAACGTGCGGAGTGAACACCGGAGTGGAACGATGTGTGTGGGGCCGCCGCCTAACAGGCCGATGGAACCGACGGCGCTGGTGCTAACGCGTGTGCGCCGCGGCTCATCGCCAGGACGTTAGGCAGTCCAGGCAAAACACCGTGAGGCTATGGAGATTCTCCTCATTAGTGTCGGAGGACAGATCCCGCGACCTACTCGCCGTCGCTGGCTTCGGCGAAGTGATAGACAGAATTAAGGCTGGCTCGATTGAGTTCATCGAGGCCGAGCCTCGCAAGTGTCCACCTTGTCTCGGGTGCTCTCGCGCTTTTTTCAAGGTCCACCTTCCAGAGCCGGACTACGATGCGTTCTTCAACGCTCCGGCGGGCTACCGAGCCCAGTACGCTATCGGGGTGGAGGACGGGGAGGCGAGAAATCGTGAGTTGCTGAAGGCTCTGGAACCAATGTGCCTGGAGACGGCGAATCGAACTGCTCACGATGATCTGACTGCGCCGCTGGTCGCAGCTTCTCTCCGCGCGACGGACGCCAAGTTATGGATTCCTGAGTCCGATCTCCGTGGCCTAAGCGGGGTGCACATCGAGTATCCACCCTGGCTGGACAAACTGGCTGCGGAATCAAGCGGCACAATGGCCGATCAGGCGGCACGGGCAGCTGCGTCGGCCGGGGTTCTTGCCCCAATCGGGACCGTCCTCGAAATAAAGGGCGGGTGGATCGCCCCGGATGGCATCGAGTGTCGCGACCCTGCCAAGGCGAACCGCAGCAAAGAGATTCATGATTACGGATATTCATGACACGGGCTGCCTAACCTCCAAATGGAGCCGACGCGCCAAGCGGTCCGTGTGATCATGTCGCTGCGGCGCGCGGCTCATTTGGAAACGTTAGGCAGGCCAGGATTGCACCCCAAAGGTTGGCGCATGCAAAAACCGCTTTTGGTATCGCTGGTTCTGGTGTTCACCCTGTCCGTGCCTGCTGGCAGCCAAGCATCAACGAATCCGTCCTCTGACGTTGGGTTCCGTTTCGAGTACGGTCTGTGCACGTCGGAGGTGCTGGACACGTTCAAGGGCATCTTCACTCGTGAGATGAAGCCAGCGCCAGACTTGTCCGTGCCACTGACTCTCGAAGCTCAATCGCTCACCGAGATCCACCGGGCTATCGCCGACGCGCGCTTCTTCGAGTATCCGTCAGAGTTCCGGCCTGGTGTCCCGAACTTCGCACCTGGCTATCATTATCGGCTGACGGTTCAGGAGGCCGGCCGCCGTCATTCCGTGTTCTGGCATGACAACGCGAGACCATCAACTCCTGAGGCCGACCGTCTGCGGCAACTGTTCACAACGATGAGGCAAGTGATCTCGGCGCATCCCAAGGTTCAACAGCTCCCGCGTGCCAACGCTGCTTGCGGTTAACGCCGACACCTCGAGCTGCCTAACACGGCTTGCAGCCGACGGCGGCCGGTGCGATGCTGAGCCGCCGCGGCTGAAACCTGGCGTTAGGCGGCGCGTATAGACACGCAGCCACGGCTGACGCCGGACTGAACATGGCAACACGACTTCCCATCGCACGGCTCGCAATCGCGGGGATCGTCGGCCCGGTATGGTTCATGACCCTTGTAATCGTTCAAGGAGTCCTGCAACCCGATTACAGCCACATCGCGATGCCGATCAGTGCGCTAGCTGCATGGCCGGCTGGGTGGATACAGAACGCGAACTTCTTTGTCTCCGCGACACTGAACGCGGCCTTTGTCACCGGCGTGCATCACGCGATCCGGTCGACACGCTTCGGCTTGGCCGGCATTGCCCTCCTGCTCGCGAGCTGCGTCGGCCTCATGGTGGTGAGCCTTTTTCCGTGGATCAATGTGAATGGCGTGCCAACGGAGACCCCGCCACACGTAGTCGGCGCAGTCCTGACGTTCTCTGGCGCAAGCACGGGCATGATGATTCTCTCGCGTCGCATGGCCGCCGATCCTGAGTGGCAGAGCCTGTCGGGCTACGTGCTTGCGACCGGCATCGTCATGCTGATCTTGTTCATTATCGTCGGCGGCTTCTCGATTGAAGAAGGCACGCCTTTCCATCGCTGGGCGGGACTCCTGCAGCGCATCCTGGTCGTGGTCTGGTTCACCTGCATGATGGTGATAGCGCGTAGAGCACTGCGGGTTGTTCGGGAGAACCGGTTCGCATCGACCAAGGTCTCCGCATGACGCTTTCGGGACCCATGGCACCTATCATGTGAATCGGCGCCGCCTAACACGGACTGGACCCGACGGCGCATTGAAGAGCGGAGCGCCGCGGGTCAGTCCTGTCAGTTAGGCGTCGTCCAGAGCCCGTGGTCGGAGGCCCGTCGATCTTCCGCACTGTCGCAACCTCAAGGAGGACACGGTGATGCGCACGTCACGTCTTGGGCTTCTTGCCCTGATGACCATTGCTTCTGTCGCCTGCTCGCCAAGCCCGGCAAGCAGCCCGGCATCCACTCCAGCCCAGCGGTCCGTGATGAGAATGGAGGAGGGCTTCGTCGATGCCAACGGCGTCCTCATTTACTACAAGGCTTTCGGTACCGGACAACCACTCGTGATCCTCCAAGGCGGCCCCGGAGCTTCCCACGACTACTTCCTGCCGTACCTGGTGCCGCTCGCGAAGACGAACCGCTTGATCTTTATTGACGAGCGCGGGTCGGGCCGTTCCGAGAAACTGGAGGATCCGTCCGGCTACACCGTGGAGAACATGGTAGACGACGTCGAAGCGGTTCGGCTGGCGCTGGGCCTCGGAAAGATCAGTCTCCTCGGTCACTCCTGTGGCGGTGTGCTGGCAGAGGCATATGCCCTGAAGTACCAGCGAAACCTCACGCACCTCGTTCTTGCGAGCACGTTCCACAGCACCAGGCAGCTCAATGCAGTGTTCCGCAGGATGATGGAGGCAATGACACCCGAGCTGCGCGACCGCATCGAACGGATGGAGCGCGCCGGTCTCTTCGGCCACGGCAAGGACTACGAGAAGAACCGATACCCGGCCGAGTACATGGTGGCGGCGTGGGGCGAAGGCTACTTCCCATACCTCTACCAGCGGCGTCCCGACCCCAACTACGACGCTATCGGCAACGGTGTGATGTCCTGGGACCTGTACCGCACGATGTGGGGCTCTCACGGCGAATTCGTCATTGACGGCAACCTGACGTCGGTGGAGTATGCGGACCGTCTGGCGACGGTCGCGGTGCCTACACTCATCACGGTGGGTGATCATGACGAGGTTGCCCCGTCAATCTCGCGGGACATGCAGCGTCTGATACCCGGATCCAAGCTGGTCGTGTTGCCGCAAAGCGGGCACATGACGTTCGTTGATCAACCGGCGATGTCGATCCGGGGAATTGATGAGTTTCTGCACGCGCAGCGATGATGGAGTCGGGTTCCGGCCGCAACGACGCCTAACCACGCGATGGAGCGAACGTTAGCCGGACGAAGACGAAACTGACATGGTCCAATGGAGGCGGGCAGCCATCGCGATCCTCAGGCTGCCTGGGAGGCATCATGATGTTTGAGATTTGGGTAAGCGTCGCGCTCTTGGGCTTGTGGAGCTGCGTCGGAGTCATCTACAACAACAGCCGAAAGGCATCACGGCAGTTCGATGAGGTCGTGAGGTTGTTGGCGGCAATTGAAGCAAAGAAGTAGCCGGTCTGAATGAAGGGCGAGATCGGATGACAACGTACGACGCCGACGTCGGATCCCTGGCGGCCGAGTGGCAGGCCACCGCCGAGGCAGATCGATTCGGATCGTCGAGGCGCACCGTCGTCGTCAGCGAATCAAATTGCCACGTTCGACGCTTCACGCCACTATTTACGTCGTCGTCGAGAACCAGATTGCCATCGGCGAAGATGTCGTGATCGAGGCGATGGCGCGCCTCCAGCGCGAAGGATTGACCCGTCATGAGAGCTTGCACGCCGTTGGAACGATCTTGACCGAGCAGCTGTACGCCTTGATGAAAGGCGACATCGCGCCTGGTTCTGATTCCAATTCAAGATATCGGGAGCGGGTGAAGCATCTCAGTGCTGACGACTGGCGCAACTCGGGCAATGACGAACACGCCGGCTAAACACCCAAATGGAGCCGACGCGCCGGCTGTCCCGGACCATCATGTCGCTGCGGCGCGCGGCTCATTTGGAACGTTGGACGGACAGAGCAGCGAGGACGCATGTCGCCGAGCGCATTCCTTGACCGCGGTTCCCCGCCCAGCGAGCAGGCACTCGAAGCAGTTCTAGGCAAGGGGAGTGGCTTGTGGGCTGAGCTCCGGGCTGATATCTCCTCGGAATTCGCTCCTCTGACCGAGAAGTGGAGCTTCTCGGGGAAGTCCCACGGGTGGATTCTCCAACTCCGGCAGAAGCAGAAGACGGTACTGTACATGGTGCCGTGTCCAGGGTACTTCGTAGCGTCGTTCGCGCTGGGAGAGAAGGCCTGCCAGGCAGCACAAGGGAGAAGCCTTCCAGCGCAGGTACTCGAGATCATCCAGGATGCGCCCAAGTACCCCGAGGGCCGGGGCGTGCGGCTCGAGGTGCGCAACAAGAAGGACCTCGCGAACGTCGAAGAGTTGGCATCGATCAAGATGGCGAACTAGTTCGTGGAAGCGCGGTGCCGTCCAACACGCGAATGGAGCCGACACGCGCTGGCCCGAGATCGCGCGCGGCTCATTCGCAACGTTAGCCTGCTGAACGATCAAGATCGCAGATCGATCTGGATGTTGGCGAGCCGTCGGCCAAGTCCAAGCGTGCCGCGAATTCCGGAAAGAGCGCTTGGACGAATCGCCCGACAGCCGCTGCGGACGCGCCGACCGACCCTTGTCGCGACCCGTGGTTGTAATTCGCGTTCGAGGCGCTCAACCGGATCCCGCCGTATACTGGTCCCGCTCTGTGATAAGGCCAAACATGACCGCCAAAGAAACGGTGCGTGCGCTTCTCGATCGTTTGCCCGACGATTGCAGCCTCGACGATGTGCTGTACCACGTTTACGTCGTACAGGCTGTCGGTGAAGGGCTTGCGGCCACGGATGCCGGCCGGGTAATTCCGCACAACCAGGTTGCCGCAGAATTGCGTCGCAAATGGCTGCTCGGGTCCGCGAAGTAATCTGGGCTGAATCCGCCCGAGACGCGCTCGACGAAGTGATCACGTACATCGCGCAGGACTCGCGGCAGGCGGCCGTGCAGGTTCTCGAGGCAGCCCTCGAAGCTGCCGCCAGCCTGTCAACGCTATCGGAGCGAGGACGGGTGGTTCCGGAAACGAACGATCCGGTTATCCGCGAAATCTTCGTGTTCCGATATCGCCTCATGTACCGGGTCGAAGACGAGCGGGTCGTCGTGGTGGCGTTTGTGCACGGTGCGCGCGACTTTGCCACGTGGCGCCAAGAACGGGACTCGCCGTGACCCGCGACGCAAGCTAACACCCGAATGGAGCCGACGGCGCGAAACTGACGCTGGCGCGCCGCGGCTCATTCGGAACGTTAGCCGCACAGAGCGACGATCAAGCCAACCAACAATCGTGCGAACGACGGGGCGTAGCAGGTGGGGCATCGGACTAATGTGTGTGTCGGTTCTGGGTGGTTGTGCGCCAGCACCGAACCAGTCAGGCCATGTTAGCGTGGACGCCGCCTGTGGCGCCGGCGGAACCGACTCGGGAACACGGATCACGGTCACCATTCGTAATGGCACGCCGAGTCATTTGTCGATGGTCGTCGGCGTCGTTTTGGGAAGCGGGGATCGTTTGGCGGAGGCCATTTCGCTTCGACTGAAGCGACCGGGAGGTGTGGAGGTCGAGATATATGGGTACTCCCATCCGCGATACCCCGGAGTGGCAGGCCGCGTGGACCCATGGCGTTTGGAAGTGGCCGCCGGCCGCGCAGGGTTTCTCGATGTGGACGCGCAACATTTTCTGTCGACGACGTCAGGCCGGCGTTTTTCAGTAGCCGAAGAGGGCGAACTCACGGTCCGTCTCCGCGGCCTCGATTCGACATCGTGGTCGGGCAACCAGATCGGTCGACCGTGGACGGGAATCGTTGAATCGCCGCCGATGCGAGTGCCGGAGAGTTGCAACGGCGGCTAACACGCCGCTGCAGCCGACGAGCGGCGCGGGTGCATCACGCTGATCCGACGAGTGTGTGCGCCGCTCGCGGCTGAAGCCGAATCGTTAGACCGCGGATTGACGCGCCAACGGTTCTCGGGGACGGTGGCCTGTGGATTTCACGGTCATCGGCGACATCGCCGACGTCGAGACGTTTGCGACCGGTCGAGGCATTCGAGAGCGCGGCCGCCTGCAGAAGCGGTACGGGAAAGGCCGTAGGCGGAAACGGAAGGGCCACGCCACGGTTTGCTTGGCAGACGGGACGGTTCGAGAGGCCGAAGTTCACTGGTACGAGGCCACCGGCATCGGCCGAAAGGGACTGAAGATCAAACGGTATTTGGACTAAAGAACTATGCCGACCTCGCGACGACTCATGCTCTGCTTGCGGAACGACGGATACGAAGTCTCGTTGGAGCGGCGGAAGATCTATACGGCGCTGCCCGATGCGGAGGCGGCCAGACACGGCCAGGTCCGCATCATCGACGAGTCCGGAGAGGACTACCTGTTCCCGGCGAAGTACTTTGTGCCAGTCGACCTCCCGAAGGCCGTTCGAAGAGCCCTGCTCGCCGCGGTCTAACCCGCGAATGGAGCCGACGCGCCGCTGAGCCCCATCGGCGCGCGGCTCATGCCGAGACGTTAGACGGCCAATGCTATTTCGCAATCGCAGGAATGAAGAGATGAAGACAGAACACGGCAGAGCATGCGTCGTTCTCATCGCGGCGCTGACAGTGCTGGGCGCTTGGAAGACATCGGGCCTGGGCCAAACGACTGGGCAAGCCGCGACTCAGGTGGAAGTCAGAGCCGCCTGGAACGAGTACATCCGAGCCTTTTCGGCGGGGCGCGCGGACATTATTGCGGACCGTGTCTACATGGCTCCTTCATTCAACCTGGCCGCGACCGGCATCGTAGTTTCAATGACGCCGGCGGATATCCGTGCGCGTTTCGAAACGTCGATTGAAACGCTGGCGGCTCAGAACTACCAGCGAACGGAGACGAAGGTCGCCAACATTTGCGTACTCAACGACACCGCAGCGGTGTTGAGTGCGCAGTTCATTCGGTACCGGAAGGATGGAAGCGTCCTCGGCGAACCGGCCGGAACGTATGTGTTCGCGAAGACCCAGCAAGGATGGCGCATCGTTGCTCAGATGGGCCACTCTCCGGATCGCGTTCTCAAGTGCGGTAGCTAAGGTCGACGCACGAGGGATCAGGCCGTCTAACAACAAAATGGAGCCGACGCGCCTGACCGAGCCGTGCGATCCTGTCGCAGCGGCGCGCGGCTCATTTTGAAACGTTAGACCGACAAAGAAATGTCGTGATGACATCGAAGAACAAGAAACCGGCTTCCCAGTTCGCCAAGTACATCGGACCTGTTCTTCAGGCCATCAGAGAACTAGGATCCGGTCGGCCTGATGAAGTCCGCACGGTCATTGCCAGGCCCTGGCCAGCCAGCCTCCCTGCGGGACTTCGCCGAGGAGTCACAAGTCAGCGAAGTGCTGCCGCCGTCGAAGGCCGGTCGGGTTGGGCCGACCTTGAGCGGCGTGACAGCGCAGCCACTAAAACGGGCTCGGAGCGGTTACGAGCGGCGGCGGCGCGGATTCGTCCCAAGCAGTCGTGTCAGCCTGTTGCGGAACCGATGCTTTACCGGCGCCCGGATCGCCCATGCCGCCGCCGGCATCGTCAGCACGGCCGCGTAGGGCCCGTTTTTCCACGGCGCGAAGTGGGAGGCCCAAGCCGGCCGGCCTGCGACGGCGTTCAGACGCGCGCACCCAGTCAGGCTCCCTATGCTGCGTGCGACTGCTCGTGGCGGTGCGGACAGGACAATGCCGGTCGGGATGTGGGTTGAGGGTTATGACTGTCGGGGCGGTTCGTGAACGGCCCCGATATCTCAATCCCGGTCGATCGACGCGACTTCCTCGTCGAGATCCTCGGCATCGACCACGGTGCCGGCACGCCCAGCGCCCACCCGCTTGCGGCGCGGACGGATGTCGTGCCGCTTGATCATTTCGTTCAGCGTCGTCGGCTTGATCTGAAGGAGCTCGGCGGCACGCTTCTGGACGCCGCCGGCCTGCTCGAGGGCGGACTCGATCAGACCGCGCTGAAACGCGATCTCCGCGTCGCGGTAGGAAATGCCCTCGGGCGGCACGACGAACTGCGGCATCTGGAACCGCCGGCTGTTGCGCACCTGATCCGGCACGAGGTCGGCGTCGATGCGCTGGCCGGATGAAAGAACGACCGCCCGTTCGATGACGTTCTCGAGCTCACGCACGTTGCCCGGCCAGTCGTATTCGAGCAGCAGATCGAGCGCTTCTGGCGTCAGCTCCTGGCGTGGCTTCTGATTCTCGAGGCCGTACTTCTCGAGGAAGTGCTGCGCCAGGAGCGGAATGTCGTCGCGGCGCTCGCGGAGCGCGGGGAGCTGGACGGTAATCACGTGGAGCCGGTAGAAGAGATCCTCGCGGAACTTCCCCTCGTCCATCATCTTGCGCAGCTCGACGTTGGTGGCGGCAATGATCCGGACATCGACCTTGATGGTTTCCACGCCGCCGAGCCGCATGAACTCGCGCTCCTGGATGACGCGCAGCAGCTTCGCCTGGGTCTCGAGCGGGATGTTGCCGATTTCGTCGAAGAAGATCGTGCCCTTGTCGGCGAGCTCGAAGAGGCCTTTCTTCGGATAGATGGCGCCGGTGAACGCCCCTTTCACGTGCCCGAAGAGGTTGGATTCGAGCAGGTCTGGCGGCAGGTTGCCGGAGTTGACGGTGATGAAAGCCTTGTCGGACCGGGCCGAGTTCTGATGGAGCGCCCGGGCGACGAGCTCCTTGCCGGTCCCGCTCTCGCCATTGATCAAGATCGTCGTGCGGCTCGGCGCCGCCTGCATGATCAGGTCGAAGACCTGCTTCATCCGCGGGCTGCGGCCGATGATCTCGCCGAAGTGGTTCGCGTGGGCCTGGAGATTCTGGCGCAGCACGCGGTTCTCGGCGACCAGCCGGCGCTGGGCCAGGGCGTTTCTCACGACGGCGAGCACTTCGTCGTTCTTGAAGGGCTTCGTGATGTAGTGGAAGGCGCCCCGCTTCATCGCGGTGATGGCGCTCTCGACCGACGCGAACGCGGTAATCATCAGCACCGGCAGCTCGTCGTCTATCTTCTTCAGCTCGTCGAGCGCGGCCATGCCGTCCATGCCCGGCATCATGATATCGACGATGGCGGCGTCGAACGAGACGGTTCGGGCGAGCTCCAGTCCTTCGGCGGCGTCGGCGGCGAGGCGAACCGTGTGGCCCTCGCGCGTCAACAACGCTTCGAGGATCTCGCGCATGATCTCCTCGTCGTCGATGACTAGAATCGATCCGTTCTTGTTCATACGTGCGGACGTTTGTCCTGCGGACGTTACGCCTGGCGATTGAGCGACGCGGTGTTCGATCGGGCGGCAGCGAGCGGAAGCGACAGCGTGAAACGGGTGCCCTGACCCGGCGCGCTGTCACAGGTAATCGTGCCGCCGTGCTCCTGCACGATGCCGTAGGTGATCGACAAGCCCAGCCCGGTGCCCTTGCCGATGTCTTTCGTGGTGAAGAACGGGTCGTAGATGCGCGACAACTGCTCGGCGGGAATGCCGGAGCCCGTGTCGCCGACTTCGACCGTCGCGCCGTCAGGCGTGGCTCGCGTCACGATCGACAGCCATCCGCCCTTGGGCATGGCATCCCGGGCATTCAGGAAGAGGTTCAGGAACACCTGCTGGAGCTTGTATTCGATGCCGAGCACGATCGGCGCGGTCGCCGCCAGCTCCTTGCGCACCTGGATGCGACCGGTGCGCAGCTGATGCTCGAGCAGTGAGAGCACGTCGTTGATGACGTTGTTGACGTCGACGGGCCCACTATCGACTTGCGCCGGACGCGCCAGGTTGAGGAGCCCGTTGACAATCTTGGCGGCGCGGAACGTCTGGCGCTCGATCTTCTCGAGCACCTGCGTCTTCGGGTCGTCGGGCTCGGTGCCCTGCATCAACATCTGCACGAAGCTCGAGATACCGGTCAGCGGCGTGTTCACCTCGTGCGCCACGCCTGCGGCCAGCAGGCCGATGGAGGCCATCTTCTCGGAGATCTGGAGCTGCTCTTCGAGCTGCACGCGCGCGGAAATATCCTCGACGACCACGATCGTTCCCGCGATTGCGTCGGCCATGTCCCTGAGGGGCGTCGTCGCGACGTTCACGAGCAGACGACGCGCCGGTGAGTGTCGTGATGCCAGCGGGACGCGGTAGAGCGCGGCGCCGTCGGGCGACTCGCGCCGGCCCGAGCGAAGGATCTCGAAGAAACCCGGATCGAGGATCTCCTCCAGCCGCCGTCCCACGGCCTCCTCATGTCGCACGCCATAGAGCTCTTCGAGCCGCCGGTTCCAGCGGACGACGCGGTCGTCGCGATCGACAACCGCGAGACCATCGTTGAGCGATTCGAGGATGTTCTCGCTGAACTCGCGCATCCGCTCGAGCTCGTCCGCCTTGACGGTGAGCTGGCGGTAGAGCCGGCCGTTCTCGAGCGCAGTGGCGGCCTGTGCGGCGACCGCGGCCAGCAACGCCATGTCTTCGCTGCTCAGCGGCTCGGCGCTCGATTTCCGGCCGAGCGCCATGACGGCGATCGTCCCTTCCTTCGAGACGCACGGGACGAAGTAGTGGATCCCGGCGGCGCGCCAGAACTCGACGTCGGCGGGATCGACGCGACGCTGTGACAAGGGATCGTCGAGCGTCAGCGTGTGGCCGGCGATGAGTCGCGTGGCGACCTCGGAGCTCTTGGCGAGTATCGGAGGCTCGCCGCCGAAGCCCGCGTGCGCAATCGTGACGAACTGCGCCTCGCGGCCGGCGGCGACCGGCGCCAGCATCAGAGCCATCCGGTCGACCAGGAGCGTCTCGGTGACACGACGCACGAGCCGTTCGCTCAGCCGGAAAAGATCCAGGTCGCTGTTCAGGTCTCGAGCAAAGCCAACGAGCGCTCGGCGGTAGTCGTAACGATCGCGGTAGTACACGCGATCGAGTCCGGTTTGAATCGCGTTCTTGACCGGCCGCGCCAGCAGGACCAGCACCATCGTCGCCAGAAACGCGATGACCGGATTCGTGTCGTTGTGGGTCGGCCCGGTCCTGAACCAGTTGCCCGCGATCCTGAGGACGATGGTGTAGATCGCCGCGATGGCGGCCACCGCGGCCGCATAGACGAGGCCGCGCTTGATGATGACCTCGACGTCCATCAGGCGATAGCGGATGATCGCCGACGCGAAGGCGAGCGGCACGAGCCCCAGCAGCACGGCCGTCAGCTCGAAGCCGGCCGCAGGCGTGAACCCGAGCGCGAACGGGAGCGCGTACCCGAACACGAACGGCAACGCCCCGAGCCCGGTGCCCCAGACAATCCAGCGCAACTGGCGCCGCGCCGTCACCGACCGCACGCGCGTGAGCGCGCGCGTCATGATCACCAGCCCGCCGATGAGGCAGAGCGCGAGATACAGAAGCTCGGCACTGTCGACGAGATTGAGAACGCTCGTCAGGACATCGCCGCGTCTATCGCCGCGAAGGATCGTCGCGACCTTGGCGGCACCGAGGAGCAGCGCAGGCAGATAGACCAGCGGCAGCAGGTTGCGACCGCGGTCGCTGCGCGCCCAGCTGTCCGGCCGCTCAGGAAAGACGAGCGCGAAGTGGACGAAGAGCGGCGGCAGGAGCAGCATCGCCACGACGTCGCCCCAGTAGAACACCCAGTCGAGCAGGTCGAGCCGGCCGCTGAACGAGAACGTCAGCACGCCGAAGAACGCGACGCACAGCCAGAAGAAGTGCAGCGTCGCCTGGTTTTCCGGCCGCCGCAGCCGCACGCCGGTGCCCACGAGCAGCGTGAACAGGCCGACGCTCGCGAGCATCAGATACAACCAATGGGTGCCCGACGGGATACCTGCCACCTTCACGGTGAAGATGTCGGAGTCTCCCTGCCGCAAAACGACGTATTCGAGCTGCGAGCCGGATGTCGAGGCGTGGAGCGCATCGACGACATCGTCGGGGCGCAGCACCGTTTTCGCGTCGATTCTGAGGAGCACGTCGCCAGGCTTGATGCCGGCGCGGCTGGCGGGCGAATCAGCCTGGACAACACCCGCGACCACGTCGCTGCCGTTGCCCGTCCAGAGCACACCGTCCTCCATCTCCGTCCAGCCCTTGACGGAGATGTTCAGCGCCGCCAGCACGACGAGGCCGACGACCACAGCGAGCTGGGCCATCACCCGCAGGAGGGCGGTCTTATTCACGGGCGGCCGGAACTGGAGCGTCGACAAAGAGGAGTCCGCTCCCTGCGAAGCAAACGACGTTCCCTGTCTGACGACCAGTGATCGGCGATAAATCATTGTCCAGCAATAACTTCAATGCTGACGAACGCCCTTGCTTCCAACAATCCGGACACCCGATCCAAAAACCCGGGGCGAAGAAAAACCGGCAAAAAAAGGCGGGTCTGCTGGAGACCCGCCTTGCAGCGTTCGAATGGGGTCGTGAGCCCGACTACAGCCGGGCTTTCGCTCAGAAACGCACGAGGAACCCGCCGACGACGCGCTTGGGCGGCCGCACGACGAGCAGCTCGTCGTAGACGGACGCGGGGTCGTTGGGATCCCGGAAGAGATTACGAAGCCCGACCAGCACTTCCCATCGCGTGCCACCGAGCTCGAAGGGCAGTGCCTGGTTGATCTGGACGTCGAAGCGCCCGTCGAGGCCCGCGCGCAACTGGGACGTGTCGGCGCGCGTATAGCCCGTGTTGATCTTGTAGAACACGAACACGCGAGTGGCGGTCTCGGGGATGTCAGTCGCCAGCGACGTCGTCACATCGTGGAGATCCTCGGTTTCGTAGCGAATGGCAGCGGGAGCCCACCGAGCGATGTCAGCCATGTCGCCGCGGTCCATCCAGCGTGCCCGCGTGACGCTGTAATCGATCGAGCCGCTGAGGCGCTTGCTGGTGCTGCTGACGCGCACCGCCCAGCCATCGGCGCCAAGCGATCCCGCATTTGCCACGTAGTAGTGCCCGACCGACTGCGGACCGCCCGGCACGTTCAGGCCAAAAAGCGTGACCAGCTGATCGTCGACGCTCTGATAGAACCGGCGGACGCCGACCGCGTAATTCGAGTCAAAATCGTGCTCGATCAGGAGATCGATGTAGCGCGCGCGCTCGACGCTGAACGTGTTGCCCGGGCCTGGCCCACCGAGCGGCGCGAACGTGCGCTCGGGTGGCAGCCACGGTCCCGGCGTCGCGCTGGCGACGAACTCCTCGGCACCCGGCGCGAGCATGCGCTGCGCGACCGTCGCGGACACACGCGTGTTCTTGATCGGCTCGACCGTCACGCCGACCTTCGGGCTGAAGAGTCCGCCGGGCCGCAGATAGTCGTACCGGCCGTAACGGCCACCGTACTCGACGCTGAGTGCGGGCGTGATCGACCACCTGTCGAGCGCGAAGAGCTCGCCGACGTTGCGGCTGCCGTCGGTGGCGGCCATGAGCGCGGCGGGATTTCCGCCGAGATAGTCCTGCGCGCTGTAGGAATAACCGAACTTGTAGACGTGCGCGTTCTCGCCGCCAAGGTGGGACTGAAAAGCGCCAGCCACGATCCACGACGACAGATCGCCCTGGTTCATGGCGGCGCGGACCGACCAGTCGCCGGCCGGCGTCGGCGCACCGATCGCCATGTACGCCACGCCCCGCGGCAGCAGGTCACCCGAGAACATCTCCCCCGGTCCGAACGCGCCCGTCGTCAGCAGGTTGACCTCGCCGGAAAACGGCAGGTCCGTGAAGAACGTCGTCGCAAGGCTCGCCGCGGAATCCATTGCGCGCTCGAAGAGCGAGCCCGTCGCGATGTCGCCGTCACGCTCGACGACGGTAATCAGCGGCCCCTCATCCTTCAGGATGCTGCGCCTGGCATGTCGAAGACGCCACGCCGTCTCGTTGTGCGGGTGATCGTCGCGCGCAACGGTCGAGTCCGATGACGTCTCCGAAGCGTCGGGCTGATCGGCGAGCGTGCCTTCAGGCAAGCCAAATCCCGCGGCCATGATCGGTCGCGCAGGAACCGGGGACGTCGTGCCGGACGTAGCCACCGGGCTGTTCAGCCGGCGGAGCTGGAGACGCTGCAAGGCTGGCAGGAGGCCGCTGACCCGTACGGTCGCGCGGGAGGAGCCGAGGAACCCCGTCAGGTGCGCCTGCAGGGTGTAGTCGCCGATCGGCAGCGCGTCGATGGAAAAGAATCCCGTCGCATCCGTGATCGCCTTCGCCACGGTGACGGTCCCAAGCGCCGATACCATGGCCCCGGCGATCGGCCCGCCGTGGTCGTCGCTGACAACGCCGGTGATGCTGCCGCGGACGTTTCTGACGGACTGGTACTGGAGCGACTGGGCCAGCGCCGACTGGGCGCCGAGAACTCCAATCGTACAGACCGCGGCAGCCGTGACAAACACGCGGATGCCAGGCTTCAGGCGTTGCATAGCCTTCCTCCGTCTTCGACTTGCCCCTGACGCATGAGAATCCGTGCGCTCAGGGCTCGGACACGACCGTAAACAGCACGTCTCGCGACACCGACTTTCCCGACAGCAGGTCGATGACCTGGACGGCGAGCCGATAGTCCCCCGCCTCGAACCCCGTCAGCGGCACGACCTGACCCGCCATGACTGGCTCGCCTGTGCCCGGGTCGAATGCCGACCCCATCAGCGCCGGATTGAAGCGCTGCGGGTCGGTCCGGTTGAAATACTGCTCTCCGGGCCGACCTGGCGGAGGCGCGCCCGCGGCCACGCCAGCGTCCGCCGCCGAGACTCCCGCTGCGACCTTCCGGTAGAAATGGTACTCCACCCGGACGTCAAATTGGCGTTCGGGTGTCACCATCGGGTTATAGACGAGAAAGACGACAATCAGCTCCTCGTCCCGTCGAAACCGCCGATCGAGCGCCGGGGTAATCTCGTTCCGGCCGATGACGTACGGCCGCTCCGCCAACTGATCCGCCGGTACCGGTTCAGCCAGCACGTTCAACCGATCCGCCACGATCACGCTGCTCGTCGTCAGGTCACCGGTGCGGAAGTCCGGGACGACGAGCGACTGCCTCAACATCGCTGCCTTCGGGCGCGTTCTCGGCGCGGCTGGATCCACGCGCTCGCGCATCACCACGAAAACGTCGTACTCGCCGGGCGTCACCGAAAAACCGCGGCTGATCCGCAACGCCACCCCTGCCGCGGGCGTCAACTCGACCGGAAAGATCGCGTCGACCGGATACGTGGCCTCGCGGTCCGGTGGACGGTCCTGGCGCTTCCCGCCGGGTGGCGTCGACCGTCGTATCGCCCGGACGTAAACCAGGGCCGATCGCCTGGTGAGACGGGACGCGTCGACGGTCAGCGTAAACGGAACGAACGTACCGCGCTGAGCCTTGACGAAGTCGTTCTGCCACTGCACCGCGAAGTCCGACGGTGCGGGCTTTCCCGCCATCACCGCATCGGCCAGCGAAAGGATGGCCTCGCCTTCCTCGCGCTGCGTCTGCTCGACCTGCCGCTCGTCTTTCGAGACGGCGCCGGCCTGGCTTTGCGGCGGTCCGCCGGTGGCGCTCTGCGCGCGGACCGCCGGCGAATGCACCGACAAGAGCGCGGGGGCCACAGCAAGCATGACGACTCCCGCCGACCGTCGCACCGAGAGTGTCGCCTGCTCCAGCCCTGCGAGCATTCGGCCCTGACCAACCTGCTCGATCATAGGCGAGTCGTCCCCCCCAAGTCAAAGAATAGACGAGGATTAGGGCGACGAGCCGGCCGGAAAAGGCACTAAACTGCGCACAACGGCAGAACCGCGGCGAGATCAGCTATCATCAGCCGTTTAGCGCAGCCTGCGGGCCTTTTTTGTCGGTCCTGTGCGGCGGCGGGCGTTGGAGAAACCCTGAGGGGCGCGCATGCAGGACGATGTCGTCGTCATGGTTCTGGCCGGAGGTGCCGGCGAACGTTTGTATCCACTCACGAAGGAGCGGGCCAAGCCGGCCGTGTACTTCGGGGGCCCCTACCGGATCATCGACTTCACCCTCAGCAACTGCATCAATTCGGGACTGCGCAAGATCTTCATCGCGCTGCAGTACAAGTCGCTCTCGCTCGGCCGCCACATCCGGATGGGATGGAGCGTCGTGGCTGACGAGCTCGGTGAGTTCATCGAGATTCTCAGCCCGCAGAAGCGCGTCGGCGAGCACTGGTATCTCGGCACGGCGGACGCGGTGTTTCAGAATCTCTATTCGATCGTCCGCGAGGACCCGCGCCACCTGCTCGTGCTCTCGGGCGACCACGTCTATAAGATGGACTACGCGCGCATGCTCGCGTTCCACCGCGAGCGCGGCGCCGCCGCGACGATCGGCGTGATCGAGATTCCGTCCGAAGAAGCGAGCCGCTTCGGCGTGATGCAGGTGGACGAACAGGATCGGCTCGTCGGTTTCCTCGAGAAGCCCAAGAACCTGGCCCCGGGCGGACAGGTGCTGGCGTCGATGGGCATCTACATCTTCGACATGAAGCACCTGGTGCCCGCGCTCGAAGCCGACGCGCGACGCTCGACCAACCACGACTTCGGCAAGGACATCATCCCCGAGCTCGTCTCCAAGGCGACGGTCTACGCGTATCGCTTCACGGACGAGAACAAGAAGGAATCGAAATACTGGCGCGACATCGGCACGCTCGACGCGTATTACGACGCGAACATGGATCTCTGCCGGGTCAATCCCGACTTCAACCTGTACGATCCGGAATGGCCGCTGCGTACTCATCAGGTGCAGGCGCCACCGGCGAAATTCGTTTTCGCGGACGAAGGCCGCCGGTGCGGCCAGGCGCTCGACTCGATCATCTCGGCCGGCTGCATCATCTCGGGCAGCCGGATCTCGGGGAGCGTCCTCTGCCCGAACGTGCGCGTGCACAGCTTCTGCACCGTCGAACAGAGCATCCTGATGCCGGGTGTCCGGATCGGCCGGCACGCGCGGATTCGCCGCGCCATCATCGACCGAGACGTCTTCATCCCGCGCGGCGCGTTGATTGGCTACAACGCCGACGAAGATCGGCAGCGCCACACGGTCACGGAAAGCGGTATCGTGGTGGTGACGACCGACGACGAGCCGTTCATCGGCGCGATCGACGAAGACGCCCTGCGCAACGAGCAGGACTTCGATCAGAGAGGTTCGGGTAACGTAAGACACGAGCTTGCGCATCCGCCGACACGAGCCACGGATCTTTCACGATGGACACGATGGTACGATGACCACGATGACGGACGCCACCAGGGCGTTCATCGTGCTCATCGAGCCATCGTGGTCCATCGTGCCTGAGATCGTGAGTTCGCGCGTGCGTCCTGCAACGCCAACGCACACATACATCACACGAACGGCACGTATCCATTCAGCAAACATGCACACCATCACACACGTCAAAGGTCGCGAGATCATCGACTCTCGCGGTAATCCAACAGTAGAGGCGGAAGTCACGCTCGACAACGGCGTCGTCGGACGCGCGGCGGTGCCTTCCGGCGCATCGACGGGAGAGCGCGAGGCGCTCGAGCTTCGCGACGGCGACAAGTCGCGCTATCTCGGCAAGGGCGTGACCAAGGCGGTCGGGCACGTCAACGGCGAGATCGCCGCGCGGCTGAAGGGTCAGGCGGCCGACCAGCGCGCCGTCGACCGCGCGATGATCGCGCTCGATGGCACCTCGACCAAGGGCCGGCTGGGCGCGAACGCGCTCCTCGGCGTGTCGATGGCGCTGGCGCGCGCCTCCGCCACTGCCGCGGGCGTCCCCCTCTATCAGCATCTGGCGGGTCTCTACGGCGGCAAGACGTTGTCGCTGCCAGTGCCGATGATGAACATCCTCAACGGCGGCGCCCACGCCGACAGCAGCGTCGACTTCCAGGAATTCATGGTCATGCCGGTCGGCGCCACGACGTTCGCCGACGCGGTGCGCGCCGGCGCGGAGATCTTTCACACGCTGCGCGGCATCCTCAAGAAGAAGGGCCACAGCACGGGTGTCGGCGACGAAGGGGGCTTCGCGCCCAGCCTGTCGTCGAACCGGGAGGCACTCGACGTCGTGCTCGAAGCGGTCGTGCAGGCCGGCTATCAGCCCGGTAAGAATATCTATCTCGCACTCGACGTCGCCGCCAGCGAGCTCTGGAACGACGCCGGCAAGCACTACGAGTTCAAGAAGTCGAAGGAAAAGAACCGCAGCGCCGACGAGATGGTGACGCTCTACGAGGAATGGGTCCGGCAGTACCCGATCATCTCGATCGAGGATGGCCTGGCCGAAGGCGACTGGGACGGCTGGAAGACGTTGACGAAGGCGCTCGGTGACCGCATACAGCTGGTCGGAGACGACATCTTCGTGACCAACCCCGAGATCCTCGCGCGGGGCATCAAGGAAGGCATCGCCAATGCCCTGCTCGTAAAGCTGAACCAGATCGGGACCGTCTCGGAAACGCTCGATGCCGTGGCGATGGCGCGTGACGCCGGATACCGCAGCGTGATCTCGCACCGCTCGGGAGAAACCGAGGACACGACCATCGCCGATCTCGCCGTGGGCACGGCCGCCGGTCAGATCAAGACCGGTTCGGCCAGCCGCTCCGATCGCGTTGCCAAATACAACCAGCTGCTGAGAATCGAGGACGAGCTCGGCACCAGTGCGCGGTACGCCGGACGATCCGCGATCAAGCAGCTCGCGTGACGCCCCAACCACAGGCACCTGTCGTCCTCATCGTCCTCGACGGCTGGGGGATTCGCGCCGAACGGGCGCACAATGCTATCGCGATGGCGCGCAAGCCCGTCTACGACGAGCTGATGAGCCGCTATCCGCACGCGCAGCTCATTGCGTCGGGCGAAGCCGTCGGCCTGCCCGCCGGGCAGATGGGCAATTCCGAGGTCGGCCACATGAACATGGGTGCCGGCCGCGTGGTCTACCAGGACCTCACCCGGATCGACAAGAGCATCCGTGACGGCGAGCTCTTCGACAGCCCCGCCCTCACCGCCGCAATGGACGCCCCGATGAATAACGTGGCGCACGGGCGGCACGCGGTCCACTTGATTGGCCTCGTATCGGACGGTGGGGTTCACAGCCACCAGCGACACCTGCACGCGCTCGTCGAAATGGCGGCACGGCGCAAGGTGCCGCAGGTGTTCGTCCACGTGATTACCGACGGACGCGACACGTCGCCGACCGGTGCGATCCGGTACGTGGCCGAGCTCGAGGACGTCATGCGACGCGCCGGTGTCGGGCGCATTGCCACGGTCTCCGGCCGCTACTACGCGATGGATCGCGACAAACGGTGGGAGCGGACAAAGCTCGCCTACGACGCCGTGATGAGCACGACGGCGTCTGGCACCTCGAGCCCGACGGCGCAATCCGCGCTCGCGGCGATACAAGCCGCGTACGACAGCGCGGTCACCGACGAGTTCATCAAGCCGATCGTCATCGTCGACGCCGGCGGCACGCCGGTGGGCCCGATACGCGACGGCGACTCGGTGATCGTTTTCAACTTCCGCGCCGATCGGGCGCGGCAGATCACGCGCGCGCTCGCGCTCGGTGACGACCAGTTCGACGGTTTCGCGCGTCCCGGCCGTCCCGGCCTCCACACGACGACGATGACGGTGTACGACCGGACGTTCAATCTGCCGGTCGTATTCACGCCGCAGACGTTCAGCAACAACCTGGCGGACGTGCTGGCCGCGCACGGCCGGACCAATCTCCGCCTGGCCGAGACCGAGAAGTACGCGCACGTGACCTACTTCTTCAACTGCGGCCGCGAAGAACCCTACCCGGGCGAGGACCGTATCCTCGTGCCCTCGCAGAAGGTCGCGACCTACGACCTGATGCCGGAGATGAGCGCGCCGGGGATCGCCGACAACCTCGTCGCCGACCTCACGTCACAACGGCACCAGGTCGTGATCTGCAATTTCGCCAACGCCGACATGGTCGGCCACACCGGCAGCATCGAGGCCACAGTCAGGGCGGTGGAGACACTCGACGCCTGCCTGGGCCGCATCATGACGGCTCTTCGCTCGGTCGGCGGCACCGCGATCGTCACCTCGGATCACGGCAACGCCGAGCAGATGTGGGACGACGAGCTGCAGGCGCCCCACACCGCGCACACCTCGAACCCGGTGCCGGTCGTCCTCTGCAGCGACGCCTTCGTCGGCCGACGCCTCAAGGACGGCTGGCTGCGGGACGTCGCGCCGACGATCTTGGATTTGCTGGAGATTCCGCTGGCGGCGGAGATGACCGGGCGGTCGTTGATTGAGAAGTAGGCAGGAGCCAGGAGACAGAAGGCTACTCCAAGCGGACTGTCGCTTCTGACCACCGGCGCGAGCCTAAGCGAGCGCTGGCAGGTCGTGGGGGTGGGGCCCCACGACAAACTGATAAATGTAGACAGCTGGCCCCAAAAACAACAGGCCCGGACGCATGACGCCCGGGCCTTCAAAACTGTTACTGGGTTTCAGTTCACTTTACTCAGTGCTCGCGGGGGCCCCACCCCCGCTCGCTCTCGCGCGGCGACTTGGCGCCGCGCTCGGGCCGCAGGCGCTACTCGACTTCCTTCTCCTGCGTCTCGTCCGCCGCGATGCGGAGCGAACGCAGAAAACGCCGGTCATTCGCGCTCATCTCGACCGCACGCCGCTCGCCTCGGGCGGTCTTCTGCGGCACGCCGACCTTGGCGAGCGCGCCAGGCGACGTGCGATTGACGAACCCGATCACGGCCTCGAGCGAGACGCGCATCTCGTATCCCGCGGCACGGACCCGCTCCCGGCACGCTTCGACTCGAGGATCTTCTGCAACGGCGGCTGCGATGGCGTCGGACAGCTCCCGGGCCATCCGATTCATGACGTCATCCATTCTGGGACCTCCTCACCGCCGCCGGAACTGGGAAGCCGGGGCGTCTCCCGATCCGACGTTCGGAGCGCTGTCGGAAAGGCGTGAACCTCGCCAAAGCGCCGAAACTGCCACCCGGGGAAGGCGGCAGGGATCGGCCGACAAATTTGTTCATAATGAAGGATTTGCAGCGTGGGAACGCGTTTTCATTGTAGACGCGGCCCTAGCGAGTGTCAATGGCGCGGCCGCAACATCTGGTGGTTTCAAGGCCGCGAGTCGGACGGGCCCGCGTTGGTAGAATGCTGACCGGCCGGCGCCGAGCCGACAATTCCCTAGAGCATCGTCACTCAGACCCCGATTAGGGCGCATGACCATCCACTACGCCGACCCGCAGTCGCTCGAAGGCTGGGATCCGTCGACCGATCTCGGCTTCCCCGGGTCCTTCCCCTATACGCGCGGCATCCAGCCGACGATGTACCGGGGCCGCCTGTGGACGATGCGGCAGTACGCCGGATTCGGGACGGCCGCTGAATCGAATCGGCGGTACCGGTATCTCCTCGATCAAGGCGTCAGCGGGCTCAGCGTCGCTTTCGATCTGCCGACCCAGATGGGGTACGACTCGGACCACGAGCTGGCGACCGGTGAAGTCGGCAGGGTCGGCGTGGCGATCGACTCGATCGAGGACATGGCGGAGCTCTTCGGGGGCATCCCGCTCGACCGTGTCTCGACATCGATGACGATCAACGCTACGGCAATCATCCTCCTGTCGCTCTACGTGGCAGTGGCGCGCCGTCACGGCGTCGCAGCCTCGGCGCTGTCCGGCACGGTGCAGAACGACATCCTCAAGGAGTACGTCGCGCGCGGAACCTACATCTATCCGCCCCGTCCATCGCTCCGGATCGTCACGGACATCTTCGCCTATTGCGAGCGCGAGCTGCCGCAGTGGAACACGATCTCGATCAGCGGATACCACATCCGCGAGGCCGGCTCGACGGCCGTCGAAGAGGTCGCGTTCACGTTCGCCAACGCGATCGCGTACGTGCAGTCAGCGATCGCGGCCGGACTCGATGTCGACCGCTTCGGGCAGCGCCTGTCGTTTTTCTTCAACGCGCACAACGATTTTCTCGAGGAAATCGCCAAGTTTCGCGCCGCCCGCCGGTTGTGGGCGCGAATTATGCGCGAACGCTTCGGCGCCACCAACTCCCGCGCGGAACAGCTGCGCTTCCACACCCAGACGGCGGGCAGCACCCTCACCGCCCAGCAACCTGACAACAACATCGTCCGTGTCGCGGTGCAGGCGCTGGCGGCGGTGCTCGGCGGGACGCAGTCGCTGCACTGCAACGGGCGAGACGAGGCGCTGGCCCTGCCGACCGAGGAGGCGGCGCGGATCGCCCTGAGGACGCAGCAGATCATCGCCGCCGAATCGGGCGTGCCACACACCGTCGATCCGCTCGCGGGCTCGTACGCCATCGAGGCGCTGACGAACGAAATCGAAAGCGGCGCGCGCGCCCTGCTCGAGCGCATCGAAGCCGCCGGCGGAACGCTTGCGGCCATCGAGCAGGGCCTCATCCAGCGCGCCATCCAGGAGTCCGCCTACCGCGCGCAGCAGCAGGTCGACGCCGGTCAGCGCACCGTCGTCGGCGTCAATGCGTTCGCCACCGAGAGTACCGCGAGCATCGAGGTCATGAGCATCGATCCCGAGATCGAACGCCGCCAGGTGGAACGTGTCCGCGCCGTTCGAGCATCGCGTGACGCTGGCGCCTGGCGGACCGCGCTGGACCAGGTGGTCGGCGCCGCGCGCGGCTCGGACAACCTGGTGCCGCCGATCGTGCGCGCCGTCGAGGCACGAGCCACTGTGGGCGAGATCGCCGACGCCATGCGATCGGTCTTCGGAGAGCACAAGGAAGTGGATGTCTAGTTCTCGGGGCTCGGGGCTCGGGATTCGGGGCTCGGATGGAGCAGCTGAGATCTGCCGAAGACGCTCCGGAACCGCGAGCCCCAAGCCCCGAACCCCGAGCCCCGACTGCTTTCCGTCACCCACCTCACCACCGGCTTCGATCAGGACGGGCGGTTCGTCCCGGCGGTCATTGACGTCACCTTCGGCGTCGCGGCGGGCGAAACGCTGTGCCTCGTCGGGGAATCGGGCAGCGGCAAGTCGCTGACGGCGCTGTCGATCATGCGGCTCATTCAGGCGCCTGGACGCATCGCGTCAGGACAGGTCACGTTCAAGGGACGGGATCTCCTGACGCTTGCCGAGCGCGAGATGCAGCACGTCCGCGGCGCGGAGATCGGCCTCATCTTCCAGGAGCCGATGACGGCACTCAACCCCGTCTACACGATCGGCAATCAGATTGAAGAGACGCTGCGCATCCACGGACGTGCGACGCGCGCGAACGCGCGGCAGAAAGCGGTCGAGCTTCTCGGGACGGTCAGCGTGCCCGAGCCGGAGCGACGCGTGCGCGAGTATCCGCACCAGCTGTCGGGCGGCCTGCGACAGCGCGCCCTCATCGCCCTGGCGCTGGCCTGCGGGCCCGCGCTCCTCATCGCCGACGAACCGACGACGGCGCTCGACGTCACGATTCAGGCGCAGATCCTCGACCTGCTCCGCGATCTGCAGGAGCGGCTCGGTCTCGGACTCCTCCTCATCACGCACGACCTCGGCGTCGTCGCCGAAATGGCCGACCGCGTAGCGGTCATGTACGCCGGACGACTCGTCGAGGAGGCGCCGGTCGAGTTGCTGTTCACGGATCCGAAGCATCCCTACACGCGCGGCCTGATAGCGTCGATGCCTGGCGGCGAGCCTGGTGCCCGTCTGAAAGCGATCCAAGGAACAGTGCCGGCGCTCGGGCATCTTCCGGCCGGTTGTGCGTTCGCGCCGCGCTGTCCCGACCGATTCGAGCCGTGTCCGGGCGCTCCGCCCGGCTCGACAAGGCTCGGACCGGAACGGTCGGTCAAGTGCTACCTTCACGGCCCCACGACGGAGGCACGTCCGTAGATGCCGCTGCTCGAGGTCCGGCATCTGGTCAAGGAATTCGGCCGCGGCGGCGGGTTGCTGCGCAAGCGGACGGTCATCCGCGCCGTCAACGACGTGACGTTCGCGATCGGCGAAGGGGAGACGTTCGGGCTGGTCGGCGAATCGGGCAGCGGCAAGACGACGACCGGGCGCTGCATCCTGCGCCTGGTCGAACCGACGTCTGGCGAAGTCCGGTTCAAGGGCGAAGACGTGCTGAGCTTTTCGCGCGCGCGAATGCGCGAGGCGCGCCGCGACATGCAGATCGTGTTTCAGGATCCGTACTCGTCGCTCAACCCTCGGATGCGGGTCGGTGCGATCGTCGAGGAGCCGCTCGTCATCCACCGCATCGGCTCGAAGGCCGAGCGCCACGCCAGAGTGGCGGAGCTCTTCGATCTGGTCGGCCTCGACCATGCGCAGCGCTCGCGTTACCCGCATCAGTTCAGTGGCGGCCAGCGACAGCGGATCGGCCTCGCGCGAGCGTTGGCACTCAACCCGTCGCTCATCATTGCGGACGAGCCCGTCTCGGCGCTCGACGTGTCCGTCCAGGCGCAGGTCATCAACCTGCTCATGGACCTGCAGGAGCGGTTGAAGCTGACCTACCTGTTCATCGCGCACGATCTGCGCCTGGTCCGACATATCTGCAGCCGGGTCGCGGTGATGTATCTGGGGAGAATCGTGGAGATGGGCCCGACCGAGCGGCTCTTCGCAGCGCCCGCGCATCCCTACACGCGTGCACTGCTGTCGGCGATCCCGGTTCCGGATCCGAAGGCTGAACGTCAGCGGATTGTTCTCGATCCCGCATCGTTCGATCACAAGGCGCCGTTACGCGAGATCGCGGCCGGGCATCTGGCAGCGCTCTAGCGGTAGCTTCCGCCGCGAAGGGGGCCGACGGCGTGTCCCGCTCGACACGCCGATGGCATGACGCTACTGCTTTTCGTACACCGCAACGTTGTTGACCTGCTGACCGCTGGCATTGACGCCTTTGGTCGTAACGGTTCTGGTCTTCCCGTCACTCGACACGACTGACGCCTGAGTGGTCGTGACCTTTCCACCTTTCTTTGAAATCGTCTGCACGGTGGTCGGGTTGGTGCGCGTGCGCGCGACCGTGTCCACTTCGGGGTTGTTTCCAGTTACGGGGCTATCCTTCCCGTCGTAGTTCGTCGTGAATTCATAATGTCTCTTGGTGCCATCGGCCAGTACCTGGTCGACGATGACCTTCGTGCCCGCCCCGGCGGCTTCGATCGTCGTGGTCCCGCTCTTCGGCCCGGGCCCGGGGCTGTACGTCGATTTCGCGACATTGAGCTTCCAGACTCCGACCTGCGGATCGCTCTGGGCAAACGCCGCACCGGCAAGGACAGAGACCAAGGCAAGGCACGCGACTGACGAGACGAGCGAACGCACACTGAGTTTCATACGGTCTCCTGGCTGCAAGGGCTCTCCGGAGACGTTCCCGATACGCGGCCGGAGAACACCGGTCGAGACCGAGCGTGTCGGAGAGCGTGAAAGGTCGCAATTCGTGGGCTCGAGGCCGTGTCGTGAGGCCCATCTGCCACGGCGAGCATACTGCCACAGCCGTCGCGTCGCCATGACTATCGGCTTGCCGGGAACCGGTTGGATCGAAGGACGCTGACCTTGCGGCCCGCGGCGGATGGAGGGAGGCCGGAGGCTCAGGCCGCGCGCTTGACGTCTTTCTCCACTTGTCCGTCACGAATGGAGATGACGCGGTGAGCGAACGCGGCGATGTCGGCTTCGTGCGTAACGAGGACGATCGTGTTTCCGTTCTGGTGCAGACGGTCGAACACACCCATGATCTCGTTGCCGGTCTTCGAGTCGAGGTTGCCGGTGGGCTCGTCGGCCAGGAGGATCGACGGGTTGTTGACGAGCGCTCGCGCGATGGCGACACGCTGGCGTTGGCCGCCAGAGAGCTCGTTGGGCCGGTGGGACGCGCGATCGATCAGTTCAACCTTCGCCAGCGCCTCCCTTGCGCGCTCCTGTCGAACTTTCCCCGTCACGCCGCCGTAGACGAGCGGCAGCTCCACGTTGTGCAGCGCCGTCGCGCGCGGCAGCAGGTTGAAGGTCTGAAAGACGAACCCGATCTCTTCATTCCTGATCCGCGCCAGCTCGTCGTCGTTCATCGACGCAACTTCCTTGTCGTTGAGCAGGTAGCTGCCCTTGGTCGGCGTGTCGAGGCATCCGATGAGGTTCATGAGCGTCGACTTGCCGGAGCCGGACGGGCCCATGATCGCCACGTACTCGCCGCGCTGAATCTCGATCGACACACCTCTCAGCGCGTGGATCTCTTCGTCGCCCATCACGTAGGTCTTCCAGAGGTCGCGTGTTTCGATAAGGGCCATAAGCGTATTGACGTATCCCAAAGGGTTACGGTTGGCGGACGGCGGAGGTTCCTTCAGTCTCTCACGAACCGAGGGTTGGGGGTTTTCGTGGCCTGATCGCCACATAAACCTCTCGTCCGGAGGGTTCCCGAAGCACGACGCCGTCCCGCTCGATTCGGGCGATGGCGCGCGTACCCACAGCGTCGCCCGCGGCGACGACGTTGCCCCCGACAATGGCCAGGCGATGGGGTCCGGCGATCAGGATGCCATCGACAGCAGGCAGCGGTAGGCCACGTTCCGGCGCGGCGGCCGGAACTCGGCGGCTGACCGACGGTCTTACTGAGAGTTCAGGGAGCGCGCCAGGTGGAACGGACCCTGGTGCGGCTTCCCCACCGGGGCCGTGCTCGACGGCGTCCGCGCGCCCCGTGGTGGCTTCAGCGCCAGGCTCGTGAAGTCCGGGCTGGTCTGGGGCGCCGGCAACAATGACCTGCTCGATCCCGTGGGGGAAGATCGGTCGAGCCGGCGATGAACCGGCAACCTGCATGAACGGCCAGGCGGCACAGAATACAAGCGCGACGAGTGCAGCCAGACTCTGGAGGCGGGAGCCAGGCCCATTCGACGAGCTCAGGGCAGGCCGGGCGCGCCGTCGTGCGTGTTCGTCGGATGCCGTGCCGGCCGCGGGCGCCGGATCAGTGTCAGCATGAAGCGGCACGCGGTTCTCGCCCGAAGAAGCAACGGCCGCGGCCATCTGGAGCGACGCTACCGTATCGGCGAGCGTTCCCGGCGGCACGCTCGGGTCGAGGAGCTCCGCCGAGTCCAGCGTTTCCACTTCGATGTCCATCTCCTCGATGAGGAGCATCGCGAGCGAGCGCAGATTGGGAAGGTTGCCGCACGCGACGACGGATGTGACCGTTGCTCCGTATGCCGGACGGACCAGATCGATGACGTGCTGGAGCAGCGGCGCTATCTGCGAAACGATCAAATACCGATCGAGGAGCTCGGAGCGCGCGCCGTGCTTACCGGTGAATGGCGTGCCGAGCGACCACTCGAACACACGCGACTGGATGACCTCGGTTCCGGCGACGATCGCGATCGCACCGCCATGGCTGTTCAGCGAGAGCGCGGCGACGGCCGTTCCTGCGGGAGCGCCCACTTGCCGCGCATGAACCACTCGGGCGAGCGCCTGCGCCGGTGAGTGCACCGACACGACGTCGAACCCGGCTTCCCTGAGAGGCGCCAGCGTGGCGTCATCGCTCATCGTCGCGTCCGACGCGGGGCGGGGGCCCCACGCCACGACGCGAGCACGGTTGGGCAAATCGTTGCGCCGACGGGCCTCGTGAAGCCGCTCCACGAGCGCGTGCGGATCGGTGGGCCACGCAGACGGCAGGATCGTGGACGCCGCCGACACAGTCCTGTGCGATCCGAGCCGTCCCCCGCGGACGAGCACGCAGTAGTCCGGTCCGAGCTCGATGCCGGTCACGCCCGACATGTGGGTCAGCGGCTATCCTTCCTTCTCTTCATACTCGTTCTTGAGGCGCGCGACAACCGCGGGGTCGGCCAGCGTGGTCGTATCGCCGAGCGTCTTGCCTTCGGCGATGTCGCGCAGCAGCCGGCGCATGATCTTTCCCGATCGCGTCTTGGGCAGGTCCGCCGCGAAGAGAATCTGATCGGGTCTCGCGATCGCGCCAATTTTCTTGACGACGTGCTCCTTGAGCTCGTCGGCGAGCGCAGACGTGGCCTTCACGCCTTCCTTGACGGTCACGAACGCGGCAACGGCCTGCCCTTTGATCTCGTGCGGACGTCCCACGACCGCCGCCTCAGCGACCTTGGGATGATCGACGAGCGCGCTCTCGACCTCCATGGTGCCGAGCCGGTGTCCCGCGACGTTCAGCACGTCGTCGACGCGGCCGAGCAGCCAGAAGAATCCGTCGTCATCCCGGCGCGCGCCGTCGCCGGTGAAATAGCTGCCGTCGGTCCAGCGGCTCCAGGTACCGCTGCACGTAGCGATCGGGGTCGCCGTAGATGCCACGCAGCATCGCCGGCCAGGGCCGCGTGAGCGTCAGGAGGCCGCCGCCAGTTTCGACGCGTTTGCCCTGCGCGTCGCGAATCTCGGCTGCCACGCCGGGGAACGGCCGCGTGGCGGAGCCAGGCTTGGTGCTCGTCAGGCCCGGCAACGGCGTGATCATGATCATCCCGGTCTCGGTCTGCCACCAGGTGTCGACAATCGGACAGCGCTCACCGCCGATGTGCCTGTGGTACCACATCCAGGCCTCGGGATTGATCGGCTCGCCAACCGAACCGAGCAGACGGAGCGATGTCAGATCGCGCTTCTCGGGCCACTCGGTCCCCCACCGCATGAAGGCGCGGATGGCCGTCGGGGCCGTGTAGAAGATCGTGACGCCGTGCCGCTCGATGAGATCCCAGAACCGATCCTTCTGCGGCCAGTCCGGAGCGCCCTCGTACATGACGACCGTCGCGCCGTTGGCCAGCGGACCGTAGACGACGTAGCTGTGGCCGGTCACCCAGCCGATGTCGGCCGTGCACCAGTAGACGTCGCTGTCCTTGAGATCGAACACCCACTTGGTCGTGGCGTACGTGCCGACGAGATACCCACCCGTGGTGTGGACGATGCCCTTCGGCTTTCCCGTGGTGCCGGACGTGTAGAGGATGTAGAGCATGTCCTCGGCGTCCATGGCTTCGGGTTCGCACACCGGCGAAGCGTGCTGCATCAGGCGGTGATACCAGTGATCGCGACCCTCCTGGATGTCCACGGGAAAAGGCGCGCCCGCCTGCCGTTGCACGACGACGACGTTCTTGATCGAAGGCGTGTCGCGCAGAGCTTCGTCGGCCATCTGCTTGAGCGGCACGATCTGGCCCCGCCGATAGCCGCCGTCGGCCGTCACGAGCAGGACGCACTCGGAATCGTTGATGCGATCGCGAAGTGATTCGGAACTGAAGCCGCCAAACACGACGCTGTGGATGGCGCCGATGCGCGCGCAGGCGAGCATCGCGATGGCCAGCTCGGGGATGAGCGGCAGGTAGAGCGCGACACGGTCGCCGCGTTTCACGCCGAGCGACTTGAGGACGTTGGCAAAGGCGCAGACCTGTCGGTAGAGGTCCCAGTAGGTCAGCGTGCGGCGGTCGCCAGGCTCGCCCTCCCAGATGAACGCGGCCTTGTTTCGCCGGGCCGTGCGGACGTGACGGTCGAGGCAGTTCGCACTGATGTTGAGCTGTCCGCCGACGAACCATTTCGCGTGAGGCGACTGCCACTCGAGGACCGAGTCCCAGGGCCGCATCCACTCGAGCTCGCTGGCAAAGCCGGCCCAGAATCCCTCGAGGTCCGCCGCGGCGCGGTCATAGACGGTTGGATCGGCGATGGTGGCCGAGCGTCGCCAGTCGGGCGAGGGTTCGAAACTACGGTGTTCGTTCAGCAGCGCGTCAATTTCGGACATAGAGAACTACAGATCTATCACCGCTCGGGCCGCCTGGGGTCAGATCTCGATTTTCTCGCCCGGATTGGCTTGGGGCGCCGGCGAGAAAATCGAGATCTGACCCCAGCTACAACGCGGCCACCCGGCGGCGCATCCAGCCCAGCACTGACCCGGTCATCCCTCCCGCAGGCTCCAGGCGCAGGATGTTCGCCGCTCGATCGACGATGGCGGGCTCGATTCGGGTCTCGTGGACCGAGAACGCCGCAAGCAGTGCGCGGTCGCACACAAGATTGATGAGGCGCGGGTTGCCGCCGGTCGAACGGTGCACGCGCTGCAAGGCCTTCGGTGTGAACGTGACCGATGAGTCGCCTCCCGCGACGCCCAGGCGATGGGTGACGTAGGCGGCAGTCTCGCCGATGGTCAGGGGCCGCAGCCGATAGCGGATCGTCACCCGCTGGTTGAGCGGACGAAGATCGGGTGCGCGGAGGCTGTCGGTCAGTCCCAACTGGCCCACCAGGACCACCTGCAGCGGGGCTTCCTCGGTCAGCCGCGTGAGCCGCTTCACCTGTTCCAGCACGTGCACGGGCAGCTTCTGCGCTTCGTCAACGATGAGAAGCGCCCGCGCGCCGAGCGAGGTCAGCGACCTCAGGAACTCTTCGAGCGTACGCAGCAGCTCGCCCGCGCGCACGCCGTTCAGCAGCCCTCGCCGGATCTCCTCGCGCGAAATCACGCCGAAGTCCTGCAGGATCAGACGCAGCAGGTCTTCTTCCGAAACGTACGGGTTGAGCACGAGCGAGGTGAACGTCTTCCGGTCGAGCGACTCCAGAATGGTCCGGCAGGTCGTCGTCTTGCCCGTCCCGCTGGTTCCAGTCACGACCGTCAGACCCCGGGCACTTCGGCCGCCGTGCTGCACCAGTTCGAGCGCGTTGGCGTGACACTGGCTCCGGTAGAAGTACCGCGGATCAGGCGTCAGGCTGAAGGGCTTTTCTCGGAAACCGTAGAAGGATTCGTACATGGCTGCACTGATCAACGATTGGTGCGACAGCTCCGAACACGCCGGGCAGACAGCCAGGAATGACCGGAATCCGGCCCCTCGTGCGGCTGCACACTTTTACTGAAGGAAATTTCGGGTCGGATTGGGAAAAGCTGTAGGGCTGCCGCCGCCGGGCCCGACGCCGCTCGAGTGACCCGTCGTGACGGACCTAGACCTCGACGGGCGGCGGCGGGGGCGGCGGCGGGGGCGCCATCGGAGACGGCGTGATGTCGATCGTCCCGGGCGGCGGTGGCGGCGGCAGGTTCCGCTTGAACACGGCGACGCCGATGAGACCGCCAAGGAGACCGAACAGCGAGAACACGACGATCGAAATGATGCCGCGGATGAGCTGCAAGCCGGAGCTTCTGGCCAGACCCTCTGCCATGTCACGCACTTCAGGCGTGATGTCCGGGTTGCTCGAAAGAATGCGCTCCATCCACTGCTGCTGTATCGGCCCGGTAATCATCTGTACCGGAATCGACAGGATCACGTACACGACGCCGCCAATAGCCCCGGCCATCAGGCCCACGATCGCCCCCTCGGCCGCGTCAATCTGATAAGGGTTGTTCTGCTGGCGAAGGTAGGCCGCCAGCGCCCCACCCACGAGCACCCACAGACAGCAGCAGCAGTTCCCGGCGCTGACCAGCGGCAGTGCGGAGAGCACGCCGATGAACAATCCACCCCAGAGTGCTGGCTGCAGTCTCTCGGACATCAGTATCTACCGGGGACTTCGTCCCCCGAACCCCCTTACACGCTTCCAACTCCGCTAAAGCTACGTCGAGACCTCGCCGGAGCGCCTGCGGCGCGAAGGCGGGCGCTCGCGGGGCCCCAATGCCCCTCACGCTCCGTCGCCCGCTCCTCGCGTCTACTCCCGGCCGAGGTGCGTGATGAGCTCCTCGCCGCGTAGATAACGCAAGGTGTTCTTCAGCTTCATGAGCTGAATGAACAGGTCGTGCTCGGGATAGAGACCTGGCGCGGCCATCGGGCTCTTGAAATAGAACGACAACCACTCCTGAATCCCGCTCATCCCGGTGCGCTTCGCCAGGTCCAGGAAGAGCGCCACGTCCAACACGATGGGCGCGGCCAGAATGCTGTCGCGGCAGAGAAAGTTGATCTTGAGCTGCATCGGATAGCCCAGCCATCCGAACAGGTCGATATTGTCCCAACCTTCTTTGTTGTCCCCGCGGGGGGGATAGTAATTGATCCGGACGACGTGGCAAAGGTCCTTGTATAGGTCCGGATAGAGATTCGGTTGGAGGATATAGTCCAGGACCGATTTCTTGCTCTCTTCCTTGGTCTTGAACGACTCGGGGTCATCGAGCACCTCGCCGTCGCGATTGCCGAGGATGTTGGTCGAGTACCACCCCTCGACGCCAAGGAGCCTCGCCTTGAGTCCTGGCGCGACAACGGTCTTCATCCACGTCTGCCCGGTCTTCAGGTCCTTGCCGGCGACAGGAGAGCCGCTCTTTGCGGCGAGCTCCAGGAGCGCGGGCACATCAGCGCTGAGATTCGGGGCCGCGTTGGCGTACGGAATGCCCTCTTTGATCGCCGCGTAGGCGTAGATCATGCTCGATGGAATTGCCGGATCGCTCGCCTCGAGGCCCTTTTCAAAAGCGGCAACGCTCGCGTGCACGGAACTCTCGGTGAGGTAGATCTCGGTGCTGCCGCACCAGACCATCACGAGGCGGTCGAGGCCGTGATCCTGCTTGAACCGCCGCATGTCCTCGCGCAGCTGGTCGGCCATCTCGCGCTTGTTCGCGCCCTTCTTCACGTTCGGGCCGTCGAGGCGCTTCACATACTGGCGGTCGAACACGGCCGACATCGGCCGAATCTGCTCGAGCTCGGGCCGGACCTGGTCGAGCAGCGCCGGCTCCAGGACTCCCGCCGTCCTGGCGGCCTCGTACGCGTTGTCTTCGAAAATGTCCCAGCCGCCAAACACCACGTCGTCGAGCGAGGCGAGCGGAACGAAGTCCTTGATGAGCGGCGAACGACCCTCGGTGCGCTTGCCAAGTCGCACGGTTCCCATCTGCGTCAGCGAGCCGATCGGCTTGGCCAGACCCCGGCGGATGGCGAGCACGCCGGCGATGGTCGTCGTACTGACGGCGCCCATCCCGACGAGAAGAATGCCCAGTTTCCCTGCAGGTTCCGCGATTTTTGGCGAATTTTTCACGATCTGGAACTATATCATCAAGTTTCTCGAGCCCAGTCCGGCCGCTCGGTCAGGCCTGCGTGAGGCACATCCCATGTTCAAGTGGTTCAGACCCGCGGCGCTCGATCCGCTCGCGGTCAGCATGACCGGTGCCAAGCTTGGCGATCGCGTGCTCGTCATCGGGTGCGGCGATCCGCGGCTGATTGCGGCGCTCGCGGCCAAGGCCGGCTTGTCGGGCCGCACGTGCGCGGTGGACGAGTCCGCCGAACTCGCGGCTGAAGCAGGCCGAGTCGCGCTCAAAGAGGGCGCGCTCGTCGAAACATCGGCCGCGGCACCACACGCCATGGCGTTCGAAGCCGAGTCGTTCGATCTCGTGGTACTCCGGGACGTCGGCAGCAAGGACCGCCAGCCGCGAAAGCTGGTCGTTCAGGAGGCCTGGAGACTGCTGCGTCCCGGTGGGCGCTGCATGGTCATCGACACGCTCGCGCGGGGAGGCATGTCGGCGATCTTCGGCGGGCAGCCGCCTGCCGCCGCAGAAAGCGGGACGGAAGCGATCGAGGTTCTCAAGAGTCAGGGATTCGTCGCCGTGCGCACCCTCGCCGAGCGAGACGGCCTTCGCTTCGTTGAAGCGGTCAAGAAAAACAGCTGAGCTCGGGGACATCCAACCGGGACAGTCCCCGGGGACATCCAAGGTTGGGTGTCCCCGGGGACATCCAAGGTTGGGTGTCCCCGGCTCTAGCGGGCGCACGTCAGGTGCCGGCCACCGTCGATTGAAATCGTTTCACCGGTAATCCAGCCCGACGCGTCCGAGGCCAGAAAGAAGATTAGGTCGGCGATTTCGGTCGCTTCGCCGGGGCGGCCGAGCGGGTGGGTCTCGCGCGAGCGCGTGAGGAATTTGGCGTAGTTCTCCTCATCCATCCCGCCACGCCGGTGGAGATTCGACACCACCACCCCCGGATTGACGGCGTTGACGCGAATGCCTTTGGGCGCGAGCTCCAGGGCCGCGCACCGCGTCAACTGATCGATGGCGGCCTTACTCACGCAGTAGGCCAGCACGCCTGGAAACGACCGGATCCCGGTCACACTTGAGACGTTGACGACCGTCCCCCGAGAAGCGGTCAGCGCCGGCACCGCCGCACGCATCAGCCGGAACGGCGCGCGCGCGTTGATGTCCATCATCGTGTCCCAGGCCGCGTCGGTCGTCGATTCGACCGTCCCCGACCCGATGATTCCGGCGGCGTTGACCACGGTCGTCAACCCTCCGAAGCGCTCGAGCACGTCGGTCACGATCCGCTGAGGCGCGGCGGCATCCGTCACGTCCGTCTGAAAGACAGCCGCTCGTCCACCTTCCTGTTCAATAGCCGACGCCACTTCGGTCAGCGCGGACTCGTTCCGGCCAACCGCCAGCACCGACGCTCCCGCCTTGGCGAACCGAAGAGCTGTGGCCCGCCCAATCCCGCTGGACGCCCCCGTCACGATCACCTGTTGAGTCATAGGTGGTTTGTACCAGAGGCTGGGGGCCGGAGGCCAGAGGCCTTGGCCGAGATCAGAGATCAGACTCCTAACCCCGCTGTCCTCCACTACTGTCCCAGAACGAGCACAATCTTCTCCCCCTCCCAACAGGTCACCTCGCAAAAGGCCGAAAAACCGAAGAGGACCGGGACTCCGCCTTCGATCTTCAACGGCAAGTCTTTTGCCCCCTCTTTGCAGGTACCGCCATGGCCAGCCGCACCCCGATCGTTCACGAGGTCTTTACGGCACGGGAAATCGCCCGCGCGGCTGGAGTCTCGATCAGCGACGCCGACGCGCTCCTCGCCTCTGGACTAATCGCATCGCGCGACGGCGCGTTGACGGCGACTGACGAAGCCATCCGGGCCGTTCTCATGCTTCGCGGACAGCAGGCTGGACCGGCGCCCGAACGAACGCTCTTCAGCCCGACGCGCAAGAACGGCCAGCGCCGGGGCGTGCCGCTCACGGCATCGAGCCTCCTGCACGCTGCCTTCGGCGCGATCTTGTTGACGGCATTCGGGATGACCAGTCAGGCCAGAGTCGAGCCACAGCTCACCACACCCGCTCGGCTGGTGTTCCTGGTGAAACCTGGCCCGGGGGGCGGGGGCGGTGGCGGCGGACTGCGTCAGCCGGCTCCGGCGCGGCCCGCGCAGCTCAAGGGAACGAGTTCGCTCAAGAGCCCCGTGCCGATCGAACGGGCCGTCAAGCGACCAGTACCCGAGCCGCCGCGCCCTCCAAGACCGGAACCTGAGGTCCGGCCGGTCGAGCGGCCGGTCGAGCCACCGCCGCCCGTCGCCAAACCCGATCCGATTCCGCCGGTGGTCGCGCCCATCGTCAGCGCACCTGCCGACCGCAAGGAACAGGCGGGCGTCCTCACTTCGACGGCCCCGGCGGCCACCAGCCAGGGCTCCGGCGCGGGCGGAGGCGCGGGCAGCGGCGGTGGAACGGGGCTCGGGGAAGGAACCGGTCCAGGCATCGGCGACGGCACCGGGGGCGGAACCGGCGGCGGCCCTTATCGCCCTGGCAGCGGCATCACGCCGCCGACGATCCTGCAGGAAGTGAAACCCGACTACACGGAGGATGCACGACGACGCAGCCTGTCGGGTGATGTGGTGCTCGAGATCGTCGTCAGGAGCGATGGGCGCGTCGGCGCCGTTCGCATCGTGCAGGGTCTGGGCGCGGGGCTCGATCAGCGCGCGGTGGAGGCGGTCCGTCAGTGGCGGTTTTCACCTGCCCGCCGCTTCGGAACTCCAGTCGATGTGCTCGTCGAGGTTGCCGTCGAGTTCAGGCTCAGGTGAGCAGCGGGCTGGTTAGGGAAGGATCGACGGCAGGATTGAGGAAGGGTTGAAAGGCATGGAGTCCGTACTCATCGTCATCACGCTCGTCTCCCTGGCCCTGACGATCGCCCTCGGCGCGATCCTCGCCAGGCTGGTGAGAAGAGAGCGTCAGCGATCCGATGCGCGAGTCGCCGTCCTGACAGAGATGGCCGACGCGAGCGCGCGTCAAACGCAGGCCGCTGAGCCGGCCGATGGCCTGGAACTGATCGGTCGGGCCGACGTCCACGCTGCGGCGGATCTCTTCGTTCGAGCCGAGCCACGCTCGGCATGGCCGCGCCGTCTGGCCGTCGCCGCCACCATCGCGGTGATCGTGACGGTTGCCGTGAGCACACTGCGATCGAGACCGACGCCGTCGGTCGCCGCCGGCGGAGCAAATGCACGGACGGCATCGACCGAGACCCCCGGACTCCTCGAGCTGATGTCCCTCAAGCAGACGCAGGGGAGCGACGCGCTCACGATCACCGGCCTCGTGCAGAATCCCCGCGACGGCACAGTGCTCTCGAATGTCAGGGCCACGGCGCTCCTCTTCGGTTCAGACGGAACCTTCCTGGCGAGCGGAGGCGCGGCGCTCGACTTCACGGTACTTCGTCCTGGCGACGAGTCGGCGTTTGTCATCAACGTGCCCGTGACGAGTGCAGTCGCGCGATATCGCGTGGGGTTCCGCAGCGAAGATGGGCACGTGATCGGTCACATCGATCGCCGGACGGCGGCGACGGTGGCGAGCAGCCGCGAACCGGATTCTCCGAGGCCTCGGGGGGCGTCATGAGCCGCAACAGCCTGCTGACAATCGCAGCGCTCTTCTCGGCGCTTTGGACATTTGTCGCAACGCCCACGGGACAGGAGACCCAGGACCCTCAGGTCTTCCGCTTCCGAACGGGCGTCGAGCTCATCAACGTGACGGCTACTGTCACCGACGCCAACGGGCGGTTCGTCTCGGGCCTTCGCAAAGAGGACTTCCGACTCTTCGAGGATGGCCAGGAACAGCAGATCACGCATTTCAGCAACGAGCGTGTACCGGTGAGCCTGGGACTCGTGGTCGACACGAGCGGCAGCATGGAGGGCGAGAAATGGGTGTCGGCCCGGCAGGCGCTCAATCGCTTCCTCTTCCAGTTGCTCGATCGAGACGACGAAGTGTTTCTGTACCGGTTCGACAATCAGCCAGAGCTCATCGAGGGTTGGACGACGGATCGCGAGCGGATCGCGACCGGGCTCGCACGCATCCGGCCGCGGGGAGCCACGTCGCTCTATGACGCGGTGGCGTCAGCCGTGCCGCTGGCGCAGACCGGGCGTCACCGGAAGAAGGCCATCGTCGTGATCTCGGACGGCAACGACACGAACAGCCGCGCCACCGTCCGCGAGATCAAGACGATGATCCGCTCGACCGAAGTGCTGGCGTACGCGATCGGAATCGATACGCAGATGACGTCACCCACGTGGGGCGGCCAGCCACCGTCGTACCCACCGCCGCAGGGTCCACGGATGCCGATCCCGCTGCCGTTCCCGATTCCCGGACGCACGCCCTCGCAGCCGCCCCGGTATCCGCCCATGCCGCCGCCGGGCAGCAACACGTCTCGCGGCCGCATCGACGATCGCTTGAACGTCGCGGCGCTGCGTGACATCACCGACGAGAGCGGCGGCCGGACCGAGATCGTGCGCTACCCGAGGGACGTCGACCCGGCGACCAGCGGCATCGCCGACGAACTGAGCCGGCAGTACCATCTGGGCTACTCGTCGCAGGGGCGCAAGGATGGTCAGTGGCACACGATCCGAGTCGAACTGCGGGACGGCCACGATCTCGTCCGCGCGCGGAAGGGATACGTCGCGCTTCCCTGATCGACGGGAGGTGATTCTCTCCGCTCGCGAGGCCCACGCGCTCGCTCGAAACAGGCGCTCAGACGACTGAAGTATCATCGGTCGGTGCACATCTACGCGACCGCCGTAGGGCTGAGCGTGCTCGGCAGCTTCGGTGGCCTGCTGACAGCCTCGACGTTCCTGCTGCTCGGCGATCATATCCGCGTCAAGCTCATACCGTGGCTGATCAGCTACGCCGTCGGCACGCTGCTCGGTGTCGCGCTGCTCGCGCTCCTCCCCGAGGCGCTCGAACACATTCCGGCGACGCAGGCGCTCGGGACGCTGCTCGCCGGGGTTCTGACGTTCTTTCTGCTGGAGAAGCTGGTGCTGTGGAGACATTGCCACGACACGCACGAGTGCGAGGTCCATACGAGCAGCGCCGCGTCGCTGGTGATCGTCGGGGACGCGTTCCACACGTTCGTCGACGGCGCGGTCATCGCCGCGGCGGTGATCACGTCGGTGCCGCTCGGCATCACGACGGCGCTCGCGGTCGCCGCGCACGAGATTCCGCAGGAGGTGGGGGACGTCGCCATCCTGCTGCGCGCCGGATTCTCGAAGCTCCGCGCCTTCACGTTGAACCTGCTGTCGGGTATCGGCGGGATCCTCGGCGCGATCGCGATGCTCTTCGCGTCACAGTCGATCCCGAACCTGCTCCCTTACGTCCTGTCGTTCGCGGCGGGCAATTTCCTGTACGTCGCGATGGCCGACCTCATCCCGGACCTGCACCGCGGCGGCATAGGGGGTGGGCCGTTCCGGCAGCTGCTCATGATAGTGGCGGGGGTGGCGACGATATCTCTGTTATAGCGACAGTCGGCAGTCGGCAGTCTTCCGTCGTCAGTCGCAGTCCTCAGTCTGAGTCGGCAGTCCCAGTCATCAGTCCCAGTCGACAGTCCTAGTCGACAGTCCGCTCGCAGTCGACCGATGCGACTGGCGATTGAACTGGCGACTGGAACTGGCGACTGAACTGGCGACTCGGACTGGGGACTGCGACTGTCGACTGTCGACTGTCGACTCCACCTGTCCTCCCTCACTGTCCCCTCCGAGTGTCTCTGCACCCCGGTCCCTGCGTTTTTCGGCCGATCCCGCTGGCACCTGCTTTGCCTCCCCTGAGTGCAGGCGCTGCAAGAGGAAAGGATCGGACTCCAATGATGGGCAAGTGGTTCGGCACGGCGGTTCTGGCAATGCTGACCTGGTCGGCAAGCCCGGCCGTAGCGGCGGCACAGGACTCGCGGGACCTCGGAATCGGGCTTCAGATTTCGCATCAGATTGAGCGCTATCCGCAGTTCACTATCTTCGACTACGTCAGTGGCACGGTCGACAACGGGGTCGTGACGCTGACGGGCAAGGTCACGATGCCATTCAAGAAGAACGACATCGGCAAGAGGGCCGGGGAGATCTCCGGCGTGCGAGAAGTGCTCAACCGCATCGACGTTCTTCCGGTGTCGATCTATGACGATCAGCTCCGCCGCAGGATCGCCCGCGCCATCTACGGCAACTCGGCGTTCTGGCAGTACGGAGCGATGGCCAACCCGCCCATTCACATCATCGTGGAAGGCGGACACGTGACGCTCACGGGCGTGGTCAACAGCAATGTCGATCGGATGCTGGCCCGGTCGCTGGCGGTCGGCTTCGGCGAGTTCTCGGTGACCAACGACCTGCGCACGGACGCGGAGATGCGCAGCAATTGACTGGCTACGCCGGTGCGTCTTCCTTCGCGCCCTTGCGCATCGTCAGCCAGATGAGCGCGACGATGAGCAGGACCGCGGCGGCGAAGGCGCCGGCAAAGAGCCACAGGGTGCGGTGAAGAATCGACTGACGGTCCATCTTCAACTCGATGGAGATGGGCCGTCCGTCGAGACGATCGGTCAGGTGCTGCTCCCACGACAGGATGTTCCCGCGAGCGATGTCACTCGTCTCGTTGGTCTCCAGGTCGCGGGCATTGTGGTAGACGATTCGGCTCGGCAGATGGAGACGGAAGGCAACGAGCTCGCCTCCGGTCCACCCGAAGTTCTGCAAGGTGCCGGGCCGCAGGGCCGATCCGGCGATGTTCTGCCGGTAGACGACAACTCCGTCGGTCTCGGCCAGCTCGTAGGTGGACCATGAGAAGGGCGGGGCACCAGTCAGCTTGCGGATATCGGGAACGCGAACGCGGACCTGCACGAAGCGGCGCCCCCGACGCCGCCAGGGCCGGCTGACGCGCATGACCTCGCTGAACGGCGACGTATACGCGTCGCTAATCTGATCGCGGTCGAGACGCGCGGCGGGATCGAGCGGAAGATCGATGCCACGCAGCGTTACGAGCGCCGGAATCGACGCATTGATGATCACCTCGGCCGAGCCGTCGAGGGACACATAGACGTCCTCCTCGTACTGGTACACCTTCCCGAAGAGCCCGCCACCACACGCGGCCGTGACTGCCGTCAGCACCAACGCGACAAGGACGGCCGCCACGCGCGGCGGCGCGAGCAGGGACACCAGGCTTCTTGCCGGAGCCGACGACATTCCTCGAATGATATACTCGTTTTTCTCGCGGCTTTTTCCCGCCCATCTCCGATCCGATGTCCACGCCCGCGCGCGTTTTTCTGATCGACGGCAGCTCGCAGATGTATCGCGCGTATCACGCGATGCGCGGCGGGGGCTTGACCGGACCTGGTGGCAAGTCCACCCACGCGGTCTACATCTTCGTGACGATGCTGCGGAAGCTCATCGCCGATCATGCGCCGCAGTACATCGCCGCATCGTTCGACCTCGCGGGCCCGACGTTCCGCTCCGAGATGGCGACCGACTACAAGGCGAACCGCGCGCCCATGCCGCCGGATCTCGCGGAGCAGATTCCCTGGGTCCACGAAGCGTGTGAGGCCCTCGGCGTCCCGATTCTGACCTTCGCTCGCTTCGAGGCCGACGACGTGATTGGGACGCTGGCTGAACGCGCCGTCGCAGCCGGATTCGAGGTCGCCATCGTCACGGGCGACAAGGACTTCTTTCAGCTGGTGCACGACGGCATCACCGTCTACAACCCGAAGGAAGACGGCACGTGGTACGACGCGGACAACGTCAAGGAGAAGTTCGGGGTCACGCCGTCGCAGGTCGTGGATGTGCTCGCACTGATGGGCGACTCGATCGACAACATCAAGGGTGTCCCCGGCATCGGCGAGAAAGGCGCGCGGGATCTCATCGCCACCTACGGTTCGGTCGAGGAGCTGCTGGCGCACGCCTCCGAGGTCACTAACAAGCGATATCGGGAAGGCCTGCAGAACCACGCCGAGGGTGCGCGGCAGAGCCGAGAGCTGGCCCGCATCCGCACCGATGTACCCGTCCCCTTCGATCCCGACGCGCTTCGCTATCGAGGCGCGTCGCGCGAACGGTGCTTCGAGCTGTTCTCCCGGCTGGGCTTTCGCTCGCTCGTGCTGGAGTACGCGCCGACCGCCGACACTGTTGGCAAGGACTACGCCACGATCGAGTCACTCGACGAGCTGCGGGGCCTCGCCGCCGAGCTGAAGCGTGCGGGGCGAGTCGGCCTGCGCGTGCTGGCCGACGCACCCGCCGCAATGCGCGCCGGGATCGTCGGACTGTCGTTTTCGACGGGTCCGCATCATGCCCGCTATGTGCCGACGGCGAGGCCTCGGCAGAACGAGGGCCTCTTCTCGTCCCTTGGAGAAAGCCCGGACGGCGCCGATCGGCCGGGAGTGGATCGCGACGCGGCCCTCGCGCTGCTGAAGCCGCTGCTCGAGGATGACGCGGTGCGCAAAGTCGGGCATGACCTCAAGTTCGATGCGATCGTGCTCGCGCAGCACGGCATTACGCTGCGCGGTCTCGACACCGACGTGATGCTCGCCAGCTACCTGCTCGACGCTAACCGCTCCTCGCACCCGCTCGAGGATCTGGCGATCGAACATAGCGGCTACAAGGCGCTCAGCGAGGAAGACATCTGCGGGCGCGGCGCCAAGGCCGTCTCGTTCGCCGATATTCCCGTCAGCCGCGCGCTCGACTACGCCGGCGAGCGCGCCGATCTCGCGCTGCAGCTCTCGACGACGCTCGAAGAGCTGCTGAAGAAGGACGACCTGCAACGGGTGTACGACCAGCTCGAACGGCCGCTCATCCCGGTGCTCGTGGCGATCGAGCGCGCCGGCGTGCGCGTCGATACGGCCGTGCTCGGGGCGCAGGGCGCCCGGCTCGACCAGGAGCTCTCCAGGCTGTCGGGGCGCATCTTCGAGCTCTCGGGCGAAGAGTTCAACATCAACTCGCCCAAGAAGCTGTCGGAGATCCTCTTCGACCGGCTCGGCATGCGCACCGAAACGATCCGGCGGACGACCAAGACCAAGGCGCAATCAACGGCGTTCGAAGTACTGGAAGAACTCGCGCTGACGCATGAGCTCCCCAAGCTCATACTCGAATGGCGCAGCCTGCAGAAGCTGAAGGGAACCTATATCGACGCGCTGCCGGCGCTCGTGCACCCCACCACCGGCCGCGTGCATACCTGCTTCAATCAGGCCGTTGCGGCAACCGGGCGCCTGAGCAGCAGCGATCCGAACCTGCAGAACATTCCGATTCGTTCCGATATCGGGCGGGAAATCCGGCAGGCATTCGTCGCCGAGCGGGGCCACGTGCTCATCTCGGCCGACTATTCCCAGATCGAGCTGCGAGTACTCGCGCACCTCGCGGGCGAACAGACCCTCGTCGACGCGTTTCGTAACGGCGAGGACATTCACGACCGGACGGCACTCAAGGTGTTCGGCGTCGCGAGCGGGCTCAGCCCGCACGAGCTTCGCAGGCGCGCGAAGATCATCAACTACGCGCTGCTCTACGGAAAGCAGGCGTTCACGCTGGCCAAGGACATCGGCGTATCGCGGCAGGAAGCGCAGGAGTTCATCGACGCCTACTTCGCCGGATTCCCGGCGGTCAGGACGTTCATCGACAGTCTCCTCGACCGCGCCAGGGAAACAGGCGTCGTCAAGACGATGTTCGGCAGGCGGCGGCTGGTGCCGGACGTCAACACGCGCAACTTCCAGATGCGGGGAGAGGCCGAGCGCAAAGCGGTGAACTTTCCCATCCAGGGAACCGCCGCCGACATCCTCAAGCGGGCGATGATCGACGTTCACGCGGCCCTCGGCCGTGTGGCCGGCGGACGCGCGCGGATGATCCTCACGGTTCACGACGAGCTGGTCTTCGAGACGCCGAAGGACGCCGCCGAGGAAACGGCGGGCGCCGTTCGCGAGCTCATGGAACAGGCGGTCACGCTCAACGTGCCGCTCGAGGTCGATGTGGGGATCGGCGAGAACTGGAAAGAGGCAAAGTAGAGCGAGGCCCTACTTGCTCCACGTCTTCTTGAAGAGCTCCCACTCGGCAGTCATCGACGTCTGCGCCTCTTTGGGATCGCCCTTCGGGGCGAGCTTGGCTGCACGCTCGGGGATGATGGCCTGCGTCACGAGCCGGTCGAGATCGGCACGAAGGGCGGCGCCGCGATCGTCGGCAAGCGTCGCGCGCAGCCAGCCGGCGAGCGCGGCGTGCCAGGAACGTTCGATGTCGCCGCTGGCCCTGGCCGCCGCGGCCAGCCAGTAGCCGGCCGCCGTCGATCCGGGATACTCCGCGATTTCTTCGGTCATGCGGTCGAGCACTCGTCCGTAGATCGCCGCACGCTCCTCGGGCTGCCGCGCCTGCGCCTGACGATCAACCGAGGTCGCCCACCAGTCGAGCACGCGCTCGTGCGCGGGCGTGCCGAGCAGCGCCGAGCGCTGGCGCACGGATTCGAAGAGCTGCGCCGCGGCCCCGTACCGTTCATCGAAGTAGAGGGCCTCGGCGAGACCGATCGTCAGCTCGACCCGCTCGGCGGCGTCGAGTGGCGCCGGGTCCACCATGCGAAGCGATTCGCGCGCCATCGTCAGATCGCGCTGGTCGGCAGACTGGCGAAAGCGCTCGAGCTGAATTCGACCGAGGACAACGCGGGCGGCGTCGGTGCGGGAAGGGATGGTGGCCGCCTCTCGCGCGAGCCGCTCGGCCGTTTCGTACTGCCCAAGATTGTAGAGGCGCCGAGCTTCGGTCAACTGGTCCGCCGCAGCGACCGGCCCGGCAATCGCCAGCAGCAGGATGGCGACGACATACGGGCGCATGGTGGGATGGTAGCACATGAGCGGCCCGCCCTAACCCCATAATATTCAGTCACTTAATCGCTTCCGCGAGGGCTGAGGTGCTGCTATAATCCGTAGGCGATGGTGGAGCCGACCATCGTTCCGCGGGCCGCGCACACGATATCGCGCAGAGACATCGATTCCGGTGCTCTCAAAGTCCTGTATCAACTTCACGAGCACAACTACGTCGCCTACCTGGTCGGCGGAAGCGTGCGCGACCTGCTCCTCCGGCGCCGGCCCAAGGATTTCGACATCGGTACGTCCGCGCATCCGCACCAGGTCAAGAAGCTCTTTCGCAACTGCTGGATCATCGGACGGCGGTTTCGGCTGGCCCATGTCAAGTTCGGAACCAAGACGATCGAGGTCGCTACGTTCCGGCGGCTTGTCGAGCCGCACGAGCTGACTCCGGAGGTCGAGGCGGCAGCTATCGCGCCCGACGAAGGATTCTCCGCCAACGATGCCCCTGGATCATCGGCCGACGGCGAACGCGCGGCACATCAGGCCGAGCGATCGCGTCTCATCCATCGGGACAACACCTACGGCACGCCCGAGGAAGATGCGTTCCGCCGCGACTTCACGGTGAACGCGCTCTTCTACGACATCGGCACGTTCGCCATCATCGACTACGTCGGCGGGCTCGAGGATCTCGAGCGCCGGCTGATCCGCTGTATCGGCGATCCGTCGGTGCGGTTCATCGAAGATCCCGTGCGGATGCTGCGCGCGGTCGTCCTCGCCGCACGCCTCCAGTTCACGATCGACGAACCCATCCTCGATGCGATCAAGGTTCACCGCCACGAGATCGCGCGGAGCGCGCCGGCCCGGCTGATGGAGGAGTTCTACAAGATTCTGCGGTCGGGTCACGCCGAGGAGGCCATGCGCCAGCTTCGCGCCACCGGGCTGATGAAGGAAATTACTTCGGAGCTCGCCGCTGCCCCCGACGCCCTCTGGCGTTCGATTGCCGCGCTCGATCGCTATCGCAACCGGTTCCCCTCGGCGCCAGAATCGCTGACCAACGCGATCCTGGCCGGAACCCTGCTCCATCCGATGGGCCTCATCCGTCGACAGCGCTTCTCCGCCGATCCGCTGGAGCGGAAGGTGGAGCTCGGCATGCTCCCGATCGCCAGGCGCGACGTCGAACGCCTGCAGCAAATCATCGCCATCCAGCCGAAGCTACTCGACATCGAGGCGCCGGTGCGGGCGCAGCGAGGGCTTCTGCACCGCGCGATTCTCGACGAAGCGCTCACCTGGCTCGAAGTGCACGGCGATCGGCCTGACGCCGTGGCACACTGGCGCGAGCTCAAGGCTCAGGCGGCGTCCCAGCCCGTTCACTCCCCCGAGGGGGCCACGGAACCCGCCTCAGACACGCCTTTCCGGCGCCGCCGCCGGCGCAGACGACGCCGCGGCAACTACGGCGCGCGGTCTTGAGGACGACCCTGCAGCGATCCCAATTGAGGTTGGTTCGCTGTTCTTGAACAAGAGACAGCAAAGACAGCTACGAGGTCGAGCCGCCCGGCTCAGGGACGAATCGATAGCCGACGCCGCGCACGGTCAGCAGGTGTTTCGGTTTCGATGGATCCTGCTCGATGTAGCGCCGCAGACGCACGATGAAGTTGTCGATCGCTCGCGTATCGGTATCCTCGCGCAAACCCCACACCTCTTCGAGCATGGCCTTCCGCGAAACGGCGCTGCCGGCGTGTGTGACGAGATAGCGCAGGAGGTTGGCCTCCATGAGCGTCAGTGGAAACGCGCGCTCGCCGACTCGCAGCTCGAGCTTCTCGAAGTCGATCGAGCGTCCAGCGAACGTGTATCGGTCCGTTGCCTGCCGCTGCCATTGGGATCGGCGCAGCAGACCGCCCACGCGAGCCAGCAGAATCGCGAGCTCGGTGGGCTTCGGCAGATAGTCGTCGGCGCCGGCGGCAAAACCGTTCAGCACGTCTTCAGGACGCCCGCGCGCGGTCAGCATCAGGACCGGGACGAATTGTCTGGCCGCGCGCAGCTCGGCCACGACCGCGAATCCGTCCTTGCCCGGCAGCATCACGTCCAGCACGACCAGATCAAACCGGCGGTCCTGGCGGCCCAGCAGGCGCTCGAGCGCCGCCTCGCCGGTGTCGACGACCTCGGCGGCGAAGCCTTCGGCCTCGAGGTTGAAGCGCAGCCCCTCGGCCAGATGCAGCTCGTCCTCGACGATGAGTACACGCTGGGGCGACACGCTCACGCCTCGGTCGCTTTCGGCAGGAGCAACGTGAACGTGCTCCCGTGGCCCTGGCCCTCGCTCTCGGCAAATGCCCGCCCGCCGTGCTTCCTGGCGACCGATCGCACGATGAACAGGCCCAGGCCGCTCCCCTTCGCGCGGATGGCCACACTGGCGGGGATGCGGTAGAACCTGCGGAAGATGCGCTTGAGCTCGACCGGTGAAATTCCGACGCCGTGGTCGCTCACCTTGACGGCCAGGCGTCCGGCTACTTCTTCAAGCACCACACGCACCTGCACTTCGCTCGCCGAGTACTTGATCGCGTTGTCGATGAGATTCCAGATTGCGGCCTTGAGCTCGTCCGGATCGCCGATCACGATACACGCGCCGGCCGCCACACGCTGCTCGTACGCCAGGGCGTCGGCCGGCAGGTGGAACCGCGTCCGCGCAAGCTCCACACATTCTTTCGAGAGAAGACCGAGGTCGAGACGGGTACGCGAAATGCGCCGCCAGCGCGATCCCGAGCTTCCGGCCTGCAGCACCTGCTCGATCGTCTGCAGCAACCGGTCGCTGTCCTCCAGCATGATGCGGTAGAACTCACGCCGCTTCTCGTCGTCCAGCTCGCGGCTCTGAAGAGTCTGCAGGTACAGCCGAATCGACGCGACCGGAGTCTTGAGCTCGTGGGTGACGGCGTTGATGAAGGAATCGTGCTGCTCGTTCCGGCGAATCTCCCGCACCAGGAAGATCGTGTTGAGCACCATGCCGGCGATGATCGGAATGAAAAGGACGATGCCGAGGACGAGCAGCAGCGCTCGCCCCCAGTTGAGCACGACCCAGCTGATGTTGAGCGTGACGGCCAGCGCCACGAGGCAGGCGCCCAGAACGGTGAAGAAGATGACCGACCGACGCCGGCCGCTGATCATGGGGATCAGGATAATGCTGAATGCTGAATGATGAATGCTGAATTGAAGGAGGAATGGAAAGGCTTTTGTGTTTCCTTCTTAATTCACTTCAGCAGTCAGCAGTCAGCAGTCAGCATTGCCTACGCCGCTTCTTCCACCGGCAGCCTTGCGGCCACTTTGGCGACCTTCAGGTCGCTCACGATCCCGATGGCGTTCAGCGCCTTGAGCGTGATCCAGCTGATATCGAACTCGTACCAGACCAAACCGTGGCGTGCGGAGACGGGGTGGGCGTGGTGGTTGTTGTGCCAGCCCTCGCCGAACGTCAGGAGCGCGACCCACCAGCTGTTGCGCGAGTCGTCGCGCGTCGCAAAGCGGCGGCTGCCCCACATGTGCGTCGCCGAATTCACGAGCCACGTGCCGTGCAGACCGACGACCACCCTCAGGAAGATCCCCCAGAGCACCATCGACCAGCCGCCGATTGCGAGCAGGGCGAATCCGAGAAGCGTGAGGGGAACGTAATGGTAGCTGTTCAGCCAGCGGTAGAACGGGTCAGCCCCGAGATCGGGCGCGTATCGCGAGGTCAGTTCGGTGTTGTTGTGATGGGTATCGCCGAAGAGGATCCACCCCATGTGGGCCCAGAACCCGCCGTCGTTCGGGGTGTGCGGATCGCCGTCGCGGTCGGAGTGCTTGTGGTGAACGCGGTGCGTCGCGACCCAGAAGATCGGCCCCCCCTCGAGTGTCAGGGTCCCGCAGAGAGCCAGGAAGTACTCAAAGGCCTTCGACGTTTTGTAGCCGCGGTGCGTGTGCAGCCGGTGGTAGCCCAGGCTGATTCCGAACCCGACCGCCAGCCAGTGCAGCACGAGCGCCACCAGCAGGTTCGTCCAACTGAAAAAGAACAGCGCCACCACGGCCAGTATGTGAAATACCACCATGAACGATGCCGTGACGATATTCAGGGTACTGGGCGAATAGGGCGTGCGAGCCGACTGCTCTAGCGTGGTCAACGTGACTCCTTATCAGCGCTCGCGGGCTCTTCCGCTCGCTGGGGTTTGGGTGCCACGTCACAATAGCAGGAGACGGCTGGGCCGTTTGTAAGACTTCTGTACTCCTGTAACAGGTTCATGCAACTGGGCTTAGGGCTGCCATTCGGAGCCCGAAACCGAGTCGCTCGAACCTCAGCCGTTCACCCGCTCGAATTCCTTCATGAACGCCACGAGGGCATCGACGCCGGCCTCTGGGAACGCGTTGTAGATCGACGCGCGAAGCCCGCCGACAGAGCGGTGCCCCTTGAGGCCATCGAGACCGGCGGCGGTCGATTCCTTCACGAACTTCTTTTCGAGCTCTTCGCTCGGCAAACGGAAGGTCACGTTCATGCGCGAGCGGCTGTCCTTGTGCGCATGGCCGCGGTAGTAGCCCGTACGATCGATCTCGGCGTACAGCTTGTCCGCCTTGCGCGCGTTGCGCGCGTCGATCGCCGGGAGCCCGCCCTCCTTCAAAAGCCACTTCAACACCAGCCGCATGATGTAGACGCCGAACACGGGAGGCGTGTTGTACATCGACTTGTTCTCGACATGCACGCCGTACTGCAGCATGGTCGCGAGCGACGCAGGCGTGCGCGCGACCAGATCGTCGCGGATGATGACCAGCGTCAGGCCCGAGGGGCCGAGATTCTTCTGCGCACCGGCGTAGATGAGCCCGAACTTGCCGACATCAATCGGCCGGCTGAACATGTCCGAGGAGGTGTCGGCGACGAGCGGCACTCGGCCGACCTCGGGCACGTAGTGCCACTCGGTGCCGAAGATCGTGTTGTTCGTCGTGTAGTGCACGTAGGCCGCGGTGGGATCGAGCGTCAGCTCGCTCTGCTTCGGCACGCGCACGAAATTCTCCGCCGCGGTCGAGGCGACGACCTTCACCCCGCCCACGCGCTTGGCCTCCTTCACCGCCTTCTCCGACCACGAGCCGGTGACGATGTAGTCGGCCGACCCGCCGGCGGGCAGCAAGTTCATCGGGACCATCGAGAACTGGAGGCTCGCGCCTCCCTGCAGGAAGAGCACGTGATAGTTCGGCGGAATGCCGGCGAGCGCGCGCAGGTCGGCCTCGCAGCCTTCGATGACCTCGTCGAACGGCTTCGAGCGATGGCTGATCTCGAGGATCGACATGCCGACGCCGGGAAGCGCCATCAGATCGCGCTGCGCCTCTTCGAGAACCTCGACAGGAAGCACGGCTGGGCCAGCGGAAAAATTGAAGATTCGGTTCGTAGTCGTCATGGGATTGGATGATGGCTCGGAATGATGTGGACCAGATTGAACAACCAACACTGTCAAAGGCCTCACAGGAGTTCAGGAGATCAAGAGGCCAATTTCACAAAACCAAAGAACGTCTCCTGATCTTCTGATCTCCTGTTACCTGTGACAAGTGAATCAACCTCAAATGTGTTTTTAGAGCGTGACCACTTGCAGGTCGAGCACGTCGGCATTCCCGCTCTTGATCTTGTCGCATACCGACGCCGCCGGGGCGCCGTCCAAGTTGATTCTGGCCACTGCCGCCTCGGCGCCGGCGAAGACGATGTTCTCGGTCTCCTGGACGTTGAGGTTGGCCTCGCGCAGATGGTCGAAAACGTGTGCCAGGACACCCGGACGATCGCGATGGCGCACGACGAGCATGTGGGTTGCCGGCGTGCGCATCGCGAGGTTGACGACGTTGGGCACCTTTCCGGTGTCCTTGAAACTGCGCACGATGCGAACGGTTTCGGCGGCTATGGCCTCCTGCGCCTGATCGGTCGACGCTCCGATGTGATGCGTGCCGTAGACGCCCGGGAGCGTCACCAGATCGTCTGCGAATTCGCCGGTGGCCGTCGCGGGCTCGCTGGCAAAGACGTCCAACCCGACGCGCAGGCCCTTGTCGCGTGCGGCCTCGAGAAGCGCAGCCTGTTCGACGATCTCGGCCCTCGCCGTGTTGATGACCATCGCGCCGGGCTTCAGCCGGCCGAGCACGTCGCGGTTGACGAGCCCCTTCGTGCCGGGACCGAACGCCAGGTGAACGGTGAGGATATCCGCGCGCGCGGCGACATCCGCGGGCGTCGGCCCGAGCTCGATCCGCACCAGACGCGCTTCGGCCTCGAGCCCGAGCGTGCGCGCTTCCTCGTCGGTCATCGGCCGCGCTTCACCGTCGAAGCGCCGGCTCCAGACGATCACGTCGAGACCAAACGCCGCGGCGCGCCTGATGACCTCCTGCGCGATGCTGCCGATGCCCAGCACGCCGAGTGTCTGCCCTCGCAGGCCGCGCGCCTTCGAGTAAGCTTTCTTGTTCCATTTCCCCGCACGCAACTCCGCGACGTTGTCTGGGATGCGCCGATCGAGCGCCAGCATCAGCCCGAACGTCAGCTCGGCGACGGCGATGGCATTCTTCCCGGGGCAGTTGGAGACGTAGATCCCGCGCGTCGACGCTCCCGCCACGTCGATGGTGTTGTAACCTGCACCGGCGCGCACGATGAGAGAGAGTCGCCCGGCGTCGAGCATCGCGGCAGTGACTTTCGTGCTGCGAACCACGAGCACGTCCGCGCCGCTCGAGCGCACCGCCTCGGTCAGCACATCGTCCTTGGCGTCCGCGAGGTAGATGACGTCGCACCCGGCGGCGATCAGGCCGTCGAGACCGCTCTTTTCGAAGTTGTCGGCGACGAGGACTTTCATTTTGATTCTCGAGTCGGCGGTCGGCGCTCGGCGGTCGGCGGTCGACGTACTACAAGCGGAGTCGAAACACTCGAGCGCCGAGCGCCGAACGCCGTCAGATCAGATGCACCAACAACCCATCCCTCAGTTTTGGTTCGAACCACGTCGACTTGGGCGGCATGATCCCGCCGGCATCCGAGATCGCCATCAGGTCGTCAATGGTCACCGGGTACATCGAGAACGCGACAGCGGCCGAGCCCGAGTTGACCGTTCGTTCGAGTCCATCGGTTCCGCGGGCGCCGCCCACGAAATCAACCCGCTTGTCGCTCCTGATGTCGCCGATCCCGAGCATCCCTTCGAGCACGTAACGCTGCAGGAGCGCCACGTCGAGACTGCTCGCGCGGGAGTCGTCTTCAGGGGTGGCGCGCGAGAGGTCGATGACATACCAGCGGCCAGCCAGGTACATCGACACCTCGCCTTTGCGGCGCGGCGTGGCAGCGCCATCGGTCACGGTGAAGGTCTCGCGCAGTGTGCCGAGGAACGCCTCCGGCGATCGGCCGGCCAGATCCTTGACCGTTCGGTTGTAGGGCAGGATCTGCATCTGGTTGTGGGGAAAAGCCACGGCGATGAACGTCTCGGCGTCGGCAATGCCCCCGCCGACCTGCGTCTGCAGGGCCGCGCGCGCCCGCGCCGCGCTCGCCGCGCGATGATGACCATCCGCGATGTAGAGCGTTGGGATCCGCGCAAAAGCATCGACGGCCGCGCGCGTCTCGGACGCCGCGGCCCGCCACACCGTGTGCTGCACGCCGTCGGGGGTCGTGAAATCGTAGAGTGGCGTCCCGGTCGTTACCCGCTCCGCCGCGGCATCGGCTTTCGCCGTCGCGCGATACGTCAGAAAGACAACGCCCGTCTGCGCCCGCAGCTCGACGATGTGTCGCGTGCGATCGTCCTCCTTGTCGCGCCGCGTCCGCTCGTGTTTCTTGATGACGTCCTGCTCGTACTCATCGACCGAGAAGCATCCGGCCACGCCCGTCTGCTCGTGCGTCCCCATGCGCAGCCGGTAGAAGTAGAGCGACGGCGAGTCCTCCACGATGAGCGGCGCCTTCGTGCGCAGCGCCGCGAGGTTTTCGCGTGCCAGCTCGTAGACGCTGCCCGCATAGGGATCGGTCCCGGGTGGCAAATCGATCTCGGACCGAGTGACGCGGAGAAAACTGAGCGGATTGCCGGAGGCGAGCTGCCTCGCCTCATCCACGCTCACGACATCGTAGGGAACCGAGGAAACCGTCGCCGCGACGGACGGTGCCGGGCGCAGAGCCCGGAACGGATGGAGAGACGCCATTGGCTAATTCTAGCCTGTCGACGTGGTCGGCGCTGCGGCCTCGCTACTGCTTGTCCTTCGGGACGTCTGCCGGCGGCGGCGGCTCCGCCGCAATCGTCGTCGAAAACTGCTGGAGCATTTCATCGCGGGCCACACCGAAATCGGTCAGGTAGACCGCTGGAATCGGTTCTCCGGGCGGCTGGCGGGCATGTTCCCGGCGCGGATCGACGAACACGCCGTTCTTCCTGAGACGGTAGTCGAGGTGCGGACCGGTGGCGGTGCCAGTCGATCCGACGCGTCCTATGAGTTGGCCCTGATCCACGTGCGCGCCGGCACTGATGCCCTTCGCAAAGGCCGAGAGATGCAGATAGAAGCTCTCGAACCCGCTGGCGTGGCGAATGCGCACCTGGCGTCCGCCGCCGCCCGCCCATCCCGCCGACACGACCACGCCGCTGGCGACTGCCACGACCGGCGTGCCCGTCGGCGCGGCGTAGTCGACGCCCAGGTGAGCTCGGACGGTGCGATAGACCGGATGCATGCGATTACGTGAGAATCCTGACGTCACCCTCGGTGTGAACCGCAGCGGCGACGCCAGCACGAATCGGCGGAGCGAGCGTCCCTGCTCGTCGTAGTACGCGGCTTTCTGCGTCCCCGGATGCACCCACCGATACGCCTGGTGTTCCTTGCCCTCGTTGGTGAAGCGCGCCGCGAGGATTGCGCCATAGCCAGCAAACGCGCCTTGGTACTTCGTGGTCTCGAACAGCACCTCGAAGGAATCGCCGGGCTGAAGGTCGTTCTCGAAATCGAGCTGGCCGCTGAAGAGATCCGCGAGCGAGATCGCCAGTTGCACGCGCTCGCCAGTCGCGTCGACGGCCGAGATGAGCGACGAATGCTCGCGGTCGATCCGGCCGCGGATCGTCACGACACTGGTCTCCTTCTCGTAGAGAAGCACCTGGGCGTCGAGCTTCTCCGGCGCCGACCGATCGCGATTGACGATCCGCAGGAAGTGATCCGCGTCGATCTGGTATTCGAACTCTCTCAGCAGCCCGTCGACGGACAGCACGAGACGGTAGGGCCGTTCGGCGCGCAGGTGGCGCGGGTCGAAAACCGCGCGCGTCGACTCGATCGCCGCCTGGACGAGCGGCGCCGGAAGCTCATGCCGCCGCAGGATCGTCTCGAGGGTCGCCTCCCTGGGAACCACGGCCTCGATGGTCTGGGTCTCGACGGGAAGGACGATGTCGGCGCGAACGCGTGGCGAGGGAGATGAGTCGGCCTGACGCCCGCAGGCCGGGGCCAGCAGCGTCGTCGCGACGATTGCGACCGCCGGGATGATCGGGGCGAATCCTCGGTCCATCGGGTACGCCCGGCAGTGTAGCGTACCCCCGGACCTTCGGGACCGGGGCCCCAACCGATCCAGTCAGCGCTTCGTGACAGTGATCTGGATCATCTTGCGGAACTTCACGGGCCGGCCGTTGAGCGTCGCCGGCTGATAGCGCCAATCCCGGGCGGCGACGAGAATCTGCGAGTCGTAGATGGGATGCAGGCTGAGGCGGATGGTCGCCGCGATCACGCGGCCCTGCTCGTCGATCGTCACGTCGAGGATGCCCCGCTCGCGGGTCTGATTGACGACCTGCACTGGCACGCGAGGCACTTCCTGCCGGATCGGCACTGCCGGAGAAACGCCCTCGTCATCCGAGGTGTAGACCTTCTGCAGATCCGGAGCGGGCGACGTGGGCGGCGGCGGCGCAACCTCTTCGCGCCTCGGTTCGGGCTTCGGCTCGGGCGGCGGCGCCGAGGCCGCCGCGCTGAGATCGACAAAGCCCGACACGAGCATGCGCAGATCGCCCAGCCGTCCGCCCATATCTGGATCGTCGATCAGGCGGAGCAGCTCGCGGAACTGCTGTTCCGCGGATGCATAGTCCTTCTTGTCGAACGAGCTCTTCGCCGAGGCATAGCGCGTGCGCGCAATGTCGGGCAGCTGGCGCTGCCGCACCTCCGAAAAGGCCGTGCGCACGCGGGGCGACGCTTCCGTCTCCGTGGGCTGATACATGGGATCCGAGGCCACGACCACTGCAATTGCCGCTTCTGCTTCGGCGCCGCGTCCGAGCGCCAGCAGGCACAGCGAGCGGTACTGCTCGATCGAGCGCAAGTTGATCGGATTGGCACTCTCCTGCTGCCGGACACCATTCAACATCGCGAGCGCTTCGTCGTAGCGCGCCGAGGCGTACAGGTCCCGGGCCACGGCGAGCGGTCCGTCCTGCGCGAGAGCCGGGGTGGCGAGACCTGCCGCAAGCGCGAAGGTCAGGCTCAGCACGTGAAGCGTCGAGTTTTTGCGTGTCAGGACTGCCATGGCCACTACCTTGTCACTCGAAGACGAACACCCCGCCGCGCCTGCCGGACCGGCGCCGCCTGCGGCTCCGCGTTCACCAGCACCAGCGCCAGCGCCGTCACCATCGCCATCGTCAAACCCGTCAAGAACGTCAGCACCGAACCCTCCGAGCTAGAACCACGAACCTAGAACCACGAACCCAGAACGACGAACCACGAACGACGAACTACTTCATATCCACACTGACCCTCGTCGGCCCCGACATCGTCACCGAAATCGCGTGACGCTTCTCGCCGAACTGTGGATGCCGAAAGACGACCTCGTGCGGACCAATGGGAATCGAGAGGTTGCCGATCGGCGTTTCGCCGACGCGCTGGCCGTCGACCCAGACTTCGGCCCACGGCGTGGCGTTGAGATTCACGACGCCCTTGGGCAGGTCGACCGCGAGGCTCGTGACCTTGCCGGGCATCACCTGCACGACCCTGGTCACGCGGTATCCCAGTGTTTCGTTGACGAGCTCGATGTCGTGCCGTCCCGCTGCCAGCATCAGCTTGTCGGCGTCGGTCGTGCCGACGATGCGGCCTTCTTCGCGAATGTCGAGTGCGAACGGAGACTTGACCGTCAACCACCCGGACACGGGCCCGGCCGCCGTCGCTGCCGAGGCCACTGGCGTGACGAGCGAGGCCGTTCCGCCGGCCTGGACGCTCACGACGTGGCGCGCCGAGGCAATCGGTGTCTGGAGGACCACTTCATGGTCGCCGGGAAGGAGGTCCGTGAGGGTCACGGGAGCCACACCACGGTCCGTGCCGTCGACGATGACCTTGGCGCCGGCCGGCTGCGTCTCGACGTGCAGGCTGCCGGTCTCGGGCGTATTCGCGAATTCAAGATACTGGGAGATCTCGGCCCCAGCCGTCACGACGACGTTGATCACTCGCGGTACGCCACGTCGGAGCTCGATAGTGTGCGGCCCAACCGGCACCGAGAATTTCGCGGGCGTCTGGCCGTGATCGATCCCGTCGACAAACACCGGCACACCTGGCGGGTTCGACTGCAGCACGATGGTGCCCGTCTTCGGCGTAGCGACCGCACCCATCACGAAGCGCGAGGCGTAGACTCCGCCACCCGCGACGATGACGAGCGCGGCGGCCGCAAGGACGGCCTTCCTCGAGATCTTCAGTTGCGGACGTTTGGCTTTGGCCTTCTTCGCCGGCGCGGCGTGTGCCGCCGGCGCTGGAATCGTGAACGGCGCGCCCGCGGTGCCTGGAAACGGCGCGTCGGCGGCAGCTCCGAACGGCGCATCCGGCGCCACGCTGAACGGCGCGTCCGTCGGGAGACTGAAAGGAGCATCCGGATTGAAGAGCGACTGCGCCGTCTCGGAGGATTCGTGTTTCGACTTCAGATCGGCGGCAGCAATCAGCTCGGTGATGTCGCGCGCCGTGGTCCCAGGGCCCGCCGGAGCAGGAGCGTCGGCCCACGTGTCTTGACGAATGGCCGCAGGCGCCGGCGAAGGCGAGTACGCGGCATTGGCGGAGAACGACGGCGCGGGCGTGGGCGGCACGGCGTGAGCACCGGGCGTGGACGGCAGCGCCTCGAAGGCAGCCGTGTTGCTGGCCGCCGGAGCAGCCGCCGGCTGAAAGACGCCGGACGGCATGGAGGAAGTCGCAGGGTGCGTCGCCGCCGGCGCGGGCGTAAATGCAGCCGGCTGCGGCGCGGGAAACAGATCGTTGGGCAGTTCGAGCAGCGCGGCGATATACCGCGAGAGGAACGTCTCGAGCGCCACCGGCGCCGCGACGTACATCGAATCGTCGGCGACGATCTCCTCGAGGGCCGTCAACGCCTCGGGCGCCGAGGCAAAGGCCCGGCGCGTGTCGAGCTGCAGCGCGCGCGCCAGCCAGTCGCGGAGCGGCTGCGACAGCGGCTGCTCCTCGCCAAGCGCGGTGCGCTCACGCGCTTCGTTGAGGAGCGTTGGCAGGTGGTTCGGGAATTCCGCCGGATGGAGCGGCCGGCCCAGCACGAGCGCGAGCGCGACGAGGCCCACGCCGGTGACGTCCGCGCGATGATCGAAGCGCGGCAGGCCCGCGCTCGGCGGCATCGAGATCCGGAATTCCTGCCAGAGCCGGTCGCGGCCGAACTGCAGCTGCTCGACCGCGGCCGCCAGTACGTGCTCGACGATCACCAGGCGCGCGTGCGGCGTCACCACCAGCCGCTCGGGCGCAATCAGGCCGTGCGCGACCTCGCGCGCGTTCTCGTGCAGCAGCGCGACCGCCGGAACGAGTTGTCGAATCAGGCAGAGCGCGGCGTTGATGTCGAGCTGCAGATTCCGCTCGTGGGCCACGCGCAGGATATCGGAAAGCCGCGTGCCTTCGACGTGATCCGACACGATCGAGAGCCCGGGGCCGGGCACCTGCACGCGATCGATGCGCCGCACGCGCGCGTAGTAGGCGTGACGGAAGTTGGCCAGGCGCGCCGCACGCTCGCGCAGCGCGAACTCGAACGACGGCACCGCCGTCAGCGCGGGCCGGATGCGGAGAATCTGCAGCAGTTCGCCTGTCGCGCCATCGGCGGCGACGACGCGTTCGCCGAGGCCATCGCAGAAAAGAGGAGCTTCGGGCCGTTCGTTTGGGAGAGGTACGGTTGTCATGGAGGTCCGCGCTTGCGCGGTGCAACCATCGGACCAGACCGCACACGATTTCTGGAATCGACTGCAAGTCGTTGAAAGCGCAGCGCTCAAGGCCGCTCAAGGTGTGCAGGTTGAAGCACACTGACTTACGAGGCTGTCGAGCGGCGCTCGGTTTTGTAACTGGAAATTGGCGGCGCTCCGCGCTTATGCTGGCGGTTTGCGAGCTTATTAAGAAGTGGCATGGTGGCCAGTCGCCATGTCTTTTGGAGGATGCGATGAAGTTTCTTCTCCGGCAACGGCCGGTACTCGGGAGCGCCGTACTCGCGCTCGCCGCCACCTTCGTTCCCCTCTCCGCGCAGCAGTCCGCGCAGCAGGCGGAACGGGTCGATCTGAACGCGATCTACAAGATCAAGGAAGAGGGCTTCCAGCGATCTCGCGTGATGGAACTCGAGAGCTGGCTGACCGACGTCTACGGTCCGCGGCTCACGAACTCGCCGGGATTTCGCAAGGCGGGCGATTGGGCAGTCAAGGAGATGACGTCCTGGGGACTCGTCAACGTCAAGCTGCAGCCGTTTGGGCCGTTCGGACGAGGATGGGCGAACGACAAGTTCTACATGATGGCGACGACTCCGGGCGGAAGCCTGCCGGTCATCGGGTACGCGCAGGCGTGGACGTCGAGCACCAACGGCATCGTGTCGGGTGACGCGGTCTTCGCGACGATTGACACGCCCGACGACATCGCCACCTGGAAGGGAAAGCTGAAGGGGAAGGTCCTCCTCTCGACGGCCATGCGCGACGTCCCGCCGCTCTTCGAGCCGCAGGCCCAGCGCTACACCCAGGACCAGCTGCAGGACCTCGAGCGCGAGACCGATTCGGCCGGACGGGGCGGCCGCGGAGGCCGCGGGGCATTCGCCGGCGGCCGCGGCGGCGTTCCCGGCTTCGCGCAGACGCGCGCGCAGTTTCTGAAGGATGAGGGCGTGCTCGCGATTCTCACGCCTGGCCAGGGATCGGGCGGCACCGTGTTCGTGGGAGGAGGCGGGTCGCGCGAAGCGGGCGCGCCGGAAACCGTACCGGCAGTCACGATCGCGGTCGAGCACTATGGGCGGATCCTCCGCACGCTGCAGAAGGATCAGCCGGTGCGGATCGAGATGGAGGTCAAGAACACGTTCTACGACGACCCCACCTCCTTCAACGTCGTCGGCGAGATTCCAGGAACGGACAAGGCCGACGAGGTCGTGATGCTCGGCGCGCACTTCGACTCATGGCACACCGGCACCGGCGCGACCGACAACGCGGCCGGCTCGGCGGTCATGATGGAAGCGATGCGGATCCTCAAGCAGTCGGGGCTGCCGCTGCGGCGCACGGTGCGCATCGGCCTCTGGGGCGGAGAGGAACAGGGCCTCATCGGATCGCGTCAGTACGTCACCGACACGTTTGCCGACCGCGCGACGATGGCCGTCAAGCCGGCGCACGCGAAGTTCGCGGGCTACTTCAACGTCGACAACGGCACGGGCGCCATTCGCGGCGTCTACCTTCAGGGGAACGAGGCCGTCGCGCCGATCTTCGACACGTGGATGAAGCCCTTCAACAACCTGGGCATGAACACGCTCACCATCCGCGACACGGGCGGCACCGACCACCAGGCCTTCGACGCCGTGGGCCTGCCAGGCTTCCAGTTCATCCAGGATCCGGTGGAGTACGGCACGCGCACGCACCACTCGAACATGGACGTGTACGAACGGATTCAGGAAGAAGACATGCGCAAGAACGCGGTGATCGTAGCGTCGTTCGTGTACCTCACCGCGAATCGGGATCAGCTGCTGCCGCGAAAGCCCCTGCCAAAACCCCAGCCCGCCGCCGCCGGCCGCGGGACGGGCGCGGGACGAGGACAGTAGGACCGGCGCTCGGCGTTCGGCGTTCGGAACCAGGCTCGCCGAGCGCCGACCGAACGCCGAGCGCCGAGCGCCGAGCGCCGAGCGCCGAACGCCGAGGTAGGCTTGTAACGTGCGAAGCAGCACGGACCTGCAGCCCAGAGCCAAGAGCCTAGAGCCTCTTTGGACGCTCTTCGGGTTTTGCGCGCTCGCGATCGTGTGGACGTGGCCGGTCGCCGCGACCCTGACCTCCCGCATTCCCCACGATCCCGGCGATCCCGTCCTCAATATCTGGATTCTCTGGTGGAATGCCCAGGTGACGCCGCTCACCGATGCGTGGTGGAACGCACCGATGATGTGGCCGATGCCTGGAGCGATGGCGCTCTCCGAACATCTGCTCGGCCTGAGCCTCGTGGCCACTCCGTTGCAGCGTGCCGGGGTCAACCCGATTGGCGCCTACAACGTTTGCCTGCTGCTGACCTTCGCGCTCTCGGGGTTCTTCGCGTTCCTGCTCGGACGGCGGCTCACCGGGTCGACGTTCGCGGGGATCTGCGCCGGCCTCGCGTTTGGATTCTCGCCATACCGCGCGAGCCAGCTGGCGCACATCCAGGTCCTTTCCTCCCAGTGGATGCCGCTCGCGCTCCTCGGACTTCACGCCTACTTGTCCACGGGCGCCAGACGATGGCTCGTCGTGTTCGGCGTCGCATGGGTGATCCAGGCGCTGTCGAACGGTTACTTCCTGTTGTTCTTCCCCGTGCTCATCGTCGCCTGGCTGGCCTGGTTCGTCGACTGGCGGCGTGCGCCGGGCCGCGGGCTGGCGATCGTCGCGGCGTGGATCGTCGCGTCGCTGCCGCTCCTGCCGATCCTCCTCAAGTACCGGGAGATCCACGAACAGCTGGGCCTGACGAGAAAGGTGGCGGAGATCCGGGAATTCAGCGCCATACCGGCGTCGTTCCTGCACGCCGCGCCGCTCATGAAGTTCTGGCGCGAGGGAGCGGCTCACAACTACGAGCAGTATCTCTTCACAGGTGTCACGGTCGTGCTGCTGGCCCTCGCCGGCCTGGCTCTGTTGCTCGCCAGGAGCACGCGCGGGCCCGTCATTGCTGGCCGGGCCGGCCGGCCGCCCATCCTCTTCTATGCCGTGGCAACCCTGCTGATGTGGGTGCTCGCCCTGGGGCCCGGCGGTCAAGGACAGGATCCAGCCTCTCTCTACCGACCCTACACATGGCTGCTCGCATTGCCCGGCTTCAATGGCCTGCGCGTGTCATCACGTTTTGCAATGGTCGGCACCCTGTGCCTGGCCATGACGGCGAGCCTCGCCGTCGCTCACCTGTCGAGGCTGAGCGTCCTCGCGGCCAGCCCGGTCGAGAGCTGGACGCGCCGCTGGCGCGCGCTGGCGGGCGCGGTGGTCATCGCTGGCCTCGTGGTCGACGGCCTGACGCGGCCGGTCCCGGTTGTCCCGCCTCCCGGGAAAGTGATTCTTCCAGGTTCGCCGCAGGCGGCGGTGATAGAGCTGCCGCTCGACGACACGGACATCAGCGTGGAAGCGATGTACCGATCCATGTTCCACCACCAGCCGCTCGTCAACGGCTACTCGGGCCACTTTCCACCGCATTACAAAGTCCTCTCGCTCTCGCTCTGGCGCGGAGACTCGTCGGCCCTGTTCTACCTGGCCCGGCGGCGGCCCCTCGCGATCATCGTGAACGACCGGCTCGACAACGGCCGCAGCTTCAAGCAAATGATCGAGGCGGTGCCCGGCGTTCAGTCGCCCGGCGCGAGCGGCGCGGGGACGATATTCGTCCTGCCGGCCCAGGCGGCGCCTCGGGAGCCACCGATCGGACCGCCCCTCCAGGCGAGCGTCCGCGATGCCGGCCGGTACCTCCTGGAATTTGACGTCGGTTCGTCTCGCCTGTTGTCGGCGGTCGCGTTCCCCTTGCGGCGCCGCTACGAAGACCTCGCGCCTCAGATCCGCGTGGACACGTCCGATGACGGGCAGACCTGGAAAGAATCGTGGAGGGGATGGACCGGCGGCATGGCCGTCGAAGCAACACTCGCCGATCCGATACTCGCGCCGATGCGGCTCCCGCTAGCCGGCGTCAGAGCTCGATATGTGCGCGTCTATCCGGCGTCGGAGTGGATGAAGGCGGAGCTGGTGGTCCATGGGCAATTCTGAATGCTGAGTGCTGAATGCTGAAGTAATTTCGCATGTCGAAGACGGAATGAAATGACGAGAGGGCAATTCAGCATTCACTTCAGCATTCAGCATTCAGCACTCAGCATTGCTTCTACGGTTTCATCCCGGGCAGCCAGTCGGGCTTGAATCCCGAATTCGCAAGCCACCGGATCGGATCAAGCATCGAGCGGATCGAATCGGTCATGTGTGGGAAGTCGACGAGCTTAATCTCGTCCGACGGCTGGTGGTATTCCTTGTGTAGACCGTAGCTCGACACCGTGTGCGCGATGACGCCGCGGCGCGCGAACTGAATGTTGTCCGACCGCGTGAAGAAGCTCTGCTCCGGGTGCGGATCCTGCACGAGCTTCGCGCCCTGCTTGGCGAGCGCGGGCCCGAGCGTCGATCGCTCGTAGCCGGTCAGCCACAGCGTGTGCGGCGGGACCTTATCGTCGGGCCGTCCGATCATCTCGAACTGCAGGTTGGCCACGACCTGCGTGAGCGGGACGACGGGGCGGTCGGCGAAGTAACGCGACCCGAAGCCGCCCGATTCCTCGCTGCCGAAAAATGCGAACACGATCGTGCGTTTCGGGCGCGGTCCAAGCGCGATGGCCTGCGCGAGCTCCAGCACCGCAACGGTTCCCGACGCATCATCGTCGGCGCCGTTGTAAATGGTGTCGGCACCGGGCGCGGCATTCGGCGTTGCACGCGTGCCGAGGTGATCGAGGTGCGCCGAGAGGAGAATGACCTCGGCGACCGACGCCGGATCGCTGCCGGTCAGACGGCCGACGGCGTTCCAGGTTTGCGTCCGCGGTCCGGGCTTGAGCTGCGCCTCGAGCACGAGCGTGATCCCTTCGCCAAGCGCAGAGATGGCTTCGTATGCCTCCTTGCCAAGCACGACCGTCGTGGGACGCGCCGGGGGCGGGCTCTCGACGCCAACAAGTCGCGGCGGCACCGCCGGCAGCCGCGCGCCGGCGGGTGGTCTCGGTTGATTGGTGTTCTCGAGCGTCAGCACAATGGCGGCCCCGGTCGTGACTGGCGGCGGCACCTGTCCGGGAGCCGGCGGTGCGGGCTGCGCGGGTGTCGCGGGCATCAGCAACACGGCACCGGCTCTCACCGGTGAACCCGGCAGGTACTTCTGGAGCGTGCCCGAGACGCGCGCGGCACTGAGACCCTGCACGCGCATCTCCTGACCGTGTGTGTACGTCTTTCCGTCGGCTGAAAGCGTCGGCGGCGCGGCGGTCTCCGGCCGCTCGATCTCGATCTGCTGGACGAAGCCGCCCGCGTCGCCCATCGGCTCGAGGCCCCACTGCTGCATCTGCGCGCCAAGGTACGACGCGGCGATCCATTCGTCGCGCGTGCCGCTTCCGCGGCCGTTCAGGGCGTCACTGGCCAGGAACTGCATGTGGCTCCTGACGGAAACCTCGGTAATGAGCGCGGACGGCGCTGCGGCGCGCTGAGGCGGCGGATTGACCGCACAGCCCGCCGCCAGGAGCACGCACGGAAGAACGGTCAGTGATCTCACGCAGGAATCTTATGCGCGAACCTCACGAACGGTCGAGCCGCCCCCCGCTCTCAGCCAGCAGACCAAGCTGCCGATCGTTTGTCACCTGGCGCGGCCGAAAGCTCGGAAATGCCAGCATCCTGAAATATGATTGGGAGAACCCCGAAACGGAAATCCCCGTCCTAGCGTCTTATAGCCCCAAGATGAGAACCATGAAGAGAGTCGTCGTGTTCGTGTTTGTGGCGAGTTCGATGATGGCCAGACTGTCCGCAGCCGGACAGACGACGCCTGCCCCGCAGTCCGCCGACGATCCGCTCGTGCGGGTCACTCTGCCGGCGGTGACCGTCACCGCGCAGAAAGAACCCGAGGACGCGCGTAAGCTGCCCGTGAGCGTCACGGCAGTGTCCGCAGACACCATCGATCGCGCGGGGATCCGGATCGTGAGCGAGGCCGGCATCTTTGCCCCCAACGTCACGTTCACCGAGTTCACGGCGCGGAAGCTGAGCAATCCGAGATTCCGGGGCATTGGTTCGAGCCCGGGCAATCCCGGTGTCACAACGTTCCTCGACGGGGTTCCGCAGCTCAACTCAAACTCCTCGAGCGTCGAACTGCTCGACGTCGACCAGATCGAGTTCGTGCGCGGACCGCAGAGCGCACTCTTCGGCCGGAACACCCTGGGTGGGCTCATCAACGTCACGAGCCGCCGTCCGAGCGTCGGCAAGTGGACGGGCCAGATGTCCGTACCCTTCGGCAACTTCTCGTCGTGGGACATCCGCGGCAATGCCTCCGGGCCGCTCATCGCCGACACGTTGAGTGCCAGCGGAGCGTTCAGTTACGCGGAACGGGAAGGCTTCACGGTCAACGACGTCACCGGTCACGATCTGGACTCGCGCGGGGCCTTCAGCGGGAAAGGACAGCTCCTGTGGAAGCCGGCGCCCAAGTGGGAGGCGCGCCTCATCGTCAGCGGCGAGCGGGCGCGCGACGGCGACTACGGGCTCAACGACCTCGCAGCGCTTCGCGAGAACCCCTTCCACTCGTCGCGCGACTACGAGGGCTACACGAACCGGGACATCTTCGGGACGACCATCCAGGCGGAACACACCGGGGCCTCGATGCACCTGACGTCGACGACCGGGTTCGTGAAGTGGAAGACCGAAGACTCGACCGATCTCGACTACTCGGCGCTCCCGCTCATCACGCGTGACAACGCCGAGGAAGACTTCCAGTTCACGCAGGAAGTCAGGGTCGCGTCGGCGGCGCCCAGGAAGCTCTCGGACACGGCTGCTCTCAAGTGGCAGTCGGGCGTCTTCCTCTTCACGCAGAAGTATCAGCAGGACGCGGTGAACACGCTCGCGCCGTACGTGCTCTCGCCGTTCATCGGCGTGCCGGTCAATCAGTATTCTCCGGTGTCCGACCTGGACGACTTCGGCCTTGGCGTGTTCGGTCAGGGCACGGTGACGTTCAAGGACAGGCTGGACATTGTCGCGGGCGCTCGCGTGGATTACGAGGACAAGAACGCGAACCTGAAGACCTTCTTCGACCCGGCCATCGCGCCGCCGTCGGTTGTCGTGGCCGAGGACAGCTTCTCCCACTTCTCCCCACAGTTCGGGGCGGCCTACCGCCTGAAGCCCGAGTACAGCGTGTACGCGACGGTCTCGAATGGCTTCAAGGCCGGAGGGTTCAACCCCGCGTCGCCGGCTGGCAGCGAGGCCTACGGTGAGGAGACCACGTGGAACGTGGAAGGGGGCCTGAAGACCCTCTTCGCGAACGGTCGCGTCGCGCTCAACAGCGCCGTTTTCTTCATCGACTGGAACGATCTGCAGCTCAACGTGCCGAACCTGAACGTCCCCGGACAGATCTACATCGCCAACGTCGGCGCAGCCTCGAGCAAGGGCGTGGAGTTCGATCTCACCGCCAGGCCAGCGCCTGGTCTCGACGTCTTCGGCACGTTCGGGTACACCAACGCAACCTTCAGCAGCGGCAGCACGTCGGTCGGCCTCGACGTGTCGGGCAACGACATCCCCAACACGCCTGACTACACGGCCAGCTTCGGCGTCCAGTTCGGCCGCTCGCTCAATTCGGCGACGAGCGCCTACGGCCGCGCCGACGTCGTACTGTCCGGCGCGTTCAAGTACGACGACGCGAACTCGCAGGGACAGGATGCGTATTCGCTCGTCAACTTCAGGGGCGGCGTTCGCGGGAAGCTCTTCTTCGCTGAAGGATGGATCCGCAACGCCTTCAACACCACCTACATCCCCGTGGCGTTCGCGTATGGCCCCCTCGCTCCATCGGGGTTCATCGGCGAGAACGGTGCGCCGCGCACGTTCGGGCTGAGCGCGGGAGTGAAGTTCTGAATCTCGCCGACGACGGGATCGTGCAACGTTGACCTCCTAGGCACGCCGCATGTCCCAAGCCCCGTCCTCGACGATTCCGACACCCGGCCTGAGCTGGACGGCCGACGCCGGCGCGATCCGCCTCGGCTGGGTGAACGTCGTCGTCGCCGCGGTCGTGATGCTCGCGACCCTGCCCGGCCGCACCCAGGGGCTGGGACTCATCACGGAGCCGCTCCTGAGGGATTTGCAGCTCGATCGCGTCGCCTACGCGAACATCAATCTGTGGGCGACGCTGCTCGGTTCTGCAATCTGCCTTCCTATCGGCCGCCTGTTCGATCGCGTCGGCCTGCGGTGGACGACCGCGGCGCTCTCGCTCCTGCTGGCGCTCGTCGTCTGGCGCATGAGCGCGCTGACGGGCGGAGTCGTGACGCTGTTCGTCCTGGTACTTCTCACGCGTGCTATCGGGCAGAGCGCGCTGTCGGTCGCGAGCATCACCGCCGTCGGGAAATCGTTCGGCTCGCGCGTCGGCATGGCCATGGGCGTGTACTGGGTACTGCTGAGCGTCTTCTTCGCCGCGGCCTTCATCGCCGTCGGCGCATCGGTGAGTAGTGGCGGCTGGCGGCTGGCCTGGCTCCAGGTCGCCGTGGGCCTGGCGTTTGTCGTCACGCCCACGGTCGTCCTGTTCATGCGCGAGCCCCGCAGCGCCGCAGGCCCGAAGGACGCTACGTGAGGAAGCTTCGGCGGGCCTGACGCTTGCAGCCGCGCTGAAAACACCGGCGTTCTGGGTGTTCGCCGGCGCGACGTCGCTTTTCGGGCTCGTCTCGTCGGGCCTTGGACTCTTCAACGAGGCCGTGCTCGCCGAACGCGGGTTCAATCAGCAGACCTACCACACGTTTCTCGCAGCCTCGGCGATCATCGCGCTACTCGGCCAATTCGGATGCGGATGGCTGACGCTCCGCTGGTCGATGCAGCGGCTGCTGGGCCTCGCGATGTTCATCTATGCAGCGGCGCTCGTCGCGCTGCCGTTGGTCGTCTCGCTGGCGCAGCTCTGGATCTTCGCGGCGCTCATCGGCCTCTCGGGCGGGATGATCACGGTGATCTTCTTCGCGATCTGGCGCCGATTCGGATCGGCGCACCTCGGGAGGATCCAGGGAGCGGCGCAAATGCTCACCGTGCTCGCGTCGGCCGTCGGACCGCTCCTCTTCGCGAAGTGTGCGGCGATCACCGGATCGTACGCGCCGATTCTCTGGATTCTTGCGCCGAGCGTCTTTCTCGTGGGTCTGGCCGCGCTGCGCGTGGCGGTGCCCAACGAGGCAGCCTAGTCACATCGCGTCACGACATCATCGCGAAGACCGAAGCTCACGAAGTTCACGAAGGGCTTCCTGAAGGGCCAGTGGAGGATAGATGGCAATCGTCGGGCGACTCTTCCGGCTCGCGGTCGTGCTGGTGCTGCTGGTCCTGATGTTCTGCGGCGGGTGGGTCGTTGGCCGGCTGGGACTGGGATCGACCGTGCCGACCGCGGCGCTGACCGACCTCGAACGGCAGTTCAGCGATCGGTTGCGCGACTCCTCGCTCGTCGGCTACTTCACCGTGTCAGGCCGCGCGAAGCGCGAGCCCGAAGAAGACCGGTACGACATCTCGAGTGTCGAGAAGGTTGCCGACGATCGCTGGCGGTTCAACGTGCGCATGCGGCACGGCTCGTTCGACGTCACGCTGCCGGTTGTCGTCCCCGTGAAGTGGGTCGACGATACGCCTGTGGTGACGCTCACCGACTGGGAAATTCCCTCGCTCGGCACGTTCACATGCCGCGTGCTCTTCCACGGAGACCGGTACGCGGGCACGTGGCAGCACGGTGCCACGGGCGGTCTGATGTACGGCAGGATTGAGAAGCAGGGGCGGCCGTAGTTCGCGGCTCGCTGCTGGCGGTTCGCTGCGGCTACTTCCCTATTGCAAACAAGTGTTTGTCGGAGCGGATGTAGATCCGGCCGTTGGCAATCGCGGGCGACGAGTACACCGCCTCCCCGACTGAGTTCTTGCGGACGATTTCGTGCGTCGGGCCGGCCTTGAGCATGAACGTATCGCCCTCTTCGCTCGTCATCGCGACAACTCCTCCGAAGGCGACGGGCGACCCCATGAAGCGCGCCGGGACCGGAATCCGCCCACCCTCGTACTTGACCGTTCCCGTCTTGGGATCGAGGCAGGTCACGATGCCGTTGTCTGTGAAGAGGTAAAGATAGTCCCCGTAGAGGATGTTCGAGATGACGTAGCCCGTTCCCCTGGAGTACTCCCAGGCGACGCGCTGGTTCTCGGCCACGCCTCCCGGGCGAAGGGCGATGACTTTCTTGACGGGATAGCCCGCGGTCAGAATTACGAGTCCGTGTCCAACGAGCGGCGTATGGATGGCGTTGCTCTGGACGCCGGTCGTCCTCCAGAGCTCCTTTCCAGTCGCTGGATCGTAGGCAATGATGAGCTCGTTGCCGTTGGTCACGAGCTCGGTCCGGCCGCCGCTCTGCACGAGCACCGGCGTGCCCCAGCTGATCTCGATTGTCCGCTTCGTGTTCCAGACCTCTTTCCCGGTCTTCTTGTCGTAGGCCACGAGCGCCGAATGGTCGCCGTTGTCCTCGTCGCGCTGGATGATCACCAGGTTCTCGTAGAGGACGGGCGACGTCCCCGTACCCAGGCCGAGCGTGGCGAAGGGCGCGACGGCCTTCCAGGCAAGGTTGCCTTTGCCGTCGTAGGCGTAGAGGCCCTCGGGACCGAAGTAGGCGTACACCATCACGCCGTCGGTCACCGGCGTCGGGCCGGCGAAGCTGCTCCGGCGGTGACGCGCGTCGAAGACCGTCCCCTCGTAGGCCGTGCGCTCCCACAGGATCTTGCCGGTCGAGGCATCGAGCGCCACGACCTTGAACGTGTGCTTCTTGTCGGCAGCGACGCTGTCGGGGTGGATCCAGTCCTGCTCCTGCCCCTGTCGATGCTTGACGGCCCGCTGGCCGGGGACGACGTCCCCCTCGATCACAGCGGTGAGGTAGATGCGGTCGCCCCACACGATCGGCGAGGACATCCCCGTGCCGGGAAGCTCAGCCTTCCAGGCAATGTTCGTGTCCGGACCCCACTCCGTCGGTACTTGCGTTTCAGCGGAGACGCCCTGCCCGCCGGGCCCACGCCACTGAGGCCAGTTTTCGCCGGCCGCGGCCGCCGCCGATCCGGCAAGAACTGCCAAGGTCAGCAACAGGCTCGTCAGCGCGCGCACGTAGGGCATCGAGAGGCTCCCAGGAGCGAAAGCGTTCGGTGAAACGGAATGAGGGGCAGGCAACGTAGAAAGCAGATTATAGGCCGCGTTCGAGCCGCGACGACGTTCCAAGGTACGAAACGTCAGACCTGAGGGACCAGGCGGGCACACTCCCGGACCATCCGGGCTATCCTAGAGACTCATATGAAAGCGCTTCCTCGTCTTCCTTTGCTCCTGGCGATTGGGATGATGCTCCCCGCCGTCGCGCTCCTGCGCGCCGCGGACTGGCCCGACTGGCGTGGGCCGGCGCGCACGGGCGTGTCGACCGAAACCGGTCTGGCTTCGTCGTGGTCACCCGCGGGTCAGAACCTGTCGTGGAAGGCCCCGTACGGTGGCCGCTCCGGGCCGGTAATCTTCGGCGATCGCCTCTACCTGCAAAACACCGCTGGCGAGGGCGAGCAGATGCAGGAACGCCTGATGTGCTTCCACGCCGACACGGGCAAGCTGCTCTGGGAGTACAAGTACAACCTCTTCACGAGCGACGTCCCGCCGCATCGCATCGCCTGGGCGTCGCCAGTGGTCGATCCGGCCAGCGGCAACGTGTTCGCCTTCAGCGGCAACGGCCTGCTGATGTCGCTGTCACGTGACGGGAAGCTGCTGTGGGAGCGCTCGCTCGCCGAGGAATTCGGCATGTGGACGACCCACGGGGGGCGCGTGTCCTCACCGATCATCGACGGCGACCAGCTGATCGTCAGCGGCCTGATGTTCAGCTGGGGACAGCACGCCGGCGGCGCGCACCGATTTCTGGCCTTCGACAAGATGACGGGACGCGCCAACTGGATCAGCTCGCCGGAAGGCCGGCCGACCGACACGATCTACGCCAATCCCTTCGTCGCCGACGTCAACGGGACGCGAACGCTCTTCACCGGCGGCAGCGACGGCGGCATGCACGCGCTCAAGATCGCGACCGGCGAACGAGTCTGGAGCTGGCTCGTCAGCAAGCGCGGCCTGAACACCGCGGCGCTGATGGTCGGGCCCGATGTCCTCGTCTCGCACAGCGAAGAGAACATCGACTCGAGCGAGATGGGGATGCTGGCGGCCGTTCCGACCAACAAGACTGGAATGTTGACGGACAAGGACGCGCGGTGGCTCGTCCGCGGCGTGCAAGCGGGCTATGCCTCGCCCGTGACCGACGGCCAGCGCATCTACCTCGTCGACAACGGCGGCATTCTCTTCGCGCACGACGCAAAAACCGGCGCGCGGCTGTGGGAGCAGAACCTGGGTACGATCCAGAAATCGTCGCCTGTCCTTGCCGATGGCAAACTCTATGTCGGCACGGAGAACGGCAAGTTCTTCATCATCCGGCCGCTCGCGGATCGCGCGGAGATCCTCGACCAGGACTGGCTCGGCACAGAGCAGAATCCCGAACCGATCATTGCGTCGCCGGCAGTCGCGCGCGGACGCGTCTACGTCGTGTCGATGAACGCGATTTACGCGATCGGTCCAAAGATGGCGCCGGCCGGCGCGGCGGCCAATCCGGCTTCCGGCGTCAAGCCGGCCCCGGCTTCCCTGCCAGCGGGCGTTCCTGCCGCCTTGCTGGTCACACCTACCGAGCTCATCCTCAAGCCTGGTGAGGCCATCGCCTTGACCGCGAAGGCATTCGATGCGAACGGCGTCGCCATCGCGCTGCCCGGACCAGCGGCGTGGACGGTCGAGAACCTGAAAGGGACGGTCGCGGACGGCAAGTTCACGCCAGACCCGGCCGCCGGCGCACAAGCCGGACTGGTGAAGGCCACGCTCGGCTCGATTGTCGGGGCGGCGCGCATTCGCGTGATTCCCGACCTTCCCTGGAGCTTCGACTTCGAAGACGGCAGCGCGGTCCCGCCGCCGCAATGGGCGAATGCCACGGGCAAGTTCGCGGTGCGCGATCTCGACGGAAGCAAGGTCCTCGTCAAGCTGGCGGAAAACGACTTTGCGTTCGCCAAACGGTGCCGGCCGTTCTTCGGGTCGGCCGAGTTGAGCAACTACACGATCGAGGCCGACATCCGCGCGATGGAGCGCCGCCGCCAGATGGGCGACATCGGCGTCGTGGCCGAGCGCTACGAGCTGGTGATGTTCGGCAACCATCAGGAGCTGCACCTGCAGCCGTGGCAGCCCGAAACCAAGCGCACCGTGACGACACCGTTCAAGTTCGACAAGGACGTGTGGTACACGATGAAACTCGAGGTGCAGGCGCTCGATGGCGGCAAGGTGCGCGCGCGCGGCAAGGTGTGGCCGAAAGGCCAGCCCGAGCCACAGGCCTGGACGATTGAACGCGTCGATCCGATCGGCAGCCACAAGGGAAGCCCGGGACTCTACGCGGACGCGCCATCGCGCGTGGGCGGTGGCTCCGAGCTGTACTACGACAACATCAAGGTTTATAAGAACAGATAGACACACCATGCCCAAGATGCTCAAGCACTCCGCTGCCGCCATTGGCATCGTTTCCGGCCTCCTCTCGCTCAGCACGCTGGCGCTCATCGCGCGGTCGGATCCTGGCAAGGGAGACTGGCCCATGTGGGGCGGCACACCCGATCGCAACCTCGTCTCCAGCATGAAGGATCTGCCGACGAGCTGGGACATCAAGACGAAGAAGAACATCAAGTGGGTCGCCGAGCTCGGCTCTCAGGCCTACGGTAATCCCGTCGTCTCCAACGGCGTCGTGCTCGTCGGAACCAACAACGAAGCGATGAAGGACCCGGCGGTCAAGGGAGACAAGGGCGTCCTCATGGCGTTCAAGGAGTCGGATGGCTCGTTCCTCTGGCAGGCCGTCCACGACAAGCTGACCGCCGGGCGCGCGAACGACTGGCCGTTCCAGGGCATCTGTTCGTCGCCGCTCGTCGAAAACGGGATCGCGTACTACGTGTCGAACCGCGGCGAGGTCATGGCGGTCGACATTCAAGGCTTCAGGGACAACGGCGAGAACGACGGACCCTATAAGGAAGAGAAGCAGACCCGCCAGACCGACGTCGACATCATCTGGCGCTACGACATGATGGACGAGCTCGGCGTGTTCCAGCACAACATGGCGAACTCCTCGCCCGTGGTGTACGAGAACCTCATCTACGTCAGCACGTCGAACGGCCAGGACGAAAGCCACGTCAACGTGCCGTCGCCGAAATCGCCGGCGATCATCGCCCTCGACAAGACGACCGGCAAGCTGGTGTGGGAAGACGCGTCGCCCGGCGACAAGATCCTGCACGGCCAGTGGTCCTCGCCCGCCGTTGGCAAGATTGGCGACACCGTGCAGGTCGTCGTCGGTCAGGGCGACGGCTGGGTGCGCGGCTACGAGGCGAAGACCGGGAAGAAGCTCTGGGAGTTCGACTTGAATCCGAAGGATTCGGTGTGGCCGAAGACCCGCAACGAGGTCATCAGCACGCCGGTGATCTTCGAGGGCGTCGTCTATATCGCCAACGGTCAGGACCCCGAGCACGGCGAAGGCGTCGGACACCTCTACGCGATTGACCCGACCAAGACCGGCGACATCACGAAGAGCGGCATGATCTGGCACTACGACAAGATCCGCCGTTCGATCTCGACGGGAGCCATCTACAACGGCATCCTCTTCTACTCCGACTTCAGCGGCTTCCTCCACGCCCTCGACGTCAAGACCGGCAAGCCCTTCTGGACCCACGACATGTTCGCCGCCATCTGGGGATCGCCCATCGTCATCGGCGACAAGGTCTATCTCGGCGACGAGGACGGCGACGTGACCGTGCTCAACGCCGACCGGACGCTGAAGGTCGTTGCCGAGAGCAACATGGGGAGCTCCGTGTACTCGACACCGGTGCCGGCCAACGGCGCCCTCTTCATCGTCAATCGCAACGAGCTGTTCGCGATCTCGAGCACGGGCGCCGCCGGAAGCAAGTGAGCGCACGAACCATCGCTCTCGCCGCGCTCGTCGCGAGCACGGCGGCACTGTCCGCGCAGACACCAGCGGCCGCTCCCGCCGATCGCTGGGCGCAGTTCCGAGGAACACCCGCGCTCTCGGGGCTCTCGGACGCGAAGCTGCCAGGCACGCTCAAGGTCCTCTGGACGTACGACGCCGGCGACTCCATCGAGTCGTCTGCCGCCATCGTGGACGGCGTCGTCTACGTCGGCTCGCAGACGGGCGAGCTCCATGCCGTCAACCTCGCCGACGGCAAGCTGAAGTGGAAGTACAAGGCGTCGGCTGACGGCATCGGTGAGTCGTCTCCAATCGTCGCCGGTGGCCTCGTTTACGTTGGCGACCTCTCGGGTATCCTGCACGCGGTGCAGACCGCAACGGGCCAGGCCGCGTGGACCTTCAAGACGAGCACCGAGATCAAGTCATCGCCAGTCGTATCGGGCGACAAGGTGCTGATCGGATCGTACGATTCGAACTTGTATGCGCTGGGCGCGAAGGACGGCAAGCTGGCCTGGAAGGTCCAGACCGAAGGCTACGTGCACGCCACGCCGGCGATAGTCGATGGCATCGCCTACATTGCCGGCTGCGACGAGATCCTGCGTGGCATTCGGATCGCGGACGGCCACGAAGTGCTCAAGATGCCGTTCGGCGCCTATACGGGAGCTTCGCCCGCCGTGATCGACGGGCGCGCGTACTTCGGCACGTATGAAAACGACGTGCTGGCGGTCGACTTGAAGGCCAGGAAGATCGTCTGGAGCTACAAGCACCCCGATCGGAATTTTCCGTTCTATTCGTCGCCGGCCGTTCTCGCCGATCGCGTCATCGTCGGCGGACGCGACAAGATGGTGCACGCGCTCGACAGAAAGACTGGCAAGTCACTCTGGACGTTCACCACGGGCGCACGCGTCGACTCGTCGCCGGTCATCGCCGGAGGGCTCGCCTACATCGGGTCGAACGACGGGAAGCTCTACGTCCTCGACGTGGCAACGGGCAAGAGCGTGTTTCAGTTCGAAGCGGGCGGGCCGCTGTCGGCCTCCCCGGCGCTGGCATCGGGCCGGCTCGTCATCGGCTCGCAGGACGGCAAGTTGTTCTGTCTGGGATAGGTGTGGGCTCAAGGCTCAGGGCTCAGGGCTCAAGCAAGATCTTCGAGCATGTGGTCGAGGTTTTTGGCCTGAGCCCTGAGCCTTGAGCCCTGAGCCGTTTCACGATCCTCACCGGATCCGCACGTCGACGGTGAAGCGTCGATAGTTGGAGTAGGTCGCAACGCCGTCGATGTCGTAACGTTCGGGCCGCTTCGCAGACGTCATCGCTGACCACGGTCCCACGTAGTCCTCGCGCATCTCGGCCGGGACCCAGAGATCGAGCGCCGCGTCCCGCTGCCACTTCACGTGAATCTCCGCTTTCGAGTCGCCGCCGCCTCTCACGAAGCCCTTCACCACGAGCTCGCTCCGAACGACCCGTCCGTCGGATGGCACGATCCATAGCCGGCCCTCGGCTGGCAGGCTCCGGCCGTCGCCTCTGCTGATCAATCCACCCCGGTCGCGCTCTTTGAAGCGCACGATCCAGGTGCGCTCCCCGGCGAGCTCCTCCTCCCCCTCCTTGTCGAAGCGGCAGTCCGGCCGATGTTCTGGATGGACAAAATGCAGGGCGGTTGTGGGAACGTTGATCTCGCGCGTGATCGGTCCGAGGTTGTAGCGTGCACTTTCGCCGGCGATCAACCGTGCCTGTTCGAGCAGAGAAAGTTCGGAACCACGGAACAGTCGCTCGAGGCGTCCGTCGGATTCGGGAATCGGGGCGTCGTTGACGGCGAGGACGTTGCGGAACGCGAGCCACTCGGTGCTCTCAACCAGCCGGACGAATGCAATCTCCGAACGGAGCCGCCGCTCCGACATCGTGGTCTTTGTACTGCGCCAGACGAGGCGCTGCGTGTAGGACTCCTCCGCCAGCACGCTCGTGAGCGCGAGGCCGTACTCGACCGCATACTTGCCGGCGCGTGCGAGTACGTCGTCGAGCGATGGGGGCCGCCGTGCCTGGCCTTCCAGCGCTGGCGTGCCACGAAGCATCACGAGCAGCAATGCCAGGATGCCGATACCGACCAGCCGGCGCGTCCGTGGTCGGGCCGGCATCGTTCAGCGCTTGCCTGCCGTCACGACCAGCGCGTCGTAGAGGATCCTGATCGCTGGACCGATGACGTCGGTGGGAACGTACTCCGCATCGCCGTGCATCGAGACGACGACCTCCGCGGGCAGGATGGCCGGCGTAAAGCCATAGCTCTTGACGCCGCGCGGGCGGAAGCTGTTCGCATCCGTGCTGTACGGCACGAGCGTCGGCGTGACGATTGCGTCAGGGTACTGCCGCTTGACGGCGCCTTCGAGCGCACGGTAGAAGGCGGAGTCAGTCGTCGTGACGACCGGGTCATCCGATTCGTAGATCACGTCCATCCTGATACCCGGGTCGCCGAGGCGCCGCGCGATCTCCTTCAGCCATTGCTCCTTCGACGTGCCTGGCAACACGCGGCAGTCGAGGGATGCTTCAGCAATCGACGGAATGACATTCGCCTTCGGCGGCTCGCCGACGCCGGACTTCAGCGTGGTGATGGAGATCGTCGAGTGCTGGATAGCGTTGTTGAACTTGTTGTCGGCGAGAACACCCACTCGTGACTTCAACGTATCCAGCACGCTGAACGCCGAGGTCGGCATCGGCTCGCTCAGGAGCCGGGCAAGAGCGCGAACGAGACGATCGTTGGGGTTCTTGTCGTGCGGCTGCGAGCCATGGCCCGCGACACCCTCGGCCGTGAGCTTCAGCCAAATCAGTTTCTTCTCTGCCACTGAAATGCCGAAGACGAGTTTCCCCGGCGCGAAGAGATCGCGGCTGCCGAAGCCGCCCTCGTCCAGGATGTACTCGGGCTCGAACTCCTCGTAGTGGTTGTTGCGCATCCACGTCGCGCCTAGCCCGCCCCCGACTTCTTCATCAGGGACCGCCATCAGGATGATGTCGCGGTCGAGCGCGATGTTCTGCCGCTTCAGCATGATGAACGCGTAGAGTTGCGCCACGCCTGGCCCCTTCATGTCGATGGCGCCGCGTCCCCAGATTTTGCCGTCGGCGATCTCGCCGCCGAACGGGTCGCGCGCCCAGCGGCTCGCGTCGGCCGGCACGACGTCCATGTGGTGCAAGAGCATCAGGGGTTTGGCCGGGCCGGTGCCTTTCAGCCGGGCCATCACGATCGATCGACCGGGTCCCGATTCGAACCGCTTGACCGCGATGCCTTCGCGCTCGAGGATGCCGACCAGAAGATCCGCGGCCTTGGTCACGTCCCCGGGTGGGACGGACGTGTTGATGCGGATGTAGCTCTGGAGGGTCTTCAGGGCCTCGGCATCGACTCTCGTCCAGTTGGGTGATTGCGCCGCGAGAGTCGTGGGGAGGGCGAGGGTAACGAGAAGAACGCCGGCAAGTCGCATCGATGCTCCTATGGAGGGCCGATTCGGTGTCGAATCGGCCCATGGTACAGGAGCGCACTTGGGGCGCGCTACAGCGCGCAGCTTGCTGGTTACTTGCTCGCGGCCGGCGTCTTACGGCGAAGCCGGCGCGCGAGCGCGGCCAGGCCGAACCCGAGCAGGGCGAGCGTCGAGGGTTCTGGGACGGGCGTCGGGGCTGAACGATGACCTCCACGACGCCATTCTGAATGCACTGAGTGGCGTCGCATGGAATCAGGTTCTTCGGATAACCGTCTTCGTCTGGGAATCCAGGATCGCTTGTGTTCTGGAGCAACACGTTTAGGAGACCAACCCCACCGTCGCCCACTGCCAGCGATTGGAACGCGATTGTTGCCAGGAGGCCACCGTTCACTCCCGGCCCCGCTCCGATCAGCGAGCCAGCAATAACACTTATCAGACCTGGGTCGATGACTCCCGGCGAGAAGAAGCAGTCGAGGCCGCACTCTCCGTCGGGCCCGTCGAAGATCGTGCCCCTGGTCACCGTGGGTGATCCGAGTGACTGTCGGATCGAAAAACAGGTCGAAGCCAAACGTGGCCAAATCGACTACGCCGGAGACTCTGATCTCGAGCATGACGCTTTCATTGGTACCAATACGAACCGAATCGAACGTGATACTTGCGGCTTGGGCCGGAGCTGATGAGGCCAGAAATCCGGAAAGAACAATAGCCCGGGGACGAGCACAGAGCGACGCATGGATCCTCCCGGTCAGCAAATGATCACACCCCTAGCGGGCGCCTGAGTTCAGCAAGAACAACGCCACCATCCACGTAGACAAATACTGGCCAGCGCCACTAAGCGTCTGCCCTCGGTGATCCTTTTGTCTGCGTCAACCCGGACTTGAACATTGGCGGGCGACCGGCGATGCAGACTCAGAAAAGTGTCACAAAAAACGACGATTTAACTGCTCCATTGCGAGGCGACTCGCGCTAGAATCGCACCCTTTCCGATCCCCTGGTGGTTGCTCGGCAGTGTCGGTGCTGCGACCCGGCGCTCGTGCGTGAACTATCGCCCGCCCACGAACTGCTCGTGTAGACGACGCGTACACCGCTGCATCGATTCTTGCGATGCGGTTTCAGCACCGACGCCTTCGCTCGACGCGTACACATCGCCGCTCGTCGTCGTTTAGTCCGGCGCAGACCTGCGTCCGGGCGTTGTCCGGCGCGACAGTCACGAGGCTCGAATGTCAGACTCCCGGCGTGCACGCACCGTCCGTCGACTCGCTGGCGGCGTATTGCTCGCATCGATCGTCGGCTTTGCCATCGCGCGCGCCGGCGCGCAACAGCAAGGGTCGGCCGGCGCGAACGTCAACGTCATCTCGGGCACCGGCGCGGACGGCGACTGGACGCTGCAGCGGCAGAACGAGCCGACGATGGCCTGCTCGAGCCGCAATCCGCAGAACTGCCTCGCGGGCGCCAACGACTACCGCACGGTCGACATTCCGTTTCCGACAATCGGCGAGAAGATCACGGGTGACGCCTGGCTCGGCTGGTACTCGACCAAGAACGGCGGCCTGACGTGGCGCACGCGCTTGCTGCCTGGCTATCCCCAGGATGTCTCTCCAGCCGGGATCGTGTCGCCGCTCAAAGGATACCCGGCTGGCGCGGATCCGATCATTCGTCCCGGCACGAACGGGATGTTCTATTACGGCGGCCTGGTCTTCAAGCGCGAGGAGGGCGGAGGGAGCGCAATCTTCGTCGCGCGCTTCATCGACAACAACAACCAGGAGGGCACCGCCGGCGAACCGATCGCGTACCTCGGTGCGTCGATCGTGCACCGGCTGGGCGCCGCACCGACCGTTGCCGCGCGACGCCCGGGGCGTGGCGAGAAGGTACAGGCCACACGCGTGGCACGTCGAACCGACCGTGACGTCAAGAATCGTGGCAGTCGCGTCCGCGCCGGCGTCGAACAGGCGGGCGAAACCGAGCAGTTGGTTGACAAGCCCTGGATGGCTGTCGACATCCCACGAGCGGGTGCGCACGACGTGCTCGATCGGCGGGACCGGAACCGGCGTGCCGCTCCAGACGTTTCCCGGCGGCAACGTGTACATGGCCTACGCGCTCTTCGACGGACCTGGCGAAGAACGCGGCCGCATCATGTTCAGCCGGTCGACCAATTGCGGCGTGACCTGGAGCGCACCTCGTGTCCTGAGCCGAGTGCCAGAGCGCAGACGTCAACGATGACGGCGTCGCAGATACCGCTGACGTCACCCGCCTTCAGGCGAGCCTTGGCCGAAGCTGTGGACATGTCTGGCTTCAACCCAAACGCCGACATCGAACAACGACTGCAACGTCGATTCGCTCGACTCGAACTTCGTGTCCCGCGGCGTCGGCCTGCCCGTACCAAAGCAACCACGACTCTCGCAGGGCGCCACGCTCGCAATCGATCCACAGACGGGCAGCACTGCAGATCGCCTGGCGGCAGTTCAACGACGGCGTACTGCCAGACGCGATCGTCACCGTGCGCTCGACCAACGGCGGCGTCGCATTCGGCCTCGCCGCAGAGTCGTCGCCACACTCGGCTCGTTCGATCAGGGCACCACCGACACGTCCTTCAGAACGAACGCATTTCCGTCGATGGCGTTCGACGCCGCGGGCCGCGCTTACCTGGCCTGGTCAGCGCGAGGATACGCAGCACAGCGCCCAGACCCTGCGTTTGGCGACGCCCGGATCGTCATGTCGACGTCGACCACAGGAATCACGTGGTCCATGCCCGTGGCCGTCGACAACGTGCCCGAACCCGGACATCAGATCATGCCGGCGCTCGCCTTCGCGCAGGGCAAGCTGCAACTCGTCTACTACGCTCTCCACGAGGATGTCTCGCAGCTCTTCGGCCAGTACGTCGACGAGCTGCCGATTCTGAGCGGCGCGCACCTGCCGCGCATCCGTCACACGATCGATGTGAGAGCCGCCCAAGCCGACCCTGGGCCGACTCCGTCCTTCGCCGCTTTCCGTCTCTCGCAGTACCGATCGGGCGCCGTGTCGGGCGCACAAACGGTGCAGCAGCTCGAGTACAACCCGCCCAACCTTCCGATCTTCCGGGCTGGCACGTCGCCGTTCATGGGCGACTACCTCGACGTCGCGACGGAAGCGCCGTTTGTCCGCACCGGATCGACCTGGAGCTTCAACACGGCGCTGAGCGAGAGCCCGGTCTTTCACGGCATCTGGACGGACAACCGCGATATCCGCCCGCCGGCCAACGGACGTTGGACCGACTACACGCCGCCGAATCCTCCCTTCGCGCGTCCCGCCATGAGCGCGTTCGATCCGACGCAGCCGGTGCCGGCCTGCGTCCCGGGTCAGGCTGGCATGCGCAATCAGAACATCTACACCGCCCGGATTACCCGGGGACTCGTGGTCGGCGCGCTCGGCAACTCACGCAGGCTCAGCTCGACTCTTCAACGCAGTTTCCCGGTCTTCGCTCAGAACAACGCGACGACGATCAAAAGCTACCGCCTGACCATCGCCAACCAGCCGGTCGGTGGACAGGCGTCGTTCAAGCAGTTCGACCAGCTGACAATCCTTGACGTCCGGGTCCCGCCACGGTCGACCGTGGCGCGCACGGTGTTCGCGCGCTCGACCGATCCACACGCGCCGATCAACGTCAGTGTCGTCGAGATCTCGGCGCCAGGAGGTACACCAGTCGCCGGCGGCCAGCAAGGAACGATCGCGCTCAATCCGGATCCGACGAATCCCGATCTCGAGAATCCGGACCTCGAGAACCCCGACCTCGAAAACCCAGACCTCGAGAACACGGAAGTCCACAATCCCGACCTCGAGAACGCGACCGTCCGCAATCCGGACCTCGAGAATCCCGATCTGGAGAACCCGGATCTCGAGAACCCGGACCTCGAGAACACGACGGTGGCCAACCCGTCGATTCTCAACCCCGACCTCGAAAACCCGGACCTCGAGAATCCGGATCTCGAAAATCCCGACCTCGAAAATCCTGACCTCGAAAACGTCGATCTCCTGAATGGCGCGCTCAGCGACACGACGTGGACGGTCACGAACAAGGGCAATACGGCGAGCTCGTATACCGTCAGGCTCGCGCTCAACCGCCAGCTTCCGGCCGGCTTCAAGAGCCAGCTCATCGCGCACAAGATCTATCAGACGCCCGCGGCACTCGGGTGTTCGCTGCTGAAGCAGTCGCAGACGGTGCTCCTCGCCAACATACCGAACCCCAGGTTCGTCACGGGAGCCGAACTAGCGAACCCCGACCTGGAGAATCCGGACCTCGAGAACCTCACGATTGCGATAGCCCCCGGAGAGACCGCGCGCATCACCTTGCGCGTCTTCGACCCGATCAAGACCGATGCGATCACGTTCCGAGCCGCCGAAAGCGTCACGCCCGTCGCGGTGGCGCAGGCCGTCAACACGCCCGAGGCCGATCAAGGCATCACGCAGCCGACCGCGGCAGGCGTGCTGACGTCCGCCGCGCCGGTGCCGGGCGGCACATCGGGCGGTAACTACTCGACGACACTGACCTCGATTCTGCCCGGTACCTGGACCGTCGCCGGCGGCACAGTGCCCACCGGCCTGTCGATCGATCCCGCCACGGGCGCGATCACCGGCACGCCGACCGTGGCTGGCACCTACACGTTCACCGCGCGGTTTCAGTCCACGTCGGGCATCATCGACTACCAGACTGTCACGATCACGGTCGGCGCCGTCGGCGCCGCCGCCAACGTCGGCATCGTCTCGAGCGCTCCGGCCACGCCGGTGTCCATCGGTACGCCGTTCGCCTTCACACTCAATGTATCGAATGCCGGGCCGGCGACTGCGTCCAACGTGCGCGTGACCGATACGCTGCCCGAGGGCACGACGTTCGTCAGCGCGACAACGAACGCCGGATCGTGCACGCACGCCAACGGGACGGTGACCTGCGCGCTCGGCACGCTCGGTAGCGGCACAAGCGCGACAATCGTGGTGAACGTCCGGCCGAACGTTGGCGGCACCCACACGAACCAGGCGGTCGTCTCTGCCAACGAAGCCGATCCGATCGCCAACAACACCGCGGTCAGCACCGCGTCGACCTCAACAACGCCCACGGTCACGCCGTGCACGACCGTCTGCTTCTCCGGCCCGACGCCGTACCTCGCCAGCCCCGTCGGACTCAACTTCGGCGCGGAGAAGGGAGACTTCAACGAGGACGGACACGTCGATCTGATCTACGGGCCAGCCGGAATCAACACCGTCGGCATCGTGCTCGGCAACGGCACCGGAGGATTCGGCGCCCCGACGTTCATGACGATTCCCGGGTCGCCCGACGGGGGTGCGGTCGCCGACTTCAACAATGACGGCCACCTCGACGTCGCCATCTCGTCGGAGGGCGTGGCGCAGGTGTGGGTGTATCTCGGCAACGGCCAGGGCGGCTTCGGACCGGTGTCGATCATTACGCTGCCGAACACGGCAGAGAACGTGATCGCGGCCGACTTCAACCGCGACGGCAACGTCGACCTCGCGCTCGCTGGCAACAGCGCCGGACCGCTCGTGATGATTCTCTACGGCACCGGGAACGGCACGTTCCAGCCGCCAACGACGATGCTCACGTCGACGGGCGAGTCGACCGTGCACTCCGACGATTTCAATAGAGACGGCAATCCCGATCTGGTGGTCTACACCGCGGGCGCGCTGATCACGATTCTCGGAAACGGAGCGGCTGGCTTCCAGGCGCCATCGAGCCTCTCGGTACCCAACATCGCCGGTTTCGTCAAGGTCGGCGACCTGACGGGCGATGGCTTCCCGGATCTCATCGTCGGCATCTTCCCACCGACAGGCACCGGCGAGCTACGAATCTTCGTCGGAAACGGTACGGGCGGCTTCACGCCCGGTGGTCTCGCCGGGGACCCGGCGCTCACCAACGACGCGCCGGTGTCCGGAGACCTCGACAGCGACGGCGATCTCGATCTCGTCTGGGCGCGAACCGGCGGAGGCGTCGGCATCCAGCTGAACGACGGTCTGGGCAACTTCGCTGCGCCGTTCTACCTGTCGTCGTACCAGGGCTCGCAGCCCACGATTGCCGATCTCAATAGCGACGGGCGCCCGGACATCATCCTGCCGGTTGGCGGGCCGTTCCTCGGTGAGAGCCAGTTCCTGGTATTCCTCAACACCTGCGATCGGCCAGCGGCCGATCTCGCGATCGCGTTCCAGGGGCCGACGAGCCCGGTGGCGGAGGGCACGACGTTCACCTACACCGCTCAGGTGACGAACAACGGGCCCAACCCCGCGACGGGCGTTCAGCTCGACGTGACCTTTGGCAACCTCGCGGAGTTCGTATCGATCGGCGCCTCGCCAGGAAACTGCACCGTGACCCGGCCCGGCGTGACGTGTCAGCTCGGCACGCTGGCCAGCGGAGCGACCGCGACGTTGACTGTGAACGCGCGAGGGCTGTCGGGCGGGGGCTTGCTCAGTACCGCCGGCGTCACCGGCACGACGGCCGATCCAAGCCCGAGCAACAATGCCGCTTTCCTCACGACCACGATTACGTCGGGCGCCAGCACGCTCGTCGTGACCAACACGAACGAGGGCGGACCGGGTTCGCTGCGGCTCGCGATTATCCGGTCGAACGACGGCGGACCGCGCGACACGATCGCGTTCAACATTCCCGGCGCCGGCGTGCACACCATCCGGCCGACGCTCGCCGCCCCGCTGCCCACAATCACCGAGCCGGTCGTCATCGACGCGACGACGCAGCCGGGCTACGCGGGCACGCCGCTCATCGAGATCAGCGGCGAGAACGCCGGTGCGACAGCCGGCCTGTTTGTCAACACCAGCAACACCATTATTCGCGGCCTCGCTATCAACCGGTTCGCGTTCGCTGGTATCACGCTCAATGGTCCGGGCGGACACACGATCGAAGGCAATTTCATCGGTACCAATGCTGCCGGCACTGCGGCGCTTCCGAATCAGCAGCAGGGCATTTTCGTCAACTCACCGAACAACACCATTGGCGGCACCACGGCGGCGGCGAGAAATCTCATTTCGGGCAACCTGGCGCAGGGACTGATCGTTTTGAGCGGTGCGAGCGGCAACGTTATCTCCGGCAACTACATTGGCACGAATATCAACGGCACGGCAGCGATCGCCAACGGCACAGCCGGTGTACTCGTGCAATCGTCGGGAAACACCATCGGTGGAACCGCAACCGGTAGCGGCAACCTGATTTCGGGCAACACGAGCGGCGGCGTCAACATGAATGGTGCCGGAGCGAACAGCAATCAGGTGCTCGGGAATCTCATCGGAACCAACGCGGCCGGCACTGCCGCAGTGGCTAACGGGAACAACGGCATCAACATTTTCGGCGGCGCGAGCAATAACACTGTCGGCGGTTCGTCGATCGCAGCGCGCAACGTTGTGTCTGGAAACCTCGGATCCGGCATCCGCATACAGGACGCGGCCGGCACCGGCAACGTCGTGCGGGGGAACTACGTCGGCACCGATGCCGCTGGCACTGCCCGCGTCGGCAACGGTAATAACGGTATCGAGTTTGGATTCGCGACCGTGGGAAATACGGTGGGGGGGCCACAGCCTGCTGACGGCAACCTGATTTCCGGAAATACCAACGTTGGCCTGGCCTTCTTCACAGTTGGCACCGGCGGTAACCAAGCGCTCTCGAATCTGATCGGCACGGACGCCACGGGAACGCTGCCTCTCGGGAACGGCTCGCATGGCGTGCTCATGCAGTCGAACAACAACCGCGTCGGAAGCCTGACAACAACGACCGGCAACGTCATCGCCTTCAACGGCGGCTATGGCGTGCGAGTCGATACCGGCACCGGGAATGCCATCGTCAACAACTCGATCTTCTCCAACGGCTTGCTCGGCATCGACCTGGTGCCGGGTGGCGTGACCCCGAACGACGCCGGTGACACCGACACCGGCTCCAACACCTTGATCAACTGGCCCGTACTGAGCTCCGCGAGGACCGTTGGGGCGAACGTGCTCGTCCCGGTCGCGCTCAGTCCAACACCCGTCGGTCAGTTCCTGGTGCATTTCTACGCGAACGCGGCCTGCGACCAGACGGGCTACGGTGAAGGCCAGACCTTGATCGGTGTGACATCGGGCACGGGGAATGGAGCCGACGCCAACCTGGAAGCGAGCTTCCCCTCGTCTCTCGTGCCAGCGGGCTCGTTTATCACGGCAACGATGACCGATTCGAACGGCAACACGTCGGAGTTCTCGCTGTGCGCGCAGGTCGCGTCGACGCCGGCACGGCCAATCTGTCGATTACGCAGCAGGACAGCCCGGATCCGGTGACGGTTGGTTCTCAGCTCACCTACACGATCGGCGTGTCGAACCTCGGTCCGGATGCGGCGACGCAACGTCACGGTCACCGACACGTTGCCGGCCAACGTCACGCTGGTCTCGGCGCAGCGCCTCGCATCGGCTCCTGCAGCGGGACGACGACCGTGACCTGCGTGCTCGGCACCATCGCCAATGGCGCCAGTGCTTCGGTCAGTATCGTCGTCACGCCGACAGCGATGGGCACTCTGACGACATCGGCGACCGTCACCACCGCGGCACCGATCCCGTACCGCGAACAACTCGGTAACGACGACGACGACTGTTGTCGCCGCGGGTCCCCGACGTTGGTCGTGAACGAACACCAACGACAGCGGCGCTGGCTCGCTGCGTCAGGCCATTCTCGACGCAAACGCGCACGCCGGATCCGGACACCATCACGTTCGCCATTCCCGGCACAGGCGTGCGGTCGATCGTCCCGGTAACCGCGCTGCCGACGATCACGAGCCCGATCACCATCGACGGAACGACGCAGACAGGTTTCACCGGAACGACGCCGATCGTCGAGCTGAACGGCTCGCAGGCTGGCTCGGCGCACGGCCTCGTCGTAATCACGAACAACAGCGTGATCCGTGGCCTGATCATCAACCGATTCAGCGGCGGCGACGGTATCTGGGTTCAGTCGGGCGCAGGCAATACGAACAACCGCATCGAAGGGAACTGGGTTGGCGTCGACTCCACCGGAACGGCAGGCGCGGCAAACAGCAACGGCGTACGCATAGAGTCCGCAGGCAACTTCGTCGGCGGGGCCACGGCCGCCGCACGGAACATTGTCTCCGGCAACACCGGCAGCGGCATCATCGTGCAAGGCGCATCGGCATCGGGCAACGCCATCCAGGGCAACTTCGTCGGGACGAATGCCGCCGGCACTGCGGCAGTGCCCAATCAAGGCATCCAGAGCGGCGTCTTCATTCTCAGCGCCCCCGGCAACACGGTCGGAGGGACGGTAGCCGGCGCCGGCAACGTGATCTCCGGGAACGCGCAGCACGCGCTGACCATCGTCGGTGCAACCGCAACCGGCAACCTGATTCAGGGAAACCTCATCGGCACGGCCGCCAACGGAACGACGCCGTTGGCCAACACCGGTATCGGCATCGATGTCGTCACCGCGCCAGGCAACACGATCGGCGGCGCCGGCAACGCCCGCAACGTCGTCGCCAACAACAACAATGGCATCCAGATTCGAACCGGTGCCGACGCCAACGTCGTCCGAAACAACGTGATCGCGTCCAACGGCTTCGTTGGCATCCGCATCGACGACACGTCTGGAAATACGATCGGCGGTGTTAACGCTGGTGACGGCAACATCATCCAGAACAACAGCGTGGGGATTATCGTGCTCACGGCGACGTCCGCCCGCAATGCGATTCTCGGCAACAGTATTTCCGGCCACGCGTTCCTTGGCATCGACATCGACAACGACGGCGTCACCGCGAACGACGCCGGCGATCTAGACAGCGGTCCCAACGGCCGGCAGAACTTCCCGGTCCTGACCGCCGCGCCCGGCGGCGTGCAGGGCACGCTCAACAGCACACCCAACGGCGCGTTCCGCATCGAGTTCTTCGGCAACACGGCATGTGATGCGTCCGGCAGCGGCGAGGGCGCGACGTTCCTCGGCAGCACATCAGTTACGACAGACGGTTCCGGAAACGCGGCCATTGCGCTCTTCGCTTCTGCGCCTGGGCAGTTCGTCACCGCGACGGCTACGGACTCGTCGAACAACACGTCGGAATTCTCGGCCTGCGTCGTCCCGTCCGGCACGACTGCGGAGCTTGCCGCCACCAACATCGACTCGCCGGATCCGATCGTCGTCGGCGGTCAGCTCGTCTACACGATCACGATCACGAACAACGGTCCGAATCCGGCGACGAACGTTCGGGTCAGCACCGTGTGGAGCGGGTCGTTCAACGTCAACGCGTCGTCTGGAACCTGCGAGTTCACGCCGGTCTTCACGTGCACCCTTGGGACGCTGGCCAGCGGCGCCAACGCGACGCTGTCGATCGTCGGCACGCCAGGCGCCATCGGCTCGCTCAGCAGCACGGCCACCGTCCAGGCAGATGAACAGGACCCCGTGCCGGCGAATAACTCGGCAACGGCGACGACCACTGTCACTGTCGCCGGACCGCTGACGCTCGTCGTCACCAATACCAACGACAGCGGCGCCGGCTCGCTGCGCCAGGCGATTCTCGACGCCAATGCTCGTATCGGCGGCGACACGATCACCTTTGCCATTCCTGGCTCCGGGGTCCAGACGATTGCGCCGGCGACGACTCTGCCGGCAATCACCGACTCGGTCCTCCTCGACGCGACGACGCAGCCTGGCTATGTCGGGACGCCGCTCATCGAGCTCAACGGCGCCGCAGTCGTCAACGGGAACGGACTCGCCCTGGGCAACGACAGCGTGATCCGCGGCTTCACCATCAACCGGTTCGCCTCGGCGAACGGCATCGCGGTTCAGGGCACGGGCAACAGAATCGAAGCCAACTGGATCGGGCTGAATGCCGCCGGCACGGCGGCATCACCCAATGGCAACGGGGTCGCCGTCGGTTCGTCGGGGAATACGATCGGTGGTACGACGGCCGCGGCCCGCAACGTGCTCTCGGGCAACCTCATCTCGGGTGTTCAGTTCACGGGTGCCACGGCGCGCGCGAACGTCGTAACCGGCAACTACATCGGGACGGATCCCGCTGGCGTCGTCGATTTGGGCAACCAGCAGGCAGGCGTGATCATCATCGGCGAGGCCAACCTCGTTGGCGGGCTGACGCCGGCGGCACGGAACATCATCTCCGGCAACAACCAGACCGGCGTGCGCCTCGGGGCGAGCGCGACAGCCAACATCATCCAGGGCAACTTCATCGGTACTGACGTCAGCGGTACGCTCGCGCTCGCGAACGGCGAAGGTGTCAGCGTCGGCGTGAACGCGGTCAGCACCGCGTCCTCGAACACGGTCGGCGGCATCCAGGCTGGAGCAGCGAACCTCATCGCCTTCAACAACGGCGCTGGCGTGTCGGTGTCGGCGGGGAGCACGAACAACGCCATCCTGGGGAATTCCATCATCGGCAACGGCACGCTCGGCATCGATCTCGGCGCGAACGGTGTCACCGCTAACGACTCTCTGGATGCGGACTCAGGACCGAACGACCTTCAGAACTTCCCGGTGCTCACCGCGGTTGCGGGCGGCGTCCAAGGCACGCTCAATACCTTCCCGGGCAGCACCTTCCGCATCGAGTTCTTCGCCAACGCGGCGTGCGACGCATCCGGCAACGGCGAGGGCGCGACGTTGCTCGGCGCGTCGGCCGTCACCACCGATGCCAATGGCAACGCGGCGATTCCGTTCTTCGCGGTCGCCGGCAATCCATTCGTCACGGCCACCGCTACGGACTCATCGAGCAACACGTCGGAGTTCTCCAATTGCATCACCGTGGCCGCCCTCGCCCAGCACCTGGGCGCTGCCAACCCAACCACCGAGGGTTTCACACAGTTCAGCGGGATCAGCGCGCCCGCGGCAGTCATCAACGATGGCGGGTTCGCGGCGTGGCAGTTCACCGGAGCGGGAAGCTCGGCCTTCTACGGCCACCCGGTGAACTACGCGCCTGGGTTTATCCAGGGCTGGCGGTTGACCGCGCGCGTCCGCGTCGTGAGCGGCACGGGTTGGAACTACTTTGGTCTCCTTACATCGACTGATCGGCCACGATTTGACGTCGGCGTGCGAACGGTCGGTGCCGATACTGAAGTCGGACTCTTCGACACGAACACCACGACGTCACTCGCCTACACGATTCCCGGCGCCGCCAACACCTGGGTCTTCCTCGAGTTGGTCTACGACCCGGCCACGGCGCTGGCGACGCTGTTCGTGAACGGCATCGAGCGTCTCACGGGTTATCCCGGCTTCGGGGCGTTCCGAACAGGCGACGGCCTCAACTTCGGCTCTCAGGGTGCGACGGTCAACTTCAACCTGGTGAAGTTCGAGATACCAGCGACGCCGGCCAATCCGACCTCGCCAACCACGAGCTACGCCGCGTGGAGGGCCGGTGCACCCACAGGTCTGACGACCGTCGACTTCGAGCCCTTCTCGACTGGAACGATACTCACTGGAACCGAGTACACGGGCCTCGGCTTGACGCTGACGCAGCGCGACGGCGATCCCATGCGTGTGGCGGCCGCGGGAGACGGTTCGTTCGTCTCGACGGGCAATGTGCGATCGCCAACCCACGTGGTGTCGTCGTCAGCGATTCCGGGCCTTCCGTTTGGGTTCGATGACACTCGATCGGAGAACTACGACTTCACGTTCACCACGCCCCAAACATCGGTGGGACTGTGGGTTGCAAACCTGAATCCCGGCTTCAACACGGTTACGGTTCAGTTCCTGGATGCCGGCGGCGTCGTCATCGGGACGTTGCCCCTGACGACTCTGGATTCGAATCTGATCGTAGGTAGCGCGGGTCAGTTCGACAACAGGCTCTTCGTCGGCATCAACTCCTCGACGCCCGTGAAGAGCATCAGGGTGGTACACCCCGACGGCGATGCCGACGGGATTGCCTTTGACGATGTGGTGTGGGGAGCAGCAGCATCGAATCCGTTGCCGATCCTCACCAGCCTATCGCCGGCGACTGGGACGGTCGGCGGACAAGGCTTCACCCTGACGGTGAACGGCAGCAACTTCGTGCCTGGCGCTGAAGTGCGCTGGAATGGCTCCGCTCGTTCTACGACCTTCGTCAATAACGGACAGCTCCTCGCGGCGATTGCAGCGGCGGACCTCGCCGCAACAGGGACGGCAACCGTTACGGCCTCGAATCCAGCGCCGGGCGGCGGAACATCGAATGGACTGCCGTTCGCCGTAGTTGCGGCCGCGGTTCAACTCACGGCGACGGACGCCGACGCCGCGGAGCTCGGGCCGAACACGGCAACATTCACGGTCACAAGATCCGGATCGACGACCCTTGCCCGTGACGTGAGCATCACGGTCGGCGGCACGGCCAGCAACACCATCGACTATTCGGTCAGCAGCACCGCGCTCCTCGGTCCCGCGACAGGGGGGGTCTTCGACATCCGCATCCCGGCCGGGCAGGCGTCGGCCACGATTACCGTCACACCGATCTTCAATCCGGAGGTCGAGGGTCCAGAAACCGTCATCCTGACGGCCGAGGGATCGAGCGCGACGGCCACGATTGCCGATGAGGCAATCGTCACGCTTGCGGCGACCGACGCCGCGGCGGCCGAGCTCGGGCCGAACACGGCGACCTTCGTCGTGACCCGAGGCGGAGCTGTCACCTACGACCGCGACGTGCGTATTTCGGTGGGCGGCACGGCCAGCAACAACATCGACTACTCGATCGCCAGCGCCGCACTCCTCGGTCCCGCGACAGGCGGGATATTCGACATCCGGATCCCGGCCGGGCAGGCGTCCGCCACGATCACCGTCACACCGATCTTCAGTCCAGAGGTCGAGGGTTCCGAGACCGTCATTCTGACGGCCGAGGGTTCGAGCGCCACGGCCACGATTGCCGATGAGCCGACGGTCACAATCGCGGCGACCGACCCCGCCGCGTCCGAAACCGGTCCGGACCCGGCGACCTTCGTCGTCACCCGCGGCGGTGCCGTGACCTACGACCGCGATGTGCGCGTGACGGTGGGCGGCGCGGCCAGCAACACCATCGACTACTCGGTCAGCAGCACCGCGCTCCTCGGTCCCGCGACAGGCGGCATCTTCGATATCCGCATACCGTCCGGTCAGACATCGGTCACGCTGACGGTCACGCCGATACCAGACGCGCTGCTCGAGGGCGTCGAGACGATCACCTTCACCGTCGAAGGATCGACGGCCGGCGCCACGATCGTCGACCAGTTCTCGAGCCTCAACTTCACGGTGACGACGACGGCCGACAGCGGACCTGGATCCCTGCGGCAGGCGATTCTCGACGCCAACGCCAATCCCGCAACCGACATCATCTCGTTCGCGATTCCAGGAACTGGCGTCCACACCATCGCACCCCTGTCGCCGCTGCCGACCATCGCCGACCCGGTCGCGATTGATGGCACGACGCAGCCCGGATACACCGGCACACCGCTCATCGAGCTGAACGGCACGAGCGCGGGCGCCACATCGAACGGCCTCTTCATCACCGCCAGCAACTCGAGCGTCCGCGGCCTGGTGATCAACCGCTTTGGCACCGGCGGCGCAGCGGGCGCCCTTGGCGGCGCCGGCATCGTCATCCAGCTTGGAGGCACCAACATCCTCCAGAGCAACTATCTCGGCACGGATCCCACCGGCACCATAGCACTGCCGAATCGCAGCGACGGCATCTTCCTCGACCGCAGCCCGAGCAACGCGATAGGTGGTGGCGGTGTCGGGGCCAACGTGATTTCCGGCAACACCCGGAACGGCATCACGTTGAGCCTGGCTGCTACCACCGGCAACCTGCTGCTCGGCAACTTCATCGGCACCGATCCGTCCGGCAATACCGCCGTCGGGAACGGCGACGGCGTCGCCATCTTCGACGCACCCGCCAACCTCGTGGGCGTGGCTGGCCGCAACGTCATCTCCGGAAACCGGCTCTCCGGCATCACGATCAGCGGCGTCGACGCACACTCGAACATCGTCGCCAACAATCTGATTGGTGCCAACGCGGCCGGGTCGGCTGCGCTGCCGAACGGCACCGCCGGCGTGATCGTCACGTCGAGCGCCAGCGACAATTTCATCGGCGCCGTCGGCGGCGTCAACGCCAACATCATCGCCTTCAACGCGCAATCCGGCGTTCGCGTGATCACGGGTATCAACAACTCGATTCGCGGCAACGCCATTTTCCAGAACGGTCAGCTGGGTATCGATCTCGGCATCGCGGGTGTGACACCGAACGATACGGGCGACGCCGATGGCAACGGCAACAACCAGCAGAACTTCCCGGTTCTGACGGCCGCCCCGGGCGGCGTGCAGGGCACGCTGAACAGCACGCCCAACACGGCCTTCGTGGTCGAGTTGTTCGGCAACACCGCGTGCGACGCGTCGGGGCGCGGCGAGGGCGCCACGTTCCTGACCGCCGTGGCCGTGGCGACGGATGGAACGGGCAATGCCACGATTCCGTTTGTTACCGTCGCGGCTGGCCAGGTCGTCACGTCCACGGCCACCGACGCCGACAACAACACCTCGGAATTCTCGAACTGCGTCGAGGCCGTCGGTGCCCCGACCCTGACTGCCGTCACCCCGGGTTCCGGTCAACAGGGGGCGACGCTCAACGTTTCGCTGACGGGCGTGAACACGACCTTCGTGCAGGGAACGAGCACGGCCAGCTTCGGGCAAGGGATCACGGTCAACTCCCTGACCGTCACCAGCCCGACCGCCGCGACAGCCAACATCACCATCAGCCCGACTGCCTTCACCGGTGGGCGGTCCATCAGCGTCACGACGGGATCCGAAGTCGCTAGCAACACGTTCGCGGTCACGGCAGGTCCTGCCGCGCTGACGGTGATCACGCCGACGAGCGCACAGCAGGGTCAGTCGAACCTCAACATTTCAATACCGGGCAGAACACCCACTTCGTGCAGGGCGTCACGACGGCGTCGTTCGGCGGCGGTGGCGTCATCGTCAACCTTGTCACGGTGAACAGCCCGACGTCGGCGACGGTCAACATTTCACTCGAGCCTTTCGCGCAGGACGCACGAACCGTGGTCGCTCACAACCGACGGCGAAAACGCCGTATCGGCCGCGAATGCCTTCGCCATCCTGCCCGGCACGCCGCGCCTGACGGCGCTCAGCCCGGCGTCCGGCCAGCAGGGCCAGACCCTGAGCCTTGCGGTCACGGGGCTCTTCACGGGCTTTGTCAACGGCACGACGACCGCGAACTTCGGTGCGGGGATCACGGTCAATTCCGTGACGGTCACGAGCACGACGGTCGCCACGGTGAACATCGCCATCAGCCCGCTGGCCGCGGTGGGCAACCGGACCGTCACGCTGACGACCGGCGCGCAGTCCGCCTCATCGCTCGACGCCGGCTCGTTCTTCGCGGTGACGGCCGGCAACGCAGCCGTCGCGCAGGTCTCGCCGTCGAGCGGACGTCAGGCCGAGAACCTGACGGTGACCGTCACCGGCACGAACACCCACCTTGCCAACGGCAGCACGGTCATGTCATTCGGCGGTGACATCACGGTCACGTCTGTCCTCGTCAACAGCCCGACGAGTGCGACGGTCAATATCTCCGTCAGTCCGTCCGCCTCGCTCGGCGCGCATACGGTCACGGCGACGACACTCGGAGAGGTCGCGACACTTTCGAACGGGTTCACGGTGACCGCCGGGTTGCCAACGATCTCGACGGTGTCACCCACGACCGGACGTCAGGCTGAAACGCTCAGCCTCGGCATCGTCGGTCAGTTCACGCACTTCGCCGCCGGCTCGACGACGGCGAATCTTGGCGCAAGTGTCACTGTCAATTCGGTGAGCGTCATCGACGCCACGCACGCGACGGTGAATGTCACGGTCGCACCGGGCGCGTCACCCGGCTCGAGAACCGTCGTTCTCACGACTGGGGCAGAGACCGCACAGCAGGTTGGTGGCTTCACCGTGACGCCGGGACAGCCAACCCTCTTCTCGATCTCCCCGGTGTCGGCGATCCAGGGAACAAACGCCACCGTCATCCTGAACGGCGCGTTTACCAACTTCTCGCCAGGCCTGACGACGGTGTCCTTCGGCGCTGGCATCAGTGTCGGGACTGTGACGGTGAATGGCCCGACGCTTGCCTCGGTTCCGATTTCGATCGCGGCCGGCGCCACGGTGGGCGCGAGGAGCGTGTCGATCACGACCGGGACCGAGAGTGTCACGCTCCTCAACGGGTTCACGGTCCTCCAGGGCGTCCCGACAATTACGAGCATCGATCCGAACGCCGGTCAGCGCGGCCTGACCCGAAACGTGACGATCACGGGCGCGTTCACCAACTGGCAGGCGGGTGTCACGTCGGTCAGCTACGGCGCTGGGAGTCACCGTCAACTCGAACGTCGTCGGCTCAACGACAACGCTGACGACCAACATCACGATCGACGTCAACGCGACGCTTGGCCCGCGTGATGTGGTGATTACAACCGGCACCGATGTACTGACAGTGCCTGGCGGCTTCGTCGTCAACGACACGGACGTGACCGCGCCGGCGCTGCTCACGATCAGCCCGCCAGTCAACGCAGCTGGAGTACCGGTCAATACGGTTGTCACCGCGGAATTCAACGAGCCATTGAACCGGAGTACCGTCACGACATCGAGCTTCCAGCTTTACGACTCGGTGACCGGACAGTACCTCGGCGGCACGGTGACCTTGGACGCGACCGGGCGCGTGGCAACGTTCGTTCCAGGCCAGCTGCTGGCCGTCAACCGCGTGTACTACGCCTATCTGAACAATCCCATCACTGACGTCGCCGGCAACCACCTGTCGGGTGGGCAATACTCGGTACTTCACGACCGGGTTCTCGACCGATACGACCGGCCCAACGCTGCGACTGACGAGCCCACAGAGCGGTGACACCGGCATCGGCCGGAACGCAAAGATCAGCCTGCAATTCGACCGGCCGATCAACGCCGCCACGCGCGCCACCGGCCTGCGAATCCAGACCAGCGGCGTGAATGTGCCGGGCACCTATACGCTCGAGGATGGGCAGCGACGCATCCGCTTCACGTCGGCCACGCAGCTCGGGGCTGGCACCGACTACACGGTCACCCTGACGAGCGACCTGCGCGACATCGCCGGAAACTCTCTGACCAACCCAGGCAGCTTCGTATTCACGACTGGTGCCGCGAACGATACGACGAGCCCGACTGTCAGCGCGTACTCGCCGGTCTACAACGACGCCGAGGTCGGCCTGCGTCCCGAGATCCGTGTTGCCTTCAACGAGGCCATCAATCCGATCTCGATCAACAACGGCACGTTCTATCTCTACTATCCTGGCGTCGGCGTCTATATTCGCAGCACGATTACCGTCGCGGCGGATCGCCGGAGCGCGTTGCTCACACCTGATGTACCGCTCGAGAAGTCGACGCAGTACTACTACTACCTCACATCGTTCGAAGATCTTGTCGGCAACATCGGCAGCCTCGGCGGAGTGTACTTCCGCACGGCCAACGCCGCCGACACGGTCGCGCCCAGCGTCGTCGCGATCTCTCCAGCGGCCGGCACCACGAACGTCCCGGTCAACGCGCGGGTCCGCGTGACATTCTCTGAGCCAGTCGATGGGACGTCGATTTCTTCGTCGACGATCCAGCTCACACCGTCGGTTACCGGAGCTTACGCGCTCTCCACCGATCGGCTCTCACTGCTCTTTACTCCGTCCGCTAACCTCTCGGTCTCGACCACGTACGCGATACAAGTCGGCGCCGTGCGCGACTCGTCTGGCAACACCGGTACGCCGGTCGGCAGCTCGTTCACGACCAGCGCCTCGGCGACCGCCGACACGATCGCGCCCACCGTCGTCAGCCTCTCGCCGACCAACGGTGCATCCAACGTCGCCGTCAACGCTCCGGTCGTGATGACGGTGAGCGAGCCGGTCCGGACGGGCGACTTCGCCAGTTCGATGCCGGTGTTTGCGAACGTGGTCGGCTACGGGTGGGTGCAGCTGCCCGGCACTTACAGCACCAATCCGAACGGAACGGTGATCACGTTCACACCGATCGCGCCGTACCCCAGTTCCACGCAGATGACGGTGTACTCGAACTACGACTCGCAGCTTGTCGATCTCGCCGGCAACGTGCTTCAGTACATCTCGTCGAACTTCACGACCGCCGCAACCGGCGACACGACCGCGCCGACGATCGTCATGGTGTCGCCGACCGATGGGGCGACCGGCATCGGTTCACAGGCCACCGTCACGCTGACCTTCTCGGAGCCCTTGCTGCCGAGCACCATCAATGGCGATACGTTCGCACTCTTCGCCGGTGGCAGCGAGCTCTCGACGTCGGTCTCGCGGTCGGCCGACAATCGGACGGTCTTCCTCAGTGCCAGCCTGCCGTTCGAGAGTCAAATCACGGTCGTGGCGACCGGCGACGTCACCGATCTCGCCGGCAATCCGCTCCTCGATTTCTCGAGCACGTTCACGACCGGCTCGACGTTCGAGGCAAATCGGCCGCAGATCGTGACGCAGCGTCCGAGCGGTTCCGGAATTGCTGCCGACGCGAACATCACGTTGATCGTCAACAAGCCGCTCGACGCGTCAACGGTCCCAGACGCTTTCTACCTCGCGCAGAACGGCGTGCTGGTCGAGGGAGCGCTGACGGTCTCGGGTGGAGGCACGGCCATTCACTTCAATCCGGCTGGCAACCTCACCCCAGGGGCGCTCGTCCAGGTGTTCGTCACGAGCGCGGCCACCGACGCGTTCGGCAACGCCCTGTACGACTACAGCGGTTCCTTCACGGTCGCGGGCGAGCCGACCACGCAGGCACCGACTATCGTCCGGACCAGCCCGGTCTTCTATTCCGCCGGAAACGCGACCAACGACGTCATTGACATCGAGTTCAACGAACCGCTGCTTCCGGCTACGGTCGTATCGGCGAACCTCTACGTGGTGAACGCGGCCAATCAGCCACTCGCCGGAACGCTGTCGCTCAGAAACGGCGACCGCGTCGTGCGCTTCACGCCGGCCGCGCCGTTCGTCGCCGATAGCTACAACTACATCTACCTGACGACTGGGCTTCGGGACCTGCAGAACACGCCTTTTGCCGGCACAAGCGCCTACTTCTACACCGGCGCCGGTGCCGATGCGACGCCGCCGGCCGTCGCGAGCGTCGCTCCGCCTGACGGCACCACGGCTGTCGGGGTCAACGCCACCGTCCGTGTGTATTTCAGCGAAGGGATCAACCCGGTCACCGTCACTTCAGCAACACTGTCACTCGCGCACAGTGCCGGGCCCATTCCGACGAGCGTCACGTTCAACAGCGCGAACACCATCGTCACGCTCGTTCCGCTGGCGCCGCTCCCCGAGTCGACACAGCTGACCCTGACCGTGAGCGGGATCGAGGACCCGGCAGGCGCGCCGGTCGCACCGTTGACGTCGCGGTTCACGACCGGCATTAGCGCCGATACGGTGCGCCCGAACGTGATCGCGACCAACGTCACCGCATATGGCGTCACCAATGTGCCGACCAATTCCGCGTTCCAGCTCACGTTCGACGAGCCGATGGACGCGGCGACGGTCCTCTCTCAGACCGCAACGTTCCTGTATGACTACGGGTTCGGTTACCGTCCAGGAACGGGCTCGATAAGCAGCGACGGCTTGACCTATACCTTTGTGCCGAGCGGCCTGATGGCGGTCAACCGCCAGCACAGCATCAACATGAGCCTCGGGTACGACCTTGCGGGCAATGCGCAGAATTCGTACAGCCTCTACTTCACCACCACTCTTGCGGCCGACACGACGCCGCCGCTGGTCACCGCCGTGAATCCTGCCGCTGGAGCGACTGGGACGCCAAGAAACGCGCTGGTCCAGGTTCGGTTCAGCGAGCCTATGAGCGCGGCGAGTCTCGGCAATGTGCGCCTGCTGTCGAACGGGTCGACTCCGGTGGCGGTGACGAGAACCCTGTCGGACTCCAATCGGGTACTGACGCTGAGGCCCAGCTCACTCCTGGCCTCGAGCCGGTCCTACACCGTGTCGGTGGCGGGTGTGCGTGACACGAGCAACAACGTCATGTCAGGAACGTTCACCAGCGCCTTCACCACCGGGTCCCGGACCGATCTCATCGGGCCGACGGTCGTCGGCACGAGCCCCGTGTCGGAAGATCACGGCGTCGGGACGAATATGGTCGCCCGCGTGACCTTCAGCGAGCCCATCGATCCGCTGCTGCTCAATATAGACACGTTCCGGATCGCCAATGTCGATGGTGGATCGTACCTGGACGCCGTCGTGGCGGTGGCAGCCGATCGGCGCAGCGCTACGCTGACGCCGAGCGCCCCGCTCCGGCCCTACACCCGCTACTACTTCCAGCTCTCGAGCATCATGGATGTTGCGGGTAACGGGGGGAGTGGTACGTTCATCTACTTCTACACCGGCGCCGGACTCGATGCGACACCACCGGCCGTCGTGGCTATCGCGCCGTCCAACGGCCTGCCTTCGCTGCCGGTCAACACGCGGGTCACCGTCGTCATGAGCGAGCTCATCGACCCGACATCTGTCACAAACGCCTCGATCCAGCTGGGACCTGCGGCCGCCGGCACCGTGACACTGGCGTCGGACCGGGTCAGCCTGACGTTCGTGCCGTCGGCAAACCTGACGGCCTCGACGGCGTATTCGATTGTCGTGAGCGGACTCCGCGACACGTCTTCGAATACGATGTCGCCGGCGACCTTCGGCTTCACGACAGGCGCTTCCACAACACCAGACGCGACCGCGCCAGGCATCGTCAGCCGAACGCCTACGACCGGATCGGCGGGCGTCGGGGTCACGTCGCTCCTCACCTTCACGACCACCGAACGGATTACCGCAACGGCCGTCGGCCCGGGCTCGGTACCGGTCTTTGCCGTTATCTCAGGCGTCGGAACGTACCAGCTCGCCGGCCAGTACGCCGTCGACACGACCGGTACGGTGATCACGTTTGCCGTGACGGGAGCATTTCCCGCGAACTCGACGATTCAGTGGTACACCAACTACAACTCCACCATTCGTGACATGGTCGGGCTGCTCCTACCGAATCAATTGGCGCAATTCACGACGGCGAACGTGACGGATACGGCCGGCCCATCGGTGCAGAGCGTAACGCCCTCAAACGGCGCCACCGACGTGGGACCGTACGCAACGGTTACGCTGACGTTCTCGGAATCCGTCAATCCAAACACCATCAACGCCAATACGGTCGCGTTGTTCGCCGGCCCGTCCAGGCTGTCGCCGAGCATCAGCCGCTCGACCGACAACCGGATGGTCTTCCTCTCGATGCAGCTGCCACTCGACCAGACCATCACCGTGGTCGCGACGAGCGGGGTGACGGACATGTCGAGCAACGCGCTCAATCCGTTCAGCAGCACGTTCAGGACGGCTCAGGAATTCGACGTGACGCGGCCGCAGGTCATCACGCAGCGGCCGACCGGAAGCGGCGTGTCGCCGACGACGCCAATCACGTTGTTCCTCAATCAGTCGGTCAATCCCGCAACAGTGCCAGGGGCACTCTACGTCTCGCAGAACGGCGTCCTGGTGACCGGCACGACGACGGTGGCGTGGTCGAACCAGGCGATTACCTTCACGCCCACCGTTCCGTTTGCACCTCAGGCCACGATCGAGATCTTCCTGACCGACGACGCTCGAGACGCTTCGGGGAACATGGCCATTCCCTACCTCGGTACCTTCACGACGGCTGCCGACCCGGCCTCGACCGCCCCGGTGCTCGTCCGGACGAACCCGCCGATGTACTCCGACGCCAACGCCCTCAACAGTGTGATCGAGCTGGAGTTCAACGAACCGATCAACCCGGCATCGGTCACTCCGGCGAACGTCTTCGCTCGCGACGCGTCGAACCAGCCCATTGCGGGAACCCTGTCGCAGCGGAATGGAAACCGTACGATTCGGTTCACTCCGGCCGCCGCCCTTGCGTCGGGCAGTTACGCCTACATCTATTACTCGAACCTGGTCGACCTGCAAGGTATGGCGTTCAGCGGCAGCTCCTTCTACTTCTACACTGGCACGAGCGTCGATGCGACGGCGCCGTCAGTGACTTTCATCACACCGGCGACAGGCACGAGCGGCATCGGAGTGAACGGCTCCGTGCGGATTACGTTCAGTGAGCCCATTAACCTGACGACAGTTTCCGCGGACACCGTGGTGTTGTCGTCCGGGACGCCGCTCGCGACCACGTTGACGATTGCGAGCGGGAACCGAATGTTGACCGTGACACCTCAGTTGCCGCTGCCGCCTTCGGCGCTCATCACCGTGACGATCAACGGCGTCGAGGATGTGGCTGGCCACGCAGCGGCGGTGGCAACGTCGTCGTTCACCACCGCCAGCGCGCCCGACATAACTGCGCCAACGATAGTCGCGACCAGCGTCAGATATGGCGACGCAAGCGTGCCGGTGAACAGCGTGTTCGAGTGGACCTACAGTGAGCCAGTTGACTACATCACTGTCATCGGACAAACGAACGTGCTCTACGACTACTCGATCGGGTACGTGCCCGGTGGAACGCTGACGCTCAGCGCGGACGCGCGAACCGTCACCTACGTTCCGCCAGCGAACCTCGTCGGCGGGCACACCCACTCGATCAATCTGGCCAATGTCGCGGATCTGGCCGGCAATGTCGGCGGCTCATCGGGGCTCTACTTCACCACCGTGGCAGCGAGCGACGTGACGCCGCCGCAGGTGATCGCGGCCAATCCAACCGATGGTGCGACAGGCGTGCCGCTGAACGCGAGGATCCGGGTCGCGTTCGACGAGCCGGTCAGCGCGGCGAGTCTGCAGAACATCAACGTGCTCGTGTCCGGCCTGCCGCTGCCCGTAGCGTCGCGGACGCTCTCGGACGGCGACCGCGTGGTCACGCTCGCGCTGACAGGCCTCCTCGCGCCAAATACGCTGCACACCATCTCGACGAGGGTGAAGGATCGCGCTGGCAACACGATGACCGTGGCGGCTATCAGCACGTTCACGACCGGCGCGAGCGCCGACCTGCTCGGGCCCTCGACGACCGCCACCCCGTCACCGACGGCCGGCGCGACCGCTGTGCCGGTTGGCACCGCGCCCTCACTCACCTTCAGCGAACCGATCGATCTGACAACGGTGATCTATGGAGGGAATTCTGGCGTGACACTGCTCGTGAACGCTACCAGCCAGCCGGTGCCGATCGTCTACAGCCTGTCGGCCGATCGGCGGACCGTCATCATGACACCGGTATCACCGCTGGCCGCGGGCACGCAGTACCGGATTCAAGCCTCGTCGGTGACGACGGATCTCGCTGGGAACGTTTTCAACACGACGGTCCAGTTCCTGTTCACGACGCAGTGAGGCGTCATTGGCGAGAAGGGAGCGCCGCGAGGCGCTTGCGCGCATCCGCGACGAGCGGGTCGCGCGAGTCCTGGGCGCGAAGCGACAGGAACTTCTTGTAGTTTGAGGCCGCCGCGGGACTGGCCTTGTTGACGCCTTCCTGGGCTCGACCCAGCCAGTACGGCAGCGGCGCCAGATACCGGAACGACGGCACATCGTCGAGAAAGACAGCGATCGCCTCGCCGCGACGTTTGTCGGCGATGTCGAGCTCCGCCTGCGCGGACAGGTGCTGATCGACCTGGTCGCTCTCCACGTAAGTGATGCCGAGGAGAAACCGGCCCAGCCACAAGTCGGCGAGTTTTCGGGCTCGATCGAACGCGTCTTTGGCCTCGACGACACGGCCGGCCGCCCGGGCAACCTCGCCCTGGATGATGGCGGCGTATGCGCGCCGCCTTGGCTGAAATTGCCGGCCCAGCTCCTCGGCAATGGACTGCGCCTCGGCGCGCCTGCCGGCGCGGATGAGGACCAGTGCCGCGGACACGAGCGTCGAGTCTTCGCGGGTGATCGCCATCGCGTCCTGTACGGCGCGGACGGCCTGAGGCGCGCGGTTCTGCGCGAGGTGCACCTCTGCGAGCGCGGTCAGCTTGGCGGCGCGCGCCAGCCGCTCGTTCGACTTCTCGTCGGCCGCAATTCCGTCCTCGAGCAGCTTCTCGGCCTCGGGCCAGCGTCCCTCATACATGGCCAGGTCGGCCAGCCCGAGAGTCGCGAGCGAGGCGCCGGGAGCGCCGGAGGCACGCATGCTCTCGTACACACCTGCCATGGCCGCGAAATCACCTGATGAGAACGCGACGGCAGCGAGCGGAAGGTAGGCTTTGTACTGCGTCTTGCTCTGCTCGAGCACGATCCGTGCCTCGGCTTCGGCCGTCTTCAAGTCGCCGGCGTACATCGCATAGAGCGCGTAGTTCTGGCGCGACCGCGGGTTCTTGGGATAGAGCTCGACCGCGCGCCGGCCGTGGTCCATGGCCTTCTGGAAATCGAGCATCTGAAAGTAGACAAAACCCAGATTGCTCTGTCCCGCTCTATCGGCCGGATAGAGCTCGACGAGCTTCTCGAAGTTCTCGACCGCCTGCTCGTAGTTGGCGCCGGGCCCTGCAAACCACAACCCGAGCGTGCGGTACTTCTCGCGCTGGGTCATGCGGTCCGTGAGCGACAGCGCTGTCTTCCACAGCGCGGCGGCCTCATCGCGGCGATTGAGGTTGAAGAGCACCGTCGCCAGCCCCGAATACGCGCGCCCGAAATTCGCGTCGAGCGCGATCGCCTTCTGGTAGTGCTCGATGGACTCCTGCTGACGACCGGTGGATGACAGGTCCTGGGCGATCGAATAGCTCTCCATCGCCTCGAGCGACGCGGCCGTGAACGTCTCGCCGTCGGCCCGGCGTGCGCTTTCGGGCGTCGTGTCACCAAGCTGTTCGCGTAACGCCGAAGCGACGCTGCCGATGCCTTCGAGCACCTTGCTCTTGTCGGCAACGTCCCGCTTGGCGTTTGCCCGCTCGCTGCCGTTGGCCGGGTCGATGGCCCTGACCGTCAGGGTATAGCCTGAGCCACGGGGCGCAATCGCCCCCGTCAGAACGTAGCTGATGCCCTCTCGTTCTGCCACGAGCCTCGCTGCCGTTTCGTTGAGCGGCGAATCCGGCTGCTTGAGCTGCTGCTGCACAATCTGCAGGGCTGAGGTGCGCGAGTAACTCGTGATGAACGACGCGCCCTCGACCGCGATGTTGAGCGCCTGCTCGAGCGAGCCCGTGAAGACGGGGTCCTTCGCCTGATTGTCGAAGTCCGCGATCAGGACTGAAACCGGAGCTCTCGGCGCCGCTGCCGCCGGCGGCCCGGTCCCGCCAGGCCGGAAGAAGATCCACGCACCGAGGCCGATGACGAGACCGAGGAGGATCGCACCAGCCACGGGTAGCCACTGCGTACTGCGCTTCGGAGGCTCGACGGCGGGCACGTGACGTTCGTGGCCCTCGGCGTCCAGGCGCTCCAGCGCGTCCTCGAGCTCCTTGGTCGTCTGGTACCGCGCGGCCGGATCCGGCTCGAGGCATCGGGCGACGAGCTGGTCGACCGCCTCGGGGATCGAGGGATCGACCGTGCGCAGGCGAGGCGGCGCGTGGCTGGAGCGCTCGATCAGGAGCGCGAGCGCGGTGTCGCCGCCGCTCGACCCGCGCTTGCCAACGAGCATTTCCGAAAGAATCAAGCCAAAGGCGTAGATGTCCGCGCGCTGATCGACGGGCCTGCCGGTCGCCTGCTCGGGCGCCATGTAGGCCAGCGTACCGATGATGGCGCCAGCCGCTGTCGCAAACGTCCCCGCATGAGTCGAGCGCGCGATGCCGAAGTCGGTGATGACCGCCTTCTCCGAGTCGTCGATCAGGATGTTGGCGGGCTTCAGATCGCGGTGCACGATGCCGACTTCGTGCGCGGCGCGCAGTCCGGACACCATCTGCCGCGCGAGCGGCAGCGCGCGGGCAATCGGCAGCTTGCCTTCGGTGGCCAGGAGGCGGGCGAGGTCGGTGCCGTGGACGAACGGCATCGTGATGTACTTGATGCCGTCGATCTCGCCCAAGTCGTGAATGCGGATGACGTTGGTATGCGTGACCTGCCGCGCGAGCACGAGCTCGCGCTTGAACCGGCGCTCGAGCTCCTGCGTGGCCAGCGGATCCGAATCCGGCTTGATCACCTTGAGCGCCAGCGACAGCGCCAGCTCGGAATCCCAGACGTGGTACACCGCGCCCATCCCACCGACGCCGAGCAGGCTGATGATGTTGTACCGCTGGCCAAACGTCTGGCCAGGGACGAGGCTCGTCGCCGCGCTCCCGGTCGTAAAGGGGTTCACGTACGGAGCGGCAATCGTCTCGGCGTCTGGCAGTGTGCCCGGACGCGACGGGACCGGTGGCGTCAGGACCGCGGTCGCGACCGCAGGTCGAGGCAGAGGAGTAGCGCAGACGACGCAGCTCCTTGCTGATTCCGGCGCATCATTCCCGCAGTTCGGACACTTGATCATCTAAGCGGACGCTCGCAGCGAGTCCACCAGAGGGAAGGTGGCGATTATAGCCGGATCGGGACTTCGGGGCGTTTCAGGAGTCGTCGGCGCGGTGGCCCTATTCCGGCAGCTCGTCGCGGGGCGGCTCAGGCAGGAAGAAGCTGGCAATAAACCCGACGAGATAGACGCCAAACCCCACGCCCGCCGCCACCAGGGCCACTTTCGTGGGCGCATAGGCACGGTCGGGCGTCACCGCGAGCGTGGCCGTCACCCAGGCAAACGACGTCCCGATCAGGCGCCCTCCGATGTTCGCCGCAAAGCTCTCTCCCGTCCCTCGCAGGTGAATCGGATAGACCCTCGGCAGATAGTTGCCCCAGAAGCTGAACTGAGCGACGGTACACAAGCCCGCGAAAAAGGCCCCGACGTACAACCAGCTCAGGTTGGATGTCGCAGCCAACCCGAACACGATCGGCATGATGATGAGTCCGGGAACCTGGAACAGCCGGATCAGTCGCTGGCGGCTGACGATCACAATCGCGAGCCAGGCGAGGAGGACCCGGCCGACGAGGCCGCCGATCTCCTGGACCTTGGTCACGTCCGACGCGACGCGCTGCTCGATCGCTCGCGCTTGAGGCGGGGGCTGCACACCGCGCACCATCTCGCGCACCTCGGGCAGACCCGGGACCATCTGCGGAATCTGCTGGATCGCCCCGAACGCCGCGCCATACGACATCGCAAACATCACCGTCGTCACGATCGTCGTCTTGCGCAACTCGGGCGAGAAGAGCGCCGCGAGGCTCGGGCGCTTGAGCGTGCCGGCGGCCTTCTTCTGCTGCCACAGCGGAGATTCGGGCAGGAACGGGCGGATGAAGATGAGAGGAATCGCCGGGATGACGCCGGACATCACGGTGTATCGCCAGATGGCGTGCGGGTCGGTGATGTTCTCGATGCCAAAACCGCTGACCGCCGGAAGAGAGGCGTGGTACTTGACCGCAAGGCCGTTGGCGGACGCGACCAGGAGGCCGCCGAGGGACGAGAACGCCTGCGTGTATCCAAGAATCTTCTCCCGGAGCCTGGGCTCGGGGAAGAGCTCGGCGAGCCACGCAATCGCCGCGACGAACTCGACGCAGACGCCGACGAAGACAAAACAGCGCAGCACCAGCAGCATCTGGATCGAGGTCGAGAAGCCCGACAAAAACGCCGCGACCGCGTAGATGAGGATGCTGTATGTCAGGACGCGCCGGCGTCCGAGCCTGTCGGTCAGGTAGCCGCCAAGCAGGCCGAAAATGCCACCGGCAAAGGCCGGAATGTAGAAGAGCCGGCCGACCCACATCTGAAACTCCGGCGACCCTGGCGCCGCGCCCGTCAGCTCCAGCAGCGCGGGCCGGACGATGAGCGGCAACATCAGGATCTCGTAGATGTCGAACGCGAACCCGATGACTGCGATGACGCAGATCAGCCACTGGGTGGACGTCAGCCGGATGGTGGATTCGCGTGTGGGCATGGGCATGTTTACGCGTGAGCGGGTGGTAGAGTTTACTGCACCTCACGTTGGCGGCTCGTTGCTCGCGGCTGGCGGCTGGCAGGTCCCAGCGCTGGGGCTCAGGGCGAGAGTAGCTGATCGGGCGCCCGAGCGCCTCGATGGACCGGGATCAGCGAGCTCTTCGAGCCGCGAGCCGCCGACAGCGAGCCGCGAAACAATGATGACTTCCTTCGATTTCCAGCCGCGCACGCGAGTGATCTTCGGCGCCGGCACCCTGTCTCGGCTCGGCGAGCTGTCGAGGGAGCTGGGCTTTCGGCGGACGCTGTTGGTAGCAGACGCCGGAGTGGTACAGGCCGGCTACGTGGCGGCCGCGATCGCCTCGCTCGAGGCTGCGGGCATCGCCGCTGTCCCCTTCCACGATTTCGGCCAGAATCCCGATTCCGCGATGGTCGACGCGGGCAGGACGTTTGCCGCGCCGCTCGAGATTGACTCGATGATCGGCCTCGGCGGCGGCAGCTCTCTCGACTGCGCCAAGGGCATCAACTTCCTGGTGACCAACGGCGGGACGATGGGCGATTACCGGGGATATGGGAAGGCGCGGACTCCGCTGCTGCCGATGATCGGCGTTCCGACGACCGCTGGAACCGGGAGCGAAGCGCAGAGCTATGCCGTCATCTCGGATGCATCGACGCACCTGAAGATGGCGTGCGGCGCTCCGTCGGCGGCCGTGAAGATCGCGATTCTGGATCCGGACCTCACGATGAGCGCGCCCGGCCGCGTCACGGCCCTGGCAGGCTACGACGCGATTGCCCACGCGGTCGAGACATGGGTCACCTCCCGCCGGACGCCGCTCTCGGACACGTTTTCCCGCCGCGCCTGGGACCTGCTGAGCGCGGCGTTCGAACGCGTGATGACGCACCCTGCCGATCGCGAGGCGCGGGCCTCGATGCTCCTCGGCTCTCACGTTGCTGGCATCGCCATCGAGCAATCGATGCTCGGCGCCGCGCACGCGTGCTCCAACCCGCTGACCGCTCGATACGATCTCGCGCACGGCCTGGCGCTGTCGATCCTGCTGCCACAGGTGGTGCGGTGGAATGCGACGGCAGTGTCGGACCGATATGCGGCGCTCGTTGAATCAGGCGATGTCGAAGGTGCGGCGGATCGGCTGGCCTTGAAACTGGAACACTTCGCACGGGCCGGAGGCCTCGGTGGAACGCTTCGAGATCACGGAGTGCCCGCCGACAAGCTCCCGGAGCTGGCGGAGCTTGCCGCCGAGCAGTGGACCGGGACCTTCAACCCAAGGCCTCTTGAAGTGGGCGGCGCGCTCGAAATCTATCGGGCGGCGTACTGACGGGCAGCCGCGCCGCACGTCTTTCGGGATCGCCGGCCCGTGCGCATCCTTCCCTGACCCTATCCGGCGTTTTGCTCAATATTGGCGATCGCTGCCGCGTAGTCGGTAACGGGGCCACGGTTACTCGTGGCCGGGCAGGTAACTGACGATGTTACGTTCGGGGCGTCTCCGCCCGGCCTTCCTGCTCCAGCCTTGGCGATTTCTGCAGCTAAAGCCGCATTGAGCCTCTCGAAAAGACATGGTGCTTCGGAACGACGTCACAGGTGACGAGACACCTGGACATGCGGCAGGCTTCTTGATAGAGCTCGCTGCAAACCGGCTGACGTCACGGCCGACTCGACCATGGGAGAAAGCGCTGTGGTGAAAGCCGCCCCTCCCGCCGTTCGCCGCCTGACACTGATTATCGGAGTGTGCGCCGCCGCAGCCGGCTGCGGTTCGTCGGTTACGACGACCACGGCACCAGCCCAGGTCTTGCGATGCGTGGTCACCCTCGCCATGACCAACCCTGCCATGCCGGCAGCGGGCGGCGCCGGTCGCGTCAATGTGACCACCGACCGCGAGTGCGCGTGGACGGCCACCAGCGATGCGACCTGGCTCAGCATTACGAGCGCCGCGAGCGGTCAGGGCGAAGGGTCCGTCGAGTTTCGTGCCGCCGCCAACCCGGATCCCATTGCGCGTCGTGGCTCGCTGATGCTCAATGACCAGCGTGCGGACGTGTCGCAGTCCGCTGCAGACTGCGCGATCACGCTGTCCGAGTCCGGCTCGACGTTCTCGCAGGCTGGCGGCACCGGGACGATCGGTGTCGTGGCCTCCAGCCCGCTGTGCACGTGGACGGCGTCAACCGATGCTCAGTGGATCTCCATCACGTCCGCGCCTGGCAAAGGTTCGGCGGCCGTGTCGTTCGTCGTTTCGCCCACGACCGGGCCGCCGCGAGCGGGTACGGTGAGCGTGGCCGGGCAACAGTTCAACGTGTCACAAGGCCAGGGGTGCAGTTATGTGATCAACCCGCAATCGCAGACCTTCGGGTCGACCGGCGGGAACGGAACGATCAATTTGGCCACCGGGCCCGGTTGCCCGTGGGTCAGCGGAACCAATGTTCCGTGGATTCGCATCATACAAGGCGCCTCCGGCGCGGGGCCCGGTGTGGTCACCTTTGCGGTCGATCCAACCACAGGTCCGGTCCGTCGGGGCACGGTGCGCGTCGCTGACAGCCCGTTTACCGTCGAGCAGTCGCCCGGCTGTTCGTTCCAGGTTGCGCCTACTACGCTGTCCGTCAGTGCCGCCGGCGGAACGGGCACGATCGCGGTGACCGCCGGGCCTGGTTGTGCGTGGACCGCCGCGAGCGGTGCGCCGTGGATCACGGTCACGGGTGGACCGTCCGGGACTGGCGACGGCACCGTGACGTTCTCGGCGCAGGCCACGTCGGGCCCCGCGCGGTCTGGCACGTTGACGGTCGCGAACCAGACGGTCAGTGTGAATCAGACGACCGGGTGTGCTGTCACGATTTCACCCGAGTCGCAGTCTTTCACCCCTTCGGGGGGCACGGGAGACGTCGCGGTCACCGCCCCCACCGGCTGCGCGTGGGCTGCAACCAGCAACGCGCCATGGCTCACGATCACGCAAGGAAGCAGCGGAAGCGGGAACGGCACCGTCCGCCTCAGCGTCGCCAGCAACACCGGGCCCGCACGTAGCGGCACACTCACCATTGGCGGCCGGACGTTGACCGTCAACCAGGCGGGCGCGTGTGCATTTGGCATTTCGCCGCAGCAACAGCCTGTCGCCGCCGCGGGCGGATCGGTCAACGTCGCGGTGACGACCACGGCCGGGTGTACGTGGACCGCCGCCAGCAACGCTTCGTGGATATCAATCGCTCAGGGTGCGAGTGGGACGGGTCAGGGCACGGTCACGTTGTCGGTCGCGTCCACAACGGGCCCCGCACGAAACGGAACCGCCACCATAGCCGGGAACACCTTTACCGTTCAGCAGGCGAGTGGGTGCACGTTCAGCGTGTCACCCACATCGCGCTCCCACAACGCCAATGGCGGCGGCAACAGCTCGTTCAACGTCACCACCAACAGCGCCTGCTCGTGGAAGGCCGTCAGCAACGTGCCGTGGATCACAATCGCATCCGGGGCGGACACCGGCAATGGCCGGGTCGACTACGATGTCGGCCGAAACACCGGGGCTGCGCGAACGGGAACGATCACCGTCGGCACGGCAGTCTTCACGGTCATGCAGTCCGGATCCTGAACCCGGAACGACTGCAAAGTCACGAGCATGCTCGGTCCGGCTCACGCTGCTCTGCCACCGCCTTCCTGCTGAGGCGAATGAGGCGGCCCGACGGGTCGGCTTCGAGCATCTTCCCGCCGTCCTTGTACTCGGATGATGCTGAACGCGCAGACCCGCCCGACATGCGCCGTCTGGTCCGCGGTGCGGACGATGTCGATCTGCGAGAGCGGACAGAAGGCGCGCTCGCGGGCGATACGCGCGCGTCACACCAGGTCGTACCGCGCGAGCGTCTCCCTCTCCGGCGGCCGCGTCAGCAGCGATACCACGACCATCAAAGCCGCCGCAATCAACGTCATCGGCACCACGGGCATAAGGCCGAACCACGCGAGCGCCCCTGGCGTCGTCGCCGTATGAATGACCGCAACGGCCACCCAGAGGGCGACCGCGAGCGCTCCCCACTTCGTGCTCCGCTTCCAGAAGAGGGCGGCGAAGGACAGCACCGACAGCGCTGAATAGCCGGAGAAGGCGTACTGCACCGCGAGATCGAAGATGCCCTGCGGCGCGCGCATGGCGACGGCGTACGCGATGAGCGTCAGGATCACGACAAAGAGCCGGCCGGTCTGCACCTGCACGTGCTCACCGAAGTCGCACTTTGCCGCCGTAGAACGCGAACACATCCTCGGTAAACATCGTCGACAGCGCCAGAATCTGCGAGTCGCTCGCCATGACGGCCGCCATGATGCCCGCGCCGAGGATGCCCGCCAGCCAGAGCGGTGCGTAGCGCTCGAGCATGATCGGCACCACGTCGTCGCCGGCCGCCTGCCGCCGGAGGGCGGCGCGCTCGTCGAGTGACATCGACGCCGGCGCGGACGCCAGCGCCTGGCGTGCCTCGAGCTTGCTCTCGATGCGCGGCACGTCGCGCATGGCGTTGGCGGCGACGCCGAGAAACACGCACGGCAGCCAGATCGCCAGGATGCAGAGCGGATAGAAGACGACCGTCCGGCGGAACTGCGCCATGCGACGGGCCGTCAGGCAGAAGATCGTGATGTGAGGAAAGGCGATGGTCGACAGTGGAATGAACGTGTAGCTGAGGAAGATGAGCGGCGAGAAGCGCTCGCGCGTCAGCAGCGGCGCCGTGGCGGACGAGGCGAGCAGCGACTCCATGGCGGCCGGAAAGCCCCCCATGCCGCGACCGATGACGACGAGCGCGACGGCGCCAAAAGAGAGGAAGAGCACGGTCTGGAAGGCGTTGACCCACGCCGTGCCCCTCATGCCGCCGAAGAACACGTAACTCATCACCACGAGCGCGACGATGGCGCCGCCCAGCCAGTACGGAACGAAGCCGCCCGTGATCGCTCGAAGCGCCGTCCCGCCGCCCATGACGCCGATGATGATGTAGGGCACCAGGAGCGCGGCCTGCACGACGAAGATCACCGTGCCGATATGCGCGCATTCCCACCGATCGCGGAACATCTGCACCGAGGTCATGAAGCCGTGGCGCTGGCCGAGCGCCCACATGCGCGTGCCGACGAAGAACAGGGTCAGCGGAATCACGAACGCCGAAGACGAGGCCATCAGCCCGAACGTCACGACGCCGTTAGCGAAGGCGTGACCGGCAGAGCCAAGGATCGTGAAGGCCGTCATGTTCGTGCCGAAGAGCGACAGCAGGAACACCACCGGGCCGAGCGCGCGGCCCGCGAGAAAGTAGTCCTCGGCTTCGCGATCGGTCGGCCGGCGATGCCGGAAGGCGAAGATGCCGATGTAGAGGACGACCGCGAGGTAGGTGAAGACGAGGACCGCGGGAATCAACGCCGGCTGTCCTCCTCAAGCTGGTGTGACTCCTCGAAGCGGTGCGACTTCTCAAGGTGGTGCGACTGCTCAAGGTGCTGAGGCCAGGCCACCTTCGTCAGCGTCCACATCAGCAGCGCCGACGCGACGCAGTAGGCGGCGTGGTACGCCAGCCCGACGGGAAGGAATCCAAACACCAGCGGACGCGCCGTGCGCCAGAACCACACGTCCTGGTGCAACGCGTAGAGCACGACAATGGCGAGAGCAAGTGCAAGGGTCTTGAGCGGCATGTGACTCTGGAACGTCCGTCGTCTTGAAGCTGCAGACTAGCACGACGTCGACGGTCGCTGCGAGCGCCGCGCCGGTCTGGCATGCCAGTCGCCGGACACGTATCACGTGCCGCGAGCCGCCAGCCGCGAGACGCCAGCCGCCAGCCGCGATTCGATGAACGTGCCAGCGGTTGATAGAATCGAAATGTGCCCCGCTATCTGAGCCTCGTCCTCGGCCTCCTTCTGCTGTTCGTCCCAGGGTTCGTCTCGGCGCAGACGACCGCGACCATCAGCGGGACTGTGCAGGATAAGGACGGCGGCGTCATGCCCGGTGTGACTGTCACCGCGACCAACGCCGCAACGAACCTCGTGCGCACGTCCACTACGGGAGGGGAGGGCCGCTACGTGCTCGCCGGCCTGCCGCCGGGCACGTACGAACTGCGCATCGAAATATCTGGATTCAAGCCGCACGTGCGACGCGGACTCACCCTTAGTGTCGCGGAAACGGTCGTCGTCGACGCCGAGCTGGAGATCGGTGGTCTGGTCGAGATCGTCCAGATCGACGACTGGGCGCCGGTCGTCGACAAGTCCAGCTCCGACTTGAGCTATCTCGTCGGCTCCGATGCGATCGCGACCCTTCCGCTCAACGGGCGCAACTACACGGATCTGGCGTTGCTGCAACCGGGAGTGCTGGCCTATCCGCATAGAGACGGCGGGTCGGTTGTCGCTCACGGGCTTGGCATCAGCGTGAACGGACAGGATCCGCGAGCGAACGTCTACCTCCTCGACGGCACGTTGCAGAACGATTTCACCAATGGTCCGGCGGGAAGCGCCGCGGGCACGGCACTCGGCATGGAGACGGTGCGGGAGTTCCGCGTCGAGACCAACGCCTACAGCGCCGAATTCGGCAGGCTAGCGGGCGGACAGATAAACGTGCTGACCAAGTCCGGCTCCAACCGGTTCAGCGGCAGCGCCTACGAATATCACCGCAACGACGCGCTCGACGCAGCGAACTACTTCGACACGCTCGGGAAACCGGATTTCACGCGGAATCAGTTCGGCGGGACGCTCGGCGGCCCCCTCGTCCAGAATCGGCTCTTCTTCTTTACTGGATATGAAGCGCTCATCGAGCGACTCGGCAAGACGATCTCGACGATCGTGCCTGACGACAACGCTCGACTCGGCATTCTTCCCAGCGGAGTCGTGGGCGTGAACCCGGCCGTCGCTCCCTACCTCTCTGAATTCCCGCGCGCCAACGGCCCCTCGCTCGGTCAGGGGCTTGCAGTCTACGACTTCCCGTTCGACCAGCGGCTGGACGAGAACTACGTCCAGGGGCGCGTCGACTACACGACCGATCGCCGTCAGTTCTTTGGCCGCTACACCTTTGACGACACGAATCAGTTCCTGCCGACCGACTATCCACAGTTCCCGCGAACCTTCGTCTCGCGCAACCAGTTCTTCACCGGCGAGTACCGGGAAGTGCTCTCGCCGTCGACCCTCAACACTGCGCGCCTCAGCTTCAGCCGCACGCGGATTGGTCAGGAAGTCGAGGCCAACACCTCTCAACCGCTCGCGCCCTTCGTGCCTGGCCGGTCGATCATGGGCGACATCGACATCGGCGGTCTCAAGCGGTTCGGACCGCAGAGTTCCGTGGACGTCCGCCTGGTGCAGAACGTGTTCAGTTTCCAGGACGACCTCGTGCACGTGCGCGGAAGGCACGTGCTGAAGGCGGGAGGCCTGGTCGAGCACTACCAGGACAATATGGTCAACCCGACCTTCAGCCTGGGCATCTACGCGTTTCCGAACCTCAGCGCCTTCCTGCGCAATGTGCCCAACAACTTCGTCGGTCTCACGCCGGAGGCCGAATTCGATCGGTATTGGCGCTTTACGCTGGTCGGGTTCTACGCCCAGGACGAGTACCGCCTGACGCCCAGGCTCACTGTGAACGCCGGGCTTCGCTACGAGTTCACGACCATGCCCGAAGACATCTACGGGCGTGACTCGTCGCTGCCGGATCTGACGGCGTCGCAGCCGACGGTCGGACCGCTGTACGAGAACCCGACCTACACGAACCTCTCGCCCCGCGCGGGATTCGCGTGGGATGTCTTCGGCGACGGCAAGACGGCCGTCCGCGGCGGCTATGGCCTGTACTTCAACACGACCAACCAGCAGAACCTGATCGTGACCGTCACGAACCCGCCGGCCACGCCGCGGCCGGTCATCGTCAATCCGACATTTCCGACGCCGGATTTCAACCGCGCCGGCGCGATCTCGATGCGGCCGGTGCAGTTCGATCTCGACAACCCCCGCGTCCACGTGTTCAACGTCAGCCTGCAGCGTGAGCTGTCGTTTCACACGGCGCTGACCGTCGCCTACGCCGGCTCGCGTGGCCGCCACCTCCTCAGAAGCGGTGACGTCAACACGGCGCTACCCATTGTCCAGGCCGATGGCACCGTGTTCATCCCCGCCGGCACGCCGCGCCAGAACACGAGCTTCTCGACGATCGAACTCAAGAGCAGCGACGGCCAGTCCTGGTACAACGCGCTCATCCTCGACGTCCGGCGGCGGCTGGCCGGTGGCGTATCCGTACAGTCGTCGTACACATTCTCGAAGAGCGACGACACGACGCAGGCATCAACGTTCTTCTCGGACGCCACCAACGGGACGACGTCCGCGATGCCCGAGTACATCCCCGGCTACAACAAGGGACCGTCGGACTTCGACACGCGGCACAACTGGGTGGCCAGCTTCAGCTGGGAGCTTCCGTTTGCAAAGACCGCCGCCCCGGTGACCCGCGCGCTCGCGGCCGGCTGGCAGGTGTCGGGCATCTGGATCATGCGGAGCGGACAGCCGCTGACCGTGTTCGTGACGGCGAACCGTTCACGTTCGCAGTGGAACCCATCGCGCGGACCGGGTATCGGCCAGGATCGACCGAGCTACGCGCCGGGCTACGGCCCAGACGAGGCGATCAATGGCACACCCGCACAGTGGTTCAATCCCGCGGCGTTCGTCCTGCAGCCCGCGGGGACGTTCGGCAACACCGGTCGCGGCGATTTCACGGGACCGAACCTGCGTACGCTCGATCTCGCCTTCAACAAAACCGCGCGCTGGTCGGCGCTCGGCGACAGCGCGCGCGTCGAGTTCCGCCTCGAGGTCTTCAATGTGCTCAACCGCGCCAATTTCGGCATCCCCGAGTTGCGCGCGTTCGCCGGCCAGGCCGACGGGGAGGCGCCGCTCGCAACGTTCGGGCGCATCAGCAATACGGTCACTTCAGCTAGGCAGACACAGCTGAGCGTCAGAATTGCGTTCTGAAAGTTTGAAGTCTGACGTTTGAAGTTTGAAGTGCGGAAGTGGGAAGTCTGAAGTGCGAAGTGGAAGTACGAAGGAAGTGGGAAGCGGGAAGCGGAGACAATCGTTCGCCGAAGTTGGTACTTCGCACCACTTCAGACTTCTCGCTTCAGACTTCCTACTTCAGACTTCCTACTTCAGACTTTCCACTTCCGACTTTGCACCTCAGACTTACTTCCCACTTCCACTTCGCACTTCGAGCTTCCCACTTGACTACTTCAGACTTCAAACGTCAGACTTCAGACTTTCATAGAGGGGATCAATCATGACCTGGTTAGCTTTCGTCGCGGGCGCCGTGGCGTCCTGGGGTGTCTATGGCGCAATGCTGCACGGAGGCCAGGTCAAGCTTGGCAGCCCGATGCGCGCGCTGCTGTGCGTGGGTGTGGCGTACTTTCTGATAGGCGTGCTCGTGCCGCTCGTCGTACTCATGACCTCGGGGCAGGGATTGAGCGGCTTCAACCGTGAGGGGACGACCGCCGCGACGGTCGCCGGCGCGCTTGGCGCGATCGGCGCCGTCTGCATCATCTTCTCGTTTCGCGCCGGTGGCTCGCCGACCTACGTGATGCCCCTGGTGTTCGGTGGGGCGCCGCTCGTCAACGTGCTCTACACGATGTACATTCACCCGCCGAAAGAGGCCGTGAATCCGCTGCTCTACCTCGGCTTTCTCGTCACGGCTGTCGGTGCGGGAATGGTGCTGTACTTCAAGCCGCAGGGGTAGCTCTCAGCTCTCAGCTCTCAGCTAAACCATCTGGACCCGCTCGCCGGCATGGGCTGCACGTTCTGGCTGACAGCTGACAGCCGAGCGCTGAAAGCTGTCTCATGGTCTGATCACCGTCCCATCCTTGCGCCGCGTATTTCCCCACGAGTAGTCGAAGTTGGGGGGACCGGCAGGAATTGGGAACTTCGCCGCCAGCTTCTCGTCGACCTCGATCCCGAGGCCCGGCTTCTCCTGCGCGAGCATGTAGCCGTCCTTGACCTCCGGACATCCCACGAACACGTCCTGCGTTTCTTTCGGAAACGACCCGCCTTCGTGCACGCCGAAGTTGTAGCTGGCGAGCTCGAGGGCGAGCTGGGCGGCGTGCGCGAGGGGTGAGGCGTCGCCCGGGCCGTGCCACGCAGTGCGGACACCGAAGTATTCGCTGAGCGCGGCAACTTTGCGCGCCGGACTCAGCCCACCGATCTGGGAAATGTGGATGCGGATGAAATCAATCAGCCGCTCCTTGATGAGCGGCAGGTATTCCTGCTGCGTGTTGAAGAGCTCGCCCATCGCAATCGGAATGCTCGTCTGCTGGCGCAGCAGCCGGAAGTGGTCGTTCTCCTCGGGCGGGAATGGATCCTCGAGGAAGAAGAGGCGATACGGCTCGAGTGACTTGCAGAGGTTGATGCCCTGGTTGAGCGTCACGCGCTCGTGGACGTCGTGGAGCAGTTCGACCTCGTCGCCGAGCTTCGAGCGCAGGTATTCGAAGAACTTCGGCAGCATCCGGACGTAAGGCGCGGGCTCCCAGATGGCTTTGGGATTGGTCGGGCCGACCACTTCGTCCGCGCCCGCCGCTGTTGCCGGTGCGGTGCTGCGGGCGCCGTAGCCGGCGTATCCCGGCGTGCTGACCTGGACGCGCACGTGACGGAAGCCCCGTTCCATTCCGGCGCGCGCGCTCTCCTCGACCTCAGCGAAACTGGCGCCGCTCGCGTGGTAATAGCAGTCGGCGCCGTGCCGGACCTTGCCGCCGAGCAACTGGTAGAGCGGCATGCCGGCGCGCTTGCCCTTGATGTCCCAGAGCGCGATGTCAACGCCGCTCATCGCGTTGAAGAGGACCGGTCCGTTGCGCCAGTACGAGCTCATGTAGCTCGACTGCCAGATGTCTTCGATCTCGTCGACGTTGCGGCCGATGAGGAACGGCCGCAAGTACTCGTTGATGGCCGTCTGAACGACCAGCGCGCGCTGGGTGAAGGTCGCGCATCCCCAGCCGACGAGCCCGGGCTCCGTCGTTTCGACCTTCACGACCACCAGCCGGATACGATTCGGCGCGGTCAGGATCGTCTTGATGTCGCGAATCTTGACCGGCGCGGTCCCGCGGACCGCCTGCTCGAACGTTGCCGAAGCGCCGGGCGACAGCGCGCCGGCCAGTGACTCGGCCGATGGGATCAACGACGCTCCGCCAGCCATGGAAATCGAAGTGAGCGCGTCACGACGGTTCATCGTAGGTCTCCTTGAGCCCGGGCGTGGGTTCGTTACGAGCCCGAGGCTTGATAGAACTGGTAAGTGATCCGCCAGGACGATTCCTTGCCTGGCTCGACGCTGACGTCGATGTACGGCTCCGGACAGGTCGTCAGATACGCCGACCAGAAATAGACCTTCTGCAGCGGCCGATCCCCGGTTATCCGTACGCCGGCACCCGTCTTGCGGTTCTCGATCCTGAAATCGTAGTCCTTTGCGGTCGCGCCGAATCCCTCGACCTCGGTAAACACCGTCTGCCCCTTGACGAAATCGCGCAGGAACCTCGCGTCGTTGCCGCGTATCTCGGCCAGGTCGTTCAACGGTCGCGCCGCCTTCGGCGCGAACGGAAACCGCACCACGATGTCGGGGCCCGTAGGCTGACGGTCCATTGTGAAGAAGTTGTGGTCGTACACGCTCGTGGCAATGCTCTTGCGACCAGTGTTCTTGAGACGATGCTCGATAACCAGCGTGTCCTTGGTGATCCGGACTGTCTTTCTGTAGACGTAGGCATAGCCCGCGGTATCGCCGAGCTCATGCACGAACTCGATCTTGTCCGAGGCCTTGTGGACCGTCCACTTTCCCGAATCGACGATCTCGTAGGTTTCGAATCGGCGGTACGCAGGCTCGTCAGGTTTTCGAACCGCGCCGACGCCAATCCTCACGAAGCTCTCGCCAGGCTTCGCCTCGGCGTAGCCGAGTCCCGACTCGCCGGTGAGGAACTCCTCGACAGGCCCGGTGATGGCGTCGTGGATCTTTGGATCGTAGCGTTCGAACCACTGGCCGAAGTACTCGTGGCCATTCCATTTCAGACTGGCAATCACGCCAGACCAGTCGAATCGTGTGCCACGGTAGTAGCCGGCCTGCGTGTCAGGCAGGTAGAGCGTGGCGCGGATGGTGGAGTTCGAAAGCTCCGCCTGTGGAGACTGCGGGGCAGCCATCTGGCTCAGCATGACGATGGTAGCAATCAGTAAGGGTTTCATCTCAGTCGGGGATCGCCAGCGCGATGATATTGGACCCCGAGGCTATCGCGACAAACTGCCGGCCGTCGAACATGTAAGTCATCGGGGACGCCCTCCACGTCTGGTTGGTCTGGAAGATGGATACGGGTTTTCCTGTCGTCGCGTCAGCGGCCATCAGACCGCCGCCTTCTTCGGCGAAGATGACGAGGCCGGTGACGGTTGCGAGTGTTCCGCCCCATGACTGCGCCGGGCCGGGCTGCGGCAACTCCCACCGAATCGCGCCGGTGTGGATGTCGATCGCGCGCAGAATCCGCTGCGGCTTCGGATCAGGCGCGGTGCGCTGCGACCCACCCAGATAGGACTTGCCGCTCTCCCACTCGCCCTGTTCGCTCTTCGTGTAGATGCTGCACTTCTCGAACGTCTGCACGTAGTACAGGCCCGTCGCGGGATTGTACGAGGGCGAGAACCAGTTGGTGGCGCCGTCCTGCGACGGACAGACCTTGGTCCCTGCGGGCGTCGGCTCCTGATTGGGCAGCTTGATCGGACGGCCATCAGCGCCAATCCCGCTCGCCCAGGTAAGGTTCTTGACGAACGCCTTCGCCAGTAGCAGCTTGCCGTTCTCCCGATCGAAGACGTAGAAGAACCCGTTGCGAGCGGCATGGAGCATCAGCCGGCGCGGCTGCCCTTCCCACGCCGCGTCGATGAGCACGGAGGTCTGCGTGGCGTCCCAGTCCCAGAGATCGTGCGGCGTGAACTGGTAGTACCACCGGAGCTTCCCGGTCTTCCGGTCCAGCGCCACGATCGAATTCGCATAGAGGTTGTCGCCCTCGCGATCGTCGCCGTTGTACTCCTTGCCAGGATTGCCCGTCGGCCAGTAGACCGTGTCGAGTGCTGCATCGTAGCTGCCGGTGAACCACGTGGGGGCGCCGCCGTGCTCGATGTCCTTGCCCTTCCACGTCTCCGATCCAGGCTCGCCTGGCTTGGGCACGGTCCAGAATCGCCAGACTTCCTTGCCGGTCTGCTGGTCGTGAGCCGCGACGAAGCCATTCGCGCCGTGCTCTCCGCCAGACACGCCAGAGATGATGAGATTGCCAGCCGGGAGGGGTGCAGACGAAGCCGCGTAGTTCTTGCGCCAGTCGTCGAGCTCGGTGTCCCACAGGAGCTCGCCAGTGAAACGATTGAGCGCGATGATGTGCGCGTGGTCGGTGACCATGAACACGCGATCGCCGGCGACAGCGGCGCCGCGGTTCGCATTACCTTGCACCACGCCCTTCGTGCGCGGCCGCTTGTACTGCCAGATCCGCCGGCCGCTTCCGGCGTCGAGTGCGTTGCACTCGTTGGGGGCCGTCACATACATGATGCCGTCGACGACGACCGGCGTCCCCTGCAGTCCTCCCGCGTCGGCAACCGTGAACATCCATCGCGGCGCCAGCTTCGAGACGTTGTTCTTGTCGATCTGGGTCAGCGTCGTGTAGCGATTGCCGCCCGTCTCGCCGTTGTAGGTCGGCCACCCCGTCTCTGACGTGACGACGCGAAATCGATCGCCCACGCGCCGCAGCAAGTGCACGCGCTTGTCGTCGGTCCGCAGCTGCAAATCGTCGTAGCCCTCGCCAAGCACTTGCCCTTCGAGCGAGCGGCCGTCTGTCGTCTGAACCGTCATCCGCACGACCGGACGGGGGCGGCGCTGAATCGTGCGCAGGTACCTCACGAGCGCCGTCATCTCGGGATCGTCGACGAAGCTCGGTGGCATGCCCTTGGCGGGGGCGCCGTCGCGGATGAACTTTGCGAGCTGCTGGTCGTCGAGCGGCGTCAGTCGCTCCGCGATTGGCGGTCCCATCTCGCCGCCGTTGGCGTCGGCACCGTGGCATCGCGCGCACCGGCTCTCGAATGCCGTGCGCCCGGGATCGACATCCTGGGCAACGAGACGTGAGGCTATTCCGAAGAACACGAGCACGCCAACGACACCAACTCGAATGCGCATGTGTACTGACCGCCTCCAGCCGCGTGGCAAGGGCCCATTCTACGACCTATCGCATCAAGCTCAATAGGTCTTGGGCGGGGCTGAATTGCGGCCGCTACACGGCGGTGGACAGGGGCGGACGGGCCGGAAGCGCCCGAGGCCGATTCGATCCGGCTCACATTCGACAGGCGCAGTAACTGGACGTGTCAGTTCGCGGTGTTGGTATTTCCCTTACCAATCGCCCAGAGGAATTTGTCGGTGCGGATGAAGATCTGACCGTTCGACACGGCGGGCGACGCCAGGCAGTAATCATCGAGCGGATTCTCGGCGATCACCTGGAACTTCGGGCCGGCGCTGAAGACCGAGGTCAGTCCCTCGTTCTCGCTCGTGGCATACAGCTTGCCGTCGACGAGCACCGGCGATGAGCTGTAGGCGCCGGTCTTGAGCCGCTCGGGACCCCAGACGACAGCCCCGGTCTTGACGTCGAGCGCATGCACGACGCCGTTGTCGCGGAGAACGTAGAGAAGTTTGCCGTCGCTGATGGGTGTCGGCACGTCTGGCCCGAGATCGAAGCTCCACGCCTTGTGGCTGGTCGTGACGTCCCCGGCGCCACCCGGCTTGAGCGCAAGCATCGGCCGGTTCCGTGTGGGAGCGATGATGAGGCCACCGGCGAGGACCGGAGACGCGATGATGCGGTAGTTCGGGTCGTTGGTCGGATTCAGACCGTTGGCCCGCCAGAGCTCCTTGCCCGTCGCCGGATCGTGTCCCGTCACGATGTCGCCGCCGGAGACCACAATCTCGACGCTCTTGCCAGAGTCCACGAGGAGAGGCGTCGTGTAGGAGTCCGGCGACTCCGAAATCGCGTGAGTCGGACGATCCACCTTCCAGATTGTCTTGCCGCTCCTGCCGTCGACCCTCATGACATACGACGGGTCGTTGGTCTTCATCCCGTGCAGGACCTGAACGTAGAGCGATCCCTGGTGGAGGAGCGGTGACGAGGCGTAGCCCCAATTCAGGCCGAAACGCCCGTAGTCCCTCTGGACGTCGCGCATCCAGAGCTCGGTGCCCTTGAAGTCGAACGCCTTGAGAATGCCTGTGCCGGTCATCACCCACACGGTCGCGCCGTCGGTGACCGGTGACGGCGAAGACATGTTCTGCTTCCGCTCCTGGTGGTTCCCACCGCCGAGGGGACGCTTCCACATCGGCTCGCCCTTCTTCCGATCGACGGCCCACAGCTCGAGCTCGCCGCTCGTCATCGCGGTCGCAACATTGAGGAAGATATGGTCGTTCCAGACGATGGGCGTGGCGCCGCTGCGGCTCGGCATCGCCAGCTTCCACGCGATGTTCTCGTGGGTCGACCACTTGACGGGCAGGCCCTTCTCGCCGCTGATCCCGTTGGCCAGGGGACCGCGCCACGCCGGCCAGTTCTCGGCCGAGAGCGTGACGACGAATGCGAGACAGCCGACCGACAGGAACACCAGAAAGCGCTTCGACACTGCTCGTCCTCCGCGTGCGTCAATCGTAGATCAAGTCGGGGTCAGGCAAGCTCAACGAGCAGTTTTCCATCCGTCGTAGTGTCGGGCTCAAGTGGTCGTAGTGTCCGGCTTCAGCCGGACTGACGGCTGGACGGCTGGTCCGCCTGAAGGCGGACACTACGACGATTGGCGTGTATCTGCCTCAGCCGCCGCCCGGCACGCGGAGGTTCTGCTCTTTCTTCTCGCCCTCGGCAATCGACACGCGGACCGACGCGGTCTCGAGCTGCTGCAGGAAGGCGGGGTCGAACCACGAGCCCGGCTCAGGGTCGTACACGGGCACGAGCCGGTAGTCGCCGGCGGGCAGATTGCGGAACGAGTAGCGGCCGTCGGTCGCCGGGCGCGTCGACTGGATGCGCCGTGACTGCGGCGTCCAGAAACGCTGGTCGGCCGGATACACGATCAACGTGTAATCGGGCACGGGCTGCGCGCGCTCGTTGACGATTGTGCCGGTGAGCTCGGACTGGCGATCGACAAACGTCACCACCGCTCCACTGATACTCTGGTTGGGCTTGACCTCGACCGGAAAATCCAGCGAGTCCTGACCCTCGACAGCCGTTGACCCGAGGAACCAGCCGTTGCCGGCGCCCGAGGCCGTCAATCGGTATCGCCCCGGCACCACGCTCGAGATCGTGAACCGCCCCTCGGCGTCCACTCGGCCGGCCGCGGGATTGGAGATCTCGGCGGGCGTGCCCGGCGTCACGACGGGCAGAAACTGAATCCGCAGCCGTGTCAGATCTGCAGGCGGCTGTTGCGTCGTGCCCTCGAACGCAATCCGTCCCGTTACCGACATCCCCGGTTGAAGTGTGAGCACGACGTTCGACACGTTGCGCCCGTCGACGGTGACGTCCGCGGTCGCCCACAGTCGAATCGCATCGGCGCCTGCCGGCCCGCCTGCGCGGCCCCGTCCGGCGAGGAACTCACCGCGCCCGCCGGGAATCGGACCTCGTCCTCCAGGACCTCCGTCGCGACCCGGAGCGCCGCCCTCTCGGCCTGCGCCGCCGATCGTCGCGCGCGCGATGAGCGTGTACTGACCGGGCGGCACATTGGAAATCCTGAACGCGCCCTGCGCGTCGGCGCGCGCGCTCCCGGGAGAAATGCCCGGCACGACGAAGCCCGCGTTGACCAGCGAGACCTGAATGTTCGACGGAGCCTGCGTGGCCGTGGCCGTGCTGGTCACGATGCCGTCGATGCGCGCGATCGGCACGACCTGATACTGGAAGTCGATACTGCCTTTTTCCTCCCCAGGCCCAACAGTCACCGTCGCCGCGCTTGCAGGTGCCGTCGTCCCCGGGTAATAAACGGGCGCATAGCCACTGACGGCCTCGTCGTTGCCCTGCGCCGGCATCGACGCCCGAAGCTGCGCGATGCGCTCGGTGAGGGCCTGCGCCTGCACCTGCATCGCTTCCAGTCGCGCCATCACCTCTGACTGCTGCAGGAGCTGCTGCAGCTCGACCTGACGGCCCTCCAGGCCTTGATTGTTGGCGTTTCGCGGCGTGGCGAAGACGATGTACTCGCCGGGCTGCAGCCCGTAAATGCGATAGACGCCGCGGTCGTCGGTGGCGCCGTTCCCGGCAGACTGCAGCGTCCGCACGCCGCTCTGCATGACGTAGCGAAGCGCGCGGACGGGCGTCCCGGGAAGCGCCTCCGCGTTTTCGTCGAGCACGGTGCCGGTAATCACGCCGCCGCGCGTGATCTGCAACTGCACCTGCAGTCGCTGACCGTCGGCGAGCTGGATCGGCGTGCCCGGCCGGCCCGGTTGGCGCTGCCCGTACGAGCCAGTGATGTGACCCGGCTTGGAAGCCGACAGGCTGAACCTGCCCTCGGGAAGCGCACTGAAGGCGAACCGGCCCATATCGTCCGTCGTCGTACTGCGGCCACCGCCGACGTCGCTGCCGCCCGACAGGCTGACGCGCGCACGGCGCGCGGGCTGGCCGGACCCGGCCACGACGACCGTGCCCGAGATGTTGCCCTTGCCGACCACGACCGGCGCACCGGGCGCGTTCGGGTCGCGGGGCGGCTGGCCCTGAGCCTCGCGTGGGGCCGCCGGCGGGCCCTGCGAGGCACCCAGCCTCGCAGCGCTCACACTGGCCCCCACGAGCCCCGCGAGCGACAGGGCCGACAGCAGAATCCCGAGCGAGCGGTGATCTCTCATAGTTGCCCGGTTAGACGGCCAGCGGCCGGGTGTCGGTTGGTAGACCCGCGACGGGGCACGGTTCTTCCCCGGTCTTGGAGTTTACGACCGCTGACGCACGAGCGTTTATCGGCGACGCGGGGCTCAAAACACCCAATAGGCCAGCGTGTCGGCGTCCTTGACGACGATGCCGCCGGCGACGAGCGCGGGGTATGCCCACACCGCCGACTCGGCGAGCGTGTAGCGTTTGACCACTTCGAAGACCTTGGCGTTACTGCGCAAGACCACGAGCTCGCCTTCCGTCGTCATGGCCATGATCAATCCGCCAGCCGTCACGAGCGCGGCATTCTCCCCTTCGCGCCCTCGTGTCGTCCACATCGTCTTGCCCGTGCGTGGATCGAGGCAGAAGAACTGGCCGCGGCCGCGATGCGTGAGTCCGAAAAGATACCCGCCTGACTCGACAGGCGAGCTCATATACATCGGCAGGTCGGCGTTCTGCCACACGGGTGCGACTTGCCACTTTCCCGCGGCCATGCCGACGCGCACAGCCGTCGTCGGCTTGTTAATGCCGCCGTAGATCAAGACGTCATTCAAGACGATGGGCGTGATTGTGTTCTGCTCGAACTCGGTCGTGAATGGAATCTCCCAGAGCAGGCGGCCGTCCGCGAGCGACAGGCCGACGATGTGACGCTGCGACTGCGTGACAATTTGGCGAGTTCCCGCGATGTCGACGAGGATCGGCGAGGCGTAAGCGGGGCCGTCGCCCTTCCACGACCACTTCGTGGCGCCGGTCGTCACGTCGAGGGCCAGCACGGCTCCGTTGCCGATGCCTCCCGCGTGAACGATCACAGAATCGCCCACGACGATGGGCGACATCGCGACGCCAAAGTCAGGGGATGTTGTCGGAAACTCTTTCTTGAAGTCCCTGCGCCACAGCAACCGGCCGTCCTGTGCCTGCCACGCGGAGAGAATGCCTCCGATGCCAAACGTGAAGAGCCGGCCGCGATCGTGGGCCGGCGTCGACTTCGGTCCCTTGCCGTGTGAGGTCGCGGCGGAGTTCATCTGATAGGGCGCGTCATACGCGGCACGCCAGATCTCTTTTCCGGTTCCCAGATCGCGAGCCGACACGGCCTCTTGCTCGCCCGTCCTCGAAAAGAGGAAGACACGACTAGCTGCGACGATCGGCGACGCATGGCCCGCGCCCGCCTGGACTTTCCACATCTGCTTCGGCCGATCGGGCCACGCCGCTGGAGGCGTGAAACCGGCCGCCGCCCCGGTGCGCTGCGGTCCACGCCACTGGGACCAATCCTGTGCACACACGAGACCTGTGCTGAGGACAAGACCGAGCAGTGCGGTGACGAAGTGGGTTCGCCTCTCGTGGATCATGCTCCTGCCCATTATGGCTTCCGCTCACTCCTCATGTGGCTGGCCGTCTTCTGTTTCTTCCGCCTAAAGGCGGAAGCTACGGTGCCGCAGTCCACCGCCACGGTGCGCCATTCCACCGCCATCTCGGGGCAGGCGCTGTGTTCGCTTGCTTACTCCGCCCGCAGCGCGTCCAGCATCCGCCCGCTGAGTGCGGCGCGCGTGGCTATCGCGGACGAGACGATGCCGGCGATCGCGACCGCGGCCAGCAGCACCATCAGTCCGACGCCCGGCAGAGCACCGCCCCGGCCGAGCCAGGCGGGTGCGATGGCGATTGCGGCGCAGCCGGCGCCGGCGGCCAGACCGGCGCCCAACAGGAACGCGGCCTCGGCAAGGATCATGAGCGTCATCCGCCGTGTGTCGTACCCGACGGCGCGCAACAACCCCAGCTCGCGACGCCGCTCGAGCACGTTGCGGAACAAGACCGTCGCCAGCCCGATTGTTCCGAGCAGCAGCCCGAGCCCGCCGAGCGCCTGGAACGTCGACAGGTAGGTGTTCTCCACCTGATGGAAGGCCGCCAGCCGTTCGGACGTGACCGTCGCGTCGACGCCAAGCGGCTGCAGCTCGCGCTCGACGAGGCCGGCAAGCGTCCTGGCGTGATCGATCGACTTCACCAACGGCGCCTCGACGAGGAAGAGACGATAGCCCTGTTGTTGAGGAAACTGCCTCACGAATGCGTCTTCCGACACGACGAGCTCGCCCTGCAGCACGCTATCGCTGAGGGCGCCGACGAATCGCAGGAGGAGCGGACGCTCGCCGCCGGTGTCGATCGAGAATGTGTCACCGACACCGACGTGCAGCACGTACTGCATCGATGTCGCGTCGGCGACGACGGGAATCGCGCCATCCGCGAACTGCCGCTTGAGGAGCAGCCACGGGTTGGCGCGCTCGGCGTCGGACTCGGCCATCGAGCTCGCGAACGTGAAACGATTGCTTTCGATGAAGCCGGGTTCCGGGGCGACGATCGTCGGATTGGTCGGACGATAGAGATTCAGGCAGCTGACATCTTCCCCGGCGCGGACACGGAAGCGTGTAAAAAGGACGTGCGCGAGCTCAGGCGCCTGGATAGTGAGCGCTTCCCTGCCGCCCGGCTCGTTCGGGTTTTGCAGCAGCGGCAACTCCGACTCGGCGAACAGCACATAGCCGCCAGTTCCCGACTTCGGATCGGACGTGAGCGCGCCGCCCTCTCTCCGGAAGGCGTCAACTGAGACGATGATGAAGGCGGCCGAGGCGATGAGGGCTGCCGACAGCACGCTTCGAGCTGGACGAAACGCGGCGCTGCGGAATCCGAGCCGCGCGACGGCCCAGGCGCCACGGCCGGTGATGAGCTTCGTGTCGCTCGCGCGCAGCCAGCCCGCCAGCCAGAACAGCGCGCCGACGAGCAGCGCCGCACCCGCGCCGAAGAACGCGCCGGCCTGAGCAGACGGCTTCGCGAAGCCCAGAACCATTAGTCCAAACCCCATGATGGCGAAGAACATCGAGAGCAGCCGGTTGCGGCGCGCGCCGCGCGCCGCCGGCACTCGAGACTCGTCCAGCGACTGCGCGGTCAGGAGGGCCCGCGGCGACAGGTGGCCGACGGCACGAAGTGAAACCAGGACGCACAACGTCGCCGCCACGCAACCACCAATCGCACCCAGCATCAGCGAGAGCGGCCTCACATGCAGCTCCAGCAGCGTCGTCCCGACCGCGCCAACCCACCACGTTCCGAGACCGTGCACGATGAGTCTGCCGTAGAGAACCGCGCCGGCGATCCCGAGTGCGCTGCCAACGACGGCAAGGATGATGGCCTCGCCGAGCAGGAGGCGCCGGACGATCGACATCGAGTAGCCCGAGGCGCGGAGGATCCCGATCTGGCGCAGCCGCTGCTCCACGCCCAGCTTGAAGAAGAGGACGGCCAGCATCAGTGCCGATACCATCAGGAAGAAGCTGAAGTAGGTGAAGTACTGGCCGAAGTCGGTGGCGCCCTGTGCCGCGTCGAGCACTGCCGCTCGCGCTGGATAGAGCGCAACGCCCATGGCATTCGGGGAGAGAGTTGTGCGCAGCTCGGCGCGAATGCGCGCAGCGAGCGCTTCGACGTCGTTCCCGCCACTGAGCTCGGCAATGCGCATCGAGGTCAGTGCGCCGTACCGCGATCGCCAGAGTTCGCGACCGCGCTCGTAGGGAATGAACGCCTTCGGGGTCGTCTTGTACTCGTCCCAATAGCGTTCGTCTTCGGGGCGGACGCGTGACAGGTCGATCGGAAACGGCGGATCCCAAGCGGCCAGGCTGCGCGCGCTGGTGATGCCAGGGTAGTCGGGCGCAAGCTCCCGGTCGGCGGCCCGGCCGACGAGTGGCACGACTCGGGACAACGTGAACGACGCGGTGCGCGTGACGAGACCGGCTGTGGCGTCCCACAAGTAGTAGTCGATGTCGATGCGATCGCCCGGCTTGGCCTCGAGCTCGCGCGCGGCCCATCCATTCAGCACTATCGCGTCCGCGCTCGGCGCAGTGGGCACGCTCGGTGCGGCGGTGGGCGACACTGGAGGACCACTGGCCGCGCCGTCCACCTCAGGCACCTGTGCCAGATCCATGGCTGTCACGAGTGAATAGGGGATCAGCCGATCGCCCTTGCGGATCGAATTGGCGAGATACGTAAAGACAGGAATCGGCTGCAGTCCCAGCTTTCCGACGGCGGCGCGTGCGGCGGTCTCGAGGGCTTCGGCGATGATGCCGTTGGCGCTCTCGATGGCGACGGCGTGGCGATACAAGACTGGCCTCACACGGACGCCGAGATCCTCGAGCTGCAACGCCGACCTGAGCTTCGTGTCGGTTCGCTCTCCGCCTGACACGAGGATCGTGTTGACCTGCCCCGGCACCGCGAGATCGCGCTGCAGACGCCGCAGCGGCGCGAACACCGCGCGGACCCCGGCCTGCTGCGGCTTCACCGAGAACTCGCCGAGCCGGTCGCGCGGAAGCACGCCGGCGAGCGTCAAGCGCACGGTGCGGCCGACGTCCTCCTTGCGACCGAAGAGCGATTCAATCGGCACTTCCGACGGCTTCTGCAGCCGCGTCAGGAGCACGTCGCCTTCTTTGCCACCAACCTCCGACGCCAGCGCTGGCGAGATCATCACGCCATCCACTGGCGCCAGACCGTGGAACGTCCAGAACCGCTCGTCGACACCGTAGACAATGACCTTGGACGCGCGCCGGCCAGACGACTCGAGCGTGACGAACGCGTCGGCGACGACGAGCGGCGCGGTGGCGCTCGCGCCGAGGGCAGTCTTGGCGTCGTTGGCGAGCTCTTCACGGAAGAATCCCATCGACGAGAGCACCTGATCGGTCCGGCCCAGTCGGCCGAGCGCGATGTCACGGAGGCTGCCGCGCACGGAGTCGCCGACCACAAGTGCGCCCGCCAGCACGGCCACGGCCGATGCCACGCCCAGCATCACCGCGATGTTCGTTCGCCAGTGATACGTTGCGCTACGAATGATTAAGGTGGACAGGTTCAAAGGTTCAAGGGGTTCAAAAGGTTCAGGGTTCAGGGTTCAGGGTTCAGGGTTCTAGTCCGAGTCGTTGGTTCAGCGTTCTTGGTCACGGCTGGAGGCTCAGAGTGCCCTCGTTCATCTCGTAGCGGACGGGGAAGCGTTCGGCCAATGCCGCACTGTGGGTCACAACTACGAGCGTCGTCTGGCGGCGCGTGTGGAGGTCGAGGAGGAGCGATGCGACGGTATCAGCAGATGCGCGATCGAGGTTGCCCGTCGGTTCGTCGCACAGGAGCAGCAGCGGATCGCGAATCAACGCCCGCGCGACGGCGGCCCGCTGCTTCTCGCCGCCGGAGAGCTCGCCCGGCCGATGATCCAGGCGGTTGTCGAGGCCGACCTGCGCGAGCAGCTCGCGCGCGCGGACTTGATCGCTACCTGCACCCGCATCAGACGGCGGGGCCACCAGCGTCGGCGTCAGCACGTTCTCGAGCACCGAGCACTGCGGCAGCAGTGAGTGATCCTGGAACACAAACCCGATCGAACGGTTGCGAAATGCCGCCTGCTCGCGCTCGCCGAGCGCAAACGGATTCTGGCCGTCGATCGTCACCGTGCCGCTCGATGGCGCGTCGAGCGCGCCGAGGATATAGAGCAGCGTGCTCTTGCCGCTCCCCGACGGCCCCATGATCGCGACGGCGTCACCGCGATTGAGCGTGAGCGACACGTCGGTCAGGATCGTCAACGCGCCGCGCGGCGTCGGGTAGGACTTGGAGATGTTCTTAGCGCTGAGCACGTGAACTCCGCGCGTTCGCCGCGCTCTTCGACCCGGCGGCCAGATCGGCGTAAACGCTTTCCGCGGACTCGGCCATTCTGTCCACGCTGTAGTGCAGTTTCACACCGGCCGCCCCGGCGGCGCCGAGCGCCGCGGCGCGGGCCGGATCCTGCCAGAGTGCCTGGAATCCGTCGGCCAGCGCCTCGGGGTTGTCCGCTTCCACGATGAGCCCGCCCCCAGTTGTCTCGACAACTTCGGGAAACGCCCCGCGCCGAGGCTGGACGACGGGGACGCCGTTGGCCATCGCCTCGAGCAGAAAGATCCCCTTCGGCTCCTCGTAGGTCGCGGGGACCGACAGCACATCGAGGCTGCGCAGGAAGGCGATCTTCTGCACGCGGTCCACTTCGCCGCGATATTCGAACTGACTCTGCAGTCCCCACGCGTTCAGATCGTTTGTGATCCCGTCGAGGTACGCGCGGTGTTCGGGCGCGAGGTACCCTGCCGCGACCAGGCGCGAGTGCCCGATGCCGGGTCGTGTGCGGAGCCGACGATACGCGTCGGCGAGCACGTGCAGACCTTTCTCCGGGGCCACCCGTGCGAAGTAGCCGATGGTAAATGGCTCCTGATGCCGTGGCGGCCGGGCTGTGTAGCCATCCAGATTGATGCCGAGCGGCACGAGCCGCATCTTCTCGCGCGGGACGCCGAGGTAGCCCGGCATGTAGTCGAGGTAGTACCGGCTGACCGGCAGGAAGGCGTCGACATGCGCGCTCGCCGCGCGGATCAGATCCATCGACTGCTGCTTCCAGGGCTCGCCGAGGCCGTCGAGGAAGAGGTCCTCCCCTTGCAGCGTGCAGCAGATCGGCGCATTCAGCATGCGCTTGAGTGGCTCGGCCAGCCCGAGCAGCAACGTGTAGGGCAGGTTGATCACGTCGAAGCGCGGCTCGGTCTTCAGCCAGTCGAGCAGCTTCGTAATCTCCTTGCTCTGGAAGCCCTGGTCGCCGCGGAGCATCGAGACCGTCATCTCGCCGAGGCTGTGCGGATCGACTTTGATCTGACGCTTCGAGGCGAGCTTGATGACCCACTCGGCGTCCCACAGACGATCGAGCAGTCGAGGCGTGTGCCGGAAGATGGACGAGTGCTGTTCGAGAAAGACGCTGATGCCGCCGAAGACGACATGGTGCTGGCTGACGTTGCGCTCGTCGGTCCGAGTCGGCGTGTACACGGGCGTCAGCACGACGTCGTGCCCGCGCGCGATGAGCGCCGACGCGAGCGCGTTGTCGCGCAGGCAGCTCCCGCAGTACATCTGCCCGGCACCGCCTGTGAACGACAGAATCCTCAAGAATGACCTCGCGGCCCGGCGCCCATGTCAGCTGGCTCCGACTCCGCGTCCGACCCCAGCTCCGACTCCGCGTCCGACCCCCGCTCCGACCCCGACTCCGACCCCAGCTCCGACCCCAGCTCCGACCCCAGCTCCGACCCCGGCTCCGACCCCGGCTCCGACCCCGGCTCCGACCCCGGTCACGACCCCGGCCCCGGTCAGGCGGTCTGGAATGCCCGGGCGCGGAACAGGAACTCGACGATATTGCCTTCGTGGGGCTGAAGCCAGTTGAGCTGAATCGTCGGCACCGGACCGAGGTTCAGGCGATCGATGTGCACGGCGTCGATCAGGCGGCGGCGCAACTCGGACTTGTTCGTGATGGCCGTGCACACGAGCGTCGGCCCGATTGCCTCCACCATCTTCGCCTCCGGGCATTCGACGACGGTGACGAACGGAAACATGTACTCCTGCTTCGCGATGGCCGCGTCGGGCGACGCGCTGTGCACGACGGTCGGCAGCAGGTAGTCGGCCAGGCCGTCCTTGACCACGCGAGGACCCTCGCGGAATTTCGCCGTGACGTCGGTCACGCCCTCGGCCTGAAGGCTCGAATCGATGGACGCCGAGATCGCATCCGCCGCCCCGGGAATGGTGAACGCCGCCAGGCTCGCGTCGGGATTGTCCGGCTTGAGCGGACGGATCGCCGCCAGGCGCTTCGCCAGCGCGTCGGCGATCTCGCGCGTGTGGCGGCTCGCCCAGATGCCGGAACAGTTGATGCAGCCCCGGCCGCTGTTCGCGTACACGCTCTCGACCATCAGTTCGAGATACTTCTCCCAGTTGTCGACCTCGTCGTCTCCGAGGAGGATTTTCGAGAAGCCGGGACCGTGCGCCTGCACTTTCGCGCTGCCGCGATAGCGATCGACCGTCGCCGTTCCGCCGAAAATGAGCGCGCGCTCGCAGTGATCGAGCACGGCAGCCCCGACGTCGCCGCCGCCGGGGTAAATCGAGATGGCTTCGCGTGGGATGCCCGCCTGAAAGAAGGCTTCGGCCATTCGGTACGGCGTCCACGGCTCCTGCGGGCCGGGCTTGAGCACGAGCCCGATCTGCATGGGAATGATCGGCAGCCAGAGCGTATGCACTCCCGGCGAGTTCGACGGCAGCACGAGGCCAAGCACCGGGCTCTGCGCCTGAAAGCTGATCGGCACGCCCCGTTCTTCGCCGTAACCCGACGAGAGCACGTCGAACGAGAGCCCGCGCGTGAGCGAGGTCAAGATGCGGCGCATCTCGGCGAGCACGAAGCCGTTCTTCTTCATGTTCGCGCGGCACATGCGCTCCGGCAATCCGGTGCTGGCCGACTGCGCCCTGGCGAACTCGTCGGGGGATTGCGTGCCATCGCCCATCGGCAGCGTGGCGTTCATGTAGAGCTCGCCCGCCGCGCCGACGCGTGCGATCAGATCGTCGATCGGGATTTCGCGCAGCACCTCGCGAGCGCGGTGCGCCTTGCGCATGTCGCGGCCGATCAGCCCGCCGTTGGCCCGGCTGACTTTCGCGATCGGCTCCCCGGTCGAGAAGTGGACCACGTCGTCCACTTCCATGCTCGTGTACGGCTGACCCCAGCGGAGGACGGGAAGATGGATCATCAGTAGACGCCGATCGTCGTTGTCGCAGCCAGCGCGCGGTACGGGCGCACGCCGCTGACGCCATCCCACGGGTAGCGATCACACGGCGCCTCACGCTCGCCTTCGTCGCGTTCCAGGAAGCCCGGCATGAAGAACTCTCTCGTCAGCGTCGTCAGCTTGACGCGGCCTGTCGCGCCGTATTCCACGGTTTTTGTCGGGTCATCGAGGTCCACGACCTCGGTGACCGCGCGGGGCTGTGGCGCGTAGTAGGTGATCTTGTAATTGTTGTGCGGACCCGACGGGCTGCTCGCTGCAAGACCCATGAGCGTGTTGCCGTAGGTCGGCGTCATGTACGCACCGTCGAGCAGTTCCTCGTGCGCAAACCGGTTCCACTGTGGAGTGAACTCGGTGCCGCCGGAGAATATTCCCGTGATCCCCGCCTTATGGATGCTCGTGCCCATCGACTCGAGACGGAGCGCCAGCGATTCGAGCAGCTTCGGCGTCGTGAACAGGCACTTGATGTCGTGCCCTGCGCCAAGGATGGTCACCGCCTGATCGATGACGTGATCCTTGTAGGCCTGCAGGTGCTCGGTCCAGCCTTTCTTGATCAGCTTGATGACCCAGCGCGGATCGAGATCGACCATGAAGCAGATCCCGCCGCGATGCTGCGCCAGGTGCTCGATCGCCAGACGCAGGCGCCGCGGCCCCGATGGCCCGACCATCAGCCAGTTCGACCCGAGCGGGAATTTGTCCTCCGGCAACGTGTCGCTGAAGTTCGAATAGTCGATCCGGAAGTCTTCGTGATTGATCCGGGACTTGGGAACGCCCGTACTCCCGCCGGTCTCGAACACGTAGATCGGCTTGCCGGCATAGGCCTTGGGCACCCACCGGCCGACGGGACCGCCACGCAGCCATTCGTCCTCGAAGAAGCCGAACTTCCCGAGGTCGGCGTAGCCGTTGATGTCGGTGCGGGGGTTGAAGTCGAACTGCTTCGCCCGTTCCAGCCAGAACGGACAGCCGGTCGCGGGATCGAAGTGCCACTGGACGATCTCTCGCACGTGCGCGTCGAGACGCGCGCGCGCGGCCGTGGCGGCCGATGACAGATTCTGGGAGGTCTGGGACTGCGGCATCACGCACGAATCTTATCAAATGGCTGGTGGCTGGTGTCCCGGGGTCAGTTCTCGATTTTTTCATCGGACCTCGAGCAAACCCCGATGAAAGAATCGAGATCTGACCCCGGACGTTCCATGGCAGGGTCCAGGTCTACGACCTGCCGTACTTCCCAGAGATCCCGCGCAGAAAGTCGGCGCGCTCGCGGCCGCCGGAATCGGTCATCAAGTCCTCCACTGGTGCCGGCAGTCGCCACGTCCAGTTCCGATCGCTCACTAGCGCGGGCGTATTGATGCGGTCCCGCCAACCGAGAATGTCCTGGATAGGGAGAATCAGCAGCCGCGAGCCGGCGGCGAAGAGCGACTCCAGCAGCACATCGCGCGTGCGATCCGAAAATGGGTCGTCCGGCGACAGGCCCGAGTCTCGCATCACCGGAAGCGCCAACACGGCCTGCCGCTCGTGGATGTCGGCGTTATCCCACCATTCGGCCAGCGTCTCGGTGTCGTGGGTGCCGCTCGTCGCGACCGAAACCGGCGGATACGCGGTCACGTCGTGGAACGGGTAGCCGGCGGTGTGCCAGTTACGCTCCCATCGAATGACCTTCATCCCCGGAATGCCCCGCTCGGCGAGCGACACGCGGAGGAAATCGGGGACGGTCCCGAGGTCTTCCCCAATGAGGCTCGCCCCCCCCTCGCTGAACACCGAGAGCAGTCGCTCGCCCTGGGCCCGCTGGGCTTCCTCCTCGGCCGGGACGAACCCCGAGGAACCATCGGGCCTCCGGACAAACGTTCGATAAAAACCGATGAGGTGATCGATGCGAAAGCCATCGTAGAGCTCCGCCGATCGGCGTGTGCGCTCTCGCAGCCACGCGTAGTCGCCGGCCGACACGACGTCCCATCGATAGGCGGGCAAGCCCCAGTCCTGGCCTGTGGCCGAGAACGCGTCAGGGGGCGTGCCGACCGAACTGTCGAGGTCGAATTCGTGCTGCCTCGCCCAGACATCAGCGCTGTGGCTGCTGACCATGAACGGAAAGTCTCCGAACACGCCCACCGGCGAAGCCTCCATCCGTGCGCGCTGCCACTGTTCGTCGGCAATCCACTGGAGGTAGGAGTAGTACCGAATCTGCCATTCGAGACGCTCGCGTGCCGCCGCGAGGGCAGACGCGGTCTCGGTCTCTGAGCCCGGGCTCCCACTCGCGCCAATGTTCGCCGCCGTGCTCGTCGTGCAACGCACGGAACAAACCGTAGTCGTCCAGCCACCAGTGCTCGCGCTCCTCGAACGCCCGCAGCGAGCGATCGCGGCGGTCGCCCGTTCCCCAGAGGTGGGCCGCGAACCAGGAAAACGCACGCCTCAACGCGTGGCCCTTGAGGTTTCGCACGACCGCGTAGTCCACCCGCGATGCCTGGCGCACCCGCGCAAGCGCCTCACGGTCCTCCGCCGCGAGCGCGTCATCTCCCGCGACCACAAACTCGTCCACGTCCTCCACCGCAATGAACAGCGGGTCGATCGCCATGGCGCTCAGTGCCGAGTACGGCGAACTCTGCCCCTCCTGCATCTCGTTGAGCGGAAGAAACTGGACGAAATCAAGACCCGCCCGCGCGAGCCAGCGCGAGAGCGCGACGAGGTCGGGGATCTCGCCAATCCCCCAGCTCCGCCGCGACGGAATGGAAAACAGAGGAACCAGCACACCTGCGTGCCGTCCGTTGTTGAAACGCCCGCCACGCTCAGGCATCAGCTCGCTCCAGCACGCGTCGCATCCCCTCGGCAAACACCTGCGGCTCGGGAAGCAGGCTGACGACGATGAAGGCTTCGTGAGAAAAGTCGAAGAAAAATCCGGGGTGCACGAGTACGCCGTCGCGGTCGAGGAGATCGACGACCAGATCTTCTTCACTCCGCATCGACGGCACGCGAAGGACCGATGACCAGCCCGCCTCAGTATGCAGGACCTCGATTGCAGGACGACTCGAGGCCGCCGAAAGAAGCGAGTGGTAGTTCGAGCGGACACGATCGAGAATCTGCGCGCGAACGGTGGCTCCTGCCTCGATGAGGAGCGGTGCGGCGACCTGAACAGGCGTCGCGACGGACAAGTACGCGTCGCAGATCACTTCCAGCCGCTCCATCGCCTCGCGAACGAGGTCGTCGGGTCCGTCGATGAGGATCCATCCAAGCTTGACCTGCGGAAGGCCGGCTGACTTGGACAACCCCCCTAGGTGAAATGTGAGAGCAGCGCCTGCGGCCCGAGCGCGGCGCGAAGTCGCCGCGCGAGAGCGAGCGGGGGTGGGGCCCCGCGAGCATTGAGAAATGCTGACAGTCTCCACGCCTTGGCCTGGACCGCCAAGCGGATAGTCGGCAAACACTTCGTCGACGATGAGTGCCGCGTGGCGGTCGGCGCAGAGCGTGGCGAGCGCCTCGTGCTCCTCGGGCGACAGCACCGAGCCGGTCGGGTTATTCGGGCTCACCGCCAGAACAGCGCGAACCGCTGGCGTCCAGCATCGCTCCACATCCTCGGACGCGAGCATCCATCGACCGTGGTAATCCAGCCGGTAGGGAATCGACTGCACGCCGTCGAGGGTGGTCAGATGATCGAAGAGTGGATAGCTCGGCACCGGAACCATCACGGCGTCGCCAGCGGGCTGGCAGAGCAGTTTGAAGAGCAGGGAGTACGCCTCGCTCGTGCTGGCGGTGAGAACGATGCGCTCGGGATTCACGTCGAGACCACGACGAGCGTAGTCACAGGCAACCGCGCGGCGTGCGCGCAGCAGGCCAAAGGGCTGCGGATCGTACCGCAGCGCTTCCCGCGACGTCAGGCCCTGCAGCATCGAGTCCGGGTAGTCGAAGCCGGCGGTGGTCGGGTTGGTGATCGTCAGATCGAGCAGCGGCCGCGCGGCCTCGCGCGCGCGGCGCACGGCCTGCGAAATCCGGTTGGGCTCGAGGCTCGGTGGCACGCGCTCTGAGAACATCCCACTTGATAGACTACATGAGCCTCGAAAAACCCGAGCCAGGGACGGCGCGGACCGCACTGACTGCGGCCTCGGACAACCCGGATAACAGGGATGGACCGGTGAGGAGCGGTATGGCACTCGATCTTTCCTGCGACGAGCTCCTGCGTTACACCAGCGACGAGCGCGAGAAGTGGCGGCGATGGTTCCAGGTGCATCCCGAGGCGATGGATGCGGCGCTGCAGCCGGGAGGGCGGTTTCCAACCATCGGCAAGCTGATCGATCACGTGTTCGTGGTCGAGCGACGACACCTGCAGCGGCTGACCGGCGATCCGGTGTCGGAGTCGAGCGGGCTGACCGGCAATAACGCCCCGCCGCTCTTCGACTACGGGGCCTCGGTCCGCCGGGAACTCGAGCAGTTTGTCGGGCTGATCGACGAAGACGATGCGAACGAGCCGCGGACATTCGTCGTCCGGGATGAGCCCGTCGCGATGTCACCCCGGAAACTGCTGTTCCACATCCTCATCCATGAGATCCGTCACTGGGCCCAGATCGCGCTGGCCGTCCGTCTGGCGGGTCTCGAGCCGCCCGGCGAGCACGATCTGTTCTATAGCCGCGCGCTGCGGTAAGTCTCGGCTGGCTGCTGGCGGCTCGCTGTTAGCAGTTGCTGTCGGAGCTGGGGTCGGAGCTGGGGTCGGAGCCGGGGTCGGAGCCGGGGTCGGAGCCGGGGTCGGAGCCGGGGTCAGAGCCGGGGTCAGAGCCGGGGTCGGAGCCGGGGTCAGAGCCGGGGTCAGAGCCGGGGTCGGAGCCGGGGTCAGACCCCTTCAGTTACCGCACGCTCTTGCGGATCATCAGCACCAGCGCGTCTCGCGGCCCGAATGAGTAGGTGTAGGCGGGACCGTCCGGCCCGGCGACGAAGTTCACGGCCGCTCCGGTCTCCATGTTCTGCCAGATGGCCTCCTGCGTGTCCGGTGTGAACGTCATCTTGACGCGCTGGGGGGTGTCGGCGTGATTCAGCCCGATGAGCATCAGGACATCGGCCGACTCTAGAAAACGGGTCTCAACGCTTCCTGTCGCCCCCTCTATCCGGACTTCCGTACCGACGCCGGCGCGCGACAGGATTCCGACGAGTTGCGGGATGGTCGGCGCGGGTGTCGCGGCGGGGACAAGTGTCCCGCCCGAAGCGGCGTACGCCTTGAGCGCATCAGCGGCTGAGCCTGGCAAGGTCGCCAGGGGCGGAGCGAACACCAGGCCGTAGCGGCTCGCCACTCCCGCCGCGATCTCGTCGAGATGGATGAAGTCGGCCTGGATATTCCGCTCGAAGAGCGCCTGATGGATGCTCGACAGCGTCGCGAGCGCCGGGCGGTCGCCAACGGCCGGCACCCGAGGGTCATAGACGATCGCGACCCTCGCCGTTCGCGGCCGAAGCGGCGCGAAGAGCGCCGGGTTGCGGCCGATGACCCGGGCCAGCCCGCCCGCCACGCGGGCGCGGTCGGTGATCGTGTCATCGGGGCCGACCAGTCCCGCGATCGCACCGCCCGGACCTGACCGGCGCCAGTCGTCGTAGGTCACACCTCGTGCGCCGCGCGAGAACGCCGCCCACGTCATCAAACGAAGATCCGCGGCTCGCCCTCCCGGCGCGCCGTCGGTCATCAGCCATCCCTTGTCGCGGGCCGCCGACCGAATGCCGTCGAGCGCGAACGCCAACTGCGCGGGCGCTAGAGACGACACACGGCCGGAATGGGGAGGCACCAGCGTGCCGTACTGATCGACGACGGCCGTCATCAGCCAGTCGTCTTGACCTGGCGGCTCGCCGAGAAGACGTCGGATGACGGACGGGGCACCAGCCGCGCCGCTCGAGGAGCGAGTCGCGCGGGCGGACGCGGCACCCGACAGCAGTGCGAGATGGTCCCGTCGCGCGAGCGCGACAAACGCGGCTCGATCGGCCGCCGCCAGGACTGCCGGTCTCGCGTCGGATCCGAACGTCGCTTTCAGCCACTCACGAAAGCGGCGCTCGGTGTGCGGGCACAGGCAGAAGTCGTCCGGCAGCTCACTGCCAAGCTCGATGCCCTGCCACGCCGGGTGACCTGCCGCGCGCGAGGCAGCAGCGCTGACATACGCCACGACATCGGCGCGCACACCTGGGTGATCGAGGCACGCGCGTTCGGGTTCAGGGCCGTCGCGTTTTGATTCGGGGACGAACCGGCCGTCCGGATAGCGACGCAGCAGCCAGTCAGGCAGCGACGCGGTGTCCACGCGCAACACGACCTTCAGCCCCGCCTGGCCGGCGAGCTCCAACGCCTGGTCCATCGTCTCGAATTGGTATCGGCCCCGAGCTGGCTCGGTCGCGGCCCACTCAACCGGGACTCGCAGGCTGTTGAACCCCAGCGTCTGGATCGCCTCGAGATCGGCCGCCGCCCGCTCGCGGTTGCCCGACAGCTCGCTCCGATACGACACGCCCACGGGGACGAACGGCTCCGTTCGCCGCGGGCCGGTTTGTGCATCCGGGAACAGCGCAAGCAGCAAACAGCCCGTCGCCAGCAGCATGCCAGACTTCATCGGAGTGTGAGGGCATTGTAGACGCGGATTTTGCTTGACGGCATGTCGCGCAGACAGGGATTGTTCTATCGGGGATCGTTCTATCGATCTATCGGGGATCGGGGATCGGGGATCGGGGATCGGGGATCGGGGATCGGAGATCGGAGATCAGGGATCAGGGAACGGGGTTCTATATAAGGACGACGGGGTGGCCCCCAAGCCCCTGGATCCGCGATCCCTGCAAAACACAATGGCCGACACAACAGCAACCACCGCAATGGTCACCCTCGAAGAGATACGCGCCGCCGCCGAGCGCATCAAGCCGATCGCGCGCGTGACGCCGCTCGTCGACGTCTCGGGCCCGGCAGGACGGGCGTTTTTCCTCAAGTGCGAGAGCCTGCAGCCGGCGGGCGCGTTCAAGATCCGCGGCGCGTACAACATGGTCGCGCAGCTTACGCCGGCCGAGCGCGCAGCCGGCGTCATCACATACTCGTCTGGCAATCACGGCCAGGCGATGGCGCTCGCGGCCCGCGCTCTTGGAGCACCCGCCGTCGTCGTGATGCCGACGACAGCGCCGAAGGTCAAGATCGAAGGGGCGCGCGGATTTGGCGCCGAGGTGATCTTTGCCGGCACGACCTCGGCCGATCGGCGCACGCGCGCCGAGGCCGAAGCGGCGCGGCGCGGGTTGACCATGGTCCCGCCGTTCGATCACGAGTGGATCATTGCCGGGCAGGGGACGGCGGGCCTCGAGATACTCGACCAGCGGCCTGACGTCGCCGCAGTGCTCGTGCCCGTCGGCGGCGGCGGCCTGGTCGCCGGCGTCGCGGCTGCGATCAAGCAGTCCCGGCCCGATGTGCTCGTCATCGGCGTCGAACCGGCCGGCGCGGCAAAGATGAAGACGTCAGTCAACGCCGGCCATCCGGTCACGCTGGCGAAGACCGAGACCGTGGCCGACGGGCTCATGCCGGTGAGACCGGGAGACTTGACGTTCGCGCACGTCCAGAAATTCGTCGACCGCGTGATTACTGTCGAAGACAAGGACATCATCGCCGCCGTGCTCTGGATCTTCGCCAACGCCAGGCTCGTCGCCGAGCCGAGCGGCGCCGCGACGACAGCCGCTGTCCTCAGCGGCGCCCTCGACGCCGCGATTCGAGTCGACGGCCCGATCGTCGCGATCGTGAGCGGCGGAAACATGGGCGTAGAGAAACTGGCCGAATGGTCCAAAGCCGACTGTCGACTGTGACTGTCGACTGTCGACTGTGACTAACGACTGCCGACTGCCGACTGCCGACTGTTTCTATGTCAATCGAGCGCTTTGAAATGGAACGCATGCAGTCGACGTGGGAGAACCTCGTCGACTACGACATGAGCGAGAGCGGCGTCCGGCCGCTGACGCTGCGCGAACTGGTCGAGATGGGCTTCGATCTCGATGCGTTCCTGGATCGGCCGCTCGGCTACAGCCAGTCGAACGGCACGCTCGAGCTGCGCCAGCGTCTCGCGGCAATCTATCCGGGCGCCGACGTCGACGAGATCGAAGTCACCAACGGCACGTCAGAAGCCAACTACCTCATCGCCTTGAGCCAGCTGCGGCCGGGCGACGAAGTGGCAATGGAAGTGCCGAACTACATGCAGATGCCCGGCGTCGCGCGCAGCCTCGGCGCGACGGTCCGGACGTTCAGCCTGCGTCAGGACACGGGGTGGGAACCCGACTGGGACGAGTTCGAGCGCGCCGTGACCAGCCGGACGCGCCTCCTCTATCTCTCGAACCCCAACAACCCGACCGGCTCGGTTCTGTCCCGCGGCGCGATGGAGCGGATCGTGAGTCGCTGCGAGTCCACGGGCGCCTGGCTTCTCGCCGACGAGGTCTACCTCGGCGCGGAGGTCGATCGCGAACGCACGGCGAGCTTCTGGGGCATGAGCGATCGCGTGATCGTCACGAGCGGTCTCTCGAAGGCCTACGGCATCCCCGGCGTTCGCATCGGATGGATGGTCGGCCCGAGATCTCTCGTGTCCGAGTGCTGGTCGCAGCACGACTACCTCACGATCGGGCCTAACAAACTGTCGGACCGCCTCGCTTGTGTCGCCGTCGAACCGAAGAACCGCGAGCGCTGCTACGCGCGCACGCGCGCGATCCTCACTCACAATCTACCCATCGCCCGCGAGTGGATCGCCCGCTTCGGCGGCCGGCTCACCTGGCGCGAACCGCAGGCTGGCGCCATCGCGCTCGTCCGCTACGATGCCGACATCAAGAGCCTGGACATCGCCGAACGCGTCCGGCTCAACCAGAGCACGCTCATCGTGCCGGGGTCGCACGTGGGGCTCTCTTCTGGTGAGCGTCGTAATGAGGGCTATCTGCGGATCTGGCTCGGCGGCCGCGAGGAGTTCCTTCGCGAGGGCCTCCGGCGCATCGGGAGCGAGCTGACGTCGCTGTTTGACTAGACTCGGCGTTCGGCGTTCGACCACGTTCGTCGATCTTGTCGAACCCCGAACCCCGAGCGCCGAGCGCCGAGCGCCGAATCATGTGCCGGCTCTGTTAACCCCTCTAGCCCGCCAGCGTAGTAGGTAGGTAAGGAGCCTGCTTACAATGCTTTCCGACCGAATCCTGCCGCGTTCCGTCCTCGCGACCCTCGTCCTGACCTTGTCCATTCCGGCAATGGCGGCCGGCCGGCAGCGTGCCGTCGCGCCCGTGGAGCGGCCCGATACCGCCCAGGCGGCGCCGCAGGTCTTCATCAACCAGGACCAGGATGCGAGAGAAACGCGGGAAAAGCTCGAAGAGCTCCTCAAGAAGCTGCCGCCGGCCGTCGGCAGGGTCCTCAGGACCGACCCATCGCTTCTCGGGAACGATTCCTACCTGGCGCCGTATCCGGCTCTTGCGGCGTTCCTGAAGCAGCATCCCGAGATTCGCAACTCCCCGGGATTCTTCTTCGAGCACATCGGGCCGATGGAGTTCTGGAGCCCTTCGCAGCCAGAAACGCGGGAAACGCAGGCGATCCGTGTCTGGCGAGACATCTTTCAGTTCTTCGCCATCGCCGGCATGTTCCTGATCGTGACCGGGGCCCTGATTTGGATCATCCGCACGCTCATCGAATACCGGCGGTGGCATCGCACGTCGAAGGTCCATACCGAGGTGCACAATAAGCTGATGGATCGATTCACGGCCAACGAAGATCTGCTGGCCTACATGCAGACTCCCGCGGCCCAGCGGTTTCTCGAATCGGCGCCGCTCTCGCTCGAGGCGCCCTCACGGCCAGTCGGTGCACCGTTCGGCCGCATCCTCTGGTCCGTGCAGGCAGGCGTCGTGCTGGCGGCAGGCGCTCTCGGGTTGCTCTTCGTGAGCAACCGGGTGATCGAGGAAGTAGCGCAGCCGCTCTTCGCCATCGGTGTGCTCGCGCTGGCGGTCGGCACCGGCTTCGTGGTGTCGGCCGGGGCGTCGTTCCTCCTCTCGCGACGCCTGGGCCTCTTCGAACCGCCCGTCGCGCCGCGCGAGCACATCGGCCAACCAGATCAAAGAGCGGGGCAATAGCCCCGACCCATGCGCGATCTGACTTTCTCCGACGTCGAACGGCTCGAGGCAGCAGAGATTGACGTGCCCTTCGAGATGGACGAAGACGCCTTCCGCGCGTTCTACGATCGAACGGCACGGTCGCTCTGGAGCTATCTCTCGCGGATGACGTGCGACCCGCACCTCGCCGACGACCTGCTGCAGGAAAGCTTCTACCGCTTCCTTCGTACGCGCGGCCACTGGGAGAGCGAGTCCCACCGCCGCGCGTATCTCTTCAGGATTGCCACCAACCTCGTGCTCGACGGGCGCCGGCGCGCGCGCCGCGGCCTCATCGTCCCGCTGCCTGATGCCGACGAGAACGCCATCCCCGCGGCTGGCGGAGACCCAGCCGAGGCCAGCGTCCGCCGCACAGACCTGCGCCGGGCGATGGACCGCCTGCGGCCGCGCGAACGCGCGCTCCTCTGGCTCGCCTACGCCCAGGGCCACGCGCATACCGAGATCGCTCATACTCTTGGCGTCAAGACCGGGAGCGTCAAGCTCCTGCTGTTCAGGGCCCGGCGCAAGCTCGCGGGCATGCTGCGCGCCGCGCCGGCGCACACCGATGGAGGCCGGTCGTGAAGACGGTTGATTGCTGTCGCGAAGAAGACGTGCTCGACGCGCTGACGAGCGGACGATGGCCGGACCGGGCGGACGAAGAGCTCAAGACCCACGTCGCCGCGTGCGCCATCTGCGCCGACGTCGTCGAGGTGGCCAGCGGGGTGCTCGACGTCAGGGACGCCGAGCCGGGCGACATGCGAATCCCCTCGTCGGCGGTGATGTGGTGGCGGGCGCAGATGCGCGCGCGTCAGGAAGCCGCCAACGAAGCGGCGCGGCCGGTCAACGTGGCGCAGGTCGTCGCGTTGGTGTCAGTCGCGGCGCTGACCGTAGGCGCGCTCGTCGCGCTCTCTCCATGGTTCGGAGGACTGCTCGGCGGATGGATCTCCGGCGTGAGAGACGCCGCGTTGACCGACATGGCGGCTATGCGGGCGCCCTCGGCATTGCTGGCGGGAAGCTGGATGGTGCCCGCGCTGATGATCGGCGTGTGGCTCGTCCTCGCGCCCGTCGCGATTTATTTCGCGGTTGCGGATGATTAGAGACACGCGTAGTGTCCGCCTTCAGGCGGACCCGTCCTCGTCCGGCTAAAGCCGGACACCACGATTCGCGTCACGGTCCTCGTCCGGCTAGCCGGACACCACGATCCGCGTCACCGCTTGCCCGACTGGACCCTCCCGAGCGTCAGCACCATTCCAGGCTTCGCGCCCGTGTGCTCGCCATTGCGAATGACCGGCACCCCATTGACCAGAACATAGGGAATGCCGCGCGCGTAGGCGTGCGGCTTCTCGAATGTGGCCGCATCACCGACCGTCGCGCGATCGAAGATCACGACGTCGGCGAATGCGCCCTGCGCGATCCGGCCGCGGTCCGTGAACCGGAACTGATCGGCCGGCAGCGAGGTCATCTTGCGCACGGCCTCTTCGAGACCGATCACCTTTCGCGTGCGCACGTACTCCCCAAGCACGCGCGCGTTGTTGCCGTAACCACGCGGGTGCGGCACGCCCTCGCCCATGGTCAGCACCGAGCTGTCCGACGCGATCCCGACCTGCGGATGCTTCATGATTCGGTCGATGTCCTCGTCGGACATGAAGTGATAGACCATCGAAGCGCCGCCGGCGAGCATCATCTGCCGCGCCGCCTCGAACTGGGCGTCGGTTGAGTCCGCGCCCTTCAGCTTCGCGGCCACCTGCTTCATCGACAGGCCGTTGAGCGACGGATCGGCGCGATAGGACGCGACGACCGCGAAGGAGAGGTCAGAGAGGCCGCGCTCGGCGAGGAGACCCCGCATCTCGTCTTTGACCCTGGCCCAGGTGGCTGCGTCGTTGAGGCGCGTTTCGATCTGAGCCTGTCCACCTTCGAGCACCCATGAAGGGAAGCGGATGCCGAGCGACGAGCTCGCAGCCGAGTACGCGTACTGGTCGGCCTCGACGATGATGCCGCGCTTTCTGGCCGCATCGATGAGCTCGAGGGCCTTCGCGCTCGCGCCCCAGCGGCTCGGGCTGTCGACCTTCAGGTGAGAAATCTGCACGCGGCAGCCCGTCATCTCGCCGACGCGGATCGTTTCGGTGACGGCTTCTTCGAGCGCCGTCCCCTCGTTCCGCATGTGGGACGCGTAAACGCCGCCCTCGTTGCCAGCGACGCGCGCGAGCTCGATGATCTCCCAAGCATGGGCGTAGGTGCCCGGGACGTATTGGAGACCCGTCGAGAACCCCACCGCTCCGTCCGCCATAGCGCGCCAGACGTGCGCTTTCATCTTATTGAGCTCGGGAATCGAGGGATTGCGGTTCGCGGTCCCCATCACCTCTCGACGCACCGTGTTGTGCCCGATGAGCGTCGCGAAGTTTACCGACGTGCCAACTTGTTCGATCGCCGCCAGTGCCTTCCCCACATCGAGCGCAGACGACCCGCAATTACCGGCGACGATGGTCGTGACGCCCATGCGGACGAAGTTCTCGGCCCGCGGCTGGTCGACGAGGTCGTCGGCATGCGTGTGGACGTCGATGAAACCTGGCGCGACGACGAGCCCCGAAGCGTCAATCACCTCGCGCGCGTAGAGCTTCGCGATCGTGCCAATCTCGGCGATCCGCCCGGCCTTGATCGCGACGTCGGCCCTCCGCGCTGGAGCGCCGGTGCCATCGACGACCTGCCCGCCGGCAATCAGCAGGTCATAGCGCGGCTGGACCACTGCCGCCGGGAACTGGCCGGGCAGGACGAGAAACAGCAGAACGATGAGGATGTGGCGTCTGTTGAGCACGGACGTTGATGCGACCACCATGCTACATCCGTTCACTTTAGCCACGTTGCAAAGAGCACGCGACGACTGCCGACTCGGACTGCCGACTGTGACGGCCGACTGTGACTGACGACAGCCGACTGAAGACTATCGACTGTCACAGCTCTATCCCTATCATCTGCATCAGCCGCAGCGCATTCCGCGACGTCGCCAGCCCTGGCTTGAGCGTGTAGTCGAAGCGCATCGTCCCGTCCGCGTCGAGCGTTTCCGAGAAGTGCATGAACTCGCGCGGCGCTCTTCAGCGGCTCTTCTTCCGCCAGACTCAGGTCATGCGTCGTCATCGCGCCGATGGCGCCGGCGTCGAGTCAGATGACGTGTCACGGCACGAACGGCGATGCTGCGCTCGACGCTGTTGGTGCCCTGCAGGATTTCGTCGAGCAGGTACACGAGCGTGCGTCCCTCGCGCTCGTGCTGCGCGGCGTCGACCACTCCCTTGAGACGCGCGAGTGCCGCCATGAAATAGGACAGGCCGCGCTCGAGCGAATCCTGAACGCGGATGCTCGTCTGGAGATCGCACTCCGGCAGAGACATCCGTCGCGCGCAAACGACGCCGCCGGCCTGGGCGAGGACAATGTTGAGGCCGACCGAGCGGAGGAGGGTGCTCTTCCCCGACATGTTCGAGCCGGTAATGAGGAGAACGCTGCCGCGCGGGCCGATGGTGACGTCGTTGTCGACGCGGCGATCGTCGGCGATGAGGGGGTGGCCGATCGCCTCGACGGCCACCTCCAGTACCGCGCCGACGTCCGGCACCGCCCATGCGGGATTGTCCCGGCGCGCGGTGCCGAGTTGCGCGAGCGCGTCGAGCTCGCCGAGCGCGTCGAGCCAGCCCCTGACGCGGCGACCGCTCATCTTGCGCCACCGCTCGAGCGCGAAGAGCACGTGGAAGTCCCACAGCGTCAGCGCCTGCACGGGAAAGTGCAGGATCGCGGCGCCGCGCCGGAGCTCGCCGAAGCCGAGGATGCGATTGAGCCGGCGCATGCAGTCCGGCGCCGGATGACCCTCCGCCGACAGCCGCTCGAGAAGATCGTTCAGTCGCGCCGGGCCTCGTGGCGCGGTGACGGCATGCTCGAAGATCGCACCGTAGCGCCCCAGCGCGTCTTGTCCCCCGCCCGCCCGATCGAACGTTGATTGAATGCGATCGGCGGTGGTAAACGACAGGACCAGTCCAGCGACGAGCGGAATCGGCCAGAGCGCCGCCGATGTCAGTCCGGTCGCGTACGCAGCGATGAGGATCCACATCGTCCCGACGATCGTCAGCACCATTCCCCGCAACAGGGCCGCATGGCGGCCAAACGCGTCCGGTCCTTCCGCCCAGGCGAGGAACCGATCGATTTCGAGCTGTCGGGCTCCCGCGGACACCAGGCCGTGAGCCTCGAGCTCCAGCCGCCAGTCATCGAACGCGGCCAGCTCCGCCACCGCGGCCTGTCGCGAGACGACCTCGGCGCGAGGCGCGGGGTGAAGCAGCCACGCGGCCAGCGTCGTGCGTCCACGAATGGTCGCCGCCGGCCCCAGCCACTGGAAGAGCGACGCCCGGCCGAAGAGATCCAGATCCACCGCGTATGGGTGATCGGTCTCATCCATGCCGGCAGGAGCATCGCCGTCGGGCAGGGCGTGCCAATCGCGCGCGCGGCGGGCCTGGGCACGCACGTTGACGAGCCGCAGCGCGTCGTGCCACGCGACGCGATCGTCTACGCGAGCATGCCACGCGACGAGGATCCCGAACACGGCGAAGAGCAGCAATGCGGCGACGAGCGGCAGGGGCGTCGCGCCGCGAGACAACGTCCACACAAGAATGGCCGCGGCGAAGAGGAACGTCCCCAGCCGAAGCCGCGCGATCAGAGTCGAGAGCTGCGCCTTCCTCACGCCGTCCCTGGCGTGACGCGCGGCGTTCTCGCCGTACGGAACCGGAAGGACTGGAGGACGCGTCACGCCGCCTGCTCGATGCCGACCGGTTTGGTGGCGGCCATGTTCAGCCGCCAGTAGTCAAGCGTGAACGGCGGGGAATCACCGGCGGCCTGATCGGCGAGCGTGTCGAGAAACGACGCGCGGTCGCCCTCGGGAATCCGCGTGAGGTGATCCTTGAGGCACACGCATGACACGAACTCACGAAAGCTCGAGCGATCGCCGAACGTTGCCGGACTCGCTTCGAGGTGGACGTCGATGGCCGTGAAACCTGCTCTGTCCAGCCGCGCGATCGTCGTCGGCACGTCGGCAAATTCCCACGGCCCGCGCCAACCGGCGAAGTGACTCGCCAGCGTAGGCGCTTTCACCAGCGCCTCTGCGCGGTCGAGCAGTCGGCCGAGATTGGCACCGCCGCCGCACTGCGCGACGAGCCGCCCGCCGGGCGCGAGCGCGCGGTAGATGCTCGCGAAGAGCTGGTCGTGATCGAGGATCCAGTGGAAGGTGGCCGTGCTCAGTACGGCGTCGAACGCGTCAACGAAGGGCAGGGCTGCTCCGTCCGCTCGGACGAAACAGGCGCGAACAGCCGGACGGTCGTCGTGGAGCCGATGCGGGCCTGGCGGCTCGACCGCCTGTGCCGCGGCCTCGCGAAGCATGGTCTCCGAACGATCGACCGCGACCACCGTTCCCTCAGCCAATGCCGCCACCAGCTCCGCCGTGAGCCGGCCCGTCCCGCAGCCGATGTCCAGGACTCGCTCTCCCGGCTGGGGCGCCAGACGGCGAAGCACTCGCCGGCCCCACTCCAGTTGCGGGTTCGACACGCGGTGGTAACGTTCCGCATCCCAATCCGACATAAATCTGAGCTGTCTCGACCGTGATGTGGCGGCCGTGACAACGGAACGGCCGGTCCCGACACAGGAGCCGCGGTCATCTAGTGTACAGTCCGAGCGTCACTCCGAGCGAGGAACCGCTATGCACCCTCGGCGCTTTCAGATCATTGCGCTTGTTTGTGTCCTGGGACTCTCGATCTCGCCGTCCGCGCGGCAGACCCAGAACCCCGCTCCGGTCAGCAAGAGTCAGCGCCTCGAGACGCTGACGTGGCCCGAGGCCGAGACCGTCCTCACGCCCGAGACGGTCGTCGTCGTCCCGCTCGGCGCGGCCAGCAAGGAACATGGACCGCACCTGAAGTTGCGCAACGACCTGACGCTCGCCGAGTACCTCACTCAGCGGGTTGTCGACGCGACATCGGTCGTCGTCGCGCCCACGCTGACCTATCACTTCTATCCAGCGTTCCTCGAGTATCCAGGATCCACGTCGCTGTCGCTCGCCACCGCGCGGGACATGACGGCTGACGTCGTGCGCACGCTGTCCGCGTACGGCCCTCGCCGCTTCTACGTCCTCAACACCGGAGTATCGACGACGCGTGCCCTCGATCCGGCCGCCGCGCGCCTTGCCACCGAGGGCGTGCTCATGCGCTACACGAACCTCAGCGCGCACCTCGATCGCGCCACCAAGGGTTTCACGGAACAGGAGGGCGGCACACACGCCGACGAGGTCGAGACCTCGATGATGCTCTACATCGATCCGTCGAGCGTCGACATGAAGAAGGCCGTCAAGGACTACACCCCCTCGACCGGCGGGGCGCGACTCACGCGACAGCGTGGCGGTAGCGGCACGTACTCGCCGAGTGGCATCTGGGGCGACCCGACGCGGGCAACGCGGGAGAAGGGCCGGATCTTCGTCGAAGCGCTCGTCGCGGGCATTCTCGAGGACATCGCGAGCCTGCGAACGGCGCCGCTGCCCGCCCGCTCGTCCGCGGCTCCGCCATTGGTGGACGCAGCCCGACCCGCTGCGACATCCGCACCGGCCACGACCGTGCCGAATACGCCCGAGCGATGCTCGGCCGGTGACGAACGGGCGATTCTCGCGCTCGGCGGCGCTTTCGCCACCTACTGGATGAACGGCGATTATGAGAAGCTCGGCGCCATGTGGTCGCGCGGCGGCGACATCTTCCACCCCGACGGCGCCATCGAGCGAGGCGCGCAGACCATTACCATCAATCGCATGCAGCTCTTCGCGCGGCGCGAGTACCGGTTCACGCGACACCCGCTCGTCCTCACCATGGTCCGATGTCTCTCGGAAGACATTGCCGTCGCCGACGGCAAGTGGGAGCTGAGAGGGGTCCTCGACAGTTCCGGCAAACCGCTCCCGGTGATGGAAGGACAGGTCACGCTGGTCCTGAAGCGCACCAGCGGGTGGCTGATCGAAGCGTACCGATACACGCTCAAACCGCCGGCAGCGCCACAGACCACGCCGGCGCCGCTGCCGAAACGCCCCGGGGGAGGTTTGATGTGATCGGTGTAATCCGTCCCGTCGATATGAGCGGCGTCCGGCAGCTGTCTGTTATCCGCCGGTCTGGAACAGGGCTTTGAAGTCGGGACGGTTCTGAATCGGCGCGAAGATCGGGTCCCTCTCGAGACTCCGCGGGAGGAACCGCTGTGGAATGGATTTGAGCCACGAGATGGCGGCGTCGGGGTCGCCCTTCTGCATGCACGCTCGTGCGGCCGGCACACCCAGATCGCGCGGGCCGAGGTTCTTTCCTTTCAGTTTTTCGAGCTCCGCGCACGCCGCCGCAAACTGCGACGCCCCAAGCAGCGCTTCGCCGTATGACAGCCTCAGCCGCACGTCGTCGGGCCTAGCCTTGACGAGCTCCGCGTACGCCGTTGCCGCCGCGGCGAAGTTGCCGCTCGACACGTGCGCCGCGGCGGTCGACTCGGCGAGACCCCGTCGCAGCGATGCCTGGTAGGCAGACGCCGTCATGCGCTTGACGAAGTCAATCGTGCTGTCGATCACGTCGCGGGTCGCGTCCTCGTCGTCCACGATCTCGAACGCATGGTGACCGCCCGGATAGTTCAGCAGTGTCACGGGCGCATTCTGAGTTGACGCAAGCGTCACGAGCTCCGTGATCGCACGATTGACCGGCGGCCGGTCGAGTCCCGCACGCACCATGAGGATCGGCAGGTCGCGCCGAAACTCGGTCACCTGCGCCGAGCCGTAGTACATCACCGCAGCCTTGATCGTCGTCTGCTTCGGACTCTGGACGAGCGGCAGGGCTCTGTAGACATTGCCCGAGCCGGCATAGAGAGCGATGCGCTCGCGGTCGATGCCAAGACTCGCAGCGTTCGCGGCCAGATGCGCGATGAGCGCATCGAGGTCCTTCTCGAAGCTCTCGTCGCGCAAGTCCGGCAGGATGGCCACGAGATCTTTCGAAGCCGCGATTTCTGCCCAGGCCTTGTAGAAGGTGCTGCTCCGCTCGGCGCCGGACGCGATGTTGAAGAACACGAGCGCCGGCAGCGCCTTCCCCGCGCCGTTCGCGGGGCGGTAGACATCCATCTGCAGCGTCCCATAGTCCTGATCCTTCGAGACGGCAACGGCGGATGCGGGAGGCGCGGGATAGAAGAACCGCATCTCCTGAGCGGCGGCACCGGAAGCCAGAAGAACGACGACGCCGCAGAGAAACTGTCGAATCATAAGCCCCGATTGTCCGGGGAGAAGGCCTGTCGGTCCAGCCCGAAGTGGCCAATCTGCCCGCCGTCGTGGCCAATCGACGGCGGTCACGGACGAGTCGCTTTCGCCGCCGAATGGCGGCATGAAATTTTGCGGGCGCGCGCGGAGTTACCTCCTCTGGCAGGCCAATGCCCGCCGAGGTGTTGCATGGCAGGCGGAGTGTCACGAAAAGCGGGCGGGCGGGTCGCGGTTACCGGAGCCACGGGCTACATAGGCACCAGGCTGGTTCCGAGGCTTGCCGCTGCCGGTTACTTCGTCCGCTGTCTGGCACGTTCCCCGCGCAAGCTCGCCGACCGCCCCTGGTATGCCGACCCCGGCGTGGAAGTCGTGCCGTCCGATCTCAGCGACATCTCCTCGCTTACCGAACACCTGCGTGGATGCGAGGCGGCGTTCTACCTCGTGCATTCGATGCAATCCGGCAGCGACTATGCCGAAAAGGATCGGGTGATGGCGCGAGTGTTTGCCCAGGCCGCGGCGGCGGCAGGGGTTGGCCGCATCATCTACCTTGGCGGCCTTGGCGAACCGGATCAGCGGTTGAGCGCCCACCTCGCCTCACGCCGCGAAGTCGAGCGCCTGCTCGCCGCTGGTCCGGTACCAGTGACGGTACTCCGAGCCGCGATGATCATCGGGTCCGGATCGGCGTCGTTTGAAATCCTGCGCTACCTGGCCGAGCGGCTGCCCGTGCTCGTGACCCCCCGCTGGGTCCGCACAGAGTGTCAGCCGATCTCGATAAGCGACGTCCTGCACTATCTCGCGCAGTGCCTGGCTGTAGCCGAGACTTCCGGGCGGACACTCGAAATCGGCGGCCCCGACATCGTGTCGTATCACAGGTTGCTGCAGATCATGGCCGAGGAGCGCGGACTGCCGCGGCGCCTCATCATCCCCGTCCCGGTGCTGACGCCGAGACTCAGCTCGTGGTGGATCCACCTGGTGACGCCGGTGAGCGCAGAGATGGCCCGACCGCTTGCCGAAGGACTCCGCAATCGCGTCGTTCTCCACGACGACGAGGCCGCGCGGTTGATGCCGCGGAGGTTGCAGGGTGTGAACGAGTCGATCCGCGTCGCGCTCGACGCCGAAGCGCGGTCGGACGTGGAGAGCACGTGGTCCGCGGCCGGCCCGATGCCGGGAGATCCGGATTGGGCAGGTGGCGACGTGTTCGTCGATTCGCGCGAGACACTGATACCGGCGACACCGAATCAGGTATTCGACGTGCTGACGGGTCTTGGCGGACGCCATGGATGGTTCCGCTACAACTGGCTCTGGCGGCTGCGCGGCTACGCCGACCGCCTCGCGGGCGGGCCTGGCTGGAAGCGTGGCCGACGCGATCCAGCACGCCTCTATTGGGGCGAGGTGCTGGACTTCTGGCGTGTCACCGAGCTGCAGCGCGGGCGGCGCCTGACACTGCGAGCCGAGATGCGCGTGCCGGGCGATGCGGTCCTCGATTTCGAGTTGTCGAAGGTCGAGTTACCCAATCACGCATCGTCCACCCGCCTGGTGCAGACCGCTCGTTTTCGCTCCAAGGGCCTCGCGGGCCTCCTCTATTGGTACGCGGTCCTGCCCTTTCATGGGTTGGTGTTTCAAGGCCTGCTGCAGGGCATCGCGGACGCGGTGGCCAATCGAGAAGGCTGAACACTTCGGCGTTCAGCAGCCGGCGTGTTCCAGTCGACATCCCAGTCGTCGTCGCGCGGCGTGGATTAGACTGGCAGCCGGTCTTCAGGAGGGGCTGATGCTGACGAACAGATCGATGCCGCGGTGCACGGTCATTCCCGAGCTCGCCTACGCAGATATCGGCGAAGCGAGCAACTGGCTTTGTGATGCGTTTGGCTTCACTGTTCGTCTTCGCATCGCGGACCATCGCACGCAGCTCAACGTCGGCGACGGGGCTGTTGTGCTGACGACGATGGGCGGGAGCGAGCAGAACGCCGATCGGGCGCACTCGGTCATGGTGCGGGTCGATGATGTCGACCGGCATCATGAACGCGTGAAACTGCGTGGCGCGCGAATCGTGCGACCGCCGACCGACTATCCGTACGGCGAGCGGCAGTACACGGTCACGGATCCAGGCGGCCACAACTGGACGTTCTCTCAGTCGATCGCCGACATCAATCCGGAGGACTGGGGAGGCACTCCGGGAGAGCTGTAGTCCGGCTCTCGAGCTATTGGGGCCTGCTGGCGGGAGCCGCGAGAATCTGGCGGCTCCAGGCGATCGCCTCCGCGGCGCGCGGAAAAGACTCGCCAGCAGCTGACCTATGCCCGGTTCTATGCCCGGTTCTATGCCCATCTGATCCAGCAGGCCGACCGTCAGATCGGCAAAGTGCTCGATGCGCTCGACGCCAACGGCCTCACCAACGACACGATCGTGCTGCGCACGAGCGACCACGGCGAGCTCGGCTTGTCGCACGGCCGCATGCGCCAGAAGTTCTACAACGTGTATCGCGAGACGCTCAGTGTTCCGCTGATCGTCTCCAACCCACGCCTCTATCCGGAGCCGCAGACGACCGACTCTTTCGCGAGCCTGATTGACGTGCTGCCCACACTAGCGAACATCGGCGGCGTGCCCGAACCGCCGCGATACGGCTTCAAGGGTCACGACCTGACGCCAATCCTGTCGGACCCGAAGGCGAGCGTGCAGGACGTCCTTCACTTCACCTACGAAGACGACGTGTTCCCGGTGAAGGGCGCGGACTGCATACGCGCCATCACCGAAGCCGACTGGAAGTACGCTGTCTACTACGACCCGTTCACCGGCGCGCCGACGGAGTACGAGATGTACGACCTGAAGCGCGACCCGCTCGAGATGAAGAACCTGGCGCACGCGACGCACAGTACGCCTGCATCCAATCTCGAGCGCACCCGGCTGCACCGACGCCTCACGGAAGTGATGCGCGTCAACGGCACGACGCCGGACGAGATTCGCTGGCCGGGTGTGGAGGACTTCACACCCTCCACGCAGATTTCCGTGGCAGGGGAAGACGAAGCGTCAGAGGACATGTCGTCGACCCCAATGGTAGTGTGACGCCGACCACGGAAGGGGCCGTGACACGGATGGAAATGAAGGGAGCTTGGATGAAGATCATGAACCGAGTGCTCGGCTGCGCGGCGGTCGCGCTCGTCACGCTCGTCGCGGCGCCAGCCTACGCGCAGTTGAACGGCGAGAATCTGCTCGGCGACAACGGCGTGAAGAGCGGCTCGCAGCCTGGGCCTGGACTGTACGTGTCGGGGCTCTACTACTTCTACAACACCGACACGATCAAGGACGCGAACGGAAACCGGATCACGTTCGATCCGACACAGGCTGGAAGTCAGAAGCTGCAGGTGATTGCACCGGTCTTCATGTATGTCAGCAAGGCCAAGGTACTCGGCGCGAACTATGGAATGATGGCCGTCCTGCCGTTCGCCAACGGCGCGCTCGAAGCTCCCGGATTCGGCCTCGACGAGCAGGTGGGCACGGGCGCGGCCGACATGTATCTGGCCCCGATCCAACTTGGCTGGCACAAGCGTCGCGCAGACATCATCACGGCGTTTGCCATCTTTGCCCCTACGGGCCGGTACACGGCTGGCGCGGACGACAATCTCGGCAAGAACATGTGGAGCTACGAGCTCTCCGGTGGAACCACCGTCTACCTCGACGAAAAAAAGACGCTGAGCTTTGCCGCGACCGGATACTGGGAAACGCACACCAGGAAGAAGGACACCGGCAACGTCCAGGTGGGAAACGTGACGCTGACGGGCGTCAAGGTCGGGCAGCTCCTGACAATCGAGGGCGGACTCGGCAAGTCGTTCCTCGGCGGCGCCGCGAGCGCGGGGCTCGCATACTACGCGCAATGGAAACTGACGGCGGACGAGTTCGGCATCGCCGTGAGCCTGCCGAACGGTCCCGCGCTCGGCAAGCATCAGGTGTGGGGATTCGGGCCCGACGTGACGCTGCCGATCGCTGCCAAATCCAAGCTGATCTCGTTCGTCAACGTCCGCTACTTCTGGGAGGCCGGCGCCCAGCTCAAGACACAGGGGCAGTCCCTCGTCGTCACGGCCACCTTCCCGGTGCCGAGCGTCAAGATCCCGACCAAGTAGTTACGCCCAAGAACCCGTGGCGAAGCGAGGGGTGAGGCGGAATAGCCGGGTCCTCGTCTTCCCGGACATTCCCGCCCCGTAGCGGCCACATGACAGTCCCGACACATTGCGAGGACAGTCTCGATTGTGCTCGTCGCCACATCCGAGGCCCCGGACGCGAATCGCGAGGTTTGAAGCGTGAACGGTTCTTGCAGGACCGGCAGCGGAAGAACTCGATAGCTGCTGAACCGCCCTCTTCACCACCAAGGAACCCCCGTGACCACTCCGATCGTCCAGCCCGACTCGCCAACTCGACGCGAGTTCTGCACTCAAGCCTGTCAGGCCGCCTCACTTCTTGCCGTCGGTGCAGTTGCCGCCGCGTGCGGAGGCAGCCCCACGTCCCCATCAAACTCGGCGCCACAGCTTGGATCGGCTGCGGCGACGACCGCCGGACGCGTCGTGTCCATCAACATCGATTCTGCTCCGGTGCTCGCCGCCGTCGGATCAGCCGCGATCGTGCCGACCTCACTGGGAACGTTCCTCGTCGCGCGCACCGCGCAGGACTCGTTCACGGCCCTGACGGCGACCTGCACCCACGAGGTCTGCACCATCACCGGATTCGAGAGCAGTCGCTTCGTGTGCCCGTGTCACGGGTCGCAGTTCTCGACGTCGGGAGGAGTGGCGAAGGGGCCGGCGGCGCGGGCCCTTCAGCAGTATCCAACTCAATTCACGAACGGTGTCCTGACGTTCTCGGTGTGACCCTCCCGGCGGGCGCGAAGGCCTTCACCTCGCCCGGCGGATGCGCGAGGGATCCGTGGGGCGGAGCTGCGCGCTGCTTTGATGTCCCACGCCAGACCGAGCGCGCGAAGCGTGCGAATGCCGAGCCAGTTGAGATCGACTTCGTACCAGGCGAGTCCGTGGCGCGCGCTCGTCGGATGCGCATGATGGTTGTTGTGCCACCCCTCGCCGAACGTCAGGAGCGCCACCCACCAGTTGTTCGTCGAATCATCGCGCGTCGCGAACCGGCGTGACCCCCACTTGTGAGTCGCCGAATTCACCAGCCACGTGCTGTGCAGACCGGCCGTGGTGCGGAAGAAGATCCCCCAAAGGACATAGGGGATGCCGCCGTAGGCGAGCAGCGCGAGGCCGACGATGACGTTCGACGTCCAGTGCCATCTGGACAGCGCGACGTGGACACGATCGCCAATCAGGTCCGGCACGTAGCGCCCGTGCATGGAGGCATTGTGGTGCATTCCCTCACCGGTGACGATCCAGCCCATGTGCGCCCACCACGTGCCTTCACGCGGCGTGTGCGGGTCGCCTTCCCGGTCGGAGTGCTGGTGGTGAATGCGGTGTGTCGCGACCCAGAAGATTGGCCCGCCTTCGAGCGCCAGCGTGGCGCACCAGGTCAGGAAATACTCGACCGCCTTCGGTGTCTTGTAGGCCCGGTGGGTCAAGAGACGGTGATAGCCCATCCCGATACCGAGCATGCCGGCCACGACATACAGGACCACTGCGGTCAGGATCGCGCCGTAATCTCTGTAGAAGAGCGCGGCCAACGCGCCGGCATGAAAGATGACCAGCGCGATCGTGGTGATCCAGTTCTGGCCGCGCTGATGCTTCCGGCCGTAGGCGAGTGTGGGCGAGACCATGTGGCAGACGGCCACCCGACGGATGCGGGTGGCGCCTTTCCAGGTGGCGGCCTCCCCGTGTCAGATGTCCGGGCCCGACGATAACAGGGTGGAACCGACGCGACTGTAATACTTCTGTATTGGTTGCCCGGACGAAGGTCGGCGCGAGTTCCCGTCCATCGCTACAATGGGACATGGCCGGTCGACAGTGCTACCACTGCAAGCAGTGGGTCGAGAAAAGTGAGGAGCATGACTGCTGGACGACCACCGAAGGGGCACTGACGCGGGACCTCTCGGAGGATCTGCAGGACGCCTGGGAGCGGCTGCGCGAGACCGCTGCGTCCTTCGGCGAGCAGCGAATCTACGCCTCGCACAAATCGATCATGTTCTCGCGCCGATCCTGCTACTTCTTCGTGCGTCCGAAGAAGAGCGTCCTCGAAGTCTGTGTCTTCCTCGGCCGCCCTCTGAAGGCGCCTCAGGTCAGGCGCGTCGATCGAGTCTCGACGTCCAAGGTCGCGCACCTGCTTCATATCAGGCACCGCGACGAAGTGGAGGCGCCCGTCACCGACTGGCTTCAGGAAGCGTACGAGCAGTCGGACGTCCTGGCCTCGAAGGCCAGGACGACGCCCGTGAAAGCCAGGCCTGCGGCGCGCGGCACGCGGAAGACAACTGCGAAGGCCGTGCGCAAGCGTTCGACCGCTCGAAAAGCCAAGCGCCGGTAACCGACGGCAACGCCTCGCCGGTCCATCGCTTACTTTCCCTCGAACGCCTCCTGCAGGCGCTTCAGATCGAGCTTGTTCATCTGGAGCATGGCGTTCATGACCCTCCCCGATTTCTCGGCATCCTTGTCGCCCAACATGCGGGTCAGGGCCGTTGGCACGATCTGCCACGACAGGCCGAACTTGTCCTTCAGCCACCCGCAGCGGCTCGGCGCGCCGCCGTCGGCGAGGAGCTTCGTCCACAACTCATCTATTTCCTCCTGGGACTCGCATCCCACGAAGAACGAGACGGCTTCGGTGAACTTGTACATGGGCCCGGCATTGAGCGCCATGAACTGCTGGCCTTCGAGCTCGAACTGGACGGACATCACCCTCCCCTGCGCCCGATTGACGGAAATCACCTTCGACCGCTTGAAGATCGAGGCATACAGGTTCATCGCCTCTTCAGCTTGGGTGTCGAACCACAGGAACGGCGTAATCTTTGGCATCTCGGACTCCATTGTCGATGTGCGGCGGCAGTTTCCGCCTGTTTGTGGGTAAGTCGGAGCCGAGGGCCGGTTCTCGACATCGAGCGGCTGAGAATCTTACGACCGTCGTCTGGGCTGGACGAGCCAGGTGTGGGCGGATCGAAGCCGCGGACGGTTACTTCTGCTCTCCGGCGGTCGGCCGCTTTCCTTCGCGCGCCCATGCGAGCAGGGCGTCGAAGGCGTTTCCCGTCTGACCGGGGGTGAAGTTGCAGTGGCCGCTGGCCTCGACGAACCGGGCGACGAACCGATCGGAGGTTCCGGCCAGGGCGGCCGGGACTTCATAGGCGGTCACGTCGTTGCCGAGCACCAGCGCGTCGGACGTCGTGTGGATCGCGAGGACGGGATCGGAAATGCGTCCGGTTGGCGTCGCATACTGGCGCACGTACTCGCGCGCGGATGGCGTCGCGGTGTACCGCTTCACCAGGCGATTGAAGGCCGCGTCGTCGCCGAACCCCGAGTAGATGTGGTTACGGTTGTCGAAGGGCTCGCCGCCCGCGCGCTGCTTCAGTTCTCCGGCAATCACGTGGAAGAGCGACAACGCCCCCGGTATTTGCGCGACCGTGCGCCCGTAGCGCTGGGCATACCGCGCCGCGCGCTCCGGGTCCGCGGCGATCGCCGCCTTCACCTTGTTGACGGTCTCGGCGCTAGGTTCGTAGGGTGAGCCGATGGTGCCTGGAAAGAGCGCCTCGAACGTCACCAGCATGTCGAAGAGGCCGGTGTTGAGAAAATCGACCGCCGCCCCGAGCGGGCCGCACATCGGCATCGCCCCCTGGTAGGCCTCGGCATACCGCTCGATGATGGCCATCGTGATGTGGCCGCCCATCGAATGCCCGGTGATGTAGGTCTCCGTCGGCGCGCCGTGCTTCGAGACGAAGTAGCGGCGCAGCGCCTCGGTGTCCTCGATCGCTTCCTTGACCGCCCAGCCCTGCACGCTGTAGTCGGAGGCGGCAAAGGCAAAGCCGCGCGACAGGAACACATCGCGCAGCGCTTTGGGGGGCGTGTACTCCTGACTTCGGGGCTTCTCGCTGGCCACCGCGTAGCCGTGCGTGTACAGCACCAGCCCTTTGTTCCAGCGGGGCGGGATCTCGATGTAGTAAGGGGCGCTGTTGATGACGCCTCGGTCTACCGTGTTCGCTGGTGCGGGCTGTGCGGGCGCTTGTGCGCGAAGCGGCGTGGCCAGCACCGACAGCAGCAATAGAACATGGACGCCGACTCGTCGCCAACGCATGAGGCCTCCTGTGACGCGCGGATTATGACAGAAGGGCGGCCGCGTCGAACGGCTCGTGACCAATCAGGCCGCGGCGAGCGGCGGCCGCCTGGCAAGAAGGCCGTGCACGATGCGGTCGAGCCCGGCGAAACGGCCGCTGCCCGTCGCGCAGATGACGACGAGCGCGCACAGCTCCACGATGTTCTTGTTCACGATCAGGTAGCTGCCCTCGGTCGGGATCGAGTAGAAGTAGCCGACAAACGGTGGGTTGCAGAGGTAGAACAGCAGGATGAAGCCGATCCCTGCGAGGCTCGCGAGGCGCGTGAACAGGCCCAGAATCAGGAAACCCCCCACAATCGTGAGCCCCCACATCGTGATGAGGTCGGCATTGGCGAGCAGGTTCGGTTGGCTCGCCAGCGACCTGAAGAGGTCGGCAAGCGGCCCTCGGGCCTGCTTCAAGTAACCCGCTGCCGACCACGACGGCGACGTCAATTTCGCGATGCCCTCGTAGAGGAAGTGCCAGCCAACGGCGACTCGCAGCACCGTGATCGCGATCATCGACCAGCGGGAGAGCCTCATGTCATCCATCTCCCTCTCCTCTAGATCTTGAAGTCTTCGGGCTTGAACGACAGCCGGCACTTCGCCTCGATCGCCTCGTTGACTTTGAGGACGCTGACCGCGCTCTCATAGCCGATCTCGGCCGGGCAGTTGAGTTTTGCCTTGCCGCGCACGGTGTCGAAAAAGTTCTGCAGATGCGGCTGGTGATAAGGGTCGCGCAAAACGACCGGCACCGTGTGCTGATCGGGAGCGACCGACTCGCGCACGTCCGCCACGGCGCCTGAGTCGCTCTTTTCCTTGGCCTCTTGCTCTTTGGGAGCGCTCACGTACCCCTTCTGGATCCACTCGTCCCAGGCGGGCGCGTTCGGGTCGCGGTAAAGCTGACCCGCGTGGTTCACCTCCGACTCGGAGATGAGGAGTGTCCCCTGGTCGCCCATGAAGGTCTCAAAGTAGCCCTGGCTGCCGTTGGTCGTCTGCGTCTGGTAGTACGCCTTCGCCGGGCCGAGCGCGGTGTCGTAGTCGTACACGACCATGACGGTGTCGTACCACTCGTGCGTCTTCGGGTCGTGGTACAGGAGCCCCCCGCTCGCCATCACGTGAGAGGGGTTCGCGCCGAGGAACCAGTTGTAGATGTCGATCTGGTGCGAGCCGAGATCCACGATCGGGCCGCCGCCGAGGCCCTTGTACCAGCGCCAGTTGCGGAACTGGTGCATGTCCTTGAAGCCGTACTGCTTCAGCTGCGCCGCCGGGATCGCGTAGCGATCGGGGGCGCCGAGATCGGGTGCCACAGCGCGGTTCCATTGTCCGTTGACGGTCACGATCCGGCCGAGCAGCTTCGCCTCGCCCAGGAGCTTCTGGTAGCAGTGGAGGTAACGCGGGTTCGAGCGGCGCTGGTGACCGATCTGGAGGAGCTTGCCAGTCTCGCGGGCGGTCGGCCACCATGCTGCGCGCGCCCTCGAGCGTATTCGACATCTCCTTCTCGCAGTACACGTGCTTGCCGGCTTTGAGGCAGTCGACCGTGTGCCGCGCGTGCCAGAAGTCAGGAGTGGCGATGATGACCGCGTCGATCTCTTTCTCCTTGTCGAGCATCTCGCGGTAGTCGGCGTAGCCGTTCACCTCGTGCTTGAACCGCTTGAGGGTGTTGACGGCACGCTTCTGGTTGTATTCCGTCCAGATGTCGCACACGGCACGGAAGCGCAGTCCCGGGATGCGCAGCATCGCTTCGGTCAGCACCTGGCCCTGCGCCCCTGCGCCGAGGAGGGCGACGTTGATCTCCTGCAGGTCGGCTGCGGCCACCGGCGGCGCGGAGGCCGCCTCCGCCCTCGCCTGCTGGTAGCGGCGCTGCTTGTTCCACGCGTAGCCGAAGAGGCCCAGCGCCGGGACCGTGGTCAGCCCCATGAGCAGGTCTCGCCGATCGAGCTTTCTCGGCCCCTCGGCTCCAGCCTGCGTCTTCCCCTTGCCCTTATCGTCCTCGCCAGCCATCGCTCGTCTCCTGCTGCTACACGATCGACGCGACCGGCTGAAGTATACCCGCCCGGTCTCGATCTATTCTGCGGCGCCGCCGAAGTGGAGCAGCTCCGCCTCGTCTCGTTGTCGTCCGTCGGATTCGGGCAGGACCCAGGCCTCCAGCCCAGGACTGCGATCGCACAGGGCCGCGATCTCTCCGGCGCTCAGCAGCATGAAAGCGGTCGTCAGCGCGTCGGTCACGGCGCCGGCTGCGATCCTGGGCCCCTCGTCGGCGGTCGCTTCGGCTCGGGTCTCCTCAGGCCGCGGCAGCGCGACCCAGGCCGCGAGCCGCCCGCGGACGGGCTCGCCGGTGCGCGGGTCCACGATGTGATCGCCTTTGCGCACGCCGGAGGCCCCGAGCGCCGTCTGGCGCACCGAGAGGCGGGCGAGCACCCGTGACGGCGCAGCCGGATCGCTCAGGGTCAGCGGCCAGCCGTCGCGGCCCGCGGGCGCCTCGAGTGCGAGGACCGAGCTGAAGCCCCCGTGGACGAGCGCGCACTCGATCCCCCACTCCTCGAGCAGTTCCGCCATCAGATCGACCGCGTAGCCCTTGCCGATGCCGCCGAGGTCGACCTGCACCCCCTCCTTCGTCGCGCGAACCAGGAAGTCATCGGCATCCAGCTCGAGCGACGGCAACCCCGTGCCGATCGATATGTCGAACGCGCCGCCAGTCAGGTCGAACAAATGGCGCGCGATCACCAGGCACTCGAGCGTCGACGGGCCGACCGATGCGCTCTCGCCCGCGGCCAGCGTGTTGACCCGCGTGATGTCACTGTTGGAGCGGAAGCGGCTCAAGCTCGCGCTCGAGGCGATCCACGAGATCGAAGGCTGCCTGCGCCGCCTGCGCCGCGTACCGTTCGTCGGGGTGCACGGCGTAGCACTTCGAAGACGGTGGCCATCGCCTCGTGCGAGAAGCGCCGTACGTCGTCGAGCTCGCGCGGTCCCGCGAATCCGAGCCCGCCGTCGAGGTCTGGCCCACCGGCACGCATGAAAGAGGTCATGTCGGAGCGGGCGCTGGCATCAGCGCCCGCTCCGGAAAAGACAAATGGCTGACCTTACAGCGACCAGCCCGAACGGTAGTTGTGCCCGACGTACTGGTCGGCGTCCGGCATGTTGGTGATCTTCATGTTCGGCGCGTCCCACATGAGCCGGACGCCCGGGTACCGCAGGGCCACGTTTCCGAGCAGTACGGACTCGGTGAACGGCCCGGCGTAGTCGAAGTTCGACACCGCCTGGCCCTTCTGCCGAATCGCGTCCAGCCAGTTCTTCTCGTGCCCCGAGCGTCCGTCAGGCACGCGCGCCAGGGTCTTCGGCGGGCGCTGGAAGGCTTGCATGAACGTCTCCGGGATGAGGCGCGGGCTTTCCGAGTAGGTCTCGCACCACATCTTGCCTTTGTCACCGACGAAGATCGTGCCCGACTCCGGCAGCTTCCGCTCCGGCTCGAGATCGTCCGGCAACTCAGGAAGCAGGCCGCCGTCGCACCAGTGCAGCTTCACCGGCGCCAGGTTGCCGCGCGCCGGGAAGGACAGGTGGATGATCGAGGAGGGCGGATAGCTGTCGTTGTATGCGACGCGCTTGCCGAACCCTCGCTCTCCAGGCGCCGGGGGCAGGAAGTTGTAGGCCTCCGCCGCGATGACGCTGGTCGGCGCGCCCAGCTTGAGGATCGTAAACGCCGCGTCCATGACGTGACAGCCCATGTCGCCCATCGCGCCAGCGCCGAAGTCTTGCCACGCGCGCCAACCGAATGGATGGTATGTCTTGTTGAACGGGCGCATCGGCGCGGGGCCGATCCACAGATCCCAGTCCATGCCTGGGTCCACCGCCTGCGTCTCGGTCGGCCGCGGCATGCCCTGCGGCCAGATCGGGCGGTTGGTCCAGCAGTACACCTCGCGCACCTGGCCGATTGCGCCGGCGTCGAGCCACTCCTGCATCAGGCGCAGGCCCTCTTCCGAGTGGCCCTGGTTGCCCATCTGCGTCACGACCTTGTACTTGCGCGCGGCCTCGGTCAGCGCCCGGGCCTCGGTGACCGTGCGCGTCAGTGGCTTCTGCACGTAAACGTGCTTGCCGAGCTGCATGGCGGCCATGGCAATCACGGCGTGCGTGTGATCCGGGGTCGCGACGAGCACCGCGTCGATGTCCTTCTGCTTCTCGAACATCACACGGTAGTCCTTGTACTCGACGGCCTTGGGGAACTTGTCGAGCGTCGTGCCGCGCCGCTTCCGGGCCTCCTTGGCGGCATCGCTCTCGTCGAGGTCGCACAGCGCGACGATGTTGTCGCTCTTCGCCATGTTGAGCAGGTTGTTCGTGCCCATGCCGTGCGCGTAGCCGACAACGCCGACGTTCACGGTGTCGCTCGGTGCCTGGAACCCGGCGCCGAGGACATGGCGCGGCACGATCGTGATGCCGGCCGCGGTAGCCACGGTGCCTACGAACTGGCGGCGTGAGACTTCGGTGGGTTGCTGCTTCTTGTTGTTGCTCATCGTGTGCCCTCCTGCGCCAGGCCGGCCCCTCGGGGCGGCTGGATGGTCACAGTTACCGTCGAGATTGTGCCCACATCAAGATTTCCGAACCCCGGCGGCGGCCCACGCCGTGCCGCAAGGGGGGACGGTGCGCGACACGATCCCACCCAATGTATCCGACCTCGACCGCCGCGACCACAAAATCAGCAGGCGGGCGCTCCGGGCGACCGCCTGACGCAGATACCGCGCGATCAGCTGGACGGATGGCCCGCGGCGGCGGCGCGGGGTGCTTTCTCAAATGCCAGGATGTCCGCCCGTGTCTCCGCACGCCGGGTGTCACCCGCCAATCGCAACACGGGCCAGGAAGCGCTCCCACAACCCGCGCTCGATGTAGAGCGCCAGGAGCACCTCTGGCCTGAGACCGAAGAACTCCGACACGTAGCGATCGCCGAGGGCGCGATCGAGGACATCTGTGTGATCTGTCGAGGCAACGATGACCGGCGCCTGCAGCGCCAGCGGGTCGCCCGGTGCGGTCCAGTAACCGACGTGTGGCATCGTCCGGAGATACCAAGGAAGCGGCCACTGGTCGTGCGGCGGCGCGATGACCGACACCTGCATGCGCGCCCCGTCGGGATGCATGGCGGCCAGCTCGCGGATGCGCGTCGCCATGCGGACAGCGTCGGGAACCGTCTGCGCGTAGACGTAGGGATTGCGCGGGTCCGACGCGTAGGTCACCGATGCTCGCCATGCCTGCCATCCGAGCTGGCCTGACGCGATCACCAGCGCGGCCGCCAGCGCGCCGCGCACGGCGCGGGATGCCGTCGCGTGGACGAGCGTCGAGAACCCGATTCCGGCGAGCACGATCGCTCCGACGTAGAACGGCAGCAGGTTCCAGGGGGTCTTGTACGGGATGGCCGAGAAGATCGCCGCGGCGATGGCGACGTAGCAGGTGAGATAGCGCGCCCAGAAGCCCCTCGACTCGCGTGATGGCTCGCTCCCTCGGGCAGGCCTCTCGACGGCGCTCGGGGCTGGCCCCAGGCCGTCACCGCACCGACGATCGCCAGCACGAGCACCAGCCCCTCGCTCCACCTCAGGCCCCCCGACGACGAGTACGTGAGGAGGCCGAGGTAGTAGTGCCACGGGTGCGCGTGGCTCGCCGGCGTCGACGCCGCGGTCGAGATAAGTGCCGACCGCCCGGAACGGCTCGAGGACGCCGCCGGGCGCGGCGAGAAAGGACGAATAGAACAGCGCCGCGACCGACGCTGCCGCCGCCAGCGCTTACGAGGGCCGCCCTCCCCCATCGCCCGTCGGCCAGCGGAGTCGGCGACCGTCCAGGTCCGAGCGACCTCCACGCGATCGCGCAGGCCACGAGCGCGGCGGGCAGCACGATGACCGACGTTTCCTTGGTCGCGACCGCCAGGCCTGCCGCGACGCCCGCCAGCGCGGACCACGCCAGGCCGCCGCCCGTCGCCACGCGTCCGATGGCGATCACGAACGCCAGCGTGAAGCAGGCGAACAGCGACTCCTGGATGAACATCCTGGAGTAGAAGACCATCGCGGGCGAGAGCGCCAGCAGCCACGCGCTCGTGGCCACCGCCGTCCGGCCAATCCCCGCCGACAGCAGCGGCAGCAGCAGGATCGTCGCCGCGCCGAACACCGCCGTCACGCCGCGGAGCGTGCGTTCGTCGAGGGACGCGAGCGTCGCCTGGCCGCGCAGCCACGCGGCCGGCAGCGACAGGTAGTAGAGCGTCGGACCGTGGTGATCGTGCGCGTCGTAGCGGTACTCGCCGCGCTCGAGCAGCGCGCCGAACTTGACCGCCTGGTTCGCCTCGTCATGGTGCATCGGGCGCACGTCGAGCCGGGCCAGGCGCAGCGCCAGGCCGGCCGCCAGGGCGATCGCCACGAGGGCGCCCGCGCCCGCGCGCGTCATTTCGGCGAGCCGTAGACCTCGACTTCGACGTAGTGGGTCAGGTCGTTCGTGGTGTTCCCGTTGGAGTAGAGGCGAACGTACCGGCCCTTCGCGCCCTTCGGGTCGACGAGCTTGCCTTCGGCGACCTCGATGTACTCCTTGTCTTTCCCGGCCCCGAGCTTCGACGAGTTGTCGTGGTCGTTGTTGAAGACCGTCGTGACGCCGGTCTTGAATGCCGGGTCGTCGGAGACCTGGACGATGACGTCGCGGTAGACGCGCGCCTGGCTGTGGTAGTGCCACACGAGGATGGCATGGAGCGCGCGCGAGGCGACGAGGTCGATCTGCACCCACTGCGGGGTCGGCCCGAGCTCGACGAAGTACCCGTCACCGCCGGACTTCTCGCCGTCGGTGATCATGTCCAGCTCGCCGATGACCGGCTGCGTGTCGCTCGAAGTCACCTTCTTCTTCGCCGACAGCAGGACGGTGCCCTTCGGCACGTAGAACGGCCCGCGCGACTTGCCCGTGATCGTCTCGAGGTTCGGGCTGCGGATGTTAGTGGGGGTGCCGATGAACATGGGCTTGGGGAGCTTCAGCTTCAACTCCTCCTTGCCGGGAGTCAGGCTGCGCACCGAGCGGCTGCCATGGCCAAGGCCAACAACAGCGAGCATGCGAACGTGCGCTTGGTCATTGTGGTCCTTCGGAGATGACGTCGGTGACGTCCGGGCAATACGTGTCCGTCGGCCGGGCGGTGGTGCCCGAAGTGCGCCGGGCCGTTCCGCGATCTTACAACGAGGCGAAGAACTGGCGTCAGGGGCCAAGCTTCCTAGCGCGACGAGTGGCGTTCGCCCGCGGATCGACGTGACCGGCGGGATCATCTTCTGACCAGGCACCGCTCATCCGCCAAGGGCATAGAGCACTACCACAGACCTCGGTCCGGCCGCGTAGGTGCGACCGTGAACCGATGGAGCCTTCTTCCAGTCGACGATGTCCTGGGGAGAAGACAGGGACGTGTCGATCCAGCGCCGCCACGGGCTGTCGGCCGGCGGCACTTCGAACTCGAGTGGCTCCCAGTAGGCGTTCAGGATCAGATGGACCAGCAACTCCTTCTGCATCTTCGCGGTGAACGCGATGCTGTGCGAGTTCTCACCCCAGTCCGGCTGGCCGAGCTTGACACCGTGCCAGGCCTTGGTCGCACCTGCGATCAACTCGGTCAGGCTCACCCGCCGGTGTTCGTGCTCCACGTCGCGCAACACTCGACGCTCCGCGAGCAGGGTGACGAACCGATGCACATCCGCGTGCTTCTCGACAAGCGACCAGTCGAACCAGGTCGATTCGTCGTCGTGGCAATACGCGTTGTTGTTGCCGCCCTGCGTCCGTCGTACCTCGTCGCCCATCAGGATCATGGGTAAGCCGAGCGCCAGCATGGTGACCGTCAGGTGATTCTTCACCAGCCGGTTGCGCAGCGCCTCTATTGCGGGGGCGTTTGTCGGTCCCTCGACCCCGCAGTTCCAGCTCCGGTTGTCGTCTGCCCCGTCGCGATTGTCCTCGCCGTTCGCCTCGTTGTGCTTGCTGTCGTACGAGACCAGGTCGTTGAGCGTGAACCCGTCATGACAGGTCACGAAGTTCACGCTCTGCTCGGCTTCCCGGCCCTTGTGCCCGTAGACTTCTGGACTGCCGACCAGCCGGTCGGCGAAACGGGCCAGCGATCCGGGAGCACAGCGGAAGAGATCACGACAGTCGTCGCGGAAACGGCCGTTCCATTCCTTCCACGCGTCCCCGATGAAGGTCCCGACCTGGTACAAGCCGGCGGCGTCCCATGCCTCGGCTATCAACTTGGTTCCCGACAGCGAGGGATCCGTCTCGATGTCCCACAACACCGGCGGGTTCGGCAACGGTTGTCCCGTCGCGTCGCGCGACAGAATCGACGCGAGGTCGAACCGGAAGCCGTCCACGTGCATCTCCGTGACCCAGTAGCGCAGGCTGTCGACGATCATCCGCCGGACGACCGGGTTGTTGGCGTTGAGCGTATTGGCGCAACCTGTGTAGTCCGCGTAGCGGCTGCCGCCCTCCTCGAGGATGTAGTAGATCGGATTGTCGATCCCGCGCAGGCAGAGCGTCGGCCCGTCCCCACCACCCTCGGCGGTGTGGTTGAATACCACGTCGAGGATCACTTCAATCCCGGCGCGGTGCAGGGCCTTGACCATGTCCCGGAACTCGTCCACTGGACCGAGCGGCTCCTGCCGCGAGCTGTACGCCCGGTGCGGCGCGAAGAACGACACCGGCTGGTACCCCCAGTAGTTGACCACCCCGGGCGGGCACGCCCGGGCGTCGAACTGGAACACCGGTAACAGCTCGACCGCCGTGACACGGAGCGCCTGGAGGTAAGGGATCTTTTCGATCAGCCCGGCATACGTCCCTCGGACCTGTTGCCGGACCCCCGAGTTCGGGTGACGCGTAAAGCCACCGACGTGCATCTCGTAGATGATCGAGCGCGACGACGGCAGGCCGAGCGGCGTGTCGCCTTCCCAGTCATACGCGGCCGGGTCCACCACGACGCTCTTCATCGCCGTCGCGGCGTTGTCACCCGCGCGGCTGGCCGCTTCGCGCGTGTAGCCGTCCGGAACGACCACCTCGCGGCCGTACGGATCGATCAGGACCTTCGCCGGATCGAAGCGCAGCCCTCTGGCCGGGTCGGAGGGGCCGGCTACGCGGTAGGCGTAAACCTGCCCAGGACCGATGCCCGGCGCGAAGGCGTGCCAGTAGTGATAGGTTCGATTCGCGACCGGGTCGAGGGCCATCACGCGCGAAGGCCTCGCATCGTCCTGTCGATCGAAGAGCAAGAGCTCGACGCCGGTCGCGTTGCGTGAGAACAGACTGAAGTTGACACCGCCATCGACGACCGAGGCGCCGAGAGGCGCGCTGCGTCCAGGTTGTTCGTGATGGCTCATGGCGAGCTGGCCTCAGCTCTTCTTCTTCGGCTTGAACGCGTCCTTGACCTGCTTGCTGATGTCCTTGTAGTTCTTCGACAACGTCTTCTCTTCCTCCGCGGTCAGGATTCTGAATGGCACGCGCACGAGGCTCTTCTCGAACTGCACGTTGAGCCAGTGCTGGCCATACTTGATGCCGCCCGGCACCTTGAAGAAGAGGCGGCCGAGACAGGCGCGCTCTTTGCTCAGCTCGACCTCGTCGACCGGCATCACGCGAGAGGTCAGATCGGGGAAGAAGGTGAGTCCGCACGCGCGGCTCGCACTCGGCGGAAAGTAGTTGATCGAGTCGCGCTGAACTTTCTCCCGGTTCTCGAGCGCGCTGGTGTTGCCTTCACGTTTCTCGCTGATCGACGGCAGGGGAATCGTCTTGCCGTCGGGTGTCTCGAGCGAAATCATCTCACGCTTCATCCTGTAGTCCGGAACGCCGTCGAGCACCGTCATGCCGACCTCGAGCAGCATCCATTCTTCGCCGAGCGATCGGTTGACGAGCTGATATCCGATGATGACGTAGCCCTCGTTGTTGTACGCGGCCCGGACGAACTTGCCTTCCATCGTCATGATTTGCGGCACGCCGGGTTGGGGGATCGCCACTTGCACCTTGGGCTTTTCCTGGGCCCGGGCATGACTTACAGAGGCTGGGGCCCACACCGACACCAGGCCGATCAAGAGTAGTGACAGGACGTTTTGCATTCTCATCGTTTCACCTCCGAGGATTGCTGCCACAAGCCAGCCTTCCCCTTACCGAATCAATCAGCTTCACCGGATCACACCCGACTCTCGCCTAGCTGACCGTAGACGCCCGGACCCGCCGGGTAGTAGACGTGCTCGTGCGCGGAGAGCGGCGTCGCCGACCGTCGCAAGGCCGAGCGTCACAGAGAGTCGTCGCATCCTTACCACGTCCAGCTCCCGGAAGGCGGCGGCCACAGACCCATAATCTGTCGCAGGATGATGACCTGTCCGAGATGATGCGCGGTGTGATTGGCGACGTGCACGAGCGCGTCGCGAATCGTATAGTTCGCGAGCGGCGGAAATTCGATCGCGGGAACAATCGGAGAGTCGAGTCGAGCGGGATCGTCGCCAAGTGCCACGGCTCGTTCGAGCGTCCCCAGGAACTGGCGGTGGAGCTCCGGCCAGGCACCGGGTGCTACGGCCGGCCATCCGGCTGCGGCACTCGTGACCATAGCCGCCTTGCCGCCCTCGCACCGGTTGCAGAACCACGTCGCCCAGAAGTTCATGTGGGCGACAATCTCGGCGATCGAGTGATTCGCGCCAGGCACACGCCGTTCGGCTTGCTCGGGCGTCAGTTGCGCCAGTGCTTTTGCGGGCGCGAGGTACGCGATCGTCTCAACCAGCCATTCGCGTGCGGACATAGAGTCGATGGTACCACGTCGGCGCGGCGCCTCAGCCAATCGAGCGGCGCAAGGTATCATCTACGCCATGCGCCGCGTCCACGCCTTGCTGACTGCTGTCCTGCTCGTCTGCGCGGGATGTTCCAATCCTCCCGCGGCCCCTCCCCCACCGGCGTTCGACGTCATCATCCGCGGTGGGATGGTCTACGACGGCACCGGCTCGCCAGGGCGCCGCGTCGACATCGGCATCAAGAACGACCGTATCGCGCGCATCGGCGATCTCTCCGCCGAGACGGCAAAAACGACGACGGATGCCGCTGGCCGCGCCGTCGCTCCGGGCTTCATCAACATGCTGTCGTGGGCAGTCGACTCGCTCATGGCCGACGGACGATCGCAGGGCGACATCCGCCAGGGCGTCACGCTCGAGATCTTCGGTGAAGGCAGCTCCATGGGCCCCCTCAACGACACCATGAAGAAGCGCATGGTCGAGGAGATGGGCGACATCAAGTACGACATTACGTGGACCACTCTCGCCGAGTATCTGAAAGAGCTCGAGCGACGCGGTGTATCGACCAACGTCGCGTCGTTCATCGGCGCGACGACCATCCGCGAGCACGTGATTGGGCTGGAAGACAAGAAACCGACACCGCAGCAGCTCGACGAAATGCGCGCGCTCGTCAAACAGGAAATGGAGGCTGGCGCCCTCGGCATCGGCAGCTCCCTCATCTACGCGCCCGCCTTCTATGCCTCAACAGACGAGTTGATCGAGCTCTGCAAGGTAGCGGCGCAATATCAGGGCAAGTACATCTCCCATATGCGGAGCGAGGGCAATCGTCTCGTCGAGGCCACGGAAGAGCTGATTCGGATCAGCCGCGAGGCGAAGATTCCCGCGGAAATCTACCACTTCAAGGCCGCCGGCAAGGCGAACTGGTCGAAGCTCGATACCGTGATCGCGATGATCGAAAAGGCCCGCGCCGAAGGACTGAAGATCACGGCCGACATGTATACCTACCCGGCGGGCGCCACCGGCCTCGATGCGGCGATGCCGCCCTGGGTGCTCGACGGCGGCTATCTGGCTGCATTCAAGCGGCTCAAGGATCCGGCGACGCGCAGGAAGATCGCGCACGCGATCACCACGCCGTCGAAGGACTGGGAGAACCTCTACCTCGCGGCTGGTTCCCCTGACCGCGTGCTCCTCGTCGAGTTCAAGTCCGAGGCGCTCAAGCCCCTGACCGGCAAGACCCTGGCCGAGGTTGCGAAGCTGCGTGGCGAGTCGGTGCCGGACACGATCATGAACCTCGTGCTCGAGGATCGCTCGCGCGTCGGGACGGTCTATTTCATGATGTCGGAGGACAACATCCGCAAGGAGCTCCGGCTGCCGTGGGTGTCGTTCGGCTCCGACGCGGGGTCGATGGCCCCGGAACCTCCGTTCACGAAGTCCTCTACTCACCCGCGCGCGTATGGGAACTTCGCCCGTCTCCTCGGCCACTACGTGCGCGAGGAGAAGGTCATCCCTCTCGAAGAAGCGGTACACCGGCTGTCAGGCCTTCCCGCCACCAACCTCGGGCTCGACGGCCGCGGCTTCCTCCGTGAAGGCATGTTCGCCGACGTCGTCGTCTTCGATCCGGCGCAGATTGCGGATCGCGCCACATTCGAGCAGCCGCACCAGTATGCTGTGGGGATGACCCACGTGTTCGTGAACGGCGTCCAGGTCCTCAAGGACGGCGAACATACCGGCGCCAAACCAGGCCGAGCGGTCTGGGGCGCGGGGCGCAAGTGACGCCACAGACAACACGGACAAGGTTCAAGACGTAACGGCTGATGCGTACCGAACATCATCACTGGCATTCGCCGCGGCTCGGCCACGAGATGGGTGTGGCCGTCTTCGGGCACTGGGGTCCGCCGCTGCTCGCATTCCCGACGAGCCACGGAGACGAATGGGAGCTCCAGCGCCACGGGATGACCGACGCTCTCGCGGAGTTCATCGACGGCGGGCGCGTGAAGCTCTTCTGCGTCGGCTCGAACAACCACGAGTCTTTTCTCAACAGCAGCGCCCACCCGTTCCACCGCAGCTGGCGCCAGCGGCTGTTCGACGAGTACATCCGCGAAGAGGTCTTTCCGTTCATCTACGCCTCGTGCCAGACCGAGACCATCCCGATTGCCACGATGGGCGCCTCGCTCGGGGCCTATCACGCCGCAAACACGCTCTTCCGCTACCCCCACCGCGTCAAGCGCTGCTACGCGCTGTCCGGCGTGTACGACCTGAAGCGGTTCATGAACGGGATGTACGACGACAACTTCTACTTCCACAATCCCGTGGACTACATGGCGAATCTCGACGACCCCTGGATCAGGGAGCAACTCGCGAGCTGCGAGATTCGGCTGGCAACGGGCTCTGGACCGTGGGAAGAAAGCCGGTTCTCGTACACGATGTCGGGCATCCTGGCGCAGAAGGGCGTCCACCACTATCTGGACGACTGGGGCCCGCGGGGCGGTCATGACTGGCCGTACTGGAAGGACGAGATGCGCGAGGTACTTGTCGCGCTGGTGAAGTCCACTCGGGCCAGCGCGGTGGGGACGCAGGCGTCGAACAACAACGCGCTGCTGTTCGGGCGGTGGACGCCGGCGATCACTCCTTCGCTCGCTGGCCGCGTGTGGTGGCGGCACGACGGGCGACACCGCGGACGAGACGCTTCACGTCGTAGAGATAGAGCAGCACGCCCGCGGATAGTCCCCAGGCCGCGCTTCCGAAGCTTCGGCGGCGCGTCCGGCGGGCCATCGCCATCGACCCGACCCGCTCGATGCGCTCGAACCCGGCATTCCAGCAAATCGATCGCCGGAACACGCGGCGCGGGCCGCTGTATCCGGCCGTACCCACGTCGTGGAACATCACGGTGCCGCCTTCGACGAGTTTCGGGAGCCACAACTCGGCGTCGAGCCGGACGCCCTCGTACGCGTGATCCCCGTCGATGAAGAGCAGCTCGATCGGACTCTCAACCACACGCGCCGCCTCCGCGGAGGTCATCACCAGCGGCTCGACGTGATCGGCAAGCCCCGCGCGCGCCAGGTTGGTGCGAAATTCCGCGAGCGTGGCCGCGTGCGGATCCTCCCGCGACCCCGTGTGCGGATCGACGGCGTACACCTTGGCACCCGACAGTCGGGCACCGGCCGCCAGCCAGGCCGTCGACCGGCCCTTCCACGATCCGATTTCGACAATGCTTCCCCGGCCGGTTGCGGCGGCCGCTGCCTGGAAGAGCGCGCAGCCCTGGGCATCCGACAGCCAGCCATCAATCGAGGTCGCGAGGCGCCGCACGTCGTCGCAGGTCTGCATGAGAGTGGAGGGGAGCCTCTGCGGCGCCAGCGCGTGAGCCGGCGGGCCCCGATCATACGCCGAATGCAGTCCTTGATCCGGCGGTCTCCATCAGGCGCATGATCTCCAGTTGCGAGCTCGATGAGAGGAACGGCACACGACCGCACGCACCGATCGTCGACGCGCACGCCCGGGCATCTCGTCCACTGTTCTGACGAGAATCCCTCGCGCAACGGAGCTCGTCGAGGAGGCCGAGCGGTGTTACGGGTCGATACGGTTACGAGGCGCCAGATCGCCGCGCCGATAGGTATACTTCGGCGCTGATCCAGTCGAAAGAGGAGACGCACGCATGGCGAGACGGAATAGGCGGGCGTGTATATCGCTGGCGATCCTGCTGGCAGCACCGAGCGCAGACGCGCAGGCGCCGCTCTCTCCGGCGCCGATGCTGGGTGTCGGAAAGGACGTGGACGGGCGGCCGCTGCCGTTCGGCATTCCCCCATACTTTCCGCCAGGGACGCCGCTTGGCGGTGGGCCGTTCAAGGCGATCATGGCCACCGACCCCAGCCTCCCCGAACACGTGATTTATCACCCCGCCAATCTCGAAGCGGCGGGCACGCTTCCGATCGTGGCCTGGGGCAACGGCGCGTGCATGCACGCCGGCAACCGGTTCCGGACCTTCCTGACCGAGATCGCGAGCCACGGCTTTCTTGTGATTTCCGCCGGCCGGCTCGAGGATCCCGCGCTCGAAGTGGGACCGCAGGAGAACCCGCTGGTGCGCCGCGCCGGCGATCCCCCGCCGCCGCCGGCCATCCCCGTGGACCCGAACTCCGCGCGGGCCCGTCGATCCACGGTCGATCACATGCGGCAGGCCATCGACTGGGCGGTCGAGCAGAATACGCAGGCCTCGAGCAAGTTCCGAGGACGGCTCGACACGTCGAAGATTGCCGTCGCTGGTCAATCCTGCGGTGGCGGGCTGTCGACGCAGCTGGCCTCGGACCCACGGGTGACCACGGTGGGCATCTTCAACAGCGGCACCAGGCTGTCGGCAGCGGGGGGTGCCAATCCGCCGGATCCGGCGGCTGCAAAGAAGCTCCTCGACGCGGTTCACGCGCCGATTCTGTACATCACCGGGGACGCCGACCATGACATCGCCTTTACAGGCGGACAGGACAGCTTCAACTACCTGAACAAAGTGCCTGTCTTCTGGGCGTGGCAGGACAAGCTGCAGCACATTGGCACCTACGGCGCCCCGGGCGGCGGATCGCTCGGTCGTATTGCCGTCGCCTGGTTCGCCTGGCAGCTCAAGGGCGACGCGCAGGCCGCGAGGATGTTCAAGGGCCGCGACTGCACGCTGTGCAAAGACGCTTCGTGGCACGTCTCCAAGAAGAGGATCGAATGACGGCCAGTTGCCGCCCTTGACTCAGCGCTGCTGAATGTCAGGGTTCAACGCGCCCTTGATATCGACGATCGGCGTTCCATCGACCGCTTCGAGGCTACGGACGCGCACGCGCGAGCCGTCGACGCCGGCAATCGTGACCTGGTGCAGCCCGAGTGGATTGGGCCGGTGCGGCGATCGTGTGGTGAAGACGCCGGCGATGGGCCGCGACGGATCCCCGCGCGGATGATTTTGCAGGATGTCGCGCTGCGGTCGATAGGGTCTTCGTGGTCTTCGCTACTTCGCGGCCTTCGTGCGTTGGCCGTCGGCCCGTGGGAACAGTGTCAGGTGCGCGCTCAGCCCTTGGACAGATCGAACTTCTCGAGCAGATACTGCCCCTTCTCGATCACCTGATCGTCATCGATCCAGACATCGCACTCGCGCGTCAGGACGTCGACGTGCGTCTGCGATGTCCAGTCGGCGCGTGTCTGGCTGCCGTACGGATCGCCGAACGCGATGTGGACGCCCGGCACCTTCTCGTCCTGGAGCAGGATTCCAATCATCTCTCGCAGGCCGAGGTTCGTGCCGAATGCCAGTTCGCCGACGCGATCGCTGTTGGCATCGGTGTGCGTGTAGGCCCAGAAATCCTCCTGCAGATCGGTGCGGTCGCTCTTCGCCGACAGCAGGCGGCCACCCTCGATTTCGAGCACCAGCGGCGAACGGTCGAGCGTGCCGTACTTCGCGTTGAAATAGTCACCCGCCGTGCCATCGCAGACAAACGTGCCATCGACCGAGGCCGGCGTCGTGAACGCCTCGCCGGCGGGAAGATTCGACCAGTAGCGCGGATTGATCAGGCCGCTCGTCTTGACCCACGCCAGGGAAGAGTCGAACGTTGCGCTGAAATTCGTGCCCGCCGCCGTGCGCACGGTCAGACGCCGCGCCCACGGCATACGGTCGCATAACTGCTGGCTGAGGCGATCGACGCGGTGGTAGTCGGCCCGCATCCCCTCGCACATGATCCGGGGCGTCACTCCCACCATGTGCGCGTAACGAATCCTCCTGCGCTCGACGACGCCGACGATGGCGCGACGGGCGGTCAGTTCACCCTCCTGGGGCTGCACGCAGAGGATGCCGGCGTCTGCTTCCTCGAGAGAAGCCAGGACTTCTGGTGGCGCGGCAACGAGTGGACGGGCGGCCAGCGCCTCGATCGACAGGCACGTGGCCACGGCGCGGCACTCGGCCAGCGCGCGGTCCAGGCTGGCGGCCACTTCCCCGCTGGCCCTGTCAGCGATGAGCGTGACGCGCTCGCCAGGCTGGATCGCCAGGCAGGTTTCTACGGCGTTACGTGCGCCAGGCAGCAGGTCGGGTGAGGCTGGACCGAAAATCATCCCGATTATTGTAGCCGGGCGCGCGCGCGAACGCTCGCGGCGCGCTCGCTGATCACGCGCACGGCGATGCTGGTCTCTCGCACCAGCAGCAGCGATCCCCGCACGAGCGACAGGACCCCGATCGTGCCGGCGCCCACGGCCAGGACCTCGAAGACGGTGACGGCACCCCCCAGCCCCCACGGCGCGAGCACCGCACCAAGCAGCGCCGCGAGCGTGGACGAAGCGAAGCCGCCAAGGGCGAAGTAAAAGCTCTGCAGCACGTGCAGGAGCATGGTGGTCCGCGTTTCCGTGGCAGAGAGCTCCTCGAGCCGGCGCTCGTACTCGGCCCGATCCAAATCGCTCGACGCAGTCGACACGTCGTGGGCCTCGAGCTGGCGCGCCAGGTCGCGCGCGCGATCGACCGCCCGCGCCAGTCGGTTGCTCGTGCTCATCGCGAGGACCGACCCGGCATTGGTCAGGATGGCTGGTGCGACGATGAGCGAGAAGGCGGCAAAAGGATTACCCTGCGGGTCCATATCGGTGAATGGTAGCGAGTTGTCAGTCTACAGTCGACAATCGTCAGTCTCAGTCGTCAGTCGTCAGTCTAGGGCCGAGACGACAGGCAATCGCACTTCGACCGACGCCCCTCCACCGTCCCGATTTGCGGCCGCCATCGTGCCGCCGTAGCCCTCCGCGATCGCGCGGGCAATCGACAGGCCGAGGCCCATGTGCTCGCGCCGGCCAGCGTTGTCTGGGCGATAGCTGAAGAACCGGTCGAAGACGCGCTCGACGTGCCCGGCAGGAAAACCCGGGCCGCGGTCCTCGACCCGGACGCTGCACGTTGGGCCATCGACCGCCATCGTCACATCGACGACCGAACCGTGGCGTGCGAAGCCCGCCGCGTTGTCGAGGAGGTTCTCGAAGATCTGGGCCAGGCGGTCTGGCGAGGCACGGACGTGGACACGCGTCGACGGCCCGGCATACGAAAACCGCACGTAGGGATAGCGCTGCCGGAAGGCTTCCACGAGCCCGCCGAGAAGTGCGGACATGTCGACAGGCGCGATCTCCTCGTGCGCGAGCTGCGCGTCGATTCGAGCCAGTTCGCGGACGCCCGTCACCAGCCGCTCGAGACGGTCGACATCGCGGGTCAGCATCCCGAGCAGCCGCTGACGGTCGACAGGATCGTCGGTCGATGCCAGGGCTTCGGCCGCCACGCGAATCGCTGCCAGCGGGTTCTTGAACTCATGCGACACGTCCCCGGCGAACGACTCGAGCAACCGGATGTGCGCGTCCAGCCGTCCGGTCAGCTCCTCGAGCGAGCGCGCGAGGTCTCCGATCTCGTCCTTGCGATCGACACGTCCGAAGCTGGCCGGCGTCGCCCGACGATCGGACAGCGCCAGCGCAGCGCGCCGGAGATGCACGAGCGGCCTCACGATCGTGGCCGACATCAGCAGCCCGATGATGATGGCTGCCCCGAACGACGCGATGACGATCTGGAAGATGCGGAGCCGGACATCGTAGAGCGCCTGCAGAATCCTGAAGGTCGACTGCGAGACGAGCGCCGCGCCAACGACGTGATCCGCGTGACGGATGGGCACGGCGCTGTAAAGCGTCAGCGAACGCTGGCCCGGGGTTGGCCGGATGCCTGAGCCATACCGTCCCTCGAGTGCAGCCCGGACCTCCGGGCCCGGGGTCGCGTCGCGAGGACTGTCCGAGGAACTCGGCGACCCGCCTGATGGGGCAAGCAACGCCCGCCCGAGCGTCAAGACAGTCCGGCGCACTTGCACGATCCATGCGCCCATTCGATAGAGAACGCGCTCACGAATTCCCGAGGCGCTGGCGTAGTCGCCGACCGCCTCGTCCGGCGTCCGGTCGGGGGCTGCTAGATCCGGCACGCGTACTGAATCCGCCAGGAGAATCCCCGCCGCGTCGTAGACGCGTATACGGCCGTCGCCTCGGCGGCCCAGCCTCGACAGGAGCGCAACGGCTTCATCTGTCACGAGCGGTTCGCGTTCGCCAAGCGCCGCCGCCACGAGCCGCCCCTGCTGGACCATCCCGCGCTCCTGCGCCTCGAGCAGCCGAGTTTCGTACACGTCGAGATACAGGATGCCGGCAACTGGCAGAAACACGAGCAGAAGGTTGAACGCCAGCAACCGGCGACCAATGCGCGAGGGTCGCAGCGTGAGCACACGAGTCAGCCACGAATCACGCCCCCTCACGGGATGCGATACCGATAGCCGGCGCCGTACACGCCTTCGATGCAATCGAAGGCCGGATCGACCGCCTGGAACTTGCGCCGGATCCGCTTGACGTGGCTGTCGATGGTGCGATCGCTGACCGAGACGCGGTCCGGATACGCATCGAGCATCAGCTGCTCGCGCGTCTTGACGATGCCGGGTCGACGAACAAGGCCTTGGAGCAGAAGGATTTCGGTGACCGTGAGGAGAACCTGACGGTCGTCCCAGACCACTACCAATCTAAGCGGGTCGATCGACAGCTGGCCACAGATGACGGGCTGATCCTCATTTGAACGGGTCGGTGCATCCGCGGCGGTCGCGCGCCGCAGGAGCACCTTGACCCGCGCCATGAGCTCGCGCATCGAGAACGGTTTGCACAGGTAGTCGTCAGCGCCAATCTCGAGTCCCAACACGCGATCGAACTCCTCTTCACGCGAGGTCACGAAGATGATCGGCAGGGCCTCCGACCGCACACGAAGCCGCCGGCAGATCTCCAGGCCGTCGAGCCGTGGCAGACCGATGTCGAGGATGACCAGGTCCGGCAACGCCCGTGCGAAGGCCTCCCACGCCCGCGCGCCGTCGTCGAACGCTTCGGTCCGGTAGCCCTCCTTGCCGAGCGCCAGGCACACCAGCTCGCGAATCGTGTCTTCGTCTTCGACGACCGAGATCAGGCGGGCAGCTGCGGACATCGGCTTGAATGTAACCCATCCGGCCGCTCAGACAACTGCCTTAGTACCGCCACAATCTGCCTCCGTCTTTCCTTGACCGCGTCATCGTGCGGCGCTGCGCGCGCGGTCTACTGGACTCATCTTAGGAGGCTTGATGAAAACGTCGCCGATGGTCCGACTGCTGATCATGGGAGTGATTCTGGTGGCGCTCAACGTACCGCTCACGATGATGTGCGGCGTGGTGAGCGAACGAACGGCGCGGCGGAATCAGGTCGCCGGTGAAGTCAGCGAAAGCTGGGGTGGAGCGCAAACGATCGGCGGGCCGGTGCTGACGGTGCCGTACCGATACACCTGGACCGACGGGGCCGGCCGGCTCGAGAGCGCGGTGACCTCCTTCAACTTTCTGCCTGAGACACTCGAGGTCGACGGCGTGATCGAGCCCGGTGAACGCAAGCGCTCGCTCTTCACCGTCATCGTCTACACGGCGAAGCTGAAGGTGCGCGGCCGCTTTGCGCCGCCGAAGATGAATGACATCCGGCCGCTGCCGGACGTCGTCCTCTGGGATCGCGCGAGCGTCAGCCTCGGCGTGGGCGACCCCCGCGGCATCGGGCGGGCGATCGATCTGAACTGGAACGGCCAGCCGCAGCGATTCGTGCCCGGCTCGTCGCCGATCGGTCTCTTCGCCTCGCGGGTCCAGGCGCCAGCTCCGGGGATGACGGCCGAACGGACGGATCCGTATCCCTTCGAGCTCGATGTCGAGGTCAAGGGCACGCGCGAGTTCCGCGTCCTGCCGTCAGGCAACGAGACTGTCGTCCGCCTGACGTCGACCTGGCCACATCCAAGCTTTGTCGGCACTGCGCCCGATCCGCCGCGCGTGGATGCCACCGGCTTTGCTGCGTCCTGGCGCGTGCCGTACTTCGGCCGCGGCTTTGCCGCGGAATGGAAAGGTGATGACCCTCAGATCGCCGACGCGCTCGCCCGCCAGGCCGCGGCCGCGGCGTTCGGTGTGGCACTGGTTCAACCTGTCGACATCTACGTCCAGACCGATCGGGCAGTGAAGTACGCGGCGCTCTTCATCGTGATGACTTTCGTCATCGCGTTCGCGTGGGAGATCGCCGGCGGTGTGCTCGTCCATCCGATTCAGTACCTGTTCGTCGGGTTCACGATGTGCGTCTTCTATCTGCTCCTGCTCTCGCTCTCGGAGCATCGTGGATTCGACGTCGCGTATGTTGTTGCGGCGGCCGCGACCGTTCTCCTGCTCTCCTGGTACTGGAGCTGGGTCCTTGGCGGCCGGCGGCAGGGCACGCTCATGGGGGCCGCGATGTCGACACTTTACGGCTACCTCTATCTGCTCCTGCGACTCGAGGACTATGCGCTCCTGGCGGGGTCGGTGGGGCTCTTTGTGATGCTCGCACTCGTGATGTTCCTGACGCGGCGCGTGAACTGGTACGAATTGAAACTCGGAGAACGCGGAGCTGCCGGCCAGCCGTCCTGAGTGAGCGCGATTGATCGGATAATGGTCGACGTTCCTCAACCGTCGACCATGCCGACTCTCAATACTCCCGGTGCGTCGCTGCTCTATTCCCAGGCCGGAACCGGACCACCCGTTCTCTTGATTCAGGGAGTCGGCGTCGTCGGGAACGGGTGGTCGCCTCAGGTCGACGGGCTCAAGAGCCAGTTCGCGCTGGTGTCGTTCGACAACCGGGGGATCGGCGCCAGCGTCAACCGCGATGGGCGGCTGACAATCGAGGACATGGCGACCGATGCTCTGGCCATCGTCGACTCCCTCGGCCTCGACCGCTTCCATGTGGCGGGCCATTCGATGGGAGGAGTCATCGCGCAGGCGCTGGCGTTGAGGGTGCCGGCACGGATCAGGAGCCTCGCCTTCCTGTGCACGTTCGCGAAGGGGAAGGACGGCTCGAAGGTCACGCTGCCGATGCTCGCGACCGCGCTGCGGATGCGAATCGGCACGCGCGCCATGCGGCGCAACGCGTTCCTCGAGCTGATCATGCCCGCGCGCTACCTGCAGGAGACCGATCGGGCCGCGCTCGCCGCGCGGCTGCAGCCCCTCTTCGGCCACGACCTCGCCGATCAGCCGCCGATCGTCATGAAACAGCTGGGCGCGATGTCGAAATACGACGCGGGCGCGCGGCTGGCAGGACTCGGGTCAATCCCCACGCTCGTCGTCTCTGCTACCGAAGACCGCATCGCGCCACCGACGACAGGACGGGCGCTGGCCGCCGCGATTCCGGGGTCGACGTATGTGGAAATCACGGCGGCCGGACATGGGCTGCCGATCCACCGCGCTGCCGACACCAACAAGCTCCTCGCCGCGCACTGGATGCGCGCAGATCGGCGATCAGAGAGTGATATGTGAGATCTCTATGACACAGAACGTTTCACCCACGCACGGGCGGGTCGGTGTAGGATGTGGCCGATCAAAGTCGTCAAATAGGAAATCGAGCTCTCGAGACGATCGACGGTGACCGCCTCGCATACGGACGATGACATGAGTGATGGCTCCGGCGCAGAGGGTCGGCTGTGAACGAGCTCGGCCGCGCTCGGGACAAGGCGTCGTGGCGCGAGAGATTGCTGAGCGTGCTACGGGCGTGGAACCGCAACCAGGTCTGGAAAATCCTGACCGCTATCGTGGTGATCTGGATCGTCAGCGGCACAGCACTGCACTTCGCGGAGGGCGGCACGAATCCAGCGTTCGGGACGTGGCGCGAGTCCCTCTGGAACGTCTGGGTCACCCTCTTCAGCGGACTCAACAGCACGCCCAACACTCCTCTTGGGCGGCTCGTGGTTTCCGGCGTGCTTGTCGTTGGTGTCGCCTTGGCCGGTTTGTTCACGGCCAGCGTGGCGTCGATCCTGATCGAACGCTCACTAAGGAGTCGTGAGGTGCCTAATCTTGAAATGTCTGGCCATCTGGTGCTGTGCAACTGGTCGCCACGAGCACTGGACTGGATACGCGAAGTGCACAGCGGTATCGTCACCGACAAGCGGCCAGTCGTGATCGTTCACGACACACCCGACGAAGTCGTGCTGCCTGACAAACTGGATGAAGCCGCCTTCAACGACGTCTATATCGTCAAAGGTGACCCAGCCAACGAAGTGATCCTGCGCCGCGCCAAGGTTGCGCAAGCCCATTCCATCGTCATCTTGTCGGATGACCGCCAGCAACAGCACGCCGACGGCAAAACCATCGTGTGCTGCATTGCCGTCAAAAACGTGTGCGGGGAAGAGCACGACCCGAACATCGTGGCCGAGTGCCAGGATCCGAAATACCGGGCGCACATGCGCAAGGCGGGTGCCGATGAAGTCATCTCGGCCGCCGACTTCGGGTTGCGGCTGATGGCACGTGCCTCGCTCTTTCATGGCATGACGCGCGTTTATCAAGAGCTGCTATCGGTCCGGCGCGACGCCAACGAGATGTACCTGGTGCCGGTGCCTGCCAAACTTGTCGGGATGGATTTCGTCGCAGCCGCAGGCGTGTTCCTGCCCGATCGCACGAATATGAAGGCGTGCCTTCTCATCGGGCTCTATCGCGGTGAAACAATGATGCTCAACCCGGTTGGCGAGGAAGCGGGACCGTTGCGCGAAGGCGATGAGCTGATCTTGCTGAGCCAGAATCTGCCGGATCTGTCGCGGCTGCAGCCGACGGACGCCGCATAGCTTCTGCACCGTCGCCGCCAATTCGTGGGATGGGGGGCATCGATCCGTCGAAGTCATCCGCGCAATCCGCGTCCCGTGCATCGGAGATCCTTGAACACAATTGACGCGGATCGCGCGTCTTCTCTACGGGACGCGGATTGCGCGGATCTCATCTCTACGGGACGCGGATCTTCACTGTCTAATCCGCGATGCGCTGACCCGCGTAAACCGAGACCCGCGATCCGTCGGCGACGAACGCCGACCGGGGCGGTCCCATGAGAATCTCGCCGAACACCGGCCCGTAGAGTGTCGCGGCCGGCCCTCGAAACCTCACGCCAGGCGTATGCCAGACGCGCCACCGCGGATGCTCGACCTCGTACTCGAGCGTCCCGCCATCGCGCTGCCGGGTGTAGCCCCAGTAGTGCTCCGTGATGAACTCGGCCTCGGACCCTGGCGCGAGAACTTGTGCCGCGTCGTCGAGCGAGGCGTGGAGAGAAAACTCCTGTCCGCCGTACCGCCAGCCGGTACTCGACGCTGCCGCCACTCTCCGCGTCCACGCGCGTACGGTGACTCATCGGCACAGACAGATACGGTTCGTTATAGAGGATGCGGGCGACGGCGGCAATCGCGTATCGCGGCACGAGCTCTCGGATGAAGACGACCGCGCGCCTGTCAACCTCCCGGTCCCTGCGACGCACGTAGAACCTGAGGTTCACCTCCTCGAACTCGCGGTGGCCAGGAATCGAGAAGCCGCAGACGCGTGTATCCGCAAAGAGGAACCCGACGAGGCTCACGAGGGCGCGCCCTTCCCAGAGGTCGAGCTCTGTGCCCCTGGGGACGAGGGATGTCAGCGCGGCTGGAAGAACCTCGAAATTGAGGATGACGAGGTCCTCCCAGCGTGCGGTCAGGAATGCTCGACGCACCCTACTCGGTCTCGACGCTCAGCCCGCCGACCATTCCGGCGATGAAGTTGTACATCAGCGCCGTAATCGCCCCGCCAATGGCGCCGAACACACCGTAGCAGATCGGGAGAAAGATCACCGCGCCGACGCCGAAGAGTCCGCCCATCCAGCCCGGCAAGGGACTGTCGCTCGCCGCGCTGATTCCGGCGCCAGCCAGCGCGATGAGTGCCACGATCACGCCGAAGATGAACCCCCACAGGGCATACAGAGCCGCGAGAATCCTGGCCAACGACCCGACACCGATGTGACGAATGATCATGCTGGCTCCTTTGAAAGGATTGCTGGGATGAGAAAGGTGCCGACACGATAGCAGAAGCGCAAAAAAAAGGCGCCCGGACAAGTCCGGGCGCCTCGGGACGTTACACGGCGGTCTGACACTACTTGATAAACAGCATCTCCCGATAGGTCGGCAACGGCCAGATCCCGTGCGGCACGATCTGCTCGAGCGCGTCCCCGGTTTCCCGGAGCGAGACCATGGCCGGGACGATCTTGTCGCGGAAGTGCTTCGCGTGCTTCTCGGCGCCGCCCTCGCCCTCGTGCTCGAGCAGGTCCTGAAGCTTGTCGGTCTTCTGCTTGAAGTCGTCGGTCAACTTGACGAGCTGGTCGAGCGTCTTTTTCCCTTCCTTGGACACGCCGCCCGCCGACTTGACCGCTGCCACGCTTCCGGCCACCTGACCTTGGTACTTGTAGGCCGCAGGCAGGATGTAGCGGTTGCCCATGAGGACCATCAGCTGTCCCTCGATGTTGATGGTCTTGATGTACTGCTCGAGCGCGATCTCGTAGCGCGCTTTCAGCTCGCGCGCGTTGAGGACGCCGTACTTCTCGAAGGCCTTGATGACATCGGACTTGAGGACTTCGCCAAAGGCATCGACCGAGGTCTTGTGGTTGAGGAGCCCGCGCTTGGCCGCCTCTTTCTGCCACGAGTCCGCATAGTTGTTGCCGTTGAAGATGATCTGCTTGTTCTCCTTGATGAGCTTGGTCAGCAGATCTTTCACCGCGACCTGCAGCTTCTTGCCGGCCTTGAGGCTCTTCTCGAGCTCGGTCGCGCAGTAGTCGAGCGACTCGGCGACGGCCACGTTGAGCGCGACGTTGGGCATCGCGATGCTCTGGTTGGCCGATACGGCGCGGAACTCGAACTTGTTGCCGGTGAAGGCGAACGGGCTCGTGCGGTTGCGGTCGCCGGCGTCGCGCGGCAGCTTCGGAAGGACGCCAACACCGGTGTCAAGGATGCCGCCCGACTTGTGAGTCTTGGCGCTGCCCGCCTTCTCGATCTGCTCGAAGATGTCGGTCAGCTGATCGCCGAGGAAGATCGAGATGATCGCCGGCGGCGCTTCGTTCGCACCGAGGCGATGGTCGTTCCCGGCGCTGGCGATCGAGTAGCGGAGCAGCCCCTGGAACTTGTTGACCGCACGGAGCACGGCGCCGCAGAAGACGAGGAACTGCACGTTTTCGTGCGGCGCGTCGCCCGGGTTGAGCAGGTTGTTGCCGTGGTCGTCGCTCATGCTCCAGTTGAGGTGCTTGCCCGAGCCGTTGACGCCGGCGAAGGGCTTCTCGTGCAGCAGGCACGCGAGGCCGAAGTTCGGCGCCAGCCGCCGCATCGTCTCCATCGTCATCATCTGATGATCGGTGGCGACGTTCGCGTTCTCGAAGATCGGCGCGACTTCGTACTGGCTCGGCGCGACTTCGTTGTGGCGTGTCTTGACCGGAACGCCAACCTTGTACAGCTCGCGCTCGACTTCCATCATGAACGAGAGAACGCGCTCGGGGATGGCGCCGAAGTACTGGTCCTCGAGCTCCTGACCCTTCGGCGGCCTGGCGCCGAAGAGCGTCCGCCCGGCATTGATGAGGTCCGGCCGTGAGAAGTAGAACTGGCGATCGATGAGGAAGTACTCCTGCTCGGGACCGCAGGTGGTGACGACGCGCTGTGCCTTCGAGCCGAAGAGCTTGAGGATACGCACGGCCTGCTTCGAGAGCGCCTCCATCGACCGGAGGAGCGGCGTCTTCTTGTCGAGCGCTTCACCGGTCCAGCTGACGAACGCCGTGGGAATCACGAGCGTGGTGCCGCCGGGTGTAACGAGGAGCCAGGGAGGGCTCGTCGGATCCCACGCCGTATAGCCGCGCGCCTCGAAGGTTGACCGCATGCCGCCCGACGGAAAACTCGAGGCATCGGGCTCGCCCTTGATCAGTTCCTTGCCACCGAACTCAGCGACCGCGCGGCCGTCGGGTGTGGGCGACAAAAACGAGTCGTGCTTCTCGGCGGTGATGCCGGTGAGGGGCTGGAACCAGTGCGTGTAATGCGTCGCGCCATGCTCGACCGCCCAATCCTTGAGCGCGCTGGCGACGATGTCCGCCACCGCCGCCTCGATCGGCTCGCCCTGGGCCACTGCGCGCCGCAGCGCGCGGTACACGTCCTTGGGCAAACGGGCGCGCTGCGCTTCGTCATTGAAGGTCAGTGAGCCGAATTCCTCGCTCGCCTTCCGCAATCCAGACTTTGCATGCGTCCAGCTGCTGATGCTCGGGACGCGATCACTAGCCGATGCCGTAGCCATAGAAGTAGATCCTTTCCTGCGTATGACACGAAATAGAGCGAACAGGCACGAGATTCGTGGCCGCCTTTTGAAGGTTCTGATTATTGTCGGTGCTGTCAACACCTGCAAGATGCCGAGCCTACAAACTTGTACCTAGTGGCAGTTTCTCGCGGAAAACGGCGCAAAATTTTCCAGCGAATGTAGTATACAATGTTAGCTATATGAAGCCGTTTCCCTATGGATCGATTCTGGGGGAGTTCGAGCAGCTCGTGCTCCTGGCGCTGCTGCGGCTCGGCAACGGCGCGTTCGGCGCCGCCATTCACCGCGAGATCGTGGCGCGCACGGCTCGCGATCTGCCTGCCGCCGCGGTCTACGTCACGCTCGATCGCCTCGAAGCCAAAAAGATGGTCGTGTCCTACGTCGGCACGCCGACTGCCGAACGCGGCGGCCGACGACGCAAGCACTACCTCCTCGACACCGCCGGGCAGCGCGCGCTCGTCCGCGCCTACTGCACGTTCAGCATGATGACCGCCGGCCTCCAGAACGAGCTCGACGATCTCACGCAGCGCATGTCGCCCGGGGCCGCGGCGCGCACGCCACAACGGCACGTCGGCTGGTGAAGCCAGCTTCCACCGCTTCCTGCTTCCCGCTTCCCGCTTCCAGCTTCCAGCTTCAAGCTTCCAGCTTCGGACTTCGCCACTTCAGACTTCAAACGTCAGACTTCAAACTTTCTTCTTGTATGGCACAATCCTGTCCCATTCGTCGGCGCTCGAGCGCGCCACGACGGCGACGACGGGTGCCGAATCGCTGAGGTTGTAGACCTCGTGTGGCACGCCTGGCTCGATGAAGATGAAGTCCCCGGCGGCGTGCTCGACCCGCTGTACTAGACCTTCCCCGTAGTCGTGGCGCACGCGGCCTTCGAGGATGTAGAGCATCACTTCGAACCCCACGTGAATGTGCGCGCCTGCGATGCCTCCCGGCGGAATGACCGCGACATTCATCGACAGCGCGTGCGCACCGACGTTCTTGCCCGACATCCCGAGCTTGTACTCGATGCCGTTCCACTGGCGGCAGACACCGCTGCCGCGGATCCAGGCAAGGCCGGCGTGACGCTCAACGGCGGGAACATCAGGCATAAGGTGACCTTTCTCGTCAGCTTTTTTCAATGCGCGCGACTTCGCGCCGCGCTCGGGGCCGCAGGCGCTGCTCGCGGGCCCCACCCCCGCTCGCTCTCGCGCGGCGACTCGGCTCGAACGGTCCGCATTGTTATACTCGCGTCCATGTTTCTCGGCCACCTGGCCCTCGGCCTGGCCGCAAAACGCGCCAATCCGCGTGTGTCGCTGGCCACCTGGTTCACGGCCGTGCAGCTTGTCGACCTCATCTGGCCCGCTGATGCTGCTCCTGGGGCTCGAGCACGTCCGGATCGCTCCAGGCATCACGGCGTTCACGCCGCTCGACTTCTACGACTATCCGATTACGCACAGCCTGGTGGGCGGCGTCGTCTGGGCAGGACTGTTTGCCGGTCTCTGGCTCGTACGCGGGCGTCGCGGGTCCGAAGCCGCCGGCGCGAAACGAACGTCAAGCCTGCTTGCGGCTTGCGTGCTCAGCCACTGGTTGCTCGACGCAATCTCGCACCGGCCGGATGTACCGGTGCTTCCATATGGCCCCTATGTCGGTCTGGGTCTGTGGAATTCGGTTCCGGCCACACTCGCCGTCGAACTCACGCTGTTCGCCGCCGGCCTCACGTTGTATGTGCGCTCAGGCGGGCCAGGCGGGCGGCGTGTGTCGTTCTGGCTTCTGATCGCGTTCCTGCTCGTTGCCTACTTCGCGGCAGCCTTCGGGCCGCCGCCTCCGGACGTCCGCACGCTGGCGTGGTCGGCGCTCGCCGCGTGGCTGCTGGTGCCGTGGGCCCGCTGGGCCGACCGCTGAGCAGGGCCTCACGTTCAGCGGTCGAGGATCTGGCGAAGCGTCAGCTCAAAATCGGGCAGGCATGTGGACGGGATCGAGTCATCGAGTCCGACCGTCAGTCGACGATCCACGCGTTGGCCTGCGAACGTGACGATCTCGAGACGTTGCGCCTGCTGGTGATAGACCCAGCACTCCTCGACTCCGTACTCGGCAAACCAGTCGATTCGCCGATCCAGATCACCGACGCGCGGATGGGGCGACAGCACTTCGACGACGAGGTCAGGCGCGCCATGAATGCGACGTCCGACGATCTCCGAACGCGCGTGTGACACATACAGCAGATCGGGCTGAACGATGAGAGCCCTTGCCTCATCGAGCACGACATCGAGGGGCGCGACCCACACGTCCCCGAGCGCCCGGGTGCGGACGTGCTCGCGGAGCGCAACGAAGAACGAGCCAACGGCCGTCTGGTGCGACGACGACGGCGCATCGCGAACCTGCAGCGCGCCGAACGCGAGCTCGGCTGGCAGGAGCGACTCCGGCGTATTGAAGTATTCGATCGACGTCATGGCTTGCCTCTTTCTCACCAGCACACATGTCCCGCGATGGTCGGCGTAATCCACCACAGAGCCTCCTCACTGAACCTCCTCGACGACGGTGCCATCGTCGAGTGCAAAAATCAAGGATGTTAGGAATCACGCGGTGGCGATGTTCGGGAAGTCCCGTGTCGATCTGGGTGAACCATGGGTAACCGGCCGGTGGCCTGGGCCCGGCCGGACGTTGGCCTGGGGCATACGAACCCCCAGGAGCGCGAGTACAATTCGAAGTCTGAACCTTCGAAGTCTGGAGTGGAACGCCTGAGGGAGTCAGGGAGCTGACGCGATCAGAAGGATCCTGCACATCGACATGGACGCGTTCTACGCGTCCGTGGAGCAGCGCGACAACCCGTCGCTGCGCGGGAGGCCGGTTGCCGTTGGCGGCGACCCGTCGCAGCGCGGTGTCGTCGCGGCAGCCAGCTATGAGGCGCGCGCCTTCGGCGTGCGCTCGGCGATCCCCATGGCTCGAGCCGTTCGGCTGTGCCCGTCGCTCGTCATCGTTCGACCCGACTTCGCGCGCTACAAGGACGCCTCACAGGCGGTGTTCCAGCTCTTCCGTACGGTCACACCGCTCGTCGAACCGCTGTCGCTCGACGAGGCATACCTCGATGTGACCGAGAACACGTGGGGCGAGGCTCTGGGCCGCGTGGTGGCGCAGCGGCTCAAGGCCCAGATTCGCGAGACAATCGGCCTCACCGCCTCGGCCGGTGTCGCACCCAACAAGTTCCTCGCCAAGATCGCCTCGGCGTGGAAGAAGCCGGACGGGCTGACCGTGATCCCGCCTGAACGTGTCGAACACTTCCTTCAGCAGTTGCCCGTTGATGCGCTGTGGGGCGTGGGACCCGTCACGGCCGCACGACTGCGCGAACGCGGAATCGATCGCCTCGTGGATGTGCGCACCGCCGACGAGTCCGCCCTTCGCGATGCCGTGGGCAGCCAGACCGAGTGGCTCCGGCAGCTCGCCCAGGGTATCGACGACCGTCCGGTGGTGCCCAACCGCGCCGCGAAGTCGTGCGGAAGCGAGAACACGTTCTCGCAGGACCTCACCAACCTCAACGAGATTCGATCGGCGATCGACGAAATGGCGCGCGACGATGCGGCGTGGCTGGAGCGGAAGTTGCTGCTGTGCAGAACCGTGACCATCAAGGTGAGGTATTCCGACTTCACGACCATCACTCGCAGCCACAGCCAAGTGCCGGCGACGCGCAATCCTGACCTGCTTGCCGCGCGCGCGTGCGCGTTGCTCGATCGGACCGAAGCCGGTCAGCGCCCCGTTCGCCTGCTCGGCGTGAGCGTACACAACCTCGTCGACCCGAGCGAACCGCCTGCCGGCGCGGCGCTCCCCTTCGCAGAGGACGTCTGAGGCGCGGTTTCGCGTCCTCAGCACTGGCCCCGTCATGCCTGAAACAGTCGATCTCGCCTCGCTCGTCGCCCGTGTGGCGGCTGGCGATCGGCATGCCGAAGGCGAGATCGTCGAGCACTTTGCGCCGCGCGTCCGGGCGATGGCGGTCGTGCGGACCCGTGACCACGACCTGGCTCGGGACCTGGCGCAGGAGACACTCCTTGCCGTCCTTCAGGCGCTGCGCAAGGGCCAGGTCCGCGATCGGGATCGGGTCGAGGGTTTCGTCGCCGGCGTGGCGCGCAACGTCATCAACAACCACAAGCGTCGCAGCCTCAAGCATCCCGAATCACCCCTGGACGACGACACGCCGGCCATCGTCGTCGAAGACGACCGGGAAGGGCCTGAGCGGCGGCGTCTGATGGCCCGGGCGCTCTCGACGCTGAGCCCGGCGGACCGCCAAGTGCTGTTGCTGACCTTGGTCGAGGGCCTCAAACCCGGGCAGATCGCCAGGAAGATCGGGGTCTCGGCGGACGTCGCCCGCACCCGCAAGTCACGTGCGCTCAAGCGGATCCTCGAGGTCCTGGAAATCCAGTCACGGAATGCCCCGGACGGCCACTTACTGTAGACAGGTGATTTTCATGACGCCATGCGACATGGGATCGGACGCGGCAGAGCGATACGTCGCCGCCTCGATGGATGAAGCGGAGCGGACGAGCTTCGAGGATCACTTCTTTGCCTGCGACACGTGCTTCCGGACCGTACAGGCGCTCGTGGACGCACGGAGCGTGCTGGCAGAAAGCGGATCGACGGACACGGGACAGCATGCCGGAAACATCATCGGAACAGCGAGGCGCGGCCTTCCACTACAGTGGATGGCGGCAGCAGCAACGCTCGTCATCACCATGGGGCTGAGCGTCATGGTCTGGCGATCGTCGACACCAGCCGGTGACCCCGCCGAACCGGCGGCTCCTTCCGAGGTTCCCGCGACGGCGCCGCTCGCCGTGCCGCCAGCACCCAAGGTCGAGGCTCCTCCGCCTGCACCGGTTCCGACCGCGACAGCTCCCTTACTAAACGTGCAAGACAGGCTCGCCCGGTGGGCGGCTGTGGTCCCGCCTCAGTACGTGACTCTGCCGACGCGATCGGGACAGGACCAGGAAGCGGACGCGAACAACCGGACGTTCGAAGAGGCGATGACACACTACTCGGCGGGTCGCCATCGACAGGCCGCCGACGGTCTTCAGGTCCTGGCCGACCGCGCGCCCGCCGCGGCGCATGTGCACTTCTTTCTCGGCATCTCCGAGCTGATGAGCGGTAACGTGGCGCGGGCGCGCGGTGCGCTCCAGCGCAGCGCGGAAGCCGGCGTGAGCCCCTACTCGGACGAGGCGCACTTCTATCTGGCCAAGGTCGCGTTCCGCGCGGGTGATTTAACGACCGCTGCTCGAGAACTCGAGATCGCCGTTGATCGCGAGGCCGGTCCCGACGGCGACGCAGCGAGGCTGCTGGCAGAGTTGAGGCGGGTGGGGAAATAGGTTCAGGGGGTTCAGCAGGTTCAGGAGGTTTAAAAGGTTCAAGGGTTCAGGGTTCAAGGGTTCAGTTCAGGGTTCACGAGCGTTCAGGAGTTTCGGTTCGGATTCTGCGAGCCCGAACCCCATGAACCCTGAACCTCTTGAACCCTGAACTGAACCCTTGAACCCTGAACCCTTGAACCTCCTGAACCCCTGACCCCCCCTTTACGGCTCCCCCACGAGCACATAACCCGCCCACAGCCGCGGTGACTCGGAAAGCGTCACGCCGTTGACCTGTATCTTTCCGGCCCGCAGCGCGCGCAGTACCGCCAGCTGCGCCTGCCGAAGCGCGCGGCTCTTTCCCTCTCGGCTTCCGCCACCTACCCAGGCGCGATAGAACCCCCGCATCACCTCGAAGCTCGTTTGATCGGGAACGTCCCACATCGTCGCGACGACCGACGAGGCGCCAGCGGCGAGAAACCCGCGCGTGAATCCGATGACGCCATCACCCATGATGGGACCGAGCGCGGTGCGGCAGCCGCTCAGTACGATAAGGTCGGCGTTGAGCGCGAGGTCGTAGGTTTCGTTCGCCGTCAGACGACCATCGGTCCGCGTGTCATCGGATTGGCCTGGCGGCGCGCCTCCACCAGCCAGCGCGAGATACGAGGAGAGGCGCTCTTCGTTCTGGACGATCCCGTGCGTGGCGAAGTGAAGCAGCGATTTGCCCGGGAGGCTCTCACGCACGCGTGCTTCCGTGGCCGCCGGGCCCGTCAACACCGTCACCCGGGCGCCGAGCAGTCCAGCGATGCTATCGACTTCGCGGCCAGCCCAGGGCAGCGCCGGTAGCGCGAGGACTCCGTCACGGACGGCATCGGGGCTCGGATCGCCAACGAGGAGCGCTGACGCTTGACGAACGCCGCGCGACGGGCCCGACAACCCCGACCGCGACGACATGTACGAGAGGGCCCCGATCGCGGGAACGTAGTGGATGTCGTAAGACTCGATGAGATAGCGATCCGACGCGTCGCGGAGCGCAGCGAACGGCAACCCGAACAGCGGGCCGTGCGGAACGATCGTGAGCCGGCTCCCGGCAAGAGCTGGCAGATGTGCGCGGACCGGAGCGAGCAGTAACCGATAGAGTGCGCGCCAGGGTCGCGCGCCGCTGCCAGCTCCCACGAGGAGGCCGGCCGAAGCCTCGCCGCTGCCGGTCGCGGCCCGCACCATCGATACGAGCTCGACAGCGGTCACCTCGATGCGCGCTGACGCGAGCCGGCCGTCGGGGCTCACCACCCACACGAACGTCTCGGTGTCGCCAACCCAGAAGGCCACGACCGTCGAGCGAAGCCGCGTCGCCGCGGCGACCATCTGGGGGAACGTCGCCGGCTCCGCGCCAGGTCGGCTGGTGCCGGTCGCGGCAGGCTCACTGGCCTGCTGCCGGCTCGCCAGGAGGTCCAGAAAGGCGCGCGCCCTGGCGCGTTCGGCGGTTTCAATCGCCTCCCGGGTCCGGCCCTGAGCCTGGAGAAGAGAAATGCTCGACGCATACACCCACTGATATCGCTGACCGAATCCGCGCTTGAGGAAATCGTCCGTGAGCGTGTGGACTCTCAGGTCTTCGATGGCGGCAAGCGCGCCCTGGAGATCAGTTGTCGCAGCCTCGAACCGGCCGAGCGCCTGCAGTGCCCACGCGCGCGCGGACAGGACCATCGCGATCTCGTCCGGCGGCAGTCCCTTCGACAGCGCGACCGCCTCTTCGGCCGCTTCGAGCGCGCGTGTCTTGAGTCCCAGACCGACATAGGCGTTTGTGAGCTGCGTGAGACGCAGATTCCTGTTCTCGGGGGTTGCCGCCAGCGTTTCTTCGAGCGCCGTGGCCGCCTCCTTGTAGCGGCCGAGGGTGTTGTAGATCCCGGCGATGTTTCCGCGCACAAACTCGACGTTTCGATCGGAACGAATGACCCGTGCGAGATCGAGTGCTTCGTTCAGCCGCGCCAGCGCCTCATCCTGCCGACCCATGTAGCCATAGGTGACCGCGATGGCGTTGAGCGACTGGATAGCCGCCAGCCGATCCCCCGCGGCCTGCTGAAGTGCGAGCGCGTGCGTGTATTGCTCGAGCGCGAGATCGAGACGGCCGTGAGCCCGATACACCCGCCCGAGGCTCACGTAGGCGCGTCCGAGACGGCTCGAATCGCCGACCTCCTCGAAGCACGATGCCGCCGCTGTGATCGTGCGAAACGCGGCATCGTACCGCCCGGACACGAACTGCTCGTCGCCCCACTGGTGCAGGAGATTGCACTCCGTGCCGCGCGCGCCTGGCGTGGATCGCACGAACGCCAGCGCCTCGGCACGCAGACGGTCCTTTTCGGTGCCCGGCTCGAGCGCGAAGACCAGGTTCTCGTAGATGCCTTGCAGCAGTTGAGGATCGCCGATTGCCCGCGCGAGCGTGAGGGCTCGCAGGAGCGGGGCCTCGGCGTCCCTCTGCCGGCCGCTGCCAATGAAAGCCGACCCGAGTTGGGTGAGCGACTGCGCTTCTCCACGCGCAACGCCGAACTGTCGGAAGACGGCGATCGCCTCATCCAGTTTCTGACGCGCATCGTCGTAGCGGAGGCCAAAGTTGTCGGCAAGTGCGAGGCGGCGGAGGGCTTCCGCCCGCTCAATGACGCAGCCGGCCGTCGTCGCCAGATCGAAGGCCTCCCGCAGGAGCCTGAGGCCGAGCGCGGCGTCGCGCGCGCCGAAGGCGGCCGCGGAGCGAACCAGCAGATCGTCGAGCGTCGTGCGGGAGGTGCAGACCGGCGGCTGCGCCAGCGTCAGCTGCGAGGCGCCGGCGGAAGTGATCAGCGTGAAGATGAGGAACAGGACGGCGCCGATTGACTCGAGCGCCGTCCGGATCACGAACTACTCGTGAGAAGCGTCGGCGCGCGGACGGGTGCGGGCAGAACGAGGCTTGGCCGGCTTACGGGCCTTTGATCCGGCACTGGCCTGCAGGTCAGCGGGCTTCCGCGCCGCGCGTCCCTCGCCGGCGGGCCGGGCGCCTTTCGTCGCGCGCGGACGGCGGCGCGACGGCTTCTCAGTAACGGCCGGCGCTTCCTCGGCGTCGAGGACCTGCGGGACCTCACGCTCCTGAAGCACGTCTCCTTCGACGACGTCCGGCTCGCTTGGCGCCTCCGAGGGCGGGACCCAGCCACGGTCAAACGACTCGGCTGATTCGGCCGGCTCGGCCACGTTGCCGTTGACGTCACCGTCCTCCTGCATGAGTGCGGACTCACCGGTGGCTGGTGTCAACGTCCCCGGGAAGATCCGCATCCCGCCCTGACGGTCGCGTTCGATTCGCAGCAGCCCGTCACGCTGACACGCGCGCATGAGATCGCCGAGCGTCTCGAACCCGTACTTGCGCTCATCGAACGCCGCGTCGACGGCGCGGAGATACTGCTTCAACTGGCGGATGTACATCGGCCAGCGCGGGGGCCGCTGCGCCGTCTGGAACAGGCGGCGGATCTCGCGGATGCCGTCTGCCGCGCGTCCACTCCCGTTGGTCGGCACGGCCACCGACTCGGAGACCGGTTGCGCCTGACGCGGCGACGGTTCATCGACGCCCTGCCCTGAGCTTGTCGAAGGGGCCTGTCCTGAGCCTGTCGCAGAACTCACCGGCACGGTGTCGCTCAGCTCGACGAGAACGTTCCTGCCGGCCTCGCGGAGGACGACGTGGCCAGCCGCGGCCAGCTTTTGCGCGAAGTCGCGGAAGCTTCCCGCGCCATACGTCCGCTCGGAGAAGGTGGAGTCGAGCTGCAGCAGCGTGCTCTTGAGGAGACCCAGCTGCGGCGTCACTTCTCGATCGGTCAGCACCTTGAGCGCACGCCGCACGAGCGGCAGCACCTGATCGAGCGGCGCCTGCTGCGTCGTCGACGGCGTGCTCTTCTGGCCGCGATCCTGGAAGCGGCGCGAGCTGACGAGATTCTCGTACGCGATGAACTCGTGGCAGTTGCGCTGCATCACCAGGCTGGTGAACGCCCGGCCGCCGACCACGAAAATCTGCTTGTCGTACTGCTTGAGCTTCTCGACGAGGCTGATGAAGTCGCTGTCGCCACCAACGATCACGTAAGCGTTGATGTGACTGTGAGTGAACGCCATCTCGAGAGCGTCGAGGGCGAGGTTGATGTCGGCGCCGTTCTTGTCGCCGCCCGGCGTGAGATTCCGCTGGACGAGCTTGGTGGCGTGCTGGGTCAGCGAGCGGCTGTAGTCCCCGGCGCGCGTCCAGTCGCCATAGGCGATCTTGGATACAACGTCACCCCGTTCCTTGAGCGCTTCGAGGACGACTCCGATGTCGAACTGCACGCCGAGCGTGCTCTTGACCCCGATTTCAATGTTGTCGAAGTCGATGAAAACCGCAATCTTCAGTCGTGTGTCTGCCAAAACCCTTCCCGTTTACCCTTCTGTACTTTCGCATTACTGACGGATGGCACCAAGCCACTCCTCTATTATGGCTCGAATCAGCACCCGGCGGCCGTGCTATCGGCCCGAGACGTCGTAGGCGTAGATGACGTCCTGATCCCTCAGGAATAGCTTGCCTCCCGAGACGACCGGGTGGCTCCAAGTGGGGAGCCGACCCGTCTGGAGCTCGAAACGGCCGTGCTCGCGGTAGCCGGTCGGCGAGGCTTCGGCCAACCCGACAATTCCGCCCTCGCTATACAAATACAGGCGATCGTCGGCAAAAGTCAGGGAACCCTTCCCGACGCTTCGGTTCTGCCAGGCCACCTCGCCCGTGTCGAACTTCATGGCCGTGAGGATCGCGCTATCGAAGCCGTAGAGATGCTCGCCGACGAGGATCGACGTCGCATGGTGATTCTTCATCTGGCGCGTGAAGTACACCTGGCGTGCGTTGACGTCGCTGCCCGAGGCCGTCAGCTCGAGGAGCGCGGACCCGGTGCCGTAGTCCGACGACACGAACACGCGATTACCTCGCACGATCGGCGTCGCGATGTTGGCGACGTCGTTGGCGACCTGACCATAGGTCCACAGCCGCCGGCCGGTATTGATGTCCACGCCCAGGACCCGCTGGCTGGTAAAGAAGATCGCCTCGTTGATCGTGCCGGCCTGATGCACCACGGCCGACGAGTAGCCTGCCTCGTCTCCCGGGCTTTCCCATATCGACTTGCCGTCGGTCTTCTTGAGGGCGACGATCGTCCCACCGGCATTGACCAGAATGCGATCCTCGAGGACGAGCGGAGATTCGCTCAGCCCCCACTGGATGTTCGATCCGCGGAACTGCTTCAGGACGTTGACGGTCCAGTAGACCTTGCCGCTCGCCGCGTCGAGGACGCTCAGATCACCGCTCGCGCCGAACGCGTAGACGCGATCGCGTTCGATGGTCGGCGTGGCGCGCGGACCATCGCCACGATCGTTGCTGAACCGCGTACCGTGTGCCGTTTCCCACAAACGCTTGCCGCTCGCCGCGTCGAAAGCGATGACGTACTCCGTGCCGCCGCGAGCCCCGAGCGTGAACAACCGCCCCTGGGACGTGGCAAACGACGAATAGCCCTCGCCGGCGCCGGTCGCCCGCCAGGCCAGCCGCGGTCCTCCCGCCGGCCAGTCCTTCAGCAACCCCGTTTCGGCCGAGCGGCCGTCGCGGTTCGGGCCGCGCCACTGTGGCCAGTCGTCGAGGGCGCGGTTCGAAACGACCGCGGGCAGGGCCACAAGGAGGCCCGCCGCGACAAGGGCGGCAGACAGACCGTTCAAACCTCGAAGGCGTTTCATATGCACTCCCGGCTTTTTGACGCCGCCGAGGGCGTTCCGGTTCTCTCGCAGGATCCTGTTTCTTACTGATTGAGAATTCGGACGGACTTGAGGTCGACACGCGTGGCCGGCGCCTCACCGTTGACCGGCGCCTGCTCGATCGCCTCGACGACCGACATACCGTCGACGACGCGGCCAAATACAGTGTACTTGCCGTCGAGCGACGAGGCATCCCCGGTGACGATGAAGAACGACGTCATGGCACTCGCGGGATCGTCGCCGCGGGCCATGGAAAGGATCCCTCTCACGTGTTTGGTGTCGTTGAACTCGGGCTGAAGAGATCGGACCATCTTCTGCTGCTTCTCGGTCAGCGGTCCACGTGAGGTCAGCGCGCCGGTCTGAATCACGAATCCGCGCACGACGCGGTGGAACGAGGTGCCATCGTAGACGCCGGACGAGGCCAGCCGCAGGAAGTTGCGCACATGCTCTGGGGCCTTGTCGGCGAAGAACTCGACCGTGATTGGCCCGGCCGAAGTCTCGAGGATCGCGCGGTGCTTCGCGAGGTCCACGGCCGATTCGGTCGCGAAGGGCTCCGGCTCGGGCGGCGGGGTGTCGCGGATGGTGACGCCGCGAATCTCGATGCGTTCGGCCGGGGCTCCACGCTCGTCGGCGGCCGCCTCGGATATCTTCTGCACGACGTCGATCCCTTCGGAGACGCGGCCAAAGACCGTGTACTTGCCGTCGAGCGCGGGCTGGTCGGTCACGGAAACAAAGAACTGCGACCCGGCGCTGTCGGGCTTGCCGGGCTGGAGCACGGCCGACACCGCACCGCGCGTGTGCTTCTCGCTGCTGATTTCGGCCTTGAGAACGCCGAGGCCGCCGGTGCCATAGAGTTTCGTTTTGGCCGGATCCTTCGACAGGGGATCGCCACCCTGAATGATGCCGAGCCGCACGACGCGATGGAAGATCGTGCCGTCGTACGCGCCCGCCTTCGCCAGCTTGATGAAGTATCCGACGTGATTCGGCGCAAGGTCCGGACGCAGGTCGATGACGAACGTTCCGGCCGTTGTCGCGACAACGGCCTGCTTGCCGGTCATTTCGGCCGCCGTCAGCGGTGTCGTAAACGGGATCGCCGGCTGTGGCGTCTGGAAGAGCAATACCAGGAGCGCCAGGCTGTTCAGGGCGTTCGTCATTGAATGAGATGCTATCTCACAGTGGAGCCGATGTTCATGAAGCGCCTGCCGCTCGTCTGCCTGTTGATGTCACTGGTCGTGGCCATCCCAGGCGCGCAGCCCACGGCCGAAAAGCTCGACCTCGGCATGATCGCAAAGATCCGCGACGAGGGCCTCAAGCGGTCCCAGGTCATGAACCACATCAGCTGGTTGAGCGACGTCTACGGGCCGCGGCTGACCGGCGGCCCGGGCATCAGGCAGGCCGCCGACTGGACGCTGAAGAAGTTTGCCGAGTGGGGGCTCGCCAATCCTCATCTCGAAACATTTCCGTTTGGCAAAGGCTGGTCGCTCGTGCGGTTCAGCGCTCACTTGATCGAGCCGCAAGTCGAGCCCCTCATCGGGTTCCCAGGGTCCTGGACGCAGGGAACCAACGGCCCCGTCATCGCCGACGTCGTTCGCGTGCAGGTCGCGAGCGAGGCGGATTTCGAGAAATACCACGGCACCTTGAAGGGCAAAATCGTCCTGACACAACCGGCACGCGCCGTGCGCATGCTCGAAGGACCGTTCGTCCTGCGGATGACAGACAAGGACTTCGAAGAAGCCGCAACTGTGCCCGCGGGCCGGGCAGGCGCGGGACGCGGCGGAGCCGCCACCTTCCAGCAGAAACTGCAGGGCTTCTACAAAGCCGAAGGAGTCGTCGCGCTCTTCAACCGCGGCAGCGAGTCGGATGTGTCGGCGGGCGGGAGCGACCTGTCCTGGGTTCAGCAGCGGCCCGACGGCGGCACGATCTTTCCCACCGGCAGCGGCTCTCGCGGCGCTGACGCCGGCACTGGTCTCCCGACGGTGACGCTCGCCGTCGAGCACTACAATCGACTTGTCCGCGTCCTCGATAAGGACGTGCCCGTCAAGGTCGAGTTGAACATGCAGACGAAGTTCTACGACGAGACGACGGGGAACGGATTCAACGTCATCGCCGAGATGCCCGGGAGTGATCCGTTACTCAAGGACGAGATCGTGCTGCTCGGCGCGCACTTCGACTCGGTGGCCTCGGGCACCGGCGCCACCGACAACGCGACGGGCTCGGCGGCGATGATGGAAGCACTGCGTATCCTCGGCGCCGTCGGCGCCAGGCCGCGACGCACGATCCGGATTGGCCTCTGGGGCGGCGAGGAAGAAGGCCTCCTGGGCTCCCGCGCCTACGTCCAAGAGCACTACGGCGATCCCGCGACGATGGTGCTGAAGCCGGGGCACGAGAAACTGTCCGCGTACTTCAACTCCGACAACGGCACGGGACGAGTGCGCGGTATCTGGCTGCAAGGCAATGCGGCGATTGAGCCGATCTTCCGACAGTGGATGGAGCCGCTGAAAGACCTCGGCGTATTCGCGGTCGGTCCTCGATCGGTAACTTCCACCGATCACGTCTCGTTCGACGCTGTCGGCCTTCCCGCGTTCCAGTTCATGGTCGACCGTCTCGAGTACAACGCGCGTACACATCACTCGAATATGGACACGTTCGATCGTGTGCAGGCAGACGACATGATTCAGCAGGCCACTGTCATCGCGGTATTCGCCTACAACGCGGCCATGCGGGACGAGAAGCTGCCGCGAAAGGCCGCCGCGAAGTAGGATCACTCGGGCAGTTCGATGATTCTGCAGGCGCTCCTCGTCCTCGTCACAGGGACACTGGCCGTCGGCGGGGCCTTGCCGACCGGTGTTGTCATCGCCGAGGTGAAATGCGAGGCCGATCCGTCGCAGAGCTACGCACTCTACCTTCCTCGGGGCTACACAGCCGATCGACCATGGCCGGTAATCCTCGCGTTCGATCCCGGCGGGCGGGGACGCAATCCCGTCGATCGATACCAGGCCGCCGCCGAGCAATACGGATACATCGTCGCCGGCTCGAATAACTCGCGTAACGGCGCACCCGACACCGCCACGACCGTGAGGGCGATGACGGCGGACGTCGGGGCGCGTTTCAACATCGACCCCAGGCGCGTCTACACGGCGGGCATGTCGGGCGGCGCGCGCGTCGCCCTTTCCATCGCGCTCTGGTCGCGAGGCATCGCCGGCGTGATTGCATCGAGCGCCGGATATCCGGACGCCAAGCCCCGCAAGACGCTGCCTTTCGTGCTGTTTGCCACCGCTGGCACCGAGGACTTCAACCATCTCGAGATGCGCCTGCTCGATCGGGCGCTAACCACTCCCCACCATCTTGCGATCTTCGATGGCAGCCACGTCTGGCTGTCGAGTGACCTCGCGATCGACGCCGTCGAATGGGTGGAACTGCAAGCCATGAAGGCTGGCCTCAAGGCTCGGGACGACAGCGAGATCGATCGAATCTTCACGAAACGCACGGACGCCATCTCGGCTCCTGGTGCCGACACGACGCGCTATCTGGCCTTGCAGGCGCTCGTGGCAGATTTCGAGGGAGTGAGAGATGTCTCGTCGGCGGCGGCGCGAGCCGATGCGCTCGGCCGGGACAAGAAAGTGCGCGAAGCCCTGAAGAGAGAGTCCGAAGAGGACGACCGCGAGCAGCGGATGCTGGACGACGTCAGAACGCTCGAGAGTCGTCTGGATTCCGACGACATTCGCGCCCGGGCCCTGATGGATCTTCGTCAGCGATGGAGAGAGCTTTCCGAGGCCGCAAAGAAGTCCGAGGATTCGGCAGAGCGCAGGCTCGCGAGGCGAGTGCTTGCCAACCTGAGCGCGAGCGTCACCAGCACCGATCGCGAGTATCTCACCATCATCAGCGAGTACCGGACCGGTCGCCGCCGATGAGAACCTCAGAGTGACAGGTTCTTCCGCGCGTAAGCGATCGACCGGTTGATCAGATCGTCTTCGAGCTTCAGCCCGTCCGCCGGGCTGAGTCCCGTTGTTTTTGTCAGCGGCGTCTTCGGCGGAGTGGTGCGGACGATTTCGAGGATCCGCGCCAGGTCGCGCCCCGGAAGCGGGCTATACGCATCGTCGAACGTCGCCCAGTATTTCTTCGTGAACACGGGGATCTTCAACGGGTCGCGCGTGATCATCTCGAGCGCGAAGATCATGTTGGGATCCTTCTGCTGGAGCACCTTCACCATGCCCGGGATGTCGAGCATGCCCTCGCCAAGTGCCATCTCCGACAGCAGGAATCCTTCGTCGTACGGCGCCACCGCCATGTCCTTGAAGCTGACGTAGATGGTGACCGGCGCCAGCAGGCGTAGCGTCTCGGCCGGATCCTCGCAGAGCGCCATGTTGTTGCCAAAGTCGTAGCAGGCGCCGACCCACTCGCTCCCGAGCCGCTTGATCCACGCCACGTGCTCCGCGGCGCGCCAGCCTTTGTGATTCTCGATCGCGAGCTTCACCTTGTACTTGCGCAGCACCGGCTCGGCCAGTTCGACCGACCGCTGGTGACGCTCGAAGCTCGCTTTGAACGCCTCGAACGTGTCGAACTCCTCGTACCGCCTGGCGGTAAAGGACGCGTGCGTCGTCACGGCTCCGAGCTCGCTGACTGCCCGAACGCCCGCCTCATATTGAGGGAGCGCGCCGGCCTCCTTCGGAGGCGCCAGGCTGATGATGACGCGCATACCGTAGCTCTCGAGCTTCTTGCGGAGCTGACCAACGGCATCGAGATCGGAAGAAGGTAGATTCATCCGCACGGCACCGAGGCCGAGGCTATGGCAGTGCTCGAGGATGTCGAATCCGCCAGCGCGCGAGCGATGACCAAAACCCGGAGGCTCGCCGCCCATGTTCTTGAGCATCGGGGACTGAGCCTCGACCCGCGCCATCGACAGCCACGCCAGGGTCGAAGCCGTTCCAGTCAGCAGTTCGCGTCGAGTCATGGACCAAGGATAGACCAGGTTCAGGGTTCAGTGGGTTCAAGGTTCAGGGTTCAGGGTTCGCAGGTTGGTGGCAGCTATTGCTAACTCGCTTGGCTCGTGGCTTTGCAGATTTTGCGACATTCGAGGGCCCGCCGGGCAAGTTCGCAGCAAAAGTACGATGGCATTCCGAATGCTCTTGCTTGCTACATGACCGCAGTCCACAAGTACGAGGATCTGGACGCCTACCAGTTTTCGAGAGAACTCCGGGACGCGATCTTCGGCCTCACTGACGTGGGACCGGCTTCAAAGAACATCAAGTTCCGGGACCAGATCCGCAGGTCTTCGAGCTCGTCGCCGGCCAATATCGCTGAGGGCTTCGGGTGATTCAAACCCCGAGAGTTCGCGCATTTCACGCGAATCGCTCGAGCGTCGCTTCTCGAAACGCGCAACCACATAGAGGATGCCCGCAAGAAGAGGTATTTCAGCGAGGAAGACTGCAGGAAACTCTTTGAACTCCAGGTTCGAGCTACGAAAGTGACAACCGGCCTCCTCCGATACCTCGACTCCTGCAAAGGCAAAGCCCCCACCGGCTGGGATTGTGAACCGTGAACTGAACCCTGAACCGTGAACCCTGAACTATGGGAGTAGAATACCAAAGCCAATGCGAGCCTTCCTGGTCCACGTGCGCGACCCGCAGTTCTACGCGATCCCGCGCCAGCGGCGGGCCCCGAACGGCCGCCTGCAAGTGATGGGCTTCCCGCCAATCGGCATCATGTCCCTCTCGTCGGTGCTCAAACGCGCCGGGCACGAGGTGACGATGTTCGATCAGGCCAATCCCGAGACGCCGAACGAATTCATCGTCGAAGAGATGCGGCGCCAGAAGCCCGATCTCATCGGCATGAGCTTCCTGTCGACGACGAGTTATCCGTACGCGAAGATGCTCGCCCGCCAGTTGCGCGCCGCGGATGCAAACGTCAAGCTCGCCTTCGGCGGCGTCTTCGCGACACTGAACGCACCCCTGGTCAAGGCGCAGTGCAGGGAAGTCGACTTCGTCTGCCGCGGCGACGGCGAACAGCTGATCGTCGACCTCATCGAGCGGCTGAACGATCCCGATACGGTGACCGGCGTCACCTGGCAGGAGAGGGACGGGACGCTTCGTAACAACCCGAACCGGGCGTTACCGCGCGATCTCGACCAGTGGCCGTTCCCGGACCGCGAGAGCCTGCCGCTCGATTTCGTCGAGTCGATGCCGCTCGACGTCCCGGCGGTCCTCTCGCTCGATCGCTTCACGACGATGCAGACCTCGCGCGGCTGCCCGTGGCCCTGCGTGTTCTGCGACATCCCGATCTTCAACGAGGGCAAGTGGCGCGCACGGACTCCGGCCCACGTCATCGCCGAGTTCGAACAGCTGCGCAAGGATGGTTACGGGTCGGTCTACTTCGTCGACGACCACTTCCTCCTGCAGCCCAAACGCATCGAGGCAATCTGCGACGGTCTCATCGCGGCGAAGAATCCCATCAAGTATGGGCTCGAGGGCCGCGTCGACTCTGTCGCCCAGCACCTCTTTCCGAAGCTGGCGAAGTCGGGGTGCCGCACGGTGATGTTCGGCATCGAAAGCGGCAGTCAGAAGATCCTCGATCGCCTGAAGAAAGAGCAGACGCTTGCCGAGATCGAGTCGGCGGTCAGCAATGCCAAGGCCGCCGGCATCGAGATCGTCCACGGCTTCTTCGTCGTCGGCATCCCCGACGAGACCGAGGAGGACCTGCGGGCCACATTCCGGTTCGCGTCGAAGATCCGCGTCGACAGCTTCGGCTTCAACCGCCTGTGCGTTTATCGGGGGACGCCGCTGTGGCAGGAGTATGTGAAGCGCGGGCTCGTCAACGACGCGACGGATTGGTACAAGTACTTCAAGTGCACGTCGATCGATCCGAGCTGCCTGCCGGGCGAGGAAGTCCACCGCATCCGATCCGAGGAGATGCGGAAGCTCATCATCTACAAGTTCACCCGGTATCCGATTCAGACCTTCCGGCTGTTGCGCCGGTTCGTGCGCTTCATGCCGCTCCGCGACGTCCTCTACCTCATCGTCAAGCCGTTCCTCGGCAAGAAGGCGGGCGCGACCAACGCTGAGGTCGTTTCGCGCGCTGTCGAACACGCAGAGGCGAAGAGCGCTGCGGCCGACATGACCAGCCTCTCGGATGAGGCGCTCGAGCTCGCGATCGCCGGGTCCAAGGCCGAGCGCGCGCGCATCCAGGCGATGGCCGAAGCCACCGACTAATCGCGACCAACGGACTTATTCCGCCCTCAGCGCGATGACCGGGTCGACGCGCGTAGCCCGCCTGGCCGGCAGATAGCTCGCGGCGGCCGCGGTCAGAAGCAAAACAGTGGGCGCGATCGCGTAGATCGAGAGGTCGCGCGGGCCCACGTCGAACAGCAGCCGGGCGAGCGACCCGGTGATCATCAGCGACAGGCCGATCCCGATCGCCACGCCCGATCCCACGAGACGCATCGCGTGGCCGACGACGAGCGAGCGCACCGAGCCGGGTGTCGCTCCCATCGCGATTCGCACGCCCATCTCGCGCGTTCGCTGCGTCACGGCGAAGGCCGTCACGCCGTAGAGTCCGATCGCCGCCAGCAGCAGCGCGAGAACGCCGAACGTGCCAATCAGCACGACGCTGAGGCGACGGTCGGCAACCGACGCCGCCACAACGGCCGGCATGTCGCGTGCCTGCGCAGCCGGCACGTCCGGGTCGATCGCGCGTAGCGCGGCGCGAACGCCTGCGACGCTGCGTGAGGGATCCTGTTCCGTCTTGACGACCAGGCTCATGGCGCGCGCCTGCACGCCGGCCGAGAAGTGCAGGAACTGTTCGTACGGGATGTAGATTTCCGTTCGCGGCGGCGTGTCGAGGCCACGGTGGCGGACGTCGCCCACGATCCCGACGATCGTGCGCCAGGGCTGGTCGGCGCCGGTCGTCTGCGACATGCGGATGCGCTTGCCTATGGCATCGCCGCCCGGAAACAACCGGCGCACGGTTGCCTCATTGACGAACACTACGGCCGGCGCCGCGCTCGTGTCAGAGTCGGCGGGCAGCCTGCCGCGCCGAAGCGGAACACCGAGCGCCTCGAAATAGCCCGGCGTCACGACGAACCAGTCAGCAGCTCCGGGACGCCGACCGTTGACGCGCGACCGCCCTTCGATGTCGAAACCCCAGTCGCCCGAGTTGACGGCGAGCGGCAGGCCACTCGCGGCGCCGGCTGTCCGGACTCCCGGCAGCCCGCGCACACGCCCGAGAAGCTGGCCGAAGAATGCCGCGATGGCGGCACGATCGGGATATCGCGCCTCGGGCAACGACACGCGCGTCGTCAGCACGCGATCGCTGTCGAGACCGGAGGGCACGTGCGTCAGACGGATGTAGCTCTTGACGAGCAGGCCGGCCGCGACCAGAAGCACGATCGCGACCGACGTCTGGCCAACGACCAGCGCCTGCCGCAGGCGCGACCGACTGCTCGCGCCGCGATCGCCAGTCTTGAGGTCGGCTCCTGATCGGCTCCGCGATACGTGGATCGCGGGAACGAGCCCGAACAGCACGCCAGTTCCCATTGCGAGCACTGCCGTAAACGCCAGCACCATCGGGCTCATCCGCGCATCCGCCAGACGCGGCAGCGCCGACGCTCCCATCGACACGATAATGCGTTGAGCAAACCAGGCCACGCCGAGTCCGGCCGCCGCCCCCGCCAACGAGAGGACACAGGATTCTGTGAGCAGCTGACGGACGATGCGCAGGCGGTTGGCACCAAGAGCGGTGCGCACGGCCATCTCGCGCCGTCGGGTTTCGCCGCGCGCCAGCATCAAGTTGGCCACGTTGGCACAGGCTATGAGGAGCACGAGGCTCACCGCGCCGAGCAGGATGTACAGCACCGGTCGGGAGTCGCCAAGACGATCCTCTCTGAGGGATTGCACGACGATGCCGAAGTTGCCCTGATCGTGCTCGTCGGGATACGTGCGGCTCAGGCGCGCGATGATGCCGTCCATCTCTGCGGAGGCGGTTCCGAGGCTCGCGCCGGCGTTCAGCCTGGCAAATGCGTGAAGATAGTGACCGCCGCGGCGGTTGCGCGGCGCCGCGCGATCGAGGGTGAGCGGCAGCACGACGTCCACGGATGTGGCCGTGCCGATTTCGAACGGCACCACGACGCCGGGGCGTGACACGCCGACGATCTCGGTTGGCACGCCGTTGATCGGGATGAGGGTGCCGACAATCGCGGGATTCGCGTCGAAGCGCCGGCGCCAGAATCGGTCTGCGAGGATGGCGACAGGGGCGGCCCCCTCGGCTTCTTCCTCGACGCGAAATGCACGTCCCAGCTGGGGCGGCACGCCCAGCACGTCGTAGCCGTTGGCCGTCATGAGGGCGGCCACCACGCGCTCGGGATCGCCACCCTTGCCGCCGACGTTGACGTTGGTCGCAGCGTTCGCCGCGATCGTCATCGACCGGCTCTGCTCGGCGTAGTCGAGATACTCGGGGTCCGACAACGCAGCGGTCGGGCTGCCGTCCCATCTGTTCCACACGGCGGCAAGCCTGTCCGGGTCGGCGTACGGCAGCGGCCGCAGAAGGACGGCATCGACGACGCTGAAAACAGTGGTGTTGGCGCCGATACCGAGCGCCAGCGTGAGGATGGCGACGGCCACGAAGGCCGCGTTCCGCCGCATGCCGCGCAGGGCGTAGCGGACGTCCTGCGCGAGCTGCGCCGCATGTTCGCGCGGCCCGATCGCCAGCAGCGATCCCACTGTCTCGATCCAGACCCGCAGCATGCCCATGAACCCTCCCGCGTCGCGCCGCTGCTCGACGAACACGCGCGCCATCTCGTCGCCGTAGTCGGCGCGGAAGTCGAGCGGCAGGAGCCTGAGGAGCCGGCGGAACCAGCGCTCGCCCGTCACGTCAGCCGCGCCTTGGGGATGAGCTTCTTGGCGCGCGCCATCCCGAGTGCCTTCTCCATGCGCGCCGCCTCCGCGCGGGCGACATCGCGACCAAACGGCGTCAGCTGGTAGTAACGGCGCCGCTCGTCGTCCAGGGCCGGGTCCGGCCGTTCGGCCGATTCGGCGATCACGCCTTCCTGCACGAAGCGCCGGACGATCGCGTAGAGCGTCCCGGCGCCGAGCGAGATCTCGCCGTCGGTTCGCCGCGCGACCTCCTTGATGATCGCGTAGCCGTGCTTCTCGCCGTCGGCGAGCGCGATGAGCACCTGGAACATGCCAGGGGTGAGGGGCAGCAGGCTGTCGGTATCCGTGCGTTTCATATCTCTGACGATAGACTATAGCGATAGACGATATATCGAGGCAAAAGGTTTATTGGAGGTTGAACCCCCTGGCCAAAAGGAGTACCGTTCGATCTACGGTCGCGTGGCGCGGCCGTCACGGTGACCCGGCACGGCGTCCGGGGGAGGTGGTGTCGATGCCTGCCGCTGGTTCTCTCCACATCATTGAAAGCTCCGAGGCGTCCGCGCGCCTGCGCGAGGCGGAACGCTGGCTGGCGGCGCGGGCCGATCGCGGCGCGCTGATTGTCTCGGCGTCGCGCGGCGCGGCCGACGAGATCGCCAGGGCGGTGGCACGGTCCCGCGGGGCGACGGCCGGACTCCACCGCTTCAGTTTCTCGCAGCTTGCCGCGCGCCTCGCGGCGCCCGTCCTCGCCGCGCGGGGCATCGCCCCGGCCACGCTCATCGGTTCGGAGGCGGTCGCTGCTCGAGCCACGTTCGACGCCCGGCAGGACGAAGGCCTCAGCTACTTCGGCGCCGTTGCCGGCACGCCCGGATTCCCGCGCGCGCTCGCGCGCACGCTCCAGGATCTGGCGATGGCGGGCGTGGAACCGGCCGCGTTGGCCGATCTCCCGCTCGGGGGCCGGGATCTGTCGCGCCTTCTGGAAGGTTTCGAGGAACAATTCGCCGCGGCATCCGCCACCGGTCGCGCGTCGCTCTTTACCGCCGCCTGCGAGGGTGTCGGGGCGCTTTCCCGCCTTCCGCTCCTCCTGCTCGACGTCCCGATGGAATCGGCGGTTGAGTTCGAGCTCGCCCGGCATCTGATCGCCGCCGCGCCCGAAACGCTCGTCACCGTCCCTTTCGGAGATCTGGCGACGCTCGAGAACCTGGCGACGCTTGGTGCGCACGTCGAAACACTCGTGCCCTCTGGCGAGTCTGACCTGGCCGCGCTGCGCCGGTCGCTCTTCGCGGCACGGCAGCCGCCCGTACGGCAGCCCCATGGAGACGTCCAGCTTTTTTCGGCGCCGGGCGAGGGGCGCGAGTGCGTGGAGATCGCGCGGCGCATTCTCGAGGAGGTCCGCGGAGGCGTGCGGTTCGACGAGATCGCCGTCTTCCTCAGGTCGCCGCGCGAGTACCTCGGCCTGGTCGAGAACGCGTTCGAGCGGGCGGGGATCAGCGCCTGGTTCGATCGCGGCGCGCGCCGGCCGCATCCGTCGGGCCGGGCGTTCCTGGCCATTCTCAGCTGCGCCGTCGAGCGCTTGTCGGCGGTCCGCTTCGCCGAGTACCTCTCCCTCGCGCAGGTCCCCGAAGCCAACGCCGCCGCCGCGGAGGTCCTGCCGCCGGCCGACGATCTGGTCGCCGGATTTGCAGGCATCGATCTGTCCCCGGACGGCCTCGACTCGGCGACCGCGCCAGAACCGCTCACCGACGATCTGTCCCCCATCGTGGAGGGCGGGCTCCGCGCGCCGTGGAAATGGGAGCGGCTGATCGTGGAAGCATCGGTCGTTGGCGGCGATCCCGAGCGCTGGCGGCGGCGGCTGCGTGGGCTGCGCGAGGGCTACGAGGCGCAAATCCGCGAGGAACGGCTGCGCGAAGACCCGGAATCGCCGAAGCTCGGCGGCCTCGAGCGCGATCGGCAGAACCTCGCCCACCTCTCGAACTTCGCCATCCCGATTGTCGAAACGCTCGCGTCCTGGCCGTCGCAAGCGACATGGGGCGAATGGCTCGAGCGATTCGGCGATCTGGCCCCGCGCGTGCTGCGCAGGCCCGCGCGTGTGCTGCGCGTGCTCGGTGAGCTGCGCGCGATGAGCGCCATCGGTCCGGTCGCGCTCGAAGAAGCGCGCGACGTGCTGGCCGAACGCCTGCGCACGTTCGACGAGCAGCCGCCGGCCGACCGTTACGGACGCGTCTTCGTCGGCAGCCCGCACCAGGCGCGCGGTCGCGCGTTCAAGGTCGTGTTCGTGCCGGGGCTGGCCGAGCGGCTCTTTCCTCAGAAGCTGCGCGAGGATCCGCTCCTCCTCGACAAGGACATGCGCGCGCCGCTCGGCGCCAGCGTCGGAGCGCACCTCGCCGTCCTGGAAGATCGCGCCAGGACCGAACGGCTCCTGCTCCGTCTCGCGGTTGGCGCGGCCACGGATCGGCTGTGGCTGTCCTATCCGCGCCTCGACGTCGGCGGCGCCCGCCCGCGCGTCCCTTCGTTCTATGTCCTCGACGTCATGCGCGCCATCGTCGGCACGATCCCGCATCACGAGGAGCTCCAGCGCGAGGCGGCCGCCGCGGGTGGCGCGAAGCTGGATTGGCCGGCGCCAGCTCGTCCCGAGGAGGCCATCGACGAGGTCGAGCACGATCTCGCGACGCTCCGGCTGCTCATCGACACGCCCGACCGGGCCGCGGTTCGCGGCCACGCACACTACCTCCTCGGCCTCAACCCGGCGCTCCGCCGATCGGTCACGAGACGCTGGGTACGCGCGAGGTCGCGCTGGCTGGCCCAGGACGGCCTGGTGCGCGTGACGCCGGCCATCAAGCCGATGCTCGACACGCAGCGGCTGGGCGCGCGCCCGTACTCCGTCTCCGCGCTCCAGAAATTCGCGACCTGCCCGTATCAGTTCGTGCTGTCGGCGATCTACCGCTTCGCCCCGAACGAACCGCCCGAACCGCTCCAGCGACTCGACCCGCTCATGCGCGGGTCGCTCTTTCACGAAGTACAGGCCCGCGTGCTGCGGGTGCTGCAAGCCGACAAGCGCCTGCCGCTGACGCTCGACGATGTTCCGCACGCGCTGCAGAGGCTCGCCGCGGCGCTCGAGGCCACGGCCGGGGCCTACAAAGAGCGGCTCGCTCCGGCGATCGATCGGGTCTGGCGGGACGAGATCGCGGCGATTGGCCGCGACCTGCGCGTGTGGATCCGAAAGCTGCCCGAATCAGCGCCGTGGACACCGGAATACTTCGAATACAGCTTCGGGCTCGCGGACGAGGGACGCGACGAGCGCAGTCAGCGTGAGCCGGTGCGGATTGACGACCGCTTCATCCTGCGCGGGTCGGTTGACATGATCGAAACCAGGCAGGGATCGGCGGAGCTGCGAATCACCGATCACAAGACGGGGCGGAATCGTACGACGCCGAGGACCGTGATCGGCGGCGGCGGCACGCTGCAGCCGGTGATCTATGGGCTGGCGATCGAGAAGATCCTCGATCGCCCGGTCCGGGAAGGCCGGCTCTTCTACGCGACCACTGCCGGAGGCTTTGCCGAGCATCCGGTCCCGCTCTCGGAGGCCAACCGGCGCGCCGGACTCGAGGCGCTCGAGATTATCGACCGCGCCATCGAGCTCGGCTTCCTGCCCGCGGCGCCGGCCGAGCGCGCGTGCACGTGGTGCGACTTCCGATCGATCTGCGGACCCGACGAGCCGCGGCACGTCGCGCGAAAGGCCGCCGATCCACTGGGCGATCTCATGGCGCTGCGGGGAATGCCATGACAACCGTGGTAACGACCTCCGACTCTCGAAGAACGCGACCTCGACACGACGCTCATCGTCGAGGCGGCGGCAGGGACCGGTAAGACCACAGCGCTGGTCGGCCGGCTCGTCCGCATCATCGCCGAAGGGAAGGCGGAGGTCGGCGAAATCGTGGCAGTAACCTTCACCGAGAAAGCTGCGGGCGAGCTCAAGCTGCGGCTCCGAGAACGGCTCGATGGCGCGCGGGTGGCCGCAGGGCAAAACGAAACGGAGCGCGAGCGCCTCGACCGTGCGTTGAGGCAGCTCGAAGAGGCGCATGTCGACACGATCCATACGTTCTGCGCCGCCTTGCTGCGTGAACGTCCGGTGGAGGCCGGCGTAGATCCGCTCTTCGAGGTGTTGACGGAGCCAACATCCAAGAGGCTGTTCGACGAGGCTTTTGGGCGCTGGCTGCAGGAAGAACTGGCAGAGCCACCCCAGGGCGTCCGGCGGGCGTTACGCCGGTCCGCATTTGGCGGTGAGGACGGTCCTGTGGATCGCCTGCGCAAGGCAGCGTGGGATCTCGCGCAATGGCGCGACTTCACCACGTCGTGGACGCGGAACGCCTTCGATCGCGAAGGCGAGATCGCGTCGCTGGTGTCGATGCTGCACGACGTCGCGGAGCTGACGCGCAACCCGGCCTCGACGAACGACCCGCTGTTCTATGGCACGGACCCCATTCGCCGGCTGAGCGACGAGATCGGGCTGCAGCAGACGTTCGGCGATCAAGGGACTAATGACTACGACGGTTGGGAATCCGGGCTCGTCGATCTCTCGCGTGACCGCACGCTGTCCAGGACTAAGCAGGGCCGTGGCGCATCATACCGCGACGGGATTCCGCGCGTGCGTGTCCTCGCCGGGCTCGCTGACCTGCGCGCACGTCTGGACCAGTTCCGGGTGGCGGCAGACGCCGACCTTGCGGCGCTGCTCCAGCAGGAACTGCGCGGCGCCCTGCAAAGGTACGAGCAGGTGAAAGCCAAAGACGGCGCGCTGGATTTTGTCGATCTGCTTCTCGTCGCTCGCAACCTCGTGCGGGACAACCGCCACGTTCGTGAGAGCTTTCAGCGACGCTTTAAACGGATCTTCGTTGACGAGTTCCAGGACACTGACCCGTTGCAGGCGGAGATCCTCCTGCTACTCGCCGCCGACGACCCAAGCGAGACCGATTGGCGCAGAGCCAAACCGCTGCCCGGTCATCTCTTCCTGGTCGGCGATCCCAAACAGTCAATCTACCGATTCCGTGGAGCGGACGTGGCGATCTACCGTGAAGTGTGCCAACGCGCTCCGGAGTGGGGCGCAACACTTGTTCAACTGACAAAGAGCTTTCGCAGCGTTCCGGAAATCCAGTCGTTTGTGAATGCCGCATTTACCCCAGTCATGACGGGAGACGACATCACGCTGCAGGCAAGCTATGTCCCCCTCGCCCCCCATCGCCCGTCGCTCGACGGACAACCGTGCATCGTCGCGTTGCCGGTGCCGGAACCGTACCCAGGGCACACGAGCCGCTACTACACCGACCGTGCCATCGAACAATCGCTGCCTGGGGCAATCGGGGCCTTCGTCGATTGGATCGTCAACCAGAGCAACTGGCATGTCACGGAGCGGACTGGCGATGCGACGGTGAAGGTTTCCGCCAAACACATCTGCGTGCTGTTTCGGCGCTTCGTGAGCTGGGAGTCCGACGTCACGCGCCCGTACGTCGAGGCGCTCGAGGCTCGCGGCATACCCCACGTGCTCGTCGGCGGGCGGGCGTTTCACGAGCGCGAAGAAGTCGAGGCCCTGCGCGCCGCCCTCACCGCGATCGAGTGGCCGGACGACGAACTGTCGGTGTTCGCGACGCTGCGCGGCCCGTTCTTTGCGATTGGCGACGAGGAGCTCCTGGAGTGGGCGCATCATTTCGGCCGCCGCACGGAAGACAGGTTCAGCCGCGGGAGCTTCCACCCGTTTCGAGTGCCGCAGGTGTTCAACGAGAATACGCCATCGGAAATTGCCCATCTCCGGCCGATCGCCGAGGCGCTGTGGCTATTGCAGCGCCTGCACAGGCATCGCAACTACGTCCAGAAGGACGACAGCGATCAGGGCGCCGGCTTCACCGAGCGGACCTCCGGAGGCGTGTCCGGAACGCTGCAGGAGCTTCTCGCCGCCACGCGGGCGCACGTGGGGTTCGCGCTCAGGACGGGCGGCGAGCAGGCGCTCGCCAACGTGCTGCACATCGCCGAGCTCGCGCGTCAGTACGAGATGGGCGGCGGGATTTCTTTCCGCGGCTTCGTCGAGGAGCTGCGCGTCGCCGCGGACACGGCGCAGGCGTCAGAAGCGCCGATCCTCGAAGAGGACAGCGACGGCGTCCGCATGATGACCGTGCACAAAGCCAAGGGCCTGGAGTTCCCGGTCGTCATCCTTGCTGACGTGACATGCAAGCTCTCCCGTCCGGACGCCGGCCGATGGATCGATCCCACCCGCAATCTGTGCGCGCTGAGGCTGGGCGGCTGGGCGCCGACCGATCTTCTACTTCACGGTCCCCAGGAGGCGGCGCGTGACACGGCCGAGGGTCAGCGCCTCGCCTACGTTGCCGCCACGCGCGCGCGAGACGTGCTCGTGGTCCCGACTATCGGGGACGAAATGTACGAAGGCCGCTGGCTCGACCCGCTGATGCGCGCGGTGTATCCGTCTCCGATCGGGCGACAGACGCACGCGGCCGGCGTGGGCTGCCCGCCCTTTCCCTCCAAGGACTCGGTGCTCACGCGCCCCGATGGCGATCCCGCGCGCCCGACGACGGTAGCGCCCGGAAGATGCCTATCGGCTCTTCGACGCCCGCCCCCGAACCCCGAGCCCCAAGGCCGACCGAACCCCGACGTCATATTCAGTTGTCTGGTGGGACCCGCACGTCCTGGCGCTCGATGCGGATTCTGGCTACGGCCTGCGGCGGGACGATCTGATCTCGAAAGACGGCGATCAGGCGAAGGTGGCGGCGCGGCTGGCGCTCTACGAGCAGTGGCGAACCGGTCGCGACGAGGCAACGGCCAAGGCCCGTGTGCCGTCGCTCCGAGTCCGCACCGCGACATCCGTGGCCCTCGATCGCGCGTTCGACCCCACGCGCGAGCATGCGCCGACCGCACCGGAGATCGAGGTGATCGACTTCTCGCGCTCCGCCGAGCGGCCGTTCGGCCCGCGCTTCGGGTCGCTCGTCCACGCGACCCTCGCGACCGTGCCACTCGACGCGAGCGAGCGGGTGATCACCGCAGTGGCCCACGCCCAGGGCCGGATCCTCCCGACCAGTGGCCGTGAGCCCTACGCCGACGAAGAGGTATACGCGGCCGTCGAAGTTGTCTCGTCGCTGCTCAAGAATCCGCTCTTCGACCGCGTCCGCCAGGCCGATCGCGCCGGCCGGTGCGACCGCGAGCTGCCGATCGTCTGGAAGGCCCCGGACGGGACCTTGATCGAGGGCACGATCGATCTGGCCTTCGAAGATCTCACCGGACTGACCGTCGTCGACTTCAAGACCGACCGCGAGCTCGCCGCCGATCTCGAACGTTACAGACGTCAGCTGACCGTCTACTGCCAGGCTCTTGGTACGTTGAGGAATACGACCGCCAGAGGGATCCTCGCGAGGATTTAGTTCTGTGGAGCGTATCAGCCAACCTGCGCACCTCGTCGACGAACCCGCTCAGCCTCAGTGGCGGCGGGCGATCCCAATCTTTCATGCCGCCGCCGGTCGTCCGCCTTGGTGACGTTGAAGTGGTAGAATAGTGTCATGAAATCTGCCATTGATTCTGCCGGTAGGATTGTCATTCCGAAGGCACTTCGTGACCGGCTGGGCCTCGAGCACGGCAAGGCGGTCGAGATCCGCGAGCGGGATGGGCTGATCGAGATCGCGCTGGCGGCGACGCCGATGTCGCTGACCCGTCGCGCTGGCGGGCCCGTCGCCGTACCGGACGAGGATCTGCCGCCGCTGACCGACGAGATGGTCAGGAGAACGATCGAAGGCACGCGGCGGTGATTGCCGTCGACACCAGCGTCGTCGTCGCTGGGTTTGCGAGCTGGCACGAGGGTCACCGCGCCGCAGCTGCGGCCTTGGCACGTCGGCCGCGCGTCCCGGCGCACGTACTCGTCGAGGCGTACTCCGTTCTCACTCGTCTCCCACTACCCCACCGGGCGCCACCCGATCTGGTGGCCACCTTTCTCACCGAGCGCTTTCCAGAACCGCCGCTCGTCCTTCCGGCCCGCGGGTACCTCGAACTCGTCGAGTCCTCAGCGCGAACTGGCCTGGCCGGGGGAGCCGTTTATGATGCCCTGATTGCCGCAACGGCCCGTCACGCCAACGCCACGCTGCTGACACGAGACGAGCGAGCCCTCGTCGTCTATGAGCGACTGAAAGTGCGCGTCGAAGTCGTCAAATGAGTTGCTGACACGGCGGTGCTTCTGGGCGCCGCCGGAACTCGTCAGAGGTCGATACTCGATCCTGCCCTGATTTCTGACATTCCTGTCGGAACAGGCGACAATCTTGTCCCACACAATGAACCGGTTTCTCGGCTATAAAAGCTGAGATGGCTATCCACGTCGCCCTGCGCCACCAGACCCGTTACGGCTACGACCGGCCCGTGTCGCTGTCGCCGCACGTTATCCGCCTGCGGCCGGCGCCGCATTGCCGGACGCCCGTGTTGAGCTACTCACTCACGCTCGATCCGAAGAAGCACTTCATCAACTGGCAGCAGGATCCGTTCGGCAACTACCTGGCGCGGGTCGTCTTTCCCGACCAGACGCGGGAGCTCGTCGTCGACGTCGAGCTCGTCGCCGAGATGTCGGTGCACAACCCGTTCGACTTCTTTCTCGAGCCGGCGGCCGAGGCGTTTCCCTTTTCCTACGAGCCGTCGCTCGCCCGGGAGCTGGCGCCGTTTCTGGAACGGCTGCCCGCTGGACGCAAGTTCGCCGCCTTCGTCGACGGCGTCGACACGCGAACGCAGCGGACGGTCGACTTTCTCGTCGCGCTCAATCAGAGCGTGTCGAAGGCGGTGAAGTACATCATCCGCCTCGAGCCCGGCGTGCAGACGACGGAAGACACGCTGACGCTCGCGTCCGGCTCGTGCCGCGACAGCGCCTGGCTGCTCGTGCAGGTCCTCCGCCATCTCGGTCTCGCGGCGCGGTTCGTCTCCGGTTACCTCATTCAGCTCAAGCCGGACCTGAAGGCGCTCGACGGCCCCAGCGGAACGGATGTGGACTTCACCGACCTGCACGCGTGGACCGAGGTCTACCTGCCCGGTGCGGGCTGGATCGGGCTCGACCCCACTTCGGGGCTCATGGCCGGCGAGGGCCACATCCCGCTCGCGGCCACGCCCGATCCGCAGGGCGCCGCGCCCGTGACCGGCGCGGTCGACGAATGCGAGGTGACCTTCGGTCACGAGATGAGCGTGCGGCGGATCTACGAGTCGCCGCGCGTCACCAAGCCGTACACCGACGAGCAGTGGCGGCAAATGGACGCGCTTGGACATCACATCGACCGGGAGCTCTCGAAGCACGACGTGCGCCTGACGATGGGAGGAGAGCCGACGTTCGTCTCGATCGACGACATGGACGGCGCCGAGTGGAACTTCACCGCGCTCGGTCCCGCCAAGCGCCATCTGGCCGGCACGCTCGTCCGGCGGTTGAAGGAGCGATTCGCTCCGGGCGCGCTGCTGCATTTCGGCCAGGGCAAATGGTATCCCGGTGAGTCACTGCCGCGCTGGGCGCTGGGGTGCTGGTGGCGGCGAGACGGTGTTCCGATCTGGAAGAACGACCGCCTTGTCGCCGACGAGACCGTCGATTACGGCCACGGCGACCCCGAGGCCGGCCGATTCATCCGTGCGCTCGCCGAAGCCCTTGCCGTGGACGCGAAGCACGTCATCCCTGCGTTCGAGGACGTCTGGCACTACCTCATGACGGAACGGCGGCTGCCGGTGAACGTCGACCCGTTGAAGTCGGAGTTGAAGAACGAGGAGGAGCGCGCGCGCCTGGCTCGTGTATTCGAACAGGGACTCAACAGCATCGTCGGGTACGTCCTCCCCTTGCGGCGTGAACCCCACTCGCGTGCGTGGACGAGCGGACCGTGGTTCCTGCGGTCGGAGCACCTGTTCCTCATTCCCGGCGATTCCGCGATCGGCTACCGGTTGCCGCTCGGCTCGCTGCCATGGTCGGCGCCGGAGGACGTCGACGAAATACTCGAGACCGATCCCTTCGCCCGTCGCGACAGGCGGCAATTGGCAGTCCGCGCCGAGCCTCGCGCGACGGCGGCGCCAGTGTCCGGTGTGTCGCCGCAACAGCCGCCTCGAGGCAAGTCGGCTGCGGGCGTGATTCGGACTGCGCTCTGCGTCGAAGCCCGGCACGGGCGCGTGCACGTGTTCATGCCCCCGGTCCGGGCCACCGAGGACTACCTCGATCTGATTGCGACCATCGAGCGGACGGCTGCGAGCCTGGCGATGCCGGTCATCATCGAGGGGACTCCGCCCGAACACGATCCGCGGCTCAACCATCTGAAAGTGACGCCGGATCCTGGCGTCATCGAGGTCAACCTGCATCCGGCGCAGAACTGGTCCGAGATTGTTCAGCAGACTTCCACGCTCTACGAGGAGGCGCGTGAGAGCCGCCTCGGCACCGAGAAGTTCATGCTCGACGGCCGTCATACCGGGACGGGCGGGGGCAATCACCTCGTGCTCGGTGGTCCGGCGCCAGCCGACAGTCCCTTCCTGCGCCGGCCGGATCTGCTGCGGAGCCTGCTCGGCTACTGGCACAACCACCCGTCGTTGTCGTTTCTCTTTTCGGGCCTCTTCTTCGGACCGACCAGCCAGCATCCGCGGGTCGACGAAGGGCAGAAGCGATTCGCTCCACGAGCTCGAGATCGCGTTCGCGCAGGTCCCGGAGCATCGGGAATCCGCGCCGTGGCTGGTGGATCGCGTGTTCCGGCATCTGCTGGTCGATCTGACCGGCAACACGCACCGCGCCGAGTTCTGCATCGACAAGCTCTACGCGCCGGAAACGAGCAGCGGCCGGCAGGGGCTGGTGGAGCTGCGCTCGTTCGAGATGCCGCCGCACGCGCAGATGAGCCTGGCGCAGCAACTGCTGCTGCGCGCGCTCGTTGCCCGCTTCTGGAAGACCCCCTACAATCAGTCGCTGGTTCGCTGGAACACGGAGCTCCACGATCGCTTCATGCTGCCGCATTTCGTGGCCGACGATCTCGGTGACGTCCTCGCCGATCTCGGACGGAGTGGGTATGCGATGCAGCCGCAGTGGTTCGCGCCGCATCTGGAGTTCCGGTTCCCGGTGTACGGCTCGGTCACGCGGCGCGGCGTCCACGTCGAACTGCGGCAGGCGCTCGAACCGTGGAATGTACTCGGCGAGGAACCCGGTGCCGGCGGCGCCGTGCGCTACGTGGACTCGTCGGTCGAGCGACTACAGGTCAAGGTGACCGGCATGACGGAATCGCGGCATTTCGTCGCCTGCAACGGCCGGTCGGTTCCGCTCCATCCGACGGGCACGGAGGGCGAGTTCGTGGCCGGCGTGCGTTACCGCGCGTGGCAGCCCCCAAGCTGCCTGCATCCCACCATTCCGGTCCACGCGCCGCTCGTCTTCGATCTCGTCGACGCGTGGAACGAGCGATCGCTTGGCGGCTGCACGTATCACGTCGCGCACCCGGGCGGGCGCAGCTTCGAGACCTTTCCGGTCAACGCGTACGAAGCGGAGGGCCGCCGGCTCGCGCGGTTCCAGAACATCGGTCACACACAAGGATCGATCGTCGTCGCCCCCGAGGAGCGTCACCCGGACTTTCCCCTGCTGCTCGACCTTCGCCGCCCGCTCGCGCCGAGCGTCGCCGACCGGCACGTCCTCGGGCTGCGATGAACTCGATCACGAACATTCACGGACCGGCGTCGCCGTGGCGGTTTCTCCAGGAGTATGAGCCGTTCGCCGGCGTCTTCGACGAGATGCTCGCCGGCCCTGGCGCTCTGCGCCCGCAGTGCGAGGGGTTCGTTCAGAGCGTCGAGTCGATGGGACCGCAGGAGTTCGCGGCGCGGCGCGACAACGCGCGACGCGCGATCCGCGAGAACGGGGTCACCTACAACGTCTACGGCGATCCGCAGGGCATCGATCGGCCCTGGGAGCTCGACATGGTGCCGCTCATCGTCTCCGCGGACGAATGGAGCCGTCTTGAAGAAGGATTGATTCAGCGGACCAGATTGCTCAACCTGATCCTGCTCGATCTGCACGGTCCGCAGCGCCTGCTGAGGAGTGGATTGCTGCCACCGTCGTTGGCCCTGGCGAACCCGTCGTTTCTTCGGCCCTGTCACGGCATTCGCGTGCCGCGCGACATCTACCTGCACATGCACGGCGTCGACCTGGCGCGCTCGCCGGATGGCCAGTGGGTGGTGCTTGCCGATCGCACGCAGGCGCCGTCGGGTGCCGGCTACGCGCTCGAGAACCGGCTCGTCCTCCTGCACAGCCTGCCGGAAGCCTTTCGCAGCAACGAGATTCACCGGCTCGCTTCTTTCTTTCGCGCGCAGCGCGATTCGTTGAGCACGCTCGCGCCGAACAACGAGCAGCCCGCCAAAGTCGTGCTGCTGACGCCGGGACCCTACAACGAGACGTACTTCGAGCACGCGTACCTGGCGCGATATCTCGGCTTCACGCTCGTCGAGGGAGCGGACCTCACCGTGCGCGACCGCCGTGTGTTCATCAAGACGCTCGAAGGCCTCCAGAGGGTCAACGTCATCTTTCGGCGCCTCGACGACAGCTTCTGCGATCCGCTCGAGCTGCGCGGCGACTCCTTCCTCGGCGTGGCGGGACTCGTCGATGCCGTCCGCGCCGGCAACGTGGTCGTGGCCAACGCCCTGGGTTCGGGCGTCATCGAGACCGCCGCCATCCTGCCGTTTCTGCCGGCCCTCTGTCGTGCCCTGCTCGGCGAGGAGTTGCAAATCCCTTCCGCCCCGACCTGGTGGTGCGGAGAACCGTCGCAGCTGTCGTACGTGCTGGAGCGCCTCGAGGATCTCGTCATCAAGTCGGCATTCCCCGCAAAAGGGCAGGACCCGCTATTCGGACGAAAGCTCAGCGGGCGTGAGCGAAGCGAGCTCGCCGCGACCATTCGAGCCCGGCCGGAGGATTTTGCCGCCCAGGCGCACGTCGAGTTGTCGAGCGCGCCGGTCTGGCATCGTCATCGACTCGAGCCGCGATCCATCGTGCTTCGAACATACGTCGCCGCTGCCGGCGACGCATTTACGGTGATGCCCGGCGGCCTGACCCGAGTGTCGAGCACGCAGGAGGTTCCGATCGTCTCGATGCAACGCGGGGGCAAGAGCAAGGATACGTGGGTCCTCGCCGACGGTCCGGTCAGCGTGCAGTCGCTCCTGGCGCCCTCGGACCCCATTCGCCTCGAGCCCGCCACGACGGAGCTACCCAGCCGCGTGGCCGAGAATCTCTTCTGGCTCGGCCGCTATGTCGAACGTGCGGAGCATGTTGTCCGGCTGCTGCGCAGCTTCGTCTCGCGCCTCGCGAATCAGGACACGGCCGATGATCCGCGTCAGGTGTCCGCACTCCTTCAGGTGCTGATCGGCCTGCGCGTGCTACCAGAGGAGCTCGGCCGTGACACATTGCTGCGCAAGCTCGAAGAGGACACGCTCGATCTCATCGCGCGGCAAGGGCCGCACTCGGGCCTCCGGAACACGTTGAACGAAGTGCGCCGCCTTGCCAGCGCCGTTCGCGACCGTCTCTCCATTGACACCTGGAGAATCCTGAACCTGCTGCATCAGGACATGCGCCTGCGTCAGGGCCGGATTCAGTTCGAGGAAGTGCTCGTACATCTAAACCGCCTCATCACGGATCTGGCGGCCTTCAGCGGCATGGAAATGGAGAACATGACGCGCGGCCATGGCTGGCGGTTCCTCAACCTGGGGCGACGGCTCGAGCGATCGGCAAATCTCATCGGCGTCGTACGCGGGGCGCTGAGCGTTGCAGAGGTGGACGCCAGCGCGATTGTCGAGCCTCTTCTCGAGATTGCAGACAGCTCGATGACGTATCGGCGCCGCTACTACGCGCAGCCGCGGCTGGCACCGGCCCTGCACCTGCTGCTCGGCGACGACACGAATACCCGGGGGCTGTCGTTCCAGCTGGCGGCCGTCTCGGAACACATCGTCCGCCTGCCGCGCGACCCGAGGGCCCCGTCACCGACGCGGGAGGAACGACTGATGGCTCACGCGCGCGACACCCTGGCGGAGGTCATCGCATCCCAGCCGTGGTCCGAGGATCACGTTGCGGCCCTGGAGGGCCTGCTTGCGTCCATGGAAGACGACCTGAAGGACGTGTCTGACGTCATCACCTATTTCTATTTCAGCCACGCTGAGCTGCGGGTGAGCTGAGCCCATGCAATACGAGATCACCCATACGACCAAGTACGACTACAGCGAGTCGGTCGTCGTGGCACATCACGTCGCGCGTCTCAAGCCGCGTGACCTGCCGAAGCAGGAATGCCTGCAGCACGAGCTGGCCATCGCGCCGGCGCCGGCCGTGACGAGCACCTATGAAGACTACTTCGGCAACCTCGTCACCGTCGTCGCCGTGCAGGGTGCGCACACGAACCTCGTGATTCGCGCGCGCAGTACTGTGGCGGTGAGCCGACCGGAACTGCCGCTGCCATGCGAAACGCCGCGGTGGGAAACTGCCGCCGATCGCGAGTCGATGCCGTTCGAGGCTGTGGAGTTCGTCTTCGATTCGACAACCTCGCGAGCGCAGTTCATCGTGGAATCCTATGCCCGGGCGTCGTTTCCACCGGGCCGGCCATTGCTCGACGCCGTACTCGAGCTCACAGGTCGTATCCATGATGAGTTCACGTTCGATCCAAAGGCCACGACGATTGCGACACCGCTCACGGAGGTCTTCGCGTCGCGACGCGGCGTCTGTCAGGACTTCGCCCGTCTGGAGATCGCCTGCCTGCGGTCGCTCGGCATTCCGGCGCGCTATATCAGCGGCTATATGGAGACCGTACCGCCGCCCGGCAGGCCGCGGCTGGTGGGCGCCGACGCCTCGCACGCGTGGCTGACCGTTTACTGTCCAGGCATCGGCTGGATTCCCGTCGATCCCACGAACAACCTCGTGCCGTCCGACACACACATCACGGTCGCGTGGGGACGGGACTACAACGACGTCAGCCCGATTCACGGGGTGATCCTGGGCGGCGGCGCGCACGCGTTGCGCGTGCAAGTCGACGTCGTGCGGCTCGACTGACGTCTCACATCTCCCCGGTCGCGGTGCCCTGCGCGACAGGATCAAATCATGCAGAGGTCTCGCGACGATGAAGGTCTTCCATTGCGACCACTGCGGTCATCTGCTGTTTTTCGAGAACACCCACTGTGTCCGCTGTGGGCAACTGGTCGCCTACCTTCCCGATCTGGCCACTCTCGGTTCCCTCGATCCGAACAACGATGAGACCGGCGACGAGGCAGGCACCTGGCGCTCGCCGCTCGAAGCCGCCAGGAACTCGTCCTACCGGCTCTGCAGAAACTATGCGGTCGAGCAGGTGTGCAACTGGGCCATCCCCGGCGACGACCCCCATCCGCTCTGCATCTCCTGCCGGTTGACGCGCGTCATCCCGGACCTCGCCGCGGGCGACTACCGGCAGGCCTGGTATCGCCTCGAGGTCGGCAAGCGCCGTTTGATCTTCACGCTGCTTCGACTGCGTCTTCCCATCGTCAGCCGGGACGATGACCCGGCCGGTGGGCTGGCGTTCGAGTTCAAGGCCGATGGCCCGGACGGCGACGCTGTCTTGACGGGACATGCGGGAGGCCTCATCACGATCAACGTCGCGGAGGCCGACGATGCCGAAAGGGAGCGGCGGCGGACGTCGCTGCACGAGCCGTTTCGCACGCTCGCCGGGCACTTCCGGCACGAGAGCGGTCACTACTACTGGGATCGGCTGATCGGCGGCAGCGACCGGCTCGGAGAATTTCGCCGCGCGTTCGGCGACGAACGGGCCGACTATGGCGCGGCCTTGAACAATTACTACGCTCAGGGTCCCATCGCCGACTGGCAGGACCGATTCATCAGCGCGTACGCGAGCGCTCATCCTCTCGAAGACTGGGCCGAGACGTGGTCGCACTACCTCCATATGGTCGACACGCTCGAGACCGCCGCCGCGTGCGGGATCTCGCTTCAGCCGCGGCGCTCCGACGAGCCGTCGCTCAGCCGCGTGTCGCCGTTCGTCGTCGCGCCTGATGCTCCGTTCGATCGACTGATCGACAGCTGGTTCCCGGTCACGTACATGCTGAACAATCTCAATCGCGGCCTCGGCCTGGCTGACGCCTACCCCTTCGTGTGGTCGGGCACCGCGACCGACAAGCTCCGCTTCGTTCACGAGGTCGTCCGACGCGCTCGCACGTAACTCGCGCGATAGACCTTGTGCTTTCAGAATTGGAGGCGTAGGGTACTTGTAGTCGTCCTTTCTTCCCCGTCTGCCTCCGTCAGCGCCTTCAAGAACCGTCAGGGCGTTGCCGTTTTCCCCTCAGAGTGTTCCGGAACCGCAACTCAGTCCACCACCAGGCTGGTGAGCGAAGACCGGCTCATCCCGTCGAGAGCGACCTGCTGAAAAATATGCGAATTCGCGTTGGTTACGAGATCACCTACGACTGCCCCCAGCCGACACCGATGGTGCTGATGCTGAACATCCACCACACGCGCGCCGGTGACATCGTCGTTCCCGACCGCATGATGGCAGAACCGTTCGTCCCCGTGGCGGCCTATCGTGACGGCTTTGGCAATTGGTGCAGTCGGATCGTTGCGCCGGCCGGACGTCTGCGACTCTCGGCGACCTCGGTGCTGAACGACACAGGTGTGCCCGACCCGATTGCGCGGTCGGAGCACCAGCACCCCGTGGAGGATCTGCCGGAGGAGTCGCTCGTGTTTCTTCTCGGAAGTCGATACTGCGAGACGGATCGGCTGACGGGAATCGCTTGGGACCTGTTCGGCCGATCGCCCACCGGGGCCGGCCGCGTTCAGGCGATCTGCGACTACGTCCACCGGCACATCACCTTCAGTTACCAGGACGCCCGATCGACGAGAACAGCGTGGCAGGCGCTCGAAGAGGGCAAAGGCGTGTGCCGGGACTATGCGCACCTGGCAATCGCGTTCTGCCGTTGCATGAATATCCCGGCCCGGTATTGCACCGGCTATCTCGGCGACATCGGCATCCCGCCGCCGCACGGGCCCATGGACTTTGCCGCCTGGTTCGAGGCCTACATCGGCGGGTGCTGGCATACGTTCGACGCGCGGAACAACGTCCCGCGCATTGGCCGCGTCCTCATCGCCCGTGGACGCGATGCGATCGACGTGGCGATCAGCAATACGTTCGGCCCCAACACGCTCGCCGGCTTCAAGGTCTGGGCCGACGAAGTCGGCGGGACTTCTGAGACGGCAGGATTCGGTAACCCGACCGGGGCCACATGGGCCTCCTGACCGTCCGCCACGTCACGACCTACCGCTACGCGGAGCCCGTGCGATTCGGCGAACATCGCATGATGTTCCGGCCGCGCGAGAGCCACGATCTGCGGCTGATCAGCACGAGACTCAGCATCCTTCCCCACCCCGCGGCGCTGCGCTGGCTTCACGACGTCTTCGACAACTCCGTCGCCATCGCCACCTTTGACGACGCCGCACCCGAGCTTCGATTCGACAGCACCGTCACGCTCGAACACATCGAGACGACGACGCCGGGGTACGCACTCGACAGCGGGGCGCGTCTCTATCCGTTTCACTATTCGGATGACGAGCGACCCGATCTCCTCGGCGCGCTCGCGCGCCAGTACCCGTGGGACGATCTCGGGCCGTGGACGGCGCGCTTCCTCGCGTCGTCTGGATCGACGACGACGATGACCCTGCTGCATTCGATGACGCGGGGGATCAAGGAAGATTTCATGTACGTGCGCAGGCCCGAGAAGGGTGTCCAGAGCCCGGGCGAGACGCTTCGGCGCCGCAGCGGCAGCTGCCGGGATTTTGCGGTGCTGATGATGGAAGCGACGCGGTCACTCGGCATCGCCGCCCGTTTCGTCAGCGGCTATGTCTTCATGCCGGAGCTGGACGGATCGCCTGCGGCCATCGGCGGCGGTTCGACGCACGGCTGGATGCAGGCGTACTTGCCGGGTGCCGGCTGGGTCGATTTCGACCCGACCAACAGCATCGTTGGGAATCGCAACCTCATACGCGTGGCGGTCGCGTGGGATCAGAGGAACGCGCTGCCGCTGTGGGGCACGTTCATCGGTTCGGCCTCATCGTTTTGCAGCATGGACGTCGACGTGAGTGTCGTCGAAGCGTCCGGCGTGTTCCGGTAACAACTGCGCCTCACCGGGATGATGCAGGTCGTGCTGACTGCAGCCCTGGCGACGCGTCGAGCTGCAGGGCCGCGGCCTGTGCCTCTTCTCGCCCTGCAAAGTCCTCCGAAGATGCCAGGGCGATCCTGAGCTCACGGAGCGCTTGCTCCGGATTTCCGGCTCTCCAGTACGCTTGACCAAGGTGGGCACGATACAGCGGATGGTCCGGTCGCCCGCGGACGGCGTCGGACAACGGCGGGATTGCTTCCTGAAATTGGCCGCGTCTGAAATAGATCCAGCCGAGGGTATCTGCGACTTCCGGCGCACGATCGAGCCGCGCACGCGCGACCAGCGCCAGCTTCAGGGCGTCGTCGAGTCGTCCCTCCATCTGATAGATCCACGCCAGGTTGTTGGCGGCGAAGGGGTCGGTAGGGTAGCGCACCAGGATCTGTTCATACTGCCGCCTCGACTCGCCGCGGCGGCCCGAGGCCTCGAGGATCTGTGCGACAAGCGTCAGGGACGCGGGCGCGGGATCGCGCTCGGCCAGCTGCTGGAACTGGGCGAGCGCCGCCTCGGGACGGTGCTGCGCGAGATACAAACGGCCGAGCGCGGCATGGGCGGCGAGATTCGTGTCGTCGGTCCTGATGATGCGCGTCAAGAGAGTTTCCGCGCGGTCGACGTTGCCCAAGGCTGCCTCCGTCTCTGCGGCGAGCAGCAGCAGCGGTGGTGCGGTTGGCTCGAGCCGCAATGCGTGTTCCACTCGGCGACGCGCCTCGGCTTGGAGATTGTCGGCGAGGTCGAGTGACACCAGCGAGCGAATCGCCGGCGCGTAGCGAGCGTCGATGGTCAGCGCTTTCGCGAAGGCCTCTCGCGCGTCGCGCATCTGCCCCGCCTTCGCGAGCACGTTACCGAGCTGTGCGTAAGTATCAGCGGACTCCGGCCAGTCACGGGTGACCTGGGTGGCTTCGTCAGTCGCGCGTCGCAGGCGGCCTGCGCGCACCAGGGCGGTGATGTACGCGGCCCGGACGACAGGAGACTGCGGCGACAGTTGCCGTGCCCGTTCCGTCCACTCAACCGCCTCGCTCACGTGGTCCTGCCGGCTGCGGATCTCGGCGATACCGAGCGCGGCGGTGATATTGGCGGGATCGGCCTGAACGGCGGTGTTGAACGCCTGCAGCGCCGCCTCGTCCTCGTACCTCGCCGAGAGAATGGCGCCTCGAAGTAACGCCGTGGAGGCTGGCGGCGCACCCGCCGCTTCCGCCAGACCGACCGTCTCCAATGCCGCGTCGAGCTCGCCGCGCGCGCGCCGGACATCGGCCAGACGGAGCAGAGCCCGGCCCCGTATCTCGGCGCTGCGCGCCGCGTCCTCGAGCTCGCGCTCCACGTCGTCCCATCGGCCTTGGACCATGAAGTAGTCGGCGACCGCCAGAGGATCGCCACCAGGGTTGGCCGCGACCTGCCGCCAGTGGGGTTCGGCCTGCGCGACCCGGTCGGTTGCCATGTAGATCAGGGCCATCGCCCGGTGCGCGGCCGGGCTGGCTGGCGCCAGTTGCAGCGCCCGATGCAGCTCCTGCTCGGCATCCGCGCGCCGGGCAGTGGACCAGTAGTGGCTGGCGAGCGCGACCCGAACGTCGCTGTCGTCGGGGGCCAGACGGATTGCTTCGGCGAGCGTTTGCCCGCCGGCTTCGGGCTGTCCCTGACGCGCGAGCGCCTGTCCGAGTACGACGCGGGCGACGACCTGCCGTGGGTCCAATTGAAGCGCCGCCTCGGCGCGCGTTTTCGCGGCGTCGAGATCACCCGCCAGCAACAGCAGAGACGCAGCCCTCGTCTGCGCCGCGGCATCGCGTACTGAGAGCTCGGCGACTTGAAGGATCTCTCTGGCGTACGTAGCCGGATCGCCTGCCCGGACAGCGGCGTCGGCCAGCTTCAGCCGAGCATCCGGCCACTCCGGTGCGAGCTTCACCGCGTTCCGGTACTCGATGATGGCTTCAGCGTACTTGCCAGCCGACAAGTAACGGTCGCCGCTCTTGACGTAGTCGGCAGCCGCTCGGGCCGGGTCGCGCGAGCACCCCGAGAACAGGGCCGGGATGAGGATGGTCAGAATTAACGAAACAGTACGCATGATCTTCACATCGGAATGTGGTGACCTAGCCTGGGGTAGAGTGTCCGCGCGAACTCACGCACACGCGCCTCGGCAGCCGGTTGACCGTCCTCGAGCGGCGCGATCAGACGAACAAGAGCCGCATCGCTTCGGCCCAGGCGGATTGAATCGAGCACGAGATACGCCCTCGCCGCGTACTCGTCGGCGATGGTTCGACCGTGGCTCTGGTACCAATAGATGACCAGCCGTCGCTCGCGACCCTTCTGGACGATGGTGCTGCTGGCCTGGATCGGTCGGCCGCCGTCCACGTCAATCGCGATTCGCGTGCGCTCCAACGGTTGCCAGCCAAAGCCGGGAAGGCAGTTCATGGGCGAATGAATCGCTTCGCCGTTCGACTGTGTACGGTAGTACGCGACAAACAGATCGATCGCGACGCGGGAATCGCTGTAGTGTCTGGCCACGTAGTCGTCCGCACGAAGAACCGCGACGGTCTGCGCGTCGAGCTCGTAGTCGGTCTGCGCATTCCACGTGCCAAGGCTGCGCGGCAGCTCGCCGAGCGGCGCGCGCGCCCACGGAGGCTGCTGGACTTCGACAGCCTGCAGACCGAAGAACACCGCTGCCAGCAGGGCCGCGATCACCAGCAGGCTGCGCGTCATGATGAGGCTCGCGCTTCAGCCGCGAAACCGAACCGGCGGAGCAGCAGCCCCCATGTGCCGACGATCGCGAAAGCGATGGCGAACATGAGCAGGCCGACCGCTTCGTGCGCGACGCCCTGGGTCGCTCGCGAGCCGTACCAGTACGTTGCGGTGGCAGTGAGGGCGACACGAAGTGCATTGACGACGACCGCCGCCGGGATCGCTGCGAGCACGATCAGGACCCGTGCCCAGGGTGACGTCGTCGTCCCGTGCGCCAGCAGGATTGAGAGGGCCAGCAGCGCAGCCATCGAACGGACTCCGCTGCAGGCTTCCGCGACTTGCAGCGTCGCGTTCGGCAGCACCAACACGTTGCCGTCGCGCAGTACTGGCACAATCGCAGCGTTGAGGAGTCGTTCGGCTGCAGCCGAGGCGACAAACTGCAGCGGGACGGTGATCTGGGTGACAACGATCGCCGGCAATGGGATTGCCACCGATAAAAGCACCAGCGGCAACAACAACACCCGCAGCTGTTGCCATCCCAGCAGAAAGACCACGGCACCCGCCAGAAACACGGGGAGCGAGATGCGCGTGAGGAACTGCTCGGCCCCTAGCCGGCCGATCGCAAGCAGGAGCACTCCGAGCGCGACGATGAGGACGCCGCTCGTCCACGGCGCCCGAGGGAACGCCAGCACCGCCCGTCGACGACGGGCGGCGAACACCAGAGCGAGCGGGGCGCAGATGAGTCCGTGAGAATAGTCGGGATCGGACCACCAACGCTCGGCGAGACCCGTCACTACTGGGCCGTACACTGCGACGGCGGCCGCTGCGGCGAGGACCGCCGCCGCGAGCGCGACGCACTGCTTCCAGGCGGGCAGGCCAACCGCTCGAGGCCCGGACAGCACCGTCGAGGTTACGGGTACGCCCCCCACGTCATCCACCAAGTGACACCCACTTCCCACGCGCAGCGGGCGGAGCGGGTGCAATAGGCAGGCCGGCTGGCCGATTCAGGGGGAACGCACGCGGGACAAGGACCCGGTTTGACTCGCGCACTGCATGACTCACCAAATTCCGTTTTGCGGTATTACGGAGGGCACACTCCGCCGGCTGGTTCCACACACACTCCAGCGAGAGGCGCGTTTCCCAAGGATTTGCGCTGGCAACTGAGTTGCATCGCGCGGCGGCATCTTCGTGTCGTAGCAACGCACGCCGGAGGATGCACCTATGAACGCCCGAGTGGTGTCAAGCAGCCTGCTCCTCGTGTTGGGGATTGCGGTGACGGCCCGTGCCAATCCGTACACGATACTCCCCGATGGCAGCGTCGTCTTCAATGCGGCGTTCACGACACAGGGCACCTTCACCTGCCGCTCTGTGGTGCCGTGCAGCGGAAGCGGCACGAACACGGTCACGCTCGGGTCCGGCAGCTCTGCCGTCACGATCAGCTTCGCCGGCGTCAGCTCGACGGCGGTGGTCGGAAACGTCACGGTCCCAGTGTCACTCGGGACCTTCACTTCGGTGTCTGCGGACCCGGCGTTTCCGAGCAATCCGAATCCGAACGCACCGGTCGTTCAGTTCAACCTGTCCATGTCGCAGAGCTCGCCGGCCGTCGGCGCCCAATCCCTGTTCATGACTTTTGGTCCTGGCGGAAGTACCACGCTGCCCGTGCTCGAAGCGCCCCGGAACTACCTCTCCTTCCCGACGGGACCCAATCCGCCAGGCTACAGCTACACCAGTGTGGTGTACTCGCTCTCGGTGTTCCCCAGTATCCGCGCGAACGGCGCGACGCCGTTGGAGGCGCAGGCTGGGGTGGTTCCCGAGCCGGCGACAGTCGCGCTGATGGCGAGCGGTCTGGGCCTCATCGCCGCCGCGCGACGTCGCCGGCGCCGTAGCCCTTCACTTCCCTGAACGACTTCGTCCTCCGTCAGCGAGAAGCGCGCGGCCCGCAGCCGCAAATTCGTTCGAACCTGAACGTCGTGGCTTCCGACAGTGGGTGGTCCGGGTGGAACGCGTCGCCAGGCGCGCGGTTGCAGGACCGGACGGATCGCACACAGCCCCGTGAGTGGCGCCGGGGCCGGTGTCAGCTACTCGTAGTGCAGCGCCTTGACCGGATCGAGTCGCGCTGCGCGTGCGGCGGGATAGAGGCCGAAGATCAGTCCGATCGCGACTGACACGACAAACGCCAGCACGATGGACGTCGTCGTCACGATGGTCGACCAGCCAGCCAGGTAGCCGATGAGCTGCGAGAGGCCAACGCCGACGAGCACGCCCATGACGCCGCCGGCGAGCGAGATGATCGTCGTCTCGATCAGGAACTGGCGGATGATGTCGCGCTTCTTCGCGCCGATCGCGCGGCGGACGCCAATCTCGCGCGTCCTCTCCATCACGCTCGCGAGCATGATGTTCATGATGCCGATGCCGCCGACGAGCAACGAGATCGAGGCGATCGCGACCATGACCATCTCGAAGATGCGCTGCGTGCGGCGCTGTTCGGCCAGCAGCTCGGCTGGCGAGACGATCGCGAAGTCGGCCGCGCCGCGGTGCGAGACGTTGAGGAGGCCGCGCAGGAGGGCGGCCGCCGCGGGCACATCCGCGCCCTGGCGCATCTGCAGGTAGATGCCGTCGATCTCGTCGCGATAACGGCTGTTGACGTCCTCGAGGCGGAAGATCGCGGCGTGCAGGGGAACGTAGATCAGGTTGTTGCGGTCCTGCGCGGGAAGGCCGGCCACGTCGGCCTGCACCGTCAGCTGGGGCCCGCCCACGCCGATGATCTGGAACCACTGCTCGTTCACTTTGACGTGTTTGCCGACCGGATCGTCCGCGCCGAAGAGTGATGCGGCGGCGCCCTCGCCAAGGACGGCGACGGGTGCCGCCGAGTCGGTTTCGGCATCGGTGAAGAAGCGCCCGTTCACCAGCTGCAGATTGGCAATGCGCTGGTAGGTCGGACTCACACCGTAGACGACCGGCGGATCGCTCTGCGGGCGCGGCAGCAACTTCGATGGCGTGAACCGCTTGCGCGCCGACGATGTCGAGATGCCATCGAGGTTGGCTTCGATGACCCGATAGTCGCGAAACGTCAGGCCCGCCGACAGCTGCCGTACCTTCTGCACCACCTGATAGTCGGTCGACTCGCGCGCTTCGACGATCAGGTTGCGCACACCGAGCTGCTCGATGAAGGCCATGACTTCCTGCTGCGCGCCCGCTCCAATCGACAGCATGGCCACGACGGCCGCCACGCCGAAGATCATCCCCATCATCGTCAGCAGCGACCGCAGCTTGTGGGCGCGCAGGTTCTCGAACCCGAGGCGCAGTTCGGGGAGGAAGTCCGACGTCGTGCCCTTGATGCGGGTCGCGACCATGGCTAGCGCGATCCGCCGGCTGCCGGCAGGGTCGGCGAGCTGCTGTTCGAGGTCGGACGGGCGGCCGTCGGGTCGGTCAGCGCGACTTCCGTGCCTTCCGACAGCCCGGCAATCACCGCGCGGCTCTCGGTGAGGTTCTCGACCTTGACCTCGCGCTGCTCGAACCGGTCGCCGACCTTCACGAAGACGTGCGTCTTGCCGTTCTTCTCGAGGACCGCCTGACGCGGGACGTGCAGCGCATCGGGGATTTCCTTTCCTTCGATCGTCAGGCGCGCGGACGCGCCTGCCTTCAACCGATCGTCCGGCTTGTCGAACTGGAAGGTCACGTCGAAGAGGCGCGTGACGGTGGCGCTCTCGTACCATTGCGCCCGGCTGGCGAGGCCCGAGAGCGCGCCGACTTTCACGGAGAAGGTCTCGCCCGGCAGCGTATCGACAAAGAGCGACGCCGTCTGACCGGCCGTCAGGTTGGCGCGATCGCTTTCCGCAATCTTCGCGCGCACTTCCATCTTGCCCGACTCCATGACGTCGGCGACCGGCCGGCCCGGCCACACCGAATCACCTTCGCGGTACTCGGGAATGACCATCCCCGGCCCGAAAAAGTTGATGCCGTCGCGGTTCTCCTTGATCGAGACGGTGCCGTCCATTGGCGCTTTCAGGATCAAGCTGTCGATGAGCTGCTGGGCGCGCTGCATCCCGAGCAGTGCCTTATTGCGCTTCTCCTGCACGACTGCGAGCGAGGCCTGGTTCGTCGCTGCTCTCGACTTCACGTCCTCCTCGAGCTGCGCCAGGCGCCGCTTCGCCTCCTCGAGCGTCAGGACGTTCTTCTGTGCCTCGACCGCGGGGATGAGCTCGTTGCCGCTCGCGTCGAGCTCGCCGCGCCGCACGTCGAACCGCGCCGTCAGCAGCGCCACGTCGTCCTGCGCCTTCTGCACGTCGGCGTCGGCCTTCATCTTGACGATTTCCTGCTCGGCTTCGGCCACCTCGGACTTCGCCTGCTCGAGCGCGTACACCTGATCGCCCGGGTCGAATTCCATGACGATCTCGCCGTTCTTGACCGGCATGCCGGTGGTCTTCATCTGGACGATGCGGAGCATGCCACCGACCGGCGGGGTCACGAGCGTCATCGTCCGTCCGGCACGGAGCTCGCCGTTGGCGTGCACGGTGACCTTGAGCGGACCCTTCGTGACAAAGGCGGTAGGAACGGTGTTCCCCCGTTCCGGCAGGCGAGGCACGGCGAAGACGATCGCGGCTCCGACTGCGAGGACAACGGCGCCGATGGCGGGCCAGGCGTAGCGGCGCCGCATCATTCGGACCTCCTGATCATCTCGGGCGACGGACGTCTGGTCGCGATGCGATCGCCGGGATCAATCCCCGATGCGACGATCGCCTGCTCCTTGCCCCGCTTGGTAATCTGGACGCGGCGCTCCCGAAACTCGGAACCCTGGAGCTCGTAGACGACGTTCGCCCCGTCGCGCTGGAAGAGCGCCTCGGACGGGATGAGCACCACGTTCGGGACCCGCTCGGTCGCGATGCGGGCGACGGCCGTCATGCCCGGTCGGATCCGCGGGTCGATGTCGATCAACACGAGATCGAGATCGAAATTTCGCGGCGGTGGCCACGTGCTCTGGTAGTCCGGCCGCGCCAGCATCGAGATGCTGTCGATCTTCGCCTTGAAGTCATTGCCCGGAACTGCTTCGATGCGAACGGACGCGGCCTGCCCGGCTTTCAGACGGCTGCGATCCGATTCGTCGAGCCGCGCGAGGAGATGCACCGACGAGAGGTCGGGCAGCTCGAGGATCGCCGCCCCGGCCCAGGCGCGGTCGCCCTGGCGGAACTCGGGCGACGCGCCCATCATGTTTCCGGAACGGTAGTTCGGCAGCACGTTCACGACGCCATCGGTCGGCGCCTTGAGTTGCAGCTTCTCCAGGCCATCCTCCGCGCGTTTCAGATCGAAGATGGCCTTCTCGCGCTTCCGCAGCTTGCTCGACAGGTCGGCTTCCGCGCCCGTTTTGTCGGAGCGCATCTTTTCCTCGAGCTCTTTGAGCCGCTGCTCGGCGTCGCCGAGCGCCAGCTTGGCCTGCTCGTTCTCGATCCGCGAAACGGTCTCGCCTTTGTTGATGTCGAGCTTGGCGCGCTCGATGTCGTACTTCGCCTTCATCAGCGCGGTCGCGTTCTGCTCGTTCGTGATGCGCGCCTGCGCGTTCGCCTGCTCAATCTCGGCGTTGGCCTGCTTCAACTCGGACTGCTTTTCCTGAATCGTCCGCTGCAGCGTCGTCCCGTCGAACTGAACGACGACCTCACCAGCCTTGACCTTCGAGCCGTTGGTCGCGAGTTTGAGGATCTGGAGCTCGCCCGACTGCATCGGCGACGACAGCACCACGGATCTGAGCGGCCGGATCTCGCCTCGAAGCTCGAGGGCGTCGACGAACTCTCCGCGTGTGACGTCTGCCGTCGGCAGATCCGGCACCGACCCGCGGCCGACCGTCGCGAAGAGGCCCCCGCCGACGAGCACCATCACCCCGATGGTTATGAGGCTGTTACGGCTGCGCAGCCGTTTGAAGAGGCGCGCGATCACTGGTGCGTCCCCGGCGCCGTGCCGTCCTGCCTGCTGTTGGACGCTGGCGGTGGAAGTGCGATGTTTCTGGCGACGACCGCGCCTTCGTTGACGCCCGAAGTCACCACGACGTCGAGGGCGCTCGTCGCGCCGAGGGTCACGGGCTGCTCCTTGTACGAGGTGCCGTTCTTGACGCGCACGAAGGCGCTCTTGCCGTCGCTCCCGACCGCGTCCCTCGGGACGACGAGCGCGTCGGGAAGTCGCGAGAGGGTGACGTCCAGTGACGCCGTCAGATCGGGCATCAGGTTCGGGTGCGAACCGTTGACGCCAATGAGCACGACGAACACCCGCGACTTCGGTGACAGCGTCGAGACCACCCCAACCGGTGAGATCTGCGCGATCCGGCCGTCGAACGATAGCTCCGGATACGCGTCGAGGCCGATTTTGACGGCCTGACCGACGGCGAGATCGTTGATGTCGGCCTGGCTGACCCTCGCGCGCACGCGCATCGCCTTCGGATTGACGACGTCGACTACAGGCACGCCGGCGCGCACTTCTTCGCCTTCCTGGACCTCCGCCTGGTTGTTGGTCTTCCACACCATCCGAAGCACCGCCATCCCGCTGATCGGCGCGACGACGGCCATGCGCTCGGCGTTGGTTTCGGCCTGGCGCATCGCGTTTTCGGCGCGGTCGCGGCGGATCTTGAGGATCTGGACGTCCGCCTCGGCTGCTCTGCGCTTCAGGGCGTAGGTCGTCTTCAATTGGCTCAGGGTCGCGATGGCCTGTTCGACCGCGAGGTCGTTCTTCTCGGCCTGAATGCGCGGCAGCAGCTCGTTCTTGGAGGTCTCGAGCTTGGCGCGTGAGAGTGAGCTGTCGGCGAGCAGGATCTCGCCATCGTCGCGCGACTTGGCTGCGCGCTCGCCGGCGTCCTTCTTCTTGATTTGCTGATCCAGGTCGCTCAACTCGGCGCGGCGATCGAGGGCCGTCGCGAGCTGCGTCTGGCGATCGAACTCGACCAGGAGGTCACCCTTCTCGACCGGCGCGCCGGCCTTGATGAGCTTGGTAATGACGAGCGACTGAGAGTTGGGTCCCGAGAGTCGAGGTGCCGCCACCGTCGTCGACTCGACCGCCTCGACCGTCCCGCTCAGTCGGACCGACCGGATGAAGTCCTGGCGCTTGACCGTCGCCGTCGTCTGGCGTCTGCCGGACGACTGTCCGGATTCGGAATTCCCAGGATCGCGCCCTCGCATGATAGCGGCGCCTGTCGCCACGCTGACCAGCACGACTGCGATGGCTATCCACAAGCGAGAGTAGGTCTTGGGAGGCATCGTTGCTCCGGTTATCAGACGGCCGCCCCACGGTATTGGTTGGCGAGTTTCCTGGGTTAGACACCGCCGGCGTCGGGGACAGTCAACCTTGGGTGTCCCCGGGGACTGTCCCGGTTGGATGTCCCCGGCTCGATGGGCGCGAAGGTCGTGCCAAAAGTCGCCGGGGACACCCAAGGTTGGGTGTCCCCGCCCTGAATACGCCGCCCGGGGCGGTGGTGTTCAAGTGGTCTGAACGACGGCGGCGGTCGGATCGTACGCGAGGTTCGGGCTGAGCCACTTCTCAACGTCCTCGAGGCGCATGCCCTTTCGGCGGGCGTAGGACTCGACCTGGTCGCGGCCGAGACGGCCGACGTTGAAGTACTTGGCCTGAGGATGGGAGAAGTAGAGCCCGCTGACGCTCGCAGCGGGCAGCATGGCGGCATGTTCGGTCAGGGTGATCCCCTGCTTGTGCGCCTCGAGGAGCGCGAACAGCTTGAACTTTTCACTGTGATCCGGACAGGCCGGGTAGCCGTAGGCCGGCCGGATGCCGCGAAACTTCTCGGCAATCACGTCATCGAACGAGAGCTCCTCGCGCTCCCCATAGCCCCAGTCCTTGCGCGCCTGCGCGTGGAGATACTCGGCGGATGCCTCGGCCAGGCGGTCGGCCAGCGCCTTCACCATGATCGCGTTGTAGTCGTCCAGCTCCTGCTCGAACTGCCGGGCCAGCGCATCGGCGCCGATGCCCGCCGTGACGGCGAACATGCCCAGATAGTCCGGCACGCCGCTCTCACGCGGCGCGACGAAGTCAGCCAGCGACAGATTCGGACGCTTGTCCGGGATGATCTCCTGCTGCCGCAGCATCGGGAAGCGTTCGAGCTCGCTTCGTCGCGAATCGTCGGCGAACACCACGATGTCGTCGCCGTCCGAACACGCCGGCCAGAACGCATAGACGCCACGGGCGGTCAGCAGCTTCTCGGTGATGATCCGATTGAGGAGCGCTTTCGCGTGCTCGTAGAGTTCGCGCGCAGCGGGACCGTACTCCGCATGATCGAGGATCCCCGGAAAGCGACCTTTCAGCTCCCACGCCGAGAAGAAGAACGTCCAGTCGATGAACCTGGCGATCTCTCCGAGCGGCAGATCGTCGAGGAATCTCCGGCCGAGGAACCACGGCGAGACGATCTCGTGCTCGTCCCAGTCGATCTGCAGTCTGTTGGCCCGCGCCTGCTCGTACGAGAGCAGCGGCTTCTCGCGACGTGACGCGTACTTTTCACGAATCTCGGCCTGCTCGGCCCGGTTGGCGCGATCGAAGGCCGGCTTCCCCGCGCCGAGCAGGTTCGAGACGACGTCGACGGCGCGTGACGCGTCGAGCACGTGGATAACCGGCCCGCTGTACTCCGGCGCGATCTTCACTGCCGTGTGTTGCCGGCTCGTCGTCGCCCCGCCGATGAGGAGCGGGACCGTGAAGTTCTGCCGCGTCATCTCGTGCGCCACAAACGCCATCTCGTCGAGCGACGGGGTGATGAGCCCGCTCAGCCCGATGATGTCGACCTTCTGCGCGATAGCGGTCTCGAGAATCTTCGCCGCCGGCACCATCACGCCAAGATCGATGATCTCGTAGTTGTTGCAGCCCAGTACGACCCCGACGATGTTCTTGCCGATGTCGTGCACGTCGCCCTTGACCGTCGCCATGAGCACGCGACCCTGCGTCGACGTGGCGCCGGTGCGCAGCTTCTCGGCCTCCATGTACGGCAGCAGATGCGCGACGGCGCGCTTCATCGCCCGCGCGCTCTTGACGACCTGCGGCAGGAACATCTTGCCGGCGCCGAACAGGTCGCCGACGATCTTCATGCCGTCCATCAGCGGCCCCTCGATGATCTCGAGCGGCCTCTCATACTGGAGTCGCGCCTCCTCGACGTCGGCATCGATGAAATCGACGACGCCGTGCACGAGCGCGTACGACAGCCGTGACTCGACGGTGCCCTGCCGCCACGCCACATCCACTTCCTTCTTCTTGCCCGCGCCCCTGACCTGCTCGGCGAACTGCACCATGCGTTCGGTTGCGTCCGCGCGCCGGTTGAAGATGATGTCCTCGACGTGCTCGAGCAGCTCCTTCGGGATGTCCTCGTAGACGATCAGCTGGCCGGCGTTGACGATGCCCATGTCCATGCCGGCCTTGATCGCGTGAAAGAGAAACGCCGAGTGGATGGCTTCGCGGACGACGTCATTACCGCGGAACGAAAACGACAGATTGCTGACCCCGCCGCTGATCTTCACGCCTGGACACGTCGCCTTGATGATGCGCGTCGCTTCGATGAAGTTGATGGCGTAGTCGTTGTGCTCTTCGAGTCCGGTGGCGATGGCGAGGATGTTGGGATCGAAGATGATGTCGGTCGGATCGAAGCCCGCCTGCTCCGTCAGGATCTTGTAAGCGCGCTGGCAGATCGAGACCTTGCGCTCGATCGTATCGGCCTGTCCGACCTCGTCGAAGGCCATGACCACGACACCGGCGCCAAAACGCTGCACGATCTTTGCCTTGTGGAGGAAGTCGGCCTCGCCTTCCTTGAGGCTGATCGAGTTGACGACGCTCTTGCCCTGCGTGCACTTGAGCCCGGCCTCGAGCACCGACCACTTCGAGCTGTCGATCATCACCGGAACGCGTGCAATCTCCGGCTCGGTCGCGATGTAGTTGAGGAACGTCGTCATGGCCTGCTCGGAATCGAGCATGCCCTCGTCCATGTTGACGTCGATGAGGTTGGCGCCGTTGCGGACCTGCTCGGCCGCGACCTGCACGGCGGAGGTGTAGTCGTTGTTCTTGATCAGGCGCGCGAACTTCGCCGACCCGGTGACGTTGGTCCGCTCACCGATCATCTGGAAATTGCTGTCCGGGCGGATGGTGAGCGTTTCGAGGCCGGAGAACTGAGTGAACTGACCGCGGCTCGCTTCTCGCGGCTCGCGGCTCGCGGTTTCGTCCCGCACCCACGATCCAACTGGCAGCGGCCGCGCCGCCAGCCCTTCGACTTCACGCACGATCGCATTGATGTGATCCGGTGTCGTCCCGCAGCAGCCGCCGACGATGTTGACGAGGCCGCCGGTAACGAACGACTTGAGCAGATCGCCGGTTTCGTCTGGTTGCTGGTCGTATTGGCCGAACGCATTCGGCAGGCCGGCGTTCGGATAGCAGAGCACGTAACATTCTGCGAGCCGCGCGAGCTCTTCGAGGTGCGGGCGCATCTCGCGCGCGCCGAGGGCGCAGTTCATGCCGATGGCCAGCGGCCGGGCGTGACGAATCGACGTGTAGAACGCGTCGATCATCTGACCCGACAGCGTGCGGCCGCTGAGGTCCGTAATGGTCACGGAGATGAACACCGGCAGCCGCAGGCCCTTTTCCTCGAACACATTCTCGATGGCGACGATGCCGGCCTTGGCGTTGAGCGTGTCGAAGATCGTCTCGAGCAGGAGGAGATCGGCGCCTCCATCGATGAGGCCACGCGCCTGATCCTCGTATGCGGCCCGGGCCTCGTCGAAGGTCATCCCGCGGAACGATGGATCGTCGACCTTCGGAGAGATCGACAGCGTACGGTTCATGGGACCAAGCGAGCCGGCGACAAATCGCGGACGGTCCGGCGTCCGGGTCGTCCACTCGTCTGCCGCTTCGCGGGCCAGGCGCGCCCCCTCGTAGTTCAGCTCGTAAGCCAGCGATTCGAGCGCGTAGTCCGCCTGCGCGATGGCGGTGCTCGAGAACGTGTTGGTCTCGATGATGTCGGCGCCGGCCTCGAGGTACTCGCGGTGAATGGCGCCGATGACGTCCGGGCGCGTGAGGACGAGGATGTCGCTGTTTCCGCGCAGGTCCTTCGGATGATTCCTGAAGCGCGCGCCGCGGAAGTCAGCCTCCGTCAGCTTGTGGCGCTGGATCATCGTGCCCATCGCGCCGTCAAGAAGGAGCACACGCTGCTCGAGCGCGCGCCGGAGCGCGCGATCTCCCGCGGCACGCCGGTCGGTGGAGAGTGACGATGGGGAACTCTGGTTGGAACTATCCGCGTGAGACATTTCTCTGGTCCTTTGCAGTCCGCTTCACGTCCGGCTTCATGCCGGGCTTCACGGCGCTCGCGACGATGACGGTGAAGGGGTCACCGGTGCGTCGCGCGCCGACATTCACGCGCACGTCGGTCAACCCCGCGCCCTTGAGCAGCTTGGCGAGCGCCTCGTCGCTGAATCCGAGCCAGCGGTCGCCCAGCCGGTCCCTGACCCAGTTCTCGGCATGCTGTCGCAGGTCGAGCACCAGCACGCGGCCGCCCGGAACGACAATCCGCGCCGCCTCGGCCAGGGCGCGGGACGGATCGGGCGCGTGGTGCAGGGCCTGCGAGAGGAGTGCGACATCCACACTCGCGTCGCGAAGCGGCAGCTTCTCGAGCTCGCCGCGCTTCCAGATGACGTTGCGGACACGACGGCGGGTGGCCAGTGCGCGCGCACGCTTCAAGACGACCGGCGAGCGATCGACGGCAATCACGCGCGACGCCCAGCGGCTGGCCTCGACGGTCAGATACCCCTCGCCGCACCCGATGTCGGCCACGCGCAGCGCCGGCAGGAGATGCCCGAGCGCCCGGGACCAGGCGGCCCAGCTCCGCCCCGGCACGAGCTGACGCTCGTTGGTGTCCGGGCCGGCATGCGCCTCGAAGTTCTCCTTGCGCAGCCGCCGCACTTCGGCCAGCCGGGCATCGTCGGCGCGGCCGGTCTCGGTCCGCGCGGCCTGGGCGAACTCGTCCTGCAGGAGCGCGGCAAGCGGTCCGGAGCCGTTCTCGGCTGCGAGGAGCGACGGTGCGGGCCGGAAATAGGTGTAGCCGCCCTCCCGCTGCTCCACGATGAGGCCGGCATCCTTGAGCAGCCCAAGATGGCGGGACACGCCGGACTGCGCGATCCCGAGGATCCCGGTCAGTTCGCTGACGTTGAGACGTTCGGCCGCCAGGAGCCGCAGAATCCGCAGCCGGGCGTCGTCGCCGAGCAGCCGGAAAAGACTGGACGCCTGAATCATATCTATGAATCTACATTAATAGATGCCTGAGTGCAATTCGGGGCCTCGGGGAGCGGGCGGTCGGCGGGTCGGCGGTCGAGGTTCAGGGTTCAGGGTTCAGGGTTCACAGCTGGTGCAAACGGCTGGGATCGGGGGTCGGGGGTCAGGGGTCAGGGCGGCGGGCGGAGCCCGGCGGCGCGCACGCCGCCGCTCGAGCTTCGACGGACCGTCGTAGCCTGATCCGGGCTCGGGGCTCGGATAGAGTTGACGGTATGCAGCTGACGACCTACATGACCGCAAAGCCGCGCGCGGCGCTGGTGCTCGCGCACGGAGCCGGCGCCGGGCAGAAGAGCCCGTTCATGGTGCAGTTCGCGCGCGGAATGGCGCTTCGGAACATCAACGCGGCGACGTTCGACTTCCCGTATACGGCTGCCGGACGGAAGGTGCCGGATCGCGCACCCGTGCTGGAACAGTCCTGGCGCGAGGCACTGGAGGCTGCGAAGACGGAGTTCGCGGGGCTTCCCCTCGTCATCGGCGGCAAGTCCATGGGCGGACGGATGGCTTCACACATCGCAGCACAAAGCTGCGAGGGCGTCGACGGCCTCGTGTTTCTCGGCTATCCACTCCATCCTCCCGGCCAGCCCGAAAAGCGACGCGACGCGCACCTGCCGGCGATCCGTGAACGGATGCTCTTTGTTCAGGGGACCCGGGACGCGTTCGGCACCTCAGCCGAAATCGCGGCGCTCCTGCCGTCCCTTCAGCGGGCCGAATTGCACGAGGTCGCTGGCGGCGATCACTCGTTCAAAGTGTCGGGACGCAAGGGCGACGTGCTCGAGGGAATCATGGACGCGGTGGCCTCGTGGATCACGAGAGGCCGTTGAGAGCCCAGCGTTGCATCCGTTAGTGTTCTGCCTGTTGTCCCTGGCCCCTTTTCCCCACCTTGCGCGCATGCCGCTCCTGCGCCTCCTCCACGGAATGAGACATCGTCAGACTCCCCTCCTTCCGCGCCATGGCCACCAGGGCCCCGTAGTGCCTGTGGAGCGTCCGGAGCTCCTCTTCGTTCATATCCTCGCAGTCAATCAAGCGGTTGCTGGCACCGGCCATGGCCGCCACGAGCTCGTTCAGCTTCAACTGGATGGCGAGCGAGTCCTTGTTCTGCGATCGCTGGATGAGGAACACCATTAGAAATGTGACGACAGTGGTGCCGGTATTGATGACGAGCTGCCAGGTGTTCGAGTAGTCGAAGATCGGTCCGGTGGCGACCCAGACGAGGACCACGAGGCAGGCGAGCGTGAAAGCCATCGTACTGCCGGTCCACTTCGTGACGGCGGCGGAGAACTGTTCGGTCAGACGGTTGCGCGGATGAGGTCGGTTGCGGCGCATGGGAAGAAGTCCTCCTTCGAGGCGTATACATGACGAGTTCCGTCGACTTATAGTGATCGGATGGGACCGTCTTCATCAATCGATTCATCGATCTCCTCGCCGATTGCTCTGCCACTCGCAGATCCTGCCGACGTAGCGGCGGCCGAGCCCCAGGCGACGCGCAGCCGCCGTCGGGAGGACATCGCCGACCGCTATAAGTGGAATCTCACCGACATCTTCGAGAGTTGGGACGCATGGGAGGCAGGTTATAAGAGCCTCGAAGCCGGAATCGACCGCTACGCGGCGCTCAAGGGCACGCTGGCCGGTGGGGCCGATCGCCTGCTCGACGCGTTCCGGCTGTCCGAAGACCTCGGGCAGCTGGCGTACCGCGTCTGGTATTTCCCGTCGCTGCGCTACGACGAGGATCAGCGGGACAACGGCGTCAACGCCAAGCGGCAGCAGGTCCAGATCCTCTTCGCCCGGTGGAAGCAGGCCGAGTCCTGGTTCAACCCTGAGCTGCTGAAGATTCCACTTCAGACCGTCCGCGCATGGATGGACGCATCCGAGCCGCTGCGCCTCTATCGCTTCGCCATCGAAGATCTCTACCGTCAGCAGGAGCACGTGCTCGACGAGGCCGGCGAGCGATTGATGTCGCTCTCGAGCCGGCTGTCGTCGGCGCCGAACGATGCCTACTGGGCGCTCTCGACGGCCGACGCGAAGTTCCAGACCGTCAAGCTCTCGACGGGCGAGGACGTCACGGTGTCGTACGGCCAGTACCGCGCGATCCTGGCGACGCGGCGCGAACAGTCGGATCGCGCGGCGGCGTTTCGCGCGCTGCACGAGACGTATCAAAACAGCCTGAACACCTACGCGACGCTCTACAACGGCGTCTGCCAGCGCGACTGGTTCCAGGCGCGGGCGCGGGGCTACAAGAGCACGCTCGATGCGGCGCTCCACGGCGACAACATCCCCACGTCGGTCGTCGAGAATCTCATCGAGACAACGCGCGCCGGAGTCGGACCGCTTCAGCGCTATCACAAGCTCCGCCGCAAGACCCTCGGAGTGACGTCGTATCACGTCTACGACTATTCGATCCCGCTCGTGACCTTCGAGAAGAAGTACGAGTATGACCGCGTCCTCGACTGGATCGTGGACTCGGTCGCGCCGCTCGGGCCGCAGTACCAGGCACGCATGCGCGAGGGCTTCGGCGGCGGCTGGATCGACGTCTACGAAAACGACGGCAAGCGCTCGGGCGCGTACTCGGCGCCGGTCTACGGGACACACCCGTACATGCTGCTGAACTACACGGACACGCTCGACGACATGTTCACCCTCGCGCACGAGATGGGGCACTCGATGCACACTATCCTGTCGCACGAGGCACAGCCGTTCGTGTACTCGAGCTACACGATTTTTGTCGCCGAGGTGCCGTCAACCCTCAGCGAGGCGCTGCTGCTCGACTACCTCCTCGCCCGGTCGACCGACCCCGCCGAGCGCGTTGTCCTGCTGCAGCACGCGATCGACAACATCGCGGGCACGTTCTATACACAGGTGCTCTTCGCCGACTACGAACTGCGGGCGCATCGCCTCGCGGAACGCGATCAGCCGATCACGGCAGAGATCCTGACGGAGACCTACCGGACGCTCCTCACCGAGTACTACGGCGACTCACTGGACCTCAACGAGCAGACCGGGATCACGTGGTCGCGGATCCCGCACTTTTTCAACTCACCGTACTACGTGTACCAGTACGCCACCTGCTTCGCGTCAGCCGCTCGGCTCGCGCAGCAGATCATGCGTGGACCGGAGGCGTCGCGACACGACGCCCGCGATCGGTTCCTGACGCTCCTGCGCGCCGGCGGCAACGATTACCCGATGGAACAGCTCAAGAAAGCCGGCGTGGATCTGGCTCAACCGGATACCGTCCGGGCCATCGTCAATCAGCTGGACGATCTGGTGACGCGACTGGAGAGGGAGCTCGCGGCCCTGGAGCGCTGAAGCGCACGGATCGTCTGGTTCGACAACTCGACACGCGGATTTCACGGAGCTTCACGTGACGCGGATCTCGCGGATTCTTTGGATCTCCCACGGGACGCGGATCACGCGGATTCTACGTACCTCTGTGACGTAAAACGTGGATCCCGCGTATCTTTGCGGGACGGGGGATCCGCGGATCGGGTCCCTGGCCTACTTGAAAAAGCAGCAGGTTGACCCCATCCGCGAGATCCGCGTCCCGTGCATTCGTGATCCGCGGGATCCGCGTCCCATGAAGATCGATGGTCCGCGTTACTTGGCGGTCACGTTCTTGATCGTCACCGGCTCGATCGGGTTCTCGGATTTCGTCGCCACGTCGGCGATCTTATCCGCGACCTCCATGCCGCTCAACACGCGCCCGAACACGGCGTAGCCGAAATCCGACGGCGTGTAGCCACGGTGATCGAGTGCGGAGTTGTTGGACACGTTGATGTAGAACTGCGAGGTTGCACTCCGCAGTGTCTGCGTGCGAGCCATCGCCAGCGTGCCGCGCGCGTTCTTGAGGCCGTTGGTCGCCTCGTTCTGAATCGGCTCGTGCGTCGGCTTCTCGATCATGCCGGGCAGGTAGCCGCCTCCCTGAATCACGAAGCCCTTCACGACACGATGAAAGATGGTGCCGGGATAAAACCCCTCCGACACGTAGCGCAGAAAGTTCTCCACGGACACCGGAGCGCGGTCCTTGAACAACTCAACGGTGATGTCGCCCATCGACGTCGAAATGACGGCGACCGGGTTGCCAGGCGCGGGCTCGAGCACGACAGCCGGCTGCGGCACCGGCACGGGCGCGGGCGCGGGCTTTTGAGCGGTTTGAAGGACGAGGAGGATGAGGACGGACGCGGTCAACATGACTCTATTCTACCGGTCGGCTCGTCTCGGGCCCGGGCATGTGTCCCCTCTCGGACACTTGCCGGCCGCGGCCTGGTGGGCCGGCCCGTTAACTGCTGAGTGCGGACTGCCTATTGCACGGGGCGGATCGTCCGCCCGTGAAATCTCAGGTAATCGAGCGGTGCGAACCTTCCGGATCCGGACAGGCATAGTTGCTGATTCAAGGGGATGGATCGTCGGAATCGCGTGTCCAGACGGCGTCCGCGCGCTAATCCGTGCGCTACAATGGCCCTCTGCGGGTCTGAAGAGCATCGGTGAAACCACGGTGACGCAACGGTCAGGCACCACGTTGCGCCGGCCCAGTCGATCGTCGATCGCGCGCGAGAGCGCGCGGGCCTGAAGCGCCCTGGCGCCCGGGCCGAGGGAGATGCGCGATGGCGACAGGACTCGGAACGCTACGGGAAGAACAGAAGGAACTGGCGGACTTCATCCGCGTAGGATCAGCACGCGGGCACCAGTGCTTCGGCAGCTATTTCGACGACAAGGGCGGGTCGTGCGCCCTCGGCGCGGTCTACGAAGGTGTGTACCACCTGCCCCGCGCACACGGCAAGCTGATACCCGATCATCTCGAGAGGCTGTTCCGGTGCCTCGACGAAGTGACGAAACCGTGCCCCCAGGGCTGCAAGAAGCGACTACCGCTCGCGTCGATGATCGTCCATTTGAACGACGACCATCGGATGACGCGCGAGCAGATCGCCGAGTGGCTCACACAGGAATCGAACGGCTAAATCGAATCGGATGAGCACGAGGCCCTTCGCGATCGGCCCGCGCTCATCCGATTGAAGCAAGGCTCCCCATGTCTTTCCTCGATCGCTTCAAGACACAGCCCAAATATCGCAACCCGGATCCGGCCATCAGGCTCGCCGGCGTGGCCGAGCTTCCAGACGACGCCGAGCATTGGGGCGTCATTGCCGAGCTCGCCGCCTCGGACGAGGACGTTCGCGTCCGGCGCGCCGCAATTGCGCGCATCGGTGTCGTCGGCTACCTGGCCCGGATCGCGCGGACCGAGCGCGACGAGTCGCTCCGGCGCGAGCTCTCCGAGCGGCTGATTGCGATCGCCAACGCGGCGGCCGACGGCGACGGGGACGCGGCGGCCGCGCTCGACGGGCTGAGCGATCAGAAGCACTTCGGGACGATTGCCAAGTCGTCGCCGCACGACACGGTGCGGACCGCCGCGCTCGGAAGGATTCACGACGTGAAGGTGCTGGCGAGCGTCGCGCGGCATGCGGTTGACGCGCAGATTGCCCTCGAGGCCGTGGCGCGCGTCACGGATCAGGCCGAGCTCGTCGCCGTCGCCGCCAAGACGGACCACAAGGATGCGGGCATCACCGCCCTCGAGCGCGCCGCCGAGGCGACGACATCCGACACCGAGCGCCGCGAGCTCCTCGACGGCATCGCCGGACGCGCGAAGAACAAGTCAGTGGCCAAGCGCGCGAAGGCCCTCGTCCAGGAAATCGACGATGCCGAGGCGGCCAGGAAGGCCGCGCGCGACGAGTGGCAGAAGCGGGTCGGCCTCGTGATGGCGCGGCTCGACGCGATCGCGAGCACGCCGGGGATGGCCGAGGCGGAGGCACAGCTCGACGAAACAGCCGAACAATGGCGCGCCCTGGCGCAAGCGGTGGACGGCGGACTTTCGGCAAGTCCGGAACAGGACGAGCAGTTCACGACCAAGCTGACCGAGGCGCGTGCCGCAATCGACGCACGACGGCGCGAGGAGGCCGAGCGGCTGGCCGAGATCGAGCGCGCGACCGCACGCCGCGCGGCGTTTCTCGCGATCTGCGAGCGCGTCGACGCCCTGCGCGGCGAAGATACGCCCGACGAGCTCGACAAGGCGCGCGCCGAGTGGGAGGGCATGCCCGGCGCTTCGGCGCAGGAGCGCGACGACGCCGAGCTGCGCGCGCGCTTCGACGAGTCCTGCCGTCGTGCCAGGGATCGTCACCAGAACCGCCAGGCGCTCGAAAAGATTCATACCAGGCTCGGCGAGCTGTCGCTCGAAGCCGACAGGTTGTCGACGCCGGACGACAGCACACCCGAGGGTCCCGAGCGCGAGGCGGCATGGCGCGCGGTGGTCGACGAATGGCAGTCGCTGGCGGCGCAAGCCGATGGGATCGACGAGGCGATCGCGGCGAGGTTTGCCGAAGCCACAGCACGGGTGCAGCACCGCGAGGAAGAAAAGCGCGCCGCCGCCGAACGGACGCAGAAGCAGCAGGTGCAGCGCATCGAGCAGTTGATCGAGCGCGTTACGGCGCGGGCGGCCGCCGAGGATCTGACCCTCCGCGAAGCCGATCGCGCGATCCGCGACCTGAAGACGGCGGCGGACACACCGCCGCCCGTCGGCCCACGCGAGCAGCACGCGCTGGCCGAACGGCTCAAGGCCGCGCTCGCGGTGATGGCGCCGCGACTTCACGACCTGCGCGAGATGGACGAGTGGAAGCGGTTTGCCAACGCCGCCGTTCAGGAAGAGCTGATCGCCAAGGCCGAGGCGCTGCGCGCGAAGTACTCGCTCGACGGAACGACCGAGACCAAGCCCGACGGGTCGACCGAAAGAACTCCGGCCAAGCCGGAAGACATCGAGAAGGCCGCGCACGAGCTGCACGAGATTCAGGAGCGGTGGAAGCAGGTGGCCGAGGCTCCGCGCGCACAGGCGCAGGCCTTGTGGCATCGCTACCGGCAGGCCGCCGACCCGATTCAGGCGAAGGCGCGCGAGTTCTTCGCCAAGCGCGCCGAAGAGCGCGGCGCCAACCTCACGCTCAAGATGGCACTCATCGAGCGCGCGGAGGCGCTCGCCGACTCCACGGACTGGATCAAGACGGCCGACGAGCTGAAGAAGCTGCAGGCCGAGTGGCAGCAGATCGGGCCGGTTCCCCGTCAGGACACGAAGATCACCTGGAAGCGCTTCCGCGACGCGTGCGACCGCTTCTTCACGCGCAGGAACGCCGACCTCACCGAGCGCAAGGAAACGTGGAGCGCGAACCTGGCCAGGAAAGACGCGCTCTGCGTCCGGGCCGAGGAGCTGGCCGCCTCCCGCGAGTGGGACAGGGCCGCTTCAGAGATTCGCCGACTGCAGGCCGACTGGAAAACCATTGGCCCGGTGCGCCGCAGCAAATCAGAGGCGATCTGGCAGCGCTTCCGCACCGCCTGCGACACCTTCTTCGAGCGCTACAAGCGGCGCGACGAGATCGAGCTCGAAGCGAAGCACGCCGATCGCGAAGCGCTGGTGGTTGAACTCGAGGCGCTTGCGGCGCCAGCGGCCGAGGTGGCGACACCATCGACCGAGGGCGACGCTCAGGCTCCCGCGGCCGATGTACCGTCGGATCTGCTCGAGCGCGTCCGCTCGCTGCGCACGCGATGGAACCAGACGACGCCCGTCGTGCGGCAGGGCGCCGACCCGCTGAGCGCCCGGTTCATCGACGCGCTGGCGCGCATGCTGACCGGCCACCCCGAGGCCTTCAAAGGCACCGAGCTCGACGTCGAGGCGAGCCGGCAGAAGATGGAGAAGCTCTGCGCCCGCGTCGAGGGCTTCCTCGTCGATGCCGCACCCGCGCCGGCGGGCTCGCAGGCGCTCGCCGACATGCTGCGCGAGGCGCTCGCGTCCAACACCATCGGCGGAAAAGCGGGCGAGGAATCCAAGTGGCGGGCGATGGCCGACGAAGTCCGCCAGGCGCAGGCGTCTTGGAGCCGTCTCGGACCCGTCCCCGGCGACACCGGCCGTCAGCTAACAGAACGGTTCCACAAGGCGTGCAACCGCTTCTTCGAGCAACTGCGCCGGAAGGTGCCGCCCACGCCCAGCCAGCCGCCACGGGGACGCCCGGTTGGGGCGCGATAGAAAAAGCGGCTCAAGGCTCAGGGCTCAGGCAAGAGCTCTCAGACCCTGGGCGCGGGATTAGGATCTCAAGGCTCTACCCTGAGCCTTGAGCCCTGAGCCTTGAGCCTACTTCTTGTATCTCACTTTCCCCCCCACGATGGTGTAGAGCACGCGCGAGGACGGGATCTCGTCCTCGGGAATCGTCATGATGTCCTTCGAGAGCACGACCACGTCGGCGAACTTCCCGGGCTTCAGCGACCCCTTTGATCCTTCCTCGAATGCCGCGAACGCGCCGTTGATGGTGTAGGACCTGAGCGCCTCCATCCGGCTCATACGCTCGTCGCCGAAGAAGACGCTCCCGTCCTTGAGCTTTCGGCTGACGGTCGCGTAGTAGCTCGCGATCGGGTCGACATCCTCGACCGGCGCGTCCGTGCCGTTGGTGACGACGGCGCCGGATTTCATCAGTTTTTGCCAGACGTAGGCACCCTCCTCGGCGCGCTTCGGCCCGAGCCGCGCGAGCACGTACGGAGCGTCGGACGTGCAGTGCACGCCTTGCATCGAAGCAATCACGCCGAGGGCGCCGAACCTGGGAATGTCCGACGGGTTGAGGTGCTGGGCGTGCTCGACGCGCCATCGCACGTCTGTCTTGTCGGGATTGGCCTTGAACGCCTCCTCGAAGATGTTCAGCGTCTCGCGGTTGGCGCGGTCGCCGATCGCGTGCACGCACAGCTGAAAGCCGTGCTGCATCGCCAGCTTCGCGGTCGCGCGAATGTCGTCCACCGGCGTCGTGTTCAGTCCGGTGCTGTCTGGCTTGTCGGCATAGGGCTCGAGCAGCCAGGCGCCGCGCGATCCGAGGGCGCCGTCAATCGATCGCTTGATGGCGCGCACGGTGAGATGACCGTTGCCGTAGTCGATCATCCTGTACTGCGCCAGCTTCTGCGTTTCCTGCTCGAGTCCGGCGCGCACCATGACCCACAGCCTGACGCCGAGCTTGTCTTCGTCGACCATCGCTTTCATGCGCTCGATGGTCTCGAAGGAAGATCCGGCGTCATGAAACGTCGTGATGCCCTTCGACAGCGCCTCCTGGGCCGCCAGCTCGAGCACGCGACGCTCACGCGCCACGCGTTCGTCGTCGGTCGGTGCCGGCTCCCCGGTGCCGCGCTTGATCAGTCGAGAGGCGGTCTCGCGGAGAAGGCCCGTCGGGTTGCCCTTCGCGTCTTTCAGGATCTCGCCGCCCTCCGGGCTCTTGGTCGCACGTGAGACGCCCGACAGCTTCATCGCCAGCGCGTTGGCAAAGCTCGCGTGGCCGCTCGCGTGCGTGAGTAGCACGGGATTGTTCGGCGACACCTTGCTGAGCGACGCTTCGGTCGGGAACCCTTCCACATTCGGCGAAGGCGGCGCCGTCCATTTCTCCTGATGCCAGCCGCGGCCGTAAATCCACTGACCTGGTTTGGCGGCCTTGACGGCGTTGTCGACCATCGCGAGGATGTCATCCCACGTCCTCGCGGTCGCCAGCTTCAGCACCAGCTGTGCCTCGCCGACACCCGTGAAGTGACCGTGGCTCTCGACGAACCCGGGGATGACGAGCTGCCCGGCCGCGTCGATGACCTGGGTGCCCGTTCCGACGTAACGCTTGATCTCGTCGTCGCTCCCGATGGCAACGATGCGATCGCCGTTGATCGCAATGGCTCGAGCCTCGGCTGGACTCGCCTCGACGGTAACGACCTTGCCGTTGGTCACCACGAGCGTTGCCGGTTGAACGGCGGGCGGCTGCGGAGCGCACGCGGCGCTTGCCGCCAGCAACGCCGCCGCCGCTCTCAGGATGATTGCGTTGGCGCCTTCTCTACACATGCGGAAACAGCCTCTCGAAATTGCCGCCGAGGATCTTCGCGCGATCGTCTCCATTGACGCCAACAGCGTCGAGCGCCGCGACTTGCGCGTCGAAGACCGCGGTCTGCCACCCTCTGGGAAAGAACGACGAATCGGTGCCGAACAACAGCCGGTCGGACCCGATCGCCGTCAGCGCCTGCCGGAACACTCCCTCGAGCGTCAGGCCGGGATGGTACTTCATCCAACTGTTGGAGCTCGACGTGTCGAGATGGATGTTCGGACACTGGTCGGCAGCCATGAGCGCTTCGCGGAAGAGGCCGGCGCCGAAGTGCGGAATGATAACGGGGACGGAAGGAAATCGCAGCGCGAGGGCAGCAACCGCCAGGGGATCACCGAGGCGAAGATCGAAGGGCGACGGCAACCCCAGCTTCTTTCTCACGCCCACCGACAACACGCCGCAGTGCACGAACACCGCCGCGCCGCTCCGGGCGGCGGTCTCGAACGTCTTCACCACGACCTCGTCGTCCAGCCGATATCGGTGCATGGCGGGAAAGAGCGCGACGGCGCGCAGGGCCTGTTCGCCGAGCGCGTGCACGAGGCGGGCACCCGCATCGGCGGCCGACGGATTGAACATGAAGAAGCCCACGAAGCGCGTCGGGTGCCTGGCCACTGCGGTGGCGACCGACGCTTCATCGCCGGGGACACTCGCGATGAGCGCGCACCGTGACACGCCGTGACGATCGAGCTCAGCCGCCCAGCGATCGGCGTGCGCCTCGGGACTGCCCGGAGTGTCCCAGCCAAGGCGCGCGGCCACGACTCCCGCGCGATCGTCAGCAGGAAGGCCGGGAACGTCTTTCGTCAGGATCTCGAGGAAGCGCGAGGAGAAGAAGTGGCAGTGGGCGTCGCAGAGTCGCACGCAGGGATTCTAACGCGGACTCAGCCACCGAGCCGCTTCTCACCCCGCGAACTTGTAGCCCATCCCGTGGACGGTGAGGATGTACTGCGGGTGCCGCGGATTGGGCTCGATCTTCTGCCTGAGCCAGGCGACGTGCACGTCGACGGTGCGCGTCGACGGCATCGAGTTGTAGCCCCACACTTCGTTGAGGAGCTCCTCGCGCGACAGTGTGGCACCGCGGTGCTCGATGAAGTAGCGCAGGAGCTGGAACTCTCGCGCCGAGAGCTCGAGCGGAGCGCCGGCTTTGGTGATTTCGGCCTTGCGAAAATCCATCCGGATGTCGCCGAACTGGTGCCCTTCGGCTGGATGCGGCGTCAGGGGCGCGCGCCGCAGCTTGGCCTCGATGCGCGCGAGCAGCTCGACCATCTCGAAAGGCTTGGTCACGTAGTCGTCTGCACCGAGCTTCAACCCGACGACCTTGTCGACGACCTGGCCGCGCGCGGTCAGCATGATGACCGGCGTCTCGATCCCGCGCTTGCGCAGCTCGCGCATGACGTCGAAGCCGCCGAGACGCGGCAGCATCACATCGAGGAGCACCAGATCGAACGCCTCCGCTGAGGCGCGCTCGAGGCCGCTCTCGCCGTCGGTGCTGGCCTCGACGCCATAGCCCTCGCGGGTCAACCGGTCGGTGAGCGTCATGACGAGACCGGGCTCGTCTTCGACGAGCAGGAGGCGCTTCACGAGGACCGCAGGGCCTGCACGCCTTCAGAGGCGTCGGCGGAGGAATGGTCCGTCGCACGCTCGGCCGCCGCGCGCTGGTCAGCGGCGGGAAGCTCCACGGTGAAGGCGCTGCCCTCACGCAGGGCGCTCTTGACCGTTACCCGCCCACCGTGCGCGGCCACGATGCGCTGCACCAGGCTCAGGCCGAGTCCGGCACCCTGCATCTGCGCGGCCACGACATCGGCCGCGCGGTAGAACGGTTCGAAGATGCGCGCCTGCTCTGCGACGTCGATCCCGATGCCGTGGTCGGCCACGGTGACGCTGACGTCCGAGCCCGCCTTGCGGGCGCTGATACGAATCGAGCCGCCGGCGCCGCCGTATTTGATCGCGTTGTCGATGAGATTCTGGAAGGCGCGCCGCAACGCCGGCTCGTCGCCGAGGACCGGCGGCAGATCGGCCGGGATATCGAAGTCCACCACCAGTCCCGCCCGCTCAATCAGCCCAGACGAGGCCGAGACGATGTCGTGGAGGAGCGGTGCGACGCCGACCGACCGGAGGGCAAAGCCCCGCTGACCCGACTGGATGCCGGCAAACTCCAGGATCTGCTCGACCATCTCGGTGAGCCGGCGGCCCTCGGTCCGCATCAGCTCGCCGTAGCGCCGGATGCGCGCCTCGTCATGGACGACGCCGTCGGCGAGGTTCTCGGCGGCGGAGCGGATGACGGCGAGCGGCGTTCGCAGCTCGTGGGAGACGGCCGCGACAAACTCCATCTGCTGCTTTGCCAGCCGCTGCGCGCGCCGCGTCGCGAGCACCAGCAGCCCCATGCTCGCGCCGAGCAGACCGAGCACGCTCGAGCTGATCGCCAGGTTCCGTCGTCTCTGCGAACTGACCGCGGCCTCGAGCGAGCCCGACGGGTGCGTCACCACGAGCTTCCAGTGCGGAGTCGAGCTGGCGGTCACACGCGTCTCGGTCCGGGTAGTCGCGGTCGACGTATCGACACCGACCGCGCTCTTCCCGAGGCCGGGACCCGGTTGAATCACAATCGACAGCGGGCGCGAGTCGGTCACCTCCGTCACGGCAAAGCGCGCCGTACCCCCAAGCACGGGTGGGCCATGCTCCGGCGACACGAACGCCGTGAATCGGCGGACCTCGGCGGCGAGCGGCAGAAAGTCCTGGGTCCGAACCTGAAAGAGGTCCGCCGTCGCGTCAGCTTGCGTGTCGAGCGCCGGCGCAAAGGACGGCGTCGACTGGAAGACGAAGGTACTCGGCGTCGCACGGCTGACGACCGCGACCTTGAAGTCGAGGCCGCCGGCAATCCCCTGCTCCGCGTGATGGCCGAAGTGGCGCTCGGCCAGCGAGGGCAAGAGCTCGCGCGCGACGTACTCCCGGTCGATCATCAGCACCGAGTACGACATCGTGGGAGACATGCGGACGCCCGGCTTCGAGTCGCCGAACACGATGAGCGGAGTGGGCACGACAATCGCCGGTGCACTCTCCCAGATGGCCGACGGCATCTTCCTGATAAAGAGGGAGTCGCCGCCTGGCGACGAGTCTTTCCACGTCGCGGCCACCAGCTGATCCCGCCAGTTCCGCATCGCCTCGGGCCACTCGACCGTTTCGAGCTGGCGTGTCGCCGGATCGAACCGGCGGAGCGAGGTCGCGCCTGGACGATTGTCTGGGCCCGGTGGCTCCTGAGAGAAGGCGTAAACCTCCTTGAGGATGCGAGGGAAGCGCGCGGTTGCCTGCCATCGATCGTAGCGCGCGGCCAAGCGGACCGCGAGCTCCGTGCCGTCGGCGGCCAGCGCCATCGGCGCGTCTGTCTGGAAGAGGAGATACGCACGCGTGATTTCGCGGTCGAAGTCCTGCGCGAACTCGAGCGCGCCGGCGGCAAGCGTCGCGCGCCGCTGCGCGCGCTCGGCCTCGCTGATCTGTCCCAGCCAGCGATATTGCAGCACGGCCAGAAGCACGATCAGTCCCAGCAGCGCAGCCGCCACGACCGCCAGCGGTGGACGGAAATGCCTCCACATGAAGCGAGTCTAGCACCAGCAATACGGCCTTACACACCTCTCGCGGCCCGATCCGCTGGGTTTTTACGTCCTTAACAAACTCTTAGCGTGGGCTTAACCATCGGCCGCAACCGGCCGCGCATGATCACTCGTCAGTAGTGAAGACCAAAGCGAGATGACAACGAGACGCGTGGACAGATAGCGATTCGCGAGAGGACACCAAGAATGAGAAATCACAGCTGGACGAGCGTCGCCGCGCTGGCCCTGATCGGCGCGGCATACGTTGCTGCCTACGCGCACGCTCAGGCGCAGGCCGACGCCAAAGCGGCCTCGGTGATGGCCGAGGTACGCAAAGCGCTCGGCGGCGAGCAGAAGATCGCGGCAATGAAGGGCCTGTCCCTGCGCGCCGACTATCGCCGCGAGATGTCGGCGGGGGCCGGCGGCGGGGGCATGACCTTCGTGATGATGGGCGGCGGCGGTTCGACGAGCGGAAGTCAGCAGACGACTGGGAAGCTCGAGATCGATCTCGCTCTTCCAGACAAGTATCTGCGCACCGACATCGGAAGCGCCGCGTTCGGAATGACACGTACCGATGGCTTCGAAGCGTCGCGGCCGTTTCTCGAAGTGGTCCCCAACACCCCCGGCATGCGCATCCAGATCGACAACCCGGCTTCGGACCCCGTGCGCGCAAAGGCCGCACTGAAGCGCAGTCAGACCGATCTCGCGCGGCTCTGTCTTGGCCTGACCGGAGGGACGCAGCCGGACTTCGCCGTGACGTATGCCTACGGCGGCCAGGCCGAGTCCCCTGACGGAAAGGCGGACATCATCGACGTCACCGGGCCAGACGACTTCAAGGCACGCCTGTTCGTAGATGCCGACACGCACCTGCCGCTGATGCTGACCTACATGGAGCCCGAGGCGCGAGTGGTCATGCGGACGATGACGCGCGACGGGGCCGGCGGACGCAGTGGCGGGCCGGGGCCGGCCGTCGTGCCGGGAGGAGCCGCGCCACCCGCTGGCGACCCGCACGCGTCCGCAAACACGGCCGCACGCAACACCGCCATGGCCGACCTGACGCCGGCGCAACGGGAAGAGCTCGAGAAGCAGATGACGGAGGCCGAGGCGACGCCGCCCAAGCTCGTCGAGTACCGGCTGTTCTTCTCCGACTACCGCAAGGTTGACGGCGTCTCGCTTCCCCACCATATCGCCCGCGGCCTGGGCGCCAAGACAATCGAAGAGTGGGATATCACCAGCTACAAGGTGAACCCGTCGTTCAAGGCGGACCGCTTCAAGGTGGGCAGCTGATGGTGGCGCCGGCCTCGGTCGCGCGGCAACTGCTCGCAGCCAGTCTCCTGCTCGCCGGCTTCGATGCTGTCCCGGTCCTGGCACAGGCGATGCGCGATGCATCGCTGCGAATTACCGTCGCTGATCAAACGGGCGCCATCATCGTCAATGCCAAGGTCACGATTCAACCAGTGGAGCCGGCCGGACAGCCCCTCGAGGCCATGACCGACGAGCGCGGCGACGTGGTGGTCGCCACGCTCGCGCCAGGACGATACTCCGTGCGCGCGGAGTTTCCGGGATTCGAGCCGAGGCAATTCGACGACGTGCGGCTGCGCGCCGGCAGCAGCACGCGGCGCGAGATGAAGCTCAATCTCGCCAAGGTGGCCGAAGACGTCACCGTCGGGCAGGATCCGCGCGATCGCGCGCTCGATCCGCGGGGGAACGCATTCGGGAACGTCCTGACGCGCGAGCAGATTGAGGCGCTGCCGGACGACCCCGACGACATGGAGGCGGCGCTGAAAGAGATGGGCGGACCCGGCGCGACGATTCGCGTCGACGGATTTCGCGGCGGCCGGCTCCCACCCAAGTCGCAGATACAGTCGATCAGATTTCGCCGCGATCTCTTCGCGGCCGAGAACCACGGCGGCGGCCTGGTGTTGGTGGACATCGCGACGAGGCCCGGTGGAGGCCCGCTCCGGGGTTCGGTCGACTTCACGTTCCGCGACGAAGCGATGAACGCCCGCAACCCGTTCGCGCCTCGTCAGGCCCCGGAACAGCAGCAGAATGGCACGTTCACGGTCAGCGGTACGCTCAAGAAGGATCGCACCGGCTTCTCTTTCACCAGCAACGGCGTCAATGCCTACGACTCGAAGACCATCAACGCCGCATTGCCAGAGCGGAACGTGTCCGGCAGTGTGCGACGGCCCGCCGATCGCGCGAACTTCTCGGCCCGGCTCGACCACGCGCTGACGAAGTCGCAGACCTTGAGGGCGAGCTATCAAAGAAACGGCACCAGCAGCCGCAACCTTGGCGTGGGCGACTACGATTTGCCCGCGCGTGCGTACTCGCGCGACACGGCCGAGGATGTGTTCCGTGTGTCGCAGTCGGGCCCGGTCGGCCGGAATCTCTTCAACGAGACCCGCTTCCAGCTACGCCACCAGACGAGCGCGTCCTCCTCGCTCACCGACGCACCGACGCTGCAGGTTCTCGACGCATTCACTGCCGGTGGCGCACAGATCGAAGGCGGTCGCCGCGGCACCGACATCGAGCTGGCGACCGACCTCGACTATGCGAAAGGCCGGCATTCGGCTCGCGCCGGGTTCCTGCTCGAGGCCGGGCGCTACCGCAGCGACGATGCGCGGAACATGGGAGGAACGTTCACTTTCGCAAGCCTCGACGCGTACGAGGCAGGACTCCCGACGACCTTCACCGAACGCAGCGGGAACCCGCTCGTCGAGTACTCGCAGGTGCAGTTCGGCGGCTACATCCAGGACGATGTGCGGATGGCCCGAAGCCTGTCGATGAGCTTCGGGCTCCGCTACGAGGCCCAGACGCATACGGACGACTACCTGAATTTCGCACCGCGATTCGGGACGACCTGGTCGCCGTTCAAGAGCGGCAAGACCACCATCCGTGGCGGGGTCGGCCTTTTCTACGAGTGGTACGACTCACAGTTCTACGAGCAGACGCTTCGTGTCGACGGAACGCACCAGACGGACCTCGTGGTGCAGAACCCCGGTTTCCCCGATCCCTTTGCCGGCGGCGACGTCGTCGTGCTGCCGTCGAGCCGGTATCTGCAGGCCGCGAACCTGACGCTCCCACGAACGTTTCGAACCAACGTCGGGGTCGAACAGACGGTGGGCAAATTCGGGCGGGTGAACGTCGGCTACAGCTTCGCGCGCGGCTCTGATCTCTTCCGCGGCCGGAACATCAACGCGCCGCTCGCCGACGGCAGCCGTCCGGATCCGGACTGGGGCAATGTGACGCAGATCGAGTCGACGGCGCGTTCGCAGGCCCACATCGTCAACACGGGCTTCAACGCGAACCTGCCGTGGCACCGGACGTTCCTGTTCGTGAACTACTCGCTGGCGAAGGCGATGAACGACACGGACGGCGGGTTCAGTCTGCCCGTCGACAGTTTCGATCCCGGCGCCGAGTGGGGACCGACGCAGACCGACGTGCGGCATCGACTATCGGGGATGTTCAACATGAATCTGTGGAAGGGATTCAAGATCGCAACGAACTTCAACGGCAACTCGGCGCCGCCCTACAACATCACGACCGGGCACGACGACAACAACGACACCGTCAGCAACGACCGTCCGGCAGGGGTGGGGCGCAACGCCGCGCGAGCGGGAGATCGCTGGGACGTGGGGGCGCGACTCAGCTATACGTTCGGGTTCGGCCAGCGTGCCGGAGCCGACGGCGCGGGCGGACCTCAGATCGTGATGATTCGCCCGGGCGGCGATACGCCGATGGGAGGATTCTCGGGTGGCGCCGAAGACAAGCGGTGGCGCGTGGAGCTCTACGTCGCGGGCACGAACATCCTCAACCGCACCAACTTCCTCGGCTACAGCGGCGTGATGACGTCGCCATTCTTCGGCGAGCCGACGTCGGCGGGATCGGCGCGGAAGACTTGAATTGGGGGCGCGGTTCGGTTTCTGAGCCGCTTCGCTTGGTGTTGACGGAGGGGACGGAGGGAACGGAGACGATTCGACCACGAAGACACGAAGACGAACGGAGACGCACGAAGAAGACGCGTGATGATAAGACACTGATGGTTGGGCTGGTCGCACGCCGGCCTCGGCCGGCGTCACGGCTGGCGTGAGGTCGACGGATCACAAGCACGAGTCAAGACCCATCGAGTGCTTGCGATCCGTCGACCTCACGTCAGCCGCACCGCGCGAAGCGCGGTGCGACCAGCGCGTCCTGTTCGTATGAGCTTGTGGTCTCCGTGCGTCTTCGTTCGCTTCGTGCCTTCGTGGTGAATCGTCTTCGTTCCCTCCGTCCCCTCCGTCAGACGGCGCTACTTCCGCGCCGCACGAAGCGATCGGCGGCCAGGAAGTACGGCAGCGCCAGGGCGGAGAGCGCGGCCGCGATTCCGAAGGCGGAGGCGAAGCCGAAGTGTTGAATCAGGTAGCCCATCGACGTTGAGCCGGTGCCGATCCCGGTATCGAACGCCGCCAGGATGGCACCAAACGCCGCACCCCTCCGATCGGCGTCGACGCCCTGCATCACATAGCCAACATAAACGGGATAGGCCGTGCCGAAGCCGACGCCAAAGACAACGGCCGACGAGATCAGCCAGCCACGTGTCCCCCCAAAGGCCAGGAGGGCGAGGCCAAGGCAGATCAGGACGAGACACGGGATGAAGACCGTCTTGTATCCGAAGCGATCGCCGAGCCGGCCAGCCATCGGCCGCGTGAAGAGGATGACGATCGCCAGCGCCGTCAGGTAGATGCTCTTGGGCGTCACGCCGTTCGCGTCGGCGTAGAGCGCCGTGAAGCTCGTAATCCCGCCGTAGCCGAAGGAGTACAGAAACAGGCTGAACGAAATGATGAGCACCCGCCACTCGAGCAGGCCGCCACGACGTGGCGGCTTGGGTACCGCGGCGGCGTGGACCGCGCCGTTACCTCGCAGATTCCAGGCAATGCACGCCATGACGATGTTGAGGATGGCGCCGTCGATGCAGAGCCAGACCCAGCCGTGCTTGTAGATCCACAACCCGATCGTCGGCGCGACGGCCATCGCGGCAACGGTCGACAGCCCCCAGTAGCCGATGCCCTCAGCACGCCGGCCTTCGGGCAGCAGGTTCGTCATGTACGACGCTGACGCTGACAGGAGTCCGGACCAGAAGATGCCGTGGAGGATGACGAGGGCAAGCGTCACCCGGTAGTCAGGGATCACGGCGTACCCGATCGAGAACGCCGCGAGCGCCAGGCTCGACACGATCAGGATCCTGCGCTGGCCGAGCCGGTCGGCCAGGGCTCCGGTCAGCGGCGCCGAGAACGCCGACGAATAGGTGAGGAAGCCAAGAAAGAGCCCCGACGCAAACGTGCTGCCGCCGAGATCGAGGATGTGAAACGGCGCCGTGGGCAGCAGCTGAAACGCGGACAGGAAGACCGTGAACGTAAACCCGCACATGACGAAGAAGTGCGGGGTGAAGAGACGATCGGACGACATTAGAACGCCCGATCGTATCAGATTGGCCAGGGCGGGCTCTTGCTACTCGGTCTTGAGCGCGACGACCGGATTGACGCGCATCGCGCGCCACGCAGGCACGAGGCTCGACAGCAGCGCCACGAGCGAGAGCGTGATACCGACCGACAGGAACGTCAGCGGGTCGGCGGGACCCACGCCGTACAGCATGGAGCGCATGAAGCGCGCCGAGATGAGCGCCAGTGTCAGTCCGACGACGACACCCGCGAGTGCGAGCGTCAGCCCGTTGCCGAGGACCATGCGCAGCACCTGCGCACGTCCGGCACCGATCGCGAGGCGGATACCGATCTCGCGAGTACGCCGGCTGACGAGGTACGAGAGGACACCGTAGATACCAATCGCGGACAGCGCGAGGGCGATGGCGGCAAACGTGACGAGGAGAAAGCCCGTGAACCGCGGGCTCGAGAGGGTGGCGCCAACGACGTCGCTCATCGCCTGCACGTTGGCGACAGGCAGGTTCGGATCGAGGTTGCGGATCTCCTGGCGGATGGGACCCACGAGGCTCAGCGGATCCGTCGAGGTCTTCACGACGAGCGCCATGCTGCGGATCGGATTGCCGATGGACTTGTGCCACTGCCGGTGCGGCACGTAGAACTTCTCCTTGATTACGTCGGTGATCCCGTTGTGGCGGACGTCCGCGACGATCCCGACGACGGTGACCCATGGCCGCTTCGGGTCTCCTCCGATCTTCAGTCGCCCGCCGATCGGGTCGCGGCCCGCAAAATAGCGGCGCGCGAGTTCCTCGTTGACGAGCGCAATCAACTGACTGTCGGATGTATCGGCGGGCGTGATCGTCCGCCCCCGCACGAGACGCTCGCCCATCGCTTCGAGGTAGCCGTCGGTGACAATCTGCCAATCGCCCTTCGCGTTGGTGCCAGGCGCGGGAACGTAGCCTTCCACCATCAGGCCAAAGTCACCGATCGTGGACCCGAGCGGCAGCAGCCGCGCAGCGCCCGCTATCCGGACACCAGGCAGGACCCTCACACGGTCGACGAGCCTCTCGTAGAACCCCACGACCTCCTCTGGGGTCGCATAACTCGACGCCGGCAGCGACACTCTCATGGTCAACACATTCGACGGATCGAACCCGATGGGGATCCGCTGGAGCGACCACAGGCTTCGTAGCATCAGGCCCGCGCCGACGAGCAGCAGGACGGCCAGTGCCATCTGCACCACGACGAGCCCGTTGCGGAAGCGCTGACGCGCGCCGCCGCTCGAGACGCTCTGCCCGCCGTCTTTCAGCGAGTCGGTCAGATCGATTCGCATCGCGCGCAGCGCCGGCGCAAGGCCGAAGAGCACGCTCGTGAAGAGCGCCACGACCGCCGTGAAGATCAGGACGGAGGTATCGAGCGTGACACCGCCAACGCGTGGAATATCGGCCGGGTTCCACCACGCCACCAGCCGCACGGCGGCGAACGCCAGGCCGAGGCCGACAATCGCGCTGACCCCGGTCAACACCAGGCTTTCCGTCAACAGTTGACCGAGGACCCTCGCGCCGCTCGCGCCCAGCGCGGCGCGCACGGCCATCTCACGCTGGCGCGCCTCCGCGCGCGCGAGGAGCAGGTTGGCGACGTTCGCGCACGCGATGAGCAGCAGGAACCCGACGGCGCCGGAGAGCAGCCAGATCGACCGGCGCACCGACCCGACGACCTCGTCGGCGAGCGAGAGCACGACCGTGTCGAACTGCATCTGCACCGGGTAGAGACCTTCGCTCGTCATCGCGTGCGCGATACCGTGCAGCTCGTCCGCGGCCTGTGCCACCGTCGCGCCCGGCTTGAGGCGGGCGGCAGCGTACAAACCATGGCTCCCATGATTGGTGTCGGCCGGATCCATCTGCAGCGGCGTCCAGAGCTGGCTCGGCTCGGGATTGCGAAAGTCGGTAGGCAGCACGAAGCCCGGCGGCATGACGCCGACCACTTCGAAGGCGTTGCCGTTGATGAGGACCGAGCGTCCGATGAGAGAGGCGTCGGCGGAATACCGCCGGTTCCAGAGTCGGTGGCCGAGGACGACGAGCCTGGGACCGTTGGGGAGATCCTCCTGGCTCGTGAACGTCCGCCCGATCATCGGGGCCACGCCGAGGGTCGAGAAGATATTCGCACTGACGCGCGCGCCGGCGACGCGCTCAGGCTCCTCTTCGCCGGTCAGGTTGACCTGACCCTCGCTCCAGGTAGCGACCTCCTGAAGCGTCCGGCTGCGCTTCCGATAGTCCACCACCTCGCCCTCGGCGACCCACGTCTTGTCGAACGCCGTCCATTTGCTCCAGATCATCACGGCGCGCTCGGGTTCGGCCCACGGTAGCGGCCGGAGCAGGACGGCATTGAGAACGCTGAAGATGGCGGCGTTGGCGCCAATCCCGAGCGCGAGGGTCAGGATCGCGATCGCCGCGAAACCCGGGCTCCGGAAGAGGAGGCGCGCCCCGAAGCGCAGATCCTGCCAGAGGCTGTCGAGAGGCGCTGTTCTGGTCATGTCGTTTCTCTGATTTGGCTGGCGGTCGCGGGTCACCGATCACGGATTACGGGACGCGGATCACGCGGATTAAGACAATCTTCTTCACGGGACGCGGATCTCGCGGATTAAGGCAAACCTTCCTCACGGGACGCGGATCACGGCAACCCCGGCCTCTTGAAATCAAGATCCATACGACCCGCGAGATCCGCGTCCTGTAAGTCCCGGTAAATCTGTGATCCGCGTCCCGTAAATTCAGAATCCCGTAAATCCGTGATCCACGTCCGATACAGAGATCCGCGATGTTAGACGTCCCGCATCCGCGATTCGTTTATGAGGAACTACGCTAAGATCGGCGGCATGGAACAGGATTTCAGTGATTTCCGGCCCACCCGCGTGTGGAAACGCCTGTCGACCGAACGGCGCCTCGCGGTGGCTGAGCCGTTCTGGGACGACGAGCAGTCGGCCGAGCAGCAGGCCGAGGCTATTGCGGCGATTGCGTTGCACATGAAGTTCAGGACCAAGAGCGTGCTCGCGCTGCCGCTCGCCAAGCGCGTCAAGTACCTGTCGACGCTGCCGACCATCTCGGATGCCATCGTGGCGCGGGCAATGGTCGCGTACCACCTCGAGCATCAACGGCCGATGATGTCGGCCTTCCTCGACAGCCTGGGGATCACCCACGAGAACGGCTTGATCGCAGAAGAGACGCTGCCGAAACCAGACCAAGACAAGTTGCGGACGGCCGCTGCCGAGCTCGCGTCGAAGTTTCCGGAGGAGGACGTGTCGCTGTATTTCGCGACGCTCGTAGCACAGGATCCGGAAACGTGGGGGGGATTGGCGGAACATTGTCAGTCGTTAGTCGGCAGTCGTTAGTCGGCAGTCACAGTCTTCAGTCTCAGTCGGCAGTTCCAGTCGGCAGTCACAGTCATCAGTCACAGTCGGCAGTCGGCAGTCTCAGTCGACGGTCAGCATGGTTCAGTCACCGACTCTGGTTCGTGGGATCACCCTTGCGGCGGTTCTCTCGCTGATGTCGGGGGGCTCGACGGCGCAGGGGCGATCTGCTCAGAGCCCGCTCGAGGCTTCGCTTCGGTCGCTCATCGCGGCGAGCGGTGCGGAAGTGGCTGTAGCGTTTCGGACGCTCGACGGGCGTTCGGAGGTGCTCATCGACCCTGACAAGCCCTTTCATGCGGCCAGCACCATGAAGGTGCCGGTCATGATCGAGCTGTACCGGCAGGCCACTGCGGGCCTCGTCTCGCTCGATCAACGGCTCGAAATCCGTAACGAGTTCCACAGCATCGTCGATGGCAGTCCGTTCAAGCTGAGCGAAGGCGACGATTCCGATACCGCGATCTATGCGGCGGTTGGGAAGACGCTGACGCTCGACGAGCTCGACGAGGCGATGATCACCGTCAGCAGCAACTTCGCGGCGAACCTGCTCATCGAAAAGCTCGGCGTCGAGAAGATTCGGACCACGGTCACGAGGCTTGGCGCCGACGGCATGCAGGTTCTGCGTGGCGTGGAGGATCAGAAGGCGTTCGACAAGGGACTGAACAACTCGACGACAGCGCGCGGGCTGCTGGTGCTGTTCGAGCGGCTGGCACACGGACAGGCGGTCGATCCCAAGTCCGATGCGGCGATGATTGCCGTCCTCAAGCGTCAGAAATTCAACGATGCGATCCCGGCCGGGTTGCCGCCTGGCACTGAGGTCGCGCACAAGACCGGCAGCATCACCCGCATCCACCACGACGCCGGCATCGTCTTCGCGAAGCGGCCGTACGTGCTCGTCGTGCTGGTGCGCGGCATACAGGAGCAGAAGGAGAGCGCCGCGCTGATGACGGCCATCTCGAGGGCCGTCTACTCGAGCATCGCGCCCTAACGGCCCACGGGCGCGCTATCGACCAGGAGCCGCCGAATCCGCGCGTGGCCCGAGCTCGCGATTGCGACCTGCATCTGCACGCGCCGGCGCTGACGCAGGGCATCCTCGACCGGTTTCGCCTTCCCCTCCTGCATGAAGAAGCTGTCGAGCCCATAGTCCACAGTCAAGCGCTCACCTTTGGGCTCGTACCAGCTGATCCTCCCGCGGAGGTTGGTCCGGCCGGCCAGCGGCTCATTGGAAATGCTGACGGGCTGCGACTCGCCGGCGTCGCCGCGCGGCTCGAGCTGCACGAAGACGACGCGCCCGCGCAACGACTGGTGACGGCTGTGCTCATCGACCGGAAGGTCGGCCCACCATGAGCCAACAGGCGTGACGGCCACGGTGCCCGCGGACGCCGCGCCGTCGGAGGGCACGGCCAGGTGCGCGGCTGGTGTATCCAGCCGCACGTACTCGCCGCGAAACATGTCCCTCGGATCGACCGGCGTGACCGGCAGCAGCGCCGCCTGACCGGTCCAGAGCGGCCAGGCATGCACCACGAGTACGCCAGAGAGGATCGACAGGCACATCGCGCCAGCGAACGCCGTTCGCAGTGGTTGAGAGATTCTTTCCATCATCGTACCGCTCCAGTCGATACGGGTGATAACGCCGGGAACCGCCCGCGGTCCCGGCCCTGCCAGAGGCGCGCGACCGCAAAGAAGCCGCCGCTCGCGACGAGCAGCATCACCCCGGACCACAGCATGCTGTCGATGAGGCTGGCCCAGCGCACGAGCAGGAACGTGAGCGCGAAGAGCACGCCGATCGTCAGATCGGACGCGCGGTCGAAGTCGAGCGCTGTGCGAATGGATGAAACCGATAGTCCCAGTGCCAGGAGACTGAAGGCCAGCGTCGAGCCGTACACCCAGGTTGATTCAGTGGCCACTCCACGACCGAGAAGTGCCAGCCACGAAACCAGGGTCACCGCCGTGGCGACAACCACCAGGTCTCCGGACGAGGGGCGGCGGCCGAGGTGGGCAACGACGCGCCGCAGAAGGAGTGAGGCGGCGATCAGTAGTGATGGAACCATCACTACGAGCGCGCGCCACGTCACGGCGCGGCGATTGGCGTCGCTATGGAAATCGGTGATGAGGAGCGGCACGAAGAGCACCACGAGCGCGACGAGGCCCGTGACCTGCCAGGCGCGGTCCATCGGGTCCGGCCTCTGATGCCACGCGCCGATGCCGTAGAAGGCGCAACCCATCAGCGCCGCCGTGCCGACAGAGATGACGCCCGGCTGCACCCAGCTCGGTAACCAGCACGCCCATGCTATCGAGGCTACCGCGGCGGCCGCGAGCATCACCCGGGACTTCTGCGTGTACGCCAACGCGATGGTCGCCGCCAGAACCGCGGCGAACGAGACGCCGGGTCTGTCAAACACCTGATCAGCGGCGACGCCAACCCAGATGAAGACCAGCACCGCGGCCGCCACGCCGATGACGCGCGAGCGCACCAGCCAGGCACACGACAGCGCGCCGATCGCCCACCACATGAAGGCGTCCGGAAAATTGCCCCGGATGTGAAGGACCTGGGCGATGAGCCAGATGGCGTTGCCGTAGAGCAGGACGCCGATGAAGGCGAGCGTCTCGCCTGCCAGGCGGTGCTGTCGCGCGAAGGTGACCGCCGAGGCGGCAAACGCCAGCGCGACCGAGCCCATGATGATCGCAATCTTGCCGTTCACGGGGAGGCGGTCCCAGTTGTAGCCGATGAGCAGCAGGACGCCGATGCTGAACATCAGCGCACCGAGCAGCATGAGGGCCACCAGACCCCGGCGTTCGGCCGACTGAACCTCGTAGGATCTCAGGATCCGATCTCGCGTGCCAGCGTCGATCAATCCCTGACGAAGCCACTCGGCCGATTGAACCTCGAGCCACGCCGATCGGGCCCGAGAGAGGGGCGTCGGTGTGTGTGATGCGGTCATGGTGCACTCGCTTCAGAAGACGTACACGAAGTTGACGACGGGAAAAGCGAAGAACTCGCCGGCACCGATCGGAAATGCGAGCCCCACGTCGGCCGACAGGTGGTCGCCGAGAAACCGCACGCCGCCAGTCAGCACGCCGTCGCCACCCTGCCAGAGGTAGTTCTCCGTCATGACTTTCATGTTGCGTCGGACGCGGGCATCCCCGCCGATCATGACGACCGCCGCGCGGCCACCGTCCACGGCGTACGCCATTCCCGCCCCGCCCGTGAACGACGCGTTCTGATCTCCCCTGGTCACGACACCGTACGCGATGCCTCCGCCACTCGAACTGGAATCGAACGCGTGGAACACGCCTGCGGCAACCTGCGTCTTGCCCGTATCGAGAATCTGCAGCTTCGGAGTGACCCAGAACGGCCGCTCGAAGTCCTCGAACCCGACCAGCAGGGGTGTTCCGCCTCCGATCGAGAATCGATCGGTCACGCCGACCTGCACGAACGGCATGAAGAACTCGTAGACCCCGAGGTACACCTGGCCCTTCGGCAGCGACCGCGCGGTCGGTCCGAAAAAGAGCCGCGTCGTGTTCACATCGACGGTGGGTGCTTCCGCAACGGCTCGACCCGCATCCTGCGCGGCGGCCGCCGTGGAGCCGGCGATGACGATGACGACCTGCAGCAGCGCGCGAGAGAGTCTGGACATGGCGTTTCTCCCTGAACTTCCGCGTTTCCTCGCAAAGGAACGGCGTCAGGGTCAAACGTACGACTGGAACGGCTGAGGAGTCCTGAGCGGAGAGTGAAGAAGGGTGAAACTATCTGGCCCGCTCGGCGAGTCTGCCGCTAACCCGTTGATACTCAGGATCTTTGCGGAGCGGCTCGAGCAGAGGCTCGATCGGGATGGTCCACCCGGAAAAGGGCATGTCCGGCTTGTCGAGGAGCGCGTGCAGGGTCTCGAACGCGCGGTCCGCGTCGCCGCGGACGGCCTGGTGCATCGCTTCGGCCAGCATCGCCTCGCTCGACCGGCCGCCGCGGCGCAGGGCGTCAATCGCCGCGGTCGCGCGACTGAATGCGTCCTGAGCGCCCGCGGCATCGCCGGATGATGCGCGTGCGGCGCCGAGTCCCACGAGCGATCGCGCGTGCTCGGGAAAGAGCTCGAGGGCCTTGGTGAATCGTTCGATCGCCGGACCGGGCTCTGACGCGTCGAGATACGCGAACCCGGCGCCGTCGTGCGCGTTCATCGCGAACTCGCGGGCGTACAACTGTCGCGTGCCGGATGCGTTCTCGCTCTCGAACTCACGCAGCGCTTCGGCCGTGTCTCCTGACGCCAGCCGGACCAGGCCGAGCAACCAGTGGAGGCCCTTCGCCGGGTATCGCTGCTTGCGATCCGCCTGGCGATCCTGCACGACCGTTCCCTCACGCAGGATCGGCTCGGCTCGATCGAGGTGGCCGCGGGCGATGTGCACCATGGCCATTTCGAAATGCACGAACGGAAAATCCTGATAGAGATCCCGAGCCCGGGCGAGCGCGTGCAGGCGTTCCTCGCCCCAGGCCGCATGCGCGAGCCGGAACTGGTTGCCCCAGTACCGCGGCTCGAGCGCGACGGCGCGGCGGGCGGCAGGCAACGCTTCAGCGGCTCGACCGGCGCTCATCAGCAGGAACGAGAGCGTCGCGTAGGCGTCGGCCAGATCGCGCTCGAGTTCGATGGCGCGGCGGACGTGGTCCACGGCGCGCGCCAGCAGCCCCGCGTCGGGCTGATTGCGCGCACGTGACATCTCGTACTGCCAGAAGGTCGCGTTCGCGAGGCCGACGTGCGCGGCCGCGTACCGCGGATCGAGCTCGATCGCCTTTTCGAAGTCGGCGAGCGCGGCGGGCACCTCCGAGGCATCGAGCGACTCCAGGCGCACGCGCCCCTCGGTGAATGCGCGGTAGGCTTCGAGGCTGCTCGTGTCGCCGAGCGATCGTGGCTGCTTGGTCCCAATCCGCAGCGCCTCGGCAAACTGCGACACGATCCGATCCTGCAGCTCGAACACCTGCTCGAGCGGTCCATCGGCCTTGGCCTCGGCCGTCGCTTCCCCAGTCGCGGCATCGACCACGCGCGCGGTGATCCGCAGCCGAGATCCCGACCGCTGAAAGCTGCCGACGACGGCGAGGTCGAGGTGCAGGTCGGCGCGGAGCGCGGCGAGATCGGATCCGCCACGCTTGACCGATTCCACGACGCGCATGCGATCGACGACGCGAAGCGGCGCCGTGGACCTCAGATCGTTGGTCACCGTCTCGGCAATGCCGGAAGACAGCCAAGCGAGCTCTTTGTCGCCGCTGACGTTGGCGAAGTCGAGGACGGCAATCGCCGGCTGCTGCGACGCTGGTTCTGGCGCGGCGCCACCGGCGTCCGGCGTCGTCGTCGATGCGCTCGAAGCACCCGAGGACGCCGTGGTCGTCACCGGCGCGATGAACCGGTAGCCTCGCCGCGCGACGGTCTGGACGTAGACCGGCTTGGACGAGTCGTCTCCAAGCGCCTGACGCAGCTCCGAGACGGCCTGCGTGAGCGCGTTGTCGGTCACCGCGACGTCCGGCCACAGGGCCTTGAAGAGATCTTCCTTCGAGACGAGCGCGGGCTGACGGGCGACGAGATACAGGAGCAGGTCGATGATCTTGGGCGAGAGCTGGATCACCTCGGCGTCGCGCAGCAGGCGATACGCGGCCGGGTCGAGCGTGTAGGGGCCGAAGCGATAGGTCACAGATCAGACCCCGCCGACGGTTGCTGCACACGAATCCAGCACGATGGACACGATGGGACGATGGTCACGATGATCTTTCTGGACAAGTCATCGTGTCCATCGTCCCATCGTGCTCATCGTGAATGGCGTACGTGACAGACGCATCACTTTGCACCATACACCAGCAGCGCATCGCTCACCTTCCGCGGCCCCGTCGGGTCCGACGGCTTGTTCATCACCTGCCCCTGCAACCACATCGTCGTCGAGCCGCCGCCATCGAGGTTGAGCGCGTTGACGAGCCCGAGGCGGCGGGCCAGTGCGCGCAGTTCGGTCAGGGTCATGCCGACGCTGAGCTCCGGCTGGCGGCCGTCGACGGTGATGAGCCAGATCGTCTTGTCCGGCGATGTGCCGATCATCGTGCGCGGGTGACGATTCTCGGCAAAGCCCGGGTTGAAACGCTCGATGCTCCAGTCCTCGACGTCCGCTCCGTCTCGCAGCAGGAGTCCAGCGCCGCCTACGATGTCTTGCGCAAGCAGCCAGGATTTCGGCTCACCCTCGACTGGCTCGTACGAGACATCGAGCCTCACACGAGTGCTTCGGCTCAGGAGCCGGAGCTCTTCCGGAACGACCTCGCCGCCGAACGATAGCACGAAGCCGCGCGGCGGAATCCGCGTCTTTCCGTCGCGATGCGGACCGCTGACGAGCCGTCCGCGCTGCCGGTCGATGACCCATTCGAGCCCGCCTTTCGCGGTATCGGTGTCAGGGTGATACGACGGCGTGTAGAGCATCAGCTGACCGCGAATGCGCGTCGTGTCGATGCCGTCGATTGGGATCGTTGCCATCACCGGGCCGCCGGTCCGTCCGCGGCGCATTGTTCTGGAGCACGAGCGACGCCGTGGCGCGGAGCCGCGCGAAGACCAGGTTGACGCCGGTCTTGTCTCTCGAGATGCCGACCGCCCCGCGCGGCCGGCGCGTGTCGCTCACGAGCCGGCCGTCGATCGTCATCACGCCCGCCGGATCGCCGTTTGGCAGAAAGAAGCCGGCGTTGATCGCGGCGATCGGCTTGTGGCGCTCGGCGATCCCTGCGACCGTTTCGACGCCCATGATCTCGTCGTTCGCCAACGCCGCTTGCAGGTCTACGCGCGCCGGATCGAGGCGGAGCGCCCAGATCGAGATCGGTCCTTCCGGATCGACGAGCGACGGGCTGTCGAGGTGATACAGAAGGACACCTGGCGCGACGTTACGGGGTTCGGGGAGATTGAGTTGCTGTGCCCGAGGAGAGGCCAGCAGCAGGAGAACGACGCCGAGCCTCAACGCCGGAGTCACCGCGCGCCGCGCAGCTGCACACACAACGAGCGCGTCGATCGAGCGGACAATTCGCATGTCGAGAGCCTCGGGGCCACGAGGAGGCGTGACTCAGGATAGACCGCGCCGGGGTGGCGGCTCAAGGCATTCCAAGGCGGCGCGGTTGTTGACTGGATCTACCTGACTTAGCTAAGCTTTTTGGGATGAAGAAACCCCACTCGATGCATGCGGCCAAGAGCCAGTTGTCCCGCCTGGTCGAGCGGGCGGCCGCCGGGGAAGAGGTCGTGATCGCTCGCGGCCGCGTTCCGGTCGTTCGCCTGGTGCCGGTCCGTGCACCACGCGTCGAACGCCGGTTTGGCGCGATGCGTGGGCGCGCCAAGGTGACACGCGCCTTCTTCACTCCGCTACCTCCGGGAGAGCTGGCGGCCTGGACGGAGTGACATGCGGCTCTTGCTCGATACCCACACGTTCCTGTGGTGGCTCGACGGGGACCGCAGATTACCAGCGACCGCGCGCAGGCAGATTGCCGACGAGCGGAATGTCATCCTGATCAGCGCCGCTTCCGCCTGGGAGATCACAACCAAGGCCCGGCTGGGTAAACTTCCGGGCGCCCTGGACGTCGCGGCGGATGTCGCCGCGGCAGCGGCGAGCCAGGGGTTTACGGCGCTCGATATCACCATCCTCCACGCCCAGCGTGCCGGCCGTCTCCCCGGCGATCATCGCGATCCATTCGACCGCATGCTCGTCGCGCAGGCGCAGCTCGAGGACGTGCCGATTGTGAGCAACGAGACGGTTTTCGATGGGTATGGTGTGAACCGGATCTGGTAGCGGCTACTTTCCGCAGCTGACGGTCGTCGCCTCGAACGACTTGGCCTCGAGCACCGGCAGCGGCTGCTCGGCCCCGCGCGTGGGATTCCGCGGGTCCACGCCAATCGTGATGCGCGTCCGGCCGACGTTGGTCCCGATGCCGCTGCCCGCCAGCTCGGACCTCAGGATCCCTTTCACCTGGACCTCCATGCGATCGTGCTTGTCCTTGAGCGCTTTGAGGACGCTCTTGTCGCCCTGCAGCCGGTAGGTCATCGCCGGAACCTGATCGTTCTGCTTGACCTCGCCTTCCGCGTCTTCGACGAGCAGGTCTGCCTGCTCCACCGCGTTGCCGCGGAGGCAACCTCTTACGATGACGGTGTCGCCCTTCTTCGGCGGTTTTTGCGGGGCGTCCTGCGCAGATAGAGGGGCGGCGCACAAGAGGAGGGCGATGGTCGAGCAGGCAATTCGCATGTGGGGTGGCCCGCGCACATCTGCAGGGCTTGATTCAGAATAGACCGTCTTCGAGGCGGGCTCAACCGGGCCGCTCAGAGAAGGTTCAGGGGGTGAACCTCATGAACCCCTTGAACCCCTCTCACACCCTGAACAGCCGCCAGTCCCCCATCCCGGGAATCGGGTGCACACCGTGATCCTCGAAGGGCAGGCCCGCGTCGCCGACGATGTCGCGGACGGTGCGGGAGACGAGGGCCTCGCCGGCGGCGGCGCGGTAGGCGATGCCCGCGGCGAGATCGAGCGGGGGTCCGGACGCGACTCCCTCGTCGATCGCGCACTCGCCGGTGTGCAGGCCGACGTGCACGTGCACGGCGAAGCGGCTGCCCGCCTCGGTCAGCGCTGACGCGCAACGGATCGCGCGCGCGGGGCCGTCGAAGGCGGCGACGAACTGTCCCTCGATCGACGGCAACGGGCGGCCGCGGAACCACTCGCACTCGCGCGCGGCGTGATCGAGGAACGCCTGGGTAGCAACGCCCTCGACGCGCGCGTGCAGGATCGTGGCGAGTACGCGATCGAGCGGCGGCCTCGTGCCGGCGCCGGGCGCGCCGGTCACGAAGCGCTCGATCTCGTCGATGATCGCATCCTGATCGCCGACAAACGGCAGGTGATCCTCACCGGGCAGCTCGACAAAGCGCGCACCCGGAATCCGGCTGGCCACGTAGCGGCCCTCCTCGACCTTCAACAGGTGATCGTGACGGCGATGGAGCACGAGCGTCGGGACCCGAATCGACGGCAGGATGTCGCGGATGTCGATCTCGGCGTTCATCCGCGTCAGCGCCAGCGCGGCGCCAGGGCTCGCGCCCATCCGCAGGTAGGTCGCCCACCACGCGCGAAACGCCGGATCGTGGGCCACGGTCGGCGCGCGGGCCTCGAGACCGATCGGGCCGCCCCACTCGTCGCGAATGAGCTGGTAAAACGCTTCTCGCTCCTCGAGCGTGGGCCCCCATGGGTAGTCGGGGTCCCACTGCCGTTTCGCGTAGGTGCCAAACATCACGAGCGCGCGCGTCTTCTCCGGATACGTTGCCGCGAAGAGCGCGCACATTGGGCCGCCCTCCGACACCCCGAGCAGCGCCGCGTAATTCGAACCCACTTGGTCCATGACCGCGCGCACGTCGTCCATGCGCTGCTCGAGCGTTGGCAGCTCGGTGACGCGATCGGAGAGGCCCGTGCCGCGTTTGTCGATCAGGATGAGGCGCGAGAACGTCGCCAGCCGGTGGAGAAAGCGCGCGAAGGACGGCTCGGCCCAGAAGTACTCGAGGTGCGAGACCCAGCCCATGATGAAGACGAGATCCCGCGGACCGCTGCCGATGACCTGATACGCGATGTTGACGTCGCCGCTGCGCGCGTAGTGCGTCTCGGGAACGGTCATCACCGCGGACGCGGGTCCGGCCGGCACGACGGTGAGGCCGGGAGCCACAGGCGCGGCCGAGTCAATCGCGACGGGCGCGATGAATCGATAGCCCCGCCGGTGCGCCGTCTCGATATATTCGGGCGTCTTGGAATCGTCCTGCAACGCCCGGCGGATCTCGCGGATGCAGACCTTCAACGCGCCGTCGCCCACGTGCACGTCGGCCCACGCGAGCTCGAGCAGATCGTCCTTGGTGACGAGCTGGCCGCTCCGCGTGACGAGATGCTGAAGGACCGTGAACGCCTTCGGCGCGAGCGGCACCACTGCGTCGCCACGGCGGAGCTGACCTGCGGAGAGGTCCAGGCGGAAGGGCCCGAACGAACAGGTGGACATGCCTTCAATGCAGAGTACCACCTGTTCAGGAAGGTTCAAGAGGCTCAGGAGGTTCACGAGGTTCAGGCTGAACCCTTGAACCGTCTGAACCTTCTGAACCTGTTGAACCTCATGAACCTGTTGTCAGGCTGGCTTGACCGCCACGTAGTAATAGTTAATCGGATCGTGGGGCAGCTCGGCCACGCGGACGTTCGTGAAGCCCGCGGCTGTGAGCATCTCGAGCGCCTTCTCGCGTCCCCACATCGCGCCCAGCCCCGGACCACCTGCGGCGAGCGACACCGACATGCAGTGCATGCACGAGATCGTGTAGGTGAACGGCCCAAGGAGGTGGCTGGTGTTGTCCGACAGCTTCGAGTGCCCGGCGATGTCCTGCATCAGGAAGACGCCGCCGGGTCGGAGCGCCGCATACACGCGCTCGAGCACTCGCGCGGGGCGCGCTTGATCGTGAATCGCGTCGAACGCCGTGATCAGGTGGTAGGTATCCTCGAGCCAGAGCTCGGCCGCATCGGCCTGGACGAGCGTGACGTTGCGGATGTCGCGCGCTGTCGCGTCTCCGCGCCCGGCCGCAATCGCCTCGGCCGACAAATCCACGCCGGTGAAACGGCTCTGCGGAAACGTCTCGGCCATCGAGAGCACGGCGCCGCCGCTGCCGCAGGCGATGTCGAGGGCGTCGATTCCGGCACCGAGCTTGTCCGTCAGGCCGCGCGAGAGCGGCAGGATGTGGTTCAGCAGGCCGTCGACCACGGTCTGCCGGCTTTCTTCCGCCATCACCGTGTGGAACCGAGGATAGGCGCTGTAGGGCACACCCCGTCCATGGCGAAACGCATCGACGACGGCGTCCTCTGCGCTTCCGAGCACGGCGATCCACTGCGACGTCACCGCGACGTTATGGGGGCTCGCGGCGCGGGTGAGACACGCCGCGTGCTCCGGTGGCAGGCGATAGAGGTCCGTCGCCGCGTCGTACTCGACGATGCCGCCCGTGACCATCGCGCCGAGCCATTCGCGGACGTAGCGCTCGTTGAGCTTGGCGGTCTGAGCGATGCTGCCAACGGTCGAGGCCGGAAGATCGGCCATCGTATCGAAGAGACCCGTGCGGTGCCCGACGCTCATCATCAGGGCCAGCGCGGCGTCGTTGACGATTTGAAGGGTCTTGTCGCTGAATTGTTCGGCTTTTGACTTCTCGGCTGCTGCTACGGACATTGGGGCCTCTGTGCGCACTGACTGATCTTCCGCCTCAGAGCGGAAGCCACAGTGTCGCCTCAGATAACAATACGGATTCAGACCGCTCCCGAGCATGAGGGGCGGCTGACGAAGTGGTAAGGATTCGGTAAAGCCTAGCCGCCGCACCTTTCGGTCGGTGGCAGGACGGACACGTGGGCGATGCGATCACCCTCGGCAACCTCATCAACGACGTCCATTCCCGAGCACACGCGGCCAAAGACGGTGTAGTCGAAGTCCAGGCGGGGGTTGTCGACGAGGTTGATGAAGATCTGCGCGTCGCCGGTATCCGGCCCGCGGGTCGAGATGCCGATGGTCCCGCGCTCGTGCATGCGGCCCACCTCGTCGCGCATGAAGGGACAGTCGCCGCAGTATTCGTTGGCGCCGGGGCTCCCGCCCTGAATGATGAAGTTGGGTACCACACGGTGGAACGTCAGGTTGTTGTAGTACCCGTTTCGCGCGGCGGCCAAGAACCTCGTGCGCGCGAGTGGCGCTTCCAGAGGATCGAGCTGGATGTCGAACCGGCGCCCGCTGTCCATCTCGAAAGACACCCGGACCAGCCGCGAGAGATCGTCGACGGTTGGGATGTCGGCCGACTTCTGGTGCGGCGTGTCGATGTCGACGGGCTTGCCCGTCCACTGCGAAATGACCGCCGCCGCCGCGCTGCCAACCTTCGGATCGAAGTCCTTGAGGAGCGGCATCAGCGTCGACACCTGCGCCGGCGAGCCGAGCTGAGCCAGCCGGTCGATCAGGGCGAGCCGCACGTCGCGCGACGTCTCGCACTGCTCCGCCGTAATCCGTTCGAGCGCGCCGGCGAGTGCGGCGACCAGCGCCGGCGTCGGCACCGATTTGTCGAGCGCGAGGGCAGCAGTCCGGATGACCTCGTACGGCCGCACCGAATGTCGCAGGACGGTTCGTGTCCTGCGATTCAGCACCTCGATGAACAACGGATCGCTGTCGGCACCGATCAGCCGGCGCAGGGGCGTCAGCGCGGCCTCGGCAACGTTCGCCTCCGAATCTGACGCCAGGCGGCTCAGCACGGGGACATCGTCAACGATCGCCGCCGCCCTCGCGGCGTACATCCGGACCTGCCAGGTGTTGTGCGTCGCGAAGGTCAGCATGCTGATCGCGGCGCGCTCACGGTCACGCTTGGCCAGCGCCACGAACGCGTGCATCTCGCGCTGCCACCGTCCCTGCGGTCTGGGCGTCCGCGCCTCCGATGCCATCCTGGTCGTAATCGACGCATCGTCGCGGCAGACCTCTCCGAGCGCGTCGAGCGAGGCAAGGACGACGTGCAGGCTCTGATCGCTGAGGGCATCGAGCAGCGGCTGACATCCGTGCGCCTTGACGCCGCGGCGGGTCCACGCGCGCACGGCCTCGAGCCGGACCATGTAGGACGTGTCCGACAGGGCTTTGCGGATGTAGCCGATGCGTTCCTCGTCCTCGATGGCCGACCCCGAGCCGGAGAGCGCCAGGACCGCGAGGCGGCGGACCTCGGGATTCTGGCCCGCCAGGACGATGTCGAGCGTCTCGGCATCGACGCCAAGCGCCGCGATCAGGGCCGCGAGCGCGTTGCGCTGGTGGTTCGAACGCCTGGGATCGATCGTTCGCGCGACGATCCTCAGGCGGTCGATCGTCTCCTCGTCGAGCGAAGCAATCTTGCGGTTCAGCCTGGCGAGCGACTCGAGGCCTCTCGCCGCGCCGATGTGCGGCGCGTCCTCGAGCCTTGGAAACGGCTTCTCGAGCACTTTGCGAAGAAAGGTCTCGGCGGACTTAAAAGATTCGACGTCCTCGTACGGCAGCCGGCCGAGCGCGCGAGTGATGGCCGTGAGGGCGGCAGGCTCGGTGAGGGCCATGTCCAGGTCGCCTGCCGCGAGCAGGGCCTCGAGAACCGCCCGCTCCTGCTGGCCGTGGGGAACGCCGTCGAGCGCGGGGCCGCGAAGCGCCAGGCCGACGGCCGTGGCTGCGGCGGCACGAGTGGTTGCGGCTGACAGATACGGCAGGAGATCGGTAATGACGTCGCGCCGTTCGAGGCGGCCGAGCGACTGAATCGCACGACCGCCGAGCGGTCCCCGCAACGCCGCGAGCAGCACATCGAGGTCCGCTCGTGTCGACGCACGGTCGTCCTCTATCGACAGGATGACGGGCAGCGGAACCTCGCGAGCCCCGGACGTCTGGCGGCTCTGCTGGGCGTACGCCGCAACCGCACAGAAGCCCGTGACGAGCGCGAAAGCGACCGAGCCCCGTCTCTTCACGCCACCTACTTTCGCCGGCCTGAGTACTCCAGCATCTGCGTGGCCAGATCCATCGGATACGAGATCTTGACGTCGGTCACCCGGCCGTCGGTTGACGTAACCGCGGTGAGCCGCGGCTGCACGAACCCGGTGTAGGACGGCATCTTGAGCCGGTCGACGCGCGCGACTACTTCGTCGCGCAGGCGCGCATCGAAGTGGACGCCGTAGGTCTCGAACAGCTTGACCGCCGCGTCGTAGTCGCCCTCGGCCTTGATCCGCTGGACCTCGGCGAGCAGCCGGCCGACGCCCTCCTGGAACGCCTTCGGATCGACCATCACGAAGAACGTCTTGCCTTCCCGCTCGCGGACGTCGATCGCCTTCGAGTTCGACATGAGCCACCGGACGATCATCTGCCGGTTGCGCATGTGGTCTTCCTCGATTTGCGTGCCTTCGCGGATGCGCCGCAGCTGAACGAGCGCGTTGCGCGTGTAGCTTTCGTACTCCGCCTGCACGATCTCGGTGTGATCCGTGGCGTCAATCAGTCCCAACTCGACCAGCTTGGGATCGGGCAGGAAATAGAGCGCCACCAGATCCGCGCGCGATTCCTCGAGCGCCGAGTACTGTTCCTTGAGCGCGCTCTGCGGGCTGCCCTTGAGCCTCTCGGAGATCTTCCCGGAGGCGTGGCCGATGACCTCGTGCATGTTGGTCGTCAGCTCGCCCGCCACGCTGCTCCACTTCTCGGCGCGCGCCGCCTCTTCCGGCGTCCACGCGAACTCGCGCCGGAACTCGGCTGACGTCGAACGGTCGTAGGCGTCATTGACGTTGGTGAGCGAGACCGACTTGCTCCCGAACTTCTCGCGAATGTCCTGATCGTTCGGCAGGTTGATGCCAACCGGCGTGATAGGGCCCGAGTCGCCCGACTCGATGACGACATCGATGGCGTTGGCCGTGATGCCGGTGACGCCCTGCTTGCGGTACTTCGCGTCCCACGGCATGCGGTCTTCGAACCACTGCGCGTCGGCCGCGAGCTTCCGGATTTCGGCGGTCTTCTCCGGGTTCACATAGAAGACAAGCGCCTCCCAGGAACCCTTCATCCCGCGGGCGTCCATGTAGACCTCGATGAACCCGTTCATCGTGTCCACCGGCGATGCCTTATCCTGGACCCAGGCGACGTCGTAAGCCGCGCGATCAGCGGTCTCGCCGGTCTGATAAAACCTCACGAGGGCTTTCAGCGCCTTCGCCATGGGCTCGGTCGCAAACGGGATGGCGGCCTCGAGGTGCCCCACGATCGCGCGAATCTGGGCGTCGTACTTCCCGCCGACGCGATATACCTCTTCGACGAGCTTCCCGTTCCGCTTTACCAGCCGCGAGTTCAACGGGTACTGCTCTTTGAAGCCCGCGATGTCCTTCATCGTCACGCCCACGTAGAGATTGTTGGCGCTCGACGCAAGGATGTCTTTCCCGGCTCCTGGCGTCTTGTTCGTGACGATCGGATCGACGGTGAGGTCGAAGAACAACGGCTGCATGCGCGTGAGCAGCGCATCGAGCGACTCGCCGGCCTTGAGCGGAAACTTCGCGCCACCTTTCTGGGCCCCGGCGAGCGCCGCCGCGAACGCCTCCGGCGTGCACTTGAGCACGAACTTGCGCGCGGTCAGGTTGTTGTACGGTCCCGTGTTGATCCAGAAGAGCTTCGTGTAGCGCTGGACCTCGCTGAGCGTCCCGGGATCGACGTCCTCGGGATGCGTGATGATCTCCTCGAGCACGTCCCGCATCTCGAGGTTGCGGGCGTATCGCTGGTCGTAGAAGATGTCGCGGCCCGCGACCGCCGCCTGGTAGAGGTGCCAGATGAGCGTCTTCTCGCCGAGCGGCAGTTTCTCGAAGCCATCGGCATACAGCTGCACGACAGCCGCATCATCGACCCGCTCGAGCAGATACTTGCGGTCTGCCGGCGCCGTCGCGGCCGCCGGCTTCAAACTGTCGGTCGCTGGCGTATTGTTCTCGGTTCCTCTGCTGCACCCCACGGACACGGCCATTGCTGCTCCCATCACACCCGCCAACCATTTGGAGGTCATAACGTCAATTCTACCGTGCGGAGGAGGAGTGATTCGCGAACCGCCCCCGCCACGCGCGTCGGTTCAGGACAGCTCAACGGTCTCTTCGTGCTGGGGCCGCTTCGTGTTCCAACCGAGCCTGGCCGTGATCGACGCCTGCAGTGCCTCCATGGCAACGGGTTCGCCGTGGACCAGGAAGGTCGTGCGCGGCGGGCGTGTGAAGCCGCCGAGCCAGCGCATGATCTCCTCGGAGTCGGCGTGGGCGGACATCGAATTGATTTTCTCGACGCGCGCGTGCACCGGGATCATCTGGCCATGGATCTTGATTTCCTGTTCGCCCTCGATCAGGCGACGGCCACGAGTTCCCGCTGCCTGAAACCCGACCAGGAGCACGGTATTTCGCGGGTCGGGCAATCCGGCCTTGAGGTGATGCAAGATGCGGCCCCCTGTCGCCATACCGCTCGACGAGATGACGATCGCCGGCATCTTCGACGCCGTCAGCTCCTTGGATTCCTGCGTCGACGCCACGACACGGAGGCGCTCGGTGCAGAAGACACACAACTGGCGCTCTCGCCGTGCGTGCTCCCGCCGTCTGTCGCGAGAGTCGGCATGGTTGGCGTGCCCGTGCGGCGCCTTCTCGTCGCTCTCTTCAGGGTGCAGCTCGGGATCCAGCTCCCGCACGCGCTCGGTGTAGCGGCGCAACGCTTCGGTCGCCATCGGGCTGTCGACAAACACAGGAAGGATCGGAATACGACGCTCGTCTTCGAGACGCTTGATCCAGTAGAGCAGCTCCTCCACACGGCCGACGGCAAACGACGGAATGATCACCTTGCCGCCGCGGTCGACAGTCGTCTTGATCGCCTGCGCCAGCCTGTCGCCGTTGTCATCCTTCTCGTGCACGCGGTTGCCGTATGTGGACTCGACGAGGAGATAGTCGGCCTCCGCGACCATCGTGGGATCGGGGAGCACCGGGCGCCCGAACCGGCCCAGATCTCCGCCGAAGAGGATGGTCATCCCGCCGGTGCGAACACGCGCGTACGACGATCCGAGCAGGTGACCGGCGTTGATGAAGTCGACCTCGACGCCTCCGGCGACCGGCACGGGACGATCGTAGCCGACGGGCTGCAGGAGCGTGAGCGCGCGAAAGGCGTCCGCCTCGGTATAGAGCGGCAGCGCCGGTGCATGCTTCGAATACGAGTGGCGATTGGCGCTCGCGGCGTCTTCTTCCTGAATGCGGCCCGAGTCGGGCAGCACGATGCGGCACAGGTCCTGTGTGCCCGGCGTGCAGAAGATGCGTCCCCGGAAGCCCTGTGCAACCAGTCGCGGAAGATAGCCGCAGTGATCGAGGTGGGCGTGCGTCAGCACGACCGCGCTTATCTCCGACGCCTTGATCGGCAGGTCGTGCCAGTTCCGCAACCGCAGCTCCTTGAGCCCCTGGAACAAGCCGCAATCAATCAGCACCTTTGCTGACCCGGTGTCGAGCAGGTGTTTCGATCCCGTCACTGTCTGCGCCGCTCCGAGGAATGTCAGTCTCATCGCACCTCATCAGAGCTGTCAGCTCTCAGCTCTCAGCTCTCAGCCTTCGGCAAGCTTCGACCATTCACCTTCGACCTTGTGCATTAGGCAAACAGCGCAACCTGTCCGCCGGTATGCCAGAACAACACCGTGTCGGTATCCTTGAACGCGCCGCTTCGAACACGCGCCATCAACCCGGCCATCGCCTTGGCGGTGTAGGTGTGATCGAGGAAGAGCGCCTCTGTCCGCGCGAGCAACTCCATCGCCTCACGCGACTGAGGCGTTGGGACGCCGTACCCCTCGCCGACCCACCCGTCGTCGATGTCGATCTCGACATCGGTCAGCGTGCGCGACGGCGAGCTGCTCAACGGACCGATCAGATCCGCGAGGCCAGAGAGAATCCGGCGAACATCTGCCGACAGCACGGCCGCCGGCTCGTCAGCGCTGATGCCAAGGACCTTCGTTCGAATGCCCGCTAGCGCGCAACCGGCGACGAGCCCGGCCTGCGTCCCTCCCGACGATGTCGAATGGACGATGACGTCTGGTGGAGTGATCTGCTCGAGGAGCTCGGTCACGGCGTGCGCAAACGCCGCGGCACCGAGAGGCGTCGAGGCACCGATCGGAATCACGTAGGGCCGTCGACCGGCCTCACGCTGCGCCGCAGCGACGGCCTCCATCTCCGGCGCTCGATCTTCCCGAGTGGGCACATACCGAATCTCCGCGCCCAGCAGTCTGTCGAGCAGTGCGTTGGCGGTCGGGCGCTCGGGCGCGTCGCCGTTGGCGACGAGCACGCATCGCAAACCCAGTTTGGCCGCGGCCGCAGCCGTCACGCGAGCGTGATTGGACTGTACGCCGCCGCACGTGATGAGCGTGTCGGCCTGCCGGACGAGCGCGTCAGCCGCGACGAGACGCATCTTCCGCACCTTGTTGCCACCAAACGCGAAGCCAATCGCGTCATCGCGCTTGACGAGCAATCGTGGACCGCCGCCGAGCATGGTCCGCAGACGTGGCATCTCCTCGACCGGCGTGGGCTCCGGCGCGAACGGCACGGACGGTAACGACGCAAGCGCACCGAACACAACCGCTATGATAGTAGAGCTGCACAACGCGGAACGCGGGTATTGCGAACGCGAGCCGGATCGCAGGGATCTCAGGTCGCGGATCGCGTCAACGCGGGACGCGGATCACGCGGAATTCACGGGACGCGGATCGCGCGGATCTTTCTTTCAGCCACGACATGTCCACGTTGCTCGACAGTCTCCGCTCTCAACCCTCGCTCATCTCGACTGAGCTTCGGCCACCGCGCGCCGAGCTGGCGACGGCGGCAAGCATGGATGCCTGGATCGACACGTATCACGCCGTCAAAAGCCTGACGCGCGGCGGCACGTTCGTCTTCCTCACCGACAGCGCGGTGGGCCTGAAAGAGGAAGACAACCTGCGTCACCTGGTGATCAACCTGGGCAGCGACGTCCCGCGCTCGAGCATCGCGCCGTTTCTGACGACGAAGCATCCGCTCGAGTACTGCCTTGGTTATGCCGACCGTGCGTATCAACACGGGTTCGAGTCGCTGGTCGTGCTTGGCGGCGACAAGAGCGTGGGGCCACCGCGGTGCGTGGAGCACGCCTGGCAGTTGCGTCAGCACATCCGTCATCATCGCCCCGACCTGACGCTGGGGGGGTGGGCCAACCCCCACGCTGACGCGGCGACGCAGGTGGGTTACCTGATGGCCGAGCACGTCACGGCCGAGTTCTACCTGACACAGATCGTGTCGCACCACAGCCGCCCGGAGGTCGAGCGGTTCCTCGAAGAGGCCGGACGTCGACGTGTGACCATGCCGGGGTTGTTCGGGGTGTTCTACTACCGCTCGGCGAATGCGAAAACGCTGAACATCCTCAAGGATTTCCTGCCAGTGCCGGTCGATGAGTTGACGAGGGAGTTCGGCGGGGGCGCGAGCGCTGAGGAAGTGTGCGCGCGTTCGATTCGCGAGTTGCGAGCCGCAGGCGCCCGCCACTTCTACATCAGCAACCTGCCACTCGGGAAGGCCGCAACGACGCTGGAGCGGGTCCTGAGCCTGGTCTGACGCTGGGGCCTTACTCCCCGGCGGCGCCCTTGAACTGGTCGTCCTCGTCGGCGAAGAGCACATTGAAGCTCGTGAGCGAGCCGTAGCAGCCGCTGATGTAGCTCTGCAGCTTCACTTTGACGTCCTCGGGCGCGTCCATGCCGTTCACCTGCTGCTCGAGCGTCCGCAAGCGATTACGGATCATCACGATCTTGTGGAAGAAGGTCTCGATCGGCCAGCTCTTCTCCTGTGAGCCGTTCCCTGGCTTGAGCACGAGCGTGCCGCCACGCCATTTCTCGGCAGGGGCCACCGGCGTGATGCCGCCCTCCTCGCGGATGATGCGCCGCAGGAGCATTTCGAGGTCGGACTGGTCTGCAGACACCGCCATGGGAGCCGCCGTCCTTTCGCGTTCGCTGACGAGGGGGAATGGTTGCCGATCGGCTCGCGCCTGTCGCGCAACCGCCGCACGGGACCCACGCGCCTGGTCCGGATTCGATCCGTGCCGGACATCTTTCTCGGTGCTCGCGGGGCCCCAAGCACCGTCGGAGGGCCGCCCGGGTGGCAAGTGCATCCTGGGCCCACCCCGATAGTTGTGTTCGCTCGAGCAGTACCCGCAAGCCACGCGAATCGGCACGCCGTTGGGATCGGCCGCGACAACCGTATGCATCCGATCCAACTTGCACGCCCGGCAGAAGTCTTCGATGGATTCGCCAGCTCTGGCCACGCTCTATTGTAGGCTCAAGGCTCAGGGCTCAAGGCTCAGGCAAAAGCTTCGATTACTTACTCGAAGGTTTTCGCTGAGCCCTGAGCCCTGAGCCCTGAGCCCTATATCATTCCCCCATGGCCCAATTCATCGACTCCGTCCCGCTGTCCGGCATCATCCGCATCCGCGACATGATGTACAGCGTCAAGGATCCGTTTCGCCTCGACCAAGGCGACGTGAGCTTCGATGCGCCGGACACGGTCAAGGATGCGATGCGCCGGGCCATCGACGAGAACCGCAGCCACTACGTGCAGACGACCGGCGTGCCGCGGCTGCTCGAGCTCATCGCCGACAAGCTCAGGACGACGAACGGCATCCCGATTGGCACCCCCGACGAAGTTCTGGTGACGACGGGCGGCATCCACGCGCTCTACATTCTCTGTCACGGGCTGCTCGAGCCCGGCGACGAAGTGATCGTGCCCGATCCGGAATGGCCGCCGTCGATGGGCAACGTCACGCTCGCCCACGGTGTCGTGGTGCCGTGCCCACTGCACGAGCGGCTCGGGTGGAGATTCGATCTCGACGAGCTCGAGTCGAAGGTCACGCCGAAGACCAAGGCGATCTACATCAACTCGCCGCACAACCCGACAGGCGGCGTTCTCACCAGGGCCGACATCGAGCGCATCACGGCCATCGCCAACGCGCACGGCATCTGGATCATCTCGGACGAGGCCTACGAGGACGTGCGCTTCGATGACGCGGAGCACGTGAGCCCGGCATCACTGCCAGGCATGTACGACCGGACGCTGTCGTTCTACACGTTCAGCAAGACGTACGCGATGACTGGTCTGCGGCTGGGATATGTCGCGGTGAAGGATCCGGCGCTCCGCGATCGAATGAAGAAAGTACTCTTCTATACCGCCAGCAACATCTCGTCGATCGTGCAGTACGGCGGCATCGGGGCACTCGCAGGATCGCAGGCGTGCATTGGGGCCTTTCGAACCGAGCTCCTGGCGCGCCGGGATCTCTTCTACGACGGGATCAAACAGCACGCCGGCCAGATCCTGAGCGGGACACCGCCGAAGGGTGCGTTCTACGCGTTCCTGCGGATCAACCCCACCTGGCGGCCGCAGAGCGGGCACCCGGGCGATTCGGTGTCGTGGGCAATGGCCCAGGAACTCATCTCACGCGGCCGAATCGGCTGCGTGCCGGGCGCGGACTTCGGCGCCAACGGCGAGGGCTACATCCGGTTCTGCTTCGCCAGGGACCGCCGTGAGCTCGCCGGCGCGCTGGAATCGATGAGCAAGCTTGTTTAAGGGCTCAAGGCTCAGGGCTCAGGGCTCAGGGCTCAGGGCTCAGGCAAGAGCTTTCAGATCCTAATCGCGGGACTGAGATCTGAAGGCTCTTCCCTGAGCCTTGAGCCCTGGGCCCTGAGCCCTTCCCATCACCTGACGTGCCGCCCGCCGTCGACTCGTATCGTTTCGCCAGTGACGAAGCCGGATTCCAGGAGGAACACCACGGCGGTCGCGATCTCTGATTCGCCGCCCCAGCGGCCGAGCGGCGTGGCGGACTCCACGTTCTTCAGCTCGTCATCACTGGTGTTCTCGGGCGCGAGGATGGGGCCGGGAGCAATCGCGTTGACGAGAATCTGATCGCCGGCGAGCTCGAGCGCCAGGGCCTCGGTGAGGCCGATGATCGCGCGCTTGGCGACGAAGTACGGCAGGTAGCCCGTGTAGCGTGGTCGTCCGCTCGCGGCGACCCAATCACTGAAGTTGATGATGCGTCCGCCGCCGGCCGTGCGCATGTGCGGTATGGCCGCGCGCGCGCAGAGATACGCTGCTTTCAGATCGACGGCGAGGCCCTCGTCCCATCGCGCTTCGTCAATGTCGCCCAGCGGCTGCGATCGGTACACGGACGCCATGTTGATGAGGACATCGAGCCGTCCGAGCGCCGCGGCGGCGCCGTTGACGAGCGTCGTGCAGTCGGCGCCGTGCGAGAGATTCGCTTGCAGCACGACCGCTCGTCGACCTGCGCCGCGCACCGTGTCGGCCGTCGCTTCGGCCTCGTCCTTGGAGCGCTGGTACGACAGCGCCACGTCCATCCCGCGCCGCGCCAGCTCGAGCGCCACCACGGCGCCGATTCGCTTGCCGCCGGTAATCAGAACTGTTTTGTTGGTGAGAGGCATGAAAGGCTCAGGGCTCAGGGCTCAGGGCTCAGGGCTCAGGGAAGTTCATTCAGATCCTATTCGACCGGCTGTGAGACTCAAGGCTCTTGCCTGAGCCTTGAGCCCTGAGCCTAGAGCCTAGATCCTAGGCAGCGTCTGCCGGTGTCCGAAGAATCTCGCCCACGGCGACTTCCTGGCCATCCGTCGCTCGGCGGTCCGGATGTTGAAAATGCCAGGATTGAGGCGCGGGCTGACTTCGTCCCAGCAAAGGGGCATCGAGACCGGGGCTCGCGGCCGCCACCGCACGGAGAACGGCGGCGCAATCGTCCGCCCGCTGGCGTTGGGCATGATGTCGAGATAGACGGGCGCCCGGCGCCTGGCCTTCCGCGCCTCGATGGTCACGACCCTGGGGTGCTGCGCCGCCAGTTCCCTGGCGATCGCCACGGCATAGGCGCGCACCTGATCCTGCGCCGCGCCGCGTCTCAACGGCACGAACACGTGAAGTCCGCGGCCGCCCGAGGTCTTGGCAAACGACTCCAGGCCGTGGTCCTCGAGCCGATCGCGGAGCAGCAGCGCCGCGCGCGCGGCGGACTCGAATCCGTCCGACGGATCCAGATCGAAGGCCAGCCAGTCCGGACGATCGAGATGATCGGTCCGGCTGTTCATGACGTGCATCGCGATGCAGCCGTAGTTGACGAGCGTCAGCAGCGTCTTCCGGCTGCCGCCCACAATGTAGTCCACGTCGCGACGCGCGGTCGGGGCGGGAAGGCTCATCGTCGGAACGCCGTCGGGCAGGTTGGCCGGCGCCTGCTTCTGATAAAAGCACGTGCTGCGGATGCCTTCGGGACACCGCTCCATGGTGACCGGACGGCCCTTGAGCCACGGCAGAATCTGCGAGGCAATGCGCGCGTAGAACCGCGCGAGGTCCAGTTTCGTCAGCCCCTCGTCTGGCCAGAACGGCTTCGACGGGTTGGTAATCACGACGCCCCCGAGACGAACAGTCATACCTGACCTGCCCGCATCCTCGCTCGCCCGAACGCCTGCGTTTCCGCGGCCCTGGCTCGATAGCGATCGACCGACAGAGCACCGGGCCCGGTGAGCATGAGCGACACGAGCGCCCCGACGAGCGCGAGGTTGAACTCGTAGCCGTGCCCCTGCCCGGGCGTCACTGTCCAGTTGAGGAAGAAGCCGCTCGACAGATGCACCGTCCACACGGCGACCAGCATGTTGACCGTAAGCACCGCGGAGGTCACGAGGGTAAAAGCGCCGGCCATGAGCAGGGTGCCGCCTCCGAGCTCGACGAGCCCGACGAGGATGGCCAGGGGGTAGGCGGGAGTGAGCCCGAGCTGCGCGAAGAACGCGGCGGTTCCCGTCAGGCTGCCGCCCCACAGGCCGAACAGTTTCTGCGCGCCATGTGCCGCGAAGACCACCCCGAGCGCCAGCCGGAGTACGGTAGGACCAAACAGCGCCACATGCCCTCCGAGGCGCGGGGTCGCAGACCCGCGCAGGCGGTGTATTGTGTCACCCTTCCACGCGGGAAATACAGTATCCTCGGCACGTTCCGGGTTCTATTTCCATGAAAGCCAAACAGCCATGCTGACCCGTCGCGGATTCCTGCGCACCACCGGCACCGCGGGACTGGCCGCGACCGCCGCGTTCACCGATGGCGGCCTCGCCCGCATGCAGGCGGCCGGACGCCGCGTCGCCGCACAACCGACGGCAAGTGTCGCGGCCGACGAGACGTACTGGCGCGAGATCCAGCAGGCCTTCACCCTCGACCGAACCATTATCAACCTGAACAACGGCGGCTGCTGTCCGAGCCCGCGCGTCGTGCACGAGGCGCTCAAGCGATATCTGGACATCTCGAACCAGGCGCCGGTCTACCACATGTGGCAGATCCTCGAGCCCAACATCGAGAGCGTGCGCCGGCGGCTCGCGGCCGAATTCGGCTGTGATGCCGAGGAGCTCGCCATCACGCGCAATGCGAGCGAAGCGCTCCAGATCGCCCAGCTCGGCATCGCGCTCAAGCCGGGCGACGAAGTCGTGACGACCAATCAGGACTACGGTCGGATGATCGACACCTGGGAACAGCGCGTGCGGCGCGACGGGATCAAGCTGACGAAGATCTCCTTTCCCGTGCCGCCGAAGTCGCCCGCCGACCTCGCCGATCGACTGATTGGCGCGATCACGCCGGCGACCAAGGTGCTGCACTTCTGTCACATCACGAACCTCACCGGCCAGATCTTCCCGGTGAAGCAGGTCTGCGATGAAGCCCGGCGGCGCGGGATCAAGACGATCGTCGACGGCGCGCACGCCTTCGCGCACTTTCCGTACAAGGCCAGCGACCTCGGCTGCGACTACTACGGCACGAGCCTCCACAAGTGGCTGCTCGCGCCCATCGGCACTGGCTTCCTCTACGTGCGACGCGAGAACATCGCGTCGCTGTGGCCGCTCACGCCAGCGAGCGCGTCCAAGGCGAACGACATCCGGAAGTTCGAGGAGATCGGGACGCACCCGGCCGCCAACCACAACGCGATTGCCGAAGCGCTGACTTTTCACGAGGGCATCGGCATCGAGCGCAAAGCCGCGCGCCTTCGCTACCTCCGCGATCGCTGGGCGAATCGGCTGACCCAGAACCCGAAGATCCGCCTGCACACGAACCTGGACCCGGCGCAGTCGTGCGCCATCGGCACTGTACAGATCACAGGCGTGCCGACGCCAAAAGTCGTGGCACGCCTGTGGGAACACTGGCGGATTATCGCGACGCCGATCGTCCACGCCGAATACGAAGGCGCCCGGATCACGCCGAACGTCTACACGACGCTCGAAGAGATCGACACCTTCGCCGGGGCGATGGAAGAGGTGTGTGCGAAGAGCGGAGAGCTATAGGGCTCAGGGCTCAGGCAAGAGTTCTCAGAGCCTAATCCCGGGACTAGGATCTCAAGGCTCTTCCCTGAGCCCTGAGCCAACTCCCTACTTCACCGGCTTGCCCTCTGCATCGAACGTCTCGAGCGTGCCCTTCGTCTTCAGGATGTCGGTGATCTTCCCCGCGTCACCGACGGCGACGATCTGCAACTTCGATGCGTCCCAGTACTTGGCAGCCGCCGCCTGCGCCTGTTGCGGCGTCACGGCATTGATTCTCGCCGGGTAGGTGTCCCAGTAATTGGCAGGCAGCCCGTAGAGCCAGTTCTGCACGTAGTAGCCCAGCACCTGCGGCGGGTTCTCGAGATCCCTCGCAAAGCTCGCGACGATGGCTCGCTTGGCGTCCTGCAGCTCTTTCTCGGGTACCGGCTTGTCGCGCATGTCGGCGATCTCGGCCAGCAGATCGGTGAGCGCGGCCTCGGTCACCTCGGTCCGAACGTCGGTCGACGCCGACCACTGACCGCGGAAGGCAGTCGCGGAAAAGCCGCTGCCGATCCCGTAGGTGTAGCCCTTCACCTCGCGCAAGTGCATAAAGAGCCGGCCCATCGTGCCGCCGAGCACGCGGTTGGCCACGGTGAGCGGCACGTAGTCCGGATCGGTCCGTACCATCGACTGCGTGCCCACCATCAGGGTTGTCTGCACCGAGCCGGGGCGCGCGATGAGGTAGACCTTTGCCGGTCCGGGCGGCGGCGGTTCGGTCGTCGCCGGGTTCGGCGTGCCGCTTTTCTTCCATGCCGCCAGCGTCGTCTCGATCATCTTGCGCGCCTCGGCCAGGCTGATGTCGCCGGCAAAGGCGACGAGGGCGTGGTCGGGTACGAAATGGGTCTTGTGGTACTCGACCATCGCCTCGCGCGTGATCGCGTTGAGCGTTTCCGGCGTCGCCGAGACGCGCCCCGCCGGGTGGTCGCCGAAGATCACCTTCGAGAACCGTTCCGCCGAGAGGAACCCCGGTTGCGTCCGCTGCTGGATCAGGCCGGCGCGAGTGCGCACCTTCAGCCGCTCCCACTCGTCAGCCGGGAACGACGCGTTGAGCAGCACGTCGGCCGTGAGGTCGAAGAGCCGGGGCAGGTTTTCCGTCAGCGCGTTGCCGGACACGGTCGCAAACGGCCCTGACAGGCTGCTGCCGACGACGACCGAGGCCGACATCGTCTCGAGCTCTTGCGAGATCTGCTGCGATGATCGCTTGCTGGTGCCTTCGCGCATCATCTGCGCCGTGTAGGTGCTGAGCCCGATCAGGGCCGGCGGGTCGAAGTAGCCGCCCGCTCCAGGAATAATGATCTGGAAGGTGACGCGCGGCAGCCGGCGATCCTCGAGGACCATCAGATGCAGCCCGTTCGGTAGATCGGCTTCCTGCGGTTTCGGCAGCGCGACCTTCAGGATCTCGTTCGAGACCGGTGCCTTGCCTTTGACGACGACACCGGTCGTCGATGGCGGCTGTGCCTGCCCGCCGGGTGCCGACTGTGCCGTGATGACCGACACCAGGCACCAGGCCGCCATGGCCGAGAGCGCGAGGCGCCTCATCACAGACCTCCTTTGGCCGGCGCAGCCTTGGGAACGGTAACCACGACGGTCCGCCCGCTCTTTACCAAATACTGTTTGGCCACGCGCTGAACGTCAGACGCGCTGACCTTTGCGATCCGATCCGCCCGCGTATTGATTCGTCCCGGGTCGTTGTAGAAGAGCGCGTCCTCGCCGAGCGTCACCGCGCGGTCGAGCACGCTCCCCAGGCTGTTGACGAGCTGCGTCCTGGCGTTGTTGCGCGCCTTCTCGATCTCCCACTCCTCGATCGGCCCGGCTTTCACGCGCTCGATCTCCACGTCGACGGCAGCCTCGAGCTCGGCAACGCTCTTCCCCGGATTGACGGTGCCGACGATGGTAAAGAGCGAGGGTCCTCGGCTCTCGCCGGCAAACGCAGACACGTTGGCCGCGAGCTGCTTCTGGCGAACGATGTTCTCGTAGAACCGCGAGCTGCGGCCGCTCGACAGCACAGTGCCAAGCACCTGCAACGCGTCGTCATCCGGCGAACCGCTTGGCGGCGTCTTGTAGACCATGTCGAGCCGGGCCAATCGTGCCAGCCCGTCTTCGATCGTCGCCCGGCGTTCTTCGGTCTGTGGCGGCTCCGTCATGTCCACCGCCGGAGCCGCGGGCTGCGAGGGAATGGACTCGAAGTACTTCCGCACTTTCTCGAGTGTCACTTTCGTGTCGACGTCGCCGACAATGCTGAGGACGGCGTTGTTGGGCGCATAGTAGGTCTTGAAGAATGCGGCCACGTCGTCAACGGTTGCGGCGCTCAGATCGGCCATCGACCCGATGACCGAGTGTTCGTAGGCGAAGTTCTCGTACGCCAGCTCATCGCGCGTATCGAAGGTGCGGCCGTAGGGCTGGTTGTCGACGCGGAGCCGCCGTTCTTCTTGCACGGCGTTGCGCTGGTTGTCGAGGTTGTCCTTGGTGATGTCGAGCGAGCGCATGCGATCGGCCTCGAGGAACAACGGAAGATCCAGCTGGTTGGCCGGCATGATCTCGAAGTAGAGCGTCCGGTCCTTGTTGGTCGTGCCGTTCATCGAGCCGCCGTTGGAAAAGACGAGCTGCGGGTGCTCGCCGGCGCCGACGTTGGCGGACCCCTTGAACATCATGTGCTCGAAGAGGTGCGCGAAGCCGGTGCGGCCCTTGCGCTCGTCGCGCGAGCCGACGTTGTAGTTGACCGCGACGGCAAAGACAGGCGCCGAGTGATCCTCCGAAACGATCACCCGCAACCCGTTCTTCAGCTTGGTGTCAGTGAACTGGATCTTCTTGACCGGGGCCGCTGCCAGGCCGAGCACGGCAACGAGCCCAAGGGCCGCGAGCCGGCGAAGTGAAACACTCATCCGTCCTCCTGTGGCTGAGAACGGGGAGAGCATATATCAGCTGCTGGCGGCTTGCGGTTGGCGGCTGGCTGTTAGCTCATCGCCAAGCCCAACAACAGCCAACAGCGAGCCGCCAGCCGCCAGCCGCCAGCCGCCAACTAAAAATACACCGTGAAGCCCAGCGTCCACATCGAACCCCGGTGTCCGGGCAGCACGCTGTCGATGATCCCACCTGGGAGAATCCCGCCGCCCACAGTATTGTCGTTGCCGAAATCGAGGAAGGTATAGCGGTAGTCGCCGTGAATGCCGGCGTGCTTCCCCATGAGCAGCTCCGCGCCCACGCCGGCATGCCAGCCAAATTCAGTTGTGCTGACATCGAGTTCGTCCGCCGGTCCATCGATTGGCGAGACGCTCCGCTTGTACCAACCGGGGCCGCCCAGGAGATATGGCTGAAAACTCCCGGCCGCCATCTTGAAAAGCAGGGAGACCTGAATGGGCGTTTCCTTCACACGTTGGTTGAGAAGGTCGAACTCCTCCGAGTGGCGGTCGAAGGATACTTCGACGCCCATCCGCCGGGAAATACCCAGGCGGACCTGTCCTCCGGTGAACCGTACTGTATCGGTATCGACACTCGAATCGCCGGTGACCCAGGCCAGGCGCGCGCCGACGCCGATCTGGGCGGCGGCGGGTGTCGCCACGAGAAGCCCCGCGGCGCTCAGCAACACAATTCCAGCCAATCGGCGAAAGATGGATCGCATGGATCGTCTATCGGGACGAAACGTCCTGAACTTCAGCTGGGGGATGAGTGCGGACGTAGCGGTTGGGGAAGAGCCGCTGCAGTCGACCGGAGGCGGAGCGCGAAGCACCCTGCGAAAGTGCTGACGTTAATCATGGACACCGAACCGGACCAGCCCGGCACGGCCCCCAGCGTTCCGCCCCCGGTCGGCTGCAGCGACGTTTTGACTGCAGCGACGTAACAGAGATTCACCTCGGGGAACCCTGGACGGGAGTCAGGGTTCCACCGAGGTGGCCGATGCTACTGACTACGCGAGCACCTTGATCACGACGCGCCGGTTCTGCGCGCGACCATCCTTGGTCTTGTTGTCGCCAACTGGCTTGTCTTCGCCGTAGCTGATGACATTGATCTTGTGGAGCGGCACCTGGTGCGTCTCATACAGATAGCGCTTCACGTTCTCGGCGCGCTCGAGGCCAAGCTTGTAGTTGATTTCCTTGTCGCCCACGTTGTCGGTGTGGCCCTCGATCTCGATGTAGGCGCCGTTGGGGTTCGCCTTGAGTTGCTGCACGAGCGCGTCGATCTCGGGCGTGACCGTCTCGGGCATCGTCGCCCGACCGAACTTGAAGTTACCCTTCTCTTCGTTCAGCACAACCTCGTAGACGATGCGCTTCGAGGCCTTCTCAATGGCGTCCGCCCGCGTGTTGACCGCGGCAGCCGCCGCGCCCGCCGCGTCGGCGTTCCTGTTCGCGGCGACCGCTTTCTGATCGGCGGCCGAGGCTTTCTGATCGACAACCGCGACCTTCTGGTCGACTTCGCCGATCTTCGCTTCGTTGGCCTTGGTGCGCTCCTGCGTCTCCTCGAGGGACTTCGAGAGCGTGTCCACCTTGTTGTTAACCTGACCGACTTCGCCGCGCACAAACTTCTTGGTCGCGCACGCCGTCGTGCCTCCAAGAGCCAGCGCGAGCAACGTTACCGACAGCACGACTTTCTTCATGACTCAGCTCCTCCAGTATGAACTCGCGTCCCATAAGGGAACGCGAACGCCAGAACTATGCCGACCTGCTCTCCACCTTCTCCGCCACGACGCCGCCGTCCGCTATCGCTGCCGCGCCGCTTCGGGGGATGGCGAACCCCCCCCGGCGGTATACCCACTTCGCGCGCGCACGATGTGTTCCCGGTCCCGCGCCCGCACTTCCAACGCTTTCCAGCCTGCTCGTGGCGACGCCTCGAACGCGAGCATGTATTGGTTCCGCATCTCCCCGACAATCTGCCGCGCCGCGATGCTCGCGTGCGCCGGCGAGATCGCGATGAAGAAATCTCCGCCGGTCCATCGCGCCAGATCCGTGAGGCCGCTGCTGAGCGCCCCCGTGCCATAGTCCGGATTCCTCGGGTCATCCACCGGGGACATCACGGCAACGATGTAGACCGGCACGTCGATGCTGCTCGCGATGGCCGAAACTTCCGGCGCCGTCAACCGGCTCTTCGTATCGATGCCGTCGGTCAGGACCACAATTGCCGAGCGTTGCGGGACTTTGCCGGTCCCGCCGCCGACCGACTCTGCCACCGCCTTCGCCGTCTCGGCAATCGCGTCAAAAAGCGACGTCTGCCCGAACGGCGGCTCGACCTTGTCCACTTTCGACTCGAGACCCTTGAAATCGGTCGTGAAGTCGGTGACCTTCTCGAGCTGCGTGTCGAAGGCGAAGAGGGCCGCCTGGTCCCCGGCCTTCAGCGAACTGAAGAGGTGACGCGCGGCCTGCTGTGCGTCAACAGCCTTTGTCCCGATCCGCATGCTTCCACTGATGTCAAAGAGCACCGCCACCTTGACCGGACCGTCGGCCTCGGCGTTGAACCCCACAATCGGCCGCCGCTCCCCTCCCTCGACCACGATGAAGTCCTCGCGGGAGAGATGCGGCACGAATCGGCCCTTCTTGTCCCTGACGACCGCCGACACGGAGACCAGGTCGACCGCCGACTTGAACCGGGGCGCCGGATCTTGGGGAGGAGCCGTCGCTGCTTGCGCTCCGAGCTGCCAGGATCCCGACGCCGCTGAGGCCACCACAACCGCTGACGCCGTGAGGACGGCCAGACGGCTCAGCATGCGCTCAGCTCTTCCAAAGAGCCTGCCATGCTTGTAAATCGCTGATTTTAAAGTAGATGACATAGCTGTCGTTCCAGAAACTCTGGCGATCTCGCGTAGAATTTACGCGATTCGCAAGATCCCCGACTGTTATTTCTACAAAACTCGGGCCCGCTCGGACAGTGGCCTTTTCCTGCTAAGATTTGCGGAAATGGAAGCACGAACGACCTCCCCCATCCCGGTCGCGTCACGAATTGGTGGCTTCGTCTACGCAATCCGCAATATCGTGTCGGAGGCCCGAAAGGTTGAGGCTGCGGGTCGCCGCGTCCGCTACCTCAATATCGGCGACCCCATCACGTTCGGCTTCGAGACACCCGCGCACCTGATTGAAGCAGTCGACCGGGCGATCCGCGCCGGACACAATGGCTACGCGCCGTCGGTTGGCATCCTGTCGGCCCGCGAGGCGGTCGCCGCCGAGTGCGACCGGCGGGGCATGCCGGTCTCGCCTGACCGTGTAGTCATCACGTCAGGCACGTCGGAGGGGATTGAGCTGGCGCTGACCGCGCTCGCCGAGGCGGGCGACGAAGTGCTGATCCCGGTCCCGACATATCCATTGTATACGGCCGTCCTGGCGAAGATCGGCGCGAAAGCGGTGTTTTATCGAACCGACCCCGAGCGCGGCTGGATGCCCGACGTCGACCACGTGCGCAGCCAGATTTCGCCCGCCACCCGCGCTTTGGTCGTCATCGACCCCAATAATCCGACCGGCGCGACATATCCGGTCGAGATCCGGCGTGCTCTCGTCGAGCTGGCCGATCGCCACAATTTCCCGTTGCTCGCAGACGAGGTCTATGCGGATCTCGCCTTCGACGGCCCGGTCCCGGCGCTCGCCGCCGGCTATCCGGATGCCCCGGTCATCACGTTCTCCTCTCTATCGAAGGCCTACCTCGCGCCCGGCTGGCGCGCCGGCTGGATGGCCGTCGGCAGCACGCCCCGCATGGACGATGCGCTGGGGGCGATCAAGAAGCTGGCTGATGGAAGGCTGTGCGCAACCGGGCCGATGGAGTATGCGATTACGGCCGCGCTCAACGGCGATCGATCGCACCAGGTTGCGTTTCGCTCGGCGCTGCGCGTCCGGGCCGAGCTCACGACACGCCGCCTGAACGCGATCAACGGGATATCGGTCGTCGCGCCGACGGCTGCCTTCTACGCCATGCCGCGGGTCACCCTCCCGCCGGGCAAGACCGATGCGGACTACGTCCTCGGGCTGTTGCGCTCGACGGGCGTCCTTTGCGTCTACGGCTCGGGTTTCGGGACGCGGCCCGAGGACGGCTTCTTCCGCATCGTCTTCCTGGCCTCTCCCGAGGAGCTGTCCGGAATCTACGACGACATCGCCGAGTTCACGCAGACGTTTCTCCGAGGCGCCTAGGCCCGCCAAACCTTGAAGCACTGCCGCCCGTATACTCTGGTTTATGGCCTCCACGCCGTCTGCGCCAACGACGGCTGATCGCGCACGGGAATGGTTTCACACCTACACGCGTGACTTGTCGCGCGAGGATCTCGAGCGGCTCTTCACGCACGATACCCGTGACGCGTACGACTTCTTCGCGCGCGGGCTCGACGAGGAAGAGCTCGAGAACCTGTCGTGGTGGCGCCGCACGGCGCTGCGATTCCGGCAGGTCTTCGTCGCCTTCACCCTCAAGCTCCCCGCGGCCCGCCGTGCCGTCTACTTCGTCGCGCTCATCATCGCGCTGCTCGGCGTGCTGCAGTTGTTCCGCGGCTTCGCGGCGGTCAGCGTCCCTTTCGGCATTCCGTTCTTTCAGGTGTCCCTGCTCCTGCCTGTCTGGGCGGATGGCACCTTCGCGCTCGTCCTGAGTCTGATTCTGGTCAACCTGCTGGTGCTGCTCGAGGTCGCCGAGCGCCTCTCGCTCAAGGGCGAGCTCGAGGTCGCCAGGGAGATTCAGCTGGCGCTGCTGCCGCGCGGGACCTTCACGGCCGGAGACATCGACATCTCGGGTTTCACGAGGCCCGCCAACACGGTCGGCGGCGATTTCTACGACGTGCTGCCGCAGTCTGACGGCCGCATCGTGCTGACGCTCGGAGACGTGGCGGGCAAGGGCAGCCCTGCGGCTTTGCTGATGGCGCTGCTTCTCGCCGCGCTCCGGACACTTGTCGAAGAGCGAATGGAACCGGCCGCGCTCGTCGCGCGGTTGAACATCCAGATCTGCCGGCACAGTCCCGCGTCGCGCTTCATCACGCTCGTCTACGCGATTTACGAGCCGGACACCGGCCGCCTGACCTACGTGAACGCCGGACAGAATCCTCCGCTCATCCGTCGCCGCGACGGCCGCTTCGATCGGCTGCACGGCACGGGCATCGCCCTCGGGCTCTTCGAGCACTCCGAGTACACAGCAGCGGAGACGCGCCTCGAACCCGGCGACCTCCTCGTCTTCTACAGCGACGGGATCACCGAGGCAGAAGATCCGTCCGGTCAGCCGTTCGAGGAGAGCGGCCTCGAACTCATCCTCGAGCGTCACGCCGACAAACCCCCGTCCGCCATCGGCACCGAAGTGCTCGCCGCCGTCCACGCCCACGCCCGCCGGGCCAGGTTCACGGACGACCTGACGATCCTGGCCGTCAAGCGGGCGGGGTGAAAATGAAGGCTCAGGGCTCAGGGCTCAAGGCTCAAGGAAGAGCCTCGCGATCCTAGTCCCACGACTAAGCTCTGAGAGCTCTTGCCTGAGCCCTGAGCCTTGAGCCCTGAGCCCGCATTTCATCCCACCACTCGTCCCCGGACTCCCCAACCGCCCCAGAGGGGTCTAATATGTGACCATCCATGGCCCTACGCCTTGTCCTGGCGCTGGCGTGCCTCGTGTTCGCGCAGGCGGCACGCGCTCAGCCGCCGACGCCGCCGGACGCGATCGAGAAGCTGGTCGTACGGCTCGAGCAGGCACTCGCGGGCGGTGACCGCGCGGCGCTCCTGGCGCTGACGGTCAAGGATACGGACGCATCCACGGTGGACGACTTCGCCGAAGCGGCTGGGACAGGTCCGACGCGCGTCGTGATCAAGGAGCGCGATCGGATGGCACTCGATGGCAACCGGCAGCAATTGCTGATCGAGGTCTTCGTCGAGCGAGGCATCGAAGCGAAGCTGGCAACGTGGCGCCTCGAGCTGCGACCGCCGGCCGCCAGAGCCGACCCGAATGATTGGCGCATCGAGCGCATGGAGCCGGTCTCGAACGTGTCGGGCCTCTACCGGCTCTCACTGAACGCTACGCGTCAGTTCGACGTTCGCAACCTCGTGGTCACCGGCACGGACGTGACCATCGACATGGCGACCGGCACGGCATTCGTCGCGGAGATACCGGACGGCCCGACCGCCATCGTGCTGCTTGGACGTGGACGCCTGAAGTTTGCGCCGCCGGATCAGGCCGAGCGCACGCAGATTCGGCTCTTTACCGGCGCCGACGATCTGCAGTCGGAGTTCGACGCCGCGTTCATACGGTTGCGGCCGTCCGACTTCGAAACCACGTTCAAGACCGAATCTCTCGTCGCCCGTTCCGTCGTCCAGACCGACCTCCGGCGCGCCACCGACGTCTTCGACGAGTACCTCTCCCGCACGCTGCAAATCGATCTGACCGATCTGAGCCGCGATCGCTGGTCCCTCATCCCTTCGTCGGGCGACCTGATTGCCGAAGTGCGCACGCGCCGGTTCGGCAGCCTCACCTACGCGCGGTCGGGGAGCGAGGCCGAGGACATCACGGTCTTCGATCGCCGGCGTCACCGTAACATCTCCATCTACGCGTCGGCGGCGAAGCTCGCTGCGCGGGGACGCTTCTACAGCGAGGACGACCTGGTCGACTACGACATCCTCGCCTACGAAGTCGACACGGCCTTCTCGCCGGAACGTTTCTGGATCAACGGCACCGCGCACCTGCGCGTCAAGGTCCGGGCGAGCGCGATGACCACGATGACGCTGAAGCTCGCCGAGGCGTTGGCGGTCCGCGGCGTGTACGCGCCGGGCTTCGGGCGGCTGCTCCACCTGCGGGTCGTCAATCAGAACAGCCTCATCGTCAATCTGCCGTCGCCGGTCTTTCGCGACAACGAGTTCACGCTGACCGTCGTCTACAGCGGCCGGCTCGAGCCCGCTGAGCTCGATCGCGAGGCGATCGACGTGCAGACGCAGCAGCAGGAACGCGAGCAGACGGCGATTCCGCTCGAGGCGCGCTACGTCTACAGCAACAGCTCGTTCTGGTATCCGCAGTCGACGGTCAGCGACTACGCGCTCGGGACGCTGCGGATCACCGTGCCGACCGAATTCGACGTCGTGGCGACCGGCACGCTCACGGGGCCGCCCAAGCCCGCGGTCGAAACCGGCATTGCCGGGTCGCGATCGCAGAAAACGTTTCTCTTCCAGAACGACAGGCCCGTCCGCTATCTCTCGTGCGTCATCAGCCGCATGTCGCCCGTCGTGTCCACGCGCCTGCCAATCCGGGCTTCGGCGGGCGACTTCGGCGACCTCCGCGTCGCGGTGCCCGATTTGTCGCAGCCGGCTCCAGCCGCGCTGTCGCGTGCGCACGCCGTCGCTGAACCGAGCGCGCCGGCAGCCGTCGCGAGCGACGAGACGAGCGTGACGCTGACGGTCAGGGCCAACCCGCGGCAAGTCGGACGTGCGCGCGGGCTCGCCGAGCAGACCAAAGAGATTCTGCAGTTCTACGCGTCGATTGTCGGCGAAGCGCCGTACCCGACCTTTACCCTGGCGGTCACCGAGAACGATCTTCCGGGCGGTCACAGCCCGGCGTACTTCGCGGTCCTCAACCAGATCCTGCCCACGACGCCGGTGGTCTGGCGCAACGATCCGGTGAATTTCGAGAGCTTCCCGGCCTTCTATCTGGCGCACGAGCTGGCGCATCAGTGGTGGGGACAGGCCGTGGGGTGGAAGAACTATCACGAGCAGTGGCTGAGCGAGGGCTTTGCGCAGTACTTCGCGGCACTCTACGCCGAGAAAGCGCTCGACGCGAATGTCTTTCCATCGGTCCTGCGCCAGATGCGACGATCGGGGATCGACACCTCTCCGCAGGGACCGATCTATCTCGGTTACCGGTTGGGACACATCCGTGGTGAACGGGCTGTCTTCCGCTCGCTCGTCTACAACAAGTCAGCGATCGTGCTGCACATGCTGCGGCGGCTCGTCGGCGACGACCCGTTCTTCTGGGGGATGCGGCGCTTCTATTCGGAATGGCGGTTCAAGAAGGCAGGAACCGACGACTTCCGGGTCGCGATGGAAGCGGCAACGGGCCGAGACCTGGGCCCGTTTTTCGAGGCGTGGATCTATGGCGTCGCAATCCCGCGCGTGGCCTTCACCTATCGCTCACCCGATGCGAATTCGATCGTCGTGAAGTTCGAACATCGCGGCGAAATCGCACCCGTGCCGATCACCGTCACGGTGACCTATACGAGCGGCGAAAGCGAATCGGTCGTCGTTCCGGTCACCGAGCGCGTCGTCGAGCGGACGATTCCAGTCAAGGGCGTGCTGCGGAAAGTGGAAGCGAACGAGGACAACGCGGCGCTGGTCGAGATCGAGAAGCAGGCGTCGTAGACAGCCCTGAGCCTGTCTAGGGCAAGTAGATCGCCGCGACTCTGACCTCGCCGTTCCGCTCGAAGGGCTCGAAGACGAGGATGAAGCGGGAGCCGGCGTACTCGTAGAAGCGCGTCAGCCGTTCGCCCAGGCTTCCGCGGTCGATCTCCTGACGGCCGCTTTCGGCGGCGCGGCCCAACCGCGCGGCCACAGCCGACACGGTCTCCCCAATCCGGATTTCTTTTCCATCGAGGAACGGCAGCACCGGTACCGAGACGGCGCGAGGGGGTACTGCGGCCGGGATGCTCGCCACGACCGGTCGGGCAGCCTGAACCGCGCGGACCGACGGGGTCGGGGTCAGCTGTCGCAGGATCATCGAGCCCACGACGACGGTCGCGCCGAGGAAGAGCGCGGCGACGATCCATTCGAACACGGGCGCCAATGGGAACCGCGGGCGGAGACGAATTGCGTCCATACTGGCCTCCCCTGCTGGGGTTGAAGGTTGGCCCGGGCGAGAGGCCCAATGTAGGCCGGCCGCGGACCCAAGTCAAGCTCGCAGAATCAAGATAGAATTGGGGGCTTATGGACACCGTTTCGCTGACGATCGACGGGAAGACCGTCACGGCCGAAAAGGGCCGGACCGTCCTCCAGGCGGCCATCGAGGCCGGCATCAGGGTTCCCTACTACTGCTACCACCCGGGCCTCGGAATCGACGGGTCCTGCCGCGTCTGCATCGTGAAGATCGAGAAGATGCCGAAGCTGCAGACCTCGTGCTCGACGCCGGTCGCCGAGGGCATGGTGGTGCACACCCAGACCCCGGATGTCGTTGACGCGCGCGCGAGTGTCTTCGAGTTCCTGCTCATCAATCACCCGCTCGACTGCCCCGTCTGTGACAAGGGCGGCGAGTGTCCGCTCCAGGACTTCTCCTACAGCTTCGGTCCCAACGAGAGCCGGATGGGCTTTCCGCGCCGCGTGTTCGACGGCGAGGGCGTGAAGGCCGACGTGGACTTCGGTCCCACCCTCATGCTCAACCGCAACCGCTGCATCCTCTGCACGCGATGCGTGCGGTTCATGAAAGAGGTCGACACCGACGCGCAGATCAACATTACCGACCGTGGCTACGGCAGCGAGATCGCGACCTTCCAGGAGGAGGGCGTGCATTCACTGCTCTCCGGCAACCTGATGGACGTCTGCCCGGTTGGTGCGATTACGACACGCGACTACCGGTTCAAAGCCCGTCCATGGGACAACCCCGAGGCGGTCGATACGATTTGCACGCTCTGCGAGAAGGGCTGTAACACAACGGCCTGGCTCAAAGCCAAGCCCGAGTGGGCCAGAGGCGCGCGCCTGGCGCGCATGACGCCGCGATTCAATCCAGAGGTCAACGGTTACTGGATGTGCGACATCGGTCGCTTCAACTATCACTGGGTGGAGGGCGACGGACGGCTCGAACAGCCCCTCGTTCTTGCCGGGCGCACCGGCGGTCAGGCCCAGGCACCTGCGAGCTGGAGCCAGGCGCTCGCGACATTGTCGGAACGAGTCTCGGCAGCGGGCGGACCCTCGGCGCTGCGCTTCCTCATCTCCGCCCACGCCTCGCTCGAGGAGCTGTCGGTCCTCGGCCGGCTCGGCGGCGCGTTCAACCTGCCTGAGCAGGGCGTCGCGATCAGCTGGCGCACGAGCGCCAAGTCGCAACCGCCGAATGTGAAGTTCAAGGTGCCGCCAGTCGATGCCCCGAACCTGCGCGGCGCTCGCGACCTCGGGTTCCCCGTCAGCGCATCATCCACGGGCGAGGCCGACCTGTCGGGCTTCCGCGCCGACGTCGAAGCGGGCCGCGTGGCAGCTCTCTACGTCTTCGATCCCGGTCCCGATGGATCGATCGGCGATCTCTCCTGGGTCACCGCGGCGAGGAAGTCGGGCAAACTGCCATTGCTCATCGTCCAGGGCGTTCTGCTGACGGAGCTGGCCAAGGCCGCCGACGTCGTGCTTCCAGGCGCGTCGTGGATCGAAAAAGACGCGACCTACGTCAACATGGACGGCCGGCTGCAGGCCTCCGCGCGCGCGATGTCATCGCCCGGCGACGCGCAGGAAGACTGGAAGATCCTGACCGACGTCGGCCTGGCGCTCGGCGCCGCAGTCGCATATCCGAGCAGCACCGAAATCCGCGCGGAGCTGGGCACGGCGATGGCCGGCAACCCGACCTACGCCAACCTGACGACGATCGCCTTCGCGCGACCCGTGTCAGCGCGAACCTGGATGCAAGCGTCGAACCCATCGGAGCGCTGGAAGTGGGACTTCATGTTCCAGGACCTGCCGCCCGTGAAGTTCGAAGGGCGGCACGGTTTGTCGTCGCTTCTGGCCGCGATTCCGATGAGGGAAGTGAAGTAGGTCCGACTCCGATTCAGCCGCCAAGGTGACGCTTCAGCGCGTCCAGGTTTCCTCGGATGAGATCCGCGAGCGCCTGCGACTCACTGCTGCCGGACGGCAGCGCGGCCAGCTGCGCAACCTGATCCTTGATGCGATCGATGTGCACGAGAAGCTCAGGCCCGACAGATGGCGGCGGCGCCACCGCCGGCCTTTCAGCGATAAACTTCACAATCTGATCTCGGGCGTCGTCTAGTCTGAGGCCACGGGTGGTGAGGATTGCCCCGGCCACCGAACGCTCCTCCCGCAACAGCCCCAGAAGCAAGTGCTCGGGACCGATGTCGTGGTGGCGGAGGCGGTCGGCTTCCTCGGCGGCGTAGATCAGGGCACTCCTGGTTTCCTGGTTGAAGGGTATCTCGACAGACGTACTGACTTTCTCCCGCAGGGGAGCTCGCTTTTCGATTTCCTTCCGCACCTCTCCCGGCGAGATGTTCGACATCGCGAGCAGGCTCGCCACCACGCCGTGGCTCTCGCGTGTGAGGCCGAGCAACAGGTGCTCAGTACCGATCGAGAGGTCGCCCAGCTGGCTCGCCTCGTATCGGGAGAAGAACAGCGTTCGTCTGGCAGGTTCGGTATAGCGTTCGAACATCGATGAACCTCGAAGAGATGCAGCCGTCGCGGCCGAACAACTGGTGATGAACCCGTAGAGCCGCTGGGTTCCTCACACCCTCACCATCAGCGCACCCGGGCGAACGGTAACGGTCAAGCGATCCCGTACCACGCCAGGCTCTCCGTCGAGGTGGAACTCGATCTCGCCGTGGGACTCGACGACAGCCGTCCGGATGGGCTGCATCAGCAGCCGCGGCGCCCGCTGCACCGAGCCAAGCACGAGGTGCCTCGCGTCCCTGAACCGGGCCAGGACCGAGCGATCTTCCACCACGCACGCCTCGAGCAATCCATCGTCGAGCCTCGCGCCTGGCGCGATCTGCATTCCCATGCCGTATTCCTGGCCGTTGGCGAACGCGATGAGGAGCGCGCGCGAACGTTGCGACGCGCCGTCGAGGGTGATCGTGTAGTCCCTCCCTCGATAGCGGCAGCCCTCGCGCACGCCGATGACGATGTAGGGCAGACGGCCGCGGCGGCCGCGTGGGCGTTCGTTGAAGAGCCGGGCCACGTGCGCGTCGAAACCAATCCCTGCAATATTGAAGAAGGGACGATCGTCGAGCATGCCGACGTCGACGGCGAGTGTCTTCGTGCCAAGCGCGGTCGCCAGCGCGGCCTGTGGATCTTTCGGGATGCCAAGCCCGCCGGCCAGTCCGTTACCCGAGCCTGCGGGGATGAGCCCGAGCGCCGTCGGGCTGCCCGCGAGCTCGCCGCCGACTTCGTTGACGGTGCCGTCGCCGCCCCAGACGATCACGAGATCGGCGCGATCGGCGACAGCGGCACGCGCCAGATCGCGCGCGTGCCCTGCCGCCCTGGTGAGATCGATCGTCGCGCTGAGCTGACGACGGGTCAGCTCGTCTCGAATCAAGGTGACGCGGCGGTTGGCGGCGTGCGGGGCCATGCCCGCACCAGATACCGGATTGACGATCGCGGCGATGCGCATGCGTCGGGTCCTGCGGCCGATCGAGCGACGTCGAATCGTCGGCATCGACCGAGGCATCGGATGTTATAGTAGCGTTTCATGCAGAGTCGTGCGGCCCGCCTGATTTTGCTCTGTCTCTTCCTCGCGGCGATCACTACAGCGGCATTCCTCTTCTGGAAGGGCGACTCCGAGGCCTCCACCGCCGCCCTTCAGGCACGAACATTCGACGACGCCGCGAGGACGATCGAGCGCAGCCTGCTCGACGTCCGCACCGCGCAGCTCGGGTACGCCGCGGCCAATCAGCCTGGAGACCGCTGGGTTGGCAGAGTGGCGCAGGGCCTCGAATCCGTACGGGCCGCCGTGCAGACGCTCCGCGCTGAAGTCAAGGAGCCCGAAGCGCAGGCGGCGCTGGACGTGGCGGCGACTGCCCTCAACGACTTCGCGAAGTCAGACAAACGGGCGGTCGATTACGTGCGGAACGATCAGCGCCAGCTGGCGTCGGACGTCGTGTTCGGCGACGGGCTGGAGCGATCCGAGTCGGCGCTGGCATCGCTCGAGCAGGCGCGGGTGGCTGAGCTCAAGGCTCGCGAGGCAGCAGTCAGTGTCTTCCGGAGCCGGCAGGTCTTCGCGCTGGCGGCCGGGGCAGGCGCGGCGGTGCTGGCAGTCCTGCTGCTCGTGCCCGGGGCGCACACGGCCCCGGTGGCCGCACCGCTTCAGCCTGCCCGGTCCGCAGAGCCGCAGCGCTCTGTCGCCCCCGTCCGCGATCTCGAGCTGGACGACGAAATCGTGAGCCTGCCGCGCCGGATCCCAAGTCCCGAGCCGGCGCTCGCCTCGCTGACTCCGGCCGACATCTCGTCGCCGCCCGTGCTCGAAGTCGAGGCTGGGCCGGCACCGGCGGAGACACTCAGGCTCCGGCTTGCGCCGACGACCGATTTCGCGGGAGTTGCGTCGCTCTGCGCTGACCTCGCTCGTGTCGTCGACACGCGGGCGTTGCCATCCTTGCTCGATCGCACAGCGCTACTCCTCGATGCATCCGGCATCATCCTCTGGATTGCCGACCCGGACGGCCGCGAGCTCAACCCGATCTTCGCTCAGGGCTACCCGCAGCAGCTGGTGAACCGCCTGGGCACCATCTCAAGGGACGCCGAGAACGCGACGGCCGCAGCGTTCAGGACATCGCTGCTCCAGACGGTCATGGCGGACGAGATCTCTGGAGGCGCCATCGCCGCCCCTCTCGTCACTCCGGGTGGCTGCGTCGGCGTGATGGCGGCCGAGGTCAGGCATGATTCCGAGCGGGAAGCCGCGACGCTGGCGGCCGCCACGATAGTCGCCGCCCAACTCGCGACGCTCGTGGGGCCACCGTCCGCCCGCCCCCAGGCAAGAACCGCCGCAGGCGTCTAGACGACGGTCCTTACCGACGTCCGTCGCGGTTGCACCGGTTCCACCTTTCCCTTCAACGTCATCGGCTTTCTGTCGCGCACGATCGCCAGCGTGAACTCATCACCGCCCTCGAGGCGCTGTGCTCTCCGGCGCAGGTCGGCGGCGGTGGTCACCGTCCCGCCGTTGAGTGATGTGATCACGTCTCCGGCCTTGACGCCCGCTCGACTTGCATTCGAGCTGTCTCGCACGGTCGTTACCAGGACGCCCTCTTTCGCACCGAAGTACTCCGAGAGCTGGGGCGAGAGCTCGTCGACCGAGATCCCGAGCTGACCTGAGGAACCGAGAAAACTCTCGAGACTCGGCGGAAACGCGTCGCGCTTCAGCGCCATTGGCGGGGCGATCTTCGGCAGCGCGAACGCGAAGTCGCTCGAGCCGTCGAAGAACTTGAACGACCCGCCGGAGCGCGGCTCGACGCTGAGCGTCACACGCTGGCCCGCGCGCGTCACGGCTGCTGTCACTGTGCGTCCGGAGACCGTCTCCTGCACGAGGCGCATGAACTGCCGCGTGCTGCGCACGCGCTCGCCGTCGAACTCGACGACGATGTCACCGGTCTTGAATCCGGCTTTCTGCGCGGGGCTGTCGGCCTCCACGTCTTCAACGACGACGCCCGTCGCGGTCTTGCCGCCTTTCAGCTCTTCGTCGTTCAGGTCCCGGATGGACACACCGATCTGACTGCCTGATCCTCCGAGAACGCGGACGGCCTGCTCCACTTTCGGCGCCCAATCCTCGATGGCCACGTCCCCGTTCCAAACCGGGGCCTGACCTGAAACGAGCGTTCCCGCCCCTGTCACCGCAAGCGCCGCGGCTGCCACGGACGCAACAATCCAACTCGTCATTTTGATCTCCTTTTCTCAATGCTCGCGGGGCCCCACCCCCGCTCGCTGCGGCTCGACTCGCTGCGCTCGCTCGCCGCGGCCGCAGGCGCTGCTGATACAGCGTCTGGGCTCAATCAACAGCGCTTCCAGCACGACCAGTAGTTGGCGGTGCTGAGAGGAAGTTGAAAGAAACCGAGCGCCGAGTCAGCAGCGCCTGCGGCCCGAGCGCGGCGCGTAGTCGCCGCGCAACCCATCGACAGGCTCAAGGTCGCCCTGAGCCTCGTCGAAGGGCGAGAGCGAGCGGGGGTGGGGCCCCGCGAGCATTGATAGAAGTCAGACGCACCTCTTTCTCAAAAGGTTGAGCCCCGTCGTCCCGCCGGGAGGTCAGTGTCTGTCCGCGTACAGTGACGCTTGGGGATGGCAGACTACGAATACATTGGGGTTTTGACGAAACGAAGTAGGCACGCCGATTGATGAAGAGGATGTCGGTCGCGCGGAGTCAACGGGGTGCGTTAACTCAGGCAGGCGCTGGCATCGCCGCATCCCGTCGCAAGTCAACCCGATTTCGCGCGGCCATTCGTGTCTCTGGCCGGGGAGTCCTCCTCCTCCCCGGCAAGAGGCGCGAACCAATGGAGATTCATCATGCCCAGACTTCTCGAACGTGCGGCGGCCGCGGCGGCCCTTGCGTTGCTGGTGTCGGGATGTGCATTGACCACGCGACGGACGGTCCAGGAGCTGAAGTACAACCCCGGGCGGTACAACGACCGCGAGGTCGCCGTCGACGGAATTGTGACCAGCTCGTGGGGCTTGCCGCTGGTTCCGTTCAAGCTCTACAAGGTGGACGACGGAACCGGTGAGATAACCGTGGTGTCACAGAGCGGCCGGACGCCGACGCGCGGCGCGCACGTTCGCGTCACCGGTCGGGTGAGCGAGGTTGCCACGTTTGGGGGATCGAGCGTCGGCCTGCATCTCGAACAAACCGACCTCGACTTCAAGCGGTAATTCGAACCACCACCGCGGTCATGTCGTCGTTCGGAGGCGCGTCGCCGCGCCACTCGGCGACGGCTTGAAAGATCGCCGCGACCATCTTCGCGGCCGGCAACTCACGCGAACGCCCGACCACATCGAGCAGACGGGCCGCCGTGAACTCCTGCCCGAGCTCATTCATCGCCTCGAACACACCATCCGTACAGAACACGTAGACCTCGCCCGCCTGCAGCGAGAAGGTGACTTCGTCGTACGTCGACCCGGGGAACGATCCAAGCGGCACACCCGGCAGCTCGATCTGCGCACACTCGGTGGCCGAACACCTCACCGGATACGGCAGACCCGAATTGGCCATCGTCATCGTGCGCCGCTTGAGATCGAAGATCGTGTAGCACAGCGTGCAGTAATACTCCTCGAGCTGGCGCTGATGCAGGATCGTGTTGATTGAAGCGAGCACGCTCGCTGGGCTCGAGCGCTCGGGCAGGTAGCGGCGGCGGAATGTGCGCCCGCGCACGAGCTCGGCGGCAAACGCGCTGTAGAGCGCCGCGGGCACGCCCTTTCCCGACACGTCGCCGACGGCGACGACCATCGTGTTCGATTCCGGCGCCAGGTAGTCGTGGAAATCGCCGCCGACCTCGCGGGCCGGATCGAACGCGGCGGCCACCTCCACGCCCTTGAGCCGCTTCGGCGGTTCGGTTGGCAGAAGGGCGATCTGGACGCGCTGCGCAAAACGCACTTCCTTTTCCAGCCGCGCCTCGTTCGCCCGCAGTTCCTCGGTACAACCGCGCATTCTCGATCGCCACCGCCGCCTGGCTCGCCAGGAGCGTCAGGATCTCGACGTCACGCTTGGTGAACGCATCGAGCTCCGGGCTCTCGAGATCGACGACGCCGATGCAGCGATCCTTGATGAGCATCGGGATCGCAAGCTCCGAGCGCACGTCGGAGACAACGCGGATGTACCGCGGATCCTGCGAGACATCCGACACGAGCACCGGTTCGCGATGGAGCGCAGCGTATCCGACAATGCCCTCGCCGAGGCGGACGCGAGGGAGATCGCGCTTCTCGCCGAAGTGCACCGCGATCTTGATCTCGAGCTCGCCGTCGTCATTGAGCAGGAGGATGCCGAAGGTGCGGTAATCGATCACCTTCTTGGTGAGCTGCGCGATGCGCGCGAAGAGCTGATCGAGGTCGAGAACCGACGCGACCTCACGCCCGATTTCGGCGAGCGTCTCGAGCGCCTCGGCGTCGAGCCGGCTCTGCTCGAAGAGGCGCGCATTGACGACGGCGATCGCGACGTGCGCGGCGATCTGCCGCAGCACGGCCACGTCGTTGTTGCTGAAGTGATTCGCGTTGCGGCTGAGCAGGTTGAGCGCGCCAATCGGCTGCGACTTGTGGAGCAGCGGCACGACGATTTCCGACGCCATCCCGGGGACGAACTCGACGTATCGCGAATCCGACGCGAGATCGTTGACCAGGAGCGGCTGCCGGTTCGCGACGGCGGCGCCGACCAGTCCCTGCCCGAGCTTCAAGCGAAGCGGTGCCACGCTGTCCGGGTACCCGACCGAATAGGCGACTTTCAACTCACCGCGGCGCTCGTCGAGGAGGTAGACCGCAAAGGCCTCGAACGAGATCAGGCGCGCGGTCAGGAGCGGGATCTTCGGGAGCAGCGCATCGAAATCGAGAACCGCCGTGACCTGGCGGCCCAGATCGAACAGGGTTTTGACGATTTGGTGCTCGACGGCGGCCGACGCTGCCAGTTCGTCTGCCGCCGACAGCGCGGCGTCGTCTGCTTCAGTCGGAGAATCCCTGTAACTCACCTGTAAAAATGGCCCTCGGCTGCCGAACCCGTCTCGAATTATACTTGCAAGTTCCCGGCGTGCTGCCGCGCCGGGCGATCACCGGCCGGCGCACTGCCGTCGACAATCCGACATCCGATGGACATCACGCTGCCTCTCGACTACACGGCGATCGAACGGATCCTGCCACACCGCTATCCGTTCCTGCTCGTCGACCGCATCACCGAGCTCGTGCCCGATCAGCGCATCGTGGGCATCAAGAACGTGACGCTCAACGAGCGCTACCTGGCGCATCGGCCGGGCGAGCTGCCGGTGCTGCCACCGACGATCCTGACCGAAGCCATCGCGCAGGTGGGCGCAATCCTGATCCTTGCCAAGCCCGAGAATCGCGAGAAGCTGCCCTACTTCAGGAGCATCGAACGTGTGCGGTACCGGCGCACGGTGCACCCTGGGGATGTGGTCGTGATCGAGGCCACGGTCCGGCGGCTCAGAAGCCGCGTCGGCGTGCTGCGCGGGATCGCTCGCGTCGACGGCCAGGTCGTCGTCGAGGGCACCATGACGTTCGCGCTCGGGCCGCGCACCGAGAGCGCGGACAGTTCATCGCAGCACGAGTAGCACCGATCCCACCTTCGCGGCTCGCGAGAGCCAGACGGCCCAGCGCGAGTCCGGGTCGAAGTAGCGCCACGTGTCGAAGACCGCTGGCGCGAGCACGATCGCACCGATCCAGGGTTCGTCGATTCGCGCCGATTGCGCCATGCCGCGGGTGTCGCGCTCCGGCGGTCCTATTCGTGCGAAGGCCGCCACCGAATACATCGCGGACGCCCCGACGTTGAAGACGAAGACGCCCTTGGCAAACGGCGCGTGTTCGTACCGCAGGCCCGGCCGCGTGGTCAGCAGCCACTCGTTGGTTGCCTCCTGAACCCAGAAGCCCGCCGACGAAATCGTGAACTCCTCGCGAGGGGACAGGTTGCTGCGATGCGTGATCGCGAAAAAGGGAATCCCCTGAAACTCAACGCGCTTGAAGCCCGGATCGGCATCGAAGACCACATCGAAGAGCAGATGACCGCTCTCGTGGGCAACCAACCCGACCACAATGCCACCCAGGAAGCCACCGACTGCAGCAGTCCGATTCACATGTCGTGGCGGTTCCTCCTGTCGAGCTAGCGCGGCGTCAGCCGTAAGGTAGGGCGCAACCATCACGAGACACAGCAGTAAGCGGATCCTGCGCAGCCGGGTTGCGAGCGACTCGGCCGTGGCACACGAGTTGCTGACTTCCCGCCCGGCAAATGACGCGTCGGTCACGACGCAAAGGAGACGAGAGATGCTCGAAACCATCGCGATCATTCTGATCGTTCTGTGGCTGCTGGGACTGGTCAGCGGCTACACCATGGGCAATTTCATCTACATTCTGCTGGTCGTCGCGATCATATTGTTTCTCGTGCGACTGGTCAGCGGGCGAAGGGTCTGACGGCGGTCGAGGCTTCGCTGATCGAGGATCAAGCGACGCTTCGCTCTGCAGGCGCAGCGGCAGGCGCAGCAACGCGGCTCGTGCCTGGCCGCTGCTCCACTCGAACGACCGCCACGCCGGCAAATACCAGCGCCGCGGCGATGCCCATCCGCCATGTGAAGGGTTCGTGGAGGAAAAAGACGCCGAGCGCCACGGCAATCACGGGGTTGATGTAGGCATAGAGCGAGACGAAGGACACCGGCAGGTGACGCAACGCATAGGCGTAAGCCACGAATCCGCCGAGAGCACCGACCGTCGACAGGTAGAAGATCGCCACGGTTGTCCGGGTGGTAAAGAAGATCTCCGACCACTCGCCTAACGCTGTTCCAGCCGCCGTCATCATCAGACCGCCCGCGAGCATTTGATACGCGGTCGTCCCGAGTATTTCGTCCATCCCGTTCGAGTGCGTCTGCGACGCAGCCGCGGCCGCCCTCCGGCCGTGACGCTTCGAGTACGACGACCCAATCGACCAGCCAATCGACGCAATCTGCAGCGCCACGACTCCCGCGAGAAATCCGCGGCCGGCCAGGAAACTTCCGCTGCCGGCGGATCCGAAGGTCAGATCCGGCCAGACGAGCAACACGATCCCGCTGAACCCGATCACCAGACCGACGACAACAGACTTGCGAAGCCGTTCGCCGTCGGGCAGACACGCCTCGACCGCCGCCATCCAGAAGGGAGCCGTAGCGACCAGCACGGCAGCGAGTCCACTCGGCACGAACTGTTCCGCGAACACCACGCCGCCGTTGCCAAGTCCGAGCATCAGGAACCCCAGCAGCGCAATGCTTCCCCACTGAGACACCGGTGGAAGCCGGCTGCCGCGGGCGACGAGGTAGGCGGTCAGCAGCGAACCGGCGACGATCCATCGGATGCCGCCCATCAAGGCCGGCGGAATCGACTCGAGGCTGACGCGGATCCCAAGGTAGGTGGTGCCCCAGATTAGGCACACGGCACCCCAGGCGAAGTAGGCGAGGCGTCGATGCTGCGCGGCGGGCGTCATGTCTGCGCCTCTTCACGCCTGACAATCGGTAGCCGCGGCGTTTCCTTCACCGTCTCGAGGACGATGGTGGTGCGCGTCGAGCGGACACCGGGAACCCGGGAGAAGCGCGTCCGGAGGAGATGGCCCAGATGTTCGGCGTCGTGCGCGCGGACTTTGATGAGGTAGCAGTCGTCGCCCGCGACGTGATGCACTTCCAGGACTTCCGGGAGCTCTGCCAGCGCCTGAGCGATCCGGTTCTCGGAGCCAGCCTCGTCGCTTCGAACGGCGACGAATGCCAGCAGTCCGAGGCCGAGCGCTTTGGGGTCGATCTGAGCGGCGTAGCCCTTGAGAATCCCACGGGCTTCGAGCTTGCGAATCCGCTCCAGCACGGCCGACGGCGCCAGGCCGACGGCCCTCGAGATCTCTACCTGCGTCTCTCGGGCGTTGGCCTGCAGGAGATCGAGGATCTGCAGGTCGGTGTCGTCGAGTACTCGGTCAGTTTGCACAATACAGCCATTATGGCTGACTGAAGCGCTATTAACCAACCAATGTTCTGTTGGACTGTTGGATTACAGCTGATTGTTCTGTTGCGGTGTGTCAGGCTGACTCACTGCCCAAAAAGCCGAACGTTCCGTGGCCGAGGCGGGCGCCACCGTCGATGGTCAGGATCTCCCCGGTAATGAACGACGCCTGGTCTGAGACGAGAAATGCCACGGCATCAGCCACTTCCGAGGGTTGACCCCAGCGGCCCATGGGCACCGACGCCTTGATGCGCTCGACGGCCTCGGGTGAGTTCCAGAGCTGCCGGGCGGCCCCGGCGGATTCGATCGGACCTGGGGCGACGGCGTTGACCCGGATATTGTGCCGGGCCCACTCGACGGCCAGCGTCTGCGTCATCGACATGACACCGGCCTTGGCTGCGGCGGAATGGATGGTCCCGGCGCTTCCGGTCCAGATGTAGTTGGCGAGGACCGAGACGATCGATCCGCCCTTGCCGCGTTCGATCATGTGCCGGCCGACCGCGCGCGAGCAGTAGAAGCTGCCGTTGAGCACGATGCCGATGACGGCATCCCACCCGTTCGGCGAGAGATCTTCCGCGCGGCTGATGAAGTTGCCCGCGGCGTTGTTGACGAGGATGTCGATCCGGCCGTAGTGATGGATGACGCGGTGCACCATCTCGTCGACCTGCTCGGTCTTCCGCACGTCGATCTGGACGGCGAGCGAGTCGTAGCCGGCGAGGCGTAGATCGGCGTTGCCGCGCTCGAGGTTGCGGGCGTTGCGGCTGCCAATGACGAGCGTGGCGCCGAGGGCTCCAAACTGCCTGGCGATGGCCAGTCCGATTCCCGTGCCGCCGCCGGTGATGATGGCGACCTTTCCTTTGAGCGGTTTCTCAGACAGCATGTCGGACTCACTCTAGCGCTGCGGCTGCCGCGTGTCCACGCGCGCGGCGAGGTGCTACTATCGCGCCATGCGAGACAGGATCCCGAGAGCTCTTCACGTGTCTCTCTGTCCGGTCCTCCTCGCGCTGATGATTGCTTCCTGCGGCCGGGCGTCTGCCCCGCCGCCGCCAGCGGGCGCGGGCGCGAGCGCGGCGTCGAGCAGCGTCCGCCCCGGGTACGACGGCCCGCTGCCGCCGCTTCCAGTGGTGCAATTCGCCTCGGCCCGGCCCGCACCGATCACTCGCGCCGCCTACGAGTTCGCGGCGCGGCATCCCGAGGTCCTGAAACACATCCCGTGCTTCTGCGGCTGCGAGCGCAACGGGCACGGCAACAACGAGGACTGCTTCGTCGCGCGGCGGAGTGCCAGCGGGAGTCCCGAGTGGAGCCCTCACGGGATGGGCTGCGGGATCTGCATCGACGTGGCGGTAACCGCGCAGCAGATGCATGCGGCGGGCGCGCCCGTCGCCGACATTCGGCGCGCGATCGATCTGAAGTACAAGGCGGAGTACCCGACGAGTACACCGACGCCCTATCCGCACTGATGGCGAGGACCAAGCCTTCCGCCGAAGCGTTTGCCCGGCTCTTCGAGTCCGTCCACGAAGGTGTCTACATCGGCACGGTCAACGGCTCCGCGAGCCAGACGCTCGCCGCCAATCCGCACCTGAAGCTGATGTTCGGCTTCAGTGTCGACGCGGCCGAGCACGAGGTACGCCCGTTCGAGCTCGAGCACTTCGTCGATCCGCAGGCGCGCGACGGCTTCTTCGGCCGGCTTCAGCGCGACGGGTCGGTCAGGGATTACCTGCTCCGGCTGCGGCGCGCCGACAAGACGCCCATGTGGGTGGAAGTGACGGCGCACGCGGAGCGCGGACGCGACGGCCTGCGTGTCGAGGCGCTCGTGCGGGACGTCAGCGAGCGCAAGCGCCTCGAGGATCAGGCGCGCGATCTGTATCACCAGCTGCTCCAGGCCGAGAAGCTCGCGGCGCTCGGGCAGACGATCTCCGGCGTGGCGCACGAGCTCAACAACCCGCTCGCGACGATCCTGACCTGGGCCGAACGCCTGTCGCAACGGCCGGCCGACGATCATACGCGACGGGGACTCGAAGCGATTCTCAGCGAGTCAGAGCGCGCCGCCAAGATCGTCCGCAACCTGCTCACCTTCGCGCGCAAGCGCCACACGACGCGCGCGATGGTCGACCTCAATCAGGTCGTGAGGGAAACGCTCGCGCTGCGTTCGTACGAACAACGCGTCAACAACGTCGCGACGATCGAGGCCCTCGCCGCGGGGTTGCCGCAGGCCTTCGCCGACCCGCATCAGATTCAGCAGGTGCTGCTCAACCTGATCATCAACGCCGAGCAAGCCATGGTCGGCGCGCACGGGCGGGGAACGCTCGTCGTCCGCACCTGGCACGACCTCGATCGCGATGCGGTCGTGCTCGAGGTCACAGACGATGGGCCTGGCGTGCCGGAAGAGGTGCAGCCGAAAATCTTCGACCCGTTCTTCACGACGAAGGACGTGGGAAAGGGCACCGGCCTCGGGCTGACGGTGGCCTACGCCATCGTGCAGGAGCACGGCGGGCGGATCACGATCACCTCGGAGGCCGAACGCGGTGCCTCGTTCTCGGTAGAGCTGCCCGTCGGCGCCGGTGCGTTGAAGGCACCGATCCCGCGCCCCGTCGATCCCGCCCCGGAATCGGTCGAAGGCGCGGCGGTGCTGGTCGTCGAAGATGAGGCCGCGCTCGGCGCGGCGGTCGCCGAATCACTGCAGGATGCCGGGTTCGTCGTCGAACGGGCCAACGACGGCTTCGAAGCGCTCGAGCGCGTGCGCCAGCAGCACTTCGATCTGATTATCTGCGACCTGAAAATGCCGAGGGTGGGCGGGATGGAGTTCTACCGCGAGCTCGAGACGTCAAAGCCCGAGATGATCCGCCGGATCATGTTCGTGACCGGCGACGTGGCCGGTACGGATGCCGAGCGGTTCCTGGAAGAGACGGGCACGCGCTGGCTCGCCAAGCCCTTCCGATTGAAGGACCTGCTGCGCGCGGCGAGGGATATGGTGGCGTAGTTCGGCGCTCGGCGCTCGGCGCTCGGCGCTCGGGAGAACATTCTGATCCCAGCCCAGTGACTGCGATCCGCATGCTTTTCCGAACGCCGACCGCCGAGTCCCGACGCGTGCCCTACCGCGCCGCCGCGATCCGTTCGCGCTCGGGCAGCGGTGCCCGGCGCTTCGCGGCCGGCTTGACCGGCGCCTTGTATTCGAGCACGACCCCCGGCTGGCCGTCCGTACTCACCTTGGCGTTCACCTTGGCCATCTTCATGCGGAGCATCGTGTGCTGGAACGAGAGGATCGCGGGCTTCAGCACCGCCGCGGCCTCGGCGGCCGAGCACTCGGCGCCGAGCGCCTTGCGCAACCGCTGCACCGCGCGGGCGTGCAGCTGCGACACGCGCGACTCGTTGACGCCAATCGCCGCGCCAATCTGCTTCATCGTGGCCTCGGCGTAGTAATACATGCCGATCACCTTGCGCTCCCTCGGCGGCAGCGACGAGATCGCGGCGCGGATGCGGTCGCGCACCTCCCGCTCCTCGTACGCCTTGTCCGGCGACTGCGGTTCCGAGGGCACGAGCGCGGGCGGCAGCGAGGCGCCATCCACGTTCTCGCCCGCCGAGAGTGGCGACGTCGATTCGATCGTGTTGATCCGCACGATCGTGCGGCCGAGCCGCGCCTCGTCGGATCCGACGCGCGCCGCGAGATCGGCGAGCGACGGCTCGGCACCGAGCTCGCGACGCAGCTGCTCGCGCGCCGCTTCGAGCTCGCGGCGCTGACGGCGCACGCCACGCGGCCAGGCGTCGCGGCGAAGCGCGTCGATCATCGCGCCGCGCACGCGCCGTTCGGCAAACGTTTCGAACTTGATGCCTCGCGCTTCGTCGAAGCGGCAGGCGGCGTCAATCAACCCCAGCATGCCGTCCTGAACGAGGTCCCCCAGTTCTATCGAGTGGGGCATCGACGAGGCCACACGCCGGGCCAGCGATTCGACAAAGGGCAGACCATTGGCGATTCGTTCGCGCTGATCGTGAGCAAGGGGTTGACGCTGCATCGGAATCTCTCCTCCATGTCGGGTCTCCATCGCAAGTTGCCCCGAGGATCCGCTGGGATATTGCGTCCCGCGCGCCTCCTCAGTGATGGTGACGAGCCAGCCCCAGCGCAACGTCAGTACCAAGGCTGAGGTCGTCATGGATCCTGGTTCGGTTCAACGCGCTAAGTTATTAATGCTGAAGCGTTTAGAAGTGTGACGCGGCGTGAAGGGCTGTGAAGAACGGTGGGCGGGCGCCCATCGATAGCGTCATGGTTTTGGCGGATCGCTGCTCCAGTGCCAATAATTTGGCTGTGGTGCGATGGTCTGATGACAGGGTCGGAGGAGGCCGAGGAAGTCGACGAACGAGCGACCTACCGGCTGCGGAGGCGGATTTCGCGGGCAGTCGTCATGGCGTCGAGGACGCTCGCGACGACCTGCGCGGCGCGTGCGCGCCCCGTGTCGTCGGCGAGCTTCGCTTCGAGCAGCTCGGCGTTGGCGAGAATGATCCCGAGCTGGTTGTTCAGGCGGTGAAAGAGAAGGCCGAGATCTGACGGTTCGTCCACGGGTGTACCGGGAGCCTGGCGCTCGGACGCCGGCATCATGAAGCTTCTTTGGGGTGGAAGTCCGCCGTGCGGCTGGGCTCGCGCCACAGCGTGTCGACAAAGATGCGGACCGAGCCACCCGCCGTGCGGACGTACTCAATCTTCCCGCTCGCGATCCAGTTGTAGATGGTGCGCCGGCTGACGCCCACCAACTCGCACGCCTTCATAATCGAGATCGTTTTGCGTTCAATCATCATCATCGCAGTTTCCGGAGGCTGGCCATCCTTGGCCATCATCACGAGAACCCCCGTCCGCAAACTGTTATCGGAGGCTGACCGGGCCCGCTATAGTCCGGGGACACGCAACCGGGACTGTCCCCAGGGACACTCAATCTTGGGTGTCCCCGGGGACATCCAAGATTGAGTGTCCCTGGGGGAGCTGACGAGAAAAATCGAGATCTGACCCCGGCCGCAGCAAGTGTGTCAAAATACCGCCAGCCCGACTAAATGTCTGAACCCGCTAAACATCTGCTCATCGTAGACGACGAGAAAGCCCTGCGTGAGGCGGTGGCCGAGCGACTGTCGGACCATGGCTTCGTGGTCGAGCAGGCCGCCAGTGGAGAAGAGGCGCTGGCGCGACTCGCGGACTTCGCCTTCGACATTCTCATCACGGACCTGCGCCTCCCGGGCATCGACGGGCGGCTGGTGCTCGATGCGGCCCTTGAACGCTACCCAGACATCGTGGCGATCGTGATCACCGGCTATGGCACGGTGAAGGACGCCGTCGACGCAATCAAACAGGGCGCGGCCGACTTCATCACCAAGCCGTTTCAGTTCGACGCGCTGCTCCACGTGCTGAGCTCGGCCATGGAGCAGCGGCGCCTGAAATCCGAGAACGCGTATCTGCGATCGCAGCTGCAGGAGCGCTATCGCATCGACGGCCTCGTCGGTCGCAGCCGGGTCATGCGCGACCTGTTTCAGCTGCTCGAGATCGTCGCGGCCACCTCCAGCACGGTGCTCATCACGGGCGAGACCGGCACGGGCAAGGAGCTCGCTGCCAAGGCGATACACCACAACAGCGCGCGGCGCGCGCAGCGGTTCCTGGCCATCAACTGCAGCGCGATTCCGGAAACGCTGCTCGAGGCCGAGCTCTTCGGCCACGTGCGCGGCGCATTCACGGGCGCGGTCGCCAATCGGCAGGGACGGTTCGAACAGGCCCACAAAGGCACGCTCTTCCTCGACGAAGTGGGGACAATGAGCCCGGCGCTCCAGGCCAAGCTGCTGCGCGTGATTCAGGAGCGTGAGTTCGAGCGTGTCGGCGACTCGCATCCCATCAAGATCGACGTCCGCGTCATCGCGGCCACGCATTCGGATCTCGCGAGGATGGTGGCCGAAGGAACGTTTCGAGAGGATCTCTACTATCGGTTGAACGTGATCCCGGTCAAGCTGCCGGCGCTGCGGGAGCGGCGCGATGACATCCCGCTCCTCGTCCAGCATTTTCTCCAGAAGCTCTCGGCCGAGCTCGGGCGCGGACCGGCGACGATGTCGCAGGAAGGCTTGCGGCGTTTGATGGCCTATCACTGGCCTGGCAACGTTCGGCAGCTCGAAAACGTCGTCGAGCGCTCGATAGCCTTCAGCCAGGGCCGACCGCAGGTCGAAGTGCAGGATCTGACGTCCGAGGTGTACACAACGCCGACACCCAGCCCGTCGTCAGAGATCTCTTTCCCGGATGAAGGCGTCGACTTCGAGCATTACGTATCGAATATCGAGCTCTCACTCATCAAGCAGTCGCTCGAGCGCACGCAGGGCAACAAGCGACAGGCGGCGAAGCTGCTGAATCTCAAGCGCACCACGCTCATCGAAAAGCTGAAGCGCCTCGAACCACGAGAGCAGCACTGACGGACGACACGGTCACCGACATCGCGGGTCACGGACAACACGGACAATACGGAACAAGAACTTCAGATGCCTCCCCGCCACACGTACTGGACGATCATCCTCGAGGGCAAACCCACAGCCTTCCGCGCGCATACGCCGGACGAGTTACTGCCGACGCTCCGGCAGTTGCAGTCCAAGCATCCAGACGCCGTCCTGATGTGGTTTGCGCGAGGCCGCCTCTGGAAGTCCGAGGAGGAATCGCGCGCGGCGCACGGCAAGAGCCGTCCGCAGGGCGATCGCCGGGGCCCCGCGTGGCGTCCCGGAGGCACGCACGAAGATCCCCGAGCGCGCTTCAAAATCCCACGCGACGAGAAGCGGCGCCGCTTCCGGGAGAAACTCTTCGGCAAAGACAGCCCTGAGGACCAGGCGGTGCCCGGTCCCGAGGAACACACCGATGCGCCGCCAGCGGCGCCGGATGTTCCGGAACAGAAACCTGCCGAGCGCCCGGCGTCAGCGGATCAACAACCGCCGACAAGGAGTGAGCGGCCGCCGATACCAACGGGCCCGGCTGCTGCGCGCCGATCGGGACCGTCGGATCGAAAACCAGGCTGGAAGCCGGGCCGGCCGAGCGGTCAGGGCAGCGGTGGATGGAAACCGAATCGTGCCGGCGGTCAGGGCGGCGACAAGGATCGCGGATGGAAGCCCGGTCGGTCCACTGACCGGGGCGGGAGTGGAGACCGCTCTCGAATACCGACCGGACCTGCGGGGAAAGCAGGCGGCGAAGGCCGTTCGAAGCCGAGCCGTCCTGGAGGGCAGGTAAGCGGCTCCGGCGATCGCTGGAAGTCCGGTCGACCTGCCGGACACGGACAGGGTAGCGGCAGTGGCGACCGTGGGTGGAAACCTGGTCGTCCGCCGCAAGGTGGCGACCGCCCGTGGAAACGGGATCGTCCCGCGGGCGAAGCCGGTGGCGGCGATCGTCCGTGGAAACCCAGTAGGCCGGCCGGCCAAGGCACTGGCGGGGATCGCTCGTGGAAACCCGGCCGGCCGACAGGGCAAGGCAGCGGCGCGGATCGCCCGTGGAAACCCACGCGGCCGCCGGGAGAAGACTGGAAACCCAATCGCCCCGCCAGCGAGGGCGGCGGTGATCGCGCAAGGAAGCCGGGCAGGCCACCGGGCAAACCCGGCGGCGGTAACCGCGGGTGGAATCCTAATCGGCCGCCGGGCCGACCCTCGGGTGACGCTGGACGGCGCGGCGGCAGGCCACCAGGGGGCGGCGGACGTAAGGGTGGCGGAGGAGGTTCATCGCGATGATCGCGCACGTGGTTCTCTTCAAACCCAAGCACGAGCTGACGGCGGCCGAGCGTCAGGTGGTCATCGACGACCTCAAGGCTGCTGCGTCAGGAATACCGACGGTGCGCAAGCTGCGAGTCGGAAAACGCATCCGTCACGGGCGCCCGGGCTACGAGCAACTCATGCGCGAGGACTTCGAGTACATCGTCTTCATTGAGTTCGATGACGTCGAAGGATTGACGGCCTATCTGGCGCACCCCGCTCACGCCACGATTGGCAGCCACTTCATGCAGGCCTCGGCGGCGGCGCTGGCTTACGACTACGAGATGGAAGACTGGACGGGGTGAACGAAGAAGTCCTGGATCACGTCGCGAAGCTCCGGAATGGACGACGCGGCGTTGACCGCGACGCGCAGGTGCGATCCGTTGTCGAGGCCCTTTGTAAACCACGAGTTCAAGGCGCGCAGCTTGTTGATCACCCAGCGGTCGTGACCTCGTGCCGCAACGGTCGAACCTGGCGGCGGCTCTGGCTGACCGGGGGCGACATGGCGGAAGCCCTTGTCCTCGTGCAACCGCTCCTGCTGCAGCATCTCGATATAGTCGAGCAGGAACTGCGCGCGGTCGGCGTCGGTGACGACGCGAGGAGCGCGACCGGCGACCAGGTCGGCGGCCTGACGGAAGATCCACGGATTGCGCAGTGCGCCGCGACCGACGAGCACGCCGGAGACGCCCCCGCGACTCAGCCTGTCGACGAGCTGTTCCGGCTCGATGCAGTCGCCGCTCCCGATGACGGGGATACTGACACCGCTCGCGACCCGCGCGATGAACTCCCAGTCGGAAGACCCCGAGTACGACTGCGCAGCGGTCCGTCCATGAACGGCGACCGCTGACGCGCCGGCGTCTTCGATCCGCTTCGCCAGTTCGGGAGCGTTGAGCTCATTCCCGTCCCAGCCCGCGCGCATCTTCACGGTCACTGGAATCTTCACAGCTTTCGTCATCGCGCGCACGACGCGCGCCGCGTGCTCGGGCTCGCGCATGAGGCTGCACCCGGCGTTGTGCTTCGCAATCTTCGGGACAGGGCAGCCCATGTTGACATCGACGATGTCGGCGCCCATGCCTTCGACGATCTGGGCCGCCGCCGCCATCTTCTCGGGATCACCGCCGAAGATCTGGATCGAGACCGGCCGTTCCTCTTCGGTGTACTCGGCGTATTCGAGCGTGCGATCGATCCCCCGTACGAGCCCTTCCGAGCTGACCATTTCGGTCACGACGAGGCCGCACCCGCCCTCGCGCTTGACGAGGCGGCGGAAGGCAGTGTCCGTCATGCCCGCCATCGGCGCGAGCGCGAACGCAGGGGACAGGTCGATGGAGCCGATTTTCATGTAAGTTGTGGTGTCAGGCAGTGAATCGTGAATCTCGCGTGATGATCGAACCGCGAGATTCACGATTCACTGCCTGACACCAAGCTAATACGCCCGAACATCCGCGGCATCGACCTCGACGCTCACGGCTTGACCGATCAAGTCGACCGCCAGGATCAACCGCGCGTGCGCGCCCTTGCGCACGAGGCGCCCGAACACGCCTTTGAGCGGTCCGCCCACGACTTCCACCAGATCGCCCTCGCGGATGAGCGGGCAGGGGTCGTACTGCAGATCGCTCTCGACCAGCCGGCGGATGCCGTCGATCTCCTGCTCGGGAATCGGCGCGATCTCGCTGTCGAACGAAACGATGTTGACGACGCCCGTGCACGTCAGGATGGGGAGCCGCTCGTCGGGATCGAATCGCGCGAAGCAGTAGCCAGGGAAGAGCGGCCAGTCGATCTTCTTCTTGCGGTCCTTCCATCGGCTCCAGCGCGCGATCGTCGGGAGGAAGGCATCGTAGCCCTTCTTCTCGAGCTGGTCGCGAACGACCTGCTCGTGCCGAGACCGCGTCCAGATGGCATACCAGGCCGGGGGTGCGCTCATGCTCGACGTTAGCCGGGGTTGCCCGTGCTCATCGCGGCGACCTGCTGTTCGTAGGCCTTACGGAGCTCTTCGTTCTTCCACACGATGATCGCCTGACGCCGCACGCGCTCGATGAACTTCTTCATCTCGGTGCGCGATCGATCCTGGTAGACCTTGTCGGCGACGAGATCGCGGACGCTGTCGAACGGCCGCAGTCCCGACTGCTTCGAGGTCTCGAGCTTGAGGATCTGATAGCCCTTCGCGGCACGGATTGGCTGCGTGACCTCGCCCGGCTTCATACCCTGAAGCATCTTCTGAAGGTCGGGCGAAAGATCGCCGGCGGCAATGGGGCCGATCAGGCCGCCGTTGGCCTTCGACGGGCTCGCGGACACTTCGCTCGCCACAGTGGCGAAATCCTCGCCGGCCGCGATCCGGGCCCGCACCGCCTCCGCTTTCTTCGCGGCCTCGTCGTCTTTGCCGACGTTCACCATGGCCCGCCCCTGCTGCGTGACGGTCGGAACCTCGATGAGGATTTCGCGGAGCGTCACCGTCGCCGGCTCGACGAACTCCTTCGGATTGGCCTGATAGTACAGCCGTGCCTCTTCCTCGGTAATCTGCAGCTTGCCGCCGAACTCTTCGGTCTGCACTTGCTGGAGCAGGAACTGCTTCTCGACGTTGCGGCGAATGTCGCTGATCGTCATGCCTTCCTGCTTCAACGCGGCCTCGAACTTCTTGTCGTCCTCGAGCCCCTGATCCTTCCGCATCGACGTGAGCCAGCGGTTGAACTGCTCGTCGCTCAGGTGCAGCCCCTTCTCGCGGCCGAGTTGAATGACCAGCAGCTCGTCGACGGCGTTGACGATCAGTTGTGGCGTCACGTCCGCGAGCGCCTTCTTCAACTGGTCGTCGTTCTTGAGGATCTCCGGGTTGAGATTGCGCTGACGCAGCGCAGCGATCTGTTTCTCTTCGAGCTCGCTCTTGGTGATGATGTCGCCGTTCACCTTGACCAGGACCTGCTCGATGATCTGCGACGAAGACGACTGCCCGGCGGCAATCGCGATGGTCGCCGGCGCCATACAGGCGGCCGCGATCAAGCACCAGGATGCGGGCCGCATGATCTTCATATTCGCCTTCATCTTCACCTCAACCACCTAAACATCTGTAACACAACATTTTAGCCGATCGACCCGCCGCTGCTCAACTCCCGCAGGAGGCTGCTGACCCGGATGAAGAGCCCGCCCTCGGCTCGGGGGTCTTCCTTGGCCGGGCGGAGAATCTCATCGCGCGAAAAGCCAGGAGCCACCTCGCCGCCCTTGGCCCTGGCCGCCCACCACGACCCTCCAGCCACGGGATCGCCGCCCTTTCTTGGCCGCTGGGGCCCTGACCTGGGTGGAACGGCAACCTTCTTCTCGGGTCCTCTGAGGTCCAGCTTGAGCGTGGCCGGGGGCAGCAGAACCACATCCCCTCGCGTTTGCATGACGCGGAGCAGCCAGGCCGGGTCCAGCTTGGCATCGGGCCTGAACTTTAGGACGACGGCGTGACCGTCCCGGTCGAGCGATTCGACCCGGAGCCGGTCGGCCATGAGGCGGATCGCAGCATATTCGGCCAGGTTGAGGACCGAATCGGGGGGAGGCCCGTACCTGTCCCTGACCTCGTCCATGATGCGGTCCAGGTCTGGTTCGGTGCGGACCGCCGCCACACGGCGGTAGACCGTCAACCGCTGGTTGACGTCCGGGATGTAGGACTCGTCGACGCGCAGGTCGACGCGCAGGTTGACCGCCGCCCGCAGGTCGTCCTCGATCTCCTCGCCCTTGAGCTCCTTGATGGTTTCCTCGAGGAGCTTCATGTACATGTCGAACCCGACGGCCTCGATATGCCCGCTCTGCTCGCCGCCGAGCAGATTCCCCGCGCCTCGAATCTCGAGGTCGAGCGCGGCCACGCGGAACCCGCTTCCGAGGTCGCTGAACTCGCGAATCGCCGCCAGCCGCTTCTTCGCAACGGGCGAGAGCGTATCCTCCGGCGGCACGAGCAGATACGCATACGCGCGGCGATCCGAGCGTCCGACGCGGCCGCGGAGCTGGTAGAGCTGCGACAGCCCGTAGCGGTCGGCACGATTGACGATGATCGTGTTGGCGTTGGGAATGTCGAGGCCGTTCTCGATGATGGTGGTCGCGAGCAGCACATCGTACTTGTGCGCGACAAACTCCACCATGACGCGCTCCAGCTCTTCCTCGTCCATCTGCCCATGGCCGACGGCCACGCGCGCCTCCGGCACCAGCCTCGTGATGAGATCGCCCAGCGAGTAGATCGACTCGACGCGATTGTTCACGAAGTACACCTGGCCGCCGCGTTCCATCTCGGTGCGGATCGCCCGGGCAATCACGGCCGAATCGAACTTGACGACGTTGGTCTGAATCGACAGACGATCGCGCGGCGGCGTCTCGATGATCGACATGTCGCGGATGCCGGCGAGCGACATGTTCAAGGTGCGCGGAATTGGCGTCGCCGTCATCGTCAGGACGTCGACCTTCTTGCGCATCTGCTTGATGCGTTCCTTGTGCGCGACGCCGAACCGCTGCTCTTCGTCGACGACGAGCAGGCCCAGATCGCGGAACTGCACGTCCTTGGACAGCAGGCGGTGGGTGCCGACGATGATCTCGACCTTGCCCGCGGCGAGGTCGTCGAGCGACACCTTCTGTTCGGCCTTCGAACGGAAGCGGCTGAGCATGTCGATGCGGACGGGAAACGCGGCAAAGCGATCCTTCAACGTCTTCACGTGCTGGAAGGCCAGCACCGTGGTCGGCGCGAGAAACGCGACCTGCTTGCCGTCCATCGCCGCCTTGAACGCGGCCCGCATGGCGACCTCGGTCTTGCCGTAGCCCACGTCGCCGCACAGCAGCCGATCCATCGTCGACGGCGATTCCATGTCGCCTTTGATGTCGGCGATCGCCGTGCGCTGGTCCGGCGTCAGTTCCCACTCGAAAGCGTCCTCGAACTCCTGCTGCCAGTGGGTGTCGGCGCTGAAGGCATGACCCGGCACCGCCTTGCGCGCGGCGTAGAGCTTGAGCAGCTCCTCGGCCATGTCGCGCATGGCTTTCTTGACGCGCGTCTTGGCCTTCTCCCAGGTCGTGCCGCCCAGGCGATCGAGCGCTGGCCGGGACGCGCCGGTGTATTTCTGAACGAGATCGAGCCGTTCGACGGGCACGAACAGCTTGTCTTCGCCCGCGTAGCGAAGCTCCATGAACTCCTGCGGCTCGAGCCCGACGTCGATCCGCTTGAGTCCGACGAAGTGTCCGATGCCGTGGTCGATGTGGACGACGAGATCGCCGGCCTTGAGGTCGCGGAAGTCCGACAGGAACGTGCGCGTCGCCGACTTGCGGCGCTCGTGGACTTTCCGCTCTTCCTCGAAGACGTCGGTCTCGGCCCAGAGCTGGAGCTGTGCTTCCGGCAGCCTGAAGCCGCGGCTGAGATGTCCGATGCCGACCAGGACGGCCGCCGTGTGCGCATCCGAGGCACCTTCCATCGGCGCGGCGTAGATCTCGTAGTCGGCGAGGAGCTCGATCGTCCGCTCGGCGCGGCCCGCCGTGTGGGCGACGAGGATCATCGTGTCGCCGCGCTCGCGGCCGCGGCGGATCTCCTCGACCCAGTCCTGCACGCGTCCCGAGAACTCGACCGCCGGCTGACAGCCGATGTGGACCGTCCCTGGGCTGTCGTCGGTGAGCGCGAGCGTCTCGAGCGCCGTCGCTCCCTCGAGCCACGCGCCCACCGTGTCCCAATCGACCAGCAACTCGCCCGGCCGCGCCACGCGCTGACCCTTCTCGACGGCTTCGTCGTAGCTGCCCTGGACCTGCTCCCACAGCTTGCGGCCGTTCGCGTGAACTTCGTCCGGTTCCGACACGAACACGATCGGGCGGAGGGTCGAGAGGTAGTCGAACACGGTCGCGGTCCGATCCGGTTCCTCCGGATCGCCGGGAAGCTCCTGAAGCGGCGCGATCGCGGCCTGGTCGAGCGCCACGCTCGATCGCTGCGTGGCCGGGTCGTAAGCGCGAATCGATTCGATCGTGTCGCCGACGAACTCTAGACGAATCGGCTCGGCCGCACCCGCGGGGTAGAAGTCCACCACGCCGCCGCGGACGCAGAACTCGCCGGATTCATCGACGGGGTCCTGACGTGTGTAGCCGGCCTCGGCGAGGAGCTCCGCGAGGGTGATGGGAGAAATGTCCTGACCTGGCGTCAGCGACACCGCCGCACGCATCAGCCGCTCCGGCTGTGTGAGGCGGGGAAGGAGTGCCGGTGCGGACGCCACCAGCAACCGGACAGTGCCAGACGCGATGCCGTGCAGTGCGCGGGCTCGAGCCGAAGCGATGTCGAAGTGCGGCTTCAGGCCTCGGTACGGATCGACCTCGTGCGACGGGAAGGGAGCGACGGCCCGCTCGACGTCGGCCTGCGACACGCCCTCGAGGGCGGCGACGAAGAACCGTGCGTCGACGGTCATCCGCTCGACCTCTGCGTCGTTGGCCACGATGAGGACCGCCGGCGTTCGTGACGCCGCTACGGCCGCACACATCGCCTTGGCCGGCGAAGTCAGGCCAGCGACGCGGTTCGCCGGCGTGCCCATGCGGATCCGGCCGGCGGCCGACTTGAGGACCGCGCGAAGCGTCAGAGAACTGGAGGTATAGGAAGACACGGTGGCGCCCATGCTCGGGGCGTGAACCTTCGATTTTACTCCAGGCCTGCACCCGACGGCTGAGCTGACGTTGACGGCTCAGAAGACGGGGCCTAGACTCGAAGCCACAAGCTCCCAGCTTCCCGCTACCAGCTTCCAGCAGGGCAGCTCTCAGGGCGTGCGCCGCTTTCGGAACGTCCTGGCCGGCAGCTGGAAGCTGGCGGCTGGCAGCTACAGAGGAGGTGTTGCATGGCGAAAGTTCTGAAGTGCGGCGATCTCATGCCGGGCTGCGACACTGTGATTGTCGGGAAAGACGCCGACGAGGTCTTCGCGAAAGCCGAGGCGCACGCGCGGAAGGAGCACAACATGACGATCATTCCGCCGAGCGTCGTCTCGCAGATCGAAGCCGCGATCAAGGAACAGCGCTAGCTCTGCGCACGCGCTCGACGATGGTCGTCGTCGAATGCCCCTGTTCGAGAGGGACGAGCACGACGCGGCCGCCGCGCGCTTCGACGGTGTCTCGCCCGACGATCTGGTCGGCCGGCCAGTCCGCGCCCTTGACGAGGACGTCTGGCTGAAGAGCCGTGACGATCTCGGCGGGCGTGTCCTCGTCGAAAATCACGACCGCATCGACCGACGAGAGCGCGGCGAGCACTTCGGCTCGCTCTCGTTCGGGCGTGATCGGCCGGGCGGGACCCTTGTTGCGGCGAACGGACGCGTCCGCGTTGAGACCGAGAATCAGCGCGTCGCCGAGGGACCTCGCGACCTCGAGGTAGCGGACATGTCCGGGATGCAGCAGGTCGAACACGCCGTTGGTGAAGACGACCGTCTGCTTCGCCGCCCGGAACCTGGCGACCAGCGCCACAGCCTGCTCGCGCGAGAGGACGCGCGACTCGCCGGGACCTTCCACCTTCATGACTTGTCAGGCGCGCCGGTGCGCGTGAACGTCATCGCCTCCGAGAACTGCCACGCATGTTTCGGGCGGTAGATTCCGACGTCCTTGGTCCGGGACTTCACCCGGAAGGTGTGCAGCAGCCGGTGATAATCGTACGGGTATCCGTCGATCTTGTGGATGGCGACGTCGAGCTTGTACGTCCCTTCCACGAGATCGAGGCTCTCGATCGAGAATACCGCGTCGGCGTCGCCGAAGATTCGCTTGGCCTTCAGCTCCTCGATGTCGGTGTTCGTCCCGTAGCAGCAGACGCCCTCGGCGTTGAAGATCCCGATCCCAACGACAAAATCCTCGATCGCGACAGGCGCGCGAAGCTTCAGGCGGACGTCGAGGCGCTCTCCGCTATGAAACACGTGCGCGCGCGCGCCGTCCTTGCCGGTCAGGCTGACGTCCACGATCTCGATCTCGCGCGAACCCCAGCGGCCTTCGGTTGCACGGAACATGTCTGCAGGGCCCGTCGCGCTCTCGATCGGATTGTCGGGCAGCACCGCCGCGGCCGGCTCGTCGGGTGAGACCGCCGTCGCAGACTCCTGCGCCCTCGCATCGCCTGCCGCCAGCTCCTGCTCCTCGCTCACCTCCACGTCGGTGACGTATTCGCCGACGACGCGCTTGGGATCGCCGAGGGCCTTCATCGAGCCGCCGTCCATCCAGAGCGCCTCGTCGCAGAACCGCTCGACAAGCCCGAGCGAGTGAGTGACGAGCAGGATCGTCTTGCCACGCCGCTTGAACTCGGCGAACTTGTCCAGGCACTTGTGCGTGAAGCCTTCGTCGCCTACGGCAAGCACTTCGTCGACGAGCAGCACGTCGGGGTCGACGTGGATGGCCACGGCGAATCCCAGGCGCATGTACATCCCCGACGAGTAGGTCTTGACCGGTGCGTCGATGAAGTCCTGAAGCTCCGCGAACTCGACGATTTCGTCGAAGCGTCGCCCGATCTCCTTCTTCGTGAGTCCGAGCATGATGCCGTTGATGAAGACGTTCTCGCGGCCCGAGATCTCGGGATGGAAGCCCGCACCGAGCTCGATGAGGGCGGAGATGCGGCCCTGCACCGTCACGGCGCCTGTCGTGGGCTTCGTGATCCCTGCCACGAGCTTCAGCAGCGTGCTTTTGCCGGAGCCGTTCCTGCCGATCACGCCAAGCGTGCGCCCCGCCGGCAGCGTGAACGTCACGTCCCTGACCGCCGAGAAGGTCTCGTCCGGCTCGAGATCGCGCACGAGGCTTCGCGACAGCAGCGCGCTCTTGAGTGTCGCAAACTGCCGCCGCCGGTTGTAGCGGCGGTAGACCTTCGACGCGTGGGTGACTTCGATGGCGTTCATAGCGATGCCTGACGGGATTCGGGGTTCGGGACTCGGGGTTCGGAAGACCTTTGTGTGCTCCGCCGAGCCCCGAGCCCCGAGCCACGAACCCCGCCCACTAAACCTCCTCCGCAAACGTATCTCTCAACCGGTCGAACACGAAGTAGCCGAACAGGAAGAACACGATCGAGAGCGCGCCCAGCAGGAGCAGCAGCTTCCAATGCCCGACCGGGCCGGCAAAGAAGAGGATCTCCTGATACGAGATGGCGAGGTGCGTGAAGGGGTTCAGTTTCAGGAGCGTTGCCTGCCACACCTCGTGGCCCGGGTTGGTCGGATCCTCGAAGATGAAATAGGGATAGATGATAGGCGTGGCAAAGAACCAGAACGTGAGCAGATTCGACAGGATGTCGCGGATGTCCCTGAAGTGCACCGTCAGCGCCGAGAGCAGCAGCGCAAACCCGAGCGTGAGGATGAGTTGGATGGCGACCGCCACGGGGAAGAGCGCGAGCTCGCCAGCATTAAGCGGCCGCTGATACCACACCAGGAACCCGGCCAGGATGATCAACCCGAAGAAGAAATGGACCATGTTCGCCAGTACCGTCACGATCGGCAGGACCTCGGCTGGAAACATGACTTTCTTGATCAGGTTGCCGCCGGAAATCAGCACTCCGGACGATTCGGCGAGCGAGGACGAGAACCATGTCCACGGGAGGATGCCGCAGAACATGAAGAGGGCGTAGGGCTCGACGCGCTCGTCGTGCGCCGCGGTCATGACGTACTTGAAGACAAACGAGTACACCAGGAGGAGCATCAGCGGGTTGATGAAGGACCAGAAGAACCCGAGGACCGAGCCCCTGTATCGCGCTTTCAGCTCTCGTGCTACCAGGCTCTGGATGAGGCCGCGATAGCGGGTCAGCCGCACGAGGTTATGGAGCATCGACCCCAGGCCCGCCATCGGCGCGGCCGTTGACTTCGAGCACGAGCGCGGTGATGTTATCCGGACCGCCGCCGGCGTTGGCGGCGACGATGAAGGCCTCGCAGATCTCCTGGAGCGACAGATTCGCGTCGCCGAGAATTTCGGCGATCTGCTGGTCCGTCACGACGGAGAAGAGCCCGTCCGAGCAGAGCAGGTACCGATCGCCCGTTGTCGGCTGCACTTCCGTCACGTCGACCTCGGGATCCTCGCCTCCCGACAGCGCGCGCGTGACGACGTTGCGCCACGGGTGCTGACGCGCGGCCGACGGGCTCATCGTGCCGGCTCGCACTTGTTCCTCGACCCACGAGTGATCGTGCGTCAGCTGGTCGAGCTGTCCGTTGCGGAGCCGGTAAACCCGGCTGTCGCCGACGTGCGCGACGCACGCCGACGCGGTACCGGCAAGGAGTGCGGACGCCGTCGTCGCCATGCCGCGGAGGTCACTCGAATCGGCGATCGCGGTGGCGATCCTCCGGTTGGCAAGGCGGAACGCGGATTTCAGGCGGTTGGCCTCGAAGCTGATGCTGGGTTCGAACGGGAAGGGCCAGGTGCGGTTCTTGTCGGCGCTGGCCGTGTCGTTGATGAACGCCTGGATGGCGTCCACGGCCTCGCGCGACGCGACTTCGCCGGCGACGTGGCCCCCCATCCCGTCGGCGACCACGAACAATCCGAGATCGGATCGCTCGCAGTGGCTGTCCTCGTTGCTGGTACGACGCAGACCCTTGTCCGTCGTAACGGCCCAGCTGAACGACAGCGGACGCGTGGCGCTCATGGCCGGCTTCAGCCTTGCGTCCGCACCCGTTTGAGCGCGCCTGTCCGCGGGCCGATGCCGATGCGGGACGAAACCTGAAGGCGGCTCAGAGACTTGGCGAGAGCGATGCGCGCGCGTTCGTAGTCGATATCGGACCTCGGGCCGGCGAGACGCTCTTCGGCGCGCGTGGCCGCGGCCTGGGCCCGCTCGACGTCAATCTCGTCCGCGCGCTCGGCGAGCTGCGCCAGGATCGTGACGCCGTCGGGCAGCACTTCCGCAAAGCCGTAGGCAATCGCGACGTAGGTCTTCTCGGCCCCCTTCCGATACCACATCTCGCCGACCGCCAGCGCTGCCAGCATCGGGGTATGTCCCGGCAGGACACCGAAATATCCTTCGGAACCTGGGACCTGCACCTCGTCCACCTGCTCGCGGACTACGAGCCGGTCGGGTGTGACGATCTGCAGATCGAGATGGGTCGGGAGTGCCATGTGTTCTCGACTAACCCTTCATCTTCTCGGCTTTTTCCACCGCTTCCTCGATCGTCCCGACCATGTAGAACGCCTGCTCCGGCAGGTGATCATACTTGCCGTCGACAATCTCGCGGAAGCTCCTTACCGTGTCGGCGATAGGAACGTACTTCCCGGGGAACCCCGTGAACTGCTCGGCGACGAAAAACGGCTGCGACAGGAAGCGCTGGATTCGGCGCGCGCGGCCGACAGTCAGCTTGTCTTCCTCGGACAGCTCGTCAATCCCCAGAATGGCGATGATGTCCTGCAGATCCTTGTACCGCTGGAGGACCTGCTTGACGGCACGCGCCACATTGTAATGCTCGTCGCCGATGATCCGGGCGTCGAGGATGCGCGACGTGGACGCGAGCGGGTCGACCGCCGGGTAGATGCCCAGCTCGACGATGGCGCGCGAAAGGTTGGTGGTGGCGTCGAGGTGCGCGAAGGTCGTCGCCGGCGCCGGGTCGGTGTAGTCGTCGGCGGGGACGTAGATGGCCTGGACCGACGTGATCGAGCCCTTCTTTGTGGAGGTGATGCGCTCCTGGAGTTCGCCCATCTCGGTCAGCAGCGTCGGCTGGTAGCCGACGGCGGACGGCATGCGGCCGAGGAGCGCCGAGACTTCAGATCCCGCCTGCGTGAAGCGGAAGATATTGTCGATGAAGAGCAGCACGTCCTTGTTCTCGGCGTCGCGGAAGTATTCGGCGACGGTCAGGCCGCTCAGCGCCACGCGGAGGCGGGCACCCGGCGGTTCCGTCATCTGGCCGTAGACCAGCGCGGCGCGGGACTTCGAGAAGTCCTCCATGTTGATGACGCCGCTCTCCTGGAACTCGAGCCAGAGGTCATTGCCCTCGCGCGTGCGCTCGCCGACGCCCGCGAACACCGACACGCCGCCGTGCTTCATCGCGACGTTGTGGATGAGCTCCTGGATGATGACGGTCTTGCCGACGCCGGCGCCGCCGAACAACCCGATCTTGCCGCCGCGGAGGTACGGCTCGAGCAGGTCGATGACCTTGATGCCGGTCTCGAACATCTGCAGCTCGGTCGACTGATCTTCGAGCGACGGCGCCGCGCGGTGGATCGACCAGCGCTCCTTGGAGTTGACCGGACGGTCGGGGAAATCGACAGGCTCGCCGAGCACGTTCATGACGCGGCCGAGCGTCGCCGGACCCACAGGCATGGTGATTGGCGTGCCCGTGTCGATCGCCTTCATCCCACGCTGCATGCCGTCGGTCGGCTTCATCGCGACCGTCCGCACGCGGTTCTCGCCGAGGTGCTGCTCGACCTCGCAGATGACGTCAATCTTCTGCGTCCCTTCCCCGGTAATCCGCACGGCGTTGTAGATCGCCGGCAGGTCTCCGCCCGCGAACTCGATGTCCACAACCGGCCCGATGACCTGGACGACCTTGCCGATTTTCTGTTCGGTTGCTACTGCCATGTTCTAGATGCCTTCTGTCTGCATTTATCAATGCGCTTGGGGCCCCACCCCCAAGCGCTCTCGCTCGCCGACTTCGCGGCTCGCTCGGGCCGCAGGCGCCCCGCTCTGCTCACAATCGACTGCCGACTTGGGCTGCCGACTGCTGACTGCCGACTGTGACTGCCGACTCACGACTGCCGACTGCCGACTAGAGTGCCTGCGCCCCTGATACGACCTCGATGATCTCCCTTGTGATCGCCGCCTGCCGTACCTTACTTAATGCTCGCGGGGCCCCACCCCCGCTCGCGCGTCCTCGCGCATTCGCGCTCGGCCGCAGCCGCAGGCGCTGTTCCTCTACAATGCTTGGGCTCCTGATACGACCTCGATGATCTCCCTTGTGATCGCCGCCTGCCGTACCTTGTTCATGTACAGCGTCAACTGATCGATCATCTCAGCGGAGTTGCGCGTCGCGGCGTCCATGGCCGTCATCCGCGCGGCGTGCTCGGCGGCCGACGATTCGAGGAGCGCCCGGTAGATCTGCACTTCGATGTGGTTGGGAATCAGGTGCCGGAACAGCTGGTCGGGTGCCGGCTCGTACTTGTACTCCACGACCGGCGCCGCGGCCGGCGCCCCATCGCTGAACGCGTTGCGTGGAATCGGCAGCAGCCGCTCGACGACCACGCGCTGCTGCATCACGGACTTGAACTCGTTGTAGACGAGATAGACGCTGTCGACCTCGCCCGTGACGAACGCGTCGATCCCGGCCTGGGCCATCGCCTTCGCGTCGGCGAACTTCAGCGTGGCAAACAGGTTGACCTGCTCGTAGCGGACCGCGAAGCCGCGCCGCCCGAAGTAGTCGCGGCCGCGGCGGCCGATGAGGCCAAGCGCGACCTCCCGGTCCCGGTTCTCGACGATGAACGTCGATGACGACTTGATGACGTTGGTGTTGAAGCTGCCGCACAACCCGCGGTCGGCGGTGATCACGAAGAGCAGCGCCCGGCCGCCCGCCTTCAGTTCCTTGCGCTCGTCGAGCAGCGGGTGCGCCGCCGGATCGACACGCGACGCGAGGCTGTTCAAGACCCGCAGCATCTGCAGCGCGTAGGGTCTCGCCTGCTGAATCCGCTCCTGCGCGCGGCGCAGCTTCGACGCGGCGACCATCTTCATCGCCTTCGTGATCTGCTGCGTCGACTTGACCGCTCGGACGCGCCGCCGGATATCGAGCAAAGAGGGCATGTGCTACGCCGCCGCCACCTTCCGTCCGGCAGAGAACTGCTTGCCGAACTCGGTCAACGCGTCCTTGAGCGCCGTCTTCACCTCGTCGTCTATCTGCTTCTTCTCGGCGAGCGAGGACAACACCTGCGGGCGGCTGGTTTCGAGGAACTGGTAGAGACCCGTTTCGTAGGCGCGCACCTGCTCCACCTCGATGGCATCGAGATAGCCGTTGCCGGCGGCGTAGATGATCGCCACCTGCTTCTCGACCGCCAGCGGCTGATACTGCGGCTGCTTCAGCACTTCGACCAGCCGGCGGCCGCGGTTGAGCTGACTGAGCGTCTGCTTGTCGAGGTCGCTGCCGAACTGCGCGAACGCCGCGAGCTCGCGGTACTGCGCCAGGTCCAGCCGTAGCGAACCCGCGACCTGGCGCATGGCCTTGACCTGCGCCGACCCGCCGACGCGCGACACCGAGTTGCCGACGTTGATCGCGGGGCGGACGCCCTGGTGAAACAGATCCGACTCCAGGAAGATCTGCCCGTCGGTGATCGAAATGACGTTGGTCGGAATGTACGCCGAGAGGTCGCCGGCCTGCGTCTCGATGATCGGCAGCGCCGTCAGCGAGCCGCCGCCGAGCTCCTTGCGCAGCTTCGCCGCGCGCTCCAGCAATCGCGAGTGCAGATAGAAGACGTCGCCGGGATACGCCTCACGGCCCGGCGGCCGGCGCAGGAGCAGCGAGATTTCGCGATAGGCCTGCGCGTGCTTGGAGAGGTCGTCGTAGATGAGCAGCGCGTGACGTCCGCTGTCGCGGAAGTACTCGCCCATCGTGCACGCCGAATATGGGCTGATATAGAGGAGCGGCGCGGGATCGGATGCGCCGGCCGCGACGACGATGGTGTACTCCATCGCGCCGGCGTCCTCGAGCGTGCGCACGACCTGGGCGATCGTCGACTGCTTCTGCCCGATCGCGCTGTAGATGCAGATGACGTCCTGGCCCTTCTGGTTGATGATCGCGTCGACCGCGACGGCGGTCTTGCCCGTCTGCCGGTCGCCGATGATCAACTCGCGCTGGCCTCGCCCGATCGGCACCATCGCGTCGATCGCCTTGAGCCCCGTCTGCATCGGCTCCTTGACCGGACTCCGGTCGACGACACCCGGCGCGAGGCGCTCGATCTCGCTGAACTGCTTGGAGGCAATCGGGCCCTTGCCGTCGATCGGCTGGCCGAGCGCATTGACGACGCGTCCCACCAGCTCTTCGCCGACCGGCACCGAGATGATCCGGTTCGTCCGCTTGACGGTGTCGCCTTCCTTGATTTCCTTGTAGTCGCCCAGCAGCACGGCGCCGACGCTTTCCTCTTCGAGGTTCAAGGCAATGCCGTACACGCCGTGCGGAAACTCGAGCATCTCCCCGGCCATCGTCTTTTCCACGCCGTGCACGCGGGCGATGCCGTCGCCCACCGACACGATCGTGCCAACCTCGGCCACGTCGACGTCGACGGCGTAGCTGCCGATCTGGTCGCGGATGATTCTGGAGATTTCTTCGGCTTTGATGTCCATGTGTTTAGCTGCCAATGGCTTCGACGAGGATCATTGTCTGCATTTCTCCACGCTCGCGGGCGACTTCCGCCTTCGCGGAAGCTTCGGCGGACCGCCGTAGCCTTGGCGGAGGCTGGTCGCGCCGGGCGCCCCGCCGGCGCTGCTCTCAGCGCTAGTCGGTCGTACCGGCCAATGTTTCGCGTATCCGCTCGAGCTGCCGCGTGATGCTGCCGTCGTACACGGTGCTTCCGAGACGCACCACTGCGCCGCCCATGATCCTGTCGTCGATGCGGGTCTCGACTCGCACGCTGTGTCCGGTGGCCCGCGCGAGCCCGTCGGCGAGCGCCGTCACGCGATCGGGAGGCAGCGCCACGGTCGTCACCACCTGCGCCTTCACGACGTTCTGGTGCTCCATCAACCGCGCGTCGAACGCTTGCGTGAGCTCGGGCAGAATCACGAGACGGTCGCGCTCGGCAAGCATGAGCAGCAGCTTGACGACTGCCGGCTGGAGGGAACTGGCCCTGGCCGTCAGCTGTTCCACGACGCCGCGCTTGCGGGCGGCGGGAATGGCGGGGTTGGTAAGCACCCGCTGCAGCGATTCGTTGCCCGCGACCAGCCGCGCGAAGTCGTTCAGGTCGTGCTGCGTCTGCAGCAGGTCCTTGCCCTCGGACAGCGTGACGTCGAAGAGCGCGCGGGCGTAGCGAGTAGCGGCACCGCGACTCGTCATCGGGCGGCCTCCTGGGCGCCCGGGCGTCGGGGTCTGACTGGCGCGGCTGGATGCTGGCTCATCGTCGATGAAATATCTGGAACGCGTGGAACGACCGTGAAGGTCAGAAGGCCCGTCGCCAGAGCATGCGCTCGAGGATGACCGGCAGGAGCTGTTCGGAACAGATGACCCGGACTACTGGCACATTCGGGATCACGCAGGCTCCCCAGACACAGTTACACGCTCCCGTCGTGCATAAACGCCACGACGCAAAACATCAATTTATACCATTTCAACGGCTGAACTGCCAAGGCTTGACCCAAGTGGGGGCTACCGGACGATCACCCGGGCACCCGAAGGCGGAAGCACGCGGCCAATTCTGGCAGCAGGGACACCGGCGGCATGCAGCGCGTTGGCGGCCTCGCCCGCCCGGTCGGGGTGGAGAGCGACGAGCAGCCCGCCGGATGTTTGCGGGTCGTAAAGGACTTGCACCAGCTCCGGGTCGAGGTCGGCCGAAATCCGTGCCTCGGGGCCAAAATACTGGGCGTTGGTCCGGCCGCCGCCGGGCACGTTGCCCTGAACCAGCTCTCTGACGCCAGGCAGCAGCGGAACCGCCGCCGCATCGATCTCAAGCGTGCAGCTGCTGGCCACCGCCATTTCCGACGCGTGGCCGATGAGGCCGAAACCGGTCACGTCGGTGCAGGCGTGGACGGCATCCGGGGCGGATCTCTGCAGCGCTTCAGCCGACACGCGGTTGAGCGTCGTCATCGAACGAATCGCCGCGGCGATGGCCTCTTCGGGCGCACGCTCGAACTTGAGCGCGGTCGAGATGATACCCGTCCCCAACGCCTTGGTGAGCAGCAGCTCGTCGCCGGGTCTCGCGCCGCCATTTGACCAGACCTTCGCCGTCAGCACTTCCCCCGTGATGGCGTAGCCGAACTTGATCTCGCTGCCTTGCACGGTGTGGCCGCCGAGTAGCGCGACACCGGCCTCGGCCAGCTTGTCGAGGCCGCCCTTGAAGATCGTCGCCAGGACGGATCGCTCGGCGTCCTTGGGGAACGCCGCGATGGCGAGGGCGGTGAGCGGCCGTCCTCCCATCGCGTAGACGTCGCTCATCGCATTGGCTGCGGCGATCTGTCCGTAGAGGAAAGGGTCGTCGACGATGGGGGTGAAGAAGTCGACGGTCTGGACGAGCGAACGCTCGTCGTCGAGCCTGTACACACCGGCATCGTCCGATGTCCGATAGTCGATCAGGACCCGTGGGTCGTTCGGCGCGCGCAAATCACCCAGGACCTGGGCGAGCTCGCCAGCCGCGAGCTTGCTGGCTCAACCCGCGCAGGCGGAGTAGTCAGTCAGTTTTTTCATTTGTCGTTCCTGGTTCAGGGTTCAGGGTTCAGGGTTCACAGTCGCAGGGAGTCGAAACGATCGCAGCGAACCTTGAACCGTGAACCCTGAACCCTGAACCAACAGAATTCACCGTCTATCCACCATCTGTTCGTAAAGTCGCTGAAGTTCTTCTTCCGACTTGAAGTCCACTTCGATGCGTCCACCCTTCGCTTTGCGCACGATACGGACAGGAGTCCCGAGCGCGAAGCGGAGGCGGTCTTCGGCGGCGCGTGTGTGCACGTCCTTCTCCGGGGCCTCGCGCGGCGCTTCCGGCGTCAGCGCCTTCTTGACGAGCACTTCGGTTTCGCGGACCGAGAGCTGCTTCGAGACGACCTCCCGACCCCATCGGAGCTGCGAGGCTTCGTCGGGCAGGCTCAGGAGTGCGCGCGCGTGCCCCATGGCGATTGCGCCGGCCGCGACGTTCTCGCGCACCTCGAGCGGAAGCCTCAGGAGCCGGATGACGTTGGCGATCGATGATCGATCTTTGCCCACCGCGTCGGCGATTTGTTCCTGCGTCAAGTGGAACTCGTCGGCAAGGCGACGATACGCGTGCGCCTCTTCCATCGGATTGAGGTCTTCGCGCTGGAGATTTTCTATCAGCGCGACGGCGAGCAGCCGGTCGTCGGGAATGTCGCGGACGACGACGGGGACTTTGAGGAGGCCGGCGCGCTGGGACGCGCGCCAGCGACGTTCACCGGCGATGATCTCGTAGCCGGTGTCCGTCTTCCGCACCACGATTGGCTGGATGATGCCATTCGATCGGATCGATCGCGCGAGCTCCTCGATGCGGCCCTCGTCCATAGTGGTGCGCGGCTGGAAGCGGTTGGGCGTGAGGAGATCGGTGTCGACCTCGAGCGGACGCACGGAGGCCTGCGGGCTCGGGGGCGCGTCTGGAATGAGGGCGCTCAGGCCGCGGCCGAGCGCGGGACGTTTTTCAACCATGGTGAGGCTCCGTGTACGCCGGCGGCGGGCCTGATGGCACGCGCGCGAGGAATTCGCGGGCGAGGGCAACATAAGCGGTCGCCCCGCGCGACTTGACGTCGTAGAGGATCGCCGGCACGCCGTGACTCGGTGCTTCGCCGAGCCTGACGTTTCGCGGAATGACGTTCTGGTAGACGCGGTCCTGAAAGAACTCGCGAATGTCTCTGGCGACCTGCTGACCAAGATTGGTGCGTTCGTCGTACATCGTCAAGAGGACGCCGGCAATGTCGAGCGACGGGTTGAGGGTGCCCCGGACACGACGGAGCGTCGCCACGAGATCGGCAAGGCCCTCGAGCGCGAAGTACTCGCACGTCAGGGGAATGAGGACGGCATCCGCGGCCACGAGCGCATTGAGGGTGAGGAGGCCGAGCGATGGCGGCGTATCGATGAAGATGACGTCGAACGCGTCACGGAGCGGCGCGAGGAGGTGTTGCAGCCTGCGCTCGCGGTTGGGAAGCGAGACGAGCTCCACTTCGGCGCCGGTGAGCTGCCGGTCGGCGGGAATGAGCGACAGTCCTTTGATGCGCGTTTGAACGACGGGCGCCTCGACGTCTGCCGATTCGGAGGTCAGCGCGTCATAAATCGTGAGGGTGGTCTGGCCTTTCAGGCCGAGCCCACTGGTGAGATTGGCCTGTGGATCGAGGTCGACGAGCAGCACCCGCTGCTCGGCCATGGCCAGGGCGGCGGCCAGGTTGATGGCAGTTGTCGTCTTGCCGACGCCACCCTTTTGATTGGTGACGGTGATGATCCTGGCGGGCATTTATGGGTGTATGACCAATAATATTGACGTGGCCGATTTGCGAGCGCCATTGGATGATACGGCGTGGCTTCCTGGGGGTCAATCTGAGCCCATTGTTCCACGTGGAACAACAGTCTTCAGATTCGTCCGGACTAGCGAATCTGGCGCTTTGTCAGGATAGTGAGGCGGCTCTGCAGTGACTCGAGCAGTGGATGTGTAGCCGTGAACTCGAGTGGTGGTACGAGTGCGGCGGGAACCGCCGGTCCGCTGGGCCCCCTGAAGAGCATGATGATTCCGGCAGGCGCGACGAATGCCTGAAGCGACGTGAGCACCCGCGCCTCCGTCCGGACCGCCCTGACGGAGACCACGTCGTGGGCCTCGTGGAGCTCTGGCCTGACAAGGAGTTCCTCGTACCGGGCAGTTTCAACCTGTGTGCCCTCGAGACCGAGATGGCGGATCGCCTCTCGAAGGAACGCCGATTTTCTCGCCTTCGACTCCACCATCGTCAATCTGAGCCTTGGAACTGCCAGCTTAAACGGGATCGCTGGGGAGCCTCCGCCGGAGCCGACGTCCATCAGGAGGCTGGCGGACGCCGGAAGGAAGCGTGACGCCACGAGGGGCTCGAGAAGCAACCGATCGATAGCCTCGTCCAGGTTGTCGAGGGATGTGAGGTTGATCTTGCGGTTCCAGCGCGAAAGGAGCTCGTAGTACGCCGCCAGCCGATCGGCCAGGGGGTCACCAAGGAAAATGTTGTTCCTTGTAGCGCGGCGAACGAGGCGGCTTCGGACATCGTGCGGACGCACGAGTGAAGCCTATCAAACTGCGGTGCGGGTGCGCGGGCGATCCAGATGGGCGGCAACGACGGCGACGGCCGCCGGCGTGACGCCGGGGATGCGCGAAGCCTGTCCTAGAGTGCCAGGGCGGACGGTGGACAGCCGCTCGACCATTTCGCGGGACAAACCCGGGATGCCGTCGAATGCAAACCCCAGCGGAATCGGTCTCCCATCCTGCCGTCGCTGACGCTCTACCGACTGCTCCTGCCGCTTCAAATACCCCTCGTACTTGAAAACCGTCTCGACGCTCGTGAGATCGATGTCTCGGCCACCGTCGTCGATATCGAGCGACAGCTGCCCCGAGGAAACGAGCGATTCGAGCCGAATTTCAGGTTGCTTGAGCGCGCGGGCAGCGGGAATACGTTCCCCGCTCGTGACGGCAACGGTCGACCGCTGAATCGTCGCGCAATTCCGCTCGAACCGGTCGCGACGATGGGAGTAGCGCTCCCAGCGCGCGTCATCAACCAGGCCGATGGCGCGGCCGGCAGGGGTCAGGCGCAGGTCCGCATTGTCTATTCGAAACAGCAGCCGATGCTCTGCTCGCGATGTGAACATCCGATACGGTTCCAGACACCCCTTGGTGGTCAGATCATCGACCATGGTTCCGATGTAACTGGTCTCCCGGCCAAGGGTGAACGGCGCGTCCCCCGTCGCGGATAGCGCCGCGTTGATGCCAGCGACCATTCCCTGGGCCGCGGCCTCCTCGTACCCGGAAGTCCCATTAATCTGGCCAGCCAGGAACAAGCCGCCCAGTCTCTTCGCCTCCAAAGTCATGGCTAGTTCGGTCGGTTGCACGAAATCGTACTCAACCGCGTAGCCTGGACGCATGACGACAGCCGCCTCGAGGCCCGGCAGTGCGTGCACGAGATCCTCTTGCACCCGGGCTGGCAGGCTCATCGAGAATCCGTTGATATAGATCTCGTTGACGTCGAGACCTTCGGGTTCCAGAAACAACTGATGCCGCTCGCGGTGCGCGAAGCGCATGACCTTATCCTCGAGCGACGGACAATAGCGCGGGCCGATGCCACTGATCTGTCCGTTGAAGAGCGGAGACTCGCCGATGTGCTGCCGCACGAGATCGTGCACGCGGTCGTTGGTATGCAGCAGGTAGCAGTCCACCTGATCGCGTGTGATGCGATCGGTCGTGAAGGAAAAGGGCACCGGGGGATCGTCGCCACGCTCAGGCGTGAACACCGAGAAGTCGATGCTCCGCCGATCGAGCCTCGGCGGCGTTCCGGTCTTGAGCCGCCCCCACCTGAATCCAATCGCCTTGATGGACTCGGCGAGATCGCGTGACGGCGGCTCGCCTGCGCGGCCGGACGGGCGCTGCTCGCGTCCGACGTGCACCAACCCGTTCAGAAACGTCCCCGTCGTCACGACCAGCGCGCGGCATCGGTACTCGTCGCCGCTCTCGAGCGCGAGACCCGCCACGCCAGCGCTGTCGATCACGACGCGGCCGGCACGGCCCACAATCCAGGAAATGTTCGGCTCCCCGCGGAGTGTCGCGTGTACCCACTCGCTGTAGCGGCGCTTGTCGGCCTGCGCGCGCGGCGACCACACTGCGGGACCACGGCTTCGATTGAGAAGCTTGAACTGGATTCCCGTCGCGTCGATTGCGGTCCCCATCAGGCCGCCGAGCGCGTCGATCTCGCGAACGAGGTGGCCCTTCGCCGTGCCACCGACCGCCGGGTTGCAGGGCATGTGTGCGACGGTTGCCTCCGACAACGTGCAGATCGCCACGCTTCGGCCCATGCGCGCCGCGGCCCACGCCGCCTCGACGCCCGCATGGCCTGCGCCGATGACGATCACGTCGAAGTCGGGTTGGATTGAAGTTATTTGCACCACAGACTACTCTCTATTGCAGACAAAGCTCCGCACGTCGTTAGGACTCTATGCTGAACCTCGTGAACCCCATGAACCCTTTGAACCTTTTGAACCCGAGCAGATCCCTACTTCCCGATGCAGAATCTCGCGAATATCTCGTGAAGCACATCGTCCGGCGTGCGTGCGCCAGTTACCTCCTCGAGCCGCCGTCTCGCCTCGTTGAGATCGGCGAGCACGAACTCCTCGGGCGTCCCGGCGCGCGCGGCGGACTCCGCCCGTTCGAGCGCCGCACGCGCGCCGGCCACCAGATCGACGTGGCGCACGTTGGTGATCGCTGGCACGTCCCGCACGGGCTCGCCCGCCGCGGCCTCGACCAGCGCCGCGCGCAGCCGGTCCACACCCTCACCCGTTGCCGCCGATACGACAGCGGCCGCGACATCGAGAGCCTTCGCATCCCACGCTGGCGGGAGATCGGCCTTGCTGGCAACCACCACGCGGCGTCGGCTGGCCGTGGCTTCGAGCAGCGCATGGTCGTCGGCATCGAGCGATCGCGATCGATCGAGGACGACGACCACGACGTGGGCCACGTCGCGAACCGCGACCGCTCGCGCGATGCCTTCGACTTCCACCGGATCGACAGCCCCCGCGTGCACGCCGGCTGTATCGACGACCGTCATCGGGATGCCATCGACATCGACCGTCTCGGTCACCAGGTCCCGAGTAGTCCCTGGCGTGGCCGTCACGATCGCGCGACCCTCGCCCGCGAGGCAATTGAAGAGGCTCGATTTCCCTGCATTGGGCCTGCCCGCGAGCACCACGTGTAGTCCCTCGCGTATCAGCCGTCCTCGCGACGCCGCGGCGAGCAGCGCGTCCACGTGCGCCATGATGCCAGCGATCTCCCGCGCGGCGTCACCGGATTCGACGAAGTGATAGCCCTCTTCGGGAAAGTCGAGCGACGCTTCGAGCCGCACCGTCAGGTCGAAGACAGCGCGGTCGATGCGCGCAATCTCGCCTGTCAGCGTTCCCTCGAGCTGATCGTAGGCCGCGCGCGCCTGCAGCGGGGTGACGGCATCGATGAGGTCGCGCACGGCTTCCGCCTGCACCAGATCCATGCGCTCGCGCAGAAAAGCCCGAAGCGTGAACTCGCCTGGCTCGGCCAACCGCGCGCCTTCGGCCATCGCCGACTCGACGATCGCTTGGAGGAGTATCGGGCTCCCGTGTCCGCTGATCTCGACGACGTTTTCGCCAGTGTAGGAGTGAGGCCCGGGAAAGAAGGTGAGGATCACTTGATCGGCCGTGCCCCTGGCGGCCCTCAGCCGCGCAAAGGTCGCATACCTCGGCTCGAGGGCGGCATGGTGCAGCGTCAACGCCGCGGCGATCCTCGCCGACTCTGGACCGCTGATGCGCACCACGCCGATGCCACCCCGTCCGATCGGCGTCGCGATGGCGACAATAGTATCGTCGACGCTGAACATGACCAAGCTCAGCGCGCGGCTTCCGGCCTCTTGCTCATCGAGTGTTCCGCCGCCTCCGGCGTCCGCCGAAGCCTCGACGAAGCCCAATGGGGCGTAGTCTGGCGAACGGCGGATCAGCGCCGCAGCGAAATGATGACCGTCTTCAGGAACGCGTCGCCGATGCTCTCCGACGTCAGCTGCGGATCTTCGGCAACCGTGATGTGGACGAGGCGGCGGGCGTAGGGATTGAGCGGTCCGATCTCCTGCGGCACACGGGAGCTCTTCGCCTTCTCCATGCTGAAGCGCGCCATCTGCTGGAGCTCGGCGTCCTTGCCCCTCCGGTAGCCCATGCAATCGAGCACGAACGAGCGATCGCCATCGAGCTCGCGCCTGAACGCGGTATTCACGATGTGCTGGAGCGCGTCGAGCGTCTCGCCGCGGCGCTGCAGCAGCACGTCCCCGCCGGCACCAGAAAGATCGAGACGGACGCTGTCGGGCGAGTCTTCGATCGCGATCTCGAGGGGCACACCCATGGCACCGAGCGTCTGTTCGAGAAACTCTCGCACGCGGCCGTGCAGATCCATTACTTGCGCTCCTTCGCCTGCGGCGACTTGCCCGCCCCGGCGTTCTTGATCTGTCGCTCGGCCGGCGGCCGCACGGTGTGCTGCGGCGGCGGGCCGATGAGCCGATTGGTCAGTACCTGCTGCCCGATCGCCCACAGGTTGCTCGCCGTCCAGTACAGCACGAGGCCGCTCGGCGCCCTCATGAGCATGCCGGCGAACATCAGCGGCATGAACATCATCATCTTCGCCTGCACCGGATCGGCGACCGCGGGCGTCATCCTCTGCTGGACGAACATCGTAATGCCCATCAACACGGGCGTCACGTAGTAGGGATCGTGCGCCGAGAGGTCTTTGATCCAGCCAAGGAATGGCGCACCCCGCAGCTCGATCGCCACCGCCAGCATCGCATAGAAAGCGACGAGCACCGGCAGCGTCAGGAGCATGGGCACGCAGCCAGATGCGGGATTCGTGCCGTTGCGTTTATAGAGCGCCATGACCTCTTCGTTCATCTTCTGGCGCCCGGGGTCGGTCATCTTCAGCTTCGCGTAGCGATCCTGAATCGCCTTCATCTCCGGCTGAAGCTCCTGCATCTTGCGCATCGACACGATGCTCTTGTGCTTGAGCGGGAACATCACGAGGTTGATGATGATCGTCAGCACGATGATCGACCAGCCGTAGTTGCCGACGTAGCTGTTCACCCACTTGAGCGCCCGCAGGAGCGGCACCACCAGCCAGTCGAACATGCCGAAATCAATCGCCCGTACGAGATCGGGCTTGACGCCCTGGAGCACGTCCAGGTCTTTCGGCCCGAAGAAATAGTCCGCCGCGGCCTGAGGCCCGGCCGGCGACTTCACGCTCCACGAGATGAACTGGAGTGGCCGATCCTGTCCCGGCACCGGAAGAACAATCGGGCTGTAGCTCACTTGAAGCTGCTCGGTTGGCGGCAGCATGGCGCTCAGAAAATAGTGATCGTCCACGCCAAGGAAGCCGAAGGTGCCCTGCTCCTGCCGATGTTTTTCGATGTCTTTGATGGCGACGCGCGTCACCTTGCGATCTCGATAGAAGATCGGCTGCGACGAGGGTGCGTAGCTCATCCCGCCTGCGACCACACCGGTTCCTAGCGCGGGTCCCCAGCTGACGGCGTGGTTGAGCGCGGTCCCGTTCCGGCTGACGCTGGCGCTGAACCGCAGCATGTAAGGCTGCGCCGGCGTGAACGTGTACTCCTTGCGCGCGACCAGCCCGGCGGCGTCGCGGTACTCGAGCACCAACGTTTTTGGGTCGGTCGCTATCGTCACGCTGTCGGCGTCGGGCTTGAAGAGCGCATTCCGCAAGGTCGCCGACGTCGCAGCATCGTCGACTTCGAGCGTGAACGGCTTCGGCGCGTCGGGGACGACCTGCGGCACGAGCTCGAGCGCCGCGCCGCCGCCATCGTGGTAGTTCTTGAGCCGCCAGCTCTTGAGCACCGCCCCGCGCGTGCTGATGACCGCCGTGACCGCCGGGCTCTCGACGACGATGTCCTGTTCGGAGCCGGCGGACATAATCGGCGTGGCATCCGCCTCGAGCGCCGGCCGAGCGGCTGTCGCGACGGGCGCGGCGGCGACCGCTGCCGCCGCGGGAGCCAGGCTGCTTGCTGGAGCGTTCGGGAACTGCTGCTGAGCTGGAGGTGCTTTCCGCGGCGGCGGAAAGAGCGCAGACCAACCGTAGATCACGAGGAAGCTCAGAACTATCGCGAGGAGAAACTGTTTCTGCATTAAGTCACTGGGACGGTCTGGTTACGCCAAAGCGGACAGGATAAATAACTCTGTATCAATGAGATATGCGTGGCTCTCGAGGCGGAACCGGGTCGACTCCGTAGGCTCCAGCCGGGTGACAGCGCGCCAGGCGGCGCGCAGCGAGCCAGGCCCCTCGGAGCGCCCCGTGCTCGATCACCGCTTCCCTGGCATATGCCGAGCACGACGGGACGAATCGGCACGAGCCTGCAAATAACTGAGACAAAAGGATCTTATAGCCAGACAGCAGGACCAGCATGACCCGCTGGCCAGGCGAAAGGCGCGTCTGCGACAGCCGAGGAGGATTCATGTTCTTCTTAGACGAGCGATGCCGCGCGCGAAGACGCTTCGGTAGTCTTGCTCGAGGCTCGTGTAGTCGGCGCCGAACAGTTCAACCCGCGGGATGACGACGACATCAACACCCGTTCGGCCGTCTGGCTGAGGACTCTGTCTGAATATCTCTCGAATCAGTCGTTTAGCGCGATTCCTTCTGACCGAGTCGCCCAACTTGCGCGATGCCACGATTCCCAGCCGGCTCGTGGACCCCTGACTGGTCGCAACAAGCACCGTGAAGAACCGTCCGCGAATACGCTGTCCGCTATCAAAGACCTTCTGGAACTCCGCGCGACGCCTGAGCCGCCGGCCCTTGTCGAAGTGCCGAGACGCCACGTCCGAGCTGCGAGTCACGTGGGACTCACCTGCGTTGCGATCAGAGAGGAGGCGCTAGGACGAAGAAACCGTGAGTCGCTTGCGTCCCTTCGCCCGCCGACGCTTCAGGACCAGGCGCCCATTCTTGGTGCTCATGCGCACGAGAAACCCATGGGTGCGCGCCCTGCGCTGGCGGTTCGGTTGGAACGTACGCTTCATGATGTCAGATCCCCTGCAACGGACGAATGAAGGCGGAGAAACTTAAATAATAACGAACCGCAGCCGCGAGTGTCAATCAGCCGCCAGGTCGACAAACGGATGGCTTTGTCAGGGTTGAAATCGTGTGCTACAGTCGCCTCCCCTGCGGGACCGTAGGGTCTCCCCCCGAAGTTTTCCACAACTGTGGAAAAAAATGTGGAAAAGCCACGGTTTTCGCTGTGCTCTTCTTACCCGAGAGCGTAGTGACGCGGCTTTCCACGGGGCGAAGGCCGCGGAAACGGCCTTTTTCGGGGTTCGAGACCGCGCGTGCGAGTAAACACGCCGTAACGACAAGGTCTCCCAGGGGCGAAAGTGCCGCAGATGGCCGTCTAGCAGGGGTCCGCAGTGGTAAGCACAGGTGCAAACATGACGGGCAGCATCTGGGACCAGATTCTGGCGCGCATCGAAACCAAGGTCAATCAGCACATCTATTCGACCTGGTTCAAGCCCACGTCGTTTGTCGCCGACGACGGGCATCTTCTGCGCATCAAGGTTCCAAACCCGCTGTTCAGCAACTGGCTGAACAAGCACTACTCTGTTGTCCTCACCGAAGCGCTGGCTGAAGTGAATAGACAGGGGTCGGTGGTCTCGTTCGTTACCGAGGACGCCGAGGTTGATCGGACCACGTCGGTTCCGCTCAACGCATCGCTCGCCTCGCCAACGCCGGAACCTGAAGACATCGTCGCCGGTCCGCCCGGAAGCCTCGCCCCTCGCTATTCCTTCGACGCGTTCATCGTCGGACCATCCAACCAGTTTGCCCATGCGGCGTGCCGCGCCGTGGCCGAAGCCCCGTCGCGTTCCTACAATCCGCTGTTCATCTACGGAGGAGTGGGACTGGGCAAGACGCATCTCATGCACGCAATCGGGCACTACGTCCTTACCCATCTCAAGAGCCTGAAGCTCACCTACATCTCGTCGGAGCGCTTCATGAACGAGATGATCAACGCGGTCAGGTACGACCGTATCCTCGATTTCCGCGAGCGGTACCGGAGCGTCGACGTGCTGCTGGTGGACGACATCCAATTCATCGCGGGAAAAGAAGGCACGCAGAACGAGTTCTTTCACACCTTCAACGCGCTTTACGATTCGCAGAAGCAGATCGTCATCAGCAGCGATTGTCCCCCGCACGAGATTCCCTCGCTCGAAGAGCGGCTCCGGTCGCGGTTCGAATGGGGCCTCATTGCGGACATTCAGGCACCCGACCTCGAAACCAAGGTCGCAATTCTCAGGAAGAAGGCCGAAACCGAAGGTATTCCGCTTCCCGACAACGTTGCGATCTACATCGCCGGCAAGATCAAATCGAACATCCGTGAGCTCGAAGGATCTCTCATCCGGCTGATCGCCTACGCGTCATTGACGGGCCGCGAGGTCTCACTTGCGCTCGCTCAGGACGTGCTGCGCAACGTCCTGCAGCACGACGATCGAGCGGTCACCATCGAAATCATCCAGAAATACGTGTCGGAGTACTACCAGTTGAAGCTTGCGGAGCTGAAATCACGCAACAACTCGAAGTCGGTTGCCCTGCCCCGTCAAGTTGCGATGTATCTCTGCAAGTCGCTGACAAGCGCGTCACTCCCCGAGATCGGGCGGAGCTTTGGCGGCAAACACCACTCGACGGTGATTCACTCCATCCGGAAGATCGAAGACCTCCGTCAGCGGGACGCGGATTTCAACAGCCACATCAACAACCTGATGGAGTCGTTTCGCTAGCACTCCAATAGGGTTTGCAAGTTTTCCACAGCCCACCCAGTGGACGGCCTGATGACGGGTTGTGGACGACCGAACGGGTCGAAGGTCACGGGCTCAAAGCCGCTCGAAAACCCGCCGCTCGTCCATAACCCCGTCCACAGCCTAAACGCTGGATAGGAAAGGGGTAATAGCCGTATTTAATGTTTTCAACAGCACCTTCTTCCTGTTATAATTCTTTGTTCTTTGATCTCCTCTTCCGTAAAGAGATCTACGCGCCGGCCCGGCGCTTTCCCGCGAGGTCACTACCACATGGAATTGGTCGTCCGTAAGACCGATCTGTTGCGCGAACTGCAACTGTTCCAGGGCATCGTCGAACGCAAGAACACGATCCCGATCCTCGCGAACGTGCTGCTCGAAGCTAAGGACGACGAAGTCCGGATGCTCGCCACCGATCTGGAAGTGGGTTTGCGCAGCCGCTGCAGCGCCTCGGTGACCAAGGCCGGCTCACTGACGCTGCCGGCGAAAAAACTGTACGAGATCATCAAAGCGCTTCCTGAGACTGACGTCCGGATCGAAGAAGACAAGAACGGCGTGAAGGTTGCCGCCGATCGGTTCGATTCGCGGATGCAGACGTTGCCGCGCGAGGATTTTCCGACGTTGCCCGAATCGAGCGGCAACTTCAGTGCGAAGCTCTCGCGCGACGTCGTCAAGCAGATGGTGTTGAAGACACAGTTCGCCATCACGGGCGAAGACACGCGCTATTTCCTCAACGGCGCGCTGTTCATCCTCCGTCCCGATTCGATGACGCTCGTGTCGACCGACGGCCACCGCCTGGCGCTCATCACCGTGCCGCGCGAGAAGACGGACGGCAAGAAGGGTGAAAAGGAAGAAGAGCGCGTCATCCTTCCACGCAAGACGTTGCTCGAGCTCGGACGCCTGATCGGCGAGGGCGAGGGCGACATTCAGTACGAGCACGGCGAGAACCACCTGTTCTTCGATATCGGCGGCCGGCTGCTCATCTCGCGGATGATCGACGGCCAGTTTCCCGCGTTCGAGCGCGTCATTCCGAAGAGCAACGACAAGCGCGTCGAGTTCGACCGCGACCGGCTGACGAGCGCCGTGCGCCGCGTAGCGTTGCTGTCGAACGAGCGTTCGCGGGCGGTGAAGTTCCAGATCGAGAAGGGCAAGGTTGAAATTGCATCGAGCAGCCCTGAGTTCGGCGAAGCGAAGGAAGTTCTAATCGTCGACTACAACGCGGCACCCGTGACGATCTGCTTCAACGCGCAGTATGTGATCGACTTCCTTGGCGCGGTCGAGACCGACTCGGTCGCGCTCGAGTTCAAGGACGAGATGAGCCAGGCCGTCATGTCGCCAATCGGCGCGGAAGGCTATACCTACACCTACGTGATCATGCCGATGCGCGTCTGAGATCCCATCTGATACATGTCTGAATTCGAACCTGAAAAGAACGATCAGCTGCCAGCCGCCGGAGCGCAACAGGCTGTTGAAGGCCTGACGCCTGCCTCGGGCAACGGCAACAGCAATGGCGCCGGAAGCTCTGGCGCGGACGACTACGGCGCCGACAAGATCAAGGTCCTCGAAGGGCTGGAGGCCGTCCGCAAGCGTCCGGCGATGTACATCGGATCGACGGGCGCTCCGGGACTGCACCACCTGGTCTACGAAGTCGTCGACAACTCGATCGACGAAGCACTCGCCGGGTTCTGCGATCAAGTCAACGTCACGCTGCATATCGACAACTCGGTGACGGTCGTCGACAACGGTAGAGGCATTCCGGTCGACCAGCACGCGAGCGGGCGATCCGCGGCCGAGGTCGTCCTGACCGTGCTCCACGCCGGCGGCAAGTTCGACAACGACAGCTACAAGGTATCCGGCGGTCTCCACGGCGTCGGCATCTCGGTGGTCAACGCGCTCTCCGAGATCCTGGACCTCGAAATCTGGCGCAACGGCCAGGTCTACACGCAGACCTACGAGCGCGGCAATCCGGTTGGCAGCCTCGAGGTCACGGGCACGACGAAGAAGCGCGGCACGAAGATCACCTTCAAGCCCGACGCGCAGATCTTCGAAACGGTCGAATGGAGCTTCGACACGCTCGCACAGCGGTTGCGTGAGCTGGCGTTTCTCAACGGCGGCGTGACGATCACGATCGACGACGAGCGCGACGGCGGCAAAAGCCATAAGTTCCTGTACGAAGGCGGCATCAACTCCTTCGTCAGTTATCTCAACCAGAACAAGGCCGTCGTCAACGACAAGCCGATTTACATGCACGGCGACAAGGACGGCATCGACGTCGAAATCGCCCTGCAGTGGAATGACGGGTACACCGAAACCGTCTATTCGTTCGCGAACAACATCAACACGCATGAGGGCGGAACGCACCTGTCCGGCTTCCGCTCCGCGCTCACGCGGACGATCAATTTCTACGCTGGCAAGAACAACCTGGCGAAGGACCTGAAGGACGCGAACATCAGCGGCGACGACATCCGCGAAGGGCTGACAGCCGTCATCAGCGTCAAAATTCCGCGGCCGCAGTTCGAGGGACAGACCAAGACCAAGCTTGGCAACACCGAAGTCAAGGGCATCGTCGAGGCAATCCTGAACGACAAGCTCGGGGCGTATCTCGAACAGAATCCCGCTGTCGCCAAACGCGTCATCAGCAAGGCCGTCGATGCCGCGCGCGCCCGCGAAGCCGCCCGCAAGGCGCGGGATCTGGTGCGTCGCAAGGGCGCGCTCGACAGCAGCAGCCTGCCGGGCAAGCTCGCCGACTGCCAGGAACGCGACCCGGCGTTGAGCGAAATCTACATCGTCGAGGGCGAGTCGGCAGGCGGGTCGGCCAAGCAGGGACGCGATCGGCGCTTCCAGGCCATCCTGCCGATCAAGGGGAAGATCCTCAACGTCGAGAAGGCACGCTTCGACAAGATGCTCAGCAGCGACGAGATCAAAACCATGATCGCGGCGCTCGGATGCGGCATCGGCAGCGAGGACTTCGACCCCGAGAAAGCGCGCTACCACCGAATCATCATCATGACCGACGCGGACGTGGACGGGTCGCACATCCGCACGCTGCTGCTGACGTTCTTCTACCGTCAGATGCGCGCGCTCGTGGAACGCGGCTACATCTACATCGCCCAGCCACCGCTCTTCCGCGCCAAGCGCGGCCGCAGCGAAGTGTTCATCCGAGACGAACGCGCGCTCGAGACCTGGCTGATCAAGCGCGCCGTCGAGTCACGCGTCGTCGTGCTGCCGGATGGGACCGAGATGAGCGGCGAGCAGCTCGAGCGTCGCCTGGAGAAGCTGGACGCCTTCAGGAAGTATCTGCAGATCGTCGAGCGGCGTGGACCGTCGAGAGACGTCATCATGGGCGTGCTCGAGCGCGATACGAGGGACAAAGCCTTCTTCACGGATAGAGACCGCGTCGAAGCCCTGGCACAATCGCTGACCACGCGGGCCCGGACGGTGACGGTGCAGCCCGACGAAGAACACCAGGCGTTCGCCCTTGCTATCGAGGATCGCAGCGGCGGGTATCCACGCCACCATAGAGTCGATCAGGACTTCGTGACGACCGGCGAGTTTCGCACGCTCTCGACGAGCTACCAGGATGTCAAGGACATCAGGGGGCCGATGATCGTCAAGACGACTGCATCCGCGCCGGTCGAGGAGCTCGAGTCGACCGACGATGGAACCGCGAACGCCAGCGACGCGGCGCCAGACGAGGCAGCGAAGGTCGCCACCGAGTCGAAGGAGATCGACTCGGCAACCGGTCCGCGCCAGGCAAAGGGCGCAAAGGACGCCGACGTGCGGATCGAGTCGATCGACGAGCTGGTCGAGTTCTTCACGGCGGCAGGCAAGAAAGGCGTGGCGATCAATCGCTACAAGGGCCTTGGTGAGATGAACCCGGACACGCTCTGGGAAACCACGATGAAACCCGAGAGCCGGACGCTGGCGCAAGTCCGCGCCGAGGATCCAATGGAAGCGGATCTGATGTTCACCACCCTCATGGGCGACCAGGTCGAGCCGCGGCGCAAGTTCATCGAAGACAACGCCCTGGACGTCAAGAATCTGGACATCTGAAGGGGCTCAGGGCTCAAGGCGCAAGGAAAAGCATTCTGATCACAGCCGCGCGACCAGAATCTGAATGCTCTTTCCCTGAGCCCTGAGCCCTGAGCCCTGAGCCCTGAGTCTGAGCCCGCAGCAGCTATGTCTGACATCTCCCTGAACAAATTTCCCGTCAACATCGAAGACGAGATGAAGCGCTCGTACATGGATTACGCGATGAGCGTAATCATCGGGCGGGCGCTGCCTGATGTACGCGACGGCTTGAAGCCGGCGCACCGGCGTGTCCTCTACGCGATGCGCCAGATGGGCCTCGCGTCGAACAGGCCCTACCGCAAGTGCGCGAAGGTCATCGGCGAGGTCATCGGCAACTACCACCCGCACGGCGATGCGCCGGCCTACGACACGCTGGTGCGCCTCGCGCAGGACTTCAACATGCGCTACGTCCTGGTCGACGGCCAGGGCAACTTCGGCTCCGTCGACGGCGACCCGCCTGCGGCGTACCGCTACACCGAAGCACGTCTCGAGGCGCTGGCCGAAGAGATGATGGGGGATCTCGACAAGGAGACCGTCGACTTCGTCCCGAATTTCGACGAAACGACCGAAGAGCCGACGGTCCTGCCGACGACCTACCCGAACCTTCTCGTCAACGGCTCGGCGGGCATCGCCGTCGGCATGGCCACGAACATCCCGCCGCACAACATGCGGGAAGTCATCGACGGCGTGATCGCCCTCATGGAGCACCGCGGCCAGCCCCGCGAGGCCCGCCTCAAGGCCGTCCTCAAGACGATTCCCGGTCCCGATTTCCCGACCGGCGGGTTCATCGTCGGGCGTCACGGCATTTTCAACGCCTACACGACCGGCCGCGGTTCGATTACGCTCCGCGCCAAGGCGACGACCGAAGAGTCGAAGAAGGGAGACAAGATCTCCATCGTCGTCACGGAGATCCCGTACCAGGTCAACAAGAAACGGCTGCTCGAGAACATCGCCGAGCTGGTGCGCGAGAAAGTGATCGAGGGCATCTCCGATCTCCGCGACGAGTCGGACCGCGACGGCATGCGGATCGTCATCGAGCTCAAGCGCGGCGAAGTGCCGGAGGTCATCCTCAACAACCTGTACAAGCACACGCAGCTGCAGACCACGTTCGGCATCATCATGCTGGCGATTGTCGGCGGCCGCCCGCGCGTGCTTCCGCTCGTCGACATCATCGAGCACTTTCTCGAGTTCCGCCGCGAGGTGGTTCGGCGTCGCACGGAGTTCGAACTGCGCAAGGCCGAGGCGCGGGCGCACATCCTCGAAGGCCTGAAGATCGCGCTCGATCACCTCGACGAAGTCATCAAGCTCATTCGCGGATCGAAGACCCCGCTCGAAGCCCGGACCGGGCTGATGACCCAGTTCACGCTGTCGCAGCTCCAGTCACAGGCGATCCTCGACATGCAGCTGCAGCGGCTCACCGGCCTCGAGCGGCAGAAGATTGTCGACGAGCTCGCCGAACTCCTGAAGACCATCGAGCGCCTGCGCGCGATCCTGTCGAGCGACGAGCTCCTGATGGCCGTCGTCCTCAACGAGCTGAAAGCCGTGCGCGACAACTACTCGGATGAGCGCCGTACGGTCATCGTTGAGGAGAGCGGCGAATTCCGGATCGAGGATCTGATCGCCGACGAGGACATGGCGATCACGGTCACCAACACCGGCTACGTCAAGCGGACGCCGATCTCCACCTATCGCATGCAGCGCCGTGGCGGCAAGGGTCGAATCGGCATGCGCACACGCGAGGAGGATTTCGTCAGCCACCTCTTCGTCGCTTCCGCCCACTCCTACATCATGATCTTCTCGGATCGGGGCCGGGCGTACTGGCTCAGGGTCCATGAGATTCCGGATGTGGGTCCAGGCGGCAAGGGCAAGGCCATCGCCAATCTCGTCTCGATGGAAGAGGGCGAGAGGATCGCGGCGCTGCTCGCCGTCAAGGAATGGCCGGCCGAGGAGAACCAGCAGTTCGTCGTCATGGGCACGCGCAAGGGCGTCGTCAAGAAGACCGATCTGACCGCGTTCAGCAACCCGCGCGCGGGCGGCATCATCGCGATGGGAGTCGAGGACGGCGATTCGGTGATCGCCGTCGAGATGACCGACGGCAGGGAGCAGGTCTTCATCGGCACGCGCGACGGCATGGCCATCCGTTTCGACGAAACCGACGTGCGGCCGATGGGCCGGACCGCCTACGGCGTCCGCGGTATCACCCTGCGGGAGACCGACGAAGTCGTCGCGATGGAAGTCGTGCGTGACGCAGGGACGATGCTCACCGTGACCGAGAACGGCTTCGGCAAGCGCACCGAGCTCGAGGAGTACCGCAAACAGTCGCGCGGCGGGGTCGGGATCATCAACATCCAGACGAGCGACCGCAATGGGAAGGTGGTCGGCATCTCCTACGTCCACGAGGATGACGAGCTCATGCTGATCAGCCAGCAGGGCAAGATTCTGCGGATGGTCACCAAGGACATCCGCGCGATCGGCCGTGCCACGCAGGGCGTGCGATTGCTGGGGGTCGAAGAAGGTGACCAGGTCGTGTCCGTCGCGCGCCTGGCCGAGCGCGAGGGTGAGGAAAACGGCGCGGAGCCGGCGGTAGAGCCGGCGCCTGATCCTGAGGCGCCGGCGGAGTGAACGGCTCTCGGCTTTAGGCCTTAGGCTCTAGTAAACCTTCGACCCAATACTCGAAGATCTAGCCAGAGCCTAAAGCCGAGAGCCTAAAGCCCGTCAAGCCGGCTCGAGCTTGGCGTATTTCGAGAGCAGCTTCTTCACGCCCACCGTGGCGAACCGGACGGTGACCTTCAGGTCGTCGTTGTGCTCCTCGACGGCCATGATCGTCCCGACCCCGAACTGCTGGTGCCGCACCCGCATACCCGTGCGCAGGCCCGTCGCGGACTGGTCTTCGTTCTCGTACGCGTAGGAGGTCTCGGTTTCCCTGGCTCTTCCGCGGCCCTTCCGTGCGTACGGGTTCGTCCGGAGCTCGTAGTGGCTGTGGCTGAACGCGCTCTGGTACGCCGCGTTCCACGCCGGCGCGATCCGCTCGACGAGCTCGGCGGGGATCTCTTCGAGGAACCGTGACGGCTCGGTCGATTGGTACTCGCCGAACACCCGGCGGCGCGCCGCGCTCGTGAGCACCAGGTTCGACTGCGCCCTCGTCATCCCGACGTAGCACAGGCGACGTTCTTCCTCGATTTCCTCTTCATCTTCGCCAGCGCGTGAGTGCGGGAAGAGGCCCTCCTCGAGCCCCGCGATCACGACGACCGGGAACTCCAGCCCCTTGGCCGCGTGCATCGTCATCAGCCAAACCCGGGCTTCACGAGTCCCCGATTCCTCGTCGGCTTCGGACAGGAGCGAGAGCCGATCGACGAACCCGCCGAGCGAGGCCTCAGGCTCGCGCGTCTCGTAGTCGCGCGCCGCCGACACGAGCTCCATCAGGTTCTCGAGGCGTTCGTTGGCTTCCTCGCTGTTCTCGTCGCGCAGGAATTTGAGGTAGCCGGTCTGATCGAGCATCTTGCCGAGGACGACCGACACCTGTTCCTGGCGCGCGACCTGGGCGAGGCCGGCGATGAGGTCCCGAAAGACGCGGAGCGACGAGACCGCGCGGTTCGGCAGCTTGCCGTCTTCCACAGCGTAGACCAGCTTGGCCCAGAGCGAGCGCGCAGACGTGATCTCCCTCAGGCCGGCGGCGACCCATCGACGGTGCTCAGGGTCGGCCTGAGGCTCTCGAAGGCCGAGAAGCGGTGGCGCATCGGCATGCACGGCCTCGGGGTCGATTGCCTGCAGGCCGTCCATCACGCCCTTGCCCACGCCTCGCGCCGGCACGTTCACGACGCGGCGCAGGCTGACGTCGTCATGCGGGTTGATGATGAGCTTGAGGTAGGCGAGCGAATCCTTGATCTCCTTGCGCTCGTAGAACCGCACGCCGCCGATGACCTTGTAGGGGATCGCCTCGCGCATCAGCGAGTCTTCAATCGCCCGTGATTGCGCGTTGATGCGGTAGAGAACGGCGATGGTGTTGTCGATGTTTTCGGCGCGCGCCTGCTTGATCGTGCGAACGATGAAGTCGGCTTCCTCGAGCTCGTCGTTGCCCCGGTAGGACACGATACGCGCCCCGCCCTGCCGGTCGGTCCAGAGCCGCTTGTCCTTGCGGTTGCGGTTCTGACGAATGACGGCGCTTGCCGCGTCGAGGATCACCTGGGTGGATCGATAGTTCTGTTCCAGGCGAACCGTCGCGGCCTCGGGAAAGTCGGTTTCGAAGTCGAGGATATTGCGGAGGTCGGCCCCGCGCCACTTGTAGATCGACTGATCGGGGTCGCCAACCACGGCAAGGTTGCGGTGAATCTCTGCCAGCCGGCGAATCAGCATGTACTGGGGCCGATTCGTGTCCTGGTACTCGTCGATCATCACGTAGCGAAACTTGTGGGAGTAAAACTGCCGCGCCTGCTCGGAGGTTTCAAAGAGCTCCACCGTCTTCAGCAGGAGGTCGTCGAAGTCGAGGGCGTTGCTGTCGCGGAGAGACGACACATAGCGCTCGAAGATTTTCGCGATCTGCTCGTCCCTGATGTTGTAGGTGCCGCGCAGGGCATCGGGACCCTCCATGCGATTGCGCAGGTGACTGATACGCGAGAGCGCCTGCCGCGGCGGAACGAACTTGTCGTCGATGTTCAGCTCTTTCTGAATCTGCTTGACGAGCGAGACCTGGTCCGACGAGTCGTAGATGACAAAGTCGCGCGACAGGCCAATCTTCGGCGCCTCGCGGCGGAGCAGCCGGGCGCAGAGGGCGTGAAACGTCGAGAGCCAGACGCCCTTCGAATCCCCGCCGATCAACGCCTCCACACGCTCGCGCATTTCCCCGGCGGCCTTGTTGGTGAACGTCACCGCGAGCACTTGATCCGGGTCCGCGTGACCGTCGCCGATGATGTAGGCGATGCGATACGTGATCACGCGCGTCTTGCCAGAGCCAGCTCCGGCGAGGATCAGGAGCGGGCCATCGAGGTGCAGCACGGCTTGGCGCTGTTCGGGATTCAGTTTGTTGAGGAAATCCATGGGGGCGAGCTGCTGTCATTATAACTGTCGGATCGGGACTCGGGGCTCGGGATTCGGGGCTCGCGCTATGCTCCGAGCAACCACAGCGCTCCAATTGATGCGGATGCAGCCACCAACCAGACGCACCTCAGCGACACTTTGTCGACACGTCGTTTGAGCGCCCGCTCCAGGCCGTGGAGCAACTGGCCAACACGCGCGATATCCACGTCAACCGACTTGAGACTGCTCTGCTCGATCAAGTGCAAACGCAACGCGAGTTCGAGCTGAGTGTCCAATTCGGCGAGTGATCCAAGCGCTATCCGTACATGTCGCAGATAAGTCCGGTCGCCATGATGCGCGTGCCCTTCGGCGACATTGCTCGGCACCGAGGTTGCTGACTTTCGGATCTGCGAACCGAGCTCAAACCGGTGTGTCGCAGGCAGGAGTCCTGCCAGACGATGAGCCGTGACCGCAACTTCCATTGCTGCCTGCCAAGCGTCGAGGTCACGGAAGCTGAGGATCTTTTGTGATCCCACCATGTTTCACTTTCTGCGCGCTCCACGGACCTTGCGGCGCGCAATTCCTGCAACGCATGTCAGTAAGTTGTTGAAACCGTGTGCCTGTCAGTCGAACAAGGCAAGAATCGCTCCCGAGCCCCGAGCCCCGAGCCCCGAGCCCCGAGCCCCGAGCCCCGAGCCCCGAGCCCCGAGCCCCGAGCCCCGAGCCCCGAGCCCCGAGCCCCGAGCCCCGAGCCCCGAGTCCCGAGCCCCGAGCCCCGAATCCCGAGCCCCGAATCCCGTAGTACCATCAGCAACGCCAATGTCTATGACTCTGTTGGAGAAAGTCTGGAACGCCCACACTGTCCGGAAGCTGCCGAATGGCCAGACGCAGCTGTTCGTCGGGCTGCATCTGGTGCATGAGGTCACGACGCCGCAGGCCTTCGACATGTTGCGGGCGCGCGGGTGGAAGGTGCGGTTCCCCGGCCGGACGATCGCGACGGTCGATCACATCGTGCCGACACGCGATCAGCGGCGGCCTTTCATGGACGTCATGGCCGAAGACATGCTCTCGGCGCTCGAGCGCAACTGTCGCGAGGCCGGGATACCGCTCCTCGACCTCAACAGCGGGTCACAGGGGATCGTGCACGTCATCGGTCCGGAGCTGGGAATCACGCAGCCGGGGATGACGATCGCGTGCGGCGACAGCCATACCTCGACGCACGGCGCGTTTGGGGCCGTCGCGTTCGGTATCGGCACGTCGCAGGTGCGCGACGTGCTCGCCTCGCAGTGTCTGGCGCTCGAGCCGCTCAAGGTCAGACGCATCGACGTGTCCGGCACGCTGGCCCCCGGCGTCTACGCGAAGGACATCATCCTCGAAATCATTCGTCGCCTCGGCGTCAACGGCGGCGTTGGCTACGCCTACGAGTATGCCGGGGACACCATCGCTCGGCTGTCGATGGACGAGCGGATGACGATCTGCAACATGTCGATCGAGGGCGGCGCCCGTGTCGGCTACGTGAACCCTGACCAGACGACGTTCGACTATCTACGGGGCCGGCGATACGCGCCGCAGGGCGACGCGTTCGACAAGGCGGTCACGTGGTGGACGAGCATGGCGTCGGACTCCGACGCGCGCTACGACGACATCGTGCGCCTCGATGCGGGCGCCATCCGGCCAACCGTGACGTGGGGGATCAACCCCGGTCAGTCGGTCTACGTCGACGAGCGGCTGCCGCGCCCGTCCGATCTCGAGCCCGAGGCCAGGGCCTCGCTCGCCGAAGCCCTCGATTTCATGGGCTTCCACGGCGGCGATCCCATCAAGGGCACGCGCATCGACGTCGCGTTCGTCGGTTCATGCACCAACGCCCGGCTGTCGGACCTGCGCGAGGCCGCGCGCGTGGTTCGCGGACACCACGTGGCGGCCCACGTCAAAGCCCTGGTCGTGCCGGGGTCGCAGGGTGTTCGCGCAGCCGCGGAACGCGAAGGCCTCGACCGCGTCTTCACCGAGGCCGGTTTCGACTGGCGAAACGCCGGCTGCTCCATGTGCCTGGCCATGAATCAGGACCGCCTCGAGGGACGCGAAGTCTGCGCGTCATCGTCGAATCGCAACTTCAAGGGCCGGCAGGGAAGCCCGACCGGGCGCACGCTCCTCATGAGTCCTGCGATGGTTGCCGCGGCGGCGATTGCTGGCGAAGTCGTCGATGTCAGGGAGGTGTCTGGTGGCCATTGAAATCATCCGCGAGGTCAGCGGCACGGCGCTGCCACTCCCCGGCGACAACATCGATACCGACCGCATCATCCCGGCACGGTTTCTCAAGTCGATTTCATTCGAGGGTCTCGAACGGCACCTCTTCGAGGACGACCGCGCGCAGGTCGAGGCCCAGGGAGGCCAGCGCCACCCCTTCGCGGATTCGCGGTACGACGCCGCGACCATCCTCGTCGTCAACGCAAACTTCGGCTGCGGATCCTCGCGCGAGCATGCGCCGCAGGCGATTCGACGCCGCGGGATCCGCGCGGTCATCGGCGAATCGTTTTCGGAAATCTTCTTCGGCAACTCGGTCGCGCTCGGCCTGCCGTGCGTGACGGCGGCACCCGAGGCCGTGGACAAGCTGATCGAGATGGTGGCGCGGGACTCGTCCCTGCAGGTGACCGTGGATCTGGCGACGATGCAGGTGACGGCCGGGTCGCACCGCTTCGCGATCAGCATGCCCGCAGCGGCGCGCGACGGATTCCTCGACGGCAGCTGGGACGCGACCGGGCTCCTGCTCGATCGCTACGAGGAAGTCGAGGCGGTGGCGGCGCGCCTGCCCTACGTCGGGAGATAGCGCCTAGCTCACCTCGCCCGACACCGCCGTCGCGCGCACGATTTCGAGGAAGGCGTCGGCGGCGTGCGACTGCTCTCCACGCCGGAAGACCAGGCGGACCTGCCGTCGAGCACTCAAGCCGGGCACCTTGATCGCGACGAGTGTCCCGTTGGCGATCTCGTTGAGCGCGCAGCGCCGCGGCAGCACCGCGACACCTATGCCCATCTCGACCGCCCGCTTGATGCCGTCGAGGCTGGGCAACGCCACCTGGATGTTGATCGGCGTGTGCCGGCGCTCGTAGGCGCGGAGCACGCGCTCGCGCGCGGGTGAAGGATCGTTGTGCGCGATGACGGTCTGCTGACCGACTTCCTCGATCGTGGCGCGCCGCCGGCCGGCGAGCGGGTGCTTCGGATGCGCGAGCATGACGAGCTCGTCGCCGCCGAGCGAGATGGACTGCAGGCCGCGGTCCGCTGGCTGAAACGTCAGGACGCCGAAGTCGAGGCTCCGGTTGAGGACCTCGGCCGCGATCGCGCGCGACCGCACGCGCCGGACTTCGACGAGGGCCTGTGGGTGCGCCTTGGCGAACCGATCGAGAAACGGAAGGAGCGTGTGCACCGCCGCCTCGTTGGCGCCGACGATGACGCGGCCCCGGCGCACCTGCTGCAGCTCCCGCACGGCGACTTCGGCGTCCGCCGCCAGCGTCAGCAGCCGGCTGGCATACTCCTGAAGCAGGCGCCCCGCCTCGGTCAACGCGCCATTGCGGACGGACCGATCGAAGAGCCGATCGCCAAGCTCCTCTTCGAGCCGCCGGATGGCCTGGCTGACGGCCGGCTGCGTGCGGTGGAGCTTCTTGGCAGCCACCGAGAAGCTTCGCTCTGCCGCAACCGTCACAAATGTGCCCAAATCCTGCAGTTGCACCGGCGAATTATAACCTAGCGTTATTTAAATCAAACAAGTATAAATTGGACAGCAGGCTGGAGCCGGGGTTACAACGTACTGGGTGCCTCCAACTATGACGACGACAAACCGCCTGACGATCTTCGACACCACGCTGCGCGACGGCGAGCAGGCGCCCGGTTTCTCGCTCCGGATCGACGAGAAGCTGAAGATGGCACACCAGTTGTCATCGCTTGGCGTCGATATCATCGAAGCTGGCTTTCCCATCACGTCGGAAGCAGACGCGGAGGCTGTGCGCCTCGTGTCGACGAACGTCCAGGGCCCCGTCATCGCCGCGCTCGCGCGCTGTCACCCGGCAGATATCGATCGTGCGGGCTGGGCGCTCTCGCCGGCGCCGCGCCGCCGCATCCACACGTTCATCGCGACCTCAGATCTGCACCTCGAACGCAAGCTCCGCATGTCGAAGGAGACGTGCCTCGCCGCCGCCGTCGCCGCGGTCAAGCAGGCGAGGCAGTACACCGACGACGTCCAGTTCTCGGCCGAAGACGCGACGCGCAGCGACCTGGAGTTCCTGTGCCGCGTCGTCGAAGCGGTGATCGCCGCCGGGTGTACGACGGTCAATCTTCCGGACACTGTCGGCTTTGCCGTCCCGCACGAGATCAGCGCCTTCTTCACCGCCATGCTGACCCGGGTACCGAACGCCACGCACGCCACATTCAGCACGCACTGCCACGATGACCTCGGTCTGGCCGTGGCCAACACGCTGGCGGCGGTGACGGCCGGCGCGCGGCAGGTCGAATGCACGATCAACGGCGTCGGCGAACGCGCCGGGAACGCGTCGCTCGAAGAGATCATCATGGCCACGCGGGTCCGGGCCGACAGCCTGCCGTACGATACGGCGGTCAACACGCGCGAGATCTTCCCGACGAGCCAGATGTTGAGCGCCCTCACGGGCGAAAACGTCCAGGCGAACAAGGCAATCGTCGGACGCAATGCCTTTGCCCACGAAGCGGGCATTCACCAGGACGGCATGCTCAAGGATCGCCGCACCTACGAAATCATGCGGCCGGAAGATGTCGGCGTGCCGCAGGCGACGCTCGTCCTCGGTAAGCATTCGGGCCGGCACGCGGTTCAGCGCCGTTGCGAGCAGCTGGGGGTGACGCTCGATCGCCCCGAACTCGATCAGGTCTACCGTGCCGTCATCGCTCACGCCGATCGCGAGAAGACGGTGAGCGATCGCGACCTTTCGGCGATCGTCGCGCGCGTCCGCGGTGACGTCAAGCGACCCGCGACAGCCTCAGTCGGGCACGACTTCTCGACGACTCCCGCCGAGAGTGGCTACGGCCACGGCGTCTGACCTCGGTTCCGGGGCCCGGGACTCGGGACTCGGGATCCGCCGGTCTTTCCAATAAACCCGCCTGAGGTTCCTGGCGTCCGTCTTTCCGAGCCCCGAGCCCCGAGCCCCGAGCCCCGAGCCCCGAGCCCCGAGCCCCGAGCCCCGAGATACAATCCCACTCCGTGAACGCAGTCATCCTTCTTCTCCCAGGCGACGGTATCGGACCGGAAGTTGTCGCGGGCGCGGCCAGAGTCCTCGGCGCCGTCGCGGCACGGTTCGGTCACTCGTTCCAGCTGCCCGAGGCGATCATCGGCGCGGCAGCCTTGCGACGCGACCTGCCGCCGTTGCCGGACGCGACGCTTGCCGCGGCGCGGACCGCCGACGCAATCCTGCTTGGGGCTGTCGGCGATCCAGCCTTCGACCGCGGCCCGTCGTCGGGCCGGCCTGAAGCGGCACTCCTTGGAATCCGTAAGGCGCTCGGCCTCTACGCGAATCTGCGCCCGGCCCGGGTGTGGCCAAGCCTCGAGACGGCCGGGCCCCTCAAACCAGAAGTCCTGGCGGGCACCGATATGCTCGTCGTTCGCGAGTTGACCGGCGGTCTGTACTACGGCGAGCCGAGGGGCATCGAGGCCGACGGCAGCGCGGCGCACAATACGATGCGCTACTCGCGTCACGAGATCGAGCGGATCGCCCGCCACGCGTTCGACGCGGCCCGGCTTCGCCGTCGTCACGTCACCTCGGTCGACAAGGCCAACGTGCTCGAAACGTCGCGACTCTGGCGGACGGTGGTCACAGAGGTGGGGGCTGCGTATCCCGACGTGAAACTCGATCACATGCTGGTGGACAGCTGCGCGATGCGCATCGCGCTCGCGCCGTCGAGCTTCGACGTCATCGTGACCGAGAACATGTTCGGCGACATCCTCTCCGACGAGGCCGGCGCGATCGTCGGATCGCTCGGGCTCCTGCCGTCGGCGAGTCTCGGCGCGGGGACGGGGCTGTTCGAGCCGGTACACGGGTCAGCACCAGACATCGCAGGCAAGGACGTGGCGAACCCCATCGGGGCTATCGCTTCCGCGGCGATGCTCCTCCGCCATGCCCTGAAGCTCGAGACCGAAGCGCGGGCGGTTGAAGCGGCCATCGAGAAAACGCTCGTGAGCGGGCTGAAGACAGCGGATCTCGCGGGCTCAGGACCATCCGTGGGGACCAAGCAGATGGCCGCAAGTATCGTTGCCGTAATCGAGGAGAGCTAGCGTTTTCCCGTTTCACACTCGCGATGAGTGCGAAGCTCGCGAAGGATCCATTCGCGACGAGCGTCGTGGACACGTGATTGGTGCTATTCGACCGTCACGCTCTTGGCGAGATTCCGCGGCTGGTCGACGTCGCACCCGCGCCTGACGGCGATGTGGTACGCCAGCAGCTGCAGCGGAATGACCATCAACACCGGCGTCAGCAGCGGATGCGAGTCAGGTACCGTGATCAGGAAGTCCTGAGCGGGGTCGAGTAGCTCGCGGATGCCCTGACTGCCATCTCGCGTCTCGGTCGTCAGCGCGATGACCGAGCCACCACGGGCCTTGGCTTCCTGCACGTTTCCGATCATCTTCTCGAACACGTGGTCGTGCGGCGCGATCGTGACGACTGGCAGCTGCTCGTCGATGAGCGCGATGGGCCCGTGTTTCATCTCCCCGGCCGGATAGCCCTCGGCGTGAATATACGAGATTTCCTTGAGTTTGAGCGCGCCCTCGAGCGCGATCGGATAGTTGATGCCGCGCCCGAGATACAGGAAGTCGCTCCGCTGGTAGAAGCGCTTCGCGATGTCCTCGGTCATCGGTTCGCACTTGAGCGCCTGCTCGATGAGGAGCGGCAACTGGGTCAGGGCATCGAGGTGCGGCCGCGCCGCATCGGCGGTGAGCGTGCCTCGGATCTGGCCGAGATAGATCGCGAGCAGATGCAGCGCGACGATCTGGGTCGTGAACGCCTTGGTCGAGGCCACGCCGATTTCCGGTCCGGCGTGCGTATAAACCGTGCCGTCGGTTTCGCGCGTTGCCATGCTACCGACGACGTTGCAGATCGAGATGCTCCGGGCGCCCTTCTTCTTGGCCTCACGAAGCGCGGCCAGCGTGTCGGCCGTTTCACCCGATTGAGTGATCACGATCGCGAGCGTATTCTTCGACACGATCGGATCGCGGTAGCGGTACTCGGAGCCGTAGTCCACCTCGACCGGGACGCGCGCGAGCGACTCGATCATGAACTTCCCGACGAGCGCCGAGTGCCACGACGTCCCGCACGCGAGGATGACCACGCGCTCGATGTTGCGCAGCACTTCGTCGGGGATCTCGATCTCCTGGAGGAAAACCTGGCCGCTCTCGACCGACGCACGTCCGAGGACGGTTTCCTTCACCGCCCAGGGCTGCTCGAAGATCTCCTTGAGCATGAAGTGCTTGTATCCGGCCTTTTCGGCCATGACCGGATCCCACGAGACACGCGTACTCTTCTTCGAAACGGCGCGTCCCGAGTAGTCGGTGAACTCCACGCCGCTCGGTGTGATGACGGCCATCTCTTCGTCGCCCAGGAACACGACGTCCCGTGTGTGGCTCAGCACGGCTGGGATGTCGGAGGCGACGAAATACTCGTTCTGGCCGAGGCCCACGACGATCGGCGGCCCGTTGCGTACGGTGACGATCTTGTTCGGGTCGTCGGCCGAGATGAGGACGAGCGCGAAAAGGCCGCGCAGATACAGCAGCGCCCGTCTCACCGCGTTCTCGAGCCCATCGTCCTGCATCTCGCGTTCGACCAGGTGCGCGACGATCTCGGTGTCGGTCTCGGTGACGAAGCGGTGACCCTCGGCCTGAAGCTGTCGCTTCAGGTCGAGGTAGTTCTCGATGATGCCGTTGTGGACGACGACGATCTGTCCGGTGCAGTCGCGGTGAGGGTGCGCGTTCTCCTCGGTCGGCCGGCCGTGCGTGGCCCATCGCGTGTGGCCGATCCCGTAGTCGCCGTCGAGAGGGTTGATGGCCAGCACTTCTTCGAGCCGCGAGAGCTTGCCGGCGCTGCGCCGCAGCTCAATCGAGCCGTTGCGCACGACCGCGACGCCGGCTGAGTCGTAGCCGCGATACTCGAGCCGTCGCAGCCCCTCGATGAGGATCGGGAGAACTTTCTGGCCGCCGATATATCCGATAATTCCGCACATAAAACAGTCGCCAGTCTACAGTCGTTAGTCGTCAGTCTCAGTCGTCCTGGTCGTCAGTCGCTCTTGCGTTTTGCGCGGGCGATCCAGCCGGGCTTGTTCACCTGCTTGCCTCGCGCAATGGCCAGCGAGTCTGGCGGCACATCCTCGGTGATGGAGGATCCGGCCGCGACGTAGGAATTCTTCCCGACGCGGACGGGTGCGATGAGCTGGCTGTCGGATCCGATAAATGCGCCATCCTCGATGATCGTCGGGTGTTTGGCCACGCCGTCGTAGTTGCACGTGATCGTGCCGGCACCGACATTCACCTTCTCGCCAATCGTCGCGTCGCCGAGGTACGTCAGGTGGTTGGCCTTCGATCCGCGGCCGAGCGTCGTGTTCTTGAGCTCGACGAAGTTGCCGACGTGGGCGTTCTCCGATACCTTCGACGCCGGCCTGAGCTGTGCGAACGGTCCAACCACGGCGCCGTTTTCGATGGCCGACTGCCGGATCACGCAGAAGTTGTTGATGACGACGCGATCGCCGACCGTCGAGTCGATGATGCGTACGCCCGAGTGAATTTCGCAGCCCGACCCGACTCGTGTGTGGCCCTCGAGATACACCCCGGGGTGGAGGACGGTATCGGGGCCGATTACCACGTCGGCCTCGACCCAGGTCGTCGCCGGATCGACGATCGTGACCCCCGAGGCCATCAGCTCGTCGTTCTTCCGATCTCTCAGGATGGCCGACACCTCCGCCAACTCCTTCCGGCTGTTGACGCCCAGGATTTCCCGGGCATCCGAAAGGCTGACGGTTTCGACCGCAAGCCCTTGGCCACGGAAAACTCTGACTAGATCGGGAAGATAGTACTCCCCCTGGGCGTTCGACGACCCAACCTGCCGCAGGGCTCCAAAGAGCGGCGCGAGGTCGAAAGCGTAGACGCCGCTATTGATTTCGGCGATGGCCCGCTCGCTGGCAGTCGCGTCCTTGTGCTCGACGATCGCAGAAATCGAGCCACCTGTCCGAACAATACGCCCGTAGCCGTCTGGACGGGCCACGGTCGCCGTCAGGACCGTGGCCGCGGCCCGAGTGTTCACGTGGTGGCTGAGGAGCGCCCGGACAGTCTCGGCGCGCAGGAGCGGTACATCGCCCGACAGCAGGAGGACGGTCCCCGACATCCCCTTCAGGTGGGACTCCGCCTGAAGGAGCGCATGTCCCGTTCCGAGTTGGGGTTCCTGCAGGGCAAACTGTATTCCCGGCCCTCCCTCCAGATGCGCTCTCAGTTGTTCGGTCTGATGACCAATAATGACCACAATCGAGGCCGGCTTCAGCGACCGGGCCGAGGCCATGACATGGTCGATGAGCGGCCGGCCCCCGGCGCCGTGCAACACTTTTGGCAGCGCGGACTTCATCCGCGTGCCTTTGCCGGCTGCCAGAACGACGATGTGGAGGTCGGGCGGACTGGAGGGGGCGGGCATGCCTGTGGCCTGCCCTCAGCGACGGGCCTTGACCCGGCGGCGCGCGGAAGCGTCAGACGCCTCGAGCGCCTGGTGAAACGACTCGAGGTCGTGGAGAACTCTAAGATCGGGATCTTGTAGTGCGACTGACCTATTGTCTGGATTTAGAGTAATGGCGTGACGCAAATGCACCAATGCCAGCGGAGTGTCACCCTTGTCAGTTAGGGCGACAGCCATAATGTAGTGCGCGTGGTCGCTCTCTGGAGCCTTGTCCAGAGCCCTGGTGAGGTGTCCGAGTGCCCCTTCGACATCGCCTGAGTTCAACGCGACGGTGGCGGCATAGACCCACTCGGAGGGCGTCTGGGGTCCCGAGGGTCGTCGAGCCGTCTCCCGCTCGCAGACCTGCAAATAGAGTTTCGCCCGCTCGACCAGCTCGCGCTCGCTTGGATAACCCTGGATGACACCGCGCAGGCTGTCGGCCGCCGCCTGAAAGTCGTGGCGCTGCAGAGCCCGGACGCCCGTCTCGTAGACGGCCAGGGCCTCGTAGAACGCGGGTCGGCGTGGCGGCGCCGGAGGGGTGGCCACTTCCTTTGGCGCGGGTTCAGTCGGACTGGGCGTCCGCACCCGCGCGGTCGCTGCCGCCCGCGCTTTCGCCTTCAACAAAGGCTTCGCCTTGGCTGGCGCCTTGGCCTTTGCTGACTTCACTCGTGGAGATTTCGCAGACGCTGACGCGCCAGGCCTGGACGAGGGCTTAGACAGGCGGGCCCCCTTGCTCGATTTTCTAGCTGCCGGTCGGCCTGGCGACCGGCTCGCTGCCGCGCGATGCTGTTTCGGCATGCAGTGCTGGCCGGCCTCCTTGGCCCATGACAGTAGCAAACGGTCACGGACGGGTCAAGCGACCTCGACAGTCTTCTGAGTAAAGATCGCAGTTAGGTCTTTCGACCGGCTAGCGGCCTTGCTCGACCAAGGCGTATACCTCCCTGGCCCCGAGGCCATACTTGAGCGCGAGCCGCTTGATCGCAGCCCGGCGAGTAGTTCCCCCTATTTCTATCAAACGCCCAAATTCTTCGTAAAGAACTGCAGCCGAGGGGAGATCCGGATGGCGCTCAACGCTTACAGGTGCTGCGACGACCAGGGTATACTCACCGCGGCCGTTCCCAATCTCCGCGAGGTGCTGTGAAATTGGTCTAACGACCAACTCCTCGTGCGCTTTGGTGAGCTCCCGGCCGAGAACCATTACTCTGTCGCCGAACGTAGCCAACATGTCACGGAGCGTTGCCTGGATCCTGTGAGGCGCCTCGTACAGAACGAGCGGCCGTGGTTCGGCCGCCAGCCGGCCCAGCCATGCGAGTCGGGCCGCCGCGCGGGACGGCGGAAACCCGACGAAGAGGAATTCGTCGCCGCCGATGCCTGAGGCGGAGATTGCGGCGAGCGCTGCGCTCGGGCCCGGTATCGGCTCGACGCGCACGCCGGCCGCGTGGGCAGCCGCGACGAGCCGGGCACCCGGATCGGATACGACCGGCGTGCCTGCATCCGACACGAGTGCGATGGATTCACCGGCGCGGAGACGTTCGATGAGTCCCGGCGTTCGGGCGTCTTCGTTGTGCGCGTGCAGGCTCGTCGTCGGGGTTGAGATCGAGTAGTGTTGAAGGAGCCGGGACGTCCGGCGCGTGTCTTCTGCCGCAATCACGGATACTTCACGCAGGATGCGCAGCGCGCGCAGCGTGACATCCTCGAGATTGCCGATTGGTGTCGCGACCACATACAGAGTGCCGGGCATGACTCCCGGCCGATTGTACTCAATGTATTCAGCCGAACCCCTTCCTCACTTCGTCGACGAGTACCTGGCGTATCTCTACGAGATCAACCCCACGACGGCCACGTTCGACGGCGTTCACGTGCACGACGACCTGCTCGAGGACTTCAGCCGAACCGCGATTGACGCACAGGTCCGGACGCTCGGCGGGTTTGCCCGGCGGCTGGCCGCAATCGACCCCGCGCGTCTCACCGACATCGAGCGGCTCGAGCGTCCGGCGCTCGAGTCGAGCATCCGCGCGCGCGTCTTCGAGCTCGAAGAGGTGCGCACGTGGGAGCGCAGCCCGCAACTGTTCGCCGACACGCTCGCGACCAGCCTGGCCGGTCAGGCGCTCTTCGACTATGCCCCGCTCGCCGAGCGTGCGCGTCGCGTCCTCTCGAAGCTGCGGCAGGTCCCGCGCCTGATGCAGGCCGCTCGCGACAACATCAAGGATCCGCCGGGCATCTTCGTCAAGGTCGGCCTCGAGAGCCTGCGGGGCACGCTCCGTTTCATCCACGACGATCTTCCGCGGGCCTTCGGCGATCTGGGTGACCTGCACCTGCTCGGCGACCTCGCCGACGCGTCGACCGAGGCGTCGGCCTCCCTCGCGACCTACGTGGAGTTTCTCGAGACCGACCTCGCGCCGCGCGGCAAGGGCTCATTCCGTCTCGGCCGGGAGCGGTTCGAACAGAAGTTCAACCTCGACGAGGGATTCACGCTCGGCGCCGACCGCCTGCTCGCCATCGCCACCCGCGAGTTGCAGAAGACGCAGGAGGAATTCCGGCGCGTTGCCTCGCGTGTCAACGGCGGCGATCCGGTGGCGGCCTGGCAGAAGACCAAGGCGGACCACCCGCCGGCCGGCAAGCTCGTCGCGGTCGCCGAGGAGCAGCTCGCCGAGCTGGCTGACTTCATCCGTCGCGAGCGCATCGTTTCGCTCCACGAGGGCGCGCCGGTCTCGGTGCGCCCGACGCCGCGGTTCTATCGCTGGACGTCCGCGAGCATGTGGACGCCCGGCCCGTTCGAATCACGCCCGGTCCGCGCCTTCTACTACATCACCGACGTGGATCCCACGTGGCCGCCGGCGCGTCAGGACGAACACCTGCGCGACTTCAACTACGGCGCCCTATGGTCGATCTCCATCCACGAGGTGTTTCCGGGCCATTTTCTTCACTACCAGCACCTGCGGCACGTCGAGTCCACGCTCCGCAAGTCGATCCTCTTTTCCTCGTCGGCGTTCGTCGAGGGGTGGGCGCACTACTGCGAGCAGATGATGGTCGACGAAGGCTTCCGGAAGAACGACACCGGCGTCCGGCTCGGTCAGCTCGCCGAGTCCCTGATCCGCCTGTGCCGCTGTATCGTCGGCATCCGACTGCACTGCGAGGACATGTCGGTCGAGCAGGCGGTGCGCTTCTTCCGCGAGGAAGCCTTCCTCGAAGAACCCAGCGCGCGGCGCGAGGCGGAGCGAGGCACGTTCGATCCGTCCTATATTCTCTATTCCGCCGGCAAACTGATGCTGCTCAAGCTTCGGGAGGATTACAAGGCGCACGTCGGCGCGAAGTATTCGCTGCGCGGCTTTCACGACACGCTGCTCGGGAACGGCACCGTGCCGATCTGGCTTCACCGGGCGCTGATGCTCGGGCCGCAGAACGGCGAAGCGCTCGAGTAACAGAGACAGAGACACAGTGCCACTGTACGAATACGAGTGCGACGCCTGCGCCCACCGTTTCGAGCGGATTCAGAAATTCTCGGACCCGCTCGTCGACACGTGTCCCAAGTGCGGGGGTGTCGTCCGCAAGCTGCTGTCCTCGCCAGCGATTCACTTCAAGGGCACGGGCTGGTACATCACGGACTACGCGAAAAAGAGTGGAAACGTGGAGTCGTCGTCTTCTTCGTCGTCGTCCAAGGGTGACAGCGGCGACGGCGACAAGAGCTCCGAGAAGTCGCCGAAGTCGTCCGAGTCGTCTGAATCGAAGTCGTCTGAATCCAAATCGTCTGAATCGAAATCGTCTGAATCCAAACCTGCCGCGACGCCGTCGAAGGGCGACGCTTCGTAATGCTGAATGTTGAACGCTGAATGCTGAACGCTGAACGCTGAATTAGAAAGACTTCAGATCGATCGAGCGCAGGTAGTCGGCGAACGGCGCGGAGAGGTCCGGTCGCCGCAGCGCGAAATACACCACGGCCTTGAGAAACCCGAGCTTGTTGCCGGTATCGTGTCTGGTCCCGTTCACCTTGCAGCCGTAGATCTGGACGATCCTTCAACAAGCCGGCGCATGCCGTTGGTGAGCTGGATCTCGCCGGTGCGGTCGCTCTTGGTCGCTTCGAGGATCGGGAAGATGTCGGGCGTCAGGATGTAACGGCCGATGATCGCGAGGTTGGACGGCGCCTCGGCGCGCGGCGGTTTCTCCACCATGTCGCGAATCTTGTAGATGCCCGGCCGGATTTCCTCGGCGTCGACGATGCCGTAGCTGCTCACCGAATCCCAGGGGACTTCCTCGAGCGCCAGCACCGGGCCCTGGAACTCGTCGAACACCTTGATCATCTGGGCCAGTCCCGGCGGCGTGGCGTCGATTACGTCATCGGCCAGGATCACGGCAAAGGGCTCGTCGCCGACGAGCGTGCGCGTGACGAGGACCGCGTGCCCGAGGCCCAGCGGTTCGCCCTGTCGGACGTAGGACAGATTGATCTTGCTCGAAATCTGCCGGATTTCGGCGAGCTGGTCTTTCTTGCCCCGCGCCTCGAGGAAGGTCTCGAGCTCGACCGACACGTCGAAATGGTCCTCAATCGCATTCTTGCCGCGACCGGTGACCAGGATGATGTTGTCGACGCCGGAGGCGACCGCCTCTTCGACTCCGTATTGAATGATCGGCTTGTCGACGAGCGGCAGCATTTCCTTGGGCTGTGCCTTGGTGGCCGGGAGAAACCGGGTGCCGAGTCCGGCGGCGGGGAAGACCGCCTTGCGGACCTTCTTCTGTGCGGGTTCGTGTGTGGGAGGCATCCGCGGCATCGTATCAATCCCGCGGCAACAGGGACAAGACACATTCGGATCCATTAGGATCTAACGCATGATAGACCCCGCTTTCGTACGCGATCACCTCGACGAGGTCCGCGCCGCCTTCAGAAACCGTGGCCTCGAGGCCGACGGGGATCTGGAGCAGCTGGCGACGCTCGAGACACGCCGGCGTCGCCTGATTCCCGAGATTGAGGGCCTCAAGAGGGAGCAGAATGCCGCGGGTGACGAAGTCGCGCGCGCGAAGCGCCAGGGCCAGGACGCCACACCGCTCTTTGCGGCCAGCAAGGCTCGCGGGCAGCAGATTCGCCAGCTCGAGATTCAGCTCGATCAGACCGAGCACCAGCGTACGGCCCTGCTGCTGACGCTGCCGAACCTTCCCCACGCGAGCGTGCCCGTCGGGCGTTCTGCGCAGGACAACCAGGAGGTCCGCCGGCACGGCGAACCGCCGGTGTTCGATTTCGAACCCAAGCATCACGTGGACCTCGGCCTCGACCTCGGCATTCTCGACATCGAGCGGGCCACGCGCATGAGCGGCTCGCGCTTCGCAGTGCTGATGGGGGCGGGGGCGCGCATGGCGCGAGCCCTCATCAACTTCATGCTCGACGTGCACACGCGGGAGCACGCCTACACCGAGGTGGAGCCGCCATTTCTCGTCAACGCGGCAGCACTGCGCGGAACGGGCAACCTCCCGAAGTTCGAACAGGATCTCTTCAAGATCGCTGGCGACTGGGACCTCTATCTGATTCCGACCGCTGAGGTGCCGCTGACCAACCTGCACCGCGAGGAGATTCTCGACGGCCGCCTGCTGCCGCTGCGCTATACCGCTTACACGCCCTGCTTTCGCAGCGAAGCCGGCACCTACGGTGCGGACATGCGCGGGCTGGTTCGTCAGCACCAGTTCGACAAAGTTGAGCTCGTGAAGTTCACGACACCAGATCAGTCCTACGACGAGCTCGAGTCGCTGACCAGAAACGCCGAATCAATCCTCGAGCGGCTGGGGCTGCCGTATCGGACGATGCTCCTGTGCACGGGCGACATGGGATTCGCGTCAGCGAAGACCTACGACATCGAGGTCTGGTTGCCGAGCCAACAGTCATATCGCGAAATCTCGTCTTGCAGCAACACCGAAGCATTCCAGGCGCGCCGTGCGTCGATCAAATTCCGCGCAGCGGGCACCGGCAAGGCCGAGCTCGTGCACACATTGAACGGCTCGGGCCTGGCCGTCGGCCGGACGCTCATCGCGATTGTCGAGAACTACCAGCAGAAAGATGGGTCAGTAGTCGTGCCCGAAGCGCTGCGGCCGTACACGGGCGCTGACGTCATCCGCCGGATGGGGTCCTGAGCGACTTTTCGTCCGCCGGCGTTCGTGGTGTCTCGCGCGTTAGGGAAAAGTCCTTACGTCCGACGAAATCGCGCTCGCGCAAAGCGTCGATATTGCCATTGGTTTCAATTGGCACAAATTCTGCCCCCTTCGACAGTGGACGAAGGAGGCAACATGCGAGTTTCACTAGCCGCCATCTGTGCGGTTTCCATTCTCGTGCTCGTCGCGTGCGGTGGCGGCGGCGGGTACAGCGGCACGCCTCAGACGCCGACAACGCCGTCGCCGACGCCGTCCGGGTCGGGCACGATCAGCATCGTCGGCAATCGCGGTGCGCAGTCGTTCACGCCAAACCCGGGAAGTGGGGGAACCGATCAAGTCCTCGTGTGGCGCAACAACGACAACGTGACGCATCGAATCGTCGTGAATGACAGCTCGCTCGACACTGGCGACATCCCGCCCGGCGGCAGCTCGGGCCCGCTCCAGTTGCCGATGGCCGGCGCCAACTATCACTGCTCGATCCACCCGGGGATGATCGGCTCGGTAACCGGTTCAGGCGGAGCCCAACCGCCGCCGTGCACCGGTACCTACTGCTGACGGCTCTACGGCCTCGATCCCGTGTTCCAGCTGTCGTTCTGTGACCGCATCGGGCCGTCCTTTGGTGGGCGGCCCGCCGCACAACGTCCGCTACAATAGAGAACTGTCGCGCGTGCGTCGAACGCCGACTCGGAGAGGTGGCCGAGTGGTTTAAGGCGGCGGTCTTGAAAACCGTTGAAGTCGAAAGGCTTCCAGGGGTTCGAATCCCTTCCTCTCCGCCAGCCTTCGCTCACGCCTGGCTTCGCCGAAGCGTGAGCTTCGGCTCGGCAGGCCAGGCGAAGGCTGTCGCGCCGTAGCCCCGAAGGGGCGGAGGCGGACGTCCACCAGTCGCGGAATCACCCTACGGCATCGGCAGCCGCGCCTCAGGCCGGCTGTCGTCCGGCCGCGGACGGATCCACACCAGCCACAATCCTCCCAGCGTGAAGATCGCGTTCACCAGCCATACGGCTTGGATCGACGGCGGGTGATATGAGGATGAGGCCGCGGCGCGAAGCGCAGCGAAGTAGAGAATCAATACCCAGATCCCCGAAAAGAGCGCGATCTTGCGCGTGTATCCCGAGATGCCCAGGCCCATGAATCCAAGCATGATCGGCATCGTTGCCGTCGTCAGCCGCTTCGCGAACTCCTGACGGGCGCGCGCACGGTCGGCAGGCGACGCACTCGCCGCATGGCGGATTAAGTCCGTGAACGTCCACTCCGATGATCCGAGTGTCACGGTCTCCGCCTGGGCGGTTCGACCAGCAGCACGCAGGCGTTCGGCGACCGACGCTCGATACGACTGAGTCGCGAGCGGCAGGATCGACATCGTCATGCTCAGCATCACAAGCGTGCAAACCAACGACATGGCAGAAATGGCCGGCAGCAAGCGACGCGGCGACGTCGGCCATTGTTCCAGCGTCACGGAGAAGTAATACGCGACCAAAAGCGCTAACGCGAAAGCTTGTGGCGTAGAGGTCCACAGAAACCAGCCAGGTGAGTGCCGTCCGTTGAACGCGATGTTCAACGTTGGAACCATGGCAGCGAACATGGCGATCGGAACGATGATCGCCATGCGCTTTGACACCCTCTTGAAGGTCGGACGCGCGTGGCGATTGGTGTCTCCGATCTTGCACATCGCCATCGCCTTCAACACGCCAACATAGGCGCGCAGGCGCACGGTCAACGAAGCCCCCTCGACGCACTCGTGCTGCAGATCCGCGATCGCCGGCAGCACGACGCGGTCGAGGGTCTCTTGCTCGAACGTCTGCTCGGCGAACCGCCGCAGCCGCGATCCCGGCCGGCGCAATTCCGTCGTCATTCGTCGCGCTCCAGCTATGCGGCCACGTCGGTCCAGTCCCGCCTTGACCGCAGGAGACGCAGCCCGGCGAGAGCGAAAGCGAGGTTCGCCGCCCACACACTGTAGGCAGATGGATATCCGCCACCGTCGATCTCGTGCCCGAGGAAGAGGAACGTGCCGTACACGAGAAGTACAACCAACGCCGCGGCAGCCGTAGCCGTCCGCGAGCGCCAGCGGCGAGTCAGTCCAAGACCGAGCATGGCGAGTACGAATGCCGAGGCTGACATCGCGAACCGCAACTGCCGGTGCGCACGCGCGAGGGCCTCCTGACGGCTGCTCGGAGCGTAGCGTATGTGCTCGTTCAACTCGACCCAGTTCATCTCCGGCAACCCTTTGCTGAGGACCCGCGGGGCATTATCGATTGAGGGGGAGAGCGCGTTGAAGACGACCTCTCTGTACGCCTGGTTGGTGTACGGCACGAAGAACATGACGCCGCAGAGGATGACGACGGCGCACGCTGTTGCGGCCGCGATCGTTGCCGGGATGAGCCCCACGAGCCTCGGCCCATCATCGGAACGCCGCAAGGCGATGGCAAGGAAGAACGCCATCGGCAGCGCCATGACGAGGGTGGCTGGCAGGAAGAAAGCTGCCGCCGCGGCCGCCGTGCTCCGGCCGTGAGCATCCGCGAACGAGCGCCACCAGCCGATCCCGGGCAGCAAGATCAGGCCGGCCAGCAGAAGCAGGTATAGAACAGTCCGGGCGGCGATCGATCGAGTCCAGCCCTGGCGGTCTCGCACTGCATCGCCGACGAGACACACGCAGAACGTTTTCCAGACCCCGACATAAGCTCGAGCCCGAACGAACGCCGCTCCTCCGACGCACTCGTGCTGCAGATCCGCGATTGCCGGCTGCACCACGCGGTCGAGCGTCTGGCGATCGAACGTCCGCTCCGCGAATCGACGCAATCGCGCCCCCGGCACTCGCGTGTTCGTCATCGGCCCGGCTCCGGCGCCAGCGTCCGCGCCACGAGGTTCCAGGCATCCAAGACCCGCCGGCCGTGTCCGGTCGCGTGATACATGCGGCGGGTGAGCGCGTCCTCTTCGCGCGTCGCGGGCTCGTGACGCGATTCGACGAGCCCTTTCTGCTCCATCCGGCCGAGCGTGACGTAGACGGTTCCACGCTTCAGCCGCCCGCGGGATTCGTCGACCAGTTGCAGCCCGTACCTCCCGCCCGACGAGACAAGCAACTCGAGGACGATGCGCTCCTTGGCCGAGAGGGTGGGCAGCCGCGCGCTCTTCATGGCGACAGAGTCTTACAAATTGTAAGACTCTGTCAAGAGTCTTCGGAAGCGAGGGCGGATTCCAGCTTCCCACTTCACTTCCGACTTCCCACTTCCGACTTCCCACTTCCGACTTCCCACTTCCGACTTCCCGCTTCCCGCTTACTTGCCGCTTCTACTTCAAACTCCCAACTTCGTCCTTCCCAACTTCAGACTTCGTACGTCAGACTTCACACTTTCATAGACGTGTCCCGCACATCCTCCCGCCTGCTCGCTCTCCTCGCGGTCCTCTTCTCGATCCTCAATACCGCGAACGCCCTCAATAAAGGAGGCGACGCGGCGGTGTTCTTCGAAGGAGGACGGCGAGTCTTGTACGCCGAGCCGCTCTACGCCGGCAGCAGCGCCGCCGCGGGGTTCATCGGTCCGCCGTTCCAGGCGATGTTCTTCGCGCCGTTCGCGGCCGTGGCGTCCACGAGTCCGGTTGGGGCCAAGCTCCTCTGGCACGCGCTCAATCTCGGGTGTCTCGGCCTGGGCATCTGGCTGAGTCTGAAGGCATGGGACGCGGCGCGCGGACGGATCGGACTGCCGGCGCGGTCGTGGCTCCCCATGCTCTTCGCGCCGCTCGTCGCGATTCTGCTGCCGCTTCAGACCAACTTCGAGCACCAGAACATGAATGCCCTGCTGCTCGCGCTCCTTGCCGGCGCGACCTGGCAGTTGACGCTCGGGTCGGCGGCCGTCGCCGGTCTTCTGGTTGGGATCGCGACGGCGCTGAAGGCGTTTCCAGCGCTCATGATCCTGTATCTCGCGGCGCGGCGCCATTGGACCGCAGCCATCACAGCGACAGCCTCGGCGTTCGTGCTGTCGGTCGTGATGCCGACAGCGATCTACGGCGTCGCAGGCTTCTCCGATCTCGCGCGAACGTTCTGGCGGCTGGGCAACAGCGGCTGGCCGATTCGGGGCAACAACCAGTCGCTCATAGCCGCGCTCGATCGGCTTACGCTGGGCCCCTCGTCAGCCAGCGTCGATCCCGCGGGCATCAGAGTTGGAGCAGAAGCGCCGCTGACGATAATTCTCTTCGGCGCCCTGGCGGTCCTGCTCGCCGCGGCACTGGCCGTGATTATCGTCAGGACGCCGCGGCGTCCGAGTGCAGTCCCGACCGAGGTCGCCGCAGTAACGGCTCTCGCGATCCTGCTCTCTCCGATCGCATGGGATCATTACTGGACGCTGTTGTTCCCTGCGTTCCTGATTCTCTACGACAGTCAGGATCGACGACTGCTCGGTCGAGCGGGACGCTGCGCGTTCTGGACTGCGGCAGTGCTTACCACCGGCCTCTCGCCGCTGACGCTCGGAAGAACCGGCTTCAATCTCGCGCGCGGTTGGTCGGTGTACACGATCGCCGGGTTGATCGCGTACGTCGCCCTGATTGCCGTGTGTAGAAAGATCGAGCCGCGAGCAGCCATCAGCCAGCCGCGAGCAGCTAATGATTGACGAACACCATCAGCCAGGGACCGATGGCGCCGACGAGATAGACGATCGTCAGGAGGGAGAGTGTCCGATGCAGGCCGCGCGCGTAGAGCAGCACACCGCACGCGCCAGCCACGGTCTTGGCGCCGAAAAGTGCCGCGGCGGGACCGACGAGGGCCATCCACGTAGCGATGACCATGTTGCCCTCCGCATGGAGCCCGTAGGCGTGGACAGCCGTGTAGGTGAAGAGGCCATCGAAGCCCTGAGCCGTCAGAAAGAGGAGCAACATCACCCGGGACACAACCATGGCCTGCTATTGCACTGCAAAGAGCGTATCTTTTCAACTCATTGTTTTACAACACGTTACAGGCTCCAAGTCGCCTCCTGAAGTGACTTTAGTCTCTCACAAGTGGATCCACTGACTGCCGCCTGGCTCGAGGCGCTCGAGCGCCGCCACCTTGCCGACCTCACCCTGAGCGAGGTCGGCCGCGCACTGCGCGCACTCTCGTCGTGCTACGTCGAGCGGAGGGACAAGCTCGCCGAAGGTGGTGCCCTGTCGTCGAAGGGCAAGCGCGCGGCGTTTGCGCTTTTTTACGGCCCGCAGCACCTCCTCATCACGCGGGAGATCCTCAAGGAGTTGCCATCAGCCATCGAAAACATCACCGAAGTGATCGATCTCGGCTGCGGAACCGGTGCGGCTGGCGCCGCATGGGCGCTGGCAGCGGGATCGCGGTCGATTCGCGCGTTCGACCGTCACCCCTGGGCGATTGCGGAAACGAACTGGACCTATCGACAGTTTCAGCTGCATGGCCGGGCCGTGCAGGCCAACATCGCGGAACCCGGAGTGCTGCACAAGCGGACTGGGAATGGGTTGGGCCGCGGCAGCGCCGTTGTCGCGGCTTACGCCGCCAACGAGCTCCCGCCGGGCGGCCGCGCGATATTGCTGACGTGGCTGCTCGAGACGCATGCGCAAGGCGCTCGAGTCCTCGTCGTCGAGCCCATAGCCCGCCGCTCGCTGCCCTGGTGGCGAGACTGGCAGGCCGCGGTCGAGCGCGCCGGCGGGCGCGCCGACGAGTGGCGATTCCCCACCGACCTCCCGCCCGCCCAGCGCGGCCTCGCGCGAGCCGCGGGACTCGACCCCCGGGAGCTGACCGCACGCACGCTTTTTCTCTAGCCTGGGCGCCTCTGGCACCCCTGCAGGGGTGTGATAATCTGCCGCCTCGGCCGCTCGGGGAATGCTGAATGCTGATGCTGAGTGCTGAAGTGAATGCTGAAGTCCAGATTCACACTCACGTTCGACGTTCGCAGTAACCTAGCTACCTCAGCATTCACTTCAGCATTCAACACTCAGCATTCAGCATTGCAAGGGTCACTTCCGCATGGCTCACGTCGATAGCCAGACCCCGCCCCGGCGGGGACCGAGCCTGACGCAACAGATCTTCATCGGGCTCGCGCTCGGCATCGTGGCCGGCTGGTTGGTCAGCGAGTACAACCCCGCCGCCGCCGTCTACTTCCGTCCGTTCAGCCAGTTGTTCCTGCGCCTGATCAAGATGATCATCGCGCCGCTGATCTTCGCGACGCTCGTCGCCGGGATCGCCGGCGCCGGCCACGTCAAGGTCGTTGGCCGGATGGGGCTGCGGGCGATCATCTATTTCGAGATCGTCACGACACTCGCGCTCGTCATTGGGCTCGTGGCGGTCAACGTCATGAAGCCTGGCGTCGGCGTCAATCTGCCGATGGGCCAGAAGTCCGAGATCACGGCCGTGGCACAGACCTGGGACCAGATCCTGCTGCACACGGTGCCGGACTCGGTCATCAAGTCGATGGCCGAAGGCGACGTGCTGCAGATCGTCGTCTTCAGCATTCTCTTCGCCATCGCGCTCGGCATGATTGGGGAGAAGGGCCGGCCGGTTGTCGCGTGGTGCGAGGCCGTTGCCGAAACGATGTTCAAGTTCACGAACATCGTCATGCACTATGCGCCGATCGGCGTCGGCGCGGCGATCGCGTATACGGTCGGGCACGGCGGGCTGCGCGTGCTGGTAAACCTCGCCTGGCTCGTCGCCACGCTCTACCTCGCGCTGACGGCGTTTGTCCTGCTCGTCCTGCTGCCGGTGGCGCTCATCTTCAAGGTGCCGATCCGGAAGTTCATCAAGGCGGTGAAGGAGCCGGCGATTATCGCGTTCTCGACTACCTCGAGCGAAGCGGCGCTGCCCCGCGCGATGGAGGTCATCGAGCGGCTGGGGGTGCCTCGCCGGATCGTCGCGTTCGTGCTGCCGCTCGGCTACAGCTTCAACCTCGACGGGACGACGCTCTACCTGTCGCTCGCGTCGATCTTCGTCGCGCAGGCCGCCGGCGTCCAGTTGTCCATCGGCGAGCAAATCACGATGCTCCTGACGCTGATGCTGACGAGCAAGGGCGTCGCGGGTGTGCCCCGGGCGTCGCTCGTCATCCTCGCGGGCACGCTCGCTAGATACGGGCTGCCGCTCGAGGGCGTGACGCTCATCCTCGGCGTCGACGAGCTCATGGACATGGCGCGGACGATGGTCAACGTGGTCGGCAACTGCCTAGCCACGGTCGTCGTCGCGAAATGGGAAGGCGAGTTCAACGAGGCCAGTGACGAGACGCTCGAGCTCGCGGCCGCGCGCGGGGAGATCTGATCGATCGATATGCCATTTGGACTCTCTGCCAGGCGGCGGCGCCGGTTCAATCGGTGGTTTCTCGAAGGGCTTCGCGAGCCGGCCGGACCACACGCACAGCACGTCCACCAGGATGCGTGGTGGAAGGTCATGTGCCTCACCGGCGTCGACTATTTTTCGACCCTCGGCTATCAGCCCGGCATCGCGTTCCTCGCCGCCGGTGCGCTGTCCCCGATTGCGACGCTGGTCCTCATCCTTCTGACGCTTTTTGGCGCGTTGCCGATCTACCGGCGCGTGGCCGAGAACAGTCCCCATGGGCAGGGCAGCATCTCGATGCTCGAGGAGTTGCTGCCCAGGTGGCGCGGCAAGGTGTTCGTCCTCTGTCTGCTCGGGTTCGCGGCGACCGACTACGTCATCACCATCACATTGTCGGCAGCCGACGCGACCGCGCACATCGTGGGCAATCCGTTCGTGCCGACGTGGACGAATCATCCGATCGGCCTCACGCTCGTCCTGCTGACGATGCTGTCGGCGGTCTTCCTGAAAGGCTTCCGGGAAGCGATCGGCCTCGCGGTCTTCATCGTGGCGATCTATCTGGCGCTCAATGTGGTGGTCATCGTCTGGGGCGTCCTCGAAATCGCCCATCATCCAGAGTACCTCCCGCGATGGCGCGATGGGCTGATGCAGGCCCACGGCAACCCGGTGATGATGCTGGCCGCCGCCCTGATTGTCTTCCCGAAGCTGGCGCTTGGCTTGTCGGGCTTCGAAACCGGCGTCGCGGTGATGCCGCTCGTCCAGGGCGATCCCGGCGACGATCCGGCGCGGCCAGCGGGCCGCATCCGGAACGCGAAGAAGCTGCTGGCCACCGCGGCGCTCATCATGACGGTGCTGCTCATGGGCAGCTCGTTCATCACGACGCTGCTCATTCCACCGCATGAATTCGAGGAGGGCGGCCGGGCGTGGGGCCGAGCCCTCGCGTTTCTCGCCCACGAACACCTCGGCGAGGTATTCGGTACGGTCTACGACCTGAGTACGATCTCCATCCTGTGGTTTGCGGGCGCCTCGGCGATGGCCGGGCTCCTGAACCTGGTGCCCCGCTATCTGCCGCGCTACGGCATGGCGCCGGAGTGGGCGCGGGCGTCACGGCCGCTGGTCGTGCTCTTCACGGTCATCACCTTCATCATCACGATCATCTTTGACGCCGACGTCGAAGCGCAGGGCGGCGCGTATGCGACCGGCGTGCTGGTCCTGATGACCTCGGCGGCCGTCGCGGTGACGCTCTCGGTCCGCGCCCAGCGGCGCCTCTGGCTGGCGTTCAGCGCGATCACGGTCGTCTTCCTCTACACGACCATCGTCAACATCATCGAACGGCCCGACGGCGTCAAGATCGCGTCATGGTTCATCGTCACGATCATCGTGACGTCGCTCATCTCGCGCGTTCTCAGGTCGACTGAGCTGCGGGTGCAGTCAGTGGAGCCAGACGAGACCGCCCGGCGATTCATGCACGATGCCGGAGGTGGTCCCATCCGGATCATCGCCAATCGTCCCGATACCGGGCAGCCCGAGGAGTACGAGCACAAGCTCCGCGAGGCCAGCGACTCTCATCACCTGACGAAGGACGAACGGGTGCTCTTCCTCGAGGTGCGTCCTGGGGATGTTTCGGAGTTCAGCGGACGCCTGCACGTCGAGGGTGTCGAAGTCGGCCGGCATCACGTCCTGCGCTGCGTCAGTTCGGCCATTCCCAACGCCATCGCGGCGCTGCTCCTCTACCTCCGCGACGAGACCGGACAAATCCCGCACGCGTATTTCGGGTGGACCGAAGGCAACCCGATTGTCTACCTGATGAAGTTCCTGGCGCTCGGCGAGGGCGACACGGCGCCCGTGACGCGCGAGGTGCTGAGGCAGAACGAGTCGAACCCGCTCAAGCGGCCGCGCATTCACGTGGGATAGCGTTCGGGCCTCCGAACGTCACGCGGCCAGGCACACGGCACATTCTTCGACCCCGCGCCCCTTCACCGCCGTGACCTCGAGCTGCAGCCGGTCGTAGCGCACCGAATCGCCGACTTGTGGCGGGCGGCCGAGGAGCGCCAGGACGAGGCCGCTCACGCTGTCGACCTCCTCGTGTTCGAGGTCGAGGTCGAACTCGCGCCCGAGCTCGTCGAGCCGCATCGTTCCGGGGACGCGGAGACGGCCGTCGCGGTCACGATACGCCTGCGCTGGCGATCCCGGGCCAGCGTCGATGTCGCCGACCACTTCCTCGAAGAGATCCTCGAGCGTGACGATGCCGGCGGTGCCGCCGTGCTCGTCGAGGACCACCACCATCTGCGTGTGTTCGCGCCTCATGGTAGCGAGCACGGTGTCGATTGGCGCGGTCTCGGGCACGAGGGGCAGCGGTCGTGCGTGGGGCTGACCGATAGGTTCGTTCCGCAGCAACAGCCTCAGCAGGTCTTTGATGTGAATCATGCCGACGATGTGATCGAGGTCGTGCTCGATCACCGGGTAGCGCGTATGCGGCGTGCGTCCCAGCAGCTCGCGGATGCGGTCGGGCGTGCTGCCGAGCGGCAGTCCGGTGATCCGCACGCGGGGCACCATGACTTCCGCGGCAGTCAGGGTGGCGAATTCGAACAGCACCTGCAGCATCTGACCGGACTCCGTGCGGATCGCCCCACGCTCCTCACTTTCCTGGACGACGAGCTGCAGCTCCTCCGGCGTGTAGTACTGCTCGACACTTTGCACCTGCCGGTTGACGCCGAGGAATCTCAACAGGACGTTGCCGATCTCGTTGAGCCCCACGACGAGCGGGAAGACGAGAGTCTTCGTCCACAACATCGGCGGCGTGATCCAGAGCGCCATGGTTTCGGCCTGCTGAAGCGCGAGGGACTTCGGAATCATCTCGCCGATGACGATGTGAAAGTAGGTGAGGATCGCGATCGCGACGACGCTCGCGAGGCCGTGCGAGACGAGCCATGCGGGCGCGCCAGCGTTGTCGATGCGGTAGTAGATCGCATCGGCCAGGACGTGCTCGCCATACATGCCGAGGCCGAGGCTTGCGACGGTAATGCCCAGTTGGGCTGTCGCGATGTACCGATCCTGACGCCTCGGGTCGCGCAGCACGGCCTGTACGGCCGCGGCCAGCCGGTTGCCGCGGGCCGCGCGCGCGTCGATCGAGGCGCGAGGTGCACCCACGATCGCGAACTCCGCCGCAACGAAGATACCGTTGAGCAGGATGAGTCCGGTGATGATCAGGAAGGCCGTCATTCCGGGGCGTCCTTCGTCGAAGGCGGAAGGACGACCGCCGACGACACCACGTCATCCTCGACCGCCTCGATCACCAGGTCGACGCCCCTGATCGTGACCTGCTCGCCGGGGGCTGGAACGCCGCCAAGCACGCGCGGAACGAACGTGCCCACCGTGTCACCCGGACCCTTCCAATCGGCGCCGAGCACCTGCGCCGCTTGATCCACGCGCATGGCTCCGGGAAGCCGCACGCTGCCGTCGGGCAGGAGAATGGCGCGCGCGGGTGCGCCCTTGAACTCGTCGGACACGCCGCCGATGAGCTCGGCGACGACGTCCTCGAGTGTGATCAGCCCCTCGATCTGCCCGCCTTCGCCAACCACGAGCACCTGGTGGATGCGCTTGTCGCGCATGTAGGCCAGGAGATGGTCGGCCGGGATGCTGCCGTGCACGCGGGCGAGCGGCCGCAGCAGCGACATCAGGGACGTCTGGGCGCGCTCGTTGATGAAGCCGGTGACGACATCCTTGGTGTGCAGGATGCCGATGATGTCGTCGGGCGACGCGCGATAGACGGGCAGCCGGCTGTAGGGACTGGTGGCGACCAGCCTGAGGACATCCGCGAAGGGCGTCGACACGTCGACCGATGCCAGGCGCGCCCGCGGGACCATCAGCTCGCGCGCAGTCCGTAGACCGAGCCTGAGCGCCTGATGCAGCCTGACCTGCTCCTGCGGCTCGAGCAGCCCTCCGTCGCGGCTCTCGGCGATGAGCAGCTCGATCTCGTCGGGCGAGTGCACGTGCCGATGCCCGGTGTTCTTGACGCGCATCAGCTTCAGCAGCAGGTTGCCGCTGCCGTTCAGGAAATCGATCGACCACGAAAACGCGCGCTGGGACCACTGCATCGGGATGACCGTCCACATCGCGGTTCGGGTGGGGTCCTGCAGCGCGATGGACTTCGGCACGAGCTCTCCGACAATCATCGCCAGCGTCGTCAGGATGAGCAGGACGATGACCGCTGAGGTGGATTGGGCGGTTTCGGCTTCCAGTCCTCCGAGACGCTGGATGAAGGGAGCAACCCGCGGCGCGATCGACGCCTGCGCGTAGGCTCCGAGGATCAGGCTGGAAAGGGTGATGCCGACCTGCGACGCAGCGATGTACCGGTCGAGCGCGTGCGGGTCTTCGAGGACGGGCAGCACCCGGGCAGCGAGCGCGTTGCCGTCCTCGGCCAGCCGTCGCAACCGGCTCCGGCGCGCGCCCACGACGGCGAACTCGGCCGCCACGAACAGCGCCGTCAGCAGGATCAGCAGGGTGATGATCCCTGACGCCAGCAGCATTCGTCAGGGATCGTACTGCAAAAGGGCTCGGGGAGGCGGTGTCAGGCAGTGAATCGTGAATTGCGCGGTTTTTGGCTTGTTCCAAGGCCAAAGCGACACGATTCACGATTCACTGCCTGACACCGCCCCGGGGGCCTCACTCACCCCTGAGCGCAATCACCGGGTCGACTCGCGTGGCCCGTCGGCCCGGGATGTAGCTCGCAAGGAGCGCCACGGCCGCCAGGACCCCGCTGACCACGGCAAACGTCACCGGGTCCCAGGGCTTCACCTGGAACAGCAGTCCTTCCATCAGCCGTGTCAGCACCAGCGCCCCCGCGCCGCCGATGACGATGCCGGCCACGGCGAGCAGGAGCGCCTGCCTCACCACCATGCGCAGCACGTCGCCACGCTGGGCACCGAGCGCCATCCGGATGCCGATTTCCTGCGTCCGCTCGGTGACGCCATACGCGATCACGCCGTAGATGCCGACGGCGGCGAGGAGAAGCGCCGCGCCGGCGAAGCACGTGAGCAGCAGCATCGTGAGGCGGCGCTCCGCGACCGAATTGGACACCACCTCGTCCATCGTCTTGATGCTGGCGACGGCCATGTCGGGATCGAGCTGGCGAACGAGCGCAACGATGGACGTGGCGATCCGGCTGGCATCGCCCGTGGCTCGCACCGTGACGGTCATCGTGCCATAGGGATTCCGCGCGTACGGCCAATAGGTCATCGCCCGGCTCTCGACATCAAGCCCGTGGTGTCTGACGTCGCCAACTACGCCGATGACCTCGTCTTCCTGGTTGTCCCAGGAGATGCGGACGTGCTTGCCGATCGGATCCTCGCCAGGCCAGTGCCTGAGCGCCATGGTCTCGTTCACGATGACGCGCCCCTTGGCATCCGAGGCATCCGGCTCGCTGAAGAGCCGTCCCTTGAGGAGTGGAACTCCCATCGTCTTCAGATAGTCATGCGTGATCACGCGGACGTCGGTGACGGGCTCCTGCCCCCGTGCAGGCGTGGGCTTGCCCACGATCTCCATCGACGTCGCGGCGGCGAGACCGGTGAGAGGAAGGAAACTGATGGCGCCCGAGGCTTCAACACCTGGGAGCGCGTCCACCTGCTGGAACAGGCGAGCCAGGAACTGCGCCCGCTGGCCTTGGCCGCCATAGCGCGCCTGAGGCAGCGAAATGCGCATCGTCACCGTTCGCGAAGGATCGAATCCGGGGCTTTGCTCCAGCAGGCGCGCGAAGCTGCGCACGAGGAGACCCGCGCCAACGAGGAGCACCAGCGCAAGGGCCACTTCGACGATCACAAAGGCGCCGCGCGTCCGGTTCCCGCGCGATGCCGATCCCGTGCGCCCGCCTTCCTTCAGCGAATCCGTGAGGCTCGTGCCCGAGGCCGTCAAAGCTGGAACGATGCCGAAGACGAGGCCGCACACCAGTGACGCGCCGAGCGTGAACAGGAGCACGGTGAAGTCGATTGTGACCATCTCGAGGCGCTGGATGGGCAGCCGTTCGGCAACAACGGCGCGAAGGAATCCAAGTGCCCACCAGGCGAGCAGAAGACCGCACAGACCACCGATGCCAGAAAGCACGAGGCTCTCCGCCAGCAACTGACGGACGAGCCGCGCCCGACCGGCGCCAAGCGCGGCGCGAACCGCAAGCTCGCGGTGACGCGCCGTCGCCCGAGCCAGGAGGAGGTTGGCGACGTTGGCGCAGGCGATCAGGAGAACAAACGCCACAGCGGCGGCGAGCACGATGAGTGCGGGGCGGACGTCGCCGGTCAGCTGCTCGCGCAGTGGCACGACGCGGGAGCTCCAGCCCGTGTTGAACTCGGGAAACATCTGCGTCAGGTTGGCGGAGACGCGCGTCATGTCCAGCTGGGCGCGTTCGGCCGTTACTCCCGGCTTGAGACGGCCGACAACCACGAGCGAGCGCCCGCGAGGCGTGCGTGACTGGGCCGTGAATCCAATTGGCAGCCACACATCCACGGTCTTGTCGAGGAACGAAAAGCGCGGCGGCATGACGCCGACCACGGTGTACGGCGTCGCTTGCGAAACGATCGGCCGTTCGAGAATGGTCGGACTGGCACCGAACCTGCGCCTCCACAGCCGATCACTGATGACGACACTGGTGGTGCCGGGGACGTTCTCAGCAGCCGTGAAACCGCGGCCGAGCGCCGGCGGCACACCAAGGACCTGGAAGAGCTCCGCCGAGATCGACTGCGCCTGCAGTTCCTCCGGTTCGCCGTCGCCGCCGAGCGTCACGCTGTAGGTGATGGTCGCGGCGGCAAGATCCTCGAAGACCTGATTCATCTCGCGCCAGTGGATGAAGTTGGCGGGCCCGACGACGTTGCTCTTCCGATCGCGCACCGTGTTGTGCTCCCAGACGATCGCCAGGCGATCGGCGTCGGGATACGGCAGGCGCTGCAGGAGGAGCGTATTGATGACGCTGAAGATCGCGGTATTCGCCCCAATACCAACCGCGAGCGCGACGACCGCGACGAGGCTGAAGCCCGGAGATCGGACGAGGAGGCGGGTACCGAGTCGAAGGTCCTGAAGCGCAGACATCATGAACGGTGCTCCTTGGGGCACTCTGTCTGCATTCTCAATGCTCGCGGGGCCCCACCCCCGCTCGCTCTCGCGCGGCGACGACGCGCCGCGCTCGGGCCGCAGGCGCTGCCGATCGTGCAGCCGGAATCAATTCAATGCAGCCCGGCACGGCCGCCTGTGTCAGCGGCCAATCGCCCCGATCGCCCAAGCGGCCTGACGTCGGACGCCGACGCTGTTGTCCTTGAGGGCAACGAGCAGGCCCGGCACCGCGCGGGAATCGCCGATGGCACCGAGAGCCCATGCCGCCTGCTCCCTGACCTCCGGGCTCTCATCAGTGAGCACGCGCACCAGCGGTTCGACGGCTCCGGAGTCGTCGATCGCGCCGAGGGCCCATGCGGCCTGCTTGCGAACACTCGAGGCCTTGTCGCCGAGCGCGCGCGCCAGCGCCTGCACCGCCGCACGGTCGTCAATCGCACCAAGGGCCCAGGCTGCCTGGCTCCTCGTCTTCTCGTCGACATCGTTCAGGGCCTTGCTGAGTCCCGCGACGGCCCGTGAATCGTCGATCGCGCCGAGGGCCCACGCGGCCTGACGCCGGACCCGCGGATCCTGATCGTCTAGCGCCGCAACGAGAGCGGGTACGGCGGCGGTGTCGTCGATCGCTCCAAGGGCCCACGCGGCCTGCTCGCGCACGGGTGCCTCGCGATCGCGCAATGCTTCGCTGAGCGCCGCGACCGCGCGATTGTCGTCGAGGGCGCCGAGCGCCCACGCGGCGTTGCGTCGTGCGATCCACGCGTCCTGGCGCAGCGCCGTGAGAACAGGCTCGAAGGCGCGGGTGCCGATGGCCACGAGCGTCGCCGCCGCTTCCTCGCCGGGGCTCGTCAGGTTCTCTTCGCCGTTGCGCGACCACCGCCGGCCGCAGAGCGTGCCGTCGACCGGCGCGCCGTCCGCCAGCTGCTTGACGAGCGGGCCGATGGCGTCGACCGCGCGGTCGCCGAGCTCCCGAAGCCCGCACGCGGCGCGTGTGCGCACGGCTGCATCCGAGGCGCCGAGCTCCGTGATGAGCTCGCGTGCCGGCCGCGCGTCGTGCACGGACTGGATTGCCGGCCGATCCACCGCGGCTATCAAGCGCCCGCCTCCGCCGGAGGGAACCGTCGTCAGCAGGGCACACAGGACGAGAGAGCAGCGCGGCATGATCAGTGGACTCCGCCCGGCCGCGGGTTGGGATTGGGATTGGGATTCTGGATTCGGGTTCGGGCGCGGATGTGGATGCGGATGAGGATGCGGGTTGGGATGCGCTCCATCATGTGAGCCGCCGCCGCTCAGCTCCGCCAACGCCATGGCTGCCGCCCGGCGCACACTCGCGTCCTCGTCCTTGAGCGCCGCAGTGATGGCTGTGAGGGCGCTCTCGTCGCGGATCTCCGCCAGGGCCATGAGCGCCTGCTTCCGCACGTCGACGTTGCTGTCCTTGACCGCGGCGATGAGCGCGTCGACAGCGCCGCGATCACGAAGCTCGGCGAGGGCAGCGGCGGCCCTGGCGCGGACTTTCGGTTCGGCATCTTTGAGCGCCTGTGCGAGAGCCGGCGTCGCCCGCACGTCCTCGAGCTCGCCGAGCGCCATGATCGCGTGCAACCGGACATCGGTCTGCGAATCCTTGAGTGCTTCGATCAAACCGGGCACGGCTCTCGGGCTGCGCAACTCGCCAAGTGCCAGCGCGGCCTGGCGGCGGACGCCGGCGTCGCTGTCCTTGAGGGCGCCAATCAACCCATCGATGGCCGCCTCGTTCGGGCTCTTCTGCGCGGTGACTCCCGTCAACACCGCTTGGCCCGTCATCGCCTTGCCAGGCGACCAGTCGAACGGTGGGTTGACGATGACGAGGCCGATGCCGAGGCAGATGGCACTCGACCGGCTGAGCGTGCGAAAGAAGACGGCAATCGGACTCATGACCCCTCTCTTCTGCTAGAAAACTAGCACTGACGCTCGCAGGAGTGCGTGCCGGCGAGGCCGGCACTGATGTGCGACTCCTGCTTGAAGGTTATTGCCGAGCGAGCTGACCGATTGCGAACGCTGCCTGCTGCCGCACGTCCGCGCTGGTGTCTTTCAGCGCTCCCGTGAGCGCGTCGATGGCCCGGGGATCGCGAATCTGCCCGAGCGCGAACGCGACCTGTTCCCGCACGTCGGCCGATGGATCCTTGATGGCGATGACGAGCGCTTCGACCGCTCCGCGATCGCGAATCTGGCCGAGGGCGAAGGCTGCCTGTTGGCGCACATCCGGCGCCTCGTCCTTGAGCGACGAGATCAGGGCCGGCACAGCGCGCGCGTCACGGATCTGGCCGAGCGCGAACGCCGCCTGTTCGCGGACGTCGGGCTTCGCGTCGCGCAGCGCGAGGACGAGACCGTCCACGGCCGACCCGTCGCGCAGCTGACCGAGCGCGAACACGGCCTGCTGACGGACGTCCGCGTCGGTATCCTTGATCAGGCCCGCAAGCGCGCTGGCAGCCCGTTTGTCGCGCAACTGCCCGAGCGCAAACGCCGCCTGCTGGCGGACGTCGTTGTTCGAGTCCTTCAGCGCCGCGATCAAGGGATCGACGGCGCGGGCATCGCGCAGCTGGCCGAGCGCGAACGCCGCCTGCTCGCGCACGCTCGGATTCTCGTCCTTGAGCGCGCCGATGAGCCCGTCGACTGCCCGCGGATCGCGCAGCTGGCTGAGCGCGTGGATGACGCTTTCACGAACGTCGGCGTTCGAATCTTTCAGCGCGCCCATCAGCGGCTCTACCGCCCGCTTGTCACGAAGCTGCGAGAGACCATGCGCGGCCTGCTCACGGACGTCGGGCGACGGATCCTTCAGGGCCTGCACGAGCGGCTCGAAGATCGACGGATCGCGCAGCTGCACGAGCGCATGCATGGCGGTCTCGCGGACATCCTTGTCGGAGTCCTTGAGCGCGGCCGTCAGTGCCGCGACCATCCGGGGATCGGCGGACGCACGCTTCGCATCCTGCTCGATGGCTCCCACGTCGATGCCGTGTAGTGCGCCCTGAACAGCGCCCTGCACCGCCGACTGGACACCTTGCTGCACGGCGCCCTGCACGGCGCCTTGAACCATTACCTGCGTGGCGCTGTCGCGGACCGAGTCCGCCACGGTCTGAGCGATCTCCGATCCGAATGACGACGCGGCCTCGGGACGCGGTGACGGCGCGGGACGAGGTTGCGGCTGCGGCGTTGGAGCAGCCATGACCTGCGGCGCGCGCGTCTCTGCGTCGGCGGGCAGGACGCTGGACGGGACGGCTGCCGTCGCCTCGACGGTGGTGACCGCCCAGGGCTGCATCGCCGCGAGGGGTGGCAGCGCACACGCCACTGCTGCCGCCACGAGCGCCGCCCTGACCGGCGACACACTCGAGCGCGGCACCTTCGGATCGAGAATCGCGATGAGACGTCCCTCGAGCTGCGAACGATGGGCCATGGCGAGCGTTGCGCCGGCGAGGAGAGCGGGGCAACGGCCGCCGCGCATGACACGCGCGATCTCGAGCAGCTCCTCCGCGTAGTCCGGTCCCCGCGTTCCGCAGGCGAGGACCAGATCGTCACACGCCCGTTCGCGCTCGGTCCTGATGTGCCGCGCGGCAATCCAGGCGAGCGGGTTGAACCAGTGCAGCGCGCAGGCGAGCTGCGCGATGACGTGCGTCAGGCAGTCGCGGCGCTTCACGTGCGCGAGCTCGTGCAGGAGGACAATGCGCAGCCGCTCGAGCGGCCAGTAGTTCGCATCCTCCGGCATCAGCACCGACGGCGTGAAGACGCCCGCCGCCATCGGCATGGTCGCGCGGGCGCTCTCGAGGAACACCAGTCGCCGCGTGATGCCGAGGCTGGAGGCCAGCTCCAGCGCGAGCGGCAGCCACGGGGCGTCGACGACACGCACGGTTCGCCGCGACATCCACTGGACGGCGATGATGCCGACCACGAGACGGCCGACGACGGCGAGAACCCCGGCCGCCCAGATCGCCACGAGCGCCATCGTCAGAGAAATGCGGGGCGTGACGCGGACGACGGGAGGCACGGCTGCCGCTGGCGTTGACGGGGCGATTGCGGCCGAGGCATCGCCTTTCGTGATGACGACGGCGTCAGACGTCCGCGTGCGGCGGGACAGTGACGGGGCGGTCGCCATGGCCTCGGCTGCTGCCGGCGCAGCCTCGCTCGTCAGCGTGACGATCGGCAACTGCCAACGGGGAAGCGCGATGGAGAGGGCCGGAAGCACCAGCGCGCTCGTGAGCGCCAGCGTCCACACCAGATGGCGCAGCGCGGCCGACGCGCGACCGAGCACAAGCGCCGCGGCACCCGCGACGCCGAGGACGAGCGTGACCTTGATCAGGGCGTCGACGGCTGGCAGCCAGAGGCCGTCGAGTCCGTTCACGAACGCGTTCATTTCAGCGACTACATTCATGGCTAGGCTCCGGTCCTGCGGGCGTCACTGATCATCCTGGCCAGGCGGTCCAGTTCGATGTCAGACATCTTGGTCGAGGAGTCGTCGAGCAGCGCCGAGATGGCCTGTTCCGCCGAGCCGTCGAAGAAGGTCCGCAACATGTGGCGGAGGGCAGACCGCTTGGCGTTGTCGCGCGCCACGGTCGGCAGGTAAACGTATCGGGGCCCGTCCTGCTCGTGCCGGACATGGCCTTTTTCTTCGAGAATCCGCAGCATCGCGCGCACGGCTGAGTAGCTGGGGGGGTCCGGCAGGGCTGTCTGGACCTCGGCGGCCGTGCCGCGGCCGCGCGTATAAAGGATATCGATGATCTGCCGTTCTCTACGGCTGAGCTCGTGATGGGGCGGCGTTTTCATGAGTGTCTGTCTGTTGTCCACAACCCTTAGACGGATGAAGTCGGCAAAAGGTGCTATGAACTTAGCATACGTACTGGGAGAGGCTCAAGACGGGGGCTCAGAGCTCAGGTTTCGGGCCTTCCCGAGCGCCGAACGCCGAGCGCCGGACCGTCGAGACTGGTTTCCGCCCGTGAAGACGACGTAATATCCGGTCGGCGACACGATCGGCGTCCGTCAACAAGGGGTAGCCATGTTCAAGGAATTTCGCGACTTTGCCGCCCGGGGCAACGTCATCGATCTGGCAGTCGGCGTCATTATCGGCGCCGCGTTCGGAAAGGTCGTGACGTCGGTCGTCAACGACCTCATCATGCCGCCGATCGGCATGGCCCTCGGCCGCGTCGATTTCAGCAGCCTGTTTGTGGCCCTCAACGGCGCGACGTATGCATCGCTTGCGGAGGCCAAGGCAGCCGGCGCGCCCACGCTCAACTTCGGCCTGTTTCTGAACACCTGCCTCGAGTTCCTGATCGTGGCGTTTGCCGTGTTCCTGCTCGTGAAGCAGGTCAACCGGCTCAAGGGACCGGCGCCGGTCGTGGTCGACACCCGTGACTGCCCGTTCTGCCTGTCGAAGATTCCGCTCAAGGCGACGCGCTGTCTCGCGTGCACCTCAGAGGTCAAACCAGCAGCGGTGTGAAGGCTTTTGCGAACGGCGACATGCCGTCGCGGCGAGGACTTATGAATCGATCGGGAATGGCAGGCCTACTGACCGTCGTCGCGGTGGCCTCGGCGCTCGCGGCGCAGGCGCCGAAGATTGATCCGTCAAAGTTCCTCACTCAGCCGCTCATTCCGGGTATCTACACGGCCGACCCTTCAGCGCACGTCTTCAACGGGAAGATCTACATTTACCCATCACACGATATCGATGCGGGTGTTCCAGCCGACGATCTCGGCAGCCATTTCGCGATGCGCGACTATCACGTGTTCTCGATGGACGGGGTGGGAGGCAAGGTCACCGATCACGGGGTCGCGCTGGACATCAAGAACGTCGCCTGGGCGGGACGGCAGATGTGGGCGCCGGACGCGGCCGAAAAGGGCGGCAAGTACTACTTGTACTTCCCGGTGAAGGACAAGCAGGATGTGTTTCGGATCGGCGCCGCCGTCGGAACCAATCCCGCCGGCCCGTTCATCGCGCAGGCGGACGCCATCAAGGGCACGTACAGCATCGACCCCGCCGTTTTCAAGGACACCGACGGCAAGTACTACATGTACTTCGGCGGCATCTGGGGCGGGCAGCTGCAGCGCTGGGCCAGCGGTGCCTATAAGGCCGAGGATGTGTATCCGGCCAAAGACCAGCCGGCGCTCAGCGCGAAGGTGGCACGCCTCGGAGATGACATGGTCAGCCTGGCCGAGGCACCGAAGGATGTGGTCCTCCTCGACGAGAAGGGCAAGCCGCTGACGGCGGCCGACAACGGACGCCGCTTCTTCGAAGCGTCCTGGCTGCACAAGTACAAGGGGACGTACTACTTTTCCTACTCGACGGGCGACACGCACTTCATCATGTACGCCACCGGCACGTCACCCTACGGTCCGTTCACGGTGAAGGGCAAGATCCTCGAACCGGTCCTCGGCTGGACGAACCACCACTCGATCGTGGAGTTCAAGGGCAAGTGGTATCTCTTCTATCACGACGCCCAGATCTCGAACGGCCAGACGCACCTGCGCAACATCAAGGTGACGGAGCTGAAGTACCGTGAAGACGGGTCAATCGTGACCGTCGACGCCTACCTGAATTGATCCATCTCGCGTCACGACAACAACAGCTCGAGATCCTCTCGCCGTAGATTGCGGATCAGGCTGGCGTCGGCGCGCACGATAGCTTCGGCCAGTTGTCGTTTCGTAGCCTGCAACTCGAGAACCTTCTCCTCGACGGTATCGCGCGCGATGAGCCGGAAGGCGAATACGGGCCGCGTCTGCCCAATGCGGTGTGCGCGGTCGATCGCCTGAGCCTCGACGGCCGGGTTCCACCAGGGGTCGAGCAGGAAGACGTACTCCGCGGCGGTGAGATTGAGGCCGAGGCCGCCTGCCTTCAGGCTGACGAGAAACAGCGGACATCCATCGCCCTGAAACCGCCGGACGCGCGCCTCTCGATCCCTCGTCTTTCCGTCGAGATACTCGTAGGTCAGCTGCGCTTCGTCGAGCCGCGTGCGCAGGAAACCAAGCAGCGTCGTGAACTGCGAGAAGACGATCACCTTGCGGCCGTCCTCGACGAGTTCCTGCAGCCGCGGCACGAGGAGGTCGAGCTTCGCTGACGGATCGACAGCCCGCGTGCGATCGACGAGGCCGGGATGACACGCCGCCTGACGCAGGCGCAGCAGCGCCTCGAGGATCTGCAGCTTCGACCGGCCGAGGCCGAGCGGTGCGCTTTTCCCCCCAAGCGCCCCGACCGGGGCGCTCTTCTCCCCAAGCGCCCCGACCGGGGCGCTCTTCTCCCCAAGCGCCCCGACCGGGGCGCTCTTCTCCCCAAGCGCCCCGACCGGGGCGCTCTTCTCAAGGAGCGCCGCGCGATAGTGGTCACGCAGCTCGTCGTACAGCGCGCGCTGGGGGGGCTCGAGGTCGCAGTACAAGGTCTGCTCGGTCCGGGCCGGCAGCTCGGCGGCCACGATCTCCTTGGTCCGCCGCAGGATGAACGGCCGAAGCCCGCGGCCCAGCATCTCCAGCGTCCCGTCGTTTGCCTTCGGATCGGCTGTGGTCGCCGCCGCGAAGACCGACGCCGCGCCGAGCATGCCGGGATTCAAGAAGTCGAACAGGCTCCAGAGCTCTCCGAGGTGGTTCTCGACTGGCGTACCGCTGAGCGCCAGCCGGTGCGTGGCCTTGAGGAGCCGCGCCGCCTTGGCCGAGCTGGTCCGCGAGTTCTTGATGGTCTGCGCCTCGTCGAGGATCGCGTAATCGAATGCGATTTCCTTGAGGAGTCCGACGTCCCTCCGCAGCGTTCCATACGTGGTCAGGACGATATCGTGCTCCGCGATGGCGTCGAGGGCGCCGCGGCGGCCGGCACCCGTGAAGTCGAGCACGCGCAAGCGGGGCGCGAAGCGCGCGGCCTCCTGCTGCCAGTTGAATACGAGCGAACGCGGAACGACGACGAGCGATGGGACGGTTGGACGACGGTCCCGCTCGCGTTCCGCGCGACGGGCCTCCATCGCCGCGAGCACCATGACGGTCTTCCCGAGGCCCATCTCGTCGGCGAGGCACCCGCCAAATCCGAAGCGGCGCAGGAAATCGAACCACCCGAGCGCGTCGCGCTGGTAGTCGCGCAGGACGCCACGGAACGTCTTCGGTGGATCGATCGCCGCCACGCCCTCGAACCGCGCCAGCTCGGCGCGCGCGCGAGCGAACGCCTCGTCGAAGGACACCGCAGGCTGGGTTGCGAGCCACGCGTCGAGCAGGGCCCCCTGACACGACGAGAATCGCACGTGATCCGCGACCGGCGTGCCGACAGCGGTCAGGCGTGCCGCGCGCGCCAGCCAGTCCTCCGGGAGCAGGCCGAACGTGCCGTCGCCGAGGGGGACGAAGGAGTCGCCGCGCCGCACCGCGGCGAGCAGCGTAGGCAGATCGACGCTCGCGCCGCCATAGTCGACACTGCCGTGCAGCTCGAACCAGTCGATGCCCGACCGCACGTCCAGCGACACGACACCCGGCCGGTGATAAAGCCGCCCTTCGGCCTCCACGCGCCAGCCTTCCGAGAGCAGCGCCCGGACGACCGACGCCAGCTGCGCCGTGGCGAGGTCCAGCCGGGTCCCACCGCTCTGCCAGTCGGCGAGTCGGCGAACGCCGAGTGTCTGCAGCCGCGCGAATGCGGCACGCTCCGCCTCCCGATCCCGCCGCCAGGCCACCCGACGCGCGGGCTCGAAGAACACCGGCTGCTCGGACCAGGCATCCACTTCACACTCGCCGTAGGCGAACGACAACTTCGCTTCGAGTCGATGGTCCGACGATGCGTACCACCGGGGGTCACCGGCGGTTGGCCTCGTGATGCGGACGACGGGGCGAGGAGGCTCGACGCGTGCGTCGACGCGCAGTTCCTCGGGGCATTCGAGCCGCGCGAGATCGGAAACCGCGAGTGTTTCAACGAGTGCCACCGCGTCCGATGCCGGCACCGTGACGGAGCCGACATCCAGGAGGCCGGCCATCCACCGATCCGCACCGCCCGTGTCGAATGCGGCCAGGCGAGGCGGGTCGCCGGGTTCGACCGGACGCCACAGGATCAGCGCTCCGGTCACGAACATCGCATCGCTGACGGCATGCACCTCGTCTCCGCGGTGAACCTCGCCGCCGATGGTATAGCCCCTACTGGCATCGCCCGTGATGCGCAGCTGGAACTGCGCGGGTTGCGGGTCCCACTCGATGGGTGAGAGCACGGTCTTCCCGTGCGAGCTTCCGGGGGTCGCCGGCTGGCGCAACAGCAGCCTGCTCGTTTCGGCGAGCCGACGCGCGAGATCCCGCTGCAGGGTCAGGTTCAGCACGAACGCGGCCGGTACGGGCATGCCTACGCTGTACCCACTCCAGGCCGGCCCGAAATAGCTATGCGCGTGCGTAGCGCCGCAGACCGCGTCGAGGATCTGCCGATCGCGCTGGTCTGGCAGCGTCGCGATGTCGTGACGATTGATGGTCACGGCCTTCGGCCTTCCCCATTCTCCGGACTTCTTTCGCTCGCGCGTGAGAAGTTCGATCAGGAGCCCGTCTGCCGTCGCGGAACGCACGAGGTCGACAACGTAGATCAGCTCGCCTGGCAGGAGCAGCCGCAATGGAGGCCCTTCGGGCCGGGGAGGCGTGACCTGCGACAGGAAGGCCTGCCAGTCAGGACGTGGCGCTGGGGGTGGCGGCGTGAGGGGCGATGGCGACAGGGCATCGATCCGGACGTCGTGGACGTCGAGGAAAAGCTCGGCCGGCACCTGAAACGCGTGCGCCCGATCGGCGGCGAGAATCACGGCCCAGATGTGCTTGCACGCGTTGATGGAGTCCTCGAAGTACGGGCAGGAGCAGTCGACGACGAGGCGATGCTCGTCGAGCGTCAGCGAGACGTTGTACGCACGTGTGCCCCGCACGAGGGCCGCGAAGGTGGTCGAATTCGCGCGCGTGGCGGAGACGCGGCCGTTCGTGAAATACGACTCGCCGCGCGCACGCGAGGTGGCGCTGACAAATCGGCGGACCGCTGTTGCAAGGCTGCGAGGCATGATCGTGGGGGAAGCGATCGATTATATCAACGGGTCCGTTCTGTCATACTGCCTCCCTTCGCGCCGTCCGGCATGACGAAAAAGAGGAGCCTCAATACCATCCCGCATCGACGACTTGATGGAACACATGGCGCAGCTCGAGCGCGAGCTGGAGTACGAGCTCAATCGCACGCGCGCCGAGTGGAGCTATCGCATCGTTGCCGGACGCATCCGCTTCGAGCACCAGGCCCGCCTGGCGCACCAGCGCCTCAAGCAACGAATTCGGACCTTCCTGCGCGAGAGCAGCATTCCGAATGCGCTGACGGCGCCGCTGATCTTTTCGATGATCGTGCCGATTGCGCTGCTCGACATCTGGATCACGGTTTACCAGCGTGTCTGCTTTCCGATCTACGGCGTGGCCCGGGTTCGCCGATCGGCCTACATCGTGATCGACCGCCACCACCTGGCCTACCTGAATGGCATCGAGAAGCTCAACTGCGTGTACTGCGGGTACGCGAACGGGCTGTTCGCGTACGTGCGCGAGGTGGCGGGGCGTACCGAAAGGTACCGGTGTCCGATCAGACACGCGAAGCGCGTCCGGGCGCCGCACCCCCGCTATCACGAGTTCGTCGACTACGGCGACGCCGAGGGATATCGCCGGCAGCTACCAGTGCTGCGACTCGCGCTGAAGAAGGACCCCGCCGACGATCCCGAGGCCGCCCGCGACGGCCGTCATTCGTGACGCAGTGCGGGGCTACTCCTAGAAGCGCAGCGTAACGAGCACTCCCTTCCGCTGACTCGTCAGCCACGGTGCGATTCCAACCTGCACCCCGGCGAGTGACTGCCGCTGATAGATCACATGTCGCTTCCTGATCAATGCATCCACGCCGACACCGACGCCGGCGCCAATGCCACCGTAGGCTCCGATCGCCAGTGCGGCGAGGCCGGCGTCCACCTCTTCGCTATCAACAGCCGCAACGGCAATGATCAGGGCGGTTGCCGCGCCGGCTCCAATGGCGAGCCCATAGAGTGCGCCGTTGGCAAGAGAATCATTGTGCCGCTGCTGAACCGTCCTGACGTCGCCCTCGCTCAGGACCCGGCGCGTGCCTCCCGCCAGCAGGGCGATCGTCGAGGACGATAGTTCGTCGATCTTGCCAGTGAGCTCCTGTCCGGTCGTCTCGGTGACGGTCACGGTGTCTCCCGGCCGGACGAGCACCTTCAATTGCTCGAACGAACCAGCGATCCCCTGAGCCCAGGCCGTTTGCGTCATTGCCGCGAAGAAGAGGCACAGGAGGACCGACCTTCTCCAGGACTCGGCGACGACAGGTCTTGCCATATTGGGCTCCTTCCGATTTCGTAGCGCCAGAGCTTCATCGCATGAAGCGTGCCGGTAGCCGGACGCAACCTGACCCCACCGGGATTTCTTCCCAGGACTGGTGAAATTCTCCCAATCGGAACTGCGGGAGCTTGAAGCGCTGCCGCGCGCGGTGCCGTAAACATCAGGAAACGCGATGGCTCGCCCGTTGCTCTCGATCTGGCAACCAGAGGCCAGAGGAGGTCAGGGGGATGCCGCCAGTGCGTACGATGCGCCCGGTTTACGTCGACCGTCTTCCCCCGTGCAACCACGGCTGTCCGGCGGGCGAGAACATCCAGGCCTGGCTCGCCGAGGCACAGGCCGGCCGCTATCGCGAGGCCTGGGAGATCATCGTTCGCGACAATCCGATGCCGGCCGTCCATGGCCGCGTCTGCTACCACCCGTGCGAAGACGCGTGTAACCGCAAGGATGTCGACGAGGCGGTCAGCATCCATGCCGTCGAACGGTTTCTGGGTGACCTGGCCCTCACAGAAGGCTGGACCGTTCTGCCCGACCAACCGTCATCAGGGCAACGCGTGCTCGTCGTCGGCGCCGGACCGAGCGGCCTTTCGGCCGCCTGGCACCTGGCCCGCCGTGGGCATGAAGTGGTCATCCACGAGGCCGGTCCGATGGCGGGCGGCATGATGCACTTCGGCATCCCGAAGTACCGGCTGCCGCGGGAAGTTCTGGACGGCGAGATCGACCGCATCCGCAGGATCGGTGTGGAGATCGTCCTGAACCACAAGGTCGCCGATCTCACGACCGAGAAAGCCGAAGGGCGGTTCGATGCGGTCTTCCTTGCCGTCGGCGCACACCTGAGCAAACGTCAGGAAATTCCCGCGCGCGACGCCGTCAAGGTCTACGACGCGCTGCAGTTCCTCAAGGAAGTCGAGACCGGTGGGGAGCCACCGCGCATCGGCCGGCGCGTCGCTATCTACGGCGGCGGCAACACGGCGATGGATGCGGCCCGCACGGCCGCCAGACTTGGGGCCGAGCCGCTCATCATCTACCGCCGCACGCGCGAGCAGATGCCGGCGCACGACTTCGAGGCCGATGAAGCGATTGAAGAGGGCGTCAAGATCCACTGGCTCCGAACGATCAAGGAGATTGACGGCACGACGCTTCATGTCGAGGTCATGAAGCTCGACGAGAACCGCTATCCGGTGCCGACCGGCGAGATCGAGACGCTCGAAGCCGATTCTGTGATTCTTGCCCTCGGCCAGGACACCGACACGACGTTTCTGAAGTCGGTCCCCGGCATCACATTCAAGAAGGACGGCACGGTCACCGTGGGGCGCGACATGCAGACCGGCTGCCCTGGCGTCTTCGCAGGCGGCGACATGGTCCCGTATGCGCGGACGGTGACCACCGCGGTCGGGCACGGCAAGAAGGCCGCACGGCACATCGACGCCTGGCTCCGCAGCGAGGCGCCCGCGACGCAGACCAAGCACGAGGTCGCAAAGTTCGAGATGCTGCGGCTCTGGTATCACGCCGAGGCCACCAAGCGCGGCCAGAGCACGATCGATCTCGATCGACGGAGGCTGACCTTCGACGAGGTCGTCGGCGGACTCGATCCCTCGGCCGCGCGATACGAAGCCCAGCGGTGCCTCTCGTGCGGCAACTGCTTCGAATGCGACGGATGCTACTCGGCGTGTCCCGAGCAAGCCGTGATCAAGCTCGGTCCGGGCCGGCGATACGAGTACGACCTCGCCAAGTGCACGGGCTGTGCGATCTGTTACGACCAGTGTCCGTGCGGAGCGATCACGATGATTCCCGAGCCGGTCGCGCCGACGGCCGCCGAGGCATAGAAGCGCCGACAACACCACAACACGGAGAGACCGCACTCGCGCGGGGGCGACAGAGGAAAGCCACATGGCGACACACGTAAAAACCCTGGACGGCAACGAGGCCGCCGCCTCCATCGCCTACCGCACGAACGAGGTCTGCGCCATCTACCCGATCACGCCCTCCTCGACCATGGGTGAACTGGCCGACCAGTGGGCCTCCGAGGGCAAGACCAACATCTGGGGAACGGTGCCGCACGTCATCGAGATGCAGAGCGAAGGCGGTGCCGCGGGCACGGTCCACGGCGCCCTGCAGACGGGTGCGCTGACGACGACCTTCACTGCGTCTCAGGGCTTGCTGCTGATGATCCCCAACATGTTCAAGATTGCCGGGGAGCTGACGCCGGCCGTCTTCCACGTGGCGGCCCGCGCCATCGCGACGCAGGCGCTCTCGATCTTCGGCGATCACTCAGACGTCATGGCCGCGCGGATGACAGGCTGGGCGATGCTCTGTTCGAGCTCGGTGCAGGAGGCGCACGACCTTGCCCTCATCGCGCAGAACGCGACCCTCTCGTCGCGCATCCCGTTCGTGCATTTCTTCGACGGCTTCCGCACCTCGCACGAGGTCAGCAGAATCCAGGTCCTCTCCGATGACGATCTGCGCGCAATGATCGACGATGCGCTGGTGTTCGCGCATCGGGCGAGGGCGCTCGATCCCAATCGTCCCGTCGTGCGGGGCGTGGCACAGAACCCCGACGTCTACTTCCAGGGGCGCGAGACCGCCAACCCGTTCTACGCGGCCGTTCCGTCCATCGTCGAGGCGGCGATGGACCGATTCGCCGCGCTGACCGGGCGCCGGTACCGGTTGTTCGACTACTTCGGCGCCGCCGACGCGGAGCACGTCATCGTGCTCATGGGCTCAGGTGTCGAGACCGTGCGGGAGACCATCGACCACCTGAATGGCCGCGGTGCGAAGCTCGGGGTCGTGCAGGTGCACCTCTTCCGGCCGTTTGCCGTGAGTCATCTGCTGGACGCCGTCCCCCAATCAGTCAAGGCCATCGCAGTGCTCGACAGGACCAAGGAGCCGGGAGCGTCCGGCGAGCCGCTGTACCAGGACGTCGTTACGGCCTTCGCCGAGGCGATGACCGACGGCCGCCGTCCCGACATGCCGCGAATCGTCGGCGGGCGCTATGGGCTCGCGTCGAAGGAATTCACGCCAGCGATGGTCAAGGCGGTGTTCGAGAACCTCCGGTCCGCTTCCCCGAAGAACCACTTCACGGTCGGCATCAACGACGATGTGTCGCAGACCAGCCTGGAATACGACCCGCGTTTCATCACCGAGGCGGCCGACGTGGTCGGCTGCATCTTCTACGGCCTCGGCGCCGACGGCACCGTGGGGGCGAACAAGAACTCGATCAAGATCATCGGCGAGCAGACCCCGGGCTACGCCCAGGGCTTCTTCGTCTACGACTCGAAGAAATCCGGGTCGCGGACGACGTCGCACCTCCGCTTCGGGCCTCAACCGATCCGATCGGCGTACCTGGTGCAGCGCGCCCAGTTCATCGCCTGCCATCAGTTCCAGTTCGTCGAGCGCGGCGAGATGCTCGGCGTACTCAATGCGGCGACCGACGGAGCGGTGTTTCTGCTCAACAGCCCCTTCGCGCCTGGCGATCTGTGGAACGAGCTGCCACGCTCGATGCAGGAGGCGCTCGTCGCCAAGCACATCCGGCTCTTCACCATCGACGCGGATCGCGTGGCGACCGAGGCAGGCATGCCCGGCCGGATCAACACGATCATGCAAACCTGCTTCTTTGCCATTTCCGGCGTGCTGCCGCGCGAGGACGCCATCGCCCGTATCAAGGACGCCATCCAGGCAACCTATGCCCGCAAGGGTTCGGATCTCGTCGAGAGCAACTTCGCGGCTGTCGATCGCGCGCTCGAGAACCTGCACGAGGTGACGCTGCCTGCGTCCGCGACCAGCACCCGCGAGTCGTCTCCGCTCGTGCCCGCGCGCGCGCCGGACTTCGTCAGGAACGTGACGGCCATGATGATCGCCGGGCGCGGCGACGAGCTGCCGGTCAGCGCACTCCCCGCTGACGGCACCTATCCGTCCGGGACGGCCCAATGGGAAAAGCGCAACATCTCCGACATCGTCCCCGTGTGGAAGCCGGAGCTGTGCATCCAGTGCGGCAACTGCGTGATGGTGTGTCCGCACGCGACCATCCGTGCGCGGTACTACGACGATCCCCTGCTGGCGAACGCGCCAGACGGGTTCCCGTCCGCGCCGCTCGCCGGCCGAGGGTTCCCGAACCTGAGATACACGCTGCAGGTGGCGGTGGAGGACTGCACCGGGTGCGAGCTCTGTGTCGAAGCGTGTCCCGTGCGGAGCCCGGAGGCGGCGGGCGTCCGCGCCATCAACATGGAGGCCAAGGCCCCGGTCCTCGAGCGCGAACGAAGGAACTTCGAGTTCTTCGAGGCGCTGCCCGACAACAAGCCCATGGGACTGGATGCGGCGCTGGTGCGCGGCGCGCAGTACCTGACGCCGCTCTTCGAGTTCTCCGGCGCGTGTGCCGGGTGCGGCGAGACACCTTACCTGCGGCTCCTGACGCAGCTCTTCGGCGACCGCCTGCTCGTCGCCAACGCGACGGGGTGTTCGTCCATATATGGCGGCAACCTGCCCACGACCCCGTGGTCGGTCAACAAGCAGGGCCGCGGGCCGGCGTGGGCGAATTCGCTCTTCGAGGACAACGCCGAGTTCGGTCTGGGTTTCCGCGTATCGCTCGACACACAGCGCGAGGAGGCGGAGCGGCTGCTCGCTCTGCTGTCGCCCCGGCTCGGGCCGGAGCGCGTTCGTGAGGTCCTGGAGGCGCCGCAAATCACACAGGCGGACGTCGACGCCCAGAGGGATCGCGTCGCGGTGCTCGAGCAGCTGCTGCAATCGCTGCAGGATCCGACAGCCCAACGGCTGCTGACGCTCACGAAGCACCTCGTGCGAAAGAGCGTCTGGATTGTTGGCGGTGACGGGTGGGCGTACGACATCGGCTACGGTGGCCTCGATCACGTGCTGGCGTCGGGACGAAACGTCAACGTCCTCGTTCTCGACACCGAGGTCTATTCGAATACAGGCGGTCAGGCGTCCAAATCGACCCCGCGCGGCGGGGTCGCCAAGTTCGCGGCGGGCGGGAAGTCCAGCGCGAAGAAGGATCTCGGTCTGATGGCGGTCGCGTACGGCAATGTCTACGTCGCGCAGATTGCCATGGGCGCGTCGTCGCAGCAGACGATGGACGCGTTTCTCGAAGCCGAGGCGCACGACGGGCCGTCGATCATCATCGCCTACAGCCACTGCATCGCGCATGGCATCAACATGCGCTTTGGCATGCGGCAGCAGAAACTGGCGGTCGAGAGCGGGCATTGGCCGCTCTATCGCTTCAAGCCGCCGGCGGCCGGCCGCGAGCGACAGGAGTTCGTGATCGATTCGCAGGCACCGTCGATCCCGCTGAAGGCGTACGCGTACAACGAGATCCGCTACAAGATGCTTTCCTATACCAATCCCGGCGCGGCGAAGCGGCTGCTCGGGCTGGCACAGGAAGACGTCAACCAGCGCTGGCGCGTCTATTCCGCACTGGCCGACCGGTGGCCCGCCACCGCCCGGCGCGGCCAAGGCGAGCCCGGGAGTCACGTACCCGCCCCGGCTGCAGCCTCAAAGAACGCCACCAAGGTCTAGGAGGAAAGGAGACGCACCATGGACTTGACGACCCGATACATGGGCCTGACGCTCAAGAACCCGCTCGTGGCCTCGGCGTCTCCCCTCTCGGAGAGCCTCGACGCCATCCGCCGACTGGAGGACAACGGCGCGGCCGCCGTCGTGATGTTCTCGCTCTTCGAAGAGCAGATCACGCACGACTCGGCGGCGCTCGAGCACTTCATGAAGCTCGGCAGCGAGAGCTACGGCGAGTCGGTCTCGTACTTTCCCGCCGTTCAGGACTACGACGTCGGTCCTCGCCAGTACCTCGATCTCATCCGCAGGGCCACCGAAGCCGTCGACATCCCGATTATCGCGAGCCTCAACGGCGTCAGCGAACATGGCTGGGTGACCTTCGCGAAAGAGATGGAGGACGCGGGCGCGAGCGGCATCGAGCTGAACGTGTACTACATTCCCACCGAGACGTTCCGCTCGGGCGCCGAGGTCGAACAGCAGTATGTCGATGTGCTGTCAGCGGTGAAGGCCACGGTGTCGATTCCGGTGGCAATCAAGGTCGGTCCTTACTTCAGCTCGTTTGCGGACATGGCGTGTCAGCTCGAGGAAGCGGGCGCCGACGCACTGGTGCTCTTCAACCGCTTCTATCAGCCGGACTTCGACATCGAAAGCCGGACCGTGGCTCCCGCGATAGCGCTCAGCACGCCTGGTGAAATCCGTCTCCCGCTCTTGTGGATTGCACTGTTGTACGGACGCGTGTCGGCCTCGCTCGCGGCGACCACTGGCGTGCACAGCCACGTCGAGGCCATCAAGTATCTGATGGCCGGCGCCGACGTCGTGATGAGCACCTCCGCCCTCCTGCAACAGGGACCGCCGTTTTTCGCGAGAGTTCTCGAGGAGATGACGGCATGGATGGAGCGGAAGGGCTATAACTCGGTCAGCCAGATGCGCGGCTCGATGAGCCAGCAGTCGGTGAAGGACTCGAGTGCGTTCGTGCGCGGCAACTACATCAAGGTTCTCGAGAGCTATACTGGCCGGAGCGCGCAACAGTTGAAGCCGGCTCCAAAGTGACTGACGGCGGCCGGCGCTACTGTGCGGCTTTCTCCTGAATGCCGTCGAGGTATCGGACGATCGCATCGATGCGAGCCTTGGCTGCCTCGGGTGTCACCCCGCCACGAGTGCTTTGGAAGGCATCGCCCCAGACGGGCATCTCGCGATCGCCGTGCGCGGCCACTCCACGACCGTCGATGATCTGGCGCAGGCGCTCGCTCGGAAAGATGCCGCCGTTGCGTGCTGTGTATTTTGTCAGGTCGGGCGGCGTCTTTCGCAACTGCTCGGCCGCGGGGCCGGCGCCACGGCCGTTCACGCCGTGGCACGAGGCACAGTACGTCTTGAACAGCTGCGGACCTGGATCCGTCGAACCGCCAGGCTTCTGCTGCAGGCTCTCGATGTAGTCGACGATGTTCGCGATTCGCACACGAACGCGGACGTCCGACTCGAAGGCTCGAAAGAGAGGGCCCCACACCGGCATGTCGCTCGTCCCGTGCGCGGCCATCGGGCGTCCCACGCCGGTCACAATCGCACGGACGCCGTCGGTGGGGAACGCTCCGCCGTAGCGCTGCGACAGGCGAGTGAGATCGGTGGGTTTCGCTCTCAAGGCAGGCGCCACCGGCCCCTCACCCCGGCCCGTCTTTCCGTGGCACGGCGAGCAATAGAGTTCGAACGAGTCGCGTCCAGTCAGCGACTCGACGAGGATCGGCGGCGTCTGGCTCTCGCTCTGAGCCCCGAGGGGGGTCGCAACCACCACCGCGAGGACTCCGGCTGCGAGAATTCCGCGGACTGTGCCCGTTGGATATCTCATGGTCTTGGCCTCAGGGCCATCTTCCGAGACGCTCGGCACGCAGTAGCCGACGAGTTGAGGGCTACGCCGATCCGGACGCCCGGCCGAACAGCACGTACGAGAAACGACCGTGCAGCCACGCCTCGCCAGCCGCATCGTCGCGTTTCGTGTCGATGGATTCGTCGTAGACGTGGGCGTAGTGGCCACCGAGGCGGGCGACCTCCTGAGCCAGCCGCTCATGCGTGTTGGCCATCAGCTCCGCGTAGCACCGATCCCAGAGCTCGTCTCGGTGGGCAAGGGTGCCAGCGACACGGCTGCTCGTGGCTTCCACGGTGTGTTCCCCCATCACCTCGGCGTCGATGGGAGGCAGCTGGCGGTGCCAATAGACGATCCTGCTCTCGTCGCCTTTGTGGTCGTCCTTCACGCGATCCTCGAGCGGTGACTGCTTCATTTGTCCTCATGAGAGCAAAGGGGCAGCCAACCCGCGCCGTCTCGGGATTCGCCGCGGCTGGCGTGTTGACTGCTCGAACCTCGTCCGAGTGGCGACCGAAGGAGGCTGTTCACGCGGAAATTTCCGCAATCGCGGGGAGAATTACCGAGCTCTCCGCCGTGGCGGCGGCGGAAGCCAAGCCAATAGGCGTCGCGGAGACTGTCATGAGGCGTTCATGTAGACTGACGCATGCTGCGCCACGTGGAGGACTGTCTGCTGGCGCGGGTCCCGGAAACCGGAGTAGTCACCCGTCCGCGGCGGGAGTACCCTCGCCAGCTCGGCCTCGTCGCGGGCATCTCCGGAGTCCTACTCTGGGCTTCACTCGGATTTGCTCAACCCCCGGGTCCCGACGTTCCGCTCACAGTCGAGGGCGCCTTTGATCGGGCGGTGCAGGCGAATCCCGCGATTCTCGCGGCTCGCCTGCGCGGGGCAACCAGCCGGGCCGCGGTCGACGTGGCCGGGGAGCGTCTGAATCCGGAATTCAAGGCCGAGTTCGAACGCGAGACACCGACGCGCGCCTATGGCATTGCCCTGCCGTGGGAAATAGGGGGTAAGCGCGATCGGCGTATCGCCGTCGGCGAGGCCGCGGTCAAGACCGGGGACGCCGAGCTGGCGCAAACCGTCGTTGCGGTTCGCACGCTGGTCCGCCACGCGTACTTCAACCGGGTCGTCGCCGAGGCTCGCCTGACGCTCGTTGACGAACTGCAGGCGCTGGCGGTCCGCGCCCGCGACGCCGCTCAACAGCGGTTCGACGCCGGTAGTGTTCCCAGGCTGGAGCTCCTGCAGGCCCAACTCGGATTGGCGCAGGCAGAGAACGATGCGACGGCGGCGCGGGGCGTCGTGCGTGCGACCCGCACGGAGCTCAACGCGCTGCTCGCGTTCCCGCTCGACGCGGCGACGCCGTTGGCCGCTTCGCTCGACCCGGCGGCCCTTCCGTCAGCCGACGTCCTTAGCACGCTCGCGCAATCCACGAACGTGGAGCTTGCAGTGCTCGACAGCCAGCTCCAGGAACAGCGCGCCAAAATTGCGCTGGCGCAGGCACTCAAGATGCCGGACGTGATTCCAGAGTTCGCGATCACGCGCGGCGCTGAGCCGGAGTTCAGTACGGGATGGCGTGCCGCCGTTGTTATTGGTGTACCCCTGTTCACGCGGCATACCGCCGGCGTGCGCGTGGAAGAGGCCGCCCTCGTTCAGCTCACGTCCTCGCGTGAGGCCGTACTCGCGCGAATTCGGGGCGAGGTCGCTTCAGCTGTGGCGCGTGCCGACGCGCAGCGCCAGCAGTACGTGAAGTACCGGGACGAGATTCTCCCGGCGGCGCTCGAAGTCGAGCGCATGGCCGAGGATGCATACCGGCTCGGCCAGACAGGCATAGCGGCCTTCCTGCAGGCACTGCAGGTGACGCGCGACACCCGGCTTCGCGCGCTGCAGGCGGCGGCGGAGTATCAGGCGGCGGTCGCCGACCTTGAACTGGCCGTCGGAGCGCCACTCCGATGAGCCGCATCACCTGTCTCCGTCTCGCGTTCTCTGCCCTCGTGGCGATTTCCGCTGCGTGCGGTCAGCCCACGCCAGAGGAAGTCGACACGCAGTCGGTTGTGCCAGTCACGACCACACCCGTGGTCGTGGGGACGATCCGAGGCGTCATCCATGCCACCGGGGTTGTGACCCCAGCGCCCGGCGCCGATCTCGTGGTCATAGCCCCAGAACCAGCCCGCATCCTCGAAATGCCGAAGGCGGAAGGCGATCGCGTCCGGCGTGGTGATCTGCTCGTACGATTCGAGATTCCCGGGATTGCGGCCGATGTCGCGGCCAAGGCCACCGCCGTGGCTCGGGCGCGCGCTCAGGTGAAGAACGCGAAGGCGGCCGAAACGCGCGCGCACGATCTGTTCGATCGAGGTGTCGCCGCCCGGAAGGAAGTTGAAGACGCGGACCGCGAGATCGCCGACGCTGAAGCCGACCTGGAAGGCGCGTTGGCCGCACAAGCCGCCGAGGAGGTCATCGCACGGCGCACGGTGGTCTATGCCACGTTCGATGGCATCGTGGCGAGGCGTCTGCACAATCCGGGCGACCAGGTCGAAGCCTCGGCGAGTGATTCGCTCCTGCGGGTCATCGATCCCCGGCGGCTGGAGGTCAGCGCACTCGTGCCGATTGCGGATGTCCAGCGCCTGAAGGTCGGCGCGTCGGCGCGGGTCGTGGGCGCGTCGGTGGACCAGCCGGCCGGCATGAAAGTGATTTCCCGGCCCGGAGTCGTCGACGCGGGCACCGGAGCCACGCCTGTGCGGCTCGCGTTCATCGACGCCACGACTTACTCGGCAGGGCTGCCGGTGCAGGTGGCGATTGACGCCGAGCTGCACGCCAATGTCCTGGTGGTGCCGGTGGGTGCGATCGTCCGTGAGGGCGCCGACACGGCCGTGTTCGTCGTCGTCGCAGACAAGGCCCAGCGAAGGCCGGTTGTCCTCGGCCTGGCAGACGCCGACGAGGTCGAGGTGCTCTCTGGGGTGAAGGCTGGAGAGTCGGTGATTGTCGAAGGTCATGCCGGACTGCCGGACGGCGCGGCTATCAAGGCGACGACGATCGCGAAATGAGCATCGCCGCCCAGGCCATTCGGCACTCGCGAGCCGCGGCCGTCATCGCGGCCGCTCTGGTCGTGGCGGGCGTGGTGGCCGCAATCGCGCTGCCGAGCAGCATCTATCCACCGCTGCAGTTTCCCAGGATTGTGATCATCGCGCGCAGCGGGACGCTGCCGTCGGAGTCGATGATGCTGACCGTCACGCGCCCGATCGAACAGGCCGTGATGGAAGTACCCGGGATTCGCCGGGTGCGATCGACCAGCATCCGAGGCGCCGCCGAGATTTCCGCGCAGTTCGACCCGGCCAGCGACATGCTGGTGGCCCTTCAGCAGCTTCAGAACCGGGTGTCGGAAATTCGCAACGACCTGCCGGCGGGCACTGAGCTGACGGTCGAGCGGCTGACGCCCGCCATCTTCCCGGTCTTCATTCTGAGCCTGACCGGCAGCCTGCCGACTCCCGACCTGAACGATTACGCGCAGTACGTCCTGCGGCCGGCGCTGGCGCGCGTGCCTGGCGCCGGGCACATCGAGGTCCTGGCCAGCGACACGCGTGAGATCGAGGTCGTCCTCGAGCCGATGAAGCTCGCCCTCGCGGGTCTGACGGTGACCGACGTTTCAGAGACGCTGAAGGCGCAGAACCAGGTGCGGCCGGTCGGGAAGTTCTCCGAAGCAGGTCAGCAGCATCTCTCGCTCGCGTCCGGACTCTGGAGCACTCCTGACGAGATCGGCTCGGCGCCCGTGCAGATCAAGAACGGCGCGACCATCCGCGTATCCGATCTCGGCAAGGTCTTTCCCGGATCCCCCGATCGCACGCTGCTCATCACCGGCGACGGACGCGACGCCGTCTCCATCAGCATCTCGCAGCAGATCGGCGCCAACATCCTCAACGTGAAGAGCGGCGTGGACGCGACGATTGCCGAGATCACGCGCGCGCTGCCAACCGGACTTCGCATCACGCGGGTCTACGACCTCGCCGAATTCGTCAGCGCGTCCATCGCCAACGTCCGCGACGCCATATTGATCGGCGGCGCGCTCGCCATTGTCGTTCTTCTCGTCTTCCTGCGCGACGTTCGCCTCACCCTGATCGCGGCCATCACGCTGCCGCTCGCCGTCATCCCAACGTTCGTTTTCATGCGGCTGTTCGGTGGATCGATCAACCTCATGTCGATGGGGGGGCTTGCGGTCGCCATCGGCCTGGTGATCGACGATGCGGTGGTGGTCGTCGAGAACATTCACCGCCGCGCGGCCGAGGGCGCGGCAGGTGTCGAGTTGGCGGTGTCCGAGCTCATGGCGCCCCTCGTGAGCTCGACCCTCACGACCGTCGTCGTGTTCGTGCCGCTCGGCCTCCTCTCGGGCGTGGCCGGCCAGTTCTTTCGGGCGCTCTCGCTCAGCCTGTCCGTGGCGGTGCTGCTCTCGCTGGCGATGTCGATCACGGTGGTTCCCCTGCTCGCCCGCTGGGCATTTCGCGGCCATCCCGCGACCGCCGAATCCTCTGACGGCCGGCTGGGACGCTGGTACGCGCGGCGGATCGATACCGTGCTCGCCCGTCCGTTCGTGGCAGTCGCCATTGCGGCTGGACTCGCGATCGCGACCGCGTCGCTGTTTGCGTCGATCGGTACCGGCTTCCTGCCGCCCGCCGACGAAGGCGGATTCGTCGTCGACTACCTGACGCCCGCGGGCTCGGCGCTCGACGAGACCGATCGCCAGGTGCGGAAGATCGAAGCCGTCCTGTCCGCCACCCCGGAAGTCGCGGCCTATTCCAGGCGGACCGGTTCTGAGCTGGGTCTCTTTGCCACGCCGCAGAACACGGGTGACATCCTCGTGCGCTTGAAGCCGCGTGGCGAGCGCAGCCGATCGTCGGAAGAGATCATCTCGGATCTCCGGCCGAAGTTGCAGGAAGCGGCGCCGCTCGCAGAGATCGAGTTCGTGCAGTTGCTGCAGGACATGCTGGGCGATCTGGAAGGCAGTCCCACGCCCATCGAGGTGAAGATCTTCGGCGATGATCCGCAGCGTCTTGCCGAGCTGGCCGAACCCGTCGAAGAGCTCCTCGGCACAATCGACGGCGTCGTGGACATCGTCGGCATGCAGCGCGGCAATCCCGAGGTCACCTGGACGATCGACCCGGTGGCCGCCGGACGAGTCGGGCTGAGCAACGAGCAGGTGGCGGCACAGCTGTCGGACGCCTGGCTCGGCAACGTGGCGACCGAGGTGCGGCTGCTGGATCGCCGCATTCCTGTCCGCGTCCGGCTTCCCGACTTGTATCGGTTCGATCCCTTCACGCTGCCTCAGACGCTGATTCGGACGAGCGAAGGGAAGCTCGTGCCCATCTCGGGGCTGGCCGCGCCGACGCGATCGAATGGCCAATCGCAGCTGCTGAGAGAGAACCTCCGCGGGATGGCGCTCGTGAGTGCACGACTCGAGGATCGCGACCTTGGCAGCGCGGTGAGTGAGATCCGCCGGCGGCTGGGCGAGTTGCCGCTGCCGGTCGGTTACACCTACGAGATCGGCGGCCAGTACGAATCGCAGCGTCAAGCGTTCCGCGAACTGCTCGTCGTGTTCGGCATCGCCGCTGCGCTCGTGTTCACGATTCTCGTCATTCAGTTCAGGGCGTTCACGCCGGCGCTGCTGATTCTCGCGGCCGCTCCGCTCTCGCTCGGCGGCGCGCTCGGGCTCCTTTTCCTCACCGGCACGGATCTCAACGTGTCGTCGGCGATGGGCCTGATTCTGCTGATCGGCCTCGTCGTCAAGAACGGGATCATGCTGCTCGATTTTTCCGAGCGGCTTCAGGCCGGCGGCGAGTCGCTCGCCGTCGCGATCGCGCATGCCGGCCGGATCCGCCTGCGGCCGATCCTGATGACGACCTTCTGCACCATCGTGGGCTTGCTGCCACTCGCGTTCGGGCTCGGCGCCGGGGCCGAACTGCAGAAGCCGCTGGCCATCGCGGTGATCGGTGGCCTGGTGTTGTCGACGCCGTTGACGCTGCTGGCGGTTCCAGGGATGTACGCGTTCATCGCTCGACGAGTTCGGCCGTCGCCGTCGCGACCGGGACCTGCCGATTGAGTTGATTGGCCTGCCGTACTACATCGAGTCGTGAAACCGAAACTGCGGATTACCCTCGGTCACGTACCGAAGTTCCCACGCCGACTCGAAGAGGAGCACGTCACGACCCTGACGATCCTTCACGGTCAGGACACCGGACGTCGTCAACTTCAAGGGTGGAGCATTGGCGGACTCCGGCACCGGCCACCGGCCGGCGACGTGAGCAAGAGGCTCGAGCGCGCACGGGATCCCGTACTCCGATCGCAGCCGCGCTTCGACGACATCGAACTGCAGCGGACCCACCACTCCGATAATCGGATGCCGCAGGCCGGTTTCGGGGATGAACACCTGCATCAGGCCCTCTTCCTCGAGCTGCCGGACCGCTTCATCGAACCGCTTGTGCCGCACGTCGGCCGGCCGTAAATAGGCGAATCGCTCGGCGGGGAACTGCGGAATCGGCGGATACCGGAGTTTGCGGCCTGCATACAAGGTGTCGCCGATCGCGAGCCGGCCGGGGTTGACGAGACCGACGACGTCGCCGGGGTACGCCTCCGGCACCGTCTCGCGGTCGCGGCCGAAGAAGCGGTAGACGCGCGAGAGGCGGACGGTTGTGCCCAGCCGCGCGTTGACGACCGGCATGTCTTTCGTCAGGCGGCCCGAGCAGATCCGCAGGAAGGCGACGCGATCCCGGTGGCGCGGGTTCATGTTCGCCTGCATCTTGAAGACAAACCCTGAGAAGTCCGGGTCCGTCGGCAGAATCAGGCCCGCATCGCTCTCTCGGGGCGCCGGACTCGGCGCGAGTGTCAGCAACGCGCGAAGAAACGGCTCGACACCGAAGTCGTTCAGCGCGCTGCCGAAGAAGACCGGTGTCTGTCGTTCCCGGCGATACGCCTCGAGATCGAAGCGCGTGCCCGCGCCCTGGATCATTCCGGCTGCCTCGATCAATCGGTGCTGGCGTTGGGCGCCGATGAGACGCTCGACAGATGCATCGCGCGGGTCCGCCACGGCGATGGGCTCGGTACGGTGACCGCGTGCGCCTCGCTCGTACAGCAGGACGGCGTTGGCATCGAGATCGTACACGCCGGCGAACTCGGTGCCATCGCCGAGCGGCCAGTTGATTGGTGCCGCCGCAATCCCGAGCACACGTTCGATCTGGTCCAGCAGCTCGAAGGGGTCGAGGGCCGGCTGGTCCAGCTTGTTGATGAAGGTCAGGACCGGAAGCCCGCGGGCGCGGCAAACCTCGAACAGCTTCAGCGTCTGCGGCTCGATGCCCTTGGCGGCGTCGAGCACCATCACGACACTGTCGACCGCGAGGAGGGTCCGGTAGGTGTCTTCGCTGAAGTCCTGGTGGCCCGGCGTGTCGAGCAGGGTGACGTGATGGCCGTCCAGCTCGAACTCGAGCGCGGCCGCGCTGATCGAAATGCCGCGCTGCTGCTCCATCTCCATCCAGTCGGAGACGGCGTGGCGCTGGGTCCTGCGGCCTCGGACCGCCCCGGCCAGCTCGATGGCTCCGGCGTACAGCAGCAGTTTCTCGGTCAGCGTTGTCTTGCCGGCGTCGGGATGCGAAATGATGGCAAACGTCCGGCGCCTGGCGACTTCGCGCGCCAGCGCGTCAGCGTCGTTCACGGTGTCGCCGCCCGACGAGGAAAAGAGGGAGGTGTCTGGTGTCACTGCAGGTGTCGGCCGGTGCGCATCTTCCTTTAGTGTACAGTTATTGCCACCGGTGTCCTTCCGACTCTGATGCGCGGCGTCCTCCGCTCCCTTCAGGCGTTTCCTCAAAAGGCCGGATCCATCGTGGCGATGATCGCGGCGGGCGTGTGCGCGACCAGTCTGTCCCTCGGGTCGCACGTCGCGTCGGGGTCGGACCCGTACGGCTACGTCAGTCAGGCGCAGCTCTGGAGCCAGGGCAGTCTGATTCAGCCCGAGCCGCTCGTCCGGCTGGCCGTGTGGCCCAATGCGGCGGCCACGCTTGCGCCCCTCGGCTACCGGCCGGCGCAGCGCGCGTTCGGCAACGTCCCGACCTACGCCCCCGGGCTGCCGATTCTCATGGCACTTGCCCGGACCGTCGGCGGGCCGTGTGCCGTGTATGTCGTGGTACCGATCACGGCGGCGCTGCTCGTCTGGTTCACCTACCTGCTCGCCGTGCGCGTGAGCGATCCGCTCGTCGCTGTGGGTGCGGCGGTGTGGATGGCGACCAGCCCGACGCTCTTCTTCATGATGATGTGGCCGTTGAGCGACGTGCCCGTCTCCGCCTGCTGGCTGCTCGCCCTGTTGATCGCCTCGTCGTCCACGACGTGGAGGGGCGCGCTCGTGACCGGCGCCGTCACAGGTCTGGCGATTCTCATCCGTCCCAATCTCGTGCCGCTCGCCATCGTTCCGGCCGGCCTTGTGCTCTTTCGGATTGTTGCGATCGATCGCTCCGCGTGGTGGCGAGCCGCGCTGGCGATCGTGGCAGGACTGCTGCCGTTCATCGCGGGCGTGGCCATCTTGAATGCCAGCCTGTACGGATCGCCGCTCGAATCGGGCTACGGATCGCTCTCGGGGTTGTACAGTATCGGGAGAGTCCGACGAAACTTCGTCCTTCAGACGGAATGGCTGTTCGAGAGTCAGGGCTTTTACCTGCTGGCCGTCCTCCTGGGCGGAGCGCTCCAGCTGCGGCGCGGCTTCGGGAACGTCCTGACGTGGGGCCTCGGGTTCGCCGCGCTCGTCTGGTGCGCGTACCTGCCGTACTACTCCTACGACGCGTGGTGGTATCTGCGGTTCCTGCTTCCCGCCTTTCCGATCGTCTTCATCGTCGCCATCGATGGTGTTGCCTCGGTTGCCGGATGGTTCGGACCAACGGCCCGCGTTCTGGTCACCTCAATCTTCGTCGTCGCGGCCGCCACCCATGGCGCTGCGTTTGCGAGGGACAAGCGGATCGTGGGACTCGGCGAGGGAGAACAGCGCGCGATCGAAGTCGCGTCGTTTGTCGCCCAGTCGCTTCCCGAGAAGGCGGTGCTGGTGTCGGGCCAGCACAGCGGAAGCATCCGCTATTACTCAGGTCGAACGACGCTGCGCTTCGACCAGCTGGACGCGGCATGGCTCGATCGGACTGTGGAGATGTTGAGCGGGCTGGGCTATCACCCGTATGCCGTCCTCGACGATTGGGAAGAGCCGATCTTTGCCCTGCGGTTTCGCGGCCAGTCAGCACTCGCGCGGATCGCTGCCGGGCCGATTGCCGCACTCGACCGACCAATGAGCGTGAAGGTGTACGACCTTCAACCATCGTCTCCGGATCGGCCGGCCGCCGTTCAACAGATCCGCCATATCCCTGCCGGCACCTGCCACGAACCCTCATCGCGTTGACGTTCCCCAGGCTCGGCAGTATCTTCCAGCCTGGCATCACTTGATGGCCCCCTCCGGGCGTATAATTCTCGCCGTTCGCTGGACCATCATCCTGACTCGTCATTCGTTCTAACGCTGCATCGGAGGACATTATGAAAAGCGTCGTCGGAGTAGTGGTAGCGCTCTTCGTCGTCGGATCCCTGTCGGCGTCCGCTCAGCCCCTCAAGCCCGGGGAGCAGACCTGGAAAGGAAAGATCAGCGACAGCAACTGCAAGGACAAGCACCCCGGTGGCGAGCACGACGGCAAGAAGATGACCGACGCCGACTGCACGGCGGTGTGCGTCAAGAAGGGGGCAAAGTACGTCTTCGTGAGTGACGGGAAGGTCTATCAGCTCACCAATCAGGCCTCGAAGCAGATTGCCGCCCACGCCGGCCAGGAGGTGGAACTGACGGGCGTGATGAAGGGAGAGAACATCACCGCCAGCTCGATGAAAGCGGCAAAGGCGAAGTAGGCGTGTCGTGCCAGCACGTCAGCGAACGCTGGCACGCCTCGCGAACTGCATGAACGTCGCGCGAGCGGCGGCCGAATCCGCCGCTCGCGTACTCTCCGACCCTCGATGATCCGGCGACAACGCCCACCCCAGATGCTGTCAGCCGCGCGTCGATGGCAGGCGCGGGTTCCGCTCGATCCCGAACTTGTGCTGGTGCCACATCGGATACGGTTCCGGCAGGGCGCTCACTTCGTCGAGGCGGGCCATTTCGTCCGCCGACAGCCGCCAGGTGGCCGCAGCCAGGTTGTCCCGGAGCTGCGCCTCGTCGCGCGCCCCGAGGATCACCGTGTCCACTCCGGGCTTGCTCAGCACCCAGTTCAGCGCCACCTGCGCCACGGTGACCTCGCGCGCGCGGGCAATGTCAGTGAGCACGTCGACGATGCGGTAGACGCGCTCGTAGTCGATCGTCCCTGGCGCTTCGAGCTCGTTGAGGCGGCTGACGGGCGGACGCACGTCGCGCCGGAACTTTCCAGTGAGCAAACCCGCGTGGAGAGGACTCCAGGCCATCAGGCCGACGGACTGATCGAGTCCGAGCGGGATGATTTCGTGTTCCACGTCCCGGGCGATGAGCGAGTAGTTGACCTGCTGGCAGACGTACCGAGTCAGGCCGGCGCGATCGGATACCGCCAGCGCCTTCATCACCTGCCACGCGGAGTGATTCGAGCAGCCGACGTATCGGACCTTGCCTTGCTGAACGAGATCGTCAAACGCGCGCAGCGTTTCCTCCACCGCCACGCAGGTGTCCGGCTGGTGACCCATGTAAAGGTCTATGTAGTCGGTCCGCAACCGGCGCAGGCTTGCCTCGCACGCCTGGATCAGGTGCTTGCGTGAGAGCCCGACGTCGTGCGGTCCGGTCCCGAGGCGCATGTAGGCCTTGGTGACCAGGACGAACTCGTCGCGGCGGCCGACGAGCGCTTCGCCGAGGATCTCCTCCGCGCCTCCGAACGAGTAGACGTCGGCCGTGTCGAGCGTCGTGACTCCGGCCTCACGGCAGATGTCGAGAATGCGCGCGGTATCGGCCACGCCGAGATTGCCCATCTTTCCGAAACGGTCGCGTCCGCCTATGGTCATCGTTCCGAAGCTGAGGACCGACACGCTCAACCCGGACTGCCCGAACCGCCGCTGCTCCATGTTTCGTTTCTCCTCTGTGCTCGCTCCGTCGCGCGTGACTTACCGAACGAGGAACAGCGCGTCCTGCCGTTTCAACGCCCAGCGAACCTTGCCGCTGGCATCCACGATCACGTCTTCTTCCTGGGCCATGCGGACACGCTGTCCGCCCCATTCGGGAACGGGCGTCGTCGCCTGGAGCTCGATCGAGAACCACGTGCTGGCCGTGACCTTCGCATCGCCGCGGCCGGCCACGCCGTCCTGATAGTCCCAGAGGCCGATGAGGGGTCCCGCGCCATGACCGTTGAGGCCGATGGGATGCGAATACACCGTCCCGTCTATTTTCCCGGCCAGCATCCGCGCGCGAGCCGCCGCGAGGATTTCATTGCCCGTGCGTCCCGGGCGCAGTTCGTCCACCACAATATCCTGCAGGGCGTTGGCGTTGGCCAGCGCCTGCCGAAGGCCCGCGGGTGGCTCGGTCTCGCCTGGACGCAGCACGTAGGCATCGTGCTGCGTGTCGGTGTTGAGCCGCGCCACGGTAATGCCCACGTCGCAGTGCAGGAGATCGCCCGGCTGGATCACCGGGTCTTCGCCGATCTGTGCTTCGGTCATGCCCTTCCGCTGCACCTCGATGCTCGGCTGGAACCATGTACCGAGGCCGAGGTCGTTGACCCGCTGTCGCCACCACCACACCAGATCGCTCGTGCGCGTCTTGCCCGGCGTGATGACCTTTGACGAGAACATCGTCTGCGTCATCGACCACACAAGTTCCTGCATCCGGCGGTAGAACACTTCTTCCTCCGGAAGGCGCGCGGCGATGAGCTCCACTGGAAGGCCCTCGGCGTTGCGAAAGCGCGTCGTCCAGGTGTCGCCGAGTGCGGTGCTCATGCCTTGCAGCTCCCCGCTCGAGAGACCATCTGAGAATGCGAACACTGTTGAGCGATCGATCCCGATGACCTTGGGGTTGCGCTCTTCGATGACGGTCTTCAGGGCCTGCCACTGCTCGTCACCCCAGAGCTCTGCCTGCTGGCCTCGCCCGACGTCGCCGGCCGCCGGTTTGGTGGATCGACGCGCCTCGAACACGCCACCCTGCGACGTCCCGCCGAGCGCGATACGCTCGACGCACGTGGGCGCCGGCGCGCTTCCGGCGGCCGCGCACTTGTCGAAAAACACGTAGATCGTTCGTCGGCGAGCCGCGAAGGTCTCCGGTGATGTCATCGACGCGAACACCGGGTCCTCGTTGTACTCGCGCATCGGCACGACCCAGAGGTCGATGCCATGCCTGCGCATCAGCGCCGGTAGAAACGTATCGAGACGTTTGCGGAGCCACTCCTGCTGGAGCGCCGCCTGCTCGCGCAGCGTGCCGAAGGGGCGTTCGACGGATGACGCCGGCTGCGCCGGCGCGTTCGCCGTCATCAGTCCGGCCATCAACGACGTCATCAGCGCCAGGCGTGCCGGCCTCGACCGAAGAGTGTTCATGACTGTTTCTACCCGAAGACGTCGCTTTGATGCCAGGGCAAAAGCGCATTCAACCCTGTGGTCGCACCGAAATGACGACAGCATAGGCCGTCATCGCCGCCGTTGCTGCCGTTGTTCCACTGTGCCCAGGAGCAAGTACGCACGACGGAGCAGAAGGACTGGGCCTCCGGACACCGCGCGCGCGCTGAGACGCACGAGCGAACTCCATCCGTGGTGGCAGCCAGATCGGCAAAGGAGCCGTCAGTTCTCCTGCGATCCCGGTTTCACGATTCGTCGCGAAAACCACAATCCCGGCAGCATGGGCATCCAGAAGCTGAGCCCACGGAAGATCAGCGTTGCCGACAGTCCGACCGACAGGCTGATTCCAACTGCACGCAGCGTCAGCACCGATGCGGCTTCGTACGTGCCCAGGCCGCCAGGTACCACGCCCATCGTTCGAACCAGGCTCGAAATCATGAAGCTCGCGAACACCGCATCGGCGGGCGCCGTTTCGCCGAGCGAACGGATGCACACCCAGACCGTCGCCGAGTCGAGCAGAAAGATGGCGACCTGCCACGCGGTTGCGGCGCCAAAGACCAGAGGGTTCCGGACCAGCGTCCCGTCGGCGTCCTGGAGGAGACTGACGATGCCCTTGATGACGGGCAGCCGAGCGGGCCACGTCTCGGCCTTTCCGCGTCGACCGGCCAATCCCAGAATGCCAACAGTCATGGCCAGCGCAAAGGTGATGAACAAGGCGGACATCGATACAAGGACCAGGTTCGTCTCCCGGCGGATCGACGTCGCAGTCAGGGCCACCAGGAGCGTGACGACGTACGCCGCGTGGTATGACCCGATGTTGATCATGGCGCACGCGGCGGCGGTGTCACGCGGGACGCCGCGCTGCCCGAGGGCCTTGACGATCACGACGGTGCTGCTGAGCCCAGCGGATGGAAGCGCCTGATCGAGGAACAGCTTCGTCAGGCTGAGCTGATACAACCACCGTCTCGGAAGGAACACGCCCGTGGCCCGCGGCGTCACGCGGATGACTTGCGCCTGAGCGAGATAGGTCGCGGCCTGCAGCACGACTGCCACCAGAAGCCATCCAGGCTTGGCCTGCGCCAGCAGGCGCGCGAATTCCCGTTCCTCGGAAAAATGCAGGCCAGCGATGACTACGGCAAAGAGGACCGCGGCTCCGAGAACCCAGGCCAGCCAGTCGGTCAACCGCATGCGTGATATTACCGAACTGGTCCCTCCCCGGCGCCTTCGTTCGTCAAGCGAACCCTCTGTAATCTTCCAGACAGGTTCAACAAGCTAACATCCTCGATCCTCGACGAGACCAAGCGATCCTGTAACGACGTCGGAAACACGAAACCAGGCGAGGTTCCTCATGATCAGCCGCTTCCGCACCGCACTTGCGCTGCTCTCCGTGGTGAGTCTTGCCGTGCCCGGCGTCGGGCAGGCGCAGACGTTCAAGGTCGAGAAGTTCGATATCAAGGGCGACGGCGGCACCGACTACGTGGCCGTCGAGGCCGCCACGGGCCGAGTGTTCGTGTCGCGTTCCAGCCACGTGATGGTGGTCGAGGGTGCCACCGGCAAGGTCCTCGGCGATATTCCAAATACGCCGGGCGTCCATGGCGCCGGCTTCGCCCCCAAGGCTGGTCACGGCTTTACGACGAACAGCGGCGACCAGACCGTCACCATGTTCGATCTGAAGACGCTGGCCGTACTCCGCCAGATCAAGGTCGGCCCCGGCCTCGACGGCATCATGTACGACGAGCCCGACGACAAAATCATCCTCACGAACCACAGCCGCCCGATCGGCACTCTGACCGCGATCGACCCGGCCACCGGTGACATCGTCGCCACCGTCGAGCTCGAAGACACGGCGCCCGAGGGCGCCGCGGCCGATGGCCAGGGACACATCTTCGTCAACAACGAAAGCAAGAACACGATTCAGGTGATCGACGTCAAGACGTGGAAGGCGACCGCGTCGTGGCCGCTCGCGCCGTGCGAAGGGCCGACGGGTATCGCGTATGACAAGGCGTCGAATCGCATCTTCTCTGGCTGCAGCGGTACATCTGTTGTCGTGGACGCGAGCACGGGCAAGGTCGTGTCGTCCATCAAGAATGGTACGCGCGTTGATGCTCTGGGGTGGGATGCGTCGAAGAAACTGATGTATATCCCGAACGGGGGCGAGGGCAACGTGACGGTCGTGCACCAGGACTCGCCCGACAAGTACACGGTCGTGGCAACCGTCGCGACGTTCCCCGGCGCGAAGACGATCACCGTGGATCCGGCGACGCACAACGCGTACCTCTTCCAGCCCGAGCGCGGGCCGGCTCCGCCGCCGGCAGCCGACGCGCCGCCGCCGCCGGCGGGCGGACGTGGCCGCGGTCCGCAGGGTCCGATCGTCGCCGCGTGGTTCATCGTCATCAAGCAGTAGCAGCGCGACTGACGTGTCGCGGTCTGGATAGGCAGGCTGCCGAGGCTGCAGCGGCGGTCGCTAGCGAGCCTTGTGCGAGGACTCGATCAGCACCACTCCGCTCTGAAGCGTTCCCGGGACCTTGAGTACGTTGCCGAAGGCGCCGAGGTCATAGCCTTCCTGCACGCGGCCCGTCACGCTCACCCGCGCACCCTTGCGAGGCGCGCCGGCGGTCGTCACTACCCACAGGCCCTGATCGCCATCGGTGATCCGGTAGATTCCGCGGCCGAGAATCGAGGCGCTCTCGTCGACGGTCCCGGGAACGGTAATGGTTTGGTTGCGGTACTTGCCGGGATCGGCCAGGACCTTATTGATGGTCGTATCGCAGGCTGCCGCAGTCAAGGCCAGGACGAACAGCAATGCCACTTTCACTCGTTGCTTCTGCATGGTGGTCCTCACTGACAGCAAAATAGTCCGGACACGCGCCACTGTGAGCCACGAATTCCAGTTTCCATATTTGACGCACTGACGGCCCACGTGGACGAGGAGTGCGAGCTTCGGAGTTCATCTGCGCCGAGCCAGCAGCCAGCCAAGCACGAGTCCAAGGGCGCCCGCACCGAGCAATGGCGGCAGCGGATGGAAGTGAATGAAACGTGTACCGTGCGGGCCAATCTCCAGGGCACCAACCGGCGTCATCCGGGCTCCCCCTCCGCCACCTGCGCCGTGGGCGTCGGGCGGCGCGTCCTTGTGGGCCGGATTGTCTACAGCCCCGTTCTTCCGCAGGCGCCGTCCACCACCTGCGCCGAAGCCATAGGCAAGCTGGGCGACAGGGATCACGGTCATCTCGCCGTGGTGTACCGGTTCACCATAGACGTGACGGATGCTCAGACTGCGCTCGAACAGCTCGGCGATTGGCTCAAATGGGGCAGGGCTCGACATGAGACCTCCGATTGGCATGGGTTCGGCCCAGTCTGAGTCGTCGCGCACCTGCTTGTCCAGCAGATCAATCGGCGATCGTCCTTTGGCCGGGCGACGACCACGTCGCTGGCGGATCCTCTATCGGCCGTGGACTTCGCCCGCCGAACGGACGGCGTTGCTGGCGTTCCTGTAGATCGCCGCACCGATCGCATTGGTGACGGCGATGACCACCGTGATTTTCAATGCAAACACGGTGCGGCTCGTGACGTTCACGATCGGAAGGATCGAAAGCACCGCGTACAGGGATGTCATGAGAAAACCCGAGAGCGCCGCCACCCTGATCCAGAGTGGCGGCCGGCCCGCGGCAGCTCTGAGGCCGACGATCGGAATTGCGAACATGACGAGATAGGTCAACGCGTAGAAGATCGCCGAGGCATTCCACAGCAGCTGAAATCCCTCTTGCTTGCCAACGCCGATGACACCGGCCAGGCTGAAGACGAAAGTGATTGCCGCGACGAAGACGACCGAGTTGACCGGCGTGCGGTGGAGATGGTGGAGCCGGGTGAACCAGCCGGGCAGCAGGCCGTCCCACCCCGCCACCATCGGAAGCCGTGTGTTGCCTGTGAAGAGGACGCTCGCCTGCGCGACGCGAACGACGAGCAGGACGACAATCGTGACCGGCGCCACCAGCGCCGCCCAGCCAAGCGGCTGGAACCCGATGCTCAGCACCTGCGGGATCGGAGCAATCAAGTCGATCTGATCGATCGGCACGAGCCCCAGCACGGAGCTCGTTCCGAGGATGAACATGACCGCGATGATCGGAGCGGCAATCACAACCGATCGCGCGATCGAGCGAACCGGGTCGTGACACTCACCGGCATGGATGGCCACGTACTCGAAGCCGCCGAGCGCGCCGAACCCCATCTTCCCCAGCAGGTTGAGGCTCATGATCGAGACGACCGGCGCGGCCGTTGCCAGCGGGTGAAACTCCGCCAGCGTTCCGCTGGCCAGGTTCAGCCACGGCAGGAGCAGCAGCGTGGCAAACGTCACGACCATCAGCACGCCGCCCGCTTTGTGCACCCATTTGCCCAGGCTCAAGCCGCGAATGGCCAGGGCGGACAGCGCGACGAAGATGATCGCGCTGACCACGCCCGTGTAGAGTCCACTCTCGGCCAGACCCGCGCCGCGGGGTCCGAGCACGTAGGAGAGATACTGCGTCACCTGGATGCCGGTCTCCGACGTATTGAGGATGGCGAAGAGCCACAGATTCCACGCCACCATGAAGCCGGCGAAATCGCTGAATCCGAGCTTCGCCCACTGATACAACCCGCCCTCGAGGGGCATCAGCCGATTGAGGTAGATGACGACGATCGCCGATGGAATGTAGAAGAGGGCGATCGCGATCAACCAGAAGATGACGTGCGCCGGTCCCTGCTTCGCGGCCACTCCGACCCACGGCAGCCCGATGATGAAGAGGATCTGCGTGAAGACCAGATCCGAGAGGCCAAGCTCGCGACGGAGATGGTGAGCGTGGGTCGCCGCGGACGCCGGTGCCGGGCTGGCTGTTGTCGCCTCTTGAACCATGGTTTGCTATCACTCACCCGCTGACGACGGCACGCCTGAGCACGGTGGGGGAAGGCTAGCATGGTCGACGGTGAGAGCGAGCGGCGCCTGCGGCGAGGCGTCAGCACTCTGACGGCAAGCCGCGCGAGGGATTAGCCGGCAACGTGCGGCATGGGCGCAGCAGTGGCCATCGGTACGTCGATGACGAAGACGCATCCCTTACCGGGCAGGTTGCGGAAGTGGATATCTCCCCCGTGCATTCTGACCGCCTTTCGCGCGATCGAGAGTCCCAGGCCGAGACCTGTCCGGTCGCTCTTGCGCCGGTCGGCGAACGACTTGAACGGGTCATCCGTACCATCGGGGATGCCGCCACACTCGTCCTCCACTTCGATACGCAGCCGCCCGTCGTCGCCCACCGCTCGGAGGACCACACGCCCGCCGGCGGCCGTGTACTTGAAGGCGTTGTTCAACAGGTTCATGACTGCGGACGCGAGGAGCTGGGGGTCGGCATCCACGACGAGCGCGGGTTCGACGTGGTCGACGGCGAATTGCACGGCGCGGTTCTCGGCGTGGAGCTGGCCAGCCACCGCGATGTCGCCGAGGAACGTGTCGACCGCCACCCGCTCGCTGCGCTGGATGTTGGCGGAGATGCGGATGTCGGAGAGCGTATTGTCGACAAGGTCGCGCAGGGTCATGAGGCTGCGACCGAGCACGGTTCCGGTGCTTCCGTTGATCGCGACCGTTCCCCGTTTCAACGCATGGAACGAGAGGAGCGCGGTGTTGAGGATGTCGCGAATCTCGTGAGCCAGCTGCCCCGATCGCTCGATTTCTTCCGTCGATCTCGATTCGGCGGTGATGCGGGCGTGCTCGGTGACGGCTTCCGCGATTGCCGTGTCGAGGCAGCGATTCAGCGTGTGGAACTCTTCCGTCGTGATGGGGAGGTGCTGCTCAACGGCGACCTCCGTCACCGCCTGGCAGATATCCCCGTAGTCGTGGACCACCTGAGAGATGTTGAACCCCAGTTGCCGCAACTCACGCCCGTGCTTCACCGCTGACGCCCCGATGGCATGGTGAGAGAACGGGGTGGCGGTCGTTTCCCAGCGAAGTGTTTCGGAGAGCTGAGTCAAAAACAGCGGCACACCGTGTTCGAGCTCGCTCGTCGAGACGAGCGGCCAGGGGCGATCGGTCAGTTTCTCTCGTGTTCTCGCGATGATGGCGTTCCGGTAGGTCGTGATGAATTCGTGGAGCATTGAGGCCTCGCTGCTGAATGAGGTCAGGTCGATCTGACCCTGTCGTCTTGCTTGCGGTACCGGCGGCACCGAAGCTCAGCGACCCTTTTTAGCGAGCGAGCGTGCCGGCGCTTTCTGAGGCCTCTTCGATCCCGGGGCCGGCCCCGCGGTCACAGTATTGGTTCCAGCCTTGTCGCCGCTCGAAACATCACTCTCGACAATCTTCTTCACGACCTCAATGGGAATCTGCTCGAAATGCGTAGGGATCTTCAGTCGCGCGCTCGGTTTCGTCATAGAGGAACAGTACCTCGGACGCACGTCATACGGGTCAGATCCTTTCAAAGCCGATCTGAGCCCTTTAAGCCTTGGCTTACGCGCTCTATTACCGAGTCTCTTGCCCGCGCACTCGAATGGCGCGGTCAGCGCAGGGGTGGGGGCTGCTTAACGTATCGAATGTATACTGGTGTGACTCGTAATCAGGTCATACGATAACGTTACGTTAGTTTAACGTTTACGTCTGGCTGAAGGAGAGTGGGCTGTGGCTGCTCCGAGGAAAAAGGCACCGATGAATTTCATGGGCATGCCGCAGGTTGACGTTCCGCAGGGCCGCAATGGCAAGCACAAGGCGATTGTGACCAGGATTCTCTCGGATCTCGATCAAGTCCAGAACGGCGTCGCGCTCAAGGTGCCGCTGGCGCAATTGACAGACAGCAAGGAAAAAGTGCGGTCCGCGTTGAATCGCGCGACGCGGAAGGGCGGGCGCAACGTGGCGACCGCCAGCGATGGCACGTTCCTGTACGTGTGGAATGAGACGTAGAGGGCACTAGCCTACCCGAGTCGCGCTCGACACATCTCCCACCGCTTCCCGCAACTTCCCGAACACGATGGCAATGACGGCGCCAGCGATTGCGCCGGGCACGGACTTGAGCAGCGGGTCGGTGACGACGCCCCTCAGGTTTCCGACGTTGCTGATCCCGTACAGCATGAAGTCCGCCGTGAACCAGAGGAGAAAGCTGACGGCAGCGCCAATCGTGATTCCTCTACCCACGGTCAAGGAACCAGGCGTGATCCAGAGCGTCAGAGCGATGAGCGCACCGTATGACAGCATCCCCAGGACAACAGCCCAGGCCAACAGAGGCTGCCGCTCAACACCGGTGGCCGCTCCGGCGTTCATGAAGTGCGAGTAGAACTGCGGAAACGCCAACCCGAAAATTGCGTACCCAGTCGCAGATAGGGTGAGCGCGCCGGCGAGGGTTCCGATGACTAGTCGTTTGGCGTTCATATCGTGCCCCCTCGGAATCGAAGTCACACCGCCGCGAGTCAGGTACACGCACGAACCTTGCCGATCGACCGCCTTGGTAATTGTTTGAACGGCCCTGGCTAGCCTGCCCAGGCCGCATGGTAGCGGCCGAAATATTCCGCCTGGACGCGGCATTTTCGACGACGTGCGGGCTTGCGCCGACGGGCAAGACGTAGACACGAAACGTCTGGCTGGCACGGTCTATAATCTCTCTCGTTTCCCCAGCACCTTGGACCGACCTGCTTCCGCCCCACGCGCTCCCCGGTGGATGTATGTCATCGCGGCGTCGGTCCTCGGCTGCCTCGCGATGGAGGTCCACGTCTTTTTCTGGGGGCCCGAGACTCCGTTCTCCCGCATCAACTTCCGCGACGAGGCCCTCATCGTCGAAGAAGTGTCCCCCGGCACCGCGGCGGCGGAGGCCGGCGTTCGCGCGGGAGACCGCGTCATCGACTTTGCCGGCCTGCGGACCGGGAGCCTGGCAGACTGGGACTTCGTCCGCCTGAATGTAGAAGCGAATCACCCCTACGCGCTTCGCATCGATCGCGGTGGCCAGCACGAGGAGCTCACGCTGACGCTGGGACGACGGTCATGGACGCGGCTTCCGCTCCTCAGGCAAGTCGGGACCGTCGTGGGGATCGGGTGCGCGTTCCTATGCGCGCTGCTGGCTGTCGTGCTTGCGTTCAGCCGGCCTCGCGATCCCGCCGCGTGTCTCGGCGCGTTGGCTCTCGCACTCCTGTCGTTGGGAATGTTTTCCGTGAACACCGGCTACCTCTCCGAGTGCCGCCGGTTACCGCTCCCGATTGGCCTCCTCGTGTGGTGGCCCTTCGTGGGCTCGTTCCTCCTTCCAACCGTGTTCTTTTCCTTCTGTGCGATTTTTCCGGGGGCCCTCTTCCGCGCGCGTTGGGTGTGGACCATCCTCCTCCTCCCGGGTCTCTCACTGGTGGGTTTCATCCTGGTGGTCCTCGGTTCGGTGTTCCTGAATGCCGCTCCGCTGTCGAGTCCCAGTCTGATGCTGGGAGTCGATCACATGCCGGATCTCGTACCGCAGATCGGCGCCAGCATTCTTCTTCTCTATATGGTTGGAGGGCTCGGCGCGCTCGTCTTGAACTACCGCCGGTCCGACGTCAACCAGAGGCGGCGCATCCGGGTTCTCGTCGCGGGCACCCTGGTGGCCTTCGTCGGGGAGGTGCCCACCGCGGTGTTCTCTCTGTTGCGATCGTCATCGCCGGCGGCGCGTTTCTTCACGTCCGACGGTTATCTGGCATTCATCACGCTCCTCTTTGCCGCCTTGCCGATCTCCTGGGCCTACGCGATTCGACGGCACCAGTTGTTCGACATCCGAGTGCTGCTGCGCCAGGGACTCCAGTACGCGCTGGCCCGGCGTGTGCTGCTGGCCGCGGTACCTGCACTCGGCCTGCTCCTCCTGTCCGACCTGCTGTTGCACGGGCAGCAGCCGCTCCTCGACATTCTTCGCGGACGAGGCTGGATCTATCTCTCACTCGGAGCCCTGGCGGCGCTCACGCTCGTGAACCGGCAAAGATGGCTCGAGACGCTCGATCGCCGCTTCTTTCGCGAGCGTTACGACGCCCAGCGTCTCCTGCGTGACGTCGTGCAGGAGATCCGGGAAGCGCGCACGTTTGCGGAGGTCGCGCCGAGCGTCGTGACCCGCGTGGAGGCGGCACTCCATCCGGAGTTTGTGGCTCTCGTGAGCGGCGAACCGCGTGACACGACGTACCGCACGGCGGCCATCGCCCCACCTGGTCATGTGCTTGCGCCGCTGCCTGTTGACAGCAAGCTCGTCGCGATTGTTCGTCTGTTCGGCAAGCCACTCGAGGTGACGCAGTCCGGCTCGCATTGGCTGGCCGAACAGCTTCCACACGAGGACACGGACTTTCTTCGCCGCGAACGGATTCATCTCGTGGTGCCCGTGACGACAGGCGCCGACCGCGTCGAAGTGCTGCTCGCACTCGGCTTGAAGCGGTCTGAAGAACCGTATTCCCGCGACGACCTCGATCTGCTCGGGGCGATTGCCGCAAGCCTTGGATTTCTCCTGGAGAGGCCCGCGGGGCTGGACGCGAGCGCTCGGAGGTTCGAGGAGTGCCCGGTCTGTGGCGCGTGCTACAACAGCGGCGCGACCGAGTGTTCCCAGGAAGGCGCGTCCCTGCGGCCGGTATTCTTGCCGCGCCTGCTCGCGGCGCGATATCGCCTCGAGCGGCGGCTTGGTCGCGGCGGCATGGGCTCGGTCTACCAGGCGACCGACGTTGAACTCGAACGTTCTGTCGCGGTGAAGGTCGTTCGCGAAGATCTCGTGGGCAGCGAAGAGACCGCTCAGCGCTTTCGCCGCGAAGCCCGCGTGGCCGCAAGTTTCTCGCATCCGAACGTCGTCACGATCCACGACTTCGGTGTGACGAAAGAAGCGCGGGCCTACCTGGTCATGGAACTGCTCGAAGGATCGACGATCCGCGAGCGCCTCCGGGAGTCGGGTCGTTTCTCGACGTCGCAGCTCCTGCCGGTGCTGCGTGACGTCTGCAGCGCACTTGATGCCGCGCACCGGCGGCAGCTCGTCCATCGCGATCTGAAACCCGAGAACATCTTCCTCACGGGAAGCTCGGGGCGACAGACCTGTAAGGTCCTCGACTTCGGCATCGCGAAGTTTTTCGACGTCCCCTCCGAGATGCCAACCGCCGATACCGCACCCGGCGTGCTCCTGGGGACGCCGCCGTATATGTCGCCCGAACAGTGGCAAGGGGGGCCGCCAGATCCGACCTGGGATTTGTGGGCCCTCTCAGTCATCGCCTACGAGATGCTTTCTGGAACTCACCCGTTCAAGGAACTGTCGCCCTCGCGCGGGCCCGCCGGGCGCGTACCCAGCGCGCTTTCCGATATCTCGTCATTGACGCCTGATGCAGCGGTGGCGTGGCAGCCGTTCTTCGAGAAGGCGTTCGCTGCGGATCCGCAGCGAAGGCCGCGCACCGCCGAGCAGTTTCGATTCGAGCTGGATGCCGCCCTCGCATGAGCGCGGCCGGTCGGCAGCTCGCGACTGTGCCGACCTGGCCTTGCTGGTGTCGGATCCGCTCGAGTGGCCGCGAGTCATCGCTCCCAGGGCAGGAACACAGGCACCAGCACGCGCTGCGGCCGATAGGAGATGTTCGCCGCGGCGGTGTCGATGGCGAAGGCGTAGATCTGAGTCGGCAGCCCCGGATTGAGATCGTTGTCGCTGAAGACATACAGGACTTGTCTGCCGTCCTTCAACCGTGGTCCCCACGCCAGGGCCTCAATCTTCTCGGCGATGACGTCCTTGATCGTCTTCGTCACGCTCACCTGGTAGCTCGGATCGAGCAGATCGACGAAGAGTGTCTTCGTCACCGGCACGATAGACGGATCAAGCGCGCCCGCCGGCAGACTCTCGATGTCCGACACGTCGGTCAGGCCCGGCGTGTCGAGATCGATCTTGTAGATCCGTTTCAGGTTGGGTGACTGCGGCGCGTTTGGCGGCGTCGGCACGAGTGACCGGTTGTCGCGCTCGACGACCAGGAACTCGTGATCGTTGATGGCGAGGATGTCGTTTACGCCCCGACCCTGATTAGTCGCATCCACCACGTAGACGTACTCCTGCCGCTTTCCTGTCAGCAGATCCACTGTGAGGATGCGATTGTTGACACCGACGCGCCCGAGCGTCGTCGGATTGATTCCCCCATCCTGGAGCAGGGCGTTCTGCATGATGCCGACGAGCATTCTGCCGTTCGGCGTGATGGCGAGACCCTCCATGCCGCGATTTGCCTGGCGCCCGGTCACGTTCAACGACGGGTACACCTCGAACGACGTCGCGTTGGCGTCGAGGTCGCCGCTCGGCTGGCCGTTGACGGGGTCGAGGCGGAATTTCGCCGGCACCGGGATGCGACGGACCAGCCGGCCGTGGCGATCGAACTCGCGGATATAGGGGCCGTATTCATCGGAGATGAAAAACGTACCGAACATCCCGACGATGATGCCTTCGGGATCGAATCGGCGGGTATCAAGTGGACTGGCCGTGTCGAAGGCGTAGGCGTCGCCGACGAGCGGCTGGTGCCGTTCGTCCTTCAGCAGCCTCGTGTCGAGCAGTGTGGTCTTGATATTCGGGAACGACGTCTTGACATCGAGCGAGATGCGCAGGAGATGCACCCGGTCGCGATAGGGCACGTCCGTGCGCCCGTCGAACGGCCCTCGATCGGGCGCCGCCAGATAGACGCCGTCGGATCCCGTGTAGGTGACCGCCGATCCCAGGCCCCCCAGCGTCGCGTGATCGATACACACGGCCGTGTCGTCGCGCTGACAGATCGGCGTGCCCGCCAGCCCGGACCGGTCGAGGGCATTACCGGGGATGAAGCCCGTTCCGATCAACGAAACGCCAATGTTCGCCGCAGACATCGTCATGACCGCAGAACCCAGGACTATCGTCGTCACACCAGCGCGCCAGCCGAACGTCATAAACGTCGCTCCAATCCGCCAGGGATGGCCCCTGCGAAAACTGAGACTAGCTGCGGCGAGCGAAGGTTGTACAACGACGATGTGACAGCTCTGTGAAAGGTGCAGCCTCAGGCATGATCAGGACCACGGTGTGAGTCTGGAACACTCGAGAATGGCCAGCCCCGGTCTTGTGACAGGGCCCGTGCTAGGATGCTTCTCGAGGTGGCGAGAATGCCGCTCGAGCAAGAGTGGGCAAGCGAGGCCCTATTCCGTCTGGCGGACTGGACGAACTGTACGGGCGAGGCGTACTTTCGCGGCCTCGTCCGAGGGCTGGCCGATGTCCTGTCGGTACGCTGGGTGTATCTCAGCAAGCTCCACTCGAACAAACCCCGACACGTACAGGTCGTTGCCGGCTGTGCTGACGGCGGACCCGCGGAGAACATCGAGTACGACCTCGCTCACACCCCCTGTGCCGAAGTACTGACGGGTGGCAACTGCTTCTATCCGACAGGTGTTGCCAGCCAGTTCCCTCGGGACCTCATGCTCGCGGAGATGGGGGTCGACAGCTACGCTGGTGCCCCTCTCAGGGGCGCTGATGGGCAGGCGCAGGGTCTGCTCGTCGTCATGCACGATCGTCCTATCGACGCGTCGCGGCAACACCCGTGCACCATCCTCGGTCTCGTCGCCGGCAGGGCAGCCGCCGAGCTCGAGCGCAGCCGCGTCGAGGCGCAACTCCGGCAGAGCGAGGAGCAGATTCGGTTTCTCAGCGAATCCACACCGGCGCTGCTGTGGCGCGCGACAACCGACGGCCGCCTCGACTACCTGTCGCCTCGCGCGGCCGAGTACTGCGGGACGTCGATCGACTCGCTGCTCGGTCATGGCTATGTGGCGTACATGCATCCCGACGACGTCGCGCGCAAGCTGCGGTTGTGGAATCTCGCGCGTGAAACCGAGCGGCCGTTCGAGGCCGAATACCGGCTGCGTGGCGTGGACGGCACCTACCGCTGGCAGTTGACGCGCGCGCTGCCCCAGCGCGACGCCACAGGCGCGATTACGCGGTGGTACGGATCCGTTGTCGACGTGGACGACCGGCGGCGCGCCGAAGAAGCCCTGCGGGAGGCCGATCGCCGGAAGGACGAGTTCCTCGCGATGCTCGCGCACGAGCTGCGCAATCCGCTCGCGCCGATCCGTCACGCGCTCGCCGTGCAGGCGCGATCTGGCGATGACATCGGGATCTCGCGCGAGATGCGTCAGACGATGGAGCGCCAGGTCCAGCACCTGGTCCGGCTGGTCGACGACCTCCTCGACGTGTCCCGGCTGACGACCGGGCAGATCACGTTGCGCCGCCAGCCGGTGGATGTGCGAGACATCGTCGCCGACGCCCTCGAGACCTGTCGCGAGATCATCGACGCCAGGGGGCACCGCGTCACCACGCGCCTTTCAGACGCCGACGCCGACGCCCTCCTGGTCGATGGCGATCGAATCCGTCTCGTTCAGGTCGTGACCAACATCCTGAACAACGCCGCAAAATTCACCGAGCCGGGAGGGGAGATCCAGATCGACGCGGGGCGGTGCGACGCGGCAGTCGAGATTCGCGTGCGTGACAACGGTGTCGGGATCTCCGCAGAGCGGCTGCCGCGCATCTTCGATCTGTTCTTCCAGAGCGACCCATCGCCCGACCGCGCACACGGCGGTCTTGGCGTCGGGCTCACGCTTGCCCGCCGCCTGATCGACCTGCACGCGGGTATGCTGACGGCGTCGAGCGAGGGCGTTGGCCGCGGCAGCGAGTTCCGCGTCGCGCTCCCGCGAGCGATCGCGAGTCGAGCGGACTCAGTCGACGCGCCACACCTCGCCGCGGTGGCGCAGGGGTCGTCCATATCGCTGCGCGTACTCGTCGTGGACGACTACGTCGACGCGACACGCGCGCTCGAACGGCTCCTCGTCGTGATGGGACACGAGGTCATCATCGCGCACGACGGCACGTCAGGGATTGAACTGGCCGAGCGGGTCCATCCGGATGTGATCCTGCTCGACATCGGCCTCCCGGAGATGGACGGCTATTCGGTCGCGCGCCACTTGCGGTCGTTGCCGAGCATGGCCTCGACGCGCATCATCGCGCTCACCGGTTACGGCGCGGAGCGGGCCCGTCAGAGTGTCCGCGAGGCTGGATTCGATGTCCATCTCGTCAAGCCGGTGGACGCCGACGAGCTGGAGGCCGCCCTCTGCGCAGGGCAGAGCTAGCGCGGAGCGAGCGATGGCTTGGTGTGACCGGTGAGCTCGCCGGCCAGCCAGTCGTTGCCCTCGTCCACCTGCTCCTGCGTCGAACGATGGCCCGTGTCGTACGCCAGGATCAGTCGTTTCGATGCGGTGATGACGTTGTACGCGGCGTAGGTCGAGGTCGGCGGACAGGTCTCGTCGTTGAAGCCCCACGAGTAGAATCCGGGCGCGGTCACGCGGCGGGCAAAATTCACGACGTCGTAGTACTGCGTCGTTGTGATCTTCGCGTCGCTGCGATGCACATTCGGTCCTTCGGCCGCGCGGAACATGTGCGGCCAGCCACCGGCACGCTGGTTCAAGTAGCCGGTGACGTCTGAGAGGGCGGGATAGTAGGCGACCAGGCGCGTGACGCGCCGGTCGAGCGCCGCGGTGACGATCGACAGTGCGCCGCCCTGACTGCCGCCGGTCACGCCGAGATTGCGCCCGTCCCACTGCGGCAGCGATGTCAGGAAATCGTTGGCCCGCAGCGTGCCGACGTAGACGCGACGATAGTAGTAGCGCTCGCGCGAATCCAGTCCAAATGTCGGATAGCCGCTCAGGCCGCCGCTGGCCAGGCTGTCGTAGACCTCCTGCGGCTGGATCACCGGAATGCCGTGGATCCCAATCTGGAAGGTGATGAGCCCGCGCGCGGCGAGCTCCGTCAGGCCGCGATAGGGCCGCACGCCCGCGCCCGGGACGCTGAGCACCGCTGGATACTTGCCGGCCGCTCGCGGCATGCAGAGGATGCCGTAGAGCCGGCTCGTGCCCGCGGTCAGGCCGACGTTCTGCAGGTTGATCTGCCAGCAGTCCACATCCGACGTGCCGTAGTCGGCGAGCGGCGTCCACTTCGCGTCGAGCGGCAGCGCCGCCAGGCGCTTGCGCTCCGCGTCCCAGAATGCGTCGAAGTCAGGCGGGTTCACCTGCGTCGGCGCGATCTTCTCCGGCGCGAAACCGGCCGTGCCAACGCCGCGATAGGTACGTCCATCGATCACGGCCGTCGCCACCAGTCGCAGAAAGCCGGGATCCTTCATCGTGCCGGCTGCGACCATCAGCGGTGTCGCGCCGACGGTTGCCGTCGCTTCGGTGACCGGCGGCAGCATCTCGGGGCCGATGCCGTAGTTCACCGTCGCGCCGGCGACCTGGTGGCCGTCACGCACGACATCGATGCGGAACCTGACCGGCTCGCCTGGCTGATAGGTCCAGTCCTGATGATCGGGTGTGACGGTGACGGCGACGCGACTGAACGGCTGGCGTATCTGTTGCGCCAACGGCGCGGCCACGAGGCAGGAGACGGCGACCCACGCGAGGATCAGACGAGAGGCGATGGAAGTCATCATAGGTTTCCGCCCGATGAGCGCGCGACCGTCATGGCCGCGCTAGATGCGGCCGGATGATACTCGAAGTCAGCGCTGCGGCGCGCGCAGCATACCGTCAGCCCGCCCGGCAGGTCCCGGCGGCCGGGCCAAGGGGGCCTGTCGTTGTTACTGAATGTGTCCGAGGTACCTGTCGTACCACGCGAGCACTTCGGTGACGAGGTCGGCGCGCCGCAGCCTGACGTCGTGTGGGGTGTCGAAGACGACGTGACGCTTGTCCGCCACCGGCGTGCCGATCATCCGAAAGAGTGGGAGCTGCGCGCTCTCGAACGGGAAGGTCGCGTCGAAGCGGCCATTGACCATCAGCACGGGCTTCGTCAGCCGACGCGCGAAATCGGTCTGGTCCATTCCCGCAATCGGGCGCTCCTGCTGAAAGAAGCCGCCGTCGAGAAACACGACGGCCTTCAGGCGATCTTCGATCGACGTCAGGATCACACCGTACGCGCTCCCCTGGCTCACACCCAGATAGCCGATGCGCGCCGCGTCGATGTCAGGACGACTCGCCAGGTAATCAATCGAGCGCCCGAGATCCTTCGACCACTTCACCAGTACCTCGCGTCTTAACGTCGGACCGGGATGGGCCGGCCTGGTGGTCTGTCGCTCGTAGCGGCCGTAGTAGATCGGATACGCGACGGCGCGTCCGCTCTTGACGACGTAGTCCATGAAGCTCAGGTCGCCGAGCTTATCGCTGCTCGTCAGCAAATTCACCCGCGCGCTCGGAAAGAACACGATGGTCTGATACGGCGGCCGCGTGTGCCTCGGGAGAAACAGAAAGACCGCCATGCGCTCGTGCGCGTAGGCCGCATCGATCGTCACCTTCTGCACCGTCCAGTCCGCCGTCTCGACGGGCGCGCCGTCGAGCGTGGCGTCGAGCGGCGTCCTGTCGTACGCATACATGTTTCGATAGACGCGGAAGACCTCCTCGGACACCGGCTGCGCCTTCGAGAAGTCGCGGCGGAGCATTGTGCGAGGCGCGGCGGCGTCGGCGGGAATCGGCCCTGCGTTCTGCACGCACCGGAATCCGTTCAGCTCGGACCGATCGAATGGCGGCAGGGCCTCCGGGCCGTAGGAGCTCGCCTGACGGCCGAGCGCATACCGGGAGCCGTCGCTGCTCGCGTTGACGTACCACTCCCGGGCGTTGCCGACCATGTCATAGGTGCCGTATTCACCGAGGCCCTGGAACTCCCCGACCCGGGCGATGTTGCCGGACAGATTGCTCAGATGTACGGCATAGGGGTCGGCCGAGGCTGGTGCCAGTTTGAATCCTTGCGCGAGTACGGGAAGCGATTTGCCGGCGAACTCGGCGTAGGCGGCGGCCTCGAACCAGCTGATACCTGTCACCGGATAGTCGCCCTTGCCTTCAGGATAGTGTCCGGCTTCCCACGTCGACGGTCCGAACCGACCTGTCTGGTCGCGGAGCAGTTGCATCGCGTCGGTCCATGTCAGGACGCGCCCGTCGCGTACAAACGCCAGCTTCCAGTAGTCGGGTGACGTGTAGCCGCCTTTATCGACGAACTCCTGGTACTGCCGATTCGTGACCTCGAACCGATCGACGAAGAACGCCGGCAAGTCGTACGGTCCGAGCCAGCCAAGAAACCCTATCGAATTCGTCCACATCCCGCCATCGACCGGAACCATGCCGGCCGGCGCGGATGCGGCGCGTCCGAGATCGAAGTCCATCGACTCGCGCGTCGCCGGAGCCGTAATCGACTCACCGTCGCCCGCTCTGGACACCTTCCACCGCAGATAGCCGCTCGGCACGCGAATCTTGTCAATCGGCGTCGTGCCGAGGCGCAGCCATCCCTCGTTCGGAAACAGATAGTCCTCGACGTCGATCTCGGCTCCAGGAGGCGACGATCGGATCGACACGACCCGCGTGGCGTCCGCGACGGCGCGAGCGAGATCCGGATCGTTCGGCAGGTAGGCCTCCGCGGTGTGAATGAGAGGGAACGCGGCGGCCGATCGGTGATCGCCGGTCAGCCGGACAATCTCCGGAATGGCCTGCTCGTGCACCCAGTGCCGATGTTCCGATCGTCGATAGCCCGCGACGCCCGTGATGCCGACCGCCGCGAAGGCGATCGCCGCCGCAAGCGCAGACCATCGCGGGCCGCTCGGCGTCCGGGATGACGCAGCGGACCTGTCGGGCGTCCGGTCGAGATCCGCGATGAAGTCCGCCACGGTCTGATACCGCCCGGCCGGATCCTTCTGCAACGCCCGAACGATCGTCGCGCTGAGGTCCGGTCGAAGATCTTTGATGACGTCCGCCGCGGGCGCCGGCGTCCGGCCGATGGCGCTCGCCGTCTCGATGACGCCGGACCTCTGGAACGGGTTGGTGCCAGTCACGGCTTCGCAGAACACGACCCCAACCGAGAAGATGTCGCTGCGCGGGTCGAGCGGCGCACCCTCGATCTGTTCCGGCGACATGTACGCCGGCGTGCCGGCCACGCCCGCCGCGACGGTTTCGAGATAGCCGGCAGTCAGCAGCGATTGCCCCGATTCTGGCCGGTGACGCAGCACGGCCAGACCGAAGTCCAGCACCTTGACGTAGCCGTCAGGGCGGATCATCACGTTTTCCGGCTTGATATCGCGATGGACGATACCTTTCTGGTGCGCCGCCGCGAGCGCGCGCGCGGTCTGCTTCACGACGTCGAGCGCGATGTCCGCCGACAGCCGCCCCGCGCACAGGCGCGTCCGCAGCGTTTCGCCTTCCACGAACTCCATCGCGATGAAGGGCGTGTCGTTGGCCTGGCCGACTTCGAAGATGGTGACGATGTTTGGATGGTTGAGTGCTGAAAGGACGCGCGCTTCGTTCCTGAATTGCGCGAGCCGCTCGACGTCGTGAGCCACGTCCGGTGGCAGGAACTTGAGGGCTATCGGCCGGCGCAACAGTTCATCGACGGCGCGGTAGACCACGCCCATCCCGCCCTTGCCGATCCGGTCGGTGATTCGATATCGCGCGCCGATCAGTTGTCCGACGACCCCGTCGGCCATGGACAAGATGTTAGCGCGAGATCCTCACCCGACGAAGAGATCTCCAGAGAGCCCCCCTTTCGACGGGACCTCAGAACTGGAGACCCAGGGCATACGCCCTTTCCAGGTAGCCGCGCCTCGTGACGTCGTCCGCACCGTGCACGGCATAGAAGTACTCGCGCTCGACGGTCTTGATTCCCGGATAGGTCAGCGTGAACTCGTCAATCACCGTGCGCATGGCGTCGCGGAGGCCCGCGTCGTAGGCGCGTTTGTCGAAGATCGTCGTCTGGATGATCTGCGCTTTTTTGTGCGTGAGCCTCGGCCGACGGCCGTTGATGTCGCCACGCCAGGCTTCCGGGGTGAGATCGTAGGCAAACCCTGGCGTCCATACGCGATCGAGCCACCCCTTCAGCATCGCCGGAAAGCTCAGGAAGTGCACGGGTGCGACAAACGCCAGCGCCTCAGCCCGCGCAACCTTCTGCTGCTGTACGAGCACGTCCTTCGGCTGATACCGCTCGCGCAGCAGCCTGATGATGCCGCGCGCATCCCGATCACCGATGAGGCGTTTCAGCGCGAAGCGCTTCAAAGGCCCGCCAGCCTCACCGAGGAGGGACTCGCGCAACCGCATGCGGTCGAGCATGTCATCCGGGATCGTTTCGGTGAGCCAGCTCGGGGTGTCGCGTGGCCGCAGGATCGGATCGAAGCCGATCGCGTAGAGGTCCACGATCTCATTCGCGTGCCCCGCGTCTCGGAGACCGGCGTCGAAGCGATCGAGAACGGCGTGGCAGAACGAGTGCGAACCGGGATGGGCGAAGACCGTCAAGACCTTCATACCTGACCTCCGACCGTCGTCAGTATCAGCAGACCCCCTGATGTCGTGAGCCTGCGACCTATCTCGCGCCCTCTTGGACGACTAAGGCCTCGACGCGACCGCGGATGTCGTCGCGGATCGCGCGGACCCGTTCGACGGGCTGACCCTTCGGGTCGTCCAGTGGCCAGTCATCGCGGCGTACCCCTGGCACGTACGGACACTCATCGCCGCAGCCCATCGTAATCAGGAGCTGTGCCTCGCCGGCGAGTTCAGTGGTGAGCTTCTGAGGGCGAGCACCACTCAGGTCAATACCTGCTTCCCGCATCACCTCAACCACCTCCGGGTGAACCCGATCGCCGGGGGTGGTTCCTGCGGACAGGGCTCGAGCCTTGGCAGGGTCGGCCAGTGTGTTGAAGTATGCGGCCGCCATCTGCGAGCGACCCGCATTGTGCACACACGCAAAGATGACGGTTTTCACAGATCCTCATTCCGCACGACGGACCCGGCACGCCTCACGCGCGAACAAGATCGGCAGCGAGGATGTCGGCATGCCACGGCTCGAGCGCGGTGCGCTTCCCGTGGATCGCCAACTCGCGAAGATGGACAGCTTCATGACTCCGCCGCGCGCGCAGGACGGGGTCGGTGACCTCGAGCGGCGTCAGGCTCTGGTTGACCACCCACGCGAACGGCGTGATCTCGGCGCGCGCCAGATCGCGTTCGAGCTGCATCGCCTCGTGAATCGGCGTGGCCTCGGGAAGCGTGACGAGCAGGACCATCGTGAACTGCGGATCCCGCAGACGAGGCAACAGCCGCTGGACGGCGTCCGACGTCCCACTGGCCTTCCGCAGCACTTCACGGTGATACGCCTCGGCCGCGTCCAAGAGCAGCAACGTGTGGCCGGTCGGCGCCGTGTCGATGACGACGAACTGGTCCTCACCATGCGCGACGGTGTCGGCGAAAGCGCGAAAGACTGCAATCTCCTCCGTGCACGGCGAGCGCAGGTCTTCTTCGAGCAGCGCGCGACCCTGCGCGTCGAGCCCCTGGCCGGCCGTCGCGAGTACCTCCTCGGTGTAGCGCCGGGTTTCCGCAGCCGGATCGATGCGAGTGACGTGCAGCGTCGCGGGCCGCTCCCGGGCCGCCGCGTCCACGTGCGCCGCGGGATCGGTCGTGGTCAGCGTTACCTGGTGGCCCGCGCGGGCGAGCTCGGTGGCGATGCGCACAGCCAGCGTGGTCTTGCCCACGCCGCCCTTGCCCATCGTCATCACCACGCCCTTGCCCCGCGCGGCGATTTGCTCAACAAGCTGATGCAGGGTCTCGCCGTCCTCAACGAGCTCCGCGGCGGCTTCGACGCGTGTAGCGGCTGGACTCCCACCGGTTCCCATCCGCCGGAGGGCATCGACACCGACCAGGCCGAACGGCAGCAGCGGTACGTCGATGCGTGGGAGACGGCGCAGGCCTGCGGGCATGTCCTCGAGGGCGGCACGCCCGCGCGTTTCCAAGGCAACGGCAATGGGATCGTCGGTGTGCTGCGCGTGGAAGACACCATTGAGAATCAGCCGCACGTTCCGAATACCGATCTGATGCAGTTCGCTGCGCGTGCGCTCGGCCTCCGCGAGCGATGGCGCATCGGGACGCGCCACCAGGACGAGGGTCGTCTGCGTCTCATCGCGCAACGCCGCGTGCGAGGCGGCATAGAGTGCTTGCTGCGCCTTGAGGCCCGAAAGCGGACCGAGACACGACGTGCCGCCCACGTTGGTTTCGATGAACGTCGACCAGGCCGCGGGCAACTCGAGGAGACGAAGAGTGTGACCGGTAGGCGCGGTGTCGAAGATCACGTGGTCGAATGCGCGCGTGGCGTCCGCGTCGCCGAGCAGCTTCGAGAACTCATCGAACGCGGCGATCTCGACGGTGCACGCACCTGACAACTGCTCTTCGATGCTGGCCACGGCGGTGGCCGGCAGCACCCCACGATAGGGGCCGACGACGCGCTCGCGATACGCGCGTGCGGCCTGTTCGGGGTCGATGTTGAGCGCGGAGAGCCCAGGCACGCCCGGCACCGCCTTCGGTGACGCGTCCAGCGTGACCCCCAGGACTTCGTCGAGATTCGAGGCTGGATCGGTGCTCACGAGCAGCACGCGCTTGCCGGCGTCCGCCAGCCGGATAGCGGTCGCACAGGCCGCGGATGTCTTGCCGACGCCGCCTTTGCCCGTGAAGAACAGGACGCGCGTCGGGACAAACAGCAGGGCGTTCATCAGCAGCAACCCGATCCGGGCGTACAGCACCCTTCAGCGGACAGGCGAATCCGCGGCTTGGTCGGCGAGGCGCTGGCGACGAGTCCGGCCGCGCGCGCCAGCTCCTCCCGTCGTGGATACGCGCCGTGACCCAGCTCCTCACCATTGACGAGCACGATCGGCAGGCACTCGGTACCTTCACGCTGCATGCGATCCAGGACACGCGTGTTCGAGACGAATGGCTTCGGATCCTGTGACAGGTTGTGGCGAACGACCGTCACGCCCTGAGCGGTAAGCCAATCGACATCGGCGGCGAACGCGGCAAGCAGCGGGTCGACACTTGGGCCACAGACCCCGCTCGAGCAACACATTGGCGGATCGAAGACATCGATGTAAGTCATATGAGTACCCCTCTCTACACGGCCTCGAGCAGTGCCTTGAGCCGTTTCAACGCCGACGGGACGATGCAGTAGCTGACGCGCGGACCGTTTTCGTTCGCCTGGACTAGACCAGCGCTTCGGAGGATGCGGAGATGCTCGGACACCGTGGACTGCGCCAGCGGCAGTTCGTCCACGATGTGGCTGCACATCCGCGCCTCTCTCTTGGCGAGCATCCGCAGGATCCGCACCCGCGTCGGATGGGCAATCGCCTTGGCAAAGGCGGCCAGCTCGTCGTCGGCTGCGGGCCCTTCGACCGGAGCTGTAAGCAGCTCAACGGCTTGCCCCTCAGGTGGGCAGCAGACCGCCGTGTCGGACTCGCAAGCGGGGGCGTCAGGAATGATCTTGATAGTCATCGTCAATCGTCGATTAACGATATCATAACCTCGACGCTTCTTTCAAATGGTGAGCGGATGAGGTTTTGGGCCGGCTTCGTTGGGCTCAGCGTGGCCGGGCGACACGCGTCGGGGTACACGTACCACCTTCTGCGACGGCTGTCGCCGGGCGCGTCGGCATTCAGCGCCTCGAAGGCATGACGACGCCGAATTGGCGGTCCAGCCGCTCCGCGTCGTGCCCGCGTCCCGACTGGCGGAGGAGGTCGGCGTAGTTCCTCGCGCACGTGACCGCGTGCGGATGGTCTGCCGTGACCGACTGTTCGAAAATGCGCAACGCGCGCTGGTACAAGGATTCGGCCGCCTCGATCTTGCCCTCCGACTGCATCAGCACGCCGAGATTGCTCAGCGTGAGCGCGACGTCGGGATGATCCGGCCCGAGCAGCTTCTCCCGATTCGCCAGGGCCCACCGGTAGTAGGTTTCGGCGAGGAGGGAATTTCCGCGAGCGAAATGGATCGCGGCCAGGTTGTTGAGGCTGACCGACAAATGATGATGATCGTGTCCAAACGTGGACTCGAAGATGTGAAGCGCGCGCCGGTATAGCGTCTCGGCTTCTTCAAGTTTCCCCTGCCCATCCAGGAGGCCGGCCAGTGCCGAGAGATCCGAGGCGACCTCGATGTGATCGGCGCCGAGCGCCGCTTCGCGGATCGCCACCGATCGGCGCGCGTAGGGCTCGCCCTCCGCGTAGCGGCCGCGCGCGTGTTCGAGGCCGCCAAGGTTGTGGTAGATGGTCGCCATCGCCGGGTCGCCGGCGTCGAACAGTTTCCCGGCGAGCGCCAACGCCCGCCGATAGAGCGTCTCGGCGTCATCGAACCGGCCCCAGAACTTGTAGAGCACGGCGAGGTTGTTCAGGAGTCCGAACGTTTCGGTGTGCTCGGGTCCGAGATGCCGCTCGGCGTGGCCGAGCGCCCGGTGATACAGCGATTCCGCGTCGTCGTAGCGTCCCGGCGACGCGCAGCACGCCGGCGAGGCCAGCGACGGATTGGACGAAGATGATGTGGGTGTCTCGATCGGAGGCGGCGGGCTCGGTAATTTCGACCGAGCGCCGGAACACCCGCTCCGCCTCGGCGAGGTCGCCAAGCTCCTCGTGGATCGCGGCCAGGGTGTTGCCAACGTTGGCGGCGTCGACACTCGCCGCACCGCTCACGCGCTCCACCAAGCCGAGCGCGTGGCGGCAGAGCACGAGGGCGCGGCGAAGCCTGCCGCGCTGCAGCTGCTCTAGAGCCTGGTCGTGCAGCGCGTTCGCGGCCTCGATCAGTTCCGATTCAGGTGCGGGTTCCGGGCAGCGAACGCGGCTCACGTCGACGACTAGCGTGTCGCCGGCGTCCTCGCCACGGTGGAATTCTCGTTTGCCACCAACCGTCCTGCCTTCAGCTTCGTCTTGACGGCCACGCCCGAAGCTGCGGTGGGATTCTCGTTTCCCGCCAACCGTCCTGCCTTCAGCTTCGTCTTGACCGCCACGCCCGAACTGCGGTGGGATTCTCGTTTCCCACCAACCGTCCTGCCTTCAGCTTCGTCTTGACGGCCACGCCCGACACTGCGGTGGGATTCTCGTTTCCCGCGATTCTTCCGCCCCTCACGCTTCGTCTTCATCGCGCATCGCCCGAGACGGCGTGGGATTCTCGTTCGCCACTAACCTTCCCACCTTCAGCTTCGTCTTCGACGCCCACGCCCGAACTCTAAGGTCGAAGTCTCGTTTCTCGCCATCCGTCCGCCGCGCTTCAGCTTCGTCTGGACGGCAACGCCAGACGCCGCCGTTTCGACTCTGCGGCTCTGATGATCGCTGTCCGCCTTTGACGCTGGTCTTCATCTTCAGTCGCTAGGTCGCCGAGGCTCTGGAACGCGTGGCGGCCTCACCCCATGGGCGATTCGCGAAGCCTGGTGCAGTCGAGGGGGGTCCAGTCGCCGGATTGGATGAAGTTGGCCCAGTAGAAGGGATGGAGGCGGGGATTGGCTGACAGCATGCGAAGCTGCACGAGACGCAGCGATTCGCCGCGGCCTTTGCCGAGCTTGAGATTCTGGTAGTAGCTTCGCATCTGCCGCTCGGTCCACGTGTCGCTCACGGGCCACAGGCTCATGAGCAGCGACTCGGCGCCGGCGAGCACGAACGCGCGGCGCAGGCCGTAGACGCCGTCGCCGTTCCGCACCTCGCCGACACCGGTATCGCACGCCGAGAGCGCCACCAGCCTGGTGCCCCACAGGTTCAGCCGCGACGCTTCGAGCGCCGTCAGCACGCCGTCGTCCGGCTCGCTCGAGCCGCGGATGTTCGCGCGCGCGAGCGCCAGCCCGGCCCGCAGCAGCGGATCCCGGCCTGGACCGCCGCCGGTCTCCGGCGCGGCGGCCTTCGGCGCGATCCCGGCATACTGCAGAAAGAACCCGTGCGTCGCGATGTGCAGGAGGCGCGGGGCGGCAAACTGTCTCAGCGACGATTCGGTCGCGCGCTCGCGTGCGAGCACGGTCGCATCCGGAAACAGCAGCTGAATCGCCTGGGCTTCGCGCGCGGTCCCGGCGATCGGCGCGAAGTAGACCTCCGACAGATCGCGCGCCGACGTCACGCTCCGTCGCTGCTCACTGGTCCGGCCGGTGGGCCCCGGAGTCCGCCCGGCAGCCGATGCGGTTGGTTCGCCGAATGCCGGATTCGCCACGATGAGCGGCCCGTGCTGACCCTCGCGCGGCACGTGCATGCGCAGCAGGTCGCGTCCGCTCGTCAGGTACGTGCATCGATAGCGCTCGACCAGATATCGGCCGCGCTCGTCGAGTAGCGCCTCGAACGGAATGAGGTTGAGCGCGCCGTCCGGCGAGATCAGCAGGTGGGTGCTGTCGCCCACGAGGCCGCGTACCGGACGCATGACGGCATCGTCGAGCGCGCGCGACAGGCGCCGCACGTCGCTGCGCGCTGGATCGCCCAGGGCCCCACGCAGCGCCTCGACCGCCTTGTCGATCGTCTCGGCTTCGCCGAGATCCACGGCGCTCGGCGGGCCGGTGCGGTGAACGACGTAGGCGGCATACCGGAGTTTCCCGAACGCCGCGCTGACGCTCTCGATAGCCGGATCGAACGGGCGGTACGCTGCGAACTCGATGAGCGCGGCGTCGGCGGGTATCGCAGCCTGCACCGCCTCGAGCGTCACTGGCACGGAGGCCGCCCGGAACTCCGCGCTTCGACGTCCGACCTGCGACTCGAGCTGTTCCTTCTGTGCTTCGAGCGCGGCAATCGACTTCCTGTACTCGTCGACGGGCGTCTTCTGCGGACCGTTCAGGACCAGCCGCGCGAGCTGCCCGACGACGTCGTTCAACTGATCGAGGAGCGCCTGGCTCTCGGCGTCGGCGTTGCGGCGCAAGGCTGCCTGCATGTCGGCGGCGGCGTCGATCACGCGCCCCTTCCGCTGCAGCAGCACGGTCACAGCCAGCGCAGTCGAGTCCGGATCGCCCGGGGTCATCTGCAGGTTGAGCGAGAGCGTGCGCTCGGTGCGCTCGGCGATGGGAGTGAGGTAGGCGACGCGCTGGCGGTCGGACCCGATGGACAAGTTCAACGCGATCGCCGTTTCGGTCGCCCGCTCGAGGCGTGTCTGGTATGTGACGGCGTTCGCCAGATCGCCGAGAACGGCGTAGGTCCGCGCCACGTTGACGAGCGACAGGAGCGTGAATGGCGCACTCGGTCCCGCGGTCCGTTCGAACATGCGCAGTGCCCGAAGGTGAGTCTCGAGCGCGAGTGGATAGTCGCCCTTCGAGCGGTAGACGTTCGCGAGGTTGATGAGATTCGCCGCGATGTCCGGATGTTCCGGACCCAGGCTCTTTTCACGGGAGGCCAGAGCCCGGAGGTAATACGCCTCGGCCTTTGCGAAGTCCTTCGCCTCGCGCGCGACGATGCCCAGGTTCTGAAGGGTCACCGCGATATAGATGCTGTCACTGCCGTAGGTGGCTTCCATCAGCGGGAGCGCGCGCTCGAGATACTCACCCGCGCGCTTGTAGTCGCGCCGGCCGAGGTAGATGACGCCGAGATTGTTGAGCACGGTACCCGCCTGGAGCCGCGCGCGCCCTTCGGCCTTCTCGAGAATCGCCAGGGCGCGAAGGTCCATTTCCTCCGCCTTCGTCAGGTCGCCGCGTCTCTCCAGCAAGCTGCCCAAGGTCCCGGAGTGTTCTTCCGAGGTCGGGATCATCCGGACCGAGCGCTTTTTCCTGGATCGCGAGCGCTCGATGCAGCACCGCGTCGGCCTGCACGAAGTCTCCGTCGTTGGTGAGGACAACTCCGAGTTGACACAGTGCGATCGCCGTCCAGGGATGGTTGGGACCGACCGATCCTTCGAGGAGCGACAGGCTCCGCTCGAGCAGCGGCCGCGCCTTCTGGCGATCGGCCCCGTTCGAGTAGAGCCGCCCGAGGTCGAAGATGAAGAGCGCCAGATCGCTGTCGGGGAGGCTCGCTCCGCGTTCGACGACCGTCAGGGCCTCGGCCGCCCGCGCGGTCGCCAGCGTCGAGGTTTCCGGCGTCTTCGGCGCGCCCCATCTCCGCCCGCAGACGCATGGCTCGCAACCGTTCGCGATCGCTCGCGTCCAACGGCCGGAAGCCCGTCAGCCGAAGCGTGTACGAGCCCGACGCGATCGGCCAGCGCCGCGCCGACACGGTCAGGACAACGGGGCCGGAGGTTTCAGCAGCAACCGCCATTTGCCTGCGGCCCTGCCCGCCGAACAGGTCGGTCACCTGAGCGATGGTGTCACCGTTCGGTTCGGTGACATTCAGGGCCACGTCGATCCCGTGTTCTTCGATCTCGATGAGTGCCGTCTGTCCGGCGTCGAGCCTGAGGTCGAAGGTGTGGGAGTCTCCCGCGGCGATCGATCGATCGACCGGCGAACCGACGCCGAGCACCGTCGACTGCGGTGGCGCCGGTGAAGCGGCCACCGTCGTCATCCAGATCGCGAGGATCAGCAGGACGGTCATGGGAGATCTACTTCACGACGGTGAACCGGTACTCGCCGACGATCTCCGAAGCGCCACGCGCGGGCACGCCGGACACGCGGATCAGATAATCCTGTGGGCTCAGAACAGTCGCGGGCAGGCGGAGATCGATCGATCTTCCGGGCGCCGACCGTACGGGCGATCAGCCGGTCCGTCCGCCACACGACCCGGTCTCCACTCGAGGCCCCACTTGAAGCCCCACTTGAAGCAACGAGCGCCGCGTCGTACGCCGGATAGTCCACCGGCTCGAGATCGAGCTGCACCGCCAGATCTCCAGTGCCGCCGGCCAGGGCGACACGTCGGCAGCTGACGCGCGCTCCGCAATTGCGGCACGAGGACCAGCGTCGCGACCGTCAGCGGAGCCGCCCCGGCGTTGGTCGACGGCAGGGCCGTGTCCGGCGCCCGGCGGGCCTCGGCCTCGCGCAGTTGCCGATCGCGCTGGAGCTCGTCACGAGCCGACTCGACGCTCGTCACGCGGGCGCGAAGCGTCCGGTTGTCGAGCGCCAGCCACGCGCTCGCGGTCGCGAGCACGATCACAGCGGCGGCAAGCGCCAGCCGTTCGGGCCAACGCCGCTTCTCGCGAACGAGCGTCGTCGGCCCCCGACCGGCCTCTGACGAGATGTCTCTTCCGGAGTTCTCGTCGAGAGACTGCAGCGCTTCGGCGAATCGAGTCGCCTCGCGCCGCCGTGGGCTCGTCAGATAGCTCGAGCGGAATTGGTCCAGGACTGGTCCGTGCAATTCCCCGCGCGCGAACGCGTCGACGAGGTCGTGCTCCACGGCTCTAATACGCTCGGCGCACTCGTCGTCGCTGATGCTCAGCTCGTCCAGCCGTTCGGTTTCGGCCTCAGGCAGCTGGCCCAGGAGATAGTCGCGGATCGTCTGGACGGAGTACGTCTCGGTCGTCATGCTCGTGTTGGAGACGGACACCCGCATTCATAGCCAGACATCGACCCCCCTCGGTATGTTAAGTCTCACTGCTCTAAACCTTTCACCCCGGCGCCGGCGCACCGCCGGACACACGCTTCCAGCCGCGCACGGATCCGGCACGCCCGGATGGTCAGGGCATTCGGGCTGAGGCCGAGGCTTTCGGCCAGCTCGCGGCGGTTGTCGATCTTCACGCGCTCGCTTCCGATGTAGTAGCGCGTGATGATGCGACGATTCAGCGGATCGAGCTCCTGGAGGCACTTCTGCAGGCAGGCGAGCAGTCTTTCTCGCCTGCCGGCGGCTTCCGCGGCGTCCGCTGCGGACTGGGCGGACGGCGGCGGCGCGACATCGCCCGACGCGTGGGTGACCATCGGGTGTGCCTTGGTGTCGCGCACGTACTCGAGGAACACGAACCGCGCGACGATGTAGCAATAGCGAGCCGGAGTCTCGGCACGGGTGATGCCCTCCTCCTCGAGGCGGCGCGCCACTCGCGTGAGCGTTTCGTCCGCGAGGTCGTCGGCGGGATGGCAGTTCTTGCGCGCGAAGTAGTCTCGCAGTCGACGCCGCATCTCGACGTAGGCGTGTCCGTCCGAGTCCGCACCACCGTCGAGCCAGTTGAGCAGCCGCTGGAGCGCATCGTTGCTCAGCGTCCACTCTCCACGGCGTTCGAATGTCTGGTCGGGCACGTCGGTCATGCCGGCTGTCTGGGGTGCCGGGCGAGGCAGTCGCGAGCGGTTAGCAGGCCAAGTCGGGAGCCACGGGCAAGGCTCATCGGAGCGAGATTATAGAATGAGGCAAGGCGCGCCAATTGGCGCGTGTCGGTTTCTCGGCCTTTCCGCCTGTGTGCCCACTGTTAGTGGGTCTCTCTTTGCGGAACCGGGTGATTTCCAGTCGAATTTGACGAAGGCGGCGGTTTGACAGACCCCCGCCGCGTCGAATGAAAAAGTCGATCGGCGAAGTCCTGATTTCACGTACACTTAGCGTCTGCGGCTTGCCCTGAGCGAGCCCAGCGAGTCGAAGGGGTGAGGTGGCTGAGTGGCCGAAAGCGGCGGTTTGCTAAACCGTTGTAGGGGCTTTAAACTCCTACCCAGGGTTCGAATCCCTGCCTCACCGCCAGTTAATACCCGGTCTTATTGAGCGTTTTTTTCGTCCGCGGCGCGTCTCCACCCCGTCTCCAAAACCCTGCGACCTCGCAAGCGCGTTCTCACGAGTCCATTCACCTCACGCTTCACTGATGCCCGGTCGGCCATCATCAAGGGTCGTCGCGGGGTCAGCGCCGATACTGCGCTCTTGTTCGAGGCGCTGACGCGGTGGGACGCCCAGATTTGGCTGACATTCCAGGCCAAGTGGGATTTGTGGCACGCGATAAGAGCTCGGGGGCATCGACCGAAGGTCCGAGCGCTCCCGAAGACCGCCTAGCTTCGGAGATGGCGGCTCCTGGCGGCAACGACGTATCTAGCGGCCTGCGGCCTCACCCGCCAAACGACATTCCGAAGTGGAACGAGAACTCGCTGGCCTTGACGCTGTGCTCGGCCGTGCCGCGATCGACCTTGACGCCGAAGTAGCGCGCGTACACGAGCTTCTCCTCGAACTCGAAGTACAGGCGCTTGAAGATGTGGAGGCGGCCGGCGGCGGCGGCGTCCAGGTCCCAGCCATGGAGGAACTGGAAGCCCTTTTCGTTCGGCTGGTCGAACACCGCGTTCTCTGTGTGGGGGACCGCGAACCCACCGCCCGCTTTCGCCAAGAAGGAGAAGTAACCCGTCCGCCCGGGCGAGCCCGCGAGCCGAACGCGCCTGACCGCGTTGAAGAAGAGAGGATTTGCTCCGTTGTTGAGCTGATAGCGCAGGACATCCGGCGTGAGCGTGACCGGGGTGTCGACTGACACCCCGTTGTGCGTCCCGGTCATGCGGACCTGCTGATCCTGCTCTGACGATCCACTTGAAGTGGTCGAGCGCCACCTCGAGACCCCACTTCTCGTTGAAGAAGACGCCGAACCGTATGTTGTATTGCGGAACGAACAGGCTGTGGCTGAAGAGGCTGGTCCAGGCCTTGCTGTCGCGGGCCTGCACGTCGACGAGCGTGAAGTCGTTGCCGAGCGACGGCTGGCTGAAGTGCATGTCGCTCTTCGTGTAGCTGTCGCCGTTGTAGCCCCAGGACACGAAGTATTCGCGGCCGTGCGTCGCGGTCTTCGTCTCGGGTTGCGCCGGCGCAGCCGCCTGACCGACGATGACGGCGGAGTGGCTGTCGAGCAGAATGTCAGGGGGCTTCACGGGGGTCGGCTGGGCCTGGGCGACGATCCAGACGAGCGAGGAAGCGATGGGCGTCAGCGCAAACATCGGCGCATTGTATCCGCTCTCACGTCCTGCGGATGAGTCGGCGACCTATCTGACGTCGGGCCGCAGGTTGAACGCGGCCATCTCCTCGGTGTTGCGCACGAGCAGGATGCCGTCGGCAAACGCCGGGACGTTCCAGGTTTCGCCTTCAATGGCCGGCACGCGGGCGACCTCCTGAAGTTTCTCGGGAGTGGCGGCCACGAGGACGAGCTCACCCTCCTCGGTGATGACGACGAGGTGGCCGCCGGCGAGGAGGACCTGACCGTGTCCGTAGCGCCCGCCCTTCCACTTGAGCTCGCCCGTCGAGGCGTCGAGGCACGCGAGGATCCCTTCGTCCAGGCCGTAGATGAAGCCGTCGTGCAGGACCGAGCTCGATTGGCGGTTCTTCATGCGGATATTGCGCCAGACCTCACGCACGGTGAACCGTTCGCCGGCTTTCGTGAGCTCGATGACGACCGCGCCGGTGCCGTAGCCGGACGAGTAGAAGACGCGCTGGTCGCCGATCACGATCGGTTGGGCCGCGCTGGCATCGTGATCGGTCTTCCAGGGGAACTCCCAGAGCACATCGCGCCGATCGAGACTCAGTCCCACCAACCGCCTGGCGCTGACGACCAGGAACTGCGGGACGCCAAGGAGCGTGACCTGCATCGGCGAGACGTAGGCCTGCTGATCGTCGAGCGCAGTCCACAACCGCTTGCCCGTCCGGCGATCGTAGGCTACGACCGATCGACCGGCCGGGCCGCCGGGCTGCACGATGACCGCGTCCCCGGCAATGAGCGGCGAGCCCGCCATGCCCCACCTCAGATTCTTGGCGCCAGCATCCTGCAGGATGTTCGTGCGCCAGACGAGCCGGCCGGTGACCGCGTCAAGGCACCGGAACTCGCCCCTGCCGCCGAGCGCGAAGACATGGCCGTCCGCCCAGGCCGGGGTGGCCCGGGGCCCTTCGCCGCCGCCCATCCACTGGCTGAAGCGTTCCTGCCAGGCACTGGTCCAGAGCTCGCGGCCCGTCATGACGTCGTAGGCGGCCACGACCTCCTGTTGGCGGCGCTGCTCGATGGTGAACGCGCGGCCGTCGGCGACTGCGAACGACGCTCGCCCGCCGCCGACCGGTTTCTTCCAGATCGGCGCGAGCCCCTCCCACGACACGCGGATGGATTCGCGATACACGCCGTCGCGATCCTGACCGCGAAACCCCGGCCAGCTTGCGGAGAGCGGCGGGGCCGATTGCGCTCCCGTCTCGACCGTCCGGGCCGGAGCGGCGGTCCCGATGGCCGCGACTCCGGCGACGGGCGCGCGCTCGGCGGCGAGCCGAACGACGCGAGGACCGAAGAACTGGTCCATGCCGCCGACTGTTGATACGGTGGCCGTGAAGAGGAGTGCGACTCCGCAAATCCAGTGCATACGGTTCAAGACTATCCCACGCGTCGTCGCAATCATGGTGTCGGCGTCCGGTCCGGCGGCGTCAGAACGCGACCCTGATCCCGCCGTTGATCACGCGGCCCTCGAGAGGCGCCCAGGCGTCGACTGTCCACCGGCCGTCGACGTCACGCGCCGGGCGCGCGATCGGATCCCAGTGAGTCTGGCGGACATCAGTCAGATTCTGCCCGGTGATGAACACCCGCCAACGGCCAAACGGGTGCTCGGCGAGGAGGTTGAGCACGACATAAGACTCGCTCGTCGATCGATAAGGGTTGGCGTCGAGCCGCTGTTTGCCGGTGAAGTAGACCTGTGCGCTGACCCGGCCGCGGCCCTCGCCTTCTGCCGTCGCGACGAGACCGGCCCTGTGCCTCGGCGTGAGCGCGACGTCGCGGCCGCCGTCCTCGCGCGACTCCGTATACGTGTACGTGCCGGTCAGAGCGATCGGCGCCAGGCGCGCCGTGGCGACGACCTCGACGCCGCTCGTGACGACGGGATCGGCTACGGTGCGGAGCGTGTAGGTCGCACGGTCGATCTGAGCCGGATGATCGAGGTTCGAATGGAACACCGTCGCCGTCACGGTGGAGGCGCGCGCCGTGTACGAGAGATTGGCAGAGACGTTGACCACGGTCTCGACATGGAGCGCGCCGTCAACCGACAGGCGTGCGAGTCCCGCCGCTTCCGTCTCTTCCATGTGCGCCGTCGGTGCGAAGTAGCTCCGGCCGGCCGTAATCCCCGCCGCCCACGGTCCGCGGTGCACGCGGGCCGATCCACGCGGACTCAGCTGGAAGCCGTAGATGTTGTGGTGATCAGCGCGGGCGCTTCCCGAGACCAAGAGCCACGACGTGACCCGCACATCGTCGTGGACGAAGATGCCGGGCCGCGTGGACAGGTACGGCGTCGGATACGGATCCGGGGTTCGAATCGCGAACCAGTCGGTGTTGATGCCGGCGATCCAGGATTGGCGCGGCGTCGTGCCGCGCAGCTCGATCTCCATGGTCGCCCCCTGACGCCGTTCCTGTTCACGTCTGTCGCTGAAGTCGCGGGTGCGCGACTGCACGTAGAGGGCCCCGGCGCCGGCCAGGACGAAACGGCCGAGCGGCATCTGGCCAAAGAGGGCGCCGTCGGCGCTCCGGCTCTCGAGCGACTGATGCGCGAACTCGCTGCCGCCCTCGCGCGTTTCAAACGTCACGCCTGCCGTGCCGGAGACCGACCGACCTCGCCGGTTGTCCCAGAACACACGCTGGCGCACGACCCCGCGCGAGTAACCGGGAATGTCCGACCAGCCGTCGTCGTCCACATCGCTTTCGTTCTGCCGATGCGCGCTGACGAGGAACGTGCGGCCCCACGATCCGGTCCAGGGCGACGAGAGCCAGAGTACGCCATCCGTCCCGCCCCGCGTGGACTGGTTGAACAGGAACTCGCGATCTGCATCCTTGCCGGGCGGGCGAGACAGCAGGTTGATCACGCCGGCCAGGGCGTTCGCTCCGAAGATCGCCGAGGCGCCTCCCGTGATGACTTCGAAGCGGCCGAGATCCATCGGCGGGATCTGGACCGGCTCGAGCCCGCCAGGCAGATCAAAGTAGATGGGCACCCCGTCGGCGAGCAGCCGCGTGTACTGGCCGCGCAGGCCCTGGATGCGTACCATCTCGAGGCCCAGCTCCGGCGAAGTGGTCTGGAGGCGCAGGCTGCTCATCTCGTTGAGCGATTCCACGATGTTGCCCGGCGTCATCAGCAACCCGTCTTCGATCTCGTTGCGGTCGAGCACCTCGACGGGAACAGCCTGGTCCTCGATGCGAAGGCCGGTGTGCGTGCTGGCCACGACCGTGCCCTCTTTTCGCACCGTCGGTTTCGCCGTCAAGACCAGGCGGACAGCGCGCTCGCTGCCCGCGACGACGTCGACGCGGGCGGTCGCCGACTCGTATCCGTTATTGGTGGCGACAACGATGACTGGCCCGGGAGGCATCGTCAGCGTGGCGACGCCGGACGCGTCAGTCGGGGCGGACTCACCACCCGCCCAGACGGTCGCGCCCTCGACCGGCGTGGCCGCGGCGATGACCTCCACCCGAATCGTTCCGGTTCGCGCCTGCGCCGCATCTGCGGTCCCGCCCGTTAGGCAGAAGGCGAGCGCCAGACCAGCGCTGATCAGGAGCTTCAGAATGGAACGCAGCCCGGACTGCCAGCAGGGTTTCTTGCCGGGCCATTTTCGGTCGTGATGAAATAATGGTTGTCGCACGCGACTGACGCTGATTTTACACGGAGCGAGGCTTCGCTGCAGGACAGGCGGCATCGACGAGCGATCTGACCGTGGCCTTCTCGTCGGCGTGAGATACTGCGGCGGGGCACCTCGATGCCGGCGATCACCTCCGCAACCATCACCGCGTTCTACCTGTTCGACGTTGCCGAGCAGATCGACTTCACGGCGCTTCGCGCGGCGATTGGCGGCGGCGCCATCAACGCACAGCTGACGACCAAGTCGGCGGCCCCTTCCTATCTGCGATACGCGACCCCGCCCATCCTCGTCGACGGCGACGCGCTCGACATCACGGACGTCGACGGCTTCAAGCTGCGTGTGAAGTTCTTCGACTACGGCGTGCTCTCGCTTGCGTTGTCGCGGCCATTCTCGGGCGAGTGGCCGGCCTTGCTCGGCCTGAGCCAGATCTACGTCGAGAACGCCGAGCTCGAACGCCGGGCCGAGAAGATTGCCAGGCGCATCACGGAGCGTTTTGCCGAGACGATGACGGTTGGCAGAACGAAGTTCCTCAGCGAAGACTATCTCGTTGTTGCGGTGACCGGCTTCGCGACGCCCACGACGGCCGAGGCCCTGATCGCCGCGCATTCGGACGACATCGCCCGCCTCGTGCGCGGCGAACGTCAGGCGCTCAGCCGTCAGGAACGCGACGAGATCATGAGCAACCGGCTGTCCTACCTCGCCGACGATCTCGTCGTGCCGACGTGGAACGCGGCGTTCGTCTACGACACCGAACCCGGCGCGCAGGCGGCGCTCGAGATCTTCGAGTTCGCCAACTCGCAGCTGCTCGAGTTCCGCTATTACGACGAGCTGCTCGACGTCGAGCTCGGACGCATGTACCCGCAGCTCCAGAAGCCGCCGCGCTTCCTGTTCCTCGCCCGCGGATACGTCGCGGCGACGTCTCACCTCCACGCGCTCTTCATCGACGTCAACGAAATCACCGACCGCACCGAGAACGCGCTCAAGATGGTGGGCGACATCTACTCGGCACGCCTCTTCCACCTGACCGCCGCCCGGCTGGGCCTGGCGAGCTGGAAGGCAAGCGTCAAGGACAAGCTCGAGACGCTCGACGACATCTACCGCTTCGCCGTCGAGCAGCTCGCCATCTCCCGGGGCCACTTCCTCGAGATCACCGTCATCCTCATCCTCCTCCTCGAGCTCGTGCTGTTCTTCCTCGGGATCATGACGTAGCGTTCTCGCGGCTCGCGGCTCAGAGCCTGTGAAGCAATGTAGTGTCCGGCTTCAGCCGGACAGATCCCGATCGGCCATCTCAGCGGCTGCCCGCGCGCATGACCTCGAGCAGGTGCTGGCGGGCGTCGATTTCGGTGCGTCCCTTCGCGCGTTCGAGCAGATACGCGTCGAAGAGCCACCTCCCAATCCGGTCGACGTCCGGTGCGCCGTCCTTGCAAATCCCGTCCGACGAATTGCCCGCGCCGGTCGCCCGGCCCGAAGCGCCGATCCAGGTCATCACGCGCAGCACTTCATCTCGGCGATCGGCCAGGTCGACTAGCGCCGCCTGCTGCGCGCGTGCGTCGACCGCCGCGAGCTCGGTCTTCAAATCGCGGATCACGCGCCACTGGAACAGGCACAGGACCACGAGTGTGGCGCATGCGGCGGTCAGAAATCGGGTCATGAAGTCAGGTCCTGTCGAGGGCCGGCGCCTCAGCGTGCCTCGGCGGCCGTCACGACGATCGGCGAGCCGACCGTCAGCTCCGGCGCCGGCCAGTGGAAAGAGAACGCGGGGCTGCGAAACCTGGCGCCGCTCCCTTGGGGCGGCGCGACAGCGACGATGACGGTTGCGTGCCGGCCCGGATCGGGACTTGGGCCCGGAACGATCGTCAGCGTGAAGTGGCGGCGATCACCGGCTGCAGCGACGCTCGACGCCATATACAGGCGTGCCCGCAGACTTCCTTGCTCGTACCCGATCAGCCAGACCCAGTAGGTCGTGCCGCTGACATCCTGCCGGGACGTCGAACACTCCAGGTCGACGCCGGACTCGTTGAACCTGATGCGATCGATAGCTGTAGTGACAGGCAGGCCCATCAATTCGGCTGGCAGTCCGGGAATGCGCTCGAATCCATACGGTCCGATCAGGTCTGGTGGAATCACCTTCACGTGGTGCTCGCCACGAACCTCCGGCGCCCCGGGCATCGCAGTGACCACGGTCGCCTGGTATTCGCCTGGAGTGGAGTACGCGTGATGGGCGACGGCGGTGCCCACGAGCGCCAGCGGTCCCGAGCGCCGCCCGTCGCCGAAGTCCACGGCGAACGTGCCCCACGCAGCCGTGCCGGCCGCGCCGGCGGCAGCGACTGTCACGGCTACCTCGTCGTTCACCAGCGCCACCGGCGAATCGTTGCTGACCGTGATCGCCACGCCCGATGGATTCGGAAAGACGGCTTCGGGCGTCGTCGGTCCGCGCCGAGCCGACCAGAGCGTTCCGCCGCGGTGGGCGAGATGGAATCGAAGTGCGGTGTCACGCGCCTCGGGGTAGTCGACGAGGAAACGAGCTCGAAGTGGCACGCCGGTCCACGCCCCAATCGCGGAACTGCCGGCGGCGATGCCGATGAGGACCGTTGCCGTCACGCTCGCCCACGACCACGCGCCGCTATCCGGCTCCGGCCTGGAGCGGATCGCCGGCCACAGGAGGACGAGCACCGAAACGGCAATCCAGAAGAGCACGAGCGGATTGCGCCACCAGTCAGGCGTGTCGAGATGCGGGAAGTCCAGCCGGCTCAGCCACCCGCCAATCGTCGGTCCCTCGAGTACCGGCCGGGCGCGGTCGAATTGGCTGTTGAACGACAACCCGTTGCTGATGGAGATGGCGGCGAGCACTCCGCACGCAACGAGGAACCACCGCGAGCGCCGGAAGTGCAGCACGGCGTCGGCCAGCGGAATCGCGAGCAGCGGCACGACCGCGGTCACGATCCGCAGCGGCGCCGTGCCGCTCCCATGCCAGTTGTACGCCGCTGACTGCATCACGAGCGGCAGCACGAGAAGCACCACGAGCATCGTCAGCCGGCGGCTGCGCCGCCACAACGGCCACATCCCGGCAAGTGCCAGCAGGTACACCGGGGCATGTGCGACCAGCCCCCAGTCGACATCCAGCCAGAGGCCGACGAGGCGTCGAGCAGCGGCGGGATTGATCACGTGCGTTTCCGGCTCCGCTGCGAGCATCACCGCCCAGACTTTGGATGGAAGAAGGCTCCCGGTGAGGTAATAGCTGTACAGTGCAGAGCGCACCGATCGGTAGCGCAAGGCCGATCCAGAATCCGACGACGGTCCGACGCGCCGACCGCATCCTTCCCACCGTCATCAAGGTTCCAGCCACGATCGCGGCGTAGCCGAATCGCACGTGCAGCCACGGGAGATATCCCGCGAGCGCTCCATATCCGAACGCCGGCCAGAATCCCGTACCGGTCGGCATGGCGACGTATCGAGTAACGACGACGAGAAGGAGTCCTCCCGCGACCTCCGGATAGTACTGATAGGCGAAGGCGGTGGCGGGCAGGCTCAGGAGCGCGATGCAGGCGACCGCGAATGAGAGCGCCGGGTCGCTGGTGTGGGAGGAGAGCAACCGGAAGAGCGCGAGGCCCCACAGCAGATACATCGACAGCATCACGACATTTGTGGCGTACAGGTGCGCCGGTCCCTGTGCGAACGAATGGCTGCTCCACGTCAGCACGAAGCGATCGAGAAAGTAGCCCGGGAAGAGCAGCAGCGAGAGTCCGGGGTTGTGCACCTGATAGACGCCGCCGTGCTGCCCTTTGATAAACGCATCCCCGTGTGACGACGCGGGGCCGGGCCGTGGCGGCGCCGGGAGTCCGGCAAGCCGGCGCGCATCGGAGAAGAGATCTGTGACGATGATCGACAGCGCTTCAACGGCGTGGCCGACGTTCCTCAGAACCTGCGGCTGGTAGTCGACGGGAAGTTTCTGGATGGGGACCAGATTGTCGATGTCTGTGCCCCGGCCCCTGTACCAGTTCTCGAGGTAGCGTATGTACTTCGGCTCGTCGCCGACGACGGCCGGGTCGAAACGATCCTTCGGCGAAAATGCCAGCGCCGCAGCCAGCAGCGTTGCAGCCGTCAGGAGCTCCCAGACGAGCGGCGCGAGCATGATGCGGGCGCGCGGCTCTATCGTTCTTCCCGAGCGTTCCGCAGCAGCGCCTGCCAGGAGCACGATGGTCGCCGCGAGGAGCCACCAGCGGAGGTCGACGAAGAGGTAGATCCACGGCGGCGCGGCGCGAGCGAGCGGCGTCGCCAGCATGCCGATTGCGACGAGCGGCAGCACCAGGATCAAGATCGGTGCTAGGGAGCCGACAACGGGCCAGGCAAACGCGTCTTGCCACCGCCGCAGTTGAAACCAGCGGCGCACGGCCACTGTCAGCGAGAGCCCGAGGAGTCCCAACGCGCCGAGGCACCACATCACGAGCTGGGATGACGGCCGAGCGACCAGCACGTAGTCCACGGTGTCACGGTCAGGGTCGACGAAGGACACGCGCGCGCTGGTGAACAGCCAGCCTGTCAGCCCAAGCAGGAACGCGAGCAGGCACAGGAACGCGCCGGCCGAAATCGACGACCCCGGCACGGCCCGGCGATCGGATGTGTCGATCATGCTGTCGGGCGCGATTGTATGCCATCGGTCTCAGCCCCCCGAACGAAAACCCGAACCGAGACCGAGCCGCGAACCCTGAACCCTGAACCCTGAACGACGAACGCCGAACCCAGTACAATTCCCCAACATGCCCCGCGTCAGATTCGCCCCGTCTCCCACCGGCTATCTCCACGTCGGTGGCGCGCGCACCGCGCTCTTCAACTGGCTCTACGCGCGCCGGCACGGGGGGACGTTCGTGCTGCGCATCGAGGATACGGACACCGAGCGGTCGTCCTGGGAGATGGTCACCGGCATCCTGGACGGCCTGCGGTGGCTTGGCCTCGACTGGGACGAAGGGCCTGACATCGGCGGGCCACACGCGCCGTACTTTCAGTCCGAGCGGATCGATCGGTACCGAGCGATGGCCGATCGTCTCGTGGCCGAAGGCCGCGCGTACTACTGCTACTGCTCAACCGAGTCGATTCAGCAGAAGCGCCAGGCCGCGGAGGCCGCCGGTGGCGGCTGGATGTACGACCGCACCTGCCTTTCGCGTCCGGCGGAGGAGACCGCGGCGCTCGAGGCGTCGGGCGCGCCGCGCGCGGTGCGATTCAAGGTCCCTGACGGGCAGACACGCTTCGACGACCGCGTGCGCGGATCGATCGCGTTCGACAACGCCAACCTCGAAGACTTCGTCGTGCTGCGCTCCGATCGGCACCCGACCTACCACCTCACGGTTGTCGCAGACGACATCGACATGGCCATTACGGATGTTGTCCGTGGCGACGACCACATCTCGAATACCCCCAAGCAGGTTCTGCTCTACCAGGCATTCGGCCAGCCGACGCCGCGCTTTGCGCACGTGCCGCTCATCCTCGGCCCGGACAAGAAACGGCTGAGCAAGCGTCACGGGGCCACCTCGGTGATGGAGTACCACCGCCTCGGCTATCTTCCCGAAGCGATGGTCAACTTCCTCGTGCTCCTCGGCTGGTCGCCGGGAACTGATCAGGAGCTCTTCACGCGCGACGAGCTCGTCGCCGCGTTCACGCTCGAGGGCATCAGCGGCGGCAACGCCGTCTTCAGTCAGGAAAAGCTCGACTGGTTCAATCAGCAGCACATCGGCCGGTTGACCCCCGGCGATCTCGCCGCACGCGTGCAGCCGCTCCTCGCCGACGCCGGTCTGTGGCGGGCGTCCTTCGACGGCGACGAGCGCGAGTGGTTCCTGCGCGTGATGACGCTCCTTCAGCCTCGGGCGAAGAAGCTCGGCCAGTTCGTCGACGATGGCCGTCCGTTCTTCGATGAGACCGTCACTTTCGACGAGACCGCGGTGCAGAAGCACCTTGCCGTCCCGGGAATGCGCGCGCACCTGGGCGCGCTCGCGTCGAGATGTGCGGAGGCCGAGCGCTTCGATCAGCAGAGCCTGGAAATACTGTTGAGGTCCGTTGCCGAGGCACGCGGCGTCAAGCCCGCAATGCTCATACACGCGACGCGTGTGGCGGTGACCGGTCGCAGCGCGAGTCCAGGACTCTACGATGTGCTGTCGCTGCTCGGCCGGGACCGCGTATGCGCACGGCTCGACCGTGCATTGGAGCTGGCTGCCGAGTAAGGACTTACACAGTGTGCGCCTCGAGCGTGTCGCGCACACTGCCGCTGAGCTTTCACATCACCTGGACAGCGCCCAGAGATCCCGTGTGTTTTTCGCATTCCCGCCCGACCGCATCGTGGCACCACCGTTGCACACTCCTGCTCGACAGTGACGAACGAGTACAAGGGGGTCGACGTGGCAAAAGAAGATCGCGGTTTTGCGTCAATGGATCGCAGCAAACAGAAAGAGATTGCCAGCAAAGGTGGGAAGGCCGCGCACCAGAAGGGTACCGCGCACGAGTGGACGAGCGAAGAGGCGCGCGACGCGGGCCGCAAGGGTGGCCTGGCGAGTCATCGCCGCCGGCGCGAGCAGAAGGACGCCGGCGACATACAGCAGATGGTCGGTGTGGGCATCCTCTCCAGTCGCGCGGTGGAGCAAGCCGGGTAAGGACACGCAAGAGTGGGGTAAGAGGCAGGTAAGAGGTACTGGATTATGATCGCGCGCAGTGACCCCGGCGGACTACCAGCGTGCGCGACGGACGCTCCTGCGTCGTGATCCAGTACTGGCGTCGCTGATTCGGCGGCATGGCCCCTGTGGCCTTGCTGCCGCTCAGCGCGCGGATCACTTCTCGGCGCTCGTTCGCGCCATCACCGGCCAGCAGCTCTCGACCAAGGCGGCGGCGACCATCTACGGACGAATGGCGACGCTCGTCGCGTCGGCGCCTGAAGGTAGTCCGACCCTGGAGGGATTCGCTCGTGTCAGTGACGATGCGCTGCGCGGCGCCGGGATGAGCCGGCAGAAGATCGGCTACCTCAGGGATCTGTGCGACAAGATTTCCACCGGCATCGTCGATCTCGAGGCCCTGGATGCGTTGTCCGACGAGGACGTGATCGATGCGCTGGTGAAGGTCAAGGGCATCGGGCGGTGGTCGGCGGAGATGTTCCTGATCTTCCGGCTGCATCGGCCTGACGTGCTCCCGGTCGACGACCTCGGGATTGTCGTGGCCGTCCAGCGCGCCTACGGCCTGCGGAAGCGGCCGAAGGCCGACCGCCTGCGCAAGATCGGCGAGGCGTGGCGGCCCTACCGTTCCGTGGCGTCGTGGTATCTCTGGCGGAGCCTCGACAACGAGCCCGTTCAGGCCCCAGCCGCAGCCAGGGTCTCAAAGTCGGCCTGATCGGGCCCCTGCTTGCCCGCCGCGGTCCGTCGCACCTATAATTGAAGGCTCGGCCTACCCCTCGACTCTTTGCTGGGACGTCGTTCAACGGTAGGACACCGCGCTCTGGACGCGGTTATTGGGGTTCGAATCCCTACGTCCCAGCCAACACTTTTCGAATCGCTCGCGCCGATGCAACTCCAACGATATGAATCGGTTGGAGTGTGTCGGCTGGGTTCGAATCCCAGACTCCCTGATCGAGTCTGCAATCTTTGCTAAACGCGCAAACCACGGCACCGTGGAGCGGCAATCGCGTTATCAGGCCTTAACAGCGGCCCGGCCGGCCTCCAGGATTTCCTGCGACAGCACACGATCATTGACGGCGCGCGCGAGCACCATTGTGCCGACCAATGTGGCGTACGTGCTGATGGCCTTCTGGCGTCTTGCGGCTTTCGATTTGCCAGGAACCAGCGTCACGATGAGATCGCAAATGGAGCGCACGTAGTCGGTGACGGTGCGGCGTACGGCCGGACCCTGTCGCGACACGTCCGGGCCCAGCGCGGCCAGCATACAACCCGCGCCCGGATTGTCGCGGTGTGTGCCGGTGAGATAGACCGCGGCGACCGCGGACAGGCGATCACCTGACGCCCGCTCGCCGACCTCGTTCCAGTGCGCAAGCGAGCGCGTGAGTTCCCGGGCAGATGCCTGCGCGATCAGGTCGTCCTTCGAGGAGAAGTGTCCGTAAAATCCACCGTGGGTGAGCCCTGCCTTCTTCATGAGATCAGCGAGCCCGATCCCTTCAAAACCCCTCTCACGGAATAGTTGGGCGGCGGCGTCGAGGATTCGCTCCCGGTTCTGCGCGGCCTGTTCCCGACTCACTTTCATAACTGCCCCCCTCGTGTGTGTGCGCTGCTTGACATTATACATGACGATCGTCATATAATCATTACTCAATGATGATGCTCATCATATATACAGACCGGTAATTGCTGGGCGGCCAGCGCATTCAGGAGGAACACATGGCTAAGCTCAAAAGGCAGATCGCACTCGTGACGGGCGCCTCATCAGGCATCGGGGAAGCCGCGGCAGAGCGGCTCGCAAAGGCTGGCTACACGGTCTACGGCACCAGCAGACGCGGAGGCACGGCGGGCACCGGATCGTTCCACATGCTGATGCTCGACGTGACCGACGATGCCTCGGTCGAAGCCGCCGTCGGCGAGGTGCTGCGGCATGAAGGCCGCATCGACCTCCTCGTGAACAACGCCGGCTTCGGTGTCGCCCCCGGCGGGGCGGAGGAGAGCTCGATCGAACAGGCTCGGTCGATCTTCGAGACAAACTTCTTTGGGCTCATCCGCATGACCCGCGCCGTCGTGCCGCACATGCGCCGCCAAGGGAGCGGTCGCATCATCAACATCGGCTCCGTGCTTGGACTCCTTCCGATGCCGTACGGCGCTCTCTACGCCGCGACGAAGCACGCGGTCGAAGGCTACTCGGAATCGCTCGACCATGAGCTGCGGACCAGGGGTATCCGTGTCTCGGTCATCGAGCCCGCGTATACGAAGACACAGTTCGACGCGAACCTTCTCGAACCCGACTCGAAGCTCGATGAATACCGCGCGGTTCGTGCGGCCCTGGGCCAGACACTGAAAGAGGTGATGGCAGGTGCCGACGAGCCGGGCATCGTGGCCGAGGCGGTGTTGAAAGCGGCGGTCGCCGCTCATCCGAAAGTGCGATACACCGCCGGAGGACTCGCGAGTCGGCTGCGATGGCTTCGCAGGTTCGCTCCCGTTCGCGTCCTGGATGCCGGCATTCGAAGGGACCTACACCTCGACGCGGTGAGAGCGTCCGCCCCCCGCGATCGTGTCGGTGAAGTGACCGAGAGGCAACATCAATGAAGGCCTTCCTCCTGGATCGATATGGAAGCGCGGAGCGCGTGCGGGCTGGCACCATGCCAGACCCTGAACCGCTAGCGGACGACGTCCTGGTGAAGATCCACGCCGCTGGTGTCAACCTTCTGGACTCCAAGATCAGAAACGGCGAGTTCAAGCTCTTTCTGCGGTATCACCTGCCGCTCACGTTGGGCCATGACGTGGCGGGAGTCGTGGTTCGGGTCGGATCCGGAGTGCGTCGATTCAAGCTCGGTGACGAGGTCTATGCGCGGCCGGCTGACGGGCGAATCGGCGCATTCGCGGAATTCATCGCCGTCAACGAAGATGACGTGGCGATCAAGCCAACGGCACTCACCATGGAAGAAGCGGCGTCCATCCCGCTCGTCGGCTTGACGGCCTGGCAGGCGCTGATCGAAAGGGCGCATCTCCAGAAAGGACAAAAGGTTCTCATCCACGCAGGCTCGGGCGGCGTGGGCACGTTTGCCATTCAGCTGGCGAAGCACGTCGGCGCGACCGTGGCGACGACCACGAGCACGGACAACGTGGACCTGGTCAGAAGCCTTGGGGCAGACGTCGTGATCGATTACAAGAAGGAAGACTTCGCACACATTCTCCGTGACTACGACGTGGTCTTGAATAGCCTGGACAAGGTGACGCTCGAGAAATCTCTGCAAGTCCTCAAGCCCGGTGGACAGCTTATTTCCATCTCAGGACCACCGGACGCCGCGTTTGCGCGAAGCATCGGCGCGTCGTGGGTCTTGAGAATGATCATGGGCTTCTTGAGCCGTGGGATTCGGGCGAAGGCAAAACGCCGCCAGGTCACCTACTCGTTTCTGTTCATGAGAGCAAACGGTGGCCAGTTGACCGAGATCACCCACCTCATCGATAGGGGAATTATTCGCCCAGTCGTGGACCGAGTGTTCCCCTTCGCATCGACCAAGGAAGCCATGACCTACGTCGAGGCCGGACGTGCGAAGGGCAAGGTCGTCGTCTCGCTGGATTGAAACGCAGCGGGCCACGTGAACACTGAGGTGACGTTCACCGCGACAGGAGACCCGAAACAGCTGTCCGAAGTTTGGATGCGTATTTTCGAACAATGGTCCCAAGGTCTGCGCCCGAATCTACAGGCCGCTCAATCGGTTGTGAGGATCTCCGGGCTAACGTCCACCGTCGCCTTCGGATGAGCGAGCACCGGCGACGGGAGCAGCCGAAGACCGCACCGCCTCGAGACGCGAGCGAACCAGCACGGCGATCTCCCCGATGTCGATGCTCTTCAGGCACAGGTTGTCGTTGCAGGGCGACCGCCGCTGGTTGAGCGGACCGATGCACGGGCTGCAGGAGTATCCGGTGTGGATCACGTCCGAGTTGGTCGACAGCGGCCGATAGCGGTCCGGGATCTCCGGCCCGAAGAAGACGACTTCGTGGATCCGTGTCAGCGCCGCGAAGTGGGCCGGTCCCGAGTCGTTCGTGACCAGCACGTGAGCGAGATCGAACAGATGCAGCAGCTCTGTCATCGTTGTCTGGCCAGTGAGGTCCAGCGCACGTGGCGAACCGAGTTGCGCGCACATGGATTGCGCGTCCGACCTTCTCGCTGGCCACGCCAGTGATCAGCACGAAGACCTCGGGATCTTCCAGCAGCCGGCGGGCGAGCTCGGTGAACGACTCGAGCGGCAAGCGGCGCATGGGAAACTTGTCGCTGGCGTTGGGATTGAGCACGACGAGCTTCCGGGTGGGTCCGATGTCGGCATGGATCGCGCGGAGCTTCCGCCAGATTCCGTCGGCCGCGCTCGCGTCGGTCGAAATCTTCGGAACCTCGAGGCAGTCCATGGTCCTCGGCCGCTTTACCCGCGGCACCTGATCCGGCGGCGCGTCGAGGGCGTGCACGAGATCGAGGAACCCGTGCGCGGCATGGATGTGCCCGTTGTGCAGCACCCTGTGTGTCAGCAGATCGCCGGTGTACGCCCCTTCCTGGTTGAACCGGTGGAAACCGACGCGGCGGCTCGCGCCAGACAAGTAGCTCAGCAGGCTGCTGTACCTGACGAAGGCTTCCATGTTGATCACGGTGTCGATGCGGCGACGGCGGGCACGCCACAGAAAACGCAGCGTGTCGCGCGCGAGTGACAGGCCGGAATGCGAGTCGATGGTGATGATGTTCTCGGACGGGATGATCTCGAGCATCTCCACGCTCGATCGAATCTGCGTGAAGCACAGAAAGTGCAGCGTGGCGTCCGGATGGAGCTCGCGCGCCTTCCTCAGCGCGGGATAGGCCACGACCATCGTCCCCATCTCGGCGAGCTGAATGAACAGGATGTTCCGCGGCCTGCCGACCGGAGAGGTCGCCAGGCCGATGAAGCGCTGTACGCGGGAGACGAGAGTGAAGAGAAACACGAGCGGGATTCCGACCCAGTAGTCGATGGCCCGCATCAGGTCCGGATTCAAGGCAGTCTCGTTTCGCAGCGACGGTCGTCAGTGCGCTGCACGCGATCACATGCCGAGCCGCCATGAGAACCTGGTCGGGGCTCCGACAGCAGCAGCCTGACGGTGCGCAGCGGATGCCGCGCGTCGTCGCGAACCGTGGCCCAGCCGATTCTCCGCAGATAATGCGCCAGAAATGCGAAGAGCAGAACGGTCGTGATGTAAAGCACCGACCCGAGCCGGAACACATCCGGAGCCGCGGCGTAGAGCGCGAGGCCGATGGATGCCGTGATGTTGCGGGGACCCCGCTTGTCCGGCACCAGGAGCACGATCAGCAGATGCCGGGCCACCCGCATCTTGATGCCGACGAACATCGCGAACGGAACGAGCGACCACCCGATTCGATCCTCCATGTCGAACCCGAGTCGCGTCTCGACGTACCACAGCACAATCGTGAAGGGCACGACCAGCAGAACCGCCGCGACCGTGTCGTAGATGTTGCCTTTGACCTGGTCGTGGAACGTGAAGATGGTCAGGTAGTTGTCCCAGATGAAATAGGGCAGTACGAAACCGGCGAACAGGATGGCGGCGAAGATCATCGCCGTGCCACGCCGCATGGTCAGCATCTCCCGCGCGTACGCCGCCGGCGAGAGCTTCATCGTGATGGCGAGCGCCATCAGGAGGTGACTGGCTTCGCGCCTGGAGCGGGCGAGGACGAGCGCGATCATGACCACGACGAGCATGGCGAGGTACGAGTCGTCCTGCACGTAGACGAACCGATATCCGAAGTACGCGAAGTTCAGGTACAGGAGGGGAAAGAGGTACCACCGCGTGTTCAGGAAATACCAAAGGGACAGCGCCACGAACAGCGCGGCGAGCAGCAGGACCATGCCGTAGAACTCGATTCCCGTCGCCGCCCCTATGGCATACAGCCCCGCCGTCGTGAGCAAGCCCGCCGGTGGATAGGGAGCTGATTCCTCCCTGGTCCACGTCGCCCTCTCGAGCGGTGTCTGTTCAAGCCGCGCCTTGGTGTACATGTCGAGCGGATCATTCAACACGACCTTGGCGACGTACGAATTGCCGATCGTGTCCGTGCCGTAGGTGTCGTGCTGGCGAACGCCGCTGAGCAGCGGGAAACGGGCGTAATCGACGTAAGCCCGCGGGACGTTCGGAATCGCCACGGCGATCATGTGCAGGACCGTCGCGGCAATCACCGTGTATTGGACGGGTCGGTTCAGCCGTAACAGGAACCTGTCGACGGCCGCCGCCGCTTCGAGAAAAGTCACTTCCCTCCTGGTCCGGCTGAGCCGCCTAGAGTAGCAGAGCACAGGTCGACTCGGACCGGCTGAGAATGCAGAGTCCGGCACAGGTAGAAGACCGCCTCAGACGCGCTCTGATGATCGTGGAGGCGGTGTTCGCCGTGATGCTCCTTGTCGGATGTGGACTGATGCTGAGGACGGAGGCGCTGTGGAACCGGCAATCGTGGGGATCTTTGCCCTGAACTTTCTGGTCCGCGCCGCGAGCGTCGTCAACCATTTGATCTCCAAGTCAGAGCCCGTACGGAAAAGATCGATCCACGTCGGCGGGAGGACGGAGAAATCGATCTTGTGACGACCCCAATCGGGACGACGGCCATCGTAGTCGGCCACTCCGTAGTCGCGTCCAAGCTCCCAGGAGCCGAAGAGCAATCCGGTGCGGTCCTGCACCTTCGGGTCCGCCGCGAGCGCGGCAATCGCGCGTCCCACGAACAACGGTGATTCCGACTGCAGGAAGTTCGAATCTTTGTTGCCTGCTTCGCGCCAGTTGTCTTCGGTGACGCCGAGGTTCTGCAGCATGGATTCCGAGCGCAGGAAACCGGGAGTCACCGCCATGACGGCGATGCCATGCGGCGCGAGCTCGGCTGCCCAGAGGAGCGGGAGCACTTTCTGCGCCATTTTGACGGCCTGCGCCATCGGATTCCCGCCGCCGCCGATCATGTCGTTCTCTGTCACTTCCACGATGAGTCCGCGTCTGGCTGGCATCATCGCCAGCGCGGCATACTTCGCCGTGATGATGCGTGATGTGAGCCCCTGCCGAAAGATCGTGTCCGCGGCCTTCAGATCCGCCTGCCAGAGAAAGCCGTACACGCCCATCAGCGGGTCTTCGCCGGCCACGCTGTCGACGACGACATCGATTCGCTTGTGGGCGCGCTTGATGCGCCGAAACAGCGCTCTCACGTCACTCTCGTTCGTGTGATCGACGCGAAGCGCGATGGCCGTGCCGCCTGCGGCCTTGATCAACGCCGCGGTCTCGTCGATCGTCTCGGGCCGCCCGTACGGCGACGGCTTGCCTTTGACGCTTCGACCAGTGCAGTAGACCGTCGCGCCGGCTTCCCCGAGTGCCCGTGCGACGCCGCGGCCGGCCCCGCGCGTCGCGCCCGCCACGAGGGCCACGCGTCCAGTCAGCGGCTTGCGGGAGGATTTCTTCGGTGCCATTGTCGACAAACTAAACAGCCGTTTAGTTCATGTCAAGAAGGAGATGAGTCCCCGGCTGTCCTTTCGGAGCTGAAAGGGAACTGGCGAGCCCGCCGATCGCATACGGCGGCACATAGCCGAGCCAGTCTGGTGGCCGCACGCGCAGGAAGCGCGTGGCGAGTCCGGCGACGGTCAGCACCGCGCCGACAAACAGCACCTGGCCGATCTCCACGCCGACGTTGAAGAACAAGAGCGCGACCGGAATCGTGGATGGCGGCAGTCCGACTTCGGCAAGCGCACTCGCGAAGCCGAATCCATGCAGCAGCCCGAACGCAAAGCGACCATCCACGGGTATCGTGTCGCGCGAATTCATAGGTACGTCGCCCGAATCCACGCGTACATGTCCGTTTCGAACGCGCCAGGCGTGACCCCGAACACCGCGTTCACGTCGCCGCGCGCGCGAATCAGGTCCAGCAATCCTGCACGACCCCAACGCCCGACGATGAACTCCCCGATGACGTAGCCCAGCTCGTAGATCTGCCGCCCGGCGTTGGGATCGGCGTTCAAGTCGGCGAGTGACGGATACGCGCCGCGCACCATATAGTCCAGTGTTCGCGGCGGCACCAGCTCGCCGTTCTCGTAGAGCGCGACGGTCTCCCACAGCCAGCGCGGGTTGTTCGCGAACGTCGAGCTCACCGACAGGCTGACCGCATGACAGAACTCGTGGACGACGTTGACGTCGAGCTGCGGCACGGCGAGCAGGCGCAGCTCGTCCTTGCCGGTGATGTAGCCGTTGGCCTGGTAGTGCACACCGAAATACCGATCGAGGACAGCGTAGTAGGTGGCTTGGTCCTGCCAGATCTGCACGGTGATCGGACCGAGCGACGTCACGCGCAGGTCGTTCAGCACGCGCGCGTACTCCCGCTCCAGCGCGTCGGCCGCCACTTGCACGGTCGTGGCGGATGTCCCGCCCGCGAAGAGGCGGAAATGCGCCGTGGTCAGCCGCAACTCGAGCGTCTCGGCGCCCGCGGCCGCCGGCGCCGTGGGTGAGCTGCCGCAGCGCGCCGTCACCACGACGGCGGCGAGGAACACGACCGCGCGCGCGCGGCTGGCCCAGGCGGAGATCACGAGCGGAGTATAGGGCGATCCGGCCGACGTTCAGCCTCAGCCCGCGCACCGACCCTTCCCTTCAGAACCGAGCGCGCACCTGTCTGGGGGTCGCCGTGTAACGGTGCCATGGGTCGTGACACTTCCTCTGCGTTGACGAGAAGAGACACCTGGAGGGAGACAGCATGACTGCGCGGATTGACGAAATCGCCCCAGACCTGTATCGAATCTGTTTGTACGTTCCGGCCTTCGACCTTCAATTCAATCACTTCCTCGTCAAAGACGACGAGCCGTTGCTGTTTCACACGGGCATGCGCGGGATGTTTCCCGCGGTGCGCGAGGCTGTTGCGAAGCTGATCGATCCCGCGAGCCTGCGCTGGATCAGCTGGAGCCACTTCGAGGTCGACGAATGCGGCGCGCTCAACGAATGGCTGGCCGAAGCCCCGAACGCCACCCCGGTGTGCGGAGAGCTCGGCGCGATGATCAACATCGCCGACTTCTCGAATCGGCCGCCGCGCGGGCTGAAGCCGGATGAGATCCTCCGGACTGGCAGGCACCGATTCCGCTTCGTTCCGACACCGCACCTGCCGCATGGGTGGGACGCGGGCGTGTTGTTCGAGGAAACCGACCGGGTGCTGCTGTGCTCGGATCTGATGCATCAACTCGGCGACGTCGAGCCGGTGACGACCGGCGACGTCGTCGGCCGGTATCGGCAGGCCTTCGAAGCCTACCAGCAGTCGCCCGTGCTGATGGACTACGTGCCGTACACGGAGAACACGAAGCGGCAGCTCGCTAACCTCGCGGCGCTGCAGCCGCGCATGCTGGCCGCCATGCACGGCTCGACGTTTGTCGGCGACGGCGCGGCGGCGCTGGTCGCGAGCGGAGAGGTCATCCGGCAGGTGACCGGCGTGTCGGCGACGGTCTGATCGCAGCGGGCCGCGGTCCGATTGACCGCACGCGCGGGCCGGTAGTACCGTCATCGCCGAATGCAGACGATCGTCGACTCGAGCGACGGGGATCTCGCACGCGCGGTTGCGGCGCGAGGGCCGAGGGAGGCCGAGGCGGCCGAGAGCGAGTTGTATCGGCGCTTTGCCCCACGGGTCCGGCTCTACGGGCTTCGCCATCTGCGCGACGAGGACGCGGCGCGCGACCTCGTCCAGCAGGTGATGCTCCTGACGATCGAGAAGCTGCGGGGTGGATCGGTTCGCGATGTCGATCAGATCGCGTCGTTTGTCCTTGGCGTGAGCCGGACCATGGTGAGAGACCTCAGGCGCCTGGAGTGGCGGCGCGAAAAGCTACGCGAAGCCTTCATGGTCCCTGACATGGTCGAAGCCTCAGCGGGTGACGCCACGCTCGACCCGCTCGATCTGGACCGCCTCGAGGCGTGCCTCGCCCGGCTCGCCGAGCGCGAACGCATGGTCGTTCTCCTGACCTTCTATGCGGAGAGAACCGCGGGCGAGGTGGGTAAGGAGCTTGGGGTCAAGGAGGGCAACGTCCGGGTGATCCGGCACCGCGCGGTCGAGCGCCTTCGCACGTGTATGACGTCCCACGAGGTGGCTCAATGATACCGAGATGCCAGTCTCCGATTCCCGATGGGACGCTGCTCGACTACTGGGCGCGTGACCTGGCGGACCGTGTCGAGACGGACCGGGTCGAGGAGCACCTGTTCGCGTGCGGCGGCTGCTCGGCGCGCCTGCATCACTTGGCGGCGCTCGGGCCCGGACTGGCGACGCTCGTGCGTCAAGGCCGCGTCTCTGGCATTGTGTCCCGCGCCCTGCTCAACCGCATGCAGCGTGAGGGCATCCATGTGCGCATGTACTCGCTCGCGCCGGGCGAGATCGTTCCGTGTGCCGTCTTTCCCGGCGACGATCTCGTCGTCGCCGCCCTGCGAGCCGACTTCTCCGGAGTGGATGCCGTGACGCTGTCGGTGACGGGGGCCGCAGACTCGCTACGCGGCGAGATCGACGACGCGCCCGTGACCGGGCCGGCCGCCGAGGTGCTTTGGGCCACGCCCGCCGCGGTCGTGCGACAGATGCCATCCATGCGGCTGCAGCTCACGCTCGCATCCGCCGGCGCCACGCCCACCGAACTCGGCAGCTACGTGCTCGACCACTCCGCATCGACGCCACCCGCGCAGCCACAGTAGACTTTCTACACAATAATGTGTAGAGTTCCTACACAATGGCTCACAAGCCACCATCGCGTGTTGACTTGTTGCGAGGCACGCTCGATCTGTTGATCCTGCGCACGCTGCTGCCAGGACCGAGTCACGGCCACGCCATCGCCAAGCACATTCAACGGACCTCGGAAGACCTGCTGCAGGTCGAGACGGGCTCCCTTTACCCGGCGCTCTATCGGCTCGAGGCCAGGCGCTGGATTGCCGCCTCCTGGGAGCTGTCCGAGAAGGGCAAGCGCGCCCGCTACTACCGCATCACGGCACTGGGGCGAAAGCAGCTCCTGAGTGAACAGTCGAAATGGGATGCGTTCGCGCGCGCCATGGGGTTGCTGCTGAAGCCGGCCGACGAGGAGGGACGATGAGCTCGCTCTTTCAGAAGCTCTCGTGGTGGTTGCAGCGCCGGCGCAAGGAAGACGAGCTCCACGAGGAGCTGCGGTTTCATCTCGAGGAGGAAGCGCGCGAACGCGAGGCCGAGGGGCTGTCCAAGGTCCAGGCCGGATGGGCGGCACGCCGCGACCTCGGCAACGTGACGCTCCTGCGGGAAGACGCGCGCACGTTGTGGTCGTGGATCCTCCTCGAGCAGCTGGCGCAGGACGTGCGCTACGGTCTGCGGGCGATGGTCAAGAACCGCCTGTTCACGGCGCTGGCCGCAGTGTCCCTGGCCCTCGGGATCGGCGCGAACACGGCGATCTACAGCTTCATGGACTCGATCCTGTTGCGCTCGCTGCCGGTGGCGGAGCCGGCGTCGCTGGTCGTGGTGAAGTGGCAAAGCCGGCCATACAGCTCCGCTGCGGGCAGCGAGTTTGTGCTGCACTCCATTGACGGCAGCACCTACCGCGACCGTTCTGGCATCACAGCGGCCATCTTCCCGTTTCCGGCGTTCGAGCGCCTGCTCGAGGCCTCAGCTCCAGTGCTCTCCAGCCTCTTCGCGTACAAACCGACTGGACCCGTGAATGTGATGATCAAAGGTCAGGCGGAGATCGCCCGGGGCGAGTTCGTCTCCGGCGACTTCTTCCGCGGCCTCGCGGTGACGCCTGCCGCGGGTCGCCCGATCGTTGCCGACGATGATCGCGCCGGCGCCGCGCCGGTCGCGGTCCTGAGCCTGCGGTACGGCGAGCAGCGCTTCGGCGATGCGGCAAGCGCGATTGGGCAGCAGATTCTCATCAACAACGTGCCGTTCACCGTTGTCGGAGTGACGCCGTCAGAGTTTTTCGGCGTCGATCCAGCCGCCGCGCCGCAGGTCTATCTCGCCATGCACGCCAGCCTCTTGTTCGACCCGGGTGGCGGGCCCATTTACCTCGACCCGAACTATTACTGGGTGGAGATGATGGGGCGGCTCCGTCCCGGCGTTGACCCCGCGCAGGCCCAGTCGGCGCTCGCGGGCGCATTCGGCCAGTGGGTGGCAACGACGGCGACCAATGATCGGGAGCGCGCCAACCTTCCGGTGCTGCGCCTCGAGGAAGGCGCGGGAGGACTCGACAGCCTCAGGCGCCAGTATTCGAAGCCGCTCTACATACTGCTGGTAATGGTCGGTCTGATTCTGGCGATCGCGTGCGCGAACACGGCCAATCTCCTTCTCGCGCGAGCCGCCGCCCGCAGGCGCGAGATGGCGGTCCGCCTCAGCCTCGGCGCCGGACGCTGGCGCGTCGTGCGGCAGCTGCTGACGGAGAGCGTCCTGCTGGCGTCGCTCAGCGGCGCACTCGGCGTCCTCATTGCCGTCGCCGGCATCCGTGTGCTGACGTTGCTGCTGGCCAACGGACAAGACGGATTGACGCTGCACGCCGACCTGAACTGGCATGTGCTGGGCGTCACGATGGCGCTGTCGTTGCTGTGCGGGCTGCTCTTTGGCCTCGCACCCGCCCTGCAGTCGACCCGGCCGGCGTTGATGCCGTTGCTCAGGGACCGGTCCGTCACCGAGCCGCGGTCGCGCCTGCGCGCCAGGGTCCCTCGTCCGGGCCTGACGCAGGCGCTCGTCGTGGCGCAGATCGCGCTCTCGTTGTTGTTGCTGGTCGCTGCAGGCCTCTTCGTACGGACGCTTTCGAACCTCCAGTCGATCCCGCTCGGTTTCAATCGCGAGAGCGTGCTGCTCTTCGAGCTGAATGCGCCGCAGGCCGGCTATCCGGAGGCCAGGGTCGCCGCCTACTATGGCGATCTGCGGCGGCGGCTGAGCGAGGTTCCTGGGGTGCGCGAGGCGACCCTGTCGCATGCGTCGCTCATCAGGGCCGGCCGCTCGCACCCCATCACGGTCAGCGGCCTGCCAACGCAGGGCACGCGCATTCTGTTCACGGGGCCTCGATTCTTCACGACGATGCAGATTCCGATCGTGCAGGGCCGGGAGATTGCGGAGAGCGATCGCCACGGAACGCAGCCCGTCGCCGTGGTCAGCGACCTCTTCGCCAGGACCAACTTCGGCGACGAGAACGCGGTAGGGCGGTACATCGAGGTCGGCGGCAGCATGATGGTCGGCGGCACGCCCCTCGCGTTCGAAATTGTCGGCGTCGCCGCAAACGCCAAGTACGGCCCACTGAAGCGCGACGTTCCGCCGGTCGTCTATGTGTCGTACGCGCAGCTTCCCCCGACGAAACTGCGCGCGATGACGTACGCGCTGCGCACCGACGGCGATCCGCTCGGCTACGTCGCCGCCGTGCGACAGATCGTGCACGATTCCGACGGGCGCGTACCGGCGACCAATTTCAAGACCCAGGCGGCCGACATCGACCAGACCATCAATCAGGAGATCGTCTTCGCCAGGCTGTGCACGGCCTTCGCGATCCTCGCACTTGTCATCGCCTGTGTCGGCCTCTACGCCACGATGGCTTACGCCGTGGCGCGCCGCACGAATGAGATCGGTCTTCGCATGGCCCTCGGAGCCGGACGCGGTGCCGTCATCTGGATGGTACTGCGAGAGGTGTGTATGCTGGCCACTGTCGGGCTGGCGATCGGCGTGCCGACCGCCCTCGGCACGTCGCGGTTCGTCGAGTCGTTTCTGTTCGGGATGAAGCCGAACGACCCGCGCGCGCTGGCGCTGGCGGCAGCCGTCCTCACGATCGCGGCGCTCGCAGCTGGCTACGTGCCGGCCCGGAGAGCGTCGAGAGTCGATCCGATGATCGCTCTTCGCCACGAGTGAGCCGTCACAGGAACCAAAATCGCGGCGCGTCAGTTCTGCCACACCGCGAACCCCTGTGCCCGTAACCATGCCGCGAGTTTCGGTTCCATGCAGGCGGCAATCCGATACGGCAGCCGCGAGAATCCCTCGACCAGGTCGAGCCTCAGCCTGCGGCCATGTGCGCGAACGAAGCGTCCGGACTGCGTGCCCATTTGGTGACGCTCGAACCTCTCGTTGGGCGTGAGTCCGGTCACCCCGATGTAGAGGCATCCGCCTGCGGCGCCGCCGGGGTTGCGATCGCGGAACGCGCGGTTCTTCCAGACCGCCCGATCGAGCTCGATGGCGTAGACGCTGTGGTGGCCCCGGGACCACGATCTTGCCGACACCTCGGCGCACAGTGAGAAGAGCTCCGCCTCGACTCCGCTCGCCCGGCTGGGTTCGAGCGGCTCGCCCGCGTCAATCCTTCGTTTGCCGCCCCACAGGAAGAAGACGTCGGACGAACTCTTCTTCGCGCGGATCACGTAGCCGCGTCCCCATTGCGGATAGTCCGCGTGCCGGACGATGTCGCCGGGCGTCATGCGTCGGTCGGGTCAGGATCTCAGCGCGCCGCTACCGGGCGCGCCGCAATCTCTTCGAACAGCTTCTTCCCCACGATTCGATGCACTGCCGTCGAGGGGTGACCCTCATGGTAGAAGTAGTAGGTCGCCGGGTCGCCGACCGGGGTCGGGTCCTGATCGAAGATCGCTCGTCCGGCGCACGCGCTCGTCGTGTTGACGATGCCGTATGCTGCCGGATGCTCCATCACGTCATCGAACGCGGCGCCCCAGTGGTTCAGCCACAGATCGAGGCCTGCCGCGGCGGCCACTTCCCGGACGAATTGCTCGTAGGCGGGATTCAGTCGAAGCCCCACGGCCGCGAATTGTGGGATCTTCGTGGGCAGCAGGGCCATGGTGAAGTGCCGCCCGCCGAGCTCGCGAAGGATCTGGAGTTCCTGCCGGAGATTTGCCAGCGTGATCGAGGTCTCTCGCTTTCCGTCGTTGAGCCCGCCGGCGAGGAAGAAGAGCGTCGTCTGCGGATCGAACGCAATCTCGCCGGCCTTCACGCGCGCGGCGAAGTCGCGCACCTGGTTCATCATCCCGTAGCCGAGGGTCGCTTCTTTCACCTGGCGTCCCGCGCCTTCACCCGTCCCCGCGCCGCTCACGGCGAACACGAGGCTCTTGCCAGCCGCGTTGGCTGCCTTGCTCGATGCGACTTGCAGGCCCATCAGCCAGCCGAGATACGCAGCCGCCGTCGGGCCGTTCCCGTCGATGTAACCGGCGCCGATGTCCGAGTAGCTGTCGCCGAACACATACAGGCGTGAGTACCTCGACGTGGGGCCTGATGTCGGTGTGGATTGTTGCGCCAACAGCGGACAGAGGATCGCGAGCGCCAGCAGCAGTGGCGCGACTGCACGTCGCATGGGGCCCTCCATTTCCTTGTTACTTGCGGCCGACGCTCTGACGTCGTCACGAGAGTGTAGTCCACCGAAACGGCATCGGCTTCGAGCCGACGGCGCCGCTCTCCTCCGTGACATTCGAGTCTGCCGTGCAGTAGGCGCGGGAGGCGCGCGTACTCGTGTCGGGCATGGCTACCGCAGGTCGTCGTAGCGCACCGCGATGATCTCGAGGCGCTCGGGTCCACGCGGCGCGCGCAGCGTCACCGTGTCTCCGACCGCTGCCGTCAGCAGCGCCCTGCCCAGCGGAGAGCGCCAGGATACGCGTGCGTCGCCGGAATCGAGTTCGTCCACGCCCACAATCGTGACCTCACGCTCGTCGCCGGTCTCGTAGAGGATCGTGACGGTCGCGCCGAAGTGCACCCGCTGGTGCGTCTTGCCCGCGTTGTCCACCACCACGGCCCGGTCGAGACTCTTCGACAAAAAGCGGATACGTTTGTCGATCTCGCGCAGCTTCCGCTTGCCGTAGATGTAGTCGCCATTCTCCGAGCGATCGCCGTTGCTGGCGGCCCACGTCACGGTCGTGACGACCGGCGGCCGCTCCACCTTCCACAGGCGTGCGAGCTCCTCCTGTAGTCGTCGGAAGCCAGCCGGCGTGATGTAGTTCTTGACCTCGTCAGTCATAGAAACCAAAATCGCGATCTCCGCGAAGGTTCTCTCCCCGATTCGATGCACCGCTAATCCTATCGTTCCGCTGCCGCACTTTGTTGAGATGTGTGCGGACGGTGCTTCTCACCAGCTTGCTACACTCAGACGCATGACCGTACTGGACTGGCTGCTCGATTCGGACCCCGCCATCCGCTGGCAGGTGTTGCGCGATCTGGTTCATGCGCCGGCTGAGGTCGTGGCGGCCGAGCGCGCGCGGGTGGCCACCGAAGGCTGGGGTGCCAGACTGCTTGGTCTGCAAGGCGAAGACGGCCAGTGGGCGGGAGGCGCATGCTTCCCGGCGCGGAGCTTCAAAGAGTCCGACGAGACCCAGGGCCAGCCCTGGATCTCCACGCTGCCGACACTCCAACTGCTGCGTGATTTCGGGGTCGACCCGCGCGCTGACCGTGTGCGCCGCGCGGTGGCGCTGGTCAGAGACCACTGCCGTTGGGAGCACGCGGGGCAGCCGTTCTTCAGCGGCGAGGTCGAGCCGTGCATCAATGGCAGGACCGTCACCTTGGGCACCTACTTCGATCAAGATGTGGAGGGCGTCGTCGCCCGTCTGCTCGGTGAGCAGCTCGACGACGGCGGGTGGAACTGCGAGGCGGAGAACGGCTCAGTCCGCTCCTCGTTCGCGACCACGATCAACGTCCTCGAAGGACTGTTGGCGCACGAGCGCGCAACCGGTGGCTCTGCGGAATCGACCGCCGCTCGGCGCCGGGGCGAGGAGTACCTCCTCGAACGAAAGCTGGTCCGACGTAAGAGCACCGGCGAAGTCGTCAACCCAGCCTGGCTGCAATTCTCGTTTCCGACCCGCTGGCACTACGACGTGCTGCGTGCCCTCGAATACTTCCGTTCGGTCGGGGACGCGCCGGACTCGCGGATAAAAGAAGCGATCGATTTGCTCCGATCCAAGCAGCAACCCGACGGCTCCTGGCTGCTGGAGAACACGCATCCCGGCAAGGTCCACTTTGCGCTCGAGGACGGCGACCGTCGGCCCAGCCGGTGGAACACGCTGCGGGCGCTCGGTGTCCTCGGCTGGTACCAGCAGTCCGCTACCTGAGCGGCGGTCTGACCCCTTCCGCGGCGCGGAGTTGCAGAAGTTCCAGCAACGGGGCCGGTCTGATCACTTCTTCGGGTTGTCCAGCCGGCCCGCACTTTCGGAGTGCCCGAGGTGTGCGCAGTCTTTCTGCTCCTCTGGTGTGATCGGAGTTGGCGTTTCACCCGCGGGCACGGAATTGCAGCGCATCGTATCCTCGAATCCTGGCGCCGAGAAGACGAAGGTCAGGGCTATCGGTTCGGTGCCGATGTTCTTCCCGCTGATCCAGGTATTCGCCGGGATGAACACCATTCCTCCGGCATGGAGATCGCGCTCCTGCTCGCCGAGCCAGACGTGGGCCGTTCCGCTCTGGATCAGCAGGATTTCATCCTGAAGCAAGTGTCTGTGCTTGGGCAATGTCGCTCCCGGCGCAAGCAGTTCCGTCCCGGCCACGAGGTGTTGCGAGCCGTTGTTCTTCGGGCTCACCTTCAGCATGAATTGAGAGGAGGCGGGGGAACTGCCGTCGGTGTGAACGCGGCGAGTTCTCAGCTCCCCTTCGTCTTTCTCCAGGAGCAGCGGCCGAACATTCGTATCGGCACCTCGAGCTACACTGGATTGATCTGCTCGGGAGACCACCGTGGAGAGCCCGCCCGCCATTATCGCTATCGCGGTCATGACGGTAGGAATGGTTATTGAGTTCACACATCACCTCAGTGGCCAGTGTACTGTCCATTCCCGAAACCCAGCGCGACAATCGATTTGATGGTTCAACGGCTGTGACTCAGCGAACTCGCAGCCGTCCCGCGAGAACCGTCGCCTCTGTTTGCCTCCACTTGACTTCCAAGTAGAACACCCGGCATGCTTCCACTTGAGAGGCCAGTGCATGACGGACAGGGATTCGCTCGCTGGCAGGGTAGTCGGCACCGGTCAACAAAGCTGCGGTTCGACGGATAGGAGGCGTTGCCCATGCGCCGATTTATCGAGCGCCTGTTGAACCTGCTCCGCGTTCGGCGGCCGGACCACGATCTCGCCCGTGAGATCGATGCACACCTGGCGCTGTTGCAGGACACATACGAGGCCCGCGGTCTGTCGCCGGAGGCGGCGCGGCGCGCCGCACGGCTGGCCCTGGGCAACGTCGATCGAGTCAAGGAACAGCATCGGGACGCCCGGTCCTTTCGCTGGATCGAAGACGCGTGGCAGGACGCCGCGCACGGGCTTCGCCTGCTGCGGCGCAGCCCCGTCTTTACCGCGACGGCGGCGTTATCACTGGCGATCGGCATCGGAGCGAACACCGCGATCTTCACGGTGGCCAACGCCTTGCTCTTTCGTCCGCCCGCCGGCATTACCAATCCATCCGAGCTCGTCGTCATCGGGACCTCTCGTGGCGATGGCGGTGTGAACCCGATCAACTACAAGGCCTATCTCGAGATCTCGCACCGCACCACTGCACTGACGAGCGTGTTCGCGGAAGAGATGTTCCCGCACGTCATGGCTCTGGCGCCGTCGGGGACAGCGAACGCGGAGGCGGTTCTCGGTCGGCACGTCACGGCGAACTTCTTCAGCGCGCTCGGGTCGTTTCCGTTTCGGGGGCGTGTGTTCAACGACGGCGACGAGGCGACGGCCGTCCTTGACTACGAGTACTGGAGGCGCCGATTCAACAGCGACGACGCGATGGTCGGCCGGATACTGCGGCTCAACGGGCGCCCCGTGACCATCGTCGGTGTCTCGGCGCCAGACTTCCAGGGCACCGGCATCCAGAAGTGCGATGTGTGGCTCGCCATCGGGTCCAACGGCACTCCGTCCAGAAGTCTCATGGCCGGCGGTCGCGTGCGGCCGGATGTGTCGTTCGACACGGCGGTCGCGGAACTCAGAACCGTCGGTCAGGCCATCACTCGTGACCAGGGCAGGTCGGGCGACGAGGCGCGCCCGTTGAACGCACTCCCATACTCACGTGCCGGCGGGAACCGGAATATCGTGCGCGGCTTCGCCGCCGCTCTGATGGTGCTGGTCTCGCTGGTCCTGGCCGTGGCATGCGCGAATGTCGCGGGCATCATGTTGACCCGTGCGACCGCGCGCGGGAGGGAAATCGCCCTCCGCGCGGCGCTCGGCGCCGGGCGAGGACGTCTCGCCCGTCAACTGCTCACCGAGACGATGGTGCTCTTTCTCCTCAGCGGTCTCGTCGGGGTCGGCCTCGCGCGTGTGTTGACGCATCTGGCCATGAAGATGCTCCCGCCGCTGCCGACGTCGATCGTCGTGCCGCTGACGCTCGATTGGCGCGTGCTGCTCTTCGCGTTGTCGTTGTCAATCAGTGCGGCCGTGGTCTTCGGCGTCCTGCCGGCGCTCAGGGGATCGGACGTGAAAGCGGGCTCATCGCTCAAGGACGGCGTGCGGTCGTCATCCGGGCGGTCACGAATCCGGAGCGCGTTCGTGGTCGGCCAGATCGCGTGCAGTGTCCTGCTCGTCGTGCTCGGCGCATCGTTCGTACGCGTCCTCGGCCATGCCGGCGCCGCCGATCCAGGTTTCGATGCGCGAGGCGTCGACATCGCGACGCTCGACGCGTCGGTGACCGGGGAGTCGAAGGCCGAGCAGGCTGCATTCTGGCGGACGGTGATCGAGCGCGTCCGGTTGGCACCGGCTGTGGACAGCGCGTCGCTCGCGCGCGTGCCGCCGGGTGGCTTCGAAGGCATCGGCCTTGGCGGCGTGGGTCCGGGTGACCAGCCCGGCACGATTGAGCTGTTCTCTCCGGCCTGGAACATCGTCGACACCCGCTACTTCGCGACGCTCCGCATTCCCATCGTCGCCGGGCGCGACTTCGCGTTGACCGACACAGCTGGGTCCCCGCTGGTGGTCATCGTCAGCGAGACGCTCGCGCGGCGGTTCTGGCCTGAACAGTCAGCGATCGGTAAACCTCTGAGGCTCGAGGTCTTCAACGCCCGCGCCCGCCGTGCAGAGCCGCGTGTATCGACGGTGGTTGGCGTTGCCGGCAATATCAGGTCGAGCAGCCTGATTGACGGGCTGGCCGAACCGTACGTCTACCTGGCGTTGGCGCAACGTGACGCTGTGGTGAGCGCCGATATGACGGTCCAGATGTCCATCGTGGCGCGGCGCCGCGGCGAGGCCAGTCTCGCGGCGGTGATGGCGGCCGCTGTTCAGGAGATCGATCAACGTCTCGTCCTTTCACGTACGGAATCACTCGCCGACGCGATCGAGTTGGGCCTGACGCCTCAGCGCATACTCGCGATCATCAGCGGGGTCATGGGGCTCGTCGCCCTGCTACTGGCGTCGATGGGCATCTACGGTGTGACGGCGTATACGGTGGCGCTCAGACGTCGGGAGTTCGCCATTCGTCTCGCGCTTGGAGCTCCCCGCGCCGGCGTCGTCCACATGGTGTTCAGGCAGAGCACGTGGCTCGTGGCCGTTGGCCTGGGCATCGGGCTCGCGTTGGCGATCGGCGCCGGGCGGGTTCTTTCTGTCTTCTTCTACGGACTGCCGGCTGCTCACGTGCCAACTCTTCTTGCGACAGTGGCCCTCTTCCTCGCCATCGGCGCGACGGCATCCTTCGTCCCGGCAGGGCAGGCCGTTCGCGAGGGATGGCGGCGCGCGCTGCAAGAGGACTGAGCGAGCAACCAGACTTCGCGCCGCTTCGCCGACAGGACGCGAGCGAGTCCTTGAGAACCTCCGGCAGGTGCTCCCACGACCTTCGTGCCCAGAGACACCCATCGTATACTCGAGCATCCATTTGCGAGAGAGGGCCTCTTGATGACGAAGGACACGCCAGACGACCGCAGTTTGCAGGACGTTTTGAAACTCGAAGGACTCTCACGCGCGCACGGAACGGCCATCGCGGTCCGACGCTACGCATCTGTGGGACTGCTCGTGTTGTTCGGTACGGTGCTCGCCGGCCAAAGCAATCCAGCCATGCCGCCGGAAACCGAGCGACAGCTCGCGCGCGAGATCTACAAGGAGATGGTGGAAATCAAGTCCGGCTACACGACGGGTGCGACGACGCCCGTGGCCGAGGCCGCGGCGCGCCGGCTCAAGGCGGCTGGCTTTCCAGACGCCGATGTCTTCGTCGGCGGCGCGATTCCCACCAAAGCCAACCTCGTCGTTCGCTACCGGGGCACCGGCCGCGGCCGTCCTCTTCTGCTGCTCGCGCATATCGATGTGGTGGAGGCCAAGCGCGAAGACTGGACGATGGATCCGTTCACGCTCACCGAGCGCGACGGCTATTTCTACGGCCGCGGCACCGGCGACGACAAAGCCCAGGCCGCGGTCTGGATCGCGAACCTCATTCGCTACAAGCGTGAAGGCTTCAAGCCGGACCGCGACATCATCGTCGCGCTCACGGCCGACGAGGAGGGCGGCGGCCCGTACAACGGCGTCGCGTGGTTATTGAAGAACCAGCGCGGCCTGATTGATGCGGAGTTCTGCCTGAACGAGGGGGGATGGGGTGAGTCGGTCGCCGGCAAACGGATCTCGAATGACGTGCAGTTGAGCGAGAAGTACGTCATCAACTACCGGCTGGAGGTGACGAACAAGGGCGGCCACAGCTCCCTGCCGGTCCCGGACAACGCGATCTACCATCTGGCCGGCGCGCTCGATCGGCTGTCGACGTTCGCGTTTCCGCTCAAGACCAACGAGGTGACGCAGGCGTACTTCCGGGCGATGGCGAAGATTGAAGACGCGTCGGTTCGCAGCGACCTGACGAAAGCCGCCGACGGCTCAGCGGACGCGATGGAACGCGTGGCGCGCGCGACCACCGCCTGGAACGCGACGCTGCGGACGACGTGCGTGGCGACGCAGCTCGAAGGCGGACACGCGAAAAACGCGCTGCCCCAACTCGCGGCGGCGAACGTGAACTGCCGCGTCCTGCCCGACGAGAAGCCGGAATACGTCACGGCCACGCTGAAGCAGGTGATCGCCGACGAGCAGGTGAGCGTGGCGATCGTTGGAGACGTCTCCGTCGGACCGCCGTCTCCCATGCGCCAGGATCTGATGACCGCGATCAGCTCGATCACGAACACTCTCTGGCCCGGTGTGTCGACCGTGCCCATGATGGTCATGGGCGCAACCGACGGTCTGTACCTGCGTGTGGCCGGCATCCCGACCTACGGCGTCCAGGGCTTCTTCTACGATCGCGACGACATCCGGTTTCACGGACGCGACGAGCGCCTGAGAGTGCAGTCGTTCTATGAGGGGCAGACGTTCCTGTACGAGCTGGTGAAGCGTCTGACATCGGGCCGCGAGGCCGCGCCCCGATGACAGACGGGCCGAGGCGAGCGTCCGCTTAGCCGGCGGCGCTACCGCTCACTTGGTGATCACGGTCTCCAGGTACTCGCCGGGTACGACGAGTCCGTCCGATCCCCCCAGGTCCTGCGACCGAAGCAGCGCCAACAGGTCGGCCTCGAGGGCGGCCTGCCCGCTTGCGTCGAGCGTCAGGAAGGCGGTGTGGGTGGGTCCGTAGAAGTTACGGAACACCTCGACCCAATGCTCCGCCGACTTGTACCGGAATGCGAACATCCGAGTGGAGTGTTCGATCGCCGCCGCGCCCCGGAAGAGCTCACGAACGTGAGCATCGGTCCCCCACAAGAGAGGCGACTGAACTCCCGGCGCGGGCGGCACGTACTGCGCAATGAGCCGAAGGAGCCGTCCGAGGAAGCCCGCGGGCGTCCAGTTCGCCAGCCCGATGCGGCCTCCCGGTCTGCACACTCGCAGGAGTTCGGCCGCAGCCCGCTGGTGATCGGGCGCGAACATCACGCCAAAGGTAGAGAGCACGACGTCGAAGCTCGCGTCCGGGTACGGCAGCGCCTCGGCGTCCGCCACCTCGAAGGTGACGTTGCTGAAGCCTTCAGCGTCCGCGCGACGGCGGCCACGTTCGAGGAGCGCCGGAACGTAGTCCGTCGACGTCACGCTGGCAAAGCGCCGCGCCGCCGCGAGCGTCGCGTTGCCGCTGCCGGCCGCTACGTCCAGCACCTGGTGACGCGCACGCACGTCTGCCGCTTCATTCAGCAGCTCGCCAACAATCTGAAGTGTGGCCCCGATCACGGCGAAATCGCCGGACGCCCACATCGTCTGCTGCCGCGCCTTGATCGCACGGATGCGGTCCGCCGGAATGGCGGTGTCGCACGAGATCACATTCGTCATGGTCATGTCCTTTCTTAAACGGCGGCCGTCGGCAGTGCGGTACGAATTCGCGCCAGGTGGTGGTAGCTGTGGCGGACCGCGTGATCCTCGAGAAAGAACTGGCACGTGAGCGGAGCGTTGTCATTGAGGGAGACGGTGGCCGCCCGATCGAGCTCCTCGTCGCTCATCGCGCGAATCGCAGCCGCGGCTGCCGCGCTGTTGCGGCGGAGCAGGTCGAGCGCCGCTTCCTTCGTCACCACGTTGTTGGCACTGGCGTGGTTGGCATTGAGTTCGTGGACAGCGTCCCATGTCACGTCGGCGATCGGCTTGCCGGCGGCAAGCAGCTGCGCCAGCTGAATCTCCAACGGGTACATGGTCGCGACATGGTGAACGACGACGCCGATCTTGCGGCCGTCTCCCGGGATGCGGGTCTGCCACATCGTGTCGGTGAGCAAGCTCGCGGCCCCTTCGAGCGCGCGGGCTCCCTGCTCGAGGCGCTCGGCGAGCGCGTTCGCCCGCCGGCTGGTCGACGTCTGTTCCGGTGCGCGGGATGTTTGTGAGACGACAGTTGTCATACGCTGATCCTCTGAAACGGCCACGCGACAGTGCGCGGCTATACCCACGCTACGTGAGGTATGGTGTAGCGACCATGCGCGAGCGTCCGATTCACTTGGCAGGCCATCCAAATGCGTGAACGACTTGCCTCACCGTCCGAACCGGATGCCCGCGCGTCCAGCGCGCCTGGGGCCGGAGTGTCGGCTGACGTCCTGTCGGACGTGCTTCGTTCGGTCCGTCTGACCGGTGCGGTGTACTTCGACTTCGACCTGAGCTCGCCGTGGGTTGCGGAAGCTCCGCCGTCGCGCGAGATCGCGGCGACGGTGATGCCAGGCGCCCAGCGCGTGATCGAATACCACCTGATCGCGCGCGGCTCGTGCTGGGGACACCTGGTCGGCGAGCCGCCGATCCGTCTCACGGAGGGCGACCTCATCGTCTTCCCGCAGGGAGACCCGCACGTGCTGTCGAGCGCGCCGGGCATGCGGGCCAGCCCCGATATGTCCCTGTTTGTCCGTCCGACGACGCCGTTGCCGCTGGTCTACGAACGCGGCGGCGGCGGTCCCGATCGCACGCGGATCGTGTGCTGCTTCCTCGGTTGCGACGAACGTCCGTTCAACCCGCTGCTGACGGCGCTGCCTCGGACCATTCACCTGTCGGGGGCCGGCAACGAGTCGGCGAGCGGGTGGCTCGCCACGCTGCTCAACATTGCCGTACTCGAATCGGGTGCCGCGCGTGCGGGCCGCGACAACATCCTGGCGCGGATGTCGGAGCTGATGTTCGTCGAGGCGGTTCGCCGACACCTCGAGACGCTGCCACCCGCCCAGACCGGGTGGCTCGCAGGGCTGCGGGATCCGGTCGTCGGACAAGCGCTGGCCGCGCTCCACGGCGAGCCCGCCACCGCATGGACGGTCGAGTCGCTGGCGCGAGCGGTCGGCGTCTCCCGTTCGATACTTGCGGATCGCTTTGCCGAGATGGTTGGTCAGCCGCCGATCCAGTACCTGGCACTGTGGCGGATGCAGCTCGCGTCGCGGCTGCTCCTCGAAGGCGAGTCTGTCGCCGAAGTGGCCGCCGCAGTGGGCTATGAATCGGAAGCCGCGTTCAGTCGAGCGTTCAAGAAGCTGCTGGGCGAGGCGCCGGGGACGTGGCGGCGCGCGAACGTCACCCGCGCATCGAGGACGTCGGCGCCCTGACTGCAGGCCGGCGAGTGGAGTGGCTCGTCACCGCGCTGCGTACTGTTCGTCGCTGACCTTCTCCATCCAGTCGACGGTCTTGCCTTCGAGTCTTTCCTGAATCGCGATGTGCGTGATGGCGGTCATTGCCGAGGCGCCCACCCTGGAAGTCATAGTAGCGACGACGGGCCCACTCATTCGAAAGTGAACGACACGTACATCAGCCGGCCTTCACGCTGAATCTGCATCGTCACGTAAGTGCCCGGCGTGAGGGAGCGCACGCTCTCCCGGAGGGCGTCCAGCGTCCCCACGCGACGATTGTTCACGCTTCGGATGATGTCCCTCGGCAGTACCGGCACGTCACTGGCCGCGCCCGCCGCGCGCGCGACGACGATGATGCCGTAGGGATCCCTGAGCCCAGTGGCCGTGGCAGTAATGCGTGAATCGATTTCCACGCCGATGATACCGAGCTCGGCTACCAGGTTCTTCGCCGGATCGGCCATCGACGCCACCGAATCGAATTCGCTCCGTGCTTCCACCGGCTTCACGCTCAGGCTGATCAGCGCCGCTCCCCTGAGCACGGCCAGTTGAACGTTGCTGGGAGAGTCTCTGAGGCGGAAGTTGTAGGTGACCGTCGGTACGTTGTCGGCGGGTTGGCCATCCACGGAAACCAGGATGTCACCCACGGCCAGACCAGCTGTTTCCGCCGGACCGCCGGGCCAGACGTCGGACACGATGACGCCGTAGTCTCTCGACAGTCCGAGCGCCGAGGCCATGCCCTCCGTGATGGTCTGGAGGCTCATGCCCACTTCCTGCCGGCGCAACGTACCGTATTGCCGAAGTTGGCTGAACACCGTTCTGGCCGTCGCACTCGGAATGGCGAAGCCGAGGCCCTCGTTCCCTCCGGACTGCGACAGGATGAACGTGTTGACGCCGACCACTTCCCCGCGGATGTTGACCAGGGGGCCGCCGGAATTGCCGGGATTGATCGGTGCGTCGGTTTGCACGAAGATCTGTGGCGAGTCAGGGTCCACCTGTCGTGCCACGGCCGAGACCAGCCCGTGGGTCAGGCTGTTGCGGAGCCCGTTGGGGCTGCCGAATGCAAACACCATTTCGCCCTGACGCACCTGCGTATAAGTCGCCAGGGGCAACGCCGGGAGTTTCAGGCCTTCGACCTTCAGTACCGCCAGGTCCAGTTCAGTCGTGATGCCCACGATCTGTGCCGCGACGAGCTTTGCCTTGGAGGACAACGCCGTCGCGAGTGTCCCATCGGCATTGTCCGCGGGAAGGACAATCTGCACCCGCCGCGCGCCGTTCACCACATGCGCGTTCGTCAGGATGTAGCCCTCCGGGTCGATCACGAATCCGGAGCCGGTGGACTGCTGCCTCCCCAGGACGACGCCCGCGCTGCCTGGCGGACCTTCGCTCTTCGGGCCATAACTGCTCACCAGGATCTGCACCACGCTCGGCCAGACCTTCCGGGTCAGCGCGTCGATCGACTCGTTCATCCGCACCAGCGGATCGGGCGGCGGCGCTGCCCGCGGCACGGGCTGGGCCTGTGCGCTCAGCGCCGAAAGGAGAAGCGACAAGGACAGGACCGTGCCCACTTGTGGGGGTCGGTGCAGCGGACAAGACAGTGTGGCCATGGACAGATCCTCGGGCTGGCAGGTGCAAGCATATCCTTTGGTGCCGAACCTCGTGCAACGGCCTCGTGAAGTCTGCATCCGCTCGATTTCCGTTCGCGCGCGGCCGAACATCGCGAGCCAGAAGCGAGTCCGTCGACGTGGCCGGCCGTCTTCTGTCGCGCCGGTTACTTGACGAGCGCGCGCCAGCCGAGGACGATGGCGACCTCGCGCGGCGGGTCGCCGGGCCGCCGATCGAGGAAGTAGAGTCCGCCGGCGCTCAATCTGAGTCACAATCCCAGAGCGTATGAAAACCGAATCCGCGCCTGGCAGGCGCACGGTCCGTTCGGCGCTCGGCGTGTACGCCGAGCGCCCCGCGCTGGTCATGGTGGCGCTTGGATTCTCGGCCGGTCTGCCCTATTTTCTGATCTTCGACACGCTCTCGGCGTGGTTGCGCGCATCCGGCCTCTCCCTCGAAGTGATCGGTTTCTTCAGCCTGGTCACACTGGTCTCAACATTCAAGTTTCTCTGGGCGCCGTTCATCGACCGCGCGCCAGTCCCCATTCTCACCGGCTGGCTGGGTCATCGCCGGTCGTGGATGCTGGTGTGCCAGGGGCTCATCATGCTGGGTCTCTGGCTCGTGGCGGGTTCCGATCCATCCCGCAGTCTCGGCACGATCGCGGTCTTTGCGGTCCTCGTCGGCTTCTCGTCGGCCACCCAGGACATTGCCATCGACGCCTGGCGCATCGAAGCCGCGGCGGTGTCCAAGCAGGGCGCGATGGCGGCCGCGTATCAATGGGGCTACAGGATTGCGATCATCGTCGCGGGCGCGGTCCCGCTGCTGCTCGCCGAATCTTACGGTTGGAATTTCTCTTATGCCGTGATGGCCGCGTTGATGACGGTGGGTGTCCTGGCAGTACTGGCGGCACCGCGCGAGGAGCGCCACGCCATCCGTCCGATTCAGACCGGCGACATTCAACCGGCCCCGGCTCGCGAGGCGCTGGAATGGGTAGCGCGCCTTGGCATCCTCGGGACAGGCGCGCTCGTCCTGGGCTCTGGCCTCGCTGCCAATGCCGGCGTGCTCGCGCGAGTCCTCGGCGCCGTGGGTGCAAACGGCGCGCGCGAGGCCGTTCTGTCCGCCTGGGCATCAGGCGCGCGGGTGTGGGTGCATCTTGCGGCCGTGGTCTTGGGATTCGGCCTGATAGCGCTTGCCGCCCTCCCGCTTCCCGGTGCCCGCACGCGGCCTGGTGTCTATCTCTCGTCGGCGCTCGCCGATCCGTTGCGCGATTTCTTCGCCCGCTACCGCTCAGCCGGTGGCCTGATGCTCGCCCTGATCTGCCTCTACCGCATCCCGGATTTCGTGCTGAACATCATGAATCCGTTCTATCTGGACCTCGGCTACAGCCTCGTGGAGATCGCCGAGGTCCGGAAGATCTTCGGTGTCGGCATGACGATGTTCGGCGTCTTTGCCGGGGGCGTGGCGGTGGCTCGCTACGGCCTGCTGCGCGCGATGGTCATCGGCGCGCTCGCCGGGCCTTTGAGCAACCTCCTGTTTATCTGGCTCGCCGTGCAACGCCACAGTCTCTTCGCGCTCTTCGCCGCCATCGGCCTCGACAATGTTGCGGGCGGCTTCGCGGGCACGTGCCTGATCGCGTACATGTCGAGCCTGACATCTGTCGGGTTCACCGCGACCCAATACGCGCTCTTTTCCTCTCTCTATGCGATTCCCGGCCGCCTCATCGCGTCGCAATCGGGCCGCATCGTCGAGAGCGCCGCGCGATTTGCTGATTCGAGCGCCCTTTTCTCCGGTCTGAAGAGTTTCTTTGCGAGCCAGGCGCCCGAAAATTTCGCCACCGCCCTCACCCGCTCGGGCGTCACGCCCGGCGCGCTCGGCACCGGCTATGTCGTGTTCTTTGCCTACTCCGCGCTCATCGGCGTGTTCGCCCTGGTCCTCTCGCTCGTCGTGCAGCGCCGGCAGCCGGCGGATCAGGAAGGACCGGAGCCGGTCCAATCGGCAGCCCGGCCGGCATAACACATGGGGCTGATCGATGATCTCGACGTGCCCTGCGGGTTCCCCTTCAGGCGGCTACTTGCGAGGCGCTCCGGGCAGAAGGCTCGGCACCGCACCTTTCGACTCGACCAGCCGGCGCGCAAGGTAGTTGACGACCGTCGCATCGCTGCGAACAGCGGTGAGGTAGGCGGCGCGCAGGAGCTGGTCTTTGCGCGACCGGAGTGTCTCGGATATGCGTTCGCGCACTCCCGGCGTCGACAGATCCCGCTGTCCCGCCAGCTCGTGGGCGACGACCAGCACGAGAGTGTGAGCGCCGCCGGAGCTGGCGACGTTCACGGATCCCGGAGTCTTGTTGAGTACCGCATCACGCAGTTGCGGCGGTGCCTGCCGGAGCCTCGACACCGGCACCAGGCCAAGGTCCCCGCCACGCTGCGTGGACTCCGGATCCTCTGAGTATCCGATCGCCAAATCGCGGAACGATACGCCCGTCTTGAGCTGTTCCATCAGCATCCGTGCCTTCGCGAGCGCCGCCTGCGGCGTCGTGGCATCGTCCCCGGTCCGGTTGGTGATTTGTGCGTCGCGAACGGGAGTGATCACGATCTGCGCGATGTGGTACGCCTCCTCCGCGACGTTGAACTCGGCGCGATTGGCGTCGAAATACTCGCTGACCTCTTTATCCGTGACCGCGATCTTCGCCCCAACCTCGTGTTCCATGACCTTCTGGATCACCAGCTCGCGTCGCAGTCCTTCCCGCATGTCCGCCACCGTCAGGCCGCGCTGGGTCAGCTCTTTTTCAAAGGCATCATCCGTGATGTTCTTCTTCGCATTGGCGTAGGCCGTGTCGAGCTCGCTTTGAGGAACGTCGATCTTCAGCGCGCCAGCTTTCGACAGCAGGATGTGCTGAACGATGAGGTCGTTGAGGAGGCTCAGTTTGGCCGTCAGCGTCTCCTCCTCAGAGAGCGTCTGCGACCCGTCCCGGGCCCGCCGATATGCCTTGTCGACGTCCTCTCGCGTGATTGTCTGCCCGTCGACGACGGCCCACGTGTCGGCAGAGACCGTCGGGCCGGGAGTCGGAGGCTTCGAACGGCACCCCAGGAGGGCGCATGTGACGGCTAGCGCGCTCAACGTTACGAAGAGCTGAGAGTATCGGCGACGGGACGGAAGTCCTGGATTAGACATCCGGGCCAGCGTACTGCTGGATAAGGCGACGCACAACAGCGAATTGTGCTGACGCGCCGCCCATTATCTGCGACCGTGAAACGACCAGTTGGTATCCTCTCAGAGCTGTCGACGATGGACGGTCCGGAATCCGTTCATTACTGGAGGTCTCGTTGACCCACACGGCGTCATCGGCCGTCCCCGAAGCCTTCAACGTTGCCGACCATCTCGTCGCCCGCCACGTGCGCGAGGGGCGCGGCGATTCCACTGCGCTCGTGAGGGCAGGCGGAACGTTCTCGTACAGCGAGCTGGACGCGCTCGTGAATCGCGCTGGCAACGCCCTGCGGTCGCTCGGCCTCGCTCCTGAACAGCGCCTCGTCCTGCTGCTCCACGATGGCCCCGCATTCTACGCCGCGTTTCTCGGCGCGATCAGGATTGGCGCGATTCCCATTCCGATCAACACGCTCTTGCGGCAAGGCGACTACCAATTCATCCTCAACGACTCCCGCGCGGTCGTGGCCATCGTCAGCGAACCGTTGATTGGTGAGATCCTGCCGATTGTGCACCTGCTGCCGTGGCTGAAGCACCTCATCGTATCTGGCGGTGAGCTCGCTGGCCTTTCCTCCTTCGAAACGCTGATCGATGGCGCCAGTGCGACGCTCGAAGCCGCGCGCACACACAGGGACGAGCCGGCATTCTGGCTCTACAGCTCGGGCAGCACCGGCCCGCCGAAAGGCGCAGTCCATCTGCACCACGACATCGTCTACACGATCGAGGGCTACGCGCGCGGCGTGCTGCAGATGACGGCGCAGGATCGCTGCCTGTCGGCCGCGAAACTCTTCTTCGCCTACGGTCTCGGCAACAGCCTGTCGTTTCCCCTCGGCGTCGGCGCTCAGGCAATCGTGGTTCCCGGCCGGTCCGCGCCCGAGGCGATGTTCGAGGCGATCGATGGGTTTCATCCGACGATTTTCTTCGGCGTTCCGACGCTGTTCGCCGCCATGCTGCAGGTCGAGAGCGCGGCCACCCGATTCGACCTGTCGTCGTTACGCTTCTGCGTGTCGGCGGGGGAAGCGCTCCCGGCCGAGATCTTTCGCCGCTGGCAGGCGCTGTTCGGTCTCGAGATAGTCGACGGCCTCGGCTCGACGGAAATGCTTCACATCTTTCTCTCCAACCGTCCTGGCGCGTGCCGGCCGGGCACGTCAGGCGTCGAAGTGCCCGGCTACTCGGCAAGAATCGTCGACGAGGATGGAGGCGCGGTGCCCGTCGGAGGTATCGGAACCCTCATGGCATCCGGGGAAAGCGCCGCCGTTGGCTACTGGAATCAGCACGAGAAGACGAAGTCGACCTTTCAGGGCCATTGGCTGAACACCGGTGACAAGTACTTCCGCGACGAAGATGGGTACTACCACTACTGCGGCAGAAGCGACGACATGCTGAAGGTTGGCGGGATCTGGGTGTCGCCAGTGGAAGTGGAGAACACGGTCCTCTCGCACGAGGCCGTGCTCGAGTGCGCGGTCGTCGGCGTGACGGACACCGACGGGCTGACCAAGCCAAAGGCATTCGTCGTCTTGCGGCAGGGCGCGGAACCTACGGAGCAGACCGCCCTGGACATTCAGGCGTTTGTGAAGTCGCGCATCGCCCCGTACAAGTATCCGCGCTGGATTGAATTCGTCATGGAGCTGCCGAAGACTGCGACCGGGAAGCTGCAGCGATTCAGGCTGCGCTGAGCCCGGTTTCGACCTGACTTGCCGGTCGCGGCGATTGGCTGCTGGTTAGCGAGCAGGTTCGGCAGCGCCGGCCTCCTCTCGACCGCCGGGGACATTCAGACAAAGCTCGTCAGCCAGGCCGCCAGGTTCAACCACGGGTCGGTCGTCATCAGCGCCAGCCTCGTGACGTAGGAACCAATCAACAACGCCGTTCCAGCGGCGAACACCCCGTTCACATGACGGTGCCGGCGCGCGTCCAACCCGAGGCATAACAGCGCGAGCGCTGTCGGAAAGCCAAAGAACCAGAGCGGCCCGAACGCTTGTAGTGACGCGATCGGTACTCGAGCCAGCGCAGGCGGGAGAAAGTTGACGGCAGTCAGCAGCATCAGCCGCTTGTGCGCAGCGGGCCTGCGCCGATAGAGGATCGCTGCGCCGAAGAGGAGCGCGAAGATCAGTAAATCGAAGGTCGGAACAAGCAGGAACGACAGCGGCGGGATGGCCGGCGGTGCCGAGGCCGATCCATACTTGGCTGCGCGCAGCGCCGTGGGCAATCCGGTCGCGATGATGAGCGCGCCGAGCCCGATCCCGGCGTATCCCAGTTGCTGATGCCGATGAATTCGTTTCGAGGAGGCGAGCCGCACTTGCACCACGAACAGGACGACCCATGCCGTCATGACCAGACCGTGCAGGTGCACAAGGCTCGACGGCAACGGCCGAGTAGTGCCAAACAGGCCCTTGAAGTAGTAGGTGCGGCCGAATCCCACCAACACAATCAGGGGAAATAGAATCGCAGCCGCCAAGTACAGTCGCCGGTCGAACAGGCGGCGATCCGAATGGCTATCCATCGGCACACTTCTCCAGAAGGTCCAAAGTGCAGTGGATAGCCGCCCGCTCTTGTCGGCTCATTTGTCCCTCCCGCTGCGCACGGCGTTGGCTCGCTCGCTGGTCGATCAAGGATGAACGGTCGCGCCAGCGACGTAGCCGGCGAGGTGCTCGACAATGTCCCGGGCGTCATCCTCCGCTCCGTGGATGAAGGTGGACTTGCGGCGACGGAGCACAGGCAGGGCGATGGCATAGAGCCCTGGCGCATCGACGACTCCGCCGTCGTGGCGCAGATGACCCTTTCGATCGACGACGGGAACATCGAGCCAGCTGTAGTCGGGGTGAAACCCGGTGGCCCAGACGATGGAACGAATCTCGCCGCTCGTGAGGTCGAGACCGAGTCGTGACGAAGCCGGGACCCGCGTCGGCTCGAAGCGCTCCGGCGGGCCGACGTCGGCCTCACGTGCGTGGCCGCGCGCCCAGTCATCGAAGGTGTCGAGCAGCCTCTCCATCTTGAGGTCCGCCAGGGCGAACTGGTTGCGAAGTCCGCCGGAAAAGAGGGCCCGGCCATCGCGCACCGAGGCCAGGCGACCGACGATCTCGACGCCCGCCGCGCCGAGGGTGTTCAGATCGAGTGACGTGCGCTGGGGCGTGCCGACGAGCTGTGGCGACGGGAGTTTCCGCGCGCGCGTCAGGTCGTCGATCTCGTCGTAGCGCTGATTCCAGACACCCGAGACGTCCATCCACCAGAGGACGTCGCGGCCCCGATAGGTTCTCGGCAGCCGCACGTGCTCGCCGACTGACAGCGTCACGGGGCGGCCGGAGCGGTGAATCTCGTCGGCGAGTTGTACGCCTGTGGCCGAGGCGCCAACGATGAGGACGCCGCCCGCCGGCAGCTGCTCAGGATTGCGATAGTCGAGCGCCGCGACGCACTCGATGGATGCGGGCACGGCCTGCCGAACGGATGGCACGTTCGCGACATTGCAGGCGCCGCTCGCCAGCACCACGCTGCGGCACCTCACGTCGCCACTGCTGGTGGCGACGTGGTAGCCGCCGTCGATCTGCCTGACGGAGGTAACGGTGGTGTGCGTGCGCACCGGCGCGGCGGCCACCTCGGCAAAGCGCGAGATGAACGCGACGATCTCGGCCATCGTCATGAAGCCGTCGGGATCCCTGCCTTCATAACGATAGCCGGGCAGCCGGCTCTGCCAGTTCGGCGTCAGCAGCCGCAGCGAGTCCCAGCGCTCGCGGCGCCAGGAGTTCGCCACCTCGCCACGCTCCAGGACCAGGTGATCGATCGAGCGCTCGCTGAGACAGCGACTCGTCGCCAGTCCCGCATGTCCGGCGCCGATGACGACCGTCGTGACGTGTTCGATGACGAGTCTCCGGTCTTCCTTGACCGGGGCTCAGCCCCGGACCCCCCGCCTCCGCTCTTCGAGCTCCGGCGAGGCTCGCCGGAGCCTTGGCGAAGGCGGCGGCTCGGTCGCTCGCGGGGGCCCCAAGCCCCGCGCCGCTCCCTCGCAGGCGCGCTATGCGCGCCTCAAGCGGCGGGCCGCTCAGGCCACGACGACCGTCACGTTCGTCGGGTTGGTGATGATGTCGTACACCGCCGAGCGCTTCTGCGACTGCGCGACGATCGCCTCGATCTCCTTCTTCGACGCATCCGCGTCGATGTTGAAGGTGACTGTGACATCGTCGTAGCCGTTGCGCACGTCGCTGTCGATGCCGAGGATGCCCTGGATATCCATCGACCCCTCGATCTTCGCCTCGACCGACCTCAGCTGGATGCCCCGATTCTGCGCGACCGCGGCCACGCCAGCCGTGAGGCAGCTCGCGAGACCGACGAGCACGTACTCGACCGGCGTCGCGCCGAGATCCTCGGACGCGAAGATTTCAGGATGATCGGCTTCGAACGAGAACTCGGTCTTGTGTTTCTGCTCCTGGCCAAGCCCGTGAAATCCCTGGACCGTTGTCGCGCTGTGCGTGCCGTTTTGCCATTTGCACGAGGCGCGCCACTTGAACTTGGCCGCCTCCGGCGCGCCCTTCAGCGCCTCCCTCGCAGCCAGCAATGCCTCGACGTTGACGCCGTTCTTGACGATTGTATTGGCCATCGTGAGCTCCCTCGTTGCGTGTCGTAAGGTGCGCGGAAACCGTGTTGCGCAGGATCCGCATCATACATCGGCAGGGACGGCAGGGCGACGGCCACTGTCAGGCTCGGCTCCGACCGGCAGAGGTTATGATCGCCTGGGATGACCACGCCAGCGTCGAAAGCCGCCGCGGGTTCTGTCGGTACGGTCGAGACGCAGTTCCTCGATCTCCCGGGGCCGCTCGCGCTCGACTGCGGACGGGAGCTGTTTCCGATCCGCATTGCGTACGAGACCTACGGCACGCTGTCGCCGGCGCGCGACAACGCGATTCTGGTCTGCCACGCGCTCAGCGGAGATGCCCACGCGGCTGGCTTCGCGGCGGCACCCGTCGAAGCGAGCACCAGGGACGGCTTCCGCGCTGACGAACGCGATGCCGGCGCGGGCCGGGGTCTCGGCTGGTGGGACGGGATGATCGGCCCCGGCAAGGCGTTCGACACGGATCGGTTCTTCGTCGTCAGCTCGAATCTGCTGGGGGGGTGCCGCGGCACGACAGGCCCGTCGTCCACGAACCCGGCAACGGGCCGGCCGTATGGGTCGGATTTTCCGGTCATCACCGTCGCCGACATGGTGCGGGCCGAGCGTGGACTGCTCGATGCCCTCGGCATCTCGCGGCTCGCCGCTATCGCCGGCGGGTCACTCGGCGGGATGCAGGCGCTCGAGTGGGCCGTGCAGTACGGCGATCGCGTCGGTGCCATCATCCCCATCGCCAGCACGCACGCGCTCCACCCGCAAGGCGTCGCGTGGAATGCGATCGCGCGCAGCGCCATCATGGCCGATCCCGATTGGCAGGGCGGCGACTACTACGGCACCGGCCGCGCGCCGAACGCAGGCATGGGCGTCGCCCGCATGGTCGGACACATCACGTATCTGTCGGCGCAATCGCTTGGCGCCAAGTTCGGACGACGGTTGCAGTTTGCCGACGACATCCGCTACACGCTCACGGAACCGGAGTTCGAAGTCGAGAGCTACCTGCGCCATCAGGCAGATACGTTCGTCAGGCGCTTCGACGCCAATACCTATCTCTACACTTCGAGGGCGCTGTCCTACTTCGACCTTGCCCGGCAGTATGGGGGCGGCCGCCTGGCGCAAGCGGTCCGCAACATGTCAGCCAGGACGCTCCTCATCGCGTTCAGCTCCGACTGGCTCTATCCGCCGTCGGGCTCAGAGGAACTGGCAGCGGCGTTGCGCTCGGCCGGCAAGGAGGTCGAGCTCCATGTGATCGACGCCCCCTACGGACACGACTGCTTTCTACTGGAAGAGGCGCGTCAGACGCCCATGATTCGTGACTTTTTGGGGTCAGGCCGTGAATCGCGTGAACGGCGTCCGAGACCGTGACTGACCCCAGGGACACGTGTGGAGACAGCATGGAAGAATCCCGCCGCTTTGGCTTTGAAACCCGTCAGGTTCATGCGGGTCAGCGCCCGGACCCGAACACCGGCGCGCGCGCGGTGCCGATTTTTCAGACGACGAGTTATGTGTTCGAGGACCCCGAATCGGCGGCCGCGTACTTCAACCTTCAGGAATACGGGAACACCTACTCGCGCATCATGAACCCGACCGTGGCCGTCTTCGAGGAGCGCATGGCCAACCTCGAAGGCGGGTGCGGCGCGGTCGCGTTCGCCAGCGGGATCGCGGCGCAGGCGGCGGCGCTCTTCACGATGCTGATGCCCGGCGACCACGTGGTGTCGTCGTCGGCGCTTTACGGCGGGACGGTCAACCAGTTCAAACATCTGCTGCGCAAGATGTCGGTGCAGCTGACGTGGGTCGATCCCGACGACCCCGGCGCCTGGAAGGCGGCGGTCCGCGACAACACGAAGGCGTTCTACGGGGAGACGATCGGAAACCCCGGCGGCAACGTGCTCGACATCGAGGCCATCGCGGCCGTGGCGCACGAACACCAGCTCCCGCTCCTCGTCGACAACACGTTCGCGACGCCCTTTCTCTGCCGCCCGATCGAGTGGGGCGCGGACATCGTCCTGCACTCGGCGACGAAGTTCATCGGGGGTCACGGCACGAGTATCGGCGGCGTCGTTGTCGATTCGGGGCAGTTCAACTGGTCGAACGGGCGCTTTCCGGTCATCGCCGATCCGTCGCCGGCCTATCACGGGCTGCAGTTTCACGAAACGTTCGGCACCTACGGCTACCTGATGAAGCTGCGAGCCGAGAGCCTGCGCGATCTCGGCGCTTGCATGAGTCCGTTCAATGCCTTTCTGTTCCTGCAGGGGCTCGAAACGCTGTCGCTGCGGATGGCGCGTCATGTCGAGAACGCCGCCGCCGTTGCGGCGTTTCTCGAATCGCACGCGCTCGTCTCGAACGTCACCTTCCCTGGCCTCGGTACGAGCCGATACCGGCGGCTCGTCGACAAGTACCTGCCCGGGGGTGCGGGTGCGGTGTTCTCCTTCGACTGCCGTGGAGGCCGCGCGGCGGGACAGGACTTCATTCGCGGCGTGTCGCTGTGGTCGCACCTCGCGAATGTCGGTGATTCCAAGAGCCTCATCATCCACCCCGCCAGCACCACGCATCGCCAGCTGAGTGACGACGAGCTCCGCGCGGCGGGCGTCGGCCCGGGGACCATCCGGCTCTCGGTCGGCACCGAATCGGTCGACGATCTGATCTGGGACCTGGAACAGGGCTTCAAGAGGGTAGTCCCATCGGACACAAGTGAGGTCGCGTCCCGATGACACCGTCGTTTCTGAGCCGCTATCAAGATCCGTTGACGATTCAACGCGTGATCCACACCGCCAAGACCATTGCGGTCGTCGGACTGTCGAGAAACGAGCTGCGCGCGAGCTACTTCGTGGGGTACTACCTGCAGCGCCACGGGTACCGCGTGATTCCGGTGAACCCGCGCGAGCCGGAGATCCTCGGCGAGAAGAGCTTCAAGAGCCTCGCCGACGTGCCGGTTCACGTCGACATCGTCAACGTCTTTCGTGCGCCAGACGCGCTGCCCGGGATTGCCAGGGAGGCGGTGGCGATTGGCGCCGCGAGTCTCTGGTGCCAGTTCACGGTGATCAACGAAGAAGGCGGGCGGATCGCCGAGGCGGGCGGCCTCTCCGTGATCATGGATCGATGCCTCAAGGTCGAGCACGCCCGATATGTCGGGCGGATGCACTGGCTCGGCTTCAACACCCAGCGCATCACGTCCGTGCGGGGCGGGCTGCAGTAGGGCAGCGTCGCAGTGAAGTTGCTGTTGCTCCTGCCGATTAGTCAGAGGCGAAGGGACTGGGCCGGCGCTGACGCATCCTTGGAGCGAGCACTGGAGCTAGTGCCCATGGTAACGGAACCATGCAATCACCAGCGGGCTGGACGGCGTCGCCGTCTACGGCCTCCGTCGCACAACCGTTCCGAATCAGCGGATACGCAATCGACGATCGCGCGACAACGGGAACCGGCATCAGCAGCGTCGACATCTTCTGGGTCGACAACACCGGCTTTCACCCGCTCGGACCAGCGACCTACGGGCTGGCGCATCCTCATGTCGCCGAGAGCCTCGGCAGCCAATTCGAAAACAGCGGCTACCAACTGGAGATCACTGGCATCCCGGCGAGCGGCACGATTCCCGCGGGCGCCGGCGTCAGCATCCAGGCATTTGCGCACAGCGCTGTGGACGGATCGGTGCTCGCTGCCGGCGCGACGCGCGTGACACTCGTGACGCCAGCGCTGACGGTATCTCCGTCAACGCTGCAGTTCGCGGCAACCAGCACCAACGGGGCGGTGACGGCGACTACTGGAGCTCAGTCGATCAGCCTCAGCGGTTTTGGGTGGACGTCCAATTGGACGGCCACGGCGAGTGCGCCGTGGCTTCAGCTGTCGGCATTGTGCTCTTCCTGGTCAGCGCGAGCCGGCATCGCCGGAGAGCGCCCACCGGCACACCTCCAGCACTAAGCCGCGCCACACACGCGCGCGCTTTCCCACAGAACGGATTGCTGCTCGAACGTCTTGCGATACGCGTCGATAACGGCGAGGTATGTTGCCTCGGAACCCCGCTAATGCTTCCTATCGTCAGTACCGTCAGCGTCCCGAATTCGACGAAGTGGTTGCCGCTGCCGCTCGTCCCGAGCTGGGCCCATGCTCGGTCTTTCATCTTCGCGGTCGTCGCCGTGACACGCCAGTCGCGATCCATCACCTCGTGCTGTCGCGGCGTCTAGAACGTGGCGCCGACGCCGAACCTCGTTCCGCGTTCGAGTGCGTTCGTCAGTCGACGCTGATCGTAGGTCAGCGTGCCGACCGGCAGATCCAGCACCGTCATCTTCATGCGGCAGGCGATGTCGACGCCGACGGCATACGGAATGACGGCATCGCGCGTCGCCAGCACGCCGCCAATCGGCAGGCCGTAGCCGACGTGCGCGTCGGGCATCAGCGCGCGGGAGACCGCCACTGGCAGCTGGCACTCGTTCCTCATCTGCTGAAGGGCGTCCGGCTCGAGACCCGTTCCCCAGACCTGATATGGCGGGTCGCTCGTCCGCGGTCGGAACGCGCCGGGCGGGATGCCTATCTTCGCGAGCTCACGTGTGTTCATGCGATCTTTCGACTCCGCCGCATAATCGTCGCACTGCTCCGAAAGGTACGGGAATTGCCAGTACCCGGGCGTCGCTTCGTGCGGGGAAACATGGAGGTCGCCCGATCCGGCTGAACGCGTTGACTGAGCGGTGAGAGATCGCTGAGTCGTGGAGTGGAATTCTCAGCGGTCGTCCGCGACTTTTTCGTGGTCGCAAACGCGTTCAAGCCTATCGGTCCAGAGTAACGCCCGCGCATTCGTGCTTCATTCATCTCCGAGTCACAACCAGGAGGTCCGATGGCACGCTCGACCGGCAGTCCGGAGTCCCATGGCGTCCGCGCGCTGGTCGTTGTGGCCCTCGTCGGTGGCCTGCTCGCGGGCGGCTGCGCCGCCACGCGACTCACACGGTCTCTTCATTCCGTCGCCGACGTCCAGACCCTCGACCGCCGATCGGCCTATCTCAAGGTACACGCGAAGGACGGCCAGCTCTACGTCCTTTCCGAGTGGCGCGTCGACGAAGCGGCCCGCCTGATCTCGGGGCGCGGCGAGCGCCTTAGTCTCGCACGCGAGACGCTCGACGACGGTGCGCTCACCGTTTCGCTCGATGACGTGGCACTCATCGAAACGAACGTCGTGCATCGATCGCCTGCCGTCGCCGCGCTGGCCGTGGTCACGGGCATTTCCGTGGCTGTCACCGCGTTCTGCATCGCCGATCCCAAGGCGTGTTTCGGCTCCTGTCCGACCTTCTACGTGGACGGCGCTCCAGGTGCGCCCGTTCACGCCGAGGGATTCTCTTCGAGCGTCTCACCTTCGCTCGAAGCGCGCGACGTCGACGCCCTCTACCGGGCGCGTCCCGGATCCGACGGTGTCGTAACCGTGACGATGAAGAACGAGGCGCTCGAAACGCACGTCGTCCGGCACGTGAAGCTGCTGGCGGCGACTCGACCGCCCGGGGGACGGGTGCTGGCAACCCTCGAGAGTGAGTTCCGCGAGGCGACGGACGTCCGAGCGCTCGAGGCCTGCGATGCCGACGAGGGCGATTGCCGCAGCGTGGTGCGCGCATTCGATGGCCGCGAGCGTTTCAGCGTGACCGACGGCGAGGACCTCGCACGGCGGGAGGTCATCGAACTGCGGCTTCCGCGCGCCGAAGGCGACCGCGGCCTTGTCGTCGCCTCGCGGCAGACACTTGCGAGCACCTACCTCTTCTACCAGTCACTTGCGTATCTAGGCCGTTCCGCGGGCGACACCATTGCGGCGCTGGAACGAGGAGATCGCACCATCGGCCACGCCTTCGATCGGCTGCAGCGGGTTATCGGCGGAATCCAGGTCGCGGTGGAAACTGACGATGGCACATGGACGACCGTCGGGCAAATCCGGGAGATGGGACCGCTCGCAAGCGACGTGCTGGTCGTCCCGCTGCCTCGTGGCGGAACCGGTCGAGTCCGCTTGCTTCTTGCCCGCGGCCATTGGCGGCTCGACTACCTCGCGTCGGTCCGGCTGGGGCCGCGAGTCCAGCCAGAAGTGCTCGAGCCATCGTCAGTGCGGGACGCGGCCGGACGCTCAATCACGAGAGGCTCGCTCACGACTCTGCCTGGAGACACGTACACCTATACGTTCCGCGTGCCGCGGGGCCCGGCACGCGAGCTCTTCCTCGACAGCCGGGGCTACTACCTCGAGTGGATGCGCGAGGAGTGGCTGGCGGACGAGAACCCGCTGCGCGCCTCGCAACTGATCCTGAACCCCGAGCAGCTGCTTCGCGATATCGCCCCGGAATTCAAGCGGCAGGAGGCTCGGATGGAAAGGTTGTTCTGGGGGAGCCGATATGCGCGCCAGTAATGCGCGGCGAGTCATCGCGGTCGTCATCGTCGCGCTGATGTCCGGCTGTGCCGCCAATCCTACGCCAGAATTATGGCGCCCATCGGCGGTCCAGGCGCAACGGGCCACTCGCGGTGGATGGGTGGTCGTCGAACCGCCCTCGTCCGGAGTGCCGTCAGACGTGGCCCCGGTAGCGGGCGAGCTCATCGCGATCGACGACACGTCGATTTACGTGCTTACAGCCGGCGGCCTGCGTTCCGTGGCACGATCGTCACCGCACCGTCTCACCGTCGTCGCCTACAGCACGCCGAGCGGCAGCCTGACGGCCTGGGTCATTGCCGGCGGCGTGTCGACCCTGAGTCACGGTTACTACCTCCCCTTCACGGCGCCGATGTGGGCGGTGGTGGGCATCTGGGCTGTCCTCAGCGAGAGGGGTGCCGCCAGGGTCCACGACGAAGATCGCGCCCGTCCCTTCGCGCGATTTCCTCAAGGGCTGCCGACCGGCTTCGATCCTCAGGCGCTCGGTCCGCTGATGAGCAAACCGACGGCGGCCGTCCCAGTGCCGCGGCGGTGAGCGGAGCCGCCCCGGCGTCGATTCAACTTGGAGCGTACTAGACTAGTCTTAGTCTAGAGTCACACGATCGGCCTCAGTTCCGGCGCGCAGGCCTATCTCAATCTCGGCGACGCGAAGTACCTGAGAGCGTTGACTAACGCTTGGCCCTTCCTCGAGCCGCAGCGCTTCGCGTCTCGGGGGCGCCGGTCGTTGGGGGGGTGGGTCTGAGAACGGCCCTTATGTTGCCTCAGCCCCCGCTAATGCTTCCTATCGTCATCGTCAGGGGCGTGACGTACTCCTCTTCGAGTCGGCGTGGGAGCTTCGCTACGTGATGGAAGGCAATCCGGAGATTCACTTTCACGACTCGATGTGATTGCGGCTGGATCTCCTTAAATATCCCCGACACGAGCGTCGGTCTCACGACCGGCTTGCCACGTCTCGACGATCTCGAGCAGGTTCAGGTCCGGAGCGATGAGGCACACGTGCCCGTGACCGTCGAGCACGCGCGCCGCGGCCCGTGGCACCGCGCGCGCCATCAGCCGCGCCTGCTCCACGGATGGAACCAGATGGTCGTCCGAGGAGGCCAAGAAGAGCGTCGGCGACTGAATCTCACCCAGTCGCCGTCGCACGTCGTAGCCGGTGAGGATGCGCAGCCGGTTGACGTAGCCAGACCGCGTGGTCTGCCGCATCAACGTCAGGAAGCGCCGCAGATCCGCGCGATGCGTGTGTCGCGAATGCATCCGCCACGCTGTCACCCGGCGCACGATGCGCATCGCGCCCCACGGCAGCAGCGAGACGCCCAGGATGGCGAGTCGCAGCCGCAACTGCGGGCTGAAGTAGGGAAACGAGTTGAGGATGACGAGCCCGGCCACGCGATCCGGGTTCGCCAGCGCGAAGCTGAGCGCGAGCGCGCCGCCGAACGATTCGCCTACCAGGATGGCGGGCTCGCCGGCGGGCGCCAGCTGGTCCAACCGCGCCAGCAGGTCGCTCACCAGGCTTTCCATGCGATCTCTGTCGTCGCGCAGCCGATGCGGGACGACGTTGAATCGAGGCGCAAGGAGCGGCATCTGCCGATAGAACAGCAGTCCCGTCCCGTCCATGCCGGGTATCAGCACCATCAGAGGCTTGTCGGCTGTCATCTCGGGAAATTCCGGGGAACCGCGGAAATCTCCGCGCGAAGTGGACCCTCGGCCGCCGCCCGCCGAGTCTTTTGAGCAATCGACATGCCTGCGGGCTTCGCCCTCCCGAAGGAAGGGGATGGTTCTGACTTTGCTATATCAAAAGACATGTCACGACTCGCGCGGCTCGCTTGGGCGCTCGCGTCGGTCTTTGCCGTCGAAAGTCTGGTATTCGGCCTTGCGGTGACACCAGCGGTGGTGTTCTGGTATTGGCACTTCACCTGGCAGATCGCGACGCCGTGGCTGCGAATCGTGGTGCTAGCGATGGCGTTCGTGCCCACGTATCTCTTCTTCGCAGCTGGGCTCGTCGTGTGGTCGTCATGGTCGGTCAGGCTGCTGGGATGGCGCACGCCGCGGCGGGGCGAGTTCCGCATCGACGCGTTCGAGTGGCCGCTGCTCGACTGGATGCGCTATCTCGTCTCGACGCACGTCGTCCGCGTGTTCGTCGGCTCGCTGTTCCGCGCGACACCGGTGTGGACGTGGTATCTGCGGATGAATGGCGCACGCCTCGGGCGGGGCGTCTACGTCAACAGCCTCGCCGTCTCGGACCACAGTCAGCTCGAATTCGGGGATCGGGTCATCGTCGGCGACGGCGCCCATGTGTCGGGCCACACTGTCGAAGCTGGTCTGCTCAAAACCGCCCCGATTCGGCTCGGCAACGACGTCACCATAGGCCTCGGCAGTGTCGTCGGCATCGGGGTGACAGCTGGAGACGGCGCGCAAGTGGGTGCGCTGAGCCTCGTGCCGAAGCACTCCGCGCTCGAGGCATACACGGTGTACGCCGGCGTGCCGGTCCGGATAATCGCCGCGGACACGCCTGTACGCCGCGCGTTTCGACGAGGCTGAGCTGAGGCGCAGAATGACAATGATCGCAGCGACCCGGATGAACGACATGCACCAGGGCGACGACAGCAGGACGATCGTCTGGCACCGCGAGCTGTCTCCGCTCGACGCCGAGTTGATGAGCGAACACACCGTGGAAGCCACGAGCGGCCGTGTGGCGGGCACGCTTGCCCACCGGGACGAGCTCTGGGATCGCCGCTACGAGGAGCCGTGTCTTTGGGGGCGCGTCTGAGAATGCACCTTATGTTGCCTCGCAACCCCGCTAATGCTTCCTATCGTCTCGCGAATCCGCCTGACCATCTCAACGGCTCGAACTCACTCGAAGCCGTCTCACAAATGCTGTCACGAGGCCACGCTACAACACGATGAGCACGATGGCACGATGTTCACGATGATCCCCAGAGATTCTCCTTCGTGTTCATCGAGTCATCGTGTTCATCGTGACCCATAGCCGTCGGCGCGTTCAGCCTGGTCTTGGTTTATGAGATAGGTTGTAGAGTTCATCGGGCATACTGTAGGGCCGAGGAGCGTGACTCGAATGCCAGTCCTGAACGTCGAACACGTCGCGTGCAACGTCGCCGAACCGGTAGCCATGGCGGCGTGGTACGTCGAGCACCTGGGGATGCGGATCGTCCGCAAGAATGCGGACCGCGCCGTACATCCATTTCCTCGCGGACGCGAGCGGTCGCGCGGTGATCGAGATCTACAGCAATGCCGTCGATCCGATTCCGGACTACGCGTCGATGCACCCGATGCGGTTTCATCTCGCGTTTGCCGCCGACGACCCGGACGCGGCCAGAGCTGAGCTGGTCGCCGCGGGCGCGACGTTCGTCGAGGAAATGGCCCTGGCGGACGGGTCACGCCTGCTGATGCTGCGGGACCCGTGGGGGTTGCCGCTGCAACTCTGCAAGCGCACGACGCCGCTCGTTCCCGCAGGCTGACGATCGACTTCGGCTTCCAGTTCAGGACGACCGTGATCGGCGACGGCTGGACTTCTCACAGCGCGACGTTGATGAGAAACCGTCCGTCCCGCGCGTCGTCGTATTGGCGCTGTTGCTCAGAGGCCCAAAACACCATCGATGACGACATGATCGTCCGTTCAACACCTGACGCGATCCACTTGATCACTCAACCCGACCACGCACATCTCGCGCGGCGGATCATGGAGCATTGCATTCCGCTGGCGACGCGGCCGCGCCGTGACGCGATCCTCCATGCGATCGCCGAGCACGACAACGGGTGGGCGGAAGAGGACGCGATGCCGACCGTCGATCGTCGAACCGGCCTGGTTGTCGACTTCATCAGCGCGCCGCTCAGCGTGCGTCATGCCGTGTGGCCGCGCGCCATCGCGAGACTCGCCGGCGATTCCTGGGCCGCTGCGCTGGTCGCGCAGCACGCCATCACCGTCTACGACCGGTTTCGGTCCGATTCCGAGTGGACGTCGTTCTTTGCCGCGATGGAGGCGGCGCGCGACGTCATGCTGCGCGCGGGCGGGCTGCCCCACGACGATCTCCCGGCCGACTACGCATTCGTGCGGCTCGCCGACTTGATCTCGCTCACGTTTTGCGCCGGCTGGACCGACGAGCAGCGGTTCGGCGACTGGGCCGTCCGCCTCTCGGGCACGCGCGTCGTCGTCACGCCCGATCCGTTCGGCGGGGCGACGATTCCGATCGCGATCGAGACGAGAACGATTCGCGAGGGGCCGTTCCGCTCGGATGCGGAACTGCGTGACGCATTCAAGGGCGCGAGTGCGGCGACGCTGCGGGGAGAGGTCGGCAGCAAGCACAGCCGCTGAGGCCGGAGCCTTGATCTCCCTCGCGCCTGAGGCTATAGTGCTCTATGCCTAGAGCGAAATAGCCAGGAGGCACGATGGGCACCAAGCCACGCGACCGGAAGGACCTCTTTCCGGGTGCGCTCGAGATGATGATTCTCCAGATCCTCGAGCAGCAGCCGCTCCACGGCTACGGTCTGGTTCAGCACATACAACGGGCCTCGAACGATCTCCTGCGGGTCGAAGAAGGTTCGCTCTACCCGGCCCTGCAGCGCCTCCTCAAGGCCGGCTGCGTGAGCGCGCGCTGGGGTGTGTCGGCGAACGGGCGCCGGGTGCGAAGTTACCAGCTCACCCGGGCTGGCAAGCAGCACCTCGAACGCGAAGTCTCGAGCTTCGAGCGGATGCTCGAGGGCATCAGGCTGGTGCTCGCACCGGTGAAGCCATGAACGGCCTGCGCTGGATCCGGCACCTCCTGACGCGCGGCCGCATGGCGCGCGACGTCGCCGACGAAATCGATCTGCATCTCGAGGAAAAGATCGACGAGCTGATGGCCGCCGGCCTGACGCGCCAGGAGGCGAGCGCGGAAGCGCGCCGGACCTTCGGCAACGTGACGCTCGTGCGGGAGGAAAGCCGCGACATCTGGCGATGGCGTGCGCTCGACGACGTCGCGGGCGACATCCGCTACGCCGTGCGGCAGCTCCGCCGCGCCCCATCGTTCGCGGCGGCCGCGATTCTCACGCTCGCGATTGGCATCGGCGCGAATAGCGCCGTGTTCAGCGTGGTGAACGCGGTCGTACTGCGCCCACTCCCGTTCCCGTCGCCAGAGAAACTGGTGTCTGTCGAGCTGATGAGCGTGCGCGGCAGGCCCCATCCCTCTTCGCTGGCGTATTTCACGTTTTTCGAGTTACGGCGCGCCGCGGTCGTCGAGCGAATCGCCTGCTATCGCGACTCGGGCGTGACGCTCACCGGCGGCGACCTGCCCGTCCACCTCCGGGCAATGGTGGTGTCGTCGGATCTCTTCGACGTGCTGGGCGTGCCGCCCGCCCTCGGTCGAGGCTTTCTTCCCGACGACGAAGCCCCGAGCGCGCGCGTGGTCGTCATCAGCCACGAGGTCTGGCAAACGCAGTTCGGCTCGGACCCGGCGATCGTCGGACGTTTGCTTACCATCGACGGCGAGCCGAACACCGTAGTCGGCGTAGCGGCCGCGGGTTTCACCTATCCAATCGAGCGTCAGCCGGTCCAGATCTGGACCACGCTCGCGCGCGATGCGTCGTCGGCAACCATCCAACCGATCACCGAGCAGCGCGGTGCGCGCCTGCTGAATGCCGTCGCCCGCCTGCCTCCAGGAATGTCGGTCGACCAGGCGCGCGCACAGCTCGACGGCGTGACCGCGAGGCTGGCGGCCGAGTATCCCGACTCGAACAAGAACCTGCCGGCCACCTACGTCCGGCCGGAGCTGCACCGGCTGCTGGGCGACGCGCGGGGCCCGATCCTAATTCTGTGGGGCGCCGTGACGCTGGTGCTCCTCATCGCCTGCGCGAACATCGCGAACATGCTCCTCGCGCGCACGGCCGACAGGCGGCGGGAGTTCGGCGTGCGCGTGGCCATCGGAGGGTCGCGCGGAAGGGTGGTCCGGCAGCTGTTGACCGAGAACCTCGTTATCGCGCTGATGGGTGGTGCCGCGGCTGTTGTTGTCGCGATCGGAAGCGTCAGCCTGCTCGTTCCCCTGATCGCCGACTACATGCCCCGCGCCGCCGACGTCAGCATTGACGGCGGCGTCCTGACCTTCACCATCGGGCTCGCACTAGTCACGGCCGTGCTGGTCAGCGTGCCACCCGCCCTCTGGATTACGAGGACGGAGTTCGGCGGCTCGACGCGCGCGGACTCGCGCGGAAGCACGGACACACAGGAGCGCGTACGTGGGAGCCTCGTTGTCGCCCAGGTCGCCACCGGCCTGATACTGCTCTGCGGCGCGAGCGTGCTGGCGGCGGCGTTCCTGAACATGACGCGTCGAGACCTCGGCTTCCGGCCGGCGGATCTCTTCAGTTTCCGCATCGAGCTGTCGGGGCCGCACTACTCGACCGACGCGCAGGTCGACTTCATGGACCAGCTGATCGAACGTCTGAAGACCGTGCCGGGCGTGACCGACGCCACCGCGGGCATGCCCCTGCCGCTGACCGGAAATGAGATGGCGGTCTCGTTCAACATCAGAGAGCGGCCGGCCGGGCCGACCGAGCGGCCTTCGTCGAACATGGCGCTCGTGGCGCCCGGCTACTTCCGGACAATCGGCACGCCCGTTCTCCAGGGCCGCGACTTCACCGACGAAGACGACGAACGCCATCCGCGTGTGCTCGTGGTCAACAGAGCCTTTGCCGACCGGTTCTTCCCAGGCGAGAACGCGGTCGGCAAGCAAATCGAGTCCGGGGCCACCTCGCAGCGTGATCCCCGCGGCGTCACCGTGGTCCGCGAGATTGTCGGCGTGGTCGGTAACGCGCGTCAGTCCGCGAGCGGTCGCGATCCAGAGCCCATCTACTATTTCCCCTACAAGCAGCTGCCGTGGGGCCCGCCGTCGCTCATCGTCCGATCGACGCTGCCGATGGCCGGAATTGCGCCGCACGTGCGACAGATCGTCGCCGCGCTCGATTCGCAAGTCCCGGTGCACGACGCCAGGACGCTTTCGGGCATGCTGTCGGACGGCATGGCCCCGCCACGTTTTCTCACGCTGCTCATGGCAAGCTTCGCCGGCATCGGCCTCATGCTGACGGCGACGGGCCTCTACGGCCTTCTCGCCTACGCCGTGTCGAGGCGCTCGCGGGAAATCGGCGTCCGCATGGCGCTCGGCGCCAGCCGCCGCACCATCGTCAGGATGATCCTGTCGCGCGCGTTGCTGCTGATTGCGATAGGGATGGGCATCGGCGGTGCCGGTGCGGTGGCGGTACACGCCGTGCTCCAGCGCGTGGTGCTCAGCGCGGAGGGTGGCTCGCCGATTGCGTGGCTGCTCGGCGCTGCGCTGGTCGTGCTGCTGACGGCGCTGGCGGCGGCGTGTCCGCCGGCGATGCGCGCGGCGTCGATCGATCCGTCGACGGCGTTGCGCGCTGAATAAGTGGTAGCCCTACCGCCAGACGTATCCGCGCCGCGCGCGAACTTCGACCTTGGCGTCCTTGACGCGCACCTCGAGGGTGTGGCTGCCCTGCCGTTCGACCCCACGCGGCGTGAAATACAGCACGTAGCTCGTACGAAACACCTCGAGGACCCGCCGGAACGTCGATGACAGGTTGTCGCCGGGAGTAACACCCACGACGAAGCCACCGGTGTCGCTGGCCACCTGTTCGGCGAGATGGCCGACGGTCATTGCACTTTGCCCAGTCCCAGGTCGTGACGCGCTGCGGAGCAGGGAGGCCGGCAGTTTGCCAGAGGCCGAGGCCAGTACCACGGCGACCGTCGGCGTGCTGCGCTTCGCCACGTCGAGCAGCGTTTCAGCATCGGTGATGCTGCTGCTGTCCTGTCCGTCGCTGAACAGGACGATGAGCTGGCGACGTCCGGGTGGCACCGCGGCCGTGAGCGCCACGGCAAGACTGTCGAAGACGGCGCTGCTTCCCGCGGCGCCGATCGAGGCCAGGGCCGCGTCGGTGGCCGACGGCGGATCGGCGAAGTCGACGAGACGGCGCATGCGCATGTCGAAGGTGACGAGCCTCAGCCGGTCGCGCGCGCCCAGATCGGCCCGCAGCTGCCGCAACGAACGGCGCAGATCGTCGAGGACCGGTCCGGTGACGCTCGCGCTGACGTCGAGGAGCACTGTGACGTCGATCGGCAGTTTCTCGTAGCTGACGTCGGTGATCTGTTGAGCCACGCCATTGTCGAGCAGCGTGAAGTCCGCCGCGGTCAATCCCACGACCGGCCGTCTCTCGCGCCGGACCGAGGCTTCGACGCTGACGATGTCGGCGCTGGCTCGAAAAACTGATGCCGGATCCTGCGCGGGAGGCGCTGCCTGCTGGCCGACAACGGACTCAGCCATCAGCGCGGTTGCACAGACGATGACCGCACTGGCCAGCCGCGGCAGGGACGTCATCGCGCGAGCTCTCGCAACTTGTCGAGCAGCGCGGGATACGCTCGAAAGTCGCCCAACCAATACGTCCACCAGGGATCGAACTCGCTGTCGGGCGCGGTCTGCGCGGCTTCGGCCAGCGCGGCCCCTTCCTCGCGCTCGCCGCGGCTCACGTGGAGCGTCATGAGTGCCACCCTGGCGGACTGCGCGCCAGGCCATGTCGCGAGCGCAGACTTGAGCGCGACCGCGGCATCATCGGAACGGCCGAGGGCGCGCAGGATCTGGCCCCGAATCAGGTCCGCAAGATAGAGCACTTCCTTGTCCGTTGACTGACGGGTCCCGCCGTTCAGCACCTCGAGCGCTCGCTGGAAACTGCCGATGGCATAGAGGAACCGCGCCGCTCGCACGCGGGCCTCCGGCTCGGTCTCGGGAAACTTCATCGCTTCTTCGTACCGTGCCAAGACGGCAAGCTCCTGTTCGGAGGTGAGTCCTCCCCTCAGCCATTGCTGCTCCGACACGAACGCGTGAGCCAGGCGAAGCCTGGGACTGGTGGGACAACGCTGCAGGGCCCGCGGGATGAAGAGCATCGCGCTGTCGGGCATGAAGAGTCCCTCGAGCGCTGCCGATTCGGTGAGGAACCACCAGCACTCGAACGCATCCGCTCCGCCCGGCTGTCTCACCCGTGTGTGGTAATCCGCCAGCAACCGGCCACCCTCGTCTCGCGCGACGGTGTTGTCGTTGCGAAGTCCGGCGAGCGCCAGCTCCAGCGCAAACACGGCTGTGCGTTTGGTGTCATTGGGCCAGGGACTGTCGGACAGCCGGAACGCGCGTATCGTGTTCGGCAGATCGTTGGATCGCGCGAGCGTTCGCATGGCGGCGTCGAAGTTGCCGCGATCGAACGCGTCAGCCAGGGCCTGCACCTCGGCCGGCACGACACGGGGTGGCGGGGCCGCGGCGGGAGGCGGCGACGAGGACGTGGCTGGCTCGGGCGCGGGTGCCGGACTCGATGTCGGCGCGGAGGCGGCGCCGCCGCTGCGCTTGGGCACCATGACCCATCGTCGGCCACGGATCGTGACATTCGATTGAGTGGTCTTCACCGCGATCTCGTGCGTGCGGCCATCGCGGTCCTCGTCGCCGGGCTCGACGCCGAGGAGGTAGTACGAGGAGAGCTCGGTATTGATGCGCGCGAGCGCCGCCTCGGCGTTGCCGGTCTGGACCGTGAACAGCGCGCCTCCCGCGGCGCCCGAGAACTGCCCCAGCCATCGCCCCATGAGATCCTTGTCGCGACTCCAATTGGTCTGGTTCTTGTCGCCCAGCCTCGTCTCGGCGTTGAATCGCTCGCTGTTGCTCGAATCGATGAACAAGGTGTAGATCGTCGTGTTCGCGAGCGCGGCTTCCTTTCCCACCTGGATGCCAAGCTCGCCGAGATCGGGCCGGCCGCCCGGCGTGTCGCTCGCGATCATGCCGGCGCTCACGAGCAGGAGCGTTTTGCGTCCGAGGAACGCTCCCATCTGTCCCACGAGCGTTCGCAGCATGCCGAGGCTCGCGGTGGACTGCCCTTCGTAGTAGAGGGCAGTGCCGGTGACGTCGGTGATGAAACGCTGCCGGCAGAACGCATCCGGCGGGATCGGCATTGCACTCTCTCGCCACGACCGCGTCGAACGTCGGCCCGCCGCCCCGGGCCAGGTCGCGCGTAATATCGACAATCTCCGACGGCCGGATGTGGAACGCCGTCATCTCGGCAAGGTCGCGCTGCCCGACGACGGTGTCGAGCGCCCGGAGGACCGCGGCATGGTCTCGTGTGGGATTGAACTTGGATCCGTTCGGGTAGGCGAAGAGACCCACGAAATCATCGGGTGACAATTGCCTGACGAATTCGCGGATGGACTGGATCACGCCACGCGACTGGGTTGCGTCGAAGCTGATGCAGTCGACTGCAATCATGATCACGCGGCCGGCGGTCGGTGACGTGGCGCCGCTCGAGGCGATGGCCCGTTCGACGCCGCCACTCGAGTCGCTGCCGATACGCTCGGCCGTCACGACTCGCCGTCGCCGGCCGTTGATCGTGACGGTGAACTTTTCGGGGCCGAGATCGGGAACGGGCCGGCCGTCCTTGTCGATGACCTGGACGTCCACAGCCACGACGTCTACGGCGACCCGGATCGGTCCCGGTTTCTCCTGACCCTGGCTCTGCGGCTTTGCGGGCGGAGTCCCCTGGGCGATGAGCGTCGCCGCGTACCCCAGCAGCGTTGCGGCGAGAGTTATCAGCCGTCGACCCATCTCGTCAGCACCTTACCACAACAAACGACGCACTCTTCAAGGTACGCTACGAACCCAGGGACGTGCGTGCCGTCGTGCTCGAGATCGCCCATGCAGCACGGCGTTTCGGCGTCCTTCGACAGGTTCGCCGAGCTTCTGGCGACCTCGGCCCTGGGCCCGGAGACACTGCATGGCCACGAAGACAACGACGACAATGAACGCTGGAAATAGAGACGACGACGTTCAGGCCGCGCTGTTGAAATTGAGGCGGATGAGTACCGCACGCGACCGCGAGAACCTGAAGCGCTTCGGAATCGCAGCGAGTCAGGCCTTCGGTGTCTCGATGGCCAACCTGCAGCTGCTCGCCCGGCAACTCGGGCGCGACCACGCGCTCGCCGCCGCGCTCTGGACGACGGGATGGTACGAGGCCCGCATGCTGGCCACGCTGATTGACGAGCCGACGCGGGTCACACCCGCGCAGATGGAACGCTGGTGCCGCGACTTCGACAACTGGGGCATCTGCGACACGGCGTGCTTTCTCCTCTTCGACCGCACGGCGCACGGATGGGCGAAGGTGACCGAGTGGTGTGTCCGGCCGGAGGAGTTCGTCAGGCGCGCGGGCTTTGCCCTGCTGGCGAGCCTCGCCCTGCATGACAAGCAGGCCCCCGACGAGCCGTTTCTCGAAGGCCTCGGTCTCGTCGAGCGTGGCGCGGCCGACGAACGGAACTTCGTCAAGAAAGGCATCAGCTGGGCCCTGCGCTCGATTGGCCGACGGAACGTCGCACTCAACACCGCTGCGGTCGCGGTGGCCAGACGTCTCTCGGTCTCGGAGGATGCCGCGGCGCGCTGGGTCGGGAAAGGTGCGCTCAGGGAGCTCACGAGCCCTCTCGTGAAAGGCAAGCTCGCCGGCGGTCGCCGGAATCCAGGTGACTCGAAAACAGTTGCGCGACGCAAAGCGTCGGCCCGTGCGAAGGGAAAGACGAAATGAATCAGATCGATTCGATCGCCGCCGAGTTCGCGCACGAAACGGAGACGACCCGGAGACATCTCGAACGGCTGCCGGAGGACAAGCTGGATTGGCGTCCACACGAGAAGTCGTTCACCGCCCGCGGGCTGTCGTCTCACATCGTCGAGTGCGTCGGCTGGGCGGCGTCAATCTTCGGCGCGGACGAGTTCGACGTCAACCCCGCCACATTCAAGACCTATGAGGCGGCGTCGGTGGCGGACTTGCTGAAGGTCTTCGACCAGAAAGTCGCGGACGGCACGCGCCTCCTGTCCAGTGCGGCTGATGCAGACCTGACGCAGCCGTGGCGCTTCAAGGTGAAAGGCCGCGTGCGGTTCGAGCGGCCCAGGGCCGTCGTGTTCCGGGACTTCACTCTGAGCCACCTGATCCACCACCGCGGCCAGTTGTCGGTGTATCTGCGCCTGCTCGACGTTCCCGTGCCCGGCTCCTACGGTCCGACGGCGGACGAGCGCTTCTGAGTGACGTGCCGGGGCAGCATGGCGAGCGGGCCAGGAATGCCGCCATGCCGACCGGGCTAACGTTGGCGAATCTCACACGTGGACCGACGGCTGGTTGCTGCTCGCGCGCACGACGCGCGTCTTCGAGAGCATCTCGAACGCGCGCTGATGCTTGTCGGTGAAGAGCGCGAACAGCACGTCGATCCAATAGATCTGCAGCGCCACGGGCAGCAGGCGGACGATCGCCTGGCCGAACCCGATGGGCGCTCCGGACTCGCGCACGACCTGGAGGCCGGCGATCCGCTTGCCGAACGTCTGTCCCATCCAGTACTCGCCGGCAATCGTGTAGAAACAGAAGCCGAAACTGCCCAGGATCATGGCCGCGAGGAGCGCGAACGGGAACCATTCGCCAGGCAACGCAAACCATGTCAGCAGGGTCAGCGGCGCAACGATGGCGACGACGATCGCCACGTCGAGGAGCTTGGCGGCGGCGCGGGCCGGAAACGATGCGGGCTCGAGCGGAACCGCGCTCAGGTATGACTCGGCCAGCCGCGCGGGATCGCCGAGCTGACCGAGCACGGCTCCCACGTCCTGACCGTGCGCAACGCGCTCCTCGATGTGTCCGCGAAGCTCGACGGCGATCTGCGCGCGCATCGGCGTGGCACGCGGCAGGAGCGACAGGACGCGGTTGATGTAGTCGTCTGCGGTCGTCATGACTTTGCCTTTCAGTTCTCCTGTGGCTTCCGCTTCTGGCCGAGCAGCCGCGCCATCGCGTCAGCAAACGTCGTCCACTCGCGGGTCAGGACCGCCAGTTCGTTCCGCCCCGCGTCGGTCAGCCGGTAGTACTTCCGCGGCACGCCGCGCGCCGGCGTTTCCCAGCGCACCTCGACGAAGCCGGCGCGTTCGAGGCGATAGAGCACCGGGTAGAGCGTCCCGTCGGTCACGCCGAGGCTGCCGTCGGTTTCGGCCGTCAGCTTGTCGACGATTTCGTAGCCGTAGGCTTCTCCGGGTGCGAGCAGGTGGAGCACGATGAGCTCGAGTGAGCCCCGTTTCAGCTCTCGCTCGATGCCCTTTCGGCTTTCAGCGCGGTCGTCGTCTTTTTGAGCCACGGCTTTCTGCGCCAGTCATGTAAGATATTTTGTGTAACAAGATATTATACGTCGCAAATTCTCGACAGTTCAAATCTCGTATGTAACTGTTAAATAAAGTCTTTACGTCTCCAACTTGGAGCTGGGATTCACCAGACGCGCGCCTGACGCGACACCGCTGCTCACCTGGCTCTGTAGATGGATTTGCCTTCCTTGAACGTCTCGACGACCTTGATGTCCTTGATGGTCATTGGGTCAACGATCAGCGGGTTCCTGTCCAGGATGACGAGGTCGGCGAGCTTGCCGACTTCAATCGACCCCTTGGACGCTTGCTCGTCGTACTGCCAGGCGACGTTGATGGTCTGGGCCTTCAACGCCTCGAGCGGCGTGATGCGCTGGTCGAGCCCGATCTCGGCGCCCGCCCGGGAGACACGGTTGACGGCGGACCACATCATGAACAGCTGGTCGAGCGGAGCGACCACGAAATCAGTGTGGTTGGTCGGCACGAGGCCCTTGTCGATGGCGTCGCGCATCGGGCTGATGTACATCGCCTGCGCCTTGCCTCGGTTGGCGATGTGTGCCTCGGCGAAGTAATAGGTGTGGAGCGTGTAGAACGAAGGACGGAACTTGTACCGCACATACTGGTCGAGCTGGTCCTTCCGTACGAACTGCGAGTGGATGACCGTGACGTGCCGGTCCTTGCCCAGGTCCCCGGCGGCAACCGACTCGTGCGCGCTCAGCAGCATGTCGATGGCAGCATCGCCATTGGCGTGGTAGTTCATCGGCACGCCCAGATCGTAGACTCTTCTTCAGCATCTGCTTCAGCGTGTCTGCCGGAAACGTCGGCTCCCCGCGCCAGTTCTTCTCGCCCCCGGGGCCGCCGGTCAGGTACGGCGTGGTGAAGAAAGCAGTCTTTCCCTGGGGTGAGCCGTCGGCTGTGATCTTGACCCCGCCGATCTTCAGCCGCCTGTCGTACTTGCCCCACGTGCCCACCGGATTCGTTTGCAGCACCGTCTCGAGATCGGTGATGAAGGGATAGGCGATGACGTCGATGATGTTGGCCCCTGCGTCGGTCGCGCGCTTCATGACCTCGAGATCGCCGGCATGTGTAGCACCCTCGTGGGCGGTGGTGACGCCGGCGGCCGCGTAGAGCAACTGGCCGGCTCGTGTCCACTCGACCTCCTGTTCGCGGGTCGGCTTCGGCAGGGAGGCGAAGATCGGCAGGAAGGCGGTCTCCATGATCAGGCCGTACGGCTCCTCGGTGCCGGGCTTGCGGACGATGACCCCGCCGGCCGGCGTCTTCGTGGCGGCAGAGACGTTCCACTTCTTCATCGCGGCCGAGTTCATCACCGCGCCGTGCATCGACACGTGATGCACCAGCACCGGGTTGTCCGGGAACGCCTTGTCGAGAACGTCGCGGTTCATCAGGTTGTCCTTCGGCATGACGTTCTCGTCGTAGCCGTACGCCTGGATCACCTCACCCGGCGGAATCTTCCTGGCGTCACGGAACTTCACGAGCTCGGCGACGATGTGATCGGGGTCCTTGCCAGGACCGGCAGGCGGCGCATAGACGTTGACCTGGTTGGCCACCGTCAGTGAGTTGTAGTAGTGGCTGTGCGCGTCGAGGAAGGCGGGGAGCAGCGTCTTGCCCGCCAGATCGACGAGCGTCGTCGTCTGCCCTTTGTAGTCGCGTTCGATCTCGGCGCGCGCACCGACGGCCAGGATCTTGCCGTCCTTCACGGCAACCGCCTCCGCGGTGGGCTGAGCATCGTTGACGGTGATGATCGAGCCGCCAAAGTAGATGCTGTCAGCACCAGCCTGGGCCGGCGGGGCAGGATTGGCGCAGGCCGCGAGGGCGGCGAGGCCGAGCAGGAGCCATGTCTGCCGAAAGGCGAGGAGTGGGCGTTGATGATTCATGGGATGCAATTCTGAGTGACGCTTCCGACTGTGCGCACGAGCAAGGCCGACACGAGTGTACGTCAGGCCCTCGGTCGATCCGATGTATTCTGAGGGCCTTCAGCACCGCCGAGTCAGCAATGATACGGATTGCCTCAGCGAACGATCTCCCGGCGATCGTCTCGATCTACAACGAAGCGGTCGAGCAGCGTTTTGCCACTGCCGATTTGCGCCCCGTGACCGTTGACCAGCGGCGCGCGTGGTTCGACGATCACGAGCCGTCGGCGTATCCCATCCACGTGTTCGACGAGGACCGGGCGGTGATCGGCTGGTGCTCGTTCAGCTCGTACCGCTCCGGTCGAGATGCGGTTCTCGGAACTGCCGAAATCTCGTACTACGTGGGCCGCGACTCACAGGGTCAAGGCGTCGGCTCAGCGCTCGTGAAGCATGCGATCCAGGAAGCCCCTCGCCTCGGCAAACGCGTGTTGTTTGGCATCCTTCTCGAAAGGAATCACGCGAGCATTCGACTCATGGAGAAGTGCGGGTTCGAGTTGTGGGGACGACTTCCGGATGTTGCGATGATCGACGGAGAGCTCGTCGGTCATCTCTACTACGGTCGGAAGGTGTGAAAGGCCGGCTCAACTCGATGGGCGTCTCGGACAGCTACAAGCGATTCGTGCTCGACCAGCTCGAGGAGCTTGGCAACGTGACACCTCGCTCGATGTTCGGCGGTGTCGGCCTGTACCATCACGACGTGTTCTTCGCGATCGTGGCTGGCGACGTGCTCTACCTGAAAGTCGATGACGCCACCCGCGGCGACTACGAGCGCGCTGGCATGGGCCCGTTCCGACCTTTCCCCGATCGCCGCGGCGGGACGATGAATTACTACGCGGTTCCGCTCGACGTGCTCGAGAACGCCGGGGAACTGGCGGAATGGGCGAGGCGCGCGATCGATGTGGCGAAGCGGGCCGCGCGGTGAGCGAGCCGCTGCGCGCCGTGCAGAATCCGCGATCTGCCGTCAGGCATCGGCGCCCGCCACTAGGGGCAGTTTTGCCGCTTCCCACGCAGTGATGCCGCCGGCAATCTCGCCGACCTTGAATCCGTGGTGCTGAAGGAGGCTCGCGGCGATCGACGAGCGATAGCCGCCCGCGCAGTACACGAGGAGCGGTCGGTCGCCCGGGAGCTCCGACAGCCGCTCGGCGAGATGATTGAGCGGGATGCCGAGGCTTCCCTCGAGGCGTTTCTCCTTGCGCTCCTGCGGCGTGCGAACGTCGAGGACGAATGGACGAGCATGGCGTTCTCCGTCCCCCGCACGTCCGGCTGCCACCTGCGCGCTGAGCCGCTCGGTCTGCGTCGTCAATTCGGGTTGCGACTCGAGGCTCGCCATGCCGTTCTCAAGATAGCCGGCGACGTGGTCGAAGCCGATTCGTCCCAACCGTGTCGCTGCTTCGTGCTCGCGCCCGGGGTCGGCGATGATCACGATGGGCTTTTCCCGGTTCAGTACCGTGCCGGCCCACGTCGCGAACTGCCCCCCGAGGCCGATGTTGATGCTCCCGGTAAGGTGCGCGGATGCAAACTCGGCAGGGTCGCGCACGTCCAGAATCTGCGCGCCGACGGTCTGCAGCGAGAGCAGATGTTCCAGCGTCATCGGGTTGGCCTGGCGCGCGAGCGTTTCGTCGAGCGTCGGCCGTTCCTTGCTGTTCAGCACGGCGTCATACGTGAAATAGGGCGGCGCGTCGGGCTGGTCGGCGGTGACGAGCTCGACAAACGCCGGCTTGCTCATCGGCTGGAGCGCGTAGTTCGAACGGCGCTGTTCGCCGATGGTCGAGAACGTCTCCTGACTGAGCGCCTTGCCGCAGAGCGACCCGGCGCCGTGGGCGGGGTAGACGAGGCTCGAGTCCGGCAAGGCGAGGAGCTTCGTCCGCAGCGAGTCGTACAGAAGGCCGCCAAGGTCGCTGGCGGACCAGCCGAGCGCCACGCGCAGATCCGGCCGGCCGACATCGCCGACAAACAGCGTATCGCCCGTCAGGACCGCATAGGGTTCGGTGGCACTCCGATCGAGGTCGTAGACGAGGATAGAGATCGATTCGGCCGTGTGCCCCGGCGTTTCGAGCGCGGTCAGGCGCACCCGGCCGAATTCGATGACGTCGCCGTCATGAAGCGGCGTGAACCGGTACTCGGCCTTCGCCGCGGCGCCGAGATAGATGGCGGCGCCGGTCCGATCGCGCAACTCGAGGTGACCGGCGATGAAGTCGGCGTGAAAGTGCGTGAGGAAGACGTGCGCGATGCGCAGGCCCTGCTCCTCGGCGTACGCCACATACTGGTCCACGTCGCGCTGCGGGTCCACGACGGCCGCCGTCCGCGTCGCTTCGTCGCCGATGAGATACGAGGCGTGCGCGAGGCAATTCAGGTAGAACTGTTTCAGGACCATGTCCCGATCCTAGACCATCGAACCACCCACAGTGGACCTCCGCGATCCGGCCTCTCTGGTATGATGCGCCGGCGACGCAACTCGTCACGAGGGCTGACCGATGGCACGTCAGGAGATTCGCAGCTACGACTACGTCAATCATCCCTACGCCAGGGTGCGTGAGGCGCTTGTCGCCGATCCGGCCGGCATCTTCCGCGCGGCGACCCGGGCAGCCGCGGCCCGCGCGCGATCGGTGGCGGCGGAGCTGCGGGTGACCATCGCCGGCGTGGACGTCTCGGCCGAGATCGTCTTCACTATCGGAACGATCGAGGACGAGGCGTCGGGCCCGCACGGCTCGCCGCTCACCCGCATCCCGGTGTCGTGGGAAGCCGCCAGGAATCCCGGGTTCTTTCCGCTCATGACCTCGGTGTTGACGCTCTATCCCCTGACCGCAACCGAGACCCAGCTCGATTTTCTCGGACGCTACGATCCACCGCTCGGCGTCGTGGGAGACGCGATGGACGCCCTTGTCGGGCGCCGGATTGCCGAGGCGTCGGTCCACCGTTTCATCACCGACGTCGCCCAGTATCTGCGCCAGGAGATCGCCAGTACCTGAAGTCGGACCAGTCTGTGCTGGCTACACGCCGCGCCGGGGCCCTCCGTCCTCGAGGTACTTCACGAACACGACTTCGTTCCGCTTCTCGTTGTAGAGGAGCTCGTCGACACTTTCCCGAACCATCAACAACCCGAACCCTCCCGGCCGGATGCCCTTCTCTTCGCGGACCTGCATGTGCGCGATGGGATCGTCGGGCGGTCCTCCAATCGCCGCATGCGGCAGTTTCTCGATGTTGAATCCCGGTCCGGGATCGGCGATGCGATAGAGCAGCATGCGACGCGCCCGCAGATACGAGATGCGCACGGTTCGTGCGGGATCGAGCCGGCCGCCCCACTCGATCGCGTTCATCAGGAGCTCGCGAAAGGCATAGGCGATCGATTCGCGGAGGTCTGGCGCGAGATCGGTGTCGAGCCCGGCCATCACTGTTTGAATGCGTTCGACCGCCTCCCGCCGGCAGGGAAGCACGAGTTCGACCCACTCGGGGCGCGCCGAAATCACCTCAATTGCCGCCTGCTCGGGTGCCGCAAGAACGTCGCGGACGGTCCGAAGGAGCTCGACCGATGCGATCGGCTTGTGCACGTACTTGAACGCCTGCTGTCGCACCGCTTCGAGCAGCGTTTCCGGGGCCTCATCGGAGGTCATCACGACGACGCGAGGACGCGCCTTGCGTGTCCGCAGCCGCTCGAGCAGATCGAGCCCGTTCATTCGCGGCATCCAGACGTCCAGCAACAGCAGATCGAAGCGCCGCGTGCGCAGCACCTTGAGCGCTTCGATGCCGTCCTTCGCCACCGTCACAGAGAACCCCGCACTCGTCAGGACTTTGCGTAGCACGTGCCGTGTGGTCCGATCGTCGTCAGCGACGAGAATGCGGCTCATGATCGGCTCCCTCGTTTCTTCGACTTGCGCGGCGCCGGGGTGCGACGTCGGCGCGATGCCGCCGGGCGACCCGCGCGCGAGACCAGGCCCGCGGCCGCGAACGCGTCATCGAGCAGTGCGATCTCGTCTCGCAGCCGGTCGTAGGCGCGTTCGAGATCGTCGAACTGGCTGGCGCGACCCATCTGCTCGAGTGCGGCAGCCGCCTCCCGCCCTCGAAACGCGCCAACCGTCGCGATGGATCCCTTCAGCGTGTGCGCCGCCATGCGAAGCGCCTCGCCGTCGCGCGCGTCCACGGCGCGCTTGATGCGTTGCAGAGCCGACGAACGGTCTGAACGGAAGAGGGCGATGATTCGCTTGAGCAGCCGACGGTCCCCTCCGGTGTAGGCGAGGGCCGTGTGCTCATCGAATACGGCGTCGGTCACCGTTGCCTCCGGCCGCCCGTCGCGGGATGCGCTCTCGTCGCCACCGAAGCTTTCGACGGTCGCGATGAGCTCGTCGACATCGATGGGCTTGGACAGGTACCCATCCATGCCGGCCTCGAGGCACCGCGCGCGATCGCCCTGCATGGCGTGGGCAGTGAGCGCAACGATGGGGAGGCGCCTCGCGGCAGGGCCTTCACGCGAGCGGATCGCCTGTGTCGCCTCGAACCCGCTCATCTCGGGCATTTGCACGTCCATGACCACGACGTCGAATCCTCGGGCGCCGTCGGTCGGGATTGACCGAACGGCCTCTCGTCCGTTCTCCACCGCCTTCACGGTATGGCCGCGCTTCCGCAGCAGGGTCGTGACGAGTTGCCGGTTGACTGGATTGTCTTCGGCGACGAGGATGCGCAGGGGCCGGACGGGGGCCCGCGCCGCGGTCTTTGCGGCTGACCGTGGAGGCGCCCGTCTGGTCGATACGCCGACGAGAGTCGCGAGCGTATCGAGCAGGTCCGAGTGCTTCACGGGTTTGGTGAGATACGCGTCAACGCCGAGACGGCGGCAGCGCTCGGGATCTCCCGAGCGCCCGACCGACGTGAGGAGCACGACGGGCGTGCTGCGCAGTGCGCGGTCCCGCTTGATCTGGCGAGCGAGGGTGAAGCCATCGACGTTGGGCATATGGCCGTCTGACAGAACAACGTGAAATCGTCCCTCGGTCGGCCAGGCCTCTCGAAGTATGGCGATGGCCGACCGGGCATCGCTGACGGCGCGCGGCCTCATGTGCCAGCTGGCCAGCATCTCCTCGAGAATGCGCCGGTTGGTCGCGTTGTCATCGACGACGAGCACTCGCAGCCCGTCGAGCGCTCGTGGCTGGTGTGCGACCGGTTCGATCGCGGCCTCTGGGCGGTCGAACGACGCCGTGAAGTGGAACGTGCTCCCGTGGCCCACTTCGCTCTCGACCCACAGGCGTCCGCCCATCAGGTCGACGAGACGGAGTGCGATCGCGAGGCCGAGCCCCGTGCCCCCATAGCGGCGCGTCGTGGAGCTGTCTGCCTGGGTGAACGCGTGGAAGATGTGCTGCTGTTTCTCGAAGGGGATGCCGATCCCCGTGTCGCTGACGCTGAAATGCAGTTGTAGGCGGGGTCCGTCGGCGGTCTCCACGTTCACGCGAAGCACGACCTCACCCTCGGTCGTGAACTTGACGGCGTTGCCGAGGATATTCAGCAGAACCTGGCGGAGACGGCCCGCGTCGCCGACGAGCCACTCGGGTGCGTCGGGGTTGATGTCGCAGGCGAGCTCGATGCCCTTTTCAGCCGCGCGGACCGCGATGGCCTTCGCCGTATCGCCGACGGTTTCACGAAGGTCGAACGCGGCCAGATCCAGGTCGAGCCGGCGCGCCTCGATCTTCGAGAAATCGAGGATGTCGTTGACAATCGCCAGCAGCGCCAGCGACGACGACTGCACGGTCGTCAGGTAGTCGTGTTGCTCGGTCGAGAGCCGGGTCTGGAGTGCGAGGGTGGTCATACCCAGGATGGCATTGAGTGGCGTCCTGATCTCGTGGCTCATGTTGGCCAGAAACGCGCTCTTCGTCTCCGTAGCGTCTTCCGCGCGCCGTTTCGCGACCTCCAGCTCCTTGACGAGCTGCGCCAGCCTGGACGCCTGGTCTTCGAGCTCACGGTGCGTCGTCTGAAGGTCGCGGGCATCGCGCGCCATCGTCTCTTCGGCCGCCTTGCGCTCGGTGATGTCACGCGCGGCGGCGTAGGCGACCTGCTGCTCGGGGACCGGTGCGGCCGTCCAGAGCAGCCAGCGCAACGTCCCGTCCTTGTGCCAGTAGCGATTCTCGAAGTAGAGGACTTCTTTGCCCTCGGTCAGCTTGGCCGCCTCGGCGAGTGTCGCCTCGCGATCGTCGGGATGGACGAACTCGAGGTACGGTCGCGAGATCACGTCGGCCTCGGTGTAGCCGAGGATGCGATGCCACGCCGGGTTGACTCGCCTGAGGCTTCCGTCAAACCCGACGATGCACAGCATGTCGAGCGAGAGCGTGAAGAACCGGTCGCGCTCCTCTTGTGCGCGGCATCGATCGCTGAACATGCCGATCTGGTTGCCGACCGTCGTGAGCATCGAGAGCAGATTGGCGTCGGGTTCGCGGATCTCCCGGCTGAAGAACTCCATGACGCTCAAGACCTCGCCGCGGAGCAGGATGGGAAAACCGAACGCAGCGTGGAGGCCTTCACGAGCGGCGATGGCCGCCCGCGGGAAATTCGAGTCGTGAACGACGTCAGGGATCCAGGCGGGTTCGCCGCTGGCCCAGACGCGGCCCGGCAGGCCGCTGCCGCGCGTGAACGTCACGCGCCGGCTGGCGGCATCGAACTCCGGAAACTGCACCAGCGGAGAGTTCCAAATCTCGGCGCAGCGGAGCGCGCCGGCCTCGTGGTCGATTGTCCAGAGCGCTCCGTGTTCCCATCCGAGCGCGTCGCAGATGGCCTCGAGGATTCTCGGGGCCGCTTCGTCTATCGTCGTCGCATCGAGGAGAGCGCGAGCTGCGACATACTCGGCGGTGAGTCGCCGCTCTTCTGGCCGGCCGGGGCGGACCGTTCGTCCCTGTGGTGCCATTGGCCGAAACGCTCGGCATTATAGGTCGGTTGTTCGGAAGCGACGGTGTCGTTCGAGTCAGTGACCCCGACGAGACTACGAGCCATCTCATAAAACACGGTGGACGACTCATCACGATGATCGCGAAGACCACAAAGCTGAGCGTCGCGGCCTTCGTGAACGGTTTCCGTTGATGAGATAGCTCTACTGTGCCGTGTGATGCACCGAGGCGAAGCTCCGAACGGCGAGCTCCTCTGACTCGAACGTCTCGAACACCGCGAGCAGGTGGGCGATTCCAATCACGCGGCGGACGCGCTCGGACAGGCGCAGCAACTTGAGGTCTCCGCCGCGTTTCCGCAGGGTGATGTATTTGGCGACCAGTGCGCCCACGCCCGCGCTGTCGATGTAGGTGACGTCCTCGAGATTCAGGATGACCCGGGTTCGGTCCTGCCGAACCAGGAGGTCGATGTGCTCGGCACAGGAGGTGTCGCCTTCGTCGAGGACCAGCCGGCCCTGCAGGTCGAGTATCGTCACGTCGCCGATTCGGCGTTCGGAGATCTTGATGTGCCGCGTCATGGAGTCACCTCCGCATTCCTGCGCCGGCAGACATCCGCGCGATTTGATTATAGGCCTCCGGGAGGCCCGGCGGTATCGCGGATCCAGCTGAACCAGTGGCCAGCACCGGCCTGTCAGGCAGCCGGCCTCGCAAGTCCTGGCGGCTCCCAGTAGCGGGAGGCGGAGCCGAAGATGACGGCAATCACGACAGCCATGACCCCGGCGGCGGTGAACGCCGTGTCGTATCCGGCTCGCGCCACGACGAGGCCCGCGCAGATCGGGCCGAGCGCGTCACCGACGTCGAAAATGGTGCCGAAGAGGCCGTGTGCCGCCCCGTATCTTGTTTCCCTGGTCAGGTCGGTGATGTAAGCGCTCGTCGCGGAGGTGGTCAGCGCCAGGCCGACACCGTAGATCCCGGTCACGGCCGCCAGTTCCCCGAAGTCTCCAGCCCACGTGATGGCCGTCATGCAGCCGGCGCACGTCGTGAGGCCCGCGACGATCAGCGGCCGCCTGCCCAGGCGGTCTGACAGGGCGCCGAAAAGCGGGCGGGCGGCCAGCGTGGCCGCCGTCTGCACGCCAAAGAGCCAGCCAATCGATGACGGAGCGAAATGAAGAACCTCGCGCGCGTAAAGCGGCAGGAACGCGGTCAGCGTGCCGTTGATGAAGAACTGACCGGCCTGTGCCAGGCTAGTCACGAGCACCGGTGTGTCCGACAGAACGGCGCCGGCTCCCTCGCGGAGACGGTGCCACACGGCGGTCGTGCTGCCGGGCGCCGGCGTCCGGGGCCATCGTACGATGAGCAGAAGGGCCAGCCCGCCGAGGACACCGCTGACGATGAACGCCCGCGAGAAGTCGGCGCCGACGACGAGCGCCGCCGCCAGAACGGGACCGAGGGCCTGACCGGCGCCCTGGACGGCCGCGTACAGGCTCAGCCATCGGCCGCGCTGTCCGATCGGCGCAAGATCGGAGACCGTGGCCGAGACGACCGGGCTGAAGAGCGCCGTCGCGCTGCCGTGGACGACACGGACCGTCACGAGCGCGGCGAGCCCGCCGACTGCGAGATACGTCAGGGGGAGTGCGGCGAAGACCACGGCCCCCGCGAGCAGGACCGCGCGCCTGCCGAGGACATCCGACAAGGCACCGGCCGGGAACTTGAGGACAACGCCCGTCAGCGTCGAGGCGGCCACGACGAAGCCGACAGTCGTGGGCGACGCACCGAGCTCGCGCGCGAACAGGGGGAGGACCGGCGAGCGGCACATGGCGTAGCTGCAGTACGCGAGTGCGCCCACGGTCGACAGCCGTGCCAGCCGCGAGACGCGTTCATTTCCCACGCGCGCCCTTTTGACGACCCGCACCCGGTGTTGCGCGCGTCCGCCGTGGCGGCGGCGCCGAGGTGGCCTGACCCTGGTAGAGCGCATCGAAGAGCGCGATGCCGTGCTCGAGCAGCTCATCGTCGCGCTGATGGAGCTGCCGCAGTCCCTCGACGAGGGCTCCGAGGAGCGGGGCCTCGGGCCGTGCGAATCGTGCGTCCTTCAGATCGAGATCGTGCACGAGCTCGGCGAGGTCATCGAGGCGCGCCTCCTTCACACCAAACCGGGCACACAGCACCTCGAATGTGCAGCGGTCACCCTCGTGCGTGAAGTCTCCCTCGAACATGTCGAACGTGACGACGCCCGGTTCGCGCGGCGCGTCCGGCGCCGCGAAGGCGAAGACCGCGTGGGGGTCGATGAAGCGCCGGATCAGCCAGGCCGACGCCATGCGATCGATGCCGGGTCTGTGCCGCGTCAACCAGCGCCGGCGCCGGAATGTGGTGGGATCGAGGGGGCCACGTCTGTTGGCCGCAGGCGCTGCCGTACGGGGGCCCGCGGACAGGGTCTCGAGCTTGTCCACCGCCGCGCGCGCGGCGTCACGCCCGCGCGCGGCGAAATAGTCGAGCGCCTCGATCTCGGCGAGGCGCTCGCGCCAGAGGCGCAGCGCCTTGGTGAGGGCTCGAGGATCCGGTCGACGTCGTGCGCTGGCGGTTCGCACGATGTTTTTCACGGCACGGACGAGCAAGCCGTAGTCCTTGTTGCGCTCACGTCGGAAGGCCTCGCGCAGGTCGTCACCCGACATCGTGTCGATCGTCGAGGCCTGGAAGACCGTGGCCTGACCGCCGCCGGCGACGATCTCTGCCCGCACCCACTCGAAGTCCTCGCGACTGTCGGGGCGGTTCGGGAGCGCGTACACCGAGCTCTTGACCGCGACCGCTCCGAGCTGCTGCATCCGGCGCCAGGTTCTGACGCGCACGCTCACCGGCCGTGCGGGGAGCTGGTGCACCAGGAGGAGCCACTGCTCGGCGGGGGCGATTGACGGCCCCGGCTCGATAGCCGTTCCACTGACCGGTCGTGACGCCGCATCTGGGTGTATCATGAGACTGCATGACATGTAACAACTGTTTCACTGCAGAGTCAAGGAGCGGAGGACGCGCATGGATCGACGCATCTCGCGGTTGACCTCAGGCCTGCTCGCGGCGAGCGTGTGGATCGTTCCGGCGACCGTCCGTGCACAGGCAATCCCGGCTGACTATCAGTCGCTGCTCACCACGCTCGGGAAGACGGGTGACTACAAGGACAACGTCCTCAAGGTGAACATCCCGCGCAGCGACCTGCGCGTGACGATCCGGCAGCGTCCCGTTCCGACGCCCTTCGGCTTCGGCGGTTGGGTGGCGTTTACCAAGGCTGCCGACGGAATGGACGTGATGATGGGCGACCTGGTGCTCACCGAGGACGAGGTGAGCCCGGTGATGTCGGCCGTGCTCGATCAGGGCCTGCAGGTGACGGCGCTCCACAACCATTTCTTCTGGGAGCAGCCGCGCGTGTTCTACATGCACGTGCACGGCATGGGCCGCGCCGACGCGCTGGCGGCGAAGCTCAAGCCGGCGATTGACCTCATCAATCAGGCCATGCAGCGCGCACCGGCCCCGGCAGCCACGCCTCCCGCCGGCCCCGCCAACGCGATCGACGGCTCGGCCCTCGCCAAAATCGTCGGGTACGAGGGCGAGCAGAACGGGCCCGTCTACAAGATCACGATCGGCCGTTCGGACATGACCGTGCGCGAGCACGGCGCCGTCATCAACGCGCGAATGGGGCTCAATACGTGGGCGGCGTTCGCCGGCACCTCATCGGAGGCGATGGTTGCGGGCGACGTGGCGATGCTCGAATCGGAGCTGCCGCAGGTGCTGCGCGTCCTCCGCGCGAACGGAATCGACGTTGTCGCGATCCATCACCACATGACGGACGTGACGCCGACGATCGTCTTTCTTCACTACTTCGGCACCGGACCGGCCGAAACGCTCGCCAAGGCCGTGCGCGCCGCCGTCGATCAACTGGCCAAGCCCGCCGCACGCTGAGGAGCGCCATGACGACGATCTCCGTTGCGTTGTTCGCGTTGCTGGCCGCCGGGGCTCAGACAGCTCCAGCCGTGGGTGCCGGGACCCGCGTCGTGTTCGTGTGCGAGCACGGGGCCGCGAAGAGCCTGATCGCGGCCGCCTACTTCAACAAGCTGGCAGCCGAGCGCGGCTTGTCAGCGCGGGCGACGTTCCGAGGGGTCTCACCGCAGGAGGATTTATCTCCGCTCGCGGTGGCCGGCCTTGGCGCCGACGGCGTTCCCATCCCGACCGGGAAACCCATCGCGATCTCGCCGGACGACGTCGTCCAGGCGACCTATGTGTTTGCCATCGGCTGTGCATTGCCGAAGAGCGCGGTGGCGTCGGGTAAGGCGGTTGATTGGGCGGACGTGCCGGGTGACAAGGGCTACGCGCCGATGCGCGACGCCATCGTCACGCACGTCCGGGCATTGCTCGACGAGATTCAGCGGCAGAAGCTACCGGCCTCCGACTCTCAGCGTTAGTTCCAGGACGCGTCATCGAGCACCGAAGACCTTCCTAGCTCGGGGTTGCCCGCCGTCCCGCGACCTCAGAACATCCAGGCGCAGACGACGACCGCCGCGATCGCGGCCACGACATCTCCAACAAGCGCCGCAGGGACGGCGTGCCGCGTCCGGCGCACGCCCACTGCGCCAAAGTACACGGCCAGAACGTAGAAGGTCGTCTCCGTCGATCCGTACATTGTCGCTGCTGTGCGGGCCATGACCGAGTCGGGTCCGTAGGTCTTGACGAGGTCGGTCGTGAACGCGAGCGACCCGCTGCCGGTCAGCGAGCGGAGAATCGCCAGCGGGATGAGTTCGGCCGGGAAGCCTGTGGCGGCCGCCAGTGGCCGCAGCGCCGACGTCAGCAGCTCCATGGCGCCCGAGCCGCGGAACATGCCAATGGCCACGAGAATCCCGACGAGGAAGGGAATGATCTTCACGCCCACGTCGAACCCCTCCTTCGCGCCCTCGATGAAGACGTCGTAGACCTTGACCTTTCGAATCAGGCCGGCGAGCGGGATGAGGACGAGCAGCACCGGAATCGCCCAAAGGGAGATCGCGTCGAGCGCGGAGCGGATCACGAGTGGGCCTCCGCTCGCCCGGGTATCTGCGCGTAGAACCGCTGGAGGAGTCTGGCGGTGATCACGGCCGCCAGCGTGCCGACGAAAGTCGCGACGAGGGAAGTGCCGATGATCACCGTCGGGTTGAGCGAGCCCGCCGCGGCGAGGACGCCGATCATCGTGGCGGGAATGAGCTGAACGCCGGAAGTCGTCACGGCCATGAACGTGACCATGGAATTGGTGGCCGTATCCTTGTCCGCGTTGAGCGCCTGCAGTTCCTCCATCGCCTTGATGCCCAGGGGCGTCGCGGCGTTGTTGAGGCCCAGCATGTTCGCGGCGAGCGCGACCACCAGCGCCCCGGCCGCCGGATGCCCAGGGGGCACTTCGGGGAACATCCAGCGCAACAGCGGGCGGAGGGCACGTCCGACGATGGCGACCAGGCCGGCGGCTTCCGCGACACGCATCATGCCGAGCCAGAGCGTCATGATCCCGACGAGGCCGATCGCGATCTGCACGGCGGTCGTCGCCGACTCCACCGCGCCCTTGGTCACCGCATCAGCGGTGCCGTTGATCGCGGCGACGACCAGGGCGATCGCCATCAGGCCGAACCAGATGTAGTTGAGCATGCCGCAGATGGTAGCGTAGCGGCCCGTGCTTCGCGAGGTGGCCGACACACGTTCGCACGCAGGTCACCCCACTCATTTGTCTTCGCCCGGGATCGTCTCCCATTCCTGTCGCAATTTCGTCAGGAAACGTCCGGAACCGATCGCTCGTGCGCAATCGCTCGAGGTGGGGATCGGTCTCGAAGAACGTGTAGCAGGGAAAGCCGTCGTTGGCGGCGTTCTCGATCCATTCCTGGGCACGGTCGAGATCCCCGAGGATGGAATACACCTCGCCGAGCGACGCCGCAGTGTGATGGAAGTGCCCAAAACCCTTGCCGAGCGTCACCGCCGCTCGAACATCCGCTTCCGCGCCCTTGCGGTCGCCCGTCTTCGCCCGCAGCAGCGCGCGAACGGCATGAATGACGCCTCCCTGGTCGACGGCATTGGCCAACAGCGCTGCCTCGATCTCGCGCGAGGCGTCCTCGAAACGTCCGAGCGACACGAGCGCCCAGGCCATGTGGTAGATCCACTGCGAGGGATACACGTCGCGCGGTACCCGCCGCAGGTTCGTCATCGCCTCCTCGAACTTCAGCTGGTAGTTCAGCGCCGGGGTGAGGCGGAAGCGCGCGAGGGTGTTCGCGGGATTCAGCACGATCGCGCGGCGTACGGCGCGAAGCGCACCGTCGAGGTGCCCAATGTGCGTCAGGACGATGCCTCTGTGATGCCAGGCGTCATCAAAGTTCTGCCGCCCGGCGATGGCGATGCGATATTCCGCCAGCGAGTCGCGGTGGGGAAATCCGAGGGACGGCTGCCACAGCAGTTGGCCTCGCGCGAAGTGAGCATCGGGCGACTGCGGGTCGAGCGCCAGCGCCTTTTCAACGGCCGCGTACCCCTTCTCGCGCCACTGCGGATCGTTCGGGCGATAGTTGAATGACTTGGCGGTGTAGGCGGAACCGAGCAGTGCCTGCGCGAGACCAAACGACGGTTCGAGCATGACGGCTTGCTCGAGCAGTCCGATCGCCTCGTCGAGTTCAGGCTCGCTCCAGCGGCCGGCATGATAGCGCCCGCGCAAGTACAGGTCGTACGCCTGAGGATTCACCGGCGGAGCCGCCGCCATTGGTGCCGCTACGACCGTCGCAGGCGTCACTCCCAGCGCACGGCTCACACCCGAGGCGAGATCCTTCTGGAGGGCGAAGAACTCGTCGCGGCCGCGCTGATATGTCCTTGACCAGACGACGCGTCCGCCAACTGATTCGACCAGGCTGGCCTCCAGGCGGATACCGTCACTTGGAGCCGTCACGACGCTTCGCAGCACGGCGTCGACCTTCAGGTCGCGCCCTATCTCCTGTGCGCTCTTCGTGCCGCCTATATACGGAGCCGTCATGGTGCGCGGCATGACCTCGAGCGTGGGTACACGAGCGAGTTCGCCCGAGATCGCATCGGCCAGCCCCTGGATCGCGTCTTCGGGAGCCGCGCCGCTCCGGTTGTCGAACGGCAGAATGGCCAGCGAATGGATAGTCGGGATGGTCTCACGCGCGAGCTTCGAATATGCGAAACCGCCGGCGACGAGCAGGATGGCCGCCGCCACCCAAAGGCTCAGGTTTGGCATGCGAGCCGCACCTTTGACGGGTGACTCGTTCCGTGCACCGGCCACGGCGTCCTGCCTGAGCTTCTCGAGCGCACGGAGCAAAGCCGCCGAGCTCTGCAGGCGCGCGTTGCGGTCCTTTGCCAGGAGCTGCGCCACCAACTGGTCGAAGGCCGCCGGCGCATCGGGGCGGACCGTGCGAAGGGGCGCCGGCTCCCGATTGAGAATCGCATCGAAGAGGAGCGCGTCGGTCGCGCCCTGGAAGGGCCGCCGGCCCGTCGCCATCTCGTACAGCACTACACCGTAAGAGAAGAGGTCACTGCGAGCGTCGAGCGGCTCGCCGCTCGCCTGCTCCGGCGACATGTAAGCTGCCGTGCCCATGGCGACGCCGAGCTCGGTCAGTGACGCCGCCGCGGTCGTGGTATCCGCGCGCTCGTCCGGCGCTTCAATCCTGAGCGCCTTCGCGAGTCCGAAGTCGAGAACCTTCGCCTGCCCGCGTCTGGTGATGAAGATGTTGGCGGGCTTGATGTCGCGATGCACGATGCCGTGCGCATGCGCGGCGTCCAGCGCGTCGGCCACCTGCACGGCAAGGTCGAGCAGTTCGGTCAGGGGCAGCCGACCGCGCAAGAGACGCTCGCGCAGCGTCTCGCCGTCGAGGCATTCCATCACGAGATAGGGCTGACCGTTGGCTTCGCCTACATCGTGGACCGTGCAGATGTGAGGATGATTGAGCGCAGAGGCCGCCCTGGCCTCGCGCTGAAACCGCTCGCGGACGGCGGGATCGGACACGGCCCGATCGCGCAGCAGCTTGATGGCCACCGTGCGATCCAGCCTGGTATCGGTAGCCTGGAACACATCGCCCATGCCACCCTCGCCGAGGCGAGCGCCGAGACGGTACGGGCCAAGCATCGGGCCAGCCTCGTGCTGAGACTGATCTGCTCGAGTCTCGTCGCTCATCTGACGTGCGAAGCGTACACCGAAAGCCGGCTCCGGGAGGAGTGGTCCGTGAATGGTCTCAGACGTCGTAGAATCCACCGCATGAAGGCCCCACCGACAGCCATGCTGGTCGTCGCCCTCGTGAGCCACTGGGGTATGGCGCACCAAGCCGACCGGGTTGGCGCCACCGGCGTCGGGGCGGACCGGCAGCGCGGCGCCGGCACCGCTCCGCCACTCACCTGGACGATTTCCGGTGCCACGGTCGCCGACGGTACCGGTGCACCGCCGCAACGCGTGGATGTGCGGTTTGCAGGCGACGCGATTCTCGCGATCGGCTCGGCGATCGCGCGGCCCGAGGATCGCGTTATCGACGGAACGGGACTCGTGCTCGCGCCGGGCTTCATCGACGCGCACAATCACTCGACCGACGGGCTGGATTCGGATCCCGAGGCTGGCACGCAGGTGTCTCAGGGCATCACCACGGTTCTCCTGGGTCAGGATGGCAGCTCGCCGTTGCCACTCCGCGACTACCTCGCTCGACGCCGTTCGTCGCCTGCGGCCGTGAACGTCGCGTTGCTCGTGGGGCATGCGACCGTCCGGCGGGCGGTGATGGGCGACGATTTCCGTCGGGAGGCAACGACAGCCGAGATCGCACGGATGCAGGCGCTGGTGGAGCAGGCCTGTGCTGACGGCGCGATCGGCCTTTCGTCAGGACTCGAGTACGAGGTCGGCAGCTACGCCTCGACCGCCGAGGTCGTCGCATTGGCGCGCGTCGCGGCGCAACACGGCGGCTTCTACATCTCGCACATCCGCGACGAGGCCGACCGCACGCTCGAAGCGGTCCGCGAGGCCATTGCGATTGGCGAACAGGCAGGTCTTCCAGTGCAGATCACCCACATCAAGCTCGGCACCGTCAGCGTGTGGGGCAAGGCGCCGGAAGTCGTCGCGATAATCGAGGCGGCACGGGCACGTGGCGTCGACGTCACCGCCGACGCCTACCCCTATCTGGCGTGGCACTCGAACCTGAAGGTGCTGGTGCCGAACAAGCAATGGACCGATCCCGCGAGCGTGAAGAAGGCGCTCGACGATGTGGGCGGCGGACGGAACATCCAGATCACCCGATTGCCGAAGTTCCCGCAGTATGTCGGCCAACGCCTGGATGCCGCCGCGAGGGCCGAAGGCGTCAGCGAAGTCGATCTCTACATCCGCATCGTCAGCGACGAGGATGCCGGCGTGATCGGTCACACGATGATCGAAGACGATTTGCGGACGTTCTACCGGCAACCGTGGGTCATGGTCGCCAGCGACGGCGGCCTTGGGATGAGCCACCCGCGCGGCGCGGGAACGTTTCCGAGAGTGTTGGGCCGGTACGTGCGCGAGGAGCACTGGATGACGCTGCCCGACGCGATTCGCCGGATGACGTCGCTGCCGGCGTCGCGCCTCGGGCTGAAGGACCGCGGCGTCATCCGGGTCGGGATGAAGGCCGACCTCGTGCTCTTCGATCCGGCCACCGTGCGCGACATGTCGACCTTCGAGCAGCCGCGCCTCAGGGCGCAGGGCGTCCAGGCGGTGTTCGTGAATGGCGTGCCGGTGCTGGGTCCGGCACGGGCGGAGGGTCAACTGCCTGGCCGCGTGCTCGTGAGGGACGGCCGCTGAACTCCCAGTCAGTCCCCCTGAGACCAGGGCATGAGAGGCATGCGGCGTATGGGCATCACGAACGCGTTCAGATCAGGCGTAGCCCTGGCACGTCTCGAAAATCCGACGGATTGAGCGTCCACAGGCTTGCGCCCTGTCCAATGGCGCAGGCTGCAATTGCCAGATCGATTTCCCGGCCGCGTGGTCGCGACAACCTGGCATACAGGCCGGCCGCCAGGCTCGCGTCAGCAGCGGTGAACGGCACGGCACCCTCACGGGGCAGCAAGGCTTCCTGGGCGGTCAGTTCCGCGCGGGTCCGAGGTCCGCGGAGCCACTCGAACAGCACGATGCTCGAGATGGCGATACGGTGACCGTCTTCGACGATCCTGGTCAGTCCCACGAGTGACCGCCGCGGCCCGGTCAGCGCATCGATGAGGGCGGACGTGTCGATGTGGACGATCATGCCCGGCGTCGGCCGCCGTGCCGTCGCGCCACGCGCACGGCCTTGATCTCGTGGTCGACGGCACGCGCGGTTCGGCTGACCGGGGTCTCGCCGACCTTTTCCAGTACTCCAAGCAGGTGGAGGCGCTCGCGTTCACTCAGCCGGTCGGCGCGGGCGGCGTACTCCGCCACGGCTTCTCGGACGACGTGGCTCTGAGCTTTGCCGAGGCGCGTTGCGGTTCGCCGGATCTGCTCCATGGTCTCGTCGTCGAGTGAGAACGTTGCCTTTACCATACCGTAACAATACTACCATACCTCACCCGTGGGACGTCACTTCATCGGCCGGCGACCAGCGAATCCGTGGCGGCCAGAGCCTTCACCGCGCTGCATGCTATGCTCGCGCAGACGGCGTGCCCACCATCTTTCCCGGCTCGATCTCTGACTTGCAGCAGCGCCTCGCCGCGCAGCACTACATCGCCGACTACGGCCTCGCCGTCTCGGTGTTCCTGGCGCTCCGCCTTGGCCGCCCGCTCTTTCTCGAAGGAGAGGCTGGCGTCGGGAAGACGGCGCTCGCGGGCGCGGTCGCGGCAGCGCTCGGGGCCGACTTGATCCGCCTGCAGTGCTACGAGGGACTCGACGTCACGCACGCCGTCTACGAGTGGGACTATGCGCGGCAACTCGTCGAGCTGCGCATCCTCGAAGCGTCCGGCGAGCTGGACCGCGCGAGCGCCAGGCGCGAGCTCTACAGCGACGCCTTCCTGATCAAGCGGCCGCTGCTGCAGGCGATCGACCCGGCGCGAACGCGTCCGGCCGTCCTGCTGATCGACGAGATCGACCGTGCCGACGAGGAGTTCGAGGGCTACCTCCTCGAGCTGCTCGCGGAATTCCAGCTGACCATCCCCGAGCTCGGTACGGTTCGCGCGACCGCACCGCCGCTCGTCTTCCTCACGTCCAATCGCACGCGCGAAGTGCACGACGCGCTGAAGCGCCGCTGCCTGTACCAGTGGATCGAGTACCCAGCCTTCGACAAGGAATTGGCCATCGTGAGGGAACGGGTGCCGCACGCCTCCGAACGCCTCGCGGCGCAGCTGACGGCGCTCGTGCAGGAGCTGCGGACGATGGAGTTGTACAAGCTACCGGGAGTGTCCGAGACACTCGACTGGGCGGCGGCGCTCGCGGCGCTCGACCGGGACACGCTCGACCCTGACGTGATTGAGGCGACGCTCGGCGTGGCGCTCAAGTCGAAGGAGGACATCGACGCCATCCGGGGAGAGGTGCTCGTCAGGCTCATATCCCGCGCCGCGTCGCGCTAGGTCCCGGCAGCAACCGATGTCCGCCCTTCTCGGCAACGTGCTCGTCTTCGGCCGGCTGCTGCGCGCCCTCGGACTGGAGGTGCACGTCGGGCGCCTGCTCGACATCGCCGAGGCGCTGCAGCACGTAAACCTCGGGGCCCGGGAGGACGTCTACCACACCTGCCGTGCGTTGCTCGTCCATCGCCATGACGATCTCGCGATGTTCGACCGGGCATTCGCCTCGTTCTGGCGCCTGCACGGGGACGGAATGCGGCGGCCCGGCGGCGTGCCGCGGACCGAAGACCCGCGTGCGAGCACGCCACGACCCGCGGAGACGACCGGCGTCGCTGTCGACGTCGACGTCGCGCAAGTCGAGGGCCCTTCGAGTGCGCTGCAGACCTGGAGTGATGTGGGGACGCTCGCGCGCAAGGACTTCGCGGAGTTCACACCTGACGAGATGGCGCTGGCACGGGCAGCGCTCGATCGACTCGAGTGGACGCCCGGCGAGCGGCGGACCCGCCGCTGGGTTCGAGGCCGCGGGCCGCGCGTGGACCTCAGGCGTGCACTCGCCCACAGCGTGCGCACGGGCGGTGACGTTTTCAAACTGCCGACACGCCGTCGCCGGCTGCGGCCGCGGCCGGTCGTCCTCCTGTGCGACGTCAGCGGCTCGATGGACCGCTACGCGCGTATACTCCTGCATTTCGCACATGCACTCGGCCGCCGGCACCGCCGCGTCGAATCGTTCGTCTTCTCGACCGAGCTCACGATCGTGACCAGGGCGCTTCGCACGCGTCGGCTGGACGCGGCGGTGCTGGCGGTGTCACGCGCGGTGCCGGGCTGGTCCGGCGGCACGCGCATCGGCGAGGCGCTGGCGCAGTTCCATCGGCAGTGGACGCGCCGCGTACTTCACGGCGGTCCCGTGGTGCTGCTCATCTCCGACGGCTGGGACCGTGGCGATCCGGCGCTGCTGCGGGAGCAGGTCAAGCGCCTCCAGCGGAACTGCCATCGCCTCATCTGGCTCAACCCGCTCATCGGCACGGCCGACTACGCCCCGCTGACCCGCGGCCTGCAGGCGGCGCTGCCGTACGTGGACGATTTCCTGCCCGCGCGCACGCTGACCAATCTCGCCGACCTGGCGCTACACTTGAACACGCTCACCCGACGAGGCTGAAGCCCGGCGCAGCCTCCACGACGATCCAATCCAGGGATATGTGTTCGTGAATCGTGCCGCCCGATGCAGGGCAGGGACACCAGAGAATCCGGAAAGATCGGTAGCAATCTTCCACTTTGTGCACTTCCAGTTCGACGGTACCAATCCAAGCTCGTCGCCATCGCCACTCGACGCCAGGCGCGTTGCGCGGGCATGGCGGCACTGGTGTTGCTAGTAGCGTCGGTCCCGAGGCCGTTGCCTTCCTCTGAGCGGAGTCGACGCTCGGTCCGGCGCGTTGGCGTATTGGGTTTTGGAGGCGTACGGCGGAGGTGGTTCCATGCGCGCTCTGCTAGCGAGGCACGTCAGCTCCCTGGGGCAGTGGATCAGCAACCGCTTGATTGGAGACGTGCCCGAAGATCTCGCCCAATGTGAATTCGAGTGTCACCGTTTGGAATGCCGGGAAGACGAGTGGAGAACGTGCAAGAACCGGCTGCGTTCTATCGATCCCACGAGAGAAGGCAGGTCTGACAAGACTTGACGTGATCCTCAGACCGCCCGCGCCCGCGCAGCTGGGATTCTCTGGCACCGCCGGTCTCGATGGTTCGCTTCCGGTATCGTTCCCGCTCAAACGCCTCACGTCGGTCGCTCGCACTTTCGTCGTGCTAGTGTTCGCTGCGGCGTGCGCACCAGTTGTTGTCTGTCTGACACGTCACGATCTGGGATGGCCAGCGACGAAGTTAAACCTGCTTCGATGCCCGCCGATTGAGCACCGCGCCTCGCCCGGCATCTGAGGAGATGACAACTCATGGGCGAGAACCGTCGATCTGCGAGCAATAGATCACAGGCAGAACCGGGTGCCTTGCGCTGCGCCCTCAAAGCACTTCGCCAGGAACTGTTGGGCTTCCGTTTTTCCTATCCACTCGAGATCGACGAGGACGCGGGGCCTCGCGATTCACTGCATTACTACACATACAGTAACGCGTTGGCCTGGGACGCGTTGCGACTGGATAACGAAGGAATACCCATGGCGTGGTATCGCTCGACCGGAGCGGCTTACTGGCCAGCCTATGTCGCTTGGTATGGGCTCGTGCACCTAGGACACTATCTGAGGAATGCACGGAGGCAGGACTTGGACGTTTTCATGCGACAGGTTACCTGGCTTGAAAAGAACGTCACCATACGGGAGGATGGCGCCGCCGTCTGGACAATGAATTTTGATTATGACGTTGGAACCACCCGGTTGAGTAATCCCTGGATTTCGGCGCATGCGCAAGGCCTAGTGATCAGTGCGCTGATTCGTGGATGGCGACTCACTCGCAGCTGCCAACTCTATGAGTTGCTTGCCCGTTCGACACGAGTGTTCGAGCTCGATGTTGAAGACGGCGGCCTTCGAATCACCACGGCGCGGGGCGTCTTATACACCGAAGTCCCCGGCGGACCTCCTCCTGGAATTCTCGATGGATTCCTGACTTCGCTTCTCGCCCTCTACGACACGTGGATAGAGTTCGAGAGCATGAACGCGAAAGAGTTACTGGACCAAGGACTTGATGGCCTCGAATCCCATCTACCGTGTTGGGATTTTCAGGGAAGATGGAGCTGGTATGGCTGTCGTGAGTACCTCAGCACGCCCGCGTACCACCACCAAAACCGGATTCTCTTGGATATTCTAGGGCGCCTGGCAGATCGTCCGCTTCTGTCCACCTACGCCAACGCCTGGAATTTGCAGAATCACACCAGCTTCGACAGAGTTCTCGTATTTACTGCCTTCACCCTCACCAAGAATGCTTCGAGATTCAGGAACAAGACCTGGCGCGAGGGTCACTGACTCACAATTCTGACGTTCTTCGGAGTCTCTGGCGCCGTCGCGCTGGAGGATGACAAACCGATCGATCCACCAGCGACCGACGGCAGCAAAGTCCATATTCACACCAATGTCTGTTCCCCGAAACAGGGCGCCTGGGAACACTGCGGATATCGTCTCCGGCTCAATCCGCTCATCGGCACGTCCGACTACGCGCCGCGGACGCGCGGCGTGCTGGCGGCCTCCCGTACGAGGACGACTTCCTGCCCGCGCGGACGCTGACCAATCTCGCGGACCTGGCGCTACACTTGAACACGCTCGCGAGGCTGAAGCCCGGCGCAGCCTCCACGACGATAAGTGCAGGGATAAGTGTTCGTGATTGCGTGCCGCCCGATGCACGGAAGGACCTGCACAACTGCACGACCTGCACATGGGCGACATGACCTGTGGCACCGAAGCCAAACGGCGCGTGGCGAGCATCTGAACTGGCCGTCACCGGCTTTCGTGCAGGCCGCGCCTCGGCCGTGGTGGAGTTCGACGAGTCAACCTGCCCGACTGCCAGATGGGTGGGGGAAGGTCCGCAGTTCCTGGTGAGCCTCGTGCCGACGCCGACTAAGGGGGAGCTCTGGCTCGCCAATGCTGATACGGGCGAACGCCTGCTGCTGCCACTCAAGACTGAGCTCGTAGTGGACCTGGCGCTCAGCCCTGATCGGCGACGTCTGCTTTACTCTGCCGGGAATCCGCGACCGATCACCTGGATGGTGAGCGGCATCGACACGAAGAACATCGAGCGTAACAGCCTGACACGCTAGAGCGCCTTTCGCAACCACGTAGCAACCCGATACCGGGAGTGCCGCTCGCAGTTGGCGCACTCGTCCGGGGGCGAAACGCTGCACGGCGGTGCTGATCGGTGGTGGGGGTTGGGCTTAGGCCAGCTAGTCGGCGCCGTGTCGTTGGGGCGGCGGGTCTGAGAACGGCCCTTATGTTGCCTCGGAACCCCGCTAATGCCTCCATCGTCTCTACTTGTTCGTGAAGTGCGTGAGCCGCGCCGGCGAGCTGCCTGGCGCTAGACGTTCAGGGTACGAGCCATGCGCCCCCAGCCTCTCATCTGTGTCACCGATGTCGAAGCCAGCAGCCGGTGGTATCAGCGCCTGCTTGGCTGCCGCGGGGCTCATGGCGGCAGGCAATATGAGCAGCTGGTGAAGGATGGCTGGCTCATCCTGCAATTGCACAGCTTTGACGTCGAACATCATCACGGCCCCATCGGCAATCGCGCCGACAGACCCTACGGTAATGGTGTGCTGCTCTGGTTCGAGGTGGATGACTTCGATGCGGTCATGCAACGCGCTGCCGACATGCGCGTCGAGATCGTGCTGCCCCGCCATTGCAACCCTCCCGATGGCGAAGGCGGCCCCAACCACTGGGAGTGTTGGATGCGCGACCCGGACGGCTACACCGTCGTGGTCGCCAGCTCTTATGGAACCGCCGACGGTGCCTGGCGCCCCGGCCCGGATCTATTCACCTAGGCCGCTGGCGGCTAGGCCTGGGCCACGGGCCTAGGCGAGGTCTGAGCGCGCCTGCTTCGCACGCCGGGCATCCTTCAGTGCGTCATCGAGTAGAGGACGATGTTGATGCCAACGGCGTAGGCTTCAGGGGAAAACGTGAAGAAGTATTCGGGGTCCTCGGCCTCGCGCTCCCAGGCGTCGGGCATGTCGGTGTTGTGGATCATCACCACCATGAGCCGGCCGTCGGCATCGGCGATGCCGCGCGCGTCGGGCGGTGCTCCCTCCATGTTCCAGCGTTCAATCGTGCCGCCGCCCGTGCGGCGCCACGTGTTGATCGAGGCCATCTGCGGAAGGCGCGGCACCTGGAACATCATGCGCCAGAGCGGATGATCGGGCGGCCTGAGATCGACGATCGGAAATTCGCTCAGCGGCAGGGCGCGGCCGATTTCCTCGTCGAACTGCTCCTGGGCCAAGGTGCCGTGATAGTCGGAGACGAGCAGGAAGCCGCCCTTCAACAGGTACTGCCGTAGCCGCGCCACTTCCTCGTCGGTGAAGTGAGCCGTGCCCGCGTCTTCCATGAACGTGAAGGCGCACTCGAACAGGTCGTCGTCGGTCAGGCGTACGACGACTGCGTCGGGCACCACTTCCTTGCCGTCGTGGGTCATCTTGACGCGGACCTTGGTCAGCTCGGCGAGCCGGGTGCTGAAGTTGAGATCGGCGCCCGGGTAATCCGTGGTCCAGCCCTGCTTCTCTCGGCGATCGCTCGTGAACATGACGCGGCAGAAATGGAAACTGCCTTCGAACGTCTCAGGCGTGGGGAATTTCGGCGGCGTGCGGCCGTAGTAGCCGCTCCAGATGCGCTGGGCGTGGACCGCGGTGATGCTGGCGCCGGCGATGGCGAGGACGCCTGCCAGTGTCCACATCCACCGCCCGCCTACGACTCTCATGTACCTAGCATAGCTCCAGCCGTCGCGGAACCGGTCCATCTCGTGCTCCAGAGCGGCGACGTAATTCGACACCTCCACGACGTCGTGGAACGGCACGAAGGTCGGACAGGCAGAATTGAGTGCCCTCGATATGCGATCGGCCTGCACGCGGCGCTGCCGAACGTCAACGATTTCAGGCCCGCGCGGACGCTGACCAATCTCGTGGACCTGGCGATACACTTGAACAACGCTCGCGAGGCGAGGCTGATGGATATTTCCGGTTCCTACACGTTCGACGCGCCACCCGATCGGGTCTGGGCCCTGCTCATGGACCCGGCCGTCATCTCGTCCTGCATCCCGGGCTGCGACCGGTTCGAACCGACCGGTGAGAACAGCTATCGCGTCAACCTGACGGTCGCGTTGGCGGCAATCACGGGCAGCTACGAGGGCACGGTGACACTGGCGGATCTGGTCGCACCGTCGTCGTACCGTCTGATCGCCGAAGGTCAGGGGAGGCCGGGGTTCGTGAAGGGCAGCTCCGCAATCACGCTGCGCGCGGACGGCGCGGCGACGATCGTGGACGTCACGGGCACCGTGCAGACAGGTGGTCTGATCGCCCGGCTGGGCCAGCGCCTGATTGGCGGCGTCTCGAAGATGATGCTCGACCTGTTCTTCCTGTCCCTGCAGGGAAAGCTGGCGGCGAGCGAAAAATGACTACGCGCGCGCCAACGCGGCCGTCAGCGCGCGCCGCGTGAACACCGGAATCATCGCCCGGCGGTAGTCCGCGCCGGCGTGTATGTCGCTGCTCACCTCGGTCAGATCCTGCCCCGCCACCTGCGCCGCGACCTCGATTGTCTGTGTCGATGCCGGCTGGCCCGCGAGCGCCTGCTCGACGTTCGTCAGACGTTGTGCATGCGATGCGGCCCCGGTGAGGCCGATCCGAGCCGACACGATCCTGCTGCCGCTGACCGCGAGCGTGGCGGCGACGCCGACGATGGCATAGTGCGATGCGCGCTGGTGGAGCTTGGCGTACGCCGCGGCCCGTACCGGGACGAACTGCACGCTCGCGACGATCTCGTCGGTCGCCATGTCGACGGTAAACAGACTCTCGAAGAAGTCCGGAGCCTTCACGACGCGCCAGCCCTTGGGTCCCTTGAGATGGATCTCGGCGTCGAGCGCCAGCATCACGGCCGGCATGTCGGCCGACGGGTCGGCGTGCGCCAGGCTGCCGCCGAGCGTGCCGCGGTTGCGTACCTGTGGATCGCCGATCGTCGCCGCGGCGTCGGACACGACCGGGCACCGCTCCTGGAGGAGAGACGACGTCGCGACATCATGGTGCACGGTTGCGGCGCCGATCGTGATCTTTCCCTCCCGCTCGTGAACACCCGAGAGCTCCGGGATGCGGCTGATGTCGATGAGCACCGTGGGCTCGCTGAGGCGCAGCTTCATCAGCGGCACGAGGCTGTGGCCGCCGGCGATGAACTTGCCGCCGGCCCCGGCCGCCTTCAGCTTGGCCAGCGCATCGTCGAGCGACGTGGCGCGCGCGTACTCGAATGTCGTCGGGATCACGCCTGGCCTCCGTGAATGATGCGCCACAGCTTCTCGGGCCGCAGCATCATGTCGATGTGCTTGACGCCGAAACCCGCGAGCGCGTCGACCGCCGCGTTCACGATGCACGGCGTCGAGCCGAGCGTGCCGGCCTCACCCACGCCCTTGGCCCCGAGCGGGTTGACCGGCGTCGGCGTGACCGTCGCGTGCATCTCGAAACGCGGAAAGTCCGTGGCGCGCGGCAGCGCGTAGTCCATGAAGGAACCAGTCAGGAGCTGCCCGTCGTCGTTGTAGACGGCCTCTTCGATCATCGCCTGACCGATGCCCTGCGCCAGCCCGCCGTGAATCTGTCCCTCGACGATGAGGGGATTGATCAGGTTGCCGGCATCGTCGACGGCCACGAGCTTCAGCAGCTTGGGCTCGCCCGTTTCGCGATCGATCTCGAGCATCGAGATGTGGCAGCCGAACGGATAGGTATTGTTTGCCGGCTCGAAGAAGGCTTCGTCGCTCAATCCAGGCTCGAGCCCAGCGGGCAGCGGAACCGGCACGTAGGCGAACCCGGCGACGTCCGCGAACGACTTGGCCGACGCTGGCGATCCCTTGACGCCGATCTTGCCGTTCTCGAACACCATGTCGTCCTCGTGCGCCTCGAGCATCGCCGCGGCGAACTTCGCCATCTTCTTCTTCACCTTGCCGCCGGCCAGGTGCATGGCGGTGCCGCCCACGGCCTGCGAACGGCTGCCAAACGTGCCGATCCCCTGTTTCACCACGGCAGTATCGCCGTGATGGATCGTGATGTGCTCGATCGGCACGCTGAACTGGTCAGCGAGCATCTGCGCGAACGTCGTCTCGTTCCCCTGGCCGTGCGGCGAGGCACCGGTGGTGGCGCTGATCCGGCCGTCGCGCTCGATGGTGACCTGCGAATGCTCCCAACCGCCGGTCGGGAGCGATGACGACGGGCCGAGGCCGCACACTTCGACGTACATCGCCAGACCGAGGCCGACGAGCCGGCCGTCCTTTCTGGCGGCGTCGCGTTCCGCGACGAGGGCGTCCCAGTTGGACGCCTTCAGCGCGAGGTCGAGCGCCTTGCCGTAGTCGCCGGAATCGTAGACGGCGCCCATCTGCGTCTGGTAGGGGAACTTGTCGGGCGCGATGAAGTTCTTCCGGCGCACGTCGGCCGGGCTCATCTTCAGCTCGCGCGCCAGCATGTCCATCGCGCGCTCCACGAAATAGGTCGCCTCAGGACGGCCGGCGCCGCGGTATGCGTCGGTCGGCGTCTTGTTCGTGAAGACTTCGGTGAGCGTCGTGCGGATGGCCGGGATGTCGTAGGTCGCGTTGGCCATCAGCATCGTGAGCGTCGGGACGGCGGCCGTCAGCAGCATGTTGTAGGCGCCGATGTCGGCGATGAGCCGCAGCTTCAGGCCGAGCACCTTGCCGTCGCGCCTCGCGGCGAGGTCGACGTAGCCGATGATGTCGCGGCCGTGAGTAGTCGCGACGAACGCTTCGGAGCGGTCCTCCACCCATTTGACCGGAATGCCGAGCCGCTTCGAGACGGCGGCGGCAACATACTCCTCGCCGTAGATGTTGATCTTCGCGCCAAAGCCGCCGCCGACTTCCGGGGCGATCGCGCGAACCTGGTCCTGGCCGAGGCCGGTCATCGCGGCGACGAGCGTGCGCAGGATGTGCGGGTTCTGCGTCGACGACCAGATCGTCATCGACCCCTTGCCCGGCTCGTAGTGCGCCACGACGCCGCGCGTCTCCATCGCGTTCGGCACCAGCCGCTGGTTGACCATGCGCTGCGAGATGACGACCTCGGCCGAGGCAAACGCGGCGTTGACGGCAGTGTCGTCCACCGTCTTGCCGTCGGCGCTCACCCCGGTGCCGCTCGGCACGAGCGCCACGGCCAGATTGTTCGGGAAGTCCGGATGGATGACGGTTGGCTGCCCCTTCATCGCCAGCTCTGGATCGACGACCACGGGCAGCGGCTCGATGTCGACCACGATCGCGTCCGCGGCGTCGCGCGCCGTATAACGGTTGCTCGCTACGACCACAGCCACCGGCTCGCCCGCGTAGCGGACCACGTCGGTCGCGACGGCGCGATGCGGCGGCGAGGGGAAGGGCGTGGCGATCGGCATCGGCTCGAGCAGCTCGGCGATCTGCGCGCCGGTGAACACCGCCTCGACGCCGTCCATCGCCTCGGCCGCGCGCGTGTCGATCGAGCGAATGCGGCCATGAGCGACGTCGCTGCGCTTGAACGCCAGGTGCTGCATGCCGGCGATCTTGACGTCGTCCACGTAGGTGGCGCGCCCCTGAATCAGGCGCGGGTCCTCGCGGCGCTTCACGCGCTCGCCGACGAGCTTCGGCAGGACAGGAGTGAGTGCCATGGACTACCTCTTGCTCGCGGGCTTGTTCGTACTCGTGTTTGCCGCGTGCTGGATGGCGTTGACGATGTGCTGGTAGCCGGTGCAGCGGCAGAAGTTGCCCGAGATGCCTTCGCGGATCTGCTGCTCGGTCGGCTGCGGCGTCTCGTTCAGGAGGTTGACCGCCGACATGATCATGCCCGGCGTGCAGAAGCCGCACTGGAGGCCGTGCTCCTGCCAGAAGCCCTCCTGCACCGGGTGCAGCTGGCCATCTTTCGCGAGGCCTTCGATCGTGGTGATGTCGGAGCCGTCAGCCTGGACGGCAAAGATGGTGCAGGACTTGGCACTGCGCCCGTCGATGAGCACCGTGCAGGCGCCGCACTGGCTCGTGTCGCAGCCGACGTGCGCACCGGTCAGGAGAAGCTGCTCGCGCAGGAAGTGGACGAGGAGCAGCCGCGGCTCTACGTCTCCTTTGCGCACCTTGCCGTTGACGGTCATCGAGACGTGAGCCATGTGCCCCCTCCGTAACCCTCAGACAATAGTGACGTCTCAGGCGCAAGTCAATCGCGTGCCGGCAGACGCTCACCAGCTCTTGACTTGAAGTAGCCTGTGTCGTCGAATCACCTGCGCATGGCACCCCAGCAGACAGACGGCTTCCTTGCGGGAGTCATCGAGGGCTTCTACGGACAGCCGTGGACAGGCGCCGAGCGCATTCAGCTCTTCACCTGGATGGCCACGTGGGGGCTGAACACCTACTTCTACGCTCCGAAAGACGATCTCAAGCACCGCGCGCTCTGGCGCGAGCGGTACTCGACTTCCGAGGCACATGATCTTCGTGAGCTCATCGAGGCGTGCCGAGATCGCAATCTCCACTTCATCTATGGACTCAGCCCGGGATTGGACATCCAGTATGCGCGCAGGGCCGATCTCGACCAGCTGCTAACCCGATTCGAGCAGATGCTCTCGTTGGGGTGCCGCCATTTTTCACTGCTCTTCGACGACATCCCCGGCCGCCTCGACGGAGCGGACCTCGAACAATGGAATTCGCCGGCGTCGGCCCAGTGTCACGTCGCGAACGCGGTCTTCGCGTGGATTCGCGAGCGCGCGCCGCACGCGCGCCTTGTATTTTGTCCGACCGCGTACTGCGGCCGCATGGTCCAGGCCGGGCTGGGCGGTCCGGACTACCTGACGACGGTTGGGCGTGAGCTCTTGCCGGAGATCGACATCGTCTGGACGGGCCCGGACATCATCTCGCGGGAAATAGCCGTGCCGCATGTCGAGGAACTGCGGAGCGTGCTCCGGCGCAAGCCGGTCATCTGGGACAACCTCTACGCCAACGACTACGACGGCCGGTGCTTCTTCTGCGGGCCGTACTCGGGCCGGCCCCTTGAACTGCGGAGCGAAGTGAGCGGATTGCTCATCAATCCGAACAATGAGCTGCCATTGGACTTTGTCCCGCTGCGCACGCTGGCGGAGTTCGTCCGCTGCGCGGGCGTCTGGGATGCCAGAAGTGCCTATCTCTCGGCCATTCGGGAATGGCTGCCCAACTTCGAGACCATCGGGCGGGCGGTCGCTCTCGAGGACCTGATTCTCTTTGGCGACTGCTACTACCTGCCGCATGAGGAGGGGCCGGAGGCCGTGGCGCTCTATGAGGCTGCGCATCGCCTGCTGGCTCGCCATCCTGCAGACTGGGCCAATGATGCCAGAGGCTTTCGCGACCGTGCCAGGCGGCTGCGTGATTTCTGCGCTCGCATGACGGAGCTGCGCGATCGCCCGTTGTTCCACGCGCTCGGCCGCCGGGCTTGGGAGCTGCGCGAGGAGCTCGAACTCCTGGATCGATACGTCGACCAGCGGCTGGCCGCGGCGAGTCACGGCGCACCAGTCAGTTCCAACTTTCACTTCGAGGGTCCGTACCGAGGTGGGATGGTGGCCCGGCTGCAGCGGCTGCTTGTTCAGCAACCGGACGGAACGTTCACTGTCGCGAGCAACGATGCGGCCGACCCAAACTGATTTCGCCGTCTGTGTCAGCCGACGTGCCCTGTCTCAGGGCCCAGGAGCGCGAGCGTCTTGCCGTCACGAGCGCCGCCAAAGTACTTCTCGAGCAGACGGTCGAACACCGAGCCGGGCGGCGACACGCACGAGAACAGGGTCGCGCACGACTTCAGTTTGAGGTCGTCGGGAGAACCGAAGATCTCCGACACGGATCGGCCCTCGACGCCGAGGGCTGCCTCCGCGCAGTTCAGCAGCCTCGGTCCGAGGATCGGATGCTCGAGGTAGGCTCTAGCCTCGTCGACGCTCTTGATTGCGTAGCGCTTCGAGGTCGGGCTGAAAGCGAGGCCGTCGAGCTGCGGGAAGATGTACCACATCCAATGCGAGCGCTTCTCGCCGCTGGTGATCTCGACGAGCGCCCGTTCGTAGTCGGCTTGCTGCGCTCCTACGAACCGGTTCAGGTCGTAGCCGTCGTGCATACGATGTCCTCTACGGCTAACCGACGGTAACCTTCTTGACCCCGCGAGCCTGAAGCAGCGCCGGCAAGCGTTTGCGCTGGTCGCCCTGAAGTACGAGCCGCTCGTCGTCGACGCTGCCGCCGCAGCCCAGCGCCGCTTTGAGCGCCTTCAGCCACTCGTCGCGCGCCGCCGCCGCGATCTTCAGGTGCTCGACGACCGTGACTTCCTTGCCGCCGCGTCCCGAGCGTTCGAGACGGACGATAGCGCGCGGGATGGACCAGGGTACCTCGGCCGACGCCGGTACGGTTCTGTTTCGCTGCGCATCTCCGTCTGCAGCCGGTGCGGGTGCCACTTCAACGTCTCGGGTGGCCGGCGCGGGTCCGGCCAGCTCCCGGAGGGCTTCGAACGGATTGTGAAACGGCTTTTCATTCTCGCTCATCAAGAGATCCCATCGGCGCGACAGACAAGGAGAGATCGTCGCGACACGATACGCTGGAACTCCGGCCTGGTGTTAATCTCAACGCCTCACTACCATGCGCCCAGGAAGCCTCGCCCGGCACACCGCACGACGTTCGGAGCTGTAACAACAGCGGCGCCAACCGTCAATACAGGTAGGAGCAAATAACGTGCGGTCATGTCAGCGGCTGACGGCGATCGTTCTCGCAGGGACTCTGGCAACCGTGAGCGCTCTCTCGACCGGCTGCAGTACCATGCGGCCCGTTGCGCCTGTGAGTGCGCCCACAGCCCCACCCGCGTTCCGCAAAATTGCGCTCGGCGACACGGTCGCGGTGCAGATGCGGGACGGGCGGCGGGACAAATTCCAGGTCGCGGCGATTGACGGGGACACGCTCGTGTCCAAGGCGGGCGGACGCTATCAGCGCGCCGATATGGTGCAGTTGGAACACGAGAGAATCGACCGGAAACGAACCTGGTTCCTTGTCGGAGGGATCGCGGCGGGGCTGTATCTCTTTCTCGGCATCGCCGCGATGTTCGCCGGAATTCCGGTCGGATGACTACGGCGCGGACAGGTATGGCCCACGTTCGCCAGCGAGCCATAAATATGGCACACTGATAACCATGCGAACGACGGTCGACATCCCGGACCCGATGTATCGGCGCTTGAAGGCCCGCGCCGCGGTCGAGGGTCGATCCGCGAAAGCGCTGATTCTGCAGGGCGTTGAGCGGGTCCTCCGCGAGGAGCCGCCGGCCCCGAACCGGCGCGTCACGCTTCCGCTCGTGCGATCGAAGCGGCCCGGCGCGATTCGGATCGACAATGCCCGGATTTACGACGTCATTTCTTTTCCCTGACATCAACGTCTGGGTGGCCCTCACCCATGCGGCTCATGTGCACCATCTGGTCGCCCGCGACTGGTTCGATTCGCTGCCGTCCGATGTGCGGTTGTGCTTTTGCCGCTTCACTCAGCTTGGCCTTCTGCGGTTGTTGACAGCCGAGGCCGTGATGGGCGACGAGGTGCTGAACCAGCCCGAAGCCTGGGCGGTGTACGACACGTGGCGCGATGACGACCGTGTGAGGTTCCTGGAGGAACCGCCAGACATCGAGGGCCGGTTTCGCGCACGAACGCGGCTGAAGCACGCCGCGCCCAAGGCGTGGGCTGACGCGTACCTGGCGGCGTTTGCCGAGGCGTCGCAACTGACGCTCGTCACGTTCGATAGAGCGTTCCGCGGCAAGCTGAAGCCAATCATGTTGCTCGCCGAGTAAAGTAGCGCTGGCGCCCGACCCAGGGCAACGCGGATGCACAACTGCCTCATCCGTTCCGCACAGTCCGGCGACGAGCCTCGCGCATACTACGTCTGCCTGAAGACGGGAGACAACGGCCAGGACGGCGAGGCCTTCTACCCGGAAGACCCGGACGCATCTATGTCGGTCCCTACCTGGCGTTCGAATCCGATCTCAGCGTCATCCTCGAGGACGAACGCGGTCGCATAGACCGTAGTCTCGGGCGGAACGTCACGTCACGCGCGAGAGCGCGCGGTGACCGAGGATAGCCAGTCTCCACATCGAATACAAATCCTCGCACGTGAAGCAGTATTTCAAAGAGCAGCGCGCGCTCCGCACCGAGACGACGATCAACAATCCGAACCCTGGACCTCGAGATCCGCAAACTCCACGAGGAGGCCGTGCTTGCCGCTTGAAAAACTTGCTTCAAACGTCACGACTAAACCGTTGGAAGATGTCTAAACCGTTAGAAGATGTCTAGACGCGGGGCGTCTCCCCGGCGATGGCAGCACCGTTGCGGGCGATGCGATTGAATCGTGCGAACCGGTAGCGGAACAGCACGCGGACTGCCACGACGCCGTCCTGCCAGCGGATCTTCTTCCCTTCCTTCCGCGTTCGCGGCGTGTAGGCGATCGGAATCTCGACGATTGTGTAGCCGCATCGCAGCAGCTTGGCCGTGATCTCGGGCTCGAAGTCGAAGCGCCGGCATTCCAGGATGAGCCGGTTGAAGACATCTCGACGCACCATCTTGTACGCCGTCTCCATGTCTGTTATCCCGGCCCCGTACAGAAGGTTGGTCAGGGTCGTCAGCACGAAGTTTGCCAGCATGTTGGCCGTCAGACGACGGTGGCGGCCGAGGAAGCGGGATCCGTAGACGACCGCTGCGTTGTTCTCCAGAATCGGCGCGAGGAGCTTCGAATGTTCGGAAGGATCGACTTCGAGATCCGCGTCCTGTATCACCACGATGTCACCCGCGGCCGCTGCCACGCCTCGGGCAATCGCGGCGCCCTTTCCGGCGTTCTGTGGCATCTCCAGCACGACGAGTTCAGGGTACCGTTTGCGAACCGACGCGATCCGCTCGCGTGTACCATCCGTCGACCCGTCGTCGACGACGATCACCTCCCGCGCGACTGGTAGTGCCACCGCGTGCACGCGTTCCAGCACGGCAGCGATCATCGATGCCTCGTTATATGCGGGAATGACGATCGAGAGCTTCATGTTGGGGCGAATTCAGCGGCGACCGATGCGCTGCGGGTGAAGTATACTTCGCCGTTTCGTGAAGAACATGTCCTTCCGCGTCGGCGGTTTCGAGCTGAGTGCGCGTCGCGTCGCGCCCTGGCCTCCCGTACGACGTGTCCGGTGGCTCGCCGTCATACTCCTGGTCAGCGCGAGTCTTGGCATCCGCGGACTCGATTGGGGGCTTCCGTATAGGTGGCACCCCGATGAGAAGATCGATGTCGCCGACACGATGGTGCGGGAGCGTTCGCTCGAGCCGCCGCATTTCATCAATCCGAGCCTGCACGCCTACGTCACGTACGTCGCCATACGAATGGCGTACGCGTTGGCGCCCCGTCAGACGATCAGGTATCGGCTCGATGCAATCGTTCCGCTGACGGACCCCACTCACCCGGACCGTCAACTTCAGTTTCTCTCCTATCGCCTGTCGCGGTTGTTCTCGGTGTTCTTCCAGCTCGGCACGGTCCTGCTTGCGTTCAAAATCGCGACACATACGTTCGACGAGACAATCGGTCTCATCACGGCATGGTTCACGGCCGTGACGATGGGGCTGATAAACATGGCCCATTTCGCCACGGGTGAGAGTCTGCTGTTTCTGCTGTGCCTATGGGCGCTGTGGCGGTTCGCGTGGGTCACTGAACGCGGAGCGTGGCGGGACTATGCATGGGCAGGCGTGGCCACCGGTTTCGCCTGTTCGACGAAGTACACGCCGTGGATCCTCGCGGTGCCATTCCTGGTGGCACACCTCACCGGTCGGGGCACCAGACTCGGCCTCTCGGGAGCCGGCGTTGCGCGTATGTCGTTGACGTTCGTCTGCACTATCGGTGGATTCGTCGCGACCTCGCCCTTCGCCGTGCTGTCGTGGCCGTCGTTTCGACAGGCGCTCATCATTACTTGGTACACGGGCGCTCCGACGGGCTCGCTCGCACACAGTGAGCGCTCGTGGATTCCCTACATCGGCATTCTCGGCAATGCGCTGGGCTGGCCGCTCTTTGCCCTGGCGCTCGCGGGCCTCGTCCTCGGGCTCTGGCGGGTGCTCCACGACGACGCCGGCGCGCGGGTTCGCGCCTTGTTCCTGATTCACATCGCTTGGACAGTGTCGTTCTACTTGTTCTACGGGATCACCCCGCATCGTGAACTTCGATTCATCCTGCCTATTGCGCCGACGCTCGTGCTGTTCGCCGCCGTGGCAGCCATAGCCATGGTTCGCGCCGTTCACCGGCCCTGGGTGCGACGTGCCGGGATGGCGAGCATCGTGTTCGTGGGCCTGTACTCGACCGTGTATTCGGCGCGGGCGAGCCACATGTTCACGACCGACACGAGGTACACGGCGGCGCGGTGGCTTCAGGCTCTCGCGCTGCCGTCCGGCATGTCCGTCGATTATCTTGCGGTTGAGGCCTACCTCCCGCACTTCGACCGTCCGTCGTTCCCGATCCACTTCGTGCCTTATGTGATGGAGCCGCGCTTCTATGGCAGCGAGTTCTGGCGGGCGATGCTCCGGTACTTCGACGATCCTGCGCACGGTGTGATCGTCGACGCGGACTTCTACTATCTGCGCTACTTCACGCGCGACGGGCAGGCGCGCCACCCCGATCGCGCACGTCTATATGGCGTGCTCCTGACAGGGCAGGAGTCGCCATTCCGCACCGTGGCGCGCATCACGGCACAGGGCCCGTGGTGGCTGGATCCTCGCCCTGAGTTCGTCTCTCCCGAAGTGGTGGTGTTCGCGACCCGCGCGGCGGTGCCCGATTCGGCCATGATGCCGTCGATGCCGCCGGCGCCCCAGGATGTTATGCGGGTGATCGGTCCGAAATAGTGTTCGTCATGCGAGGATTGTCTCGGGCGTGTCCATCAACGACTGCCTCATCCGTCCCGCACAGTCCGGCGACGAGCCTGGCGCGTACTACGTCTGCCTGAAGACCGGAGACCACGGCCAGGACGGCGAATCCTTCTACCTGGAAGACCCGGACGCGCTCGGCCGCATCTATGTCGGTCCCTACCTGGCGTTCGAGCCCGATCTCAGCGTCATCCTCGAGGACGAACGCGGCATCTGCGGCTACGCCCTCGGCGCCTTCGACTCACGCGACTTCTACGCCAGATACGAGCGCGAGTGGCGACCGGCCCTGTGCGCGCGCTTTCCGGCGCCCGACGGCGACCCGGCCGGCTGGACTCGTGCGCAGCAGGTGCATCACGGCTATCATCACCCCGACTATTTCTGTCCCGAGCCCTACGAGGCGTATCCTTCCCACCTGCACATCGATCTGCTGCCGCGCGCACAGGGTCGTGGATACGGCCGGCGCATGCTCGATCGGGTGATGAAGACGCTCGCCGGGCGCGGGTCGCCAGGTGCCCATCTCGGTGTGAGCACCCTGAACCGGCGGGCGTCCGGCTTTTACCAGCGTCTCGGTTTCCGCGAGCTCGTTCGAGTGGGCTCGGAGCAGGACGGCTGCATCTATATGGGGATCAGCCTGGCAGGTGAACCTTGAACCTGTTGAACCTCCTGAACCTGACGTGATGCTGGCCCTATTCGGAGGCCCCACTGTTCGTACGAGGCCATTCACTGCCTGGCCGATCTTCGGCGAGGCCGAGGAAGCGCGGTTGCTGCAGACCCTGCGCAGCGGCAAATGGGGCAGGCTCGACGGAGAGCAGGTCTCGGAGTTCGAGCAGCGGTTCGCCTCGATGCACGGCTGCGCGCACGGCATCGCGGTCGTGAACGGCACGGTCTCTCTTCGGATCGCGCTCCTGGCGGCGGGCATTCGGGCCGAGGACGAGGTCATCGTTCCGCCTTACACGTTCATCTCGACGGCGTCGGCCGTGATCGAGGCGAACGCGATCCCCGTGTTCGCGGACATCGATCTCCAGACGTTCAACATCGATCCCGCCACGGTCGAGGCCGCCATCACGCCGCGGACCAGAGCCATCATCCCCGTGCATTTCGCCGGCCAGCCAGCCGACATGGCCGCGATCATGGCCATCGCGCAGGCGCGCGGCCTGGTCGTGATCGAGGACGCGGCGCACGCGCACGGAGCGAGCTACCGGAACCGTCCCGCAGGCTCCATCGGGCACATGGCGTCCTTCTCTTTCCAGTCGAGTAAGAACCTGACGTCCGGCGAGGGCGGCATCATCACGACCAACGACGATGCGCTCGCCGAGTCATGTCGCTCGATTCAGAATTGCGGGCGGGTTCCCGGAGGCGTGTGGTACGAGCATCACGTCATCTCCGGCAACTACCGTCTGGGAGAGTTTCAGGGCGCCGTGCTGAATGGCCAGCTGGATCGCCTGGAGGAGCAGACCCGCACGCGCGACGCGAATGGCCGGTATCTCGCGGCGCGACTCGCCGCGCTGCCCGGCCTCTCCCCGCAGGCACGACCTGCTGCCTGCACGAGGCACAGCTATCATCTGTTCATGCTGCGCATCGACGCCACCGCGTTCGGCGCGCCGCGTGCGGCGGTGCTGAAGGCGCTCGAAGCCGAGGGCATACCGTGCTCGGCCGGTTATGGATTCTCGCTGCCGCGCCAGCCGCTCTTCCAGAACAAGGCCTTCGGTCCATATCTCGCGGGCGCGGCCGCCAGCCTGGACTACCGGGACGTTTGCTGCCCCGCGAGCGACCTCATCTGCCGCGAGCAGTGCATCTGGCTCGAGCAGCACCTCCTGCTCGGATCGCGCGCTGATACTGAAGACATCGCCCGCGCCTTCGAGAAGGTATACGAGCACCGCGACGAGTTGAACCAGGCCGACATGTCATTCCCGTGAGTAGTGAAAGGCACGCGGCGCTGCAGAACGGCTGGTTCGTGCGGGCGCTGACGACGCTTAGCGAGAACGCGCATCTCTCGGCGATCAGAGCCGGCATGGTGGCAGTCGTGCCGCTGACCATCATCGGCGGGCTGTTCATGATCGTCGCCCACCCGCCAGTGAGCAGCTGGGATTCCCGAGTGGCGCCGTACCGCGACCTGCTGCAGACTCCCGTGACCGCCACCTTTGGCTTGCTTGCTGTCGTCGCGTGCTTCTCGATCGCCTACGACCTCGGGCAGCGCCTGAAGCAGGACGCCATGGCGAGCGCGTCGATGGCGACGGTGGCGTTTCTGCTGATTCAGCTCGACGGGAACGGGACGACGCTGGCGATGGACAATCTGGGCTCGAAGGGGCTCTTCACCGCCATTCTCGTCGCGCTCGTGTCCGTCCACGTTCAGAAGTTCTTCACCGATCGGGAACTGGTCATCAGGCTGCCCGCCAGCGTGCCGCCAATCGTCTCGCAGTCGTTCGTCTCGCTGAGCCCGCTCTTCTTCCTCGTCGTCTTCTTCTGGCTGGTTCGCTTCGTGCTCGGAGTGGATCTCAACCAGACCGTGCAGACGGCGTTCACGCCACTCGTCTTCGCCCTCAACACGCTGCCTGGCATTCTGGTCTATGCCAGCCTCGTTACGGTGCTGTGGTCCGTCGGCATCAATGGCGACAACGCCGTCGACGCTATCGTCGCGCCGATCTTCCTCCAGTACCTGTCGGCCAACGTGGCCGCGATGACCGCCGGGCAGCCGCTGCCGTATGTGACGGCCTACGGGTTCTTCACGACATTCGTGAACGTCGGCGGAACCGGTGCAACGATTGCGCTCGCGCTGCTGCTGGTCGGATCGCCGGAACCCGCCTTCAGGAAGATCAGTCGGATGTCGCTTCCAACGCAGATGTTCCAGATCAACGAGCCGATCTTCTTCGGCCTGCCGATCGTCCTGAATCCCGTCTTCATGATTCCCTACGTACTGAATGCGCTCATCCTGACGACCGGCAGCTATCTCCTCATGCAGTGGGGCCTCATCCACAAGCCGTTCGTCAATGTTCCCTGGACCACGCCCCCAGTCATCGGGCACTATCTGGTCTCCGGCGGCGACTGGAGAGCCGCCGTCTGGGGTGCCGCATCCATCGTGATTGCCATGCTGGTTTACCTTCCGTTTGCCCGCGCCGCCGAGCGCCAGCGCCTGCGGCCCGAGCGAGCGGCGGTAAGGCCCAGCGAGCATTGAGGAGCGCCTGCGGCCCGAGCGCGGCGCGACCAGCCTCCGCCAAGGCTACGGCGGTCCGCCGAAGCTTCAGCGAAGGCGGAAGTCGCCACGCGAGAGCGAGCGGGGGTGGGGCCCCGCGAGCATTGAGAAGAGCTGACCTGATGCGCGTCCGAAACTGCCTGACCGTGTCGTGGATTTGTTCGTCGGTCCTGCTGGCCGTGTCGGCCCAGGCCCCTGGCCCGCAGACTTACCTGCAGAAGACACGCACGTTCCATTCGGCCGAAGAGTTTGCCCGCATGAGCCGGGGACGCGTCCGTGTCGAGCGGCGGCTCGACCCACAGCGGGAGATGGCACTGCGCCGGACGCTGATGCAGTTGCCAAGCACCGAGCTGACCGTCATCAACGCCCAGACGCCTTCCGTTACGTGGATCGGCACACGACAGGGAGCGATTCGTGTCAGCCGCGACACACAGGTCCGCGAGTACTTCGCCGGCCTGCGCTGGCTCCCCGACGATCACGTCACCGGCATCGGCGTCGAAAGCAATGACGGCAACGTGACGTGGATCGAAACGCCCGGAGGGTTCGCGCGTATCGAAGACGTGCCGATGACGCTCGACGCGAAGTCACGCGTCTTCGTCGATCGGGTTCAGGCACGGCACAACCGATGGGGTCTGACCGCGACCTCGCGTCTGCGCGTGCCTGGTGATCTGTCGACCAGCCAGATGGTATCGAGCGACAACGATGGGTTGTGGACGGCGATGTACGTCGTCGCGGAGTGCTTTCGCTATCGCGTCAGCGGCGCCGCTGACGCCCGTGCGAACGCGCGCCGTGGCATGCAGGCGATCGTTCGCCTCGAGTCGATCACCGGCAAGCCGGGCTTCCCGGCCCGTTCGTTCATCAACGTCAAGAGCGACGACCCAGCCCGGCGACGGCGAGTGGCACGACACGCCGGACAAAGAGTGGCGCTGGAAGGGCGACACGAGCTCGGACGAGATCGTCGGCAACTACTTCGTCTATCCGCTCTATCTCGAGCTCGTCGCGGACGAATCGGAGAAGCCGGAGCTCCGGGCGGTCATCGATCGCATCACGAACCACATCCTGGACAACGACTATCAGCTGATGGACGTCGACGGTCAGCGGACCACCTGGGGCTGGTGGGGCCCAGACGCCATCTGGGAAGACCCGGACGAAACCGGTCTGCGTGCGCTGCACATCCTGTCGCATCTCCAGGTCGCGATCCACATGACCGCCAGCGACCAGTACCGCGCGCGTTACCAGGCCGCATACGATGGCCTCGTCAAAACCCACAAGTACCACTGGCTCACGCGCAACCAGAAGGTCATCGTCCCCGGCTCGATCAACCACTCGGACGACGAGCTGGCGTTTCTGTCGTACTACCCACTGCTCCGGTACGAGAAAGATCCGGCGCTCGCTCGCGCGTCTACAAGCAGAGCCTCGAGCGAAGCTGGCAGGTCGAGCGGCCGGAGCGCAATCCGCTCTGGAACTTCATCTACGCGGCTGGCACTGGCGCGAAGGAGTTCGATCGTGCTGACTCATTGCGTACGCTGCGGGAGATTCCGATGGACCAGATCCAGTGGACAGTCAAGAACTCCCAGCGGCGCGGACGTGCCGATCGATCCGTTGAGCGATCGTTTCAAGCGCCGTCAGGCCCTGATCGTCCTGCCCTACGACGAGCTGCCGATGTGGAAGTGGAACGGCAATCCGTACAACCTGGACGGCGGGGACGGGGGCCGCAGCGAGGACGATGGCGCGTACTTCCTGCTGCCCTACTGGATGGGGCGGTATCACCAGTTGATTGTGGAATAAGACGAGCGTCCGCGATCCGGAAGTTCACGGTCGCTGCAAGGAGGCAGTCATGACGCACTTCAACCGTACGCAGGACGGACCCGATGAGAGCGGTCGCAACGGGCTCACGCGGCGGCGTGCCATCGGCGCGTTGCTGCAGTGCGGAGTGCTCGCCTGCCCGTTCGGCTGTGGCGTTGTGGCGCTCGGTCCTGCATCGCTTCAGACCGACGCGCAGCCGCTGCTGGCCGCGGTCCGGCGGCTCGTCGACGCGATGGGATTTCTCGGTGAGCCGTTCAATGAAGCGGACCGAGCCAGGCTCGAAGCTGCCGGCAGCCTTGGGGCGGCGGCTGACGTCATCGCCGCGATCGAACGAGTTCTCGACCCTCGCTGCCTGGTGGCGGTTCGGATCAATCCCGAGAGTCGGGTGTCGGTCGAACGTGGTGCGGCGCCGGCTCGACTTGTCGAGCAGGGATGGCGCGCCTTCCTGATGAAAGTGCGCAACGAGGCGGGGGTGACGGGTGTCCTTAATGCCGAGAGCCCCCAGGCTCGGCCGGTCTATCGGCCTGGAACCGGGTCGCCTCTCGCGCCGCAATCGGTGTTGCCGGCAGATATCGCCGACCGCTGGCTCGCCCTCACGAACCATGGCGCCAAGCCCATGGAACCTCAGCTCTCCGGACTGCCTCTCGAGTATCGGATCGTGCTCCTCTACAGCCGGGATCGCGGCCGCCGCGAGGCGCAGATTGGCGCAACGGTCGGCGCCGGAACATCCGATATCGGGTTTCGCAACCGGACCGCGGTCCTCTTCGACATCGCGGAGTCGCGCGATGTGACCCTGCGCGTGCGCGACGAAACCGGCCGGGCGACGACGGCGTCGTTTGTCATTCAGGACAAGGTCGGCCGCGTCTACCCCGCCCGGTCGAAGCGGCTCGCGCCAGACTTCTTCTTTCAGAACCAGATCTACCGCGCCGACGGTGAGACCGTGCGTCTGCCGGATGGTGACTTTACAGTGACGTGTGGACGTGGGCCGGAGTACGTCCCAGAGACTCGCGCCGTGACCATCGGCGGTCCTGCTGCGTCGCTGGACTTCGCGCTGCGGCGCTGGATCGATCCTGCCGTGCGGGGCTGGTACTCGGGCGATCATCACATCCACGCCGCAGGGTGCAGCCACTACGAGAGTCCAACCGAAGGTGTGAAACCGGAGGACATGATGCGTCAGGTGCTCGGCGAGGCACTCAGCGTCGCATCCGTCCTGAACTGGGGACCGAGCTACTATCACCAGCGCCAGTTCTTCGAGGGCAAGGACAACGCCCTCTCGACCCGATCGACGCTGATGCGTTACGACCTCGAAGTATCAGGGTTTCCGTCGAGCCACTGTGGACACCTCGTCCTGCTTCGCCTGCGCGATCAGGACTATCCCGATGCGCGCCAGATCGAGGATTGGCCGGTCTGGGATCTGCCAATCCTCAAATGGGCGAAAGCGCAGGGGGCCGTCACCGGGTTCGCGCACTCCGGGAACGGCCTGCAGGTGCGATCCCGTGAGCTGCCGAACTACGAGATGCCGAACTTCGACGGCATCGGCGCTCAGGAGTACATCGTTGACGTTACCCACGACGTTGTCGATTTCATCTCGGCTGCCGATACGCCGTTCGTCTACGAGCTGAACATCTGGTATCACACGCTCAACTGCGGCTACCGGACTCGGGTCAGTGGCGAGACGGACTTTCCCTGCATCACCGACGACCGCGTGGGCAGCGGTCGATCGTATGTTCACCTCCCGCAGGGACTCACATACGACGCCTGGTGTGACGGCGTGCGAGAGGGTCGATCGTACGTGTCGGACGGGTTCAGCCACCTCATGGACTTTTCGGTCAATGGACTCGAGGCCGGCACACGCGGGAGCGAACTGAAACTCGAGCGGCCCGGCACGGTGCGGGTGACGGCGCGCGTCGCGTGCCTCCTTCCCGAAAAGCTCGAGCGCGCCAATATTCCCGATGCTCCAGCCTTGCCAGTGTGGAGTCCCGAACACGCGCGGGTGGTGGACTCGCGCGATGTGACGGTCGAGGTCGTGGTCAACGGCCGGCCGGCCGCGATGAAACGAGTGATAGCCGACGGGGTGCTGCGCGAGATGGCGTTCGATGTGGCCATTGAGAGAAGCAGCTGGGTGGCCGTGCGCATCCTCGGCTCTGCCCACACGAATCCGATCTTCGTTGTCGTCAACGGTCGGCCGGTTCGGGCGTCTCGGAAGAGCGCGGACTGGTGTCTGCGGGCGGTCGATCAGTGCTGGTCGCAGAAATCGCGGCGTTTCAACGCCGCCGCGCGCGAGGCAGCGCAGCAGGCGTACGATCACGCTCGCGCGCGCTATCGGCAGATTCTGTCGGAATCCGAGGTGGACTGACTTGTCGGTTCTCTCGATGGTTCAGAAGCCGCTCGGCCTCAGCCAGAAGCTTTCTTCCCACCTGCCGCCGGGCGGGATGCTCTGGAGCTCCTTGTAGATACCCTTGTGCGCAAGGTTCATCGAGTCGGTGATCCCAACCATCGGTTCGAAGCAGATGAAGCCGCGATTGGCGACGGTGTCCTTCGCGCCGGTGAGTGGCAGGGTCGGTCCGGCTGGCGCCGCCGCGGGGGCTGGCGCAGGTGGACCACCGCGCCCGCCTCCACGTCCACCACCACCGCCGCTGGCATTCGCGGGATTCGGCGAGTAGAGCACGATGGACCGGTAGTTGGGGCCGAGAATCACGTCGAGCTGCTGCGTCTTGCCCTTGACGCTCATGACCGCGCGGCCCTGCGCGTCGCGCTCGAGATCGCCGAAGACGTGATCGAGATCGAAATCCTTCAGCGCGACGGCCTTGCGGTCCGGGAAGAACTTGTCGGCCGGCTCGGTCTCGCCCGTGGGGATCTTGTTGTCGGCGAGCAGCCAATGGGCTTTCGCGCCGATTGACAGCACCCAGTCCTCGCGCGTGGAGTCGGTCAGCTGAAAGTAGGGGTGAAAACCGATGGCCACCGGCATCGGCTCGAGGCTGAGATTCTCGATCCGCGTCTTCACCTCCAGCACGCCGTCGGCGAGCCGGTACGTCATTTCCAGCGTGTGCGCGAACGGGAACTGCTTCATCCACTGCGGATTGCGATAGAAGTCCAGCTTGCTCGTCACCCACGCGCTCGTGCCGTCCGCCTTTGCCTCGACGAGCTTCCAGTCCTTGGTGCCCGACAGGTAGCCGTGGATCGGAATCGTGCCGCGGACGTTTCCCAGCTCCATGTCGAAGTTGTATTTCTTCCCGTTGGCGTAGAACGCCTGCTCATCGAGGCGGTTCGCGAAGGGCGCGAGCAGGGGAATGCCGTTGAGGCCCGGTCTCGCGCGGAAATCATCGACCGTCGCAAACGGGATGCGGATGACGTTCTGGCCCTTGACGACCATCTCGTAGGCGTTGCTCACCGTCGTCATCACCGACACCGTCGTGTCGGTGCGGTTGTCGCGCAGCTGCACGATGTCGCCCGTCTGTTTTGCCGAGTATCGTGCCTGCGCCTGTGCGTTTCCCGGCGATGTCACCATGGCGGCCACGACCAGAATCAATCCAAGTGCACGGTAATAGGTCACGGTAGAGCTCCTTAGCTTCCGCTGCTGGCTTCTCGCCGCTCGCTGTTGGCAGCGGCTAGCCGCGAGCCGCCAGGTCCTGTTCACAGCCTCGCCAGGAACGCCTGCGTCCACTTCACGCTCGCCTCGACGTCGGCGAGGTTGCGTGCCTGTGGCGTCATTGCCGGATCCGGCGGCGTCGCGGGTGTCGGCTTTCCCTTGTCGCAGAGGGTCAGGAACCGCGCGAACTCCCAAGCCGGCGTGGATTTGTAGAGATCCCAGAATTTCGGATCGCGGTAGTTGAGCAGACGCGGGTTGCCGCTGACGATCACTTCGAGCGACACGGCCTTGCCCGGGCACTTCTCGATGTAAGTGCGGATGTAGTCTTCCATTCCCATGTTGCCATCGCCCATCCGCGTCCAGCGGACAGCCGCCCCGTCGGGCGTGTTCCAGAGCGCGCTGTCGCGCATGTGGCTCGTGAGCACGTAGGGAGCGAGGGTGTCGAGCGTCAAGTGCGGATCTTCGATCGTCCAGACGGGATTGCCCGAGTCGAGGCAGACGCCGACGATGTCGGGACCGGCGGCTTCGACGAGCATCTTCAGCTCGCGCGCCTGCATGTCGCCGGCGTGGTTCTCGATCGCGACCTTGATCCCGGCGTCCGCAATCTTCGAGCGCGAATTCTTCAACACCGCGACGAGGGACTCGATGTGCTTCTCGATGCCGCCGCGGCGATCGGCGCCGCTGCCGAGCACGGCCCGGACGATGGGGGAGCGGACGATCTTCGCCGCGTCCACCATTTTCGCGAGCTGTTCTTCGGCCGAGCCTTGCGCCTTGTCGAACATCGCCGACGTCGGGCAGATCGATCGCATGCCGATCTCGAGATCGAGCCCGAGCTTGTCGGCGTAGGCGCGGACCTTGCGCAGGTTGTCCGGCTCGAGCGTGCCGAGAAACCGGATCTCGCTGAAATGCACGACCTTGACGTTCCACTTGGCCGCGAAATCCAGCTGCTCGAACGGCGTCCAGTTCTGCGGGCCGAGGCTGTACATGTCGACGCCGAACCGCACCGGCCCTGCCGGTTTCTGCGCGATTGCCGCGCTCGCGTCGGCGCCAGGCGCCGCGCCGAGCGCAAGCGTAGCAGCGCCAAGGGTTTTCACGAACGTCCGTCGATCGGCCGGCATGTCGTCCTCTATGGGCATGGAAAACCCATTGACTGTGAGTGTTGGCGGTCGGCCGAACGATATCCCAGTGCCCATCCAGGCTGCAATCTGCGGGGTCCGGTTAGCCTGGCGTCGGAGCTGGGTCGCGCGGGCTGGGGTGGCGTCGGAGCTGGGTCGCGCGGGCTGGGGTCGGAGCTGGGGTCGGAGCCGGGGTCGGAGCTGGGGTCGGAGCTGGGGTCGGAGCTGGGGTCGGAGTCGGGGTCGGAGCCGGGTCGCGGGCGGACTCGTAGTCGAAATCGGATTCGGAATTGAGGCAGACAGTCAGATCAGAGGAGCTCCGAGGGGTCTTTCAAATCCGTCTTAGACCTGTGCGCCGAGGGTCAGCGGATATCGTTGCGGACCCTAGTCCTGAGATTGAGGCGCTCTGCCGCTTCCATTCCCCAGGATCGGCTCAGTGTCCAAAGAGCGCTTGAATGCCCAGCCGCCGAGTATTCGTTCGTTTGAGCGGATCCGGTCTTCGGTACAGAGATCCTCCTGCGGGTTGCCGAGCACGTGTCCAGCGAATCGCGCTTGTACTATACGGCGCTCACCCTCACCAAATTGGCCCAGCACCGAGTCGACTGCGAGGAATGACGGCGTTGGCCGGAGGCCGACTGTGGCGGCGTAGCTGCTCCATTCCCAATCCTCAGGGCGTTCTACGAGCCTGGCCCGCACGGGATTCAGCGCGACGTACCGACAGAGCGTCTTGAGATAGCGGTCCTCTTGGACGATCTGATCCTTGAAGCGACCCTGGAATACATGGCCGACTCGCCCGTGTCGCTTGTTCCACCACTGCGCGTAGCCGGCGTTCAGCCGTCGGAGCGCCTGAGACAGGTTTGGGTGAGTGGGGCGGAGAGTCGCATGGTAGTGATTCGGCATCGCGCAGTAGTTCCAACACTCAATCTCCATTTCTTCCAGGATGCCACCGAGCAGGTGAACGAACTGGCCGTAGTCCAAGGCGTCCAGGAAGATGCACATGCGCGCGTTCCCCCGCGCCATGACGTGACGAATCAGCCCCGGGATCTGGATCCGTTTCCGGCGTGCCATTCGCCCTCGGGATCCACGAAGCGGGCCATTGCGAGAGGATCAATAGAACTGGGCTCATTCTTCGAGTTGGGTGCTCCAACCGATCAGTTTCTGCACGGATCTTCGCGGCAAGAACCTGCAGGATCTGAACGCCTCATGACTCGACAACCACAGATGTCGACCGTGCTGTTCGTGTCTTGGCTTGCCCCGAGGGCTCCGACCCCGGCGACCCCGACCCCGGCTCCGACCCCAGCTCCGACCCCAGCTCCGGCCCCCGACAATCGGCGTCTTGTCGATCTGGCCGCGGCCCGTTCGACGTGACTATAGAGGGCAGAATTCAACACTGGCCGCGAGCGGCCGGACGATCAACTCGAACCCATTGGGAGACAAGACGATGCGATTCATCATGATGATCAAGGCCAACAAGGACTATGAAGCCGGCCTTCCACCGGACCCCAAGCTCCTGGCCGCGATCGGTCAGTACACACAGGAAATGATCAAGGCCGGCGTGGTCCTCGCGACCGAAGGGCTCCTGCCGAGCTCGAAGGGCGCGCGCGTCCGGCTGTCAGACGGGAAGCTGACGCTGATCGACGGGCCTTTCACGGAGACGAAAGAGCTTGTCGGCGGCTTCGCCATCGTCAAGGCGAGCTCGAAGGCGGAGGCGATCGAGCTCGGCTCGAAGTTCATGATGCTCCACAGGGAGGCGCTCGGCGGAAAGTGGGAGGGTGAATGCGAGATTCGGCAGCTGTCGGAATTCAGTCCGACAGAGTAGTCGCGGTCACCGAGGAGAACAATCATGAAAACTCACAGTCATACCCACGAGTCAAAGGCGCGCCTGTGGGCGGGACGCATCCTGCTCGCCGTCCCGGTTCTGTTCCTGGTCTTCGACAGCGTCATCAAGCTGATGCGAATCACACCCGTCATGGACTCGTTCCACGAGCTCGGCTATCCCGAGAGCCTGGCGCTTGGCATCGGGATTCTGGAGAGTGTCTGCCTCGTCGCACTACTGGTGCCGCGAACGTCGATTCTCGGGGCCATCCTGTTGACGGGTTATCTCGGCGGAGCCGTGGCGACGCATGTCCGCGTCGGCAGCCCGCTCGCCAGCCACGTCTTGTTCCCGGTCTACGTCGCGCTCCTGATCTGGGTCGCGCTATTTCTGAGGGAGAACAAACTCCGTGAGCTCGTCCCGCTGCGCAGCTGACCGACGGGTTCTGGACCGACGGGGTTTGACCCCTGCTCCGACCCCTGCTCCGACCCCAGCTCCGACCCCTGCTCCGACCCCGCTGCTCCGACCCCAGCTCCGACCCCAGCTCCGACCCCGACTCTGACCCTATCGCTTGGGCTCGCCGCCGAACGGGACGTGCACCGGATACGCCTTCTCGCCAGCCAGGACCTTGATCGGCAAGCGGTTCTCGCGAATCGGGATCGGGCAGGTCGTGTAGGGGTTGAATGCGCACGGCGGGTTGTACGCCTGGTTGAAGTCGAGCACGGTCGTCCCGTCGTCAAGGAGGTCGGCATACAGGAAGCGTGCGGCTTCGTAGGTCTCCTGGCCGCTCGATGCGTCCCTGAACACAAAATAGAACCGCTTCGGCCGCGTCGTGAACGGCCGCAGCCGGAGTGTTTGACCGAGCAGGCTGAACTCGACGACGCCCTCGCTCTTGTACTCATCCACCTCGCCGAAGGTGTTCAGCACCTTGATCGGCTGCGGCTGCGGGTCCTTGATGAAGCGTCCAACCACTCGGTACTGGAGATCGATCGGGAACCACGTGAAGCCGAGGAATGCTTTCGCGAGCGACCCGTTTGGATCCTTGACGCGAAGCGACGTCGTGTCGCCGCTGACGTGAACGACCAGCCGGACGTCTCCGGCGACGAGCTCGTCGGCCTTGGGCACGCTGTCATCGCGCAGCTCGATCGGTTGCGTGACGGGTTGACCGTTGAGCACGACGTTGACATTGACGGCGGGCTCGAACCGGACCGTGCGATCGTTGCGAACGAAGCGCCCGAGACGCGCCGGTACCGAGGGCGGGAGCACGATGCTATTGTCGCCTGCGCTTCCGGCCGTGTTCGGCCCGGCCTTCAACGGATAGAGGCCGGCGATGGTCACCCAGTCGCGGCGATAGTCCGTCTCGTGCTTCGCGCGCCACTTCTCGTTGACCGTGACCGACGATTCCGCGGCAGTTGGGGCCGGGTGGGCTTCGCGCGACGTTCCACCGCCGCACGCGCCCGCCAGGCCAAGCGCCATCGTCGCCGCGCCCAGGACGCTGGGGTGCTTTCGTAGCCTCATTCCGCTACAGATCGTACGCCCCTGGCGCGTCAAGTCAATGTGCAGGCAACAAAACGCGGCGGGTCCGCAACCATAGCGGCTGCGGACCCGACCGTCCGACTCACCGCATCGTCTCGTTGTGGTCGAGGGCGATCTTTCCGGCCCTGAGACCCGACTTGAGCGTCAGGCTCTCGTTGTGGTTCACGCCGAGACCCGCGCTGGACTTCTCCCTGCTTCTGGGCCGGGTTCGTACTGCAGGGCGACTGGCGGTAGCCCGCCGTCACCTGTCGTGACGAGTCCGCCTGCCTACTCGGGCGAGCCAAAGAAGTCGTCGGCGCTTTGATACGCGAATCCGAGGCGCCGCGCGAAACCCGGATCCTGCGCTCCCACGCCGACGTAGATGCACCGGGCGGGATCGAGCCGGTAGCGGTCAATGAAGACGACGCCGAGACCCGGCAGCGGCTTTCGACACCAGCAAATCGGCGGTCCCGCCGGATGTGGGCAATACGCGATTTCAATCGCCACGCCAAGAAGCTCCTGGGTGCGCGCGAACGCCGCCTCGACGTCCTCGACGGTCATCGTCTCGTCGGCGATCTCGGGCTGCCAGGAGAACGCGAGCAGACGCCAACCATCGTCGGCATATCGCCGCAACACGCCGCCGCGCCCCGGCACCACCTCGACATCGTCGGCTGACGTCGGCGTGCGCGCGCCCGAATGGCTGCGGCGCAGCACGCCGTCGCACCACAAGATCAGCGCCTTGTTGACCAACGATGCATCGCGCCGGCGCTCGAAGGGCACCACGTCAATCGCGGCGAACCCCTCGGACGGATGAGGAGGCTCGAGCTCGCGCTGATAGCGGAACTGCACGGCGGGGCCGAACATCGTGACGTCGCGCTTCGAGGATGCTCGGATCTCTTCGGGACCGGGCAGCCGTCCGTAGTTCGAGACCATCCGCCGAACGGCATTGACCTGGGCCTCCTCGAGGCCGGTTTCGATCGATAGACACCGCACCGGGAGGCCACGGGCCGACGCCGCGGCCACGACGCGCGCGCGCGACTGACGCGAGACGTAGGTATTGTCGAGGACGATGCGCGACACGCCGGCAGCGATCAACCGATCGAGTTCGGGCAGCAGATCGGAGAGCGAGCCGCCGGTGGTATCCCGGTTCACGCGGGCGTAGCCGCGCGCGACATAGGATTCGGCCACGGTGCTTTTGCCGGCGCCCGGCAGTCCCATGATGAGCACGACGTCACCTTCCCGAGCGGGCGCGACCGGCGCCGACGGCGATCCCACTCGTCGTCGCACCGCCCGTCCGGCCGGGAAGCGCTCGTCGAGCCGCGCGCGATCGTCATCGTCGAGGACGAGGGCTGCGGCGCGAGCGATCGACTGCACCGTTTCGATCCGCGTCGCCCCCGCGACGGGCACGATGAGATGCGAAAGATCCATCAGCCACGCCAGCGCAACCTCGCACGCGCTGGCTCCGTGCCTGGCGGCAACCTCGGCGAGCGCGGGGTCGGTGGCCAGCCGGCGTGCCTTCTGACGGCCGCCGAGCGGTCGATAGGCGAGGAGTGGAATGCCGTGCGTGACGCAGCTGCCGACAATGCCGTTCAGGATGTTGTCGTCCTTCCAGACGCTGAGCTCGACCTGAACGGCTGCAATCGTGGCGATCGCTCTGGCCTCCTCGAACTGTCCCACGTTCACGTTGCACAGGCCTATCGATTCGATCTGCCCGTCGCGCTTCAGCGCGGCAAGTGCGCGCATGCTGGTCGCGAGCGCTACACGTGGATCAGGAGCGTGAAGCTGGTAGAGGTGAATGCGTTCGACGCCGAGCGCGCGCCGGCTGGCTTCGCACGCGGCCGTCAGGTGGCGCGCGCGGCCATCAGGCACCCACGCGCCTTGCGGCCGTGTGAGGCCACCCTTCGTGGCGACTCGGATACGAGACGGGTCGCCATCCCAGGTGGCCAGCGCGCGAGCGATGAGACGCTCGTTGTGCCCGGTATCACCGGCGTCCTGGCAATACGCGTCAGCCGTGTCGAGAAGGGTGATACCGGCATCGAACGCGGCGTGCAGAACGGCGACGCCACGCGCCTCGTCGCGATCGGGCTCCGTCGACAGACGCATGCAGCCCAGAGCGATGCGCGCGCGTTCGGCAAATCCGGAGAGACCACTCACAGCCGCATCGTGAAGAACAGAAACGACGTGGTGCCCGCGAGAATGGCGAGCCAGCCCCATCGGCGCTGGCCAGGAAGCTCCCACCACATGTAGAGGCCTGACGCGATCCACACGATCATCGACAGGCACACGATGTCGACGACAACGCTCCACGAAAGCTGCAGGAACCCTTCCTGTTCGAAGCCGCCGCGGGCGTGCATGCCCGTGAGGAACTGATCCCATCGAAATCGCCGGTCCTCGACCGTGAGCTTTTTCTGATCGATGAAGTACTTCAGCTGAGTGGAGTTCCAGAACGAGTACCAGTACACGTTGATTTGCGTCGGGCTCTGCCGATAAGTGCCAAAGCTTGTTCCCTCCACCCCCGTGTCCTTGAGCAGTGCCGCGCCGAACGCTCGCAGGCCCGCGGAATCCTCCGGAACCGGCACGTCGAGCGTGCGCTCGGCGCGCAGCGTCCAGAGCGGGAGACCCTTCGCCGCGTCGCGACGCTCGAAGAACTGATTGTGCGCGAATGGCAGGGACGAGATGCCGTACATGAAGAACCACGGCAGCAGCGCGATTCCCAGATACAGGTGCAGCCGGCGATTGAGATGCGAGTAGGTCACGGCTGTCTCCTATAAGGTGAGCAGGTAGAGCGCGAACACCCCGACTCCGCCAAGCAGAGACGAAAGCCCTAGCCGGCGGGTCACCTTCATCTCCCACCACATCCAGAGCCCGGATGCCACCCAGAAGACCATCGCGATGATGAACAGGTCGACCGAGCCAGCCCAGACGGTGTCGAGCCCGTACCCGGTGGCGTAGCCGCGCCGCCGGTGAAACCGCTCGAGAAAGGCATTGGGCCGGCGTTGCATCCGCTCGATGACGAGCGTGCGATCGGCCGGCGAGTAGGTGAGCCGCCGAGGCGTAACGAGATCGTTCCTGTTGATTGCGATCGTTCCGTCCTTGCGCCGCGACACGCCGTGCGCGCCATCGAGTCCGACCGATGTCAGGAGCTGCTTGGCGATCGTCTCGAGGCCGGCGTTCTCGGGGAAGACGCCGTCGTAGACGATGCGCCGTTCCGTTTCGAATGGTACCGGTCCTTCGCCGTAGTGGCTGACGAAGAGCGCCCGATGATTCATGACCAGGGTGCTGAAGGCGTACATCAGAACCCACGGGAACAGGAAGAGCGCGAGGTACATGTGCGTGCGACGAACGACCTTGGAGATCATCGACACCTCGTTGCGACGATTCAGCTGGCCTGGCGCCGCAGCACGAGCTTGATGGCGACGACCGAGGCAAGGATGACGCCCGTCAGGGGCACAGCGTAGCCCGTAAACGGCGTGAGGAGTATCAGCACACCGGCAATCGGTCCGAACCATCGCGTCTGGCGATACTCGGGCCGGTCGTGGAGAAGCCAGAGGCACAGCAGGAAGACCGCGACCGGGATTGCGACCGCCTCGCCGGCGGCGACGGCGCTGACCTTCGTGTGGTGCGTCGCCTGGTCCACGCTGACGGCCAGGCCCGCTCCAACCGCAGCTGCCGCGGCAAAGATCAAGTAATGTCCGTAGCCCCAGACGATGGCCTTGGCAAGACTGGTCAGCAGATCGTGGACGGGACGATCGAAGTACATCCACCACATCGAGAAGACGATCAGCAGCCCGCCGATGATGAGCGGCAGGAGCGCCGGAAGCGCCTCACCCGAGGCGAGGGCCGACTGGACCGCGACGGTAGCCGACAGGATCGACTCGCCGAGCACGATCAATGTCAGAAGGCCGTATCGTTCGGCAATGTGCTGGGGGTGCCACGTGGTGCGCGCGGCGCGCTCGGCCCATACCGGCACCGCCAGCTCGAGCGCCGCCAGCGTGAGAAACCCCGGCCCCCACAGGCCGGGTATCCAGAACATGCCGATCCACGCGAGTTGCAGGACCGAGATACCGAGCGCGTAGCGCCGTGCCGTGACGCGCCGGCCAGGGTCCGAGACCGAAGCGCGCAACCACTGCGCGACCATGGCCAGTCGCATCACGACGTAGCCGGTAATCGTCGCCACATTGGGCACATGGCTCTCGAACATCGCTGCCACGCCCGCCGCCATGATGAGCGCACCGGTGATCTGCACGAACACGGCGAGCCGGTAGGGCACGTCGTCGCAGTCGTACGCCGAGGCAAACCACGTGAAGTTCATCCACGCCCACCAGATGGCGAAGAAGACCATCAGGAAGCCGAAGAGCCCCTGAACCGCGTGTGCCTCTCCGATCGCGTGATGCAACCCGCTCGCCGCCTGGGCGATCGCGACGACGAAGACCAGATCGAAGAGCAGCTCGAGCGGCGTGGACGCGCGGTGATGCTCGTGCGGTGAGCGCGCAGTCATCCGGGCATTGAGCTGCGCTCCAGGAACTGAACGCGTGCGTGGAACGGTCGCCGATTGAGACATTGCCGTGCGCGAGATTCTATCCCTTGTCCTTCACGGCCGTCCCTGGACGGTGTAGCCTAGATTTTGCGTGCGAGTCGTAGTGTCCGCCTTTAGGCGGACTTGTCCAGGTCCGGCTAAAGCCGGACGCTACGAAGTCGAAAGCTGAGAGCTGAGAGCTGAGCCCACATGTTCCCCTACCACGACGAGAATGAGACCCAGCGGCCGGCATACGTGACGATGGCGCTCGTGGCCATCAACGTGCTGGTGTGGATCCTGATTCAAGGGGCGGGGTCGTCGCTCCCGCTCGCGACCTCGGTCTGCAATCTCGGCCTCATTCCAGGTGAGCTGACCGGCGCGTTGCCGCCCGGTGCGGGGTTCCCGATGGGCGATGGAATCGTGTGTCTGACAGATCCAGGCCGTCAGCCCCTCAACGTCCTGACGTCCATGTTCCTGCACGGCTCGTGGATGCACCTGCTCGGGAACATGTGGTTTCTCTGGCTCTTCGGGAACAACGTCGAAGATGCGATGTCACGCCCGCGGTTCATCGTGTTCTACCTGTTGAGCGGTCTTGCCGCTGCGCTGATGCAAGTCGTCGCCGAGCCGGGATCGGTGATTCCGATGGTAGGCGCGTCGGGCGCGATCAGCGGCGTGATGGGAGCGTATCTCGTCCTCTTCCCGCGGGTCCGCGTATACACACTGGTGCCGCTCTTGTTCATCTTCACGACCGTCGCCCTGCCGGCGTGGGTCATGCTCATCTATTGGGCCGTGCTGCAACTCTTCGGCGGCTTCGGTCGGATGGGCGCCGAGTCGGGCGGCGGCGTCGCGTTCTGGGCGCACGTCGGCGGGTTCATCGCGGGGGTTGTTCTCGTCAAGGTGTTCGAACGGCCCGACCGGCTCCTCGCCCACCGTTCGCACAACTGGCAGCCGGACCGTGTCGGCTGGCGATGACCAGGGTCCGAGCTGGGGTTGGAGAGCTGGGGTCGGAGCTGGGGTCGGAGCTGGGGTCGGAGCTGGGGTCGGAGCTGGGGTCAGACCCCGAGGCTGGGCTCCATCACCCACTGTGACTGTCGCTGGTCCGGTGTGCCGGTTCGATTATCAGCGAACCGCAGCTCTCACTTGCCGCGCGAGCGCGTGGTTCGGGTCCAGCGCCAGCGCTGAATCCGCGTGCGCGCGGGCATCAGGGAGTTTCCCGAGTTTGGCTTCGCAGTACGCCAGGTGTGCGAGCGAATCGGGGTCGCGAGGATCGAGACGAGTAGCCTCGGCCAGCTCCGGAATGGCCGCGTCACATCGATCGAGGACGAGCAGGTTGAGGCCGTACTGCACCCGGGCCCCGGCCTGATTCGGTGCCATCGCGACCGCCTGGCGGAAGAAGCGCTCGGCCTCCGCCGGCGCCTTCACCAGCATCGCCAGACGCCCGACTTTCAGCCACTGCTCGACGTCGTCGCGATCGCTGAGGCGGATGTCGTGAATCACCCGCGCAGCCGCGGGGAGATCGCCAGCCTGTTGCAGCGAGACGGCGAGCTCGTAGCCGCCCATCGAATGGCCTGCCTCCCAGGCGCGCCGGAGGTGCGGCGCAGCCCGCGCGTCCTGCTTCGCGGCGAGCAGCTGCACGCCGACGCCGTACTCCGCGACGCCGCGCCGAGGCGCCTTGGCTTCGAGCGTCGTGACCCACTGCTCGGCCTCGTCGTATCTGCCGATCGTCACGAGATGCTCCGCCAGACGCAGTCCTTCTTCCCAGCGGCCATCGTGCAGCGCCAGGCGCCAGTTCGACAGCACGAGGAGGATCGCGAAGGCGACTCCCGGCACGGCGAGCGTGGCCACGCGACGGGCGCCGACGGCGCGCAGGACGCCGTCGATCGCCGCCGCCGACCCGATGCACAGCGGGACGAGGAGAGGTAGCCGGTAGCGTTCGGCGATGAAGAACGCCGCCACGCCAAGCGCGTAGCCGGGGGCGAATGACACCCACACGAGATAGTCGCGGCGGCGCGGCTCCGGAGGCGCAAAACACGCTAGTCCGACCAGACCAAGCGGGATGAGGAGCCACGGCCCGATCGCGTAGAAGCGCAGCATCGTGCCGACGTCATACGCGTAGAACGGATAGCTGTGAGGCAGGGCGATGTGATGCGCGCTGAACGTGTAGCCGAGCTTGCGCGCGAAGAGCCTGGCCGCGTCGCCCGGATGTTGCCTGATCCAGGCCCACGCCAGACCGAAGAAATAGTTCGATGTTTCCGCGTCGTCGACCGGCCGGCCGATGGCTTTCTCCGCGACACGGCGTGCGTCTTCCGATTGTCCCTTGATGTTGGGCGTGATCCCCGGCACCGGATGGAAGAAGCCCGTTGCCGCCTCGCTGTTGCCGATGTAGAAGTTCAGCCCGCCGTGCGACGATGCAAATGCAGACGTCAGAGACCGCTGATTCGAAACGACCACGTTGCGGACGGCTACCGGCGTCACCGCGAGGACGACCCCACAGACGAGGACGGCGAGTGGGCGGACTCGACGTGTGACGAGCAACGCCGCGGCGATCGCGGCCAGCCCGAACGCCATGTTGGGCCGGTTCATGAGCGCCAGCCCGAACACGAGCCCGGCGAGTCCCCACCAGACATCCGGCATGACCTGCTCCGACTCACGCCTCGTCATGAGGGCGCGCGTCACGCACAGCAGCGCAGCCGACGTCAGGAACGCGTCGAGTGAGGCCTGGAGGATGAGCGTTTCATAGAACGTGAAGAGGCCCGGTGAATGCCGCGAGCCCCGCGGCGATCCAGGCGGCCCGTTCGCCGAACCAGTCCCTGGCCGACAGAAACACGAACCCGACCGACACCGTGCCCAGAAGGACCTGGAGCACTCGCACGGCGGTGAACGAATCGGTAACGGCAAGTCCGGCGGCCAGGAAATAGATGTAGAGCGGCGACACGAAGTAGAGGCCTGGCCCGAGCGCCAGGTCCCCGGCCACGACTTTCCGGGCCAATTCCGCGTACGCCGCCGTGTCGAGGCCCACGTCAGGCTGGAGGAGCGGGTGATCCTTCAGCTGGTACACGACCAGGAGCTTGAGAACGAAGGCGACGCCTCCGGCGAGCAGGACGCGCGAAAATGGCGCCTGTGGCGGCACCGGCGGCCTCGCCATCCTACTTTTCTGTCCTTTCGGCCCACATTTTTGTCGTCCGATTGCACTCTAATGTGTCTTGACCCCTAGCATACCCGGCTGTAGGATTCCGCAATCCTCTGTGCGGGGGATGCTGACTTGTGCGGTCAGCTCGGTCGACCCGGCCGCCCGGCCGGGAATCGCAAGACAAGTTCGTCGCCGTTTTTGTCGTCTTCAGGGAGAGGGGGGGATGATGATGCGTGGCTTCCGCGGGAGCCTGCTTCTTGCAGGTCTTCTCACGCTATTGGCCGCCTCGGCCAGCGCGCAGGCAACAGGTTCGATTTTCGGCAAGGTCACCGACGATTCCGGCGCGGTGCTGCCGGGCGTCACCGTAACCGTGGCCGGTCCGTCGCTGCAGCAGCCGCTCGTGGCCATCACGACTGCTACCGGCGCGTATCAGTTTCCGAGCGTGCCCATCGGCAAGTTCACCGTCACGTTCGAGATGAGCGGCTTCAAGAAAGTCACTCGTCCCGATGTCGTGATCGAGACCGGCTTCAACGCCGGCATCGACCAGAAACTCGAGCTCGGCGCGCTCACGGAAGAAGTCACGGTCTCGGGCGCATCGCCGATTGTCGACCTGAAGAAAACGACAACGGGGTCGGTCTTCACGGCTGACGTGCTCGAGAAGATCCCATCGGCGCGCGACCCGTGGCAGATCATCGGCATGACGCCCGGCGTCCGGGCCGGTCTGAACGTCGGCGGATCCACTTCCGGTCAGCAGGTCGGCCTCAACTCGCGCGGCACGGCGGCGAACGTGCAGTGGAACCTCGAGGGCGGATCGATCACCGACCTCTCCTCGAACTCCTCGCCGAGCTACTTCAACTTCGACTCGCTGGAACAGATTCAGGTGAGCAACGGCGGCGGCGACGTCTCCGTGCAGTCGAGCGGCCTGGCGATCAACCTCGTCACCAAGAGCGGCAGCAACGTGTTCAAGGGCACGGCGATGGCCACCTACGAGAACGACAACATGCAGGCCACCAACGTGACGCAGGAACTGTTCAACGCCGGCGCGAACGGCTTCCTGTCGGGCGCGCCGATTCAGAAGATCGCGGTGTACTCGTTCGAATACGGCGGTCCGATCCTCAAGGACAAGCTGTGGTTCTGGGGTTCCGCAGACTACCAGGACATCAACGTCGGCGTCGTCAACTTCTTCGACGCCAACAAGGGCCAGTTCTGTTCAGATTTGGTGGCGGCTCAGAAGGCGCGAAATCTTGCCGGGACGATTACCTACGACAACCTCGATCAGGTTTCGGGTTGCCTGAACAACGACAGGACGAAGATCAAGAACCTGCTCTGGAAGATCAACTACCAGCTCAACTCGGCGAACAAGATTCAGTACCTGTTCCAGAGCGACAACAAATACCGCAACCGACGCGACGCGAGCGCCACGACATTGGCTGAGGCGACGTCGCAGCAGACGAGCGACGCGCCGTGGAACCTCCCGCTGCCGACGCATTCGATCACGCACACGTTGATCGCCAGCGACAAACTGGTCTTCAACAGCATGTTCACCTACGTCGGCGGCGGGTTCTTCCTGGACTATCAGGACGTGCCGCCCCAGGGCGACTGCCTCCAGAGCCGGTACCTCGGGACGGACAGCGCGGCCAGCTACCTCACGGGAGGCCGGGAGAGCCCTGACTGCCTGTGGAATGTCCAGGCGTTGACCAACCGCACGACAGGCTTCAATTCCCGCTCGAAGACGGCCACCTATCAGACCGTCCGGAAATCCTGGGAGCTCAAGACGGACGGCACGTACCTCCTGTCCAACGTCCTCGGCGGTGACCACAGCCTGAAGTTCGGCGTGGGCTGGCGCAAAAACCCGATCCTGAGCTTCTCGCACTACAGCGGCGGCGCGCGCGCCCACCAGCAGTGCGTCGGGAACGCCAACGCCAACTGCGGAAACGGCGACAACGTCGCGGTCGGATCCGCGGCCGGATTCGTGCCCTATCAGGCGGTTCTCTACCGCGACCAGCTCCGCAACAACAACTGGTGGACCTACAACGGATACATTCAGGATTCGTTCTCGAAGGGCCGCTGGCGCTTCAACGGCGGCGTCCGCTACGACTGGCAGTACTCGACCTACCTGGGCGGGTGCGTGCCCGAGAACGTGATTCGGCCGGATCTGCTGCCCGCGCAGTGCGAGAATGGAACCGAGACCGACACCATCACCGGCCAGAAGCTGCAGTCGTTCAGCAACTGGTCGCCTCGATTGTCGGCCACCTACGACCTGACAGGGAACGGCAAGACGTCGGTGAAGGCGGTGTGGTCGTACTTCTACGACACGAAGATCACCATTGCCAACAATCTTGGCGGCTTGTTCACCCAGACAGCCTTGACGTGGGGTCCGAACCAGTCGAGCGGGGCGTGCAGCACGGCGGCCAACTCGGGGTGCTGGACCGACGCCAACCGCGACGGGTTCGTCCAGGCCAACGAGCTCATCGGGACTCCGTCCTCCAGCAGCTCGCAGTTCAGAAACGGTGTGCTGGTGCCCGTCGGCAACAACGTCGATCCGAGCGCGAATATCGGACGGACGCGCGAGGCCATCGTTGGGATCCAGCACGAGCTGATTTCGAACCTGGCCATCGGTGTCGACTACATCTATCGCAAATACGACCAGGGCACGGCCACCTACACCGTGGGTTACCAGCCGGGTGCCCCCGGATATCCGCTCTCACAGATCTATACAGGGCCGCAGACGTTTACCGACCCCGTGACTGGACAGACCGCGCCGTACTACACCATCTGCGACGGGTGCGCTCGGCCGTCTGGTCTCGGCTCGATCCTGATGACGAACCCCAACTATCAGATCTACCACGGTGTGGATATCACCGCGACCAAGCGCTTCAGCAACCGGTGGCAGATGCAGTCGGCGCTGACGCTTCAGGTCAATCCCAACTACTTCCCCGACGGGTCGGCATCGTTCATCAACCCGACCAACCGGCCGTTCCAGGAAGGCGTCAGCACGATCGAGCCGTGGATCTTCAAGCTGCAGGGCAGCTACACGCTCCCGTGGGACATCATCGCCTCCGGCAACCTGAACATGTATGACGGCGCCACTCGGACGCTGACCATCAACGGGCCGGGTCAGGTCTACGGTGGCACGACCGGGACGATCTCGTACAACACACTGGAGTTCACGTCGAGAGACGAGCAGCGCTTCGACCCCATCAAGTTGCTCGACATCGGCGTTCAGAAGGTCTTCCAGTTCAACGGAGGCCGTCAGCGAATCAAACTGATCCTGGATGGTTTCAATATCTTCAACATCAACACGATCACGGCCTATGTCAGCGGCAACAAGAGCACGGCGGGCTTCACGCAGCCGAGCACGATCGTGTCGCCGCGCGTTTTCCGTATCGGGACGCAGTTCGTGTTCTAGCGCGGATAGACGTCTAGAGACTAGACGGGACGCGGATCACGGTCTCACGGAACGCGGATCGCGGATCACGGATTCGACGGGACGCGGATCACGCGGATCTCAGGTTGGAACGGACCCGGGCTCACCCCCGGGTCCTTTTTTTGTCAGGTCGGCTCAGGACGGCGGTCCCGATTCAGCGATCCGCGTCCCGTGTGATTCGAGATCCGCGTTAGGAATGCGGTACTCTTCGGCCGGAGCATGAAAAGCAAGCGGAGTGCGAAGCCCAGGCGTCCGGCTCCGGAGCGCGAGCCGAGTGACCACCTCGATCGACACAGCCGAGCCTTCGTGGCGCTCGTGCTGAGCACGTTCACCGCCGCATTCGTCGCGCTTCAAGTCTGGAGCTTCACCCGAACGTCCGCAACCTTTGATGAACCGGGTAGCCTGGCTGCCGGCTACGCTGCGCTTACATCCCGCGACTACCGGCCGGCGATCGAACACCCACCGTTCACGCGACTCTGGCAGGCCCTACCGCTGCTGACCATCCCTGGCGTGTCGCTCGATACGACGGCGCTCGACGCGACACGGCCGGAATCCGTGGCGTTTCAGGGTCCGTTCGAGATCGGCCATCGCTTTCTCTACGGCACACCGTCCGCTGACTCGTCGAAGGGCGATCGCCTCCTCTATCGCGCGCGATTCATGAACGTCCTGCTCGGCGTCGTCCTGGGCGTGCTGCTGTTCTGCTGGGTCGTCGAGTGGCTCGGATTTCGCGCCGCCCTCGTCGCGCTCGGTCTCTATACGGTCGAGCCGAATATCGCCGCTCATTCCTCGCTCGTCACGACCGATCTCGGCGTCGCGTGCTTCATGTTCGGCGCGGTCTACTTTCTCTGGCGAGCGTCTCGGCGCTGGACCGTCGCGAACATCGCGGGGCTCGGCGTGTGCTTCGTTCTCGCGATGTTGAGCAAGTTCTCCGCCGCGATTCTCGGACCGGTCATCCTCGTACTGCTGGTAATGATTGCCAAGCGCTGCGGGACACTGTCTGCCGCGGGGGTTGCCGGCATCGTCGCGGTGCTCGCCGTGGCCACGTGGCTCGGCGTCTGGGCGGCCTATGGATTCCGTTACGCACCGAGCTCGGCGCCCGCCTGGCTCTTCGCACTCCACGATCATCCGGCCGTGCAGCAGGCCGTTCCAACGATGGCGGCCCTCGTCGGCTGGATTGATGGATATCACCTGTTGCCGAATGCGTTCAGCGAGGGGTTCCTGCACGGTCAGGGTCTCGTGCAGGGCCGGCCGTCGTTTCTGGCCGGGAGCTACAGCAACTTCGGCTGGTGGTACTACTTCCCGATCGCCTTTCTGATCAAGACACCCCTGGCCCTGCTCGCGCTCTTCTTCATGGGCGTCGTGTCGATCGTCAGACGTGGCAGCCTCTTTTCTCTCGACGGCGAGGCGTTCGTCGTCGTGCCGGTCGTTCTGTTTCTAGGCGTCGCCATGATGTCTACGCTGAACATCGGCTTGCGGCACATCCTCCCGATCTATCCGTTCGTGATCGTGATCGCGGCCCAGGCCACCAACGCGCTCTTTGGCGGCAAGTCCAGGAACGGACCGAGGGTCGGCGTGGCGCTGCTCGCCGCGGGACTTCTGGAATTCGCGAGCGTCTACCCGAACAACCTCGCGTTCTTCAACCGTGCCGTCGGTGGGCCGTCGAACGGCTTCCGCTACCTTGCCGATTCGAACATCGACTGGGGCCAGGACCTCAAGCCGCTCAAGGGCTGGATGGATGCCAATCACGTGACGCACATCAACCTCGCCTACTTCGGCGTCGCGGATCCGGCGTACTACGGGATCGACTGCACCTACATGGGAGGGACGACGATACCTGGCGTCACGCCGTCGATGATGCGGCCGCCGCGCCTTCCCGGATACGTGGCCGTCAGCGTGACACTGCTTGACGGCGTCCCGTTCGCCGAGCGCGACCGCGACTTCTACAAGCCGCTGCGCGACCGGACTCCGGCCGCCGACATCGGCGGGTCGATTCGGGTTTACTGGGTGGAAAGAGCGTGGTGGTGAGGCTCAAGGCTCAGGGCTCAGGGCTCAGGGCTCAAGCAAAACCTTGGACCAAATACTCTAAGCTCTTGCCTGAGCCCTGAGCCCTGAGCCCTGAGCCCTGAGCCCTGAACCCGTCTATCGCCCCCCACCCATCAGACTCTCCTGTGGCGGGAGCGCGACGGCGGCGTATCCCTTTCTCGCGCGAACGTTGAGTCCAGCGACCTTGGTCTTCACCTCGATCCGGCGGTACTTGCCGTCCATCGTCGGGTTGGCAGGTTGATAGCCGATCACGTAATAGGTGCTCGTGTCGCGCACGATCATGCCGAAGGCGCGCGACATGTCGTCGATGTTGCGCACCATGAAGCCGCCGGTGCCCGCGGTGAGGATGTATGGACCATCATCGCCGGTGTCGAACGCGGTCGATCGACCCCTGGTGTTGGTCACGGCGTCCGATGTAGCGCTCGGGGCGCCGATGAGTCCACGTCCGTCGATGGAATAGATCGTCGTGCCGCCGCGCGCGGCCTGTGCGGCAATCGCTTCGATCACGCCGCGAGAGTCCTCGAGGTAGAAGCCTTCGGACAGGAACATGACTGTCTTGCGTCCTGGAAGCCGGCTGAGGCCCTTGGCGACTGTCTGAAGACTCAGCGCGGTCCTGTCGGCCAGCATCCTCGCCTGGCGCACGTAAAGGCGGGCCTTCTGCTGGATCAGGTTCTCGACCTGCTGCAGGCCGCCGTTGAGCTCGCACTCGGCCCGATCCTCCCGGCATGCCTTGATACCGAGGTCGTCAACCAGCTCCCGCGCGCCCTCGGCGATCCTGGTGGCGTCTCGCTCTCCCGGAATGCGCGGAAACTGCTGAAAGGCGGCCAGCAGCGCCTGGCGGTTGTCGAACGCGGGCTTCACCGCGTGCACGCCCGCGAGCAGCTGCATCTTGTCCGACGTGAGCTGGCCTTTGTACATCCCGCCGTTCACGAAGACGCCAGCGACGTCATCGGGTCCCAATCGGTCGCGAATAAAGGCGGTGGCTCCCTCTTTGACGCGCATCAGCGAATCGTTGGCGAGGTGTCCCTCGTCGAAGAGGATCACGAAGACGCGCTGCGCGCGATAGTCGGTCTTGTCGGCGTGCTCGCTTATCACCGAGCCTCCGGGCTCGTGGGTGACCATGTAGAACTGCTCGATTTTCTGCGGCCTGCCGTCTTCGAAGATCTCGAGATCCTCGACGCGAAGACCCGTGGCGAAGCGGCCGTCCCGGTCGAGGATGACGGCGTCGACCTCGACAAGCGCCGTCGACGATCGAAACGCCGGCTGTCCGGAGCCGGAAGGCGGGTTCTGGCTGTGCAGGGAGGCCTGGCGGGCGGGCACCAGCAAGAGGGCGGCGACGACGGTGCAGAACACGAGTCGCATGGTGCGCATCCCGATCCAGAAGGGCATTCTACCGCTTCAGCGTGGTACTTTCTGGCGGTTTTGCTGACATTTTTGTCTCGCCTGGCTCGTCCGCGCCGTTATACTTTCTCCGCCAAGAACCCTTTGAACCTCGTGAACCCTTTTGAACCTCGTGAACTATTTTTGAAGGGGAGAGTCGCATGCGATATCGTCTGGTCGGCACGACCCTGCTCGCTGTGCCTCTGATAACTGCGCTGGCCGCGCCAGCTCCGCAACAGCAGAAGACCGCGCTCGTCACGGTCGTTGCCGAGGCCGCCGGGCCGGTGGCCGGTCTCACGGCTACCGATTTCGTCGTGCGCGAGGACAAGGCCACGCGCGAGGTCGTGGCGGCGGAGCGCTCGGGCGAGCCACTCTTCATCACGCTGCTCGTCGACACGACGCAGCCGCCCATGGGCATCCTGCCGCCAATCCAGGATTTTCGCAGGGCGCTGTCGTCGTTTGTCTCGATCATCAAGGCCGCGAGCCCTGACGCGCAGATCGCGATCATGGAGTTCGCCGGCGCGTCGGTCACCTCCGTTGACTTCACCACGGAAGCGCCGGCGCTCGACAAGTTCATCCAGCGCGTGTTTCTCAATCGGCAGTCCGACGCCGTCCTGATTGAAGCGATGGTCGACGCGGGCAAGAAGCTGAGTGACAAGCCGAGCCCCCGACGCGCGATCGTGTCGGTCGACTTCAACTCACGCGACACGAGCGCCGAAAAGACGATGAGGCAGGCCGCGGACACCATCCGCAAAGCAGGCTCCACGGTGTGGGCGGTTTCAATCCGCGGCACGGGCGGCTCGTCCAGCGCGCGCGAGGAAGTGCTGAACGTGGTGACACGCGGGAGCGGCGGCATGCGGCTGACCGGTGTCGAAGCCACCGGTCTCGAGCCGATGCTGAAGAGCGTGGCCAACAGCCTGCTCTCGCAGTACACGGTGACCTTCACGCGGCCCGGGAGCGGCGAGGTGAAGTCGACGGAGATGGAGACGCGCAAGGGCGGGAAGGTGCTGCTGACGCCGTGGATGCGGTAGTCGTCAGTCGTGAGTCTTCGGTCGTCAGTCTCAGTCGACAGTCCGAGTCGTCAGTTCCAGTCGTCAGTTCCAGTCGTCGGTCGTACCGCGAACCGATCGGCGACTGCCGACTGGGACGGTCGACTGGGACTGCCGACTCGGACTGAGGACTGTGACTGCCGACTGAAGACTGCCGACAGACGACTGTCACTGTCCCAACACTCTCCTTATCACGCCGACATCTGCCTTTGACGCCGGCGGCGCCGCGGCGATGAACCTCTCCCCATACATCCGTGCCTCGTCGCGGCGGCCGGCGGCGGCGAGGTTGATCGTCAGGTTGTAAAGCGCGTTGAGCTCGGTCGCGTCGATCGTGACGGCGCTCTTCCACGCGTCGATCGCCTCGCCCTTGCGGTTCGTCCCGGCCAGCACCACACCGAGAGCAGTGTAGGCACCGGCAAGGCTCCTGTCGAGCTCGATGGCTCGCCGCAGCGATGCCTCCGCGGCGGCGACATCACCCGTTTGCAGCTGCGACGTGCCGATATTCTCCCAGGCCAACCCGTGTCTTCGGATCGACCTCGAGCAGCCTCTTGAAGGTCTTCGATCGCGGCTGCCGGCTGGCCCGCGAGCTGATAGGCATTTCCGAGCGTGATGAGCGCGTCAGGATCGTCTCCTGTGTCACCCGTGAGCAGCGCGATGGCTTTTCCCGGCTGCCCTGACTCCGCCAGGTACTGACCCAGCTTGATGCGCACCTCGCTCTGCGTGACGCCGTTCCTGAGTGCCGTCTCGAGCGTGGCGATGGCGTCAGCTGCGCGTCCCGTGCGCCAGTACGCCAGCGCCAGCTTGCGATACGCGTCCTCGGTGTCGGCGCGCTTCGCGATGACGTTCTTGTACATCTCGATCGCTTCGCCAGGCCGTCCCTGCCTGAACGCATCCGCCGCCCGCGTCATCGTCTGTTCGAGCTCGATGAGGCGCTTGGGGTCGTCGCGTTCCGTGTACTCCTCGCGGACGGCCGCCGATCCGCCGCCGATATAGCCGAGCGATCGGAGGCGCTCGAGGGTCTCTGGAGTTTCCTTCCGCGGGTGTCCCGGCGGCGCGACGTTGAAGGTCTTCAGCACGTTGAGCATGACCGGCGCGCGGTCGGTTCTCGTCGAAAAGAGGTTGCGCTGCTCGGCGGAGTCAGTCGAGAGGTCGTACAGTTCGGCGATCGGGAGGTCGATGAGCTTCTCCCGTCCGACGAGCACGCCGCGCAGCGGCGCCCATCCGCGGGCGAGCGTCGGGGTCATGGACTCGAAGTACGACGGACGGTCGGCTGTGTTGCCTCCAGCGATTGCGTCGCGGAGCGAAGAGCCTGGCAGCGTCGTGTCGGCCGGAGCGCCCACCGCCTGCAGCAGCGTCGGCAGCAGGTCAACGTGCCGCGCCGGTGTATCGACGGTCACGCCGGTGGGCGTCGATTCACGGGCGCCGGCACCGATCTCACTCACGATCAGTGGGACCTTCAGCACCGATTCGTACGCGAACACGCCGTGCGTCAGCTCACCATGGTCGCCAAGGCCCTCGCCGTGATCGGCCGTGACAACGGCGAGCGTCGGCCGCGCCTGCGTGGACAGCCGATCGAAGAGCACCCCCAGGGCGGAGTCGGTAAACGAGACTTCCCCGAGGTAGGGCTCCGCCGGGAAGCGCGTCTTCCACTCGCCGGGAGGATCGTAGGTGACGTGCGGGTCGTAGACGTGGACCCAGACGAACCATTTGCCGGACTGGAGGCCGATCCACTCGAGCGCGGACGAGACGACGGCGTCGGCGCGCCGCTCACGGTCGTCTTCGCTGGCCCTCGCGCCGGGGACCGGGGAGCTGCTCAGGTTGTCGTCGTAGGTATCGAACCCGACGCCGAGGCCGAAGCGCCGATCGAGCGGAAAGCCGCCGACGAACGCGCCAGTCGCGAAGCCCAGCGCCTTGAGCCGCGTCGCGACTGTCGCTAGCGTCGGCGGCAGGCGATAACCCGTGTTGTCGCGGATCCCATGCTCGTAGGGGTAGCGGCCGGTCAGGATCGAGGCGTGCGAAGGCAGCGTGACTACCGCGTGCGAGTGCGCGAACGAAAACCTTGCGCCGTGCCGCGCGAGCCGATCCAGGTTCGGCGTGATGGCTCGCCCGCCGTACGACCCGAGCGCGTCCGCGCGCAGGGTGTCGATCGTCACGATCAGCACGTTGCGATCCGCGTTGACGTCAATCGCGAACCCCGGCGTGCGGAGCCACCACCACGCGCCGAGTGCGAGAAGGGCGGCCAGCGCGATTCCGGCGATGGCCATCGAGGAACCTGCCGCGGTGACAGGGCCCGCCGGGGCGGGTGAAGGGGCCGGTGCGCCCTTGGCCCCGGCGCGTTTCTTCGCCATTCAGCCCACAAGCTTACCTTGCGAGCGGCACGACCTTCGACTTCAAGAGCGCCCGGTCTCTGGTCAGCAGCGGGACGTTGTGGACGACGCTCGTGGCGGCGATCAGTTCGTCGGCCGGATCGCCCTTGACGTCCAGGCGCGTGCTGGTGCGGGCGATGTCGCGTGTGATCGGCCAGACATGCACCTGCGCGAGCACGCGTGTGACCTCCGGATCGTCGAGGTCGAGGTCGATCCTGCCGATCTGGGCCAGCTTTGCCACCTCCCAGAGCACGATGGCGGACACGCTCCAACGCGCCGCCTTTAGCAGCAGCCTTTCCCGAGACCGCAGCGCGCCGGTCACGGCGTAGATCAGGATGTGGGTATCAACGTTCAGCATCCCACTCGCTTCCGGTGGAGAGGATGTCGCCCGTGATCCGGAGCTTGCCCTTGAGCGACCCGATGAGTTGTCCGGAATCGGTGGCAAACGGGATCAGCTTCGCGACCGGCTTGCCGCGTTTCGTGATCACGATGCCCTCCGGATCGACCTCGTCGAGGAGCGCCAGACAGCGTTCCTTGAACCGCGCGGCGGCGATCTGCTTCATGGCCATATTATAAGACTAGTCGTCTGAAGTGTCCATATCAACGGTGGGGAGACTGCGGTCAGAGATTCAGCGCCTGCGCGTTAGCCCCCCAGAAACTTCCGCATCTGCTCGATGGCCGGCCCGTATAACGCGGGTGGAGCCGTCGACACGAACTGCTTCGCATACGCGCGCGCCTCGTCCATCTGGCGCGCCTCGAGCAGCAGGATTGTGAGGTTGTACAGCGCATCGAACTCGCGGCCGTCGAGGGCGACGGCGCGTTTCCAGCTGTCGATGGCCTCGCTCTTCCGTCCAGATTCTGCGAGCGCGACGCCGAGGGTCGTATAGGCCTTGGGCAACGTCGGATCGGTCTCGAGCGCCTGGCGCGCGTAGCGCTCAGCCTCCTGCAGCTTGCTTGCGTGGTCGCTGCTCTTCTTCGAAGCCAGCGCCTGCCGGAGCACCATCGACGCCATGTTTTGGTACGCAAGGCCGTTGGTGGGGTCGAGCGCCAGCACCTTCTTGAAAGCCTCAAGGGCGTCCGCGTATCGGCCGGCGCCCCCGTAGGCCACGCCGAGGCCGTTCAGCGCTTCGACGTCGCTGACCGGAAGGCCTTCGAGCAGCTTGATGGCGCGTGCGGGATCGGTCTGGCTCTCGGCGAGGTAGATCCCGAGACGGATGCGCACGTCGCGATCCGGGGCGCCGTTGGCGAGTGCCTTCTCGAGCGTCGCGATGGCCGGCTGCAGCTGGCCGGACTCCCAGTAGGCGTGCGCCAACGAGATGTATGCGTCCGCGGTGTCCGGCCGCCGGGCAATCACGCCGTTGAGGAGCGCGATCGCGTCCTGCACCTTGCCATCCTGGTACAACTCAGAGGCCGAATGCAGGTCGCGGTCGACCTGAACGAGGTTCTTGAGATCGTCCGCTTCGGTGAACACCTTGCGCTCGGGCGCGCTGCCAGACACGTAGCCGAGCGACCGCAGCGTGGCCGCAACCTCGGCGGACTCGTGACCCGGGCGATTCGGCGGCGCAACGTTGAACGTGCGGAGCACGTTGACCAGCACCTGCACGCGGTCGGTTCGCTGCGGTGCAAGGTTGCGCTCCTCCTTCGGGTCGCTGGCCAGCTCGTACAACTCGGGTATGGGTTGGTCGACGTATTTGTCCTTCTGCACGAGCACGCCGCGAAGCGGGGCCCAGCCGCGCACGAGGTTGTAGGTCATCGACTCGAAATAGGCCGGCCGGTCGTTACCACGACCCGCCCGCACAAGATCCCTGAGCGAGGTCCCCGCGAGCGTCGCGTCCGCCGCCACGCCAACGGCCTCGAGGACGGTAGGCGCGATGTCGACGTGCCGCGCTGGCGTGTCGATGACGACTCCCTGCGACGGACGCCTGCTGCCAGGTTCGACTCTGGCGACGATCAGTGGCACGTGCAATGTCGCCTCGTAGGCGAACATCCCGTGCGTCATCTCCCCGTGCTCGCCGAGGCTCTCGCCGTGGTCGGCGGTGACGATGACAAGCGTGGGCCGGGTAAGCGTGGCAAGGCGGTCGAAGAGCGGGCCGAGCGCGCGATCGACGAACGCTACCTCGCCATAGTAGGGCTGCGTGGCGTACGTCGCGGCAAATTCAGCCGGCGGCTTGTACGGCGAGTGCGGATCGAACACGTGCACCCAGGTGAAGAAGCGATTGGTCGTCTTGCCGATCCAGTCGACTGCACGTGAAACGACCTCGTCGGCGCGGCGCTCCGGCATCGTGAAGTTGACGTCTCCCTGGAGCTCAGGGATCTGATCGTCGTAGACATCGAACCCGGGCGTCAGCCCGAAGCGCTTCGTGAGCGGAAACCCGCCAACAAACGCACCCGTGGCAAAGCCGGCCGCCTTGAGCCGCGTGGCGAGCGTGGTCGTGCCGTCCTTGACGCGAAAGCCGCTGTTGTCGCGCATGCCATGCTCGTACGGCAGCCGGCCGGTGAGGATGGACGTGTGCGAGGGAAGCGTCACGACCGCGTGCGCGTGCGCAAACGTGAAGCGCGCGCCGCCCGCGGCAAGCCTGTCGAGGTTCGGTGTCTGCGCTCGCCCGCCATACGACGAGAGCGCGTCGGCCCGCAGCGTGTCGATGGTGACGAGCAGGACGTTCTGATCGGAGCTCGGCTCGAGCAGAAAGGCAGGGCCCCGCGGCCACAGCAACGTGACGGTACCGACGGCGACGAGAGCAGCTGCTCCGACAAGCCACCTGGACAACGGGCGTCGGGCACTGGGCTCGGAGGCCTCAGGGCGGGGGGCCTGTCGGGGTTTCTTTGACGCTCACGGATTCAGGATTCCGGTCGAGAGACGAATCACTTTACGACAATCCCCACCTCCCGCGCCGCGCTGTTCGTGCCATCCTCGGCCGTCACCCGCAGACGGTAGGCGCCGGGTGCCAGCGTGCTCAGAGGCAGACGGACATCGACGCGACCGCGGTCGTTCGCTGGAATCTGTCGATCGACCCATGCGCGGACGTCGTCCTGCGCATCGAGAATCGCGACCTTTGTTCCTACAACCGTCGCCGGGTTCCTGCGCGCGACCTCGAAGTACAGCCGCAGCGTGTCGGCCGGTGTGAACGTGCGATCGAGCGACGGGGCAAAGGGTGCGCGCGCCTCACGCTTGGGACCCTGCTTCGGGAGGTCGGCGACCGGCACGTGATCGCCGTCGCCGTAGCCGAGCGTCACGCCGGCGAGGGTGAGCGTTTCTTTCGCGAAGTCCGGCACCTCGATCGTCAGGTAGACGCTGCCTCCCCGCGCAAGCTTCGTGCTCGTCGCCGATGCCCGAAGCTGATACTTGCCCGGGGGGAGCTCGAGTGTGAGTGGAATCTGATAGGACACGAGGCCGGGCATGTTCGGATCGGCTTCGAGCGAGGGACCCCGCGGCTTCAGCGCGATGCGCGCCGCCACGTTGGTCCTGGACGTCACCTTCGTCTTCTTCTCGTCGACGACGAGCACACCGTAGGACACCTCGTCGTGGAGCTTCGCGTCCGGTCCGAGAAGAACCTTCGTCGGCGCGGTGATCTCGATCGCCGCTACAACCGTGGCGAGCTTCCGCTCTCCGGGGAACACCGAGGCGTAGAGCCGCAATGGCAGATCCGGTTTCGGCAGAACGCCAGCGGCCAACGCCACCAGCGGATCCTTGTTCACCGGCGCCGCCGGCGCGCCGCCAGGCCGGTACCCCTTGCGGAAGCGAACGGTCCAGTCTGGATGGTCGCGGACTGTTACGGCCAGCGGCCGATAGTCGCTACCCGAGCCGGCGGCTCTCGCGAGCCCGGCGATAAACCCCGTCGTCCGGCCCGGATCGCTCGGATAGAAGCCGAGAAGGTAGTAGTGATCGAGATCCTCGATGACTCGATGCAGCCCTGACGTGACGTCGTCGGTATCGGTGACGGCGAAGCCGCCCGTCGCCTCGGCCATGATCGTCAGCCCGTCCTGTGCCTGGCGAATGGGGTTGTTCCACCGGAAGCCACCAGTGGCTGGATCCTCTCCGAGTCCCGGCGGGCCAGGAAACGCCTCGATCGCGAGGTCCTGAGGTGACACGTGGCCGCGCGGATCGATCGCATAGGTGGTGACGCTCGATCGGCGCAGCGATTCCATCATCTCCCCGAGCGCGCGGTCGTGATAGCAGGGACAGGTCGGGCACTGGGCTTCACACGGTGTCAGCGCGCGGTCGAACACTCCCGTCAGGTCCTTGCCAATCCCCTCCGACACCAGCACGAAGGCCTTCCTCCTTGCATCGTCGGCACCGAGGATGCGGGCGGCCTCCTGGAGCGTCTTGTACTGCGTCATGTTGTCGGAGAACTGCTGGACGCTGACCTGCTGTGCCTGGCCGATCTGGTTCAGCCGGGCCAGGCTGTCTTCACCACTCGCATACATGGTCTGATCGTCTCGGGCCTGATTCGGCCGCCGCACGGACTGACGTCCTCGCAGCGTGTCGATTGCGGCCAGCAGCTCCGCGCGATCCTCGGTCACTTGTGTGTTGCGGTTTGCGCTCGTGAAGAGCACCGCCATCGATGCCTGGGACCCGAGCTGCGAGACGATCTGCCGCGCGATGTCCTGCGCCCGTTCGGTCCGGCCCTTGTAGATGTGCAGGTCGTCGACGACCATCACGACCAGCCGGTCCGACCGTGCGGTCTGATTGTTCCCGACGTCGAGTCTGGCAGGATGCGTCAGCAAGGGTCCAGGGGCGGCCTCTGGCGGGTGCTCGTGCGACACCTCTTCGAAGGTGGCAACGGTCTGGGGCTTGTCGCGGTCGAGGACGGCGAAGTCAGTGGCTTTCAGGCCGCGGATGTGTTTCCCGTCCTTGTCGACGACGACGACGTCCACCTGAACGAGCTCGACGCCGGAGCGAAAGGTCGGTTGCTGCAGCGTCTGGGCCGGCTGCTGGCCAAGCAGCACCGACGCGAGCACAAAGACGATGGTGCCGCCAGACGCCGTCGCTCTGTGAACACTACTGTGGCGCAAAGCCGCTGGCATGGAGTTTCACGCCGGGGCGCGTCACGCCAATCTGCACCGCCTGCGCCTTCGTGGCGGGTCGCTTGTAGGTCGCCTCGTACTGCGACGTCAGCGCGTCGGCGAAGTTCTTGAGGTGGGTCGCGATCGCCGACTGTCCGACGATGAACTGGCGGTCGCCGCCGGTGTTCTTGGTGAACGCGTTCAGCACGACGTCGCGCTGCGCGTTCTTGAGCGCGCCTTTCTGGATCGACACGCACCACAACTGCGCCAGCGACTTGCGGAGGGACTCGACGATGCGCTTGGGTTCCTCGCGGCTCTGCTCGTCGCCCGGCTCGATGTTGACGGAGACGATGGCCCGCCTCGGGCCCGGCCGCTTCGCGAGGTTGTTGCTGGCGGCGTTGATGGCTTCGAGGAGGACCGACGCCGATCGGGGTTTACCGGACAGCCGGTTGACGCCCTTTTCGAGATCGGCGTCGCTCGTCGTGAATGGCACGACCGTCACCGCCGCCTGGCCGAACTCCATGAGCGAGATCTGCGCCTCCGGGCTGACGGCGTGGACCTGATGGACAAAGGCGATGAGCGCCGTGCGGACGTCGAGGAGCATCTCGTCGACGGCCGCCGTCGTGTCGGCCAGAAGCATCACGTTCAGCGTTTCGGTCGACGGCTTGACGGACACGATCTCGCGATCGATCCCGTCTTCGCGAATCAGAATCTCGTCAGTCCTGATGTCCTTGACGGGCTTCCCCGCCTCGTCTTCGGCTGAGAAGATGATCGATCGCTCGCCGGCCGCCTGCGCACTCGCGGCAGGATTCGAGACGGCGATCCAGCCGAGGGCGAAGAGCGCGATGAGGGCTGGAACGGTCCGGGAGTGACAGATCCGGGCGGCCATGTCAGTGATTCTCCACGCGTTGACGATGGCGCATTCTATCCCAGCGTTCGCCCCAGGAACTCTCGAAAACGGCGGCGTCGCGCATGCGACAATCGGTCGAGTACCCGATGACTGCGGACGACTTCCGTGACATTGCGCTCAGCATGAACGGTGCGACCGAGGGGTCTCACATGGGCCACCCGGATTTCCGCGCGAACGGCCGGATCTTCGCCACGCTGCGCTCGGGCGACACGCTGGGAATGGTCAAACTCGCGCCCGATGAGCAGGGGCAGTTCATGCGGGAGCATCCCGGGATGTTCGAGCCGTCGAGCGGCGCGTGGGGCCGGCAGGGGTGCACGGACGTCAGGCTTGCGGCCGCCGACCGCGCCACCGTGCGCGCCGCCATGGTGCTGGCGTGGGAGGCGGTGGTCGCGAAACCGGCGGCGCGCCCGAAGCCGGCCGGAAGGACGAAGCGAAGAAACTGAAGGCGGAACCGCGCCGTGTTTGACAGGCGCGTGGGCTCGCCAGAGAATGCGCCGGTATGTCCATCAGGTCGCGATTCGGAGCGGCGATCGCCTGCGCCGCGCTCGCTGGCCTGGCGACGTCCGCACACACCAGCCAGATCACACCCGCCGCGGTCGATCGCGTGGACTTCCGCTTCCAGATCCGTCCGCTGCTGTCCGACAGGTGCTTCCGCTGCCACGGGCCCGACGCCTCGAAGCGGAAGGCCAAGCTGCGCCTCGACACGCGGGAAGGCGCGTTCAAGGAGATCGAGGACGGATGGGCAATCGTCAAGCCTGGCGATCCCGGCAAGAGCGAGCTCATCCGGCGAATCAACTCCGACTACGAAGACGACGTGATGCCGCCGCCCGAGTCGCACCTGACGCTGTCGGAGGCGGAGAAGGCGTTGTTGAAACGCTGGATTGCAGAGGGTGCCGACTATAAGCCGCACTGGTCGCTCATACCGGTGCACGCTGTTGAAATACCGGCTGTCCGGACCAACGCGAATCCGATCGATGAATTCGTTCGAGAGCGGCTCGAGAGAGAGCGCCTGCGGCCCGAGCGAGGCGCGGAGTCGCCGAGCGAGCGCGAGCGGGGGTGGGGCCCCGCGAGCATCGAGAAAGGCTTGCGTCCCGCGCCGCCGGCGCCACCAGAGATTCTGCTGCGCCGACTGGCGCTCAACCTCACCGGCCTGCCGCCCACACCAGCCGAGATCGACGCGTTCCTGGCCGACCGATCGCCTGGCGCCTACGCGCGGGCCGCCGACCGGTACCTTGCCTCACCGGCGTACGGCGAGCGGATGGCGATGGATTGGCTGGATCTTGCGCGTTATGCCGACACGTACGGCTATCAGAACGACTTCGAGCGCGACATGTCACCGTACCGCGACTGGGTGATCCGCGCGTTCAATCAGAATCTGGCGTACGACCAGTTCCTCACCTGGCAGCTCGCGGGCGATCTCCTGCCGAATGCGACGCGCGACGAGCGAATCGCGACCGCCTTCAACCGGCTGCACCGGCAGACGAACGAGGGTGGCAGCATCGAGGAGGAGTTTCGAACCGAGTACGTCCTCGACCGGGTCAACACCTTTGGCACGTCGATGCTCGGGCTGACGCTCGAATGCTCCCGTTGTCACGACCACAAGTTCGATCCGATCACGCAGCGCGACTACTACTCGCTCTTTGCTTTCTTCAACAGCATCGACGAATCCGGCCTGTACTCGCACTTCACCAACGCGACACCGTCGCCGTCGCTGCTCCTCTGGCCGGACGCGGCCCGGAAGCAGCACGAGCTGATGACAGCACGCATCGCCGCGACCGAAACCAGGCTGACGGCCATCTCTCGCGGTGCGGGTCAGGCCTTTGCCGACTGGCTCGAGACTCTCTCGACAGGCTCTGGGCAGGCCCCTTCGACGGGCTCAGGACCAACGGCGCAGGCGAGTCCACCCACGCCGATCGCGCATCTCGCGTTCGATGTGCTCGAGGGCGATCAGACGCCGGACAGCGTGCTGAAGTCCCCGGCGCAGGTGCAGGAAGGGCTTGTGCTGGTTCGCGACGCCGGGGAGGGAGGCGGTACGAACGCCGCGCTCAAGTTCACCGGCGACAGTACCGTGATTCACCCGGGCGTCCGGCCGCTTGTGCGAACCGATCCGTTTTCGTTCAGCCTGCGCCTCAAGCCCACAGAGGCGCAGGATCGTGCCGTCATCCTGCACCAGTCGCGCGCGTGGACGGATGCCGGCAGTCGCGGCTTCGAGCTGACGCTGGATCATGGCCGGCCGTTCTTCGGGCTCATTCACTTCTGGCCCGGGAACGCCATCGCCGTTCGGGCCAGGCAATCGCTTCCGATGAATACCTGGTCACGCCTCGTCGTGACCTACGACGGCTCGAGCCGTGCCGCCGGCATCCGGCTGTATCTCGACGGCCTGCCGCTCGAGAGCGACGTCGTGCGCGACCACCTGTACAAGGACATCAGCTACCGGCGCGATGCGGGCGACCGATCGGCGGACACGCATCCGCTCACCATCGGGGCGCGCTATCGCGACAGCGGCTTCAAGAATGGCGTCATCGACGATCTGCAGGTCTTCGACGTCTGCCTGACCGCGGTGGAAGTGTCAGGGTTCATTCGACGCGATTCCCGCGATCCTGCCGCGCTCGCGCACTTCCTCGCGCGGCAGCATCAACCGTACATCGTTGCGCTCGCCGATCTCAAAACGCTGCGCGAACAGGAGAACCTGCTCGTCGCCGACGTTCCCGAGATCATGGTGATGGAGGAGATGCCCGCACCGCGCCCGGCGCACGTCCTCGCTCGCGGCGCGTACGACGCGCCTGGCGAAGTCGTCGGACGCGATACGCCCCGAAGCCTGCCGCCGTTCCCGGCGAATCAGCCGCGCAATCGCCTCGGTCTCGCGCGCTGGCTGACCGATCGCGAGCATCCGCTTACGGCGCGTGTCGTGGTCAACCGCATCTGGCGCATGCACTTCGGCCGCGGGATTGTCCCGACGCAAGAAGACTTCGGCAGCCAGGGAAAGCTGCCCACTCATCCGGATCTGCTCGACTGGCTGGCCGCGAGGTTCATGGACAGCGGCTGGGACGTCAAGGCGCTCCACAAGCTGATCGTCACGTCGGAGACATTCCGGCAGTCGTCTTTGGCATCGCGCGAGTCGCTGCTCGGTGACCCCGACAACCTCCTGCTGTCTCGCGGTCCGAAGACGCGGTTGATGGCCGAGGTGATCCGCGACAGTGCGCTCGCCGCGAGCGGCCTCCTCAATCGCACGATTGGCGGACCAAGCGTGAAGCCGTACCAGCCCGCAGGGCTTTGGGAGCAGTCGGGGACAGGGAAGACCTACACCCAGGATCAGGGGCTGAAGCTGTACCGACGCAGCCTCTACACGTTCTGGAGGCGCACGTCGCCGCCGCCGTCGATGATGACGTTCGACGCGGTGTCGCGGGAAGTCTGCACGGCCAAGCGCGATGTCACGGCGACGCCGCTCCAGGCGCTCGTGCTGCTCAACGATCCGCAGTTCGTCGAGGCCGCACGCGTGCTCGCCGAGCGCCTGCTCCGACGCTTCCCGGCAAGCGAGGCCGACCGGATCCGCGAGGCGTTCCGCGAGCTCATCGCCCGGCCGCCGGACGAGACCGAGGCGCGAATCCTAGCGCAGCTGTTCACCGAGCAGAAGATTCTCTTCGCGAAGAACCCCGATGGCGCGACCAGGTTCCTCGGCGTCGGCGATTCTGTGTTCGACGAGCAGCTTCCACGAGCCGATCTCGCGGCGATGACCACCGTCGTCAGCGCGATCATGAATCTCGAGGAGTTCGTGGTGGTGAGATGATGTCGCCTGCTGAACGTATCGAGCTGAGAAGAGACCACGTACGGCATCACGATGAGCACGATGGCACGATGGCCACGATGGAGATCACTCTAAGAAACCATCGTGAGCATCGTGCCATCGTGTCCATCGTGATTGAGAGCCGTCGGCCAGTTCAGCGTACGAAGAACCGAGTGGCTGAGACGAGGAAACCATGACCTGCCCGAAATGCATCGGCGCACTACCAGCCGCCGGAATGTCGCGTCGCGCCGTGCTCGGCCGCTTCGGCATGGGCCTAGGCGGCATGGCGCTCGCGAACCTCGTCAACCCGTCGAACGCGTTCGCATCTCTGGCGTCTGGCCAGGACCGTGGTGTCCTCAGCGGCCAGCTCCACATGCCGCCGAAGGCGAAACGCGTCATCTACCTCTTCATGGCCGGCGGGCCGTCGCAGATGGAGACGTTCGACTACAAGCCCGTGCTCAGACAGCGCAACGGCGAGCAGCTGCCCGACTCCGTGCGACAGGGACAGCGGCTCACTGGCATGTCCGGCAATCAATCCTCCCTGCCCCTCGCGGGATCGCAGTTCGGGTTCAGCCAGCACGGGAAGAACGGCACCTGGGTCAGCGACCTCCTTCCCGAGACCGCGAAGATCGTCGACGACCTCTGCATCGTCCGATCGATGTTCACCGAGGCCATCAATCACGATCCCGCGATCACGTTCTTCCAGACCGGCTCGCAGATCGCCGGCCGGCCCAGTATGGGCTCGTGGATTCATTACGGGCTCGGCAGCGACAACGAGGATCTGCCGGCGTTTGTCGTGTTGATTACGCCCGGCAAGGTCGATCAACCGCTCTACTCGCGCCTCTGGGGCAGCGGGTTCCTGCCCGCGCAGTATCAGGGCGTCCAGTTCAGGAGCGGCAAGGACGCGGTGCTGTATCTCGCCAATCCCGACGGCGTGACACGCGAGGGGCGGCGGCTGATGCTCGATCGTTTGCGGGACCTGCAGATGCACGCCGCGGAAACGCAGGGCGACAGCGACGTCGACGCCCGAATCGCCCAGTACGAGATGTCGTACCGGATGCAGGCCAGCGTGCCTGGCGTGATGGACGTCTCGAAGGAGACGCCCGAGACGTTCGCGCTCTACGGCAAGGAGTCGAGCTCGCCCGGTACGTTTGCCGCCAACTGCCTTCTTGCGCGCCGGCTGGCGGAGCGGGGCGTGAAGTTCATCCAGCTCTATCATCAGGGCTGGGATCAGCACGACAACCTTCCACGGGATATCCAGCGGCAGTGCCGCGAAACGGACCAGGCAAGCGCGGCGCTCATCACCGACCTGAAGCAGCGCGGCCTGCTCGATGACACGCTGGTCGTCTGGGGCGGCGAGTTCGGCCGCACGAGTTACTCACAAGGCAAGCTGACCGCGACCAACTACGGCCGGGATCATCATCCACGGTGCTTCACGATCTGGATGGCTGGTGGAGGAGTCAAGCCGGGCCTCGTCTATGGCTCCACGGACGATTTCAGCTACAACCTGGCCGAGAACGGCGTCCACGTGCACGATCTCCAGGCGACGATGCTGCAGCTGCTCGGCGTCGATCACGAGCGCCTGACGTTCTTTCATCAGGGCCGCCGTTTCCGTCTGACCGACGTGCACGGCAAGGTTGTGACACCATTGCTGGCGTGACAACGCCCGAGGGGCACAAGTGAGGATGAGCATGAGACGCTTTCAATTGACCCTGTACGCGTTCCTCCTGGCGATCCTGGGAGCCGGCGCGAGCGAGTCGGCCGCGCAGTGGCCGCAGTTCCGCGGGCCAAACGGTTCCGGGGTCGATTCCGGCAGTGGCTATCCCGTCACCTTCTCCCCAACCAGCAACGTGATCTGGAAGACGGCGATGCCCTATGGGCAGTCCTCTCCGGTCGTCGCCGGCGGTCACGTGTACCTGACCGCGAGCGACGGCGGCAAGCTCCTCACCATCAGCCTCGACGCTGCGACGGGCCGCGAGCTGTGGCGGCGGGAGTTGAAGCCCGCGCACAGCCAGAAGGTCTACCACGCCAACGACCCCGCCTCTCCAACTCCAGCCGCGGACGCCGATGGCGTCGTTGTCTTCTTCGCCGACTTCGGCCTCGCTGCCTACGCGGCGGACGGGACAGAGCGATGGACGATGCCGCTCGGGCCGTTCAAGAGCTTCTACGGGATGTCAGCGTCGCCCATCATTGCCGGCGACCTCGTTGTGCTGCTGTGCGATCAGCGCGCAGGCTCCTTCCTTGTCGCCGTGGATCGCAAGACGGGGAAGGTCCGGTGGAAGAAGGACCGGCCAGGCGTCCCTGAGGGATGGGCCACGCCGATGGTGTTCCGGGCGACTGCGGACGCGCCGGCACAGCTGATCGCGCCGGGCACGACGCGCATCGACTCGTACGCGCTCGAAACGGGCGAATCCAGATGGTGGATGCCGGTCGGGTCCAGCGGTTCGATGGGCACCCCGGTCGCCAGCGGTGAGATGCTGTTCGTGTCGACGAGCGGCGGCAGCGAACCCAACCTGCCGGCCTTCGAGACGGCCCTGGAGAAGCTCGACGCCGACAAGAACGGACGGCTCTCGCACAAGGAGTTCCTGGCCGACAAGGAGATGGGCGAGCACTTCGGCTGGCTGGACGAGAATGGAGACGAGGTTATCGACGCCAAGGAGTGGCAGAACATACGGATGCTGGGCATGGGCGAGTCCGGCGCGATCGCGATCCGGGTCGGACAGGCCAGCGGCAAGGTGGACCCGGCCTCGGTGGTGTGGCGTGCGAAGAAGAACCTGCCGTACATCCCTGCGCCGCTGCACTACAAGAACGTCCTCTACCTGGCGAAGACGGGTGGCATCATCACGTCCTTCGATCCGGTGACGGGGAAGGTGCTGAAGGAAGGGCGGAGCACGGATGCGCCGGGTGACTACTACGCGTCGCCAATCGCCGCCGATGACAAGGTGTTCGTCGCGAGTGTCGAGGGAAAGGTGTCGGTGCTAAGGGCCGGCGCCGAGTGGCAGGTGCTCGGCGTGAACGACATCGGCGAACCCATCCACGCGACGCCCGCGCTCGGCGGCGGCCGCATCTACGTGCGCACGCGCGGAGCGCTCTACTGCTTCGGCGCGAAGTGATGGCGCCGGGCGCAGTCACAACGGATCCCGATCAACCTGTCGGCATGATCACGGCAAGGTCGCGGCGCCGCTGCTGACGTGAGTCAGCGCCTGCGAGCGCCGGCGAAATGGCGGCATGTGCCAATAGGTGAAGCCGCGCCAGAGCCATTCCATCGGACCGTAGTGGAATCTCGACAGCCACCAGTGGCTGAGGGCAATCTGCGCCACGTAGACGATCAGCACGAACAACACCTGCTGCGTCCGCGGCATGCCCCAATGGCCCATCGCATAGCCGAAGAAGTAGATCGCGCACACGAGCGACTGGGTGAGGTAGTTCGTCAATGCCATCCGGCCCAGCGGCGCCAGCACCCTGATGCCCGCGAGCGTCGTCTTGCTGTGGAGCATGAGCACGACCATGCCGACATACCCCAGGCAGGCGGGGAGATTGCCAATGAGCGCAAGTCCGCGCGCGATTTGCCAGCCATCGTATCGATCGCCAGGCGTGTGAGACATGCCGATCAGGGTGCTGAGCAGCCCGAGCCCGATGCCGATTGGCAGGCCATAGATGACCAGCTTGCGAAAAAACGGCAGGTGCCCGGCCGTGTTCGTCATGACGCCTGAGCGCACGAACCACGCCCCGAGCAGGAACATGCCGATCAAGATCGCGCCGAAGCCGAAATCACCGGCGGCCTTTTCCGGAAACTCGCCGGCACTCCACTTCACCGTCTCCCAGTACCTCCCGCTGGTGAAAAGTCGCAGCTCCTTTTCATTTTTCGCTTTTGCTTCGGCCAGTCCTTTCTCCCGCTCAGCCTTGCGTTCCGCGGCGCGCTCTTCCCTGGTTTTGGGCTTCTTCTCTTCGACCTTTTTGTCCGCGGACGCCTCCCCCCTCTTGTCCTTGTCCGCTTTCGTTGCCGCCGCCATAGAGACCACAGCAGACGGCACGGCGGCGGGCTCAGCGGGTTTCGCGATGTCGGCCGTCGCTTGTGTCTGCCCACTGGCAGGCGGCGTGGCGGGTGTGCCCGCAGTTGTCGGCTGTTGTTGGGCGATGGCAATTCCGGCGTCCGGATCGGGCGCGAAACGCTGAACGACCCCGGCCACGGTCATCGACAGAGCGAAGAACAGGTAGAGGCTGACAGCCAGTCGAACGCTACGCTTTTCCGCCGGTTCGTAGTATTTCCACGACAGCCATCCCGCGAAGAGGAGCATCGGTCCGAAGACCGAGAGCGGCAGGCGCGGACCGATCGGTCCATCAGGCAACAACCAGAACACTGCGGCGGCGACGATGAGAAGAGAGCCGACCACGAGCAGCAGAAACGAAAACAGCGGGACACCGTGGCCGCGGATGTTGACGCGCTTTTCACCGCGGAGATAGAGTGCGATCAACCCCGTCACCCCAAGGCCGGCAGCGACCGCAAAGATATCGCCCCACCCCGGGATGAACCCCAGGCCGGCCACGATGGCGATGGCAATGAGGAGCGGTCCTGTCCTCCCGTAGAGCACGACCATCAGCATCAGCGCGGCGACGGCGTAGCTGAACAGGATGTCACCTTCCCACAGAAGGATGAAGTGCGCCGCACCGAAGGCGGCCAGTGCGAGCACGCGACGCAGGTACACGATCTTGAATTCGCGGCCGGCCTGCTCGGCGCGCACCATCATCACGGCGAATCCCATGCCGAACAGCAACGAAAAAATTGTCCAGAACTTGCCCTGAACGAAGTACGCGATAAACCAGCTGGCCACCCAGTTGATGCCGGTGAGGCCGCGGGGCATGCCCTCGTCGAAACTGGAAAAGGTGCGATTGAAGAACTCGATGTTCATCAGGAAGATGCCAAGCAGGGCAAACCCGCGCACCACATCCAGGGCCTCGATCCGCTGATTTGCGGCAATCGGCGCCATATCGTCTCTGGGCACCGGCGGCGTTGGTGGCTCCATGCTGGTCGCTCCACGTTGTGCGTCACCGTGCGGGATCATCGGCCTGTCACCACGTCCTTTCGCCTGCGGTCGTTCGATGTCAATATACGCTCGTTAGAGGAGGATCAGTGGCCTTTACCGTCACGAAGAATCTCATGCTGCCAGCGACCGTCACGGGCTCGTGGCCCCGGCCGCGGTGGTTCGACGTCAGCATGTGGGCCAAGCCGCTCGACACCTGCATGATGGACATCAGGTTCCGCGAGAAGTTTCAGGACGCGCTCGCCGTCGTCGTCAGCGACGAGGAGCGCGCCGGGCTCGACATCCTCACCCACGGGGACTTTCACTGCGACGAGGACTTCGGCGGCCGCAGCTGGCACCACTACCCGCTGCAGCGCTGGACCGGCCTCGAAGGCGACGAGCTCCAGTCCGAGGAGACACGCAGCGAGTGGCTCCGCTATCCGCCGGGCACGCTGCTCAACGAAATCTACACGGGCTGGCGCTGGCCGCGGGTAACGGGAAAGATCGAGCACGTCCCCCTCGACTACGCCAAGATCTGGCGTCTGGCGCAGAGCAAGTCGCGCAAGCCCGTGCGCTTCGGCACCTGCTGCTCGCAGGTCATGGCCCTCTTCCTCGACATCCACACCGACCAATACAAAGATCCGCGCGAGGTCGTCTGGGACATGGCCGTCGCCATGAACACCGAGCTGCTCGCGCTGCGCGATGCCGGCTGCCGCTGCATCCAGATCGAGGAGCCGACCCTGCACTTCATGGCCAACACCTTCGGCGCGAAGCACGAGAAGGTGAAGTTCATGATCGAGTGCTACAACCGCGAGGTGCAGGGGCTCGACGATGTCGAGATCTGGATTCATACGTGCTGGGGCAATCCCAACATGCAACGGGTGATGGAGGACACGAGCTACAAGGCGTCGTTCGAGCTCTATCTCAACGAGCTCAGGGGTGACGTCTGGACGATCGAGACGAAAGATCGCCAGTTCAGGGACGTCGAGCTGTTTGCGCCCTTCAAGGGCAAGTTGCCGAAGAAGATCTGCATTGGTGCGGTCAGCCATCGCACGCTTCAGGCGGATCGACCGGCAGAGGTCGCCGACTCCATTCGCGCGGCGCTCGAGCATATCGCGCCCGAGCAGCTGATCGTCTCGAGCGACTGCGGCTTCGGACGTCAGGGTTGCAACCGCGAGATCGCCTTCTACAAGGCCAGCGCCATCGCTCAGGGCTGCAACATTGTTCGCCAGGAGCTGGGGCTGCAGTCGACCTATGTTCCTGCCGCGGATCCGGCGCTGCAGATTGATATCGTCCCGAAGACGGCTTCGCGATGATGTTGTAGCGATGATCTCGTAGTGTCCGGCTTTAGCCGGACGACACGACGATCAACCCAGCGACGCATCCACTATGCGCTGCGCCTCGCTGACGACCTCATCGAGGTGGGCGCGGCTCTTGAAGCTCTCCGCGTAGATCTTGTAGATGTCCTCCGTGCCTGACGGCCTGGCTGCGAACCACGCGCTCGCCGCGACCACCTTCAGTCCGTCGATGGGCGCGTCGTTCTCAGGCGCGCGCGTGAGCTTGCTGACGATCGGCTCGCCGGCCAGCGTCGTGGCGGTGACGGCGTCCGGCGACAGCTTCTGCAGTTGTGCCTTCTGCTGCGGCGTGGCCGGGGCGTCGATCCGCGTGTAGCAGGGCGCGCCGTAGCGAGCCTCGAGCGCGCGGTAGTGCTCGCCCGGATCCCGGCCAGTGCGCGCGGTGATTTCGGCGGCGAGGAGCGCCATGATCAAGCCGTCCTTGTCGGTCGTCCAGACCGTGCCGTTCCGGCGCAGGAAGCTCGCGCCGGCGCTTTCTTCGCCGCCGAAGCAGGCTTTCCCTTCGAAGAGCGGCTGCGCGAACCACTTGAAGCCCACCGGCACTTCCGCGAGATGCCGCCCAGCCCCGTGCGTGACCCGATCGATCATGCTGCTGCTGACGACCGTCTTGCCGATGGCCGCGCCAGCCGGCCAGGCCGGCCGGTTAGCGAGCAGATACTGAATCGCGACCGCCAGGTAGTGATTGGGATTCATCAGTCCGGCGGATGCCGTCACGATGCCATGGCGATCGGCATCCGGGTCGTTCCCGACCGCCACCTGAAATCGATCCTTGAGCGCTACCAGTCCGGCCATCGCGTACGGGCTCGAGCAGTCCATGCGGATCTTGCCGTCGTGGTCGAGAGTCATGAATCCGAACGCCGGATCGATCGTGGAGTTCACGATCGTGATCTGCAGGCCGTAGCGCGCGGCGATCGCCTGCCAGTAGGGAAGGGACGCGCCGCCGAGCGGATCGACGCCGATTGTCACGCGCGCATCGCGGATGGCCTCCATGTCGACGACCTCGTTCAGATCATCGACGTAGGGGCGTACGAGATCCTCCTGGTGCGTGGTCGAAGCGGCGAGTGCTACCGTGTGCGGCACGCGCCTGATACCGCCGTTCTTCGAGTCCAGCAGCTCGTTCGCGCGCTGCTGAATCCAGCGCGTGACGTCGGTGTCGGCGGGCCCGCCGTTCGGCGGGTTGTACTTGAATCCACCGTCCTCGGGCGGGTTGTGCGAGGGCGTGATCACGATGCCGTCGGCCAGGTGTGCCGTGCGCCCGTGATTGCGGACGAGAATGGCCCGGGAGACGACCGGCGTCGGCGTGAACCCGCCGTCGCGCTGAACGATCGTCTCGACGCCGTTGCCGGCCAGCACCTCGAGGGCGATGTCCTGCGACAGCGACGACAGCGCGTGCGTGTCCTTGCCCATGTAGAGCGGGCCATCAATCGCCTGGCCGCGGCGGTAGTCGCAGATTGCCTGCGTGATTGCCGCGATGTGCGCCGCCGTCAGGCTGCCATCGAGCGGCGTGCCCCGGTGTCCGCTCGTGCCGAACTTGACGCGCTGGCGCGGGTCGTTCAGATCGGGTGTCCGTTCGAGGAACTCACGCTCGAGCCGTGCCACATCAATGAGAACCGCGGGCGGCGCGGGCTGACCCGCGAGTGGATGCAGTGCCATCAGCGAGTGACCTCCGTGTGTTCCGTACCACAATATATGCGACCTTCAACTGACAAGAAGCTCACAGGAGCTCAGAAGATCAGGAGAATAGAAGATCAACATGTCCTTCTCGCTCTCCTCCCGCGGCCGGCTGACCGACAAGGACCTCGGGCGGTTTCCCGGGGATACGCTCTTCGACCGTCTCGCTCGGGCGGTGTGCCACGCGGGCTGCCTGCCGCGCAAGGAGCTGTTCGAGGCATGGGAGGTGGCGCGGCGGGTGCGGCGGCTCTTCCGGGGCGGGCGGATCGTCGATCTCGGCGGCGGGCATGGACTGCTCGCGCAGGTGTTGCTCGTTCTCGACAATTCGTCGCCGGTGGCGCTCGTCGTGGACAAGGCGCTCCCCGCTTCGAGCACACGCGTGCACCAGGCGCTCGTCGACGTCTGGCCGCGGCTGTCGGGCCGGGTCACGTTTGTCGGCAGCGCGCTCGACGACGTGAAGATTGAATCAACCGACGTCGTCGTGTCGAGCCACGCGTGCGGCCGGTTGACGGACGTGGTGCTCGATCGGGCCATCGCCGCGCGCGCGCGTGTCGCCGTCCTGCCCTGCTGTCACGATCTGGCGAACTGCGATGCTGGCGAGCTGTCTGGCTGGGTCGATGGCGCGGTCGCGATCGATATCATGCGAGCGGTGCGTCTCGAGCAGCAGGGCTATCGCATCTGGACGCAGAGCATTCCCGCCGCGGTTACACCCAAGAACCGGCTGCTGCTCGGAGCGCCGGCCGTTCGCGCCGCACTGGCTTGATGTTTGCGTTGATGTGAAACAGACTGTCCGGATCGCGGGAGCTTTGATTGTCGAGAGTGTCGCCTAGGGTCCCGTCCCGGGCGGCGCGGCGCAACTTCAGACTGGCCTGAATCACAGATGAGACTTGTCCTCGTCGCTCTGGGCGGTGCGATCGGATCGACGCTCCGCTATGCGCTCGATGGCGCGGTATACCGCTGGTTGCCTCCCACATTCCCGTACGGCACCTTCGTCGTCAACGTGAGCGGATGCGCGGTGTTCGGTCTGCTGCTCGGAGTCGGAGAACAGCGGCTCGTGGTTGGCTCACCAACCCGAACGTTCCTGCTCATCGGCGTTCTCGGCGGGTTCACGACGTTTTCCTCATTCGCCTTTGAAACTGTGCAACTCATGCGCGGTGGTGAATGGTTGCTCGGCGTGGGCAATGTCGTCGGACAGGTTGTGCTTGGACTTGCTGCGCTCTGGATCGGATTCGCGCTCGGTCGCGCGTTGCAGGGGACGTGATGAAAATTCCGACCGAAGGGAAGTTGCTACGGATCATTGTTGGCGAAGCCGATCGCTGGCACGGCCGGCCGCTCTACGAAGCCATTGTGGAGGAGGCGCGGCGGCGCGGACTGGCAGGAGCGACGGTCTGGAAGGGGACGATGGGTTTTGGCGCGCACAGCCGGCTGCATACGGCAAAGATTCTGCGGCTGTCAGAGGATCTCCCAGTGGTGATCGAAATCGTGGACGCGCCCGAGAAGATCGAGGCGTTCCTGCCGGAGCTGGACCTGATGGTGCAGGAGGGGCTAGTCACCGTCGAACGGGCGCAGGTCATTCTCTATCGCGGTCCAGAGAAGCCCCGGGGGTGAAGCTGCGTCACACGGGACGCGGATCACGCGGATCTCAGCCAGAACGAACTCATCGATCTGAGAAAGCGTAAACCGTTCCGGGTGCTCACCGTCAAAGCATCACGATGAACACCCTCCTTTCCGATCTTCGCTTCGCGGTGCGGGGACTCCGCCGCAGCCCGCTCTTCTCGATTGTGGCGATCCTGTCGCTCGCTCTCGGAATTGGCGCCAATTCGGCGATTTTCACGCTAATCGACCAGGTCCTGCTGCGGAAGCTACCAGTGACCCGTCCCGATGAGCTGGTGATGCTCTACCAGCAGGGCGCCCACAACGGCAGCAACATGGGCACCCGGATGCACTCGTATCCGCTCTACCAGGATCTTCAGCAGAAAGCCGAGCCCCTGGCAGAAGTGGTATGCCGCCGGCTCGTGCCCGCCTCGGTGAGCGTCGACAACCAGACCGAGCGCCTGCAGGCCGAGCTCGTCTCCGGAAACTTCTTCACGATGCTGGGCGTCAAGCCCGCCATCGGGCGTGTGTTCAACTCGACAGAAGACGATCAGATCTTCAACGGTCACCCCGTGGTCGTGCTGAGCTACGACTACTGGGTGAGCCGTTTCGCGCGTGACCCCGGCGTCGTTGGCCGCAAGATTCTCGTCAACGACTCGCCGATGACGATCATCGGCGTCTCCGCCGCTGGGTTTGCCGGGATCGATCCCACACAGTCGCCGCAAATCCGCGTGCCAGTGCTGATGAAGCCGGTGATGACGCCGGAGTGGACGTGGCTGCGGCCTGATGATCGCCGCGCCCGGTGGGTGCAGGTGTTCGCCCGGCTGAAGCCGGGCTATACGGTCGAATCGGCGCGCGCCCCGCTGCAGGGACTCTTTACGCAGATCAGGCAATACGAGATGACGCTGCCGGCGGCGAAGGACTGGTCGGCGTTCTCGCGCGACCGGTTCATGAAGGGGCAGCTACTCGTGACCAGCGCGGCGATGGGTTTCTCGCCGCTCAGAAACGACTTCTCGACGCCGCTCGTGGTGCTGATGTCCATGGTCGGCCTCGTGCTCCTCATCGCGTGCGCCAACGTGGCGAACCTGCTCATCGCTCGAGGCTTCATGCGACAGAAGGAAATCGCCGTTCGACTGTCGCTCGGCGCGTCACGAGGACGCCTGGTCAGCCAGCTGCTCGTCGAGAGCCTCGTGCTGTCGTGCGCGGGCGGCGTGGCCGGTCTCGCTCTGGCGTTCGTGCTCACGCGCGGGCTGCTGGCGCTGATTCCACAGGACGGCCAGCCGCTTCTGATTCGGCCCGAGCCCGATATTCGAATCCTCGGGTTCACGCTGGCGTTGACGTTCCTGACCGGCATCGTCTTCGGACTGCTTCCAGCGCTGCGCGCGAGCCGGCCTGATCCATGGTCGACGCTCAAGGACACCATGGGCTCGATTGCCGGCACCGGCGGGTCGCTGTTCCTTCGGAAGGGCCTGGTGACGGCGCAGGTCGCGCTCAGCTTCCTGCTGCTCTTCGGCGCCGGACTCTTCGTCAGAAGCCTTCAGAATCTGCAGGGCACCGACACTGGCGTGGCGCTCGATAACCTGATTACGTTCCAGCTGTCGCCCGCGCTGAACGGCTACGACGGGCAGCGCGCCGGCCTCTTCTACGAGAGCCTCCTCGAACGACTGAACTCGGCTCCGGGTGTCACGTCGGCGGGCATGGCTGCCGTGTCGATCCTCAGCGGCGACGAGTGGGACAACTCGACGTCGGTCGAAGGCCACCGTCCTGCCGACGGCGAGGACATGCAGGCGTTCATGAACGCGCTGTCGCCAGGCTACTTCAAGACGATGAAGATCCCGTTCCTCGAGGGTCGCGATTTCACGCGGCTCGATTTCAAGGACAAAACGACGGTGGCAATCGTCAACAAGCGGTTTGCCGAGCACTTCTTCAAGGGCACGAGCGCGGTCGGCAAACACCTCGGTCAGGGCGGGGGCCCGAACTCGAAGCTCACGATCGAGATCGTTGGCGTCGTTGCCGATTCGCTCTACGAAGGTCCGAGAGAAGGCGTGCGGCGACAGGTGTTCATTCCGAAGACCGGCAACGGCAGCGCCGCGATGTACGTGCGCACGACGATGCCCTCGTCGTCGGCGTATCACCTGGTGCGGAACGAGGTGCGCCAGCAGGACGCGGCGATGCCCGTCTACAGCCTGAAGACGCTCGAGGCGCAGCTCGACGAAACGCTGTTGACCGATCGGCTGATTGCGCTGCTGTCGGCCGGTTTCGGCCTGCTCGCGACGATCCTCGCGTCCGTCGGCCTCTACGGCGTCATGGCGTTCATCGTCGCCAGGCGCAAAAAGGAGCTGGGCATTCGCCTCGCGCTCGGCGCGCAGCCCGGCATCGTCATCTGGATGGTGATGCGCGAAGTGCTGGTGCTGCTCGCGATTGGCCTGGCCATCGGCATTCCGGCGGCGATGCTGCTCGGGCAGTACGTGTCCTCACAGCTCTACGGCATCAACGCGCGCGACCCATTCATCGCCACCTCGACGACCGTGCTGCTGGCGCTCGTGTCGGCCGCGGCGGGCCTGATCCCGGCCCATCGCGCGAGCCGAATCGATCCGATTCTGGCGCTGAGGACGGAGTGAGACGCGCCCGGTATGCGATGAATTACTGCTGGTTGCACGCCCCGGCAACCATTTGAACTTGCAGCGAGAGGTCACCGGTTTCCGGTGACCTCTTCGCATTTGTAGCGGCTGACAGCATGGCCGCGAGATTCCCCTTCAGCTCAATTTTCAGCGCTCCTTCGGATGGGGTCAGGACGATGGCGTCTATAGAGCCCACGAAGCGCCCCGGCGGCGATGCTCACCGCCGCGGCTAGCGCGCAAGATTCCCCCACACAACAGTGTTCGGTCCGAGCACGCTGTCGCCATTGGTATCGACGAACCCATTCCCCCACACGACGGTCTGACTCCAGATCGCCGGGCTGTCCCAGACCAGATCGGTGTTCCCCCAGACAACCGTGTTGCCCCACACCACGGTATTGCCCCAGACCACGGTCTGGCTCCAGGCCAGCTGATTCTGAAACAGGCTATTGCCCCAGACCACGGTGTTGCCCCACACGACTGTTTGCGACCACACGTACGAGTGGCCGTCGATCACTGTCCACGGGGTCACCGGACCTGTCGTCCACCACTCACCCACCGAAACGCCTGGATCAATCTGTTGCGCCAGGTGTAGGGCACCGGCGCCGTTCAGTCCACCGGCGCCTTGCGTCAGCGCATCAGTCGCGGTGAGCGGTAGCGCCGTGTATTCGAGGATCGCCTTGATGGTGTTCGTCGTCAGAGGCGCGTCGAACCTCTCTCGGTTGGCCTCGATCATCAATGCCACAACGCCGCTCGTCACAGCAGCCGCCATGCTGGTGCCACTGAGCCTGAAATACCGCGCCCGCTTGGCATCACGGCCGTTGACCCGGCGATCGGCATACTGTTGATACAAGGTTCCGCCATACGCGGCGACGGCAACTAAACGGTGACCGGGCGCCACGATATCCGGCTTGGCGAGTCCCGAATACCATGCCGGGCCGCGCGAGCTATACGGCGCAACTGTATCGTCGTTGCGATCCGCAGTCCCGTGCATGTCCAGTGCGCCAACCGTAATCGCAGACGAAGCGTTGCCTGGCGAGGTAATCCCGGCATAGCCGACCTCGCCAGTCTCCTGATTCTTACCGTAGTTGCCAGCCGAGGCGACGACGACGATGCCGGCGCGGGTGGCGTCTTCGACCGCTCGGACCAGGGGGTCGGTCTCGGGAGACTCGTAGATCGGGTGTCCGAGCGAGAGGTTGATGATGTCGATGTTCAGCTTTACACGATTCTCAATTGCGAACTCAATCGCGCTCAGTACTGAGCTCGTGTAACCGGCACCGTTGGCGTCGAGCACTTTGAGGCTGATAATGCGCGCCTTCGGTGCGACGCCGCGATAGACCGCCACCTTGGCCCGGTGTCGCTTGCCATTGTCGAAGCGCTCGACGTCAAGCTCGGAACCCTCACCCTCGCCGCCAATCAGGGTCGCGACGTGCGTGCCGTGGCCGTAGTCGTCGTAAGGGTGCGTGGCGCGTCCATCGGCTGTAAAGTCGAAGAAGCGATCGGCGCGAGAGCCATCGAGGTCTGTGCTCTTCTCAAGCCCGGAGTCGATGACGGCGATACCAATCCTGTCACCCTCATACGCCGTATCCGCGAGACCCAGTGCAGCCAGGAGCAGGCTGTCGACCGCCGCGTCGGTCTGGCCGGAGTCCTGAGCGAAACGGTCGGCCGCGACAATCGCGTCGACCGACACGCTTTGCACCTCGGGGTCCGCTTCGAGGTCTCGCAGAGAATTGCCATGGACGGTGGCCGTGAACGAATCGAGGCGGCGGTGTTCCGACTCGACGCGCCCGCCATGCGTCTTGAGGCGATCGGCAACAGTCGACGTCTGGCCGCGCCGCGTCCGGACGATCACGCGTTGTGGAGATGAGTCTCCAGAGTCCGCAGCCTTAGCCAGCACTCTATCGAGCTTGAATGGCTTCGGCTTTGCCGCACCCAAGCGCGTGGCATTTACGACCGGGAACGAAAACACTCCAATGACGAGCAGCGCAGCGATTCGTCGTCGCACGCGACCTCCTCCCCCATGGGTCGATAACTTGCAGTCCACGGAATGGCAAGAGTCGGACCGGCGTCGATCAAAAAAGTAAGTCGTTGTGCAAAGAGACATTGCGGATGGGCGAACGTCGGTGTGAGCGAAGTGGTGTTGCAGGCTGGGACAGAGTGCATGCTCATAGTGAGACACATACGGCTAGGTGACCCAACGTGACAACGAAATCAGCCGCGGAGCGTGTCGTGATTCGGCACACGCCCGTTGAGAGTGCCTCACTGGGAGCCAAAATCGATTGCGGCAACGTCCGTGCGCGGTCGGTAACGTTACTGGCGACGGTCGTTGCCGGATGCATCGTGCTGTCGCACTCGGTTTCCGTGCTGTGGGCGATGGATCTCCCACTGCAGTGGTGGGCCCTTCTCGCGCTGACGCTGATGGGTGGCTCGGCGGTGCTGAAGATCCCGTCAGTGCCGGTGAACTTCTCGATCTCCGATGTTTTTACCCTGACGGCGGCCGTGGTGTTCGGTCCTGCTGCGGGCACGGTGATGGTTGCCGCCGACAGCCTCGTCATATCGGCGTTCCTGATGCGCAACGGACTGCCGTTCGAGCGGATCCTGTTCAATGCGGCAGCACCTCCGGCCGCGATGTGGCTATCAGCCCACGTCTACTTCTTCGCCTCCGGCCTGCAACCGCTATCGGTGCAACCACTGGGGCTCGACGTGGTCGGCCCTTGGCTGTTCGTGTTTGCCGGGCTCTATTTCTTGCTGAACACGTCCGCGATTGCCGTCGCCATCGCGCTCCATCAACGGGTCAACGCCCTACGGATCTGGCGCACCCATTTTCAAAACCTGTGGCACACGTTTATTGGCGGCGGCCTCGGTGCGGCATTTGTTGTGTTCGCGCTGCAGTTCGGCAACTACGGCGTGATCATCCTCGCGATACCGCTGCTGCTGGCCGTGATCCTGCACTTTGCCTATCGGAACGCGACGGGCCGCGTCGCCGACCAGCTCGCGCACCTCGCCGAAGTGAATCGGCTACACCTTTCGACGATCGAAGCCCTCGCCCGCGCGGTGGATGCGAAGGACGGAGTGACACACGGCCATATACGTCGGGTGCAGAGCACCGCGATTGCGCTGGCGAAGCGGCTGGGCGTTGACGATCCGCAGCAGCTGCGAGCAATCGAGGCTGCTGCGCTGCTACACGACGTCGGGAAGCTCGCGATCCCGGAGCACATCCTGAACAAACCTGGCCGGCTGACACCAGCGGAATTCGAGCGCATGAAATCGCATGCGCGCATCGGCGCCGAGATTCTGTCCGAAGTCGCCGTTGGCGATGTCGTCATCGTGCCGAACTGGGACGGCATCACGGCATTCAGGATCCCGATTGCCGCGCCGGTCGAAGGTCCAACTCGCTCGCGCGGCAGGCCTGGAAGCGTTCTTTCGTGAGTGCGCGATTCGGGTACGAGCCAGGGACGACGCCGCAGTCGCGGTGCACCGTCAGGCAGCGAAATCGAGCGAGTCGGGGCGACTTGCCGCCGAAGCACGGCAGCCATGTCTACGCGTGGGACAGGCCGCTCAGTCCTGTTAGCTTCCTATGTGGACCGTGCTCGCCGAAGCCACTTCAGTGAGCTGCCGTGCTGCTGAGCGACTTCAGCAGTCTGGCGGCGAGCACGATTCCACAGGGCGGCGGCAGGGAACCCGGGACAGCGAAGACGGAACGGGCGACGTCTTCACCACGGGTTGCGGACTGAGACGCAGGCGCAACGCAAGTTCACGCCGCCACGCTCCAGAGCTGCAAGCTACCGCTGGTTGCAGCCCTCCGCAACCGCGAGCCGCGAGGAGCGAGCCGCGCGTTACAGGAACCGTTTCAGAAACGCGACGATCTCCTGCCGTCCTTCGCGTGTTTCCTGGTGGCCGACGTCGTAGCGCAGGAGCTTCCAGCGCTCCGGGTGGCCCATCTCTTTGTAGATCCGCGTGAGCTCACCGTCGATGATGTCCAAACCCTCGACCGGTGTCAGCTTGTCCTGCAGCCCTGCCAGCCCGAGGTGCGCACGCGGCGCAATGAGCGCGTTGATTTGTGCGGTGGTGAAGTGCTTGAGGAGCGCCGGCACGTAGTAGTAGACGCCGTGCCCGCTGAGCCCCTTCTTCGCGACGAGGGTGTCGAAGTCGGTGAGGCAGCAGATGTCGACCGTGACCTTGACGCGCTCGTCCAGCGCGCCGAGCCACCACGCCATGGTGCTGCCCATGGACATGCCGAGCGTGCCGACGCGCGCGGCGTCGACATCCGGTCGCGCGACCAGCCAATCCATCGCGCGCAGGCTGTCGTAGACCATCATGCCCCACAGCACCTGGCCCTTCCACAGCATCGCCTTGAACATGTCGAGCTCGGTCGTGTGGCTGCGCTCGCCGAACACCCAGTGATCGATCGCCAGCCCGATGTATCCGAGGTTGGTCAGCGTCTTCGCATACGGTTCCGGCTGCAGATAGGATCGGCCCTCGACGAACTCCTTCTTGCCGATCGTGTAGCCGCCGCCGTGCGAGTGATCGAAGACAATCGCCGGCGCGCGTCCGCTCAGCCCGCGCGGGCGCGCCAGATAAGCTGGCACCGTCTCGATTCCGTTGAGGTCGAGGTCCCACGTTTCAAGGACGTAGCCGTCCCGTTCTTCTTCGCTGCGCTTCTTCGCCCCGATGGGCCGGCGCCGATCGGGGAGGTCGCCGAGCAGCGCGTAGAGCTCGCGGCGGCGAGCCTCGGGCGGTTGCGGGGAGGTCGTCATGGTACGGCCCTCGAGCAAGGACACGAGCGTTGCCGGCCCCAGCGAGGCCAGACCCGCGAGCGTCAGGACATCACGTCGACCGAGGTGGTGGTTCGCCATCGGAGGAGAATACACTGGAGCCCCGTATGTGGGCACGTTGCGTCGTGATCAGGTGGCCCTCTTCATGCTCGGAGCCGGTTTCTTCGCGAAACAGATCGCCCCAAGACCGGAGTTCCTGCATGCGCCGGGCGTGCGGGAGATCTGTTCCGTCAGCAACTGCATCTGATGCCTAGATCCCACGTTGGAAACTCGTCCGCCAGCCGCTAGCGCGCAGAGACGCAGCGTGCGGGATTGACGGGTCCGGAGACCACCAACGGAGCTGGCGTCACCGCTTTCCCGAGCTGGTCGAACGCGATCTGCTGCAGCGCCTTGACCTGCGGGCGGGACAGTCCCAATTCGAAGGCCGAGCATTCGTTCTCGCCAAGTGATCGAGGATCGCGTCCGGTCAAGCTGCCGAAAACGACCAGCGCCTCGAGGTAGTACCCGTAAGTGCTGGCGTGGTAGTGGTCGTAGGTCCAGAGATTGAGCTTGCCCGCCTCGATGCCGTCGTAAGGATTCGGATCGGCGACGCCGGTCTGCATGGCGCGTGTCCAGGCCTCGCCGACCGGGATCACCGCCTTGATCCCTGGCGCGCCGGCGGCCGCCTTGTCGTACGCGGCGCGGACGTCCCGAGCCATCGCCTCGATGGGCTTGCCAGACCAGGTACCCGTGGCCGGGTACGTCTGATCGGCACGCGACCAGGTCGCCATCAAATACATCTCGACCTTGGGATTGATGCCCCGGAAGAATTCGGCCATCTGCCGGCTCGTGGCTATGAGCTTCGCGGGATCGCCCGGCTTTGCGAAGTCGAGCGTGCTCTGGCCGTGCATCACGACTTTGTCCCAGGGACGCTTGCCGAGCACCTCGCGCTTGTTCTCGAGATGGAACTCCAACCCGCTTCCGCCACGGGTCTCGAGGGAGACGTCGTACTCGAGGCCGGCTTGTGCGGTAAACGACTTGAAGAGCGCCGGCACGCCGCCCTTGCCCTCGTTGTTCAAATCCGACACCGTGTCGGCTCGATAGAACTGGACCGCCGAGCCGGCGCCGAAGGTAAAGCTGTTGCCGACAAACAGAACGCTCGTGCCGGCCGGGGCCGCCGTGGCGCCAAGCCCGAGCATCGCACCGACGACAAGAACCCATGCGTGTTTCATGCGTTGATTCTTAACCAAGTGTGTGACTTTTTCACGCCGGTGGCGACACCCGTCGCATTGTGTCTGTACTGTCGATTGTCGGCGATGTCCATTTGACAATCTCCTCACGCCGACCATAATCAGCCTGAGCTCGATCACCTCGGCCGCGCCCAACCAAGCGCTCGCAGTCACCCGGACCCAGTTCGTGCTGCTTCTTGTTCTGCCCAGTACCGTCAGCGATCGGACCGACAGCCCGGCTGGCCGGTACGTCCAGATGGGCCGGGCCTTGAGGGCGTCGGTGCGCGTTCTCATCGGCGCGCCCCCCGCGGCATCCACTGGCCCACCAGGCATTCCCATCATCGAGTATTCGTCGGAGCAAAGCCTCAGAACCATGGTCGATGGCAGCACGATGGCGCTCGTCCCCGGCCGGCTGTTCGACAGGTTCCCATCCCTGGGACAGACGACGACGCGTCTCATCGTCGACCTTTCGGAATCCGTCGACGCCAGGAACCCAGGCCTGCGCGTTGGCGACTTTTTCGTGTGTGCAACCGAGGAGGAGCGCGAATCCTGGCTCCGGGTTCTGCTCGCGAGTGGTCGCATCAGCCGGCGGGCCAGACGGAATGGAGATCTGCGACGCCTGATAGACGTCGTTGGTCCCGCGCGGCAGCAACGACACGGGACAGACGGCTGCCTCACGACGGACCCGCTCCCGGACTGGGAGCGCGCGGTCGATCCCATTCGCTTGTACTGCACCAGCACTTCGCGCCGTCCGCGGGGGTGGGCGTGGGCGCCGCCGTCCCTCGGTGCGCGAGCCATGAGGATTCTTCGCGAGCACGGACCGCGAACGCTCACCCGGAGATCGGTCGCCTATGTTTGTCGGCACCACGCTACGGCTCGTCAGCTCGGGGAACGGATGACCGCGTGGTTTCGCGCGCTCGAGACAAAGATCCGACCTGCCTCCGGCAGCCCGCGAACGGATCCTGCCGCAGCCGATCTCGTGACTCGCCTGGCAGTGGTCAAGAGTCTCCCCGAGTATCACGAGGTCCTGTCCAAGCACGCGCTCATTGCCCGCGATCCACGCTTCATGGATCTCGAGATCGACGTCTCGAACAAGTGCAACATCCGGTGCAGGATGTGCTACTTCAGCTTCGACGACGCCTTTCATGCGCGGCCCGTGTACTTGCGACCGGACGCCTTCGCCTCGATTGGCCAGGCCATCCTGCCGCACGCCAAAACGGTGATGCTGTCGCTCGGGAGCGAGCCACTTACCTCGCCCCATTTCGTTCGCATCCTCGAGCTGACAGCGCGTCATCAGGTTCCCGAGGTTGGCTTCTACACGAACGGGCTTCTGATGAACGATCGCGTCATCGACGCCGTGCTCGCGAATCGCGTGACGCTCGTGGCGGTGTCCGTCGATGGCGCGACCAAGAAGACGTTCGAGTCGATTCGGCGTGGGGCAGACTTCGACGTCCTGCTGCGGAACGTGCGAACGCTCGTCAGGCGCCGCGCCGAGGCCGGCCGCTCGCTGCCGCGAGTACGCTTCGGCGTGGTCATGATGCGCCAGAACATTGAAGAGTTACCCGACATCGTCACACTCGCCTGGCGCCTCGGTGTCGAAGAGCTCAACTTCTTTCATGCCGTCGTGTACGAAGGCCTGGACATGCAAGGGCAGTCGCTCGTTGAGCACAAGGCGCTCTCGAACCTGCATCTCGAGCGTGCGCGCACCCGTGCGCTCGAACTTGGCCTGACCGTCGTGCACAATCCCAATCCCTTCCGGCTCGACCACTCGTCCGTTGCCGCGGCGACGTCGAAGGCGGCGCTGCGGCAGACCGTTCCGTATTGCCGGTTCCCGTTCTTTCACGTGTCGGTCAGCGCCGAGGGGCAGGTCATGCCCTGCCCCTTCTCGCATGGTGAGGCGGCTTACGGCGTCCTGGGGCCGGAGGCCTCATTCGAGCAGGTCTGGCTGGGCCCGGCATTCAACGAGCTGAGGCGCCGAATTCTGACCAACGACCCGCCGGACATGTGCCGGCGCTGTTCGTTCCTGGCGAGCAGCCATCCGGATTTGGCGGAGTTCTTTGCGGCGCGGCGGAACTGACGCCAATGATGCAGCACCGCCGCATCGGTCGAACCGACATCGAGCTCAGCGTCGTCGGCCTTGGCACCGCGCAACTCCAGCTGCTTCCTCGACGCCAGGCCGTCGAGGCGCTCAAGCGCGGATTTGCGATGGGCGTGAACTGGGTTCACAGCGCGCCTGACTACGGCGAAGTCGAATCGTGGATCGCGCAGGCCATCCACGAATCCGGCAGTCACGTCCATGTACTTGCTCAGGGGCCCGGTCCCTTGTCGCTCCTGGAGACGTACTTCGCACACACCGAACGAACATTCGGCCGGCCGCGGCTGGCGATGTACGGCCTCGGATGCATCGACGATCTCGAGCGCGTGGGTGAGAACGTCTGGGGCCCCGGTGGCATGATCGAGTTCCTCCAGCGCAGGAAACAGGAGGGCCGGCTCGGGGCGCTTTTCTGCACGACGCACGGCACCGCCGCGTATGTGACGCGGCTCGTCCGGTCCGGAGTGTTCGACGCCATCATGTTGGCGTACAACCCGATTGGCTTCCATCTCCTTACCTACAACCCACCGATCGAGGAAGGGCGGGAGTTCGAGCACATTCCAGACTTCCGGACCCAGCTCTTCCCGGTCGCCGTCGAGCACGGCGTCAGCATTCTGGTGATGAAGGCGCTCGGCGGAGGCCTGCTGGCCCGCGGCCGTGCCTTTCCGCCGCACGAATGGCTGGCGGAGCCTGCAGCGCCACTCGCTGCGGACGACCTCATCAAGTACGTGCTGGACGAGCCGGCCGTCAGCGGGGTTGTGGTCGGGTTCGCGTCGGCGGAGGAGGCAGACGAGAACGCGCGCGCCGGACACGCTCCGCTGGAGTTGCCGGCGCCACGGCGGCTCTTCGTGGAGCAGGCGATCGCCCGCCTGCGCCTGACGTTGTGCAGCCGATGCGGCGCGTGCGAGTCGACCTGCAGCAAGTCGTTGCCGATCTCGTTCATGTTCCGGGACGCCTACATCTGGAACTACAGGACCGAGACGACGATGGCGGACGACCGCTTCAACTACTTCCGCCTGCACCCGGACGACACGCTGGCGTGCGCGACATGCGTCGAACAGACCTGCCGTTGTCCGGAGGGCCTGGAAATTCCGAAGGCGCTCGCACGCGTGCACTCCCGCGTCCAGCAACTCGTCGCCGACGGCCTGCACCCGGGTCGCCCGCCCGCCTCTCCCCTGACGCTCTCGGCCGGCCCTCACCAGGTGCGCGTGCTTTCGAGCGAGGTTCCGGAGCGGATGGCCTCTGGTGCATCGGGGGTTGCGAGGTTCCTGGTGGAAAACGGCGGCTCGGAGTTGTGGCTGGCGCCTCAGCACGCACGGCAGGGGAGGACAGCGATCGCCGTCGCGGCGAGGACCGATGGTCGTACCGCCGGCACGACGCCGCTCAGGCAGAACGTGAGCCCAGGGCAGCGTTCGCATCTGGTGGTCGAGTTCCGCGCGCCTCGACGGCCGGGCAGCTACGACCTTCATATCGACCTGATGCCGATGACGCGTCGACGCGGTGCGAATCGCAAGACCCTGTTTCACCAAGGCACGCTCACCGTCGAGCCGCGCCGGGATGGCCGGCTCGCGCGCCGGCTCGCGCGCAGGGGCGCGCGCCTCGTCAAGCACCTCGCCGCCAAGCTGAGATCCGGACGAACGCGCCCGGATCGCGATCAGCGCACGCCCGGGCGACCTGTCTACAGCGCCCGCTATGTCGAGCACACGATCCCGACCCGCCTGCGTGCGGGCGTGACCGGGGGCTATCGCGTGCGCATCGAGAACAGCGGATCGCTCGCCTGGCGATCGCATCCTCCCGACGGCCGGTCGGTCGAGGCGTTCATCACCTTCGACGATGTGACGTACGCTGTTCTGCCACTCCCGCGGCAGGAAGTCGCGCCAGGAGAGACGGTCACACTGCATTTTGCGCTCCAGCCGCCGGTTCACGAGGGTCGACACCGGATCCAGATCGACCTCGTCCAACGGCCTGGCGTGCGCTTTTCTTACCAGGGCGTGCCTACACTGACGATCGACATCGAGGTCGAGCACGCGGTTCCCACCCGGAGCGCGCCGATGTCCGCGCTCGCGCTGCGGCACAACCTCTGGTACTACCAGCCGACGCAAGGCATCCAGCACGGGCAGGATGGCCGCTCGTTCCCGCTCTTCATCTCGAAAGCCAAGGGGTGTCATGTCTGGGACCCTGAAGGGCGCGCATACATCGACTATTCGATGAGCTGGGGCGCGACGATTCTTGGCCACGCCGAGGATCGGATTCAGGAAGCCATCCGGCTCAAGCTGGACTCGGGAGCGCTTCCGCCATTTCCCGATCCGATCGAGATGGAGGTATCGCGTCTGCTGGTCGAGGACTTCCCGAGCGCCGAGATGGTTGTTTTTGGCAAGAACGGATCGGATGTCTGCACGGTGGCCGCCCGCATGGCGCGGCTGGTCACGGGCAAGCGCGTGATCCTGTCATGCGGATTTCATGGCTGGCAGGACTTCGCGCTCGAGTACTTCGCGTTCGCCGATAGCGGCATCCCGAAGGGGACCGACCAGGTTCTCCACAAGTTCCGGTTCAACGACCGTGCTGATTTCTTCCGCCTCTACAACGAGCATCGGCGCGACCTCGCCGCCGTGATGATTGAGCCGGCCGGCCCGTTCACCAGTCCGGAGTCCGGGATGGGCGGCGACGCGGATCGCAGGTTCCTCGAAGAGATCGCCGGGGCCGCGAGCGACTCGAAGGCACTGCTCATCTTCGACGAGATCATTACCGGCTACAGGTATAGACAGGGAAGCGTCCAGAAGGCGACAGGCGTGGTGCCAGACCTCACCTGTCTCGGCAAGGCCCTCGCGTCGGGCATGCCGCTCTCGGCCCTGGTTGGACGCTCGCGCGTCTTTCACGAAGGCTTCGCGCGGACGCACTACTGCCCGACGTTCAAGGGAGAGGTCTACTCGTTCGCGGCGGCGAAGGCAGCGATCGAGATCTATCGTTCAGAGCCGGTCGCCGAGCACATCTGGCGGCATGGCGAAGAGCTCCGCGCGGGCATTCATGCCATCGCACAGGATCTGCGACTCGCGGTCGAATGCAAGGGCCCGCCGTTCCGCATGGGCGTCCACTTCCCGGACGCCGATGGAGCCGTCGCGCGGTTCAAGCGGACGCTCTTCATGCAGGAACTGTTGAAGGGGGGAGTGATCACCGTGACCGGCGTCATGCTTCCCAGCTACGCCCACGATGCGGTCATCATGCGGCAGACGCTGGAGGTCATCGGTGCCGCATTGGAGGTCGTGGCCTGGGCCGGGCGGACCGGCGACTACGATCGCCACCTCGAGATTCCACTGCTGTAGCCATCAGCGGCCTGTCAGTTTCGCCCATGGCTTGCGGGCGCGCCAGAACCAGCTGCTCTCCATCGACGCGATCCGCTGCTCGGCCTGTGTCAGGCGCTGCTCCGTCAGCTTCTCGCGCAGACGCTCGCTCCAGAAACGGTCTTCGTATTCGCCAATCGTTTGCGACTGTCCCGCGGCTGTATGGCGAAACCTGACGGCCCACGGCGTGACGACAGACGCGTCGAAGGCGAAGTCGCGGTAGAAGCCGTGACGGGCGAATTCAGCCGCAAAGTGTCCTGGCGTGCTGAAGTTGACGTGCCGCCGCACGGATCGCTCGACGGCGAGCGGGCTGGAAAAGAGCACGTCTGTGGTGTGCCGGCAGAAGTTGGCAATAGCCGCGTCCGCGTCCGCCGGTGCGACGTGCGGGAACACCTCCTGGCAGATGATCAAGTCATAGTCATCGGTCAGCTCGTCGCACACCGATGCCTGCCAGCAGAATGGCTTCACCGCGTCGGCCAGATGCGCGACGGCATACGAGGAAATGTCGAATCCGCAGGCATCGACGCCCCGCTCGCGCAAGAGCTCGACGAGGAGGCCAGGACCGCAGCCGGCGTCGAGCACGCGCCTCGGCCCGATCGCCGAAACAATCCGATCGGCGATCGGAGTAAAGAAACGCAGCCATTGTTCGTCTTTTCGATACGGCCGGCCAACGTGATGCAGGTAGTAGTCCTCGCCGAAATCGACGTCTCCCAGTGGCGGAGGCGGAGGGTCACGCTGCACACGTTCTTATACTCGATAGGCCCGCATCGCAGTCAATCGGTCAACCACGGGCCGGCGCCGGCACGGCCGCGCGGATCGTGGCCGCCAGCGTGATGAGCGGCTGCCGCAGCGCTGACCCGCGACGCCAGGCAAGCGCGATGGTCCGGCCGGGCGCAGGGGCCGTGAAGCGGCGCACGCGCAGCTGTCCACGCCGGTTCTCGACCGGCAGCGCCAGCGACGGCAGGAGCGTCACCGCAGTGCCGGCGCTCACCATCTGCACCAGCGTCGCCAGGCTGGTCGCGCGGAAGCTGTGCTCGCCGGCCCTCGCCTGCGTGCAGAAGCTCAGCGCCTGCTCGCGAAAACAATGTCCATCGTCGAGGAGCAGGACCACCTGACCGTTGAGCACGTCGGCGGACGTGGGTTTCGCGCTCCTGACGAGCGCGTGCTTCGGGGACGCCGCGAGGACGAACGAGTCGCGGGCGATGACTTCGCAGTCGAGGTCGCTGACGTCGGCCTCGAGCGCGAGCAGGACGCCGTCGAGCCCGCCTTCCTTGAGCTCGTGCACGAGATCGCCTGTGCGAGCCTCGGTCCACAACAGCTGCAGATGGGGAAACGCCCTGGCCAGGGCGGGCGTGATCTCGGGCAGCAGGTACGGGCCGATCGTGGGGATGACCCCGAGCCGCAGCGTCCCGTGGAACGGATCGGCCGACTGGCGCGCGAGGTCACGCAGCTCGCGCGCGGCGAGCAGGACCCGCCGCGCCTGCTCGACGATGGCTGCACCGACGCCCGAGAGACGGACGCTCTTGGAGTCGCGCTCGAAGATTTGGACGCCGAGTTGTCGCTCCGCGAGCGCCACCTGCATGCTGAGCGACGGCTGCGCCACGTCGCAGGCGTCGGCGGCGCGCCGGAAGCCCTTCTGGTCCGCGACGGCCACGATGTACTCCATCTGGCGAAGCGATACATCGCTCTGCGGCATAGGCTGAGTCTATCACTGCGACAGTATCGATATATTTGCTATCTCCAGCGGTACGCACAACAATTGGGAGTTGTAGTCATTGTGATCCGCCCGCGAGAAGACTTGGAGGACTGTCATGTCCGAGAAACCGACGCTGAGAACCGAGAGTGGCGCGCCCGTCACCGACAACCAGAACTCACAGACCGCCGGTCCTGGCGGCCCGACGCTGCTGCAGGACCAGTACCTGATTGAGAAGCTCGCGCGATTCAACCGCGAGCGCATTCCCGAGCGCATCGTGCACGCGGTCGGCACCGGCGCCTACGGTTACCTCGAGGTGACGAGCGCGGACGTGCCGAAGTGGACGAAGATGAAGATCTTCGAGAAGGTCGGCAAGAAGACCGAGATGTTCATCCGATTTTCGACCGTCGCGTCATCGCGCGGCGGCCCGGACGTCGCCCGCGACCCGCGCGGCTTCGCGATGAAGTACTACACCGAGGACGGCAACTGGGATCTCGTCGGCAACAACACCCCGATCTTCTTCATCAAGGACGGCATCAAGTTCCCCGATTTCATCCACTCGCAGAAGCAGGACCCTTACACGAACCGGCAGGAAGCCGAGAACGTGTGGGACTTTTTCTCGCACTCACCTGAAGCGACGCACCAGTTCGTCATCCTGTTCAGCGACCGCGGCATCCCCGCGTCGTACCGCTGCATGGACGGCTTCGGCTCGCACACCTTTCAGTGGGTGAACGCCCAGGGCGCGCGGCACTGGGTGAAGTTTCATTTCAAGACGAACCAGGGAATCAAGAACTTCACCTCCGAGGAAGCGGCCGAGGTCGGCGGCAAGGATCAGTTCCATTGCCACAAGGACCTGTACAACGCGATCGAGAAGGGCGATTTCCCATCCTGGACGGTCAACGTGCAGGTGATGCCCGAAGCCGACGCGCCGAAGTACCGCATCGACCCGTTCGATCTCACCAAAGTGTGGAACCACAAGGACTATCCGCTCATCCCGATCGCGAAGCTGGTGCTGAACCGGACGCCGGACAACTACTTCGCGGAAACCGAACACGCGGCATTCGACCCGGGTCACTTCGTGCCCGGCATCGGGCCATCGCCCGACCGCATGCTGCAGGCGCGGCTCTTCGGGTATGGGGACGCGCACCGCTATCGCCTCGGCATCAATCACTCGATGATGCCGGTCAACAGCCCGAAGGGTGTCCCCGGCGGCGCGAAGAACTACGGGCGCGACGGCGCCATGCCGCTTCATGCGACGAATGGCCGCGTCAAGAACTACGAGCCGAACAGCTTCGACGGCCCGGTGCAGACCAACCAGGAGATGTACACCGGCATCGGCGTGACGGGGGCGTCGGGCCACTACCCGCAGGTGCCGCGCGAGGTGGACGACTTCAAGCAGCCGGGCGATCTTTATCGCCTCATGCCGAAGGACGCGCAGCAGCGGCTCGTCGACAACATCGCCGGCAGCCTGGCGCAGGTGTCGCGCGAGGACATCATCACCCGCTCGGTCGAGCACTTCCGCAAGGCGGATGCGGAGTTCGGCCGCCGCGTTGCTGACGGGATCGCGTCGCGCCGCGGTGCAGTGGTCGCGGGAGCCGCACGGTGACGTGGGATCCCAGCCAGGGAGTGCTCATCACTCCCGAGGTGAACGAGGCCCTCGCCGGCGTGGCGGCCGATGCCGCCCGCGGCGGGGACCTCGATACGCTCGAACGTGCGCTCAATGCCGGGGTGGCGCCAGACGCGTCCACCCCGCGCGGCGACTCGCTGCTGATGCTGGCTGCCTACTACGGTCAGCTCAGCACGGTGAGCCTGTTGCTCTCGCGTGGCGCGAACCCGAATCAGACCGACGCGAAAGGCCAGACGCCGCTCGCGGGCGTCGCCTTCAAGGGGCTCGTCGACATCGCCTCGCTCCTCGTCTCCGCCGGCGCGCACGTCGATGCCGCGTCGGCCGACGGCCGCACGCCGCTCAGCATGGCGGCGGCGTTCAACCGCGGGTCCATGGTCGAGTGGCTGCTGCAGCACGGCGCGTCGCCCGACGCGCGTGACGCATCGGGGCTGCGGCCGATCGACGTCGCTACGGCCATGGGTGCGACCGAGGCCATCGCGGCGCTGTCGAACGTCCCGGGGTCTGGCCCCGGTCTGACCCCCGCGTAGACTATGCTCTAGGCCTCCCAACGGTCGGAGGTGTGATGAGCAGCGGTCAGGGCAGGATCCAGGACACGGCACAACCCATCAACACAGCGCGTCAGGTACTCTTCGCCAGCCTCATCGGCACCACGATCGAGTTCTTCGACTTCTACATCTACGCGACCGCCGCGGTCATCGTCTTTCCGAAGCTGTTCTTTCCCGCGTCGGATCCGGCCTCGGCCACGCTCGCCTCGCTCGCCACCTTCGCGATCGCGTTCATGGCTCGTCCCGTCGGCTCGGCGCTCTTCGGCCACTTCGGCGACCGCGTCGGCCGCAAGACGACGCTCGTCGCGGCGCTCCTGACGATGGGGATTTCGACCGTCGCGATAGGGGCGCTGCCGACCTACGGGACCATTGGCGTGGCCGCGCCTCTGCTTCTCGCCATCTGTCGCTTCGGGCAGGGCCTCGGGCTCGGCGGCGAGTGGGGCGGCGCGGTGCTCCTCGCGATCGAGAACGCACCGCCCGGCCGCCGTGCGTGGTACGGCATGTTCCCGCAGCTCGGCGCGCCAATCGGGTTCTTCTTCTCGGGGAGCGTGTTCCTCGTGCTCTCGAAGTGGCTGACCGACGAGCAGTTCTTTTCGTTCGGGTGGCGCATCCCGTTCCTGGCGAGCGCGGTGCTGGTGATCGTTGGCCTTTACGTCCGGCTGACCATTACCGAGACACCGGTGTTCCAGGACGCGCTGACCAGAAGTGCGCGGGTGAAAGTTCCGATGTTCGAGGTCTTCCGCCGCCATCCCGGCACGCTCGTCGTCGGCATCATGTCGTCGCTCGCGACGTTCGTGCTCTTCTACCTGATGACCGTGTTCGCGCTCTCCTGGGGGACGACCGCCCTCGGCTACAGTCGTCAGCAATTCCTGCTGATGCAGCTCGTGGGGATTCTGTTCTTCGCGCTGACCATTCCCTTTTCCGCGATTCTCGCTGAGCGCGGACGGCGCAGCACGCTCATCGGCGTGACGATCGGGATCGGCTTGTTCGGCCTCGTCATGGCGCCGATGTTGGTCAGCGGCACGTTCGGCGCGATGTTCACCATGGCGCTCGGCCTGTCGCTGATGGGCATGACCTACGGACCGATCGGGACCGTGCTGTCCGAGCTCTTTCCGACGTCGGTGCGCTACACCGGCAGCTCGCTGACGTTCAACTTCGCCGGCATCTTCGGCGCCTCGCTGGCGCCCTACATCGCGACGTGGCTAGCCAGGACCTACGGCCTGCAGTATGTGGGCTACTACTTGTCCGCGGCGGCGGCGGTGACGCTCGTGGGGCTGCTGCTCATACGAGAGACCAAGGATGAGGACCTGGTCGAGGCGAGGTCGTAGATGGTATGGCTGCTGACCTCGCAGCCCCGCTCAAAAGCCTTTTCACCGCTGAGGGCGCCGAGCACGCAGAGACACACCGGATCGGATCGCCTTCCTATCTGGCGAGCAGTTGGTCGTTCGGCCGCCTCTTGAGCAGGCTCGTCCTGCCGATGGTGGACACCACGGGGAGCATTTGGATGCTCGACAATGTAGACAAGTGAACGCGCCGGCCGAACCCGCGTTGCCTTCGTCGACAGTCGTGGCTCAAACGACTGACAATTCTGATGCCTGCCCCAGGAACGCGCTGTAGGCGGCACCCGCGTCTTTCAGCGCTCGCAGTTCCTTCTTGTTGAGCGGCCGGAACGGTTTGACGAGGATCCGCGTCTGCCGTGACGTGACCTCGCGCTTCCAGGCACCGCGCAGGATGCCATCAACGAGCAACTGGTTCGGAAAGCCCACGAAATCTGCCACCGTTGGCGCGTGCCCCGATGGATCTCGCGCCAGGCTGCGATCGCGGAGCGCGTTGAGGTACTCATCGTAGATCGGCAGCAGGTGCACGATCGGGCCAGCGACGGCGGCCGACCGCCTTGCGGACGGCAGTGACCAGTATGTCACCCCGTTCAGCTCGCGCGACTCGACCTCGCGGCCGAGCGCCGCCAGGCCAGCCTTGGTCTGCGCCACCGTCAGCCCCGACCACCAGACGAAGTCGTGCACGGTCGCCGGCCCGTGACTCTGAAAGTACCGTCGCACGAGCTCGCCGAGTGCCTCCTCGCCGTCCAGCCGGTTCGCATCTGGCACCCGTTCGTCGAGCAACGCGTATGTGAACTGCTTGCCCTGCCGTGGCCCGCTGCAGATCACGAGGTCGAGCTCGGCCTGCATCATCAGGAAAGCCAGCCGCAGGCCGTCAACCGGGATACCCGCGCGTGTGAGGGCGGCGCCGAGCGCAGCGCGGGTGAGATGCCGGCCGTCGCGCAGCGAGGACTCGAGCACCCGCCGGCTGCGCGCGAAGGCGCGCTGGTCGAGGCCCACGTTGCGGTGATACGACGCGCTCTGACGCTGGACGCGAGGCCCGGTCAGCTTCTGCATCCAGCGGATGTCCTCCGGCGCCACAAAGTGCCACGTCGGTCTCAGGATGTGCGTCCGCACGATCGTGCCATCGTCGAACGCGCGGTCGACATCCGCCTCCGTGAGTCCCGGTGATCGGAGACCAAGCGCCCACTTGGCCACCGCAAACTCCTGCGCCTGCACCGCGCCCAGCCACGACACGATGTCCGCCGGCTTCTTGATGCCTGGCCCAGTCAGCTTCTGGTTACGGAGTCGTTGACTTACGATCTGGCTATTCATGTCAGGGTCGTGTGGTCTCAGCTTCAACCTTCGAACTTCTGACTTCCAAACTTCAGATTTCCCACTTCACACTTCTATTTCACACTTCCGAGCTTCACCCTTCGAACTTCCAACTTCCACACTTCAGACTTCAGACGTCAGACTTCAAACTTTCATAGTCGCCCCGTAGTACCTGCTTGTACATCCCGCGTCGAAAGATGAATCCCCCGAGCGGCCCGAGCCACTGCAGCACGTAGTGCATGTAGCCGAGGTCGATCATCTCGATCAGATTCCCGTCGAAGTCCCGGGCAAAGAAGAACGTGTGGCCGCGAGGCGATCGCTCGGGCTTGCTCAGGCACTCGACGCCCTTGCTGACGAGATGGTCGTACCACTTCTGCGTGTTCCTGACGTTGAAGCTGAAATGCGTCAGGCCGACGCGGTTCCACGGGATGGCGTTCGGCGGCAGCTGCGGCTGGAACTCGAAGATCTCGAGGATCGCGCCGCCGGGCACGCGCACCCAGCCGATCTTGCAGGAGGGCTGCGGACCGTCGACCTTGAAGAACGAGCGCACCCGGTCCGGCGGCGTGTCTGCGACGCCGACGAGCGGGCAGCCGAACACGTCCCAATAGAACTGCACGAACCTGTTGAAGTCGGACACCGTGATGCCGACGTGGCTGAACGATCGCGCTTTCATCTCATCTCCAATTACGAGAGTTCGGTAGCCATGATGTGGTCCGCCACGCGCAGCGCCTGCGCCACGATGGTCAGACCCGGATTGACCGCGGCTGAGGAGGGGAAGAACGACGCATCGACGACGAACAGGTTCGCGACGTCGTGGGCACGGCACCAGGGATCGAGCACGGACGCGTGCGGGTCGGTGCCGAACGCGAGCGTTCCGCACTGATGCGTGGTGTTCTTGCTCTTGTGCGAATGCGTCATCACCTTCCAGAATCCCAGCCGGTGCAGGATTCGCGTCGTCTCCTTGACGAGCCGTGCGTGAGCGGCCAGGTTGTTCGGCCGGTAATGCAGCTGAATGCGCCCATCCGATCCGACGCTGACGCGATTATCGTCTCTCGGGAGATCTTCGGACATCGCCAGCCAGTCGACTCCTCGCGCCACCCACGCGTCGTACGCCCACACGGGTATCCACGGCACTACCGTCTGTGCCATCACCCCGTGCGTGCGGCCCTGGGACTGGATGTGGCCGAGCGGGTACCTCGTGTCCGGTCCACTGAAGTAGAAGTCGTTGATGGCAACGGTCTTCTGGAAGACGGTGTCGTTTTTCTGCAGCGGATTGAATCCCTGCATCATCGTCGCGAGGTGCGCCATGTAGCGCCGTCCGACCAGCCCGGACGAGTTCGCGAGGCCGTTGGGATGTGCCTTGCTGGTCGATCGCAGCAGCAGCGCCGCGGAATTGACCGCGCCGCACGAGACGATGACGAGCGATGCGCCGATCCGGACGGTGTGGCCGTCGCGGTCGATGTCGACGGCCTCGACCTTCTTCCCCGCGGGATCGGTGACCAGGCCGACCGCGCGCGCGTTGGTCCACAACTCGACGTTACCGGCCCCGAGCGCGGGCTCGATGCCGCACACCTCGGCGTCGCTCTTGGCGTGGATGCGGCACGGGAAGGAGTTGCAGGTGCCGCACAGCACGCAGCCGTCCGGTTCGCCCGGTCGAATCAATCCCAGTGGCAGGTGCGAGGGATGGAGCCCCTGTCGTCGCAGCCCGTCGACTATCGTGGCCATGGCGGGAGCGTGAGGAATCGGCGCGTAGGGAAAGGGCCCGCGTGGAGGTTCGGTCGGATCGCTGCCGTGCTCGCCGTGCACGTGGTAGAGCTGCTCGGCACGATCGTAGTACGGCGCGAGCGTGTCGTAGTCGATCGGCCACGCAGGCGAGACGCCGTCCATATGTTCGACCGCCTGAAAGTCCTCGCGGCGCAGCCGATAGAGCACGCTGCCCCAGAACTTCGTGTTCCCGCCGACGCCGTAGTGCGTGTAGGGAAGGAATTCCTGGCCCTGCCCGTCGAACCAGCGCTCGGTCGCGCGGTAGCGCAGGTGCTTCCACACGGCCTCGGGGTTCCAATTGTCCGGTTCCCGAGGCACGCGTATTCCGCGCTCGACGACGAGCACTCGCGCCTGGCTCGTCGCGAGCGCTCGCGCCATGGTGCCGCCGCCGGCGCCGCTGCCGATGATGATGACGTCGTAGTGAGTGTTCACTGGCCGATGGGTCCGGCGACCTGAGCCGGGATGTCACGGCCTGCCGGCGAGGGTCCGATACTGGCGTCGATGACGCGCCGGAGAGACCGCAGGGCGCGGCTACGGACGCCGGTGATGAAGCCACATCCCAGAAAGGCTATGCGGAGCGGTGCTGGCAAGCCTCCATGATATCTGACCCCGGCGGCGCTATTTCTTTGCCAGCTCGTCGTAGGCTGATTCGAGCACGCCCGCAAGGCCGATCCGGGCGTTGATCTGGGCCACGTCGTCGAATCCCTTGAGCGCCGGCGTCTTGGCGATTTCCTCTTTCGACTGTCCTGCCTTCATGCCGGCCCGCACCTGATCGAGCGCCGCCGACAGGTAGTCGCGAAAGAAGGCGACGTCCGCGCTCTTCCCCAGGACGACGCCGTCCTTGCCGTGACCGAAGATGAATGCAGTGTCGCCGCCGTGAGCGGCCGTCATCTTCTCGAGGATCGACAACCAGTTGATGACGGACGCGCCGGCCGGACTGTCGACGCGCGGGTGGACGCGGCGGAACAGCAGATCGCCGGCGTGCATGACGTTGGCCTTTTCGAAGAAGATCACGGCGTCACCGCTCGTGTGTCCCGGCCCGAAGTAGCGCACGTGCACGGTCTCGCCGCCGAAATCGACGGTCCACGTGTCCTTGAACGTGGCGTCGGCGTAGACGGGCGGCGCGGCCGGTGCGGCGCCGGCGGCGGGCGGCTGAGGGTTGGCTGCGGCCTGTTCCGCGACCTTGCGCTGCCACGCGACGCAGTTCTCGTGTGCCAGGATGCGCTTCACGACGGGCCTGAACGCCGGATTCCCGCTGGTGTGATCGGCGTGGTGATGGCTGTTGATGAGGAGCTCGATGCCCTTCGGCGCCCTCTGCTTGAGCCCCGCGACGCAGATCTCGGCCGTCGGCATGAACTGGCTGTCGATGGCGATGGCGCCGTCGCCGTTGACGAGATAGCCGATCGTCCCGCCGTTGCCGGTAAAGAAACCGACGCCGCGGCGGATGTCCTCGAACTTCGTGACTGGAGGTGCCTGAGCCGCGGGTGCCTGAGCGCCCGTCTGGCCGAGGACCGGCAGGCGCGCGAGCCCGATGGCTGCAACCGAGAGCGACGAGGCTGAGACGAACTGACGACGGCTGATGGTCACGGGTATCTCCTCGGCCGCAATGACGCGCGCGGTCCAGCCCTGAACGATAGCAGATCTTTCGCAGCCAAGGCTCGCAGGCGTGGCGTCCGGAGCGGAAAAATCAAGATCTGACCCCGGACGCCCGGGCGCCGGGCTGGCGATCGGATAGAGTGTCAAAGGCAACTCTTACATGACGACCACCTCTCCCGAGATTCCCATGCGCCCGTTCGGCCGCACGGGTCAACGCGTATCGTGCATCGGCCTCGGCGGCTGGCACCTGGGTGTCCCGGAATCGGACGAGGCTGCGGTGCGCCTGGTGCACACCGCGATCGGTTCCGGCATCAATTTCCTCGACAACGCCTGGGACTACAACGACGGGCTCAGCGAAGAGCGGCTGGGGCGGGCGATCGTCGATCGACGCGACCAGGTCTTCCTGATGACGAAGGTCTGCACCCACGGGCGCGACGCCAAGGTCGCGATGCGGCAGCTCGAAGATTCGCTCCGCCGATTGAAGACCGACTATCTCGACCTGTGGCAGATCCACGAGGTGGTCTTCGACGACGAACCGGCGAAGCACTTCGCTCGCGGTGGAGTCGTCGAAGCCCTGGACAAGGCGCGGCAGCAGGGCAAGGTCCGCTACGTCGGGTTCACCGGCCACAAGGATCCGGCGCTCCACCTGGCGATGCTGGCGCACAATTTCGAGTGGGACGCCTGCCAGCTGCCGCTCAACTGCTTCGACGGGTCGTTCCGCAGCTTCGAGAAACAGGTGCTGCCCGAGCTCAATCGCCGCGGTATCGCGCCGATCGGCATGAAGAGCCTCGGTGGTGACGGGCGCGCCGTGAAGGCGAAGGTTGTGTCAGCCGAGGAGGCGCTCGCCTACGCGCTGAGCCTGCCGGTTGCGACCGTGGTCAGCGGGATGGACTCTGTCCGCGTGCTCAAGCAGAACGTCGCCGTCGCGCGAAGCACCACGGCCATGACCGCCCGCGCGCGGGAAGCCCTTCGCCGGCGCGTCGCGGACTACGCCGTCGATGGCCGTTTCGAGCTCTACAAGATTTCAGCGGCGTTCGAGGGAGTAGAAACGAGGCGCGTGCACGGGCTGCCGTCACAAGCGGAGCTGCCGGAGTAGCAAGAAATGCTGAATGCTCGAGTGCTGAATGTTGAAGTGAATATTGAATGGTTGTTACTTGCCGACGTCGAACTTGAAGTTTGCAATTGGCAATGTTGACATTCACTTCAGCATTCAGCACTCAGCATTCAGCATTTCCTGGTTACGGCGTGCGCAACAGCACGACCGGATCGATCTTGAGCGCGCGCCGCGACGGAATCCATGTCGCGATTGCGCCGACGGCGACGACGACCACCACCGGCAGCACGAACGAGTAGATCCCCGGGTCCCAGATGCTGCCCGCCCCCCCGCCGGATCGCACCAACCGCGAGAGCGCGAACATCAACAGCAGGCCAACGGCGGAACCGACGGCGATCAGCCGGGCGGTGTGCGCCGTGACGAGCCGAACGACGTCGGCCGCGCTCGCGCCGACGGCCACCCGTACTGCCAGCTCGCGCGACCGGCGCGCGATTGCAAACGCCAGCACGCCGTAAATTCCCGCCATCGTCAGCAGGATGCCGATGGTCACGAGAGGGAAGAGAGGCGCCGTTCCAATCAGCGTCTCCCGGCTCATCCCGTCAATCATCTGGTCGACGGTCTCCACGCTGCCCACGATGGTGCCGGCCGCGACGTTGCGCGCCGCGCCGCGAACCGTCTGCACGAGCGCTGCGGGATCGGCCTGGGCGCGTACGAGAAAGTGCATCCGCGTGACGTCCTTGGAGTCTGGCGCCAGCGGGACGAAGACTCTCGGCTCTGGTAGCGATGCCAGCACCGGGTTGCGCGCGTAGTCGGCGACGACGCCGACGATGTCGTATGGAACCCTCGCGATCCAGAGGCGCGCGCCCACGGCATGTCGGCCGGCGAACAGCTGTCGGGCCAGCGTCTCGTTGACGATGGCGACGCGGCCGGCGCGCGAGTCGACTTCCGAGAACGCGCGTCCCGCGCGCATCGGCACGCCGAGCGTCGAGAAGAATCCTTCGCCTATCTCTCCGCGCCGTGCCGTGACCGGCTCGCCGCCGGTGGCCTCAGCTGAAACGGGCTGCCGCGAGCCGTTCGCGGCAAACGGAATGAGCGTCGATGCCGATGCGGCGGCGACGCCTGGAATGCCGGTCAAGGCATCGACGATCTGCCGGGATCGTACGCCGTTCCGGTTTTCGATGTGTGCCGTCAGCAGGGGGCCGGTGGCGAAGCCCACTTCGGCATGGCTCGTCCGCCAGTACCCGTCGATCATCGTGGTCGTGACGACGAGGAGAGCGATGGTCACTGCGATCTCGAAGACCACGAGCGCGTGGCGCCACCGCTGTCGAATCCGGTCCGACGTTGCCATCGTGCGCAGCGGGTTCGTGTGCAGCCGGCGCGTTTCGTAGAGCGCCGGCGCGACGCCGGCGGCGACGCCGGTGACGAGCGCGATGACCGCCGTCTGCCACAGAATGCGCATGTCGATCGCGAGATCGTAGAACGTGATGTTGCCGCCGTTCCGCACGATCCAGCCTCGCAGCGCGAACGTCGCGCAGACGCCGAGGATGCCGCCGCAGATCGACACCAGCACCGATTCGGTCAGGAGCGAGCGCACGATACGGCCCCGGCTTGCGCCGATCGACGCGCGGATGGCGATCTCGTGCTCGCGCGCCGTCCACTGCGCGATCATCAGGATGGCCACGTTCGCGCATGCGATGAGGAGTGTCAGGAGGACCGCCGTGCCGAGCACGTAAGGCAGGACGAAGGACATCTGGTTGCCGATCGGCGTCCCTTCGAGTCCGGACGCCCTCAGGGCGAGCTGTCGCTCGCCGGCGGGGAGGTGCTGCGCGTAGTCGGCGAGGCCGATCTGGAGCTGGGCGCCGAGCGCGGCGTGCGTCGTGTCGGCAGGGCGCCGCACGACGACGCCGACTCGCGCGTCAGGCGCCAGGGTTCGCGGCTCGAGCGCGGTCCAGATCGGCGAGTCCATGTCCGAGAACCAGAAGCGTTCCGGCATCACGCCGATGACTGTGTGGGCTTCGTCGTCGATCCAGAAGACGCGACCGATCGCGTCGGGATTCTGGTCGAAGAGCTCCTGCCACACGCGATAGCTGAGGATCACGGGCGGAGGGCCGCTGACGGTTGCAGGGGACGCGGAGAAGGAGGCGCCAGTCGATGGCGCTACGCCGAGGATGGAAAAGAGCTCCGGCGTGACCGCCCGGAGCGAGACATTGGCCGTACGGTCGCCCGTCCGAATCTCGCGCACGCCGAGGGAGGTGAACGCCGCCATTGACAGTCCCATCGTCTCCCGCCAGCGTTCGTAGAGGGCGACAGGAACGGGGTTGCCGGCGGGCATGATCGGGCTGGCCGGCGAGCCGACCTGGATCTTCGAGAGCTGCTCGGGGTGCTGGTAGGACGGCGGTGGCTTGCGGAAGATGACGTCGCGGATGGTCAGTGTGACCGTCGTGGCGCCGATTCCGGCGGCGAGCGACAGGACGGCGACGAGCGACGCGACCGGGTAGCGCCGCATGTTGCGCGCGGCGCAGCGAAGGTCCTGGATCAGGTGATCGAGCCAGAGCAGGCGCCTCGCCTCGTAGAAGCGCTCCCGGGCCGAGGTGACGTTGCCGAAGCGCCTGCGCGCCGCGACCCGCGCCGCGGCTGGCGAGATCCCCTCCTCGATGAGCCGCTCGGTCTCGATTTCGATGTGGGCCCGGATTTCGCGATCGAAGTCGTCGTCTGACCGCTGTCGGGTTGACATTCAACCCGAAGGATAAGATCCGTCGGGTCGAATGTCTAGAGGTAAATGCGGTTCTATTTTGCGGCGCGCTTCAGAGTGAGCGGCAGCGACCCCGGTCCCTGCGTCCACGTGCCCGTGATCTGGCCGTCCTTCAAGTCGCCTTCGTAGGCGCCGCCTACCGCGGGTGCCGTGAACTTCAGGTGCGCATCGGTCTGGACGATGGCGCTGAGCGGAATCTCGGCGCCGCCCTGGTCGATGCTGATGAGCGTGCCCGTGGCGCCCCCATCCTGGTTCGATAGTTTCAGCGACAGATGCAAGGTCGTGCCGTTCACCTCGAGCGCGCCTTCCCAAACGCCCTCGAAGTCCTTGGTGACCGGGGCATTCTTCGGCGGCGCTTCGAATTTCGCCTCGCCCTTCCACGCGAGCGTGAATGTTCCCGACACCGGCCCCTGGATGAAGTCGCCCGATAGCGTCTTGGCATCCTTCGACAAGGTTCCCTTGAACGTCGGATCTCCTGGCACGCCTTTGATCCCGAAGCTCACGGCCAGGCCCTGCACCGCGATAGCCGACAGCACCAGCCCCTTGGCATTCATTTCGGGAAAGGCAGCCGAGCCCTCCCACTTGTCCGCTGCCCGAGCGACCAGATCGACGTCAACCCTCAGGTCCTTGCCCTGGACGCTGATCGCGCCCTCCCAATGCCCCGTCCCGGCGGGTCCCGGTGTGGACTGCGCCGAAGCCGCACGCCCACTGCCCGCTAGTAGTGCGATAAGGGCCAGCCCGACTGTTACGACTCTTGTCATGAAGTTCCTGTCCTTTCTCCCAGTTTCCTACGTATTCTGCCCCGAAACGTTCGGACGAGGGTCCAAGGGACGCTATCAGACAGGCGGTCAACGCTTTCCCGCAATCGTTCGGGTACGATCGGATAGCACACATGTCGATTCGCGGCCTTGCCTGTATCCTTTCCGGCCTTCTCGCCGTCGGCGCTTGCGGGGGAGCTGGCAGTTCCGTGCCCCCCGCGGACATGACGCCGGCAACGCGGCCGGTACCTCCGTCCATCCTGCTCGTGACGCTCGATACGACGCGTGCTGATGCCATCGGTCCGGACGCGCGCGGAATCGACACGCCGGCCTTCAACACGATCGCAGCCGGGGGCCGACGCTTCCGTCAGGCGTACGCCGCGGCGCCAGAAACGCTGCCCTCGCACAGTTCCATGATGACGGGACTGTATCCAGGCGGCCACGGCGTCCACGAGAACGCGCGCGACCTCGCCGGGACGCAGCCGGTTCTTGCCGCCCGGCTGAAGGACGCTGGTTATCGGACCGCCGCCTTCGTGTCGTCGTTCATCCTCGCGCACCGCTTCGGTCTTGCGCGCGGCTTCGACGTCTACGACGACACGCTCCGCGCCGGCCAGGTCGAGCGCACATCGCACGAAACGACGGACGCGGCCCTGGCCTACCTCGGTCAGGCCTCGACGGAGCCCCTTTTTCTGTGGGTTCACTATTTTGATCCGCACGCGCCTTACACGCCTCCTGGTGCGTCTGGCGGCGACGACGCGAAATCGCGCTATCTCGGAGAGGTGGCCGAGATGGATCGGCAGCTGGGTCGTCTGAGCGAGGGATTCAACGCGCACGCCGCGCATCGCGGCAGCCAGCCGGCGATCATCGTTGTCGGCGATCATGGCGAGGGCCTCGGCGACCACGGCGAGCTTCAGCACGGAAATCTTCTCTATCAGTCGACCATGCACGTGCCCCTGGTGGTCACGGGACCTGGCGTCGCACCGGGCACGATGGACGCGCCGGTCAGCACGCGACGGGTCTTTCACACCGTTCTCGACCTTGCAGGAATCGAGTCCTCGCACAGCTTGCGCCCGGCTGACGGTTCGCCGCCGCAGGAAGTGGTTCTCGGAGAGGCGATGAAGCCGTTCCTTGGCTACGGATGGCAACCGCAGATCATGGCCATCGAGGGCCGCCAGAAGGCCATCCTTGCCGGGAAGACCGATGTCTACGACGTGATCGCGGACCCGGCGGAGCAGAAGAACCTTGGCTCGGGTGCGAACCTGTCGGCCGGGTTGCGGAAGGCCCTGGACGACTATCCGGTGCCATCGCCGGAAGCAGCGCGGGCGCCTGCGAACCTCACCGACGAGGCTCGTCGCAACCTCGCCAGCCTCGGTTACGTCAGCGGAAGTGCGCCGCCGGTCGTGCGCAAGGACGCGCCCAGGCCTGCCGACATGATCGGCCTCTTCGAAGTTCTCGAGAAGGCCTCGACCCTCTTCGTCGAGGAGCAGTACGCGCGGGTCATCCCGCTGCTCGAGAAGATCCTGGCGGCGGATCCTTACAACCTGGACGCGGCGCTTCGCCTGGCAACCGCGCACTCCTCGCTCGGGCAGGACGCGAAGGCCCTCGAGGCGTTCAGGAAAGCCGCCGCGCTGGCGCCGCGTTCACCGGACGTTCGCATGTATCTGGCGCTGCACTACGCGCGTGGCAAGGACTGGCAACAGGCCGTCCCCCTCCTCGAGCGCATCGTTGCCGACACCCCCGAGCGGCTGCCGGCGGTCGAAGCGCTGGCCGTAGTCCGCGAGCGTCAGGGCCGGATCGAGGACGCGCTCGCACTGCGCCAGAAGATCGCGACCCTGCGAACGCCAACAGCCGCGGACCTCGCCCGGCTCGGCCGGCTGGCAATGCAGGCGCAGCAGACGACCGTCGCCATCGAGTCGTTCGAGCAGGCGCGCAAGAAGGAGGGGCCGGCATTTCGGAACGATCTCGAGCTTGGCGTGCTCTACCTGGCCGCGCGAAGATTGATCGATGCCCGCGACGCGCTCGATCGTATCCCGCCGTCGCACCCGGAATACCCCATGGCGCTCTTCAAGCGCGCACAGGTGAGCGTGCTCCTGAAGGAGCCAGACAGCGCCTCCCGGATCGCGCGAGCGCGACAGCACGCCGACCGCACCACTCGCGAGCTCATCGCGAAGGAGCGCCTGTTTCAGTAACTGGAATTCGCGTTCGGCTTGGTTCGCTGTCAAGCGGAACAGGAGATCAGAAGACCAGGAGAAATGCCTTCTAACTCCTGAACTCCTGGTCTCCCGGTCCTTGATCGGCCCCCTTGAACCGAACCCGCCTGGAGCGGCAACTGGCTAGAAACGCAGTCTTGCCGCCAGCTGGATTCTCCGCGGATCGAAGTACGACCGCGCGGTCGCGTAGTCCGATGAGTGCACGGCCGGCTGGAAGTTGTAGCCGGTCTGATTGTTGAAGACGTTGAACAGGTCGGCGTCGAGCTGCAGGGTCAACCGATCGCCCAGGCGGAAGTTCTGGATGTATTTCAGATCCATCTGCCAGTGGGGGTCGGTCCGGCGGGAGCCGGCTGGTTCGGCGTATCTGTTCGTGTCGCTCGTGCTCGTTGTCAGTGCGACGTACGGCTCGTAGCTCCAGGCTTCCCATGGCTGGCCCGACTGCGCGACGACGAAGGCGCCAGCGGTGGCGTTCCAATGGAGGTTGTAGTAGCCGTAGAGCTTGAACATGTGCCGGCGGTCGCCGCGGAGGTCACCGTCCTTGAAGTCCCACAACTGACGGCCGGCGCCGTCGCCGATGAACGATGAACCGATGAAGACGTTGGCGTCGTTTGCGGCGGTCGAGTTGTCCTGGTCGAAGTTACCGTAGTAGTGGCTCCAGGTGTAGGAGCCGCGGACGAACCCTTTGTCGCCCCGCCATTCCGATTCCGCCGCGACCTCGTAGTACTTCGAGTACGCTCCGTCGAGCTCGGCGATGACGTAGGTCGAGCCGCTGCCGATCTGAGCGAGCTTGGCCGTGAGATCGGGGATGTAGAGCTCGCGAGGGATGCCAGCCGGCGGGTTGAAGGCCACACGAGCGTTGTTGTTCGTGTCTTCCCAGAAGTGACCCGCGTCGCGATAACGCCAATACAGGCGACCTGTCAGACGGCGGTTGAACTGCCTGGCCGTACCGACGAGGTACTCATCAATCGTGCGCGGCGTCATATCGTCGACGAAGAGCTTGCCCGACGAGGAGCCGACCGGTACGGCGGCGAACACAGCGCCATTGGCATCGAAGTGCGTGTCGATGAACGTGCCGATGAGGTTGCGATCCCAGGACGCGGCGCGCGGCAGCGAGCTGGCCGCGGGATTGTATCGAGCGTAGCTGCCGTAGACCGTGTCGTTTCCGTTGTACGCCCAGGTCGCGCCGATGCGCGGCTGGATCATCTTGCTGAACGGGATCTCGTACATCTTGTACTTGTTGCCGGGCGCGGCCACGTACCCCGAGAGCGTCGAGCTATCCTCGCGCAGGCCCTGGCCGTAGAGCGTGTCCCGGCTGGCAAGCACACCGACGTTGAGCGTCCAGTCCTTCCACCGGATGGAGTCGTTGATCTCGAAGCTTCTCGAGTGGTATTCGGAGCGAATCGGCGAGGCCTGTCCGGTCGTCTGCTGCTGGAACCGCGCGGTGTAGAAGATCGGCGTGCCGTTGAGGTTCGTGCGTCCGCCGGGGACCGTGATGAGGCCCCAGCCGTTCGAGCTCCGGACGAGATCTTCTGCGTCGACGTACTGCTGATACCCGGCGTGGATATCGTGCGTCATCGCGCCACCGAACGAAATGTTGTAGGCCACCTGCCCGGCGTCGCGGAAGAAGTCGTCATCGTCGAACTGCGATCCGTATCCGACCGTGCCCCCGCCGACCCGAACGCCGTTCTCGACGTAGCCGTAGCGGTCGATGAGCGGCTGAATGAACGCGTTGTACGCGGTCTGGCCGGAGATCGGCGCGGGGACAGAGAAGAGGCCCAGCGTGTCCAGGCTCGACGTGTCGATTCGCGTGCCGACGGCGGTGTTGATGGTGACATTGGCGATGTTATCGGGACGGCCCTGCGTCTCGTTGACGAAGTGGTTGTACTTGAACGTCAGCAGGCTGCGCGAGTTGATGACCCACGATCCTTCCGCGATGCCGATCTTTTCGGTCGCCTTGCCACCGGTGCCAGTCGTGGCCGCGGCATTCGACGCAAACAGGTCGCTCTTGTCCGTGCGGTCCGAGCCGCGGTAGCTGAAGTTCAGGAGCACGGAACTCGCAGGAGTGAACGTCACCTTGCCAAAGCCCTCGTCTCGCGTCCGTTCGTACGGTGGAAGATCCCCGTACTTATTGGCGCGGTTCTGCCGCGACACCTCCGGACGGTAGTACGACCCGTAGAAGAAAAGACGGCTCGGAAGGACCGGGCCGCCGATGCTCCCGGTGAGCCAGCTGCGATCCTGCTCGTAGCGCGAGGCGCTGCCGTTGTCGAGCCCCGCACTCATGTTGTCGGTCTGGACCTGGTAGCTGATTTCGCCCGAGTACCGGTTGGTGCCGGACTTGCTGATCGTGTCGATCGAGAAGCCGCCGGCGCGGTCGAAGTCGACTGCCCGCGCGCCGGCCTTGATCGTCGTGACCTGGGCGATGTCGTGAGACGAGGGCTCGGCCGAAAGCGTGCCGAACAACGGGAGCGTGACGTTCACGCCGTCGAAGTTGTAGACGTTGTCCTGTCCGCTGCCGCCCGCGCTCGGACCGCGCACGCTGTCCTGCGAGTACTGGACGCCAGGAATCAGCTTGAGGAGATCGCGATACTCCTGCCCGACGGGCAGCGACATGATCTGCGCGTTCGACAGCCCGCTCTTGATGGTTGCCGAATCCTTTTCGATCAGGCTCGCCGTCGCGGTGACCTCCACGCTTTCGGTCACGCCCTGGAGGCCGAGCGTGGCATCGACGACCGTGTCCTGCGAGAGCTGGACCTCGGCCTGCCGCGTGACGTTCTGCATCCCCGAGAGGACGAAGGTGAGTGTATAGGTGCCAGGCGGGAGCGCCGGCAGCCGGTACTCGCCGTTGGCGCCAGTTGTGGTGACACGCGGCACAGGCAGCACGTTGGCGCGAGCCTCGACGGTGACCCCGGGAAGCACGCCCCCACCTGTATCGATCACTTTCCCGCTTATAGCGCCGGTCTGTTGCGAGTAAGCAGGAAGAGCGGGAATGAAAACGGCAAGCAGAAGTAAAGATCGCAGGACACGTAAAAGCATGTTGGGCCCCTCCCTGAGCTCAAGCAGCCCCGGAATTATACCGCTTGAGCCCTGAAAGAGGGCCATTCGTCCCCGTCGGTCACTCGCGCGCGTGCAGCTTCTTGATCAGTTGCACCTGCCCCGCATGGTAGACAGCGTGGCATGTGATGCCGAGCACGAGCGCGAAGCGTTCGGCTTCCGGCAGTTTGCCGCGCACCCGGCCGGCCTCGATGTCGCTGACGAGCGTCGCGAGACGTTGTTGCTGCGTGTCGACGACGGTGAGGACATCCTTCCACGAGAGCGCATTCTTCCCGGACAGCGCGAACCAGTCCTCGCCTTCCAGTACGAACGGCTCCGGCGCGCTCTCGGCCAACCGGCCCCGGACCGAATGCGCGTAGTAGGCGTGATGGATGGCGATCTCAGCGATGTTGTGACGGCCGGCGGCCGGCCGCCAGAAAGCGAGCTCCGGCGAGACACCGGTGAGGGCCGCCTTCAGATCAGGTCCGTGCCACGCCTCGGATCCGTATCCTTCCTGCAGGACGCGCGTGTTCAGGGTATTGGGAGTTGCCGCCGTCGTGGTCGTGCTCATCGTGACCTCCATGTCAAGCATGTCAAGCATGTCAAGCATGTCAAGCTTGTCTGGAGCTCATCGTAGCGAGAACGTCGTCAGCCGATCTTGGAAGATCTTGCGGTCGCCTTTCGCGGCGTTTCGGAACCCCCGGGGTGACACACCGGCGGCACGGTGGAAGGTCCGAACGAAGTTCGACAAGTCGCCGAACCCGACGTCGAAGGCGATCTCGGTGACGCCACGCTCGTCCTCGGCCAGCAGGCGCGCGGCGTGGCGCAACCTCGACCGCACCAGGTACTGATGTGGCGTGACCCCGAGCACCTCCGAAAAGAGCCGAAGGAAATGGAATGGACTGAGGCCTGCCTGGAGTGCCGCCTCGTCGAGGCCGATTGGCTCGTGCGAATGTGCGTCGATCCAGAGGGCCGTTTCGACCGCACGCCGGCGGTCGCGTCCGGGCAGGCTCTCCGGACGCCGCGTGCGCCCGGATACGGCGTCGACAAAACGGCCGGCCAGGATCAGTCCGACCTCGTCGACGCCGATCGCGCTTCGGCCCGAGGCCGCCGCCTGTCCCAGCTCACCGAACACCATCATGTCGGCGAGCGGTGGGAGACACCCGGCTTGCCACGCGTCGGCCGGTCCGCCGATCGCGTCGACGAGCGATGGGTTGAAGTAGAACGACAGGCACTCATCGCCGCCGGAGTGGTCGTGTGTGCACATGTACTCATCGCCGGGGTGGCCGACGAGAAACGACCCGGCAACGAGCTCGTAGGACTGGCCGCGGAAGCGATAGCCGAAGCTGCCCTTGCGAACGTAGCTCACGGTGAAGGCGTCATGCCACTCGACAAACGGCTCGTCGCCGGGCTTGGCCTCGCACCGATAGTCGATCACCGAGATCGACGCGCCGTTGAAGACCGTCGTGATGGCCATCTCGTTCGATTCTAGTCCTTGGGAAGCCCGGCCGACTATCCGTGTCGTCCGTGACGCCTGGGGTCCATGAATGCGTGTGGTTTCTGCTACTGAGGTCTCCCAATCCCCGCCTCCGCAATGTAGCGGCGGACGATCTCGTCGAAGTCGGTATCGCTCGGGAATCCAAGCGCCCGCGCGCGCGACGCCGCGAGCTCGCCAGGCCACGTGGCGACCATCCGCTCGATGCGAGGGTCAGGCTCGAACCGGACCCGCGCCGCGACATCCGATCCGGCGACGCGCCCGAGCGACGCGACCATGTCGCCCACCGTGATCGACATGCCCGGAAGGTTGAGGAGGCGGTTCGATCCGAGCCGTGCGCCGTCGATGTCGTGGGCCATGATGAAACAGTCGACCACCGTGCGTGGAGACAGCAGCCAGACGCGCGTGGCCGCGCCGACCGGACAGACCGAGGGTTCGCCGTTCAGTGGCTCGCGGATGATGCCGCTCGCAAACGACGAGGCGGCCGCGTTCGGCCGGCCGGGCCGGACGCTGATCGTCGGGAGCCTCAACGAACGGCCGTCGACGAAGCCCCGTCGCGTGTAGTCGTTGATGAGGAGCTCGGCCATCGCCTTCTGCGTGCCGTAGGACGTCTGCGGCGCGACAGCCAGATCGTCGGGCACCTTCGCCGGCAGGTCACCTCCATACACCGCCACGGAGCTCGTGAACACCACGCGCGGCCGTTGTCCATGATTGCGGCAGATCTCGAGCAAGTGCCGCGATGCGTCCAGGTTGACGCGCATCCCGAGATCGAAATCGGCCTCTGCCTGGCCGCTCACGATCGCCGCAAGGTGAAAGACCGACGTCGTCTCGGCATCGATCGCGCGCTCGAGCAGCTGCCGATCGGCGACGTCGCCCGTGATCTGGCGGACACGACTGTCCGTCAGATCCGGTGCCGGCACGACGTCGACCAATGTGATCCTCTTGATGCGCGCATCGCGGCCGTCGGCTCCACCGAGCACGCCGCGCTCGAGCAGCGTCTCGGCCAGCCGCCGTCCCAGGAAACCCGCTCCTCCGGTGATGACGATGTTCATGCAATGTGGCGTCCCTGGCGCCAGGCGTCCAACCATCCCAAGCCGTCTTCGGTGCGGCCGGCTGGTCGATACTCGCACCCGACCCACCCGGCGTATCCCAATTCATCCATCAGACTGAAAAGATATCCGTAGTTGACTTCGCCGCGGTCCGGTTCGCCTCGTGCGGGGACTCCGGCGATCTGCACGTGACCGATGCCGTCGAAGTACGTCCTGAAGGTCATTTCCAGATCGCCGTCAACGATCTGAGCGTGGTAGAAGTCCATCTGCACCTTGAGGCTGGCCTCGGCGACCTCCTCGCGAATCGCGTGTGCCTCGGCCTGGGTGTTGAGAAAGAAGCCGGGGATGTCGCGCGGGTTGATGGGTTCGATGAGCAGCGTGCGGCCCTGTCTTGCCACTCGCCGCGCCGCCGCTCTGATGTTGGCGACCAGGACCTTGTGGTGGAGTTGCCGATCCGCGCCGGCCGGCAGGCGACCTGCCAGGGCATGGAGCCGTGGAGTGCCAAGCACGTCCGCATACTCCAGCGCGCGATCGACGCCCGCGAGGAACTCCGCTTCACGCCCGGGAATGGACGCGCATCCCCGGTCGCCTGCGTTCCAGTCGCCGGGTGGAAGGTTGAACAGCACATTCTCGAGGCCGTTGTCCGCGAGCCACCTGGCGATGTCCCGCGCGGGAAACTCGTAGGGGAACAGGAACTCGACCGCGGTGAAGCCGGCGCGGGCCGCGGCCTCGAACCGTTGGGGAAACGGGACCTCCGTGAACATCATGCTCAGGTTCGCGGCGAAGCGCGGCATGCCATAGTCTATGCGCCAGCACTGAGAAACGTCTGCGTCCTCCGTCATGGAAGAGGTCTTGCGGCAGGGCGCGATATAGTCCCAGTCGATTCAGGTACCGAGGCGAGAGCAGGAAAGGGGCGGTCATGCGGAAGCAACTGAGCGTGTTGACAGCGGTGCTCGTGGGAACGGGATTGACCCTCGGTGGCCAACAGGCTCCAACCCCTCCGGCAGGCCAGACGGCAACAACGCCGGTGTCCACGACCAATCTGGGATCGGACCCCAACGGCAATCCGCTGCGCCGCGCGCTGAAGACCGGTCACGTTTCCAACTACGACGAGGCCAAGGTTGCCCCGTTCACGCTGCCAGATCCGCTGGTGCTCGCGAACGGCAGACCGGTGCGCGACCGTCAGACCTGGATCAAGCAGCGTCGACCCGAGATCCTGCGGATGTACGAGACCGAGATCTACGGCCGCCTGCCGGCGAAAACGCCGGCGGTGAGGTGGGAGGTCACGGAAACCGACGCGCACGCGCGCGACGGTGCGGCGGTCATGAAGAAAATCACCGGGACGATTGGCAGCGGGCCGGACGCTCCGCAGATCAAGCTGACGTTGTACACGCCGGCGACCGCGAAGAAACCGGTGCCGGTAATCCTGCTGCTCAACTTTGGCGGAGGACCCCCGCCGCCCCCGACGGCGCAGGGCAGGGGCGGCGCCGGATTTCCCACCGATCCGCCGGTCGCGGCCGAGATCATCAGCCGTGGCTGGGGCTACGCGACCGTCGGATATGGGGACATCCAGCCGGATAGGATCGACAGCTTCACGCAGGGCGTCATCGGCCGCACGCTCGCGCCCGGGCAGGAGCAGCCCGCGCCGGACGAGTGGGGGACGATTAGCGCCTGGTCGTGGGGCGTCAGCCGGATGATCGACTACTTCGAGACCGACAAGTCGGTGAACGCGAAGCAGGTTGCGCTCTTCGGACACTCGCGACTGGGAAAGACCGCGCTCTGGGCCACGGCCAAGGACGAGCGGATTGCGGCGGCGTTCTCGAGCTGCTCGGGAGAGATGGGCGCGGCGCTCGCCCGCCGTGACTGGGGCGAGACCGTCGACGATATGGCGCAGAACTTCCCCTGGCAGTTCGCCGGAAATTTCCAGAAGTGGGCCGGCCGCTGGAACGAGATGCCAGTCGACGCCCACATGCTGATCGCACTGAGCGCCCCGCGCCCCGTGTTCATCAGCGGCGGCACGGCCGATCAGTGGGCCGACCCGGTCGGAATGTTCAAAGCCGCCGTCGCCGCCGGACCGGTTTACCGTCTGCTCGGCAGGAAGGATCTGGGGGTGACCGAGCTGCCACCGCTCGACACACCCGTCACGAGCGGCGATTTGGGATGGACCTACCACACCGGCGGCCACACGGCCACCCCAGCCGACTGGAAAGCGTTCCTCGAGTTCCTGGGGAAGTATTTCTAGGCGGGGACACCCAACCTTGAGTGTCCCCGGCGCGAAAACCGTGCCAGAAACTGCCGGGGACACTCAAGGTTGGGTGTCCCCGAGCGCACGGAGCACAGCCGGGTCCAGGGAATAGACGTCCTTGGCGAACCTCAGCTCGCCGGCGGCGCCGACCGAGACGGTCCAGTAGACGATGAGGACGGGCAGCGGCGTGCTGAGGAAGACGGTCTGCGACTGGGCGGAGTCGACTGTTTCCTGAATGCGCGTCGGGTTCCAGTTCTCTTGTCCCTCGAGCAGGACGGCCGCCAGGTCGAGCGGGTGCTCGACGCGGATGCACCCTGAGCTGAACGTGCGCTGATCGGAGGCGAACAGCTCGCGGCTGGGTGTGTCGTGCAGAAAGATCGAATACTGGTTGGGAAAGATGAACTTGACCCGCCCGAGCGCGTTGTCGGGCCCCGGCGGCTGTCGCAGCGTATAACGGAAGTTACCGGGCGTTGCATTCTGCCAGTCGATGGACGACGGATCCACGGCCCGGCCCTGTTGATCGAGAATCACCAGGCGCTTGCGCGCGATCGTGTTCTGGCCCTTGCGCATGCCCGCGAGCACGTCCTGCGCGAGAATCGTCGGCGGCACGGTCCAATCCGGATTGAACACCAGGTACTTCATGTCGGCGCGGAACGTCGGCGTCTGCCGCGCCTCGCGTCCGATCTGCGTGCGCGCTTCCCAGATGTTCTTGCGATCGCGGATGAGGTAGGCCTTGAATGCCGGCAGATTGACGAGCACGAACGTATCGCTCAGGCCGGATACGACCCACCGCGCGCGCTCGAGATTCACGCGCAGCTGCTGCACCCGGGCCTCCGCAGTGATGTTCATCGCATCAATCGTCGCCTTCCCTATCACCCCATCGTCTGTGAGCCGATGATGAGCCTGGAAATTCTTCACCGCTGATTCGAGCGCGGCATCGTACGCCGTGTTATCGGCCGACGCCGTCCCCGCGAGCTCGCCCGCGACGCGGAGGCGGTTCCTGATCGTCGCCACGCGCGGGTCGGTCGCGCCAGGTTTGATCGCGGGCCCGGAAGCGACGGCCGGCCACCCTCCCGCGCCAGCGACCGTGCGCATGCGCGCCAGCGCCTGCTTCAGACCGGTATAGATGAAGTGCGCCGGCTTCTGCGCCTCGATCCCCGCGTCGATGGCGGACGCTCGTGTGAGGTCGTTGAGGGCGACGTCCAACGCTGCCGCGCCGACACGCGGGTCCACGTTCCAGCGCTTGTCGAGCGTCGCCGGCCGCACGCGTCCGTATCGCACGTTGTCGATGAGGGCCGCGGCGGCGTCAGAGATGAGCACCTGGAGGTCGGCCGCGGTATCTGTCGAGGGCGACTTGGCGTACGCATCCATCGCGGCAGTGATGACGGCCAGGTGATAGTGAGCGGGGGTCAGCCCGTCCTGCTCGATGTTCCGAATGGCCGCCAGCATCTGCTGCGCGCCACCCGGAAGACGCCAGGCCGGTGCGAACGCGCGCGCCTCGAAGAATCGCGCGACCGCATCGGGCTGCAGCAGGCGTGCGCCGCGAACACCGACCGCCGGCTGCTGGCGCGACTGTTCCACGCGCAACCGGATCGTGTTTTCGATCGTCGGCGATTGCGCAGCCGCCGGTCCAGTCGCAGCCAGGAAGGAAAGAGCCAGGAGGATGGGGGTGAGAGAAAGGCGCCGATGTCTGCTCATTTATGTATGGCGATGTGTCCTGGATCGCTCTCCGGTTGCGGACCGCGTACATTCTAAGCCCGCGTCATTTCATTCGGTTCGCAATGCAGTGAGCGGATCGATCCGCGTGGCCGGCGACGATCGAAGCGCACGGATAGCCATTGGGAGCGTGTGCATGAACGCCTCCGAGCGTGTGATTGGCGAGACGTTCGGGATTGCTGGCGAGCGTCAGCTGAACCAGCGATACCAGCCCACGAGACAGAGAAACGCGCCGAGGATGGCGATCATGAGCTTCACGCCCATCGAGATGCGGTCGGGTGCGTTGGTATTCATGGCGGTCCTCCTTGGTTAACGCTGAGAGCTCTGACGGGCAGACTGGCTGATTCCGGCCCCCTGTCCGCATTTCTCAATGCTCGTGGGGCCCCACGTCTCTCAGCGCGCTTGGGGCCCCACCCCCAAGCGCTGCCGCTCGCGCTTCGCGCTCACGGCGGCTCAAGGCTGTCACTCGCCAGCGAAGCTCGCCGTAGCCTTGGCGAAGGCGAGGCCGCAGGCGCCGCTGGCCGTGCCCGTCCTACTCCGGTTTCGTCGGAGCCTCGTTGCCGCCGGTCAGCGTGACCTGCCGCATCGCCGCGGCGCCGAGCATCCCGCCCATGCCCATCGACTCGACGGCGCTGCTCGGGATGAGCATGAGCGCGCCCTTTTCCTTCAGGCCCTCGTAGAGCATGTTCATCGCGCGCAGGTGGAGCGCAGTCGGGTTGTCGTGGTACGACTTGGCGGCCTCCTGGAAGGAATGCGCGATCTCCATCTCGGCCTGGCCGAGGATGATGCGCGCCTGCTTCTCGCGCTCGGCCTGCGCTTGCCGCGACATGGCGTCCTGCAGCGCACCCGGGATGACGATGTCCCGCATTTCGACCGACGACACCGTGACGCCCCAGGGGTTCGAACGCAGGTCGATGAGCTGCTGGAGCTCGGCCTCGATCTGCTCCCGGCCGCGAAGGAGATCGGCGAGCGTCGTGCGGCCGATGATGTCGCGCAGCGCAGTCTGCGCCGCCCAGCTGACGGCCTGCGAATAGTCCTGCACTTCGAGCGCGGCCCGCTGCACGTCGTGCACCATCCAGAACAGCACCGCGTCGACGTTCACCGGCACGGTGTCCGAGGTCAGCGTCTGCTCGGCGGCAAAGCTCGTGGTGATGGTCCGCTGATCGATCCACGCAGTGACCCGATCGACGAACGGCACGACCCAGAAGAGCCCCGGCCCGCGCAGGCCGACGAAGCGGCCGAGCCTCAGAACCACGGCGCGCTCCCACTGCTGGGCGACGCGAGGCGCCTGCATCAGCACCAAGCCCGACGCGAAGAGTGCGGCCGGGAGCACCACGCCTCCCGTGGCCCGCCACTCGTAGGTCGCCAGCCCGGCCCCGGCGAGCAGAATCGCGATGGCCACGAAGTTGACCCGTGGCACGCTGACCGAAGGCCTTTCCGGGACTGCGAAGATCACGGGAGCCATCAGGCTTCTCCTCTTTTGTGTGCGTCTCTTTTGTGAGTCTCGAGCGCCGCGACGAGATCCTCGAACGTGAATCCGGCCGCGTCGGCGTCGGCCAGCACGCGCGTGACGAACGCGCGGAGCCGCCGATCGCGGTCGCGGGGCGGGTGCGCCTGCGTCGGCGTCGCGCTCACAAACGACCCGACGCCGCGCCGCGTTTCGATGACGCTGGCGCGCTCGAGCTCGCTGTACACTCGCGCCACCGTGTTGGCGTTGACCCGCAGCTCCACCGCCAGCTGGCGCACGGTCGGCAGTTGATCGCCGGGGCGCAGCCGGCCCGTGGCAATCGCCGCGCGTAGTCCACGCTCGAGCTGCGCGTAAATCGGCGTCGCGTCGCTCGTGTCGATGGAGACGATATCCACGTGAACTAATGTACTAGTTCATTAATACAATGTCAAGCCGGGGGGAAAGCAGCCGTCCGCAGCCTCGTGCACGTGATACAAGACGTGGAGACGATTCAACGGTCGCCGGAGCACACGGCCGTACGCTTTTTGGGTCTGAGCACGTTTCGGAGGATGGATGACTGCCCGACGCTGGTGTCTCTCTCTCGCGCTGAGCCTGGTCCTCGGTGCTGCCGTATCCGGACCGGCCGCGGCGCAGGACGCGCCGCCGAACCTCGCCGAGCTCCTGCCCGATCTGATCCTCCGCGAGATCACGCTGCCGCGGCCGGTCACGGCGGGCTTGTCGCACGTCGCGCACTTCAGCCCGATCGACGCCGAGGACCTCGACAATCCGGCCGTAGGCATCGTCCGCAGCTTCAACACCCTGATGTTGATGCAGCTCTCGACTTTTCCGCTCGGTTCGCCAGCGGGTGGCTTTACCTACACGTTCGACGACACACTCGGCACGTTCAGGCGCACGACGCCCAGCTTCGGCCCCGTGTTCGCCGAGCGCGCGGTGACGATGGGCCGGAACCGGTTCAACGCGGGCTTTTCGTATCAGCACACGGCCTACCGGAGCTTCGAAGGCCAGAATCTCAACGACGGTTCGATCAAGTTCTACCTTCGCCACGAGGAATGCTGCTCGTCGGGCACGGGCGGAGGCACGGGGGGAGGTGGCGGCGGCAGCGGTGGAGGCGGCGGGCCCGTCGTCACGCCGAATGACACGCGGTTCGACCCGCCGTTCGAAGGCGATCTCATCGAGGCGGCGCTCTCGATGAAGACCAGCACCGACACGGCCGTCTTCTCGCTCAACTACGGCCTGACCGATCGGTGGGACGTCGGCGTGCTCGTCCCTTTCGTGCACGTGAAGCTCGATGCCGACGTGCAGGCGACGATCCTGCGCCTCGCGACGGCCAACGATCCGCTGACCCACACCTTCGAGGCCGGCAACCCCAATGCGACGCAGAAAACCTTTCATGAAGGCAGCTCGGCGACCGGCATTGGTGACGTGGTCGTGCGATCGCAGTACCGCTTTCTGGACTTCGCCGGCGGCGGCGTCGCGGCCGGCCTCGACGTCCGGATGCCGACTGGCGATCAGAACAACCTGCTCGGCACCGGCGGCCAGACCAAGATGTTCGCGATCGTGTCGAGCGGGCGCGGCAAATTCATGCAGCACGCGAACATCGGCTACACCGCCACCTGGGGCGCCGCTCCGAACGTCGGACTGCTCGCCACGCTCGGCGGCGAGGTACCGCTGCCCGATGAGATCAACTACGCCGCTGGTCTCGAGTTCGTCGTGGAGTCACGGCTGACGATTGTCGGCGATGTCCTGGGGCGGTCGCTCCGCGACGCGGGCCGGCTGGAGATCGTCAGCAAGCCCTTCCAGTATGTGACGCGGAGCGGCGGCCCGGTCCAGACCACGAGCTTCGATGAGTTCGAGCCGATCGCCGGGAACCTGAACCTGACGCTGGGGACGATCGGCGCGAAGTTCAATCCGAAAGGAAACCTGCTCATCTCGGCGAGTGTTCTTTTCCCGATCAGCTCGTCTGGCCTCAAGAGCCGGGTGACGCCGGTCATCGGGGTTGATTACGCTTTCTAGCCGCTCGCGGCTCGCTGCTGGCGGCTGCTAATTAGCAACCGCGAGCCGCCAACCGCGAGCCGCGAAGGCGAGCCGCGAGCCTACGCTCTTCCCGCAAACTCCCGCGTCTCGGTATGAACCTTCACCTTCTCGCCGTCCTTGATGAAGAGCGGCACGCGAATCTGGAGTCCGGTCTCTAGGGTTGCGACCTTGGTGACGCTGCCGCTCGCCGTATCGCCGCGGGCGCCAGGCTCTGAGGATGTGACCGTCAGCTCGACGTGTGGCGGGAACTGCAAGCCGATGGCGTTGCCGTTGTACTTCTGAATCTGCACGAGGACGTTGTCGACGAGCAGCAGCCGGTCCTCGCCGACCATGGTCGCATTCAGGGTGACGGTCTCGAACGACTCCTGATCCATGAAGTGATAGCCGTCGCCGCCCGAGTACAGGAACGTGGCGTCGACGGTGGCGAGGTCGGGTTCCTTGAACTTCTCGCCGGCCTTGAAAGTCTTGTCGAAGACGGCGCGCGTCAGGAGGTTGCGCATCTTGATGCGGACGAGCGTCTGGCCGCCGCGGGCGGTCGGCTTTGAGACATCGACGTCAATGCAGTGATAGGGCGCATCCTCGAACTCGAAGAACATCTTGCGCTTGATCTCAATCGCTTCAATCAGACTGGCCATAACCCCTTATTTTAGCTCACAGCCGCTGGTTGGCCCGAGTGACGTGACCGGGCCGATTCTGAGGTACGTTCCAGTCAGCCCATGGCTCAATTCGACCTCCACGAAACCGCCCTCAAAGAGGTGTGAACGCTGCACCGAAAGGCCAGCCCTGTGAGCGATCCGGTCCTCCTCGCATTCGTGGCAATTCCCGTGGCGCTGGCCGCAGTCCTGGCGTGGGGTGCAGCTGTGTCCTGGCGGCGTGCCGGCGCGGACATATCGGCGGCCCGCCGCGTCGGCGTCCTGACGCTTGTTGCCTCCGCGACCTGGATGGCGATTACATGGATTGCCGCGGCCAGCGGTGTCCTCGCGAACTTCGAGCGCACGCCGCCACCGTTCGGGATTCTGGTCCTCTTCGTCTTCATCCTCGCGTTCGCGCTCGCGTTCGGCAGGCTGGGCACCAGGTTGTCGACCTCCCTTCCGCTCTGGCTGCTCGTGGCCGTGCAGGGATTCCGGCTGCCGCTGGAGCTCGCCATGCACGCGATGTACGAGCGTGGCGTCATGCCGATCCAGATGACCTATTCAGGCCGCAACTTCGACATCGTCACCGGCGTGACCGCGGTCGCGGTCGCACTGCTCGTGTGGTCCGGACGCGTCGGGCGTCGGTTTGTCCTTGCCTGGAACATCCTGGGGCTCGTGCTCCTCGCCAACGTGGTCACGGTGGCGATCCTCGGCACGCCGCGGTTTCAATATTTCGGTCCCGAGCACCTCAACGTCTGGGTGACGCATCCGCCGTTCGTGTGGCTGCCGGCGGTCATGGTGCTCGCCGCGCTCGCGGGGCATCTGGTGATCTTCAGAGCGCTGGCCAGGCGTCGATGAGGGCGAACGCCTTCCGACGCGTGAGATCCGCGTGATCCGCGTCCCGTGAGGCGTTCGACAGTGATCTGCGTCCGGTAGAGCGTTTCACCGATCGGCGTTCACCCACGCGTTCATGCGCTGCGCGAGGTACGGGAAGAACGGGTTCGATGTTACACGCATCAGCACGTCGACGGGCACGGTCAGCACCGCCTTTTCGCCGCGCGGGCTCAGCAGCCCGAGCGCGATCGGGCCGACAGCCGATTCCCTGGCCATGTTTCCGTAGACGGGGTCGCTTTCTGGAAACGGCAACGCGACGTGCGACAGCGAGAACGTGTCCCGCGGCCATTCCAGTCCGAGCGGCTGGTCGACGGGCGTCGTCGAGCCCGGCGTGACATCACGGGCTGCGACTTCGAGCGTATCGGCGCGCGCGTTCGTCACGACGGTGACGCGATAGTCCCTCGCCCGTCTTTCGAAGAGCCTCGCAATCAGCGTCTGATCCTCGGGCCGGATGAACTGGTCGAGCCTCGCGTGGCGGTTGATGTCGAACAGGACGAGGGCGCTGCCGTTCCGCGGCAGGCGATCGTAGAGGTTGGCCACGATGGCCGGCGTGCTGACGGTGGCATCGACCAGAGACTGGAACGTCAGCACCGGAGGAAACGCGCTGAGCCGTCCGGCGGCTCCCAGTCGTGTGAGTCGCCGTTGTACATCGATCGTGATGTCGTACGTCTGCCGACCGGCGTTGGCCGGAAACGAGTTGTACTTGAACGGGTTGTATTCTGGAATCACGTCGAGCCAGCGCGCCTTCTCGAAGTAGGGAATGGGGCCGAGCGCGCTGATCACGTTCGCCAGGCGCGCCGCCGGCGAGATGCCGATCATGGGCGAGACGAGTATCAGCCGGTCGGGTCTGGGGAGCGAGGAGTCTTCGAGCGCCTCGAGCGTGTAACGCGTCACGAGCGCGCCGCCATTCGAGTAACCGACGAGCACGAGCGGCAGCCCCGCGCCAATTCGCGCCCGCACGTGGCGGACGCCCAGCCTCACCGCCGCACTCCAGTCGTCCGCCCCGCTCGTGACCAGTCCGGCGGGCACGGTGCCGTGGCCAGGCATGCGCAGTGCGAGCGAGTAGTAGCCGTCAGCACGGAGCTGCTCGGCCATCGCTCGCATCGAGTACGGCGAATCCGTAAGGCCGTGGATCAAGAGCGCGCCGCCGCGGACCGTATCCGGCTCGACCTCGAACGTCCGGTTGTAGTCGCGATCGAGCCGGGACGGGCTCGACCGGCTCGCGCGTACGTAACGATTCACGGCGTAGTTGGCGGCGGGAGCGACTGCGTCCTCGACCTCGGTGCGGACCTCGTCGAAGACCTGCTGTTCCCGCTTGAGGTAGTCGGCGAGGGTGAACCGTGCGTCGATATCCGCGGCGCGGATTTCGCTCGCGGGGGCGTTCCTGTGCCACACCTGCAGATCAGGCAGGCGGTACCGTGCGTCAACCGCCGCACCCACGATAACGGTCGCCACGATGAGCACGATCGCCAACCCGAGCCAGACGGCCCACCGCAGCAGACGGCGTGGCCAGGGTCTGCGAGGTGACGTCGCGGCAGTATCGATGCCAGTCATCCGCGCAGTATATCCGGCCCCTTCCTGAACTCCTGATTCAGCTCTTTCGCGGAAGAACTACGGCACACCTGGAAGCGTCAGCTGCGCGCGCAGGCCGCCGTCGGGGGATCGGTCGAGCGCGATCGTGCCGGCGTAGAGGTCGGCAAGATCGCGGACGATCGCGAGCCCGAAGCCTGAACCCGGCGCGGCCTCGTCCGCGCGCACGCCACGCTGAATCACCACGTCGCGCATCGATGGATCGAGGCCTGGCCCGTCGTCATCGACTGTAATCACGATCGACTGCGGGCCGGCCGTCGATACGATCGACACGCGCGTCCGGCTCCATTTGCAGGCGTTGTCGAGCAGGTTGCCGAGCATCTCGTCGAGATCCTCGCGCTGGCATCGCACCGAATGCTCGGGCGGGACGCGAACGTCGATGGCGAGCCCGCGATCGGCATGGAGCCGGAGCATCGTCCGCACCAGGCCCTCCGCCGATTCCGCGACCTGACATCGGGCGCCGGGGGTGGCACCCGAGGCGGCCGCACGGGCGTGCGCCAGGTGTGACTCCACCTGACGTCGCATGCGCTCCACCTGCTGGCTGACGGCTTGCGCGACCTCGTGCTGGCCCGCGGCGGCGGCGCGCTCGGCCTCCTGCGACAGGACCGCGAGCGGTGTCTTCAGGCCATGCGCGAGGTCGCCCGCCCTCGCGACGGCTCGCTTGACCGCCTGCTCGCGGTGGTCGAGCAGAACGTTCAGGTCGTTGACGAGCGGTTGCACCTCGGCAGGATAGTTGCCTTCGACCAGGCGTTCACGGCCCTGATGAACGGCGGCCAGCCGTAGGCGCAGGCGATCGACGGCCGTCAAGCCGCTTCGCACGTAGACGAGGCCGGCGATCATGCAGACCAGCGCGAGAATCGACACCGCCGTCACATGGAGAAATATTCCGTGAAAGATCCTGGGCGCGGCGGGATGGTGATAGATGATCTGGGTCATGACCACGCCGGCGACGGCGAACAGCCCGACCGTCCACAGCACCGCCCCGATCAGGACGTTGGTGCGCAGCGACAATCCGGGGGTCACTTGCCGTCCTGCGAGATGCGATAGCCCATGCCGCGCACGGTTTCGATGAACGAGGGGCCCAGCTTGCGCCGCAGGCGGGCGATGAACACCTCCACCGTATTCGAGTCACGGTCGAAGCCCTGCGAGTAGATGTGTTCGGTCAGCTCGCCCTGCGACACGAGGCGCCCGCGGTGGTGCATCAGGTACGACAGCACGCGGAACTCGTGGCTCGTCAGTTTGACCGGCACGCCGCCGCGAGTGACGCGCGCCGCACGCGGATCGAGCGCGACGGCTCCCGAGCGAAGCTCCGGCGCGAACTGTCCGCTGGCGCGGCGGATGAGGGCGCGAAGACGCGCCAGCACTTCTTCCATCCGGAAGGGCTTCGCCACATAGTCGTCTGCGCCGCCGTCGATCCCCTGCACCTTCTCGTGCCAGCTTCCACGCGCCGTCAGGAGCAGCACGGGCATCGCCAGGCCTTCCTCGCGCCATCTCCGCAGCACCGTGAGCCCATCCACGCGGGGCAGGCCGAGGTCCAGCACCACGGCATCGTATCGTTCCGTCCTGCCGAGAAAATCGGCCCGCTCGCCGTCGGCAGCGCAGTCGACCGCGTACCCGGCCTCGCTGAGCGCGGCCGCGAGCTGGCGCGACAACCGCGCCTCATCTTCGACAACGAGGACTCGCACCAGACCGTTATAGCTCAACCGAACCTGAACGGCACCTGAACACCGCATTCATGCGCCATTCAGCGGCATGCCGATAGGCTCTCGTCCTCAACCACTCGAACGACCCGGAGCCACACCCATGACCAAGCGAACGCTGGTAATCGTTCTCGTTGCCGCCGCGCTGCTGATCGTCGCGGCCATCTCGTTGCGCGGGCAGGGCGACGGTTCCCTTACCGCATGGTTCCAGCATATTCACGGGCATTGAGGAGACATCCATGACGACCAGAACCCTCGCGTTGCTGACGGCGATCGCGCTGTCCGGTGTGCCGCAGGCCGGCGAGGCCCGCGCCGCGAACGCATTTCAGGAGAAGAAGAGCGAACACAAGACCGCGCCACGCGTCGACGGCCGATGGACGGTGTACGTCAAGGGTGGACCTCACGGCGACATGACGATGGGCCTGGAGCTGACCCAGGACGGCAAGAAGGTCAGCGGAACGTTTGCGACGCCGCATGGCGACCTGCCGGTCGAGGGCGAACTCGTCGAAGCCACGCTCACCATCGCCACCGCAGGCGGAGACACCCAGATCAGCCTCACTGCGAAGCTGAGGGAGAACGGCACGCTCGAGGGTTACCTTTCGAGCCAGATGGGCGACATGACCTGGACCGCCACTCGCTCGACCGGCAAGTAGGCGTCGAGCGCTGGCAAACCACGACGCGAGGCACTCATTGCACTGGATCGAATCGGCTGGCCGCGACGTGCGCCACGCGTGTCGCATGGTTGCCCGGATGCCCGTCCTTGCGATGGTGGTCATCCTCTCGCTCGGCGTCGGCATCGGCGTCAACCTCGTCATCTTCTCGTGGATTCAGGCCGTCGTCTTTCAGCCGATTCCCGGTGTCGCCGACGCCGCGAGCTTTCACCTCGTGGAGCCCCGGACCGAAACAGGCATGAATCCCGGCACGTCGTGGCTCGAGTACCGCGACCTGCGGGAGCGCCTGCATACGTTCCGGGACCTCCTGGCGTTTCGGATGACGCCGCTCTATGTCGGCGAACCGGGTCAGGTTGAACGCGCGTACGGGCTGCTCGTCTCCGGCAATTACTTCGCGGCGCTCGGTCTGCGGCCAGCCCGCGGACGCTTCTTTCGTGCCGACGAGGCCGCCACGCCCGGCGGCGAACCGGTTGCCGTGATCTCTCACGAGTACTGGCAGAGCCACTTGGCTGGCGCAGCGACCGCCGTGGGACAGACGGTCCGCGTGAACGGCCGGGACATCACCATCATCGGCATCGCGCCAGAGGGATTCCAGGGCACGGTGCTCCGCTTGAAGTTCGATTTATGGCTGCCGGCCACCATGGCGCAGGCGCTGCTCAACGGATCGCGCGAGCTGGACCAACGGGGTGCCCGCGGGTACACCGCCACTGGTCTGCTCCGGCCGGGGACGACGAGGGAGCAGGCGCAGAGCGATGTGGACGCGGCGATGCGGCAGTTGTCGAGAGAATACCCAGAGACGAATGCCACCATGGAGGCAGAGGTTCTGCCGTTCTGGCAGTTCTCGCGTGGGCCGCAGCGTTTCCTGGTGACGGCGCTCGCGTTTCTGCAGGCCATCATGCTGTTGTTGCTGGTGGCAGTGTGCGGCAATACGGCGAACCTCATGCTGGCGCGTGCGAGCGCTCGTCAGCGTGAGATGGGCATGCGGCTGGCGCTCGGCGCGGGTCCGTGGAGGATCGTGCGGCTCCTGCTGGTGGAGAACCTGCTGCTCGCACTCGCGGGTGCAGGGCTTGGCGTTGCGATCGGCATGTGGGGAACGCGGGCCATGAGCGCGGTGCCGCTGACGATCGGCCTGCCGATCAACTTCGAGACGCACGTGGATCTAGGCGGTCTTCTGTTCGCGGCGGCGCTCGGCCTCGCGTGCGGCGGCATTTTCGGGGCCGCGCCGGCCCTTCACCTTGCGCGCCTGGACCCGCAGCTCGCGTTTCGTACCGGCTCGTCGCCGGGTGGCCGCAGCCGGCTGCGCAACGGCCTCATGGCCGTTCAGGTGGCGCTCGCGCTCATGGTGCTCGTGGCCGCCGGCCTCTTTCTCCGCAGCTTCCTCGAGACGCGCGATACCGACCCGGGCTTCCGTCGCGAGGGGGTGCTGCTCGCCGCCTACGACCTCACGGGCCGTAACACCGATGACGGGTTTGCCCGTCTGTTTGCGACCCGCCTCCTCGACCGGCTGAGGACGCTGCCGTCGGTCGACGGCGCCGCCATCGCGTCGTCCATTCCGCTCGACATTCACGGACTGCCGTCCCGCGTCTTTACCGTCGACGGCTGGGTGCGCGCCGAAGCCGGGTTCGATCAGGCGCTCGCGAACACGGTGACGCCGGGCTATTTCGCGGTGATGGACATCCCGCTCCTCGCCGGAACGGACTTCGCCGACCTGCGTGACACGTCGACGCCGCCACAAGTCATCGTCAACGAGGCGTTCGTCCGACGGTATCTCGCCCGCCTCGAGCCGCTCGGCCGCCGCCTGCAGGCGCGCGGCCGGTCGTACGTGATCGCCGGCGTCGCCCGGAACTCGCTCTACAACGCCTTCGGCGAACCGCCGACCCCCATCATTTACTTCTCGTATCGTGACAGTCCCACGCGTGTGGGAGAGGTTCACCTGCGCACGAGGGCAGGCAGCGAAACCGCCGTTGCGTCAGCCGTCCGCAGCACCGTGCGCGACCTCGATCCCGAGCTGCCTGTCTACAATGTGAGGACGCTCACGGCGCACGTCGAGACCAGCCTGCTCTTCCGGCGCATTCCGGCTCGGATGTTCTCGGTCCTCGGACCCATGCTCCTGCTGCTGGCGGCGATCGGGATCTACGCCGTGGTGTCCTACACGGTGTCCCAGCGAACGACGGAGATCGGCGTGCGCCTCGCCCTCGGTGCGACGCCGCAGGGTGTCGTGGCCCAGTTCGCGCGCGAGAGTCTGTTCGTGATCAGCGTCGGTGCGGTGGCCGGCTGGGCCATCGCCTTGAGCGCCCTCATCGTTCTCCGTGGCCCCATGGACGTCGCGATTCTTGCCGGCGTGCCGGCCCTCCTGATGAGCGTGGCCGCCAGCGCCTGCTGGCTGTCCGCGCGCCGCGCCGCGCACTGCGACCCGATGACCGCGCTGCGCCAGCCGTAGATTGTCGGAGGGGACGCTTCGGAGGAGACGAAGCGAACCGGAGAAGACTCGACACGAAGGAACGAAGCGAACGAAGACGCACGAAGACAACGAGCTGGCTTGAGTCCCTCTGCGGCTGGTCGCACCGCGCTTCGCGCGGTCGGCTGGGCGTGAGTGGCGACGGATCACAAGCACTCCGTGAATCCTGCTCGTGCTTGTGATCCGTCGCCACTCACGCCCAGCCGTGACGCCGGCCAAGGCCGGCGTTCGACCAGCTCAGTGCGCAGTGCCCGAACCATTCCCGGATCTCTCCGTGCGTCTTCGTTCACTTCGTTTCTTCGTGTTGAACCCGTTACCTCCGTCGCCTCCCAGGCCACGCACTCTCCACGTCCGATTTGACGGCGCCGCCAGCCTTGGATACTGTCCGAATGCTCGGCGGTTCCTCCGCCAGCTTTCAGGAGACGATATGGATCAAGCTCAGGCACAGTTTCTCTGTCACTACCTCTGCAAGCTCTGGGAGGGCGAGTTCCCCGCGACCACCAAGGTCCTCGCGGCGGTTCCTGACGACAAGCGCACCTATCGCCCGGACGAAAAGTCGCGCACGGCGTGGCAGCTGGCGACGCACCTTGCGACCGCCGATATATGGTTCGCCGACAGCATCGTGTCGGGCAGCTTCGTGTTCGATCCCGCGGTCGCCAAGCAGCGGGAATCGCTGTTCGGATCGGTCGCGGACGTTGTCGCGTACTACAAGAAGGAGTTCCCCGCCGCGCTCGGGAGGATTCGCGCGATGCCCGCCGACAAGCTGGCGGCCACGGTGGACTTCTTCGGCATGATGCAGATGCCCGACGTGACGTATCTGGGCTTTGCCAACAACCATTCGGTACATCACCGCGGTCAACTGGCCGCGTACCTTCGCGCGATGGGATCGAAGGTTCCAGCGATCTACGGCGACAGCGCCGACGAACCGATGCCGGGCGCGTGAGCGCCGCCGGACGCGACAGAGGTGGCGGACGCTCGGTCACCTCTGTTGTCCGGCATCCTCATCTTCGGGGTAGAGTAGTCAGTGACCATGTCCATTGATTACTCGGCACTCTCGGACGCGCTCGTTTCTGCGGTTGGCCCTCTTCGCTTGATCGCCGTCTCCTACCTTTCCTCCGCTCCCGCGGGCGTGGAGCAGTTCTCGGGTTCTGTCCCTTCCGGTTGCACGTTCTGGAGTCTTGCCGCGAGCGGCAACGGGTTCTACACCGTGCCGGGCGATCACCTGAACTGTCCGATCGGCAGCTACACGCACGCGATCGATCTGCCGGCCGGCCGTGAGGCGGAGCTCGAACAGGCGCTGACGCTCATGGCGGGCATCGGCTACGTCCGGATGGAAGAGGTTCCGTCGATTCCGCGCCTGGTGCAGTCGCCGGCGTTCATCTATTACGCGCCACTCGGGAAAGCGGCCGTCGCCCCTGACGTGATCATCGCGGCCGGGCGGCCGCGGCCGCTGATGCGTCTCCAGGAAGCCGCCGCGCGTGCCGGTGCCGCGTCACAGCTCCCCCTGCTCGGCCGGCCGACATGCATGGCCCTGCCAGCGGCAATGGCACACGGCTCGGTCATGAGCACCGCCTGCATCGGCAACCGCGTCTACACGGGTCTCGGAGACGACGAGCTGTATCTGATGATTCCGGGGCCGAGGCTCGCGGAGGTCGTGAAGGAGCTCGCGGTGATCGCGACCGCAAACGACACGCTGCTGCAGTATCACCAGCAGCGCCGCGCAGCGCTCACGTCATAGCTTGCTGCTCGCTGCTCGCTGCTGGCTGTTGCTAACCCCAGCCGCCAGCCGCCAGGCGCGGGCCGCCAACCGCGAGCTGCGAACCGCGAGCCGCCAACCGCGGCTAATATTCCGCCATGTCATCGTCGGGATAGCAGTAGAGCCACCGCTCGCCGGGCTCGGCGGACGCGACGACCGGATGTCCGCTGGCGCGGGCGTGCTTGGTCGCGTGCTGGTTCGGCGACGAGTCGCAACACAGCGTGGCACCGCACGACTGACAGGTGCGGAGGTGGACCCAACGCGCCCCGATCTTGACGCACTCCTCGCAGCGACGTGCCACGGCGTGCTTGACGTCGGTGATCGCGCCGATGTGCAGACAGACTTCAGAAGCCATGTGATCTCCCAGGCAACGGCTGACGTCTACGAGGCGGTCGTGCCGGTCAGTTCTTCGTACGTGCCCTTGAAGTCCACGATCTTGCCGTCTTCGAAGTTCCACACGCGCGTGCCGACCTCTTCGAGCAGGTCCTGGTCGTGCGTCACGAGCAGCACAGTGCCCTCGAACTTCTGCAGCGCGACGTTCAGTGCGTTGATCGATTCGAGGTCCAGGTGATTCGTCGGCTCGTCGAGGATGAGGACATTCGGCTTGAGGAGCATGATTCGGCAGAAGAGCAGCCGCGCCGTCTCGCCCCCCGACAGCGCCTCGGTCGGCTTGAGGCCCTCTTCACCGCTGAACAGCATCTGGCCGAGCAGCCCGTGGATTTCCTGCCGTGATGCATCGGGATCGAACTGGTGCAGCCACTCGACCGCCGTCAGTCCCTTCTCTATCGCCCCAGTGTGATCCTGCGGGAAGTAGCCGATCGAGACTTCGTGCCCCCATCGGATCGAGCCGCTATCAAGATCCGCGGGCGACGCCGGACGATCAGGCGCATCGGCCAGCAGCGCTTTGAGCATCGTCGTCTTGCCGACGCCGTTTCTTCCAACGAGGACGATCTTCTCGCCGCGGTTGACGATCGCGCTGAAATTCTTGATCACCTTCAGGGTGCCATGGGCCTTGTTCAGGCCCTTGCACTCGAACGGCACCTTGCCCGACGGCCGCTTGGTCGTGAACTTGATGTAAGGACGCTGAATGTTCGATCGTGCGAGCTCCGTCGTCTGCAGCCGCTCGACCTCTTTGCGGCGCGACGTGACCTGGCTCGCCCGTGTGCCGGCCCCGAACCGCGCGATGAAGTCGTTGAGCTGCGCGATCTTCTTCTCACGCTGCGCGTTGTCCGCTTCGATCGTCGAGCGGATCTGCGTCTTGGCGAGGACCATGTCGTCGTAGCCGCCGGTATACGTGATGATCGTCTGATAGTCGATGTCGGCGATGTGGGTGCAGACCTTGTTCAGGAAATGCCGGTCGTGAGAGATCACGATGAGCGTGCCCTGAAAGCGTTCGAGGAACGACTGCAGCCAGTGGATCGAGTCGAGGTCGAGGTGGTTGGTCGGTTCGTCGAGCAGCAGCGCTTCAGGGCTCCCGTAGAGCGCCTGCGCGAGGAGTACGCGCACCTTCTGCCCGCCCTGGAGTTCGGCCATCTTCCGCTCGTGCAACGCGTCGGGGATGTCGAGCCCCTGCAGCAGAATGGCGGCGTCGCTCTCGGCCGAGTACCCATCCTCCTCGCCGACGATTCCCTCGAGCTCGCCTAGGCGCATGCCATCGTCGTGCGTCATGTCGGGCTTCTCGTAGAGCGCGTCGCGCTCCTTGAGTGCCGTCCACAGCCGCTCGTTCCCCATGATCACGGTATCGATGACCCGGAACTCGTCGAAGGCGTATTGATCCTGACCGAGCACGCCGAGCTTGCGCGGCCGGTTGACCGTGCCTCGCTGGGGCTGGGCCTCGCCGGTCAGCAGCTTCATGAACGTGGATTTTCCAGCGCCGTTCGGGCCTGTCAGGCCGTAGCGCCGGCCCGCCGAGAACGTGGTGGTGACGTCCTCGAAGAGGATCTTCGAGCCGAACCGCATGGAGACGCCGCTGACCGAAATCATGACAAGAAGCCTTCCGTTGGTTGAGCCAAACCCGTAACTATAGCAGATGCGCCCAGGCCGGCCGCCCGGCCCGTGGCCCAGGCCCAGAGGAAGTTGAAGCCACCGATCGGCCCGAACGCGTCGAGCATCTCGCCGCATAGGAAAAGGCCCTTGTATTTGCGGCTTTCCATCGTTTTTGGGTCGACTTCGGTCAGGCTGATGCCGCCTCCGGTCACCTCCGCCTTTTTGTAGCCTTCGTCCCCGGTCCACGGCAGTACCCCGCGAACGAGGGTCTCGATCAGCCGCAGTCGATCGCTACGGCCGAGGTGGGCGAGCGACAGCCGCGGATCGATTCCGCAAGCTTCGATCAGGGCGTCGGCGAGGCGGGCCGGCAGCTCTGCTGCGACGGCAGCGGAAACTGCGCGCGAGCCCCGAGGCTTGAGGATCTGCGCCCAGGCTTCTTCGCCACGCGAGGTCCAGCGCACTCTGATGACCGCAGGGGAACCCTGCGCTCGAGACCGGACTGCCACGTGCGAGACATCGAGGACCGCGGGCCCGCTGTAGCCGTGGTGCGTGAAAAGAAAGCCGCCACTTGCCGTGGATGACAGGCCATCCGCGCGCGCCGTGAGTGTGACCGGCAGCGACACGCCCGACAGCGAGGCGAATGGCGCCGGGTTGGCCGTGAGCGGAGTCAAAGCGGGATAGGTCGGTTGGACCGTGTGTCCCAGGCCCTGGGCGATGCGCAGGCCGGCGCCGTCACTCCCGGTACTCGGCACCGAGAGCCCGCCCGTGGCGACGACAACCGCGTCCGCGTGCACCGGCGCGGCATCGTGAATGTCGATGCGCCAGCCGCTGCCTTCCGGGCGAAATCCCACGACGGTCGTATTCATCACGAGCCGGGCGCCGTTGCGCCGCGCGAGGTCCAGCAGCCGATCGCGCACGTCCCGCGCGCGCTGCGACGCCGGGAAGAGCTTTGCCGACTCCACCTCTTCGACCAGCGGCAGCCCGAGCTCGCGCTCGAAGAAGGCAATCTGTTCTCTCAACGGCCACGAACGCAGAATGCGGCGGACGCAGTGAGGCGGCGCATCGCTGACGAAACGTGATTCATCGAGCCTGGCCGGCAGGATGTTGCATCGCCCGCCGCCGCTGATGAGGATCTTGCGCCCGCCGTCGGCGGTGCGCTCGAGGAGCTGCGTATCGGCGCCAGAGGCCGCGGCGAAGATCGCCGCCATCGTGCCCGCCGCCCCCGCGCCGATGACGACGACACGACGGTTGTTCGGTATGGGTTCAGTCAGCAACGGGCACTTGCTCTTTACAGGAGGTCAAGAGATCAGGAGGTCAAGAGATCCAGGAACCGAAGCAGACGACTCCTGATCTTCTGATCTCCTGTTAGTTCGTGACACGCGAACCTGGCCCTGATCGGGCTCTCTAGTTCTCGCGCGGCAACAGCACCGACTTGATGACGCGCCCGTCGTGCATCGAGTCGAACGCCTCGCGCCAGCCGGCGAGCGGTGCGCGCAGCCCGACGATGGTGTCGGCCATCGTGACGCCGCGGTCGAGGAGCTGGATGACGCGCTCCCAGACGGGATAGTTGTGGCTGAACGATCCCTGCAGCCGGATGTTCTTCATCACCAGAGGATTCACGTCGGTCGTGACGATATCCGGCGACCATCCGACCTTGGACACTTGACCGTCGGGCCTCGTGAGCCGCAACGCGATCTCGAGTGTCGAGCTTGCGCCAGACGCGTCACACACCAGATCGGCGCCAATGGGGCAGATGTCCCTGATGATCTCTTCGACGTTCTCCGTCTCGATGTCCACGGTGTGGGTCGCGCCAAGCCGGCGCGCCGCCTCGAGACGCGGCCGATCGGCGGTCAGACCCACAACGACAAGCGTACTGGCGCCAGAGAGCGCGGCCATCCGCGTGCACAGCAGACCGATGGGACCTGGTCCGATGACCACGACGAAATCGCCCGGCGCGATTCTCGAGTTCACGCACATCACCTGATAGGCGACCGAGTGCGGCTCGGTCAGGCATGCGATATCGAAGGGCAGCGAATCCGGAATGCGGTGCAGGCAGCGCGCCGGCACTCGAACGAACTGCGCCATGGCGCCGTTGACGCCGTAACCGAATCCCTTGCGAGCGGTGCACAGGTTGTAGCGGCCCGTGCGGCAAAGCAGGCAGGTTCCGCAAATCTCGGCGGCCGTCTCGCTGACGACGCGGTCGCCCTCGCGGAAACCGGTGACGCCGCGGCCGAGCCTGGCGACAGTGCCGCCGAACTCATGTCCGAGGACGACCGGGATGTTGACCGGCCAGGAATGCGTGTTGCGCGACTGGTGGACGTCCGACCCGCACACCGAGACCGCTCCGACTTCGAGCAGCACCTCGCCGTCGCCAATCTGTGGAATCGGGATCTCGCGCAGCTCGACGGCGAGCGGCTCGAGGGCATAGTGAACGACAGCAGCCTGAGTGTTCATGATCTACTTCCGAAAGAGCCACGTCTGATTCGCGCCGCCGCTGCAGCCCCACGTCTGGATGTTCGCGCCGTCCTCGCGCCTGGCGCCCTCGACGTCGAGGCACGAACTGGTCGCCAGGCTGATGATGCGATACGCGCCGTTGCCTGCACGCTCGAGACGCCAGCGCTGGTTGTCGCCGCCGCTCCATCGATTCTGCTCGATGTTCGCGCCGTCCCGGCCGCTGCCCGCGACCGTCAGCGCCTTGTTGCTCCTCTGATTGATGATCGAGTACTCGCCGCGGCCGAGATCGATCACGTCCCACAACTGGTTCGAGCCGCCGCTGCAGCTCCACTGCTGCACGTTGGCCTCGTTGCGGTTGCTCCCGCCTTCCACATCGAGGCACTTGTTGCTGACGCGGCTGGCGATGCCGCCGCTGAAGAACACGCGACCGGTCGGAGGATAGACGCCAGACGGCGGGCGATCGTATCCGGGATCCGGATACTGGCCGCCGCCCCATCCGGCTCCCGACCAGTTGTAGGTTGCCCGGGCGGAGTTGTTGCGGTCGTTGTAGGTGCAGTCGAACGTGAAGTCGCGTCCACGGTCGTTGTTGTCGCGCGTGTAACGGCCCTTGCCTCGCACGCGCACTTCGCCGTTCGAGGGCTGATTGATCTGGGCCCCGCGTTCGTCAATCGACGTATCGGGTTGACGCCCACCCGCCTCCCGGCTGATGCGGTACTGCAGCTCCTGCTGACAACGGCTGAGCGCGGCGTCGCGCGGGTCCCACTGGGCTGACGCGGGCCGGGCGCCGGCAAGGACGACACCGATGGCGAGCGTCGAGAGGACGGCTCGAGCCGGGCGTCGCGACAACGTGAACCTGGCTGGCATGAGTGCGAGTCTCCTGTTGGGTAACAGGGATACACCTTTGGCGGCCAATCCCGCAAGGGGCGTGTCTGTTCCGCGGTGTGCCAGAATGGTGTCGTCGCGACAGGGTAGAACGATGAAGCTCTATGTGAAGACATTTCTGCTCGTGGGCTCGTGCCTCGGTGTCATCACCCATTTCGTGACGAGGGAGTCGATGCCCTGGTGGCCTGACACCGTGATCATGGGCGCGACGTTTGGAACGCTGGCGACGTTGGGCATGATTCAGCATCGACGCACCAATCGGCTGGTCTGGAACGCGCTGAAGAATGCGTTCCGGCGCTCATAGCGTCGCCCGCTGCTATTACGATGTCGCCATGCGTGCCCTGATCTTCGATCTCGACGGAACCCTCGTCGATACCGTTTACGCCCACGTATGTGCCTGGCAGCAGGCGCTCGCCGAGGCGGGGATGCCGATTGACGGCTGGCGCGTGCACCGCCGGATTGGCATGAGCGGCGGGCTCTTCACCCGCGCGATCGCGCGCGAGATTGGCCGCGAACTCGAAAGCGATCAGGTCGATGCGCTGCAGCATCGTCACGGCGACATCTACAAGACCCTGCTTCCACGTCCCCGGCCGCTGCCCGGCGCCGTGTCTCTGTTGCGCCGCCTGCGCGATCTGGGTATTCCTCATGGCATCGCGACGTCGGGCCGCCGGCCCGAGATCAACCCGTCGCTCGAGATGCTCGAGATCCCGCACGAGACCGTCGTCATCGAACGCGGCGACGTCTTGCGCGCCAAGCCGGAGCCCGACCTGTTCCTGGCGTGTCAGGAGCGGCTTGGCGTCCACATTCGCGACTGCTTCGTGATTGGCGACGCCGTCTGGGATCTGCTCGCCGCGCGACGGGCCGGGATGCTCAGCGTCGGCGTGTTGAGTGGCGGCTACGGGGCGGAGGAACTGATTCGCGCCGGCGCGTTCCGGGTTTACCGGGATGCCCGGGAACTGGACGAATCGCTGGACGAACTTGGTGTGCTCCCCTAGCAGCGTCTCACCCCAGCTATAATCACTCCGTCCGTGGCCCTCACGCCTGGCGTCCGCTTCGGCTGTTACGAGATCCTCGACGCGATTGGCGTCGGCGGGATGGGCGAGGTTTACCGGGCCCGGGACACCAAGCTGCACCGCGACGTCGCGATCAAGGTCCTTCCAGATGCCGTTGCGCACGATCCCGACCGCATCGCGCGGTTCCGGCGCGAGGCGCAGGTGCTCGCCTCGATCAATCATCCCAACATCGCTCACGTCTGCGGGCTCGAAGAAGCTGACGGCGTTGCCGCGCTGGTGATGGAACTGGTCGAGGGCCCTACACTCCAGCAGTTCACCGTTCGCCCGGACTCGCGCCTGCCCTGGACTCAGGTGGTGTCGATCGGCAGGCAAATCGCGGATACGCTCGCCGCCGTCCACGAACGGGGCATCGTCCATCGCGACTTGAAGCCGGCGAACATCAAGCTCTCGTCGAGCGGGCACGTCAAGGTGCTCGACTTCGGGCTGGCGAAACTCTCTCGTCCCGAAACCTCCGCTTCCGGGTCCGACGATGGGCCACGCACGCAGTCGGGGATTGTCGTCGGCACCATCGCCTATATGTCGCCGGAACAGGCGCGCGGCGGTGCTGTCGATGCCCGAAGCGATCTCTGGAGCCTCGGCGTCGTGCTCTACGAGTTGCTCACCGGCCGGCCTCCCTTCAGTGGCGAGACGCAGGGACATCAGCTGGTCGCGGTACTGGAGCAGACGCCGCGCCCGATCGGGGAGCTCGCGCCTGGCGTTCCGCCCGAACTCGCGCAGATCGTCATGCGAACGCTGGCCAAGCCTGTCTCGGAACGCTACCAGCGCGCGCGCGACCTGGCCTCGGATCTGCGCCGCCTCGAGCGAAGCTCGGAGCACGACGCACTGTCATCCGCCGACTCGGACGCGCCGACCAGGCTCGGCCCGGCCGGCGATCGTTCGTCCGGCTCTGCTGCCCCCCCGCCACCAGGTCCCTCGGCGCCAGTGGCCCCAGGGTCGCGGCGGGTGTCCGGGTGGGGAATCGCTGCGGCGGTCGGTATTCTCGCGGTGTCGCTCGCTGGCGCGTATGCGCTGCGATATCGATCGGCGGCTCCGCTGCCGGCTGGCGCGCACGCGTTGAACGCTATTGCCGTCCTGCCGTTCGAGCAGCGCAGCCAGGGGCAGGACGATCAGTATCTGGCCGACGGCATCAGCGAGAGCCTGATCAACGCTCTTGCGTCACTGCCCAACCTGAAAGTGATCTCGCGCAACTCGTCGTTCCGGTTCCGAGGTGCGGAGGCGATCCCACGCGAAGCCGGCAGGCGGCTCGGCGTCGACGCAGTGGTCACGGGGTCGGTCCGGCGCGTCGGCGGGCAGCTGGTCGTCAACGTCGAGCTGGTCGACGTTGCCAGCGACCGGCAGCTCTGGGGTGAGCAGTACGTCCACCGAAGCGAGGATGTGCTGTCGACGCAGGCCGAGATCGCGCGCGCCGTTGGCGGCCGCATTCGAGACAAGCTCAGTGGCGCGGAAGATGCCCGGCTGGCGAAGCGTCCAACCGACAACGCTGACGCGTACGATGCGTACCTCCAGAGCCGGTTCTTCGAGAACAAGTTCGATCCGGCGAGCCTGGTCACGGCAACCGCTCATGCCGAGCGTGCGGTCGGATTGGATCCATTGTTCGCGCTGGCCTGGACGTCGCTCGGGCGGACCTGGCTGCAACGGGGCACGTATTACGAGAAGCCTGCTGACGCGATGCCCAGGGCGCTCGACGCGACGAAGCGCGCCCTCGCCATCGACCCGGAACAACCCGACGCGCACGTCGTGCTCGGGCTGGTTCGGTTGCTCTACGACTGGGATTGGGACGAGTCGCGACGCGAGATGACCCTGAGCAATACGCTCAGGCCGCAGGTGGTCGAGACGTTCACCTGCGCGGCGCACCTCCTCGAAACTACCGGCCGCGGCCCTGAAGCCGAGCGCGAAATCCGCCAGGGGCTGGTGAACGATCCCCTGTCGGTCCCGCTCAATACCGAGCTCGGATGCAATTCGTATTACCAGCGCCGATATGACGTCGCCATCGGCGAGTACCGTCGATCGCTGCAACTCGATACGAGCAATCTCATCGCCTACTGGGGCCTTGGCCGCGCCTACGCACAGACGAGAGAGTACGGCCGGGCGACCGCGGAGCTTCGCCGCGTGGAGGGTATCTACGGCGGTGCGCCGCCGATCATAACCGGTGAAATGGGCTACGTGTTCGGCCTTGCGGGCGATCGCCCAGCGGCCCAACGCATGCTCGCCGGACTCGAGGCGGCATCACAGAAGATCTGGGTCGACCCGTATCTCCGCGCCATCGTGTATCTCGGCCTCGGCGAGCGCGATCGCACGATGGCGTGGCTGGACAAGGCGTTCGAGGCGCGGTCGCCCTTCATGCCGTCGATCTCGAGCGACGCCAAGTGGGACGCGTATCAGGCCGACCCGCGGTTTGCTGCGATGCTTGCGAAGATGAAGTTGACGCCCGCCAGGGCCACATCATCCTCCGCGCAAAGGCCCGGCAACTAGCGGCACAGCTGCTTCCTGCGTCGGGCGCGAGTGGAACTGGCGACGCTCGAAGCCGCGCGCCGCCAGTTCGAAGACGAGTGAGCTCGCATCTACGGGTTGAGCAGCATGATGATCAACCCGCCGCTGCCATCCCGCTCGAACGACACGCGGAGGTGTTCGTCGAGATTTCTCGCGACTTCACTGGCCCGTTTGGCCATGTCTTCCGTGATCGCATCGCCGATGCTGAGGCCGGAGCGCTGCACGAACTCCTTCATCGTTTCGCGGGTCACCCGTTCCCCGCCGATCCGGACGAGCCGTGGCGTTCCCTCGAAGAGCGACCGGCGTGGCGCCAGTCGAACCGTGTACACGGCGCCGTCCTTTCCGGCGGCTTCCGCGAGCATCTTGTCGAGCAGCAGTGCCTGCTTTTCGTACTCCCGCTTCCATTCGTCCTTCTGTTGATCGGAAGCGTTGGGATCCTGCAGCGCCAGCTTGAGCTCCTTCATGACATGTTCGGCGTGCTGCGACGTGTCGAGGTCGTCGGCTTTCTGCGCGTCCTCGGCCTTCATGCCGAAGGCGTAACCGCGGTTTTCGAACTCCGCATTGGCGGCCGGCAGGCTGAACCGCAGCGTCGCTTGAAGGGTCGTGGAGCGCAGGGCCTCTGGTGAATAGTGCCACTGCAGCACCGATTCGAGCGCCGCGCGTCTGAGCTCGTCCGGGCCGCTGACCACCCGGGCGTCTGAAACCTCCCCGCGATCGTCGGTGACGACGTCGAGCAGTACGTCGCCCTCGACCCGCTCGTCGATGGCGCGGCGCGGGTATTCGGGCAGTGCCCCGTGCAGCAGGTGGTCGCCGCCCTTCACGATCTGAACCGGCGCGCCTGTCGATTGCTGTGGCGGGGCGCTCTGTCCCTGCGCCTCGAGCGGGAACGATCGGACGGCTACCGTCGCCGCGAGAGCGAGCGCGGCGGTGCTGGCGGTGAGCGAGGCGATCAGACGACGTGTAGTCATGGTGGTCTCCTGCAGAATCTGGGCGACTCGCTGCCTGAGGAGGCGGCGCCCGAGGAAGAGCGGCGCGGGAACGAGGCCCATGCGCGATTTGTTCAACGCCACGACGAGCAGCGCATCGATGTAGCGCTCCTTGGATTCAGTCAGCCCCACGGCCGCGCGATCGACGACCTGTTCACGACTGAGCTGAATACGTCCGATCAGCCACCAGATGGCCGGATGGAACCAGAAGACCGTGCGCAGCCCTTCCTCGAGAACCTCGAAGAGCCAGTCGCGCCGGCGCACGTGCAGCAGTTCGTGGTAAGCGATCGCTTCCTGCACGTGGTGGGGCATCGCGAGGACAGACGGAGGAACGATGACGACAGGGCAGCGCAGACCGAACGTGATTGGTCCCGAGACTCGGTCCGACACGTAAATGCCGGGCCGGACGCCGATGCGTGCTTCCGCTTCGCTGAACGCGGCGGGCGGGGGTACGAGTGGCGACGCGGTCCGGCGCAGTCGACCGAGCGTCCACGCACCGATGGTCAGCCACAGAGCGCGAATCGCGACCCCGGCACCGAGTACAGCAAGGATGACGGACCCGACGGGCCAGGGCCTGGACGAAGCCGACGTCGACGAGAGATGGACCGCGACGTCCGTTCCCGCCACTGGGAGGATCGACGCCGGCATGGTCGTCGTGCCGCTCGTCAGCCATGGCTGACCGAGCGGAAGGAGAAGACACACGACCAGCAGCGTGCGCCAGCACGCGAGGGCGACCCGGGGCTCACGAATGCGGAACGCGAACGCGAGCGCAGCGCCCGCGCCGATGATCAGGGCCAGCTGCAGGCTGTAGGACAGGATGTCGCTGAACAGAATGGAGGTCGTCATCGGCGTTTCCCCATCATCCGCGTGATTTCGAGCAGGTCTTCTTCAGACAGCCGGTCGTCTTCGATGAGATGGGTGACGAGCGGCTGGGCGGAACCGTTGAACACGCGGTCGACAAACTCACGCACCATGGCCTTGATGACCTGCTGCCTGGGCCTGGCCGGCCGGTAGAGATGCGCTCGATCCTGCTGGGTGGTCTTCAGATACCCCTTCTGCTCGAGCGTTTTCATGCTCGTCATCACCGTCGTATAGGCGATCGTGCGGCGCGCGCGCAACGCCTCGTACACGTCGCGCACGGTGACGGGAGCGTCGTGCTGCCAGACGATCTTCATCATCTCCAGCTCGTGGGCGGTCAAGGTCGGCGACTTCGGTCTCATGATTACTAGTTAACTAGTACTAGCTAACGTTGTCAAGAGGGGGAATTGCTTCGCTGCTGGCTGCAGGCTGCTGGCGGTTCCTGGTTCGGCCTGCGGGGTCGCGATGCGGCACCCGAGTTCAACCGAGCAACCGCGAGCAGCGAGTCGCCAGCCGCCAACTTCACTTGACACCCCAGTGAAACTAGTGGCACGCTGTGACCGACTCCACTGCGATGCCTAGTGAACCCTCCGACCGTATCGAGCTGCTCCAGGGCACCCTCGACCTCATCGTCCTCCGCGCCCTGGCGACGATGGGGCCGCAGCACGCTTATGGGCTGGCGGCGCGCCTCGAGCAGGTGAGCGATCACCCGTTGACGCTCAACCAGGGGACCCTCTATCCGGCGCTCGTCCGCCTCGAGCAGAAGGGCTGGATCAAGGGCAGCTGGCAGAAGACAGACACGAACCGCGACGCGAAGTACTACGCCATCACGAAGGCCGGGACTCGCGCCCTCGAGAAGCAGGCCGAGCGTTGGCGGAAGCTCGCGGGACTCGTCAACAAACTGCTCCTCTCTCCACGCGCTGCGGGGGGCGAATCATCCTGATGTGGCGCCTGCCGAGCTCAGCTCCGCTGTTCAACGCTGTCCGTTCCAGCGCGGCCTACCAGCGGCCGCGATCGATGACGTAGGTCGAGTCGATCCCCGCGAGCGACGCGGTGCCGGCCTGACGCATGACGAGCTCGAGCTCCCGCCGAAGCATCGTGAGGACTTCCTCGACGCCCGGCTGACCGAAGGCGGCCAGGCCCCAGACATACGGGCGCCCGATGCACACGGCGGTTGCGCCGAGCGCAAGAGCCTTGAAAATGTCGGTGCCGCGGCGGAAGCCGCTGTCGGCGAGCACCGGGATGGCGCCGGCCGCGCCTTCGACGACCTCCCGCACGCACTCGATGGCGCCGCGGCCGCTGTCTTCCGAGCGCCCGCCATGGTTCGACACGATGATGCCGTCGACGCCGTGCTTGCGCGCCAGCTCCGCGTCCTCGCGTGTGACGATGCCCTTGATGACGATCTTCATCTTCGTCAGGGCGCGAAGACGGTCGACGTGATTCCAGCTCCAGTCCAGCGGGGAGATGCGCTCGGCGCGCGACACGTCAAGGCCGCTGAATATCGGCCGCGTGATGAAGAACCGTCCCGTCGAAGGCGGCATCGCGTGACAGGACTGACACGTACGACTGTCGAGCCGCGTCAGACGCTTTTGCGTGATGCGATTGTTGCCGAGGTTATCGACCGTCAGCACGAGCACGGGACAGCCGGCTTTTTCGGCTCGCCCGACCATGGCCGCCGTCACGTTCCAGTCATTGGTGGGGTAGAGCTGGAACCAGACCGGCTCGCCGCGCGCGGCGTTGACCTCCTCCACGGCGGTCGACGACATCGTCGAGAGGATCTGCAGGTGCTTCTGCGCGCGCGCGGCCTTCGCGACGGCGACTTCACCCTCAGCGTGAAACGCTCGCTGGCTGCTGACCGGCGCGAGGACGATCGGCGAGTCATAGGAGGCGCCGAAAAGTCTCACCGACATGTCCGCCCTGGCCACGTTGACGAGCCGGCGGACGCGAAGCTGATAACGGCCGAACGCCTCCCGGTTCGTTCGTACGGTGTCGTCGGCGTCTGTTCCCGTGGCCAGGTAGCCGAAGTGCGCGGGCGGGAGCGTTCGCCGCGCGACGGCCTCGAAGTCGAAGACGTCGAGCGCGTCTCCGACCTTGGTGATGACGGCTGCGTCATCGGGCGAGACCTGCGAGCCCGCCGGCCCCTGCGATGCCCACAAACCCGACGCGCCTGCCATGGCGAACGGGCTTGCCGCGGCCCACCGCAATAGCTTCCGGCGCGCCGCCCGGCTATTGGAGTCGTGTCTCACATTGTGCTTTCGTGCCTATTGCTCAAGTTGGGGGTCTGACCCCGGCTCCGACCCCGGCTCCGACCCCGACCCCGACTCCGACCCCGGCTCCGACCCCGGCTCCGACCCCGGCTCCGGCTCCGACCCCACCTCTGACCCCGTCCTCATTTCTTGACAGTCGCGCCAGTCAGTTGCGCGACTGCCGACAGCGTCGTCTGGGCGGCGTTCAACCCGAGGCGGAAGTCCTTGTCGGAGAAGGTTGAGAACACGTCGGTCACCTGGTGCCAGTGGGGGTCCCAGCCGCCGCCGACCTGTGCGCCGCGCTCGTTTTCGCGCAGGCTGATCGCGGGGACGAGGTCCATGAACGGCGTCGAGTCGGTGTTGGTCATGTGCGGGCCGACGGCCGCTGGATAGTCAGTGGCGTACTTCTCGTTGGCGGCCTTGAAGAACCACGCGAGCTTCTGTGCCGCCTCGGCCATCTTGGCGGTCGACTGGAACTCGATGTTCACGTCGGCTTCCGGCCGCTGCTCGGGGCTGAGCTTCCCGTCGGGGCCGGGCATCCCGTGATCGAACATCATCATGTCGTGCTGGATCATCCCGAGCCACTTCGGCTCGGGGTACCGGCGTGACCCTGTCGGGTCTTCTTTGCCCTGAAGATCCTTGCGCTGATCGACGTACGCCCGCGCGCCGTTGAGACCGGTCTCTTCGTTGTTCCAGAGTGCGAACCTGATGGAACGCTCGGTCTGGACGTCCGGGCTGCTGAACACTCGCGCCAGCTCCATCACCAGCGCCGTTCCCGAGCCATCGTCGTTGGCGGCCTCGCCGAACCCGATGCCGTCCATGTGTCCACCGACGATGTACATCTCGTCGGGGCGCGTGGTCCCAACTTTGGTGCAGAAGACCTGTTCGCGGAGGCCCGGCGTGCTCGGCTGTGAGTTGAGCTCGCGCAGCTTGGCGTCCGTCTGGGCGTTGGGATCGTTGTTGACGCCGGTGCGTGCGCGGTTGCCGAAGATCGTGCTGCCGCCCTGACCCGCCCGCCCGCGCCCGCCCCCGCGCTGTCCCCCGGCCGCGGCGGCTTCGCCACGTCCCGCGCCCCTGCCTTCGCCGGCCTGTCCCGTTCCGGCTGCCGCGCCTTCTCCCCGCCCGGCTGCGCCTGCCGCACCGCCGCGTCCGGCCGGCGGCTGGTAGTCGTACTTGATTCGTTCCGTGTTCGTGCAGCCGTAGCTCTTGAGCTGGGCCTCGATCCAGTCGATGGCGGCGCGATTGCGATCGGTCCCCTGACGGCGGTCGCCGAACTGCGTCAGGCCTTTGATCGTCGCCTTGTATTTGTCTAGGTCGAGCCTGCCGACGAGTCCTTTGATCGGGTCCTCGGCTTCGGCTGCCTGCGGGGCATTGGCGGTCGGCGCCTGAGCGGGTGCGCTCTGCTGCGCCTGCGCGCGGGCAGCGGGCCCCGTCGTCAGAACGATCGCCATCACGCCGCACGTCACACCCGCAAACAGCTTCGAATGCATCAGTGGCCTCGTTTGTCGTCGCTCGAGCGAGGCGGTTCGAGAACCGAACCGCCTCTGCTCACAAGCGCCGAGCTCTGTCGCGCTCAGCGCTTGGTCGCGGTCCAGGCGCCTGGAGCCGTGCCCTGGATCGTGGTGCCATTCACCTTGCCGGTGTAGGTCGTCTTGCCCGCCGTGAATGTAATGACGTCGCCGTTCATCTTGCCGGTGAGCGCGGTCGTCCCGAGCGTGCCGGAGAGCTTCTGATAAGTCTGGGTGAGCTTGAGATCACCCTGGGGCGTGGTCCACGTGCCGTCGACTTTCGCCGGAACGATCCACAGGAGCGCCGTGCACCAGCTCGTGCACTCGCCCGTGATGGTTTCGGTCTGGTCCGCTTCCCAGTCCTCCATCGTGAAGGAGTTCGAGACGACGCGCGTCCCCGGCTTCAGGTTGAGGATTTTTGGGCGCAGCTTGACGTTGATGTCGGGCAGCAGAAACATCGTGATGACCGTGGCTTTCGAGAAGTCGGTCTCGAAAAGGTCGGCCTTCACGAACGCGGCCTTGGCGGTCACGTTCTCCTTGGCGGCGTTCTTCTTGGACAGCTCGACCATGTCGGGGTTGTACTCGATGCCCATCGCGGTCGCGCCGCGTTTGGCGGCGGTGATTACCGTGCGTCCATCGCCAGAACCGAGGTCCATGACGAAATCCTGTGGCGTCACCTTGGCCATGTCGAGCATCTTGTCGACCAGTGCCTGCGACGTCGGCACCCACACGACGTCCTTGCCCGCCTGTCCGACTTTGGGTTCGAACGTTTGCGCAGGTTTCTGAGTGGCTGTCGCCTGCGCGTGCGCGCTGACGGCCAGCAGGCAGACCCCAAGGGTCAGCCCGGCCCGCCTGACCATACCTCGTGCATTCATAAGAGAACTCCTGACAAAGCCGACGTTGGAATTACGACTTCAAGCATCCGCATACCAACCTTGTGTTGTCCGCGGCTCGAAGACCGCTCAGATAATACCTTGCGCCACCGGCGCCTGTTTACCGGCTCGTCTATCCCAATCCGCGCGGCGCTATAATCGGTGCTTGTCCACGCTTCAGCACGGGAAATCGCAGGCATTCCGATCGGCGGCGGCGCAGCTGGTCCGGGCCGGCCGCCGTTTCGACCAGCGGGGATGGGTCATGGGCACGAGCGGCAACTTCAGCGTCGTCACCGACCGGGAGCCGCTGCGGCTGGCGATCACGCCGAGCGCGACGTTCAAGGGCGAGCTCGACGCGGACCAGATTCTGGAGATGGACGAGCGCGGCGCGCCGGTGGGGGACGGGAAGGCGCGGGTGTCGGCCGAAGCACTCCTGCACGTCGAGGTCGTTCGTGCGCGCGGCGCGGGGGCGGTGCTGCACACCCATTCGGTCTGGAGCACGCTGCTGTCGACGCGATTCGGGGACGCCGGCGGCTTCTTCATCGAAGGGTACGAAATGCTCAAGGGACTCGAAGGCGTTCGCACGCACGAGCATCGCGAGTGGCTGCCGATTGTCGAGAACGATCAGGACATGGTGCGCCTGTCGGGCGTCGTGCGCCGAGTGCTCGACGAGCATCCGGATGCGCACGGCTTCCTGCTGCGCCGCCACGGCCTCTACACCTGGGGCGCCGATCTCCCCCAGGCAGTTCGGCACGTAGAGATTCTGGAGTTCCTGATGGAAGTCGTTGGGAGAGATGAGGAGCGCCTGCGGCCCGAGCGCGGCGCGTAGTCGCCGCGCGAGAGCGAGCGGGGGTGGGGCCCCGCGAGCATTGAGAAATGCAGACCCAGCCCTGTGCAGGAACATGCGACTGGAAGGAGCCACACCATGGCCGTCGTCAAGATTCCCTCGGACAACGTCACGCTGACCGACGCGCAGGACGTCACGACGTTCCTGGCCGTGCGCGGGATCGAGTACGAGCGCTGGACGCCGGCTGGCGAACTACCCGCTGACGCGCCGGCGGACGCGGTCCTCGAGGCGTACGCCCACCAGATACAGACGCTGAAGCGACGCGGTGGTTACGTGACCGCGGACGTCATCGACGTCAAGCCCGACACGCCGAACCTCGATGTCATGCTCGCGAAGTTCAACAAGGAGCACTGGCACGACGAGGACGAAGTGCGGTTCATCATCGAGGGACGCGGGATCTTTCACATCAACGCGGGCGACAGCGTGTTCGCACTCGAAGTGGGGCGAGGCGACCTCATCCGCGTGCCCCGCGGGACGCACCACTGGTTCGACCTCTGCGCCGAGAAGCGGATCCGGGCGATTCGGCTGTTCCAGGACCCTTCGGGATGGACGCCGCACTACACCGACAGCGGTGTGGACCGCGGCTTTCAGCCCCTTTGCTTCGGTCCCTCGTACGTCGGACCTTTCGAGCCTATCGGTCCCGTTGGGCCCGGGCAGCCGCACTCGTAGGGGTGGCTGCGTCTCTGCGCCTGACCGCCGCGGGCATCGATTTCGTGCTGCTCGACATCGAGGGCACGACCACGCCCATATCGTTCGTGCACGACGTGCTCTTCCCCTACGCGCGCGTCCGCGTGCGCGCGTACCTCGAGGAAGCCGCCGAGTCCGACGCCGAGATCGGGCAGATTGTCGAGGATCTGCGTGCTGAGCTTCCAGCTTCCGGCTTCCAGCTTCCCGCAGGAAATCTGAAGCTGGGAGCTGGCAGCGGGAAGCTGGAAGCTGACATCGTCAGCTATGTCTATTGGCTGATGGATCGCGATCGCAAGTCCGGTCCGCTCAAGGCGCTACAGGGGCGTATCTGGGAACAAGGTTACGCAACCGGCGCACTGAAGGGCGAGGTGTACCCCGATGTGCCGGACGCGTTGGCCCGGTGGACGGCCGGCCGCGTGCGAATCGGCATCTATTCGTCGGGCAGCGTGCTCGCGCAGAAGCTCCTGTTCGCGAACTCGACGGCGGGCGATCTGTCGCGGTTTCTCAGCGGCTACTTCGATACCGGTGTTGGCGCGAAGAAGGAGTCGGTCAGCTACCGGCGGATTGTCGAGGCGCTCGACATCGCGCCGTCACGCGTGCTGTTTCTCTCGGACGTCGTCGGCGAGCTCGACGCCGCCCGCGAGGCCGGTCTCCAGACCATGCTCTCGGTGCGGCCGCCCTCGGGATCTCCCGCATCGACTGCGCACCGCACCTTCGAATCCTTCGCTGAGATTGAGGCGTGACGCGCGATTGCCTTCGATATCGTTCGCGCCGATAATGCCCTCATGAAGGACCTTGCTCCCCACACGATCGAGCTCGAATCGGAGAAAGTACAGTTTCTCCAGGAGATGGCGACGAAGTACGGCCTGGCGGACATCGGCAAGGCCGTGCGATGCCTCGTGAACTACGCCCGCGAGAGTCCCGATCGACTCGACGACATCTTCAGCGAGGTACGCTGCCTCGATTGCTAGCGGCTCGAGGCTCAGGGCTCAAGGCTCAGGGCTCAGGCAAAACCTTTCGACCACATACTCGAAGATCTTGCCTGAGCCCTGAGCCCTGAGCCTGACCACTACCAGATCACCACCCTCGCGCCCGGCTCCCGATACATCCTATCGCCAGGCTTTGTCCCGAACGCCTCGTGGAACGCAGGCATGTTGCTCGCTGGACCGTTGGCGCGGTATTCGGGTGGCGCGTGCGGCGTGGAGAGGAGCGTCTGCCGCAGGTACTCGTCCCGGACGCGGCCCTTCCATGCCTGAGCCCAGCTCAGGAAGAAGCGCTGTTCACCCGTGAAGCCCTCGATCACGGGCGACGATCGTCCGTGGAGCGACATCTTGTACGCGCGCCACGCGATCGCGAGCCCGCTCAGGTCGCCGACGTTTTCGCGCAGCGTGACGAGTCCGTTGACGTGGGCTCCGGCAAGCGGACTGTAGGCACTGAACTGGTCGACGAGCGCCTGCGCCTTCGCGGCAAACGCCTGTTCGTCTCCGGCCGTCCACCAGTTCGCCGCCGCGCCAGCCCTGTCGAGGAGGCGTCCTCGATCGTCGAACCCGTGGCCGAGCTCGTGCCCGACGATGGCGCCGATCGCCCCGTAGTTCGCCGCATCGTCTGCCCCGGCGTTGAAGAGTGGCGGCTGCAGCATCGCGGCGGGCACGACGACTTCGTTGAGCACCGGGTTGTAATACGCATTGACGGTCTGCGGCGTCATCAACCACTCGCGACGTGCGTCTGGCCGCGACAGGCGCTCGAGCTTGTACGCGCCGTCGAACTGGCGCGCCCGCTGCACGTTGCCGAAGAGGTCGTCCGGCTTGATCACGAGCCCGCGATAGTCGCGCCAGCGATCCGGATATCCCACCTGCGTCGAGAGCGTTGACAGCTTGCCGAGCGCGCTGCGCTTCGCTCGGTCCGTCATCCACGGCGACTCGCCGATGGCCTGGCGAAATGCCGCGAGGAGCGTGGCGACGATCGCCTCGACGCGAGCCCGTGACGAAGCGGGGAAGTGACGCTCGACATACAGTCGTCCGACCGCATCGCCGAGGAAGCCGTTGACCAGGCTCACGCCACGTTTCCAGTGCGTGCGAGGCAGTTCCTGCCCGCTCAGCACGCGGCCAAAGAATTCGAACCGCGCATCCGAGAGCGCGCGCGTCAGGTAAGGCGCACACGCGGTCAGCAGCCGGGAAGCCAGCCATGCCTTCCATGCGTCGATTGGTGTCTCGGCCGGCGTGGTTGCGACGAGCGCGGCGAATCCCTTGAAGAACGACGGCTGCGCGAGAACGACGAAGCCGGTGCGGTCGATACCCTGGGGTTGGGCCCAGCGTGACCAGTCGAAGCCGGGCATCTCACGCTCGAGCGCCGAGAAGGAGAATTTCGTCGAGGTGCGCGCGGGGTCGCGCGTTTCTTCCGGTGTCCAGTGGAGCCGGGCGATGCGAGTCTCGAGGGCGAGCACGGCGCGTGCGTCCGAGGTGGCGCTCGTGCGCCCGGCGAGCGTGAAGATCGTCGTCAGGTAGTCGACATACTGCGCGCGGATGCGGACGAACCGCTCATCGTCCTTGAGGTAGTAGTCGCGATCCGGCAGCAGCGTCCCGCCCTGAGCAATCGACACGAGCGGGATGCCCGGCCTCCCGGCATCTTCCTCCACGGTACCGAGAAACGGTCCGCCGAGCGCGATGGCCGAGAAGTACCCGGCCTCCGACGCGAGATCGCGCGGCGTCCGGATCGCGTCGATCCTGCGCAGCAGGTCCGCGATGGGCTGAAGGCCCAGCTCTTCCGCGCGCGACTGGTCCATGAGGCTCGCGTACAAGTCCGCGATCTGTCGCGCCGTGCCCCGCTGATTATCGCGGTCGGCGGCGACGCTCTCGATGATCGCGCGCAGGTCGCTTTCAGTTTTGTCCGCGAGTTCGAGGAAGGTGCCGAACGTCACGCGGTCGGGCGGTATGGGTGTCCGGGCGAGCCAGCCGCCGTTGACAGCGCGAAAAAGGTCGTCCTGAGGACGGACTGTCGGATCGAAATTGCCGAGGTCGAGACCCGAGGTGGGCGGCTGTACGCGGGTCAGCGCGACGACCAGAACCACCAGAATCCCGGTTATTTTCAGGGACATTTCCTCTCGTCCTGCGAGCCTGTGGTCAACAAGAAATCTGGTGGCAGGAAGATGTGCGTGGATCTTGCACTAAGAGCAGTAGCTGGAACTGAAGGCTTGAACTTAAATGTTTTCAATATCTTAGCTCGATGATTGGTGCTCGCTAGCGCGCCAAAAGTCTGCTCAGCGGATGATAGTTTTCGAGGAAACGTGAAAATGAAGCTTCGAACTTTTGTGCTGGTCCTCGTCCTGCTGGCGCCCTCGATGGCGAAGGCCGGACCCATCTCGGTCGGCGGCACCTGGTCTCCCGCCTCGACCGCAAGCAGCGATCCGACCCTTCAGTCGCTCGAACTCTCGCCGTTCTGGGGGGAGCGTCCTGGGACGGCTGGCACAAGGGCGTCAACTATCTCCTCGAGGCATACGGCGCGACCGAACTCGAGTACCTCAACGACGGTTCGGGGAACTATACGTCGTTCCGATTCGAGGAAGACATCTTCAACCTGACGAAGATCGGTGGGATCACCGCGTGGACGCAGGGCACATTCGGACGTCGTGCGGACGGGGCCTTCACCTATGACAGTGGTACCGGACGCGTCTCGAACTCATGGGACAACCCCGGCCAGTATGCGCTCTTCCGTATCGTCCTTCCCGAGGTGACGCACTACTTTCTCGGCATCGAGGACATCCTCCTGAGCGAACCGTTGAACGATCGGGACTACAACGACTATGTCGTCAAGTTCGACGCTCAGCCGGTTCCTGAGCCGGGCACGCTGCTGCTGCTCGGTTCCGGGATGGCCGCGCTGGCCGCACGCCGGAAGCTCGCGGCCCGCAAGGCGCGCGGCGAGGCCACGGTCTAGGCACCAGACGACACGGGCTACGGAGGCGACTCTCCTTCGATTCTCAAACCACATCACGCATACTACGGTCTCAAGGCTACGTGAGACTCCTGAGACCGTTGCCGCGCGCCGTGACGCGGCCCATCTCGCTCCTCGTACTCGTCGTCTGGGCGGCGACGATTGGCGTTCTCGTCAAGCGGACCTACCTCGAGGCCTCGTCGGTCAATCTGGCGACCGATCTCGCGCGCTATGGCACCAGCGCGCAGTGGCGCGGCATCTATTACAGGGGTGAGAAGATCGGGTTCTCGGTCAACCAGGTCGACGCCAGAGACGATGGCTTCGAGCTGCAGGAAGATGGACGCCTGCAGATGACGCTCTTCGGGGCCGTCGCGCCCGTGCGTATCCGCACGACCGCGCGCGTGGACCGCGCCTTCGTGCTGCAATCGTTCGACTTCCTTCTGGATCCCGGGACAGGCCCCACCAACGTGCACGGCGTGGTCGAGGGCCGGCGGCTGACGCTCAACATCACGACCAAGGGCGGCACGACGACTGACGTCCGCGAGTTGAACGCGGCTCCGGTGCTGTCGCTCAGCCTCGGACGCCGTCTGGCTGGCGCCGGTCTTGTCGCGGGCGCGCGTCATCAGTGGGCGCTCTTCGATCCCGCGACGCTCGGCAATGCCCCCGTCACCCTCGACGTCGGCCCGCGCGAGGTCGTCTCGGTGAACGGCGTCGGCATGCCGGCCTTCCGGGTCGACATGGAATTTGCCGGTCTCCACACGCGGTCCTGGGTCACTGACACCGGGGAGGTCGTCAAGGAAGAAAGTCCCATGGGATTGATGACCGTGCGCGAGAGCGCGCAAAGGGCGCCGGTGATGTCCGTGGGCTGGGGCGTCCAGACCGATCTTCTCGAAGCATCCGCGGTAGTGCCGGCGATGAAGCAGCGCATCGCCGAACCGCGCGACGTGCGACGGCTTCGCGTCAGGCTCGAGGGCGCGAACCTCGCCGGGCCGAACGTCGAGAAAGATCTCCAGGGAGTCGGTCAGTCGGTCGAGGGCGACATCGTCGAGTTGCGCGCCCCGCAATCCTTCAGGGCCGGACCGGCCGATCCTGACGCGCGCAACTATCTGTCGCCCGAACCGTTCATCGAGAGCGACGATCCCGCGGTTGTCGCGGAGGCCGAGGCCGCCGTCCGGGGCGTCGCCGGCGCTCGCGCGAGGGCCGAGCGCCTCACGCGGCACGTGAACGCGATGCTCGAGAAGAAGCCGACGGTCAGCCTGCCGTCCGCGCGCGAGGTGCTCCGGACGAAAATCGGCGACTGCAACGAGCACACGGCGCTCTACGTCGCGCTGGCGCGGGCGACCGGCATCCCCGCCCGCGTTGCCGTCGGCCTGACCTTCGTGCGCGGCGCGTTCTACTACCACGCCTGGCCGGAGGTCTACCTCGATGAAGGTGCTGGCCGCGGCTACTGGCTGCCGGTCGATCCCACACTGAATCAGTTTCCTGCCGACGCCACGCACCTGCGGCTCGCGCGCGGCGGCCTCGATCGGCAGGCAGCGATTCTGCCGCTCATTGGCCGGATGAAGATGGAAGTGCTCGATCTCGAACTGGCGCCTGGTTCGGTCCCTATCCTCGCCGGACGTCGTCCGACCGACATGACCCCGCTGGCGATCCCGATGCCGCAACGCTCGGCCGGCGGGTGCTGGTCGAGTCCCGCGACCGTGGCGTCGCCTCGCCGTCGATGATTGCCGTTCACGATCTCGTCAAGACGTACGGCGGGTTCACGGCGGTCGACGGCGTCACGCTCGACGTCAGGCCGGGTGAGATTCACGGATTCCTCGGCCCCAACGGCGCCGGGAAGACCACGACCATCCGCATGATCGCGGGGCTCCTCAAGCCTACGGCCGGACGCGTAGTCGTAAACGGCCACGACCTGGCGACCAGCCCGGAAGCCGCCAAGGCCTCCCTCGGGTTCATCCCGGACCGGCCGTTCATCTACGAGAAGCTCACCGCGGGCGAGTTCCTGCGCTTTCACGGCGGGCTCTATGGGATGGACGGCGCTGCCATGGCCGATCGCGTGCAGGAGATGCTCGAGATCTTCGAGCTCTCCCGCTGGGAGCACGAGCTCGTCGAGAGCTTCTCGCACGGCATGAAGCAGCGCCTGGTCATGGCGGCCGCGTTCCTGCACCGGCCTCGTGCCGTGCTCGTCGACGAGCCGATGGTCGGTCTGGATCCCCGCGGCGCCCGCCTCATCAAGGCCGTGTTCCGGCGCATGAGCGAAAACGGCGTCGCCATCCTGATGAGCACACACACGCTCGAGGTTGCCGAGGAGATGTGCGATCGCATCAGCATCATCCTCAAGGGCCGCATCATCGCGCGCGGGACCGTCGACGAGCTCCGCGCGCTCGCCGGCAGCTCGGCCGAGACCGACGACGCGCAGCTCACGGCGGTCTTCCTGAAATTGACTGGTGGCTCGGGGCTGCAAGAGATCGACGAGATCGTCTGATGCCGCAGCCGTTTCCTTACCTGTTGCTCCCGATGGTGTGGGCTTCGCGGAACCGGACCCGCAGGCGCCAGCCGGGGGATCTCATGCGCGGGCTGCTCTTCGGTGCGGTGGGCCTGCTCGTCTTCGCGGCGGTCCTGTGGGGATCGTTCTGGCTCACCTGGCAGCTCTCGACCTATGCCGAGCTCGGCGACTACCTCCTGCGCCTCGGGCTCTCGTGGCTCTTCCTCACGTTTCTTTCGTTTCTCGCGTTCAGCGGCGTCGTCACCGCACTCTCGACGTTCTTCCTCTCGGACGACCTGAAGCTGCTGATGGCCACACCGATCGCGCCGCGACGGCTGTTCCACGCGCGGTTTGCGCGGACCGTTGGGCAGGCATCGTGGATGGTGGCCGCGTTCCTCGTGCCGCTGCTCGTCGGCATCGGACTGGCGCGGTGCGCGGGTCCGCAGTTCTACGTCACAGCCTTCCTCACCGTGATGCCCTTTGTCGTCATTCCCGTCGCGCTCGGGACGGCCGTCACGCTCGTGCTCGTCAACGTCTTCCCCGCGAGGCGGGCTCGGGACATCCTCATGCTGATGGGGCTGCTCTTTGCCGCAGGCATCGTCGTGCTGCTGCGCATGATTCAACCGGAGCGGCTGCTGCGCGTGGAGTCGTTGCCCGACATCACCGGGTTCTTCGCCGACCTCCAGACACCGGTCACCGTTCTTCTGCCGTCGTTCTGGGCCGGCGAAACCCTCTTCACGAGTCTGCAGGGCGGCCGCGACTGGCTTCACGGCGGAGCGCTCTGGACCACGGCGCTTGGCCTGGTCGTGGTGCTCGGCGCCGCCTGCGAGCGCTGGCATTTTGCCGGGTTCAGCAAGGCGCAGGAGGCGCGCCAGGCGCGATTCACGAGGCTGCGATGGCTGGAGGGACTGGCGCAGGCGCTGCCGCTTCCGGCCGTGCGACGCCACCTGCTGATCAAGGACGTGAAGGTCTTCCTGCGCGACGTGAGCCAGTGGTCGCAGCTCCTGCTGCTGCTGGCGCTGGTGCTCGTGTATCTCTACAACTTTCGCGTGCTGGACCTCGAGCGGGTGCCCTACATGAGCGGCATCGTCAAGAATGTCTACGCGCTCATCAACCTCGGGATGGCCGGCTTCGTCATGGCGACGATCGCGGTGCGCTTCGTGTTCCCAGCCGTGTCGGCCGAGGGCGGTGCGTTCTGGATCATCCGCACCGCACCGATCTCGCTCCGCGACTTCCTCTGGTCGAAGTTCTGGACCGGGCTCGTTCCCGTGCTGGTGCTGACGGAAACGCTGACGGTGCTCGCCAACCAGTTTCTCGGAATTGACCCGTTTCTGAAGGTGGCGTCAGGCGCGGCGATCTTCTTCATGAGCCTGGCCCTCGTCGGGCTGGCGACGGGGCTCGGCGCGCGCTATCCGCGCTTCAATGCGGAGAACCCGACGCAGGTGGCCGGATCGTACGGCGGCGTGATGTTCATGATCCTCGCCGTCCTCTTCGTCATCATCGCGTGCGTGCTCGTGGGCTGGCCGTCGTCGCTCTACCTGTGGCATCGCGCGAGAGGCGTCGCGCTCTCGACCAGTCAGCAGTGGACGGTGTGGCTTTCCTTCGCGGCCGGCGCCGTGCTCAGCCTCGCGACGTGGTGGTGGTCGATGCGATCGGGAGTGCGGGCGCTCGAAGAGATGGGCTGAGGGTTCGGGAGACGGTCAGATCGCGTCCACCAGGCCGTGCCACTCTGGTGTTTCCTGGAAGAGGGCGGCGCCACACATCCACGTTCCCTCGCCGATCAGGTTTTCCCACACCAGCTTGGCCTTTACCGAGAACTGCGGCAGCGTGATGCTCAGCGATTCGGGCAGCGTGCCTTCGCTGGCGGGCACGTTGCGGTGCATTTCGAACCGCAACCCGCCGTAGCTCACGTCCACGATTCGGGCCGGCGCATTGCCCACGCTGATGGGCAGTCCGCCAATCACGGGCTTGCGTTCCCAACGGCGCGGCGTGCCGAATCCCGGGCGTGCCGCGGTGAGCTTCTGCGCGACGAGGTCCAGCAGCCGCGCGGGCGAGACTGGTTTGAGGACGTAATCGGCGCCGCGGCGCCGCGCGTCGGCCTCGAGAACGGGGTCGGCGAAGCCGGTGATGATGATGGCCGGGATCGGCTGCGGGCTGCTGATCACGAGTTGGAGCCCGTTGAACGGACCCAGCCGCACGTCGGCGATCAGGAGATCGGGCGGCGCCGTCCGCAGGATGCGCGTGGCATCTTCGAACGTCCCGACGGCGACCGCCTCGTAGCCGGCTTCCTCGAGGAATTCGGCGAGGCCCTCCCTCGTTGTCTTGTCGTCGTCGACGATCAGCACCTTCGAAGGCATGCTCTCCTCTCCGGCTGGGCGTGTGGGCGACGAGGGGTCAACGCAACCTTGATGCCGGACCGGGCCGGAAAGCAGCGCCGCGCCGGCGGGAGTTGCGGGCCGCTGACTCCGGGCCGTCCATTTCACATTTGTCGAGTGCTGTTTCGAGTCTGATGGCAGCTCTACCTTAACATTGATCGACTGACGTCCCGTTAGTTTTGCCATGACTCTCCCTCGGCAGGGAAGCGAGAAATGAGAGGGATCCCTACGCCCGGGGGTATCGGGTGCGGATGGGGTGGGCTTTAGTGGGCGCCGGGGCGGACTCCGGAGTCGGCAGGACCCCGGATCTTACAGGAATCGCACGCGACGGAGGGCTGTGGCGACGACAAAGACGCGCGTATTGTTCGCGGCGGGATCCGCGGGGCTGACAAAAAACCCCTGGCCGTCTGGCCGGTAGTTGAGCGTGGTGCCGAGGATGATCTCACCGTCGGAAAACGTGACTTCGACGCGCCTCCCCTGTCCCTTGGCGCCAAACGCCTTGCGCTCCTGATACTGCGGATTACCGTTGAAGTCCCGGACGAAGAACACGGCCTTCAGCCGCGAGATCGGTACGACGATGCGCTCTTTCGGCGTGGCGTTGATCGAGGGCCAGAGAGAGAATTGCGGCTTGGTCGGGTGGAAGTCCTGCGTGAAGCCTTTGAGGATCTTTCCATCCGTGTGTCGCGCGACGATTCTCTGAAACGCCGACTTGGCCTGCCCGGCGGCTTCGAGCGTCAGGACCTCTGGCGTCGCCGGCTGCGTGTCGATCGAATCTGTCGAGGCTTCTGATGGCGCGGGCTCGTCCGCCGGCACCGTGACGGGCGCGTCGACGGCCGTCGCGCAGTGGTCGATGAGCGACGCCAGTCGTCCGATGGTCGGCTGCAGCAGCGGCCGCCAGCGCTGGGGTACGCCGCGCATCCGCTCCTCGAGGGCCGCCACCACGATCTCCCGCGGCGCCCGATCGCGGAGCGCCGGCAGTATCGAGGCCAGCAGATCCGAAGTGTGACGGCTGAGCACGTCGCTCCCGCGTACTGACGTCCGTGTCTGAAGCGCGTCGAGCACGTGAAGCACGTCGGAGCGCTCGAGCGTGACGCCGCCCGTCCCGGCCGGGGACGCGCAGCGTTCGAGCAGGTATTTCAGGGCCGCATCCGTTCCGATGAAGTTTGCCGCCGCAGGCGCCGGCGCGGGCACGGGCCGCTCGGTCCGGCCGGGCAGCTCGATCAGGTGGGCAAATGCACATGCCCCACGATAGAGCGCCGTCTCGCCGCGGAGATTGGCGATGTAGCAGCGCAGCACTTCGAGGGGAACGGCCGCGTCGACGCCGGGCCCAGTCATCTCGAGCGTGAGCGTGACACCGGGCCGGAGCGGCGCGTCGACTTCGATGAGCGCGCCACCCTCTGACAGATCGACGAGCTTCACGTCGTAGCCGGTACCGCCGAGGAGACGCACCGCGCGCAGCCATTCGAGGTCGCCGGCGCCCCGTCGCTGATGCGCGCGGCGATCGGCGCGGGCGGCGGCTGCGCGCTCCGTCAGTCGGCGTTCCGCGAGCCGGACGGAGAACGGCACCGCCTCGGCGGCCTCCGGCGCAAGCAGTTCGAGTGGACTCATCGTTCCGCCACTTCCTGGCACGACCTCATCCCGGCACTAGACCACGACGGTCGGAACCTCCAGCTCGCCCTTGCGGAAGGCTTCCGTGAACGCATTCACGACGCTCGGGTCGAAGTCGGTCCCCGATCCCTTGACGATGATTTCCTTGGCGTCGAACGGCGACATCGCCTTGCGGTAGGGACGATCGCTCGTCAGCGAATCGTAGACGTCGGCCACCGAGATGATGCGCGCTTCGAGGGGAATGTCCTGACCCTTGGTCGGGTTGTAGCCCGACCCGTCGAACTTGTCGTGGTGCGACAGCACGATCGGGATCACGCGGCGCAGCGATCCGCCAACGGGTTCGAGGATCGACACGCCCTTATTGACATGCTCCTGCATGTGCTTGAACTCTTCCTCGGTCAGCCGCGCGGCCTTGTAGAGGAGCTCGCGACTGATGTCCAGCTTGCCGATATCGTGGAGGAGCGCCGCCGACCGCACGTCTTCGACGCGTGCGGCAGGCAGCTCGAGCTCGGCGGCAATCGTCGCAGCGTAGACCGAGACGCGATACGAGTGATTCTCGGTGTAGGTGTCTTTCGCGATGAAATGACGCAGGATCATCAGCACGCCGTGGTAGGTCTGGCGCAGTTCGCTGATCTGGCTGGCGCTGTGCTCGTAGAGCGTGCCCATCGAGTAGCCCGTGAGGATGAGCACGCCGCCCCACACCGCGATATCGAGCCAGCGCTCCGACACGATCGTCGCGCTCGTGGTCGCGGCAAGGAGCACCGGGTTGTACCACGTCATCAGACATACGAGCAGGACGCTGCCAAATGCCGTGAGCGTCGCGTGCCGGCGGCCGTAGAGGTACGCGGACCCGAGTGTCGGCAGGGTGTAGAAGCTGAGCACCATCCGCTGGCCGTCCACGGCCAGATTCAGCAACAGACAAATCCCGAACAGGGACAGGAGCAGCCAGAGCTCCTTGTTCACTTCCTCGATGCGGCCGAACCTCGGTTTCATACGGCGTGCTCCTGGCTGTTTCCTGAAGGCGCAATCGGTCGCTGTGGCAGAGACGACAACCGACCGAGCGGAGGCAAGAAGAGATCCGCGGCGGCGGATTTCAGCCAACTAACTGGCGCTCAAGGCTTTGGTGAGGAGGGGCTTGTTCGACGTCACCGCGCGTCAACGTCCGGATGCTCCAGATCGAGACGCTTCGCTGACGAATCCGGCAAAGCGTGTTGAATTCTGATGAAATCGCAGGTTCGGGCTGTGCTGAAACGGCACCAGGGCCGTGTGCGGTGCCAGGTTGTGCGCAGTTCTTTACACTCTGGCGTCAGGGCAACGCGGCGTCGCCGTCGCGCGGGCCGCCCGCCGAAGCAGCGCAGCCGCGACCGGGCTTGCGCGCCGAAGCGGCGCAGCCGCGACCGGGCCTGCCGCGCCGAAGCGGCGCAGCCGCGAAGGCGGAAACTCAGTCCCTGCCGTGCGGGCCCCACCAGCCGGCGGACACGAGCGTGTCCTGGAGCTCGACCCAACGCCTGTACGCCTCGTCGGACGTCGGGAACGACTCCCGCCGCTCCGGGCGCTTCGGCTCGGTGATCACGATCTCGTACCCGGCGGCATCGTCTCCCCTGATCTCGCACTGGAGGAACTCAGCCCCGCGTTGAAAGAAGTAGAACATCTCGCCTGCTGATCAGGTATCGGTTCAGGCCCTCGCGTCGTGCAGGGTCACGGTCACTTCGCGGCGCTCAGGGCAACCACCTGGTTCTGTGTCCGATAGAGCAGGGCGCCCTCGGAGATCGCCGGCGTCGAGAGGACGCTCTCCGTCATGTCGTTCTCGGCCAGCACCTCGAACGCCGGGCCGGCCTTGAGCACGTAGACGTGCCCCTCTTCACTCGCCAGGTAGACCTTGCCGTCGGCCGCGATGGGCGAGGACGTGAAAGCCGACAAGCCGCCAGCGAGACGCTGCTGGAACTTGACCTCTCCGGTTTTGGCGTCGTACACCGAGAGCACGCCGTTGAACTTCACGATATAGACCAGCCCACGGTACACGAGGGGCGTACACATGTACCCGCCGTCACGCGGTGCGCTCCAGGCGACGCCCGCGTTGCTGGTTGCCCCGTCGGCAAGAGTGATGTCTCCAGTTGCCGTTTCGCGAATCGCATACACGGGAGCCCTTGGCCCGTGCGCGCTCGTGATGAAGATCAGCCCATCGTTCACGACAGGTGTCGGCACGGGGATATCTCCGCCGCCGGTCAATTTCCAGATTTCCTTGCCGGTCTTGAAGTCGTACGCACCGATGTGGCGCCAGCCGTTCACGATGAGTTGTGTCTGCCCGTTCACCTGATGCACCGTGGGCGTCCCCCATGTGGGCACGTCGCTCCTGGCGACGCGCCACAATTCCTTGCCGTCACGGGCGTCGAACGCGCCGAGGAACGAGCCCTTCTGCACGTCGGCCTGGATGACGACCACGTTGTCGTGCAGGATGGGGGAGCTGCCGGTTTCCCACTGCGCCGAGGGGTCTGTGTACCAGCCGCCGTCGAGCACCCCGAGATCCTTCTTCCACAGCAGCTTGCCTTTGAGGTCGTAGGCGTAGAGCCCCTCTGACCCGAAGAACGCGATGAGGCGCTCACCGTCGGTCGCGAGCGTCGAGTTCGCGTGCGATGCCTTGGTGTGACGCTTGATCTTGGGGACCGCCCTCACGACCGTCTGCTGCCAGCGGACGGCGCCGGTTTTCTTGTCGAGGCAGTAGACGCGCCATTCGTGCTCGGTGTCGTCACGAACCGGCGTAACGTCACCGTAGAGCCCGACCTTGAGCCCGGCGCCCTTCTGGCCGCTGATCGAGGTGCTGACGCACGTCAAGTCGCCCCAGACGATCGGGCTGGACAGGCCGAGTCCCGGGATCGCCGTCTTCCAGGCGACGCCCTGTCCCTTTGCCACGTCCCAGGAGGAGGGGAGAGCAAAGCCCTCGGCGACGCCCGTGGCGCGGATACCGCGGAACTGCGGCCAGTCGACGCCGGGTTTCGCGTCGCCCGCGGCACGCGGGGTGAGGCTGTAGCCTGCTGCCAGCGCGACGGCCAGCATCGCAGCCGAGGTTCGGAATCGCAGGTTCATGTTCGGTGCTCCTTCGCGGTTCCGATGCTAACAGAATCGCTAATGCGTGGGATACGGGACGCGGATCGCTGATTGGGACACACGGGACGCGGATCCGCGAGATCCGCGTCCCGTCAATCTGTGATCCGCGAAATCCGCGTCACCGTCAATCTCGGATCCGCGAAATCCGCGACCAATCAGCGATTCCCGCCCAGTGAGCGCTCGAGCGCCTCGAGACGCTGGTTGAGCTCTGTCCAGCGGCCCTGCTCGGCCGCGATATCCTGCGTCAGCGACGCCTCTTCGGTTTGCAGCCGCTGGAGGTCGGGCGTCGCCCGCGCCATCTCCATCTTGAGATTCTTGAGCTCAGCGTCGGCGTCGCGTCGAACCTCTGGGGCGGGCCCCTCTCGGGCCAGGCGCTCGAGCCCGCTTATACGCTCGGTCATGACCTCCGACTCCTTCTGGGCTTGAGCGAGCGTGCTTCTGACCTCCTCGAGCCGGCGCACGAGGGTGTTGACGCGCTGCTCCTGAAGCTGCAGCCGTCCGAGGGCCAGCTGCACGCGGGGCCCGGCGGACGCCATCTGCTCCATCGCGACGCGAAGTCCCCGCACTTCGACGAGAAGTGCCGCCAGCACGTCCGGCGGCGTCGCGGTGGCCTGCGCACGGCCTTCTACGGGCCCTCCCAACAGAGCCGCCGACGCGAGAACTGCCGTCAGGACCAGGGTGCGAATCGTGGTGGACATCAGGTGTCTCCGCTGAATGAGGATTGAACGTCGACGAGATGAGCTCATCGTCCGGCAGCCTCGACCCTTGCAAGGGCTCCGGCGATCTCTGGGTTCTGCAGGAACCAGGACCAGACGTGGCCCGTGCGCAGGTTCTCGGCGCTGAGCAGCGTAATGCCGAGATCGATGCCGATGACGTCGGGGTTGACCCAGCCGTCCGTGGGGTGGAAGGCATCCGCGAACCCGTATCGTCCGTAGACGCGATCGCCGAATCGACGGTGCATCTCACGAAGGGCCGGAACCGTGATGTCGGGCGCGAACATCAGCGAGCCAGCGACGGCGGCCGGGACGACGGTGCCGTCGATTGCCGGGTGGCGCGGCGGTCCGCCCCATGCGACGTAACCTCTACGGCTGTCTGACGCGCTGATGCCCCAGATATTGTCGCTGTATCCCGGGAACTCCGGTGCGAGCGAGAGGACGAACGCCTTGTGCGCGCGGGTCGCCGTCACCGAGTTCTGGAACCAGTCAACCGCGGATGGGCCGCTCTCGTGCAGCCGGCGGAAATCGATCCACGCGTGCGAATACTGGTGCACGAAGAGGGGATCGGACCAGCTCACGTAAGCATACGGTCCAAAGCGCGTCTCGGGCCGCGACCACGCGAACCACGACGTCGCGGGAATCGGATGCGACGGCGATCCGATCGCGAGTGCGTAGAGAATCATCAACTCGCAGTATCGATCCCACCGCCCGGCGAGAAATCCCGACTCCGGCTTCCAGCCGTGCGAAAGGGTTCCCGGGCTGCCGGCGAGCATCCATTGGAAATCCACCCGGCGGTAGATGGCGTCGGCGTAGCGGACTACCTCGGCATCGTCTCCGAAGCAGCGCCGTACCGTGAGGACGCCAGAAAGGAGCAGGGCTGTGTCGATCGACGAGAGTTCGCTTTGCCACGCCCGCGCACCGGTTTCGAGGTTGACGAAGTGGTAGAACCAGCCGTGTTCCTGCGGCATGCTCTCGGCGAACCAGCGCAGCGTCACTTCCGCGCGGTCGACGGCGCTCGCCCGCGGTTGCCAGCCGCGCGTGGCAGCAATGCACAGGCCGCTCAACCCGAAGCCCACCGACGCGATGCTGCCGATGGCGGCCGCGTCTTCGCTGGCCGGACCACCGTCGGTGCGCGACCGGTCGCGGATGATGCCGGTCCGGACATCGGCCTGCTCCCAGAAGAACGCAAACGACCGTCGTGACAGATCCTCGAGAAACCGGTCGTCTCCCGGGCTCAGCCGATACGCCGTCGGCGAGGCTGGCGGCTGCCCCTGCCGGCCGGGACCGTGCGGCTGCGCGCAGCCGGTGTGACAGGCGACGAGCGCGATGAGTACGGCACAGGCCGCGTGACTTCGATTCACTGCCAAGAAGGTATACCCAAGGCGCCCGTCGGAAGCCGGAGACAGTGTCGCGGTAGAGCCGGCGCGGAAGCCCTATATAATCGTAGGTTGACCGCCATGGACAAGCCGACAACGGAGCCAGTCCGCGAAGTAAACGCGCCGCTGGACTTCATCCGTACGATCGTGGCCGAGGACCTCAAGGCCGGCAAACACGGTGGGCGTATCGCCACCCGGTTTCCGCCCGAGCCGAACGGCTACCTGCACATCGGCCACGCGAAGTCGATTTGCCTCAACTTCGGCGTCGCCGCCGAGTTCGGCGGCACCTGCAACCTGCGGTTCGACGACACCAATCCAACCAAGGAAGATGTCGAATACGTCGACTCGATTCAGGAAGACGTCCGCTGGCTCGGCTTCACCTGGCACGAGCAGCCCCTCTACGCGTCGGACTACTTCGAGCAGCTGTACCAGTACGCGCAGCACCTGATCGGAGAACGGCTCGCCTACGTCGACAGCCTGACGGCCGAGGAGATTCGCGCGCACCGCGGCACGCTGACCGAACCCGGGACCCCCAGTCCGTATCGCGATCGGCCTGTCGCCGAAAGTCTCGATCTCTTCGCCCGCATGCGGGGGGGCGAGTTCCCCGACGGGGCGCTGGTGCTGCGCGCGAAGATCGACATGGCGTCGCCGAACATCAACCTGCGCGACCCGGTGCTCTATCGGATCAGGCGTGCGCACCACCATCGGACGGGCGATACGTGGTGCATCTACCCGATGTACGACTTTGCGCATCCGCCGTCGGACGCGCTCGAGCACATCACGCATTCGCTCTGCACGCTCGAGTTCGAGGATCATCGCCCGCTCTACGACTGGCTGATCGAGAACCTGCCCGTGCCGTCACAGCCGCGTCAGATCGAGTTCGCGCGCCTGAACCTGACCTATACGGTCATGAGCAAGAGGCGGCTGCTGGAGCTCGTCGAGGAGCGTCACGTCTCGGGCTGGGACGACCCGCGCATGCCCACGATTGTCGGGATGCGGCGCCGCGGCTACACGCCGGAAGCCATTCGCGCGTTCTGCGACCGCATCGGCGTGGCCAAGCGCGAGAACATGGTGGATGTGGCGCTGCTCGAGCACGCCGTGCGCGAGGACCTGAACCGCCGCGCGCCGCGCGTGATGGGCGTGCTCGATCCGCTCCGCGTCGTGATCGAGAACTACCCCGAGGGGAGCTCCGAAGAGTTCGAGGTTGCGAACAACCCCGAAGACGATGCCGCCGGGACGCGGCGCGTGCCGTTTTCCCGCGTGCTCTACATCGAGCGCGACGATTTCCGCGAAGAGCCGCCGAAGAAGTTCTTTCGCCTGAGCCCCGGGCGCGAAGTGCGGCTGCGCGGCGCCTACTTCATCACCTGTACGAGCGTCGTCAAGGATCCTGCGTCGGGGGAAATCGTCGAGCTACGCTGCACATACGACCCGGCGACGCGCGGCGGAGATGCCACCGACGGCCGCAAGGTCAAGTCGACCCTGCACTGGGTATCGGCCGAGCACGCGGTCGGCGTCGAGGTCAGGCTCTACGACCGGCTGTTCACGAGCGAGAACCCAGCCGCGATTGATGACTATCGCTCGCAGCTCAACCCGAAGTCGCTCGAGGTGCTGACCCGATGCTGGCTGGAGCCGAGCGTCGCCGGGGCGCCTGCCGGGACGCGGTATCAGTTCGAGCGGCTCGGCTATTTCTGCGTCGATGCCGATTCGACGCCAGACCGTCTGGTCTTCAACCGCACCGTGACCCTCAAGGACACCTGGGCCCGAATCGAACAGCGCGGGTGAGCGCTCCGGGTCTGCCTGCAGGCCGAATTGGCTCCTCGAGCAGACTTCGGACTGACTCTTTGGCCGAACAAAGTCCTACGTCAAGCAGACTATGGCAGATTCCAGCTCTGTAATGATTTGCCAAGTCACTGCTTTGCCTATATTTAGCCAAATCACAAAACGCTGAGATACGGGCACTCCCCTTGCGGATACGGTGTGCGGGCGCCTCGTGGGAGGTGACGGGAACCGACCAGAACAAGGGAAGACCAATGCCACGCATTCTCGCAATCGAAGCCGATCCCAAACGCCGTCAGGTGCTGACCGCGCTCGTGCGCGAGCACGTGAAGGCCAACCTCGAGGTCGTCGCCTCGGTGCGCGCCGCCATCGACTGCATTGCCGAACGCGCGCCGGATCTGATCATCGCGCCGGCGCTCCTCTCGCCCCCGGACGAGGCCGAGCTCCTCACGCACATGAAGGGCCTCGACACCGCTCCCTATATTCAGATGCTGACCGTCCCGGCGCTCGACATGCTGGCTGATGCGCCCGCGGAAGACACACGCCGGCGCAGTCTGTTTGGTCCCGTCTTCAATCGCCGTCCCGCCACTCTGGGCCTCCAGTACGACCGCGGCATGGTGGCCGCGCAGATCGTCGACGGCCTTGCTCGTGCCCGTGAGCTGCGGATGGAATACGCCGCCATGCTCGCATACCAGGAAGCGGCGCGTAGCGCTCCGCGCGAATCGTCGCTGGTCCTCGCGCGGTCCGGCACGCGCGACATCGCCGAAGCCAGCGACGCGTTCATCGAGCAGCAACTGCGCGAGCGTGCCCGTGACGAGCGGCGCATCGCCCTCAGGAAGGGGCTCGGAGACGTGCCCTGGTTGTCGGGGATCAAGCTGTCGTGGGGCCCGGAGCTGCAGCTGATCAACATTTCGAGCACGGGAGTGCTGGTCGAGACCGGATCGAAGTTCGCGCCCGGCAGCACGACCAACCTGCAACTCTGCGGTCCGGAGACCAACCTCGTGGTGCCGGTGCGTTTCATCCGCAGCGACGTCTCGCGAATCGATGGCCTCGGTGTCCGTTACCGCGCCGCCGCCGCCTTCACAAAAGAGATCGATCTGGCTGGACCGCGGCGCGACGCGGGCCAGTCTGCGACACCGCCCGAGGCCCTCGCGGCGCTGCTCAGCTCGGTGCTGACGCCCGGCCGCGAGCGTCCCGAGCCAGCGCATGCCAGGTTTGCGCAGGGACTCCGTCAACTGGTCGGCGCCCGCGATGTGCGGGTGAGCGCGGGTGGAGTGGAATCCGCCGCCGGGAGGGAAACGCTCTACTTCGACGTGCCCGGCGACGATCGGTCACGCGCGACGCTGCAGGTGACTTTCGACCGCAATCACGATGTGACCGACACCGAGTTCAAGCTGCTCAAGGCCGCCGCGTGGCTCACCGCCGCGGTCCTCGAGTTGGAGAAGCCTGTCAGTCAAGCGGCGGCAGAACGCCCCACCGGGATGGCTCTCCTCAGCGAGCGGGTGGCGTAATAGAACGGTTCAAGGTTCAAGGTTCAAGGTTCAGAGGTTCAGGGTTCAGTCCCCAACCTTGAACCTGAACCTTGAACCCTGAACCCTGAACCTTGAACCGTTCGTCACTGATCCCCCAACGCCACGATCGGATCGATCCGAGACGCGCGGCGGGCGGGGACGATGCAGGCGATGATGGCTGCGGCGCCAAGCACGAGCGCGACCGTGCCGAGTACGGTGGGGTCCAGGGCGCCGACGCCGTACAACTGCGTCTGGAGCGCGCCGCGTATCGCGACGGCCAGCGCGAGGCCGGCCGCGAAGCCGGCCGCGAGCAGGACCATTCCCTCACCGAGCACCATGCGGAAGATCCGCGCCGCGTCGCTTCCGAGCGCCATCCGGATCCCGATCTCACGCTTCCGCTGCGACACCTGATACGCCAGCACGCCGTAGATGCCGAGCGCGGCGAGGAAGAGCGCAACGCCGGCGAACATCACCGCGAGCAGCATGGGCGTGCGCCGGTCGACGAGCGATTGATCCATGCGATCGCGCATCGACATCACGCTGTAGAGCGGCAGTTCGGGATCGATCGCCGCCAGCTCGCGCCGCACGAGCGGCGTCATGGCCATCGGATCGGCGGCGGTCTTGATCGTCAGCGTGACGCCGCGATCGACTTCCTGCGCGAGGGGGAAGTAGTAGGCCCCGACTCGGTCGTCGGCAGCGACGAAGCCGGAGATGCGAATCTCGGGGACGACACCAACCACCGTGTACCAGCGCGTCTTGGGCCCCGGCGTCGTGAGGTCCTTCGGGTTGTCGGGCTTGAACATCCGCCGTCCGACGGGACTGGCTGCACCCCAGAACCGGCGTGCCAGCTTCTGATCGATGATCACCACGCCAGGCGCGGTCTCGGTGTCGCTGTCGGTGAACAGCCGGCCCGCTACGGCCGGCATCCCCATCGATTCGAAGTACCCGGGCGCCACGCTGATGCGGTACGGCGAGATGAGCGATTCGCCCGGTGCCATCTGATAGCCCTCGGCGAGGATGACACTGTCGCTGTAGTCGCCGCCGAACGGGATGTCCGACGTCAGGCCCGCGTGCTGCACGCCGGGGAGCGCGCGCAGCCGCTCGAGCAGGCGCGTATCGAACGTCCGCACCTCGGCGTCCCCTTTGTATCTCGACGTCGGTGGGGACACGCGCGCCGTCAGGACCTGGTCCGGCTTGAATCCGGGATCCACCGCCAGCACCCGCTTGAAGCTGGCGAGCAGCAGACCGGCGCCGATGAGGAGCATGAACGCGAACGCCACCTGGCTGGCGACCAGCGCGCGGCGAACCAGACGCGCCGATCTGCTGCTCGTGCCGCTCCGGCTCTCCTCGCGGAATGCCTGACTCAGATTCAGATGGCGCATGTTCAGCACGGGCGCGAGCCCGACGAACAGTCCCACCACGAGTGCCAGCCCGATCGTGAAGAAGACGACCGTCATGTCCATCCGGATTTCACTGCCTCGCGGCAGATCGGCAATGCCGAGCCCGGTCAGCATCGTGAGGCTCCAGTACCCGAGCACCAGGCCCGAGAAGCCCCCGAGCAACGTCAGGAGGATCGTCTCGGTCATGATCTGCCGGCCGAGCGTCGAGAGACCGGCGCCGAGCGCAAGGCGCGTCGCCATCTCCTTCATCCGCGCGCTCGACCGCACGAGCACGAGGTTCGTGATGTTGACCGCGCCGATGAGCAGCACGAACAGCACACCGCCCCAGAGCAGCAGCAGGGTGCTGCGCACCTCGCGCACGAGATCGTCCTGAAAGGATGTGGCGACGGTGCGGAATCCGGCGTTGATCAGGATTTCCTTGAAGTGCGGAAACCGCTCCATGTTCCTGGCGTTCAGCGCGTCGATCTGCTGCTGGGCCTGATTGACGCTCGCGCCCGGCTTCAGACGGCCGATCATCGACCAGTTGTTGCTGTGGCGCGAGTCGTCTGACTTCTCTTCCGCGCTGAACGACAGCGGAACCCAGAGCCGCACGTCCGGCTCGACAAACTGGAAGTCCTTCGGCAGGACGCCGACGATCGCGTATGGCTCGCCGTTGATGCGCAACGACGAGCCAACGGCCGTCTCGTTCATGGCATAGAGCTGCTGCCACAGCGCGTAGGTGAGGATGACCTGCCGGTCCCGTCCGCGTTCGCCCTCGTCTTCGGCAAAGATGCGGCCGCGCAGCGGCTGAACGTGCAGCATCCGCAGGAGCGACGGTCTGGCGATCATGCCGGTGATGCGCTGCGGATCGCCGCCCGTGCCACCTGACGTGCCGCCGATCGTCATGCCTCGTGTGTTGTAGAGCGCCTGCTCCTCGAAGACGTCGACTTCCCGGAGTCGATCGTAGTAGTCGGGGACGCCGTTCGAGGCGCGCTCGACGCCCGCCCGCGGGTAGCTGTTGAAGATGCGGACGAGCTGCTCGGGATGGGGCACGGGCAGAGGGCGCAGCAGCACCGAATTGATGATCGCGAAGATCGCTGCGTTCGCGCCGATGCAGACGGCCAGCGTCAGGAGCGTGGTCAGCGCGAACGCCCGATCACGCCAGAGCAGACGGACCGCGAACTTCAGATCCTGGAGGAGTCGATCCATACAGGCTCAATACGGCGTTCGTTGGACGGTCGTTCGGGGGAAAGTGGGCCAGGACGCTCAGGGCTCAGGGCTCAAGGCTCAAGGAAGATCTTCGAGTAAGTAGTCGAAGGTTTTGCCGGAGCCTTGAGCCCTGAGCGCTGAGCCGATCCTACGATGTGCCAAGATCTGCGAGTGGCGATTGCTCCACTCCCGATAGATCCGCTTGTTCCTGAGATCCTGGCGAGAGTCCGCGCCTCCCGTGCCGTGGTGGTGACGGCGGCGCCCGGTGCGGGGAAGACCACCCGCGTTCCGCCCGCGCTGGCGATCGACGGCCCGGTGATTGTGCTCCAGCCGCGACGCGTGGCCGCGCGGAGCCTCGCCGCCCGCATTGCCGCCGAGCAGGGGTGGACGATCGGCGGGGAAGTCGGGTGGCACGTCCGCTTCGAGCGTCAGTTCGGTCCGACGACCACGGTGCTCTTCGCGACCGAGGGTATCCTGACGGCGCGGCTCCAGCAGGACCCGCTGCTCGCGGGCTTCCGCACGATCGTCCTCGACGAGTTCCACGAGCGCAGCGTGCACGCCGATCTGGGCATCGCGCTCGCGAAGCAGGCCTGGCTCGCGCGCGCCGACCTTCGCCTCGTGATCATGTCGGCGACGCTCGACGCCGGCCGGGTGTCGGCGTATCTGGACCACTGCCCGATCGTCGACGTGCCCGGCGTGTCTCACCCGCTCGAGGTGCGCTACGCGCCGGGCGCAGGGCTGTCCGAGTCGGTGCAGGCGTGCCTGCGCGAGCGCGCTGGACAGGTCCTGTGCTTTCTTGCCGGCGCCGGAGAGATCGCGCGCGCGCGTCGCGAGCTCGCGACGGACGTCGACATCGTCGAGCTGCACGGGTCGCTCGACGCGGCCGCGCAGGACGCGGCGATTGCGCCGACCTCGCGACGACGGGTCATTCTGGCGACCAACATCGCCGAAACTTCGCTCACGGTTCCGGGCGTCGCGGCAGTCGTCGACAGCGGCCTCCAGAAAGTGGCGCGCTACGATCCCGACCGCGCCGTCGACAGCCTCGAGACCGAACGAATCTCCCAGGACGCGGCCGACCAGCGGGCAGGCCGGGCCGGCCGCCTTGGACCCGGAATCGCGATCAGGTTGTGGCACCAGGCCGATCGCCTCCGCGCGCATCGTGAACCGGAGATTCAGCGGGTGGATCTATCCGGGACCGTGCTCGACATCCTCGCCTGGGGCGGCGATCCCATGACGTTCGACTGGTTCGAGGCGCCGTTGCCCGGGCGCGTGGATGCGGCGTTCGAGCTCCTCGAGCGCCTGGGCGCCACGAGTGCCGGCCGGCTGACCGACGCCGGACGGCGGATGCAGCGGCTTCCGCTCCACCCTCGGCTGTCGGCGATCCTGCTCGCCGCGACCGGCGCGCGCGCGGCGGCAGTCGCCTGCGCCGTGCTGTCGGAGCGTCACTACCAACCCGTGTCGCCAGGCCAGCGGCCGACGACCACGAGCGACCTCCTGAGCGCCGTCGAGCGCGAACGCGACTTGCCGCATCACGTGCTGAGAACGGCGCGCGTGCTGCAGTCTCTCGTCGATGGGCCGGTGCGACCGACTCGATGGACGAGTCGACATTCCGCCGAGCGATTCTCGCGGGCTATCCCGACCGCGTCGGGCGACGGCGGTCGGCCGGGTCGCCGCGCGTGCTCCTGTCGTCCGGTCACGGCGCCGTCGTCGGTCCCGAGAGTGGCGTTCGCGACGGCGAGTTCCTCATCGCGCTCGACGTCATGGCCGGACGACCCGGCGAGGGGGCAGAGGCACGAATCAGGATGGCGAGCACCGTGGAACGCGCTGGCTCGCGCCGACGCATACGCGTATCGAACACGCGTTCGATCCGGACACCGGCGTCGTGCGCGCCGTGTCGCGCGACTACTACGACGCGCTGGTCCTCGTCGAACGTGCGACGCCTGCCGACCCGGAAGAGGTCGAGCGTCTGCTGGTCGATGCCTACCTGTCGAAGCCGTTGTCCGATGCGGACGAACAGCTCCTTCGCCGCGCCCGTTTCGCGGGACTCGACGTCGACGTTCGCGTGTTGTCGGAACGCGCCGCGCGTGGCGTCCGGATGCTGCGCGATCTCGCCATCGAGCGAGGTCTCAGCCGATGACGAGCGCCGCCGCCTCGATCGCATGGCGCCGCAGACGATCGACGTGCCGAGCGGCCGCGAGGCCCGGCTCGAGTATCAGGCCGATGGCTCGGTCAACGCCGCGGTGAAGCTGCAGGAGCTGTTCGGCCTGGCCGACACGCCGCGCGTCGGGCCCAGGCGTGACGCCGGTGCTGCTGGCGCTCCTCGCGCCCAACGGCCGCCCCGTTCAGATGACGCGCGACCTGCGCAGCTTCTGGGAACGCACGTATCCCGAAGTCCGCAAGGAACTTCGCGGCCGATATCCGAAGCACCCCTGGCCTGAAGATCCGTGGACGGCAAGGCCCACGGCTCGAACGACGCGGCGTGGGGTCAAATAGACAGGTGACAGGGACATTGACAGCAGCGCCCGCGGCCCGAGCGCGGCGCGGAGTCGCCGCGCGAGAGCGAGCGGGGGTGGGGCCCCGCGAGCATTGAGTAATGCAGAAAAACGCTGGAATCCACACCAGACGCCCTTGAGAAGCACAAACACGACCGCAGCGATGCTCGTGCTGTTCCTCAGCATCACCATGCCGGCGCACGTTCACGCCCAGAACTGCTGCACCGAGATCCAGACTCCCTGCGCGGCGTACTGGAACGCGGCGGCGGTGTTCGTTGGCCGCGTCGAGAGCGTCAGACGCGTGGGGACGATGAGGGCGGTGTCGTTCAGCGTGATCGAGGGCTTCAGCGGCGTGACGTCGAGCACGATCGACGTGTCGACCGGGCCGGCGGGTCAACGGTGCAGCCTTTCGTTCACGATCGGGCGGCAATACGTGGTGTTCGCCGACCGTGCCGCGGGCACGAATGGTGCTGGGTCCGGGGGGCTGACAACTGGCCGTTGTTCGGGTACCCGAGATGCCGAGGGCGCGGGCGCCGAGCTCGCCTATGGCCGTGCCGTGAAGCAAGGGGCCGCTTCTCCGGGGCACATCAGCGGCCGCGTAATCCTCGAGTCGCTCGATCTTGCGGGAAAGCCGACCGGCGTCTCGCGGTCGGTGCCGGACATCACCGTCACGATCGCGAAAGACGACGCGAGTGACACCACCGTGACCGACGCGGCGGGAGACTTTCGCGTCGAGAGTCGCGGCCCCGGAACGTATCGAGTCAGTGCGACGATTCCGGAGCGGTTTTATTCGGACGCTCCGGCGACGGTCGTCGCGCTGCGTGATCCGCGGAGCTGTGCCGCGGTCTCGGCCGTGCTCCACGACAACGGCCGCGTCGCCGGCCGCGTGGTCGACGGGGCGGGCCGGCCGGTCGCGGGTCTGACGCTCGAGCTCGCCCCGTCGGGCAACGCGTCGGGAGCCAGGGTCGTCACCGACCGCGATGGTCGTTACTCGCTGGCGCGTGTTCCGCCGGGGCGCTTCGTGCTGAGCGTGCCCGCTGGTCCGTCGCGTGCGACCGGCGGCCGGCCGCTTCGCGTGTTCTATCCTGGCGTCGAGACGCTGACCGCGTCGACGCGGGTCGTGGTCGCGTCAGGCCAGCGCGCGAATCTCGCGGACTTCACAATTCCCGCGCATCATAAGTACGTTGCCGTGTCGGGGGTCGTGTTCGATGCGGACGGGATGCCCGCCGAAGGCGCGCGCGTCTTTCTCAAGGGCGTTGGAGAAGACGACCGAATCGTTTCCGAGCCCGTTGCCGCCGATTTCATGGGAGCATTCGTGATTGCGGCGCGCGCGGGAACCGAGTACCGGCTCTTCGCCGAACGGACCCGACCCGGCGGGCGATCGTCTCGCGTCGATTCGACCGACCCGATGCAACTCACCGCCGTCGAAGGGCTCGCGCCCGTACGCCTGAAGCTCGCACGTCGCTACTGACCGAAGAAACATGCCTGCACCTCTCAAGATTGGAACCTGGAACGTGAACGGCATCCGCGCACGGCTCGATCAGGTGCAGGACTGGGTCCTCAAGGAACGCCCCGACATCCTCTGTCTCCAGGAGATCAAGGCGTCTCCCGATCAGATCCCGATGTTCCTGTGCGAGCTCGAGGACTACTGGTGCTACTGGCACGGGTCGAAGGGGTATTCCGGCGTGGGCCTGCTCGTTCGCAAGGAGCTCTCGGCCGACCGGCCGTCGTTCGCTCATCCCGCGTTCGACTACGAGAACCGCATCGTGACGGTCCGGACCAGCCACGCGACCGTCGCTTCGGTCTATGTTCCGAACGGCGGCAAGGATTTTCCCGCCAAGATGCAATTTCTGTCGGCGTTGGACCAGTTCGCCGCCGACAGCCGATCCGACCCGCTGCCGCTCGTCATCTGCGGCGACCTGAATGTCGCGCGCACCGACGCCGACGTGCACCCGAAGGAGCGCAAGCCGCGCGCGACAGGCCAGCTGCCCGAGGAGCGGGCACTCCTCGAGCGCATCATCAGCCACGGCCTCGTCGATGTCGGTCGCGCGCTCGATCCCGACAACGATCAGCTCTTCACCTGGTGGGCGCCCTGGCGCGAGATGCGCCAGCGCAACATCGGCTGGCGCCTCGACTACATTCTCGCGAGCCAGTCCCTCTTCGCCACCGTCCGCCGCTCGGCCGTTCAACGCGAGTTCGGCACGAGCGATCACGCACCGGTGCTGGCGGAGTTCAACGTCTAGGCTCAGGGCTCAAGGCTCAGGGCTCAAGCAAATTCCTCGCGTGTGTGGTCGAAGGTTTTGCCTGAGCCCTGAGCCCTGAGCCCTGAGGCCCTGAGCCTTGAGCCCGTGCCGGTGTCCCCTTGACAACTGACCATTAGTACTAAATAGTTAGTAGCAGAATGCGCACCCCCCATCCGACCCTGACCCCCCAGGAGCTCGCCATCATGAAAGAGGTCTGGCGGCTCGACAAGGCCACCGTGCGGGACGTGTACGAAGCGCTTCGCGAGAAGCGCAGCGTCGCCTACACCACGGTGATGACGATGATGAAGATCCTCGAGGACAAGGGCTACCTCAAGAAGACGCAGGTCGACCGCGCCTATGTCTACCGGCCGGCGCGGCCGCGCCAGCAGGTCGTCGGTGCGATGGTGCGCGACTTCGTCGACCGCGTGTTCGACGGCGCCGCCGGCGGGCTCCTCCTGCACCTCGCGAAGGACGGCCGTCTGTCGCGGAAGAGCGGCAGCGCATCAAACTGCTGATGCAGGACACGGAGAAGGCGGCGAGAGAGCAGGACGCGGAGAAGAAGACCGGAAAGGAGGACTGAGATGACTCCGACGGTGCTCGAGAACCTCGGCCGGTGGAATCTCCAGATCGCGCTGCTGACGATCGTGGCCGCCGTGATCATCCAGCTCCTCCGGGTCAACGCGCCGGTCGTCCGGCATGCGTTCTGGCGGCTGGTTCTCGTGACGTGCCTGGTGCTTCCCCTCGTCCAACCATGGCGCTCGCCCGCCCTCGATGCCGGCGCTGAAACCTTCGACGCGGCGCTGTCGGCACCGGCGGTGGACCTGTCCGCCGCAGGGATGTCCGGCAGCCCCTCACCGTTTCTCGTCAGGGCGTCGCACCACGTCCGCGCCAACTGGGTCTCGTACGTCGTCATCTTCCTGGCCTCCGGCGTGGCGCTCCGCCTGGCGTGGCTGTTCATCGGCATCCATCGCCTGCATCGGCTTCGCCGGGCTGGTGAGCTGGCCGTGACCGACGCCAGTTATGCCGAGATCGCGGCGCTTGACTGAGGCCGGCGCCGAGATCCGTCGCGTCGAGCGCCTCGGCCAGCCGGTGACGTTCGGGATGCTCAAGCCCGTCGTGCTGCTGCCGGCGTCCTTCTCCGCGCTGCCAGCAGGCGTCCAGCGGGCCGTGCTGGCGCACGAACTGTGGCACGTTCGCCGGCGCGACTGGGGCTGGGTACTGCTCGAAGAGGGAATAGGCGCCTTTTTCTGGTTCAACCCGGCGATGTGGTGGCTCATCTCCCGCGTACAGTTGTCGCGCGAAGAAGTCGTCGACGAGCTGACCGTGCAGCTCACCAACGCGCGCAAGACGTATCTCGAAGCGCTCCTCGTGTTTGCCGATCAACCGACGCTGTTTCCCGCGACACCCTTCGGTCGTCGTCGTCACCTGTTCCACCGGATGCTGCTGATTTCCAGGGAGGCCGTAATGTCGTCCAGAAGAATTGTCGCGTCGAGTATCGCCATGGCCACCGTGCTGCTGGCGACTGGTCTCTATGGTTCGTCGGCGTTTCCTCTGAAGGCCGCGCCCGCGGTGACGGTCGTCCCCCCGGTGGCGGCAGCCTCGGTGCAACAGAGTCCGCCTCGGGATCGCCGGCCGGGCGAGGCGGGGCCGGAGAGCGCGCGCGAGCGTGAATTGAAGGCGGCGATCGCGGCCGGGGCGGTCAACCCCCCGCAGGTGCTCGAGCTCGCGCGTCTGCAGGAAGCGCGCGGCGCAACGGCGGAGGCAGAGGCGACGCTGCAGGCGTTTGCGTGGGCCGCTCCGACGAATCGCGAGGCGCTGATGACCCTGGCGGCCCTCTACAACCGAACCGGCCAGTTCGACAAGACGGTCGCAACGCTCGAGAACGCCGCCGCGCTGACGCCGACAGACCCGCAGGGTTACCAGCTGCTCGCGACGTTCTACTGGGAGAAGGCGTTCAAGGATCCGAGGCTCTCCGCGGCCCAGAAGGGTGCTTACATCGACTTAGGAATCACCGCCACCGATCGCGCCCTCGGAGCCAACCCCGACTACGTCGATGCGCTCACCTACAAGAACATCCTGCTGCGCATGAAGGCGAACATGGAGGCCGACCCCGCCAGCAGGCAGGCGCTGGTGACCGAGGCCGATGCGTTGCGCAACCGCGCGATGGAGCTGCAGAAAGCCCGCCAGACCGGTCATAGCCGCCATGGCCTTCGTGCCGGCGCCCGGTCAGCCGCCTCCACCGCCACCGCCGCCCCCTCCGCCCGCCGAGCTCGTCGACGGGCAGGCGCCGGTCAGGGTGGGCGGGAACATCAAGCCGCCGACGAAGACGAGGGACGTCAAGCCGGTCTACCCCGCCGATGCGCTTGACGCGCGCGTGACGGGCGTCGTCATCATCGAGGCGACGATCGACACGCTGGGCAACGTCAGCACCGCCCGTGTGCTTCGCGGCCAGCCCTTGCTCGACCAGGCCGCCCTCGACGCGGTCAAGGAGTGGCAGTTCACGCCGACGATGATGAACGGTGTGGCGGTGCCGGTAATCATGACCGTGACCGTGAACTTCACGACGAGCGGGCCAGGGGAGTCCGGCCGCATCGAGCCGGCCTGGGCGCCGCCGCCCCCGCCGCCTCCACCGCCGGCGCAGCTCGTCGACGGCCAGGTGCCAGTGCGGGTCGGCGGGAATGTGAAGCCGCCGACGAAAATTCGTGACGTCAAGCCGATCTACCCGGCCGACGCCGAGGCCGCCAACGTCCAGGGCGTCGTCATTCTCGAAGCCACGATCGATCCAGACGGCAACGTTCGGAGCGCGCGGGTGCTCCGCGGGCGACCGCTGCTCGACAATGCCGCCATCGAGGCGGTCGAACAATGGCAGTACGTCCCGACGCTGATGAACGGCGTAGCCGTGCCGGTGATCATGACCGTGACGGTGAACTTCACGCTGGATAGGTAGGCTTTAGGCTCTGGGCTTTAGGTTCTAGCAAGATCTTCGTCTAAAGCCTAGAGCCTTCGGTCCGCTCTTCCCACACCCGACACAGATTGACGATCGTCTCGACCGCCTTGTCCATGTCCTGGGCCGAGACCCATTCGAGCCTGGAGTGGAAGTTGTGCTCGCCGGCGAAGATGTTCGGCGTTGGCAGGCCCATGAACGACAATCGTGACCCATCCGTGCCGCCGCGGATGGGTCGTTCGACAGGTGTCAGCCCGCTGCGGCGGATCGCCTCGCGCGCGCACTCGACGACCTCGGGGTACCCCTCGAGGATTTCCTTCATGTTGCGGTAGGACTCACCGATCCGGATCTCGACGCCCGCTGACGGACGGTCGGCGATGACCGCACGCGCCAGTTCCTCGACAAACGCCTCCTTCTCTTCGAGGCCCGTCGTCGAGAAGTCCCTGACGAGCAGACGGACCGACGTGCGTTCGACCGACGCTTCCACCATGTACGGATGCACATAACCGTCGTAGGCGTCTGTCGTTTCGGGTGACAGGCGGTCCTGCGGCAGGCGCGCGATGAACTCGGCGGCGAGCTTGATCGCGTTGACCATCCGCCCTTTCGCGTAGCCGGGGTGCGTGTTGAATCCCTTGAACGTGATCGTCATCGCATCGGCCGAGAAGCTCTCCCATTCGAGCTCGCCGGCGTTGCCGCCGTCCAGTGTGTAGGCGCAGAGGGCGCCGAACCGGCCGACGTCGAAGTGGTTCGCGCCGCGGCCGATCTCTTCGTCGGGCGTGAAGGCGACGCGTATGGCGCCGTGCGGGATCTCGGGATGGGCCATGAGGTACTCGGCGGCCGCGACGATTTCGGCGACGCCCGCCTTGTCGTCGGCCCCGAGCAGCGTGTGTCCGGACGCGGTGACGATATCGTGACCGATGTGTGCCGCGAGCGACGGATCGTCAGCCGCGCGCAGCACCGCCGTGGGATCGTCCGGCAGCACGATGTCGCGCCCGTCGTAGGCCCGGTGGACAATCGGGTGGACATCGTGGCCCTGCATCTCGGGCGACGTGTCGACGTGTGCGATGAAGCCAATGACCGGCACATGGAGCTTGCCGGTCGTCGACGGGATGGTACCCATCACGTAGCCATACTCGTCCATGCTGACGTCGGTCAGCCCGGCGGCCGAGAGCTCGTTCACGAGGATGCGCAGGAGCGTCAGTTGTCCTGGCGTGCTGGGGCAGGACGACGAGCCTTCGTCCGAGCGGGTGTTGATGACAACGTAGCGCAGGAAGCGCTCGAGCGCCGTCGTGGTGATCCCCGTCTTTGCCGTCGCCTCTATCGGGGCCGGTCGGCTCCCAGCAGGCGCGACAGCGCCTTTGTGTCCGACAGGTGCACGAGCAGGAGATCGGCGCTTCGAATGGCTTCGGTGACGGTCTGCCATGGTGATGACGGTGACTCTCGCGCGTGGTGCCGCACACCTTCCATCTTCACGAGGGCCAGGGCGACCCGCAGGTACTCGACAATCGCGTGCAGTCCCTGACCGTGGTACGCGACCCAGTTTCCGAACAGGCGCGCCGCGAGGTAGCTGCGTATCGCGCCATCTGTCTCGTTCCACGATGCCGAGATGTCCTCCCACCGTGCGGCGAATTCATCGACTGCCGGCGGACGGGAGAGGTCCTCGGGTATGGAGCCGAGCGCCAGGCGAACCCGCCAATCGTCGATCCGATCGGGGGTTCCCTCGGGCGCCTCCAGATCTTCATCCGGTTTTCGCGCGGACGCAACGTCGAACTCGCGCTCGACCGTCTCGCGCAGGCTGGCGCGACCAGGGCGCCACGCCTGCACGGACCGGGTCACGTTTCCGAGCAGACCGAGCGCGTATTCAGCGGTCACGTCCGCTCGCGCGAACAGACCAATGGCGCGGCGCTCCCAGGCATCGTAGCCCGCGAGATCAGTCAGCATTCCCGGGCGCAGGAGCGGGGGCAGCGCATCGCGTGCGTCGAGACCCTCGACGTCGCCCTCGAGCGTCAGCGTGCCGGGCGCCTGCACGATCTCGAATGCGGAAGGGCCAGGCGATCGGAGCAGGCTCGCGGCGGTCGGACAGAAGTGCGAGAGTGAGATCAACGTTCCGCGCGCGTCGTGCAGCGCGACGCGCGGGAACTGCCGGCATGCCGATGGCAGCGATTCGACTCCGAGCTCACGGTGGATCGCGCAGAGGTTGCCGCGATCCTCCTCGAAGAACACGCACGCGCCGCTCGGCTGGACGCCGAGTACCGCCGCTGCACCCTCGGGCGGTGGCCCTCCTTCGGCGAACAGACGTCCGTCACCCTGCCGGTAGCGGGCCCCAAAGCGAGCGACTAAGCGCTCGTAGGCGGGCCTCTCGACCGGGATGGCCCAGCCGGCCGTGCAGCAGGCGCCCGCGTGGCGACAGAGGTAATCGGCGTGAATCTTCAGGCAAGAGGCCTGGCGCGGTTCCATGGCTGTTCCATTTTGAGAATCCAGATTACAGAAAACGGCCCTCCGCAGCGGCCAATCCGGTGAAAACCCTGCAAATCGTGAGCATTGGCCCCGGCCCCCGTATTGCTGTCCTTCAGAGACTCTTATGTCCGACAGGGAAACATTCGGCCCCCGTCTGCGCGCCGAGCGCGAGCGTCGAGGCATCTCGATCGAGACCATCGCCTCGGTCACCAAGGTCGGGGGCGACCTGTGGGACGGTCTCGAGCGAAACGATTTTTCGCGCTGGCCCTCGGGGATCTTTGCCCGGGCGTTCGTGCGCGACTACGCCCGCGCCATCAGTCTCGACGCCGACGAGGTCGTGGACGAGTTCTGCCGTCTCTTCCCGTTGGGCGATCGCCGTGGCAGCCGGTTGATCCAGGCGCAGGCCCAGCTCATTGGTCACCACCTCGCCTATGCCGAAAGCGGTGGTGTTCCGGCTGATGGCGATCGCCGGTCCACGCCGGAGCAGCCGTTCGACGAATCGACGGTCGTCCGCGCCCGCCTCGCGGCGCGCGCGCTCGCGACATCGCTCGACGCGATCGCCTCGCTCAGCGTCGCTGCTGGCGTCTCGGCGCTCATGAACATCAGCTTCTGGACAATCGCCGGTGTCATCACCGTCATGTATTACACCGGCATGACCGTCGCGTTCGGCACCTCCCCGGGCCTGCGCGTCGTGGAGGCATTGCGGCAGCGGCTGCCGTCCCTGTTCGATGTTGCGAATCGGCGCAGGGCGCACGCGTAGTCCGATTCCCCAGCCCCGGTGTCAAATCAAAATAGCCGGAATCTGCGACCCGGCGAGGTGTATGGCGCGACAGCTCGAGCTCATTCCTTCAGCTCTTGATGCTCGCTCGAACACCGTTCGTGTTGGCCGTCCTTCTTTCTCCCCCCAAGCGACTCATGAAGCATTTCCTTACGCTCGGCGTGTGTCTTCTCGCGCTTACTCCCGCTTCGCTTGCTGCGCAGACAGCCGGGACCGGAAGAAACCTGGCGGTGGTATCCGCGGGGCCGACAGGTGAAGTGGCCAGCCTCGCCGAAGCCAACGAGGTGCGGATTGTGTTCTCCGAGCCGATGGTCGCGCTCGGCCGCATTCCCGCGGTGGTCCGGCCGCCTTACGTGACGATCGCGCCGGCTATTCCCGGCGCATTCCGATGGTCCGGCACGACGATCCTCATCTTTACTCCGGACGCGAAGACGCCGCTGCCCTTTGCGACGCGCTTTGACGTCACGGTCGATGCGACGGCGACAGCCGTCAGCGGCCGGACGCTCGGCACGCCCTACACGTTCGGCTTCACGACGCCGACCGTCAAGCTGCTGCAAACCGAAACGTATCGACGTGGCGGTCGCGCCGACGCGCCATATGTCGTGTTGCTCCGGTTCAATCAGCCCGTCGAGGCCGCCGACGTCGCGGCGCAGTTGAGTGCCAGGTTCGCGGCGCACGAGTGGGAGCGGCCATCCCTGTCGCAGGAGGCGCAGCAGCGGCTGGTTGCCGTCGACAAGACGTCGTTGAGCCGGTTCAATGCCAAGGTCGCCGCCACCAACGCCGCCGCCTCGTCCAACGAGACAGTCACGTTGCGGCTGACGAACGACTGGGACAAGAAAGCGCACCCGCCCGCCCGCACGCTCGTCGCCTTCGAGACCGTGACGCGTGTGCCGTCCGAGAGCTGGGTCGCGCTTACGCTCGGATCCGCGCTCAAATCGCCGGCCGGCCCTGCCACGCCTGGCCGTGCCCAGAGCTACACCATGAAAGCCGAGCACGCGTTCTTCGTCACCGGGTTCGAGTGTGGCTCGCGCTGCGACCCCGACGATCGCAATCCGGTGTTCCTGCGGACCCAGGTCAAGGTAGCCGAGTTCGTCAAGTCGCTGCGGCTCACGGACATCACGTCGGGTGCTGGCAAAGAGGTTCCACGGCCGGCGCCCGCTGCAACGCAGGCGACGACGAGATGGGGAAGCGACAGTGCCGTCGCGTTGACGGTCGAGGACGGCGGATTTGGCGCACAGCCTCCGGCGAGCACCTACTTCGTCACCATTGACGCCGATCTGAAATCACTCGACGGCCAGACGCTTGGCTACACGTGGGGCGGCCTGGTCGAGAACTGGCACCGCACGGCCTTCACCAGCTTCGGCGACGGCCACGGTGTGTGGGAGGCGAGCGGCGGATCTGTTCTGCCGTTCTATGCGCGTAATCTCTTCGGCGTCAATCAGTGGGCGGCGCCGCTCGCGAACGACGATCTCATGCCGACGATTGGCAAGCTGACGCCTGGCTTCGGCCTTGCGCCGTCGGTCGATCCGGTCGACCGGAAGCTCAACCTGACCAACGACCGGATCCAGTCGCACGGTCTCGACGTCGCAAAGGCGCTCGGCGCGAAGGGCACGGGCCTGCTGTGGACGGCGGTCGAGAACGGCGCGTCGATCCCGAACGCGAAGCGCTCCGTTCAGCCCGTGCGCGCGTCTCTCGTGCAGGTGACGAACCTCGGCGTGACGGTCAAGGACAGTCCCCAGAACACGCTGATATTCGTGACGCGCCTCGACACTGCCGCACCCGTCGCCGGCGCGAACGTGTCGATCATCAACCGCGACAACAGCCTCCACTGGAGCGGCACGACCGGCGCCGACGGCGTCGTGACCGGCCCGGGCATTCCCTTCCGCGAACGGCGCTACAGGGGCGAAGACGACTACGCCGAGTGGCAGAAGCCGAACTTCGTGGTGCTGGCGGAGAAGGACGGTGACATCGCCTACGTCGGCAGCAACTGGAACGAGGGCATCGAGCCATGGGACTTCGGCACGTCGTTCAATCGCGCCGAGTCGGAGCCGATGCTGCGCGGCACGGTCTTCAGCGACCGCGGCGTGTATCGCCTTGGCGAAGAGGTACACTTCAAGGCCATCCTTCGCCAGAACACGCCGAACGGCATCCGCCTGCTCCGCACCGGCACGCCGGTCTTCATTTCATTGCGCGACAGCCAGTACCGCATCGTCGACGAGCGCACGGTCACGATCAACGACTGGAGCAGCGCCGAGTGGACGACGGCGCTCCCGGCAGAGGGCGCGCTCGGCAACTACTCGGTGCGAGCCGTGCTCGAGAGCGACAAGCCGAAGGCGAAGACGCCCGAGGAGGTCGAGCCTGGTGAGGTTCCCAGTCCCAGGCTGGACGACGAGGTGCCATATCAGAAGACGGTGAACGGGTCGTTCCTGGTCGCGGCGTATCGGCGTCCGGACTTCCGCGTCGACGTGACGCTGAAGGGGGAACGCGCGCTGGCGGGCGAGCCGATCAAAGGCGTCGTGACGGCGCGGTACCTCTTTGGGGCGCCGATGGGAGCGCGGCCCGTGAAGTGGGCGTTCACCCGGTCCCCGATCGGTTCGGCCCCGGCCGCCGTCCTCGACAAGTTCCCGGCGGAGCAGTGGGATTTCGTCGGGTGGTCGGAGCGCCCTGGCGCCACGATGGCGGGCGAGGTCAGCCGCGACGAGGGGACGCTCGCCAAAACGGGCGACCTTCCACTGACATTGACGCCGCAGGCGGACGCCGGCGTCCCCTACATGTACACACTCGAGGGTGACGTTGAAGACGTGTCGCGCCAGCACATCGCCAATCGCGGCAGCCTGCTGGTGCATCCCGCCCCGTGGTACATCGGGCTTCGCCGCTCGTCGTATTTTCTCCAGCAGAAGCAGGGCCTGAACACCGCCGTCGTCACCGTCGCGCCGGATGGTCAGATCGTCGCGGGCGTTATCGTGACGGTGACGCTGACGCAGATTCAGTGGACGAGCGTCCGCCGTTCCGAGAGCAACGGTTTCTACACGTGGGACACCACCCGGAAAGAGATTCCCGCCGGTACGTGGACCGTCACGACCGGCGCCGAACCCATCCCGCTGAGCGCGACGCTTCCCAATGGCGGGTACTTCATCCTCGAAGCGATCGCACGCGACACGAACAAGCGGTTCGCGGCCACCCGAACGTCGTTCTACGTTCTCGGCGACGGCTACACCGCGTGGGCGCGGTTCGACCACAACCGCATCGAGCTCGTGCCAGAGCGCCGCACCTACAAGCCCGGTGACACCGCGCGAATCATGATTCAGTCGCCGTGGGAGCAGGCCACGGCGCTCGTCACGACCGAGCGCGAAGGCGTCAAGTCCCATCGTCAATTCACGTTGACCTCGACGCAGCAATCGATTTCGATCCCGATTACCGAAGACGACATCCCGAACCTGTTTGTCTCTGTCCTGCTCGTGAAGGGGCGCAGCCAGGCCGAGTCGAAGCCCGCCGAGCCCACGGTCACAACGCCAGGCGAGCGGTTCGAGAACGAGGGGCCCAACGTCGTCGAGGATCCGTCAGACCCTGGGAAGCCGGCGTTCCGGCTTGGATATGTCGAGTTGAACGTGGAGGACGCCTCCAAGAGATTGAAGGTGGGCGTGCGGGCGGACAAAGACGAGTATCGCCCTGCCAACGCCGCCACCGTGCAGGTCGACGTCAAGGACGCGAACGGCCGTGGCGCGCCGAGCGAGGTCACGCTCTGGGCCGTGGACTATGGCGTGTTGTCGCTGACCGCGTATCGCACGCCGGACGTCCTCGGGTCCGTGTATGTGCACAAGGCGCTGCAGGTCATGAACGCCGACAACCGGCAGCGCATCATCAGCCGGCGCGTGCTGACGCCGAAGGGCGAGACCGAAGGCGGCGGCGGTGGCGCGGACGACGGCGCGGGAACGATGCGGAAGGATTTCCGCGTGCTGGCGTTCTGGCTCGGCTCGGTGACGACCGACGAGTACGGGAAGGGCTCGATCGAGGTCAAGCTCCCTGAGTCGCTGACGACCTACCGCATCATGGCTGTCGCAGCCGACCGCGCGTCGCGGTTCGGGTCGAGCGATACCGAGGTACGGATCAACAAGCCGCTGACGCTCAAGGCGACGTTCCCGCGCTTCCTGGCACTCGGCGACAAGGCGCATTTTGGAGCCGTGGTCACCAGCCAGCTGAAGACGGCCGGCGCCGCGACTGTGACCATTGCCAGTCTCGACCCCGACATCCTCGAGTTCACGGCGGGTGCGGAGCAGACGCTGCAGGTGGCCGCGGGCGGATCGATCGAGGCGCGCTTCGACGCGGCCGGTAAGCGGGTCGGCCGAGCCCGCGTGCGGATGACGGTCAAGATCGGCGAGGAGACCGATGCGTTCGAAGACGTGATTCCAGTCGAACTGCTCGTGTCGCCAGAAACCGTTGCCGCCTATGGCGAAGCCACCGACGCGAATGCCACGGCGACCGAGACGTTGATGATTCCCGCGAGCGTCGTGCCGGGTCTCGGCGGCCTGCACGTCGAGCTGTCGTCCACGGCGATGGTCGGACTCGGTGAAGGCGCGCGGTATCTCGTCGAGTATCCCTACGGCTGCGCCGAGCAGCGTGGGTCTCGGACGCTCGCGCTCGTGCTGGCAGCCGATCTTGGCGACGCGTTCTCGCTTCCGGGAATGGATACGACGAAGATGCGTCCGTCGGCGCAACAGAACCTGAAAGACCTCGAGAAGTTCCAGTGCGCGGACGGCGGATTCTCCTATTGGGTCGGCGACTGTCGTTTCACGTCCCCGTACCTCACGGCCTACCTGCTGCACGTATTCAAGACGGCGGTCGACCAGAAGTACAAGGTCGATGCCGGCATGCGCGAGCGTGCATATGGCTATCTCGACCGCGCCCTCGCGGCCGAGCCTCCGACGAACGAAGGCTGGTGGCCGTCCTATACGGCCTGGCAGGCGTTTGCGGTCAAGGTGCTCGTGGAAGGTGGCCGCAATCAGGACTCGAACCTCACACGCCTCTACGGCTACCGCGAGCGGATGCCGGTGTTCGCGCTTGCCTACCTGCACGACGCGCTGGTAGCGCGCGGAGGTTCGTCACCAGACTCGGCGGGCCGGCTCGCAGATCTCCGGCGCCGCATGGCCAACGCGATTCTGCCCGAGGCGGGCAGCGCGCACGTCGAAGAACTGAGCGACCCCTATCTGCTCTGGTTCTGGAACTCCAACGTGCGGACGACGTCGATCGTGCTCAACTCGCTCGTCAAGGCCAACGTCAACGACGCGCCCGTGCGGCAGATGGTGCGGTGGATGATGGCGGCGCGCAAGGACGGGCGATGGGGCAACACGCAGGAGAACGCGCTGGCCATGGAAGCGCTTGTCGCCTACTACCGGAAGTACGAGAGCGCGCCGCCGGACTTCCGCGCGGTGGTAAAACTCGGCACCGAAGATCTCGCCCGCGAGGAGTTCAAGGGGCGCACGACAACTTCGAAGACCAGGGAAATGCCGATGAGCAAAGTGCTCGGGCAGGGCCCGGCCGGTGCGTCACGCCCGCTGACATTCACGCGCGAGGGAACCGGCACGCTCTTCTACACGGCTCGCCTGCGCTATGCATCCGACGAGCTCTTTCATGACGGGCTGGACAACGGCATGCAAATCGCGCGGACATACACGCCCTACGTTGAAGGCGCCACCAGGTCGGCCACGACTACCTACAAGGCCGGCGATCTCGTCCGGGTCACGCTGACGTTCAACCTGACCAAGGAACGACGGTTCGTGGCCGTCACGGATCCGCTCCCCGCTGGATTCGAGGCCGTGGAGTCGTGGTTCGCCACGACAGCCGCTTCGCTCGCCCGCGCGCAGGACGATCAAGGCGACCGCAGCAGCGTCAACTGGTTCTCGTGGTGGGAGCGCGGCGGCTTCGACCATGTCGAACGCTTCGACGACCGCGTCCAGCTCTTCGCCACCCGGCTCAGCGAGGGCCGGCACGAGTTCACCTATATCGTCCGCGCCACGACCGCCGGCACGTTCCGTACGGCGCCGGCGAGAGCGGAGGAAATGTATTCGCCGGAAGTGTTTGGAAGGACATCGACAGCGGTGATTGAAGTTAGGAAATGAAGCGATTGTTCATATTCGCTACCGCAGCCCGTCGCCATTGGCGTCCCCTGACCGCCGGCTGTCTCCTGGCACTGATCGCCTTTGTGCTCTGGGTGCGGCTCGGGCCGATCGACCCGGCACTGCTCGACCTCGACGACGTGACCTCAACGATCGTCGTCGATCGTCGCGGCGTGCCGCTCTACGAATCGCTGTCGGGCGACGGAACGCGTAACGTGCATCTCGACGCGCGACGGCTGCCGCCCATCCTCGTCGCGGCGACGCTCGCGGCCGAGGACCGTCGCTTCTGGTCGCATCCTGGCGTCGATCCTGTCGCTATCGCGAGGGCACTGCGGCAGAACCTGGCCGAGGGCCGCGTCGTCGAGGGCGGATCGACGATTACGCAACAGGTCGCGAAACTCCTGCTGAATCGCCGTTCGCCGACACGCGCCAGGGGAACGCGCGAGAAGGTCCGCGAGGCGATTCTCGCGCTGCGGCTCGAGCACCGTTTCGACAAGCGCGAGATTCTGGGCCTTTATCTCAATCTCGCCGCTTACGGTAATCAGGTCGTTGGCGTGGGCAAGGCAAGCCGCGCGTATTTCGCGACCGAACCGTCGATGCTTACCCCCGCGCAGGCGGCGTTTCTTGCCGGGCTGCCGCAGCGGCCGACCGGCTACAACCCGTTTCGCAACCGCGCCCAGGCGCTCGCGCGGCAGAGGACGGTGCTCCGCCGCATGGAAGCGGCCGGCACTCTGACGCCGGATCGCGCCCGCGAGGCCAGGGACGAGCGCCTGCGATTCTCGCGCAGCACGACGCCGTTCCTGGCGCCGCACTTCGTCGAGATGGTGATTGCCGCGTCCGGAAAGGATCTCCGGCCGCGAATCGAGACCACGCTCGATGCCGGACTGCAGAGCGATGTCGTCGGCATCATCAGGAGCCACCGGCAGGCGCTCGATCGTCACGGTGCCGCGAATGTGGCGGTCGTAGTTCTCGACAATGCGAGCGGAGAATGGCTCGCTTGGGAAGGATCCGGGGACTACGCGGACGCCGAGCACGGTGGTGCGATCAACGGGCCGCTCACGCCACGCCAACCCGGGTCCGCGCTCAAGCCCTTCACCTATGCACTCGCCTTCGAGTCCGGGTTCACGCCGGCGAGCGTGCTGGCCGATGTGCCGTCGCATTTCCCGACCGCCGAGAAAGGAGTCCTCTACAGCCCGCGCAACTACGACGGCCGCTATCGTGGTCCGCTGCTCGCGCGTCGCGCGCTGGCGGGATCCGAGAACGTGCCGGCCGTCGTGCTCGCCTCCGATCTTGGCGTGCCGACGCTCCAGCGGTTCCTCACGCGTGCTGGACTCTCGACCTTCGACCGGACGCCGTCGTACTACGGTCTCGGCCTGACGCTCGGCAACGCCGAAGTGCGCCTCGACGAGCTCGTGGCCGCCTATTCGACGTTTGCTCGTGGCGGTGAGTGGATGGAGCCGTCCTGGTCGCTGCAGTCGGGTGTTACTGCGTCGCAGCCACCAGACCGCGCACGCCGGCCGCTCGTCTCGCCGCTCACGGCATACTGGATCACCGACGTGCTCTCCGACGACAGCGCGCGCGAATACATCTTCGGGCGGGGCGGGAGCCTGGAGTTCCCGTTCCCGGTGGCCGTCAAGACCGGAACCTCGCAGGCGTATCACGACAACTGGACCATCGGTTACACGCGCGACGTGACGGTCGGCGTCTGGGTCGGGAACTTCGATCGGACACCGCTCAAGTCTTCTACCGGGGTCACCGGGGCGGCGCCGATCTTTCACGCCGTGATGCTCGCCGCCACCAGACGACTGCACGGCGCGGCCGGCTTCGACGCACGCGCCATCGTCGCCCCGCCAGACGGTCTCGTCGAGCGCGAGGTCTGCGCGCTCTCGGGCATGCCTGCCAATCCGTGGTGCCCAGCGCGACAGCGCGAGCGGATGCCCGCCGGCGACGATCCACCCTGCAGCTGGCACCACCAGGGCGACGATGGCCTGCTGGTCATCTGGCCGGCGGTCTATCGTCAGTGGGCTCGCGAGAACGGCCTGCTCACCGAGCCTCGCCCTGCGGCGAGTGCGTCGCGCGGCTTGTCGTCTGTCGCGCCGGCACCGACACCCGACCGCGGTCCCCTCGAAATCGTGAGCCCCCCGTCGGGTGCGACCTACCTCATCGATCCCACACTGCGCCGCGAGTTCCAGGCGCTGCCCTTACGCGTGGTCGCGACGACACCTGGGACGATCGAGTGGCAGGTCGCCGGGCGTGTCGTCGGGACGTCATCATCAGAAGTCTCGTTCATGTGGCCCCTGACGCCAGGCGTCCACCGAATCACCGCGCGAGACGAGCGCGGGCGGGTTGCGGAGGGTTCGGTGGTGGTGAAGTAAACGCGATCCTCTAGCTTCACGGCCAGCAATTGCGAAGGAGCGCCCGGACGATCCCCGGCTCTTCAGCACGCTCGGCCGCATCCACGCCGGCCTCGGTCACCGGGAGGAAGCCCTGCGGGCTGCTCGCACGGCCGTCGACCAGATGCCGATCAGCCGCGAAGCCTTACGGGGGGCCGTCCGGGCCGAGGACCTGGCCCGTGTCCAGGCCCTCGTCGGCGACCCCGACGCGGCGATCGACCTGCTCGAGGAGCTGCTCGCGAAGCCCACCCGCCTCTGTGCGCAGGTGGTCCGTCTCGACCCCGCCTGGGACTTTCTCCGCGGCCACCCGCGCTTCCAGGCCCTGCTCCGGAAGCACGGGGTCAGTCCCTGAATGGACGACTTGGTCCTACATTCCTAACCGCGCACGCAGGTCCCTCAAGGGCTGGTCGAGATAACCCGGCAGTTCGTTCCTGGCGCGCGCAGCTTCGAGAAGCGTCAGCGTGGCCGCCAGATTGGCTTTGGATCGGTCCAGAATCGGTTGGAATCGTGCGTCGTGCCGCAGCGGCACAAGTCGATCGTCGGTCGCGAGTCCGTCGTAGGCCGGCAGTCGGCCGCGCTGGAGGCATAGCGTCAGGCATCGGAGCGCCGCGTCCAGGCGACCGTACCGTCCGAACTCCGGCAGGAGCCGCCGTGTTGCAGTGAGCACGGTGGCCGTCGACATCGTCGGTGCGCTCAGCGCGTTGATGGCCGCGTCAATCTTGGCGTCAGCCGTCGGGTCCCCGCGAGCCAGCAGCAGCGCGATCTCGGCCCGTCGGGTCCAGGGGCGTGTGGCCTCCGCTGGCGGAATCTGAGCGAACAGCACTTGGGCCTCGTCGGACCGACCAAGGTTCAGAAGGTTGGCGATCCTATTGGTGAGAAAGGAGGGCGCCAGGGCCGGCTCTCGCGCGACGATGTCGTCCATGACGGCGATGGCCTCGGACGACCGGTTGAGCGAGAAGAAGGCGTTCGTCAGGTTGTTGGCGGCTGCTCGATAAAACGGGTCGAGCGCCAAGGCTCGGCGATGTGCCTCAGCACGAAGATTGTCGCTCTCGATGGCGATTCCCAGGATGTTCTGCGCGATTGGTGTCCTGGGCGCGTACTTGGCCGCTCTCAGCGCGTGCTCGAGCATCACCCGGTTGTCCGGTGTCGGGTTGTACAGCTCGAGGATCGACAGGGCGGCCCACCCCATGCCGCATTGAGCGTTGATGGCCAGGGCCCGACGTGCCCATCGTTCGACCTCCGGATGCATCTCGCCGAGCGGCGCGCCACCTTCCATCTTGAAGACGTAGAGCAACGCCACCTCGGCCGCGGCATCGGCCATCGTGGGATCCAACTGGAGCGCGCGCGTGAGGGACGCGAGCGACACGTCGAAGTCTCCCATCTCGTACAGATTGTTGAAGCGGTTCCAGTAATGCGTGCCCTGCTGGAACGCCAACTCGGCCTCGCTGTTCGCCGTGCGTCCCGCCGGCGCGCTTTGTTGTCAAGTCTCAACCGTAGAACCCGCTCCACCCCGAACTCTCCTGGCGCGTTCGCCGCTCGATGTTCTCTGTTCCCATCAGGATATCCACCTGACCCGATGCCGCGGGTGACCGAGTCTTCCCGTGTGCTAGGCTCTGTCGCCATGCGACTGCGACGGCCGACCGCGAGCGAAGTGGTGCTGGGCCTGCTGTGTCTGATGTACCTGATCACATACGTCGATCGGGTCAATATCGCCACGGCCGCGAGCGAGATCAAACGCGACATGACGCTCTCGAACACGCAGCTGGCCTTCGTCCTGTCCGCCTTCGGCTATCCGTACATCGTGTTCCAGATCTTCGGCGGCTGGCTTGGCGATCGGGTCGGGCCGAGAAGGACGCTCTTCGTCTGCGGGCTGGTCTGGTCGTCGGCGACGATCCTGACCGGCTTCGCGGGAGGTCTTGCGAGCTTGTTCCTCGTCCGCCTCCTGATCGGCGTCGGCGAAGGCGCCACGTTTCCCGTCGCCACACGCGCGATGCACTCCTGGACGTCTCCCGACCGTCGGGGGTTCGCCCAGGGCCTCACGCACGCCTTCAGCCGGCTCGGCAACGCGCTGACGCCACCGATCGTGGCGTGGCTGATCGGCGTCGTGACATGGCGCGGATCGTTCGTCCTGCTCGGGTGCGCGAGCTTCGTGTGGGTCGTGACGTGGGTCTGGTACTTCCGTGACGTCCCGGTGGAACACGGCGCCATCACCGAAGCGGAGCTCGAGAGGCTGCCGAATCGCGGTCGGCGGCCGGACGCAAGCGGCCGTGGCGCGGCGGGCCCGGTTCCCTGGCGTCGGCTGGCCGCGCGCATGTGGCCGGTCGCCGCCGTCTACTTCTGTTACGGATGGACGTTGTGGATGTACCTCAACTGGCTGCCGTCGTACTTCCTTCACGAACATAGCCTTCAGCTCGGGCGCTCGGCGCTCTTCTCGTCGGCCGTGTTTTCAGCGGGCGTCGGGGGCGACTACCTGGGGGGCGTCATCAGCGATGCGATCCTGCGGCGCACCGGTGATATCCGGAAGGCGAGATGCCACCTCGTGCTGTGGGCGTTCCTGGCGTCGTTCCTGTGCGTGCTGCCGATCTTTCTGACCCACGATCTGACGATCGTCGTGTTGAGCCTGGCAGCGGCCTTCTTCTGCGCCGAGATCGTCATCGGACCCATGTGGGCGATTCCGATGGACATCGCGCCACACTACCCGGGCACCGCGAGCGGCTTCATGAACACCGGGTCGGCGCTCGCGGCCGTGCTCTCGCCGCTGGCGTTCGGCCTCATCATCGACGCGACCGGAAACTGGAACCTCCCGTTCGTGGCCTCGATGGGGCTCCTCCTCACCGGCGCCGCGCTGACCTCGACGATGCGGCCGGAGTTGCCGTTCGAGCAGGCGGTCGTACCGGTCCGGCTGCAGCCCACCGGCTCGAACTAGTTGCCCGTCCACGTCGGCCGGCGCTTGGCGAGGAAGGCCGCGACGCCCTCGCGAAAGTCGCGGCTCGTGTAGCACATCGTGACGAGATCGCGATCCTCGCCCGGGGGCAAGCGTCGCGCCGTCATGATGCGGCGAATCATCTCCTTCGTCGCTCGCACGGTGAGCGGCGCGTTCGCGGCAATCTGTGACGCGTAGTCGTGGACGACGCGATCGATGTCCCCGGCCGCTTCGACCCGGTTGATCATGCCGAGCGCGAGGGCTTCGGCCGCCGGGATGAACCGACCGGTCAGCAGCATGTCCTTCACGGGCGCCGGCCCGAGCAGGTCCACCAGCCGGCTGTAGCTGGCGCCGGAGAGACAGTTGCCCAACGTTCGCGCGACAGGAATGCCGAACGACGACTCGGGCGTCGCCACGCGCAGGTCGCAGGTGAGAGCGATCGCGCAGCCGCCGCCAGCCGCCACGCCCTGGACCTGCGCGATCGTGGCCTTCGTCACCCGCTCGAGGCGGTCGAGGACCTGATCGATCCGCTGCTCGTACTGGATCCCGTCGGCCGGCTCGTGAAAGCTCGTGAACTGTGAGACATCAGTGCCCGCGACGAAGGCCTTGCCTCCTGCGCCTTTCAGGACGAGCACGCGTATCGCCGGGTCGTCGTCCACGCGGTCGCACGCATCGACGAGCGCCTGATACATCTCCCAGGTCATCGCGTTCCGCGCCTCGGGACGATTGAACGTCAGGGTCGCGATCGGGCCGTCGGATTCGTACACCGCGTGGATGGTGGACAAGCATGCCTCCCTCTAGTACAAGATTCGGATCGAATACCACGGCGCCCAGATGACCGATTCACCTCGACCCCACCACCCGCCGCGCGCCCTCGACGACGTCCGCGTCCTGGACGTGACGCAGTTCATGGCCGGACCCTTCTGCGCCACGATGCTCGCGGACCTGGGGGCCGACGTAATCAAGATCGAGCCGCCCTCGGGCGACTCGACACGGCGGATGGTCGGCGCGGTGGGCACAGAGAGCCCGGCCTTTAACGCCGTCAATCGCGGCAAGCGAAGCATTGTGGTGAATCTGAAGGTCCCGGATGGGCAGCGCCTCCTCAAACGGCTTGCCGCGTCGTCGGACATCCTAATCGAGAACTATCGCCCCGGCGTGATGCTTGGCTTTGGCCTCGGCTACGACGCGCTGGCCGCGCTCAACCCGAGGCTCATCTACGCGTCGATTTCCGGCTACGGTCAGACCGGACCGGATCGGGCGAAGGGCGGCTTCGATCTGATCGCGCAGGGCGTCTCCGGCATCATGTCGGTCACCGGCGAGCCGGGGCGGCCGCCAGTGAAGGCAGGGATCCCTCTGACGGACCTCGGCGCCGGGCTGTTCGCCCTGGCGGGCGTGCTGGCGGCGCTGCATCATCGCAGCCGCACGGGCGTCGGCCAGTACGTCGACACGTCGCTCGTCGAGGCCGGCGTGGCGCTCTCCGTGTGGGAGGCCACCGAGTACTTCGCCGGTCCGAACGTGCCGGCGCCGCTCGGATCGGCCCATCGGATGAACGCGCCGTACCAGGCGATCCGGTGCGCGGACGGGTACGTCACGCTGGGCGCCAACACCGACCGGCTGTTCGCGCGGCTGTGCGGCGTGCTCGGCCATCCCGAGTGGACCGACGCGCCGGACTTCGCGGACAACGCCAGCCGCGTCCGCAACCGAGCGCGGCTGGCCGCGTTGATCGAAGGCGTCATGGCTGGGGAACCGCGCCATCACTGGCTCTCGCGGCTCGACGCCGCCGAGATTCCCTGCGGGCCGATCAATGACTACGCTCAGGTGTTTGCCGATCCGCAGGTGGCCGCGCGAGGCATGGTGCTCGAAACCGACCATCCGGTCCTCGGCCCCCTCAGGACGCTCGGATCGCCGATCAAGTTGAGCGCGACGCCGCCCGACGCGGCCCGCCGCGCGCCGCTCCTTGGCGAGCACACCGACGACCTCCTCAAAGAGTATGGGTTCAGCGCCGAGGAAGTAGCGGCGCTGCGCAAGGCCGGTGCGATCGGCTAGGAGCTGACCGGCCTTCTACCGCGAGACCGCCCCGCCCATCGCCATCTTCAGCGCGTCTGCGAGGTGGATGGCGTGACGCCCCGTTGCCTGTTCGATCTGTTCCCGGCAGCTGAACCCATCCGCCACGATCAGTGTGTCGGCCGAGGCCGCCCGGACCGCCGGGAACAGCACACGCTCGCCGATCGCCTGCGACACCGCGAACGTCCCGGCCGCGAACCCGAACGCGCCGGCCATGCCGCAGCATCCCGCGTCCGGAACCTCGAGCGTCGCGTCCATCTTCCGGAGTACCGCCTCCTCGGGGCCCATGGACATCACGGCTTTCTGGTGACAATGCCCGTGCAGCAGCACGCGCCTCGCAAGACGGACGGGTTGATATGTCAGGCGTCCGGACTCGAGAAGCTCTGACAGCAGGACCGTCTGGCTGCGCAGCCGCAACGCCCGCGCGTCTTCCGGGAACAGATTGCGCAGCTCGTCGCGGAAGACGGACGCGCAGCTCGGCTCGAGCACGACGATGGGGACGCCGGCATCAATGGGTGCGCTGAGCTCGAGGAGGATCGTCTGCAGATACCTCTTCGCGTGGTCGAGCAGACCAAAGTCGTACAACGGGCGGCCGCAACACAACGGGGCCGCCGGAATCGTGACCGAGTACCCCGTCGCCTTCAGCACGTCGAGCGCCGCGCGGCTCGTTTCGGGATGAATGTAGTTGTTGAAGGTATCGGTCCAGAGGATCACGTCGGCCGGCTGCCAGTCGCGCGCCGCTCTGCCGCCCGTTCCCACCGTCGGCACGCCCTGCTGTCCTGCCCACCGACGAAAGCTCACGGGCGCAAGTTGAGGGAGCCGCCGCTCTGGCGCCACGTGCAGGACCCGCCTGACGAGGTTGGCAAGGCCCGGTGCCTGGATGAGCGCGTTGGCGACGGCCGGCGCCGCGGCTCCCGCGCGCAGCCACCGGTCGATCAGCCCGAACGCATGCGCGTGCAGAGGACGACGCCTGCCCTCGTAGTAGTGTGAGAGAAACTCGGCGCGGTAGGTCGCCATGTCGACGTTCGCGGGGCACTCCGACTTGCAGGCCTTGCAGGACAGGCACAGGTCGAGCGTCCGCTTGACCGCCTCGTCCTTCCAGCCATCCTGCACGATCTCGCCCTGAAGGAGCTCGAACAGCATGTGCGCGCGGCCGCGCGTGCTGTGCTGCTCCTCGAGCGTCACCATGTAGCTGGGACACATCGCGCCGGCGTCCTGTTTCCTGCACTCGCCCAGGCCGACGCACCGCAGCGACGCCCGTGCGATCGATCCGCCGTCGTCCGGGAACGCGAAGTGGGTACGCGGTTGGAGCGGCGCGTAGTCGGCGCCCAGGCGCAGATCCTCGATCGGCAACGGTGCGTCGACGAGTTTGTGCGGGTTGAGCTTGTTGTCCGGATCCCAGATGGTCTTGAACTCGCGGAACGCGGCCATCAGGTCGTCGCCGAACATCTTCGGGAGGAGCGCACCGCGCGACTGGCCGTCGCCGTGCTCGCCGGACAGCGAGCCACCGTAGCCGACCACCAGATCCGCTGCGCGATCTACGAACGCCGCGTACTTGCGAATCCCGATCTCGGATTCCAGATCGAAGTTCACACGCATGTGAATGCAGCCGTGGCCGAAGTGGCCGTAGAACCCCGTTTTGTACTCGTATTCGTCCAGGAGCGCGCGCAGATCGCGCAGATAGCTCCCGAGCTTTTCGGGCGCGACCGACGCGTCGTCCCATCCCTCCCACTCGAGCGGCGCGCCGGGCGCCGTGGCGGCCGCGCGCGGGCCCGCCTCGCGGATGCGCCACATCGCCCGCGCCTGCGCATGCGAGTAGCGCCTGACGTCCGGTCCGCCCGGAAGCTGCTTCGCCCACTCCACGAACCGCGCGGCCGTCCGATCGGTCTCCTCGGCCTCCTCGAACCCGAACTCGACGAGCAGGTACCCGCGGCCCTCGGGAACGAGGTCGAGATGCGGGGCGCCCTTCTTCCGGAGCCCGTCGACCATGGAGCCTTCGAAGCCTTCGAGGCCGATGGGCCGGAACTGCAGGATCTCCGGAACGTGATCGGCTGCCGCGAACGCGTCCGGATATCCCAGGCCGACCAGCACGCGATGCTGCGGGCTCCGGATCAGCGTGACCCTGGCCTCGAGCACGATCGCGCACGTCCCCTCGCTCCCAACGAGCGCGCGAGCCACGTGGAACCCGTTCTCGGGCAGCAACTCGTCGAGGTTGTAGCCGGACACGCGTCGCGGGATGCGGGGGAACCGCTCGCGAATCCGATCGGCATGTCGTTCGGCGAGCGCGCGCAGCTTCGAATAGATTGCTCCACGCCGGCCGCCCCCATCGACGATTGCGTCGATGGCCGATGCTTCCGTCGCGCCCACGGTGAGTCGTGACCCGTCGTACAGCAGAACCGTCAGCTCTTCGACGTTGTCGACGGTCTTGCCGGCGAGCAGCGAATGCGTGCCGCACGAGTTGTTGCCGATCATGCCGCCGAGCGTGCAGCGGCTGTGCGTCGACGGATCGGGGCCGAACGTGAGGCGATGGGCCTCGGCGGCGTTGCGCAACGAGTCCAGGACGACACCAGGTTCGACCCGCGCGAAACCTCTGGCCGGATCGATCTCCAGGATCCGGTTCATGTACTTGCTGAAATCGAGGACGACTGCCACGTTGCAGCACTGGCCCGCGAGGCTGGTGCCGGCGCCACGGGGTAGCACCGGCGCTCCATACGTCCGGCAGACGCCCACGGCGGCGACGACGTCCTCGGCGTCACGCGGGACGACGAGCCCAATCGGAATCTGACGGTAGTTCGAGCCATCGGTCGCGTACAGCGCTCGGCTCCCGCGGTCGAAGCGAACCTCGCCGCGAATTTCGCGCGTCAGCGCACGTTCGAGCTCCGCCGCCTGCGGAAACTGATCGAGTGGCTTGGCGTGCGAGCTGAGGGGCAGGGAGACGGCCACTATCCGATCGGCTGTTCGGTTGGGACTTCCTGAGTGAGGCTGTCGAGGGCCGCCGCAATCCCGCCGTCACGATGGGGCACGCCCGCGACGCGCAGGCCCATCTCGATGCCGCAGAGCGTCCCTGCGAGCATCAGGTCGTTGAAGCTACCCAGGTGTCCGATCCGCACGACTCTCCCGGCGAGCCTCGAGAGCCCGCTGCCGAGCGACATGTCGAACTGTTCGAGCACGAGCGACCGGAAGCGATCGGCGTCGTGGCCGTCGGGCATGAAGAACGCCGTCATCGAGCTCGAGTACTCCCGCGGGTCCTCGCACACGATGTCGAGCCCCCATGCCCGCACCGCGGCGCGCGCCGCGCCGGCGTGTCGATCGTGGCGGAGGAACACGTTCCGCAGGCCTTCTTCCTCCAGCATCCGGAGCGCTTCGCAGAGTCCGAACAGGAGGTTCGTCGCGGGCGTGTACGGGAAGGAGCCGGCCCGATTCTCTTTGAGGACAGGCTGCCAGTCCCAATAGCTCTTGACCAGCTTCGCGGTCCTCGCCGCGGCGAGCGCCTTCTCGGACACGGCGTTGAACCCCAGGCCGGGGGGGAGCATCAAGCCCTTCTGCGACCCGACGACGGTGACGTCCACTTGCCACTCGTCCTGGTGGAACTCGATGGACCCAAGCGACGAGACGGCATCGACGATCAGGAGTGCCTGGTGACCGACGCGGTTCATGGCGCTGCGCAGGAGGCCAATCCGGCTCGCCACTCCGGTCGATGTCTCGTTGTGGACGACGATCACGGCCTTGATGCGGCCGCCGTCGTCCGCCGCGAGACGGCTCTCGAGGTCGGTCTCGGAGGCGCCCCGGCGCCAGTTGCCCGGCACGTAGCCGACCTCCAGGCCCAGCCGTTCGGCGATGCCGCGCCACACCTGCGAGAAATGACCGGTCTCGAAAATCAACACGCGATCGCCGGGCGAGAGCGTGTTCACGAGCGCGGCTTCGGCAGCGCCCGTCGCGGATGAGGGGAAGATGACGATCGGGCCGCTGGTGCTGAAGACCGGGCGCAGACGTTCGAGGACCTCGGTCGCGAGCGCGACGAACTCGGGTCCCCGATGATCGATGACCGGCCGATCCATGGCCCGCAGGATCCGGTCCGGAACGTTGGTCGGCCCAGGGATTTGCAGGAAGTGCCGACCCGTATGGCGCATGCCCGTGAGTGTAAACCGGAATCCACTCGTCTTTCCCGCGAGCGTTGAATAATGCAGACAGAATGCTGGACACGACGAGGAAAGACGGAGAATGCCACCCTGATACTCGACGGCCCCTCAGTTCGAACGCAGCGCCCGCGTCGGGTCGACTGACGCGGCGCGCGTGGCGGGTATCAGGCTGGCGATGAGCGCCACGCCGACAAGGGCGGCGATCACCGCGACGAACGTCACCGGGTCGTAGGCCGATACGCCGAAGAGCTGCGTCGCCAGCACCCGTGTTGCAAGCGCCGACATCCCCACGCCGACGACGATCCCGAGCCCTATCGGCCACGCGGCCTGGCGGAAGACCAGCGCCAGCACATGACCTCGTGATGCGCCGAGCGCCATGCGTACGCCAATCTCCTGGGTCCGGCGCGCCACGAAGTAGGCGATGACACCGTAAACCCCGATCGCTGCGAGCACCAGCCCGACGATGCCGAGGAGCGTCAACAGCATGGTGTTGAAGCGCGCGGTCGCCATCGAGTCCCGCAGCCGCTGCTCCATCGTTCTGACCTGAAAGATCGGAACGCCGGGCGCGACGGTACGGACGACCTCGCGGGTGGAGTTCGTCATGGCCAGCGGATCGAGCTCGGTGCGCACGACGATGAACGCCGTGCGCTGGACCCAGTCCCAGCCTTCGGCCGGGACCTGATCGATCGGCAGATAGAACTCCGGCGCGGGCGCTTCGCCGAGCGTCCGCGAGCGCACATCGCGAGCGACGCCCACCACGGTCTTGAAGTCCGGGCTCTTGCCGTCCGGACCGGACTCACAGCAGGCGATGCGTTTGCCGATGGGATCCTGTCCGGGGAAGGCGGCGCGGGCAAGCGCTTCGCTCACGACCATCACTTTCAATGCGCCTTGCCGGTCGGCGTCGGTGAGCGCCCGGCCCTTGACGATCGAAATGCGCATCGCTTCGAAGTACCCGGGCGTGACCATGCGGAGCCGGCTGCCGATGGCGTTCTTCCGCTCGAACGTCGGGCCCTCGGGGATGAGCCCGTTGCCGTTGCCGCCGCCTCCCATCGGGACGCTCGTCGAGATTCCAGCTGCCGTGGCGCCGGGGATTTGCCCCGCGGCTTCTGCCAGCCGGTGGAGCGTCTGCACGACCGCGGCGCGAGCCGGGTACGCGGCGGCAGGAAGCGCGAACCGGCTCGAGAGCACACCCGAGGGGTCGAAGCCCGGGTCTACTGCCTGGAGCGCGAGCGAGCTGCGGATGAGGAGCCCCGCACCCACGAGCAGCACCAGGGCGACGGCGAGCTCGGCGACGATGAGGCCCGTGCGCAGACGATCGCGGATGCCGCCCATGGCCGCACCGCGGCCGCCCTCCTTGAGCGCACTCTGCATGTCGACGCGCGCGGCCCGCAGTGCTGGAGTTGCGCCGAAGAGGATCGCGCTCAGAAGCGTCACGACAAACGTGAACCCGAGCACCCACGGATCAATCGACGTCTGTTCGAGCCTGGGCACTCCTGGCGGCGCCGCCGCGACGAGCGCCCGAATCCCGAACGCGGCCAGCGCCAGCCCGGCGACGGCCGCGAGGAGGGCGAGGACGACGCTCTCGGTGAGCAATTGCCGCGCGATGCGGCCGCGGCCCGCGCCGAGCGCGGCGCGAACGGCGAGCTCGCCAGCGCGTGCCGCGCCGCGCGCGAGCAGCAGGTTGGCAACGTTGCCGCACGCGATCAACAACACGAAGCCGACGGCGCCGAGGAGCGTGAACATGCGGCGGGAGTAGTCGCCCACCAGATCGTCGAGAGACGATGTGGTGGTGAAGTCGAGCTCTTCGTCGTCCTTGGAAAATGCCACGCGGAGCCCGAGCGCGTTGGCGTGCAGCTCGCCACGCGCCTGTGCTTCAGTCGCGTCCGGCTTCAGCCGTCCGTACACCTGCAGATAATGCTCGTCGTGCGTCGCCTTGCGTTGGGGCGTGAAGGCGATGGGAACCCACAGCTCCTCGCTGTTCGCCGTGTAGCTGAACGCGGCAGGCATCACGCCGACGATCTCGTATGGGCGTTCGTTGAGGGTGATGCGGCGGCCGACCGCTGCCGGATCGCTGCCGAACCGCCGGACCCACAGCGCGTGGCTGAGGACGACGACCTGCTCACGGCCCGGCTGGTCTTCGTCTTTCGTGAAGACGCGGCCGTGCGCGGGTGGAAGATTGAAGACGTCGAAGAAGCCAGCCGTGACGCGTCCGCCGATGATCCGCTCCGTGTCGCCTGCCTCCGACAGGTTGAAGCTCGAGAACTGTTCGGCGGCGACCGCGCTGAACGCGCTGACCGGCTCGACGCCGTCCACGAAGTTGCCCGCGGAGACACTGTCGCGGCTGTTTCGCGTCGACTCGTACACCGAATAGAGGCGATCGGGTGCTGGAAATGGCAGCGGCCGCAGCACGACCGACTGAACGGCGCTGAAGATCGCGGTGGTGGCGCCGATGCCGAGCGCGAGGGTCAGGACGGCGACGGCAGAGAATCCTGGAGCTCGCAGGAGTTGCCGGCAGGCGAACTTCAGGTCCTGCGTCAGCTCGGAGAAGTATTCACTGCGGCGCAATTGAGGTCCCTTCTTTGCCAATGGCCAGGCACGTGGCGGTAGGCTCGGTGAGACTGACGCCTGGATTATCTAGGCTATCAGACGGGGAGGGGGACCGAATGGTTTCTACGTCGTCGCTGCAGACGCTGTTTCTGGCCATTTCCGGACCGCGCGATTCACGATTCACGACCTGACCCCTAGAGAGAACCTGACCCCTAGAACAACGTCCGGCTGACGCCTTCGTGGTGCAGCAACCAGCGCTTACGCTCGAGCCCTCCGCCGTAGCCTGTGAGGCTGCCGTTGCTGCCGATGACGCGATGACACGGAAGGACGACCGCAACCGGGTTCGCCCCGTTCGCGGCACCGACCGCGCGAACCGCGGCCGGCGCTCCCACCCGGCGCGCGAGCCCGGCATACGACGTGGTCGTGCCCGCCGTCACTGTACGCAGGGCGTTCCACACGCGCTGCTGGAAAGCTGTGCCGTGCAGCTCGACGTCGATTTCGTCGAGGCTCGCTAAATCGCCGTCGAAGTAGCGAGACAACACGCTCACGACTCCGCCGGGGTTGTCACCTGACTCGATGGCAGTATCCGGATACCAGCCAGCGAGAGCGTCACGGATCTGTTTGCTGACCTGACCGAAATGGACGAGGCACACCTTCGGTCCGTGTGCGGCCACCGTCAGATTTCCAATCGGCGAGTCTACCGTCGTAAGATCGATGCGGTCCACGAGTCGATTGTACTCACGTGCACGAAGCTGACGGCATCGGTGTCGACTGCACTAGTGGCGCGGCGCCTGCGCCCGGTCCACTCCGGCGTTCAGTGTCATCGCGCTCATGCGGCCCAGCACGATTCACGGCCTGACCCCGTGCTTCCCCGAGAAATAGTCGTAGATCATCCGCGACACCCGCGCGCCGGTCGTCAGCGCGTCATTGTCGATGCTCCAGCGCGTGTCTTCGACCTGCCGCGCGTAGATCGCGATGACGTAGGTGAAGTCAGGGCCGGTGACGATCGCGGCGTCGGCGCGCACGTGTCGCTTCACGCCGTCCTTCCCCGCGTGCTTCTCTTCGTCGGTCCCCGTCTTGTTCCCGATCTGAATGCGGTCGTCGGCGGGAAGCAGGCGAGGGATCATCGCGCGGTCCTGCTGCCGCCGCAGCGTCGCGAGCATGGCGTCGGAAGCCTCGCGACTCACGGCCGTGCCCTCGGCGATGATCGTCATCAGACGCGCCATCTCGCGTGGCGTCGTCATGCCCAGGCCGAACTCGCGTTCGAGATCTGGCAGGACGTCCGGGCGTCCATCACGGAACGTCGGGCGAAAGAGTCTGGTCTCCTTCAACCCGTGGGCGTCGAGCCACTCGTTCACGCGGGTGGTCCCGAGACGCTCGATCAGCATGTTCGTGGCGGTGTTGTCGCTCAGCACGATCATCAGGTGGATCAGGTCCGCCACCGTCAACCCGAGGCCGTCGTGCAGTCCGCGCAGCACGCCGGACCCGCCGACCTTGCCGGTGTCCCTGAGCGTCAGGGTCGTGTCCCTGGACAGACGGCCATCAGCTGTCTGCTGCCAGGCCTCGATCATGACGGCCGTCTTGATCGTGCTCGCGGTCGGAAAGCGCGAATCGGCGTCGACGGCGATCGTCTCGCCAGTTCTCACGTCGATGGCTGCCACGCCCATCTGTCCGCGGAAGGCTTTCACGACCTCGCCGACTTGTTCTTCCATCCGGCTCCTCGGTGGGGGGGACTGCGCGGGCCCGGGGGCGAGTGCGAGGGATGACAGCAGCAGAAGCGCCAGCAGAAGCCGCACCGCGCCACTATAACCGCCCACCTCGGCGCCTGTCACGACGCTCCAGCGGATCGCCGGAACGAGGCTTACGGGACAAAGGATCAGCTTGCAGACAGACCTTTCCCTGGCGCATACTGCCGAAGTACCCTGCGTCAAACCTGCGTGCTGGAGCTGATGGACGATACCACCACGCTCGGAGCCTATCTTCGAGCCGAACGCGAACGCCGAGACCTGACACTCAAGACGATCTCGGAGAGCACCAAGGTCTCGTTGCCCCTCCTCGAGGGACTCGAATCCGACGATATTTCCCGTTGGCCGGGTGGAATTTTCCGCCGGGCCTTCGTGCGGTCGTACGCTGAGGCGGTCGGACTCGATCCCGACGAGATCTTCAGACGTTTCGAACGGCAGTACAAGCCCCCCGTGCCCGACGTTGCCGGCATCGAAGCCGGACACCCTCCTGCCGAAATCGTCGCGCTCGCGCAGGTCACCGGGGTCTACCGTTCTTTAGGCGCCCTGTCGAGTCGTGCCCGATATCTCGGCACCGCCGCAGACATGGCCGTTGCACTGGTGCTCGCTTTTGGCAGCGCCGCCGCCGGCTCGCGACTTCTGTGGCCGGTTCTCCTGATTGCCGCGTACTACGCGGCTGGCGTCCTCTTCACCGGGACCAGCCCGATGGTGGCGCTTCTCGGCGAGACTGCGCCCGGGCCTTCTCCGGTCTCAGGCCGGGCGGTGACGCCCTCGGTAGACGAGGACGTCGACCCCATGCTGGGACACTCCACTCCCCGAGCGATTTCCTGATCCCCGGTGCGGCCCAGCCGGCCTGGACCCTGCCGCCCTCGGCCCTGCCGCCCCGCCTCTCCGCACTCAGCCCAGTCTTGGTGTAGGCTCTGCTTCGGTGGAGTTCTGGATGGTCAACCGCTTGCATTCCCCACGGGGGGAAACGAGGAGGACAGACCTATGATCGCTATTCTTTCGTGGATCGTCTTCGGGCTTGTGATCGGGGCTCTCGCGAAACTCGTGATGCCGGGCAATGATCCCGGCGGCTTCATCGTTACTGTGCTGCTCGGCATCGCCGGCGCGCTCGTCGGCGGATTCCTCGGGAGAGCCATGGGCTTCTACGGCCCAGATCAGGTCGCCGGCTACATCATGTCCATCGTCGGCGCCATCATCCTGCTGGCGCTCTACCGGATGATGACCAAACGCAGCGCCTGAGACCGGAACATCCTTCGATTCAAATCGGCTCATCACAGGCAACACGGTATTCCGTGTTGCCTGTGTTCGTTCGTGGGTCCTCGTTGGTGGTTCGTGTGGTCGAGGTAGGTTGTCATGTACGTTCGCGTAATCGCATGTGCGGTGGCGTTTTGGACGATGGTCGGTCCCGTACCAGCGGTGCAGTCGCCGACCGCCGACGAGATCGTCGCCAGGAACCTGGCTGCAAAAGGCGGCGTCGAGAGACTGCGGGCCGTCAGCTCGGTGAAGATGATCGGCCGGTTCAAGGGTCCCGCCGGAGAAGTGCCGATTACCAGTTGGGCGAAGCGGCCCAACCTGCGGCGCATGGAGCGGGTCAGTGACGGGCAGATCTTCGTTGTCGGCTTCGACGGCAAGACCGTCTGGGGCATCAACCCCCTGATGAGCCCTCGGCCGCGGGAGATCACCGGGCCGCAGGCCGATATGACGAGGCAAGACGCAGACGACTTCGATACCGTGCTCCTCGACTACAAGGCCAAGGGCCGGACGGTCGAACTGGCCGGAACAGAAGCCGTGCAGGGCGTCACGATGCATCGCCTCCGCGTCTCGTCGAAGAACGGCACGACGCAGGAGATTTACATCAACGCCGAAACGATGCTGGAAGCCAAGATCGTGATGCAGATGGAACAGGGCGGCAGGAAGGGCGTGGTGACGTCCGAGTTCTACAACTACAAGGCAGTCGAGGGCATCACCATGCCGCTCAGCATCCGCCAGACGTTCAACGGCCAGGTAATGGCCGAGGTCATCTACGACCAGGTGCAGTTCGACGTGCTGATGGCCGACGCGCTCTTCACCATGCCGAAGTGAGGAGCCAGGAGCTGGGAGCTGGGAAAGACACAGACCGAAGGTGCTCCCAGCAAGTTGTCGCCCGTAACCACCGGCGCGAGCGAAGCGAGCGCTGGCCGGTCGTGGGGGTGGGGCCCCGACAAACTAATAGAATGCAGACAGGAGGCCCGTAACGAGCCCCCTGCCCCGACGAGAGAGCTATAGTCCCCGCCCCAACCGTTCCTGCAGCTTCTCCCGATATCCCCGGCTGAGGGTCAGGCGCGTTCCCGTGCGCAGCACGACGGCGTACTCGCCGTTGAGCCACGGCTGCATTTCCTGGATGCGCTCCATGTTGACGATGCGTGAGCGGTGGATGCGGAAGAACTTTTCCGGATCCAGGCGGCCTTCGATTGCGTTCATCGTCTCTCGCAGCAAGTGCGAGGTCGTCCCCACATGGAGCCGGACGTAGTTGCCGGACGCTTCGATCCAATCGATCTCGTCCATCCTCAGGAAGAACAGCCGACCGCCCGACTTGACGACGAGCCGGTCCGTGCGTGGCTGATCTTTCCGGAGGTCCTTGACGAGCGCCAGCAGGCGGCGTCCGAGGTCTCCAGTCTCTTCGCGCTCGATCTGCCGGCGCGCACGTTGGAGCGCGTCGGAGAACCGCTCGCGATCGAACGGCTTGAGGATGTAGTCGAGCGCGCGGACCTGGAAGGCCTTGAGCGCGTGTTGATCGTAGGCGGTCACGAAGATCACGAGCGGCATGCGTTCGCTGCCGACCGCTTCGATCACCTCGAATCCGTTCATGTTCGGCATCTGGACGTCGAGAAACACCAGTTGCGGCGAGTGATCCTGAATCGCCGACACGGCCTCTTCGCCATCACGACACTGGCCGACCACTTCGATGTCCGCCTCGCTCGACAGCAAGGCGGCCAGTCGCTCCCGCGCGAGCGGCTCGTCGTCCACGATCAGAGTCTTGATTTTCTTCACGGCGGTTGTCCGATGCATGTTTCCCGGAACGGGACGCTCGGCGACGGCTGGTGTGGTCAGGTGGTTGGTGTCCATGCTGCCCTCGATAAGTTCTGTTCAAGCCCAAGCGGCGGTATCGCCGCGTACCCCCGGATTGTTCCGATTGCCTGCTGTCGGTGCTGTCGGAGCTCGTATCGCGCGCGGTTACTGGTGCTGTCGAGCCACGGTCGCGAGCCGTCCACCGGCAGCGATCCCGTGTGTTTCCGCGCGCGTCCCCACATGGTTCGTTTCTTCCCCGCGATGCTTCGATTCGGTTTGCCAGGGCACGACCACGACCACCGAGAGACCGGCAGTCTGCCGATGGAATTCGAAGCGGTAGTCGGCGCCAAAAAGATGCTGCAGCCGCGCGCGTGTGGTCGACACGCCGATGCCCTTCTGCAGTGCCGTCAGCGCGTCCTCCGAGAGCCCGACGCCGTCATCTCGCACTTCCATGCGGAGCTTGTCGCCGTCGCGGCGGGCGGAGATTTCGATGTGCCCCGGGCCGGACTTCCTCGCCACCCCGTGTTTGATCGCGTTCTCGACGAGCGGCTGCAGGATGAGGTTCGGCACGAGCGTGTCGAGCGACTCGGGCTGGATGTTGAAGCGGACGACCAGGCGATCGGCGAAGCGCGTCTGCTCGATCTGGAGGTACTTCGAGAGGAAGTCCAACTCCGCCTGCAGCGGTATTTCCTGCTGTCCGATGTTCTCGAGCGTCAGCCGCAAGAGATCGCTCAGGCGCATCAGCGTCTGATCGGCGGCCTCGACGTCGCGGTGCATCAGGGCGGAGATGGCGTGGAGCGTGTTGAAGAGGAAGTGCGGCTGGAGCTGCTGCTGGAGTGTCTTGAGCTGAGCCGCGACGAGCCGCGTCTCGAGCTGGGCGGTGCGCAGGGCGCGGTCCCTCGATTCACGGTAGTAGAGGACGGCGTGGCTCAGGCCCACGATCGTCCAATACGTCATCATTTCCCAGTCGAAGTTGAGGAGCGCAGACCGCTGCGCCTCCGACCACCAGGCGAACGACCGGCCATCGGTCCGGGCGAACCACCACTGCACGCCGGACATCGCGAGGATGTGCGTCAGCGAGAAGAGGATCACCGAAGGGACGTGCACCACGAGCGCGCGCCACAGTCCCTGCCGCTCGAAACGGAAATGCTGAGAGAGCCAGATGATGGCGGGCGTGAACAGGGCCCAGAGATACCAGTAGCTCGTGTTCAGGAGAATGAGCGAGCGCCAGGACTTGACCTCGTGCCCGAGCGATACCGTGAACCGCCACGCCATCAGCGTCGAGAACACGGCAAGGAGCGTCGCGGCCGCGACCACGACGGACCAGTGCACGCCGTAGCGCAGCGGCGCGGCCGCTGGGACGTCGGTGCCCGTGCCGTGGAGATCCAGTTGCCGATCGGCTGGCGGCTTCATAAGTCGACAATCCGCTCTGTGAACCACGTCTGGGCCGCAGGCGCCGTCCTGTAGGACGGATAGGCCTCCGGCGGTGTTGGGGACGTGACTTGGTGTTAGACGTAGGAAGCGATGATTTCGTCTTGTCGAATCGTGCGATTCAGGCCCGGAAATATTGACCGAACCGACCGGTACAGGGCCGCGCTCCACCTCGTCAACGGGGGCTTGTATTTCGTCCCTTGACGGTTGGCGTTCGTCCCTAATGGACACTGCTCGATCGCGCGGAAACGGACAGGGGGCGGAAATGGGACAGTCGTCAGTCGTCAGTCGGCAGTCGGCAGTCGGCAGTCACAGTCCTCAGTCCGAGTCGTCAGTCCCAGTCGTCAGTCCCAGTCGTCGGTCGGAGTCCACACCCGGAGGTGCGGCCGACTTTTCAGGTGGGGTTGGCAGCCGGGAGTCGACGGTCGGCACTCGAGATCAACGCGACGCGCCCCAGCGACCAGGATCGAATTCGAGAGGTCAGGTGCAGACGCGTTAGCTCTGCGCCGTTCGTTGCCCAGCCCCGAAACGTATTTGACGGCGCGAGGAAGATGATGAATGTGCACCGCGCCGGACGACAAGCAAGCCGAGGACGAGGCAGGCGCCCGACACTGGGACTGCCGACTGGGACTGCCGACTGCGACTGACGACTCGGACTGAGGACTGCGACTGACGACCGCCGACTGACGACTGACGACTGCCGTCCGTCTCAATCTCCACTAGCGACCCGCCAATAACGTCTGTATTATGTGACCGTGAGCACATCTGTCTCTCGCGCCCACCGGAACTGGCAGACGGGCGAGACCTTCACTGTCAGCGACGCGACCGAGCTCTACGAGGTTGACCGCTGGGGGAAGGGCTATTTCTCGATCTCGCCCGCGGGTCACGTCCTCGTCCATCCGACCAAGGACCCGGCGCAGGCCATCGACCTCAAGCAGCTCACCGACCATCTGATGCTGCGCGGGATTCAGCTTCCGGTACTCATCCGCTTCCGGGACATCCTCCGCCACCGCGTCGGGGACATCCACAACGCCTTCAAAGCCGCCATCGCGCAGCACCAGTACGAAGGCCGTTACATGTGTGTCTACCCCATCAAAGTCAACCAGCAGCGGCAGGTCGTCGAGGAAGTGCTCGATTTCGGCCGGGAGTACGGGTTCGGCCTCGAGGCAGGCTCGAAGCCGGAGCTCCTGGCGGTGGCCGCCCAGGCGTACAACGACACGCCCATCATCTGCAACGGCTTCAAAGACGCCGAGTTCATCGAGATGGCCATGCTCGCCCAGAAGATCGGGCGCACGGTCATTCCGGTGGTCGAGAAATACGAAGAGCTCGGCCTGATCTTGAAATATGCCGAAAAGGTCGGCGTGCGGCCGCAGATCGGCATGCGCGTCAAGCTCGCCTCGCGCGGCGGCGGCAGGTGGCAGGGGTCCGGCGGCTTCCGCTCGAAGTTCGGCCTCACCGTCACCGAAGTGCTGCGCGGGCTCGAGGAACTCAAGGTGCTCGGGATGCAGGATTGCTTCAAGCTCCTGCACTTCCACCTCGGTAGCCAGATTCCGAACATCCGGATCGTCAAGGGTGCCCTCAACGAGGCGGCGCGAATCTACACCGAACTCGTCAAGGCGGGCGCCGGGCTGGGATACCTGGACGTCGGCGGCGGCCTCGGCGTGGACTACGATGGCTCGCAGACCAACTTCGAGTCGAGCGTCAACTACACGCTCGAGGAATACGCCAACGACGTCGTCTACCACATCCAGACCGTGTGCGACGACGCTGGGGTGAAGCACCCGACGATCGTGTCGGAGAGCGGCCGCGCCATCGTGGCGTACCACAGCGTCCTGATTTTCAACGTCCTCGGCGTGTCGGCGTTCGGCGAGGAGAAGATCCCGGCGACCATTTCGCCGGATGAGGCTGAGCAGCCCCTGATCGACCTGCTCGAGACCTATCAGAACCTGTCGCCGCGCAATGCCCTCGAGAGCTATCACGACGCGCAGCAGGCGCTCGACATGGCGCTCAACCTCTTTACCGGTGGGTACCTCCCGCTCGATCAGCGGTGTCAGGCCGAGAATCTGTACTGGGCGATCCTGGTGAAGCTGAAGAAGCTCGTCAGCCAGATGGACGACGTTCCCGAGGATCTCCAGGGCCTCGACGACACGATGGCCGACACCTACTTCTGCAATTTCTCGTTGTTCCAGTCGTGTCCCGACAGCTGGGCCATCAAGCAGCTGTTTCCCGTCATGCCGATTCACCGGCTGAACACGCCGCCGACGCATCACGCCGTGCTCGGCGACATCACCTGCGATTCGGACGGGAAGATCGACCAGTTCATCGACCGTCGCGACGTCAAGCGGACGCTCCCGCTCCACACCGTCAACGGCGAACCCTACTACCTCGGAGTGTTCCTCGTCGGCGCGTATCAGGAGATCCTGGGTGACCTCCACAACCTCTTCGGCGACACGCACGCCGTCCACGTCAGCCTGGACGAGCGCGGCAGCGTCGTGCTCGACGCCGTGATCAAAGGGGATACGGTGAAGGAAGTGCTGGACTACGTCGAGTTCAGCGCCGACGAGCTCGTCCGCAAGCTGCGCAACGACGTCGAGCTCGCCGTCCGCCAGGGCAAGATCACCTACGAGGAATCCGGCCGGCTGCTCGAGTTCTACGAAGAGGGACTCAACGGCTACACGTATCTCGAGGACCCGAAAGAAAGATAAAGATAGCTTCCAGCTACCCGCTTCCAGCTTCCAGCTGAACCCTTCAGAATCGAATCTGGCGTCTCTGCCTGAAGGTCTTAGCTGGCAGCGGGCAGCTGGAAGCTGGCAGCTACTTCCTCAGCATCCCCTCCCGCTTCGCCCTGAACTCGTTCCCCGTCTTCCACTCGGGGAACTTGTCGGCGTTGGCCACCCGGTAGCCGACGGCCGCCATCAGCTCGGCATCCTCGACGGCTCCGGCAAGGTCCCAGTCAGGCTTAATCTGGTCGGAGGGCGCGTGGTAGTCGTGCTCGGTGTAGTCGTCGCGCTTCTGTTTGGCGTACTCCGTCGGCTTGCCGATGTATTCGATGCCACTCTCCGTGTAGAGCGCGGGAACGCCCTGCTTCGCGAAGTTGAAGTGGTCGGACCGGTAGTAGAAGCCTTTTTCTGACTCGGGATCGGGCCGGAGCGTGCGGCTCTGCTCGGCCGCGGCATCGCGCAGGTAGTCGTCCAGATCTGATGCCCCGAGCCCGATGACCGTGATGTCCTTCGTGCGGCCCCACTGGTTGATCCCGTCGACGTTGATGTTGGCCAGCGTTTTCGCGAGCGGATAGACGGGAGTGACGGCATAGTACTGCGACCCGAGAAGCCCCTGCTCTTCGGCGGTTACCGCGACGAACAGGATCGAGCGCTTCGGCGCGGGCTTCACCTCGGTGAGCTCCTTCGCCATGGCGAGCATCGACGCGACGCCCGAAGCGTTGTCGAGCGCGCCGTTGTAGATCTTGTCGCCCTTGACCGGCACGCCGATCCCGAAATGATCCCAGTGGGCGGTATACACCACGAACTCGTCTTTGAGCTGCGGATCGCTGCCTTCGAGCTTGCCGAGCACGTTGCGCGAGTCGATCGTCCGCAGTGAGTTCTTGATCGCGAGCGACGCCTTGAGCCCCAGCGGCACTGGCTTGAACTCGCGCGTAGTCGCCTGTTTCTTCAGCGCGTCGAAGTCCTGCCCGGCCATCTTCAGGAGGCGTTTCGCCGCGTCGAGCGACAGCCAGCCCTCGATGTTCGCCCGCCCCATGTTCTTGTCCGGCGTCACCAGGTCGAACTTCTCGCTGAGGTTTCCCTGGACGACTTTGAAGGGGTAGCCCGCGGGCTTTTCTTCGTGCACGATGAGCGCGCCAGCCGCGCCCCTGCGCGCCGCCTCCTCGAATTTGTAGGTCCATCGGCCGTAGTAGGTCATCGCCGTGCCGTTGAATGTCCGGCTATCGAGCTTCGACGGATCCGCGGGATCGGGAACCTGCGGGTCGTTGACCAGCACGACCATCGTCTTGCCCTTGAGATCGACACCCTTGAAGTCGTCCCAGTTGTACTCGGGCGCGACGACGCCGTAGCCGACGAAGACGAGGTCCGAGTTCTCGATGCTCGCGCCGTCAGCGACGTGCTTCGTCCAGGCGACGACGTCGTCGCGCCACTTGAACGTCGCGCGGGCTTTGCCCGAGACCACGAGGGGCTTTGCCTGGGTGCCCGTGATGCCGACGAGCGGCACCTTCTGGATGTAGGTGCCGTCGGTGTTGCCCGGCTTGAGGCCGAGCTTCTGGAACTCACCGGTCAGGTACTGGACCGTGCGTTCTTCCCCAGGCGTGCCAGGCGCGCGGCCTTCGAACTCGTCTGACGACAGCTGCCGGATGTGCTCGAGCAACGGCGCTGCCTCGATCTTCGGCATCGCCGAAAGAGCAATCTTAGCGGCCGGCGCCGGCGTGGCGGCGGGCGGCGGTGCGCTTGGTGAACAGCCTGCGACGAGAATCGCCGAAGCGAGGAGCGTCGGAATGAGCTTCGTCATAGTCATTCGCCGGCGTCCGCCGCCGTTTCGACCGCCGACCGGGCCCCGAGCTCGCGATCCATGTCGAGGATCGACGCGGGATCGTTGCCGATCAACTTGAACTTGGCGACGATCTCCCGGCCGGTCTTCTCTTCCTCGACCTGCTCGGTCAGGAACCACTGCAGCTCGGCGACCGCGGCGAACGCCTTTTCCTTGAAGGCCGTCTCGTAGAGCGCGTCGATCTGGCGGCTGACTTCCTGTTCCTGCTCGAGCGCGCGTTCGAAGACCTCGGCGAGCGACTTGAATTTCTGTCGCGGCTTCTCGAGCGGCTTCAGATCCACTTTGGCGTCGCGTGCCAGGATGAAATCGAACAGCTTCATCGCGTGCATGTACTCTTCCTGGCTCTGGAGCCGGAGCCAGCGGGCCGCGCCCGTGAATTTCTGGCCCTCGCACCAGGACGACATGGCGAGATAGGAGTACGACGCGCTGAGCTCGGAATTGATCTGACGGTTGATGGCTTCGACCACCGAAACGTTCATCGCTGAAACCTCTCGTTAGGGTTGGATCTCGATTGGCCGCCAAATCGAGGTCTGACCCCATTACTCTATCGCAAAGCGCAGGAACCAGGTCCGCTGCTCCGCGTGGAAATTGTCGTCGCTCACGAGGAGGAGCGTGGCCCGGCCGTCGGGCAGCCGCGGGCCGAAGGTGAGGCCCTCGAAGTTGTCCAGGTTCGGGACGAGGTCGGCGCTCAGTCCCTGAACGTCGGAGAGATCGGTCAGCAGGGTTTTCTTCACCGGGACCACTTCCGGATGTTCCTTGAGGGATTCGAGCGACGAGACATCGGTCGCGCCGGTCAGGCTGATTCGGTACAACCTGATGCGGCAACGGCCCCCTCCTGGTGTGTCCTGGTTCGCGACGAACCCTCGCTCGAGCGCCAGCAGCGTCGACCGATCCAGCGCGAGCAGATCGACGAGCCCGTTGATGTAGACGCCAGGCGTGAACGGCACCTTCGTCACGGGTTCGAGATCGTAGGCGAACTCCCGTGCCGGCTCGTACGTGTCGCGGCGCGAGACGAACTCGAGGATGCGCGTCCGCGCGCCGGCGTCGAACGTTGCCGGATCCCCGTCCTGAAGAAGTGCCGTTTCGGCCGCGGTGAAGAGGCGCGCGCCGTCGGGCGAGAGGGTCAGACTCTCGAACCCCGCATTGCCGCGTGCGCCCTTTGTGGCCGATCCGTTCGGCTCAGGCACGAACTTCTCAGGCATGGGCAACCGCCGCACGAAGTCCCCGTGACGGCCGTAGATCGCGACCGACGACGGCTGCCGCGGCTCGTTGCTCGTGCCCTCGGCCGAAACCGCGAATGTGCCGTCGGGGAGGGCGACGATGCCTTCATGGTCAGGGCTTTCGTCTCCCGGCGCCATCGCCAGCGACACCACAGTCAGCGTCTCGATCCGGAGCGCCCCGCCGGCATCTTCGAGCGCGAACCGGTAGATGCGGCCGCCCTTCTGCGCGTCAGAGATCCCGTAGATCTCGCGGCCCTCATCGCGCGTGGTCAGACCTGAGATGCCACCAAATGGCAGGCCCATCACCGGCGGAAACCGCCCAAGCGAGGGGATGCTGAATTGCCCCACCAGGGTCAGCGTGGTGACGTTCCGGGGAAGCTCGGGATGTTTGATTCTCGGAGGAGCGCCGAGACAGGAGGCAGCGACGAGCGACGTCAGGACGCAGGACAGTCGGCGCACGACCCAACTATCTTGCCACCATGTGCGTCAAAGGGGTTGTACTAAAGACTTCGTAGTTGTCGGCTCGGGAGTCCAGCATGAGCATCACTCGAGAATTCCGCTATGCGGCGCGAGGCTTGCGCAAGAACGCCGGCTTTGCGCTCGTCGTCATCCTCACGCTCGGGTTCGGGATGGGGGCCAACGCCGCCATCTTCTCCTTGATGGATCAGGTTCTCCTGCGCAACCTGCCCGTTCACGATCCGTCGCGGCTCGTTGTCCTCGATGGGCCGGGAGCGTTTCGCGGGCGCACGTTCAACCAGATGACGTTTTCCTACCCGATGTACACCGATTTCCGCGATCGGAACGAAGTGTTCAACGGCGTCCTCGCACGATTCCCCACCGCGATGACTCTCGTCTGGCAGGGTCGTTCGGAGCGCGTGACCGGTGACATCGTCAGCGGCAACTACTTCGACGTGCTCGGCGTCCGGCCCGCGATCGGTCGCGTGTTCAACGCGTCAGACGACACGACGCCGGGCGCGCATGCCGTGGCTGTTCTCAGTTACGGCTACTGGCAGCGGCGATTTGGCGGCGACAGATCGGTGCTCGACCAGACACTCGTCGTGAACGGCCACCCGATGACCATCGTGGGTGTGTCGGCTCAGGGCTTCAACGGAATCCAGGTCGGTGCGTCGAGCGACGTCATGGTCCCGATGATGATGAAAGCGCAGATGACGCCGACATGGAACGACCTCGACAACCGGCAAAGCCGCTGGGTCACGGTCATGGCGCGGTTGAAGCCCGGGGTCACGGCCGACCAGGCCGAGGTCCAGCTCAACGTCGTCTACCAGCAGATCAACGAGCAGGAAATCCACGCGCTCACGAATGTGTCCGACCAGTTCCGGCAGCGCTTCGTGACCAAGCATCTCGAGGTGATGCCCGCCGGACGCGGCCTCTCGGACATGCGGACACAGTTCTCGACACCGCTCGTGGTCCTCATGTGCATGGTGGGGGTCGTGCTGCTCATCGCCTGCGCGAACGTGGCCAACCTGCTTCTTGCCCGCTCGACGTCGCGGCAGAAAGAAATTGCCGTCCGCCTCGCGCTTGGCGCCGGCCGTGGCCGTATCGCGCGGCAGCATCTGATTGAAAGTCTCCTGCTCGCCGGCGCCGGCGCGTCTGTCGGCCTGGCCCTGGCGATGTGGACGGGACGGCTGCTGCTAGCCGCGTTGCCGGGCGACCCTGCCACCCAGACGCTGAGCGCGAATCCCGACGCGCGGGTGATCGGGTTCACGCTGCTGCTCGCCCTCGTGACGGCACTTCTCTTCGGCATCGGGCCCGCGCTCTCGGCCACGCGGCCGGCCGTCGTGTCGGCCCTGAAGGACGAAGCGGGAAGCGTCGTCGGCGGCGGGCGCCAGGCGCGCGTGCGCCGGGTTCTCGTTGTCGGCCAGGTGGCGCTGTCCATGCTGCTCCTGGCCGGGGCTGGTCTCTTCGCTCGCAGCCTCTTCAACCTGCGGTCGGTCGACACCGGGTTCTCAGTCGAGAGCCTGCTCACCTTCTCCGTGGATCCGACGCTCAGTGGCTACGATCCGAAGCGGACGCTCGCGCTGTTCGAGCAGACCCAGGACGCGCTGGCCGCCGTCCCCGCTGTGCGCAGCGTGTCGATGTCGGAGATTGGCGCCTTCACGGGCAACGAATGGGGGTGGACGGTCAAGGTCGACGGCTATCAGCAGAAGGAGGACGAGGACATGAATCCCCACGTCGACGGGATTGGTCCGCGATACTTCGAGACCATGGGTGTTCCGCTGCTGGCGGGCCGCGAGTTCACGGCAGCCGACGCGAAAGAGGCGCCGAAGGTCGCGATCATCAACGAGACGATGGCGAAGTACTTCTTTCGAGACGGTAATCCCATCGGCCGTCGTTTCGGGTTTGGTCGAGGCACGGCCACCGATATCGAGATCGTCGGTGTCGTCAGAGACCTGCACACGGTGCACCTGAACCAGAAGCCGCCGCGGTTTGTCTATATTCCGTATCGCCAGGACGAGAGCGTGACGCAGCTGACGTTCCTCGTGCGCAGCAGCGGCGACGCCAGGGCCGCCGCGAGCGCAGTACGGCAGGCCGTCCAGCGGCTCGACCCGAGTCTTCCGCTTTTTGACATGAAGCCTATGGCGGCGCAGGTATCCGAGTCTCTCTACGTCGAGCGCATGGTCGCCGCCCTCTCACTGGCGTTTGGCGCTCTCGCCACGATGCTGGCCGCCATCGGACTCTACGGCGTCATATCCTATGCCGTGGCGCGGCGAACGCGTGAGATCGGTATCCGCATGGCGCTCGGCGCCGCGCGGGGCCGCGTCATGTGGCTCGTCCTGAAGGAAGTCGCGATCCTGGCGGCCATGGGCGTTGGCGTCGGCCTCGCCGGTGCCTTCTATCTGACCCGGCAGGTCCAGTCACAGCTCTTCGGCCTCTCGCCGCACGATCCGGCGACGCTTGCCGGGGCCGTGACGATCCTTCTCGCTGTCGCCCTGCTCGCCGGATTCATCCCCGCGCGGCGCGCGACGACGATTGACCCGCTCGTGGCGTTGAAGGCAGAGTAAGCGGAAAGGCGGCAGAGACCTCATCGCGCGTCACGTCTCTCCACGAGCCAGGCTGAAGTCTGCCGAGCTCGATGCCGCCGAACGCCACCCTGGGCAGTCGCGTGACCTCGTGACCGACAGTCTGAAGCAGGCGTCGTATCTCCCGGTTGCGGCCTTCCGTCAGCTCGATGATGAGGTGTGTTTCCCGCTGCGAGCCGCGCGATCGAGGCGGACGCGCATTCGCGATCAGATCAGACAGATGAACTCGCCGAGGACCATGGCCGTAGCGCCCCAGACCTGGTGCCCCAGCAGATCGAAGTAGGGCCATTCGACGGCGACGCCCTCGCGGATGCGAATGTCCCGGCCGATGCGGGACGCGTCGCGCAAGTCATCGAGCGACACTTCCAGGATCTCGTCGACTTCCCCCGGCGCGGCCACGAACGCCGGTCGCTCGTCGGTCACGCCGATGATGGGGTGCAGCGTGAATCCGCTGACCACGACGTGGACGGGCGTCAGTTCTCCGAGTATGCGCACCGACGCCGGGTCGACGCCGACCTCCTCGGCTGCCTCGCGCAGCGCTGCCTCGCTGAGCGTCTCGCCTTCGTCGGTTGCGCCGCCGGGCAGACTGATCTGGCCGGCGTGTCTGGCCAGACCGCTGGCCCGAATCGTGAGCGGAATGGCGACGTCGTTCTCGCGCGGGTAGAGCAGCAGAAGCGCTGCCGCCGTCCGGGTATCCGGCGGAAAGTGTCCGGCGCGCCAGTCCGGTCTGGGGGGCGTCGGCGCGAACTTCAGCTGTGCCTGGACGCCGGGGAGCGTTTCGGCCAGCCGGACGCGCAACGAGCGCTCGAGATGACGCAGTGGTGAGGGCATGATTTCCAATCGATGAATCGCCAATGTACGATGACCCCATGTTTCCTGTCATCGATCCGGCCATCGGGCGATCCGTCCTCGACCGCGTGCAAGGGTGCACCTTCGATGACTATATTCTCGCACCACAGCGAAGCGTGCTGGCGCGCCGGGACCCGGCGACCATCGATCTGTCCGGCCGACTGTCCCGCCGGATCACGCTGAAGCGCCCGATCGTCTCGGCCAACATGGACACGGTCACCCGCGCGCCGATGGCCATCGTCCAGGCCGAGGAGGGCGGGATCGGCATCATCGACCGCGGCTTCAGGCCCGGCGAGATCGAGCCGCAGGTCCGCGAAGTCGAGATCGTCAAGCGGACGCAGCATGGCGTCATCAGCGACCCCTACAGCATCGACGCTTCGGCCTCCGTCGGCGACGCCAGGGCGCTCATGTCGCGCTCGCGCGTCGGCACGCTCGTCGTGGTCGATGTGGAGCACCGGTTGAAAGGGCTTCTGACCGAGCGCGACGTACGATTCGTCACCGATCGTGACACGCGTGTCTCCGAGCGTATGACGCCGCTCGACCGGCTCGTGGTGCATCGCGGCCCGCTCGAGTTGTCCGAGGCCGAGCGGGTCATGGTCGAACGCAAGGTAAAGAAGCTTCCGCTCGTCGGCGACGGCGGCCGTCTGCTCGGCCTCATCACGGCGCGGGACCTCATGCACCAGCGGCGATTGCCGTTTGCCACACGCGACGACCAGGGCCGCCTGCGTGTCGGCGCCGCCATCGGCGCCACCGGCGATTATCTGGAGCGCGCGGCCGAGCTCGTGCGTGCCGGCGTAGACATCCTCGTGATTGACATCGCGCACGGCCACTCCGTCGTGATGGAGAAGGCCATGCGGGAGTTCCGCAAGCGGTTCGGCGACGTCGAGATGATCGCCGGCAACGTCGCCACGGCCGAGGGCGCACGGTTCCTGCTCGAGCGGGGCGCCGACGGCATCAAGGTCGGTATTGGCCCTGGCGGCGGCTGTACGACTCGGATGACGACCAGCTTCGGCGTGCCGCAGCTGCAGGCGCTGGTCGAATGCCGCCTGGCCGTAGGCGACTCGGGCGTGCCGGTGATCGCCGACGGCGGGATCAAGCGCCACGGCGCGCTTGCCGAAGCGCTCGTGTTCGGCGGCGACTGCGCAATGCTCGGGAGCGCGTTTGCGGGGACCGAGGAAGCGCCCGGAGAGATCGTGCACAAGTCGGTGGTTCTGCCCGAGTCGCAGAAGACCGTGAAGGTGCCCTTCAAAGTCCTGCGCGGCATGGCCTCGATCGAAGCCATCCGCGATCGGCTCGACGTCGAGGACGCGGACAAGGTCGAGCTCGAAGCGATCGGCGCCGAAGGCATGGAGATCAGCGTACCCGCGCGGGGCTCGGCGCGCACGATCCTGCGCGAGATGATGAAGCACTTGTGCTCGTCGATCAGCTATGGCGGCGCCTCGAGCCTCACCGAGCTGCGGTCCATGTTCTGGGCCGATCCAGACAAGTACCTCATACGCCAGTCGTCTTCGTCCAGGCGCGAGTCCTACGAACGGTAGGCAGCCGCCACAGGTCGGGGTCAGATCTTGATGTTTTGATCTGGTCCGGTTGTGATCGCGAGCAGATGAAAACATCAAGATCTGACCCCGGACGGTCCACGGCCGCAGCCATCAGGCGCAAACTCCGTACGCACGCGAACTCGGACAGCGTCGCGATTCTCCAGAGCTTCTTCAAGACCGGGCCTGGTCAGTACGGCGAGGGCGACCGGTTCATCGGCGTCAAGCTGCCTGGTGTCCGAGCGGTCTGCCGGGAGTGCCGCGGCACGCCGCTCGCAGAGGTCGTAAAGCTCCTCCGCTCGCGCATCCACGAGGAACGCACGCTCGCGCTCCTGATGCTCGTCGACGCCTTCAAGGCCGGCGATGACCCGATGCGCCGCCGCATCTACGACCTCTACATGGCGAACACCGCCTTCATCAACAACTGGGATCTCGTCGACTGTTCGGCTGGGCAGATCGTCGGCGGCTGGCTGCGCGGCCGACGCACGGCCCCGTTGACTCGACTCGCCCGATCGAAGTCGCTCTGGGAGCGGCGCATCGCGATGATTGCGACTCTCGACGGCATCCGCCGGGGCGAGTTCGGCGAGACCCTTCGTATCGCCGACATCCTGCTGCACGACGACCACGATTTGATCCACAAAGCCGTAGGGTGGCTGCTGAGAGAAGTCGGCAAGCGCGACGGTGCCGCCGAACGCGCGTTCCTCGAGAGCCGTTACAAGACTATGCCGAGGACGATGCTGCGGTATGCGATTGAAAGGTTCCCGGAAGCAGAGCGGCGGCGATACCTGACGGGCAGGATCTGATACAGAGACGGTCTTGTCACGATGGACACGATGACACGATGAGCACGATGGGTCTTCTTTTGGGTTCTTATCATCGTGAACATCGTGCCATCGTGTCCATCGTGAATGCCCTGCCGTGGGCGCGTGTACCGTTCACGCAACAGACGGTCAGTCAGGCAACCCGTCGATGATTGCCAGCAGCCCTCCTGGCTCGTCGATGAAATACTCGTCCCCGCGAAACCCGTTCGAATCGAACCGATAGCCGAACCCATACCGCGCCAGACAGATGTGCGTGCCGGCGCTTCGCGCGGTGGCGAGGTCCACGGGTGAGTCGCCGACAAGGAGCGTTTCGGCCGGCGTGACGCCGGCGCGCGCGGCGAGGTCGAGCAGGCCGGCTGGGTCGGGTTTGCGGCCGTGCGGCGAGTCGCCCCCAATCACGTCGCTGAACAGGGAATCCATCTCGAGGCCCCTCAGGATCTGCATCGTCGGATGCTCGGGCTTGTTGGTCAGTACCGCGAGACGGTACCGGGCGCGAAGGACCGTGACCGTCTCGACCATCCCCGGATAGGGCCGAGTGGTGTCGAGCAGCCGCCCGTCGTAGTGCCGCAAGAACTGCTCGAGCGCGCCTGGCGTGCCTGGGTCGAGCCCGGACCGCTCGAGCGCTCGGCGCACCAGCACCGCCGCCCCCTCCCCGACCAGGCTGACGACGATGTCGAGGCCGAGGGGAGCGCCGCCCAGTTCAGTAAGAAGGGCGTTGACCGCTTCCGCGAGATCGCGGCTGGAGTCGACGAGGGTGCCGTCAAGGTCGAAAACCACGAGTTGAATCATGATCGATATGGGTATCCGCCAGGGATGAGCCTGAATCGTCGCGGCCTACGCATTACAAGTTGCGGAGCGTCGGCACAAAGGGGGCAGTGTTTCGTCGATGCGGTTGTGGCAGCTCGCCAGCATGGCGTTCTTCATCTACGTCGCCATCATCGTCTTGTGGCGGCGGGATTGGCGTCCGCCTGCCCTGAAGGCGCTCGCGGTTGCCGCGGCCGGGCTGGTTCTGGTACTCCTGAGCGGCGCGTTCGATATTCCCGTCCTGATGGAATGGATCTGGCCTCCGCTTCTATTGTTGATCGCGTACTGGTCGAGCGGTCTGCTCTTCGTGGCGCCGAGCCCAACGCAGGAAGCTGCACTTCGATGGCTCGATGACCGCGTGGCCGTTCGGGACATGGCACGCCGCACGCCGCGGATTCTCGCCGAAGTATTCGAGGCGGCCTACGCGGGCGTCTATCTCCTCGTTCCGCTCGCGCTGCTGGCGCGTCTGGAATTCTCCCCGTCGCCGGACCCTGACCACTTCTGGTCGGTCGTCCTCATCACCGATTTCGTCTGCTTCGGCGTCCTGCCGTGGGTCCAGACGCGCCCGCCGCGCGCACTCGAAGCTGGCGAGGCGTGGGAGTCGTCTCTTCGTGCGTTCAATCTGAGGATGCTCGGCGCGACGAGCATCCAGGTCAACACATTCCCGAGCGGCCACGCCGCCGAAGGGTTCGTCGCTTTTCTGCTCGTGCTGGCGGCGCCTGCGTGGCTCGTCTTGGTCGTGTTGCTCGCCGCCGTGGCTGTCTCCGCAGGCGCCGTTCTGGGCCGCTATCACTACCTCGTCGACGCGATCGCCGGATGGGCTGTGGCGCTGGGGGTGTTTGTGATTCTTGCTTGATGCCGCCTTGTTCTTGAGACGACTCTGTCAGCTTTTATCAGTTCGTCGTGGGGCCCCACCCCCACGACCTGCCAGCGCTCGCTTCGCTCGCGCCGCCGGTTAGAGGCGACAGCCTGCTCCGAGAACCTCTAGTCCGTGTCGCCGTTTCTTCCCTCCTGACTCCTCCCTCCTACCTCCCGACTCCTTGAGTTAACATACCCGCGCCGTTACCCGAAGGAGCTTTCATGTCCAGAGCTCTCGTCTTCGTCGTTGCCGTCGCTTGCGCCGCGACAGCTGCCAGCGCGGTCGTCAGCACAGCCGGTTCAGCCGCCCCGGGACGCGGCCAGACGCCCGCGTCCGCGCAGTCGGCGCAGCCGGCGCGACAGCAGAGCGCTGAGGGTGGGCTGACGCCCGCGCCCAACCGTCGAGCCGACGAGGGTCGTGGACCGTTCAAGACGCTCGTCATTCGTGGCGTCACGCTCATCGACGGCACGGGCGCGCCCCCTCAAGGTCCGGTTGACGTCGTTGTCTCTGGCAACCGCATTGCGTCGGTGCGGAGCGCCGGCACGCCGGGTCTTGCGCTCCGGGCGAATCGGGCGCCGCAGAACGCCGAGCTCGAAGTCGACGCTACGGGTATGTACTTGATGCCGGGTTTCGTCGACATGCACGTGCACGCCGGCGGGGCACCCAAGAATGCGGATGCGGAGTACGCCTACAAGCTGTGGCTGGGCCACGGCGTCACGACCGTCCGCGGTGTGCCACTCGGCAGCAACAGCGTGACCGTCGGCGACAAGCTCAGAAGCGAGAAGAACGAGATCGTCGCGCCCCGCATCTACAACTATCAGCGGCCTGGCAGCGGTTGGGACAAGGGGCAGGTGACGACTCCGGAACAGGCGCGCGAGTACGTCCGCTGGGCGGCGGCGAACGGGATCGACGGCTTGAAGCTGGGCGCTGAGCGTCCGGATCTGATGGCGGCGCTCCTCGACGAGGCCAGGAAAGTGGGCTTCGGGTCGACCGCGCACCTCCAGCAGGGCGGTGTCGCGCAGATGAACGCGATCAAGGCCGCGCGCCTCGGCCTCAACACCGTGACGCATTTCTACGGTCACTTCGAGTCGCTGCTCAAGGACTACGTCGTGCAGCCATGGCCGGTCGACATGAACGCGGGCGACGAGCAGTGGCGGTTCGGCCAGGTCGCGCGGCTGTGGAACAAGATCTACGAGCCGGGCTCGCCGGAGTGGAAGGCCTATCTGGCCGAACACCTCAAGCTCGGCACGGTGTTCGATCCCACCTTGACCATCTACTCGGCCGGCCGCGACCTGATGAAGTTCCGCAATGCCGAGTGGCACGGCAAGTACACGCTGCCATCGCTCATGGACTTCTACGCGCCCAGCCGCTCCAATCATGGTGCGTACTGGTACTACTGGACGACCGAAGACGAAGTCGAGTGGCGGAACTTCTACCAGGTGTGGTTCAAGCTGGTGAACGACTACAAGAAGATGGGCGGCCGCGTGACGACCGGATCGGACTCCGGCTTCATCTATCAGACCTACGGCTTCGGTTACATCAACGAATTCGAGATGCTGCAGGAGGCTGGCTTCCACCCGCTCGAGGTCATCCAGGCCGCGACGATGAACGGGGCGATCACGCTGGCCGAGCCGAAAGGCAAGGCACCTGAGTTCGGGATCGTCCGCGCCGGCATGCTGGCCGACATGGTGATCGTCGATCAGAACCCGCTGCAGAACTTCAAGGTGCTTTACGCCACTGGCGCACTCAAGCTGAACGACAAGACCGGCACGCCCGAGCAGGTCGGCGGCGTGAAGTACACGATCAAGGACGGCATCGTCTACGATGCGAAGCAGCTGCTGGCCGACGTGGCAGCGATGGTCGAGAAGCAGAAGCGCACGCCGCGTACATCGCCAGCGCAGTAACAGCCGCTCCGGACGCACGCGACGGCGGCTGCGTCAGCCGCGTCTGCCCGTCCGACGTCGCCACGCTCATGGACACCTTCGCGCGGGATCTACGATACGCCGTCAGGACGCTCGTCGGCATGCGCGGCGTGGCCGTCACCGCCATCCTGACGCTTGCGCTCGGCATCGGCGCGACGACCACGATGTTCAGCGTCGTCTATGCGCGGCTGCTCAGGCCGCCACCGTTCAGCGATCCCGATCGGCTGGTCATCCTCTACAACACCAGCACCACTCCGAGCGAAGGCCTGGTGAGGCTGCGCTGGTCGATGCCCAATGTCACGTCGCTGCGAGCGTCGGCGACGTCGTTCGAGGCCATCGCGTCGTTCACAGGGGCGTTGCTGTCGATGAGCGGCAGCGGGGATCCCGAACACATCGAGGGCGAGGTCGTCTCCCCCGAGTACTTCCGGACGCTGCGCGTGACGCCCGTCGCCGGCCGCATCTTCCGCGATGAAGAGAGCACCGTCGCGGGCGCACAGCCCGTGACGATGATCAGCTGGAGCCTCTGGACGAGGAAGTTCGCGGGCGATCCGGCCAGCGTGGGCAGCACGGTTGTCGTCAACGACGTGCCGTTGACGATCGTCGGCATCCTCCCGGCGGGCTTCACGGGCCTGACCGGCAAGGCCGAGCTCTGGATTCCTCCTCCGATGGCGGCGCGCCTCACGTATTCCGAATACATGACGACGCCGCAGAACTTCATCAGCGTCGTCGCCCGGTTGAAGGACGACGTGACGCTCCCTCAGGCGAATGCCGAGCTGGCGGCGATCGGCTCGCGTTTCATCGGCAACGGATCCGCGCCTGACACGATCTGGGGTGCCACGCTTCTCCCGCTTCGCGACGCCCGGGTTGACCCGGCGCTGCGGCAGTCAGCTCTTGTCCTGCTCGCGGCGGCCGCGTGTGTGCTGGTCATCGCGTGCGTCAATGTCGCCAGCCTGCTGCTCGCCCGGGCGCGCGTTCGGCGCCGGGAGATAGCCGTGCGGTTGGCCATCGGTTCGGGCCGGCGGCGCCTGGTGCAGCAGCTGCTCGCCGAAGGACTGGTGATGGCTGCGGTCGCGGGCCTGGGTGGGATCGTTCTGGCTTGGTGGGGCGTCGACGTGTTCGCGCGCACGGCCCCTGCGGTGATCCCCAGTGGCCGGAACTACTACGCCGCCATCGGCAGCCTCCGCGCGCCGGCGCTCGATGCGGTTGTCTTGGTTTTCGCGCTCATCGTCGCCCTCGGCACGACTCTGGTCTTCGCGCTCGCACCGGCACTCGCGGCGTCGCGTCTGGAGCTCGTGCCGGCGCTCAAAGAGGACGCACAGGGCGGCGGGCGCCGCGGGCATTCGCTGTCGATCCTTGTCGTGATCGAGGTGGCGATCGCCAGCCTGCTGTTGACGGGGTCGGGGCTGCTCATCGAGGGCTTCGCGCGCATCCAGAGCCGGCGAGCCGGCTTTGTCTCCGACAGCGTGTTGACCTTCTGGGTAAGGCCTCCAGGGTCGCGGTACCCCGTGGCGTCCGGCCCGGCTACGGTGGACCGTCTGCTTTCGCGCATCCAGGCTGTCCCCGGTGTCGAGTCGGCTGCAGTCAATCGATGCACGCCGTTCAGCGGCTGTTCGAGAACGATTCTGTTCCTGCCCGGCCATCCGATCGATCCCTCGAACGCGCCTGGCGTCGGCCGTCACTACATATCTGCCGACTACTTCCACACGCTCGGCATTCCGATTCTCGCCGGCCGGGCGCTCACGGCCGCCGATCGGGCGGGCAGTCCACCGGTAGCCGTCGTGAATGAATCGGGGGCGCGGCGCTTCTGGCCGGGCGAGAATCCGATCGGCAAGCGGGTCTGGTTCGGGACGACGACCGGGCCGTTCTCGGATCCATCGCGTGCGGTGGAGATCGTCGGCGTCGCGGGCGACGTGAAATACGAGGGTGTGGACCAGCCCGACAGGCCAGACAGAGCGGATTTCTACACGTCGTATCTGCAGTTCTCGTATCCGGACACGATGGTGATCGTCAAGGCACGCGTCGGCTCGGCGACCTCGCTCCTGCCGTCGATGCGCGCGGCTGTGGCGTCGCTGGATCCGGCGCTGCCCATCTACGACGCGATGACTCTCGACGAGCGGATCGGCGCAGCCGTCTCGCGCCCGCGGTTCAATGCAACAATCCTCGCCGCGTTCGCAGGCGCCGCGCTCGTTCTCGCCGCGATCGGCGTGTACGGCATGCTCTCGTATTCGGTCTCGTCCCGCATGCGCGACATCGGCATCCGCATGGCGCTCGGCGCCGATGCCGGACGCGTGAGGAGTCTGGTGCTCCGGCAGGGCCTGCGGCTCGCGGCGCTTGGAGCCGCGATTGGACTCGTCGCGTCATTCGTCATTGCGCGGCTCGCGCAGGGCTTGCTGCCCGATGCCCCTGCGTGGGACGCGCGGCTCATGGTCGTTGCCGGTGTCATCATGCTCACCGTGTCGGCCGCCGCCGCCTTCCTTCCCGCGCGTCGCGCGAGCGCGGTGGATCCCATCACCGTGCTGAGGAACGACTGATGTCAACCAGCGACAGTGGCAGTTTCTTACAAACAACTCCTGACCTCCTGACCTCCTGGTCTCCTGTTATCTTGCGACGCTATTACGGTTTAGTTCGTGCGCGCGCGAGCGCAAAGCGAGGAAGGAACAGTTCCATGCTGCAGATAGTCGGTCTGTTCGTCGCTGTCCTGGTACTTCTGGCGCCGTCTGCTCAGCAAGCTGCCCCGCATCGCAGCTTCAACACCGTCATCAACCTCGAAACCACGTCCGAGGATTCGGCCAACGTGAGCATGGGGGATCTCGACGGTGACGGCGACCTGGACCTCGTGCTCGCGAAAGGGCGGCACACGCCAATCCTCGATCGCGTGCTCTTGAACGATGGAAAGGGCGGATTTGTCGCGTCGGATCTCGGCCCGACTCCCGACCGAACCTACACGGCGGCGCTGGCCGACCTCGACGGCGACGGCGATCTGGATGTTCTGACGAGCAACGACACGCCGGACAAGAAGCTCGTCTACTTGAACGATGGCAAAGGGCGCTTCACCGTGTCCGGCACGTGGGGGGTTCCGGCCTGGTCGACGAGGAACGCGGCTGTTGCTGATCTGAATGGTGATTCCAGGACCGACGTGATCGCAGCCAATCGTCCGGGTCCGAGCTTCGTGTGCCTCAACCAGGGGGGCGGGCGTTTCGCCAGCGACTGCATCAGCATTCCGGCGGAATCGGCCACCAGCATCGTGCCGGCTGACTTCGACAAGGACGGCTTCATCGATCTGGCGGTGCCCAGCCGCGACGGCGGGCAGAGTCACATTTACTTCAACGACGGGAAGGCCGGTTTTGCGAGAACGGCGCCGTTCGGACCTCCGGATGCGGCGGCGCGTGTTGCCGCCGCCGCGGATTTCAACGGGGACGGCTCGGTCGATCTCGTGACGGGCGATGAGGCGTCGTCGTCGATGGTCGTCTATCTCAACGACGGAAAGGGCAATCTCGTGGCCGGGTTTCGGGTCGCGGACAAGGCGAAGACACCGTACGCGATCGCGGCCGGCGACCTGAATAACGATCGTCTCCCGGACATCGTCATCGGATACACATCGGGCCCGCACCACGTGTTTTTCAACGACGGCACGGGGCGTCACTTCAACCCTGTGACGTTCGGCGACAAGAACGGCTCGGCGTACGGCTTCGCACTCGGAGACATCAACAAGGATGGGTTCCCAGACATCGCCCTGGCAAGGTCCGGGGCGCCGAATGTGCTGTATCTCAGTGGGAAGTGAGTTGATGGGCGAGAGACGTCTTGGCAGAAGCGTTGGCGCCTTGTTCGCCGGCTTCCTCGTGGTCGTCGTGCTGTCGCTGGGCACCGACGTGGCGCTTCAGGCAGCCGGCATCTTCCCGCTGTTGGGTCAGCGGATGCCCGGCAGGCTCCTGCTGCTTGCGTTGACGTATCGCACCCTTTACAGCGTCGCTGGCAGTTATGTCGTGGCGCGGCTTGCGCCCGATCGGCCGATGCAGCACGCGTTGATATCGGGCGTCGTGGGCCTTGCCTTGAGTACCTGTCGGTGCGGTGGCGACGTGGAACGGTGGACCGGCTTACGGGCCCAAGTGGTATCCACTGGCACTCGTCGCAACAGCGCTGCCGTCCGCCTGGGCGGGCGGCAGACTCCATGGCGCGAGCTCGCGGGCCGGGTCGACGTCGTAGGAGTGACGCTTCATGGCGTCTGGCCGCCACGAAGTGGACGATCCCGACCGCCTCCAGATCGGCGTTGTCGCGAACAGTGACGCCGCGATCCGAATTGTGGCGACCTCCATCGTTCGACACCACCACCACAGCGTGGCTTGGGTGGAGTGAGCCGGCGCGAATCACAGCGCGCAGGTGTAAGCTTTGCGGCCATGGAGCCGATCATCCGAGATGTCCGCCTCGCGGTAAGACGGCTGCGCATGGCACCGGTCTTCGCCGTATTTGCCGTCGTCTCGCTCGCGCTCGGCATCGGAGTTTCAACGGCCATCTACTCCGCCGTGAGAACCCTGCTTTGGACACCGCTCGGTATTGCGGAGCCGGCCCGTGCCATGTCATGGACGGCGGCAGGCCACCTCATGTCATGGCCGGATTTCGTCGACCTCCGAACTCAGCAGGCGAGCTTCACTTCTGTCGTGGCCGCTCGACGGCTGTTTGTTGCGGTCGCGCTCGGCGAAACCGTCGAAACGGTCTTCGGCGAGAGCGTCAGCGGCGACTACTTCGCAACGCTTGGCGTCAACGCACTGCACGGCCGCGTGCTGCAGCCGCAAGACGAGACGTCTCGAGCGCGCGTGGCCGTCGTGTCCGAGTCCTTCTGGCGCACGCGCCTTGACAGGGACCCGGCGGCCGTCGGCCAATCCTTCAAGCTGGGTGGCGAGACGTTCGAGATCGTCGGCGTCGCTCGCGGAACGTTTCACGGCGTCCATTCGTTCATTCCCGCGTCAGTCTGGATTCCTGAAGTCGCCGTTCCCGACAAGGTTGGCACGGGCTGGCCGGCGCGGCAGTTGACCGACCGGCGACTGGGTTCCCTGAGCGTGTGGGGTCGCCTGAAGCCCGGCGTTTCGCTTGCGCAGGCCAACGCGGAGGCGGCCGTGATCGCGCAGCGGTTGGATGTGGCGTTTCCGTTGACCCCTCCCTTCGTGCTGACGAGCGGAGGTCCTCTCGTGAGGCGTGTCTGGACGCTGCGCGACGGAACGGACGCTTGGGGCGAGCTCGACCGGCTCGACGCGGTCGGCTCGGCTATCCTTTTCGCTGTTGCGACAGTCCTGCTCATCGCGTGCACTAACCTCGCGAATCTATCGCTCGCAAAGGGCACATCACGAGCGCACGAAACCGCCGTCCGCACCGCACTCGGAGCCTCTCGCTGGAGACTCATCCGTGAGCAGCTCGTCGAGAGCGCGGTCGTCACGGCCGGCGGAGGTGTCCTGGGCCTCGTCCTGCTCGCGGTGTTGGCCGATTGGTTTGTCACCGACCTCCCTGTCGCCCAGGGCATGGTTATTCACTTCAGTCCGGAGGTGAGCACCGAGGTACTTGCCGCGTCCGCCGGCGCTACGATGCTCGCCCTGCTCGTCTTCGGCCTCTGGCCCGCGGTGCAATCGACGCGGCACGACGTCCGAACCAGCTTGGGCGCCGGTGCAGGGGCGACGCTGCCAAAATGGCGCCTGCATCGGAGCCTCGTGGCCTGGCAGGTAGGTGGCTCGGTTGCGTTGCTGCTGGTGGCGGCAATGTGCGCCAAGGTGGTCGTCAGCGTTGGCGGTAACGATCCTGGCGTCGACTATCGGCGTCTCGCGCTGGCGCAGCTCGATTTCGCGCTGAACGGGCGCGACGAGGCGCGCTCGCAACTCCTGCTCGAGCAGATTCTCGCGGAGGCGAGGCGCCAGCCGGGGATCGAGAGCGTGAGCGCCTCGACTGGCCTGCCGTTCGGCATCATGGCTCCCTCGACCCACGTCACGACGGAGGAGCAGCCGTTTACCGAGACGCGCGACGTCGGCGAATACGCGAACCGAATTGCAGCGACACCGGAGATTCTCCGGACGCTCGGCATGCAAGTCGTCGGTGGCCGGACGTTCACGGAACGCGATGACGCTAAAGCGCCCCGTGTAGCGATCTTGAGCGAAGGGCTATCGCGGCGGGTGTTTCAGACGACGGACGTCGTGGGTCGACGGGTTCTCCTGGGGCCGCGGAGCCGTCTCGTGAAGAGCGCCCCTGCGGAAGTGTTCGCCGTCGTCGGCGTGTCGAAGGACACCGACACGTTCATGCTCGGCCGCCGCGGCAACGCGGTGCTGTTTGTGCCGCTCGCGCAGAGTTACAACTCCGCAATTACGATCAGCGCCCGCACGTCTGACCCGAGTGCCGCTGCGGGCGTATTGCGGTCGGCGATTCGGAAGGCGGATCCGGAACTGGCCATCAGCTCGCTCGGAACCGGCGTGAAGCTGCTCTCTGGTCCCTATTTCCTGCTGCGCATTGTGGCCGCTCTCGCGAGCGCTCTCGGAGTACTCGCGCTAGTGCTCGCGATGGCAGGCCTCTACGGCGTGCTCGCCCACGTCGTCAGCCGCCGGACACGCGAGATCGGCATACGCATTGCGATGGGTGCCGATCGTTCGCGCATCTTTTCGCTGATTCTTCGGGACGGCCTGCGACCAGTCCTCAAGGGGCTTGTACTGGGCCTCAGCGTCGGCGTTGTCTTCAGAATCGTGCTGCGGTCGACGATCGTCACCGGCATCAGCCCCGTTGATCCCTTGACCTTTATGCTGGTGCCGGTGCCATTCCTGCTCGCCGCGCTCATCGCTTGCTACGTTCCCGCGTCACGTGCCTCACGAGTCGAGCCCACCGTCGCGTTGAGAGATCTGTGAATTCCGCGCGCTCCTCTGAATTGTTCGCGGACACCTCGGCTCCCCCGTGCTTGACCGGGTTGACGGAAGGCGCTTGTCCCGGGGCGGGTGTGCCACACTCCGCCCAGCGGCTGCCAGTGGGCGTAGTCGGCATCAACTCGGTCCAGACCGAGTTGGCACATATACCTGAACGGACCCGGCTCGCGGACAAGATGGGGCAGCCGGTCGCCAAAGTACTGCTCCGCTTCGTACACGTTGTGCGCACGACACCGCAACTCGACATTCTGCACGACGGCTTGGCCGCCGACGGCATGCGGCTCCACGTGGTGGAACTCGAGAAAGCCGCACTCCGTGCAGCGACCTTGCGTGCCGACGAACGCGCATTGGCCGCCGTCGCGTTTCCACACCTCTCGCTTCACGGCCGCTGGAACATGACGCGAACCAGATGCGCTCCGCCTCGCGGTGCGTGGTCGTGCCGTTGACGCGAGCTTGACCCTTTCCAGATCGGCCAATAGGAGCGTCAGGGCGCGATCGAAGATCGCGGCGGGCTCCCCGTTCGGAATCGAGTGGCGCAACAGATCTTGCGCGCGGCGCAGCTTGTCGTAGGTCTCGCGCGAGAGCGTGAACTGCACCTTGTAGCGTTCGGGCGCCAGCGGCGTCACAATCGCGGGACGAGGCGCAGGTGGCGCTACTGGAACCCTAGCGACGACGTCCTCGACACTCGGCGCTGCGGCCCTCGGACTGACGGAATCATGGGTCTTCGGCGCGGGCAGCTTGCGTATCGTTGGCAGCACCGACGGCTGTGGTCGCAGCCGCGCGACGAGGTGCTCGACCTCGCGCTTGCTCTTGTGCCGCGCTTCGCTCAGGACGTCGCGATGGTTGGCTACGGTCAGCTGCGGCGCCAGGAGAGTGACAGCGGTCAGGGTCACCGAGCCATCAGTCAGGAGGTCCAGCACGATCGGGAACCGGCGGGCGGCGCGCGCGGCCTCGATCCGTCCATAGGCTGCATGCTCCGAGAGGTGCAATATCTGCGTGCAGTAGGTGAAGAGGGAGGAGCAGCCTTCGCCGAGATACAACCGTCGCTCGTCCAACTGCGCCAGCAGTGCAATGAGCCGAACCATCGCGTCGCGTTCACTCGCAGCCGCAACCTTGACCTCGGCGAGCAGATCCTGATCAGACAGTTCAGAAATCGGCATCTGTGATTTCATCATTTCCTCTTGTAGCACGGCTTTTTCGGGCACTCGAGGCGCCGCTCTGCCGCACGATCGGCGTTCGAACCATCGTTCGCGTTTGAGTGTTGACGAAAGCGCGCACAGAGGAAGCTATGGCGTCTCCTGCAAGCATCTGGAGTGCATCGCGAGCCGTCACGAGTCGAGCGTCTCGAAACCTGTCAAGAGTTTCTTGACGATTTCGACCGGGGTTCCAGTGGCGGAACCGCGCGGAGGTGGCCGCGAGCTTTGCGGCGGGGAGCATCGCTCAATTCGTGACACGGTGGACGTCGTTCTACTGTCCTTCAGCGGCTGGGAGGGCATGCTCTACCCTTGGCGTCAGCGACTGACAGAGGCTAGGGCGTTCGCCGAGTTTACGGGCTCGAGACGAGTGTCCGCATCGCCGCGCATTACGCCAATGCTTTTCTGAGGGTCATAGCCCGCGCAGCGCCATCAGGAGATCGCGAAAGGCTCGGATGAGACGCAAGAACCTCCTTAGTGCCCTTACCCTCGTCTTGGCCGCGGGGGGCTTGCTCGGCCAAGCGGACGTACAGCCGGTCAACAGCTCTCCGAACCCCTATAGTACGGTCGGCGCGTCAGGTACCCTTCCGCCGGGACGCGCGTGGGGACCTGTGAGCGCCGTGCACGTGGATCGTGATGGACGATCGGTCTGGGTCGCTGAGCGCTGCGGTGCGAATGACTGCGCCTCGTCTCCGCTGGCCCCGATCCTCCGATTTGATGCGAACGGCACGCTCGTCACGAGCTTCGGCGCGGGCCTGTTCCTGGTGCCGCATGGGATCGACGTCGATCGCGACGGCAACGTCTGGGTGACCGATGCGTCCGATGGCTTGGACGCACCGGGGGCGAAGGGTCACCAGGTGTTCAAGTTCAGTCCAGAAGGCAAGCTGCTTCTCACGATGGGAAAGGCCGGCGTCCGTGGGAACGTCCGTGGGAACGGCCCCGACGCATTCAACCGCCCGTCAGATGTCCTGGTTGCGCCGACCGGCGACGTGTTCGTCGCCGATGGTCACGGCGGAGCGTCCAACGCTCGTATCGTCAAGTTCAGCGCCGAGGGACGATTCATCAAGGCGTGGGGACAGAAGGGGTCAGCTCCCGGGGAGTTCGACACGCCTCACAGCCTGGCCATGGACTCCCAGGGTCGGCTGTTCGTGGCAGACCTCCGGAACTTTCGTGTGCAGATCTTTGATCAGGAGGGGGGTACCTTGCCGAGTGGAAGCAGTTCGGCATGCCAGGAGGCCTTTACATCGACGGGCGCGACATGCTCTACGTGGCCGACTCGCTGTCGGGACCGGACGAACATCCGGGCTGGATACGTGGCATCAGGATCGGCAGCGCCAGGGACGGCCGCGTCACAGCGTTCATTCCCGACGTGACGCCCGCCGCCACACCGATCACGGCGGCGGAAGCCGTGGCTGTGGACGCTGCCGGAAATGTCTACGGTGCGGTCGTCCCGGCGCGCATGGTCCAAAAACATGTCAGAAAGTAAACGGGTCGTCACTTTCCAAGCCCTTCAGCGCTGGAGAGAGCGGCGTCAGAATCAATAGTGCGGCAGCGATGTTCGATTCAGTGCGGCGTGGATGAGCGTCCCCGCGTATGCGTGGTCTACGCTGACTGGCGTCGTGAAGGTCATGCCGCGCCGCCAGCTCGCCGGAGCCTCGGAGTGGACCCCGGTGAGGATCACCCACCCGCTTCCGAAGGTTCCTTGCACGATGGCCGGAGTTCCGTCGGGATATCTGCCGACAACCGTACCCCAGCCGCTGAACTGCGGGCCATCTTCCCAATAATGATCCAGCGGTGGTGCTCCGGCAGTGGCAATCGCCACCGCGGCCTTGCGGACACCCGGACCTGCGGCGTAAAAACCGAACCTCACGCCTGAGGTCAGATTCAGACCGTTGAAGCCGGAGTTCCCGGCAAACAAACCACCCGCACAGATGCCGAGGTAGTTCAAACCATTCTGTACCGCGTCGCGAACGTTCGCGGTCGTGCCCGCCGTCAGGCCGTTGCCGATGTCGATGAAATTTCCGCCTGGAACAATGAGGAGACGATATCCACGGATCTCTGCTGCGCCCATCTCGTTCAACTGCAGAGAATTCACCGTGGAATAGCTGAACTGGTTGCTTTGCAGAACTGCTTCGACGGCCGCGACATCGTTGGGCGAGGTCCCGGTTCCATTGAACAGGAGAATGGGAGCCATGCCGCCTTTGTCGCCACCGTCCCCGCAGGCGGTAAAGGCAGTTGAAATCAGCACCAGAGAAGCAATGATGGATAAGAACCTTCGCTGGTGATGAAGCATGCGAGAGAATCCTGACAGGCTACTCGTTCGCCAGGTCACGCGCTACGATGAGCCACTGCGTTATGCCACGGAGCAGTTTCGCGACTGTCGAATCCATCGGCCGCACCTTGCCTGACGTGGAGGTGACGACCGCATGGGGGCAGCCTGCCCTGAAGGTCCGGGGAAAGATGTTCGTGTGCATCGCATCAAATAAGTCCGCCGAGCCGAACACCCTCGTGGTGATGATGGATTTCGCCGACCGGGACGCGCTCATTGAGGACGACCCTGGCACCTACTATCTGAAAGAACACTACATCAATTACCCGTGTGTCCTCGTGCGGCTGTCACGCGTCCGTGCTGACGCGCTCCGTGATCTCGTCACAGGCGCCCACCGCTACGTGGCTGCCAAGGTGCGGCGAAAGTCGGCCGGACCGCGGCGACGCCCAGCTGACTAGTCGTCCTGCCTGGATCGACCTACCGGCGGTCCCAGCGGATATCTACACCCTCGGCATTTCCGAGCGCCTTGCGCAACACAAGCAGCAGGTGTTCGGTTGCCCGGCCATCGCCGATGACGTCGATGGTCGATGCATCGATGTAATAGTCCTGATCGTCGGAGGATTCCTCTTCCAGGGCGTCGACGAGCACCTGCAGATCGGCCTCGGTAATGGACCCCAGCAGTTCATTGGTGGCTTTGTTGTACACGTCAATCACAGGGCAGCTTCCTTTGCTGACCTCCTGCCGTCAGCTCAGCGCCAGATACTCATGCGCGAGCCGGACGACCATCGATCCCTCGCCCACGGCTGACGCGACCCGGTTCATCGCCCCGGCGCGGATGTCGCCGGCGGCGAACACGCCGGGGACGCTGGTCTCGAGCGGCAGCGGTTCGCGGCGCTCCTTCCAGATTCGCGCGTACTCCTCGGCCGCAATCACGTCACGGCCGGTGAGAACGAATCCCTTGGCATTGCGCAGCACGTCTGGCGGAAGCCAGTCGCTTTGCGGACGGGTGCCGATGAACACGAACAGCGCGTCGGCTTCCTCCACCCGGCACGATCCATCGTCGAGCGAAGTCAGCGCGACCCGTTCGACGTGACCGTCGCCCTCGACTCGCTCGATTTCCGTCCGCAACCGCAGTCGAACGTTCGGCGTCTTCTCGATCTGATCGATGAGGTACTGCGACATGGTGTCGCGCAAGCTGTCGCGGCGCACCACGATCTGTACCTCTTTCGCGTAGCGCGCCAGATAGAGCGCGCCCTGGCCGGCCGAATTCCCGCCGCCGACGACGAGCACACGCCGGTCGCGGAACGCCGGCGCTTCGGTGGTCGCGGCACCGTAGTACGCTCCCGCGCCAGTATGCTCCGCCACGCCGCGCGCAGGATGTGCGCGATAGAACATGCCCGTGGCGGCCAGCATGGTTCGCGTGACGATCTCGCGGCCGTCGGCGAGGGTGAGACGTTTGTACCCGGCGTCGATCGAGACCCCGGTCACCTCGAGCGGCGCGAGAAACTCAGCGCCGAGCCGCTGCGCCTGCGTCAGGGCGCGGCGTGTCAGATCGGCGCCGCTGACGCCGGCCGGAAACCCGAGATAGTTCTCGATCCGGGAACTCGTGCCCGCCTGGCCGCCAGGCGCATGCCGGTCGAGCAGCAGGGTCCGCAGCCCTTCCGAGGCGCCGTACACGGCCGCCGCGAGCCCGGCGGGACCGGCACCGACGATCACGAGGTCGTAGACATCGAGGGCCGCCGAAAGCGATCGGCCGAGCCGCTCGGCCACCTGCCTGGGCTCTGGATTGCGTAAGACGGGGCTTCCGTCATCAAAGAACAACGCCGGAAGCTCGTCGGTCTCTACCGCGGCCGCGTCGAGCAGTGCGCGGGCGTCCGGGTCCCGGGTGACGTCGAGCCAGTGATATGGAATGAGATTGCTGGCCAGGAAGTCCTTGATCGCGTGCGATCGGGGAGACCACTGGTGTCCGACCAGCCTCAGTCCCTTCATCTCGGGCAGGTACTCGGCCTGCCAGGCGTCGAGAAGATCGTCGATGACCGGGAATAGACGTTCCTCGGGCGGAGCCCATGGCTTCGACAGGTAGTAATCGAGGTGCGCCTCGTTGATGGCTTTGACGGCCGCCTCGATGTCCGAGTAGGCCGTGAGGAGGACGCGTCGAGCCAGGGGGTACACGTCACGCGACCTGGCGAGCACTTCGCCCCCAAGCATGCCGGGCATGCGCTGATCGCTGATGACCATGGCCAGCGAATCCCCGCGGCCTTTCAGTTCCCGGGCGGTCGATAGCGCCTCCTGTCCCGATGCCGCGCTCATCACCGTGTAGTGCTCGCGGTAGCGGGAGCGGAGGTCGCGGCGCACGGCGGCGAGCACCTGCGGATCGTCGTCGACGACGAGGAGGACGGGCTTGTTCATGGCGTTTGTCCGTCGCCGTCAGTTGTGGCGAGCGGAAGGACGACCCGGAACTCCGTCCGGCCCGGTTGCGACTCAACGGAGATCTCGCCGTCGTTGTGCCGGACGAGGCGCCGCACGATGTCGAGGCCCAGGCCGGTTCCCTGGCCCATCGGCTTGGTGGTGAAGAACGGGTCGAAAATGCGCTCGCGAATTGCCGCGGGGATGCCCGTTCCGTTGTCGACGATGCGCACCACCACCCGCTGCCGCTCTCGGCTCGCCAGCACTTCGATGCGGCCAGACTCGGGGACGGCATCGAGGGCGTTGTCGATCAGGTTCGCCCAAATCTGGTTGAGCTCGCCGACGAAACCGAGGACGCGCGGCAGGCCGGGCTCCACATCCACGACCACAGCAACCGATTTCGCGCGTGCCTTCGACTTCAGGACGGCGACCGTGTTGCCGAGACCCTGGACGAGGTCCACTGGTTCGGCAACCGTTGCCTGATCCATGTGGGTGAACCCCTTGATGGCGGTGACCAGGCCCGAGATGCGCATTGCCGCGTCCTGGATTTCGGATGCGAGCGCGCGAACCGAACATCCGGCGGCGGCCCACCGCAGCACCGCGTTCAATGGCGGTCCATCGACTTCTTTGGCCAGAAGGTCGAGCGCCTCGAACGTCGCCGCCGTTTCCGAGAGTGTCTCTGCGGTGGCGATGTCGAGCCCATGATCGTCGAGCCAGTCGGCTATGGCTTCCTCGCGTTCGCTCTCTTCGATGGGCGACCGCACGCCGTGCTCGCGAGTGGCCATGCAGGCCTCGCGAATGGCATCGACGGCCGCGAGTTGCGAGTCCGTCAGCCTCGACGCGCCGAGCGCCCGCGACGCCCGCTCGGCATCCTCCAGCCGTTTCTCGAGGAGCTGGGCGCTGCGCTCGATGGCGGACGCCGGGTTGTTCAGCTCGTGAGCCAGTCCTGCCGACAATTTGCCGAGGGAGATCATCTTCTCGTCGTGCAGATCGCTCGAGGTGAAGGCGCGGGCCCGATCGAGCATGCTGTGGACGAGGATTGAGGTGGTCTCATGACACTCGCGGATCATCGCCGGGAGATGATCCCGGTGGACGGCCAGGATCGTCGAGGGCTCCTGGGCGACCGAATCGCCTGGTGGGCTGATCAGGCGGGAGTAGGGGAGGAAACCTGTGACCTCACCCTCCCGCCATTCCATGATCTTGTGCAGCCCGGCACCGCGATCGACGAACATGGCGATTCGTCCCGACAGCACGACGAAGAGGCCTTCCACTCTCACGCCCTTCGACGTCAGCACGTCGCCAACGTCCAGGTGTCGAAGGGACGCGTGCTCGGCCAGCCACGCCAGTTCCTCGCGAGGTGCCGCGCCGAGGGTCTTGTGCGCCGTCAGGCGATCGACGAGATCTGCTGCCTTCATCTGATCCAGGAGCGTCGACTCTCAGTCGAGAGGGCGGATGCGGATGTTCGCGTATGCCGTGGTGCTGTTGGGGTCGTGGGCCTGAAAGGCGATGGTTCCAGGGGCGATCTTGCGTCCGGGCGTGTCATACGCGCCGTTCCAGTCCGCCGGCTGCGTCCACTGGATCACTGGCGAGCCCTTGACCGCTATGGTGATCGTTTCGCCGTTGACTGTGATCTCCATCGGAAACCACTCATCATCCTTCGCGGGAATGTGGGACAGGTCGACGACGTGGTAGAGGCTCCCGCTGCGAATGCGGTCGGTGTGGCTGTTGTTGACCTGGATTTCGAACCCCTTCGCTGGAAAGCCCTTCTCCTGGTACTCGGTCAGGACGTAGACGCCGCCGTTCGATCGGTTCCGCGCCATCACATCCAGTCTGAGGGTGAAGTTCCGGAACGCGTGACTGCGAAGCGAGCCATCGTAGAAGAGATGCGAGGCCGCGCCGTGCGCAACGATGGCGCCGCTGTCGACCGAGAACGACTCGACCGGCCCGCCAATCTTCCAGTCCGTCAGGTCCTTGCCGTTGAACAGGTTGGTGTACCCGGCTTCGACACTTCGCACGGGCGGCTTCGGTAGCGGAGCGTTCTCCTGTGGCTGTCCTGACGGCAGCGTCTGGGATGAAATCGGCGACTCTGTCGCGCTGAAGTTCGACGGTGTCTGAGCGATCAGGCCCGTGCCCAGCACGACGCCCGCGACCAGCAAGAGCGGTCCTGTCTGACGTTTCATGGTTCGTATCCCCGGGCACGGACTTGGGCGACGCCACTCGGAATCGCCCGAACCTCACCCTGATAAGCGACTTTCATCGAGAGCGGATTGCCCTATCGAGATCCGCCCCCTGGCAGGCCAGATCGTGGCTGGCCGAACAGGATAGCCGAATCATAGGCGCAGAAGGCAAGGTCAGTCGTGAAGATCCTCGACTGGCAGACCTGGCTCGGACGACTCGAGCGCACCGCCTGCGGCCAATTGATACGTCCCCCGTGCGGGCATCGTCGCGTAGCCTTCGGCCACGAGCGCACGGTTACCACGTCCAGCCTCCGGCCGCGGCAGACCTGTCACCCGGGCCATCTCGCCAGGGATTGTCATTCCGGCTCCGGCTAGAAAGCAGCGCGCGATCTCGCGCAGGGCAGTGTCGTGACTCACGCGCCGGCGCAGCGCCTCGGGAAACCGCCCGACACCGAGCGTCCAGATGTAGGTGAACTTCGGCTGGTAGTAGACCTCGCTCGGCACCACGATCATCGTGGCCTGGAGTTCGTCCAGGCCGCGGGTGAATGCCTTGCGGTCCTTCACGCCCGATTCATCCCGCAAGTCCGACGTGCTCATCTCCCATTCCCTGCGGAGCACTCGCAGGATGGCCTGTGCGTTCCTGCTCAGCCGCCGTTTCTCTTCCGACCGGCGCATGCCCCAGACGGCGTGAAAGTAGGGAATCATGCGTGGCGCGATGAACATCGCCTTGCCGCGGCCGAGCTTGGCATAGTAGACCCTCGCGCGCTTCACGATCTCGTCCTTCAATACCCAGGTCAACGAGGCTTCGGGGTCTTTCTGCACGTTGCGCGGCATCACCGCGTCGCGGCGTCCACACACGGCCACGTAGAGAGAGGGCCCTGGCCGGCGGGAATCGGTCAGGCAGGCGGCGAAGCCAACCTGTTCGATGAAGCGCTCGGCGTCGTGGGCGGTCTCGACCTGCCTGGTGCCTTCGCGGCACCAGCGCTCGTCGCGGTACTCTTCGATGTCGGCAGGAATCTGAGGCCTGAGTCTCATGTGCGACGGAGGACCGCGAATAGTAACGCGGTCGTGGGTCAGCTGTCGCGCTTACTTCAGCTTCCGCGCGCTCTCGCTGGCCGCAGCGAATCCTTCGCTCAGATGGAACCCTTCGAAGATGGCGGCGTGGTCCTCTTCATGGAAGCGGAGTCCCTGCCCCTCTGATAATCTCCGGTGCCGGCGTATCATCAGAGCCGCGATGACGGAGCCAATCACGCAGATGAAGATTGTCACGGCACGAAGACTGTCGAGGAACTCGGCCTCCCACGCGGCGGTCGTGTAAGCATAGGTCGCGAAGCCAGACAGGTACAGCGGCCAGAGTGTCCCGATCCGTGATCGGCCTGGCAGGTAGCTGCAGGTGAACGGGATCTTGGCGACGCCCATCAGCAGAATCTCCACGAGCAGCCAGCCCATGAGGAGGCAGATTCCCGCATGGACCAGGCCGAGCCGCGCACCCCATAGCGTTCCGGCGCTGACCAGGGCGACCAGTACCATCGGCAACACGCCCATCAGGAGCATCGCCGTCTGGACTCCGTCGATCGCCGCCGCGCGATCCGTCGGTTCGCCCAGACGAAAGAGCCAGCTGGCCTTCGGCTCGACGGGTATGGCCAGCGCGACCCGCATCCCCACGAGCGCGAAGAACCCGATGACGAGCGGGGCCGACAGCAGGACGACGCCCGGCGCCGCGAACGCTGCCAAGCCGTCCTCGAGCGCAATGGGCACGATGCCCGAGCCGACGAGTGCCAGTGCGCCGCCAAGGTAGATCGACATCAGCAGGCGATGGCTGCGGCTCCGCGTCAGGGTCTTCACCGTGAACTCGAACACCGCGCGTTCCACAGGGCGGCGGCAGGCGAGCGTGGTCAGGCCCGCGGCGTTCCGCCGGCCGTTCTTGCCGGGTGCCGTCATCTCGAGCGACTCGAGGGCGCGCCGGGTCAACCGGGCATGCGTCGCGACGAACAGCACGATTGAGCCACCCACCGTCGTCACCGTTGCCAGGACCGCCACGAGCGCAAGCGCCGGCGCGCCCGCCGCGGGCCGCCCGCCAATGACGTCGTAGAGTCCGAGGAACCACACGGACGGCATCAGTCGCACCCAACCGCTGTTCAGGTCTGCCGGCAGCACGGAGCCCATGCGCGGCAGGAAGAAGATCATCTGCAGGAGCGCCATGACGAAACACACCTGCAGGAGAAGCGACAGGCGGTCTGACGCCCTCTTGCCCCCGAGGTTCTGCACGAGACCCTGCAGCGCGACGAGCGAGCTGAAGACGAAGACTCCAGCGAGACCGTTGGCGATGACGTATGCCAGGACGCCCTGCACAAGATTGGCCGCGCCTCCGAATACCGCGATCATCGGAGCATAAAAGACCGTCGGCACCGCGTTGATGCCGACGACGAAGATGCCGCAGAGTGCCCCGAGCGCCAGAAGCCGCGCGCCGATCAGCACGCTCCCAGGCACGGGCAACGGCGTCAGGATGCGCGCGTCGCGGCGATCCGGAAATATTCCGTCCCAGATCACGAGCGCCACGAGTCCGATGGCGGTCATCGTGAGCGTGATGAAGAAGAGCCGGAAGACCAGCAGCGCGTGTCCGATCGCCTCCGGCGCGCCGTCGCCTCTCAAGTTGGCGATCGCGTATTTGACGGGCAGGATCAGGCCCGGAGTGGCCAGAAAGGCCAGGCTCCAGATGACGACCTGTGCCTGCGGCATGCCAGGCGGCAGCAGGTCGCTCTCGAAGAACCTGCTGAAAAACGTCCGCGCGAGGAGCAGCGTGCGAGTCAGAGCTTCATCACCGCGACGAGGTCGCTCGCCATGCCGTCGATGTCCGTTTCGATCACGAGCTGGCGGAAGACCTGCTCGAGAGAGGCGAGTTCCATGAGCTCTCGCAGGCGCGAGACCGAATCGTGCGCTACGACGCGGCCGTCGTTGAGGATGATCACATCGGTCGCGACGCGCTCGACGCTCTCGAGCACGTGCGAGCTGTACACCACCATCCGGCCCTCGGCAGCGAGTGTCTGGACAAGGCTGCGCAGCACGAATGTCGTCGTCACGTCGAGGCCCGAGTTCGGTTCGTCGAGGATGACGATTGCCGGGTTGTGCAGGAGCGCGGCGGAAATCAGGATCTTCTGCCGCATGCCCTTGGAGTAGGCCGAGAGCGGAGCGTGACCGTCGTCGGTCAGGCCGAAGAGCGACATGAAGCCGTCGATGCGGGCCTGGAGGGTCGCCGGTGCGAGGCCTCGGAGGTTGCCGATGAGGGAGAGATACTCCGGGCCGGTCAAATACGTGTAAAGGACGGCTTCCTCAGGAACGTAGCCGATTTGCGCTTTGTACCCGAGCAGGTCGTCGCGCACGTCGCGTCCGTTGAGTCGAATCGTCCCCCCGGACGGCTCGAGGAGGCCTGCCAGGATGGACACGGTCGTCGACTTTCCGGAACCGTTGGGCCCGAGAAGGCCCAGGACGCCCCCCGGCCGCAGACTGAATGACAGCCCGCGGACGGCCGGAATGGCCGAATAGTACTTGGTGAGGCCGTCCGCCTCGAGCCCGGCCCCAAGCCCCGCGCCAAATCGTGCGCCACGGCCCCTCTCAGGCATGGTCTAGTGGACACCAGTGGGCGGCGGATGTTCCAGCATAGAATGCTGGCTCATGTACGGCACAGTCCTCGTCATCCACTCCCTGATCCGTTGGGCCGCTCTGTTGACGGGCCTCTTCGCCGCCGCGCGCGGCCTCTCGGGGTGGCGGTCCCGCAGGCCATGGACGCTGTCGGACGAGCGAGCGGGCTTCTGGTTCATCATGACGCTCGACCTGCAGCTCCTGCTCGGGCTCCTTCTCTATGGCGTGCTGAGCCCGGTGACCCGGGCGGCGTTCCATGACCTGGGCGCGGCGATGGGGGACTCGATCGCCAGGTTCTGGGCTGTTGAACACGGCTTCGGCATGCTTGTGGCCATTGCGCTCGCCCACATCGGCCGGTCACGTGTGCACAAGACCGGCTACGACGGCAAGCGGCACAAGCTGGCGGCGATCTTCTTCACGCTGGCGCTCCTGATCATCCTGGCGTCGATTCCCTGGCCGGGCCTGCAGCACGGGCGGCCGCTGCTGCGATGGTAGGTGGCATGCTTCCGGCTCTCAGCTTTGTGATTCCGCTGTACAACAGCGCCGCCACCATCGCCTCCCTGGCGCACGACATCGAGACGCTCCAGGTCGAGGGCGGGCACGAACTGATCCTCGTCAACGACGGCAGCGCCGACTCGACGGCGGACGTCTGCCGGGATCTCGTGCGCACCGCGCGCATCCCGATCACCTATGTCGAGCACGCGAGGAACTTCGGCGAGCACAACGCCGTCATCACCGGCTGGCGGCATGCCCGCGGCGCCTACATCGTCAACCTCGATGACGATGGGCAGAATCCACCGGCCGAGGCGGTGAGGCTGTGGCAGTACGCGAAAAGCCGCGATCTCGATGTCGTGTTCGGGCACTACGAGGTCAAGCAACACTCGCTCTGGCGCAACGCCGGCAGCTGGTTCACGAATCGCATGACCGACTGGGCGCTCGACAAGCCGCATGGCTTTTATCTCTCGAGTTTCCGGTGCGTCAGCGCGTTCGTGACCGGGCAGGTCGTAGGCTACGCCGGCCCGTATCCCTATATCGACGGGCTGCTGCTGCAAGTGACTCAGCGCATCGGGTCGATCACCGTGCGCCACGACGAGCGTCGTGCGGGGCAGAGCGGCTACACGCTGCGCCGGCTGATTCGCCTCTGGCTCAGTGCGTGGCTGAACTTCTCATTGCTGCCGCTGCGCGCGGCGACCGCTGTCGGCGTCGTCACAGCGTTCGCGGGACTCCTGGCGTTTGTCTTCGTCGTCTGGTTGTGGTTCATCCAGCGCGGTCCCGCCTACGGGTGGGGCTGGGTGATGGCCACGGTGCTGGTGTTTTCCGGCACGCAGCTCGTCATGCTCGGCCTCATCGGCGAGTATCTCGGCCGGATGTTCCTGACCGTCAACCAGCGGCCGCAGTCGGTCGTTAGAGAAGTTGTGAGTAGCCGAGTTGAGTAGGGCTCAGGGCTCAAGGCTCAAGGCTCAGGCAAGAGCTTGCTGATGGGTCTGGGCTTCTTATGGCAGCATGCTCTTCCCTGAGCCTTGAGCCCTGAGCCCTGAGCCGTTTTCGTTTCGAGGATATCGATGAAGTCTCCCGTCCGTGCAATTCTGATTTGGGCCTTTGCGGCGTCTGTCGTTCTGAGCGCGCAATCCCGCCTCGTTCCTGCCCCTGACGCGTCTTTCGGTTTCAAGCCGGGTGCCGACTTCAAGCTCGCGACCTACGATCAATCGGTCGAGTATTTCCGGAAGCTCGCGGCTGCCAGCAAGTTCCTGCGGCTGGTCGAGGCCGGCAAGACGAGCCAGGGGCGCACGATGTACTTCGCACTCATCTCGAACCCGAAGAACCTCGACCAGGTCGAACGCTATCGGCAGATCGCCCAGCGGCTGGCGCATCCGGCGGGGCTGACCGACGCGACCGCGCGCGAGCTCGCGCGCGAAGGGAAGCCCTTCGTCCACATCGACGGCGGTCTGCATTCGACCGAGGTCGCCGGCGCGCAGCACACGCCGCTCCTCGCGTATGACCTCGTCAGCCGGGCACAGGCCGAGGATCCGTCGGTCAAGTCGATCCTCGACAACGTGATCCTGATGCTCTGGCCGACGATCAATCCCGACGGCCAGCAGATGGTCGCCGAGTGGTACATGTCCAACGTCGGGACGCCGTACGAGCTCTCCGGGCTTCCGCAGCTCTACCAGGAGTATGTCGGGCACGACAACAACCGCGACGCATACATGCTGAACATGATCGAGTCGCGCGTGATCGAGCAGACCTGGCGTGACTGGGAGCCGAGCATCATCTACGTGCACCACCAGTCGTCGCCGTTCCCGACACGCATCTGGCTGCCGCCGTTTTCCGAGCCTATCGGCAGCGACGCGCCGTTTCTGATGTCGCGCGAGGTCAACATGATCGGCATGGCGATCGCCAAGGGCCTCGAAGAGCACGGTCAGGTGGGCGCCACGCACATGGGAACCTCGTTCGATGCCTGGTATCCCGGGTACATCGACTACGCGCCGAACTTCAAGAACGTCCCGGCCTTCTGGACTGAGACCGCGCTCTTCCAGTACGCGACGCCGCGTGAGTACACGATTGCTGATTTCCCGGAGAGCTTCCGCGACCTCAGGCCACAGAGCCTGTACCCGAGCCCGTGGCGCCCAGGCTGGTGGCGGCTCGGAGACGCCGTGGCGTACATGCACACGGCGTCGCTGGCGGTGCTCGAGTACGCCTCCAAGTACAAGGAGTCGCTGCTCTTCAACCGCTACATGGCCGGCCGCGATCAGATCGCAAGGGGGCGGAGCGAGGCACCGTTTGCGTACTTCGTCCCGCAAGAGCAGCGCGATCCCGTGGCAGCCGTCGAGCTGTTGCGCCGCCTCGCGTTTGGCGGTATCCGCGTCTCGCAGCTGACCGCGCCTGCGACGGTCGCCGGCGAGACATTTCCGGCCGGGACGTGGGTCGTACCGACGGATCAGGAATTCGCCGCGATGGCCCGGCAGGTGCTCAACGTCCAGAACTACCCCGACATGCGTCAGTACCCGGGCGGTCCGCCGCAGCGTCCCTACGATGCGGCCGGATGGACGTTGCCGCTCCAGATGGGTGTCCGTGTCGTCGCGGCGGCCACGCCGCTCGCCGATGATGTCCGCGCGAGCCTGAAATTGCTGGGCCCCGCGCCGGATCCGAAGCGAAAGCCGGCGCCGTACAACTCCAGCGAATCAGGAGACGCGTCGCCGTTCGACAGCGTACCGGGGATCGGTTTCGATTCGAATCCCAATGCGGCGGCCATCGTGCCGCCGGTCGGCCGCGTGACGGGTTCCGGCGCGGCGCTCGCGATCGATGCCGCGCAGAACAACGTGTTTCGAGCCATCAACCGTGCCTGGAAACAGGAGAGCAAAGACGGGAGCGGCCCCAGCGTGCAGCTGACGAGCGGCGTCCCCGGCGCCAGCGCGCGCTTCATCATCAGCGGTCTTTCCGAATCGGCGCAGGCCGAGCTAGTTCGGACGCTGGCCCTCGTCGCCGAGCGGGTGGAGTCTTCGAACGCGACCGGCACGGCCATCTCACGCCCGCGCATCGGACTCTTCCGTCCCTGGGGTTCGAGCATGGACGAGGGATGGGCCCGCTGGGTCCTCGAGCAGTACGGATTCGAAATCGTCGCGCTCCGGCCGGCGGATTTCCGCTCGCCGCTGCGGCAGAAGGTGGACGTCGTCATCCTTGCTGAAGACGCGCGGATCCCTGTCGAAGGTGGCAATGGCGGCAGAGGTCGAGGCGCTGGCCCCGGCAGCGGTGGTGGCGGCCGCGGCGTGCGCCCGGAGTACGCGGATCTCGTCAGCGCCGACGATCTCGTCCGGTTCGACCAATTCGTGCGGACGGGCGGCACGGTCGTGTGCCTTGGCGGCGCGAGCACGTTTGCGATTTCGCAGTTCAAGCTGCCCGTCAGGAACGTCGTCGCGGGCCTCAGGCCGGAGGAGTTCTTCCTGAGGGGATCGCTGGTCGAGGTGACCACGGACACGGCGCACCCCGTGATGGCGGGCATGCCGGAGAAGGCAGCCGTGTTCGTGGATGGGAGCCCGGTGTTCGAGACCCTCGAGGGCTTCACCGGCCGTGTCCTGGCGAAGTATCAAGAGACCGGGTCTCCGCTTTTGTCCGGGTATCTCATCGGCGAAAAATATCTTCAGGGGAAGGCGGCGGCGGTCGACGTGCAGGTGGGCGAGGGGCACATCGTGCTGCTCGGCTTCCGCCCACAGTGGCGCGGCCAGCCGTTCGGGACGCTGCGTGTGCTGTTCAACGCCGCACTATTCGCAAGGCCGCAGGCCGAATGACAACGGGCACGACGCCTGACAGAAAGAGAATTGATATGCGCCTTACCGCAGTCGCACTCACCTGCGCGCTCCTGTCCGCCGTTCCGTCCGGCGCCCAGACGCCGCCGTCCTCCAGCACGCCGACCATCGACGCGCTGATCTCGCTCAAGCGGCCCGGCTCACCGGTCATCTCGCCCGATGGGAAGTGGGTCGCCTACACCATTCGCGAGACGAACTGGGACGACAACGTTTACGAGACCGAGATCTGGCTCGCTGATGTTCAGTCGGGCGCGACGCGGCAGCTGACCAACAGCAAGAAGTCGAGCAACGCGCCCGCCTGGTCGCCGGATGGCAGGAAGCTCGCGTTTGGATCGGACCGTGACGATAAGCGGCAGATCTATCTGATCGATCTCGGCGGCGGCGAGGCGATGAAGCTGACGTCAGCCGAGGAGTCCGTCGGCGCGTTCGCCTGGTCGCCGGACGGGAGATCGATGGCGTTCACCTCGAGCGATCCGCGATCAGATGCGCTCAAGGAGCGCGAGAAGAAGTACGCCGACTTCGACGTGATCGACCAGGACCATCGAATGTCGCACCTCTACATCGTCGACGTCGGGACCAAGACGATTCGGCGGCTGACGAGCGGCGCGTTCACCGTCGGCCGCTTCGACTGGTCGCCCGACAGCCGACAGATCGCGTTCGACCATCGTGTCAATGGCGATCCCGCCAACGGCGGTTCGGCCGACATCTCGGTCGTCAGCGTGGCCGACGGAGTCTTGCGGAAACTCGTGACCGGCGACGGCCCCGACAGCAACCCGCAGTGGTCGCCCGACGGCTCGCGCGTCGCGTTCGAGACGTCGATGGCGAGCCCGAAGTTCTTCTTCACCAACCGCCGCATCGCGACGATTCCCGCGGCGGGCGGACCGATCGCGAACCTGACGGCAGCCTTCGACGAGGATCCGTCGATTGTCCGGTGGGCTCCATCTGGCATCTTCTTCTCGGCCTCGTCGCGGGCATGGGCGTATCTCTACCGGCTCGAGCCGGAGACCAAGACGGTGACCCGCCTCGCGCCCACCGATCGCTGGATTGGTTCCGGCTTCAGCCTGAGCGCCGACGGTCAGACAGTCGCGTTCACGGCGAGCGACGCGACGACCGTTCCCGAGGTGTATGTCGCGTCCATCAAAGCGCCTGCAGCCCGAGCGGGGGTGGGGGCCCGCGAGCACCAAGAAACGATGACTCCGAAGAAGCTGACGGCCTCTGGTGATCAAGTGGTGGCGTGGCCCGCAGCGCCGATCGAGGTCATCTCGTGGCCCAGCCAGGACGGGGCCATCATCGAGGGCATCCTGCACAAGCCGGTCGGCTTTCAGGCAGGGAAGCGGTATCCGTTGCTCGTCGTGATTCACGGCGGGCCGACGGGTGTCTCGCGCGCCACGCCCTTCAGCAGCACCAGCATCTATCCCATCGATCTCTGGGTGGCCAGGGGAGCGCTCGTGCTCGAACCAAACTATCGCGGCAGCGCGGGCTACGGCGAGAAATTCCGATCGCTCAACTACCGCAACCTCGGCGTCGGCGATGCGTGGGACGTGCTTTCGGGCGTCGACCACCTCGTCAAGGAAGGGCTTGCCGACTCGAACCGCGTCGGCGCGATGGGCTGGAGTCAGGGCGGATACATCTCCGCGTTCCTGACCACGCACGACAGCGCCAGGTTCAAGGCGATCTCGGTCGGCGCCGGGATCTCGAACTGGATGACGTACTACGTGAACACCGACATCCACCCGTTCACGCGTCAATACCTCAACGCGACGCCGTGGGACGACCCCGACATCTACGCGAAGACGTCACCCATGACCTACATCAAGGGCGCGAAGGCGCCGACGCTCATCCAGCACGGCGCCACCGATCAGCGCGTGCCGCTCCCGAACGCGTATGAGCTCTACCAGGGGCTTCAAGACGTCGGCGTGCCCACGAAGCTCATCGTCTACAAGGGATTCGAAGGCATTGGTCACGGGCCGTCGAAGCCCAAGTCGAGCCGTGCCGTTATGGAACACAATCTCGAGTGGTTCGATAAGTATCTGTTTGGTGCGACGGCTTCCAGCTCCCAGCTGCCCGCTTCCCGCTAGGACCGGCGCGTGTCTGTCCCCTGGTATATCTATGCCGTCCTCTTCGGATCGACGAGCGTCATCCTCGGTGTTCTCTGGGACATCTCCTGGCACCAGACGATTGGACGCGACACGTTCTGGACGCCGGCCCATCTGGCCATCTATCTCGGCGGCGTTGTCTCCGGCCTGACGTTGCGGCTGGCTGGCGGTGCGGCTGACGTTTGCCGGCACGGCCGAGGAACGCGCGACGGCCGTCCGGTTCTGGGGGTTCCAGGCGCCATTTGGCGCGTGGGTATGCATCTGGGGCGCGTTCGCCATGCTCACCTCGGCGCCCTTCGACGACTGGTGGCACAACACATACGGGCTGGACGTCAAGATCCTCAGCCCGCCTCACGCCATACTTGCTGCGGGCATCGGCGCCATTCAAATCGGCGCGATGCTGATGGTCGTTGCCTGGCAGAACCGCGGCGGTGGCCGCTCTCCACGCTTCCAGCAGTTGTTTCTCTACAGCGCCGGGCTGATGCTGCTCAACATCGCGACGCTCTCGACCGAATACATCGGCCGCTGGGACATGCACCAGTCGCTCTTCTATCAGGTCGCCTGCGGCGTGTTCCCGTTCGTGCTCGTGAGCGCCGCGCGTGCCTCGAGCGCGCGGTGGCCCGCGACGACGGTCGCGGCGGTCTACTCCGCAATCACGATGCTGATGCTGTGGGCCCTGCCGCTCTTCGAAGGCCGGCCGCTGCTCGGGCCGATTTACGTGCAGATGCGCCCGCAGCCGAGGCCTTCGACGTCCGGCTTCCGCCGCTGCCGGCGGGGCGATACCGCGTGTACGCCGACATCGTGCACGAGAGTGGCTACGCACAAACCCTCGTCTCCAGCGCAACGCTCGGCGACTCGCGTCAGACCGCAGGCAGTTCGGATCCCGATGATAGTTGGTCGGTTGATGCGGTAATTCCCGAAGGCTCGTCCGCGTCATTCAACGGACCTGACGGGATGACCATCACCTGGCAGCGCGGGGCGCCGCTGGTCGAACGGGAGGAGCGCCTGCTGACGTTCATTGCCCGCAACGCCGACGGTTCACCGGCGGCGCTCGAGCCCTACATGGGAATGCTCGGCCACGCTGCCGTGACGAACGTCGACGGCTCGGTGTTCGCGCACCTGCATCCGTCCGGCAGCATTTCGATGGCGGCGCTCCAGAAGTTCGAAGGCGCCACGGCCGATCCGCATGCGATCCACCGCGCGATTGCGGGGAGCGAGGTGTCGATCCCCTACGCCTTCCCCAGGGCCGGCCGGTATCGCATCTGGATTCAGATGAAGCGCGCCGGCCAGATTGTGACCGGCGCGTTCGACGCGACAGTGCGATAGCTACTTCCTGGACACCTTCACCCCGCCGTTGTGCGTCTGCACGCGAATCGGCGCGCCGCCGCTGCCGAGGTTCGCGCTCAGCTGTCGATCGATCCGGCCCTGAACGGTCAGCGGAAAGTCGATGTTCAGCCCGCCGTTGATCGTGCCTGTCTCGAGGTGCGCGGAGTACTGTTCGGGGATGCGAAGGTGCACGCCGCCGTTGTTGGTCTCGACGTCGAGGCCCTCGCCCCTCCAGCCGGGACCATCGAGATCCACATCGACGCCGCCGTTGCTCGTGCGGCCCTTCACGTCGCCTGCCAGATTGGTGAGCTTGACGCCGCCGTTGACGGTTCTGAATTCGATCTGGCCGTCGACGTCCTTAATCGAAATGCCCCCGTTGGTGGACTTGAGCGACAGCATGGACACGGTGGGGACCGCCAGACGGTAGCTGACGGACCAGCCTTCATTGCGGCCCAACCCGGACGGCCCGTTCGCGGAAACGTCGCTCGGTGTTGCCGTCACACGGACCGCGTCGGCGATCTGCTTGGCCCGGGCCTGGGTGTCGGCCTGCGCATTGATCTTGGCGAGAACCTGAATGTCTCCCCGCGGGCCGCCCTCGACCTGGATGCCGCCATTCGGCTCGGCGTTCACCGTCATCGTCCCCGCCGCAACGACTGTGAACTGCCGCACCTCGCACACGTTCTCACGATCGCGGTTACCGGACCGCTCACTTCGGCACCAGTCATCGCCGGCGGCCTGCTGCGGCACCGCTGCCGGCAGGGTCGCCGTCGCAGTGGCCACCAGGAAAAGCCCAAGAATTGCACGTTTCATCATGGTCAATAGCTCCTCGGCTACCTTGGACGGGATTCCTGGTCGTCGCGTTGACTGGCCGGTCCCCGTGATGAGTCCACCTGCTGCCAAGCCTCTCTACAGGCCTCCTGCCCTCCTGTTGATCTTGTGGGTCTCGTGACAGTGAAGCTGAACCGGTAATGTCACATGGCCGTCTAAGTCCTTGTGCTGCTCCAAGATCTGCGTTACGCCGTCCGGACGCTCATCGCCAACCCGGGCTTCACGGCCACGGCCGTCCTGTGCTTGTCGCTCGGAATCGGTCTCAATTCGGCCATTTTCAGCGTCGTGGACGGGGTGCTGCTTCAGCCCTTCCCATATCCGGATGCCGACCGCATTGTCGTGCTGAACTCGACCAATCAGCGCGCCGGAGTCAACCGGGCGGGGCTGTCGTGGCTCGACTTCCGCGACGTGCGCGACCAGACGACGACGCTCTCGACTCTCGCCGCGTTCACCGGTCGTTCCCTGACGGTCTCGGACGGCTCGTCGGAGCCCGAGCGCTTCAACGGCGCCGCGATATCGTCGACCCTTTTCAGCCTGCTCGGAACGCCACCTGCGCTCGGCCGCGACTTCACCGAACGTGACGACCACGCCGGCGCCGAACGCGTCGTCATGCTCAGCGACGAGGTGTGGAAGCTTCGCTACAACGGCGATCGTTCGATCGTCGGCCGTTCGATCTCCATCAACGGATTCCCGCACACGGTCATCGGCGTCATGCCGCCGAAATTCATGTTCCCTGAGACGCAGCGCCTGTGGGTGACGCTCGCACCGTACTACGAGTCGACGGCGCGCGACGCGCGTGCGCTGCAGGTGTTCGCGCGGCTGAAGCCTGGCGTCTCGGCCGAGCAGGCGTCGACTGACATCAGGGGTGTCGTCGCACGTCTCGCCGCCACCTATCCAAAAGAGAACGAAAACTGGGGCGCCGTCATCCGGCCGCTGAGAGACTGGATGATTCCCGACCAGGTCGAGCTCGTCATCCTGGCGATGATGGGAGCGGTCACCCTCGTGCTCGTCATCGCGTGCTCGAACGTCGCCAATCTGTTGCTCGCGCGTGCGTCGGTGCGACATCGTGAGATCTCGATTCGGGCGGCGCTTGGCGCGGGCCGACTGCGGATCATCAGGCAACTGCTGACCGAGTCGGCGATTATCGGCCTGCTGAGCGCCCCGCTCGGCATCGTGCTGGCGAAGGCAACGCTGGCGCTCCTCGATCGAGGCATTCCGCCCGATTCGATCCCCTACTTCATTCACTGGGCGCTCGACAGCCGGTCGATCGCCTACACGCTCGGGATCTCGCTTCTGACGGGGCTCGTGTTCGGCATGGTGCCCGCGCTCCACGCCACGCGCAGCAACCTGCAGGACAGCCTCAAAGAAGGCGCGCGCGGATCGACCGGCGGCCGCCGCGCGTGGATGCGCAACGGGCTCGTCGTGGTCGAGATTGCCATGTCGCTGGTACTGCTCATTGGCGCGTCGCTCTTCGTGCGCAGTTTTCTGAACCTGCAGAACGCCACGGTCGGATTCGACACGGCGCCGCTGATGACGCTCAGGTTCTACCTGCCAGGCGCGAACTACGAACCGGCCGGCGCCAAGGAGCGCCGCGTGCAGGACATCGTCCGGCGCGTGGAAGGGCTGCCGGGCGTGCAGGCCGCCTTCGCCTCCAACTTCGTGCCGCTCGGAGCGGGCGGCGGCGGCGGGAATGTGATCGTCGAAGGCAAGAGCGTGGCGCGCGGCGAGGAGCCCGGGATCACGTTCATCGGCGCGACGCCCCGTTTGAGGCAGACGCTGAACGTGGCGCTCACGAGCGGCCGGGACATCACCGAATCGGAAGAAACCACGCGCACGCCCGTGGCGCTCGTCAACCAGACGATGGCGAAGCAGCTGTGGCCTGCAGAGGATCCCATTGGCCGGCGGTTCCGAGTCACCGGCGATGAGACACCGGAGTGGTTCACGGTGGTCGGAGTGATCGCTGACTTCCGTCACGGTCAGGGCACCAGCAACCGGCCGGTCTTCCCGTCGGCCTACGTACCGTACTCGTTTGCCCCCAGCCTCAATACCGGCCTGGTTGTCCGCGTCGCCGGGGATCCAGCGCGCCTCACGACCGCGGTGCGCGAGCAGATTCGCCTCGCGGACCCCGCGCTGCCCGTGTTCCAGGTGAGGACCATGGAAACGCTTCGCCAGTTCAGCTTCTGGCAATACAAGCTGTTCGGCTGGATGTTCTCGACCTTCGGTGCCGTCGCACTGCTGCTTGCGGCGGTCGGCGTCTACGGGGTGTTGTCTTACTCGGTGTCGCAGCGCCGGCAGGAGATCGGCGTGCGGATGGCGCTCGGCGCCGGCCGAGGTGACGTGCTGCGACTCGTCATCGGTCAGGGCGTCACGCTGGCGGCCATCGGCATCGGCGCCGGCGTCGTCGCGGCGGTCGGCGTGACGCGGTTCATCAAGACGCTGCTCTACAACGTGACGGCGTCCGACCCGGCCAGCTTCAGCGCCGTGGCCATTTTCCTCGCGGTCGTGGCCGTCATCGCCAGCTACGTACCAGCGCGGCGCGCGATGGCCGTGGATCCGATCATCGCACTGCGCAACGATTGAGGGCATTCGGTGCGCCGCGCTCGGGCCGCGGGCGCCTCCTCGGGTTATCATCGTGGCGAGGTGCAGTTCTCCCTTCCGTTTCTGCAGTTCGTCGAACAGCCGGAGCCGATTCCCGCGCCACCGGTCGCGCCGCTGGCAGCGATTGAGTTCGTGCGCGTGCCTCGCGCGCGCCGGTACATCCTTCGCGTCCGTCCCGATGGAACCTTGCGTGTGACTGTCCCGCGCGGCGGTTCGCGTCGCGAAGCGGAGCACTTCGTCCGGCAGCACGAGAAGTGGATTGCCCGCGAGCGAGGCCGCGTGCGCGTCGAGTCGGCGCCGTCGAACTGGCAGGACGGCAGCGCGCTACTGCTCGCCGGCGAGCCCGTGCGCATCGCGGTCGAAGCCCGCGGCAACAACTGGGGCGTCGTCTACGGCGATCGGTCGGTTCTCGTACGCGATCTCGCCGACGTAAGGTCCGCGATTGAACGCGATCTCCGCGAGTTGGCCAGCACCGTGCTGCTGCCGCGCCTGACGGCGCTGGCGGAGGAGCAGGGCCTCCAGGTGGGCGCCGTCTCGATCCGCAACCAGCGCTCGCGCTGGGGATCGTGCGCGCGCAACGGCAATATCGCCCTGAATTTCAGGCTCGTCCAGATGCCGGCGCATGTCCGCGACTACGTGCTGCTCCACGAACTGATGCACATCCGGCAGCAGAATCATTCGCGTCGCTTCTGGCGCCTGGTCGAGGCCGCGTGTCCGGGATTCCGCGAGGCCGAGCGCTGGCTGAGGACGACCGGGAGGACGCTCTTCTAACCGTGATGGTTTTGCAGGGCGAGCGGTGCACGTTACGTCGATGGCGAACGAGCGACGCCACCTCGCTCGTTCGTCATGCGAACAACCTGAGTGTGGCGCGACACTTGCGCGACCGGTTTCCGCATCCCTACACGTGGAAGGACGCGCAGGCATTCCTGGCGGCCGCGTCGGGTGAAGAGCCGCAGACCAACTTTGCCATCGAGGTTGCGGGCGAAGCGGCCGGCGGGCTCGGCTACGTGCCGGGAAGTGACGTCGAGCGCTACTCGGCCGAGGTAGGTTACTGGCTCGGGGAAGCGTGCTGGGGCCGGGGGATTGTGACCGAGGCGCTGACGTTGTTCACGCGCCATGCCTTCGACGAGCTCGGTTTGCTGCGCCTCTTCGCGCTCCCGCTCGCCGACAACGTTGCCTCGGTTCGCGTCCTCGAGAAGGCTGGCTACAGCGCCGAGGGCACGCTGCGTTCGAGCTGCGTGAAGTTCGGGGAGCCGCGGAATCAGGCCCTTTACGCGATTGTCAACGACCGGTGGTCGGCGTAGAGTCATGGTGCCGGAATGCCGGCGGGCCGTTTCGGCAATCGAAGTATCATAAATGCCAGTGGAATATCTGATTCGGCAGTATGGCCTCCAGCAAGGCGCGCTGGAGATCCAGTACATCGAGGAGTTCTTTCTCGATTTCCCGCGCAAGAAGAACGCCAGCGAAGTCGTCCAGCGTCTGGCCGATCGCGACCATCAGATCCTGATGGCCGAGGCCGCGCTTCCTGACGACCGCGCGACCGTCGTACCCGTCTCGTTCAAGGTTGCGCACGAGCTCAGGGCGTCGGAGACCGACCCCAAGCTCGCCGATCTCGTCTTCCAGCTCGAAGACGTCGTGCAGTTCAGGGGCCGGCGCGTGCTCTACCAGTGGATTGGCGGGACCCGGAAGGATTGGCGCGGCCAGGGCCACTTCCGCGCGCTCACCGAAGAGCAGGAAGTCTGGGCGATGGACAACGGCTTCGACGAGATCATCGTCAAGACGAAGAACCGCTTCTACGAGATGCGCAGCACGCTCGCGCAACTGGCGTTTGACGTGATTCGCTTCGTTCCGCACCCCGTCGACACTGGTGAGTCCAAGGTGTTCCTCAGCAAGCGCCTCGGCCAGCACGTGATCGACAGCCACCGCAGCCGCCGGTCCGTTCAGCGCGACGACGATTGATCTGCCACATCAGTCGAAAGGACGATCCGCGGCTTCAGAATTATCGCCACGTCGGCGAGCCGGCGTGGCTCGAGCAGCACGGCCTGTTCGTCGCTGAAGGCCGCCTCGTCGTCGAGCGCTTGATCGAACACGGCGGGTTCGTCGTCGACTCTGTCCTCGTGACGCCGGCCGCCCTTCGCGCGCTCGAGCCGAGCATCGATCCCGCGTGGCTCGTGCTCGTGGCCGAACCCGCGATCGTTGAGGGCGTCACAGGCTTCAAGTTTCATCGCGGCTGCCTCGCCCTCGTTCGCCGCCCGGCCGAGTCGCTGCCGCTGTCGGCCTTCGCGCAGGCGCGGCGGCTGATCCTCCTCGAAGCGGTAGGGAATCCAGACAACATCGGTGGAATCTTCCGGAGCGCGACCGCGCTTGGCGCCGACGCCGTCCTGCTCAATCCCGCCTGCGGCGACCCCTTCTACCGCAAGGCCGTGCGCACGTCCATGGGCGCGGTGCTCCGCCTGCCTTCGGCTCGCGTCGACCCGTGGCTTCCCGGTCTCGCGACCCTCCGCGACATGGGCTTCGCGATCGTCGCCTTGTCGCCGACAGGGGAATTGACCATCGAAGCGTTTGCGGCGACGCTGTCCGCAGACGCGCGGCTGGCGCTCGTCGCGGGCGCCGAGGGCTATGGCCTGAGCACCGCCACCATCGCGGCCGCGGACGTCACGGTTCGGATTCCCGTCGACGCGCGGAGCGACTCGCTCAACATCGTCGTCGCGGTATCGATCGCACTGCAACGTCTCTGACGGCCGCTTCAATGCAACTGGAGCCAGGGCTTCATCTGTTCCAGAGCCTTCTTGGCGCCGATGAGCAGCGCCGGCTGTGGCGTGTCTGTCGTGATCTCGCCGATGGTGCCGTGCCGATGTATACGCCGATCGTGCGCGGTGGAAAGAAGATGAGCGTCGGGATGCTGTGCCTCGGTCGGCACTGGAATGCTCTGACCTACCGCTACGAGAAGGCGCGTACCGATTTCGATGGCCTCGAGGTCCCGCCAATTCCCGCCGAGCTCGAAGCCCTCGCCACGAGCGCGTCTGCCGGCGCGGGGTTCGCGATGCGTCCCGACATCTGCATCATGAACTTCTACGAGCGGGAAAGCCGGATGGGTGTGCACCAGGACAAGGACGAGAGCCGCGAATCACTCGATGCCGGCATCCCGATCGTTTCTGTGTCCATCGGCGACACCGCCCGCTTCGTGGTCGGAGGACTCTCCCGAAGGGACCCGATGCGCCCGCTGATGCTGCGCTCGGGCGACGTCATCGTGATGGGTGGTCCGTCGCGACTGCGCTTTCACGGCGTGACCAGGATCCTGCCCGGCACCGCCCCGGAGGGCACCGGGCCGGGCCGTTTCAATCTGACGTTCAGGGCGGGGTAGTCTTCAGCTGGAAGCTTTCCTCGCCAGCGTCCGCACCGCGTCGACCATGGCCATCAGCCCCATTCCCTTGCCCATCGAGATATTGCGGCGGAAGATGCGCTCGACGATGCCGCAGTCGACCGTGGCGATTTCCGCGGCGGGAAGGCCCGAGAGTGTCTTGTCGAGAATCGTCGCGAGCGCGCGCGCCGAGATTCCGGATGGATTCTCGACCGCGAAGTGCAGCTTGAGCGTCCCGTCCGGCTTCTTGAGCGCCCAGACATACGCGTCCGACTCGCACTGCGGGATGTGGTTCTTCTCGGGAAACGGCCGCGTGGCGATATCTGACGGTACTTCCTTGAACTGATCCGCATAGCTCAGGAGCATGTCCGTACGATCGGCGGGATCGGGGAACTCGTCGAATGTCTCGAGGAGCGTCTGGAGTTTGTCCAAAGACATGACTGTTGTGTCACTTCTCTATCGGCACCCCCACCATGTTTCCCCATTCGGTCCACGACCCGTCATAGTTCCGGATGTTTTCGAAACCGAGCAGGTACTTCAGGGCAAACCATGTGTGGCTGCTGCGCTCGCCGATGCGGCAGTAGGCGATTGTCGGCTGCGACGGCGACAGCTGTTTTTCCTCGACGTAGATCTTCTTGAGCTCCTCGGCGCTCTTGAACGATCCATCGTCGGGGTTGATCGCTCTTGCCCAGGGGATGCTTTTGGCGCCGGGGATGTGGCCGCCGCGGATCGCGCCTTCGTTGGGGTAGTCGGGCATGTGCATGCGCACGCCGGTGTACTCGTCGGGGCTCCGGACGTCGACCAGCTGGCGCTTCGCCTGCATGTGCGCGAGCACCTCGTCGCGGAAGGCGCGGTGCTTGGCGTCGGACCTCTCCTCGGCTTTGTAGCTGGTCTTCGGGAAGCTCGGCACGTCGCGCGTGACCGGCCGCTTCTCCTTCTCCCACTTGATGCGGCCGCCGTCCATCACGCGGGCGTTGGTGTGCCCGAAGAGCTGGAAGACCCAGAACGCGTAGCAGGCCCACCAGTTGTTCTTGTCGCCGTAGAACACGACCGTCGTGTCCTTCGTGGCGCCGATGCGTGCCATCAGCGCCTCGAAGCCCTCGCGCGTGATGTAGTCGCGGCGAAGCTGGTCGTTGAGGTCTGCCGTCCAGTCGACGTTGACCGACCCCGGGATGTGCCCGGAGGCGTACAGAAGCGTGTCCTCGTTCGACTCGATGATGCGGATGGAAGGGTCGTTCAGGTGCGCGGCGACCCAGTCGGTCGACACCAGCACCTCGGGGTGTGCGTAGCCACGCGCGTCAATGTTGCTCATGAAGGCTCCTTGCGGGAGCCCTCATGCTCGCGCAGGCTCCCAGGCAGAAGCCTTCATTGTAGGTCGGTTCGCGTACAGGAAAAAAGCCGCAGGGGAAAGGGCTCCCTGCGGCTTTTTCCGCTTTCCAGCGCCAAGTCCCTCGTCATGGCCAGTATTCTCTGTGTCCTCCGCTGACTCTGTGGCGAGCCTAGACTCCGCTCTCTCCGTCGTACCTCCGCTACCTCCCCCCGTACATTGGCGCGGCGCGACCTGCGCGGGAACCGTCGATGTGAGACCAGGCGGGCAGCCAGCCTCGGTCGACGTTCCCGTCGCAGGTGCGCCGCATTGGACGACGACTGCACTCTCAGTAGACCGGAAGGCCCGCCCCTCCGCCATCCCGTGGACAGGGGAGACGTGCGGTTTTCGAGGGGGAGGAAAGTCCTCCGGAGACTGGTTCATGGCTCGGGCATCAACGGGATGCTCCGAGTGGGCGCTAGGGAGTACGATGGCACGAGGACGGATGCGTTTCAGAACCTGGCCGGTCGCGGCGCTCGGTCTCGGGGGCTTGCTCCTGCTGGTCGTCGTGTCGGTCCTCACGGCCTCGAATCGCGCGCAGGAAATCTATTCCCAACTCGACCAGCTCAACACCAATCATAGGAACCTCGAGACGAAACTCCGGCAGCTGAGGTCTGACGTCCACCTGTCGGGCATCTACATCCGCGACTACCTGCTCGACCCCGAGCGCGAACACGCTCTCATCTATCGCCAGAAGCTGGCCGAGATTCGTCAGAGCAACGTCGCGACGGTCGACGAGTTGCGGGCGCTCGCCAAGGGACGTTCAGACAACGAAGAGCGAATTTCGAGCCTCGACGCGAAGCTTGACGACTATTGGCAGGCATTCGATCCGCTATTCGATTGGACGCTCGTCGAGAAGATCAGCCAGAGCGCCAGCTTCCTGCGCCGCGAGGTGTTGCCGCGGCGCGAGGCCGTGATGGCGATCGCCCTCGAGATCGAAGAGCTCAACAACGCCAACCACGCCATCCAGCGCGCCGAAGTCACTCGCCGTCAGGAGGAGTTCCGCGCCGAGTTGCACCGGCTCATCTGGGGAAGCCTGGTCCTCGGCCTTGTCGTGGCCCTGACCGCGGTCATCCGGCTCCGCGTCCTCGAGCGCCGATCCGAGAACGAGCGCGCCGTGGCGGAAGAAGCCGAACACCTGATGCGCCAGCTCTCGCAACAGCTCGTGGCCACGCAGGAAGAAGAACGGAAGAACCTGTCGCGCGAGCTGCACGATCACGTCGGCCAAATGCTCACGGCGCTCCGCATGGAGCTCGGACGGATCGACCGCCTCCGGTCATCAGGGGACCACCGGGTCGCCGGAGCCGTCGCCGAAAGCCGGCAGCTCGTGGACAACATGGTCCGCACCGTCCGCGACCTCGCACTCGGCCTCAGGCCGAGCATGCTCGATGACTTCGGCCTCCAGCCCGCGCTCGAGTGGCACGTGCGCGACTTCGGCCGGCGCTTCGGCGTGCCGGTCGAGCTCACCGTCGACGGCGACTTCGATCTCCTGCCCGAGCAGCATCGCACCTGCGTCTACCGCTCGGTCCAGGAGGCGCTCACCAACTGCGTGCGCCACGCGCGCGCGTCGCGCATCGCGGTGTCGGTCCGCCGCCTCGCCGACGGCCTCACCGTCACCGTCACCGACGACGGCGTCGGGTTCAACCCGGCTCAGCGGGTAGGGGGCCTCGGCCTGCGCGGCATTGAAGAGCGCGTGCGCGACCTGCACGGCGTCATGTCCATCAGGAGCGCTCCCAACGCGGGGACGACGCTCACGATGAAGGTTCCGCTCCCGTCCACTCCAGCGGAGGTCACGCATGCGCGTGCTGCTGGCTGACGACCACGGCATCGTCCGGCGGGGTCTCAGGAGCCTGCTCGAGAGTGACGCGGGGCTGACGGTCGTTGCCGAGGCCGCCGACGGGCTCGAGGCGCTGCGGCTCTGCGAAGAGCACCAGCCCGAGACGCTCATCGTCGACATCGGCATGCCCAAGATGAACGGGATTGAGGTCGCGGCGCGATCGCAGAAGCTGGAGCGGCCGCCGGCGGTGATCATCCTGAGCATGCACTCGGACGAGTCCTACATCACGCGCGCGCTGGCCGCCGGCGCCCGCGCGTATCTGCTCAAGGACGCGACCGACGAGGATCTCCTGCCCGCCGTCCGCGCAGTGTCAGCGGGCAAGCCCTACTTCAGTCCGGCGGTCACCGCCGTGCTCGTCGAGGACTACATGCGCCAGCTCCGCGCTCGCGGGCTGACCGACACCTACCACCTCCTGACCGACCGCGAGAAGGAAGTGCTGCACCTCCTGGCTGAGGGACGGTCGAACAAAGAGGTCGCGACGCTGCTCGATCTGGGGTTGTCGACCGTTGAGACCCACCGCGGCAACATGATGCAGAAGCTCAACCTGCACAACACGGCCGAGATCGTGCTCTACGCGGTGCGGAAGGGAATCATTGTGTAGCTTGCAATGCTGAATGCTGAGTGCTGAATGGTGAAGTAAATGTTGAAGGTGAAAGTAAAGAGGGCCGCCAGTGCATAGCACTAGACGGCCCTTTCACTTTCTTCCTTCTACGCCTTCCTGCTTCCTTCAACCTTCACTTCAGCATTGAGCACTCAGCATTCAGCATTTCTTGTTACCAGTTGAACCGCACAACGAACTGGATGACACGGCTCGTGTTGGTGCCGGTCAATCCCCCCTGGTTGGCTTGAACGCGATAGTTGGCAATGGCGCTGCCGATGCCGCTCACACCGACGAAGTTGGCCTGGTTGAGTGCGTTCAGCATCTCGACGCGGAATTCGAAGTCCGTGCGCCCGACCATCCGCACTTTCTTCGCAAGGCTAATGTCGTGCTGCTGGAATATCGGCCCCGAGACGACCAGGTCGCCCGTGCCGCAGTCGCCGACGTTGTTCGCGACCTCGATACAGTCGGGGCCGTTCGCAGGCGCGAAGTACCGGCCGCTCGGTGCGCCGAGCGTTCCATAACCGGTCGCTGATGTGGCACTCACACTGAACGCCTTGATCGTCTGGTCGATGACCTCTTGTGGAAGCATGTAGATGAACTTGGCCGCATCGTCGAACCGGATCTTGTACATCTTCTGCACGTCATCGACCGTCATACCGACCAGTCGGACGTTGCCAAGGTTGACGAGCTGTCCGCTCTGGAAGCGCGATGAGAGCCCGAATGTCCAACCGCCGATGATTCGATCGACCACGGCGTTGGCGCCACTGCCGAAACGACGGCCCTGTCCGAACGGCAGATCGTAAACGACCGTAGCTTTGAATGCGTGCGTGAGGTCGCCAGGCGAGCCGACATCGCGACGCATGTCAATCGGCCGGCGAAACGACAGGAAGTTGCTCTGGAGCGTTTGGCCGAAGGCATAGCTCGTCTGGAACTGCAGGCCCTGCGCGTAACGACGGCGCAGCTCGAGTTGCAGACCGTTGTAGGAGCTGCTGCCGACGTTGGTCGTGAGCACCGCGCCACCCTGAAGGTCGGGGTTCGCAAGGAAGAAGTTCGCCGGCACTCCTGCGGCCGCAGCGCTGGTACGACGACCAGCATCGCCGTACAGGCTGTTTGCGAAGCCGATCGGGTTCGGGTTGAACCTCGCAAGCGGCGTCAGGAACGTGTTGTTCGTGAAATTCGTCGAGGTGTAGGACGCCGGGTTGTTCTTGTCCCCGGTAGTTCCGTGGAAGTAGGCGAAGATCGTTGGCAGCGGCGCGGTGCCTGGAGCACCGGTGTACGCGAATGTGCCGCCACGGCCAGCCGAGATGTTCGCCGCGAGATTCGCCTGAGCCACCCTGAACTCGTTCAGGAAGCCGTTCTCGAAAATGTTCGTTTCGTTATAGTCGAGGGTCTGCCACAGCTCGCGTGATCGGGTGCCGACATAGCGCGCCTCGACCGCGTAGTTCTTCCCGAGTCCGCGCTGCAGGCCGACGGTCCAGGTGTCGGCGTACGGCACTTTGATACTGGTGTCGAAAATGCGGATGTCCTCGGTGACGACATCGGTCAACGGATAGACCGGCGAGCTCGGGAAAGGCGCCGGACCGAGCCGCGTCGACTGCCGGAAGAGCACGGGAAGGCCCAGGCCGTCGTTGTTCAGGTTGCCGGTGTTGATGCTGCGATCGCCGTCCTGAATGGTAACGCCGGGGTTGGCCCCGTACTGGCCAGAGAAGTCGTTCATGCCATTCCGGTTGTACGCCCGCGTATAGCCGCCGCGCAGAACGGCCTCCGATCCGAGGATGTGGCCGAGCAGCCCCCCCTTGTCGTTGAGCGTCCACGCGAACCCGACGTTCGGCGCAAAGTTGTTGTAGTCGGTGTCGTAGGCGTACGTGCCCTTGGCGAAGTTGACGAACTGCGGTTTCTTCCCGCCAAGCGAGCCGGGCTGGAAGATGTTGCACTGGGTCGCGATGCTGTCGCCCGACCCGACGCCAGACACGCCGCAGACATCGGCGAGCGTTCCCGTCGAGTAGCTGCTGTTCAGCGGATAGAACGGGAACTGCAGCTCGTAGCGCAGCCCGAGGTTGATGGTGAAGCTTGGCTTCCATCGCCACGAATCCTGGATGAACAGCCCGGCTTCGCGCATCTGTGCGCGCTGTGTTCCGGTTCCCATATAGCTGTATTCGTTCGTGTTCTCGTCGAGCCTGGCGTCGCCATCGATGCTGCTCACGCGGCCGGTCAGGAGGGCGTACAGGTTCTGCGCCGCCGCCAGGTTGTTGGCCGTGGCTCCGGGGAACGCGCTGCTGCCGATCGTGCCGGTGAACAGGCTTTGTGCCGGATCGCCATTAACGACTCCAAAGTTCAGGCGCGGTACGAGGTTGGAGTTCTTGGCCCACAGCTTGTACTCCGTCCACGACCCGCCCATGCTCAGGTTGTGCGAGCCTTTGAGCCAGGTCAGCGTGTCCTCGACGAGGAGTGCGGTGGCGTTGCGCGACTGGGGTGCCGGCGCGGGGCTGGCGTTGGTCAGCACCGTGCCGTCGATTCCGCCGTTGTTCGCGTTGGGAGAGAGCGTCCATTGGAACCCGCCCTGGTCCGCGACCGACGTTCCACCGAACATTCCGGTGTTGAGCTCCTTGAAGAACGTTACCGGCGCGCTGCTGTAGCCAACCCGCGCTTCGTTGACCATGCTCTGAGTGAGCGTCGATCGGACGGTATTGCTCCAGCTCCAGCGAACCGAGCTCTGACCCGCCTGGACCGGGAATCCGGGGAAGCTGTTGTCGAAGTTGTTGAGCGTGTCGGGGACGTCCGTGAACCAGTTGTAGTTCCACGCGCTGCTGAACCGGTGCTTGTCGGTCAGGTTGTAGTCGATTCGGACGGTCGGAAAGCGGCGCTGCGATTCGACCGGCACGTTGAACGAGAACCGCTGCATGTTGCTGTCGATGGCCGCGAGCGATCCGCCTGCGGTTGCGCTCAGGATATCGCCCAATAGCTTGCTGACTTTGGGATCGAGCGTTGCCACCTGACCGTTGGCGGCGGCCAGCTGCAGGAGGTTGACTGTCTGCACGCCGCTCGACGTGGTATAGCGATAGATGCCTGACGCCGCGTCCGCGTTGAGCAGGTTGCGCGTTCGCGTCGTGTCGCTCGGCTGCAGCAGCTGTTCGTAGTTGAAGAAGAAGAACGCCTTGTTCCGGCCATCCATCAGACCAGGGATGACGATCGGTCCGCCGAGGCGGCCGCCGAACTGGTCCTGCTTCAGCTTGGCCTTGGCAACCCCGTCCCGATTATTGAACCAGGTGTTCGCGTTCAGCGAGTCGCGCCGATAGTACTGGTACACGCTTCCCGTCAGCGTGTTCGTGCCGGAGCGAGTGACGAACTTGATCTGCGCGGCGCCCTGGGCGCTCTCGGAGCCCTGGGCGGCGGTAGTGACCGTAACTTCCTCAATCGCGTCGAGCCGGGGGCTGACGATGGCGAAGAAACCGTCGGTCGACCGGAGCGTATTGTCCTGGATGTTTACGCCGTCGAGCGTGATGTTGATCATGCCCTGTGGCAGGCCATTGATCATGGACTGGCGGTTGCCGCCCGGCGTCTGCACGCCCGGCAGAAACGTCACGAAGTCCATGGCGCTCCTCGTCGTGAGCGGCAGCTTGAGGATCTGATTCGTGTTGATCGTCGAGGAGATAGTGGACGACTGCGTCTGGATGATTTCCGACGCCGACGACACGACGACCTGTTCCTCGAGCCCGCCGATCTCGAGCGTCGCGCGGACGTTTGCGCCGGCGCCGGATGTCAGGACGACGTTGTTGGAAATGAAGGTCTTGAAGCCGGAGAGCTTGACCGTCACGGTGTAGGTGCCGATGTTCAAGCCCGGGAACGAGAACGCGCCGTCGGCGTTGGTCACGGCCGACTGCGTGAAGCCCGTCGAGGGCAGCATGACGGTGACGTCCGCGCCCGGAAGGACCGCGCCGCTCGAATCGACGGCGATGCCCGACAGTGTTGAGGTGGTACCGCCCTGAGCGTAGGCGGGCGAACTCGACAGGACCAGCAGCGCCAGCAGCGAAAATGCCGACGCCAATACACGCACAACCTTACTCATGGAACGCTCCTCCCTAAATCGCTCCCAAAGTGTTGCCGGCGTACAGACGGGGCTGAAGGGCCCCGCAACCTGTGGACTAGGTCTGCGAAAGGTACGCTGTCCGGTGCCGGACAGTCAAGTCAGCTGCGATGATACTGGGTAGGGGGTATTTGGGACACACCCTGTATTCAGGATGAATACTCGCAAAATAGCCGCTATTTCGCCATTTCTAAGATAAGGAATGTTAATAACGTAAAGAGACCGGCAAACCTGACGAATGAGGTGACGAACGCCGCCACCTCATCCGGTACGCTGTTGGGATTTACGCGTAGGCCGCGCCGACCAGGATCTTGCGGATGCGCAGGTAGGGCGATCCGTGCGAGATGCTGTTGGTCTGCGTCGGCTGTCCCTTCGCATCCCCGCCGGTCCCGTGCATTTCCCACGACTCCTTGCCGGAGATCGCGTCGAGGTTTCCCCAGAAGTCGGTCGTGATGGCGTTATAGGTGACGTTGGTCACCATGCGCGTCTTCTTGCCGTTCTTGATCTCCCAGAACGCATTCCCGCCGAACTGTCCGTTGTAGCGCTGCTGATCGATTGAATAGCTGCCGCGGCCGTCGATGAGGACGCCGTCCTTCGTGTCGGCAATGATGTCTTCGGGCGTGGGCGATCCCGCCGGGCCCGGATCGACGTGCACGTTCGGCATGCGCAGGAACGGGTAGTCGCGCCAGGAGTTCGCCTGCGTGCACCCACGGCTCTCCTTCTCGCCGATGAGGTGCGCCATCTCGCGGTTCGTCTGCAGGCCGACGAGGATGCCGTCGCGGACGATCGGCCACTCCTGCGTTTTCACCCCGTCATCGTCGTAGCCGATGGTCCCGATGCCGCCCGGGCGGGTCTTGTCGGCGGTGACGTTGAACAGCTTCGAGCCGTACTTCAGCTTTCCGACATCCGACAGCTTGACGAAGCTCGTGCCGGCGTAATTCGCTTCGTAACCGAGGATGCGATCGAGCTCGGTCGCGTGCGCCACGATCTCGTGGATCGTCAGCATCGCGTGCGACGGCGTGAGGACGAGATCCTTGACCCCCATCTCGACCGGCTTCGCCGTGCAGTACTCGACGGCTTCGGCCGCGATGCGCTCGGCGTTTTCGAGCATCTTCGAAGCCTCGGCGACTTCCCATCCACCTGTCATCGCGATGCCGCTGAACGTGCGCGACCGGGTCTGCCCGTCCTTTCGCGCCGTGACGGTGAACGACGGCGTCGTCGTGAAGATCTCCTGCTCGATGTACGACCCCTCGGAGCTCGCGAAGTACTTCCACTCGTGCTCGAGCTGCACCGACGCGTTGACGTTGGTGACTTCTTTCGTCTTGACGACGGCGTCGACGATCTTCTGGACGTACGCCTGCTTGTCATCTTGCGGAACCGTGCGCGGATCCTTCTGGAAGGGGCTGGCCCAGTACTGGGTGTAGGCGGGAACGGGCGCGAGCTTGACGTCCATCCGCTTGGCGATCGCGCTCGCCTTGGCCACTTCGGTCGCGATGCGCGTGATGCGGCGGATCTCGTCCTCGGTGACGATCGGGCTGCTCGCAAAGCCCCAGACGCCGCTGTGGATCACGCGGACACCAAACCCAGCCGCGCCGCTTGGGCCCGCGGCGCCGCCGCCGCCGAATCCCCCGAACCCGCCGCCGCCACGCCCACCGCCCCGGCCGCCGCCCCGACCGCCACCGCGGCCGCCAAAACCCCCACCGAAGTCGTCGAACTCACGGTTACCGCCCGTGGCGTTGACGCCGCTGTTCGTATTGCGCGTGAACCGTATATCCGCGTAGGTGCAGCCCTGGGTCTTGGCCTCGAGGAGTGCGATGTCGGAGAGACCCTTGAACTTCGAATCGAGGACTCTGCCCTGCGGCGTCTGCGCGATGAGGTCGCCGACGAGGTCGCTGGCCGCGACGGCCATGCCCGACAGGGCGACGGTCTTTACGAAGTCTCTGCGTTTCATCTCTTGTCCTCGCGGGCGGCTGGTTCGGGACGGCCTTGCACAATCCATTCATCCGAGCAGCTGGGCGAATCGTTACGCTATGAACACCGTAGTTACGCTGCGAACACGGTAGCTTCCGCCTTCAGGCGGAAGGACATGTCAGACCGCCGGCGAAATCGAGGTCATGAAGAAATCTTCGATCCGCACCGGCGGCACGAGCGCCGTGCCTGGACCGTCGTACGCTTCGCCGGTGTGCATCGGCACGGGCTTACCGACGGCCGTGATGTTGTTGTAGCCGACGAGCGGCGACATGTTCCAGCGGAAGTTCTGGACCGGGCCCGCGATCTCGCCGTTCTCGATGAGGAACAGCCCGTCGCGTGTCATGCCGGTGTTGAGAAGCGTCTGCGGGTCGACGGCGCGGATGTACCAGAAGAAGGTGACGAGCAGGCCGCGTTTGGTGGTCTTGATCATCTGCTCCACGGTCATGTCCGAGCCTTCCATCACCAGGCTCTGGTTGATGCCGGCCGTCGTCGGATCCTTCTTCTGTCGCTTGGCCCACAGACGATCATAGGACAGCGTCTTGAGCACGCCCTTCTCGATCCAGGTCACCGGCCGCGCAGCCATGCCGTCGGTCCCGATCGGCGTCTGCCTCAGCACCGGGTTGCCGATGTCGGTCTTGAGCGTGAAGGCATCGCTGAACAGCTTCTCGCCGACCTTCGTCGTCCCCGGCTGCTTCCCGCTGAAGTAGTTGCCGACCGGGCCTTCCGCGGTGCGGGCGTTGAAGAGGCCGGTCATCAGGGAGAGGAAACGCGCGTTGGCGCGGGGCTCGAGGATGGTCGTGTAGCGCCCCGGCTCGATCGCGCGGGGCTTCTGACTCTTGAGGGCCTTGTCGGAGGCGACTTCGGTCAGCTCGGTCGCGTTGATCAGGCCGACGTCCTTGATGCCCGTCAGTCCCGCCCAGCCGGAGCCGCCGCCGTCCTTCGTGCGGCACGTCAGGATGAAACTGGCCTCGGCGTACTGGTAGTAGGCGAAGAGCCCCTTCGAGTTCGCGGTGCACGTCGTCTGATGGGTCTTGGGGATGTATCCGGACCCGACGACGCCCTTCTTCTGGCAGATATCGAGGCTCTGCTTGACCATGCGCGCGCGCTCGGCCGGACCGAAGTTCACCGCGCTCGGGAGCGCCGCGTCGACCTGCACGTAGTCCTGCGGCCCCTCGATGAGCGGCAGCGCCTCGGGATTGTCCCGCGCCTCCCCAGCCCGCTTCTGCGCGTCCTCGACCGCCGTCTTGAGCGACGCGTCATCGAAATCCCGCGTCGACGCCGTGGCCGAGCGCGTGCCGACGTAGATCGTGACACTCAGGTTGCGGTCGTACTGCACCATGTTCGCCGTGATGTTGGAGTTCGCAAACCGGGTGGCGGAGCGTTCGCCGCCGCTGAAATCCACTTCGACGGCGTCGGCTTTCGCCATGTCGATCACCTTGTCGGTAATCGCTTTGACTTCTTCGCGTGAGTACATAGGTGGGAAAAAGACTAGCACACCAAGAAGGAGGTAAGAGGCAGGAGGGAGAAGTTAGGAAGCGACAAAAATGTTCGTGCCGAGTTGCCGCGGAATGATCCCCGGCGTTCGATCGGCAGCGCCTGCGGCCCGAGCGCGGCGCGACCAGCCTCCGCCAAGGCTTCGGCGGTCCGCCGAAGCTTCAGCGAAGGCGGAAGTCGCCGCGCGAGAGCGAGCGGGGGTGGGGACCCGCGAGCGTTGAGAAATGCAGACTGAACGCCGACGCAACCCGGAGGCAACTATCGTACGTAGTTGCAGAGTCTAATCTCCATTCGTCCGGCAGGCGCATCCCGCGCCGCCGGCGCCGCAGCCGCCGAACGATGGCTGCGCCGATCTGCCGCCGGATCGCTCGCTGACGCCGACCATCCCGGGGCGAGACAGAAGCTTGCCAAGGTTGGCGCCCTGGCACGCCGGGCACGCCGGCTTGCGGTCGCCGGTTACGAAGGTCTCGAACTCCCGCCCGCAGTCCTGACAGAGGTATTCGAAGATGGGCATTTCGGAATGTTAACACCTGGTTCAGGGTTCAGGGTTCACGGTTCACGGTTCAGCGGTTCCATAGCCGGATCGAAGCTACAACCGGTCTGTGAACCCTGAACCCTGAACCCTGAACCAACCAATTGACCACTGTCCCCGTCATATGTATCGTTGCCACATATGGACGACACTGGTGTCAGAAAAGGCAGCGCCGAACTGCTGGTCCTCGCACTGGTCGAGGAGCGCGGGCGGCACGGGTACGAGATTGGGAAGCTCATCGAAGAGCGATCGGGCGGCGTCCTGAAGTTTCACATCGCGTCGCTCTACCCGATGTTGTACCGCCTCGAGAAACGGAAGTTGATTCAGGGACGGTGGGTGGAAAAGACCGGTCAACGCCGCCGCCGGTTCTATCGCATCACGGCCGAAGGGCGCCGCGTCCTCGCCAGCCAGCGCAGCCGCTGGCAGGAGTTCATCGTCGCGCTGTCCAGGGTCGCGGGGATTGATCATGCCTGATTGGAAACAGATCGTGCGCGCGCGCGTCGTCGCTGCCGGCATTCGGGCGGATCGGGTACCGGACGATCTGGTCGACGAACTCGCTCAACACGCCGAAGAGGCCTACCGCTCGGCGCGCGTGAAGGGAAAGGGCGAGGAAGAGAGCCGCGCATCCGTCGAGGCCGAGCTGCACGACCTGCCGGCCCTGGTTCGAGCGGCAAGACAGACGAGAGCACGCCGCATTCCCCTGAGGAGCGAACCCGTGCAGCAGGGCCGATTGCGCCTATTCTCGATCTTCGCGCGCGACGTGGCCCACGGCGGCCGGCTGCTGCTCGCGCGTCCCGTATTCACCGCCATCGCTGTCCTGACCCTGGCGCTGGGCATTGGCGCGAACACGGCCATCTTCAGCGTCGTGTACTCCCTGTTTCTTGCGCCGCTGCCGTTTCCCGAACCCAACCAGCTGGTCATGCTGTGGGAACAGGACGTCGAGCGCCGCGACCAGCGCATCGTGTCGGCACCGAACTGGGAGGACTGGCGCGCGCACGCGACATCGTTCCTGTCGATCGCGATTTGGGAACAGTTGACCTACAACGTAGCCGGGGGACCAGATCCCGAACAGGTGGGAGGCATGCGCGTGTCGGCCGGGGCGTTTCCGATGTTCGGCGTTGCACCCGAGATCGGCCGCACTTTCACCGAGGACGAGGAGCTGCCGGGTCATCGCGTCGTCGTCATCTCCCATTCGCTCTGGGAGCGGCGGTTCAGCGCGCGACCCGATGTGATCGGCGAGTCGATGAAACTGAATGGCGAGCCGTACGAAGTGATAGGCGTGATGCCGCGGACGTTTCAGTTCCTCAATCGAAACTTCGATGTCTGGGTGCCGATCGCGTTCAACGATGCCGACGACGATCGCGGCTCGCACTCGTTTTTCGCCGCGGCGCGATTGAAGGCCGGGGTGTCGTACCAGTCGGCGCAGTCCGAGATGGAAGCCCTCGGAAAGCGTCTCGAGGAAGCTAACGTGGGTGACAAAGGCCACTACGCCACAATCACACGTATGGACGGTTACGGCGTGGCGTATCTTCGGCCGACGCTGACGGCGCTCGTCGGCGCAGTGGCCGTAGTGCTGCTCATCGCCTGTGTCAACGTCGCCAACCTGCTGCTCGCGCAGGCCACGGGCAGGCAGCGCGAGTTCACGATTCGCTCCGCGCTCGGTGCGTCCCGGGGCCGCGTGGCCTCTCAGCTCCTGGCCGAGGGGCTTCTGCTGGCCCTCATCGGAGGTGCGGCGGGCGTATTGGTCGCCTGGGCCGGTGCGACGGCGTTCGACGGCTCCTTGCCAGGAAATATCAGCGGCGCACCATTCCGGCAGGGACAGGCAATCGGGCTCAATATGCCAGTCCTGACCTTCACGTCTGGGCTTGCCCTCATCACGGGGCTCCTCTTCAGCCTCGCGCCGATGCTCGGCGTCAGCCGGATCGATCCGGGCACGACGCTCAAGTCGGGCGGAGATCGCGGCGGCACGTCGCGATTCACGATGGTGAGGACGACACTGGTCGGCGTCGAGGTGGCGCTCGCGGTCATCGTCCTAGCCGCTGCCGGGCTGATGATCAAGAGCGTGACGCAGTTGCTCGCGGTCAATCCAGGCGTCGACGCGCGTAACGTTCTCCTCATGAGCATCGCGTTGCCGCAGAAGGATTTCTACGGTCCGCCCGTTCGCACCAGCTTCTGCGCCGATGTCGAGCGCGAAGTCAGTTCGCTGCCCGGAGTGCGATCGGTCGCGGCGATGAGCCACTTGCCGTTTGAAGGCAACGCCGGACGCGGTTTCGGAATCGAGGGCCGGCCGGCGCCGCCTGAGGGCGAGGGCGCCAGCGCCAACTATCGCTTGACCTGCCCCGGCTACTTTGGAACCCTCGGCATTCCGTTGACGAGCGGACGCGACTTCACGCACAGCGATTCGACGACAGGGCCCGGGGTGGTCATCATCAACGAGGAAACCGCAAAGCGCTACTGGCCGGGAGCGAACCCGATCGGCCAACGGATTAGGATCGGGGCCTCGGCCCCGTGGCTGACGATCGTCGGGATTGTGGCGAACGTCCGGCATTTCGGTCTCGACAACGCGGCCCGGCGAGAGATCTATCGGCCCTACAGCCAGGCAGCCTGGCCGGTCATGACAGTTACCGTCAAGACCGCGGTCGAGCCAATGACCCTCGCCTCGCCGGTGCGAAGTGCGCTCGCACGAATCGACCCCGAGCAGCCCGTCTCCCGCATCCGGACGATGGAGCGCGTGGTGTCCGAGTCGGTGGGAGGCCGTCGATTCCCGATGCAGTTGCTCGGACTGTTCTCCGTCGTCGCGCTGCTCCTCGCGGCCATCGGCGTCTACGGCGTCGTCAGTTACCTAGTGACGCAACGGACACGCGAGATCGGGATTCGCGTCGCCCTCGGCGCGCGCAAGCGGCAGGTCATCAGGCTGGTCGTCCTGCGGTCCCTCGTTCCGATCGTCACCGGACTCGTCGTCGGGGTCGCTGGAGCCATCGCCGCGTCGCGCCTGCTGGGAACCCTGCTGTATGAGGTGAAGCCAACCGACCCGGTCGTCCTCGGGTCAATCGTTGCCCTGCTCGGGACCGCGGCGATCGTCGCGAGCTTTATTCCCGCGCGAAAGGCGGCGGGGGTCGATCCGATTGTTGTCTTAAGGCAGGAATGATTTCGTAGTGTCCGGCTTTAGCCGGACCCGTCAGTCCGCCTGAAGGCGGACACTACGTGGGTTCAGACGGTTGATCTGGCGCCCTACGTTTTCGCCACCGCGACGGCCGCAGGCCGCAACACTTCGTCACCGATCCGATAGCCCTGACGGATGACGCCGACGACCATGCCGTCCTGATCGGGCGACGCCGCTGGCACGGTGCTGATGGCTTCGTGGAGCGCAGGGTCGAAGCGGACGTCGCCGGACTCGATCGGCTTGACGCCCAGCCCTTCGAGTTTGCTCAGAAACTGACGGCGCACCATCTCCACGCCCTCCAGTAGCGCGTCTGCCGATGGTGACCGGCGGGCGGCGTCGAGCGCGCGCTCGAGATTGTCGACGACCTCGAGGAGCTCGGAAAGGATCTCGCGACGCGTCCGCTCGATGTCCTTCGTGATCTCCCGCCGCAGGCGCAGACGCATCTCCTCGAACTCGGACGATGCCTGGCGGTATTTCGTCAGGTACTCCTGGATCTGCTTGTCCTTCTCGGCGACCTTCTGCTCGAGCTCCTCGACGTAGGTTGGCTTGAGCGAAGTCGTCGCGCCATCCGAGGAGGTGCCAGAGGCATCGGGGTTCGCCCACCAGCGGCGATCGACGACTTTGACGGGGATGTCGTGCTCGTTGTCTTTGTCTGACACTACGCAACCACCGGGGTCTTGGGCGGGGCCGAAGCCTCGAACTTGAAGTCGAGCTTGCCGTCCTTCATGGTGATCGTCACCGTTCCGCCGCCTTCGAGGCGTCCGAAAAGGATTTCGTCGGTCAGGGGGTCGCGGACCTCGGTCTGGATCACGCGCGCGAGGGGGCGCGCGCCGTAGACGGGATCGAAGCCTTTCTCGGCCAGCCAGATCCGCGCCTCGGGCTCGAGGTTGATCGCCACGCGCCGCTCGGCGAGCTGGGCCTCGAGCTGCAGGATGAACTTCTCGACGATCGTCTCCATGACCCCGGGCGTCAACGGCCCGAACGATACGATAGCGTCGAGCCGATTGCGGAACTCGGGGCTGAACACCTTCTCGATGGCCTGCTTCGACCGCTGCTGCGACGCCTTCTGCCGCACGTCCTGGACGTGGACCGTGGTGCCGGACTCGGCGAACCCGATGCTGCCGGCGCTCATCTCCCGAGAGCCGGCGTTCGACGTCATGATGAGCACGACCTGACGGAAGTCGGCTTTGCGGCCGTTGTTGTCGGTCAGCGTCGCGTGATCCATCACCTGCAGCAGGATGTTGAAGATGTCCGCGTGCGCCTTCTCGATTTCGTCGAGGAGGACGACGGCATACGGATGCTGCCGGACGGCGTCGACGAGAAGGCCGCCCTGCTCGAACCCGACGTAGCCGGGAGGCGCGCCAATCAGGCGCGCGACGGCGTGCTTCTCCATGTACTCGCTCATGTCGAAACGCAGGAACTCGTTGCCGAGATGCAGCGCGAGCTGCTTGGCGAGTTCGGTCTTGCCGACGCCTGTCGGGCCGGTGAAGAGGAAGCATCCTGCCGGACGATCGGGCTGTCCGAGTCCCGCCCGCGCGCGCTTGATGGCTCGCGCGACGGTCCCGACTGCTTCCTCCTGTCCAAAGACGACGCGGCCAAGCGATTCTTCGAGCGACCGCAGACGATCGCGGTCCGAGGACGAAGCCTGCTTGGCCGGGATCCGCGCCATCCGCGCGACCACCTCCTCGATGTTCGCGGCGGTGATCTCAATCGGCTCGACCGTTTTTCCAACGCCGGGGTTGATCGAATCCGATGGTCTGCTTTTCTCAGCGCTCGGGGGGCCCCACCCCCCCTCGCTCTCGCTCGGCGACTTCGCGCCTCGCTCGGGCCGCGGGCGCCCCATGCGGCTCTTCGCGCCGGCCTCGTCGAGCACGTCGATGGCGCTGTCCGGGAGCTTGTAGTCACGCAGGTGGCGGGCGGCGAGCTTGGCCGCGGCCTCGATCGCATCGTCGGTGTAGCGGACGCGATGGTGCCCTTCGTAGCGCGTGCGCAGCCCCTGCAGGATCCTGACGGTCTCCTGAATCGACGGTTCGTCGATGACGATCTTCTGCAGCCGCCGCGCGAGGGCGCGGTCCTTCTCGATGTGCTTGAACTCTTCGTGCGTGGTCGAGCCGACCAGGCGCAGCTGGCCGGTCGTCAGGATCGGCTTGATGAGCGTCGCGAGGTCCATCGTCCCGCCCGTCGTTGCGCCAGCGCCGACGGTGGAGTGAATCTCGTCGATGAAGAGGATCGGCATCGGGCGCTTCGAGAGCGCATGGATGACGGCCTTGAAGCGCTCTTCGAAGTCCCCGCGGAACCGCGTCCCCGCCAGGAGCGCACCGGTGTCGAGCGAGAACACCTCAGCGCCCTCGAGCAGATCCGGGACGTCTTCCTCGAGCAGCCTCGTGGCCAGGCCTTCGGCCAGCGCCGTTTTGCCAACGCCCGCGTCGCCGACGAACACCGGGTTGTTCTTGCGCCGGCGGCAGAGGATCTCCATCGTGCGTTGGAGCTCGTCTGTCCGGCCGATCAGGGGATCGAGCTCGCCCGCCCTGGCGCGAGCGGTCAGGTCGGTCGCGTAGGCGGCCAACGGATCGCGCGCCGTTGCGCTGCCGCGGTCTCCACCGCCCGACTCGGCGTCCGCCGCCGACTCGCCTGTATCGGGTCCGCCCGATGACGTCGGCGGCACCTTGGTCTTGCCGTGCGTGATGTATTCCAGGACGTCGAGCCGGGTGATGCCCTGTCCGGCGAGGAGCTGCGCCGCGTGCGACCGGTTCTGCTGGAGCGTCGCCGCGATGACGTCGCCCGACTGCACTTCCTGGCGCCCGGCGCTCTGCACGTGGAGCACCGCCGTCTGCAGCACGCGCCGGAACGCCAGCGTCTGCTCGGGTTCCTTCTGCTGGCCGCGGGCAAACTGCTCGACGGAATCCTGCAAGTATTTGTCGAGATCGCGCCGGAGCTGTGGCATGTCAGCGCCGCAGGCCGTCAGGATCCGCTCACCGTCGGGGTCGTGCGCCAGGGCGTACAACAGGTGCTCGAGCGTCAGGTGCGTGTGACGCCGCGCAGTCGCTTCGCGGTAGGCGACGGTGAGGACGATTTCTAGAGCTGGACTAAACACTGTGACCTTAGTAATGCTGAATGCTGAATGCTGAATCTTGAATGGAATTCTGAAGATCGCTCGAACCCGTCAAGTGTGAACCAAATGTCGAAGTTCGCAAGTAGCCTGTGAAATTCAATTCAGCATTCAGAACTCAGCGTTCAGAATTGCCACCGTCAGTTCACTCCGGTTCCATCGCTGCCAGCAGCGGGAACCCGCTCTCGCGCGCGAGATCGATGACCGTCGCGACTTTCGTCTCGGCCACTTCGTGCGGATATACGCCGCAGAGGCCCTTTCCCTGGATGTGCACGGCCATCATGATTCGATACGCCTCGGCCGGCTGCTTGTGGAACACGTTTTCGAGGATCTCCACCACGAACTCCATCGTGGTGTAGTCGTCGTTCAGCAGGAGTACCTTGAAGAGCTCCGGCTTCTTGGTCTCGTGTCGGGTTCGCTCGAGAAGCTGGCCGTCAGTCTGGCGTTCATTGTCGCCCATGCCTATCCCCATGATCTTAACAGGGTTACCATAGAATCCGTATTTTCGTGGCGGCACAGATATGAGCGTTCTCGCAGGCGGCATGGACTACATCGATCTGAACTTTCTGGGGCGCCCGGGCATCATTGCCACGGCGGTCCTGAAGACCGCCGCAAGCGTGGCGCTGGTTGACCCCGGCCCCTCGAGCACGCTCGACGGGCTCGTCAAAGCCCTCGGCGCGCAGGGGATAACGGTGCGCGACGTGCGGCAGATTCTGTTGACGCACATCCACCTCGACCATGCGGGCGCGACCGGTTCCCTGCTGCAGATGAATCCCGAGATCGAGGTGTTCGTTCACGAGCGTGGGGCCCGGCACCTGATCGATCCGGCGAAACTGATGGCCAGCGCCACGCGCCTGTACGGCGCGGACATGGACCGCCTGTGGGGCGCCGTGCTGCCCGTGCCGACGGCGCGGGTCACATCCCTCTACGGCGACGAACGGCTCTCAGCCGGTGGCCGGGAGCTCGACGTGGCGCAGACGCCGGGGCATGCCTCCCATCACGTCACGTTCTTCGATCGATCGAGCGGCGTCGCGTTCGTCGGCGACACCGCCGGCATCAGGCGTGGCGACGGGTCGTACATCATGCCTCCGACGCCCCCGCCTGATATCGATCTCGAGGCCTGGCGGGTCAGCGCCGATCGCATCCTGGCATGGGAGCCTGACACGCTCTTTCTCACGCACTTCGGACCATTTCGCGGCGCCCGCACGCACTTCCAGGAATTGTTCGAGCGTCTGGACCAATGGAGCGGGCTCGTCCGGCGACTCCTGGCGGACTCTTCGATCGACGACCAGGAACGCGAAGCGCGGTTCGTCGAGGAAGGCCGTCAGGACATCCGGCGGACCGTGGGTGAGGGGGAAGCTGAGCAATATACACGCGCCGGACGTCTGGACTATTCCTGGCAGGGGCTCGCGAGGTACTGGCGGTCCCGGCTCGGATGAGGTCGTATACTCTTTGCAGCCTTGAGCGTCATCCGGCGATTCGTCTTCGGCCAGAATCCACGTCGCACGGTCGGTACGGGTACTCGTGCTGGCCGCCGTCAGCTTCATTACCTTCAGGTGGGTGTTGATTCCGATTCGAACGGAAGGCGGCAGCATGCTGCCCACCTACGCGCCGGACAAACTGCATTTCGTCAACCGTCTCTCCTACGGGGCGAGCGGTCCGGCCCGCGGCGATGTCGTCGCGATTCAGATGGCCGGTCCCCATGTGGTCTATATCAAACGGGTCGTCGGCCTTCCGGGCGAACGTGTGGCGATCGCCGGTGGACAGGTGCAGATCAACGGAACGGCTCTTTCTGAGCCCTATGTCCACTACCGCAAGTCCTGGGATTTCGAAGAGATGACGCTCGGGCCGCGCGAATACTTCGTGATCGGCGACAACCGCGGCATTTCCGACTTCGGCCGGGCGCCCGCGGACAAAATCCTCGGCAAGGTTGTGTTCTGATGCGACGCATCGCGGCCATTGTCCTTGCGGTGGTCGGGCTTGCGGTCGGCGCTTGGTTTCTGCTGGCTCCGGCCGACGATGGCGCCGCGGTGCGGGCGCGGCTGCAGGCACTTGCCGAGATGGTCAATAGAAGCACGGTCGACGGCCTTGGACCGGAGGCCCGCAGCGTCCAGCTCGGCGCGTTCTTCGCCGAAGACGTCGACGTCGACCTTGGCAAGGGCGCGGCGCCGATTCACGGACGCGACACCGTGATCGGGATGGCCGAGCGTCTGCAGCCGCGCACGGCGGCGTTCCAGCTGAAGTTCGCGGACGTGGGCGTGGCGATGGCACCGAGCAAGGAGACCGCCGACGTCCACCTGACCGCCGAATTCATCAGGCGCAACATCACGACCGGCGAGGAAACGCTCGACGCGCGAGAGTTCACGATCGGCATGCGCCGCGTGGGTGGGGAGTGGCAGATCGCCCGGGTTACGGCCATGGACACACTGGAAAAGTAGCACCAGCGTTGAATTCAGGTCACATGACGACGAGGAGCACCAGCGGATGGCGTTGAAGGTTGGAGACGAGGCCCCTGACTTCGAGCTGCGGAGCCACCGCGGTGGCACGGTGAAACTATCGGACTTCCGCGGCAAGCGTCAGGTTGTCGTGGCGTTTCATCCCCTGGCGTTCACGCCTGTCTGCGCGGCACAGATGTGCGGGTACCAGGCGGACCTGGGCCGGTTCGAAGCCGCTGACGCCGCTGTGCTCGGGATCAGCATCGACGCCCAGCCCGCCAAATCAGCATGGGCTCAAACGCTCGGTCCGATTTCGTTCGACCTGCTGAGCGACTTTCACCCACACGGCGATGTCGCCCAGAAGTACGGCGTCTATCGAGCGAAGGACGGCATCTCCGAGCGCGCCATCTTCATCGTCGACAAGGCCGGCCAGATCGCCTGGGCCAAGGTCTACGAGATTCCCCAACAGCCCGACAATCTCGACCTGTTCGCCGCCCTTGAGGGCTGACGAGTCGGGGACACTCAATCTCGGATGTCCCCGGGGACTGTCCCGGTTGGATGTCCCCGGGGACATCCAAGGTTGAGTGTCCCCGACTCTATAGTTGCCGCAGGGCGGTGACGACCGGCAGGCGGGCGGCGCGGATGGCGGGGAACAGGCCGCCGATGAGGCCCATGACCAGCGCGAAGAACATCCCTCGTGCCAGTAGCGACGGCGACACCTTGAAGGCGAACGCTACCTGACTGAAGGACTGAAAGTTCATCGTCGCGGTCTGATATCCGTCGAAGGCCGCCCACGCCAGCAATCCGCCGATCAGGCCGCCGACGAGACTGAGGATGACGGCCTCGACCATCACCGACACCACGACCGGGCTACTGCCGAACCCGAGGGCGCGGAGCGTCGCGATCTCTCGCGTGCGGTTGGCCACGGCCGAGTACATCGTGTTGATGGCGCCGAAGATGGCGCCGAGGCCCATGAGCCCCGCGATGCCGAAACCGATGGAGCGGATGATCGTCTGCAGCACCTGGGACTGCTGTGCGTAATAGTCCGGCTCACGAATGACCGTCACCTGCAGCCTCGGGTTCGTCGTCAGCGCATCCTTGAACGCCTGAAAACTATCCACAGACTCGAGGCGCACGATGACCGACTGATACGAGTTGCCTCGTCGATACGCCGGCTGCAACACCTTCGCGTCGCACCATATCTCCGACTCGGCGACGCTTCCGCCCGCGTCGAAGATGCCGACGACCTGCCACGTCGACTCACCCCAGCGCACCGACGTGCCGACCGACAGTCCCATGAACTGCCGCGACGCGGAGCGGCCGACGACGATCTCGTTGGTTCCCGGAGTGAACATCCGGCCTTCGACGATCTTCACCTGCGGCCGTACTTTCAATGCCATCGGCGTCAAGCCACGAAGCGGCACGTTCGCGTCGGTGCCCGATCGCTTGAGTGGATGTCCGACGATGACGAAGAGCTCGGGGGAGGCGTGTGGGCCGTCGGGACCTTTTTCGATCGCCGGCGCTTCAGAGATCAGGCGTGCCTCCTCGCCGCTGAAACCGCTCGTCATCTCGGTGTCGCTGCCCTGGTGCAGCACGATCACCGTCTGAGGATCGCCGGTGCCCTTCATGGCAGCCTGGAACCCGTCGGCAATCGAGAGGACGGCCGTGAAGACGATGACAACGCCCCCGATGCCGATGATCGCCACGATCGAAGACCCGAGCCGCTGAGGGATCGATCGGAGGGTCACGCCAGTGACCGCGACAATCTGAGACAACCAGTTCATGTGAACGTCCTGTCAAAAGAGGCCAGGCCTCCAGATTAGGTTCTTCGGAGCGCGTCAACGATCTTCAACCGGCTCGCCTGAAACGCCGGCAGCAGGCCGGTGCCGATTCCGAGAACGAGCACGAGGATCGCCCCGAGGACCAGATCGCGCGGCGGGAAATGGAAGATGGGCAGCATCCCGCCCGTCGGATCGCCACCAACGGTGATGATCGTCCACCCGATGAGCAGCCCGAGCCCTCCGCCCAGGAACGCGATGGTGCAGGATTCGAGCAGCACCAGCGAGAGGATCCGGCCGTCGCCGAAGCCGAGCGTCTTGAGCACGCCCAGCTCGTTGATACGCTCGCGAACCGACTGTGCCATGGCATTGCCCGCGACGAAGAGGATGAAGAACATGACGACGCCCGTGATCGCGATCATGATGCTGCCGATGTCGCCGACCTGCTTGGCCCAATCCGAGATGAACGCCTTCTCCGTCGCCGTCTTGGTTTCCGTCGGCGAGTTGGCGAACATCGCGTCGATCTTCTTGGCGAGCTGATCCGAAGTCGATGGATCGGCGACCCGGAAGACGTACCACCCGATCTGATCGGCCAGCCCGGGGATCTTCCGCATCACCTCGTTGAGATATTCGAACTGGAAGAAGAACTGCGTCTTGTCGACACCCTGCTTCTTCGAGTCGTAGATGCCGTCGATGGTGAACTCCCAGGCTCCTTCGTGCGCGCGCGAATAAATCGGGGCGAGCAGGGGGACCCGGTCGCCGACCTTCCACCCGTACCTCTTGGCGAGATCGGCGCCGATGACCGCACCGGTGCGATCGGCGAGCCACGCTGTTTTCTGCTCCGCCGGCAGCTCGAACTCGGGATACATCTGCAACCAGCTCTCCGGATCGACGGCCATGCTCTGGACGAAGTTGGTCGGTTCCTGGTAGTAGCCACCGAACCAGTTCGCGTGGGTCACCAGCTTCACGCCCTCCGTGGCCCGGATACGCTCTTCATAGCTTCGCGGCAGGGACTGGATGATCGAGACCTTGTGGATCATCATCAGGCGATCGGCGCCTGCGACATCCACGCCCATGCTGAAGGCGGCGCGGATCGCCATCAACGCGGCGAACAGCACGAACGCGACGACGATGCTCATGGCCGTCATGAAGGTGCGGATCTTGCGCCGCATGAGGTTGCGCCAGACCAGTGGTAGGAATTTCATGCGTTCACCGCCTCCTCGACGAGCAGCCCCTTCTCCAGGTGCAGCGTCCTCCTGGCGCAATCCGCGGCCCGCGGATCGTGCGTCACCATGACGATGGTTTTGCCATGCTCCCGGTTGAGCGTCTGCAACAGGTTGAGTACCTCATCCCCGGACTTGCGATCCAGATCGCCGGTGGGCTCGTCGCAGAGCAGCAACGTCGGATCGGTGACGATCGCGCGCGCGATGCCGACGCGCTGTTCCTGCCCGCCGGAGAGCTGGCGCGGGTAGTGATTCGCCCGCTCCCCGAGTCCCACGACGTTCAACGCCGTCAGGACCCGCTTCTTGCGATCCGCCGCCGACAGTCTGGTCAAGAGCAGCGGTAGCTCGACGTTCCGGGCGGCGGTCAACACCGGCAGCAGGTTGTACATCTGGAAGACAAATCCGATGTGCCGCGCTCTCCAGGCCGAGAGCTTTCCGCCCGACAGCGTGTCAATGCGATCGCCCGCCACGTCAATCGATCCCTTGGTCGGCGTATCCAGCCCGCCAATCAGGTTGAGCAGCGTCGTCTTGCCGGAACCGGACGGGCCCATCAGGGCGAGAAAATCACCAGACGGGATGTCGAGCGTAATCCCCTGGAGCACGTCGATCTGTTCGCTCCCCCGATAGTAGACCTTGTGCAAGTCGCGGACTTTGACCAGCGTTTCCATTCTTCGGGCTCCTTTACCGTCCGTTCATCGTGCGTCTATCTCTCTTTCACGCGCGCGCCGTCGGTGAGCGTGTTGACGCCGTCGACCACGATGCGCTCGCCGGCGTTTACCCCCGAGACAACCTCGATCTGCTCGCCGTCGGACGCGCCGACGGTGACCGCCCGGCGCTCGGCGCGATTCTCGTGGACCACGAACACGACCGACTGGCCTCCGTCCGAGCGCACCGCGCTCTTGGGGACCAGCAGCCGGGGCTTGACCGGCGCGTCGGCCGCCGTCACGGGCTGCCGTTCGTTGAAGAACGACACTTTCACGCCCATGTCGGGCAGAATCCTCGCTTCGAGCTCTTCGAAGCCGATTCGCACCCGCACGGTCGCCTTCTGCCGGTCGGCCGTGGGGACGGTCGTGATGACATGCGCCGGTATCCGCCAGTCCGGGTAGGCATCGAGGACGGCCTCGACCGGCTGATTTGGCTTCACGCGGTTGATGTAGCTCTCGCTCACGTCGACCTCGATTTCGAGCGACGTCATGTCGACGATCGTGCAGATGCCCGTGCGCGTGAATCCGCCGCCGGCGGAAACCGGCGAGATCATCTCGCCCGGCTGTGCGTCCTTCGAGATCGACACGCCGTCAAACGGCGCGCGCACCACCATATCCGCGAGGTCGACATCGAGGGCGGCCACCTGCGACTGCGCGACTTCGACCTGCTGCCGCGCGAGCGCGATCCGGGCCTTGAGCGACTCGACCTGCGACTGCGCCGTGTCGACTTCCGCTCGCCCGACCACCTTCTCCTGGACGAGTTGCGCGAGCCGGTTGTACTGCCGCTCCGCTTCACGGAGTCGCGCCTCATCCTCGGCCGCGGCGCCGCGCGCCGTGTTCAGCTGGGCCTGCGCAACGGCAAGCGCCGCGCGTATCTGCGAGTCGTCCAGCCGGGCCAGGACCTGGCCCTTCTTGACGGCCTTGCCTTCCTCGACGAATACCTCGAGGACCTTGCCCGTCACCTTCGACGAGACAGTGGCCCGGCGGCGTGCCGTGACGTAGCCCGACGCGTTCAGCACGGCTCCGGGCGACGCACCGGCAGCACTTGCCGCTGTGACCGTGCCCATCTTCACCGTGGCTGCCTGCGCGCGCTGCGCCCAGAACCAGCCGCCGGCCGCGACCGCGATGACCAGGACCCCGATCCCCGCAAGCAACCCGCCACGCCGGTTGCCACCGGCCCGGGCGTCCTGGTCGATCTTGAGAGAAGCCAGTTCGTCTTTTAGAGTCGCCACGACATGCTCGGAAGAAGTGTGATTGATGCCGACGGATACAACCGGCCAGGGCCCGCGAAAATTCCACGAACCCGCAACGCTCAGTATAGCTATTTCTACGTTGAGAACCGGGGGCAGGGTCAGTCGAAAGCGGTGAGTGGCGGGGAACGGGCGGTGAATGGCTTCAGAGCGGTTCAGGGTTCAAGGTTCAAGCGGTTCAACGTTGGGAGGCTCAGCCTGCACCCTGAACTCTGAACCTTGAACCCTGAACCCTGAACCCTGAACCACTACCGAAGCGACCCCACCATCCAGCCGCGCGACAGGTAGTCCGACATCGTGATGCCGAAGAGAATCAGCAGCCAGACGAACCCCGAGGCCGCGACGACCCACGTCAGCCGCGAGCTCCAGCGCACGCCCATGAAGAAAAGGATGACCAGCGCCGCCTTGGTGACCGCGATGAACAGCATGACGACGTTGTTGAAGAATCCGAAGTCGACGGTCGCCGCCCAGTACGTCAGCCCCGTGCCGACGAGGAGCGCGAGGAACACGTAAATGTAGATCCTGGTAGGAGCAATATGACCAGACATGACTGCCTCAGTGACCGGGCGTGTAATGTGCCCCGATGAGATAGAGCAGCGGAAACAGGAAGATCCAGACGATATCGACGAAGTGCCAGTACAGCCCCGAGACCTCGACCGGCGTGTAGTAGTCGCCGTCGAACTTGCCGCGGGCGGCCATGATCGTGATCACGGTCATCATCCCGAGCCCGATGACCATGTGCACGGCGTGCAGGCCGGTCATGCAGAAATACAGCGAGTAGAAAATCTCCGCGCCCTGCGGATACTGGCCGGTCCACAGGAAGTGCGGCCCCGGCACGAGGTGGTGCGTGAACTTGTCGGTGTACTCGACGGCCTTGACCCCGAGAAACGCCGTGCCGAAGAACATCGTCGCCAGCAGCCACATCACCTGCGTCTTCGGTTTCGCACCCGTCTGCGCCGAACGCACGGCCATCGCCATGGTCAGCGAGCTGACGATGAGGACGACGGTGTTGACGCCGCCCCAGAACTTGTCGAGGTGGTGGCTGGCTTCCTGGAACGCGCTCGGGTTCGCCCACCGGTACATCAGGTAGGCCATGAACAGGCCGCCGAAGAACATGATCTCGGTGACCAGGAACACCCACATCCCGAGGGTCGAGGCCTCGAGCTGCTGGTCCATGTCATCGAAGTGATGCTGGAGCTTCGGATGGTACGCGTGCGGCGGGTGATCCTTGTGCACCTCGCCCTTGATCAAGGGCGGATTGTGAATCGGCCCAGGAAAGTGCTCTGAGTGCGAATGGCCGCTAGACAATGCCGACCTCCCCGCTGCGTACGTACTGGTGCGTGCCTTCCGTGATGATCGGTGTGGCCGCGAAGTTCGACGTCGGCGGCGGCGACGGGATTTCCCACTCGAGCCCCTTGGCCCCCCACGGATCGGCGGCCGACCTCTCGCCCGCGAACATCGAGTAGGTCAGGTAGACGAGCGGCAGCACGTAGCCGGCCGCCAGGATCGATGCGCCCGCCGACGACATCACGTTCCAGACCTGAAGCTCCGGCGGGTACTCGTGATAGCGCCGCGGCATGCCGAGGTAGCCGGCGATGAACTGCGGGAAGAACGTCAGGTTGAACCCGAGGAACACCATCACGGCCGCCACCTTGGCCCAACCTTCGGCGTAGAGCCTGCCGGTGATCTTCGGCCACCAGTAGTGCAGTCCGCCGAGGTACCCCATGATCGCTCCTCCCACCATGATGTAGTGGAAGTGGGCGACGACGAAGTAGGTGTCGTGCACGTGGATGTCGAGGCCCATCGCCGCGAGGAACAGCCCCGTCAGCCCGCCGATCGTGAAGAGGCCGATGAAGCCGAGCGCGTAGAGCATCGGCGACTCGAACGAAACCGAGCCCCTGTAAATCGTCGCCGTCCAGTTGAACGTCTTGATCGCCGAGGGAATCGCGACCAGGAAGCTGATGAACGAGAAGATCAGCCCCGCGTACACCGACTGCCCGGCGATGAAGAGGTGATGGCCCCAGACCAGGAATCCGATGACCGCGATGGCCAGCGACGAGAAGGCGATGAACGAGTAGCCGAAAATGTTCTTCCGCGAGAACGCCTGGACGATCTCGCTGATTACGCCCATCGCCGGCAGGATCATGATGTAGACCGCCGGGTGCGAGTAGAACCAGAAGAGGTGCTGGAAGAGCACCGGATCCCCGCCGAGCGCCGGGTCGAAGATTCCCATGTGCAGCACGCGTTCGGCGGCCACCAGCAGTACGGTGATGGCGACGACCGGCGTGCCGAGGATCATGATCAGGCTCGTCGCGTAGTGCGCCCACACGAAGAGCGGCAGCCGGAACCACGTCAGCCCTGGCGCCCGCATCCGGTGGATCGTGACGATGAAGTTGAGGCCGGTCAGGATCGACGAGAACCCGGTGATGAAGACGCCGAGCGCCGCGGTGACGACGTGGGAGTTCGCCGCCGCCGTGCTGTACGGCGTGTAGAACGTCCAGCCGGTGTCGACGCCGCCGCTGAGCGCCGCGGTCATCGTGAACAGGCCGCCAAGGATGTAGATGTACCAGCTGATCAGGTTGATGCGCGGGAACGCCAGATCCTTCGCGCCGATCATGATCGGGATGAGAAAGTTCCCCAGCACAGCGGGAATCGACGGGATCAGGAAGAAGAAGACCATCACCACGCCGTGCATGGTGAACATCTTGTTGTAGGTTTCGCTCGACAGCAGGTCGCCGGCCGGCGTCAGCAGCTCCAGACGGATGAACATCGCGAACAACCCGCCGATCGCGAAGAAGGCGGTAATCGACACGAGGTAGAGGAGCGCGATGCGCTTGTGGTCTTTGGTCAACAGCCAGGACTTGATGCCGTGGCCGTCGTTGAGGTAACTGACGGTGTCCATATGATTCCTGTGCGGTCCTACGATCCCGGCGGCGTCGTACCCACGGCGGCCCGCTGCCCGAGCGAGCGCACGTAGGCGATGAGCTGCAGGAGCTGCTCTTCGGTCACCAGGCCCTGGAACGTCGGCATGATGGGCTGGAAGCCGGCAGCGATCTTTGCCTGCGGGTTCACAATCGACTCGCGCAAGTAGGCTTCGTCGAAGACTGCGGTCCCGCCGCCCTGCAGCTGGATCGTTTTTCCGAAGAGCCCGTCGAGCACCGGTGCGCGGCCCTGCGGGCCCGCCTGGTGGCACGAGTTGCACGCCAGATCCTGGAAGAGCTTCTCGCCCGCCGCCACTGGCGACGTCGTCGCCGGCCCCCCCGCCAGCCACGCCTGAAAGTCAGTCGGCTCCATGGCCGTAATCCAGCCGATCATCCCGGAGTGCTTCGTTCCGCAGTACTCCGCACAGAAGAGGTGGTAGCGCCCCGGTTTGGTGGCCGTGAACCACAGCGAGTTGTAGCGTCCCGGAATGACGTCCGCCTTCACCCGGAACGCCGGGATGTAGTAACTGTGAATGACGTCTTCCGAGCCCATCACGAGCTTCACCGGGCGGCCGATGGGCACGTGCAGCTCGTTGATCTCGCGCTGCCCGTCGGCGTGCTGCGCCTTCCACATCCACTGCTTGCCGACGATGAAAATCTCCATCGCGCCCGCCGGCGGCCGGTAGAGATCGAAGAACACCTTCGCGCCCCACGCGAACATCACCATGGCGATGCCGAGCGGGATGAACGTCCAGAGCAGCTCGAGCACCAGCGAGCCGTGAATCCCCACGCCGACCTCGTCGTCGCGCTTGCGGCGGAACTTGATCGCGAAGACGACGACGAGCACCGCAATCAGCAGCGAGAAGAACGCTGTGACCGCGACCATGAAGAAGTAAATGGCGTCGACCTGTGGCGCCTGCGCCGACGCTTGCTGCGGAAAGAACGGAAGGTTCGTGAACATCGTCAGGTTCGGTGCGGAGTTGGATTGACCGGTGCGGCGAGCGCGTGATCCCGGCGCAGGCTGACCGTCAGGAATATCGCAAACGCCAGCACGGTGGCGATGCCGCCGGCGCGCACGATCGCGAGGACGCTCGGGCCGTACTTGCCGCTCGACGGGTCGTAGTGGTAGCAGAAGAGCAGCACGTCGTCGATGACCGTCCCGATGTGTTCGTCCGAGGCCTCGATGATGCCGAGTCGGAGGTCCCGGGGGAGTACTCGATGCCGTAGTAGTACTTCGCGATGGTGCCCTTCGGCGTCAGTAGCTCGATCGCGGCGCCATGTGCGAACTGCCCGATGTTGGCGTCGTACTGGTACTTGAAGCCTACCGCCTCGGTCAGGCGCGTGATCGACTCTTGCGTTCCTGTCAGGAAGTGCCAGCCGCCAGCCGCCTGCGGACGCCCATATCGCTCGACGTAACTCGCCTTCTTCTGCGACGCGAGCCCGGGCCCTTCCTTCGGGTTGAAGCTCACTGCGACGACGTCGAAGTCGCGGCCGGCCTCGAAGTTCAACACCCCGACCGCCGAGACCAGGCCGTTGAGGACCTGCGTGCACAGCATCGGGCACTCGTAGTAAACGAGCGCGAGCACGACCGGCCGCTTGCCGAAGTAATCACCGATCTTCACCGGCTGGCCGTTCTCGTCGATGAACGGAATGTCAGACGGCACCTGGGAGCCGATGCGCTGATCGATCGCGATCTTGCTGAGAATGCCTGGCCGTGCCGACGTCGGTTCCCCGGGCTCGACCAGCCCGCCCGGATTCTGGGCGTACGCCCGCGAGCCGGCAGCGAGCGCCAATGCCCCTAGAGCGGTGATGAGAAGTCCCCTGGTCATACCTGTAACTGAACCCTGAACCCTGAACCCTGAACCTTGAACCTTGAACCTTGAACTATTTGTGCGCCTCGTGCCCCGGCGCGGCGGCCGGTGCCGGCGCGGGTTCGGCTGTCGCTGACGGCAGCGCCCGCGTGATGTTCCGGCCAGAGGACGATTCGCCCGACGCGGGCACACGCGTTCCAAATCGCGGATCCGTCAGCGGCTCTGGACGCACGGGCAGACCGCGCTCGAGCGTCAACTTCTTGGCCTCGTCGATCGGAATGTGCGCAACGCCCGCCTTTTCGTTCATCCAGCCATACCCGTGCAGCTGCGTCTGCTCCTCGGTCCGCATGTCCCTGAGGTTCATCGGCTCACCCGTCATCAGTTTCGGGTCCGGCGCCCCGCCGAAAAAGGGCGACGCAATGGTCGTCTTCGGCATCGTCGCCGCCGGCATGGCCAGGGGTGAGAGCTGCGGGTCCCTGGCCTTGGCCTCGCGCTCGAGGAAACCGAAGAGCAGGGCCATCAGTCCCGCGGTGCCCAGAACCACGCCGAACATGACGACCATTGACCCTACGAGCGCGGTAATGTTGATGTCGCTATGCTCGTGCGCAACGTCGTCGTTCTGCATCTCCTCGGGAGCGTGGTGATGCACGGTGGAGGCCTTAGTGGGCTTCATGCGCGAACGCCTCCTTGAAGTACGGATCGTTGACCGGCAGAAGGGCCCGGCTGCGGAGGTTGCGGGTGAACATGAACATCCAGATGCCGACGAGGCCTACGGGCAGCGTGATGTCGAGCCAGTGGATCGGGAAACCGGTGCCCGGCCGGAACGTGGGCTCGACCAGCCAGATCAAATCGACCATCCGCATGCAGATGATGAAGATCGCCACGCGGGCCAGCAGCTTGCCACGCTTCTTGATGTCCTGTGAGAGCAGGATCGTAAACGGGAGCACGAAGTGCCCGACGACGAGCGCGATCGCGACGTAACCCCACGACCCCGTGGTCCGTTTGACGTACCAGGGAATCTCCTCCGGCAGGTTGCCGGACCAGATGATCAGGAACTGCGAGAAGTTGAGATACGCCCACAGCATGACGAACGCGAGCATCAGCTTGCCGAGGTCGTGGAAATGCCGCGGCTTGAGGATGTCGGTCGCGGCGCCCGAACCCTGGAGCATTGCGAGGACGACGATGGTCAGCGCGAAGGCCGTCAGACCCCAGCCGGCAACCGTCATCAACCCGAAAATCGTGGAGAACCACTCGGGGTCGAGCGACATGATCCAGTCGACCGATGCGAAGGTGACCGTCAGCACCAGGAAGAGCAGCCCCGGCGCGCTGACCGTCCGGAATCGCACGCTGTCGGCTGGGGTCGTGCCCCGTCCGGCGTCCTGCTCCGCCGACCAGCGGTTGAGCAGCACCATGAGCAGCATCCAGAACGCGAAGTAGAAGACCGCCCGGACGACGAAGAACCCCGGATTCAAGTAGGCGGCTTTGGCCTGGATGATGGCGTTGTCCGCGGCCTCTGGCCGGGCCCACTCGAAGATGGCAGGCAGCTGGAGGAGCACGGGAATGAAGAAGAGCGCGACAACCGGCAGCGTCCGGGTCGCGGCTTCGAGCACGCGGCGGCTGACGAGCCCCCACTGGCCACCCGACAGGTGCTGCAGCATCAGCAGCGCCAGCGATCCGAGCGTCATGCCGAGGCAGAACAGAAAGCCGATCAGCCACGAGTGGATGAACTGGTCGAAGTCCATGGCGGCGCCGATCGCGCTGGCCACGAGGCCGGCGGCGCCGATGATGAGCGACCGCTGCTGGAACCTGGCCAGCGCCGGAGAGTCGGTGATGACTGCCTGGGTAGTCATAGGTGCGTCAGTGCTTCGCCGGTTCGTGCCCGGTTGCCGCGGCCGGCGTCGCCAGCTTCGTCGGGTCGCCGCCCGGCACATCGGATGTCGCCGCGTGCTGGCTCAATTGCAGCGCGCGGATGTAGGCGACGATGTTCCAGCGATCGCGCGGCGTGATCTGCGCGCGGTAGTCCGGCATCCGGCCGAAACCGTTGGTCATGACGTCGAAGAAGTAGCCCGCCTCGATCTGTCGCAGGCGATCGATGTGATACGACGGCGGTTTCGGATAGCCACGCTGCACGACCATGCCGTTGCCGTTGCCCGTGGCGTCGTGGCACGGCGTGCAGTAGATGCCATAGCGCTCCTGGCCGCGATCGAGGACCGCCTGCGTCACCGGGAACGGCAGCTCGCTCACGAGCATGGCGCCGTTCTTTCCAGTGAAGAACGCCGTGTCGGTCTGGAGCGTCCCGCGCGCGATCGTGCCCTCGACGAGCGGCCGCGCGCTCGACGCGTTCTCGAAGAACGCGCTCGCCCGGAGCGGCCGGTACTTCGGCTGATTGTGCATGTCCTGCCGGCAGCCTGCTGCCGCTGCCAGGAGGCAGAGAACCACAACGAGCTGGCTACGCACCGACCGTCTGCATTTATCAGCGCTCGCGGGGCCCCACCCCCGCTCGCTCTCACGCGGCGACTTCGCGCCGCGCTCGGGCCGCAGGCGCTGCTGTCTATGCGTCGACTTCATTGATCTCTCGGGCTCCAAGGGTTTTCATGAACTCGAAAGTACCGTACGCGGTCGAACTTCGGGTCGGTCGCCTCGATCGCCAGGAAGAACTTGTCCTGGCTCGCCCGGATGAAGCTGGGCACGTTGAACACCGGGTGGTACGGCATCGGCAGGCCGTTGAGCGCGATCATCGAGATCACCGCCGCAAACGACGCCACGAGGATCGTCAACTCGAACGTCACCGGGATGAACGAAGGCCAGCTGTTGAACGGCCGGCCGCCGACGTTCAGCGGGTAGGCGATGGTCGATACCCAGTAGCACAGGCCGAATCCGGCGAACATGCCGAGGATGCCGCCGCAAAGAACGAAGAACGATACGGGACGGTCGTGCACGCCCATCGCCTCCCAGACATGCTCGATGGGGAAGGGCGAATAGGCATCGGTCTTCCGGTAGCCTTCGGCGTAGGTCCGCTTCGCCGCTTCGGTGAGGGCGTTGGGATCGTCGAACTCAGCCAGCAGGCCGTAGAGTTTTGGAGCATCCGGCGCGCGATGCATGGCTTAGATTCCCTCCGCGTCGTCTACGTGCGCCTGCGGCAACATCGTCTCGTGCCCCTTGATGCTTGCCTTCGGCAACAGCATGCGCACCTCGAAGATGGAGATCATCGGCAGCACGCGGACAAAGAGGAACATCAGCGTGACGAACAGCCCGATGGTGCCAAAGAAGGTCGAGAAATCCCAGAACGTCGGGTAGTACATCCCCCACGACGAGGGCAAAAAGTCGCGGTGGAGCGAGGTGACGATGATCACGAACCGCTCCAGCCACATGCCGACGCTGACGATGAGCGACATGATGAAGAGCCAGATGGTGTTGGTGCGCAGGCTCTTGATCCACAGCGTCTGCGGCACGATGCCGTTGCAGAAGATCAGCATCCAGTATGACCAGGCGTACGGCCCGAACATACGGTTGTGGATCATGAACTTCTCGTACTGATTGGCGCTGTAGTAGCCGAAGAAGATCTCCATCGCGTAGCCGTAGGTCACGAACATTCCCGTGACCAGCGTCACCTTCGCCATGTTCTCGAGGTGGCGCATCGTGATGAAGTCTTCGAACCCGAACATGCGTCGCAACGGAATCGCGAGGGTGAGGACCATCGCAAAGCCGGCGTAGATGGCGCCGGCGACGAAATAGGGCGGGAAGATCGTCGTGTGCCAGCCGGGGATGATGCCGACCGAGAAGTCGAAGCTCACGACCGTGTGGACCGAGAGCACGAGCGGCGTCGACATGCCGGCGAGCAGCAGGTACGCGTTCTCGTAGCGCTGCCAGTGCCGCGCCGATCCGCGCCAGCCGAGCGCGAGCGAGCCGTAGATGTACCTGGTGACCTTGTGCTTCGCTCGATCGCGGAACGTCGCCAGGTCAGGAATGAGCCCGGTGTACCAGAACAGTGCCGAGACCGTCCCGTAGGTACTGACCGCGAACACGTCCCAGATGAGCGGGCTGCGGAACTGCGGCCAGATGCTCATGCTGTTCGGGTACGGGAACAGCCAGTACGCCGCCAGCCAGGGCCGGCCGGTGTGAATGAGCGGGAACATCAGCGCGCAGGCGACGGCGAAGAGCGTCATCGCCTCGGCAAACCGGTTGATCGACGTGCGCCAGTCCTGCTTGAGGAGGAGCAGGATCGCCGAGATGAGCGTCCCGGCGTGGCCGATGCCGATCCACCACACGAAGTTGATGATGTCGAACGCCCAGCCGACCGGGATGTTGTTGCCCCAGATGCCGATACCCTTCAGGAACAGGTAGCCGACCGACACCATCAGGACGTTCAGGAACAGGAACCCGATCGCGGTCGTGACGACCCACGCGAAGGGCTGGTACTTCGTCAGTACGACCGAGCTGATCTTGTTCGTGACCGACTCGAACGTGTGCCCCGGCTCGATGACCGGCGGCGGCTTCTTGTAGGACGAGCGCTGGACGTGTGTCGAATCCATCAGTGACCCGTCGTTCGCTCGCCCCCGCCAGGTACGGTCGCGGGTTCGAGCTCAGGATTGGTGTTGCGCAGCGACGCGAGATACGTCGTCCGCGGGCGCGTGTTGAGATCTTCGAGCATCCCGTAATTGCGCTGCTGCGCCTTCAGCTTGTTGACCCGGCTGTTCGGGTCGTTCATGTTGCCGAACACGATCGCATCGGCCGGACAGACGGCCTCGCACGCGGTGACGATCTCGCCGTCGCGGATGTCCCGATTGTTGTCCTTCTTGGCGTCGATGCGCGCCGTGTTGATGCGCTGCACGCAATAGGTGCACTTCTCCATGACGCCGCGGCTGCGCACCGTGACATCGGGATTGCGCTGCGAATAGTAGCTCTCCGTGTTCCAGTCCGAGTAGAGCAGGAAGTTGAAGCGGCGGACCTTGTACGGGCAGTTGTTCGAGCAGTAGCGCGTACCCACGCAGCGGTTGTAGACCATGTCGTTCAGGCCTTCGGAGCTGTGGGTCGTGGCCGCGACCGGGCAGACCACCTCACACGGCGCGTTCTCGCACTGCTGACACGGCACCGGCTGGTGCACCGCCTGCACCGACTCCGGTGTCTCGATGTCGCCCGTGAAGTAGTGGTCGACGCGGATCCAGTGCATCTCGCGGTTCTTGTTGACCTGCTCCTTGCCGACGACCGGGATGTTGTTCTCGGCCACGCAGGCGACGACGCAGGCGCCGCAGCCGGTGCACGACGTCAGATCGATCGCCATGCCCCATTTGTTGCCCTTGTACTCGTGGTCCGGATACAGGGTGAGTGTCTTGGGGAACGCGTGAGCCATGTGTCCGACGATCTCGGGCTCGTGCGTGTACTCCGCGAGCGTGACGACGCGCGCCGGATGACGACCCTCCATGGCGTGGTGGTCCTGCGTCGTGGCCAGCAAGTACCGGTCGCCGGTCTTGACGATCTCGAGACCCGTGCCGAACCAGGGTGCATCCGACGTGCGCAGCTTGTAGGCGTTGAACGCCTGCGCTTCCTCGCTCGCCGTGCCCACGCGTCCGGCCATGCGCCGGCCGTAACCGAGGAACACGGTGACCGACTGGTCGGGCTGGCCCGGCACGATGAACACGGGCATCCGCGCAGTCAATCCTCGATAGCGCAGCTCGATGATGTCGCCTCGGTCGAGGCTCTTTTCCTCGGCGAGCTTCGGGCTGATCCAGGCCGCGGTGTCCCACGTCAGCTTGGTCAGCGGCTTGGGTGCCTCCTGGAGCCAGCCGTTATTGGCGAAGCGGCCGTCCCACACCGTCGGATCGGGCCGGAAGATCAGCTCGAGCCCGGCTGCGGCCGGAGGAGGCGCGAGAGGCGTGGGAGCGGGCGCTGGTGTCGGAGCTGGTGTCGGTGCGGGCGCAGCGGCCGGAACCGCACCTGCGGCACTTGCCGCGGCAGCCGGTGCCGCCGCCGGGGCGGCCGCAAGCGGCTTGAACGGCGTGGCCTGACCACCGGTTGACGTGGCCGTGCCGCGGATGAAACCGTCGTGCACGGCCTGTTTCCAGAACGAGTCGGCGTTCCCGAACGTCTCGCCGTCGGCGTTCCGGACGGTCCATCCGGTCGCGCCGCCGAACGCGCGCGTCCAGTAATCCTTGACGAGGTCGAGCGTCTTCCGCCCCGGCTGACTGGTGAGGCTGGCGAGGAGCTCGTGCGCCGAATGCGTGTCGTGGAGCGGCGCGATGAGCGGCTGCATCAGCGTGACCGTGCCGTCGTACGCCCGTGGATCGCCCCACGATTCGAGGGCGTGCGTGTCCGGAATATTCCAGTGCGCGAGCTCGGACGTCTCGTCCAGATAGAGGCTGTGGTAGACGACGAGTCCGACCTTGGCCAGCCGTTCGGCGAACTTCACGTCTGCCGGAGCGGTGAAGACCGGGTTGTTGCCGAGAATTACCAGCACCTGGACTTGTCCCGCGTCCATCGCCGTCGAGAGCTCTGCGAGGGAGGCATGCTGGCTGACCGGCTGCGGCTCGATCGATCCGCCGTAAGTAACTGTCGTACCAATGTTTCCAAGCGCCTGATTCATGGCGTGAGCGAGCGCATGGACGGCCGCGGGCTGGAATTCCCCGGCCATGACGACCGACCGTCCTCGACTTCCCTGCAGATCCTTGCCGATGGCCGCGATCCACTTGGCTTCGTTCGGACCGCCAGGCGCACCGGCCTGCCCACCCGCACCCACTGCCGCGGCAAGGCCGCGCGCAAAGCCTTCAATATCAGAAGACCGGATTGGCAGCCGGTGCTCGGCCTTGGCGCCTGTCAGCGTCGGCGAGCTCTCGATCACGTACAGCCGATTCATCTGCTTCGCGTCGTCGGTGACGCGGCGGCGGTCGGCAAAGTCCCTCGTGTAGCGAACCATCGACGCGCCGACTCCGAGGAAATCGGCGTCGAGCGAGACCACGACATCGGCCTTGTCGAGGTGGTAGACGGCCTGGCTGGCCGAGCCCGTCGTCTGACTCAAGCCCAGGCGTCCGCCATCGCCGGCGACTGGATCGTATTGATGCCAATGCGCTTGCGGGTAGTCCTGAAGAACCGTTGCGAGGAGTTCGGACAGCGAGGGCGAGGTGATCGGCTCGGTCAGAATCCGGAGACCGGCGCCCCGAGTCGCCTTCTGGCCGGCCAGCGCCGATCGGATGGCTGCCTGAAATGTGGTCCACGGTCGCACCTCACCCCGGTAGGTGACCGTCTGCGACCGATCCGGGTCGTACAGGCCAAGTACGGCGGCCTGCGTCAGGACGTCGGTCGCCCCCAGGCTCGCTGGATGCTCGGGATTTCCCTCGATTTTCGTCGGACGGCCCATGTGGCTCTCGACGAGGACCGGCCGCGCGACGCCGCCGAGCGTGATCGCGCTGGCGAAAAACAGGGGCCGGCCGGGCACGAGGTCCTCCGGCTGGCGGACGTAGGGAACGATGTCCTCGGGAGGCTGCCTCGTGCAGGCGCCAACGCCGGCGAGCGCGAGCGATGCGCTCATCAGCTTGAGAAAGTTGCGCCGGCCCTTGGGGTCGTTCCACTCCGACGCCTGCTCCGGGAACTCACGGTGCAGGTAGTCGCGGAAGTCAGGGGTATCGGCCAGCTCGCTCAGGCTCCGCCAATAGAGGCGGCCGGAAGAATCTGCGAGACGCGATCGGATTGCAGCGAAGTCCATATGGTCGCTATCAGCTTACAGCTTCAGGCTCTCAGTGGTCATACATCTAACTTCAGCCACCTCACTTCCTAGCTCCTGAGCTGATAGCTGACAGCTGAAGGCTGGAAGCTTATCGATGGCACGTCGAACAGCTCGTCAGCTGCTCCTTCGAGCCGATCTTGTATTCCTGAACCAGACGCAACCCGAGGTCCGGATCGTCTGACGGACGTTCCCAGTTCATGTTGAAGACCTGGTCGCGCGGCCGCACGTACTTGTCAGGGTTGCGGTGGCAGTCCAGGCACCAGTTCATCATCAGCGTCGACTGCTGGTACATGAGCGGCATCTTGTCGACCTGCCCGTGGCAGGTGGCGCAGCCGACGCCCTTGTTCACGTGGATGCCGTGGTTGAAATACACGAAATCCGGCAGATCGTGCACGCGAACCCATCTGAGGGGCTTGTCGTCCCGGAAGCTGGCGCGGACGGGCTCGAGAATGGGCGCGTTCGTCCAGATCTGCGAATGGCAGTTCATGCACGTCTTGGTCGGGGGAATGTTCGCGAACGCGGACTCCTCGACCGACGTGTGGCAGTACCGGCAATCGATCCCCATGCCGCCGACGTGATGGGCATGGCTGAACTGAATGGGCTGCTCGACGAAGTCAGCCTGCTTGGTGTGGTACCCGAGAGGTACAGCATGGTGACGACCCAGCCGAGGAACCCCAGGAACGCCAGGCCCGCGACGATGCTGACCCGAGAGTAAATATTGGTGTTGCGATGGAAAAGCTGGCTCATCGTGTCGACATCCGCGCCGTCCCCGATCCCGCTCGACGGCCCATGGAGCTGCTTTCTTGACACTGCCGAAACAGGTCCCCGCAACCGGCGGGAGGACTCGTTCTAGGCGCCGCGGAACCGGGCGTTGTCGTCTCTTTTGCGCGTCAATTGCCGCGCGCCACAAGAGCCTACTCGAAACAGGGCCGCCAGCAGAAGTGCGACATTAGAGGTCGCCATTCGTCCCTGTGGCTCTGAACAGACTCCCGACAGACTCCCGCGCCCCACAAATAATGTGAAATATTTCACAAAGTGTCAAACCGTCACAATCCGAGGAGCGCCGACGCGTTCCGGTAGAGAAGTTTTTCTTTGAGGACCGCCGGCGCGTCGTACTCGCGGATTGTTTCGAGCATCAGCGGAATACTTCCGATCTGGTGCGGATAATCGCTCCCAGCGAGGATGCGATCCTCACCCGCGAAGTCGAGCGCGAGTCGGAGCGCCGACGGATTGAAGTTGACCGTGTCGAAGTAGAACTCGCGCAGGTACTCGCTCGGCGGACGGTTGATGTGCTGCCGGCAGTCCGCAAACGCGCGGTACCCGCGATCGAGACGTTCCGCCAGATACGGGATCGCTCCACCCATGTGCGTCAACACCCACCGGATGCGCGGATGCCGCTCGACGACGCCGCTGAACACGAGCGTCGAGGCGGCGAGCGTGGTGTCGAACAGGAAGCCGACGAGCGGCATCAGCCAGTAGTCGAGCATCGCGTCGACGCCGAGCGGATCGGTCGGATGGATGTAGATCACGGCGCCGAGCTCGTTCGCCCTGCGCCAGAGCGGCTCGAACCGCTCGTCGGCCAGCGCCACGTGATTGACGTTGCTGAACACCATCGCGCCCGGTAATCCCAGCGTCGTCATCGCGCGCTCGAGCTCGGCGACCGACGCGGCCGGATCGTTGAGCGGCAGCGTGGCGAGGGCCGAGAAGCGGCCCGCGCGCTCGCGAACCACGCGCGCGAACGCGTCGTTGACCATCCGCGCCCAGCGCACCGAGATCTCGGGCGCTTCGACGTGCACGCCGGGCGTCGTGAAGCTCAGGAGCTGCGTCGCTACCCCGTGCTCGTCGAGCACGCGCTGCCGGTACTCGATGTCCCGATGCCCCGGGACGAGGATGTTGTAGTCGCCCGGGTAGTGGACGCACGGGTTGCCATCGGCGTCGTAGGTCACCTTGACCACCGACTTCGAGGCCGGAGATTTCAGCGCCTCGACGTACTCGGGCGGGTAGTAGTGGTTGTGGAAGTCGATGATGCGCATGGTTCCCATGAGGGGAAAAAGGCACAAGTCTAGAATGAGCTAACAAATCCAGAACTAGCTAGTAGATAGGCAATGTCTGCATTTATCAATGCTCGCGGGGCCCCACCCCCATCAGTGCGCTCGGGGCCCCACCCCCAAGCGCGCCGCTCGCGCGTTGCGCTCCCGGCGGCTCACGGCTGTCGCTCGCTCTCGCGCGGCGTCATCCGCCTTCGCTGAAGCTTCGGCGGACCGCCGTAGCCTTGGCGGAGGCTGGTCGCGCCGCCCTCGGGCCGCAGGCGCTGCTGTCTGTGCACGAACTTCATTGCCGCTGAGCCATCGTGCTCATTGTGAGGAAGTCGTCGGCCGCGCAGAAGAGTTTCTCGCAATCAGCAGATAGTAGACCGGCACGCCCAACGCGACCATCCCGAGACCGGTCAACGCCTCGATTGGTGTCCGGACAATCTGATTGATCACGATGGCCAGGGACGCCGCGATGAACACGGCGGGGACCACCGGGTATCCCCACGTGCGATACGGCGGCTTATAGCCCGGCCTGCGTCTGAGCAGGAAGATGCCGAACGCCATCAGCGCAAAGAACAGCCACTCGGTGTAGATGACGCGCGTGAAGAGTTGCCGGTAGCCACCGGTTGCTGCGAGCGTGCACGCCCAGAGCGCCTGCGCCACGATCGCTCGCGATGGCGTGCGGTACACCGGGTGCACGTAATCGAGCCAGCGGAACGCCAGGCCGTCTCCCGCCATCGAGTAATAGACGCGCGGTCCCGTCAGCACGATGCCCGTGAGGCCGCCGAGCGACGACATCATGACGAGCGCGGCCATGGCCGAGGCGCCACCTCGTCCGAGGAGCGCATCTGCCGCGTCAGCCGCGATGCGTGTCGATGAGCGCACGGTGTCGAGCGGCAGCGCGGCCAGGTAGAGCACGTTCATCGCCATGTAGCAGGCCGTGACGATGGCGACGCCCGCCATGAGCGCAGTTGGAATCGTCCGCGCGGGCATGACGGTTTCACCGGCTGTGTAGGTGACCATGTGCCAGCCACCATACGCAAAGAGTCCCGCGACCATCGCGAGCAGAAACTCGCTATATCCGGTTGGGGTCAAATCTTGATTATTCCGCCCGGTAAGAAAATCAAGATCAGACCCCGTGAGCAGCAGGCCGGCGACGACGACGGCGGCGATTGCCAGGACTTTGGTGATGGTGAGCGCAGTTTGTACGCGGCTCCCGGCGCGGACACCGACGTAGTTCAGCGCCGACAACGCCACGATCACGGCGACGGCAATCAGCCGGATGCCGGTGTCGCCGACCTCGACGAAATGCGCGGTATAGCGCGCGAAGACGGTGGCGATGGCTGCGATGATGCCGGTGTGCATGCTCCAGAACATCGCCCATCCCCAGAGGAATCCGGCAAGCGGCGAGAATGTCTCGCGCAGAAAGACGTACAGGCCGCCGGTGCGCGGAAACGCCGAGGCGAGCTCCGCGCAGACCAGAGCGCCGAACAGCGTGAGGACGCCGCAGGCGAGCCAGACGAGCATGATGTCGAGCGGCGTGGCGAGGTGCCGCGCGATCTCCGACGGCTGAACGAAGATCGACGCGCCGATGATCGTTCCGGCGACCATCGCAACGGCGTTGGTGCGCGTCAGCGCCGGTGTCAGCTCGGCCACGTAGTGATATTACTGGTTCGGGGTTCGGGGTTCGGGGTTCAGGGTTCAGGGTTCAGGGTTCACGGTTCACGGGTTTTACATGGACACGTTCTCTCACGCTGCCTGGGGTTACGCCACGCTGCACCGCAAGCCACGATTGCGATGGTGGGGCGCGCTCGCCGGTGCGGCGCCCGATCTCCTGTGGTTCGTCCCGAGCGCAGCGGAGCGGGTCATCGCGGAAGGATTGACTGCGCTCCCCATGGGCAGCGACCGTCGCATCTGGCGCGCCGACGGCCCGCCGCTTCCGCCCGAGCTCGTCGAGTCGTACTTCCGCTACTACGTCTACACGCACAGTCTGGTGCTGCTCGGGGTCGTGACGGCAGTCCTCGTCGTGACCCGCTGGCGCCGGTACGCCTGGCTCGCGATTCCATACGCGCTGCACATCGTGATGGATATCCCGACGCACGAGCGGTATCAGACCCAACCGTTCTATCCGCTGTCGTCGTGGCACTTCAGCGGCCTCACCTGGACGGACCCGCGGATCTTCTGGCCGAATGTGGTGGCCCTCGCGCTGGTGTACGCGTGGATTCTGTCCGCGAAACGGCGCGCGGATCGACGGATGGCACTCGGATAAGCGCAGATCATCACGGACGGGACGCGGATCACGCGGATAAGCGCAGATGGGCGGACGGGCTTGATCTGTTGGATCCGCGGCCCGCGAAACTCGTAGATCCGCGAGATCCGCGCCCCGTGAGATTCCGTCGATCCGTGCGATCCGCGTCCCGTGGAACTCCGTCCATTCCTTCAATCCGAGTTGCGGGAGCACCGTGCTACGATCCGAGTTTCGCCCCCCGCTAGAGAGGACATGCATGCGTCTTGCGGCCCGGCTCCTGCCGTCGGTTCTGACCTGCCTCGTGCTGACAGCGACTGCGTTTGCGCAGCCGGCCGTCACCTACCGCGTCTCCTTTCCCGCGCCCGAGCATCACTACGCGCAGATTGAGGTGACGTTTCCGAACGTGCCCGCCGGCACGCTCGAGGCACGCATGAGCCGATCGTCGCCCGGGCGATACGCCCTGCACGAATACGCGAAGAACGTGTTCGAGCTGCAGGCGTTCGACAGCAAGGGGAAGGCGCTCGCCACCACCAGGCCGAACCCGTCTCAATGGGACGTGACCGGTCACGACGGCACCGTCCGCATCGTCTACAAGATTTATGGCGATTATGTGGACGGCACATATCTCGGCATCGATGCGACGCACGCGCACCTGAACATGCCGGCGACGCTGCTATGGGCGCGCGGGTTCGATGGTCGCAGCGTGCGCGTCACGTTCGAGGCGCCGAAGAGCCCGTCCTGGGTCGTCGCAACGCAGTTGTTTCCGACCGGCGATCCCTGGACGTTCACGGCGCCCAACCTTCAGTACCTGATGGACAGCCCGACAGAGCTGAGCGCGCAGACGATCCGGACGTTCACGGTACGAGGCCCTGACGGCAGGGAGGTCACGATCAGGGCGGCCATTCATCACGATGCGGGCGACGCGGAGGTGAACGAATATGTGGCCGGCGCCCAAAAAATCGTGACCGAGCAAGCCGCTGTCTACGGGGAGTTTCCAGAGTTCGAGCCAGGCTACTACACGTTCCTCGGCGACTACGTGCCTTGGGGTGGCGGCGATGGAATGGAGCACCGGAATAGTACCGTCGTGGCCGCGCCCGTGTCCCTTCGCACGCCTGGCATGGTCGCCGACGTGCTCGACACGGTGTCGCACGAGTTCTTCCACGCGTGGAACGTCGAGCGCATCCGGCCGAAGACGCTCGAGCCCTTCAACTTCGAGGAAGCCAACATTTCGGGCGAGCTCTGGCTCGCCGAAGGGTTCACGCAGTACTACGGCAACCTAATCATGGCGAGGACCGGGTTGTCGAAGCGCGACGAGGCAGCATCCGGACTTGCACGCGCGGCGATCTCGGTCATCAACAACCCCGGGCGCCAGTTTCGATCGGCCGTGCAGATGAGCCAGATGGCGCCGTTCACTGACGCTGCACGCGCCGTCGACAGGACCAACTTTTCGACGACGTTTCTCTCGTACTACACGTATGGTTCCGCCGTTGCGCTCGCGCTCGATCTCAGCCTCCGCGATCGATCGAATGGGAAGATCTCGCTCGACGACTACATGCGGGCGATGTGGCGCGTCCACGGCAAGCCTGGCGGGCCGCAGCCGGGACTGGTGGGGAAGCCCTACACGCTCGCGGACGCGCGCGCCCGGCTGGCAGAGGTGTCCGGCGACCGCGCGTTCGCCGATGAGTTCTTCGACAAGTTCGTCGAAGGCCGCGACGTGGCCGACTACGCGCGACTGCTGCTGCGCGCAGGGTACGTCCTGCGCAAGCGCAGCCCGGGTGCGGCGTGGCTCGGCCCGGCGAATCTGGTCGACGGCAGCGGAACGATCAACACCCTGCTGCCATGGGGCTCGCCGGCGTTCGACGCCGGCCTCGATCAGGGCGACGTGATCGTGGACGTGGACGGCAAAGCAATGGCGGGCGGCGTCCTGCAGGCCGCGGTCAAGGCGCGCAAGCCCGGCGACCGCCTCACGGTGATCTACAAGCGACGCGGAGGCGCGTCCGCGACTGCGACGATCCTGCTCAAGGAAGATCCATCGCTCGACGCCGTCACGGTCGAGTCCACGGGCGCGGCGCTGACGCCCGATCAGAAGGCGTTTCGGGACGCGTGGCTGGGCCCGAAGGCGAAGCCTTGACCGGGGTGGGGTGGGAACGTCCGGTCCGGGGCGCGCGTCGTAAGATAGGGGTCGCGGGCCCTGCTTCGGACACCTCGTGGATACCTTGATTGGTTCGACCGTTCAGCACTATCGCATCGGCGAGCGCCTTGGCGCCGGTGGCATGGGTGAAGTGTATCGAGCAGAGGATGTCCGGCTCGGCCGTTCGGTCGCGCTGAAGTTCCTCCCTGCGGACCTCAAGTCGGATCCCGAGAGCCGCGCCCGCCTGTTGAACGAGGCGCGTGCGGCGTCGCTTCTCCGCTCTCCAAACATCGCGGTCACCTACGACATCGGCGAATCGAGCGGCGCCGACTTCATCGTGATGGAGTACGTCGAGGGCGAGCTGCTGTCGTCGCGCGTGTCGAAGGGGGCGCTGGCAATCCGCGAGGTCGTGGAGATCGGCCTGCAGGTCACCGACGCACTGGACGAGGCGCATGCCCGCGGAATCGTGCACCGCGACGTCAAGAGCGCGAACCTCATGCGGACCGAGCGCGGGCTGGTCAAGGTCCTCGACTTTGGGCTGGCCAAGTTCGTGAAACCCGAGGGCGCCGAGGCTGCGCGGATCACGCAGCCGCAGGTCACGATCGCGGGCATGGTGGTCGGGACGGTGTCTTACATGGCGCCAGAGCAGGCGCTCGGCCGGCCTGTCGATCACCGCACCGATCTCTTTTCGCTCGGCGTCGTCCTCTTCGAGCTGGCCACGGGCCGGATTCCCTTCGTCGGCGGATCGCCGACTGAGATCATCGATCACATCCTGCACGAGATTCCGCCGCCACCTTCGCGCTTCGCACCGTCGGCCCCACCGTCTTTCGACGCGGTCGTGGCGCGGGCGCTCGAGAAGTCGCCCACGTTCCGCTATCAGTCCGCGCGTGACATGCAGCAGGACCTGCGCCACGTGGCGGAGGAGCTCGACACCGTGCCGCGAGGCACGACGAGCCGCGTCGCTGCCGGCCTGTCGTCGACATCGGTGACGATCGAGCGGTCGGTCGCGGTCATGACGTTCGCGAACATCACGCGCGAGCCTGCCGACGACTGGATCGGTTCGGGAATTGCCGAGACCGTCAGCTCGGACCTCAAGAACATTCACGGCCTGACGCTCATCGGCCGAGCCCGCGTCTTCGACGCGCTCCGCAACCTGTCGTCGAGCGCGCATCTCGACGAGTCGCTCGCGATCGACGTCGGCCGCCGGCTGGGCGCCACGTGGGTGGTGGTCGGCGGATTCCAGCGCCTCGGTGAGCTCGTCCGCATTACGGCGAATTTCGTCGACGTCGGCACCGGCGAGGTCCGCCGCACGGTGAAAGTCGACGGCCGCATCGGCGACATCTTCGCGCTGCAGGACAAGATCGTGTTCGAGCTCAGTCAGGGCCTCAACCTGGCGCTGCGCGGCAGCGAGATCGCCGACATCGAAAAGCGCGAGACGCGATCGGTCGAGGCGTACGAGAGCTACGCGCGCGGGATGATGAACCTGCGCCTCGCATCGCGTGACTCGATCGAGCGCGCGATTTCGGCGTTCGAGGAAGCCATCCGCCAGGATCCGGAGTACGCGATGGCGTGGGCCGCACTTGGCGGCGCGTACTCGCTCAAGGGGTCGTTCCTGTCGATTGGCGACCTCGTCCGCAAGGGTGTCGAGATGGAGCGCCGAGCCGTCGCCCTCGATCCCGAGCTCGCCGATGCCCACACCTGGCTCGGCGGCGCACTGCTCAACCTCGGGCAGGTCGACGAGGCCATCGCGTCGGTCAACGAAGCCATCAGGCTCGAGCCCGAGAACGGCCAGGCCTACCAGGCGCTGGGACGCGCGTACTGGGCCGGGAAGGGTGACTTTGCCGCGGCGATTCCCGCGTTCCGCAAGGCGATCGAGCTCAACCCGGAGGCCGGCTATTCGTATCTGCAGCTCGGATTGCTGCTCGCCTGGGAAGGCAAATACGAAGAAGCCGAGGCCATATGCCGCCGCGCAGTCGAGCTCCAGGATCAGTACATCTCGGGCAACGCCGGCCTGCAGGTCGTCGGAGCCAACGCCCGGCTCGGCTACGTCTACTACCTGCAGGGACGGTACGAGGAGGCGATTCGCGAGTACGAGCGCGGCCTCGCATTTGTCGCGTCGAGCGACCACGCGCTCAAGGAACGCACCAGCATCGAGATCACGATGAAGATTGGTGCTGCCTACCATCGCATGGGGAAAGCCGAGGAAGCCGCGCGCTTCTTCGACCGCGCGTTCAAGGCCTTCGACGCGCGCGTCGCCAAGGGCGCCGACGATCCCTACACGCGCTACTACATCGCCTGTCTGCTGGCACTCAGGCATGACGAGGAAAAGGCGCTCGACATGCTCGAACGCGTCTACGCTTCGCTCCCGGCACTGACCGCTGCGCGTGCCCGGCGCGACCCGGACCTCGACAACCTGCGCGGCCGGCCCCGGTTCGAAGCCATCACCAACGGCTGACCGGCCCGTGTCTACGGGCTGTCGCAGTTGGTCCCTGCCACAACGCAATTGGTCCCAGTCCAATCCCCGCTCGACCGAATAATATTCGGTAATCTGCGGTAACTGGACGGCCGACTGGCCACCCAATGGCTCATTGGATTGGCCATGAGGTCCTGGCCGAGCCATACTCCCCAGCAGGCGGGTGCCAGTCACCTTTCCCGGGAGGTGCCAGCCACCCTGGCCTCGGCCTTGGCGTCGGAGGGCACATGATTCAGCTGATCGAACGGCAGTTCGTGCGGACCACACGGCCCCTCTACGGACATCTCGTCAGCCTCCTGGAGTCGGCGATCTCTCGTGGCGACCTTCCATCGGGATCGCGCGTGCCGCCAGAGCGCGAACTGGCGCATCGTCTTCAGATCAGCCGCACCACGGTAGTCAGCGCGTATCGCGAACTCGAGTCGCGCGGGCTGCTCCGCGGATATGTCGGCCGAGGCACGTTCGTCTGCGCCGCGCCCGATCCGACGGGGGCGCCGTTCGCGTGGCGCGGCAAGATTGCCGCCGCTGCCCTTCGGTCCAGCGACTCGACGCTCAGGGACACGATCCGCCACTCGTCCGACGCCAAGGTCCTGTCGCTCGCGGCCGGCGAGCCGGCGATCGACTGCTTTCCGATCGAGGCCTTTCAGCAGGCGGTCGACTATGTGATCAAGCGGGAGCGCCTGGCTGTGTGGCGCCACGGGCCGACCGAAGGTCAACCGGCCCTTCGCGAGGCGATTGCCGAACGCTTCGGCGTGCCGGCCGAGAGTGTCCTCGTGCTCGCCGGCGCGCAGCAGGGCCTCGATCTTCTGGCGCGGTGCCTGATCGATCCCGGTGACGCGGTCATCGTCGATCGGCCGGGATATCTCGGCGCGATCCAATCGTTCAACGCCGCGGGCGCGAAGCTGATTGGCTGGGACGTGGCGAAGGCGGACATGGACGAGCTCGAAGACGTCCTCGTGCGCTATCGCCCGAAGCTGATCTACACGAACCCCACGTTCCAGAATCCGACCGGCGTGACGATGCCGATCCGGGCGAGGCGAGAGCTGCTGCGGCTGGCCGAGCGCTATCGGGTGCCGATCGTCGAGGACGCCACCTACCGCGAGCTCTACTTCAACGAGGTGCCGCCGCCGTCGCTGCGCGAGCTCGACGCGCAGAACATCGTCATCTACCTGAACAGCTTTTCAAAGGTGCTCGCGCCAGGTCTGCGTCTCGGGTGGCTCTCGGCCGCGCCGTCGATCGTCGATCAGATCGCGATCATCAAGCAGCGGCTCGATCCGCACACGCAGAACCTCGGGCAGTTCGCGATGGCGCGGCTCATCCGCGATGGAAACTTCGACACCCATCTCCGGACGCTGCGCGCCGAGCACGCGCGCCGCTGCGCGATGATGATCGCGTCCATCCAGCGGCACGTGCCGGCGGGCGCGCTGCGCTTCGCGCGGCCGCACGGCGGGTTGTATCTCTGGTGCCGCGTGCCCGCCGGTGTGAGCTCGCGGGCGCTCCGCGACGAGGCGCTGGCGGCCGGCGTCGCGTTCGTGCCGGGGCACGCGTTCTACCCCGACCCGGCCGGAGAAGCGGAGCTGCGACTGTGCTTCTCGAGCGTGCTGCCGAACACAATCGATGACGCGGTGCGGCGGCTGGCGGGATGTCTGGCCCGTGCGCTGCCGATTCGATCGGTTGCAATCTAGCGCACAGAGGAACCCCCTTCCTTCTCGCCGGCGTCCGGCGTTACGGTCGAGCTACTCTCTACCACGTCCGGTCTGCCACCCCGGCGCCGGCCCCTGCGGCGGCTCACGATATAGTGTGGGCCTGAGTCACGCGGATACCCCATGACTGGACCGCCCTTCATGGCCAGTTGCCAGTCACTCAACGGGCTCGTCGATGCTGTTCAACTCATTTCATTTTCTGCTCTTTTTTCCCATTGTGACCGTGCTCTTTTTTGCACTGCCACATCGGCTCCGCTGGGCCATGCTGCTCGCGGCGAGTTGCTATTTCTACATGGTGTTCAGGCCGATCTACATCCTGATCCTCGCCTTTACGATACTTGTCGACTTTATTGCGGGCATTGCGATCGAGCGTTCCGAAGGGCGGAGACGAAGGCTCTTTCTCATCGCCAGTATCCTGGCCAACGTCGGCGTACTGGCCTTTTTCAAGTACTACACGTTTCTCAATGACACTTTGCGGGCACTGCTCTCGTTTGCCCACCTGTCCCTGCCCGTCCCGCCGATGCTGGAGGTGCTGCTTCCAATCGGACTGTCGTTTCACACATTTCAGTCCTTGAGCTATACGATTGAGGTCTATCGTGGCCATGTCAGGTCAGAGAGACATCTGGGCATTTTCGCGCTCTATGTGATGTTCTATCCCCAGCTGGTCGCTGGTCCGATCGAGCGCCCGCAACACCTACTTCCTCAGTTTCACTCACGGCAGTCATTCGACTATGCGCGTGCAGTCTCCGGCCTTCAACTCATGGTCTGGGGACTGTTTCAAAAAGTCGTCATAGCGGACCGGCTCGCTCCTTTTGTCAACACCGTCTATAACGACGTGCATTCGTATCAGGGCATCTCGTTGATCACGGCAACCGTGCTGTTTGCTTTTCAGATCTATTGCGATTTCTCCGGCTATTCTGACGTGGCGATTGGATCCGCTGAAGTCATGGGTTTCACGTTGATGAAGAACTTCAATCGCCCGTACTTCAGCAAGTCTATAGCCGAGTTCTGGAAGCGGTGGCACATCTCGCTCTCCACCTGGTTCAGAGACTACCTGTACATTTCACTCGGCGGTAGCCGCGTGTCGACAGCGCGTTGGTATTTCAACCTGTTCTTCACTTTTCTCGTCAGCGGCTTGTGGCATGGCGCCAACTGGACGTATGTCGTCTGGGGTGGGCTCAACGGCCTCTATCTCATCATCGAGATACTCGCCAGCAAGCTGATGCCGGCGCGTTCGCCGTTTACCAGAGCGGGCGGCACGCTGTTCTGGGCGACGCGCCTGTGCAAGATAGCCGTCACGTTCTGTCTGACCTGCTTTGCGTGGATTTTCTTCAGGTCCAGGTCGCTCGGCGATGCCTTCTATGTCGTCACACATCTATTCAGTGGCCTCAGGACGCTGCCTCACGATCTGCAGAGCCTGGCCTTCATCAAAATGAACATTTTGATGAAGCATGACAAGTTTGAGTTCCAGGTCGCCGTCTGTGCGCTGTGTGTGATGTTGTTAGCCCACATCGTCCAGCGGCGTTCGAGCATCCGTGCGATCCTGGCCCGTCAGCACCGGGCGGTGCGCTGGAGTGTCTATTATATGGAGGTTGTTGCCATCCTGTTCTTCGGGGCCTTCAATGACTCTCAGCAATTCATCTACTTCCAATTCTGAGGCGTCGGTCGCCGAGTCGGAACAGGGCGACATCAGACGGTTTCTGAAGCGGCTCGCCGTGTTCGCGAGTCCGATGGCGCTGTACGTCGCCTTCATCGCGGCGATCGATCCGTTCGGCTTTGTGTCGACGCGTTCTTTTCTGTCGCACGACATCAAGCTGTCAACATCGCTTCCGCTCAACCCCTGTTTGTGGAAGATGACGGAATTCGATCGCGCTCCGGCGAAGAACATTCTCCTGGGTGATTCGCGCATGATGGCACTCAAGACGGCTGTCGTCGAGACAGTGGCCAAGGAGCCCTATTACAACTTTGCCTATGGTGGCGGTACATTGCGCGAAGCGATCGACACGTTCTGGTTTGCCGCGAAACGTGTGCATCTCGAGCGTGTCTATCTGGGTGTGAATCTCGAGACCTACAACGACTACAACTATACCGAGCGGACAAAGGCGTATCCGTCGTTGAAAGCGACTCCAGCGCTCTATTTCGTCGATCGAACCGTGCTTCGGTCCGCGCTGTATGGGCTGTACAGTTGGGCCTTGAACAAGGATCTCAAGGTCGGTGTGCCGACAATGGATCGCGAAGCGTTCTGGGCCTTCGAACTCAACGACGTGATGTCGAGCTATTTTGCAAAATATGTCGAGCCCGTGAGGTATCGCGACGAGCTACGCCAGGTGTCTGCGTATTGCCGTGCCAATGGTATCCGCCTCGCTTTTGTGGTGTTTCCCACGCATGTCGATGTCCAGAACTTGATCAAGCGTCACGGCCTTGAGGGGCAGAACGAAGAGATGCGCACAGAGCTGGCTGCGATGGCCACCCTGTTTGATTTCGACTACCCGAGCGAGCTGACGACTCGACGAGAGAATTTCAACGATCCCCTGCATACGGTAAGGTCGGCATCCGATGAATTGATTGGCGAGGTCTGGGGCGGCAAGAGGGTGTTCGCGCGCGTGTCGAGCCCGTGACGTCGCGTGTGAGAGGAGCGGAATCCGATGTTCGTCACGAGATTCCCGAGCAGGGCACCCCGCCCCGCGTCGTGGCTCTACTTCAATCCATAGAGCGTCGCGGCGTTCCCTCGAAGCACGCCGTCGGCGATCTGCATGGCTCTGGCCGTGGTGACCACTCCGTCGCTCACCATCAGTGTCAGCGCGAGCGCCAGGGCCTTGCGGAACTGCTGCGCGCCGGTGACGGTCGTCTCTTCCCAATCCATGCCGGGGCTGAACGGACCGGCATCCGTGCCAAACATCACGCGCTCTGGCATGAACTCCAGCCAGGGCCTCAAGACACCGGCCAATTCGCGCGGCGACTGGAAGAACTCGAGAACGGACGCGTCCGCATACACGTTCGGTTTGGAGATCAGCGTCGAGATGTCTCGTTCCCGCGGATGATTGCCGTGGAGTAGCACGAAGCGCGTGTGGCGCAGCTGCGGGTCGTTCAGCATCGGCGACAGCAGCATCGCACCGGCGCCGCTGTCGTCGAAGAATTCGCCGCAACCGCTGCCGGTGTGGATGTGCACGGCCATGCCGAGCCGTCCCGCTTCGAGGGCAATCTGCTTGAACAGATAATCCTGTAGCGGCTTGTAGGTCGTTGCAGAGGGCGCGCCGCTCGCCGCGTATTTCGCATAGACGCTGTCCGCGGCGTTCTTGCCGGCCACGTCAAATGCCAGCGACCGCAGATACGCTACTTCGAACTTCACGGCCACCGCTCCCGCGCTCTTTTGTCGGCGCAGCGTCGGTTGCAGGATCTTCTGGAGGTACTCGTCGAGCGTCGCCGGAATCCGCGTCATTCCCGCATCGCGCAGGTATGCGCGCTCGAGCTCGTCGGCCATCTTGAACAGCGCCTTGCGATCGGGGTTCACCGTCAAGGCGCTATTGTCGAGCGGGAACATCAAGGCATCGGCATAGGGCACCCACAGGAATTGCGGCGCCTTGAGCTCCGGTGTCATGCCGGTACGATTCGCCAACACCGTCTGAATGCCAGCCTTCTCGAGGAGCCACGCGTAGTGCGTGTTGCCATTCCGTTCGCGTGCGCTCACCGCCGCAGACTGCAGCTTCCTGATGCTCGGCTCCAGGTCGTCGGTCATGTCATAACCGTAGAGCGTGCGTACCGCGGCCTGCTGGGCCGGATTGAATCGCAAGCTCTGGGGCGGCAGGCTCGAAGGCGTGACTGGCAGTTCATCGCAGCGGAGCTGGTCGTAGCCTTTGTCGGTCCCACGATTCAGTCCCATGACGTGCGCATGATTGTCGATTGCTTTGATCGACTCGACGTACCGCGCGATCTCAGGGTCGGCGTCTTGCGCCCATGCCCTGGTGCCGAGTGCGAAGGTCACGATCGCCGCCACAAGCAACTTCTTCATCGGCACCTCATCGCAGAGAATGGCCGTTACGCGCTCGCGACAGACGGGCGCTTCTTTCCGTGCCCAGTCGCCTGCTCGAAGGCGTGTGCCAGCTGGAGCACGCTCCACTCGTCACGGTGACGACTCACGATCTGCACACCCACGGGCAAGCCACTCGCCGTGAATCCACCGGGCACGGAGATCGCCGGGTTGGACATGAACGTGACATACCAGCACGAACGCATCCAATCGACATAAGTGTTCATCGGCGTGCCCGTGATGTGAGTCGGATACGGTACCGCCACATCGAACGGCTCCACTTGCGTGACGGGAAGGACGAAGTAATCGTACCGTTCGAAGAACTGCCGGCTCTGCTCGTACATCCGTGCCTGCCTGTCGAGCGCGCGCCCGATATCGGCTCCCGTGATCCGTTCGGCCTGGGCGACTTCGAACTTGATCGTGTCCTTGACCCATTCAGGCTTCTCGGCGACGAGCGGTGCGTACCGGGGGTGGTTGGCAGCGTAGCGCAGCGCGGGAAATGCTTCGTCGACGCCGGCAAAGTCCGGTTCCGCCTCTTCGACAATGCAGCCGAGATCTTCGAACACGCGACGGTTCGCGTCGACGACACGACGGATCTCGGGCTCAAACGGGATTCCGCCGAGTCCGCGCCACCAGGCGACCCGCGCGCCCTTGAAGCTGCGGCCAAGAGGCGCGCGGAAGCGGGCGCCGTCCTCTTGAATTGACAACGGGCTCGTCGGATCGGGTCCGGCAATCGCGCTGAGGAAGAGCGCGACGTCCGCGACCGAGCGTGCCATTGGCCCGGAGACCGACAGGGGCTGCCAGGATCCGGGCGCACCCGGCACGCGGCCCGGCGACGGTCGAAGGCCAACCACGTTACAGAATGCCGCCGGGTTGCGCAGCGAGCCGCCTGTGTCACTGCCGTCGGCGATTGGCAGCATCCCGCAGGCGAGCGCCACGGCCGCACCGCCGCTGCTTCCTCCACATGTCCTGCCGAGGTCGTACGGATTACGAGTCGCCCCGAACACCGTGTTGAACGTCTGCGAGCCGGCACCGAACTCCGGCGTATTGGTCTTGCCGATGGTGACGGCACCGGCGGCGCGAATGCGCGTCACGATCAAGGCGTCGCTGGTCGGCACGTGGTCACGGTAGAAGGGTGAGCCGCGCGTGGTCCGGATCCCCGCCGTGTCCACGAGATCCTTGTGGGCCACGGGGAGCCCATGGAGCACGCCGAGTGTTCCACCCCTCGCCAGGAGCTCGTCGGCTCTCGCGGCGTCAGCCATCGCGCGCTCAGCGACGAGCGTGACGATGGCGTTCACTTTCGCGTTGACGGCCTCGATCTGCGCCAGGTGGGCGGCCATCACTTCGCGCGCCGAGACCTGTTTGCGCGCGATCCGCGACGCGAGCTCGACAGCGCTGAGATACAACAGCTCGCCGTCGTGCCCCTTCGCTTGCTGCGCCAGCGGGACATTCCCGAAGAGGGACGTCTGCAACGATCCCCCCAGCGTGGCTGCCCCGAGCGCGTGTCCAAACGTGCGCCGGCTCATTGCGCCACTGGCGGCGGGGTCACCCGGAGAGCTCGGAATGCGTGGATCGTTCGACATGAAGGGTCCCCTAACGCGGCTACGACAAGGACAGCCAGCCTCGTCCCACGATGCCCCCGCCGGAGCCGGTGAGCTCGAACGCCAGCCGACGCCCGTCCTCGAGCGTCAACGTCAGCGTGCCTGGGCCGGCGAGTACGATGGCCTCGGCGAGGCCGCTGATCTCGATGTGTCCGTCGACCGTTGCGATCGATCTGACGACGTCGTCCGCCGCGCGCGGTTGGTCGTCATCCGCCCAGAGCGAGAGTTCGTACGCGGTCGTGCGGAGCAGCACTTCACCCGCATGAATGGTGCCGACACCGCGCATCGACTCGAGGAGGCGTCTCGGCATCAGGTCCTCCGCTTCGCGAGATTTTAGCGCCGGAGATACCGTTCTCGCAGGATCTTCGTATGGTGGCTCACGTGCCCCGCCGAAAGATACGCCAGGGCGCGGACTGTGAACGGATAGCCACTGGCAACGCCGCGCCGTACCCAGGCGTCGTCGGGAAGGTCTTGAAAGAACGCCAGCGTCGCGGCGCGGACGGCCCGGAACTCGTCCACATGGCTGCGCCACGGCCGTTGGTCAGCTCCAGCCGTGGCGATCGCGACATTCTGATCGAAGCTGGGGAGGGGACTGTCAAAGCCGCGCGCGAACCACATGGCGCGGAAGACGAACAGGCGCTCCGTGTCGTTCAAGTGGCTGATGACCTGGCGGATACTCCACTTGTCAGGGGCATACCGAAACAGCGATTGCTCGTCCGAGATGTCGCCCAGGAGCGCAGCCGTCTCCGTCATCTGCGCTGCAAGGGTGGCGCAGATATCGCCAGCCGGGACCTGATCGATGTAGGTGAAGTAGTACTCCGCAGCCTCAGTCCGGTCCGGAGCTGTCGTGGTCGTCATGCTGAGCCTCGCTTGCCACTCGGTCCTGGCGCCTCCGCGGTCAGATGCGTTCAGTATTAATCAACTGGCTCAGGGACGCACGTAGACCGTCATGGCCGGGGTGTCCTCTGAGATGGCGACAAGTCTCTTCATACCACCTCCATCCCGAGTCTACGAACGGTGGAGGGACGCTGTCGTGAGATGCCGTTGAGAAAGTGTGAAAAAGGCTGATCTACTTGATTGATGCCCGGCCCGCGGCCAGCCATCCAACCCGCGTCAGGAGTGAGCCGACGATCGTCGATGCGGCCGCGACCCGTCGCGCCGTTATCGACCGGCCACCCAGCACGCGCAGCGCGAGTGGCAGCGGCCCCGACAGCACGCCGCCCAGCCGCGTGACATCGCCTGACCATCCATGCTTGAGCGAGTCGAGTGCGCGGTCGTCATTGCTCTCGAGGACGATGCCGACGACGGTTTCAACGGCAGCCGCGCCGATGCCGAGCGCGTTCAGCGCGCGCTCGCGGTGGCCCATCAATTCCAGAATCGATACCGCCGTGCCAAGTCCGGACGCGCCGAAGTGGATCGGCAGGAGCGACACGTTGCGCGACCACACGGGGATCGCAGTGGCACCAATCAGCACACCCGTGTAAGTAGAAAGCACGAGTCCCGTCGCAGCCGAGAGCACCTCGGCGGCATCGGCTACGACCTTGATTGGCAATCGACCGCGGCTCGCCTTTCCCAGCGCGTTCGCGAACGCGTTGGCGCCGGCGGCGTTCGAGAACGCCACGAGCGTCCACGCGCCGACCGACATCGGGCTGCGGAGCTTGAACACGCGCAGCATGTTGAGAAAGCGTTCGGGACGGCCAAGATCCGAGACGAGGAGCGCTGGCGACGCCGCCCCGCCGACGGCGGCCAGCCACCGCGCGTCACGCACCAGTGTGGGATCGGCCCCCGCGACTCGAGCCACTGCGCCAACGACGGCCGCGGCACCGGCCGCGCCGCCAACAAAGAAGTACGCGGGGATCTCCCACGTCCACACCGGCGCCTTCAGCAGCGGGAGGCCGTAGTAGTCGCTCAGACGACCGGCCCTTCTCCGGCGAGCGCCGCCAGCGCCTCGAGGTCATCCGCGCTGACGAAGAGGCCCGTCTTCGGCGCGAACGCACGCCAGCCGGTCATGAGCAGCACCTCCTTGACCAGCGCCACTCCGGCCTCGCCTCGCGCTTCGACGACGGCAGTCGGTACCGGGTCGTCAGGCCCGAGGGCGACTCGCACCGACCCGTCAGGACGCGTCAGAACAGCGTGGATCTGATCGACGACGAGATCCGGGATGACGCCGCACAGGATCGCGACGACCTCTCGGTGTGAACCGAGTGGCGGCGCCGTCTCGATCGCCTCGGGTCCAGATGACACATCGAGTGCGAGGAGGAGCAGGCGCGGCAGCGCCGCCTGGATCGTTTTGGGGATCGTGCTGGACTGGGTCGCTGGCACATGATGCTGCGCCGCCAGCTCGTCGAAGGCGAGCTCCGGATCGTACTGGCTGGAGGAGCGCTCGACGGACAGGACGGGCGGAGGCAAAGGCGTCGAACCTGGCGCCGAGGCGACGACATCCGCGGCCGAACGTTCACGCCGGAAGGGCCAGAACGCAAGCAGGGCGAGCAGCGCGCCGGCGACGAGCGCGGCGCCGGGCGGCACGAAATCTGGTGTGCCGTGGAGATCGACGATCACCGCGTCGGCGGCTGGCGGCGGTACCAGGCCGGAGAGGATGCGCTGCGATTGAAGCCCCTCGATGAGACCGGTCCGGACGAGCCCATCGATCGCCGCCGGCAACCGAAGCGCCGCGACGACTTTCCGCATGGCCTCGATCGACTGCTCGTTTGTCGGTACCCGGCCGCCGCCGAAGACGCTGCGGGCGACGGCGATGGCCGCGGGGTCGCGCGTGGCGATGACGATTGGCGCCGGCAAGGTCTGACCACCCACGGGTCGGGCGGGGAGGAACAACTCCTCGACCTGTCCGCCGGATTCCCGATAGCCCGCGCCACCGTAGTCGATCTCGCAGCCTCTGACGAGGACGCGCGGCGTGGCCCCCCGCTCCAGCCGGAACCGTTCGCAGGCGACAGCGACCGGCTGCCGGCCCCGGGCGGCGTGGTAGATCCCCTCGCCCGCAAATACCAGCAGCGCGGCGGCGGGCACGAGCAGGATCAGTTTCAGCATCAATCGACTGCGGATCGACGAGTGAAAAACGCGGCCGCGACGCCGGCGAGCATCATGCCTGCGGCCACGGCAGCCGACTGCCAGCCCGACGTCAGATGGACGGTCGGCACCTCGGGAGACGAGGGCAGATTGTACTCCTCCGGTTCGCCGCGGAAGATGAAGATCGCATGCGTGCCGCCGACGCTGCTATCCCGCGGATCGTACATCCGGGCGTCGTCCATCCCACGCGCACGAAGGTCCTCGACCCGGCGTGCGGCTCGCTCACGCAGAACGTCAAGCTCGCCGAACTGAATCGATTGCGTCGGGCATGCCGATGCGCACGCCGGCTGCAGTCCCGCCTTCTGCCGGTCGTAGCAGAAGGTGCACTTGAATGCCCGCCCATCGTCGGGCCGCCGATCGACCACGCCAAACGGGCAGGAGACGATGCAGTAGCCGCAGCCGTTGCAGACGTCGGGCTGGATGAAGACGCCGCCGAACTCGGTCCGGACGATCGATCCCGTGGGACAGGCCTCGAGGCAGCCGGCGTTCTCGCAGTGCTTGCACACGTCGGACGAGAAGTCCCAGCGGAACGAGTTGCTGCGGTAGCCGCCGTCAGCGGGCCCGATGGGCACCTCGCCGCGCTCGATGAACTTCACGTGGCGCCACGTCGAGTGGCCGAGGCCCGCTGTGTTGTCGTACGAGAATCCCGTGAACGCGAACCCGTCGTCGGGAACGCCGTTCCACTCCTTGCACGCGACCTCGCAGGCCTTGCAGCCGATGCACAGCGTCGAGTCGGTGAGGAAGGCGGTTACCGGCATTGGTCACGTGCAGTCACGTTACAGAGTAGCCCCTTTGCTTCCATGATCCTGACGTTCGGCTCTTCCGAGATGGCGACGAGGTCGTTGACGACATCGCCGCGGACGAGGCCGCGTCCGCCGAAATGATAGGGCAGGCCGACCTGGTGGACGATGCGGCCCTGGACAGTGAGAGGCTGGAGGCGAGGCGTGACGAGCGCGCGGGCGTCGATGGCGCCGCGCGGCGTGGACACGCGGACACACTCGCCGTTCTCGACTCCGACCTCACGCGCGAGGGCCGGCGAGATCTCGCAGAAGAGCTCCGGCTGCAGCTCGGCGAGGTGCGAGAGCGTGCGCGACATGCCGCCAGCGGTGTGATGTTCCGTGAGCCTGTATGTCGTCAGGACATAGGGGTACTCAGGGTCACCTGGCGATTGTGCGTAGGCGTTGTCGGATCGCGACTTCCGATCCGCGGACGGGTTCACCTGCTGGCGATACAGGCGGTTGTTGACGGGGGACTCGAACGGTTCGTAGTGCACCGGCAGCGGACCGTCCTTGAGTCCTTCCGCCACCCAGATCCAGCCGAGCCCGTCGCCATGCATGATGAACGGCGCATCGCCGCCGAGCGCGGCGTCCCCTCTGGCGCCCGGCGGTGGGACGTAGTCCGGAGCCTTGTCGCTCGTGAAGTCGGGCGTGTCGAGGCCTGTCCACTTGTGCGCCTGGGCATCCCACCAGACGAGCTTCTTGCGGTCACTCCATGGTGAGCCGTCCGGCCTTGCCGAGGCGCGGTTATAGAGGATGCGGCGATCCGCGGGCCAGGCAAACCCCCAGCCGTGGCCGTACGGGCCCGCGGCGTTGCGCTCGCGGGCGCGATTACGGTCAGGCGCCGGGTAGACGCCCGAGTAGATCCAGCAACCGCATGATGTGCTGCCGTCGGCCGAGAGGTTGCGAAATCCGTCGACGAGAGAGCCGTCGCTCGTCGACCGGCCGTTGATCTCCCGTAGGACGTCGTCGATGTCCGGCTCGTCGTGCGGGGCCGTGGTCGGGTAGTCCCACGTGAGCGCGTTCAGCCCACGGTGACGAAGCCGGTCGTCGCCGGCGGCACGAGCCTTGAGGCGCCGACCGAGGTGGTAGACGAACCAGGCTTCGCTCCTCGCGTCGGCCGGTGGGTCAACCGCCTTGTCGCGCCACTGCAGCAGGCGTTGCGTGTTCGTGAAGCAGCCTTCCTTCTCGGCATGCGCGGCGGCGGGGAAGAAGAACACCTCGGTGGCGATCGCATGGGTTTCGAGCTCGCCGCGCTGCACCTCTGGAGAGTCCAGCCAGAACGTCGCCGTCTCAGTTTCGACCATATCGCGCACGACGAGCCACTCGAGGTTGGCGAGCGCGCGCCGCTCGAGACGCGCGTTCGGCGCGCCGACGGCCGGGTTCTGCCCCATGACGAACAGTCCCTCGAGCCGATTCGTCCGTTGATCGTTCCCGCCGGACTGATGACCGTCCGCCATGTCGAGCCAGTAGCCGAAATGGGAATGATCGCCGCTGATGCGCGGCAGCCAGGCGAAGCCGAACTCGTTCTCCGCCGTTGCCCGGCCGCCGTACCACGCCTTGAGCAGCGAGACCGCGTACTTGTCGAAGTTCGACCACCAGCCAGCCGGCGGACGATGCGAGGCGAGGTATCCGTCGAGTGTCGCATCGGTGACGCCGAACGACGGCATGGGGAGATAACCCGGCAGCAGATCGTAGAGCGTAGGGATGTCGGTGGAGCCCTGAATCGAGGCGTGGCCGCGGAGCGCCAGGATTCCGCCGCCCGGCCGTCCGATGTTACCGAGGAGCAGCTGCAGGATCGCTGCCGTGCGGATGATCTGAACGCCGGACGAGTGCTGCGTGAGGCCGACGGCGTAGCAGATGGCTCCCGTGCGCTCGGGGCCCGACGCGCGGCAGAACGCGTTGGCGATCCGCACGAACGAATCGGCCGGCACGCCGCACACCTCTTCCACCATCGCCGGCGTGTAGCGCGCGAAGTGGCGCGTGAGGATCTGGAAGACCGAGCGCGGGTGCTGCAGCGTGGGATCTCGTTCGGCTGACGGGTCGTAGGCCCAGGAAGCCGTCGAGTAGCGTCGCTCCTCGTTGTCCCATCCCGAGAACAGGCCCTCGAGATCTTCCGGACCCGCGAACGCGTCAGTGATGATCGCAGACGCGTTGGTGTAGGCCACGACGTAGTCGCGGAAGTCGAGGCCGTGCTCGAGCACGTGGTTGACCATCGCGCCGAGAAAGACGATGTCGGTTCCCGCGCGCAGCGGCACCCACAAGTCGGCCATCGCCGAGGTGCGTGTGAATCGCGGGTCGACATGGATGATCGTTGCGCCCCTCTCGCGCGCTTCGATGACCCACCTGAAGCCGACAGGGTGGTTCTCGGCCATCGACGATCCGATGATCAGGATGGCGTCGGCATTCTGCAGGTCCTGCAGCGCCGTGGTGGCGCCGCCCCGTCCGAACGAGGTGCCCAGACCGGGCACCGTGGAGCTATGTCATATGCGGGCCTGATTACTGATGGCCACCATGCCGAGGCCGCCGGTGAACAGCTTCTTGATCAGGTAGTTCTCTTCGTTGTCGAGCGTTGCCCCGCCAAGGTGTGCGATCGAGGCGCACTGCATCACCGGATACTCCACGCCGTCGATCGCGCGCCGTTCCTCGAAGTGGCGCTCGCGCGACGCCCACACGCGATCGGCCACCATGTCCATCGCGGTCTCGAGCGCGAGCTCGGTCCATGCCGTCGCACCAGGCGCGCGGTACTTCACGTGCGTGGCTCTTCCCGCGTGCGTCAGCAGCTCGTAGGTTGCAGCGCCCTTGGGACAGAGCCTGCCTTCCGAGATCGGAGACTCGGGATCCCCCTCGACCGATACGACCTTGCCACCCCTGTGATAGATGAGTTGTCCGCAGCCGACGGCGCAGTACGGACAGATCGAGCGCGCGACGTCCGCGGTCTCGTGACGCGGACGAAGGGCACGCGTGCGATCAGTCATCGCATCCGCGCCGGTTCCGTCAGAGCCCGTGGCCAGCTGACGCAGAAGGGGCCACTTTGAAATGGTTCGGCGCTCGGCGTTCGGCGTTCGGGGTTCGGGTTCTCGGTTCATGTTCGCTTCTCGCGGCTCGCTCCTCGCGGTTGGCTCATCAGCGTCCGTTGTCGGTTCCGCAATCGTCGTGTCCGGAGTCTTACGGAAAGATTACTCCCGGAGCGAGGAGGTTCCGAGGATCGAGTGCCTGTTTGACGGCGCGCATCTCGTCGATGCCGCCATCGCCGTACAGCTGCCGGAGCAGCGCCTGCTTGACCGGGTTCCGCCCGACGCCGTGTTCGGCCAGCGGGCAGCCGCCCAGCCGGGCGACGTGTCGACCGAACTCCAGCATGGCTTCCTTACCCTTGACCACGTCGTCGTAGGATCGCGGGATGACGTTGGGGTGGACGTTGCCGTCCGAGAGGTGACCCCAGATTGCGTAGTCGAGCCCGCGCGCCTCGAAGCCCTGTCGATAGATGTTCATCATCTCGGCACAGCGGTCGAAGGGAACGACCATGTCTCCGGCGGTCTTCTCTATTCGCGCGTCTATGGTGCGCTTCGCGGTGCTGATCCGCTGGTTCACGCCGGACGGGACGGCCTCCCGCGCGGCGAGCAGCTCCGCCGCGCGCCGGCGGTCGTGCGGGAGTGCCAGCTCCGTGTCCGCGAGGACCTCCGCACGATCCAGGAGGCGACAGAAGTTCGCGAGCGGGCTGTTGGGCGTCGCACTGCCGAGCGATTCCTGAATCTGCTCGAACGCCTGGGCCGCATCCGTGTCCGCCCTGAGCTCCAGCTGCACGAGCAGCGCGAGCTCCGTCCCCTCGGGTATCGAGACGTTGTTCCTCGTGGCCGCGCCATCCTCGCGGAGAATCTCGAGCGACCGGCGATCCATGTGCTCGATCGCGCAGGCATCGATTCCGTCCACGTCGCCCGTCCGCCAGGTCGCGATGGATGCATCGCGAAGGGCCTTGACGAGCGCGAGCCCCTGCGCCTCGGCGGCGCACGGAATCCACGCGAGCACGATATTCGGCGCGGGCGAGAGCGTTCTGAACGTGATCTCGGTGATGACACCGAGCGTGCCCTCGGATCCGATCAAAAGATCGATGAGATCCATGCCCGGTGCGGCGTGATATCCGGCCGATCGCTTCGCGACCTCAGGCATCCGATACGTCGGCACCGGCACCGACACGTGCCCGCTTTTTGTCTCGACCTCGAACCTGCCGTCACGCGCGCACTGTTCCCCGCGCACGAGTTCGAGCACCGTGCCGTCGGCGAGGACGACCGTCAAGGCCTCGACCCAATCGCGCGTGCTGCCGTATTTGAAGGTCGCGGCGCCGGCCGCGTTCGTGGCGACGATGCCGCCGGCGCAGGCGCCAGTAAAGGTGGGCGCCGGCGGAAACCAGGCGCCGACGCCTGCGAGGCGTTCCTGCATCGCCGCGACCGTCACGCCCGGCTCCAGGGTGATGCGTCCCGGCCGCACGTCGATGATGCGCGCCATCTTCGTCGTGGCGAGGATGACTTCACCCATCGGCGTCGCGCCGCCGGTCAGCGATGACTGGGCGCCAATCGGCAGCACTGACACAGACGTAGTCAGGGCGTCGACGACATCGGCGGTCGAGCGGGGGAAGAGAATTCCGGCAGCGTGGCCGCCCGGGTAATGGGCGGCATCCTCTAACCAGTCGTCAGTCGGCAGTCGTCGGTCGTCAGTCACAGTCCTCAGTCCGAGTCGTCAGTCCCAGTCGTCAGTCCCGGTCGTCAGTCCAGGTTGAGCTCCTATTCGCGTTTTGATCGCTGATCTGGTCCGAGCCCTCGATCTTTGCGGTCGCTCTTCACCAGATACTTTATGAGGCCCGTCGTCATTCGTGCGACCTCGTCTCCGAGTTCGTCGCGGGACCTGTACTCGTCCTTAGTAATGTAACCGCGGTGACATGCCAGCAGCAGTCTCTTCCTGACTTCGGCCGTCGAGGCCTTCGACGTAAACAGATACTTAGCAAACGCTCGGTCGGTTGGTTGCTCGAACCCTTCGGCGATGTTCGAGAGGATTGAGTCGGCCGCATCCTTCACCTGGTCACCGCAATCGCCGGTCCCTCTGAAACCCCGCCCGGTTGATGATCGCATTTACTGCCACCCAGAACTCGTGCGCACGTTGCCAAACTCTCAGATCTTCCACCCGCTGGGCCATGTTTCCCTCCTGTAATGCATCGCCGATGCCACGGGAATCAGGGGCGGCCGGCGACTGTGACTGGCGACTAGGACTGCCGACTAGGACTGCCGACTAGGACTGCCGACTGGGACTGCCGACTGGGACTGACGACCATGACTGACGACTCGGACTGAGGACTGTGACTGAAGACTGCCGACTGACGACGGACGACTGAAGTATCATTTCTCCCGTGCACCGCTTCACCCTCGGCGTCGAAGAGGAATTCCAGATCGTCGACCCCCAGAGCGGAGAACTGCGGTCGCACGTCTCCGAGCTCCTGGCGTCGAGTGCGCCAATGCTCGGGGAGCAGATCAAGCGCGAGATGCATCAGTCGATCGTCGAGGTCGGCACGAAGATCTGCGCCGACGTCAGCGAGCTGCGCGAGGAGATTTATCGCAACCGGCGGGAACTGGCGAGCGCGGCCGAACGGGTCGGCCTGGCCGTGGCCGCCGCGGGCACCCATCCCTTCTCGCGCTGGGAAGATCAGATCATCTCGCCTGGCGTCCGCTACGACAACATCGTCGAGGAGCTGCAGCAGCTCGCGCGGTCGCTTCTGATTTTTGGTCTGCACGTGCACGTCGGGTTGCCGGATCGGTCGGTCATGATCGATCTCATGAACGAAGTGCGCTACTTCCTGCCGCACCTCCTGGCGCTCTCCACGAGCTCGCCGTTCTGGATGGGGCGGGACACGGGATTGAAGTCGTACCGCACGACCATCTTCCGGCGGTTTCCGCGCACGGGTGTTCCCGATCATTTCGGGTCCTGGAGCGAGTACGAAAACTACATCCAGTTGCTCGTCGACCTGCACAGCATCGACGACGCGAAGAAGATCTGGTGGGACGTCCGGCCCCATCCGACCTTCGGGACGCTCGAATTCCGTGTGTGCGATGTGCCGACGCGGCCGGAGACGGCCGTGATGCTCGGCGCGCTCGTGCAGGCCATCGTCGTCAAGCTCTACCGGCTTCGCATTCGCAATCAGGGATTCAGGCTCTATCGCCGCGCGCTCATCGAAGAGAACAAGTGGCGCGCCGCGCGCTACGGCCTCGACGGCAAGCTCATCGACTTCGGCCGTCGCGCCGAGGTCCCGATGCGCGACCTCGCCGTCGAACTGCTCGAGTTCATCGACGACGTCGTCGACGACCTGGGGAGCCGGCGGGCGGTGGAACATGTTCACACTGTGCTGCGCGAGGGCACGAGCGCCGATCAGCAGCTGGCGGTCTTTCGCGAGACCGGTGATCTCAAAGCGGTCGTCCATCACGTCATCCGGCAGACCCGGGAGGGCGTGAACTGACACCGCGGAATGACATCCGCGGGCGGCAGACAACACGGGCGGACAGTAAAGATAGACCGGCCACGGACAGCACGGACACATCGCTTAGCGCAGAGTAGAAGCTATCTCACAAAGCGAACGAGCGACAGCGAGTGAGCCACGCGAACGGAGCGCGCCGACGAAGCGGCGCGCGAGAGAGTGTGTGGGGGGGCTCCGGGGGGCGAAGCCCCCCGGAGAAGACTAGAGGGTCGTCATGCAGCAGCAGCGGGCACCACAGGTGGTCGGACTTCTCTGCGGCCGGGAGTACAGCTTTCCGCCCGCGTTCATCCAGCGCGTCGACGAGCTCGGTGCGCCGCACGGCATCACCGGCCAGATGGTCAAGCTCGGCGGGACGAAGATGGACGAGCCGTCGCGCTATCGCGTCATCGTCGACCGCATCTCGCATGAGGTCGAGTACTACCGCGGTGCGATGAAGCACGCCGTGCTGCAGGGCGGCTACGTCATCAACAACCCGTTCTGGTGGACAGCCGACGACAAGTACTTCAACTACTCGGTGATGGCCAAGCTCGGCGTCGCCATCCCCCGCACCGTGCTGCTGCCGCAGAAGGGCTATCCGGCCGACATCGATCTGACGGCCGAGTCGCTGCACAACCTTGTTTATCCGATCGACTGGGACGGCCTGCTCGACTACGTCGGACGGCCAGCGATCCTCAAACCGTACTCAGGCGGCGGCTGGAAGCACGTCTACAAGGTCGCGGACAAGCGTGAGCTGCTCGAGGCGTACGATCGGACGGCGCCGTACTGCATGACGCTGCAGCAGTTCATCGACTTCGATCACTACGTGCGCTGCTTCACGTTCGGGAAGACCGACATCACGCCAGTGGCCTACGATCCGCGCGAGCGCAAGTATCTCGTCGAGCACGAGTACCTGTCGGCCGAGGTCGGCGCGCGTGTCGTGCGCGACGCGCAGCTCATCAACCTGGCGCTCGGCTACGAGATGAACACGATCGAGTTCGCGGTCAAAGATGGCGTGCCCTACGCGATCGACTACCTCAACCCGGCACCCGACTTCGAACGCGATCGCATCACCCCGTTCTATTTCAGTCACGTCGTCGAGAAGATGGCCCATCTCGTCGTCGACCGCGCGCTGAACGGTCATCCCGCGCAGTGCTGGCCGCGATGGGAAGAGATGCTGGGCATCGGTCCCGCTTCGGGCTTTACGGGAGCTCCCGGCCTGTCCTGACACGCGAAACTGGGTTCCCTCTATGGATCTCATCGGCGACTGGCACGCGCTGCTCCGGCCGGACGAAGAACTGACGCCGCGGTTCACGACCGCGTTCACCGCGTCCATGCGCGCGAAGAAGCTGACCTTCGGCCAGCGTGTCCATTGTCCGTTCCTGCGTCCCTTCTTCCTGACCGCCGCCGAGGAAGCGCGCATCCGGGTCGCGGCCGAGACGATCGCGCTCCTCGGCGAACGGGTGATACGCGCGGCGTTCGAGTCCGAGGACATCTACCACCAGCTCGGCATGACCGAGGCCGAGGACGCGCTCGTCGACATCGAGCCGGGATATCAGACCGCCAGCACGACGTCGCGGCTCGACGCCTTCCTGCTTCCCGACTCGCTCCACTTCGCCGAGTACAACGCGGAATCCCCGGCCGGCATCGGCTACACGCAGCGGCTGTGCGAGCTCTTCGACGCGACCGCGGCCATGGGCCGCTTCCGCGCGACGCGCCAGGTGCGGTTCCACAAGGTCATCGAGGCGCTCCTCGATGCGCTCATGGCCAGCTACCACGAGTTCGGCGGCACGGCCCGGCCGCCGACGATGGCGATTGTCGACTGGCGGGACGTGCCGACGTGGACCGAGTTCGAGATTTTGCGCGACGCGTTCAACGCCGCCGGTGTGCCGACGATCGTCTGCGACCCGCGCGAGCTGGTGTTCGCCAACGGCGCGTTGACCGCGCAGGGCACGCGGATCGATCTGGTGTATCGCCGCGTCCTGGTCAACGACATCCTCGCCAAACCCGACGAGTGCCGCGCGCTCGTCAACGCGTGCGCCGCTCGCGCGGTCTGCATGGCCAACTCCTTCCGCTGCAAGCTCGCGCACAAAAAGGCCTTCTTCGCGGTGCTGACGGACCCCTTGCACGCGTCGCTCTTCTCGGCGGACGAACGGGCGGTGATTCAGGCGCACGTCCCGTGGACGCGAGTCCTCGACGACGTCGAGACGCACAAAGGTGACTGGCACGGCGATTTGCTGGCGCTCGCGCGCGCGTGGCGCGAGCACCTAGTGCTCAAGCCGAACGACGAGTACGGCGGCACAGGCGTCAACCTCGGGTGGGAGATGACCGAAGGGCAGTGGGATACCGCGCTCGAAGCGGCGCTCGAGGATCCCTACGGCACCTGGATCGTGCAGGAGAGGATTCCAGTACGGCGCGAGATCTTTCCCCAGTTCGATGCCGCGGGCCGGATCACCATGAGCGACGTGCTCGTGGACCTGGCGCCGTATCTCTTTCGCGGCCGCATGGGCGGGTATCTCACGCGACTGAGCGCGACCGGCCTCGCCAACGTGACGTCGGGCGGCGGACAGGTACCGGCCTTCGTGGTCGGCTGACCGGGCTGCGCGCCAATCAGATCGTCAGTTCGCCCCGTCCCACGAGTACCGACACCCCTCCAACGCGCACGCGCGTAATCCGATCCTCGTCGCTGTCGATAGAGATGTGAATGCGACTCGGGCGTCCCATCGCGACGCCCTGCAGGCTGAGCATGCGGCGCGCGGCGTCGGGCGTCACCAGACGGTGATGAAGGAGGTAGGCGCCGAGCGGCCCGCTCGCTGCGCCGGTTGCCGGATCCTCGGCAATGCCGAAGCCAGGTGCCAGCATGCGGCTGTATACCGTCTCGCCACCCGTGCCTGCGCGATCAAGGGTAAAGAAGAAGACCGGCAGTTCCGCCAGATCTGCGCTGCCCGTGGATCGCGCGAGCCCCTTGCGATCGATCTCGACCGCGTCGACCGCCGCACGGGTCGTGAGCGGGGCGTAGAGGAACGGCACGCCGCACGACACCCGCTGAACGGGCAAGCCTTGAAGCAGATCGCGGGCCGAGAGCCCGATTGCGGCGGCGAAGGCGTCGCGGTCGGAGACGACCGCCCCGAACGTCGGCAGCGGCTGCGTCATCCAGGCAAACGAGAGTCCCTTCTCACCCCACTCGAGCGACACCGGCGTCGGGCCGACACCGAGCTCGAACACGAACTGTTCCTGTCCCCGTCGAATGGTGCCCTCGAGCGCGAGGGCAAACGTGCTGCCGACCGTCGGATGTCCGGCCATGGGTAGCTCCGAGCCCGGCGTGAAAATCCGCATCCGGACGTCCCCGCCACGCTCGGGCGGAAAGATGAACGTTGACTCGGAAAAGGCCATTTCCTTGGCGATGCGCTGCATCTGGTCGGTGGTCAGGCATCGCGGTTCCGGGAAGACAGCGAGCTGATTGCCCTCGAGCGGGCGATCGGTGAAGACGTCGAGGTGGAGGTAGCGATACATAGGTCTCGAGGATGACAGAGGAATGAGTGTGGTGGACGCGCCAATTGGCGAGTGGATTGATAGGCCAGTTCGAGCTCGAGCGGGCGGAGTTCGGGAAGGTCGAGGCGGACGGAGATAACGGGCTCACCACGGAGTAACGGAGACGAACGGAGACGCACAGAGGCTGAAACTGCGTACTTCGCATCTCGGTCGGCGTTGCAGTTTTTGGCAGCCGAACGAGCGCTTCGTCTCGATGGCCAATGATTCGGCGTAGGTCCGGCGATTGCACTGCACATGACGATTGCGGCTGCTCGCGCGCCGGCCGGAGGCCGGCGTTGGACGGCAGGACAGATCGGGATCTCAAGCCCCGTGTGGATTGTGATCGGGGCTTGAGATCCCGGTCTGTCCTGCCGTCCAGCCGCGCTTCGCGCGGCGCGAGCAGCCTCGCGTCATCGAGGTGCGACATGCTGACAGATCCTGCTGGTGTGAATGACCTGACACACGACATCATCGGCTGCGCTATCGAGGTTCACAAGGCGCTTGGGCCGGGTCTCCTCGAGTCAGCTTACGAACCATGTCTCGCTCTCGAACTGCGCGAGTCCGGACATTCGGTCGAGGTGAGAAAGCCAGTGGCTCTCGTCTACCGAAGTGTCTCGCTCGACACGTGCTACTTCTTGGACATGATGATCGACGGTCGAGTCATCGTCGAGCTGAAGTCCGTTGACGCGCTTGCGCCGATCCATGAAGCGCAGATGCTCACTTACTTGCGTCTCACTAGGTGTTCCGTGGGTCTCCTGATTAACTTCAACGTCCAGTTGTTGAAGGACGGTATTCAGCGAATCGTCAACGCGACGTAGTGAAAGCGCTCGCGTCTCGGCGAGGGTGCTCACCCGTCACCGTCACACCCACACCCTGCGAGGGGTTGTCGATCTTCTCCGTGCGTCTCCGTTCGCCACCGTTCCTCCGTGGTGAGCCCGTTATCTTCGTCCCCTCCGCCTCCCGACCTCTGTCTCTCACCTCGCATTCCACGTCTCTCTGCTATCCTCATTCGAACGGAGGACACACGGTTGGCAAAGCGGAAGAAGGGTAGCGGGTCGCTGTTCGATGATGGCGGCACGGGAGTGATCGATGGGGGACCGAGATCTGGTGATGGCGTACCCGAGGTCGTGGCGCTTCACGAGGCCGCGCAGACGCGCTACCTCAACTACGCGCTGTCGGTCATCACGTCACGCGCGCTGCCCGACGTGCGCGATGGGCTGAAGCCGGTCCAACGCCGCATCCTGTACACGATGTGGCAGCAGAACCTGACCGCCGACGTCAAACACCGCAAGTGCGCGAAAGTCGTCGGCGACGTGATGGGCAATTACCACCCGCACGGCGACACCGCCCTCTACGAGACGCTGGTGCGCATGGCGCAGCCCTTCTCGCTTCGCTACCCGCTCGTCGACGGATCCGGGAACTTCGGCTCGCTCGACGGCGACGGCGCCGCTGCTATGCGCTACACCGAGTGCCGGCTCGCGCGCCTCAGCGACGAGCTGCTGACCGAAATCGATCAGTCAACGGTTCCCTTCCGTCCCAACTACGACGGCACCAAGACCGAGCCGGTCGTCCTGCCGTCGCGCGTCCCCAACCTCCTCATCAACGGCGCGACGGGCATCGCCGTCGGCATGGCGACCAACATCCCGCCCCACAATCTCGGCGAGGTATGCACGGCGCTCGTCAAGCTCCTCGACAATCCCGACTTGAGCAGCGTGCAGCTGTGCCGCTACGTGAAAGGCCCCGACTTTCCGACCGGCGCCCAGATGCTCAACTCGCCAGACGAGATCAAGGACATCTACAAGACCGGCTCCGGCGCGATTCGGCTGCGCGCGACGTGGGAGGAAGGGCCGGCGACGCGCTCGGGCAAGACGATCTACATCACCAGCGTGCCGTACACCGTCAACAAATCCGCGCTCGTCGAGCGCATCGGCGACATCGCGGCCGGCCGCAATCTCCCGCCGCTCCTCGACGTCAAGGACGTGTCGACCGACGATGTGCGGATCGCGCTCGAGTTGAAGAAGGACGCCGACGAGAAGATGGTGATGGCGTATCTCTTCAAGCACACGCCGCTCCAGACGAGCTTCGTCGTCAACCTCACGTGCCTGATTCCGACCGAGAATCCCGAAATCGGCCGGCCGGAACGGCTGGACCTGCACGCGATTCTCTGGCACTTCCTCCACTTCAGGCTCGAAGTCGTCACCAAGCGGCTCGAGCACGAGCTCGAGGCGATCAGGAAGCGCGTCCACATCCTCGAGGGGTTCGAGAAGGTCTTCGACGCGCTCGACGAGATCCTGAAGATCGTCCGGAAGTCGGAAGGCAAAGCCGACGCGGCGCAGCAGATCATGAAGCGCTTCGAGCTCGATGCCGATCAGACCGACGCGATCCTCGAGCTGAAGATCTATCGCCTCGCGCGGCTGGAAATCCTCATCATCCGGAAAGAGCTCGAGGAGAAGCGCCGCCGCGCGCGTCAGATCAACGCGCTCCTCAAGGACGAGCCCGGTCGCTGGGGCGTCGTCAAGGTGGAGATCGAAGAGATCCAGAAGAAGTACGGCGACCCGCGGCGAACCGCGATCGCCTCGGACGCCGGAGAGGCCGAATACACCGCCGAAGACTTCATCGTCGAAGAAGACAACGTCGTTATCGTCTCGCGAGACGGGTGGGTCAAGCGTCAGAAGGAAGTCAAGGACGTGTCTTCGACCCGTGTGCGCGAGGGCGACGCGGTGCTCGCCGTCCTGCCCGGCAGCACACGAGCGTCGGCGGTGTTCTTCAGCAATTTCGGCGTCGCGTATTCCGCGCGGCTCATCGATATCCCCGCGTCCACCGGTTACGGCGAACCGATTCAGCGGTTCTTCAAGTTGAAGGACGGCGAGAAGATTGTCGCGGCGCTCAGCCTGGACCCACGGGCGATCGGCAATATCACGCCGAAGAAGGAAGGCGCCGAGCCGCCCGTGCACGCGGTCGCCGTCACGAGCGACGGGTACTCGATGCGATTCGGCCTCGAAGGGTTCGTCGAGCCGAGCACGCGGGCCGGCCGGCGGTACGCGCGCGCGGCCGACGGGGCCGAAGTGGTCGGCGTGGCTCGCGTGAGCGGAGGCGAGATCCTGATTGCCGCCACACGGGAGGCGCGCGCGATTCTCTGCAAGGCCGACGAGGTCAACTATCTGTCAGGTCCGGGCCGAGGCGTCATCCTGATCAAGCTCGATTCGAAAGCGGATCGCGTCCTGGGATTCATCGCGTCATCGGGAGACAGGGACCTGATGACCGTCGAGACGACGCGCGGCGCCGAGCAGACGATCAGCACGGCGAAGTACGAGGTCACGGGGCGCGGCGGCAAGGGCCGCGAGCTCCTGCAGCGCGGTCAGTTCACCAGGATCGTCCCGACGATGCCGGAAGCGCCGCCGCCTTTTGAAGGATGAGGCTTCTTCATGGATGTCGCCACTGCGTACCTCGATGACGTGCGCCTGCAATTCCGCAAGCTGAAGAAACTCGCCGAGGACGCCATCGCGCAGGTCACAGACGACGATCTCGTCCTGGCGCTCGACACCGAGTCGAACAGCCTGGCCGTCATCATGAAGCACATCGCCGGGAACCTGCGATCGCGGTTCACCGACTTCCTGACGACCGACGGCGAAAAGCCCGACCGCAACCGCGACGGGGAGTTCGAGATCGCCAGCAACCCTGGGCGCGCGGCGATCATGGCCGACTGGGAGAGCGGATGGACCCGCCTCTTCACCACGCTTGACGCCCTGCGCCCCGATGACCTGCTGCGCGAAGTGCGCGTCCGCGGCGAAGGCCTGCCGGCACTCGCGCAGCTCGACCGACAGATGACCCACCACGCCTACCATGTGGGCCAGATCGTCTTCCTGGCCAAGCACTTACGGTCGTCTGAGTGGAAGAATCTGAGTATGCCGCGGAGGCGATAGGCTCGGCGCTCGGCGTTCGGCGGTCGGACGTCAAAACGAAGCGCCGTCTGCCCTGGTCACCACGGGTTGTTCCGAGCGCCGAGCGCCGAAAGTAAACCCCAGCCCCAGACATATCGTCTAACGACACGTCTATGCCACGTGTCAAACCGCCGTCTCTTCCGGTCCTCCACATCATGCTCGCGCTGGCAGACGGGGCGAGGCATGGCTACGCCATCAAGCTGGCCGTCGAGCAGCGCACGGATGGCGCCATCCGGCTGGGGCCGGGCACCTTGTACGAAGCGATTCAGCGGCTCCAGGAAGGCGGGCTGATCGAGGAGACTGCGGCGCGAGGTGCGGAGCCCGCCAACGGGCAGGAGGCGCAGCGCCGGTACTATCGGCTGACCGAGCGCGGGTGGGCGTCGCTCAGGAAGGACTTGCGAGCGCTCGGCCAGCTCATTGACGTCGCGCGTGCGAACCCGCGTCTCGGCAAAGGGCTCGCGTGATCTGGCTGACGCGCGCGCTTCTCCGGCTCTATCCCGCGTCCTTCCGCGACCGCTACGCGGCCGAGATGCTGGAGCTCGTCGCAACGGAGCGCGACGACCCGCGGCATCAGGGGACAGCCGGCCGTGCGAGACTCGTCATCGAACTCGTCGGCGATGCTGTCGCCACCGCCCTCCGGCTCCGCAGCCGCCAGCTCGCACGCGCGCTTGCGCGGACGCGCCACGACAGCGCACCTCGATTGCCACACCCCAGAAAGAGGACCGAGATGGACACGATCTTCCAGGACCTCCGCTACGCGCTCCGGCAGTTCGCCCGCCGACCCGGGTTCACGGCGATTGCCGTGCTCTCGCTCGGGCTTGCGATCGGCGGCAACAGCCTGATCTACGGGATGCTCGACGGGTTTGTGTTCCACCCGTTCGCCTATCCCGACCCGGATCGCCTGGTCGCGGTCGGGGTCGCGTTCCCGAAGCTCTCGTCCGACACGACCTACGTCGAAGCCCTGTCACCGGCCGACTACCTCGACATCCGGACGAGCCGAAGCTTCGCGCACGTGGGCTCGTTCGATCTGGGCAACCGCAACATCTCTGGCGGTGACGTTCCGGAGCGTGTCTTCACGGCTCTTCTGCTCGACGACATGTTTCCCGTGATTGGCATGGCGCCGGCTCTCGGCCGAGGCTTCACGTCAGAGGAGCTCGGCCCGAACGGTCCGCCGGCGGCGATCATCAGCCACCGCCTCTGGCAGAGCCGCTTCGGCAGCGATCCCGCGATCCTGAACCGCTCGATCCGCGTCAGCGGACGCGCGGCGTCTATCGTCGGCGTGATGCCACCCGGCCTGGTTCTGATCGGGACCGATCTCTGGATTCCCTGGGGCGGCGATCCGGTGACCGTCCCGCGCAACATCCGCCAGTTCAACGTGCTCGCACGACTGGCGCCAGGCGCGTCGCTCGCCCAGGCCAACGCCGAGCTGGCGGCGATCGCACGCCGCGTGGAGCAGGCCGAGAAGCCGAAGTTCGCGGAGTACGACAACTGGCAGCTGACGGCGACGCCGTGGGCTGCGGCGCTGCTCCAGGACGTGCGTCCGGCGGCGTTCGTGCTGCTCGGCGCCGTCGGCCTCGTGCTGTTCATAGCCTGCGCCAACCTCACGAACCTGTTTCTCGCGCGGTCCTCGACGCGCCATCGAGAGCTGGCCGTGCGCCTGGCGCTCGGTGCGGCGCGCTGGCGGCTCACGCGGCTCGTGTTGACCGAGAGCTTGCTGCTCGCGCTCGCCGGCGCCGCGGTCGGCCTGATCGTCGCGTGGATGGGACTCAGGAGCGCCGGCGCGCTCATTCCCGGTCAGTTCCAGATGCTCGGGCTCGAAGCCGGCGTCAACCTCAGGGTGCTCGCGTGGAGTCTGGCGCTCGCCCTCGTCGCGGGCGCGCTGGTTGGCGTGTTGCCGACTTGGCAAGCGATGCGCACCGATCCGCACGAGTCGCTCAAAGCGGACGCGCGCAGCGGAGCATCGCGTGGGGGCCGTCACCTGCGTCACGTCCTGATCGTTGGCGAGCTCGCGCTGTCGGTCGTTCTGCTGCTCGGCGCCGGCCTGCTGTTGCGGAGCTTCCTGAACATTCAACGCGTCGATCGTGGCTTCGACTCGCGAGGGGTGCTGACGATGAGACTGACGCTGCCGCGGGACCGCTATCCTGGAGATGCCGCCGGCGCGTTCTTCGAGCGGCTGGCGGAGCGCCTGGCGAGCCTGCCGGGTGTGCGCGCGGTGTCAGCCGCCTCTCAATTCCCTCCTTCCGGAACCTTTGCCACACAGTTCCGCCTGGAGCTGCGAGAGCCCGACGCCAAGACATTGCCGACAGCCCAGATCACGACCGCGACGCCAAGCTACTTCGACACGCTGCGCGTACCGCTCCGCTCCGGCCGGGCGCTGAGCGCCACCGATCGCCTCGATACGCAGCCGGTTGCCGTGATCAACCAGGCGTTTGCGAATCGATATCTCGCGGGCAGCGATCCGATCGGGCAGCGTTTCTCCCTTGGCAGTCCCGATCAGAAACGGCCGTGGAGAACCATCGTGGGCGTCGTGGCTGACTACCGTAACAATGGCCTGACTCAACCGGTGCGGCCCGAGATCTACATTCCGGTCCGCCAGCAGACCGAGTGGAATCAGCTCTTCATGCTCGTGCGCACCGACGGTTCCCCGACCAGCCTCCTGCCGTCGGCGCGCCAGACGGTCTCGGCGCTCGACCCTGAGCAGCCGGTCTATCTCGCCCAGACCCTCGACGAGGCGCTTGCCACGTCCTCGTTTCAACAACGCATCGCGGCGCTTCTCGTCAGCCTCTTCGCCGGCGTCGCGCTGGTGCTGGCGGCCATCGGCATCTACGGCGTGATGTCCTACGCCGTGACCGCGCGCACGCAGGAGATGGGCGTTCGTCTCGCCGTCGGCGCCCAGCGTCGCGACGTCGTCTGGCTGGTTCTCGGTCAGGTCCTGCGTCTGTCCGCGATCGGCCTCGCGATTGGGATCGGCGTGGTGGTCGTGGCGGGCCGCGCGCTCGAAGGGCTGCTCTACGGCGTTCGCGCCGCGGATCCCGTCACGATTGCGATGGTGACATTTGTCCTCGGCGCCGTGGCACTCGTGGCCGCCTGGGCGCCGGCCTGGCGCGCCAGCCGGGTCGATCCGATCCAAGCGCTACGGTACGAGTAATCATCAGGTTCAAATGGTTCAGGAGTTCAAGGGGTTCAAAAGGTTCAAGGTTCAAGGTTCAGGGTTCAGGGTTCAAGGTTCGGGGTTCAAGGTCCAGGTGTGCAATATCGGGCAATCGCAGCGAGCTATGTGACTCCGAACCTCGTGAACCTTCTGAACCTCGTGAACCTATCGAGTGGCCTGGGTTAAAATTGATGGGTTTATGTCTGGCTGGCAGGAGTTCACGGGGCTCAATCGCGGGTATGTTCTCGAGCTCTACGAGAAATACCGAGAGAATCCGTCGTCGGTAGACGACGAGACGCGGGCGCTCTTCGAGCGGTGGACGCCGCCAGCGCAGGACGAATTGGCGACGGCGGCGGCCGGGGCCATTCCGCTCGAGAAGGTTGTCGGCGCCGTCAATCTGGCGGAGTCGATTCGGCGGTACGGTCACCTCGCGGCGAGACTCGACCCGCTCGGTGGTCGCCCGCCGATCGGTGATCCGTCACTTCTTGCGGCCACGCACGGCGTGACCGACGAGGATCTCCGGAGCATTCCGGCGAACCTCGTCGCGGGTCCGCTCGACGGTGTCACGACCGCCTACGACGCGATCGACGCGCTTCGACGCATCTACTGTTCGACGACCGGCTACGACTACGCGCACGTGTTCGTGCCCGACGAGCGCGAATGGCTGCGGCAGGCGGCGGAGCGGGGACGGTTCCGTGCGCCGGCCGATCCGATCGATCCTGTCGCGTTGCTCGACCGGCTGTCTCAGGTCGAGGCCTTCGAGCGTTTTCTCCAGCGGACGTTCCCTGGCAAGACGCGCTTCTCGATCGAAGGGCTCGACATGCTCGTGCCCGTCCTCGACGAGGTGATCGCGGAATCAGGCGAAGCCGGCATCGGGCAAATCCTGATCGGCATGGCGCACCGCGGCCGGTTGAACGTCATGGCGCACGTGCTCAACAAGCCGTACGCGCAGATTCTGGCCGAGTTCAAGGATCCCGTCTCGCGCAATTTCCGCGAGGACATGGCGTGGACGGGCGACGTCAAGTACCACGCCGGCGCGCACCGCGCCATCACGGGCGGTGCGGAGATGGATCTCGTCGTCTCGATGCCGCCGAACCCGAGCCATCTCGAGGCGGTCGACCCGATCGTCGAAGGCATGGCGCGTGCGGCGGGGACGAGCGTGGACGTCCCGGGTGCGCCGAAATTCGATCCCGGACGCAGCGTGCCAATCCTGATCCACGGCGACGCGGCGTTCCCTGGTCAGGGCGTCGTCGCCGAAACGCTCAACCTGAGCCGGCTGCCCGGTTACTCGACCGGCGGGACGATCCACATCATCGTCAACAACCAGCTCGGCTTCACGACCGGTCCGGAAGACGTCTACAGCACGTCATACGCGAGCGGGTTGGCGCGGGGCTTCAAGATCCCGATCGTTCATGTGAATGCGGACGACCCCGAAGCGTGCGTCGAGGCGGCGCGGCTGGCCTTCGCGTATCGCGAGCGGTTTCAGCGCGATTTTCTGATCGACCTCATCGGATACCGGCGGCACGGCCACAACGAGGGCGACGAGCCCGCGTTCACCCAGCCGCTCATGTATCAGAAGATCGGGTGGCACCCGACGGTCAGGGAGATCTGGGCGAACAGTCTCGTCGAGCGCGGTGTCGTCGAGGGCGACAAGGCCGAGACGATCTTTCAGGCGCGGTCGGCCGAGATGCAGGCGGCGTACGAGGCGCTGCGGCCGGAGCAGGATCTGGTCGAGCCGGAGCCGGAGGATCCGCCGCCAGGCGCCGCCGCCAAGGCGAATACGACGGTGTCCGTCGAACGCCTCCGCGAGCTGAACGCGGCGCTTCTGGCGCTGCCGTCGGACTTCACGATTCACAAGAAGCTCGAACGGGGCCGCGAGAAGCGCGTCCACATGCTCGACGGCGTCGACGAGCGAACGGTCGACTGGGCGACGGCCGAGGAGCTGGCGCTGGCGTCGATTCTGAGCGACGGCATCAGCATCCGGCTGACCGGCGAGGACGTCGAGCGCGGGACGTTCAGCCACCGCCACGCGGTGCTGCACGACGTGACCACCGGCCGCGCGCACGTGGCGCTGCAGACGATGCCGCAGGCGCGTGCCGCGTTCGAGATTCACAACAGCCCGCTGACCGAGAATGCGGTCCTCGGATTCGAGTACGGCTACAACGTGCAGGAGCCGTCGCGGCTGGTCATCTGGGAAGCGCAGTACGGCGATTTCATCAACGGGGCGCAAGTCGTCATCGACGAGTTCCTCGTATCAGCGCGCGGCAAGTGGGGGCAGCGTCCGTCGCTCGTCCTGCTGCTGCCGCACGCGCACGAAGGGCAGGGCCCGGACCACGCGAGCGCGCGGCCGGAGCGCTTCCTCCAGCTCGCGGCCGACATCAACATCCGCGTCGCCAACTGCACCACCGCGGCGCAGTATTTCCACCTGCTGCGGCGGCAGGCGGCACTGCTCCTCGTCGATCCGCTGCCGCTCATCGTGCTGACGCCGAAGAGCCTGCTGCGCCACGCGATGGTCGCCTCGGCGCCGCGCGAGCTCGCCGAGGGCCGTTTCCGGATGGTCATCCAGGACCACGAGGCCGAATCCCGCGCCGCCGAGATTCGGCGCGTGATCATCTGCAGCGGGAAGATCTACGTCGATCTGATGGCCGCCGAGCACCGCGCCACCCGATCGGACGTCGCCATCTGCCGGCTCGAGCAGCTCTATCCGGTTCCGATGCGCGACCTGCGCGCCGCGATCGAGGCATTTCCGGAGGCTGGCGAAGTGGTCTGGGTCCAGGAAGAGCCCGAGAACATGGGCGCGTGGGAGTTCATCCGGACGCATCTGCAGGAGGTGTCGGGCGGACGAACGGTCCGGCGCGTCGCGCGCGCGCGCAGCGCGAGCCCGGCTGAAGGGTCCGCCGCGCGGCACGCCCATCATCAGCAGATGCTGATCGCTCAAGCCTTCGGCGGCAAGCCCGTGGCGCGACCACGCACCGTAGTCGACGTTCCGGCTCCTCAGCCACGCTAGTCAGCCATACCCATATGTCGTCAAACATTCTCGTGCCCGAAGTCGGTGAGTCCATCGTGGACGCCCGCGTCGCCAAATGGCTGCGCAAGGAGGGCGACGCGGTGGCCGCCGGTGAGCCGCTCGTCGAGCTCGAGACCGACAAGATCGACGTCGAGGTCAGCGCCCCGCACGCCGGCGTGCTGAGCCGCATCGATCGCAAGGACGGCGAAGACGTGAAGGTGGGCGAAATCCTGGGGATTCTCGACGAGTCGGCAAAGGGCGCGGCGACGCCATCGTCAACACCTGCAGCCGCCGAACCGAAGGACGAAGCCGCGCGCACGCCGCGCGCGACGCCGACGGCGAAGAAGGCTGCCGAAGCGAACGACGTCGATCTGTCGCGCGTGCGCGGCAGCGGCGACGGCGGGCGCGTGATGCGGCGCGACATTGAAAAGGCGGCTGCCGCCGCGGAGCAGGCCGCTGCCGCCGGTGCCGCGGCACCGCCACCGGCCGCGCCGCCCGCGAAGGCAAAGCCGGTCCCGCCGGTCTCCGAAGAGCGCAGACACGCGGACGGGGACCGCACGGAAGAGCGCGTGCGCATGTCGAAGCGGCGCGCGACGATTGCTCGCCGGCTGGTCGAGGCGCAGAGCACCGCGGCGATGCTCACCACATTCAACGAGGTGGACATGACTGCCGTGATGGCGCTCCGCGAACGCCACAAGCAGGCGTTCAAGGATCGCCACGGCGTCAACCTCGGGATCGCGTCGTTCTTCGTCAAGGCGTCGATTGGTGCGCTCCGCAGCTTCCCGCGCATCAACGCCGAGATCCAGGGCGACGAGATGGTGCTGAAGCACTACTACGACATCGGCGTCGCCGTCGGCGCGAGCGAAGGGCTCGTCGTGCCCGTGCTCCGCGACGCGGATCGAATGACGTTCGCCGCGGTCGAGAAGGGCATCCGCGAGTTCGCGAAGCGCGCCGAGGACGGTACCCTGTCGCTCGCGGACCTCAAGGGCGGTACCTTTACGATCACCAACGGCGGCGTGTTCGGCTCGCTCCTCAGCACGCCGATCCTCAACCCGCCGCAGGTCGGCATCCTCGGCCTGCACAAAATCCAGGACCGCCCGATGGCGGTCAACGGCCAGGTCGTCGTCCGGCCCATGATGTATATGGCGCTGACCTACGATCACCGGATCGTCGACGGCGCCGAAGCCGTGCGCTTCCTCGTCCGCGTCAAGGAGCTCGTCGAAGATCCTGGCGCGCTGCTGCTCGACTAGATATGCCGCGGCGCACGACGTGACGCTTTCCTAGAGCGACAGCACGAGCCTCAAGCCGGCGTCGAGATCATGGAGCACGGCTCCTTGGAGTCGTCCGGCGCGTTCGGCGAGGAAATCCCGGTCGATCGTGATGATCTGGGAAACGTTCGCGACCGAGTCGCGCGGCAACCCCGATGCTCTGGCGGGCACGAGGACGTTGCCAGGGGCGTCGAGCAGACGCAGGTTCGACGTCAAGACGACGGCAAGCGTGGTGCGGAGCCGACTGCGGTTGAAGGCGTTGCTCTGAACAATCAGGACGGGCCGCCGGAATCCAGGTTCCGAGCCGTCAGGCTCGCCGAGCTCGGCCCACCAGATCTCGCCTCGCTCGACTACCACGACTTACTGGAAACAGACCGATCCTGAAGGCGCCGCGTCGTGTCATCGAGCCCGCTGTCTTCGCCGCTGTAGACGGCGTCCAGACGGGCGGTCACCTTGCGGCTCTGGTGTTTGGCGAGAAACTCGGCGAGCGCTGTCGCATACAGCCGGCTTCGCGACACGCCGAGCCGCTTCGAGACGAGCTCCGCCGTCTCGAAGAGCTCATCGGGGATGGACAAGGCGACTTTCATACCACTATCATACCACGGTATGAACCTACTGGCGGACGATAGGCCCCGCGCTCCTGACGTCACCGAGGCGATCCTGCGCGACACGACGGCACGTGGGTTCACCATGGCATCCGAGCCGAAGACCGGTGCGCTCCTCGCTGCCCTTGCGGCTGCCAAGCCTGGCGGCTGTCTTCTGGAGCTCGGTACCGGAACAGGCTTGGGCACTGCGTGGCTTCTTTCTGGCATGAATGCCGAGTGCCGTCTCGACACGGTCGATTCCGATCCTAACGTCGTGGCGGTCGCGCGAAAGCACCTCGCGGGCGATCCGCGCGTCACGTTTCATGTCATGGACGGCGCCGACTTCATCAAGCAGGCACCGCAGCGTCAGTTCGATCTGATCTACGCCGATGCCTGGCCGGGAAAGTTCACGCATCTGGACGAGACGCTGTCGCTCCTGCGAGTCGGCGGGATCTACTTCATCGACGATCTGCTGCCCCAATCAAACTGGCCGGAGGGACACGCGGCGAAGGTCCCGCCGCTCATCGACGCCATCGAGCGCCGCTCGGGGTTCGTGACCGTGAAGCTGTCGTGGGCGTCTGGGTTGATGCTCGCCGTGCGGACAGAGTGAACGGAGGTAACGGAGCTGGCGGAGCAGGCTCACCACAGAGTCAACGGAGTTGGCGGAGGACAAGCAGGCAGGTCGATCTGCGCGTCCCGCTGGCTATACCGCTTTCTTCAAGAGAGAAATCTGTCCCGCGTGATAGACGTCGTGTTGGACGATGCCGTGGAGCAGGACGTAGTACGAGACGCCGGTGCCGAGCGGCCCGCTGCGCGTGTCGTTGGTGGGTTCGTAGAGCCTCGAGTCGGGCAGCGCTTTCACCGCGGCAACCAATGCATCGTGCGCGGCGTGGAGCCGCGCGAGCGCTTCCTGCCAGCGCTTCTCGGTGGGATCGCCGACATCCGGCCAGTCACCTTCGATCGGCATACAGGCGACGGCGCCGGCCAGGCGCCTCGCGGCTTCGTTCTTCCAGCCCGTCATGTGGAGCACGAGCTCCCAGATCGAGTGCGCGCCCGGAATCGGCCTTGCCGCCGCGCGGGTAGCATCCACGCCTTCGAGGATTGCCTCGAGCGGTGAGCCGTGCCACGGGTCGCCGTCGTGCTCGCGCTGGAGCTCGTCGATGATTCGGGCGATTTCGTTCATCACGCGCAGATTGTGAAAGTTCACGTCAGAAACACGGATCGAGCTCTTCGAACGGAACGCCGATCGACTCAGAATGTCACGGGACGCGGATCGCGCGGATCAGGTGTGATCGCACGAGACGCGGATCGCACGGAATACACGAACCTCATCAGACGTAGCGTGATCCGCGAGATCCGCGTCCCGTGGAGATGTCGTGATCGGCGTGATCTGCGTCGTTGAAATCGGCGTGATCCGCGTCCCGTTGAGCCTTGCGTCGATCTGTGTGGCCCACGTCCCGTTGAGCTCAAGCGTCTTCCGCGTTCCACATCCGTGATCCTAGTGCGACAACGCGTAGAGAAGCACGTTGATACCGAACGCGTAGCCGTCGACTGAAAAATTATAGAAATAATTCGGGTCGTCGCCTTCGCGCTCGAAGGCATCGCCGAAATCGGTGTTGTGCGTCATGAGGACCATCAGCCGCCCCTGCTTGTCGGCAACGCCCATGGCGTGCGGCACGGCGCTGTCCTGGTAGCGTTCGGACGTGCCGCCGGTGCCCGCCCAGAAGTTGATCGACGCGATCTGCGGAACCTTCGAGATCTGGAACTGCTGTCGGAAGAGCGGATGATCCTTCGGCAGCTCGAAGATCTTGTACTCGTTGGGTGGCAGCACTTTGTTGAGCTCGAGCACCCAGTGTTCCCACGCGTAGGAGCCCCAGAAATCGTCGGCCCAGAGAAATCCGCCCTTCTGCAGATACTCCCGCAGCTTCACGGCTTCCTGAGGACTGATGTAGGCGGCACCCACCTCGGTCATCATGATGAAGGGGCACTCGAAGAGCGCCGGGTCGGTCAGGGCAATGACGATATGGTCCGGCTCACCAGAGGCGTCGGTGCTGACGCGCGTCTTGGTGAGTTCGGACAGCCTGATCGACAGGTTGACGTCCGCGCGCGGGTAGTCGACGTACCAGCCCCCGCCGTCGCCGTCAGGTGCCTGTGAGAACATGATCCGGCAGAAATTGAACGACCCCTGGAACGTGTCCGGCGTCGGGCTCTTGATGGTTTCGAAGAATCGCCCTCGGCCGCGCCGCTGCGCGCTGACCGCAGCCGCGCCGAGCGCCACCAGCAGTACAACGGCCGCGATTCGATTCTGCCAACGGCTCCGCCTCATCTTCGTATTGTATGCGCCGCCAGTCAGAACACACGTCCCATCGCTCTCGGCCGCGCTCGGCATGCTAACATCCTGATACACAACCAGTTGAGTCTGAATGGCGACCACCTACACAGCGAAAGACATCACCGTCCTCGAAGGCCTCGAACCCGTCCGGAAGCGGCCGGGCATGTACATCGGCGGCGTTGGCAGCACCGGCCTGCACCATCTGGTCTGGGAGATCCTCGACAACTCGATCGACGAGGCGATGAACGGCTATGCCTCGAACATCAACGTCACGCTGCACGAGGACGGCACCTCGATCACCATCGCGGATGACGGACGCGGGATCCCCGTCGACAAGCATCCGAAGACGAAGAAGAGCGCGCTCGAGGTGATTTTCTCGACGCTGCACGCCGGCGGGAAATTCGAAGCCGGCAACTACAAGACCGCCGGCGGTCTCCACGGCGTCGGCGCCAGCGTCGTCAATGCGCTGTCGAAGGAGCTCGTCGCGACCGTCCGCCGTGACGGCTCGCAGTGGGAGATGCGCTTCAAGCAGGGCGCGATGGTTGGAGCGCTCAAGAAGACTGGAGCGGCGCGGGGCACGGGCACGACGGTGTTCTTCCGGCCAGACACCACCATCTTCCCGAAGGTGGATTTCGACGCCGATCTCATCGGGCAGCGTCTGGAGGTCTCGAGCTACCTGCACAAGGGCGTGAAGATCGTCTTCGAGAACGAGGCGACCGGCGCGAAGGACGTCTTTCAACACTCCGAGGGATTGACCGACTACTTGAGGAAGATCCTGGTCGAGCGCTCGGCCGTTCCTGTGCACGAAGCGCCGTTTGCGATCGCGAAGGAGAGCGACGAGAGCGGTCTCCGCCTGGATCTCGCGCTGCAGTGGACCCAGTCGACCGACGAGCACGTGCGGAGCTACGTCAACGGCATCCCGACGGGTTCCGGCGGCACGCACGAGAACGGTTTCCGCGCCGGCCTGGGTAAGGCGGTGCGGAACTTCATCGAGACGCACAATCTCTCGCCGAAGGGCGTTACCCTCACCGCGGAAGACATTCGCGAGGGTATGGTCGTCGTGCTCAGCGTGTTCGTGCAGGAGCCGCAGTTCCAGGGCCAGACCAAGGACCGGCTGAACAATCCCGAAGTGATGTCGGCGGTCGATTCGCAGGTGCGGCCCGCGCTCGAGCACTGGCTGAACACGAACATCAGCGTCGCCGAGTCGATCATCGCGCGCGTCATTCTGTCCGCAAGGGCGCGCGAGGCGAGCCGCGCCGCGCAGCAGGAGGTCGTGCGCAAGACCGGCGGCTCGAGCCGCCTCACGCTTCCGGGCAAGCTCAGCGACTGCAGCTCCTCGGACCGCGACGACAGCGAGCTTTTCATCGTCGAAGGCGACTCGGCCGGCGGGTCGGCCAAGCAGGGCCGGGATCGCGCGCGTCAGGCCATCCTGCCGCTGCGCGGGAAAGTGCTGAACACCGAAAGCGCCTCGCTGGCGAAGGTGCTCGAGAACAAGGAGCTGACCGACCTCGTCACCGCGCTTGGAAGCGGGCTGGGAAAGAACTTCGATCTCTCGCGCCTGCGCTACGGCCGGATCATCATCCTCGCCGACGCCGATTCCGACGGGCACCACATCGCGACGCTGCTCCTCACGTTCATCTACCGGCACATGCCGGGCCTCATCACCGCCGGCCGCGTGTTCCTCGCCCAGCCGCCCCTCTATCGCATCGACGTCGGCAAGGAGACCTTCTGGGCGCTCGACGATGCGCACCGCGACCGGCTCCTGAAGCTGCACGGCAACGGCCGTGGGAAGCCTGAGATTACGCGGTTCAAGGGCCTCGGCGAGATGATGCCCAAGGTCCTGTGGGAGACCACGCTCAACCCGAGGACGCGGCGCCTCCTGCGCGTCGAGATCGCGGACCAGATTGTCACCGATCGCGTCATCAACGAGCTGATGGGCAAGGATCCGTCGGCCCGGTTCAGCTTCATCATGGAGAGAGCCGAAGAAGCCGAGGAACTCGACGTCTAGGGCTAGCGCCTGCGGCCGCGGCGGGCCGCGAACGCGGTCCCGCCGCAGCGCGCGGGGGTGGGGCCCCGCGCGCATTGAGAGAGGAAGCCGAGGAACTTGACGTGTGACGGCGACAGGGAGTTCGTCATGGCGCTGATGCGGCTGCTTCCCGACTTCGCGAACGACGCACAGTTCGCGCTCCGCCAGATCTCACGAACACCACTGTTCTCGGGCGTGGTCATCGCGGTGATCGCGCTCGGCATCGGCACCAACGCCGGCCTGTTCACGACCCTGGACACCTACGCCTGGCGTGCCGCCCCGGGAATCGAGGATACGCCGCGGCTCGCTCGCCTGACCGCGACAGCCGTGCGTGGACCAAGCGGTCAGGTCGGCCCGGTCTCGCTTTCGTATAGCGACATCCAGGATCTCCGCGGCCAACGCGAGGTCTTCACCGACGTGGTCGCCTGGCAGGCCACGTCCCTCGCTGCCGACTTCGGCGATGGTGCCGCGTCGGTGATGACGTCGTACACCACGGCGAACTACTTCCGCGTGCTCGGTGTCGTCATGGCCGCAGGCGCCGGGTTTCCCGATGGCGCCGATCAATCGCCTGATGCGATAGTCGTTATCGGTCACTCGCTGTGGCAGACGCGCCTCGGCGGACGGGCCGACGCGATTGGCAAGACGATCCGCGTCATGAACCAGCCCTTCACCATCGTCGGCGTCGCGCCGCCGCGCTTCGCGGGCGTCAACGTGTCCAGCCTGGGCCGCGACGCCATCTGGATCCCGCTCGGCGCGCGCGCGCTGCTCGAAGCTGACGCCAACTTCTTGGGTCGTCGCGACGCGATGTGGCTGCTCGGCGCCGCGCGCCTCGCCCCGGGCGTACGCGCCGGCGCGGTCACCTCCATGACGGCCCCGCTCGCGGCGAGCGTCGCGCGAGAGGATTCGGCGACGCACCGGGGCTTGGCTATCCGCGCCGAGCGACTGACGGGAATGGCGCGCGGGCGCAGCGATACGACCGAAACTATCGCGGCCTTTGTTCTCATCGGTGCTCTGATCGTGGTGATCACGTGCACCAACGTGAGCGCCCTTCTGCTCGGACGCGCCGTCGCGCGCCGGCGTGAAATTGGTGTGCGTCTGTCGCTCGGCGCGACACGGCTGCGCATCGTGCGCCAGATGCTCACGGAGTCCCTCGTCCTTGCGTCGGCCGGCGCGCTGCTCGGGCTGCTGCTCTACGTGATCGTGGTGAAACTCGCCTACGCGACGATCCCGGAGGTCATCTACGGACCGCAGCCCGAACCGGCGACGTTTGCTTTCGCCGCGATGTTCGCGCTCATCACGACCATTGCGTTCGGACTGGCGCCTGCCCTCCACGCCTCGCGCGCGGGCATCGCCGAGGTGATGAAGGGCGGCGGCAATCTGTCCGCCCATCGCTCGCGTCTCCAGGCATTGTTCGTCGTCCTTCAGCTCGCGTGCAGCCAGCCCGTGCTGATCGTGACTTCGTTGGTCCTCGCCGACCTGCACGCGGGCGCGAACGACGGCGCCGCGTTGGCCGCAGCGTCGGTCGTCACGATGTCGTCAGAGGTCTTCCGCTCGCCGATTCAGGGCCAGTCTGCCCTCGCAGCGCGTGACTCCGCCGCGGCCGCCGCCGGCCCGGCGCTCAGACGCGTGCGGCGGCGGCTCGACGATCTGCCGGGGGTCCTGTCCGCGGCCATCAGCGCTCGAGGAGGACGCGCGACATTCGAGGCGACCACGATCTCGGACCAGATCGTCACCGATCGCGTCATCAACGAGCTGATGGGCGAGGATCCGTCGGCCCGGTTCAGGTTCATCATGGAGAGGGCCGAAGAGGGCGACGTCGCAACGCTCTTCGACCAGTACGCGCTCAGGCAGCGCGAGACGGCGCTGTCGCACGGGGCGGCCTTTGGCATCGGAGCAGCCGCGTTGCTGCTCGCGTCGCTCGGCTTGTATGCGCTCATCGCGTTCGCCGTGGCGCAGCGAACGCGGGAGATCGGCGTGCGTCTGGCGATGGGTGCGACTCCTGGCGACGTCGTGCGACATTTCTTCCGCCACGGCCTGCTGGTGACCGCGGTGGCCGTGGCCATCGGGCTGCCGGTTACGATCGCCGGGATCAGGATTGTGGAGGCCAACCTCATCGGATTCACCGTGCAGAACGTGACGGCCGTGATGCTGGTGGTGCCGGTGCTGATCCTCATTGCCGCGGTCGCGAGCTGGCTTCCCGCGCGCCGTGCCGCGCGAGTGGATCCGCTTGTCGCGCTGCGCAGCGAATGAAACGCGCTTTTGCAGTCGCGCCGCAGCAGAATTGCGGCGTTGGAAGCCGAAGAACTCGACGTCTGACCGAGCCTGCAAGAAATTCCCTTCTCCTCGTTCCAAGCACAACGAACGCCTGATCCGGCCATCCGGGGCGCGCTGGTGTCTAAACCACGCGACGACTGAACCCCCGATCCGGCCGGACGGGCACTGCATCTTCGGCGGCGATCCCGCTGCCTCGCGGAGGTTGTGCCATGCGTCTGCTCCTGTCGGCCCTTCTCGTCGGTTTCGTGGCGGTTGGCTTCATCGCCTTCGGTTCCCCGCAGGTCGTCAATCCGACGACCGCCGGCATCCTCGTTGGCGTCGTCGTCGATGACACAGGAGCGGTTGTCGCCGGCGCGACCGTCGACCTCCGAGTCGGGGCGCGCGTTGAGCGATCAACGTTCACCGACGTCGGCGGTCGCTTCCGTTTCGAGAAGGTCGTTGCGGGCGTCTACGAGATCCGCACCTTTATGACGGGGTTTCAGCCGGCATCGATGAGTGTCGAGGTGGTCAAGGATCGGCCGACTGCGGCCGTCCGTCTCGCCCTCGCGCGGCCGTCGTCGCGGACCGAAGCGGCAAGGATTGAGGACAAGTCGGCCGCGGCCACGCCAGCAGGGGTCGCGGGCGGTCTGGTCGGGGGTCTGCCTGGCGCACCGCCACCGCCGCCTCCGTCTGCTCCGGTTCGCGTCGGGGGAAACATCAGCGAGATGTCGCTCCAGAAGTGGTCCTTGGCCGCACCGGCCGACTTCAACACCGAGGCCTACGACAAGATCGACGAGAACCGCTTTCATCGCGTCGGCGACGATCCGCTCTCCACCTTTTCGATCGACGTCGACACGGCGTCCTACTCGAACGTCCGCCGGTTTCTCAACGGCGGCACGCTCCCGCCGGCAGATGCCGTGCGCGTAGAGGAGCTCGTCAACTACTTCCGTTTCGCCTACAAGGATTCTCAGGAGGGCGCGCCGTTCTCGGTCACGACTGAAGTGGCCGCGTGTCCGTGGAACCCACGCCATCGTCTCGCGCTCATCGGGCTTCAGGCGCGCCGCATGACCGCCGAGCGTACGCCGCCGCGCAACCTCGTGTTCCTGCTCGACGTGTCCGGCTCGATGATGCCGCCGGACAAGCTGCCGCTCGTCAAGACCGCGATGCGGATGCTGGTTGATACGCTCAACCCGGCCGACCGCGTGGCGATCGTGGTCTACGCAGGCGCGAGCGGTCTCGTCTTGCCGTCGACGTCCGGCGATCGCAAGGCCGAAATCCAGAAGGCCATCGCCGACCTCCAGTCAGGTGGATCGACCAACGGTGCTGAAGGCATCCAGCTTGCCTACGACATCGCCAGCCGGTCGTTCCTGAAAGGCGGAATCAACCGCGTCATCCTGGCGACCGACGGAGACTTCAATGTCGGCGTCACGAGCCAGGGCGAGCTCATCCGGCTGATTGAGGAGAAGCGCGAAAAAGGCATCTTCCTGTCCGTTCTCGGCGTTGGCACCGGCAATCTCAAGGATTCGACGATGGAGAAGCTGGCCGACAAGGGGAATGGCAACTACGCGTATCTGGATTCACTGCACGAAGCGCGGCGTGTGCTCATCGCCGAGGCAGGTGCGACGCTGGTCACCGTGGCCAAGGACGTGAAGATCCAGGTCGAGTTCAACCCGCGGGCAGTAGGCGCCTACAAGCTGATTGGTTACGAGAACCGAATCCTTCAGCACCAGGACTTCAACAACGACAAGAAAGACGCCGGGGACATCGGCGCCGGCCACACCGTGACGGCGCTCTACGAGATCATCCCGCCCGGAGAACCACTCGAAGGCGGCAGTGTGGATCCGTTGAAGTATCAGGAGGGTGCCAAGCCGAATGCGGCCGCGAAGTCGGACGAGCTGATGACGGTCAAGCTTCGCTACAAGCAGCCCGACGGCGATATCAGCAAGCTCATCTCCGTCGCGGTGCGCGACCGAAGCGGCGAGCTGACGCCCAACCTCGGCTTCGCGTCGGCCGTTGCCGAGTTCGGGATGCTGCTGCGGAAGTCGGAGCACAAGGGCCAGGCGACCTGGACGACGGCCCAGGAGCTCGCGCGGCGCTACCGCGGCGAGGACCCGGACGGCTACCGGGCCGAGTTCGTGCGCCTCGTCGAGCTCGCCTCGGCGCTCGATGCGCAGGGCTTGGCGTCTTCGCAGAGCCGGCGATAGATCAGGAGGAATGAGGAGAAGACAGATGAGGAGGGAGACGAAGATAACGGGTTCAACACGAAGAAACGAAGTAAACAGAGATGAACGAAGAGATCCGGGTAGATAGCAGCCACGAGGCTGCTTGCGCCGCGCGTCGCGCGGCGGAGTCGACGTGGAGTACCGGGATCACAAGCGCTCCTGAATCTGACCAGTGCTTGTGATCCCGGTACTCCACGTCGACTCCAGCGCCGGCCCACGGCCGGCGCGCAAGCAGTCGCAGCATGACAGCCTCCGTTCGTCTCCGTTCGCTCCGTTTCTTCGTGTTGAATCGTCTCCGCTCTCTTTCTCTTCGAAGGCCTTACACTTCATGTGATGTCACGCGTGTGGCAACTGCTCTTATGCGCGACGCTGCTCGTCTGGCGGCCGCTCGATTTCGCGATCGAATTCCTCTCGGCGCTGCCGTCGCTCGGCCAGCGGGGCGTCGCCGGTGTCGTCGAGGTACTTGTCCACGGTGCGGTGGCGGCCCTGGCAGTGGCGGCGGTTCGAGCACTCTCGAACGCGATGCCGTCGGGGCCGCTGCTGGCACGCGCGGCCCTCGCCGCGTCGGCTGTGGCGACGATCCAGTCTCACTACTGGTCGGTCTTGCCGCACCAGACGATGCCGGGCGACAAGCTGCCGCTGGCGATCCTCGGTGTGGTCGTTGCCGGCGGATGGCTCGTCTACTTGCGCCGAAGGGAACAGGAAGTAGGAAGTAGGAGGTAGGAGAGTAGGAGGGTAGGAGGGACCTGCTTCCTCCTACCCTCCTGACCCCCTACGGGATCAGGACGATCTTTCCGATCGCCTCGCCGGATTCGAGCAGCCGGTGCGCCTCGGGCGCATCGGTCAGTGGCAGCGTGCGGTCGATAACCGGTGCGACCTGACGCGAGGCGAGCAGCGGCCAAACCTTGACCTCGAGCGCCCGGGCGATCGCGCCCTTTTCCTCAACGCTCCTCGTCCTCAGCGTCGAGCCGGTAATCGTGAGCCGCTTGTGCATGATTGGCCGGAGGTTGATTTCTGCTCGCGAGCTGCCGAGAAGGCCGATCTGGATCAAGCGGCCGTGCATCGCGAGGCACTCGATGTTGCGTTGCAGGTAGTCGCCGCCGACGATGTCGAGAATGACGTCGATTCCTCGCGAGCCTGTGGAGTCGCGGATCACCTGGACGAAGTCAGCCGTCCGGTAGTTGATGGCCTGAGCGCCGAGTCGCTCGCACGCGGCGCACTTGGCGTCGGAGCCGGCTGTTGCGAAGACCGTCGCGCCGAACGCCCGGGCGAGTTGGATCGCCGTCGTGCCGATGCCGCTCGAGCCCCCATGGATCAGCACGGTTTCGCCCTCCGTCAGCTTGCCGCGCTCGAAGAGGTTGGTCCAGACGGTGAAGAACGTCTCGGGAATGGCCGCCGCCTCGCCCGGCCGGTACCCTCGCGGCACGGGCAGCGCTTGCGGTTCTGGCACGACGCAGTACTCCGCGTAGCCTCCTCCTGAGACGAGCGCGCATACGATATCTCCCTCGCGCCATCGCACCACGTCCGGTCCGATGGACGCGACTGTTCCGGCGACCTCGAGCCCCGGCAGATCGGATGCACCGGGAGGGGGCGGATACTGGCCGAGTCGTTGGAGGATGTCCGGCCGATTGACGCCCGCTGCCTCGACGCGCACGAGCACCTCGCCGGATCCCGGTGTGGGCATCGGTCGCTCGACGAGCCGCAGGACCTCGGGTCCACCCGGTGTCGAGATTTCGATCGCTTTCATTCGTTGGTTCTCCAATGATTGTTCCGCCGAGCGCCGAGCGCCGAGCCGCCGCGAGAAGCAGCCGCCCTATCTCACCACCCTCACCTCTCCAATTTGCACGCCCCGCATGCCAGCCCGGACGCGATCGACCCGGACATCGATGCGGCGCAGCCGCCGGGTGCCAGGTGGCGGCATCCGCAGCTCGTGCGCCCTCCAGTGATCGTCACCCATCACGAAGCCATCCGCCGCGCGATCGTCGATCGCGATCGAAACGCGCACCGGCGGATCGGCAGGATCATCGAACGTGGTGCGCGTCGGGATGACGATTGCCCTTGCGGTGGCGGGAACGAAGAACGACGCGTGGCCGGCGGTCCACCGATACCGTGTGCCGTCGGCGGCGGTTTCCCATCGATGAAAGCCGGATTCCATCCGCGCGAGCCACGGCGGATCGCGCAGGTACGAGAGCACGGAGACCAGTACGGCGGCCGCGATTGAGACGTAGATGAAGAGAGCAACCCCGCGTTTTATCATCGCTGGAGCCGCAGAAAGATCGCGCGATACTGATCCCACGTCAGGTCCGCCATCGGCAGAACGCCGTTCCAGTACTGGATCATCTGGAAAACCGACAGCGCGATGGCGGCACACGTCAGCACGGTCACCGCCGCGCGCCGTGTGACGCCGGCGGCGCTCCACTCGAAGACGGCCGCGAGGCCGAACGCGAGCAGGGGGAGGACGTCGATGAACCCTCGATGCCCGTAGCTCGCGCCGAACTGCCAGTCCCACCAGCTCGCGATCAGGTACGTGTCCAGGACCATGACAACCATCGTGCCTGCAAGAAACGGCAGCTGCTTCCGGTTGCCCACGACAAAGCCGGCGACCGCGCCGAGCAGAAGCGGCGACCAGAAGAACAGTCCCTTCTGCACGCTGAAGAGAACGCCCCAGAGATGCGGCGAGTGGAACGTGAAGCTCAGCTCGCCGTACGAACTGACGAAGACCCGGCCAGTGGCCTGATAGTAGATCGCCAGCTGTGGTGTGATCACGGCCGTAGCCACAAGGACCATGATCGCCAGCTCCCGCCATCGCGCCGACAGGCAGGCGACGACGGCGCGCAGGCTGGCGCCGTCCGTGACGCCGTAGAGGGGAAACACGAGCAGGAAGAGCGCGTTCGTGTGGCGAGTGAGGACGATGAGACCGGCGACGAGGCCGAGCAGTATCGAAGCGAACAGGCGTGGACTGCCGTCTGTATGCGGCCGGTCGTCATGCCACCGGTCCGTGAGGTCGAGGAACGCGGCCAGGAGAAAGAACGAGTAGGCGTGGCTGTACGAGCTGTCGAAGGTGGCGTAGTGATAGAGGCCCGTACCGAGCAACAGGGCGCCGAGCGTCGCGGCGGTGACGGCATCGCTGAATCGGCGGAGGAGCAGGAGGCGGAGGACGAACAGGCCTGCCAGCGTCCACCACGTCCCCGCCAGACCCGCCGCGTGCTGGTAGTAGAACGTAAAGCCGTCGGGCGAGAGATTGCTCCACTTCGTCAGCCCGTGACCGATGAGGAAAAATGGCGACTGCAGGACTGCCACGCCAATCGGGTGAGCGTTCACCCACCGTCGTGTCTCGGGCCAACGGATGATCGCGGTGTATGGTTCGAATTCACCACCACAGCAGTCCCGCGCGACGGCGCCGAGCGTCGAGTCGCCGTAGATGAACCAGGAAGGCAGGTAGATGTAGTAGCTGAACCCGTCGGATCTGATGGGCGGGTTCGCCCGAGCCGTCGCGTAGACGGATACGTACCCGGCGACGCAGAGGATCGCCGCCGCCAGCAGCACACGCCCCGACCTCGATGACATCAACCGGTAGCGATCACTGCAATCCCGAAGGCAGCCTGGGCGACGAGAGGAGCTTCTCGAACTCAGCCCATCGAGTGCCAGAATCCCCGCGGCTGCGCGACTCGATGTAGCGCCGCGCCATGTCCTTACCCAGGTTGTAGTTGATCACGTAGCTGCGATACTGGTCGATGAACCGGACGCGCTGTTGCGCGCGGTCTGGCGCGTACATCGCGTACTTCTCGAGGTATGCCGCGGCGTCGGCTGACGAGAGCTTGCCGTCGAGATAGCCGCGCGCCGCCTCGTTTCCGGCGTAAGCCAGCTGGTCGACGAGTGACTGCACCTCGTAGTACTCGTCCGCCTTCGACGGATCCAGGCCCGCGGCGGGGAAGAGCACCGTTCGTTCGAATTCCACACGCTCGCGCCCGGGGAACGCGACCTCGATCCCGTAGTTGGCGGTGCCTTCCGCGATGAGCGACTGCGGGGAGAAGAGCGGATACACCGTGAACTCCACCCAGCCACGGTCCGAAACGAGGTGCTTCTCGAGCAGCGCGTTGTAGACGTGATGTCCCGGGTAGCCTTCGTGGCACGCGAGGTCGATCGCGCGGTCGATATAGATTGGCAGATCCGTGTTGACCTGGATCAGACTGCGGTAGTTGCCCTGGTACCAGTTGTAGCCGCTCCATGACTTGTTCGTGACGTACTCGACGGTGAAGCTCTCGCTGGCGGGAAGCGTGATGTGTTTCAGGGTCCGCTCGCGGCAGGCCTTGATGGCCGTTTGAAACACGCCGTCGAGCTTCTCGCGCGGGATGACGAAGGGGCGCCGCCACGCGTCGTAGCGCGCGGCCAGCGACCCCTGACCGGGGAACCGCTTCTCGAGCGTATCGAGGATCTGCTGAAAGTGGGAGGCAGGAAGCGTGGGCGCGACCGCGTCGTAGAGCGCCTTGGACTCGGCGTCGAACGAGAGCCGTTCCCCTTTGATGATTCGGACTCGGGCCTCGAGTGCCGCGAGCTGCCGGTCGAGGTATTGATGGCGAAGACGACCCGTCTCGTCGCTCCCGGCCGCGATCCTGGCGAGATCCGCGCGGACGGCGCGTGCCTGCGCGGCAATCGCGTCGAGACTGACTTTCGCGGCATCCGATTCCCGCTTCCACTCCGTCGGACCGTAATAGGCGTCGACGTAGTCTTTGTCGTGCTGGCCGAGGGCCAGGACGGTCTTGACGTAGCGCTCCGCGATCGCATGCATCGGCGTCGTATCGGTCTTTCCCATCTGGGTCTGCCAGCTTCCCAATCCGGCCGCTGACAGCAGGATTCCCGTGCTGGCTGCGACAATCGCACGTTTCATAGGGTGATCGTAGCGTGAACGCCTGGTGAACGAAACCCTGGCTCGGGGACGGGCCTGGTGCGTGGCCAGAAAGCGAAAGTTTCTGGCGGGCGAGCGCGCGGCGGATAGAATACCCAGCCAGACATGCCTCGTTACGCTCCTCTCTGGCTGGATCGCTTCCCCAAGAACCGTCGTCCATCTCACCCGCGCCTGCGCGGTGCGGTCGAGGCAGACGTAATCGTGGTCGGCGGCGGGCTCACCGGATGCGCGTGCGCGTCGAGTTTTGCCGCGGCCGGCATCAAAGTGGTCGTCGTCGAGGCCGATCGGATCGGCGGCGGCAGCACCGCGGCGTCGCCGGGACTGATTCGCGAGGATTTCGACGCGTCGTTTCAAGAGACGGCCAGCTCAAACGGCCTGCGCGTGGCCCGGACGCTCTGGCAGGGACAGCGGCGGGCCTCGCTCGATTTGGCGGCGGCGATCAAACGGCAGGACATCCGATGCGACCTCACGCCGCAGGACCTGCTGTCGGTCGTCCGCCGTGATGCGGAGGCGGTCAGGCGCCTGCGCCGTGAGTATGACGCCCGGCGCGCCGCGGGCCTCGATCACACCTGGATGACGGCGGCCGCGCTGGCGCGGGAGGCGTCCATCGATGGGGGCGCCGCCATCCGGACGCGCGGCTTCGTGTTCGATCCATTTCGCGCCTGCCTCGGCTTCGCGGAATCGGCAGTCAAGCGGGGCGCCACGGTCTTCGAGCGGACGCCGGTGCGGCGCATTCGCGCCAGCCGTAAGGCTGTTGAAGTCACCACCGGGACAGGCACGGTGCGGGCGCAGGCCGTCATCGTAGCCACGGCAGCCGCCCTCCCGGATCTGCGCGCGCTCCGTCGTCATCTCCATCCGAAGCAAAGCTACGCGGTCGTGACCGAGCCGCTTCCTGCGGCCGTCAGGCGCGAGCTCGGCAGGCGCGCCGCGGCGCTGCGTGACAACGCGAGCCCTCCGCACTTTCTCCGATGGTTGAAGGACGACCGTGCGCTCTTCGTCGGTGCGGATCAGGCGCCGCTGCCTGCCCGCGCGCGCGACAAGATGCTGGTGCAGCGGTCCGGGCAGCTGATGTACGAGTTGTCGACGATCTATCCGGCGATCTCCGGCGCCCAACCGGAGTGGTCCTGGGACCTGACCCACGAGACGACCGTCGACGGGCTGCCCTACGTCGGACTCCACCGCAATTTCCCCAGGCATCTGTTTGCGCTGGGCCACGGTCGTCACGGCGCCGCAGTGGCGTGGCTCTCGGCCCGGCTGTTGCTGCGCCAGTTTCAGGGTTCCCCGGACAAGGGCGACGAGCTCTTCGGTTTCAGCCGTATCCTCAAGTAACTGCGCCGCCGAGCGCGCGGTCTAACTGACTTGCGGCCGGCCAGTTATCGCTCGCGCCACACGAATTCTGTAATCCGGCGACGCCCTGAAGGGCCGATCGGGCCTGAATGCTTTTGACCTCTATCAGGTGAGGCCGTAGGATTTGGCCTGCCGCGCCAAGAGCCGTGGCACGGCGGGAGAAACCAGCATGCGCAGTGGTCGCGAACAGGAGATAGACCATCTCTACCGGCGGGCCGGATTCGGCGCGAGCCAGGAAGAGGTCGAGGGCTATACGAGCCTGTCGTTTGCCAGCTACGCCGCGTCGGTGGCGCGTCTCCTCAACTACGCGGATATTCCCGACGACGTGGACACGCTGATCGGCCGGCCGGGGTACGTTGGCGTGACGGGCCGGAGCGGCAACGGCTTCCAGCCGGCGACCAACATCCTCGACGCGCGGCAACGCTGGCTGTTCCGGATGGTGCACACGAAGCGCCCGTTGCAGGAGAAGATGGCGCTCTTCTGGCACAACCACTTCGCCACCGCGTACACCAAGATCAACGCCGAGATTGGCGACGGCGCCTTCGCGACGCGGATGCTCGCGGCCAAGCCCACCGAAGATGCCAGCCGGACGAAAGGTCAGATCGAGCTTTTTCGCGAGTACGCTCTCGGGAACTTCCGTGACCTGCTGATAGAAGTCGCGAAAGATCCGGCCATGCTCGTATGGCTCGACGGCCGCACCAACGTCCGCGCCCGGCCGCAGGAGAACTTCGCGCGCGAGCTGATGGAGCTCTTTACCCTCGGTGTCGCACGCTTCCAAGAGACCGACGTGTACGCCGGCGCGCGCGTGTTCACGGGGTGGAACCTGAGCCTGGCCAACCGCAACAGCGATCAGGCGCGTTACGAGTTCTTCTACAACGGCGCCCAGCACGACACGACGGCGAAAGAGTTCTCGTTTCCGATCTATGCCGATGGCCGGCGCACCATTCCCGCGCGATCCGCCGCCGAAGGCATGCAGGACGGCATTGATTTCATCAACGCCGTGGCCAGGCACCCGGATACCGGGCCGCGACTCGCGCGGAAGTTGTATGCGTACTTCGTCAACGAAGTGGACGCGCCGGATGAAGGACTCATCGACGCGCTCGCTCGGACCTACTACACGAGGAACTACGAGATCGAGCCGATGGTGCGGATGCTGCTGCTCTCGCCGCAGTTCAAGAACCCATCGAGCTACTACAAGCGATATTCCTGGCCAGTCGAGTTCGTGGTGCGATCGATGAAAGAGGTCGGGTGGAATGGCTTCTCGGTGAACACCGCGCTCAACCCGCTGATCAGCATGGGTCAGCAGCTGTTCGAGCCGCCCGACGTCGCGGGCTGGGATCTCGGGCCGGGGTGGTTTTCGAGCGGCGGCATGCTGGCGCGGATGAACTTCGCCGCGACCCTGGCCAACAATCAGCGGTTCAACCTGCGCGATCAGTCACGGGGCAAGGTTGACTCTGCGGAAAGCCTCGTGTCGCACATGCTCGATCGCCTGACGCCGCCCGAGTTTGCCGGCGACGCGTATTCGGCGCTCATCGACTACACACGGTCAGGCGGTGCGTGGACCGGCTCGGATACGCAGCTGGTGGCCAAGACGTCCGGCCTTGCGCATCTCATCACGGGGTCGGGCGACTATCAGCTGGTGTGATCTTTAGGGGTTCAAGGTTCAAGGTTCAAGGTTCAGGGTTCAAGGCTCATATGGCGATGAACAGGCGCGATTTCGTTCGGGGCGGCGTGGCGGCGTTCACCCTTGGCTTCGCGGCGCCATCGTTTCTGACCGACATCGCGCGGGCGCAGGGGCGGTCGCGGCGCAACCTCGTCGTCCTGTATCTGAGTGGCGGGAACGACGGGCTGAGCACGCTGATTCCCTACACCGATCAGCAGTACTTCGCCCGCCGGCCGAACCTTGCGATTCCGGCCGCCAATGTCCTGCAGATCGGATCCGACAGCGGGGGCACCCCGCTCGGTCTCAACCCGCGCCTGACCGACCTGCGCACGATCTTCAACGCCGGCCGTCTTGCGGTGATCCAGCGCACGGGCTATCCGAACCAGAGCCGCTCTCATTTTCAGGGGACCGATATCTGGTCGACGGCCGATCCGTCCACGCCTCAAGGCATTGGCTGGCTCGGCCGCTATCTGGACCGCATGCCGGCGCCCGTCGATCCGTTGACCGCCTGGTCGACGGTGCGCGAAACCCCGCGCACGCTGCTCGCGCGTACGGTGGGTGTCGCGGCGATTCCGAGCGTTGCCGAGTACGCCTTTGCCAGCCCGAACACCGGTGCCGAGGCGGCGGCCGCGCGGCAGAGCGCGACTCGAATCGCGTCCCACGTCCCGGTCGACCAGCCGCACCTCGCGTTCGTCAACTCGACCGCGCAGGCTGCATTTGCGACGCTCGATCGCGTGGCCCAGGTGGCGACATACGCACCATCGGTGACGTATCCCAACAACGGGTTCGGGCAGGCGTTGCAGATGGTCGCCGGCGCCATATCGCGCGGCGTCGGGACGAGCATCTACTGGGTGCAGACCGGCGGATTCGACACGCATTCGGGCCAGAACACCAACGTGGCCAACGGCTCGTACAACACGCTGATGACCACACTGAACGGCGGCCTCTTCGCGTTCTATCGCGATCTGCTCAACCAGGGACTGCTCTCGGACACGCTCGTGATCCAGTTCTCCGAGTTCGGCCGACGCATCACCGAAAACGGCAGCAACGGGACCGACCACGGCGCCGCCAGCCTGATGATGGCGATGGGCGGCGGCGTGCGCGGCGGCATCTACGGCACGGCGCCAAACCTGAGCGCCAACGGCAACCCGACGCTCGAGAACGGCAACCAGGACGTCCGCTACGAGACCGACTTCCGATCGGTCTACGCCCGCATCCTCGACAACTGGATGGGCAGCGATTCGACGGCGATACTTGGCGGGGACTACCGGAACGGGCCGAACTTTATCTAGCTTCCAGCTTCGCAGCTTCGAGCTTCCAGCTTCCGGCTTCCGGCTTCTCGGCTTCCAGCTTCCAGCTTGGCTTCAAGCTTCAGCCTTCAACTTCCAGCTTCGCAATTCCGACTTCCTTACTTCAGACTTCGCACCTCAGACTTCAGACTTTTAGCGTTAGTCCCCAAAGATTCCCCTGAACGCCTGCTCGATCTCCGGATAGCGGAAGTGGTATCCGCCGTTCTGCGCGCGGGCGGGCAGGACGCGCTGACCGGTCAGGACTGAATCGGCGAACTCTCCGAGCACCATCTTCAGCGCGAAGCCGGGCGCGGGGATCAGGCTCGGGCGGTGCATGGCGTGACCGAGTGCGCGCGAGAGGTGCCGGTTGGTCACCGGGTGCGGCGCGGTGGCGTTCACAGGTCCGCTGACGACGGGCGTCTGGACGATCCAGCGAACGATCTCGATCCAGTCGAGCCGATGGATCCACGAGACGTATTGCCGTCCGGATCCAATCGGTCCGCCGACGAAGAACCTGAACGGCCGCATCATCTCAGGCAGTGCGCCTCCCGATCGCTCGAGGACGATCCCCGTGCGGAGGAGGACGACACGCGTCCCGGGGTGTTCGGCCCGGCGCGCTTCCTGTTCCCAGTCCGCGCAGAGCTCGGCGAGGAAATCGGTTCCGGCGGGATCGCTCTCGGTGATTGGCCGTTCGTCTGACGGTCCATAGAACCCGACGGCACTACCGCTGATGAGGACCGCAGGCGGTGCTGTGGCCGCACGAATTGCCGCTGCAAGGCTCCGGGTCGCCAGGATGCGGCTGTCCCTGAAGCGTTTCTTCGACTCCGCCGACCAGCGCGTCGAGGCGAGCGACTCGCCAGAGAGATTGATGACGGCGTCCGCGCCCTCGAGCACGGCGGTCCACGGGCCGGTGGCGCCGTCGGCCTTCCATCCGACACGCGTGATGCCTGGGACGCCGGTTCCCGGGTCGTGTCGTGTGTCTCCCGATTCGAGCGACCGCGTCAGCACGCGGACGTCGTGTCCATCCTCCGCGTACATCTCAGCCAATGGGCTGCCGAGAAAGCCCGAGCCGCCGGCAATGACGATCTTCATCAGAATGACCTTGCCGAAAGATTGCAGGACCGTGCAGAGTTCGGCAGAACCCTGCAGCAACGGTACACCAGGCATCTGCGGCGCGCCGAAATGCACACGTCGGTATGGTTTGACGAGCGAGATGGCAGAGGAGTTTGCACTATAATGTGGAGTCTTTTCCCCAGTTTTCCCGCTCCCTTCGGGCTGATCCCATGCGCTACTGCGTGCGCGTTGCGTTAATGCTCCTCCTGCCGGCGTGCGCCTCCGCGCAGGAGACGACGTCGTTTGCCGTGCCCGACAGGGTCAAAGTCGATGGCCTGCCGCCGATTCCCATGTCGATTGTCGATGGCGTCGCGCCGTACGCCCAGTTTCGACAGGCTCGACTGCTCGGCTGGCACCCGACCGAGCGCCGGATCCTCATCTCGACCGCGTTCGGCAACGTCACCGCAGATCCACGAGGTGCGTGGCCCTGGCGGCGCTCGCACGCAGTTGACGTTCTTTCGCGACGGCGTCACCGGCGGCGCCTCGTACGAGCCCGGCGGCCGCTACTTCGTGTTTCGGAAGGACACGTCCGGCGGCGGCGAGGCGATGCAGCTGTTCCGCTACGACCTCGACTCGGGGCGCATCACCCTCCTGACCGACGCCAAGTCACGTCACAGTGTTCCAGTGTGGTCCCATCGTCGCGGTCTCATCGCGTACTCCTCGACGCGTCGTAACGGCAAGGATCGCGACTTGTGGGTGATGAACCCGCTCGACAGCAAGACCGAGCGGATGATTGGCGAGTTCGACGGGACGTGGGATGCGCTCGACTGGTCGTTGGATGACAAGGAGATCCTGGCGCAGCAGTCGATCGCCGGATCCACCGAGACGCGCCTCTGGCGCATCGACGTCGAGTCCGGGCGGCGAACACTCGTCACGCCGCAGACCGGCCAGCCGTCGCGGTGGTCGGCGGCATCCCCGATGATGACGCGAGCCGCGTTCAGTGCCGATGGCCGGTCGGTCTACGCATTGAGCGATCGCGATTCTGAAGTGACGCGAGTCTGGAAAGGGGACCTTGCGACCGGGAACTGGACGCCACTGAGCGCCAAGGGCGTCGCCGTCGAAGGACTCTCCGTTGCCCCCGTCGGGACACTGATCGCCGTCGTGGTCGATCGCGGCGCGACGAGCCAACTGCAATTCCTAGACGCGGCCACCGGGAAGCATCGGCCGGTCTCGTCCATCCCGCCGGGCGTCATCTCGAATGTGGCCTGGCACCGTTCCGGCGGCGCGCTCGCGATCGAGTTCGCCGGCGCACGCACGTTCCGCGACGTGTATGCGGTCGACGTCACGAGCGGCAGGCTCCAACGCTGGACGACGAGCGAAATGGGCGGCGCGGGTCAGAACGCGCTGCCCGACGCCGAGATCGTCCAGTGGAAGAGCTTCGACGGCCGCATGATTCCCGGCATCCTCTATCGTCCCGCGAAGAGCTTCACCGGCCCGCGGCCGGTCATGATCAACGTGCACGGCGGGCCCGAGCTGCGCGAGCGTCCCCGAGGGCTCGGGCGCAGCAACTACTTCCGCAACGAGCTGGGCATGGCGATCATCTACCCGAACATCCGCGGGTCCATCGGTTACGGGAAGACCTACGAGCATCTCGACGATGGCCGGAATCGTGAGGACGCGGTCAAGGACATCGGGGCGCTGCTGGACTGGATCGCGTCGCGGCCGGAGTTCGACAAGACCCGGGTGATGATCACCGGTTCGAGTTACGGCGGTTACATCACGCTGGCGGCGGCCATTGCCTACGGCGATCGCATCCGCTGCGCGTTCGAGGGCTTCGGGCTGAGCGACTTCGCGGCATTTCTCGACGGTACCGATCCGTCGCGGCGTCGCGACCGGCTGGCCGAGTACGGCGATCCTGCAGATCCGGAGATGCGAGCGTTCCTGAAAAGCATTTCTCCGCTGACCCACGCGGCGAAGCTGAAGATTCCGCTCTTCATCGTGCAGGGCGCGAAGGACACGCGCGTGCCGCCCGATCAGGCCGAGGCGATGGTCAAAGCCGTCCGCGCCAACGGCACACCAGTGTGGTACGTCGTTTACGACTCCGGCCACGAAGAGTTCACACAAGCGACGAACGATTTCAATCAATATGCGTGGGTGCTCTTCGTGCAGAAGTTCTTGTTGAACTAACCTCCGGCTTCCCGCTTCCAACCCCAATGGCTTTTAGTACGCGTCGGCGCGCGAACTGAATGTTGCCGAGCGCCGAGCGCCGAACGCCGGTCCTATTCAGTATTTCAGGATCGCGCCCGCGTCATTCATTGCCTGGGCGCCTACCAGAAGAATCAGATCGCCGGCCTTTGTTCGGGCGCGCGCGTCTCGAAGGGCGTCGACGAGCGCATCGTGCCACACGAACCGACGGCCGCGCGCGACGAGCGCCTGACGCGTCACGTCGACTTCCTCGACGGTCGCCGTGTCCATGGGACCGACGCGATCCGATGACGAGGTCACGATGAGCGGCTCCACGCCATGAAGAAAACAGAGATCGGCCAGAGCGACGGCGTTCCGTCGGTTGATGTCGGGGCCGCGGCGGCCGCGGACGGCATAGACGACGGCCATCGCGCGGTGCGGCAGCATCGCAGCCACTTCGAAGGTGGCTTTCAGGCTGTCGGGGTGTGCCGCTGTGTCGTCGAGGACCGTACGTCCCCGGACGTCGGACCGCTCCATGCGGCGCCTGAGCGGCGCCAGCGACGCGACAACTTCCCGTGCGATCGTCGCGGGAAGTCCCATGCCGATGGCGTATGTCAGCGCCAGCGCGACATTGCGCAGGTGCCCGCGGCCGAGGAGCGGGCTGTGCAGGCGCATGCCGGATTGCATGGTGAGCGCCCGGCCGCCGAGGCTGAAGGTCGCGCCCTTGCGGTCGAGCAGGATGTCGTAGAACTGGACGTCGGTGTCGCGCCCTTCGAGCGTGAAGCCGACAGCAGGCCGAGGCGAATCAGTCTCGGTCACCAGCCGGCGCGCGGCAAGGTTGTCCGCGTCGTAGGCGAGCGGAGCAGACGGGTCGAGCCGGGTCAGGAACAGACGCTTGGCCTCGACATAGTCCTCGTACGATCGGTGGAAGTCCGTGTGCTCGCCAGGCATGACGGCTGCGAGCAGGCCGCCATGGAAATGCAGGCCGTTGACTCGGCCGAGCCGCAGGGCATGGCTGGTAACCTCGAGGATGATCGTCGTGGCGCCTGCGTCCGCGAGTCCTCTGAGGGCCCGGTGGAGCTCGACTGGCGCCGGCGTGGTCAACCCCTCGCCGGAATCGTGGAAGGCCTTGTAGCGTGCGCCGAGCGAGCCCAGGACTCCGGTGCGCTGACCCGCGGCATCGAGGAGCTGCCGCAGGATGTCGCTCGTGCTGGTCTTTCCGAACGTCCCCGTGAAACCGATCAGCGAGAGCGGCGAGCTCGTCGTGCCGAAGTAGCGAGACGCGAGGAGCGCCAGCGCGTCCCGGCTCGAGGGAACACGGACGACGGGTACGCCACCGGGACTGGCGCCGGTGCGTTCGGCGACGATGGCCGCGGCGCCGCGCGCGACGGCATCGCCGATATACGCGTGGCCGTCGAGTGAGGTGCCGGGCACGGCCACAAACAGCATGCCCGGTTCGATGCGCCGGCTGTTTTCACTGAGGCCCGTGATGTCGGGATCGGCGCCCGGCGGCGTAATCGAGAATCCGGCGACGAGCTGCGACAGCCGCATCAGCGGCGCCCAGCCTCTGACGCGCGGCCGTTCGCCCCTTGGCTCCGGCTTCCGACGTCCGTGAGCCACCGATTGACTTCGTCGAGCAGGTCGGCGAGCTCGGACCGCCGGCGCCGCAGCCGGGCCCGTGTGTGATGGTGCGCGCGGCGGAGCAGCCACCAGGCACGGACCGCGTCGATCACGGCCGACTCGCGCTCGATGGCGAAAAGCGCCGCCACAGCGACCACGGGCGCGAGCAACATTGCTGCGACAGCCGCTGTCCTTCCGGCCGACCACCAGACGATCGTCCCCACGGCGGCGAGCCACACGCCGTAAACCGCCGCACCGGCAAAAACCTGCGCGGTCGCGAGCACGTCGCGCTGGCGGGCGACGCGCCGGGCGACCAGCCCGGTCAGCTGATACGGCACGAAGAACAGCATGAGGCCGAGCGCGCAGAGCGGGAGCAGGATGACCCCGAACGTGATCTCGCGCACGGCGAACGCCCTGACCTCGCGCGTGGAAATTTGCCAGTCGAGGTGGCGATCGCGGAGGCCGAATCGCTGCAGCCGCTCGTCGTAGCGGCGCAGGCGCAGGAGGACCTGGTCGTAACGCGCGGGGTCGGCCTGCCGGAGCCGCTCCATCCCGTCGGCAATCGCGCGGCGCCGTGCGAGCCGCTCCGCCGGATCGGCAGGTCGATCGCGGGCGGCGGCGTAGAGGCGGTCGACGCGTTCGACGAGCGCCGCGTCGGCCCGCGGGTCGGCCTCGATGAGGAGGCGGCGCATGTGCTCGGCGATCCGGTCAGTCAGCACCCGGACCGCCGCGGCGTCGCCCTCGGCCGCGTCCTTTCCCGGCAGCAGATCGCGGCCCGAGAACGGCTGGCCGAAGACGACCGTTACGCGCGAGCGAAACGCGGTCTTGCGATCGAAGTTGAGGCCGACGGGTACCAGCACGACTGGCGTGCCGTCGCCTTCGGCCGAGAGCGCCATCCGCGCGGCGCCGGTGCGGAGCGGCTCCAACCGGCCGGTCGAATGGCTGATGCCCTCGGGAAAAATGCAGATCGCATCGCCAGCCGCAAGGGCCGCGGAGACGGCGGCAAACATCTCGGCGTTCTTCGACGTGTCGACGCCCTGATCGATTTTGCGATACACCGGAATCGCGCCAGCTCCCGCGAGGACAGGACCGAGCGGCCCGTGGAAGAGCGTGGATTTGGCCAGGAACCTGACGTCACGGCCAGCCATCGCCCACACGAGCGCGGGATCGAGGAGTGCGTTCGGGTGATTGGGCAAGAGCAGTACCGCGCCGTGATCGGGGACCGCGCCAATCTGGTCGGCCCGGTAGAAGATCCAGCACGCGACCCCCGCGAGCCAGCGCACCACGGGGTTCGCGCGCATGCTCACGACTGGACGCCCGCCCCGAGCAGACGCCCGCTCATGTCAGACGAGGCCCGTCTCCGCCTGTCGCGCCGCCTGCCGGCCCGACTCGACGTCCACGAATATCAGGATCGCGCCACCGACGACGAAGAAGCCGAGTACCGCGAGCATCGCGTTCCGGCTCTGACCGGTCGCGTCGACCATCGCGGCGAAGACGAGCGGGCCGAGGATACCAGCGTAGCGTTCGAACACGCCGAAGAAGGCGAAAAACTCGGACGACTTGTGCCGCGGGATCATGCTGGCGAAGAGCGAGCGGCTGAGTGCCTGCGTTCCGCCCTGCACCATGCCGACCATGATCGCGAGCGCGTAGAAGTGCGCGGCGGTCGTCATGTAGTACCCGAGCGTGATGATGAAGGCGTAGACGCCGAGGCCTGCGAAGACCGCCGTCTTCGCGCCGATCCGGCCGGCGATCATCCCGAAGAGAAAGGCGAACGGCACGCCGATGAACTGCGTGATGAGCAGCGCCGTGATCATCGCGTTCTGGTCGATGCCAATCTGGCTGCCGAACGTCGTCGCCATCCTGATGATGGTCTGGATGCCGTCGTTGTAGATGAGGAAGGCGACGAGCAGCAGGAACGCCTGCTTGTACCGCCTCAGCTCGTGGAACGTTTCGACGAGACGGTGGAACCCGGTGCCGACGAGGCTGCCGGTGGGCGATTCGCCGACCTCGATCCGGCGACGGGGCTCAGGAACCTGGCGGAAGAGCGGGATCGAGAACACCAGCCACCAGATCCCGACGCTCGCGAGCGAGAGTCTGACCGCCGTTCCGGTGTCGGGTATGCCGAACCAGTCCGGGCGCTGGATCATGAGCAGGTTGACCGCGAGCAGTACGCCGCCGCCCAGGTATCCGATGGCATATCCGGCCGACGACACACGGTCGAGCTCGTCCTCGCTGACGAGGTGCGGGAGAAGGGATTCATAGAACACGATGCTCGCGGCGACGGCGACGTTGCCGATGATGAAGAGAATGAGCGCCAGCTTCCAGTCGCCCGCGCGAATCCAGTACATCGCCGTCGTCGCGACGGCGCCGATCGCGACGAACATGCCCAGCATCTTCTTCTTCATCGCCGCGAAGTCGGCGATCGCGCCAAGGAGCGGCGCCACGAGGGCCACGATGACGATGGCAATCGTCGTCGCCCATGCGAACCGGCTGGTCGAGACCGCATCGCCGAGATCGGCCGCGACGACGTTGTGGAAGTAGATGGGGAAGACCGCAGCGATGATGGTCGTCTGGAACGCGGAGTTGGCCCAGTCGTACATCGCCCAGGCGCGGAGATCAGGCCGTCCGAGTCCGAGACGTTCCAGTAGATGCGTCACAGTGGTTCCCGTGTTCCCTTGGTCTAGAAGGTCCGCCGAGCCACCCACTCCCGAAACAGCGAATCGACGACCGCGTATCCCGTTCCTTCGCGCGTGAGGATGTCTTCGCGGACCAGCGCCGCGAGCGACGCCTGGACCGTCGACGGGCCACTCAGGCGATGACGCGCGCGAACGTCCCCCGACAGCAGCTCGTGCCCGTCCTCGAGCACGGCCGCGCGCAGCGCCCCCCGCTGCGCCAGCGTCAGGCGCTGCCAGGTACCTTCGAAGAGCGTTTCGTGCTCGCCGAGCAGCCGCTTCAGCGTGCCGTGCAGGTCTTCGAGGTCCGCCGTCCGCCCGGTCCCCGCCTTCACATCGTCCCAGACTTCGTGCGCGAGGCGCTGGACGTCGTAGGGCAGGTTGCCCGCGAGATCGACGATCGCCGCCCCGAGACCCGCCGCGGGTCTGAAGCCGGTAGCCTTGAACCGCGCTTCGATAAAGGTGGCGAAACGATCGGCCGGAATCTTCTGCAGGCGCATGACGGGTCCGGCCTTGTAGAACGGCCGGCTCTTGCCGAGCATCCTCTCCATCAGTGTCGGCTCGGAGCCCGAGAAGACGTAGCCCACCTGCCGCTGCTGCTGCACGGCGGCGCGGAGCGCGTGCTCGACGCTGCCGCCGTTGAACGACCCGATCGCCTGGAATTCGTCGAGCGCGATCGCCATCCGGCGCCGTCTGGCCTCCGCGATGCGGCCAGGAAGCGCAAAGACCTGCTGGGCGAGGTGGGACACGTCGCGATCGGTCCGCACGGAAGGGAACGACACCGCGATCTGGCTGCGCCCGCTTTCGTCGGGCTCGATCCGGACCTCGGGCCGGACGCCGGACAGCATCTCGCTCAGCCACGACCGGGCCCGGTCCAGCCGCGTGTCGGCCGACGCCAGCGCCCGTGCGTAACCTTCGAGGAAGGCGACATAGGAGCTGTAGCTGCTGACCTGCACCTCGACAGTGAGGGCGCCGCTTCTGGCCGCGCTCTTCAGGGCCTGCCGCACCAATGACGACTTGCCGTAGCGGCGGGGTGAGATGAGGAAGACCTTCTGGCCGGCGTACAAGTCCCGGCCGAGCCGGTCGAGCTCGACCTCCCGGTCGACGAAGGCCGCCACCGGTACGATCTCTCCGTAGACGAAGGGGTTGGTCATTGTTGTGGCGTTCAGGTGGTTACGCCAATTACCGTAACCGTTACGTAGTCTAACGTAGCGGCGGCACCGGCGCAATCGGCAGCGCGAACGGCGCCACGACCCAGGAGGCCTCGGCGGTCCACGCGGTCCGCGACTGCGGCAGCCAGTGCGGCGGCTGCCACCCGGAGCCGTCCGCCGGACCGAGCGCGGTCGCGACGACGCGGAGCTCGCGCAGACGTCCGGCGTCTATCCGGCCGAAGCTCGCCCGGAAGACCAGCCCCTCGGGCGTTGGAGCCCGATACGTCGCCGTCCACCGGTCGAAACGGAGAATACCGGGGAGATTGGACCTGGCGGGCGCGAGCCCTTCGGGCAGTACGAAGGACACCGCAAGGCCCGGGTGGTGCGGCATGACTGTCACGGCGAGCTCGGTGCCGGCTTCGATCGGCTCGACGGTCAGCGAGGCGATGGTGATCGGTGCCGGCCCGAGGCTGGGACCAGTCGTTCGAAAGACGAACGGCTGTGGAAATCGTCGAAACGGCACGGCAGCCGTTGGCGGCGATGCGACCGGCATCCAGCCCGGGGGCGTACCCTCACCCAGATCGAGCCCCGGCTCGACAGATCCGACATCCCAGGTGGCGGGCCCATCGCCCTCCTGCACCGCGCGTGCAGCACGCCGGAGCGGTTCCTCGTCCGTGTATCCCGGCGCCACGTAGGCGTAGCCGGCCGTTGCGGCGACGGCGAAGAGGCAGAGCGCGGTCTCGAGCGACGGGCGCACGAACGGCCGCGTCTTCGTGATCGTGGCGACAAGCGGAGGAAGGAGCATGACGCCGGCCGCCGCCATGAGGGCCGCATACACGAAGACTGGCGTCACGATCGGCAGCCGCCCGAAGACAGCGACCATGAAGTAGAGCAGGGCGGTCGCCGGACTCAGCCAGAGCGCCGCGGTCAGAACGAAGACGATGCCGGAGATCGCCCGGACCGCGACGGAGCTCGCCACCGGGACGATCGAGAGGAGCATTCCCGCGCAGAGCAGAGGCAGCAGCCACAAGTAGGCGGCACCTGGCGCAAGCCACAAGGTGGCCGCGCCGAGGGCGACCCAGACCGGTAGCGCGATGCTCCACGCAACGAGCGGGTGCCGGACTCCATGAGCCCGCGCCGGCAACCATCGGCCGAGGCGGGCGATGCTCCATCCGACCGTGATGCCGACGGCGAGCAGCAGCAGGAACAGCCGGCCCGGTCGCGCGTACCATGGGTGGTAGACCTCTCGCGCCACACGCAGCGCCCACGTGGCGCCCACCATCGAGGCCACGACGGCGGCTGATCCAACGAGCGTCCAGAAAGCAGTGAGCAGCCAGCGCAGCAGGCCTTCGAGCCGGATGGCGGCGCGCATGATCCGCAGCCAGGCGACGATGCCGAGCGGCAACGCGACCAGGGATATGGCCAATCCGATTCCCGGACCGTACGACAGCGCTCCTCTTTCGCCGAGGTCAAAGAACGTGCGATCCGTCGAGGAGCGCTGGGTGACGTCGACGCCGTCGAGCGCGGTCATCACGGCGACGACCTGATCGCCGGTGTTGCGGACGGTCAGCGGCGACAGCCGCTCCGGCGTGTCGCGCGTGGTGTGATAGCCGTAGCTGTCGTCAATTGCCGCGAAGTTGAGGCCCGGTATCCCCTGACGCTTGAGGATCGAGAAATCCGTGTCGTTCGGCAGGCGGCGATAAATCTCGATCCCGAACGACCCGCCGCGTGGACTCGGGGCGCGGCGGGCCCACGGCCCGATGAGCCACCCGTTGCCGGGTCCCGTTTCGAAGAGCGTCGGCGAGCCGGCCGACCCGATTGCTTCGACGTTGACATACGCCTGAAGCCGGCTCGTCACCTCCCGGTCCGTGATGAGCGCCGCCGCGCCCATCAGGCCAGCCTCCTCGCCGTCGGTGACGAGGATCATGATTGTCCAATTGCGATCCGGGCGCGCAGCCAGCACGCGCGCCGCTTCGAGCGATACGCCGACGCCGAGCGCATCGTCGGCGGCGCCAGGTCCTGCAGGCACCGAGTCGTAATGCGAGACGATGCCGATCGCCTCAGGCCGTCGTCCGGGCCGCACCGCGATGATGTTGGAGACGCGAGCGGTCAGCCCGATCGACGCCCGGCGCGCATCAGCGTCCTGCACGCGGACCTCGAACCCGAAGAGCCGCAACTGATCCACGATGTAGGCGCGAGCCCTGGCATTGGCGGGTGTGCCGATCGGCCGGCTGCCGATCGTGCCGGCGAGCATGCCGATGTGCGCGCGTGCGTTCGGCTCGGAGAAAAGCCCCGGCGGCCGCGAACATCCGGCCGTAACCAGCACGAGAAGCAGCAGACCGAGCCCTGTTTTCCCTGTGCGCATCTGGCGCAGGGTACTCTATTTCTGCGCGTCCTTCGCGGGCAGGACGTCCGGCAGGCTCATCCGGCCGGTGTAGATTGCCATCCCGACCACCGCATCCACGCCAATCGAATCCAGGAACTTCACCTCATCCATCGTCGTGATGCCGCCCGCGGCCGTCAGCCGGCGCGTCGTCGCATTGCGAACCGATTCGATGGCGCGCATGTCGGTGCCCTGCATGAGCCCTTCGCGATCGACGTGCGTGTAGAGGAACTCGCCTGCGTATGGCTCGAGCGCACGCACCGCCTCGGTCGGTGTCAGGTCCAGCATCGTCCGCCATCCGTCGACGACGACGTGACCGCCACGGCTGTCGACCGCGGCGATGAATCGGTCGGGCGTCACGGCGTCGGATATCCGCCGGGCAAAGTCGACGTCGACTTCGCCGTTCTTGAAAAGGGAAGACGCGAGGATGACGCCGGTGGCCCCGAGCGCGACGAGCGCCTGCGCCCGTTCGGGCGTGCGGATGCCGCCGCCGACGCGGCAGGGAAGTCTGGCGCAGATGGTCGCGATGAGCGCTTCGTTCGCGCCGGCGTTCTTGGCCGCGTCGAGGTCGATCAGCTGCACCTTCGGATAACCGGTGAAGCGCTCGATCCAGCCGTCCACGTCGGTCGTTTCGACGGCGAGCCGTTCGCCCTGCACGAGCTGGACGATGCGGCCGCCCTGGAGATCGATGGAAGGTATGAGCATCAGAGTCGCATGGGTACGCCGCGTGCCCGCAGGAACTGCTTGAGATCCGCGACCGCGTGCTCGGAGTAATGAAAAATCGACGCCGCCAGCGCCGCATCGGCCTTGCCGCCGGTGAAGACGTCGAAGAAGTGGTCGAATGTCCCGGCGCCGCCGGAGGCGATGACGGGAATTGATACGGCACTCGAGACTGCCGCTGTGAGAGGGCAGTCGAATCCGGCTCGCGTCCCATCGCGGTCGATTGACGTCAGGAGAATCTCGCCGGCCCCCCGTGACTCGGCCTCGACGGCCCACTCGACGGCGTCGCGATTGGCCGCGACTTTTCCGCTTCGCGCGAACACTTCGAAGCGGTCACCACTCTGCTTGGCGTCGATGGCCACGACGACCGCCTGGCTGCCGTAGCGTTCGGCGAGCGTGGTCACGAGCGACGGGTCCGATAGCGCGGCGGAGTTGATGCTGACTTTGTCGGCGCCGGCCTCGATCGCGGCCGCCGCGTCGGATTCGGCGCGGATGCCCCCGCCGACCGCCAGCGGGATGAACAGACGCGACGACACTTCACGAATGGTCGCTTCGAGCGCCCGTCGTCCTTCGATGGTTGCCGTGACGTCCAGGATGACCAGCTCGTCGATGCCTTCGGCGTTGTAGCGTTCTGCGAGTTCCGCGGGATCACCCGCGCGCCGCAGCCCTTCGAAGTTGATGCCCTTGACGACCGAACCGTCGCGGACGTCGAGACAGGCGATGATTCTTTTGGAGAGCATTCCTATTGGTTCAGGTTCAGGGTTCAGGGTTCAGCGTTCACGGTTCACGGTTCTCTGGTCGCGCACGAGAGCGGTGAAATTCTCCAGAATTCGCAGGCCTGGCTGTCCCGACTTCTCGGGGTGGAACTGGACACCCCAGACATGGCCTCGCTGCACGGCGGCGGCGAATCTCGTCCCGTGCGTCGTAGCGGCGACGCAGTCGCCGGTGACAGGCGCAGCGAAGGAGTGCGTGAAATAGACCTGCGCGCCCTCAGGCACTCCGACGAGCAGTGTCGATGGCCGCGTTACTTCGAGCGAATTCCAGCCGACGTGAGGCACCTTCACGACCGGCGGGAGACGAACGCACCGCCCCTTCAGCGCACCGAGGCCCGCGAGCGGCGCTTCTTCGCTTCCGTCGAACAGCCATTGCAGCCCCAGGCAGATGCCGAGGAGCGGCACACCGGCGGCGACTGCCGCCTGAATCTCGCGACGCCAGGTGTCGTCGAGAAACGCCGTCGCCCCAAAGTGCCCGACGCCCGGCACGACGATAGCGCTCGCGCGAGCGAGATCTGCCGCAGCCGCGGGCGTAAAGAGCTCCGCCCCGACTGCGGCAAATCCCTTGCGCACCGAGGTCAGATTGCCCGCCCGATAGTCAATCAAGGCAATCATCTTAGAGAAGCCCCTTTGTGCTGGGCATGACCTTGGCCAACCGTCTGTCGCGGGAGCACGCCATACGGAGGGCCCGTCCGAACGCCTTGAAGAGCGCCTCGACCTTGTGGTGATCGGACCTGCCGTAGAGCACTTTCAGGTGCACGTTGGCACGGGCGCCGCGTGCGAACCCTTCGAAGAAGTCGGTCAGCAGATCCGCCTGCAGATCGCCGACCTTCTGCGTCTTGACGCGGGCGTCGACGACGGCGTGCGCCCGGCCGCCGAGGTCGATCGCGACGACGCCGATCGATTCGTCCATCGGCATGACGAAGTAGCCGGCGCGGTTGATGCCGCGGCGGGAGCCGAGCGCGGCCTCGACGGCCTCGCCAAGCGCGATACCGACGTCCTCGACCGTGTGGTGCTGGTCGACGTCGAGGTCGCCTTCCGCGCGCAGGCGGAGGTCGAAGCCCCCGTGGCGCGTGAAGAGCTCGAGCATGTGGTCGAGGAAGCCAACGCCCGTTTTGACGTCGTATCGGCCACGGCCGTCGAGCGTCAGCGTGATGGAGATCAATGTTTCCGTGGTCTGCCGTTCAATCACACCGCGCCGCACAGGACCTCCTCGAGCGCTCGAATACACGCTTCGGTGTGCTCTACCACACCAGTCGTGATGCGAAGACAACCCGGACACGCCGGGTCACGCGACTTGTCGCGCACGTGTACCCCGCGGGCCGCCAGGCCGTCGACGACGGCGCGCGCGCGATCGCCGAATCGGGCGAGTACGAAGTTTGCCTCGCTCGGCCAGAAACGGACGTCGGCTTTCGAAAGCGCCTCGTAGAGCAGGGCCTTCGACGTCTTGACCTGGCCCAGATACCACTCGTAGTAGCCGACGTCGGCAAGACCAGCCGTCAACGCCACCGTCGCGCAGATGTTGAGGCTGAACGGCGGCACGATCCGCCTCAGTGGCTGGATCGCCCTCGTGTCGCCGACCACCGCGCCCGCGCGCACGCCCGCCAACCCGTAGGCCTTGGCGAAGGTTCGCCCGATGAAAACGTTCGGAAGCGAGGCGATGTTCGCGTCGCCGATGAGCGTCGTGCCCGCGAAGTCCGCGTAGGCTTCATCGACCAGCATCCGCACGTGGGGGGCCGCTCGCGCGACGCGTACGATGTCGCCCCTCGGGATGGATAGACCGGTCGGGTTGTTTGGGCTCGTGAGAAACAACAGGCGGGTCTCGGGCCCGATTGCCTCGAGAATCTGCTCGACGGGGAATGTGAATTCCGGCCCGAGCGGTACCTCGATGACACGCGCGCCGACGCCAGCCGCCGTCGACGCGTACATGTCGAAGGCCGGGACGACGACGATGGCCTCCGGTGTGGAGGCCCCGCGCTCTCTGAGTGCTTCGATCGTGATCGCCAGGATGCCCTCGTCGAGGCCGTTGGTCAGCACCAGCTGTTCCGGGAGAACGCCAAGTCTCGCGGCACTGGCGGAGACGACCGCGTCGTAATCCGGGTAGAACCCGATGTCGGTGCGCGTGAGTGCGCGCAGCGCGTCGATCACTTTCGGCGAGCAGCCGGCCGTATTCTCATTCAGGTGCAGCCGCAGTCCGCTCGACGGCGTGAGGACCTTTTCGTACTCGTAGGTCATGGCCGGGTTCCCGCGTGAGAGGCCGGCGCTGTCCGGATGCGCAGCGAGTCCGCGTGTGCGCGCAGGCCTTCGGCAACGGCCAGCGCGATGCCGGCTGGGGCAATCCGGCGCAGGCCGGCTGCCGTGATCGTCTGCACCGTGGACACGCGCACGAAGTCTGCGGTGCTGAGACCACCGCGTGCCGCGGCGGCGCCGCCGGTCGGCAGCACGTGATTGGAGCCCGTGACGTAGTCGCCGGAGGCCTGCGCGCTGTAATGGCCGACAAACACGGTGCCCGCTCTCGTCAGCCGCGCCGCAACCGCTGGCGAATCGCAGACGGCGTGCTCCGGCGCGAGTCGCTGCATGAGATCGATCGCTTCACCGAGCGTGCGCGTGACGATGACGCCGCCGTGGGCCGCCAGCGCCTGTCGCGCCGGCCCATCGCATGGGAGCTGCGTCGAGACTTCGCGTGCGACCGCCTGTGCCAGGCGCCGGCTCGTCGTGATCAGAATCGCCCGCGCATCGGGATCGTGCTCGGCCTGCGCGAGCAGATCTGCGGCGATCCACGCCGGCTTGCCAGACACCGAGAGCACCGCGATCTCGCTCGGGCCCGCGAAGAAGTCAATGGCGCAGTCCCTCGACACCAACGACTTCGCCGCCGCAACGTAGGCGTTGCCGGGGCCGACGATCCGGTCCACGCGCGGCACCGTCTTCGTGCCATACGCGAGCGCGGCAATCGCGTGGGCGCCGCCGAGCCGGAAGAGCCGCGAGACGCCAGCTTCGAGCGCCGCATACATCACCGTCGGGTCTGGCTTGGGGCACACCGCAATCACGTCCGGCACGCCGGCGACGCGCGCGGGAATGGCGGTCATGAGCAGTGACGAGGGGAGGGGATAGCGTCCGCCGGGAACGTAACACCCGACGCGATCGAGCGGCAGCACGCGCTGGCGAATCGTGACGCCCGGCACCGGGCTGACCGTCCAGGTCCGCGGCCGCTGCTTCTCCGCAACGGTCTGGATATTCCTCGCCGCCACTGCGATCGCCTTCTTCACGCTCGAGTCCACGAGCCGGGCGCCTTTCTCAATCTCCCTGCGGCTGACTTCGACTGGACCCTCGAGACCGTCGAACGTCCGAGCGTATTGCACCAACGCGCGGTCGCCCTCACGCCGTACGCGAGCCACGATCGCCGCGACACGTCGCTGGACAAGCGGATTGCCCCCTGGCCGCTTGTCGAGCAGCCTGGCAACGGCACGAGCGTTCGAAGACGTAATTATCACCATCTAGTGCTTCTTCAACAGGAGATCAGACGATCAGGAGATCAGGAGGCGAGTCATGCTCAGATCTAACAATTCCTGATCTCCTGACCTCCTGAACTCCTGTTACGCTCCGGCTCACATGACGATTTTGTTCAGCGGATACTCCACAATCCCCTGCGCTCGCGCGGCCTTCAGCTTCGGGATGAGGTCGCGCACGGTCCGCTCCTCGATGATCGTGTTCAGCGCTACCCAGGAGGGATCGCTCAGCGGCGAAATCGTCGGCTGCTGGAGCGCCGGCAGCAGTGCCAGCACGGTGTCGAGGTCGAACTTCCTCACGTTGAGCATGATCCCCACGCGCCCCTGCGCTTCGATCGCGGCTTTGAGGAGCAGTGCGATGTTCTCGAGCTTGGTCCGCTTCCACTCGTCATCGAGCGCTCGCGCGTTCGCGATGAGCTGCGTGTTCGACTCCATGACGGTGTCGATGATGCGCAGACGATTGGCCCTGAGCGACGACCCGGTCTCGGTGACTTCGACGATGGCGTCGGCGAGCATCGGCGGCTTGACCTCGGTCGCGCCCCAGGAGAACTCGACATTGACGCCTACCCCGAGCCGGGAAAAGTATGCCTGCGTCGCCCGAACGAGCTCGGTCGCGATTGTCGCGCCCTCGAGATCCTGCGGCGTCTGATAAGACGATTCCTCCGGGACCGCAAGCACCCAGCGCACCTTGCCGAAGCTCTGCTTCGCGTAGATGAGGTCGGCGAGCGGTACGATCGCGGGCGGCTCACCCGCCGCGCCGTTGCCGGCGGCATGCTCGGCAATCCAGTCCTGACCCGTGAGCCCGGCGTCGAGCACGCCGTCCGAGACATAGCGCGCCATCTCCTGCGCGCGGATCAGCATGCAGTCGATCTCCGGGTCGTCGATCGCCGGGAAATACGACCGCGTGCTCGCATAAATGTTGAACCCCGCCCGCGCGAACAGGTGAATCGTCGCGTCCTGCAGCGAGCCCTTGGGGATGCCGAGTTTCAGCTTGTGGGGCATGTCTTGTGCTCAGAGCTGCTTGTTGAAACACGTCCGGTCGCCCGTGTGACACACATTCCCGTCACCGAGCCGGGTGACCCGCACGAGCACCGTGTCGTCGTCGCAATCGACCAGGATCCGTTCGACCTGCAGCCGGTTGCCCGACGTCTCGCCCTTCATCCACAGCTTGCCGCGCGTGCGGCTGAAGAAGGTCGCAAACCCGGTAGCGACCGTCCGGTCGAGCGCCTCCTGGTTCATGAAGCCGACCATCAGGACCTCGTTCGACACGTCGTCCTGGATGACGGCGGGAATCAGGCCATCTAGCTTTGTGAAATCCATAAATAGAGCTTTGTAAAGTCCATAGAGAGCGCTTTGTGAAGTCCATAAAGCAAAAAAGCCTCGCCGGGTGTCCGGCGAGGCCTGGTGAAGTCGTCTGGCGCTTTCGATGAGGAGTCTATTTCGCGCAGAACTCGACCGGCCCGCCGTTGCGGTGTCCATGGTGGTGCCGGTGATGGTGCTGCCCAAACATGTGATCTACAGCCTACCGTCCCGCCGAGGGTGCTGTCAAACCTTGCGCAACCGACGCCTTCGAGTCGGGCGTGCGCTTGTCCGGTACGCCGTAGGGCGTGCCATCGGGCGCGACCCAGATGCTGTGCGCGTCGCCCTGCCGTCCTTGCGCCCGCACGTCATGACCCATCGCTCGCAAAGCCGCGAGGGTCTCTTCCGGCACCGCACCCTCCTCGAACGTCGCGCGATCCGGCAGCCACTGATGATGCATCCTGGCGAGGTCGACGGCCTGCCGGCCCGTCAGCCCGTACTCGGTGACGCCCAGCACGATCGTGAAGACCGTGTTGATGATCGTCCGGCCGCCGGGCGAGCCTGTGAGCAGCACCAGCCGTCCATCCTTGACGACCATCGCCGGCGTCATCGAGCTCAGCATCGCCTTCCCTGGCGCGATCAGGTTCGGGGGCGTGCCGATGTCTCCCGTGAGGTTCGTCTCCCCGGGCTTCTTGTTGAAGTCGCCCATCTCGTTGTTCAGCAGGAAGCCCGCGCCCTTGACGACGACGTGTGAGCCGTAGCCGCCTTCGAGCGTGTAGGTGCTCGTCACCGCGAGACCATTTCGGTCGATGACAGAGAAGTGCGTCGTTGCATCCGGTTCGGCGGCCGGAGCCGTCACGATGTCCTTGCCGAGCGCGACGCTGCTCGATGCCTTTGAGAGATCAATCGACGCCGCCACGCTTCTGGCGTATTCCTTCGACGTCAGTCTGGCGACCGGCACGTTCGAGAAGTCGGGATCGCCGAGGTGGCGCGCACGGTCGAGATAGGCTCGACGCATCGCTTCGATCTGGAGGTGCAGTGCCGGCGCGGTCAGCAGGCCTTTCGACTTGAGATCGAAGGGCTCGAGAATGTTGAGCATCTCGATGAGCGCGACTCCACCCGAGCTCGGTGGCGGCATCGAAATGATGTCGTAGCCCTTGAAGGTCCCGCGCACGGCGGCCCGTTCCCTGGCTTTGTACGAAGCAAGGTCATGTTTGGAGATGATCCCGCCGTTCGCCTTCATCTCCTCCGCGATGCGATCGGCGATCCATCCCTTGTAGAAGACGTCGCCGCCGCCGTCGGCGATGGCGCGCAGCGTTTTCGACAGGTCACTCTGGACCAGTCGATCGCCCTCCGCCCACTCGCCGCCGCCGGGCTTGCCAAAGGCCGCGACCGATGCCGGAAACGGCGCCATCGGTCCCTGAACCTCACGATTGAGGCCGCGAGCCAGACCGGCCGACAACGTGAAGCCGTCGGCGAGCCCAACCGATGGCGTGACGACATCCTTCCACGGGAGCTTGCCGAACTTCCGATGTACGAGCTCGAGGCCTCGCACGGTGCCCGGCACTCCCGGGGCGAGGTAGCCGGCGGCCGTCAGGCTGCGAACGATCTGACCATCGGGCCCGAGGTACATCGTCTTGGTCGACTTGGTCGGCGCCCGCTCGCGATAGTCGAACGTCGTCACCTCGCCCGATGGCGTGCGGACAACCATGAAGCCGCCGCCCCCGATGTTGCCCGCCGACGGATGCGTGACGGCGAGCGCAAACGCCGTTGCCACAGCTGCGTCAACGGCGTTCCCACCCTTCGCGAGGACGGAGGCGCCGGCGTCGCACGCCGGCGTGGACACGCACACGACCAGGCCGTCCTTCGACGGGACGCCAAGGTCCGGCTGCGCGCGCGGGCCCGGCGCTGCGGTGAGAACGAGCGCGACAAGGAGCAGGAGACGTGTGCGCATGATGTTGAAGAACCCGACTGATTACCGGCTCTCCGACGCGGGCGTCGTTGTCTTCTTCTCTGCCCCGCGCTTGTATTTGTCGAACCAATAGCGGAGATAGAGTTGCGTCCTGACGAAGTTGGACGGCACGCTCGTCGTGCCGTGCCACTCGTCGTTGAACCGGATCATGGCCGTCGGCACGTTGCGCAGCTTGAGCGCGCTGTAGAACTGCTCGGTCTGCGGCATCGGCGTTCGCAGGTCGTTGACGCCGGTCATGAGCATCGTCGGCGTCTTGACGTTGCCGACGTAGGTGAGCGGCGACCGCTTGATGTGCTCGGACGGATCCTCCCACGGGAGCTTGGCGAAGTTGTAGTACCAACTCGCGCCGTCGGTCGTCCCGACGAAGCTGAGCCAGTCGATGACCGGGCAGTTGGCCGATGCCGCCGCGAATCGATCCGTGTGTCCGACGGTCCAGGCCGTCAGCACGCCGCCGCCGCTGCAGCCCGTCACGAAGAGGTTCTGCGGATCGACGAAGCCCTTGGCGACGAGCGCGTCGACTCCGGCCATCAGGTCGTTGAAGTCCTTGTCCGGATACGCGTTCTTGATCGCGTTGCCAAAGGCGCTGCCGTAGCCGGTGCTGCCGCGTGGATTGGTGTAGAGGATGACGTAGTCGTTGGCCGCGTGTTCCTGCCAGCCGTAATTGAACCCGACGCCGTACATGCTGTGCGGGCCGCCGTGAATATGGAGCTGCATCGGATACTTGCGCGACGGATCGAAATCGGGCGGCGTGATGTACCAACCCTGAATCTTCGTCCCGTCAGTCGAGGTGTACCAGATCTCCTTGACTTCGCCCAGCTTGCGCCCGGCGAGGACATCCTCGTTGACGGCAGTGAGCTGCTTGAGCGACGCCGGCGTCTTGAGATCGAAGCTGACGATATCCCCTGGCTGGGAGAAGGTGGTCAGCGTGCCGACGGCGAGGCCTTTCGGCGAGATGTCGGACACGGTCAGCATCTGCGTGCCCTTCGTGATTTGCGTGACCTTGCCCGCGGTTCCGACCGGCAGGTAGTAAAGGTTCTGAGAGCCTTCGTTCTGCGCGGTGAAATAGAGTCCGCTGCCGTCGGCGGACCAGTGCAGTTCGGCGGGCGCGCGGTCCCAGTCACCGGAGATGAGGTGCGGGTTCGAGCCGTCGCTGTTCATCAGGTAGATCTTGCTGTCCACCCAGGTATCGGTCGTCCAGTCGTAGCCGGTGTAGGCGATCCGCTTGCCGTCGGGCGAAACCGTCGGATTGCTGTCGGGGCCCTTGCGCTTCGTCAGCTGACGGATGGCGCCATCGGCCACGTCGACGGTATAGATTTCCGACTCGCGCCACTGGTAGGTGGCGTTCTCGCTGCGCAGTCCGCTGAAGAGGATGCTTCGGCCGTCTGGTGTCCAGTCCGTGCCGGTGTGATCGAAATTGCCAGACGTGATCTGCCGCGGCGTTCCGCCGGATGCCGGCACGACGAACACGTGACGATAGCCGTTGTCAGTGAAGCCGGTTCGATCGCGCCGGTAGTTCAACTGCTCGACGATCCGCGGCGCCTCGGTCCACTTGGCGCCGGCCGGCGCCTTGGGCATCTTGATCGGCCAGGTGTTGCGTTCCTCGACGAGCATCGAGAACGAGAGCTGCTTGCCGTCTGGCGACCACGCGACGGCGGACGGGGCCTGGTCGACGCGGGTGACCTGGGACGTCGCGCCCTCGGCATCCATCCAGCGGACGAAGACTTGCGCGCCCTTCGGTTCGCCCTGGGTGGTGAAGGCGATGCGGTCTCCGGAGGGCGACCACCGCGCCCCGGATCCCTTCGTGAGGAAGCGGTTGCGGCTGCCGTCGGCGTTCATGATCCAGAGCGCCGACTCGCGCTTGTCATTCACCTTGTCGATCCATCCGCGCGTGTAGACGATCTGGCTGCCGTCGGGTGAGAGCTGCGGCTCGGAGACCGTCTCCATGTCGAGATAGAGATCGAGCGTCAAGCGATCCGATTTCACCGCGCGCGAGCCGTCCTGGGCGCTTTGCGCCGCGGGCACGTCGGCGCGGGCGAGCGAGAGACCGACGAGCAGCACCGCCAAGGCACTTGTACGTTTCAGCATCGCATCCTCCCGGAAGCGTTCAGTTAGCGCCGGAAACGCCCAGTCGAACCTGCAAGCTTGCAGAAGTGGTGAGGGGAGCTTACAGGCTCAGGGCTCAGGGCTCAAGGCTCAAGGCTCCCGAGTCGTGGCTCAGGGCTCAAGGCTCAGGGCTCAGGCAAAAGCCTTGAGCTCCTAGCCGGTGGTTAGGATCTGAATGATCTTCCCTGAGCCCTGAGCCCTGAGCCCTGAGCCCGCTGAGTTACCATCCCCCATGCGCATCTGGCCCGGGCACCACGCTCCGCTTGGTTCGACGTTCGACGGCATGGGTACGAACTTCTCCGTGTTCTCCGAAGCCGCGGAGCGCGTCGAGTTGTGCTTGTTCGACGACCAGGGCGCGGAAACGCGCATCGATTTGACCGAACGGACGGCGCTTTGCTGGCACGGCTACTTGCCGGACGTGAAGCCCGGACAGCGCTACGGGTTCAGAGTGCACGGGAAGTGGGCGCCGGACCAGGGGTCGTGGAGCAACCCCGCGAAGCTCCTGCTCGATCCTTACGCGAAGGCAATCGATGGATCGTGGAACTGGAACGAGGCTGTCTTTCCGTATCAGTTCGCCGCGCCCGAGTCCTCGCGCAACGATCTCGACAGCGCTCCCTTCGTGCCCAAGAGCGTCGTCATCAATCCGTTCTTCGACTGGGGCCAGGATCGCCGGCCGCGGACGCCGTGGCACCGGACCGTCGTCTACGAGACGCACGTCAAAGGTTTCACCATCAAACATCCGCACATTCCCGACGAGTTGCGCGGCCGCTACGCCGGCATGGCGCACCCCGAGGCGATCAAGTATCTGCAGCGGCTCGGCGTGACGGCCGTCGAGCTCCTGCCCGTGCACCAGTTCGTGCAGGATTCGAGCCTTCGCGAGCGCGGCCTGGCCAACTACTGGGGCTACAACTCGATCGGCTACCTCGCGCCGCACAACGAGTACGCTCGCGGCCAGTGCGGCGAACAGGTGCAGGAGTTCAAGCACCTCGTCAAGACGATGCACGAGGCGGGCATAGAGGTGATTCTCGACGTCGTCTACAACCACACGGCCGAGGGCAACCATCTCGGGCCGGTCCTCTCGCTCAAGGGTCTCGACAACGCCGCCTACTACCGCCTCGTGCCCGACCAACGGCGGTATTACGTCGACTACACTGGCACGGGCAACTCGATGAACATGCGGCATCCCCACGTGCTGCAGCTCATCCTCGACAGCCTGCGCTACTGGGTCAGCGAGATGCACGTCGACGGATTCCGCTTCGATCTGGCCGCGACGCTCGCGCGCGAGCTGCACGAGGTGGACCGGCTGTCGTCGTTCTTCGACCTCATCCAGCAGGATCCGATCGTCAGCCAGGTGAAGCTGATTGCCGAACCCTGGGACATCGGCGAGGGCGGCTACCAGGTTGGTAACTTTCCCCCGCTGTGGTCCGAGTGGAACGGCAAGTACCGCGACACCGTGCGGGACTTCTGGCGCGGCACCGACCGGACCCTGGCGGAGTTTGCCTACCGGCTCACGGGCAGCTCGGACCTCTACGAGGGCACCGCGCGGAGCCCGTACGCCAGCGTCAACTTCATTACCGCGCACGACGGGTTCACGCTCGGGGACCTGGTGTCGTACAACGACAAGCACAACGAGGCAAACGGCGAGGACAGCCGGGATGGTGAGAGCCATAACCGATCCTGGAACTGCGGCTTCGAGGGGCCGACGATCACGCCGGAGGTCACCGCGCTGCGCGCGCGCCAGCGGCGCAACTTCCTGGCGACTCTGATGTTGTCGCAGGGCGTGCCGATGATCCTCGGTGGCGACGAGCTCGGCAGGACCCAGCGTGGCAATAACAACGGGTATTGCCAGGACAACGAGGTCTCCTGGTACGACTGGGCGAGCGCCGACGAGCGGCTGCTGCACTTCACGCGTCGTCTGATCAGGCTGCGCCATCGTCATCCCGTCCTCTGCCGTCGGCGCTGGTTCCAGGGACGCGAGCCTCATGGCCCGAGCGTCGCCGACATCGGATGGTTCGTGCCGGCGGGGACCGAGATGTCCGACGCGGACTGGCAGGCGGGGTTCGCGAAGTCGCTCGGCGTGTTCCTGAACGGCGATGCGATTCCGACTCCGAACGAGCGCGGCGAACGCGTCGTCGACGACAGCTTCTACATCATGTTCAACGCGCACCACGAGCCGCTCGAGTTCCGCCTGCCGCCCAGGGCGTGGGGCGAGCGGTGGACGCAGGTGCTCGATACGTTCGAGAGCGCCGACGAGATGTCGGAGGAACGGCTCGGGAAACAGGTCAGGGCCGGCGGCGCCGTCCAGGTGCGGGCCTGGTCGCTCGTGCTGCTGCGGAGGATTGCGCCACCTGTCGCGCGATCATGACTTCGGTCGACTTGATGACGGCCAGCGCCTCATCACCCCGCCGGAGCTTCAGCTCATCGATCGCATCCCGCGTGATGACCGCGGTCAGTCGCTGATCGCCGATCCGGAGGCGCACCTGGGCGAGGAGGCCCTCGGTCCGGACTTCCTCGACGATGCCGCGCAGCTGATTGCGGCCGCTGAGCGCGACGATCGCGCCGGCGTGAGGAGGGGCGGGCCGGGGCAGCGGCTTGCCGGACGATGCGAGGAGGCGCTCGATCTCCGAGTCCGGTATGCGGTGGTGTCCCCCGGGCGTGGGCCGGGTCCGGACGACACCCTTGTAGATCCACTGCTTGATGGTCGGGTAGCTGACGCCGAGCCGGCGCGCGGCCTCCCTGGGGGTAACGAGCTCCACGCGGTAAGAATCGTATTGATTCGCTGGAAAATCAAGCGCAATTCACAGTAAATTGTGCAGATGTTCGCGCGTGTCCTCGTGCTCGTCATGCTCGCCGGACTCTCCGTGCCGCAGGGCGTCCCGGCTGAACCGGTGACGGTTGCTGCCGCCGTCAGCCTCACGGACGTTCTCGAGGAGATTGCCAAGGCTTACGCCGCGACCGGTGGCGGGCCGGTGCGTTTCAATCTTGCCGGTTCCAACGTGCTCGCGCGGCAGATCGTCAACGGCGCGCCAGCCGATGTCTTCATCAGCGCCGACGAGGCGCAGATGGATGTGGTCGAGAAGGCCGGCGCGGTGCTTGCCGGCTCTCGGGTCGACATCGTCGAGAATCAACTGGCGATCGTGTCAACGCCAGAGCGCGTGGACTTCGTGCGCCGGGAGTTTTCACGCGCACCAGCGGAGATTCGCCGCCTGGCGATCGGCGATCCGGCGGCCGTGCCGGCGGGAGTCTATGCGAGGCGCTACCTCGAACAGCGAGGGCTCTGGGCCGCCTACGAGCCGAGAATCGTGCCGACGACCAACGTCAGGGCCGCGCTCGCCGCCGTCGAGACCGGGAGCGTCGACGCCGCGATCGTCTACCTCACCGATCTCGCCGCTGCCCGGACCGCAGTCCTGGCGTTCGCGGTGCCGGCCAAAGACGGACCGCGCATTGTCTATCCAGCCGCCGTCCTCGCCACGTCGCGCAACCAGGCGGAGGCCAGGCGGTTTCTGGCGTTCCTGCGGCAAGCACCAGCCACGGCGATCTTTGTGCGGCACCGATTCGGAGCACCGGTCAATTCCCGGTAGCAAAGAGCGACCTTGGACATCTGGCAGATTACGAGCTTCACGCTTCTGACGGCGCTGGCCGCGACTGTGCTCATGGTCCCTCCGGGTCTGGCGCTGGCGTGGCTGCTCGCGCGCCGCCGGTTTCGCGGCCGGGTGCTCGTCGAGACATTCGTGTCGCTGCCGCTCGTCATGCCTCCCGTCGCGACGGGACTGATCCTGCTGTTGCTCTTCTCGCCGCGCGGTCCGATCGGGGGAGTGCTCGCCAGAATCGGGATTGATGTCGTGTTCACGTGGCGCGCCGTCGTGCTGGCGATGACGGTCATGGGGCTGCCGCTCTTCGTGCGCACGGTACGCGCTGGGTTCGAGCAGGTCGATCAGCGGTACGAAGCGATCGCCGGCACGCTCGGCGCGTCGCCGCTGCGCGTCTTCTTCTCCATCACGCTGCCGCTCGCGTTTCCCGCGCTTGCCGCGGGCGCTGTCCTCGGCTTTGCGCGGGCGATTGGCGAGTTCGGCGCGACGATCATGATCGCCGGCAGCATTCCGGGCGTCACGCGGACGTTGCCGGTCGCGATCTACACGTTCACCGAGATCGGCCGCGATCGTGATGCCGCCGTGCTGCTGGCCGTCTCGGCTGGCATCGCCTTCATCGCGCTCTGGATCTCGAACTACCTGACGTCGCGCGCGGGGCTCCGCGCGTGATCGACATCGACATCAGGCTCGAGCAGGGGAGCTTCGTCCTCGAGGTGCACGAACGGCTCGAGGCTCGCGTGACCGTGCTCTTCGGCCCGTCGGGTGCCGGCAAGACGACGGTTCTCGACGCGATCGCCGGACTGCGCACGCCCGCTCGCGGTGCGATCGCCGTCAACGGCCGCACGCTCTTCAGCTCGACCGGCGGTATCAACCTGCCCTCGCACAAGCGGCACGTCGGTTACGTCACTCAGGATATCGCGCTGTTTCCGCACCTCGACGTTCGCAGGAATGTGACATACGGCCAGCGGCCGGGTCAGAAGTTGTTGCTCGACTCGGTGGCGTCGATCCTCGAAGTGGGGGCATTGCTTGATCGCGGCGTGTCGATGCTGTCGGGAGGGGAGCGGCAGCGGGTCGCGCTCGCGCGTGCGCTGATGTCGGCGCCCGACGTCCTCCTGCTCGACGAGCCGCTGGCAGCCGTCGACCTCGAGCTGCGCCGTCGGATCCTGCCCTACCTCGAGCGTGTAAGGGACGAGCTCGCGGTGCCGATACTCTACGTGACGCACGATCGCGACGAGGCGCGCCGATTCGCGGACCGCGTGGTCGTGCTCGAACGCGGCGCCGTCGTGCGTGCAGGTGCGCCGTCAGACGCCCTGGCGTAGTATCCGTTCCAACTGCAGAACAGGAGATCAGGAGGTCAGGAGCACGCATCGGTCTTTCAGAATGCTTCTCTTGATCTTCTGGCCTCGTGTGATCAACCACTGTGAGTTGCCGTGAATGCTCATGTGTACGTCCCAGTGCTCGAGCGGACAGGGTATCGGTTTCCTGAGTGAGGGTCGCAGTTATGGGAACACGGCTGACGCGCCGCACTCGCTTGACGGTGATCCTGGTCGCACTCGGGGTGGCTGCCGGATTCGCGTTTGTTCGCGTCTGCGCCGACGGGGGAGCGATGGCCTCCGCCTATCGCACCTGCCAGTGCCGGGGCCTGGAGTGGCAGCTCTACGATCGCACGGCGGCCGACGGTCCACGCCGGACGCTCTGCATCGGATACCTGCAGTCGCGCACGTGCTATCAGTTCAGGACCGGTCCGACTGTTCCGTGTACTGACCGGTAACTGTCGCGCCTCGACTCTCGGTCTCCCAGCATCCAACGTTCAGCCGCCGACAGGCTTACGCCGTCGCTCCTCGCGCTCAATCACCTTCTCAACAAAGAAGCGCTTCGCTTCCGCCTGCGTGTTGACCACGCGTGTTGGCGTCTTCGAAACTACACAACGTCTTCTAGAATAGCCAAGTCATGACCGACCGAGAGAAAGAGATCCAGGAGATCGTCGATCGCGAAACGAGCGCCTGGGACACGCAGGACGTGGATCTCCTCCTGAGCGTTCTCCACCCCGACATGGTCTGGCCCTGGCCGCCGCACCCCGACGCGCACGACCCAATCGAGTGGGTGATCGAGTGGGGCCGCTACGACGCGAACCGGTGGCGTCAGGGCTGGCAGCGACTGTTCGATACGCACACGCTCGTGCACAACCACCGAGCCACTCGGAAGATCGCCGTATCAGAGCAGGGCGACGGTGCCTTTGCCGTCGTCGACGTCGATACGCTGTGGCGAAGATCGTCTGGCGAAGAGTTTCACTGGCTCGGCCGTGCGTGCAAGATCTATACACTCGTCCCGGATGGCTGGAAGATGATCGCGCAGACCGGGCTGCTCGAGTACGCGGATTCCGATCGCTGATCTGTGGGACGATCTGTTTAGCGGGACGCGGATCTCGCGGATCTGAGTCACGGGACGCGGATCACGCGGGTCTGAGTCACGGGACGCAGATCACACGGATCTGCGTCATCAGGAACCCCGTCACTCAAACCGAGTTGCTTTCTTACGGTGATCCGCGTCCCGTAGTTTCCGGAAGTCCGCGTGCTCCGCGTCCCGTAGTTCCGGGAATCCGCGTGATCCGCGTCCCGTGAATCGGTAGACCCGCGTGATCCGCGTCCCGTGTTTCGAGAATCCGCATGATCCGCGTGTGATGTCACCGGACGCGCGCTCGGCGTCTCAGCGACCGCGGCGCAGGATCATTCCGAGCTTCGCGCCGACGTACGCCGGGACGAGGCACGCCGCACCGAAGAAGGCAAAGACGATGAGTCCAATCGGGAGCAGGTTGGCGGTCGGATTCTGGACGAACGCGACCAGCGCCTGAGCGCCGAATGGCACGAACGCCCACCGCCAGGCCCGTTCGGGCACGAGGAATCCGAGCACGGCCGCCGACAGTCCGATGAACGGCAGGGCCACCGTGAAGTAGAGGTCGGAATCCCACGCCTCCCGTCGTCCGCCGGCGGCAGCGATGTATCCCCATGTAGCCGCGCCCACCGCGCAGGCGACGGCATAGGCCCACTTTGCCGCAGATCGACTCGTCATACCGTTTGTATCGGCTTGAACCTATTGGCTTTGCAGGCCATTCCGAACCGATCTACCATAGCGCCTTCGCGGGGACGAACTGCCGCGATTCAGGGACAAGAGGAGCACATCACGATGAGAGCGACACCGCGCCGGCTGGTCCTGACCCTTGCGCTCGCGCTGGCACTGCCTTCCACGTTGCCCGTGCTCGGGCCGTCGGCCACGATGCAGCAGGCCGTCCAGTCGAAGCGGCCGATCGAGTTGCAGGACATCATCAACTGGAAGGCGATTGGGACGACGGCCGTGTCGAACGACGGGCAGTGGTTCGCCTACCGGATCGCACCAAGCGAGGGCGATGCGCAGATCGTCGTCAAGCGCACTAGGGGCGGTGACAAGGAGCTGACGTTCGAAGTCGGCGAAATTCCGACGGCCGGCGCCGCCGCGGGCGGGCGTGGCGGTGACGGCGGCGGTGTCGGATCGGCGTCACTCGATTTTTCCGAAGACTCGAAGTTCGTGGCGTTCACGACGTATCCCGCACGCCGCGAGGCGCAGCGCCTTCGTCGTCTGCGCCGCCCAGGAGAGAGCCCCGTATTGAGCAATGTGACGATCGTCAATCTCTCGACGGGCGAGAAGCGCGAGTATCCGCGCATCCGCCGGTTCGCGTTTTCTGGCGATGCGTCGACGTGGATTGCCCTCCAGCGGCAGGCCGCTCAGGCTGCGGGCGCGGGTGGTGCAGCCGAGGGTCGAGGTGGTGCGGGAGGCGTTGCGCCGGCGCCCGCTGGCGCTCCGGGTGCTACCCCTCCTGATCGCCCGCGCGGTACCGACCTCATCCTGCGCGAGCTCGCGACCGGTCAGGAGCTGAGCATTGGCAACGTCGCCGACTTTGCGTTCTCGAAGGACGGCAACCTGCTGGCGTGGACGATCGACGCGCAGGACAAGATCGGCAACGGCGTCCAGCTCCGCGACATGGCGCGCGGGACGGTTGCCGTGCTCGACAACGGCAACGCGAGCTACGAGCGGCTGGTCTGGACGGAGAAAGGCGACGGCTTGTCGGTGCTGAAGGGAACCGACGATCGCGCCTTGCGCGACAAGCGCTACGCGGTCCTGGGATTCACCGGCTTTTCGGCTGGGACACCGCAGAAAACATCCTTCGATCCAGCCACCGACAAGACCTTCCCCGCGGACATGACGATCAGCCCGAATCGCAACCCGCAGTGGACCGACGACCTGCAGGCGCTGACGTTCGGCATCCACACGCCACGCAAGCGCGACGGCGCCGCGGACGCAGCCGAGGGTGATGCGACGCGCGAGGGAGATGACGCAGCGCGTCCAGCGGCGCCCGATGCCGCGAACCCGAATGCAGACGAGAAAGTCGACCTCGTGCTCTGGCACTGGCTCGACAAGCGGCTGCAATCGCAGCAGGAAGTGCAGGAGGCCGGCGACCGCTCGTTCAGCTATCTGGCCGAGTACCGCGTGCAGCCGAAGACCTTCATCAGACTTGCCGACGAGGATCTGCGGACGGTCAGCGTCGCACCGAAACAGCGGTTCGCGATTGGCCAGGACGACCGCGAATACGAGCTGCTCGGCAACCTCGACGGCCGGCGCTTCCAGGACATCTACGTCATCGACCTGTCGACGGGCACGCGCCGCCTCGCGCTGAAGCGCGCGCGGTGGTACAACGGTCCGTCACCCGACGGAAGGTCCTTCCTCTATTACGAGGATGGCAACTACCACGTCTACTCGATGGAGTCTGGCCAGTCCCGCAACATCACGCTCAACGCGCCGATCGCTTTCGTCGACGCCGAAGACGACCATAACGTCGTCAAGCCCCCGGCAGGGACGATCGGATGGACGAAGGACAGCGGGTCGGTGCTGCTGAGCGACAACTGGGACATCTGGCAGGTGCCGGTCAACGGCGGCACCGTGATGAACCTGACGGCGAACGGACGCAAGGATCAGATTCGCTACCAGCGACGCTTCCCGATCGAGCCGGTGCAGGAGCGCGCGCTCGGCATCGACCTCGCAAAGCCGCAATATTTCGCCGCCTACGGTGAGTGGACGAAGAAGGCCGGCATCGCGCGGCTCACGCCGGGCAAAGCGGGTGTCGAGATGCTCAACTGGTCCGATGCCTCGTTCGGCACGTTGATCAAGGCAAGGGGCGCCGAGCAGTTCATCTACACGCGCTCGACGGCGACCGATCCGAGCGACTACTACATCAGCGACGTGACCTTCGCCAAGGGCGATCGGCTGACCGATCAACGTCCGCAGGTTGCTCAATTCGGGTGGACCGAGGGATCGATGCTCGTCAACTACACGAGCGACAAGGGCGACAAGCTGCAGGCCGCGCTCTTCCTGCCGGCCGGCTACGAGAAGGGCAAGTCGTATCCGACGATCGTGAACATCTACGAGAAGATGTCGCAGGGCGCGAACCAGTTCGCCAATCCTGGCGCCAACGGCTTCAACCGCTCCTACTACACGAGCAACGGCTACGCCGTGTTGCTGCCCGACATCACCTACAAGGTGAACGATCCTGGCATGTCAGCCGTGTGGTGCGTGGTGCCTGCGTTGAAGGCCGCGATTGCGACCGGCGTTGTCGACGCCAAGAAGGTCGGGCTGACGGGGCACTCGTGGGGCGGCTACCAGACGTCGTTCCTGGTGACCCAGACCGACATGTTCGCGGCGGCCGTCGCCGGGGCGCCGCTGACGAACATGATCAGCATGTACAGCCTGATCTACAAGAATACCGGCGGCGGGAACGGCGCGATCTTCGAGGCCAGCCAGGGCCGGTTCAGGGGCGGCTACTGGGACAACTGGGACGCGTACTACCGCAACTCACCGGTGTTCTTCGCGAAGAACGTCAAGACGCCGCTGATGATCCTGCACAACGACAAGGACGGCGCCGTGGACTTCACCCAGGGCGTCGAGTACTACAACACGCTGCGCCGGATGCAGAAGCCGGTCATCATGCTCGAGTACGTCGGCGAGAACCACGGCCTCCGCAAGCCGTCGAACATGCGCGACTACACGGTCCGGATGAAGGAGTACTTCGATCACTACCTGAAGGGCGCGCCCGCGCCGGACTGGATGACGAAGGGCGTGCCGCGCCTGCAGATGGAAGAGCATCTGAAGGAGCGGGCCAAGCCGGCTCCGACCAAGAAGGCGACGACCACGAACGAGAGCGCGAGATAGACACGGGCTCAAGGCTCAAGCCTCAGGGCTCAAGCGAAACCTTCGAAAGCACGCTCGAAGATCTTGCCTGAGCCTTGAGCCTTGAGCCCTGGAGCCTTGAGCCCTGAGCCGCCGTCAGTTTCCCCCGCGTCCGCGACCCCGGCCGCCGCCAGGTGCGGGGGCCTCCGCCTCGACCTTCCGGCCGTCGACGAACACGTGCACGACGCGCGTGCGGTCTTCGAACAGGTCACCGTCGGTGACGATGACGTTGGCGATCTTGCCCTTCTCGAGCGAGCCGAGCCGATCGGCGGCGCCGGCGATCCGCGCGGCGTTGATCGTCAGGGCGCGAACGGCCGCATCGGGCGCCAGGCCGTCCTTCACCGCGCGCGCGGCGTTTCGCACGAAGTCCCTCGGCTGTTGGATGTTCCCCGACGAGAACGCGAATAGGATCCCGCCCCTCTCGAGGGCGCCGGGTGTTTTTGACGCCTGTGCACGTGCCCTGAGCTCCCTGATGGACTCGTCGGCATCGGGCGGCAGCGTACGCGGGCGGACCGGAAAGTCCAGGTTGTAAATCACGCGCGCGTTCTGGGCCTTGAGGTCGGCTACGACCTGATCGGCTTCGCGAGCGCCGGTGATGACCGGGTCGAGGTTGAACGACTTGGCCATGTTCAGCGAGCGCAGGATTTCGCGCGCCAGGTCGGCCTCGAAGGCCACGGGCAACGCCCGCGCGAGTGCCGGCTGGATTGCGTCGAGCGACGGATCGTAGGTCGGCCTGGCGACGCCCGTTTTCATCTTCGCGTAGCGCTGTTCTTCGAGCTGCTGATGCTGCGCGTCGAGGAAGCTCTGGCGGACGAACGCGATCGAGCCGAGGAGCGAGACGGGGTAGCCGCCGCCGCGGCCACCGCCCTGTCCGAGCGCGAGCGACACGTGCAGCGCGACCGGCGTTCGCACGACCTGCAGGCCGCGCCGCGGGTCGGCCACGGCTCCGATCTGCGGCTCGTCGACGGGTGCGGAGACATTGACGAGTGCGCTCTGACCTTTGAAGAGTCCCGCCGCCGGCGTCGCCAGCACGGTGGTTACGCCCGAAGCGGCCAGCCGCGAGAGCTCCGGCGCGTCGGGCCGGACGACTTTCGCCGCCTCGAGCTCCGGCCGGAGGATCACGCTGCGTTTCCATCGCTCGGCATCCTCGAGCGTCCGGAACGTGGCCGGTGGCGCGGGCGGCGCCGCATCCAGCCCGGCGGCGTTGCCCATGTCGATCAGGCCGGGATAGACGCTCATACCGGCGCCCTCGATCACGGTCGCATCGGACGGCACCGCGACATCGGCACCCACCGCGTCGATGAGCCCGTTGCGGAGCACGATCGTGCCCGCCGCAATCGGCGCGCCGCTGGCCGTGACCAGGCGGGCTCCTTTGATGGCGTAGATGTGCGGCGCCTCTGCGCGCGGCGCAACGGCGAAAGCGAGAGCGCCGGCTACGACGCAGGTGGCAAGGCGAATCGGGCGTTTCATTTCATGACTCCAAGGGCTCTGTCAGCATTTAATCAGCGCTCGCGAGGCCCCACCCCCGCTCGCTCTCGCGCGGCGACTTCCGCCTTCGCTGAAGCTTCGGCGGACCGCCGTAGCCTTGGCGGAGGCTGGTCGCGCCGCGCTCGGGCCGCGGGCGCTGCTGATAGGGCGCTGGCCGCACATCTCACCAACGCCTCAGCACGACCAACGGTTACGGCCTCGCGATGTACTTGCGATACAGGCGCTCGTGCTTGTTGTCGAGGCCGACGTCCTTGCCCTCGATGAAGACGCTGGTGACGGCCGTCTTGATTTCGAGCGGGTCACCTTTCGAGATGAACAGGTTCGCGTCCTTGCCTGGCTCGAGACTGCCGACGCGGTCGGCCACGCCGAGCATCTCGGCGGCGTTGATCGTCAACGCCTTGAGCGCATCGTCGCGATTCATTCCCCAGGCGACCGACATGGCCGCGTGATAGGGCAGGATGCGGACGTAGGCGCTGTCGGTTGTCGAGAAGGCAACCTTCACGCCAGCCTGCGCGAGCTCGCCCGCGAGCTGATAGCTGGCGGCATGGAACGCGTCTTCGTTCGCGGGAAGGGAGAGGATGTTGCCGAGAATCACCGGCACGTTCTTCTCTTTGAGGAGCGGCGCGACGAGGTTGGCCTCCGTGCCGCCGCTGATCACGATGTTGACCTTGACGCGATCGGCGAAGGCCACAGCGTCGCGGATGTCCTGGGCGCGATTCACGCTGGTCACGAGCGGCAGCTTCCGCTCCACGACCGGTAGCAGCGCCTCGAGCGTCCAATCGACGGTCTTGTCGGGGCCGGCCTTCGCGTAGGCACGCACCTGATCGAAGAGGCGCGCGAGCTCATCGAGCCTGCGGTCGCGCGTGCGCTTCATGTCCTCGTAGGTCGCGCCTTCGGGTCCGCCACCGCCGCCGCCCCCGCGTCCGCCGCCGCCGCCGCGTCCGCCCCCGCCGCCGATGGCGGGGAAGTTGAACGTGATGCCGGCGTTGGCCTTGAGCGTGGCTTCCTCCCACGTCCAGCCGTCGAGGTTCATGATCGCGACCTCGCCGCCAAAGGTTCCACCGCCGGGCATGACGGCGACGGTGGTGATGCCATTCGTCCGCGCGACGGCGATGGCATCGCTCTCAGAGTGATAAGCGACGCGCGTGCGGAGCTGGGGATTGAGGTCCAGCATCTCGTTGACGTCTTCGAACCCGCGCGGCCCCGGCTCGTTGAGGCCCATCTGCGTGCGTGCGTTGATGAAGCCGGGATAGACGTCGGCGCCCGCCGCGTCGACGATCGTGGCACCCGAAGGCACGGAGACGGTGGCGCCGAGGGCCTCGATCTTCGTCCCGCGAAGCAGGATCGTGCCTTTTTCGATCGTCGGCTGGGTGATCGGGTGAATCGTCGCGTTGGTGATCGCGATGACCACGCCAGTGCCAGCCGCGGCTGGTCTCGCCGTCTGACCGGCCTGCCCGCCACTCGAAACCGACGTTGATCCGGTCGTTCCCGCCGGCCGCGCGCCATCATCGTCCGCCCGTGGTCCGCCCTGACGGTCCTGCCCGGTGGCCCTCGGGTTTTCCTGCGGAGTGGTGGTGGCCGGACGGGTGCCGCCTTCTGCGGCCGCGAGGCTCTCCTTCTCTTTCTTGAGCGCGGTGAGGCGACCTTCTTCGCCCTTGCGATCGTAGTAGACGGTTCCATCGATGTAGACGCGTTCGACGATCGCGTAGGAGCTGAGCGGATGGTGGTTCCAGATGACGACGTCGGCGTCCTTGCCGGTCTCGAGCGAGCCGACGCGGCTGTCGATGCGGAGCTGCTTCGCGGGATTGATTGTTACCATCGCCAAGGCTTCGTCCTCGGACATCCCGCCCCACTTCATCGTTTTTGCGGCTTCGGTGTTCAGGCGCCGCGCGTGCTCGGCGCTGTCGGAGTTAATCGAGACGAGCACGCCCTTGCGCGTCATGATCGCGGCGTTGTGCGGGATGGCATCCGCAGCTTCGACCTTGTACGCCCACCAGTCGGCGAATGTGGACCCGCCGGCGCCGTGCGCGGCGATCTCCTTGGCCACCATGTAGCCTTCGAGCACGTGCTGGAACGTCGCGATCTTGAAGCCCATCTCGTCGGCGAGCCGGATGAGCATGAGGATTTCGTCCGCGCGATAGCAGTGCGCGTGCACGAGGCGCTTGCCCTCGAGGACCTCGACGAGCGGCTCGAGCTGAAGGTCGCGCCGCGGCGGAATCGCGGTCCCGCTCGCCTTGGTCTTCTCGTAGTCCTTCCACGCTTTCTGGTAGGTCTTCGCGCGCGTGAACGCGTCGCGGATGACAAACTCGACGCCCAGGCGCGTCATCGGGTAGCGACGCGGTGTGGTCTGCTGGCCGATTGGCATGTCCTTGGGGTTCTCGCCGAGCGCGAACTTGATCCCCGGCATCGCACCCTCGAAGACGAGCTCTTCGGGCCGCGTCTTTCCCCACCGCAGCTTGATTACCTGGTTCTTGCCGCCGATCGGGTTCGCGCTGCCGTGAAGGACATTGGCGACCGTCAGCCCGCCAGCGAGGTCGCGATAGATATTGATGTCGGTTGGATCGAGGACATCTTCCATGCCGGTCATCGAGCTCACCGTCGTCCCACCCTCGTTGATTGCGTCGTTGGCGATGTGCGAGTGCGCGTCGATGATTCCCGGCGAGACGAACTGGCCCGTGGTATCGATGATTTCGGCGCCGGCCGGGATCGAAACGTTCGCGCCCACCGCCGCGATCTTGCCGTCGCGCAAGACCACCGTCCCGTTGGGGATCGTTCCCTTCGTGGCGGTGATCACCGTGCCGCCGCGCAGCGCGACGATGCGTGCCTGCACAGGCTGGCCAGCCTGCCCGTCGATGCGGCTCGAGGCGGCTGGCACCACAACGAGCAGGGCACCGAGCGTCAGAAATACATTTCGGCGGCGGATCACGGGAACCTCCAGATGAAGGCGGAAGAATATCAAAAGATCGGGAGTAAACTCCTGTCTTTGTTGCAATCGCGGTTGTGTGGGGAACGCGGCAGGGTAGACCGCCGGGCTGGATTCGAAGCCGAATCAGGACGTCCAACTGGAACGCAGAACGGGCACGTAGAACTACGAACCTGAACCACGAACGAAGAAGCACGAACCCCGAACCGACTCGATCCAGCTACCCCACCAGCATTGCCAGCAGCGCCTTCTGCGTGTGCAGCCGGTTCTCGGACTGATCGAAGACCACAGACGCTGGTGAATCGATCACCTCGTCGGTGACCTCATCGCCCCGGTGCGCCGGGAGGCAGTGCATGAAGAGCGCGCCGGACGCGGCGCGCGACATGAGGGCGGCGTTGACTTGGTATGGCGCGAAGATCCGATGCCGATCGGGCCCCTGCGCTTCCTGGCCCATTGACGTCCACACGTCGGTATAGACGGCGTCAGCGCCACGCACGGCCGCGGCCGGATCGGTCGTGAGCTCCAGACGGCCACCCGAGGTCGCACACCGCGCGATGCTTTCCTGAACGGACGAGGGAAGCTCGAAGCCCTTCGGCGAGGCGATCCGGACAGACGCGCCAAGCATGGCTGTGGCCTGCGCGAGCGACGCCGCGACGTTGTTGCCGTCTCCGACAAACGCGATCGTGCGGCCGCGCAGACTTCCCAGCCGTTCGGTGAGCGTGAGGCAATCGGCGAGCGCCTGGCACGGATGCTCCTCGTCGGTCAGCGCATTGACGACCTTGAGCTTGGGGGCGGCGTTGGCAAACGCTTCGAGCCGGGACTGCGCGAACGTGCGCACGACGGCCACCGCGACCCATCGTTCGAGGTTGCGCGCTACGTCCACGATGGACTCCCGTCCGCCAAGCGCGACGTCTTCGGGTGGCTCGATTGTGTGGCCGCCGAGCTCACGCACGGCAATCTGAAACGTCGATCGCGTGCGGAGCGACGGTTTTTCGAAGAGGAGTGCGACGTGCAGGCCCTCGAGCGGCTGCTCGTGGCGCCGCTGCGCCGCGCGCGCCGCCTTGAGCTCGGCCGCGCGCGCCAGGCACGCCGAGAGCTGCGCCGGACCGAAGTCCAGGATGGACAGGAACCGGGTCGGTGCCGCCGGACCGACGGCCATCTTGAGTGCGGATCGCTTCATGTGATCGTCCTCGACCTTGTCCAAGCGCTAGGTCCGGTAATCGGCGTTGATGCGGACGTATTCGGCGCTCAGGTCGCACGTCCACATTCTCGACTGGCCTTGTCCACCGGTTCCGAGATCGACTTCGAGATCGATCTCGCGCCCCTGAAGATAGGCAGCCGCCTGCGGCGCGCGGTCATCGTAGGGCGTGCCGTCCGCGAAGAGCGTGATCGGCCCGATCCTGACGGCCGCCTTCTCGAGGCTGAACGCCGATCCCGCCCGGCCGGCGACGGCGATCAGCCGTCCCCAGTTGGGATCGCCGCCATGCACCGCGGTCTTGACGAGCGGCGAGTTGGCGATGGCCCGCGCGGTCCGGCGCGCGTCGGCGTCAGACTCGGCACCGGTCACCCGCACGGTGACGAGCTTGGTCGCGCCCTCGCCGCCGCGGACGATGCCGATGGCCAGAGGCTCGCACGCCGACTTGAGGCTCGCCACGAGGAGCGGCCACTCGCGCTCGGTCAGCTCGACGCCGCTCGCGCCGTTGGCGAGCACGAATACACAGTCGTTGGTCGAGCACTCGCCGTCGACGGTGATGGCGTTGAACGTCTCGTCGACTGCCGCCTTCAGCGCCCGCTGCAGCAGTGCCGGCGCGACGGCCGCATCCGTCGTCACGACGCCCAGCATGGTGGCCATCAGGGGTTCGATCATGCCGGAGCCCTTGGCCATGCCGCCGACACGGAAGGTCCGTCCGCCGGCCGAGGCTTCGATCGCCGCTTCCTTCGGAAACGGATCGGTCGTCATGATCGCGCGCGCGGCAGCGGCGCCGCTCGCTGGCGACAACTGCGCCGCGGCGTCCGCAATCCCTCGCTCGACGTTGGCAATCTTCAGCTTCACGCCGATCACGCCCGTGGAGGCGACCAGGACCGCCGAGGGTGCGCACTTGACGACCTCGGCCGTCCGCGCGGCCATGACGCGGGCATGATCGCGGCCGTCGGCGCCAGTGCACGCGTTTGCGCAGCCGCTGTTGATGACGACCGCGCGGCCGTGGCCTTCCGATTGGGCGAGGTGATCGCGCGACAGGAGCACCGGTGCGGCTTTCGCCAGGTTCGTGGTGAAGACGCCGGCGGCGCTCGCCATGGTGTCCGAGACGATGAGCGACAGGTCCAGGCCGCCAGAGGCCTTGATCCCGCAGGCGACACCCGCGGCGCGGAAGCCGCGAGGCGCCGTGATGCCGCCGTCGATCGCCGTGAAGGTCACGTCGGGCTGGAGTGCGATGTCGGTCACGCCGGGATCGCCTCGGATTGATCGATGTCAGCCTGAACCTCGACAAGCGGGCGGAGCGCCAGCCGCCTGGTCGTCGTCGAACGCGTGCCATGGATAATCGCGGCCGGCAGCTCGGGACCGACGGTGACGCCGGCGCGCAGGGCGAGCATCACCGCGTGCTGGCCGCAGCGGCGGAAGAGCGCGCAGCCCGTGCAGTCGTGGGCGATCTTCTCGGGCACCCAGATGTGCGGCACGATCGTGAAGCCCATGCGAACGAAATGCGACGGTTCGTGTGTGAACGCGCACAGCGTCGAGAACCCGCTGGCGGTGGCGGTCGTGGACACATGCGTCACGAGGTTGGGGCCGATGTGGCGGCCGCGGAACGCTTCGTCGACGACGAGCGAGCGAACCTCGGCGACCTTGCCGCTGAGCGGTGCCAGCTCGGCGCAGCCGACCACCACGCCGTCGATCGAGGCCACGACGAACCTCGTCACGTGCCGCTCCACGTCCTCGATGCTCCGAGGCAGCAGGTGGCCGACTTCGAGGTTGTCCGTGATGAGCCGGTGGATGGCCGGCACGTCCGACGGACTCGCGGTCCGCAATGTCACTGAAGCGTTCACGATGCTTTTCCCTCCGCAGCCTTTCCGATCGCCCGATCCAGCAGGGCGAGTGCCTCGTCCACCTCGCCCTCGGTGATGACGAACGGCGGCAGCAGCCGCACGACCGTATCCGAGGTGCGATTCACCAAGAGTCCCATTTCGAGCGCGGCTTCGACGACCGGGAGTGCCGGCCGGTCGAGGTCGAGACCCCAGATGAGTCCGGCGCCGCGCACGTCGCGGACGATGGCGTGTCGCGCGGCGATTGCGCGCAGCCCGCGTTCGAGATGCGCGCCGACCGACGCGACATGCGAGATGAGGTCGCGATCGATCAGTTCTTCGAGAAACACCAGCGCCGCGCGGCACGCCAGCAGGTTGCCGCCGTAGGTGCTGCCGTGGTCGCCGAAGGCCGCGGCCTTCGCCACCCGCTCGCTGAAGAGCGCGGCGGCAATCGGCACACCTGCGCCAAGCGCCTTGCCGACGGCCATGAGGTCCGGCTTCAGCCCGAGCGCCTCCGAGTAGAACGGGCGCCCGGTCCGCCCGAGGCCGCACTGGATCTCGTCGGCGATGAGCAGGGCGCCCGTGCGCCGGCACGCCTCGGTGACCGCGTCCGCCATGCGCTGGCTGAACGGCCGGACGCCGCCCTCACCCTGCAGCGGCTCGAGGATCACCGCGCCGGTCGATTCGGTCACCGCCGCGAGGAGCCCGTCGGGATCGTTCGGCGACACGAACTGCACGCCCGGGACGAGCGGCGCAAACGGCGCGCGGTAGTGGTCGTCCCAGGTGACCGAGAGCGCGCCCATCGTGCGGCCGTGGAACGAGTGCTCGAAGGCGACGAGGCCCGGGCGCGGCGCCTTCTGCGCATACCAGTAGCGCCGCGCGAACTTCAGGCAAGCCTCGACCGCTTCCGCGCCGCTGTTGCAGAAAAACGCGCGCGGGAGTCCGGACATGTCCGACAGCCGGGTCGCGACCTCCCCTTGCAGCGGGTGGAAGTAGAGGTTCGACGTATGGAGGAGCGTCGACGCCTGATCGGCGAGCGCGGCGGCGAGACGCGGGTTGGCATGCCCAAGCGCGGCAACGCCGACGCCCGAGACGAGGTCAAGGTAGCCGCGGCCCGCGCCGTCGAACAGGCGGCATCCACGTCCGCGCTCGAAGACCACCGGGTTCCGCTTGTAGACCTGGAGCACATGCTCGCCCTCGAGCGCCATCACGTTGGTTGTTGCCGTCGTCATGCCTTCATCTCCGCGCGGGATACGATTCGAGTTCCTGGGGCGCTTGTGTAGTCGGCCGCGCCCTTGCCCGCCACAATTGATATATCGGTCACGCCGCTCGCGAACGCGAGACGGCAGGCACCGAGTTTTGCCACCATCCCCGAGTGCGCCACGCCTGACGCCATCATTGTTTCGATAGCGTCGAGCGGAAGTTCGGGGACCGTCCGGCCCTCGGCGTCGAGCACGCCAGCCGTCCCGCCGGCGACGATGAGCCGCGAGGCAGGCACGATGGCCGCCAGGTGCGCGGCCAAAACGTCGGCGTTGACGTTGAGGAGCACGCCGTCAGGGTCCACGCCGACGCTCGCGACGACCGGGATGCACCCGATGCGCACGAGATCGTTCAGCAGCGAGGCGTCGGTCGCGTCCGGCTCGCCGACGAGCCCAAGGTCGGCCAGCTCGCCGGAGACCGTCCGGAGCGGCGCCGCGCGTCGCGAAAGGCCGATCCGGCCGTCGGCGCCGGTGAGTCCGACAGCCCGGCCGCCAGCCACGCCGATCGCTGCGACGAGCGTCGTATTCGTCCGGCCCGCCAGCACCGACACGACCGTGTCGAGCGCCGGCTGATCGGTAATCCGCAGACCGTCGACGAAGCGCGGCGACTCGCCCCGCGCGCGCAGCTCGGCGTCAATCGCACGTCCGCCGCCGTGAACGACGATGAGCGAGGTCGAGGCGGCGAGGCGGACGATGGCCTGCGCGGCCGAGCGCACGGCGTTGGCGTCTTCGAGCAGCTCGCCGCCAAGCTTGAGGACCGTCGTCAATTGAGCCCCATCGTTTCGTCGAACCCGAACGCGACGTTGAAGTTCTGAATCGCCTGCCCCGCCGCACCCTTCACGAGGTTGTCGATGCAGGAGATCATGACGAGCTGGCCGCCAGGACGTTCCACCCGCCATCCGATGTCGCAGTAGTTCGTGTGCGCGACATGCTTGATCTCGGGGAGGTCGCTGCCGGTCAGGCGCACGAACGGCGAATCCGCATACGCGGCCCCGAGCGTGCGCTCGATCGCGGCGGCGTCCACGCCGGGCGCGAGGCGCGCGTAGATCGTTTCGAGGATGCCGCGATCGAGCGGCACGAGGTGCGGCACGAACGTCACGTCCATCCCGAGCTCCTGCTCGATCTCGGCCTCGTGGCGATGCGAGAACACGCCGTACGCGGCGATGCTGCCGTGAACCTCGGAGAAGTGCGTCCGTTCACTCGGCGTCTTGCCGGCTCCGGAGACGCCAGACTTCGCATCGATAATCACGCCCGGGAGCACGAGTCCAGCCGCGATGAGCGGCTGAAGCGCCAGGATGGCCGCCGTCGGGTAACACCCGGGGTTCGCGATCAGGTGCGCCGTGCCGAGCTCCGTGCGATAGCGCTCGGTCAAGCCGTAGATCACCGGGACGCCCGGGTCGGGTGAATGCGGATAGTAATGTGCCCGCTCCGCCTCGCTGTGCAGGCGAAACGCTCCCGACAGATCGATGACGCGAGGCCCGCGACGCGCCAGCGTCGGTCCGACCTCGGCCGCGAGCGTATCGGGGACCGCGAGGAACACGACGTCGGTCTCCGATGCCAGCCGATCGACGTCGAAGCGCTCGACCGGCGCGTCCCAGATCCGCTTGAGGGCAGGGACTCGCCTGGCTTCCGACGTGCTCGATCCCATCGCCAGACGAACGTCCGCATGGGGGTGCTGGGCGAGCCGCCTCAGCAGTTCGACCCCCGCATACCCTGTTGCTCCAGCGATACCGACCCTGATTCGCGAATAAGTATTCATCCGAACCACTACTTATACAAGACTTGCATATACCAGTCAAGAAAAACTTGGGTTTTGATTGGATACGACTGCATATTCATGTATACTCATTCGTTGCAGTATGGTGATGAAGGCGCGACGGAAGGCCGTCATCGTCGAACTCGTTGAGCGGGAAGCAATTACCAGCCAGGAACAGCTGCGCGAGAAGCTCCGCGAGCGGGGTATCGAGGCCACCCAGGCGACGCTGTCCCGCGATATCCGCGAGCTCGGGCTGGTCAAGCGCGCGATCGACGGAGCCTACCGCCGGTCGGCCGCCGAGGTCCCCGGGGCGGTCGGGGAAGCGGCGCTCAGGCGGGCGGTCGAGGAGTACCTGCGCACGCAGGAGACCATCGAGCAGCTGCTGGTGCTGCGAACCGACCCCGGGCAGGCAATGTCGCTCGCCATCGCCATCGACCGGTCCCGGCTCCCGGAGATCGCCGGCACGATTGGCGGCGACGACACGATCCTGGTGATTTGCCGGTCGGCGACCGACGCGACGGCGATTGCCGAACGCTTCCGCTCGATGCGGTAAGGTCGGAGAGATATGGAACGAATTGTCCTGGCGTATTCGGGTGGGCTCGACGAATCGATCGCGATCCAGTGGCTCGCGGAGACGTTCAGCGCTGAAGTCGTCACGGTGACGCTGGATCTCGGGCACGGCGCCGAGCTCGTCGAAATCCGGCAGCGCGCGCTGGCGCTCGGCGCCGTGCGATCGCACGTCATCGATGTGCGGGAAGAGTTCGTCCGGGACTACGCGCTGCCCGCGCTCCAGGCCGGTGCGCTCTACGCGGATCGCGCGCCGATGACGACCGCGCTCACGAGGCCGCTTATCGCGCGCAAGCTCGTTGACGTGGCACGGATGGAGAACGCCACTGCGGCCGCGCACGGGTGCGCAGCCACGAGCGACGACGGGCTGCGCCTCGACGCCCTCGTGTCCGCGCTCGACCCGGCCCTGCGCGTGATCGCGCCGACGCGGATGTGGGACATGACCCGCGAGGAGGCCCTGGCCTTCGCCAGCGAACGGGGCCTTCCAGTGCCGGGCTCGTTCGACGGTCCCTACAAGACGGACTCGAACGTGTGGGGCCGCATGACGATCTGCTCGCCGGCCCAGGACTCCTGGGCGGAGCCCTCGGAGGGCATCTTCGCGCTGACCAGGTCTCCCCGCGATTGCCCCGCCCAACCCGCCTACGTCGAGATCGAGTTCGAGGGCGGGCGCGCGCTGCGCGTGAATAGCATCGAGATGTCTCCGCTCGAGATGATTGAAAGCCTCGAGACGATCGCCGGGCTGCACGGGGTTGGACGAATCGATCTCGTCGCAACGCGCCTGACCGGCGGCCAGTCGCGCGAGATCTACGAAGCGCCGGCAGCGCTCGTCCTGCACGCGGCGCACAAGGAGCTCGAGCAGCTCGTCATCCCGTCGGACCTCGAGCAGGTGGCGCACGCGCTCGGCCGCACCTACGCCGATCTCATCACCAGTGGCCAGTGGTTCTCGCCGACGCGCACGGCCATCGACGCGTTCGTCGCGGCGATTCAGCCGCGGGTCACCGGTGCGATTCGGCTCAAGCTGTTCAAGGGCGACTGCCGCGTGGCAGGACGCCGTTCGCCGTACGCGCAGTCCGCTGACGCGACGTCATCGTCATCGACCTCTTCCATTAAGATTCTGTCGTAGGGGCAAGATTTTTTCGTAGGGCGGCAATCAGTGGCACATCTGTGGTCTGGGCGGTTCGAAGGAGATCCCGACGCGGCGTTGGTCGCGTTCGGACGGTCGTTCGGGTTCGATCGGCGGCTCTTCGAAGACGATGTGCGCGGCAGCATGGCCTGGGCGGGGGCGCTCGCGCGGGCGGGAGTGTTGAGCCCGGCAGACGCCGCCGCGATTCAGTCGGGCCTGAACGAAGTCTTGTCGAGCGGCACAGACGAGGCATTCTTCAACTCGCCGGCGGCACAGGAAGACGAGGACGTCCACGCGTTTGTCGAGCGCGAACTCGTGGCGCGCATTGGCGACGCCGGACGCCGGCTCCACACCGGCCGGTCGCGCAACGAACAGGTTGCGGTAGATCTGCGGCTCTACCTCAAACGCCGAGTGCCCGCGCTGCAGCAGTCGATCGTCGCGCTGGTTGGCGTCCTCGCCGCCAGCGCCGAGCGCGCCGGCGACGCGCTGATGCCGTCGTATACGCACTTGCGCCGCGCGCAGCCCATTCTGGCCGCGCACTTCTTTCTCGCGCACGCCGCGGCGTTGCGGCGAGATCACGCGCGGCTGACCACGCTCCTCGATGACGCCGACGAGCTGCCGCTCGGATCGGGCGCGATTGCCGGCACGAGCTACGAAGTCGACGTCCGCTGGCTGGCCGGGCACCTCGGCTTCTCCCGCATCGTGCGCAACAGCATCGACGCCACCGGCGACCGTGACATCGTCGCGTCGTTCCTCTACGCCTCGTCCTTGACGATGGTGCACCTGAGCCGGCTCGCTGAAGACATGATTCTCTTCACGTCCGAGGAGTTCGGGTTCTTCGAGCTGGCGGACACGGCGGCGACCGGCAGCAGCCTGATGCCGCAGAAGAAGAATCCCGATCCGCTGGAGCTCGTGCGCGGCAAGGCGGGGCGCGTCATCGGCAGGCTGACCGGGTGGCTGGCAACGATGAAGGGGCTGCCAATCGGCTACAGCAAGGACCTGCAGGAAGACAAAGAGGCGTTGTTCGAGGCGGAGGATACGCTTCGCGCGTCCCTTGCGGCGACGGCTTCCGTCGTCAGTGGACTGACGATCAATCGCGAGACCACGGCGCGCGCGGCCTCGGGGCTGCTGCTCGCGACCGACGTCGCCGACTACCTCGTGGCGAAGGGCCTGCCGTTCCGCGACGCGCACGAAGTGGTGGGCGCGCTCGTGCGCCGGCTCGTGCGCGAAGGCCGTCCGTTCGACGAGCTGACGCTGGATGAGTGGCGCGCGCATTCGCCGCTCTTCGACGCGGATGTGCGTCAGGCCGTGACGGCCGCGGCGTCGATTGGGAAGAAGCGCACGCCGCAGTCGACCCACCCGGACGCCGTCGCGAAGGCGCTCGCCGAATTGCAGGGATGGGTGAAGGCGTCCGGGTGATCTACCTCGTCCACCACGCGGACGCCGTTGGTCCCGAGGTCGAGCCGCAGCGGCCGCTTTCGATCGCTGGCAGAAACCACGCCGAGGAACTGGCGGTCGCGGCTGCCGCGCGCGGCGTGAAGCCGGTGGCAATCTGGCACAGCGGGAAGCTCAGGGCCAGGCAGACGGCGGAGCCGTTTCTGCGCCTCTGCAGTCCGCTCGCCGAGTTCAGCGCGATCCACGGACTCCAGCCAACCGATCCGCCAGGAGTGATCAGGGACCTCGTGGCCGGCGAGCAGCGCGACGTGATGCTCGTCGGTCACATGCCGAACCTCCCGCGCGTGCTCACGCTGCTCGTCACGGGCGACGAGTCGTCTCTCCTGTCGTTCCCACTCCACGGTGCGATCGCCCTCGAGCCATCGGGTGAGCGGTGGGTGGAGCGCTGGCGTCTCTGATCGTCTCGTGACGATTCAGAAGCGAATCGTGACTCCGGCGGTGCCGCGCCAGAAGCGGAAGTTGCCCAGGCCGACATCGAATTCATTGTCGGGTTGGTCATCCTGCAGCGATCTGAAGTAACGAACATCGCCCCGCAGGCCCACTCTGTCCGAGAAGAAGAATATCGCGCCCGCGCCGACGTCGAAGCCCCAGTTCGTCGAGTCGACTTCGAAGAGATCCCCAGCGTCACCGATGCGGCTCTTGATGAGTCCCACACCGTCAGCGACGGGTGCAAGTGGTGTGCCCCGGAAAGCTCAACAGCCGTGGTGTTGCGAAAGAGCCAATGCCCAGACAGTTGCTGCGGCGAGTGAGGAGCGACGCGGTGATGCTGAGGTGATGCGAAGGTGACGCGGCCGACAGTCTGAGTAGCTGTCGACCGTTCAAGTGTGAATTGCGCTTCGGCTCTACTGCTCTCGCTCGACGTCGATGGCGACCGGCGACGAGAGTCGCACGGTGACGACGGTGCCCGCCGGGAGCGTGGCGGCGTTGCGATCGCCGGCCATGACCACGGCGCTGCCACCCGCGGCACCTGTGGCGCCGCCAATCGCCGCGCCCTTCGCGCCGCCGATGATCGCGCCGAGGATCGCGCCGCCGACGGCAGCGCCTCCGATCTTGCGCGCGCTCTCCGCGCCGGGCGATGACCCTTCCCGGAAGATCGCGTCGGTGCGGAACGGAACCTGGTTGCCGTCAGCCAGGACGAGCGTATGAAAGCGAACGCCCAGCCGCGCCTTGTCTTTCATCTTCCCGCCGCGCTCGACCAGAATCACGTCGCCGATCGCACGCGTGCCGGCTGGAATGGCGACATGGCCATCGGCCATGACGTCCCGGGTGACGCGCGCCTCGACACGGTCTTCCACGCGAGCGGTCTCGCTCGTGATCGACGTCTCCACGTGCAGTCCAACGACAGAGGAGGCCGGGACCACGACCTCGACGAACTTAGGCCTGACCGGGACCGGCGGTGCCTCTGGCAACACGGGTTCGAGCTGCGAGACAGGTGCGGGTGCCGGCGCTGCCGGAGTAACGGCCGGCTCTCGTGCGGGCGAGGGGCGCTCGACCGCCGCAGCCGGATCGGTCGTTGAGTGGACCGGGTTCGCCGCGACGCGAGGCGCGTCACTCGAGGTCTTCCGGGCCGTTGCGTCCGGCGCATCCTTCTTGATTTCGGGCTTGATTTCGGGCTTGATTCCGGGCGCCTGACGGTCCATGCGTCCCGAAGGGCGTTCGAGCTTCTGCGCCGAGGCTGGCGTGAGGGCTTCCCCCGCGGAGGGCGGGCTCACAACGGCTTCCGTTTCGGCCACGGCCGACGAATTTTTTCCCGACAACGAGGACTCCACGGTCGCGCTCTGAGCCGTGTGATTCTGACGCAAGGCGAGGTAGGCGCCTCCCGCCGCGGCGGTAACGCACGCGGTGGCGAGGAGGCCGAGCGCGACGGATTTCGAAATCATGGTCCTATTGCTCCTGGGTCGCCTATCTGTCCAGCAAGAGGTGTGCCCTGCCGGCCCCCCAAGCAGGCCAGGATTCTGGCCTGATTCCTACAGGAAGACCAGAACGTCCCCCGTCCGGGCCTCTCCGGGAGACACTTCCTGTCCTCGCCTCAGGACCCCAACCGCATGGGCCTTCTCGGCGTCAACAGGATGGGCTTCACAGATCGGCATTGCCGTTGCACAATGTCGAGAGTATACGGGTGCCCGTTCGTGGCCGTCAGGGGAGGTTCTCATGCGCCGGTCGCTTTGGGTCGTTGTCATTCTGGCTGTCGCGATCGGTGCCTCTCCGGCGCGCGCCGAGGCCATTACGCTCCGTGAGATCGTCGAACTGACGCGGGCCGGCCTCAGCGACGAGGTGCTGCTCGCTCTGATTGAAGTCGATCAGCGGGTGTTTGCGATCGACTCTGACACGCTGAAATCGCTGAAAGACGCGGGCGTGAGTCCGGCCGTAATCGTGGCGATCGTAAAAAGTGGGCGCACGCCTCAGCCACAGCCCGACCCGGTTATCGACATCACACCTCCAGATCCGCCGCCGCCGCAGGTTGTCGTCGTCGAGCGCCCGGTGGTACACGAAGTGCCGGTCGTCGTGCCGGTTCCTGTCTACCTGGCAGTTGGCGGCCGATCGCACACGCGCCATCTGGAGCCCTACATCGTGCCTCCGTCGCCGTTCGTGCCGTTCGGCACACTGGGCGTCTCGTCGGTCGTCGACCGCCCCGAGCCTCGAAAACGTCCCGAACCGGTCTACTGGGGTTGGGGTGGTAAGCTCAGGCCGGACGCCTGGCAGCCGAAGTAGCGGCGAAATCTCCGGATGAAGTAACCGCGTCAAATCCCTCCGCCCAAAGGCCCTCCTCAACCGAACGGCGTCAGCTTGCGCGTCCTCCCTCGCGAGGTCCGTCCGCTATCGTGCGACTGGACAGATGTGCTATAACCCGAGTTTTCTGCACGTTTTCGAGGAGGATGTATGAGCGCCGCGCCCCTGCGAAGCCCGTTGACCCGCTTCGCGTTTCTCGTTCTGCTCTTGCTCGCGGTGACGCCTGGCCTCAGGCCTGTCGCGCAGTCTCGCTCGCAGCCTGCGAAGCCGCAGAAGCTGGATGAAGAGTACACCGCGAAGATCAAGGAGTACACGCAGGATCCGCGGATCAGCACCGAACTCGTGGATCACCTCCCCGCGTCCGATACGATTCCGACGCCCCTGAAGTTCTTCGGCCGCATGCCCGGCACACCGGGCGAGTTGACGTACGCGAAGGACATCCAGCGCTACTACGAGGCGCTCGACAAGGCGTCGGATCGCATCACCATGTGGACGATCGGCAAGACCGAGGAAGGCCGCGACATGGTTCTGCTCGCGGTGGCCGACGAGGCGACGATCAAGCAGATCGACAAGTACAAGGGCATGCTCGCCGCGCTGACCGACCCGCGCAAGACGACCGAAGCGCAGGCCCAGCAGCTGATTCACACGGCGAAGCCGATCTACTGGGTCACGAGCGGCATGCACTCGAGCGAGACGGGCGGGCCGGAGATGCTGCTCGAGCTGCCGTACCGGATCGCGGTCGAGGAGACGCCGTTCATCCAGGCGATTCGCAACAATGTCATCACCCTCATCACGCCGGTCATCGAAGTCGACGGCCGCGAGAAGCACGTCGATACCTACTACTTCAACAAGAAGCGCCCGGCGGCGGAGGCGCGGCTGCCGCTGATGTACTGGGGCAAGTACGTTGCGCACGACAACAACCGCGACGGCATGGGCCAGTTCCTCGCGCTCACGAAGAACACGACGAAGACGTTTCTGGATTGGAAGCCGACCATCCTGCACGATCTGCACGAGGCACAGATCTATCTCTATGCGTCGACGGGTACGGGTCCCTACAACGAACAGATCGATCCCATCACCATCGACGAATGGTGGCTGCTCGCCAAAACCGAGGTCATGGAGATGACCAAGCGCGGCGTGCCGGGCGTGTGGACCTACGGGTTCTACGACGGATGGGTGCCGAACTACATGTTCTTCATCGCGCATTCGCACAACGCGATAGGCCGATTCTACGAAGTCGCGAGCTACGGCCCCGACCTCAGGGAACAGAACGGGGGCGGCGTGACGAGCCGTGAATGGTTCCGGCCCAACCCGCCCCTGCCCACGATCAAGTGGGGTCCGCGCAACAACACGAACATCCAGGAGTCGGCGCTGCTCATCGCGCTCAATCACGTCGCCAAGAACAAGGACACGTATCTCGAGAACTACTGGCTCAAGAACAAGCGCGCGGTCGAGCGCGGGAAGACGGGTCCGACGTACGGCTGGATCATTCCGGCAGGTCAGCGCCGGAAGCAGGATGCGGCTGACGCGGTGAACGAGCTGCGGCGTCAGGGACTCGAGGTGCATCGCGCGACGTCGGCGTTCAAGGCCGGCAACGTCAGCGTCGAGGCCGGTGATTACGTCATTCGCGGCGACCAGCCGTACCGCACGCTCGCTGACATGTACTTCTCGGTCCAGAACTATGCGCCAGCCAACCCGAACCCGTACGACGACACGGGCTGGACCTTCCCTCTGATGCGCAACGTCGTGATCAAGACGGTGACCGACAAGGCCGTGCTCGACGGCGCGTCGAGTTTGCTCACCGCCGACGCGAAGGCGCCCGGCGGCATTGAGGGAACGGGGCCGGTCGTCATCGTCGATCACACCACCGACAACGTGCTGATGGCGTTCCGCTTCAAGCACGCTGGCGTGAAGATGCAGGCGGCCGAGGAGGACTTCGAGGCCGGCGGCCGCAAGTTCCGCGCTGGTTCGTTCATCATTCCGGCGGCCGATCGAGCGGCGCTCGATGCCACGATGAAGGCGCTCGGGATTGCGGGTGTCAGTGTCGCCGCTGCGCCGGCCGTGGCGATGCACGATCTCGACGTGCCGCGAATCGGCTACGTGCACGCGTGGTCGAACACCCAGAATGAAGGATGGGTGCGCGCGGCGCTCGATACCTACGGCGTGCCCTACACCTACTTCAGCGACATCAAGCTGCGCGAGGGCAGCCTGCGGCAGAAGTACGACGTCATCATCTTCCCGCACGTCGGCGGTAACGCGCAGTCACAGGTCAACGGGATTCCCAGGACGGGGTCGATGCCGCTACCGTACAAGAAGACCGCGGAGACCCCGAATCTCGGCGCGCAGGATCAGTCTGACGACATTCGCGGTGGCATGGGCTGGGAAGGGCTGATGGAGCTCGTCAAGTTCGTGCGCGAGGGCGGGACGCTCATTACCGAGGGCGCCACGTCGACGATCTTCCCGGAGTACAACATCACGTCCGGCGTCACGGTCGAGAATCCAGACAATCTGTTCGTGCGCGGGTCGGTGCTGCGCGGTGTAGTCTCCGACCGTCGCAGTCCGATCGCGTACGGCTACGACGCGCAGGTGCCGGTGTACTTCAGTCAGAGTCCCGTGCTGAATGCTGGCGGCGGCGGATTCGGTGGCGTTGGCGGCGGGCGCGGCGGTGACAATCTGCCGGGCGTCGGAATGAATACGCAGCCCATGGCGTCAGCCGGACAGCAGCGGCTGTCGACGTGGGATCCGGAGAATCCGGCGTCATCGACGATGCCGCCAGCTGGCCGTGGTGGTCGCGGTCAGGGTGGTGAGGATGCGGCGGCGTTTGGCGGCCGCGGCGGTCGCGGCGGTGGTGGTGGTGGTGGTCGCGGTGGGTTCGGTGGCGGTGACGCCGCCGAGAGTCGCCCGCGCGTCGTCGTCTCGTTCCCGACCAACCCCGACGACATGCTGCTATCGGGCGTGCTCGTCGGCGGTCAGTCGCTGGCCGGGCGCGCGCAGGTCGTCGACGCCCCCCTTGGTCAGGGCCACGTCGTCATGTTTGCGATCCGCCCGTACTGGCGCTGGCAGACCCAGGGCACGTTCTTCCTGGGTTTCAACGCCATCCTGAACTGGAACGACCTGGACGCCGGCCGCGCCGGTGCCCGCCGCCCGGCGACTGCGCAGTAACACGGCGGGGACACTCAACCGGGACAGTCCCTGGGGACACCCAACCTTGGATGTCCCCGGGGACATCCAACGTTGAGTGTCCCCGGTTCACGCCGAATCGATCTGTAGCGCTAGGTCAACGAAATGCCCTCGTCCTCCGTGACCGGTGGGGCAGAGTGCACGTGTCTCTTCTGCTCCTCGACAAAGCGGATCCAGTCGGGATCGCCAAATGGCACTTGCCGGCGGGCTGCTGTGCGCAGCGAGTCATAGGCGGCGACAGGTAGTTTCCCGTTGACGACGTCCGGCCAATTATCCGGTTTTGGCACTGGCGACGGCGTGACGATAACCCGGCCGTCAATCGACGCTTCCTGCGTCAGGCTCGTCCAGGGCCAGTCTTCCGCTCTAGAAACCAAGTGCGCTCTGAGCGGATTCGCCTCGACATACCGCAGCACGGTCAGCAGGTGAGGTCCTGTCTGGATGGGGAAGGCTTTGAATCGTCCCTGGTAAAGATGGCCCGTGCCCCACAGCTCTCCGAAGCGGTGATATCGCCGAATGTGCGCGTTCATCAGCCGGCCCATGAATGCAGAAATCTCAACACCCCGCTCTGCTCTTAGCACCAGGTGAAAGTGATTCGGCATGATCGAGTAGCCGAAGATTGCGACCGGAGTCTGCACCATTGCGTCCGCTAGGGTCGTCAGAAATGTCTCGTAGTCAGACGATTGCGAAAAGATCGACTGGCGTCGATTACCGCGGTTGAGGACGTGATAGGGCAGACCATCGACGAGTCGCCGAGCGTTCCTTGGCATCGTGTAACCCTCCCTGTATTCAGTCGACGACGCAAAGAGCTTGCCGTCGTCCTCCGGGGACACCCAACTTTGGGTGTCCCCGGGGACTGTCCCGGTTGAGTGTCCCCGCCCTGTATGATCGACGTTATGCGCGCGGGTGGGGACGTCATCGTTGTGGGGGGGGGGATCATCGGGTGTGCGGTGGGGCGCGAGCTGGCTTCGCGGGGGGCTCGGGTGCGGATCTTCGAGGCGCGGACGGTCGCGGCTGGCGCGACGCAGGCGTCGGCGGGGATCCTGGCGCCGTATATCGAGGGACACGAGCGCGGACCGCTCTTCGACCTGACGCTGCGGAGCCTCGCCCTGTACGACGACTTCATCGCCCAGGCGTCCGAGGGCGCGGCGGTCGAGATCGAGTACCGCCGGTGCGGCTCGCTCGAGATCGCCGCTGACGATGTGGCCGCAGAGGACTTCCGGCGCGCGTCCGAGACGACCGGCGACGCCCTGCAGTGGCTGAGCGCGAGCGACGCCCGGCAACTGGAGCCCGCCCTGCCCGACTCCATCCGCGGCGCGATTCTCGCGCCCACGCACGGCTACGTCGCGGTCTCATCGCTTACCGAGGCTCTCGTCTGGGGCGCGCTGCGCCACGGCGCCGAGCTCGAAACCGGACGGCACGTGCGGACCATTCGTCGTCTGAACGACGAGCTCGAGGTGATCGCCGACGATGGAGCGACCTGGACCGCCCGGCATGTGGTCATCGCGGCAGGCAGCTGGTCGGGCCAACTCGAGTCGCTCGACCCCGCCGCGCGCGCGGTGCGTCCGGTTCGCGGCCAACTCCTGCAACTTGCGTGGATGGGCCACCCCCTGTCGCATGTGATCTGGGGGAAGAACTGCTACGTCGTCCCGTGGCGTGACGGGACGGTGCTGGTCGGGGCGACGGTTGAAGATGTTGGATTCGACGAGCGCACGACGGCGGCAGGCGTCCGTGACTTGCTCGACGCCGTGTGCGAACTGCTGCCGGAAGCGTGGGGCGCGACGTTTCTCGATGCGCGCGCCGGCCTGCGGCCGGCGACACCTGACTCGCTGCCGATCATCGGACCATCTTCCAGCATCGACGGCGTCATCTACGCGACCGGGCACTTCCGCAACGGCGTGCTGCTCGCACCCCTGACGGCGACGATCGTCGCGGACCTGATCCTTGACGACCGGCACGATCCAGCGCTCACGATTACCACGCCGGACCGCTACCGCGGACAACCCGAGTAAGCGCGGACGCCCGTCCGCGCGCTACTGTGGCAGGATGCGCGTCGATGTCTGCTGCGCCGTCTCGAACGCTATCGCGGCGAGCTGATAGTCGAGCAGCGCCTGCAACTCGCCGTTGGCGGCGATCACGAGGTCGCGCTGGGCCTGAATGACGAGGAAGCTCGTCGACATCCCGACCTCGAACCGCCGCTGCTCGGCATCGAGCCGCTGCTGGGCCAGCTCGCGGCCGAGCTTGGTCGTCTCGATCCGCTGACGGTTCTGCTCGAGACGCAGCGCCGCCTGACGCACCTCGCGCACGGCGCTCACTTCGTTGCTGCGCAGCCGAGCGGCCGCCTGATCCCGCTCGAGCCGCGCGCGGGCGAGATTCGCCTCGGCGGTGCTGTTGCCGAGCGGATAGCTGAACGTCAGCCCAAGCGTCCACGTGGGAAAGTCCCCGGTGAAGACCTGCCCGAGCACGCTCCCGAAGCTCGTATCCACCGATCCGACGACCGTACCGGGGAAGCCGCCCTCGCGGATGAGTCTCGATCCGCCGGCGCCGTCGCCGAAGTAATTGGCCTGCACGCGCAGGTCCGGCAGTGTCTGGCTCTTCGACAGCGCGACAGTCGTGTCGGTGATCTGGATTTCGGTGCGCGCGCGCTCGAGATCGGTGCGCTGGCCGAGGGCGCGGCGGACCGCTGCATCGATGTCCGGCGGTGGACCGATGACGGGCACGCGGTCGGCGGGCTCGAGACGAATGAGCCAGTAGTCGGCGCGCTTGGGATCGATGATGAGCGTTCGAAGCGTGTCCTCGACTTGCAGCGCCGTCGTTCGGGCGATGATCAGGTTCTCCTGACGCTGAGCGACCTCTGCACGGGCGGCGACGAGATCGAGCGGCGGCGACTGGCCGACATCCACCCGCGCCCGGTTGTTGCGCTCGAGCTCGAGCGCCAGGTCGAGCGACCGCTGCTGCACGTCGACGAGCGCGAGCGCGGCGACCAGTGCCCAGTAGCCACGTTCGGCGTCGGCGCCCGTGTTCACGCTGGTTTCACGGAACCGGCTTCCGAGCAGCTCCCGGTTGCGGTGGCTCAAATCGAGCTGCGCACGCGCCGGATCGATCTTGAAATCGCGAAGCAGCGGCTGTGAGAAGCCGACCGAGAGCCCGGCGCCGAGCTCGGGATTCAGACTCGTCAGGAGACTGTCGGTCGTGGTACGTGAGGCATCGAGCCCGGCGGAGTATGTCCCGCCGCCCCACGGGAGCAGCTGTCCGATCGAGACGTTCGACGACCAGAGATTCGTCTGGGTGCCCTGATTGCCGGAGAACAGGTTCGTCCCGGGTTGGAGCTGATTGTTCTTCAGCACGCCCGACTGCAGCGTCGGCATGAACGCGCCGCGCGCGGCGGCGACCTGCGCGTCTCCAATCGCCGGATCGAAGCGGCTGGCAGCGAGGTCAGGATTGTTCTGGATCGCCATCTGAATCGCCTCATCCTTCGTCAGGCGGACGATGGTTCCCGACGGTTGGAGTTGTGCCGGTGCGTTCAGCAGGCCACCCGGTGTCTGAGGCGTGCCGGTTGTCTGGGCACCGAGCGACACTGGCCAGAGCGCGAGTGCCATGGCCAGAAGGCTGGCCGTCGCCGGCGCGGCGACGCGCCGCCAGCGCCACAACCTGATCTTCGACAGGTCGTCGAACAGTGAGTACGCGACGGGCGTGGCAACGAGCGTAAGCAGTAGCACGAGCGATTGACCTCCGATAATCACGAATCCGATGGCGCGGTTGGTCGCCGATCCGACGCCGCTCGAGAGCACGAGCGGGATCATGCCCGCGACAAACGCCAGCGTCGTCATCAGGATCGGCCGCAGCCGATCGCGGCTGGCCTGGAGCACCGCCGCGTCGCGTTCCATGCCCCGGTCGCGCAGCTGGTTCGCGTGATCGATCTGCAGGATCGAGTTTTTCTTGACCACGCCGAAGAGCACCAGCAGGCCAAGCGCCGAGAAGATGTTGAGCGACTGGCGCGTGATGATGATTGACAATAGCGCAAACGGGAGCGTCAGCGGCAACGACAGCAGGATCGTGATCGGGTGCAGCCACGACTCGAACTGTGCGGCGAGAATCAGATACATGAACACCAGCGAGAGGCCGAACGCGAGCAGGAAGTTCTGCGCGGCGCGGCCGAGCTCCCTGGACCGCCCCGCGAACCGCGTGCTGTAGCCGGGCCCCATGTTAATGCCGGCGGCGGCGCGTGTCATCGCGTCCATGGCCGGGACCTGCGACACGCCCTGGAGCAACCCGGCGAAGACCGTCACCTGTCGCTGACGGTTGAGGCGGTTGATCTCGGACGGCGCCGTGCCGGGCGTGAGCCTCGCGATATTGTTGAGCGGCACGCTGCCGACGGTGCTCGAGGGAACCGTGAGCTGGCCGATGGCCGCCGCCGTCTGACGATTGCCCTCGACGGCGCGAATATGAACCTCGTACTGTTCCCCACCCTCGTTGTAGGTCGTGATCTGGTCGCCACCGACCAGCAACCGCAGCGCGTCGGCCGCATCGGAAATCTGGACGCCCAGGTCGGCGGCCTTCAGCCTATCGAGCTCCACGGACAGCTCGGGCTTCCCGACGTTGAGCGATGTGTCGAGATCGACGACGCCCGGCTCTTTCCTGGCTTCCGCCATGACCGCTCCGGCGTACTGCTCGAGTCGCTTCAGATCGGGACCGCTGATCGTGAACTGAATCTCGGCGTTCTGGTTGCCGCCGCCGCCGATCGTCGCGACGGGGCGGACGCCCGTCCGCAGATTCGGTACGCCGACGGCGGGGAGAATTTCGCTGCGAACAACGTTCATCAGCTCGAACTGATCCTGGTCACGCTCGTTGACCGGCGTCAGCCGGACGTAGATCGTGCCGGAGTTGCGGGTCCGGGCCGGATCGTCGGCCACTGAGACGAGCGTGTAGCTGACCCCGGGCAGCCGCTGAATGCGGCTCGCGATGCGGTTGGCGATGATTTCGGTGGCCTCGAGGCTCGTCCCCTCCGGCGCGCGCACACCAACCTCGAATTCAGCCTGGTCGTCGTTGGGCAGGAAGTTCTTGTTGGCGATCATGAACAGCGGGACGCTGCTGAGCAGCACCAGCACGGCGATGCCCGCGATGACCGCGCGATGCGTGAGCGACCACCGGAGGATCGACGCGTAGCTCGAATCGAGCGCGCCGAAGAACCGCGACTCCCGCGATGTCCGCTCTCTCAGGACGTGCCCTTCGGCGTCCACGTGCCTCGGCTGCATCTTGATCCAGCGTGACGCCAGCATTGGCGTCAGCGTGAAGCTGACGACGAGCGAGACGAGGATCGCAAACGACATCGTGAAGCCGAAGCTCGTCATGAACCGGCCGACGATGCCGCCCATGAACCCGACCGGCACGAAAATGGCGACGAGCGACAGCGTCGTCGCGAGCACGGCCAGGCCGATCTCGCGCGTTGCCTCGACCGCCGCCTGCATCGGCGGGCGTCCCTTCTCTTCGACGAACCGATAGATGTTCTCCAGCACGACGATCGCATCGTCGATGACGATGCCGACGGCGAGCGTGAGGGCGAGCATGGTCATGGAGTTCAGGGTGAACCCCTGGTACCAGATCAGGCCGAAGGTCGCGATGATCGAAGTCGGGATCGCGATCGCCGCGATGATGGTCGAGCGCCAGTTCCAGAGGAATACCAGCACGACCGCGGCCGCGAGGATGGAGCCCAGCACGAGGTGCTCCTCGACGCTGTGGATCGACGCCTTGATGAACTCCGAGAGGTCGCGGACGACGCGAATCTGGTAGCCGGCTGGCGCCAGCGCCGAGACTTCGGCGAGCCGCTCCCTGACGGCGTCGACGACCTGGACCGTGTTCGTGCCGGACTGACGGCGGACCGTGAGCATGACGCCGGGCTCGCCGTTCAGGTTCGCCGTGGTTTCCGGCTCGGCCATCCCGTCCTCGACCTTCGCGACGTCGCGCAAGAGCACCTGATGGCCGTCGCGCTGACGGACGACGATGTCGCCGAACTTCGCGACCGAGTCGACGCGACCGCGCGTCCGCAGTGTCATCGCCGTGGCGCCCTGTTCGACGCGACCGCCGGGAATCTCGGCGTTCTGCGTTTGAATGGCGCGCGAAACGTCGGTCACGGTGAGGTTCTGCGCGCGGAGCCGGTCCGCGTCGATGAGGATGTTGATCTGCCTGGAGCGGCCGCCGACGACCACCACCTGACCGACGCCGCTGACGCTTTCGAGCTGGCGCCTGAGCGTCTTGTCGGCGTACTCGGTGATGTCGCGAATCGGCGCCGCGGCCGAGACCGAGAGCGTCATCACGGGTGCCGCGTCGGGGTCGAACTTCTCGACCATCGGCTGGTCGATGGTGCGCGGCAGCAGCGGCAACGCGCGGTTCACGCGGTCGCGCACTTCCTGAGCGGCAACGTCGCCGTCCTTCTCGAGGAGGAACGCGATGATGACCTGCGACACACCCTCGGAGGAGTTCGAGCGCAACTCGTCGATCCCGCTGATCGTGTTGACGGCCTCCTCGATCTTGTCGGTGACCTCGGTTTCGACTTCTTCAGGCGCGGCACCTGGCAGCCGGGTCGTGACGACAACCGTGGGAAAGTCGACCTTCGGGAAGCGGTCGAGCCCCAGCTGCGTGAAGGCGAACGCGCCGACGACCGTCAGCGAGAGCGTGATGACCGTCGCAAAGACCGGCCGGCGGACGGAAATGGAAGCGAGCCACTGCATGACTTGATCTCAGAAACTACGAGGCACGAATGATGAAGGACGCGGGCTACCGCGTCTTGACCTGCTGGCCATCCGAGAGGCGGCCCTTCGGTTCGGTGGCAATCACGTCCCCCTTCGCGACGCCGGACGTGATCTCGATCTGGGCATCGAGCTTCTCACCGAGGGTGACGATTCGCTCCTCGATGCGATTGTCTTTCACGGCGTAAACCCGGCTCGTGCCGGCAACCGTTTCGACGGCCGTCGCGGGCACCAGCAGCGCCGGAGCCGCATCGGGCTGACGGATGAGCGCCGTGGCGAAGAAGCCGGGCTTCAGCCGCGCGTCGCCATTCGGCGCAATCGCCTCGACGGTGAGCGCGCGCTGGTCCGACCGCAGCGACGGAGACACGAACTTGACCGTGGCCGCGAACTCCTGGCCCGGATACGCGTCGACGGTGAGCCGCACCTGCTGGCCGACCTTGACCAGCGATACGTGTTGTTCGGGCACCGTCAACTCGACGCGCAGCGGATCGATTCGCACGACCGTGGCGACGCGCGCACCGCGCGTGACGTAGTCGCCGACGCTCACCAGCCGTTCGGCCACGAGTCCCGTCAGCGGCGCCCGGACAGACGTGTCGGAGACCGCCTTGCGGGCGAGCGCGACGCGAGCGCGTGCGCCCTCGAGCGAGCGGTACAACTGGTCGGCCAGATTCTGCTCGGACTGGTACTTCTGCCGCGCCAACTCGAACTGCGTGCGGCGCTGGTCGAACTCGCTCTGGGAGATGACCTTCTGCTCGACGAGCGACCGCATGCGGTTGAACTCCGCCTCAGCGAGGTCGAGCGAGGCCTTGGCGTTCATCACATCGGGGACCTTCATCCGATCGAACGGCTGCCCAGCAACGAGGCCGAGCTTTGCTTCAATCTGCGCCGCGTTGGCGTCCGCCTCTTGCAACTGGGCGGCGGTCTCCGACGGCGAGATGCGAATGAGGAGTGCGCCCTCAGCCACGCGCGTGCCACGCTCGACGGGGGTCTCGATCACACGGCCGGCGGTTTCGGCGCTGACTTCCGCCTGCGCGTCCGCCATGAGCGAGCCCGTCACGCGCAGATACCGATCGATCGACCGGCTTTCGACCGCGGCGGTCGCAATGGCCAGTGGCTCGGGAGCCTTGGTGGCCCCCGGCGCCGTCTCCGCGGTGGTTGAGCAGCCGGCAGCCAGTAGGGCGCCGGAAAGGATGAGGGCGATGCCCGGAACGAAAAGATCGAAACGCCGACGTGTCATACCTGCCTCATTCAGTTGCTTCGGACAATGACTTCGCACAGTGCATGGGGACAAATGTCGTGGGAAACCCGGTGCGCAGACCCGTGAGCGCAGCTTCGAGCGTGTCGCGGGCGAGGGCGTCCGAGTCTTCCCCTGGCGCGACTCGCCCGCACAGCCGGGCGACCGCCGCGCCCGTGGTAGCGGCGACGAGGATGCGGAAGACAGCCTGGGCGTGCGTACCGGCCGGAAAGAGGCCCGCATCGATGGCGCGTTGGATGCCGGCGCCGAGCTGTGCCTTTCCATCGCGCAGGAACTCGAACCGCTCCCAGTTCTGGCTGATCTGGGGAACCGTGCGATCGAGGAACATCAAGGCAAAGTACTCGGGATGCGATTTACTGAATTCATAGACGCGCCAGAACGCCTCGCGGATCGTGTTCAGCAGGTCTCCGCCCAATTCGTCCGCTTTGTGCCTGGACGACGTGAACAGGATCCGGAATCCTTCTTCCGCGAGGGCGAAGAAGATGTCGTCCTTGCTGGGAAAATAGCTGTAAATAGCCGCAGGGCTGTACTCGATCCGCTCGGCAATCTTGCGGATGGATACGTTGTGATAGCCCTCGGCGACGAAGAGATCCCGAGCCGCATCCAGGATGGACCTCGAAACCGCCTCCCGTTCCCGCCCCTGACGTTCCTTGACTCCCAAAAATCCTCCCCAAAACGCTTAATTGAACAGCGTTCAGTAGTCTAACACCGTTAGACGCCAGAACGCCACTTGGGGTTCCCACCCCCGTTCAGGGGTATGCTTCCGCCCATGGGACACAAGACGACGATTGGCGAGCCAGAGGCGCAGCAGCGTCTGAAAGCGCTTGCCGGCTGGGAGCTCGACGGCGCCTCGATTGCGCGAAAATTCACCTTCCAGGGCTTTTCGGATGCGCTCGCGTTCGTCGTCCGGCTGGGCTTCGACGCCGAGGCGGCCGATCATCACCCAGACATCCTTATCAATTACAAGCGGGTGACGCTCACCTACACGACACACAGCGAGGGCGGTTTGACTGACAAGGACTTTGCTGGCGCCGCCACGGCGAGTCAGCTGGCCGCGACGATGGGGGGCCAATAGGCTCAGGGCTCAAGGCTCAGGGCTCAAGGAAGAGCATTGAGATCTCAGTCGAACGATTGGGATCTGAATGCTCTTCCCTGAGCCCTGAGCCCTGAGCCCTGAGCCAGGACTGAGATGCAGCTCAAGAACAGCTACAGCGCGAGGGAAGTCGCGGCGCTCACGGGGCTCTCGGCGCGCCAGCTTCAGTGGTGGGACGAGCGGCGGCTGTTCCTGTCTGCCGTTGCACCAAAGCCGACCGCCGCTGGCGGGTTCACCGAGCGTCGCTATACACCGGTGGATCTCCTCGAGCTGATGGTCCTCGCTGACCTGCGCCGCCAGGGTATGACGGTGTCGCGCATTCGCCTGCTGCTCGAGACGCTCCGGTCGCGGTTCGGCATCCGGCTCTTTGACGCCATTGGCGGGGCAGGGTCGGTCACGCTTCTGACCGACGGTCGCGATGTCTATGCGCGCACGTCGAAGGGCCAGTTCTACAACCTGCTGCGCGATGCCGAGCAGCCCCTGCTCGTGATTGGGCCCGAACCCGAATGGCGTGAGCTCGCGTCCAAGGCTCACGCGGTGCGCGGACGAAAGAAGAAGAAGGGTAAAGCGAAGGGATAGATTCGGAGTGTCCGGCTTCAGCCGGACGAGATACGTCTCAGCCGATCGGAAAGATCTTGTCGAGGCCGTCGGCGGGACGCGGGATGACGTGCACGCCGACGAGCTCGCCCACGCGGCGCGCGGCGGCGGCGCCGGCGTCGGTCGCGGCTTTGACCGACGCGACATCTCCACGCACGATCGCCGTCACCAGCCCGGCATCCACTTTCTGCCAACCGACGAACACCACGTTGGCGGCCTTGACCATGGCGTCGGCCGCCTCGATCATCCCCACGAGTCCGCGGGTCTCGACGAGTCCAAGCGCTTCGCCAGGCAGCTCTTTCGACATGCGGCAGGTATTCTACTACGCGATCCGGCCGCGCGCGGCAACCGGCAGCTCGTCGAGGACGGTATCCCCGTTCACGAGCCAGACCGAATCGACGAGATTCGACACCACGCACGCGTGATTGGGCAGCACCCGGACGAGATCACCGGGCTTCAGCGCGCATCCTGCTCCGAGCACTCGCACCGTCGCGTGTTCTTCCGACAGCCGCTCGACGAGCAGCGAGTCATCGGGCCGCGGCGTGTCGAGATTGGCAAACACCACACCGAAGCCCGGACAGGCGGCAAAGCCCCGAGCCTGATCGGTCGACAGCGTCTTGCTTCCGCAGTCGAGGATGAGGCGATCCGCGGATGGCCTGCTGACGACGCGGGCGAGGACCGTCAGCGCGCAGTCGTCCCAGGTGGCCGCACCGAGCGCCACCTGCGTGCGATCGAAGTAGATGTAGTTGCCCGGCCTGAGTTCGGTGACGCCCTGCTGCTGCAGGCTGAACCGCGCGGTCGGCGTGGCGCCGACGCTAATCTCCTCGACCCGCGGCCCGAGTTTCTCCACGTCGGCGGCGAGCCGTGTGAGCGTCTGGGCTTCGCTCGCCGCAATGGCGGCGATCTCGCTCTCCGATCCGGCGCCGTACCCATGTCCCGCATGGCTCAAGAGCCCGCGGAACCGCAGCCCGGGCAGCCCGGCAACGCGAGCCACGAGCTCGGCCGCGCCACGGCTCTCCGGATCGATGCCGCAGCGATGAAAGCCAACGTCCACTTTGACCAGCACGTCGACCTCGCGCTGGTTCACGCGCATCAGGCCCGACCAGCTCCGGGCGACGTCGATATCGTCCACGATGAACGAGAGCCTGGTGAGGTCGAGGAGCTTCAGAACACGGTCGACGTTGGCCGGGTTGATCGGGTAGGGAAGCCGGATGTCATCGATGCCGGCCGCGGCAAAGACCTCGGCCTCGCCGAGCTTCGCGCAGCAGATGCCGACCGCGCCCCGCGCGATCTGCACGCGCGCGAGGTCCGGCGATTTGTGCGTCTTGGCATGCGGCCGGAGGCCGACGCCCCTGGCTTTGGCCGCCGCCTGCATACGATCGACGTTCTGCTCGAGGCGCGTCTTGTCGATGAGAACCGAGGGGGTGCGGAGGTCGCGGAGGTTCACAGAGAAGGAGTGTAGCAGGGCTCAAGGCTCAGGGCTCAGGCAAGAGCTCGCAGATCCTACTCCGCCGGCTACGGACTCAAGGCTCTTCCCTGAGCCTTGAGCCCTGAGCCCTGAGCCCGGAATCAACCCAGCGCTCCCACCGACACCGGCCCGTTGAAGCCCGGAAACACATGCTTCGTGTTCGTCAGGCCGAGGTGACCGCCGGCCACTTCGGCGAAGACCGTGCGGAAGTCGGTCGTGACCGCGAGGTCACGCCCCTCATACCGCTGCTCGCGCGCGAGGCCTGGCCACTTGCCGTAGACCTTGCCGCCGCGCACGCCGCCGCCGATGACCATCATCGCGTTTCCATGGCCGTGATCGGTTCCGCGATTACCGTTCTCGGCCACGGTCCGGCCGAATTCCGACATCGTCAGGACGAGGACGTCGCTCATGCGATCGCCGAGATCGCGCACGAGCGCGGCGATACCGCCGGCGAAGTCGGCGAGGCGATTCGCGAGCTGGCCGACGGCTGCCCCCTCCTGCGCGTGGTGATCCCAGTTGCCCGTCTCGGCGAACGCGACCTCGAGGCCGACGTCGGCTTTGATGAGCTGAGCGATCTGCTTGAGTGCGTCGCCGTAGGGTGTCCGCGGGTATTGCGCTCCGTTGTCCGGAGCGTACCTGGACGGGTCGGCCTCCTTCAACATCTTGACGGCGTCGAACGCCTCACGGCCGGTGCGGTTGAGGACGCTGCCTGCGGCCGCGGCATACTCGGCTTCGAACGACGCCTGCACCATGTCTGTCGCCTGCCCGGCGCGGATGCCGAACTGGCCGATTTGCCCGATCGCGAGGGCGGGCTCGAGACCCTGAAGCGCGCGCGGCAGCTGCGACGCCATCGCCACGGCGCGAAATGGGGTCGCCTTCTCGTGCTCCTGCGCGTGCAGGTATCGATTCAACCAGCCGTCCTCGGTGCTCTTGACTCCCGGCGTCGCACTCTCCATGTAGTCCTGTGCGTCGAAGTGCGAGCGCGTGCCGTCTGGCGATCCGCACGCGTGGACGATGGCGAGCTGTCGCGCGTCATAGAGCGGTTTGAGCGGCGCGAGCCGGGGGTGCATGCCGAAGAACCCGTCGAGATCGAGCGCGGCATCTGGCGTTGCCCCCGGCCGTGCGATCGCGATGCTCGGGCGCAGCGCGTAGTAGTCGCGTTCGCCGAACGGCACGATCATGTTCAGGCCGTCGACGGCGCCGCGCTGGAAGATCGTCACGAGCACCTTGCGCCTCGGCGCCGACTCGGCAACCGTCCGCGCGAGGAACTGCGGCGCGAAGCCGAGGCTCACGAGCGCCAGCCCGCCGTCCTTCAGGAATACTCGTCTCGAGATCATGGCGTCCTACCTTCTCTGGAATTCCGGCGAGCCCAGGACCAGGGCGAGCGCCTGTGAGGTCGTCGCCGCCTTCGCGACGGTCGCTGCCGTCGTCTCCGAGAGCTCGCCCGCGAGGGCCGATGCCACGAGCGCGTCGCTCGTGATTGACGGGCGAGCCCCGCTCCGGCCTTGCAGCGGCCGCACCCCGGCTCCGCGCTCCTGCCTGGAAGCGGTCAGCGATACGGCGAAGTTCATACGGTTGAGAAGTGCCCCGGAGTTGACCCATGCTTCGGCCTTGTCGGAGTAGCCCGTGGGCGGCTGGCAGCCATAGAGCGGCATGCCCAGGTTGCGCACGGCCATGACGAGCGGCAGCGCCCCGTTCATGTCGGTGCCCGTCGCGCGCACGGCGCTGACGACGAACTCGAAGGGCGTTTTGACCTTCGCGCGGTAGGCGTCTGCCGCGAAGAATTCCGGCGAGGTCACGATAGTCCTGACCACTTCGCGGATGTTGCCACCAGTGTCGCGGAAGCGGCGCGCCGCGCGCTCGACGAGCGCCTTCGGCGGATCGTCGGCAACGAAACGGCGCGCCAGCTTGGTCGCGATGAATTGAGCGGTCGACGCCTGCGTCGCCAGGAGGTCGAGGACCAGATCGCCGTCCTTCTTTCCACCGCCGGACTTGATCTTGTGTCCAAGGACGATCTTCTCGCCATCGTCGTGCATCCGCGGCTCGAATCTGAAGCCTCCGCCCTGCCTGGGATTGGCGATCGTCCAGCCCGTGAACGCGCGCGCGACCTCCTGCACGTCTTTCTGCGTGTAGCCGCCCTCGACGCCGAGCGTGTGGAGCTCCATCAGCTCGCGTGCGTAATTCTCGTTGAGGCCGGTCCGCCGGTTCTGCAGACCCGGTGGGAGGTCGGCGAGCGTGCGCGGCCTGTCTATCTGACCGGGCCGATTCGTTGCGCCGGGCCGCCCGGCCGTCCGGTTCGGGTTGCGCCGGGTCGCACGACCGTTCTGGGTACGCGGAGCGGCCGTGGGCGCGCCCTCGGGCGCGGAACTCTGCCAGTTGTCGAGATAGAAGAGCATCGCGGGGCTCTCGGCCGTCGCCTGCAATAACTCGCGGAACGTTCCGAGCACGTGCGGCCTGATGGCATCCCGCTCGTACTCGTTGAGGTAGACCCGTACCTGGCCTTTCCCCGAGAACACGTTGAAGTGGTTGAACCAGAAATCTACCATCACCTCTTCGAGCTGGCGGTCGCTGTAGGCGGCGCGCAGGAGCTTGGCCTGCATCAGCTCGGTCAAGGCCTGACGTTCCATGCGGACGGCTTCGGCCTGCTCCGGCGTCATCATGTCTCTCAGCGCGCTCCGCCGAGCCGCGTCGTTCTGCGGCGGTCCGGTCATGGCGGGATCGCTCGAGGCCGGTTCCTGCGCCGCCTGTTGCCGCTGCAGCTCTCGCCGGGCCATCTGCGCCGGCATGTAGTACTGCTGCGCCATCTCCTGCGTGCTCTTCGACAGCGTTTCGAATGCCGTCAGCCGCGTCGCCATCCCGCTGTCGTCGATCTTGTCGGGCTGCAGCTGCTGGTCGATGTAAGTGGTCAGTCCGATCGTGCGCACGCGCTCGACGTCGCCAGGCGCGGCACCAAAGCCCAGCCTGTTCAAGACGTGCACGATTGCGCGGTCGTCGGGCTTCTGGGGGATGGCGGATCTGACTTGACCGGCCTGGCCAGTCGCCCCGGCCGCCGTCGCAACGACCACGACACCGGCAACGAGATGCGAAAAGCCGTTGCGTGCACGCATGAGAGACCTCTCCACTAAGAGTCCTGGCCCCGGGGATTCCGACGCGATTGGTGGGTTAGACCTGGCAAGCGGCGGGCGGGTTGAAACGAGAGGCGTCTTGGGTCAGGGCTCGATCGACGGATCTTCCCTCGGGTCAGTTACTTACCCATCGCTTTTTGCCATTGTTCGACCATGGCTTGTTGCGGGCCCTTCGCGGCTGCGTAGGCGGCGGCCCACTTGGTGAAAAGTGCCCGGTCCTCGTTGGTCGACTTGATCGGCTTGCGGTCCGCGCGGGCTTCGTAGAGCATGCGGAGCGCGAAGAAGTGTCGCTCCTGGTCGTCGGGGTGCGCCTCGAGATACGGCTCGAGCTTGGTGAGCGCGTCGGCGCGCTTGCCCGCCATCGCCAGCGCTGCGCCGATCCGGACCTGGACCTCCTCGTTGTCCGGCCATTCGGCCGCCGCCTCGTTCAGGATTTCAAGCGCGCGATCCACCTCGCGCAGTCTGAGCAGCGCGTCGCCAATGAGCGTGTAGATGAACGGAGCGTCGGTTTCAGTAACGAGCGCCAGCTGCCACGCGCCAACGGCGTCCTGATCGCGCCCGCCGGCCGCGTAGCAGGATCCGAGGTAGAACGCCGCCGGGAAGAACTCCGAATCGAGCCGCAGCGCCTCGCGAAATCTGGCCGCGGCGGGTTCGAGATCGCCCCTCGAGTACAACGCCAGCCCGCTCAGGAAGGACACGGGCACCGACAACGCTCCCGTACTCAGCGCCTTGACGGCTTCGTCGAAGCGACCGGCGCGCGCGAGTTCGATGACGGGCTCCGGGTTGGCCTCGCCCCGAGCGCCGACGTTCAATCTTTCCACGAAGAATCCGACCACTTGCGGCGTGAGAACCGACGCGCGATCGAAGCGCTCAGTGCGTGAGGCGAGGGGAATCGCGGCGGACCTGGTCATCACGTTGCGAGTGCTGGTTGCCGGCTTCGTCTTTGCGGCCGTGACCATGCGTCCGACACGGAACGGGCGCGTGACCTGGCCGACCTTCCGGCCATCGGTGCTGACTACGGCGCGCACGACGTAGTCGCCCGGCGGCAGCAGCGCGACCGGGATGGACCCCTCGATCGTTCGACGATCGGGCGCGTCCGCGCTCGCCGGCTGGACGCGGCCCACCGCGCCGTCGAGCGCCCGTGCCTGCGCATCCTGCGCGACTTCGAACATCACCGTCGTGTTCTTCAGCACGTCCGCCGCGTCGGCGTAGAGCTCGATGTAACCGCTGACCATGCCTGACGTGAACTCGCCGCCCACGACCGGTGCCGTACTGCCCGAGGCCGTCCTGTCGTCCGCGATCAGCAAGTCAGTCGCGCGAACCTGGCCCACCGTCGTCAACCCCGCGCGGAACGAGTGCTCGACGCTCCCACGCCTGCCGCGTTCGTCAACGACGGCGATCTTCAGCGTGTGCGTGCCGGTCGCGTCGCTGAGGATGAATCCGGAGTACCTCTGGATTGCCGTGTCTGGCGACACGGGCGTCTTCACCTCGCGATCGATCTGGCTGTCGATCAATCGTCCCTTGTCGTCCACGAGACTGTAGGCGAGCGCCAGCCGGCCGTCGGGATTGGCCGAGCGATCGATCTCGGCAGCCAGCAGGATGCGGAGCTTGTCGCTCGCGGGATCCCGCAGCGTGTAGGTCGCGAGCTTCAGGCCGATCTCGTTCGCGAGCGTCGGGGCCTGCAGCGTCTCCTTCAGGATTGCGTCCTCGGTTCGGTTCACCGGGGCGTCGATGGAGAACTGGCTTCGGGCGCGGATCTCCACACCCGAGCGACCCGGCACGGCCACCCTGATCTTGTGCGGCTTGCCGTCCCGGTCGCCGGACTCGGGCTCGAAGCTCAGGAGGTAGTAGCCGGACAACTCGAGAGCCAGTCGCGCGAAGGCGTTGTCGCCGTTGCCCACGACGGGAAGTACCGTGCCGCGCGTGGAACCGGTGATGACGCCGAGCCCTTCGAGCGCGAGCGCCTTGTCGCGCCCTGGCGTTACAGGCTCACGGGCCGTCGACGCGTCCGAGCCGAACACCTCGAGTTGAAGCGCGTAGATCGTCACCTGTCCGCGCGCGGCGGCGGGCCCCAGCCAGGTGCCGTCGCCCGGGCGCTCGAGGACGAGCCCCTCGGAGATGTAGACGATGGTCTTGGGTGTGGTCGTCTGCGACAGGCGTTCGACGATCGAGCGCAGGGTTGTCAGCGCCGTCTGTGTCCGCTCTGTGACTCCGCTGTAGATACCGTTGGCATCGGTTGTGACCTGCCTCATACACAGGTCGCGCTCCTCGGGGCTGATAGCGCTTGCGCATTCGCGCTGCACGACGACGTTGAGGGCGGTCCGGTCGCCCTGCACGATCGCTAGGGCCTCCGAGGTGCTGATGCGATACGACGAGGGAAATGTGTCTGTCAATCCCGTCAGGCCAGGTAGCGCACTCTGGACGACCGCGTGGTTCGACGTGAAGTCGATCGAGGGGCCGGAACCCGGGAAAGCGATGAGTCCGACGCGATCGGCGGGCGTCAACCGCGCGAGGAAACGGCTGGCGGCCTCCATCGCCTGACGGCCTCGACCCGGCGCGATGTTTCCGCGATCGACGACGAACATGATCAGCCGTCCGCCGGCGCCGGTATTCGAGCTGAACGTCGACTGAGACGCCGCCGGTGGTGCCGCCTCGCGCACGGCCGACACGTACTGCGTGGAGACGATGCGGCGCGAGCGCCCGTCGACGTCGAGTGCGAAGTCCTTCGCGGCGAGCCCGAGGACGGGCCGGCCGTCGTTGTCGATGATGCTGGCGTCGACGGGCACGACATCGACGGCAAGCCGGAGGGGCGCGGAGGGCTGCCGCGGCGGATCCTGGGCGGACAACACCGCCATGGCACCAATCGCCAGCGTTGTCGTCAGCCAGAAGATCCGTGTCTCAGCCTTCATCTCGTCCCTGCAAGCTAGCTGGTGGCTGCTCACGGCTCACAATTGCCAGCGACTAGCACCCAGCTTTCGGCGAGCAGCCAGCCGCGAGCCGCCGGCCGCCGACTCAATTCTTCGATAGCCGGTAGCCCTCCCGGGCGCGCACGTGATACTTGCCGTCTCCAACTTCGGCTCGAATCGCGTGCCACTGACCGTCGCGCTCGCTGTCCGGGTATGAGAAAGAGATCAGGTACTGGTTGCTCAGGTCGTCGAGAATCTCCGCGAAGAACTTGTCGAGACGGCTGACATCCTCCGTGAAGAACGCGCGTCCACCGCTGATCGAGGCGAACTTCTTCAGCACCGACTGCAGCTCGAACGCGCGTGTGGCACGCCCCTGTCCGATCACGTAGACCGTCGCGTCGCTGCTCTCGGCGCGGGCGACGGCTGTCTCGAGCGTCGCGTGGCTGGACTGGTCGTCGCCATCGCTGAAGAGCAGCATCGACCGTCGACCGGGGTGACGACTCAGGAGGTTGAGCCCCTGGAGGATGACATCGTAGAGAGCCGTGCCGCCCCACGCGCTCATGCGATCGATCGCCTTGACGCGCGCGGCCTGGTCGCGACTTCGCGGCGCCAGGGTGAACACGTTGTCGTTGAAGCCGAGCAGCGTGACCTGATCGCCCGGGCGGAGGCCGGCGAGGAAGCGCTTGGCGGACTCCTTCACGCTTGGCAACGCCGCGCGCATGCTGGAGCTCACGTCGAGTGCCGCGACCATCTCGAGCGTGATGTTCTCGGACTCGAAGCTCGTAATCTTCTGCGGCCGGTTGTTGTCGAAGACCCTGAAATCCTCCGGCTTCAACCCCTTGACGAACCGGCCGTCGCTGTCGGTGACGACGGCCGTGAACTGCACGACGTCGACGTCGACCGCCTCGCTGAACTTCACGCCTTTGGTGTGCACGCTCGCGGCGATCCGCCCGCCCTGCACGTGCTCCGCCGTCACCCGAACCGTATGCTCGATGACGCGTTCTCCGGCGTCCCAGTCACACTCGAACGGAAAGCCTGTGACGGTGCAGATCTTGCGACCGTCGGCGAAGAACACGACTTCCTTGATCTGCTTGTTCACTGGAGCTGGTTCGATCACGGCGACCATGCGGACGAGACCGCTCAGGAACTCGTTGTCGACGGGTGACGTGATGCGCACGGTGAATGGCGGGGGTTGCGCCGACACGGAGGCGCCAGCCACGACCGCGAGCGCCACGAGCAGCAGACGGTGCGGCATCGGCGTTGGTACTCAGGGCCGGCGGTTTTCCGACGACACAACCGGGAGGAGCGGCCCCCCCGCGGTCTGCGCCGCGATGTAGTCGACGAGGCTGTCCCGGGTGAGCGCGCTCGCGGCGCGGCTGAACCCGGACCAGTCGTCGAAGTGCGCGGGCCGCGCCTGATCGAGGACTTCCTGCATGGCGTACGCGATCACGCCCGGCGCGATCTGCGCGGGCAGGTCCAATGCCGCGAGCGTGTCGGCGACGATGATGGAGACGTCCGCGCCGCGCGTGGCCAGAAGGCCCTGCGAGGGCCTGCCGCTGAGGAGCTCCCACGGGTGTGCGGCCGGCATCGCCAGGCACACGCATCCGTTGAGCGGAAGCATCGCCGCGCCCCAGGCATCGAGCGAGACGGCGGCCGAGGTGCGTGGCCGTCCGAGCCACATCAGCTCGAGCACCGACAGCTGCGCGGATCGTCGTCCGTCGTCGTGAGCAAGCGTCCAGCGAAGCGCCTCGCGCCGCCACGAGCTCAGTCCCGCATCCCGAGCGATCGCGTCGACGTCGGCCTCGTTGCTCCCGGCGCCATCGAGCGCGTCCAGCCGCGCCCGGCCTCGCGCCAGGGCGGCGGCGATCTCGTCGCGCGCGGCGTCGCTGAGCGTCACGGGGTTCAGCAGCGAGACCGTGAGCGATGCGGTCTGTCGCTCGGACGAAACCATCCGCGGCTCTGGAGGCATGACGTTCGAGTCGAGCCGCCGCAACGACATGCGCGCCAGCGCGACGTCGAGCCCGAGCAGCGAGCCGGTCACCCGCCAGCCCTTGCCCGAGTGCCCTTCGGTCGGCAACCGCCACGCGGTGCGCGGTCCGACGACTCCGGTCGCACCGAGGTCGTGGCGAAGCGCGACGTTGCCAGCGGCCAGAGCCGGGCCCTGGGGATCGCCCAGGTACGCGGCGTACAAGATGGAGGTGAGCGTATTCAGCAGCGCCCGGTCGCCAACGGACTTCTGAGTCTGCTGCGCACTCTGCAGAGCAGCCTGGAGCGTCGCGCCGCCCTGCAGCTGTCGCACCCGGTGGAGCCGAAGTTCTTCCGCGCGTGGCGCGTTCACGCGATAGCGACGCCCTTCCCACTCGACGACGCGGTCGCGCGCGTCGGTCGCGCGGACACCTGCCATACCTGCCAGCAGCGTGTCTTCCAGCGGGTCCAGCGACTCGCCGCTGGCGTCGGGCAGCTTCGACAACAGATCCTTCTGGATCCAGGCGGCGATCCTCGCACCGTAGCCGCGACTCGCGTGATCGACTATGGCCAGCCGGGCGACCAGGCTATCGGCGTCCGTCTTCGACAGGCTTCCCGATCGGATGATCCGATCGAGGATGCCAAGCGAGGCCTGGAACTCCGACAGCGCCAGCGTTCGTGCCTGGTCATCCCCGATGTCGGTCAGGGCCTGTGCGCGCGCGGCCATCGCGCTCATGGTTCCCGTCGACGTCACACCCGCGCGCTCGAGCGTGAGCATCAGCGAGGGGAAGGCTCCGTACGCCCGCAACGTGCCGACGATGAGCGGATCGGTCGCGGCGGCGTTCGGGAACACACGCTGTGCAAACAAGAACGTCTCGAGGCGCCGACGTCCGACGTCGACCGGCACGCGATGCAGGCGGGAGAGAAGCCAGGCAGCATCGACAGGCGCCGGATCGAATGCCGACGGCTCGCGCGGCCGGGTCAACGGCCGCCCGCTTGCGTCGTCAACGAACACGCGTTCCCAGACGCCCCGCTGGTTCGGGCCAGTCAGGGTGCCATCCGGGTTGATCCGCATGACGTCGAGCGTCAGCCCCGGATCGAACGGACGGCGGCTGAACGGCTGCTTCTCCGGCTGCCATTCGCTGCCGGCGTGCTCGAAGACATCGAGCAGCGCGCGCACGCGCTCGATGCGCGCCGGTGTGGGCAGCGCCGCGCTGGTGGCAAATCGCTGCCGCGGCTCGTCGAGGTTCGCGATCGCATCGTAGAACCACGCCAGCAGGCCCGACTCGTCGCCGAAGAGCCGTCGCACGAACGCCGACGGCCTGGCCGGATCGGCCCCGATGATCGTCTGCCACATCGGCTCGGCTTCGGTGCCGCCAGGGACGACGATTCGTCCGGCCCGCACGCGCACGCTCGGACCGAACACCGCAAACGCACCCGCGTGACGCATGAGGTGCCGCAGCGTCTCGCGCTCGGGACCGAGCCACGCGAGCGTCTCGTCGTCCAGGCCAGCGAGCCCGTGATAGAGGAGCGCCGTGTTTCGATCGGAGAGGATGGCGCCAATGATCTGGTTGTCGGGGACCTGACGCTGAAGGAGCGTTTCACGCCAGATGGACGCGTCGAGCGGGAGCGGAACCGTCTCGCCCACCGGAAGCGGCGCGGCGAGGAGCACGGTGCGCAGGTTCTCGCGCTGCCGCACATCGCCTTCGATCAGGCCCATGGTAAAGAGCGCACGCACGACGTCGAGAACGAAGCGGCTTCGATCGATCGTCAGGATTTCGAGCGCGTCGGCGATCCGCTCGGCGGGCAACGGCAGCGCGACAGCCATGCGCACCGCAGGCTGCCGGGCGCCGACGGCCCCGTAAGAGAGGAGGAGGACGACGATGACGAGCGCCCTCGCACGCATGCGTCAACCTGGCGACACGAGCGTCGCGAGCAACGCAAGCCGCGCGTCGCCATGGGGGCGATTGTTGACGGTACCTAGGCTGGCATCCATCGGCGTATCCGTCGCGATGAGCCCCTTATTGTATGCGAGCTCTTCGGCACCGACGCAATGGAGTCCTGACGCTTTGCTGCGCTTTTGTCGCGGTTTCCGACTTGGTAAGGCTTACGTGGGACGAAAGGCGGGCTCGGACGCCGCCCCTGGCCCACGACTCAGTCGGTGGTGCGGCCGAGCGCCGCCGCGGCGCGTCGCAGCGCGATTGCGAGACGAGCCGCTTGCTCGCGCGCCCGCTCGGGTTCTCCGGCCTCGATGGCTTCGGTGACACCAGGGAGCACTTCGGGAGCATAGGTGAATGCCGGCGCGTAGATGAGGTGTCGGTACCACGGGCGACCTGGGAGGCCGTCGGGATCGAGCAGCGCACGTTCGACTGCCATGACACGCCGGTCGAGCGTCGCGAACGCCGAATCATCCGCTTGGCGGAGGGCGGCGTCACGTCGCTGATTGAAGTCAGCTGCGGCGGCCCGCATCTCAGACGCGGCGTTCCGAACTTCGGTCAGCAGCTCGACCGTACCGGTGCCCGGGTGACGAATCCATTGCCGCTCGACATCGTCGGCAAACTCGTGGATGCGCCGGGCGTACGGTTCGTAGTCGAGCGGCACGACACTGGCGCCGGCGAGCCTGAGCGCGACGAGACCCCAGAACTGCACGAGCGTGACGTGGTAGCGGAAACCAGGATCGCCGATCGTCGCGACCCAGGAGTGGTTGTCATAAATCGAGTGATACACACCGTATGGCCCGTCAAACGACAGGTCTGCCACGGGCACGCCGAGGAAGTTGAGGAATACCGTGAAGTCGGTTCCGCCACCGAGCCGGTTCTCGATGAGATCGTCGGTCGCGCCCGTCGGACGGACGCTCCCTTCGCGAGCCCGCCGATCGCGTGCGGTCGCAGCGAGCGTCAGTCGAGAGACGGGATCCTTCACCGTTCGCGCGACTTCGTCGAGCACCTGGTTCAGGGCCGGCACCGCCGACACCACAAGGTTCGGGCCTGACGCGGCGCTGTCGACGTTGAGGTAGGCGACGGCGTTCCGGCGCAGCCATGCCTCATGCTGTTCGCCCCACTCCGTCGACGATGTGAGCGCGAACTCCTCCGCATCCCAGCTCGCGAAGAGGATCGATCGTCTCGGCCGCCACCCGCTGCGGGCCATGTCTCCAAGCACACGGGCGAGCTCGACGAGCGCCGCCGATCCGCTCGACGGGTCGACGCCGCCGTAGATCCAGGCGTCGCGATGATTTCCAACGATCACCACGTCGTCGGGTTGCTCACTGCCTCGAATGAGGCCGGTGACAGTCCAGACCGGACGAATGCGATCGTCGGTCCGCACGCGAAGACGTACGACCGGCAGCCCGGGCCCTGCGCGCCAGGTGAATGCTCCAGAGCCTCGCCAGGCACGCGGCACTTCAGGTCCGCCGAGAGATTCCAGAATGACGCGCGCATCACTGTAAGAGAGTGGCGCGCTGATGATCTTTGGTAGCGAGACGGCGTCGCGAGCAGCCACTCTCGGGGCTTCTGGCGTCGACGGCCAGCCCGGCGTCAGCGGATCGCCCGGGACCATGAAGTCGTAGGCGATGCCGCCGCGCTGGATGTGGCTGTCCGGCCCCCACGGGCCGGCGGGATACACCTTTCCCCTCGCGTGGCCGTCGTCGACGGGATCCGAGTAGATGAGGAGGCCCGCGGCTCCTCGCTGCTCGGCCATGAGCGCCTTGAATCCGCGGTAGCTGTACGGCACCGAGTAGCGAACGAGCACAATCTTGCCGCGCACGTCGATGCCCTCGGCCGTCAGCCAGTCATAGTCTGTGGGCAGTCCGTTTCCAGCGAACACGACCGGGGCGCTGACGTCACCCGACGCCGAGTAGGCATGGTAGGGAAGGCCCGGATCCGCGTGTTCACCGTGGGTGTACGAATCCCCGGGAACAGGTGCCTCGCGCATCGACGCGCGCCAGGGCCGCGGCGCGGTCATTTCGACGCTGACCTCTTCGGGCCATGGAAGGAGAACCTCGTGCGTCGTGATGGCCACCTCTTCGAGCCCCGCCGTGCGGAAGCGGTCACGAGTCCATTCCGCCAGCTCCCGGTCGCGCGCGGAACCCGCCACGTGTGGTTTGTCGGTCAGGAAGACGTGCGCCTGGCGAATGTGCTCTGCCGATGGCATCGCGAGGAAGCGGTGCTCGACGTCGGCCTCGGTCGCCGCGCGCGAGCGAGTGAAGCCGAAGGGCCCGGCGTGAGGCCGCTGCCAGGCAGCGGACGTCAATGCGGCAGCCGCCATAGTCAGCGCGGTGCCGAGACGTAGGGCCCTCGTCACTTCCTCAGATCCTTGAGAATCTCCCTGGACGCGTTCTGGCCCGATCCAGCGGTGATTCCGCCGCCAGGATGGGTGCCCGCGCCGCACAGGTAGAGTCCCGCGATCGGCGTCCGGTATCGGGCGCACCCGAGAACCGGTCGCATGGTGAACAGCTGATCAAGCGACGGCTCGCCGTGCAGGATATGGCCGCCGGTCAGCCCATACGTCGATTCGAGATCGTGCGGCGTGATGACCTGCTGATGGACGACGAGCTGTTCGAGGCCGGGCGCGTACTGCGCCAGCGTGCCGATGACACTACGCCCGAGGTCGGCCGCCGCATCGGACCACGGGCGTCCGCCGGCGAGCGTGTAGGGCGCGAACTGCACGTAGACCGACATCACGTGCGCACCGGCCGGAGCGAGCGAAGGGTCGTGGAGTGTGGGGATCGTCACGTCGAGGTACGGATGGGAAGAGATCTCTCCGTACTTCGACGCGTCGAACGCCCGCTCGAGGTAGTCGATGCCCGGTGCGATCTGCACGCGGCCCTGCAGATCGGATGGGTTCCTCGCTCCCGCGAATGCAGGCAGCGAGCTGAGGGCGAGGTTGACTTTGGCGCTGGTTCCCGGGCAGCGATAGTTTCGAATGCGAACCAGGAAGCTGGGGTCGAGCTCGATGGGGTCGACCATGCCGAGGAGTGTGCGTTTCGGGTCGGCATTCGAGATGACGGCGCGAGCGCTGATTTCCCGGCCGTCGTCGAGCACGACACCCGTCGCGCGCCCGTCCCGGACAATCACCCGGGCGACCGACGCGCCGGTGCGAATCTCGGCGCCAGCCTGCGTCGCGGCTTCCGCCATGGCACGCGTCAGCGCGCCCGGTCCACCCTTGACGGTCACGCTGCTGCCGCCCGGTGCGGGATCGACCGCCGCGTTCAAGAGCAGCGTCGCGCCAGTGCCAGCTGACCACGGCCCCTGGGCCACACCGAAAATGCCGCGGGCAGCGATCGCGGCCTGGAGGAGGTCGTTCGAGAACCACTCGGCGACGAGATCCGCGGCAGCCATCGGCATCCAGCGCAGCAGCCGGAACGAGTCGGTGCGCCCGAGCGCTCGAAAGCGCCGTCCGGTCTTCAGCAGCTCCCACAACTCTCCAGCGGCTGGACCGTCGAGCGATGGCGGCGTCGTCTCGAGCAGCTCTCCGAGAAACGCGCCCAGCCGTTCGAGCACGCGGCAGAACTCGGGGTACTTTCCGGCATCAACGTCGGAGAATGCCTGGATGGCCCCGGCGGTTCGCGCGACGTCGGTCGAAAAAGCAAGGGCCGGTCCGTCGAGCGAGAGCGAGACGAGCCGCGGATCCGGTGCGATGAACTCGACGCCGCGGGATTCCAGGCGCATGTCCCGCACGACCGACGGCCGCAGCGGCCCGATGGCATGGGCGAGCGTGGGACACCGAAAGCCTGGTGCGATCTCTTCCGTGATGGCGCCGCCGCCGACCACCGGCCGCTGTTCGAGTACGAGCGGCTTCAGTCCTGCTTTGGCCAGATAGAAGGCGGTGGTCAGGCCGTTGGTGCCGGCGCCGATGATGATCACTGACATATGTCAGCTTCTAGCTCCAAGTCTCTCGCCAATCGTGTGATTCCTAGGTTCAGGCGACAAGGATGCGCACTCGATCCGCCGGGTTCGTTCTTCAAGCGTCTCTGTCGTCATTACTCAATGCTCGCGGGGCCCCACCCCCGCTCGCTCTCGCGCGGCGACTTCGCGCCGCGCTCGGGCCGCGGGCGCTGCGCGTTGTCCGCTGTCTCTACTTTCTGCCTCCGACTTCCTTCAATATCCTTCGCGCTGCATTTCTCCCCGGCGCTCCCATGATCCCTCCTCCCGGGTGTGTCGCCGAGCCGCACATATAGAGGTTCTTGATCGGCGTTTTGTACTGCGCCCAACCGGGAGCGGGACGGAGGAAGAACAACTGCTCGAGCGTCAGCTCGCCCTGGAAAATGTTGCCCTCGGTGAGTCCCCACTCGCGCTCGAGGTCGAGGGGGGTCAGGACCTGCCGATGGAGGATGATGTCCTTGATGTTCGGCGCGTGCTCGGCGAGGGTGTTGATGACGGTATCGCCGAAGGCGTCCTTCTGCTCGTCCCAGCTGCCCTCTTTGAGGTGGTAGGGAGCGTACTGCACGAAGCACGACATCACGTGCTTGCCTGGTGGGGCGACGGACGGGTCGGTCAGGCTCGGGATCACGACGTCGATGTAGGGCCGGCGGGAGTAGCGACCGTACTTCGCTTCGTCGTAGGCGCGCTCCATGTACTCGATGCTCGGCGAAATCGACACGGCGCCACGAAGATGGGCGCCCGAACCTGGCAGGCTCGTGAAGTCCGGCAGCGCATCGAGCGCGAGATTGACCTTGCCGGACGATCCACGGAACTTGTAGCGCTTCACGTCCGAGACGAACTCGTCGGGCAGGTGCTCGGTCCCGACCATGTGCATGAACGTCAGGTTCGGGTCGACGCTCGACGACACGACCTGACACGTCAGATAGTCGCCGCTCTCCAGGACGACGCCGGCGGCGGTTCCGTCCTTGACGATGATCTTCGAGACGCGTGTCTCCGTGCGAATCTCGACGCCGGCTTCGCGCGCGGCCGCGGCGATCGCGTTCGAAATCGCACCGGTCCCTCCGCGCGAGAGCCCCCACGAACGGAATGCGCCGTCGATCTCGCCCATGTAGTGGTGGAGCAGGACGTAGGCGGTGCCCGGAGAGCGCACGCCGAGGAAGGTGCCGATGATCCCCGACGCCGACATCGTGGCCTTGAGCACGTCGGTCTCGAACCACTGATCGAGGAAGTCGACGGCGCTCATCGTCATGAGCTGGATCTGGTTGTACTTATCCTCGTCCGACAGCGCTTGGAACCGGCGGCCGAGCGAGAGGAGGTCCATGAGGCCGCGCGGATCGAGCGACGTGGGATCGGGCGGGGTCATGTTCAGGATGGGCTTCACGAACCGGCCCATGTCGACCATCGCCTTGCCGTACTCGTCGTACGCCTCGGCATCGACTCTCGAGTGGCGCGCGATCTCGCGCCGGGTCTTCGCGTGATCGTTGACGCGCCACAGATAATCGCCGTTCGGCATCGGCGTGAAGGTGCCGTCGAGCGGGAGGATCTCGAGGCCGTGCCTCGGCAGGTCGAGCTCCCGGATGATTTCCGGCCGCAGCAGCGAAACGACGTACGAGCAGACCGAGAACTTGAAGCCCGGGAACACTTCCTCGGTGACGGCGGCGCCGCCGACCACGTGCCGGCGCTCCAGCACCAGCACCTTGCGCCCCGCCCGCGCGAGATAGGCGGCGTTCACGAGCCCGTTGTGCCCGCCGCCGATGACGATGACGTCATAGTGAGACATCGCAATGCTGAATGCTGAATGCTGAGTGCTGAAGTGAATGTTGAAGGGTGCAATTGTATCCCTTCAGCATTCAGCACTCAGCATTCAGAATTGCTATATTCCCCCCATGCCCATTGGCACAGCCGTTCACGACCGCACCTTCGCCCTGTGCGAAAGCCTGAACTACCGCGAGTGGTCGGGGTACTACGCGGTCAGCGCGTACGAGAGCCATCACGAGCACGAATACAACGCGATCCGCAACGCCGCGGCGCTTATCGACGTCTCGCCGCTGTTCAAGTACCTGGTTTCCGGGCCCGACGCGGCCCGGCTGGTCGATCGCCTGATCACCCGCGACGTCTCGAAAATGGCCGTGGGGCAGGTGTTCTACACGCCCTGGTGTGACGAGCACGGCCACGTGATCGACGATGGGACGGTGTCGCGGCTGGGCGAACAGTTGTTCAGGTGGACCGCCGCCGATCCGAGCCTGCGCTGGTTCCGGCAGAATGCCGCCGGACTTCGCGTCAGCGTGGAGGACGTGTCGGAAGAGGTCGCCGCGCTGGCGCTCCAGGGGCCGACTTCAGCCCGGGTGCTGAAGGCGGCGTCCGATGTCGACCTCGACACGCTGAAGTACTTCCGCGTCGCGAGCGGCGGCATCGGCGGCGTTCAGGTCGACATTTCCCGCACGGGTTACACGGGCGATCTCGGGTACGAAGTCTGGATGCCGTCGGGCGATGCCGTGCGGGTGTGGGACGCGTTGATGGAGCAGGGGCGTCCGTTCGACATCAAGCCGGCCGGAATGCTCGCGCTCGATGTGGCACGGGTTGAAGCGGGCCTCCTCCTCATCGACGTGGACTTCTTCAGCAGCAAGAAGGCGCTCATCGAATCACAGAAGTACACGCCCTACGAAATGGGCCTCGGCCGCCTGGTCTCGCTGACCAAAGGCCGGTTCATCGGCCAGCAGGCGCTTCGCGCCGAGCATCAACGCGGGCCGGCACGGCAGGTCGTCGGACTCGAGCTCGACTGGACCGGCGTCGAGTCCATCTACGAGAAGCTGGGGCTGCCGCCGACTGTCGGCGCCACGGCCGTCCGTACGGCAGTACCGGTCTACCGCGGCGGGCGCCAGGTCGGCCGCGCGACTACGACGACGTGGTCACCGGTGCTGAAGAAGATGATCGCGCTCGCGACGGTGGAGCGTCCGCACTTCGCCGACGGCACCGTGCTCGAGATCGAGGTGACGGTCGAAGCCGTGCGCCATCGCGTGAACGCGACGGTGGTGGCGACGCCGTTTTTCAATCCGGCGCGGAAGATGTCGATCCCGCCGGGCTGACGTCTGTCTGCATTACTCAGCGCTCGCGGGGCCCCACCCCCACTCGCTCTCGCTCGGCGACTTCGCGCCTCGCTCGGGCCGCAGGCGCTCGCGCTCGTGTAATTCCACAATCATCCGATCGAACGCGTACAGCAAGTCTTCTCGATTCGAGTACGGTCCGGGCGTGTACGCGCGCGATGAGATGCCGGCCTGCGAGAGCTCGCACACGTGCCAGTCCTGGCGGTTCGTCATGTCCCAGAAATCAATCGCGTCGGAGGCATCAAAGCCGGGCCGGGCAAGCTCGGCCGGGTGGAAGTGCCACTCGCACACGTTGATCGTCCGGTCCGGCGCAGTCGGCCAGAGCGTGTGCACCATCATGTAATCCGGGTGCAGGCTGAGCAGCATGTTGGGGAAGATCGCGTAGTAGTAGACCCGTCGCCGATCGTCGGGCGAGAGGTCCGGCAGAAGCGCCCGCCGGCACAGGCCGTCGATCGACAGCGTCTCGACACCCGGGCGAAGATCCATCCGGCCGCCCATGTAGTTCGCGTTCAGCGGTTCGTTCTCGCCGCTCAAGTAGTGCGACAGCTTGTTGAGGGCCGGATGCAGATTGGGGCAGTGCAGGCACTCGTTGTAGTTCTGGATAATCAGCTTCCAGTTGGCCTTGACGTCGTACACGATCCGGCGACCCAGGCGGAGATCCTCCATGCGCCACGCGCGGAACTTGTCAGGGAGGTCGGCGAGCTGCGAGCGAAGCGGCCGCGGTTCGTGCGAGAGACTGAGAAAGATGTGCCCATCCCAGACGTCGGCGTTCACGCGGTGCAGGGGATAGTCGTCCTTGCGGAAGTGCGGCACCTCGTCCATATGCGGCGCGCCGAGCAGCCGGCCATCGAGGCCGTAAGTCCACGCATGGTAAGGACACTGGATGCTGCCCGCGAACGTGCCGGCCGTTTCGGTGCACAGCCGCGTGCCGCGATGGCGGCAGACGTTGTGGAAGGCATGGACGCGTCCGTCAGACGATGAGGTGACGATGATGCTGTCCCCGCCGAGCTCCCGGAGCACATACTGGCCGGGACGCGCCACCTCCTCGACGCGTCCGGCGCAGAACCACATCGTCCGGAACAAGGCATCGATCTCACGCGCGAAGTATGCGGCGTCGGTGTAGAAGGGCGCTGGCAGCGTCGACGCGCCCTCGGGCATGACTTCGCGCGGCTTGACGACGATTCCCGAGTCGGTTCGCGAGTTGCCTGCGTCCATGAGATGTCATGATACAACCTGCCCCCGGTACTGATAGATGACCCGATAGATGACCAGCCCGCCTGTGACCGCGCCCGTTCCCTCGCTGCGCCGAGCGCTCGGTCGCTGGGATCTCACCGCCATCGGCGTCAACCAGGTCATCGGCGGGTCGCTCTTTGCGCAGCCCTCACTCTATGCCGCCAGCGTCGGCGGCTGGAGCGTCTGGATGGTTGCCGCAGTTGCCGTGGCATCACTGCTCGTCGCTTTGTGCTTCGCCGAAGTCAGCGGGCGATTCGATGCGACCGGCGGCCCTTACCTCTACACGCGCGCGGCGTTCGGCCGGTTCGCGGCGTTCGAGATCGGGTGGATGCTCTGGTTCACCAGGGTCACGAGCTGGGCCGCCGTCATCAACGTCCTCGCGTCGGCGCTCGCCTTCTACCTCCCGTCGCTCGGTTCGGGCTCGGTGCGTTCGACCTTCATCGCGCTCGTCATCTTCGCGATTACCGCCATCAACATCAGGGGAATCCGCCAGAGCAGCCTGGTGCTGAACGTGCTCACCATCGGCAAGCTGCTGCCGCTCGTCACGTTCGTGGCCATCGGTATGTTCTTCGTCGATTCCGCGCGCCTCGTGCCGCATCAGTCGCCGTCGCTGGCCGATCTCTCGTCGACGGGCCTGCTCTTGATCTTTGCCTTCGGCGGATACGAGGTCATCCCCGTGCCGGCTGGCGAAGCGCGCGATCCACGGCGCGCTGTACCGTTTGCGCTCATCATGACAATCGTCATCGTCGCCGTGCTGACCGTCCTGGTCCAGGTCGTGGCCCTCGGCACGCTGCCAGATCTCGCGTCGTCGAAGACTCCGCTCCCCGATGCCGCGTCACTCTTCCTCGGCGCGCCGGGCGCCGCGCTGCTCACGCTCGGCGCGGTGCTGGCAACCGCCGGCAACAACGTCGGCGGGGCGCTGTCGGGATCCCGAAACCTCTTCGCCCTGGCAGAACAGGGCGACTTGCCGAGGGTGTTCGGCCGTATCCATCCCTCGTTTCGCACGCCCGTGACCGCCATCGTCGTGACGTCTGCGGTGACGCTGGTTCTGGCGCTCTCGGGTCGATATTCAGACCTCGCACTCGCCAGCGCCATCAGCCGGCTGCTCGTGTATCTCGCGACGTGCGCGTCGACGCTGCGGCTCAGGTCGGCGCAGTTTGCCGGCCGCGTCAACCCGCCGACGTTCGTCGTCCCGCTCGGTCCCGTTATTCCGCTGGCGGCGATTGTCGTGTCTCTGACGATCCTCGCCGGCGCGCGGCGCGATCAGCTCATCGCGGGCATCATCTCGCTCATCGTCGGCGGTGTGTTGTATTCGATCGCCGTGCGGCGAGGGTTGCCGGCGCAATGAATTCGACGTTTGAACAGGAGGCCAGGAGATCAGGAGGCCAAGAGGTCGTCGGGAAAACAAAGCAACTCCTTACCTCCTGGTCTCCTGTTATCTTGTGACGAGAAACCCATGCTGAAACGAGCCCTCTTCGCGCTTCTACTCGCCCTGCTGTTCGCCGCACCCGCGGCGGCGCAGCACACTGTCTTTCTCATCCGGCACGCAGAGCGCGCCGACACATCGCCGGGAACCAGCCCGACGATGGCCGCCGATCCCGACCTGTCGGAAGCGGGGCGTGCGCGCGCCGAATCGCTGGCAAAGGCTCTGAAGGACGCGCACATCACGGCCATCTACGCCACTGAGTTCAAGCGCACACAGCAGACCGCGGCGCCGTTGGCCAAAGCCCTCGGCCTGACGGTGAAGATCGTCGGGTCAAACAACGTCGCCGATCTCATCAAGCAGCTCAAGGCGGGCAAGACCAACGTGCTCGTCGTCGGTCACTCGAACACCGTGCCGGACGTCATCAAGGGTCTCGGCGTGACGACGCCCGTGACGATCGGAGACGACGAGTTCGACAACATGTTCCTGGTGACATCGGGGCCCCACGCGTCGATGTTGCGGTTGCACTATCGCTGAAGCCACGGGAGAGACCGGGAGATAATGGCGCGCATGTCATCGGCAGGTGTGCGCACGCGCCGGCTCGCCGGATGGGCGCTCCTCGGCGCGCTCACGGCCCTTCATCCCCTCGCGGCACGACCGCAGAGCGAGCAGCCCGTCTCGGCACGCGAACTCGGCGCCATTTGGGACGCCGAGCACGTGTCTCCGCCCTTGCCGCCGCTCGTCGACCACAAGGAGGTCGTCCGGCGGCTGACGGACATCGTCTCGCAGACACCGGATCTGTTTGCGATGGAGAAGGTGGGTGAATCGCTCGAGGGCCGTTCGATCAACCATCTGACGACAGGCACCGGTCCGTTCGGGGTGCTGCTGTGGTCGCAGATGCACGGCGACGAGGCGACTGCTACGTCCGCGCTCTTCGACCTTTTCGACTACGTTCGTCGTCACCGCCAGGACCCTGCCGTGGCGCGGATCCTGGCGCGGCTGACGCTGCACGTTGTTCCGATGCTCAACCCCGATGGCGCCGAGCGCTTCGAGCGCCGCAACGCGCAGAGCATCGACATCAATCGCGACGCGCTGAGACTCCAGACGCCCGAAGGCAAGGTGCTCAAGTCGCTTCGGGACCGGCTGAGCCCGCGCGTTGGCTTCAACCTGCACAACCAGAGCTGGCGGACCTCGGTGGGCAATCCGCCGAAGCCGGCGTCGATCTCTCTCCTGTCGGTCGCCTACGACGCGCCGCGCACCGAGAACGCGGGCCGGAAACTGACCAAGCAGCTCTGCGCCGTGATCCGGGACGCGCTCGAGCCCTTCGCGCCGGATCAAATCGGCCGCTACGACGACGAGTTCGAGGTTCGGGCATTCGGCGACAACATCACGCTCTGGGGAACACCGGTCGTCCTGATCGAGACGGGACCCTGGGCCGCGCCAGAACCGGACGCCGCGCTCGTACGCCTCAACTTCGTCGCCCTCGTCTCGGCGCTCGACGCGCTGGCGACCGGGGCAGTCGATCGCGCCGATCCGCAGCGCTACGACTCGCTGCCGATGAACGAGTCGAAGGTGTTCTCCATCGTCGTCCGCAACGCGACGATCATCAGCGGGAGAGGCATCCCACCGTTTGTCGCAGACATCGGGCTGGTCGCCAGCCGTCGCGTGCAGATCGCTGACGGGCGGCGGGAGCTTCAAACGTCATGGACGATCGAGGACCTGGGAGATCTGCGGACGATGGGTGCGCTGCGGACGATCGAGGCGGCGGGCATGACGGCCGTTCCGCTCATCGACGACAAGATTGCGGCGGGCCAGGTCGTGGACCTGCCCGAGTGGAAGGCCGTGGCCGCGACGGCGATTGCCGTCGGACAGCCGGCAAGGATCGCGATTGTCAAGCCGGCGGCCGAACCAGGGAAATTCGTGGTCGAAGCCGTCTTGCGCTGACTCAGTTCGTCGTCGCGCCGGCCCGGCGATACACGATGCGTCCGTCGAAGATCGTGACCGCGATGCGCGTCGAGGCCAGTCGCGACGTGGGAGCCTCGAAGATGTCCTCGGACAGCACCACGAGGTCGGCGAGCATGCCCGGGGCGAGGCTGCCCTTGCGCTGTTCGTCGAATGACGCCCACGCCGCGCCGGACGTATAGGCATCGATCGCGGCTTTGAGCGCCAGGCGCTCGCCCGGGTACCAGCCGTCTTCCGGAAGCCCCTCGGGCGTCGTGCGGGTGACCGCGGTGTGCAGGCCCAGCAAGGGGTTGAGCGGGACGCTCGGCCAGTCGCTGCCAAAGGCGAGCCGGCCGGCTCCCGCCGCGATGCTGTTATAGGGCCAGCCGCGCGAGGCCCGCTCGGGGCCGACGTTCCTGAACCACACATCGATCTGGCTCGGGGCGGGGGTGCCCATGTACGGCTGCATGGACGCGATGACGCCGAGGGCCCCAAAGCGCGGGATATCGGTGGAGTCCACCGTCTCGACGTGCTCGATTCGGTGGCGACGGCCGCGGGCCGGGAGCGGATTGGATCGCACGGCGTGCTCGTACGCCGTCAGCGCCATATTCACGGCGCGATCCCCGACGGCGTGTGTCATCACCTGCCAGCCGCCCGCGTCGAGCTGCCGCACCATCCGGTTGAGCTCGTCGGGGTCGATCGTGGGTGTGCCGGCCGCCGTGTCGTTGGCGTAAGGCGCGAGCATTGCGGCCGTGTGCGCTTCGATCACGCCATCGAGCATGATCTTGACGGCGCCGGCCTTGAAGAGCGGATCGTCCGGGTAGCGTTTCGCGACCGCGTCGAGGTCGGCGATGGCCGCCGCCGACAGCTCTCCCGAGGTTGCCAGTGCCGAATACACACGCACGCCGAGGTCGCCGTCTCGCCGGGCCTCCGTGTAGAGCTCGAAGTCTTCCGCGCTGCCGCTGGCGTTCTGGACGCTGGTAATGCCGTTTCGCTGCGCTTCGCCGATCGCCGAACGCAGGGCAGCTGCGCGCTCGGTCCGCGTGGATGCCGGCACGTGACTGTTGACGAGCGCCATCGCGGCTTCCTTCAGCACGCCCGTTGGCTCACCTGTCCTCGGATCCTTGACGATCACGCCCCCGCGCGGGTTCGGCGTCTTCCTCGTGATACGTGCCAGTCGCAGCGCGCGCGTGTTCACCCACGATGTGTGTCCGTCGTAGCTGACGATCTGGGCCGGTCGATCGCTGACGACGGCATCGAGCTGCTGCCGGGTTGGCAGGCCGCCTGGAAATGGCTGGTAGTACCACCCCCGCCCGAGCACCCAGGGAGCATCCGCATGTCCGGTCGCCCATGTCCGGATCCGGGACTGGATGTCGTCGAGCGTTTCCGCGCCCACGAGATCGATTCGTTCGAGGCTCAGGCCGCCGTTGATGAAATGGAGATGGGCGTCGTTGAATCCCGGCACGACCGCCGCGCCCTTGGCGTCGATCATCGTCGTCTGCGGGCGGCGGAGCCGCATGACCTCGCGCTCGCTTCCGACGCGCAGGATCTGATTGCCGCGAATCGCGACGGCTTCGGCCATCGTGCCGCTGACGCCGGCGGTGTACACCTTCGCGTTGTGGACGATGACGTCGATAGGACCGTCCGTGTCGCCCCGCTGGGCACCGACAATCAGTCCGGCGATGAGCGTCGCCGCAACGATTCCCACGACAACATAGGCGGTCAGGCGGGCGGCCATCAAACCTCCGGCAACGCTCGGATTCTAACACGTCGTATCCGATGGTTCAGGGTTCAGGGTTCAGGGTTCAAGGTTCTGAGTTCACCGTTCAGGTTCGCTTGTCCGGTCTTGACATGGCTTGACACCGGGTGCTGAAGTTTGCCGACCCGAACCTTGAACCCTGAACCTTGAACCCTGAACGGACCAACCAACAATGAAGTTCTCCATCCTCGGCTCCGGCGCTGTCGGTGGCTACTACGGCGCGAAACTTGCCCGGGCGGGGCACGACGTGACGTTCATCGCGCGTGGCGCGCATCTCTCAGCCATGCGCGAGCGTGGCCTCGAGATCCGAAGCCCGGCGCTCGGCGACTTCATCGTGCACGCCAGGGCCGAAGAAGATACGGGGCGCGTCGGTCCCGTGGAGGTGGTCATCGTCGCCGTCAAGGCCTACGACAACGCATCGGCGCTGCCGCTCATCGCGCCGATGATCGGGCCCGGGACGACGATCCTGCCGCTCCAGAACGGCGTCGACAGCGCGAGCGCGCTGGCGGCGCGATTTGGCGAAGCGCCTGTCGTTGGCGGCGTCACCTACATCGCCACGGCGCTCACCGCGCCCGGGGTCATCGAGCAGACCGGCACGCACCGCCGCATCGTGTTCGGGGAAGTCTTTGGGGCGCTGCCGCGCATGACCGATCGCGTCCACGCGATTCGTGACGCGCTCGCGGGCGCGGACATCCAGGCCGAGGCCGTCGGAGACGGTCGAGTGCCGATCTGGGAGAAGTTCATCTTTCTCGTATCACTCGCGGGGTTTACCGGCGCGTCGCGGCTGCCGATCGGCCCGATCTGGGCCGATCCCGTCATTCGTGAGCGGTTCCTCGAGAGTTGTCGCGAGATCGAACGCCTTGCCCGTGCCGAGGGCGTTCCGGTGGCGGTCGACGTCGTGGAACGCATCTCGTCCTACGTCGCAGGCATCCCGGCGTCGATGCGGTCGTCGCTGCTGATTGATCTGTCGCAGGGGAAGCGGATCGAGGTCGAGCAGCTGCACGGGTCGGTCGTGCGGCGCGCGGCCGGTGCCGGCGTGCCCGTGCCGATTACGTCGACGCTGTATGCGGTGCTGAAGCCGTGGGCGGACGGGGCACCCCAATCCGCGTGAGCAGCGCGTCGAAGTCGGGTCTGTCGCGCAGGGATGCGAGCGAGGGCTCGACGGCGAAGAAGATCACGCTGCCTTGTTGTTCGTCGGCGAGCGTCGTGAGGCGCGCGATGGCCTCGTCCGTGCGGCCGAGGCGGGTCAAAACGCACGCGTAATTGTAGTGAATGATCGGTGGCGCGGTCGGCGCCGCGCGATCGAGCGCTGCGAGGCGCTCCTCCCAGTACGCCGTCGGGCCTCCCGAATGCCAGGCCGACAGCAGCGCCTGGCCGTCGACCGGCACACCGAAGCACGCGTGGCTCATTGCGGTCCGGGCCGCTTCCTCGAAGCGTCCGAGCATCTCGTAAGACACCATCATCACGCTGTGGGGCTCGTCCGCGTTCTGCCCGCGGTGCAGATCCCGGGTGTGGAGCAGCTCTGCGATTGCCTCCTCGAGCCGGCCGGCGAAATAGAGCGCCCAGCCGACGCTCATGTTGACGAGCGGCGACAGCGGATCGAGATCCCGTCCGGTGCGGGCCTCGGCGATCGATTCGTCGTGCCGTCCGAGCGTGGCGAGGAAGATCGCGAAGAACGCGCGCACGCTGGCGAGCTTGGGATTGAGCGCAATCGAGCGCCGGAAATGCCGTTCGGCCTCCTGCCAGTTTCGCCTGTGGAAGAGCGCGCCGAGCGCGAGGGTGCCGTGCGCATCGGCGAGCTCGGGGTCGAGTGCGGTCGCGCGCTCGGCGGCCGCCTGCGCGCGGGGAAACCCGTCCTGCGGCGCGATGAGCCCGTAGTACGACATCGAGCCGATCGTGTCGCCGAGGCCCGCGTAGGCGGGGGCATAGGTCGGGTCGCGCTCGATCGCGCGCTCGAAATGGTCCAGCGCACGCCGGAAGCCCTCGGGCGACCAGGCGTTGAAGAAGTGCCGCCCGCGCAGGTACTCCTGATACGCCGCGGGATCGACTGTCGCGCGTCGTCGCAGCTTCTTCTTCTGCTCGCCGGTGAGCTTCAGCCGCAGCGCTTCGGAAATCTGCCACGCGATGTCCTGCTGCACGTTGGGCAGCTCGCTCAGTCGCGGACGGAACTGCTCACCCCAGAGTTGCGATTCGGTGGCCGTGTCGACGAGCTCGGCCTGAATCGCGAGGTACTCGCCCTGCTGGCTCACGCGTCCCGAGAGGATGGTGCGTGCGTTCAGCGCGACACCGATCGTCGATGGATCGGCCTGCAGTCCCTTGTAGCGGAACACGAGGCTCCGCGGCACCACTCGCAGGCCGGTCAGCTGAGAGACGCTGTTGATGATGCTCTCGGTGATGCCGTCGGTCAGATACTCGGTCGTCGGGTCCGCGCCGGCGTTGACAAACGGCAGGACGGCCAGAGACTTGCCGCGGGACCGGGGTCTCCGGCCGGGGCTGATCGCCGTGGAGCCGGTGAGGAGCGCCCGCAGCGCCGACGCCAGGTCGCTGGCCGAATCGAAGCGCCTCGACGGCGCGCGCTCGATGCAGCGCGACACGATCGGCTCCAGCTCTTTCGGCGCGATCGCCTCGAAGCCGGGAAGCTCCGGAACGCTGTCGTGCATGAGTTGTGCGACGATCTCCTGCGCCGTGCGTCCGCCAAACAACGCCCGGCCGCTCAGCATCTCGTAGAGCACACACCCAAGCGCGAAGAGATCCGAGCGTCCGTCCACGCGGTCGCCGCTCACCTGCTCGGGAGACATGTAACCCAGCGTTCCGAGGACGACGTGCGGTGCCGTGCGCGCGAGCGTCGGACCGTCGCCTTCGTTGATCCCGAGGGCGGGGAGCTCGAGCCGCCGCAGCGCCAGCCCGAAGTCGAGGATCTTCACCGCGCCATCGCTCGTCAGGAACACGTTCTCGGGCTTGAGGTCGCGATGGATGACGCCGCGCGCATGCGCGGCGGCAAGGCCCTCGGCGATTGACGCCCCGATCTGCACTGCATCGCGCCACGCTACGGGCCCCTCTTTCAGCCGTGCGCGAAGGGTGTGTCCCTGGAGGAGCTCCATGACGGCCACGGGAAGGCCGTCGACCACCGCCAGCTCGTGAATGGCCAGGATGCTCGGGTGCGAGAGCGCGGCAATGGCCCGCGCCTCGGTCTCGAACCGCCGCCGCATCTCGGGATCGGCCGCGATGTGCGGGGCCATCACCTTGATGGCGACGTCGCGATCGAGGCGCGGGTCGCGCGCGCGATAGACCTCGCCCATGCCGCCCGACCCGATGGGCTCGATGATTTCGTACTGGGCGAGGCGCGCGCCCGTCGAGAGCGTCGTCACGGTTGTAAGAGGTCCAGGCAAGGCCTTCGTCGGAAAGCCTGTCGAACATGAGGTAAGATCCGCTTCCGGATCATAGCATTCCGGTCCGCATCACCACTTGATCATCTCTTGATCATCACACCACTGACCATCGCCGTCGTGATGGCCGCCGGGGCTGTCGCCGGCGGCCTCGGGGCACTGCTCGGCATCGGCGGCGGTGTGTTCCTGGTGCCATTTCTCAACACGGTCATCGGGCTGCCGATCAAGATTGCGGTGGCCACCAGCCTGATGACCGTCATCGCGACCTCGAGCGTCGTGTCGGTCAGCACGGTCGGCCGCAACCTCATCAACCTGCGGCTCGGCATGCTGCTCGAGGTCGCGTCCGCGGCCGGGGGAGTGACGGCGGGCCTGATCTTTCACTCTCTGTCCGATGAGACGCTGTTTCTCTGGTTTGCGTTCGTGACGGGCCTCATCGCCGTCATGGTGGTGAGCCGCCTCGATCGGAGGAACGTGCTCGACGCGACCGTCGACCCCGGCCGGCTCGGCGGACGGTTTTACGAGGACGAGAGCGGGCGGGAAGTGGTCTACCGGGTCAAGCGGCTGCCGGTCGCGCTCGGGGTCTCGGCGCTCGCCGGCGTGGTGTCGGGCTCGCTCGGCATCGGCGGGGGCATCCTGAAAGTCCCGCTGCTGAACGCCTGGTGCGGCGTGCCGCTCCGCGCGGCCGCGGCCACCAGCGCGCTCATGATCGGCGTCACCGCCGCGGCCTCGGCGCCGATCCAATACGCCAACCACTACATTCAGCCGCCGCTCGCCGCCGCCGCCGTCCTCGGCGTGCTGGCCGGCTCGCGCCTCGGACTGTGGTTCGGCGGCCGGGCCAAGGCCCGATGGCTCAAGTTGCTGCTGGCGGCCGTGCTCGCGCTCGTCTCGATCGTCCACTTCGCGAAGGTGCTATGACCACGACACCCGACGCTCTTGCTCGCCTCGAAGCTCACGTCGGCCGGCTGTTCGTCGTCGGCGTGACGATCAGCGCCGCGGCACTGGCCGTCGGGCTGGCGCTGTTCCTCGTGGCACCCGATGCTCCCGCGACGAGCCGCCTGCTCAACGCGGGCCTGCTCGTACTGATGGCCACGCCCATGATCCGTGTGCTGCTGTCCGTCGTCGAGTACGTGCGGATGGGGGACTGGTTTTTCGCGGCGACAACGCTGGCGGTGATTGCGGAGCTGTCGGTGACGGTGTGGTCGGCGCTCCGCGTGAAAGTGTGAAGTCTGACGTTTGAAGTCTGAAGTGAGGAAGTCAGAAGTGGGAAGTGCGAAGTAGAAGTGCGAAGGTCGAAGTGCGAAGTGCGAAGTGGAAGTGTGAAGTCGAAGACGACGTCCGCTCTTCTACGGTTAGATTGGACTAGCAATCCGGCTTCCGACTTCCGGCTTCCGACTTCCGACTTCCGGCTTGAGACTTCCGACTTCCCGACTTCGAACTTCTTCATACTTCCACTTCGAGCTTCGTCCCTTCACACTTCCCCACTTCAGACTTCAAACGTCAGACTTCACACTTTCCCCCGTCACCTCTGGGCTCGTCGGAATCCCCTCCTCATTCATCGTATGCGCCATCTCGCGCAGACGTTCATGTGCGGCGGTGCGCATTTTGTCGAGCAGGCCGTCGATGCGCTGCGCCTGCCCCATGATCGTCTGAAGGTCCCGCTGCAGGGCAGCATCGGTCTGGGTGCGTCCGATGAGATCGCAGTGCCCGATGATCGTCTGCAGGGCGCTGTTGATCTCGGCGGCCACCGACAGCGTCAGCTCGGACATGACCTCCATCGTTCGGTGCTTGCCGAGCGTCATGTGCAGCTGCTGGGCGACCCATGCGACGGCGAGGATCTCGGCGATCGGGTGAAGCGCGGCCACGTGGGGCTGCCCGAACGCGTTCGGCTGCCTCGACACGACGTTGAGCGTCCCGACCGCGCGGCCCCGGGAGACGAGCGGCATGAGGAGCACCGACTTGAACCCCGACGTGAGCAGGATGTTCGCATCGAGGTAGTCGGGTGCGGCCGCCTTGATGTCGCCGATGATCATGGGTTCCCGGGATCGCACGACGCCCCCGAGTATGGTTCGCTCGACCTTGAAGACGATCTCGGGCCGCGGGCGGGAGCGGCGTTCTTCCTGCTGCACGCGCGCCGTATAGGTCTGAAACTCCCGGCCGTCCTCGGAGAGGAGCGCCAGTCCGACGCGGTCGCAGGGCGCGAGGCGGGCGACGCGGGCCGCGAGCGCCTGGAAGGCCAGGGGTACGTCGACCGAGCGCGCGATGATGTCGAGCATCGCGTTCTGCGTCTGGAGCTGATCGACTTCGGTCAGCGTCGCGCTGTGATCCTGTTCTTTCTGCGAGAGGCGGCGCGAGAGGGACGTGATCCGCCGCGTCGCGATTGCGGCGAGCGCCAGCAGGGTGATCCAGACGACCAGGAGCGGGACCAGAGCCACGGGATGTCGTGGGAGCCCGACGCCAAACCCCCACGCCAGCGGTTGCACCGCGCCAAATGCAATCAACAGCCAGATGGCCCAGACGGGCGCGCGATCCTCTCGAAGGGGCATTTTCTAATTCTTGGATCACGAAACTATATCGTAAAACGCCGTCAGTGCCGCGTCACGATCGGCCCGATTGACGAGCGGTAACGTCTCGAGAATGTGATGAAACTGGGACGAGTGGAGGCCGTACTCGCGGGCAGCGAGCGCCTGGAGCCGCGCGTTCGCCACCGCCTCGGCCCGCCGAGCGGCGAGTGACCTGGCGAGCTCGGCGATTTCGTGACGACGTGGCGCGTCTCGGTGAGGTACCGGCACCGGCAGCCGGTCGATGATGCCGGAAGAGACGTGCGTGCTCACGCGCAGGCGCACGAGGTAGTTCGCCACGAAACTGTTGAGCATGCCGCACAGGTACCACTGGGACTCGTCGTCGAGGGGTTCTTTGAGGCAGAAGACCGTGTGCGTTGTGATGGCGCCCTCGGGCACGATGGCAGCGATGAGCGTCAGCCGGTTCGTTGCCGATGCGACCTCCCGGTATCCCAGCCGGGCTCGTCCGAACGTCCGCCCGGGATCGATGAGCGCTGCGGCCTCGTCTGGCGCGATCCGCAGGCGCGCTGCTGAAACATCGACGATGAACGGATCGAGGTGCTTGCCTTCGATGACCGGGAGTCCGCCGGGGCCGTGGTGGAAATGGCGGCGGTCGTCGGTCGCGTTGAGCTCGCGACCGAAGTGGACGTGCCAGCCGGCGGTGTCGCCAAGCGCGGGAGTGGCGAAGACGATCGCCTGGAGGATGTCGACGTCGCGCGAGGATCGCACGTCGGGCACGGCGATCTGTTCGCCACTCAGGTGCTCGAGCAGCGGCCGCGAGAGCATGACGGCGTTGCGGTCCGGGCCGAGCTCCGGCAGCTGGTCCAGGGCGTCCGGGCTTCGAATTCCGAAGCGGCAGGGGATCGCCGACGTGTGCCCGCCCACGGTCGCGGAAACCAGGAGAAACTTCAGGCTTCGATGCACCGGGAACATCCGCTCGCGATTCTCGAGCGAGACGAGCGTGTCGACATGGGTACGATCGAAGAGCGCGCGTCGCAGGGCTGCGGCCCCGCGGTCGGTCGCGAGGCCCGATGGCAGCACCATCCCGAGCCGGCCGCCGTGGCGGAGCAGCGCGAGCGATCGCTCGAGGAACAACTGATAGAGGTTCACGTGGCCGTCGCCCTGCGCGGTGTAGACACCGGAGCCACGCGCGAAGTGCGTGAGCTTCGCGGCCGCTGTCCGGGCCCTGTCCCTGGTGTCGGCATCGCCGCGATCGCCGCGCAACATCTCCCACGGAGGATTGCCGACGATCGCGTCGAACCCCGGCGCCGGAAGTGGTTCGCCGAGAGCGTCGCGGAAGATCTCCGGGAACTCGAACGTCCAGTGAAAGAAGCGTTCCCGGGCTGCGATGCTCCTCGACTCGTCGACGAGCGGCGCCGCCACGTGTCGCGGCAGAGTGCCGCGCCCCAGAATCGCGTCCGCGATCGCGCCGAACGGCACCGATGCGCGGCGCCGGCCGCGCTCGCCAAACCATGCGCCGCACCACAGGTCGGACACCTCTTTCCATCGCTCGACGGGGGCACTGGCGCGGTTCAGTGCCGTGAGCGCGTGCTCCTTCGCTCGCACCTGCTCGAGCGTGTCGCCAGGTTCCGTCGCGATGCGCCACCTGACGGCGATCGCGTTGCCGAGGACCCCGTCGAAGGAGTCGTCGCCAAACAGCGGAAGCGTGGCAGGTCGTGCGCGCGCGTCGCCGCCCGGTGCCTGTCGTGCGATATCCGCCGGTGACGCACCGACGAGGCTGTTGCCGGTCCGCAGGCGGTGGTCCAGGAATGTCAGGGGTCGATCCGGGGACAGCGTCGTGAGCCAGAGCGACAGGCGTCCGAGCTGCACGGCCATCGGGTTGATATCGACACCGTAGAGGCAGCGCTGCGCAATGGCGCGCCGGAACCCGGCGCGTTCGTCCTCGGTGATGTCTTCATTCGAGAATCCACTCTCGCGCATGAGCGCGGCTTCATACGCCGACGCCAGATACCGGCACGCAGCGACCAGGAAAGCACCGCTGCCCATCGCGGGATCGAGGATGCGCAGCGCGAGAACCGCCTCGGGCGTGGTGTTCTGGACGAGCGGCGCGAGGGCCCGCCGCACGAGATACTCCGTCAGGGGCCTCGGCGTGTAGAAGGCGCCCGTGGACTTGCGACGCTCCGCGCGGACGAGCGAGCCTGCCGCGCCCGAGAAGTCGGCCGCATCGAAGTCGAGCAGGTGTTCGTAGACGCCGCCGAGCTGCTCGACGCCAAGGTCGCCGTAGGCGATGCGCTCGAGTCCGCCGCGGCCTCGTCGGGTCGTCAACGCCAGCATGGCCTGCCGCACGACGCGATCATCGAGCGGCACTCGGTCGGCGAGCGGCGCGTGGGCCGGCGAGAAGAGACGGCCGTTGAACGGCGGCACACGCAGCGCGCCGATGCGGCAGCCCCGATGCGCGAGGCGCGCGATGGCTTGCAGCGCTTCCCACACCCCCACGGGCCGCGGGAGCATCTCGACCGGGCCGCGGAGCGCCTCGATGGTGTAGCCGTCCCGGTAGATCGGATGCCAGCGCGGTACGAGGCCGCGTGCCTCGGCAAAGAGCAGAAACAAGATCCGATAGACGACGATCAACGCTTCGTCGAGAGTGGAGATCGTCGTCCGCGCTCGATCCCCGTCGCCCGTCAGGGCGGCCGCCGCTCGACCCCGACGGCCGGCCGTCGAGAGCGCACGCGTCAGGTGTCCCAGTGCTTCGTGAACACCGCGTTGGAGTGACGACCGAACCGATCCGCGATGCTGCTCGGTCAACTCGATGGCGCGGTCGAGCAGCGGTCGCTGGTCCCCTGACGAGCCGGTCATCGCCGCGCCCCGCAGCAGCCCCCAGAAAACGGCGAAGGTCTGCTCGTTCTCGACCGTGGCTTCGATGTCGAACTCGATGTACTGCCGAGAGTACGTCCGCGAGCCATCGACGATGCGCAGGCGGGGTCCCGTGAGGCAGAAGCACCAGCGCGCGCCCTGGCCGATGCCGAGGCGGACGGCATCGCGCCAGGCGGCCGCAGGATGCCGTCCCCAGAGCGTGACGAGCAGGGTCGCGCGCGGCGTCCCGGACACTTCGAGCACCGCGCAGAACCGCTCCGACGTCGAATCCGCTGGCACTACGTGATAGCCGAGCGCGCTCAAAAGGGGTTCGCCGAGCCGATCGTAGACGGCGCGGAGCGCCAGCGCCGGACCAAGCTGCGCGCGCAGCGGCATGTGCCAGGCGTGCAGGCGTCTGCGCGCCTGCTCACGTCCTTCTTCGTCGAGCAATCCACGGAGCGCGTCGGGGACGATCCTCGCGAGGACCTCGTGCGACAGCAGCGAGCCGGAGAGACCGGTGATCATCGCCGATCGGGAACAAGAAGCACGGCGATGAGTTCGGCTCGGCTTTCGGGCGGCGAGCTGTCGGCAAGTCCCGCGATGCGCTCGTCCAATTCGCTCCGCTGTGCCGCAGCCGACGTCGCGTGCAACGCCGCCGCGCGCAGGGATCGGCGATCGAACAGACCCGCTTGCACCAGCAGCCTCGCTGCGGACGGCCGATCGGGAGCGAGCACGCTCGCCATGGCCGTCTCCCGTTGGCGCAGCCGTTCGAGCCGTTGTGCTTCGAGTCCAAAGATAGCCTCTCGAGAGTCGAGCTCGAGTTGGTGATCGAGCGATCGGAGGACGGCTTCGTATGACGGCGTCAGCGCGAGAACCGCGTCTCGCAAGCGACGCGGCCGCCGACCTTCGAACTGTCCGAGGCGATCCGGTCGAAGCGTGCCGCGAACGAGTCGCGCTTCCGCGTGTATCGTCGCGCCGTCGGTCCCAGCGAGTGTGAACGCGATCACCAAGTACAGTCCGGGAGGCACACGGGTGCGGCATCCGAGTGACGACGCGACGCCTCGCCAACCCGCGTCAGGTTCCGGGCCGGGCGACGATCGCGCGGCGAGGCTTCTGTGGTGCTCGAGCCGCGCCGCCTCCCGCACGGCGTGCGCGGCGAGGCCATCGGGCGGCGGCACGGCGTAGTCCGGACGCGCGGCGGTTTCCTCGACGACGACGCGACCGGGCTCGGCGTGTGTCATGACAGCGGCCGCCACGCGTGACTCCGTCAACGCGTCGAGCATCCGTCCGCGCGTCCTGGTGGCGGCAAGGCGGGTGACGAGCGGCGCGACGACGAGCCGTTCGGCCGTGTGCGCGGCGACGAGCGCCAGCTCGTGTACGCGGCGGGTCTGGCCCAGCCGGTCGACGCGCCCCGCGCGCTGCTCGAGTCGCGAGGGGCTCCACGGCAGCTCGTAGTCGATGACCACGCGGCAGCGGTGATGAAGATTCAGCCCTTCCGACGCCGCGTCGGTGGCGAGCAGGATCCCGCCGCGCTCGTTGAACGTCTGTTGCGCGCGTCCGCGCTCGGCCGGCGTCATCCCGCCGTGCAGCACGGCGACGGCGTGCCCTGCGCCCGTGACGCGTTGCTCCAGCCGCGCCAGTGTGTCGCGATACTCGGTGAAAACGATTGCCGGTTCGCGGATCCTCGAGAGGAGCCGCAGCAGGAACCGCGTCTTGCTTTCGTCGCCTGCCGCGAGCCGCGCTGCTTCGGCAATGGCGGTGAGCTGGCGGCGCTCCAGCCTCGGATCCGCCAGGCCCGGAGCGGAGATCGCCGCGCGGGGTTCGTCATCAGCGAGAGGGTCCTCGTCGGCAACCGCGGCGAGCGGCAGGTTCAATTGCCAGGGGTCCAGGCGATCGCTCAGGATGGCGAGCCGGCGCTCGATCGATGCGCAGAGTGAACCCGCGCCCGAGAGTGCGCGTTTGTGCAGGACGATCGAGACCAGCCTCGCGCGCTCGTCGCCGCGCCTGCCGGCTTCCTCCCACACGCGCGTGCTGTATCGATCCAGCAGGCCGTGCATGCGGCGCTCGGCGGCCGACGGAACAACGGTCAGGACCGTTGTCTTGCGCGGCCGGCCTTCGCCGACGTCCGCGCGCGATCGCTGGAAGAGCACGATCGGGTCAGTTCCACCGATCCGACAGAGCGCGTCGAGCTCGGCGGCGTCCCCGCCATGCGGAGTCGCGGTCAGGAGCATCACGTGGCGCGCTCGAACGGCGATGGCGTGCGCGGCCGCGCGCCGGTCGGTTCCCGATGTTACGACGTGCGCTTCGTCGATGACGACGGCGTCCCAGGTGACGTCCTCGAGCGGCCGCAACACTTCCGGTCGCTTCACGAGATCGTGCGAGGTGATGTAGATCCCGGGAAGCGACCAGGGGTTCACGTGCGCGGGCCGTTCCGCGGACATCGATCGCAGCCACGCGGTGTCGGCCAGGAATGCAGGCAGTCTGAAGCGCGCGGAGAGCTCGGCGAGCCACTGACCGCGCAGGCCGGCGGGTGCGATGACGATGGCGCGGCTCGACGCGTGGCGGTGCGCGAGCTCGAGCAGCAGCAGGCCGGCCTGAATCGTTTTGCCCAGGCCGACGCCATCCGCGACGAGGAGACGCGTGACGCCGTGGCGGACCACCGCGAGCGCCGGTTCGAGCTGATAAGGCAGGAGGCGAATCGGTGCCCGCGCCGCGGCGTGGAGCGCTCCGAACGGGTGCAGTTGGAGGAGCGCGCGATCGAGCTCGTGGAGCCAGCGCCGCGGACGGACCACGCGGGGCCGCGGTTCGGCGTCCATCGGTCCGGGCCGATCGAACGGCGTCAGCAGCGTCAACGAGCGGTCGGTCCCGATTTCGTTGAGCCGCAGAGCCGCGCAATCGGCCGACCGTGTGACCTCGGCGACTGTCCATCGCCGGCCGCGCACCAGGACTCGGCTGCCGGAAGCCTGCGTTCGCGGTCGCGTTCGAATGGAATCCATGCCCGAGAGGCATGGCAACACAGATGCCCTCGGACGCCCTCGATCGAACCGGGCTGGGGTTACGAGACGTAAGACGTTCCAGATCAACGTCTTGTGGCGGCGCGTGGGTGTCAGTCTCGACGACGCTGCCAGCGCTCGTCCGTCCCCGAGTTTTCAAAGACTGCACACTCGGCCGCGCGCCGACATCGCGGAATGTGCACACAGGGAAGCCGCAGCCCGCAGCTGGCAGCGGGAAGCTGGCAGCTGAAATCTACCCCGTCGCGTCGTCGCGCGAACCGCGCAGGGCACGGCGCGAAACGATGACCGGACGGCGCTTCTCGCCGCTGGCGGCAGTGGTCTTGGGCGCGCGCACGCGCACGCGGCGAATGCGGCAGCCGCGCGGGTAGCTGACGGCGGCGACGGTCGGCGGCACGCGCAGCCCTTCGATCAGTCGCTGCAGATCGTCTTCGGCAATCGGTTCATCGCCGTTCGGATGCTTCGTTTCCGGACGAGCCCAGAGCGAGAGCGGCATCAGGCGGAGGACGCCTCTCGGTTCGTCGTGTTCGGCGCGGAACTCGGCGTACTTGTCAGCATGGCTGGCCGCCAGTTCGTCTTGATGTCGCCTCGCGTACTCGTCTTCGCGTCGCCGCGCCGCCGCATCTTCCTCCTCGCGCCTCCTGGCCTCGTCTTCGCGCTCGCGCCGGGCTTCGGCTTCGAGCCGCTGCCGTTCTTCTTCTTCGCGCTGGTGCCGGGCCTCCGCTTCGACGCGCTGGCGTTCTTCTTCCAGGCGCTTCCGCTCGGCCTCGGCCTCGAGCCGGTGGCGTTCCTCTTCCTCGCGCCTGCGACGGGCTTCGGCCTCGAGCCGCTGGCGTTCTTCTTCTTCGCGCTTCCGTTTGGCTTCGGCCTCGATGCGTTTGCGCTCTTCCTCTTCGCGCTTGCGCTTGGCTTCGAGCTCGATGCGCTTGCGCTCTTCTTCTTCACGTTTGCGCTTGGCTTCGAGCTCGATACGCTTGCGCTCTTCCTCTTCGCGCTTGCGCTTGGCTTCGGCCTCGATGCGCTTGCGCTCTTCTTCTTCGCGCTTGCGCTTGGCTTCGGCCTCGATGCGCTTGCGCTCTTCTTCTTCACGTTTGCGCTTGGCTTCGGCCTCGAGGCGCTTGCGCTCCTCTTCTTCCTGGCGCCTCCGCTCCGCTTCGGCTTCGCGCTTGCGCTTGGCTTCGAGCTCGAGGCGCTTGCGCTCCTCTTCCTCGCGTTTGCGCTTGGCCTCGGCCTCGACGCGCTTGCGTTCCTCTTCTTCCTGTCGCTTCCGCTCTGCTTCGGCTTCCTGGCGCTTCCGCTCCGCTTCTGCTTCGCGCTTGCGTTTGGCTTCGAGCTCGACGCGCTTGCGCTCTTCTTCTTCCTTGCGCTTCCGCTGCGCCTCAGCCTCGAGGCGCTTGCGTTCCTCTTCTTCCTTCCGGCGTTTGGCCTCAGCCTCTTCGCGCTTGCGCTTGACTTCGGCTTCGAGCCGCTTGCGGACTTCTTCTTCCTGCCGCTTGCGCTGAGCCTCTGCTTCGAGCTCGCGCTTCCGCCTCGCCTCGGCTTCTTCCTGCTTCCGCTGCTCGTCCGCCTTCTTCTTTGCCGCCGCCGCTTCGGCTTCGCGCTTGCGCTTGGCTTCGGCCTCGAGGCGCTTGCGTTCTTCTTCCTGCTTGCGGGCGGCTTCGGCTTCGAGGCGCTTGCGCTGCGCGGCGGCCTCTTCTTCCTTCTTCCGCTTCGCGATCGCGTCCGCCTCGCGTTTTCGCTGGGCGTCTGCCTCGGCCTCGTGCTTCCGCTCGGCTTCCAGCAGTTCCGCTTCGCGCTGTCGCTGGCCGTCAGCTTCGCGCCGGCGTTCGGCCTCAGTTTCCTCGGCGCGGCGGCGTGTGTCTGCGTCCGCGCGGGCCTGGTGTTCCGCCTCTGCGAGGCGACCCTGCTCTTCCTGGTCCTCGGCGAGCACGGCCAGCGGCACGTTGGTGATGAGCGGTGAGGGAGCCGGCGCGGCAGCGGCGTTGCCTGCCTGCGCCGATGCAGGCCGCCATTCAAACGGCGACGCCCACGCGGAGCCACTCGACGGCTGTTCCTCGGCGACCGCGTCGGCAGACGAGGCCGCGGGCTGAGACGCGGGCACGACGGGGTCGGGCGTGGTGAAGGACGCCGTCGACGACGGCGTCTGCGACGACGATGCGTGCGACGGCGACGCTGGCGAAGTCGTCGCTCTCGATGGCGCGGGCTGCGACTGGAACTCGAGGTGCGCCACTCGCTGCTGCAGCGCGTCGACGGTCTCGGACTTGCGCGCGGTGGCGGCCTCGATGAACGTGCGGATTTCGTCGGCGAAGAGATCCGGATCGCAGCCGCCCATGGACGGCTTCGGCGCTGCCTCTTTCTTGCCGAGCAGCTTCCCGAAAAGACCGCCGCCGCTTTTCGGCTCCATGTCGGCGGCCGTCGACATCAGCTGCGGAATGGTGTGCGTCTGGATGTGCTGCGCGCCGGCCAGCGTACGCAGGTAAGTGACAAGCTCCTCTTCGTCGCGCGGCGAGAGGAGCGCTGTGAGGAGGATGACGTCCGGGATCCGGGCGGTCAGCGCGGCGACGGCCGCGTCGCGCGAGTCGACCAGCACGAAGTCCGCGCGGACCAGTTCGCGAACGATGCGCTTGAGGATGGTTGCCTGTCGATGGTCAGGCTCGACCGCGAGCACGAGCGCCAAGGTCTAGGTCCTTACCATGAACAGAAAGAGCACGGCACCGACGGCGGCGAAGACCATGACCACACCGTTGTCGACGCTCTGGGAGCGGATTATCCCTACTACCATCCCGACGAAATCCAACATCCGGTTGTCCCAGGACGCGATGCCGTCCCCGGCGTGCAGCAGCTGGGTGAACTTGTCGCGGACGCGCGGGTCGAGCCACGCGACAGCCAGGGCGACGAGCGCGAAACCGGCCGTCGACAGCAGTATTTGACGAAATCTCATGGCGTGATTCCTTGGCAGGCCGCACTCGCAATGCGTATGCCGTCGACAAATCTGTACGCGCAAGCGACGGTAAGTGGTGCCCATACAAGAAATAGATGCGCGCGTGTGCGCTCGGCGCACAGGCGGCCAGCGTGGCCAGCCCTCGGCCCGCTCACCAAAATCGCGTGATGCCTTACGAAACTGCACCTCACCCGCGTCCTTGGGGGAGGTCATTTGGGGCCCCTGGCGTGAGGTTGTCGGTCCCCTCCATGTGCGGCAATCGTTTTGCGGTGAAGGACTTGCGTCGAGCGGCGTCACGGACGCGACGGCCCGTGGCACAGCCGTTGCGATTGGCTCGATGCGTGTCGCGGCAAGCGCGGCGCTCTTATCAACCCACATGCGGCGCTGCCGCAAGTTCGCACCGCAAGATGGGCGGTGCAATTTCCTCGGGGGAGGATTCAATGTCGATGCTACTGAATCTCGTGAAGTCGGTTCGCAACGAAGAGGGCCAGGACCTGCTCGAGTACGCGTTGCTCGTGGCGCTCATCGCGTTGATCGCGATCGGCGCGGTGGGCGCGGCGGGCACCAGCGTTCAGGCCATTTTCACGAACATCGCCGGGCAGCTCGCGGCGGCGTCGTAGTTCGTCGGGACTTCCGGTGGGCCGGCGCACTCAACGTGCCGGCCCACCGTTTCGCAGGATGGACGGGAGGAGTGGAGTCATGCCATCGCCAGTTGCTGTTGCTCGCTTGAAACGCCTCGCGAACGCGAGACTGCGCCGCGAGGAGGAGGGTCAGGATCTTCTCGAGTACGGATTGCTGTGCGCGCTCATCGGGATCATCGCACTCGGAGCCGTGTCGACAGTCGGCAACACAATCAACACGGTGTTCTGGCAGGTCATTGCTCAAACTTACTAGCGCGTCGTTCGCAGTTCTGACCGCCGGTTTGATTGTCGCCACGGTCGTGGATCTTCGAACCCGGCGGATTCCCAACGTGCTGACCGGCACCATGGCCGGTGCGGGCCTCGGGCTCGCGGCCTTCGGTGTCGGCGGCATCTCGGTCGGCGCGGCGGTGCTCGGTTGCCTGATCGGTCTGGTGCTCATGCTGCCGGGCCACGCGCTCGGCGCCACGGGGGCAGGCGACGTGAAGCTGATGGCGGCCGTCGGCAGCCTGCTCGGCCCGCTGGTTGTCGTGAACGCCGTGCTCTTCACCGCCATCGCGGGTGGCGTCCTTGCGGTGACCGTCGCCATCCAGCGCAGGCGGCTCGGGACCACGCTGGCAGGTACGGGCCGGATGATCGCGGCTCCGGCTGACGTCAAGCGCGAGGTCGCAGCCGGAACGCCCGCGAGCCGGTTCGCATACGGTCCGGCAATCGCGGCCGGCAGCATTGTCGCGGCGTTGTTGCAGTAGCGGGGTGAACGGGGCGGCTCGCGGCTCGCGGCTCGCGGTCGCTAACTAGCAACAGCTAGAAGCTGACAGCGAGCAGCAGATTCAGCAGAAGGACAGAACGGATGCGACTTCAGATCACCACGGTGGAGAAACGCGAGGCGCCGACGTCCGGTGCCGGCGCTCCCGTGGCGTCGCTGAACGAGCGGGGCGCGGCGCTTCTCGAGACGGCGGTCACGCTGCCCATCATCCTCATGATTTGCGTCGGCATCTTCGAATTCGGCCGGGCGTACCAGACCTGGCAGGTGTTGACAAACGCCGCGCGCGAAGGCGCGCGCGTCGCCGTGGTCACCGGCACGACCGACCTCCAGGTCGAGACGGCCGTGCGCACCTTCATGGCGACCGAACGGCTCGAGAACGCCGGCACCGCGCCGATCGCGGTCAACCGGAAGGTCGCCCTCGGATCGAACACCGGCACCGAGGTCACGATCCAGTATCCGTTCTCCTTCATCTTGCTCGACCCGGCAGTGCGGTTCGTAAGGCCGGCATCCACCACTGGCGCCCCGTTGACGATGTCGGCGGTCGCCATCATGCGGAACGAAAGCTAGGGGACGCTCATGCGCAACCGAATCTTCGCCGTGCTCGCCATCGCCGTGCTCGCGGGCGGCGGACTGGCCTACGGCACCTACAACATGATGAACAGCAACCAGGTGGTGGTGACCCAGACCAAGTTCCAACCGGTCGTGGTGGCCAACGCCGACCTCGTGCTCGGCGCCGAGCTGAAGCTCGAGGACCTGAAGGTCGCCAAGTTCCCCGAGGGCGGGGCGCCGGAAGGGGCGTTCGTCAAGCCAGAAGAGATCGTCGGACGCGGCGTCATCGTCAACATGGTCAAGAACGAGGTCATCCTCCCGGCCAAGCTCGCGTCGAAGGAAGCCGGCGCCGGGCTGCCGCCGGTCATTCCCGAGGGCATGCGCGCCGTTTCGGTGCGCGTCAACGAGGTCATCGGCGTCGCCGGCTACGTGCTGCCGGGCACGCGCGTCGACGTGCTCGCATCGATGAGCCCGACCAACAACCCCGTCGACATGACCACCAAGGTCGTTCTCGCCAACGTGCAGGTGCTGACCGCCGGCACCCGGATGGAGCAGGACCAGAAAGACGGCAAGCCCGTGCAGGTCACGGTCGTGACGATGTCGGTCTCGCCGGAGCAGGCCGAGCGCCTGGCGCTCGCGAGCACCGAGGGCAAGATTCAGCTCGCGCTGCGTAATCCCCTCGATCAGACCTCGCCCGCGACGCCCGGCATGAAGCCGGCCGTGCTCCTCGGAATGGCGAAGGGCGCGGCACCGGTCCAGACCACCGCCTCGGCGAGGCCCAAGCCCGGCCAGGCTGTGACGGTCCAGACGGCGACGCCCTACGTTCCCACTGTCGAAATCATCCGCGGCGACAAGCGCGAGACGGAAGTCGTGAAATGACGGACACCACCCACAGCGAATTCGAATCGGAGGATCTGAACATGCTCGCGGCACACACGACTCAGTTCTGGCGATCGCGCCCCTTGCAGGGCCGCCGGCCGGCCGCATTCTTCGCGGCGCTGGTCGTGTGGATCATCGTCATCCTCGTTGCCGCGCCCCAGGCGCAGCAGCCGCAGGTGTTCAATCCGACCGGCACCGCGTCGGCCACCGTCGTTCGCGACGCGTCCAGCGGGTCCGAGATCGAGCTGATGGTCGGCCGTTCGACCGTCCTCAACGTCGGCGCGAACATCCTGCGCGTCTCACTGACGGTGCCCGACATCGCCGACGCGCTGGTCACGGCGCCCTCGCAGCTCCTCATCCACGGCAAGAAGCCGGGGACGATCTCGCTGTTTGTCTGGGACAAGGGCGGCGCGATTTCGACGTTCGAAGTGAAGGTCCGCCGCGACCTGAGCCCGCTCGTCGCGCACATGAAACAGCTCTTCCCCGGTGAGGACATCACGGTCCTCGGCAGCGGCAAGGACGTCGTCATCTCCGGAACGGTCTCGAGCAAGTACGTGATCGAGAAGGCCGCGGACGTCGCCGGCGGCTATGTCGACAAGAAGGAAGACGTCGTCAACATGCTGAAGCAGCAGGAAGGCGTCGCCTCGAACCAGGTGATGCTGCGCGTGCGCTTCGCCGAGGTCAGCCGCTCCGCGATGCAGGAGCTCGGCGCGTCCTTGATCGCGCACGGCTCGGGCTCGAGCGATCAGTGGTACGGCCGCACCGCGCCCCCCGGAGTTCCTTCGCCTGACTTCCAGGACGGAAAGCTCGTCTTCAGCGACTTCCTGAACCTGTTCATCTTCAACTCGAAGGAAAACCTCGGCGGCGTCGTGCGCGCGCTGTCGAACAAGGGACTCTTCCAGAGCCTGGCCGAGCCGAACCTCATCGCCACCAACGGCAAGGAAGCCAGCTTCCTCGCCGGCGGCGAGTATCCCTATCCGGTCGTGCAGTCGGGATCGGGCACCAACTCGGTGACCATCACATTCAAGGAGTTCGGCGTCCGCCTGAGCTTCACGCCGACCGTGCTCGGCGGCGACCTGATCCACCTCAAGGTCAAGCCCGAAGTGAGCTCGCTCGACTTCGCCAACGCGGTCGTCATCGACGGCTTCCGCGTGCCGGCGTTGTCGACCCGCCGCACCGAGACCGAAGTCGAGCTGCGCGACGGACAGACGTTCGCCATCGCCGGGTTGATGAACAACACCCTGACGAGCACGCTCGGCAAGATCCCCGGCATCGGCGACATCCCGATCCTCGGGCTCCTCTTCAAGAGCAAGGCGCACCAGAAGAATCAGACCGAGCTCGTCGTGATGATCACGCCGTCGATCATCAAGAAGGGTCAGATGGGCGTGTCCGAGGGCCTGCCGGCGCTGACCGAGCCCTACCTGGCGCGTCCCGAGAAGACCTATCCGAGTCCCGACCCCTTCACGGGTTCACCGCGCTATCCCGCGGATCGCCCCCAGCCGAAGGAAGGTAACGTCGCCGTGCCACAGAAGCAGGGTGCCGCGCAGATGCCCGAGCCGCTGAAGCCGGTCGGCGCGTCGACCTCGTCGTCGGCTCCTGCGCAGAAGGCAGCGCCGGCCCCGAGCGCGACGACGCCCGCACCCGTGCCGTCGCGTCCGATCTCGCAGGCCGCGCCTGTGACGCCGTCGGCCAAGCCCGCGGCGGCTCCAGCTGCAGCAGCACCGGCGCAGGCCGCGCCAGTGACCGTGGCGCCGGCAAAGGCGTCACCACAGCCGGCGGCGAAGTCGACCAAGGCCTCCACTCCCGCGCCCGCGGCCTCCAAGGAGGCCGCGGCCGTGAAGACCGAAGTCAAGGAAGTGGACCGGGCGGCTGAACGTGCCGCCGAGAAGGCGCGCGAGCAGGAGCTCAAGGCGGCGGCAGCCGAAGCGAAGCAGAAGGAAGTCGAAGCCCGCCAGAAGGCCGAAGAGGACAAAGCCGCGCAGCTCAAGGCCGAGGAAGACCGCCGCCAGGCTGACCGTCTGAGCAAGGATCGCGCGAAGCGCGAGGCCGAGATCGCCCGCAAGAACGCCGAACTCGCCAAGAAGCAGTCCGACGAGGACGCGAAGCGCGAGAAGGCGCTGTCCGAAGCAGCGGCGCGGCTCAAGGCGGCGCAGACGCAGTACCAGGCCGAAGTGGAGAAGTCGAAAGGCGGGAGCAATGAGAAGTCCAAGGAGTCGGGTAAGGAAGGCTCGGGCTCCACGACCAAACAGTAAGGCTACCTGGGGAGGGTAGCGTTACTTTTTTCGAGGTGCCATCATGTGGAGGATTCGAAACGTCAGACGACTGAGCGACTCGAAAGGCGCCAACCTGGTCGAAGCGGCAATCATCACTCCGCTGCTTCTGCTGCTGACCCTTGCGATTGTCGATTTCTCGGCGATGTTCTACTGCTATCTGGCGCTCGAGCACGGCGTCAGCCAGGCCACCCGCTACGCGGTGACCGGACAGCAGATGAGCTCTGGAGGCTCGCCCATCGGGCGAGAGGCCTCCATCAAGTCGGCCATGCGCACGGCCACGCCGACGCTCACCATTCCCGACAGTGCGTTCACCTTCAGCTTCATGCCGCTGAACGGTTCGGGCTGGTCCGCCGGCCTCGGCGGCCCGAACGACGTCGGACGAGTCACCATCAACTACAACTGGCAATTCATGACGCCGCTCATCCGGCCCTTCTTCACCGGCGGCCAGGTCAACCTGCGCGTGCAGTCAACCATGAAGAACGAGACGGTGTTCCAGTGACGACCCCAAGCGACCGGAGACTCACACGGTTCCGCGCCGCCCGGGGGCAGAGCATCGTCGAGTTCGCGATTATCCTGCCCTTCCTCCTGGTCATCTGCCTCGGCGTGGTCGAGACGGCCTACGCGCTCATCGACCAGCACGTGGTTACCAAGCTGGCGCGCGAGGGATCGAACCTCATTTCTCGCGACACGACCCTGCAGCAGGCCGGCAACGTGCTGACGAACATGCAGACCCAGCCGGTGAACTTCGCCAACGGGACATCGACGGTGATCTTCTCGGTGCTGCAGAAGGGTGGAACGACCGGCACGGCCAACTTCGGCCAGGTCATCCTGTATCAGCGCGCGTCGTTCGGGAGTTTCCCGGCGAGCAGCAGGTTGAGCACCGGAAGCGGGGCCTACAGCGGACCTCCCGAGTATGTCGCGACCAACCCCACGACGAACACGGGGCTGCAGGTCACGAACCTTCCCGACAGCATCATCAACGTCAACGGCGGGTTCCTGTACGTGACCGAAATCTTCACCAGGCACAACCTGATCACTCCTCTGGACCGGCTGATGCCGTATGGAGTGACGCTGCCGAACACGTTGTATTCGATCGCTTATTTCTGACCCAGTGCCCGCTCGACGGGCGGCTTGGACGAACTTGTGCCCGGCGGTTCACAGTTTTTCATAAGGCTGAACGGACATGACCACACATAGAAACGCACTCGCGAACGAGAAGGGTTTCGCCCTTTTCTATATGGCCGTGTTCCTCACGGTCCTGTTGATTTTCGTCGGCCTGGCCGTCGATACGGGCAGAGCCTACGTGGTGCAGGCGCAGCTGTCGAAGGCCGTGGACGGCGCGGCGCTTGGCGCGGCCCGAATGCTGAACAGCGGCAACCCGCAGCAGGAAGCCGCCAATATCTATCGAGCGAACTTCCCGAACGGCTGGATGGGCACCAGCTCGTCGACGAGCCCCTCCGACGCCGGGTTCTACTCGATGACCACTGATGCCGCGACTGGTGTCAACGTGGTCAACGTGCGCGCGACGGCTGTCGTGCCGACGACGTTCATGAAGCTGGCGAACTTTCAGCAGCTCACGGTCAACGCCCAGGGTGAAGCGACGCGGCGCATGGTCGACCTGTCGCTCGTGATGGACGTCTCGAGCTCGATCGGATGGCGTTGGCAGTACGTGAGAGATGCCGCGAGGACCTTCGTCGACGCGTTCGACGCGAACAGCGATCGCGTTTCCCTCATCTTCTTCGGAAACGGCGCGCGCGTGATCGACGCCATGCCGGCCGGCCGTGGGTTCGACAAGGCCAGAGTGATAGCCGACATTCCCAACAGCCTTCCCGGAGGCAGCACCGCCATGGTGCAGGGCTTGTTCCGAGGCTGGGATGAGTTGCGGTCGGTTCCAAACGGTCAGCAGTCCGGTCTCCGTGTCATCGTGCTCTTCACCGACGGCGCGTCCAACAGCGTGCCCGGCATCTACAACCCAGGCGCGCCCGGCGTGTCGAGGGGTTTGAGAACGTGGGACTTTCCCGACAACGGTGCGGATCCCGATGGTCAGACGCATCGCAACCCGCAGATGGATGGCCTGTACGACACCGTTACCGGCACCGCGAGTCCCTCGGTCAGCATCGTGCCGAACACCAGCTGTTGCGGGTCGGGTTGCTGGTGCAGTCCGCAGGTGCTCGCCGCGGTGCCGTGGATGCCGACGACGGCGTACATTTCGAATTCCCGAAGCTCGGGAATGCCCACCAACTTCCCGCTGCAGACCAATACCCTGACGGTCAATGGAGTGGCGCAGAGTGCGACGCGCGGCCTGAGAAATTTCAGCGCGGCCTCGGGCAAGTATCCGGCCGACATCTGGAACGTCAACAACGCGGCGAGGAACCTCGTCGAGATCATCGGGAACGCAGCACGCAGCGACGCGACGGGCGACTACAAGATCCGTATCTACACGATCGGCATGGGTGAACTGGTCCGATACCAGCTGGGCACCCGCCAAGAGATGTCGGAGGAGATCCTCAAGCGGATCGCCAATGATGCGACGTCGCCGGACCGTATTGCCGCGCCCGCGCAGCTCGAAGGGAAGTATTACTTCGCTGAGACCGCGGAGAATGTGTCCGCGGCGTTCCAGGGGCTGCAGAACCAGATCATTCGCCTGACCAAGTAGTTCACCCTGCGGTCCTGACACCAACGGAGCTGACGGGCGGCGGGCAGCCGCCACCCGTCGGCACCGCCCGCCGGTGTCGCGCGCGCCACCCTTGTGACAGTCCACGTGCCCCCGACGGAGAGGCCTCGATGCGGTCTTCTGCGAGCGGTTTTGGTCAGCAGGCGTCGGGGCGCTCGACAAAACCGTCCGCTGACCGACGGAACTGTCGGCGCTCCGGGCCGGGTTCAGCGCACCGCCGCCCCGGCGCAATTCACAACCGCTTCACCAGCAGTGACTTACGCCGCGAACTCTTCGCTGACAGGCGCGGCACAGGCGTTGCCATTCTGTTACCGGGGTCGCTCTCTCTCTGCGCGGCCAGACCTCTACCGCCCGACTCGGACAACGACATAACGACATGGCACAGCTCACAGCGCTTCTCGTCAGTCACGACGACGAATTCAAACGCCAGGCGGCCACGCTGCTGCGGGCGTGCGGGGTCCCGGTCGGTATCGTCGACGGCCGCGCGACGGACGGGTCGCATCCCGACGTCGCGGTCGTCGACCTCCGCGCGGACGCGGCTTCGGGCATGTCGGCCATCGAACGGCTCCGCGCGACCCACGCATCGATGGCGATCTTCGCCGTCGCGCTCGCGGCGGAACCGGACCTGATTCTGGGCGCGATGCGCGCCGGCGCGAACGAGTTCTTCCCCTGGACGACCGGTGGGCAGACGCAGGCGTCGCGCTCGATGGAGGAGTCCTTCCACGGCGCCGTGCGCAAGACCGCGGCCCGGCGCGAGGCGGCCAACGCCAGCACACGTCAGCCGTGCGTCAGTCACGTATTCCTCGGCGCCAAGGGCGGCGCCGGTACGACGACGGTGTCGGTGAACTGCGCCGTCGAGCTCGCGCGGCTGTCCAAGCGTCCGACGATCATCGTCGACCTGAAGCCGTGCCTCGGCGAGGTCGCCCTCTTCCTGGGCGTGCGGCCGCGGTTCACGGTGCTCGACGCCATCGAGAGCCTGCACAAGCTCGACAAGGAGTTCCTCAAGGAGCTCGTCTCGAAGCACAAGTCCGGCCTCGACATCCTGGCGGGTTCCGAACAGTTCGACCGGCCGAACGCACAGGACGCGGGCGCGATCGAGGAGCTGCTTCGCGTGCTGGGGCGGACCTACGATCACATCGTCATCGACGCGGGCAACATGATCAACTCGTTCGTGGTGGCGACGCTCTACACGGCCGACACGGTCTTCCTGATCGCCAATCCGGATGTGCCGTCGATCAGGAACGCACAGCGGCTCGTGGACCGAGTGCGGCAGCTCGGGGCCGGAGCCGAGCGGGTCAAGATCATCCTCAACCGCACGTCCGATCAGAATCTCATCGCGCCCAAGCAGATCGAGACGGCGCTCGGGTACGGCATTCACCATGCGTTCACGAGCGACTACCGCACGGTCTCGACCGCGCTCAACTCGGGCGTGCCGCTCGCCCTCGTGAATCAAACGGAGCTTGCGTCCCAGTTCAACAGCTTCACGCGCCAGTTGCTGGGACAGCAGACGGAAGAGGACAAGGAACCGGAGAAGCGGCGCGCTTTTCTCGGCATCCTCTAATGGTTCTTCACAAGAAAGTGACTTAGGGCCACCCAACCATCATGAGCTTCTCGCTTTCACTCAACACGCCGCCGGACAAGAAGGACGCCGCCGCACGCCCACGCGTCGAGGCGCCGCGGCCGCAGTACATCGAGCTCAAGGCCAACGTTCACCGCAAGCTGCTCAACCGGCTGAACCTCGAGGCGCTGGCGTCTACCGAGCGTTCGCGCGCCGAAGCGGACATCCGGGCGCTGCTCTTCGATTTGATAGCCGAAGAGTCGATGCCGCTCAGCATGAGCGAGCGCGACGCGATCCTGGGCGACGTCATCGACGAGGTCTTCGGCCTCGGGCCGCTCGAGCCGCTCCTGCGGGACACGTCGGTCAGTGACATTCTGGTCAACACGTACAAGAACGTCTACGTGGAGCGCAGCGGCAAGCTGGACCGGCTGCCGACGACCTTCCAGGACGACAAGCACCTGATGCGCGTCATCGACCGCATCGTCAGCGGCGTCGGCCGTCGCGTCGATGACAGCTCGCCGATGGTCGACGCCCGCCTGCCGGATGGTTCTCGTGTGAACGCGATCATCCCGCCGCTGGCGGTCGACGGCCCGCTGCTCTCGATCCGCCGTTTTCCCGCCGAGCGCCTGCGTGCCGAGGATCTCGTCGCCATCCGCTCGCTGACGCGCCCGATGCTCGAGTTCCTCGAAGTGTGCGTCCGCGCGCGGCTGAACGCGCTCATCAGCGGAGGCACGGGCGCCGGCAAGACGACGCTGCTCAACGTGCTGTCGGGATTCATTTCCGAGCGCGAACGCATTGTCACGATTGAAGACGCGGCCGAGCTTCAGCTGCACCAGGAGCACGTCGCGCGCCTCGAGACGCGTCCGCCGAACGTCGAGGGCAAGGGCGCGATCCGGCAGCGGCAGCTGCTCATCAACGCCCTGCGTATGCGTCCCGACCGCATCGTGGTCGGCGAGGTCCGAGGCGAAGAAGCGCTCGACATGCTCCAGGCGATGAACACCGGTCACGACGGGTCGCTGACCACCGTCCACGCCAACTCGCCGCGCGACGCGCTGACCCGCGTCGAGACGATGATCTCGATGGGTAGCGTCAACCTTCCGGAACGCGCGATGCGGCACCAGATCTCGTCGGCGCTCCAGATCGTCATCCAGCAGTCGCGCATGAGCGACGGCACGAGGAAGGTCACCAGCATCTCGGAGATCACGGGCATGGAAGGCGAGGTGATCACGATGCAGGAGATCTTCTGCTTCGAGAAGCTCGGTGTGACACCCGAGGGCAAGGTCATCGGGCGGTTCAGGGCCACGGGCGTCCGGCCGAAGGTCTGCGAGCGGCTGAAGGCGTCGGGCATCCACCTGCCGCCGGACATGTTCGAAGGCGTCACGGAGGTGCGATAGATCATGCTTTACTTCCTGGTCGCTCTGGCGTTCTTCCTCGGCGCGGGTCTCGTGCTCGGGTCCTTCTTCGGCGTCACCAAACTGCCCGGGATGCTCCTGCAGCGCAAGCTGGAGGCGCGCCTCGAGGAAGTGGCGATGGGGCCGGACATCGAGCCGGCCGCCGCTGACGGTCAGACCAAGGCGCTGCTGAAGGTCGCCGAGGGCGGTCCGATGCCCTCCGTCGATCGATTCGTCGGCGCGACGACGCGCGGTTCGGCGCTCGGACGGTGGATCGAGCAGTCGGGCGTCAAGACGAGCATCAGCGGCATGCTGCTGATCGCGCTCGCCCACGCCGCGGTCTTCGGCTTCATCACCATGTTCCTGGTCAAGGCTGGGTGGGGCTTCCTCGTCGGCGCCATCGTCGGCTTCGCGCTGCCGTTCATGTTCCTGAACATGAAGCGCACCCGGCGCATGCGCAACTTCGAGGAGAACTTTCCCGAAGCGCTGGATCTCATCGCGCGGGCGCTCAAGGCCGGCCACGCCTTCGTCACCGGGTTGAAGATGGTTGCCGACGAGATGCCCGAGCCGATTGGCCCGGAGTTCCGAAAGACGTTCGACGAGCAGAACTTCGGTCTTCCGCTCAAGGATGCGCTCGAGAACCTGACCATGCGCGTGCCGGGCCTCGACGTCCGGTTCTTCGCGACCGCGGTGCTCATCCAGCGCGAGACGGGCGGCAACCTGTCGGAAATCCTCGAGAACCTCGCGCACGTCGTGCGCGAGCGGTTCAAGATTCTCAGGCAGGTGCGCGTCTACACGGCGCACGGGCGCATGACCGGCTACGTGCTCCTGGCGTTGCCCGCGGTGCTGTGCATCGCGTTGTCCTTCATCAATCCGGATCACATGAACACGCTCTTCCGCGAGCGTATGGGCCAGATGCTGCTGATGGTCGCGCTGACCATGCAGGCCATCGGCTATTTCTGGATCCGTCAGGTCGTCAAAATCGAGGTGTAGCGTGCTGATGCCACTGTTGGCGTTCGTCTTCGGATCCATCCTCGTCGGAGGCGCGGCATTCGCGCTGATGCCGAACCGCGCCATCGCCATCGATCGGCGGCTCGAAGAGCTGACGACCGGACGTGTTCGCGATGATGACGAGAACCGTCCGACGCTCGACAAGCTGATGGGCTTCGTCAAGCGCGTCGGCGAGAAGGCCCCGCGCACGGCCAAGGAGCTGGGCTCGCTCCGTCAGCGTCTCATCCAGGCCGGCTATCGCCGCGACGAGGCGATGACCATCTTCTTCGGCGTCCGCGTCGTCTTTGCGCTCCTGCTCTTCGCGATGTTCGCGACGTCGGTCATCATGAAGCCGAACATCACGCTCGCGCTCGGTGGCCTCGCCCTCGGCTACATCCTGCCGGGCATGGCTCTCGCGCGCATGGCCAAGCGCCGCTCGCATCGGATACGTCTCGCGCTCGCGGACGCGCTCGACCTTCTCGTCGTCAGCGTCGAGGCCGGGCTCGGCCTCGACCAGGCGCTCACGCGCGTGGGTGCCGAGCTCGCGTTCGCGTATCCCGACCTCTCCGACGAGCTCCGGCTCGTGAACCTCGAGTTGCGCGCCGGCAAGGCGCGCCCCGAAGCGCTGCGCAACCTCGCCGACCGGACCGGTGTCGACGACCTCGGCTCGCTCGTGACGATGCTCATCCAGACCGACAAGTTCGGCACGAGCGTGGCCCAGGCGCTGCGCGTCTATTCCGAAACGCTCCGGACCAAGCGCCGCCAGCGCGCGGAGGAAGCGGCGGCCAAGACCGGCGTCAAGATGGTTTTCCCGCTCGTGTTCTGCATCTTCCCGGCGATCTGGGTCGTGACCATCGGTCCAGCGGCAATCAAGTTCGTCACCGTGCTCTTTCCGCTGGTCGAGGGCACGAAGTAGCGCCTTGATTCGGGGTTTCGTCGTTCCGGGTTCATGGTTTCGATTCATGGTTCCAAGGGGCTGTGCGTGGCGTTGATTGCGAGGAACGTCGATACGGGCTCGGTGGTCGCTGATCTCGTGGCGGTGGCCGACACGCGGGCAACGCGAGCGGTCGGGTTGCTCAATCGCACGGGGTTCGAGCCCGGCGAAGGGCTCTGGATTGTGCCGAGCCGCGGCGTCCACACCTGCTGGATGCGATTCGCGATCGACATCGTGGCGCTCGACGATCAGGGCGTGGTGATCGATCGCGTGGCGAACCTGAAGCCCTGGCGCATCCGGCTGCCGCGCCGCGGAACGGCCGGCGTGCTCGAGCTGCCGGTGGGCACGCTAACCCGATCCGGCACCGCCATCGGCCACCGGATTTCTTTCGAGCCGCAGGCGGACACCCGCGTGCGAGGAGAGCACTGAATGACTGTCGCTGCCATCGCCGACATGAACAGCGTGAACCTGCAACCGATGCCGCCGGCGCCGCCGGCGACGCTCGAGGAGACCGGACTCCACCCCGACACGCTCGCGCAGCTGCTGCTCAAGACGCTCGTCGGCGGCGAAGCCAGCGGAACGGCGCTGTCCGAGAAGCTGCGCCTGCCCTATTCGGTGCTCGACGCTCTCATTCAGCATGGCCGCGTCGAAAAGCTGCTCGAGGTTCGCGGCACGAGCGGCGCCGGGTCTGCCGGCTACCGCTACGTCCTCACCGACCTCGGGCGCGAGCGCGCCATGCAGTTCTTCGGCCTCTCGCGCTACGTCGGGCCCGCGCCTGTGCCCCTCGCGCACTACAACGCCTACGTCCGCGAGTGCATGGCCGCGAAGCCGTATCTGAACCGCGACCGCCTGTCGACGGGCTTCGGCAGCCTCGTCGTCAGCAAGGGCATGTTCGACCAGCTCGGCCCGGCGGTGAACTCCGGCAAGTCGCTGTTTCTCTACGGTGCCCCGGGCAACGGCAAGACGGTGCTCGCCGAGGGGATCGGGCGCGCCTACGGCGACGAGATGCACATGCCGTTTGCGCTGGACGTCGACGGCCAGACGATCACGATGTACGACCCCGTCAGCCACGTGCTCGTTGGGAGCAACCGGGGTCCGAGCGACAGCGTCGTCGCCAACTCGGCTCACGACCGCCGCTGGGAACGCATCGTGAGACCGGTTGTGGTCGTCGGCGGTGAGCTGACGCTCGAGATGCTCGACCTCACGTTCAATCCGATCTCCATGTTCTACGAGGCCCCCATCCAGCTGAAGGCCAACGGCGGCGTGTTCGTCGTCGACGACTTCGGCCGCCAGCGGATCCCCGCGCGGGACCTCCTGAATCGCTGGATTGTGCCGCTCGAAAGCCGCGTCGACTACCTGACGCTTCACACGGGGCGGAAATTCTCGGTCCCCTTCAACGTGCTCGTCGTCTTCGCGACGAACCTCAAGCCGGCGTCGCTCGCCGACGAGGCGTTCCTGCGCCGGATCCCCTACAAGATCCTCGCGAAGAATCCGACGATGGACGAGTACTGCCAGATCTTCGAGCTGAACTGCAAGAAGCGCGGCATCAGATTCGACCCGGTGATGGTCGAGTACCTGGATCGGAAGTATTACCAGCCGCGCAAGATCCAGATGCGCGCATGCCATCCGCGCGACCTCATCGAGCAGGTCGTCGACCGGTGCCGCTACGAGGACCGCGAACTGGTGATGACGCGCGAGCTGCTCGACCAGGCGTGCGGCGCGTATTTCATCGAGGAATCGGCCTCGCAGGGTAACGAACAATGAAATCGGCTCTCGTCGCGGAGGCCGTCGAATCCCGCATCACGAACGCGGGCGCGCTCGGCCTCGATCTCGATCTGAGCCGGCAGGCGCCGGCATGGACCGACGATCGCCCGAAGGCGGCGGGACGCGATCTCGCCGATCGCGGCGCGCGCATCCTGGTCATCGCGCTCTTCTCGTTCATGGCGGTCCGGATCGGCGCCGACTTCCTGACGACGGGCCGGCTGACGGGGTTGCTCCTCCTCGCCAGCGAAGCGCTCGTCGTTGTGTTGACGGTCTTCCGCCGCGCGCCGGCCGTCGTCGATCGCAGCGTCCGCGCGCGCGCGCTGACCGCGCTGTCGCTGCTCGGTCCGCCGCTCGTCAAGCCTTCCGTTATCGCGCCGCTGGCGCCAGAAATGCTCACGGTCGGCGTGTCCGCGATCGGCCTTCTCATCGTTATCGCCGGCAAGATTTCGCTCGGACGCAGCTTCGGCCTGATTCCGGCCAACCGCGGGATCGTGTCGACCGGGCTCTACCGCCTGGTGCGGCATCCCATCTATCTCGGCTACCTCATCACACACGTGGCGTTCCTCGCGGCCAACCCGACACCGTGGAACATCGCGCTCCTGCTGACCGCCGACATCGCGCTCCTCGCGCGCGCGGTATGCGAAGAGCGCACGCTCGCACGTGACGAGGCCTACCGCAGCTACCAGACACGCGTCCGCTGGCGCGTAGTGCCAGGGTTTTTCTAATCAGCTTCCGGCTTCCAGCTTCCCGCTGCCGCTTCCAGCTACCAGCGCCGAGTCTCTGGCGGCCCAGCTTCGAGCTGCCTGCTCGCCACCTTGCAGATCGAACCTAAAAAGAGCTCAAAGCTGAGAGCTGGAAGCCGGCAGCTGGCAGCTGGCAGCTCTACTTCTCCCCCTCGTACGTCGCCGTCACGGTCGTCGTGATCCCTCCCCGCGCCGAGAAGTCGCCGACCACGGTCATGCGCCGCGGGCGGCAGACGGCGACGAGATCGTCGAGGATCTGATTGGTGACCGCCTCGTAGAAGATCCCGCGATTGCGGAACTCGACCATATAGAACTTGAGCGACTTCAGCTCGACGCACGACGCATCGGGCACGTAGGTGATGCGGATCTCGCCGAAGTCGGGCTGACCGGTCTTCGGGCAGACGGAGGTGAATTCCGGGCACCGGATCGCGATCTGATAGTCACGTTCAGGGCTGGGGTTGGGAAACGTCTCGAGGGTCGAGCTCGACATGGGGGGAGCCTTTCGCGCGTGATGGACACGCGGTGGCCGAAATTGTAGCATTCAGGCCGATTTCTTCGCGGTGCGGCGAAAAACCCTTGATTGACAGGGGAAAACGGCGCGAGCTAGGATACCGGCTGCTTTACAGAATTGCTCCGCTGCCACCGCACGCGCGCGCGGTCGCCGCGGGCCGCGATCGTCGCGGACACGTCAGAGAGCGCGCCCAAGCAAGGGGAATAGCCGATGGCAGAGGCCCGCAGGATGGGCAAATCAGAACTGTTCTCGCACTTCGCGGATCGCTTTGAAGTCAAGCGGACGCAGGCGCGGGAGTTCTTCGACGAGCTGACCACGCTGTCAGAGAAGGAGCTCAAGCGTGCCGGCGAGTTCGTACTTCCGGGCATGGTGAAGCTGGTCGTCCAGAAGCGCAAGGCGCGCATGGGACGCAATCCGGCCACCGGCGAGGCGATCAAGATTCCAGCCAAGACGGTCGTCAAGGCCAGGATCGCCAAGCAGCTCAAGGACGCGGTTCTGCCGCGTAAGTAACAGCCCAATCCCGGTGCCCTGACTTCGCCCTTCGGGCGTCGTCGAGGTCCGGTGGCGTGTGGAAGGCTGTGGCCCCTGGCGCCCCCTGCAAGCGGGGGCGCGCCAGCGGGCCGTGTTTTTGTACGGCCGCAAAGTCCGAGAGGGTGGAGTCTGGGCGACGGGCTTGCCGCGCCGAAGCCCGAAGGGCGAAGGCGGGTCAGCCCGCGACGAGCGCGATCGGCCGCGCTTTCACGCGCGGGAACTCGAGGACGAACGTCGTGCCCTTGCCGACCTCGCTCGAAACCGAGATCTGTCCGCCGAGCTGCTCGACAATCTTCTTGGAGATGGCGAGGCCCAGCCCCAGCCCACGACGTTTGGTCGTGACGAAGTCATCGAAGATCGCGCCGATGCGATCCGGCGCGATGCCACACCCCGTGTCGCTGACCCTGACTCGCACGCGTTCGGCGGTGGCTTCGGTGGCAATCGCCACCTCGCCGCCTGGCGCCGTCGCCTGGATCGCGTTGATGAGCAGGTTGCGATAGACACGGCCAAGCGCGAACACATCACCCTGGATCAGCGCGCCGACTGACCCCAGGTCCGCCCGAAGGTTCACGCCTGCCGTCTCGGCCGGCACCTTCAGCGATTCGACGACGTCGGTGACGGACCGATCGATGTCGACGGGGAAGTGCTCGAGCGGAATCGGCTGCGCGATGTTGCGCAGATCCTCGAGCACGCGCTTGATCACCAGGCTCTCGCGCTCGATCATGCGCTTGAAGGTGTCCCGATACTCCGCATCGTCGAACATCCGGACGATGAGCTTCGAGTTGGTGACGATCGTCTGGATGGGGTGCGAGAGGTCGTGGACGAGACCCGCGGCGATCTTGCCGAACATGGCCTGGCGCTCCTGGCGCCGGACGTCCTCCTGGAGCTGAACGAGGCGATCGGCCATCGAGTTGAAGGCGTCGCCGAGCTGGCGGATCTCGTCACGGCCGCCAATCGCGACCCGCTCGTCCATGCGCCCTTCGGCGAGGGCCTGAGTCGCCTTGGTCAGTGCGAAGATGCGCGTGATGAAGGAGCGCCCCCAGAACCAGCCCAGGATGACCGTCCCGAGCAGGGCGAGGCCGATGGCGATGAGGAGCTGACGCTCGAGCTTGAGCGCCAACCCGAACGCCTCGTCAGTCGGTTGTTCGACGATGACGACCCAGGGAAGGTCTGGGCACGACGGCGCCGGCGACGAGCATCTCCCGCATTGTCGGCGTCGGAGAATTTCCGGGTATTGTCAGTCTCGTTGTTTGGCTGCGCCACCACCGATGCCGCGAAATCCTGCTCAGGCGTTCTGGGCGTGCCTGCTTCAACCGTGGCGGCTACGAGTCCCTTCTTGTTGGGATTCCCGTGGGCGATGAGGCGCTGCTCCTCCGCGACGAGGAGCGCATATCCCTGGGCCCCCACGCGAACGCGATCGACCGTCCGCCAGAGCGACTCGAGCTTAATCTCGCCGACGACCCAGCCGGGATCCTGTCCTCCCGGCGTGATGCGAACCGCAATAGTCGTGCGCGGAGAGGTTATTGCCGTCGATCTGCAGTGGGGCAACGAAGACGTCGGTCGTCGCCTACGGTCGCCGGATTCCGGCACGGAGAGTCGCTGCCTCGCCGACGCGGCTGGTGGCAATGACGTCTCCGCCTGAGCCAAAGAACGTGATCTCGCGGAACTCGGGGAAGTCTATGACGTAGTCTTTCAGCACGCGAGACTGTTGCCACCGTTCCATGTTGATCCCGCGTAAGACGAGCCCAACCGTGCGCAACACCCGGGTGTTGTGTGCCATGTACTGGCCGATTTCTTCCGAGATCTGATTGGCCAGCCTCCGATTGCCCACTCTGACCGTAGATTCCGTTCCCGTCTTCAGGTTGAAGATGGAGATAACGCCGTACAGCACCAGCGGCGCCACAGCGGCGCTTGCAATCAGGAGAACGAACCGCGAGGTGATTCGTCTCATTTCAATTCGGCGGCGCGCCATTGCCAGATGCTGCTGATCACATCAGGGCCCGGGTCTTCGGGTACCGCGAAGTTTGCGCTGACCACGCGGGCGACTTTTGGCCAGGCGATGAAGATCGCCGGCGGCTCATCGTGGAAAATCTGCTGGAGGTCGCTGACGTCGGCCCTTACCGCAGCGTCGGTCGACGCCTGTCGAAGATGGTCGAGGTACCGCGTCGGCCGATTCGTAGAGGCCGCCGTTCTTCGACGAATGAAAGACCAAGTATGTCCAAACCAGGGAACGACCGCTCGCTCCGCTCTGCGAGGATAGCGTCGAAGTCACCGCTTGCGGCGCGTCTGCCCAACTCCGTAAGCGGGAACGGCTTCGATCTCCATGTCAACGCCAATCTCGTACAACTGCTTCTGCAGCAGCAGGGCGATCTTCTCGAACGTTGCATGCTTCTCGATGGTGAGGCATTTGAAGCGGAAACGGCTCGGCATGTGGCCGACACCGCGCCCCTTCATCCGGAGGCCGGCGGCGTCGAGGCGGAGCGTTGCCGCTTCAACGTTGTGCGAGTAGTGTCTTCGCGCCGTGCTGTAGGCCCAGTGCTGTGGCCAAATCGGGCCGTCGGCGACGGTCCCCTGGCGATCCAGTCCGAGATCGATGATGGCCTGGCGATCGACCGCGTAGCTCAGCGCCTGACGAACCCTGGCATCCTTCAGAACCGGGTGCTTGGCGTTGAACAGGAGGAAAATGAAGTAAGGACGCGTGAATGGGAACGTCCGAACGTTGGTCTGCCCTTTCGCCTGGAGGAATTCGATCGCACTCGGCAGAATCTCATGGACGGCATCTATCTGGCCGCGCATGAGTGCCGACCACGACGTGCGTTGCTCATCGAATTCCAGGATTTCGATGGAATCGATCTTCGGCTTACCTCGATAAAAGTCCGCGAACGAGGCGAGCCGCGTTCGCGGCCCGCGCTCCAGCAATCGGTACGGGCCGAGCCCGATGTCGGCCTTCGCCGGATCGTTTATTGAGATAGTGGCATTCGACAAGTCGGCTAGTAGCAGGGCTTCCGGCCGGGACAGCCTGATCGCGATGGTATTATTTTCGACCACATCGATGCGCTCGACACTCTTATAGCTGACAGCCTGCGAGATCCTGAACACCTTCTCGAGGCTCTCCTTGATGAATCGATTGTCGACAGGCGTGCCGTCATGGAACTTGAGGCCGTCGCGGATACGAAGCTCGAGTGTAAGGTTGTTGTCTTTCCACTCCCAGGCCGAGGCGAGACGAGAGAAAGGCTTGCCGTCGGGGCCAGTGCCGACAAGGGATTCCGAAAGGAGGCTGTTGACGAAGGCACGGAAGCCCATCCCGCCGTCGGGGGTTTTGGGGAGTGCGACGCCAAAGCGCAGCCTGACTGGACCTGCTGATGGTGCAGGCGTATGCGATCCGCCGCAACTAGCCGAAGCGCCGGTCGTCAGAAGAAGTGATGTGACGACAATAGAGCGCGCACGCCCGAGCAAGAGTCGGACGCAGCGCACCAAGACGCTTGGGGCGATCTGTGAGTGTGCCAAGGCTGTGCTGGTGCTGGGGGTCGGGCGATTAAGCCGTATGCTATTGTACTGCTATATCGGCCACCCGCGCGTGTGCACCAGCACAGTTTGGTCGAGAATCTAGCTCTTTTTCGGCTCCATCGGACAGTCGACGAACCACGGGCATACGACGTCGGCGCCTGCGCGAGGGGTAGCCTTCTTGATGACCTGAATCTTCATGAGCTCTGTCTCCTACGAGTTTGAATTTCGTTGGTTTACGCCGAAAACTTGCAGTCTTACCGCAGATGGTCCAAGGACACATCCACGAGCCAAGGCCGAAGCGTTTCCTTCTTCTTCGTGTCTTTCTTGCCGTTCACGTTCTTGCTCCTTTCGTCCGAAATCGAGCACTTGTTCCAAAGTTGAAACATCGCTACGCAAGCGCCAGCTGCCGAGCGGCCTGATGGGCCAGCGTGACGACGCCGGCTTCGAAGCTGGGCTTGTGGCAGTTCGGCTTGTTCATGTCCCCGAGCTCGGTGTGCGCGGCCGCTGAGCAGCCGCCCGCGCAGACGGGAATGAACGAGCAGTCGTTGCAGTCTTCCCACGCCGTGATCTTCGCGAAGCGCTGCGCCGCGGCGCTCCGCCACTCTTCCTCGCGGCCGTCGATGTGTCCCGTGGACTCCGGGACGTTCCCCGCGAATCCGGGGCAGGCGTAGAGCGAGCCGTCCGGGCCGATCGTGTGGGCGTGCTGCTTGTGGATCTCGCACGGGCCCATGTGCACGCCGTCGACAGTCTTGAATCCGCGCTTGGCCGTCTCCTCGCGCAGGAAGGACATCTGCTCGTCGAGGAAATGGCACGAGTCGCAGGCGCCGGATGCGGTCGAGACGCCCGCGCCCGCCGACGTCATGCACGTGCCGTTGAGCGGCTTGCCTTCCGTGCTGATGGCGGTGAGCGGGATGAAGCCCTTCGGCTGCTGCGGCTTGGCTTCGCGGATGATCGGCTTGAACGCGACCTTGGCGAGCTTGTCGGCGAAGTCCTGCTCGCGCAGGAAGTCCAGCAGCGCCGGGTAGCTGTCGACCGATGACTCGTCGAAGTTGCCGCCGATCGAAATCCGGCAGCGATCCGCAACCTGGCGGACGTTGTTGAGAATTTTGTCGAACGTGCCCTGGCCGCCGCGGAGCGGCCGCATCCGGTTGTGCGTGTCACGGTCGCCGTCGAGGGTGACCTTGACGCCGAGAGGACCGTAGGGCGTCAGGCGATCGACGACTTCCGGCGTGAGCAGCAGGCCGTTGGTGATGATGTTCATCACCATGCTGACGCCGCGGACTTCGCAAGTCTTCGACAGGCGCTCGGCCAGGTAGTAGACCACCGGCAGGTTCAGGAGCGGCTCACCGCCGAAGAACGTCAGCGAGAAGCTCTTGGGCGCGATCGCGCGCATCCGTCCGTCGATCCACTCGGCGACGCGCGCGGCCGTCTCCATGGACATCTTCGCGGCGGTCTTGTTGTACTCGCCGTGGTCGCCCTGGATGCAGTAATCGCACGCGAAGTTGCACTGCAGCGTGGTCAGCACCGTGACGCGCAGCTGATCCTGGCCGGCGCGGAATTCGGTGAAGAAGTCCTCGATGTTCCGGCGGTCCGCCTCGCGGCTCTCGACGATGAATCCGTTCTCGGCGAGCGTGGTGAAGGCCTCGCGTTCGCGCACGTCCGGCGTGAATCCGTCGCGACCGAGGCGGTCGAGCAGGTCCGACACCTCCCGCGACACGATGAGCTGGGCGTCCGTGAAGGTGTTCATCAGGAACACCTCGTCTCGATCGGCGAGAGGAACACGAACGTTGAAAATCGAGGGCTGCATGCTGCTCCTGGATTCCGGCTCGAATCGCAGAACTTTCCCTTTGGTGACCACCGGCTGAACGCCGGCGGCTTTCCTGCTCGCCTTAGCGGTGAAAGTTGTGCAACCGATATTCCGGTGCTGCTCGGAGATGTCCAAAGAGTCATATCGAGGTATGCAGGCCGGCGCCAGACCGCGGAAACATTGCGTTGGTGGTGTGACTCTTTTGACGATTCTCGTCAGCCAGCGTGAGTCGTTTCCGCTCACGGAAGGCTTCCTGGCAGGGGACAACGGCCAATTTGTTGGCCGGTCAGGTCAATGAATGGCCGAAGCTCGGCCGGTGTGGGATGAGTGCCGGGACCGAGCCGGCCGGGGTCTGACCCCGGTCTGAACCAGGGTCAGGTGTTGCGGAGCTTCTTTGCGAGGCCCGTCAGCTCGAGGCGGGCCATCTTGTGCTTGAGGGTGCTCAGCGGGATCCCGAGATAGCGCGCGGTCGCCGTGACGTTCCAGTCCTTCTTCTCGAGCGCGCGCAGGATGAAATTGCGCTCGAAGGTGTCGCACGCCTCCTGGAAGAGCGCGTCACCGGTCGCTGGACCCGAATCCAGCTTGGCGAAGTGATACTCGAGCGGCAGATCTTCGTCGGTAATGAACTCGCGGTCGCTCACCGCGACGAGCCGCTCGATCAAGTTCTCGAGCTCGCGGATGTTGCCGGGCCACCAGTACGACGCCAGGATTTTCAGCGCGGAGTCCGACAGCCCGCGCACGGGCTTCCGGAACTTCACCCGGTACCGCTCGAGAAAGAGCCGCGCCAGCTCCGGAAGATCCTCCACGCGTTCGCGCAGCGGCGGCATGCGGATCGGAATGACGTTGATTCGATAGTAGAGGTCCTCGCGGAACCGCCCGTCCCTCACCGCTTTCTCGAGGTCGACGTTGGTCGCGACGACCAGCCTGAAGTTGGTTCGAATCGGCTTCGCGCCGCCGACGCGCTCGATCTCGCCTTCCTGAATCGCGCGCAGCAGCTTGGCCTGGAGATCCAGCCGGAGATCGCCGATTTCGTCGAGAAACAGCGTGCCGCCGGACGCGAGCTCGAACTTGCCGAGCTGCTGCTTCAACGCGCCGGTGAACGCTCCACGTTCGTGGCCGAAGAGCGTGCTCTCGACGAGCTCGTGCGGGATGGCCGACATGTTCACCGCGATGAAGGGCGCTTCGGCCCGCCCCGACTCCTTGTGGAGGAGGCGCGCCAGGAGCTCCTTGCCCGTGCCGCTCTCGCCGAGAATCAGCACGGTCGCCGAGAGCTTGGCAACCTTGTGCACGAGCTCGACGATCTCGCGGACCTGCCTGCTCGGCCCGATGTGGAACTCGCGGTCGCTCTGCTCGGCGACCTGCGCACTGAGCGTCATCACCTGGCGGTTCAGGTCCTGCCGCTCGCAGGCGTTACGCACGAGCGAGCGCAGCTCGTCGTAGTCGAAATTCTTCGTGATGTAGTGATAGGCGCCGTGCTTCATCGCCTGCACAGCGGTCTCGACTTCGTTGATGGCCGAGATCATGATGCACTCGACCAGGCTGTAGTTCTCCTTGACGATGCGAAGGACGTCGAAACCGCTGATGCCGGGCAGGCGGACGTCCTGCAGCATCACGTCGACTTCCTCGTGGCGGAGCATGGTGAGGGCGGCCTCGCCGCTCGATACGGTCAAGACCCGATAGTCGCGCCCGAGGATGGCCGCAATCGTGTCCCGCATCCCCTGATCGTCGTCGCAGATCAGAATGGTTTTGGTGGCCGGCGTCATGAGACAGCGCGATTGTAACAGGGGGAGGAGATCTGACCCCATCTCCTCCACCGGCGGCAGCTGTCATCGCTCAATTGACACCCCCCGAAGCGAACCGTTAAGTTAGATCGGTTGTGGCTGTCTGGGTCGTTGCAGGATTGGCATTTCTCGTCGCGGCGGTGGCTCTGGCGTCCGCGAGGCGCTTGTCCCGCCGGCTCGACGCCATGACCCAGTCGTACTGGGAACTGCGCTACGACTACACCCGCCTGCGCTCGCAGGTCTCGCGGCTGGATCCCGAACAGGTGGACGAAGTGGCTGAGGCTCCCGCGCCTCCCGCACAGTCGGTGTCATTCGTCCCACTGTCGTCGATTAAGAAGAAACCCTGACAGTTTTGTCATATGGCGACTGAGAACGCGTACGACGTCGTAGTAATCGGCTCGGGGACCGGCGGCTATGTGGCGGCCATTCGCGCGGCTCAGCTCGGGCTGAAAACCGCGGTCATCGAGCGTGCCCCAACGCTTGGCGGCACCTGCCTCAACTGGGGGTGTATCCCGACAAAGGCGCTCCTCGAGCACGCCCACGCCCTCAAGGTCGCGCAGGATTGGAAGGACTGGGGCCTGACGATCGGCCAGGCCGCGATCGCGATCGACATGGGTCAGGTGCAGGCGCGGAAGGACAAGATCGTCAAGGGCCTGACCGGCGGCATCGAGCTCCTCTTCAAGAAGAACAAGATCGACTGGATCAAGGGCAGCGGCCGGCTGGCGGGGAAGGGCAAGGTCGAGGTCACCGACGGCCAGGCGCAGACGCTCTCTGCGACGCGCGAAATCATCGTCGCCACCGGATCGCAGCCGCGCAGCGTTCCGGGAATCACGATCGACCGCAAGCGCATCATCACGAGCGACGAAGCCATCGGCCTGAGAGAGATCCCCAGGTCCATCGTGATCCTCGGAAGCGGCGCAGTCGGCGTCGAGTTCGCGTCCATCTTTCGCCGCTTCGGGAGCGAGGTCACCATCGTCGAACTCCTGCCGCGGCTGGTGCCGGTCGAAGACGAGGCTGTATCGGCCGAGCTCGAGAAGTCCTTCAAACGGCAGGGCATCAAGGTCCTGACCGGGACGAAGGTGTCGGCCGCCAGACCCGGGACCGCAGACGTAGAGCCCGGAACGGCTGGCGTAGAGATCGACGCGCAGACGCCGGACGGCACCTCGCTCAGGCTCTCGGGCGAATACCTCCTCGTCGCCACCGGCCGCGGCCCGGTTACGACAGGCCTCGGAGCGGAGGAGGCGGGGCTTCGCCTCGAGCGTGGCTACGTACACGTCAATACGCGATTCGAGACAGGCGTCACGGGTATCTCCGCGATTGGCGACGTCATCACATTCGACAAGCCTGGCCATCCTCAGCTCGCGCACCTGTCGTCGGCCGAGGGCGTCGCACTCGCCGAACGGATCGCGGGGCAGGACTTCCGGCCCATCAACTACGACCAGGTGCCGGGTTGCACGTACTGCGATCCCGAAATCGGGAGCGTCGGCCTCACCGAGCGAGAGGCTCGCGAGCGGGGATACGACGTGCGCATCGGGACGTTCAAGTTCGGCGTACTGGCCCGTGCCAGGATCGCCAACGAGATCGAAGGCTTCGTCAAAATCGTCGCCGACCGGAAGTACGACGAGATCCTCGGTGTTCACATGATCGGTCCGCGCGCGACCGAGCTCGTCGCCGAGGCGACGCTTGCCGTGCGCCTCGAATGCACGGTCGAAGAACTGATTCGCACGATCCACGCGCACCCGACGATGTCGGAGGCGGTGGGTGAAGCTGCGCACGCCGTCCACGGCGCTGCGATACATGCATAGACAGCTGCTCAGCTTCCAGCTGCTCAGCTCTCAGCTCAGCGACAGAGGCGGGAGTTGACGAACTGAAAGCTGAGAGCTGAAAGCTGAGAGCTGACTGACATGCCCACCAACGTTGTGATGCCCCAGATGGGGGAGTCGATCGCCGAGGGCACGATTGTCCGCTGGATCAAGAAGGTCGGCGACGAGGTCGACCGCGACGAGCCGCTCTTCGAAATCTCGACCGACAAGGTCGACGCGGAGATTCCTTCGCCGGTTGCGGGACGACTGGCTGAGATCAGGGTCAAGGAAGGCGAGACGGTTCCCGTCAACAGCGTAGTCGCGGTCATCGGATCGGCGGGCGAGACCGTTGCCGACGCGCCGGCTCCTGCCGCAGCGCCGGCCCCGTCGATCCCCGCTGCGGGGGGCAGTCCCGCCCCGAGAGCGGCGGCCTCCGCCGCGGAGGACGAAGCCGAGGGGGAGGACGAGAAGGACGACTCCCACCGGCAGAAGTCGTCGCCGCTCGTGAGGCGGATCGCCCGCGAGCACAACGTCGACATCACCAAGATTCACGGGACGGGCATCAACGGGCGCGTCACGAAGCAGGACATTCTCGGCTTCATCGAATCAGGAGCGACCGCGGCAGCCGCGCCGCCGGCGAGCCCGACGTCCTCCTCGTCCATTTCGCCGAGCCCCACGCCTGCACCCGTCGCCGCGCCGGCGCCCGGTCCCGTCTACAAGCCGGGCGAGAGCGTGCAGATCGTGCCGATGAGCGTGATGCGCAGGAAGATCGCCGAGCACATGGTGCTGAGCGCGCACACGTCGCCGCACGTCTACTCGGTCTACGAGGTGAACTTCGGCAGGATCAGCGCGCTCAGGGAGAAGAAGAAGGCCGAATTCGAGGCTGCCGGCGCGAAGCTCACCGTCACCGCGTTCATCGCCAAGGTCATCGTCGACGCCCTGCGGCACTTCCCCGTCGTCAATGCGTCGATCGACGGTCACAACATCGTCTACAAAAAGGACATCAACCTGGGAATTGCCGTGGCGCTCGAGAACGGCCTCATCGTGCCGGTGATCCGGAACGCCGACGAGCGGAATCTCCTCGGCCTGAGCCGGGCGATCACCGACGTGGCGGCGCGGGCGCGGTCGAAGAAGCTCAATCCCGAAGAAGTGCAGGGCGGGACGTTCACGATCACCAATCCCGGGATCTTCGGCGCCCTCTACGGCCTGCCGCTCATCAACCAGCCGCAGGTGGCGATTCTCGGCGTCGGCGCGATCGAGAAGCGCGCCGTCGTGATTGACGATGCGATTGCAATTCGCCCGATGTGTCACCTGACACTCGGCTACGACCACCGGCTCATCGACGGGGCCGAAGGCGGCCGGTTCCTGGCCTTCGTCAAGGAGCGGTTGGAAGGCTTCGACGAGGCGTGGCTCTGAGTCGTGTGATAGAGGTCCGGCGGCTCGGGACCGTCAAGTACGCCGACGCGCTGGAGCTTCAAAAGCAGCTCGTCGAGGAACGCAAGGCCGACAGGATTCCCGATCAGCTCCTCCTGCTCGAGCACCCGTCGGTCATCACGCTCGGCGTCAGGTCGCGCGACGATCGCTCGCACGTGCTCGCGACTCCCGAGGCGCTCGAGCGTGACGGCATCGAGCTCTTCGAAACGGGCCGCGGCGGCGATGTGACGTTCCACGGCCCGGGCCAGCTCATTGGTTATCCCATCCTCGACCTGCGCCCGGACCGCCTCGATGTCCACCGCTATGTGCGTGACCTCGAAGAGGTCATGATCCGAGTGGCAGGAACATTCGGCGTCACGGCTGGCAGGCAGACGGGTTTCACTGGAGCCTGGGTGAACACCGCCGCGCCCGGCGGCGCACCTGCCTGGGAGAAGCTGGCGGCGATCGGCGTCCGCATCGCCCGCTGGATTACCAGCCACGGCTTTGCCTTCAACGTAACGACCAATCTCGATCAGTTCGGCCTGATCGTGCCGTGTGGCATCGCGGACAAAGGCGTGACTTCCCTCAGGAAGCTCCTTGGACGGGACGTCTCAATGGCTGAGGTGGAGGATGCTTCGGTAGCCGCCCTCGCTGACGTTTTCGACCGCCGGATCGTCGAAATCGGACCTTTTTAGTCCCCACGCCCGTCACAGAGCTGCCTGATTTCGATACAAGTCCAATTTTGACAAGGCCTTAGCGACTTATATCTCCCTGGAATAAGGTTCCAGCTTGAGGTGTTCAGTCCGTTACGGAGGCCCAAAGCAATGCGTCAACAGAATGCGGATAGCCAGCTCATCGGCCGCATGCAGGCGGGGGACGGAACAGCGGTAGCCGATCTCGCCTCGACGTTCGGGCCGAGGATTCATCAACTGGCTCTCCGTTACGTGAAGAACTGGGAAGACGCCGAAGAGGTGACCCAGGACGTTCTCATGAAGGTGTTCCGAAAGATCGATGCGTTCCGCGGCGACGCCGCGCTCTCGTCGTGGATCTACCGGATTACGTTCAACACGGCGATGTCGCGCCTGCGCAGCACGCGCGCGAGCCGCATGACCGAGATTCAGAAGCCCGAGCTCAGCTCCCAGGAGCCCGAGCGGACGCCCACGGAGCCCGCGGACTGGTCGTCGCTCGCCGACGATCACGTGTTGCGGGGTCAAATGCGCGACCGCTTGATCGATTCGCTGACGCTTCTGCCGGCCGTCTACCGCGTACCGGTGATCCTTCGCGACATCCAGGGGTTGTCGACCGAGGAGGCGAGCGCGGTCCTCCAAGTGAAGCCGCAGACGCTCAAGTCGAGGCTCCATCGCGGCCGCCTGATGCTGCGCGAGCACCTCGCGGAGTTCGCTGGCGGAGTGATGCTGCACGCTCGAGAAAGTTTGAAGTCTGACGTTGGAAGTCTGAAGTGGGGAAGTGTGAAGTCTCAGGGTTGAAGTAGAAGTTCGAAGAAAGTTTGAAGGGCGAAGGGCTTCAGACTTCACACTTCACACTTCACACTTCACACTTCGAACTTCCTTCAAGCTTCCACTTTCCACTTCCTACTTCGCCCTTCCCCACTTCAGACTTCCAACGTCAGACTTCAAACTTTCTCGAGCGCATTCTCGACCGCCGTCCGCTCCTGGCGCGTCAGCGCCGGCTCGTGGACGCGCTCGACTCCGCGCGGTCCGACCTCGACCGGCATCGCTGCCACCGCGGCTCGCAGCGGGCCCGCCTCGAGCGCCACGAAGCACGAAAACCGCCGCCGCGATCCGAGTGCGATCGCTTCGACGACGCGCGCAGCGGCTGCTGCGAGCGCGAACGGACCTGGCGGCCAGAGCCCCGGGATGCGCGCCGCGAGGCCGGCGATGGCGTGCGGAGGCATCTGCGACGCGAGCGGCTGCCCGTAGGCAGTAGCTTCCTCCCACGCGACGACTGCCGCACGCGGCGGCACGCCCACGACTCGCAGACAGACTTCGACACCTGAACCGTCGAGGGTGAGGCCGGCCATTGCGCGCAGTGCGGATTCGAGCGCGAACGGCGCCGAACCGAGCACCAGTCCACGCGACAGGTGCAGCTCGGTCACGGCCTTCGCGATGAGATCCCGTTGCAGCGCGCCCGCGCACAGGATGGGCGCGCGGCTGCCGGCCCGGACGAGGTTGCGCAGCAGGCCAAGGCCCGCTTCGCCCCCATGCTCCACGTTTCCTGCCGCAGCGTCCGCAATGACGACGACGTCAGCGCCGACGGCCGCGCCGATCTCTTCGGCGGCGGACAGTTTCGTGCTGAAGTTGTCGACCGGTGACGACTGCTGGATGTCGAGGGCCTTGCCGCGCGCCACCTGCCCGGTGGGGTCAATTAACCGCACTTCCGTCACGCGGTCGCGCACAGCCAGTGCGTGCGCCACGGCACCGCCAAGCGCGCCGCTGCCGACGATCGCGATGAAACCCATCCGACTCGACTATTCTAATGGTATGAGTACGCCTTCCCCAACCTCGACTCCGCCCCGACTGTCCTCGACCGTTGCCGTCGTCACTGGCGGTTCTCGCGGGATCGGACTGGCGATCACTGCCGCGTTCGTCGACCGGGGTGCTCGCGTGGTGATCACGGGGCGCGACGAGCGGCACCTCGACGAGGCCGCGGCCCGGTTCCCGACCGACGCCGTTCGGGCCGTACGTGCCGACGTCGGAAGGGCGGAGGAAGCGAAGCGCGCCGTCGACGCGGCGGTCGAGTACTTCGGTGGACTCGACGTGCTCGTGAACAACGCTGGCGTCGGCCACTTCGCACCCGTAGCCGACATGTCAGCCGGCGACTGGCAGAAAGTCATCGACACCAACCTCAGCGGTGTTTTCTACTGCTGCAACGCCGCCATCCCGCACCTCAAGCGCCGCGGCAGTGGCTGGGTCATCAACATCAGCAGCCTTGCCGGAAAGAACCCGTTTGTGGGCGGCGCGGCGTACTGCGCATCGAAAGCCGGTCTCAACGCGTTCAGCGAGGCGCTCATGCAGGAGGTCCGGCACGACAACATCAGGGTGAGTTACATCTGCCCGGGGTCGGTCGCGACCGGTTTCGGCGGACCCGGCGGCAGTGGCGCGGCGGACTGGAAGATCGCCCCGGAGGATGTTGCGGATCTCGTCCTCGACCTCGTCACGTTCCCGTCGCGCAGCCTTCCGAGCTGTATCGAGATCCGGCCCTCGCGTCCGAAGAAGTAGTTGCCTGGGATGCAGACCATCGCGCACTACAACCTCCTCGAGCGGCTTGGCACGGGTGCCCTGGGCGACGTCTATCGGGCGCGCGATCTCAAGTACGGTCGCACGGTCGCGTTGATGATGCCCCCGGCCGAGCTCATCGCCGGCCCCGGCCGGCGCGAAAAGTTCCTCGAGCAGGCGCGCGCGGCCCAGACGCTCAACCATCCGAACATCGCGACGCTCTTCGACGTTGTCGAGCAGGATGGACAGTGCTATCTGGCGTACGAGTTTGCCGCCGGACCCTCCTTGCGCGACGAGATGGCGGGCCGGCCGGTCAACCTGCGTCGCGCGATCGAGCTGGCGGCCCAGATCAGCGACGCCCTGGCGGAGGGGCATTCCCGCGGGCTCGTCCACGGCGATTTGCGTCCCGACAACATCGTCATCACTCCAAAGGGAAGCCCGAAGATCCTCAACTTCGGGCTGACCGGATGGACGACGAGCGGGCAGGCGCGCGCGGCCGCGTCCTCGGCCGAAGGCCTCGGCGCCGATCCGTACGGCGTGGCCGGCTACCTGTCTCCTGAACAGGCGCTCGGCGGGACGATCGACGAGCGAAGTGACGTATTTTCATTCGGCGTGCTCCTTCAGGAGATGCTCACGGGCCGGAATCCGTTCACCGGTTCCGCTCCGGCGGCGACGGTGATGAATGTCATCAGGCTCACACCACCGCCGCCGTCGTCGGCGACCCGGTCGGTGCCAGCCGAGCTCGATGCCCTCGTCACCCGCGCGCTCGCCAAGCCCGTCGAGGCCCGCCCGTCAGGCGCCCTCGCGCTGTCGTCCGATCTGCGCAGGATCGCTGCCGCGCTCGACGCCACCGAGCGCGATTTCGAGCTGCCGCAACGCCCCGCGGCAGCAGGCGAAAAAGCCGGGCTGGGGTGGCTGGTAGGCGTGGTACTGGTGGCTGTGCTGATCGCGGTTTGGTGGTATTTCTCTGGCAGTGAGTAGGCAGGCATGTTGGTCCGGCTGAAGCCGGACACCACGACCGTTTCTGGCCGCGCGACGGAGGCAGCTCGTAGTGTCCGGCTTCAGCGGACCAGGACATTCACGTCAGACGATTGCGCTCAACGTGTCCTGATCGATGTTGCCACCGGAGAGCACGATCGCCACGCGCTTCCCTCGCACTTCGAGCTTGCCTGTCATCACGGCCGCCACGCCCACCGCTCCAGCACCTTCCGCGATCAGGTGCTCATTCCTGACGACGCCAGCGATGGCGTCACGCAGTTGCGCTTCGCTGACGACGGCAATCTGAAAGACCTCGCGACGGACGATGTCGAAGGTGATGGTGTCGGCATCGAGGTTGCCGGCCAGACCGTCGGCGAGGGTCGGACGTACCTCGATCTCGACGATTCCGCCGGCCTCGATTCCTCGTGTGAAGGGGCATGAGGCCTCGACCTCGACGCCGGCCACCCGCGTGTTCCCCGACGCGGCACCAACTGCGAGCGCGATTCCCGAGATGAGCCCGCCTCCACCAATCGGCACGACGATCAGGTCGACGTCCGGCCACTCGTCGAGGATCTCGAGTCCGATCGTCCCCGCGCCCGCGATGACGTCCGGGTGGTTGTAGGGCGAGACGAAGATCGCGCCACCGCGTGCGGCGTGCTCCTTGGCGCGGCGCTCCGCCTCGTCGTAATCGCGGCACGGTACGAGTGTGGCTCCGCTCGCGGCAATGGCCTCGAGCTTTGTCCGTGGCGCATGTTCCGGCGCGTACACCGTGAGAGACATCCCACCGGCGCGGACAGCCCAGGCCAGCGCCCGGCCGTGATTCCCGGCTGACGCCGTGACGAGCGGCGGGGCAGTTCCAGCACCGTGCTCTTCTACCATGCGCAGCACCGCGTTGAATGCGCCGCGGACCTTGTAGGAGGCCGTCGGCTGGAGCGTCTCGAGCTTCAAGCGGACGTCTGCCGCCGCACTTGCACTCAACCATGACGAGGAGCGAAGTGGCGTGCGAAGGACCCGGCCTTCGATTCGCCGTGCGGCTGCGCGAATGTCGTCGAAGGTCAGGGCGTGGTCGTCCCGTCAGAGAGGAGAATCTCGGCGAGCTCGGTGGCGAACGCCGAGCGGGCCAGGACGTCGTCGATCCCGGCGGAGCGAGCGGCCTGGATGCGCGCCGCATCGACGTGGGAGACGAAACCCAGCGTACGGATGGAGCGCAGCTCGGGGTCCTGTTTCATCCGCGCGATGGTGTCGATCGGTTCCATCTTCGCGCTGTTGAGGTCGAAGATCGCGAGTGACGGCTTCAGCGTGCGCGCCTGCTCGAGCACTTCCTCCGGCGTGCGCGGAAACGTCAGCTCGACGCCGGCATTCTTACCGGTGGTGCGAATCTTCGAACGGAACAGGAAGTCGTCCACGGCCACGAGGATCATGAAGTGAGGATACTACGAGCGGTGGGGAGTCAGCCCCGACCTCGCCTACCCATTGCTCGCAGCTACCCATTGAAGGACCCGCTCTGCAGCGGCGTTAGCTCTGTGGCGAGAACCCCGGCTCAACCCTGTTGACTCCGCTGACCCTGCTGACCCTGTGGTGGGTAATCTCCGTTGTCGCCGTCTTCTCTGTGCCCGCCGGCAGCGGCTCCCGCCGATACAGCGTCCGCGTGTTCGAGACGGCCGAGAACACGAATGTCGCGAGGAGCGCCGCGATGCTGATCGCGCCGCCCACGTCAAAGAGCAGAAACCGGCTGCCGAAAAGCACCACGTCCGGCGAGCGCAGGAGTTGCAGCGCCCCTGCGGCGAGCAGGAGTCGCATCTCGGTCGGTCCCATTTTCCAGTACGAGATTCGAAACGTTCCCACCGTGTGCGTCGCGAGCGCGATTTCGACGGTTAGGAGGTAGTAGGCGATGAGGAAACCGGCGCCGACGATCGGCGTCATGAATCCGCCCGCGACCAGTCCCGCGAAGAGGAACAGAATCCCGACCACGTCGAGGACATGATCGACATAGAAGCCGTAGCGCGGGCGTTCCTGATGTCGAACCCGCGCCAGGGTTCCGTCGAGGCTGTCGCCGAACCAGTTGATGGCCAGGCACGCGATGACTGCCAGGATCGCCAGCGGATGGCCGGGTGCCAGCCAGAACGCGATTCCGGCGCCGATCATGGCGAGGGCTCCCAGCCCTGTCAGGTGGTCCGATCCGACCCAGGCGGGCAGCCGCTCGGCCATCCAGATGAGCGCCCGTTTTTCGACTCCAGCGAGCAGGCTGGCCTGAATCCGCGTTTCACGTGGTTTCTCCATGTTCGTCCCCTTGCCTCTCAATGCGAAAATGGCACGTTTAGGGGCTCACATGATTCTCGAGACACGGGCGGTTCCGCCGTTCATGAAGAACGGCTTTGTAATCGGCTGCGAAGAAACGCGGGAAGGCGTGGTCATCGACCCCGGAGACGACGTCGATCTGCTCCTGGCAGCGGTCGAGCGACACGGCCTCTCGATTCGCTACATTCTCCTGACCCACGCCCACCTCGACCATATCACTGGCGTCCGGAGGGCGAAGGAGGTGCTCGGCGCACCCTCCGTGCTGCACCGCGACGACAACTTTCTCTACCAAGCCGTTGTTGAGCAGGGGCAGATGTTCGGTCTGGAGCTTGAGGCTCAGCCGCCCGTCGACCGCTTCTACGACGGTCCCGGCCCATGGAGCTTCGGCCGGTACGCCGCGTGGGTGCATCACACGCCTGGGCACTGTCCCGGCGGCGTCTGCCTTGCCGTCGGTCGCGATGACACAGCCGCGCGCGTGCTCTTTGTCGGGGACACCTTGTTCGCGGGAGGGATCGGCCGGACCGATCTGCCGGGCGGGAGCCTTCCGACGCTCCTCCGCTCGATTCGCGAGGTGCTGTTCAGCTTTCCTGACGAGACCGTCGTCTACTCGGGGCACGGCGAGCCGACAACGATCGGGAGGGAGAAGCGGACGAATCCGTTTCTGAATGCTTGATGACTGATAGCGTCACGGGCCGACGGCCATCCATCACGATGAACACGATGGCACGATGCACACGACGTTCAACCTGATATTTCATCGTGCTCATCGAACCATCGTGCCCATCGTGATGATGGCCGTCGCCCGTGTCCGAAACGACCTGATGCCTGGCATTACGATCTCGACACCACGAACTCGACCTTCCCCACGCCGAGCCGGTCGCCGGTCTTGAGCAGGGCCCGGTCCACGCGGGCGCCGTTCACGAACGTACCGTTCGTGCTCTCGAGGTCCACCACTTCCAGGTCCGCGGCGCCGGCAGTCAGGCGGCAGTGGACGCGTGAGACGAGCGCCGCGTCCACCCTGAAATCGGCGCGCGGCGCCCGCCCGATGGTTTTGATGGCTCCAGGAAGAATGCGAAACGTGAAGGGACTATCGACCTGCTCGTCGGTGTTGATCACCCACATCGTCATACCGTCTCAGCCGAGAAGCTCCTTGATGCGTGCGTGAACCACCGCGCCGTCGCGGGTCAGCAGCGTCTCGCGCGTGATCTCGTCGTCTTGGTTGAGGACCAGAGACGGCTGTTTCGCCCCGTCTTTACCGAGCAGGTGCATGAGGAACGTGATGATGTTCTTCGAGTACATCTGGCTGGCGTGGTAGGGCACCATCGCCGGCGGATTCGACGGGCCGATGATCGTGACGCCTTTGTGCAGCACCACCTCGTCGGGCCGCGTCAGCTCGCAGTTGCCGCCGCGCTCGGCCGCCAGGTCCACGACGACCGATCCCGGCTGCATCGCTTCGACCATTTCGGTCGTGATGAGGATCGGCGCCCGCTTTCCCGGGATGAGCGCGGTCGTGATCACGACGTCGTTTGCGGCGACGACTTTGATCATCATCTCCCTCTGGCGGCGGTAGAACGACTCGTCCTGGGCCTTGGCGTACCCGCCCTTGTCTTCCGCGTCGGTGGACTCGAGCGGCAGCTCGACGAATCTGGCCCCGAGGCTCTGCACCTGCTCTTTGACCGCCGGCCGCACGTCGTAGGCCTCGACCTTGGCGCCGAGCCGGCGCGCCGCCGAGATGGCCTGCAGCCCCGCGACGCCGGCGCCGACGATGAACACGCGCGCCGGCGAGACGGTTCCGGCAGCGGTCATCAGCATCGGGAACATGCGCGGCAGCTGGTTCGCCGCGAGCAGCACGCCCTTGTACCCGGCGACCGTCGCCATCGACGAGAGCGCGTCCATGCTCTGCGCGCGCGTGATGCGCGGCATCAGCTCCATCGAGAGCATCGACACACCCGTGGCGGCGACGTCTCGAATCGCCTGTGGCGCGCCGAGCGGGTCCGCGAATCCGATGACCGTCTGACCCGCGTGCAGTCCGTTGGCTGGGGGAGTGGCGCGGACCTGGAGCAGGATATCCGCGGCCAACGCCTCCGAGCGCGACACGACCGTCGCGCCCTGGGCGGCATAGGCCGCGTCGGTGAAACCGGCAGCGAGGCCAGCGCCCGACTCGACGGCCACCTGCAGGCCCGCCTTCGTCAAGGTGGCCACACCGGCAGGAATCACGGCGACGCGCGTCTCGCCCGGGCTCGCTTCCTTCGGTATGCCGACTCTCATCTGTGGCAGCAGTCTAATCGATTCCGTTCACGGCTGCGACTTCTTCAGCCAGGCGGTGATGGTTGCCGCGACTTCGGGGCTGATGGCCTTCTGTTTCAGCTCCGGATATTCCTGGACGTCCCCCGTCGTGGCAGGCACGAGGAGATGGTTGAGGCCGGGGAGGTGCACGACCTCGACGGGCCCGGCGTCCTTCTTGCGCGCCCGCGCGAGGTCGCCGAGCTTTTCGGCGTTGTGGGGTTGGACCTGCGCGTCCAGGTCGCCCTGGACTATCAGAATCGGCTGCTTCAGCTTCGGCATCACCGTCGCGGGATCGAAAAGGAGGAGGCTTCGAAACCACGGCGTATCGGCCTGCTTCCGCACGTCTTCCGGCAGAGATTCCCACCCGGTTCCGCCGATGACGGCCGATTGAATCTGCTTCTGCAGCGCCACTTTCTGGGCCTTCTCGGCCTCCGGGACCTTCAACCGATCGAGCTCGCGCTGTTGCTGCTCGAGGAGCAGGTCCGCGCCGGTGGTGCCGCTGGTCGACATCAGCACGAGCGATGCGATCTTTTTCTCGCGCGCGGCCGCCAGCATCCCGATCATGGCGCCCTCGCTGTGTCCCGCGACCGCAATCCGGCGCTCATCGACATCGTCACGCTTGGCGAGCCACTTGATGATGGCGATGAGGTCGTCGGCGTAGTCGTGCTGCGTGACTGTTTCACTGCGGCCGCCGCTCTGGCCGACGGCGCGCTTGTCGTAGCGGAGGACGAGGAACCCCTGTTGCGCCAGGGCGCCGGCGAGCTGGCTCAGGATCGGGATGCCGGCAACCGTGCCGTCGCGGTCGATGGGACCCGAGCCGGCGACGAGCACGATCATCGGAAGCCGCAGCCGTCCGAGGATCGGCGGCCTGGTCATGGTGCCGGCGATGCTGAAGCCGTTGGCCGGGATGGTGACATCGGAGTCGGTAGGGTTCCTCGCCGTCAGCGTTCGCGCCGAGACCCCGGCCAGCTCGCTTCGCACGACGCTCACCTCGGCGGTCGGCATGTCCATGCGGGCAAGGCGCGCCCGCTGGTCGACGGAGACCGTCATCGTGAAGGTCCCGCCCGAGTTGTTGTGCGCGAGGAGCTCGTACTTCTGCATGTGGACGATTCCCGCGGGAGTCGTCACAGCCTCGTCGGAGATCCCCTTGACGGTCACTTTGACCTCGGCGCCTGCCGCGATGTAGGTCGGGATTTCGGCACCGGGAGCCGAGTTGGCGAGCCGCGCCGCGAGCGCCTCGTATCCGGCGAAGACGTTGGTCGGCAGCACGACCGTGCGCGCGGAAATCTGATCGGTCTTCGAACTGGTGACGCCGTTCTGCGTGATCTCGTTGATGGCGGTGGTCAGCGCGAAGGAGGTTGATAGCTGCACTTTCTTCGAGCCCGCTTTGTCCCCGGGTTTGCCGGCCTGCGTGCCTTCGACGTGGAGCTCGATCGGTTGCCAGTCGGCGGCGTATCTGAGCTCGAATCGGTTGAGCGTGAACTCGCCGAGCTGGCCCGTGGCCGTGATGATCCATTGAGAGCCCGATCGGGCCAGGTTGACCTGTTCCCGGCCGACGTCGGTTCCGCGGACGAAGATCGTAAACGTCGCTTCGCCCGGAACCGGCTCGGCTTGGGCGAAAGCCGGGCGGACCGCCGGTCCGGTCAGTAGGAGCACCAGAGCGGCGGTACAATACCTCACGCACGTCATCCACTCAGGATATCAGCACGCCACTCATGTTTTCACTGGAACAGTATCGCGCGCTCCAAGATGGGGCGGGCCTCGTCCTGCGGTCGGATCGCGGCCGCCTGCGGCTCACCGGACGGGACCGCCGGGACTACCTGCAGGGCCTGCTGACCAACGATATCGCTACGCTCGCCGCCGGTTCGGGCTGCTACGCGTGCCTGCTGACGGCCCAGGGTCGCATGATTGCCGACATGTACGTCGTGGAGACCGGCGAGGCCATCCTGATGGACCTCGAGAGGGCCGTGACGGCTCGCGTCGGAGGGCATCTCGAGCAGTTCGTGTTCAGCGAGGACGTCGAGGTCACCGATGTGAGCGGTTCCCTTGCGCAACTGGGCGTCTTCGGTCCGCATGCCGCGGACGTCGTCAGCCGCGTGCTGAGCGAGCAGGGTTCCCCGTTGAGCAGTGCCGATCTGGAAGGAATGGCCGTTCTCGCAAACCGAACATCGGCCTGGCATGGGGCGGCCACCACCGTTGTCAGACGCGATGACTTCGGTGATCTGGGATTCGATCTGCTGGTCGCAGCCGAAGACTCGGATGCGCTTGCACAAGCGATCAGAGACGCCGGAGCCATCGATGTCGAGCCAGCGGCCGCCGACGTCTGCCGGATCGAGAGCGGCCGACCGGTCTTCGGCAAGGACATGACCGAGGACACGATTCCACTCGAGGCCGGCATCGAGGGCCGCGCGATCAGCCTGACGAAGGGGTGCTACGTCGGACAGGAAATCATCATCCGCGTTCTGCACCGCGGCCACGGACGCGTCGCGCGACGACTCGTCGGCCTGTCGCTCGAGCCCGGGGCGGCGGTGCCGAGTCACGGCTCAGCGATCCGCGGCGGCGATCGCGAGATCGGAACGATCACCAGTGCCGCGTTGTCGCCCGCCTTGGGGCGACCGATCGCGCTCGGGTACGTGCACCGCGATTTCGTCGAACCCGGAACGACGGTGATTGTTGTAGACGGGGCCCAGTCGTCGCCCGCGGTCGTGACGCGGTTGCCGTTCGTTGGTTCCGCGCTCGATGTAAGTTGATGAAGACACTACACGCAACCAAGAGACCAGGAGGTTCCGTTTTTCAGAGGGCTCTCTGGTCTCTTGACCTCCTGATCTTGCTGATTTCCTGGTCAGGGTCTACCCGCTACCAGCGTCGCCGCGGTTCAGGTTTGATCCAGGCTCCCACGCACGAGCATCCCAATCAGCTCCGCATCGGCCGGCGGAAACTCGAGCGATGCGAGCTCGGCGCGCGCCACCCAGCGCATTTCCTGTCCCAGAACCGCGCGTGGTTCACCGAGCAGCTCACATCGAAAGAAATGTAGTTCGACGATGCGTTCGGGATATTCGTGCACGACGTTGTGGATCTCGGTGCCGATTCGGACGTTCGTGTCGAGCTCTTCCGCGATTTCTCGTTCGAGACACGCGGCGAGTGGTTCGCCGGTGTCGCACTTGCCGCCCGGAAACTCCCAGAAGCCGGCCAGATGCGTGCCGCGGAGGCGCCTGGTCACGAGGTATCGACCGTCGCGTTCGATGACGGCCGCCGTCACGACGATGCGCGGCGGCGCGGAACCCATCAACGATCCTCCCGCTCGTGCTCGGGATTGAAGGGATAGGCGGCGCAGTCGCGGCGCATCGGGCAGATCAGGCACTTCGGATTGCGCGCGGTGCAGAGAGTGGCTCCGAAGTCCATCAGTGCCTGGTTGAAATCGAACACGTGCCGGTGGGGGAGAACCGTGCGCGACACTTCCCACAGGTGTCGCTTCATTGCGTGGCTCTTGAGCGCGCCGCGGCCGACGAACACGCGAAAGAGCACGCGCGCGACGTTGGTGTCGAGGATCGCCGCGCGCTGGCCGAAGGCGAAGCTGAGCACGGCGCCCGCCGTGTATTCGCCAATTCCCTTGAACGAAAGGAGCGTTTCCTCGTCCGACGGCAGTTGACCGCCGTAGCGGGCCATTGACTCGCGGGCGATGGCGTGGAGGCGTTTCGGCCGGATGTTGTACCCGAGGGGCCGCCATGTGTCGGACACGTCGGCTTCTTTCGCGGCGGCCAGCGCTTCGAGCGACGGGTACTTCTGCAGCCACTCGGCGTATTTTGGCAGCACGCGATCGACCTGCGTCTGCTGGAGCATCACCTCGGACACGAGGATGTGGTACGGGTCCTTCGTCTGGCGCCAGGGCAGGTCGCGCCCGTAGCGGCGATACCACTCGAGCAGACGTCGACGAAAGCGCTGTCTGTCTACGGGTGGGGGAACCTTGCGAATGGAACGTCTGGCTGTGCGTGTGTCATCCTGAATGCGCCGGGCAGAACTCATCTAGTGGACCGTATCCGCTGAATCAGCTGTGTGACCGTGATCTGCCGGCCGTGACAACAGAACGGCCGATTTCGATACAGGAGGCACGGTCAACTCGTAGTCACCATGGACCTATAATTGGTGAGTGAAAATCTACACCAGGACCGGCGACAGCGGCGAAACCGCCTTGCTTGGTGGAAGGCGCGTCTCGAAGGCCGATCCGCGAGTGGCGGCCTACGGCGACGTGGACGAGCTCAATGCGTGGCTGGGACTCGCGCGCGCTGGCGTGCCCGGCGGCGAGCTCGCGTCGATGCTCGAGAAGATCCAGCGGGACCTGTTTGCCATCGGTTCGCGGCTGGCGGATCCCGGGAGCAAGGTTGCCAACCGGGTCGAGAAGACGTCGGTCGCCGGCGAGGACGTCAAGCGGCTCGAGGATTGGATCGACCGGCTCGAATCGGAGGTGCCCGTGCTGCGGCGGTTCATCCTCGCGGGCGGCTCGCCCTCGGGAGCGTTGCTGCATGTGGCACGCACGATCTGTCGACGGGCCGAACGCAGTGTCGTCGGTCTTGGAGGCGACGAGGTCGAGTCCGAAATCCTCGTCTATTTGAACCGGCTCTCCGACCTGCTGTTCGTCATGGCGCGCGTCGCCAATCGCCGCGACGGTGCCCCTGAGCTCGAGTGGTGAATCACGATGCCGCACTGGCACGCGCCTACGCGCACTGCGAGCGGCTCGCGCGTGAGCATTACGAGAATTTCCCCGTCGCGTCGCGACTCCTGCCTGCGGCGATGCGGCCGCACATCGCCGCGATCTACGCCTTCGCGCGGACGGCCGACGACTATGCCGATGAGCCTGGACTCGCACCCGACGAGCGCCTGCGCCGGCTCGACGCCTGGGGTGATCAGCTGGCCGGGGCGGGGTCAGGCCGCGAACTGTGCGCCGGCATTCACGATTCACGGCCTGACCCCGTCTTCGTTGCGCTCGGGCAGACGATGCGGGACTGCCGGCTCCCGATGACGCTCTTCGAGGATCTCCTCAGTGCGTTCCGGCAGGACGTGACGACCACGCGCTACGACACCTGGACCAGCGTGCTCGACTACTGCCGGCGATCGGCCAATCCGGTAGGCCGGCTGGTGCTCCGCGTCGCCGGTTACGATGATGCCAGGCTCGACCAGCAGTCGGATGCGGTCTGCACGGCGCTGCAGCTGGCCAATTTCTGGCAGGATCTCGCGCGCGACTGGGCCATCGGCCGGCTCTACGTGCCGCGTGACGATCGGATCCGTGCCGGCGCGCGCGAGGAGGATCTGGCCGCCGGCGCCATGACGCCCGAGTGGCGCAGCGTGATGCAGGCGATGGTTCGACGCACGCGGGAGCTCTTTGCCGCCGGCCGCGGCGTCTGTGACGGCGTGGGCGGGCGGCTCCGCTGGGAGCTGCGCCTCACGTGGCTGGGAGGTTCCCGCATTCTCGACCAGCTCGAGCGCGCCGACTTCGATGTCTTCAACCGCCGGCCGTCGATCGGAAAAGGCGACATCCCCGGCTTGATTCGTGACGCTGTGCTCTGGCGCTGATCAGTCAATCGACCTTTGTCCCGCGACACCAGCTTCTACTATTCGTTCCTCGTGCTGCCGCCAGCCAAGCGCCACGCGATCATCGCCGTGTGGGACTTCTGCCGCGCGGTCGACGATGCCGTTGATGAAGTTGATGCCGTCGATTCGTCAGGCGGAGCGGGCGCGCGCCCGTCGGCCGCCGGGGAGATCGCACGCTGGCGCCGCGAGCTGGCCGCGTGCTTCGAAGGCGGATCGCCGCAAACGCGCCAGGGCCAGGCGCTCAAGCCGCTCGTCGACAGCTTCGGCCTGAAGCGAACGCCGTTCGAGTCGCTCATCGAAGGCGTCGAGATGGATCTGGGGCCGCGCCGGTACGAGACCTTCGACGACCTCTATCAGTACTGTATTCGGGTCGCGTCGGCGGTCGGCCTCGTGTGCCTCGATATCTTTGGCTCTCGCGACCCCGCGTCCAGGCAGTACGCGATCGACCTCGGAGTGGCCCTGCAGCTCACGAACATCCTGCGCGACGTGCGAGGTGACCTCGCCCAGGGCCGCGTCTACATTCCTCAGGAGGACCTTCGCGCCCACGGATGTACGGAAGACGACCTGCGCGAGGAGTCGGCGAGGGCAGGCGGAGGCGTGCGGTCGCCGGCCGTGAAGGCGCTGCTGCGACACCAGGCGGTGCGCGCCCGGGACTACTACGCCCGCGCCGCACGCGAACTGCCGCGGCGGGATGCGCGCCGGCTGGTGGCTGCCGAGATCATGGCGGCCATCTATCAAGGCGTGCTCGAGGGGATCGAGGAGCGCGACTACGACGTGTTCTCGGAAGTCGTCCGCATCCCACGGCCGAGGCGCGCGGTCATCGCGGCCTTCACCTGGATTCGAACGCTGATTGCGCCTGGCATGGCGCGCCCACGCGCGTCTTCCCGACAATGACGCCAGACGTCGTCGTCGTCGGCGCCGGTTTCGCTGGCCTGTCGGCTGCGGCGGCGATGGCTGATGCCGGCCGCCGCGTGCTGGTGCTCGAAGCCCGGCCCCAGCTTGGCGGACGCGCGACGGCGTTTCCCGATCGCGTGACCGGCGAGCTCGTGGACAACGGGCAGCACGTGCTCTTCGGCTGCTACAGGCAGACGTTCACATTCCTTCGCCGCGTCGGTGCCGAGGGCAACGTGCGCCGACAGTCGGCGTTGAGCGTGCCGTATCTGGATCGGTCCGGGAACCGTTCTCTGCTGGAGTGTCCCGCGCTGCCGCCCCCGTTGCACTTGTTGGGCGCGGTGCTCAGGTGGAAAGCGATGTCGTGGCGCGACAGCCTGTCGGTCCTGAGGATGGGCCCGTCACTGGGGGCCGCCCGGCGGGCGCTCTCGAGGACGGGACGAGTGACGATCGACGGCGACACGACGGTGTCGCAATGGCTGCGTGCTCGGGGGCAGACCGAAAAGCTGACGGCCTGGCTCTGGGAGCCGTTGGCACTCGCGGCGTTGAATCAGGCGACCGACGAAGCGCTGGCGACGCCGTTTGTCCGTGTGCTCGCGGAGATGTTCGGTCCGGACCGGACGGCCTCGGCGATTGCGCTCCCGATCCGGCCGCTCCACGAGATGTACGCCGGGCCGGCGCGCGCCTTCATCGAGAGCCGCGGCGGGGAAGTGCGCACCAACGCGCTCGCGCGCGTGCGGACCGACGGAACACGAGTCACGGGCGTCGACGTGCGCGGCGAACGCATCGCCGCCTCGCGCGTCGTCGTGGCCGTGCCCTGGTTTGGCATGCGCACGCTTTTTGCCAATCCGGTGCCTCCGGCGCTCGTCACACTGGTGGCGGATGCGGGAGCGATGAGCTCGAAGTCCATCGTTACGGTCAACCTGTGGTACGACCGCCAGGTGATGGCTGAGCCCTTCGTGGGCCTGCCGGGGCGGTCGATGCAATGGGTCTTCGACAAGCGGCTGTCATTCGGGCACGAGTTTTCCCACTTGTCGCTCGTGGCGAGCGGGGCGGAGGCGCTGACCGGCCAGCGCACCGAGGAACTTGTCGCGCGAGCCGCGCGCGAAGTGGCCGAGGCGATTCCCGGCGCACGCGGCGCGACGCTCGTCCGCGGCACGGTGATTCGAGAGAAGCACGCGACATTCTCGCTCGCCGCCGGCGAGCCCGCCCGGCCGCAGACCCGGACGGACCTCGACGGCCTGTGCCTCGCCGGAGACTGGATCGACACCGGGCTGCCAGGAACCATCGAGAGCGCGGTCGTGAGCGGACATGCTGCCGCTCAGGCAATGCTGAATGCTGAGTGCTGAATGCTGAAGGGAATGCGGAATTGTGAGGTCCGAAACTAAACTTTGAAACTGGCAATGTCGAATCCCTTCAGCCTTCGCTTCAGCATTCAGCATTCAGAATTCAGCATTTCATGAAGTCCATCATCGTTCACTACTCGGAGATCGCGCTCAAGGGGAAGAACCGGCCGTGGTTCGTGTCGCGGCTCGTCCGGAACATCCGGGAGGCGACGGCGGACCTCGACGTCAGGCAGGTGCGCGCCCTCCAGGGGCGCGTCGAGGTCGTCCTTGGTGATGGCGCCGACTGGGCCGGCGTGCGGGATCGCCTGACGAAGGTGTTCGGTGCCGGGAACTTCGCCCGCGCGGGACGGGCACCGCTCGACATCGACGCTATCGCCCGCGAGATCCTGCGCGATCTCGATCCCGAAGACCCTCGATCCTTCCGCGTGTCGGTGCGGCGCGCGGACAAGCGGTTTCCCATGACGTCGCCGCAGATCGAGCGCGAAGTCGGCGGGCGCATCAAGGAGGCGCGCGGGTGGCACGTCGATCTGGACGACGCCGAGCTGACCATCCACGTGGAGACGCTGACCAACGAGGCGTTCTACTTCTTCGGTAAGCACCCTGGCGCGGGAGGGTTGCCGGTCGGGGTGAGCGGGCGGGTCGTCTGCCTGCTCTCGGGCGGCATCGATTCGCCTGTCGCGGCCTGGAGGCTGATGCGGCGCGGGTGTCGCGTCATCTTCGTCCACTTTCACAGCTACCCAATCCTGTCGCGGGCGTCGCAGGAGAAAGTGCGGGAGCTCGCGCGCCTGCTCACCGGGTTCCAGAATCGTTCGCGGCTCTTCCTCGTGCCGTTCGGCGAGATCCAGCAGCAGGTCGTCCTGGCCGTGGCGCCGCCGCTGCGCGTCGTCATCTATCGACGGCTGATGATGCGCATTGCCGAAGCCATCGCGCACCAGCACCGCGCCGGCGCGCTCGTCACCGGCGAGGTCGTCGGTCAGGTTGCGTCGCAGACCATCGAGAATCTCACCGCGATCAACGACGTCGCAACCATGCCCGTGCTGCGGCCGCTCATCGGGATGGACAAGGACGAAATCACCGCCGAGGCCCAGCGCCTGGGCACGTATCCCATCTCGATCATTCCCGACCAGGATTGCTGCACGCTTTTCACGCCGAAGCATCCGGCCACGAAAGCGCGCCGCGCCGATGTCCTCCGGGCAGAGTCGGCGCTGCCGATCGACGAGATTGTCGCGCGCGCGGTCGAAGCCGCCGCCCTCGAGTATTTCGTGTTTCCTGTAAAATAGCTTCCACGCGAACGTAGTGTTTCGGTGGCACAAAGGAGAATTCGTTGAAATTCACACCAGGTAAGCTCGCTGGCATGAAGGCCGTTTCAAATGAGAGGGGCGTGATCGCCGCCGCGGCCATGGACCAGCGCGGGTCCCTGCAGAAGGCCCTCGCCAAGGAAAAGGGCGGCACGGTCAGCGACCACGACATCGAGGAATTCAAGTCGCTGGTGACCGAGGTCTTGACGCCTCACGCGAGCGCCATCCTCCTCGATCCCGAGTGGGGACTCCCGGCCAGCAAGCGCCGCGCGAAGAACGCCGGCCTTCTGATGGCGTACGAGAAGACGGGATATGACGCGAGTGGCGTCGGGCGGCTTGGCGATCTGCTCGACCACTGGTCGGTCCGGCGCCTCAAGGAAGCCGGCGCCGACTGCATCAAGATCCTGCTCTACTACACCCCGTTCGATTCGAAGGACATCAACGACAAGAAACACGCGTGGGTCGAGCGGATCGGCGACGAATGCCGCGCCAACGATATTCCCTTCTTTCTGGAGTTCGTCGGCTACGAAGAGGGCGCCGACGAAAAGGGGCTCGAATACTCGAAGAAGAAGCCCGAGATCGTCACCGGCAGCATGGCGGAATTCACGAAGGATCGGTACGGCGTGGACGTCATGAAGGTCGAGATGCCGATCAACATGAAGTTCGTCGAGGGCAGCAAATCGTTTGGCGGACAGAAGGCGTACTCGAAGCAGGAAGCGATGGATTGCTTCCGCCGGTCGGCGGCCGTGGCGACGCGTCCGTTCATCTATCTGTCGGCGGGCGTCAGCAATCAGGAGTTCACCGAATCGCTGGAGCTGGCGGCGGAAGCCGGCACACGGTTCTCTGGCGTGCTCTGCGGACGCGCGACGTGGAAGGACGGCATCTCGGTCTACGGGAAGAACGGGGCCGACGCGTTCCGGAAGTGGCTCGAGGTCGAAGGGGTGAAGAACATCGGCAACGTCAACGCCCGTCTCAAGCCCGCGCATCCCTGGTATGAGTTCTACGGCGCAAAGTCAGCCGACCAGCTCGCGTAGGTCCGACAAGACGACGATGTCTCTCAATTCTTCTTGAGGATTTCCACGCCGCTCACCTTCCCCAGGCACGTGTCGCCCGAGTAAGGCACGCGAATCGAGTCCACGCCCAGCTCCGCCGTGCCGGTCAGCGTGACGGCGCACGACGGCAACCCGGGAACAGACGCGGTCCCGTTGGCGTTCCACGTCACAGTCGATCCCGACAGTGTACCAATCGCGGTGCCCGCGACCTTGATGTCGCCTTTGCACGTCGCGCTGAACGTGCCGCCGGCGGTGTTGCCGCTCCGCTGCGTGACGTTCCACTTGAAATCCGTGCAGGCGTCAGCGCCCTGAACGAGGCTGGCTGATGTCCAGTTGCCGAGCAGCGCGGCAGCGCCGGTCGCGGAGGGGGCGGGCGTGCCTGTGCTTTCCTGGCTGCAGGCCCCCGAGGCGACGAGACCGACGATACAGAAGGCGCCGAGTGCGTTTCTCATAAGATGGACCTGAACGACCGCCGCCTGCCCCGGAAGGCACGCCGCGGCCAGCGCTGGGTTGTGAGTCTCTGATCTTTCGCAGGGTGGAGGCTAGAAGTATACCACTCGCTTTTCCACGAACTTGCGCAGAAGTGCGCAGATTTCGGGTGGCAGGCTATTTCAGTTTCGAGTTCATCCTCTCGGTTTTGAAATATAGCTCTCGGTTTTGAAATAGTCCTTCAGGGCTTCGGTCGTGCTCCGGAACGCCAGGCTGTCCCACGGAATCTCGTGCGAGTGGAAAAGGCTCGCCTCGAGGCATTCATCGTCTCCACAAAGCTCTCCACCGAGCGCCGTCGCGGCGTAGACGATGATGATCGGCGAGCGTCCGCCGTAGGAATAGATGTTGACGAGCGCGTCGATGCGCACCTCGAGCCCTGACTCCTCGCGCGCCTCACGGATCGCGGCGCTCGTGATCTCTTCCCCGCGATCGACGTAGCCACCGGGGAACACCCACAGGCCGTATCCCGGCTCGATCGCGCGGCGCACGAGCACGAGCCGCTCGTCCGCCGTGCGGATGATCGTGCCGACCGCCACCTTCGGGTCCAGGTACACGACGTGGCCACAGGCCGTGCATACCGGACGCTCGGGCTCGGTGGCCTTCAGGAGCCGCGATTCGAGGCGGCCGCCGCAGGACGGGCAGAAGCGGTAAGGGACCGGTTCCATCAGTGATGACTATAGCGCCGACCGTTCGGATAGGCCGAAGCGGCGGAGCCTTGGCGTGGCCAGGCCAGCTAGGCGCCCGCGATAGACACGTACACCACTATGGTCAGAGGTTACAGACACTGAGGGGCTTGACCGAACGAACATCGAGATCGACGACAAGCTGGGCGCGGGCCGTCTGAGGATCACGTCAAGTCTTGTCAGGCCTGCCTTTTCTCGTGGGATCGATAGAACGCAGCCGGTTCTTGCACGTTCTCCACTCGTCTTCCCGGCATTCCAAACGGTGACACTCGAATTCACATTGGGCGAGATCTTCGCGCACGTCTCCAATCAACCGGCTGCTGATCCACTGCCCCAGGGAGCTGACGTGCTTCGCTAGCAGAGTGCGCATGCAACCACCTCCGCCGTACGCCTCCAAAAACCCAATACGCCAACGCGCCGGGCCCCAGCGTCGACTCCGCTCAGAAGAAGTCAACCGCCAGGACCGAAAGTTAGAAGCAACACCAGTGCCGCCATGCCGCGCAACGCTATTGGCGTCAAGTGGCGATGGAGGCCAGCTTGGATTGGTGCCGTCGAACTGGAAGTGCACAAAGTGGAAAACTGCTACCGATCTTCCCTGAATCTCTGGTGTCAGCCGTTTCGCGTGCTCGACCGCATTCCAGCCTCGCGCGTGCCGATCTGGCAGATCGTCAATCCCGCGCTGTCCCCCGACGAAGTGCCCCAGGGGGATGCCGCCGCGCCCAACGAGGGCCGCCTCCCGTCGGGTTTTGACAATCCGTTGGTCCGCGCCATAATCGGCGGGAGAGGGGCGACTAGTCTGCGCCGTGTCCGCGGGGCTCCGGGGGTTGGTCTGAGGATGCGCGTGAGGTCGACCTCATCCCCGTTGGAAGTTCCTATCGTCCGCACCCGGTCGATGACACCGCGGAAGATCGTATGCATTCCGCCAATCGAACGGGTGAAGCAGCGTCGGGTGTTGCCGATCGACCTGATGCAGCATCCCTGGAACGCATGAGCCGGCTACCGCATCCAATCAGGGTCCTCCTGTTCGGCCCAGCCAACGAAATACTCGGAGGCCAGTCGGTTCAAGCCCAGCGACTGATGACGTTGCTCGGGTCCGTGCCGGGAATCGAGATGCGCTTTCAGGCCATCAACCCGGTGTTTCCTCCCGGTTTTCGTTGGCTGAAGCGGATTCCGTTCGTGCGCACGGCGATGACCATGCTCTGCTATCTGCCGCAGATGGTGGCGCGCTCCGTGTCTGCCGACATCCTGCACATCTTCAGCGCCGGACTCTATTCGTACACGATGTGGACCATCCCGGCGACGGTCGTCGGCAAGCTGCTCGGCAAGAAGGTGATCATCAACTATCGCGACGGCCAGGCGGAAGAACACTTGCGCGATTTTCGGTCGGCGAAACCGACGTTGGGCTGGGCGGATGTGATCGTCGGAAATACGGGCTACATCGCCGATGTCTTTGCCCGCTTCGCCATTCCGGCGCGGGCCATCTTCAACGTCATCGATTCCTCGAGCTTCATTTACCGCAAGCGCTCGAAGCTGCGGCCGGCGATCTTGACCAACCGGATCCTCGAGCCCATCTACAACATCGAATGCATTCTGCGGGCGTTCAAGCAGGTCCTCGAGCGCTACCCCGAGGCGACTCTTACGATCGCCCACGTGGGCCCCTCGGGTCCGCACTTGGAAGCGTACGCGGCAAACCTGGGACTGCGGAATTACCAGTTCGTCGGCAAGATCCCGCACGGCGAGATTCCGAAACTGTACGACGAGGCGGACATCTACGTCACGACGCCGAATGTCGATTGCATGCCGGGCAGTCTTCTCGAGTGCATGGCCTCGGGATTGCCGATCATCGCGACCGAAGCAGGTGGAATCCCATATATCGTCAAGCACAACAGTACGGCACTGCTGGTCAAGCTCGACGACGCTGAGGCAGTGACGCGCAATATCTTTCGCCTGCTCGAAGAACCTGGCCTCGTGGAACGGATCACGGACGAGGCCCGGCGCGAGGTGGAAAAATACCGCGGTGAGCTGGTGCGTGACCAATGGGTTGCCCTGTATCGCGAATTGATGAAACGCGGAGATGAAGAAGACCCTTCAGAGCAGACCACTCTTCCGAGACGTGCCCCGAAAGGCGCGAGGGCAAGCTAGCCAAGGTCTCGCAGCTGGAGACTGGCTGGAAAGACGCGACCGCGACCGCAGGCCTTTGCGCTGGACGTCAACGGCAGCTCCAGGTAGGCGTCGACCACGGAGGTCGGATGATAGGATCGTCGGATATGGCGATTCTGAAGGTTGCGCGCATGGGCCATCCGGTGCTCCGGGCCAGGGCGCGCCCCGTCGAGCCGGCCCAGATCGGCTCGCCGCGGATGCAACAACTCATCGACGACATGTTCGAGACCATGCAGGAGTACCAGGGTGTCGGGCTCGCGGCGCCGCAGGTGCACGAGAGCCTGCGCGTCTTTGTCGCGGGCTTTGCGCCCGATGAAGACGACGAGGAATCGACCCGGGGGGTGCCGCTCATGGCGCTCATCAACCCCGAAATCACGCCGATCGGTGTGGAGCTTGTCGAGGATTGGGAAGGGTGCCTGAGCATTCCCGACATCCGCGGCCGCGTCCCGCGGTCGCGGGAGATTTCAGTCAAGGCCTACGACCGGCGGGGAAAGCGGATCGAGGTGAAAGCCGGCGGCTTCACGGCCCGCGTGATCCAGCACGAGACCGATCACCTCGACGGCGTGCTGTTCTTCGACCGGATGAAATCGTTTCAGACGCTGTCGTTCCTGGACGAGTTCGGCCGCTACTGGAGCGGTCCCGACAGCGAGCCGGTCAAGGTTGAATAGCCCGCTTCGCGGTCCCGGTCGAATAGCCCGCTGACGCGGTCAGGGTCGCGGTCAGGATTGCACAGCCCGCTTGCGTTCGAGCGCGCGTTCCGAACCCAGCCTCTCGAGCTCCACTTCCGAATGATCCGTGAACCGCATCGCGTCCGCGATCGCGCGGTGACCAGCCTGCTCGGCGATGAGGGTGTGCATCTGTTGACAGACACGCCGGTACGCCGGATGACCCTGCGGCGCGCTGCGCAGCTCGATCACGTGCATGGCCTCGCGCGCGTTCATTTCCATGTAGAAGCGCACGCGGTACGCCATCGCCACGGCATACGGTGCGACGTCCCGCAGGCCGGCAGCGGTCAGCGCCTCGTGCAGGCCGGCTGAGGCGTCCATGACGCGCGCCCAGTCGTCTTGCGCGCCAGCCTCGCCAATGGCTTCCGGCTCGGTGAAGCCGTGCCTCGGCGTGAGCGGCTGCCACTCGAGCGTGAGCAGCCGGTGGCGCTGGAGATCGCGGAACGCTCCGTAGTCAGTGAGGACGTCGAATCGGTACGTCGTCCGCTCGAACGCCCGGCCCGGTCGATGGCGCCGGTTCGTGCGCTCTCCGACATACGCCCGCAGGACCGCGGCGCGCTCCTCGACTGTCAGGCCCTTCGCCACCTGCATGAGCTGATCGTCGGGCAGATCCGACACGGCGTAGAGCGCCGCGGCGACAACCGTGACCTCGCCGTCGACGTCGAAGTCGGTCAGCGTGACTTCCGGCCGCGGTTCCGGGGCGCTGTCATCGAGCAACACCGCCGCAATCGCCGCCGTCTGACGACGGGCGTCGGCCATGTACTCGCTCCATTTGCCGCCCCGATCCGGCTGGTCGACCCGGACGAGGAACGCCGGGATGATCTTCCGCAGTTCGGTCAGCATCTGGTCGGCGCAGTCGCGCGCCTCGGTCAGGGGACTCGCGCGAAGGCGCAGCAGCAGCGCCTCGAAGGCCTGGCCGGTGCCGTAGATGCCAAGGTTGGACTGGGTCGCGGCGGGCAGCAGGCCGCGCAGCGTGTCGAGAGCCTTGGCCCGGATCGCGGACCGGTGAACGCCGTCCGAGTCCGCGGGGCTCTTCGGATAGCGGGCCGCGAAGTGCTCCTGCATCGGACCGATCCACTTGGCGTAGCACTCGAACGCCGCGTCCATCGTCCGCGTGTATCGCTCCCTGAGCGCACTATCGGAGATTTCGGCCGGGACGTGATAACGCCATCGGTGGTGCAGCCGATCGGTATAGGGCACGTACCGCGTGGATTGTTCGAGGTACGCCATCAGGCGGCCCCACTCGAGCTGCTTGGTCAACACATTCGACACGTATTCGCACGCGATGTGCGCGCCGCCGAGCTGGGCGACCGAGTCGTCTCCGTATTCGTTGAACACCTTGTCGAAGAGCTTTTCCGCGCGCGCCACGCCAACCGTTTCGCTGCTGGCCGTCGAGACCCCATTGCCGACCTTGTCCGCGAACTCGTCGAGAAAGAGCCGCCGAAGCGATTTCGCTGATCGTGAATAACGGGCGAACAGGGCACCCTTGACGGTTTCGGGCAGGTTCGTCAGCGCGAATACGTGACCGTCGAGATTCGTGAAGTACGGGGCCAGGCGCGCGCGCTCGGCGTCGGTAAACGCTTCGGCTGCAGATGTGGGAGATAGCACGTTCGTGATTGTAGACTAGTGTCACGACATGACAGGAGACTGGGAGTTCCTGCTCTCCTGACCTCCTGGCCTCTTGTGAAGCACTAAGCCACGAAAAACACCGACCGCCACTGAACATCCGGGCCGCCAGAAACTAGCCGCGAGAAGCGATCCGCCAGAGGCCATGCCTTATGTCTCACATCTACTCACACCGCCTCGAGGTCCGTTTCCGCGATTGCGATCCGCTGGGGCATCTCAATAACGCCGTCTATCTGACGTATCTCGAACAAGCGCGCCTCGCCTGCTGGCGGGCGTTGTGGGGGTATGGCGAGGCCGGCTCGTCCGTTCCAGGGGTCATCATGGCGCGCGCCGAGATCGACTACCGCGCACAGGTCCGCTACGGGCAGACCCTGGAGGTCCGGATTGCGCTTGCGGCGATCGGCCGGACGAGCTTCACCTACGACTACGAGATCGTGGATGAAGAGAACCGGATGGTGGCGTCGGCCCGAACCGTCCAGGTGATGTTCGACTACACGGCGGCGAAGCCAGTGCCGATCCCCGACGACATTCGCGAGAAAATGCACAAAAGTTGAATCATTCAGACTTATTGTGAAAGCATTCACATAATGACCGTCACGCGCCGGTGGCCGCTGGCCGTCGCTCTAGCCCTTGTCTGCTTCGCGTTCGCCTTCGCGGCCGGCGTGCGCGCCCCGGTCGTGGACCGGCTCCAGGCCATGGCCGTGACCGCCGATTCGGTCGCCCGCCAGATTCAGGATCGGAACATCGGTCGCGATTCTCGATCGGCCATGCGGATGAAGCTCTTCGATCGCCACAACCGCGTGCGCGAACGTGCCATGGCCATCATCACGCTGCGCGGCCGCGACGCGCCCGGCGCACCGTCGTCGGCACCGGATGGCGACCGCCTCCTCATCCGGTTCAACTATCCAAACGACATCCGCGGTACCGGCTTCCTCGTCTGGGAGCACCCGACTTCGGACGACGAACGGTTCCTGTATCTGCCGTCGCTCGGCCGCGTTCGCCGGATTGCCGGCGCCGAAACTCAGGAGAGCTTCGTCGGCAGCGACTTCACCTACGAGGACATCGGCGGGCGCGAGTTCGACGACTACAGCTACGCCTTCGCCGGTCCCGACGGCGAGAACGCCTCCTGGGCCGCCGCCGGGGGCGGTGCGCCCCGCCCGGCCTGGCGTCTCGAGTCGCGCCGCAGGGACACGTCAGCCGAGTTTCCGCGCGTCGTCTCGATCGTCCTCAAGGACTCGCTCGTCGTCGTCAACGCCGAGGTCTACAACCGCCGCAACGAGAAGCAGAAGGTCTACACAGTGCGCCGCCTCGAGCAGATCGAGACGATCTGGACGGTCATGGAATCCGAGATGACCAATGCGCTCGAGAAGAGCCGCACCGAGCTTGTTGTTGAATCCATGGACTACAACGTCGGGCTGAAGGAGGCCGCCTTCAGCCGGCGCGAGCTCGAGCACGCGTCAACGGGCTCAGGGCAGGGGGGAAGGTGAGCCTGGCGCTCGCCGGCTGGATCTATCGCTGGCGCATCCCTCTCTCGGTGTTCATCGTGCTCGGCGCCCTCGCCCAGGCGCCCCGCGCGAACATCACCAAGATCGACAACGACATCACGGCGTGGTTCTCGAAGGACGACCCCGTGTACCGCGACTACGAGCGCTACCGGACCGAATTCGGCGGCACTCGTGCACTCATCATTGCGCTCAAGGCCGATTCCGCCGACCGGCTGTTCTCCCGCCAGACGCTCGAGACGATCGACGCCATCACGGGCGACATCGAGCGCGTCGACACCGTTCAGCAGGTCCACAGCCTCGCCTCCGCCACCATCGTCGAGGCGCTGAAGAACCAGGGCGGCGATGAAGGTGGCCTCGAGGTTCGTCCACTGCTCGAAAAGCTCGCCACCCGCGCTCCGGGCGACATCCGCCGCCGCGCTCTCGAGGACGATCTAATCCGCGGCGATCTCGTCTCCGAGGACGGTACGACAACGGCGATCATCGTGGGCTTCGACGAGGACCGCATCGACGAGGTCCGTGCGGGCGTCATTCAGCAGATCCACGACATCGTCGATCCCAAGCTGCCTGCCGGCGTGCGCGCGTACTACAACGGCAGCCTCGAGATCAGCGAGACCTACAACCGCATCACGCTCGACAACCAGCGAAAGTTCACGCCACCGATCCTGCTCTTCACGGTTCTGGCGATCTACCTGTCGTTCAGATCGTGGCGCAAGACGATGCTCGCCATGTTCGCGGTCGTCGTCAGTCTCCTCTGGACCCTCGGCCTCTACTCGCTGATGGGATTCAGCTACAACGTGCTCGCCAGCATGCTCGTGCCTCTCATCGTCGTTCTGGCGATTGCCGACGACGTGCACATCATGCAGCACTGGGACGAGGAGCGGCGCCACGGTGACGTCGAGCATGCGTTCAAGGCCACCATCGCGCACCTGGCGGCGCCGCTGCTCGGCGCGAGTGCGACGACGGCGCTCGGGATGCTGTCGCTCGCGACGAGCAGCGTCGTGGCCGTCCGAGCGTTCGGCGTGGGATCGGCGGTCGGGATCATGGTGGATTTCGCGATTTCGCTCGTCCTCATGCCGACGCTGCTCACGCTCGTGAAGCCCGAGACGGCGGAAGCGCCGCACGAGCGCTACTTCCTTGCGCCGCTGAAGGCCGTGGCGCGGTTCTCGTGCGCGCATCCGGGGCGCGTGCTGATGGTCTCGATGGCACTGGCCGTTGTCGCGACGACGGGTATCCTGAAGCTGCGGGTCGACACCAACCACATCAGCTTCTTCAGCGCCGACCATCCGCTCGGACAGTCGGCAGCCGTCATCGACACGGAGCTCGGGGGCGTCTACAGCTTTCAGATCATGCTGGAGGGTCCGCCGGAATCCCTGAAAACGCCCGACGCACTCGGGCGCGTCGACCGGCTGGAGGACGGGCTTCGAACGTTTCCGCACGTGCGGAAGGTGACGTCCGTCGCCGACTACGTGAAGCGGATCAACAAGGAGCTCAACGACGGCCGTCCCGAGGCCAACGTCGTTCCGGCGGACGCCAACACGATCGCGCAGGAGCTGTTCGTCTTCGCGCTCGGGGGCGAGGGCCGGCACGAGCTCGAACGCGTCGTGGCGAGCGACTACTCACGCGCGCAGATTTCGATCAAGCTGCAGTCGATGAGCTCGGATCTCGTACTCGAGCAGGTGGAGCGGGCCGATCGGATGGCGAAAGAGGCTTTCGCCGGGACCGGCATCACGGTGCTGACGACCGGATCCGGACGTCTGTTCAGCACCCTCGATCATTATCTGGTGATGTCGCAGCTCAGCAGCTTCGGCACGGCGTTCTTTACCGTGTTCGGCGTCATCTTCCTCGTCTTCCGCTCGTTCCGCTTCGGGCTGCTGACGATCGCACCCAACCTGCTGCCCGTGCTCGCGGTGCTGGGCATCATGGGGTATTTGGATATCTCGATGAACGTGGCGACCGTCATGGTCGCCAGCGTCGCGCTGGGGATCGTGGACGACGACACGATTCACTTCATCAACCGGTATCGCCGCGAGGCCGCCGCCGGCCGGTCGACCGACGAGGCCATCGAGATCGCGACCGCGCACGAGGGGCGCGCGTCGCTCACGACGGCGATCATCAACAGCGCGGGTTACGGCGTCCTGCTGCTGTCCGAATACAAGCCGACGGCGTGGTTCGGCGGGCTGCTGGCGCTGACCATGTTGACGGCGTTTCTCGCCGAGGTGTTCATCCTGCCGGCGACGATCAAGCTGTTGCCACGGGTGTTTGGTGCCGAGGCGCTCCGGCCGCGCAGTCCACGGGTCGCGGCCTGATGCCGCGCTCTTTCGCGCCGGTCGTCCTGGTCGCTCTGGTGCTGGCCCTCACCAACGTGCGTGCGGCCTGCGCGCAGACGCCGACGGGTTCGGTGAGCCTCTTCGGCGACTACTTCCCGAACCGGCAGGACACGACCGAGCTGCGCTCGCGGTTGTTCGTCGAAGAAAAGGTCGAGCCGTCGCCGCGCCTCCGGCTGACGATATCCGGTTTTGCCGAGGGTCTGTTGTCGCGCCGCCCTGTGCCTGGCCCCGAGCCCGGGCTGCACTCGGTCGACGCCGGCATCGTGCGCGTCCAGGACGCCAACGTCGAGCTCCTCAGCCGGCGCGTCGACATCCTCGCGGGCTACGCACGGATCGTGTGGGGGAAGCTCGACGAGATTCAGCCGACCGACGTCATCAATCCGCTCGACGTGTCGCGGTTCTTCTTCGAGGGCCGCAGCGAGGCGCGGTTGCCGATGCTGCTCGCGCGCGCGCGTGTGCACGTCGCCGAGAGCGTGACCATCGAGGGTGTCTACCTGCCGGACTTCAGGCGTGGACGATACGATCAGCTCGACGAGCCCACGTCACCGTTCAACCTTCCGGTCAGTGTCGCGCAAGACCCCGCGGTGTGCCTGGCCATTGGTTGTCCGATCACCTCCATCCCCGTGTCCGATCGCGCGCCGGCATTCACGGCGGCCAACGCCCAGGGTGGCGCACGCGTGTCCGCCACCAGCGGCCGAGTCGACTGGAGCGTCTCGGCATTCCGCGGCTTCGAGACGTTCGGGTTGTACGCACTCGAGGATGTGCCGGCACTGCCTCGAGTCGTGCCGCCCTCGGTGGCGGCCGTCTATCCGCGCTTCACGATGATCGGCGGGGACTTCGAAGCGGTTCGAGGCAAATGGGGCCTGCGCGGTGAAGTCGCCGCGTTCGTGCACGACAACTTCCAGTCGCCGGATCTGCGAGTCGTGGCCGGCCAGTCGTTCGATGCCGGCGTCGGCGTCGACAGGCGCGCCGGGGACTATACGCTGAGTGGAACGGTGCTCGTCCACTCGGAGTCGTACGACTCACCGCTGGCGAGTCCCAACGGCGATGACAGCCCGAGCGACGGGCGTACGGATGTCTCGCTCGTCGTGTCTGCCGACCGGACGTTCGCGCAGGAGCGCTACCGGTTCCGAGGATTCGGTGTCTACAATGCGACGGAGGCTTCGGCGTTCGTCAGGGGAATCGGGATCGCCAACATTCGCGACAACCTCGCGCTCGAGGCCTCGATCGGCTGGTTCGCCGGAAACGGCCGAGACCTGATCGGCCGGTTCGGCGACAGTGATTTCTCCTACTTGCGTCTGAAGTACTACTTTTGAGTGTCTCGCCACGGGACAGAACTAGAGGCGACCGAGACAACGGGTTCGACACGAAGGCACGGCGCGACCGGCCCTTCGTGCGTCTCCGTGCGTCTTCGTGTCTTCGTGTCGAACCCGTTGTCTCGGTCCACTCCGCACCTTCGCAACATGACCCACATTCTGCTCCCAGCCCACAACGCCTCCACATGGACCGGACCGACGGGCAACAACACGTACCTGCTCCCCGGTCGCATCGACACGCTGATCGACGCCGGCGTCGGGAACGCTGAGCACATCGAGAGTGTTGCGCGCGCGCTCGAGGGAAGGCCGCTTGCGCTCGTGCTCATCACCCACGGTCACTCCGATCACCTCAATGGCGTTCCGGCGATCGTCGCGCGATGGCCAGGCGCGCGCGTCAGGCAATTTGGCAGCGGGGACCGGCCGATTCAGGATGACGAGGTGATCGAAGCCGGCGACGGAGCTGTGAAGGCCATCCACACGCCGGGACACTCGCCGGATCACCTGTGTTTCGCGGAGGGTGAGGACATGGGCGAGGACATCTTCTGCGCCGACCTTATCCGCTCTGGCGGTACGATTGTGATTCCGGCAAGCCGAGGCGGCGATCTGACGCAGTATCTCGCCTCGCTGCAGCGGGTGCGACGCCTCCGGCCATCGCGGCTGCTGCCAGGGCACGGGCCGATCATCGACGATCCCATAAAGGCGATTGACGAGTACGTCCGCCACCGGGCGAGACGCGAGGCGCAGATCACCCGTGCGCTCGCGGACGGGCACGACACGCCCGAGCGTATCGTGTCAGTGCTTTATGATGGGCTTCCAGAACCGCTCGTCAAGGCCGCCGTCGAGAGCGTGCTGGCCCATCTAATCAAGTTGAGAGTGGACGGAAAGGCCCGTCAGGACGGCGATCGCTGGACGCTTCAGGCTGGCTGAAATCCGGGCGGCAGATCCGGCAGACGCTCTCCGCGCTTCGCGACCTTGGGCATCGCGTCGCGGATCACCTGCTCGAGCTCCTCGAGATAGGCCAGAAAACGATGCCGGCCGTCGGTCGAGAGCCGGCAGAGTGTCTGTGGGCGCCGGTTCTCGAATCCCTTCCACACTTCCACGAGACCGGCTTCCTTGAGCACGTCGAGGTGCCGGCTCAGGTTGCCGTCGGTGAGCGCGCAGAGACGCTTGAGATCCGAGAACAACAACCCCTCGGGACGCATGACGAGCGATGTCATGATCCCCAGACGCGCTTTCTCGTGCAGCACGCGCTCGAGGCCGTCGTAGGCGAAGCGGCCCGGTTGCGTCAGCTCGGCGGGTTTCTTTTTCTTCATAAGGCTGTCAGCGCCATTCTTCCTGTTCGAGACTCCAGTACAGCACGCCCGCCGTCAGGAGCTGGCCCACGCCGAACGTGCCGCCGACCGCCCACGCGTTGAGGGTCTCGGGCCCGCGCGCGGTCCACAACAGCACGGCGCCCGCCGCGCAGAAATACAGCGCTACCCAACCGCTCGCGCGGACGAGGTACGGACGCGACGCAAAGATGCCGAGCCCGAACGAGAGGGCCCAGAGGCCAGGGAGCAATGGCACCAGCGCCGCACTCAGGTGCACCAGGCTTGCTGTGACGACCGCGCCGCCGAGCAAGCTCGGCAGCAGCTGGCCGATGACCCGACGCGTCCGCCGCCTCGCGAGCGACTCGTCGTGGACGATGTAGTTGTAGACAGTCTCGCTGACGCCGATGAAGCCCGCGCAGACGGCGATCGCAACCCAGTAGAGGACAAAGCCCACAGGATCGGCCGTCAGTGCCGTCGGCTGCACCCACGCCGCGACGAGCCCCAGCAGCCCCGAGACCGCGACTGGCACCGACCGATAGCCGCGATACACCTCGGCCTTCGCGGCCTGGGCACGTATCTCGGCGATCTGGGCGAGCGCTTGTGGGAGCTCCATCCTGGCTACAATAACTTTGCACAACAAAGTAACGTTCGTCAACTTCATTGGGGCAGGGCGTGAATCGTGACTGGTAGCGCGTCATGGCCATTCAGAGACAGCCACCAGTCACGATTCACGGCCTGACCCCAACTTGGCGATGTAGTACGATTCCTGGAATGAAGGGGTATGCCAACCCGCAGTTGCTCATCACACCCCGAGACCTTGCCGCCGAGCTCGAGCGCGGCGCGTCCTCGCGGCCGCTCGTTCTCGACCTTCGGCCCGCCGAGGATTACTCCGCCGGCCACATTCCCGGCGCAATCCAGATCAACCTCTGGGGCCTCAGCCTGACCGACACCGATCCCGCACCGCTCAACGCCTTCATGTGGATGATCGAGCACGTGCTCGCGATCCACGGGGTGACCGCCGCAACGCCGATCGTTGCCTACGACGAGCACTCCGGCGTGCGTGCCGCACGCGCCTTCTGGTTTCTGGAGTACTTCGGCCATCCATCGGTGCGCGTGCTCGATGGAGGGTTCGGGGCCTGGACGCGGGAGCACCTGCCCGTCACGCGCGACGCCGGTCCTCCCCCGACGAGCGAGTGGACCGGGCGGCGCGAGGCGCACACCCTGGCGACCTGGCGGGAAGTACGCGACGCGATCTCCCGGCCGGATGCCGTGATTCTCGACGCACGGACCGACGGCGAGTACTGCGGTACGACCGTGCGGGCGAAGCGCGGCGGCGCCATTCCCGGCGCCGTGCACATCGAGTGGACCCGCAACCTGACTCCCGAGGGCGAGTTCAAGCCCGCGACCGAGCTCAGGAAGATGTACGAGGACGCGGGCGTGACGCCGGACCAGGAGGTGATCACATACTGCCAGGGCGGCTATCGCGCCGCGCATGCGTACCTGGCGCTGCGGCTCCTCGGCTACCCTCGCGTGCGAAACTACGTCGGATCGTGGAAAGAGTGGGGCGACAGGGAAGAACTGCCGATCGAGATGCCCACTCAGGCTTGAGGATTTGGTACCCAACATGAACGACATCATCGACTTCATCCACACCAACCGCGACCGCTACGTCGAGGAGCTCAAGGCGTATCTCGCGATTCCGAGCATCAGCGCCCTGCCGCAGCATGCAGGCGACGTGCGACGCTGCGCGGACTGGACTGCCGAGGAGATGCGCCGCATCGGCCTCACCAACGTGCGCCTGATCGAGACGCCCGGCAACCCTGTCGTCTACGGCGACTGGCTCGGCGCCAAGGGTGCGCCGACCATCCTCTTCTACGGCCACTACGACGTTCAGCCGGTCGACCCGGTCGAGCTGTGGGAGTCGCCGCCCTTCGAGGCGACGATCCGCGACGGAGAGATCTACGCGCGTGGATCGGCCGACGACAAGGGGCAGGTGTTCATGCACTTCAAGGCCATCGAGGCGCACTTGAAGAAGACCGGCCGTCTCCCGGTCAACATGAAGATCATCCTCGAGGGCGAAGAGGAAGTCGGCTCCGCCAACCTCGACAACTTCATCAAGGCCCATCAAAGCGAGCTCGCCGCCGACGTGGTCGTGATCTCCGACTCTCCGATGTTCGACCGCGGCGTGCCGTCGATCTGCTACGGGCTCCGCGGACTTGTTTACTGCCAGATCGATCTCCGCGGCACCAAGAGCGACCTCCATTCGGGATCGTTTGGGGGGGCCGTGGCGAATCCGGCGATGGTCCTGGCGCAGGTGCTGGCGCAGATGAAGGACCGCGGCGGACGGGTGAAGGTTCCTGGTTTCTACGATGCCGTCAGGCCCCTCCGCGACGAGGAGCGTGCCCAGTGGAAGCGACTGCCGTTCAACGAGACGCGCTATCGCAAGGAGCTCGGCGCCCCCAAACTCTTCGGCGAGAGCGGCTTCACGACGCTCGAGCGGACGTGGGCCAGGCCGACGCTCGAAGTCAACGGCCTGCTGGCCGGGTTCACGGGCGAAGGCGCCAAGACTGTCATCCCGGCGGTGTCGATGGCCAAGGTCAGCATGCGCCTCGTGCCCGATCAGGATCCCGATACGATTGCCAAGCTCTTCGAGGATTACGTGCGCAAGATTGCGCCGAAGACCGTCGAGCTCAAGGTGACGCGGATGCACGGCGGGAAGCCGTGGATGACCGACTTCGACAATCCGTTCGTGCAGGCCGCCGGCCGGGCGATCGAGAAGGGCTTCGGCAAGACGCCGGTGTTCAACCGCGAAGGCGGATCGATTCCGGTCGTGGCCACGTTCCAGGAAATCCTGCGCCTGCCGTCGGTGCTGTTCGGCGTCGGCCTGCCGGACGAGAACGCGCACGCACCGAACGAGAAGCTCGACCTCGGAAATTTCCATGGTGGCATCGTCGCGTCAGCCTTCCTCTACGACGAGATGGCGCGGACCAGGGTCAATGCGTGACGCATTCGCGGCGCTCGCCGTGTGCGGGGCCGTGCTCGCCCACGGCTGCGTCGATCCTGAGCGCGAGCGGCTGAAGGCAACGACGAAAGCGTCCTATGACAAGGCGACCGGCAAGCTGACCGAGCTCACCTACGACGCCAACAAGAACGGTCGCATCGATACCTGGACCGAGATGGAGGGAACGCGCCCGATCCGCTCGCGCATCGACAGCAACGAGGATGGACGCATCGATCGCTGGGAATACTACGACGCGACCGGGGGCCTCGCGAAGGTGGGGTTCTCGCGGAAGGCCGACGAGAAGCCCGACGCATGGGCGTACTCGACGCCCGCTGGGCGGATCGATCGCATCGAGATCTCGTCGACCGCCGACCCGGCACGCATCGATCGGTGGGAATTCTACGACGCGTCTTCTGCATCCGCGGGCAGCGGTTTAGAAGGAACCGGTCCTCTGCTGAGGGTCGAGGAAGACACCGACCGCGACGGCCGGCCGGATAAATGGGAACGCTATGCAGACGGCATCGTTCAGACGGCCGAGTTCGACTCAGACCGGGACGGCCGCCCCGACCGCCGCCTGACCTACAAGGGCGCCGAGCTGGCGCTGATTGAAACCGCACCGGACCCGTCCGGCAACTACACCAAGGTCGTTGCGCCGAAGTAGATTCAGCATTCACTTAGCCTTCGACACTCATTTCGGAATTTCGTCAATGCCGCTGCGTATAGGTTTCGACATGGACGGTGTGCTCGCCGATTTCTCGGGCGCGTTCCGGGAGCACGAGATCCGGCTCTTCGGGCCGCCTGCGGGCGCGGGCACCACTCGCGCGCGTCGCCACGTCACGGGCGACCCCGAGAAGGAAGAGGAACGCCAGACGGCCGCACAGGCGCAGGCCAAATCGCGGCGGGATACTCGTGGGCGCGAGGACGCCGTCTGGGAGGCGATCGAGAGCATTCCCGACTTCTGGACGACCCTGAGGCCGCTCGACGCGCGCGCGGTGCGCCGGATTCACGAGCTCATGCTGCGGCACCGGTGGGAGGTCTTCTTCATCACGCAGCGGCCGTTCACGGAAGGGGAGACCGTCCAGCGACAGACGCAGCGATGGCTCGTCGCGCAGGGATTCGACCTGCCGAGCGTGCTGGTCCTGCACGGCTCCCGGGGCGGGGCTGCTGCGGCGCTGCGACTCGACTATCACGTCGACGACCGGCCGCAGAACTGCATCGACGTGTCGGCGGACTCCGAGGCCAAGACTATCCTCATTGTCCCGGAGTCGAACCACACCGCGATCGCGAGCGCCCGCAAGCTCGGGATCGGCGTCGCTCACCGCATCAGCGACGCCCTCGATATTCTCGACCAGGCGACGCTCGCCCAGACCAATCCCAGCCTGTTCCAGCGGATTGCGAAGATGGTGGGGTGGAAGTGAGGCAGTCGGCAGTCTGCAGTCGGTAGTCTTCAGTCGCAGTCGACAGCCTTCAGTCGACAGTTCGAGTCGTCTGTCTTCTGTCGCCGCGGGACAAAAAAAGGCCGGAGGCACTTTCCGCCTCCGGCCACCCAATCTCGCTTCTTACTGACCTGGTTCTGAATTCACTTCAGCATTCAGAACTCAGCATTCAGCATTTCTTCCTACCACGTCACCCGCGCTCCGAAGCGGATGACGCGCGGCGCGATGATGCTGCTGATGTTGTTCGGCGGCAGCGTCGTCGAGGACGAGCCCACGCCCGTTCCCACGTTCATCGAGTACTGCGTGCGGCGGCGCGAGAGGATCTCGCTCGAGTTGGTCAAGTTGAAGATGTCCATGCTCGGGATGATGCGCATTCCGCCGAACCTGAACGCCTTGTCGATACGGAAATCCGCAACGAAGAGGTTCGGCAGGCGTACGTCGCCGAGCGGGAAGAGGAACGTGGCGTCGTCAGCGAGGCCATTGCCGCGGCTGGTGATCGCGATCTGCTGCGGGAAGGGATAACCCTGCGTCACGCTGGCGCTGCCGGCGATGGCGATTTCCCAGAACGGCGTCGTGTACTGGCCGCTCGACTTGAACAGCCACTCCGCGTTGGTGTAGACGTTGTCGACGCCGGAGCCAGCAGATACCGGGGCATACGCCGCGCCGTTGAGGTTTTCGAGATTGCTCGGGTCCTCGATACCGGCCACCGAATCCCAATGGTCGATGGCGTTATTCCAGGCGAAGCTGACGTTGGCCGCCCAGCGATCCGAATAACGCTTGATGAGCGCGAGCTCGACACCGTTGTAGTCGCGGTTCCGACCAGGCTGGTTGGCCCGGATGTAAGGCGACGGCTGCGGTGACGTCGCGCGGTAGTAAGTTACGGGCGGGCAGATCGCCGTCGGTCCGCAGTTGCTCGGCGTTGCCAGCGTAAACGCCTGGAAGTTCGTCGAATCCCAGTTGGTGCGATCGGTCCAGGTGAACTGATCGTAGTTGCGCCAGACGTAGTTGACCTCGACGGCGAGGTTGCGCATCAGCTCCTGCTGCAGGCCGACCACGAACTCACGCGTCCGGTCGTTCTTCAGGCCGGGATCGATCGTTCCCGGCGAGCGGAAGCTGGTCGGATTGGTCGGATCGAAGGCCGCGCTCTTCGTCGGGTTGGCGACGATATTCAGCTCGTTGGCCTGGACGAAGGTGTCGCCGTTGAGGTCGGCCCAGGGATACCGCACGAACACCTGGCCGATCGAGATCATCTGGCCGGCGAGCTGGCCAGGCGCCATCTGGCCGAAGTACATCGAGTAAGACGCACGCGCGACTGACTTGCCGTTTCCAGCAATGTCATAGGTCATGCCGAGGCGCGGCGAAATGTCGTTCCACACGACGCCTGCGTTGAGGCCGGGGAAGTCGATCGCCGGCATAATCTGGGGGATGAGCGGATTGGCGGGAACCTGGCCCGGGAGCGCTTCGTCGGTCGCACGATCCCACCGCACGCCGAGGTTGAGCGTCAGGCGCTGCAGGGTGAACGTATCCTGAGCGTAGATCGCATTGGTACCCAGGTTGTAGTTGGTGTAACCGTCGCGGAAGAGATCGGCGTTGCAGTCGTACACCGCCGCACCCGCGCCATCGAACCTGAGCGCGCAGTTCGGGTTGGCCCCCGCGACGTTCGCGTATCGCGCCACGGCGTTGCCGCCCGTGTGGCTGATCGACTCACCGCGCGCCGTGCGCCAACGGTAGCCGATCTTGAACGCGTGGTCGCCGCCGAGCGTGGCCGGCAGGAAGTAACTCGTCGTTACGTCGATGCTCTGCGTCGGCCGCTTGAAGATCGATTCGTCGAACGAGCGTGCCCAGACGCCCGATGCGATGTCGAAGCGCGGCTGGATCGCCGCCTGCTCGGGATCCTGGAAGGTCAGCGTGAAGTTGTTGCCCACGTGCGCGTACTGGATATCCAGCAGCAACCGATCGCTCAACACGTGCTGGTCGCTCGCTTTCCAGATCGGCACCGGGCCTGCGTCCCAGCCGAATGTCCCGCGCGCACCGTCGATGTTCTTCTGGCGATAGGCCGTCTCGATAGGCCGCGTGTCGGATGCGTCACGCGCGTTGCGCACCTTACCGCCCCAGGTGTTCTGGACGTTGAGCTTGTTGTTCCTGGCTGGCGCCCACGTCAGCTTCATGTTGTAGTTGTCGAGCGTCGTCAGGTCGGTCGCGAGACACGCGCGGACCTGCTCGGTGCTGAGGATCTTGGCGATGTCGCCCACCGGCACTCCGGCGGGACGGCACTCCGGCGTGTTCTGGTAGAAGTTCACGACGCCGACCTTGACGTCCTGCTTGCCGTAGCTGCCCCAGTACCAGAGCTTGTCGCGCATGATCGGACCGCCGACCTCGAAACCGAAGTCGCTGATGTTCTGGATCGGTGCGCCCGAGCCACCACCCTGCGCGCGAATCTCGTCGGTGACGTTATCGGCTTCGAAAGCGTCGTTGGTGTTGTAGACGCGGCCGCTGCCCTTGAAGCGATTGGTTCCGCTGCGCGTCACGAAGTTGATGCCGACGCCGCCGGTCTGCTGCGACGCATCCGCGCCGCCGGTCGTGACCTGCATCTCCTGCATCATGTCGAAGTCGTAGTACATGGGCGAGGCGCCGGTCGCCGACATGTCGGTGATGTCGACGCCGTCAAGCGACCACTTGTTATTGGTGGTCGTGCCGCCGCGGCTGATGTAGCCCGACTGCTGGCCCGACTGGCTGCCGCCGACGTTGACGCGGTCCATCGCGATGTTCGGCACGCGCTGGAGCATGACCCACGGGTCGCGCGCGGACGGGATGTTCTGCAGCGACTCGAGGTCGAAGGTCGTCTTGGCCGCGGTGGCCTTGGTGTCGACGATCGGGCTCTCGCCGCTGACCGTCACGGTCTCCTGTACGGTCGAGATGGCGAGCTGCTGGTTGACCTGCGCCGTGAAGCCGATGCTGACGACGATGCCCTCGCGCACGACGGTCTTGAACCCGGGCAACTCGAACTTCACCGAGTATGTGCCGATCGGTATCTGCGGGAATCGGAAGCTCCCGGTCTCGCTGCTCGTCGCCGTCAGCGGCTGGATCAGCGCCGGGCTGGTCAGTGTCACTGTTGCCCCTGGCAGGATGGCGCCGGTGTCGTCACTCACTCTGCCCGTGATTTCACCGGTCTGGATTTGTGCCAGCGCCGGAAGCACGCCAGCCAATAGGGCCACGACGGCCAGCATGGCGGTCAAACGCACTTTCATTTCAAGCCTCCATTGGAAAGCGGACGCACGATCCCCCACCCCCAGCCGAGCAGCATATGTACCAGCCGTTCCGCAATCGGGCGTCGTGCTCTGGTGGGATTGTCGAAGTGCTCGGAAACGATTGTGAGATGACGGTATACGGCCGCGAGTGACCGGCAGTGGTGTGAATGACTTGGGACGAAATGTGGGACGAGTCAAGAGTGCGATCCAAGGGGTTGCACATTGGAAACCAAAACATCGGAGGGGCGGGGGGCGCGTGCTGAAAGTCTGAGGTCTGACGTTTGAAGTCTGAAGTTGCGAAGTGAGGAAGTTGGAAGTGCGAAGTGCAAGTGGGGAAGTAAGTCGGAAGCCGGAAGCCGGAAGCTCGGAAGCCGGAAGTACGGGGGGAAGTGCAGAGCTAGGTTTGAAGTGCGAAAGTCCCTACTTCCCACTTCTACTTCCCACTTCTACTTCCACCTTCACCCTTGAGACTTCCCCACTTCAGACTTCAAACGTCAGACTTCAAACTTTCTCGTCCCCACGTCTCAGTTGAACCCCGCGACCCGCTTCCTGAGTGTCTTGACGTGTTCCCAGATCTGTTCGTGCTCACTGTCGGCGTTGTCGCTCGTCTCGTCGTCATCGCTCGCGAGCGGATTGGGATCGTCGGTGGAGACCGTGCGCTTCGGGAGCAGTCGCAGGTACGCCTCCAGATCGCGAAGCGCGCCGGCGAAGTCCTGCAGGTGATAGGCGAGAAGGCCGCGGTCGCGCAGCTCGACGATCGCCGATGGGTCGACGGTCAGGAGCAGGCCCGAGATGAAGCGCGCCTGGGGGAAGGACCGCATTCGGACATAGAGCCGCTTGAGGTTGACGAGCATCCGTACGACGATCTGGTGTCGCGTAGCAGGCTCGAGCAGCGACTGGTCGAAGGCCGCGGAATCGCCGACGTGCTGGCGCAACAGTTCGCGGCAGTCGATTTCTGACAGGAACGCGCCCTTGTGGAAGGGATCGACGATGAGGATCTCGTCTCTCGTCCCGGCGGGACCGAGGCTCGTCCGCGCGGGTGCGAGCGGCGCGCGCAGCAGGAAGTGTCCCGGGAAGTTCACGCCCGCCACCCGAAGGCCGGCGCGTCTGGCAACCTCGAGGTATACGACCGCGAGGCTGATCGGAATGCCGGTGCGGCGATTCAACACTTCATTCAGGAAGCTGTTGCGCGGATCGTCGTACCGATCGCGGTTTCCGCTGAACCCCTGCTCGTCGTAGAAGTATTCGTTGAACGCGCGCACGCTGTCTTCAAACGGTGCCCCCCCGGGCGGACCAATGCGCGCCGAGGCTTCCTCTCCCATGCGATCAAGGAGGTCGAGATACGGCGGCGCATGGAGCGATGGATACTCCACCCTGGCGATCGCGAGCGCCGCCGGCGCGAGATCCTCGCCTGGCGTATTCATCGCCTGCTCGAGCTCGGCCGCCACCTGCACGGCGCGCGGTTGGAGATGGAGGGACACGGACACGTGGATCATTCTAGGGCTTTCAGCTCTCAGCTGTCAGCTTTCAGCAAAAGCCTTCAGAGCAGAGCCGTTCGGGTGAGATCTCAAGGCTCTAACTGAAGGCTGACAGCTGATGGCTGAGCGCTACGCCAAGTGTTTGATCAGCTCTGGTGTCAGCTCCTCGAGCGACGTCACGATTGCGTCCGCCTCGAGCAGTTCCGATACCGGATAGGTGTGCGTGATCCCGATGCACGAGAGGCCGGCGGCCTTGGCAGACTCGATGCCCCAGCGCGAATCTTCGATTGCCACGCACGCTTCCGGTGGAAGTCCGTGCAGGGCAGCGGCCTTCCGGTACGGATCAGGTGCGGGTTTGCTGGCCGGCGTCTCACCGGACGCGACGATGAAGCGGAAGTAGCGGTCGAGTTTCCGACCTCGGAGCATGGTCTCGATTTCTGGCCTCGCGGCGCCCGAGGCGATTCCGAGCGGCCAGACCGCGGCCAGTCGCGCCACGCACTCGGCCGCGCCGTCGTACATGACGTCCCCACCGGCGAGCAGTCCGTCGAACACGCGGCACTTCTCCTCGATGAGGGCGTGGAGTTTCCGATCGTCGAGCGCCCAGTCCCGCGCCTCGGCGACGGCCCTGAACACGCCCGAGTCGTCGTAGCCCAGATAGCTCGAGTAGTACTTCTCCCGCGGGAGCGACAGACCGAACGGCTCGAGCACTTCCTGGTACGCCCGCAGGTGCAGCGGTTCGGAGTCGACCAGCACGCCGTCGAAGTCGAAGACGATCGCCGAGATCACTTGGGTTGTCCGAGCAGTTCGCCGGCCCGCACCGGAATGCCGAGCCGGTTCTCGCGGGGAGGCACCGGGCAATCGTAGGTCGCGTTGAAGAGGCAGAACGGGTGATAGGCGCGGTTGAAATCGAGATCGTACACGCCCGTCGGCGTCCGCTCGAGATCCAGATAGCGCCCGCCGGGATACGTTTCCGATCCGTTCGTGAGATCGTGAAACGGTACGAAGAGACGCCGCAGCGCGGTGTCGCCGGCCTCGGCAAACGCCGTCAGCTTGAGCGGCTGACCCTTCAGCGTGAACTCGAGCGTTCCGATCCGCTGCATCTTGCGACGCTGCCCGGTCGAGGTCGGCATCTCGAGGATGTCGTCTGCCCGCGCGACCGTCAGCGACGCCGGGACGCGGTAGTCGGGGTTAATCGGGAAGTAGGGCAGCCGCGGAAACGCCGCACGATCGGCCGCGACGACCGGTGACTCCGGCGACTCCCGCATGAAGCGGTCCTTGTCTGCGCGCCACGCCGCGATCTCGTCCTCGTAGGGGACCTCGCGTGCCGTGCATGCGGCCAGACCGAGCAGGGCCAGCACGGTCGCACCGACGCGAAACCTGCGGCGCGCGCTTGTGCCCGCTCTGGCCCCGAGGCCCTGTTCCACTCTTGCACCCTGCTCCAATCTAGAAAGGATAACCCTTCTGCCCGAGCACTGCATCCGCGACGCGGCGCCGGAGGGCCACGGTGTTGAGCGGCGTCACCTTCATCACGCGGCGCAGCGCCGCCATGAGCGTGCGCAGCATGTCGCCTTCGGTCATCGCGGCGAGCGCGTGGCGGGCGGCGATCTCGACGCGCCCGCCGGCGTCGTTGACGAACACCGCGGCCGCGTCCGCATGGAGCCCGCCCTTCGCCTGAGCCGCGCGCAGGACGGCGCTCTCCGCGGCGTAGACATCGATGATGATGTCAGCCGCTCCCGACAGGATCTCCTGTTGCTCGGCCAGCTTCTCGCCATAGGTCTGCATGGCCGTGCCGAGCACCATGAGCGCGACCTTCTTCATCGCCGCTACCGTGCGGCGTTCGCTCTCGAGCGGGCCGTCGCCCGCCAGCTCCGGCGGCGCCGGGGTGAGGAGCTCGTCCTGCAGCCGGCGCGCCGCCGGGATGAGCGGCAGGCCGCCCTTCACCGCGCGTCTTGCGAGCATGCCGGGGACGAGGAGCCGATTGATTTCGTTGGTGCCTTCGAAGATCCGGTTCACGCGCGCGTCGCGGTAGTGCCGCTCCGCTGGGTAGTCCTTGACGAACCCGTTGCCGCCGTGAATCTGGATGTTCTCGTCGAGCACGAAGTCGAGCATCTCGCTTGCCGCGACCTTGAGGATCGACGCTTCGATCGCCAGCTCCTCGAGCGCGGCGAGGACCGCGCCGCTCTCGTGGCTGCCCTGCAGCATGCCGTCGATGAGGCCCGCGGTCCGATAGAGCATCGACTCGACCGCGTACTCGCGGATCGCCATCTCGCCGAGCTTGTGGCGGATCGCGCCGAACGTCGCGATCGGCTGGCCGAACTGCTTGCGTTGCGCCGCGTATCCGGCCGCTTCGGCAATTGCCAGCTTGGCCCCGCCGCTGCACATGGCGGCGAGCTTGAACCGCCCGTAGTTCAGGACGTTGAAGGCGACCTTGTGGCCGCGGCCGACGTCGCCGAGGACGTGGCTCGCCGGAACCCGGACGTCCTGTAGTAACAGCGGCGTCGTGGACGATCCGTGGAGTCCGAGCTTGTGCTCCTCCTGACCCGAACTGACGCCAGGGAAGGTGCGCTCCACCAGAAACGCCGTGAACTGCTCGGCGTCAACTTTCGCAAAGACGATGAAGAGGTCGGCGAACCCGCCGTTGGTGATCCACATCTTCTCGCCGTTGAGGATGAAGCTGCCATCGGGCTGCAGGACGGCGCGTGCCTTCGCGCCGAGCGCATCCGAGCCCGATCCCGACTCGCTCAGCGCGTAGGCGCCGACGAGCTCGCCCGTCACGAGGCCCGGCAGGTAGCGCTGCTTCTGCTCCTCGGTACCGAAGCACAGGAGCGGCGTGATGGCGAGGCCGGTCTCCGCGCCGAACGTGGTCGCGAAGGAGGCGGACCGTCCAACCGCCTCGCCCACGACGATCGACGAAACCTTGTCGAGCTCGACGCCACCGTACGCCTCTGGCACGTCGGTTCCAAGAAGGCCGAGGTCGCCACACCGCCGGACGAGCGCTCGAGCGAGGGCCCAGTCCTTCTGCTCGAGCTGGTCGAGCACCGGCAGCACCTCGCTCGCGACGAATTCGTCGGCCGTCTGCCGAATCAGCCTGTGCTCGTCGCTCAGCCGCTCGGGTGTGAAGATTGGCTCGGTTGCGTCCTCGATCAGCCACTGCCCGCCGCGCGTCGTCGTCATCGTGGTCGTCATGATTGGGTCTCGTTCCCTGTCGTCCGGCTCAAGCCGGACACTACGACTGTCTCGTCTGGGACACTACGCCATTTCGGTCGTCGTGTCCGGCTTAGCCGGACCTACATCCGCTCGAAGATCCCCGCGGCGCCCATTCCGCCGCCTACGCACATCGTGACCATTCCGTATCGCGATCCGCGGCGGCGCATCTCGTGCAGCAGCGTGGCGGTGAGCTTCGCGCCCGTGCAGCCGAGCGGGTGGCCGAGCGCGATGGCGCCGCCATTGACATTGAGCCGGCCGGGCTCGATGGGCAGCTCGCGCAGGCATGCGATCGCCTGCGCGGCGAATGCTTCGTTCAACTCGACCAGATCGATCTGGTCGAGCGAGAGGCCAGCCATCTTGAGTACCTTCCGGATTGCAGGCACGGGTCCGATGCCGAAGCGCTCGGGCTCGACACCCGCTGTTGCAAATGCCACGAATCGCCCGAGCGGGGCGATGCCGAGCGCGCGCGCGCGATCGGCCGACATGACGACGACCGCGGCGGCCCCGTCGCTCGTCTGTGACGAGTTACCGGCCGTGACCGTGCCTTTGACGTGAAACGCCGGCTTCAGCTTCGCGAGCGCTTCGAGCGATGTATCGCGGCGCGGGCCTTCATCGGTGTCGAACTGAATGGTCCGAGCTCCAGCGCCGTTCGTATCGACACGCACCTGCAACGCCACGATCTCGTCCGTGAACCGACCGGACTCGATGGCGGCGACGGCCTTCTGGTGGCTGGCGAGCGCGAACGCGTCCTGTTCCTCGCGGCTCACCGCGGCTTCGCGCGCGTGGTTCTCGGCCACCAGGCCCGTCGTGAGGTAGACGTCGGGGTAGGTGTCCACCAGGACGGGGTTGGGCGCAATCTTGTGCCCGCCCATCGGCACGAGGCTCATCGACTCGGTGCCGCCCGCGACGATGACGTCGGCGAAACCGGCCATGATGCGCTCCGCACCGTGCGCGATGGCCTGCAGTCCAGACGAGCAGAACCGGTTGACCGTGACAGCTGACGCCGAGACAGGAATCCCGGCTCGCAGGCTGGCGATTCTCGCCACGTTCAACCCCTGTTCGGCCTCGGGCATGGCGCAGCCGAGTATCACGTCCTCGACTTCCGCCGGGTCCAGGCCCGTCGCACGCGCCAATGCTTCTCTCATCGCCGTCGCCGCCATCTCGTCGGGCCGCGTGTGCCTGAGCGTGCCGCCACGAGCCTTACCGCATGCCGTTCGCACGGCTGAAACGATGACCGCGTCTCTCATGGTTGATAGTCGGCTAGAAGGTCCTCGAGGGCCTCGCCAACCTCCTGTGTCTTGCTGTCGAATAGATGACCCGCGCCGTCAATTACGACGAGCTCCTTGGGTTCGTGGAGCCGGCCGTAGAACTGCCACATCCCTTCGAGCGGGCAGACTTCGTCGGCTTCACCCTGCAGGAAGAACTTGGCCTTGGTGCTCACGAGCGTGTTCTCGAAGGTGTAGTTCTGTCCCGACACCGACGTGACGACGGGTGGGGCGATGCCGATGAGGACGGATACTCGCGGGTCGAGCGCGCCGACCTCGAGCGCCACCCACGATCCGAACGAGAATCCCGCGGCCCAGAGCGGCACCGCCGGATAGCGAGCGCTCATATGGTCCAGAGCCGCGCTGAAATCCGCCTGTTCGCCTTCGCCGCGATCGAATGCCCCCTCGCTCGCGCCGACGCCGCGGAAGTTGAACCTGAGGACCGCACACCCGATCCGTGTCAGCGCCTTCGCGCCCTGATAGACAACCTTGGTGTGCATCGTCCCGCCGTGCTGCGGGTGCGGGTGCGCGAAGACGACCGCCGCGCGCACCGGGGCCGGTTCCGGCGTGTCGAGCAGGGCTTCGAGGCGTCCCGCGGGTCCGCGGAGGTCAGTGATTGTGGGCATGAACGAACTTTCCGACAACTTCCGCGAAGCGCGACGGCCGTGTCATGACGCCGAGGTGACCCGTTCGCTCGAGAACGCCTGACTCGGCTCCGGCTATGAGCGTGCAGAACAAACGCGTGCTCGACACGGGGACCACGCGGTCCAGACGTTCCTCGCCGGTGAGGATGAGCGTCGGCACGCGGATCCGGGCACAGTCCGGCGCGAAATCGGACTGCTGCGCGAGTCTGATGCGCTCGGCCATCAGCGACGGGATCATCGGCGCCAACGCCGTGCGCAGCCCCTGACGCATGAAGAATCCGAGCCGTGACGACCATGTCGGAAACGTCGCTCGGACTTCCGGCCAGACCCGCATCGGCGCCGTCGCGACGAACACCGGCGCCGACACCCAGGGATTCGCGATCCAGCGCGCCTGCTGCGAGTTCGGCCGCCACCCTGGCGCCGGCGCGGATGCGAGCACGAGCGACGTGACCCGCTCGGGTCGCGTCGCCGCATAGCGAAGCGCCACGAAGCCGCCGAAGGACACGCCGCAGAGCGCGACGCGCGCCAGACCGGCGCGGTCGAGAATCGCGTCGAGCTGGAGCAGATAGTTGTCGAACCCCTGATCCGGATCGGGCCGTTCGCCGGAGCCGATGTCGCCCGAGAGCGAGTACGAGATCGTGCGGCAGCACCCCGCAAGCTCGATGAGCGCCGGTTTCATCCACTCCCATCGTCCGTGCAGTCCCTGCACGACCACGAGCACCGGACCTTGGCCTCGATCGAACATTCTCGTCAGTTCCTCAGCGTCTTTCCGCTCTTCAGCGTGTGCGCGATCCGCTCCAGCGTTTTCGGCTGCCCGCACAGGCTCAGGAACGCCTCGCGCTCGAGGTCGAGCAGCTCCTGCTCGGTGACCGTGCCGGCGTTCGGCCTGTCGCCGCCCGAGAGGATGCGCGCCAGTGTCCGCCCGATGAGCGCGTCATGATCGCTGAGGCGGCCGGCCCGCCACGCCAGGTGGACACCGAGCTTGAGCGCCGCCAGCAGTCCTTCGCCTCCAACGGGGATGGCCGTGCGAGGGCGAGGCCTGACGTAGTCGACGGCCCGCGCGAGGGCGACCGCCTTGGCATCGGCGATGAGCCGCTCACGGTTCATCGTGATCGCGTCGACCGGGCGGAGGTACCCGAGGCGATGCGCGTGGGGTCCGCTCGTCGACACCTTGCCGAAGCCGATCGTTTCGAACACTCTCTGGACGATCGGCAGCGGATCCGGCTGCCCGGAGCCTGTCGAAGGCGCAGCCTCCATCGCGCGGGCCAGCATCTCCTTGGTTCCACCGCCGGCGGGGATCAGGCCGACGCCGACTTCGACCAGTCCCATGTAGGTTTCCGCGGCCGCCTGCACGCGGTCTGCGTGGAACGCGACCTCGCACCCACCGCCGAGCGTCAAGCCGGCCGGGGCGACAACCACGGGGACGTCCGCGTACTTGAGCGCCATCGTCGCGCCCTGAAACGCGCGCACCATCAGGTCGATCTCGTCCCAGTTCCCCTCCTGCGCTTCGAGCAGAAGCAGCATCAGGTTGGCACCGGCCGAGAAGTTCGGCGCGTCGTTGCCGACGACGAGCGCGCGAAAGCGCGAGCCGGCTTCCTTGACGCCCGCCTGGAGCATCTGGATGGTGTCCCCGCCGATCGCGTTCATCTTCGAGTGGAACTCGACGCCGAGCACCTCGTCCCCCAGATCGACCAGGCTGGCACCGGCGTTCCGCCGCACGACCGGGGTTCGCTCCTTCGACGTGCGCAGCAGCTGCAACCCGGGTCCGGCCGGCGGCACCGCCGCGAACAGGCGGTCCGCAGGTCTCGCACGGAAGCCACCGCGCGCGAGAGCATCTCGGACGAGCGTCGGCGGATCGCTGACGTGACATGCTTCGAGCACCGGTTCGAGCCCAATCGCATCCCACGTCTCGAACGGTCCCAACTCCCAGCCAAAGCCCCACTGCATCGCCCGATCCACGTCGTCGATGGAGTAGGCGACCTCCGGCGCGACTCGCGCGGCGTAGACCAGCGTGGGGGCCAGCGTGTCTCGCAGGAACCGGCCGACCTTGTCGTTCCCGGTGAAGAGCGCCTTGATCCGTGCGGCAGGGTCCTCTATCGCGCGCGCGGCGTCGAGCGACGCGAGCCGAGCCGGCACAGCGGGCCTGTACGTCATCGAGGCTGGGTCAAGGGTGAGAATCTCGCCGCCCGCATCCTTCTTATAGAAGCCCTGGCCCGACTTGGTGCCGGCCCAGCCCCTCTTGACCAGCTCGTCGACGACCGGCGGCAGCGCGAGCACGCGGCGGTCGTCCTCGCGATTGAGGCTGCTGGCCAGGTTCGAGACGACGTACGCCAGCACGTCGATGCCGGCCAGATCCATCGTCCGAAACGTGGCGCTCTTCGGCCGGCCGATGGCAGGGCCGGTGATGGCGTCGATTTCCTCGATTGAGTACCCGGCGTCAGGCGGCTCTGTCCAGGCGCGGAGAATCTGCATCACGCCGTACAGGCCGATGCGATTCGCAATGAAGTTCGGCGTGTCCCTGGCGGCGACCACACCCTTTCCGAGTCGGTGATCGGCGAATTCGGCGACGGCCCGTTCGACCGCCGGGTCGGTGTCCGCGGTCCGGATGATCTCGACCAGCCGCAGATATCGCGGCGGGTTGAAGAAGTGGGTCCCGAGCGCGTGCGCCCTGAACGACGCGGAGCGGCCTGCGACGATGGCGGCGATAGGAATGCCCGATGTGTTCGAGCTGACGATGGCGTCAGGCGCGCGATGACGGTCGACGCGCTCGAAGAGCGACTGCTTCACCTCGAGGCGCTCGACGACGGCTTCGATGATCCAGTCAGCCGACGCTATCGAAGGGAGGTCCTCCTCGAAGCCGCCGGTTCGAACGAGTGCGGGGCCGTCCGGGGTGAAGAACGGATCCGGCTTGAGCTGTCGCGCGCGCGCCAGTCCGTCGCGGGCGGCGTCCCTCGTGACGTCGAGCAGCAGCACCGGGATGCCAGCGTTGGCGAAGTGCGCGGCAATCTGAGCGCCCATCGTGCCGGCGCCGAGAACTGCCACCGTTCGTATGCGAGTGCTCACCAGTCTTGTCCTGCTTCCGGTTGCCTGCGCCGTATCAGCGGCTATTCCCAAGTCCACCGACCAACAGGTCCACGATCGTATCGGCTTCCGCGGCGAGCGAGTACTTACGACGGCTGAGGATCCAGTTGGTCGCCATCTCGTCGAGGGCACCGAAGAACAGCTTGGCGGCCAGCGTTGCGCTGATCTCGGAGCGGAACACCTTGCGTGCCTGCCCGTCGGCGATGACGTTCCTGATGATGCCGAGGTATTCGCGGAGCTGAGTCGAGGAGAACCGTTCCATGAACTTCGTCGACTGCCTGAGCTCGACCTGAAAGACGACCGCCAGGGCCCGGTCGCGCCCGAGCCGGTCGAGGTGGAGTCTGGCGATTTCGCGAAGGCGCTCGACCGGGTCGGCAAGCGCGCCGACGCTGCGGCGTCCGTCGGCAATCGCCTCCTTCATCGTGCGTTCGAAGATCGAGATGAGGAGGTCGTCCTTGCCTCGAAAGTAGAGGTAGACCGTCCCGGCGGCGACGCCGGCGGCGCGGGCGACGTCAGCGACCTGGGCGTTGAAGAAGCCGCGAGCGGCAAAGGTATCGATGGCGGCTCGGAGCAGCGCGTCGCGCTTATCGGTCCTCTCGATCCGTGTCGGAGTCGCGGCCGCGCGTCTGGTCGCCGCGGTGGTGGGCATGAATGAATGTTCATTCAGTGGCCGAGCGGATGTCAAGAGCTCCGTTGGGCTCAAGGCTCAGGGCTCAGGGCTCAGGGCTCAAGGAAGAGCCTTTAGATCTTGGTCGCGCGATTAGGATCTGAAGGTCTTGCCTGAGCCTTGAGCCCTGAGCCCTGAGCCCGGGGTGCAATTGTTTGAACTCAGTCCGCTGCGGATTTGGATCGCGTGCGATCGCCATGTTGCGGGCGCTGGGACGGACGATCGTGGCGTCCTCGCCGGCAGGTCGTTCGTCACTCCTCCGTTCTCCCCTCGTCACACGTCGTCGCGAACGACCTCGACCGCTCACCGACGCGCGACGAGGGCAGTGCGCTTGCACAGGCGCACCCGTCTGAGGAGAGTGAAGGACTGCGGCGCGGGTCGAGCGTGCGCGGCACCACCGGGGAACACGAGGCGGCGTATAGTGTGAGCGCCGTCACCGATTACCCGAGGGAGCCATGCTCGACGACACGCAGCAGCAGAGCCTCATCACCCGCCTCAATCGCGTCGAGGGACAGATTCGCGGCATCCGTCGCATGGTGCAGGAACCGCGCATCTGTCTGGACATCCTGCAGCAGCTTGCCGCCGCCGAGGCCGCGCTCAACCGCATCAGCCTCGCGGTGCTCAAGCACCACGTCGAGGTGTGCGTACCTGATGGGATTGCCAAGGGGGAACCCGAACAGAGCCGGCGGCTCGCGGAGCTCATCGACATCTTCGATCGCTTCGCGAGGTAAGTCGCCCGTCACGGGAAACCCTCGCCTCGTCACTCCCAGTCAGCAGTTCTCCTCAATCCCGTTGACGGCCGGCGCGTCCGGCCGTATCCACGCTGTACGCACTCCTTATTTCCCCTCGTCTTGTCGGATCACGCAAAGGAGGATCGGATGAACACACGACTGGTCCTGGTCGGCCTGTCGCTCGCCTGTGCGTCGCTCGTCGCGGCGCCGGTCGCAGCCCAGGTCTACACAGGTCGCATCGACGTCACCATCAAGGACAGCACCGGCGCGGTGCTGCCCGGGGTGACGGTCGAGGCTGTCGGCACCCAGACCGACGTCGCCGTCACGGATGCCAAGGGTGAGGCGCATTTCGTCAACCTCGCGCCCGGGCGCTATGCGGTCTCCGCCAAGCTCGCGGGCTTTACCGACTACCGGAACGAGAACGTGCCGGTCAACGCCGGCTCCATCGTGCCGCTCGGGGTGACCATGAGCGTCGGCGGCCTGTCCGAGAAGGTCGACGTCACCAGCGAGACACCGGTCATCGAGACCAAGAAGCAGACCGTGTCGACCAACGTCAGCCTCGACGAGCTGCAGAACATTCCGAGCGCGCGCGATCCGTGGGTGGTGCTCCAGACGGTTCCCGGTATCATCGTCGATCGCGTGAACGTCGGCGGCGCCGAATCCGGGCAGCAGTCCAACTACCAGGCCAAGGGTGCCAACACCAAACAGAACACCTGGAACATGGACGGGATCGCGATCACCGACATGGGTTCGCTCGGCTCGTCTCCGACCTACTACGACTTCGACATGTTCCAGGAGATGCAGGTCACGACGGGCGGCGCCGATCCGGCGAACCCCACGCCGGGCGTGCAGCTCAACTTCGTGTTGCGAAGCGGCACGAGCAAGTGGCGGGGCACGCACCCGCTACTACTTCGAGGACAACAGCCTCCAGTCGGACAACGTGTCGTCGGATCTCTTCGGCGAGATTGCCAGCTACAACCGGGTCGGGCAGTACAAGGACTGGGGCTTCGAAGGCGGCGGGCCCATCGTGTCGCGCAAGATCTTCGCGTGGGGCGCGTATGGCAAGACGGAGCCCGAGATAAAAGTCTTCAGCTTCAACCCCAGCGTCAACGACTACCAGCAGATCGCGCGGGACGCCACGTTCCTCGAGAACATCTCGGCCAAGGTCACCGGCGAGGTGTCGGCGAAGACGCGCGCCAATTTCACCTACTTCCGCGGCAACAAACAGAAGTTCGGCCGCGGTGCGTCCGGGTTCCGGCCTGACGAGACGACCTACAACCAGGATGGCCCGACGGACCTCTTCAAGGTCGAGTTGAACCAGACGCTGGGGAGCAACCTCTTCATCGTCGGTCGGTACGCGCATACCAAGAACGGGTTCTCGCTCGAGCCGCGCGGCGGCCGCGACGTTCAGTCCTATCGCGACGACTCGAACGTCTACCACGGGTCGTACGGCTGGTTCGAGACCCTGCGGCCGCAGGACAACGTCTCCCTCGAAGGCAACATGTTCAAGGGCAAGCACGACCTGAAGTTCGGCTTCGGCTGGCGCAAGGCGAGCGTGACGTCCGAGAGCGGCTGGCCCGGCAACGGCGTTCGCACCTATCACCGCGGCTATCCGAACATGCAGGCGCGCGTCGTGCGCGACTGGTCGCTGTCGGGTGAGGGGAACTACTGGAATGCCTACATCGGCGACACGATCAGCCTCAACCGGCTGACGGTGAACGCCGGCGTGCGGTGGGATCGCTCCGCCAGCTCCGTGCTCGGCGCGTCCGTTCCCGCCAGCCCCGCGCTGCCGACCTTGCTTCCCGCACTCGAAGCGCCCGGCATCAAAGACGCGATCGTCTACAACAATGTGACGCCGCGCGTCGGCCTCACCTATGCGTTGAACGAGTCGCGCAAGACGATCCTGCGTGGCAGCTACGCCGCCTTCGCCTCACAGCTCGATTCGAACCGCGCCCCGTTGACGGTGTCCGCGATCCCGTACTACTCGTACGTCTACTACGCGGCCGTGGACACGAATGGAAACCGGATCGCCGACGTCAACGAGTTCACGACGTTCCAGGGCGTGGCCGGATTCGATCCGAACAATCCGCTCGGCGGCAACCCCGACCGGATCGGCAACTACAGTTCGCCCCTGACCCATGAGCTCCTGTTCGGCGTCGAGCACGAGCTCGTCAGGAACTTCGGCGTCGCCGCAAACGTGACGTGGCGGCGGTACAACGGCTTCAACTGGCTGAACTACCCTGGCGTCACCGCGGCCGACTTCACCCAGGCCGGCGTCTTCAGTGGCACTGCGCCGGGCGTCGGCAGCTACAACGTGCCGTACTACCACGTCAACGAGAGCGCGCTGCCGGATGACTTCGGCCAGGTGTTCGAGACGCGTTCCGACTACTACCAGCGCTATCTCGGGTTCGAGATCTCCGCGACCAAGCGCATGGCCGACCGGTGGATGATGCGACTCGGATTCTCGACCAACGATCATCGCGAGTACCTGAAGGGCCCGGGAGCGAGCGAAGATCCGACGCCCGTCTTCACCACGACCGACGCCTACCCGAACGTGGACGGCGGTCCGGTGATGACCCCGAGCACCGGCAGCGGCAAGAGTTCCATCTACATGGTGCTGCCGAAGTACCAGTTCATCGCCAACGGCGCCTACCAGGCCAAGTGGGGAATCACTCTGGCCGCCAACTACATGATGCGGCAGGGCTTCTCCGCGCCGTACTTCAGCCTCTCGGATACCGATGGCGCCGGCGACGCGATTGCGCCCGAGAAGAACGTGCTCCTGGTTGCTGACGTCGGCAAGAACCGCCTGCCGACGGTCCATACCCTGGACGGGCGCGTGAGCAAGAACATCACGTACCGTCGGTTGAACGTCAACCTCGACATGGACATCTTCAACCTGTTCAACTCCTCGACGGTGCTGGGGCGCGACTACGACCTGGCCTCGTCGGGATTCGATCAGGTTCGCGAGATCGTCAACCCGCGCATCATCCGTTTTGGCGTGAGGGTGGGCTTCTAACCCAATGCTGAATGCTGAACGGCGAACAGTGAACGTGGAACCCTAAACGTCGAACGCCGAACGCCGAACGCCGAACCACGAACCACCCACCGGGCGCGCCTCAATCGGGGCGCGCCCGTTTTTTTGTCACAGTCGTGTCATCACCTTGCGGGGAAGATATGCCCGACAATAAGTGTCCAACGTGACGTTGCACTGAGAGCCGGCCTCTGGCCTTCGGCCTCTGGCCCATGGAGACTATGCGCCTCGCCGCTAACTTGCAGCCTGCGTGGAACTTGTCGCGGCACTTGTCGCCTCGAGCCCTCGTCCGGGTTGGCGCCGGCGTCGCCCTCGCGCTCGTCTACGTCGTGCCTCAGGAGGCGCAGTCGACGCCGCCGTCCAGTCAGCCGTGCGCGGTGTCTGGCCTCGTGCAGTCAGGCAGCCTGCCCCTGCCAGGTGTGGCCATCGTGGCGCTCGGCGCGGACGGTACGGAAGTCGCCTCCACGTCGACCGAGCAGAACGGCAGTTACGTCCTTCGCCTCGCTGCGCCGGGCACCTATCAGATCAAGGCGTCGCTCGCCGCGTTCGCCACATCGTCACGGGAGGCGACCCTCACTACAGCTGAGTGCGCGGGTCGTGTCGACATTGCGCTGACCCTCGCGTCGCGCGTGCCCGCCGCGACCGCAGCGGCATCAACGACCCCGCGTCCGGCTCAGGCGCCGCCTCGGTCGGGTGCCACCGCGACTGGCTCAGGGCCGGCGGCTGGTACTGCCGCGGGACGAGGGCGGGGCTCAGGACGGGGTGGATTTCAGCAGCTCGACGTCGTCACCAACGCCACAGGCGAGCAGGCAGCGGCGATGACGGCCGACGAGGCGACGGCGACTCTCCGGACCGAGCTTCAGTTGCCGCCAGGTTTTTCCGCTGACGCACCAACCGAGACGGTTGCCACCGCCGGCATTCAGGGGCAAGCAAACGATGCGCTGCTCTTCGGCGGGCGGGGAGGGCGCGGCGAGTTCGGTGAGGGTGGTCCCGATGGGCTCGGACGCGGGGGGGAGGGCGGCTTCGGTGGCGGGGGCGATCAGGGTGGTTTCGGCGGCGGCGTCGGCGGTGGCCGTGGCGGCGGGCCCGGGGGCGGGGGTTTCGGTGGCCCCGGTGGGCCGGGCGGATTCGGCGGCATGCGCGGTGGTGGACGGATTCAAGGCAACGCCAACTACAACCTCGGCGGGTCGATGTTCGACGCCGCGCCCTACACGCTCAACGGCCGCGCGCGCGAGGAACCGGACTACGTTCAGCAGCGCTACGGGACGGCCTTCGGCGGTCCGCTGACGATTCCGCACATCTTCAACGGGGGCACACGGACGTCGTTCTTCCTGAATTACTCCGGCAATCACTCTCGAACGCCAGTCGATTCGTACTCGACGGTGCCGACGCTCGCGGCACGCGCCGGCGACTTTTCCAGCTCGAGTGCGGTCGTGATCGATCCGCTGACGGGCTTGCCGTTTCCCGGCAACAGCATCCCTCAGACACGCATCGACCCGGCGGCGCAGACGCTCCTGTCGTTCATCCCGAAGCCCAACATCATCGGAGACACGCAGAACTTCCACTACGTCACGGCGAACTCGTCGGACAGCAACGACGTGAACCTCCGTGTCACGCACGTGTTCGGGGCGCAGCCGCAGCGCGGCGGAGGCCGCGGACGCGGCGGATTCCCGCCGGGCGGCGGTCGCGGAGGACCGGGCGGTGGAGGGTTCGGTCCAGGAGGTCCCGGAGGCCGGCAGGGCCGCGGGCCGCAGCCGACGCGCAGTGTGCTCAATGCCAGCGTCAGCTACCGGGAATCGTCGTCTGCGAGCTCGTCGACGTTTCCGACGATCGGCGGATCCGCGGGAACGACGGGCTGGAACGTCCCGGTGAGCTGGATGCTCACCAAGGGCCGCATCAACAACGTGCTGACCTTCACCTACAACCGCAACAGCTCGACGAGCACCAACCTCTACGCCTACAACACCAACGTGGTCGGGGCCGCCGGCATCGAGGGCGTGTCGTCCGATCCGTTCGACTGGGGCATCCCGGGCCTGTCGTTCACGACGATCGCCGATCTGCGCGATCGCACGCCGTCGCGCCGCGTCGATCAGCGTTTTCAGATCAGCAATTCGACGATGAGGAGCTGGGGGCGCCATGCGGTGAGGTGGGGCGGAGAATTCCGCTACCTGCGGCTCGACAGCCTGTCGAACAGCAACCCGCGCGGCAGCTTCGTCTTCACGGGCCTGTACACGTCCGCGCTCGCCAATGGCCGCGCCGTTCCTGGCACCGGCCTCGACCTGGCGGACTTCCTGCTGGGATACGCGCAACAGGCATCAGTGCAGTACGGGCCAGGTGACTTGAACATGAGGGGCCGCGACTGGAACCTCTTCCTCCAGGACGACTGGCGGATGCGCGGCAACGTCACGATCAACTACGGATTGCGCTACGAGTACGTCTCGCCGTACTACGAAGCGAACAACCATCTCGTCAACCTCGACGTGAACTCTGACTTCACCGCGGCCGTGCCCGTCGAGGCCGGCGGGACGGGTCAGTTCACCGGTCCTGTGCCGACGAGCCTCGTCGAGGCGGATCGCAACAACGTGGCGCCGCGGGTCGGCGTGGCGTGGCGGGCGCGCCCGGGCACAACCGTGCGGGCTGGGTACGGCATCAACTACAACCTTGGGGCCTACGGGACCATCGCACAGAGGCTCGCCGCGCAGCCACCGTTCGCGGTCACGTCCACGAGCCTCGGAACCGCGGTTGTGCCGCTGCTGCTCGTCGATCCGTTCGCGCAGGTCGACAGCGCAACCACGACCAATTCCTACGGCATCGACCGGAACTACGACCTCGGCGTGGCGCAGATCTGGAACGCCGATCTCCAGAAAGATCTGCCGCACAACCTGACGGTGAGCCTCGGCTACACCGGTACGAAGGGCTCGAACCTCGACATTCAACGAGCGCCGAACCGCAACCCCGACGGCGGGCTGCGCATCGACGGCGTGCAACCGTTCCTGTGGCAGTCCTCCGAAGGGCAGTCGACGCTCCATTCGATCAGCGTGCGCGCCCGCAAACGGCTGTCCCGCGGCATTTCCTTCGGCGGTGGCTATGTCTGGTCCCACGCCTACGACAACGCTTCGTCTTTTGGCGGCGGCGGTGGCACCGTCGCGCAGAACGACCAGGACCTCGGCGCCGAGTGGGGCAGGTCGAGCTTCGAGCGCCGTCACGCGGTCAACGCCGACTACACGATCGAGCTCCCGTGGGGCCCGGGCCGGCACTGGCTCAACAACACCAGCATGCTCGCACAGCTTTTCGGCGGCTGGAGCTGGAGCGGCGCGTTCGTCGAACAATCCGGCGGGCCGTTCACGCCGCGCGTCACCGGGAACTACGTCGACGTGGCCTCGGGTGTCAACGGCACGCTCCGCGCCGACTACAACGGCAGCGACATCTCGGTCAGCGATCCGACGACGCTGCGCTATTTCAACACCGACGCCTTCTCGATTCCCGCGCCGGGCACGTTCGGGAACGCCGCCCGCAACCTGATCATCGGGCCCGGGTCGCACAACCTGAACATGAATCTGTCGAAGAACGTCAACTTCGGCCGCACGCGCGGCGTGAACGTGCGCGTCCAGGCCACCAACGTGCTCAACACCGTTCAGTTCTCGTCCATCGATACGTCGGTCAACTCACCGACATTCGGACAGGTGACGGCCGTGCGGCCGATGCGGTCCGTCCAGCTGATTCTTCGCTTCAGATTCTGACCATGTTGAACAGTGACCGGACCCGCCGCCGCATCGTGCGCGTGCTCTCGATCGCCGCGCTGACGCTGTGGGTGTCGGTGCCATCCGCTCGACAGAGCGTCCAACGCCGTCCCACGTTCCGCGCCGGCGTCGAGCTCATCTACGTCAACGTGGTCGTCCGCGATGGCAACGGCAACATCGTCCGGAACCTGAAGAAAGAAGACTTCACGCTCGTCGAGGACGACAAGGCGCAGGCGATCACGGCGTTCGATTTCGAGGAGGTGCCGTCGGAGGCGATTCTGGCGGCCGAGCCCGCAGCGCCGGTTCAGCCGATCCTCAAGGCCGAGGCAGCGCTCAAGCCGGCGGCAGCGGCGGCAGGTGACACGGCGGCCTCGGCCGCCACGCCCACGCCGGAGAAGATAGACCTCAAGAATCGCCGCCTTGTCGTCCTGCTGTTCGACGCGAGCTCGATGCAGCCCGAAGAGCTCGAGCGGGCGATCGCGTCCGGCCATGACTACATTGCCAAGCGGCTTACGCCGGCCGACCTGGTGGCGATTGCGTCGGTCTCTTCGGCGCTCCAGATCGTCCAGGACTTCACCGCCGACCGCGAGATGCTTTCCGCCGCGCTGGATCGCTTCTCGGGGGTGGACACGGTCGGCTTCGAGGAGGGTACGACCCTCACCGGCGAGGAGACCGACGCGGACGGTTTCGTCGCCGACGAGAGCGAGTTCAACATCTTCAACACCGACCGCCGGCTGGCGGCCATCGAGCAGTTGTCGGACGCGCTCGCGCCGATTCAGCAGAAGAAGTCGATTGTCTATTTCAGCAGCGGCGTGACCGAGCGTGGCGAGGATAACCAGGTTCAGCTTCGCGTCGCCATCGACCGGGCGGTCAAGGCCAACGTGTCGATCTATCCTGTCGACACGCGCGGATTGACGGCGATCGTGCCCGGTGGATCGGCGAGCCAGGCCAGCGGCCGCGGCGGCGCGTCGATGTTCTCGGGACGCGGCGTATCGCAGCAGTTTGCCAGCCAGGCCGCCAGCCAGGACACGCTCGTCGCGCTCGCCAGCGACACGGGCGGCAAAGCGTTCCTCGATACGAACGACTTCGGCGGCGTCTACACGAAGGTCATCGCCGACACGTCGGCGTACTACCTGCTTGGCTATTCGAGCACCAACGCCGCGCGTGACGGACGCTTCAGGCGGATCAAGGTGCGGCTCAACAAGTCGGGCCTGAAGGTCGAGCACCGGAACGGCTACTACGCCACCCGCGATTTCCTGCACTCCGGCAAAGAGGACCGTGAGCAGCAGCTGCAGGACCAGCTGATGACCGATCTCTCGTCGACGGATCTGACCGTCTGGATGTCGACGTCATTCTTCAGGCTGTCGGACGATCGGTTCTACGTACCGGTGTCGATTGCCGTGCCGGGGTCGGAGATTCCCTTCGCGCAGTCGAGCTCGCAGGATCGCGCCACGATTGATGTCATCGGCCTCATGCGCGATCCGCAGCAGCGCCCGGTCGGCCGGCTGCGCGACACGGTCAAGGTGGCCGTGCAGACGACGCAGGACGTCAAGCGGAAGACGGTGCAGTACGAGACGGGCTTTACCCTTCCGCCGGGGCGGTACCGGTTGAAGGTCGTGCTGCGCGAGAACCAGAGCGGCGCCATCGGTTCGTACGAGAGCGAGATCGTCGTGCCCGACATGCGCCGGATGCCGGTCAAGCTGAGTTCGGTCGTGCTCGGCACGCAGACGCAGCCCGTCACCCAGCGCAACGCCGTCAGCCCGCTGGCGCGTAACGGCACGATGCTCGTGCCCAGCTTGACGCACGTCGTGTCGACCGGACAGCCTTTGTACTTCTACTACGAGGTCTACGAGCCTGCAGTCGTGCAATCAGGCAGCCCCCGCCTGCTGACGAGCATCGCGTTCTTTCGCGGCAAGGTGAAGACGTACGAGACGCCGCTCGTCGAGGTGACGCGGCTCGACGCGCCCGATCGCAAGGCGGCGATCTTCCAGTACTCAGTTCCGGCCGCTGCCCTCAAGCCCGGCTACTACACGTGCCAGATCACGGTTGTCGACGATGTGGCTGGGACGTTCGCGTTTCCACGATTGCCGTTGTTGGTGAAATAGCGTCCGACCGACTCAGCGCGGTGATCCCAACGCATTCAGCAGGACGACGTAGCGGCCGGACGGGTGAGTGCGGCAGTTCACGAGGAACGTCTGGCCGTCGTGGGTATCGAACGGATTACCGTAGGACTGGTTGGTGAGCGGTGCTAGATGGGGAGAGGTATCAGGACATGCCTGGAACAGCCGAACCGGCACGGGCGTTGCACCGGAACGACCCAGGTTGCGGGTATCCACCGAGTTGATCCCCGAATCGGCGGTCATGAAGAACAACTCATGGCCGTGCGGTCCCCAGACTGGGAAGTCCCCACCACGATTGGTAACCTGCAGCTTGCCTCCAACAGTCGCTGGCAGTCCCAAGAACGGCTGTACGTACACTTCCGGCCGTCCGGTCTCATTCGAAACATACGCGATCCATTTTCCATCCGGCGAGAAGCGCCCTCCCAATTCGAGGAACGACGTGTTGAGAAATCGAATCGGCTTCTCGCCCGTGCCAATCCGCTGTATCCAGATATCGCCGTCGCCCGTCGAGACGAGCCACTGGCCGTCGGCCGTCCAATCCCAGGGCGACTCAACGCCGTCGGGCACGACCTCTTCTGCGCCAGTAATGTCGACGCTTCTCTTGAAATACGGTCGACCGCGGAGGCTGTCTTCTCGATCCGATAGGAAGATCAACTCCTTCCCATTGGCCGACCAGACGGGAAACCAGTCGTTGGCGCTATTGAGAGTGACCCGTGAGGTTATCCCCCGCGCGATGTCGATGTACCAGATATCGCGGTTTCCGCTCCGATCGTCCGGCTGGGAGTACGCGACGCGATCGCCGGACGGTGACAAGCGCACCTGGAGATAGTCACCCGGCTTTCCCACGGCGCCCTGTGCCGTGCCGTCCCGACCGAACCAGGTCAGAAGAGTTTCGTTCGCGCCAGCAGGTTCCACAATTACCGTTCGTCCATCGTCGGACGCGTTGAAACCCGCGATGATGCTGGCGGCGACGTACGAAATCTTGTCGAACACGGCCTCGGCTTCGCCTTCGAGGGCCATCCGGTCGACATCGAACCGTTGCCGCATCAGGGCACCGTCTCTGTAAAAAAGCAGTGTGCCAGGCTGGCCGGAGTTGCCGGGGACGTACTTGACCCGCGACTGTGCGGCCATGATGCGCGTCAGTTGCGGAGAGTCGATCGAACCCACGAAGAGCGCGTTGTTTTCGCGATTGGTGCACCGGGCCGTGAATAGGAAGCGTCGGCCATCGGGCAGGAACTGCAGGAAGCGGTGCGAATTCTCGCCCCGCGCCACATCGAGCGTCGTGATGGCTTTTGGCGCTCCGCCGGTTTCCGAGATGCCAAGTATCGCGGCTCGGTTTATCGGCCTGAAGACGATCTGGCCGGCCGCCCCCCATGCGGCGTCCTGAAAGCCGGGAATCGTTGCGATCGTCTGCGCTGGTCCACCGGAGGGTGCGATCTTCTTTAACTGTCCGTTTGCGAAAAAGCCGATCCATCGTCCGTCCGGCGACCACGCGACCGCACCGGACGCACCTTCCGTCCCGGAAAGTTGCCGCGTTTCGATGCCGTCGAGTGACCGTACCGAGACGATGGATCGATCCGGGCCGCTGGTCACGAACGCGAGCATCTGACCGTCCGGCGAGGGCGTGGGGATTATTCCCGTCACCAGGTCGCTTGCCTGCTGCTCTATTGTGAGTCCGAACTGCACACGACGCTCGGCTGGATTCGCGTCGCCGCGGTTCAGCACGAGCACGGCTGCGGCTATCGCTGCTCCGAGACCGACAAGAGCGGCGGCAGCGATGCCGACTCCGCGCCACCGGCTGGGACGCAGTCGATCGCTCGTCGATGGAGGGGCAGGAGAGACGCCCTCCAAATCTGCGGCGACGTCGCCGATATCGCGTGCGCGCTTCCTGGGATCTTTCTCGAGGCACCGACGCAGCACCCGCATCACGTTGAATGGCGTTGACGGCGGCAGAAGATCCCAGCTCGGTTCGCGGTGCACGATGGCAGCGAGGACATCGGTGGTGGTGTCGCCGGCAAACGCCACGCGGCCGGTGAGCATTTCGTAGAGCACGCAGCCGAATGCCCAGATGTCGGTTCGCTTGTCGACGACCTGGCCCCGCGCCTGTTCCGGGCTCATGTACGCGGGCGTGCCGACGATGAGTCCGTCGCGTGTGACCCCGACGGTCGAAGCCGACGCCTGGTCGACCGACGACGGCTCGTGCATCTTCGCGAGACCGAAGTCGAGGATCTTGAGCGCACCCTCGGGCGTGATTTTGATGTTCGCGGGCTTGAGGTCGCGGTGGACGATGCCTTTCTCGTGTGCCGCGTCGAGGCCCTCGGCGATCTGGCGGCCGGCTGCGAGCGCTTCCGCAAGCGAAAATGGGCCGCGTGCCAGTCGCTCAGCAAGCGTCAAGCCCGGAACCAACTCGAGCACTAGACAGGGAAACGAACGGGGCGACTCAGGGTTCGGGATATCCTCGAAGCCGTAGATTTGCGCGATGTGAGGATGGTTGAGCGCAGCCAGGAGCCTCGCTTCCCGCTCGAATCGCGCAAGGCGATCGGAATTGGCGATGACCTCGTGCGGCAGGACCTTGATGGCGACCTCGCGTCCGAGCCTCGTGTCGCGCGCACGATAGACCTCCCCCATCCCGCCGGCACCGAGCAGGCCCTCCAGTTCGTAAACGCCGATCCGCCTGCGCGTTAGCATCGAGGTTGTGGAATGCTATCTCATCCGAGTGCGATAGGACATGGAACGGTAAGCACCTCACGGCTGGAATCAAGGCACCCTATTTCAGCATCGCGCCCACCCGCGCGATCTCGTGTGCGTAAAACCCCGGCGGCGCAGTAGCCACATAGCGTGCCCCGTACCGAGCGTGCCTCGTCCCGCCGGCCGAGATCGAAGAGGGTCACCGTCAGGTTGTAGAGCGCGTCGTATTCTGTGCCGTTGAGAGCCACCGCGCGCTTCCACATGTCGATCGCCTCGGGCGCACGCCCGATCTGCGAGAGGACGACGCCGAGCGTAGTGCAGGCGCCCGCGCAGGGTGTCGTCGATGCTCAGCGCGCGGCGCAGCGACGCTTCTGCGGCCGCACGGTCGCCGTCGCGCAGCTGCACCGTGCCGATGTTCTGCCAGCCCAGGCCGTTGGTGGGATCCACCTCGAGGACGTGCGTGAACGTGCGGATCGCGTCGGCGGAGCGGTGGGCTGTGCCGTACGCGATGCCGAGGGCGTTCAGCGCTTCGATGTCGTCACCCGCCAGCCCCTCGAGAAGATGTATCGCGCGTTCGGCATTGCCTGTTTCGGACAGGTAGACGCCGAGCTTCACGCGCACGTCGCGATGCGTGATGCCGTTCTGGAGCGCCTTCTCGAGCGTCTGGATTGCGTCTGACGGACGGCCGCCTTGCCAGTAGACGAACGCCAGGTAGCGGTACGCGTCGGCCGTATCAGGCCGGCGCGCGATCACCTGCTGGAACGCCTGCGCGGCATCTTCGAACTTCCCCTGTTGATAGAGGTCGCCGGCGCGATGGAGCATGGCGTCGAGCTCGATCAGACGCTTGGGATCGTCGGCCTCGGTGTACCGGTCGCGCGGCGCAGCCGGGCTTCCCCCCACGTAGCCGAGCGCGCGCAGCCGGTCGCGGACGGCCGACGTCTCCTCGCCGGGCAGCGAGGGGGGCGCCATGTTGAACCCGCGAAGCGCGTTGAGAAGGATCTCGGTCCGTGCGCTGTCTGCTGACGCCCGGTTGTGCTCTTCACGCGCGTCGGTGTCGAGTGCGTAGAGCTCCTCTGTCGGCAAGTCGATGTACTTGTCCCTGCTGACGATCACGCCGCGCAGTGGCGCCCAGCCGCGCGACAGGTTCGCCGTCATGGCCTCGAAGTACGACGGCCGATCCTCGCCGTGGCCGCGACCGATCAGATCCAGCAGCGACGCGCCAGGCAGGGCCGGAACCGCCGGTGCGCCGACGGCGCCGAGAATCGTGGGCACCACGTCGATATGACGCACGGCCGTATCGATCGTGACGCCTCTGGCGGGGGTGGCGGACGCTCCAAACTCGCCCCCCAACTCGGAAATGATGAGCGGTACCCGCAAGGTCGGCTCGTAGGCGAAAATCCCGTGCGTCAACTCGCCATGGTCGCCGAGGCTCTCGCCGTGGTCGGCCGTGACGATCACGAGCGTCTTGCGTGGGAGCGCCGCGAGCCGATCGAAGAGCGGACCGAGCGCGTAGTCCGTCCAGGCAATCTCGCCGGCGTAGGGATCCGTCGGATAGCGCCGGGCGAACTCGTCTGGCGGCTGGTACGGCGCGTGCGGATCGAACACGTGCACCCACGCGAACCACTTGTTCGCCTGCGCTCCCGTCCAGGCGAGTGCCGACGAGACGACGGCGTCGGCGCGGCGCTCGGGGAGCGCGAAGTCCACGGTGCTGCCGGTCTCGCCGATGCGGTCGTCGTAGACATCGAAGCCGGTGTTGAGGCCGAAGCGCTGATCGAGAGGGAAACCGCCGACGAAGGCGCCGGTGGCAAAGCCGAGGCCCTTCAGCCTCGTGGCCACCGTGGCGGTCCCGGGCCTGACCCGGTAGCCGTTGTTGTCGCGCACGCCGTGATCGTAGGGATACGTGCCGGTGAGGATGCTCGTATGCGACGGCAGCGTGACCACGGCGTGCGCGTGGGCGAAGGTGAACCGCGCGCCGCGCGCGGCGAGCGCTTCGAGGCGTGGCGTGCTGGCGCGGCCACCATAGACGGAAATGGCATCCGCTCTGAGCGTGTCGATGGTGATGAGGAGCACGTTGCGGTCGCCGTCGGTGGCGATCGCGAACCCAGCCTCGCGTGTGGCCCACCAGGCGCCCCCCGTGACGGCAGCCAGCGCCAGGACGAGGAGCGCCAGCGTCGTCGAACGTCCCTTCGCGGTCTTCATCGACGGCGCGCCTCGGCCTCGACCGCGGCCGCTCGATCGGGACGGCCGAACATCCGCCACACGCGGGCGGCGGTGGCTGACGCCTCGCGCGACGGCACGTCACGCACCAGCTCGGCGAGCACCCGCTCGGCCTCGGGGCCGCGGCCCATCGACTGGTAGAGCATCGCCAGGCCGGCCCGTGCCCGCACGTGCTGCGGGTAGAGACGGACCTCCTCCTCGAGGTACGGCCCGGCCTCCTGATAGCGCTCGAGGCGCGCGAGCGAATCCCCGATCATGAAGTGCAGATCTCTCGCCTGCGCCGAGCGCTGCGCATACCCCTTCTGCGCTTCGAGCAGAAAGACGAGGGCGCGATCGTATTGCTGATTGTTGTAGGCGATTGTGCCGCGGATGAGCGCCGGCATCGGCAGTCCTGGCTCCGCGGCCGCGGCGAGCTCCGCCTGTCGAATCGCTTCGTCATCGTGCTTGCGGGAGACCTCGATGAGCGCAATGGCCTGGTGCGCCTGGGACGGCGCGCTCGCGATGGCCAGTTCGGCGTGCGCACGCGCCTCATCCGGGCGATTCAGCGCCAGCAGCATGCTCGAGGCGCCGAGCGGACCATTGGGTTCATCGGGCTGCAGCTTGATGACGCGTGCGTACGCGTCGAACGCCTCCTGATATCGACCCAGCCGGCCGAGCGTCGCGGCGTATTGCGACCACACGTCGGTCATCGCCGGATCGTCGTCCAGGATCTCGCCGAGCAGGCGTGCACCATCTTCCAGCCGGCCCTCGCCGATGCGCTCGACCGCTTGCCGGTACTCGCGAAGGAGCGGTGCCTTGTCCTTCGGATCCGCCCGTGCCTCACCACGTCCGCCGCCGGATGGGGAAGACGACTGCGTGCCGACGTAGCCGAGCGCCGCCAGTCGTTGCCGATCTTCGTCGGACACGGCCGATGGCGCGTCGAGGTCACGGCCGGCCACGAGTGCGTCGAGCGCCGATCGCAGCGCCGTCGCGGCCTGACCGCGCTCGGCGGCGATGTTCGAGCGCTCGCCGGGATCCCGCTCGAGGTCGTACAGCTCCTCCCGCGGAGCCTTGATGTAGCGGAAACGATCGTCGGTCAACGACAGCAGTTCACTCCAGCCGAAGTGATAGCGCGGGTAGAGTGCCTCCGCGTAGATGCCCTGCGGCGCCAGGGTGCCGCGATTGAAGAGCGCGACCGACAGGTCGCGTCCGCGAAGCCCCGGCGGAGGCGTCAGCCCCGCAAGCGCCGCGAGCGTGGGCAGCAGGTCGATGTGCTGCACGGGGTCCTTCACGCGGCGTCCCGCCGACTGTGCGCGCGGCAGCCGCATGATCCATGGCACGCGGATGACCTCGTCGTAGAGGAACAGCCCGTGCTCCTCTTCGATGTGATCGCCGAGACCCTCTCCGTGATCCGCGAGCACGACAATCGTGGCGTTGTCGTACCAGCCGCGGGTCTTGAGATTCGCGAAGAGCGTGCCGACGATTTCATCCGCGAACGCGACCTCGCCGTCGTAGGCGCCAAGATCGGCGAATCGCTCGGGGGCGCGATACGGCTTGTGGGGCTCGTAGAGATGAAGGAACAGGAAGAACCGATCCGACGTCAGGGAGCCCAGCCACGCTTCGGCGGCGGCGAGTGTCTGTGGCCCCGGCCGCTGGACCTGCGCGACAGATCGATCGGCGGCCATCGGCGGGAACGTGGCGTCGTAGACGTCGAACCCCTGCGAGACGCCTGTTTCGGGCCGCAGGACATACGCCGAGACGAAGCCCCCGGTCTTGTATCCCGCCGATCGAAACATCGCGGCCAGCGTGGGCGTGCCCGCACCGAGCGCGAACCCGAGGTTGTCGCGCACCTTGTGTTCGAAGGGCAGTCGGCCCGTGAACATCGAGACGTGCGACGGGAGCGTCTGGGGCGCATGCGCGTAGGCGCGATCGAACACGACCGCCTCCCGCGCGAACGCCGCGAGCGCTGGCGCCCGTCCCGCCGTGTAGCCGTAGATCGGCAGCCGATCCGCCCGAAGGGTGTCGATGACGACGAAGATGACCGGCCCCGGCGATGTCGCCCCCGCCTGCCCTGAGCCGAGCCGAAGGGCACTCGACCGCCACCACAACCCCACGATTCCCAAACCCGCAAGGACGCCAACCACGGCGAGCCTGGGAATGGCCCGCTTTCTCCGGCGGCCCCGGTGTTCCGGGGGGGCCGGAGGCCCGTTTCCTGCGTCGGTCTGGGTCGCTCGGGTCGGGGCCATTCGGGCAGAGCTTGGCAGGAGGGACAGGAGAACAATTCTCAGTATAATCGGCAATATGACGAGAGCACGAAACGCGGCAATGATTCTTCTGTGCGTTCTTTTTGCGGCCAGCGCATCGGCGCAACCCAAGGGAAATGCACGTCTCACTGGCAAAATCCTCGACGACCTGGGGAAGCCTGCCTCGGCGGTTGTGGTCCGGGCGGTCAAGGTCGGCGATTCACAGGTGATGGAGGCCAAGACGAACGACAAGGGTGAATGGTCGATGCCTGGCCTGACTGCGGGCAGTTGGAACTTCGAGTTCATCAAGGACGGGTTCGATTCGCAGCGCATGACGGTTCAGGTCACCGAGAACCGCAATCCGCCAATCGATATGAAGCTGACGAAGGCCGCGCCGGCCGTCGACCCCAACGTCGAGCTCCAGGCGGGCATGAAGCAGGCGGTCGAGCTGCAGAAGGGCGGGAAGAACGCCGAGGCCCGCAAGATCATCGAGGATCTGATCGCCAAGTATCCCGAGGCCTACCGGCTGAACGCGTTCGTGGCCTCGACCTACGAGAGCGAGAAGAATTACGACAAGGCCATCGAACACCTGAAGATCGTGATCGACAAGGAACCCGCCGACGTCGACATGAAGACCTACCTCGCCGAGCTCTACACGCAGAAGGGCAGCCGCGACGAGGCGCAGAAGGTGCTCGAGTCGGTCGACATGACGCAGGTCAAGGACCCGACGATCTTCATCAACCTCGCCATTGGGTCGATCAACGCCGGCAAGGCCGACGACGCCATCGCCACGCTCGACAAGGTGTACAAGCAGTTCCCGACCCAGACCAACGTCTTGTACTATCGGGCGCGCGCCTATATCGTCGCCAAGAAGTTGCCTGAGGCCAAAGCCGACCTGGAAAAATTCGTTTCGTCGGCGGCGCCTGATGCGCGCGAGCTGCCGGATGCAAAAAAGCTTCTCGAACAGCTCAAGGACGTCAAGTAGATTTCTCCTCGCCGCCGCGTGTGCCGTCGCAATAGCGTTCGGCGCATGCGGCGGTGGTTCCGGTGGAAGCGGAACTCCTCCTCCCTCGCCCGGCGGCGGCACCGGCACGCAGGAAGTCTGCACCGGCACGTCCGCCGAGCCCGACCTTCAGGACCTCCAGCCTTCGAGCACGCCGGCGGCCGACGATCTGGTCGGGCGGAAGCGTGAGCGAGTCGATGGCAACCCGCGCGGCCGCCTGTTCGACGCGCTCTGGCTCAACAAGTCACGCGGCGACCGCATCGCCCGTCCTGCCGGGTTCACCGCCGGCCGCAGCGCGATCGACGTCGGCGAGATCGCTGTCGTGCAGGACGAGGGCGAACTCATCGAGTCGCCGAACGCCTACGACCTGCGCAATCTGGGTCTGCGCTTCACGCGCAACGGCGCCGGCGGCTACGACGTGAGCCGGATGGATGGAGCGTTCCGGACGGCCCTCGGCACCCGGCTCACGCTGACCGACGACGACAGCGTGCCGCTCAACGTCGCCTTCGGCTTTCCCTTTTACGGCCGGACGCAAACGACGGCGTTCGTGAACTCGGACGGCAACGTCACCTTCGAACAGGAAGACCGTGCGAGCACCGATCGCAATGTCGCGAGGCTGCTGACGGGTCCTCCACGCATCGCACCGTTCCTTGCCGACCTCGACCCGAGCACTGGCACCGGCCGCGTATTCGGCAACGCCGCCGCCGATCAGTACACGGTGACCTGGTGCGGCGTCCGCGGGTTCGACTCCACGCGCACGACCAACGCGCAACTCACGCTGCTTCCCGACGGCACGATCGAAATGAAGTTCGCCACGGTCACGCTGGCAGAGGCCATTGTCGGCCTCTCCCCCGGACGGACCGGCGATTTCATTCCGATCGATCTGAGCGCGAACGGGCCGACCGCAGGCGGTGGGGGAGCCGTCGGCGAACGATTCGCCGAGGTGGCGCAAATCGACACGGTAGAAGTGGCGCGCAAGTTCTACCAGTCGCACCCCGACAACTACGATCAGCTCATCATCTGGACGGATGCCACGGTCGTCGACGACGCGTTCGCCTACGAGGTGACGGTCGCCAACGAAATCAGCGGAATCGGCGTCTCGCAGTTCGATGCCTCCCGAGACTTCGGGAGTGCCGGCCGGCTTCGCAGCTACACCGTGATGGACTTTATCGGGAAGTACCCCGAAGATCCGCTCCAGACGTTCCTGGGCGAGAACAACACCGTCAGCGTCCTCGGGCAGGAGGTCGGTCACCGCTGGCTCGCATTTCTCGACTTCCGGAACCACCTTGGTGTGCGTTCGGAGGCGCTGCTCGGCCGCGATCAGGCGCACTGGAGCTTCTTCCTCGACTCGGACGCGTCGGTCATGGAAGGCAACGACATCGAAGATCTCGGCGGCGGCTCGTTTCGGACGACCGCAGCGGTGCAGCGATACAGCCGCCTCGATCAGTACGCCATGGGGCTCGTCTCCGCGAATGAGGTTCCATCCTTCTTCTACGTCGACAATCCCGTAAATGTCGCGGGCGGACGGCAGGCGGATTCCGCACCGCGCGTGGGCGTCACGTTCAACGGCACGCGCCGCGACGTGCTCATCGACGACGTGATCGCGATCAACGGTCCACGGATCCCCGCGTCCGCCAACTCGCCACGCGTTCATCGTCAGGCGTTCCTGCTGGTGGTCGGGCAGGGGCGCTCGCCCGACAACGCACAGATTGCCAAGATCGATCGGATTCGCCGGGCGTGGGAGACGTTCTTCCAGCAGGCCACCGAGGGCCGGATGCAGGCACAGACGACGCTCCGGTAGGAGCTGACAGCTATCAGCTGTCAGCTGGAAAATCCAGACTGAAGGCTGACGGCTGATAGCTGATAGCTGTCAGAATTGCCTAATGAGTCTCTCGATCGCCGCGAGCGCCCGAGCGTTGCCAGGTTCGATCGCGAGAAGTTGACGGTAGCTCGCGAGCGCGCGTTCGAGGTCTGGCTTGCGTTCGTACAGCGCGCCGATCTGCAGGTGGACGGAGGTCAGCGCGGGGACCTTCGAGAGCAGGTCGCGCCACGCGAGGATGGCACCATCGAGGTCGCCCTTTGAGGCGAGTGAGTCCGCGCGGTCAATCTGCTGCTGGATATCAGTGGCTTTGATCCCGTCGAGGGGCAAGGCGACCGGGGTCGCGGTGCGAGTCAGGCGCACGTCAATCAGCTCCTGCCGCCCGTTGGCAACCTGACGGCGGAATTGAACTTTCCCAAAACCTGGAGCGTCCACGCTCAACGTCCACACGCCACGCCTGACGCCGATGAATCCGAACTGCCCTTTGTCGTTCGATGTTGTCGCCAGGCGCGGCGGCGTCTGGTCGGGATTCTCGGCAACGATCGTCGCCCCCCGCACCGGCGCGCCCGAGTCGTCCTTGATGGTGCCGGCCACACGGATAACCTGCGCCTGGGCGTGGGAGACGCCCACGAGTCCGAGGAGGACAAAAACTAGAGTAAGGCGCATCCTGCCTGCCCTGAGCCTGTCGAAGGGCCCCGAGCCTGTCGAAGGGCAAAGTATAATCCTACGGCCCCATGCCTGCCATCCTCGTGGCCGCTCTTCTGCTGAGCCTTTCCGGCCCTCCCGCTGGCCAGGCCTCCCTCGAGCAGGGCCCGCGGCTGAGCGTCGCGTCCCCCCCGCCCTCCGGCTCAACCGGGTCCGGCGAACCGCAGGTTACCGTCGACCTCAGGAAGCTCGACGCGATCGAGCCCCTCGTCCGCGAGGCAATCGCGGAGAAGAAACTGCCCGGCGCGGTGGTGCTCGTTGGCCGCGGCGATCGAATCCTGTATCAGAAGGCGATTGGCAACCGCGCGCTCGTGCCGACCGTCGAGCCGATGACGCTCGACACGATGTTCGACCTGGCGTCGCTCACCAAGGTGGTGGCGACGACGACGAGCGTGATGATGCTCGTCGAGCAGGGGCGCATCAGGTTGAGCGATCGCGTGTCGTCCTACATTCCCGGCTTCGAACGCTACGGCAAGGCCGACATCACGATCCGTCATCTGCTGACGCACGTGTCGGGACTGAGGCCCGATGTCGACCTTGCCGACCTGTGGATGGGTTACGAGACGGCGATTGGGCTTGCCGTCGACGAAGTGCCGACGTCGCGTCCGGGTGAGCGCTTCGTGTACAGCGACATCAACTTCTTCCTCCTCGGCGACATCGTGCAGCGCGTCAGCGGGCTGCCGCTCGACCGATACGCGCGCGAGCACATCTTCGAGCCGCTGGGGATGAAGGACACCACGTTCAATCCACCGGCGTCCGTCGTCTCCCGGATCGCGCCGACCGAGAGCTGCACGCAGTATGGCTGGCCGTGCGAGGGGCCGGGTATGGTGATGCTGCGGGGCGTCGTCCACGATCCGACGGCGCGCCGGATGGGCGGCGTGGCGGGACATGCGGGTCTCTTCAGCACGGCCGCGGACCTGGCGACCTTCTGCCGCATGCTGCTCGGCGGCGGCGCATTTCAGGGCGCGCGGATCCTGTCGCCGCTCGCGGTCGAGAAGATGACGAGCGCGGCCTCGCCCGATCTCGACACCAACACGCGCGCCCTTGGCTGGGACATCGACTCCACGTTCTCGTCCAACCGGGGCGAGCTCCTGCCGATTGGTTCTTTCGGGCACACCGGCTTCACGGGCACATCCATCTGGGTCGACCCGGCCACGGAAATGTTCGTCATCTTCCTGTCGAACCGGGTCCATCCCGACGGAAAGGGCGACGTGACGCCGCTGCGTGCGCGCGTCGCGACGGTTGCCGCGGCGGCCGTGACGAGCCTGCCGTCCGCCGCGCGGAGTGGGGTCTGGACCGGCCGCGACTTCGGTGCGTCTGGCACCGTCCCGCCCCGGCCGTCGCTGCCGGTGCAGGCCGGCATCGATGTGCTGCGCACGGAAGGGTTTGCCCCACTGCGCGGGAAGCGCATTGGCCTTGTCACCAACCACACCGGCGTCACGCGCGACGGCGCTACGACAATTGATGTGCTCTACGGCGCCAAGGACGTGAAGCTCGTGGCGCTCTTCAGCCCCGAGCACGGCATCCGCGGTGCCGTCGACGACAAGGTCGCGTCCTCGACGGACGACAAAACCGGGTTGCCAATCTATTCGCTGTACGGTGAGACGCGACGGCCGACCGCTGCAATGCTCGACGGGCTCGACGTGCTCGTCGTCGATCTGCAGGACATCGGTGCGCGGTTCTACACCTACACGACGACGATGGCCTATGTGCTCGAAGAGGCGGCAAAGAGCCGGCTGCCAGTCGTCGTGCTCGATCGGCCGAACCCGATCAATGGCTTTGCGATCGAGGGTCCCGCGCTCGACAAGTCGCTCATCGGATTCACCGGATACTTCCCGCCGATGCCGATCCGGCACGGCCTGACGATTGGCGAGCTCGCGCGGCTCTTCAACGGCGAGAACAAAATCGGCGCCGACGTGACCGTGATCGCCGCCAAGAACTGGCAGCGCGACGCGTGGTTCGATGAGACGGCGCTTCCCTGGATCAATCCATCGCCGAACATGCGGAACCTGATTCAGGCGACGCTCTATCCGGGCGTCGGGGCGATCGAGACGACCAACCTCTCGGTCGGGCGCGGCACGGACACGCCGTTCGAGCAGGTCGGGGCGCCGTGGATCGACGGCACGGTGCTGGCCGAGTCGCTCAACGCGAGGCGAATTCCCGGCGTTCGGTTCTACCCGGTGCGGTTCACCCCCACGTCGAGCAAGTACGCGGGGCAGGCGTGTCAAGGCGTGTTTCTGATCGTGACGGATCGGGCGGCGCTCCGGCCCGTGCGTCTCGGCGTCGAGATCGCTGCGATGCTTCACAAGTTGTACGGCGCAGCGTTCGAGCTCGACGCCGCCGAACGGCTTTTCGGCTCGCGAGAAAGCCTCGCGCGGATCCGCGCGGGCGAGGATCCGGCGGCCGTTGCCGCCTCCTGGAGCGCGGCCGAAGCACGGTGGCGTCTGCTTCGGACGCCGTATCTGCTGTATCGCTGAGCTTTCGCGTCTCGTGCTGAGCTGCCATCCCAGGCAGATCTGTCGAGTCGTGGCTCAGGCCGACTCCCCTAAAGCGTTGAATCCTACCAACATCCTACTGTTTCGCTGAGGGTGGGATGGTAAGATGTCCTTAAGGCTCCCCACCTTAAAGAACGACCATGGATCGAGTGCCGGGTCACGCCTGGCTGATGGTCCTGGCCGCTGCCGTTCTCGTCCTTGTGGCGTCGGCTGTGCCTCTGGCACCCGCGGACACGGTCGGGGCGCGCGTGGTGGACCAGGCTGCGTCAATCGTCGCCGCCGCTGCCTACCCGACCGACGTCAACCTCTGGCGCGTCGCCGGGTCGGGATCGCTCGTCGTTACAGGCCTGCTTCTCCTGCTCTTCTTCTATCGCCGTCGGTCCTACATCCTCTTCTGGACGGGTGGCTGGCTCCTCGTGTCGGCGTCGATGTTCCTCCGTGCGCGCCCGATTGACCACACCACCAAGGTCACGCTGATGTGGTACGGCGTGTCTCAGTTCCTCGGGATTCTGAGCGCGCTCTTCTTTGTCATCAGCGCCGACGCGTATCCCACACGCCCGCGCGTACGCCGCGGCTACGCACTCGTCCTGCTCGCCGTGTTGTTCTGGTTTGCGCTCGCGCCGCTCGCCCTCGGCACATGGGCGGTGTTCGCGCCAGGGCACGTGCTCATCGCCGGGGCTCTCGCGGCGGCCGGAGTCGGGCACTTCATCCTGCTGCGACAAGTGCGGATGCTGGGAGCCGCGGTGGTCGGTGTGTCGCTCCTGCTCATCGCCGCATCCCACGTCTGGGTGATCCTCCGCGTGACCGATCCCGCCAACGCCACGACCGGGTCGCTTGCCTTCAGCCTGGTCCTGTATCTGCTCGCCGCGCTTGGCATGCAGCTGATGACGTTCGAGGACATGACGCTCGAGTTGCGGCGCACGAACCGCCGGCTCGAGGCGGCGCAGAGCAAGCTCCGCCGGATGGTCATCACCGATCCGCTGACCGGCTGCCGCAACCGCCGATTCTTCGAAGAGATCATCGGCCGCGAGCTGCAGCGGCACCGCCGGTACGGGATTCCAATGTCGGTCATCTTCGTCGACGTCGACCGGTTCAAGGCGGTCAACGACACGCTCGGGCACGACGCGGGCGATCGGGTGCTCCGCGAAGTGGCGGCGTTTCTCCTCAGCAACATCCGCGAGGCCGACTACGTGTTCCGGTGGGGTGGCGACGAGTTTCTGATTCTGTTGTCGTGTGCCGACGAAGAAGCCCGCCGGCGCGGCATCGCGCTCCAGATCGACTTCGCGCGCTACTCGACCGCTGCGAAGCTGCCACCCGGCGTGGGCCTGAGCATCGGGAGCGCCGAGATCACCGAGCAGAGCGACGACCTGATGGGGTTGATCAAGGTTGCCGACGACCGGATGTACCAGAACAAGCGCGCTCAGCGCCGGAACCGCCCGTCCGCACCCTCCGCGCGCGCGACCAAGGCGCGGTAGCTGGCGGCTGGCGGCTCGCGGCTAGCGGCTAGCGGTTGCTAATTAGCAGCAGCCAGCAGGCCAGTAGCCAGCAGCCAGCAGCCAGCAGCGAGCCGCCAGCAGCGAGCCGCTAGTAGCTGATCTGATAGAGCATCAGATACACGATCACCCCTGTCACCGACACATAGAGCCAGATCGGTAACGTCCATCGCGCGATGGGGACGTGACGTTCGAAGCGGGCGCGAAGGGCGTGCGTCAGCGTGATGAGCGCCAGAGGCAGGATCGCGGCCGCGAGCACCACGTGCGTGATGAGGATCGTGTAGTAGACGAGACGTATGGGTCCCTGTCCCGTGAACGGCCGTGAGCCCACGTTGGCGTGATAGATCAGGTAACTCACCAGGAAGAGCGCCGAGGTCGCAAACGCCGCGAGCATGAACCGCCGGTGCGTCTCGATGCGCCGCCGGCGAATCATCACGTAGCCGCAGGTGAGCAGGATCGCCGCGATCGCGTTCAGGGTGGCGTTGAGAGCCGGAAGATCGGCGATGGTGATCATGGCAATGCTGAATGCCGGGTCAGATCTGACCCCGGTCCTACGTGCGGTCCGCAATCATCAGCATCCACAGCAGCGGCAGGTAGATGATCGATCCGAAGAAGAGCCGTCGAGCATCGGGGATGCTGCGGGTCGTGGCGAACTTGAGCGCCAGGCCGGCGAAGATCAAGGTGAGCACGAGCGCGCCGGTGAAATAGATCGGACCGGTCATGCCGATGAGCGTCGGGGCGAGGCTGAGCGGGACGAGCGCCAGTGCGCAGATGACCGCCTGGAGCGCCGTGCTGCGGCCGTCGGGCTCGATCACGGGCAACATCGGGAATCCGGCGCGGGCGTAATCTTCGCGATAAATCCACGCGATTGCCAGGAAATGGGGAAGCTGCCACAGGAAGACGATGCCGAAGAGCACCCACGCGCCATGCGACAGCTCGTTGAGCGCCGCGGCCCAGCCGATGACCGGTGGCAGCGCGCCCGGAATGGCGCCGATCACGGTCGAGAACGACGAGAGCCGCTTGAGCGGCGTGTAGATGACCGCGTACGACGCCATCGTCACGAAGGCGACGGCGGCGCTGAGCAGGTTGGCGCCGAGCGCCAGAATCGCCAGCCCGGCGACGGTCATGACGACACCGAATACCCACGCCTCGCGCGTGGCGAGACGGCCATCCGGCATCGGCCGCAGCCGCGTGCGCTTCATCAACGCGTCGGGCCCGCGTTCGAGGATCTGATTGAACGCCGAGGCGCCGCCAGCGACGAGCCCGGTGCCGGCAATCATGCACAGCAGGCGCCACACGTCGTGTGTGTCGCCGCTTGCCATCACGTAGCCGGCCAAGGCCGACACCACCACCAGCAGGTTCAGGCGCGGCTTGGCCAGCGCGAAGAAATCCGTCGTGCGCGAGTACGAAGTAGGAACTCGTACGGCTTCCACGTTGGATTTCACTGATGAGCTCAATGCAGCACCGAGCTGGTTCGAGGCTTATTAGTCAGCTTTTCTTGATGCTCGCGGGGCCCCACCAATTTCTCTGCGCTTGGCGAAATATCCCCAAGCGCGGCCGTTCGCGCTTCGATGTCACGGTGGCTCAAGGCTGTCGCTCGCTCTCGCGCGGGGACTTCCGCCTTCGCTGAAGCTTCGGCGGACCGCCGTAGCCTTGGCGGAGGCTGGTCGCGCCGCGCTCGAGCCGCAGGCGCTGCTGCCACTTCGCTGAAAGCATACCTATAGCTGCGCAGCGTCAGCACGAGCGACGTCGCGAGGACGAGCGCGCCGTTGACCACGTGCGCCGTGTTGACGACGGGCTGAAGCCCTGACCAGATGACGAAGGCGCCGAGGCTGACCTGCGTCAGCACGAAGAGGACGAGCAGCATCGCCGGCCGAACGAGCTCGCGGCGCGCGCGATGACGGAACCAGACGTGTCCAGCCATCGCCAGAATGGCCGTGGTGACGAGGACGGCGCCCAGCCGGTGCGCGAAATGCACGGCGATCCCCGCGTTCCAGAACGGCGGCACCACATGGCCGAACGCCAACGGAAAATCAGGGATGGCCGTCCCCGCCTCGATATGTCTCATCGTCGCGCCGAGGATGATCTGGCAGTAGACCATCACCGTCGTGACGGTGGCGACACGGCGGAGGGTCGGATCGTCCACGGCCGTCTGCGGCGCCGTCCACCCGCGTGACGTGAAGAGCGCCAGGCCGATCGTGAGACAGAAGAACAACTGCGCGAGGCCGGCGTGGCCGATGGAAACCGGCGCTGGCAGCAGGAACAGCACCGTGATGCCACCGAGCAGACCCTGCAGGATGACGGCGCCGAGCGCGCTGACGCCGAGCCAGCGGACCCATCGTCGCGGATCGGCCTTCCACGTCCAGATCGCAAGGATGATGGTCAGGAAGCCCACCGTGCTCGCGATCAGCCGGTGGCTGTGCTCGTAGCGGATTCCGCCGACCATCTTCTCGAGCGGAAACGAGAACATGAACTGGCCGTAGGTGTTCGGCCAGTCGGGCACCGAGAGCCCGGAGCGCGTGCTCGTGACCATGCCGCCAGCCGCGAGCAGCAGCACGGTCGAGGCGACGACCAGCTTGATGTAACGATGAAGCCAAGTCATTTATCAGAGCTCGCGGGGCCCCACCCCCGCTCGCACTCACTCGGCGCATTCGCGCCTCGCTCGGGCCGCAGGCGCTGCTGATTCAACATCGGTGTTCTCCTCATCCGCATTTCAGCACGACCAGTTGTCTCAGCTCACCTTGAATGTGAAGGTGATGTCTTTTGTTTCCTTCTCAGCCAGCGTGACGCTCTGCGTCTGGGTGCCGAGCTTCTCGTGCCACGCTTCGATCGTGTAGGTGCCGGCCGGAAGGTTCTTCAGCTCGAACGCGCCGCCGCCGGCCGTTACGGCGAAGTACGGGTGGTTCAGCACGCCGACATAGGCGGTCATCCAGCTGTGCACGTCGCACTTGATGCGGACCATGACCTCGGGCGCCGTGAACACCTTCGCGTTCTTCATGCCCTGGACGGCCTGTCCCAGATTGAAGCCCTGATTGACGTGCGCGATGGCGTTGATGTTGTGCAGCGTCGCGTCGCTGTTGACGATTTCGATCGGCTGTCCGGTTCGCACGCCGAACACGTGCGGGGAGTAGTGGCAGCCTTTCTGATCGAGCGTGACGGCCGTCGTGGGCGTCTCGAAGTAGTAGTTGCCGAGACCGTCCTTCACGTAGACGAAGACGTTGTCGAGTCCGCCGTTGGTCACGAGGATCGTGTCGAGCTTCAAGCCGTCAGGCCGCGCGGTCACACAGGCGGGGTCGCTGTCGAGCTTGACCGGGGCGTTCTCCGGTACCGCGCCTTCGTAGGTCACCCGGCCCGAGACGGTTCCTGCCTTCGCTTCATCGACCCGTTTCGCGTCGGGCGGAGGGGCCTGCGCCGGCGCCGGGGCACCGCCCCCGCAGGCCGCCGAGAAGACGGCTGCCGCCAACGCCGAAGCCGCAAGGAACCGTAACCTGCTCAACTGCATAGCCTTACCTGATTATCACACTCTGCGTTTGGAACACAAAGAATGCCAAAAATCCGCGAGATCCGCGTCCCGTTTGTTCCCGTAATCGGCGTCCCGTACAGAGATCCGCGCCTACGTTCCTCCGCCCGCCGCTTTCAGCTTCCGGAGGATCCGATCCTCGATCCAATGCATGTCCCACCATTCGACCGGGTTCACCATGTGCCCGTTGACGAGCATGGTGAAGTGCAGGTGATCGCCACCGGCGAGCCCGGTCATCCCGCTGCGGCCGAGCGCCTGCTCTTTGTCGACGTCCTGTCCCGCCTTCACTTCGATGGAAGACAGGTGCGCGTAGAGCGATTGCACGCCCATTCCGTGGTCGATGATCACGCAGTTGCCGTAGATGCCCAGTTCGTCTGCGAAGAGGACCTTGCCGCGATTGGCGGCGACGACCGGATTCCCGGCGAGCGACGCGAGATCGAAGCCGAGGTGCACCTGCTGGTCGACTTCCTTGCCGTTGTAGATGTAGGTGCGGTGGTCGGCGAACGCGGACTCGACGGCGCTGTTGGTGAAGGGGTGAAAGACGATGCCGCGCCACAGCATCTCAGGTGACGTCTGTTTCGCGAAGCTGGCGATCTTTTCGGCGTTCTTCTTCCTCAGCTCGCCGTTGATGACCAGGAACTTCGCGAGGGTGTCGCCCTCGGGCTTGACCTCGGTGGTCCCCTCGAGAATGGCCGGGACGACGCGGTCGAGGAACTTGTCGTCGAGCGGGATGCGGCTCTTCTTGAACGGCTTGGGGAACGTGCGATGGTCGAACTCGGCGCGTGCGGTGTTGCCGGCCGGATCGCGCGCGTAGACGCGCATCGGCGTGTTGACGTCCTGATCGTAGAGCAGCGCGAAGAATGCCACACGGATCGCCGGGTCGGTGATCTTGACGCCATCCACCGTTGCACCAGCTGCCGGATAACCCGGGTATTCGGTCTCGCCGACGACGACGCCCGACTCGACATCATCGGGGGTCGCCCGATAGACGACCAATTCCGTGCCGCCGAGGTTGACGTAGTGGTATGTCGAGATGACCGAGACGCGTGGCCGCTCGAGCCGTACCTGGACGTCGCGCGTTGCCGTCGATTGGAGGACACGCATGCCGCGAAGGACCGGCCGGCCGGCGGTCACGATGATCTTCGCGGCGCCCGACTGCAGGCCGGGAACGGTCTCCTTGCCGATCTCCTGCGTGATGCGGACCTTGTCGGTTCCATCCTGCGTGATTTGGGCCTTCCCAGGTGCGTCGAGGCTGAAGAGCGGCGTCTGCTTGCCGTTCTGCTCGAACACCGCGCGAATGGGTTTCATCGCCGGCGCGTCCGGGACGGTGATCGTGATCTGGAGCGGTGTCGAGGTGCCGACGAATTTCTCGGGCTTTTCGATGGCGATCGACGGCGGGGCCATGCGCCCGGCGACGACCCAGGCGCCGCCGGCGGCGAGCAGGACGATGAGGACGAGTCCGACGAGGTATTTCATCCGCTGATCATAGTCGGGCTGGTGCCCTTGAACCGAACGGACCGTCTTGATAACATAAACGGTTCCTGTCGACCTGTGCCGGTATCGTCTAGGGGTCAGGACACGTGGTTCTCAGCCACGGGACCGGGGTTCGAATCCCCGTACCGGTACCAACCTTCCATCCCGCAAGCTGTCAGTGACTTGTAGCGGATTCCTTGGTGGGGTCTTCGCTTCGAGCGAAGCTCTGTTCGGTGGGATCTTGAAAGATTCTTGAAACTTTGTCCGAGGCTTCGATCTTCGGATCGAACGTCTTGCCTCCTTCCAGCCGTTCGACGGCTGCCTGCAGTGCCTCCAGTCGCTGGTTGTCGTAGCGCTCGGTCGTGAGGATCGACGCGTGACCGAGCAGGTCGCGCACCTGGGCGAGCGGAACGCCGCGCTCGACCAGCCTGGAGGCGTACTCGTGCCTCAGGTCGTGCCAGTGCAGGTTGATGTCGCGGAACCGCTGCTGGCACTCGGTCGAGAGGTCCTTGTAGCCGCCCTTGCGCCAGCGCGGGTCGACGCCGTGTGCCTTGAGCACGGCCACCACCCACGCCTTCTTGAACGTCTTCAGGGGCTCGCCAGCCTCGTTGCTGAACACCGGCACATCGTCGGCCTTGCGCTCGCCGGCACTGTCGAGCCGGAGCCATTCGAGCACGGCGAGCAGCCGAGCGGTACCGATCGGGACGACGCGAGTCCGTCGGCTCTTCGTCGTGGCGCCCCTCAGGGTGATCATCCGCCGCTTCCAGTCGATGTCCCCGAACCGCAGCGCCAGCATCTCGCCGCGCCGCATGCCGGTGTCCAGGGCGGCGATGATCATCGACCGCAGGTGCGGTGACGCGACCGCCAGCAGGGCGGCCTCTTCTGCCTCGCTGATTCGCCGGCGTCGCTTGTTGTCCTCGAGCTCCATCCGGATCAGCACCTCGGTGCCGCGGCGGAATGGTGTTCGATCGAGGGTACTCGCGGCCGACGGCCCAGTTGAGCATGTGACGGAGAAGCCCCAGCGTCCGGTTGATGGACGCCGGGGTAAGCCGTCTGCCCGTCCAGACCGTTGACCACGCGCGGCCGCTTCAGGTCCGCGACGAAGTCGTCGATGTCGGCAGTCTTGATCTCGGCGATCGGCCGATCCCCGAACCGCTCGATCAACGGCTTCAGCCGGTAGTCGATGGTGCTGGACAGCGCGAGCCCCTTCGCGAGCACGTGCCGCTGCTTGTAGACCTCGGCGAACTTGCCGAACGTCATCGGCGAGTTGTCGGGCGGCGGATCGAGGCCTCGCTCGTCGAAGGTACCATCCCTGATTGCTGCGGTCAGTTCGTCGAGTGCTTTGTCGGCTTCAGCCTTGGACTTGATCTCGCGGTTCGTCCATTTCGCCAGGCTCACCCGCTTGCCGCGAAAGCTGCCCCACCATGCATGCTTGCAGCGATCGCGCGCACGTCCCTTGTGCTTGCAGATCTTGTGCAGACCCATCGTTCGTTCCTCCTTCCTCCGGCTCGCTGTCAGACGCCACCGAGCATCGAGCCGCCATGCCCGGACTGATCCTGTTCCTGGGCGCCTCGCGCGTATCGTTCCAACCAGGCGTCGATCCATTCGGGCTTCAGCCGAATCGAACGCCTGCCGCCGACGCGCGCGTGGCGGAGCTCCTTGCGCTCGCAGGCCGTGTAGATGGTGTCCCGGCTCAAGCCGGCGTACTCCGCGCCCTCTCCAACGTTCAACCAAGGCTTCATCGCGCAACCCTCCTGACGCGTCACCGCGTCACGCAACCGCGTCGAACCGTTTCGAGTGTGGATGCGCTCTGGCGCGCTGACCTGAGGCCGGCGCGCCGGGAACAGTGGCGCGAGATGCGGGCTGCTGTTGCCGGCATCCAAGACCGGGACGCTGAGCGCCGCGGTTGTCGCACGACTCTCGGTCGTGCGTGCCGGAACGATGGGTCACGCTGGCCGTGCTGTTCTCACGAATGGCCAGGCGATACAGCCATGCTCCGGTGGAGCACCGCGCGGCGGCATGCCCTGAGGGCAATGCCGCATGCGGTTGCGAGTCTCTGATCTCGAAATGGCACTGAGTGCGATCTCGATTCAGAACCGTGCTGAAGTCAGGAAGTGGGCTGTCGGTCGTGGCCCTGAGAGCGACGGCCTTCAGCGCTCCGCGCGGAGTGTTCCTCTCGCGGAGGGTGTGCAGTGAGCACGGACGATGAGGAGAGATTAACGCCGCTCGGGGCCGCGGTCAACGGTCAAGATCGGTTCAGCTTCGCATCATCACCACGCCGACCATCACGTAATGGCCAGGACCGGATCTGCGCGCAGGCACCGTCAAGGCCCGCAGGCCGCGCGCGATGCGCGGGCGGAGCGAAGCGACGAGCCTTGCACGGTGCCGAGCACAGATCGAGCATCGATTGCGTGATGGTCGGCGCATCCATCGCGGTCGTGCTCGTTGCGCACGTCGCGCACGTCCGAACGCGAACAACGATCGCGCCTCGCGCACACGCCGCATTCGGCGACATCGTCGGGCGCTGGAACGAGTGCCCTTCAGTGATTCAGAATTTCCCGCACGAACGAGACCAGATTGTCCGGACGAAGTGCACCACGATCGGCGACACATTCCTCCCGCAGATTAGCGCGCGACTGGATCCGAAACGCGTGCCCTCATCGACAGCGACACCGACACCGACAGCCATGGCGTGAGCGACCCCTCCGGACACGCGCGGGGCCATTGGAAGCGCGCGCACCGGGGTCGCTCACGCCATGGTTACCTGCCCTGATCGCGGCATCGGTCCCTGCAGTGGGCGGCAAAGAGCGCCGCCCACCGGACGCGGCATTCGTACGTTGCGCGCGGAACCCGTGGCCGCTGAATCGCTTGCGCGCGCGGGTCGCGATAGACGGGCCGCGCGCGCGGCCGTGCAGAGACAGACAGCTGGCCGAAGGCGTCTGGGGACGACCTCATTTCCGAAGGTCGTCCCCGAGGTCGTCCTCAGCTGTTGGATCAGGCGACGTCAACCAGGGGAGAGAGATGGAGGTACTGCCGTGACAGCTCGACGCACTCGACCTGCCCGTGGCCGCGGTCGATGGTGTCGGCGATGATGCGCGACCCGGCCAGCCAGAGGGTGTTGGTGGGATCGTCCAGCCACTGCCGGTAGAGCGCCCGAAATCGCGGACGTGCGATAGGCGCTCGACAGCTTCAGATAGCGCTCGTCGGCAGGTCCCGCGCCCGGCTCGGCGAGCCGCTTCCGCTCCGGGAAAAGCCACTCGAGCGTCTCGACGTTCGACGGTTCCAGCGGCGTCGCCAGGTGCTCCCGCGCGGCGTGCAGGTAGGCCAGTCGCGCCTTCGCGAGCTGGCGTGGAAACAGCAGCCGGACCGTCCAGCGGAGCAGCACCCGGAGCAGGGCAGTGTGCCGCAAGAGGAACAGCCGGAAGTCCATCGGCGAGGGCTGCGTCACCAGGTAGACGAAGACGTGGGGCTCGCCGTACGGCTGCATGCCGATCGGAAGCTTGTCCGGAAAGTACCGAACCGTCTTCGCGGACCGTCACCGAACAGCAGATGTGGATACTCTCGCTGGTCCAGCCGGTCCTCAAGATGCCGCATGAAGTGACGACGCTTGTCCATCGAGGGCCCGAGCCAGGTGAAATCGCGATCGTCGAGCACCGCATCGAGCAGCATGACGCGCTCGATCATCCGGCCCGGTGCGTTCGGCTTGCGGAACCGGCTGTCGGGCTCGCCGATTGCCGCCCAGAGCGGCTTGTAGTGGACGTGGAACATCCGGCCGCGATGGAGCTTCCCGGTCGTGATCGGCGTGGCGAACCGCCGCTCGACGAGGTTCGTGATGAAGTCGGTGCTCTTCTGGCCATGGACGATGCCGGCGAAGGCGCAGTACTGGCGCTCGACGAAGACGCCCGAGTGCAGCAGGACGTTGAGCAGGAACCGCGCCTGCCGCTCGGTGAAGCCAAACGCGCGCGATCGCCTCCAGGCGCTGCGCGTTGGCCAGCTCGATGGTCCAGCGGTCGGGCGGAGGCGGCAGCGTCATCCGAGCAGCTCCTCGGCGAGCCGGGGATGCGCCGTGCGCCGGCCGCCACCACCGCGGCCGCCGACCATTCCGCTGACCACGGCGTAACACCGGAACCCGGACTTCGCCGCTGCCCCGGCATGGGCGCCGCGATAGTGCGGGGTCACGACCTCGATGTCCTCGTGCCGACGCCAGCCATCGCGGTCCTCGTACTCGATGCGGACATCGGGGAAGTGCACGTGCCCGTCGTCGTACGGCAACTCGTGCTCCCGCGCCCACCGTGCGATCTCCTCCGGCTCGCGATCCGGCCGGCCGTCGCAGTCCTTCTTGCCGCGATTGCGCTCGTGCAGGAACCGCTGATAGTCGCGCTTGAGCTCGTAGTCGAGGACGACGCGCCGAACCCGACCGCCCTGGCCGCGGAGGCGCTCCTCAGCGCGCTGGTAGGCGCGATAGACCTTCGTGTCGTGGGTCAGCTCGCGCGGCTTCCTGAGGCCCGCGTAGAAGGTCTGGCGGGGTTCGTAGCTACGCTCGGGACGCTCGTAGCGGTTGGCTTCGAGGAGGTCCCGGCCGCGCTCGGTCAGGACGACCGCGCGGTCGTCCGAGCTGAGCGGACTGCGGCGAATCAGCCCCTCGTCCTCCAGATGCCGAACGCTACGACGCGGATTGCTGGACTCGTCGCGCAGGTCGTGAAGGTCGCTCTCGGATACAACCCGAAACGCGCCGATCGTCCCGAGCATGCGGCTCTCGGCGCCGTCGATCTCGTAGACGCGCTCGCGCTCGCGGACCGGGTCGCCGCTCGCGTCCGCGTGGCAGGTCGAGATCCTTGTGAACACGTCGCGTGGATCGCGTTCTTCGTTCCGATCCCGATCGCTGCTGCCGCCGCGGCCTAGACTTCGGTCCCATGATCCGCCGCGGTCGCGGTCGTCGCTTCGAGGATCATACCTGTCCAACATGGGCCATCGCCTTTCGGACGGCCATCGCCCTTCGCCATCCGAGTGCGACGGCCGTCCGTTCGTCATGCGATTGTGCCCAGGCGAATCAGGCGAGGCAACGCGTCGTCAGGCACTTTTGGTTGTTGTCAGGTCCCGACCGTTCTTGTCGCCGCACAAGAGGCAACCCCATGCTCACGAAATAGAGTCACAAATCCAGGTCGTTGATTCCACACGACTCGCTGGGGACCCAGATTTTCACCAGTTGGAACCGACTGCTCAGCTGCCTGCGTAGGGTGGAGGGCCTCAGGTTGGCGGCATAGGCCGACTAGGGCGCAAGGATTTCGTTCGAAGTACCTGACTTCATACCCGAACCATGGGGGATGGTTGCGGGGGCCCGCAACCATCTGAATTTGGAGTTCGCTTGGGCGCTCGGTCTCAGCGATTCGGCGCGATTCGGCGCAGCTCGTCGAAGACGTTGAGGATCAGCGTGATGTGATCTTGCCTTGTGCCAACGGGCGCGGGCGCCGCAGGCGCGAGCGCGAATCGCTTGCCGTCAGGGTGCAGGTCGAACGGGCGGAATGGTCCGCGGAGCCTGTAACGCCCGTCGGACCAGACCCGCGGCTTCTCGGCGCGGAACGCGTCGGCTTCCACGTCATAGGCCGATACCATGATCTGTTCGGTGGGACTTCCGAAGAAGAGCTCGCGCGCGGTCTGCGACCATGTGGGAAAGACCCCACCGTCGGTGGAGATCTGCGACTTGCCGCCCGGACCGGGGTAGGGCCGCACGTACACTTCATTGCTCCCTGATTCGTTCGACTGGTATGCGATCCAGCGCCCGTCCGGGGAGAATACGGGCTCGCGTTCGTCGGCGCGACTACTCAGGAACACGATGGGCTTCCCAGGCTTCCACCCCGAGGCCTCATCGCCCGCCATCGGCAAGATCAGCAGGTCGAAGTTGGTCTGCGGGTTCAGCTCGGCGAAGGCCAGGAACTTGCCGCTCGGGTGCCAGGAGACCGGAACCTGTCCGTAGGGGCTTTCGGTGAGGCGCTGCGCGTCGCCGACTCCATCCGCACGCTGCCAGTAGAGATTCAGCGTTCTTTGGTTTCCCGGAGTCGACCCGAACACGATTCGGCGGCCGTCCGGTGTCCAGACAGGGCGGGCGCGGTTACCTGGATCCGGGAGCAGGCGTGTGAACAAGTCGCGCGTCCACTCGTACACCCAAATGTCGGCGCCTGAACCAACAAGATTGATCTGCAGAGCGAGTCGGGCGCCATCGGGCGCAAACTGGATCGAGGTCCAGTTCGCTGGCGCGGACCGGAGCGGCGTCGTATTCCCCTCGCGATCCATCCAGTGGATCGGGACGCCGCTTGTGCCCTGTCCCGGCAGATAGACGAGCGTGCCGCCCCTCGACACGTCAACCTGCGCGCTGCCATTCGCGGCGTTCGACGTCACGCCTTCGATCACCGGCACGGGCGGTCCGGACACGGCCAGCCGGTTGATATCGAAGCGCGCGGCCCACAGGGTCCCGGCATGCACGTACAACAGGTGGCCGCTGGCCACATACCGCCCATAGAAGCCGCCGCGCTGCACAACCTTCGGTGCACCGCCGGGCAGCGGTTGGATCACGACGTCTGCCTCACTGAAATCGGCGGCGGTGCGGCTGCTCGTGAAGAGCACGGCTCGGCCGCCCGGCAGGATCTGAGGCCAGCGCGCCTGGGGAGCCTCGCTGTCCGATGTCAAAGGGACGGGCGTCCCGCCAGTGGACGCCACCCGCAGCAAGCGTGTCGCCAAGGAGATGTTGGGCGAGAACACGATCGTGCCATCGTCGCCCCACGCGCCGCCGCGACCGGCAGGCGCCTCGCACAGTGTCACGCTCGCCCCGCCCCTCACGCCGATCTTCTTCAGCTTTCCGCCGGCGAAAAACGCAATCCACTCACCGTCCGGCGAAAAGAAGGGGTTCTGCGCATCGTCGGTTCCTGCCAACGGCACGGCCTGCAACTGGTCGAGGCGGCGCACGTACAGCTGCGCGGTACGACTCCCCGATGTCCGGCCGACGAACACGACAACAGTGCCGTCGGGCGAGAGGACCGTCGCAGCCCCCGTTTCTGCGTTTGCCAGTGAGATGTCGGTGCCCAGCTCCACGCTCATCCGCATGGGCGCGGTCGCGGAATTCTGATGCCACGGCGGCCAAAGTCTCAACACGAGCACCAAAGCGGTTGTGCACGTCGCCGCAACCGACCATGCGAGCACATGCGGCCGGCGTGAGGTTGTCACGTTAGCTGCGGCGGAGGCTGTTCCGGGAATGCTCTCGAGCGTGGCGCCATGCGCCAGCACGAAGCGCACAGCCGCCACGTCGGCGAGCCGCGCCGCTCGATTCTTCTCGAGGCACTGGACGAGGAGCGTACGAACATATCGCGGCACCTCGGCGGGCACCGTCGTCCAGTCCGGTGCACCACGCAACACCGCCGCTAGCGTGTCGGCTACATCGTCGCCGCCGAACGCGGGCTTTCCCGTCAACATCTCGTAGAGCACGCAGCCAAACGCCCAGATGTCGCTGCGTTTATCGGCTGTTCGTCCGCGTGCTTGCTCCGGACTCATGTACGCGGCCGTGCCGAGGATCACCCCGATCCCTGTCTCCATACCAGGCGACGCGATCGTGCGATCGACGGACGAGCCGTCCTCAGCGTCGGTGATCTTGGCCAGGCCGAAGTCGAGCACCTTGACGGTGCCGTCGTGCGTCAGCGCGACGTTCGATGGTTTCAAATCGCGGTGAACGATCCCCTTCTCGTGCGCCGATTCGAGAGCGTCTGCAATCTGCCTGGCAATAGCGAGAGAGTCATCAACGGATAGTCTTCCGCGCGTGAGGCGATCCGCGAGCGTGTCGCCGTCGATGAGCTCGAGCACCAGAAACTGTCTGCCGTTCGCTTCCTCCAGCCCATAGATCGCGCCGATGTGCGGATGATTGAGGGCCGCGAGGACGTGCGCTTCACGGCGGAAGCGTGCAAGGCGTTCCGGATCGTGCGTGAAGCTATCCGGCAGGATCTTAATCGCCACCTGGCGTCCGAGCTTGGTGTCGTGTGCGCCATACACCTCGCCCATGCCGCCGGCCGCAAGGAAGCGCTCGATTCGATATGACCCCAGGGACGTACCGGGATCGAGCGAGCCCCGCGCGGCCATCAGTCGCGCCGCCGCAGCCGCCGCCCAGGACTCGACGCCGTCCTCCTCGTGATTTGCCAGCAGAGAGGAGACCTCGCGGTGTAACGCCGCATCACCCTGGCAGGCTTCGCGCACGAAGGCGTCACGCTGCGCAGGATCGCGCTGCAACGCCCGCTGGAAAATCTCCTCACTGTGCTGAAAGCGGTCCACGATCGTCTCTTTCGGTGCCACCCAACTCGCGGCGGAGCCACGCGCGCGCGAAATGCCAATCCCGGATCACCGTGTTCGGCGCCACTCCCAGGACCTCGGCCACTTCGTTCACGGTCAACCCGCCAAAGAAGCGCATTTCAAAGACCCTGCTCTTGCGCTCATCGGCGTCTGCGAGCCGCTGCAACGCCAGGTCGACCGCCACGATGTGCTCTACCTGCTGCGAAGACAACACCACGGCTGCTTCGATTGGCACGTGAACGGCGCCGCCTCCGCGTTTCTGACGCAACCGCTCGCGTGCGTAGTCGACCAACACGTGTCGCATCACCTGCGAGGCGACCGCGAAGAAATGAGCCCGGTCTTGCCACTCTCCGTGGACGCCGGGCAGAAGCCGCAGAAAGGCTTCCTGCACGAGAGACGACGGCTGCAGGGCAGGGTGCTGTCGCTCACGCGCCAGCTGACGCCGAGCCAGACGGTCCAACTCTGCGCGGATCAACGGCCACAGACGATCGAGCGCTGAAGTGTCGCCCGCGCGCCAGCCCGCGAGGAGCCGCGTAATCTCACCTGCCTGGGTTCGCATGCCATCACCAGCCTCGAGTGCTCGCGGAAGGATAGCGCAGAAAGCGTTGTGGCGACCGTGGTGTCTCGAACGCGGAAATGTCGCTTCTACATGTAGCGGATGGAGGTGCAGAGCGCATGCGCATGAGGCTTGCTGGATGCTTCGTACTCGCGACGTTTCTTCTGGTGCTTGGCGTTGGCGTCGCCCAGGAGCGGCCGAATGGCACGGTTGTGATCCCGAGAACGTGGGACGACGTCGCAGTCGCCGCACACGAAGTGCCACTCGCCGATCCAGCGGCCTCGCCCAAGCACGTCTCCTCTGACTACTACTACCGGATTCCTGTCCGTCCGATCTACAAGGGTTACCCGGTCTATGCCCCCGGCCGCGAGCCGGCCGGCTACCTGGATTGGTTGAAGCGACAAGACCCAGTGATCGTCTGGGACGACAAGGGGAACGCGCCGTCCCTACAGACCGAGGCCGATTGGATCCGAGCCGGTGAAATCGTCTTCGACGCCCCGCTGGTCATGGACGTCAACTTCTCGGTCGAGGACGTCCGCAGCGCGGCGTGGCTGGCGCACACCGGCGCGCCCGTGGCGGCGGGCGGAACGCTGCCCTGGTTCCAGTACGTCGTCAGGAAGAAGGGCGTCGTCGAGCTCGGGAGCGGGTCGTGCGGGTTCTGCCACACCCGCATCATGCCCGACGGGAGCAAGCTCAAGGGAGCGCAGGGCAACCTGCCGATTCAGCGCGCGGTCGCGTTCCGATGGCGCGCCGCTGCCGCGGCCGCGTCCGACAAGCAGCAATATCTCCTGCAACTCCGCACCTTCCTCAAGCGGCTCCATGCCGCGCCGTACCTGCGTCCCGACCCTGAGGACCGCATCGATTCAATGTCCGTCGATGAAATCGCCGCGTTGTTCGAGTCGTATCCGCCGAGTGTGGCGCCTCGCCATCGAGGCAACTCGTTCACGGCGATTCAGGTTCCCGACCTGATCGGCGTGAAAGAGCGGCGTTATCTCGATCGCACCGGTCTGGAGATCCACCGATCGATCGGCGACATGATGCGCTACGCCGCGATGAACCAGGGCGCTGATTCTTTGGCCAGCTACGCGGGGTTCGTACCGGCCGATAGCCCACGTTTTCAGCAGGTCCCGCCTCCGGAACGGTCGCAGCGCTACAGCGACGAGCAGCTCTACGCGCTCGCGCGCTACATCTACACTCTCGAGCCGCCGCCGAACCCGAATCGCGTCGATGCCTTGGCCGCTCGCGGCCAGGAGGTGTTCGAAGACGAGGGCTGCGCGACCTGCCACCGGCCGCCGCTCTATACGAACAACCGGCTCACTCCCGCGCTCGGCTTCACGGTACCGGACGACCATCGGGAGAAGTTCGACGTCATGTCGAGGTCGGTCGGAACCGATCCGGAGCTCGCACTCCGGACTCGGCGCGGCACCGGATACTACAAGGTGCCGTCACTCAAAGGCGTGTGGTATCGAGGAATGTTTGGCCACAGCGGGTGGGCCGCCACACTCGAAGACTGGTTCGATCCCCGTCGCCTGCGTGACGACTACGTGCCGACCGGCTGGAAGCCATTTGGCGCGCGGACGTATCCAGTCAAGGGCCACCAGTTCGGCCTCGATCTGTCGGAGGCGGACCGCCGGGCGCTGATCGCATTCTTGAAGACGCTGTGATGGCTCACCGCACGAGATTGGCGGCGACTGTTCACTCGCCACCTCCTCAGCGCCGCCGGCGACGAAGACATGCGGGTGCGGCGACGATCGACCGGTCCCGCCCTGACGCTCCACACCGCCGTCGTCCTGGGCACCTTCCTAGAATGACCCCCGACTGCCACCATCGTCTGCACGAGTGGCAGTCATCGAGCCACGGGGATTCATGGAGACGGAGGATGGCAACTGGCCCTGCTGGGTCAACCAGCAACCCCTCCCGGAAGGCACGGAAGCCATTGCCTTCATGCGATGGGACACCGAATGGCACGCATTCCGACTCGGGACCGTCGCTCACGTCAGATCACGCGACGGGATCCTCAGAATCCTCTCCGACGAAGCAAAGAGGTACTCACTCTTCAGCTCGGCCGGGACCGACACCAAGACAAGTGCCACGACGATCACCTTGAGCCGCACACCTTTGTTAGACACCGCGTCGGTGCCGTCGCCTCCTCGCCCATTCTTGGGTAGTGTGAGCCGATTCTCCCGGCAATCCCCAGCTCGGGTCGGCCGCGAATTCCAGTCCCGTCAGACGACGACCGTTACCGTGAACAGGGGTTGCGGAAGCCAGCGACCGCAACCTGTGGCGCTATACTGGCAGAGGATTAGCCGATGTCTCCTTCGCTTTCGGAACTTCTGAAACTTCCCGCAGGCGAACGCGCCGAGCTCGCAATGGCTCTGTGGGAAAGCCTCTCTGAGGCCGAACGTGAGGGCGAGCTCGAGTTGACGCCCGAGGAGGCTGTGGAGCTGGATCGGCGCTGGATGGAGCACGTTCAGCGGCCTGAGTCCTCAATCCCCTGGGATGAAGTTCGTCGGAAGCTAATGGATCGCGAGTGAATCGTCGTGTCAGCTTTCGACCCGAGGCTGAAGCGGAAGCACTCGAAACGCGACGCTGGTACGAGGGTCGGCGGCCTGGGCTTGGCGCCGAGTTCCGCGCAGCACTGGACGAAACGATCGAACGCATCGCCGACAACCCAACGCAGTTTCGACTGGTCCGAGGAGAGACACGGCGGGCGATCCTGAATCGGTTTCCGTACGCCGTGTACTTCCGCCCGGACGGCGACGACATCGTCGTGCTGGCCGTGCACGGACGCCAGCATCCGCGCCAATGGCAATCACGACGGTAGCGTTCCTACTTGAAAGATTCTTGAAACTCTGCGCACGAAACCGGCCCACAACGACCGCCAGGCCCCGAAGGTCCGCGCGAAATCCCGAAGAAAACCGACACAACCGGAGACCGTCGGGGTCTCCGGCTGCGTTTCTCAGCCACGGGACCGGGGTTCGAATCCCCGTACCGGTACCAACCTTCGCTCATGACTCACGCGAAGGTTGCCCACCGAAGCTCGCGGTCGATTCAGGCGAGCGAAGGTGGGCCGCCAATGCGTTCGCAGCGAGCTACGGTTGGCAAGCCACCCTTCGCTCATGACTCAGGCGAGGGGTGTCCACCGTAGCGCGAAGCGCGAAGGTGGACCGCTACTGACAACCACGGTTGTCAGATCTGCATCCCCGTCGATCAAATCCCGGGATTCTCGAGTCACTCTGCCGCGGCAGAAAGTTTGCCTCAACAAGCCGATCATGTTGAAGCGGTTCGTGTACGTTCTAAAGAACGCCGAGGTTCCGCCGCGACACTACACCGGCGTGACCTCCGACGTGACCAAACGCATTACCGAGCACAACGCAGGCAGCTGTACTCACACGGCAAAGTATCGGCCGTGGTTCATTGATGTCGTCATCGAGTTCTCCGACGAGCGACGCGCGGTTGCCTTCGAGCGGTATTTGAAGTCGGGGTCAGGTGTTGCGTTCGCCAATCGACATTTGCGATAGTTCGTCCGCATTTGGCCTGCCCTCAATCCGCTACGAATCAAACATCCGCGCGCAGCCAAGCAAGTCGTGTAGCGCGGCGAAACTATGGGCTATCATCGCCGTCGGCTCATGAAACCCCTCGCATGTCCGGCCTGCAAGGCAGTCGTCTTCTGGCGAGACCTGACGGAGCATAACTATCTTTGCCCAACGTGTCGTTGCCGCCTCCGAGTGCGCAGGCGTTACCTAGTAGTTCTCCAGATCGTTTCCTACGTAATAGTGGGCCTGTTTGCCTATGCGGTCGGAGTTCGCGACGACATGCTAATTCTGTCAATCTTGGTAGGTGGCCTTCTCGGGACGTTCGTTCTGACGGCGATCACCGCCCAACTGTTTCCGCCGGAGCTAGAAGTGACCGGACACTTTCGGGGCGTTTTGCTACGGCGACCCTAGCGGTCGTCATGACGATAGCCCCACCGATGTCGATCACGAGCCAAGAGGGTGAGGACGAACGCAGCCCAATCTGCCGGAGTTTTAGGCCCTCACTGCGGGCGAAGTAGCCTACGCCGCTGGCCGCAGCGAACGCCGGATTTCCGGCAAAGAAAAGCGCGCGAACCCCGGTAGCGGTACCAAACCTCCAAACGGAACTCTTTCAGTTACTTCTGCCGATTTCCTTCGACGACAACGAGTCGTTGCCGAGGCTCGTTTCGGCCGGAACTTGAAAGATTCTTGAAACGTCTGCCTCCGCATCAGCGATCGCGTCGAAAGCCTTGTGTCTAATGCTTCCGATTGTCGCGAACGATTGGCCGAGCGCGAGCGCCAACGCCAGCAGCAGCACCACACCCGCTCGCGCGGCTGGCACTGCGGTCACCGGCGTGAACAGGGCCAACGGAATGGCGGCCGCGATCGCCTGGTAGCCGGCTTGGTTCGGGTGAACGTGATCGCACGTCAAATCAGAGCGCAGGGACCAGGCCGGATCGCTGGCATCTTTGACGGCTGCTTCGACGTCAATCACCGCATCGAAGCTCGGTTCGGCGGCGCCTTGGCGCTTGTCGTGGTCGCGAATCCATTGGTTCACGACCTGAGCGGTTTGCTTGTTGTTGCCGACGTCCTTGACGGAGTGGCCAAAAGGGAGGATTGGAACCCCGAGGATCTGCTTCCTCGCCTGGTGAGCTTTGGCGATGGCCTGCTCGTAGGCGGTCTCGAGAAAGGAGGCGTCGACGTGCTCGTACGAGATGTCGTTCACGCCCATGAGCAGCATCACCCATCGCGCCCCCGGCAGCCTCAACAGTTCATCCAGGCGCAACAAGCCACGAAGACCCGCGCCATCGGACGAGGCAAAGCGCCCCGACCCGATGCCGGCGTTCAGCACGGCTAGCGCTGTCCCGTCAGGCAGGGACGCCATCCGTGCCGCAAGCCGATCCGGCCAGTCGCCGTCTGCATCCACCGCGGAGCAGGCCCCTTCGGTGATCGAGTCGCCGAGCGCCACGATCGCCGCCCCTGGACGGGACGCGAGAACCTGCACCTCGTAGACCGCAAAAACCTGGCGGGTCGTCGACGCCCCCGTCAGAGACGTCGCGGAGACCTGGTTGCCGGCACCGTGATACGCGGTCTTGACCTGCGCGCGCCCGCCCTCGGTTGTCGGAACGAACGAGCCCGGCACGTACAGCGAGATCGCCAAATCCTGCCCTGCGCTGACAGGCAGTGTGACGGGATCACTCCACAGGTCGCTGCCGGCGGCCACGAGCGCCGACGAGCTCCCCGCGAACGTGAGCGCACGGTCTGTTCCGCTGGCGATACCGCTCCCGCTGGTGCGGATCGCGACGTGCCCGGCGCCAATCCCGAGTGACGTCGCGGAGAACCGCTGACTGAGTCGCACCCTCACCTGTGAACCGCCCGCGGTCAGGTGCGCCATCACCCGCAGCGTGCGGCCGGTCAGATCCGGAACCGGATCCGTGAACGTATGGTCGGTCGTAATCGTGGTGGAGAGCGGTCCTCGTCCTATCCACGCGGACACCCACGTGGGCGCCTGCGCCTGCGCGGTCACTGCGATCAATCCGCATGACAGCGCGAGGACGACACTGATCGACGAGCGAGGAACGTGTCGTCGCAGCCGTGAGCTCATCGGGTGCGCAAATGGCTTCCGAATCGATGACCTGGCCGTCGCCGAGCCTCGAGGCGCCTCGCTCTATCAGAATGAATATTTCACACCCAGCTGAATCTGGCGCATCGGGAGGGCCGTCGAGGTGATCACGCCGAAGCCCTGATGCGCCGCGTTCTCCGGTGCACCCGGGAATGCCGCGCCCGCCAGGATGTTGCCGTTGGGTGCGCCCCACGTCGGATGGTTGAGTACGTTGAAGGCTTCGATCCTGGCCTGAATGCGGTGGCCATTCGGCAGCCGGAAATTCTTCGCCAGCGACGCGTCGATCTGCTGCAGATGCGGCGTGACCATCGAATTGCGCTCGACCGTCCCGAACGTGCCCTCGGGAGAGAGGACGAACGACGCGGGGTCGTACCAGCGCGTTGGCGAGGGGTCGGCCGCATAGCCGTCGCCCACGCCCGAGTAGCTCGGACGGTCGTTCACCAGGGCGTTGGTGCCCGACTGAACCTTGCCGGCGGAGAGCGTCTGCGGAACGCCGCTCTGGAGCGTGGTGTTCGTGCTCAACTGCCATCCACCAAAGATGGCGTCCAGGACGGCGTTGTCGATGTTCACCGGTTTGCCCTTGCCGAACGGCAGCTCGTAGACGGCGCCGAGCACCCAGCGATGGCGCACGTCGAACGAGGAGGGCCCGGTCTCGCATTCCATGCAGCGGCTGTCCTGCGGGAACAGCGTGTCATAGCCCTGTGTGCGGGTTCCGCTGGAGTTGTCGATCGACTTCGCCAACGTGTAGCTCGTGTTCAGGCTGACGCCGTCACCGTAGCGGCGCGTCGCCTTGACGCTGAACGCGTTGTAGTGCCCTTTGTTCTGGTCGGTCACGTACGAGATCACGCCGAAGGTCGGATAGGGCACGCGCGAGCTGATGGTCGCGATCGGGCCCGGCCCGGCCTGGTTGAGCGTCTGGAACCCGTAGAGGTGCCGGCTCTGCGATCCGAGGTAACCCAACTCCACCGACCACTTCGCGGCGATCTGCCGCTCCACGTTCACCAGGTACTGCCAGGTGCGCGGCGTCTCGTGGCCGTAGGCCGCCGCCCACGACAACGTCGGTGGCACCGAGGCGGTTCCCCCGCCGGGCGCCGCATTGGCCCAGCTGAGCGCGGTCGTGGTCGAGGCTTGCGTGTCGACGCGGGCGGCGGTGATACGGGCCATGTCGAAGTACTCGGCGTTGCCGATGTCTTCCATGTAGTAGAGCCCCACGCCGGCGCGAACAACCGTCTTGTCGCCCAGCGCATAGGTCGCGCCGAGCCGGGGCGCGAAGTTCGTGTACTTCGTCTCCCGCAGGTTGTTGTTCATCCCGAAATCCTTGGCGCACCCGACCGGCGTGACCGTCCAGCGGAGGCTCAGACCGGCGTACGGATCCGTGCAATTGTCGCCCTGGCGCACCAGCGTCGGATAGTTGGATGGCGGCTGATTGAGGCTGTAGTCGATCGTCGGGATATGCACCGAGAAGTAGGTCCCGAGCGTGTTGGTGAATGGCGGCGTCAGCTCGTAGCGCAGGCCGGCGAGCAGCGTCAAGTTGTTCGTCACCTTCCAGTTGTCGTCGACGAACGCGTGGAAGACGTTGCGGACGAATTTTCCCTCGGCGATGGCCAGCGCGACGCTGGTCCTGAACGGCTGGCCGAGCAGGAACTCGGCGAAGGCGTAGCCGCCGGTGTTGTTCGCAGGGTTCCTGGTGCGAAACGCCGAGAACTCGAAGCTGCCGCGGGAAAACTGGTTGCCGACCTCGTTGAAGTGCTGCCGGTCGTACTCGGCGCCCATGCCGATGGTGTGGCGTCCCTTCGTCCAGGTCAGCTTGTCGACGAACTGCAGCGTGTCGTTGTCGACCGCGAACGGGCCGTCGGTGATGTCACCGATTCCGTTGAACCCGGTGAACGCGACGCTCGGAATGCCCCACGTCACCGGGGCGCCGGATTCCAGGTTCGGGATCTTCAGATCGCCGACCACATCGTTGGTAAAGGCCGAGAGGGTGCCGATCGAGTTGAAGAACTTGGTGTAGCCGAACCGGGCGTCGTTGACGAGCGTGGAGCTGAGCGTCCGGGTATTCGAGCCGCCCCACTGCTTGTAGTTCGTGACGGTCTTCGAACCCGCCAGGCCGATGCCCTGGTTGGACTGATTGTCATCGCCCCAGGTGTAGCGCCCCATCCACTGCGACGCCGCCGATTCGTTGAAGTCGCCGCGAACGACGTAGCCCTTGCGGTCGTATGGCTGTGAGTTGTCCTGGGTGTAGTTGTTGGTCAGCCCGGGAAGCGTCGCCGCGTGGTAGTACGACAGCAAGTTCTTCGAGATCGGATCGATCCGGCCTGCCGGAATGACGTTGCCGGGGAACGGCTGCCCCGTGGTCGGGTCGTAAATGACGGTGCCGGGAAGAACCTCGCTGAAGTCGCCGGCGAACATCTTCTCGGTCGGCACGGTGAACGTGGACTGGGTGGTCTGCCGGCGCCGCAGCACCTCGAAGTTGCCCATGAAGAACAACTTGTCGCGGAAGACCGGCCCGTCCGCCTCGAAGCCGAAGTCGTTCCACTTGAACGGCGACTTGGCCGGGCGGACGCTGGTGAACGCGTAGGGCTTGGCGTCGAACTTCTCGTCGCGGAGGAACTCGAAGATGGTGCCGTGGTACGCGTTGCCGCCCGACTTGGTGACGACGTTGACCTGGGTGCTCTGGTGGCCGAACTCCGCCGGGTACACACCGGTCTGGACCTTGAACTCCTGGATCGCGTCGATCGACGGCAGCGCGATGTAGTTGTTGAAGTTCGGGTCCGTGTTGCTGACGCCGTCGAGCGAGTAGTAGTTGAAGAAGATGCGCTGGCCACCGGCGGAGATGGACTGCTGCGCGCGCTCGCCGCCCAGCCGGGCGCCGGCCTGCCCCGCCGCGGGCGAGAGCACGTTGACGTTGGGCGCGATGGCGACCAGATTCAGGTACTGTCGGCCGTTCAGCGGCAGCTCGGTCACGATCTTGTTCTCGATCACCGTACCGAGCGTGGTGCTCTGCGTGTTGAGCAGGGTGGATTCACCGACGACGGTCACCGTCTCGCCGAGCGCGCCGACCTGCAGCGCCACGTCCATGCGCACGGTCTGCTGAATGTCGACCTTGAATGCCGGGATCTCGGCCGTCTTGAAACCTTGCAGTTCGACCTTGATCTGATAGGTGCCGGGCGGCAGGCCCGGGAAGGTGTACAGCCCTTCCCCGTTGGTCACGGTATTACGCATACCGCTGGTGGCCGTGTTGGTCACCGTGACGCTGGCGCCGGGGATAGCGGCACCCGACGAGTCTGTCACCTTGCCGGTGATCCCGCCTTGCGTTTGCGCGCGGCCGGTCACGACCCATGAAGCGAGCAGAATCACTACGGTGAGGAGACGTGCGACCGAACGCGACCTGTGTCTCATGTTTTCTCCAAAGTCACTGGCGAGCATGGACAGCGAGCTGCTGCATGCGCCGTGAATGTGGGGCGTCGGCCACGCCCAAACAAGGTGGCCTACGGTACGCGACGGTGTCATGCGCCCAGTTTGGCGTCGTTTTTTCGAACGATTGGGTCGCAGGCGTGGTCCGCGCCGGAACCGGTACGGTACCGTCGATCGTGATAGAGTCGACCCCATTCACCATGGCGCCAGCCTCAAGTGCCGAGTCCGGGCACGCCGACGGCGTCTCGGGGCTCGACCACGCGGCCGTGCATGCGCAGCTCGCCCGGCTACTGGAGAGTCCTCATTTCCGCAACAGCAAGCGGAGCCAGGCGTTGCTGCGGTTCGTGGTCCAGGCAGCGCTGGCCGGCGACCAGAACTCGCTGAAAGAGAGATGCATCGGGGCTGCAGCCTTCGGCCGCGAGCCCGCATATGACACAGCCCAGGACCCGATCGTGCGCAATGCGGCGATCGAGGTGCGGAAGCGGCTCGCGCAGTACTATCTCGAGCCTGAGCATGCTGCCGAGTTGCGGTTCGAGCTCCCGAGCGGATCGTACATCCCGTCATTTCCGGCCGAATCGGCCGCACTGGAACCAGCGGCGCCACGGCCGAAGGCCCACGGCTCTCCGCTGCGGTGGATCGCCGTCGCCGCGCTCGCGGTGATTGCGGCGGCAGCGGCATTTCTGTGGGGTGCGCGGCGCACGCCGACGTCGGATCTCGAGGCGTTTTGGGAGCCGCTCTTCCGAGACGGGAGCGCGATCCAGGTGAGTATCGGCCAGCCCACGCGTCTGTATCGCTTTACCGGACCGCGGATGGAGGAATTGAACCGGCTGTTCGGCGGTGGGGAATCGGACGGCGTAAAAGGAACCAAACCGTCGATTGCTCCCGACGAAGTCGTCTGGGTGGCGCCGCAGTATCTGTTCCTGCGGGACGCCCTGGCCGCGTTCAAGGTGGCGGCGTGGATTCAATCCAAAGGCCACGCGTCCCGGCTGGCCTCGGTCGCGCAGACCAACTACTCGCAGCTTCGGCATGCGCCGCTGGTCGCGATCGGGGCCTTCAACAACGCGTGGTCGATCCGGGTCACCGCCGAGCTGAGGTTCGTGTTCGAGTATCGAGTGATCGACGGGGTTGCACATCATTGCATCGTCGACCGGCGCAATCCGACGAGCGTCCTGTGGAAAGTGGCGCAGCCGGCGAGTGGCGGAATGAGCGAAGACTATGCGATCGTGACGCGGGTTTTCGAACCGACCACGGAGAAGACGGTGATTTCAGTGGCCGGTATCGAGACGTATGGCACGTTCGCGGCAAGCGAGTTCGTCACGGAACCGACCTATCTCGAGGCTGCGCTGGGCGCCGCGCCGCCGGACTGGCGGCGCAAGAACGTGCAATTCGTGTTGGGCACAAAAATCATCGATGGGACTCCCGGGCCGCCGCGGATCCTGGCCGTTCAATTCTGGTAACCGCATTGGCGGACACGTCTACCGTGCCGTCGCGTCCGCATGGTCTACGGCGGCGAGCACGCCACCCTCGAAAGTGCGAGCGCGCGGGAGCGGCAACTGAAACGGTGGAGCCGCGAGAAGAAACAAGCGCTCGTCCATCACTCGGCGCGCAGCGCGTCAATAGGCTGGATTCGAAGCGCGCGACGCAGCGGCCCTAAGGTCGCCAACGCCGAAACCGCGACGACCAGGCACCCGTACAGGGCGATGACGCGGACCATGTCTCCCGCCGACACGCGGTCCGCGATGGCCACTCCGATCACGATACCCAGTCCGACTTGCATCAGTGGGCGCCGGAACAATGCGGCTATCACGTGCCGGCGCCGTCCGCCGAGCGTCGACGCGAATGCCGACCTCTCGCGCCCGTTGCGAGGCGATGAAGGAGAGGACCGTGTAGATGCCGGTCAGCGAGAGCATTACCACGACGATCGCCAGGGCCAGGAAGAGCCAGAAGAGCAGCGTCATCGTACGGCCAGCTGCGGCTGCCACTTGATCGAAGCGGGCGATGTCCGAGATCTGCAGGGTGGGTTCGACCTCTCTGGCGAGGGACCGCAGCCGTGATGCGAAGAGCAGGGGATCGCCGGTCGTATGGACGGCCATGCGGACGGGATAGCTTCCGCCCGCCACCAGCGGGTGATAGACGCGGGCCCTTCTCGAGTCGCGCTTTTCCGGATCGATGCCAGGATCCCGCACGACGCCCACGACTTCATACCACGGCTGGTTCGGACCGTTCGCCACACTCTGCTGTGTGGGGGCGCTGTTGTCGCCGCATGAGATCGTAACTGCTGCGCGGGTGAGAAGGCATCGTGTGTAAGTCGATCGGTCGCCTAAAAGGGTTGAATAGACTTGAAAAAAACTTGAAACTTTGCGCACGAAACGGGCCGTTGACGACCAAGACGACCCGAAGGTCAGCGCGAAATCCCCAACAAAACCGACGCAACCGGAGACCATCGAGTCTCCGGTTGCGTTTCTCAGCCACGGGACCGGGGTTCGAATCCCCGTACCGGTAAACTCTCCGCCTTCCCTCCATATCGCGGCCTTTCTGTTCTTCGGCGCAGATGCTCGAGGCAATACTCGACTGCCCACGGCGCGGGAACTTACCGCCGGCCGCGCTGTCCAACCAAGACTAATGAGAGTACGAACGCAAGCCATCGCGCTGCTTGTCGGAATGGTGGCGTTCTCTGCCTGTTCACGGGGACAAACCACGATTGATGGGTTTGGAGATGGTGCTCAGAGGCTGCGCGTGGTCAATCGAACGGCCACCAGAATCAAGGATCGAAACGGATTGCGCCTGTCGGCCGCGTCGGGTAACGGCGTGGCGTGGGTGGAGGGAACTGATTTCCAATCTGGAACGATCGAGGTGGACGTCCGTGGCAGGCAGTTCATGGGGCAGATGTTCGTCGGCGTCGCCTTCCATCGCAAGGACGACACCACCTACGAGGCCGTCTATCTGAGGCCATTCAACTTCCGCGCGAGTGATCCCATCCGCAAGCAGCACGCGGTCCAATACATCACGCTGCCGGAGTTCGACTATGACCGCCTTCGCAACGACTTCCCCGAGGAGTTCGAAAACCCAGTCGATGCCTCGATCGAGTCCACGGATTGGGTCAAGCTCCGCGTGGTGGTTCGAGGCGGCAGAGTGCAGATCTATGTCGGCCCCGTCAATGAGGCCACGCTCGAAGTGCGGAAGCTGGGCCAGCTCTATGGTGGCCACCTCGGGCTGTGGGTGGGCAACGATAGCGGCGGGGACTTCGCGAATCTCGTGATCACGGCGGCGAAATAGCCTTGGCGAGTAGGCATCAGGCGGCGATCCTGGTGAATCTCGGTCGTCTCGAGCGAATTAGAAGCAAAGGTCTATTCGACACACATACTTGTGTATGACGCCTTCCCGCTCGAAATTGATCAGCACGGCGCTTCGGCGCGGACTGCGCAAGCGCTGCCCGCACTGCGGCGAGGGGCGGCTGTTTTCCGGGTGGTCCCACTTTGAACGCTGTTCAATCTGCGGCTTGGTCTTCGCACGCAATCCCGGTGATACGTGGGCCTTCACCATCTTCGGCGATCGGCTGCCACTTGCCGCAATGATCGTATTGATCTATTTCGGGGTGGGGCGTTTGCCTCGTGTGCTGGGCCAGACGATGTTGGTTGTGTTGACGGTGCTGCTGGTCTGGACAGCCCCCAACCGCTGGGGCGCGGGCATCGCGCTGCATTACTTGTCGCGAGTGTATTGGCCTGATCCCGCGGATCCTATCCCGCCTCCTGCGGCCACCCTCGATAGAGAAGCCGCGCGCTGAGGCGACTTGCCCTGCGCGACAGGAGGTGGGAAGCAATGCCACTGCTGGAACGGCTCGACGGCAGGGCCAACTACGTTTCAGGGTGTCTAATCCACAAGCGTTCATGAATTCTGCTTGGCTGTTGTGGAGTGAGTGATCCATGAGATCGACACCACAAAAAGTAGCTGCTCACGCGGTTATCTTCGGCGTTGCCATCGTGGTAATGACCGCTTTCGAGCATCTGGCTTGGCACCGGACCGGTGGTGTTGTCACCCGAATCCGCGCCGAGGGTCAGGCAGAAGCGCGATAGCGTGATCTGGAAGCCGCAGTCGACCCGCCTCCGGGATGGCTCACCGCTGGTCCGGAAGGCCCGCTTTCCTGGCGGCCTCGAGCCCCACGAGGGCTCGGCGCAGGCGTTCGTCCGCCTCTTTGGCAACCTCCACGAGCGCGTCATTGCTGCCCACAACCCCAAGCGCAACCAGAGGCGCCATGGCCGCGACCACGCTCTGTCCGCCCTCAGCTTCGTAAACGATCACGTTGCACGGCAACAGCAGGCCGATTTCGAGCTCCGCATGCAGGGCACGATCGGCCAGCACCGGGTTGCACGCACCGAGAATGACGTACCTGCGGAAATCGCGATTCAGTTTGTTCTTCAGCGTCTGCTGCACGTCGATGGTCGTCAGCACGCCGAAGCCTTCTGTCTTCAAGGCCGCCGTCGTTTCCGACACCGCGGCGTCGAAGGAGATCGGAAGGTTGACGCTCAAGCCGTAACGACTGGTTTCCATGACTCGCTCTCGCATTCTGTAATCTGTGGTTCCAGCCGAATAGGCGTGGAGAGCGAGGCCGACACCAGGCAGTGCCGCTCGCTTTTCTCGAGCACCCGCAGCGCGCGTTCCCGGTCAGTCTCTGACGAGACGACGAGTCGTGGACGCAGGACGATCTCCGTGAACCGCGTGACACCCTCCTGCCGATTCACGGTGCCGGCGGCGTCCAGCTCGAGGCTGATGAAGTCCACGTGCGAGGCGCGCGCGACTGCGCGCAACGTGAACAGAAAACACGTCTGCACGGCGGCGAGGAGCAGGTGTTCGGGGCTCCACGCGTCCCCGGGACCGTCGAAGTCAGCCGGTGGCGCCGTCCGGAGGTCCGGGATGCCGGGAGTTGAGAGCACTGCATACCCGGCGGGGCCGCCGGTCAGGTGGACGTTGTAGTCGTGCGGGAACGGCTTCATGTTGGGCCTCTTCGCTTGCGATCGCTGACCGGGCTTTCCACAACGACCCGGCTCAGGGGCATGCCTGCGGGGCGCACACGCGCGCGGCGGCCACCCGGTGCTGTCAGTGCAAGAGGACTGCCGCTCGGGAGTGTTCGTGCGGGCAGACGGTCCTGCGACCGGCCCGGCGAAAAGTTCGCTCGGTCCGTGAGTTTTTCCCGATCGCGTGCGATCCATTCCTCGTCCTCCCGGGTGGTGGGAGGCGTGAGGCATTGGGAGAGTGGAGGGTCCGGATTACTTCGGCTGGCGTCCCTGCGTGCCGGCAGGCGTGGTGCGCGGCGAGTACTTCTCGAACATCCCGGGCTCGGCCATCACCTTCTCGACCGCGTCGATCTCGATCGGCACGAACGCCGACAGGTTCTCGTAGCCCGTGTCGGTCATCAGGATGACGTCTTCGAGTCGCACGTAGACGCGATCCTCGGGAATCGTCAGCGCGGGCTCGATCGTGAAGACCATCCCTGGGACGAGAACGTCGCCGTGCGGCGTGTTCACGTCGTGGACTTCCATGCCGACGGTGTGGCCCAGGCTGCCGCCTGGTCGCGCGGGAGTGCCAGGTGCTGGCGGCTCGGGATTCAGCCGGCGGCGGTAGGTGTCGGCGAAGCGTACTGCGGCTTCCTTGTATTTCGGATTCGTGAACGTCTGTCCGGCGATCGCGGCATCCATCTTTGCGACCACCTCTTCGAGGATCTTCGTCATGGGGACGTTCGGTTTGATGGACGTCATCAGCGCCTTGTACAACTTGACGTAGATGCCGTACAGCTCGCGCTGATCGGCCGTGAACTTCCCGTTGATCGGGAACTCTCTCGTGACGTCCGAGGCGTAGTACTTATAGTCGGGCGCGTAGTCGAAGAGAATCAGGTCGCCATCTTTCGTCTGTGTCTGCGCCGAGTGATAGTGCGGATACGCACTGTTCTTGCCCGCGGCCACGAGCGCGAAGTACGCCGCGCCCTGCGCGTTGTGCGCCTTGAAGATGTAGTCGCCGATGGCCTCGATCTCGTACTCGTACATCCCCGCCTTCGACGATCGCATCGCCTCCATCATGGCGAGCCCGGCGATTCGCGTCGATTCACGAATCAGTGCGATTTCGCGCGGACTCTTGATGAACCGCAGCGCGTCGACGAGCGGGTCGAGATCCTGGACGTCGAGGAGAGGCGCCGTCGCTTTGACCTTTTCCAGGAAGAGCGTTTCGCGCGGCTTGCCGCCATCCCACGGATCCGACGCGGACGCGTTCCACCGCTCGCGCGGGTCGCTGACCGACGCGCCGCCGAGCACCTCCGGCCTGAGCGGCAAGTAGGCGGTCCGCGTCACGCTCGCGGCGGCTTTCAACGCCTGTTCGAACCCATCTCGTGCCTCGACGGCATCCACACCCGTCAGCCGCACGGCGTCCGGGCCAGGTACGAGCACCGGCCCCTCCGACCGTTCCTTTCGCTCGTCGCGGGGCGGGAGAAACAGCATCGATCGCTTGACCCGTCCATCGACCAGAAGGATCGCCCGCGGCACCTCGACGCCGGTAAGGTAGTAGAACTGGTTGTTCTGCCGGAACTTGAGGGCGTTGCCGGTTTCGGCCGTCCCCTGGATGATGGCGATGCCGTCGCCAATCTTCTGCATGAGTTTCGCCCGGCGCTCGGCGAATTCCTCCTTCGGCAGGGAATCAGTGAACAGCGGCTGTGCGAACGCGCCCGGCGCACCGAGCACCAGCGCCGCGACAACATAGGCAACTCTTCGAATCATGACTTCCTCCAGCCCACCAGGCGGGTCGGATTATATGTCGGCTTCGAAGTACGCTTGATGCCGCGCTGACAAGCGCGCTTTCAGCGAAAAAGGAGACACGGTGGAGCCATTCGGACATGCATGGCGGGCTTCCTGGCCGCTCGAGCCGGGCCTGACCTACCTCAATCACGGCACGGTCGGAGTGACGCCTCTGAGGGTCCTCGAGGCCCAGCGCGGCATCCGCGACGACATCGAGCGGAATCCGAGCCGGTACCTGCTGCGCGAGCTCTGCGAGATCGTCGTCGGGCAGCCGCGTCCTGAACGTCCGCGCCTCCGCCAGGCGGCGGACGCCGTCGGCAAGTTCGTTGGCGTACCAGGCGATGACCTCGTCTTTGTCGACAACACGACGACCGGCGCGAACGCGATCCTGCGATCCTCTGCGCTCCAGGCGGGCGACGAGATCGTCGTGTCTGACTTCGGCTATGGCGGCGTGACGCGTGCCGTGACCTACGCCGCCCGCGAACGCGGCGCGATCGTCCGCACCGTCGCGATGCCGTACCCCGTGCGGTCGGCAGACGAGATCGTCGAGGCGTACGCGGCCGCCATCACTCCCAATACGAAGCTCGCGGTGGTCGACCACATCACCTCCGAGAGCGGGCTCGTGCTTCCGCTTGCGGCGATTGCGGCACGCCTCCACGAACGCGGCGTGGCGGTCCTGGCCGACGGCGCCCACGCGCCCGGCGCCATCCCGCTCGACATCCCCTCGCTTGGCGTTGACTGGTACGTCGGTAACCTGCACAAGTGGCTCTGGGTGCCTCGCAGCAGCGGCATTCTCTGGACGTCGCCCGCGCGGCAGGCGGCGCTCCATTCGTCGGTGATCTCGTGGGGCCTCGACCGCGGTTTCCACGCCGAGTTCGACATGCCGGGAACGCGAGATCCGTCGCCGCACCTGTCGGCGCCAGTCGCGATCGCGTTCATGCATGAGCTCGGCGCCGATGCCGTCCGGCAGTACAACCATGGGCTCGCCTGGACTGGCGCGCGCCACCTTGCCGATCGCTGGGGCACCGACTTCGTGACGCCAGAAGCGATGATCGGCACGATGGCGACGGTGATGCTGCCAGAGAAACTGGGCTCGACCGCCGACGATGCGGCCAGACTGCGCGATGCGCTCCTCTTTGACAATCGCATCGAGGTGCAGGTGCACGCCTTTCGCGGCCGGCTTTACACGCGCATTTGCGGCCAGATCTACAACGAGCTCGCCGACATCGATCGGCTGGCTGATGCCGTGATCGCGCTCGCCGGTCGCTGAATGCGAACAGCGAACGTGGTTGAGAGTGATCTGCCCGCGGTAAGACGTCGACTTGCCCGGATGAATCGGCGTCAGGGGAGCGCTCGGCGCGAGTTGCCCTGGCGCCGATCCGTTCTCATCCGGTCTGCAGCCGTATCGGCAACAGCGCCTCGTACTGCGAACCCCTCGATGTGGGCCGGCTGACAAACAGCGTTGCGCTCGCGACCTCACACTCGCCCACGCCGTCATCGTCTTCTCGAAGGACACGCCGCACGGCTGCGGCGTCCTGGGAGTGGATGTCCTTGACGCGCGCGATCGTCAAATGAGGCGAGTACGGTCGCTTCTCGGGTTGGAAGCCGAGTAGCGTCAATCGAGGACGAAGCTCGCCGTGGATGTCGATCAGCCCGTCGCGACCGGCCACGAGCCCGAGCCAGAGTGCGCGCAGCGGGCCGGATGGCGGGAAGGCGCCGGCTCCTCCAATCCTGAGGCTGAACGGCCGCACATCAAGCGGCTTCTGCAGCGCCGCAACCAGCTCCTCGACCTGCGGCTCGCGCACTTCGCCTAGAAACCAGATGGTGATGTGAAGGTTGGCCGGCTCGACCCACCTCAGCCGCGCCGGCGCGGAGAGCACGATCCGTTCCCGAACACGCGTTGCCGCAGCCGCGGCGCTCTTCTTGAGGGCGTCTGGAAGCTCGAGACCGATGAAAAGGCGCATGACGTGACGGCGGGGTGGTTCAGTTCACTTTCATCACGACGAACGTGAGGTCGTCGTACTGGGCCGTGTCCTTGATCCAGCCTCGCAGGCATTCGGAAATGCGCGCGGAGATCTCGGCCGCCGGCAGGTGAATCACGCCGCGCAGGAGATCCTTCAGCCTGTCTTCGCCGAACTCCTCCTCGGCCGTATTGAGCGCTTCGGTGACGCCGTCGGTGAACGCGACGAGCACGTCGCCGGACTGCAGGTCGACGGTTGCCTCCTCATATGTCATCTGCGGGAAGAGACCGAGAACGGTTCCGCCGATCGAGAGCTCGCGGATCTCGGGCTGTGACGCCGGCGCGCCGCCCGTCGCGGGGCGCAGCAGGTACGGCGGATTGTGTCCGGCGTTCACGTATCGAAGCTGGCGCGTGGCTTGGTCGAGCTGCGCGTAGAAGAACGTCGCGTAGCTGTTCGAGCCGGTCGAGCGATGCAGGAAGCCGTTCATCTTTGCCGCGAGCTCGGGAAGCGACGTCCCTTCCTCGGCGGCCACGATTCTGAGCGATGCCTGCACGACGGCCATGATGAGTGCTGCGGCGACACCTTTGCCGGCGATGTCCGCGAGCGCGATGCCGATCCGGCGGTCGCCGAGGTCGAGGAAGTCGTAGTAGTCGCCGCCGACGCTACGGGCGGGCAGGCTGAGCGCCGCCAGCACGCCTCCGGCGAACTCGGGGGGCTGTCCCGGAAGCAGCCGTTTCTGCACCTCAGCGGCGAGGGCGACATCCCGGCGCAGCTTCTCCTGTTCGACGATTCGCGACGTCAGCCTCGCGTTCTCGATCATCAGCGTCAGTTGCTCGCCACACTGGCGGAGCAGCTGCTTTTCGGCGGAGCTGTACTGTGCGCCGTCCGATTTCTGGCCCATCAGCAGTACGCCGAGGATCTCTCCCTTGGCGCGGAGCGGCACTGCGATTCGCGCGCTGCCTTCGAGCAGTGACTGGATCTCGCGCACGTGCGCAGGACTGTGCTCTCGTGCCCAGCGCAGCCAGCTCTCGAGATCGGCGGTCGCAAACGGCAGCGGATAGCTGTAGAACCTGACCCGGTTCTCGAGAAACCCGCCTGCAGCCAGGGCGTATCGCGATCCCTCTTCCTGCGGGATCGCGACCATGGAGCGATACTCGCCCGAAGAGCGTTCCAGCAACACAGCCGACGTTGCTCCGATCCGATCCCGCAGCGTCGCGAGCGCGCGCTCGAAAGCGTCAGCAAAAGACGAGGCGCCCCGGGCGGCCGCCACGAACTCCGTCAGCAGGTTGGCGTCCGGCTCCCGAGGAGACTCGTCTCTGAGTGAAACCGCTCGCGAGAGGCCGGTGAGCGTCTGCCGCAGTGTCTGGTGCGTCGACTGCCACATCGAGCCGGGCTCATTGCGGATTGCCACCATGGGCGACAGGCGAGTCGCTCGCCACGCCGGGAAGAACGACGCCAGAGTGGTCACGGCGGCAACGATGGCCGTCGAGGCCACGAACGGGAGCGCGCCGAGGTCGGCGATTTCGAAAACCCGTACGAGCGCCCACGACGAGACGACAACAGCCACACCGCCAATGATGGCGCCGTAGGCGGCCATTTTCAGTCCGCTCGTCACGACCATCAGCAGCAGATCGCGGCCGGCCGCGCCGAGCGCCATGCGCGTGCCGATCTCCACGGTCGACTGGCGCACGGAGTACGACACGACGCCGTAGATGCCGAGCGTCGCCATCAGCAGCGCGGCCAGCGCGAAGAACAACATCATGAACGAGCCCACGCGCTCGAGCGACATGGAGTCGTGGACGATGTCGCGCAGCATCGCGACGTGATGAATCGGCAGCGTCGGTCGAGGCTCTGAATAGCGCGCCGGACTTCTGGGATGAGCGTCTCCGGCGGCAGGACCGAGCGGACGATGAACCGCATCGGGTTGATGGCGACGAGTGCGCTCGAGAGGTAGATCTCCGGGACCGTCGGCTTGCCCAGGCCGTCGTTGCGCACGTCTCCCACGACACCGACGACTTGCACGCGGGAGCCGCCGGGAGCGCCGAGACGGCCGTAGGCACCGAGAGCGTTCTGACCCGGCCAGTACGCCCGGACCGCGGCCTCGTTGATGACCACAGCCAGACAGGTCCTCGCGCACGTCCCGTTCGTCGAGGAAGCGGCCGCTATGAAGCGGAAGCTGGATCGTCGCCAGATACTGCGGGCTGATCGCGTGAAAGCTGATGCGCTGCACCGCCTCAGGGCTGGCCGGCCGGCCCTCCGGGTAGAGCGTGGTGCTGAAGCAGCAGCCAGCAAGCGGAGTCTGGCTCGTCAGCGCCGCGCTCGTGACGCCGGGAATGGCTTCGAGCGCCGACGTGAATCGTTTCTGGAACTGGAGCCGCTCGGCCGTCTCTTTGCTCGTGTCTACCACCGTCAGTTGGAACGTCAGCAGGTGATTTGGATCGAACCCCGGAGACACCCGGCTCAGGTTGACCAGGTGCGCGACGAGGACGCCGCTCGCCGCGAGCAGCGTGAAGGCGAGCGCGATCTCGGCAACCACGAGCGACTGCGAGAGCCGTCGCGTCCGCGCGCTCGCCGTGGCGCGGACGCCGTCGCTCAGCACGTCGGCGGGCGCGGTCCGCACCGCCTGCCAGAGCGGCGCGAGGCTGGCGAGCACGCTCGCCAGCAACGCGCAGGCGCCGGCAAAGAGCGGCACCGTCCAGTCGAGCGCGATTTCATCGGCGCGCGGGATGTACTCCGCCGCAAGGGACACCACGATCCGGACCAGCGCCACGCTGAGGAATACGCCGGCCACAGCGCCGACGAGCGAGACGATCAGTCCTTCCAGGAAGTAGTGCACGGCGAGCTGCCGCCGTGCGGCGCCGAGGGCAACGCGAATCGCGGTTTCGCGCGCGCGCGCGACCGACCGCGCCAGGAGCAGCCCCGCCACGTCCGCGCACGTGATCAGGAGCAGCACACCTGCCGCGACGATAAGCACCAGCAGCGTGGGCTTGATGTCCAGGAGCACCGACTCGCGCAGATCGTCGAGCCGCGCGGTGTAGGACGGATGCGAAGCCGGATCGAGTGCCGCGATCTCGGCGGCGACGCGCTTCACGTCCGCCTCCGCCTGCGCGAAGGAGACGCCCGGCTTCATCCTGGCGTAGCTGAAGTAGGCGCCCTCGGATCGGTTTTGTCCGCGGCCGCCGGGATCGAGCGCGATCCAGACATCGCTCTGAACGCCTTCGACGCCTGGTCCCGGGACCGGCAGGCGGAACGCCGGCGGCGTCACGCCGATGATCGTGAAGTTGCGGCCGTCGAGCGTGAGCGGCTTGCCGACGATGTCCGCTGGACGCGCCGAGCCGTCGCCACAGCGCGTTCGAGATCACCGCGCCCTGGTCGTCGACGAACCACTGTCCGACGATGGGGTTGACGCCGAGGTTGCGGGCGAGCGACGGCGTGACCTCGGCTCCCACCACATGCTGCGGCTGGCCCGCGAACGTCATGTTGAAGCTGGCGGGCCTGAACCAGCCGAACACGTCGAAGCTCTGCGTCCGCTGCTGGTACTCCTGGAGGTCGGGAAAGGTGTGCGCCGAGCGCTGTCGGGGCTGGCTGAACGGTCGCCCCGTAGAGCGCGACGAAGCGCCGGCCGTCGGCGTAGGGCAGCGGCCGCAGCATGACGCCGTTGACGACGGTGTAGATGGCCGTCGCGGAGCCGATGCCGACCGCAAAGGCGATGACCGCGAGCGTGGCGACGGGCCTGGCGCTCTTCCAGGACTGCCAGGCGTGCGCGACGGCCGAGAGCATGGCTGAGACGCTACTGTTCCTGGCCGAGCGGAGTCAAACGGACGGCTGGCGTGGATCTCGTTTGACGTAACACGCGTTCGCGCCGATCCTTTAGCGCAGTGCGAAAACTCCTCGCGGGCGTGGCGATAGGTCTCGGTGCGGCGGGCCTGGTTTTTCTCATCGCGTGGCCGGGCTGGCTCGAGATTGCGGAGCTCAAGACGTACGACTGGCGCATGCGGACTCTGCGCGAGCGCCTGGCACTACCCAGATCTCCAGTCAACCCGAACATTGTTCTCGTCGAGATCAACGACGCGACCATCCGCGATCTCACGGAGATCGCGGGACGTTGGCCATGGCCGCGCGCCCTGTCGGCGCTGCTTGTCGACTACCTCCACCGCGGTACGCCGAAGGTCATCGCCTTCGACGTCGGGTTCTGGGAGCCCGAGCGCGAAGCCACGTATCCGTTTCTTGGTGAGGAATGGACCGGCGCCCGGTCCGATAAGGCGCTCGCGGAAGCGGTTCGGCGCGCGGGCAACGTGATTGTTCTTGCCGACGCCGTGGATCCCGGTCTCGTGAGCGGGGAGTTGAAGCAGAAGCCCTGGCAAGCGCCTGCCTATCATCTCGGCCCGGAGATTGAAGCTCGGCCGGTGATCACGCTGCCCTACGATGGGCTGGCGACAGCAGCGGCCGGTCTCGGGCACAACTTCCTCGCGCTCGATCCCGACGGCCCGGCTCGCCGCATGCTTCCTTTCGTTCGCAAGGACACGCGCTACATGCCATCGCTGGGCATGGCGGCGGCCCTCCTGGCCGGCGGCTACAGGGCCGACGAGGTCGTACTGGAAGACAGCATCATCAGGGTTCGCGATCGCCGGATTCCGCTCGTCAAGGTCCAGGCGACTGATGCGGTCGAACCGTCGCGGCGACACGACCAGCAGACCATGCTGATCAATTACCGGGCGTTGGCGCTCGCCGACGGGCGGCGGCCGTATCCTGCCTACGAAGTGCGCGATCTGCTTCGGTCCGAGGGCCAGCTTCAGGCAGGCGAAAAGCCGGACATCGACCCGGTGGCCTTCAAAGACAAAGTTGTCTTCATCGGTTTGACGGCATCGGGCCTCGTCGACTCGTTTCAGACACCGTTCAGCAAGACGACCCTGCCTGGCATTCAGCTGCACGCGAGCATCGCCGACAGCCTGCTCTCGGACCTGTTCATCACGCCAGCGCCGCAGGTGTCACGGTTCGCGGCGACCGCCGCCGGCGCCGTGCTGGTCGGGCTGATGTCGGCCACGCTTCCGTTCTGGGTTGCGGCCGCCGGCGCGTCGATGCTCATTGCCGGCTGGACCGGCGTGTCGCTTTACGCCTTCGACCGCGGCCTCTGGCTGGTCATGGCCCAGCCGATTCTCGCGAGCGCGATCGCGCTCTTCGGCGGCACCGCGTACCGCTACTTCGTCGAGGACGCCGAGAAGCGGAAAGTCAGCCGGCTCTTCGGTCGATACGTGTCGCGGGACGTCTACAAGCAGCTGATGGCGAACCCCGAGCTGGCCGAGCTCGGCGGCGGCCGGCGCGAGATGTCGGTGCTCTTCTCAGACCTGCGCGGTTTTACCAGCATCACCGAGAAGGGCAACCCCGAGGACCTCGTCGAGCAGTTGAACGAGTACTTCACGCGGATGGTCGAGATCGTCTTTCGAAATGGTGGGACCGTCGACAAATTTGTCGGCGACATGGTCATGGCGCTGTTCGGCGCCCCCGTGGACGACGTTGATCATGCAGACGGAGCAGTGACCACGGCTGTGGAAATGGTGCGCGAACTCGGCGAGCTCAACCGCAGGTGGGCCGCCGAGGGTCGCGTCCAGCTCGACATCGGAATCGGTGTCAATTCGGGCGACATGATTGCAGGCAACATCGGTTCCTCGGCGATCATGAGCTACACGGTGATCGGCGACAACGTGAACCTCGGTGCGCGCCTCGAGTCGCTCAACAAGGACTACAAGACACGCATTATCATCAGCGAGGCGACACGCGCCCGCCTGGGGAAGAGCTACGAGATGCGCCCGCTCGGGGGCGTCGTGGTCAAGGGAAAGACGCGGCCGGTCGAGATCTTCGAAGTAATCGCGCCGTCGCCGCTCGTGGCGGAGACGATGGTCTCCGCCGGGGAACATGAGGGAAAACCCGTATGAAGAAGTGTGCACTTTCGCTGAGTCTTGCCGCAGTGGCCGCCCTGTCGATTGGGGTCAAGCCTGCCGCGGCGCAGATCGGCGGTATCACCGGCGCGCTGAAGAAGGCGCAGACCGTCAAGAAGGTTGCCGACCTCAAGGTGACTGACGCAGAGGAACACCAGATCGGACAGCAGGTCAGCGACAAGATGGTGGAGACGTTCGGCGTGTATCAGGACGCGAACGTGACGAAGTATGTGACGCTCGTCGGCGCGGTGCTGGCGTTGTCGAGCTCGCGCCCGGGGCTCGACTGGCAATTCGTGGTCCTCGATACCGAAGGCGTCAACGCCTTTGCGGCGCCGGGCGGTTTCGTCCATATCACGAAGGGACTGCTCGGCCTGATGAAGAACGAATCAGAGCTGGCCGGCGTCCTCGCGCACGAGATCACGCACGTGACCGAGAAGCACACCGTCAATGCCATCCAGAAAGGAGACACCATCGCCCTGACCTCCGACTCGGTAGGCGCGGCGGGTGGGATGACGCAATCGCTCATCGCCGACTTCGCGCAGAAGGCGTACTCGAACATCCTGAACGGTAAGTTCAGCCGCGACGACGAGAATGAGGCGGACGAGAAGGGTGTGCAGCTCGCCAACAAGGTTGGTTATGCGCCGAACGGTCTCAGCAGCGCGCTGATGAAGCTCGTCGATCGCAACAAGGATGCGAAGGAGCCCAACGGTCTGTTCGCGACGCATCCAGCGATGAAAGAACGCTTGGAGAAGATTGACGCAACCATTCGCGTCAAGAAGCTCGGAGCGACGGCGGTGGTTCAGGCGCGTTACGCCAAGAACATCACCTTCGATGCGAAGCCCGCGACGGCCCTCGCGACAGTGGCCGAGGGCTCGCGTGGCCTCGCTGGCGGCGGTGAGGAGAAGAAGGCCGACGCCGAGAAGAAGGACGAGAAGAAGGACGAGAAGAAAGAGGAGCCGAAGAAGAGCGGCGGCGGCTTGCTCGGCAAGCTGAAACCGGGCGGCGGCTCGCAGGCGCAACAATCCCAGACGGTGGCCTCGGCCGGCGCTCGAGGGGTCAACCCCGATCGCGACGCCGTCGGCGGTCCGAACAAGAATCGCGTGCCGGTCAAGATCGGCCCGAGCGACATCGCCGAGTTCCAGAAGGGGATCGCCTGATCCACTATCCAGACCACCTGATTATGGGCGTCGCGGCTCTGGCCGCGACGCTCCTCGTCAGCAGCCTCACCGTCAACCGTCTCGTCCAGCGGAAGCTCCGGCTCTCGATCGTTCTCTTCGCCGGCTACATCCTCTTCAACCTCGTCGCTTGGCAGCGGCCAGGTCTCTTTCCAGGCCTCGCCGGGGATTTCCAGGGCCTCGAGCGCCTCGTCTTCGCGGCGGCGGTCATCAACCTGCTCGTTTACGTCCTCGTCAACCCGCTGCGCTCGGACCGGGTGCCGGATGCCTTTCCATCGATCCTCCAGGACGCGATGGTCATCGGCCTGCTGGTGCTCATCGCGACGTTCGTCTTCGAGGACAAGCTCCTCACGACGTCGGCGGTCGGTGCGGTCGTCGTCGGCTTCGCGCTCCAGGACACGCTCGGAAACGCGTTTGCGGGTCTTGGGATCCAGAGCGAGAAACCGTTTCGCGTCGGCCACTGGATTCGCGTCGGCGAGTTCGAGGGCCGCGTCGCCGAAGTCACCTGGCGCGCGACCAAGCTGCGCACGAAAGCCGGCAACTTCGTCATCGTTCCCAACAACATCATCGCCAAGGACGCGATCACGAACTACTCGGAGCCCGCCGTGCCGACGCGGCTCGAGGTTGAGGTCGGCGCCAGCTATCTGAGTACGCCGGCCGACGTCAAAGCCGCGGCGCTCGAGGCGATGAGGCAGGTGCCGCGCGTCCTTCCAGCTCCGCCGCCTGACGTCCTGCTGCATTCGTTCGACGGGTCGGCCATCACGTATCGCATCCGCTTCTGGATTGCCGACTACGAACACGATGACTCGATCAAGGACGAGGTGCGAACGGCGATCTTCTACGCGTTCGGCCGCCGCGGCATCGAGATCCCCTGGCCGATCGAGGTTGGCTACTCGCGTGAGTGGCCCGAGCCTGATGCCGCGACAAAGCAGCAGGAGCGCGAACGCGTGCTCGCGCGCGTGGATCTGTTCTCGCGCCTGACTGACGATCAGCGCCGCGACATCGCCGCGGCGTCCGTCATCCGCCTGTTCGGTGCCGGCGAAGCCATCGTGAGGCAGAACGATCCAGGGCAGTCGATGTTCATCATCTGCTCGGGGTCGGCTGCCGTGTTGCTCGAACCCGACAGGCGCGAAGTAGCGGTGATTGAGACGGGCGGGTATTTCGGAGAGATGTCGCTCCTGACGGGCGACGCGCGATCGGCATCAGTCGTGGCGCGAGGCGACACCGCTGTGCTCGAGCTCGACGCAGAAGTCTTCCGAGCGCTCGGCGCCGCGGACCCGAAATCGGTCGAAGAGATTGGCCTGGCCGCGGTGACCCGCCGTGCGCAGCTGGCCCAGATACGCGAAACGACCCAGAACGCCGCCGTGGCCGATGCCCCAGCGACGTTTCTGGGACGGATGAAACGGTTTCTGCGACTCACTTAGCTGCCAGCCGCCAGTTTCCCGCTCGTCGTGTAGACCACAACCGGTCGACTCCGCCCCCCCTGATTACTGGAAGCTGGAAGCTGGCAGCCGGAAGCTACCGTCTATAACTCCACTCCCGATACCCGCGCTCGTAGCCTTCCTTGAATCCCTCGCGATAGACGTTCTCGTACTGAGGCCGCGGACCGTACTGGCTCTTGTAATCGTGGTCGCCCTCGCGATACCACTTGTGCCGCAGCGGGTCGTAGGAGTCGCGGTCCCGCGCGTCCTCGCGGCCCTTCTCATATCCATCGTTCACGCCGTTCGAGTACGCCGGGCCATACCCGTAGCGGCCTTGTGACGGATATCCATACCCGCTCTGCCCGGGATATCCGTACCCGCCCTGGCTGGGGTAGCCATACCCGCCCTGATTTGGATAGCCGTAACCGCCCTGCGTGTTCGGGTAGACGCCGCCGTTGCCCCGGTAACCATAGTCCGGCACGAAACGCCGGTAGGCATCCGCATAGCCGGCCGCGAAGCCGGTTCTGAACGTCTGCTGATAGCGGTCCCAGTCGCCGAAGCTGCGGTGATATCCCTTGTCGGCGCGCTGCCAGGTTCGCTCGTCCTGATAGTTGAACGTGTTGCGACTCCGCGCGTCGCGCTCGCCTTCCTTGACGCCTTCCCGATAGCCGTTGTCGTACGCCACGCGCCTCGACTCGTTGTACGGCTGCCGCGCCTCGTCCGCATACGTCGGACGATTCAAATCGATCCCGCCGGCGAGCTGCGCGGCGGCCGGCGAGGCGAGCGCGAGTCCAACTACACCGAGCGCGGACACGAGAAAGAGTCGTTTCATAGTGCCCCCCTGCACTCCCGTGGTCGCAAGAGTCAGGCCCGGTGTGCCAGCCGGATTACGGCCGGAAAACGCGGAGGATTATGGGAGGAGTCGCAGCGACAGGACAGTTACTGCGACCAGACGAGGACACGTTCGCCGCCCGAGCTTTTGTGATCGACGATGAGCGTCGGGCCGAAACGCTCCAGGTCCTCGACGGTCAACTTGAGATCCTCGAGCTCGAGCTGGCCGCCGTTGAAGTCGATCGTTCCGCGTGACTTCAGCCGCAGCAGCCAGAACGGAATCGTCACCTTGACGATGCGCTCGTCGTCGGGGTCGAAAGCGAGGACGTACAGCTGATCGGGCCTGCGCGTGTCCGATCGACCTGGCCGATCCGGATTGGCTCTGAGAAACCGCCCACGCTCGTCGAGCTCGATGAGCGGCTTCTGGCCCGCGAACTGTGCCTTGACCCGTTCGAACTCGACGCTCGCGCTGGCGGGAGACGTCACCTTCGTATCGAAGTGCTTCGTGAAGAAGTAGTAGCCCATCCCGGCGACGGCCACGGCGCCGAGAATGCAGATGACGACGATCGAGATGATGACCCAGATCCAGGTTTTGATCTTACCGGCCATCGCTCGTCCTCAGCAGCTTCTTCGCCTCGTCCAGGCAGACCGAGTCCTGACCCTGCTGGCATAACGTCTCGGCCTGGCGGGCCTCGTCCGCCGCCCCGTCGCGATCGCCACGCTGCAGCGCGATGCGCGCCAACTCGACGCGCGCACGCCCCCGCACCCATGTCTGCGCGTCGGCCGTCGTCGCGCTCTGCAGGTCGGGACGGGCGGCGTCGCCGCGCCCGAGCGCCACCCGGGCCGCTCCACGTTTATAGCGCCACAATGTCTCTTCACCCGGGATTCTTGGACCGCTCGTCGCCGCGAGCATCCCCAGGCCTTCGGTCAGGACAGCTTCGGCCTGCGCGGGCCGGCCGGCCCGGAGCGCTGTCGACCCAGTCTCGAGCAGTACAAGCCTGTTACGGGGATGCAGCGTGCGCAGTTCCTGCAGCGTCCTGAGGGCGTCGTCGTACCGCTGCTCGCGATTGTAGACAAGAACGAGCGCGAACATGGCATCGGTGCGATTCTCGCCACCGGCGGCTGCGGTCTCCTGCAGCATCTGGATGCCACGCTCCCGGCCTCCGCCGAAGCCCGCCACGTAGGCCATCAGTCGCAGCGGCATCGAGAGTGTGGAGACGATGTAGCGATAGGTGCCGACCGTCAGGCCGGCGTCTTTCCGGGACGGATCGAGGCGCAGCACTTGTTCGTGCTCGTCGTACGCGCGGCTGGCCGCGCGAAATCCTGCGAGGAGACGGCCTTCGATTGATGCGATGTAGGAGGCGTTGAGGCCCTCGGCCGCGCCAAGATCGTAATGTGCCTGTGCAGCTTCCTTGGCAGACCCTCCGGGCGGAAGGGCCGCCACGCGCGATTCGGCGAGCCGGAGGGCCGTCCTGATCGAGCTCTGGAATTCGGAGACGAGTTCCGGCGGCGGCTTCGTGAGGTCGACTCTCGCTCGATTGAACGGACCGAGATAATGGTCCACCGTAACCGCGCCCCTCAGAAACAGCATCTTCAGCCACAGGGCACTGGCAAGGGATCGATGGGTGGCCGACTGATCGGGTGCGAGGGCAACGGCCTGGCGCAGGAGCCTGATGGCTTCGTCGTGCTGATGCTCGTAGATGAGCTCGGTCGCCCGCAGGCGTAGCGAATCCGCCGTCTGGAGCTGTGCCGAGGCTGCCGCGGCACACGTCCAGAGAAGCAGCATCGTCACGCACGCGGCCAGTAGTCGGCCCGATCGCATAGGAATATGATAGCAATGCTGATCGGCTGGGAGGCCGTCGGCACTGGACTCAACAAGGAGACTGACACATGCCTCGAGGGCGGCGCAGAAAGAAATCTGACAGCGTCCTGTTCAAGTCGGCTGAGTGGATCGGGTGGGCTCTTGGCGGGCTGGAGCGCGAGATTGCGGACACGCGAGAGCGGCTGGCGATGCTCAATGCCGAGGCCGCCAAGCTGCGCGCAAAAGTGGGCGTGGCGGCGAAGCGAGGTGTGGCGGCGGCCGTCGCGAGCGCGTCAGCGCCACCTGCCGCACGGACGCGGCGCCGCGGGCGCATGTCCGCCGAGGGGCGCAAGCGCATCTCGGAGATGATGAAGAAGCGCTGGCTCGAAGCGAAGAAGAAGAACAAGAACCGTCTATAGCAGCCCCTGCGTGGAGTCCGTCGTCGAGTTACCAGGGGATGCCACGGCCGAGTCCACGCTCGGTCGCCCGCTGGTACGCGAGATATGCGGCCGCGACATCTTCGACGGCCATTCCCAACGATTTGAAGAGCGTGACCTCGCCGGGTGAGCGGCGCCCGGCGACTGTCCCGGCCGCGAGTTCTCCCAGCTCGCCCGCGATGTGCGACGCATCGAACGCCCCTTCGCGAATCGGCAACACCAGATCGCCCGCTTCGGCCAGAGCTCCCGTTCGCGAGTCGACGAACACCCGTGCCCGCTTCATCAGCCCGGTTTCGATCTCCCGCTGATCCGGACGGCAGGCTCCGACGGCAGCGATGTGCGTGCCGTCGGCAATCCAGTCGCTCCGCAGGATCGGTTCTCGTGTGGCCGTGGCGAGCACGACGAGATCCGCGCCGTCGACCGCGTCCTTGACCGTCGCGACAGGGGAGATGGGCACGGCGATTTCACGATGCATCTGGTCGGCGAACTCGCGCCGGTGGATCTCGCTCGGGCTCCAGACCCGCACGTCCCGCAACGCGCGCACGTGGCTGAACGCGCGCAGGTGGCTTCGCGCCTGCACGCCAGACCCGAGAATCGCCATCACTCCGGCGTCCTCGCGCGCCAGCAGCCTGGCCGAGACCGCCGATACCGCGGCCGTCCTCGCCTCGGTGATGTAGCGTCCGTCCATCACCGACAGGAGCTCGCCCGTCGTCGAGTCCATCAGGAGGATCGTTGCGAGATGCGACGGCAGGCCCAGGGCGGCATTGCTGCCGAAAACCGTGACCAGCTTTGTGCCGAGCGCGCCGGTCGCTGGCATGAACGCCGGCATGACGCCAAAGAACGCGTGCCCGGGGCCGACCTCGAGCACGGTGCGCAGCGGCTGCTGCGTGTGTCCGGACGAGAACTCGGCCAGGGCCACCTCCATCGCCTGGATCAGGTCGTCCATCGATAGAAGGTGGCGGACGTCAGTTTCGGACAGGAGCAGCATGGTGGTTGGAGCGGGGTGATTATAAGCTCTCTATTGACTCAAGGCTCAAGGCTCAAGGCTCAGGCAGGATCTTCGAGAGCTTACTCCAGGGTTTTGCCTGAGCCTTGAGCCCTGAGCCCTGAGCCTTGACCAATGATCACCCTCCGCACCATCGACGCGCACACCGCCGGCGAACCGCTCCGGCTCATCGTGGACGGCTTTCCCCGCGTCGAGGGGACGACGATGCTCGAGCGGCGGGAGTGGGTCAGGGCCAACTGCGACCACCTGCGCACGGCGGTGATGCTCGAGCCGCGGGGGCACGCGGACATGTATGGCGCGCTGCTGACCGAGCCGGAGCATGCGGACTCGGATGCGGGCGTGCTCTTCATGCACAACGAGGGTTACAGCACGATGTGCGGCCACGGCGTGATTGCCGTGGTCACGATGGCTATCGAACGCGGGCTGATCGTCCCGCGTGGCGGCGGCGATGCGATTGTGCTCGATTCTCCGGCGGGGCAGATCCGGGCTCGGGCCGTGACTCGCCGCGAAGGCGATCGGACGCGGGTGGAGCGTGTCAGCTTCGTGAACGTGCCGTCGTTCATCCTCCACGCGGCGGTGCCGGTCTGGACCGGTACCCGAGAGGTCCGCGCGGATGTGGCGTTCGGCGGCGCATTCTATGCGATCGTGGACGCCGAATCGGCTGGCCTGGGCATCCGCCCCGAACACCTCGGTGAGTTGCGGCGCGTGGGCATGACAATCAAGCACGCGGTCGAGTCGGCGGTGCAGGTGGTTCATCCCGACGAGCCGGGGCTTGGCGGCATTTACGGAACCATCTTCACCGGACCGCCGTCATCCGACGATGCCCACCTGCGCAACGTGACGATCTTCGCGGACGCCGAGGTCGACCGGTCACCGTGCGGGACCGGCACCTGCGCCGTCATGGCCGTGCTCGCGGCGATGGGGCTGCTCGGCACCGAGCAGGCGTTCGTCCACGAGAGCATCATCGGCACGCGGTTTCGCGGGCGGATCGCCGGGGAGACGACTGTGGGCGACCTTCCGGCGATCCTGCCAGAGATCGAGGGCGAAGCCTACATCACCGGCGAGAACATGTTCCTGCTCGACGACGCGGACCCGCTGCGGCACGGGTTCCGTCTTTAGCGGCCCGTACATCGCCATTATCTCCAGACCGATTTCAACGTCCACACGTCGAGTGAAGTGATCGTCGCCGTGCTGGCCGATCCAAAGAATTCCACCGCGCGACTCGCTGCGGACGGATACACCAAATCGGTGAACACCCGTTCCCCGTCGTTCACGAACACTTCTACCGAACTGGCGTCCACGAAGACGTGCAGCTTCACTCTGCCGTCATGAACGGGGAGCGGCGCCTCGTACACGCCGGAGAATGCCCGGTGGAACTTCACGTTGCCCGATTGCGTGCGGTCCACGAAGACTTGCCGGCGCTGGCGGTCGACTCCAATCACTGTCGCCTCCTTGTCGCCCTTCAACACCTTCACGCCTTCGGTTCCCGAGCTCTGCGCTTCAAACTCGACCATGAGCTCGAGACGATCACCCTGAATGCGTTTCTCCTCGAGCCAGGCGTTTGCTTTGCCAAGGACGCCGCCCGTGAAGGTGAAATGTTCGTCCCGCAGGGATGCCATCTCTCGAGCCGGCTGTTGTACCAGCCGGATGCCTTCGGCAGTCTTACGCAAACCGACTTCGCGCGGAATGGACATGGCGCTGCGCCACGGCGACGTGGGCACGTCCGTACCGTACGCCCAGTTGCTCATCCAGCCGAGCCAGAGCCGCCGGCCGTCGGACTTGGGCACGTCACTCCATGAAACCGCGGCGTAGTAGTCCGGGCCGTAGTCAAACCACAGCGCTGATTCGGAAGCGGAACGCGCACGCGTGGGCTGAGTCGACGCATCTTTGTCGGTGACAAACCGGGTGCCGTCGAACTGGCCGATGAAGTACTGGCCGCCCGATCCACCCGCCACGCTGCCTGGATTCATGTTGACCGCCAGCACCCAGCGGCCTTCATTCGTGCCTTGCACCGGTAGTTCAAAGAGGTCAGGACATTCCCACACGCCGCCGGTCGCGCCCGCCGGGCCGAACTCGCTCAGAAGCGTCCACTCCCGCAAATTGTCTGAACCATAGAAACGCACCTTGTGTTCGGCCGAGAGCGAGACCGTCATCACCCAGCGTTTGGTCGCGTCGTGCCACTGCACCTTTGGATCCCGAAAGTCCTTGGAGTCAATGTTGATGACCGGATTGCCGGGGTATTTCGTCCAGGTGCGCCCGTTGTCGTTGCTGTACGCTACGCATTGAAACTGCAGGCGGTCCGTCGTTCGGTAGCCGGTGTAGATGGCGACGAGCGGCGGCTTGCCACCTTGGCCAAAGCCGCTGGAGTTCTTCCAGTCCACAACCGCGCTGCCGGAAAAAATCATCACATCTTCCGACTCGGGCAAGGCGAGCGGCAAATGTTTCCAGTGCACCATGTCGGGGCTGACCGCGTGCCCCCAGCTCATGTGGCCCCATTTGTCACCGAAGGGGTTGTATTGGTAGAAGAGGTGATACTCGCCCTCGTAGAAGACCAGGCCATTGGGGTCGTTCATCCAGTTCTTTTCCGGCGTGAAGTGATACTGCGGCCGGAACGGCTCCATGTAATAGCCCTGCGGGCTGCCCGCCGCTGACGCCAGTGCCACGACCACGGTGGCGGTAACAAGGCTGAATGTCCTCATGATTCACGGCTCCAGGTTTCGTGTCGCGGCAGTTGAACGGTCAGCGGTGCCAGGCGGGCCGTTACGGCCGGTGAAACCGCTCGGCAAAGTGCTTCGGCAATTGCGGCGTGGCTCCAGCGCAAGAACAGACGTGGCGCGCGACTTCGTTGGCGACGGCATTGATCGCATCGAGCGGCTTTTTGCAAAGCAGTCCCAGGACCAGTGCCGCCGTAAAGGCATCACCTGCGCCGATCGTATCCACGACGGCGATCGGAACCGATGGACAGTCGGACCATTCGCCTGCCTGAAACAGCAAGCTTCCCGCCGGGCCGCGTGTCAGGGCCACCAGTTGCAGATCGAAGTTCCGCGCGAGAGTTTCGATCTGGCGCCGAGTTGAACCGGACAGGTCAAACAGTTGCGCCAGGATCGGCAGCTCGTCGTCGTTCAGCTTGAGTACATTGGCCAGCCGGAGAGACTGGTCAATCAGATCATGCGAGAAGTAGTTCTGGCGCAGATTGATGTCCAGAATCCGCAGAGTCTGTGCCGGGGCGGCGGCCACCAGCCTCTGGATAGAATCCCGCGAAGTGTCACCCCGCTGGGCAAGGCTTCCAAAACAGACGGCATCGGCCTCGCGAACGGCAGTGAACGCTGGCGTTGTGACCGCCAGGCGATCCCAGGCGACATTCTCGTGGATGATGTAATTCGGAATGCCCTCGTCAGAGAGTGCGACCGTTACCGTGCCGGTAGGCGCGGCGTCGTCCACCTGCACGGTGTCGCCGGCGATGGCCATCTGCTCGAAGCGCTCGAGGATCGCTACGCCACGATCATCCTTGCCGACCCTGGTCACCACACAAGCCTTGGCGCCCAGAGCACGGGCGTGGTACGCGAAGTTGGCCGGTGCACCGCCGAGCTGCGGGCCGGCGGGCAGCAGATCCCAGAGCACCTCGCCGATGCCGACAATCGCGAAGCTCATTGGCCTCACACCATTCCCAGCCGCTTCTGCATCTGCTCCAGCGGAACACCCTTGGTCTCTGGAACCATCGTGTACACCCAGACCAGTTGCAGCGTCATCATGAAGGCAAAAAACGAGAATACGTAGCCAGGCGGGAACGCGGAAACCATCCTGGGAAAGAACGTCGTCAGTAGCGCAGCGAAGATCCAGTGGGTCGAGCTCCCCAGCGTCTGGCCTTCGGCGCGGTGGCGGTTCGGGAATATTTCCGAGATGAACACCCAGATTACCGCGCCCTGGCCGATGGCGTGCGCCGCGATGAATGCAAAGATACAGGCCGGCACGATGCTGTAATGCTCGGTGAAGAACGCCCACGCCGTCAGCCCGAGCGACACGATGTATCCGAACGAGCCGATGATGAGGAGCGTGCGCCGGCCCAGCCGGTCAATCAGCCACAGCCCGACAAAGGTGAAGATCAGATTCGTGATACCGATGCCGACCGACTGCAGCAAGGCCGCCTTCGCGCCGAGTCCGGTCATCTCGAAAATGCGCGGTGCGAAATAGAGGATGGCATTGATGCCGGAGAGTTGGTTGAAGAAGGCGATGAGGAACGCCAGCAGGATGGGCACCCGCAACTGCCACGTCCAGAACCTCGCAGAGGTAACGCGCTCGGACGAGGCGGCGAGAATAGCGTCGGCTTCCGCCTCGATCTGCGCAGGCGAGGCGTCCGGCTCGATGAGCTTCAAAACGCTCACCCCGGCGGCGCGATCGCTCTTCCGCCCGATCAGCCAGCGGGGGCTTTCCGGAATCGCGAAGCACATGGCGGTATAAACCGCGGAAGGGAACGCGGCCACGCCGAGCATCCACCGCCAGGCATTGTCCCCGATGCCGGCAAGGAGCGCGTTCGAGGCAAAAGCAATGACAATGCCGAACACGATGTTGAACTGGAACATGCCCGCGAGCCGTCCCCGATAGGCTGGCGGGGCGATCTCCGAGATGTACAGCGGCGCAGCCACGGTGGAGATACCGATGCCGATGCCGCCGATTACCCTCGCGACGACGAACATGCCGACGCCGTTGGCAAAGGCGCAGCCTACCGCCGAGATGACGTACAGCACGCCGATGCCCAGCAACGTCCTCTTGCGACCGAGATGATCCGTTGGCCAGCCGCCGAACAGCGAACCGAGCACGGTGCCGTAAAGCGCCGAGGCAATGGCGAATCCGTGCACGCCAGAGCTGAGTTCCCAGAGTGTCTGAATCTTCTGTTCCGCGCCGGAGATCACGACCGTGTCGAAACCAAACAGGAATCCAGCCAGCGCCGAGGTGATGGCCCAGAAAAAGATGCGCCGGTTGAACACGGGACGCGTGCCAGAGACTTCCGTCGACGATGCGGTGAAGCTATTCATGTCCACGGAGGAACTATCGCCGGAATCCGCCGCGAGTCTAGCGAATTCTGGTGCGCCCGGGCCGACTTGAACGGCCGCCCCCCACCTTCGGAGCCGAGGCGCCCGCGGCGGGTCTCCTAGTGGTCTTGCGGGTCACACGCGTCGCTCGCGCCCCGACGGTGTCAGCGGCGTAGGCCCTGACGAACGCCGCCGCATGATCGTCGAGAAAGCGGTCCAGGTCCATCTGCCGGACGCTCGTCCCGCCGAGCTCGCGCTGGTGCAGGATTGCGAGCAGGAGCGGTGCCAGGAGGGACACGGCTGCGTGCCTGAGATCGACCGGACGCATTTCACCGCGCGCGACGTGCAGCGTCAGGCGCTGCTCGACCGAGGCGAGCAGCGGCTCGAGCGTCGCCTGCAGGTAGCTCGGGCCCACGCGGTCGTTGTGGAGCCCTTCGGTGAGCCCCACGACGTGCGTGCGGATCCGGCCCATGTCCTTCAGGCCGAATGCCGAGCCCTGCAGCACCTTGCGGATCGAGTGCTGGAATGGGTCCTCGGTCGTGGCCACGAGCGGCCTGTAGCGCGCCGACTCTCCGCCCTGCCAGACGAGGTAGGCCTGCACGACGCCTTCCCGATCCTTGAAGTAGTGGCGTAGCGTGGGCACGCTGACGCCGGCGGCACCGGCCATCTCCCGGAAGCTGGGCCGGATCCTGGATAGATCGGAGAGGCGCGGGTCGAGACGCTTGAGCAGCGCGAGGCGCTTCTCGTCGTAGTCGCGATTCCGGCTTCCCGCAGTACGTGCCATGGGTGAGCGCCAGCTTACCCTGCCGACGGCCCCTTCACCAGCCCGGAGTCCGCGCGAATCGGGCACTCATCAATACGGTCTATAAAATATACCAATCGCTCTATGTAATTAGTTCTCGCACAACCGTAACAGCACGACTTTGCTTATGTTTGGCCCGATCGTCAATTTCTGAATCTCTCTGAGCACTAAATATAGTAGACCGAAAGGTATACGTATATAGCCGCTGCCGGGAATACCGCGACGGGCTCGTGGGTTGAGGAGAGATGTCAGGACGTTCTTTAATCAACAGACATCGTAGAGGAGCGACATGAAATCAGTGTTTCGGATCAATCGAGCCATCGTCACCCTGGCGGCCGTCGCCGTGCTCATTCCCTTCTCGGGTCAGCCGCGCGTTCAGGCCCAGCCGCAGGACATCGTGGACACCGCCGTCGCCGCCGGCTCGTTCAAGACCCTCGCGGCCGCACTCCAGGCTGCAGGTCTCATCGACACGTTGAAGGGCAAGGGACCGTTCACGGTCTTCGCGCCGACCGATGAGGCGTTCGCGAAGCTGCCCAAGGGCACGGTCGAGAACCTGCTGAAGCCCGAGAACAAGCAGAAGCTGACCGACATCCTCACCTACCACGTCGTTGCCGGCAAAGTTATGGCCGCCGACGTCGTCAAGCTCAAGAGCGCGAAGACCGTGAACGGCAAGCCGGTCCAAATCATGGTCGAGGGTGGGACCGTGATGGTCGACAACGCCAAGGTCGTCAAGACCGACATCGTCGCGTCGAATGGCGTGATTCACGTCATCGATACCGTGATGCTGCCGAAGTAGATTGGCGGAAGCGGAGGAGACGGAGGGATCTGTGGTGAGATTCCTCCGTTGACTCCGTGCTCTCTGTTACGCCCCGCAGGCAGACTTTTCTCTCCGCTGGCGCCGTTCCTGGCGCGCTTCCGCTAGCCCCGCGCGTGGTCTCTCCCGACGCGAAACCCCCCTCAGATCCCGACAGAAGTTCAAGCCCATCCGCACATTGGCGACGCCCACGCTTTCGTGATCGCGCGCGGCACGGATTCCGCTTGTGACTGAGGCGGATACGTTTGACAAGCGGGGACGGGGACTCCTACACTGACAAACTTCGGCCCTTTCCCAGACTTCCAACCATGATCGGCACCACTGTCGGTAAGTACCGCATCGTCGACAAGCTGGGCCGCGGTGGTATGGGGACCGTTTACAAGGCGGTCGATCAGACGCTCGACCGCGAAGTCGCGATCAAGGTCCTCAATCCGGACCTGACCGATGCCGACGTGTTGAAGCGCTTCCGCGGCGAGGCCGTCACGCTTGCCAGGCTCAATCACCCAGGCATCGCCACGATCTACGAGCTCCATCATCAGGACGACGAGCTGCTGATGGTGATGGAGTTCGTACGCGGCGAGACGTTCCACGACTTGTCCGATCGGCTCGGGCCGCTTGCACCGCCCCAGGCCGCGCATCTCTGCATGCAGGTGCTCGACGCGCTCGGGCATGCGCATCGCGGCGGCGTCGTGCATCGCGATCTCAAGCCGGCCAATCTGATGATCACCGAGGCTGGGGCCGTGAAGGTCATGGACTTCGGCATTGCCCGCGTCCTCGGGTCCGAGCATTTCACTCACGGCGGCTACATGATGGGCACGCCCGCCTACATGGCGCCCGAACAGGTGCTCGGCCGCGAGATCGATGGCCGTGCCGATCTGTATTCGGTCGGCGTCGTCCTGTACCGCCTGCTGTCCGGTCACCTGCCGTTCAACGCCGACACCGCCATCTCGATGGTGCAGATGCAGATCTCGGAAGCGCCGACGCCGATCGCGTCGTTCCGGCCGGACCTGCCCGGCTGGTGCACGGCGATTGTCGACCGCTCGCTCGCGAAGTCTCCGTCCGATCGATTTCAGAGCGCGGAGGAGTTCCGCTCCGCTCTGATCGCGGCGGTGACGCCACAGGCACTGGGCGAGATGCCGACGCTCTCGACGCCGACTCCGCCCGGCCTTCCGCTCGATCTGGACATGACGGTGCCGCATCGCACGCCGACGCCGATGCGCACCTCGTCCGCGATCCCGGCGATGCCGGGGAATACGGCGAGGTCGGCGTCGCCCGTGACGTCACCCATGCGACCGGCGGTCGCCGCGGCTCCGACGCCGACCAACACACCGCTCGTCGAGAAGACCACCACCGTCGTGCTCGGCCGGACACATCTGATGGCGCTCGCCGCGCTGCTGGTGATTGTCGCGGCCGGCATCGCGGTCCTTGCGTTTGCCGCGCTCCGTGGCGCTCGCGCGTCTTCGAGTCCGCAAACGGTGGCGGTCGAGAGCGCGGCCGCTCCCGCGGCGCCATCAGGTTCCGCGCCGTCGGCCGCAACCGATGCGTCACCCGCGCCGCCGACGCCGGTCTCGTCCGTATCCGCCGTCCCGCCACCGCCGGCCACTCCGCCCGTCAGTGCGCCGGCGACGGTACCTGCACCCCCGAAGACCGCGCCCGCGCCCGGCGCCACGGTCGGTCAGCCGCCGGCAGCCGGCGAGCGCGGTGTGGCGACAGCAGGCGCGGGACCAGCGGCGAAGACAGCGGGTCGTGGAACGAGCACCGGCGTGTCACCCGGCGGGTCGCCGGTCGGGGGCCGCGCGTCAACGACGAAAGACCCGGCCGTGGCGCCACCAGCCACACCTCCACCAGCCGTGCCTGCACCGCCGGTTCTGCCACCGGTGACCTTCAACCAGGTGCGGATGCTCGTCGCAGAAGGCGATCGGGCGCGCGAGCGCGAAGGCGTTCTGCACCTCGCCGATGGACATGTTTCGATCGTGGCGTCAGGCGGCAGCGCACCGATCCTGTCGCTCGCAAACACTTCGCTGACCGGAATCTTCTACGCCCGATCCAAGCAGCCCCGGTGGCGCGACGCCAGCGGGCAGGTCGTCGAGAGCAAGATCGATCTCGGCCGCATGGGTTTCCTGAGAGGCGAGCGCAACTGGGTCATCCTGCTCACCGGCGGGGAGCCGGTGATTCTGCGAATCGAGGACTCAGCACTCAGGACCGTTCTGCCGGCGCTCGAGGAGCGGACGGGGCAGAAGATCCAGAGATGAAAGTTTGAAGTCTGACGTTGGAAGTCTGAAGTGCGGAAGTGGGAAGTAGCAAGTGTGAAGTGGAAGCCCGAAGGAAGTGTGAAGTGCGAAAGGAGTTCCACTTCCAGCTTCCTACTTACTTCCAACTTCTACTTCACATTTCGCGCTTCACACTTCCGCACTTCAGACTTCCAACGTCAGACTTCAAACTTTCTTCCGTCAGTATCCCACCGCCTGCCCGTCTTTTCGTGGATCCGATCCTCCCATCATCACGCCTGTCTTCGGGTCGAACAGGATTCCCTGGAAGCCGCCGAATACGCCAAACCCCGTGATGACGCTGTGGCCGCGCGCCTGGAGGCCGGCGCGGGCCTCGGCCGAGATCGCGGATTCCAGCGCAAGACCCGCGTCTGAATGCCTGAAGCGAGCGGCCTCGCCGGCTTCCTGTACGTTCATGCCGAAGTCGATCAAGTTGAGGAGCACCTGCACGTGACCCTGCGGCTGCATGTCGCCGCCCATCACACCGAACGACAGCCATGGCCGGTTGTCTTTCATCACCATCGCCGGCACGAGGGTGTGGAACGGCCGCTTGCCTGCCGCGAGGATGTTCGGATGTCCCGGTTCGAGCGAGAACAGGCTGCCGCGGTTGTGCAGCGTGATCCCCGTATCGCCGGCGACGATGCCGGCGCCGAAGCTCTCGAAGATGGATTGAATGAGCGACACGACGTTGCCCTCGCGGTCGGCCACCGTCATGTAGATCGTGTCGCCTCTGGCGGCGGGCGGTTCTGGCGCGGCGGGGGAGCGGCCGCCGAGCGTCGTCGCACGGTAGCTTGCCGCGGCCTTCGCCGGGTCGATCTCACGCCTGCGTTCGGCCGCGTACTCCTTGGACTTGAGGCGCGCGAGGACTTCCGGCGGAACCGCATCACCCAGCCACGCGGCGCGATCGGCGAAGGCAATCCGCTTGGCTTCGACGAGCAGGTGCAGGTACGCCGCCGAGTTGTGTCCGAGCCCCTTCACGTCGAATCCCTCGAGAATGTTGAGCATCTCGAGCGCGACGACGCCCTGGGTGTTCGGCGGCAGCTCGAGTACTTCGTAACCCCGGTAGGTCGTCGAGATTGGCGCGATCCAGTCGGAGTGGTGCGCTGCGAGGTCGGCCGCGGTGAGCAGGCCTCCGCGCGCCTTCATGTCGGCGGCAATCGCCTGCGCGATCGGCCCGCGGTAGAACGCGTCCCGTCCGCCGCGCGCGATGGCGTCGAGGGTCGAGGCGAGGTTCGGGTTCTTGAACACGTCGCCGGGCGATGGTGCGCGACCGGCGGGAAGGAACGTCGCCGCCGCTGCAGGGTCCGCGGCCAGCGTCTTTTCTTCAGCCTTCCATTGCTGCGCGATGATCTCGCTGACGGCGAAGCCCTCGCGCGCGTAGCCAATCGCGGGTTCGACGGCGCGCGCCAGTGACATCGTCCCGTGCTTCGACAGGAGCTCCTGCCATCCGTCGACGACGCCTGGCACGCTGACCGAGAGCACGCCGCGATAGGGGATCTCGTCGAGCTTGCGGCGCCGGAACTCGTCCGGCGTGGCGGCGGCCGCCGCGCGTCCGCTCGCGTTCAGGCCGTGCACGGTCTTCGTCTTCGCGTCGTAGACGATCGCGAAGAGATCGCCGCCCACGCCGTTCATTGTGGGCTCGACGACCGAGAGGACGGCGGCGGCCGTAACCGCCGCGTCAATGGCGTTGCCCCCTTGCTGGAGCACGCGCAGGCCGGCCGCCGAGGCGAGCGGCTGGCTCGTGGCGACGACGCCGTTGCGCGCCAGCACCACCGATCGCGTCGCGCGCGGGTTGGCCGCCGGCCGGTCACCGGGAAGCTGAGTCTCAGGCACGAAGAGGCTCAGCGCGGCGGCAGCGACGGTCAGCGGTTTCAGCATCACGCCTCACTTGTCTCGTCGTCTCGGCCTGCCGCCCGTCATTTCATCGCGGCCAGCTTGGCCATGTCGATCTTGCCGATGATATCGTGCAGCACCTTGATGTCATCGACGTTTCGTCCTTCGACGGTGAGGATGAAGCGCTTGTCGACAAACGCGTTGACTTCGCCGTCCTTGCCTTCGGTATTCCACTTCTCCCAACCGGGCTGGTCGCCGACCATCGTCGACTTTTCGTAGCCGCTCGATGTCTCCTTCTCGTAGCCCGCCTGCATGAACATCGCGTACGGCGTGAAGAGAAGCTGGTTGAACCCCGAGTCGATGATCTTCAGCTCGAGGCTCGAATCGCCTTTCTTGTAGCGGACTTCGGCCTGCGAGAACTTGAACGGCGCCGTCATCCGTTCACCCGTCGGCTTGGCCTTTTCCCAGCCGTCGAGGTCGGGGAAGAGCGTTTGGAGATCGTGGAAATTCACGGGATCGACGGGCTTCGTGCCGTCGCTTCCGGCGCCGCCGGCCATTGCCTCGATGCCCTTGGCCATCTGCTCGAGCCCCTTGGCGGCCTGCGCCGCGCCGGCCTCCCCGCTCTTGGCCGCCTGCTCGATCGCCTTGGCCGCTTGCTTCGCGGCCTCTTCGGCGTGTTTGTCTTCGGAGCTGTGGCAGCCAGCCGCCGCTCCGACCGCAATCGCCAACGTCATCAGCGCCACTCGTCTCATGTTTATCTTCCCCATGACTGAAAGGGAGAGCATTCGTGCGATGGCGGAATTGTACAACCCGCCCATCGTCAAACTATCGACCACAGCCGACTGGGCCTTTACTGAAACTAAAATCGCCCCGGCAGGTGATGACAGGCGTGATGAGAGGTGGTGCACGCTATTGCACGTTCCTTGCTGGGGCCTTGCTGGGGCCTTGCTGGGGCCTTGCTGGGGCCTTGCTGGGGCCTTGCTGGGGCCTTGCTGGGGCCTTGCTGGGTCTTGCCTCGCTGGGGCGCTGGGCGCGCGTGCGAGTTGACCGGCTGCGTGCGACGCTGACGTGACGTGCGGGTTGAGTCGCGGAGGTCAACCCGACGACGACCGACGGGTGACCTCACGTGCGCGTTGGTGGGGGTTAGGCGAGTGCGGTTACGACAATCGCGCAGACGAGCAGGAAAGCCACGAGGCGTTCCGCATTGCTGGACACATTCCATTCAAACATGTTGTCCGTCCTTTCAACATGTAAGACGGCCGGGAGCCAGCAAAAGTTTAGTGGGATTTGCAAGGGATCTGTGAGGTTTGTGTGGCAACCGGCCTATTTGCCGCCAGTACCGGCACTTGGCGGTGCGGCCACGTAACTCTTACGCGCCCGGGCGGTCATGCCGGGCTTCTTCAGGCGAACCTCGAGCTTGTGGATCTTGTTGTCCAGTGTTTCAGGGCTGAAACCCATCACGTACTGACTGTGAAGCTCCTGCGCGATCCGTGTGAAGGTGCTGCCGAGCTCGTCGGTCTTCTTCAACATGAAAAAGCCGCCACCCGTCTCGTCGGAGAGTCGTCTCAGCCCGCGATCCGGTGACGTCCGCACGCGCTGGTTACCGTTCATGTACTCGTTCTCCAGGCCAACCGAGTACACCATCACCTCGTCGACGCGCGACCGCTCCGTCACGTCTCCAGAGCTCATCCTGCTCCCCGTGTCTTCGCCGTCGGTGAAGACGAGCACGACCTTGCGGCCGTCGACCGTCTTCAGCTCGTTGATGCTGTAGTCGACGGCGTCGTAGAGCCGGGTCGGATAGCCGAAGTCCAGGTCCTGCAGGTAGCGAATCAGCTGATCGCGGTTGTTCGAGAACGGTAGTCCCGAGGTCGGCTTGACCTCGATCTTATCGTTGAAGGCGCCCACCTTGCCCTTGTCTTCCGGCAGCAGGCGGAGCAGGAACTGTTCGGCCGCCTCCTTCACGCGACCGAGCGCGAGCGTCATGCTGCCGCTCGTGTCGAGCATCACGACCACGGTGATCGGCGTGACCTTGTTGTCGAAGTTCGTGAGGTTCTGGAGCTTGCCGTTGTCGTAGACCTCGAAGTCCTCCTGCACGAGATCGGGGACGAGGCGCTTCGCCGTGTCCATGACGGTGACATACAGCGGGACGGTCTGAGTGCCGACCTTGATCTGCGCGCCCGTGGGCGCGGCAAGCAAAGTCAGGGCGCAGGCGGCAGTGGCAAGGGCCCGCGCGGGAGAAAGGCGCGTCGCTGAAAACATAGTGTGACTCTTCACTTGGACAAGCGGCTGAACAGGCGGCGGTTCTCTACAGGATACCGCGCAAGACGGCTTCGAGCACAGGCCGGATGGCGTCGGCCATCCGGCGATACCCGCCAGGCGAGGGATGGAGCCCGTCGGGCGACTCCGCCAGCCTGTCGGGGCTACCGGCCGCGGCGACGGCCCCTCGGGTATCCACGAACGCAACGGCCGGATCGGCCCGGACCTGCCGGCTGATCCAATCGTTGATTTGATGCATCCGGTCGTTCTGGTCGGGCGTGGCCGTGTTGTAAGGAACGATCGTGCCGGCGACGACGCGGATGCCGGCATGCGCGGCGCGGTCGTACATGGCCCGCAGCTGAGCCGTGACGTGTTCGGCCGCGCGTCCCTGGTAGACGTCGTTGACTCCGGCGATGACGATGACCGCCGCTGGCGAGAGGTCGATCGCGTCCCGCGCGATGCGGGCGGCAATCTGATCGCTTCGTTCGCCGTTCACCCCGCGGTTGAGGACTTCCCATCCCGGTTGCGCGCGCATCAGCCAGTACGCGTACTGGCTCGTCTCGTCACCGCGTCCCTTCGGAGGCGCTTCGATCGGCGAGAGAAAGCCGGGTGTCCCCGCCGTGGTGGAGTCTCCGAGCGCGACGATGCGGGTGACCGCGCGCATGGGATTACTTGGTGAACAGCATCGGCGACGCGGCGCGTTCCTTCTGCAGCCCGGCCGAAACCTTCTCGACCCCGCGCATCACGCGCAGGATGTTGAGGCCGAGGATCTTCTTGATCTCGTCATCCTTGTAGCCACGGCGCAGGAGTTCGGCGGTCAGCGCCGGATAGGTCGACACGTCTTCGAGTCCCTGGACCACGCTCGTGATGCCGTCGAAGTCGCCTCCGAGGCCGATGTGGTCGATGCCGGCGACCTTCTTGATGTGGTCGATGTGATCGGCCGCGTCAGCGAGGGTGGCGCGGGGGGCGGGGTTGGCCTTCGTCCACGCACCCAGCCCCGTCTTGACCGCGGCCGGGTCGCTCGGGAACTGCTGGGTCAGCCGGCTCGATTCAGCGTCCTGCAGTTTGTTCCAGGCCGCGACCTTCGGCGAGAGAAAGCCCGGGACGAAGGTGACCATCACCACGCCGCCGTTCTTCGGCAGCAGCTGCAGGATGTTGTCGGGCACGTTGCGCGGTACGTCGTTGATGGCCCGAGACGACGAGTGAGAGAAGATGACCGGCGCGGCGGAGACGCGAATCGCGTCCTCCATCGTGTCGGGCGACACGTGCGACAGGTCGACGAGCATGCCGAGCCAGTTCATCTCGCGGACGACTTGTTCTCCGAACGGCGAGAGGCCGTTGAGTACAGCCGTGTCGGTGGCCGAGTCGGCCCATGGAATGTTTTTCGAATGGGTCAGCGTCATGTAGCGCGCGCCGAGGCGATAGAACATGCGGAGCGCGCCGAGCGAGCTGTCGATCGAGTGCCCACCCTCCATGCCAATCAGCGACGCGATTTTGCCCCTCTTGAAGATTCGCTCGACATCGTCGGCGGTCAGCGCCAGCTCGAAGGTCTCGGGGTACTTGCGCATCATGCGATGCACGATGTCGATCTGTTCGAGTGTCGCCGTCACCGGCGCGGGCGCGTCCGCCGGGACGTACACCGACCAGAACTGCCCGCCGACGCCGCCGGTCCTGAGGCGCGCGATGTCGGTCATGATCGTCGGCTGCGGTTTCGTGATGTCGAGCTTGTCGAGATCGCGGTCCGCGTTCTCCCTCAGCGCCCACGGATAGTCGTTGTGCCCGTCGATGAGCGGCACTTGCTTGTGGAGCGCACGCGCGTGCGTCAGTAGCGCCGCGTCGCCCGGTGGCGTCTGAGTCATCGTCACAGCAGGGAGAACAAGAAGTGTGAGCGCGATAACAAGGCGTCGCATGACGCGATTATGTCACGTGACGTTGGGCGTATCAGGAGGTTCATCGGGTTCATCAGGCTCATGAGGTTCATGAGGTTCAGTAGGGTTCCAGGGTTCACCAGTTCAAAGTCGATCTCCTGGCCTCCTGATCTTCTGATCTCCTGTAATTCCTCTGGCTGGTGTTTCGCGCGGGGCCCTGGTCGCGATTGACAGCGTCGTCCGCGCGCACCTACCATCGCGCTCGTGAGCGCTGGCGACGGCATCTACGTCGAGATCGTGATTGCGGGATCGGTCGATGACGTCTGGACGCGGACGCAGGATCCGGCGCTCCACGAGCAGTGGGATCTGCGATTCACGTCGATCGAGTACCTGCCGCGCCCCGATCGGTCAGCCCCTCAGCGCTTTCTCTACGCCACCCGGATCGGGTTCGGCCTCGGCATCAAAGGCGAGGGCGAATCCGTCGGAAGTCACGACGGCCCGGGCGGCGTCCGGACGTCCGCGCTCGAGTTCTGGTCGGATGATCCGAAGTCGCTCATCCGAAAGGGCAGTGGTTACTGGAAATACATTCCCGTGCCGGGCGGGGTGAAGTTCCTGACGTGGTACGACTACACGACGCGATTCGGCGTGTCCGGCCGCGTCGCTGACCGCGTCTTCCGTCCTCTCCTTGGATGGGCCACGGCCTGGAGCTTCGACCGGCTCCGTCTCTGGATCGAACGCGGGATCGACCCGGCCCTGTCCCTCGAGCGCAGCCTCGTCTATGCCACGGCACGGCTGACGGTCGCGGGCGTGTTCCTGTGGCACGGCCTCGTGCCGAAGCTGCTCTTCCGCCACCCCGATGAGGCGGTCATGCTCACCGACTCCGGTGTGGACGCCGTCGCCGCGCACCTCGGTGTGACGGCGGCCGGCATCGGCGAGATCGCCTTGGCGGTCCTGCTGGTCGTCGTGTGGCGATCGCGCCTGCTGCTCGGCGGCGTCATCGCACTGATGACGGCGGCCGTCATCCTCGTCGGATGGTTGTCGCCACGGTTCCTCACCTCGGCGTTCAATCCCGTCACGTTGAATGGATGCGTGATCGCGCTCTCGGTGATTGCCCTCCTGTCGTCGCGAGACCTCCCGAGCGCGACGCGCTGCAGACGCCGGCGGGACGGGTCGTCTTGACTTCCATCTACACGCAGGCGCTCGGCAGCGAGTTCGCGCGGCTGCACCCGCAGATTCAGCGGCGGTTCGGTTTCGGCAGCGAGGACCGGACGGCAGCGATCGGCCGTGGCGTGATGGAACAGCTCTGGCACGGCCCGCTCTACACGCTGCCGTTCCTCTACGTGGGTGCCTTCCGGCGGATCATGTTTCCGGAGCAGGGATCGAACGTGCCGTTCACGATCGAGAACTACGCCTACCGCGATCCGCTCGGCCGGGAAACGGTGACGTGGATCCGCACGTTCGAAACGGCCCGCCGCCGGCGCTTCGATGCCTACATGATCTACAGCCGCGATCGCGGCCGCATTGTCGACTACCTCGGCACACATCAGCACCTGGCGGTCGATATCGACTTGTCTGTCGACGAGCGCGGCGGTCTCCGCCTCCGATCGGGAGCGCAGCGGTTCTACGAGGGCGCGATCGGGTTCACGTTCCCGATGTCCTTCTCCGGTGTAGCCGAGGTGTGCGAGTGGTACGACGAGCGCGAGAAACGATTCCGCATCCACGTCGACGTTCGCAACCGCACGTGGGGTCCGCTTTTCGGCTATCGAGGCTGGTTCGAAGTCGAGTGGCTCCACGGAGAGGCCAGCGCCGTGCCGGCACACGTGCTGCCGCGTCGCACGGAAGGGCGGGAGTGACGGGCTCAGGGCTCAGGGCTCAAGGCTCAAGGCTCAAGCAAGACCTTGGACCAAGTAATCGACGCTCTTGCCTGAGGCTTGAGCCTTGAGCCTTGAGCCCTCTGCCCTGAGCCTGTCTATACCCGACTTGACCGGTCGGATATCTCCGTGTACGCTTTGAAAACGAGATCGGTCTCACTTTTCATAAAGGGCCATCGGTCGGCGGAGAGAATCCATCATGTTGCAGGCGTTCGTCGTCACCTTGCGAGAGGGGCTGGAAGCGTTCCTGATTGTGGCCATCAGCCTCGCCTACCTTACGAAGACCGGCCGCCAGGGCCTGATTCCCGCGGTCCGGTGGGGCATCCTCGCATCGATCGGCGTCAGCATTGCGGCAGGTCTGCTGCTCGCCCAGGCGGCTAACCAGGCGCTGTGGGAAGGTGTCCTCGCGCTCGTCGCCGCGGCCCTCGTCGCCTCGCTCATCGTTCACATGTGGCGGGCGGGACGCCATCTGAAGAAGAACATCGAGGGCCGGCTCGAGGCAGCATCGAACAGAACAGGCAAGGCCGGGATGGCCGCTTTCCTCGGCGTCTTCGGCTTCACGCTCCTGATGATCACCCGCGAGGGCATGGAGACCGCACTCCTCATGAACGCGCTGCTGTTCCAGGTGCGCTCGGTCGACATCATCAGCGGCGCCTTCGCCGGCACGCTCGTCGCGGCGTTCATCGCCTGGCTCTGGACCCGCTACGGCCACCGCGTCAACCTCGCGCGGTTCTTTCAGGTCACCGCCGTCTTCCTGCTCGTCTTTGTCGTGCAGCTCGTGATCTACGGTGTCCACGAGCTGACCGAAGCCAACATCTTTCCCAACAGCCAGCCCTGGCACGACGCCACGGAGCCTTACGGTCCCGACGGCATCTACGGCCAGTACCTCACCTATCTGCTCGTGGTGCTGCCCCTCGGATGGCTCGCCGTGTCGAACCTCTTCGGACGTGGAACGACACAGCGATCGCAGACGGCTTAGCTCTCAGCTGTCGGCTCAGCTCTCAGCTCCACGAGAGCACTGCTATCCGCTCGACGAGACTCGGTGGCCTAGTTGGAAGCCGGAAGCCGGAAGCTGGAAGCTGTGACAGCTGAGAGCTAGAATGTCCCCATGAAGCCCCCAACGGTCGTGGAACTCGTGTGGGAACACGATCTTGTGCTGAGTGGCACGTCCGGCCAGACGCGGATGACGCTCGACAGTAGCTCGGTCGCGGGCCCGTCGCCGATGCAGGCCCTCGGGTTCGCGCTGGCCGGCTGCATGGCCATGGATGTCGTCCATGTGCTGAAGAAGGGCCGGCACGATCTGAAGGGCTTGAAGGTCGGCCTCGTTGCCCAGCGCGCCGAAGAAGAGCCGCGCCGTTTCACCAGCGTGGCGCTCCAGTTTTCGGTAACCGGCAACATACCCAGCGAGCCCATCCAGCGGGCCATCGACCTCTCCCGCGACAAGTACTGTTCGGTCTGGAGTTCCCTTCGACAGGACATCGAGCTCACGGTGACGTTTGCAATTCTGAATGCTGAATGTTGAATGCTGAAATGAATTCTGAATTCCCTTCAGCATTCAGCCCTCAGCATTCAGCATTGCCCCCATCACCATGACTCGCCGCGGCTACCTGGACGTCCTGCGCGGCCTTGCGGTCCTCATCATGATCGAGGCCCATCTCCTCGACAGCTGGACGCGCTTTCCGGATCGCCAGGCGCGGCAGTTCGCGTATGCGATGGTCCTCGGCGGTTTCGGCGCGCCTCTTTTTCTGTTCCTCGCCGGCGTTGCGGTACCGCTGTCCGCCGGATCGAAGCTGAGGAGAACGGGCGACGCCGACGGTGCCTCCCGTGCTGTCGTCCGGCGGGGCCTCGACGTGTTCGGTCTCGCGTTCCTGTTCCGCATTCAGGCGTGGGTGCTCGGCTGGTCCTCGCCGCGGTCGATCCTGAAAGTCGACATCCTCAACATCATGGGGCCTTCCATTATGGCCGCGGCGGCGATCTGGGGAGCGATGCGCACGGTGAAAGGCCGACTGCTCGCGTTTACCGCCGCCATGCTCGCGGTGACGCTTGTCACGCCGATCGTTCGCAACCTTTCCATTCTCTCGGCGCTTCCCGATCCCATCGAAGCCTATCTGCGGCCTGTGGGTGCGCTCAGCAATTTCGTGTTCTTTCCGTGGGCCGGTTTCGTCTTCGCCGGGGCCATCGTCGGCCTCGTCCTCGACGGGTTACGGACGCCCCGGCAGGAGCACGTCGCGAACCTGGGATTCGCCCTCATCGGCACCGGCCTGGCGGTGACTGCCTACGAGCTGTCGTTCGTCCCCACGTGGTATCCGCAGTCGCATTTCTGGACGACGTCGCCGGCGTTTTTCTTTCTGCGGCTGGGCATCATGACGGCCGCGGTCGGACTGGCATATGCCTGGCAACTGCGGCCCGGCGGCACGAGCAAGTGGAGTCCGCTCAAGCAACTCGGCCGGACTTCACTCTTCATCTACTGGATCCATGTCGAGATGGTCTACGGCCTGCTGTCGCGGCCGCTGCACAAGCGCCTGTCGTGGGAGCTCTCGTGGGTCGCACTGGCGCTGTTCTGCCTGTTCATGCTGTGGTGCTCGATCTACAAGGACCGGGTGGTGGCCAGATGGACGGCTCAAGGCTCAAGGCTCAAGGCTCAGGCAAGATCTTCGACCGAAGAATCAAGGGTTTTGCCTGAGCCTTGAGCCCTGAGCCTTGAGCCCTGTCTTCCGTCAACGTCGACGGGGCGTGATAGAGGATGACGTCGTATGTGGGCCGTGTGCTGCCGTCCGACATCCGCGCACCCTGACGCGAGACGGCGGCGAAGCGCGTCCTGTCGCCGTCCACGTAGTCGCACGACAGCGCCACGATGCCGTGCGCGGCGAGCGGCCGCACTTCTCCCGGGTCCGAGACGCCGTCACGATTGCGGTCGTGCCAGATCGCGAGATGACGCAATTCCGCGCCCGACAGCTCGCCGTCCGCATCGTCGTCGAGCGCGCGCATCGGCTCGTAGCCGTTCGACCAGAACAGCCAGAACGTCACGTCGCCGAACCACTGGAGCGCCGACGAGATCGACCCGCGATCCTCGGCGTCATAGACGAGCCACCCGGCCTCTGGCGTGATCCAGGTCCATTCGCGAGATCCCGAGCCGTCGGCGTCGAAGCGGACGCGCGCAAGCCGGTCCACGATGTCGTGCGCCGCCACGTCGTTGGTTAGAGGAATCGCCACCGGCGTGATGGCGCGCGGGCGCGCGTTGAGGTCCGCCTGCTTCGCGCGCAAGTCGGCGATCTCCGCCGCGTCGCGCTCCCGGTCGAGGAGCGGGATGAGATACCCGGCGGCCTCCTGGGTGAACAACCGTTGCGACGGCATCAGCGCTTTGATCTTCTGCTCGCTCGGCCATGCCTGCGCGATGACCAGGCGGTAATCCTTGATGGCTCCTTGCGTATCGCCTGACTGCTGCAGTACCCACCCGTGGCCCAGGCGGGCCGTCAGGTTGCCCGGCGCAAGCGCGAGCGCCGCTTCATAGTGCCGAATCGCGTCCTTCAGGTGCTGAGCTGCGCGTGCGGCAACGTCGGCGGACGCGGCAGGGCGGACAGCGGGAGGAATCTGACTCGACCCGGGCGGATACGACGGCAGCTCCCTCTGATCGGGCTTGAGCTGCCCGGCGGGGAACTCGTCCACCTTGAGCGCGAAGGCCATCGCGTGCAGGCGCGCCAGGTTGATGAGCGTCTGGACGCTGGAGGGGTCGGACTTCAGTTCGCTTTCGAGGTTCGCGACCAGCCGATCGATCGGCACGTTTCGCGTTTCCATGTGCATGTAGATGGCCGCGAGATGGGCCGAGGCGACCAGAAGGGCAAGAGCGCCGGCGAGCAACGTCCGCTGGGTCATGACAATACCTCGGCTCCAAGTGTATACGGGTCAGTTGGTTAGACGTTGCCTCGGGGCGTCCGGCCGGGCCCTTGAGATTCTGCACCCGACACAATATAAAATCGCACGGTTCTCTGGTGTCACGCCCCGGCGTTAACGGTCCCTAGACTTCAGGACTCATCAGCCCATGATCAGCGTCGCCGCCATCCGGATGCAGCAGTTCGGTGTCCAGTTCTACCAGGCCTCCCTCACTGCCAGCGACATCGACAAGCTGGTCCGGTTCGAGGTGCTGAGCTATGGCGAGCAGGCGCAGCCGACGCGGGGCGGCCGCAAGAAGGCGCCCGCCGCGCCGACGAAGGTGAACTGGGATCTGCTCGAGCGCCGGATCGCGGCGAGCGACAAAGCTTACCAGCGCCAGATCATCCGCAAGAAGATCGACGAGCTGGTGCAGTACTACGAACAGTGCCGCCAGGCGCGCGACCTGCCGTCCATCGCCGGCGCCGTCATCATCTCCTGCGACGAGCCCCTGCGCTTCGAGCCCATCGAACCGGGCTCGACGCTCGGCATGCTCAAGGTGCCGGAGCGCGAGGGCATCCTCCGGGCGATCGACGGTCAGCACCGGCTGCTCGCACTCCACGCAGACATCGACCATTTCGGCGAGGAGGCGTTCACCGTGCCCGCGGTGATCTTCGACCGGCTTCCCGAGGATCACGTCGTTCAGATGTTCGTCACGATCAACGCGAAGCACACGCGCCTGAACGCGTCGCATCTCGTCTCGCTGTCGGGCAGGCAGCTGTACCGCGACGAGAGCCTCGCGGCGGCCCACGATATCGTCCGCGCGCTCAACGACCGCGAGGATTCACCGCTCTATGACGAGATCAAACTCCTGGGTGTCGGCAGCGGCCGCGTGGCACAGGCGCCGCTCGCGCAGGAGTTGAAGAAGCTCTTCGCGGCCGAGGCGTTCGGCCCCGGCCGGAAAGGCGACGCTTTCCGTGAGGAGTCGAAGAAGTTCTTCGTGAACTACCTGAAGCAGGTCGCGCAGGTGTTCACCGCCGCCTGGAACGGACGAAAGTACAGCATCAAGAGCGCGGCGGCGCTGCGCGCGTTCATCAAGGTCGCGCCCGACGTCGTGCGCCGGCTCGACCAGGAGCACGCCGACCGGACCGACTTCCGAGCGATCGGCCGTGTCATCGCGCCGTGGGGACGCCGCATCGGCGATCTGCGCTTCGAGACCGAGGGCGCTTGGAAGCGGTCGGGAACGACGGTCGATTCGCTGGCGAAGGAACTGCGGTTGGCGTTGCAGTATCCGGAGGGAGCGGCCGTCTGACGACCACGGGCCAGGGTGGCCCCGCAGGTGACGTCGCGTCCTGCGTACAAGAAAAAGGGCATCGCCGTTATTGGCGATGCCCCCGGTATTTGCGGGCGACCCGGCTCCCCAGCAACTCACGGCTCCCTGCCGTAAATATTCAGGCCGCCTGCGTCCGGGCATAGAGCAAGTGGTATGCCCGACGGTTTTGGGGCGATTTCCATTGGGTTTTCCGCGCCCTCGCCGGCCGCGCCTCGCTGCGGGCGCACTAAATCGTCACACGGATCACAATTTTGTGTTTGGCTCGGTTCTGACCTGGCTTTTGGCGCTGTTTCTCACCGCGGCACCGGTGGAAGCTCAGCAAATCGAAGCCCGAGGGACGGTCCGGGGAGTGGTGCTCGACGCGTCGACCGGCGCCCCACTCAGCCGGGTCCTGGTGACGGACTCGACCGACGAGGAAAAGGGCGTGTCGGCCGTCACCGGGGCCGACGGGCGGTTCGAGCTGATCGTGCTGCCGGGCGTGCGCCGGCTCCGGGCGTCGGTCGTGGGGTACTCAGTGGCCGAGCGTCCGGTGACCGTTGCGGCCGGTGAGGTCGTCGAGGCCACCATTCCCCTGGCAGGCGGGACGGGCTACTCGGAGGCCGTGACCGTCAGCGCCGACAGGTTCCGCCAGGCGGACCCCGGTGCCCCCGCGCAGCAGGTCCTCGGGAGCGCGGACATCCAGAACCTGCGCGGCGTCCTCGCCGACGATCCCCTGAGGGCCGTTCAGGTATTGCCCGGCGTGGCCACCGGCGACGACCTCCGCAGCGAGTTCACCGTGCGCGGCAGCAACTTCTCGCACATGCACCTGACGCTCGACGGCTTCACCACGCCGTACCTGCTGCATGCGATCCGCGCCGTCGAGGACGAATCGAGCTCGGGCTCGGTCGCGATGATCAACAGCGACATCCTCCAGGACGTCTCGCTCGTCAGCGGCGGCTACGTGCAGCAGTCGGGGAACCGCACAGGCGCGTCGGTCGAGTTCAATGTGCGCGAAGGATCGCGCGAGCGGCCCCAGGTGCGCGCGGCGGTGAGCGGAACGGGCGTCTCGGCCGTCGTCGAGGGACCTCTGCCCGCGCACCGCGGCTCGTGGCTTGTGTCGGCCCGCCAGAGCTACCTCGATCTGGTCATCGCTCGGCTGGTCAACGATCAGGTGCAGTTCGGCTTCTCCGATGCGCAGGCGAAGCTCGTCTACGATCTCAGCTCGTCGCAGCGCGTGCAGATGACCGTCATTGCCGGCCGCTCCCGCCTGAAGGAGCCTGAAGAACAGGTGGACGGCAACGACCTCTACGTGGGCCTCAACGCGTCGGCCATCGGCATCGGCCGATGGCAATGGACTGGGCCACGAAGCGTTCTGAGCGCCGGCCTGATGGGAGGCGTCAACCGGTTCCGTAACGAGACGATCGGTGGCACCGACCTCGACAACGGCCGCGAGCAGCAGGTGAGCGGCCGCTTCGACGCCCGGCATCAGCTGACGACAGCGCTCGAGCTCGAGGCCGGCGGTGAAGTCGACCTCGCCCACGAATCGCGCCATCGACAGCGCCCCGTCACCGCGACAACGTATCGCGTGGTCAACGACTACTCGGGCGAAGGAACACGGCTCGGCGTGTACGGGTCGGCCCACTGGACCGTCGCGCCTTGGCTCAGCATTCTGCCGGGTGTGCGAGTGGATCACTCCAGCCTGACAGACGATTCGACGGCGTCCCCCTGGCTCCAGGCGGTCTGGCGGCTGTCGAAGGGCACGCTCGTGCGCGGCGCGACCGGCGTCTATCAGCAGTTCCCGACGTTCGAACAGGTGATCGGCGCGTGGGGGACTTCGGACCTGAATCCCGAGCGCGCCACCTCCATCGACGTGGGCGTGGAGCAGGCGATCGGCCAGTCGGCCCGTCTGCAGGTTACGGTCTACGACCGCGAGGAGCAGGACTTCCTCCGGCGCGCGGGTGCCGAGCCACGGCTCGTCGACGGCCGCTTCGTGCCGTCGTCGAGAACCGCACGCTACGAGAACCGCGTTGAGGGTTCGGCGCGGGGCATCGAGATGATGCTGCAGCGCCTGGATGCGAACGGGTTCTCCGGGTGGGTCTCGTATTCGTACGGCCGGAATCGGTATCACGACACCGTGAGCGACGAGTGGTACTGGGGCGACCTGGATCAACGCCACACCGTCAACCTGTATGGACTCTACCGGTTGTCGCCAAGGATGAGCGTGAGCGGCAAGCTTCGGATGGGCAGCAACTTTCCCGCGCCCGGGTACTACACCGAGTCCGGCGGCCTCTACTACGTGGGCGAGACGAAGAACGAAGTCCGCCTGCCGTCCTTCGCGCGCCTCGATTTGCGCCTCAACCGCACGTTCACGTGGTCGACCCGTCGTCTGACGCTCTTCGCCGAGGTCATCAACGTGCTGAACCGGGAGAACGTGCGCTACCATCCTCCATCGATCGACGTCCGCACGTTCGAGGCCCGTCGACTGTTCGAGTCGCTCCTCCCCGTCGTTCCGTCGGCGGGGTTATTGTTCGAGTTCTGATGATGCGCTGCCTCCTCATCCTTGCTCTCGTTGTCCAGGTCTTCGTGACCCCTGTGCTGGCGCAGCCGATTCCTCGCCTGAGCAGGACGATCAGCAGTTGGGTCGCCGCGCATCAACAGCAGATTGTCAAAGAGCTCGTCGACCTGCTCTCGATTCCCAACGTCGCCGCCGATCGGGCGAACATCAGGCGCAACGCCGAGCACCTCCGCGGGATGTTCGCCGCTCGTGGCTTCAAGGCGGAGCTGCTCGAGACGAGCGGCAACCCGCTCGTGTTCGGCGAGCTTGCAGTACCGGGGGCGACCCACACGCTGCTGCTCTACAGTCACTACGACGGCCAGCCGGTCGATCCAAAGGCGTGGAAACAGGCGGATCCGTTCGTGCCCGTTCTTCGTACCGAGCGCGTGGATCGGGGCGGCACGGAGATTTCGGGAATGGCCGGGCTGAAGAGCTTCGAGCCGGAGTGGCGGCTCTATGCTCGCTCGGCATCTGACGACAAGTCGCCGATCGTGGCGATCTGCGCCGCACTCGATGCGCTCGCTGCGGCTTCGCTCAGCCCGACCTGGAACGTCCGCGTCATCCTCGACGGTGAAGAGGAAGCGAGCTCGCCGAGCCTGGTGCCGGCGATCGCGAAATACCGCGGCAAGCTCAGCGCCGATATCATGGTCATCCTCGACGGCCCCATTCATTCGAGCGGGCGTCCGACGATTGCGTACGGCGCGCGTGGCATTGTCACGTTCAACCTGACCGTGTTCGGACCGAAAGCTGGCGTCCACAGCGGCAACTACGGGAACTGGGTGCCGAATCCAGGCGAGCGTCTCGCGGCGCTGCTCGCCACGATGAAAGGCGACGACGGGCGTGTGCTCATCGCCGGGTTCAACGACGGCATCCAGGCTTTGTCGCCGGAAGAGCGGGCGATGGTCGATGCGGTCCCGGATGATTCGGCCGAGATGCTGAAGACGTTCGGAATCGCGGGACCGTCGAAGGCCTTCCCGCGCCTCCAGGACGCGCTGCAGTATCCGACACTGAACGTGCGCGGACTACTGAGCGCCCACGTCGGTGCCGGGGCGCGCACGATCATCCCCGACCGCGCGACCGCGGCGATGGATATCAGGCTGGTCAAGGAGACGCGCCCCGACGACCTCGTCGAGAAGGTGCGTGCGCACGTGAGGGCGCAAGGCTACTACCTCGTTGACGGCGAGCCCACGGACAGCGTGAGAGCGATGCACTCGAAGATCGCGGCAATCGCGGTCTCCGAGACGCCGACCGACGCCTTCCGGACATCGCCGCTCGATCCGCAGGCGAAGCGCATCGCCGATGGCCTCACGAAGGTGTTCGGTGCTCCACCTGTGCGGCTTCGGACGCTCGGCGGCACGGTCCCGATTGCGCCCTTCATCGATGCTCTCGGCTTTCCAGCGGTCCTCGTACCGACGGTCAACTTCGACAACAATCAGCACGAGGAGAACGAGAATCTCAGACTTGGGCACCTGTTTCAGGCGATAGAGATAATCGCGGCGATCCTGCGGAGCTGACGACAGAAAGTGTGAAGTCTGACGTTGGAAGTCCGAAGTGCGGAAGTCTCAAGGGTGAAGTGGGAAGTAGAAGTTGGAAGTAAGTCGAAGTCGGAAGTGTGAAGCGGAAGTGGGAAGTTGGGACTCAAGGCTCCTACTTGCGCCTCACGCCCACTTCTCACTTCTTACTTCCCATTTCACCACTTCCTACTTCACACTTCTCCGACTTACTTCCAACTTCTACTTCACATTTCGCGCTTCACACTTCCGCACTTCAGACTTCCAACGTCAGACTTCAGACTTTCACCGACCATGTCTATCGACCTGAACAGCGACGTCGGCGAATCCTTCGGTGCCTACCGGCTGGGCGCTGACGCGGACGTCATGCGCAGCATCACGTCGGCCAACGTCGCCTGCGGCTTTCACGCCGGCGATCCGGGCGTGATGCGGCAGACGGTGCGTCTCGCGCGCGAAGCCGGTGTGGCCGTGGGCGCGCATCCGGGTTTTCCCGATCTCGTCGGGTTCGGCCGCCGCGAGCTGCGCGCGTCGCCGCGCGAGGTCGAGGACCTGGTGCTCTATCAGATCGGCGCGCTCGCCGCGATCGCGGCATCGGAGGGCGTCTCGCTCGCCCACGTCAAGGCGCACGGCGCGCTCTACAACATGGCGGCCCGCGATCGCGCGCTGGCCGACGCCATCGCGCGCGCCGTCCGTGCCTTCGACCGATCGCTCGTGCTTTTCGGCCTGCCCGGTTCGGAATTGATCTCAGCCGGCACGGCGGCCGGGCTTCGCGTCGCGTCCGAGGGGTTTGCCGACCGCGCCTACGCGCCCGACGGATCGCTCGCGCCGCGGACGGCGCCCGGGTCGGTCATTCACGACTCCGAGGAAGTGGTGCGCCGCTCGCTGCGCATGGTGACCGACGGGCAAGTGACGGCGACGGACGGGTCGACGCTGAGCTTTCCCGTCGATACGCTCTGCGTGCACGGCGACACCGCCGGCGCCGCCGAGCTGACGAGTCTTCTGCGCGCTGGGCTCGAGCAGCGCGGCGTCGCCGTCCGTGCGTTTCGCCCTCAGGTTGATCGGGTATGAGTGTGGCTCCTCCGATCCCTGCGTCTGCAAGGGTCCCTCCCGCGTTCTTTGGATGGTGGCGCGACGGGACGCCGGACGCGCGGCGTGCGCTCATCGCGGCGGCGCTCGGCTGGATGCTCGACGCATTCGACGTGATGCTCTACGCGCTGCTGCTCACGTCAATCATCGCGGACCTCGGCATCTCGCGGCAGACGGCCGGTGCTATCGGGTCGGTAACTCTCCTCGCCGCGGCGGCCGGCGGTCTCCTCTTCGGCGTCGTCGCAGACCAGTACGGCCGCACGCGCGCCCTCATGGCGAGCGTCGCCATCTACTCGGTGTTCACCGCGGCATGTGGCCTGGCGACGAGCGCCTTGCAGCTGGCGATGTTCCGGATCCTTCTCGGCATCGGCATGGGTGGCGAATGGGCGAGCGGTGCCGCGCTCGTGTCCGAGACCTGGCCGACGGAACACCGCGGCAAAGCGCTCGGATTGATGCAGAGTGCCTGGGCCATCGGCTACGGGCTGGCCGCCGCCGTGACGATGGTGGTGCTGCCGCGGTGGGGGTGGCGCGTCGTGTTCTTCGTCGGCGTGCTGCCCGCGTTTCTCACCTTCTGGGTGCGGCGCAACGTGCGGGAGCCCGAGCTGTGGCTGCGCAGCCGCGGCTCGACGCGCGCCCGCGGGCGCCTCGGCGACGTATTCCGCGACGGCCGCGCAGGCGTGACGGCTGCCGTGACCGCCATGAACGCGTGCACGTTGTTTGCGTGGTGGGGCTTCAACCTCTGGCTCCCCGGCTTTCTGTCATCGCCGCCGGCCTCGGGCGGCATCGGATTGTCGGCGACAGGGATGTCGTGGTTCATCATCGCCATGCAAGTGGGGATGTGGTTCGGCTACATCACCTTCGGGTACATCAGCGACGCCGTCGGCCGTAAACGCACCTACGTGGCGTACCTCGTGAGCGCTGCCGTGCTCATCGCGATCTACACGTCCCTGCGCGAGCCGCTGGCACTGCTGCTGCTCGGGCCGTTCGTCGCGTTCTTTGCGACCGGCTACTTCAGCGGCTTTGGTGCCGTGACGGCGGAGATCTATCCCACCGACATCCGCGCGACTGCTCAGGGCTTCACCTACAACCTGGGCCGCATCGCGAGCGCCGCCGCGCCGTTCACCGTCGGTACCCTTGCTCAGTCGCGAGGCTTCGACGTCGCGCTCTCGACGACCTCGGTGGCGTTCGTGCTGGCGGCGGTCCTGTGGATTTGGATTCCGGAGACGAGAGGGCGCAAGCTGGCTTGACGAGGGAACGGAGGCGGAGGAGACGGAGTAAACCAAAGGCAACGGAGTAAACCCAAAGGCAACAGATTCGACACGAAGACACGAAAACGAACGGAGACGCACGGAGGACCGGTCGCGCCGCGCGAAGCGCGGGTGGTAACGAGAGTGTGACGCAACTCAAAACACTCTGCGTCTTCCCTGGTGCTTTGAGTTGCGCCACGCTCTCGTTACCACTCGCCGGCCGTCCGGCCGGCGACGCGACCGGTCTGCTGGTCGACGCTCTTCGACAGCCTCCGTGCGTCTCCGTTCGCTTCGTGCCTCCGTGGTGAACCCGTTGCCTCCGTCTCCTCCCTTAACCCTGGCGCTCGGTGTCTAAATAAACATGAACCGCCTGAAAGCCATCCTGCTCGTCGTCGCGATGACCCTGGCCGGCTCAGGGTGTCTTGTCGTCAGCGTCAACCCCGGCTACGACGAGACGACCATCGGCTGGGATTCGACCCTCATCGGCTCCTGGGTGGATGCCGACGACAAGGCCACGCTACAGATCGACCGCGGCGAGTGGAAGTCCTACCGTATCCACTACGTGCACCCGATTGAGACCGGTGACCTGACGGGCTATCTCACGGCGATTGGGAACGAGCGATACCTCGACGTCATGCCCGCTAGGGGCGAGGACCGCGGCTCGTTTCTGCTGCCCCTGCATGCGGTGCTCCACTTGCGGCTCGAGGGCGACCAGCTCGAGTTGACGCCGCTCTCCTACGAGTGGTTCGCCGACCAACTGCGGGTGGGCCGGCCCATTCCCGGGCTCAGCGCCGCGCTCGACCAGAAAGAGAACGCGCTGCTCGTGACGCCGGTCGATCGCTTTCGAGACTGGCTGCGCGTACAATCCGTCGACGGCCCGGCGTTCGGGGCATCGGCGACGTTTGCGCGAAAGACCGCGCGCTGAGCAGAGGCGCGGAAACCGGAGGGCAGGATGCGACGGCTGACGGCAGCGGCAATCGTGGTGGCGGCAATGGTAACGGCCTGGCCGCTTCGCGCACAGAACCGCAGCGACGATGAGTACACGCGGTACGAGCTGCTCGCGCCCGAGACCGGGTCCTTCAAAATCATCTACGACGTCACCGCCGTCTCGCCAGGCGCGAAGTTCTTCTTCAATCCGATCAGGATCGGAAGCGTGGCGACCGACGAGTCGGTCATCGATCTGATGACGGGCGCTCAGCTGAAATTTCAAGAAGTGAGCGGGGCCGATGCCCGCGAGTCCGGGCTGACCAACGCGAGCCTCGAAGGCCGGTACATCCGCGTCGAGCTGGCCCGGCCCGTGCCGCAGGGCGGGGAAGGCCGGATCCGGATCATCAAAACCTACAAGGATCCGAAGAGCTACTATCGCGACGGGAGCGCCATCGTTTTCGATCGGCCGCTCGGGATCAAGCGCAACGCCGTCGTCCTGCCGCCAGGCTACGAGCTCGTGTCGTGCAATATCCCCTCGCAGGTGATCGAAGAGACTGACGGGCGCGTCGGCATCAGCTTCATGAACACGTTTCCGAGTCAGGCACCGCTGGTGTTGCGTGCCAACCCGCTCGACAAGCGTCCAGCACCGCAAGTCAACTCCACCGCAGTCACGTCACGCGCGAGTACGCCCGCCGATCCGAATCCGCCGCTGCCGTCCCCTTCGACAGGCTCAGGGCAGGCGATGGAGCGCGTGCGCGTGTCCGAACGTGCGTTTCAGGATCGCGAGATCGTGTACTTCCTCAAGAGTCCGGAGACCCACGCGTTCAGCCTGTACCACGACTATACCGAGACAAGGGAAGGCACCGACAAGTACGTGAACGTCGTTCGCGGTGGCAGTACCGTCTCCGATCCCTCCGCGAAGATCCTCGATACCGGCGAGTCGCTCAAGGTCGAGACGCTGAAAGGGCAGGCGATCACCGGCGCCCGAATCGACATCGGCGAGGCGGTCAGGCCCGAGTCCGAGGCCGTCGTGATCCGCTTCCCGCCGGTCAAGAAAGGTCAGAGCGTACGGCTCCGCATCGAGGAGACCTACACCGATCCCGCGCGCTACGATGTGATCGAGGGTCAACTGATGTGGCGGCGCAGCTTCGGCCGGCCCCGCAACGACATCGTGTTGCCGGCGGGATGGTATTTGACGGCGAGCTCGATTCCCGCCACCATCAGCCAGTCGGAAGACGGCCGCGTCCGGCTCGCGTTCGTCAATCCGAGACCGGATGCCATCGATGTCTTCGTGAAGGGACGGCGGAAATAATGCTCAACGGGACACGCGCGGCGCTCATCAAGAAGATTCAGCCCGTCAGTATTCACGGTCAGATCTCGCTCGACGTGTACTTCGTCGATCCCGAAGACCCCCAGGGACAGGTGAGCCTCGCCCGCCTGGGCGCGGAAGCCATGCCGCGCCACCTGGAACCCGGTGACCGCGTGGATCTGCACTACCTGGTGGGCGTCGTGACCTCGATCACAAAATCGTCAGGCTAGGTCCCAGCACCCGATCAGCCCTGCAGCTGGCACCTGGCAGACAGGCACCGGTCGCCCTGGCACCCTGCCTTGCTTTCCCCTTCCCCCTATTGCACACTGGAAGAGCCCCCCCAGCGATTTTGACAGGAGCCAGCCGCGCATGTCTCGAATTCTTCGGCCGGGCCTCGCCCTGCCTCTTTTTGCACTCTTTGCGATAGCTCCGCTTGCCGCGACCGCGCCGCACAGCCAGGCGCCGGCAGAGCTTCCCGCAGCGCGCGCGATCATCGACCGTCACATCAAGGAAATCGGGGGTCGCGCGAGCGTCCTGGCACAGACCTCGACGCACGCGACTGGCACGGTGTCTCTTCCCGCTGCGGGGCTGACCGGCAGGCTCGAGGCGTTTCACGCCAAGCCGGACAAGTTCGTGCAGCGCATGTCGTTGCCTGGAATCGGCGACATCGAGGAGGGTTTCGACGGCACTGTGGGCTGGTCCATCTCGCCGCTCACGGGGCCGACGCTCCTCGATGGCAAGCAGCTCGAACAACGACGGTTCGACGCCGACTTCTTCGAAGATCTCAAAACGAGCGATCGCTACGCGTCGATCACGACCGTGGAAAAGACGACGTTCGAGGGGCGTCCCGCCTACAAGATTCGGCTGCTGAAGAAGGGTGGCGACGAAGACCTGGAATTCTACGATTCCGAGACCGGCTTGAAGGTCGGGGCGATCTCGACGCGCGATTCACCCATGGGCCCGATGCAGGCCACGACCGCGTGGAGCGACTACAAGAAGTTCGGCAGCCTGCTCCAGCCGGCCACGACGAAGGTCAGCGTGATGAGCACGGAGATGATCCTGGCCATCACGGGTGTCGAATACGGCAAGGTCGACCCGTCGGTATTCGCGGTGCCCGCGCAAATCAAGGCGCTCATCAAGTGAACGTTCGCGCGAAGGCTCTCCTGGGAGCGTTGGCCATTGCCGGCGTGGTCGCCGCGGTACCCGCCGCTCAGGCATCCAAGGGCAGCGAGACGTTCGACGCTGCCTGGACCATCATCCGGGATTCGCACTTCGATCCCACGATGAACGGTGTGGACTGGCCCGCCGTCAAGGCCGAGCTCGCGCCACGTGCGGCGCGCGCCCAGACCGACGGCGAGCTGCGAGACGTGATTCGCGAGATGCTCAGTCGCCTCGGGCTCTCGCATTTCGCGCTCATTCCGTCAGGACGTGACAACGTCGCGAGCACGCCGGTCGATCTCGAGTGGGGACCCCGGCTTCGACGTTCGTCTGGTCGGGTCCGAACTGCTCGTCACCGACGTCGACCCGCATGGCGGTGCGGCCGCGGCTGGCGTGCGTCCCGGCTGGCGGCTCCTTTCGCTCGACGGCATGCCCGTCGCCGAGCTCCTCTCGCGGTTGCCCGACTCGATGCCCGACCGGCTGAGGAACGTGGAAATCTGGCGGATGGTGGAGACACGCGTCCGCGGACCGCAGGGTTCGCTGGTGCCGTTGATGTTCGACGACGGTGCGCGCGATGTCGGCGTGGCGATCGAACGACGCGCGGAGCCGGGGCAACCGGCGACGGTGGGGAACCTGCCGACAATGTACGTGCGTGTCGAGACCGACCAGCGACGAACCCCGAACGGCGCGACTGCCGGTGTGATCCGGTTCAACATCTGGATGCCGGCCGTCGATCCCCTCTTCCAGCAGGCCGTCGACAGGTTCCGCACCGCCAAGGGCATCATCGTCGACCTCCGCGGCAATCCGGGCGGGCTTGCCGCCATGATCATGGGGATCTCGGGACATTTCCTGACCGAGCGCAAGCCGCTCGGGACGATGAAGACGCGTGCCGCCGAGCCGTTGCGCTTCGCGGCCAACCCGCGGCTCGTCAACGCCGCCGGTCAGCGCGTCGAACCGTTTGGAGGACCGCTCGCTATTCTCGTGGACTCGATGACCGGAAGCGCGTCGGAGTGCTTTGCCGGCGGCATGCAGGCGATCGGGCGCGCGCGCGTCTTCGGGCAGACATCGATGGGACAGGCGCTCCCCGCGTTCTTCGCCAAGCTGCCGAACGGCGACGTGCTCATACACGCCACCGGTGATTTCGTGACAGCCGACGGAACCCGCCTGGAAGGCCGTGGCGTGGTCCCGGACGAGCCTGTAGCCATCGACCGAAGCGAACTGCTCGCGGGGCATGACGCCACGCTCGAGCGGGCACTCAAGTGGATTGACCAACAGGGGCGGTGAACGTCGGGCTCAAGGCTCAAGGCTCAGGGCTCAGGCCAAAGCCTCGAGAGCACATTCGAAGGTTTTGACTGGGCCTGAGCCTTGAGCCCTGAGCCTTGAGCCAACGTTAAGGATTCTTGCACTGGCGGGAGGGGCTCTGCTAGACTCGTCGAACCTGCATCTAGGCAGTCTTTTCCAGCCCCTCTCAACGGAAACAACTCGGGAGAAATTGAATGGAGCAGCGCCGGCTGCGTCTTGGAGACATTCTGGATGACTATTGCCCGCGTGAGCGTCGGCTGACGAATCACGCGGTCGTGGCCATGGTCGAAGAGACGGTCAAGCAGACACGGTGTACGACCTGCGACGCCGAGCACCCCTACAAGGGCGGTCAGGCTCCCCGCCGGCGCAAGAAGGATGGCCCGTCGGCGCTCTACCAGGAGGTCCTGGCTGGCAAGCCCGACGACCTGCACGTGGGCATCGAGGCCCCCGAGGTGCTTGCGGCGGCCGCCCCGGCCGACGAGGGCGCTTCGGCTGACGTTGACGTCAACGGCAACGTGATCAGCGGTGACGATGCGCCCGCGCCATCAATGTTGAGCCGGCCCGCGACGGTGGTTCGACGCGAGCCCGCACCGGTGGTCGCTCGCCCGGCCGCCAGCGAGAACGACGAGCTCGACGAGAACGGTGATCAGCGGGTGCCGGACGCCGAGGACGGTCCCGTGCATCGACAGTTGATACGCGCCACGCTGCCTCGCATAGAAGGGCAGAAGGAGGAGCGGCGGCCGACCGACTTCACGATCCGTCAGTCGACCGGGCGCGGCAACAATCCTGGCAACCAGTTCCGCGGTGGTGGCGGCGGCAACGATCGGATGCGATCCGGTGGCCGCGGCGGGCCTGGCGGCAACCCCGGCCATGGCGGCGGTAACGCCGGTCACCGTGGCAACGGCCACCGGCCGCAGGGCGGTCCCCGCTTTGCCGGCGCCCGCTCGGGGCAAGGTCAGGGTCAGGGTCAGGGCCAGGGGCAGGGTCGCGGGCAGGGCGGCGGCTTCCGATCCGCCCAGCAGCCCCGGCACGGTGGCGGCGGCAGGAAGCGGTCTCGCTAGCCCACTCTCTTCTGTCATCTCTGCGGCGGCTGTGTTTGAATGCCCTCCGTCACCCGAGGGAGGGACCATGCCGCGCATTTTCGTCTCGTCGTTCGCGCTCCTGTTTCTGTCGGCGTTCGCGCCAGGGCGTCCGCCTCAGCAGCCGATCAAGTTCGAGCCCACCGAGGGCGTTCCCACGTTTGCCGTACGCCCGTCTGTCTTGCGACTGCGCCCGGGCGCGATCGTCGAGACGCGCACGTTCTCGCGGCCGGGTGACTACTACGACGAGAAGGCTGGGGGGCCGTGGCCGGGCGAGGTCGGTCCGTTCTTCATCGAAGGCGCGACGCCCGATGACACGCTGTCGGTTCGGATCGTGCGCCTGCGGCCCAATCGCGACACGGCCATCTCGGCGGTCAACCCGACGGGAATCAGCGCCGTAGCCGGTGATTCGCGCACGCGGATGATCAACGATCCCCTGCCCGCGCGCCGGTTCGTCTGGCGTCTCGATCGCGCCCGCAGCGTGGGCATCCTCGATCTGCCCAACTCGGCGTCGAAGTCGATCGAGATGCCGCTCAAGCCGATGCTCGGCCGCATGGCCGTCGCGCCGGCGGGCGCCGAGGCGTTCGGGGGCCTCTGGCCCGGCAACTTCGGCGGCAACATGGACGTCGCCGATGCGCGCGAGGGCACGACGGTCTTCCTGCCGATCTTCCACGACGGGGCGTACTTCTATTTCGGCGACGGCCACGCCCTGCAGGGCGACGGCGAAATCTGTGGCTCGGGGCTCGAGACGACGATGGATGTGACATTCGAGTTCAATCTGATCAAGGGGCGCCGCATCCGCTGGCCCCGAATGGAAGACGCCGACGACATCATGGTGGCGGGAAGCGCACGTCCGCTCGTCGATGCGTTTCGCATCGCCCAGGTCGAGCTCATCGAATGGCTCGTCGAGGAGTACGGCTTCGAGAAGCTCGAGGCCTATCAGGTGGTGTCGCAGGGAGGCCACACGCGCGTCGCGAACGTCGTGGACCCGAACTACACGGTGGTGGCGAAGTTTCCGAAGCGGCTGCTACCACCGAAACGCTGAAGCAGCGAGGCTTCGTGCTGTAATACGGGATCATGCGAATCGCCGCATGACAGTGAAAGGTGTGGAATGACAGACCTCGCAGGCAAAACCGGCCTCATCGTGGGCATTGCGAACAAGCGATCGATTGCCTGGGCCATCGCGCAGGCGGCCTCGGCCGCGGGCGCCAGGCTCGCCGTGACGTATCAGGGCGAACGGCTCGAAGAGAACGTCCGCGACCTCTCCGAATCGCTGAAAGATCCGCTGATCATGCCGTGCGACGTGACGGTGGACGCCCAGATCGACAACGTGTTCGCATCGATCGATCGGGAGTTCGGCGGGCTGGATTTCGTCGTGCACGGCGCCGCGTTCGCGCCGCCCCAGGAGCTGAAAGCACCGTTTGTCCAGACCTCGCGGGAAGGCTTCCGATTGTCGATGGACGTGAGCGCGTACTCGCTCATCGCGCTCGCGCGTGGCGCGGCTCCGCTGATGGAGCGTCGCGGAGGCGGCAGCATTCTCACGCTGACCTACCTGGGCAGCGAGCGTGTCTTCCAGAACTACAACGTCATGGGCGTGGCCAAGGCGGCGCTGGAATCGACCGTGCGCTACCTCGCGGCCGATCTGGGACCCAAGGCGATCCGCGTGAATGCCATCTCTGCCGGTCCCATCAAGACGCTGGCGGCCTCTGGAATTGCAGGGTTTTCGAGCATTCTGCAGGTGTATCGCGATCGCGCGCCGCTGCGCCGCACGGTGGAGGCGGCCGAGGTGGCGGATGCGGCCATGTTCCTGCTCTCATCTGCCGGCCGGGCTGTCACGGCTGAGGTCCTGATGGTCGACGGCGGGTACCACGCCACAGGCATGTAGATTGCTGCAACGCTTGCGGAGGCACATGTCGATGAAGACGAAGACTTACGGATATCCCGCGCTGTTGCTGCTGGTGATGACGCTCGTCGCGCCGCTGCTGCTCTCGGCCTGCGGCAAGACCGTCAGCGCCACAATCGACGACTCGACGATCACGACGCGTGTGAAGACCTCGCTGCTCAACGACCCGCAAGTTGCCGCCCAGCGCATCGACGTCGACACGATCAAGGGCGTCGTGACGCTTTCGGGCGCTGTCAAATCGGAGGCCGAGCGCGACAGAGCGATCGCGGTCGCGAGGAAGATCGGCGGGGTCGTCGACGTCAAGTCGGCGCTGCAGATACAGCCGTAGGGGGAAAGTCTGAAGTCTGACGTTTGAAGTCTGAAGTGAGGAAGTGCGAAGCGGGAAGTTTGCAGTGGAAGCCCGAAGGAAGTGGGAAGTGCGAAGCGGGAAGCGGGAAGGAAGTTGGAAGCCGGAAGTCGGAAAAGGCAAGCCCGTAGAAGCGAGCTGCGCCTTCCGACTTCCTACTTACTTCCAACTTCCACTTCCCACTTCAACCTTCCCACTTCCGCACTTCAGACTTCAAACGTCAGACTTCAGACTTTCTTTCTCCTACCATTCCTCGACTCTGACACGCCCGCGCGCGATGCCGAGCTCGGTCAGCATGCGCGGGACGTCCGCGACCATGGTCTCCGGACCGCAGACAAAGCAGAGCGTGGCCGGGTCGTCGATGAGGGCGGCGAGCTCCGATGACGTGATGCGGCCCCGTGCGCCGCGCCAGGTGTCTGGTGCCTCGCGCGTCACGTGCAGATGGAGATCGAGCCCGCCGTCCCGGCGCTCCAGCCTCGCCATCTCACCGAGCTCCGGCAGATACGCGAAGTCGTCCGCGGTCTTGGCGCTGTAGAGCAGCCGCATCCGGCCTTCCTGTCCCCTGAGCAGCGCCTGCCGAACCATCGCTCGAATCGGCGCGATGCCGGTGCCGCCGACGATGAACAGGAACCGGCGCTCTTCCGGGTTGACCGGAAACATGAACGAGCCGAACGGTCCCTGAATGCCCACCTGCATGCCCGGCACGATCACGTCGAACTGATGTCCCCAGCGGCCGGACGGTTCGACCTTGATCAGGAAATCGAGCCAGCCGTGCTCGATGGTCTCGATGGGCGCGGAGGCGATGGAGTAGGGAATTCGCGCGTTCTGTCCGGAAGGGCCGATGAGCGCCGCCTGACCGGCTTCGAAGGCGAACGGTGCGCCTCCGAGCGCGAGCCGTACGATCCGTGTCGTGGGCGTCGCCGGGATGACGGCCTGGACGGTGAGGACGAGCGAATCTCGAGACAAGGCTGAGTGCATTCTAAATGCTCTTCAGCGTGCCCCGTCACAGCCTGCGCTGCGCTTCAGATGATTCCCGTGGCCGACCGGTGCACGTCGCGATCGACGGGCGGGGCCGCCGAGAGCGTGGCGCGGCGTGCGTCCTCTTCTCTCGCGCGGCGCTTGCGATCGGCCTTGTTCTGATACATCCGGCTGTCGGCGGTGGCCAGCAGTATCTCGTAGGCGTCTCCGTCGTGCGGAAAGACCGCCGTACCGATGCTGACGCCGATGCGCACGCGCTTGCCCGGGCGCGCTTCGAAGAACACCGCGTCGATGGCCCGCTGCAGCTCGTCCCGCTTCAGCTCGGCCTCTTCGGCTCCGCAGCCCGACATGACGACGATGAACTCGTCGCCGGCATAACGCACGCAGATGTCGTAAGGCCGGATCGTCGTGCGGAGCACTCGCGCGATCTCGCAGAGCGCCCGGTCGCCGACGTGATGGCCGTGGTTGTCGTTGATCTCCTTGAAGCTGTCGAGGTCCATGACCATCAGGGAGATTTCCGACTGCAGACGCTCGGCCCGTGCGAGCTCGCGCGTGAGCTGCATGAAGAGGTACCGGGTGTTCGGCAAGCCGGTCAGCGGGTCGGTCAGCGAATCGGACTGCGTCTGCTCGAAGAGCATCGAGTTCTTGATGACCGCGCCAGCCTGTTCCGACACGCGGTCGAGCAGCCGGCGGTGGTCGTCGCGGTAGAAGCCCGGCTCGGTGTGGTAGACCGAGAGCGTCCCGATGAACTGATCGTTGAAGAGGAGCGGGCACACCAGCGCCGACTGCAGCGTGGTCGTGGCGCTCAGCCCGGCGGCCTCGAGATCGGCGCTCGGCCGCGCGTTCACGAGCGGCCGGCGGTTGCGCGCCACCCATCCGGTCAGCCCCTCCCCGTTGCTGACCGCGACCTGCTGGATCACTTCCGCATCGATGCCCGAGGCGAATCGGCAGCGCAGCGACTCGCTGTCCTCGTCGAACAGGAAGAGCGCGGCGCAGGAGAACGGCACCAGGTTGCTCAGCTTGGCGGCGATGAGCGCCATCGTGTCCGACACACCCAGGCTCGTGCCCATGGCCTGCGCGATTTCATACAGCGCGTAGATCTCGCGGTGCGCGAGCGCGATGTCCTCGAACACGTTTTTCTTGGTCGTTTCTGGCGACAGGCCGGTCGCCGGACGACCGACCGCCTGCTGGGAGACATCGGCCTGCGACTTCCGCATCGCCACTTCGAGCCGCGTGGCCTCCGCCTGCAGCGACGGCAGCAGCTCGATGAACTTCGCGACGACCGCCGGGTCGAGCCCCTTGCCCGATTCCTGGCGCAGCAGACCGACGGCGGCGTCGTAGCTCATGGCCTTGTGATAAGGCCGCTCCGCCATCAGTGCGTCGAAATAATCGACGACCGACAGGATGCGTGCACCGAGCGGTATCTCTTCACCTTTCAGCCCGGTCGGGTAGCCCTTGCCGTCCCACCGTTCGTGATGGCTCAAGATGAGCGGGGCCACGGGGTAGGGAAACGGCACCGAGCTGACGATGTCGGCGCCAACCTTGGGATGGGCGCGAATCTTCTGGAACTCTTCGGGCGTCAGCGGCCCGGGCTTCGACAGGATGTGCTCCGGGACGGCGAGCTTGCCGATGTCGTGGAGGAGCGCCGCCGTCTTCACCCCCTGCACGTCGTTGTCCGACATGCCGAGGGCTCTGGCGACCGACGCCGCGTAGAGCTGCACGCGGCGGATGTGCGACTGCGACGTCTGGTCCTTGGCGTCGATCGCCAGCGCCAGCGCTTCGATCGTGGCCAGGTGCAGATCCGCCATCTCGTGTACGTGGCGCTGTTCGTCCTCGATGCGCCCGAGATAGACCTTGTAGGTGCGGTAGGTCAGATAGAGGGGCGCGACCGCGAGCGGCGTGATCCAGTGCGCCGACCACGAGTTGACCATCCACGTGGCGAGAGCCGCCGCGCCCGCGCCGACGAAGTAGCTCGGGGCGCTCCACAGGAAGTTCTCGTTCCAGATCTTGAAGATGGCCTGATTGGTCGAGAGCGCGATGGCGGTGGCGATGGCCAGCGTGTTGACGACGAAATAGGTGGTCGCGGCCCCCACGAGGGGCTTGGGCAGCGTCGCCATGGAGACCGGGCCGGGCACGCCGTCGAGCAGGTAGTAGGCAGCTCCCGCGGCCTGCACGGTGATCACCAGGCAAGCCATGCTGAAGAGCGTGCGGTGCAGCGGGTTGCGCTCCTTGATCCGGAACGTGCACTGACTGTATGCGCTTGCCGCCGCGACGATCATGGTCTCGTCGGGACCGAGGAGCAGCAGCGACGCAAAATCAACTGCGTACGACACCGACATCGTCGAGCCACTGCGCGTGAGCGGGAGGTTCACCTTGAAGATCGAGGTGATGGCCGACAGGAAGAGCAGCAAGCCGAACAGCCAGAGACGCCGCGGGTCGCTGAAGGCCTGGAGTGGGAAGTTCCAGAGGAGCAGGGCGGCGCCAAGGCCGATGACGCCAACGACGTAGAAGCGTGCGGGTGTCGGGAGCGTCTTCATTCGCGTGCTCCCCCGGCATCGACGGGCTGTCGCCAGCTCGCGGGCGGTCCCGCGGCGCCCGTTTCCTCACTCTCGAACATGTCCAGCCGAGGCGCGCGATCGCAGTCCGGCGTCACGACGCTGCACGGCGCGGTCGAGGGGACCGGGTCACATTCCGTCTCGCCGTCGCGGCAGGCCACGCCCCAGGCGACCGCAGCGCCCGCGGGTGTGCGCTCGTCGCCCCAAGTCACCCCGGGCTTCCATGCGCTCGCGCGGGCTCCGAGCATGCCGCCCGCGACCAGGCGATTGCCCCAGATGATGTGCCGGCTCCAGCGCACGGGATCGCCCGAGAGCTCGGGGGCGAGCGCCGTGCCGCCAAACGCACGCGCGAGCTCCACGGCGCCCCGCGCGTTCAGGAACCCGGCGCCCTGTGTCAGGTGGTTGTAGCCCTCGCGCGCCTCGGCGGTGTACTCGAGGATGGCTTTGACGGCGTTCGGCGTCAGGGCGGCGTTGGCCTCGAGCATCAGCGCGATGGCCCCCGTGACGACCGGCGCCGCCATGCTCGTGCCAGTCAGGCTCAGATATGGCTCGCTCCCGGTCTTCGCGGCGCCCCAGAGGCGCGAGGACGGATTCGCGGCGTAGAGCGCGCTCGACGGATCCGCCGTCGACTCGATGTTCACGCCCGGTGCGACGAGATCGGGCTTCGCGTTCTCGTCAATCGGCGAAGGGCCGCGCGAACTGAACGCCGCGACCACATCGTCGCGTCGATCGACCGTGCCGAGGTCGCTCGAGGCGCCGACGGTCAGCACCCAGGGCGCGTTGCCAGGCGAGGCGATGCCGCCGTACTCCGGCTGTCCCGAGCCGTCGCGTCCACGGTTTCCCGCGGCCGCGACGACCACGATGCCGGAATCCACGGCGCGCTTGGCGGCGAGGGTCAGCGGATCCTTGGTGAATGACTCGTACACCCCGGCGGCGACCGAGAGGTTGAGCACGCGGATGTTGTAGGCCACGCGGTTCGCGATTGCATAGTCGATGGCCGCGATGACGTTGCTCGTGAAACCGTTGCCGGTGACGTCGAGCGCCTTCAGCACGATGAGGTGCGCGCCGGGGGCGACGCCGCGGCGCGGGCCGTTCGAAGTCTGGCTGCTGCCTGCCGGGGCCGACGCACGACCGCTCCCCGCAATGATCCCCGCGACGTGTGTGCCGTGTCCGTAGTCGTCGTAGGCAAAGGACTGCGCGTTGACGAAGTCGGCAAAGTGCACGATCCGTCCGTCGAGATCCTCGTGCCAGGGGTTGACGCCCGAATCGATGGTGGCCACGCCAACACCGAGGCCCGTGACGCCCAGATGCTCGGTGACCCAGCGCGAGCCCGTCGCCGCCGTCGTGCGGTCCATGGTGCCACGCACGGCCCGATCGAGGCTGATCCCCGCCACTTCGGGCCGCCTGGCCAGCCGGTCGAGCGCCGCATCGGGCACGATCGCCACTTGGCCACCGAGCCATGGGAAGTAGCGACCGGCCACGCCGTTGACGCCCTCGATGAGGAGCGTGGCTGGACGACCGTCAACCGTCCGGATGATCACGCGGGACCTGGCCCCGCGGGCAGGCGTTGACTGGGCCCGGGCAAGCAGCGCCCGGTCGAGTCTCGTGTCGAGGTTCACGGCCCCGAGGCTCGACTCTCCGACGCGATCGGACGCGCGAACCACGCTGACAGCGGCTGTCAGCAAGGCACACGCGAGCACGAGAGCACGTCGGGTCATGAATGGAATCCGGGAAACTTGGAAGGCGCTGCAAGGCCACTGCCGCAGATGGCCACCGCTGGCACAATCTCCTCTAAGACGATGAATATAAGACGTTTAGCAGATACATGTGCCGATGGTCCGGCCGGCGATGTGCGCTCGTGGATGAGCAAAACGTACCGTTTCGGACCATCGTGTGCGTACAAAGCTGTCGCTGCAGTTCAAAAACAGAACACTTACCGCTATTGCACGGGTCTTCGTGGTCTATTTCGGGACGTACGCGACTCGTCTTCCAGTCCGTACTCCACGATCTTGCGGTAGAGGGTGCCGCGGCTGATTTCGAGCACGCCTGCGGCCTGCTTCTTGTTCCACTGCACGCTCTCGAGCACCCGCACGATGTGGGCGCGTTCCGCGTCGGCGAGCGACGGCAGCCGCTCGCGGGCGGCCTCGACCGGGGTTTCGCTCGCGTGCAGGAACTCGATGTCTCCCGGCCGGATGACGCGTCCGGGCGACGACAAGGCCGCGCGCGACACGGTGCTTTCGAGCTCGCGGATGTTGCCCGGCCAGTGGTACTGGACAAGCAGGTCGAGGCCTTCCTTCGAGAACGACTTGCCGTCGAGTGCCAGCCCGTTGGCGGCGCAGTACCTCGCGAGGAATCGCTGCGCGAGGACCGGGATGTCGACGGTCCGTTCGCGGAGAGACGGCAGCCGGATCGAGAACGCGTTGACGCGATAGTAGAGGTCCTCGCGGAAGCGTGAGTCGCGAACGAACTGATCCAGCGGCCGGTTAGTGGCTGAGATCAGCCGGAAGTTGACTTCGATAGACGTGTTGCCGCCGAGGCGTTCGAAGCGCCGCTCCTCGAGCACGCGCAGGAGCTTGGCCTGCGCGATGATCGACAGATCGCCGATTTCGTCGAGGAAGAGCGTGCCGTTGTTGGCGAGCTCGAGCCGTCCGGGCTTGCGGTCGTGAGCGCCCGTGAACGCGCCTTTCTCGTAGCCGAAGATTTCCGATTCGAAGAGCGTGTCGGGCAAGGCCGCACAGTTGACCGCCTGGAACTTGTTGACGCCCCGGCGGCTCAGCTCGTGAATCATCCGCGCCACGACTTCCTTGCCCGACCCGGTCGGCCCCAGGATAAGGACCGAGATATCGGACTTGGCCGCCGTGCGGATCCACTCGAACACGACCAGCATCTTCTCGTCCCGGCCGATCATCTCGCGGAAGCGCTGGACCGAGGGAGATCGATCTTCGTGGCTGACCGTCGCGCGCCGCTCGAGGAATTGATCGAGGAGATCGCGGACTGCGTCCTGCTCGGGCTGCACGAACGCGTAACGCGGCGTGCCTCCGCCCGCCACGCGGTGTGCGACGCCGAACGCCACGAGCTCGCGCACGCAGTTCTCGACGTCGAGCCGCATGCGGCCGAACGTCTGCATCAGGGCTTCGACGTCGAAGGCCTCCTCGGGCCGAGCGCACAGGAACCGGAGCAGTGCCGCGCGGAGCGGCGACTGCACGAGCGCCTGGAATCGCGTCTCGACATCCGTTGACTCGGCTCGGCGGCCGGGGACCGACAGGTTCTCCAACGTCTCTCCTAGGCCCCTTTAGCGCGCGGGGGGAAGGTGTCCCGGCCGCGGTAGTACTCCGACTGGAACTGCTCGATGAGCCGCTTCATCTCGACTGCGTCCGCCTTGCGATGCCCGTGACACTGCACCGGGCTCGTGCCGCCCGAGCTTTCGATGAGGACATCGGAGAACACCAAGTTGCGATCGATGAGCACCGACGCGATATGCGAGATGTGCATCGAGTGCTCGCGTCCGCCGACCAGTTCCGGCGTGTAGTGCACGACGCTTGTCGGCGTGACCGCCACCTGCGTCGGAAACCACAGGTTGCCGCGGCTCAACCGGCTGGCGCGGAAGACGTGATCGCCCGCGATCAGGCGCCCCTTCGACCAGAAGAACGCGGCCGCCGCCAGGCCGAGCGCCGCCGCTGCCACGAGGACGAGCCACACCATGCTTCAGGTTTCGGTTTCCTTGCTCATCGTGCGGCGTCCGCCTGAAGGTGGAAGCCACGATGTCTTTGCCCCGAGGCGAGGTACGTTCACTCCGGAAGACAGCCGCTGTCAAGGCTTTTCGGCCGATCGGCCGAGCTTCTGCAGGTCACCGGTGCTATGCTCAATCGCGTATGCCCCACCGCGCGCCGGGGTCTCCGGGCCACAAAATCACGAACTACCTGTCGGGAAAAGCCATCAAGTACTACCGGCCACGCGGCAGCGCCGACATCCGTCAGCTCGTCGACGGCGGCTTTCAGGCCTTCAATGCCGGTCGGCTGTCCGAGGCTTGCCACATCTTCACCGAGAGGATGCTGGACCCGGCCAACGACACCACGATCGGGTTGACCGTCGCCGGGGCCCTGACGCCTGCCGGCCTTGGCGGTTGCGTCATCGAGCTCATGGACCGCGGGCTCGTCGACTTCCTGATCAGCACCGGCGCAAATCTGTACCACGATCTGCATTACGCGCTGAACTTCACGCTCCACCGCGGATCGCCGTTTCTCGACGACGTGGAGCTCTACGAACAGGGCATCATCCGGATCTACGACGTCCTCTTTCCGGCAACCGTGCTCCTCGAGACCGACGCCTACATCCGCGATTTCCTCGTCCGCTCCGGCATGTCCGGCCCCGTCTCCACCTCTGAGTTCCACTATCGGCTCGGCCGGGACCTGCTCGATCGCCATCGGGGGTGCGAAGAATACTCGGTCGTGGCCCGCGCGGCGCTGGCCGGCGTGCCCATCTACACCTCGTCGCCAGGCGACAGCTCCATCGGCATGAACATCGCCTATCACGAGCTGATGAACGGCGGCACGCTGATGATCGATCCCAACAGGGACGTCAACGAAGTCTGCGCCATCATCCTCGCCGGCAAGCAGAACGGATGCGTCATCCTCGGCGGCGGATCTCCGAAGAACTTCTATCTCCAGGGTCAGCCCACCCTCTGGGAGGTCTATGGGATCCCGAAGGGTGGCAACGACTACTTCATCCAGATCACGACCGACCAGGTCGTGTGGGGCGGCCTCTCGGGCGCGACGCCTGCCGAGGCGGTCAGCTGGGGCAAGGTCAATCCCGGGGTGCTTCCGGACACCGTGGTCGCGTACTGCGACTCGACCATCGCGTTCCCCCTCTTCTGCGAGTACGCGATTGGCGCCGAGCACAACCGCCGGCCGCGCAAAGAGCTCGTGCACCGGCGGGAGGAGCTCGTCGCCGACCTCCTCCGCCAGGCCCGGCTGTCGCGCGACACCAAGGCGGCTGATGCGATGACCGCGCAGCCTGCCGAGGTCGATCGACACCGGTAGGTGTCATTCCCATGGGCACCCTGTCCTCCGAGCTCGGCCCTCACCTCGAACGCGTCGTCGAACAGCCGCGCGTTTACGCAGACGCGAACATGCCGAACGGGGTCGTCGGCTACATGCGCCTCACGCTCGGATGGGACGTATTGTTCGTGCTGGAGCACGACGACCTGCGGCGGGCGCCGGACATTCAGCACTATCGCCTGGCGCGTCAGCTCGGACGAACGCTCGTGACGCTCGATCGCGATTACACCGACGACCGGCGGTTTCCCCCAGCCGACAGCCCGGGCGTCATCGTGTTCTCCGCGCCCGACGAGCGCTGGCTGCGCAGGCTGCTCAAGGAAGCCGATCGAACGATCTTTCGCGCCGAGAGCGCCCCTGCGCGACCGCTCGAGGGACGCAAGCTCGTCTGGAACACCGGAAGCGCTTCTGACGCACCATGATCTTTCTTGCCGACGCGGACCTCGTCCTGCCCGATCGGGTCTTGAGCCCCGCGACGGTCGTGGTCGACGGAGACCGCATCATCGACGTGCTGCGCGAAACGCCGGCGCGGTCGCCGGGCGATCTGCACTTCGATCTGCGGCATCACACGATCGTTCCAGGCTTTGTCGACGTGCACGTCCATGGTGTCGAAGGAACCGATTCCCTCGACGGCGCGGGCGCCATTGCGCGCATCGCGTCGCGGCTGCCTCGCTTCGGCGTCACCGCGTTCTGCCCGACGTCTGTCGCCTGCTCGCCGGATGTTCTCCGGACGATGCTCGCCGCGGTCAGGGCCGCACGATTCGCGCGGCCGGCCGCGTCGTCGCGCGTGCTGCCCGCGCATCTCGAAAGCAATTTCATCAATCCGCAATATCGCGGCGCGCAGCCGCTCGAGTGCCTGCGCCTGCCGCCTGGCTCCAATAGCGAGAGAGTGCCCGAAGGGGAGTTCAACGGCGAGGCGATCCTGACCGAGATTGCGGCGGCGCGGCCAGACGTCGGGATCGTGACGATCGCGCCCGAAGTCGACGGTGCGCTCCCCCTCATCCGTTCGCTCACGGCCCACGGCCATCGCGTGTCGCTCGGACACTCCGGCGCCTCGTACGAGCAGGCGCTCGAGGGCATCGGCGCCGGCGCCCGGCACGCGACTCATCTGTTCAATCGTATGACGCCCATCGGCCATCGTGCCCCCGGCCTGGCAGGCGCCGTGCTCGAGCACGACGATGTGACCGCCGAGATCATCTGCGACGGCGTTCACGTGCACCCCTCGATGGTGCGTGTCGCCCTCGCGGCCAAGTCGCCGTCGCGCATGATGGCGATCACGGATGCCACTGCGGGCGCCGGGCTGCCTCCCGGCTCCCGGGCGAGTCTCGGCGGGCGCTCCATTTCCGTGCGGGAGGCCGCCTACCTCGACGATGGCACCCTCGCAGGCAGCGTGCTGACGATGGATCGAGCGTTTGCGCTGCTGGTGAGCGTCATGGGCCTCAGTCCCGTCGACGCCGCCACCGTCTGTTCGACGACCCCCGCCCGGGCCCTCGGCCTGCAGGGTTTCGGCGTCATCGCCCCCGGAGCCATGGCCGACCTGGTCGTCCTGAGCGCCGATTTGACCGTTACCCAGACCTGGATCGCCGGAGAACTGGCATTTAGCCGCTGAACGGGGTCGGAGCCGGGGTCGGAGTTGGGGTCGGAGCTGGGGTCAGACCCCAAATCCGACGGTTCGACTGGAACGGCCACCCGCCGCTTGCCGTCTATGCCTCGTATGAAGTCATCCTTTCTCGTGACGGCGCCGCTTCTGGCAGTCGCCACGTTCGGCTCCGCCTGCGTCGTCAGCGTCGACTCGCAGGGCCAGATCGTCCGCGACGAAAAGCGTTTCAAGGTGACCGGCACTCCTGAAGTCCACCTGACGACGTTCGATGGATCGATAGAGATACAGGCGTGGGACAAACCCGACGTCGCGATCGACGTCGAGAAGAGAGGGGCGACGCGCGAAGTCGTCGACGGCCTCGAGATCAAGAGCTCACAGGAAGGCAATCGCATCGAGCTCGAAGTGAAGCGGCCCCGGTCGGAGTCGTTCAGCGGATTCGGGTTCAATCAGTCAGCCAGCGCGCGGCTGATCGTCTCGGTGCCTCGCGATGTGAACGTCGTCGCGCGGAGCGGCGACGGCGCGATTACGATCGAGCGCGTCAACGGCCGGCTGGAGCTGCGAACGGGCGATGGCAGCATCAAGGCATCGGACGTCGGCGGCGAGCTCATCCTCGACACTGGCGACGGCTCGATCACCGTTGAGGGCGCCCACGGGCGCCTCGACGTCGACACCGGCGACGGCGGCGTCAACGTCACGGGCCGGCTGACGAGCGTGAAGCTCCACACCGGCGATGGGTCGATCGTCTACCGCGCCGAACCGGGAAGCGAGATGTCCGACAACTGGGACATCACGACCGGCGACGGAGGCGTGACCCTCTATCTCCCGAGCGGATTCGGCGCCGACCTCGATGCGCATACAGGCGACGGTTCCATCCGCAACGACCTCGACATCGTCGGCGAGCCTGAGGCTGACAAGGACGGTGACAAGAGCGAGAGTCGCCGGACGCTTCGCGGCCGGCTCGGCGCGGGAGGCAAGCAGATTCGCGTGCGCACTGGCGACGGCACGATCAGGCTGCGGCCGTCCTGACGTTCTCTCACGCTCTCTTACCGAATCGGCTCGACCGCGTAGCTTGTCGGATCCTCGACACCCGCCTCGCGAAATGCGTCCCTTCGCTCACGGCACTTGCTGCATCGGGCGCAATGCAAACCCCCGATCGGCTGCATGCATGAGAGCGTGAGCTCGAGCGGCACGCCAAGCGCGCGTCCAAGCGTGATCACTTCTGACTTGTGCATCGCGGCGAACGGCGCGGCGATCTCGATTGATGTCCCCAGACCGAGCGAAAGGGCGCGCGCGATGGCTGCGAAGAAGTCAGGCGTGGCATCCGGAAACGGATTCCCAGCCAGCGGCCCGATGTAGACGCGCGCCAGTCCCGCGCGTGCCATGAACACCGCCGCTTTCGTCAGGAGGACGATGTTCCTGCCCTCGAGGTAGACGTCTTCGTCGGGCGTGTCGAAGCCCGGCGGCTCGCCGCGAACGGCCCAGTGGGTTGGCGGGTAGACGTCGCGCATGTCGAAGCTGAGCCTCTCGACGGGCTGGACGTCGCGAAATGCCGCGGAGCGGAGCAGCCGGTCGAGCATGGCCAGCTCTTCCTGCTCCCAGGCGAGCCCGACGCTGACGTAGATCGGGATGATCGTGCTTCCCGCCGCCCTGCGCGCGACGTCAGCAAGCAGCACCGCACTATCGAGCCCGCAGGAACAGAGAACGGCTGCGCCTTGACCGCCTTCAGACCGAACCACTACGATCCTCCAGGTACACCCCGCGGTGAGAACCCAACCGAAGCATCCAGCGTGAAGCACCCATGTATGTAGTCACCAAGCGCATCGAATTCTGCTACGGCCATCGCCTGCTCGACTACGACGGCGTCTGCAAACATCCGCACGGGCACAACGCCGTCGCCGAGATCGACGTGCGGACCGACCAGCTCGATAGCCGCAACATGGTCGCCGATTTTTCCGACATCAAGCGGCTGGTGAAAGGCTGGATCGATCGTGAGCTCGACCACAAGATGATTCTGCGGCAGGACGATCCGCTGGTCGGGCCGCTGAGGGAGCTCGGCGAGCCGATGTACCTGCTCGAGAGCAACCCGACCGTCGAGCGCATCGCGCGGCTGATCTTCGAGAAGACCCACGAGCTCGGCTTCCATGTCGTGGGGGTCCGTGTGTGGGAGACGCCGAGCTCGTTTGCTGCCTATTCCGCGTGAAGCGTTCTACTTCTTGAACGGCAGCTCGTAGGAGAGATAGACCAGCAGGCCGGTTTCGACGCCTCCCTGCACCCAGGTGATCGGCATTGCTGCGCCCAGGATGAGCTGTCGATCGCCAAGGTTCCAGCCGCCGCGCGCGCCAGGGGAGAGCGTGAAGGTGTTCTCCCGGCTGGTGTCGTCCTCGCCCGAGAGCTCGTTGAAGAGCATCACCCCTTCCAGCATCAGATTGAACATCGGGCGCAGGCGATAGATCCCGCTTCCTGCCAGTGATGGCGAGAATAGATCGACACGGTGATCGTTGGCTGGATTGGTCGAGATGGCATCGGCTCTCGGCAGCCACGTGAAGCCGCCGTTCCAGTGCCAGTACCAATCGCCGGTCTGCTTGCTGAACGGCAGGTTGACCTGAAGACCGACCGATCCCGATCCGAGCAACCGAAAGGCAGCTCCGGTCGGCAGAACGAGGCTCGCTCGCGGAGAGAACGCCGGCCGCCCAGGACCCTCGGTCAGCGCCTGATAGCGGTAGTTCAGCAGCGTGTCGCCGATGCCACCGCCGTTGCCGTTATCGAGCGCCGACACCGTGTACGAGAACTGGTGCGCCTGCGTGACGACCGGCCACTCTTGCGTGAAGCCGAACACCCAGTTGCTGTTCACGAAGATCGCGCTCGAGATGTTCTGAAAGACGCCTGCCTCCTGATTGAAAGCTTCTTCGACCAGGAACGAGTTGTCCGTGATGGCAAAGGGCTCGGCGGGCTTCTTTGTCGGTGTCGGCGCTGTCTGGGCGATGGCGGAGCCGGACAGCAGGAACATCAGGAGCACGGCGCGCACCGCCTGCACGAGTACCTTTGACGCGGCGCGTGCACCGATTGTGAACTCGCGTTCGCGTCCGCGCAGCCGGACGCTGTCGGCTGCCGTGTCGCGACCCTCGACGCGTACGATTTGTCCCGGCTTCAGATCGTGACGCTCGACGAAGCGCAGAAACTCGCTGTCCTGGTCGCTCACGCGCCGTACGGTCACATCTTCGCCTAGCGGACACGTCAGCAGCGAGTCGTACTCCGGACGGCTGAGTGTGCCTTCGGGTCCGGGAATCGGGTCACCATGCGGGTCGGCCGACGGCCGGCCGAGCATCTCGTCGATGCGCTCGATCAGCCGATCGGAGACGGCGTGTTCCAGATGTTCGGCCTCATCGTGGACCTCGGTCCAGCTCATCCCCATGACCTGCACCAGGAACAGCTCGATCAGCCGGTGGCGGCGCAACACTCGCGCCGCGAGCTTCTCGCCGGCCATCGTCAGCCGGACGCCCGCATAAGGTTCGTAGCGGACCAGCCCGGACTCCGCCAGGGCCTTCACCATCGTGGTGGCAGTCCCGGGGACCACCCCCAGCGCCGAGGCCAGTTGGCCCATCGGGACCAGCTGTTCGGACGGCAGGAGGGCGACCTGGGCCAGAAATATGGCTTTCAGGTAGTTTTCGACGGTGTGTGACGGGAGCATTTGACTTCGGAGAGCTTAAACTCTATATTTTGAATTGTCAAAAACGTAGACTTGAGGCCTCAAATGCTGCCCGTTACCCGCCGGTCCTGGCTTCGCCTGGCCGGCTTTGGGTCTGCCGCTGCGGCAACGCTCTTCGGAGCGCGCCGGATTTCGGGCGAGCAGAGCCAGTCGTCTCACGGCGCCATGGAGCACGCGGCCCACAGGATGGGCCCGGTTGGACGCGTCTCGACCGACGCGTTCAACCCCTCGACGTACCTGCGCGCGTGGAATTTCTCGGACCTCTCGCCCGATGAGCGGGCTCGCTACTACAAGGAGACCCCCCGCCCCGACGGGACGCTGCTCCGCGAATATCAAATCGTCGCCGTCGACCGAGAGATCGAGATCGCGCCCGGGGTGTACTTTCCAGCCTGGACCTTCAACGGTCAGGTGCCTGGTCCGACTATCCGCGCGACAGAAGGCGATCGCATTCGCATCACGTTCATCAACGCCGGTTCGCATCCGCACACGCTGCACTTCCACGGCTGGCATCCTCCCGAGATGGACGGGTCGATGCCCGAACATCAGGTGATGCCGGGCGAACGGTTCGAGTACGAGTTCGATGCCGAGCCGTTCGGCATGCATCTCTATCACTGCCACGCGGTCCCCCTCAAGCGACACCTCCACAAGGGACTCTACGGCGTCTTCATCGTCGATCCCAGGCAGCCGCGCCCAGACGCCGACGAGCTCATCATGGTGATGAACGGCTTCGACACCAACTTCGACGCCGACAACGAAGTCTACGCGGTCAACACCGTCGCCAACCACTTCATGCACGAGCCGATCAAGGTTGAAGTCGGCAAGCTCGTCCGCATCTACCTCGTCAACCTGACCGAGTTCGACTTGATCAACAGCCTTCACCTGCACGGCATGTTCTTCGACGTGTTCCGCACCGGCACGCGGACGACGAGCGCCGAATCGACCGATATCGTGATGCTCTGCCAGGGCGAGCGGGCCGTGCTCGAGACGCGCTTCCGCTATCCCGGCAAGTTCATGTTCCACGCCCACCAGAGCGAGTTCGCCGAGCTTGGCTGGATGGGGCTCTTCGAAGCCGTGGGAGTGCGTCGTGACACCTGAAGCCGCTGATACGAGAGTCACGGCGCGCGTCTGGGGCGTCGCGATCGTGCCGCTGGCGCTCCTCGCCGCGCTCATCGTCCTCATCGTCCGGACAGGACCGGCCGAAACACTGCGAGGGGAAGGTGTGCCGCCAGTCGAACGGCTGGCGATCGAGCGCGCTGTTCTGACGAGCGACGGCATCGTCCTGCACGTGCTCAACGACGGACCGGATCCAGTCACGATTGCGCAGGTGACTGTCGACGATGCGTATTGGGACTTCACGTCCGAACAGGGGGCCGTTCTGAGCCATCTCGGGAGGACGCGCCTCGTCATTCCGTATCCCTGGGTCGAGGGCGAAGCACACCTCGTGAAGGTCATGACGTCGACTGGAACAACTTTCGAGCACGAGATTCCGGTTGCCGTGCGGACGCCGCAGCCTGGCGCGCAGTCATTGCTGGCGTTCACTTTGATTGGGCTGTACGTCGGCGTGATTCCGGTGGCGCTCGGCCTCTTGTGGCTGCCGTTGGCGAGCCGGCTGGGGAAGACGGGGATCGACGTGCTGCTCGCGCTGACCGTCGGGCTCCTGCTCTTTCTCTTGATCGACGCGGCGCACGAGGCGCTCGAGACCGCTGCGGAGATGCCGGCGTCCTATCAAGGCGTTGCCTTGTTCGTGTCGAGTGCGGTGGCGGCGTATCTCGCGCTCGAGTGGTTCGGCGCGTGGTTGCGGGCCCGGCGCGCACGCGCGCGCAACGCCGGTTCGCCGGGGTTCGTGCTGGCGCTCCTCATCGCGGTCGGTATCGGGTTGCACAACTTCGGCGAGGGCCTCGCGATTGGCGCGGCCTATGCGCTCGGCGAGGCCGCGCTCGGCACGTTGCTGGTCATCGGCTTCACGCTGCACAACACGACCGAGGGGCTGGCGATCGTGTCCCCCATCGCGAAGGACCGGCCGTCGATCTGGACGCTGGCGCGGCTGGGTCTCATCGGCGGGCTGCCGACGATTGCCGGCGCCTGGGCTGGCGGCCTTGTGTATTCGCAGGTGCTCGGCGTCGTGTTCCTCGGTCTGGGCGCCGGGGCGATCGCGCAGGTGGCGCTGCAGATTGCGCGTCAGGTCGCCGGCGCGCGACCACTGTCGGAACGGTTTGCAACGGCGCCCGTGATGGTGGGGCTCCTTGCAGGATTCGGCGTCATGTACGCCACGGGGTTGCTGGTCGGATGACAAACAGATTCCCGGTTCCCGCCGCGTTTCTCCTCGTCGCCGCCGTCGGCGCGCTGGCGTTCGTGCCACGCCTGGCCGGCGGTGCGCCCGACGGGTCGACCGATCCTTCGGCGCGCGAGATTCACCTGGTGGCGAAGGACATGACCTTCTACGTGGAGGGGCAGGCTGCACCGAACCCCACGCTTCATGCGCGGCCCGGCGAGCGTCTCCGCATCGTCCTGATCAACACCGACACCGGCATGTCGCACGACTTCGTGATCCGCTCGTGGAGCGTCAACACGCGGCTCCTCAAGGGCAAGGGACAGGACAGCATCGAGTTCACCGTTCCCGATACCCGTGGGTCGCATCTCTACAGCTGCTCGCCGCACGCCGAGATGATGGGTGGCACGATCGTGGTTAACTGAGGGAGGATTCGCAGATCTTCCGCCTGAAGGCGGAAGATCAACGGACGTTGCACCCTCGCCAAGCTCGAATCTCCAATGAGCGATCTCCTTGGCTCAGCGTTCGATTCGCCCGACATCAAGTCCCGCTACGTCAAGCGCCTCTTCTCGACGATCGCCGATCGCTACGACCTCATCACCGTTCTTCTCTCGTACGGGCAGGACCGCCGCTGGAAGCGGCGGCTGGTGTCGATGGCGCCGATCCGGGCCGGCGGGCGCGTGCTCGATCTCGCGTGCGGCACCGGCGACATCACGTATGCGCTCTCGGACGCGGGCGCCGGCAGCATCGGGCTGGACATAACACCGCGCATGGTCGAGATTGCTTGCGCCAAGCGTCGAGCTGGCTCGCGGCCGGGATTTCTCGTCGGTGACATGATGGCGCTGCCATTTCGCGATGCGACCTTCGATGTCGTCACGACCGGCTACGGCATCAGGAACGTGCCGGTGATTGCCGGGGCACTGGCGGAGATTGCCCGAGTTCTTCGGCCCGGCGGCGTCTTCCTGTCGCTCGATTTCGATCGTCCGTCGAATGCGTTCGCCCGCGCTGCCTACCTGGCGTACCTGACCCTCGTCGGTTCAACGCTGGGGCTCGCGCTCCACGGTGATCCCGATACTTACCGCTATATCCCTGAATCCATCCGGCGCTATCCGGGAGCCGAAGGCGTCTCAGCCATCGCGCGCGCGAGCGGGTTTGCCGCCTGCGAGCGCTTCCGGGTCCTCGGAGGCCTCATGGCCCTCCACCGCGCGGTCAAATAGCACACGGCTTCACACAACGGCAATCCGCAAAAACCCCTGCATTCACAAGACGTTTCTGTTACCATCAAGAGGTTCGAGAGTCCCGCGCTTTCGTCAGTCGCCAGCCTCCCCGGCACCGGTGCAACCGACTGATGGACGAAAGCTTGAAGAAACGTTCCAGCAGTAAAGGTCATTAAAGCAAGGTTTCTTCCTGGCCGACATACGGTCGGGGTTATCCGTCCGTTTTCCGAAGAGATTTGACCACGTTGTGAAGCTGCTCGACTCGTTGCTCGACGCCATCGTTCGACTCGAAGGTGACGCGCTGGTGATGCACGTCGGCGAGAAGCCGTACGTCGTCACCGCGTCATCGTCGATGAACGCGTACCGAGGACCTCTCGCCTGGGGTCAGGTCGAATTGTCGTCGCGCGTGCTGACGTTCGATGCGGTGTCGAGCATGCTCGGTCAGATCCTGCCGGCCGATCAGCAAGTGGCGCTGACCGAATTCGGGGCGATCGAGCACGACATCCCGTCGCCCGCAGGCGTCGCGGATCGCTTTACCGTCATCGCCGCGCGAGGCGGAGAGGATGTGTGGGTCGAGCTGCGCCGCCGGCCGATCGAGATTCCGCAGCCACAGGCCCCGGAAGCCGAGACACAGGCGTCCGCGGCGGCCATCGCCGAACCGGTCGCCGTGACCGCGCCGAGCGAGGCCATTGCGGTCTCGGCTGCACCGAGCGTCGACGTGGTTGCTGAGCCGGTTGCCGAATCCGTAGCCGAACCGATCGAGGAACCCATCGCCGAGCCCGCCGCTGAAATCGAGCTCCAGGCGCCAGAGCTGGAACTGGTGACCGACGCGCCTGATCAGGCCGACGAACATCCCGCGGCCGATGTGCCGCTCGACACGAACGAATCGATCGTTGTCGCCATTCCCGGGCAGGCTGCCGAGGAGTTCGCGCTCAACGCCGTTCCCGACCACGCGATCCAGATCATCGACGAGGAGCCGCAGGGCGTGCCGACCGAAGAAGAGGTCGACGCGATGCTCGGTGCGACGGCCGCCGCGCTTCTCACCTCAGGGCTCTCCGGCGAAGTGGTCGCGGACGATGACGAGCACGTGCCTCTAATGACGTCGGAGTCGCACCAGGCAGAGGCGCACGACGAGACCGAGATTGACCTAACCGCCGCGGCCACCGCCATCGCTCTCCCGACGAGTGGCGTGCATGCCGACGTCCCTGTTAGCGATGCTCCCGTCGGCGTTGACATTCCAGCCGCCGAGCCCGGGTGGGAGCTCTCGCCACCGCCCGTCGGGGGAGTGGCCGAGGTGCCGCCGGAGAGCGTCGAGGTCGTCGCCGACGCGCCAATCGGGACGCCATTGTTCTCGGAAGAGGCCGTGCTTGCCGCTGCGCCGCCACCGTGGGTGCCGGTCGAACCTGTGCCGGCGGTCGACGCTGCGGTCGAACCCGTTGCGACATTCGAAGCGACGGCTGTCGAGCCGGCGCCGATCGCCGAGGTCGTGCCGGTTCCCGAATACATGCCGGTCGCTGAGGTCGCGCCGGTGATTGAGGTCACGCCGGCCATCGAGCCGGCGGTCGTCGAGTACCAGCCCGCGGTCATCGAGTTGACGCCGGCTCCCGAACTCACGCCGATCGTCGAGGTCGCGCCGGTGGCTGAGGTCACGCCGGTCATCGAGCCGCCGCCGGCCGTCGAGTACTCGCCAGCTGTCGTCGAGTTGACGGCGGCTCCCGAACTCACGCCGATCGTCGAGGTCGCGCCGGTGGCTGAGGTCACGCCGGTCTTCGAGCCGCCGCCGGCCGCCGACTATCCACTCGTCGCGGAACTCTCGCCGGTTGTCGAAGCGCCGTCATTCGAGATGCCGTCGTTCGAGCAGCCGGCAGACTACCCGTCCATCGTCGAGCCGCTTGCTGCCGCGTTCGTCGTCCCCGAGTCCGTTGTCGAGGAGATCCGACCGGTGACGCCGTTCGTGTTCGTTCCGCCACCTGCGGCAGAGACGCCGGTTGGTGTTGCGCCGGTGCCCGCGATCGAGGAAGCGTCGACCTATCAGGAATTGGAAGCCCGCAACGTGAACGCTGGCGGCGCGCCGGCGGTGTCAGAGCCGACACCGCAGGCGTGGACGCCATCAGCCCCGGAGATACCAATGGAAGTGACGCCAGAGTTGCGACGACAGGAAGAACCAATTGCCGAGGTTGGCCACTGGCCGGCCGCCTCTCCTGCCGCGCCCTCGCAGGAGACGCCCGAACCGGTGCTTCAGGCGGAGGCCGACGTCCAGCCAGGGGAGGATGCGCGACAGGGAGTTGTCGTGCCTCTCGCACGGTCACCGATCAAACCGGAGCCCGTCTCTGTGCCATTTACACCATCCGAAGACGCCGCCCTCATGCACACGCTTCGGGTGGCCGCCGCGCGCGGGGCCTCGACCGTTTACGTCGTCGCGCAGTCGAAGCCGATGATCCGCATCGACGGGGAGATCGGGCCGCTCGAGAGCGAACCAACGCTCACTGCCGCCGACGTCGATCGTCTGGTCATGGAGCTGGCGCCGCCGCGCCGGCGCGACGCGCTGCAGAATGGTCCGGTCGAATGGCTCTGCGACGTGCCCGAGATCGGGCGCGTGCGGTGCATGACGTTCAGAGATCACCGCGGGCCTGGCGTGCTCTTCCGCATGTTCCCGCCCCGGGCGATCTCGGCGGATCAGCTCGGCCTGACGCCCGAGGTGCAGGCACTCTGCCAGCAGTCGGACGGGCTGGTGCTGGTCACGGGAGCGCGGGCCAGCGGCAAGTCGACGCTGCTCAACGCGTTTGTCGATCTGATCAATCGCACCCGCAGCGACCATGTGATCACGATCGAATCGCAGATCGGGTTCGTGCACGAGAGCCGGCGGTCCTTCATCAGTCAGCGCGAGTCGCGCGGCGACGCGGACCTGGCGGCCACCTACGCGCGCGCGGCACTGCGCGAGGATCCCGACGTCATGATGATCGAGGACCTGAAGTCGGCCGAGCTCGTGTCGGCAGCGCTCGAGGCGGCCGAGTCCGGGCGGCTGGTGCTGGCGTCCGTGCCCGCGTCCTCGACGATTGGCGCGCTCGAGCGGTTGATCGAGCTCTTCCCCGCCGATCGTCGCGCCAAGGCGCGCACGTCGCTCGCGACCGCGCTGCGCGGCGTCATCGCGCAGGTGCTGCTGCGGAGGGTCAAGGGTGGCCGCGTGGCGGCGCGCGAGATCCTGTTGAACACGCCCGCCGTCTCGCAGCTCGTGCTCGAGGGGAAGATGTTCCAGCTGCCGGTGGCGCTCGACAGCGGCCGGCGTCATGGAATGGTGCCTCTCACCGATTCGCTCGCGGCGCATGTGCGCGACGGGACGGTGCAGGTCGCCGAGGCGTATCGCAAGGCGCTCGATCGCGCGGCGCTCGTGGCGCTCCTCAAGCGGGAGGGCATCGACACGTCGTTTGCCGAGCGTCTGGCCTGAGTTTGACGTAACATCGGCCGGATGGACATCCCCGAGATCCGGCGGCGTGTGCGCGCGGCGATCGACCAGGCGCGCCGCGACGCCGCCGACCGTCGCGAGCGATCCGACGCCGCGTCGCGCGCCTACCATCAGTTCCTCGCGATCTGTGCCGTGCCCGCCTTCAACACGCTGGCCGCGGCGCTCGTCGCCGAGGGTCATCGCTTCAAGGTTTTCACGCCGGCCGGCTCGGTGCGCCTGGCCTCCGAACGATCGCCCGACGACTATATCGAGCTGACCCTCGACTCATCAGAAGATCCACCGATCGTCCTGGGCCGCACCAGCCTGAGCCGCGGCCGCCGCGCCGTCACCAAGGAGCGCCCCGTACGGGAGGGCGCCGCCCCGGACGCCCTCACCGACGAAGACATCGTCACGTTCGCGGTCTCCGAAATCACCTCGCTGATCGAACGGTAGAGTTCGGGGACACCCAACCTTGGATGTCCCCGGGGACATCCAAAGTTGAGTGTCCCCGGCACTCAACTCAGTCAAACTGCAGCTGTGGCTCGGAGGCGGGCGATATCTCCGTCGGTCAGACCGAGGTCGGTACGCAGAATCTGATCGGTGTGCTGGCCGAGGGTCGGCGGAGCAGTGCGGACGGTTCCGGGTGTGTCGGACAGTTTGATTGGGATGCCGAGCGCGCGGACGGTCCCGAGCGTTGCGTGCTCGACGGCCTGGATCATCTCGCGTGCCATGATCTGCGGATCGTTGATGACTTCCGCAACGCTCCGCACGGCTCCGCTTGGAATACCGTCGGCGTTGAGCGCGGCGATCCATTCGGCCCGGCTCCGCGCGCGCAACCGGTCGACGAGGATCGGCCTGAGCTCGTCGTAATGCTCGACGCGCGCACGGTTGGTCACGAAGCGCGGATCACCGGCCAGATCGGATAGTTCAGCCACTTTGCAGAATCGGCGCCAGAGGTCATCGTTCCCGACGGCGAGCACGAACTCACCATCGGCGGCTTCGAACGTCTCATACGGCACGATGGTCGGGTGGCGGTTGCCCAGCCGCTCCGGCGCGCGGCCGGTGACGAAGTAGTTGGCGGCCTGATAGGTCAAGAGCGCTACAGTCGCGTCGAGCATGCCGATGTCGACCAACTGTCCGCGGCCGCTGCGCGCGCGTGCCAGGAGCGCCATCGCGACTCCTTGCGCCGCGAACATACCGCTGACGATGTCGGCGATGGCGATGCCGAGCCGGAGCGGGGGTCCGTCCGACTCGCCGGTGACGCTCATGAGTCCGGCTTCCGCCTGGATGACGGCGTCGTAGCCTGGCTGATCGCGCCGCGGCCCGGTTTGTCCAAAGCCCGAGATCGAGCAGTAGACAATACGCGGCCACCGGGCAGCCACGGTCCCGTAGCCGAATCCGAGCCGGTCCATCGTGCCGGGACGGAAATTCTCCACCACCACGTCCGCTCGATCGAGCAGCTGCCCGAGTATCCGCTGGCCTTCCGGTTGTTTCAGATCGAGCGTCAGGCTCTCCTTGTTCCGGTTGATGCTGAGGAAGTACGCACTTTCTTCACCGGCGAACGGTGGTCCCCATCCCCGTGTGTCGTCTCCGCGCCCGGGTTGCTCGATCTTGATGACGCGCGCGCCCATGTCGGCGAGCAGCATCGTGCAATAGGGGCCGGAAAGAACGCGCGTCAGGTCGACAACGAGCAGTCCGTCGAGCGGTGGCGTGGAGCCTGTCGAGTTCGTCATGTGGTTCGGAGCGGGGACTGTCACGGTTGAGTGTCCCCGGGGACTGTCCCCCTTGGGTGTCCCCGGGGACATCCAGAATTGAGTGTCCCCGGCGCAGGCTAACGCGGCGGCATGGCGGCGAACGTCTTTTCGATGTTGTCGAGGACGGCCAGGGTCGAGCGGACTCCCGCCTCGAGGTAGCGCTCGCCCGCCTCGGGAGTCGACTTGCGCGCATCGCCCCAGGTTCCTGTCTTCGTGGCCCAGTACACGGAGCCCGGTGACGTGAAAAAGAAGGCCGTATGCACGGGCCCGGTATTGACGGTGTATTCAGGGAACGGTGGAAACTCGGCGTTTGCGCGGTCCATGTCCACGAGATTCGGGTTGATCGCCAGCACAGCGGACGTTTCGGCGAGGTTCGCGTGCAGACCGTTCTTCAGGCCGGCCCACTCGGCTATCTCGTCGGCGGTAAGCGCATCCCAGTAGTTCACCGGGAACGCCTTGACGTCCTTCGCCAGCTTCTCCGCCGCGCTCGCGCATCCATAGGCGATCGCGTAGGTGTTGTCGTAGTGACCGTTCAGAAAGATGATCCGCTTGAATCCTGACGCCGCGAACGACGTGCACAGGTCTTCGATCAGTGCCATGAACGTCGAGATGCGGACGTGGACCAGCCCGGTAAAGCCGACATGCGGATAGGAGAGTGCATAGTTGATGGGCGGTGCGACCACCGCACCGATCGTCGGGGCGACGCGGCGTGCCACCTCCTGCGGTATCAGAACGTCGGTCAGAAGTGGGCCGTGCGGCCCGTGCTGTTCGGTCGCACCGGTTGGGACGATCACGGTGTGCCGCGTCCGGAGAAACTCTTCGACCTCCAGGTTGGTCATCTCGCCGAGGAAGACTGTCGGTGGTTTCATCGGTACGCTCCAGATCGTCATAGCTTAGCCCCGTTTACCCCGGCCTTGGGCTACCATGTCGGCGTCATTCCCGGACACACCGACTGCACTGTCACTATTGCAAGGACACACATCATGAGCGAACAGAATGGGATCGCCGCTCCGGACAGGACTGTCGCACCGCTCGATCGCCGCGGGTTTTTCAGGACCGCCAGTGCCGGTTTCGGCGCCGCTGGCCTGATGCTGACGCGAGAGGGTAACGCGAGCGCGAAGACGCAGTCCCAGTGGTCCGAGAAGGACAAGCTGGCCCGCATCGCCTCCTGCTCCTATCCGATTCGCTACATCTTCAAGACCCGGCCCGCCGCCGGGCGCGCTGGTGGGCCCGGTCAGCCCGGCGCGGCCAACACCGCGGGCGCGGCGGGCGCTCCCACAACTCCGGCGACCGCTGCCGCACCCCCCAATCCCGCGACTGGCGGGCGCTCGAATGCCCCCAATCAGGGCAACGGCGGCATGACCAATGCCCAGATGAAGGAGAAGTACGGCGAAATCACCATGCTCGATTTCCCGCAGTTCACGAAAGACACATTCCCCGGCGTCACAAACATGGACCTCTTCTCGGGCTTGTTCGGCGACGTCACCGACGACAGCATGTTCGTCGGCCGTCAGTTCGATCCCTCGAGCACGTCGGGAAAAAGGTGGCTCGAGCAGCTCGCGAAGAAGATGGCGGCAACCGGCGTCAAATGTCAGCACATATCGAACAATGCCCCCACGAATCTTGCAGGCCCTGACGAAGCCCAGCGCAAGGAGGGCGTGGAGATCGCGAGGAAATGGCTCGAGGGCTGCGCCATCCTCGGCGTCAAGTCGATGCGGATGAACTCCACATCCGCGCTCGGTCCGAGCATCAGGCCGCCGGCGATTCCGCGCGATCCCGGCGACGGGTATCCCCGGAACCTGGACATCGGTGCGTTGCTGGCGGCGGCGATCGAGTCCTACAAGGCGATGGCCGATTACGGCGGGAAGCTCGGCATCAGGGTCACCCTAGAAAACCACTGGGGCCTGGCCGCGGATCCGATGAACATCCGCACCATCATCGACGAAGTCAACCATCCGTATTGCGAAGCCTCGCCGGACTTCTGCAACTGGGAATACGACTACATGCTGGTCCACGGCCTCAAGGCCCTGGCTCCGTACGCGCACACCAACGTTCACGCGAAGTACTGGGATCGCTGGGGCGACAAGAACGACGTCCAGCGGTCCACGAGGATCATGCTGGCGGCGGGCTTCAAGGGTACGTTCGCGCTCGAATACGAAGCCGGGCCACTCAACGGCATCGAAGGGGCGAAGTATCTCTATACGGAGGTGCTCGCCGCGCTGTCGAGTCCGGTTCCCGTGATCTGACGCCTAGACCACGACGCGGCCTTTCCGTATCGTCACGAGATCGCTGAGGAGCGCATACGCGGTGTGCGTGAGTCCTCCGTCGAGCTGACAGATGACGACGCGGCCGAGCGTGTCCGTGTCGAGGATGAGCGCGTTGGCTACGCCCCGCAGCCCGGCAAGGAGATCCGCCTGCGGCAGTTCTTCCGGCCGGACCACCGGCCGGCTGCCGCGCGTCGCGGACGCGACCAGCCTGTACTCGGCATCCTCGATGCCTGGCCGCGCGGGCCCATGCCGCCGTGTCCGGACCGACACCTGTCCGGTCGACGTCGTGCGGCGTGACTCGTCCGTCGAGGAACACGTTGGCGAGCGCCGCGGCTTTCGCGGCCGCGTCCCAGCCGTCGACGTCGAGTGATGGATCGGCCTCCGCGATGCCCATCGCCTGCATGTGCGCGAGCGCGGGCGCGTACTCGTCACCGTCCTCGAGCGCCGTCAGGATGTGGTTCGTCGTGCTGTTCACGACTCCGCGGAATCCCTCGATTCCGACCGTCGCCATCGTCTCGCGAACGAGGTTGAACACCGGCACGCCGTCCATCACCGCACCCTCGAAGAGAAACCGCGCGCCGCTTCGTGCCGCGATCGCTGAGAGCTCCCGGTAGGCGAACGCGACAGGCCCCTTGTTGGCGGTCACGACGTGGCAGCCGGTCTCGAGCGCCATCGCGACGTGATCCCGCGCGGGCTGCGCCGCGGCGATGTCGAGTGTCGTCGTCTCCACCAGCACGCGCAGTGGCGCATTGCTCGTGGCCAGCGCGGCGATGACGTCTCGACTTCCAGGAAGGCTCGCGGCCTGGCCAGTGTCCGTCAGGTCCGACAGCGCCCCGCCTGCTTCGACGTGCCGCGCGGCGGCGAGCGAGTCGACTCCCTCGGAGCCGTAGATCGCGCCACGCGTGCGGGTCGCGATGCCGGTGACGCGGCACGTGAGATCGAGCTCGCCCGCGAGTCGCCCGCGACGCTCGTCGATCAGCCGGGCAAAGCGCCGCCCGACGTGGCCGAAGCCGACCAGGGCGAGATCAGCGAGCATCGGAGGCGGCGGATGGGATCGTGTCGAGCAGCGAGCCGATCCGCTCGAGGCTGTTCGAAAGGTGTGACGCGTCGGTTCCGAAACCAATGCGCAGGTAGCCATCCATCTCGAAGTGATCGCCCGGGACCACGAGCACGCTGAGCTCGTCGCGCAGGCGCTCGATGAAGTGCGTCGAGTTGATCGCGTGGTGATAGCGGATGAAGGCGATGGCTCCCGCCTCCGGAGCGACGTGGGATAGGAGCGGCGCGCGCCGCGCCAGCCAGTCGCGCAGGATCGGATAGTTCGCCCGCAGGATACCGCGCGTTCGCGCCAGCAGCTGTTCCCGCCGCGCGGGCGCGAGCGCGATTCGCGCCAGCCGATCGTTGATCGCGCCTGGGGCGATCGAGGTGTAGTCGTGGATACCCCAGAGCGTATCGACGACCGCGGGCGGTCCAGCAACCCACCCGATGCGCAGCCCTGGCAGCCCGTACGCTTTCGACAGCCCGCTCGTGACCAGCGCCCGCTCCGCGCGGCCCCACACCGTCGCCGTCTCGACACCGTCGAGCTCGGCGCCGCGATAGATCTCGTCCGACACCACCCAGGCGCCGACACGCGCCGCGATGCGGCAGATCCCGTCGACCTCGGGGGGGGCGATGCGCGCGCCGGTCGGATTGTTCGGGTTGCAGATCAGGATGGCCTTGGTCCTGTTGCCGACGAGCGCGGACAGCGACTCGAGATCAACGTGCCAGCGATGCGCACCCGGGACGAGCGGCCAGGCTTTGACCGTCGCCCCGAGCCAGCGCGACAGACCGCGGACCTGCATGTAGTTCGGCGTCATCATCACGACTTCATCGCCCGGCTCGACAAGGTGCATCAGCGCGAGACAATTGGCTTCCGAGCCTCCGTTGGTGACCTCGACGTGATCGGGCGTCGCGCCCGGGTACATCGCCGCGATCGCGCGCCGGAGCTCTATCGTCCCGTTCGTCTGCGGGTAGCCGAGCGACTGCGACATCAGCGCCGCAACGGCGGCGGGATCGTCGACGAGTTCCTCGACGCGGAGCGGGTGCACACCGCTTTCCGAGACGTTCCAGTCCACGCGGTTCTCCCACGTGGACTGCAGGCGCTCCATCGCGAAATCTTCGAGTGCCGTACCTGGTTTCATCCGCCGCCAGTGTACCGCGGAACGCTGGTCCGCACGCGGCTCCCGGCGTGCGTCTTGCGCTATCCTGTCAGCGATTTCATGACGGACGAACTCGTCCCGGCCTTCGCCGCCATTCCTGCCGGGCCCTTCGTGATGGGTTCAGACGACGGGCCTGCCGAGGAACGACCCGCGCACGCGGTGTACCTCGATGCCTTCGCGATCGGCGTGCACCTGGTCACCAACGCGGAGTACGGGCGTTTCGTGCACGAGACGGGTTACCGGGCGCCGGCGGTCGACGATCTTCCGCTCGTCGTGCGGGCGGGCGGAGACGAGCGGGCGCGTGAATTCCGCGCGTCAGGTGAGGCCTACTCGTGGAAGGGCGCGCACCCGCCCGGCGATCGCCTCGACCATCCCGTGACGCTCGTGCGCTGGGAGGACGCCGCGGCCTACTGCCGATGGTTGACGAAAGTCCTCGGCCGCGTCGTTCGGCTGCCGAGCGAGGCAGAGTGGGAGAAGGCCGCGCGCGGCGCGCTCGATCGCAAACCGTACCCCTGGGGCGACGAACTCGATTCCGAGCGCGCCAACTTCCTCAGCACGCCGGGACAGAAGCCCGAGTCCGGCACGACCGCGTGGCGCCGCTATCCACCGAACGGCTACGGACTGTTCGACATGGCAGGCAACGCCTGGGAGTGGGTCTACGACTGGTACGAGTCCGCCTTCTACAGCGTGTCTCCCGAGACGAACCCTTCGGGACCCCCGACCGGACAATCACGGATCGTGCGCGGCGGCGGATGGTTGACGGCTGAGCCGGCAATGCTGACCTGCAGCCATCGACATGAAGTCCCGCCCGACACATACTCGTATGGGATTGGCTTTCGGGTAGTGGCGCAGGCCTAGCTGTTGGATCTAGAGCCTCTCCAGAGAGCCTAGAGAGCCAGAGCAGAGCCCAGAGCCCAGCAGCCCCAGGAACTTTGAAAACCGGAGTTAGAAAATGAAGTCCCTCACCATAGCCGCCCTGGCCATGCTGATGGCCGCGACGGCCGCAGCTCAGACGCCCTCACCCGCCGAGGGCCCCGTCGTGATCACCATGGGCGAGGGTATCGTCAAGCGCGCGCCGGATCGTGCGTGGGTCACGATCGCAGCCGAATCGCGCGCGAAAACACCTGGCGAAGTGCAGAAGCTGAATGCTGACGCCATGTCCGCCGTGATGCAGAAGCTCAAGGGCGTGGGGTTGCCTGCAGAGGCCATTCGCACGGCCGCATACGAACTGCGGCCCGAGTTCGATTACGCCAACAACCGTCAGACGCTGCGTGGATACGTAGCGAGGAACGCGATCGAAGTGCGCGTCGACGATCTGCCGAAGCTCGGCGAGGTCCTCGATGTCGCGGTGGGCGCGGGGGCGACATCGGTGAGCGGCATCCGGTTCGATCTCAAGGATCGATCGGGCGCCGAGCAGATGGCGCTGCAGCGCGCGGTGGCCGATGCCAGGGCTCAGGCGGACACGGCCGCGCAGGCGGCGGGCCTGAAGGTCGAACGCGTGATGCGCATCGAGGTGCACCGTGAAGCATCGATGCCGCCGCCACGTCCGATGTTGGCCATGCGGGCGGAGATGGCGGTGAGCGCCGAGCCGCCGATGGCGCCAGGCGAGCTCGAGATCAAGGCGACGGTCACTATTACGGCTGCAATCAACAAGTAGGTTCAAGGTTCAGAGTTCAGAGTTCAGTCAAGACGATCGAGCAGGAGTGTCGTGGCATTTGAACCGTGAACCCGGAACCCTGAACCCCTTGAACCGTGAACCCCTTGAACCCATCAGTCTTTTACCACCACCCCATCGACGGGTTCGTCATCGAACAGCCCGACGAGCTCCGGTGCGCCGAGCGATCGCGCCGTGTGGTCGATGACTTCGAGCTCTGGCAGTTCCTCTGGCGCGGAAATTCCTTTTTCCTTCAACCGGCGCGCGGTGACGAGGACGCGGCTTTCGAGCGAGCCCACGGCCCGGTTGTAGGCTTCGACCGAACGCGTCAGCCCGCGCGCAACCTCTTCGAAGTGCTCGGCCATCACCCTGATGCGATCGTAGAGCTGACGTCCGAGGTCGCTGATCTCGTGCGCGTTGCGCGCGACCTTCTCCTGTTGCCAGCCGAACGCGACCGCGCGCAGGAGCGCCATCAGCGTCAACGGGCTCGCGAGCATGACGCCGCGCCCGAGGCTGAATTCGAGTAGCGCCGGGTCCCGCTGCAGCGCGACGCTCAGCAGCGTTTCGCCCGGCACGAACATGATCACGAGGTCCGGCGCCGGCTGAAAGTGCTGCCAGTAGGTCTTGTTGCCGAGCCGCACGACGTGATCGCGCACCTGCCGCGCGTGATCGCGCAGCTTCGCGTTCCGCACACCCTCGTCGTCTGTTTCCATCGCGTCGAGGTACGCCGACGAAGGCACTTTCGCGTCGACGACGACATTCCGTCCGCCAGGCAGGCGGACGATCATGTCGGGCGTCAGCCGGGAGCCGTCTGCGTCCACCGACTCTTTCAGATCGAAGTCGCAGTACCTCGAGCATCCCCGCGGCCTCGACGACGCGCCGGAGCTGGAGCTCGCCCCACTGTCCGCGCACGTTCGGTGAGCGCAGGGCCTGCACCAGCCGGCCGGTTTCCGTCTGCAGCGACTGCTGCGCCTGGTGCAGCGAGCGAAGCTGTTCGGTCAGCGCCGACGCGCTGCCGACGCGGTTCTTCTCGACCTCCTGCAGCTTGACGTCGACCTTGCCGAGCGAATCCTTGAGCGGCTGCACCAGATCTTCGATGGCTTTGTGCCGGCCGTCGAGATCCATCCTGGCCGTCTGCTGGAACTCAGTAAGAGAGGCCTTCGCCAGGTCGAGGAACGACTGGTTGTTCCTCCGCAGCGCATCGGACGAGAGCGCCGAGAATGCCTCGCGTAGCTTCTCCTCCGCGTCCTTGAGCAGGCCGAGCTTCTCGGAGGACGCCCTGCGTTCGGCCGCGAGCTCGGCTTCGAGCCGCGCGCGCGTCGCCGCCAGCTCGGCGGCAAGCTGCGCGCGGACGACGGCGACCTCGCGATCCGCCTGCGCGCGCATGACGAACCACACGCTGGTAGCGAGCAGCAGGCCGAACGCGATCAGGCTCAGAACGACGAGGGTCACGACACGAAGTTTAGGCGAAGGAACATGAAAGAGCCAGCGAGATCATATGATCGGATCGTGACTGCTGAATTGACGCGCGACGAGGTGCTGCGCTACAGCCGTCACCTCAGGCTGCCTGAAGTGGGCGTCGAGGGGCAGCAACGCCTGAAGGCCGCGCGCGTGCTCTGCATCGGCGCGGGCGGCCTGGGATCGCCGGCGGCGATGTATCTGGCGGCGGCGGGCGTCGGCACGATCGGTCTGGTGGACGAGGACGAAGTCGACGTCAGCAACCTGCAGCGGCAGATCATCCACGGCACGTCGGACGTCGGGCGATCGAAGCTCGACTCGGCTTCCGACCGCCTGCGCGAGATCAACCCTCACACGCGAATCGAGGCGCACGGCGTGAGGTTCGGCGAAGAAAACGCGCTCGAGCTCGTATCGGCGTACGACGTCATCCTCGACGGCACCGACAACTTCCCGACGCGGTATCTCGTCAACGATGCCTGCGTGCTCGCCGGCCGGCCCAATGCCTACGGCAGCATCTCGCGTTTCGAGGGACAGGCGTCGGTGTTCGCGGTGCCACCGGGTCCGTGCTATCGATGTCTGCATCCCGAGCCGCCACCGCCCGGCCTCATCCCGAGCTGCGCCGAAGGCGGCGTGCTCGGCGTGCTGCCGGGTATCATCGGAACGATTCAGGCGACAGAGGCGGTCAAACTCATTCTCAGGATCGGCGAGCCGCTCGTGGGCCGCTTTCTCCTGTATGACGCGCTTCGGATGCAGTTCCGCGTCATCAGGCTGCCGAAGGATCCGGATTGCCCGGTCTGCGGCACACACCCGACCATTCGCGAGCTGCGTGCCTACGACGACATCGATCGCTGCGCGCCAGCCGCGCAGAGAACATCAGAGAGGACAGCAATGCCAGCAGCGACGCCTCCCGTGGGCGATATCACCGTGACGGAGTTGAAGGCCAGGATGGACAAGGGCGACGCGCCGATGATTGTCGACGTCCGCGAGCCGGCCGAGTTCGAGATCTGCCGGATTCCCGGCGCCGTACTCATTCCGCTCGGCCAGTTGTCGTCGCGTCTGGGCGAGCTCGACCCCGCGCAGGAGATCGTGCTTCAGTGCAAGGTTGGCGGTCGCAGCGCGAACGCGACGGCCTACCTCAGACGCGCCGGTTTCGCGCATGCACGCAACCTGACCGGCGGAATCCTCGCCTGGATTGACCAGGTTGACCCCTCCCAACCGAAATACTAAACTAGGACTGTTCTGGTCGGCTTTAGGGTGGCTCAGAGGGGCCTGTGCCCTTTCTGTGCGTGAATCATCAAGCCGAGGGTCGGAAACATGTTTCAGATCAGCGAAAACGCGGGCAAGCTCATCCGTAAAATGACCCAGAAAAACGGCTTCCCTGGCGGCGGGCTGCGTATTGGCATCAAGGCCGGCGGCTGCTCGGGTCTGAGCTACGTCTTCGCGTGGGAGCCGGCGCCCAAAGACGGCGATCACGTCTTCGATGGTCCCGACGGCGCGAAGGTTTTCGTAGACCAGAAGAGCTACAAATTCATCGACGGGACCAGGCTCGACTACGACACGAGCCTGGTCAGCAAAGGTTTCACGTTCGACAACCCGAACGCCAAGGGCACGTGCGGGTGTGGGACGTCGTTTAGTGTTTAGCTTCCAGCTTCCCGCTGCCAGCTCCCCGCAGAGGGTACCAAGCAACTAGCTGGAATCGGGAAGCTGGCAGCCGGAAGCGGCAATTTCCAATGTCCACATCAACCGAGACCATCGAAGAACTCGCCACTCGCGAGTACAAGTACGGCTTTGTCACCGAGGTCGAAGCCGACACCATTCCCAAGGGCCTCAGCGAGGATGTCGTCCGGCTCATCTCGCAGAAGAAGCAGGAGCCGGAGTGGCTCCTCGAATGGCGCCTGAAGGCGTACCGGCTCTGGCTCACGATGAAGGAGCCGAGCTGGCAGAACGTCAAGTACGACCCCATCAACTACCAGGACATCGTCTACTACTCGGCGCCCAAGCCGAAGAAGGTGCTCAACAGCCTCGATGAGGTCGATCCCGAGGTCAAGCGCACGTTCGACAAGCTCGGCATCCCGATCGAGGAGCAGAAGCTGCTGGCCGGTGTCGCCGTCGATGCCGTCTTCGACAGCGTCTCGGTCGCGACGACGTTCCGCGAGAAGCTGAAGTCGTATGGCGTGATCTTCATGTCGTTCTCCGAGGCCGTCCGCGAGCATCCTGATCTGGTCAAGAAGTATCTGGGTTCGGTCGTGCCATACACCGACAACTTCTTCGCCACGCTCAACTCGGCGGTGTTCAGCGACGGCTCGTTCGTCTACATCCCCAAGGGTGTGCGCTGCCCGATGGAGCTGTCGACCTACTTCCGGATCAACGCCAAGGACACCGGCCAGTTCGAGCGGACGCTGATTGTCGCCGAGGAAGGCGCGTACGTCAGCTACCTCGAAGGCTGCACGGCGCCCATGCGCGACGAGAACCAGCTCCACGCCGCCGTCGTCGAGCTCGTGGCGCTCGACGATGCGACGATCAAGTACTCGACGATTCAGAACTGGTATCCCGGCGACAAGGACGGCAAGGGCGGGATCTACAACTTCGTGACCAAGCGCGGGCTGTGCGCGGGACGCTCCTCGAAAATCACGTGGACGCAGGTCGAGACCGGATCGGCGATCACCTGGAAGTATCCCGGCTGCATCCTGCAGGGCGACAACTCGATCGGCGAATTCTACTCGGTGGCGACGACGAACAACTGGCAGCAGGCCGACACCGGGACGAAAATGATCCACATGGGGAAGAACACCCGCAGCACGATCGTCTCGAAGGGGATCTCGGCCGGCCACGGCCAGAACACGTATCGCGGCCTCGTCCGGGTCGGCAAGAACGCGAAGAACGCGCGTAACTACTCGCAGTGCGACTCGCTGCTCATCGGGGACAAGTGCGGCGCGCACACGTTCCCGTATCTGGAGATCAGAAACACGTCCGCGCGGGTCGAGCACGAAGCGTCGACGTCGAAGATCGGCGAAGACCAGATTTTCTACTGCCGCCAGCGCGGCATCGCGACGGAAGACGCCGTCAACATGATCGTCAGCGGCTTCTGCAAGGAAGTGTTCCGAGAGCTGCCGATGGAGTTTGCTGTCGAGGCGCAGAAGCTGTTGAGCGTGAGCCTCGAGGGCTCGGTGGGATAGTTGATTCTCTGTCACGGGCCGACGGCTCTCACACGAAGGCCGCGATGACACGAAGACCACGATGAATACCGGGCACGACGGAACGCCCGTCAAAGTGGCAAAGGGTTTCTCAACAGCGGCGCGAGCGAAAGCGAGCGCTGGCAGGTCGCGGGGGTGGGGCCCCGCGACAGACTAAAAAATGCTAGATATCAAGAATCTTCAGGTAAAAGCCGAGGACAAGCAGATCCTCAAGGGTATCGACCTTCATGTGAAGGCCGGCGAAGTGCACGCCATCATGGGGCCGAACGGGTCCGGCAAGAGCACGCTCGCGCGCGTGCTGGCCGGGCATCCGGAGTATGTGGTCACGGGCGGGGAGGTGCTCTACAACGGGCACGACCTCCTCGACCTGGATCCCGACGAGCGGGCGCGCGAGGGTGTGTTCATGGCGTTCCAGTATCCGGTCGAGATTGCCGGCGTCACCAACGCCTACTTCCTCAAGGCCGCGCTCAACGCCAAGCGGAAGCATCACGGCTTGCCCGAGCTCGACGCGATGGAGTTCCTGCAGTTGAGCAAGGCGAAGGCGAAGCTGCTCAACATCGATCAGGGCATGCTCAACCGCGCGGTCAACGAAGGGTTCTCGGGCGGCGAGAAGAAGCGCAACGAGATCTTCCAGATGGCGCTGCTCGAGCCGACGCTCGCGATTCTCGACGAGACCGACTCGGGGCTCGATATCGACGCGCTCAAGGTCGTCTCCGACGGCGTCAACGCGCTGCGCAGTCCCGAGCGCGCGATTGTGGTCGTCACCCACTACCAGCGGCTCCTCAATTACATCGTGCCCGATTACGTGCACGTGCTGAGCGGCGGCCGGATCGTCAAGTCCGGCGGCAAGGAGCTCGCGCTCGAGCTCGAACAGAAGGGCTACGGCTGGCTCGAAGCCGGCGAGCCGGTACAGGCATAGCAGGTGGCGCGCCGGAGGCGCGCCCCGGCGGAGCGGAGCGGGGCGAAGGGCCCACGCGAGCGACGCCGAAAGGGGTCCGGGGACGAAGTCCCCGGGTTGGATATAGACACATGCCACAGCTAGCAGAAAAGCTTCAACCCTGGCTCGCGGCGCTCGGCGAGCGTCCCCGCGGCGGCTCGCGCTGGCTCCAGGATCTGCGCGATCACGCGGCTTCGCGCTTCGTCGAGTTGGGATTTCCGTCGACGCGCGACGAGGAATGGCGCTTCACCAACATTTCTCCCATTGCATCGACCGAGTTCCGGCTGGCGCCGCCATCGAAGTTGAACGCCGAGGTCCTCGAGACGTTCCTCTACGCGGACGCCACGTTCCGGCTGGTCATGGTCAACGGACGGTTCTCGCCCGAGCTGTCACGGACGGCCGGGCTGCCGGCGGGGATGAAGTTCGGCTCGCTCGCGACGGCGGCAACCGAGCAGGCCGACGTCGTGGGCCGCTATCTCGGTCAGCTCGCCGATCCCAACGCCCGTGCGTTCGCCGCGCTCAACACGGCGTTCACGCACGATGGCGCGTTCGTGTACATCCCGGACGGACTCGTGTTCGAACAGCCGCTGCAGATCCTGTTTGTCTCGACCAGCGATGGGCCGGTGGCCTCCATGTCGCACCCGCGGACCCTCATCGTGTGCGGTGACCGGAGCCAGGTGCAGATCGTCGAGACCTATGTCAGTGCGAAGGGCGAGAAGCACTTCACGAACGCCGTGACCGAGATCGTCGCGGGCGAATACGCCGTGCTCGACCACTACAAGGTCGAGGAAGAGAGCATCGACGCGTTCCACATGGCGAGCATGCACATCCATGCGTCGCGGAGCAGCAACGTCTCGACCCACGCCTTCACGCTCGGCGGGCGCATCGTCAGGAACGATATTCTGGCCGTGCTCGACGGCGAGGGCGCCGAATGCACGCTGAACGGCCTGTATCTGGCCGACGGCGAGCGGCTGGTCGACACGCACACGACGATCGACCACGCCAAGGCGCATTGCCCGAGCCACGAAATCTACAAGGGCATTCTCGGCGGCCGCGCCCGCGCCGTGTTCAACGGCAAGATCATCGTCCGGATCGACGCGCAGAAGACCGATGCCAAGCAGACCAACCGCGCGCTGCTCCTGTCGGACAACGCCACCATCAACACCAAGCCGCAGCTCGAGATTTTTGCCGACGACGTGAAGTGCACGCATGGCGCGGCGATCGGCCAGCTCGATGACGATGCCATCTTCTACCTGCGGGCTCGTGGGTTGACCTACCTCGAGGCGCGCGACATGCTGATTCATGCGTTCGCCGGAGAAATCCTCGAGCGCGTCAAGATCGAGCCGCTCCGCCGGGCGCTCGAGGACGAGCTCTACGCCCAGCTCGCGAAAGATCTCGCGGAGGTCGACGCGGCATGACCCCAGTCGCCGCACAGGCGCACGGCGTTCCAGTGCTGGACGTCGCGCGCGTGCGCGCAGACTTTCCCATCCTTCGCCGGCAGGCGCGCGGCAGGCCGCTCGTGTATCTCGACAACGCGGCGACGACGCAGAAGCCGCAGGTCGTCATCGACGCGATCACGCGGTACTACACCGAGTACAACGCCAACGTGCATCGCGGCGTGCACGAGCTCAGCGAGATTGCGAGCGAGGCGTACGAGAACGCCCGCCGGAAGGTCGGCGCGTTCTTCAACGCCCCTCACGAACGCCTGATCGTCTTCACGCGCAACGCGACCGAGAGCATCAACCTCGTCGCGCATGCCTTTGGCCGGACGCACGTCGGCGCCGGCGATGACGTGCTCATCTCGGCGATGGAGCACCACTCGAACATCGTGCCCTGGCAGCTGCTGTGCGAGGAGCGGGGTGCGCGACTGCGCGTCGCGCCCATCGACGACCGTGGCGAGCTGATGCTCGACACCTTCGAGACGCTCGTCGGCGAACGGACGAAGCTCGTGTCCGTGACGCACATGTCGAATGCGCTCGGCACCATCAACCCGGTGGAGGACATCATCCGCATCGCGCATGCGCGCGGCGTGCCGGTGCTCCTCGACGGCTCGCAGGCTGCGTACCACATACCGGTCGATGTTCAGGCGCTCGACTGCGATTTCTATGTGGCGACCGGGCACAAGCTCTACGGTCCGACCGGCATGGGGATCCTGTACGGCAAGGAAGTGCACCTCGAGTCGATGCCGCCATTCCTGGGCGGCGGCGACATGATCAGCTCCGTGACGTTCGAAAAGTCGACCTGGAACACGCTGCCGCACAAGTTCGAGGCGGGGACGCCGGACATTTCCGGGGCCATTGCGCTCGGCGTGGCCATCGACTATATCCAGTCTGTCGGCTTTTCGTGGATTGGCGAGCACGAGCAGGCGCTGCTCGAGTACGGGACCGAGGCGCTCTCCGGCGTCGACGGCCTGAGCCTGATCGGCACGGCGCGCCGGAAGGCGAGCATCCTGTCGTTCGTGCTCGATGGGATCCACCCGCACGACATCGGCACGATCGTCGATCGCGAGGGTGTCGCTATCCGCACGGGTCATCACTGCGCGCAGCCGGTCATGGATCGGTTCGGCGTGCCGGCCACCGCGCGAGCGTCGCTCGCGATGTACAACACGCGCGAGGAGATCGACGCGCTCGTGCGCGCACTGGCGCGAGTGCGCGAGGTGTTCAAATGAGCTTCCAGCTGCCAGCTCCCAGCTCCCGGCCGAGCCAACGGAGTTGGACGCTCGCCAGCGGGTCTGTGCCGGAAACTGGAAGCTGGAAGCCGGAAGCTGGCAGTTATGAGTGACCTCACTGACCTCTACCAGGAAGTCATCCTCGATCACAACCGGAGACCGAGGAACTTCCGCGTGCTCGACTCCGCGACGCACAAGGCGGAAGGGCACAATCCGCTCTGCGGCGATCGTCTCGAGCTCTTCCTCACCGTGGACGATGGCGTCATCACGGACGTGGGTTTCCTCGGCTCCGGCTGTGCCATCTCGAAGGCCTCGGCGTCGATCATGACCGACTGCCTCAAGGGCTGTCCCGTGATCGACGCGTGCGCACTCTTCGAACGGTTCCACCGGATGGTGACCACGCCGCCTGACATCGAGGTGGAAGATCTCGGGAAGCTGTCCGCGTTTGCCGGCGTCCGCGAGTTTCCCGTGCGCGTGAAGTGCGCGAGCCTGGCGTGGCACACGCTCAAGGCGGCGCTGAATCAGAAGCAGAAGACAACGACCGAATGAAGACGATACCGCTCGTGCCTCCAGCGACCATGATGTCCGAGCCTGACGGCGGCGCACCACAGACGGCCCCCGGAGCCGACAACGTGTCGGCCGTCGTGCCGGATCCGGCACTGACGGAGTCGCTCAGGCCGGGGATTGTCGCGGCGATCTCGACGGTGTACGATCCGGAGATCCCGGTCAACATCTGGGAGCTCGGGTTGATCTACGACGTCTTCGTCGACGCCAGCGGCGTTGCCGGTGTCCGCATGACCCTCACGGCTCCCGGCTGCCCAGCAGCGCAGTCGCTGCCGGTCGAGGTTGCGGAAAGGGTGAAGAACGTGCCCGGCGTGACCGACGCGAAAGTCGAAGTGGTGTGGGAACCGGGCTGGACCAAGGATCGGATGTCCGAGGCGGCGAAACTCCAGTTGGGATTGTGGTGATCAGATGTTGCGCCTATCCAAGAAAGCCGACTACGCGCTCATCGCGATGAAGCACCTGGCGGTTCGCCCGGACGCGGCCTCGGCCAGCGCCCGTGAGATTGCCGAGCAGTACGACATCCCGGTCGAGCTGATGGCCAAGGTGCTGCAGCGGCTCGCCCGCCGGGGACTCGTGACCTCGCATCAGGGCACGCGCGGCGGCTACCGCCTGGCGAGGGCCGCCTCCGTGATCTCGGCCGGCGACATCATCCAGGCGATTGACGGACCGCTGACGGTCACTGCATGCTCGACCGAGGCGGAGAACTGTGACCAGTACGCCAAGTGCAGCGTTCGCGACCCACTGTGGCGCATTCGCGAACGCATCATCTCGGCGCTCGATACGTGCTCGCTGCAGGAGATTTCATCCGACGTGCCGGAGATGCCCTTGGCCGGGGTCTCGGCGCCGATGGCGTTCACCCGGAAGCTCTGATTGACGGGCGGCAGTCGACCGTAGCGCCCGATACACAACTCGCAGTCACCGACCGAGTCGCGTTCAGCAATGCCGAAGCCCGTCTACCTCGACTATCACGCCACCACACCGGTCGACCCCCGCGTGCTCGAGGCGATGCTGCCGTATTTCACCGAAGACTTCGGCAATCCCGCCAGCCGCCAGCACGCGTACGGGTGGCACGCGGACGAGGCCGTTGTTCGCGCGCGCGGCGAGGTCGCCTCGCTCATCGGAGCCACGGCGGGCGAGATCGTCTTCACGAGCGGCGCCACCGAATCGAACAATCTGGCAATCAAGGGCGCGGCGCATGCCTGCCGCGACCGCGGGGACCATGTCGTGACGGTGGTAACCGAGCACAAGTCGGTCCTCGATTCGTTCAAGACGCTCGAGCGCGAGGGCTGGCGGGTGACGCGTCTTGGTGTCGACTCCGACGGGATCATCCGGCTCGACGAGTTGCGCGACGCCGTCACCGACAAGACCGTGCTCGTGTCGGTCATGACGGCCAATAACGAGATTGGCGTGCTGCAGCCCCTCGCCGAGATCGGCGCCATCGTCGGCGCCGCGGGCGCGCTCCTCCACACCGACGCCGCGCAGGCGGCGGGCAAGGTTCCGATCGACGTCAACGCGATGGGCGTCGATTTGCTCTCGCTCACCGGCCACAAGTACTACGGGCCGAAGGGCGCCGGGGCGCTCTACATCCGGCGCAAGAAGCCGCGGATTCAGCTCGCGTGCCAGATCGATGGCGGCGGCCACGAACAGGGCCTGCGTTCAGGCACCCTCAATGTCCCGGGCATCGTCGGGCTGGGCCGCGCCGCGGCAATCTGCAGGACGGAGATGCTCGCCGAGTCGACGCGGCTCCGAGCGCTGCGCGATCGGCTCCTCGAGGGATTGCGCCGCGAGCTCGACGGCGTGCGCGTCAACGGATCGCTCGAGCACCGCCTGCCGCACAACCTGCACGTCAGCATCGAGAAGGTCGAGGGCGAGTCGTTGCTGATGGCGCTCGGAGACTTGGCTGTGTCGACCGGGTCCGCCTGCAGCTCAGGGAGTCAGGCCCCGTCGCACGTTCTCGTGGCCATCGGTGCCGTCGGCGAGAACACCGGCGCCTCGATCAGGTTCGGCCTCGGCCGCGGCACGACCGACGCCCACATCGACTTCGCCATCGAGCGCGTGACGACCGTCGTCAGGAGCCTGCGGCGCGCGATGGCGGTTGGCTGACTTCTGATGGGCTCAAGGCTCAAGGCTCAGGGCTCAGGGCTCAGGGAAGAGCCTTCAGATCTAAGTCGTGGATTAGGATCTCTAAGCTCTTGCCTGAGCCCTGAGCCCTGAGCCCTGAGCCCTAAGACACATATGCCCCTAAACAGAATTACCGTCGCCCACAGCCCCGATTCAGACGATGCGTTCATGTTCTTCGGCCTGGCGAGCGGCGCCGTCGACACTGGCGGGCTCATCGTCGATCAGGTGCTCGCCGATATCGAAACCCTGAATCGCGCCGCGTTTGACGGCAAATACGAAGTCACCGCCGTGTCGTTTCACGCCTACGCGCATTTGGCGGACAAATACGCTCTGCTGCCGCACGGGGCCAGCATGGGCGACAACTACGGCCCGATCGTCGTCGCCAAGACGGGTGGACCGACCGCGGTGAAGGGCCGACGCATCGCCATCCCCGGGACGCTTACGACCGCATACCTCACTTTGCGGCTGTATGAGCCCGACTTCGAGTTCGTTGTCGTTCCGTTCGACCAGATCCAGCAGGCCGTCCTCGACGGCAAGGCTGAGGCGGGACTGCTCATCCACGAAGGGCAGCTGACGTATCAGGACGAGGGCCTGCAGAAGATCGTCGACCTCGGCGAGTGGTGGGCGGAGCGGACTGCTGGCCTGCCATTGCCGCTCGGCGGCAACATCATCCGACGCGACCTTGGCCCTGAGATGATTGCCAAGGTGTCGAAGATGCTGCACGACAGCATCGCGCACGCGCTCTCGCACCGCGAAGCCGCCGTCGAGTACGCCCTGCAGTTCGGACGCGGCCTCGATCGGGCGAAGACCGATCGCTTTGTCGGGATGTACGTGAACGACTTGACTCTGTCCTACGGGGAGCGCGGCCGCCGGGGCCTCGAGCGTCTGATGGGCGACGCGTTCGACCAGGGCCTGATTCCGCAGCGCGTGCCCGTGGTGTTCGCGGCCTGATCCGGATTCATCCCGATCGCTTGCGGCTGCGAAAACAGTCGGCGGCATGGTCGTCGACCAGGCCCACGGCCTGCATGAACGCGTAGCAGATCGTCGAGCCGACAAACCTGAAGCCCCGCTTCGAGAGATCGCGGCTCAACGCGTCCGAGTCGGGTGTGCGCGCGGGAAGGTCTTTCAGCGTGCGCCTGCGGGTGACAAGGGGCGCGCCCTTCACGAATCCCCAGACATAGACGTCGAAGCTGCCGAACTCGCGCTGAACGGCCAGAAAGGCCTGCGCGTTGGTGACCGTGCTTTCGACCTTCAGCCGGTTGCGGACGATACCGGGGTCCTGCAGGAGCCGTTCGACCCGCGCCGGCGTGAACCGCGCGACCTTTGCCGGATCGAACTCGGCGAACGCGTCGCGGTACGCGTCGCGCTTCTTGAGGATCGTCTCCCAGCTCAGGCCGGCCTGCGCTCCTTCGAGCGTGATGAACTCGAAGAGCACTTGGTCGTCATGGACCGGGACACCCCACTCCTCGTCGTGATAGGCGATGCCGAGCGGCGTGGTCGCCCAGCCGCATCTCGTTCGAGTGGTCATCGCTACAGCCGTTGGGCGCCATCGATCTTGCCAAGACGCCGGTCGAAAGTGCCGAGCGGCCGGTGTCCGGCTTTGAGCGCCACCTCGAGAACGAGACAATCCGAGAAGCCGAGCTTCGGCGCTTCTCGAAATCGTTCGTTCGCGGCAGTAACTGTCTCCGGGTCCTGCAGCGTCAAATGCTCGTGATTGAGGAGCATCTCGACCGCGTCGGCGATGGCGTCCGGTTCGCGATCGTACACCGAGCTCAAGACCCAGGTCGTTTCGGCCAGCGCGAGGTGAGGCACCCACGCACCTTTCGAGATGAACGCTTCTGCTGCGGCTACCTGTCGCTCATCGTCCCGAGTCACGAGGCGGACCAGCACGTTCGTGTCAACCGCGCGCATGACGATCCCTGACGTGGCGGCGCACACCTTCTCTCAGTTCCTTCAGCGTCTTCGGTTTCGGCGGCACCGGAAACAGCCGGCGATGCACGTCCTCCGACGTGTACCGCCCCGCTCGTCGAACCACGACCTGCTCGCCCTGGTCGTCCCACTCGAGAATTGAGCCGGGTCCAACCCCGAGCTTCCTGCGAATTCTGGCCGGGACCGAAATCTGCCCTTGCGACGTGAGCCGTGACTGAGCCGGAGCCATCTATGTATATTACCATGGTAATGAGCCCACGGGCGGCCGCTGAACGGATCCCGTCGCTTCCGAATTGTCTCCGCTAACTCCGCTTGCTCAGTGATGAGTCTGCTGTTCTCCGCTGACTCTGCTACCTGTGGTGAGCCCAACTCCGATGCCTCCGTGCGCGCTGTCTCTCTTATGTCCGCTCCCTCTACGGCTGCAGCTTCACCCCGTGCCACTCGAGCGTGCCGCCGATGGAGCGCTCGAGTTGAGCGATGGCCTGGTTGAGATCCGCGCGCGCGCGCAGCTCGAGCGCCTGCGACGTGACGTAGACGGTTTGCCGTTCGAGCACGAGGAACACCGTGCTCAGCCCGGAATCGAACCGGCGGCGCTCGCTCTCGTACTGTTCGAGCGCGTAGCGGCGCTGGGAGGTCGCCGCCTCGAGGCGATGCTCGGAGGATCGGACGGCCTGCAGGGCATCGCGCACCTCGCCTTCGATCCGCTGCTCGAGCTGCTGACGCTGACGCTCGAGCTGGCTGGCGGCAATCTCCGAGCGGGCGAGATTCGCACGCGCCGTGCGGTTGCGCAGCGGAAACTCCATCTGCAGCTGGACCAGGGCGGTCGGAAACCGGCGCGCGAAGAGGTTGCTGAAGGATGTGCCGAGTCCGCCGACGAAGAAGCCGGGCACGCCTGCCGCGGTCGACGTCGTGGGCGGATCCAGCGGGTCGAGGTTCGCCAGAACCGACAGCTCGTTCAGCCTTGCATAGAGCGCCGTGTTGGCGTTGTCGCTGCCGACGGGCGGCTGGCTCGTGCTGTCCAGCGGATCGCCCGCAAGGCCCGATAGGGTGTAGCCGCCGACCACGTTGATCTGCGGCTTCGTCAGATTCTTGAAAAACGTCTGGTCGATCTCGTTCTGCGCGCGCGTGATGTCCAGGGCCTGGAGTTCCGGGCGGCGACTGAGCGCCAGCTTCACCGCCTGCTCGAGGAGGTGTGGCGGCGCCGAGCGATCGGTAAGGTCGGTGGGCACGAGCGGCTGATTCCAGGCCTGGGCCGTCCGGCTCGACAGCATGAGCCGTTTCAGGCGGTTCTCCGCGGCCGTCAGCGCCTGCTGTCCAGAGGCGGCGGCCTGCTGAAACCTCGACACCTGGGTCAGCGCCTCGACGACGTCGATGGGCGCGAGCGTGCCTTGCGTGGCCTGGCGCTGGTTACTCTCGACCTGCGCGCGCGCCTGCCCCAGTGCTTCGTTGAGCACTTCGAGGTTGCGCGCAGCAAACGCCAGATCCCAGTAGGCCTCCTCGACGAGCGTCAACTGATCCATGACCACCTGGGTCAGTTGGGCGTCGGTGAGGTCGACGGCGCGCCGCGCCAGCAGGATGTTGCGCCGTTCAGCATCGATACTCCGTCCGCGCACGAGAGGCTGTACGTAGGTAGCCGTCAGCGCCGAGGGAAACTCTGGATTGAGTCGAGCGAACTGATTGCTCGTGTCGAGTCGCGACGCACTGAAGTTCACCGCGAAGCGGCCGCCCGCCCAGGGCGTCCGACCCGTCATGCCGGCGCCTCCGTCGATTTCGGTCCGCTCGAGCCGGCCTTCCGTCGCGCCTCCGATTGCCGACGTGTTGGCGCTGACGTCCCGCTGGTATCCGAAGTTCGGCACGACCCGCGGGTCATACACGCCTTCGAAGGCGCGGACGTTCTCCCGCGCGACGTCGGTGTCGAGCCTGGCGATCGACACGTCGTTGTTCTGCTCGAGTGTCATCTTGACGGCGTCGGCGAGTGTCAGGGACAAGGGCGTCTCGGCCACGCCGATGCGGGGTGCCAGCGACTGGGTGACCGGGGTTGGCTGAGTCTGCGCCAGCAGCGGTGTTCCGACGCCATGGAGTGCCACGAGCGCGATGGCCGCGGGGATGGCCGTTCCCGGTTTCCACGGCCAGCTCATCGATCGACCCCCTGGCCCGGCGCGAGCCGCCGGCCGGTGACGCGGCCGATCGCGCGGCGGCCGGCCCCGGTCACGCGATCCCAGCGACGGCCGATCCGCCCCCATGCAGGCGATTGCGCCGCGTCGTCGAACAGCGAGTAGAAGACCGGCACCGCGAGGAGCGTCAGCACCAGACAGAACGACTGACCACCAGCGACGAGAATGCCAATCGAGCGATTCGTCTCCGCGCCGGATCCCGAGCCAAGACAGAGCGGCATCATGCCGGCGACGAGCGCCAATGTCGTCATCAGAATCGGCCGGAGACGGTCCCTGTTCGCCTGGATGATCGCCTCGTAACGTTCGAGCCCCTTGGCGCGAAGGCCGATCGTGTGGTCGATCTGCAGGATGGCGTTCTTCTTCACGATGCCGAAGAGCAGCAGGACGCCCAACGCGGAGTAGATGTTCAGCTGCTGCCCGAAGGCGAGTGAGCTGGCCAATCCGAACGGTACCGCCAGCGGGAGCGTCAGCAGGATGGTGACCGGATGAATGAACGATTCGAACTGCGCGGCCAGCACCATATACATGAAAACGAACGATAGCGCGAAGGCGATGGCGAAATAGTAGGCCGCCCGGCCGAGCTCGCGTGACTGACCGCTCGTCACGAGGTTGTAGCCAGGCTCCATGTCGAGTGCCGCGAACGCCGCTTCGAGCGCCGCCTGTCCTTCGGCCTGCGAGATGCCCGGCGCCGGGTTGGCCGAGATTGTGATCTGGCGTTGCCGGTTCAGTCGATCGATCTGCGCCGGGCCCGAGCCTTCGTTGAAAGACACGAGGTTCCGCAACTGCACCAGCTCGCCCGACGCCGTGCGCACCGTGGCCGACGCGATTGACTCGGGCGTCCGCCGGAACGAGTCCTGCGCCTTGAGGACGACTTGGTACTGGTCGCTCGCGGCATTGAAGGTCGTCACGTCCTGCCCGGCGATGAGCGCGTTGACCGTCTGGGACACGTCCTGAATGCGCACGCCCAGGTCGGCGGCGCGCCGGCGATCGATGTCGAGGCGCAGCTCCGGCAGCCCGGGCTGGAAGGTCCGGTCGACGTCCACGAGGAGCGGGCTCTTGTCCATCGCCGCGGCACCCTGCGCCGTGTAGCGATCCAGTTTTGCCAGATCCGGTCCGACCAGCGCGTATTGAATCTGCGCCCCCCGCCCTCCCACGAAGGTCAGGCCGCCCGTCCCCTGCACCGAGATGACCGCGGCCTTGCGGTAGGGCTGCACCAGCTGCCGCGCCTGAAGCATCAGCTGCTGCTGGGAGACCGAGCGCTCCTCGATCGGCTTCAGCCGCACGAACACGTTGCCCGAGTTGTTGGCACCCTGGCCGCCGCCGGTCAGGCCCGCGTTCCCTTGCACGGCCAGCACGCCCGGCAGGTGCTGGAGCACGTCGCGCGCCACTCGGTCGACGAGCGACTGCGTGGCAGCGATGCTCGATCCGACCGGAAGGCGCATCGAGATTTGAAACCGCGACTCGTCTTCGACCGGGGTGAAGTTGATCCCCGAAGCGCGGTAGAGCGGAACGATCGACAGCACGACGAGGATCGAGGTCGTGACGATGAGCCACCGATGCGCCATCGACCATCGCAGGAGGGCCGTGTAGATCCGATCGATGTGCCGATAGAAGCCCCGGCGCGACGCGTCGCCGCCGGCGTGGTCGCCATGCCGGCCGTCATCGGCCGGCGGCTTGATCCACCGCGCGGCGAGCGTCGGCGTCAGCGTGAACGACACGATCAGGCTGATGGTGATCGCCGCGGCCGACGTCAATCCGAACGACGACATGAACCGTCCGACGATCCCGCCGAGGAAGCCCACGGGGATGAAGACGGCGAGCAGCGCCAGCGTCGTCGCCATGACCGCCAGCCCGATCTCGCGGGTGGCTTCGATTGCCGCCTGGAACGGCGACATGCCCTTCTCCTCGACGAATCGATAGATGTTCTCCAGCACCACGATCGCGTCGTCGATGACGATGCCCACCATGAGGGTGAGGGCGAGCATGGTCATCTGATTGAGCGTGAAGCCGAGCGCGGCGATGACCGCGAACGCTCCGATGATGGAGGTCGGAATGGCGACCGCGGCGATGAGCGTCGTGCGGAAGTTGCGCAGGAAGATGAGGACGATGATCGCGGCCAGGATCCCGCCGAGCACGAGGTGTTCCTCGATGGCGGCGAGCGAGGCCTTGATGAATTCGGAGTCGTCGCGAACGACGCGAACCTCGACGTTGGGCGGCAGCGTCAGCTGAATCTCGGCCATCCGGGCCTTGATGGCGTCGGCCAGCGCGACGGTGTTGACGCCGCTCTGCTTGCGGACGGCCACGGTGAGGGCGGGCCGGCCATCGAGGGTCGAGACCGACGTCGGATCCTCGCCGGTGTCGGCGACGCGTCCGATGTCCCTGATGCGAATCGGCGAGTTGCCGCGCGTGGCGACGACCAGATCGTTGAAGGCGTCGGGGTTGCGCAGGCGCCCGAGCGTGCGCACGGAGAGCTCGCGGTTGCCCTGCTCGAGACGGCCTCCGGGCAGCTCGAGGTTCTGCGACCGCAGGGCCGCGGCCACGTCGGTCGTCGAGAGGCCGTAGGCGTTGAGCCGATCGGGGTCGATCTGGATCTGGATTTCGCGGCGCCGCGCGCCGAAGAGCAGCACCTCGCCGACGCCGTTCACCGACTCGAGGCGTTTCTGGACGTTCTGTTCGAGGAACGTCGTCAGCTCGACCGCCGGCATCGGCGCCGACACCGAGAACATGATGATCGGAAACGCGTCCGGATCCTGCTTCTGGACGACCGGCGGGTCCGCGGTGTCCGGAAGGTCGCGGATGACCGGATCGACCTTGGCGCGGACTTCCTGCGCGGCGATGTCGGCGTTTTTCGAGAGGTCGAACGAGATAGTGACGCGCGAGCGGCCCTCGGTCGACGTCGAACGCAGCTCGTCGATGCCGGCGACCGTGTTGACCGCGGCCTCGATGCGGTCGGTGATTTCGGTCTCGATGTTTTCGGGAGTCGCCCCGGGGTTGGTGGTCGTGACCGACACGACGGGCGTTTCGACGCGAGGATAGCGGTCGACTCCCAGCGTGAAGAACGAGACTCCACCGACGACCGTGATGGCCGCAATCAGCATGGAGGCGAAGACGGGGCGGTGGACGCAGATTTCAGCGAGCTTCTGCATGTGAGCTTCGAATCAACGGGACACGGTCACTTCGGCCCCATCGTAGAGTTGTGCGAGGTTCGACGTCGCGACGCGGTCGGTCTCCTGGAGGCCCGAGACAATCCGAATCTCGTCGCCCACGTCGCGCGCGGCGAGCTGCACGACGCGCAGACGCGCCCGGTTCTCCTTGTCGACGACGAACACGCGATGGGAGTTCGTGTTCGCATCGTCGATGACCGCGCGCGCCGGCACGAGCATGGTCTTCACGGTGCGGCCCTGATCGACCGTCGCGACGGCGAACATGCCGGGCTTGAGGAGCGCCTCGGGGTTCGGAACCCGCGCCTCGGCGCGGAAGGATCGGGATTCCGCCGAGATTGCCGGGTTGACGGCGCTGATGCGGCCGGTGAACGTCTGTCCGGGGAAGGCATCGACGGTTGCATTGACCGTCTGGCCGATTCGGACGAGCCCGGCCTGGACGCCTGGGATGGTCAGCTGCAGGCGAAGCGGGTCGATTTTGAGCAGCGTGACGACGGCGGTCGATGGCTGCACGTATTCGCCGAGCGACACGCGACGCTGGCTGATGAACCCCGAGAACGGCGCGATCACGGCGACGTCGGCGACAGCCTTTTCGGCAAGCGCCAGCTGGGCGCGGGCCTGTGCGACCGTGGCCCGGGCGGTGTTGACGTTCTGCACGGATGTTTCGGCGCCCGTGCGGGCCTGATCCGCCACCGTGCTCGAGACGTCGCCGGTCCCAAGGAGCGACGCGTAGCGCTGCGCCGTCGTCTGCGCCAGCGCGTTCTGCGATTCGGCGAGCTTGAGGTTGGCTTCGGCCCGGCTGACCGCCGCCCGCGCCTCGTCGAGCCGCAGTCCGGCGTCGATGCCTTGCAGCCGTACGAGCACCGCGCCTTCCTTCACGAACTGTCCCACGTCGACAGGTGTGGCCACGACACGGCCGGAGGAGTCTGGTGCGACGTCAGACGATTCGTCTGGCTCGAAGCTGCCAGTGGCTTCGAGCGTCACGACCTGTTCCTCTGATTTGACGGTCGACACCGTGACGGCAACTGCGGCGGGCGGCTGCGCCGGCGCCTCCGTCGGGGCGCGGCGGCTGCACGCGGCCGCCGCCAGTACGAGCACGACGATCAAGGCCGACGGAAGGCCGGGCAGGATCGGGAATTCTCGAGCTGGCGGTGAGGCGGGCCAACGATGCATGAGTCCAAGGACGTCTGTAAGCAGTGAATTGCTTACCAAGGCTATCCCAGAACCCGGTCCCCGTGAGCGTCAGGTTCGTCCGGCAGCAGGTCGGCAAAGACGAATCCGTCGCGCTCGACGATCACACCCGGGACGGCTGGAACCGGTCGCGAAAACATGGGCCCGGCAGTGACGCATGTGTGGAATTCGCCGCGCTCGCCGCAGGGATCGGCGGTCGATGGCAGGTCAGCCAGGAGCGACGCATCGAACGCCCGGCCGGCGAGCGCGGCCGGCACCGCGCGCGGATCGACGCACGTCAGTCGCGCCTCGAGGCCGCCGGCGATCATCTCGCGAGCAAGCGCCGGTGTGGGACGGTTCCACAACGGGAAGATGGGCGCGAGGCCGGTTGCAGCCAGCCGTTCCTCGCGGTAGCGCCTGACGTCCTCGAGAAAGAGATCGCCGAACGCGACGTGGGTGAAGCCGTCGGCGACGGCGTCTCGACACGCCGCGGCCATGCGTTCCTCGTACACCTCGTTCGGGCACGGCGACGGGATCGAGACGATGAGGAGCGGGAGGGCGGCGGCGTCGGCCTGCAGGCGCAGGAGCTCGCTCCGCACGCCGTGCATGGCCACTCGATCGGCGGCCTCGTTGACCGTCGTCAGGAGCGCCGCCGGCGTTCCGATCCGCTCGCTCCGCAGTACGTGGAGCATCCAGGCGCTGTCCTTACCGCTGCTCCATGACACGAGAATCTTCATTTGGCGAACGCCTCAGGGTGAAGTGCCCTCGCGATGAGCTCGGTTCCCTCGGCGACCCGCGGGCCGGGGACCACGGTGCGCGGGTCGGTGATGATCGAGATTCTGCCCGTGCGGACCGCGGGCACCGACGGCAGGGTCTGCCACACCGCGACTTCCTTCCGCTGCAGCTCCAGCGTCATGTCGCCCGCCCGCAGCTCGAGAATCACGTCCGGCCGGCGCGCCAGGATGAGCTCGGACGTCGCCTGCACCGACTGCTGCTTCACGTCGGCAAAGACGTTGTCGCCGCCGGCCGCGCCGAGCATGTCGTGGAGGAAGCCGAATCCGCCACTCGCGTAGATGCCTCGCAGCGTGAGTGCGTCGCGGCCGAAGACCAGCAGCGTCCGCGGCCTGGGACGTCCGGCGACACGGGTCCGGACCTCGGCGAGCTTCTCGTCGATCCGGCGGACGAGGACTGCGGCATCCTCGTCGCGTCCGATGCGCGTGCCGAGCTGACGGATGGTCGTCGTCACATCAGCCAGGCCGGCGTGTTTGTACACGAACGTCGGGATCGATGCGCGTTCGAGCTGACGGCGGAGGTCGACCTGGCTTTCGTACACGATGACGAGATCGGGCCGGAGCGACAGGATGCGTTCGAGATCCGGGTCGATCAGCGCGCCGACGCGTGGGAGCTTGAGCACCTCAGGCGGGTAGTCGTCGAAGCTGCTGACGGCGACCACCTGCGGCCCGGCTCCAAGCGAGAAGAGCATCTCGCTGACCGCAGGGATGAGCGAGATGATGCGGGTGGGCGTGGGTTGGTTGGCAGCGCGTGCTGTCTCACGGGCAGACGGCCTGGTCACGATGCCGGCGAAGATCGCGATGATCACGAAGAAACACAAAAAGATGGCTCGCTGCTTCGTGACTTTGAGCTTCGCGGACATCGCGTTGAATGTCGTGATCATGAATCTTCACTACGCCTTCCTCACCAGCAGCCACAGAAAGAACGGCCCGCCGATGAGTGCCGTGATCACGCCCACTGGTATCTCGACCGGCGCGATGAGCGTGCGTGCGAGGACGTCGCACCCGACGAGGAACGCGGCGCCGAAGAGGGCCGAAGCCGGCAGCACCACGCGGTGATCGGACCCGACGATCAGCCGCACGAGATGAGGCACGATGATGCCGATGAAGCCGACGGGTCCGCCGATCGATACCGCCGCGCCCGTGGCGAGCGACGCGCTGAAGAACGCCCGCCGCTGGGCGCTCGTGACGGCGAGTCCACGCGTTTCGGCGCTGTCCGTGCCGAGGCTCAGGAGGTTCAGCGGGCGCGCCAGCCAGGCGAAGACGCCGAAGGCCACGAGCAGCAGCGGGAGCGACGTGACGATCGGCTGATAGCTGCTCACGTCGAGGTCGCCCATCAGCCAGCGTAACGTGCGGTACGCGTCCGCGAAATTGGCGAAGTACTGCACGCAGAGGATCAGTGCCGAGAAGAATGCGTTGAGCGTCACGCCCGCGAGCAGCAGGACGTCAGTCGAGAGCCCGCGTCGATGCGCCCGGGCCAGGGCATAGACGATGGTGACGGCGCACGCGGCGCCGACGAAGCCGGCGGCCGGAACGGCGGATATGCCGGCGATGCCGAGCGTCCAGTCGAACGTGATTGCCAGCATCGCGCCGAGCGCCGCGCCCGAGGAGACGCCGAGCGTGAACGGCGTGGCGAGGGGGTTGCGGAGCAGCCCCTGAAAGATGACGCCGGCGCTTGCGAGCGCGGCGCCGACGAGCGCGCCCGCGAGTGTGCGCGGCAGCCGGGCGACGAAGAAGATCTGCGCGTCGACGTTGTCGGCGAAGGGGATGGACCAGTCGAATGCGCGCCCGAGGTCGATGGATGTCGACCCGACGAGTGGAGCCAGGGTCACCGCCGCAAGCGCGAGGAGGCCGAAGCCCGTTGTCGCCGCCGCGATTCGTCGCCGTATCGTCACACGCGGGTCTCGGGCGACACGCGCCGCAGCGGCACGACCACGAGGTGGCCGGCGTCGGCGTTCGACTGGACCTTGGCCTCGACGCCGTAGAGGGCGCGGATGTTTGCGGCCGTCAGGACGTCTGTCGTCGGTCCCGCAGCGAGCACCAGCCCGTCCTTGAGGAGCACCAGCGTCCGGCACAGGCTCGCGGCGAAGTTGAGGTCGTGGGTCGAGACGACAATGGCGATCGGCGTGCGCCGCTGGAGGTCGCGCAGGAGGGCGGCCACCTCGAGCTGGTAGGCCAGATCGAGCGCCGCCGTGGGCTCATCGAGCAGCAGAATGCCGGGGATTGCGCCAGGATCCCGAGGGTCACACCCGGGATCACTTCCGGGATCCTCCGACGCCAGCGAAATCTGCGCCAGCGCGGCGGCGATGATGACCCGCTGTCTTTCGCCGCCGCTGAGCGTCGCGAACAGCCGGCCCTCGAGAGTCGCGGTTCCGGTGGACGCCAGCGCCTCGCGCGCGATCGCGATGTCCCGTGGACCCTCGACGGCGAACGTGCCGAGGTGCGGATAGCGTCCCATGAGGACGACTTCGAGGACGGTGAAGTCGAACGCCAGATGCGTGTCCTGCGGCACGACCGCCATTCGTCGCGCCATCGCGGTCCGTGACACGCGTGTCAGATCGACGTTGTCGAGCGTCACCCGGCCGCTCGAGGGCTGACGCGTGCCAGCCAGCACGCGAAGCAGCGTCGTCTTCCCGGAGCCGTTTGGTCCAAGGACTCCGACAAAGCCGTCGGCCGGCACGTCCAGCGAGACGCCGCGAAGGACCGGCGTCGCCAGCGCATGGTACGAAAAGGTGACCTCAGCGGCTCGTAGCAACCCTCAGCCCCACCATCCCACTCCGTCCGAGCGCCGGATATCCCAGCGCTTCCTCGTAGTCGCGATCGAAGAGGTTCGTGACGCGGCCGAACAGCTGGACCCGGCTCCAGAACGTCCACGACGCGCCCGCATTCCAGACACTGTATCCGGAAGCGTCGTAGACGCCACCGAACGTTCCCAAGCTGGGATCGACGTCGCGTACCGTGCTACGAGCCCCGCCCTGCAGGAAGGCCGAGAGCGGACCGGCAGCCAGCAACACATCCGCCGAGAACATGTGATCGGGCCGGCGGATCAGGCGATCGCCGACGGCAAACGGCGGCGGCGCCGATCCGCCCTGATCGACGGCGAGGATCTCGGTCGCGAGCCGCGTGTAGCCGATGCGGACCTGCAGGCTCCCGCCGCTGGAACTTCCGAGCGATGCCCGTGCCGTTCCCGCCATCTCGAACCCGCGCGCGCGTGCGTTCGAGATGTTGTCGGTCCGGTAGTGGCTCGACCCGCTGAAGGAGCCGGTGGCGACAATCAGGTCGTCGTAGTTGTTGACGAATACCGCCGCCTCGAGGAGCCCGTGCCCGTCGAGCAGCGCCTGCTCGACGCCGACGTCGAAGCTCTTGCTGCGCTCCGGCTTCAGTGACGGGTTGTCGGTGAACGCGATCTCGAACGCATCGGGCGGACGGATGCCGGTGCCGGCCGAGGCGCGGAGCTTGGTGAAGTTGCCGTCGGTTGCGCCGATGAACCACGCGGCCGACACCTTCGGGTTGGCCGATACGACCGTATCGCTGTCGAACGGCGGGCGTGGCGAGAACGCGTCGGCGTCCTCTGTGAGCGCCTCGCGCGTGATGCGGTCGACGCGCACGCCAGCTGCCACAAACAGCCGGCCGGATCGATTCCAGCGCGCCTCACCAAAGAAGCCGGCGATGCCCCGCTCGACCGGGACGAGCACGTTGCCCGTCGCCGTGATGTAGGTTCCGCCGGCGCGTTCGCCGAGCAGCTCGAGGCCGGCGGAGCCTTCGAGCCCGCGCGCCAGCGTCGCGTCCGCCTGCACGCGAGCCGTCGTGCGACGCGAATACGATTCGGAATCGCCGAACTGGCTCGCGAACTCGCTGTCGAGCCGCGCGTGAGTCACCTCGGCGCTGATCCGCGCGCGCCCGGCGGGCACGTTGCCGGCGACCGACATCAGCCAGCGGTCGTTGGCGCCGCGCGACACGGTGTCGATCCCGCCATACGTGCTGCCGGGATCCAATCCGAACGGTCCCGGCGACCCGCGCTCGTCGGTCGCATAACGGACGCTCCCCTGAACCGCTGCGCCCGCGGTATTCCGCCAGCCGCCAACCGCATCCGCCGAGCTCCGCTCGTAATCGTCGTTCTCGACGAGCGCGCCGCTCGCGGTGCGCGTGCCGTTGAAGTTGTCCGTGGTGAGGCGCTCGGTGGAGGCCCCCCAGTGCCACGGCCCGGCCGCGCCAGAGGTCGCCGCCGTCGCCCGGAAGGTATCGAACCCCCCGCCCTCGAGCGATGCGGACGCGTCCGGCGCACCGCCCTGCCTCGTCACGATCCGGATGACCGACCCGATCGCGTTCGATCCGTAGAGTGCGCTCTGCGGTCCCCGGACGACCTCGATCCGCTCGATGTTGGCGACCGGCAGGTGCGCGAAGTCGTAGCCGCCGCCGAACGCATTGGCCTGCACGCCGTCGACGATCACGAGTGAGTAATCCGACTCGCCGCCTCGCGGAAACACGCTCGTGACCGCCCCGCGCCCGCCGTTGGCCACGACGGACAATCCCGGCACCGCGCGCAGCGCGTCGGCGACGCTCTCCACCTGGTGTTTGTCGAGGTCGTCACGCGTGACGACCGTCACGCTCGACGAAGCGGTCGACAGCGGGATCTCGACCTGCGCGGCCGAGACGACGACCGACTCCGATACGGCGCTGATCTCGAGCGCGATGGCGCCGAGATCGCGCGCCGCGCTCGTGCCGGTGACCGCCGTCGGTCGGCCGCGGAAGCCGTCGAGCGCGATGCGGACCTCGAAGTCACCGCTGTCTGGCATGTTGATCGTGAATTGCCCCGACGACAGCGTCAGCGTGCGCGCGACGACCGACGTCCCGTCGGTGATCATCACGACCGCACCGGGAATACCGCGGCCATCCGGATCAACGACCTGTCCCGTCACCGGTCCCGCGACGGCGGACTGGACGCTGAGAAGGATGAGGAAGAGAAGAGCGAGCAGGACAGGGGAGAGCAGGCGAACGAACGGAGTATGCACGGGGCTCCTTGTCGGCGTGTCTCGCGCCGAGAGAAAGGACGGCCCAGCGCCAGATATCCTGGCTGGCGGATCAACGCGCTGTTTCCGCGCCTTCCCATGCCCCGAAGTAGCACAGTGGCGGCGGGGTCACCCTTCGACAGGCTCAGGGCAGGGACCCGCAAGGAAACAGCACTTCCCGCTTACAGTGGCGGCACCGCGTGGGATTTGCACCCACTTCCCGTGGTCGCCGGGCAGGAGCCGCACCGTTCGTGCGGCTCCATCGTCAGTTGTGCCCGACAGTATAACACCTGTAAAATTAAGCTTTTGCGCCAGCTTTCCGCTTCGGCGTAACTGCTCTGGAGACTATGAGTAAGAGCTCGACAATAAGCGGCCGTCAGACACCGGCCGGCGACGTCACTCTCGCGACGGGCGGCCTCGTGATTCACGCCCAGACCCTCAGCATTCAGACCGCCGAGCGCGTGGAGCTCGTCGATCTCACCGAGCGGATTGCGGGCGTGGTCCACACCTCCGGCGTGAAGGAAGGTCTTGTCAGCCTCTGGTCGCTCCACACGACCTGTGCCGTGTTCATCAACGAGAACCAGTCGGCGCTTCACGCCGACATCAAGCAGTTCCTCGAACTGACGGTGTCGCGAACCGGTAAGTGGAAGCACAACGACCCCGAACACTCCGACTGCGACCGCAACAACGCGGACGCTCACCTGCGTGCGATGCTCCTCGGCCACGGCATGACGATGCAGGTGACCGGCGGCGAGCTCGTGGTCGGCCAGTGGCAGCGCGTCCTGGCCGCGGAGCTCGACGGCCCGCGTATCCGGTCGATCCGCGTTCAAGTTCAAGGTGTCGCTTGAATGGTCGTGCCGAGTTGTCGGTGAAAGAGGCGCGTTGTGATATCGGCAGCGCCTGCGGCCCTGCCGAGCGCGAATGCGCGAGGCAGCAGCCGCGGGGGTGGGGCCCCGCGGCATTGAAAAATGTGGGGCCCCGCGAGCTCTAAGTAATGCAGACCCGTTTGCACAAGCTAGGCTTGGCGGAGATTTCGGCGAAGCTCGAAGCTGGCGTCCGCCTCACCTTCGACGATGGGCTGAGGCTCTTCGACTGCCCGGACACGCTGGCGCTCGGCTGGCTCGCGAATCGCGAGCGCGAGAAACGCCACGGCGCGCGGACCTACTACAACTTCAACATCCGCCTCGAGGCGACCAACGTCTGCGTCGCCAGCTGCCTCTTCTGCGCGTTCGCTCGGCTGAAGCCCGGCGACGACGGCTCGTACACCATGTCGCTCGAGGAAGCGTGGGACAAGCTGCGGCAGCGCGCCCATCAACCCCTCACCGAAGTCCACGTCGTCAACGGCCTGCACCCGGATCTGCCGTTCGACTACTACCTCGAGCTGCTGCGGGGCTTCAAGCGGATCCGTCCGGCGATCCACCTGAAGTGCTTCACGGCCGTCGAGATCGCGTTCTTCGCAGACCTCTACGGAATGACCGACGAGGAGGTTCTCGTCGCGCTCAAGGCCGCGGGACTCGATTCGCTGCCCGGCGGCGGCGCCGAGGTCTTCGCCGAGCGCGTCCGCCAGAAGATCTGCCACGACAAGTGCGGCGCCGATCGGTATCTCGACATCCACCGGATCGCGCACGGGCTCGGGCTGCGCTCGAATATCACGATGCTCTACGGCCACATCGAGACGCTCGCCGAGCGCGTCGATCACATGCTGCGCACGCGCGCCCTGCAGGACCAGACCGGCGGGCTGCAGGCGTTCATCCCGCTTGCGTTCCACCCCGACAACAACCAGATGCGCAAGCTTCCCGCGCCCACGGCGGCCGACACGCTGCGCGTGCACGCCGTGTCGCGGCTGATGCTGGACAATATCCCGCACGTGAAGGCGTTCTGGATTGCGACCGGCGTCGACGTGGCGCAGATGGCGCTCTGGTACGGCGTGGACGACCTCGACGGCACCGTGCAGGAGGAGAAGATCTACCACATGGCTGGTGCCCGCACACCCGAGTCCATGACCACCTCTGCCATCCGCCGTCTCATCCGCAACGCCGGCCGGGAGCCCGTCGAGCGAGACACTTTGTACAACGTCGTCACCGGGCCCGACGCGCCAGATGATGCGCGCGTAGGGGCGCTACAATAGTCGTTAGTCGTCAGTCGACGGTCGTCAGTCACAGTGCCCCGTCCGAGTCGACAGTCGTCAGTTCCAGTCGTCAGTCGCTTTGATTGGGCGCGCTCGAGCGCGCCGGAGGTAACGCGACTCACGACTAGGACACCAGGACTGACGACCAGCACTGACGACTGGGACTGACGACTGGGACTGACGGACTGTGACTGACGACCGACGACTCCCGACTGACGACTGACCCATGGACATCAACCTCCTCACGAGCGTCGAGAAGCAGAGCATTGGCGAGCGTCAACCGCTCCCCGAGAACTACCTGCGCCTCTCCGACGACGAGATGGACGCTCGCATTGCGGCGGCCAAGCAGACGCTCGGCGAGCGACTGGTAATCCTCGGCCATCATTATCAGCGCGACGAGGTCATCAAGTTCGCCGACTTCACAGGCGACTCGTTGAAGCTCGCGCGCGCCGCGGCCAGCAAGGGCAAGGCCGAGTTCATCGTCTTCTGCGGCGTGCACTTCATGGCGGAGAGCGCCGACATTCTCTGCGCGCCGCATCAGAAGGTCATCCTGCCCGACCTCGCCGCGGGCTGCTCGATGGCTGACATGGCCGCCGGCGACGAGCTCGACATGTGCTGGCGCGAGATGAACGAGATGGGCGTCGCGGTCGAGAGCGTGATTCCCGTCACCTACATCAACTCGTCGGCCGACATCAAAGCCTTCTGCGGCGAGCACGGCGGCATTGTCTGTACCTCGACCAACGCGGCCGCGATCATGGGTTGGGCCTGGCAGCGCGGCGAGAAGCTCGTCATGCTGCCGGACCAGCATCTCGGTCGCAACACCGCATTCAAGATGGGCGTCCCCCTCGATCGGATGGTCGTGTGGGATCCGAACGAAGTGTGGGGTGGCCTCGAGGCCGAGCAGGTGCGGGCAGCGAAGCTGATCCTCTGGAAGGGTTTCTGCTCCGTCCACACGCGGTTCACGGTTCAGCAGATCGACGCGTTCCGGAAGAAGTATCCCGGCGGCAAGGTCATCGCGCACCCCGAGTGCACGTTCGACGTCGTCCAGGCGGCCGACGTCAGCGGCTCGACCGAGAACATCATCAACACCGTCAAGAACAGCCCGTCAGGTTCGATTTGGGCCGTGGCGACCGAGATCCACCTCGTCAACCGCCTCAAGAACGATGTCGAGCCCGACAAGACCGTCGTCACACTCGATCCGTTCGGGTGCCTGTGCTCGACGATGTTCCGCGTCTCGCCGAACCATCTGCTGTGGGTGCTCGAGGGGCTCGTCGAAGGCAAGATCCACAACCAGATTACCGTCTCCGAACCACAGAAGAGTTTCGCCCGCCTCGCGCTCGACCGGATGCTGACGGTCTAGACGGCTTCAGCTTCCAGCTCCCCGCTTCCAGTCGCTGGCTATCGGTGGATTGCGAGTTGTGCGAATGCGATATGCTGACTAGCTGACAACGCTGATCTTTAGGCAACCAGCTGGAAGCCGGAAGCTGGAAGCCGGAAGCTGACAAGGAGCAGAAGCATGGCCCACGAAGTCCCACCCCTCCCTTATGCCTATAACGCCCTGGAGCCACACATCGACGAACAGACGATGCGGATTCATCACGACAAACATCACGCGGCGTATGTGAACAACCTGAACGCGGCGCTCGAGAAGGCGCCGGAGCTCCAGCAGAAGACCGCGAACGATCTGGTGCGCGGCATCAACACCGTGCCGGAAGAGATTCGCACGGCCGTCCGGAACAACGGCGGCGGCCACGTCAACCACACGATGTTCTGGGAGTTGATGGGCCCGGGCAAGGGTGGCGCGCCGACGGGCAGGGTCGGCGAGGCGATTGCGTCGTCGTTCGGCAGCTTCGACTCATTCAAGGAGCAGTTCGCCAAGGCTGGTGTCGGCCGGTTCGGCAGCGGGTGGGCCTGGCTCATCGACGCCGGCGGCAAGCTCGTGATCGAGAGCAGCGCGAATCAGGACAGTCCGCTGATGGAAGGCAAGAAAGCCATCCTCGGCCTCGACGTGTGGGAACACGCCTACTACCTGAAGTACCAGAATCGTCGTCCCGACTACATCGCGGCGTGGTGGAACGTCGTGAACTGGGACGAGGTGAACAAGCGGTTCAAGTGAGCTCACAGCTGTCAGCCCTCAGCTGTCAGTCAGAGCATTCTGATCCGAATCGGCGATTAGATCAGAATGGTCTTGCTGACAGCTGACAGCTGACAGCTCTACCCCATCTCCTTCAGTATCTCCTCATGCGACGGGAATTCGTCCTGCCTGGCGGCGATGAACGAATAACGGATCGCGCCTGTCGGTTCGATCAGGAAGAGTGACGGCCGCGCGATGTTCCAGGCATCGAGGCCGATACGCTGCCAGACGCCGTACGCCTTTGATACTTCCCGCGACTCATCGATCAAGATGTTGAACGGCAGGCCCTTGTCTTCGACGTAGCGTCGAACGGCGCTGGAGCTCTGCGCAACGACCACGACGACCTCCCAGCCGCGCGCCGTGTAGACCGCGGAGTTCATCGCGAGCTCGGCGAATCTCGTGCGGCAGTTCGGGCACCACGTCCCGCGATGGAAAGCGAGCAGGACCGGACCCTTCTTCAGGTATTCCTCGAGCGACCGGAGATCGCCCTTCTGCGTCGGAAGCTGGAACGCCGGCGCCGTCGTCAGGGTCGAGCGGCTGGACATGATTCAGAACAGCTTGACGTCGACCATCTCGCCGGCTTCGACGATGTCGGTGTGCGCGGGGATTTCGATGTAGCCGTCGGCCTGGGCCATGCTGGTGATGTCACCTGATGCCTTGAATGCCGGCACGGCTCCGCCGTTCTCAATCCGGACCGTGTAGAACTGATGGCGGCCCGTCGTCGACACGATGCGGCGCGAGAGGGGCAACCGCACGACGTGCGGTTGATACTCCGGCAGGCGTGCGATGCGGCGCAGCATCGGGACGAGCAGCATGTACGCGTTCGACAGGCACGAGGTCGCGTAACCCGGCATGCCGAAGACCGGCCGCCGATCGATCTGTCCGAACGTTGTGGGCTTTCCTGGTTTCACTGCGATGCCGTGAAAGACGACCTCGCCCATCTTTCCGATCACGTCGATGATGAGATCGCGCTCGCCGACAGAGCTTCCGCCTGAGAAGACGAGCAGGTCGTCGGCCTCCGTCGCCGCGACCGCTTCGGTGAGCGCCTCGAGGCTGTCGGCGACTGTTGGCCGGACCACAGCGATGCCGCCGTGCGCGCCGATGATCGACGCCAGCGTGAACTGGTTGATGTCGTAGAGCTGGCCTGGCGCGAGCGGCTGGCCTGGGTCCACGATTTCGTTTCCCGTCGAGAGGATCGCGACGCGCGGCCGTGCGAACACATCGACCTCGGTGAGTCCCATCGCCGCGAGCGCGCCGATGCGGCTCGGCGTCAGGACGTCGCCGGGTGAGAAGAGCGACTGGCCGGCCGTGATGTCGGCGCCGCGGCGGCCGACGTGCTGCCGCGGGTACACGGGCGTCAGCACCCGGACTTCGCGAGCGGTGCCTTTCTCGGTTTCTTCGACCATCACCACCGCGTCGGCGCCGTCGGGGAGTGGGGCGCCCGTCGCGATCTCGATGCAGGTGCCGCGCGTCACGTGTGCGCGCGCGACCTGGCCGGTGAAGACGGTGTCGATGCAGTCGAGGGTCTTCGGCTCGAACGAGCTGGCGCCGAACGTGTCGGCGGCGATCACGGCATAGCCGTCCATCGCGGCGCGATCGAACGGCGGCACGTCGACTGGCGACACAGCCGCGTGAGCGATGACGCGCCCGTGCGCCTCGCGAATGGCGATCCGTTCGGTGCGCGCGATCGGCACCACGGCGTCGAAAAGCAGCGCGCGCGCCTCCTCGAGCGGGATGGTTTCGCGAATCGGCCGTACAGTTGCCATCTAGCGCCTCAGTTCCCGCACGACGTGTCCAACCTCGGGCAGGATCAGCCTGGTCATCGCCAGCCGCACGGCATGCTCCGAGCCCGGCAGCGAGAAGACGGCCCTCGATCCGATCGACCCGGCAGTCGCGCGGCTCAGCATGGCGGCGGCTCCGACTTCCGCGTAGCTCAGCATCCTGAAGAGCTCGCCGAATCCGTCCAGGCGTTTCTCGAGGAGCGCCGCCAGCGCCTCGTATGTGCTGTCGCGAGCCGTGATGCCTGTACCGCCTGTCGTGATGACGACGTCGGCCGTGCTCATGCCGGATTGCACCGCTTCGCGGACCGCCGCAGGGTCGTCCCGCACGATGCGCCGGCCGGCGACCTGGTGTCCGGCGCCGGTGAGCAACTCCACGATCGCGTCACCACTGGCATCGTTGGCCTCGGTGCGCGTGTCGCTGATCGTCAGCACGAAGCACCCAACCGATGCAGGTGCCTCCTTCCGGTGCGCGGGGGCGCTCACGGGTTCAGTATATCGACACGGCCGGGCTCACGGGGCCAGGGGCTGAGCCCTGAGCCAAGAGCCTTGACTCGTGTCTGTTCGGGTATAATTGAAGTTTCGCGCAGGTGCCAGGGCCGCAACCATGGAGTCCCGAGGTCACCACCCCCTCGCGCCCTTAGCTCAGTTGGATAGAGCGTCTGGCTACGAACCAGGAGGTCGCAAGTTCGAGTCTTGCAGGGCGCACCAATACTTTCAGCGTCAGTTCAGATCTGGACACGCCCGTGGCGCGCCGTAGCGCGTAGGCGGGCAGGGCGCACCAATATCATTCGAGGGACTTCGTCTCTCGAACTTCCTTACTCGCTCGCTCGCGGGGACCCCTTCGCCCGGCTTCCGCCTTCGCTGAAGCTAGGCGGACCGCGGAAGCCATGGCGGAGGCGGGCCGCTCCGCCGGGCTCACTCGCTCCGCTCGTTCGTGTTCTCGGTTCCGAACCGTCCGGATCACGCTAGAACATATGTCCTTAAAGAGGCAATGTCGTCCCGACGTACCGGGTCTTGACCCCCAACGCTTCGGTCACCTTGGTCTGTCGCAGGTCTGCGCTGACGAAGGTGAAGGCCTGTGAGGCAATTCGAACGCCGAACAGTCTGGCTGATGCGATGTGGATGGCGTCCAGTGCACGCAACGGATGTGCGCCGCTCAACGACTCCGCCGTCGCAAGTACCTCGCTTGAAACCTCGATGACGGTCCAGTAGGCACGGTCGGCGGCAAGCCGCTTCAGGATGCTCGGCACTCGGTTGCCGTCCAGCGTCTTCTCGGCAACCCGGCGGCGCAGTGCACTCCGCACTTCGACCGGCAAGACCGCAGAAACCACGCACTGATTCCTGCGGAGCAGACCCAGTACTTCTCGGCGACCCGGTTCTTGGACGTAGCGCTTGATCAACGCGCTCGTATCGAAATACGCATAGTCCATTGGCAACTACGCGCGATCTTCTCGATCGTCGATGATCGTTTGCGCTAGAGATTGGCCGCTAAGCGGAACCGGTTCGAAGCGCGGCAGTGGTCCCTTGCGGGTAGGCAGGGTAATCAATCCCTCGTCCGCCATCTGCTTGAGCGCGGCGTCGGGTTCGTACCTATTCTTGACCGGCTTGATGATGGCGATCGGCTGACCTCGCTCGGTCAGGACGACTTCCTTGCCGGCGCGGACGGCCTTGATTGCCTTCGAGAAGTGCTGGTTTGCTTCCCGCAATCCGAGCTTCATGTAGTGATGTTACTACATTCAGGCGCCCCGAGCGGCCGGTGACTGGCAATCACCGACAATCGGCAGACGGCTGGTGGCTTTCTGATAGTGCCCCGAATGGTGACCATTGCTGGGCACGATCCCTGCTTCCGCCTTCGCTGCAGCTACGGCGGACCCACCGAAGCCTTGGCAGGTAGGCCGCTCGGGCGGCTCACTCGCTCTCGCTCGTCGCTGGCGGTAGGACGCACCAGTGGTCCATCGAGAAACCGATCGATGATTCGCCACCTTCAGACGCTATCCTTGAGGAACGCACGGCAGCACCAAGCAGCGGGCTCAACGTAGCGCCGAATGATGGGACGAGTGCTCAATTGGTTTCACCGCTCGCGAGTCCCTTTACCGGAACCATTTCCGGATGAATGGGCGTCCTTTCTCTGGGACCACTCTGCCCACTATCGGCGTCTGCCTGGCCGGCTAGCGACCGCCTTCGAACGAGACGTCCAGCGATTCATCGCCAGACAACGCATTACGGGAGTCGAAACAGAGGTCGACGATCCTCTGCGGCTTCTCGTGGCTGCGTCAGCCGCGGCGCTGAGCGTCGGGTGGCCCGGTTACAAGTGGAGCGAGGTGTCAGAGGTTCTGCTGTACCCGGATGACTTCGATCGCGACTACGCGATCGGCCGGCCTGAGCTGAGTGGGATGGCCCATGTCTGGGGCACTGTCATCCTGTCGGTCCCCTCGCTCCGGCACAGCTTCGCCCATTACGAAGATCCCTATCATCTCGGCGTGCACGAGTTCGCGCACCTGCTGACCTACGCCAGGGGACAACAAATCAGAGTGCCAGTGGGCCTCCCCGACGCGCAGATTCAGCTGTGGGAAGCCATTCAGGCGCACGAGCTGGCCCGTATCGCCGAAGGTGAGTCGATCCTCGCATCGTATGCTCTGCAGCCCTCGGAGTTCTTTCCGTGCGCCGTCGAAGCATTCTTTCAAAAGCCGATTGAGCTGAGAGATGCGCATCGAAGGCTGTACCGGTTTCTCAGCCGATATTTCCGTCAAAGTCCGGCTTCGTGGGAGTCCAGGTTTCGGGCTCGTTCTTCCGGTTGAAGGTTATTCTTCACAGCCTTCGCTCGCGTGCTGTCGAGCGCGAGCTTCGGCTCGACAAGCCGAAGCTCGCCGATTCACCCGGCTACTTGTGCGCCGGCTGAACCGCCATCTGCTTCATCCACTCCGCCTGCCGCTGCTCGAGCTCCGCGCGCGTGAGATCTTCCTTGTGCGTCGCGATCGTCCAGGCATAGCCGTGCGGATCGGTCAGCGTCCCGCAGCGATCGCCCCAGAACTGGTCTCCCATCGACCCCATCGGACCACCAACACCCTTCGCACCTGCCGCCAGGGCGCGGTTGAACAGTGCGTCGGCATCCGCGACGTAGATCCAGAATGATGCCGGCGATCCGCCGATCGCTTTCGGGCCCTTGCTGCCCATCATCGCGTCGTTGACCATGATGCGCGAATCGCCGATGCGCAATTCCGCGTGCAGGATTTTCCCGTCGGGTCCAACGGCGCGGCTGCCTTCCTCCGCGCCCAGAGCCTTCTTGTACCACTCGATCGCCTGGGCGGCGTTGTCGAGCGTCAGTTGTGGCGTGACGGTGTGGTAGCCCTCGGGAACCGGACTCTTTGCTTTCGCCATTGCAACCTCCTTACTTACCGAATCTCTCCCAGCATTGTGGTTTCACCTCGCCGCGACGTTCAAGCTCATGGGAATTCGCCTTTTGCTCGAGTTTGCTGAGTCGGCGACCCGGCCGCTCATGGCTCCGGACAGATTTGTCGCCGATGACGGCGACGAGGTGGGCGATTGCGGGGCAGGCCGGATGACAAGCGGCCACAAGCCGTTAGAGGCTAAAGGCTTAACTGGTGGCTCGAGCAAATACTGTGACTGACGCACTCTTGTTACAAGCTTTGGTCATCATCAAGGTGTCCTCTTTCGCTCTGCTCGTCGTTATTACCGGTGAGCGAGGTCTCAATGATCCCGATGGTGCCAGCGTCAGTCGAGGTTTCCTTCGATTCAGGTTCCGACTCCGCGAGGGGTCTTGCCATATCAGCGCGGGAGCGCCCGCGCGGCGATCTGCTCCACGACAACCGCCGCCTGACCGCCGAGAACGCCCGGCTCCTGGAGGAGAATGACGCCCTCCGGGAAGCGGCGGCCATGTGGATTCGTCTCTACGAGAAACAGCTCGAACGGGCCAACCACGCCACCTCAGAACGCGCTCAGCCCGCACGGTTCCGCGAGTAGTCGCTCCCGGCAGAAATAATTTCCGTCGAGACACGGCGCTCCAGCGAACGAGGCAGTCGACGGTCAATTTCATGTGGTCCCCCATTCCGCGGCTCGATCTCGTCACCGACGTCCTCTGGGGCCGCCGGCAGAACAAGAACGGCGAGCACAGTTTCGCCGCGCAGACGCAGAACGGCAGCACGTTCCGGTTCTGAGGCCGCGCCGGCGAGACAAAAATGTCTCACTTTCCCCCGGGCAAGACAAATCCGTTTTACGGCAACGTAAAGACTCTCGGAACGTCTTGCAATGCCACCCGCCTCACTGTATTTTTGCGGTGGGAGGGCCGGTGACAAATACCTGCGCGGTCTTCCCTCGTTTTTCAGCCCTGACAATGGAGCGGACATGAGGCGTACGACTTCCTGGTTGCCAGTCCTCCTGGTTCTTTCACTGCTCTGGCCGGCCGGCCGCGCCTCGGCGCAGGGTGTGACCACGAGCGCCATCACCGGCGTCGTCAAGGACGCACAGGGCGCCGTCATTCCGGGTGCGACGGTGAGCGCCGTGCACCAGCCCTCGGGGAGCACCTACGAAGCGGTCACGCAGGCCGACGGACGGTTCCTCATTCAGGGGATGCGGATAGGCGGACCGTACACGATTACCGCCGCGCTGTCGGGATTTCGCACCGAGGCGCAGAACAACATCTCGCTGACGCTCGGCCTGGTGCAGGACGTCTCGTTCGCGCTCGCGCTCGCGAGCGTTGCCGAGACCGTGACCGTCACCGGCGAAACGAGCCCCGTGTTCAGCTCGACCCGCACCGGAGCGGCCACCTCGGTCACCCGGGACGAAATTGCCATCCTGCCCACCGTGTCCGGCCGCATCAACGACATCACGCGACTGACGCCGCAGTACGGCGGCTCGGGCACGTTTGCGGGCCAGGACAACCGGATGAACAACATCACGGTGGATGGCTCGTATTTCAACAATTCGTTCGGCCTCGGCGGACAGCCGGGTGATCGCACGGGCGTCGCGCCGATTTCGCTCGAAGCGATCGAGCAGGTGCAGGTGAGTGTCGCGCCTTTCGATGTACGGCAGGCCAACTTCGTCGGCGCCGGCGTCAACACCGTCACGCGCAGCGGCACCAACCGCTTGAGCGCCTCTATCTACCACCGGTTCCGCAACGAGTCGTTCGTCGGCACCGAGGCGAGGGGCCTGGCCTTCAACCCGGGCGTTTTCAACACCGACACGACCGGCGGGTGGGCCGGCGGGCCGATCATCAAGAGCCGGCTCTTTGCGTTCGGCAGCTACGAGAAGCAGGAAGACACGCGGCCGCTCTCGACCTTCAGGGCGAACACGGGTGGCGAGGCCGCGGCGGGCAGCGTCACGCGCGTGCTGGCGTCCGACATGAACACGATCAGCAGTCTGCTGTCGGGCTCGTTCCAGTACGACACGGGCCCGTACGAGAACGTCGACAAGCTGACGCCGGCCAAGCCGTTCCTCGTCAAGGCCGACTACAACCTGAACAACAGCAACAAGATCAGCTTCCGCTACAGTCAGCTGAATTCGAGCACCGACGTGCTGCTGTCCACCTCGTCGTCGCTCGGCATCGGCCGCAGCTCTGGCACCAACACGACCTTCCTGGGCTTCAAGAACTCCAACTACACGATCCTGGAGAACTACAAATCGGGCATTGGTGAGTGGAACTCGACCATCGGCACCACCATGTCGAACAGCCTGACGGTCGGCTACACGACCAATGACGAGAGCCGCGGCGACATCGGCAAGCTCTTTCCGTTCGTCGATATTCTCGACGGCGCCGGCGTGGCGTATACGTCCATCGGCAGCGAGCCTTTCACGCCGAACAACGAGCTCCGCTACAACACCTTCCAGCTGCAGGACAGCTTCACGAAGTACAGCAACCGCCACACGCTGACCTTCGGCGGAAGCCTCGAGAAGTACAACTCGGAAAACGTCTTCTTCCCCGGCAAGCAGAGCGCCTACGTCTACAACTCGCTCAACGACTTCTACTCGGATCTGAACGGGTACCTGGCCAACCCGAACCGCACGACGTCTCCCGTGACGCTGCGCCGCTTCCAGGTCCGGTACACGAACATCCCAGGGCAGGAGAAGCCAGTTCAACCGCTGAGCGTCTGGTACGGCGGTGGCTACGCGCAGGACGTGTGGCGGCCGAAGTCGAACGTGACGCTGACGGCCGGTCTTCGAGTGGATGTTCCCTTCTTCGGCGACACGGGATATGACAATCCCAACGTGGACGCGTTGACGTTCAGAGACGAGACCGGAGCAGCGGTCCAGTACGAGAGCGGCAAACTTCCCGACCCGAAGGCGTTGTGGTCGCCTCGCGTCGGCTTCAACTGGGATCTCGGGAGCGATCAGCGCACGCAGATCCGCGGTGGCACGGGCGTCTTCACCGGCAAGCCCGCCTACGTGTGGATCTCGAACCAGATTGGCAACACGGGCATGTTGACCGGCTTCATTCAGGACGATAACGTCACGACGCGGCCATTCAACCCCAATCCCGACTTCTACAAGCCTGCGACGGTCACCGGCGCGCCGGCGGCGAGCGTGGACCTGGCGGTGACCGACCCGGACTTCACGTTCCCCCAGACCTGGCGCAGCAACGCGGGCGTCGACCAGAAGCTGCCGTGGGGGATGATTGGCACCGCCGAGTTCATCTACAACCGCGACGTGAACGGCATCTACTACATCAACGCGAACCTGCCGGCCGCCCAGTCGGCCTTCGTCGGCGCCGACACTCGTCCGCGGTGGGTGGGAACGTCCTGCGCGACGGCCACCGCGGGACCGTGCGTCAGCCGTCTCAATAACGCCGCCGGTAATCAGATTACCAACGCGATCGTGCTGAAGAACCAGAACGTCGGCCGTTCGTGGAATACCGCGTTCAGCGTCGCGAAGCTCCTCCAGTCCGGCTTCACCTTCAAGGGCGCGTACAGCTACGGCGTGTCCAGAAACACCATCGACGCCGGCTCGATCGCGTCCGGGTCGTTCACCGGCAATGCGATGAGCGGAGATCCGAACAATCCCGGCATGGCGTTCTCGAGCAATTCCCCCGGACACCGCGTGTTCGTCACGGCGTCGTACACCAAGCAGTACTTCAGCTGGGGCGGGACAACAGTGTCGGCGTTCTGGGAGGCGCGCACCAACGGCAACAACAGCTACATCTTCTCGGGCGACATGAACGGCGATACGGCGACGACCAACGACCTGATCTACATTCCGCGGGATGTGTCGGAGATGAATTTCGTGCAGTTCACCGCGCCGAGCGGCCGCGTGTTCACCGCGGCCGAACAGGCGGCGGCGTGGGATGCCTACATCGCGCAGGACAGCTATCTGAGCAAGCACCGTGGCGAATACGCCGAGCGCGGCGGCGTGTTTCTCCCGATGGTGAAGCGCATCGACCTCAGCGTCAGCCAGGACATCTTCCACGTGTTCGGGGGGCAGAAGCACTCGGGCCAGATCCGCCTCGACATCACGAACTTCGGCAACCTGTTGAACCACAACTGGGGCGTCGGGCAGCGCCTGGTGCAGAACCAGATCTTGACCAACCCGGCCGCCGACGCGCAGGGCAGGGCTTCTTACCGAATGGCGGTCGTGAACAACGCCTTGCCGACGGCTTCGTTCCAGACGACGACGTTCGCCGCCGACGTCTACACGCTGATGATTAGCTTTCGGTATAACTTCAACTGAGTGCCGGATGGCTCAAGGCTCAGGGCTCAAGGAAGAGCATTCAGATCCCAGTCGCTCGATTAGGATCTGAATGCTCTTGCCTGAGCCCTGAGCCCTGAGCCCTGAGCCCGGAGCCATCACCAGCGCACTAGCCGAGCGCCTGCCCGAACCCCAGGACGTACCCGTCCCGGTCGCGGACCGCGAACTCCTCCATGTTGTAGGCCTGCTGCACGAGCGGGCCGTAGACGATGTCGGCGCCGTTCTTTTGGAGCTCGGTGTGCAGCGCACGAGCGTCGCGGACCCAGAAGAAGGCGTCCCACGTGCCGCCCTGTTGCTCGTTGGGACTGAGTCTGGACGAAGGCGGCACCAGCTTCAGCATGACGGGCAGGCCGTCGCGGCTCAGGATCGCGAACTCGGGCGGCGTGCCGCCCACATACTCGCGGCGGAAGCCGAAGACCTTCTCGTAGTGCTCGGCGGATGCCGCGAGGTCGGTGACGGGGAAGTACGGCGCGCCGCGCAGCAACTGACGCGTCTCCTCAGCCGGCATGTCACACCTCCATCACTGATTGCGGCATTTGAACCGGGACGCGGATCGCGGAGATCGCTACGGGACGCGGATCACTTGGATCATCACGGGACGCGGATCACGCGGATCACACGGTCGTAGCTGGGCCCCGGCGCCGCAGCGCCGCTCCCACGGCCGGCATTATGCCGCAGACCTCGACTCCGGGATGTATCCTAGGGACGAGACGCAAGGCCCAGTTGATGAATCGCCCCCTACACGGTCTGCTCGTTTTTCTGCTTGCCGCATCCGCCGGCGCGTGTCGCACGGCCCAGGCTGGCAGCCCGCAGATCGTCCAGCCGGGCGCCCCGGGGCAGGCGACTCGTGTGATTTCTCAAGAAAAAGCCACGGATCTGTCCCGCGTCCAGTTCACGGCCACCGACGTGCGCTTCATGCAGGGTATGATCGGTCACCACGCGCAGGCGCTCGAGATGGCCGCCCTCCTGCCCGAACGGACGCGTCGGGACGACATGCGGCTGCTCGCAAAGCGCATCGACGTCTCGCAGGCCGACGAGATCCAGATGATGCAGCGCTGGCTCGAGGCGCGAGGCCAGCAGGTTCCGGGGCCGCACGCGCACCACGCGCCGGGGGCGCCGCTCATGCCCGGAATGCTCACCGTCGGGGAGATGAGCCGCTTGGCGGACGCCAGAGCGGACGCCTTCGATCGGCTGTTCCTCGAGCTGATGATCAAGCATCACGAGGGCGCACTGACAATGGTGAAGGAGCTGTATTCCAGCGCCGGCGCCGGGCAGGAATCCGAGATTTATGCGTTCGCGTCGGACGTCGACGCCGATCAGCGTATGGAGATCGACCGCATGCGTGGAATGCTGATGACGTCGAAGGAGCTCGAGAGATGAAGGCAGTCGCGGCCGCGTTTGGGTGTGTGGGGGCGGTCCTCCTGATGGTCGGTGCCGGGGTCGTCGCGCAGGAGCGGCCGGCGACGCAGGCCACCGTGCCATCGACCGATCCCCGCGTCGGCCTCAAGCCAGGGTTGAAAGACGCCGGGCAGGCCGCCCGCAACATGGAGCTCGTGTCGAGCCTTCCGAAGCCGCCTGGCTTCTTCGATCCAAAGATGCCGGCCGGCGAGCCGACGGAGCCAGAAAGCGAGCCCAAGCCGGATTCGAAGCCGGACGCCAAGCCTGACGCCAAGCCGGAGAACCCCAAGCCGCCCGCGCCTCCTGCGCCGCCGCGGGGGAGCGGATTGAACTTCGCCAACTCCGACCTCGCGTTCAGCGGGCAGCATCTCTTCATCGGCAACTTCAATGGCTTCAACGTCTACGATCTGGCCGACCCGAGGAAGCCGAAGCTGCTCGCTTCGATCGTCTGCCCCGGCGGGCAGGGTGACGTCTCGGTCCACGGCAACCTGCTCGTGATGTCGGTCGAGCAGACACGCGGGCGGCTCGACTGCGGGACCGAGGGCGTGGAGCCGGCGGTCAGCGCGGAGCGGTTTCGCGGCGTCCGTATCTTCGACATCACCGACGTGAAGAAGCCGAAACAGGTGGCCGCGGTGCAGACGTGCCGCGGCTCGCACACGCACACGCTCGTGACGAACCCGAACGACAAGGCGAACCTGTACGTTTACGGATCCGGCACGGGCACGGTCAGAGCCGCCGAAGAGCTGTCTGGCTGTTCCGGCGCGGACCCGAAGGACGATCCGAACACGGCGCTCTTCAGCATCGACGTCATCCAGATCCCGATCGCCGCCCCGGAGAAAGCCCGCATCGTCAGCCGCCCGCGCATCTTTGCCGACCCGTCGAGCGGCGCGATCTCGGGGCTCTGGCCCGGCGGCGACCACGGACCCGGTACGCAGAAGACGTCGGTCACCAATCAGTGCCACGACATCACCGTCTTTCCGGACGTGGGCCTGGCCGCTGGCGCCTGTTCGGGGAACGGTATCCTCCTCGACATCTCGGATCCGGTGAAGCCGACGCGCCTCGATCACGTGATGGACAAGAACTTCGCCTACTGGCACTCGGCGACCTTCAACAACGATGGTTCGAAGGTGCTCTTTACCGACGAGTGGGGCGGCGGCACGCGTCCGCGCTGCCGTGCGACGGATCTCCCGAACTGGGGCGCCGACGCCATCTTCGACATCGTGGATCGGAAGTTGAAGTTCGGCGGCTACTACAAGATGCCGGCGCCGCAGACCGACCAGGAAAACTGCGTCGCCCACAACGGCTCGCTGATTCCGGTCCCCGGCCGCGACATCATGGTCCAGGCGTGGTACCAGGGCGGCGTCTCGGTATTCGACTTCACGGATTCGGCCAAGCCGGTCGAGATCGCGTTTTTCGATCGCGGTCCGCTCGACGCGAAAAACCTCATCACCGGCGGATACTGGTCGACTTACTGGTACAACGGCTACGTCTATGGAACCGAGATTGCCAGGGGCGTCGACGTCTTCAAGCTGACGCCGAGCGCGTTCCTGTCGCAGAACGAGATTGACGCGGCGCTGCTCGTCAAGGCGAGCGAGTTCAACGCGCAGCAGCAGCCGAAGGTGACCTGGCCGGCGAGCTCCGTGGTCGCGCGTGCGTACGTCGATCAGCTGACGAGGAGCAAGGGCATTGAGCCCGGGCGAGCTGGCGCGGTCACCGGCGCGCTCGCGATCGTCGATGGGCTCCACTCGGGGCGCGACAAGGGTGCGGCGGACGCGCAGAAGCAGCTCGAGTCGCTGGCCACTGCGCTCGAGGGCGACGCCGCCGGGGCCAGCGGGCGCGATGCCCAGCGCCTGCGCGCTCTCGCAAGCACGCTCAAGGGCCGGGCGGCAGGCCTGCGCTAGACAGCCAGACCGGCGACCACGAGAAGATATCGAGATATTTCACTATGTCCAGGGAAGTTGAAGTCAGTCTGCGCGTGCCGAACATGAAGGTCCGTGCCCTCGATGAGAACGGCTATCCCATCGACCACGCCAATGTCCGGTTCAGGAAGATGATCCAGGTGCCGTCGATTCCCAAGCCCGACGAGACACTGGAATTGACCACGCGCTCCGGTAAGACGCTGCCAGCGAGAGTCGTGCGTGCCGACTGGCACGAGAGCCGGGAGCTCTTCGTGCTGTCGTGTCAGTATGCCGAGCGCTCGATTACCGCCGAAGAATACGGCGCGCTGGCGGAAGATCCCGAGTGGGAGTTGAAGCCGCTCATTTAGCTTCGTGCTTCCGGCTCCCAGCTCCCAGCTTCCGGCCAAAGCATCGAGGCAAAGTCGCGCCTGGATCTGAATGGTTTAGCCGGAAGCGGGAAGCGGGAAGCTGGAAGCGAACGTAATCCCCCCCGCCGTATCGGCAACCGCCGCCCATACGTCGCCTGCCGCCAGATCCATTCCATCGGGCCGAAAGAGAAGCGCCCAAGCCACCACTGGCAGAACGTCACCTGCACCGAAATCATCGCGACGACCATGATCGGCCACCACACCGGACCGATCCGGCCCATCAATCCGAATCCAATCCCATAGAACACCGCGAGTCCGACGACGGTGTGCGTCAGGTAGTTGGTCAGGGCCATGCGTCCCGCCGGCGCGAGGCGTCCGAGGCGTGCGCGCCACGCCTCGGATTGCCAGAGGATCACGAACGTCGACGCGTAAGCGAGCGCCAGCGGCGCGACGCCGAGCGCGTAGGCGCCGGCTTCGGCGACCTTCAGCCACGGGTTCGACGATGATCCGCCCAGCATCAGCATCGCCTGCATGGCTGCGGCCGGTAGTCCCACGGCGAAACACCACGTGCGGACACGACGCAGCGTTGGCAGCCACGGTGTGGCGTCGCCGAGCATGCCCGAGCGTCCCACCCACAGGCCGATCAGGAACATTCCGAGCACCTTGAACGGCCGGCCCGTGCTCAGCAGATCCGCGTATCGAAAGAACACGCCGCTCACCTGGAACCGCAGGTACTCGGCCCAGCCGGCATCACGCAGCACGGGATAGGGCAGCGAGTCCGCCGGAAAACCCGTCGCGACCAGCACGGCTTCTCCGCCGCGAACAAACGGCGCTCCGGGATCCAGCACGCCACGGGTGGCGACGATGAGCGCTTCGAGCGCGACCGGCGCGAGGATGAGCGCCGCCGCGGTGCGCAGCAGGGCCGTATCCGAGATGCGCCGGAAGGGAATCAGGACGAAACCGATGAGGGCGTAGAGGAACAGGATGTCCCCTTCCCAGAAGTACAGGTGCACCGCGCCGATGGCCAGGAGCACGAGCAGGCGTCGACGGAAGATGCGCAGCTGCGCGTCTCCTCGCCGTCCGGCCGCCGCCAGCTGGAGCGAGAAGCCGATGCCGAACAGCAACGAGAAGAGCGAGTAGAACTTGCCGTAGCCGAGCCAGATCGTCAGCCCCGCGACCGGCAGGTCCAGTCCTGCCGTCGGCGACGCCGCCATCATTTCGGGCGTCATGAACGCAAACCCGCTGAACGAGGCGAGGTTCAGCAGAAAGATGCCCCCCAGTGCGAACCCGCGCATGGCGTCGAGGAGGTCCAGGCGCTCGCTGTCAGATGTCGGTCGAGCGTCGAGCGTGGGAGATGCGCTCGGAGTCGTGGTTGGCATGTGACAGGGATTCTATCCGCTCGGGAGTTGGCTCAGGGCTCAGGGCTCAGGCGCGATTGATCTTAGAATTGAACAATGTGCCGAAACATTCGCACGCTGTTCAACTTCGATCCGCCGGCCACCGACGAGGAGATCCGCGCGGCATCGGTTCAGTTCGTTCGAAAGCTCTCGGGCTTCACGAAGCCGTCGCAGGCCAACGAGGCAGCCTTCGATGGCGCGGTCGACGAAGTGGCGGCCGTCGCGCGCCGGTTGATCGATTCGCTTGTGACTTCGGCCGCGCCCCGCGACCGCGAGGAGTGGGCAGCGCGCGCCAGAGCCCGCGCCGCCGAGCGGTACGCGCGGTAGCGCGGACTGCTCGCTACAGCGGAAGCGTGGCCGCGAACGTGGCGCCGCTCGTCCCGGTCGTCTCGAGCACGAGATGTCCGCCGTGCGCTTCGGCGATCCATCGCGCGATCGGCAGGCCGAGGCCGGCGCCGCCGGTGCTCGAATCCAGCTGGACGAACCGCTCAAACACCCGCTCGCGCTGATCGGCCGGCACGCCGGGGCCGTCGTCCGTGACGCGGACTACGGCCATCGATCCGTTGCGCTCGACGGTGGCCGAGACCGAACCCGCCGGCCGCGCGTGCCGGATCGCGTTGTCGAGGAGGTTACCCACCATCTGCCGGAGAAGCGTGTCATCGCCCGTCAGCGCCACTTCGGTGTCGCCGCTCGTCGCGACGCGGACGCCCCGTTCGCCGGCCACGACCCGTAGCGCTCGTGCGCACTCCGCGACCAGCTCGTCCAGGTACAACGGCTCGCGCACGAGGGGAATGCCTTGCGCCTCGGCGCGGGACAGCAGGAACATCGCGTCGACGAGACGCCTGAGGCGCGCCGATTGTTCACCGACGATGGTCATGGCTTCCCGGTAATCCTGTTCGGGCCTCGTGTCGCGCGCCAGCATGACCTGCGCGGTCGTGTGCACGACCGAGACCGGCGTGCGGACCTGGTGTGACGCGTCGGCCATGAATTGACGCTGCGCGTGGAGGGCCGTGGCGAGCCGGTCGAGCACGGCGTTGAACGCCGTTGCGACGCGCCCGAGCTCGTCGTCTTTGTGCGGCGTGCTCAGCCGCTCGGACAGGTTGCGTTCCGTAATCCCCGTGGCCTGCGTCGCCATGTCGCTGAGCGGCTGGAGCGTTTGCCGGCCGACAATCCACCCGCCAACAGCCGCTACCCCCATCGCGACGAGAACGCCGGCCGTCAGCGCGAGCAGGAGCTCGGCGCGTTCACGCTCGAGGCCGTTGAGTGGCGCCAGCACCGTGGCGAAGTAGCGGTGTCCCTTGTACTCGACCGGACGGCTGCGCATCCGCACGTGGTGGGTCGCATCGAGCACGATGCTCTCGATCGTGATCGACGGCACCGCTGGCGGGTGCCATGACACCGGCAGCGGGAGGCCCCAGGTCGCCAGCGGTGTGCCGTCCGCGCGCGCGAGGATCAGCGTCCGATCGGGAGCGACGACTTCGGTGCTGGCTTCAGCGGCTGCAGCCTCCAGACTGTCGCCGAGGTTGAACTCGGTCCGCATCACGCCTTCGAGCGTCAGCATCAGCCGCTCCAGCTCGCCGTCCAGCCGCTCGAGACCGAGCCGCGCCTGGACGATCGCCACGGCGATCGCGCCCACGACGAGCACGATCACGACCACGGCGCTATACCACGCTGTCAGTCGCGCACGGATGGACCAGGTCACTGATGCCAGACTCTCCGAATGCCACGGCGCTGTCAACTCGCACCCCCGTGCGCCCGGCCAATCTCCGGTTGTCATCAAGCGTTCATGGAGACTGACGCATGCTGGGCACGTGGCCCTTGGTCTGCAGTCGCGGCGTCGCCGCCTCCCCGACGAACCCGTGAACGAGGCGCGACCGCCCCATGGAGCACGATTGCCCGCGAACGTCAACGTAACGTCGATGAATCCTCAGGCAGCGCAATCGATTCACCGCCGCCGGTTCAGGTGGCGGGGTGGGATGGGATCCGTCATCCTGATTCCGGCTGCCGTTGTTTCGGTCTTTTCGACGCCGCTTCTTGGTGAGAACTCGTGGGCGCACCTGACGGTGCAGACGGTTGCCTGGGCCACTTTCCTCGCGGGAGCAGGGCTTCGATTCTGGGCGACCTTGTACGTGGGCGGGCGAAAGGAAAGAGAGCTCGTGACAGATGGTCCGTATTCCATCTGTCGTAATCCCCTCTATGCCGGGTCCCTGCTGCTTGGCGTCAGTGCCGGTCTGTTTCTCGAGAGTCCGCTCTTCTTGGCGGCGTTGCTTCTAGTGCTGACGCTCTACACGCGGGCGACCGTGGCCGTCGAGGAAGCCGTGCTTCGGTCCAGACACAATCAGGAGTACGACGCGTATGTCCGTCGCGTGCCTCGCTTCTGGCCGACCTCCCGCGCCTTTCACACGCCGGCGCACATCAGTGTGAATGTTCACACGCTGTGGCTCGAGTGCGCGAGGGCATCTCGATGGATCTGGTTGCCAATAGTGGGAGAAGCGCTCACCCACATGCGGGCGCTGGCCTGGTGGCCCAGGATGTTTCGATTCTTCTGAGCGGCGGAACCCGCTCTCCGGCGCCGACCACTCCGATGGTCAGCGTTCAGGACGTCACGTCGACGCAGACTGTGTTCAGCCGGTAGTACAGGGTGTCGATGAAGCTGCCCGCGTGGACGCGCGGGAGCAGGGGAGTCGACGAGGTGCTCACGACCTGCGTTCGGCCCTCCGCGCGCTCGAGCCAGTCGAGGAGGCGCAGCTGATCGTCTGCCGAGAGGGCGCTCGCGTCGTGCAGCACGAGCGTGCCCGTGTCCTCGGTCGACGGCAGGGCGAGCCGTTCCCCCGGGCGCCACCGCACGATGGGTTCCTGCAGATCGAGCAGCAGCGATTCGAGGACGAACCGTACGACGCCGTCGGGCGCGATGAGGAGGAGATTGACCCTCGGCATCCCCATCAGCAGCAGATCCACGTGCGCGGCTCGAGCCAGTCGCCAGTGGTCGGGCAGCGAAGCACCGCGCGTGAGCGGCCCTCCAGCATGCGGGGTTTCGCCGGAAACCTGCGACGAGTTCTCCATGGGACCCTCCTCCTCTGGCGCCAGCCCTCAGGCGCAACAGGCCAGCGCACGGCGCGACTCTACGACGCGTGCGGGCGCCAGGCCTATCAGGAAGTAACCGGATTCGAGTAGGGAAGATCCCTAATCGGCTCAGGGCTCAAGGCTCAGGCCCAGGCAAGACCTTTGAGTCAGCTCGAAGATCTTGCCTGAGCCCTGAGCCTAGGTATTGTCGAGCCACCCCTGCAAGATGGCGTATTTGACGATGTCGATTCGGCCCGTCAGCCCGAGTTTTCGCATCGCGTTCGCCTTGTGGGCCTCGACGGTCTTCACGCTCAGATCCAGCCGCGCCGCTATCTCCTTGTTGCTGTACCCCGAGGCGATGAGGCGCAGGACTTCCGATTCCCGGTCGCTGATCTGCGCGGCCGTCTTGCCGACCCGCTTGCCCTCTCGACCGAGGAACCCGGCGGTCACCCGTGCCGTCAGCGTCGAGTCCAGATACTGGCCTCCGGCCGCGGCCACACGGATCGCCTGCAGGAGCTCGCCCGGCGCGCTCTGCTTCAGCACGTAGCCCGACACGCCCGCCCGCAACAGCTCCTGCAGGTAGGCGTCGTCGCCATGCCGCGTCAGCGTGATGACGGCCATGTGCGGTCGGGCCTGCTTGAGGGTTCGCGTCGCGACGAGTCCGTTCATGCCGGGCATCGAGATATCCATCACGACGACGTCTGGCTTCAGGTCGAGCGCGCGCTGGATCGCGGTCGCACCGTCGCTGGCTTCGGCGATGACCTTCATATCCGGCTGGCCGTCGATGAGCAGCCTCAGTCCGTGGCGGACGGTGACGTGGTCGTCGGCGAGAAGCACGCGGAACGGCGTTGTCTCGTCAGCCATTGTCGTTGGTGTTCCTGGTCTCCGGGGCGATCGCCATGCGGAGAAACACCGTGGTGCCCTTGCCCGCCGTCGATTCGATCTCGACCGTCGCGCCGACGAGAGCCGCCCGCTCCTGCATCCCCAGCAACCCGAATCCCTGTCCAGGCGCCCCTTCTTCACCCGCATCGAAGCCCACACCGTCATCCTCGACGATGAGGAGGACCGAGTCGGCCTGTCGCTCGAGGATGACGTCGACGCGCTGGGCGTGGGCGTGCTTCGCGACGTTGGTCAGTGCCTCCTGCGCGATGCGATAGAGCGTCGTCTCGGCCTCGGATGCGAGGCGATCGTCGAGTAGTCCCGAGGTATGCAGCTCGGCCGGAATGCTGACGCGTCTCGACCAGTCCTGGATGTAGTTGGCGAGTGCCGCGCGCAGGCCCAGGTCGTCGAGCGCGGTCGGGCGAAGTTCCCAGACGAGCTGGTCGACGTCGCGATCGATCTGCCGGGCGACCTTCTCGAGCGATTCGACGAGGCCCGCGAGCGCCGGCGAGCCAGCGGTTGCCTCCTTGAGCGTGCCGATGCCGCGGCCGAGCGCCGTGAGCTGCTCGCCGAACTGATCGTGCATCTCGCGCGCGATCCGCCGTCGCTCATCTTCCTGCGCGAAGACGAGGCGCGAGAGGAGCTCCGTGCGGGCGCGCTCGGCTTCCGCCTGCCGGCGTTCCGTCAGGTCGAAGTGCGTGCCGACGATGCGGACGACCGGACCGCCGGGCTCGCGCCGCACGGGGTAGCCGCGCGACAGGACCTGGACGTAGTGGCCGTCCTTGTGGCGGAGCCGGAACTCTCCCTCGTACGCGCGCGCGCCGCGGGCGACGCTGGCGTTGACTTCCTGCGCCCGTGGCAGGTCTTCGGGGTGCAGCAGCCGTTCCCACGCGCTCACGTGCGGTTCGATCTCGTCATCGGCGTAGCCGAGCATCTGCTTCCATCGCGGCGAGTACACGACATCGCCCGTGACGAGGTTCCAGTCCCACACGCCTTCCTGCGCACCGGCGAAGGCGAGCGTCAGCCGCTCTTCGCTCTCGCGAAGCGTGGCATCGGCGCGCTTGCGTTCCGAGATTTCGCGCAGGGTCCAGACGACGGCGGGAGATTCGCCGAGTTCGTCGAGTCGTGTGAGCGCAGCCTCGACGTCGGTCAGGCCGCCGTCGGCGCCGACGATTTGCTCCTCGAACGGCGTCACGGGCCGGCCGGAGAGCACCCGATTGATGCGTTCCCGGCGTGACCGGTGGTCACCGGAGTGCGTGTCGGCGGCGAAGAGGTCGGACAGCGATCGGCCGAGCAACTGTTCGGGCTCCGGGACGGCGCACAGCCGTGCGGCCGCCGGGTTGGCGAATACGAGGCGGCCATCCCGGCTGATGAGGATGCCGTCCGGCGACAGCTCAACCAGGCGTCGATGGGGTTCAATGGTCGTCATGAAGAGGCGCTCCCTGAGGATTGATCACGCCGGAGATGTTGTCACCGGCAAAATTCTCTCCGTCGTACAATGCCCCTGTCGCGCCGACCGCCATGTCTGATACCGCCAAAGACCGTTTCTCCGCGCTCCTCTTCTACGTCCTGGTGCTGGTCACGGGCTATCTGACCTACCAGGTGCTCAGCCCGTTTCTGGCGCCGCTCGCGTGGGCCGCCGTATTCGCCATGATGTTCCACGGCGTGCACCTCGAGCTCGGTGCCCGGATCGGTTCGAACCGCTCGGCGCTCGTCACGACGCTGCTCGCCGCGGTGCTGATTGTTGCCCCGGCGGTACTGCTGGTCTCCGTCCTCGCGCGCGAGGTACCGCAGGTCATCAGCTATGTGCAGCAGGCATCGCTCTCGGCGCCGGAACAGATCGAGCGGCTCTGGCTGATGGTGCGCAACCGCGTCCCGCTCTCGCTGCCCGAGGATCCGACGGCGCTCCTGCGCGAAGGCGTCCAGCGCATGCTGGGGTTTCTCGCGCCTGCTGCGGGCGGCGTGGTCGCTGACGTCTTCGCCACGCTCGGGAGCCTCTTCGTGATGCTGTTCGCGCTCTTCTTCATGCTGCGCGACGGCCGGACGCTCGGACGGCAGATCCGCGATCTGCTGCCGCTCCCCGAACGGGAACGCGAGCGCCTGATGGCCGAGACTCGGGACCTCGTCATTGCCAGCGTCGGTGCGGGGCTGATGGTGGCGGCGGCGCAGGGCCTCATCGCCGGCGTGGCGTTCTGGCTGCTCGGTTTCAACGGGCCGGTCATGTGGGGTGTGGCGACGGCCTTCTGCTCGCTCGTTCCCGTTGTCGGATCGGCGCTGGTTTTCGTGCCTGGCACGCTCTGGCTGTTTCTGTCGGGTGACATCGTGCGCGCGGTGATCCTGGCGATCGTCGCGGCGTTCGGCGTCGGCATGGTCGACAACGTCCTGCGCCCGCTCATCCTGAGCGGCCGAACATCGGCCAGCGGCCTGGTCGTGTTTCTCGGGCTGCTCGGCGGCGTATCGGCGTTCGGCTTCATCGGGCTCGTGCTCGGGCCGATCATTCTCGTCACGGCCGGCAGCCTCCTGACCGCGTTCACCCGGCCGGACCCGCCCGTTCTCGTGTCGGAACCGACGCCGCGCATAACGGAATAGATGACAATGCTGAGTGCTGAATGCTGAAATGAATTCAGAATTGTGACCTTCGAACGTAACGTCGAAGTTGTCGATTCTGAACATCCTTCGGCATTCACTTCCGTATTCAGCACTCAGCATTCAGAATTACATGGAACTATCGAACGAGGTGGCGATGCGGCTCGCCCTTGCCGAAGCGGAACGTGCCCGAGACGCGGGCGAAGTTCCCGTCGGTGCCGTCGTCGTCTTCGAGGACCGCGTGATCGGCGCGGGATTCAACCAGCCGATCTCGGCCGTGGATCCGACCGCGCATGCGGAGGTCGTGGCGCTGCGTGCCGCGGCGCGTACGCTCGGGAACTATCGGCTGACGGGTTCGCGTCTCTACGTGACTGTCGAGCCGTGCCTGATGTGTGTCGGCGCCATGATTCACGCGCGCATCGCGCAGGTCGTCTTTGGCGCGCCGGAACCGAAGGCCGGTGCGCTGATGTCCGCCTGCCGCGCGCACGAGACACCCGGGCTCAACCATCGGCTGCAGGTAACGGGCGGGGTGTTGGAGGAGGAGTGTCGGATGGTGATGCGGGAGTTCTTTGAAGAGCGGAGACGGTGACAGTCGTTAGTCTTCAGTCGTCAGTCGTGAGTCACAGTCGTCGGTCTCAGTCGGCAGTTCCAGTCGGCAGTCACCGTCAGTGTAGACCGTCGTAGTGTCCGGCTTCAGCCGGACCCCGAATCACTTGGGGAGACCCGTTCAGGGTAGAATAGAGAATTGTCTCAAGCGGCCTGCGCGGTCTCTAGCAGGTCGTCCGCACATCCGTCGGAGAGGTACCGAAGTGGTCGTAACGGGGGCGCCTCGAAAGCGTCTTGTCCGAAAGGGCACGTGGGTTCGAATCCCACCCTCTCCGCCATCCTGTAAGTCATTGTCCCTCAATCTGTTGTCTAAATATTTCGCGTAACGGATGACCTCGCGAAAAACTTGACACGAGAACGCCCCTTCAAACCGGCGATGTTGAGTGAATTTGCGCACGGACAGAGACATGCTTGCGACGTCAATGACTACCTATGTAGAATACGGCTTATGAAGGCTCTCTCGCACGCCGCAACCGCCGTCCTGCAGGCAGTCGCGAACGGCCACGAACACGGCTTCGACATCATGGCGAACACCGGACTGCCGAGCGGCACCGTCTATCCGGCGCTTCGCCGATTGGAGGAAACGGCCTGGCTCCGTTCTCGATGGGAAGAACATCGCGTCGCCCGCGAAGAGCTGCGGCCGCCGCGCAGGTACTACGAGATCACCAAGGCAGGTGAGACGGCCCTGGCGGCGGCACTGGAGCGCTACCGTGGGCTGGCGAGAAGTGGCCGGACCGCCAGCGCCCCAGCCGCGCGCGCGATCCTGAAGAAGGGCGCGCGGTGATGCCCGAGCCCCGACTGCCGCTGCACCGCTGGATCATCCGCATCGTGAGTGGCTTCGTTCCCAAGCGGCTGCGCGCGGATTGGCGGCGGGAGTGGGAGGCGGAGCTCGAATATCAAGAAGAGCAATCAGCAAAGTGGCGGGAGCGGCATCAGACGCGTTGGCTCCTGATTCGCCAGAGCCTCGGATCGAGCTGGGACGCGCTGTCCCTGCAACGACGCCGCCTCGAGGACGACCTCGTACAAGATGTGCGCCACGGGGTGCGCCTCGCCACGCGATCGCCAGGATTGGCGCTGGCGGCCTGCCTTTCCATCACGGTCGGGATCGGCGGTTCCACTGCGGCATTCAGCCTTCTCGACGCTGCACTACTGCGGCAGTGGCCCTACCCGGACGCGGATCGCCTCGTAGTTGTCAGTACCGATATTGGCCGCTATTTTTCCGTTCCCGCTTTCCAACGGCTCGTCGAACGCAACAACGCGCTCGATCATCTGATGGCCGCCGAGGCGCACGGGTTCGTCCTCGTTGAAGGAGGACAGGCTTCGCTGGAGAAGGGTCATCGCGTGTCGCGAGAGGCGCTCACGCTGCTCGGTCTGGACGGTCCGCTCAGTCCGAGGGTCGGTCGCGTGTTTCTCGACGCCGAGTTCGCCAACACCAGCGAGTCCGTGCTGCTCATCAGCCATCGCCTCTGGCAGGCCCGGTTCGGGTCGTCGGACAGCATCGTTGGTCGGACTCTGAGAGTAGACGGAGCACCCGTGCGCGTCATCGGGGTACTACCTCCCGATTTCGATTTCTTTCCGGGCTCGGACATGCTCGCGCCCCTGCGGTTTGCCGGGCCATCGGCTTACGACGAATTCGCTCGCACGCTCGAGGTGTTCGGGTCGCTCAAGACGGGCGTCCAGCTCTCGACTGCGGCGTGGGGGCTGACGGCTACGACAGAGCGATTCCGCCCGAAGCAGATTGCCATCGTCGAGAGCGTGCGCGAGCGTCTGTTCAGAGGCTTCGCGCCCACGGTCCGAGTGCTGATGCTCGTGTCGCTCGTCATCCTCGCCGTCTGCTGCCTGAATTTCGCGACGCTCCTCACCGTCAGATCCGCCGACCGCCACCGGGAGCTGGCCGTTCGTACGGCGCTCGGCGCGGGTCGCGGACGCATCGTCCGTCAACTCGTGACGGAGGCGCTCGTCCTGTCGATCGCCGGCGGTGCCGCCGGCGTGCTGGTAGCGCAGCTCGGTCGCGGAGCCGTGGCCGGCAACGCGACAGGAGGGGTATTGAGTTCTACGCCAGTTCTCGACTGGCGCGTGTTCGGGTTTGCGGCGCTCCTGACGATTGGCACGGGCGTCCTGTTCAGCATCGGACCGGCACGCCGCGCCACTGCAACGGTCGATCTCGACGTGGCATTGAAGGACGGCATGTCCTCACTGCAGTTCGCATTGTCGAAGCCTCGCTGGTTTGCGTCCAACTGGCTCGCGGGATCGATCCAATTGGCCTTGACGATGATGCTTCTCGTCGGAGCTGGACTGCTGGTGAAGAGCATCGCGCGGATTCAAGCGTTTAATCCCGGTTACGACGGCGCGAACGCGGTGACTCTTCGGTTTGACGTGCCGCCGACGCGCTATCGTTCCGACGCCGACGTCGCTCAATTCGTCGGCAAGATGACTGAGCGGGTTGGCGCATTGCCGGGTGTGGAGGTGGTTGGTGCCACATCCAGCCTTCCGTACGCCGCCGGTGCGCTGCAGATGCGGATGGTGATGTTCGAGGAATCCGTTCGCGTTTCGGGGCGGCCGGAAGCCATGCCGCTCGGGTGGATCGTGCCGCCTCCACCGCCGCCCCCGCCAGGGATGGCGGCAAGCCCCGTGGTCGAGCATTTTCCTGCGCTTTCCTGTGAAGTCGATCCGGCGTTCTTCCGCGCCATGCGCATTCCTCTACTCATGGGACGCGAATTCACGCCATTCGACAGCGCGACATCGCCGCCGGTGGTCATCATCAACCAGGCGATGGCCGACCGCTACTGGTCTGGAGTGAATCCAGTTGGCCGCCGGATGCGGCTCGGACCGCTCTATCCATGGAAAACGATCATCGGCGTGGTCGGCAATATTCGGCGCTTCGCGCGAGACGATGCCATTCGGTCGGAGTACTACGAGCCATTCGCGCAGGCGGGCGATCAACGGCGGCTGATGACGCAACTCATTGGTCGTCCTGTATTTGGGATGCAGTACGCGACGCCCAGTCCGCTCATGCTCGTCGTGCGCAGTCGCTTGAGCGCGCGCGCGATCTCGAGTGCGACGAGCGCTGTGGTCCGCGAGATCGATCCGGCACTGCCGATCGTGAAGGTGTCGACGCTGCGCGACGCGCTGGACGATGCGATTGCCGAACGCCGCTTCTTGCTCGGCCATGTGGTGGCATTCGCAGCGCTGGCCCTGCTGCTCGCGGCCATGGGCGTGTATGCCGTCACGTCGCAGGTCGTCCGAGCGCGGACACGCGAGCTGAGCATCCGCGCAGCTCTCGGTGCGCGTGCCGGTCACTTGAGGTGGCTTGCGATCCGCGACGGGCTGGTAGTGGCTGGAATCGGCGGCTGCCTCGGCGTGCTAGGTTCCGCGCTGTTCACCCCGCAGCTCGCGGCATTTCTGTACCACGTCAGCCCATGGGACTCGGGAACGTTCCTCGCGGTCACGGTGGTCTTGATTCCCGTCGTCGTCGGCGCCTCTTATGTCCCCGCACGCAGAGCCGCGCGGGTAGATCCACTGATTGCCTTGAAATCGACGTGACTCGCGTTTTCATCTTGGCAGTTCCGCTGATAAACCAGCGTACTGCGCTGAACCGTCGTTGGTCGGCGCGTTCTCAGGCGCGCGCCTGATTCCACGTGCTCAATACGTGTCTCGACCTCGGCTTTCGAGCGGATCCGGAGGATCGTGAGCAAGCAAGGATCCCTTAAGTCCTTTGTTTTAAACATCGAGCAGTGGTGCGAATCTCACCCTCTCCGCCAATACACACCTCCAGGGTTACGGCACCGTCGCCTAATTGGACGAACGCCGTCCAAGGGCAATTCCTTACAGCGCTTCGTAGCCTCAGGCAGATTTCGGCTCGTGCCGCCAGACTGACGTTCATTCCTAAAGGCGAAGCAGCCAGCTCCGCCTATGGCGGCGCCTCTGCTCCGTCGTCTCAAGCCGAGCATGAGCCGGAAAGAGGGGCTGCTGCGCTCTACGCCGTCGCCCATGCGCTCAGTGGCAGCTTGAAGAAGGCTGGGCAGCCACGGCTCGAGAGCCCGCGCCGCAACAGTCATCTGAACGGCCTGAGTCCCGATCAGTTCGAAGCAGTGCACAAGCCTAGCAGACGCCTATTCACTGATCCTTGGGAACACCAACAATCAGCAGCTTCGGCTCACCGGACACTGCAGACGATCGAGCGAGCTCCTCGAATTCTCGAGATCACTTGTTACACGTGTTTTCGCCAACGAAAATAAAGGGCTCGAGGATTCTCATTGCCGCTCCGCCCTCTTCAACATCCGACATGCTGGCGGAAGGCGCCAGCTCTTCGGAGACGGCATTGTGGTCGCGCTGCCGTACACTCTCTAGTCGCGAGAGATGCCAGCCAGAAACTCCAAGCTCTTGACCGGTGCCGCCCTGATCAAGGATGTGTGTCGTCGAATCAGGGTCGCACGCAGCTATTGGGACGCGCTCAACAACCGCGCTTGTCGTGGTGAGCGAGAGAAGGCGCTGGTCCTCTACGAACGCCTCACTCCTTCCGACCGAGAGAAGGTGCCGCAGGAGCTGCGGGTGTGGCTTCGCTACCGGAGTGAGAGGTACTTTGGTGAAGACCGGACGCCTCCGGGGCGGGGGCAGAGATGATTCGGCACGGTCGTAAGGATGCCATGCATCCGCGCAACCGGTTTCGTACCGGCTACGACTTTGCACAGTTGGCGGCGTCGAACCCGACGCTGGCGCCGTTTGTCGCGCCCAACCCTTACGGCGACCTGTCGATAGACTACGCCAATCCGTCGGCCGTGAAGGCCTTGAACCGTGCTCTGCTGGCGCACGCGTATGGCGTCAGGCACTGGGATGTGCCGCCCGGCTATCTGTGTCCGCCTATCCCTGGGCGCAGTGACTATCTGCACCACCTGGCGGATCTGCTTGCAGAGGGGAGTGGTTCGTCGATCCCACGCGGCCCTTCAACACGCGTGCTCGACATCGGTGTTGGCGCGAGCTGTATCTATCCGCTCATAGGCGCCAGCGAGTATGGCTGGCGTTTTGTCGGTTCAGAGATCGATCGGGAGGCTGTGGACTGGGCGCGACACATCGTGGCGGCGAATCCGGCTGTCGCCAATCTGGTCGAGTGTCGAGTGCAGCCGTCGCCGGGCGGTTATTTCCAGAGCGTGATTGCCGAGGGAGAAGAGTTCGCCGCCTCGATGTGCAATCCCCCGTTCCACGCGTCGGCGCAGGAAGCGGCCGCGGGTAGCCGCCGCAAGAATCGGAATCTTGGGCAGTCGAGAGAGTCACCGCTCAACTTCGGGGGGCAGGCGCGGGAGTTGTGGTGCCATGGCGGAGAACTCGGGTTTGTGCGCCGGATGATCGCCGAGAGCGCGGCTGCCGCTGGCCAATGCCACTGGTTCACCACGCTCGTGTCGAGAAGCGATCATGTGCCTCCATTAGTCGAGGCACTGCAAGACGCCGGCGCTTCGGAAGTTCGAACACTGGCGATGGCGCAGGGTCACAAGCAGAGTCGAATTCTGGCCTGGACGTTCTCGACCTCTTAACGGTCCGCATCGAATCGACGCACCCCGACGGGTGACCCTGAGCCGCCGATTGCGCTCGTGACCACCACGTTGACCGACTCGGTGGCTGGAACAAACGTGATGTGCGCCTCACCGCGACGAAGCTGCACCAGCACCTGCTCAACCTTGGTCTGCGAAAGGTCGCCCAACGGTTCCAGTGTGATTTGCGCCTTCGACCAAACAGCACTCTGACTGTCTGGAACTGCGAGTCAAAGATCCACGGGTGGAAATGAGGAGGAATGAGCCCCACCGCCACAGTTCAAAGGACGTCGCGCACGGTTCGAAGGGTGTACGTACTCGCGGCTAGCGGCGTGCTCTTTCGGAAGCGACCGAAGATCCACAAGGCGATGATGCTCCTCGCGCGCCTGAGCATTCTGGCCGGCGCGACCGTCCGGATGCCGGTCCTCTTTCCTGTGTTTGGCGAAGCGGGATGGCCAGGTATCTTCGGTTCCGTCTTCGCTCTCGGCGCCCGTGATACGGTAGCGAACTGCGCTTTGACATCAGTGCCGTTGGCTGTCAGGCTCCGAACTTCGAAGGGTCGGGCGTGATACGCAGCTTGGTCCCCTAAGTTGGGCATGCAACAATGAGTGACCGATGAAACTGCGCGTCTTGATCCTGCTCCCTGTGTTTACCGCCAGCGTTCTCGCGTGCTCCGCCGGGGCCGGCAATAGCAAGAGCCTGGAGGACCAAAACAAAGCGACCGTCCTTCGCTCAGAGTCCGAACTCTGGAGTAAGGGCGATCTCGCGGTCGCTGATCAGTTGTACTCCCCCGAGTTCGTTTGCCACTTCATCGTCGGCCCGGAATGGCGCGGAGTAGAAGGCATCAAGGAGCAGGTTCGGCAGCACCGAACATCGTTTCCAGATTGGACGGAACGGGTGGACGACATTGTCGCCGAGGGCGACCGGGTTGTCATCCGGTTCACGTCAACTGGTACTCACCGCGGCGCGTTTGCCGGGATAGCTCCGACGGGCCGGAAGGTGACCATCCAAGAGATGGCCATCTTTCGTGTCGTCGGTGGCAAGATCGTCGAACAATGGGGGCAGCCAGACCTGAACGGCCTCCTCGAGCAGTTGCGCGCGCCATAGGCGGTGGCCGCCGATGCCCTGGTGCTGCAGCCGACGCTACGCATCGAGGGTATCGAGAACGCTCCACTGATCACCCCGCCTGCGTCTCGCGACGCACCGGTGGGCTGCGACGTCGGCCGCAACCCGAACGATACTGTGTGTCAGAACTGTGTCAGATACACCCTCAAACCCCGGTCAAGCACCGTGATTTAAGGGGACACGCCGGTGCGCATCGTTGTTGCGGGAAGTCGTTGATCGGGAGTGCGTTGGTGCGAGTCGGTATGCCTCAGCACGCGCGCCCGGCATCTATTTCCAACGGGTCCCTTCAAGGACAGCGGGTTCAGAGCTGCTCTACGGACGCATTTCCGGCTTTGCCGCCGACGCTTGCGCTGTACTTGTTTTGTACCTGATACTCAGGCTTTGAGTGGATTTGGTGATTTGAGGGCTTCAGATCGGGCCTAAATCATTGTTGGGAGCGGGAACCACGGGAACGAATCCCACCCTCTCCGCCATTCTAAGCCACTGAAAATAAATCACTTACTTGATTCAAATTCCTGGCTGTACTTAACTCCTCGTTTTCGGCCCACCTGTCGCCGGTTAGAACCCTCAAAAACAAGCACATTTCCGGCACGCAGGTTCCGACACCACCCACGTGGCAAGCGATCCGGTCCGAGAACGGCGTTCAGGACGACCGAGATGCCCGTCGCCCAGGCTTTCGGCGACCGCGTAGTCGGCGAAGTTGAAAACGAACACGACCTGGTACCGGACCACGCTGTCCTCGCCTGGGACCGCGGCGGCCACGATCCGCCCGAGCGCTCGCAGCTACCGAGCGGGCAGCGATGGGAGGGGCAGCGACCGCGCCAGATGCTCCCCCAGGGCCTGCCACCGCGGCTTGACCGTCCGCATCAACTCCTCGAACCGCGGATCGGATCGGAGGCTGGCCAGGAAGGGGTCGCGCGTCGAGAGAATCGGGTAATTGATGAAGCCGAGCGCAACCGCCGTTCGCAGCCACCGTATGGCCTCGTCGTTGCGTCCGATGAGCGAGTAGCCATCCGCGAGGAAGAGTGCCAGATACTCCGTCCAGGCCGCGGCTTGCTCCAATGGCGATGAGATGTGTCGAACGGCACCTTCGCCATCTCCTTGCAGGGCTCGGCTCAGGAAGAGGCTCACCGAGCCATAGGCGGTGTCGGGCAGCGCCGACCCCTCCGCCTCGAAGACGGCGATCGCCTCCTCGCGCTCATTGGCGAGCGCCAGGTAATAAGCCGCGTAGACCCTGGCCGGATTACCCCGGTCTGTCAGGTGGAAGATACGGCGCGCGGCATCGACGGCCTCAGCCAGTCGCCCGGCAGAGAAGTGCCGCCAGGACCATTGCGCCCAGTTCAGGGGATGAAGCGGATCCACGCGCAGCGCCGCCTCGTACACCGGCCGTGCCGACTCGGTGTGTTCCTGACCGGCGCTGAGGTGATGACGAATCAACTCGTTCAGCACCATGGCATCGCCTGGCTTCTGCTCGTGTGCGGCGTGAAGATCACGTATCGCACTTTCCATGTCGCCGCGTTTCGACGCCACCAGTCCGCGAAGGAAGATGCCGACATAGTTCTGAGGATCGCGCTCGAGTGCCCTGGCGGCGTATGCGGCGGCTTCGTCCAGGTACCGGTCCTCGGGGCGAATCGAGAAATTGAGGTAGTACCACGAGACCATGCCCCTGGTGGCAAGCAGCAGCGAGTTCTCGCCAATGAGCGATAACCCGGCGTCCACGAGTTTCTGCGCACGGTCCAATCCGTCGGCGGTAAAGCGGTACACTTCGTGGCGCGCCCGCATGTAGCAGTCATACGCCGCCGCGTTGTCAATCGGCCGCTCGGCGATGCCGCGTGCTTCGGCGTCCGTCAGGCGCAGCTGCAGGGCGTTGACGATCTTCCGCGAAATCTCCTCCTGGATCGCGAACACGTCCTCGACGCTGCCCGAGTATTTCTCGGCCCATACATGCGAATCGTTCTCAGCGTCGATGAGCTGGGCCGTAACGCGCAGGCTCACGCCGGAACGGCGGACGCTGCCTTCGAGCACGTAGCGAACCTGCAACTCTCGCGCGATGGCTCGCAGGTCCTTGTTCGTGCCCTTGAAGTGCATCGCGGAGGTCCGGGAGATCACGCGCAGCGCGCGAATCACTGACAGGTCGGCAATGACTTCTTCGGTCAGACCGTCCGCGAAGAACTCGTTGTCCGGATCGGGGCTGAGATTGCCGAACGGCAGGACGGCGATCGAGGGTGAGGCCTCCGCCAGCGCTTTGGTCTCGGTCGTACGCGAACGTGGTGCGACGCTCCCGTCGCCGGCTGTGTCGAGGCCCGCCTTGCTCAGTCCCTCGATCAACCGTTCGACCAGCTCCGGCGGGTACCACTTCGCAAACTCCTCGCGGGCGACCTGGGGGAAGTCGGGCTTGAGCGCCAGGACCGCTCGCACGCTCTCTGCCGCCGCCTCACGATCGCCCAGCTGGCCGCACACGGCCGCGAGCAGTGCCCCGGAGAAGAACTGGCCCGGCATGTCGGCCTTGAGCATGAAGGCGCGCGCGGTCACGTAGTCGGCCCGGCGATAGGCGTCGAGGAAGGGAAGGGCCCAATACCACGCCGGGTGATGCGGATTGAGATGCCGCGCCTTCTCGGCCAGCGCGCAGCCCCGCTGCCAGTCGCCGGCAAACGCCAGCAAGTGACCCAGGTATTCCATGCTGGCACCGTCCATCGGGTTGAACACGAGGGCCCGTTCGGCGGCGTTGCGGAAGGCATCGAATTCCTTGCGGAAAAAATGCGCCTGCGCCATCGCGAGCTGCGCGTAATGACTGGAGGGCGCGGCCGCCACCGCCTGTCGCGCGGCCTGCAGTGAACGCCCGAGCGAATCGGGCGCGGCGTTGAACCCGAAGCGATGTTCCTCCCCGTATAACATCGACAGCATTGCCCAGATTTCGGCATTGCCCGGCGCCTGCTGGCTGGCCCGCTCCAGCGCCGACAGCGCGGCGGCATGTTCTGCGGGAACGACGCGCTCGTAATAGCCAAAGCTGCGCAGGAGCGCCTCATACGGGGTCAGCTGATCGAGCGGCTTGAGGCGAACCGCCTCGCTCATGCTGTGCGGCAGGACGCCGTACCAGTCGGCAACGGTCGACACGATGCGAGGCACCAGGTCGTCTTGCAGCGCGAACATCGCGTCGGGGCTGAAGGCGCGGTCGTACGTCTCGGCCCAGAGATGCGCGCCGGTCGTCGCGTCCACGAGCTGTACCGCCACGCGCAGCGTCGAGCCGGCCTGGCGCAGGCTCCCCTCCATCACATAGCGGGCGCCGAGCTCGCGACCGACCGTGCGAATGTCCGCGGCTTCGCCGCTGAAACGCCGCGTGGAGCTGCGCGACACGACGCGGAGATGTAAGAACCGCATCAGGCCCATGACGATGTCCTCGTCGAGCCCGTCGGCCAGCGCTTCGAGGTCGGCGTGTGCGCCACGGTGTTTGAATGGCAACACCGCAACCCAGAACCCTTCGTCCGCACGGCTGGCTCCGGATGGTGTCAAGCCGACCGACGGTCGTTCAGACGGAAAGTGGCCGGTGGCGCTCTTCAGCTCCTGACGGAGCACATCAACTTCGACCGTCAGGTCCTTCATGGACTGGTAGCGCTCGGCCGGGTCCTTGGCCAGGCATCGGCCGATCACACGCTGCAGCAGTTCGGGCGCGACGCGTGTGACGTCCTTGACCTGCGGCGTCGGCGCGTAAACGATCTTGTGCAATGAATCGAGCGCGTCCTTGCCCTCGAACGCCATCTGTCGGGTCGTCGCCTCGAACAGTAGACAGCCGAATGAGAAGATGTCCGATCGGTGATCGATCTCGTGCACGCGTCCGCTGGCCTGCTCAGGCGACATGTACCCGATCGTGCCCAGGACCATGCCGGTCGTCGACTGGTGGACGCTTCCAATCGTTCGGTCCGACTCCGCCTGGTCGATGCCAAACGGCCCTCGCGATTCGACCAGTTTCGCCAGGCCGAAATCGAGGATCTTGGCGTAACCGTCGCGCGTGATCATCACGTTGTCGGGCTTGAGATCGCGGTGCACGATACCGGCGTGATGCGCCTTGGCGAGCCCTTCCGCCACCTGGACGAGGTAGCCGAAAAGCACCCCCAGCGGCTCCCCTGAGTGGTGGATCTTTTCGCGGAGCGTCACCCCGTCGACGTACTCCATCGCGATGAAGGGCGTGCCCTCGCTGTCGCCAATCTCGTAGATGTGCGCGATGTTGGGGTGATTGAGCGCGGCCGCGGCTTTGGCCTCTCTGACGAAACGCTCCATGCGTCCACGATTCGAGGCGACGTCGGCAGGCAGAATCTTTAACGCCACCTTCCGATCGAGCTTCGTATCCTCGGCTAGATACACCTCGCCCATGCCGCCGGCGCCGAGCGCTGCAGTGATCCGGTAGTGGTTGAGAGTGCGGTCGATCATCAAGGCCGTCCAGGGCCGTTTCGGGTCAGCCGACGCCCAGAAGCGGACGTGAGCCTTCACACGACCGAACGGCTCAAGGCGCGCTCAGGCCGCAATTACTCTAATGCGCACGGACCGTCGCGAGCGAGATTTGTTTCTGGTCACGAATCCACGTCGTGGATCGTAGGTGCCGTCGTCGCGACGGCATGATGCGCAGGGCGTGATCGCACGGAGAGCCGTTCGCCGGGTGGTCATATGACAGTAGGCCATACGGCCCTGCCGCCTTGGACTGGACAGACTACACGTTAATCGTGTAATGTGTAATCGAGCCGTGATTCAGTCATTCTCAGACGAAACAACGGCGGACCTGTTCAGGGAGCGCAACACGCGTGCGGCGCGACGAATGCCGCGAGAACTCTGGCGTGTCGTCCAGCGAAAGCTCAAGCTTCTGGATGGCGCCGCCCGGCTCGGCGACTTGGCGATTCCGGCGGGCAATCGACTTGAGCGGCTGAAGGGTCAACAAGCCGAGCGCTATAGCATTCGCGTGAATGACCAGTACCGGCTGACGTTCCGGTGGGAGAACGGCCATGCCTACGAAGTCTGCGTCGAGGATTATCACTAGAGAGCCGAACTGGCTCGGCCCGGCGATTCCTCCCGGAGAAATTCTGCTGGAGGAGTACCTCAAGCCTCTAGGACTGGGGCAGGTCCAAGCCGCGGAACGCCTCGGCATCTCGCTCAACCGACTGAACGAAATCGTGCTCGGCAAGCGTGGGATCACCGCGGATACGGCGCTGCGGCTGTCGCGCCTGCTCAAAACGTCGGCGCAGCTCTGGATGCGGCTGCAGGCCGATTGGGATCTGCACCAAGCCTTGCAGCGGGAGAAGCGCAAGGCGTCGTAAGAACGCTGTACCTGTTTTGTACCTGATACTCAGGTTTTGA
>CAVRYF010000013.1:0-27614 GCA_963725325.1 uncultured Acidobacteriota bacterium | reverse complement strand
TTACCCTTGCCCATCCCCCCGATACACTCGAAGTCTACGTGCAGACGGGATCATGAAATCACAGTATCGCGTGTTCGTTCTCGAAGACGATGAGAACGCGCTCGCGGGCATCGTCGAATTGCTGTCCCGAGAGCGGGTATGACGTTACCGCTGCGTCTGCGTACGAAGACGCGAAGCGCATACTCTCCGGGACCACGATTGACCTGTTCGTGACCGACATCCGTCTGCGCAGTTTCAACGGGATTCATCTGGTCAAGAAGGTCCGCGGGAAGCGCCGGAGACTGGCGTCATCATCATGACTGGCTACCACGAACCGCTCATCAACTCGAGCAGCCGATACAGCGCCCGGTTCCTCAAGAAGCCCATCAAAACGGCGAGCTCGCTCGACTCCGTGCGGCAAAGCCTCCCGTACGTGCGGCGCGAGCGGCGGTGGCCGCGTAAGCGGGTGCTCGGTGGCTTTCGCGTCACGGCGGCGGGTAGGCCGGCCGCGGTCGTCGACGTCAGCTACGGTGGTCTCTGCCTCGAGATTCCCGCGACAGCCGTGCCGGCGCTCTTCGACGTCGAAGTCTCGGGGCTCAATCTCCACCTGATGGTCGAACCCGTCTGGTCGTCCGCGCGTATTCCTGGCGCGCTCGTCTGCGGTGCCGCCCTTGCGTTCGACGCCACGCCTGCCGCGCGGACGTGGCGCGAAATAGTCGATCGCCTGTCGGCATAGAGAAAGACGCGACGATGTGCGGACTCGTGCTAGGCTCTGCGCCATGAGCAGTAGACTCGGAACGCCCTGTTCGCGGTGATGTCCTGGCCGCAATCGCACAGGCGCCGCCTCCCACCTTTCCGCTCGACGAGGCGACGGTCGAGCAGCTGCAACAGTGGATGCAGACCGGCCGCTACACCTCGCGGCAGCTCGTCGATCTGTACCTCGAGCGCATCGACAGATCGATCGCGCCGGGCCGACGCTGCGCTCGCGTCATCGAGGTCAATCCCGACGCGCTCGACGATCGCCGACGCGCTCGACGCCGAGCGCAAGGCACGGCGGGTCCGCGCGGCCCGCTCCACGGCATTCCGATCCTGATCAAGGACAACATCGACACCGCCGACCGCATGAAGACCACGGCCGGATCGCTGGCGCTGGAGGGCTCGATCGCGGCGCCGCGATGCCTTCGTCGTCGAGCGGCTGCGCGCGGCCGGCGCGCGTGATGCTCGGCAAGACCAATCTCAGCGAGTGGGCCAACTTCCGCTCCACGCAATCGTCGAGCGGCTGGAGCGGTCGCGGCGGCCAGACGAAGAACCCCTACGCGCTCGATCGCAATCCGTGCGGTTCGAGCTCGGGATCCGGTGCCGCGGTCGCGGCCAACCTTGCGGCGCTCGGCGATCGGCACCGAGACCGACGGCTCGATCGTCTGCCCGTCGTCGGTCAACGGGCTCGTCGGGCATCAAGCCGACGGTCGGGCTGGTCAGCCGCTCGGGCATCATCCCGATCTCCGCATCGCAGGACACGGCCGGTCCGATGGCGCGCACCGTCACCGACGCGGCGATGCTCCTCGGCGCTGACCGGAGTCGATGCGCGCGATGCCGCAACGAAGGCGTCCGCGGCAAGGCGAGCGGACTACACCAAGGTTCTCGACGCCGACGGGCTCAAGGGCGCGCGGATCGGCGTGGCCCGGAAGCTACTTCGGCTTCAACCCGGCCGTCGACAAGTGATGACGCGGCGCTTGCCGAGATGAAGACACGCGGAGCGGTCCTCGTCGATCCTGCGGATATTCCAACCGCGGAAACGATCGATGACTGCGAGCTCGAGATTCTGCTCTACGAGTTCAAGGCCGACCTCAATGCCTATCTGGCTGGCCTCGGTCCGTCAGCCCGGGTGCACTCGCTCACGGACGTGATCGCCTTCAACGAGCGCGAAAAGGCCCGAGATGCCATTCTTCGGCCAGGAACTCTTGTCCCGGCGCAGAAGAAGGGCCCGCTGACGCGCCGGCGTATCGCCGGGCGCTGCAGCACAGTCAGTCGCGCTCCCGAACGCTCGGGATTGATGCCGTGATGACACGTCTCGTCTGGACGCGATCGTGGCACCGACTGGCGGACCCGCGTGGCCGACCGATCTGCTCAACGGCGATCATTTCTCGGCGCAAGCTCGACGCCGGCCGCGGTCGCCGGGTATCCGAGCATCACCGTGCCGGCCGGCGCACGTCTACGGGTTGCCGGTCGGCCTCGCGTTTATCGGACGCGCGTGGAGCGAGTCAAAACTGGTCGGGTTGGCGTATGCCTTCGAGCAGGCGACGAAGCATCGCCGGCCGCCGACGTTCCTCCCGAGCGTTGATCCTTCCGTGAGGCGGTTAGGCTCAGGCTCAGGCTCGAAGCTCAGACTCGCCGAGGAACTCATCGACGCTCGAGTTCCACGCCGCAACCGTTTCCGACGGTCCAACCAGCTTGAGGTAATACGGACCGCGGGCGTTTCGACGACAGCCGTGCGCATTCGATAGCCCGGGCTGTTGTGCTTCTCGGTCGCTCCCGGTCGGACCTCGGCGACGTAGGTGCCGCTGACGTCGAGCAGCGATACCTTCGAGGCCGTTGATCGTCGGGTATCCGCGCATCGCGATATCCTCGTGGCCCGCCCGTCGGGCTGCTGCATCTGGCCGAGCCAGCGCTGGATGTTGGCGTCGACGCTGCCGCCGACCCGCCGAAGTAGTAATCACGAGCTCGGCGCTTCCGCCGCGGCGTCGCGCGCTGGAAGCACGAACTCGGCGACCCGCATCGTGGATGACGCCGTCCGAGGTTGCCACCCTTGCGGCGGCGTGAACTTCAGCGTGCCTGCTGCGGACGGTGTCTGGAAAGAGGAGACAAGGCGACGACGGACAGGAGAAGGATGTATGAGCATGCGGAAATCCTAACACTGACGTAGCCTTTCAGGCTGATCCCTCCGGCGCTCATCAGGTGGTCCTCTCGAGGTGACGCATGCGTGTTCTGTCCGGCGTGTTCGTGCTCGTCCTGCTGTGCGGGTCCCAGGCGATCGCCCAGGAGGCCAGTTGGGGCGTCAAGGGTGGCGTCAACCTGGCGACGCTCAGCTCCGATCAGGATCCGGGCCCGGAGTTCGAGTACCGGATAGGCCTCGTCGCAGGCGGATTCTTCACGTGGCCGATAGGCGCGCGCCTCGACGTGCAGCCCGAAGTGCTCTTCAGCCAACAGGGCGCGTCGTTCGATGCGACCGGCCTCGAGTCAGCGTCCTCAAGCTCGACTCGCTCGTCGTTCCGATCTCGTACGCTATAAGCTGAGCTCGACGGGCAAGGGGCTGGTGGTCTTCGGTGGTCCGTCGCTCGGGTTCAAACTGACCTCGAAGGTGACCGCGAAGTCGAGCGGCCAGTCGACAACCGATGATATCGGGGACGACATCGAGAACTTCGACTACGGTGTTGTCTTCGGGGCCGGCTGGGAGGCCGGCCGCTTCACCATCGACGGCCGCTACACATGGGGGCTGAGCGCGCTCGGCAAGGATCAGGACGACCCGGAGAAGACAACGCACCGCGTGATCGGAGTGCTGGCGGGCGTCCGGTTCTAGTCCCCGGACACTAGTCGACGCGAAGCGCGAGCATCGGATCGGCTCTGGTCGCGCGAAGTGCCGGCAACAGGCACGCGAGAAGCGCGACGGTTGCCTGGAGCACGGCGCTTGCCGCGTAGGTTGACGGATCGGCGGGGCTCACACCGAAGAGCGCACTGGACGCGAGGCGCCCGGCGATGGCGGCTCCCGCCAGTCCGATCGCGACGCCGGGGAGCGTCAGCCAGACTCCTTCGCGCAGCACCAGTCCGATCACACTCGCCGGCGTCGCGCCGAGTGCGGCGCGGATGCCGAACTCACGCGTGCGCTGGCTCACGGTCAGGTAGGTCATCCCGAACAGTCCGACGGTCGCCAGCGCCAGTGCGAGCGCGCCGCAGACGCCCAGAAACCCCGCAGCCGTCCGTGCCGGCCAGAGCGGCATCTCCATCCGCTGCTTCATGGTCTTTGCGGATCCCGGAGGCAGGCTCGGATCGAGTGCGCGGACCTGGTCCTGAACGCTCGACAGCAACGTCCCGGGTCGCCGGACGTTCGGACGACGAGCGTGACCGTGTCGGCGTACTCGCCGGCGAGCATCGGGCGATACAGGTACTCTCGCGCCGTCTCGCCGAGCATGTGGTGCTTGACGTCGGTGGCGACACCAATCACGCGGAGCTCGCGGCCGGCGGTTCCTTCGCGGATCCATTCGCCGACCGCCGGGCGGCCCGGCCAGAGGCGCGTCGCCAGCTTCTGGCTGACGATAACCGCCGTCGTCCGCTGAGATGTCCTGTGCGCTGAAGTCCTGGCCAGACACCATCGGTACGCCGAGCGCCGCCATGTAGCCGGTACCGACGCCGTAGACGTAGACGTCCCGGCACTCGACTGTCGCGCAGTCGGTTCCGTCGGCCGAGAGCCTTGGTGACCTTCGGGAAGCCGACATAGAACGGGATGCGGTCGCCGAGTGCGACGCGCTCGACGCCGGGCAGGGCGCGGATCCGCTCGACGAGGTTGTCGAAGAGCACCCGGTATCGGGCGGCGTCGTAGTCGAAGTCCGATGGCTTGAGCTCGAGCACGAGAAGATGCTCGATGTCGAAGCCCGGGCTCGTGCTGGCCTGGGTCCAGAAGCTGCGCAGGAAGAGCAACGCCGCCGTCAGGAACAGCGTCGATCCTGCAATCTGCGCAATCGTGAAGACGTTGCGCATGCGCGATCGTCTGGGGCCGAGCGCCGTTTCCATGCGCATGGTGGCGACGAGGTTGACCCGCGTGGCCTGGAGCGCCGGCAGGAGTGTCGGCACGATACCCGCGAACGCCACGAGCACCACCGTGAAACCGATCAACCGGCGGTCGACCACGATGTGCAGCCGTTGCGGAATCGGTGACGGCAGGCTGAAGGCCGACAGCAGGTCGGCGCTCCAGCCCGCCACCACGAGGGCCGCGGCCCCGCTGACCACCGCGAGGAGCAAGCCCTCAATCGCGAACTGGCGCATGATGCGCGCGCGGCTGCGCGCCGAGCGCCGTCCGGACACCGATCTCGCGCTGACGATCCGTCGCGCGCGCGAGGAGGAGCGCCGCGACGTTGAAGCAGGCGATGAGCAGCACCAGACCGACGATGGCGAGCGCGATCCACGCGATCGGTGCAAGCGCCTGGACTTCCGGGGCTCCCTCGGCCATCGGCGTGAACACCAGCGTGCGCTGCTTGTTCGTGTCCGCGTGATCCGGCGGCGAGCCCCGCTGCCACGACTCGAAGATCCGCGCCCGCCTGCGACGCGAGACACGCCAGGCGCCAGACGGCCGACGACCGTCAGCCACGCCTCGCTGTCGGTCGGATAGCCGCGACGGCAGGTTCAGGGTCTGCATGCGGTCAATCGGAATCCAGACATCGGGCTCGTACAACCCACCCGGGCCTTGGAATCCGTCGGGAAGGACCCCGACGATCGAGACGATCCGTCCGTTGAGGATGAGCGTGCGGCCCGCCACGCTCTCGCCGCCGCCAAGCTGGTCCGACCAGAAGCGCGCGCTCACCATCGCGGGCACGTCTGTCGAGGTGGATCCGTCGGCATCGGTGAAAAGCCGGCCGACTGTTGGCCTTGCTCGAAGCGTGGTCAGGTAATTGCCCGATACGACGAGCGCCCAGATCTGACGCGTGCCGGCGCTGTCGTGCATGCCGAGCGGCATGCGGCCCTCGGCCGCGATCGATTCGAAGGTGCGGGCGGATCTTGCAAGGTCCTGATAGTCGGGTCAACGACGTCTGCGCATACGGGTTCCCTGGCGACCGCGTCTGGATCCATCCGAGGGTTTCCACGCCAGGGAAGCGCAACGGCTTGAAGAGGAGCGCATTCAGGGCGCTGAACGCGACCGCGTTGACGCCGATGCCGATGGCAAGGGTGAGGACCGCGAGCGCCGAAAAGCCCGGCCGCGCCAGGAGCGCCCGAACGGCAAATCGCAGGTCGCTCAGCAGGCTGTCCATCTGCGGTCTAGACGTTCAGCAGGGGGGTGGGGTTCCCAGGCCGTCCAAAGCCGCGCCTAATTGCTCCAACCCCGTCCGAACCACCTCGCTCGGTCCTCCGAATCCCAACCGGAAGTGCGCTGGCGCCTCGAAGAATCTCCCTGGAACGATGGCCGTGCCGCGGTCGGCGAAGAGGCGTTCGGCAAACGCGCTCGTGTCCTGAACGCCACGAATTCGGGGAAAGACAACCGTGCTGCTGCGGGGCAGGACCACTTCGATCTCAGGCCGCCCGCGCAGGAACTCGTGCACGAGTGGGCGGTTGACGGCGAGAAGCGTGGCGGCCCGCGCCTCGAGCCGATCCAGTTGCGCAAAGGCGAGAGTCGCGAGCCGCTCGGTCGCAATCGATCCGGATCCGTCGATGACGTCGCGCGCGCGGCGAATGCGCTCGGCGACGGCGGGTGAGGACAACGACCACCCGCACCGCAGGCTCGAGAGGCCGTAGGACTTCGTCAGGCTGCTCGTCGAGATGAACGGGTCACCGAGGAGCGCCGCTGGCTGCAGCGCCGGGTCGGCGGCGTCGAGGTAGACCTCGTCGACGAGCACGTACGCGCCGGCCTTGCGCGTGAGCCGTCCGATGGCTTCGAGTGCCGCGCGATCGGCCAGAGCGCCCGTCGGGTTGTGCGGCGAGGTGATGATGACGAGGCGTGTGCGGGGCGTCAGCGCCCGTGCGACCTCGTCGGGATCGAGCGCGAAGCCATCGTCGAAGCGCCGCTCGAACCTGACGATGCTGGCGCCGAGGAGCCGCGCCGCACCGATCAACGGGTCGTATCCGGGCCGCTCCATGAGCACCTCGTCCCCCGGCTCGAGCACCGCGGCGAATGCCTGGAAGTTCGCGCCCGCGGCACCGTTGGCCGTCGCCACCTGTTCGGGGCGAACGCCGTACCGCCGCGCGATGGCTTCGACGAGGGGCTCGTAGCCGATGTCGTTGCTGCCCGACAAGTCCAGCGCGTCACGCGCGCCCGCAAGATCATCGATCGAGCAGCTCGAGACATTGCTGCCGGCCAGATCGAACCGTGCCGCTGGCCGCTTCTTCGCCCATTCCATGTAGGGCGCGTGAAATCGCATAGACTCTCCCCGTGGGTTTCCGCCGCGCGCTGGGGCCATTCGACGCGACGATGGTGGTCATCGGCGGCATCATCGGCTCCGGCATCTTCATCAATCCCTATATTGTTGCTCAACGCCTCGACACGAGCGCGCTCGTACTCGGCGCGTGGGTCGCCGGAGGACTCATCGCGCTGGCCGGCGCGTTCGCCTACGCGGAGCTCGGCGCCATCTTTCCCAAGGCTGGTGGTCAGTACGTCTACCTCAGAGATGGCTGGCACCCGCTGGTGGGCTTCATGTATGGCTGGGCGCTCCTCCTGCTCATCGAGAGTGGCGCGATCGCTGCCGTTGCGATCACGTTTGCCACTTACGCGCTGCGCCTTGCCGGCCGGCCCGATGGAGCACCCGTGCCGCTGGCGATCGCGGCCATCGCCGCGCTGTCGGTCGTGAATTACTTCGGCGTCAAGCCGGGCAGCCGCGTCCTGAACGTGCTCGTCGTGCTCAAGGTGGGCGCGCTGACCGTCCTCATCATCGCCGGCGCCCTCGCGCCCTCCTCGGCCGGCTGGTGGTCGGAAGGGCGCGCGAATCCGGCACCGGTCTCCGCGCTCGTCGCGTTCGGTGCCGCGCTGGTGCCCATCCTCTTCGCCTATGGCGGGTGGCAGAACGCGAACTACATCGCCGAAGAAATCGACAACCCGCGACGCAATCTTCCGCTCAGCCTGCTGGTCGGCACGCTCACGGTCGTGCTGATCTATGTGACTGTCAACGTCGTGTACCTGCGCGCGCTCGGGCTCGAGGGGCTCGCGGCGACGACGACACCGGCGTCGAAGGCGGCGGCGTTCATGTTCGGAGCGCTCGGCGATCGGTTCGTGACCGCGGCGATTGCGATCTCGACGTTCGGATTCCTCGACCTCGCCATCCTGGCGCCGACGCGTGTGTACTACGCGATGGCTGCCGACCGCGTGTTTCTGCCGGCGTTGTCCCGGCTGCACCCCACGTATCAGACGCCGTGGATCGCCATCCTCATTCAGTCGACGTGGTCGTGCGTCCTGGCGCTGACCGGACGGTACGAGCAGTTGCTCAACTACGTGGTGTTCGCGGATTGGATTTTCTTCGGCCTGACGGTCGCCTCGCTCGTCGTGTTCCGGAGGACGTATCCGCTGTCAACGCGTCCACCTGGGACCTTCCGTGCACCGGGTTACCCCTACGTGCAGATCGCGTTCGTCGTCGTCGCCGCGGCTGTCGTGTTGAGCGTCGTGCGAGCCGACCCGTCGAGCGCCTGGCGCGGGGCGCTGTTGCTGGCGGCCGGCGTTCCAGTGTTCTACTGGTTCACGCGGCGGCACACGTCCGAATCCTGAGCCGCGCGCCGTGCTGTGTCTGTAAGCGCTGAGCTGCGGCCTAGCAACCGCGAGCCGCGAGCCGCGAGCCGCGGATTCACGGATACAGCCTCCGAACCGTCCAATTCACACCCTCACGTTCATAGAGAATCCGGTCGTGCAACCTGTCGGTTCGTCCGTACCAGAACTCGATTCGTGACGGCTTGATCAGGAACCCGCCCCAGAACGGCGGGCGGGGGACTGGCCGGCCTTCGAAGCGCGCTTCGGTGGCGGCGTACTCTTCGTCGAACTGTTCGCGCGACTCGAGGATCTCGCTCTGCGCGGAGGTCCACGCCCCGAGCTGGCTTCCGCGCGGGCGCCCGGAGAAGTAGGCGTCCGACTCGTCCGACGGCAGGCGGGAGACCGAGCCCTCGACGCGAATCTGTTCCTCGAGGGTCGGCCAGTGAAAACAGAGGGACGCGTAAGGGTTGGCTTCGAGGTCGCGGGCCTTCCGGCTCCTGTAGTTCGTGTGAAACACGAACCCGCGCTCGTCGACGCCACGCAAGAGCACCATGCGGACCGACGGCCGGCCGTCTGCGTCCGCGGTCGCGAGCGAGGCCGGTGTCGTATCGACCCCGAGGGCCTCGGCCCGCTCGATCGCCTTGCTGAATTCGGTGATGGGATTCGCGTCGGGCTTTTCAGAGCTCAAGGTGTCCTTCCGAGGGTTCGATTATATCGTCCTGGGACGCGCACACACGAGCCAGAGGTACAATGGTCCGCGATGATCAAGGGCATTATCCTGGCCGGTGGGTCCGGCACTCGTCTGCACCCGTTGACCCGCAGCATCAGCAAGCAGCTGCTGCCGGTCTACAACAAGCCGATGATCTACTACCCGTTGTCCTCGCTGATGCTGGCGGGGATCCGCGACGTCCTGATCATCACGACGCCGCAGGATCAGGCGAGCTTCGAGCGGCTGCTCGAGGACGGTCGCGATTTTGGCGTGTCGATCACCTACGCCGTCCAGCCAAGCCCGGATGGCCTCGCCCAGGCGTTCATCATCGGGCGAGCGTTCGTGGGCAACAGTCCCGTCGCGCTGGCGCTTGGCGACAACATCTTCTACGGCGCCGGTTTTTCCGAGGCGCTGCAGAGTGCCGCCGCCCAGGAGCACGGGGCCACAGTGTTCGGGTATCAGGTCCGGGATCCCCAGCGCTACGGAGTCGTCGAGTTCGACGCCGAGGGGCGCGCGGTCGGGCTCGAGGAAAAACCCGCGCATCCGAAGTCGTCTTTCGCGGTAACCGGGCTGTATTTCTTCGACAACCAGGTCATCGAGATTGCCAGAAACCTCAAACCCTCGGCGCGCGGCGAGCTCGAGATCACTGACGTCAACCTGGAATACCTGAGGAGAGGGCAGCTCCGGGTGCAGCGTCTCGGACGCGGGATCGCCTGGCTCGACACCGGCACGCACGAGTCACTGGTGCAGGCCTCGAACTTCATCCAGGCCGTCGAAGAGCGCCAGGGGCTGATGGTCGGGTGCCTGGAAGAGATTGCGTATCGGATGCACTACATTACGGCAGGGGACCTGGAACGTCTGGCCCGCGCGATGCGCGGGAGCACGTACGGTCAATACCTGCTCCACGTTCTCGACGAGGATCACTGAGACCGCTCCGCATGTCTTCTACGTTCGAATCCACACCTCTCTCCGGCGTCGTCATCATCGTTCCCAAGGTCTTCGGCGACGCGCGCGGGTTCCTGATGGAAACCTACAAGCGCTCCGAGTTCGAGGCGGCCGGGCTGGCGGTCACGCTCGTCCAGGAGAACCACTCCCGTTCGCGTGCGGGGACGCTGCGCGGGCTGCACTATCAACGCGAGCCGAAGGCTCAGGGCAAGCTCGTGCGGGTCGTGCGCGGCGAGGTGTTCGACGTCGCCGTCGATATCCGGAAAGGCTCACCGACATTCGGGCAGTGGGTCGGCGTGACACTCTCGGCCGACAACCGTAAGTCGATCTACATCCCGCCGGGCTTCGCGCACGGCTTCTGCGTCATCAGTCCGGACGCCGAAGTGATCTACAAGACGACCGAGGAGTATGCGCCCGACCACGAGTTCGGGATTCGCTGGAACGATCCGGCGCTGGGCATCACCTGGCCCGTCACCGCGCCGACGTTGTCCGAACGCGACAAGCACTGGCCGGCGTTCTCCGAGATGTGAGCGGCCGCGCACGGGAACAGACGTGAAATCCCGTGCAGGCGCGTCTTGGTGTTTGCTGGGGCGCCATTCTCGGTTAAAATGTCGATCCCCAGCCTTTTTTCTGCCGGAGGTAAAACGTGCGTGCATTGGTCCGTACCCTAGCGGTCGGTCTCGCAGCAGTCGCGGTGGTCATGGCGTTGGGCGTGCCGACGGCCGCTCAGAGCAAGCGCCCAACGATTGCCGTACTCGCCTTCGATTACGGGACCGTCCAGCACTGGTGGAGCGGCACCTGGGATATCGGCGAGGGGATCTCAGACATGATCGTTGACGAGCTCGTCAACGACGGCAGCTTCCGCGTCATCGAGCGGAAGCGGCTCGATGCGATTCTCGCCGAGCAGAACTTTTCGAACAGCGAGCGCGCGGACCCGAGCGCCAAGACGATGGCGCAGCTCGGCAAGGTGCTCGGCGTCAAGTATCTGGTCGTCGGATCGGTGACGAAATTCGGCACCGAGAACAACAACAAGAGCTTCAGCGGCGGCGGCTACGGCAGCGCCTTCGGCCTCGGCTCGGTCGGCACGTCGAAGGGCAAGGCCAATGTGGCTATTACCGCCCGGATCATCGACATCTCGACCGCTGAAATCATGGCGAGCGCCAAGGGCGATGGCACCTCGAAGCGCAGCGGGCTGCTCCTCGGCGGGGCCGGCGGTGGCGGCGGCGGTGGCGGGTTCGGTGGCGTGTCGTTCGGCTCGTCCGACTTCCGCGACACGATTCTCGGCGAAGCGACCGAGATGGCGGTGAAGACGACGACCGCCAAGCTCGTGGCGGCGAAGTCGCGGTTGGAATAGCCCTCCTTTCCCGCGTCGCTCTTGCCGGGGATTCGTTCGGGAGTCCCCGGTTCTTTGTGTCTGCATTACTCAGTTTGTCGTGGGGCCCCACCCCCACGACCTGCCAGCGCTCGCTTCGCTCGCGCCGGTGGCTCGACGCCACAGCCTGCTGTTGAGCAGCGTCTCGCAGTGGCCTGTCTTCCATCGTGTCTCAGGCCCGCGCCGCAGGCGGTTCACCCCGGGGAGCTCTCCGCTTAGCCGCTGCGCACTCGAGCAACGCCGAGCCGACTCGGTATGTGGGTGACGTCGGCGTGTGGGGCAGGGACTGCAAGCCGGTCTCGCCGACACAGCCCTAATGTCTGCCCGCGTGCGGTGCCGACGTCCAGCTAGGGCTGACTGATCACGCCCTGGATCGTCGGAGGGAACGGGCCGTGGTCGAGGATGGCCCGAAACGTTGCGTTCCCGCTGCCTCCATCCGTGATGCTCATGGACATCACGACCCCGAACTGCGTGTCGTTCAGCTTCTGGAGGAGACCGCCCGTCACATTGCCTTCCACCGTCCGCCGCAGCGTGCGGATCGACCACCGTCCACCGGTGATCGCGGCCATATCTCCGACGAGTACGGGCAGGGGATCGTGCACGATACCCCCCAGGGCGATGCCGACAGCCGGCCGATTGGCAATCTCGCCGGCGAACCCGGCGACAAAAATCGCCGAGCCACAGACAGCCTGCTCGCATAGCTCACGGCCACTGACGAAGCCGTTCAGTGAGAGCTGTGAGTCGGCGGAAACCGAGGCGGTGGCGAGAAGCGCGAGGGTGAGGACGCTGGAGCGGAGGACGTAGCGACGCATCGGACCTCCTTCTGCTGGAAAGCAGTAACGTAGAGGGCGCCCGCCGCGGTGTCAAGCAGGAATGCAGATCGGCCGGGTTGCCAACGTCGGCGACGAAGTAGAATACGACGCGACAAGGATGACCAACTGGTTGACTAAGATTCTTGGGGGTCGGCCTGCCGAGCCTCTCAGTGCTGGGCCCGAGCTGACCCGCGACCACATCATCTGGGCCTACCGCCTCCTTCTCGATCGCGAACCCGAGAGCGATTACGTCGTGGACAGCAAGCTGCGCGGACTCTCGGACACCCGGCAACTGCGCAGCGCGATCGTGGCGTCACCCGAGTACGAAGAGAAGAACCGCGACTTCGCGCATACGAACGAGCGCAACCTGGTGATCAAGGAGCTCGAGGCCGGCGTGCGCCTGGTCGTCGATTTGTCCGATCATGCGATCGGTCTGAACATCATCCGCGGACGCTTCGAGCGGAACGAGCTCGAGTTCGCGCGGTCCGTGGTTCGTCCCGGTGACAACGCGCTCGACTGCGGCGCCCACATCGGTCTCTTCGCCGTACATCTCGCGGCCTGGGTCGGGCCAGGCGGATCGGTCCACGCCTTCGAGCCGTTCGATGCCAACGCCGACTGTCTGGCGCAATCCATCACGGAAAACAACTTCGGAGATCGCCTGATACTGGAGCGGGCAGCCCTCGGCGCCAGCACCGGGACGTGCGAGCTGGTGTTTGCGACGCACTCGCTGAACACCGGCGGCGGATTCATCAACCGGCCTGGCGTCGCGCTCCCTCCGCACCACGAAACGCGACAGGTGCGAATGCTGTCCCTCGATGCGTACCCGCTGCGGCGCCCTGTGAGCTTCATGAAAATCGACGTCGAAGGGGCCGAGCCGCTGGTGATGCGGGGCGCTGAACGGCTGCTGCGTGAAGACCGGCCGGTGATTCTTTCTGAACTCCACCCCTTCCAGCTTCGGGCCGTCGCGGGCGTCGAGATTCAGGAGTACCTCGAGCAAATGCGCCGTCTGGGCTATCGCTGCTGCGCGCTCTCGGCCGGCGGCAGGCCCGGAGGCGACATCGGCACGGTGCCCGAGTCCGAGGTCTCATCCGTCGTGTTTCTGCCCGGTTAGTGCAGTCAGGTCCTTGGTGGCCCGTTCGGTGCCGCGCTCGTGAACGCAGCCGCGACCATGACGACGGTAACTGCGTGCGCGTGTAATACTGAACACCTCATGCCGGGGTGGCGGAACTGGCAGACGCTCGGGACTTAAAATCCCGTGGCCCCAAAGGCCGTCCGGGTTCGATTCCCGGCCCCGGCAGTCATTGGATTCGATGTAATTGTTCAGATAAATGGCCAAATTGGTGAGACCGCGAGACAGGGCAGGAAGGCTGTGGTGGCGATTGGCTAGCGTCTGGCTAGCGGACAGCAACAACGCGTCATGGTCCGCTCCCTGCGTTCAAAACGCGACACGAGGACACGAATCCCGAGACTGCGCGCGAAACAGCCACGTGTGACGAACGGGAGCTGGCGGAGAAACTGATCCTCTGGTGGGCAACCACACACCGCCAGCACCTCGGCGAGGGCCGACACAGTAAGGCGAGGGCCGACACAGTAAACAGAACCCACACCTTGTTTGAGCCATGCGCTCAGTTTAGCCTCCTACCCGGCTTTCCCAGGCTGCCACCGCCAGCCCTGACGCTTCCTCTCCGGCGTGCCTAAGGACCACAGACGGCCGCTCGCCAGAACGTCCATGCTCGCCCAGTTATTGTCCGTCGCCGTCGAAGACAAATGGAGCCAGTGGCGACTTCCGGGCCTCGTGGACCCCGGTTCGCCGCCTCGACGCGCGGTGATCAGCGTCGCCCGCGCCCGCGGTCCGCAGCTGCCGGACGGAGAGCAAGCAGCCTCCGCAGTAGCTCGTCCATGTCCGCCTGACGCTTCAACCGATAGCGCGCGGCCGACGTTCGCTTGGTGCCGACGCGAATCGCCAGTAGCCGATCGGGAGGCGCCGAGGCAAACGCGTCCTCGTCGGTGTCGTCGTCCCCGATGTAAAGTGCTTTGTCGCAGTGAAAGAGGCGACGGGCCTGCTGCAGCGCTACCCCCTTGTCGGGCCCGCCGCGGGGCAGGATAGTCATGGCCTGGGTGCCGCCGATCGCCCTCGCGTCGGGGATCTCGCCCACCGCATCCTCGATCGCCGCGAGCGCCCGCCGCTTGTCGCTCACGTGCCGATAGTGAATCGTCACCGAATAGATTTTCTCCTCGATGACCAGCCCACGGTGCGTCGGCAACCGCTCGGTGAGACGGCGCGCCCACTCACCGACACGCGGCGGCGGACGATGGCCGTGCGGCGCCGGCTCATGGCCAAAGTTGCCAAACACGTACCAGATCGGGATTCCCTCGAGGCGTTTCACGACGTCGTCGAGCCGTCGTCCGGAGATCACTACGCATGGATAGTAGTGGGCGATCGTGGTCAGCAAACGGCGCGTCGTGGCTGGCAGGCGCGCCCGCGCTGGCGTGGAGGCGATCGGGGCGAGTGTGCCGTCGTAGTCGAAGGCGAGCAGCACATTGGCGGCCGCGAAGGCGGCGAGCGTCGCGCGATTGCGCGCGGCAAGGATATCGGCCATATGGGTTATACGGACATGTCTTCCCAGCCGCGAACTGAGTAGTGCAGCGGCTTGGTCCAGAGGCTTTCGAGGCCTTCGAGAATGTCGGAGGCCCAGCCGAAGACGTTTCGTCCGGCCACGACGCGCCGCTGAGCGCGCATGCGGATCCGGCGCTCCTCTCTGGGCATCTCGATCGCCCGGACGAGGGCGTCGGCAAAACCCTCGACGTCGTACGGGTTGATGATCAGTGCGTCCTGGAGCTCCTGCGCGGCGCCCGCCAGCGCGCTCAGCACCAGCACGCCGTCCTCGTCGTCTCGAGCGGCGACGAACTCTTTCGCGACGAGATTCATCCCGTCGTGCAGCGAGCTGACGACACAGAAGTGCGCCAGGCGATAGAGGGCCACCAGACTCGATGTCGTCAGCGCTGTTTTGTGATACGCGACGACCGGGGGGCCGCCGCGAAGGGTGTGGCGCGCATTGACGTCAGCCACGGCCTGGCTGATTTCCGCATCGATCGCCGCGTAGCTGTCGAGTTCGGAGCGCGACGGGACGCCGATCTGGACGAACGTCAGTTTACCGCGCAGCTCCGGGCGTCGTGTCATCAGCGCATCGAGCGCCGCGAGGCGCTCGGGGATTCCTTTCGTGTAGTCGAGACGGTCGACGCCAATGCCGATGATTTCGGCGCGCAGGTCCAGCACGTCCCCGAGCCGCCGCTGTTCGGCGAGGAGCGCCGGGTCGGCGGCAATGGCCTGGATGCGGTCGTAGTCGACACCGATTGGAACCGAGACGATCGGTACTCGAGCGGCCGTCGAAGGTCACTCGCGAGGTCTCTGTCTCGATGTCGGCGTGCAGCTCTTCGTCGACGGCACGGATGAAGTTGTCGCGGTCGCGCTCGAGCTGGAACGCGAGCAGGTCGTTGCCCAGAAGGCCCGCGAGCAGCTCGCGCCGCCACGGACAGATGCGCAGCCGGTCCGGAGATGGCCACGGGATGTGCCAGAACAACGCGGTCCGCACGTCTGGCCGTAAGGTGCGCAGCGCGGGAGCGACGAGGGCGAGGTGATAGTCCTGGATGAAGACGGGCGCGTCGCTCGTCCCGAGCTCGGCGTGGACGGCGGCGGCGAAGCGACCGTTGATGTCCGTGTACGCCGCCCAATCCTCGGCGCGGAACTTCGGCCGCACGTCGACGACATGACAGAGCGGCCACAAGCCTTCGTTGGCGAAACCACCGTAGTAGGCGGAGAACGTCGGTTCCTCGAGCCACAGTCGGCGCAGCGTGTAGGACGGGTTGTCCGGCGGGACCCGCACGTGATCCGCAGCGTCGACGACCCGCTGGTCCGCTGATCCCGCCCCGTGGGCGATCCACACGCCGCCTCTTTCCCGCATCAACGCATCGAGCGCGATGGCCACGCCGCCGGTCGCGGCACCGGCGACGATCTGGCCGTCGCTCGCCTCTGTGTGCAGGTACGGTTCGCGGTTGGACACGACCATGAGCGGCCTCGGCTCGTGCGCATCGATCTCGTTGGCGCGCGCCAGCCCCTGGCGAAAAGCGATTGGTCCGACGAGCTCGTGGATGGCGATCAGTCCGACGAGTAGCAACTGAATCTCGTTGCCCCAGCCTGGAAACTCCGTCGCGACAACCGACGCAAACCCGAGCGTGATGCCCGCTTGAGAGATGAGACCTGTCCAGGCGTACTTCCCGATGCGTTGGTCGAGTCCCGCGATTGCCCACCCGACCCGAAGGCTGGTGTGGATGACCCCCAGTCGGATGACGGCGAGCGCGATCACGACGGATCCGACGGCGGCGACGGCGTCCAGCCGGAGCGAGGCACCGACGGCAGCAAAGAACACGACCAGCACGGGTGGTGCGCCCCGCTGTACCGCCGTGCGCAGCGTATCGCCCTGCGCGACCGCGAGGTTCTCGATCACGAGCCCCGCGGCGACGGCCGCCAGGAGCGGCTCGAACTCCTGCGTGCTGCCGACCTGGCTCAGCACGATGCACACGCCGAGCAGCACTAGGGTGACTTCGCGGCCGACGTACCGCATGTAGAGGGCGAACAACGCCCCGACCAGCACACCGAATGCGACCGCTCCGCCGATCTCCCAGGCGAAGCGCACGAGGACGTCGACCGGCGCCGCTTCGGTGGCCCTGAAGACTACGCGCGCAATCTGCATCGCACACGAGAACAGGACGAGCAGGACGAGGTCGGCCAGGACCACCATCGTGAGGACCGTCTCGCTCAATCGTCCGCGTGCGCCCGTGTCGGCGATCACGGCGGCGGTCATCGTCGGCGAGAAGCTGACCAGGATGACCACGAGTAGCGCGACCATCGCCAACCGTGCGCCGCCGGTCGCCTCCGGCGCGACAGGTACCCACGACCATGCGATCCACAGGACAACGGCGAGGCTGGCCATGGCGATTCCCAGGGTGAGGCCCGTCATCTGAACGATGGACACGAATCGCCGGCCCATCCGGTCGAGATTCAAGGTCAGTCCCGCGATGAGCGCAATCAGGGTCGTCGCAATGCCCGTAATCACCTGGAGCTGGCCCGCCATCGACGCCGTAATGACATTGCCCATCTGCGGGCCCACCACGATGCCGAAGAGCAGATATCCCGTCAGACGCGGGAGATTGAAGCGCCTGAGGAGGTCGCCGGTGAGCCACGCGCCGACCAGCGCGAAACCCAGGGCGAGCGCGGTACCGGCGGACCCGACGACGGTCGAGCCCCCGAGCGTGCGCACCCAGATCACGGCGCCCACCGTCAGCGCCAGTGCGGCGACGCGCTTCATTCCGCAGCCTCGCCGACTTCCAGCTGGCGGGGTTCTAGCTCCAGCGGCCGCCCGAGCTCAGCGGCCAGTTCAGAGGCGATGGTGCCCAGTACCACGATGGTCAGCAGGTTCGTCGCGTCGGGTCCGGCGGCCCGGACCAGGTTCAGCGCCAGCGCCACACCGAAGACGCCCGGCGACAAAAGGTGGAGCCCAAAGGCCCCGGCATTGCCGACGCCGGCGATTCGTCCGGCCACCGCGCCGCCGAGCAACTTGCCGCTCGTGCGCAGAAAGACGTAAACGGCCGCGAGTGCTGACGAGGCCAGAGAGAAGTCCGCTCGCGCGCCGGCCACGACGAGCACCAGCACGAGCAACGAATGTTGAATATAGAGTGCGTCGCGACGCAACGACGCTTCTCCCGGCCCACCGGCGAGGCGCCAGAATGTTCCGGCCACGAGCCCGCTCAAGAGGGCAGAGAGCGACAGGTAATCCGCGGCTCCGCCAATCAGCAGCATCGTGGTGAAGGCAAACACGCGCTGCTCGGTTTCCGATACGGCCCCCGCCAACAGCAGCCACCCGGCTGCCGCCAGCAGCAGTGCAATGACCGCGGCTTTCCCGACGAGCGACATCGCCCCGAGCGTCGCGCCACCCGAAAGCGTGCCGAGGAGCAGACCACCCAGCACGATGGGGACGAGCACATCGAGCTCCACGACGCGAAGGCTTATCGAGTGCAGTTCGCTTGGATTGGCGCCCGGCACCGCCAGCGACGTGGCGGCGCACAGCGCCAGCGCGGCGGCGAGCACCCAGAACGGCACGGTTGTCGCGGTCAGCACGCCTGGCGCGAGAAAGGCCAGCCCACCCGCCACGATTCCGGCGGTGAGCCCCGACTCGACTACCGCGCCCGCGAATGGCCGTCGGTTCTCCGTCCGGCGAACGTCCACGCTCAGGCCCACGAGCGCGCCCAGTGCCGCGAGCGCCACGGGGATTGCGGGATCGAGGAGCGACAATACCTCTGGCGACAGCAGGCTGATCCCGCGAGGCCCCAGCGCAATGCCGACGAGCAGCAGCGAGGCGACGGGAACCGACGACGCCGACCATCCCGCCAAGCGCCGGCGGAGCCGCGATGGCCCCGCGAGTCGCGGCGGGGCCATCGCGGCATCGTCGAGCTGTGCGTCCAGTGGGTCGTAGCCGCCCAGTTGAAGAGTCGTCATCGGGTCAAGGTCGTCACGAAGTGAGTCGCCCCGCGCGTGACACCGACCAAGGTCGGCTTCCCTTCGGGCGCAGCGGCGAACACCGTCCGCACCTGGACGGGTGTCGGTGACGAGATATCGCCGATGAACGTGATCACGTCTCCGGCGGCAAACCCCGCACGTGTCGCCGCCGAACCCGGCTCGATACCGAGGATTTCGGCGCCAGCGCCAGAGGTCCGTCGCAGGCGCAACCCCAGCGGCGCGCGCTGGGCGACCGGAATCTCAGGAGCGGGCGCACCCAGCTGGACGTCGCGTACCTCGCCGCGGCGCCGCACTCGCAGCGTCAGCGCCTCGCCCGCTCCGAGGCGGGCGAGGCGGACCCGCCAGTGCTCGAACGTCGACAGCGTTCGTCCATCGGCGGCCTCGATCACGTCGCCACCGGCGATGACGCCCGCCGCCGGACTTCTGTCGTCCACCCACGTCACCACGACGCCGACGGTCGCACCCGTCGCCGCGGACAGATCGGGACTGAGCGACTGCGCGGAGATACCGAGGTCTCCCGCCGGTCCGGTCACCGACTTCGCCAGACGCTCGACTTCGGCAAAGACGATGCCCGATGGCACGACTGCCCGCCGCCCGGCGTAGTCGATGACGAGGCCTGCGAACTCGCCGGCAGTGGTGAATAGAAACGAGCCCGGCGGGATATCGTTCTGACGGGAGAGCGCCCAGATGGGCTCCGACCACAGGGCGCTGGCGATCGGTTCGAGGCTGGCGAGGAAGACGGGTCGCAGCGAGACGCGCTCGCTCGACGCGTCGGTGACCACGAAGAACTGAGGCCGCTCGAGACGCCTCGGGACCCACGCCGCCGGCGGCGGCGCAGACGATTCGGCGGCCACACGAACTACGCCGAGGCCCGACGCCCGATCGATCCCCAGTACGCGATCAGTCGCCCCGAGATCCAGCGCTGGGGCGTCTTGCACCCAAGCGATCGCGAGGTCATCGCGAACCCGCAGGGCGGTGACCCGAGGCACGCTCGACCCGGCGCCACCCCTGACGAGTGTTTGCGCGTGCAGCGCGATCAGCCAAGGGTCGAGGCGCGCCTGCAGTTGTGCGATCTCGGAGGCCAGGCCTTCGAACGTGAGCGGGGGTGTCAGCTGCGAGAGGAGCGGTGACACGGGATTCGGCGTCGCCGGCAGGTCGGGGAACCTCAGCCGCGCGAGCACCCACAACGCGGCGACCGCCACGAGAGAGGCGGTGAGCAGCAGGCGAGTTTCCCGCGAGACGCGAGGGCGATAAGGGCGGTTGGAATCCATCGCGAGTTGCGGTCTTGAGGCCATCCCTAGGAAACGGCCCACCGTCTCGACGCCGTCCGCCCGCCCAGCGCCTCGCTGCCATTGCCGAGGAACCGGAGACTGCGCCTGAAGACTTCCCCGGTAGGATGCCACAGATAGCAGATAGGTGAGGGAGACGCGCACGGGAACCCGAACCGACCTTCGACGAGCCGCCAGCGTCCGGCGACGGGCTCCAGGCCACGAGAGCGGCCGGTGATCACGTGGTCGCATCTCCTCGTGAAACGTCTGACGGTTTTACGCCGATCACGACGGCCACGGGAAGGCTCCAGATGGTTGTGGTCGCGGCCGTCGTCGCGCGGAATCCGGCCGCCTGGAGAACGCTCACGATGTCGATCGGTCTGCAGTCGACGACGTGCGGCCACTGACGGTGCAGCCATTGATACAGGTCGACGGCGGGGTTGGTGTGGGCCGTTTCGGCCATCGCCACGATCCCCAGTCGTCCGCCCGGGCGCAACACTCGCCGCACTTCATCGAGCACGACCGGAATCGCCGCATCAAAGAGCTCGAGCGTGAAGCTCATGAACGCCGCATCGAATACTCCTGCACAAAAGCACAACGCCCGCGCGTCAGCAACCGAAAGGCTCACGTTGCGAAAATCCGAGGATCCAACACGCGCGCGTGCAACCGACGTCATTCCGCCCGAGACGTCGACGCCGTGCACATGGCCAGTCCGGCCGACGGCGGCTGCGAGGCCGACCAACCCGTGACCGGTTCCAAATCCAACTTCGAGCACTCGCTGAGCCTCGGAGAGCCCGAGCGCGCGGATTCCGACATCACGGATCGCATGTTCGCTGGCATCAGCGATCAAGTCGTAGGCGCGGCTGATGCGATCATAGAAGCGCCGGGTGTGATCGTCTCCATCGTGTCGTTCAGTTGTGCCCATGGCTTGACCAGCCGACGTCGGAACACGCGCCGATCTATTCGAAGGCCGGCGGCCCGCTGACCTCGCGGCGCTTGTTCATGAACCGCATCACGTCCGGCAACGTCACGACCCCCAGCAGACGATGCGCATTCTCGCGACTGACGATTGGCAACACTCCTCCGCTCTGCGCCAGGCGCTCGAGGACAACGTCAGACGGATGATCCGGATGCCCGTGAATCACACGGACCTCGACAAGTGTGCTGAGAGGTTCGGCTCGTCCGCCGGACTCAAGGGCCGACGCCAGCCGTTCCGCGCTCACGACGCCGAGGAGGTGCTCGGGCGTGCCGACAAGAAGTGCGGGCTGCCCGCCGCCCCGTGACGCATCCCAGGCGTGTTGCACGGAGACGTCCCCGGCGAGGCATGTCAACTCTGCGCTCATGACGTCCGCCGCGCTCCACCGCGCCTGATCCCTGTGAATCGCAGGCGACGGCACATGGATATGGTCCTGCTCCAACAGCGCGTGGTACAGGCGTGTCGGTTGAAAGTGGCGCGAGATCATGAAGCTGAGCAGGTTGGCCACCATCAGCGGGACCAGAATCTGATAGTCCTGCGTGATCTCGAAAATCATGAAGACTGACGTCATCGGGGCGCGGATGATTCCGGCAAAGAGCGTCCCCATTCCCACCAGCGCATAGGCACCCGGGTCAGCCGTGTGCAGCGGCGCCACCCAATGCACAACCGTGCCCACCGCTCCCCCGGCCATGGCGCCGATGTAGAGGCTCGGCGCGAAAATGCCGCCTGCGTTGCCTGATGAGTACGACACAGTCGTCGCGACCAGCTTCAGCAGGCACAACGTCACCATCGTCTTGAGGACGAGGCCGCCGTTGAGCGCCTGATCGACGTACTCGTAGCCGACCCCCATCACTTGAGGAGCCGTAAGCAGTAGCGCGCCAATCGCGAGACCGCCGAGCGCAGGTTGGAGGACACGAGTGCGGTGCGGCAGGCGTAGAAAGAGGCGCCGTAGTCCGAGTAGTCCCTTCGCGAACGCCAGCGACACGACTCCGCCCACGACTCCCAGCGCGGCATATGCCAGCAGTTCGGAGGGGTGCTGGAGGTGATACTCGGGCACCCGAAAGAGCGGCTCATTCCCGAGAATCGACCGCGCAACCACGACCGACGCCACCGAGGCGACGACGGTCGATCCCAGCAGCGTGGCATTCATGTCGCCGATGATCTCTTCGAGTGCGAACAGGTACCGCGGCGACAGGCGTGTTGAACGCGGCCGCCAGCGCGCCCGCGGCGCCGACCGGCACCAGGTCCTTGAGGCGGGCCGGTGACAGCGGCAGCCACCGACCCACGACGGACGCCAGTCCCGCTCCAATCTGCACTGATGGACCCTCGCGGCCCATCGAGTGACCGGATGCGATACACAGTACGCCGGTGATGAATTTACCCAGCGGGACGCGTGCCGGTATGACCCCGCCGTTCAGGTGAAAGGCTGCTTCGGTTTGCGGTACACCGCTGCCGCGGACCTCGGGGAACACCCAGGCGAGCAGCGCGCCCGTAACCAGGCTGACGGCGACGGGTACGAAGAACAGCCGCGCGCCCGACGGATCGAGCCCGAAGAACATGCGTGTGGTGCTGTCGATGGCGACGGTGAACAAAACGGCTGAGAGGCCGGCCAGTACGCCAACCATGATGCTGAGCGCGAGGAAGAGCTGGTGTTCGCGCAGGCGGAGCTGTTGAAAGGAGCGCAGAGCCATCACTGCTGGTTGAGCTCGTGCCGGCGTCCGATGATCAGCAAAGCCCGGTCGAGCGGAGTCGGTGCGCCACAGCCAACGGACGTTCGTTGCTCGATGCGGTAGATGAGGTGCACGGCGATGTCGAGGGCGTCGTGGTCGCGGCGCAACCGTCGCGGCGCGAGGGCTGGTTCGAGCGCGCGCGCTTCGACACGGAGCGACTCGAGGTCCTTGCCGGCCGGTGTGCCGGCCACGGACGGCGCGGCAAGACAACTCGCGAGCCGCTCAACCGCGCGAGCAAACGCCCTCGCGATCCGTTCCTGTCGGTCCCGGAAGGCCAGCCCCGACTCCAGCGGGTCGTGCGCCAGAACCAGATCGGTGATCAACTGGAGTTCTGCGACGCGCCCCTCGGATGGCGCGGCACCGCGGAAGTACTCCCGCGCCCTCGTGTACTGGGCCAGGTCGAACGCGGCCTCTCCCGCGCCGGTGAGGGCGCTCACGTTCCGGGGATCCAGTCGCAGCGCTCTCTGGAAATATTCGAGCGCACGCCGTGACTCGCCCGCGGCCAGGAACAGTCGCCCGGCCTCGGCCTGCGCGGCGGCGTCGTCCGGCAAACTGCTGCCCAGCACCAGGAGCTCCGAGACCGCGCGCGTCCGTTGCCCTTGCGCCAGGAGATACCGGACGAGTTCGAACCGGACCTGACGACGCGCGATGTCCGGTTCGCCACTCCACACGCCGTAGAGGGCGTTCTGGTAATACCGCACCGTGGCGGTCAAATCGTTGCGACGGACCTCGAGTCGCGCGAGCTGCAGATTCACTTCCGGATCCTCTGGAGTGGCCTCACGGATCCGGAGCAGGACTTGCCGAGCCGAGTCGTCCTGCTGACTCGCCGCCAGCGCGCGGGCGAGGGCGAGTCCATACGCGCGGTGGTCGCGATCGAGCGCGGTGGCGCGACGCAGAGCGTTGATGGCGGGCTCCGTCCGGCCCGCGGCCAGGTCGCGTTCACTGCCGTCGTACCACGCGGCTGCATCACGAAGTCGCTGGGCGCGGTTCGCACCGGCCGCCGCGCGCGTCAGCAGGAACCCGAGGATGACGATGGCGCCGAGCACGAGGAGCAGCACGAGCTCCCGATGCACAAAGTTGACCTCCACCGTGTTGGCGCACCTCGCACAGCGTCCATCCACCAGCCGTCGGCCGCAAGTGGTGCAAGTATCTGTCGTCACCATCGGATGTTACCCTGGGCCTTCGCTGACAGGTCCGCGAGGCCACGCTCTGATAATATCGGCAGAGTTCGTTTGAGGTCAAAGTATCGTTGGGCAGTTCAGCGTCAACCCTATGCCAGACACGACCATCCTGCTGACCGCACAGCTGTGGAATCTGCGGCGTCAATATGAGGGCCAGTTGCAGGCTCTTGCGGCCGCGCAACAGCTGCTCGATCAATATCAGAGCGCTACTACGAGCCGAGACTGCGCAGCCTTGAAACGCGGCCTGCAAGAATACGTGCAGACGATCGGTAACAGTCACGCGGTAATGAGCCACGCGATTACCGACGTCAAGTGGCACGCCGAGTGTTTGTCTGAGTCAAGGGCCTAGACCGGACCGGACCGGACCGGGCAGCACTCGCTACCGCCAGTCACGAGGTCATTCAATGAAGAGCACACGACGGCGCCGCCCTTTGCCGGATCGAGCGGATAGAAACGGAGGGACCCGAGCATCGGAGCTGCCCGATGTGCTGCAGTTCATGCGGCTCCTCTGGGCAATCGTCCATGGCCTGCAGATACGCTCGAAGCGCATGAAGCGGGACGTCGGAGTGACCGGCCCCCAACGATTGGTACTTCGCGTAGTGGGGCTGCTCGCCGAGTCGTCCGCAGGACAGCTTGCGTCCATCCTCCATGTGCACCCCAGTACTTTGACCGGCGTGCTGCAGCGGCTCGTGGCGCAGGGTCTGCTGCGACGCTCCAGACGCATCGCGGACCGGCGTATCGCGGTCCTTTCACTGACCCTGAAAGGTGCACGTGTGAACGGTATCCGAAGGGGTACCGTCGAGGCTGCGGTGGTGGTAGCGCTGCAGAGCGTTCCGGTGCGAGAACGTGCCGCCGCACAGCGAGTGCTGTCGCGGCTCGCGCAGTGCCTGGCCGGCGCACGCGGATGATCCCGTCCACGGCGGTCTGCATCATGCCCGATGGCACTACCGGTCGGGAACGTGACGGTCAGCCATCTCGGCACATTTCGGTGCGTCCGTCGCGGCCATCGAGCAGCGTGTCAAAGGGGTGACCGCCATTCTCTCAAACCGACGCCATTAGCGAGTCGATGATCGATTCGTTCGAAGGGCAGCAGGTGCCTCGGCACACGACGGCGGATGACATCCGTTCCAGCCTGACCCTATCCGGCATCGACTCCGCCGACTCGGTAGTACACGAGTACCCGCCGCACGCTGAGACCCTGCACCAGCACGGAGAACACCACGACGGCGTAGGTGATCGCCAGCAGAACCTCCTTCCCTGGGAACCGCGGCAGGGCCAGGACCAGAGCGACCGAGATGCCACCGCGCAGCCCGCTCCACGTCAACACCGGCACCAACCCTCGGTGAAAGGATCCGGGCCGCCGCATCGCCGTGACGGGTACCGCCACTGAGATGGCGCGCGCGATCAGACAGATCGGCACTGCCAACAGCGCCGGTACGAGCACATCCGCCCAGCGTTCCACCGCCAAGACCTCAAGTCCCAGCAGCAGGAACAGTACCGCGTTCAGGACTTCGTCGGTCATCGACCAGAATGCGTCCACATGTTCCCGCGTGCGGTCACTCATGGCGAATCGACGTCCGGGATTGCCAATGAGCAGCCCCGCGACGACCACCCCGATAGGCCCAGAGACGTGGATCCAGAACGACAGCGCGTAGAGGAACATCACGAGCGCCAGTGTGATGAGCAGCTCCAACGGATGGTCGTCGATGCTCTTGAGCGCGCGGTATCCGACGTACCCCAGGGCCAAGCCGAGGCCGACGCCGCCGACCACCTCGCGAATCGCGAATACCGCGAGCGCCGACCAGTCCATTCCTGGGGCGCCAGGGTGCACCGCACCGGACAGGTTCGCCATCGATGCCAAGCCGAGGAATATGACGACGCCGATCCCGTCATTGAGAGCGATTCTCCGGCGATCTGCGCCTCGAGGCTTGCCGGCGCCTGGAGTTCCTTGAGCAGACCCATCACCGCGACCGGATCAGTCGGTGAGATTAGGGCGCCGAAAGTGAGGCAGACCAGCAGAGGCTGATGCAGGCCCAGGAGATCGAGTGCCACCCACGTCAACGTGCCGACTACCCCCACCGACAGCAGCACGCCGATCGTGGACAGGGCGGCGATCGTCCATCGGTGATCGAGCAGCCCGCCGAGATCGACGTGCAATGCGCCCGCGAACAACAGCAAGCAGAGCAACCCGTGCATCAGTGTCTGGTTGAAATCGATTTGCCCCAGGAAGCGCTCGATGTCGGACTGCAGTTGGAGGCTCGGAACGAAGTGCTCGAGCGCGACGACGATGAGCGAGCTGACGAGGGCGACGAGCAGGGTACCGCTGGTCGACGGCAGGTGCAGCAGCCGGTGATTCACGTAGCCGGACACCGCGGCGATCGTGATCAGAACGGCGGCGGTATCAAAGATACTCACGACCACGGCGTCAGAATGGAAGTCGCGACCTTCGCCGTTGCGTGACTCATGTCTCGCTCCTCGGTTGCCATGCGCCGCTGGTTACGACGCCGACCGCTGTTCCGCGGGCTTGCTGGCCCGCGCGAGATTGTGCGCGGTGTTCACGAGCGCAATATCAGGAAACGCCTGCGGGTAGTTGCCCGCCAGGCGCCCGGTGCCGGCATCGGTACGCTTCTGAAATCAGGCCCACATCGTTCCGCAACCCGAGGAGTCGCTCGAAGACGGGAGCAAGATCGCGTCGAGCTCTGTCGAGCCATAGGATTGCACGAAACTTCCGAGCTGGCGATCGAATCCATGCGCGCAGGCATCCTCGTGGATGCTCCGACGAATGGCGCGCCATCGCTCCACGGGCCCCTCAACGCCGAAGTCTTCGACCGCCCGAATCCCTCGATCGAAGGCGACCCAGGCCATGACTATTGAGTAGGTGAAGGGGCGCACGCCACCGCGCACTTCCCACAAGCCCACGTCTGGCTGCCGCCAGATGGCCGTGAGGTGTTCGAGCAACGCGCGCTGGAATGCCCAGTCTTCGTCACGCGACTCGAGTTCCCCGCGGCGCGCCTGATGCAGTGCGGCGATAGAGGCGGCTTATCCGGGCGCCCGAGTCTGACGGTTCGATCACCCATCGTCCATGGTCCGGCGTGTATCGCCTCGCCTGAGGCTGAGGAAATTGTCGAAGCGACGGATGCCGTCGGGTCGGATTCTCCGGTGAGTTTCTACGACGTCTCGTGTCTTGACCGGATGGAGACCGACGAGAAAGACAGGCAGTGTCGTAGTTGTTGCCCGTTTGTTGCGCGCACGCGCCGAAGCACCGGCGGTCCGCTCCGGATTCCTGATATCGACCGGACAAAGTCGACGATTCGTCCGAGGAACGGGACCGCATCGCTGGCTTGCGCCGGGAGATCGGGGATTTCCGCGACACTTGCTCGGCGTCCTCGCCGACGCCAACAGCCGCCGCCCCGAGGTGGCGCGACGCCTTCTCCAGCAGCGAATCGTTCCCAAACGCGAACTCGTCATCCGCGTGTCCGAGGACGTGCAGTCGCTCAACCGGGGTCGAACGTTCGCGCGAAACTCCTCGCGAATATCACGGACGATGATCGGCACGAGCACCTTGGCCAGGATTCCTTCAACGCTGCCCGAGCCACCCGCTCAATCATGCGCACCCAGACATCGCCCCCTTGCA
>CAVRYF010000012.1:0-75297 GCA_963725325.1 uncultured Acidobacteriota bacterium | reverse complement strand
TCAATTCGTCGATCGGCGCCAGCGTGTAGACCTCGCGCACGCCGCAGGAGGTATCCGGCGCCTGACGGCGCGCGCGGTTGAACCAGATCGGGCGGATGCCTGCGGCGCGCGCGCCCTCGATGTCGGCCGGCCACGAGTCGCCGATCATCACCGCGTCTTCCGGCACACAGGCAAGACGCTCGAGCGCGTGCGCAAAAATCGCCGGATCGGGTTTGGTCAATCCCACCGCCTCGGATACCACGAGCGCATCGACGTACGGACCGAACCCACAGAGCCTGATCTTGCCTTCCTGCTCTTCGAGGAGATTGTTGGAAACGATACCAATGCGGACCAGTGGCTTCAGTGCCGCGAGGACTTCGAGGGCACCGTTCACGGGCTGCCTGGCAGCCAGATATGCTTCCCGGTACGCGGCCGCCGTTGCCCGCACGCGCCCCTCGTCGCCCGGCGCGTCGGACTGGGCGAACAGGCGCCGGAACCGTTCCTCCCGGGCCTGGTCGACGGTACGCTCACCTGACAGAACCTGCACGTGCAGTTCCTCGAGGACCCGCGAGTGCGCCTGTTCGAACGCATCGAAGCGCCATTCTGTGAAGACACTGTGCGTCTCGTGCACACGCGCCAGCGCGACCCGCGCCGCCTGTTCGTGATCGAACAGTGTGTCGTCGAGATCGAAGAGCACGGCCCTGGGGGCGTGTCGTGGTCGCACAGTCTCATTATAGAAACGGCGGGTCTTGGCTGCATGGTAAACTGACACGATGTCTGCGCCCGCGGTGATCATCGCAGCCCTCAACCTGACGCCGTCGCTCTGCGAACGGCTGGCCGACGAGGGAGAGCTTCTCACGTTCGCTGATACGGAACCGATCCAGGCGCTCCAGACCATCCTCGAGCAGCGCCCGCGCCTGATCGTCCTCGAACGCCTGTTTGCGGCCACGCCACGCGGCGCCGCGCTCATCAACCGGATCAAGACCGACCCCCAGGTGTCTCAAGCCGAGATCCGGGTGATGTCGCACACCGGCGACTACACACGTGTCGTGTCCCGGGGCGCCGTGGCCGAACCGGCCGTGGTCGCGCCGGCATATGCGGGAGGCACCGAGTCACGGGAGCGTGAGTACGAATCGGATCCGCCGGTTTCCCTTGACCAGACGCCGCGCCAGCTTGACTGGCATGGCACGCGGCGGGCCGCCCGGTTCCGGATTCGGCAAGGCGTCGAGATTCAGTTGGACGGCAACCCGGCGAGCCTGGTCGACCTGTCGGTCATGGGTGCGCAGGTCATCTCCGCCACGATCCTGCGGCCGAACCAGCGCGTGCGCATCAGCGTGCCGACCGACGACTTCGTGATGCGGTTCCGGGGCGCCGTCGCGTGGGCCAAGTTCGAGTTGCCCAAGCCGACCGAGCCGCCGCGCTATCGCGCGGGAGTCGAGTTCGCCGACGCGGACGCCGCGGCCATGGACGATTACTGCTCGAAATTCAAACTCTAGCGGTTCGCGCTCTCAGGTTCGGGTTCTTCGAGTTCGAGCCGCAGCCGCTCTCCCCGTCATCAATCAACGAATCGCCAGTCCCGGGCTCAGCACACCCTCGCGCAGGATGGTCTCCTGTCGTCCCGACCCCGTCGACACGATGGCGGCCGGCACTCCGGTGATCGCTTCGAGCCGCGCGACATACGCACGGGCTTCGCGCGGAAGATCGTCATAGCTCTGACAACCCTGCGTCGGCGCGGTCCACCCGGCCAGCGTCTCGTACACCGGCTCGCACGCCGCGAGCTGCGCCGTATCGCCCGGCATCTCGGTCAGCGTCGCGCCATTGCAGCGATAGGCCGTGCACACCTGGAGCTCCGGCAGCCCGTCGAGCACGTCCAGCTTCGTGAGGGCGAGCGCGTTGAGGCCGTTGACGCGAACTGCATAACGGACCGCGACCGCGTCGTACCAGCCGCACCGGCGCGGGCGTCCCGTGACGGCGCCGAATTCCTTTCCAGTTTCCCGCAGGCGATCGCCGATGGCACCCGTGAGCTCCGTGGGTAGCGGACCTTCACCGACCCGCGTCGTGTACGCCTTGGCGACGCCGAGGACCGCATCGATTGCGCGCGGGCCGACGCCGAGTCCCGTACACACGCCGCCGATGGTCGCGTTCGACGAGGTCACATACGGATAGGTGCCGTGGTCGATGTCGAGCAACGTGCCCTGCGCGCCTTCGAACATGATCGCGCGGCCGGCTTCACGCGCGCGCGTCAGCAGCACCGAGACGTCCTTGACCCACGGCGCCATCCGCTGCCAGGCGCGTCCCAGGTCGTCGAGCACCTGCTGCCAGTCCATGGTCGACTCGGCGATCAGTCGGTTACGCGCGGCGACATTGTGCTTCACAGCTTCGGCGAGCGCCGACGGGTTCGCGAGATCGCCAACCCGGATGCCCCGCCTCGCGATCTTGTCTTCGTACGCCGGCCCGATGCCCCGCGACGTCGTCCCGATGCGACGTTCGCCGCGCCGCGCCTCGCTCAGCAAGTCGAGCTCGCGGTGGTACGGCAGGATGAGGTGCGCCTTGTCGCTGACCACCAGCCGATCGCCAATGTCGATGCCCGCCTGCGCCAACTCATCGATCTCCGCGAAGAGCGCGGTGGGGTCGACGACGACCCCGTTACCGATGACGCAGGTGATGCCGGGGTGCAGGATGCCCGACGGGAGAAGTCGCAGCACGAACTTGCGCCCATTGGCGTACACGGTGTGACCGGCGTTGTGCCCACCCTGATAGCGGGCCACGATCGAAAAGTTCGGCGTGAGCAGATCGACGATCTTGCCCTTTCCTTCGTCTCCCCACTGCGCTCCAAGTACCTGCTAGGTTCATGGCTGCTGTATTCTACCTTCAATCACCGCGAAGACTTCCGGTTGCCCAACGTGTCGATGATCCTTCTGACCGGCGCCAGCCTGACCCTCGACGAGCTCCTTGCCATCGCCGACGACTACGCCGGCGTCTTGCTCGCGCCCGAAGCGGTGGCGCGTGTGGACGCGTCGCGGGCGGTCGTCGACCGCCAGGCGCTCGGCGACACGCCGGTCTACGGAATCAATACGGGTTTTGGCGCGCTGGCCGAAACGGCCATCCCCCGGGATGCCCTCGGCGCGCTGCAAGTCAATCTGTTGCGCAGCCACGCGGCTGGCGTCGGCGCGGCGCTGCCGGTTCGGGCCGTGCGCGCGTCGATGGCGCTGCGCGCGAACGTCCTGGCCAAGGGGTTCTCCGGGATCCGTCGCTCGACGCTCGAGCGGTTGCTCGATCTTCTGAACCATCGCGTCCACCCACGAGTGCCCAGTCGCGGGTCGGTCGGCGCGAGCGGCGACCTCGCCCCTCTCGCGCATCTCTCACTGGTACTCATCGGCGAGGGCCACGCCTGGGTGGGAGACGACACGACGCTGCGCGCGGGACGGGACGCGCTCGCGGCCGCCGGGTTGTCGCCGGTCACGCTCGGACCCAAGGAAGGGCTGGCGCTCATCAACGGGACGCAGCCGTCCACCGCGGTCGCCGCGCTGGCCGTGGCCGGTGCCGAGCGGCTCGCCCGCGCCGCCGACGTCGCAGCGGCCCTTTCGATCGACGGCCTCCGGGGGTCCGTGCATCCTTTCGATCCCCGCATCCACGCGGCCCGGCCCTACGCCGGACAGATGACATCGGCCGGCAACATCCGCCGCCTGCTCACCGACAGCGCCATCAACAGGTCCCACGAGCACTGCGGCCGCGTGCAGGATGCGTATTCTCTTCGCTGTGCCGCCCAGGTACACGGCGCGGCGCGCGAAGCCCTGACGTTCGCCCGCACGCTGCTGATGACCGAGGCGAACGCCGCCACGGACAACCCGATGGTCTTCCCCGGTGAGCGCGAAGACGAGGACGAGATCGTGTCGGGCGGCAACTTCCATGGCGCGCCGGTCGCGATCGCGGCCGACGTCACGGCCATCGCGCTGACGCAGCTCGCGACGATCAGCGAGCGCCGCTCCGATCGGCTGGTCAATCCCGCGTTGAGCGACCTGCCGGCCTTCCTCACGGCCGACAGCGGGCTGCAATCGGGCTACATGATGGCGCAGGTGACCGCCGCAGCCCTCACCTCCGAGGTCAAGACGCTCGCCCATCCGGCCAGCGTCGACACCATCCCGACGTCGGCCAACCGCGAGGACCACGTGAGCATGAGCATGGGCGCGGCGCTCAAGGCCGCGCAGGCGCTGGACCTGGCGACGCGCGTGATCGCGGTCGAGATTCTGTGCGCGTGTCAGGCGATCGATCTCCTCGCTCCGCTCACGACCGCACCGGCGCTCGCGCGCGTGCACGAACGCGTGCGAGCGGTCGTCCCCGCGCTCACCGTCGATCGACCGCCGGCACCAGACATCGAGGCGATCGCCGAGCTCATCGCGGACGGATCGCTGTTGGCCTCAATCGCCGCAGAAGTCAAGTAAGAAATTTTTCAATTTCAAATTGACAACGCGCGCGTACGTTCTTAGATTGCTTCCTTCAGCGCGTCGCGTGCGATCGGAATCAGCGTAACGTCCGCACACGTCTCGCCGGAACAACTTCACACACACTTCAGCACGATGAGCACCCTCAGCCGCCATGTCAGCGCGCCGCGAGGCGCGACGATCACCTGCAAGGGATGGCCTCAGGAAGCCGCGCTCCGCATGCTGATGAACAACCTCGACCCTGACGTCGCCGAACGGCCCGACGATCTCGTCGTCTACGGCGGCTCGGGCCGCGCCGCACGCAGCTGGCCCGCCTTCGACGCCATCGTCGCCACCCTGCAGCGCCTCGAGCACGACGAGACGCTCGTCGTCCAGTCGGGAAAGCCCGTCGCGGTCTTCCGCACGCATCCGTGGGCGCCCCGTGTGCTCATCGCCAACGCGCTCCTGGTGCCCGCTTGGGCGACATGGGAACGATTCCGCGATCTCGAGGACCGCGGGCTCACGATGTACGGACAGATGACGGCCGGCAGCTGGATCTACATCGGCACCCAGGGCATCCTGCAAGGCACCTACGAAACGCTGGCCGAGCTGGCGCGCCGCCATTTCGGCGGCAGCCTGACCGGGCGGCTCGTCGTCACCGCCGGATTGGGTGGCATGGGCGGCGCCCAGCCACTCGCCGTGACCATGAACGGTGGGATCGCGCTCGTGGTCGAAGTCGACCCCGCCCGGATCGAGCGGCGCCTCGCGACCCGGTACGTCGACGAGCGGACCGCCGATCTGGACGAGGCGCTCGATCGAATCGAACAATGGCAGCAGGCCGGCGTCGCCCGATCCCTTGCGCTCGAGGGGAACGCCGCCGACGTGCTGCCCGCGCTCGCGCGCCGCGGCGTGACGCCCGACGTCGTGACCGACCAGACGTCGGCGCACGATGCACTCAACGGCTACGTCCCCAACGGCTTGACGCTTCGTGAGGCCGAGGTGTTGCGGCGCGCGGACCCTGCCGAGTACACGCGGCGCTCGGTTGCCGCCATGGCCGAGCACGTCCGGGCGATGCTCAGGTTCCAGCGAAACGGCTCGATCGTGTTCGACTACGGCAACAACATTCGCGCGCAGGCGCAGCAGGGCGGCGTGGCCGAGGCGTTCGACATTCCCGGCTTCGTCCCGGAGTACATCCGCCCGCTCTTCTGCCAGGGCAAGGGCCCCTTCCGGTGGGCGGCCCTTTCGGGCGATGCCGCCGACATCGAGGCGACGGACCAACTCGCGCTGGACATGTTCAAAGACGACGAGCCGCTGTGCCGGTGGATCCGCCTCGCGCGCGAGCGCGTCGCCTTTCAGGGACTGCCGGCGCGGATCTTCTGGCTCGGCTACGGCGCCCGCGCGCGATTCGGGCTGGCGATCAATGATCTGGTGCGGCGGGGAGTGATCAAGGCGCCGATCGTCATCGGCCGCGATCACCTGGATGCGGGCTCGGTCGCCTCACCGAATCGCGAAACGGAAGGGATGCGGGACGGCAGCGACGCCATCGCGGACTGGCCGGTGCTGAACGCGCTGCTCAGCACTGCATCAGGCGCGACGTGGGTCTCGGTGCATCATGGCGGCGGCGTCGGGATCGGTTACTCTCTGCACGCGGGCATGGTCGTCGTGGCCGACGGATCCCGCGAGGCAGACGAGAAGCTGCAACGCGTGCTGACCTGCGATCCCGGGCTTGGGGTCGTGCGCCACGCGGACGCGGGCTACCCGGACGCTATCGACACGGCGCGCCGCAACGGCATCGACATGCCTTCGGCTGGAGGAACGGCACAATGATGATTCCGGAGCGTCCGTCCCTCGAGCGCCGCGTGCTGACCGCGCTCGAAGGCACCGCGAGTGGCGTGCCCCGAATTCCCGTCGTCCTCGGGGGCTGTGGCACCGGGCGCACGTCATTGCTCTTGCGCGTCCGCGATCTCCTCGGACGCAGCGCGTGCCAGTACATCGACGTCGAACGCATCGCGACGACGCCCGAGCGATTGTTCCAGGCGATCCGCGACGTGTCGCCGTTCGCGTTCCACACGGGCCCCGCGGCCGTACGCGCCGATGCGACCGCCCGCACGGCCTTCGACTCCACGCTCGCCTGGCTCGGCGCCGCGCGCGCTCCTGGCGACGCGCCAGCCACGTTTCTCCTCGACGAGTTCCTGGAACTGCGGACCTTCGAGAGCTTTCCCGGCCTGCGGTCGGTGTTGCGCGACCTCATCGCGTCGCTCGCCGCCAACGGCAACCGGTTCGTCCTGACGTCCCGTTACTCCGCGCGCGCGCTCCGCGTGCTGCGCGATGCGCCCCACCAGTTCGAGATCATCCATGTGGCGCCGCTCAGCGCCGCCGAGATCCGCGCGACGCTGCCAGCGGTCTCCGAGATCGACCGCGCCGCCACCGGCCTCTCCGAGGCCGAGGACGACCGCGCCCGCGACGAACTCGCCCGGCTCGTTCAGGCCCTTTCTGAAGGGCGGCCCACGTACGCGCGCATGCTCGTCGACACCGCGACGGTCATGGCGACGCGCGGTGCCGCGGATCCGGTCAGCGCGCTCGCCGCGCTCCTCGCGCCGGGCGGCGCCCTCGCCCTCCATTGCCAGTACCTGCTACGAGCTTCGCCTCCACCGCGCACGCGGATACGGCGCGCTCAAGGCTATCCTCGAGGTTCTCGCCGAAGAGGAGCCCTTGACGCTCACCGAGATTTCCCTGCGCTTGCGCCGCACGCCCGGCTCGACGAAGGACTATCTGTCGTGGCTCGAGGACGTCGACCTCATCGTGTCGCGCCAGAAGCGCTACAGCTTCGCCGACCCGATGATGCGCCTGTGGGTACGCCTCCACTGCCGCCCGGCTCCACCTTCGGACGACGATGTGGTGCGCGAGGTGCACAAGTACGTGATGAGCCGCCTGCCGAGCGCCGAGCCCACGCATGCGCTCGCGCTCGCGGGCACCGGCGAGCCGGCAGCCGGGCCCGACAAGAACTGGGGAATCATCGAAATTGATTAGCGCAATGCTGAATGCTGAAGGGAACGTCTCTGCCTTCCGTCAATGCCAATGCCATTCAGCATTCAGAACTCAGAATTCAGAATTGAGAGCGCCGCCTTGGCCGCGCTCTGCGCCGCTTCTTTCTTGCTCTTGCCTTCCGCCCGCGCCACCGCCTCACCTCTGACCAGCACCTCGACCTCGAATCGCCGGCGATGTGCCGGGCCGACTTCCGCGGCCAGCCGATAGACCGGAAGGCCGCGATCGTGCGACTGCAGCCACTCCTGCAGCGCTGACTTGTAGTCCTCGGTGAAGGTGGCGTGCGCGCCGGTGCGGCGGGCCTCTTCGATGAGGGCATCGAACTGCCGCTCGATGAAGGCGCGGATCGGGTCGATGCCGCCGTCGAGATAGATCGCCGCGATGAGCGCCTCGTAGCCATCGGCGATGAGCGCGAGCTTCTGGCGGCCACCCGTCTTCTCCTCGCCGCGGCCCAGAATCAGGTAATCCCCGAGCCCGATCCGTTCGCCGAGCCGGCCAAGCGAGGTGGCCGACACGATCGACGCCTTCAGCTTCGACTTCTGTCCCTCGTTGTGCTGCGGAAACTCGCGGAAGAGCATGTCGGCGATGACAAAGCCCAGGATGGAGTCGCCGAGAAACTCCAGCGACTCGTTGTCGATGACGCCGCCGCTCGCATCCTCGTGGACGCGCGAGCGGTGGGTCAGCGCGTGTTCGAGGAGACCGCGGTCGCGAAAGCGGTAGCCGATGACGCGTTCGAGCGGCTCGAGCTCGGCGCCAAACGGCACGACCCGCCCCGGCCCGACCTCGTCGCGGTGACTCTCGATGATCTGCTGCGCGCGCTCGGCTTCGTCCTCGCTCACCGACAGGCGCAGCTCGTTCGACGAAAACGGAAACGCCGTCCGGGAGAGGTTGGACGTGACGAGCACCTCGATACCGTGGGTTTCGAGCAGGCCCTTGATGACGTCAGCTTCAATCTGCGAGGCCGTGCGAAGGATGATGATCAGGTCGCGCATGAGGACTTCTGTCAGCGGTCGTGCCGACTGCTGGCCGCAACGGGCTCGGGCGTCGATCCGGAGCACTCCATCTGTCCCGCATCGAACACGATACGCCCGCCCACCATCGTGAGCACCGGCTGCGTGTCGAGGATCTCGCGCGGCGGAACGGCGAAGATGTCGCGGGAAAGGACGACCAGGTCGGCGAGATAGCCCGGCTTCAGCACACCCTTTCGATCCTCCGCGAATTCAGCGTATGCCGAACCGCGGGTGTAGCAGTCGATGGCCTGCGCCAGCGTGATGCACTGCTCTCGAAACCAACCCTCGGATGGCGTCCCGTCCCGAAACTGACGGGTGACGGCCGCGTAGAGACCAACCATCGGGTCGAGCGGCGCGACGAACCAGTCGCTCCCGAACGCGACGTGCACGCCCGCGTCAAGGAAGGAGCGGACGTTGTACGCCTGCGCGCTGCGCGCACGGCCGATACGGGCTTCGGCCCACCGCATGTCGTCGATGCAGTGGCTGGGCTGTATCGACGCGATCACGTCGAGTGAACGGAAGCGGGCTCGGTCTTCCGGCCTGACGACCTGCGCATGCTCGATCCGGGGCCGCCATCTGCGGCGGTCGGTGCGCAACGGGGCCAGCCGCGCGAAGATGTCGAGCACGAGCGCGTTCGCCCGATCGCCAATCGCGTGGACGACCGGCTGAAAGCCCTCGTCATCGGCGCGAAGAATCAACTGCTCCAGCCGGTCCGGATCGTGGATCAGGAGCCCGCTCGTGCCGGGGTCGTCGGCATACGGCTCGAAGAACGCGGCCGTGCTCGCACCCATCGAACCATCGCTGAAGAATTTCCGGCCGCCGATGCGCAGCCAGTCGTCACCGTTCCCGGTAACTCGAGCCGCCGCCTCGTGACCGCCTGCATCGTAGTTCTGAATGGACGAAATCCGCGCCGTCAGCTCGCCGGCTGCTCGAAGGGTTTCGTAGGCTTCGAGCTCCGCGCCGCTCGCCGTCATGTCCTGGATCGTCGTGATGCCCAGGGCCCCCGCGTGCTTCAGCGCCGCGCGTGCTCTCGACAGGATCGTGTCGGGCGTCGCGGGCGGTATGGCTCGCGTCACGAGGTCCATGGCGGCGTCCTTGAACATCCCTGTGAGCCGGCCATGTCCGTCGCGCACGACGGCCCCACCCGCCGGACTCGTGACATCGTCGGGGATCCCCGCCACCCGCATGGCCACGGAGTTCGCCAACGCCATGTGACCGTCCAGCCGCTTCACGAAGACCGGATGGTTCGGGGTCACCGCATCGATGAGGTCGCGGCCCGGTAGCCGGCCGCCGGGCCACGCCTCGTGATCCCAGTAGCCGCCGGTGATCCACTCGCCCGACGGGCGCGTCGCCGCGTAGCGCGCGAGGCGCCGGACGAGATCGCCCTCGTCTCGCGACGGCCGGAGGTCCACGCCGACCAGTTCCTCGGCGCCCATGATGAGGTGCACGTGCGCGTCGTTGAACCCCGGGACAATCAGACGGCCGCCCGCATCGATGACACGCGTGGCAGACCCCACGTGGCCTCGTACCTCTTCATCGGACCCCATCGCGACAATCAGGTCCCCATCGATGGCGACTCCCTGAGCCTGAGGCCGCTCCGGATCGACCGTGTGGATCCTGGCGTTGACGATGACAAGGTCGGCGTTCACACCGCCACCTCTTCGGCCACGACCTGCGTGACCTTGATCAGGATCATCGTCATGTCGTCGTGTTGATCGGCGGTCCCCACGAACGCCTCGATCTCACGGAGAATCCGTTCGCGCAGCTCCCCCGAGTCGAGGTGTCCGTGTTCCTCGACGATCCGGCTGAGCCTGGCGTCGCCGAAGAGATCGCTCTCGGTGTTCATCGCCTCGGTGATGCCGTCCGTGTAGAAGACCATCACGTCTCCCGTGTGGAGGGAGATCTGCTTTTCCTCGAGCAGGTCGTTGAACTTCTCCACCGCGCCGTCGATGCGCAAGCCCAGTACCATTCCGCTCGGGATGAGCACTTGTGCGCCCTTCAGTGCGGCGGCTGGTCCCGGCAGATAGATGAGCGGAGTGTGGCCCGCGCGGGCGTACGTCATGACGGCGTTGACGAGGTCGATGACGGCATAGGTCATCGTGATGAAGCTGCGGCTGTCGAGGTTGTCAGACAGGATCCGGTTGGCCTCGATGAGCAGCTGGCGCGGGCTCTGATACGTCTGGCTGAGCGCCATGATCAGCCCCTTCAGCTCGGCCATGTACAGCGCTGCCGACGTACCCTTCCCCGCCACGTCGGCAATGAGCACGCCGAGCCGGCCGGGGCCGAGCGGGAAGAAGTCGTAGTAGTCGCCGCCGACCTCGCGCGCGGGGACGCAAAGCGCCGTCACGCCGAGGCCCGGCATGTCGAGCTGGCCCCGCGGCAGGAGCGACATCTGGATCTGCCGCGCGATGCGCAGCTCTTCCTCGAGCCGCTTCTTCTCGGCCGCCGTCTGGAGCAGGTTCTCGATGCTGCCCGTCATCTGGTTGAACGATCCGGCGAGCTCGCCGAGCTGGTCTTTGGTGTTGATACTGATCCGATGAGTGAAGTCGCCCAGGCGGACGCGCTCGGTGCCCATGAAGAGCTCATGGATCGAACTCGTGATCGATCGGGCCAGGGCCAGGCCCATCACCAGTGCGACGAGCTCGATGATGAGGAAGAGGACCGCGACGACGACCAGGAAGAACCTGAAGGCGTCGCCGAGCGAGACCGTGCCGAGCTGCATCGACTGCGCGTCCGAGAGCCGCTCGAACAGCTCCCCCATCCTGAAGGTGAGCGGAACTGTCGCCCGGAGCGGTTCGCCTGTCGCCCAGTCGTACGAGTCGAAGAGACTTACGGTGTTGCGGAAAAGCGAGAAGCTATTCGACGTGCCGCTCGACGTGCGACCAGCGGTTATGTTCGACACCGTGCCGTCCGCGTTTGGCTTGCTGAGCGTCACGGCTCCGGCCTTCACTCCGGTGCGCTCGTAAAGGCGGTTCAGCATCGCGCTATCGAGCGGCAGGTCCACGATGACCCATCCGATCGGCGCCTCGGCGCGCCCGGCGGGCTTCACCGCGCGGATGACCAGCTCCGGTTCGTTCGGCGCGTCAGGCAGCGTCACCGCCGTCGTTCCGGTAAATCCCTCGACCTTGCCGCGGATCCAGGGAAACGCCAGCTGCGATGGCTCCGTCAACCCGCGGAGATGCTCCCATGGGCCCCGCGAGACGGCAGCGGGACCGCTCGAGGAGGCCGGGACAAATACCATCGACAGCGTCGGGTAGCCGAGCGACGCCGACCCATTCCGCCTGACGCGGTCGACGGTCTCTTCCGTCGTGCGCGGCGAACGGCCAATCTCGGCGGTCGCCGCCTCGGCCAGGAGTTGCACCTGGCGGGTCACGTCGTCGTAGCCGTCCCTGAAGAGATAGGCGCCCACGGCTCCGGCCACGAACGCGGTGCTCAGCAGGAAGAACCCGAGGATCAGCAGGGACGGCACGACGCCGATGAAGATGTAGGAGAGGATCAGCTTCCGGCGGACGCGCCAGAGCAGGCGCCTCTGCACGAGAAAGACGAGCCGCGTGAGGAAGAAGAGGACCGAGAACGCCAGGCCGATGGTCGCCGCCGTGCTCAGCACGCGCAGGAACGACGGCACCTCGCCGAAAATCCGGATGAACCCGACGAGGACTTTGAGAGCGGCGGCGATGATGAAGAGCCGCCCGGGCCAGGAATTCAGCAGGAGATCGCGCGCCGTCCGACCCGAGTCGTCTGGCGGCATCGGGAGACTCGGCGGCGCCTGCCGGCGCCGGGCCGGTGTGGGCGTGTCCGCGAGTCGCCTGCTGGCCATGCCAATTGAAAACCGAATGATAACAGACTATCGTACTGCCCGACTCGCGCTTCGTCCGCGGCTGGGCTCCGATCGGCCTCAGATTCCGCGAGATTCCCGCGCCTCTGACCGACAGGTGTCCTTGGTGAAACTCCCTGCAAACGCCCGCTTCTCGACCGTCTGTGTCCATGCGGGCCAGGAGCCGGATCCGTCCACCGGCGCCATCATCACGCCGATCTTCCAGACCTCGACCTACGTCCAGGAGGAGCTTGGCCGCCACAAGGGCTACGAGTACGCGCGCACCCAGAACCCGACCCGGCTCGCCCTCGAGCTCAACATCGCGGCCATCGAAGGTGGACGGGGGGCGTACGCATTCGCCTCGGGCATGGCGGCGATCGGCGCCATCGCGACCATGCTCAAGTCGGGCGACCACGTCATCGTGACGGACAACACGTACGGCGGCACGTTCCGACTCTTCGACAAGGTGCTCACCCGTTACGGGTTGTCGTTCAGCTACGTCGACACGTCGTCGCTGGAGCTCGTCGAGCAGGCGATGCGTCCCGAGACCCGGATGGTGTTCATCGAGACACCGACCAACCCTGTCATGCGCCTCACCGACCTTACGGCAGTATCGGCGCTGGCGCACAGGCGCGGCGTGAAGGTCATCGTCGACAACACGTTCGCCAGTCCGTGCGTGCAGCGGCCGATCGAGTTCGGCGCCGACCTGGTCGTGCACAGCACGACGAAGTACCTCAACGGACACAGCGACAGCGTCGGCGGCATCGTCATCGGCGTGCACGACGACGATCTGGAGTGGCTGAAGTTCATCCAGAACGCGGAGGGCGCGATTCTGAGCCCGTTCGACTCGTTCCTGGTGCTGCGGGGCACCAAGACGCTGGCACTGCGCATGGCGCAGCACAACGTCAACGGGCTGGCGCTGGCGGAGTTCCTGGCGAAACACCCGGCCGTGGAACGTGTGCTTTATCCGGGATTGCCAGACCATCCCCAGCACGAGCTGGCGAAGCGCCAGATGCGCGGGTTCGGCGGGATGCTGTCGTTCGACGCCGGGAGCCTCGAGAACGCCCGCCGCGTGTGCAATCGCGTCAAGCTGATGTCGCTCGCCGAGAGCCTCGGCGGCGTCGAGACCCTCATCTGCCATCCCGCGTCGATGACGCACGCCTCGGTGCCGCCCGAGCGGCGCGCCGCCATCGGCCTCTCCGACAGCCTCGTCCGTATCTCGGCCGGCGTCGAGGACGTACAAGACCTAATCGACGATCTGAAGCAGGCGCTGGAACCCTGAACCTTCTGAACCTCCTGAACCGATCTATCTAGTCGACTCCCCGACCCACTTCAAATACGCCTCGTTCCCGTCGGCGATGGCGAGGACGATGAACTCGGGGACTTCGTACGGGTGGAGCTCGCGGACGCGGTCCCAGAGGGCGTTGAGGCGGTCGCGGGTGGTCTTGATGATGACCTGGCGCTCGGTTTCCTCCTCGATCCGCCCCTCCCACCGGTAAACCGAATCCATCGGCGCGAGCAGGTTGACGCAGGCCGCGAGGCGTTCGTTCAGGAGGGCGCGACCGAACGCCGGCCCGTCCGCGTCGGCCGGCAGCGTGGTCATCACCACAACATATTCAACACTCATCGACAACACCCACAATCAGCTGCGACCGGCCGGCTGCACCCTACTATGGGCGCCTTCTCGGGACGAAACTATTGTACAAAGGACTGCTCAGAATCGATGTCTGTGACCCCAGAAACCTCTCGTCCCCGTGTCCGGCGCCCCGAAGGACCAGAGCCGCTCCGGCGCAAGAGTATGGCACCTCTCCGCCCCCAGGCGCCCGTCTGGCGGCGGGCGCTCAATTATCTGCTCGCGTTTGCGACCGTCGTGCTGCTGGTCGACGCGCTGGTCGGCGAGCGCGGACTGGTGGCGACGACGCGTGCGCGCCGGCTGTCGGCTGAGCTCGAAGCGAGCGTGTCGCAGGTGCGCGAGGAGAACGCGCGGTTGCGCGAGCTGGCGGACCGGCTGAAGACCGACCCGACGGCGATCGAGTCCGTCGCACGCGAGAAGCTGGGCCTCATCCGCCCCGGCGAAGTGCTCGTCGTGGTGAAAGACGTCAAGCCGGCGGCCAAGTAGTCTCACGCGGTTGCGCGTCCGGGCTTTCCGCCTCGTGCTGACCGCGCCCGTCAGTACCTGAGAGGCGCGGTAGATCCGCCAATTCGTCCCCGGAAAGCTCGTCTGAATCAGCCCACAGCGTCCGGCCACCACTTGTGGCGTGCGACTTTCGACACTCATCACATATCTCACGCGGTAGGCGTACGCCTGCTGCCGAAATGTGGCGCAGTCATCAGCCGTCAGCGCATCCCACATACTTTGATGGGCCACACGACGCTCGTTCCAGTCGACATACGGGTTCGAGAAGAAAACCGGTGCGAGGACGCACTTCCTGCCGGCGGGACCGACGACGGAAAGACACGCACTGTCGGACGTGAGAAAGACATCCGTGGGCGAGCTGTTTTCCCGGATCCACGGAAACAGTTCGCGGAGCTCGCTCGTGGCATATTGGTTCCTGGCAACTTCTCGCGACAGCCCGAAGTCATCGCGGGCTAGAAAGCCGGGAAGGCTGACCAGCACAATCGCGCCGATGCCCAGCCCAAGACTCCCCTGCCTGAAGCGCTCAAACTCGATGGCCTTGAATCTGGACCCAATCGCGCGCCAGACGAGCCAGCCAACTCCCGAGGCGGTCACAGTCACGCCGAGCCCGAAGACAACGATCTCCGCGGCCCGCTCATAGACGAGAAAGTGATGAGCGGGAACGGCCGGCGGAAGCACGCCGGGCAATCTGGGAACGACGTAGTTGCTGTAGACGAAGAGCAGAATACTGGCGCCAAACCAGGCGTTCACGATCGCCGGTGCTGGTCGGCGGAGACGGCCAAGACTGATGGCGGTGAGCCCCACAACGATCATGGTGTTCAGGAGAGGTCTTGGAGCGACCTGCGCCCACAGAGCCTCCCAGCTGTCTGGCGGCAACGTCGGATCCGACCACATGAGCGGAATCGGATTGCGGATCTGAAGGCGATAGTGACCAACGATCGACCACAAGAACGGAAGAGCGACGAGGACTGCTGGAACCAGGATGAATGCCACCTCGCTGGCCAATTCACGGGAAGTGCGCTCTTTGAGGACCGCACGCCATCCGGTGACGACCATGATGGTCACGCCTGCCAGAATCGCCGGCGCCGTGTGCGTCAGGAATGTCAGGCCAAGAAGGGTCCCGGTGATGGCGAACCACCACCACCGTTCATTCTTCATCGCCGCGGCGTAGGCTGCCAGCGTCGAGTAGAAGAACGTCTGGGCGAAGACGCTGGCATATAACCAGGGGGAGTAGGTGGGCGTCGCCCACGTGGGCCCGCGGACAACGAAGAGAAACCCCGCGAGCGACGCCAGAGCGCAGGCCGGCCCAATGAGACGGAAGACCAGAACATAGAAGGCGATCGGCGCGGCGAGATTCAGGTACGGGCCGGCGCGGGCAGCCGATACGTGGACCGGCTGTCCGGTGAGATACGAGACGGCAGCGACCATGCCTGGCAGCAACGGGTTGTACCAGGCGGATTCACCTCGATAGAACGGGTCCTGCAACAGGGCTCCGTCCCGAATCGTTTGCGACTGTGCGAGGTCACGATAGTGATCGGTATCGGGAGGCCAGGCAAGATCCGCGGTCGTGCGAACGGCCAGAGTCAGAACCCCTGCGCACATCACGGCAGCGGCCAGATGACACCATCGGTCGTGAGTCGCCACGCAATCTAGTCCAGGCGGATAACGGCGGGCATAGTGGATCAACTACTCCACGTTTTGCTTGGCTTACATCTGCCTCTCAGCCCAGCAGTGGCCGGAGGGGCCACGAGGACGGCGGTTGCTCGCTCCACAGGCCGTCGAGGCGTAAAGGCTAACATGACGTCAGCCTCGCGATCCGGCTCATGCCTGAGACATCGATCTCGCGCGGTTGCGCATTCGTGCGCCGAAGTGTTACGATTGGGTTTCCCTGACGCGGGGTGGAGCAGTCCGGTAGCTCGTTGGGCTCATAACCCAAAGGTCGCGGGTTCAAATCCCGCCCCCGCAACCATCACAACTTGCAGCGAGAGGTCGCCCGTTTCTGGCGACCTCTTCGCATTTTGGGCGGCACCCAGCATCGCCGCCAGATTCCCTTTCAGCTCGATTTGCAGTTCGCCCTGGTCCGGCGTCAGGACGATGGCGTCGATAAGGCCTCGAAGGGCCTCAGAGGCTTCCGTGCGTCTCTCTGGATGCTCGAGGGCCTCAGCCAGGGCGGTGACAGTTCGCGATTGGGACGCAAGCGCGGGCCCGCTTGACCTCGTGTCACGACAGCGCCTGGGCTGGTAAGATCAGAGCATGAAACGCGAACCCGCGGAGATCCTGAAGGACGCGCTCGCGCTCCCGACTGAGGCCCGCGCGGCGCTCGCCGGATCATTGCTGGAGAGCCTTGACACCGAGGTGGACGAAGACGCCGAGGCCGCGTGGGCGACCGAGGTGAACCGCCGCGTCGCCGAGCTCGATAGCGGAACGGTGCAGACCATTCCCTGGGCCGAAGTTCGCCGCCGACTCGCCGCGCGCTGATGCCTCTGTTCGCGGTCGACGTCCACCCGCTGGCCGCTGAGGAAGCTGGGGCTGCAGAGCAGTGGTACCGCGAGCGCAACGACACGGCGGCGGCGCGCTTTCGCCGCGAGCTCGATCGAGCCGTAGAGTTGATTGCTGAACGGCCTGAAGCTGCGCCTCTTTACATCGGCAACACCAGACGTTTTCTGCTGCGCCGGTTCCCGTTCTTCGTCGTCTATCGCGTGTACATCGGACGCGTCCAGGTCGTCGCCGTTGCACACGCTCGGCGTAAGCCAGGCTACTGGGTGCAGCGGTGAGACGTAATCAAGACCACCACCTCGAACCGCACGTTCGGCCACCAGCCCTCATCCGGAAGGCCCGTTGACGGGCGTTGGTGCGACTCCGCCGCGTTGATGATGTTCTTGCGCGAGGCGCGAGCCCACTTTCACTACCGCGTGGCGAGTCTGTCACTACGCCTTCATCGGTACGAAGCGGCTGCGAACGCTTATGAAAGAGTTCTTCGAATTCGACCGGATGATGCTCACGTCCAATTTCAGCGTGCCTGGAGCTTGCTGGAGGTTCCCCACCGCCGAAACGAAGGCATCAAAGGATTTCACAACTTGCTACGGGTGGCGCCTTCAGCTGCGGGATTCTTTCTCATGGGCTGCGGACTCCAACAGGAACGTCGCCATGAGGAGGCGGTTCAGGCTTTCCGCGAGGCTGCTCGACTCGAGAGCTCCGGAACATCAGATTCTGCATTACAACCTCGGCGTCAGCCTCACAGCTCTTCGACGCCTTGAAGAGGCTGCCGAGGCCTTCCATAGCGCTGCACATCTCAGTCCGTCCAACGGCGAGGCCTGGGGAAACCTCGGAGCAGCAATGGCGGAACTGGGGCGATGGAAAGATGCGGCGCCTTGTCAGGAACGGGCCGTGCGACTCGCCCCGAGCGTAACGCATGCCCTCAATCTTGCGTCGACACTATACGAGCTGAATCGGCTCACTGAAGCTGAACGCGTGCTACGCGATGCAGTCGCGCTCGACTCCCGGTCTGTAGATGCCCGGGAGTCGCTGGCTACGGTCCTGGCTGGTCAGGATCGGTACGACGAGGCCATCAGAATTGCTCGTGAGCTTTGCGAGTCCAACTCCGGTGCTCTGTCGTCACAGACGGTCTTGGCCGGTGTGTTATCGGAGGCCGGCTACCTGGATGAAGCATTGCAGGTAGCAAAGGCGGCGGCAGATACTGCACCGCATAACGCCAGAGTTTACGGCGCCCTTGGCAGTGTCTACCTGAAGATGAACGATGGCGAGTCGGCTCTCGCAGCGTTCGAACGCATGGCCGAGTGTCTCGCTCCCGAGCGTGACCGGCTACCGTCGTCGCCTTGGGTTTCCTATGCCACGGGCCGCGGGGTCGCTTTCGCGCCGACACGACGACGCCATGGCAGCTTTCGGGGTGTTCGCCAGTCCAGCGTTGAAAGGTGGCCAGGTGCCGCGTCCGGGCGCATACGAAGCACACATCAGAGCTCTTGTGCCGCCTTTGCCCGCGGCTGCGCAGCGGCTCATTCGAGAGGTCAGCCTTCATGACGGTCTGCTTCGCACGCTGGCCCGCGACAGCAAGAGACTGGAATTGATGTTTCGCGCGGGCGACCAACAGACGGTTACTTTGATGCTCGACTCGCCTACGCGCATGTTGAGCTCTCCTCGAAGGATGAAGAGTTCTTGCGCACGGTCGTCGGCTCGCGGGACGTCGAGCTCCTATACGACGAGTTCGATTCGGCAGCAGACGGAGAGCGCTGGATCCACCGCCTCCTGTTCTGGCCATACCAAGAGGTGTCGATAGAATTCGCCGCTCTCAATTTGGAGGTTACGGCGGCCTCTCGTCGCTTTGACCAAGGTGGAGATGGTACCTGTTGCGAGCAGATGCGACGGCAGATACAGCACGCCTGCGAGATGCACCCCGATCTGAGCGACTGCCCCGATTCGCTCATCGTGCGGCTCGGAGACCCAGGTCAGTTCGGTCTTCGAGTTCACGACGGCGGTGGTTCGTCCATTCGGATTCGATATTGCCCGTGGTGCGGAACCGATCTGTGGTCTTCCACCTGAGCACGTCCAGACCACTCTTGATCACGCCGCGCCGCTCCACAGCTGCAAGTACCGCTGGTTGCACGCCCCCGCAACCAACTTTATTTGGACCATGAGGTCGCCGGTTTCTGACGACCTCTTGCTGTCTCTGGCAGCACTCAGCATTCTCGCCAAGTCGCCCTTCAGCGTGATCTTCAGGCGTTCGCCATCGGGCTCGAGCAGGATCGCTTCGATCAGCGCTCGGATGGCCTCTCGCGCGCAATGAGCTGGTACGGGCCGTCCGGTCCATCGAAGTCCCGCCAATCAGACGGATCACTGGAAGGTGAAGGCGCGTACAGGAGCAGGTGGGCCAAGGAGCCGTCGCGCGAATGTTTCCGACAGGCACCGCCCCATGCGCAAGCACCACGTGGCTAGCCGACCCGACTTCGCGTGTGCCTCATCGCGCCGACTTCGGCGAGCGAACACAACCTCTTGTGGACCGGACTTGAACCCAGGCCTACGATGACTCGCGCCACGGCGATCACGTCGTCACGCGCACGGCGCCACGATCGCACCGAACTCCGCCGGTGAGATTGTCCCGGCGTTCATCTGCACGAGGCCGTCCATGGCCTTCTGATTGCCTCGTATCGCGCGGCGACGGCGCGTGGCTGCATCACGTGTGTGGAAACGGTGTCGCTCGGGAATGTCGCGCGGTCGACCACGAGCACGCGGTAGCCCTTGCGGGCCAGGCGCATTGCCATTGGCGAACCGGCGCAGCGCGCCCCCACGATGATGGCGTCGTATGCCTGTTGCATCTCCGCACTCCTTGTTGCCCTTCGTCAGTCCGATCAGGCGCGCGTCGCGAGGAGATACCGGAAGCGGTTACGTCATATAGAGATCCTAACGAATGAAGCGCTCCACGTAGTCGCCGCCGAGTCCGCACTCCTCGTAGTGCTTGCGACACATGGCGATCTTGCTGAAGACGTCCTCGTAACCCAACGCATTCCCGTCGGGATCGACGTAGAGCATGATGCCATTGACCTGAAAGAGCGTGATCATCTCTTCCACGTCCTCCGGGACGACCAGCGTATGTGTCTCCCCCGGCGGCTCATACACGTAACCTCCCTCCTCCGCCACCCAGTCGTGCTCGAGGTAGTGCCAACGGCCCTTCAGCACGTAGCCGTGAACAGGATTCGTATGACGATGGCGGGACAGGACACCGGCGCGCGTGACTTTCAGAAGATTGACCCAGTAGCCTTGAGTCGCCGACAGGCACAGCGGCCGGAACCAGACGTTCGGCGCCTGAGGTACCCAGATTCGTTCGTCGGACGGCAGTACCGGGGACACCAGAAGGTCGGGCGCCATCTCGGCCGGCTGCGGCTTGCGGTAGGCGACGCGTGAATCGCCGTCGACATCACGGACAGGCATGAGGTCCCTCTCCTTCATTTCGCGGAATAGCCGCCGTCGACGACGAGCACGGCGCCGGTGATGAAACGGGCGGCATCGCTGGCCAGGAACAATGCCGGCCCGACGATGTCGTCTGGCGTGCCCCAGCGTCCGAGCGGCGTGCGTTCGAGAATCGCGCGGTTGCGCGCCGCGTCGGTGCGGGCGGGCACGGTCATCGGTGTTTCGATCCAGCCAGGCGCGATCGCGTTGACCCGGATGCCGTCTTCTGCCCACGCGACGGCCAGCGACTTCGTCAGCTGCACCACGCCAGCCTTCGATGCGGCATACGCGGGCGACAGCGGCGCGCCGAAGATGGCATGCATCGAGGCGATGTTGACAATGGCGCCCTTGGCGCGGATCAGGGCCGCGCGACAGCCGACTGCCATCCGCATGGTCCCTGTCAGGTTGACGTCGATAACGTGCGTGAACTCCGTTGCCTCGTACTCCTGACGCAATCGGAGAATGCCGGCAGCGTTGACCAGCACGCTCAGCGTCTCGAGCTTCGCGGCAAACGCCGTGACGGCTGCGGCATCGGTCACGTCCAACAGTTCCACGCCGTCTGCCGGCGCGCAATCGATGCCCATCGTTCGATAGCCCGCCTGACGGAATGCCGCGAACAGCGCGCGGCCGATGCCACTTGCGGCGCCCGTGACGAGCGCGGTAGCGTCGGGGGCATTTGAATCCGGCTTGTGCACGATGGGCATGATCGTCCCGCCGAACTATATTGCCGGTGGGCCTGCTCACTTTCAAGCCCGGGCATCGTCCTCACAATCGCGTTGGAGCGCACGCGCCTCATGATCGACGGTACGCGCACACACTACCGGATCACGGCCGCCCTCGGCGCCGGCGGCATGGGCGAAGTGTATCTGGCCGAGGATACGAAGCTCGATCGAAAAGTGGCGTCAAAGATTCTGACCAGCGCCACCTTGGGCCGGTTGGCGCGGTTTGGAGCGCCGCCTGCGCCGCGTGCCTCCAGGACACGGCGCAACCGGTACGGCCCGGCCGATCGAGTTGCGGCATAATCGCTCCCATGCGACGAGCTGCTCGCGTCCCGACTCTCTGTCTGTCGGTGGTGATTGCTATCGCCACGGTGCCACCACCCGACAGCGTGCGGGCGCAGGCCCAGGCGCTCCCCGCGGCGCAGGCGGCGCTCTCAGGCGCCGACCTCGTACGGGCGACTTACTCGAAGTATGAACACATGGTCCCCATGCGTGACGGGGCCCGGCTCTTCACCGCCGTGTATGTGCCGAAAGACGCCTCCCAGAAGTATCCGTTCCTGATTACCCGCACGCCGTACAGCGTCTCGCCGTACGGCGTCGACCAGTATCCGAGCGCGCTCGGACCATCCGAGCACTTTCAGAAGGACGGCTTCATCTTCGTCTACCAGGACGCGCGCGGCCGCTACATGTCGGAAGGGGAATTCCAGCAGGTGCGGCCCTTCAATCCGGCCAAGGGGCCAAAAGAGGTCGACGAGAGCACGGACACCTACGACACGATCGACTGGCTGCTGAAGAACGTCCCGAACAACAACGGGCGCGCCGGAATGGTCGGCATCTCCCAGCCCGGCTTCCACGTCGCCGCCAGCATCATCCATTCGCATCCCGCGCTGAAAGCGGCGTCGCCTCAGGCACCGACCGCCGACTACTACATGGGCGACGATGTCTATCACAATGGCGCGTTCATGCTGGGCGCAAATTTCGGGTTCTACTCCGGATTCGTTCCGCGCGGCGGCACACCCGAGCCGCCAAAGCCCGCGCTTCGCTTCGATCCGGGCACACCGGACATGTACGATTTTTTCCTCCACACGCCGGTCCCGCTGGCGCGCATGAATGCGGAGCTCTTTGGCGGCCGGGCGTCGTACTGGCAGGAGATCGTCGACCACACCTCCTACGACGAGTTCTGGAAGAAGCGATCGCTATGGAAGTTCATGGACGGCGTGACCTGCGCCGTCCTGAACGTCGGCGGCTGGTTCGACGCCGAGGATCCAGTGGGTCCGCTCCGCACCTACCGCGCGGTCGAAGAGAAGAACGCCGGCACGGCCAACATGCTCGTGATGGGACCATGGTCGCACGGCGGCTGGGCGCGCGGCGCCGGCGCGACGCTCGGCAACCTGAACTTCGCGGTGCGGACGGCGGACTTCTTCCGCGAGAACATTCAGTTCCCATTCTTCATGGAGTACCTGAAGGACAAGCCGGCGAAGCTCCCCGAGGCGTGGATGTTCCTGACCGGCGTCAACGAGTTCCGCCGCCTCGACGCATGGCCTCCGAAGGGCCTGCAGCCGGAGACGCTGTATTTTGACGGCCGTGGCACATTGTCGCGGACACGTCCCGAAGGCGAGCGCCAGTTCGACGAATACGTCAGCGATCCGAACCGTCCGGTGCCCTACGTCGGCTACGTCGCCCCGGGGATGACCGGCGATTACATGACCGAGGACCAGCGATTCGCGAGCCGGCGGACCGACGTGCTCGTCTATCAGACGGCGCCTCTCGACACGGACATGATCATCGCCGGGCCGGTGAAGGTAAGCCTGCACGTCTCGACCACCGGAACGGACTCGGATTTTGTCGTGAAGCTCGTCGATGTCTATCCGAACGACTATCCGACCGCTACGGTGCCGGCCGGGCAGCCGGCGCGCGCGGATGCGGTGAAGATGGGGGGCTATCAGCAGATGGTCCGAGGCGAGCCATTCCGGGGAAAGTTCCGCAGCAGCTTCGAGAAACCGTCACCATTCGTCCCCGGCGAGCCAGCGGCCATCACCTACGAATTGCCCGATGTCTATCACGCATTTCGCAAAGGGCATCGGGTGATGGTCCACGTGCAGAGCTCGTGGTTCCCCCTGATCGATCGCAACCCGCAGGTCTTCATGGACATCCCGACCGCGAAAGCGCCGGACTTCAGAAAAGCCACCGAGCGGGTGTACCGCTCCGGCGCGCTGGCTTCATCGATCACGATGATGGTCGAGGGCCGCTGACAAGAGTGCCATAGACCCCCGCATCGCTACGGGAACGTGAGGACGCCGCGCAGACCCGGTGTCAGGCACCGAGCTTCGTCAGGCGCAGGTCGTGGATCCGGAGCCGCCGCTCAATCGATGCGAGGCCTGTCGAGTGTAGACTCGGTCCGCGGTGGCATCACAACGCGGGCGCTGCGCCGCGGCCGACGCCGAGGGCGTCGGCCATGCGGTTGATGTAGTTGAACCACGACGTAATCATCGTGATCTGCAGGATTGCCTCGTCGCTGAAGCCGGCGCGGCGCAGCCCGTCGAGCGTCTCCGGCTGCACCTGGCGCGGGTCCTTGGTGACCATCTCGACGTACTCGAGCATCGCCCGGTCGCCCGGGGTGAGCGCCACCGATCGCCAGTCGCGTTTCAGCGCCTGCGCCGTGTCGGCGTCGAGCGTGACCATACGCAGAAACTCTGCGTGCGATTCCACTCAATAGAAGCAGTCGTTGGTCGCCGACACGACCGTCGCGATCATCTCGTGCTGGGCGCGCGTCAACGGCAGCGCCGGCGCCATCATCGCGGCGTGCGCGGCGAAGATCGGATACATCACGTCGGGCAGCAGCGTGTGCGACATGAGGATGCTCTCGCGCGCCACGGCTTCCGGCACGCGCCGCTCGTCGATCCGATCGGTCGAGTACTCCGGCGGATACTGTTGTCGGAGTTTGGCCCCCACGGTCTGCATCACGGCCGGGTCGATCTTGATCCACATGCCCGCGATCATACGCCAGGGGCCGGCGCCTGGCCTACTCGCGATGCGCCCAGGATGAAGGACGCGGCGAGGAATGAGTGCTCGAGGGTTCTCGTCCGTCAGCTCGTCGGGCTGCGACTTCCGAGCGCCGCTCGAACCTGATCGAGAAGGGCCCGGCCCGCCTCCCCGGCGTCGCGCCCGGAGAAGTCGGACGGCAACTCGATCACGGGCACCGAGCCTGTCAGAACGTTGAATGTCTGAGCGGTCCACGTGCCCCTGGCTGCGCGGAGCTCTGCACTGATCACTACCAGCTTGGGCCTCGATCCTTTGAACAGCATCAAGGCATCCGGCAGGTTGTCGAGGGTGATGACATGATAGCCGGCCTGCCGCAGGATCTCGCCGGCATACGCGCCGACGTCCGCCGCTTCTTGAACACAGAGAATGTCGAAATCGAGTCGTGTCGGAATGTCGGCAGGCACAGGCGGTCGCCGAAAGGCGGCGATGGCGCTGGCCTCGGTGTCGTGAAGATCGAAGACTTTGTCGAGTCGCGTGATCTTGAGGACCTCTCGAACGCGCTCGGACACCGCACAGAGCTTGAGGTCGCCGCGTGCGGTTCGTGCCCGGTTCAACAATCGGACAACCAGGCCAATGCCTCCGCTGTCAATGTAGTTCACGTCCTGCCAGTTCAGGACAATCAGGGAATCGTCGGGAAGTAGAGACGTGACGTGCTGCTCCAGGACGGCGGCTTCGTCACCCTCGACCACGCGCCCCACACACGTCACCACGATGACGTCGCCGACTCGCCGACTCTCCACCGAAAGCGATCGCGCGTGATCCATGATCTCTTCTTTGCTCCATCCTGACCGTGGTGCCTACCGTAGCCTGTTCACAATGGCCACGTCGCCTTGAGCTTAAACCGGAAAGTTCGGTGGTTCAGGCAAATTCCGACAACGCGGCGGGCGGTCAGCCGTCATCCCCTCGTGTCAGCGTACGCGGGGTATACTCCACGCTTCGCAGCAGCAGACGACGGCATACGGGAGGTGGAAGTGGCGACATTCACCCGACGAGACGTGGTCAGACTCGTGGCCAGTGTGCCGCTGTCTCTGGCGATGGCGCGACAGACGCGCCCACCGCTGACGACGGTCAACGGTGTGGTCTTTGGCGTCGAGACATTCAGTTTCCACGACCTGCCGCCCTCCGGTGATCCGGCGATCATCCCCACGATCATCCGGAACATGCAGCTGCTCGGCATCGCCGAGTGCGAGATCATGTCGGGGCACATCGAGCCCTACGCGAGCGCGATGACGGGCTGGTGGGTACAGAGCCGGCGGGCGCCCGACTTTTCGCGGCTGCGTGACGAGGCACGCCACTGGCGCCTCACCGTCCCGATGGATTACTACCGCACGATCCGGAAGCAATTCGAGGACGCCGGTCTGCGCATCTATCTGTACAACGTGAACTTCAACGAGACGTTCACCGACGCCGAGCGCGACCGCACGTTCGAGGCGGCAAAGGTGCTGGGCGCCGAAGGATTCAGCTCCTCGACCGTCTTGAGCGAGGCGCGACGGCTGGTGCCATTCGTGGAGCGTCACAAGATGTTCGTGGCGATGCACAACCACAACAATCTTGCCGATCCCGATCAGTTCGCCACGCCCGCCAGCTTCGAGACGGCGCTTGCGATGTCGGACCTCTTTCGCGTCACGCTCGATATCGGGCACTTCGTCGCCGGCAACAACGACCCGGTGGCCTTCATCAGCAAGCACCACGACCACATCGTCAACATCCACGTCCGCGATCGGAAACGCGACAACGGACCGAACCGCCCGTTTGGCCAGGGCGACACGCCCATTAGAGAAGTACTCCGGCTCATTCGTGACAACCGCTACGCCATCCGGGCGTATCTCGAGTACGAATACGGGTCGTTTAGGTCGTCGCTCGAGGAGACGAGGGCGATGTTCCAGTACTGCAAGGACGTGCTGGCATGAGTCGTCTTCGTGCGCGCCTCAGCAGAGGCCTGCTGACCGTCGCACTCGTCGGCACGGGCGGCGCGATGGGCGTCCGCGGGCAGGCGACGCCTCAGCGTGATGCCGGCGGCTACCCGGCGCCGACCGCAGCGCTCGAGCGTGGTCGCACCGTGTTCGTGCTCAACCACTGCCACTTCTGCCACGGCGAGGACTTGACGCGGGCGAACATGGGAGCCGCCAACCTGGCCCAGTCTGCGCTCGTCGGCGCCGACACGGACGGCAATGCGATCGGCGCTGTGGTCAGAGCAGGACTGCCAAACCTCCAAACCGCGATGCCGAGCTATCGCGACCTGAGCTCGCAGGAGATGGTCGACCTCGCGCGATACATCCACTATCTGCGACAGCAGGCCAGGTACAACGAACTTATCCAGCCAGTGATGACGGCGCAGGGCGATGCCGTGCGCGGAAGGGCGCTCTTCGCCGGCGCCGGCACCTGCACCTCGTGCCACACGTCCAGCAACGCGCTCGCCGGGATTGCCCGTAAGTACGACCCCGCCGCACTGCGCGCACGGCTCCTCCGGCCTGGTCCTCCAAAACCGGTGGAGGCCGTCGAACCGACGACGGGACAATCCGTCCACCTCAAGTTGCTCGAGAACTACACGGCTGCCGATGTCGACGATCTTCTGGCGTATCTTCGCACGCTGAACTAGTCGCTCTGCTCCGCCGGAGCCAGCACGGCGAGGTGGTTAGCGCACGACGCCGCTTTGCAATTCCGCCTCGACAGAGGCGCTCAGAACTGTAATCGACATGCATGGCGGGTAGGCCGAGTGCCGTGCGCGCACGCCAAAACACAGGGATCCGCGATGGCGCTCGTCTTGCGGGTGTGTTCGTGCGTGATGCTCGCCGCCGTGCTCCTCGTCGTTCGTACCCAAGCGCCAACCGCTCCGATGCCGGCCGAGCTCATCTGCCTGCTGTCGTGCACCGGGTCGTTGAGCTGATAGCGTTTTTCCAGTCGCTTGACAATGGCTCTGCTGGCAGTTCATAATGTGAATAATCGTTTACTCACACAAGCCCATCTGTGTGCGGCGAGTTTCAGCGCCCAGCGTTATGCCACGACATCGATTCACCGACACGCGCGACCGCATCGAGAAGGCCGCCATCCGCCTCTTCGTCGAGAAGGGCGTGACCGAGACCAGCGTACGGGACATCGCCCGGGCGGTCGATATCTCTGAAGGTGCGCTCTATCGCCATTTCGTCAGCAAGGACGAGCTCGTGTGGGCCGTCTTCGAACGCCACTATGTGGAGTTCGCCGGCCAGCTCGACGACCTTGCCCAGGCCGAGACGACGGCGCGCGGAAAGCTGGCGGCGATGATTCGCGGCTTCTGTCAGGCGCACGATGAGAACCCGACGCTCTTCCGCTTTCTCCTCTTTGTGCAACACGGGCAATTGAGCAAGCTCGCGCCGGGAACACCGACGCCGGTCGACGCCGTGCGCACGGTGCTCGAGCGCGGCATCGCGTCGAAAGAGATTCCCGACCAGCATCCGGATGTCGCCACGGCACTCGTCTTCGGAATCGTGCTGCAGCTGGTCACCTTCGCAGCCTACGGCCGGCTGCCATCCACGATGGGTTCGATGTGCGACCGTCTCGTCACCGCGGCCTGGGCCGCGGTGACATCGGTCTAGGAGATTTGTCATGCGATCGCCACTCGTCCAGCTCTTGACGGCCCGCCGGTTTGCACCGCTGTTTGTCACCCAGTTTCTCGGCGCCTTCAACGACAACCTGCTGAAGAGCGCGATGGGAATCGTGGTGACGTTCCGGCTGGCCGAGCAATCGGGCCTGGACTCCGCATCGCTCGTGATGCTGGCCGGCGCGGTCTTCATCGCGCCGTTCTTCCTCTTCTCGGGCGCCTCGGGCACGCTGGCCGATCGCGTCGACAAATCGTTCATCGCTCGCATCGTCAAGGTCGCCGAGATCGCCATCATGACGCTTGGCGCGGTGGGCCTCTGGCGGGAAAGCGTGCCCCTCCTCTTCGCGGCACTCTTCTGCCTCGGGACGCACTCGACCGTCTTCGGCCCGATCAAATACGCACTGCTTCCGCAGCACCTGCGCGACGACGAACTGGTCGCGGGCAATGCGCTTATCGAGGCGGGAACATTTCTCGCTATCCTGTTCGGCACGATCCTTGGCGGAAGTGTGGTCCTGCTCGCCAAAGGGGCGCTCATCGTGGGCAGCTGCGGCGTCGTCAGCGCGTTCCTGGGTTGGCTTGCCGCGCGTCAGATCCCGCCGGCGCCATCATCTGCTGCCGATGCGCCTCGCCCGCGCCTGCTGCGCGACACGATCGCCGTCGTCGGTCACGTGACCTCGCGTCCGGCGTTGTTGCTGCCGATCCTCGCGGTGTCCTGGTTCTGGCTGTTCGGCGCCACCGTGGTGTCCGGCCTGCCGGCGTTTGCCAAGGACGTGCTCTTCGCGAACGAGCAGGTGGTGACGATGATGCTGGCGCTCTTCGCTGTGGGTGTCGGCCTCGGATCGCTCGCCGCCGAGCGGCTGCTGCACGGCGAGGTCAGCGCACGCTTCGTGCCGGTCGCGGCCGCCGCGATGGCGTTCTTCGCCTGGGACCTTCACGCGGCCAGCGTTGGCCGCCCGTCGGTCGGCGAACTTGCGACCGTTTCGGTCTTCCTGCGTTCGCAGGGAAGCTGGCGCATTCTCGTGGACCTCGTCGGCGTCGCGATGGCGGGCGGTCTCTTCACAGTGCCGCTCTACGCGATCCTCCAGCACGAAAGCGAGCCGGCCCATCGCGCGCGCGTGATTGCCGGCAACAACATCATCAACGCGCTGGCGATGGCGATCGGCGCGGTTGGGGCCGCCACCATCCTCGCCCGAGGATTGACGATGGGCGAGCTGTTCGGGCTGTGCGGACTGCTGACCATTCCTGTCGCGCTCGTGGCGACGTGGATCCTGCGGCGGACGATGGCGAAGAGCCTCCTGCGAGTGATCCTCAGAATCCTCTACCGCGTGAGGGTCGAGGGGCTCGAGCACGCGCGGGCGGCGCTCCCGAAGGCGGTGATTGCCGCCAATCACGCGTCATTTCTTGATGGCTTGCTGCTTGGAGCGTTTCTGCCTGGCGATCCGATCTTCGCCGTCGACACCCTCATCTCGAAGAAGTGGTGGGCGAAGCCGTTCCTCGTCTTCGTCAACGCGCTGCCGGTCGACCCGACCAACCCGCTCTCCATCCGCGCGATGATCCGAGCGGTGGAGGCCGGCTCGAGCTGCATCATCTTCCCGGAAGGCCGCATCACGACGACCGGGTCGTTGATGAAGGTCTACGAGGGGCCCGCGGTCATTGCGGAACACACGAAGGCCGCGCTCCTGCCCGTGCGCATCGAGGGCGTGGAGTTCACGCTGTTCTCCCGCCTGGCCGGCAAGGTCCGTCGCCGCCTGTTTCCGCGGATTACCGTGCGCATCCTGCCGCCGCGCCTGCTGACGGCACCCGAGGGAGCGACCGGCCGCGCCCGCCGCGTCGCGTTGCGCCGCGCGCTCGGCGACGAGATGGTACAGTCGATGTTCGCGGCCGCTCGCATCGATACGACGCTCTTCGACGCGCTGCTCGACGCGCGCTACCAACACGGCGGCAGCCACCTCGTAGCCGACGATCTCGAGATGCGTCCTTTGAGCTACCGCGGTCTCATTGCGGCCAGCTATGCGCTGGGCGGAGTGTTGGCGCGGCGGACGCGTCCGGGCGAACGCGTCGGCGTATTGCTGCCAACCTCGCGCGCGTCGCTCGTCACCTTCTTCGGACTGCAGGCCGAGCAGCGCGTCCCGGCGATGCTGAACTTCTCCACCGGCGCGGCGTCGGCGATCGCCGCCTGTCGCGGTTCGGAGATCGCGCTCATCGTCACGGCGCGCACGTTCATCGAGAAGGCGAAGCTCCAGGCGCTCGTGGCGGCGCTCGAGCCGCATGCCGCCATCCTCTACCTCGAAGACGTCACGCGAGAGATTGGTGTCGTGTCGCGGCTCCTCGCGCTGGTGCGGTCGATGCTCGCCAAGCCGAATCACCGTGCAGCCCGCGCCAACGATCCCGCCGTGGTGCTCTTCACGTCAGGCTCAGAGGGCACGCCGAAGGGTGTCGTCCTAAGCCATCGCAACCTCCTCGCAAACCGGCATCAGCTCGCATCGGTCGTCGACATCAGCCCGAAGGACATCGTCTTCAATGCCCTGCCGGTGTTTCACAGCTTCGGGCTCACGGGCGGCCTGCTGATGCCGCTGCTCGCTGGCGGCCGCACGTTTCTGTACCCGTCGCCGCTTCACTACCGGACGGTTCCCGAGCTCGTCTACGGTGTGAACGCCACGATCCTCTTTGGCACCGACACGTTTCTCTCGGGCTACGCGCGTGTGGCCGACAACTACGACTTCTACTCGGTGCGCTACATCTTCGCTGGCGCCGAGCGTGTGAAACCGGAGACCCGGCGCGTGTGGTTCGAGAAGTTCGGCATCCGGATCCTCGAAGGCTACGGCGCAACCGAGACATCGCCGGCGCTTGCGGTCAACACGCCGATGCACTTCAAGGCGGGCACGGTCGGCCGGCTGCTGCCGGGCATTCAACATCGGCTGGAGCGAGTCGAGGGCATCGACGCGGGCGGCCGGCTCTTCGTCCACGGCCCGAACGTGATGCTCGGATATCTGCGCGCTGAAAAGCCAGGCGTGCTCGAGCCGCCCGCCGACGGCTGGTACGACACTGGCGACATCGTCGACTTCGATGGCGAGGGTTTTGTGACGATCAAGGGGCGCGCCAAACGCTTCGCGAAGGTCGCCGGTGAGATGGTGCCCCTTGGCGCCGTCGAAGACTTCGTGGCGAAGCTCTGGCCCGACGAGCAGCATGCAGTCGTGGCCGTGCCCGACCCGAAGCGCGGCGAGCAGCTGGTGCTCGTCACCGAACGCACCGATGCCAGTCGCGCAGCGCTTGCGACGGCGGCGCGCGAGGCCGGACTTCCCGAGATCTTCGTGCCACGTACGATCGTGCCCGTGCCGAAGGTGCCGATCCTGGGCACCGGCAAGATCGACTACGTGACGTCAGGTCAGATGGCGGTCGAACTCGTACGCGCTTCGTGAGCGTCGTGGCTCCTCACGCGCTACTGCCGCGCCACCGGTCGCACCGACACGAAAGCGCACGACTCGACGCTCCTCCGGCCGGGTCCTCCGAAACCCGTGGAGGGCGTCGAGCCGACGACAGGACAATCTGCACACCTGAAGTTGCTCGAGACCTACACAGCCGCTGACGTCGACGACCTGTTGGCGTACCTTCGCGACCTGAACTAGTTCCTGCACGGGCGCAGGGGATTTTTTCCCGAGCGACCGGAATAGTTCCTCCCGCTGCCTCGATTCGCTTCTCGACTCGGGTGAAATCACTCGAAAGGGAGGGGAGGCCTGAGCACCTTGATGTGGACTGTCTCTTGCTAGGTCGCTGACGTGCACAACGTGGTGGCTGTCGCGTCGGCCGCCGCAAGGAACCTGAGCGGTGATTTCATGGCTCACCTCGCCGTCTGCGCGTCCCCGTTGCAGTGTCGATGGATCTCAACCGGCACGGAAGCGCCCCTGGAACAGTGGACATACGCCATCTGCCTGCGTTGCCGTGACCACCCGCGGGTCGTGAGCGAAGATGAGTGCGGCCGTTGCGCATGCTGGGAACCGCCGACCGAGGTCGCGCCGGCGCGTCGGAGTCCGCGCCCGACGACCCTGAGCAAGAAAGGCAAGAATGGAGGCCGCGATGGCGACAGTAGCCGTTTCCAACGAGATTGCCGCACCGCTTGACCGCGTTTTTCAGACCTTCACCGATATCGAGCACGGGCCGACTCACGTCTCAGGGATCAAGAAGCTGGAGATGATGACCCCGGGACCGGTCCACATCGGGACCCGGTGGCTGGAAACGCGCGAGGTCATGGGGCGCCTCGACACCGCCGAAATGGAGATCACGGCGTTCCAACGGGATTGCATGTACACCATCACCCACCACAAGGCGGGCGTCCGCATCGACACGACGTTCCGGTTCGAGCCGTCTGGCGGCGGCACCAAAGTCACCGTCGAGTTCAGTCTCGACCCGGGAGGCCTTCCACCAGGTCTACTCGCGCCGCTTGGCTGGGCGATCGCGGGCAAGGTCGAGAAGGTACTGAGCCACGATCTCGCTGACCTCAAGCGTTCTATCGGAGGATGACGCGATCTCGAAAGGCTTGCGCATGAACCATATCCCCGCCATCGGTTCGGTCATGACGCCGTTTCCATACGTGGTGCAGATCAGTGAGAGCGTGCTCGCGGCGCGGGCCCTCATGGTCGAGCACGAGGTTCGTCATCTCCCAGTGAAGGATGGCAACACGCTGGTCGGCGTGCTGACCGATCGCGACCTCAAACGAGCGCTCGATCCCAGCCTCGGGCTGCCCCCGAAAGAGGAGCTGTTCGTCCGCGATGTTTTCGCGCCGGACCCCTACATCGTCGATGTCGGCGAGCCGCTCGATGGCGTGCTCGATCATCTGTCGTTGCAGCACATCGGCAGCGCGCTCGTTACCAAGAATGGCCGCTTGGTTGGCATTCTGACCTTGACCGACGCGGCGCGGCTCTTTTGTCGACACCTCCGTTCGATCTTTCCGAGCCATTCGGGCGACGGGGCGGCGTAACTGCAACGAACTGGGGCTCGAGGCCCACTGCTGAGCCACAAACAAAGAGGCCGTCAACCGAAATCGTCAAGCGGCAGCAGCCAAGCCGACATACGATTCGAGCGTTGCCGCGACCCACCTCTTTCTAACGGAGACATCGCTTGGCTGCGGCACTGACGAACCGCGGTCCGTTGACCGATCGTGTCTGATGCGAGCAGCCGCGTGCTGGGACCATACATCCACAACATCGATCCTGTCCTCGCCTCCATCGGAAGCCTTCATCTCTGGTGGTACGGCCTCAGCTACGCACTGGGGTTCCTGGAGATCTATCTCTTCGCGAAGCGGCATCGGCGTGAGTTGTCGCTGACACGATCCGAAGTCTATGTGCTGGCGCTGATGTTGGGCGTCGGCGTGCTCATCGGCGGCCGCGCGGTGGAAGTGGCCTTCGACGAGTGGGACTTCTACCGCCAGCATCCCTGGTTCGTGCCCGCGTACTGGCTGGGGGGCATGGCGACGCACGGGTTGCTCATTGGTGCTGCCGTTGCTGCCTGGCTCTTCGCGACCGTCTATCGCAAGCCCTTTCTCGTGCTCGCCGACGCGCTGGTCATCCCCGGGGCGTTCCTCATGGGCCTCGGCCGGATTGGAAACTTCATCGACGGCCAGATCGTCGGCAGCGTCACCAACATGCCGTGGGCGGTCCAGTTCCCCTATGCTGCAGGCTTCCGTCACCCGGTCGTCTTGTACGACGGCGCAAAGAACCTCCTGCTGCTGCCCTATCTCCTGCGCGTACGCCGCACCAATCAAACGCCGGGGGCGGCAGCCGCGCGCTTCGTCTTCTGGTACGCGTTTCCTCGGATCTTCATCGACCTCTTCCGCGACTATCCGACACACCGCCTCGCGCTTGGCACCGGTCAGACGCTGAACCTGATCATGGCGGCCATGGGCGTCGTACTCCTCATCCGATCGCGCATGCGGCGGCTGGGACGATTGAAGGCGTTGCCCGTTCGTGCCGCATCCGACCTGGGGTCCCGTGATGCAGCGCCGCCACCACGTCTGCGCGTCGCGTTCGCGGCGCTGCTGTTCTTCTGCCTGACGATTCCGAGTAACTGGACACAGGATGTTCCAACGCACTATGCGTCGCGGCACAGCGGGCTTCGTCACTCCTGGCTGTACCCGGCCATCGACACGCGACCCCTGCCACGGACCGTGCCGGCGACCGACAGAATCCGGTGACGACCGTGATGTCGCGGATGCACCTTGACGCCCTGGCCACCCGAAACCTAGACTCCCGAAACATGGCCGTCGCTAGACCATGAGACGCACATTCCCCATCCATCGTGCCGTCTGGTCCGCAGGATTGTGCGCAGCGGCGCTGCTGGCGGTCCGTGGTCAGATGCAGGGCCAGGAGCGATTCCGGACAGGGACTCTGGTCTTGGCGCTCGTCCTGGGCGCCGGCGCCGTCGCCGAGGCACAACAGCCGGCGGCAGGTCGGGAGACAGGAGCAGTGGTCGGGGCGCCGCGCGCGGAGCGCGAGAGCGCCACGCCTGGCAGCGAGAGCGAGACGACCAGGGACATCATCGACGTCATCCGCGCCCTTCGCCACAAGCCGCCGTCACCGCCGCCCGGACCCGACGACTACAAGAAACGCATGATCGCCGCGGCGCCGGTGGTCACCTACAACCCGACCAGCGGACTCGGGTTCGGCGTCGCGGGAAACGTGGCTTTCTACCGGGGTTCCCCGGACACGACCAATATCTCGTCGATCGTCGCGAGCGTGACCGGCACGAGCAAGAAGCAGTTCCTCATCAACGCCAAGTTCGGCGACTGGGCCCGCGACAACCGCTGGCACACCGCGGGAGACAATCGGATCTATTGGACGTCCCAGAAGACCTACGGCCTCGGCAGCGACACGCTCGAGACCGCGGCAGTGGATCAGAAGTACGACGCCTTCCGGTTCTACGACACCATCTATCGGCGCGTAGGCCGCGACACCTACGTCGGGGCGGGACTCGTCTACAACATCCACCGCGACGTTCATCCGACCGACGACGAAGCCACCGCCGCCTGGCCTGACTCGCCATACATCACCTATTCGGAGAAGTACGGGTTCGACTCCGAGTCGCAGACGTCTGCCGGCGTCCCCATTCGTGCGCTCTTCGACAACCGCGACAACCCGATCAATCCCAGCCGGGGCTGGTACGCGAACGCCGGATATCTGATGTTCTTCGAGGGCTTCATGGGCGGCACGTCGAGCTGGCAGCAATTCACCTACGACGCGAGGGGCTACGTGCGCCTCTCCCAGGACGCCCGCCATAAGCTTGCGGTCTGGCTCTCAGGGGATTTCGTGACTGGCGGCACTGCCCCGTACCTCGACCTGCCCGCTACGGGGATGGACACGTATGGGCGCGCCGGGCGCGGTTACCCGCAAGGTCGGTTCCGTGGCGAGGACCTCGTCTACGGCGAGGCGGAGTACCGGTGGACCGTCACCGAGAATGGCCTGTTCGGGATGGTAGGCTTCGTCAACACCGAGACGCTCGGCAGCAAGGAAACAGGCGAGCGGGTCTTCGACTCTTTTGCCACCGGCGCGGGATTTGGCTTCAGGCTGATGCTGAACAAACGCTCGAAGACGAATCTCTGCTTCGACATCGGCTGGGGCAAAGACGGCTCGCGTGCCGTCTACTTCGCGGTCCAGGAAGCGTTCTAACCGACGACTGGTCAACGTGTTCGCCATGCGACGTCTCGCGACATGCCTGCTGGTTGTTCTCGTGACATGCTCCGGGTGCCGTTCCGGAGCGACTCCTCCACCCGGCCGTGGACTCCCTGCAGCTGTGGCGCGGCTGATCCCGGAGCGCGCTCGCCTCTCCGCGGCTCCCGGGCTCGCCGAGAGAGTGGCCAGCACTCCATACGCGCTGTTCCGATTCGTGAACGAGGCGTGGACCCAGGCAACCTGCGAGGCGCTGTTGGATGAGGTCCCCCTGCTGCCGACGGCGCGCCTGCACGGGGACGCCCACATCGAGCAGTACGCGATAACAGCGACGGCGCGTGGGTTGGACGACTTCGACGACTCAGCCCGGGGGCCGGCTGCGATCGACATCGTCCGGTTTCTGGGCTCACTCGAACTGACGGCAAAGGTCCGTGGGTGGGATCGCGACGTTCCCACGCTCATCGACGCGTTCTTCGAAGGCTACTACCATGGGCTCGAGGATCCAGCCTACCTTCCTCAGGATCCCGGCGTCGTGTCGCGGCTGCGGGCCGAGCCGGTCAAGTCACCGGACGCGTTCATGGCGTGGGCTGAGTCTTTGATGCAGCCGCTGACCCCAGCCGAACACACGCAAGTCGACTGGCGGAAACTCGAGACTTACGCGTCGGAGACCAACCCTGAGTTCACTCCGGCGTTCCTCCGGGTCAAGAAGATTGGCTGGCTCCGGCTGGGAATCGGCAGCGCCCTCAACCGGAAGCTCCTCGCGCGAGCTGAGGGGCCCTCCGCGGCCACCGAGGACGACGTCGTCATCGAGGTGAAGGAGGTCAGCGCACACCGGGCCGAGACCTGCGGCAACCTGCCCCTGACCGCCGAGTCGTCTCGCGTCGTGGAAGGCCTGCAACGACTCGGCCGGATACGCCAGTGGCTGCTCGTGGCCATGCCGGCGCGAGAAACCGGGAATCCGGGCGCTCTCGGGTTGTGGGCACGAACCTGGGATCCCACGTTGCGCGAACTTTCCATCGCATACCTCGCGTCCGCGGACGAGCTCCGCGAAGTGGCCCTCGACGTCGGCGTGCAGCTCGGCAGCGCCAATTTCGACGATTACGAGGCGAGCGTGGCTCAACGCACGCGGTTCCTGGAACGGCAAGGACTCGCGCGGCTCGAGACACGCATCCGGCAGATCGCGCATGACCTGACGCTCGCCCTTCTCGATGCCTGGCAGCAGATCAAGGAAGGCTGAGCGCCCGTCAGCGTGACGATGGTGCGGGCGTTGCGGAGACGCGAGACGAGTTCTTCGGTGTTGGTGGGCATGTTGAATCCTGGACTCCCGGAACGTGGCCGTCGCCTGCGCATGAGACGCACATTCCCGCTCCAACGTGCCGTCTGGTCGGCAGGGTGCTGCGCGGCGGCGCTGGTGGCCCTCGCGGGGCACATGCAGGGCCAGGAGCGATTCCGGGCCGGCGTGGATGTGGTCCGTGTGGACGTGCTGGTCATGGACGGCGGTCGGCCGGTTACCGGCCTCACGGCGGACGATTTCCAGCTGCTCGACCAGGGCGTGGTTCAGAAGGTCCAGTCGTCCACCATCACGGATATTCCGGTCAGCATGCTGCTCGCGCTCGATACGAGCGGGAGCGTCCAGGGAACACCGCTCGAACGACTCAAGGTCGCGTCGGAGGCTGCCCTCGATGCGCTGAGCCCGAACGATCGGGCCGCGCTGCTGACATTTGCCGGTGCCAGCCGGCTACGCAGCAACTGGGGCGGGGCCCACGCCCGACTGCGGACGGCCATCCAGGCGGTCGAGGCCGGCGGATCCACGTCCCTGTTCGATGCGATCTTCACCGCCTTCACGCTTCGCGACACGGCGCCAGGCACACGCAACCTCATCGTCCTCTTCAGCGACGGCGCTGATACATCGAGCTGGCTCCCCGAGCACGCGGTGTTCGACAAAGCGCGCCAAACCGACACGGTGGTTTACAGCGCGACGATCGATTCACCTCCGCGCGAAGCGGGTCTGCAGTTCCGGTCGGGTATACAGTTGCGCGAAGTGCCGCAACGGCCCCTCTTCGAGTCCACGCCGTTCCTGGAAGAACTGGCGAAGACCACCGGCGGCAGCGCGTTCGTCGCACGAGGCGCCGACGGGCTCCGCGAAACGTTCACCAGAATCGTGACTGAGTTCCACAGCCGCTACTTGTTGACGTACACGCCTGAACGCGTCGGCGGGTCAGGTTGGCATCCAATCGAGGTCAAGCTCAAAGGAAAGAAGGGCCGGGTCACCGCGCGCAGGGGCTACCAACGATGATGGTGCCGCAGGCGGTGTTGCTTCTCACACTTGGCATCTCCCCCGCTCAGAGCGGCGATGTCGATCGATATGGAGCCATGATCGAAAGCTATCGAGAAGCCCGCCCGGAACCTGTCCACGAGCTTGCGGGGTGGAGCACGCCTCGCGTGGAGGCTGTCGCGGGGCATTGCGCCGAGGACTCGCTCTTCGCCGGCACCATGCTGCACACCGACGTGGCCATCCACCTGCTTACGGCAAGGAACGCCCCACAAGCGTTCGTGCACGTGAACGTGGCGGCCCGGTTGCTCGATGACGCCGTCGCACGAGAACCGGGCCGCGCGCGGTTCGCCCAGCGTTGGTATGCCATGGTGGAGGGCTATCTTCGCGCGATGGACGCGCCGGCATTTGCCCATGAAATGCGCGAGCGGATGAAACAGCGCGAGTTCGGGGTACCGGCCGCGCAAGCGGCGTTCGAGCGTGGGATGCGTGCTGAACGATTCGGCGCGCTTACCGGGGCGGAGGCGGCGGGAACGATCCGGGGCCTCGCCCCTTCGGCGGTGCGACATTTCGAGTCAGCGGCCAGTGAGTATGCGAAGGCTATGGTTTTCGACCCGTCGTTCCTCGAGGCCTCGCTTCGTCTCGGCCGTATGCGCGTGCTGCTTCGTCAGGCAGACGCGGCAATCGATCCGTTGGAGCGGGCCTCACGAGCGCCCGATCGTCACGTGGCCTATCTCGCCCTGCTCTACCGTGGGGCCGTAGCGGAGCGGCAAGAGGAGTTCGCGGCGGCCGAAGGCTATTATCGTCAGGCCAACGCCGTGTTCCGATGGGGAATGTCCGGCCCTGTAGCGCTTGCGCAACTGCTCAGCCGAACCGGCCGCGAGGCCGAAGCGCGCGAGGTGCTCGCCGAACATCTGGCTCACACCGCCGGCCGCATCGTCGATCCGCTCCCGACGTACCTGGTCGAACCCGGCGACGCCCCGGGCGCCACGCTCGCCGCGCTCAGATCTGAAGTGTGGCGGTAATGTGTGCTCACACAAGCAACGCTCTGCCGTCGGCCGCCGCGGTTCGCGTGAGAACGCTGTCGCTGGAGACGCCTCGCGTGGCAGGATTCGAGACGTCCCCAGCGTTGCTTCCTGGGTCACACGGCCGCTGTCACAGGGCGGATGTTCTGATTCACGCGGAACAGATTCGCGGGATCGTACTTGTGCTTGATCGCCGCGAGCCGGTCGTAGTTGTCGCGAAACGACGACTGCACGCGCTCCTGACCCTCGTCCATCATGAAGTTGACGTAGGCGCCGCCGGCCGAGTACGGGTGCAGGGCGTCGAAATAGTCCTTGCACCATTTCGTGATGGCATCGGCGTTCGCCGGATCAGGGTCGACGCCGACGATCACTTCCGACCAGTTTGCGTCGCGATAGCTGAAAGCCGTATCGTGCCGTCCCACGCGGTGCGCGGCGCCGTCAATCGGGTACAAGTGCATCGTCGAATGCATCGTCGGCAGCGCCGCGCCGTGCTGCGCGTGTTGCGCGATGGCCTCGTCGCTGATCTCCCTGACGAAGTCCGCCCGCCAGTACCACTGAAGTCCCGGCGGATAGAGCGCGTCGAACAAACTGTTCACGGCCGGGAGCGGCATCTCTGCCTGGTGATCCAGCAACGGCTTGCCGATCGCGCGCATGGACCTGGTCGCTGCCTCCGCCTGCGCCGCCGGTCCGGTGCAGGTCCACATCACGCTGCACACCTTCTTGAGCTGCAAGTGCTCCGGAAACATCGGCGACGGAGGAATCGTCAGGAACGCGAAGAAACCGTTGACGTACTCCGGCGCGCGCAGGATGAAGTCGCGGTACGCCGCCATCACGTCCGCGCTCTGGCTCAGCGGCCAGAACGTCGGTCCGGCGTAGAGCGTCCGCACTGGATGCGCGCGGAACTCAAACGACGTCACCACGCCGAAGTTGCCGCCCCCTCCGCGCAGCGCCCAGAACAGATCCGAGTTGGTCCGTGCGTCTGCCGTCACGACGCTTCCGTCGGCCAACACGACGTCGGCTGACAGCAGGTTGTCGATCGTCAGGCCATAGGCCCGCGTGAGATAGCCGATTCCGCCACCGAGGGTGAGGCCACCGACGCCGGTCGACGAGATGATGCCGGTCGGCACCGCGAGACCGAACGGATGCGTGGCGTGATCGACCTCACTCCAGATCGAGCCGCCGGCGACGCGTACCGTGCTGGCCGACCGGTCGACGCGGACCCCTTTCATCAACGACAGGTCGATGACCAGGCCCCCGTCACACGTGCCGAGGCCGCCACCGTTATGGCCGCCACCGCGGATTGCCGTCAGCAGGTTGTTGGTGCGGGCATAGTCAACGGCGGCGATCACATCCGCCACATCGACGCACCGGACGATGAGCGCCGGGCGTTTGTCGATCATCCGGTTGTAGACGAGACGCGCGGACTCATACGCCTCGTCGCCTGGCTGGACGATGGCGCCGCGCACGCTGGAACGTAACTGTTCGATTTGAATGGCTGCCATTGGACTTGCTCCTCGATCCGTACTACTGCTTTGTGTGGCTCTTCAACGGGTTGTCGGCGGGGTTGACGTAGAAGATGTCGAACGGCCCTTCCAGATTGACCTGGACGACCGTCGGCGTGGCGGTCCAGGCGAAGTGACGCATGGCCGCGGGAAGCGACACGAATCCGCCCGGTTCGAGGCCCTGGCTGGCCTGACGGTCGAGCTTGTCCCCCATGCCGACGTGGAGGACTCCGGACAACACGGTCACCCGTTCGGTCATGCTGTGCCAGTGCGCCGGCAGACTGTAGTTGGCGGGAAACCGCAGCCGCAGGGTGACCGGGCCTTTCCCCGAGGGATTGCCCTCGAGAACCGCGATCTGTGCCCCGGAAGGAAAGACGGGCGGCGCCGGTCCCCACTGCACCTGGTCAGCGGGCACGAGCACGTGTGTGGATTGCGCGGAAACGGGCCCGGCCGCAGCGGCCAGGCTCATGGCGAGCGATGCGACGGAAAGACTCAGGCGGCACGTGATGGTCATGGGCTTTTCTCCTCGACCAACAGCCTATGTGTGGCAGCGTTCGGAAAGCGTTCGCCCCGGCGTTCGGCCGTAAATTCGTTACCTGGACGTGGCCGTGGACGCGGCGAGAATCCGCCGCTCCAGGCCGCCGCTCCCTTGCGCGCGGGCGAGTGCGAGCGCACGCTGCAACATCGCCTCGCGCTCCGGCCCCGCGGCGAGCTCGCTTCGCTGGAGATACAGTGCCGGAAGCCACCATGCGTCGCCCCGGTCGACGGCCATGGTGATGGCCCCGTCCAGGATCGAAGCCGCGCGCTCACGCGCGCCGAGGCGGCAGCACGTTTCTGCCAGCAGCGACAGGAAGTACGGCCGGCGCGCGTGCGCACGGTGTCGATCCAGATGTTCCAGCGCCGACTCGATAATCGCGACGCCTTCGGCCGGGCGCTCCTGCCCGCGCGCCCAGCCCATGAGCAGCTTTGCCCAGTCGCCGTAGTAGCCGAAGCCATACCGCTCGCACAGCTGCACGGCGCGTTCGGCACAGGCGAGCACGCGCGCCGAATCGAGGCGCATCTGGTGAAGCAGCGCCGCGTATGCGAATGCGATCGTCTGGCTGTACTTGTGATCACGCCGCAGCGCCAGCGCTATGGCGCCTTCCGAATGAGCCATCGCAGCGTCATCGTCGCCGAGGAGCCACAGCGTGTGCGAATACCAGGCATGAGCGAAGACACCGAGGTCAGACCCGAGCGCGGAGCGCTGCGGGTGCTCCTCGTCGTAGGCGGACAGAGCGGCTTCGCAGTGCTCTTTCGATGCATCCAGCTCGCCGGCACACGAGAGCATGCCGCCCATCGCCTGATGCGCTTCGCAGCGGCATGATGGATCGCTGGCGCTCTCCGCCAACGCCTGCTCCGCGAGTGCGCGACTGGCCCGCAAGTCGCCGAGCATGAAGCGCATGGTGAACGCGACCCACAGCCAGCGGACCGGCACCTGCCCGCGGCCGTTGGCGATCGACAACGTGAACACGCGATCGAGGTTCTGCTCCACTTCGATGGCGGCGTATCCCCGACTGGAGTTCAGCGCGCCGGACAGGCTGGAGCGCAGCGCCAGCTCCTGCCGGTCGCGGTCCTGTCCAGGCGGCAACTTCTCGACGATCGACAGACCGTATGTCAGGCAACGGATCGCTTCCTCGCTTGCCGACAGTCGCGCCGCAACAGCGGCGGCCCGTTCGAGGAACGGAACGGCCGCTGCCTGTTGGCCACCGCGATCGAGATGCTCGGCGATCGACGCGCTGACGTCGTCCAGCCGCTCAGCAAACAACAGTTTCATCCCCTGCGCGATCCGCCGATGTATCAGGCGGCGGCGGGCCGGCCCGATGCCGTCGTAGGCCACTTCGCGGATACGGTCGTGGCTGAAATCCCATCGCTCGTCGGTCTGCACGCGGACGATATGGCGGCGCCAGAGCTCGTCGAGCGCACGCACGAGCGCGTCCTCTTCGAGGTCGCTCGCCTGCGCGAGGATGTCGAACCGGAAGTCGCGTCCGACCGCCGCCGCGACCTCGGCAACCGCTCGTGCGTCATCGGACAGGAGTGCCAGTCGGGCGGCCACCACGGACTGCACTTGCGGCAACGTTCGCTCGGCCGCTGCGCCCGGCTCCCGCCCGACCTCCATGCGTCCGCGCTCGACGATGAACAGGGGGTGGCCTTCGGTTTCGCGGAAGGCGCGCGCGAGCGCCGTCTCGTCGAGCGGATGCTCTGCGACCTCGCCGGCGAGTTGCGCCGTGGCCGTCCGGTCGAGCGGACCGAGGGCGATCGTCGTCACCAGTTCGTCGCGCTCCAGGTGCGCGAGCATCGGCCCGAGGGCAGGGTTGTCCTGCTGCTCTTCTGCCCGCACAGTGGCGACGACAAGGCACGGCGTGGCAGACGTCGACCGCACGAAGTACTGTAGCCATTCAATCGTGTCGCCGTCGGCCCACTGGAGGTCGTCGATTACGAGCACGAGCGGTGCCGCGGCGCGGAAGGCCTCGGTGAGCGCCGCGAAAAAGCGCAGGCGTTGCCAGCTTTCGAGCTGCCGGTCCGGCGCAGGAACATCGGGTCGCGCAGTGAGGAGCTCCGGACGGAGCCTCGCCACGTCGGTCATCCACGACGCCTCCAGCTGCATCAGCGCCGGGCGGCACGCCTCGTGTTTCAGCCAGGCGGCAATCGGCGCGTACGCCAGGCGCCCTTCGCCGGCGTAACAGCGGGCGGTCAACGCGGTGATGCTGTTGACACGCGACCAGTCCACCAGCTCCTCGGCGAGCCTGGTCTTCCCTATCCCGGCTTCCCCCCTGATCACACACAGCCGCGTCCTGCCTGCTGATGCGATCCTCCAGGCGTTGAGCAGCGCATGCCATTCCGGCTGGCGACCTACGAGCGGATACACGGCCGTGCGTGGCGGGGACACGACTGCCGGCGCGGCGGTATCGACGTCGAGAATCTCGCGGTAGGTGATGCGAGTGGCCGCACTGGGCTGAACCCCCAGCTCCTTCCTGAGTGTGGCGGCGCACTGTTGATACAGGTGCAACGCAGTAGCGCGTTCGCCCCGGCGCGAGTGACAACGCATGAGCGCGCACCAGGCCTGCTCGTCGACTGAATCGAGACGGAGCAACTGCTGCGCGTGCTGGATCGCCTCGCCAAACGCGCGATCCTGTTCGAGGAGGTCGACCAGCCGCTTCAACACCTGCGTCGCACGTTGACGGAGACGCTCGCGGTCGGCGTCGATCCACTCGCCGGCGTAGTCGGGCAGCACGTCGCCCCGATACAGGTCCGCGGCCTCGTGGAGCGCGTCACGGCTCCCCGCCAGTCCGCGGTCCGCGGCGGCATCGAACGCCGCCACATCCACAAGCGTACCGGGCTCGTCACGCCACCCGAGCGTGCGCGGCCCGGCATCGACGAGCGCGTCGAGTTTGGGCCACGCTTCCCGCAGGTGGTGCAGCTCGCGGCGGAGATTGGTCAGCGCCTGAACGTCACTCGAATCCGGCCACAGCGAGCCTGCGACCCGCTGACGGGGCACGCCAGCGTTGCGCCCGTGAAGGATGAGAAACGCAAGCAGTTGCTGTTGCCGGGTGCCCGGCGTGCGCGTAAGCGGACGGCCGTCATCGACGAGCCGAAAGCCTCCGAGCAGCTCGATGCGCAGCGGTCGCGGGACGGCCACGTTCCAAGATTACACGGAACGAACCGTGGTCAACACTCATCGGGCGGCCGCGCGTTCGAACGCGACCTGGCCACCGATGACGGTCATGACCGGCTGAATCGTCCGCAATCGTTCAGCGGATACCGTCATCAGATGATCGTCGAGGATGACGAAGTCGCCGAGTTTTCCGGCCTCGATCGACCCTCTGTCCTTCTCATCGAAGCTGAATCGCGCCGCGGCGCTGGTCATCATCCGCAGCGCCTCTTCTCTCGACACGGCTTCGTCACCGCTGACGATCTGGCCCGATTCCGTCCTGCGCGTGGTGGCGGCGTACATCGTCAGGAACGGATTGAACGGGTTCAGCGCCTCGTTCCGATCGAGCCCGAGCATGTGGTCGGTGTTGATCGCGACATCGACGCCCGCGTTGCGCCATGTCCGTAGCCCGATGAAATGGGCGAGACGGTCGCGGCCGAGTCCGCTTGCGAGGGCGACGGCATCCTTGTAGTACCAGGCAGGCTGAGTGTCGACGAGCACGCCGAGCCTGGCCGCGCGCGCCGCCACCTCGGGGTGCACGAAGTATGCGTGAAGGAGCGTGTGCCGCCGGTCCGACGCCGGGTACTCCTTCTGTGCGGCTTCGATCGCATCGAGCACGGCATCCACTCCAGCGTCACCGGTGACGTGCGCAACCATCTGCCAGCCACGGCGATGAATGATGGCCACCGCATCCCTGATCTGCCCCGGCGTGAGCGTCAAGAACCCTCTGTCCTCCGGGTCGTCCAGTGCATACAGCTCCCGTGCGCCGCGACCGTATGGCGCCCGCATGAACGATGTGCCGATCAGGATCCCGCCGTCCGCGACGAGTTTGAGCGGCCCCGCTTTGAGCCATTCGTCGCCCTCGCCGAAGGCAACCGGCAGGCTATCGATGAAGCGCTCGACAGCCGTGGACTCGCCCCCGGCGGGTACACGAATTGTCACGGTCGATCTCACGAGCAGACGGCGGGCGGCGTGGAGAGCCTTGTATGTCTGATAGCCCTCGAGCGTCGCGCCCCGCTCGATGACGCTCGTGATGCCCGTCGCGAGGTACTGTCTATGAACCTGCTCGAGCGCGTCCAGAGGAGGCGTGCCGGTCTTGTAACCGAACCGGGCGAGCAGGATGCCCGCGTTTCGCAGCACGCCGGTCGGCTCGCCCGACGCGTCCTTCACAATCGAGCCGCCAGGCGGCTGAGGCGTGTCGCGCGTGATACCGGCTGCCGCCAGCGCCGCGGAATTCAGCGAGAAGGCATACGCACAGTCCACGACGACGGGATGAATGGCGTCGGCCGCGTCCAGTTCGCTGCGTGACGGGAAGCGATGCTCCCGCAGGCGAGTCGGATATGTACGCGGCGTCCAGATCCAGGCGTCCCGCGGCCGACGAGCCGCCTCCCTCCGAATCCAGTTCTGCAACTCGGCAACCGACGAGAGGTTCTCGAACGGTTGCACGGCCTCCCCCGCGGCGACATCGAGCGCGTGGACGTGGGTGTCGATGATACCCGGCACCACCGTCCGGCCGCGGCCCTGGATCACGCGCGTCCCTGACCCGATGTGGCGGCGGACCTCGTCGTTGGACCCGACGGCGACGAATCGTCCCCCGCGGACCGCCAGCGCTGACGCGGTGCTGAATTGCTGATCGACGGTGAAGATTTTTCCGTCGAGCAGCACGAGATCGGCCGGCGACACGCCTGCCTGATTCGTCGGGCTGAAGCTGAGCGCCCACAGCAGCATCGCAACGCCGAGGTGCTTCAGGCTAGCCATCGATCGAGATGCTCCTTCACGAACTCGTCGTCCGACAGATGAGGATAGCGGGTCAGCACGCGATCGATCTCGTTCATCTGCCCCGGGCTCAATTCCTCCTGCGGATTCAGGCACCATCGTCCAGCCAGGAGACCTTGCCGGCGGAGCACCTCGTGGATGCCTGGAATGCAGCCGGCGAACTGATGTCCCGGGTCGAACAGCGCCGCGTTGACGTCCGTTATTTGCGCGCCGATCGCGAGCAGGCGCACTGGGTCTTCATCTCTCTCCCGTGCCCCAGACAGTCTCGTGGCCGCCTGACACTGTCGCAGCAGATCGACGGCGCCTCTCGCCCACACGGCCCACTGCCCCAGCAACCCGCCCGAGAAATGCAGCGGCCGGTCGTCAGTCCCGGGAAACGGCGTCAGTAGATCGGCAACGATCGCATCGTCATTTCCGGTATACAGCGCCACATCTCGTCGTCCGCTTCGCGCGAGCGCCGTGACGACGTCGAGCGTGCGGTATCGATCGAATGGAGCGACCTTGATCGCGACAACTCGCTCGATGTCGAGCAGCCCGCGCCAGAAGTCCTGATCGAGGATGCGGCCGCCGACGGCCGGCTGCAGGTAGAAGCCGACGAGCGGTATCACGGCGGCGACGCGGCGACAGTGCTCCAGCACGACGTCATTGCCGACATCCCGGAACGCGGACAGGCTCAGGAGCGCCGCGTCGTAGTCGAGCGATAGCGCGAGCTCCGCCTCCCCAAGCGCCTGCGGCGTTGGACCGCAGACGCCGGCAATCATGAGGGGCCGCTCGCCGTGGCCGCACCATTCCGCCACCGTTCGCGCGGCCAGGCTGAGGACCGGCTTCAGCAACCGGATGGAAGGCGCTCGAATCTCGAACTGCGTGGTGTGCACGCCGACGGCAAGCCCCCCGGCGCCGGCGTCGCAGTAATAGCGCGTCAACCCGACCTGCCGGCGATCGTCGAGCTGACGTGACTCGGTGAGGGCAAGCGGATGCGCCGGAATCACGACGCCATCGAGAAGGCGACGCCGCACTTCAGAGAGACGACCGTCCTCAGAACCTGCCATCGGTGACCTCAAAATGCGTCGGCTTGTTGAGCGAGGCACCCCCGGACTGAACCCAGTGCGCGACCCACTGCCGCAGAACGGTAAGCGGGACTTCGGGCTCCCCAAGCCGCGCACGGCAGCGGCTCGAGTCGCTGAGGAGCGCAACCGGCCCCTCACTGTTGACGAATCGAGCCGTACGGCCGAACACCGAACCGAACCATTCGGCCATCTCACGAACACCGATGCGCTCGGGGCCTGTCACGTTCAGGATCGCGGGCGGTGACGAGCACAGCTCCAGGCTGCGCAGCGCATAGCTGTTGGCATCGCCCTGCCAGATCGCGTTGAAGAACCCCATCGAGAGATCGATCGGCTCGCCATCGAACACACGCCGTGCGATGTCCACCAGCGTCCCGTAGCGGAGATCGACGGCGTAGTTGAGACGGTAGATGAGGACGGGCATGCCCTTTTCGCGCGACACGAACTCCACCACCCGCTCCCGTCCTAGACACGACTGCGCGTACTCGCCTACCGGCGCCGGCGTGTCGTCTTCCGTTGCCCCGCGACCGTTCACCGTAACGAGCGGGTACACGTTGCCGGTGGAAAACACGACCATGCGCGACTGGCTGAATCGCTCCGCGACACGCGCCGGCACGATGGTATTGGTCGCCCAGGTGATGTCGGTTCGCTCGCGCGTGCCGAATTTTCTGCCGGCGAGAAACAGCACGTTCGGCGCGCCGGGCAGCGCCTGGATTGCCTCCGAATCGAGCAGATCGCAGGCAACGGTCCGAATGCCGTCGGCCTCGAGGCCGGCGCGTGCGGGAGCGGACGAGAAACGCGACGCGGCGACCACGCGAACCGGGACTCCGGCGCGCCTGGCCGCCCGGTGCACGCGGCGCGCGAGCGACAATCCCATCTTGCCGCCGGCGCCGAGGATCAACACTTCTCCATCCAGACGGGAGACGCACGCGACATCAGCTTCTGACGGTTCGGCGAGAATGTCTTCGAGGGCCGCCTCGGAATGGACGCGATCGGGAAGCTTCATGCGGGCTGATCGTACAGGAAGGGGGCGCGCGTCAGTACGTCCGATATCGAGCGAGGTCGATCCAGCGTCCGTTGACCATGACGCGGTCGACCGACCGCACGGCCGCGATGTCGCGTGATGGATCCCTGCGGAGGACAACCATGTCCGCCTTGAGCCCGGGACGCAGCGTGCCAAGCTCATCTCCGCGGTAGAGGAAGTCTGCCGCCGTGGCCGTCGCGGCCACGATGGCCTCGAGTGGAGTGAAGCCGCTTTCGACGAGCAGCTCCATCTCACGCCAGGGTGCCTCGCCGCGACTCGCGAATGGCACGCTGGTATGCCCTCCGACGACGACTCGGGCTCCTTCCTGTGCCACGCGTCTCGTCAGCTGCTTCATTTTCAGGAAGCCGGAGATCATCACTGGAAAGTCGTCCGGCTTGACGCCTGCCGGAAGGTGACCGCCTCGGCGCTCGAAGACCGCGAGCGTGGGATCGACCCACGGTTTCCGCTCGCGCAGAATCGCGTAGAGCGCGCGTGCCTCCGGGCCATCGAGATTCGCTGCGGCGAAGATCCGGTAGCGTCCTTCGCGCCTCGCGTCGTTGTCGCTCAGCACGGCCTGGCGATAGGCTTCAGCCTCGCGGCGCGCGAGCACGCTGACACCGAACGACGTGATGTGCTCGACGCCGTGCAGGCCGGCCGCTATCAACTCGCCGGCATCCAGAAGCTCGAGATGCGCCGTGCAGGGAATCCGCCGTGCCTGGCACACGTCGATGACCGCCTTCGCGCTCGCGAATGGAAGCCGGAAGTAGATTTTGAGCGCCGACGCGCCCTGCTGCACCGAGATCTCGGCCTGCCGGCGCGCTTCTTCCGGGTCGCGCGCGACGACGGAGTCGGCCGGATAGGCGGGGTGCTCTCCGTCGATGTGTGGCCCGGTCGTGAAGATGCGAGGCCCCGGCAGGCCGTCGGCCGCGATCATCCGCCGCAGCTGGTCGAACTTGTCGTTCCACTGCCCCGGGTCGCGGAACGCAGTGACGCCGTAGCTCAGTTGGCGGAGCGCCAGCTTGGGATCGTTCTCGACGTGAAAGTGCACATCGATCAGTCCGGGGATCACAGTTCGGCCGGCCAGATCGACCCGTTCCGCTCCCGGCGGTGCTGGTACCGTTGCCGCGGTCCCGACGGCCGTGACGCGGTCGCCTTCGATGACGACGCGGCCGTTCTCGATCGGTGCGGCGCCGGTGCCATCGATGATCCGCACGTTCTCGAGCACCATCGATTGTGTCTGCGCCTGCGGCACGGGCGGGGCCGAGACGGTCATCACGGCGGTGATCGCGACAGCGAATAGCCTGAGGATACGGGCCCACGTCATCTGGACCTCCGTGACAGCCGCGGCTCGCCACGACACCGGGCCATTATCTCTCGGCTCGCCGGGTGCAACAGAGCGCTCACGCGAATTCCGGCCCCAATATTGCGAACTCCGTCAGGTCGCGATCGACGGGTACATCGTCGCTGAGTCGTCCGCCAATGGGACGGCACATTCGATAGAGTGGACGCTCGGCCCGAAATCCGGCGCCGCGCAGCCACGCGGTAAACGTCTCGCGCGCATCGAACGCGTCGATCACGGCCGGCCTTCTCGCGGCGTGCCGAAGCGCGGCTCCCACCAACGCCTTCGCAACCTCAGGGTCCTGTGCCACGACCGGACCGATCTGATCGAACAGCAGGCCGCCTCGACCGAGGCAGTACCTGTGGCCGCCCCACGCTGTCGTGTGCAATCCATGCATACTGCGGGGAACCATCCAGCATCCACTCGATGACCCGGTGCCGGTGGCCGCCGAACACGTCCGTGTCCTGTTCGGTCACCGACGGCAGGTCCGCGGCGGTCAAGGGACGAAGACGCGAGCCCATCGCCTGTCGCACGGCCAGATGTTCACCGGCTGGCGTATCAGCGACGTGGCGGCTCAACACCACCTCGTCCTCGAAGCCAAACCGGTGATACAGCGGACGACCGAGCGGAGTCGCATCAAGGCGGATTGGAAGCGCGGCGGGAAGCGCCATCATCGCTCGTTCGAGCAGCCGCGCACCGAGCCCTCGGCCTCGGTACGCTGGGTCGACGAGCATCATCGCGATCCATCCGAAGCGCCCATAGTCGATGCCCATCGCGGTGCCGACCACGCGGCCGTTGGCCACTGCGGCGAAGCTTCCGGCCGGCGCGATGTTCAGCAGCATGCGCCAGTCCTCGGCGCGTTGATTCCAACCGACCGTCGTGCTCAGAGCAAGTGCGCCGTCGAGATCGCCTGACGTCAGCGGCTGGACCTGTACGGCACTGCTCGGCATCTCGATCCCCTCTCGTGGACCTCCGTTCACAGCCGTCTTGCCTGCAGGACGGCATCATAACGCGCCCCGACAAGTCGTCATGTAAGAAGAACCTTCCCGCTATGTCGGAATGCCGACCGAAATACTTCTCCGGGAACTGCGTGCTCTGTCGCGCCAGCGGTGAGCCAAAGGCCGCACCGACACCTGTGCGAGAATGAAGATCTCGCTCGTGCACGTCCGCAGCTCAGTTAGGAGCGGCATCCCTGAGTGCTCTACATGAGGAGACACCGTGAGACGTTACGCAAGCATGTTTTCGCTGCTGGTGTTGGTACTGGCCTGGCCCTCGGCGCACGGTCTCGCGCAGCCACTGACCAAGGCCATGGTCGCCGACCGCATCGTCAAGGTCGAAAACGGAGTCGACGAGTTCCGCAAGTACCTGGAACGCCGCGGCGACAACGCCGCGACCGCTGGCTCCTCGGCTCCGGCAACCCGGCGTCGCGGTACCGCCACCGAATCCCAGAAGACTACCGCGAACGCCAAGAAGGACGACCTGGACGAGGCCCTCGGAGATCTGAACCGATCGACCAACCGGCTGCGGCGCAAGTTCGATGCGACGGACGCGTGGATCGAAACGAAGGTCGAAGTCGAGCGAGTCGTGGATGACGGTCGCAAGATCAATCAGGCCGTCACCAGGGGCAAGTACGGCACCGAGGTCGCGCGGCTGTGGGCCGCGCTGAGAGCGAACATCAATGACCTCGCTCGGGCGTACGGCGTCACTCCTCTGGGTGCGTGACCGTGCCTCGGCACGACGCCAGCCCCCGAGGACCAGAGAAAAGGGTTGCAACGCGGTAAGGTGCGGTTAGTGGCCTGACTGTGAGCTCGCGTTTCTCACGGAGGATAGCGAGGCTCGCGTCCAGGCCTCGCAAACGGCTGTTGCATGAGCGCGAAGACGGGGCGTTCACGCTTCGGCCCCGCGCGTGGGCGGCCAAGGGCGTGGCTCCGCGCTAGTGCGGATGCTGCAGGTAGTGCTGCCGCAGCAGGTCCTTGCCGTAGTCGTTGCCGTTCGGTGTGCGCACGATCGTGTGGATGTGCTCGACGTTGGGCAGCGTGGGATCCGCCGCCAGATGCCTGAGATTCGCGGGCACGTTGTGATCGAACTCGATCAGGATCACCGGACTGTGGATGCGGTAGTAGAACACGGCGCCCGGATCGGTCTTGCCGATCCACGCAAACCAGGTCCGATCGAGATGCTGACGCACCTCGTCCATCCGCACGCGCGCGTGTCCGTCGTCCATGTTGTCGACATACAACGCCACGAGGGCAATCAACTGGCGCCGCTGCGCGTCAGTCATCTCCGTGGCGCAAAGACCGGCGTAGTCGAGCACGACGTTGTCCTTCCACGCCTCCGTCAGGATGTTGTTGCCCGTCTTGGAGAAGCTGAGGATGGCCTTGGTCCGCTGGGCTTCCGCGAGGCCGTTCACGAACGCCAACGCGTGTTGCTGCTCGTCTCTCAGGATCGTCGTGCCCTTGTACTTGCCTGACGGTGCGGTGGCCGGCTCCGAACCGGTGAAAAAGGGCGTCATCACCACCTGGTCGCCCAGGACGAAGTAGTTGATAATGGCGTGGTGACCGTCGAACTGCCATCCCCAGGGCTCGGTGGCGGAGGGCGTCCCCATCACGGTGATGTGATACCGCCACTCGCCATACTCCGAGAAGTTGTCGTCGTTGAGCTCGCCGAGCGTGTGGTTGAGCCGCATGATGTCGCGCGTGAGCTTCAGCCCCTTCGCGCTCAGCCCGGCGTGCAGGAGTGCGAACGCCGCATCGCGCTGGGGCTCGGTCATGTCCAGGAAGCTGATACCCTGTCGCACGTAAAAGCTCTGGTTCATCCACTTGCGCCACTCGTCGTCTTGGACGGGAAACGCAGTGATCGTGCGCTGGTCGGCGGTAAGGCTCGCCAGGAATGCGTCGGTGGCCCTGCGAACGGGCTCGGTGGAGACGCCGGTTGACCGGATGGCGAAGAGATTCGGTTCGATGCCTCCCTTTGCCGTAATGCCTTTGAACGGTTCGGCGAGGCCCGCTTTCTCGGCGGCGAGCGACAGGCGCAGCAACTCGGCGGGCGGCCTGGGAGGCGGCGCCGGCTTCCGCGTCTGCGAGGCGCCCGCAGGCTCAAAATAGATAGCCAGAGCCGAGAGCGCTGTAATGCCGGCCAGAACTGCGAATCGCGTCATCGATCCTCCGATGGGGTTGATCCTACGATATATGGGGTTCGCTCGCGGGTAGGTGCGACAAATGAAATTGCGTCTCGTAACGATGCTGATGCTCCCGCTGGTCGCGTCCTGCGGATCGAGCCCATCGGCCCCCTCGGCGCCGGATGCGACGATCACCATCGGCCCGGCCGGCGTGACACCCAACGAAGTGCGTATCAAAGCGTGGGGTCAGGTCAGGTTCGTCAACAACGACACCGAGCCACACTCGATCGTGTCCGATCCGGTTGACGTGCATACCCAATGCCCGCCGCTCAACCAGGTCGGCGTTCTGCAGCCCGGCGAGAGCCGGAATACGGGCACGCTGAATCTGCCAGGGACGTGCGGCTTTCACGACCACCTCAACAAGACGAACGCCGCGCTGCGAGGCCGGATCATCATTGAATGATTGGGTTCTCCCCCTCACCGACGATCGTCGCGCGCGTTACTGCAGCCCGATCTTTCGAAGGAGGGCCTGAAATCGCGCGTCCGATCGCAGACCGTCGAAATCCGGTTCCGTTTTCAGTGTGACCATCGACGAGCATCGCCGTTCCGCGCAGGTCTCGAGCAGGGTGAGCGCTTCAGCGTTTTGGCCAAGCTGCGCGTAGCACCGGGCCGCTTCAACCAGCGCCCCGCCCTTCTCGAAGGCTTGTCCGTCCCGGCGGAGAAGCGCCTGAAACCCTCCCGTTTCAAATTGGTGCCCGATCACGCTCGCCTGCTCCGGAGTGGCGACCATCTGACGGAGCGCCACGGCTTCTCTGAAGAGGCCCTTGTGGCGCAACGAACCCTCGAGCCAGAAGAGGGCCACCCCAAACTGCGGGTCCATTTGAAGCGTCTTGCGCGCCTGGGCAATCGCCTCGTCGTATCGGCGAGCCCAGTACAACGCACGCGCCAGGTTGGCGTTGATGATCGGGGAGGACGGATCGAGCTCGCGAGCCCGTTCGTGCTGGGCGATGGCCTCCTCGTGCCGGCCCAGCACCGAGAGGTAGCCGGCGTACCAGTTCCGGCCGAGCGCATCGTTTGGATCCAGCTCGAGCCCGCGCCGGAACTCTCTCTCGGCATTCACCCAGTTCCAGTCGTACCAGGTCGAGGCGGTTGCCAGCGCGAAGTGCGCGCTCGCCAGCGTGTCATCCAGACCGAGAGCCTTGGTTGCCGCAGCTTTTCCGCGCGTCAGCGCTTCCGGCGTCGGTATGGCGCCGTAGGCGCCGGCGACCAGATAGGCATCGGACAGGCCGGAATAGGCCGGCGCAAATCCGGGGTCGCGCGCAATCGCCTGGTTGAAGTGATCGATTGACCGCTGCCACCCATCGCTCGTGTACTGATAGAAAAAGTAGCGCCCCTTCAGGTACAAGCCGTACGCCTCGGGGCTGACCGAATGCGGCCGGTCCAGAGGCTTCACCAGGGCGTTGATCCGGCGGGCGATATCGGTGGCGACTTCCCGCTGGAGGTCGAGAACCTCGCTCAAGTCTCGTTCGTACGCCTCTGCCCACAGGTGCATGTCCGTGGAGACCTGAATCAGCTGCGCGGTGATCCGAACGCGGGATCCGGAACGCGTCACGGTGCCTTCCACTACGGCGTCGACGTTCAATTCGCGCCCGATGTCCGCGACGGTTTTCTTCGTCCCCTTAAAGCGCATCACGGACGTACGGGACGTGACCCGGACGCTGCCCACCTTGGCGAGGCCGGTAATCAGCGCGTCGGTCATCCCGTCCGCGAAGTACTCCTGCTCGGGATCGCGTGAGAGGTTTTCGAGGGGAATGACCGCAAGCGCCGAGATTTGCGGAGCGGGACGCCACCTGGTTCCCAGCCAGGTCCGGGTGCCGCCGGCGTTCACGCCAATCACGATGCCCAGGCAGGTGACGAGCGCCGCCACCGCAACCCAGACGCGCACCCGCGACACGCGCCCCGGTTCATTCGATGGGGCCTGCTCTACTTCCGGAGCGGGGCGCGCGACCGGGGCGATGAACCGGTAGCCCTTGCGCGGTAATGTTTCGATGAACCGGGGGTGTTCTGCCGAGTCTCCCAGCGCCTCGCGCAGGTGATTGACGGCCTTGTTCAGCCCGCGATCGAAGTCCACGAAGGTGCCTTCGGCCCACAACCGGCTCGTCAGTTCTTCGCGCGTGACCACGTCTCCCGGCCGTTCGAGCAGCGCCAGAAGAAGCTGCAGAGCCTGGTCGCGCAGCGGAGTTCGGCTTCCGGCGTTGCTGAGCTCGCCGGTCCTCGCATCAAGGGTGAACGCCCCAAACCGATAGACGCGCACCCCGGACACAGCCTTTTCCATCGCGTGGTTCCCACAAAGAGCGTCCGAAAGTCTATCACCCGGAGGGAATCACGATTCATCGCAAGGAAGCGCAGCGTGGTTGCCGCAAAGATCGGGAAACTACCAGAAGTTACTGAAACACGTTCTAGACTATGGGCGTGAAACTCAAGACCTGCATCTTCATCGCGTTCCTTTTCCTCTTCGCTATCGTCAGCGGACAGTCGCCGGCTGAGTTGCCACCCGTATGGCCCTATGCTGCCCCGCCGCTGCCTCCGGGCATCATTCCTCCGCAAGCGGCCGCGCCGCCCGCGCCGGCGGTGACGGATCCGAACGCGCCGCCGGCCAACGGTCAGCCGCCGGTCATGCGTCAGGCGGAAGGCTCGAAGTTGCAGTTCACGCAGGCGCAAGTCAGTTTCAGCTACGGGCCGGCGGACTGGTTTCCCGACGATCATCCGGCGATGCCGGCAACGGTCTCGCGCGGCAAGCCAGGCGTCGCGCGCGCGTGCGGCCTCTGTCACCTGCCGAACGGCCGTGGCCGGCCCGAGAACGCGCCGGTGCAGGGCCTGCCCTACGAGTACATCGTGCAGCAGCTGCACGACTTCCAGCAGGGACTCCGGCACAGCGCCGAGCCACGCAAGGCCAATACGCTCGAGATGGAGAACATCGCGAAGACGATGACGGAGGACGAGATCAAGGAAGTCGCGCGCTACTTCTCATCGATCAAGGTGCCGCAATACATCCGCGTCGTCGAGACCGAGACGGTGCCTACGATGCGCATCCAGGGTGAAATCTACTTTCCCGTGGGCGACGGCGCTACTGAGCCGATTGGCGTGCGGATCATCGAGACGCCCGAAGACGTGGCGCAGACGCAGATCCGGAACCCGCGATCGGGGTTCATCGCCTATGCGCCGATCGGCAGCATCAAGCGCGGCGAGGCGCTCGCGACGACCGGCGGCAACGGCAAGACGACCCCGTGCGGCGTGTGCCACGGTCCCGACTTGAAGGGCCTCGGCACGATACCGAACCTGGCCGGCCGATCGCCAAGTTACCTGGCCCGACAGATGTACGACATCAAGCTCGGCACGAGACGCGGGGCCATGTCCGCGCTCATGAAGCCCGTCGTCGCCAACGTCACCGACAGCGACATTGTCGACCTGATCGCGTACATCTCGTCGCGCCAGCCGTGATATCGGCTCGAACAGTTCACGGTTCGCGGCCTGGCCCCGCCGTTCACGATCCACGGCCTGGCCCCGCCCCGGGGAGGCGACGATGAGCAACGAGGGAGCACGATTCCAGCCGCAGCGGGCGATTCGCCTCATCTTCGAATACGAGGGCGACCAGCTGCGGCTCGTGACTCAGCAGACCGTCGAAATGGTCGTGACCGACGCGAGCCCGACAAGCGCGGACGCGCCCGGTTATTATCTCGACGCTCGAGATTCTGGCGACCGCACGCTCGCCCGGGTCGCCGCACACGGTGCATTCAGCCGAAGCACGGAAGTCTTTCCGGAGCGTCACGACGAACCGATCGCCAGGATCGATGCCCCGCGGCAGCGAGGCGCCTTCACGGTCACGCTGCCGGCGGTTGAGGAGGCCGATCACGTGACCGTTGTCCGGATCGTCCAAGGCGCCGAACGCGGCGCGGGCGTCGAGAGGGTCCAGCCGCGCGTCGTGGACGTCGCGAGCTTTCCGCTGAGCCGGCGATGAGCGCCGCGGACGGCGTCGTGCTCGGAACGACGCAGATCTTCGGCACCGCGCCGAGGAGCCAGGCCTTCAACGTCGTGCTCCTCGCGGAAGGTTTCACCAACCCGCAGCAGAACAATTTCAACCTGGCCTGCTCGGCGTTCGTGACCGCGCTCACGGGGACCGATCCGTTCGGCCAGGTGGCTCACGGACTCAATGTCTTCCGGGTCAATGTCGCCTCGAACGAATCCGGCGCCGACGATCCGGTCGCCGCGGGCGGTACCGGCGCGACGCCTCATACCTATTTTGATGCGCAGTTCGGCGCAAACGGCTTGCGCCGGCTGCTCGTATGCGACGACTCCACCGCCCTGCAGGTCGCCTTGGCCCAGGTGCCCGAATTTTCGGTCGTACTGGTCGTCGTGAATTCGCAGGTCTACGGCGGGAGCGGCGGATCGATTGGAGTTTTCTCGCTCGCAACGGGCGCGACTGAAATCGCGCTTCATGAGATGGGCCACACGGCCTTCGGGCTGGCCGACGAATACGCCTATTACGCCGGCGGCGTCGAACCCGATCACGACCAGCATCCGGCTGTGGACCCGTCGGAGCCAAACGTCACGGTCGTCAGCAACCGTTCGACGCTCAAATGGAACTGGGCAGTCAGCGCGGCCACCGCACTCCCGACCATGAGCAATCCGGACTGCGCGTCGGCTGACAGCAGCCCAAGTTCGGTCCCAACGGGCACGGTCGGCCTCTTCGAGGGCGCGCATTACTACCACTGCGGCGCCTATCGACCGGAGTACGACTGCAAGATGCGGACGCTCAGCGTGCCGTTTTGCCGCGTCTGTCAGCACGCCATCACGACCCGAATCGCCGCACCAGTCGTGGCCACGGTGCCGCTCGGCACGATCGACACGCCGCCGCCGTCGGCGACGGTTGCGGGTGAGGTGGCGTTCACCGGCTGGGCCGTGGATGACAGCGGCATCGCCGGCGTTCGAATCCATCGTTCGCCACTCGCCGGCGAACCGACCGACGCGAGCGGCCTGGTATTTGTCGGAACGGCGGCGATGATCGAGGGTGCGAGGCCGGACATCGTTGCCGCGTTCCCACAGTACCCAGACGTGTCGAGCGCCGGCTGGGGATTCATGATTCTGACCAACATGCTGCCAAACGGGGGGAACGGCACCTTCACGCTCCACGCCGTGGCGACGTCTCGAGCCGGCGAGAGCCAGACCATCGGCACGCGCGTCATCGTGGCAGCCAATGCCGCCAGCACCCTGCCGTTCGGAACCATCGACACCCCAGCGCAGGGCGCGACCGTCTCCGGAGTCGTCATCAATTTCGGCTGGGCGCTCACACCGCAGCCGAAGACGATTCCCTCCGACGGCTCGACGATCGATGTGTATATCGACGGCGTGATGGTCGGCCATCCGTCGTACAACCACCTCCGCCCGGACATCGCGGCGCTCTTTCCCGGGTATGCGAACTCGAACGGCGCGATAGGCGTCTACCAGTTCGATTCGACGGGCCTGACCAACGGGCTGCACACGATTTCGTGGGTCGTGCGAGACGATGCGGGCGCCTTTCAGGGTGTGGGAAGCCGCTTCTTCAGCGTACAGAACTGAGCGCGATTGGTGTTCGCGGGGCCCGTGGAAGACGCGAGGTCGCAGCACGGTCGCAAGAAGATTAACGTTTCATGAACGCGTCATGTGCAACCTCGAAGAAGCCAAAAAATGAGAAGAACTTGGTAGCCCGCGACCCGGTTCGTTCAGGTAAACTTTTCGCCTGTCTCGGTTTGAGGTGTTGATGTCGATGGTGGCTATGTCAAATGTGATCGCTGTTCTCATCCTTTCCCTCTGTGCGGTCAGCGCCGACGGCGCTCGCCCAGCTCGGGGGGGCTCACTTCTCGCTTCGCGTCCGGCGCCCCACTTCACGTCTGGAACTGAGCAAACGCTGGCTGCGAAGTCGCCGACCTCAGGGCCGGGGCGCGTCGTGGTGACCATCACGGTCGAAGGACTGCGCATTCCCGCGGTGAGCGTCGAGTTGCGCAATGTCGACGGCAACATCGTCATTGCGAAGACCACGAGCGACCAGGTCGGCCAGGTCACCTTCCCCGACGTGTCCGCCGGCCGCTACGTCGTCAAAGCGGTCCGTGACGGTTTCGCGGATGCCGAATCGTCACCGTTCACCGTTAGCGCCGGCGAGACCGAGCAGGTGCTGGTGGAGATGCGATTGACGTTCGTGCGCGAGAGCGTGGACGTCGTCGTGCCCGCAAACTCACCGACAGAAAGCCTGCAGCCGGTCGCGGTGAGCGACGTCTTGACTGGTGCGAAGATGGATATCCAGCCGCTCACGGGCGATGATTTCCAGTCGCTCCTGACCGTGCTGCCGAGCATCATTCGCGGTCCGGAAGGCCGCCTGCGCGTCAAGGGGGGCGCCCCGACGACCGGGGCCCTTCAGCTGAGCAGCGCGAGCCTCAACGACCCGTCCACCGGCGACTTCGATCTCGAACTGCCGAGCGGCGCCGTGGAATCTGTGGAAGTTCTCTCGAACCCCTTCGCCGCGGAGTACGGCCGGTTCTCGACGAGCGTTACGCAGGTGCGCACCAAGCGTGGCACGAACGAGTGGGTATTCAAACCCGACAACCTGGTCCCCGGCTTCGGCAAGGGCTTCGCCTTCGTCAACAAGTTCGAGCCTCGGTTCTCGATATCGGGACCGATCAAACGCGACAAGTTGCTGTTCGGTGAGTACCTGCAATACCGCTTCGTGCGCACGCCGGTGAAGAGCCTCCCCGGCGAACCGCAGCTCGGCCTCGACAGCTTCGATTCGTTTACCAGGCTGGACGCGACGTTGTCGTCGCGCCACGCCCTGACCGGGGGCGTCATCTACTTTCCGCGCAAGATCACGAACGCGACGCTCTCGACGTTTCGACCAGAGGAGACCACGCCGAGATTCACCCAGTCAGGGTTCTCGACCGGGCTCGTCGATCGTCTCATCCTGTCGGAACACGCAGTTCTGGAGTCGACCGTCGCCATACGTATCTTCGAGGTCGACCAGAAAACCCAGGGCACGCTGCCGATGGTCTACGCGCCGCAGGGACAGAGCGGCAACTTCTTCAATCGCCAGGAACGCAACGTCCGCAGCCTGCAGTTCGTCGAGGCGCTGACGATGTCGAAGGACTGGGCCGGCCAGCATATGTTCAAGGTCGGGCTCGACTTCCAGAACTCGAGGTTCGACGGCGACAACTACAGCCAGCAGCTCGAGGTGCGGCGTCTCGACGGCTCGATTGCCGAGCGCACCACCTACTCTCCGCTCCTGACGAACCCCGAGGTCAGCGGCACCGAGTTCGCCCTGTTCGCCCAGGACCGCTGGCGCGTCAACGATCGACTGATGTTCGAGCTCGGTATCCGTTCGGATAGAGACGATGTTGTCGAGCGGATCAACTACTCGCCGCGTGCTGGGATGTCCCTGAGCTTGCTTCCCGAGGGTCGCGGGATCCTCCGCGCCGGTTTCGGGAAATTCGCTGAACGCACGCCGTTGACCATCGGCGCATTCACCCAGTATGACGTGCAGACGGTGAGCCGGTTTGCGCCTGACGGCAGCTCGCTCGGCCTGCCGATCACTTTCGTGCACGTGGTGGATGGTGACCTGAAGACGCCGGAGAGCATCGTCCAGACCGCCGCCTGGGACCAGCGATTCGGCCGGCGCTTCTTCTTCAAGGGAGCCTACCTCCACCGCAACGGCTCGCACGGGTACATCGTCGATCCGGATCCAGCGAGCGGCGTGTTGACGCTCTCGTCGACCGGCGCGCAGAAGTATTGGGAGTTCGAGACCACGGGACGATTTCTCGCGAGCGAGTACCGCGACCTGACCGTGTCGTACGTGCGGTCGCACAGCACGCGCGATCTCAACGACTTCGATCAGTTCTTCGGCAACTTCCGGAATCCGATTATCAGGAACAACGAGAACTCGCTCAGCCCGACCGATGTGCCCAATCGCATGATCGTGCGGGGCACGATCGGCCTGCCGGGCAAGTGGGTGTTCTCGCCGATCTACGAGTGGCGCAGCGGCTTCCCGTGGTCGGCCGTGAATGAATTCCAGGACTTCGTCGGCGAGCGGAACCGGACCGGCCGGCTCCCCTCGGTCTCTTCACTCGACTTCACGCTCGCCCGACCGTGGCGCTTCCGGAAGTATCACTTCACCGCGGGCATCAAGATCTACAACACCTTCGACTCCGGGGACGAGCGCGACGTGCAGTCCAACATCACATCGCCCGACTACGGCAAGTTCTACAACCCGATTCAGCGATCGATTGGATTCGTCTTCGGCTCGAGCAAGCCGTAGCGCGCTTTGTCGCCGGCCCCGTCAGGCGCCGCCCTCATCGACGGCCCGGCGCATCGCCTCGCCCGAATCACGACGGAAGCGCGCCTGCTCAGCGGTCTATCGGCAGGCGTGCACCAGGGTTCCGTAGGCGAATCCAAACGTCGGCCCTCGTGTTCGATTGCCCAGAACGTGGAGGATCCGGCAGCCGTTGAGCGACCAGAACCTGAGATGACGAACGAGGACCGCAACGACGGTGCCCGTCTCGATGGGCGCGGCCGGCGGCGACACCTCCACCCAATCGAAATCGAAGTGTTTCCAGGCGGCGAGCGCGGCTTTCGCTCGTTCGAAGGCGGCCTCGCCATGACCGATGGTCACGAATGTTTCGTCGAAGTCGTAGTCCCGCGGCGAAGCCTGGGCAAGTCCGACCTGATCGTAGGAGAGGGGCAGCCGCTGTGACTCGGCCACAAACCGATCGATTGCCTGCTCCGAGGGCCGCCTCGCGAGAAACATGACGCGCTTCTTGATGACCCGGAACGCTGAGGACGGGCGCGGCGTGAGCTCAGCGGTCGATCGGCAGGCGTGCCGCGGCAGCTGGGACCGCGCGGCCGAAGTCTTCGCCCACCACGGCGGCGATCGTCGCCGCGAGCTGCGAGGTCGTGACGGTGACCGACGTCCGGACACCCAGCGGAGCGATGCCTGGACCGAGGGCAGCCATCCAGGTCGATTCGGCCGCCGGCACTTTGCGGCCGTGATCGGTCCAGTCGGCTGTCGTCGCACCACGACCGTGATCGGTCGTGACGAGCAGCGTCGTCTGGTTGGCGTACTCGGGGATCGCCTGCAGGGTATTCCAGACGCGCTCGATGAAACGATCGGAGCGCAACGCCGCGTCCAGATACAGTTCGTATTTGCCTGCGTGCGCCCACTCGTCTCCTTCCCCGAGCATGATGTAGAGCACCCGCGGCTTCGTCGTGCGCAGCGATTCGAGTGCCGCGTAGACCATCGGCGCGTCGAACGGACCGTAATCCCAATATGCTGGCAAGTCCGTCGCAAGCTCGTTGATCGCCCGCTCGCGCTCGGTCTTCGCCGACGGCACGGGCGTGAACCCGCTGCCGACGGGGATGTGGCTGCGGCCGGCATTCACGATGAACGGCAGGACGTCCCATGACCCGAACGCCGCCACACGGCCCTCGAAGCCTGGCCTGGTGTTGAGCCACTCGAGCACGGTGACGTTGGGGTTTGGAACCTTGTCGTTGCTGTCGACGCGCGGGTCAGCGACGCCGGAGAACATCTCGTTGTAGCCCGGATACGAAAACCACAGCCCGTTGGTCACATGGGCGCGGCTCCCCTTCGAAGGATCGCCAAAAATCTGCCCCTTTGCGGCGATCGTGCCCCACATGAACGGCAGCAGTACCGAGCGTCGTTCCTCGGGGCCAGGCCGCCAGAACCGCTTTTCGGCTGCGCCGGGTTCGCCGTTCTTTTCCTGTTTGAAGTAGGCGCGATCGGCGCCCGTGAACATCTCCTGCCACCGGAATCCGTCCATCGTCATGACGACGACGTTGCGAGCAGGCGGCTGCGCCTGGCCCCAGTGGATGGGCAGAAGCGCGAGGATGAGCGCGAGGCAGACGTTCCAGCGCCGCATGACCGCGACCTATTTCCAGCCGCTCGACTTGCGGGTGAACCGCGCCGGCAGGGCAGGTTTCTTCTCAGGTATGGGTTCCGGTTCTCCGGACGCGGCGGCGATCTCCCGCTCGAGATCTTCGTCGTTCGGGAGACCCGCGAACTGGTCGACAAACAGCAGGGACTGCTGCGAGGGAATCTCGAACTTCTTGCCGCACGTCTTGCACGTTACTTCATCGTCGAGGCGGAGAAGATAGTCGCGCAGTTTCGCGAACTTGGCACGATCGGTCTCGTCGGCGCCGGCCGGCGGCCTCTCCTTCTTCGAGCGCCGTACCCAACGAATGCTGTAATCGCCCGTCCGCCGGCACTTCGGGCACTGGAACCTGCCCTGTCGAGTTTCCGGTTTGTCGCTGAAAAAGGCGCGTTCGTCGAGGGCCATTCCTCATGATAGCGTTTTTCACGAGAGCCGACCTGCGCTCGAGCCGCCGCGCCCGTAAACGGGAACCGGGTAAACGTCGTTTTCCCTGTAGAGTAGACAATGATCCCATTACCTGCATGTTCATAACCGTTCGCTCTTGCCTCCCTTCAGCCCACATTGACCGATTTGCCCTGATCTGCCTGCTCGTCGCCGGGTTGACGGGTTCAGCCTGTTCCAGAGGAGCCGGGACCAGTCCTCAGCAAGTGGCGGGCGACGCTTCCGGGCGGGGGGGAGGCCGTGGCGCCGGCCGTGGCGGCGGGGCCGTTCCAGTCGTCACCGCGCTGGTCGTGTCGAAGGCCGTTCCGGTCACGATTCCTGCCGTCGGCACGGCCGAACCGCTGGCCACGGTCCAGATACGGGCGCAGGTCACCGGCCAGTTGAGCGCGATTCACTTCGCGGAGGGCCAGGACGTCCAAGCGGGGGCACCGCTCTTCACGCTCGACGCGCGCCCCTTCGAGGCCGCGCTCCAGCAGGCGCAGGCCGTGCTCGCCCGGGATGCGGCCCAGGCGAAGAATGCCCAGTCGCAGCGGGCGCGGTACGAGGACCTCTTCAATCGCGGGCTCATCGCCCGCGACCAGTACGAGACCCAGGCCGCGAATTCCTTGGCGCTCGAGTCGACCCTGGCCGCCGATCAGGCACAGATTGAAAACGCCCGCCTGAACCTCCAGTACACACATATCCTCGCCCCGATCTCCGGTCGCACGGGCGCCCTGAACGTCCACCAGGGGGATCTGGTGCGGGCGAACGACACGACGCCGCTCGTCGTGATCAATCAGGTCGCACCGATCTACGTGACCTTTTCAGTGCCTGGTCGCTACCTGCCCGAGATCCGCCGGTACCAATCGGCGCAACCGCTGCGGATCGACGCGAGGATCCAGCCAGGCGGCACACCAGGAGCGCAACAGACCGCGCCGCCGGCGCCGGGCGCGATGGCCCACGATGCACCGACGATTGTCACGGCCGCTCCGATCAGCACGACCGAAGCGGGCACGGTCAGCTTCATCGACAACAGCGTCGATCCGTCGACGGGCACCATCAAGATGAAGGGGACGTTCGCGAACGAGGATCACGCGCTCTGGCCGGGTCTCTTCGTGCAGGTCACGCTCGTCCTGCGCACCGCATCCAATGCCATCGTCGTTCCGGCCGCCGCGGTTCAGGCGTCGCAGGCCGGACAGTTCGTGTTCGTCGTGAAAGAGGATCGTACGGCCGAAGTCCGCAACATCACCGTCGAACGGCAACAGGGCGAAGAAATCGTCGTCGCCCAAGGCCTGAAGCCCGGTGAAGTCGTCGTGACCGACGGGCAATTGCGCCTGACGGCCGGCGCGCGTGTCACGACGGGCACACGCGGAGAGGGTCCGGAAGGATCCGGCGGCGCAGAGGGCCGCGAAGGGCGGGGCCGGGACAACACGGACGGCCGTCGCGGCGAGGGCGGCCGCCGCGGCGGGAATCGGGGGAATCAGTCATGAATTTCGCTGAGACATTCATTCGGCGGCCGGTCGCGACCACGCTGCTCGTCACGACCATCCTCATCTTCGGCGTGCTGGGATACCAGCTGCTGCCGGTGAGCGACCTCCCGACGGTGGACTATCCGACGATCCAGGTCCAGGCCAATCTCCCAGGCGCCAGCCCGTCGACGATGGCGGCCTCGGTGGCCACGCCGCTCGAAAAGCAATTCTCGACGATTGCGGGCGTGACCTCGATCAGCTCGACCAACGGGCTGGGCAACACCAATATCACGCTGCAGTTCGACCTGAGCCGCGATATCGATTCGGCCGCGCAGGACGTGCAATCGATGATCGCGCGGGCGGCCCGCTCGCTGCCGCCCGGGATGCCGTCGCCGCCGTCGTACCAGAAGGTGAATCCGGCGGATCAGCCGATCCTGTTCCTGACGCTCAGCTCCTCCACGATGCCGATGTCGCTCGTGGATCAGTATGCGGAATCCGTTCTGGCGCAGCGGCTGTCCATGGTGAGCGGCGTCGCCGGCGTCAACGTGTTCGGGGCGCAGAAGTTCGCCGTTCGCATCGACGTCGACCCGACGCAGCTGGCCTCGCGGCAGATCGGCATCGACCAGATCGCGCAGGCCATTTCGGGCGCGAACGTCAACCGGCCGACAGGCACGCTCTACGGACCAAAGCGCAATTTCGTCGTGCAGACGAGCGGCCAGCTGATGGCCGCCGAGGAGTACCGCCCGATTCCAGTCGCCTACCGGAACGGTAGTCCCGGTGCGCCTGAGCGAAGTCGCCAACGTGTACGACGGCGTCGAGAACCCGAGAAATGCGAGCTGGTACAACGGAACGCCGACCATCTACCTGGCGATCTCACGACAGCCAGGAACGAACACAGTCCAAGTGGTCGACGCGATCAAGGCGCTCCTGCCGGAGCTTCAGAAGCAGCTGCCGGCCGCCCTCGAGCTCGGCATCCGCAGCGACCGATCCATCTCCATTCGCGAATCGGTCGAGGACGTCAAGTTCACGCTCCTCCTGACGGTCTTTCTCGTCGTGATGGTCATCTTCCTGTTCCTCAGGAACATCTCGGCGACCATCATTCCGTCGCTCGCGCTGCCCTTCTCGATCGTCGGCACGTTCGCGGTGATGTGGGCGTTCGGCTACAGCATCGACAACCTGTCCTTGATGGCGTTGACGTTGTCGGTCGGCTTCGTCGTCGACGATGCGATCGTGATGCTCGAGAACATCGTGCGGCACATGGAGATGGGCAAGCCGCGCCTGCAGGCGGCGCTCGACGGGTCGAAGGAGATCGCCTTCACCATCGTGTCGATGACGCTGTCGCTCGCGGCCGTCTTCATCCCGATCCTCTTCATGGGTGGCATCGTCGGCCGCCTGATGCACGAGTTCGCCGTCACGATCGCGGCGGCAATTCTTGTCTCGGGTCTCGTCTCGCTGACGCTGACGCCGATGCTCTGCAGCCGCTTCCTGAAGCCGCCGCACTCCATGCGTCACGGGCGGCTCTACAACACGATCGAAGCCGTCTTCGACGGCTGGCTGAAGACCTACGGCTGGACGCTGAAGCAGTCGATTCGCTTCAGGGCCGTCACGATGGTCGTGTCGGCGCTGCTGCTCGCCGGCACGGTCTACCTGTTCCGGATCGTGCCGACCGGCTTCATCCCGAGCGTCGACACGGGCCAGCTCAACGGCCAGATCGAGGCCATGCAGGGCATCGGCTTCGATGCCATGGTCGCGCACCAGAAGGAAGTCATGGCCATCCTCGCAGCCGACGAGAACGTGGCGTCGTTCACCTCGAACGTCGGCGGATTCGGCGGCGGACGGCTCAACGTGGATCTCAAGCCGCGCAAGGACCGCAAGCTGTCGGCGGACCAGGTCATCGAGGAGCTGCGGCCGAAATTTGCGCGCGTGCCGGGCGTGCGTGTGGTCTTGTCGAATCCGCCGGCGATCCGCATCGGCGGCATGATGTCGCGCGCCCAGTATCAGTTCTCGCTGCAGGACCCCGACACCGAGGAACTGTATCGCGTGGCGCCGGGATTCGAGACCGCGCTGCGCAACGTCCCGGGACTCCTCGACGTCAATTCAGACCTCCAGATCAAGAATCCGGAGCTGGCCGTGACGCTCGACCGCGAGCAGATCGCGGCGCTGGGCCTGACGGTGGACCAGGTCGAGCTGGCGCTGTCGTCGGCGTATGGCTCGCGGCAGATCTCGCAGATCTTCGCGCCAGACGACGAGTACCAGGTGATCATGCAGGTCGCGCCGCAATATCAGCTCGACCCCGCGGCGCTCTCGATGCTCTACGTCCAGGCTCCGGGCAACAAGCTCGTCCCGCTTTCGGCCGTCGTCACGGCGCGCCAGAGCGTCGGCCCGCAGTCGGTCAACCACATCGGGCAGCTCCCGTCGGTCACGCTCTCGTTCAACATCGCCCCTGGTGTCGCGCTCGGCGACGCCGTCTCGCGCGTCGAGCAACTCGCGCGCGAGACGCTCCCCAGCACCGTTTCCGGCAGCTTCCAGGGCACGGCGCAGGCGTTCCAGGATTCGATGCGCGGCCTTGGCTGGGTCCTGCTGCTCGCGATCTTCGTCATCTACGTCGTGCTGGGCATCCTGTACCAGAGCTTCATTCACCCGATCACGATTCTCACCGGACTCCCCTCAGCCGGTTTCGGCGCGCTGCTGACGCTGCTCATCTTCAAGCAGGACCTGAACATCTACGCGTTTGTCGGGGTCATCATGCTCGTCGGGCTGGTGAAGAAGAACGGCATCATGATGATCGACTTCGCGATCGAGGCGCGCCGCGAGCGCAACGTCAGCGCGGCCGACGCGATCTACGAAGCCTGCATGGTCCGCTTCCGGCCGATCATGATGACGACGATGGCGGCGCTGATGGGCACACTGCCGATCGCACTCGGGTGGGGATCCGGGGCCGAGGCACGCCGGCCGCTTGGGCTGGCGGTCGTCGGGGGCCTGCTCGTCTCGCAGACGCTCACGCTCTATGTGACGCCGGTGTTCTACATCTACATGGAAAAAATCCAGGAGCGTCTGGCGCGCCGATCGTCGAAGTCCTCGCTCCGGCCGGTGGAGCCGCGGCTGGAGCCGCAGCGGCTGCAGCGTTGAGGTAACGGAGGGTATTCACCTCAGCCGTGCCGTGATTCCGCTGCCGGACGCAGCCGGCCGATCGTGGCCGCTGACACGCGCGCGAGCCAGGCCTTCGCCCCTTCGCCGACCAGGGCCCGCTCCAGGGCGTCGAACTGCACGTAGGCGACAGGCACGAGCAGCAGCGTCAGGAACAGACACAGCGACTGGCCACCGATGATCGTCACGGCGATCGCCGCGCGGCCCGTCCCGCCGATCCCGATCCCCAGCGACGTCGGAATCAGCCCCGCAATGATCGCGGTCGTGGTCATCAGGATCGGCCGCAGTCGCGTCCGGCACGACTCGACGATTGCCTCGCGCAGCGGCAGGCCCCTGGCGCGCAGAACGTTGGCGTAGTCCACCTGCAGGATCGAGTTCTTCTTCACGATGCCGAGGAGCAGCAGCATGCCGAGCGCGCTCCAGAGGTTCAGGGTGCGGCCGGTCACCCAGAGCGTGAAGAGCGCGAATGGCACCGCAATCGGGAGCACGAGCATGATGACGACCGGCTGCAGGAAGCTCTCGAACTGCGACGCCAGGACCATGTAGACGAAGATCATCGCGAGGCCGATCGCCATGATCATGTTCGCGGTCGTCTCGTCGAGGATCTTCGACTGCCCCTGCAGCTTGAAAGACATCGTCGAGGGCATGTTGAGGCCGGCGAGCATCTTGCGAACGTCGTTGGACGCTTCGTCGAGTGCGTGTCCCGGCGCCACATCGGCGATCAGCATGACGGTGAACTGACGATCGGAGCGCTGCAGCGTCGTCGGGCCGAGCCCGCGCTCGAGCCGGGCGATGTTGTCGATCCGCACCGGCCCGGTCGCCGACGGAACGGTCAGCCGGCCAACTTCCTCGATGTCGCGCCGCTGGCTCTCGAGCACCCGCATCTTGACTGGATACTGCTCCTGCCCTTCCTTGAAAAACGAGATCTGGTCATCGCCCGAGACGGCGAGGCGCAGCGTGTTGCCGATTGTCGCCATGCGCACGCCGAGATCGGCGGCGCGCTTGCGGTCGACGGCCACGTGTACCTCGGGATTCGAGACGTTGAGCCCGATCTTGACCTCGGTCAGACTGGGCACGGTCTGCGCCGCGACCAGCGCCTTTTTCGAGTATTCGACGATGTGCGCAAGATCCGGCCCGAGAATATTCGCGGAGATCGCAAAGCCACCCGTACCTTCACCGCTGCCGAGCGCCGTTCGCGAGCTGATGCTCGGCCGGTTGCCGGGGTGCTTGGCCAGCCGCCGGCGCATTTCCGTGATGATCTGCGCCTGCGTGTTCTTCCGCTCCTCGATCGGCAGCGCCTGACAGAGGAAATGGATGTGGGTAGGCGAGCTGCCGACCATGCCCGAGACAGCAATCGACGGCTCGATCTGCGCGACGCCCTCGATCCCTTCCAACTCTTCCAGCAACTTGAAGGCGATCTCGCTCGTTCCCTCGAGGGACGTGCCCTCCGGCGCATCCAGGTGGACGGTCCATTCACCCATGTCCTCGTTGGGCACGAACTCCCGGCCGACCATGCGGTTGAGCGGCACCGTCAACAGCGCCGTGATGACCGAAATCCCGATGATGGCCATCGGATGGTCGAGCGCCCAGTTCACCTGCCTCGTGTACCACACGTCGAGCCAGTGGAAGAAGCCGCCCTCTTTCGTCTTGCGATCGCTGTCGGCATCCGAGATCTTCAGGAATCGCGAGCTCAGCATCGGCGTCAGCGTGAAGCTGACCAGCATGGACACCATGATCGCGAACGCGATGGTCCAGCCGAACGGGTTGATGAACCGCTTGGCATAGCCGTTCATGAAGGCAATGGGCAGAAAGATCACGACGAGCGACAGTGTCGTTGCCATCACCGCGAGCGCGACCTCGCGCGTGCCTTCAATCGCCGCCTCGAACGGCGAGCAGTTCTTCTCTTCGATGTAGCGGAAGATGTTCTCCAGCACCACAATCGCATCGTCGATGACGATGCCGACGGCGAGCGTGATGCCGAGGAGCGTCATGTTGTTCAGGGTGAACCCCATGATGCGCATCAACGTGAAGGAGGCGATGATCGACGCCGGGATGGCCACTGCCGAAATGAGGACGGCGCGCAGATTGCGGATGAAGAGCATCACCACGATTGTGGCGAAGAGCGCGCCGAAGATCAGATGCTCCTCGAGCGAGGCAATCGACGCGTAGATGAAGCGCGAATCGTCGCGGATCACCGTAATCTTGACGGCCGACGGCAGAGAACGCTGAACCACCGCGAGCTTGGCACGCACGCCCTCGATGACGGCGACGGTGTTCTCCCCCATCGCGCGGCGAATATCGAGCATGACGGCGGGCGTCTTGCCCAGCCAGACGGCGCTTGTCGGGCGCTGGAACGCGTCCTCGGCTCCGCCAATGTCCGAGATGCGAATCGGCGTGCCGTTCCTGGTCGCCACGACGATATCGTTGAAGTCCTGCGACCCGTCGACGCGGCCCAGCGTGCGCAGCAGCAGCTGTCCTTTGCCCTGCTCGACAGTCCCTCCTGGAATCTCGACGTTCTCGGCGACGACCGCATCGCGCACCTGCGTCATCGACAGCCCGTACGAGTTCAGTTTCTCGATGTCGACGACGATATGGATCTCGCGCGCGCGGCCGCCGGCGAGACTGACCTCGCCGACGCCATTGACTGTTTGAATGACCCGGGCGATCTGCTTGTCGGTCAGCTCGGTGAGCGTGCGGAGGCTCATCGCGTCGGACGAGACGATGAGCGACATCACCGGATCGGCGTCCGGGTCGACCTTGGTGATGACCGGAGGCAGCAGCGCCGGCGGCATGTTCCTGACGGCGCTCGCGACCTTCTCGCGAACGTCGTTCGAGGCGTCGTTGAGGTCGCGCTCGAGCACGAAGCGGACGGTGATCTGTCCACGCCCTTCGGAGATGCGGGCCGTGATCTCGTCGATGCCCGAGACGCCGCTGATCGCTTCCTCCATCGGCTCGACGACCGAGGTGGACATCTCGTCCGGGCTCGCACCGGGCAGCGACAGGACGACGCTGACCGTCGCCGGGTCGGCCTTGGGGAAGAGATCGACGCCGAGCCCACGGAACGAAAACGTTCCGAGCACCACGAGCGACATCACGAGCATCGTGGCGAAGACTGGACGGCGGACGCAGAGTTCAGACAGCACGTCGGTGTTCCTTCTTTGTGAGGTTACGGCTGTTTGGCCACGGCCACGAGGGCGCCATCGGAGAGCGTATCGACGTCGGTCACGGCAACCCGTTCACCGGCTTTCACACCGGTGACGATCTCGATGCGTTCGCCCATGCGCTCGCCGACCGACAGCTCGCGCATCGCCAGCTTGTCGCCGTTGACGACGAACACGCGGTTGACACCGTAACGGTACTGGAGCGCCGAGTATGGCAGCGTCAGGACGTCGTCCACTTTCCCGCTCTCGATGTGGACGCGCGCGAAGGTGCCGGGCTTGAGCGTCGTATCGGTGTTGGGTACGAGCGCCTCGAACGGAAATGCCCGCGTCGCCGCGTTCACGCCCGGACTGATGCGCGAGACCTTGCCCTCGAAGGTCTTGCCCCGATACGCGTCAACCTGCAGCGCCACGCTCTGGCCGTCCTTGATCCACGGCGCCATCTTCTCGGGAATCTCGGCGATCACCTTGAGCGGATTGAGCCGAACGACAGCCATGACCGGCATCTGCGTCTTGACGAGCTCGCCCAGGTTCACGAGTCGCTTCTCCACGTAGCCGTCAAACGGCGCGCGGATGTCGGTGTCGCGGAGCTGCCGCCCCGCCAGCTTCATCGTCGCTTCAGACGCCTGGATGCTGGCGCGCAGATTCTTCGCATTCTGCAGCGCCGATTCGTAGCTCGCCTGCTTCGACTGCAGGGCCGCCTTGGCGTCGTCGAGCGCCTGCTGCGAGATGAGCGTCCGCTTGAAGAGCTCGCTGGCGCGGTCGTACGCCTGCGTCGCCTGGACGAGGTCCGCGTTGGCCTTCTGAACGTCAGGCGTCTTCTCGATATCCGGCAGGTGCTCCGGGTCCGACGCTCCATACTGTGCCAGCGTTCTGGCGAGCACCGCCTGCTGCTGCTCGTAGGTGTATTGCTGTTTCTCGTGGTCCAGCTGAATGAGCACCTGGCCCGCCGTCACGCGGTCTCCCAGATCGGCGAGAATCCGGCTCACCTTGCCATCCGCTTCCGAAGAAATCGTGACCTGGTCTACCGCGACGAGCGTGCCGACGACGTCGACGGCTCTCCGGACCGAGTCCTGGCGGACGACTTCGACCTGGACCGACTTGGCGGTGCCCTCCCGGCTCCTGGCCTGGGCAGTGTCCGGCTTCGAGCAGCCGGTGGCGACGAAGGCAAGCGCCGCGGCAATGGCGGCCAAGAAAACGTGTTTCATGAGTTGAGCGAGCGCAAAGTCGATGGACGCATGGACGGACTGCGGAACGGCTGTCGAATCGTCAAAGTATACGATCGGTTGCCCTTATCGAAGGACTAGAGGCCATCTGCCGAAGGGAAAGTGCGTAGTGGCCTGGTGGGAAGCCGCCGGGCGCTTGGTGGGAGCACCTCACGCCGCCAGGTGCCGTCCCTGGTAAACGAGACCCGGTGTGACAGAGTAATCATGTCGTCACAATGAAGATCTGGTCTCCAACTGGAGGATGCATGAAGCACATCACGCTGTTTGTCGTCGCGCTGGCAGTCGCCGCGCCTGTCCGTGCCCAGCACGTTCACGATCAGGGTCCCCCACCGGGTGCACAACGCGGTGGCGCCCCGCAGGTCCCGCCGATCGACGTCCCCTGGAACGACGCCATTCCCGCGGGCACGGTCGAACACGCCGCCCGGGCACTCAAGGAATCGCCCCGTCATGGCGAGTGGGTCGACATCAAGATGGCGGACGGAACGGCCCTGAAATCCTGGGTCGTCTACCCGGAAAAGTCCACCAAGACAGGTGTCGTGCTCGTGATCCACGACATCCGTGGAATGGCGGATATCACGCGGGCGGTGGGTGACCAGCTGGCGCAGGACGGCTTCATTGCCATCGTGCCGGACTTTCTGTCAGGCAAGGGACCCGACGGCGGTGGCACCGTGTCGCTCGGGGGCGGCGTCGGCCAGGCGATTCAGGCGCTGACGCCGGCTGACGTCAAGGCGCGTCTCGACGCGGCCATGGATTACGGCAAGAAGTTGCCCGCGTCGAACGGCAAGACCGGCGTCGTCGGATTCTGCTGGGGCGGCGCGCGGAGTTTTGGGTTTGCGGCCTCGCAGCCCAACCTGAACGCGGCGGTCGTTTACTACGGCGACGCGCCAGGGGCATCGGACGGGACGCTCGACGCGCAACTCGCCAACGTCAAGGCCCCGGTGCTCGGCCTCTACGCGGGGAACGATGCGCGCATCGGAGCCACCGTGCCGCCGACGGAAGAAGCGATGAAGAAGGCCGGCAAGAGCTACGAGATTCATACCTTCGAGGGTGCGGGCCATGGGTTCATGGGGAACCAGGCCGGTGCCGGCGGGGCGAACCTGAAGGCGGCACAGGAATCCTGGCCGATGGCGATTCAGTTCTTCGCGAAGAACCTGAAATAGCCGCTAATAGGGCTGCGGCCGAAAGCCGCAGCCCCGTTGTCAACTATCTCGATGGACGATCAAGCCCTCGTCGCGGCGTTTGAAGCGGGAGAGGAACCAGCAGGCGGCTTCCATCATCGCGAGCACGTCCGCGTCGCCTGGTACTATCTTCAACAGCACTCGCTGCCCGACGCCCTCGTTCGTTTCAGCTCGGCCCTCCGCGGGTTCGCGGCGGCGCAAGGCAAGCCCGGCCTCTACCACGAGACGATCACCACGGCCTACCTGCTCGTGATCAACGAACGGCTGGACGGCGCGGAGCGCGCCCTCACCTGGGAGGCCTTCGCCGCGCGCAACCCGGACTTGCTCTCCTGGCAGCCCTCGGTGCTGGATCGTTACTACCATAGCGAAACGCTGAAGTCGGACCGGGCGCGGCGCACGTTTGTCCTTCCCGATCGGCTGGCCTCGGACAGAGCAGCAGCTGGGCCCCTCGACGTATCTGAGCCGGTAGAATAACGGCATGACCTCGACGTGGCTGACAACGCGATTCCTGTGGCGCAGTTTCACGGCTGGCGTGATGGCCTTCGTGACGCTCGCCTCCCCTGGCTCGAGACAGCTCGCCGCGCAGGAGCCCGAGCGCTACCAGCCGCCGGCCCTCGCCCTCCCACCATCGGCCGAGCGTGCGTATCGAGCGCTGTCCATGCGTGTGGATGGACTCGCAGCACTCGAGACCGTGCGCTACATGGATCAATTCTGGCGCCTCGCCGGCAACCCGGGCTTCAACAGCTCCATCGACTACATCCGGGCGCGACTCCTCGCGTCGGGCTTCGCCGATTCGCCCGACAAGGGCCGCCCCTTCGTGCGTGTCGAGGAATGGGGCCAGACGCGCGGCTGGGACTATCAAGTCGGCACGGTGACATTTGCCGACGATGGCGAGGTCCTGCTGTCGCGACTCCGCGATCGGGTCTCGCTCTGCATCAACTCCTTCTCCACTCCCAAAGGCGGGCTCACCGCGAGGCTTGTTGATGTCGGCGACGGAAGCCAGGCTGCGCAGTACGAGAACATCGACGTGAAAGGCGCCGTGGTGCTCGGCGACGCCGACGCGGGCCGCCTCTGGCAGAATGCCGTCAAGGCTCGCGGCGCGCTCGGCGTGATCTCGACCGGCGTCGCGCCCTACATTCGTCCGTCGGATCCAAAGCTGTTCACGTCACCCGACCAGCAGGACGTGTTCCAGTGGGGCTCGGTTCCGTACGACGCCGAGGCGAAGGCCTTCGGCTTCAAGGCGAGCTGGCGCGCCGCCTCGCGCATGCGCGCGCGCCTGAAGAACGGGCCGGTCCAGGTCAAGGTCGACATCGAGTCCACGTTCTACGACGCGCCGACCCGATCGCTCATCGCGGAAATCCCCGGGTCGGCGAAACCCGACGAGCGCATCGTGCTCGCGGCGCACATCCAGGAGCCTGGTGCCAACGACGATGGAAGCGGGTGCGGCACGCTGCTCGCGCTCGCCGCCGCGCTCGGGCAGACCGCGTTCGGGCGTGGCCTCCAGCCTCCCGGCCGCACGCTGACCTTCCTGTGGATTGACGAGATCCGCGGGAGCCGTCAGTGGATAACCTCAAACCCTGAACGGGCCAAAGGCGTGCAGTACATGTTCTCGCTCGACATGACCGGCGAGGACACCGCGAAGACGGGCGGCACGTTCCTCATCGAGAAGCAGGCCGACCCGTCGGCGGTGTGGACACGCCCCTCCGACCCGCACACCGAGTGGGGCGCCGGCGGCGTCAAGGCCGAGTCGCTCAAGGGCAGCCTCCTCAACGACGTTCACCTCGCCGTCAGCCTTCGGCGCGCCAAAGATGCCAAGTGGGTCGTGCGGACAAATCCCTACGAAGGCGGAAGCGACCACACCGCGTTTGGGGACGCCGGGGTCCCGTCGCTGCTCAACTGGCATTTCACGGATCGCTATTACCACACCAACCTCGACCGTCCGGACAAGACGAGCGCGGTCGAGATGGTGAACGTCGGCGTCGCCGTCGCCACGAGCGCCTGGTTTCTCGCCTCGGCCGACGAACGTGACGCAATCGCGGTGGCCGACCTGCTGGCGGCATCGGCCGGCGTGCGGCTGGCGCTCGAGCAGAAACAAGGCGCCACGCTCGTCGCCAGTGCCCCGGACCGCGCGAAGGCCGAGGCGACCGAAGCCGCCGTGATCGCGGCGTGGCGCAAGTGGTACGGCGAGGCTCTCGAAAGCGTGCGGCGCCTCCCCGTGAAGGGGACCTCTCCGGCCCTCGACGCACGCATCGCCCAGGCGCAGCAGCGGCTGAAACCCGAGTGATCGATGTGGGTGGATCTCGCGGTTCGAGGATCCATCGCTACCGCCACCCTCTCGTGGGCGGCCGCGGAATGGGTCCGCTGGCGTCAGCCTGATCGCGCGACGATGGCGCGGGCCTTCTGGACGGCCGGCGCGGCGTTACTCATCGTCCATAGCGTGGCAGTCTTTCACTTCATTCATCACTGGAGCCAGGACGCTGCCCTCGAGCACACCGCGCGTCAGACCGCAGCGCTGACTGGTCTCGACTGGGGCGGCGGCCTCTACGTCAACTACGCGTTCATC
>CAVRYF010000011.1:0-6559 GCA_963725325.1 uncultured Acidobacteriota bacterium | reverse complement strand
ACTTGCGCCGTGCGAGCGGCCTGGCGATTCTGGCCGCGGAACGTGCCGTCGGGCCCGTACGCGAAATTCGGACTGCCGATCTGGTTGCTTCCTGTGTTGACCCCGTCGCCGCCCAGGAACTCTTGCAGCGCGTCGCGGTTGGTGATGTTCAAGAGACTGAGAGCGATCTCGAACCTGCGGCTGCCGAGCGCAAACCGCCAGCCGACTCGCGCGTTCCATTGCGCCAGGGTGGGAGCCTGAAGCTGCCCCTCGCCGCGACTGGCGTACGCGAAACGCACGGTCGTCGCCAATGGATTCGAGACGGTTCGCCCATTGGACAGCACCAATGTCGCCGGACCGAACTGCGGGTCCGGCGCTGGCAGGATGCGGACGATCGGTCCGGTGTACGGCCCCGAGAAGATGTTCAGATTGCTGGAGAGCGTGAGCCCCCACGGCGCGTTGTACGATCCGGCGAGACGCAGCGCGTGCTTGATCCACATCGGGTTGCGCGCCTGCGCCGTGCCCGACAGGCTGTTGTTTTCGTTGCCTCGAATCGAGCCGATGCCACGATCGTTGGCAAACGCCGTGGGCTGGATGAACGACGCGGGGTCGTTCGGTTGCCACGTCCCGTCGAGGTGCTGGAACCCGCGCGTGTACCCGACGATGAACTGCGAGCGGCGCGTTCGCTGAGAGCCGACGACCTCCACCCCCGTGTAAATCGGCGTATTCCACACGTTGTTGGTCTGCAGCAGGATGGCGTTCTGGGACACATCTTCGTAGCCGCGAAACACGCCGCCCGTGTAGATGCCGTTGACGTCGATCTGGGCGGGCATGTCCTTGTAGGCACGCCGAATGAAGGTCGCGTCCAGGCTGATCTGGCCGGGCAGCTGGCGCCGATAGCCGAGCAGGATCTCGTCGGTGAACGGCTGATGCCGGTCCGGATCGATGCGCCGGTTGGCCGCCACCTGGGTCTGGGCGGGCGTCACCAACACGGTCGCAAAGCTCCCGTCGCCGCGGGTGTCGTAGGTGTCGGTCGTCGTCACCGTGACGCTACCCCCCAAGGACGGCAGGTAAATCCATTCCGGCTTGGCGGCGAGGCGGCTGAAGCTCCCGTGGACGACATTCTTGCTGTCGGCCGTCAGGGCGTAGATCGCGCCCGCCCGCGGGCCGATCTCCAGGCTCGACTGCGTTCGCACGTCGAACAACTCGTCATCGTCCACCACGCGATCGAATCGAAGACCCCCGACGAGGGTCAATCGCGGCACGGGCTTCCAGGAGTCCTGAACGTAGACGGCGTAGTTCTGGGAGTTTCTCTTCTCAGTGGTAATCACCAACTGAGATGGATCCACGAACTGACGATGGAAGGGAATGTAGTCCGAGCGCGGGTCCCCTGGAACGCGCAGTCGGACCTCCTCCAGGATGAATCCGCCATTGAGGTAGTTCGTTTCCGTGCTCAACCGCATCAACGGCTGAATGAAGACCCCGGTCTGGAACTCATGAGAACCCATCCAGCCCGGACGGAACCAGCTCACGTCGGCCTGCACGGTGAGCTTGCTGGCCGGCGTGACGTTGAAGTTCTGGTTGTTGCCCGTGGTGGCGACGAGACCGTTGCCGACCAGCCGTCCCGCCGACGTGTTGGTCGAGTCGTAGATGAGCACCCGCGGGCCGCCGTAGTCCAGCCCCTTGAAGGCGTCGAGCGACGTCCTGGCGCCGAACGTGTTGAACGAGGCGCCAATGGTCGTCGTCAGCGTGTTGGTCCAGGCCGAATAGAGCCGTCCGGCGACGCCGTTGCCAGTGGTGCCGCTGGGGCTGTAGCGGCGGCTGTCCGTCGACGCATTGGCCTCCTCGAAGCCGCGCGGTTTCAGGAAGAATCCGTGCAGCTGATGTCGAGAGCGCACCTGGGCGTTGACCTTGATGAATGCCGTGCCGTGCCGGCTTCGATTGTCGAACGGTTGCCACCCGGGAATCGACGCTCGGAGGTTGTTCAATTGCGTCGGGGTGCGTGAGATCTGACTGTTGCGATGGAGATAGAAATACGAGGCAAAGAACCACGCGCGATCGGCCCGAATCGGTCCCCCCAACGACGCCTCGACTTCCGAGCTCTCGGCAATCGCGGGCACACCGAGCGGATCGTTGTCGGCGTTCCATCGGCGGTTCTGATGATGGACTCCCGCGGTCCCTGAAAACCGGTTGGTGCCAACCCTGGTCGTCACGTTGAACACCACGCCCAGCCCCGCCGGTGCCGACGCATCGGCTCCGCCGGTCTTCACCTGGGAATCCGCCACGGCATCGGTGGGCAGCCTGACGGTTTCCATGCGTCCTTGACGAGACGTCACCATGTCGGCCCCGTCGATCAGCACCACGTGCTGCTCGACATCCGTGCCGCGCAGCATGTAGGTCTGGGTCCCGTTGTTGGCGATGAGGTTGCGGGCCGTCACCCCCGGAGTGGCCTCGAGCACGTCGGTCACGTCGCGTCGGGTCGACAGCGGCAGCTCGCGCAGGAAATCGCCGGCGATATTGACGGCCTGAATCGGCTTCTGCGTTTCGAGCAATGGCGACTCGCCGCTCACGATAACGCTCTCTGCCACGCTCCCGAGCGTGAGGACGATATCGAGGGTGAGGTTGAGCCCGGCCCGGACTTCGACGCCCTGCCGCGTGTACTTCGTGAAGCCCGCCAGCTCCGCGACGACGTCGAAGACGCCTGGCGGGAGGTTCAGGAGGCGGTACTGTCCGTCGGACTCGCTGACACTGATGTAGCGTGCCGGGAACGGTCGGGCTCACCGCGGTGACGGTGACCCCTGGCAGTACTCCGCCTCTCGGCGTCGCGGACCACACCCCGCACCGTGCCTTCGCTGGAGATCTGCGCGTCCACCGGTCCTGCAGTCAGGAACACCAACAGGGCAACCAGCTTCAGCCGTTGTCGCATCGCTGCACCCTCGTGTGGAAGAGGTCGAGATCCGTGACCTGAAGCTGTTCGCCGTCGAGCGTGAACAGCGTGCGCCGGCGGGACGTGGCCGGATCGTCGGAGCCAATCGCGTTGGGACGGTCGCAACCAAGGGACGGCTCGCCGGTGGCGACCGGAAACGGGGCGCGCCTGGAACCGTCCGAAGACAGCGACCGGACGTGGGCTCATGGCTCGTCGGAAGCATGCGCAGTATAGTCGACCCGCACCGGTGCTCTGACGATGTCCTTCGCCCTGTCCGCCGCTGGTTCGCCGCCGTTGGTCCAGTTGCGCGCTCTACGGAAATGGGCGCAGAAGCCGGGACAGAGCGATCGGTCGAAGAAACGGCGAAGGTCACGTATGATGACGCGACCGTTTGCGCCCCGCTTCGCATTGCGCCGCCGCGCGTGGTCGACGAGGATGCGGCGCATGGCCACCGTGATGCGCGAGTGGAAAAGCGCGAACGCCTGGTTGTATCGAGAGCTCGCCGGCCCGACCGCCAATGGACAATGACCGCTGGCATCACGTCGACGAGCTGCTGCAATCCGCGCTCGACATGCCCGCGGTCGAGCGCGACGCCTATCTTCGCCACGCGTGTGGCGGCGACCAACGGCTGGAGGACGAAGTCCGATCGCTCGTCGCCGCACACGACCGTGCCGACCGCTTTCTCGGCGCTCCAGCGATCGATCTCGCCGCCCGCGCCCTCGCCGGAGAGCGCAGCGACGACGGCCGTCAGGCCGGCGGCGATCCGCTGATCGGTCAGACGCTCTCGCACTACCGCATCGTCGAGAAGCTCGGCGGCGGCGGGATGGGCGTGGTGTACAAAGCCGACGATTCGCGGCTACACCGTCCCGTTGCGCTCAAGTTCGTCTCCGAAGAACTGGCGGGTGATGCCGAGGCCCTGAGCCGCTTTCAGCGCGAAGCCCGGACCGCCTCGGCGCTCAACCATCCGACACATCTGCACGATCTACGACATCGGCGAGCAGGACGGACGATCGTTCATCGCCATGGAGTATCTGGAGGGCGCGACGCTGAAGGACCGACTCGCCGCCGGTCCACTCGGACTCGATACGGTGCTCCGGCTCGGGATCCAGATCGCCGACGCGCTGGACGCCGCCCATACCGCGAACATCATCCATCGCGACATCAAGCCGGCGAACATCTTCATCAGCTCGCGCGGTCACGCCAAGCTCCTCGACTTCGGCCTTGCGAAGATGCGCACGCCACCTCGCGCGAGGCGGACTTCACCACGACGGCCGGGACGATGTCAGGGCGTCGTGATCGGAACCATCGCCTACATGGCTCCGGAGCAGGCGCGCGGCGAGCCGGTCGATCACCGCGCCGACCTCTGGAGCGTCGGCCTGGTGCTGTACGAAATGGCCAAGGGCACGCGGCCCGCGCCTGCCGTCCGGCTGCGGGTCGAGGCATCTCCCGAGCTGGAGCGCATCATCTCGAAGTGCCTGGAGACGGATCGCGATCTTCGGTATCAGCACGCGGCCGACCTGCGGACTGATCTCGAGCGCCTCAAACGTGGATCGGACTCAGCGCTGACGGGCCGCGATCAGCTACGCGCGAAGGCACGCGCCCGTTGGACAGTCGTGGCCGCTGCTGCCGCCGCAATCGCTCTGGCCGCTGTGGGCTACATCTTCTATCCGCGACAGGCGAAGCTCACCGACAAGGACAGCATCGTGCTCGCTGAGTTCACCAACACGACGGGTGACCCGGTGTTCGACGATACGCTCCGACAAGGACTCGCGATTCAGCTCCAGCAGTCGCCGTTCCTCAGCCTTGTGTCGGACGACCGTATCCGACGAACGCTGCTGTTGATGAACCAGCCGGCGGATGCACAGTTGACTCCCGACGTTGCGCGGGCCGTGTGCGTCCGGACCGCCAGCGCGGCGGTCCTGGAAGGATCGATCGCGGCGCTTGGCAATCAGTACGTCCTCGGGCTGCACGCAACCAACTGCGCGACTGGCGACATCCTTGCCGACGAGCAGGCACAGGCAGCGCGAAAAGAAGATGTCCTGACCACGCTCAGCCAGATTGCCACGAGCTTCCGTACCCGAGTTGGAGAATCACTCGCCACCGTCGAGAAACACTCGATGCCGCTCAAGGATGTGACGTCGTCGTCGCTCGACGCGCTGCAGGCCTACAGCGCCGGATTCATCGGCTCGCCGGCACGTGCCGTGCCGCTGTTTCAACGTGCCATCGCCATCGATCCCGATTTTGCGATGGCCCATGCGTTTCTCGGGTTCCGCTACGGCGTCTTGGGAGAGTCGGTGCTCGCGCGCCAGAGCTTGCTCAAGGCCTACCAGCTGCGCCATCGGGCGAGCGACGCCGAGCGCTTCTACATCGAGACCCTGTACGATCGCGACTTCACGGGAAATCTGGAACGCGAGCGACGAACGTTGGAAACGTGGGCCGTGAGCTACCCGCGCGATGCGCGGGCCCACAACTTGCTCTCGGGTCTCGCCCTGTCGAGCACGGGTCAACATGAGTTGGCGGTTGCCGAAACGGAGAAGGCCATCGCGCTGGACCCCGACCTGACCCCGGCGTATGCCAACAAGGCATTCCAGCAGCTCGTGCTGAGTCGCCTGGATGACGCTTTGCTGACCATCCGTCTCGCGTCGGAACGCGGGCTGGACTCCGATAATTTGGTTCAGACACGGTATTTGGTCGCCTACCTGACCGGTAATGAGAACGAACTCAGACGGATTGCGACAGCGGCCAGGAAGAGTTCCGCCACGGAGGACATCATCTCCCATGTAGAGGCGCTCGCCCTGGCTCGCTCCGGCCAGTTGCAGGAGGCAAGACGGATGGTCGCGGCCGCCGTCCAGAGCGCGCAGATGTCTGGACGACGCGAACGGGCCGGCTTGTTCGAAGCAGCCACCGCCGTGTGGGAAGCGTTCTACGGAAATGCGGCCGCCGCCAGGCAGAGCGCCACCAGGGCGCTCGAGCTCGGACGGGGCGGTCGCGAAGTGGACTATGCGGCGGCGTTCGCACTCGCCCTCGCCGGTGATCTGCCGCAATCGCGAGCCCTCGCCGAGGTTCTCGCGCGCGAGTTCCCTGAGGATACGTCAGTGCAATTCATGTATCTGCCGACGCTTCGGGCGCTGTTCTCATTGAACACTCCCACTCCTAATGCGACCGCTGCGATTCAAGCGCTGCAGACCGCCTCGCGCTACGATCTCGCGCTTGGGCGTATCGGCTTCGTCGGACGTTTCGGCGGTCTGTATCCCATTTATGTTCGCGGATTGGCGTACCTCGCAGCACGTCAACCCGCCGAAGCCGCCGGCGAGTTCCAGCGGATTGTCGATCATCGCAGCATCGTGCTCGTCGATCCGATGGACGCGCTGGCGCGCCTGCAGCTAGCGCGAGCGCTCGCGCTCTCGGGCGACACGGTGAAGGCGAAGAGTGCCTACAGCGATCTCTTGACGCTCTGGAAGAACGCCGACCCGGACGTTCCGGTTCTCAAGGAAGCACGGGCAGAATACGCGCGACTGCCGTAGTCACACTGCAATCCAAAGGCGCCGAACGGGTCCCAGTTGGGAATCTCGAATCGACCAGGACTTGTCTGACTGACCGTGACGGCGTCCTGAAGTGCGTGGACCTGCGCGACATCCTTCGGATCGTTCGGAT
>CAVRYF010000010.1:0-7697 GCA_963725325.1 uncultured Acidobacteriota bacterium | reverse complement strand
CGCTGCCGAAACTCTTTCAGGACGGTGAGGAACGTCGCCGCCAGCGCGGCCTCGTCCCGCGCGTAGACCACGCGTCCGCCGGTCTCGTCGGCCAGAGCATTGAGCACTCGCGCGGCGGCTCCCGACACTCGAATCGTGACGGGATAGAGCACGACGTCCGTGCGCCGTGCCGCATCGACGGCCTTGCGGCCAGTCAGCCAACTGGACGTGTCGCGGCCGTCGCTCAAGAGAATCACGAGCGTCCTTCCCTGGTCGGCCTCGCGAAGCGCGAGTGCCGCGATCGTGGCGTCGAAGAGCGATGTGGCACCTCCCGACTGGAGGCCGTCGACGAGGGCTCGGAGGCGCGCGCCATCCCCGGTGAGACCGGAATGCAGCTCGACGCGGTTGGAGAAGCTGATGAGCGCCGAACGGTCATCCTGGGCGAGCGCGTCGATCACGGACAGGTACGCCCTCTTCAGTTGTCCGAGCGGCGCCCCCGCGACGCTCCTGCTTACGTCGAGGACCGCAATGATATTGAGGGGCAGCGTCTGGTGATCGAGGGCGGTAACCGTCTGGAGTACGCCGTTGTCCCGCAGTTCGAAGTTCGCGGCGGTCAACCCGATCACCGGCCGTCGTCCATCGGTGACGAGCGCATCGACCCTCACCGCCGCCGCCCGGCTCTTGAACTGGGCGGGCTGGACTAACGTCGCCACGCGCGACTGCGTCGCCAGCCAGGCCACCAGGAGCAGCGTCAGTGGTCTCACTTGATGACCATCGACCGCGCGACCTTGAGGTACGGTTCGAAGCGCCACGCCAGTCCTCCGAGGTAGAACCACCAGGGGTCCGACTGATCTTTGCGCTCGGTCAGCGCGTCGATCGCGGCTTCGGCGGCCTCGGATCGCTGGCCGTCGAGGTGCAGCGCGTGGGTCTTGGCGACGCGGGCCGACTGCGGCATAGCGACGAGCGCGATCGCGCGATCATAGGCTGCGACGGCGCCCTTCGCATCACCGCGTCGTTCGCACACATCGCCTTCGAACAGTCGAGCCAGATACTCGAACGCCGGTTCGTCGGGTTGCCACTCGGTACGTCGACAGCACAGTGGCAGCCTCGTCAAACGCCCCGAGCGCGAGCAGCGACATGGCTCAGACGCAATCTGGCTTCCGGTTCCTTTGGATCCGCCGCGACGCTCCGACGCAGATAGTCGCGCCCGGCTGTCAGCAGGTCGCCGCCTTCGCTGCGCCCTCGTCCGAGATCACGTGCCGCGTTCTCGGGCAACATCCACCACGCCAGTTCCTGTCGCGCCCCGGCGGCGAGCAGCACCTGCGCGTCGTCTGGGAACGCGGCCAGCGCTTCATCGAGATAGTCAGGCCACCCTTTCCAGATAACGTGGATCTGCACTTGACGGTAGGACTCCCACAGCAAGTACCAGGTCTTGAGGAACGGCGACTGCGGGTTCATGGCTCGCAGCGCGCCGTGAAGACGCGCGAGCAGTGCGGAATAGGTAAAGCCCTTGATCGGGTACGGGGACTGCGGAGGCCAAGCCCTGAGAATTGCCTCCGTGCAGAGCAAGAACATGGCCTCAAGATCGGTCCGCCGATTACGAAGCTCAGCCCGCAGAATCCATGTATCGATTCGGACGTAGGGCGCGGTTTGTTGCTCCCATTCCTTTGGGCTGAGCAGCGCGTCGAACTCGTTGACGGCGCGGTCGATCGCACCGCTGCGGTAGACGTTGAGCAGCTCGTCATAGGCTGGGTCTGCCGTCGCAGCGCGCGCCCTCGCCGCGGCGTTCTGTCGCGCGGGGCCAGCGGTTGCCGGCGCGGCCACTACCAACGCGGTCGCCAACCCTGCGAGCGTCGCAATGAGCCCGGTCACGCCTGAGTCACCTGGCGAAGTATCCACGTCTGGCGCGAACGTCGCCCGACTTCCCCCGGAGCTTGACCTCGATCGTGTGCCAGCCGCTGTCGGACACGCCCGTCGGCGCGTAGCTGAGCACGTACCGTTGCCTGAATTCCCGCAGGACCTCGAGGAACGTCGCCTCGACGGCCGCCTCGTCGCTCGCGTAGACGACTCGCCCACCCGTGTCTTCTGCGAGAGCGGCGAGCAGCCGCTCTGACGGTTCGGACCCTTGCCGTGGGTGTATCAGCGGTTTTCCCTGTACCGTGACGAGCGGCATGATGGTGCGGATGGTGACCGGGTAAATCACCACGTCTGTGCGGCGGGCGGAGTCGATCAGCTTGCGCGCGGTCAGCCAGCTGGACGTGTCGCGCCCATCGCTGAAGAGGAGAAGCAGCGTGCGGCCCTCGTCGGTCTCGCGCAGCGCGAGCGCCGCGAAAACCGCGTCGAAGAGTGCCGTGGTGCCGCCGCTCTCGACGCGGTCGACGAGCGCGCGCAAGCGCGCGCGATCGGCGGTGAGAGCCGTGTGAAGCTCGATGCGCTCGGCGAACGTCAGCAGTGCAGCGCGATCCGCTCCTGCGAGCGCTGCAATCAGGCCGCGCACGCCCTGCTTGAGGTGCTCGAGCGGCTGCCCGGCGACGCTGCCGCTCAGATCGAGCACGCAGATGATATTGAGGGGCAGGGTCTCGTGGTGCACGTCGGTGATGGTCTGGACAACGCCGTTGTCGCGGAGCTCGAAGTTCGCCGCGGTCAGTCCGGCAACCGGACGCCGGCCGTTGGTCACGAGCGCGTCGACGCGCACGGCGGCCACTCGCGTCTTGAAACGGGGCGCCTGAGCGGAATCCTGCGGACCCGGCGCCGCCGCCGGCACCGCCGACATCAGGAGGAGCAGGACTAGCGGTCTCATTTGATGACCAGCGAGCGCGCGATCTTGAGGTAGCCCTCGAACCGCCACGCTTGTCCACGGAGGAACGGCCACCAGGGGTCGGACTTTTCGGAGAAGGTCGCGAGCGCCTCCGTCACGGTCGCCGCGGCCTCCGATCGCCGTCCAGCGAGGTGTGCCAGGTGAGCCGCCGCGATGCGAGCCGCTTGTGGCATGTCGACGAGCGCAACCGCCCGGTCGTAGGCCGCGGCCGCGGCGGCGCTATTCCCCTGCCGTTCGTACAAGTCGCCTTCGAAGAGCCGCGCGAGGTACTCGAAGGCGGCGCCGTCGGGAGCCCAGTCGTGTTCCGCCAGCACGCGCGATGCGTTGGTCAGGTCGTTGAGCTCGAGGAGTACATGGAGCAGGCGCAGCCGCGCTTCGGCCTCGTTCGGATCGGCGGCTACGCTCCGTCGAAGATAGTCGCGCCCGAGACTGAGGAACCTGGTGATCGAGGGCGGCTCTCGGTCCGGGTTGCGCTGCGCATTCTCGAGAGACATCCACCAGTTCAGCTCCTGCCGCGATCCGGCGGCGAGGAGAATCTGTGCGTCGTTGGGAAAGGCGGCGAGGGCCTCGTCGAGGTAGTCGAGCTCCGCGGGGATCTGCTGATTCACGTGGACGTGCCTGAAGGACTCCCACAGCAGATACCAGGCTCTGAGAAATTGCGATTTCGGGTCCATCTTCTTGAGCGTGAGGTGAAGACGCTCGAACGGCGCCATGTAGGGTTCCAGCTGTCGCGTCGGGTAAGGGTCGTCGTGCGACCACAGGCTCATGATCGCGTCTGTGTACAGCAGGAGCGCCGCCTCCAATTCGCTGCGCCTGTTCGCGTCCTGCATCTCGCCGATCCAACGGGCGATCTGGCGCTGGCCGTCGCTGGCCGCGAGCAGTCTGGCCAGGCCTTCGACCGCGCGTTCGATCTGACCGCCGTGGTAAACCGTCAGCAGGTCCTCGTAAGCATGCGCATCGGCTTCTGCGATCGCCGGCGGTTGCGCCTGCGCCTGTACAGGGACCGCGAGGCTCGCGAGCATCGCCGTTATCACCATGCGTCCGGCCGTCCGACCAACCGCTGCTAGACCTGCGCTCATACAGCGATGCGCCCGGTTCGACGGTGCCGGAGGCGCGCCACCAGCGCGAGGATCGGGACGAGAATCACCAGCTCCAGGCACACTGCCCGCACGTTGTGCGCCACAAACGCCCATCCGTGATCGTACCGGCGTGTGATTGCCATGAAGACGTGCAGGTTGGACTCGTAGTATGCGCGGCTGAACGGCCAGAGCGCCATGATTCCGAGCGGGGGCGACGCATCGCTCCCGAGCCAGTCGAGAAGCACGTGACTCGCGTACGCTGCCGCGCACGCCAGCGCGAGCCGTCCAGGGCGACTGGCGCCCAGGTGCGACGCGATGGCAAGAGCCACGAGCCCGACGATAGCCGTCGCGCCAAAACTGTGGGTCAGGCCGCTGTGCGCGCCAAACAGCAGGTCGATATCCGGAAGCGCGCCGAGCGCGCCAAAGAGGCTGGCCTCGCGCCAGAAGGTCACGACAGGCGGCGCCGGCTTGGATGTGCCGGGCCAGCCTGTTGCTGCACCTGCGATCATGTGGCCGATTGGCGATGGCCGGCTTAGCTTACCGAGCCAGCCCGTGCCTGCTGCATCCCGCGATCGCGTGGCCCGATTGGCGATGGCATGCTCGCGCGGCGGACTGCGCGTCGCGCTGGGCGCAGGCGTTCTCAATGCTCGCGGGGCCCCACCCCCGCTCGCTCTCGCGCGGCGACTGCGCGCCGCGCTCGGGCCGCAGGCGCTCGCGCGGAAACTGCCAACTCGACAGCGTCGAGAGGTGGCAGAAACTGCAAGGGTCCCGGGTGGGGGGCGAAAGTCCACTTGTCTCGTAAGATGCCTCCAATCAACACGATAATAGGCCATGCTTTACAGATTTTCGCTTGACTTTCTCCCCGGCACGAACCTAGAATGCCGAGTCTTGTGAGGCGGCCAAATCGTTGGCCGCCCACAACGCGAAGGAGACACCGAATGCCGCCAGAGAACGACCGCGAACGCCTCAAGGCCATCGAGATGGCCGTCGGCCAGATCGAGAAACAGTTTGGCAAGGGCTCGATCATGCGCCTGGGCCAGAAGGATGCCGTGGCCACCATCCCGGCCATCTCCACCGGGGCGGTCAGCCTCGATTATGCCCTCGGAATCGGTGGCGTCCCGCGCGGGCGCGTCGTCGAGATCTTCGGCCCGGAATCGTCGGGCAAGACGACGCTCTCGCTGCAGATCATCGCCGAAGCGCAGAAGCTCGGCGGCATGGCGGCGTTCGTCGATGCCGAGCACGCCCTCGACGCGAAGTACGCACAGAAGCTCGGCGTCGACCTCGACAACCTCCTCGTCTCGCAGCCCGACAACGGCGAGCAGGCGCTCGAGATCGTCGAAGTCCTCGTGCGCTCGAACGGCGTCGACGTCGTCGTCGTCGACTCGGTCGCGGCGCTCGTGCCGCGCGCCGAAATCGAAGGCGAGATGGGCGAAGCGCAGATGGGCCTGCAGGCGCGGCTGATGTCGCAGGCGCTCCGCAAGCTCACCGGCGTCGTCTCGAAGTCGAAGACCTGCCTCATCTTCATCAACCAGCTCCGCGAGAAGATTGGCGTGATGTTCGGCAACCCGGAGACCACGACCGGCGGCCGCGCGCTCAAGTTCTACTCGTCGGTTCGGATCGACATCCGCCGCATCGGCGCGATCAAGGACGGCGACGCCGTGGTCGGCGGGCGCACCCGCGTCAAGGTCGTCAAGAACAAGGTGGCGCCGCCGTTCCGCGAGGCCGAGTTCGACGTCATGTACGGCGAGGGCATCTCGAACGAAGGCGACCTGCTCGATCTCGCCGTCGACCGCAAGATCGTCGACAAGAGCGGCACCTGGTTCGCGTTCAACGGCGACCGGCTGGGACAGGGTCGCGAGAACGTCAAGCAGTTCCTGAAGGACAACCCGGCGGTATTCAAGGCACTCGAGGAGAAAGTCCGGCGCGAGCTCGGAATGTCGCGGGAAGCGGAAGTCGCGGCCGTCTAGGTCAGAACAGAAGCTCGGGGCGCGGGGCCGGAGCGCGGGAACGTCACTCGCGCGGGTCCCGCGCATCGTCAATCCGCACAGCCTCCTCGGGCTTCGTCGTTTCGGTCCCCGTCACCGATGCGGCCGCGGGCGTGACGACCACGAGGATTTCCCCGGGCCTGATGAGCCCGAGTTCCGCCCGCGCGACGTTTTCGATTGTCGGAGCGTCCTGCTGCAGCCGGCGAATCGTTTCGGCCAGCGCGGCGTTTTCGTACTGCAGCCGCGAGAGCTCGGCGACCGCTCGGTTGAAGTCTTTTCGTGCGCGCAGCGTCTCGGAGAGTCCCCGCTCGCCAATCAGCGCGTTCACGGCAAGCACGCACGCGGCGAAGCACAGCACGCGCCCCGTCCACTCCCGCTCGCGACGTCGGGGTGGCAGCTTCGGGGTGTCACAACCGCTCAGGCTCATCGTTGGAAAAGCAAAGTACCAGACTCGAGGTGAAAGTACAAGTCCAAGATTCGCGCGCTCGCACGATCTGTCAGCGCCCGCTCAAAGTATCGCAGCTCGCCAGAAAGTACAAGTGTGTTTTTTCGCAGCAGCCTCGAGATCGTGGGTGGCCGGGTTGTCGATCGACAGTCGGGACTGTTATGATGAGGGTTCTGCCTGAGGCATGCCGAGGTAGCTCAGTTGGTAGAGCACAGCACTGAAAATGCTGGTGTCACTGGTTCGATTCCAGTCCTCGGCACCAACCTTCGCTCGCTGTCACGCGAACTTCGCTCCGTCAGCGCGAAGGGTGTCCGCCGTAGCTCGCAAAGCGAGCGGAGGCGGACCTGCCCTGCCTGTCCCGAGCTTCGGTTGGCAAGCCACTCACTCCCCGCCCCAGTAGTACGCTCTGCCCTGCTTCCAGTTCACGACAAAGACCAGACCGCCCTGCCGCGAACGGTACGACTGGAGCCCGGCGGCCTTCGCCTGGTCGGCGTCCACGGTCCCTCGTAAGAGAATCGGCCACCACTCGATGCGCCCGGGGATATCGCACTCGACGCCTGCGAGCGACATCTCCTCGGCGCTGAGCATCGCTCGCAGCGCAACCGCATCCGGTTCCAGGAAGTTGAAGAGCCCCCACCGGCGGCCCGAGTCCAGATCGCTCGCGGTGCGGATGTCGTGCGCGCCCTCGGGCACGCCTGGAGGAATATCTCCTCGTCCCGGTGCGCCGGCCTCGCGAGCCTCGGCCAGCGTGGCGTACGAATTCGTCACGATGTCCTTGTCGCGGCAGGCATACGACATCGTGCCGACCGCGGCCACGAGAGCCACGGCGCAGGCCCGGCGGACGACTCGCACCGAGCGGTGCACCTCAGCGTCCCGCAAGCGCCCACTCGGCATACAGCTCCGGCCGCCGATCGCGCAGAAACAGCCGGCGCGCGTGCGACGAGGCCGTCTCCGAGAGATCGACGTCGAGCGTAGAGGATCGCGTCCTCGAGCGGCGGCGGCGCGCGCGATGACCCGGCCGTCGGGCCCGCACACAAACGACTCGCCCGCAAACGTCAGGCACTCTTCCTCGCCGACCCGGTTGCAGAGCGCGATGAAATACCCGTTCTGGAACGCCGCCACCTGCATCTCCGCTTCATAGAGCCCGTCGGGCCACTCACCCGCCGCTCCCGCCTGCGGGACGACGACGAGATCCGCGCCCGCGACCGCGAGCGCACGCATGTATTCGGGATAGTGGCGGTCGTAGCAGATGGCCACGCCGATGCGCCCGGCCTTCGTCTGATACACGGGCGCGCCGGTGTCGCCCGGCGTGTAGTAGCCCTGCTCGTGAAAGCAGGCGTACTCGGTGATGTGGATCATCCGCGTCCGGCCGAGCAGCGAGCCGTCGGCGT
>CAVRYF010000009.1:0-234945 GCA_963725325.1 uncultured Acidobacteriota bacterium | reverse complement strand
TTCGACGGAGATATGGTTTCGCAGGATGCGTGCCGAGGACCATCACCCTCGTAAATCAGATGGAAACAAACCTAACTGCGGACACGCAGCTCGCACTCGCAGCCTAAACCCCTGTGAGCGTCCCTTCCGGTCAGCCTGTGGGCCGGAAACGGATGTCATTTTAGCAGGCTGGCGGCTACCGGTTGCCCCGGACGGTAGCGGCGAGACTTCTCTGGGGATGGCTTCCGGCGGTTCTGGCCGCGGCTTCACGTCGGGAGCGAGATTTCAGACGCGGATACGCATCGTAGATTCCTGCGAGGATGTATTTTCGGACCCGGGTGCGAATCCCGGCGCCTCCACTTTTTAACTGCTCCATCTAAACGACTTACAGTCGCGCACTTTTCTGCTGTACCTGAAATGTACCGCTGGCAGACATTGACTGGGTGTATCAGCCTTATCGACGCCACACCCCGACTTCCCGTTTGCCCATATTCCACGGACGCGCGTGACAGCTTTGCAGCGCTCGCTAGCTGCATAGAGTTGCTGGCCTAACAGGAAGAACGCGAGATCTGAGCGGAACCTTACAGGACGGCTCGACTGCTCGAACAGGTGCTGCGGTCCCGTACCGACACTGCTGCGAGGCGGAGCATTCGATCAGGGGCTAGGATTGACCCTCAAGTATCAGGGCCAGCAAGTCGCAACTAGCCCGAGGTAGGCGCGGGATTCTTCGCCCCCTCCCCGCTACGCGCATCAGCAAAGACGCGTTCCCCGGCACGCCTCTCCGAGATCATCCGCAAGCACCGACATTCCACCCGCCTCGTCGCCGGACCCTGCTGCCCAGGCTCATTGCTAAACCCTTGGCGACCAGCAAGGACGGATCGAGTCATTGTCCGCGAGATCGACCGGCTCGGCGACGAGCCCGCTGCGGGCGTCGTCGCATTCGGTAACCCAAGGTCGGGCACCTTCACCCCTTTCAGTGCGGTCAAGAATTCCCGCGGGGTCGGCGGGCGTGATCTCGTTGAGCAGTTCCTTGCGACTGGTCGCGGGATCGAACCGAGAGACGCTGAACGTCAACGGCATATCCTGAGTGCGATAGATGTGGAGAGTGCGCCCGTCGGGGAGGATCTTGAGGGCGACGTCGCGATCGCTTACCGCTTCATCGGCTGCTGCCAATTCAGCACAACCGTAAAGGGCGAGTCTCGCTGCTGCAGGGGAGCGAGAAACAGGAACCTCTTTGCATCGGGCGACGGCCACCAATCCACGGTGCGGGGCGCTTGAAACAGGGCCGTTGGCGTGGTTGCCTGAACATCGGTTCCCAACGTGAGTGTCGTCGTCATCAATTTGTAGTCCAACCCCAGATAGTACAAGTGCTTGCCGTCCGGTCCCCACCGCGGACTGTAACCACCATTCGGCGACACTCGGCCACCACGCTCCAGACGGTCCCCCGAAAATGCCTTCACGTAAATCTCGTTTCGGCTCGATTCGTTCGATTCGTAGGCCACCCAGTGCCCGTCTGGAGAAAAATTGGCGGCGATGTAGTTGGGTCCGCCTTGCAGAAGCGGCACGGCTTTGTCCGGGTCCTTGACGGGAAGGGCCCAGAGCTCGGCCCCGTTACCCGACACATTGAAGAGCAGGAATCCATCGGGCGACCAACTCGAGGCGGTTTTCCCCCTGCTTGAATGGAGCAACCTCTTGCCATCCCCCGCAGCGTCGATCGGTCTCTCGTACAAGTCCTGCAGTTGACCCGCGCGGGCCACACTGAAGATCATGCTGCGTCCGTCTGGGGAAAAGGCCGCTCTGTAGTACCCCGTTGTTGGATCCTTTGCCAACGGCGTCGGGACGCCCCGCGACATATCGATCGACCAGAGAGACAGGTTCGAGGAGGGCACTCCCTTCGTGACAAGGGCTCGCGTCCCATCTGGTGACAGCCTCAGCGAACCCCATGCCCCTCCGGGGCCTACCGTCGTCAGGCCCTTGCCCGTCTCATCGAACCAGGTGAGCTGACTTTCCGAGCTTGATGGTGTCCGGTGCACCAGCGCGACGTCATTCACGGCATAGAAACCCGAGTCAGCGACGGATCCAACCGGTTGGTCCACTACACGAACCGGGTCTCCTGATAGCGTCAGGCGCCGGGCATCGAAGCGTTGCGCCATCAGGGCCGTTCCGCGCACGAATAGTAATTCTCCGTCGTCGCCGCCGCGAGACGGGACATACGTCGGGCTGAATGCGCCTCCCTGGAGCAACCGCCGGGAATCCTGCTCGCCGGGCTTCGCATCGAGCGATCCCACCGAGATGTCTTCAGACGTGCCTGACTCGCGCACGTAGAAGAAGTGCCGTCCGTCAGGCAGGAAGTACGGGTCCACATGCGCGACGTCACCGTGTTCAGTGTCGAGCACTGTCACGGCCGTGGGCACGCCTCCATCGGCCGACACTCGCATCAGCGGTTTCCCCACGCCGCCGAACAGGATCACGCCGTCCTTGTTCCACGATCCGCTCTGGACCACTCTGTCCAATTTGCACAGCGTTCTCGGAATGCCGCCTCCGATATCGATCGTCCGCAAGTTACCACCGGAGTCGAACGCGACGGACCGGCTATCAGGCGACCAAATCAGGAGACGTCCCACAGCATCTGTACCGGCGAGCGGATGCATTTCCAGAGAATCAAGCTCGCGGATCCAGATTCGCGGTGTGCCATCGGCGCCGACGGCTGCAAACGCTAACTTCCGGCCATCCGGAGAGAGCGCGAAAGAGGCGGTCAGTCGCGTCAGTTCGTTGGGGAGTGGGATCTCAAACTGCATGGCCCCCGTCTCTCCCGTGTTCCGCGCGCCCGCGCCACGCAGCCACACAAACGCAGCGAATGCCAGCACAGCCAGGCCGAGTAGCGCCCACGGTAGCGCGGCGCCCCAGCCTCTAGCCGCGCCGCTCGATTCCGCGGGCTCCCCGGCTGCATCCCGAATCCACTCCAACCCGACCTTTGCATCCCGCGCCGATTGAAGCCGCTTGTCCGGGTCCTTCGCCAGGCACGCCCTCACCAGTCGCTCCAGGGAAGCCGGCGTCATCGGCTGGAGCGAGCGCATCGGCGCTGGATCGGATTCCAGAATCTTGGCCATCAGGCTCGCCTGGCTCGTGCCAGCGAATGCCCGCCTTCCCGTTGCCATTTCGTACAGGACCGCACCGAAGGCAAAAATATCCGTGCGGGCATCGGCCTCTCTGCCCTCTAGTTGCTCCGGCGCCATGTACGGCACCGTTCCCAGAATCGTGCCCTGCGCGGTGATCGGTTCGGCCTGCGTGGCAAGCTGCGACAGGGAACTGTCCGGGTGCAGCGTCGGTTGCTGCCACTTTGCCAACCCGAAGTCCAGCAGCTTCGCGCCCGATGCCGTCAACATGATGTTGCCCGGCTTCAAGTCGCGATGGGTGACGCCCTTCCGATGCGCTTTGTCGAGCGCGTCGGCGATTTGCATGCTGTATTCGAGCGTCTGTTCAAGCGACACCGGGCCGCGCTGGAGTCGCGAAGAGAGCGTCTCGCCTTCCAGGTGCTCCATCACCAGGTATTCGACATTTCCTTCGCGCCCCACGTCGTACAACGTGCAAATGTGCGGATGGTTGAGACTGGCGATCAGGCGCGCTTCACGCTCGAACCGTTCGCGGGACTCCGCGCTCTGCGCCAGCGGAGAAGGCAGCACCTTGACAGCGACAGTCCGGCTGAGCCGCGTGTCACGCGCGCGATACACCTCGCCCATCCCGCCCGCGCCAATCTGAGCGGTAATTTCGTACGGGCCGAGACGGGTGCCGGGCGTGAGTGCCACGCGCGTGAACCGGCGTGATTATACGAACTTACGAGGGCGCGGCGCGATTATTCCCCATAAACGCCGTACTGTTTATCCGGTGCTTGGCTCGCGTAGGTATAGGCGGCCAGCAACAGGTCAGAGTTCGATGCTTGGCTTCCCACCTCGTCCGAGATGAAGGGACCACGATGGACGCGGTGGACGGCCAAGGACCACGGTTCCGACTAACGCCGGCTGGAAACACCTGGGATCGTCAGGATGCCTGACTCGAGCGAGCGGTTGCTCCAAAGAGAAGGAAGTGGCGTGGTCTACGTGGCGCCGAAGTAGCCGTAGACCGCCGCGGTGTAGCGAATGATCTCCACGGCTTCGTCGCCGGACCCTGCTGCCCAGGCTCATGGCTAGAACACTTGGCGACCACACAGGAGTCAGTCGCTTAAGGTCCCTCAACCATGTGATCCGCCTACGGATGTGTAACCCTCCACCCACGGTAGACGACACAGCCGCGGGCAATCCTTGGTCCAGATGCGGTTGGCATGAGTGTGGCTTCATCCGGGATCGATGACACCCGCGCGAACCAGACGGCTCGTCCTCGCCGGCCTGCTGAGTGCGGCCAGTATCAGTCAAGGGTGTGACTTGGCGAAGGACATGGCCGCCTCCGGCGCTGCAGCGGCCGTGTTTCGCCCGCCGAGCGATCGCGACACGTTCCTCTTCCAGGTGGCGTTGAACTTCAAGGTGCCCGAGCTGTGCGATCGGATCGATGCCCGGGCGGACAGCCAGCAGATTGGCGCGGTGCGCAGCAAGCGGTCGGTGTGCCACGCGATGCTCAACGGCGAGAGGTCTCGCGTCTCCGAGGAAGTGCCGTGGAACATGGCCATCTTCGCCGAACAGGTTCGCGCGCTCGGCTACAGCGATGCCGACATGAGGCAGTCCGCGCACGGCGAGAATGAAGGCCGGACCCCGTACTACGGAGTCTATCAGCAGCTCCTCGACAGCGGGACGTTCCGGGCGCGTGTGCGCGGCGGTCCGAGCTACGCGGAACCGAGCGATCGCGACCGTCTTCGTCAGGCGAACGTGCTCGAGTTCCTGTATCAGAAGGTCGCGATCGACAAGCGCGAGCCGGCGCTGTGCGCGAAGATCTCCCCCAATGCAACGTTTACCGACTACGGCGACGCGACCGTTCTCCTGCGCTCGCGCTGCTACCTGAACCTCGCCTTCAACCTGCGTGACGCGGCCCTCTGCCAGCCGCTGCCTGCGGCCGGCTCGTTTCCGTTGATCAACGAGATCTACGATTCGCGCGACAAGTGCCTGGAAACAGTCAAGATCTATGCGCGCCCGTCCTTCAAGGGCACCGGGACGTACGGGCCGTACCCGTTCGTTCGCGCCGACGACCTCCTCGTCGGCCTGCGGGAGATCGGATACGCGGCCAGCGAACTGCCATCGATCCCGGGTGCGGAGCCCGAGGAGTACTGGGAGTTCGTGTCGAGGCTCAAGTTCCGCGGGCCCGTCACCGAACGCGCCGAGTTCGTCCGCCGCACGATGGCGATGAAGTAGGCCGGCGCGTTGTTCTACGATGGGACGAAATTCAAATTGCTTCCTCTTGCCTCCACAAAAGGAAGAACGCGAGATCTGAGCGGAACCTTACAAAGCATCGCGACTGCCGGAACAGGCGCACCGGACCGTGCCGACACTGCTGCGAGCGGACCATTCGATCACACAATGGGATGGGCCACCCCATCACCAGGCTCGGCAAGCCGCGAATTCATCAAAGTAAGGGTCGAGTATCTCTCCAGAGGCCGATTCGATCCTAGTCCGGGTCACCACGGAGTGCACTCCTTGAGACGGTCACTACCGTCATCTCTTACCGGTCTAGCACTCTGCGCGTCTGGCTCGTTTCTTCGGTGGTCAAGACTGAGCGTCCCACCCACTTGTTGGGCGCTTGTCCGGCGTCTAGAATGAGGATATGACCGACCGCGCCCAGGAACTTCTGCGCGAAGCGCTGATGTTGGCGGCCGAGGAACGCGCCGATGTGGCGGCCGAGTTGCTCGCGAGTCTGGACGACCCCGAAACGGACCTGTCCGACGTCGAAGCGGTGTGGGCGGCAGAGATCGAAAAGCGAGCCCGCCGCGTGATGGCTGGTGAGTCCCGGGGGGTATCCTGGGAGGACGTCAGGCGGCGCGCCGAGGCTGAACTGCGCAAGCCGTGAACGCGAACGTTCGGTTCGAGGCCGAAGCCGACGCGGAGTATCGCGCGGCGGGCCGTTGGTACGAGAAGCGCCGCCTCGGACTCGGCCTCGAATTCTTCGACGCTGTCGACGCGGCGCTCACGCAAATTGTCCGGTTGCCGAAGGCTGGAGCGCCGGTCAAACAACTCCCCGCAGACCTGCCCGTCAGGCGGGCGCCCGTCAAACGGTTTCCCTACCACGTCATCTACTTTGAGCTGAACGCAGAGATCCGCGTGCTGGCTATCGCTCACGACCGACGAAAGCCTGGATACTGGCGGGACCGCATCTGAAGATGGGACTCTGGCAATCGAGCGAGGCATCGCAGCCGATCGCCCGTCCAGTTTCCGAAAGAGCTCCTGTCGCGAACGCGAGCAGAAACTTGCGGCATGAAGTGGATCTCTCAGCTTGCGGCGTAGCTGCGACCGATTGCAACGACTGTCGCAGGGCTTACGAAGAAGAGCGGGCTATGGCGAGAGCCAGTGAAGACGAGCCGCGCCGACGACTGAGAGCCTGCAGAATGGCGTCGAGCACGACGTCCAATTCCTTGCCGACGTCTTCAGCAAGAAAGCGCAGGACGAAGTAGCCATTCTCCTGCAGCAGCCGGTCCTTGCGGCGGTCGCGCCGGTACGCTACGGGATCGGAGAGGTGCTGGGCGCCATCCAACTCCAGTGCCACACGCGCGTCGGCACACAACAGGAACCGGCCGGCAGTCTGAGCGGCGGCCCACACAACGCCGTCATCCCGCCCGGCGAGGTGCTCATCGGGAACCGTGTCGACATCGTGTCCGAGGTCGGTGAGGAACTGGACGAGTTGATGCGGCAGGTTCTCGTCGAGCTTGATGTTCACCGCACGAGAGCCTCGCCGACGGGGAGATCTTCTTGCGCAGACGCCGCGGCAAACGCGATGGCGGCGCGAACATCCACGTCGGTCAGCGTCGGGAAATCCTCGAGGATTTCCACGATCGTCGCCCCTTCCGCGAGGCTGGCCAGAACGGTGCGTAGGGTCACACGGGTCCCCTTGATGACGGCTTGCCCTCTGGCGACCCGGGGATCGCGCTCGATCCTGTCGAGATAGTTGAAGGTCATGGTGAAGCTGCTGCCATTCTACGCGCGAGCCGACCGAATCGCGAGATCGATGCCGCAGAACGTCAGTTCAGGCAACCCGTGTTTGATGCCGACGATCGTGAAGTCAGGACCCCGCACTTGCTGTACCTGTTTTGTACCTGGTCGTGGCTTTTTGATGGGATCGACGGAATCGATACGACATGTTTTACTGTAAGTTATTGACCCTGAGGGTGTTCGAACAGTGCGAATCCCGGCGCCTCCACCAACCTTCGCTCCCATGTCATTGCCCGCCGTAGCCTTGGCGAAGGCGGGGTGTCTCTGCCTATCCAGAGCTTCGGCTGGCAGGCTTTTTACCGCTCTAATTGAACGACTGACAGTCGCATTCTTTCTGGTGTCCCTGAAGTGTACCGTGGGCAGACTTGACTGGCTTGCGTCAGCTCTATCGACGTCACACCCCGACTCCCCGTTTGCCCGTAATTCCACGGACCACGCCCAACAGAACGAACTGTTCGAAATCGCGGAGCACGGGCGCGCCAAGGAACTTCATCCGGAGGCGAAGCCCCGCATCACCTCCGACAACGGCTCGCAGTTCGTTGGTAAAGACTTCAAGGAATTCGTTCGGATTTCGGGCATGACCCGAGCTACGGGTTAGAGCCGCGAGATCAACCACGCCTTAGCCATCCTCCAGTCGCGTTTGGCGGTGTCTATCGAGACATTGAGGACCGCGGCCGTTTCTTCGATGCTCAATCCGCCGAAGTAACGAAGTTCCACTACGCGGCTTTTGCGGGCGTCGATTCTTGCCAGTTCGTCGAGCGCGCGGTCGAGCGCCAGCAGCTCGACTCCACGTGCCTTGGCCGCCAACAGCACATCATCGAGGGAGACTCGCACGGCTTTTCCGCCACGCTTGGCAAAGCCGCGTCTTCTGGCGTGATCCACCAGGATGCGGCGGATCATCTGGGAGCACAGGGCCAGGAAATGCGCCTTGTTTTCGCACTGGATTCCGCCGGAACGCACCAATTTGAGATAGGCCTCATTCGCCAGGGCGGCCGATTCCAGGCTGTCTCCCGGGCGCCGTCCTGCAAGATACTGGCGCGCCACCCGGCGCAGCTCCGGATACACGATTTCCATCAAGCGATCGAGCGCGTGCCCGTCGCCGCCGTTCCAGGCCGCCAGCATCGCTGTGATGTCCTGCCCGTCCGGATTGGTCACGCCGGAGAGTTTTAACACGAACGGAGCGGGTGTTAACCGGTTTTGCCCCGGTTCGCGGAATTATATGCAGGAGGCAAGAAACGCCATGAAATTGCATCGTTTGATTGGAATGATCGCTGTCGCTGTCCCGCTGGGAGCACTAGCGGCGGTTGCGCCTGTGGTCCCGCTCTCCGCGGAGCACGAACGAAACGGACAGCTTCATATCGTGAAAGATTGCGCAGAGGAATCGGGGATTCCCGGCTCAGACTTCTGCACGATCGTGAGTTCGAATCTGCCGGAGCTTCCCGCGGGAACGCGGATCTATTACGACCTTTCGCCTGGCCCTTACTGCAGGTCCTGGCTATTTTGACAACAATATCTTCGTCTTCGTCAACACGAAGCGGTGGGCAGTCGGCCGCTGTACAGGGCCCAACAACATTGACACTCCGGGGTCAGTGGGGTTATGCACGTTATCCGATGGGTTCGGCCGGCTCGCCGGATTCACCGCTCGCGTCGAACGTTACGTACTGGCCCGGAGGCAACGGTTCTCTGTTTGCCTGGGATGGAACGTACAGCTTCAATCCCCTGCCGGGAAGATAAGCCGGGGCTCACGGGATCGGGATCCGGTAAAGATTCCGCTGCGTGGCGCCGCGATAGAACGCATATACATCGGGGGTCGGACCGAGCGTAATGAGCCGGCCCTCGATTCTACGCCCGCCGGGCACGCGGGCGATTTCGTCGTCGGAGCGAAATCCGTCCGCCGGAATATGGGGCAGAGTCTGGCGAGCCGCCAACGGAAAATAGAAAGCATCGGACGCCCCAAAGTACGACAACAACGCTCCCCCAGCTCCCCAACTGACTTGTCCATTGCCGCCGAGGTAGATCGGCGGCTTTCCGTCGAGCGACAGCACCTGACCGCCCTCGCGCCCTCCGGGCAGCGCAGCCCAGGCGAACACCGACCGGCCATCAGGCGATATCGGCCTGGGAAAGTTGAATAGGCTCACCGGCTGTTCCAACACCTTTTGCAATCCGGTTCCGTCGGGGAGAACGCGGTAGACAAAACCGAGGCTTCCGGAAGCGTTGGAAGCCCCTTCATTATGCCGGAAGAGGATTTCGCCGGAGGGACCGAAATGCGGTTGCCCTCCCTCCACATTCGGGATCTGGCGCAGAGGTGCGCTGTGATCGAGGGACGCCAGCCAAAGCCGCGCCCGGCCGGCTTTGTCGGGCGCTTCCATCACAACCTCGCGGCCATCAGGCGAGGTGTCGAAATTAAGGACCGGAAAGCCTCGCACCAGGGGTTCAGAGCGGCCCGACTTCAGGTCGGCCACCACCACTTCTCCAAGGTCGCGGTAATAGGCGAATTCGTTGGGCTGCTCCCTCACGACTCGGTACAGGAGCTTGCTGCCATCGGGCGTGAAGGCCGGAGTCGCTGCGTTTCCCTCGAGCGAGATCTGCCGGTCGCCGCTCGCGTCGTGAAGCCACAGGGAAGCGCCTTGCAGCGAGACGGCGGTGACGAAAGAGCGGCCATCCGGCGCCATGGCGATGCCTTCCTCTTCGGTTGGGCCAGCGGTGATCTGCTCCGGATTGCCATCAGGAAAACGCTGACGCCAGATATGATTTGCGCCCACCGCGTTCGATGTGAAGTACATCCATTTCCCATCCCGCGACCACGCGGCGAATGTGCAACCTCCTCCCGGCGGACCAACCTTGCGTCCTGCGGAACCGCCGCTGGCGGGAACCACACGGCAAGGCTCCCAGTAGTGATCGATATCCATCTCCACCAGCAACACCCATTTCCCATCGGGCGATAGATAGGAGCGGTGCGCCATATCGGGTTCGTCCGGGGGAACATAGACGTCGCGCTGGCCCATGCGGCTTTCCTCGGACGTCACCACCGCCATGTGAACACCCATTCGTATTTCGGAGAACAGGATCTGGCGCGGGCCGGTCCAGAGCAAACCGGAGGCGTTCTTGAGCATGATTCGGGGCTCGCCACCGAGCACGGGGACCGTCCAGGTGTCCCATTGAAAATCCGGGTTGACGGTGGTGTAAGCGACGCGCGCGCCATCCGGAGAGAACACAGGACTCATCTTGTCCAGGTTGTCGTGTGTCAATTGCACCGGCTCGCTGTCGGGAAGAATCTTGACGTAGATCTGTCCCGGTCCGTAGAAGGTGGATTCGCCGCGAATGAAGGCAACCATCCGGCCGTCGGGTGAAAGAGCGGGTTGCGAAACGGAGTCTGAGAACTTGGTGAGTTGCGCCCACTGTGATTGATCCGTGGGACGGAAGGGGTTGCGCGGCCAGACGGCGGCCGCTACTCCGGCGATGGCGATGACAACAACAGCGCCTGCTATTGCCGCGATCTTCCAGCGGTTCCATCCGCCCATCGCCGCATCCAGAGCTTTTCGCGCATCCGCGATCTCGTTCAGACGACGACTCGGGTCCTTCTGAAGGCATCGCCGTAACAGCTCACGGACTTTCGCGGGAGTCTTCGCCGGCACAGCCTGCCAGTCTGGCTCTCGCTCCAACACCGCGGCGATCATTTCGATCTGGGTCTCGCCCTGGAACGCTCGCTTACCCGCAAGCAGCTCGTATAACACGCAGCCGAACGCCCAAATGTCGGTTCGACGATCAACCTCCTGGCCGCGAGCCTGCTCGGGGCTCATGTACCCCGGCGTACCCAGCACATGCCCGGCCAGGGTCTCCAGCATGGTCTCGGTGGGAAGTTGGGAGACATCCGGGTTCTGGCCTGGCTGGCGTGTGCCCTCCACCCAGACTGTCTTTGCAAGACCGAAATCCAGAACCTTCACGCGGCCCTGATGCGTGACTCTCACGTTGGCCGGTTTCAGATCGCGATGGACGATGCCTTTTTCGTGCGCGGCTTCCAACGCCTCCGCGATTTGCTTGGCAACGCGCAACGCTTCCGGAATGGGCAGGGGCCCGCGGAGATTCTGCCCTTCCACCAGTTCAAGTACGAGCCAGTCGGAATCCCCGAATTGCTCAAGTCCGTAGATCGCCGCGATATTGAGATGGTTCAATGAGGCCAGAGTCCTCGCTTCACTGCGCAGGCGCGCGAGACGCTCGGGATTGCGCGCAAACTCGGAGGGCAGCGTCTTGATGGCGACGTCCCGGCCCAGCTTCGTATCGCGCGCCCGATAGACCTTGCCCATCCCGCCAGCGCCCAACGGTGAAAGGATGCGATACGGTCCCACCTGCGCGCCTTCGAGTGGCGCATCAGCGTCCAGAGCGGTGGTGACCTCTTCGATCACCTGTCGTTCCAGGCGGCTTCCGGCACGCTGGTCGATGGAAATGAGGTGTTCGACCTGAAGCCTAAGCTCGGTATCTTCGCTGCAGGCTTGTTCGAGGAACGCTTGGCGCTCCTCGGGCGCGCGCTCCAGCGCGGCATGGAAGAGTTCCTCTACCTGACGCCAACGATCCTGCTTCATCGGCGACTCCGCAAGGGCCCAGACAAGTCCTTCGGCTTGGCCTGCCCACTCGACCGCTCGATGAGCTGAAGTAACGGCAGCTCCAAATCACGCCGCGATGGGTATGGCATGAGGCGTCATATTACCAGCTCGGCCCACTGGATCGAGGCGAGCCTAAACGACCCAGGATCGCGCTGAATTCCCACCCATCACGGGGCGACGGCGCTGGCACCGAACGCCGACGGCAACCGCTGGCGCGCCGTGAGTCATGGGAGCCGAAGCCCATCGCAGCGGCCTTCGCATGGCATCGCGAATCGTGCCAATCATGGCTGTGTCGACGTTCGGGCGAGCGGCAAAAAGCGATGGCTTAGTCGATGGATAGGACTATGTTATCGACCGACCAACTTCCTGTGCCGTTTGACGCGCTGACGCCCCTGCTGGACGAGCGCCGGCCAGTTGACGACGTCGATGAGCCCGGCAGCGCGACGGAACTGTCGCGCTGCCACGGGTTCTAACGTGAGACAACTCTCGCAAGGGAAAGGTCCGCAGATGAGACCGTTACATGCGGCGTGGCTGCTTGGACTCGTCGCCATGGCCGGTGGCGTCTGGGCCACCTACGTGACCTGTCCGGGGTGCATCGATCGCACTCGCGTGAACAAGACATGCGAGTGGAATGGTGACACCTCGTTCCCGCTCGATCCGGGGAACGAGGCGCATCGCCAGCATCTCGTCGCTGACGCACAGCTCGCGGAGGAGCTCGCTATCCGTTACGCGGATGCCGAATTCGGAAGGCGTGCTGGTGTCGAGCACCACGGCGGCCTGCTGGACAACGGGGAGTTCCGACGCGAGTGCCTGTCTCGAATGTTGAACGCAGTCGAGCGCAACCACGACGTCACCGCCGCACAGGTTCGCGTCGCTCGCGGGCAGCGCAACCGCACGTTCGACATCGCGGTCGGCCTGTTGTTCCTGCCGCTCTACTTGCTCGGAGGGATCGCGGCGAGCCGCTGGCTGTCGCGCCGTCTTGCAACACACGACCGATTCGTTCGACTCATCGCCGCGGGCATCATGTCCGTTGCGTTCAGCGTCCTCGGACTGCAGTTCCTGCGGCTGTGGGGAGCCGTGTGGGAGACGATTCGGGTGGGCAACGGTCACATGTCCAGCATGCGGGCGGCATCACAGAGCAGATGGGTGGATCACGTCGACGGCCAGCTGATCGGAGGCGTTCTGCTGTTCTGGCTCGTCACTCTCTGTTGCTCCCGCATTGCGGCCCTGGAACCCGCAGCCGAGGACCGCCATCCACATGGCGTTTTCCTCCGGTGACACTGCAGATGTGCCGTTGCCTCGCCTCGGCCGTCATGCCGTTCATGCCGCGGCTCGGATTCCCTACAGGCGTAGACCGTGTTCGTATTGGTTCTAATCGATTGACGACACCACCTCGAGTAACCGTCGGACGCACGGCGATCCCTGAAACTCGAACCAGGTCACACCCTCCACCACCATGTCATACCGCAGGACGTAGGATCCCGGCGGGAGTGCACCGGCCACTGTCATCGCGATCTCAATCTCGTCCCCGGGATGGATATCGCGCGGCAACGGTGTCCGGCCGAGGTCTTCTCGGATCACCTCTCCCTGCGCGTCGCAGATCTTGAGGCCGCAGGTGACCTGTCCGCCAAAGCGTCGGCCGTGCGCCTTCCATGTGACGGTGCCCACGTTGGCGATTCGCAGCCGATCCGTGAAAGCGTCCCCCACGCTGGTGGCCGCTGACACCTGCAGCGGAACGATTCGGGCGGCCAGTCGCCCGATCAGCTGGTGAGCCGGCAAGAACGTGTCGGCGGGTGGATCGTCTCCCTTGTGCAGCACAAAGCGGGCATGTTCGCCGGGGCCCAGCCGCAACGTATCGTCCCACATCTTGCCAAGTGAAACGGTGTCGTCTGGCGTTGCCGCATACTCGAACACGTAGGTTGCCAGGGAGCGCAGAGGGACGACTCGCATCTTGCTGAAGCCCGCATCGGTCGCCAGGCGACGGACGTGCGACAGCGACACACTCTTTTCGATCACGCCATCCTGGCGCATCCGGAACGTGGACAAGGGCTGCACCGCGTGCTCGGTGCCAGGCTCCGAGAAGACGGCGCGTCCACCTGGCTTCAGCACGCGGTGGATTTCCTGCAGGGCTGCCGCGTAGGAGGGCAGATGATGCAGGGCATTCATGCACAGAACGCCATCGAAGACGCCGTCGGCGAAGGGCAGCGACTGGCCCCGCGCCGCGACGAACCAGGCCTGGTCGCGAAAGATGAGCCGATTGTCCGAGGTCAGACGCGCGCGGCCGCGGCGCATCATCTCCACCGACAAGTCGATCGAGACCGTTCGGACTCCTATGCGGCAGAAGAGCTCGGATGCCCAACAAGTGCCGGCAGCGAAGTCCAGCACGAGGTCATCAGGCCGGGGCGCAAGGAGCTCGCAGGCGGCTGAGAAATCGAACAGATAATTCCAGCTCTGCTCAGGCGTGGTCCAGTGAAGGGGAAAGTTGAGACTGCTCGTGACGTCCTGCTTTTCGTCGGCGCGAGCTTCAGCTGAGTCCGAAACGCGATCAATGCTCGGCACGTCGCGGTTCTCCAAGGCCTGGAGCTCGTCATCGGTCAGAGAGGCGAGACCGTCCTGGCTTTCCCAGACTCGAGGAACCACACGGTTGGTCGCGGCGGCTGCCAAGCGTTCCTCAACCGTGAGACTGCTTTGATCGGGCGCTGGCTGACGCACGGCAAAAGGCAGATAACGCTCGTACCAACGGCGCACCCGGGGCGCATGGCTGTCACCGTTCATCGCTGAGATACTATCGCAGGACGCGTTCGCGGCGATGATGCCGCAACCGGCCGTCGTTCAAGCCACGAAGACGGATCACGTCATCGCGTTCACGCTCGCCCGCTGATCGCTCGAGCGGGCCGCGCCTCTCCTCTTGACACCCTAAAGGTCAGGTGTCCATAATCGTCTCATCTAGTTGACCTAAAGGAGACACGTGGACAAGCTCGACATCCCGCAGGGCACGCTCGACCTGATGATCCTGACCATCCTGGCGCGCGAGCCGCAGCACGGCTACGGCATCTCGCAACGCCTGACCGTGCTCAGCCACGACAACTTCCAGGTCAACCCCGGGTCGCTCTTCCCTTCGCTCTACCGCCTCGAGCAGGACGGCAAGCTGAGCGCCGAGTGGCGCGCCAGCGACAACAATCGCAAGGCGAAGTACTACAAGCTCACGGCCTCCGGACGCCGGCAACTGGAACAGCATCGCAAACGCTGGGATCGCATCGCCTTCGCGATTACCAGCGTCCTCGAGGGCGCATGACACTCCTCCATCGCCTCGCCTCGATGCTGCGCTGGATCGTCAGGCGCGATGCCGCCGAGCGCGCCCTCGACGACGAGCTCGAGACCTGGGTCGAGATGGCTGCCCGCGACCGGATGCGTGACGGCGTCGCTGCCGGCGAGGCGCGCCGGCAGGCGATCCTGGCGCTCGGCGGCGTCGAACAGGCGAAAGAGCACGTGCGCAGCGGCCGCCACGGCGCGTGGCTCGACGAAACGGCGCGCGATGTCCGTTACGCCTTCCGCATGTTTGCCCGAACCCCGGGCTTCACCCTCGTCGTCGCGCTGACCCTGGCGCTCGGCATCGGCGCGAACACCGCCATCTTCGGGCTGATCGACGCGCTACTGCTGCGCTCGCTGCCGGTGCCCCGTCCGCAGGAGCTGCTGCAGGTGCGCATGCGCGCGCCGGGATCGACTGGTCCCGCGGAAGAGAGCTTCTCGTACGTGATCGTGCGCGCGCTGGCGAACCAACAGGACATCTTCCGCAGCCTCGCGGGCTTCAGCACGTTCACCTTCGACGTCGGTCCGTCCGGCAGCGTGACTCGGGTCAGGGGCGCGCTCGTCACCGGGGCTTACCACGAGACGCTGGCGCTGACCCCGGCCGCGGGACGGCTCCTGGCGCCAACAGACGATGAGCCCGGTGCGCCGCTCGTCGCGGTGATCAGCTACGGCTACTGGCAGCGGCAGCTTGCCGGCAGCATCGAGGCGATCGGACAGGCGCTGCGCGTCAACGGCGTGCCGGTGACAATCGTCGGCGTCACCCCTCCTGGGTTCGAGGGCACAACGGTCGGCGCGATCACCGACATCACGCTGACGGCGGCGACCTTGCCGCAGGTCGTGCCGAGCGCCGCGGGGCTTCTCGGTCCGGGCAACTTCTGGCTGCGTGTTCTGGCGCGTCCGGCCATTGGCGTGTCGCCCGCACAGGCAACGGCGCGACTCAACGCCGCCTGGCCCCGGTTCGCCGACTCGGTCATTGCCGCGCATTGGCCAGCATCGCGGCGGAAGGAGATCGCGAGCTCGGTTTACGAACTCGGCTCGGGCAGTACCGGCTGGACGTACTGGCGTGAGGTCTATCGCAAGCCGCTCTACGTCCTCATGGGCGTCGTGGGACTGGTGCTGCTCATTGCGTGCGCCAACGTCGCCAGCCTGCTGCTGGCGCGCGCGTCGGCGCGGCAGCGGGAACTGGCAGTACGGCTCGCCATCGGCGCGAGTCGCGGCCGGATCATCCGACAGCTCCTGATCGAAAGCCTTCTGCTGTCGACGATTGGCGCCGCGTGTGGCATCGGCGTGGCCTCGTTCCTCGGCCAGTTTCTGGTTGGCATCCTCTCCGGCGGCCCGGCGCTCGAGTTCAATCTCTCGCCGAATTTGCACGTCCTGGCATTCACGACGGCCCTCGCCGCCGGAACGGGCGTCCTTTTTGGCGTCGCGCCGGCACTGCAGGCGACCACAGCCGTGTCGCCCTCGAGCACGCTGCAAGGTGGCGCACGCGTGGCTCGGCCACGCTCGCGACTGCTGCGGGCACTGGTCAGTACGCAGGTCGCGCTCTCCCTCGTCGTGCTGGCCGGCGCCGGCCTTTTCGTCCGCACGCTGCAGAACCTGCAGCAGCTCGACCCCGGATTTTTGACCGAAGGCGTGCTGGTTGTGGAGATCGACGGCCAATCGCCGGAGCTGCTGCGACAGCTCGTCGCCGATGTGCAAGGCCTGCCGAACGTCGTGTCGGCGAGCCTGACGACGCATACACCGCTCAACGGATCGCTGTGGAGTGAGCCCGTCGTTCGCGCTGGCGGGCCTCTGCCCGAGCGAGACACGACCTTCGTCGTCGCTGCCGGCCCGCGGTTCTTCGAGACGATGCAGACGCACCTGATTTCGGGACGCGACTTCAACGAGCGCGATACGCCAGGGAGCCAGCCGGTGGTGGTGGTGAACGAGGCGTTCGCGCAGAAGTACCTCGCCGGGATGAACCCGATCGGCCAGCGTCTCTCGGCCGGCGTGCGCGGCAAGCCACGGGACCTCGAGATCGTGGGGCTGGTGAGAAATACCAACAACGTCGCCCTGCGCATGCGTCCAACCGCCACGGTCTATCTCGACTTCGAGCAGTTCGACAGCGGCTTCCGCACGACGTCGCTCGTGGCGCGCGTACGCGGCTCTCTCGCCGCTGACGCGGCAGGCATTCGTCAGGCGCTCCAGGCCAGGCTGCCGGACACGGTGCTCGACGTTCGGCCGATGTCAGCGCAAGTGGCGACCACAATCGTGCAGGAGCGAATGCTGGCAACTCTCGCTGCCGGTTTTGGCGTGCTCGCGCTGCTGCTGGCCTGCATCGGGCTCTACGGTCTCCTGGCGTACAGCGTCACGCAGCGCATCAAGGAGATCGGTATCCGCATGGCGCTCGGTTCGACGCGGACGAGCGTCATGGCGCTGGTGCTGGGCGGGGGCGTTCGCCTGGTGCTCGCGGGCATCGCCGTCGGACTGCCCGCCGCGTGGGCGGCGTCGCGCTGGATCGAGTCGCTGCTCTTTGGTGTCACACGCATGGATCCGCTGACCGTTCTGGGCGCCATCGTCCTGCTGATGGCATCGGCACAGCTCGCCGCCTACCTGCCGGCGCGCCGCGCGTCGCACGTCGATCCGCTGGTCGCGCTCCGGCACGAATAGCTCGAACCATTCGTCACCGAGTTCGATTTCCGGTCACCAGGACGCCGGCGATTCATCCCTGCGCTGGTCCAGCTGTGCGCGACACGCGTTAGGCTGGTAGGCCTATGTTGATGATCCTGCTCCTGCCATTCGCAACCGCCGCAATCTGGCCGCAGTCACCGTCCTCGGCTCAGGCCACTCCAGAGCCATTCGGCGCCGGCCTCTTCACGGACACCTATCGCGGAACATTCACGCCGGACGGCAACACGCTGCCCTTTTTCCGACCTGGCCGCGACCTGTATTTCGTCAGGGACTTCAGCGCCTTCTACCGCGTGCCGCTGACTGCTGCCCTTGACCGCTGACCCGGCTCAGTAGCGGGCGATTGAAGGGTCGACGAGCGATGACCAGGCGTCGATACCGCCGCGCAGGTTGTAGAGATTCCGAAATCCTTCGCGCCGGAAGTACTCGGCGGCGTGCTGGCTGCGAATCCCGTGGTGGCACTGAAACACGATGGGCGTCTCGCGATCGCGGAGGAGCAGCGCATCGTGGTACGCCTGATCGAGCAGGCGGAAGCCGTCGATCGTGGCTATCGCGCGCTCCTCGACCGTGCGGACATCCACCAGCTCGACCGCGGTGCCGCTCTCGAGCAGTGCCTTCAGATCGGGCGCCGACAGCTGCCGAATCGGCGGTGGCTCGTGTGCCGTAGGGTTGTCGCTCAACGCGCGTCGATTCTCGTCCACCGGATTGCGTCTGGTCAAATCCACAAAGGTGAGATGTCGCTGTCGCGTTGACGAGTCGCGGGTTAGCTGTTCCGGACCACCACTCCCGCGATCGCATGCGGGCGGCGGTTCCCGAGAAGCGGCGCGAGGCGCGTCACGAGCGCGGGCCAGTCGTGCGCCGCGGCGTCTTCAGCCTTCATGTTCACCGCACTGAGCGACCGGCGGCGGAACGCATCCGCCCAGTTCGGCCGCGCCAGGCCGCCGGCGTCGAAGGCCGCGACCTCGAACCGCGGACCATCCTTGTAGATGGCGATGAGCCCAGTTCCGGACTGACCAGGAATGCGCACTTCGAGCCGCGCGACGCGTCCCTTCGGATCCTCCTCGAAATGCGCCAGGAGTCCCTCGACGAGCGCGTGGCCCGAGGCGAAGAAGTCGATGCTCTCGTCCTCGACCGCGTACTCGCGATCGAACGAGCCGACAAATGACGACCCGCCCGGGACGCCGAGCAGGCTGTCGATGAGTGCCTCGCTGCCGAACTCGATAGCGTAGGCGCGCCGGCCTCGTACCTGCTCGATGCGAAAGCCAAGCCGCGAAGCCGCGTTGACGACGACCTGTTCGACGAGTTCGTCGAGGCCTTCGGGGACACGGCCGAGAATCGATGGTCCCAGATCGGCGCGATAGGGATCGCGGTGCAATTGCTGATACGCGGCCTCGTGGATCCGCGTCCGCGCCGCCTGCGCAGCGGCGATGAGCTGATCGAGCTGCGCATCGGACAGGCCCTCCGGCTGGAGGGCGACCGCCTCGAGAGCACTCTCGACGGGCGCGAGCTGCAGCTCCACGCCTGCCATCGGCTCGCGGAAGAGCCCAAGGCGTTCGAAGAGCCGGACGACGTCGGCACCGATGCCTGCGGGCGGCCGGAAGTAGACGATCTCGACAGGGATGCGGCGGCCGATGCGATCCAGTCGCCCGATGCGCTGCTCCACCGCCGCGGGTTTCCACGGCAGGTCGTAGAGCACGAGCCGATGACAGAACTCAAAGTTGCGCCCTTCGCCGCCGGCTTCGGTCGACACGAGGATGCTTGGCCCCTCGTCGGCGCGGAACAGCGCCACCTCGGTGTCACGCCGCGCCGCCGACAGCTCCTCATGGAAGACCCCGCTCGAGAGCTGCGCCCGCGCGCTGAGCGCCTCGCGCAGCATCTCGAGCGTCTCGCGATGGGCCACGAACACGAGCGTCTTCTCGTTCGCCCGCCGCCAGCGCTTCGCCTCGGTCAACAGCCACTGGAGGCGCGGATCGGTGTGATCCATCGCCTCCGCCTGCTGCCGCAGCTCGATCTCGTCCGGCCCCAGCACCGCCTTCAGCGCCGCGCCGGAGGCCAGCGCCCGTCGCATGCGATCGAGCGCGCGCCGTCTGGCAACGGGATCGAGCGGATCGTGCGCGTTCGTGAGGCGGGCCGCGGAAGCGCCCGGCGCGAAGGCGGCAGGCGGAAGATCGACCGCCACCGGCGCCCGCGGCGGCAGGCCCCCGATATCCACTCGGCGCGTCGAGCTGGTGCACGGCGGGAGCGGGACGCCGGACGCGAGCCGCGCCGCGACATTCATGCCCTCGGGAAACTCCTCCGGCCGCAGCAACTGCAGCAGCCGGAAGAACCCATGCGTGTCGTCTTCGAGCGGCGTCGCGCTGAGGAGCAGGACGTGCCGCCCGAGCGCGGCCATGGGAGCAATCGCGCGATACTCCCGCCCACCCGGATGTCCCGGCGCACGCCGGAGACGCTGCGCCTCGTCAACGACGAGCAAGTCGATGCCCGCCGTGACCGCCTGTCCGGTCAGCTCTGACCGGTCAATCAGCGTCTCGAGCGCAATCACGGCGCGGCGATGGGCGTCGAACGGGTTGAAGCCGGCGCCGAAGTCCCGCGCGACGTCGGCCAGGCGCGGCGGGTCGAGGAGCGTGAACACCTGGTGATACTTGCGCCACAGCTCGCCCAGCCATTGGACTGTCAGCGCCTCGGGCGCGATGACCAGGCAGCGCTCGATCTTCTGCGTGTGCAGCAGCCGGTTCATGATGAGCGCCGCTTCGATGGTCTTGCCGAGCCCCACCTCGTCGGCGAGGAGCCACCGCACCGGGATCCGCGCGGTCGCGCGTTCCGCGACGTGCAGTTGATGCGGGAATAGCCGGACGCGTCCACCGAGGAACGACCCAAGGCCGCTCGCCTCACGTGACGCGAGCAGGTGGAGGATGTCGAGCCGCGTCAGGAAGTCTTCTGCCTGGTCGATGTCGCCAGCCGCCAGGCGCTCGAGCAGCGACCGGTCGCGACGCTGCTTGACACGAAGTGATGGCTCGGCCTCGGGCACGAGCGCGTCGCTCGTCGCCGCCAGCCTCAGCGTCGCCCCGGATTGCGAAAAATGGACGACGAGGACGCGCCCTTCGACCGCGGTGACGCGTCCGGTGCCGAGATCAGGATTGAAGCGGTGGGTCAGGTCGTCCCCGACGGACCAGGCATGCACGCCTTTGATCTTACATAGTCAGCGCACGGAGTCCCTCTCGAAGGGCTGACCGCCGCGCGCTGACGCGAGGCCTGCGCCTGCGATAGGATCGACCTCGATGGCCACGTTCGATGCGGTCGACGATCGGCTGCGCCGCTGGATCGCCCGCCATCGTCGCGTCTTCGCTCTTACCGGCGCCGGGTGCAGCACCGCCTCCGGCATCCCCGACTACCGCGACGACAAGGGCGAGTGGAAGCGGCGGCCGCCGGTGATGATCCAGGCGTTTCGTACGCAGGAGGCGGTCTACCGTCGCTACTGGGCGCGCGCCTACGCCGGCTGGTCGCGCTTCACGAACGCCGGGCCCAACGCCGCGCATCGTGCTTTCGCCGCCTGGGAAGGCACCGGCACGCTCGTCCAGCTCGTGACGCAGAACGTGGACCGGCTGCACCAGCGCGCCGGCAGCCGCACTGTCCTCGACCTCCACGGCCGTCTCGACGTCGTCGTCTGCCTCGGCTGCGGCACACGCACCAGCCGCGCAGACCTTCAGACGACCATCGCTGCCGCCAATGCGTCCTGGCGGGCCGAGGCGGCAACGGCTCCCGACGGCGATGCCGATGTCAATGGCGCGATCATCGAGTCGTTCGCGGCGCCGCGCTGCGAACGGTGCGGCGACCTGGTTAAGCCGGACGTCGTCTTCTTCGGCGAGAACGTGCCTGGCGAGCGCTTCGTCCACGCGTGCCAGGCGCTCGCGGGCGCGGACGCGATGCTCGTCGCCGGCTCATCGCTGATGGTCTACTCGGGCTTCCGCTTCGTGCGTCTCGCCCACGAGGCCGGCCTGCCGATCGCCATCGTCAATCGCGGCCGCACCCGCGGCGATGATCTTGCCGAGCTCAAGGTCGAGGGGGACGTCGGATCGACCCTGATCGACGCGGTCGGTGCGCCGGCGTGAGTCGTCACGGTGCACGGGTGATTAGCGTGTGCAAGTGAGGGCAGCCGAACCGCGCGCGAGCAGGTCTATTCGGTGATGCCGTGGGTGCAACACAGGTGGAAAGTGATAACGTCTCAGCGAGATGCAGACTGTTACGGCCCCCTCGACGGGCGAATTGGCGACGCATCCTGAGCTCAGCAACGAGTCCAATGTCCGCGCCCTCGGACGCTGTGTTCTATTCGCAGCCATCGCACTCGGGCTAATGGCACGGGTGGCGACATTTCAGTCGCCGCTGTTCGATCTGCACGCCTGGCGGCAAGCGGATACAGCTGCCATCGCGCGCAACTTCGTCACAGAACGATTCGATCCTCTGTATCCGCAAATCGACTACCGTGGCAACCAGAGAGACGGGTACGTCGAGACTGGCCTGGAACTCTACGCCTTTACCGTAGCAGCGATTGCCCGGGTTGTCGGGTTCTCTACCGAGATCGGACGCTTACTCTCCGCCTTCTTCTTCCCATTCGCCGCTATTCTGCTCTATCGATTCATCACCGATCGGTATGGCCCCGGCACAGCACTCGTAGGCGCCACCGTCTACGCCGTGGGCCTTCCGCTGACGCTCTACATCGATCGCGCGTTCATGAATGAGTCTCTGTTGACGCTCTTAAGTCTTGGAGCCCTTCGCTCGGCACAACTGTACCTGCGTGGCAGGACGTTGCGACCGCTGATCGTCCTGGCAGCCGTGACGACGCTCATCGCGGTAATCAAACCGACCTACTTGATTGTCTGGGGACCAGTTCTTGGCCTGTTCGCGGAGAAGTACGGTCACCGTGTTGTCCTCAGACCGGAACTGTGGGTGTTGGTGCTTCTGAACGTCGGGGCAATGGCAGCATGGTTTACGCACGCGCATGCACTCTTCGCCATGACTGGCCTGACCTTCGGCATCGGCGACAAGCTGTTTGATGCGGACCTGCTCCTGTCTTTTCGGTATCTGTCCAAGATATCGACGCGACTAATCAAAGATGTCCTGGGACCTTGCGGCACCCTGTTTCTGATCGCCGGATTGTGGGAAATGCGCCGGCGACACGCGCTTGCAGAGCTCGCGGGCCTGGGTGCATTCGTCGCTTACTTGGCCATCGTCACGGTGGGAAACTTCCACCATAACTACTATCAGTTGCCCATCGTGCCAGTCGCCGCCATTTTGATGGCGGTTGGTATCGTCGACACCAGCGAGCGACTCGTCGCTCAACGCCGGTGGAGTCGCTTTTCACTTTACGTGACCTGTGCGGCGATGGTCGCGGCCACCGCGATCACAACGTTTGGGCGCAGCGTAAGTTTTCATAGTTGGTATGAGATCGATCCAGCCGTCGTCTTCCTGTGCAACGAAACTCGCGCCCAACTTGGTCCGTCCGAACGTGTCGTGATTGTTGGTAGCAAGAGTCCAGCGCTCCTGTTCTGCCTCGATCGGAAGGGTTGGCTGCTGGATGGCGAGGAAGCGCGGCCTCAGCGGCTGGCGGAGATACTGGACGAGGGCCCGAGGACGATCATCGTAGAGCACACCGCCGAAGAAGCGCACCGATTTCTCCGCGACAAGAGCAGGATCGCACTGACCACCGGATCTTGGACGGTGTATCGAATCGACGCCGCGACTGCGTTCTGAACTCCCTGGAATCGCGACGACGACGAGCTGCGAGCAGAGATCTTCACGCCGTCGCCACACGCAGTCCAGAACCTATGTCGGACCGAACGCCGAACGCCGAACGCCGAACGCCGAACGCCGAACGCCGAACGCCGAACGCCGAACGCCGAACGCCGACAAAAGGCTCCCTCACTTCGCCAGATCCCCGTAGAACTTCCAGTCGATGTTCATGTCGCGCGTGAGCTTGAGCCGGTTGTTGACGGCCAGGCGCAGCAGCGCGATCGGCATGCCGCCCTGTCGCATGATCTCGTCGTGGAACTGCGCGTTGGTCATGATCTTCGTGTCGACCAGCTCCTTGCGCAGGCCGCGCAGCTGCAGTCCGCCGAGGAGGTAGGCCGCCTGGTAGAGCGGTCCATATCCGGCGGCTGGATCGAACGACCGCCGGACTTCCGCGGTCGCGTTGTCGCGCTCATGGCCCACGCGATCGACGAGGAAGTCGATGGCCTCCTGCGGCGACCACTGCCCCATGTGGAACTTGAGCGAGAAGATGATGCGCGCGCAGCGGTGCATGCGCCAGAAGAGCGCGCCGACCCTCTGCTCGGGCGTCTTGTCGAAGCCCAGGTCGTAGAGCGTGAGCTCCCAGTAGAGCGGCCAGCCCTCGCCGAAGAACGGCCCGCCCCCGCTCAGGTTTGCACGATAGTCCGCGAACCGCGTGCCCATGAAGCCGACGAGGTTGTGGCCGGGGATCATCTCGTGGAACGCGGTCGCGTGCGAGAAGCCGGGATTGTTCCCGCGCATGCTCTGGATGCGCGCGTCGTAGTCCATGGTGTTGGTCGGGTACGACACGCTGATCTGGCCGCCGCCGGTGAAGAACGGATTCACCAGCTGCCGCTCGGGCGTCATCATGATCATGTGGAGTGATTCCGCGCCCACCTGTGGCACGGTGATGAGCCGGTTCGCTCGAAGGTAATCGACGGCCTCGACGAGCAGGTCCATGATCATCCGCGGCTGGCCGCCGGGCGGGACCGCGCCGTCCTTCGTCTTCTCGACCGCCTTCTTCCAGTCAGCGCCGAAACCCATCTCGCGCGAGGCCTTCAGCATCTCCTGCTCGCACCAGGCAAACTCCTTTTCGGCGAGCGCGATCAGTTCTTCAGGCGTGTAGGGGATCAGAGCTTCCGACAGGTCCTGAATCAACCCCTCGCGACCGCGGGCCGGGCCCGGAATGCCCGTCGAGTCGGGCTTCCGCGGCGGGTTGGGGTCGAGCTTCAGATTGGCGCGGGCGATTTGCGTCTCGGCGGTGCGGCGGATGAACAGGTAGTCCACCTGCGCATTGCGTGAGAGCTTGTCGAAATCGAGCGATTTGAGCGCCGCCAGCCAGCTCGTGTAGAACGCCACGTCGCGCGGCGGCCCGCCGGGTCCGCCGCGCCCGCCACCCCCGCGACCGCCAGCGGCATTGCCGCTGAAGCGCGCCACGATGTCGCGCATCTCGTCCTGCGGAAGGGCGATGATCTCGGCGAGGTCGGGCACATCCGCGTATTTCACTTGCGCAGCGGGAGCGATCGAGTCGCTCCCAGCCGGCGTGGCGGGAACCGTGAGGTTCTCCGCGGCAACCTTGTCGCGCAGCAGGCCAGCGTAATTCTTGAGCGCTTCATCGACCTTCGCGTAGGGCATCCCCATCCACCACGTGAAGAGCGGGTCGTAACCGTTATAGAAGGTGAACCACTCGGTGGTGCTGGCCCTCAACTGATCGACCGCCGTCGCACTGAGCACCGCCTGCTCCCGATTCACACGCGGCGGCGTGGCCATCAGGCGCTCGATTTCCCTGGTGACGTCGGTGATCGTCGCGGCAGCGCGTTGAGCGTTCATGTCTTCGACGCGGATCCGCGCCTCGACCAGCTGGACGAGCTTCGGCGCAAACGGCGCGCTGACGATCGCCTGCGCCATCGTCAGTGTTTCCACATCGAGCCGGGAGAGGTTGTCCGCAATCGCGGACTTGAGGCCATCGAGATCCGTCCTTGCGGCCGGCGTCAGCTTCGCCGCGTCGATGCGCGCGACCGCGGCCTGCCAGTTCGTATCGAACCGCTTCAGCCGTGCGATGCGCGCGGGCGAGAGTGGAACAGGCGGAGGCGGCACCGCCGCCGGCGGCCCAGCCGCCGCGTCGGCCCCCCGTTGTCCACCGGGGGCGCCACGGCCACCTCGCCCTCCCCGGCCGGATCCGTTCGCGTAGTTGCCCGAGAGCGTCGTGCGATCCAGGTTGTACCGCTGCACCACCATGCGCATCTCGCTCTGGGGGGCCACGAGGAGCGGCGTAAGGTCGAGGGGAGCCGGCTGGTCCTGCGCATGCGGACCAAGGTTCAGGAGGACGAAGAGCGGTGCAGCGGCCAGAAACAGTCGACGCGTGGGCATGACGATCGATCTCCTCAAGCCCAGCAGCTTACTGCGACTTCGTGGTGGCAGCGCAGTCGTTCTGTTGATGGCTCTATCAACGCGCGCGAACGTTTCCGCGAACCAAAGATTCAGGCTGGCGCGGTTCGACGATCGCGCAGATTTGCTGCAGCACCAAAGAGTCCCATCAGCCACCCGATGGGATAGGACGCGCAGATCGCCAGCCACCACATGGACCGGCCCGTGTTTCCGCCAACACCACCGAGGGCGGAAAGCCCGAACAGCGCGGCGACGCCCAGGGCAATGAGCACGAAGGCGGTCAGCTGCAGCCGGTAGCGTCGCGTCCTGGCGAAGAAGGCGCCAGCGGCTGCGAGCGCACTGCCGCCGAGGATGACCACCGATCCCTCGAGGGGGTCAAGGGCGCCAGCCACCATCAGCACGAGTCCAACGACGACGAGAATACGAGAATGGGTGGGTTTCATGGCAACCTCCAGCCAATCGAGTTCCTTCGCTTCATCCTACGCACCTCCGAGCGCGAGAGTCGTGAGGAATCCCTGAAGAATCGTGAGATTTCGAGCGGGAATCGATTGACGTCGTCATCCCGATGGGCGCATACTCCGCGGTCGCACTACTGTTCAGCTTGGCATCGCGGTCAAGCAGGCTATTTACCGGAGGGGTGTCTATGAAGATGTGGAAAGCACTATCGATTGTGTCGCTCGTGTTCGTGTGGTCGGGAGCCGCGCTCGCGCAAGACGCCGTCAAGGTCGGATCCGTCGCACTACAAGGTCGTGTTCGAAAACGCGACCGTGCGCGTGTTGAAGATCAGCTACGCCCCCGGCGGCAAGAGCGTGATGCACCAGCATCCGGACGCCATGGCGGTTTTCCTTGCGGCCTCCAAGGTCCGATTCACTCTGCCCGACGGCAAGTCGGAAGACAGCGACGTGGCCAACGAGTCGGCCCTGTACACGCCAGCCGGCACGCACAACCCCACGAACGTCGGCACGGGGCCCGTTGATGCCCTGCTCGTCGAATTCAAGACCGCGGCGCCTGGAAAAGCAGCGCTGCCGGCGTCCCGTCCCGGCATGGATCTGAAGGTGCTTGCGGAGAGCCCGCGCGCCACGGCCTACCGCTCGACGGCCTCGGCGACATTCGCGGAGCCGGCCGGAAGCAAGCACGACTTCGACCAGGTGGTCATCGCGCTCGGCCCGTCGCCATTGTCTCTCTCGATCGACGGCAAACCCGCGAGAACGACCTGGGCCCGCGGCGACGCAGTGTTCATCGGCCGCGGCGTCGCGCACGAGTCCAAGAACACCGGCGGGAAGCCGAGCGACATGGTGATCGTGGTGATCAAGTAAAGTCGCGCACGGTGCGAGGTGGGAGACGCCATCCCGCCTCGCGCCTCGCGCCTCACTTCTGTTGGTAGATCCTCACGTAGTCCACCAGGTATCGGAAGGGCAGGCGCAAGTCGTCTATGCCCTTCTGGCCGCCCCACGATCCGCCGATCGCGAGGTTGATGAGCAGATATTGCGGCTTGTCGAACGGCCACGTGCGCGCGCCGGTGGCCTCGTTCCGGAAGGTGAAGTACTTCTGGCCGTCGACGAACACGTCGATGTGGTCGGCGAACCACTCCATGGCGTAGACGTGAAAGTCATCCGCGGGATTCGCGATCGTCACGGTCTCGGTCTTCTGCGTTCCGATCGTGTGGTTGTACGCGGCCGTGTGCACGCTGCCGTGAATGCGGAGCGGGTCGAAGCCGACATTCTCCATGATGTCGATTTCGCCGCACGTCGGCCACCCGACCTGCGCGATGTTGGTGCCGAGCATCCAGACAGCCGGCCACGTGCCGACACCGGCGGGCAGCTTGGCCCGGACCTCGACTCTCCCATACGTAAACTCGAACCGGCCGCGAGTATTGATGCTCGCCGAGGTGTAGCCGTAGCCCTGGTACGCCTCCTTGCGGCCTTCGATCAGCAGGTTGCCGCCCTCGGCGCGAACGTTCTCCGAGCGCGACGTGTAGTACTGCTTCTCGTTGTTGCGGATGTAGCCGAGCTCATAGCCCCACTTCGCCGGGTCGGGGGCGCCGCCGCTATCGAACTCGTCGGCGAAAACCAGCGACCAGCCGGTTGGCCCGGGTGTTGGCGCCGACGGTGCCGCGCCCGAGTCGGCGCCGCACGCGAGAGCGAGCGGCAAGAGGAGACTCCAGAGAGCGGCACGGCGCCCTCCACGAACTGAGCCGGCAAGGCAGGTCGTTACACGTCGAAGCGACAATGGAGTACCCTCACGTTCCTCGCCGAGTAATGGTAGATGAGGCCGCGTCGATGATTCGATACGTCAATGTGACAGAACCGACGTCGATTTGGTCACCGTCCCTGAGCGCGACCGGCTGAGTGACGGGCATCCCGTTCACGTGCGTGCCGTTCTTGCTGCCCAGATCCTCGACGGTGGCCTCGCCATTGGTGACGACAATTTGGGCGTGCCGGCGCGACAGCGTGACCGAATCGATACGGACGACGCAATCGGGATCGCGGCCCACCACGTTCGAACCTGCAGATAAGGGCCACTCGCTGCGGTTCGACACGAGACGCGGACCGGCGAGTAGTGCGGTCTTGCCGCCGGCGACTGACGGCGCTGGCTGCGCATCGCCATGAAAAGCGTAGCCGAATTTCGGAACGGTGCGGATGTACCGCGCCGCCCGTGGCGCATCTCCGAGCGCAGCGCGGATTTCGGCCACCAGGTTGTGCAAGCTGGCGTCGGAGACGAACGTCTCCGGCCACAGAGACTCGACGAGCTCTGTCTTGGCGACGGCCTCCGGCCGGCGGTCGAGAAGCAACTCCAGGAGCTGGAAGGCCTTCGGGGAAAGCGGCACAGCGCTTCCATGGCGAAGAAGCGCCCGCCGGCCGGAGTCGAATTCGCATTCTCCAAAAACGACACGCATGGGGCCCCTGAAGGAATTAGAGTTTCATGAGAACTCCGCGAGGACAACGTGGTCGGCCGGCGCCTATATTGGCACAGGAGGCTTTATGATCCGACGGCGAAGCGTTGCCATCCTCTTGCTCAGCCTGCCCGCGTTCCTGGGTTGCCGGGGACAGCCGGCGCTGACCCAGGGGCTCGGCGCCAAGATGTGGGTTGGCCGCTATCAGGAGATCGAGGAGTACTTGAGGACGGCCGAATGCGTCAGCAAGTATGGGACCGACCCTCGCAAGGCGACCCGCTGCACACTGCCGCCCGGTGGCCCCTTCCCCCGGATGGCCTGGAGGTCGTTGCCTCCCGGCGTCTACCGCGGCTTTTGGGAAAGCTACAAAGCCGACATTGCTGCCTATGAGATGGACAAGCTCCTGAAGATGGACATGGTACCGCCCGGCGTGGAGCGGCAGCTCCAGGGCGTCTCAGGGGCTGCCCAACTGTGGGTTGAGAACATTTTCGGCTTGCAGGAGGGCGAGGCCCCGGACGAGTCACACCGTGTCCACTGGGAAAACCAGTTGGTCCGGATGACCATGTTCGACAACCTCATTGGCAACCGCGACAGGAACCGGGGCAACATCATCCGCGATGCCGAATGGAACGTGATCCTGCTCGATCATTCCCGCGCGTTCGGTGCCGGCAGCGAGCTCCCCGTCAAAATGACCCGCATCGACGGAGCGTTCTGGACGAAGATCGAGAGCCTGACGCGCCCACAGCTCGACGCGGCACTCCGCGCATTGATTGGTGGCAATGAAATCCAGGCCATCCTCGACCGACGCGAACGGATGAGAGTCGAAGTCAAGTCGCTTCCGAAATAGACACAGCATCGTTAAGCGAGTATCGCGAGTGGCTCACTCGAACACAGCAACCTCGCCGATGATCACGAGGACGATCTCACACTACGAGATCCTGGCGCCGATTGGTGAAGGCGGCATGGGCGTCGTCTACCGTGCGCTCGATACGCGGCTCGGCCGGCCCGTCGCCGTCAAGCTCCTCCGCCCTGATGGCGCGATCGACCCAGAGCGCCGGAAACGATTCGTCCAGGAGGCGAGAGCTGCGTCCGCGTTGAATCACCCGCACATCATTACTATCTACGACATCGGTCAGGCCGAGGGCATCGACTTCATGGCGATGGAGTACGTCGCCGGTCCGTCGCTCGCCTCCGTGATCGGCCACGGCCGGCTGAGTGTCGGTGATGCGCTGAAGTACGGTGTGCAGATAGCCGACGCGCTGGCCGCCGCGCACGCGGCAGGCATTCTCCATCGCGACCTCAAGCCGGCCAACATCATGCTGAGCGCGGCCGGCGACAAGGGGGCGATCAAAGTTCTCGATTTCGGCCTCGCGAAGCTGACCGATCCCATCGACTACACGCCGGTGGACGAGCGCGTCACTACCGGGACCACGCGTGTGGCTGAGGACCTTCAGACCGAGGAAGGCGTGGTCCTCGGCACTGCCGCCTACATGTCTCCCGAACAGGCGGAGGGCAAACCGGCAGATGCGAGGTCCGATGTCTTCTCTTTCGGGGCCGTGCTCTACGAGATGATCACCGGCCGTCGTGCGTTCAGCGGCGGGACGGCGGCCGTCCAGACAAGAGAACCGGAGCCGCCGAGCTCGATCATCCCCGGGCTGTCGCGGGATCTCGAGAAACTCATCCTGCGCTGTCTCCGGAAAGACCCAGAGCGGCGGTGGCAGTCGATGGCCGATCTGAAGGTGGCCCTCGAGGACCTGCGGGAAGAACTCGATGCGCGAAAGGTATCCGAGCCCACCGCGTCCAGCCCGTCGCGCCGATGGAGCACGCTCCTCGCGGTCGGGCCTGCAATTGCCGCTGTGACCTTCGGCGCGTGGTGGTTGGCGACGCGGGCACGCCCGGAAGAAGGCCCCGCCACGTTCCTGAAGAGACTCACGTCAGACGTTGGCTGGACCGACTATCCAGCCATCTCGCTCGACGGAAAGATCCTCGCCTACGCCTCCGATCGCAGCGGGGAGAACAATCTGGATATCTGGGTTCAGCAGATGCCAGACGGCCCTCCCGTCAGGCTGACCCATCACGCTGCTGATGAAGTGGCGCCTTCGCTGTCGGCCGACGGGAGCCGGATCGCCTTTCAGTCCAGCCGGCTGGGCGGGGGCATCTACGTCATCCCAACGCTCGGCGGAGAAGAACGGCTTCTGGCGGCGCGAGGCTTCTCTCCACGTTTTTCACCAGACGGAAAGTGGATCGCCTACGGCGTTGCCGAACAAGCGGGCAGCCGGATTTTTGTGGCGCCTGCCGCAGGCGGTCCGGCCATCTCGGTCACCGATGGCTTCTATCGAGCTCAGTCGCCCGTCTGGTCGCCAGAGGGCCAGCGTCTGCTGTTCTGGGCGCAACGCCAACGCGACGCTCCGCCCGAGAACAACGTCGACTGGTACATCGTGGAAGTCCCGGGCGGGTCGCCCATACGGACGGACGCGCGCAAGGCGCTCCTCCGAGAGGGATTCCAGGCCTTCCAGGGACTGCCATCCCCGGACGCCTGGGCGAGCGCCCGAGATCGCATCCTCTTTCATGGCATCGTCGGGGACTCCTCGAACATGTGGCAGGTGGCCATCTCTCGGGAGAGCTGGCGCGTCAACGGGCAGCCGCAGCGGGCGACGTTCGGCACGACAGACGAAGCGGCAGCCTCGGTGACATCCGACGGCCGGATGGTGTTCATCAGCCGGACGATGGGCGCGGACGTCTGGAGTCTTCCGATCGATGCCAACCGTGGCCCGCCGGCAGGGACGCTGAAACGCGTGACGCAGGATGCGGCCGATGACTACAACCCCACGCTGTCAGAAGACGGAGTCACGCTGGTGTTCCGGTCGCGTCGCGCAGGTCGGTTTGGCGTCGTCCTGAAGAGGCTCGAGACCGGCGCGGAGACCGTTCTCACCCGCGTGCCCGAGGATCACTACCCGGCAGTCAGTCGTGATGGGACGAAGGTCGCATACTCGTTTCGACAGGACGGCAAGATGCCCATCTTCGTCGTGGCCGCGAGCGGAGGAGCGCCGGCGCAGGTGTGCGACGACTGCGGCGAAGTGGAGGCGTGGTCACCGGACGGCAACCAGATCCTGTATGTCGCTGCGGGTGACCCGTCGGGCGTAGGGCTCCTGACGATTGGCGCTGCCCACAATCACGAGTGGCTGAAGTCCCCCGGCTACGGGATTTACCGCGCGCGCCTCTCGTCTGACGGCGGCTGGATTGCCTTCAACGGCCGGACGGACAGGCGAGCCCCGGCACAGGTGATTGTCGCCCGCGTGCGGGCGTCGGCTGTCTCAGGCGAGCAGGATTGGATCGTGGTCAGTCAGGATGGCGAGGCGCCGAGCTGGTCGCCAGACGGAGGTCTCGTGTACTTCTGGTCGGATCGCGACGGCTCGCCGTGTCTGTGGGCACAGCGCCTCGACCCGGCCACGAAACGACCGGCCGGGTCGCCGCTCAGCATCCAGCACTTCCATAGCAAGGGACTGTCGTGGAAGAACCTGTACCTCGGCGCGCCGGATATTGCCGTCGCGCGCGACAAGGTAGTCTTCAACCTCGGCGAGCACAGCGGGAACATCTGGATGACGCAGCTCCCCCGTTCGCCGGATTGAGCACTTCCCGACGCGATTGCCCGAAGTCCCACCGCCCCTTGCGTCCGCTCATCGACTGCGAAACAATCCGACCATGCTCCAAGCCGTCAGCCGGGTTGTCGATCTCCTCGACCCGACTCTGAACCGCATCGCCAACATGACCGTCGACGAGGCCCGGCGGCGCGTCCTCGATGGACGTCCCGCCGGCGTCCGCGCCATCGATGGATCCTTTGCGCTCGTGGCCGCGGAGGGCGTGACCGTCAGGCTCGCCCGCTCACTCGATCGACCGCTGCGCTACTTTCTGGCCAAGCGCCACGAGGGCCCGGCGCTGTACGTCGCCGACCGCATCGACGCGCTGCATGATGCCCTCGCCAGAGATGGCTTGGCTGGCCAGTTTCACCCCAGCTACACGCGGATGGTCCCGGCCCACTATCTCGTCGAGATCGCGCTCGTGGGCTGTCCAGATCCTGATCCCATTTACACACGTTTTTTCACGCCGAAGACCAACGCATTGCCGCCGACGCTCGATGAGATCGGCCGCCAGTACGTCGGCGCGATGGCGCACGAGATCGAGAAGTGGCTGGGGCACGTCGAGGCGGGATCCACTCGGCCCGAGCCGATCGGCGTTGCGTTTTCGGGCGGCATCGACAGCGGCGCCGTGTTTCTCGTCACCTACCACACGATGATCAGGCTCGGCCTGTCGCCGGCGAGGCTCAAAGCCTTCGTGTTGAATCTCGGTGCCGGTCCCGACCTCGAACAGGCACGGGCGTTTCTGGCGGCGGTCGGCTTGTCGCTCTTCCTCGAGGAGATCGACGCGTCACCGGAGGGCCTGAATCTCGACGAGACGCTGCGCGTGCTCGAGGATTACAAACCGCTCGACGTCGAGTGCGCGGCCATGGGCCTCGAGCTCTGCCGCGGGATCCGGGCACGCTATCCGGACTGGCGACACCTGGCCGACGGCGACGGCGGCGACGAGAATCTCAAGGACTATCCGATCGAAGAGAACCACGAGCTCACGATCAGGAGCGTTATCGACAACCTCATGCTGTATCAGGAAGGCTGGGGCGTCGGCCGGATCAAGCACTCGCTGACTTACAGCGGCGGACTCAGCCGAAGCTACGTGCGGACGTACGCGCCCGCGCGCCGCTATGGGTTCGCCGGATTCAGCCCGTACGCGCAGCCGGCCGTCATCGACGTGGCTGAAGGGATCCCGTTTGCCGCACTGACGCATTACGACGTGCCTACGCTCTACGCGCTCAAGGGTGAAATCGTCGGACGGGGCGTCAAGGCGGTCACGGGATTCGACATGCCGGTCTTCCCGAAGCGCCGGTTCCAGCACGGTGCGATCCCGGCCGACGCGATGCGCGCGCGCCTCGGTGGAACGGAGCAGGCTTATCGACGGGCCTTCCACGGGCTCTACACGTAACGTTGTGATGTCGCCCTACCCGGCGGGCGCTGCCGCGCGAGACCGCTTCGTCCTGGACCGGCGGCCGGCGCGACAAGCCCACGATCCGTGGCACGCGCAGGGCCTCCTCGTCGAGGACGAGCGAGCCGCGGATCACACCGTGGCGCGCGTCGCCACGCTGTTCCTCACCGGTCGCGAATGCCCATGGCGCTGCGCGATGTGCGACCTCTGGCAGCACACCACCGAATCCGACACACCACCGGGAGCCATCGCCGCACAGATTGACGCCGCACGCCGCACGCTGGCTGAATCGCGCGATCCCGTCAGTCAGATGAAGCTGTACAACGCCGGCAGCTTCTTCGATCCTCGAGCGGTGCCCGAAGGCGACTACGACGCGGTCGCCGCGCCCCTCGGCGGCCTCACGCGCATCATCGTCGAATCTCATCCGTCGCTCGTCGGCGCGAGGACGAGCCGCTTCCTCGACGCCCTGCATCGTCATCAGAGCGCTAGTATGCCAGCGCCGGTACTCGAGGTCGCGATGGGGCTCGAGACGGCGCACCCGGAAGCGCTCGAGCGGCTCAACAAGAGGATGACGGTGGACGAGTTCCTGGACGCGGCTGGCCGTTTGAAATCCCTTGGCGTGGCGCTGCGGGTGTTCCTGCTCGTCTCGCCGCCGTTCGTCCCGGACGCGGATCAGGACGACTGGCTGCTGCGATCGATCGAGGTCGCGCGTGACGCCGGAGCGTCGGCCGTTTCCCTCATCCCGACGCGAGCGGGAAACGGCACGCTCGACGCCCTGGAGAAAGAGGGTCTCTTCCGGCAGCCCAGACTTCGCGATCTCGAGCGCAGCCTGGCACTTGCTCAGGCCCGCGGCGTCCCCGACGGTGTGCGCGTGTTTGCCGATCTCTGGGATCTCGATCGATTTGCGGATTGTCGGCACTGCGTCGACGCCCGTCGCGATCGCCTGCGTCGCGTCAATCTGGAGCAGCGCGACTTGCCAATGCCATCCTGTTCACGCTGCCTGGACGCTCGCGCGTCATGACGCTGGCCGTCGACGTCGATGTTGCGATCGTGGGCTCTGGATTCTCGGGCGCCCTGTGCGCGCTCGCACTCCGTCAGCGCGGGCGCCGCGTCGCCATCATCGAACGCGGCCGGCATCCACGGTTCGCCATCGGCGAGTCGACGACGCCGCTGACCAATCTGTTGCTCGAAGAGCTGGCCGATCGTTACAACCTGCCGCAGATCCGATCCTTCTCGAAGTGGGGCACCTGGCAGCGAGCGCGGCCCGACGTCGCCTGCGGTCTCAAGCGCGGATTCACGTTCCTCTTTCATCAACTGGGAGACGCATTCACCGACAACACGGACCACGCGCGCCAGTTGCTCGTCGCGGCCAGCCCCAACGACGAGGTGGCCGATACGCACTGGTATCGCCCGAACTTCGATCTCGCGCTCGTGCAGCAGGCACAGGCGGCGGGAGCCATCTATCTCGATGAGACGCGCCTCGAGGCAATCCACGACAACGGATCCACCATGACGCTCGAAGGCACGCGCCAGGGACGCATAGTCGAGATAACGGCGGGGTTCGTGATCGATGCCAGCGGGCCTCGGGGCTTCCTTACGACGGCACTCGGAACCGGCAGCGCGCCCCCGCGCTGGCTTCCGCCCACGCAGGGACTGTTCACGCATTTCGAGGACGTCGGGCTGTGGGATGACGTCGTGCCGTCCAACGGCGCACCGCCCTACCCGCCGGACGCGGCGGCGCTCCATCATGTGTTTCCCGGCGGATGGATCTGGGTCCTGCGCTTCAACAACGGCATCACGAGCGCCGGCGCAGCACTGACCGATCCGTTAGCGGCGACACTCCGCGCATCCGAGGGCGCACCGGCGTGGGATCGGCTGCTCCAGGCGTTGCCATCCGTGAGCGACCAGTTCCGATCGGCGCGTGCGACATTGCCGTTCGTGCACGCCCCGCGCGTGGCGTTCCGGTGCCGCGAAGTCGTCGGCGGGAAGTGGGCGCTCCTCCCATCGGCGGCGGGAGTGATCGACCCGCTGCTCTCGACGGGATTCCCGCTGACGCTTCTGGGCCTCGCCCGCCTGCTGGACGTGCTGGAGACTACGGTTCCTGGAGCGGAGCGCGAGGCCGCGCTCGCCATCTACGCACGTACGACGCAGGAGGAACTGGATGTGACCGAGCAGCTCGTCGCTGCGCTCTATGCCTGCATGGCAGACCCGCCGCTCTTCAAGCGCCTGAGCCTCCTCTACTTCGCCGCGGCGAGCTACAGCGAGACAGTGCGGCGCCTCGGCCGCCCGCATCTGGCGCCGGGCTTTCTCCTCAACGCCCATCCGCGGTTCGGTGTCGAACTTCGCGCGTGTGCCGCGCTCGCAGCTGCGGCGCCAGCGGGTGCCGCACGCACCGCGCTCTTCGACCGCATCGACCGCGCGATCGATCCCTTCGACACCGCAGGTCTGCTGGATCGTACCCGCCGCGACTGGTACCCGGTCCTGGCCGCGGATCTCGTCGCCAGCGCGCCGAAGCTCGAGGCATCAGCGGGAGACGTCGCCCGCCTGCTGGCGCGCTGTGGATTTGTGAGCACCTGAGCGCCGGCGCTTGAGCATCAACTTCAGCCACAGAAACCCAATCGCCGCGAACGGGATCAGGTAGACCGCGATCATGGCCGGCGGCGGGCGCAAGTCGTAAGTGGCATCGACGTCCGCCTCGACCTCGGCTGGACCGAGCGGACCGACGATGGTCACGCGCACGTGGAAGCGGCCTTCGTGGTCCAAGACCAGCGCGGCGAAGCGATGGGACGGATCGTTCGCAACGGGCTCGGCCAGGGCACTGTTTGGCTGGCCGGGCCTCTCGGCCGGATTGATGGCGACGTTGACGCGCGTGTCAGCCGGCAGCGACGCTCCGCTCGATGGGCGCAGCGTCACCCAGAAGCGGCCGGCGGCCGACCCGTCGTCGGTACTGTCTGGATCGACCCAGACCGACACCTCATACGCTCCAACGTTGCGGCTCGCGACAATCGGGAATGGTGGACCGGTGTGCGCCAGCAGTGGACCAGGCTGAAGCACGACGATCGCGAGGATCGTCGCGCGGACGCACCGGGCTCGAAACGCCCGGTTCACCCTGGGAGCCTCATCCCTCTCATCTCCATAGGCTGGAGCAGCACCCAGATGGCCGCAGCTGTCAGGAGAGCCACGACGATGATCCACGGCAGGCCGGCACGAATGGGCCGATCGGGGTAATCGCGACGAGATATGAGATGCATGACGCCGATAGACCCTGACATCCCGAGCAGGATGCATCCCAGTTGAATCGGAAAGACGGCACCCGGCCGCATGCCTGCCAGGCGCCACAGGGGATCGCCAAGCGCGGGCCATCCCATCAGATCGACCACCGCGCTCTGGGTGACGGGAACGACGGTCAGCGCACCCGTGAGCAGGTGAAAGCCGTAGTGTGCCAGCCACATGCCGAACCCGAGTGGAACGAGGCCATAGGCGTACTGCAGGACGACGCGGGCGGCAGATGCGGTCGAACCCGGCGTCAGGATCTGCGTCAAGGCGGCGGCCGCGCCGAGCAGCAAAAACGGCACGACCCCGAGCCCGAGAACGAAAAGGCATCCGAGGACGAGCGTCTCAGACGAGGTGCCGAGTGCCTCGGCCAGCCACAGCTGTACGTGATGAACGGGCGCCACCATTCCGAAGGCGTTCACCAAGGCTCCGAACACGAACAGGACCGCAAGCGCCGCGATGTCGGGACGCCTGACGAGCCGGCCGATCCCCGATCGCCGGCGGCCATCGGCGAGCTCGAGCGCCGGCGCGCGCACCGTCAGGGCGATGTTGTCGTGCGGGCACGCCTGGACGCAGTCCAGGCAGAACGTGCAGTCGATGTTACCGACCTTGGCGGGCAGATACAGCCCTAGTTCGCAGCCCCGCTGGACAATCACTTGCACGCTCGCGGGCGCCTGTGGCGTCTCCGGCGATCGGCGTCCCGCGATGCAGTCCGACGTTCGACACGCCTGACACGTTGCCGGCTCTCGAATCTGCAGCTCGAGCGGCGACATCGTGGACGCCACGAAGTTGAACTGCCCGATCGGGCACAGGTGCTTGCAGAACGTCGCCCCCTTGAAAACCGAGTCGATCGCCAGGGCGGCGGCGAAGTAGGCCAGTACCAGGTACGCCGTGCCCCGCGGCAGCGCCCAGAGGTCGAAGAGCTCGTACGAGAACAAGACGCCGACGAAGAGGACAATCGCGATCCACTTGCCGCGCAGACGCTTCGGCCAGAGACGCGTCGGCGAATGCAGGCGGCGCCCCCAGTCGCGAACGAGCACGAACGGACAACCGGCGCAGAAGAAATTGCCGGCAGCGAGGAGTGCGACAACGAGCAGCCCGCGATAGTGAACCCAGGTCAAGACCGTGGCCAGATTGCCGGGTGCGATGTCAGGGCCGGCGAGACCGTGAAGGACCACGATCGCCGCGGCAAAGAGGAGGACGAGCTGCAGCGACGTCCGGGCATGACGCCACCGGAGCATCCGGCCAAGAATCGGCCAACGGAGAATATCCACGCCCCCAGTCATCGGCCGCATTCCTGTGCCCTGCTCCGGGTTAAGAGCCTGGTTCAGACCCGGGTCAGACCCGGGGTCAGAGCTGGGTCGGAGCTGGGGTCGGAGCTGGGGTCGGAGCTGGGGTCTGACCCCGGACTGTCGTCTCCCCCATCCGCTGATTGATCGGCCGACGGTCCGCCAACTCGCCCTTCACGAAGAGGATCCAGGCACCGGCCATCGGGAAACGCACGCGGGCCAGATAGCCGCCGCTCCCGCGCTCCGCAACCGCCTCGATGATTGGCGCCATGCCGGGATGAGTCATGTACGCCTCGACCCTCAGCCTGGCCCCACGCAGAGGTTGACGAGCGCGATCGACAAGCATGATCTCCGCGACCGTCTCTCCATCCACGAGCGGCGTCGATGGCGTCAGCCTGCACTCGACCACGACATCTTCTGCGGGAGCCACAGGCGGGCCGCAAGCAGCGCCAGCGAGGCTGACGAACAACAGAACGGCGAAAACTTGTCTCGGTACGCGTCGCCGGGAAACGACGTCAGGCCGCAGCGCGTGCTCCCCGGTGCCACGCGCAACTGCACTTCGGCGCGGCGGCACTCTCGGCTGGGAACAGGTGGTAGTACATCGCGATCACCATCGGGATGAACACGATGGTGTTGTAGAAGAGGTGCAACTCCACTCGCGGCACCCAGAGCTGGACGATGCTCGTCGGCACGGGACGATCGAACAGATTGTGTCCAGTAATCGCCTGAATCTGCAGCAGCGCGTGCTCGATGTGATGAAAGAACTGGATCACGAGCGCAATTGTCCACCACCGCCGTTCCTTGATTTCCGTGAAGCCCTTCCGCAGCGCAAACAGCCCGATAAGCATGACCAGCGCATAGCCATAGTGCAGCGTCTCTGACTTGATGACCCAGGGAAAGAATTGCCCCAGCACGCCGCGCGACGCGGGCACGGGCCAACCGAGCGCGTAAATCTGAAAGGCTTGGGTGAGGTGCTCGGCCCAGTGCGCCAGGACAATGACCATGAACGTCCGCAGCGCCGTCTCGTGCCACTCGCCGTTGAGCCGATCGATGAACGGCACGGGCTGGCCCGAAGGGTAAGCCCCGGCGTGGATTGCCTGCATGTTCCCGTCCTCCCCAGATGGCAAGTCTTACAGGGAAAACATTATAGGGCGCGGCTCGGACGGGCGGGCAATAACGTGAATGGACTAGATCTGCGGTTTTCCTTGAGCCCTGAGCCCTGAGCCCTGGGCCAACGCTTTCCCCAGAGCCATTTCGATCAGCAACGCCGCCGGCCCGACCAGGAAGAGCGCATAGAACGGCGCATAAATCACCTCGTTCAGCCGGAGCAGCATCTCGACGAACGCCACCACAATCACGACGACCACCTGGCCCCACTTCGGGCGAACCGCGACTTTCGGATCCGTCACCATGAAGAAGATGAAGAGCTGATACATCGGGCCGGTGATCGGCGCGAGCGTCGCCTGCCACGGGTTGCCCGTGATGGCGCTGCGCAGGAGCGCGAACACCACGAACGAAACGACATACGTGGCACTGACGTGCAGGCGCCCGACGCGCCACACGATGATGAATCCGAGCAGCCAGATCACGGCCATCGGCCACAGGTTGTTGCCCCACTGGATGCTGAGGAGCGACACCGTCTGCGGCGCCAGGAACAGCACGGCGCTCACCCCCAGGTTGGACGGGTTCCACAAGTGCCGGCCATTCAACCGCAGGACGTATTTGGACAGGATCGAAATCAGGCTCGCGAAGAAATACGCCCACAGGAACGGCGACCTGACGAGGATGCCGACGCTGATTCCCGAAATGTACGCGCTCGCCGGGTGCAGCCACTTGCCATACGTAATGCGGCCCAGGGCGAGCTCGGCGACGATGGCGGTGACGATGGCCAGAGCGGTGCGCTCGTAGGCCTCGAGGATGCCAAAGTTGAGGTGCGCTGTGATCAGAATGCACGTGATGAACACCGGCGGTATCAGCCGGTTGTCGAGCTTCTGAAGCATCTGGCGCCACGACAGCGCGCCAGGGACGGGAGAGGCGACGGTCGTGTCGGTACTCATCGAGATTCCCTCACGAGAGTGACGCGGTCGATTTGCGGGTGTTCGATCGTCTGAATCCAACCCGACGGCCACCTAATCACCACCCGATCCACCTCTGTCGCCGATCCCAGGCCGTAATGCAGCCGCCGCTGATTCTGGGCGCTGAAGCCGCTGCCGCCGCTGACTTCCTGCACCTGAGTCTGACCCTTCCAGTGCACTTCCACTCGGGCGCCAATCGCGCTTCGATTGCTTGGCGTACCCTCCAGCTCGAAGGCGATCCAGTGCCGCCCCGGACTGACGGTGTTCGTGTAGACGAGCAGCGGCCCGCGCTGATTGGCGACGATCACGTCGAGCACGCCGCGGTTCGAGAGATCCGCCAGCGCGACCGCGCGGCCGTCGTGCGTGTCGGTCGCGCCGACGTCCTGCGCCACTTCCGAAAAGCGCCCGACGCCGTCGTTCATCCAGACGCGCTTGTGCTGGTAGCCCGACAGGCTGCGCCCGCGCATCGGCGGCCAGTTGGCGGCATCGGCGATGATGCGCTTGTGGCCCACGGCAATCTCGGCGAAGTCGTACCAGTAACTGGTCCGCTCCCCCGCCGACACGTAGCCGTTGACAAGATACATGTCGAGCGTGCCGTCGTTGTTCAAGTCGCCGAACTGCGAGCCCCAGCTCCAGCCGCCCAGGTCCACGCCCATGGCCGACGCGAGGTTCTCGAACTCGAGCGCCCCGCCCGCAGCACGCGCCTTGGGCACCCACAGATCGTTCGCCTGCACGAGCACGCCCGGCTCGGAAATGTTGGTCTTGTAGATAGACAGTCGGCCGTCGTTGAAGATGTCGCCGAACGACACGTTCATCCCGCTCTTGGGCGTCCGGCCGACTCCGGTTTCACGTCCGACCTCGACGAATCGCTTGCCACCCTGATTGGCATAGAGCTGCGAGATGCCGTAGTCGTTGGCCAGGAACAGATCCGGGAATCCCGAGCCCGACAGGTCGGCGGCCGCCGCGGCCAGCGTCCAGCGCCTGGATTGAATCCCGAGGGCTGCAGAGGTTTCCTCGAACGTGCCATCGCCGCGGTTATGGAATACGTACTTGCGGCCGCCGTTCTCCGCGTACTCGAAGCTCTCCGGCATGATGCGGGTGGTCTTCAAATGCCAGAGGTCGATGTCCTCCGGCCAGTAGCCCGCGAGAAACAAATCGAGCCGCCCGTCGGCGTCGTAGTCCCACCAGATGGCCGCGTTGGCGTTGACCCAGGCCGGCAATCCCGCGCGCTCGGACACACGAACGAATGCCCGTCCGCTCTCGTTCTTGAAGAGCTCTGGCCGGCCGTACTTGTAAAGGAAGAGATCTTCGTAACCGTCGTTGTCGAAATCCCCCCACAATGCACCCATCGACACGCCGGTGCCGGCACGATTCACGTCGGCGAGCCCCATCTCCGGCGCAACATCCGCGAACGTGCCGTCGCCCTGGTTGCGATAGAGGCGATTGGCAGACCCCTCGGCACTGTTCGTGACGTACAGGTCCTGCCAGCCGTCGCGATCGAAATCGCCAACGGCGACAGAAGCCCCCATCGCCGCCACCTGCGGCATGATGTGTTCGAGCCGTGCATCGAAGGTTGGTCCCTGGTGAACGAAATCGATGCCCAGGCGCCGGGCGGACTCCTCGAGCCGAAAGCCGTGCCGGGCCGGGCCGTCGGCGGCAGGACGTGCGGCGCCGGTGCCGGAGGTCGAGCGGTTGAGTGCCACCACCGCGCCGAGCGACGCGACGAATATCACGGCCCACAGGATCCAGAGCGCCCGCTGGCGCGTCACGCCGCTCGTCATGCTGGCCTCGTTGAAATGCTCTGTCGACAGCCGATCGGGTTGGTCATGCTCGTCACGGGTGTCTCGATTCCCCAGCCATCATCAGCCCGTCGAGGAAAGAGCGCGGGGAGACGAACCGCGTGTGGAACGTCTGCCAATCCTGCGGATAGCGCCGATATACCGGATCCTCTTCCAGGACCGGCATGGCGGACGAGGCCTCGTAGCCGGGATGGCCGTGCAACGGAAGCGGCAGCACCGTCTTCGAGGAGCTGGTGTTGTAGTCACCGTCCTTCACCCAGCCGTCACCGATGAGCACGAAGTCACGCGACCAGCCTTTCGGTGGCGGGGCCGGCGCCCGGAACAACAGGCGCAACTCGTCGCCGGCGTTCATGATCACGTAGCGGTCCTCGGTGCTGGCGATGAGCTCACGCACGTCGCCGAACCTCGTGTAGTAGCCAATGAGGTCGCGCCATCGTGGTACCGTATTGGCTATCCGATCATAGACGGGGACCTCCGGCTGGTCACGACGGTCGCTTCGTGTCTCCGAGAATCCCCGGTAGCGCAGGTCCGCCCGAACGGTATCCAGAAGTGCGGCCGTCATCGGCGAATCGGGGACACCATCCGCATAGGCGAGCGAGTCCCAGTAGATCTCGAGGTTGGTCCGCAGCCGCAGGCGTCGCGCACCAGCGACGCCGGCGCGAACGACCCGGCCCAGATCGATCAGGATCGTCTTGTTCTTGCCGGCCGGAAACCCGAGATCGGGCGCAACTACTACCCACCGGCCGTGCGCGTCCTGCGCTTCGAGCGACAGGCCACGCGGCTTCACCTGCGTACCCTGGCCAATCGCGACGTTGATGCTGCTGTCGGTTGGATACACGAACCCGTAGGCCACGAGCCACATCGTGCTGTCGCGCGGTATCTCCGCGCCGAGCTCGAATTCGACGAAGTGATCCATCGCGACGCCCTGGTAGGCACCGCGTTCAAACGTGCTCAGGTAGCGGCCATCCTGCCGGTTGACGACATCCGTCACGTCCCGGCCGTCCTGATCCCACGCCCGAGCGACGGGCCGAGGCTGACGTAAGGGCTGTACGGCCAGGGCCGGCGCCTCGCGCGCAAAGCGCTCGTCGACGAACACCGCCACGTCGTCGGGGTGATCGACGGCCATCAGCGATACGTGGTCGACGAAATGCGTTTCCCAGAGCTCGGCGCTGATCCGAACGTCGTACGCGCCGTTCCGCGCGACAAGTTGATCGCCGCGGATCTTCACCCAGTCCTCGGTCTGGGTCACGCCGGCGGTGTCCTGCGCGTTTATCCGCAGGCCAAGCGGCGATCGCCACAGGAAGTCGGTCACGAACCGCATCCCCGTGCCGTCGTCGGCAAAAACCCACGGACACGAACCCTTGAGCCGCTGCTGCGCCACGATGGGCTGATCGATTGCCGGATCGAACTCGGCTTGGGGCACGCCGTTCGGCCAGACGATTCGTGTGACATCGACGCTCGTCCTCGTGCCGAGCCCGACGTGGACGGCAGGACCGGTGATCGTCTGCTTCTGGACGAGTAGTCCGGACCGCACCTCCACCTCCCCGCCGATGCCGAATGAATTGATGCGCTGATCGCCGGCTGCACTCTGCGCGCGCGGGCGAATCACTTGATAGTGGTAACCGCGCGTGCCGCGGCCGGTGAACTGTACTGCGCGTCCGTTCGAAAGACCGACCAAATCGAGCTGACCGTCGCCGTTGACGTCGACGACGCTCCAGGTATCTGCGGCGATCTCGATGGGTGTCCCGCGAAAGGCGTTGTCCTCGCCGGCGAGCCAGTACGCCGTGCCTGCGGGACGCGAGGCCACGATGTCCAGCGCCCCGTTGTTGTCGAGATCCGCGAGCATGAGACGCGCGCCGCGGCCGTTGGCGTCGCTGGTCGCACCGGACCACGCGCACAGCTGCGCCTCACTCCAGCGGCCGCCGTCGAGTGACGCCCGCCTGATGATGCCCGCGCCGTCGAGCGTCACCAGATCGAGCACGCCGTCGGCGTTCACGTCGCCAAGGGCAATGGCATCCGCCACTCCAGCGCTCGGTGCCGCCATGCGCTCGAACTGCCCGGCCTGGAGATTGGCAAACACGTGCACCGCACCGCGCCCGTCCACGAACACGGCGTCGGGATCGCCGTCGCCGTCCAGATCGCCCCAGGCAAACCCCATAGCGCCGATAGCCTCGGCAAATGGTGCGAGCTGCTGCCACGTGCCGTCGCCGTTGTTTCGCAGCAGCGTGGGCGCCGCGCTGAGGACGCCGACAACGAGATCGAGGTCGCCGTCCATTTCGATGTCGGCCGCCCAGACGCCGGTGGCGTCCGGAGCGATCAGTCCGCTGAGACGAGAAGCCGGTACTGGTCTCGTCGGTGAAGCTGCCGTTGGCGGACTGGAGAAAGAGCCGAACGCCGCCAGCGCCGGCCATCGCGAGGTCCATCTTGAAGTCGTGGTTCCAGTCGACCGCAACGAGACCATTCGACGGTACGCCCCCTTGGCTGAAGACGTCCCTCGAAATCTGGCGCTGCCCGGGAAACGGCATCGGCGGACCAGAGGTATCGAGCCGGTGAACCAGCCGTGAGTCGGACACGAAGATGGCCGGACGTTGCTCGCCGTCCAAGGAGAATGCCGTCAGCCTCATCAAACGCTCCGAGGGTGCATCCCCCACGGGCTCGGCGGTGAACGTCAGGCGATCGTCGGGCGCCGAGGGGTTCGAGGTCGGCGTCGCGAGTCGAAGGAAACGCGAGAACGGCTCGGCAATCAGCTCGGCCGATTGCGTAACGCGGGCCCGGCTCTCGCGGAAGGACGGCACGCGGGCGAGGACGTTGCGAAGAAAAGCGGTCGCGCGGGCGGCATCTGGCGCGTTCGACGTCGCGCTCGCCTGCTGCAGCGCGTGATACCGCTCGATGACCTCAGGCGGCCACGCGCCCGCGAACGTCTCGAGGCGATTGACGGAATCCTTCAGCAGCGCCATGTCGCCACGCTTGGCAGCTAGACGCGCACGCTCGATGAGCACGGCGACGTTATCGGGTTCGAGCGCGACGAGTTCCTCGAGCAGCCGCTGGGCCTCGCCGTCGGCGTCTGGTCCACCGGCGTTCTCGACCTCCTGAATGAGGGCGGTACGGGCGTGCGGACCGCGAGGATCGAGCTCTACCGCGCGGCGGAAGCTCGCAATTCCTTCGTCCCGGCGTCCGCGCGCTATCTCGAGACGACCCTTCAGGAACGCGATGTCACCAGCCGACGGCGCGAGAGCCACGGCACGTTCGATCGCCGGGGCAGCGGTGTCGAAGTCACCCAGTCGCAGGTACGCCAGGCCCAGATTCGCCCAGATAGCGGGCTCGCCCGGTGCCACTTCGCTCGCGTGCGCGAACTCCTGTCGCGCGGCATCGGTCAGGCCGACCTGGAGACCCGCAAGACCGCGATAGAAGCGGCGCGTGGTCTGTTCGTACGCCTCCGAGCCTTGTGCCGGGAGCCCCCGGCGCTGGTTCGACGCGACGTAAATGCCAAGCGCTGCCACGGCGATGAGCGCCAGAGCAATCCCCAGAAAGAGAAGGTTGCGGGTGGTTGACGGCTTCGAGGTCATAGCAGCACGCGCGCGGGCCTCGTGACTATCAAGACACGACTGACGGGCAGGCCGAGGAGAACCAGAACGAGCCCGGTCATCGCCTGAACCGGTCTGTTGATGGCGACCAGCGTGACGACGGCCAGGACGAGAACTACGAAGAGCGCCGGCGTCACGGGATGGCCAGGGGCGCGGAAAGCGCCCGGCTCCGGAGCGCGCCGCCGCACGGGGAACACCGCCGCGGCCGCAAGCGCAACGAATCCGAGCGTGGTGCACATGAAGAATGCGGCAATCTGCTCGAAGGTGCCGAGGAGCACGAAGACTGTTGCGAGCGATGCCAGTACGGCCGTGGCACGCACCGGAGCACCGGTCTGCGGATGCCGCGTGGCAACCGCGGCGGGAAACAGGCCGTCGCGGCTCATCGCCTCGTAGAGCCGCGGCGCCACCATCACCATGGCCATCGCGCTCGCCGCGACCGACAGCACGACAATCGTGGCGAGGACCGATGGCCCGATCGGACCGAGGAGCGACTCCCCCGCGCGGCGCGCGAATTCCGAGGCGCTGGTCGTCGCGGCCGGCGCCACGAGATACATGAACGCCACGGTCGTCATCACGTAGATCGCGGTCACGCACAGCACGCCGAGCACGAGCGCCCGCGGCAGCGTGCGTCGTGGGTCGCGCACTTCGGCGGCGATGCGGCTCATCTCCCAGAACCCGCCGAACGAGAAGAACGCGCCGACCAGACCGAGCGCAATGGCCTCGCCAATCGGCGGCGCTCCCGCTCGTACGCCCGAGAATGGCACGAAGTGCGACCAGCTTCCCGCACCGGCCACGAGCGCGACGACCACGATGCCTCCGAGCGTGCATAGCTTCAACGCCGTGAGCAGGGCGAAGACGCGGGCGCCGAACGTCAGCCCGGCCATGTTGAGCAGCGCGACCGTCCAGATGGTCCCGACAGCCACCCACGTTTGAAAGCCCGCAGCGGCGGGCCAGATCACGACGATGTATTGCGATGCACCAACCGCGAGGGCGGCCGTCAGCCCAGGATCCATGATGAGGAGCGACTGCCAGCCGTAGAGGAAGGCGGCGCGCGCGCCCCACGCTTCCCGGAGGTACACGTAGAGGCCACCAGCCTGGGGATAGCGCGACGCCAGCTCGCCAAACGTGAACGCCCCCGCCAGGACCATTGCCCCGCACGTGAGCCAGAGGCCGAAGGTCAGCGCCGGCGATGCCAGTGCACCGATGAGCTCGGCGGGCGTCAGGAAGATCCCCACGGCAATGGTGTTACTGATGACAAGCGCGGTCGCGGACCAGAGACCGAGGCCGCGAGACGGCACGGAAACGGTCATTCTCGAACCGTCGCCGAGTAGTCCCGGTTGACGTAGCCGAGCTCCGCCGTACGCTTGCCGGCCTCCCGATAGAACGACGGATTGCGTGGCTGCCAGGTGCCCAGACCGTCGACGTACCGGTTGAACATGCAGAACGCCGCCGCGATGAGCACGACGTCGTGAATCTCCCGATCGGTTGCGCCCTCGCGCCGCGCCCGATCGACGTCTTCAGCCGTCACTCGCTTGCCATCCTGCTGGACGTGACCCGCAATGGCGAGGAGCGCCCGCATCTTCGCGGAAATCGGCGCCGTCTCGGCATCCTGCCGCGCCTGATCGACTAGCGCATAATCCGCCGCCGCGCCGCCCAGGTGCTCGGCCGCTATCGCCCCGTGGACGCTGTGGCAGTAGTGACAATCGTTCCGGAACGACACATGTGTTGCTATGAGCTCGCGTTCCGCGAGGGTCAGCGTGCTGGGGCCGCGGAGGAGCACTTCCGCCAGCTCGCCCATCGGCTTGGCCGTTGCCGGACTGAAGGTCAGAAGCCCCCGGATGCCAGGCAGCCCGTCGGGGAGAGTGATATGCGCCACAAACATCCTCCCAGGAAGTGCATCATGCGCCGGAGTCTGGCGCGTCAAGCACTGTATGGAGGTGCCGGTTGAGGCGGCAATAGTAGATTCACATTAGAGCCACGGACGCCACCCACCGTGGTCGTGAGAGGGGTTTCTCGTCGTTGACCGTGGCGCCGCCGGGCGGTGAGCCCGCTGCCCGCTTCACGAGAACGGCAATGCGTAGCGTCTCGTGATGTCCACGCCCTGCGGTTCAGCCGCGAAGACGCTTGCGCGATGTCGGCGTTGGCGTCGGCTTCCGACGCGCCTTCGTCGACTGCTCACGCCGGTCACCCGTCCTGCCACGGACGAGCCGTTCCGTGGAACGTCGGCTTTCACGCACGAAATCCACAATCTCCTTCCTCGTCAACCCTGCATCGGCGGCCGGAACGTCGAGCGGCGATCCCGACGCGTGAGCCGGTTGCACGACGAACACCTGCCCATCACGCCGACGGATCTGAACCTGTCCTTCCCGTCGGGCGTTTCGCAACACCTCGGCAAAGCGCTGCCGCGCCTCCGAATAGCTGTAGACCTTCATATCGGCAACTCCACGACCGACACGTCTATCGACCGCGCGGCGCGACCCAATGCCCGATCGAGCGTCAGCAACGGCGCTCCCTCTGCGCGGGCCACCTCCAGCACGTACGCATCGTACGCATACAACCCGAGCGTCCCCGCCGTGGCCAGCGCCTTCGGAACGTCGATCTGCGTGAGGCGGACGGGTACCTGGAGATAGCTCGCCCACGCTTTCGCGACGATGTCGCTCGCGATTCGACGCCGCCGGACGCCGGCAATCAGTGCGTTCCCCACTTCCCACGGCAATGAAGGCGCTCCGACCAGAGACGCGCCTTCGGTCGCCTCGATCAGGGCCGGGCGAGAGGCCTCGTTCAGAATGACGGCGAGCAGTGCGGAAGTGTCGATGACGATCGTTATGGCGAACGCTCCAGTGCGTACAATTGTACGCCTATCGTCGCCCGAGGCCAAACTCCTCGTCTGCTAAGGCCGGCTAACCGCAGCCCGCTTCAGCCGCCGCGCGCGTTATCCAGATGCCAGCCATGGTAGTAGGACGCGCGGTACCCCTGGTCGGAGTTGAAGAACACGTCGAAGACCGGAGGGTCTACGGCAAGACAGTACGTCGCGCGACAGAATCGCGCGTCCAGGTCGCAAGGCTGCGTGTGTCCACACATGATGGCCATCTGACCCGTCACCTCTAGGATGACCTCCTCTGCACTACGAGGGCTTGTCAGATTCGCATGCCTGTCGTGGAGATGGTCGGCGAACTCCCACACATCGCTCTCCCTGTAGTGCGCCAAACGTCAATCTTCAACCGCGGCGGCAGGCCTACTCCTACACTATGCCCTTCCCCTCGACACACTGGTGAGCCCGCGCGGTCGCGACGTCCTTGAACTCCTCGGTCCGGCCGCTCGGCCAGTCGATCACGACGCGCTCGACGCGGTCGCGCTTCCCCACACCGAAGGTCACCGGCAATTCGGACTGCGACAGATAACTGGACCCGGTCTTCACCATGCGGGACTGCGTGGTACCGCCGTGGAACACGCGCACCCGCGCGCCGATGGCGTCACGGTTCGACTTCGTGCCGACGAGGGTGAATCGGACGCTGCGATTGCCGGCCAGCTGGTCGTTCCGGAAGAGCACGGCCGGACCGTTGTTGGTCGTCATGAGCAGATCCACGTCGCCATCGCGATCGAAGTCCCCGCAGGCCAGGCCGCGGCCGACCCGCGGCCGCGCGAAGTCCGCGCCAGCCGCGGCGGCGACGTCCTGAAACCTGCCGTTGCCCAGGTTCCTGAAGAGGAGTGGGGGCTGCGCGTGGGCGACGCCCGTGCGAAGGCTCCGCACGGCCTCGTCGATGTGCCCGTTGGCCACGACGAGATCCAGCGCACCATCGAGATCGAGGTCGGCAAACAGGCATCCGAACCCGAGCCGGTTGCGTGACGCCGCGCCGACGCCGGCGCTCATCGCCACGTCCTGATAGAGGCCCGGGCCGAGCGAGCGATAGAGCCCGGCCATCTCGTTGTCGAAGTTGGTCACGGCCACGCCCATCCGGCCCGAGTTCTCGAAGTCGGCCGCATCGACGCCCATGCCGGCACGGGCCCTGCCATCGGCGCTGAACGCAATACCCGCCTGGACGCCAACCTCCTTGAAGGCGCCGTTCTTGAGGTTGCGATAGAGCTTGTTGGGCTGGGTGTCGTTGGCGACCATCAAATCCGGCCAGCCGTCCTGGTCGTCATCGAGCATCGTGACGCCGAGCGATTTCGAGCTCGAGTCAAAGATGCCGCTCGTCGCGGTGACGTCCTCGAACGTACCGTTGCCACGGTTGCGAAAGAGCCAGCACGTGTCCCCGCGGTACGCCTCGGGCGTGCAATACGATTTCTGCTTGCCGTCAGCGGTGCAGAACACGTCGTGCTCGGCCGACCACTTGACGTAGTTGCAGACGAAGAGATCGAGCAGCCCGTCGCGATCGAAGTCGAACCAGAGCGCCGATGTGCTGAACGCCGTGCGCCCGCCGAGGCCGCTCGTCTTCGTAACGTCAACGAACGTGCCCTTGCCGGTGTTGCGGAACAGGCGATTCTGCCCGACACAGGTCACGAGCAGATCGGGAAAGCCGTCGTTGTTCCAGTCGCCGGCGGCGACGCCCATGCCATACAGCTCGACGTCGAGCCCCGCGGCCCGCGTCACGTCGGAGAACGTCCCGTTCCTGTTGTTGCGATAGAGGCGCAGGGTGGAGCGCTCTTTCGTGCGCCCCGGCCAGTCCATCCCGTTGACGAGCAGGATGTCCTGCCATCCGTCAGCGTCGTAGTCGAGGAAGGCGCACCCGGAGCCCATCGTTTCCGGGAGGAGCTTGCCACCATAGGCGCCGTTTCTGTGTTGGAACTGGACGCCCGCGGCCGCCGTGACGTCCACCAGGCGCATCCCCGGCTCGCCCTGGAGCGCGGCCTCAGGCCACGCCGGCCAGGCCATCGCCGTCAAGGCCCCCGAGCTCACGTGACGGACGAACTCGCGTCGATTCACAGGGGGCCGACCAGGCCGTGCCGGAGTGCATACACGACGAGCTCGGCCGTCTTGTGCACGCGCAGCCGTCCCATGATGTTCGCGCGGTGCACGCTGACGGTGTTGACGCTCAGGCTGAGTCTCGCGGCGATGGCTCGATTGGAGTGACCCTGGCAGATGAGCTGCAGCACCTCCAGCTCCCTCGCGCTCAGGCCGTGATTGCGCTCGCCCTTGAGCGCGGCCGACGGCGTGACCGTCGGGTCGAGCACGGTCTCGCCCGCGGCGACGCGCTTCACCGCCGAGGCGAGGTCGAGGTCGATGGCGTTCTTGAGGATGTAGCCGCGCGCGCCGGCGTCGAGCGCCTGCGAAACGAGCGTCTGCTCGGAGTGCATGCTCAGCATGAGGATCGCCACGTCACCCCGGGCTTCGAGAATGCGCCTCGTCGCGACGAGGCCGCTCGTGCCAGGCATGGCGCAATCCATCACCACGACCCGCGGCCCGAGACTGAGCGCCATGCGAACGGCCTCGTCGCCGTCGCTGGCTTCGCCGACGACGGTGAGGTCCGGGTCGTCTTCGAGCATCCGGCGGAACCCTCGCCGCACGACGTGATGATCGTCGGCGAGCAGCACTGTAATCCTGTCCATCGTCATTCCCTCACAGATTCCCCAAGCCCTTCGTCGAGCGCTTCCGGTTCCTCGAGTGGCACCCGCAGGCGCACGAGGGTTCCACCCTGGTCTGGCCGCGCGAATTCTATCGTCCCGCCGACGAGCTCCGCCCGTTCACGCATGGCGACGAGACCGAGCCCGCGCCGCGCGGTCCGTGTTCCGAGGCCGGCGCCGTGGTCTTCCACCTCGAGTTCGAGCCTGCCCGTGAGGTAGCGCAGTCGCACCCAGACACGGTCGGCACCGGCGTGTCGCGATACGTTGCTGAGCGCCTCCTGCAGCACGCGGTACACGTGAATGCCAATCGTGCCGTCCACCGGTACGGGAACGCCGGTCCGCTCGTAGGACACCACGAGCCCCAACTGCTTCTCGACGGTGCCAAGATACCAGTCGACCGTGCTCTCGAGCCCCAACTCCTCGAGGATCGAGGGGTGAAGTGACTGCGAGAGACTCCGGACGTTGGTCAACGTGCCCTGGGCGAGCTCGTTGATTTCGCGAAGTTCGGCCCGCAGCGGCGACTCGACGGGCGTCCGCTTCTCGGCGCGGCTGAGCATGGATCCGATGGCGGTCAGAATCTGTCCGACCTCGTCGTGCAGCTCCCGCGACAAGTGGCGCAGAGTGGATTCGCGCGTGGCGATGAGCTGCTGCGCCAGCTCGCGCCGGCCGTCCGAGAGCGACGCCAGCTCGGCGAAGAGCCGCCGGTTGGCACGAATCAAATACAAGCCCGTTGCGGCAATCGCGACGAGCGTTGCGGTCAGGAACCAGTAGACCTGGCGCTGCACCTGATCGTAGATCGCCTGGACGCGCTGCGCCGTCTGCTCTTCGGCTTCGTTGTTTTCGATGAGCAATCGCGCGACGGCCGTGCTGAGGGCTGCCTGCCGGGCCTGCAGCGACACAGACACCTGCGCCCGCGCCGCATCTTCACGACCGTCGGCCGCCAGTGCGAACGTGCGATCGACGGCGTCCCAGAACTGGGTCAGGGAGTCGGTCAACCGATCGCGGTCGGCCGGTGACCGCCCCGCCGCCGCCAGCTCGCCCTGGCGCGCGAGCGCATCGGCCAGATCGCCGCGGATGCGCGTGAACTGCGTGGACCAGGCCATGAGCGGATACGCGCGGTCGTCGTCGAGCATGTCCCGCATCGCGAGCCCGAGCTGATTCAGATTGTTCTGAATGCGCAGGAGCTGCAGCGAGTCCTTGCGGTTCCGATCGACCAGGTCGCTCTGGAGCACCCGAAGGCCGGCAATCTGACGGTTGATGTAGATCGAGTACGCGACGACCGCCGCGAGCGTCAGGATCAACCCGACGAGCAGGCCCGATGTGGGAGAACGGCCGTGGGGAGAGCCGGGGGGCACTTGGAGATTATGGGCGAGACGCCTAAAAAAGTGTGAAGTCTGACGCGGGAAGTCTGAAGTGAGGAAGGTCGAAGTCTGAAGCTCGAAGTGAAAGTGGGAAGTGAAAGTGGGAAGTCGGAAGTGGGAAGTCGGAAGCGGGAAGTCGGAAGTGGGAAGCGCGAGCCGCGAGTCGCGAGCCGCGAGCCACTCATTTGACACCGCCCCGAGCGCAAGCCAATCATGACGTAAGTTTCAATGAGGGCGTCCACCGGTTCACACCTCGCGCGTGTTCTTCTCATTGTCGTCATTGCTAGCGCTTCCGTCGCGGCGGCACCGTTCCTGGTGGCCTTTCAGGCGGACGCAGCCAAGGCCGCAACGCAGGAGAAACTCAACCGCATCAGAGCCGAGCTCTTTTCCGGTAGTGGTCGAACCGACGAAGCCATCCGCGCCCTCAAGGACATCCTGGCCCTCGATCCCGGCTCGGCGGAGGGGCACCTGCTCCTCGGCATCGCGTACCGGACCGCCGGGACCGCGGACGTCATGGGGGAAGCCGTCGCCGAGCTCCGCCAGGCGCTGGCCCTCGATCCCACGTTCGTGCCCGCCCGCTTCTACCTGGCCCACATCTATGTCGATCTCGGCCGATTCGAACGCGCACGCGAGGAGCTCGACGCCGCGCTCGCGCAAGTCCCCCGCAACCCCCAGTTCCTGACGCTGCTCGGCGAGGTGGAGCGGCAGCTGAAGAATCTCCCTCGCTCGCTCGAGGTATTGACCGAGGCTCTGCAGATCGACCCGTCGTCTGCGCAGGCGCACTACTACCTCGGGCTGACGCTGTTCGATCTCGGTCGGCCCAACGACGCCATCAAGGAACTCGAAACCGTGGTGCAGTCTGGCGAGAAACGGGCCGAGGTGTATCTCAGCCTGGGCGCGGCCTATCTCGAGGCGGGTCGGGTCGACGAAGGGCTCGAGATCCTCAGCCAGGCAACGCACATCGACGCGGCCCGGCCCGACATCCGGATTCAGCTCGCTCGCGCTTATCGCTTGAAGGGGCAATTGGACAAGGCCGAAGCGCAGCTGCTCGTCGCGACGCCGCAGGGCCCGGCGAGCGTCGCGTCGCCATTCGTCGAGCAGCGGCAAGTGGAGTTCGACTTGTACCTGGAGCGGGGGCTCCTCAACGTGCAGCAGGGCAAGCTCGCCGCGGCGGTCGACGCCTTTCGCAAGGTGCTGGAGATGGATCCGGATCACGGGCCCACCAACCGCCACATGGCCGAGGTCTATCTGCGCCAGGGCCAGTACGCGCGCGCGCAGGAGTATGCGGCCCGGGCAGAGAAGCTGGGCTTCCCGCTCGCGGCCGACAAGCGGAAGTTGCTGCAGGACGGGCTGCTCAAGAAGAAGCAGGAACCGCAAAAGAAAGAAACGGAAGGCCGAGAGTGAACGAGCTCAGGTGGCTCGCGCCGGTCCTTCTGTGCCTGATGATCCTGCCGGCATCACCCACGGGTCAGACGAGCGGCGCCAAGCCCGTTCGGGCTGCACTTTTCGCCGACGTGACCGCGAAATCGCTGATTACGTTCGTCCATAAGTCTGGCGCCTCTCCCGAGAAATACATGGTGGAAACGTTCGGCTCCGGCGTCGCGTGGATCGACTACGACAACGACGGGTTCCAGGATCTCTATTTCGTCAACGGCGCACCAGGCGCCGCGAACGTGCTCTACCGCAACAATGGCGACGGAACCTTCAAGGACGTGACGGCGCAGGCACGGGTGGACGGAAGCGGCGCGGGCAAGGGCGCATACAAGACGGGTGTGGCCGTCGGAGACTACGACAACAACGGTTATCTCGATCTCTATGTGACCAGTTTCGGTCCCAACATCCTCTACAAGAACAACGGCGACGGCACCTTCGCCGATGTGACGACCGCCGCCGGCGTCGCTGGCGGAGCAACCGAGTGGAGCACCAGCACCGGCTTCTTCGATTTCGATCGCGACGGCGATCTCGATCTCTACGTCACCAACTACCTCGACTTCCGGCTGAGCGACAACCCGTACTGCGGGCTCCGCAAGGACGGCTATCGCATGTACTGCCATCCGACGATGTTCGACGGGATGGCGGACAGGTTGTTTCGCAACAACGGCAACGGGACGTTTACCGATGTGTCGAAACAGGCGGGCATTGCCAATCCCGCAGGAAAGGGTCTGGGAGTGACGTTCTGCGACTTCGATCGCGACGGCGACACCGACATCTACGTCGCGAACGATATGGTGCGGAACTTTCTCTACAAGAACAACGGCAACGGCACGTTCACGGACGTGGCCTATGCCGCGGGCGTGGGATTCGACGCCAACGGAAAGCCTCAGGCCGGCATGGGGACCGACTGCGCGGACGTCGACGCCAATGGCTTTCCGGACATCTTCGTCACCAACTTCTCGGAAGAGCTGGACACGCTCTACAGCAATCTCGGCCAGGGGGTCTTTGAAGACGTCACGACGAAAGCGGGACTGGGATCGACCTTCATCCCACTCGGCTTCGGGACGAAGCTCTTCGACGTCGACAACGACGGCGACCTCGACATCCACGTCACGAACGGACACGTCATCGACAACGTCAAGCTCTATCAGCCGAACCTGACTTACGCGCAGAGGGACTTGCTGTACGAGAATCTCGGCGGCCGGTTCCGTGACATTTCCGCACAGAGCGGGCCCGCGCTCCAGGCCGAGCGGGTCGGCCGCGGGCTGGCCGTGGCGGACTTCGACAACGACGGGCATCTGGATGTCGTCATCTCGAGCGTTGGACGGGCGCCCGTCCTCTTGAAGAACCAGGGAACCGGTGCCGGTAACTGGATCATCATCAAGGCCCAGGGAACCAAAAGCAACCGCTTCGGACTTGGAGCGACCGTCCGGGTGCAGACCTCGGCCGGACTTCAGGTGCGGGAGATCAACAACGTGGCCAGCTATCTCAGCGCCAACGATATCCGCCTGCATGTGGGCCTCGGAAAGGCCACGACGATCCAGCAGATCGAGGTGCTGTGGCCGAGCGGCGCGACGCAGATCCTCAAGGACGTCGCCGTCAACCAGATTCTGGTCATCAAGGAGCCCTGATCGCCGTGCCCACCCTCCGGCCGCTTGTCGCTGTTGCCATCGCCTTCGCGGCCGCGCTGGCCGCGGCCGCCTCTCAACCGCCACCCGGGCGCGCCGTTTCTGCGCGCGAAGATGCCTACCGCGCGAACAACATCGGCGTCACACGCCTGGAGCAGTTCGATTTCACGGCAGCCGCCGCCTCGTTCAGGCGCGCGCTCGAGGCCGATCCGCGTCTGGCCATCGCTCGGTTGAACCTCGGCATCGCGCTCTTCTATGGCGGAGACGCGGAAGCCGCCGAGCGCGAGATCACCGCTGCCCGACCGGACCTTCCAGAGAAGCCACATCCCGACTACATGCTCGGACTCATCGCCCGCGGGACTGGGAAGACGGAAGAGGCGGTCGAGGCATTCCTGCGCGTGCAGCGCCTGGATCCGGGCGACGCGGGAACGGCGATCAACCTCGGGCAGCTGTACCGCCAGGAGCGCAAGTTTCAGGAGGCGATCACGGCCTTCCGCCGGGCGATGGAGGCAGCCCCCTATAACGCGACGGCTGCCTACGGCCTGGCCAATACGCTTGTCCTCGGCGGCCGGGAAGACGAAGGCCGCGAAGCGATGGCTCATTTCCAGCGGCTCAGCGAGAGCAGCTACGCCATCACCTATTCCCAAACCTACCTCGAACAAGGGCACTACGCCGAAGCGATCACGTCGACGGGGGCGGAAGCGCAGCTGGTCGACACGCGGATTCCCGACATTGCGTTCACCGACGCTTCGGCGATGATTCCGCGTGGGCGGGCGCCGACTACGGCCGGCGGCGGCGACGGAAGCGTCGCGACTACCGATCTCGATGGCGACGGCGACCTCGATATCGTCGACAGCGGCGCGGCGGGCGTTCGAATGTTCAGGAGCGGCGCCGGCAGATTCGCGGACATCACCGCCGCCATGCACGTCGCTGCCGCGTCCGGTCCGGCGACCGCGGTCGTCCCGGGCGACTACGACAACGACGGCGATGCCGATCTGGCCGTCCTCAGCCCGGGCGGCCTGCGGCTCCTTCGCCGTGACCCGACCGGCTTCACCGACGTCACCACCGCGGCGGAGCTGGGCGCACCGATGGCCAACCCGCGATCGGCGGCCTGGCTCGACGCGGACCACGATGGAGACCTCGACCTGTTCGTTGCGGGCAGTGCCGGCGGATCCTCAGCCGATGGTGCGCCAGTGGCACGGCTGTTTCGCAACAACGGGACGGGCCGCTTCACGGAGGTCACGAAGGAGGCCGGGCTCGCGGTGAACGGCGCGGTGGTCGCCGTGGTCCCGACCGACTACGACAACCGACGCGACATCGACGTGCTGGTCGTTCGGGATACGGCTCCTCCTCTTCTCTTCCGAAACCTCCGTGACGGTTCGTTTCGCGATGTCGCCCTCGACGTCGGCCTGGGACCCGTTGTCGGCGCGGCGATGGCCGCGATCGGGGACGTCAACAAGGACGGCTATCCGGATTTTTTCTTTCCACGCCTGAACGCTGCGGCACTGATGGCGATGAGCGACGGACGAGGTCGTTTCACGATGTCTCCCGTACCGGTGGAGACCGCCGACGCCCGCGCCGCCCAGTTTCTCGACTACGACAACGATGGCTTGCTCGACCTCTTCCTGCTCACCGCGCGGGGACCGCGCCTGCTGCGGAACATCGGCCGCGAATGGGCCGATGTGAGTGCGCGAGCGATCCCAGCCCCGATGGCGGCGTCGCTCGCCGATGCAACGTCGCTCTCGACAGGCGATCTCGACGGCGACCGACGCGTGGATGTCGTCGCGCGTGGCCCTTCGGGACTGTCGATCTGGCGAAATGCGGGCGTGAGCCGATCGCAGTCGCTGCGCGTGCGCCTCACGTCGCGCGTCAGCAATCGCTCGGGGATTGGCGCGCGGATCGAGATGCGCGCCGGCAGCCTCAGGCAGCAGTATGAAACCTACGCTGCCACGCCCGCACCAGCGCCCGCCGACGTCATCTTCGGCCTTGGCGATCGGGCCGGCAGTGATGTCGTTCGCGTGTTGTGGCCGTCGGGCATCCTCCAGGCAGAGACGGGGACGACTCCGGGGCGGACGTCTTCCGGCAGGTCTGGCCCGGCGGGAGGAACATCGACGAGTCTACTGAAGGGCGTGCTGAACATCGAAGAGCTCGATCGCAAGCCCTCGTCGTGCCCGTACTTGTACACCTGGAACGGCGAACGGTTCGAGTTCATCACCGACTTCCTCGGCGGCGGCGAGATGGGCTACTGGCTGGCGCCGGGCCTGCGCAACACGCCGGATCCCGACGAGTACGTCCGCATCGACGGCACTCGGCTCCGGCCGCGCGATGGCAAATACGAACTGCGCGTCACCAACGAGCTCGAGGAATCGCTGTTCCTCGACCGCGCCGAGCTCGTGGCGATCGCGCACCCAGCCGACGTCGAAGTGCACCCCAACGAAGGGCTTGTGCCGGATCCGCGTCCCTTCACCATCTACTCGGCGCGCGCCCCGCGGCCCCCGCTCGCCGCCGTCGACGACCGGGGTCGGGACGTCCTGGATCGCATCCGCCATATCGATCGCCGCTACGTCGACGAGTTCTCGCTCGAACGTGTTCGCGGATACGCCGCGGATCACGCGCTCGCTCTGACGCTGCCGAAACCGGGGCCGTCCGGGCGACGCCTGCTCCTCCTCAACGGGTGGACCGACTATGCGTTCTCTGGCGACAACGTCGCGGCACACCAAGCCGGGCTGTCTCTCCAGCCGCCGTCTCTCGAAATGAGAATGCCCGGCGGCGACTGGCGCCCCGTGATCGAGGACATCGGCATGCCCGTCGGCCGGCCGCAGACCGTCGTCGTCGATCTGACCGGACGCGTCCCCGATTCCGCCACCGAGGTTCGCATCAAGACGACGATGCGGATCTATTGGGATCAGGTGCTGGTGGATACGTCCGAGGGATCGACGGCTCGCACGATCGAGCGGCTGGATCCGGTTGCGGCCAGTCTCCACTGGCGCGGGTTTTCTGCCGAGGTGACGCCGGATGGACGCGAACCGTACCGAGTACGACTACGCACGCGTCTCCGCTGAGTCTCTCTGGAAGCTGATGCCGGGCCGCTATACGCGCGAGGGCGATGTCCGGCCGCTGCTGCTGCACACCGACGACATGTTCGTCGTGTCGCGGCCGGGCGATGAGATCGTGCTGTCGTTCGATGCGACGTCGCTTGCGCCGCTTCCTGCGGGCTGGACCCGGACGTTCTTCCTCTACGCTGACGGCTTCAGTAAGGAAATGAATCTGAACTCGGCGAGTCCGGATGAATTGCTGCCGCTGCCCTTCCACGCCATGACGCGATACCCATACGCCGCGCCGGAAGCGTATCCGTCGACGCCGGCGCACCGCGAGTACCTCGAGCGGTACAACACGCGTGTCGTGCCGCGCGCGCTGCCGTCGCTGGATTCGACATTGGTCGGCGGCAGTTCAATCGTCACGAAATAACAGGAGTCAGGAGATCAGGAGGTCAGGAGTGTTTCGGTCAAATCAGAAGCCTCTTGATCTCCTGAACTCCTGATCTTCTGTAAAAGGGACAGTGAACCAAATGGACCACATTCGGTATGCCGCCGCGGCCTGTCAGACCGACCTGCCGAATCCGTTGGACCGCGCGGCGATGCGCGCGAACACCGAACGGATGCTCTCGATGATCGACTCGGCGGTCGCCGGGAGCGCGCCATTCCTTCCGGTGCGGCTGGTCGTGTTTCCGGAGTTCGCGCACGCGGCGCCGGTCTATGCGACTGTCGCCGAGCTTCGCGAGCATCTGGCCGTTCCGATCCCGAACGAGCATACGGACCGTCTCAGCGCCAAGGCGCGCGAGCACCGGATCTACATTCAGAGCGGGTCGATGATCGAGGCCGATACCCGCTGGCCGGGCGTCGTCTTCAATACCACGTGCCTGATCGGACCCGAGGGGCTGCTGTACAAGTACCGGAAGGTCAACCCCTGGATCCCTTACGAAGTACATGCCAGTCCGCACGACCTCGAGGGCTACGACGAGCCGCTCTTCCCGGTCGCAGACACGGAGATCGGGCGGATCGGGTGTGCGATCTGCTACGACTGGCTGTTCCCCGAGGCGATGCGCCAGCTCGCGGCGAATGGCGCGGAGGTGCTCGTGCGCGTGTCGGCTTACATGGATCCCTGGGGCGCCACCGAGCCGATGAACTGGTGGACGCTGGTCAACCGGTGCCGCGCCCTCGAGAACACCGCCTACGTCGTCGCGGCGAACCAGGGCGCGAGCCTGCGGCACTACCCGCCCTACTCCTGGCCTGGCGGGAGCCAGGTGGTGGACTTCGACGGCCGCATGCTCGCGGAAGCGTCCCCAGGGCCCGGCGAGCGAATCGTCGTGGCGCCCATCGACATCAGCGCGTTGCGCCACGAACGAGCGACCCGCCGCGGCCATCACATGCTCGCGCACCTGAGGACGGAGGCCTATCCCGTGTATGCCGCGCACCAGTATCCGCCCGCCATGCGTGCGGGCGCGGCAGGTGCGGGCCTGTCGTACGAGCGGAACCTGGAGCTGATCGACGAGGCGCGGGCGCGTCTAGACGGCGCGCCGCTGGTGTCGCGGAAGTAGGCTCAGGGCTCAGGCAGAAGCATACTGTCTGAGCCCTGAGCCTTGTCACTGATACATATACCGAATCCTGCAGCCATCGCGCGGGAAGTGGCTGTCTGGCAGCGCGCGCCGCGCGGCGTTGAGCGTCGGGGTATCCGCGCCGATCTGCCTGGCCGCCGTGATGACCAGGGCGTAGGCCTGACGCGCGCTCTCGGCGGCCTTCTGGTAGTCCCACCTGTCGAAGCCATCGAGCGCCTCCGAGGCCGATGCGTCGGCGAGCCAGAGGAGAAGCTTCACGCGAGAGGCCTGCGGGTGCGCCAGGATGTCACCCGCGACGGCATTCGACCAGTTGAGATAGCCGGCCATCTCCCACCGGTTCGAGTTGTCCTTGTCGAAGCGTCCGAACTGATTCGTCAAGGCGATGTACTGCATGACGGTGTGGCTCTCGTCGCCCGACCAGGTGAACTCGAAGAACCCGCCCGCGCCGAAATCGAGGCCGAGCTCGGAATCGTAGCCGTCGTGCGGGTGCGACATGCCGATGTGGTGACCGAACTCATGGACGGCCGTCGCCGTGAATCCGAAGCCAAGTTCGCGATACTCGGGCGTGTCGAAGATGAAGACGTGGGATTGCGTCCCATCGACCCAGTTGTCGTCTGCGAATCCGAGCAGGCCGAACTGCGTGCCGAGCGACGTAGCGCCGGTGTTGTAGGCGAAGATCTCGCCAACGTAGTCGCGTGACCGGTATTCGGGAATGTAGCTGTCGAGGTTGGCGCTGAAGTAGCAGAACATCTGCGCGAATGTCGTGCCGAAGAAATTCCAGCAATCGTCTTCCTGCAGGTTCTCGGAGAAGATATCGAGCGTGCGCTTCGCGCCCGCGTCAATCGGCTTGGTGTCGGTCAGCCCGACCTTCCACGGATAGTACGGCTGGAAGCGCGTCAGCTCGCGCTTCGCGAACTGTGCATCGATCCACTTCAGCCCGCGGCTGGTCGCATCATCCTCCAGCATCGCCACGTGGGCCACTTTCGAACCGCCCACGTCAGGCGCGGTGACCAGCGGGTCGTAGAGGGGCGAGGTCGTGAACAGCAAGTCGATGCCCACGAAGCGAGTCACGAATCCGAGGTCCTGACTGAGCTGCGCCGTCGGCCGGTAGACACCCGCCTGATACTCCCAGATCGGAGGCATGTGGTACTCCGACTGGTCGTCATCCACGCTCCAGTTGTTCGTCCAGGCCTCGGGCCCCGCGGACAGGTCATAGAACCAGGTTCGGGACGATGTTCCGCCCCATGCGATGATCTGCCTCGAGGCCCGCAGCAGCCCGAAGTTGTATTTCGTGTCGGGATCGGGCTCGTCTGTCTTGGTGTAGACGTGGAACCGGAAATCCTTCCGCCCATACCAGTTGATGAAGTAGATCGTGTAGCCCTTTTGTTGGTCGCCACCCGGTCCCGCCAAATAGCGCTCGACTGACGGCGCATCGATATAGAGGACCGGCCCCTTGACGTCGAGGACGTTATTGACCTGGTCGTTGTACTGCTCCTGGAACGCCGTCAGAGGACCCGAAACGCCCGTGCGCTTCAGAAAGGTGAAGAACTGGTTCTCGAAGAACGCGCTCTTGTACACAAACCTGTAACGGAAGCGGTGCTCAAGTCCCGTGTCGCGGCCCGACAGGCCGTAGAACTGCGGGTAGCGCACCACGGGACGGTAGGTCGCAGGAAGGACTTCGAGAATGGCCTGCTCGTCGATCTCATTCGGCTCGTAGCCGATGAATACGAGGTCAACCGGAATGGTCTGATCGTACACGACGAACTCGCCTGGCTTGAGCCCGCGGAGTCCGTTGGCGTCGACCGTCGCGGCCAGAGCCAGACTCAGAGCGGCAACGGAAAAGAGAGCCAGGTTGAGGCGCGAACGCACGATTGACATGATTCCTCCGGATGGAAGGACCTGGAAGGCGGTTGAATCTTGGTCTCACGACGCGACGGCTGTCAAGCGGCGCCGGCAGCCGCACGACAAACGGCGACCGGCCACTCTCGGAATGCGGGTATCATGGAGCGGTCGTGTTCTCACTGCGAACAGGCGCGCTACTGCTCGCGCTTGGCTCGATCGGGGCGCAGGCGCCGTCCACACCGGCCCCGTACACCGTTCTATCTGCCGAGGGTCGTCGCGCTCTCCCCACCAGGCTCATCAGTGGCCAGGAGATGTTCGCACTCGACGACCTCACCAGGCTCTTCGAGCTCACCGTCCGCGAAGACAGTCTGGCTGGCGGCTTGACCGTCACGGCGCGCGCGCAGTCGATCGTGCTGACGCCTGGCCAGAGCCTCGCCTCGGTCGGCGGCCGGCTGATCTCGCTGCCGGCGCCGCCCGCACGTGATGGACGATCCTGGTTCGTCCCGGTCGACTTCGTCCCGCGCGCCCTGGCACCCGCCCTGGGGACTCCGGTCGAACTTCGCAAACCGTCCCGCCTGATCCTCGTCGGCGGCGTCCGCGTGCCGCGCATCGCCGGGAATGTGGAAAACCTCGGCGCACTGGTGCGGCTGACCCTCGACGTGGCGCCGCAAACGGTGCACGCGATCACGCAGGAGGGCAACCGGCTGCTCGTCAAGTTCGAAGCTGAAGCGCTCGACGCAACCCTCCCGGCCGTGTCCGCTCCGGATCTGATTCAGAACGTCCGGGTAGCCGACGCTGCGAGCATCGTCGTGGACCTCGGCCCTCGGTTCGGATCGTTCCGGGCGTCGGATCTGCCAGGCGACCGCGGCTCGGGCCGGATCGTCATCGACGTCATTACGCAGACAACGGCCGCCGGACCGGCCGCGACACCTCCGGCCGCCACGCCGTCGACGGCTCCGCCGCCGCTACTGGATCTCGCGCCCTCGGGCGGCATCCGCACAATCGTGGTTGACGCGGGTCATGGCGGAACCGAAGAAGGCGCACACGGCCCGGCCGGCACACTCGAGAAGAACGTCACGTTGAGCGTCGCGCGACGCTTGAAGGCTGCGCTCGAAGCCCGTCTTGGCGTGCGCGTAATCCTGACCCGCGACGGCGATGCCACGGTGGATCTCGACGAGCGCGCGGCGCTCGCCAACAACAACAAGGCCGATCTCTTCGTGAGCCTCCACGCCAACGCGTCGGTTCGGACGTCGGCAGCCGGGGCCGAGGTCTTCTACCTCAGCCTCGAGGAGTACGGCGACCAGGCGCAGCGCGTGGCGAAAGGCGAAACCGAAGCCCTTCCGGTCTTTGGCGGCGGCACGCGCGACATCGAGGTCATCCTGTGGGAAATGGCGCAGGCGCGCTACATCGAGGCGTCGGCGACACTCGCAAAGGAAGTCGAGGCGGGCCTGCGCGAACGCGTGCTGATGAGCCCGCGGGCGATTCAACAGGCCCCGTTCCGCGTGCTCGTCGGCGCGAACATGCCGGCAGTACTCGTCGAAATGGGCTTCATCACGAACGCAGAGCAGGAGCGGCAGCTCCTGTCGGAGCCCTTCCAGACCTCGGTCGTGCAGTCGCTCGTCGACAGCATCATTCGCTACCGCGACAAACTGGCCGGCCCGCGACCCACGGGCCCCGCGGCAGTACCTGCGCGCCCCGGCGGCGGACTCCGCCCCTGATGTCGCGGCGCATGCTGGTCATCGGTGCGATCGCGATACTCGCGGTCGCGGGAGGATGGTGGCTCACCGCCAGATTCTCATCCCGGCACACCCCTGCAGGTCCGATCGCCGCGACGACACCCGCGGGCACGGCGGTGGCCGGCGACGCCCGTAAAATCACCGCGACCCTCTACTTCGTGTCCGAGGACGGCATGTCGCTCGTCGGGGTCCAGCGCGAGGTGCCGTTTGGCGAGACCGTGCTCGATCAGGCCAGGCAGATCGTCATCTCGCAGCTCGCGGTGGCGCCCGGTCCGCTCGTCTCCGCGATTCCGTCCGAGACGACGCTGCGGGGGCTGTATCTGACGGAGCGCGGCGATGCATTCGTCGACCTGAGCCCGGACGTCAGAACCAGACACACCGGCGGCGCGCTCGACGAGCTCTTCACGGTCTACGCGATCGTGAACGCGCTCACAACGAACCTGCCAGCGGTGAAGCGCGTGCAGATCCTCATCGAAGGCAAGGAGGTCGACACGCTGGCCGGACACGTCGACCTCAGACATCCACTGCAGAAGAACCTGAAATGGGTCAAGACGGAGAAGGGCGATACATGACACGCAGCGATGGACGGACGTCCGGCGATCTTCGGCCGACGCGTCTCACACCGGGGTTTCTGCTCCACGCCGAAGGGTCGGTCCTGATCGAGGTCGGCCGCACGCGCGTCGTGTGCTCGGCGAGCGTCGAGGACCGCGTTCCGCCATTCCTCCGGAACACCGGCAAGGGCTGGGTCACCGCGGAATACGGGATGCTGCCGCGCGCGACGACGACGAGGACCCAGCGTGAGGCAACGGCCGGCAAAGTCGGCGGTCGCACGCAGGAAATCCAGCGGCTCATCGGGCGATCGCTGCGATCCGTGACCCGGCTGCAGGAGCTGGGCGAGCGGACGATCTGGGTCGACTGCGACGTGATTCAGGCCGACGGTGGCACGCGCACCGCGTCCATCACGGGCGGGTTCGTCGCCATGGTGCTCGCCATGCAGAAGATGCGCGAGGCCGGACAGATCAAGACGATGCCCGTAATCGACTACGTCGCGGCGACAAGCGTCGGGGTCGTCGGCGGCATGCCGATGCTGGACCTCGCCTACGAGGAGGACTCCCGCGCCGACGTCGACATGAACATCGTCAAGACCGGCGACGGACGGTTCATCGAGGTTCAGGGTACGGCCGAAGGCGCGCCGTTCGAGCGGCAGGCCCTCGACGACCTGATGGCGCTCGGCGACAAAGGAATTCAAGAGCTCGTCGGCCTTCAACGAGCGATTGTCGGCGGCGTCCTGACGCTCACGGGCCCTCGCACCGCATGATGAAGCTGGTCGTGGCGACGACCAATCCCGGCAAGGTTCGCGAGATCAACGACATCCTGTCAGGCGCGGGTATCGATCTCATCTCGCTCGACCAGTTCCCCGGACTCGTCGAACCGGAGGAAACCGGAGAGACGTTCGCCGAGAACGCGCGACTCAAGGCGTTGTACTACGCGCAGGCCACCGGCCTGCCGAGCGTTGCCGACGACTCGGGGCTCGAGATCGATGCGCTCGACAACGCGCCGGGCGTCCACTCGGCGCGGTGGCAGGGCACGGACTACGTCGTGAAGTTCCGCAAGATCTACGAGCTCTTGCAGGAGCGCGGCCTCGAGACGAGCGCCGCGCGCTTTGTCTGCCATGTCGCGCTCGCTCACCAGGGCCGCGTGATTCATGAGACGACAGGCATCGTCAGCGGCCAGATCGCACCTGCCCCCCGTGGGACGAACGGCTTCGGCTACGACCCCATCTTCTACTACCCCCCGTTCAAGTGCACCCTCGCCGAGCTCGACCTCGAGCGAAAGGCCACCGTCAGCCACCGCGGCAGGCGTTTGGCGAATTGCGAAAGTTCCTGACTCGGGGCTCGGGACTCGGGACTCGGGGCTCGTAATTCGCGGCTCGCTGCTGGCGGCTGGCGACTCAAGGCGCCTGAGTTTGGTCAATGGCTTCCCGAATCCCGAGTCCCGAACCCCGAGCCCCGAGCCCCGAGCCGCGAGCGCACAGGCAATTCCAACCCTCCACCCCCCCCGCCCGTCCAACGCACTCGAGGAACGATTCATGAAGACTCTTGTGCTTGCTGCTTCCCTCTTGACGGCGGCGGCGCTGCCGCCAGCCGCCCTCGAACGACAGCCGACCCTCGACGGAACCTGGCGCGCCCGGCTGCAGGACAACTGGACCCGCAAGGACGGCCAGCAGTGGCTCTCCCTGCAGATGGATCGGGACGACGACCATTTCGGGATGTCGTTCCCGATGGACGAGCTCCAAGGGCTGGGTGCGCGCGGCGATCGCTGGACGGCGAGCGACGTCCGTTTCAGCGTCCGGCGCGATGCGGGCACGGTCGACTTCCAGGGCAACTTCTCGGATGGCCGAGGAACCGGCACCTGGCGGTTCGTGCCGAACGCGGAGTTTGTCTCGGCCATGCGGAAGACCTATCAGGACCTGTCGACCGAACAGGCCTTCAGACTGGCCATTCACGACGTCAGCCGCAGCTTCATCGCCTCGATGAGCCAGGAAGGTTACGTCCGCCCCTCGCTCGACGACCTGACCAGGATGCGTATTCACGGCGTCGATGCCGTCTACGTCCAGGGCCTGAAGAAAGCCGGCTACAGCAATCTGTCGATCGGCGACCTCGTCAAGACGCGGATTCACGGCGCCACACCGGCCTTCGCGCAGGAAGTGACCGCAGCGGGTCTGGGCAAGCCGTCCGTCGACGATCTGGTCAAGATGCGCATCCACGGCGTGACACCCGAGTTCATCCGCGACCTGCGTGACGCTCGGCTACAAGGACCTCGCGCGTGGACGACCTCGTCAAGCTGCGCATCCACGGCGCGTCCGTCGCCTTCATTCGAGAAATGCGCGATCTCGGCTACAAAGACCTCGCGCTCGACGACGTGGTGCGGATGCGCATCCACGGCGTCAGCGCCGATTACGTCAAAGAGCTGAAAAGCCTCGGTTACAGCAACCTGCCGGTCGAGGATCTCGTGCGGATGCGGATTCACGGCGTAACGCCCGAGTTCATCCGCGACGTCAACGCGGCCGGCTTCAAGAACATGTCGGCCGACGACCTCGTGGATTTCAGCATCCACGGACGCCGCTGGCTGAAGAAGAGGGCGTAGGCGCTAGGAGTTAGGACGGCCCGAGCGCGGCGCGGAGTCGCCGCGCGAGAGCGAGCGGGGGTGGGCCGCCTCCGCCAAGGCTACGGCGAGCTGCGCCGAAGCTGCGCGAAGGCGAGGCCCCGCGAGCACCAAGAATGCTGACAGAGTCGCGCTCAACAAGCACGCTCCTAGGATTGCGCACTCCGCTACCTGACTCCAAACAGAAACTCCAGCGCCTGGGCAAACCTGCCTGCCCAGGCGCCTTCCGAATGCTGGGCGCCCTCCTCGACGGTCACGCGCAGGCGCCGGATGCCCAGGCCTGACGCGCGCAGGATGCGTTCGAGCCGCCGGACGTTCCCGACGGTTTCCCGGTTCCAGTCGTCGCGCCAGGTCTCAGCGCTTCCCACGCCGAGGTACACCCGCTGCGGCCATCGCCGTACCCTGCGGGCCTGCCTCAATAGCGTCCCGCGTCCGACATAGAGCGACGGGCTCTCGAGCAGCAGTCGTCCGAACACTCCCGGATGCGTCATGGCCGTGAAGAGCGTCGCCACCGCGCCGTACGACGATCCCCCGAAGGCCGTGTTGGATGCGCCGTGCGCAACCGGATACTCGCGCTCGATGAACGGCATCAGCTCGGTCGTGACGAACGAGGCGTACTGGGGCGCCAGTGGATCGCGCGCGTAGGGATTGCGGTCGTCTTCGACCGGCAGGTACTCGCGTGCACGGCGCAGCCCGCCGTGGTCGATGCCGACGATGACAATGGGAGGGATCAGTCTGCGTTCGATGAGCCAGGCCGCGGTCTCGGCCACGCGCCAGGTTACGCCCGTGTACGCACGCGCCGAATCGAAGAGGTTCTGTCCGTCGTTCAAATACAACACCGGACCGCGCGATGGCGACCGCGCTCCATCCGGGACCCAGACGGTAATGCGGCGTGACGAGCCGAGCACGGCGCTCGTGATCTCGACCGTGTCAGACGAGTAGGGTTGCGTTTCTGTCATAGAGAATCATGTTCCTGGCGCCGACTTCGAGCAGACGCAGCTGCTGGAGCGCAGGTGGCAGATGGGGCGGGTCGACGGGTTCGGGCATGCTGGACGGCGGCAGCGGCGTGGTTTCGACCTCCCGCGCCCGAAGTTTGCGCAGCTGTTGCTCGATGCTCCGGGTGTCAGTGCGCCTGGATTCTCAGGGACGAGCGAACCGCCCCCTGATTTGCGAGTCGGCGCCTCGTTGACCATCAAGCACATGGACATCACCACGGTACCGAGCAGCGTCAGTGCCACGAGTTGCAGGTAGCGCATGTCCTGACTCCTCGTCACAAAGCCTTAAGGCCGTCTCACGAACGTGTCCGACGTCACGTAACGACACGATGCGCACGATGACACGATGTTCACGATGGATCCCGGAAGTTTTCTTCGTGTTCATCGGATCATCGTGTTCATCGTGACCTGTGGCCGGCGGAACTCAGCGCGGTCCATGAGATGCTATCTTTCGCCATCTCATGACACGTTCGTTGCGAACCGATCAATAGAGAATCTTGTTCCTGCCGCCGAGCCCGAGGCCGGCGGGAACTCCGCGCGGTCCACGGGACGATATCTTCTCGCGATCTCGATGACAACCGTTCGGTGGTGGCGAACCGATCAATAGAGAATCATGTTCCTGCCGCCGAGCTCGAGGAATCGCAGCTGGTCGCAGGCCCGTGCGAGGGCGCGGTCACAGGCTTTCGGCCGTCCTTCGCGCGATTCATGCCCAGCCCGAGATAGCTACTCTCTGCGGGCGGCAGGTCACGCGGGACGGCGGGTTCGGGCGTGCCGGAGGGCGGCAGTCACAGAGCTTTGTCGGGCCGTACCCTTCGCGCGATTCGATTGTACCGGCGATGGTGCCCGGAGGTGAACCGCGGATTGACCAAATCGGTATCGAGCGCTCAACCCTCTTTGCTGGGCCCCTTCTCAAACTGCTTCAAGTGATGAATATCGTGCCCGGCCATCTGCGCCATGATCCAGCCGACAGTCAGCTCGCCGTACTCGGGGTGGGTGAATGTCCGGTCGATCTGCTCGGGCGTCAGCGTGCGCCACATCGCGAGGTTGAACTGCCGCAGCGCAACATAGGCGTCGAGCGCGGCTCTGGCGCTGGCCTGGTTGTCGATGGCCATCCAGTCGTCTTGGGAGAAAGACTGCGACGCGTAGTTGTCCTGCGACAGGGCAAAGCGCGCGCGAGTGGTCAGCGCCAGCTCGGTCTGCGCCAGGTGCACGAGCACCTGGCGAAAGCTCCACTTGCCTGGCGCATACGTGCCCTCGAAGTCCGCGTCGCTCCAGCCATCGACGTGTTGCCTGATCTGTCCTGGTGTGTCGGCGAGCGCGTCGAGCGGACGGTGCGCGCCGAGGTCCTCGCCATAAGGATTTGCGACTGCCATATCCGCTAATCCTGATACATTCACGCCCCGCTCGGCAAACCCAATAAGGTAATGGTGTGGACGAGAGCGCCCTGCAGCAGCTCATTGCGCAGATGACCGCATATCAGGCGGGATCCATGCCGGCCTTCGAGGCGTTGTATGCGGCGCTCGCTCCGCCACTCCTCGCGTATCTGACGGCACTGGCGCGAGATCGCGGGCTCGGGCAGGATCTGTTGCAGGAGACCTTCCTCCAGATTCACAGGTCCCGCCGGGCGTACAGATCCGGGCTGCCGGTCCGCCCATGGGTCTTCACCATCGCTCGACACGTGTGGCTGATGGACCGGCGCCTGCGCGGCCGGCGCCCCCTGCCCGATCGAGAGCTGCCGGACCTGCCAGTGCCGGCCGAGGTCGAAACGCTGGCCGACAGGGACCGTCTGCGCCGGGCACTCGACGCCGTGCTGCCGGACCGCCGTGAAGCGCTGCTCCTGCACCACGTGTGGGGCTTCAGCTTCGCCGAGATCGGACAGATGCTGGGGATCCGGCCCGACGCCGCCAAGCTCCGGTCGAGCCGGGGCATGGGCGACCTGCGGCAGATGCTGACGGACGGCACTCATGGCTGAACAGCACTTCGAGGTCCCCGGCGAACTGCGGGTGCTCATCGCGCGCGACCTGCGCCCTATCTCGCCTCTCTCGGCCCCGGCGCGCCGGTCGCTTGGGCTGATACCGTTCGCAGTTGCGCTTCTTTTCGGCGCGGTTGTGATCTTCGGCCTGCGGCGGGACGCCGGCCGGATCGGCTTGCTGTTGACCTGGGGCGCATCGACTCTCCAGATGCTCCTGGGCCTCGCGCTCGTCGTCGGGGCGCTTCGCGAAGCGGTGCCGGGAACGACGCTGCCGCGGCGAGTGGTCGGCATCGCGTTCGGCAGCGCGGTCATCGCCGTCCTCACGATTACGTTCATGACGTGGACCACGAGCCCGACGATGATCGCGCCGGGCTTGGTGACCTACGTCTGGGGGATCTGTCTGACCGGCACGGTCGTTAGCGCGTTGCCCGTACTCGCGGTGGCCGGCTGGCTCGCAGCGCGCGCCTTCCCGCTGCGCCCGAGACTCGCGGGCGCCCTCTACGGCGTCGGCGCCGGCCTGATGGCCGATTCGGGCTGGCGCCTCTTCTGCCACTTCTCCCACCCGGCGCACGTCCTCGGCGCGCACACGCTGGGCATTGTCGTGACAGGTGTGTTGGGCATGATCACAGCGACGCTGATGGTTCGAGCGGACGACTGAGTTCGGGAGGCAACGGAGTCAACGGGTTCACAACGAAGGAACGAAGCCGAACGGAGACGAACGGAGGGCTGGTCGCGCCGCGCTTCGCGCGGCTGGGAGGGAGGCCGGATCACGAAACACGAGCACGCGGACATCTCAGGCGTGTTCGTGTTTCGTGATCCGACCTCCCTCCCAACGCCGGCCCACGGCCGGCGTGCGACCAGCTCACTACCGCTGCAATCGTGCCCTTGCTGCCTTCTCCGTGCGTCTCCGTTCACTCCGTTCCTCCGTGTTGAACCCCGTTACCTCCGTCTCCTCCGCTTCTCTTTCACCACCACTCACATTCTTAGGGGAACATTCCCGCATCGGGCGCAGTCTAAGGAATCCAATGAGCCCGACAACCGCGCTGAGCCTGCTGCAGGGCACGGCTGACCTCTTGATACTGCGTGCCCTCCAGGGCGGAGCTGCCCACGGCTACGCCATCTCGCGCTGGGTGCGCGAGCGAACGGATGGCGTGCTCGCCATCGAGGATGCTGCGCTCTATCAGGCGCTCCACCGTCTCGAGGCGCGCGGGTGGATTGAGGCCGAATGGGGCTTGTCCGAGAACAACCGCAAGGCGAAGTACTACGGCCTCACCACGGCCGGCCGGCAGCAGGTCAGGAGCGAGATCTCGATCTGGAAGAAGTACGCCGAAGCGGTCTTCAAGGTCATCGAACCCGCCTGACGCCGATGGCACATCGAATTCGGCCACCACACGCGAAACGGCTCTTCGGCTTCGTCGCGCGGTCGAATAAGGACGTCGACGACGACGTGCAGGAGGAGTTCGCTTTCCACCTCGACATGCGCGTCGACAATCTGATGCGAGACGGCATGGCCGAGCCGGACGCTCGAGCACAGGCGCGTCGCGAATTCGGCGACCTTGCGCGCGGCGCGCAGGCGTGCGCCAGAGAGGGACGGACCGTGGAACGACACAGAACGGTGGCGCGACTCGCGAGCGAACTGCGGCAGGACGCAAAGTTCGCGATGCGCCTGCTTCGACGCAGCCCGGGGTTCTCGACCGTGGCGATCCTGACGCTTGCCCTCGCCATTGGCGGCAACACGGCCATCTTCAGTCTCGTGAACGCGCTCGTCCTCAAGCCGCTGCCCGTGCGGTCGCCGCAGGAGGTCGTCCGCATCTATACCGGCGAGAGCCAGACATCCTGGCTCAACTACCAGGACATCGCGCAGCGCACGGATGTCTTCACCGACGTTGCCGCTCACGCCGGCACGGCGCTCGCGCTCACAACCGACGCCTCGTCGGTCCGGCTCACAGGCGAGACGACATCCACGAACTATCTGACGATGCTCGGCGTGCCTGCCCTGTCGGGTCGGACCTATTTCCCCGTCGACACACGAACAGATGTCGTGGTGCTCGGCGAGCGTGCCTGGCGGATCCACTTCGGGAGCGATCCCTCGCTCGTCGGCCGCGCGATCACGCTCGGCGGACGGCGGCTCGAGGTACTGGGAATCATGCCGCGCGGCTTTCGCGGCGCGCGGGCAGCCGGATTCATGAGCGAATTCTGGATTCCAGTCGACGCGTCGCTCTCTCGGCGGAAGCTCCAGGATCGGAGCAGCCCGTCCTATACCATCGTCGCGAGGTTGAAAGCGGGAGTGAGTTACGCCCAGGCCCAGGCAACATCACAAGTCGTCGCTCAACGAATGGCAGCCGAGCATCCGGAGCTTGGACCGGCCTTCGGCATGACCGAAGTCTTTCCCATCGACGGAATCGGCGGCTTCCGCGGCGTCGGCAAGACCCTGCTGCCGTTCTTTGCGTTCGTGGGACTCATGACGATCGTCGCGGGCCTCGTGCTCCTGGTCGGCTGCGCGAACATTGCCGGACTCCTCCTCGGCCGTGGCGCTGCGAGACGCCGGGAAGTCGGCGTGCGCCTGGCGCTCGGCGCCGCCCGAGGGCGCCTGATCCGCCAACTGCTCACGGAGAGCCTGCTGCTTGCGGTCGTTGGAGGCACCGCCGGGATCGTTCTCGCGCTCTGGCTCGGCGGTGTCGTCAACGCGCTCATCGGGCGCCTGCCCGGATCGATCGAGCTCGATCTCACGCTCGATCGACGGATGCTGGTTTACACGCTCATGCTCTCGCTCGTCACGTCCGTGCTGTGCGGCCTGGCGCCGGCGCGCCGCGCGACCCGCATGAGTGTGATTCCTGCTCTCAAAGACGACGATCCGCTGCCCCATCGTCAGCGGATGCGATCGTGGCTGGTGGTGGGTCAGGTCGGGCTGTCTTGCGCGCTGTTGCTCTGGGGTGGCCTCTTCGTCAGGAGCCTGTCGAACGCCCACCGCATCGACCTCGGATTCGAGCCGGCGCACGTTCTCCTCGCCCATCTTCAGCTCGACGAGGAGGCCACGACGGCTGGAACTCTCGCGCCGCTGCTCACCGAGCTTCAATCGCGCATTCAGGGCATGCCCGGTGTGCAGTTCCAGGGCATGGCGAAGATCGTTCCGCTCGCCCTCATGGGCCGGGAAGAGACGCGCATGCGGCTGAATACCGATTCGCCCGATCAGCCAGGCCGCATGGTTCTGGTGAACCGCGTGAGCCCGGACTGGTTTCGAACCATAGGGATTCCGTTGCTGGCGGGGCGCGACTTCACGGTTGGTGACCGGCCGGGATCGCCCGGTGTGGTCATCGTGAACGAGACGTTGGCGCGCCAGTTCTGGAATGGGGACGCGCTCGGCAAGCGACTCGACAACCGGGACGTGGTCGGCGTCGTGGGAGATAGCAAGTACTGGACGCTTGGCGAGGCCGTCAGACCTCTGGTCTACACCGCGTATCTTCAGCGGCCAGAGTCCGAGGTCGACGTGTTCGTGCGGACCTCTGACATGGCTGGCACGGCGAAGTCCATGCGAGCCGCGATCCCCCGGCTCGATCCGGCCATGTTCGTCGAGGTCAGGCCGATGACCGACGCTCTGAGCGTGGCGCTCGTGCCGGCGCAGGCGGGCGCCGTTCTGACGAGCGGCTTCGGCGCGCTCGGTGCGCTCCTGGCGATGATGGGCATCTACGGCCTCGTCGCGTTCACGGTCGCGCAGCGCACGCGCGAGATCGGCATCCGCAAGGCGGTCGGCGCCAGCACGCGCGACATCGTGCTGCTCATCGTCTCGGGCAGCGCAACGCCGGTTGGGATCGGACTCGCTGCAGGACTCGGTCTCGGCATGCTCGGAGCGGTCGCCCTCGGCAGCTTCATCGTGGGCGTCTCACCCGTCGACCCGCTCACGATCGCTGTGACGACGGTGCTCGTCGTTGGATCCACCCTCGCAGCGAGCACGCTTCCGGCCTTGCGAGCTTCGCGAGTGGATCCGTTGAAAGCGCTGAAGGCGGAGTAGGAGTCAGGAGACAATCGCCGACCTCTACACTTTGCTTCGGCCGATCTGTCAGCATTTCTCAATGCTCGCGGGGCCCCACCCCCGCTCGCTCTCGCGCGGCGACTTCCGCCTTCGCCAAGGCTTCGGCGGACCGCCGTAGCTTCAGCGGAGGCTGGTCGCGCCGCGCTCGGGCCGCAGGCGCTGCTGTCTCTGTCTCTCGTTCTGTCTCCAGCTCCTAGCTCCTAGCTCTGCTCAGAATCCCGGCCTGAACTGGAACTGCCACATCCACCCCTGGGTCGGTCGCTGCAGCGGACGGACGAAGTCGATCTCGGCGACGGCAAAATTGAGCACGTTGATGCGCAGGGCGGCGCCATAGCTCACGACCGGTTTGTTGTCGCCCGGCAGCGTGCCGGCGCGGAGGCTCTGGCCCCAGGCGACGCCGGCGTCGGTGAAGAAGGCGGCCTCGATGGGTAGCGGTCCGTAGAACTGATTGCCTCCGAACGCGCCCCAGATCGGGAACCGGAGCTCGGCATTCGCGATGGCCACGCGGCTGCCGATCAGGCGATCGAAGGCCGGACAGGAGCCGGTCGTGCCCCCACCGCACTCAGTCGACTCGAAAGAGTACTGGTCGTACCCGCGGACGAGGCCCGGGTAACCCAGGAAGAGCGCGGGCAGCATGTCATCCTCGGCGTCCGGCCCGAACCGTCCCGAATACATTCCGCGCAGCGCGATGGTGTATGGCTTGACCGGCATCAGATAGGTTCGGACGTCCGTTGTGACGCCCGAATACAGCAGAGAGCCCGCACTCTGCGAGTACTCCAAGCGGTAGCGACTGCCTCGAATCGGGCTGGTCGCGCCGAAAATGGAGGTGTCGTACACGAGCGCGGTGCTCCCCTCGCCAAGGTTGAGCGTCGGGAACTCCTGCAGCGGGATCTTTTCCTCCGTCAACTGCTGGCCCGAGGGGGCGTAGGTCCGCTCGGTCAGATCGTAGCTCTGCCCGATGCGACGGTAGCCGCCGGAGAACTCGACACGCCACGAGCGGCTGAACGGATAGCTGAGGAAGCCCGTGGCGGCCTGGTCACGCTGCAGGTAGCGGTACTCGCGCTCCACGTAGGTATTGCCGAGATAACCGGCTTCGTAGCCTCGTGACACGTACGGCGTCTGATCGATCGATGTGCCCCAGTTCCACCGGTGCGTCCGGTTCAGGTAGAAAAAGGTGCCACCGAACTCATCCAAGCGGCTCGTTACCTGCACGGCCGTGCCGATCACGTGATTGCCCAGCATGTCGCTGAAAAGCATCGACACGCCGCCAGCCGCATAGGTGCCGAACGGATCGACGCCAACGCCGAACGACGGCTGTCCGACGAAATCAAGCCCCCACTTCGGCTTGTACGGCTCTCCCACGGGGACTTCCGTGCCAGGCAGCCCCCAGGTGGCATCCTTCAACGCCTCGACGACGAGGCCACCGGCATCGCGTCCCGGAGGCAGGACGGCCGCGTTGCGCGGCAGATCGACGGCGGGCTCACCCGCCAGCTGTTCCGCCGTGTCGAGGGCGTAGATGCCGTAACCGTCGTTTTCGTATGCACTGAAGACGAGGCGTCCGCCGGCAAACGACATCGCCGGGCTGAGCGCGGTGATGCCGCTCGCGCCGGTGAGCATGTTCGTGAGCTGTGTGGTCTTCCCGCTGTCGACGACCGTGCGGTAGATGTTCGTGATGCCCTGGCGGTCCGACAGGAAATAGATCGACTTGCCGTCGGACGTCCACTGCGGGCTGATGTTCTTGGCGCCGGTGAATCCGCCGAGCTCGGTCACCGCCCCGGTCGCCACGTCCATGATGGCCAGCCGCGGACGCCCGGACTTGAGGTTTTCCAGGTTCGTGGTGAAGCGATCCGTACTGAACGCGATCGTCTTGCCATCGGGCGACCAGACGGGATCCAGTTCGGAGTAGTGATCGGTCGTGAGCCGCCGCGACGTGCTCTTGTCGAGGTCGTACACGAACAAGTCGGTGAATCCACCGATGAGGCCCGAGAAGACCACCTGGCTGCCGTCGGGCGACCAGGCAGGGTTGATAACCTCGTTCACGTCGCTCAGCCGAACCTCGCGCTCGGTGCGGCCGCGATCGACGTCGATGATGGTGAGGACCGCCTGGCCCTTGCTGATGCCCGGGAAGATGAACCGCTTGCCCGTCGGGTCCCACGCGCCGGCCGAGGTAATAAACGAGAGGCTGTCGTAGTGTGAGCTGGTTGCGGTGTTCGTGATCTTCTTGCTGATCTCGCCCGAGCGGGCATCGGCCACGAAGAGGTCGATCGAGAAGAGGTCCTTCTCCGAGAAGTAGATCAGCCGCGACCCATCGGGGCTGAGCACGGGTCCGACGTTCAGGTCGGTCTTCTGCTTCGCCTTGGTGATGATCGGCCTGGCGAACGACGCCGGCATCTTTGTCGCCTCGGCAATGGGGCGAAACGCCTCGAACTCCGCGTTGTGCCAGTCCTTGGTCAGCTCCTTCGTATCGATCTGCAGGACGGATTTGATCGCGGTGTCGTAGGTGGCATCGCGCCCGGCAGCGGCCCGAAGCATGTTGCCCACGGCGCCGTCCCCGTACTTGCCCGCGATATAGGCCCAGAGCGCCTGGCCGTATCGATACGGAAAATACTTGGGATTGTCCAGCTTGTCGATGTCCGGTAGCTGCTCCCGCCTCGTGGCCTCGCGCATCCACATCGCCGTCAGAGGATCTTCAGGACCAATCGACAGGTACTCGGCCATCCCCTCGATGAACCAGAGCGGGAGCCCGAGCGCCCCCATTGAGCCCGAGCTCGCGTTCGTTCCGGTGATGTCGTACTGGAAGGCGTGGACCAGCTCGTGCCCGAGCACGTGATCGCTCGACTCGATCGGGCCGGCAAACGGCAGGACGATGCGCCGCTTGTAGGCCTCGGTCACACCCCCCGTGCCCTCCCCCATCTCGCCTTCAACCGCATTGGTCTGTCGGAAGTGCGACCCGCTTGCGTAGAGGATGAGTGGCTGGCGTGTGCTGAGCTGGTGGTCGAGCAGCTGGGACAGGCGCGTGTACCACCGTTCAGCCATCCGCGACGCCATCTGCGCGGCCTGCTCTTCCTCCGGGTAGTAATAAATGTCGAAGTGGTCGGTCTTCAGCACCTTGAAGTCGAACTCGCGGTACTGAACCTTGTTCTTGCCGAAGTAGCCCCCCTGGGCCAGGGAAGCCGAAGGCAGCCCGAGCAGAACGCACAGGGCTGTCACGACGAGGGTGGAATAGCCGTTCATAAGGCCTCGCTCAAGCAACGGATGTGCCGGGAGCGTCGGTGTTGGCCCGCCGCAAGGATCGCGTCTGCCATCCATTTGCCATCATTTTCGCCACATCTGCGACCAGAAATGTGGACGAGAGTGTCACCTCCAGCGCTCCGGGAACGCATGCAGGTAGACTATCGCGGACTATCACACGGCCTCTTCGACATTCTCCAGGAGTTGATCATATGGCGCGCAGGTTCCTGTTGATCGTGTTGGCTATTGGTCTGGTGACGTCAGGGCTCGGCGCCCGCCAGGGCCAGGTCACCGCCGATCTCCTGAAAGGCGTCGAGCTCCGCAGCATCGGTCCGGCGCTGACCACGGGCCGCGTCGTCGACGTCGAGATCGATCCGAAGAACCCAAGCGTCTGGTACGTCGCTTCGGCGTTCGGCGGACTCTGGAAGACGACGAACCGCGGCATCACGTTTTCTCCGATCTTCGACGACAACGGCGTCTTCACGCTGTGCTGCGTGACCATCGATCCGAAGGACTCGAACGTCATCTGGCTCGGCACCGGGGAGAACAACAGCCAGCGCAGCGCGCACTTCGGTGACGGCGTCTACAAGTCATCCGACGCCGGGAAGACTTGGAGGCGGATGGGGCTCGAGACATCCGAGCACATCGGCGAGATCCTCGTCGACCCGCGCAACTCGAACGTCGTTTACGTCGCCTCGCAGGGACCGCTGTTCTCGGAAGGCGGCGAGCGCGGGCTATACAAAACGACCGACGGCGGCGCCACCTGGTCGGCGGTTCTCACAATCAGCAAGGACACGGGCATCAGCGACATCGTGTTCGACCCGCGCAACCCGGACATCATTTTTGCCTCGGCCTACCAACGCCGCCGTCATGTCGGACAGATGATTGGCGGCGGCCCCGAGGGGGGAATCTACAAGACGACTAACGGTGGCAAGACCTGGACGAAGCTCACCAAGGGGCTGCCGGCGGGCGACATGGGCCGGGCCGGGCTCGCGGTCGACGGTCGGAAGAACCCCGCGACGGTCTTCGCGCTCATCGACGCGAAGCGGCCCGAGTCCGGCTTCTTCCGGTCAGACGACGGGGGCAATTCGTGGACGCGGATCGGCCGCATGTCGGCCGCTGGACGGGGCGGCGCGGGCGGACGCGGACGCGGCGGAGACCCAAACGCGCCGCCGCCTGCTCCACCGGCTCCGTGCGCCCCACTTGGCGTGGCGCCGAAGCCGACCGCGCCCGGGGCGCCCGCTGGACGAGGTCAGATCGCGATTTCCCAGGCACCAACCGCAGAGATCGCAACGGCCGAGAAGGTCGACGATGGCGATGAAGAGGACGAACAGGATCCCGCCCAGTTCGGCGGCCGGGGCAACGTGCCGAGCGACGACTGCTATCGCGGCGGCGGCGCGCAGTACTATCACGAGATCTTCGTCGATCCCCACCGCGCCGATTGGATCTGGTCCGTCAACGTCAATGTCGAGCGGAGCACCGACGGGGGCCGGACCTGGCAGACGACGTCGATCGAAAGCACCGGCGTGCACGTCGACCATCACGCTATCGAATTCGATCCGACGGATCGCAATCACATCCTGCTAGGCAACGACGGCGGGCTCTACGAGTCTTACGACGAGGGCGCGACCTGGCGCTTCTTCGCGAACCTGCCCATCACGCAGTTCTACCGCGTCTCGGTCGACAACGACAAACCCTTCTACAACGTCTGCGGCGGAACGCAGGACAACTTCTCGTTCTGCGGCCCATCGCGGAACATGAGTCGTCTCGGCGTCCGCACGAGCGATTGGTACATCGTCGCCGGCGGCGACGGCTTTCAGTCCCGCAACGATCCCGAGGACCCCAATATCGTCTACGCCTCGTCGCAGAACGGCAACATCTCGCGGCTCGACAAGCGCACGGGCATCAGCCGATCGATTCGCCCGCCGGGGACCCAGGGGTTCGGCGGCGGTGGTGGCGACGACGAGATGCCGGGCGGGCAGCCCCAGGGCAGAGGCGGCGAGGCGGGTGCCGCCGGCGTGGGGGCGGCCGGCGCGGGGGCGGCCGGAGCAACGGGCGCCGCGGCAGCGCAGACGCCGCAAGGCGGACGGCAAGGGGGCCGTGGAGGGCGAGGCAATGCGGATCGCGTCAACTGGGACGCGCCATACATCATCAGTCCGCACTCGCCGCGCCGTCTCTACTGGGCGACCAACTACGTCTACCGCACGGACGACCGCGGCGACAGCTGGACGCGCATCAGCCCCGATCTCTCGCGCAACCTGAACCGCGAGGAGATTCCGATCATGGGCAGGATTTGGCCGGCCGACTCGATCGCACGCAACACGTCGACCACGCCGCTCAGCAATATCGTCGCCATCGACGAGTCGCCGCTCCTCGAAGGCATGCTCTACGTGGGAACCGATGACGGGCTCGTGCAGGTGACGGAGGACGGCGGAAAGAACTGGCGCAAGATCGAGCAGTTTCCCGGCGTGCCCCAGTGGACCTACGTCACCGACGTCTTTGCCTCGCCGCGCGACGTCGATACGGTGTTTGCGACGCTCAACAACTGGCAGCGCGGCGATTACAAGCCGTACATCGTGAAGAGCACCGATCGTGGCCGCACGTGGACCAACATCACCAGCGACCTGCCAGCGAAGCACGACGTGTGGTCGATCATTCAGGATCACGTGAACCCAAACCTGCTGTTTGCGGGTACGGAGTTCGGCCTGTTCACGAGTATCGACGGAGGGCAGCACTGGATCCAGCTCAAGGGCGGCATGCCGCCGGCTCAGGTTCGGGACATGACGGTCCAGAAGCGCGAGAACGACCTCGTGCTGGCGACGTTCGGACGCGGCTTCTTCATCCTGGACGACTACAGCGCGCTTCGCGACATCACGCCGGCAGCGCTCGCCGAGGAGGCGCGGCTGTTTCCGCTCCGCGATGCCGCCCTCTACAACATTCTGGGACTCGCTCCAGCGGGCAGCGCGGGCCTCTCGCCGCTGTCGGGTCTGTGGCGCGCGGAGAATCCACCGTTTGGTGCCGTCTTCACGTATCACGTGCGGCAGGAACTGCCTTCCGACGCGAAGCTCGTTCTGACGATCAGCGACGACGCGGGTCGGCCGGTTCGCCGCATCGACCTCGGGAGGGGAGCAGGCCTCAGGCGTTCGGCGTGGGATCTGCGCGCTGACCCACCTGCTCCCCCAGCGCCGGGCACGCCTGCGGCAGCGGCGGCGGGACGCGGCGGACCGGCCGGGCGTGGTGGATTCGGCGGTGGCCGCGGCAATCAGGGGCCGCTCGTTCAGCCGGGCCGCTACCGTGCGACGCTCGGCCGGCTGGTCGGCGACATCGTCACGCCGCTCGGATCCCCGCAGTCGTTTGCCGTCGTGCAAATGGCGCAGTGACGGCGACCGTCGATTCGCGGCGCTGATGGTTCGACGAACTACGACAGCTGGTAGTAACCCCCACCGGCGGCGTACCGTTGGAGGCTTCTGAGATGGGCCTCACAGCCGCCGGTCTGAGCAAACGTTACGGCCGAGTGACCGCACTCGAGGGAGTCGCGCTGTCCCTTCGCGACGGCGAGATCCTGGGCCTCATCGGCCCCAACGGCGCCGGCAAGACCACGCTGTTCGAGTGCCTGGCCGGGCTATTGCCTTCCGACGCCGGCACCGTCAGCGTCGACGGAGTCGCGCTCGACGTCAACCAGCGGGGCCGCCACCTCTTCTACGTCCCCGATGCCATCTGCCCATGGCCCTCGCAGAGTGTCAGCTGGGCCCTGGGCTTCGCGCTGCGCTTTTTTGGTGGCGTCACCGCGCGCCTGGACGAGGTCGTCGAGCGGCTGGATCTGGCGACGATCCTGGACGCGCCGATCGGCACGCTGTCAAAGGGTCAGCGCAAGCGAGCCGTGCTGGCGGTCGGCCTCCTGACGCCTCAACCCATCCTCCTCGTCGACGAACCCTTCGACGGTCTCGATCTCAAGCAGGGTCGGGAGGTGGCGGCAGCGCTCCGCGCGCATGCGTCGAGCGGCCGGACGCTGTTCCTCTCGATCCACCAGATTCACGACGCCTCCCGCATCTGCGATCGGTTCGTGCTGCTGAGCGGTGGCCAGGTGCGCGGTGAAGGCACGATTGACGAGCTGTCGGCCCTGGCCGCGGCGCGCGGTGGAGACGGAACGTCGGATCTCGAGGAGGTGTTTCTTGCCCTCACGTAGATCAGCGTTCGATGTGCTTGCTGTTCTCGTCGGCAAGGAATGCCGTGAGCTCGCCAGGTCGCGGGCCTGGTGGATTCTGCTCCTGCTCATGGGACCACTCGTCGGCGTGACCTTCATCAGTGCCGTGCGCACATACGGCGAGGCCTCCGGCCTCAATGGCACTGCGGCGGGGGTCGGCGAGGCCTTCTCTCCGCTTGTCGGAATCTGGGCCCCGACTTTCAGCGCCTGCGAGCTGGCGGCCGCGTTTCTGCTTCCGTTTGTCGCCATCCGTCTGGTATCTGGCGATCGTTTGAGCGGCGCCCTGAAGCTCGAACTGCAGCAACCGATGCCGGCCATTGCCCGCATCGGTGCGAAGGCACTGGTGCTGCTGGGCGGATGGCTCGTCGCCTCGCTGCCCACGGTGGCGGCGATGGCCCTGTGGAGCGGCTACGGGGGTCCCCTCTTCGCACCGGAGCTTTCGACAGTCGCGCTCGGCCACGTGTTGAACGCCGGCCTGACGATCGCTCTCGCTGCGGCTGCCGCTACCCTAACCTCCCACCCGTCGACGGCGGCTATCCTGACGCTTGCCGCAACCGTCGGCACATGGATCATCAACTTCGTCGCGGCCGTGCAGGGCGGATGGTGGGAGCGCGCGGCCGGGTACACGCCCACAGCCATGGTCGCAGACTTTCAGCATGGCCTCCTCGAGTTGGACTCCGTCCTCATCGCGCTCGTGCTCATCGCGAGCGGCCTGGCACTCTCGGCGATCTGGATGAGGAGCGGCGTCGCGGTTCGGACACGCGCGGTCCAGTCGCTGGCGCTCGGCGTGCTGACCATCGTCTCTGCGTTCGCCTGTACGACCGTTCGAGTGACCTGGGACGTTTCCGAAGGCCGGCGCAATTCATTCGCGCGCGCGGACGAGGCTGCGCTGCGGCAGATTCGATCTCCGCTCACGATCGTTGCGCACCTCGCGCCGGAAGATCCACGCCGAGCCGATCTCGAACACCGGGCTCTGTCCAGACTGCGCCGAGTGCTTCCGTCGCTCGACGTGCGCTATGTCTCGGCGACCTCCATCGGCCTCTTCGAGCAGACCGCGGATCACTACGGCGAGGTGTGGTACGAGCTCGACGGACGCCGGACGATGAGCCGCGTCACGACCGCGGAGGGGGTCCTCGACGCGGTTTACGAACTGGCCAGCATCGAGCCGCCAGAGGAGGATGCGCGGGACATCTTCCGTGGTTATCCGCTGGCCGCCGCCCCAAACGGCGCCGCTGCCGTCTTCTTCGGGCTCTGGCCGGCCGCCGTCGCCGCAACCGCACTCTTCGTCTTCAGGAGGTAACGTGACGTCATTGCGAACCTTGATATTCCCCACTGCGGCGCTCGCCCTCGCCGCATTTACCGTCGTCGCGCCACGGGCGCAAGATATCGCCCGTGTCGACTTGAGCAAGGAAGTGGTCGGCCGTGCACCAAAGGCCTTCGAACCGATGGTCGGCACGTGGGTCGTCGGCGAGGACGCCGGCGAGAAGGTGATCGTCGTCGATGGACGTCCGTGGGTGTCGAGCAAGGACAGCCCGACCAAGCTCCTGATCGAGAGCGCGCGGCGCCTCTACGGCACGTCGAACGAAGAGCTCATGGACAACGCCAAGCAGTTCGCCTACTACCCTGTCGCCATCTCGACCACGGTCGGCGACTTCAAGCAGGGGTCGCTGAGCGTCAAGTTCAAGACCGTCGCCGGCGATTCCGACCGGTGTTCGGGCATCGTGTTCAACGTCAAGGCGAACGGAGACTGGCTAGCCATCCGCTACAACGACACCGAGAACAACGTCGCGCTGTGGGAGTTCCACAACGGTATCCGGCGCGCCGTGCGGCGTGGCCGAGAGCGTGAGTGGATGCTCGATCGCTCCGCGTGGCACGAGCTCAAGATGGTCGTCAACGGCTCGGACTTCAAAGCCTTGATGGACGGCAAGCCGGCGCTCGAGTACACGCTCGGAAGCGAGCCAGGGCCGGGACGCAACAACGCGCCGCCGAACCCCGACCTCTTTCCTGCCAACAACCCGGTGCTGCGGCCACCGGTTTCGGGAAAAGTCGGCCTGTGGTCGAAGACCGATTCGACCAGCTACTTCAAGGATTTCGTCGTCGGCAGCATGTAATCGCGCGGGGAGGAGCCCGATCTGCGCTACTGCTGAGCTCGGGGACACCCAACCTTGGGTGTCCCCGACGGGGCAGGCCGAACGGCTGAGCTCGGGGACATCCAAGGTTGGGTGTCCCCGGTCGGGTCAGAGGGTCCAGCCGGTGCGATAGTCGCGCGACAGGAACTGGTTGGGATCGGTGGCGCCGTCGCGGTTGGTCTCGGACGTGATCTTGTTGGTGATCCTGCGGTTGGCGGCGTCGTAGTGGATCTTGCCGCCGGCTCGGAGCGAGACGATCCCGAGCAGCATGACTTCGGTCAACTGGGCCGCGTACTCGAACGGAGACGAGATTTCCTGCTGGCCCTTAATCGTGTCCACCCAGTTCATCTCATGCGCCTCGTGCGGGATGCGCGGCAGGACCTGCTTGGGTCTCGGCGTCGACGCCTGCTTCGAATCCGGCAGCAGGCGCGGATTCAGACCGTAGGTCTCCTGCATCATCTTGCCCTTGCTGCCGATGTAGATGATGCCGCCCTCGCCGTTCAGATTCTCGTCGCCGATCTCGTCGGGCTTCGGCGGCGTGAAGCCGCCGTCGTACCACGTCAGCTTGACGGGGGGCATCGAGCCACGCGCCGGGAACTCGTAGTACGTCGTCGTCGCCAGCGGATACGACGCGCCGTTGAACGGGGTCGAGCGCGTTTCGATGACGCTCGGGAATCCGAGCTTCAGCGACCAGAACGGATGATCGATCAGGTGCGCGCCCATATCGCCGAGCGCACCTTGGCCCCAGTCGACCCAGCCGCGCCAGTTGAACGGGTGATAGATCGGGTGATACTCGACGGGCGGCGCCACGCCGAGGAACAGGTCCCACGCGAGCTGATCGGGTGGCGGATAGCTACCGAGCAGCGCCGCGGCGGTTCGCGCATCGACGTCCGGTCCCCTCCATCTCGAGTTCGCGGTTGCCGGGTCCTGCAAGCGCGCGGGCAGCGGCGCCGGGCGCGGCACGCCCTGCGGCCAGTAGCCCAGCGGTCGGTTCGTCCAGACCTGCACTTCGCGAACGTCGCCGATCGCCCCTGACGTGATGTACTCGTAGCCGAGGCGGGCCTCGTCGCGCGAGTGGCCCTGGTTGCCCATCTGCGTGACGATCTTCGGATTCTCCTTGGCCTTCTTCGCCAGACGTCGCGCCTCGTCGACCGACCAGCACAGCGGCTTCTGGACGTACACGTGCTTCCCAGCGTCCATGGCCGTCAGCGCGATCGACGCGTGCATGTGATCCGGCGTCGCCACGATGATCCCGTCGATGTCCTTCTGCTTGTCGAGCATCTCGCGATAGTCGCGGTACCGCGGGACCTTGGCGACCTGCGAATCGAGGAACCGGCTCATGGTCTCGGCGCCGTTGATACGAGGCCGCTTTTCGTTTGCGGCGAGCTGTGCCGCGGTGGGCTCACGTCGCGGACGCTGTGCCGGACGAGTCGAGGTTCCGGCAGCCGCTGCAGCAGCCACCTCTTTCTTCGCCCTCTCGATGCGGGCATCCACGAGCCCGAAATCCACGTCGCAGAAGGCGACAATGTTCTGGCTCAAGACGGCGCTGGTATTGCTGAAGCCCATGCCGCTGACGCCAACCGTGGCGATGTTCACCGTGTCGCTGGGCGCCTGAAACCCGCGGCCGAGCACATGCCGCGGCACGATCACCAGCCCCGCTCCTGCCGCCGCCGTCCGGGTCACGAATTCACGCCGCGACACCCCAGCTGATTCGGCCGCGTCCGGCTGAGCTTTTTCTCGTTCCGTCATGGTAGACCTCGTTGTTAGTGAGAGGACAAACGGCGTCATTCTACCGCTAAACGCCGACCGGGGTCAGACCGAGGTCAGACCCCTGATGCGCGGAGCTCGACAGACACCACGCACGATTACCGATCGTGACAGATCGTGTTTCGCGGGATGCTTCACACTAGCCACATGCACGGTCTGAAATCCTGGGCCCTCGCGATGGCTCTGCTGTCCGCGGCCTGCTCGAACCCGGCGGGACCCTCAGAGATCGATGAGGCAGACGGCCCGAACACGTTGACGAGCGCCGAGCGCGCGGCCGGGTGGCGCTTGCTCTTCGACGGCACAACCACGTCCGGGTGGCGGGGATTCAAGCAATCCACCGTCCCGACGGGATGGCAGGCCGTCGACGGCGCGCTGACGCGGACCGGAGGGGGTGGCGATTTGATCACGACCGAGCAGTTCGCCAACTTCGAATTGCTCATTGAGTGGCAGATTGCCCCGGGTGGAAACAGCGGCATCATGTTTCGCGTCAGTGAGTTGGCCGAAGCGACCTACATCACCGGACCCGAGATGCAGGTGCTCGACAACGGCGGCCACCCCGATGGCGGCAGCGGGTTGAGCTCGGCCGGCGCCTGTTATGGACTCTACGCGCCGTCCCGGGATGTCACTCGTCCGCCCGGCGCGTGGAACGACGTCCGCCTCATCGTCAATGGCCCACACGTCGAGCACTGGATGAACGGCGTCAAGATCGTCGAGTACGACATCGGCAGTGCCGATTGGCTGTCGAGACTCGAGACCAGCCCCTACCGCGACGTCCCTGTCTACGGCCGCGAACCTCGAGGCCACATCGCGATCCAGGACCATGGCGACCGCGTTGCCTACCGCAGCATCAAGGTCCGGGTTCTGCCATGAGACCCGGTCTCGGGCTCAGGGCTCAGGCGGGCTCAGGCAAGAACTTCGACCATGGTCTCGAGGGGTTTGCTTGAGCCTTGAGCCTTGAGCCCTGGGCCTTCTTACCCCCATCACTTTTCGTCATGCGTTGGCGGATCGCTGTCGCGCTATCATCGCGGCGTGAGCGGGACGGTTCTGGCGCGCGAATCAACGGCGGAGGTAGCCGCGGCCGGGACCGGATTCCTGCAGGTCGTGAAGCGCGGCCAGCGCAGCGTGGTCTGCCGCGCGTTTGCCGCGAGCCCATTAAAGCTCTTGACGCCGCGAAATCACGGCGCCGCGGCTTGGATCTACTCGGCGAGCTACGGTGGAGGCCTGGTCGGCGGCGATGCCCTGCGTCTGGCCGTGGACGTCGGACCAGGCGCGATGGCGCTCCTTTCGACGCAGTCGTCCACCAAAGTCTATCGATCGGATCGCGGCACGAGCACGCACCTCGACGCGCTCGTCGGTGACGGCGGCCTCCTCGTCGTGGCGCCGGATCCCACCGTCTGTTTCGCCGGATCGTCGTACCGGCAGCGGCAGCAGATCGACCTCTCCGGTGCCGGCGCGCTCGTGCTCGTGGACTGGCTGTCGTCTGGCCGGCGTGCGGCCGGCGAGCGGTGGGCCTTCGATCGATATTCGAGCCGCACCACCCTTCGCGTAGACGGCCGGTTGACCTTCTACGACGGGCTGTGGCTCGACACCATGGATGGTGACATCTCGGAGCGAATGGGCCGGTTCGACGTGCTCGCCACGGTAGTGATCGCCGGCGCGTCGCTCGCGGCGGCGGTAGATGCCGTGATAACCGCCGTCAATGCCATCCCGGCTGTCCGCCGTGCGGACGTGCTCGCATCCGCGTCACCCGTGTCCGGGCATGGCGTCGTCTTGCGAATCGCCGGAACGTCGGTCGAGCAGGTGGGCCGACTCGTTCGCGAGCACCTCCGGTTCGTGCCCTTGCACCTCGGCGACGATCCCTGGTCGCGCAAGTGGTGACCGATCCCGATCCCCTCGAGAGTGAACCAGCATGCACTTGACGCCACGAGAGATCGACAAGCTTGCGCTCAACCAGGCCGGCGTCCTCGCGCAGAAGCGCCTGGCGCGCGGCCTGCGGTTGAACTACCCCGAGGCCGTCGCCCTCATCGCATCACAGCTCCTGGAGTTCATCCGTGACGGCCGATCGGTGGCCGAGCTGATGGATCTAGGACGTCAGCTCCTCGGCCACGCGGACGTGATGGATGGGGTTGCGGACATGATCGACGAGGTGCAGGTCGAAGGGACCTTCCCGGACGGCAGCAAGCTCGTGACGGTGCACCATCCGATTGTGACCGAGCACGGCGACCGGGCCCTGGCGCTCTATGGAAGCTTCCTGCCCTCGCCTTCACCTCCGACATCGGCCGGGACACAGCCGGTCGCGATGGATGCGCCCTCTGGCAGCGTGGCCGCCGCGGATGGCGATCTCACGCTCAACGAAGGCCGCGCGACCATCCGGCTGGCCGTGACCAACACGGGAGATCGCCCGATTCAGGTCGGCAGCCACTATCACTTCGTCGAGACGAACCGCGCGCTCGTGTTCGATCGCGCCGCGGCCTACGGCATGCGCCTCGACATTCCCGCCGGCACCGCGGTCCGCTTCGAGCCCGGCGATACGAAGACGATCGGTCTCGTGGCGATCGCCGGCGCGCAGGTCATCCGCGGCGGCAACGCCCTCGCCGATGGCGCCGTGTCGGACGAGAAACGCGCGCGCATCAGCCGCGCCGCGGACGATCTCGGCTTCGGCAACTCGCAGGAGCCCGCATGAGCCACAGCATCAGCCGTCGTCACTACGCCGACCTCTATGGACCGACGGTGGGCGACCGGATTCACCTCGGCGACACCGGACTCGTCGCGCGAGTGGAGCACGATGCGACGGTCTACGGAGACGAGTGCAAGTTCGGCGGGGGCAAGGTGCTCCGCGACGGCATGGGTCAGGCCTCCGGCATCACCGACAGCCGCGCGCTCGACTGCGTGATCACCAACGCGCTCATCATCGACTGGACCGGCGTGCGCAAGGCCGACGTCGGGATCAAGGACGGACGGATCGCAGGGATCGGCAAGGCGGGCAACCCTGACGTCATGGCCGGGGTGAGCGACGGCATGGTCGTCGGCGTCACCACCGAGGCGATCGCCGGCGAGGGCCTGATCCTCACCGCGGGGGGCATCGACGCGCACATTCACTACATCTGTCCGCAGCAGGTATACGAGGCGCTCGCGAGCGGCGTGACGACGTTCATCGGGGGCGGAACGGGACCGGCAACAGGCACAAAGGCCACGACGTGCACACCGGGCGCCCGCCACATGGAGCTGATGCTGCAGGCGACCGACGGGCTGCCGATGAACTTCGGATTCCTCGGCAAGGGCAATTCGTCCAGGCCCGAAGGGCTGCCCGAGCAGATCCGTGCGGGCGCGATCGGGCTCAAGCTGCACGAAGACTGGGGCACGACGCCCGCGACAATCGACTGCTGCCTGACCGTGGCCGATCGGTACGACGTACAGGTCGCCATCCATACCGACACGCTCAACGAGTCCGGCTTCGTAGACGATTCGATCGCGGCGTTCAAGGGCCGGACGATTCACACCTACCACACCGAGGGTGCCGGCGGCGGCCATGCCCCCGACATCATCCGCGTGTGCGGCGAGCCGAACGTCCTGCCGAGCTCCACGAACCCGACGCGCCCCTACACCATCAACACGCTCGACGAGCACCTCGACATGCTGATGGTCTGCCATCACCTCGACAAGAACATTCCCGAGGACGTGGCATTCGCCGAAAGTCGGATCCGCGGCGAGACGATCGCGGCCGAAGACGTGTTGCACGACCTAGGCGCGATTAGCATGATGTCGAGCGACAGCCAGGCCATGGGGCGCGTCGGCGAAGTCATCACCCGGACATGGCAGACGGCGCACAAGATGCGCAGCGAGCGCGGCGCGCTCGCGGGCGAACGGGGCCCGGCCGATAACCTGCGCATCCGGCGCTACATTGCGAAGTACACCGATCAATCCGGCGATCGCCCATGGCGTCGGCCACGAGATCGGGTCGGTCGAGACCGGCAAGCTGGCGGATCTCGTCCTCTGGAAGCCGGCGTTCTTCGGCGTGAAACCTGAGCTCGTCCTCAAGGGCGGCTTCATTGCGTGGGCGCAGATGGGCGATGCGAACGCGTCCATTCCCACGCCGCAACCGCTCGTCATGCGTCCGATGTTCGGTGCACTCGGTCGCGCGGCCGGCCAAACGTCGCTGGCCTTCGTTTCACAAGTGGCAAAGGATGAGGACGTCGCCGGCCGATACGGGCTCGTCAAGCGCGTCGCCGCGGTCCGCGGCTGCCGTTCGATCGGCAAGCGCGACATGAAACTGAACGACGCGCTGCCGAAGATCATCGTCGACCCGGAGACTTACGTGGTCACCGCAGACGGAGAGCCTCTGCGTTCGTTGCCGGCCAGGACCCTGCCGCTCGCGCAGCGGTATTTTCTGTTCTAGCTGTCACGCTTGTCACGTTCGCGGAATCACTGCCGATGATGGTGAAGAACTCTCCGGTGTGAAGGCATGAACAGCCCCTGGCTCGTGTGGCAGATCCTCGACTCTGCGTTCCCGACGGGCGGGTTCGCGCATTCGTGGGGACTCGAGTCCGCCTGGCAGCTTGGCGAGGTGCCAGATGAGGATGCGCTCGAGAGATTCGTGCGCGACAGCGTGCTGCAGGCAGGGCACGCGGCGCTGCCGCTGGTCAACGCCGCATGGGCGGCCACCGCTCCGTTCGATCGCCTGGATGCGCTCTGCGACGCATTCCTCACGAACCCCGTCGCGAGTCGCGCGAGCCGTGTCCAGGGTCGCGCGCTGACCGCCACCTGTGCCCGCACCTGGCCGACTGCCCCGCTGGTGTCCCTCGATGCCGAGGTGAGGCGTGGATGTGGCCACCTGGCGCCGGCGTTTGGCGCGTCGATGCGCGCGCTGGAGATTCCGCGGCCGGTCGTCCAGCGGATGTTCCTCTTCATGACGGGACGCGGTGTCCTCTCCGCCGCGGTCCGTCTGGGGATCGTCGGAAGCTACCAGGCGCAGGGAATGCAGACGGCGTGCGCGGAACATCTGGATGCGGTGCTGGATGCGTGCGCGGATCTGGACGAGAACCATCTGGCCCAGACAGCGCCGATTATCGATCTGCTGCAGGCGGGGCACGACCGGTTGTATTCGCGGTTGTTTCAGTCATAGCGGTTTGCGCTCGCCGCTGGCGGTTCGGGATTCGGCGCTCGGCGCTCGGCGTTCGGCGCTCGGGATTCGACGTTGTTGGTTCGAGGTTCGAGGTTCGCTTTGTCGCGTGCAGTGGTGCTCAGGAGGCAAGCGTGTTCCGTCCCGCATTTCATCACCATCCAACCGATCACGATCACGACGACCCGGCAAGCCCGGGGCTCTACCGGGAGCGGCGCGCTCCGCTCGCGCGTGACTACTCGGCACGGGCGTTCACCGTCGGGATCGGCGGCCCGGTCGGCAGCGGCAAGACGGCGCTTCTTCTGGCCCTGTGTCGCCTGCTGCGCGCGGACCACGAGCTGGCCGTCGTCACCAACGACATCTTCACGAAGGAGGACGCCGAGTTCCTGGTGCGCAACGACGCGCTCGACTCGGGGCGGATCGCGGCGGTGGAAACCGGCGGCTGTCCCCACACCGCGGTGCGAGACGACGTGAGCCAGAATCTTCAGGCGCTCGAGCGGCTGATGGAGGCGTTCCGGCCGCAGCTGCTGTTTGTCGAGAGCGGCGGCGACAACCTCGCCGCGCAGTTCAGCCGCGAGCTCGCCGACTACACCATCTACGTGATCGACGTGTCAGGCGGGGACAAGATCCCTCGCAAAGGCGGGCCGGGAATCACGCAATCGGACCTGCTCGTCATCAACAAGACCGATCTCGCGCCGCTCGTCGGCGCCGACCTGGGCGTCATGGAGCGCGATGCGCGCCGCATGCGCGGGGACGGCCCGTTCATCTTCGCGCAGGTGACGCACGGCCTGGGGGTGCAGGCGATCGCCGATCACCTGCTGCACACATGGAGGCACGCGACCGGAGGCGGCCGCGCGTCCTGAGCGCCTACCCCTTCCGCCTCGCCGCAATCGCCCCGATGTAGCAGGCGGCGATGAGAAACAACAGCGCCCGAAATCCTGTCACGAGTGACAGATACTCGCCGACGCCGCCCACCATCGCGCCGAGCAGGTTCGTCCCGTAATCGCGTGACAGCGATGTCGACCGTTTGATCGCGGACCCGAAGAGCAGTCCGGCGCAGAGAATCGGGCTGAACATCAGGGTCGCATAGAAAATTGACTCGATGGCGCGACTCTCGAACCCTATCGCCCCCACCGGGATGACGTAATTGAGCGCGAGGAGTGCAACGAGCGTCAGCCCGACGAGCCACGGACGGCGCACCTCGGCCTTCGTCACCAGATAGTTGGCCACGAGCGCCATCGACAGCACCGACGCGATGGCCAGCGACGCCACCACCCAGGTCGAGCCCCACAACAGCGCGAACTGGATGATCGACTTCGTCTCGAGCAGCATGAACCCGGCGCCGAGCAGGAAGAACTGCCACGACCACGTGCCCGCGTGTCCACGCTGCACGAGCAGCACGACGACCGTGGACACGACCAGAATCAAGGCCAGCGCCAGGAGGTAGTGCGAGGGCACGTGCCGGGTGTGGAGATAGAGGAACGGCCAGTCGTCTGTGGCCGGCTCGACGCCCGCGTCGCGCACGTGCATCCGCGCCGGGCTCGGCGCGTGCGACTGCCCGAACGCCGTGACGCGGTCGGGAATCACCGGATCGGAGGTCAAGGTCGCCAGCCGTGGCCCCGCCATGAGCACGCCAAGATACGCGCGCGCCTCGTGCACGTGCACCCGCGGTTCCTGCGCGAACGCGTTCGCCGCGATATTCGCCAGACGGTCGACGAGCCACTTCTCGCGGAAGTAGTTGTAGACGACCAGGAGACCATCGGGCGCGAGCCGCTCGCGAACGGCGCGGAACGACTCCTCTGTGAACATGTAACTTTCGAGCCGCACTCCCGAGAAGCTCGACTGCATCGTCAATGAGTCGATCAGCGCGAAGACCACGAGGTCGTACTTCTTCGTCGTCGTCCTCAGGAAGTGACGCGCGTCGTCTGTGACCACGGTGACGCGTGGGTCCGAGTACGGATGGTCCGGGTGATACTGGCGGCCGAGCCGGACGATCACCGGATCGATCTCGACGGCGTCGACGTGCGTCGCGCCGTGCTTCAGTGCCGCTGCCACGTCTGTCCCCGAGCCCGCACCGAGCACCAGCACGTTCTCGAACGTGTTCCCGAAGACCATGTAGGGCCACTGGTAGAAGTATTCCTTCTGCTCCACCGGGGCCATCGACTGGTGAAAGATGTTGTTGACCTCGACGACCGTATCGGGGCCGTCCTGGCCGACCGTGATCTTGTAATACGGAGACCACAGCGACCCGCGTGCCATCACGTGTACGAGGCCGAGCGTCAGCACCAGCAACGCAATGTTGACGCCTACGAGCACACCGCTCGCGCGAGCGAATCCCCCGCCGTCCGACTCGCCCGAGAGCAGGAGCGGCACCGCCGCGGCGAAGCCGATCCCGAACCACCACGTCGGCGACAGCTGCAGCCACGAGATGACGGCAAAGAGGCCCACGCCCGCCAGGCTGCCGAGCAGATTCAGTGTGTAGCCGCGAAGCGGCGGCAGCGCGGCCATCTCCCGGCCCATGCGCTGCGCGAGCGTGGCAAAGAGCGCCGCGACGATCACGAAGACCAGCGGCAGCAGCATCGTGCTTTCGACGACGACAACCTGCTCGGCCGTGCCGCTCGTGAAATAGATGCTGCCCGTCGACTGCACCGCCACTTCGAGACGGAAGAAGTAAGCGGCGCCGATAACGACCGCCTGCAGCAGCGGGAACCAGGTGAACAGGCGACGCCGCGACGGCGCGACCAGGCACCCGACGCCGATGCCGAGAAAGCTGGCGAGGAGAATGAAGTTGGAGAAGTACGCCAGGAGCCGGATATAGGCCGGCATCCACCGAATCAGGGCGACTTCAAGGAAGAGGACAAGGAAGGAGGCGAGGAAAACCCTCGCGCCTCTGGAGTCCACGAATGTCATCGATGAGCCATCACCGCAGCTTCATACTTCTACTTCCCACTTCCCACTTCATACTTGAACACTTCAGACTTCAAACGTCAGACTTCAAACTTACTCCTACGCGATCCCCAGCTTCTTGAGCGCCTCGGGCGGACACCCGTCCCACTTCGGGACGACGGTGTTGCCCTTGTAGCCAAGGTCGTCGAAGCCAATCTTGGTGGTCCAGAAGCCGGTCGCCGTGAGATCACGGAAGCTGCGGAAGAAGGCCTGGCCGTGCGTCAAACCCGGTTTGAGCTCGCCGTAGGTCGCGAGATCGCCGAGCACGGCGTGCCGCTGGGCGTCGGAACCGCCGACAAACGTCTTGTCGAATCGCCGCTGGCACTCGAGGTCGAGCCAGGCAAGGCCGCCGCGCATCGCGACCTGCCGGGCGGGCTGATCGACCATCGTGAAATCCATGAACTCCGGCACGCCGGCGGCGACGGCGCCGCCCGACCGCTCGTCGGCCGGAATGATCAGATCCGACAGAACGCGCACCGTCTGATACTCGGCCGGCGTGAAGAACTTGGGCGTGTAGGCCACGCCGGCCTGCTTCGCCACCTGCCGCGCCGTCTCCGCGAGGTGATGCGCTTGCTGCGCCTCGGCGTCGCTCAGCGCAAAACTGGCCGCGACCGGCGCGGCCGACAGGATCTTGAGAAGCGCTCGACGGTTCATGTTTTCCATAACCAGATCCTTGCCCCCCTGAACCCTTGAACCCCTTGAACCCTTTGAACCCCGCCTAGAGCCTCCCCGCCTTCCGCTCCTCGGCGATGAACTCGCTCGTCCGCATCGACATCGCGAGAATCGTCCAGGTGCAGTTCTTGTCCGGCTGCGACACGAACGGACCCGCATCGGCAACGAAGACATTGCGGCAATCGTGCGCCTGACAGTTCTTGTTGAGGACCGACGTGCTGGGATCGTTGCCCATGCGCGTGACGCCGAGCTCGTGAATGATGCGGCCTCCCGGTGCGAGCCCGTACTGCCGCTCGCGCGTCGGCATCTCGCTGAGCGGCGTGCCGCCCATCTCGCCGATGATCGCGCGGAAGGTCTCCTGCATGTGCTTCGCCTGGTTGATCTCGTAGTCGGTGAACTTGAAGTGGAATCGCGGCACCGGGATGCCCCACTTGTCGACGACCGCTGGGTCGATCTCCATATAGGTGTCTTTATTGGGGATCATCTCACCGCGGCCGGCGAAATTGACGTTCGCGCCGTAGAAGCGGCGATAGTCGTCCTTCAGCGATTTGCCGTAGCCAGGGCCCGACGGCGTCTGTCCCATCGCCGCCGCGCGAACCTGATTGTGCACGCCGCCCATGAAGCCGAATGACGGCATGCCGCGGCCCCCGCTCGGCTCGATGTGATAGCCGCGCGGGAAGTCGAGCTTCCTGTTGTCGGCCCACCAGGGCATGAAGACATGCATGCCGCCGACGCCATCCTCGTTGTGGGGTACGCCGTTCATCAGCTTCGGGATGAATCCCTGCACGCTGAGGCCGGTCGTGTCGGTCAGGTACTTGCCGACGTTGCCGGTGGAGTTGCCGAGCCCCTGGGGAAACTTGCTCGACTTCGAATTGAGGAGGAGGCGCGCGGACTCGCAGGCGCTGGCGGCCAGCACGACGATCCGGGCCTGGACGTGGTTCTCGCGGCCGGTATTCTTGTCGATATAGGCGACGCCAGTCGCGCGCCCGGTCTCGTCGACGGTGACCTCGCGGGCCATCGCGTTGTTCACGATGGTGAGCTTCTTAGTGGCCATCGCCGGTGGAATGAGCACCGACGGCGACGAAAAATTTGAGTGCTGCGCACACCCGCGGCCGCACTGGCCGCAGTAGTGGCACGCCATCCGTCCGTTCAGCGGCTGGGTGAGGATCGACAAACGGCTCGCAATGCAGGTGATCTTCAGCCTGTCGGCGGCCTGCTTGATGAGCAGCTCGTAACAGCGCGGCTTGGGCGGCGGCAAAAACACGCCGTCAGGGTCGTTCGGCAGTCCTTCCTTGCTGCCGAAGATGCCAACGAACGAGTCGACCTTGTCGTAGAAGGGCTTCATGTCCTCGTAGGTGATCGGCCAGTCGTCGCCGAGACCATCGAGGCTCTTGCGCCGGAAGTCGTCGGGGCCGAAGCGGAGCGAGATCCGTCCCCAGTGATTCGTGCGGCCACCGAGCATCCGCGACCGGAACCAGTCGAACGTGCTGCCGGTCCCGTTCGTGTAGGGTTCGCCTTCGAGCGTCCAGCCGCCGAACGCCGCGTCAAACTCTCCAAATTGTTGCTTCTCGGTCGCCGCACCCCGACGCGGTGAGTCGTACGTCCACTTGAACATGTACGAATCGGCCGAGGGGTTCCACATCGGCCCGGCCTCGAGCATGACGACGTTGGCGCCGGCTTCGGTGAGGACCTTGGCGGCCATGCCACCGCCAGCGCCAGAGCCGACGATGCAGACGTCGTAGAGCGTGCGACTGCGGATGATTTGCATGGGGAGTCGTCCTTGAGCTCGAGACTGTTGTCGTGCCGCTGTCGTGTGCCTGATGAGGCTGGGAAACGGAGGCGACGGAGGGAACGGGTTCAACGCGGAGGAACGAAGCTCAACGGAGACGAACGGAGGGCTGGTCGCGCCGCGCTTTGCGCGGCTGGGAGGGTGGGCGAATTACGAAACACGAGCACGGTGACCATTCCGCGTGTTCGTGTTTCGTGATTCGCCCACCCTCCAAACGTCGGCCAACGGCCGGCGTGCGACCAGCTCAGAAGCACTGACCTGCGCGTTCTGCTGTCTGCTCCGTGCGTCTTCGTTCGTCTCCGTGTCTTCGTGGTGAACCCGTTACCGCCGTCGACTCCGCCAACGCCAACGCCCAAGATTGTAGTCGAACTGCCAGGTTGATTCGACCGCGGCAACCTAATAACATGCGCGCTTATGCGTCTCATGGCCATCGTCGCCGCCGCACTCCTCGTCAACGTTCTGCTGCCCGCCGCCGCACCGCAGCATCAGGGCTTTCTCGGTCGATGGAACCTGACCGGCACTGGCCAGGACGCCAACCGCGTCTACTGGCTGGAGGTCAGCGAGCAGAACGGCCAGCTGTCGGCGATGTTCCTCAACCGGGGCGGTAGCCCGGTCCCGGTCGCGAGCATCAGCGTGCAGGGAAAGGAACTGGTCTTCCAGCTGGCGCCCGGTGCCAACAAGCAGCCCGGTCCCGAGTTCCGCGCGACGCTCGACGGCGGCAAGCTCACCGGCACGACGAAAGCCGCCGACCGCACGATCGGCTTCGTCGGCGTCAGACCTCCGAAGTGGCCGGCAAGCAACGCCAACGCGAAGCACAACTACGGCACGCCCGTCGAGCTCTTCGACGGCAAATCCTTCGCGGCTTTCGACACGCAGCCGAGCGACTACCCCATCACCTGGACCGTCGAAGACGGCGTCCTCACCAACGCGCCGCCGACGCGGAATCTCATGTCGAAGCAGAAGTTCTGGAACTTCCGGCTCCAGGCCGAGTACAAGCTCACCGAGAAGAGCAACAGCGGGATCTATCTGCGCGGCCGCTACGAGATGCAGGTGCTGGACGACTACGGCACGCCGCCCGAGAAGCACGGCCACATGGCGATCTACGCCTGGGTCCCGCCGCTCGTCAATGCGAGCAAGCCGGCCGGCGAGTGGCAGACCGTCGATATCGTGATCGTCGGCAATCGCGTGACCGCCACGCTCAACGGCAAGAAGGTGCACGACAACGCCGAGATTCAGGCCATCACCGGCGGCGCGCTCGACGCCGACGAGTTGAATCCTGGACCGATTCTCATCCAGGGCGATCACACCAAGGTGTGGTTCAAGAAGATCACGGTGACGCCGATCAACTGACGGGCTCAAGGCTCCGGGACTCAGGGCCCCGGCGCCGCCGCGGTTCTTTTCCCCCTGTCGCCGTTCTCCGCGGCCTAGAATGAGGCATGGCTCTGCGGTTTCCGCGCTTTCTCCTGATCTTTGTCGCGCTCCTCCTCTTCACGGGCGTCCCATCATTCGCCGAGTTCTACACTGACTGGCTCTGGTACCGGGAGCTCGGCTACGAGCAGGTCTTCCTCAAGTCGCTCTCCGCGCAGGCGACGACCGGCATGGTGGTCGGCGCCGTCGTATTCGTCATCCTCTGGCTCAACCTGCGGCTCTCGCTTCGCCTGCTCCGGCGGCGCGAGTTCGCGATCGCGACGCCCGACGGCCCGCGCATCATCACCGTCGACACCGGACGCCTGCGCTCGATCATCTATGCCGCCGCGTTCGTCGCCGCGATTCTGATCGGTCTCTACTCGGCCTCGTCGTGGGCCACCTGGCTGTATGCGATTCACGCGGTGCCGTTCGGCCGGACCGATCCGGTGCTCGGCCGCGACATCGCGTTCTACGTGTTCCAGCTGCCGATGCTCGAGCTCGTCCACGGGATCGCGCTGACCACCGTCATCCTCACGCTCGCCGGCGTCGCCGGATCCCACGTCGCCGCAGGAAACCTCGCGCTCGACCCCCTTCGAGGCGTGATCGCCAGCAGCACCGCCAAGCGGCACCTGTCGCTGCTCGCGGCCGCCCTCCTCGTGGTGCTGGCCTTCGGCGCCTGGCTCCGGATTCCGCATCTGCTCACGGAGCAGTCGGGCGTCGTCTTCGGCGCGTCGTACGTCGACGTCCATGCGCGCATGCCGGCCTATCGTCTGCTGGCCGTCGCGGCGCTCATCGGCGCGGCTCTCGCCATCTATCAGTCCGTCACCGCACGCCTCCTGCCCATCGTCTGGGCCCTCGCCCTCTACGTCGTCGTGGCGGTTGGCGGCAGCGTCTATGCGGGCATCATCCAGCGCTTCGTCGTCGCGCCGAACGAGCAGGTGCGGGAAACGCCGTACATCGTGAACAACATCCGCGCGACGCGCGACGCGTTCGGGCTCGATGGCGTGGAGGAGCGGTCGCTCTCGGGAGATGCACGGCTGTCGAGGAGCGACCTCGAGCGCAACGCGGCGACGATCGAGAACGTTCCTCTCTGGAACGATCAGCCGCTGCTCGACACCTTCGGCCAGATGCAGGAGATCCGGACGTACTACGACTTCGTCTCGGTCGACAACGACCGCTACATCATCAACGGCAAGTACCGGCAGATCATGCTCTCGGCGCGCGAGTTGAACTCGCGCAGCCTGCCGAGCCGGACCTGGATCAACGAGCAGCTGACGTTCACGCACGGCTACGGCCTCACGCTCGGTCCGGTCAACGAGGTGACGCCCGAAGGCCTGCCGGTGCTGTTCATCCGGGACCTGCCGCTCGCGTCGACAGTCGACCTGAAGGTGACGCAGCCGGCGATCTACTTCGGCGAGCTCCCGGAAACGGACGTCTTCGTCAAGACGAAGACCGAGGAGTTCGACTATCCGCGCGGCGACGACAACGTGTTCGCGACCTATCAGGGCACGGGCGGCGTGCCGCTCGGCGGGCTCTTCCGCCGGCTGCTGTTCGCGATCCGCTTCCGGTCGACCGACACGTTCTTCTCGCCGACGCTCACCCCGGAGAGCCGCGTGATGATGCACCGGCGCATCAGCGAGCGCGTCAACCAGATTGCGCCCTTCCTGACCTTCGATCCGGATCCGTATCTGGCGATCACCGAGGGCCGCCTCGTCTGGATTCAGGATGCCTACACGACGAGCAACCGGTATCCCTATGCGAGCGCCGCCGGCCGGGTGAACTACATCCGGAACGCCGTCAAGGTCACGATCGACGCGTACAACGGCACCACTACGTTCCACCTGCTGGATCCGAACGACCCGATTGCCGCGACCATCGGTCGCGTGTTCCCCGGCTTCTTCAAGCCGCTGGCCGACATGCCCGAGGATCTGCGGCGGCGGCTGCGCTATCCGCAGGCGATTTTCTCGATGCAGGCCGCCATGTTCGCCACGTTCCACATGACGAATGCGGGCGCCTTCTACAACCGCGAAGACCAGTGGGAGATCCCGACCTTCGATGTCGGCGGACAGGCGGAGCGGATGGAGCCGTACTACACGATGATGAAGCTGCCGGGCGAGTCCGGCCCCGAGTACATCCAGATGCTCCCGTTCACGCCGCGGCAGAAGGACAACCTGTCAGCCTGGATGGCGGCACGCTCGGACGGCGACCACTACGGCCGGCTCGTCGTCTTTCCGTTTCCAAAGCAGACGGTCATCTTCGGCCCGCGCCAGATCGCCGCGCGCATCAACCAGGATCAGGTCATCTCGCCGCAGATCACACTCTGGAATCAGCAGGGATCCGAGGTGATCCAGGGCACCCTGCTCGTCATCCCCATCGAGGAATCGCTTCTCTACATCAGGCCGCTCTATCTCCGCGCCGCGGGCGGACGCATCCCCGAGCTGAAGCGCGTCATCGTGGCGTACCAGAATCAGATCGTGATGGAGGCGACGCTCGATGAAGCGCTCGGACGGCTGTTCCCTCGCGACGGAGCTGGACGCGCCGCCGGCGGCACTCCGGTCGAGGCGGCCGGCGCCAGGCCGGCGCCGCCTCAGCCTCCGGTCGCCGGCGACGTCGCCGCGCTCGGCGCGCGGGCCCGCGAGATCTACGACCGCGCCATGAAGGCGCAGCGTGAAGGGAACTGGGCGCTCTACGGCGAGGAGATCAAGCGGCTGGGAGAAGTGCTGGCCGAGCTCGCAAAGCGGTAGCTATCGCGGCGCGCAGGCCTTCACCTCTTCGAGCATGTTATCGGTCCTCGAGTCGAGGCCGACGCCAGGTCCGTAGGTGCTGTTGCGGACGGATCGGATGAACAGGCTCGACGCGTCGAGGGGTAGCGTCGCGACGTTGCAGACGAAGGCGTCCAGCGTGTTTTCGCGGCTCAGGTACTGCTCGACGTTCGAGAGATAGAAAGCCGACACGACCGCCTCGCGCTCCTTGAGATAGCGCCCGACGGCCCTGAGCGCCTTGGGGCCCGCGAAGTTCCCCACCACCGGTACGAGGAGGTTCTTCTGGTGCAGCTCCTTCAGCACCAGGAAGTTCTCCTCGCTCGCGAGAAAGCTGCGATTCTGGCCTTTCCCGTCCTCGGCCACCATCAAATCCCAGTAGGTGGGCGCGTCGCGGCCGCCGCCGCGGCCGCCGGTCGACCAGTAAGAGAGTCCTGGACCGAACCAGGAGAACTGGCCGTACACATACTCGATGCCCTTCAGGTCTTCGACCGTGAGCGGCAGATGACGGGTGCGCGTCAGGTGGTCCTGGAGCAGCTTGAGGTTCTCTTTGTACACCAGGTCATTCGCCTCGGCTTTGTCCGTCGAGGCCTTGTGCACCGCCGCGAAGATTTCGTCGGCGGTCGATTTAGGACCGAGCCCTTCGGGACGCTTTCTCGAAAACAGCCTGGAGACGAAGTCCGCCCTGTCCGAGGACAGCTCGAAGAGCGCCTTGTACATCAGGTGCAGCCGCAGATTGCCTCGGCGGACATCGACGATGAACGCCATCTTCGGCTTGAGGGCGGCGATGTAGGTGAAGTTCTGCTCGGGACCGACGCCGAGATACACGCGGCTGAGCCTCGAGCTGCGAAGGAGATCCGGAATCACGAACTGCAGGAAGCTCTCATTCGAGAGGAGATTGTCAGAACGGAATTCGCCCTCCGGCTCGGACATTTCGGACACGAGATTCCAGTAGTCCTGGTCGGAGAGCTTGTCGGGCAGCGCCGGGGCCCCGGCGCGAACGCCGTTCTGCGCCATCCCCGTGAGGGAAAGCGACAGGATGGCGGCAAACAGCAGGAGCGAGCGGCGTCTCGTCACGAGCACCCTCCGATGCCGGCGATTTTCGCCAGCCCGCGAGCGGCTGTCAAATCAGAGTCTCGAATCTGCTCTATCTCAGGACTCTTATCGGCACAAAGGCGCGCGTCGTGTCGGCGCCGGCGCTGGCCGTGACGGCGATGAGGAAATCGCCCCGGGCGACCGACGACAGCGGAAGATCGATTTCGTAAGGTCCATCACCCGTCGCACGTGGGACGAGCGGCAGCTCGGCGAGGTCCTTGCCCCACTGGCTGATGATGCGCGCGGCGACGGTCGCGGTGGACGCGGCCGCGCCATGGACCTCGAACCGGATCACGATGCGGTCGGTCCGTTCGAACTCACGGCCGGCAAACGGGACAGCGCCGGGGCCCCGATCGAGGCTTCGGTATTCGCGGGCGTTCTGGGCCCTGAAGAGGGCCGGCGAGCTCACCCAGAGGGCCGGCGCCGCCGGGTCCGGGACCTCAATCGTCCGGACCTCCCGATCGATGATGTCGTTGGTGCTGTCGCGAACCGAGAACGTCACCTTGAGCGGCCCCGCCGGCGCGGCGAATGACGCGCCGTCCTTGTTCCACAGGACCCTCGAAGACGCGGGTCTCCCCGTGGGTGACGACTGCGGTAACTTGCGTCGGCCTGGGAGCGCCCGCCGATATCAGTGCTCGAGGCACCCACGTCAGCCGCACCATCGCACGCCCCTCGTCGAGAGTGGTCCCGGTCCAGAAATCCACCGTCCGGCGTGCCGTGGCTCCCGGCAGCTCGGCGAGGGCACGCACCATGTCCGGCGGAATCTCCGCTTCGGCGGCTTTCACTCGCGCGCGCTCGATCTCCGCGACGCTCGGTGCCCAATAGCCCATGCGGGCGCGCACGTCGAGCCCCGACGGCTTCACGCGAACCTTGATCTTGTGGAAGCGCCCATCCAGGCGGCGCTCCAACGGCGCGTAGCCGAGCAGGTAGAAACCGCTCGACTCGACGACGACCTGCCGGAAGGCCTTGTCCAGATCGTTCGAGCGGAAGTAATCGCCACCGGTTTCGCTGGCCACCGATTCCCAGAGCGACGGAAAGCGCTGCTGTCCCAAGCCTCGGGGATCGACCGAGTAGATTGCGGTGTTGTTGTCGTTGGCGGCGCGGATGAGGTCGGTCATCAGCCTGGTCGCGTCGCGTTGTATCCCGCGCAGGCCCTCGCTGATGATGATGAGCGCCTTGCGGCCGTCGCGCATGCCGCCGAGATGCACCGCAGCCGACTTGACCGCCGACAGCGTGACCTCCGATCGCAGGCGCTCGACATCACCCTGCTGGAGGTGCGCGTCCTCGACGGCGCTCCGCGTCGGAACGTAGACCCCGGAGCGGCCGACGAGCCGGCGGACGTCTTCGGCCAATTCGAGGCGATCGCGCGTGAACTTGATCGCATCGATCGGCGTGAGCGGATCCATGAAACCGACGATATCGGTCGGGCCAAACGCGGTGCGGACGAACTGAGTGAGATAGGCGCGCGCGCGAGTGGCGCTCACCATCTGGCCGATGTGGTACTCGTCCCAGAAGATCAGGAACAGCCGCACGTTGTCTTTTGCGGCTTCCGTCGCCGCGTGCGATGGCGACCGGATCGTCAGCGACACCTCGCTGTTCCTGTCGGCCTGCCCGGTGTTCTGGACGTACTGGAAGGTGCGGATTTCCTGACCGACGCCGTCTTCCTCGAGCTCGAAGTCACCGGCCGTCAGCGACTGGACCGGCACGCCTTTCTTGTCGAGCACCGCCACGTCGACGCGGACGAGCTCGGCGCCCGTGCGGAACACGGGCTTGGGCGGCGGCTGGTCCTGACCCGCGGCGCCCGGAGGCGGAGTCTGCCCCGTGGGCGGCGCCTGCGCGGTCGCCTGGCCTGACGGCGCCTGCGCGGAGCCCTGCCGAGGCATCGCCGACGCGCCAAGCACGAGCCAGCCGCCCAACGCCGCCGACGCCAGAGCCCAACGAAGTGCCGGTTTCACAATGGGTTTCACCTTGGGGTCCGATCTCGATTCTCTGAAGATGCGTTTTCGGGACTTCAGAAAAAACACGATCTGACCCCAAGCTACGCCGGCCCACAGAAAACTATTGACGACCGAAATGGTCGGAGATATCGTTCCCAGGACGAAATGAGATCGTTCTCATTTTGACCGCTCGGCCGACCGTCGGACGAGTCATAGGCCTTCGCGCGCGGCTGCGGTCGAGCGCGAACGCACGGATCACGAGCAAGTGCCCGCCGGGTGCGTCAACACCCGACGGGCGGACCGAACGCAGGTCTGGACCGACCCTGAAATCACACGCGTGGCGCGTGACGCATCCGGCAGAGGCATTCTAGCGGACGGTGTCATAGCGCGCCACCATTTGGAGGCGCACGGCATGACAGCTCCGCGAAGACGCTCGACGCGCGCGGTGAGACTCCGCACGATTCTCTTCTGGACGCACCTGACGGCCGGCCTCGTGGCCGGCATCGTCATCCTGATCATGTCGGTCACCGGCACGCTGCTGACGTTCCAGCAATCGGTGCTCAAGACCGTCGAGCGATCGCAACGCTACGTCGAGCCACCTGAGCCAGGAGCCTCCAGGCTCGACATCGACGTGCTCCTCGAGCGTGTGCGAGCGGCCGTGCCTGACGCCGAGCCAACGACCGTGACCCTCGATTCCGATCCGCGTGTCTCGGCGTCGGTCGCGCTCGGGCAGCGTGGCACGGCCTTCGTGAACCCATGCACCGGCGAGGTGCTGGGAACCGGCTCGGCGCGAGCGCGGGCTTTTTACCGATCGGTCACGAGCTGGCACCGCTATCTCTCCGTCGAGGGTGAGCATCGTGCAACGGCGCGCGCGATCACCGGCGCGTGCAACGCCGCGTTCCTCGTGCTGGCGATCACGGGACTCTATCTCTGGTGGCCGCGGCACTGGACGTGGCCGCATTGTGTCGGCGGTAACGCTGTTTCGCTCGGGGATCCGCGGCAAGGCTCGGGACTTCAACTGGCACAACGTCATCGGGTTCTGGTGCGCGCCGATCCTCGTCGTTCTCACCGCCACCGGGATGGTCATCTCCTACAGCTGGGCCAGCAACCTGGTTTATACGCTCACCGGCAGTCCGAGACCCGGCGCGGGAGCGGGACGCGGCGGCGGCCCGGGCGCAGAGGCCGGCGGCGGACGTGGGAGTGGACGAAGTGGCGAGCGCGGGCGAGGCGCGTCCGTGCGCGTCGATCCGGCCGGCCGGGCTCGCGCTGAGCGTCCGCCAGAACCGGCAGGTCCGCCAGAAGACAGCTCGAGCTCAGGGGTGACGCTCGAATCACTTGTTGCGCGCGCCGAACGTCGGGTTCCGACGTGGCGCACCATGATCCTCCGGCTTCCGTCACGAGCCGGTGGTCCTGTCGCGGTATCGATGTCCGACGGCAAGTATTGGAACAGCTACGCGCGATCTACGCTGACGCTCGACGGCCGCACTGGCGCCGACATCCGATGGGAGCCGTACGCGGCAACCAGCCGGGGCCAGAAGGTTCGCGGATGGATGCGTTTCGCACACACGGGTGAACTTGGCGGGTTGGCAGGCGAAGCAGTCGCCGGCGTCGCGTCGGCCGGCGGCGGGTTTCTCGTCTGGACGGGCGTCGCGCTCGCCCTCAGGCGTCTGGCGGCATGGCGGGCCCGCCGCCGAACGGCATCGATCCAGGACGAAACGCAGGACGCGCGCGTGGCGTAAGAAGACGCATGTCGCTGTCTACGTTCTGTACTTCTGCCCTGCTGACCCTCGTCATCGCCTCCGCCGGTATCGGCCTGTCCGCCGCGGACGCCGACCGCTACTGGCCGCAGTGGCGCGGTCCCGGAGGGTACAGGCGTCTCCCGGCTCGCGAAGCCTCCCGTCGAGTGGAGCGAGACGAAGAACATCCGGTGGAAGAAAGAAATCCCGGGACGCGGCGCCGGAACACCGGTCATCTGGGGCGACCTGCTCTTTGTGTCGACCGCGGTGCCGGTGGGCGTGAGCGAGGCCGAGGCGCACGCGAGCTCGTGGCAAGGCGCCAGGCATGCACAAGTACGTGGTCATGGCGCTCGACCGCAAGGACGGCCGCGTCGTCTGGGAACGCGTCGCTCGCGAGGATACGCCGCACGAAGCCACGCACCAGGAGTGGGGAACCTGGGCATCGCCCTCGGTCGTCACGGACGGGACGCACGTCATTGCCTCCTTCGAGTCTCGCGGTGTCTACGCGTTCGACATGAAGGGCACACCGGTCTGGCAGAAGGATCTCGGCGACAAGATGATGCGCCAGCAGTTCGGCGAGGGCAGCTCACCAGCCCTCCATGGCAACACGCTCGTCATCGTCTGGGATCATCAGGGTGCGTCGTTCATCATCGCACTCGACAAGCGCACGGGTGAGGAGCGATGGCGCACGGCGCGCGACGAAATCGACTCATGGGCGACGCCGCTCATCGTTCAACTAGGAGTCGAGTCCGGTGGCCGCGCGCAGGTCGTCACGAGCGGAATGAAGCAGGTCCGCAGCTACGACCTCGAAACCGGAAAGCTCGTCTGGTATGGCGCCGGCACGACAATGAATCCGATTCCGTCGCCGGTCGCGGCCGACGGCATGGTGATCCTGACGGCCGGATTCCGTGGCAACAATCTCAAGGCCGTGCGGCTCGCCGACGCCAAAGACGACATCACCAACACGCCCGCGCTCGTCTGGTCGCTCGATCGGGACACACCTTATGTGCCGTCTCCCCTGCTCTACGACGGCCTCCTCTACTTACTGAAGTCCAACAACGGAATCCTCTCGGTGTTCGACGCGAAGACCGGGAAGCCGCACTATCAGCTGGCGCGGCTCGAAGCAGCGCCCAACATCTTCGCCTCCCCCGTCGGGGCCGCCGGCCGGGTCTATTTCCCCAGCCAGGACGGCACGACGGTCGTCCTGAAGCACGGCCCGACCTTCGAGGTCCTGGCGCAGAACAAGCTCGACGACGGCTTCAACGCCTCTCCGGCGCTCGTCGACAACGAGCTGTACCTGAGGGGGTTCAGGAGTCTCTATTGTATTTCTGAGAAATGATGGCTCAGGGCTCAAGGCTCAAGGCCCAGGCAAAAGCATGATCTCATTGGGGCAGAAGGCTCTTGCCTGAGCCCTGAGCCCTGAGCCTTGAGCCAAGGTCCCCCATCGCAGAGGTAACAGGAACTCCCCCCCATTCGGACCTACGGCCCCCTAACATGGAGGGCTAGCTTGGCAATTCTTCAGGGGGAGGAACCGATGCGCCTCAACGTGAGTCCCACGTCCGGCAGGCAGTCTCGAACTGCGAACACGCCTGGTGCGCTTCTCGTGTGCGGAATGGTGGCCATGCTCGTCGGCATGCTCGCGATCCCGTCCACGGTCAGCGCGCAGGCCGTCACAGGCACGCTCCTCGGCAATGTGACCGACGCGAGCGGCGCGGCGGTGCCCGGGGCAACCGTTACCGCCATCGAAACGCAAACCAACATCAGCCGCACCGCCGTCAGCAACGAGGCGGGCAACTACATCTTCTCGAGCCTCAAGAACGGCACCTACTCGGTCGAGGCCGAGCTGCAGGGCTTCCGCAAGGTCATTCGTCAGAACGTGCGGGTCGACGTCAACACGACGATGCGCGTCGACCTGAAGCTCGAGCTTGGCCAGGTGACCGAGGCCGTGACGGTTGCGGCCGAAACGCCGCTGCTCCAGACGGATCGCACCGACACCGGTCGCCTCCTCGAATCGAAGATCGTGACCGAGATCCCGATGGGTTTCAACCGCAACTTCCAGGGTCTGCTCGTCACGGTGCCTGGCGCGACGCGCCCGTACCGCCCCCACTCGCAGTTCTTCAACTCGCAGGACAGCCTGAGCACCGAGATCAACGGCCAGCCGCGCCTGGCGAACAACACGCTCATCGAGGGGCTCGACAACAATCAGAAGACGGGCCTGCTGAGCGTCGTCATTCCGGCCGCCGACGCGCTCGAGACCGTCAGCGTCTCGACGAGCAACTACGACGCGGAATTCGGGCGGTCGGGCGGAGCGATCACGAACGTGACGCTCAAGTCGGGTACCAATTCGCTCAAGGGCAGCGCGTTCTTCTTCGGCAACACCGAGGCGACCAACGCCAGCGACTACTTCACGCACCTGAAAGCGCCCACGAAATTCGCGCAAGGCGGCTTCACGCTCGGCGGGCCGATCGTCCGGAACAAGTTCTTCTTCTTCGGCGACTATCAGCGGACGATCGACAATCTCGGCTACGTCGTTCGCGCGACGATTCCGACGATGGCGATGCGCAGTGGCGACTTCAGTGCCGTGGCCAACGGCATCTACGATCCGCTGACGGGGACGGTCACCGGAGCGGGGCGGACGGCGTTTGCGAACAATCAGATTCCGCAGGAGCGGATCAGCCCGATCGCACGCCGTCTCATAGCGTTGATTCCCGAGCCGAACATCGCCGGCGCCCCCCTGGGCCAGAACAACTATCAGAAAGCCCAGGTCCGCGAGAAGACGACCGACGCGTTCGATACGAAGGTGAACTACTCGCTGAGCGAGAAGAACCAGCTCTCGTACCGCCTCAGCTTCCAGCGCCCGGTCGTCTTCGATCCCGGACCGTACGGCGAAGCGGGCGGCCCGGCCAACGACGGGTTCGCCGGAACCGGCACGAACAAGAGCTTCAGCACGGCGGCGAACTGGACGCGGGTCTTCAGCTCCACGCTGGTCATGGACGTGCGCGGCGGCGTGAACTACTACCACAACATCGCGCTGTCGCAGGGTGACGGCCTGACCTCGAGCACCGATATCGGCATTCCGGGGGCGAACATCGACGAGTGGACGAGCGGCCTGTCCAGGTTCACGATCGGCGGCTACTCGTCGCCCGTGCTGGGTTTCTCGCCCAGCCTCCCGTGGGACCGGTCCGAGGAAACGTGGAACCTCGCAACGACGGTAACCAAGCTGGTGCGGAACCACACCATCAAGATGGGCGGCGAGTGGCGGCACAACCGCGACATGCTGCTCCAGACGCAGGACGCCGGCGGCCCGCGCGGCATCTTCAACTTCAACGCCTCCGGCACCGGCCTCCCGACCGACGCCTCGTCGCTCACCGGCGTGGCCAATTCCTTCGCCTCGTTCCTGCTCGACTGGCCCAATGGCGTGCAACGCGATCTGAAGGTCATCGATGAGCCGGGAACACAGCATTCGGCCGTCTTCCTCTTCACGCAGGACAAGTGGCAGGCGCGGCCGAACATCACGATCGACATGGGCCTGCGGTGGGAGTACTACACGCCGCTCACGGGCCTCGAGGGCTCAGGCAGCCTGTCCAACTACGACCCAGCCACCAATACCCTGCGCGCCTCGGGTTACGGCAACACGAGCGACGCGGTGAACGTCAAGAACACGTTCGGGAACCTGAACGCGCGAACCGGCATCTCCTGGCGCCTGAACAACGAGACCGTGGTTCGCGCCGGCTACGGCGGCAGCACGATTCCGTTCCCGGATAACCGGTATGCGTTCAACTACCCGGTGAAACAGAACTACTCGGGATCGGCGGCCAACGGATTCCAGGCCGCGGGATCGATGGCCGCGGGCTTCCCGGCTCCGACGCTGGTGAACATCCCGCAGGACGGCATCATTCCCGTCACGGGATCGCTCCTGAACTCCACCTTCGACGTCATCCCGCCAGGCCTGCGGGAGGGCACGCTGCACTCCTGGAATGTCGCCTTCCAGCGTCAGCTGCCCTTCCACCTGACCGCCGACGTCGCGTATGTCGGCAATCGCGGAACGAACCTGGTGATGGACGTCGACGGGAACGCGAGCCTGGTCTATGGATCGGGCAACGTCGGACGGCCGCAGTTTGCCGCCTACAATCGCACCGGCACGACGCGCATCCGCAGCAACGAGAACCATTCGGAGTACAACGCGCTGCAGATGAAAGTCGACCGCCGGTTCGTGAATGGCCTGCTCCTCATGAACTCCTACACGCTGAGCCGGTCGAGAGACCTGGCCAACGAAAACACCGGGATCGGGACGCCGATTGACTTCGACCTCAGCTGGTCGCGGTCCAACTTCGACCGTCTGCACAACTACGTGCTGACCTCGATCTACGAGCTGCCCTGGGGACCGGGCAAGCGTTGGATGGGTGAGAGCCTGCTCGGCAAGATCGTCGGCGGCTGGCAGCTGAGCGGCATCTTCATCGCGCAGTCCGGCCAGCCACTCACGATTGGCGGCAACGGCACGCTGCTCAACACGCCAGGGAACAGCGCCTTTGCCAACCTCAACGGCTCGAATACGGTGCTCGGCGGCCTCGGGCCCGGCAAGCTCTACTTCGATCCCTCCGTGTACTCACTCCCGGTCGCGGGGGTGCAGGGCAACATGAAGCGGAACAGCGGACCCGAGGGTCCGGGCTTCTGGCAGCTTGACATGTCGCTCTTCAAGCGCTTCTCGGTCGGCGGCAGCCGCTTCGCCGAATTCCGCATCGACGCGTTCAACGCGACCAACTCCGTCCGCTGGGGGAACCCCAGCACGGGTTACAGCGTTGCCACCGGCAACACGTTCGGCCAGATCACCGGCACCAATGGCGGCCAGCGGAGCCTGCGGTTCGGCGGGCGGTTCGTGTTCTAGGAATAGCTTTCAGCTTTCAGCTCTCGGCTGTCAGCTGTCAGAGAGTCGCAAGGGCCGGGCGGCATCACAGCGCCCGGCCCTTTTGGCTATCGCCGTAATGCTGAACACGGGGCTGCGGCTGGCGGCTGGCTGTTGTTCAATTCGAGCACCAAGCTGCGACTGGGCTGCCGCGAGCTGCCAGCCGCACTCAGCACTCAGCACTCAGCACTCAGCACTCAGCATTGCCCTATGCCCCAGACCTACGCAAACCATGTCCATCGACCCGTCGCGGCGGTCGTCGGCTATCTCTTCGTCCTCGTCGCGATCGTTGCGCTGGCGCTGCGCTGGTTCGGAATCGGAGGACGAGCGAGCTTCGCCACCGGGCTCTTCGGGATGATTGGTGCCATCCTGGCGCTGCTGGTCATCAGCCGCACCTACATCACACGGCTGCAGGACCGTATCATCAAGCTCGAGATGCGCGTGCGGACGATGGGGCTGCTGACGGCGGACCAGCAGGCCGCACTGTTCCGGTTGACCAACAAGCAGATTGCGGCCCTGCGATTTGCCTCCGATGAAGAGCTGGCAGCGCTCGCGGATCGCGCGGCGCGCGAGAACCTCAAGCCCGACGACATAAAACGTGCCGTGAAAGCATGGCTGCCAGACCTCGACCGCACGTAGCGCCGACAATCCGAGACGGTCACAACTTTTCAGGGTTTCTTCAGCCGGCCCTCAAGACACTCGGTGCGACCTCCCGTAGCCTGTTGGCATGGCGTCACCAGCGCTCCCGGCCGTCGCGCACGAGGTCACGAGCACCGTCGTCAACGATATCCACTCGCAGCTGAACGCGACGCGCGTCGACGCGATCGTGACCCCGCGCACCGTCAGCGAGCTGGCAGCGGCGGTGGCGTGTGCCAGAAGCGAGGGGAAATCCGTGTCGATTGCGGGCGGGCGGCATGCGATGGGCGGCCAGCAGTTCGGCGAGGCCAGCGTCCTCGTCGATACGCGCGCGCTCGATCGGGTGCTGGCGTTCGACACCGAGCGCGGGCTCATCACCGTGGAGGGAGGCATCCTCTGGCCCGCGCTCCTGGAGTATCTCGAGCGCGTGCAGCAAGCCCGACGTGGACCTCCTGAAGATCCGCAGAATCCGCGTCCCGTAAGCAATCCGCGAAATCCGCGTCCCGTGGGTGATCCGCGTGATCTGCGTCCCGTGAATGATCCGCGTCTCGTCCAGCCTCCTGCGTGGGGCATCGTCCAGAAGCAAACCGGCGCCGACCGGCTGAGCCTCGGCGGAGCGCTCGCGTGCAACGCGCACGGGCGCGGCCTGACGCTCAAGCCGATCGTCGATCAAGTCGAGTCGTTCGACCTGCTCGACGCGACGGGCACAGTCCGAAGGTGTTCGCGACGCGAGCACCACGAACTCTTCCGCCTGGCCATTGGCGGATACGGGCTGTTCGGCATCATCACCCGCGTGCAGCTCAGACTTCAGCCGCGCGTCAAGGTGGAACGCGTCGTCACGCTCGCCGAGACCGCCGACGTCATGCCGCGGTTCGAGCAGCGGATCCGCGACGGATATCTTTACGGCGACTTTCAATTCGCGACCGACGACACTCGCGACAGCTTTCTGCGCCGCGGCGTGTTCTCCTGCTACCGGCCTGTCGAACCCGATCGGCCGCTCACCGAGGATCCCACGCGGTTCCACCCGGACGACTGGGCGCGGCTGACCCGCTACTCGCACACGAACAAGCGCCTCGCGTTCGACCTCTACACGTCGCGCTATCTCGAGACGTCCGGGCAGATTTACTGGTCGGACTGGCAACTCTCAGCGGCGTATGTGGACGGGTATCACACCGACCTCGATCGCGCGACGGGCGCGAAGGTCAAGGGATCGGAGATGATCACGGAGATCTACGTCGAGCGCGCCAGACTGTCCACGTTCATGGAAGACGCGGGCGAGGCGCTGCGCGCACACCGGGCCAACGTGATTTACGGAACCGTGCGCCTCATCGAAAAAGACGACGAGACGTTTTTGGCGTGGGCCCGCGACCGCTACGCCTGCATCATCTTCAACCTGCACGTCGACCACACGCCGGCCGACATCGATCGGTCGGCCGATGCCTTTCGAGCGCTCATCGACCTCGGTATCCGTCATGGCGGCAGCTACTACCTGACCTATCACCGCTGGGCGCGGCGCGACCAGGTGGAGCGCTGCTATCCGCAGCTACCGGCATTTCTGTCGCTCAAGCGGCAGTTCGATCCCGGCGAGGTGTTCCAGAGCAACTGGTACCGTCACTATCGAGGCATGTTCGCGCGAGGCTGAAGATCCATCAGACCCATGAACAATCCGCACACGTTGAGCCTCGTCCTCTGGGTGTGCAGCGTGCTGATGTTCCTGCGCGTCGCCGGTCAGCTCGTCGTGCGCGTGCGTGCGCCGGCGTGGCTTCCGCCAATGGCCCAGTGGCAGTCGGGACTCGTGCCGTACGGCTTCCTCCTCTCCACACAGGCGGTCGTGCTCATCCTGATGTTCTGGATTGCGTCAGACTTCTGGCAGGATTCGGGGATCTGGGTCCAGCCGCTGCCGCGATTGGGACGCATCGTGCTCGTGTGGAGCTATCTGTATGCCGGAGCGATGGCCGTTCGCTACGTCATACGGATGGCACGAAAGCCCGACCAGCGCTGGCTCGGGGGCACGATTCCGATTATCTTCCACTCGGTGCTGGCGGCGTTCCAGTGGACCTTCGGCCAGTATCACGCAGGGCTCGGGTAATCTCGCGCGCCGCTCGCACGGCGTCGATCGAGATGTTGTAGAGGCCTCCACGTGTGTCGTAGTTGTGGCCGACGAAGCAGAGATCCGGGCGGTCGAGGCTCACGACGCGGTCGCGCCGCAGCCCAAACCCGCAGGAGTCGACCCGGATCTCACTCTCGAGGAAACCGAGCGCCGCTCGATACCCGGTCGCCAGAATCACGTCGTCAAACGCCAGCTCGGACCCATCGTCGAACCGAACGCCCTCCGCCGTGAATGTCGTCAACCCACCCCGCAGGCGGATCGTCCTGGCACGCAGCGCCTCCGCGAGGGCGAGACCAATCAGCGGCACCTTCGGGCAGGTCGTTGGCGGTGGAGGCGGCAGCACGCGCGGCCCGCGCAGCCTCCCGACGGCTGTCGTGATGTGCTGCACGAATGTTCGGGGCAGCGGATGCAGGAGGACCGACAGGTACTGGATCGGAATGCCCAGCATGTCCCGAGGCACGATGGTTGCGCCAGTACGGACAGCCAACGTCACCTGGGCGCCTGCCCGCACCAGCTCTACCGAGATTTCGCCCGCGGAGTTCCCAGCGCCGACCACGAGCACGCGCCTACCCTTCGTCCCGGCCGGCCGCCGATACTCAGCGCTGTGAATCACGCGCCCAGGGAACAGGCTCCGGCCCGGGATCTCAGGCAGCTGAGGATTTGCCACGATGCCGGTCGCGACGACGATCGTGCGGGACTCGAGTGTTGTGCCATTGCGCAGCCGAACGATCCACCGGTCGCCTGGGTGTTCAATCTTCATGACCTCGGACGAGGTCTCGATGGGTAGTCGAAATGTTTCGGCGTACTCGTGGAGGTAGTCGAGAAAGTCGCGCCGAGGCGGAAAGAGCGGCGTACCCCGTGGAAACCCCAGCCCGGGCAGCGCCGACAGGTGCCGGCCGGTGTGCAGGACGAGGCTGTCGTACAGGTTGGCCCACGTGTGCCCGACCTGGTCGCCGCGCTCGAGCACGCAGTGGTCAATGCCTTCCCGCGAGAGTTCGCGTGACGTGGCGAGGCCGGCGGGTCCAGCGCCGACGACGATGGCGTCGAGACAAGGGGACACGAGATTGATTACCCGCGCGGCCGCGAGCGCCTCCGCACACGCGGAGCATCGCCGGCGTCGAGCAGCCGCTCGACACGCGCCTCTGCGCGAGCGCGCACGCGAGACGGAAGCCGTTCGCGGCCCGAGGCGCGGCAAACCGCGATTGCGCGCCGCAGGCCATCGGCCAGGCCTTCGCAACACAGGCAACTCGCGAGGTGCCGCTCAATCGCCGCGCAACGCGCGGCCGAGAGCTCGCCGTCCAGGTACGCGAACAGCTCATCGAGCTGCGCGCGGCAGTCGGTGACGGATGCTTGCGAGCGTTCGCGGGCCTGTGACATCATTCCTCTCCGCGCCGGCGGCGTTTTCCGGGTACGACGCGGGCACCGCCCCGCCTGACTCCGGGCCCCTGGAGCTCACGCTGCAGGACCAGCCGGGCACGATGGAGGCGCGCCTTGACGGTATCTTCCGAAATGCCGAGCACGCTCGACGTTTCTCGCGTCGACAGGCCTTCCATCTCGCGAAGGAAGACGACCGCGCGAAATGCCGGCGGAAGCGTGCCGAGAGCCTTGCGCAGCCGGCGGCGGAGCGCCGCGTTCTCCACCAGCTCTTCCGGATTCTTGCCGCGCTCCGGCGCGTCGTGTGGCCTGGCTGCCCCGGGCGCAGGCAGCAGCGCGTCGAGCGACAGCACGTGGCGCGGTTCGCCCACGCGCTTCCTGCGCGACATCAGGCAGGCATTCCGGACCGTACGGTAGAGCCATGGCCTGAACGCTTCGACGTCGCGAAGGCGTGACACGAAGCGGAACGTCTGAACCAGTGCTTCCTGCATCGCGTCCTCGGCATCCTCGGCGTGACCACAGACCGTCCGGCTGAAGCGCCAGGCCACGGCCTGCGCTTCGAGCAACAGCGTCTCCATCGCCGCGCGCTCGCCTCCGGCCGCCCGCCGCGCCAGCTCAGCCAGCCCGGTGCCAGGCTCATCGCCGGGTGTGTCTGAGAGATGCGGAACTCGAGATTCCGTGACAGCGCGGCGGGACTCAGGACTTCCGGCTGGCACAGGCGGGTTCGGTGGGACCATCTGACCCGGACATTCTACGAGCTTCCAGCTTCCAGCTGCCAGCTACCAGCTTCAACTACCAGCTTCCAGTAAGGGCCATTCAGATCTCAGGCGATCTGGGTTCTGTGCGTTCTCAGCTGGAAGCTGGCAGCCGGAAGCTGGCAGCTGCCGTGTCACCAATCCCGAATCCCTGCATCTCTCACCCAGGATGATGCGCAGAACGTTCTGGATCGTGATACTGGCGCTGTCGGCCCCTGGCGCCGTTTTCGCGCAGGACCACCTCGGGCTCGACGAGGCGGTCGCCCGAGCGCGCAGCCGGCACCCAAACGCCGTCACCGCGGGCATCGCCGAGCGGGAGGCCGCGCTGAGGGTCGACGAGGCGCGGGCGGCGCTCCTGCCACGCATCGATGCGAGCGAGTCCTGGCAGCGGGGCAACCTGCCCGTGTTCGCCTTCAGCAGCCTGCTGTCGCAGCGACGGTTCACCGAGCAGGACTTCGACATTTCGACGCTCAACAATCCCGATCCTCTCGACAACTTCCGTGCCGCCCTGTCGATCGAGCAGGTCCTGTTCGATGGCTCCGTTAGACCGGCCATTCGAGTCGCCGAACTGGGTCAGCAGGCCGCCGCGTTGCGTCGGCAGCAGACCGAGCAGGATCTCGCAACCGCCGCCGTCGACGCCTACGGCCGGGTGCTGCTGTTCGAGGCGCTCGCGAGCGCGGCGCGAGCGGGTGTCGAGGCCGCGACGGAGGATGGCCGGCGTGCCCGCGATCGTCATGAGGTCGGCACCGCGACCGAGGCCGACGTGCTCTCCATCGACGTGCACCGGGCCGCGATGCGCGAACGGGACATTCAGGCACGGACCGAGGCGGTCATCGCCCGTGCGCGCCTGAACGAGCTCATCGGCGCGCCGCTCGATGCGGTGTTCGCGCTCGACTCGCTGAACCCTGTCGGACGGACTGAGGAGCCGCTGCCGGCGCTCGAAGCCCTGGCGCTCGACGCGCGGCCGGACATCCGCCTCTCGGAAATCGAACAACGCACCGCGGAAGCGGCTATCTCGGCGGCGCGTTCGGCGTTTCTTCCGCAACTTGCTGTCCGCGGAGGGTGGGAGTGGAACGGCGGCACGTTCGGCACGCGTGCGGGTGGATGGCTGGTCGGGACCGAAGTGCGGCTGAACGTATTTCGCGGGTTTGCCGACCGCGCACGCCTGAAGGGCGCCGAAGTTGCGCTCGAGCGCCACGGCCAGAACCGGCTGCGCACCGAGAACGCCGCGCGGCTGGAGGTTCGGGCCGCGTCGGCGCGGCTCGAGGCGGCCGAAGCCCGCCGCGGTGTGGCGCAGGCGGTCGTGTCGCAGGCTATCGAGAGCCAGCGCATCACGCGCGACCGATACGAGCAGGGCCTCGCGGACGCCGCGAGCCTGTTACAGGCGGCACAGGCCGTCCTCGACGCGGAAGCCCAGGACATCGCGGCCCGCGTGGACACGATCGTGCGCCGCGCCGCGCTCGATCGCGCGATCGGCCGGTAACGGAATTTCGAGGCCGTCATCATGTCAGCACACCCAACCAGGATTCAAAGAGCCGCCCTGCTTACCCTTGCGTCCCTGACCATCGCAGCTCTGACCTCCGGTTGTGGCGGCGGACACGAGGTTCGGCCGGCCGATCACCCCGCACCGCTGCCGGTCACCGCCGCGTCGTCTGCGATGCGCGATCGCGCCGACCTGTTCGAAGCAGGCGGTGTCGTGCGGGGCCAGACGAGTGCCACGCTGGCGAGTCGCGTGATGGCGAACGTACGCGAAGTCCTCGTGGAGCCGGGGACCCGCGTGCGGACGGGCCAGGTCCTGGTGCGGCTCGACGATCGCGACGTGTCCGCAGCGGCGCGCGAAGCCCGTGCCCGAGGCCTGGCCGCCGAACGGGCGATTGAATCGGCCCGCAGCGAACAGGAAGCCGCGGACGCGGCGCTGACACTCGCACGCGCCACGCACGGACGCATCCTTGTGCTGTCCGACCGCAAATCGGCGACGCCGCAGGAGCTCGACCAGGCCGTAGCGTCGCTGCACGCCGCTGAAGCGCGTGTCGCGCGATCCCGGGCCGGCATGAGCGAGGCGCTGGCGAACCTGGAAGGCATCAGGGCCAGCGGCGACGCCGCGGTCGTGATGATGTCGTACACGACCATCGTGGCGCCGTTTGACGGACTGGTCACGGAGAAGCTCGTCGACCCCGGCAACATGGTCGCACCGGGCACTCCCCTCCTGCGGATGGAGGACACGCGAGCGTTCAAGCTGGAGGTGCGGATCGATGAATCGCGCGGGGCACGAGTGGCACTGAACGCCAGCGTCCCGGTTCTCGTCGACGGTCAGAACGGCCCGATCACACTATCGGGACGGGTCACGGAAGTCGCCCGCGCGGTCGACGCCGATACGCGAACACTGCTCGTCACGATTGGGCTGCCTGCATCAACGAGCGGCCTCACTGCCGGCATGTTCGGTCGCGCCAGCTTCCCTGGAGCCACGCGACGGCTGCTCACGGTCCCCGACGGGGCCGTCGTCAGAAGAGGCCAACTGACCAGTGTGTTCGTGGTCGACGGCGACCGGGCGCGGCTGAGGTTCGTCAGCGTCGGCCGATCGGCAGATGGCGCCACCGAGATCCTCGCCGGGCTCTCGGAAGGGGAATCGGTTCTGATCGCACCGCCACCGGCCGTCAGCGATGGCACGCTGGTGACGATCCGAAAGGCGTCAGCGTCCCTTGCCCCGGGAGCGACGTCATGACCGGCAGTACCGGCGCCGCCGGCCGTCTCGCCGCAGCCTTCATCCGATCGCCGCTGACGCCACTCTTCATCGCCGGTGCCATGGCGCTCGGGGCGCTCGCGATTCTGGCTTTGCCGCGGGAAGAAGAACCACAGATCGTGGTTCCGATGATCGACGTGTTCGTGGAAATGCCGGGCGCCTCGTCCGGCGAAGTCGAGCAGCGCGTCACCCGTCCGCTGGAGCAGCTGCTCTGGGAGATCCCAGGCGTGGAGTACCTCTACTCCACTTCCTCTCCGGGATCGTCGATGGTCATCGTTCGTTTCTATGTCGGAGAGAACGAAACCTCGGCGCTCGTCCGCCTGAATCAGAAGCTGGCGTCCAATGCCGATCGCATCCCTCCAGGCGTGGTGGGCCCGCTGGTGAAAGCGCGCTCGATCGATGACGTGCCGGTGGTGGCGGTCACGCTATGGGGCGAACGCTATGACGACCACACGCTGCGCCTCTTCGCAGGCGAGCTCGAGGGCCGCGTCAAGGAAGTGCCTGATGTCTCGGAAGTCACCCTCATCGGTGGACGCCCTCGTGAAGTGCGCGTCGAGCTCGATCCGCAGCGGCTCTCGGCGTACGACCTGGACCCGCTGCTCGTGCAGCAGGCCATCCGATCGGCAAACGTACGTCTCAGCGCCGGGGGACAGGTCGAGGCCGGTTCGACGACCGCTCTACGGGCGGGACTCAGAGTCGAAACCGCAGACGATCTGCGCCGCGTCGTCGTGGGGACCCATCGCCAGCGCGCGATTCTCCTCGGCGATGTCGCCACAGTGGTCGACGGCGACGCCCGACCGGTCAGCTACGTCAGCTTCCACAAGGGTGGCCAGTCGTATCCAGCCGTCACGCTCGCGATTGCCAAGCGCAAGGGCACGAACGCCATCGATGTGGCGCGGCGAATCGAGCACAAGCTCGAGCTGATGAGAGGCACCACGGTCCCGAACGATCTCCAGATGTCGGTGACTCGGAACTACGGCGAGACCGCCGCCGAGAAGTCGAACGAACTGCTGTGGCACATGCTGCTGGCGGTCCTCTCCGTTTCGGCGCTGATCTGGCTGGCGCTCGGCAAGCGCGAAGCGGCGGTCGTGCTGCTGGCCGTACCGGTGACGCTGGCGCTCACGCTCTTCACCTTCTATCTCTACGGCTACACGCTCAATCGGATCACGCTCTTCGCGCTGATCTTCTCCATCGGCATCCTCGTCGACGATGCGATAGTCGTCGTGGAGAACATCGTGCGCCACGCACGGCTGTCGATCGGTGCGGAAGGAGGCCTGATGGCGACGGCCATCCGCGCCGTCGACGAGGTGGGAAATCCGACGATTCTCGCGACGCTCACGGTCATCGCCGCGATCCTGCCCATGGCATTCGTCGGCGGCCTGATGGGCCCCTACATGCGCCCGATTCCCGTCGGCGCGTCGGCGGCGATGGTGTTCTCACTCGTCGTCGCGTTCATCGTCACGCCCTGGGCCGCCGTGCGGATCCTGCGGCCCGCGACCTCAGACGGGCACGACCGCGAGGATCGTCTCACGACGTTCTATCGGCGGGCGATGAGGCCGCTCCTCCTGAACCCACGCATGCGTTGGCTCTTTCTCATCGGCGTCGTCGTGCTGCTCCTCGGCAGCGTCGCGCTGGTCCCGCTGCAGCTCGTGCACGTCAAGATGTTACCCTTCGACAACAAGAGCGAGTTCCAGGTCATGATCGACATGCCTGACGGCACGGCGCTCGAGGAGACGGCCCGTGTGGCGTCGGCACTGGCCGACGCCACGATGAAGGACCCGGCGGTACGGGACATCCAGAGCTACAGCGGGTCGTCGGCACCCTACAACTTCAACGGCCTCGTCCGTCATTATTTCCTGCGTCATGGATCGCAGTCGGCGGATCTTCAGGTGAACCTGCTCCCCAAAGGCGAACGCAGTGAACAGAGCCACGCCATCGCGAAGCGCGTGCGCCAGCGCCTGATCCCGATTGCGCGCCAGTTCGGCGCCACCATTCAGGTCGCCGAGGTGCCTCCAGGGCCGCCGGTCCTGCAGACGCTGGTGGCGGAAGTGTACGGTCCTGATGCCGAGCGGCGAGTCGGGCTCGCCCGCGAGATACGAACCGTCATGGAGAGTACGCCGGGCGTCGTCGACGTGGATTGGTACGTCGAAGAACCGCAGCGGCGAATCGACCTCGTCGTGGACGAAGAGAAGGCCGCGCTGGCCGGCGTGTCGGCGAGCGCCGTCGCGACGGTCGTTCGCATGGCGACGCGGGGAGAGACGGCCGGCCTGCTGCACGACCCGCGCGCGGCCGAAGACGTTCCGATCGTGCTGCAGCTGCCGCGGGCGGCGTCGAGCGACTTGTCGGCCGTCACCTCCGTGCGCCTCAACGGATCCACCACCCGCGTGGCCATCCGCGAACTCACGCGCGAGTCGCCTTCCACGGTCGACACCAGCCTCTATCGCAAGAACCTGCAGCCGGTCACCTATGTCACAGCCGACGTCGCGGGCGAAGCCGAAAGTCCGGTGTACGCCATCCTGGCGATGAACCGCCGGCTGGCGGACATTACGCTGCCCGAAGGCTACGCGCTCGAGGTGTTCAACGCGCGCCAGCCAGTCGATACGACCCGCTTCGCGATGAAGTGGGACGGCGAGTGGCACGTCACGATCGAAGTCTTCCGCGATCTCGGACTGGCGTTCGCGGCGGTGCTGGTCCTCATCTACATCCTCGTCGTGGGATGGTTCCGATCGTTTGCGACGCCGGTGACCATCATGGCGGCGATTCCGTTCTCGCTCGTCGGCATCCTGCCCGCGCACGCGGCCATGGGGGCGTTCTTCACGGCGACCTCGATGATCGGCTTCATCGCCGGCGCCGGCATCGTCGTGCGCAACTCGATCATCCTGGTCGACTTCGTCGAGCTGCGACTGGCCGAAGGCATGACGCTCGAGGATGCAGTCGTTGACGCCGGCGCCGTGCGGTTTCGTCCGATGGCGCTGACGGCAGTGGCGGTCGTCGCCGGCTCGGCAGTCATTCTGTTCGATCCGATTTTTCAGGGGCTCGCGATATCGCTGATGGCCGGCGAAGTGGCCTCGCTGCTGCTGTCGCGAGTCACCGTTCCGGTCCTTTACTTTCTCTCTCGGCGCCGCGCGCTCGCACCGGCGGCGCCAATCGCCTCGGCGGCTTGAGTGGTCACTGCGTCACAGGAGGGTGTCATGAACGTCGAACGCGCGTTGCGGCTCGTGGCGGGAGCCTTCGTCGTCTTGAGTGTGGTCCTCGGCATGTTCGTGCATCCGGGGTTCCTCTGGTTCACGGCGTTCGTCGGCGCGAACCTGTTTCAATCGGCATTCACGAACTGGTGCCCGATGATGGCGATCCTGCGCAAGGCGGGCCTGCAAGGCTGACGTCTGGACGCTGCCCCGGGGCCGATCACAAGGTCTTGAGGTACTCGATCAACGCGCGCCGGTTGTCGTCCGTGGCGATTCTCGGCCAGACGTTGTGGCCGCCATTGCCGGCTCCGGGCCGCGCCACGTTGAACCAGTCGCGATCGCTGCCAAAGCGCCGGATAAGCTCGGCGTCCCCAAGCCGGCCGTTGGCCGGGTCGAGGTAGAGCACCTGGCCGACACGCGTGCGATCGAAGCGGCCGGCCGCCATCACGTGGAAGATCGCCGGACGCTCCGACACGGGGCCGAGCAGATGATAGAGGGTCGGCACGCTGCCGTTGTGAAGATACGGATAATTCGCCCACACGCCGGTGAGCGGCGTCGCCGCGTATCCTCCGCTCTTGATGAGCGAGCCTTCTGCGGCGAGCGGACTGTGCTCGAACGCGTCGATGAACTTGTCCGACACGACGTCGAGGCGCGAGCGATCCGTACCGACGTCCTTGTGGACGCCGGGCCAGTCGACGTTGCCCCGGCCATCGTAGACGCCGTGACATCGGGCACAACCAACTTCCTGCGAGTAGAACAGCTCCTTCCCGCGCGCCGCCAGCGTCGCGTCGATCTCATACGGGTAGGGCGGCGGCCGAAGATGGCGGATCACGGACTCGAATTCCTCCTTGATCGTCGGGATGACCGACTTCACCAAGGCGTCAAACGGCCGGTCCTTCTCGAGCTCCATCGACGAAGCCATCAAGGGAAACGGACCATGAAAGCTGCCGTCGGCATACCAGCGCCCCGACGACATCTTTGCGGCTGTGTGCCACAGGGGCGGTGTCTTCGTGTCGCCACGGCCGACGTCCTCGACCGCGGGCATCGCGCCGTTCGGGCGCATGAACAACTCCACATGCGAGGCGGCAAACGCCGTGGACCTCGCGCGCGTGAGCGAGTCGATCTTGTCGTGGTGATGGCTGGTGAGGATGCGGTTGGCTTCAACCGCCAGCGCGCGATCCCCCGGGTCCCGGGGCAGCGCCGAGCGCCAGCGCTCGCTCGTCAGCGTCTTGAGAGCTTCGCCAAGCCACAGGTCGTCGAACGTCTTGGTGCCCGCACCGAGGTACGCGACGCCATCGATCTGCGCTGTATGGCAGACCAGGCAGTTCACCGTCCAGCGCAACGGCTCGTCTGACCGTGCGCTGGGAGCCATACCGTAGGCGGGGACCACGGACTGCTCGCGCCAGAGGACCAGGCCGACCTTCTCGCCGACAATCGTGTCGACGTCGCCGATGACGGCCTGTGTCACGAGATTGCCGTCGAACAGCGATTGCGGGATCCAGGCCGAGCTGTCGTACGTCTGGTACATGAAGTCGAACAGCGCCGCCCGCCGCACGCGTTCCGGGCGGAGATCGGCCGGATCCCACCGGTAGACGAGATTTCGCGTGTCGGATTCGAACGTCGAGCGCAGTGACTCACGCGCGACATTTCTCGCCGACGCTCGAGTTCCCCGCGACACGAGGAGGGCGGCCGCGGCGAGCGTCAGCACCATGCTGGTCACGGCGCACATGGACCGAGCACGTTGCGACATCACCGGTTCCTTCCTTTCAAGAGGGCCCTGGCATCCTTGGCGCACACGTCATCGTCATCTCCGTCGCAGAGACGAATCGCCTGCCGATACTCGTCGATCGCGTGAGGCCGGTCTCCGGTCAGGTCGGCCAGCTTCCCAAGCTCGGTGTGAATCCGGCCCTGCACCCACGCACGGGACGGATCCCTGAGGGCGGCGTCGAGCGCGCGGCGCGCGGCATCGGTCTCTTTCAGCGCGACGAGCGAGGCGCCGTGGTAGTAGCCCCAGCGGGCCAGCTCGCCGAATGCGCGCGGCCTTGTGTCGGCGGCGAGCATCGCCAGTCCGTGCTCGAGCGATTGCCGCGCGATCGCAGGACGTCCGGCCCTGAGCGCCGTGCTGCCGGCCTCGAGCCACAAGAGCCGGTTGCGCGGGTACTGCTGCTGCAGCTCGCCAACGACACGGAGGGCATCGTCGAATCGCTTCTCGCGGTTGTAGATGACGATGAGCGTGAAGCGTGCGTTGGTCTGGACGTCACTTGGATAGCCGGCCGCTTCTTCGACCATCCGAAGTCCGGACTCGCGGCCACCGCTGAAGCCTGCCATGCGGGCCATGAGACGCGACGGCAGCGACAGTGATGAGATGGCATAGCGGTACATCCCGACGATGAGCCCTGCGTCCTTGCGGCTCGGATCGAGCTCGAGCACGCGCTCGTGCTCGGCATATGCGCGGCGTGAGGCACGTAGCGTGCCGAAGAGGCTTCCTTCGATGGTCGCGGCGTAAGTGGCTTGATAGCCGTAGGCCGATCCGAGCTGAAAATGCGCGTCGGCGCTGTCGGCGACACGGCACCGCTCCTCGGCCAGCTTCAGCGCGCGGTCGAGGTGCTCGCGAAAGACGGCTTCGAGCTGGGTGGAGGGCGCCTGGCGGTGTGGATCGGACCGCGCCTGTCCGAGGTAGTCCTCGGCGGTCACCGCACCCTGCTCGAAGAGCGCGTTGATCCAGAGCGTAGCGGCGGTCAGACGATACGCCGCCGGATGCGTCGGGTCCGCCGCTATCGCCTCGCGGAACGACGCGAGCGCGGCGTCGCGATCGAGGTTGTAGCCCAGGAATTGACCGCGCGCGCGAAGCGCCGCCGCCTCGGCCGCGCGCGAGGTGGCGGTCGTTCCCGCGGGCAAGGTGTAGCTCCCCTGGCCGGCCAAGGCCGTAACGGCAGCAACGAACACCGCCGCAGCTGTCGCGCCTGCTGTCCGGGCATCGCTCGTCGTGCTCATATTCCCTCAGTGAGCAGCGTAGCGATGCCGGTCAACCGAAGTCCTGAACCTGGGCTGAAAAACGCTGACTTACTGTGAGGGTCCAGGAAGAGGCAGGGTCCTGTAAGATCACCCCCTCACCGTGAATCCAGCCGTCCTTTCACTCGTCGCCCTCCTGGTCGCGATCGCGCTGTCGATGACCTCACGCATCAACGTCGGGTGGCTCGCCCTCGCGTTCGCATGGCTGATCGGCGTGTATCAGGCCGGGATGCGGCCCGACGCGGTGATGGCAGGATTCCCGGTGACGCTCTTCCTGACGCTCGCCGGCGTCACGCTGCTTTTTTCGATCGCCGAAACGAACGGGACGCTCGAGGGACTTGCCCATCGCGCGATCAAGCTCGCTCGCGGCAACGCGCGCGTGATCCCGGTGCTCTTCTTCGTCGTCGCGTGCGCGCTCTGCTCGGTCGGACCGGGGGCGATATCCACCGTCGCCCTGCTCGCGCCGCTCGCCATGGCCGTGGGACAGCGCGTCGGGATCTCCCCCTTCCTGACGGCTCTCATGGTCGCCAACGGCGCGAACGCCGGCAACCTGTCACCATTCTCGTCGGTCGGCATCATCGCCAACGGCGCGATGGCCAAGACCGGTCTCGTCGGACACGAAGCCCGAGTGTGGTTCGCAAACTTTGCCGCCCACGTCATCGTTGCCGGTGTCGCGTACGCCTGGCTGAGTCGAGGAGGCGCGGGGTCATCCAGTGTGGCGTCCCATACTGTTCCGGCCACTGCGGACCCAGCTCTTGTGCCAATCGACAAGTTGTTACGGCACCAGCGGCTGACCCTCCTCACCATCGCCACATGGATTCTCGGTGTCGTGGCGTTCAACCTGAGCCTCGGTCTCTCGGCTTTCGCGGCATCGGCGATCCTGCTGGTCGCACAGGCGGCTGACGATGGCGCGGCCGTCCGCAGCGTGCCGTGGGGAATCATCATGATGGTGTGCGGCGTGTCGGTGCTGATTGCGGTCCTCGAAAAGACCGGGGGCATGGACCTGTTCACCTCCTTGCTGGCGCGGCTGGCGTCGCCGTCGTCGATTAACGGCGTGATTGCGTTCGTGACCGGGGCCATCTCGACCTACAGCAGCACGTCCGGCGTCGTGCTGCCCGCGTTCCTGCCGACCATTTCGAGCCTTGTCGAGCGGCTGGGCGGAGGCGACCCGCTCGCCATCGCGCTCTCGATCAATGTCGGCTCATCCATCGTCGACATCTCACCGCTGTCCACCATCGGTGCGCTTGCGGTCGCCGCAGTGGCCGACGCGGATGAATCACGCGTCCTTTTTCGTCAGTTGATGATGTGGGGGTTGTCGATGACGATCGTTGGGGCCGTCCTCTGCCAGCTCTTCGCCGGCCTGCTGGCGCGCGCGTAGGATCACCGATTCATCTCACGGACGAATCGCGGATCAGGGATCACGGAGGTCCCGTGAAACTCGAGCCATCCGCGTGATCCGCGTCCCGTGAGCTCGAGCAACTCGCCCATCCGCGTCCCGTGATTCCCCGATCAGTGATCTCCGCGTCTCAGTGATTCTCTGATCCGCGATCCGTGATGGCAGTATCATGCTGCCTCATGTCCTTCAGTAGCGCGTGGCGAGGCATCGCGTCCGCGGCGATGCTCCTTTCACTCACCTCCTCGGGTCTCTCCGCAATCCAGACCGGCGGCAAGCCGAGCTCTCAGCAGATTCCGCTGGCCACTGGCAGCGGCGTCGTCACGCTTCCGGAGCCGAAGTCTCCGTTCTTCGACATCACCAGACAGGGAGCCGTGCCTGGCGGATCGGCCGTTACGAATCAGAAGGCGATCAACGCGGCCATAGCGGCCGCCGCGGCAGCGGGCGGCGGTACGGTCGTCGTGCCCGCCGGCGACTTCAGGACCTATACCATCCGGCTCATGAGTCATGTGGGCCTGCACCTCGCAGCACGGACATCGGTCCTGCGCGCGGCTGTCCAAGGAACAGGACCTGGGCAGGGCGGCGGCTTCTACGATGCGCCGGAGCCGAATCTGTTCGTCGGGTTGCAGGATCACGGTCACAGCCACTGGGCCAACAGCCTGATCTACGGCGTCGACGTCGAGGACGTCATGATCTCCGGGCCCGGCCTGATCGATGGCAGTTACATCAACGATCGCGGCGAAACCGTCAACGTGCTCACCGGCGGCGACCCGCGCGAGGTCACGACCCGAACCGAATCCGGCGCGCCGGGTGGCGCCAACAAGGCGATCGCCCTCAAGAACGCCAGGAACATCGTCTTTAAGGATTTCTCGCTCAAGAACGGCGGACACTTCGCCATCATCGGTACCGGCGTTGTCGGCTGGACGGTCGACAATATCGTCGTGGACACCAATCGCGACGCCTACGACATCGATGCGTCGCAGAACGTCACGATCAGGAATTCCGTCTTCAATTCGCTGACCGACGACGCGATCGTTCTGAAGGGCACGTTCGGCCTGGGTATATTCACGCCGACGAGGAACGTGTTGATCGAAGACTGTACCGTCAGCGGTTACGATGCCGGATCAGTCATCGACAGGGTTTACTCGACCCAGAAGCAGATCGCGACCGACCGCGATGGCCCGACGGCCCGCATCAAGCTCGGGACCGAGGGCACCACCGGCTTCGACACCATCACGATCCGCCACGTCGTCTTCGACCGGTCGCGGGGTTTTGCCCTGGAGTCGGTCGATGGCGCCGAATTGCGAAACATCGTTCTGACCGACGCCACGATGAAGAACGTGAGCAGCTCACCGATCTACATCCGGCTCGGCGACCGCGGCCGCACGCCGGTCACCGGAAAGGACGCAAGCGAGCTCGTGACACCCGCAAGTACCGTCCGGCTGGAAGACAGGAGCTGGGTGCTGCCCAACCTGACCGAACGCTACGGCCGCCATCCGGCAGTCCGCTACATCCCCTCGTACGAGAAGACGGCGCCCGCGCCAATTGGAGGCTCCGGCACACCGTTCACGATCGTCAATCAGGCGTCACCCACCAGGCTGAATCCCGACGCCGTCGACCCGACGAGTCCTCTCTTCGCGAATGCGGTTGGCTCTGCGGTGGCGCGCATGCGCGACATCAGCATCAGCGGCGTGACGGTGGAGAACGCCGATCCGCGTTATCCAATCATCATCGCGGGGCTCGTCGACAATCCCGTCGAGAACGTCACCATCAGCGACGTCTCGGTGCAGTATCGGGGCGGGTTGACGATGGCGCACGCGGTCGAGCAGAGGCAGATCAACCAGCCTTACGCCTACACCGGGTATCAAGCGGCGACGGCCAGCCAGTCGCTGCCCTGGCTCGTCAACACGTTCTTCGCCAAGAATGAAGCCCTGCTGCCCCGCGTCAGCTGGAGCCCGTCCGAGGGTAACGGCGCCGGTGGGTGGACCGACGACCCCTACAACATCCCGGAGATGCCGCGCGAGTATCCCGAGCCGAGCAACTTCGGCGTGCTGCCGGCCTACGGGCTATACGCGCGCCACGTCAGGGGGCTGACCGTTCGCAATGTCACCTTGTCGTTCATGGTCGAGGACGGTCGCCCCGCGGTCGTGCTCGACGACGTCGATACCGCGACGTTCGAGGGCTTCAAAGCGCAGACGAAGGACGGCGTTCCGGTCTTCGTGAAAGTGATGAACACGCGGAAACGCGAGCCCGTGCTGGAGTACGTCAAGGATCATCCGTACAAGACGACGGCCGTACGCAACGTGTCGACGCCGCGCGGCATGGCAGTGCGGGAGGTCACGGTCGACCGACCGGCACCCGGAACGCCGCCAGATACGCTCTATGCGCATCCGACGGCGCCTGACGCGACACATCCATACAGCTTCGCCGTCGCGGACAAGGACTATCCCAGGCCTCGAACAGTCTACCGTCCTGTCCTTGATGCGGTCCCCCCGCAGCTCGGCGAGGTTGGTCGCCCGATCAGCTTCGTGGTCAACGCCAGGAGCCCGCTCGATGGCGTGACGCTACGCTACTCGGCCAGCCGGCTCCCGGACGGTGCACAATTCGATTCGGCCGCGCGCGCGTTCAGTTGGACGCCAGGCGCCAGCCAGATCGGCAGCCATACGATCCGCTTCACGGTCGACGACGGCGTGCTGCCGGAGTACCGCGAGGTCGTGATCACGGTGTCGGAGAGAATCAAGTGAAAGCGCGTCTCGGGTTCGTGCTGCTGTACGGGCTGAATCATTGAAACCCTGGATCTTTGTCGGCGATGCGGCCGCTCCTGACGGAACGGCACTGACGCTCAAGAGTCGCGACGGCGAGTTTCTCCTCCTCGCCGACAACAAGCCGCTCATGTCGAGCGACGAGCACGGCTCCGAGGACGCGCTGGCGACACTCGCGTGCCGACGCATGGCATCGGCTTCGGCCCCACGCGTGCTCATCGGAGGCCTCGGCATGGGCTTCACGCTCCGTGCAGCACTCGATGTGCTGCCGCCAGCTGCGATCGTCGTCGTCGCCGAGCTCGTTTCGGCCGTGGTCGGCTGGAATCGCGGCCCGCTCGGCCCCCTCGCCGGCCGTCCGCTCGACGATCCGCGAGTGCGCGTCGAGGAAACAGATGTTGCCGTTGCCGTGCGTTCGAATCCGGGGAAGTTCGACGCCGTCCTGCTCGACGTCGACAACGGCTCCGATGCCCTGACGACGTCGACCAATGGCTGGCTCTACAGCGACCGCGGCATCGATGCCATTCGCTCGTCGCTGACGGCCGGCGGCGTCCTGGCGATGTGGCTGGCCTCAGAGGATCGGAAATTCGCTCGGCGCCTGCGCCAGCACGGCTTCACCGTCGACGTCGAGCACGTCCGCGGCCGGCTGAAACGCGGCCCGCGGCATGCCGTTCTCCTCGCTTACCAGTCTGTCGGCCGGTAGTCCTTCAGGAACTGACCCCACACGTGCACGCCGGTGTTCATGCCGGTGACGACCGGATCGAGAATCCGCGCCGCGCCGTCGACAATGTCGAGCGGCGGGTGAAAGCGCTGCTCGGCGGTCTTCCGTTCGGCAATCTCGGCCGCATCCTCGTCGGTCACCCATCCCGTATCGACGCTGTTCATGTGAATCCCGTCGGCGTGGTAATCCGTCGCCGACGTGCGCGTCATCATGTTCAGCGCCGCCTTCGCCATGTTCGTGTGCGGATGCCGGGTCGTCTTCCAGCTGCGATAGAACTGTCCTTCGACCGCCGAGACGTTGACGATGTGCTTGTCGCGCCCGGGCGTCCGCAGCATGAGCGGCTTGAGCCTGGCGTTGAGGATGAACGGCGCGACAGCGTTGACGAGCTGGACTTCGAGCAGCTCGACCGTTGATACGTCCGACAGCAGCAGACGCCATGAGTTACGTTGGCGCAGATCCACCTGCTGGAGATCCTGATCGAGCCGGCCTTCCGGAAAGAGGTCCGGCTGCGCCAGCATCTCCTCCTGCAGGAGCCGGAGCTGCGACAGCTGAGAAGCGTTGGCAATTCCGGCCAGTCCAGCAGGTTCGAGTGCCCGGGCGTTCGACGGCACCAGCGTGGCCGCACCCTCCTGCGACCCGTGCGCACCGCGCAACCCGTCATACGCAGACAGGAGCTTTCGGACAGCGTCCGGCGTATTCACGAGTGGCGCCGTCTCGCGAGCCATCATGTGGGCGTAGAAGTCCGGCGGGCGGCGGACGGTCTGGCACGCATTGTTGACGATCACGTCGAGGCGGTGGCGGGTCGCGAGCAGCTCCTGGCAGAACGCCTCGACGCTCGGCGTGTGACGGAGATCCAGACCGTAGATCTCCAGACGATCGCACCACGCCGCAAAGTCGGGCTCCTGTGCGTAGCGCGCCGCCGAGTCGCGTGGGAACCGGGTCGTGACGATGACGTGCGCCCCTGAACGCAGCAGCTTGAGGCCGGCCTGATAGCCGATCTTCACCCGACCGCCTGTCAGCAGCGCGACGCGACCCCGCAGGTCCGCCAGCTCGCTCCGCTTCGCGAAGTTGAGCTCCCCGCACGACGGACACAGGCGATCGTAGAAGTGATGAATCGTCGAGTATTTCTGCTTGCAGATGTAGCAGCACCGCGGATCCGAAGTCTCCCCCGGTGCCGCCGGATCGGCGCCGGGACTCTCCTCGGCGTCGGCAGCGGGTGCGAGATCTCTCGGTTCGAATTCTCTGGGCGCGAAGATATTCGGGGTCGTGAATACCGGCGACCGGCGAAGCGTGCGAATGCCCGTCGCGGCAAGAATGACTTCGTCCCGCTCGGATTCTTCCCGGCGCCGTCGGCGCGCGAGCGCCTTCGCCATCGTGCGGCGGGCGCGAACGTCGGGATTGCAGACGAGTGCGGCCGCTGCACGGAGGCGCCGGTGTTCATCTTCCGAGAGCAGGGCCAGCGTCCCGCGGTCGGCGGCGACGAGCTCGAGCGTTTCAGTCGCGGCGCGCAGCCGTTCGAGCAGCAGAACCTCGGCGGAGGGCGTCGTGTCCGTTGTCGACATGCTCCGCAAGAGTAATACGGCCGGGACCGCGCGCCGTCGCTTTCCTAGACAGTGACAGTCCCGGGCACAACGGCTGGCTCGGGCAAAGCCTCGACGGCCTTCCGCTCGCGCACGACGAACACCGGACACGGCGCATGCCGAATCACCCGCTCGGCGACGCTTCCGATGAGGAGGTGGGTCAGGCCCGTCCTCCCATGCGTGCCCATGACGATGAGGTCGGCATGGACGTTGTTCGCCTGCTCGATGATGACGTGGGACGGACCTCCGATCAGAACTTCACCAGTTGCCTGGATCCCTTCTGCCGCGAGAGACTCGAGGCACACCAGCATGCGGCGCTCGGCTTCCTTGACCAGATCTTCGCGAAGTTTGGGCAGCTCGCCCAGATAGACTTCGGCTGGCCACGGACCGGTCATCAACCGATCCTCGATGACGTGCAGCACATAAAGCGGCGCCCCGAACTCGGCGGAGAGGGCGCGGGCGTAGCCGAGCGCACGGTCCGAAGGTGGGCTGAAGTCGAGCGGAATCAGGATGCGGCGGATGTCTGGCTTCATAAGAACCTCTCGACAGTGACCTGGAGCAGGTCTCGTGCCGTCGGACGCAGCGTAGTGTCCCCGTCCAGGTGGACCCAATCCAGGTCCGTCGGAAGCCTGAGACTACGAATTGGAGCGGAAAGCTCCGCCACGGTGGGGAAAAACGCCCCGCCGAGACGCGTTCTCTCGGCCCGGCGATCGCCCAAAAAGATCGATTTGACCGCATGAGTCGGCGGGGGTATACGTAGAGCTCGGCGGGCGTGACCTTGCATAGATTGGGAGTCGCCGCATGAGCACCCATACTCATCCGTCCCTTGGCACGGCTACCGTCCCGGCGATCCACCCTGCGGATCGGTCGGAGAAGGGGACGCGGCGCGGCATCGGCTGGAGCGACCGATGGCTGGCCGCGCGCGTGCAGCACACGATTGCCCCGGCAGCAGTGCGCCTCGAGCTCTGGGATCGCAGCTCTCCATACGTCGAGTCCCGGCCAGCCGTGGGCGATCTGGTCGTCCATGACCGGCGGACGCTCCTCGGCCTGGCCGTCAATCCGGATCTCTGGTTCGGCGAAGCCTACATGGCCGGCCGTCTCGAGGTCCGTGGTGCGCTCGAACCCGTCGTCGAGGGTTTGTCTCGACTGTCGCTGACGCCCTCGTGGCGGGACCGGGTCGGCCGGTGGCTCGTCATCCCCAACTCGCTGAGGGCCGCTCGCGACAACGTCCATCATCACTACGATCTGGGAAACAGCTTCTATCAGCAGTGGCTGGACCGGGAGCTGGTTTACACGTGCGCGTATTTCGAGCGCCCTGACATGTCGCTCGACGAGGCACAACAGGCCAAGCTGGATCTCGTGTGCCGCAAGCTGCAGCTGAAACCCGGAGACACGGTCGTCGAAGCAGGGTGCGGCTGGGGCGCACTCGCGCTCTTCATGGCCCGGCATTACGGAGTGCGTGTGAAGGCGTTCAACGTGTCGCGGGAGCAGCTCACGTTCGCACGCGAGCGCGCGGCACGAGAGGGGCTCACCGACCGCGTCGAGTTCATCGACGACGACTATCGCAACGTGCGCGGCACGTTCGACGTGTTCGTCTCGATCGGCATGCTGGAGCACGTCGGCCTTCCCAGCCTCGAGGCCTTTGCCGACGTGGTTCGACGCTCCGTGCGGCGCGACGGCGGACGGGGCCTCCTCCATTTCATCGGCCGGGACACGCCGTGCCCGCTGAATGCGTGGGTCCGGCGACGTATCTTCCCCGGCGCCTATACTCCCACGCTTGCCGAGGTCACGACACGCGTCCTGGCGCCAGCGGGAATGTCGGTCATCGACGTCGAGAATCTGCGCCTGCACTACGAGCGGACGCTAGAGCAGTGGGCGGCACGCTACGAGGCGGCGAGAGACACGGTGCGGCAGACCTATGGAGACCAGTTCGCGCGAGCGTGGGAGCTGTACCTCGCGGGATCTCAGGCAGCGTTCGCCAGCGGGTGGATGCAGCTCTTCCAGATCCTCTTCACGCCACGCGAGTCCGTGCCGCCGTTCTGGGCAAGAGCCGAGGTCTACCGCAGCCCCGGAAGGCAGGGATGACTCGCTGCGACGCCCTGATCGTCGGCGGTGGCCCGGCGGGCTCGACCTGCGCCCGCACGCTCCGGCGAGCCGGCTGGGACGTCGTGGTAGCCGACCGCTCCGCCTTTCCGCGCGACAAGGTCTGCGCGGGCTGGCTCACGCCCGGCGTCTTTCCGCTGCTCGAGCTCGATCCGGGCGAATACCGTGCGGCGGGGCTCACGCTGCAGGAGATTACCGCCTTCCGGACCGGCGTCATTTCCGGTGGTGACCGAGTGCGGGCTTCGGACGCAGACGGCCGGATCAGCCGGAGTATCGAAACGCGATACGCGCACGTCGTCAGCTACGCCATCCGCCGGTGCGAGTTCGATGACTTCCTGCTCCGCCGCGCCGGTGTGCGCGTCCTCGAGCGAACGCCGGTCACGGCGTTGCGACGGAGCGGTGACCGGTGGATCGTCACCGCCAATGACGAAGCGATCGAAACGCCAGTCGTCATCGGTGCCGGAGGACACTTCTGTCCCGTCGCCCGACACCTGCAGGGGTCAGCGGATACATTTCCGCCCGTGGTCGCGAAAGAAGCGGAGTTTCGTCTGGACCGTCGAGACGCGCGCGCCGATGGCCAGCCGCCCGAGCTGCTGTTCTGCCGTGACTTCGAGGGCTACGGGTGGTGCGTGCGGAAGGGCGATTACCTCAACGTCGGCATCGGCCGGCGAGACAGCCGGGACTTCGCGAGCCACGTCAGGAACTTCATCGCGCTCCTCGAGGCCAGCGGACGACTGAGGCCGGGGACGCCGCTCAAATGGCGAGGGCACGCCTATCATGCGTCTGGCGTGGGAACCCGGCCGCTCGCCGCTCCCGGAATGTTGATCGTCGGAGACAGCGCGGGTCTCGCGTTCCCCGAGAGTGGCGAAGGCATTCACCCGGCCATCGCATCGGGCCGACTCGCCGCGGAAACGCTCATCGCAGCCAACGGCCGGTACGCCATAGAGGATCTCGAGCCCTACGCCAGGGCGCTCGCCGAAATCCACCCCCCGGTGCATCGCCCCGCGGCGCCCCTGCGCACGGCCACCGCGGCGATTGGCCGGCTACTCCTCGGGTCTCCTCTCTTCACGAGACACGTGCTGCTCGACCGCTGGTTCCTCAGGACGGCGAACTGAGAGTCTGAAGACGGCAAACTGAAAGTCTGAAGTCTGACGTGGGAAGTCTGATCTGAAGACGGCAGACTGAAAGTTTGAAGTCTGACGTGGGAAGTCTGAAGTGTAAAAGGTCGAAGTCTGAAGTAAGAAGTGGAAGCTGGAAGCTGGTGGCTGGTAGCTGGTAGCTGGTAGCTGGTAGCTGTCTAAGCCAAGTCCGGATACCACCCCAGGTACGCCCCGCCGACGAGCACAGCCAGAATCAGGAGGTTCGCGACAATCCCGGGACGAGCGTCGGGCCATCCGAGCAGGCAGAGCCCGAACGACACCATCAGAATCCCAATCGCCTCCCGATACCACCACGTGGTGTGTTGCAGGACGCCCGCCGCGACGCTCACGAGGGTCAGGGCCACGAACAGCCACAGAAGGCCGACCAGTCGGACGCCGGCCGGCCCGATGTCTATCAGGCCGCCCGCGACGGTCGTCCGATATGGAACTTCCGCGGATGTCACGAGCTTCCAGGGGACCGCGAAGCCGACGACATGGGCCACGCCATGTCCGATGAAGAGCGCCGCCAGGATCATGCGCATGGACATCCCCACCTACGCGGCCTGCCGCCCGGCTTGCGCGTCAGACGCGGTCATCTGGCGAGCGAGCGCACGCAGGAGCGAATGGCGGATGAACCGGGAGAACGGGCCGACCACGCGGAAGTAGCGACGGAACTTGCGCCACGAGTCCGCGTCGGTCGCCGCGACCCGCACCTCGAGCTCGACATGGCAGCGCTCTGCGCCGCGCGGCAGCACCCGGATCGCCCACGCAACCTTGATGAAGCCGGGCTGCGAGAACGCTGAGTAGGCCTGGTCGTCGCCGACGTGCACGAACGGAATGTCCAGCTGCCACACCTTACCGATGGCGCCGACCGCCAGCTCGTGTGGTGGCTCGTCGACGAGGACCTGGAATCCGGGGTGCTCGCGAGACGAGCGCAGGGTATCGATCCGGATCGACACTTGGTCGCCGGCGCTCTTGAGGCTCGCCAGGCTCCGGAGCCAGAACAGCGTGCGGATGGGTATCGAGCGCGTCAGCTCGCCATGGCGCAGGGAGTCCCACACTTCCGCGGCCGGGGCCGGAACGTCAACCCGGTCGATTTCGAGGAGGTGCGGAAGGGGGATGAGACGTTGAAGTGCAGTCATCGGTGCCTCGCCGTGATGAGGTGGCTGCACATTCGGCGCCGTCGTCGGCACGCCCGGGACTGCTTGGGATCGAGGCGGGCGGTCTCCGGCCGGCGCCTGCGGATGGGGACTATTCCGCAGGCGCGTGAGATTCTTCGCCGGGGGTCAAGGCGCTAGAGAAACCAGCGTCCGCAACCCGTCCGCAGGTACTGATCCTTGGACCGGTAGAGAAAGCCGGCGTTCGTCAACGTGTCGAGTGTCTTGATGCACTCGTCACGCCCGACGTTCCAGAGCCTGGCGGCCTGGGCCACGGTCAGGCAGAGACCTGGCATCTCGAGGTACTCCGCCCGAATCAGGGCGTCCAGGTCTGGGATGTAAGGAGGCAGAGCTGCAGTGTGAGACATGGCGTGCACTTCCATGGCGAGACACGGAGCAACAGGCGTACCGGATCGGCACAACGCCGAATGCACGGTTTTCTGGTGAATAACGACGGTCTGAGACGGTTGCGCGCGTGAAGATTCGCAACACGTGTGGCAAAACTCCCGGCGCTTCAGTCTCTGTGTCGCGCCGGAACGGTGATGCGAGGATGCGGCGGGGGCTTCATGCCGTCGCCGAGGAAGAAGCTCGGATGCGGAGGCTGGTTGTAGCCGACGTTCTGCCATGCGATCGCCACGCGGTACTGCGGGTCGTGCATCAGCGTGTAGACGCGATCCGCGGCAGGTATCGTCGTCGTGTAAATTCGAAGCGACTCGTTGTCGTCGGCCCGCCAGATGACTTCCTCGCGCCAGTCGCCGAGGATGTCGGCGGAGAGCGCCGGCGTGGCCTTGGTGCCGTTATTCGACACCGCGCCGGTCGCGGTCAGCAGCCTGGTCACGGCGCTCGCCCCCCAGTCCCACTTGCCGATCCAGTTACTGTCGAGAAGCTCGCGCAACGGGTCCGCATCCCACCAGACCGCGAAGTTGACCGTCGGCGGGGCGTCGGCGATGCGCGCGCCAGTGGCGTCGAGCAGCCCGACCGGCGCATTCGTCCAGAACTCGTCGCCGCGATGCCGCGGATCGATATCGGCGGCCAGGCCCCGTCCGACGTCGCCGCCGGGCAGCAGGCCCCAGAGGATCTGGCCGCCGCGGGCATCGTATAGGGCGAGCCCTGGTGTCCGGAGCTCGACCGTCGCCTCCTCGTTTTCGTGAATACCGAACACCTCGAGGCCCGGCCGAACCGGATCGAGGTCTCCGACATGCAGGGCGTCGCCATGGCGCAGGCCCGTAGAGAACAGTCCTTTGCCGTCGTCGTCGACTACCATGCTGCCGTAGATGATCTCGTCCCTGCCGTCAGAGTCGACGTCAGCCACAGCCAGGCTGTGATTGCCCTGGCCGGAGTAAGGTGACGCGGTGGGATTGGGATAGGGCGGGGGCGCACTGCCCGAATCGAACACCCAGCGCGGCGTGAGCTGCCCTCTTCGCCAATCCCATGCGGCGAGCACGCTCCGGCCATAGTACCCGCGCGTCATGATGACGCTCGGGAGCCGGCCGTCGAGATACGCGACGCCCGCGAGGAATCGATCCACTCGGTTGCCGTTGTTGTCTGTCCCGCCGTTGCCGCCGATACCACCCCATCCGTCCTGCGGTTCGCGTCCCGGTACGTAGGTCGTCGTCGCCAGCGCGGCGCCGGTGCGTCCGTCGAAAACCGTGAAGTACTCCGGACCCGCCAGGACCTTGCCGTAGCGCCGATCGGTTGCGTCCATCACCCGCACGCCGTCGGTCGGCACCTCCAGCGAACGGAAGTCCTTGGACCCATCTCCAATGACGCGGCCCTGGCCGTCAACGGTTCCGTCGGCGGTCTTGCACGCCAGCTCGGCACGGCCGTCGCCGTCGAGGTCGTAGACGATGAACTGCGTGTAGTGAGCACCGGCACGGATGTTCCTGCCGAGATCGATCCGCCACAACCGCGTGCCGTCCAGACGGTAGGCGTCGAGCAAGGGACGGCCGGACAAGCCCGGCGACGCCGTGTCCCTGGCGTTCGACGGGTCCCACTTCACCACGATCTCGTACTCCCCGTCTCCGTCGAGATCGCCAACGCTCGTATCGTTCGGGCTGTAGGTGTAGCTGACGGTCTTCGCCCCGGCGGGGACTTCCACCGGTCCCCCCGCCGGCCGCTGCAGCGGCACCGTCAGGTACTGCTGAACCGGTGCGTTGGCCCGGAGCGTCGCCGGCGCGCTCGCCGCGAGCTCGCGCCCGGCGAGCACCGGACGCACGGTGTAAACGTTGGTCAGCGAGAGGTCCGCCGTCGCGTCGACGAAGTCCGTGGTGATGATGATGGGGCGGACGTTGAGCTTCGACGGCGGGCCGCCGTTGGCCGACCGGTACACGTTGAAGGCGATCTCGGAGCGATCCGGTCCGAGCAGACGCCACCCAACGTAGACCGTGGTCTCGCTGGCGCGGACAGCCACCACTCCCCGCCCGAGGTTCTCCATGAGGTACTGACCACAGACGTCTGCAGGCGCCAGCAGACCGGACGTGAGGACGACGAAGACGGCAAGCAGCCGGGTCATGGGTCGCAACGGGCGAGCGAAGGTCACGATCGGCCAAGATCCTACATCCGATGAGCCCAGACGAGGGACGCTACTCCGTCACCGGCCCGAAGACTGCCCAGTGCAGGATGGCGCCAAGGTGGTAGGCAGATGGAATCCCAGGACGCGCATGAGCCGCGGCGGCTCGGAGGCGGTATCATGACGTTTCTCCTGGAGGATGAACATGAGATCGGCCATTGCTGCCACGTTCGTGGTCGTTGCGTCCCTCTCGATCAAGGCGGATTCAACGCCGGCTGGCACCCAGGCGGCCGCGCGACAGCCCAAGCAGTACACGATTGAGCAGTTCCTCGGTACGACGGCAATTTCGGGCGCGTCTTTCTCGTCTGACGAGTCGCGGATTCTGTTCTCGTCGAACAAGACAGGCATCTGGAATGCTTACACAGTGCCGGTGTCGGGAGGTTCGTGGACACCGATCACAACCTCGACGACCGATTCGACCTACGCCGTGTCGTTCTTTCCCGACGACGATCGCATCATGCTCACGCGCGATCAGGGCGGCAACGAGCTGAACCATCTGTATGTCCGGTCGCCCGCCGGGGACGAGCGGGACATCACGCCCGGTGAAAAGCTCAAGGCGCAGTTCATCGACTGGACGCCAGACGGTGCGGCCTTCTACGTGCGCACCAACGAGCGTGACCCGAAGTTCTTCGACATCTACCGTTACGATGCGAAAGCCTACGGCCGAACGCTGGTCTACGAGAACAAGGATGGCTACTTCCCGGCCGAAGTGTCGGCCGATGGCAAGTGGGTGGCTCTCGGGAAAGTCAACACGACCAACGACAGCGACGTGCTTCTCTGGAACGCCGGAACCAGGACGACGACACGTGTGTCGGACCACACAGGCCAGGCGAGTTTCTCGTCCGCCGGGTTCGACCCGGCGTCGAAATACCTCTATTACATCGCGAACGATACGGGCGAGTTCGCAGCGTTGCGCCGCTACACGCTCTCGACGGGCCAGCGCGAAGACGTCTTCAAAACCGACTGGGACGTCACGTTCATGTCGCTCTCGGACAAGGGCCGCTATCGGGCGATCGGGGTAAACGCGGACGGCAGGCCGAAGATCAGTGTCACCGATACGACGGCCAACACGCCTGTCCCGCTGCCCGTCATCCCGAACGCCGGCATCAGCTCGGTCACGTTTGCCCGCAGCGAGACGAAGGCCGCGCTCTACGTCAACGGCGATCGCTCTCCGAACAACTTGTACGTGCTCGACCTGGCGTCCTCGAAGCAGACCAGGCTGACCAACTCCCTGACCCCCGCGATTGACCCACAGGATCTGGTCGACGTCCAGACCGTGCGCTTCAAGGCACGTGACGGCATGACGGTGCCGAACTACCTCTGGAAGCCTCAACAGGCCGACGCGGCGCACAAAGCGCCGGCCATCGTGCTCGTGCACGGCGGACCCGGCGGCCAGACGGTGCCGGGCTACAACAGCCTGAATCAGTACTTTGCCAACCACGGGTATGTCGTCCTCGGCATCAACAACCGCGGCAGTTCGGGGTATGGGAAGACCTTCTTCGCGGCCGACGACAAGAAGCACGGCCGCGAGCCTCTGTGGGACTGCATCGACGCCAAGAAGTACCTGCAGTCGCTCGAGTATGTCGATCCGGGCCGCATCGGAATTCTCGGCGGCAGCTACGGCGGCTACATGGTCCTCGCCGCGCTGGCGTTCCAGCCGCAGGAGTTCAACGTCGGCGTCGATCTCTTCGGCGTTGCCAACTGGATCCGGACGCTCGAGAGCATCCCGTCATGGTGGGAAGCGCAGCGCCTGGCTCTCTACGCCGAGATGGGCGATCCGACAGCCGATCGCAAAATGCTCGAAGAGGTATCGCCGCTCCTGCACGCGGATCTCATCCGTAAGCCGCTGATGGTGCTGCAGGGCGCCAACGACCCGCGCGTGCTGAAAGTGGAGTCCGACGAAGTCGTGGCCGCCGTCAAGAAGAACGGCGTGCCCGTCGAGTACATCGTCTTTGCAGACGAGGGACACGGCTTTACGAAGAAGAAGAATCAGGTCGAGGGTTATTCGGCGGTGCTGCGGTTTCTGGACAAGTACCTGAAGGGCGATAAGACCGCGGTGAAGTAACTGCCGCCCGTTGCTCAGCTTCCCGATTTCGATGCCGTCACAGCGCCGGCGCGCGACTCGACCGCAGGTGTAGCGTCGGTGTGATAGCCGTAGACGAATGACTTGAACTCGGGGTGCAGGAAGTCCGCCCCGAACTTGTAGCGCTTCATCTCCTTGAAGGCCTGGTCTGGTGTCCAGGAATCGTGTGTCATGCGATAGACGGCTGACATCACGCCGGTGCGGTGACGCCCTCCGACGCAGTGCACGTACACCGGCTGCCTGGCCGGATCGTTGACGACGCTCAGGAACTCTGCCACTTTCTCGGGCGTCGGCTGCTCGTGAGTCGTCATCGGAATCTGGACGTACGACATGCCGGCGCTTTCCACGAGTTCTCGTTCATTCGCCCTGGCATCGTCGCTCGTCAGATTGACGAGCGTCTTGACGCCGAGCGCCGCCAGATCCACGTAATCGCTGTCGTCTGGCTGTCCGCCGCGGTAGTAGTGCTCGTTGACGCGGCCGAAGTTCTCTATCTGGATACGCGACAGGTCATGCTTGACCTTCGACGCATCAGTGTCGTTGGTCTGACCCGCGGCAGCGGGCACCAGCGACCACGCGACGAGGAACGCGACCGTGAACGCGACAGAGAGTCTCGAGGTCGGACGCACAGGCTATCTCCCTTGCTCACGAAGAACGCTGCCAGAGGCGCTATCTCCTTAGGACGTCGGCCGCGACGACTTGGCCTACCGAGACCGCGTCTACCGTCGAGCTGGCCTACGGTTGAGCTCGGGGACACCCAACCGGGACAGTCCCCGGGGACACCCAACCGGGACAGTCCCCGGGGACACCCAACCGGGGCAGTCCCCGGGGACAGTCACGGTTGAGTGTCCCCGGCGAACCCGAGGCCAGCTCTTCGTTTGTTCGGTGGTTCTACTCCGCGCGGAGGGCTTCGACCGGATCGACCGCGGCCGCGCGGCGCGCGGGAATGTAGCTGGCCAGCAGCGCTGACAGGCCGAGGATCGCGGCCACCGCCGTCAGCGTCATCACGTCCCATGGGGGCGTACCGAAAAGCAGATTGCGCATCAGCGTCGCGCCACCGACCGAGCACACCAGCCCGGCGCCGATACCGATGGCTGTCAGGCGTCCCGCCTCCCCGAGTACGAGCTGGTAGACCGAGCCGCGCTGGGCGCCGAGCGCCAGGCGCACGCCGATCTCTCGCCGTCTCTGGCTGACGGTGTACGCGATGACGCCGTACAGCCCGACGATGCCGAGCAGCAGCGCGAGGGCGGCAAAGCCCCCGAGCAGCCAGACCGAGGACCGCCGGAGGTATGCCACGGGCGAGTCCGTGATCCGGTCGCTCATCGTGATTTCTCGAATCGTACCGATATCGGAATCGATCTGAGCGATGGACGAAGCGAGCATCGGAAGGATCGAATGCTCGGACTGAGCTGTCCGGACAACAAGAGTGAACGACGAGTCCGGACTCTGCTTGAACGGATAGTAGACCGCCGGCCAGATCTCAGAGTCGAGCTGGCCCTCCCTGATGTCGGCCACGATGCCGACGACCTCCTTGATCGATTCCGGTGCCAGGCTGGTGTTCCCGAACTTCTTGCCGATGGGATCTTCGCCGGGAAAGTATTTGCGAGCCAGCGCCTGGTTGATAATCACGACGCGTGGCGCCGAGGGGTCATCGGCCGCCGTGAAGTGACGTCCCCGCACGAGCGTCGCGCCGAGCGTCTGGAGGTAGCGGGGACTGACCTCGCGCTGATTGACTTCGTTGTGCTCGCCGGCGTACGGACGCCCGACGAACCTGATCCAGTCTGTGTTGCCGTTGAAGCTCACGGGAATCAGGCTCGCGAGTCCGACGGACTCGACACCGGGAAGGCTCGCAAGGCGGTCCACGATCTGCATCGACACCGCGATGAGCCGGTCATCCGAGGGATAGTTGGGCCGCGGCACCGCGACCTGGAGCGTCGCGAGACGATCTGGCTCGAACCCGAGGTCTACGTTGAGCAGACGGTAGAGGCTCTTTCCGAGCAGCCCGGCCCCGACCAGGAGCACCATCGCTGTCGCCAGCTCCAGCACGACGAGCTTGAACCCCAGACGGTGCCAGGTGTTTCCCGAGGAGCCCCGTTCGCCCTCGGCCATCCCGGCCCGGACTCCTGAACCCGAGAGGCGCAACGACGGAGCGAGCGAACAGACCATCGTCGCGACCAGCGCGATAGCCGCCGCACAGGTCACTACGCGGATGTTCAGGGAGGCGCCCGCGAGGAACGGCATCGACGCCATCATCTGCGCGGGGACGAGCCCGATGAGCGACTGCATCAACCAGTGAGAGATTGCCGCGCCGAGCGCGCTGCCGATCGCGACGAGGACGAGGCCCTCGGTGAGAAACTGACGGACCAGGCGTCCTTTCGACGCACCGAGCGCGCTGCGCACGGCGAGCTCCCGCCTGCGGCTCTCGGATCGCACGAGGACCAGACTCGCGACGTTCACGCAGGCGATGAGGAGGAGCAGACCCGCGCCTCCGAGCAGCACCAGCAGGACGGGCCGGATGTCCCCGACAATCATTTCCGACAGGCTCATCACATTGGCGCCCTGGTCGCGGTTCGTGTCGGGATATTGCGTTTCGAGCTGCTTGGCAATCGACTGCATCGCCGCGCGCGCGGCCTCGATCGAGACGCCGTCCTTCAGCCGCCCCACTCCTCCCAGGTTGTGGCAGCCCCGGCTCGTGTCGCAGCTGCCGGACGGTCGCAGCGTCGTCCAGAACTCGGGCGCGCCTCTGGGGGCGAATTGAAAGTCCTGTGGGAGGACGCCGACGATGGTGTGGGGAATCGCGCTGAGGGTGATCGACTGACCGATGACGTCGGCGCGGGCCCCGAATCGCTTCTGCCAGGCCGCGTGGCTCAGAATCACCGTGGGCGCTGCCGCGGGCAGGTCCTCGCCCGTGCGGAAGTCCCTGCCCAGGAACGGAGCGACTCCCAGCGTGCCGAAGAACCCGTCGCTCACACGCGCGCCGACGACCAGCTCGGTGCCGGTCGAGGTCTTCAGCATGTAGCCACGCCCATTGTGGACGTCCATCGAGCTGAACACCGTATTGAGCCGCTTCCAGTCGAGATAGTCCTGATATGAGAGGTTGGCGCGCGGAATCTGCGCCGTGCGCTCGGTCACGTTCACGAGCCTGTCCGGATCGTGGTACGGCAGCGGCTTGACGAGCGCGGCGTCCACGAAGCCGATGATGGCCACGCTCGCACCCATGCCGAGGCCGATCATGAAGACGGCTGTCGCCGTGAACGCAGGGCTCTTGCGGAGCTGCCGCACGGCGAAGCGAAGATCGCCGGCGAGATTATCGACCAGGTTCACACCCCGCGCGTCACGACATTCCTCTTTACGCTGCTCGACGCCGGCGAGGGAGCGGCGCGCCGTCGCAGGGTCCATGCCGGCGGCGATATCCGCTTCGATCTGGCGCTCCAGGTGGTACCGCATTTCGTCGTCGAGCTCCCGCTCGATTTCGGTTCGCGAGAAGAGCGATCGGAGCCGGAGCCTGAGGACGTTCAGCAGACGCATCGCATGTCTCCCCCGATCAGACCGTCCGCACGATGAGAGTGATAGCCGCCGCAAGCCGCTCCCACTGCGCCGATTCCTGATCGAGCGCCTTCTGCCCGGCCCTGGTCAGCGTGTAGTACTTGGCGCGGCGGTTGTTCTCGCTCGTGGCCCATTTCGCGGTGATCCAGCCGTTCTGCTCGAGCTTGTGGAGCGATGGGTAGAGCGCGCTCTGCCCCACCTGCAGGACCTCCCCGGACATCTGCCGGATACGCTGAGCGATCGCCCAGCCGTGCATGGGCTCGAGGGCGATGACCTTCAGAATGAGCAGGTCCAGGGTGCCCTGCACGAGATCGGTCGGTTTGCTCACGGACGCTTCACCTCAGTAACTGACAACACTATGCACGGCGCCGGACTGGGAGGTCAAGATCAATCGTCGCGGCTGCGTCGTCAAACCCGCACGACGAGCTGATGGAGCGCTACGGCGCGAAGATACAGCCGATGTACGCCAGGCTGACGGTGCCCGAGCTCTGGCCGCTGCCGACGATTCCGTAGCGGGTGTGCTTGCCGGTGTTGTTGGTGAACACGAAGCCCGTGGCCCCCCGATGCCTGAGGACCGCCGAAGAATAGCGGTTCCGCTAACTCGTCAGACTGACTACTTCGGAACGCTGCCCGGTCCGAGATGCGCGAGGACGTCGACAGCCTTGCTCGATTCCGCTGTCCGGCTGCACCTGCTCGTCACGGGACCACCCTTGGCGTCCTTCCCGGCAAAGACCACGTAGGTGTGATCGATCTCGAACGGAAACATGCAGTCGGTCGCCTCTGCCGAAACGCTGAGGCGCTGGCGAGCGACGCCGTTCCAGGCGCGCCTGACCTCGAACACCACCTCACGCCCGAGCGGCCGGACCTCTCCGCTGGCGCCGCCTGACGTCGTCCGCGTCGTGTGCACGGTCCGCTCGACGATCTCGATGACCTTTCCCTCGAAGATGAAGGGGGATTCGGTCCGGACCGCACTCGACAACGGTCTCGGCGTCATGCAATCGCACGAGCCCGCCGGCGCGGATGGCAGGATCAGCAGCAGGAGGCTGCCCGTCAGGACGAGTGCCTTGCGAGCCATGCCGTGATTGTCGCGTCCCCGGTCGCCGGGCGCAACCGCTCGGAAATGACCAGTCGGCGCCGCGGCCTCTGCGGTGAAAGGCTCTGAGCGCTGGACGTTCGAACAACCTGTGAGACGACCCCATTGATATGGCACCATGGAGCCGTCATCCGAACCACCCTGAACCCGTCACGCGGAGCCGACGCCACAGATGCCCTACCCTCGCTCGCTCAGCGTTCTGTCGAAGCTGATCGCCGCCTTCGTGGTTCTGACCTTCGTGTCGATCGGCGTAGTGTCCTGGATCGGCTACGTCAGCGCCCGCGAGAGCCTTCGCCTGAGCGCCGAACGCGAGCTGATGGGCCTGCAGCGGTCGAAGTCGGCGCTCGTCGAAACCATCCTCAAGTCCGCCCGCAACGAGGTCCTCAGTCTGTCCGCATCGCAGGCAGGTGTGGAGGCATCCCGGGACCTCCTGGCGGCCTACCGGCAACTTGCCAGGGAGGCGGTCACGCCCCTGATGCAGGCGGAGGTGAGACGTTTCTACGGGGAAGAGTTCGAGCCGGCACTGGCGAAACACTCGGCGATCGACGCGCCGGAAGGCAGCCTGCTGCCGACGACGCCGACGGGATGGTACTTGCACTACCACTACGTTGCGACCGGACCGAAGCCGTACGGTTCGAGGCGCGCGGACCGCTCAATGACCGACAGAAGCAGCTACGGGCAGGCGGTGGCCCGGGTGGCACACCAATTACAGGGGGAAGTAGATCGGCTCGGGCAGGAAGATCTCCTGCTGGTGGACCCCGAAACCCTCGACGTGTTCTTCAGCCTTGAACAGTCTTCCATTCTGGGCACCAACCTGATCGACGGTCCCTATGCGGCCAGCAACCTGTCGGAACTCGCGAAGAGCCTGCGCAATTCGCGGGACGAGGACGACTATAGGGTTGCCGATTTCGAGGCGTATCGCCCGGCGCTCGGCAATCCGAAGGCCTTCGTCGGCACGCCCGTCTTCGACGGTCCGCGGATGATCGCGATCATGGTGCTCCGCCTGCCGGTCGAGCCAATCAGCAAGGCCCTGTCAGGTAATCGACAGTGGGAGGCGGAGGGCCTCGGGAAGACAGGCGAGGTCTATCTGATCGGCCCTGATCAGACCATGCGGACCGATTCCCGCTTCCTGATCGAGGACCGGGCCGCGTTTCTACAGACATTGCGCCGCTCGACCCTCACGAGCCGTACTGTCGACACCGTCGACAAGCTCAATACGACAATCCTCACCGTCCCGATAAAGCACCAGGCCGCCGAGCAAGCCCTTCGAGGCGAGACGGGGCGTGCGCGAGATTAACGACTACCGCGGGTGTCCCGGTGTTGATGGCCTATGGGCCCGTCGACCTCGACTCGTTGCGGTGGGGCGTCATCGCGAAGATCGACGCCGCCGAAGCGATGGCCCCGCTCGGCAACTACGCGAAGCGCGTGCTCGGCTGGGGCGTCGGCCTCTCGTTGCTCGCCACGGTAATGGCGCTACTGCTCGCCCAGGGGCTGACACGGCCGATCGCCTCTCTGGTACGGGCGGCCAGGCAAGTGACCAAAGGCATCCTCGACGTCGAGGTCGAAGTGAGTGCGCACGACGAATATCGCGAGCTCGGCGAGGCGTTCAACGAAATGGTATCGAGTCTTCGCACGAGCCGGCAGGAGCTCGATCGTCAGGTGCAGGAGAACGAGCGACTTCTGCTCAGCCTGCTACCTGCCTCTGGCGCCGCCCAAGTTCGCGACGGCAACGCGGAGGCGCGGCAGTCCTTTGCCGACGTCACCGTGGCGTACGTCAACCTGACCGGGTTCGAGTCGCTGTCGCCCGATCTCGGCGAAGGCGACTCGATGGCCCTGCTGAGCGACGTCGTGGCCGCGTGCGACGAAGCGGCCGAGCACCACGGCGTCGAGAAAGTCCGCACCATCGGCTCGTCGTACCTCGCTGTCTCCGGGCTGTCGGTGGAACGTCCTGATCACACGGCACGCATGGTCGAGTTCGCGCGCGAGGTCGTCCGCATCGTGAAACGCTTCAACGCCGAGCGCGGAGTGCGGCTCGTCGCCGAGATCGGGATCAACACCGGACCCGTCGTCGGCGGCCTCATCGGCCGGCGCAAGTTCATCTACGACCTCTGGGGTGACACGGTGAAGCTCGCCCGGGGCATCGAGTCCGACGGCGTAACGTCGATCCTCGTCACGCGCCCGGTCTACGAACGCGTCCGTGATCTGGTCGGCTTCGGGCCGGTGTCGACCGCCGTGGTGCGCGGCATGGGCCCGGTCGAGCTGTTTTCGGTTCTCGATGAGGGCATCGCATGAGCGACCTGCTGAATCTCGTCCGCGAACAATGGCCATTCGCGCTCGCCCTCGTCATCGGCTTTCCTCTGCTGCTCATCGTGCTCAACGAGCTCGGGGGCGCGCTCGCGCGGGCAGGCCATCCTGTTGCCGCCTCGGTGCGATACGTCCGCACGTGGGTCGCTCCCCTCGTTGCCCTCTCGCTCTTTCTCCGATGGGTCGTGCTGTTGCCTGGCACGAGCCTCCCGGTCCGGTTCGCGGAGACACTCTGCTGGGCGACCGTGATGGTGGCCATCATCGGCCTCGTCAACAACGTCGTCTTCGAGTCGGCACGGCCCGGCAGCTGGCAGCGCAAGGTTCCCAAGTTGTTGCGGGACCTGTTGCGCCTCCTCCTCGTCGCCATCGGCCTCGCAGTGGTCTATTCGTTCGTCTGGGGTCGCGAAATCGAGGGCGCCCTTGCGGCACTGGGGGTGACGTCGATTGTCGTCGGCCTCGCGCTGCAGGAACCGCTGGGTAACCTGTTCTCCGGCCTCATGCTGTTGATGGAACGCCCGTTCGAAGTCGGCGAGACCATCGAGGTGGGCAGCGTGGCCGGGGAGGTGAAGGAGGTCAACTGGCGCTCCGCGCACATCCAGGCGCTCGGCGGCTCCATCATGGTGGTTCCCAACTCGACGCTGAACAAGGAGACGATCATCAACTACTCGCGGCCGCGGCCGGTACCGAATGGAAATGATCGACGTCGGGTTCAGCTACCAGGATCCGCCCTACAAAGTCCGTCAGGCGCTGACCGAGCTGACGCGCGAGACCGAGGGCGTCCTCGATCGCCCGGCCCCAATCGCCGCGACACTCAGCTACGGCGACTTCAGTATCATGTACCGACTGATCTATCGCACCGCTGAAGAGGATCGGTGGCCGGTCAAGAACGAGCTCGTGACGCGCATCTGGTACATGGCGAAACGCCACCGGTTCACCATGCCCTACCCGGTGCACGTCGCGCTGCAGCACCAGCAGGAACGGCCGTTCAAGACGGTGCAGCCGGAGCCGCCCGGCGTCGTCCCCTTGGCGTCCCCTTGCCGGTGTCGACGGTGGCCACGTCCGACATGTGGTAGACCTCCTCGGTCCCCTTCGCGGTCTTCACCGTGACGGTCTTCGCCGCGTCGTCGACGCTCACGACCGTGCCCTCGGTCACCTTGACCGTGCCCTTCCCGACGTACTTGAAGCCGCTGGCCGTGGCGTCCGCGCCCTCGCCGGTGTATTTGACGACGACGTGGGAACCCTTTTCGGCCCCGAGCGCGGTGTAGGTCGCCCCGGCTTTCATTCCTTCGACCGTCGTTTTGTCGGTGACCTTGACCACCTTGACGGTGCCGTCGGCCGTCTTGATGGACACGGTCTTGGCCGCGCTGTCGACGGCTTCGACCGTCCCGGTGATCGCGTGCTCGACCGGTTTCGCCTTGGCCTTATCCGCGGCAGGCGCCTGGCCGGCCGCAGCCTGACGAACGCCGCCCAGGGCGAACATTGCCACTACAACCGCTCCGCCGATGATGACATTTCGAACGCTACGCTGAGCTACTCCTTGAACCGGGTCGCTGGCGGCTCAACGCGGGCCTGGCTGAGGGTGTGGCGTCGGACACGGCCCGCACGAACTCGAGAACGCGCGGCCCGTGCCGGCAATCGTAAGACGCCGATGATATCGGACGGTCGGCACGGAGTAAAGCTGGCTTCGGTGACGGCGACTGGCCTTGCCGATGCGTTTCCGAGGGAGGGGATTTGCGGGATTGTATGTTTGACGACTTCCGACCGATAGAAGAGAGGGACAGCTCCCGGCACGCTCCATGAAAATCCTCTATGTAGCAAACCAACGCCGCGCCGCGCAGGAAGCCGCGCAGGCCCTTCGCGATGTCGCCCCCGATCTCAGCCTCAGCTGGGCCGAATCGGTGTCCCCGGCCCTGCGCTGGATCCGGGACAACCCGGATGTCGCAGCGCTGGTCCTTGAAACAGGCGCGCAGAATCAGAGCTGCGCCTCGTTCGTGGAACACCTTCGGGGCCTCGGGCTGACCACACCGGTAATCATCATCGCGCCCGAGGGCGCGGGAGCTCCGCTCGCCGAGCTCAGGGCCGGGGCAGACGACTACATCGTCAACAACCAGTCGCTCCTGGCCGAGCTGCCTCTGGTATTGACGCGCGCGCTGGAGCGGACGGAAGCGGCGGCTGTCGCGACGAAGGCACCCATGCGGCTCCTCTACGTCGGCGATGCTGCGCTTGCCCGACGGTGTGTCGAACATCTTCAGAAGTCGATCGAGATCACGGCGGTCGTGCCGGAATCGAGCGGCGCGTTTCCCGCGCTCCCGCTTTCCTTTGACATCGTGCTGGTGGAGTACGGCCATCCTGGTGTGGATGCTTTCGCGATCCTCAAGGACATCGCACATCGTCGGCTGCTGGTTCCGGTCATCCTCGTGGTCGAGTGGGACGAGAAGCTGGCGATCCCCGCCTTCAAGCTGGGGGCAGTGGACTACGTGGTGAAGGCCGCGGACTCCTTTCGAGCGCTGTTCTTCAAGCTCGACAGGGCGCCCGCCATCTCGCCACCGCACGATGGGCACGCTGACCTGCTCGAAGCAGACGCTGATCAGAAGGCGGCGGAGGTCGCCGCCCGGGAGCGCCTCGAGCGAGAGCTTGGCGACGCGCTCGCGACCGCGCGCGACACCGAGCGGAGCTTGAACACTGCGACCGAGCACTTTCGTGAGAGCGAAGCCCGCCTTCAGGCGACGATCGACCAGGAGCGCACCGAGCGGGAAACGCTGGAAGCGAGACTGGCCGAGGCGGAGGCGTCGCGCCAGGAAGCGGAGCGCCAGCGCGCCCTCGAGGCAAGCGCCAGCGCCGCACAAAGGCTCGAGCGTCAGGGGCAGGATGCCGCACGCCGGGCTGCGCTCGAAGAGCGGCTCGCGGAACTCGAATCCGCACTCGAGCACGCCAACAGGCGGCGCGAGTTGGAGGCGGACCTCGAGGAACGACTCACGCAGGAAGTGGCCGCGCGAACGGCGCTCGAGCAGGACCTGGCGAGCGCGGAAGCGGCGCGCCTGGATCTGGAGCTACGGTCTTCGGTCGGAGCTGACGGCTGCGGCGGCGCATCTCGCCGAGCACCACGCACAGCACGACGCCTCTGTAGCGCGGGCCGCGGCCGAGCGCGCTCGGCTCGAACGAAAGCTCGCAGAACTTGATGCGGCTCTCCAGGAAACGAACGAGCAGCGTGCGTCGGAGGCGGTGGCTTCAGCCGATCGCCTCGCACACCGGGAGGCTGAATTCACGGCCAGCCTCGGGCGCGTCACCGGCGCGCGTGACCTGCTCGCGCGGCAATTGAGGGAGGCCGCCGACGCGCTCGACGAGGCCCGCAAGCAGTCGACGGCAGAGCTCGCTGCCGCGGCCGAGCACCTCGCGCGGCGCGAAGCGGAGCTGGGCGCGACGCTGGCAGAGGCCGCTGCTGCCCGCGGCGTCGTCGAGCAGACACTGGCCGACGCGAGAACCGCGCACCAGCAGGCGCAGGAGCACTACGCGGCCGAACTCGTGACCGCCGACGGGCGCCGCGCGGAGCTCGAGGAACGCCTGGCGCAGGAAGTCGTCGCGCGCACCAACGCCGAGGAGTGTCTGGCGAGCGCCGAGGCGGCGCGCCAGGACGCCGAGCACGGGCACCGGTTCGAGCTGGCAGCCGCCGCAGCGCACCTCGCCGAACGTCATGCCCAGCACGACGCCTTCGCGGCGCAGGCGGCAGCCTCCCGCGCCGCGCTCGAACAGAAGCTGGCAGAACTCGATGCAGCACTCCAGAAAGCGAGCGAGCAGCGGGCATCGGAGGCGGTGGCTTCCGCCGACTATCTCGCGCACCGGGAGGCTGAATTCACGGCCAGCCTCGGGCGCGTCACCAGCGCGCGTGACCTGCTCACGCGGCAATTGAAGGAGGCCGCCGACGCGCTCGACGAGGCCCGACAGCAGTCGACGGCAGAGCTCGCTGCCGCGGCCGAGCACCTCGCGCGCCGCGAAGCGGAACTCGGCGCCACGCTGGCAGAGTCCGCTGCTGCCCGCGGCGTCCTCGAGCAGACGCTGGCCGACGCGAGAACCGCGCACCAGCAAGCGCAGGAGCACTACGCGGCCGAACTTGCGACCGCCGACGGGCGCCGCGCGGAGCTCGAGGAACGCCTGGCGCAGGAAGGTGGCACGCGCACAACCCTCGAACAGAACCTGGCGCGCGCCGAGGCAGCGCACCAGGAGCTGGAGCAACGGCACGCGTTGGAACTGGCGGACGCCATGGGCCGCCTCGCCGCGCGCCAGGCACAGCACGACGCTTCCGTAGCGCTGGCGGACGCGGCCCGCGAGGCACTTGAACAGAAGCTCGAGACGATCGGTGCTGCGCTCCAGCAGGCAGACGAGCGGCGTGCGTCAGAGGCGGCGGCTTCCGCCGATCACCTCGCGCACCGGGAGGCAGAATTCACGGCCAGCCTCGCGCACGTCACCGACGCACGTGATCTGCTCGCGCGGCAGTTGCGTCAGACCTCCGACGCACTCGACGAGGCCCGGCAGGAGCGGACGCGCGAGCTCGCTGACGCGGCCGCACACCTCACTCGGCGCGAAGCGGAACTCGGCGCCATGCTCGCCGCCGCCGTTGCCGGCCGCGAGGGTCTCGAACAGAAACTCGCCGACGCGAAGGAGGCGCACGAGCACGCTTACGAGCGCGTTGTGGCGGAACTGGCCGCCGCCGCCGAGCGTCAGGCCAACCTCGAGGAACGGCTGACGCAGGAAGTCGGCGCGCGTCACACACTCGAGCAGAACCTGGCGAACGCCGAAGCAGCGCGTCACGATCAGGACGAGCGGCATCGGTCGGAGCTCGGCGCCACGCTCACAGAGGCCAGTGCCGTCCGGAGTGCGCTCGAACAAGCGTTGTCCGACGCGGAGACCGCTCACCAGCACGCTCAGCAGCGCGGCGCGGCCGAATTGACCGCCGCGGCCGAGCGACAGACGCATCTCGAGGAACGCCTCGCGCAGGAAGTCGCTACGCGGACCAAGGTAGAACTGATCCTGGCGAGCACCGAGTCTGCGCGCCAGGACGTCGAGCAGCGGCTTGCAGCGGAGGTGGCACAGGCCGCTGCCGCCCGCGAGGCATTCCAACAGCAGGTCAGCGCCGCCGCCACGGCGCTCAAAGGCGCCCGGCAGGCCTGGGCGTCGCAAGCCGCCGCCGATGCCGCGCACCAGACGCGGCGCGAATCAGAATTCAGCTCGACGCTCGCGCAGGCGACCGCGATTCAGCATGTCCTTGAACAGAGACTCGCCGACGCGGAAGCCGCGCACCGGCACGAGCAGCAGCGCCTCGCAGCCGAACTGGCCGCCGCGGCCGAGCGTCGGACGGACCTGCAGCAGCAGTTGGCGCGCGGAGTCGCCGCGCGCACGGCCCTCGAGCAACAGGTGGTCGCCGCAAGAGCCTCGCAGCAGGATAGCGAAGAACGATACGCGGCGGAGCTCGCGACCGCCGCGGCGCACATCGACGAGCGCGACGCACAATACGACAACGTCGTGGCGGAGGCCGCCGCCGCCCGAGAGCGCTTCGAACAGCAGTTGACTGTCGCCGCTGCGGCGCTCGACGAGTCCCGGCAGACCCGCGCGTCAGAGGCTGCCGTCGCGGCCGAGCACCTCACGCGGCGCGAAGCCGAACTTGGCAGCATGCTGGCCGACGCCGAGTCCGCCCGCAACGCGCTCGAGCAGAAGCTCGGCGACGCGGAAGTCGCGCACCGGCGGGATCGCGAGCGCCTCGCGGCCAAACTGGCTGCCGCGGTCGCGCGTCGGACCGAACTGGAGCGGCACCTCGCGGAGGAAGGTGTCGCGCGCACAGCCCTCGAGCAAGCCCTGGCGACCGCCAAGACCGCGCAGCACGACAGCGAAGCGCGGCATGCCGTGGAGCTAGCGGCCGCCGCGGCCGCTCGCCAGGCTTTTGAAGAGCAGGTGGGCGTCGCCACGGCCGCGCTCGACGCGTCCCGGCAGGCCCGCGCGTCAGAGGCTGCCGTCGCAGCCGAGCACCTCACGCGGCGCGAAGCCGAACTTGGCACCATGCTGGCCGACGCCGAGTCCGCCCGCAACGCGCTCGAGCAGAAGCTCGGCGACGCGGAAGCCGCGCACCGGCACGAGCAGCAGCGCCTCGCGGCCGAACTGGCCGCCGGCGCCGCGCGTCAGGCGGACCTGGAGCAGGAGCTCGCGCGGGGAGCCGCCGCGCGCACGGCCCTCGAACAACAGGTGGTCGCCGCAAGAGCCTCGCAGCAGGATAGCGAAGAGCGATACGAGGCGGAGCTCGCGACCGCCGCGGCGCACATCGACGAGCGTGACGCACAATACGACAGCGTCGTCGCGCAGGCCGCCGCCGTCCGAGAGAGCCTCGAACAGCAGTTGACTGTCGCCGCTGCCGCGCTCGAGGAGGCTCGACGGCACGGGGCGTCAGAGGCCGCCGCCGCCGCCGAGCAGCTCACCCGGCGGGAAGCGGAGCTCGGCGCCGCCATCACGGCCGCAGCTGAGCATCAGGCGAACCTCGAGGAACGGCTCGCGCTCGAAGCCGACACGCGAGCAACTCTCGAGCAGAGTCTGGCGAATGCCGAGGCGGCGTTCCGCGACGCCCGGGAACGGCATGCAGCGGCGCAAGCGACGGCCGCGGAGTACCTCGCTGACGTCGAGGTCCAGGTACAGCGCCGCGGCGGCGCAGGCCGCCGCCGCCCGCGAGGCCGTCGAACAGCAGCTGCGCGTCACCGCCTCCGCGCTCGAAGAGTCCAGACAACACCGCACGTCAGAGGCGGCCCTCGCGGCCGAGCACCTGACCAGGCGTGAAGCGGAACTTGGCACCCTGCTGGCCGAGGCCACCGAGCTCCGGCAGATGCTCGAAGGCCGGCTCGCCGATGCGGAACGCGAGCGATTGATCCGTCAGGCCGAGCTCCAGCGGTTGTCGGCCGAATACGATCAGGAGCGGCACACGCTGGGCCAATTGCGGGTCGCCCACCATACGCTCGAAGGCGTTTCGAACGAACACGCCACCGAACGGGCCAGACTCGGGGCCCTGCTTGCAGAGCGCGACACCCAAATGAGCGCACAGGCGGCCAGCCATCTCGCGTCGCAGCAGGCGTCCCATGACGCCATCGGTCAGATCGAGGAGCGCCTCCGTTCGGCCGAGGACGCCAGCCGCCGCGAGATCGCACAACTTCAAAACGAGCTCCACGCCCTTCGCCAGGCCCTGGACGATACGACCAGCCACCGCGATGCCCTGCGGAAGGACGCGGACCGCCTACCCGTCTTGCAGGGTCAGCTGGACCGTAGCCACGACGACAGTCGAAGGCAGTTCGAGCACGCGCCCTACGGCATCTGTCGATGCAGCCGGAGTGGCGCTGTCACGCACGTGAATCGTGCGCTGGTGGAGTTGCTCGGCTATCGAACGGCCGATGACCTGCAGCGGGTGGATTTCGCGACCGCGGTCTTCGAGTCTGCGGACGATCTCCACTGGCTGATCGAACGCTTGGTCAACGCGGGCGCCGTGGAATCGGTCGAGACCACGTGGCGGAGAAAGGATCGCAGCCGCCTCGTCGTCCGCCTGCATGCAGCAGTTGCCAACGACTCGATCGAGATCATCGCTGAGGACATCACGAGTCTGCGCGCGGTCGAAGCGAGACTCCGCCAGGCGCAGCGAATGGAAGCTGTCGGGCGACTGGCATCTGAAGTCGCGGTGACCTGCGACAATCTTCTGCGAGACGTCACGCAGGATGGCCGTCAGTGGCTGGCCGCCATCGGCAGCGACGCCGCGATGCGGCAACAGGGCGAGCAGCTGCTCGGTGAAGTCACCCGCGCCGCGGGTTTCCTGAGGCAACTCGGGGTCTACGGCAGCACGCAGGTGAGCGCCCTCGAGCCCGTCACCGTGAACCGGGTGTTGAAGGACATGGAGGCCGTGCTGAAGCGGCTCACGGGAGACGACATCGAACTGATCCTCCCGAAGGGTGCGTCTCCGGTCGACGTTGACGTGGATGCGGAACGCGTCGAGAGAGTGCTCGTCAACGTGGCCAGTTACGCACGTCAGCGCATGCCGTACGGCGGGCGGCTGAGGATTGACCTGTCAACGGTCGTGGTGGATCGCAGATTCATCGCGAAGTACCCCAATGTCCGGCCGGGCGATCACGCGCTCATCACCGTTACCGAGGTGCGAGGCACCGTCCCCTCGGACGGGCCGGCCGGACTTCGGCCCGCGCCGTCCGCGACTGACGCCAGCGCGGCCCCGGCCGACAGTCCTGGCGTGGACCTCGGCGCGCTCCTCGGACTGATCGGCGACTGCGGTGGCCACCTGTGGATGAACGCCGAGCCTCCCGGGAACATGGTGTTGAAGATCCATCTGCCGGCCCGTGTTCCAGAAGGGCAAACGGAGGCGCGCGCGCCGAGACCGCAGGCCGACCGCAGGAACACGGTGGCCCGGTGGTTCCGGCATTGACCTGACTCGCGCCTTCGCCTTCGCGACCAGCATCGCGGAGCTCGCTATAATCAGTCCGACATGCAGGACAAAGTGATCGTCATCACAGGGGCGAGCGCCGGCATCGGCCGCGCCACAGCCGAGCTGCTGGCGCGGCGGGGCGCACAACTGGTCCTCGTCGCCCGACGCAGGGAGTTGCTCGACGAAGTCGCGGCGGCCTGCGGGGCCAACGCCGACCCCGTCGTGGCCGACGTGACGCGCCGCGACGAAGTCGTCGCCGTCGTCGATCGGGCACTCGCGCGATTCGGCCGCATCGACGTGTGGATCAATAACGCCGGCCGCGGGATCTCCCGGCAGCCCTCCGAACTGACCGACGAAGATGTGGACGAGATGATGCTGGTCAACGTCAAGTCAGCCTTATACGGGATGCAGGCGGTGCTGCCCCATTTCAAGGCGCGAGGCGACGGCCAGATCATCAACATCTCGTCGATGCTCGGCCGCGTGCCGTTTGCCTCTGTTCGGTCGGCGTACAGCGCATCGAAGCACTTCCTGAACGCAATCACGGCGAACATCCGGGACGAGATCCACGCGACGCACCCGCAGATTCAGGTGTCGCTCGTGCTGCCGGGCGTCGTGGCGACCGAGTTCGGCCTGCATGCACGCCACGGTGGCGTCGATTCGCGCGCCTTCCCTGGCGCACAGACGGCCGAAGAGGTGGCGCAAGTGATCGCGGAGGTCATCGAGAGCCGCCGCACGGACGTCTACACGCGTCCCGACGGTCAGCAAATGGTCGCCCGCTACTACGCGAACGACATCACCGGCTGATTTCTGCGTCCCTCCCGGTCCACGCTATCCCTGCTCGAACTGAGCCAGGCGCGCGGCTTGCGTTGTGAGGTAGTTCCGTTCCGGAACGCTCGTCGTCCGGCTGGCGGCCGCGCGATAGTGCTGGATGGCAGCCTGGCGGTTGCCGGCCATCTCGAACAGATGCCCGCGGACGGCGTCGAGGCGATGGTTGCCCGACATGCGCGCGTCGGCGTCGAGAGATTGGAGCAGCTCGAGTCCGGCGGCCGGGCCGTTCACCATGGCCGCGGCGATGGCGTGATTGAGCGTCACCATGGGATTGTCGGACATGCGCTTCAGCAGACCGTACAAGGCGAGGATCTGCGGCCAGTCCGTGTCCTCCGCGCGCGCCGCCTCGTCGTGAACGGCGGCGATCGCGGCCTGCAGCTGATACGCACCAATCGAGCCGCGGGAGAGCGTGTCCGTTACGAGCGCGACGCCTTCGGAGATTGCCTCCCGATCCCACGCGCCGCGATCCTGCTCGGCGAGCGGGATCAGCTCGCCGTCCGGCCCGGTCCGCGCCGCGCGCCGCGCATCGGTCAGCAGCATCAGCGCGAGGAGCCCGGCGACTTCCCCGGCTCCTTCCGCCGCGGGCGGCAGGATGTGGTACACCGCCCGCGTGAGCCGAATCGCTTCATTCGAGAGGTCGCTTCGATGCAGCGTGGGACCGGTGCTACTCGTATAGCCCTCGTTGAATATCAGGTAGAGCACGTGCAGAACGGCGCCGAGGCGTTCTGCCCGCTCCCGGTCGGTCGGCATGCGGAACGGCACGCCAGACGATTTAATGCGCTGCTTGGCTCGGCTGATCCGCTGCCCCATCGTCGCTTCGGGAACCAGAAAGGCGCTGGCGATCTCGGCCGTCGTGAGGCCGCCGACGGCACGAAGCGTGAGCGCGATCGCCGATGGTCGTGTCAGCGCTGGATGACAGCACATGAAGAGCAGGACGAGCGTGTCGTCGGGATCGTGCTCGCTGACTGACCCGCCGAAGCTCGTCTCGACGTGGGCGGGAAAGAACGTCGCGGCAGGTGCTTCCATCGCGACGACAGTTTCCCGGCGACGCCGGGCCAGATCGGCGCGCAGGTGGTCCGTCATGCGCCGCGCGGCGACCTGGATGAGCCAGCCCCTCGGGTTGTCTGGCACGCCCTCGTCGGGCCACTGCACCGCCGCCGCGAGCAAGGCCTCCTGCACCGCGTCTTCCGCGGCGGAGAAATCACCGAAGCGACGGAGCACCGCGCCGAGAACCTGCGGCGCGAGCTCGCGCAGCAGGTTCTCGCCGGCGGCGTCCAGGGAGTCAGCCGTCACATGTCCGCTGGCGGTGCGCTCATGACCTCACGCACCTCGATCGGCATGTTCAGCGGAACGCCGCCCTTCCCTGGCGCCGCCGACACCCGGGCGGCGAGCTCGTAGGCGCGCTGCCTGCTCTCGCAGTCGACAATCCAGAAGCCGGCGAGAAATTCCTTGGCTTCCGGATACGGTCCATCGGTCACCTCGGGTGCGGCGGTCTTTCCCGCGCGCACAATCCTGGCCTCTTCCGGCCCGTTCAACCCCTGGGCGCTCACCAGCTCGCCGGCCTGGGTCAGTTCCGTATTGAAGCGCAGCATGAAATTGATGTGGGCCTTGATGTCATCCGGGGGCCAGGTGCCAATGCCGGCGTCTGACCATCCGGCCCGAGGGGCGTGCATCATCAACATGTACTTCACGTCGTTACTCCTGTAGGTTGGCCCGCCTGCGCCCGACCGCTCCGGCATGGCAAAGCGCCGTGATTGGCGCTTCCGTGGGTACGTCGGAGCACCAGGCCAGTTCTCGACATCCCCTTGGACAATTCTAAAGAAAAAAGAGGGAGGGCGAGGATATGGTCACTCCGCGGCTTGGAGCGGCTTCACGTATTTCATCATCTCGGGTAACAAGCCCGCCTGCTCGTAGAACCGACGGGCGCGGCCGTTGGCCGCAAACACGTTGAGCGTCAGGAGCGCGTGACCCCGCCGCCGCGCCCATTCTTCGGCATGCTGCAGCAGTTTACGTCCGACGCCCGAGCCCTCCGCCGCCTCGGTGGTGGCGATTACCGAAATGTGTGCGTGGCGCGTACCAAAGAAGTCGGTCGTCGCAAGGATATGGAGGCAGCCGACAGGAACCCCGGCTCGTTCGGCGATGAGCACTTCGTTCTCCGGCGGTTCCGCGCGAACGGCGTCCATCATCTCGCGCGCGTCTGCGGTCGCGATGTCGCCCGGCTTGCGCCAGGGCGGCAGGTCGAATGCCGTGAGCCGTGCCGCCAGCTCGACGAGCACGGCCTCGTCGGCCTCGGTTGCAAGCCTGATGCGAATGGCTCCGTGGCGTTCGTTCGACACCGTGTCATTTGACCACGAAGCCAGCGCTACCAGATACTGCCGGGATATGTCGGATCCGGGGCCACAGACACCATGACCTTGCGACACGCTGCTAGCGCAGCCTTGACACTGTTCCTCGGGGCATCCGTCGGCGCGTGGAGCGCTCAGCAGCAGGCCGACGTCAAGATCACGCAGAAGTATCTGGTGCCGATGTGTCTCGATGGCGCACCAGTCAAGTCCAGCGACCGGCACTGGAAGCTCTCCCCTACCGAACACTCGATGACGTTCACGATGAGGAACAATCCCCGCAAGGGGATGGTCGCCACGCCCGGCGGTCCAGGCATCGTCGTCATCAAGTTCACGCTCGAAGCCGGCCACAAGTACGAGCTCGAGGCGCGCGCGTCCTCGACGACGTTCTCGACGCGAGTGTGGGAGCGGGGCGCCTGGTCGCCTGTCGTCCGCGACCGCACGGCCGACCGGGTGGTCGCGACCGAGCCGGTCTGGACGGATGCCGGGTGCCACCCCTGAAGTCCGAAACGAGACGCTACAGTTCCCTGGTCATCTCAATCATCGTGCGCCGAAACCCCAATCGCTGAAACAGGCTCTGTGCGCGCTCGTTGCGCTCCGCCGTCCAGAGCAGGACGCGCGGCGCTCCGCGTTCGCGCAGCCACGCGACGGCGGCGTCGACGAGCGCCCGGCCGGCGCCTGCGCCCTGCACGTCGTCTGCGACCACGATGTCGTGGATGAAACCCGCCGGTCCGCGCAGCTCCTTCCACGACATCGGCTCGAGGCCCGCATACACATAGCCGACGGTCCGCCCGTCGAGGTCGGCGACCAGCACGACGACGTCGTCATCCTCGAGCTGCGAGCGGAGGAATGAGGCGTAGCCGTGTTCTGCGTCAGCGCCGGCAGCGAGGAAGCGCTGCGGGTCGAACGCGTTGTGCGCCCGCATCAGCGTCGCTCCAAGCGTCCCGAGCGCGCTGGCGTCGCGTGGCTCCGCGCGGCGAATGCTAACCATCTGACCAGCTCCCTTCCGTTGCCGACACGTCTGGCATCTGCGCTGTGAGAGGCCTTCCCGGCCTTCACTTCTGACAGACCGGACAGTAGAACGTCGACCTGGCCGCCTGGGTGATTCGACGGATTGTGCCACGGCAGTCCTTCCGCAAGCAGCGCTCGTTCTCGCGGTCGTAGACACGGAACCGTGAACGACGCTGCGGTCGCACGCCGTACGCCTCATGACGGGCGACGGCCTCACGCAGCACGGCCTTGATCGAGGACGCGAGCCGGCGCGCGCTCTCGCGCGGGGCGCCCGAGCGGGTCGCTATCGTCGAGGCGCGCCGGCGCGGCGACAGTCGGGCGCGGTGCAGCGCCTCGCTCACGTAGATGTTGCCAAGTCCGGCGACGACCCGTTGATCCATGAGCGCGGCCTTGAGCGACGTACGCTTCCCTCGACAGGCGCGCGCGAGAGCGAGAGCAGTGAACTCGTCGGAGAGCGGCTCCGGCCCGAGCACGCCCAACACGGGATGAGCGATGAAGTCAGCCCTCGACAGGAGGTCCATGGACCCGAAGCGGCGTGGGTCGTTGAAGGTAATCGTCGCAGGCGTCGACATCTCGAAGGCGACGTGGTCATGACGCTCGGGTTCGGCGCTTCTGCTCGAGGCGTTCGCGAGCTCGTCGATTCGAAATTCACCCGTCATGCCGAGGTGCATGACGAGCGTGTCTCCTGACGAGAGAATCGCCAGCAGATACTTGCCGCGACGTGTCAGCTGCATCACCGTCTGCCCGCGCAATCGGTCCGCGAATGCGCGCGGAAACGGCGAGCGGAGATCCGGTCGCCGCAGCTGGACGCGCTCGATGCGGGCCCCTCGCATCATCGGTTCGAGCAGGCGCCGGGTGTGCTCCACTTCCGGAAGTTCAGGCACGCAATCCTCAGATCAGCATGTCCGCGATTCGTGTGCGGTCGACGCGGTGGCCCCGCCTGACAAGGCGTCGGGCGCGACATCGTGACAACGCAACGGCCGGTCCCAGGTTCCGGAGAAACGTCAACTAGTCGGTGCTCACCCCATCGCTGCCTGCGCCGAGTACAGCGGCGCCCGTTGATAGATCGACGGCCGCGATCCCAGCGCGACGACGCGCGCGAAACCGGCGGCGATGCAGAGATCCGTCAACGCCCGCAGCGGCACGGGGTACGGCACCCACCGATTCGCGCGATCGGTGTCGTATTCGACGACCAGCAGGTGCCCGCCCTGAGTGAGTTGCGCGCGGCAGCCGCGAAGCAACGCCGGCTGGTCATGCACGTAGTGCAGCACGTTTGCGAGCAGCAGGCCATCGACCTTTCCAAACGGCCACGGCATCTCCGTCACGTCTCCCGTCCATGGACGAATCAGGACGCCGTGTTGCTCGGCCGGCAGCGCCCGCAGCGCGGCGGCGTCGCGGTCCATCGCATGGATCGTGCTTCGAGGCGGGAGGAGCGACGCCAGTGCACGCGTGAAAACGCCGTCGCCACAGCCGAGATCGGCCCATGTCTGCGGGCCGCGGGCTCCGGTCTCGGTCGAGGCCAGGAGCCGGGCCGCCTCTGCTTGTCGCACAGCGTCATTCTGGCATGGTGAGCGCGCCTGGCGGCGTCAAGACGACGGTGAAGAGGCGGCGAACAGCCTGAAGTTACCGCGGAATGGTGAACGCGGTAGCGCAGCGAGCACACCGATAGTTCTGCCGGCCTTCCACTTCGTGGACAAGTCTGGTGTCATGCACGCCACAGTTTGGGCACTGCCTGGTCGTGGACGGGTCCAGCAGGTGGCCGTTCAGGCACCGGTAGGCCGCATCGGCCGTGTCGCCAGCCGGCCACGCATTCTGCGTCCACAGCATCTCTAAGTTGCAGTCCGGGCACGGTTCAGAGCGGATGAGTGTGTTTTCCATTGTAGCTGCCTCGGCAACAGGTTGAACGATTGGCGTCGATCAACATCCGTGAGTATCAAATTCTGCGCCACGGCTCAGCATGCGTTCCACTCCGACCAGAAGTCGGGCTTGATTGCGGTCGAGCTTGACGCCCACGGCCCAACTCGTACGATCGTGTCCGTGATTTCGTCTTCAGACGGCGAGGCTCCCAAAGGGAGCACGACTCCTGCCCAACGTCGGTGGACGACGTGGGCTGGGTTCTGGCGACACCGCAGCTCAGGGCCGGGGACAAATACAGACGCGCTCGTCGCCGCTTGGAAGTCCGCGTGGATGAAGGGCGCACACGCGGCATGGGAGGCTAAACCTTCCAACGCCAATCCGCACGCCGAGGGTCAGGCGCGATCGGCCTGGGACGCGGGATGGCTGTGGGCTCAGCAACACGCCGACCGCCGGCATCAGGACTCGTCTCGTCTCGCACACCGCCACAGACGCGCCAACGACTCGACTCCACACCTGACGCGCGCGCTGCAACTCGGTGCCGTGGGCGTAACGGTGTTCTGGGTCTCGCGAGCGGTGCACCGGTGGGCGCGCGGAGCACACCGTGAGTCCTAGAGAGTCGCCGCCGGGGAATGCTGAGCCGACGCCGGTCCCTGGTATTCACGACATCGGGCCCGACCCATCATTTGCCATCTCTCATCCTTGAACTACGTGGTGCTTTTGTGGAGAATGAATTCGTACGCTGCTCCCCTCAATGAATTCAGGCTACGGCCTCACTGTAGACGGACTCTCCGAGCCAGTGCCTGCAGATCTCGGTCTGGTCAGCCGGCACGTTCCCAGCCTGTCAGATGAAATCGGCGATCGAGTCCTCATACTCGACGAGCGAGGCGCACCATCGCTGGAGCTCCTGCGTTTTCGCCGGACGTTGACGACGTTTCCAGGATTCGAAGTCGCTCTTCGTCGGCGAACCGAACGGCTGAGGCCGTTTCACCACCCGGCATTTGGCGCGACACCAGCTGTCGAGTATCTCGGCGAGGATCGTGGGCTGGCACTCCTGTCGAGCTGGAGGCCGGGCCAACGCCTGTCAGACGTGCTCGCTGACGCGCAGGGTCCCGCGTTTGCGTCCTCAGCTATTCACCAGCTGACTCCCGCTCTTGCGGCCCTCCAACAATACGGCGACGGTATCGGCCACGGCGCCCTGACAGCGAGCCGCATCGTGATTTCACCCGAGGGACAGCTCAACATCATTGAACACGTTCTTGCCCCCGCGTTGGAACGGCTGCAATTGACTCCAGCGCGAATGCAGCTCGAGCTCGGCGTGCCACAGCCCGTGACGGCTCGTCGAGTCATCGACAGTCGCACAGATTACTTTCAGCTCGGCCTTATCGCGATCTCGCTGCTTCTCGGCCGTCCCCTGAACTCGGACGAGTATCTGGGAAATCTCAACGATCTCCTGGACCAGGCACTTCGAACACCAGATCGCGAAGCACCAGAGCAGCTCCGCGGTTTACGCGGCTGGCTCGAGCGGGCCCTTCAGCTCAACGGGCGGGCATTCCCATCGTCGGCGGAAGCTGTGGACGCGCTCGGCGACGTCCCTGAGCAGGTCACTGAACACACCGCTCGGCGATGGCGTGAGCTGCTGCGGGTTTCTAACGCGCAGGCTGATGGCCGTGTCGAATTGCAGCACGCCTCGCATTCGCTGGAGACGCCGGCAGCGGTGACCGCCCCAAGCCCGGTTGAGGCAATCGAAGACTCGAAAGAAGAGACCATGGATCAACCACGGGCGCTTTGGATCGGCTCGCAGACTGACGCCGCGCACGATCCTCCATCGAGCGGTAGTCCTCGCGGCTCCTTCTTCACGCTCGGGCCGAGCGACTACCTCCGGTTGGCCGTCGTTGCGCTGGCGTTCTGCGCCATCGCCGAGGCCATCGTCATCGCGCTGCTCCTCCAGAGACGAGTGAACGTGCCCGCGCCTGCGAAGATCGCCGAGGTCAAACTCGAGACGGCCGATCCGGGCGCTTCGGTGACGGTGGACGGCCGGTCGGTGGGCGTAACACCTCTGCAACTCGCGATTGGCTCAGACATGCGGTCCATCAGCATCGTGGGCCCGCGGCCGCCAGCCACGAGACAGGAGGAGGTCGTCGGCAGCACTGGGCAGCAAAGCCCGGTCGTCCAGAGCCCGGTCTCGAGAGCGGACGCACGATCTGCCGGCGCCGGGACGGCAGTTCCGGCGCCCCAGCGCTCCGGCGGCATCAGACTATCGTCGCCCATCGACCTGGAGGTATTCGAAGGCGACACGCGACTCGGCTCGAGCGCGACGGGGATCGTGTCAATGCCGGCGGGACGTCGCGAGCTCGATCTGGTGAACAGCGTTCTTGGCTTTCGGTTGCGCCAGGTCGTCGACATCAAAGCGGGACAAGTCGTCCCGCTCGCCGTGACGCCACCGAATGGCATCATCAACATCAACGCCGTGCCTTGGGCTGAAGTGCTCATCGATGGCAAGGTCGTCGGCGAAACGCCGATAGGCAACCTGTCGCTACCGCTGGGCAATCATGAGATCACCTTTCGTCATCCGCAATTCACGGAGCTGCGACAGACTGCCCTGGTCCGTTCCGACACCATCACCCGGGTCAGCGTGAATCTCCAACGCTGATGGTTCTTGTGCCTGTGCAATCGTGAACATGCAACCATGACGGTCTTACGCGCGCGTCACCGCCTGACGATTTCGTGCGTCGCATGGCTGGCGGCCGTGGCTGTCGTCGCTGGACAAGATACGCTGACTCGTGCCACGGAGCTCTACAATCTCGCGTCGTATGACGAAGCCCTGCTCGTGCTCAATCGTATCAAGCAGACGGCGTCCCCCACCGAGTCCAGCGAAATCGCCGGCTATCAAGTCTTCTGTCTTCTCGCCCTGGGACGTAAGGACGAAGCGAAGCGAGCTATCGCGTCGCTCGTAGCAGCGGATCCACTGTATCGCCCATCCGAGGCCACGACGTCGCCGCGAACGCGCGCCGCGTTCGACGAAGTGCGTCGAGGCTTGCTTCCGGGTATCGTCCAGGAGATGTACGACAAAGCGAAGGCAGCCTTCGATCGCAAGGACCTGCAAACAGCCGTGACGCAATTCGATCGCGTCCTGGCCCTGCTCGACGAGCCGGACCTGGCTGATGTGTCGACCATGGCGGACTTTCGGCGCCTGGCGACGGGGTTCCGGGATCTCAGCAAGGCTGCGACGGAACCCCCGGCGCCCGTCGCCGCGCTGGCGAAAGCGCCGGATCTCCCAACCACCGCTCCCCCGCCGGCGGCTTCCGGGCCTCCGCAGGAGCCGCCGACCTACAACCCCGGAGATCCGGGCGTCGTCCCGCCGGTGGCTGTGTCGCGCCCCACGCCTTCCTGGCAGCCTCGGAACGAGATCGACAGGCGTCGGGAGTTTCGCGGTGTTCTCCTCGTCCTTGTCGATGAGATGGGTGACGTGACCTCTGCGGTGTTAAGGACGAGCGTTCATCCCACCTATGACACGGCGCTCGTCGAGATGGCGCGCACGTGGAAGTTCCGGCCGGCGACAAAGGACGGCGTGCCGGTGAAGTGCCGAACGACGATCGAGATTCGCCTGGGACCTCGCTAGCCGCCGCCGTGGGAACTTTTTCGCCGCGCCGCGTAAACCTCCCCTATCCTCTTCCCTGATCCGCAAAGCATCAGGCAAAAGTCCCGTTTGAGCGGCGCCAGGCTGGCACCGGGGTTGCTCAGCCGTCTAGTCATGGCTACAGGCGCGGGAGGCTGACATGGTTCGCTTCAAGCAGATTCTCTGCCCGATCGATTTCTCGGCATTCTCGCGCCACGCGTTCGATCGCGCCGTCGGCGTAGCGCGCTCGTATGACGCCAGCATTGCGGTCCTGCACGTCCTTCCCATTCCGGCGGCCGTTCCGGCGATACCGTTCGGCCCGGAGGGGCCGGGCCCATTTGGATTCGAGGTCGTCGACAAACAGCGCGTGTTGCATGAGTTGCCGCAGTTCCTGGGAATGGACCGATCGATTGGCGTCCCTGTCACCTACCACGCGATCGAAGCACCGTCGGCCCACAAGGAAATCCTCCAACAAGTGGGGCGACTCTCAGCGGATCTCGTCGTCCTCGGAACTCACGGCCGCTCCGGATTCGAGCATGTCCTGCTTGGCTCGGTGACCGAGAAGGTTCTGCGCACGTCGCCCGTGCCCGTACTGACCGTTCCACCGCACGCACCGGATGTCATACCAATCGGCCGCGGCCCGTTCCGGCGGATTCTCTATGCGACCGACTTCTCACCAGGCTCGGAAGACGCGCTGCGGCACGCCGCATCATTGGCGCAACATGCAGCCGCTCAATTGACCCTCCTGCACGCCGTCGAGCCCCTGCCCGTCGGGTACGACCCAATCGTCGTGATGCCGTTCGACGTCACGGCGTACAACATGTCGCTCGAGGAAGCGACGAAGGCGCACCTCCGGACATTCGTGCCTGATGCCATCCGTCTCGGGTGTGACACCGACGACGTGGTGACCAGCGGGAAGCCGTATGTGGAGATCCTTCGCGTCGCGGCGGAACGGCAGATCGATCTGATTGTGCTTGGTGTGCATGGGCGGAGCGCGCTCGACAGACTGGTCTTCGGGTCGACGACCGAGCACGTCGTCCGGCGCGCCACGTGTCCCGTGCTCACGGTTCGCGGGAACGCCGAGAATTGATGGCGTCCCTGGCACCGGCCTCGCGTCGAGAAGCCGGTGCTGCAGTCAGGGTGCGCGCAAGCTGCACGTCTCTACACTTTCGGCTCGAGCCGGCACCACGTCGTCCGACCTAGGACGACTTCCCGCAACGGACGCGCGAACCGAACGCGAACCCGATCATGCAGCCGGCAAGCGCTCCGGCGCCCGCGGCCACGGCGATCGCGGTGACCGGATGACGTCGTACCTGCAGGGCCGCCGCCGCGACAGCGTCCTCGGCCGCGTACCGGCCTTGCACCATGGCCCGCCGGGCCTGTCGCATGTTGTCTTCCAGCGTTTCGGAAGTTGGAGTGAACCGCTCTTTGATGGCCTCGGCTGCCGCTGTGGCTCCGGTGGCAATCGTCATGACACACCTCCGCCTTTGCACCCGCAAGGACCGCGCCACCGGGACGAACGCCTCGACATCAGCCAGTACGCGTCTCCTTCGGAGATGAGGCACCGAAGCGGTGGGGAACTTCGCTCAATCGGGAGTGATTTTTCGCGAACCTCCCGCCGCTTCTGTTTCCAATGCACCTAGCGGCCACTAGACCCTCTTCGTTTTCCACGTTCCGCGGCGGAACAGCACGGCGCTGACCACCGCGAGCACCGAGTACGACACCGTCAACGCGATGAACACGCCGCTCGGACCAAGACCCGCGGGGACGGCGAGCCACCACGCGAGCGGTATCTCCCACAACCAGAACACGCCGAGGTTGATGAGCGTGGGCGTCCACGTATCGCCGGCGCCGTTGAACGATTGCGTGAGCACCATTCCGACCGCGTAGAACAGGAAGCCGAGGCTCACCGTGCGCAGGCAGCCGACCGCAAACGGCAGCACCGCGGGATCGCCCGTGAACAGGCCCGCGATCGGCCGCGCCGCCAGGAAGAAGACGAGGCCGACGCTGCCGAGGAAGATCATGTTGTAGAGCGCCGCTGTCCACACCGCGCGCTCCGCGCGATCGGGACGTCCTGCCCCCAGGTTCTGCCCCACCATCGTCGCCGCCGCGTTGCTGATCCCGAAGGCCGGCAGGAGCGCGAAGATGATCACGCGGATGCCGATCGTGTAGCCCGCGAGCGCGTCGCTCCCGAACACGGACAGGATTCGCACCAGTCCGACGTAGCTGGCCGTCCCGATGAGGATCTGGATCGTCCCCGACCCCGACAAGCGGAGCACGCTGCGCATCAGCGACAAATCGAGCCGCAGGTGTTCCCGGCCGAGACGCACCCGGCCGGTTCCTCGTACGAGCATCACCACCTGAAAGAGGACCGCGCTCCCTCGTCCGATGTTGGTGGCCACCGCCGCGCCAGCGACGCCGAGCTCGGGGAAGGGACCGAGCCCGAAAATGAAGCACGGCCCGAGCACAATATTGAGCATGTTCCCGAACCACAACACCCGCATCGCGATCGCCGCGTCTCCCGCTCCGCGGAAGATCGCGTTGATCAGGAACAGCAGCACGACGGTCACGTTCCCGCCGAGCATGACGCGCGTGAACAAGCTCCCCGACTGGATCACCTCCGGCGACGCGCCCATCAGTCGCAGCAAACCCGGTGCGTTCGGCGCCGCCAGCAGAGCGATGAGCGCGGCGACGACGACACCGAGCAGGATCGATTGCGCGGCGGCGCGAGATGCGCCGTCAGGGTCGTGCTGGCCGATGCGTCGCGACACGAGCGCCATGGCCCCGATCGACAGGCCCATCGCAACCGTGTAGATCATCGTCAGCATCGATTCGGTCAGCCCGACCGTGGCGACCGCATCGGCGCCGAGATGCGCTACCCAGAACACGTCCGCGACGGCGAAGATCGACTCCATCGCCATCTCGATCACCATCGGCACGGCCAGCATGATGACCGCGCGCCCGACCGGCGCCGTCGTGTAGTCGAGGGACGATCCACGGACGGCGTCGCGGAGCGTCGCCCACACGCCCTGGTTCGCGGCCGCGGCGGGCGCTGTGGAAGAGCTTTCGAGCAAGTGAGACATGTGAAGCACCATCAGCCAGTCAGGCCTGCCGCGCGCGGGCGCAGGCTGACGGACACGAAACAACTGAGTGTGAGACCTGGGAACTGAATCGCCCGCAGACCGGGCGCGTGGAGCTAGGAGCGATCCGGCGCGATGGCCAGCGGGAGTCCGGTCGGAATGATCGTGCGCATCTTCATCGGCGTCACCAGAAGGACGGCCACTTTAGCACAGGATCGTGGGCGGCGGTCAACTCTTCCCTTTTGTCGATGTGGCCGGCCGGCTCCTAAACGAAAGCGCCTGCGGTCCCGTCTAAGGCTAGGACCATGCCCTTCACAGACCTGCTCCAGGATCTCCGCTACACGGTTCGCACGCTGCGCCGGGACGCGGGCTTCGCCACCTTTGCCATCCTGATCGCGGGACTTGGCATCGGTGCCAGCGCCACCGTTTTCAGCGTCGTCCACACGCTGATCTTGCGGCCGCTGCCGTTTGCCCAGCCAGACCAGCTGGTCTGGATCGCCAACCGCGACACCAGCGGGCTCTCCGGCCAGACGACGCAGGTGGGGCACCTGCTGGACTTGCAGGAGCGCACGCAGTCGCTGTCGGCCATTGCCGGATATTTCGCGTTCTACGGCGTCGGCGACAACCTCCTGAGCGGAACAGGCGAGCCGGAGCGCCTCAGCGGTGTGCCGGTGACGGAGAACTTCTTCTCGGTGCTCGGCGTGCAACCCCAGCTCGGGCGGACGTTCACCGCCGACGAATGCCGGTGGCAGGGACCGAAGGCCGTGCTGCTCGGACACGGGCTGTGGGAGCGCCGCTTCAACTCGGATCCGGCAATCGTCGGTTCTTCGCTGACACTGAACGACGAGGCCTTTACCGTCGTGGGCGTGCTGCCGGCGTCGTTCGACTTCGCGTCGGTCTTCGCCCCGGGCAGCCATTTCGATCTGTATTTCCCGTTTCCGTTGAGCCCGGAGACCAATCGCTGGGGCAACACCATGGCGATGATCGGGCGCCTCAAGCCTGGCATCCCGGCCGACCGCGCGCAGGCGGAGATTCGGACGCTCGCCGCGCAGATCACCGCGGAACACAAGGAACGCAACGGCTTCCAGGGCAACGTCAAGCCCCTCGCCGACTACGTCGGCGGCCGAATGCGACTCGCGGTGTGGGTACTGGCAGGCGCAGTCGCGATGGTGATGCTCATCGTCTGCGCCAACCTGTCGAACCTGCTCCTCGCGCGCGCGGCGGCGCGGCAGAAAGAGATCGCCATCCGAACCGCCCTCGGCGCCGGGCGGCGCCGGCTCCTCGCGCAGATGCTGACCGAAGGCATCGTCCTCTCGTGCAGCGGCGCGATCCTGGGCCTGATGCTCGCGTTTGCCGGCACCCGGGCGCTCGCACGGCTCGATGCCGTCAGTATTCCGCTGTTGCGCGACGTTCGCACCGATGCCACGGCGCTCGGCTTCACCCTGGCCATCGCGCTCGTGACCGGCATTGTCTTCGGTCTCGCGCCGGCGCTTCAGGCGCGCGGCGCCGCCGTCACCAACGCCTTGAAGGATGCCACACGCGGATCGACCGAAGGCAGCCGTCGCACCTTGGTGCGGAACGCCCTGGTTGTCACCGAAGTCGCGTTCGCATGCGTGCTGCTCGTCGGCGCCGGCCTCCTCATCCGCAGCCTGATTCGCGTGCTCGACGTCGACATGGGCTTCGAGCCGGCGCGCGCGGCGACCATCCGCGTCGATCCCGACAGCCGCTATGTGACCCCGGAACAACGCGACGCCTACTTCGACGAAGTGCTGCGTCGCGTGAAAGAGATCCCGGGCGTGCTGAGCGCCGGCATCACCGATGCGCTGCCGCTCGGCCGCAACCGCACGTGGGGCTCACCGGCCAAGGGCGTTACTTATGAGCGCGGCAAGTTTCCCCTTGCCTTCGTGCGCGTGGTCAGCGACGGCTATCCGGCGGCGATGGGCATGGCGATCCGCGCTGGCCGCGACATCGCCGAGAGCGACAGGCGAACGAACGAGCCCGTGATGATGGTCAACGAGACCATGGCGCGCACCCTCTGGCCCGGTCAGGATCCCATCGGGAAGTACGTCCTCGGTCCGTGCGCCAAGGAGCGTCGCGTCGTCGGCGTCGTCGCTGACGTTCGCCACCTGGCGCTCGAGCAGGAGGCCGGCAACGAGATGTACCTGCCCATGCGGCAGTGCGGCGATCAGACGTCTTCCGATCTGGTGGTCCGCGCCACCGTGCCACCGGCGCAACTCGCCAGCGCGATTCGCGAGGCGCTGCGCCCCATCGCGGCGAATCTGCCCGGCAACGATTTCCGGACGTTGCAGCAGATCGTCGACAAGTCGGTTTCGCCCCGGCGCTTCCTTGTCATGCTGCTCGGCGCCTTCGCTGCGTTTGCCTTGATCCTCGCCTCGCTCGGCATCTACGGACTCGTCTCCTATTCGGTCAATCAACGCACGCAGGAGATCGGCATCCGCATGGCGCTCGGCGCCTCCGCGCGCGACGTCCAGACGCGCATCATCGCGCAGACGCTCTGGCTCGCCGCGATCGGTATGGTGCTCGGCACCGTGACGTCCTGGGCGATGGTGCGGAGCGCTGGCAGCCTGCTGTTCGGCGTGACAGCGCGGGATCCAGGCACGTTTCTCGGTATGGTGGTGGTGCTGACAATCGTAGCGCTCGTCGCCGGCTATCTCCCCGCGCGTCGAGCATCGCGCATCGATCCGATGGTGGCGCTGCGGGCGGAATGAACGTGCCCGTGTCCAGGCGTGTGACCTCTGTCAGTACCGTCGCACAATGCCCTGATGGCGAACGTGTTGGAGCCGGGCACTGCGCCCGGCCCCTCACGCCATCGCGCGACGGCTCGGTGGACAGTCGTCGTATGTCTCAGAACTCGAATCGAGCCCCCAGACGGATCTGGCGCGGCGTCTGGATCTGCGGCGGATTGCCGCCGAGCACGCTCGTCGTCGGTTGACCGAAGTTGGGATTGAGCACGCCGAACGTGCTCTCCGTCCAGTTGTCGTAATCGAGCACGGTCTGCGTGTCGAAGAGGTTGAATACGTCGGCAAGCAGCACGACTCGTCGTGTCCCGCCGAGACGCAATCCGTAGTCGACGTGGGCGCTCACGTCGGTCAGGAAAGGCGTCCGGGTCTTGAATCCGTCAATGGTCTGAATGCCGCACCCGCGGGCGCATTCCGGTATTTCGCCGCCGTTCTGGTAGTTGATGTTGGGATTGGCGGCGAGCGGCGTCAGCGGCTTCCCGGACGACAGCTGCAGGCCAAGCGCGGCGTTCAGTCCGAAGCCGAAGACATAGTTGCCGTAGACCTTGAACTGGTGTGTGCGATCGAGCGGCAGAGGGCCCTCACCAAGTGTACCGAGATAACGGACGTCGCCGCGGAATCCGAACTGCGGCACGCCGATGGCCGTGTAGCTGGGATCGTTGGTCGGGAAATCGAAGAGCGAGGTGATCCCCGGGTCCGACTGGCCGTTGTCGTCGCGATAGGCGCCCTCGTACGTGCCCCACAGGCGCGACCAGCGGTAGGAGCCTTGAAGGCCCCAGTTCTTGGCAAAACGACGATCCATCGTCAACTCGACTGCGTCGTAGCGATGAATCGGCTTCTCGAACGTCGCGCCGAAGTCTCCTGCCGTGGCGATATCGGGAGTGATGTTCGTGATCGTGTAGTCAACGGACTCCGCCCCGGGGACTCCCAGGTTCGCGGCGACAATCGGGAACGGGGTCACGTCCTCGAGCACGCGCCCGACGTTCCGGTACACGTAACGGACGCCGACTCTCGTGCCAGGCCACACTTCGTATTCCGCGCCGCCGATCGCCTCGTTAAGATAGCTGGTCTTGACGTTCGGGTCGATCGTATCGGCGCCCGCGCCCGCGATCGAGAAATGGGTCACCGTTCCGCCCGCCAGCACGCCGTCGGGAATCGGCTGCGTCAGGCCGGCGTCGAAGTAGTCCGCGCCGATGCCCGCATCAGAGGAGAGCGCCCGAGCGGCCAGATCGTTGGGAACGCGGTAGTAGAAGATCCCGTAGTCTGCGAAGACCTTCCAACGCCCCGCGCCCGTCGGATCCCAGGTGACGCCGATGCGCGGCGCCCAGTTGTTGTCCAACTTGAACGAGTCGACCAATGTGCCCTTCAAGTTCTGCTGCTCGTAACGCAGCCCCGGCAGGATCGTCAGCCGCGGGCTCACTCGCCACGTGTCCTGCACGAAGAAACTGGTATAGAGCTGATCGGTCGAGCGCGCCGTATTGAGATTCGCCCGGGTGACCCTGAAGATTCGGCCGAACGTCGGATCGGAAAGGATGTCGATGCTCGCGCCGGTCGCCGTCTGCGTGCCATCGACGAGCGTGAACGTCGGGCCGGTGCGATTGTTGACTTGATCGTAGCTGACGTCTTCCAGCTGCACCCCGTATTTCACCTGGTGCCTGCCGAACGCGTTCGTCACCTTGGCCGAATACTGAAGGTTCTCGCTGCGATTGCCCTGTTCGAAGAACCCGATGCCGCCCGAGATGATCTGCGGCGTGACGGTTCGGTCGGTGACGTTCCATTCGTCAACGGATGGAATTTCCGTAATGCGGTTGAGCGCTCGCGAGAACGACGCCTCGACCAGCCAGTTCGATGCCACGATGCCGTCGTAGCGAACGGATTGATTGTGGCCGCCATACTGATCCAGCGCGCTGAAACCCGACGTCGTTGTTCGCAGCAGCGCCGTCATGCGCTGCGGCCCGAGATCGCCGTGGGCCGGATCGCCGAAGAACGAAGCGTCGATGCGATGATTCTGCGCCGCCTGCCACGTCCCCTTGGCCGCGTACGACGTGATCTGACGGTCGCGATTGACTTCGCCCAGGCCGGCGAGCGGAAAGTTCGCCGGCGCGACGAGGGTCGTGCGCTCCCACTGAGGATCGACCGCGCCGAAGAAGAAGATCTTGTTTCTCAGAACGGGGCCGCCGGCCTCGATACCCAGATCGGACAGCTGCGTCCCCGTGGTATTGACGGTGCCGTTGGGGGTGTCGACGTGGGTGAAGTCCGATTCCAGGGCATCCGGTCTGATGTAGCCGAACCCGGTGCCGCGCAGCGTGTTGGATCCGCTCTTGGTCACGACGTTGACGACGCCGCCCGTGGCCTGGCCGTATTCCGCTTCGTAACCACCCGACTTCACCTGCACTTCCTTCATGAAGTCGAACGGTGTGCCGTTGCCGAGCGATCCGAAGACGATCGAGTACGAACCCAGGGCACCGTACCCCTGGTTGGTGATGTTCACGCCGTCGACGACGTACTGGTTTTCGAGACCGCTACCGCCAGAGATCGACGGGTTCGCCTGACCGACGCTGCCGCCCGTGCTCACACCGGGCGCAATGTACAGCGTGTCGCTGAATCGTCGTCCGACCGGAAGGCGGCTCAGGAACTCGCTGTCGATGTTGGCGCCGATCGTCGTCGTCGTGTTGTCGATGATCGGACTGCCCGAAGTGACCTGAACGGTTTCGCTGACGCTACCGACCGTCATCTTCAGATCGAGCTCAACCGTCTGGCCCAGCCCGACAGTGACGTTCAGCCTCTCGACCGGCGTGAACCCTTGCAACTCCGACTTGACTGAATACACGCTGGGGGTGAGGAACGGCGCCGTGAAGCGGCCCGTCGAGTCGGTCACGGCGGTCTTCGATCCCTGTGGTCCGGTGACGGTCACGGTCACCCCTGGCATCGCGAGTCCTTGTGGATCGACGACGGTTCCAGAAATCGTGCCCGTCGTTTCCTGGGCGAAGGCTGAGGCACCAGCTGCCAGCAGCATCGCCATGAAGATGGTCAGTTCCCCCGTCAGCCTCCTTGGGCGAGAGCCCGTCGCGGGCCTCGCACGCGAGCTCGCTTCTTTCACCACACACCTCCCAGATTCTGTTCGATGGGACGGCCGGGCCCAGCCCGGCTCAGCAGCTCCCGATCAGCCGGGCGATGGCTGTCAGGATCAGATGGTGGGATACCAAGTTCGATACCATCGCGACTGATGCATGCGAGGATCTGTCGCCGCGAGAGATGCGTTTCCTGGTGTGCGCGTGAAATCCGTCGCGATCTACGTCGGTGGGGTGCTGGGTTCAACCAGGCGAATCGCGCCGCGAGGTGCAACAGATGAGATGCAGATCACGTGGCCTATTGCCACAGGGTGGCCTATTGCCACGGAGGTGAAGGCGATCCGAGAAGCTCACGTTCTCGTTGCTCAACGGCCAATGGGCCTCCCGAGCCTCGCCACGGCGCTGATGAGCGACGCGCCATCGATTGGTTTCGCCAGATGCAGCTGAAAGCCGGCGTCCAGAGCACGCTGGCGGTCCTCCCTCCGGGCAAGAGCCGTGAGCGCTGCCGCCGGGATAGTCGCCGCCTGCGCATCCAGCGCGCGAACCTTCTTGATGAAGCTGTAACCGTCCTCGCCTGGCATGGCAATGTCCGCCAGGATGACATCGATACGCTCCCGCTGCAGGATGGCGATCGCTTGCGGCGACGATTCGGCCGTCCATACCGCCGCGCGCCGACTCGTCAGGTGCGCCGCTGCGACCTCACGGCTTTCCATGTCGTCGTCGAGCACGAGCACGGAAAGACCGTCCAGGGAATCGGTCGACTCCCTGAGCGATGCGGGCACGGCGATCGATTGCGCCAGTTCCGCCGAGGTCGTTCGAGTCGGCAGCCTGACGGTAAACGTCGACCCCTCCCCTTCGCCGCCGCTCGACGCGGTGATGGTTCCCCCGTGTGCCTCGGCCAGGTGTTTGACAATCGACAGCCCCAGACCGAGCCCTCCGTGACGACGCGTGCTCGAAGCGTCGGCCTGACGGAACGGCTCGAACACGCACGGCAGGAACTCCGTGGGAATCCCCGCACCGTCGTCGGTGACGGTGATTTCTGCAGCCTCGAGCATCCGTCGAAGTCGCACGACGACTCGCCCGCCCTCCTCGGTGAACTTCACGGCGTTCGACAGCAGGTTCCATACCACCTGTTGCAGCCGGGCGCCGTCTCCATACACGCCCTCCCTCGACGCGTCCGTGTCGACGACGATCGAGACGTGCTTCGCTTCGGCGGCCGCTTCGACGACCTCCACGGCCGCGCGGACAATCTGTTCCAAATCGACCGTCGTGCGCTCCAGCCGCAGCTTGCCCGACACAATGCGCGCCACGTCGAGCAGCTCGTCGATCATCCGCGCCTGTTGCCGTGCATTGTCATAGATCGACCGGCAAGCCCGATCGCGGATGGCATCGTCGATTTGGTGCGATCGCAGCATGTCGGCCCAGCCGAGGATGGCGTTGAGCGGCGTCCGCAGCTCGTGTGAGACGGTGGCCAGGAACTGATCCTTCAGACGGTTCCCTTCTTCGGCGCTGGCCCGCGCCGCGCGCTCGCGTTCGAGGAGTTCCTGGCGCACACCTTCGAGGCGTGTCAGCTCGGCGACCGTGGCGGCAAGACGGTCCTTCTCTGCTGCCAGGGCGTGCTCTGCCTGCTGCGCCGAGGAGAGCGCGTCGGAGGTCTCCTGGTGCAAACGGCGGGCCTCCGCAGCGTGGCGGTCCCGATCCTCGAGGCGGCCGATGAACACCTGATATGTCTTGTAGGTCAGATACACCGGCGCGATCATCAGCACGCCCAGCCAGTGCTCGCCGCGTGCGATCACGACTGCCGCCGCCGCGCCGGCGCTCCCGGCGACCATGAAGCTGGCGCCGCTCCATGAGAAGTCTTCGACCCAGACCTCACGCACGGTGCGGTGAGAGGTGCTGGCTATGGCGGCGGCGATCAGCCCCGTGTTGACGAAGTAGTACGTCGCAATCGCTCCGACGAGCGGTCGGGCGAGCGTCGCGAGATCGACGGGTCGGAGCGGACCGCCCAGCAGCTGATACATGAAGCCGGTTGCCGCCATGGTGAGCGCCTCGGCGGCGATGCTGAACGTCGTCCGATACCAGGGATTCCGCCTGCGGACGTTGAGCGTGCACTGCGTCCACACGCCTGCGAGCGCAATGACAATCGCCTGCTCGGGCCCGAGCAGCAGGAGTGCCATCAGATCTGCGGCGTAGGAGACCGAGAGCGTCGATCCGTTGGCAAGCGGAATGGGCAGGTTGATCTTCCAGAGGGACGTCAGACAAGACGTGACGAGCAGGAGCGCGAACAACCCCGGCTCGGGGATGCGGCTCGGAAACCACGCGATCACAGCGGCCGTGCCAGCGGCCATCACGGCCAAGACATAGAGTTGAGCCGTGACCGAGAGCGTCGCCCACGTGAGCGTCCGCCGGCTCGAATCGCGTTCGTGTGGTACGTCCACCGACTGGACGCCGACGCTCGAAGTCGTCACCGCCTGCCCCAGATAACAGGCGTGCAGCTCGGATCGGTGCAGGCCGTTCCCCAGACGACTGTCTCGCCTTCATCGGTTCCCCAGACCACGGTCTCTCCGTCGTCAGTGCCCCAGACCACAGTTTCCCCGTCGTCAGTGCCCCACACGACGGTTTCGCCATCATCGGTCGAGTGAACGAGCTCGACCGACCAGGAGAGGTCGCAATCCGCGCCATCGCAAACGGCGCCCCAGACAACGTTTCGCGAGAACGCATTGTCGGCCCGCCACTTTCCTCCGACCGTCGAGCAGTTCTCAGACCAACAGCGCAAGCCCCATGAGATCAATTGCCCTTCGGGCGAACGCTCGGCTCCCCACGTCACGTTGACTGGCCACGCGTTGGCACTGGCGGTGAGGCGACCACCATTGACGAGTCGATTGCCCCAGATGAGCGCGGCGCCCCATCGGGACGAATCGGGATACGCGCTGGTCGAAGCGCTGGCGAGGTAGCGTGCCAGTTCGACCGCGCCTTTGGCGTTCAAGAATCCGGCTCCCTCCGTCAGCGGGTCGTAGTCGGAGTAGACCTCGGCCGTGTATTGCAGAATCGCTTTGACGGCATTCGGCGTGAGCGTGGGGTTGGCCTGGAGCATCAATGCGACTGTCCCGCTCACAACGGGCGCGGACATGCTCGTGCCGCTGAGGCTCTGGTACGGAAGCGGTGGAGTGGTGGTCGTCCCAGGGAGCAGATACGCCGCCGCGCTCGCATATAGCGAGCTCCCAGGCGTGGACAGCGATTCGATCCCGATGCCTGGAGCGACGATGTCGGGCTTGGCGCGATAGTCGAGCGCGGTCGGCCCTCGCGAGGTGAACGCCGCGATCGTATCGTCGGCGCGGTCCACCGTGCCCATATGGCTCGAGGCGCCGACCGTCAGGACCCAGGGGGCATTCCCCGGCGACGTTATGCCGCCATAACGCGCGTGGCTCTCCGGACTGCGTCCGTTGTTTCCGGCCGCGGCGACCACCGTGATTCCGGCGCGGACCGCGCGTTCGGCGGCGAGCGTGAGAGGGTCCGTGGTGTACGACTCGTAGACGCCTGTCGCGACCGAGAGGTTGATGACGCGGATATTCAGCGCGTCGCGGTTCGCCACTGCGTAGTCGAGAGCCGCAATGACATCGCTGATGTGCCCTCGGCCAGTCTCGTCGAGCACTTTCAGTGCGACGAGGTGCGCGCCGGGTGCGATGCCGGTTCGTGCGCCGTCCGAGTCGACGCCATTGCCGCCGATGATGCCGGCGACATGCGTCCCGTGACCGTAGTCGTCATGCGGTGTCGCGACGCCGTCGACGAAATCGACGAAGCGAACGACGCGTTGCCCCACTCCCCCGTCGGAGAGGTCGTCGTGCCAGTTCGTGATTCCCGAATCGATCACGGCGACGCCGACGCCTGCCCCATCGAAACCCAGATTCTGCCTGACCGCAACGGCGCCGACCGTCGTGCCGGTTCGTTCCATCGCCCCGACGACATCCCGGTCCAGTGACACGCGCTCGACGAGAGGGCTCGCCGCAAGCATCCGAAGCACCGCATTCGGTACGACCGCCACGTAGCTCGCACTGGTCGACAGTTCGCGGCCGGCGATGCCACCGGTACCGCGAAGGAGTGAACCGATCCCGTTCGGCGACGCCGCGGGTCCGGTGCGAACGATAACGCGAGAAGAACCGCTGAGCTGCCGAGTGCGCGCTTGCAGCACACGGTCAAGTTTTCGCAGCGCGTCTGGCGATGCTGCAAGGTGTGTAGCGTCGAGCGGCGTCAGGATCGCCAGCGCGAGCACAACCGCGAGAAATCTGGCTGTTTTGAGGGCGACCATTTACACTCCTCCCGCGAATCTCTGCAGGTGCAGCAACTGCCGTGCCTGCTCAGCTCGCGCGAAGTGTGCGGTCCAGCTCGACGGTTCGGGGAACGCAACGCTGGGGAGCAACGGGCTCACCCGAACGATCAGAAGCTGACGTTCGTCGAAAACGTGATCCGTCGCAGTCCCTGCGCCACTGTCGGCTTCAGGAAGAACGGCGAGGTGATGATCCCACTGAACCCTTGGTACGACGGTTGATTCCAGAGGTTGTTGATGTTCACCGACAGGTTCAGCCGGTAGCGTGGCGTCGTCTGCGCACCCGTCGGATTCACTGTGAGGCCGGCCGGCCCGCCCATGATCTGGACACCACCGCCAGAGGTCACCGTCTTCTTCCCCAGCGTGAACGAGTAGCCAAAGTTCGCCGACGTATTCCAGGTCGACATCGTTCGGGCTGAGTTGCGGCCGACGCCTTCGGGACGGTCGTTGAATACCAGATCGCCGTTGTCGTCGGTGCCGGTGCGAATCGTCAGGGGCGGCGCCGACTGCCCCGAGACGCCGATGCGCGCACTGAGGTTCCGTAAGGCGGTGCTGGTGATCGCGATGTGCGTATTGTGGCGGCGATCGAATGCCGCCGGCCCCCACTCGTTCGCCAGGAAGATGCTCGACGGGATGACGAACGCGCCGTCGGTGTTGTCGTAGGTCTGGCCGTAGGTATAGAAGCCGGAGAGCGTCAGGCCACGGTTCCACTGGAAGCGCGGGCCGGTCGTTGCCGCCGCTCCGCCACCGGCGATCATGATCATCACCGGACCGCCTCCACCGCCCATCATGATCGGGCCGCCGCCTTGTCCCGCCGGTCCGCCGGTCGGCGGAAGCGGTCCGAAATTGAGGTTTGCCGACGCGTTCACCGTATGCTGCCGCCCGCGGGCGTCGGACGTCGCCAGAACGACGTTGGCGAAATTGGGATCGGGCCGCACACCATTGACGGGCGTATTGATGTTGCGTCCCGACAGCAGTGAATAGCGATAGCCGTAGGTGTAGAGCACGTTCGTGCTCACCCGGCGCGAAATCCCCTGCGCGATGCCCGCGCTCAGACGCTGCGAGAAGGCCATGTCCCGCTCGTTCGCGAGGATGTACCGATTCGTGGGTGTCGTCAGTCCGACGTCTCCCGGATCGGGGAATGACGGATTGACTATGTTGAGCTCGCGCAGGCGGACGCCATTGACCTGCAGGGTCTGCAGATAGGTGCCGGTCGGGAGCCAGTCGTAGAACATGCCCCAGCTGCCGCGGAGCGTCGTCTTCCCGCTCTTGAACGGCGACCAGGTAAACCCGGCCCGCGGCGCGAAGTTCAGCTTGTCCGGCACGTGCGTCTGCGCTTCGTAGCGGACACCGCCGGTCACCGTCAGGTTCTTCCTGATCTTGAAGTCGTCCTGGATGTAGAGGCCACCCTGCACGTTCGAATAGCTCAAGCTGGGGTCGCCGAGTCGTCGGCTGTAGCTGCGCGGCGTGCGCGCGTCGAACGCGTCGAGGCTCGCGAAGACATACGTGCCGAGATAGTTGCTGTCCGAATCGGTGTCATATGTACTGGCCTGAACCTCGACGCCGGCGCGCATCGAGTGCCTGCCGCGCACGTAGTCCAGATCCGAATTGAACTGGTAGTTGCGCGCGTGCGTGCCGCCCCGGCGCTGCGCGCCGCCGCTCGTGAACGAGTCGTTGACGATGATCGTGGGCGCTTCGACGGCCGAACTGGCGACCGAGTCGCTGCCGTAGATCGACGCCCTCGTATTGAGCACGAACCGGCGGCCGATGGGCCCGTTCTGCTGGAGGAACAGCCCGAACTGGCTGTCTTCTGCGGAGTACGCGCGCTCCGGAAGATCGTAGGAGCCAATCCCGACGTTGCCCCGGTTGAACTTCGAACCCTGGAAATTCACGCGCAGGACCTGGTCGCGCGTCAGGGCATAGTCGACACCGCCGTTGAAGAAGTAGTTGTCGGCGGGACTCTTCACGGCAGTGTTGCGGGCGACCTGGCCAAAGGGCGTCGCGGCGTAAAGCACGGGCGTCGAATAGCTGTCGTTGCCGTTGAAGTTGATGTTGAAGGACGCGCGCTGGCTGATGAGCGTGCCGCTCAGCCCGATACCGTACTGCCAGCTCTGGGCCGGCCCGGTCTGATTCACCAGCGGGTTTTCGCCGTCCGTCGCGCTGTCGTAGAAACCCGAACGCAGGTTTCCCCTGACGGGCCCGACGCCGGGCTGGGTCAGGATCTCGATCCGGACTTCCCCCGCAAAGTGCACCTCCGGCGCGAACTGATCGCGGGTGACGCGAATCGACTTGATCAGCGCCTTGGGCGGCAGGTCGCGGCCCTCGAAACTGTCGATGAGCAGCTTCGCGTCGGGCCCCGCGATGTCCATCAGCTGCCGGCGCAATCTCGTCCGGGTCGTCTGACAACGCGTCGATCTGCTCGCGTGTCATCACCGTGCCGAACGTCACGTCACGGTCGGATGCGGCTGTCTGCCGATCGCGCTCGACCGTCACCGACGACATCAGGCGATCGATCGGCAGCACCACCACCTGCTTGTTCTCGCCGTTGCGGATGCGGACATCGGGCAGCGTTCTCGTCTGGAAGCCGGAGAACTCCGCCTTGATCGCGTAGCGGCCCGGAGCGAGGTTCTCGAACTTCACCTGGCCCTGTGGGCTCGTCGACGCCGGTGCGATAGTCGCGGCCTTGTTGGACGCATCAATGCCGGCGAGCGTCACCGTCGCGCCCGGCAGCACGCCGCGCGTCTCATCGACGACGGTCACCTGAAGGGTCGCCTCACGGGTGGCCTGTGCCAAAAGCGTAGCGGGCGCCAGACAGGCCAGGCAGAGCATCACGACAGCGCGCATCATTGTCATTCTCTTTCTGTCTTCTCTTGGTTCCCTTTTCTCTCTTCCCTGGGTCTTCGTCGCGACTCGCCGGCTTCCCGCATCGCGTCGCTACTTCAGCGGCTCGAACTTCCGCTGATCGATCTTGGCGTTGACGCGAAACCGGTCGAACGTGGTCTCCTCCGTCGTCTCGGTGCCGATCGCGCGCCGGAGCCTGAATGGCAGCTTGAGCCCGTCCACGTCGCGATAATCGGCAAAGTAGAGCCGATTCTCGACCGGCGTGGCCTGGGCCTTCGCCCGGACAGCGAGCACGTCTTTCGAGTACTTATCCATCTCCTCTTTCGGTGCGTCCTTCGGCGGCGCCGGCGGGCCCATTACGACGACCGCGCCCGGTGCCACCGTGGCGGGCGGAGGCTGGCCGGGAACGGTCACGATGACGTTGGTCGGCGGCGTCGTCCAGGCCACCATGATGGGGAGACGCGTCTCGCTGTTGATGAAGTAGCGCATGGTGAAATTCCCTTCGCCCTTCACGTCGAGAACGTCCGCGCGTCCCTGCGGTGCCTCCGCGACGGCCGCGTAGGAGAACGTCAGGGGATAGGCGCTCGACAGTGGCGAAGAGACCGAGCGCGAGGCGGGCGTAGTCCTGCTTCACCGTGTTCAGGCGGGCGCGCCGCGGGTCCATGGCCATGCCGCGTCCGCCTGGAGGCATCATCCCGCCGGGTGCCATCGCGCCGGGCGGCATGGCCCCTGGAGGCATGGCACCCGAGGGAGGCCTTGCACCAGCCGGAGGTGCTGCGCCAGCTGGAAGCGTTGAACCGGCCGGAGGCGTTGATGTGGCCGGAGGCGGTGGAATCTGAATCAGGGCGTCGCCGTTGAATCCCGCCGAGGTCGGATCGGTATCCTCGGCCGGGAACTCATCGACGCGGACATACTTGCTCGGCAGTTCGATCAGAATCTCGAATTCGATCGGAACCAGGTTGTTGCCTCGGACTCGCTTGGTTCGACCAGACGCAACGAGGGTCTTGAGCTCGGTCAGCTTGTCGCCGCCGAGCGCCTTGCGCGCGTCGGCCAGCACCTGTTCCGCGCGCTTGATCGACTCGGCGCTGGGCGCAGCCGCGGGGTTCTGCGGCGTTGGCGCTGGCCCAGGCGCTTGAGTCAGCCCAATCGTGGTCGCGCCGACGAAGGCAATTGAAGCGGCAAAAGCGGCACGGCAGGCTGACGCCATGGTTCTCCCTGTAGACACTGCCAAATAGACGAGTTTGACGCGTTTACGGTTGGTTTGTTCCGTCGTCCAAATCGCGGCGAGCCATATCCGCACACCGGTGGCTTCTGATTGCGTGACTATCGGTCATTCCGGGGATGGCCGCCATATTCCTGGCGGGTGTAGCCGACGTCGCTGCCTCCGGCTTTCGGCAGCCGGTTCGGACTCCGGGATCAGCTGGAGATCGCCGTCGCGACGCTCGCCGCAGCCGCTCGGCGGCGGCGCAGGAGGAACTGGCGCGTTGCGGCGTCTTCAGTGAGTCCGATGGCGCGATCGAAGACGCCGAGCGCTTCACGCGTGCGGCCGGCGCGGTGCAGGAGGTGCGCGCGCACGGCCCAGTACGGTTGATAGCTCTTTGTCGACGAGGGATCGATCCTGTCGAGGGCGTCGAGTCCTGCGGCCGGGCTTTCCGCCTCGGCGATCGCGGCCGCGCGGCCGACGAACGCGCCGACGGCCGGCGTCACACGCACCAGTCCTTCGTACAGCACAGCGATTGCGCCCCAGTCGGTGCGGCCTCGTCTGACGCCTTCGACGTGGGCTGACTGAAGCGCCGCTTCGAGCTGGAAGCGGCCGGCACGTAGCTGCGTCGCGGCGGACGTGAGCTCGTGCTCCGCTTCGTCGAGCATCTTCGCGGACCAGAGTCGCGCGTCCTGCTCGGACATCGGCACGTAGTCGCCGTTCGAGGCGCGTCTCGCCGCTCGCCGCGCCTCGCAGTAGAACATCAGGGCCAGGAGGCCCCTCGCCTCCGGCTCGTCGGGCAGGAGCTGCAGCAGCGTGCGGACCAGCCACACGGCTTCCTGCGCGAGACCGCCACGCCGGGGATCGGATCCAGCCACATCGTCCCAGCCGGTGCCATAGGCCGCGTAGATGGCGTCGAGCACCGTGTCCAGCCGCGCCGGCAGCGCCGGACGATCGGGGATCTCGAAGGCAATGCCGGCGTCGCGAATCCGGGTTTTTGCGCGGCTCAACCGCTGCCCCATCGCTGCGGGCGAGATCAGGAACGCGCTCGCGATGGTCGCGGCGTCGAGGCCGAGGACGACCTGGAGCATGAGCGGCGTGTGCATGCCCCGATCGACGTCGGGGTGAGCGCAGACGAAGAGGAGCTTCAGTCGCTCGTCAGGGAAGACGCGGTCGTCCAGCGCTTCCGCCTCGCGTACCAGCAGCCGGATCGTCGGCTCCGCATCCGCGCGCACGCGGTCATGGCGCGCCCGATCGATCAGACGCCGCCGCGCCGTCGTCAAGAGCCACGCCTCGGGCTTCGTGGGCACGCCGTCGCGTGTCCAGGTTCGCAGGGCCGTCAGAAACGCATCGGCAAGGGCGTCCTCTGCCGCCGCGACGTCGCGCGTGCGCGCCGAGAGGAATGCGACGAGGCGGCCGTACGACTCGCGCGCGACGAGCTCGACGACCCGGCGCGGGTCATCAGCCATTCCCACCCACGACGAGCTCGTGGACCACCGGCGAAACCGGCCGGACCTCGACCGCGCCGGTCGCGGCCGTCGGGCAGCGTGCCGCCCAGTCGAGCGCTTCGTCGAGCGACGCCAGCTCGAGAATGATCTGGCCGCCGAGCTGCTCCTTCGTGGCGGCGTACGGTCCGTCCTGCACGCGGCGCTGACCGCCGTGCACGCGAACCGTGGCGCCCGCAGACGGCGCCTCGAGCGGCGCGCCGCCGACATAGACTCCCGCGTCGACTAGCGCGCGATAGTAGGCACGCCACGCGCCCATCAACGCGCTCGGCTGCTCGTTCGAGCGGGAGCTGAAATCGTCGGCGGTTTCGTAAATGAGCAACATGAACTGCACGTGACGCTCCATTTATCAATGCGCTTGGGGCCCCACCCCCAAGCGCTCTCGCGCCGCGACTCCGCGCGGCGCTCGGGCCGCAGGCGCTTATTCAATGCGCTTGGGACCCCAAGCGCTCTCGCGCCGCGACTCCGCGCGGCGCTCGGGCCGCAGGCGCTTATTCAAGCGCTGGGGCCCCACCCCCAAGCGCTCTCGCGCCGCGACTCCGCGCGGCGCTGGCCGCAGGCGCTGCTGATACGACATTCCGGACTTGATTCATCGTCATCTCAGCTCCGCCAACGGATTCTACTGGTTGACGAACTCAGCTGGCCCTGCGCAGCAGGTGCTACTGGCCACCTTTTCGCCTGGCTTCAGGCGCGGCGGCGCCACGTACGACCGTTTTGGATCGAGCACGTAGTTGTCGTCGTAACGGTCGTGATGCCGCAACCAGGCCATCGTAAACGCAAGACCCTCCTCATCACGCCCCTTTGGCGCGAAGTCGAGATAGTGGTACGTCCCGATGAGGGCTTCCCCCCCGCGAGCATACGTCGAGTAGGTGTGGAAGACCTCGCCCGTGTCGCTCTTCACGAACACGCTGAGCCCGGGTGCTTCGTCCAGCGGATAGCGAAGCGGCTCGAAGTTGTAGAACGCCCGTCCGCTGGCCAGCTCCTCTTCCGTGAACGACACGCCGTAGTCACGGTTGAAATCGTTGTCGAACGAGGAGGCCCAGGTGAATTTCCAGCCCATGCGCTGGCGGAAGGCCTCGATGTTGGCGAGCGGTGCGCGCGAAACGGCAATCAAGGTGACGTCGCGGTGCGCGAGGTGCACGACGCTGCCGTCGATATTGTCGGCGAGGAACGAGCAGCTCGGGCAGCCCTCGGCCCAGTCCGGTCCCATCATGAAGTGGTAGATCATCAGCTGACTCGTCCCGTCGAAGAGTTCCGCGAGCGTCTTGCGCCCCGACGGCGAATCGAACACGTAGGCCTTGTCGACCTTGACCATCGGCAGTTTGCGCCGCTCGGCGCCGAGCGCGTCCTGCGCGTGCGTCATGGCCTTTTCCTTGACCAAAAGCTCCTTGCGCGCGGCAACCCACTCATCGCGCGTTACGATTCTCGGCTGTTCCATGATCGTCTCCCTGTAACTGGATGTTTGAATTGGCAGAGGGCACACCGACGGCCCTGAGCTTGTGCGGGAGCCTGCGTGTCGCAAATACGAGCGCGACGAGCCCTCCGCTCGAAACGACACCCCTGGCGAGTGCTGCTGCCGCCGTCGACAGGCATGCTGGACACATGACGGACCTCCCCCGGCTGAGATACGGTCGGCCGCTCGAGTCGAACGGCGCGTGTGCTCTCTACAGGAATGACGGGCGAGAGGGCTGGCTTTCGACATGCTGCCGTCCAGGTTGGGCGGTTCACACGCCTCAATCAGCGGATACGATTCACCGATGAGCAGCCGCAGACCGTTCGTGAGGACCGCCGCGATGGGCGGGCCTCGAGATGCCTGAAACCATCGGCGTCATCGCGGACACACACGGGTTGCTGCGTCTGGAAGCACTCGAGGCGCTGGAGGGGTGCGGCCGAATCATCCACGCCGGGGACGTCGGCTCGGCGGACGTCCTCGCGCGGCTTCGCCAGCTGGCGCCGGTCGTCGCGGTGAGGGGCAACGTCGACCGGGGCGGCTGGGCGCTGGCCCTGCCACACTCAGCGGCCGTCGAGCTCGAGGGGCACCGAATCCATGTGCTCCACATCCTCTCGGATTTCGACTTGGGGCCTTCGCCAGCGAGCATCCGCGGCGTTGTCTACGGGCACTCGCACAAGCCGTCGATCGAGCATCGCGCCGGTGTGCTCTATCTCAATCCCGGCAGCGCCGGACCTCGGCGTTTCAAGCTGCCCGTGACCGTGGCCCGGATGTCAGTCGTCAACGGAGAGCTGACGGCGCAGATCATTGAGCTCGACATCGCTCAGGCGTAACCCGCTATTTGCCGGCCTTCTCTTTGGCGACCTGGGCGAGATAGGCCTTCTCCAGGTCGCTCACCCCTTGGAGAAAGCCTGCAGGATCGACGAACCGATCGGGGTTGTAGGCATCGCCGGGCTTGTATTTGTCGTGCAGGCGGAACTGTGACGCGTGCGAGGAGAGGAACACGTCGATCTTCATTGCCTTCTGCGACGCGAACGTCTGCGCGTAGTCCTGCATGATGCCTGGGTACTTCGGCATGCCTGTCACGGTGACTCCAGGATTGATCGACCCCATGTTGGCGATGACGACGCGATAGGTCTTGCCGTTCTCGCGCACGTCGGTCGTGAAGCTCGTCGCGCCCTTGGTGTGGCCGGCGTGCAGGTGCGTCGTCAGCGTCGTGCCGCCGAGCGAGATCGACTCGCCGTCCTTGAACGTGCGATCGACCTTCGCAGGCGGAAAGCGAGCCGACGGCGTGTCGGCCCAGCGGAAGTCCGCTCCGCCGCCGGACTCGAGCAGCTCCTTGTCGCGCTCCGAAATGACTAGCGCTGCGCCCGTCATCTTCTTGAGATCGGCCATCGCCGCCACGTGATCGAAGTGGCCGTGCGTCGCGGTGAGGATTTTGACGTCGCTCATCTTGAAACCGAGCTGTTCGACGCTCGCTTTGATGTTCGGCGCAGACTCGCCGAGCCCCGTATTGATAAGGATGTGTCCCTGCGGTGTCGTGATCAGGTAGGTCGACAGGTCGTAGCTCCCGACCCAGTAGATGTTGCCAATCAGCTTGAAGGGTGGGAACGGTCGGGTCCATTCCGGATTGTTTTGCGCCAGGAGGCGCTGGCCTTCAGGAAGGCCGAATATCAGAACGGTAATCGCGGCGACGATTCTACAGAATCTGAAGAGCATGTCTGTCTCCGCCGAGATTCTGCCACGAAACTCGGTCGGACTTTGCGGTACCATTCCCCCATGAGCTCCGATTTCGTCTCACCTCTCGCCGCGGCACTGGCCGACCGCTATCGTGTCGGACGGGAGCTGGGTCGCGGAGGGATGGCGACCGTCTATCTCGCTGAAGATCTGAGGCACGGCCGAAACGTCGCCATCAAGATCCTGCGGCCCGAAGTGGCGGCCGCAATCGGCGCCGAGCGGTTCGTGCGCGAGATCCGTACGAGCGCGGCGCTCCAACATCCGCACATCCTCGGCTTGATCGATTCGGGTGAGGTCGGCGGGACGGCGTACTACGTGATGCCGCTCGTCGAAGGCGAAAGCTTGCGCGACCGACTCCGACGTGAAAAGCAGCTCCCGATTGCCGATGCGGTCAGGATCGCCAGCGAAGTGGCCAGCGCCCTCGACTACGCCCATCGCCGCGGCATCATCCATCGGGATATCAAGCCGGAGAACATCCTGCTGCAAGAAGGGCAGGCGCTGGTCGCGGACTTCGGGATTGCGCTTGGCGTCACCAGCTCCGGCGACACGCGCATGACCGAGGCCGGAGTCTCGGTGGGCACGCCGCACTACATGTCCCCCGAGCAGGCCATGGGCGAACGCGAGATCACGGCTCGGTCCGACGTCTACGCCCTCGGCTGCGTGACCTACGAGATGCTGCTGGGCGAGCCTCCGTTTACGGGGCCGACGACGCAGGCAATTGTGGCCAGGGTCCTGACCGAACCGCCCGGTTCGGTCGTGGCGCGGCGGAACACGGTGCCGCTGGCGATCGAGAAGGCCATCCACACGGCGCTGCAGAAGCTGCCAGCCGATCGCTTTGCGAGCACCATCGCCTTTCGTGCGGCGCTGGCCAGCGCCGGGACAGAAACACCGCTGCCCAAAGGGCCTTCTGAACGGACTACCGCATCAGCGAAGTTCCGGCTGTCTGAAGATCTGTGTCGCCGGCTCGCGAGGACCTCTTTCGACCCGAGGCTGATCGGAAGCACGATGCACTTCCGCGACAACGGCGTCGAATCGGATGTCCTCGTCTGTTACGTCCCCGCGTGTGGGCGCGCCGCCGATCAGTATGACAAGGTCATCGATGCCGCAACCTACCGCGGCGTGGCGGTGACCTTTCGTGGCTTCGAACCGGTGACCGCCTGGCGTCCCAATCTCTCGCTGGACGATCACATGGTGATCCTGCGCGAGTTTCTGCGAGACGCCGTCGCGCGCCTGCGGCCGCGGCTCACTATCATCGGTGGTTTTTCGAGCGGCGCTGACATCGCCATGCGTCTCGCCGCGGCGCCCGATCCCGATTCGCGTCTGCGGCTTGACGGCTGTCTTGCGCTTGGCGCCAACCTGTCGATCGACACCTGCTTTCTGACGAGCGCCCTCGCCACGCTGAAGGACCGTGACGATGCGGCGCTTCTGGCCATTCTGCGGGGCGTCAGCGCCGGGGCGACCTCGCTCGACGAGTTCGTCAATCTCTGCAACTACGCCGTCAACGTCGTCCCCACTTTCCGCAAGGACGTCGCGCCGCTGCGGGCGTTTGGCGCGGCGATCTCCGCACCGTTCGCAACAGACAAGCTGACGCCGTTCGCCGACTGGTATCGCGCGGCCGCCGCCAACGGCTGCCGGCTGCGATGCGTGTTCGAAGACACGCCGATGTTCCGCGACCTGGTGCGCGAGCTGCAGCTGCGCAACCTCGACGATGGCCTGCTGGGACCGCAGTACGAAGAAGGCTCAATCGTCGCCGAAGCGGGCACCAGTCACTTCGACCTGATCGATCCGTCGCGCGTCGAGGAACACGTCCAGTCGTTGGTCGACCGGCTTGCGGACGGAGCCGACCGCCGATCGACGTTGACCATGTGACGTAGCGGCCGTCGGATCAGTGATCGCCGTGGAGGTGATGCACGTAGTCCGAGCGCGCTTCGATCTCGCTCAAGCGCTCGCTCGCGTACCGTGCCGCACGGCGAAGCAGGCTGCGGGCTTCTTCGTCATTCCGGGCCAGGAGCGTCTGATAGTCAGTCCCGGCGGTTGCCAGGTAGGCCGCGATGAATTGGCGCTCGAGCTCCGACAGGGGTTCTTCGAGTGGCTGCTCGGGAGAGAGGTTGGCCATGGTGTGCCTCGCTACGGTCCGGCGGGCGCGGCATCCGGACCTCAGATCAGCATGATATTCCACAACGGCCATTCCTGGGGAATCGTGCAGCTTCCCTTTCTCGGCATTCAGGATCGGAGCAGCTGCGCGAGCCGGCGTGCGCCCGCATGCATCGCCGGACCGACGATCGGCACGCTGAGAACAGCGTCGCGGATCCGAAGCGTGGCCACGGACTGGGCCGCGGCGATCGCTTCGCGCAGCACCCGCTCTTCGTCGCGCGCCCGTGTCAGGTCCTGTTCCCGTGCGCGCAGTTGCTGCCCGAGCACTACGGCCGAAGACTCGAAGGCGGCGGCGGACGATTCGAGGGCGCGAATGCGCTCTGACGCCGCGTCGAGCGCCGACCGCGCCAGCGTGAGATCGGCGGTCATCGTCTGCAGGCGAACGGCGAGTCCGTGCGCTTCCTTCAGCGGCCGCGCAATTCGGCTCACGTGACGGGCCGCAGCCTCCCAGGGATCGCCACGGCCCGGCGGCGCTGCCATTGCCGCCTGGTAAATCGCGATCAGGCGATCGATCGCCGGTTGCATGCCGGCGTCCTCGCGAACGCGTCGCGAGACCGCGGCGGCAGCGCCACTGCTGTATCGCCCAATCTGCTCCCGGTACCAGTCGACGTCATGTGCGTGCTGGAGCTCGCGGATGCCGAAATTTCGTCGTCGAAGCTGTTGGTAATTGTCCGTGGTGACGAGCGGCCCGGCGCCAGCCCGGTCCGCGACAACGGTCGCACATCCGACGGCCAGTGCCTCGAGAGCCGTCCGGCCCTTGGCGAACACGAGATCATAGCCGGCCAGCAGGACCTCTGGCGCATCCGACGGGTTTCCTGCGGCTGCGCCGACGATGTCGACCGCGATGCCGGCGGACTCGCACGCGGCGGCGATGACGCCCGCGTACCCGTCCACGGTCGCACCGTTGCTGAGCACCAGCGCGCGGGCCGGCAGCGTCGGCAGCGGCAGGCGACAGCGGAAGCGTTCGAGATCGACGAAATTCAGCAGGAGTTCGATTCGCTCGGGTGGAATGCCCTCCTCGCGGACCAGCCGATCGACGCACGCCTCGTCGACGGCGACATATCGCCGGACCGCCGGGTGCAACAGGGGCATTTCCTCCCACGGCACCCATCCATGGCAGAAATTGACGACCGGCGTATCAGGAAAGGCGAGCGCCGCAATCAGCGTCTCGACGTGGTGGTGTCCGTGGATGACGTCGGGCCGCTCCCCTATCCGCGTCACGTCGTCGACGACAGGAATCGTCGCGGCGCGCAGCTCCGCGGCCACGGGGCCGAGCACCAGACTGAACGCTGTGGGACGATGACCGCGGTGCTGCAGAGCGATCGCGACGTCGCGGACGTAGATCTCGGATCCGGCCCGCTGGGCGAGCGCGTTATTCGTGAAGAGGACGGAGATCGGTCGCATGACGTGCCGCGCGTGCCGATTCGAGGATCGTGTCGATGATCGGCTTGACATGGGATCCGTAGCGGAGGACCGACGCGTAGCGGCCGGTGCGCACGCGCTGCTCGCCCACTTCCTCGTAGTACGGGATCCACGACGCCGGCGGGGCCTGTCCGTCGACGACACGCCGGAGGAACTCGACGCGAAACGCGTCGCGGCCGTAGCGCTCGCAGGCGGCCTCGACCTCGCCCCTGAGCGACGCGTAGCGGGCCGTGGCCTCGAGCTTGCGGGCGAATGCCTCGTCGTCGAGCACGACGCGCAGGCCGTCGCCGGAGGAATCGGGATGCGAAACCAGGTCGACCTCGAAGAGATCGATCCGTGCGCCAAACGCCCGCGCCCGCGTCGTCGCCGCGCGGCCGATCCAGTGGCAGACGTCGTGGACGGGATTGTAGCCTTCGGCCGCGTCGACGAGCACCGACTGCACGCTCTCGGTGATGAGCGTGTCGGCGAGCGCGTCGACGCACGCGACGAACGGCCGTGCGTCGCCGGCCATGAGCGCGGCATATGCGGCGCGATCCGTGAGCGCCCCGAACCTCGCGGCGGGACGCGCGCCCACTTGCGCGAGCAGCGCCAGAGACTCGTCCAGCCGCGGTTCATCCGTCGAGCCGGAGCCGTCGGTCAGCACGACGACGGTCGGGCGGACCATCTCCATCAGGTGATGCGCGCGGAGCTCGTGACCGGGATGAGCGAGAACCAGAATCCACGGAGTGTGCGGACTCAGAAGAGGCGGGACGTGGTCAGGCATCAATTTGGGAATGGCGGACCAATGTCCATGAGTTTACCACACGGCGCGCGCAGCGGTCGTGCGGAGGCGTGGGCCACAACTGGATTCAAGCCGGCCGAGTGACCGCACACATGGTCGCGCTGCGCGTTGCCCGATGAGCGCTCCAGAAACACCGAATCGCCGAATTCGTGCGTGCGGTATGCATGCTCGTTCAACTCCACGTCGATGCGACGAAGGGTTTCATCGTCCGCAAAGGCGCGCAGCAGCTCATAGTGGCTCGAGTCGCGCTCGTGCGTGCCCGAGAGAATCGCGTCGACGACTCGCAGGTGCGTCGCTGGACCGATCCGTTGTGTCGCGACTCCGACGCCGGGGCGGACGATGCCGTCGCGTGCGGCGGCATGCTCGAGTGCGCGGACGACCGTGGTTCCGACAGCCACGACCCGCCGCGCTTGCCGCAGCTCCCATGCGGTGCGCTCGGGGATGCGGTACGGCTCATCGAATGGCAGCAGGGAGTCCAGTGCCGGATCTCCCGTCGACGACAACCCCGCCGCGTGCGTAATCGTCGCGAAGCGAACGCGTCGTGCCCTCATCGACGCGAGTGCCTGCCAGTCGAGCGCGAAGCCGGCCGACGGCGGCTCGAATGCAACAGGAGCAGCGGCGATTGGCGTCCAGGTGTCCCAGAGGACGAGCGGCTCGGTCACGTGCGCGTATTGAACGGGCCTGCCGTGTCGCGCCAGACCTTCCCAGATTGCCGCCGGCGGTCCGTCGAACTCGAGCACGACCAGCCGCGGGTGATCGTGAAGGCGACGCGTGACCATAGCCCGCAGCGGGCCGAATTGCAGGCGCTCGCCGAGCTCCACGAGTGGTGGCGGGGGCCGGTCCTCGGTCCGCATCCGGAAGTCGCCGAAGCCGAAGAGCACCGCGACAAAGGAGGTGACGCGGTCGACGTCCAGCGACTCGCGTCCGGCGAGGCGTGCTTCGAGGCGGCGCCCTGACGGGACGTGCCGCCCAGTGAGGCTGGCGGGAATGGTGGCCGCGTCGTTCGCGATGACGAGATCGCCCGGTTGGAACAAGCGCACGACATCCCGGCGCGGCCAATGCCGCAGCCGTCCCGCTCGATCGACCGCGAGCACCTTCGCGTCTGGCGCACGCTGTTCGGGCCGACTGGCGGCAATCATGGTTTCGCCTCTGGCATCCACGGCGCCGTGCCCGCGCGCGTCGTCAGCGCCAGACCGATGGCATCCGCGAGCTCGCGGGCCGCTTCCTCGGGCCGTTTCAGAAGTGTACGGTCCGCGTCAGGGACCGCCGCGGCATGGAGTGGTGTGTCCATGTCTCCAGGATCGAACGACAAGACGCTGATGCCCTCGCCCGCGAGCTCCTCGTGCCAGATCCGGCTGAGATGATGGAGGGCCGCCTTGCTGGCGCCGTAGGCGCCCCAGCCCGGGTAGGCGTTGAGCGCCGCATCGCTGGAGATATTGATCACGGCGGCGCCCGAACGCTCCCGCGCGGCGGAGGCGAGCGACCCGAGAAGGGCCTTGGTCAAACGGAATGGGCCCATGACGTTCGTCGCCAGCGCGCGCTCGAAGTCTTCGCACGCGGTGTCGGCCAGAAGGGCGAGCGGCGACGGCCCGAGATCCGAGGCGTTGTTGACAATCACGTCGAGCGTGCCGAGTGCGCCGACGATCTGGACTGCCATGGGGTAGATGTCCTTGATGTTCGCGACGTCTCCGACGATCCCGTGGGCGCCCGGGTGCTCTGATTCGACCCGGTGGACGGCGTCTCTGGTGCGTGCAACGAACGCGACGTGGGCGCCGCGGGCCGTGAGCTCGCGCACGAGCGCCAGCCCCAGCCCCGAGGTGCCGCCCGTCACGGCGACGTTGAGGCCAACGAACAGGTGTCGCGATGCGTGCGCCACAGGCAGTTGGCGGGCGCCCGGTGTGGAGGATTTCAAGGTGTCGATGGTCGCCATGGTCTCTCTCTCCGATCTGGCGAGAAACACTCGCTGCCAGGCATCCTACAAGTTAAAGTTAACTTGAAGTCAAGCGGAGTCTCTGGCATCCTCGAGCCATGTCGGATCTCCTGACCATCACCGACGTGTCCCGCCGCAGCGGCGTCGCCTCCTCGGCGCTCCGCTTCTACGAGTCGAAGGGCCTCATCGCCTCCGAACGCGCCGGCTCCGGCCACCGCCGCTACCCGCGCGCCGTGCTCCGACGGATCGCCTTCATCGTGTTCGCCCAGAAGATCGGCCTGTCATTGACCGAGGTGGGCGCCGAGCTCGCCCGGCTCCCACAGAACCGCGTGCCGGAGCGAGCCGACTGGGCCAGGCTGTCCGGTGCCTGGACGCGGCGCATCAACGAGCGCATCGCCGAGCTCGAGCGTCTGCGGGAGGGGCTCGGGCACTGCATCGGGTGCGGCTGCCTGTCACTGCAGAGCTGTCGGCTCTCGAATCCAGGGGATCGCGCAGGACGCGCGGGGGCCGGGCCGAGGTATTGGATTGGGAAGGAGAAGTAGCGCGGACCGCCGAGTGTCCTTGGTCACTGCTCTCACGATCCTGGCAGTTTCCTCGTCAGGGCGAACACCGAGCTCTGCCACGGAGGTACATCCACGTACAGTCCGCGACTCTGCAGGTCGCTGCCATCGCGGTCGTAGACGACCTCTTGCAGCTGATCTTGGAGACGCCATTGACTGCCGTCGAGATCCGCAAACGGTAGCCGAACGTAACACTGGCTCTGATTGGGAGCGAAGTTTACGGTCACCAGCAGCCGCTCGCCACCCCCACCTTGCCAGGCAAAGGCCACGAAGCAGTCCCAGGTCCAGTTCCCGTCCCACGCCGGGCTGCACTCGAGCAACTGCCACCGGCCCTCGCGTACGGCCGGTTGTCGCAGCACCGCGAGCAGCCGATCGTAGAACCGTTGCAGGTTCTGGTCGGTGGGCTCGAGCGGGCCGCGACAGAGATGGGGAGAGATCCGTTTCCTGCGTCCCTCGAATTGTCCCTGATGGAAGAACCGCAGGCCCGGAGACAGAAAGGTGATGGCGGCGGCCGCCGCCTGATGCACTCCAGGGGCGAACGTCGCGGCCGCCCGCGGCTCGTCGTGGTTCTCGAGAAAGCGGGCCATCTTGTTCTGGTAATCGAGCCCCGCATGAAAATGCTCGCGCACCGGCCGAACGTGACCATCGCGGAGACGGTCGTACAGCCGTTTGTCGTAGGTGTAGTCGAATCCCTGCTGCTGCATCGTCCATTCCCGGTCCCAGTAGACCTCCGCCATGAACTGGAACTGGGGATATTTGCGCCGCACGGCATCTGTGGCCTTCGGCCAGAAGAGCTCGGCGCGGATGCCCCAGGTGCTTTCGAACACATCGGGGAGCACCAGCATGGCCATGTCGCAACGCACGCCGTCGCACTGCCCCGCGATTCGCTCCAGCTCGCCGATCATCGCCAGCTGCAAGTCCGGGTTGCCGTAGTTGAGCTGCAGCGTGTCGGGCCAGCCTTCAAAGTACGGGTCGCGGCCGTAGGCGAGCACCAGAGGCCCGTTTTTCGTGTGCGCCCGGCAGTAGTTCCTCGGCGCGCGCGCCAGGTCGCCCTCGCTGCCCCGCACGAAGTAATCCGGATGCTCGTCGACCCATGGGTGGTCCGGCGCCATGTGGTTCGGCACGAAGTCGAGCATCAGCTTCAGTCCGCGGTGTTGCAGTCGCTGGCGCAGGCGTGCGAGCGAGACAGTCCCGCCCAGGTCGCGATGCACGACGTAGTCTTGGATGGCGAACCCGGATCCGGCGATGTCGCCTTCTGTGAGATCCGGCAGCGTTTCCTGAAACTCTCGGCGCCATCCGGCGTTGCTTCGTGACACCTGCTGCGCCGCTGGGCCGGTCTGCCACACGCTCAGGAACCACACCCAGTCGAAACCCAGCACGGCGAGGCGGTCCAGCTCGGCGTCCGGAATGTCGTCCAGCGTGGCCGGCCGGCCGAGCGCGTGCGACAGCTCCGTCAACCAGACGCGTGTGTTGATCTGGTAGAGGGAGGGATAGAGCGGTCTGGGCATGTCAGACTCCGCGAGCCGCGACCCGGGCCGCCGACGACGGCCCGGGCCACAGGCCAGTCTTCACTTCACCTCAGACGTTCCGCGAGCGAATGCGCCAGCCTTGCCGGCCTCGAGCAGCTGTTTCGAATCGAGCGATCCGAAGAGCTGGATGAGCTTCGCGACCAATCCTGTCCATCCGGTTTGGTGACTCGCGCCGAGCCCTGCCCCGTTGTCGCCGTGGAAGTACTCGTAGAAGAGCAGATGGTCGCGCCAGTGGGGATCCTCCTGAAACATCTTCGTGCCGCCGTACACTGGCCGGTGCCCACTCTCGTCGCGCAGGAAAATCCGCGTCAGCCGGTCCGAAATCTCCTTCGCCACCTCGAAGAGGTTCATCAGCTTGCCTGACCCGGTCGGGCATTCAATCTTGAAGTTGTCGCCGTAGTACATGTGGAAGTTCAGGAGCGCCCTGATCAGGAGGGCGTTGACCGGCATCCAGATCGGGCCGCGCCAGTTGGAGTTGCCGCCGAACATGCCCGTGTTCGATTCGGCAGGCAAGTAGTCGACTGTGTGTGCCTGGCCGCCGACGTGGAAGACGTACGGGTGCCGGTCGTGGAACTTGGACAGCGCGCGGATGCCGTAGGGGCTCAGGAACTCGTTCTCGTCGAGCATCTTCGTCAGGATCCGGCGGAGCCGATCCGGGTTGACCAGGGCCAGCACCCCTCGATCAGCCACGCCGAGATGCCCCTCGCCCGTCGGGTGCATCGTCGCCGAAAGTTCGGGATTCCGGCGCAGCCGCTCCTGCGCGTACAGCATCGCCTTCGGGATGCGCTCCCGCTGCCACTTCTCGATAACCGTCGTTGCGCACAGCGGGAGGAGCCCCACCATCGAGCGCACCTTGAGCCGCGTGGCGCTGCCGTCGGGAAGCCGCAGCAGGTCGTAGTAGAAGCCATCCTCCTCGTCCCACATGCCGTCCGCCCCGGGCCGGTTCATCGCCGCGGCGATGTAGTAGAAGTGCTCGGCGAACTTGAAGACCATCTCCTGGTAGGTCGGGTCGTGCGCCGCGAGCTCCACCGCGAGCTCCAGCATGTTCTGGCTGAAGAGAGCCATCCACGCCGTGCCGTCCGCCTGTTCGAGATGGCCGCCGGTCGGCAGCGGGGCGCTCCTGTCGAACACGCCGATGTTGTCGAGGCCGAGGAAGCCGCCCTCGAACACGTTCTTGCCGAAGCGGTCCTTGCGGTTGACCCACCAGGTGAAGTTCAGCAGGAGCTTGTTGAACGTCGACCGGAGGAAGTCCAGGTCCACTTCACCACGCAGCGCCTGCTCGGTGCGATGGAGGAACAGCGTCGCAAAGGCGTGGACCGGAGGGTTCACGTCGCTGAAGTTCCACTCATACGCGGGCATCTGACCATTCGGATGCAGGTACGAGCCGCGGAGCATCAGCGTCATCTGATCCTTGGCGAAATCGGGATCGACGATCGAGAGCGGGAGCGTATGGAAGGCCAGGTCCCAGGCCGCATACCAGGGGTACTCCCACTTGTCGGGCATCGAGATGATGTCCTGGTTCAGCATGTGGTACCACTCCGAGTTCCGGGCGCTTCGGTATCCGGTATGGAGGGGGTTGGAGCTGTGCTCGTCCAGCCAGTTGTCGCCATCGAAGAAGAAGAACTGCTTGCTCCACAGCATGCCGGCGATGGCCTGCCGCATCACGCTCGCCGCGTCTTTACTCACAGACGGCGGCGTGACCGACTGGTAAAACTCATCCGCTTCACGTAGCCGCTCATCGAAGAGTTTGTCGAAATTCTTGCCGAAGGCCTGGCCCTTCTGGTCGAGCGAGCTGCTGGAGAGCCGCAGGCGAATCACCCTGGTTTGCCCGGCGCCGATCGTGACCGTGTAGTGCGCCGCGACCTTGGTGCCCTCCTTGCCGGGATTCACCGCGTCTGGCCGGCCCTGCACCACGCAGTCGTTGATGCCGTCTTTGACATAGGGGCTCTCGTTCTTCTGCCCGAATAGCCTCTCGTGGTTGGTTTCGTTCTCGGTGAAGAGCAGCGGCACGTCGCCTTCGCAGGAAAGGATGAAGGTACCCAACAGGGGATGTGCTGCGGCGACCGCGGTCGCGCCTTTCGGCGCCTCGATCTGCTCGATGTTGGGTTTCTCGGACGCCCTGTTCGATTCGGCAATCCACTTCGACCAGTCGTTGCGGAACCACAATGTCGGCAGCAGGTGCAGATCCGCCGCGTCCGGTCCCCGGTTGATGGCGGTGATTCTTACGAGGATGTCTTCCGCCGCGCCCTTGGCGTACTCGACGAAGACGTCGAAATAGCGGTCTTTATTGAAGACACCAGTGTCGAGGAGCTCGTACTCCATTTCCTCGCGAGTGCGTCGACGGTTGGTGTCCAGCAGGTCGCCGTAGGGATAGGCGGCCTGGGGGTACTTGTAGAGGTACTTCATGTACGAGTGCGTCGGCGTGCTGTCGAGGTAGAAGTAGTACTCCTTGACGTCCTCGCCGTGGTTGCCTTCGCTGTTGGTCAGTCCGAACAGCCGCTCTTTGAGAATCGGGTCTTTGCCGTTCCAAAGGGCCACGCTGAAGCAGAGGCGCTGCATGTCATCGGAAATGCCAGCGATACCATCTTCGCCCCAGCGGTAGGCGCGCGAGCGGGCGTGGTCGTGCGTGAAGAAGTTCCAGGCGTCACCGTCGTGACTGTAGTCCTCGCGCACGGTTCCCCACTGTCGTTCGCTGAGGTACGGTCCCCACTTTTTCCAGGCTGCGGTCCCCGTGCGGGCTTCCTCCAGCCGATTGTGTTCGTTGGTCGCCATAAGTTCCTTCTTTCGTCGAATGGAAGAGCGGTTTACCAGGGACCGCTGCCCGGAAGATTCTGCAAGCGTTCACACCTTACAAGGAAAGCAACGCGGCGGAGAAGCATTGATCGCTTCGCTCAAGTCCGGCATCGCGCGCGGACGACTCAAGCTTCGGCTTCGTCGTGGCGCTTCTCACGCGGCCCAGATCGTCGAGGTATAGCACAGCTGAGGCCAGCGGCGCCACGCTCGCGCCGCAACCGCTAAGTGAAGGACTGGCGTGGCTTGTGGAGTGATCTGCGTGCCCGGGCGTGCCGATCGATTCAAAGTGAACTCCGGCCGGATGGAGATCCTCCGAAAAAGGGCCCCGCGTTGAGGTGCGAGGTTCGCTGACGTCCAACACGGAACCTGCTCGTCACCGTGTCGAACGGCGTGCGGCACCTGCGTAGCACGATCGGTTGAGGACTATTTGGTACCGTCGATGAGCCGCGCGTCGGTCGTTAGGAGACCGGATCCGACGCGACGATTTCCGGCCTCTACGGCTGAGGCCGCTCGGATGAGGTAGCAGCTGCGAGTTGGAGCCGTCATGTTCGACTTCTTCTCGGCTGACGTTATCTACGAAGTCGGTTGGGGTTCTCATCCCTTGCAGTGCCTGAGCTTCGGCGGAAGCGACGTGTGACTGACGAGCCAGTCCCGAACTTCGACCCTCGGGGTGATTGCGCATCCATCGCTGCGTCCCAGAGCCGCGCCGACGATCGCGAGGCGAATCAGAGTGACGACGTCACGGGATTCCGACAGCGGAGCCCGTGGAGACCTCGCCGTGGAAGTGGAAGACGGAGTGATCTTCGAACATGATCCGTCACATCGTCACAAATGCGTCGCTTGTTCGCGACGAATCTGGCAGTATGCTTGGTCTGTCGCGGAACGGTAGCCCGATGCCCGGCCAGCGTTTCGCGACGCGACTGATCGGTGGTCTCGTCCGACTCGGAGGACCGGACGGTGTTGCAACGTGTTGGAACAGCACCGCGGGAGCTGCGACTCCGGTGTGCCGGTGACATCAATGGCCGGAAACGACGCGTCACATCGGGCGCGCCCAGTGGCCGTGCACATCGTCGCAGACGTACGGCTCTATCGCGAGGGTCTCGCGGCCAGCCTGGCCCGGCTCGACCGGCTGCGGGTGGTGGCGGCGAGCGCATGTCGCGCTGACGCGCTCGCGCAGGCGCGTGAAAAATCGCCCGACGTCGTGGTAGTCGACATGGCGACGCGCGAAAGCCTGGACCTGATCACCGATCTTCGGCGCGAAGTGTCGGCCTCGAAGATTCTCGCCTTTGCCGTAGAGGAGGTCACCACGGACATTCTCGAGTGCGCCGAAGCGGGTGCGGCCGGCTATGTCGCGGCAGACGCATCGATCGACGAGCTGGTTTCGGCGATCGAGCGGATTGCGCGCGAGGAGCTCGTCTGTTCGCCGAGGATCGCGGCCCACCTCTTCCGCCGGATCTCGGAGCGCGCTGACGGCTGGCTGCCTGGAACCCAGTCGCGCATGCTCACCAGCCGCGAGCGCCAAGTGCTCGACTTTATCCGTCATGGCCACTCAAACAAAGAGATCGCGCAAAAGCTGAACATTGCAGAACCGACCGTCAAGAACCACGTCCATCACCTGCTCGAAAAGCTCGAAGTCACGAGCCGCGCACAAGCCGCAGCGCGCGCGACCCTCACCCCCCATCGCCGGCGCCCGTTCGATCCCCCGCGCTTCCGCTCGAACGAAGTCGGATAGATTCGCCAAGAACCAGTCCTCCACTGAAGCCAAGCCTGACACAACGCGTTTTTCTACGATTTTCTGCACCCTCCGATTTCTCGTTGCCTCTGTGAGCGTGCTAGCTCTCCAGCCGTCGCCGGGCGTTCAGCCCTCGCGCGATCGAATAGTTCCTTCGATCTAGTCCGGATTCAGTCAGTCCATACATCGGCGGCTGCATCCGATTTGCGTCATCGGATGGATGGTCACGACGCCAAGCGGTCGTCATACTGCGCACGTTGGTGGGGTGATGTCCAATATCCGCGTTCTGATCCGCGACGCCCCGACGATGCTGCGGGACATCCTCGAACAGACGATCTCGAACGAGCCCGACATGGAAGTAATGCCCGAGCCGGTGGTGCCCACGCCGCGACCGGCCGACCAACCGTCGTCGCCGGATGTGGTGATCGCGGGCCTGGGCGAGTCCGATCCGGGCGAGGGCGCACGTGCGCTGCTCGTGCGATGGCCGAGCAGCCACGTCCTGATGATCACGGCACGTGGCCAGAAGGTACTCAGGTACGCACTGCTGCCCCGAGGTGTCGACCTCGGCGAGATGTCGCCAGACCAGCTCGTTCAGGCGATTCGATCCGCGGCACGTCCGGAGCGCAAGCGACATGCGCAGTGAGTTCCGGCTTCCGGTGACCGGGCGGCTCCATGGTCGTCAGCCTGGATAGGCCGTCGGACGGTCGACGCGGTCTGTGGAGCTGGCTTCGACAGCCCCCGGAATCGCGGCCGTCGCCGGACAGCCCGCACAAAGAGGAACGGAGTGTGATCGCAACGGACGTCGTTCCGGCGAACCAGAACCCATCGTCGCCCTTCGAGGAGCAGACGACAGGTGGGAACCCTTCCCTGCGCGCGCTCATGACGGCGCTGCACCGGTTGGACCAGCTGCTCGAATGGGCGGTGGCCGCCATGCATGCCTCCGGCCCTCCAGGCGCGTCCGCACCGTGGCCGGGCCTCTTCATCGACGAGGGTGAGGTCAGTCGGCTGCTCGCCCGTGCGCCAGGAGAGTCACCGTTTCCCGGCGACCGGCCCGACGGAGCACTCGGCGGCTCCGCCGAATCGCCGTTGAACAGACTTATCGAGACTTTTCAGTTGTCATCCTTCGACATCGATCTGATGCTTCTCGCGCTCGCGCCGGAACTGGACCTCCGCTACGAACGCCTCTACGCGTACCTGCAGGACGATGTCACTCGCAAACGACCGACGGTCGAATTGGCCCTCAACCTGTTCTGTTCGACCGTAGAGGACAAGCTGGCGCGCAGAGCGCACCTGGAGGCTGGCGGTCCGCTGGTCCGTCACGACTTGCTGCATGTCGTCCCGGATCCCAATCAACTCGACGCGCCATTCCTGGCTCACTACCTGAAGGTGGATAAACCGATCGTTCGCTACCTGCTCGGCGAGCCGGGGCTGAGTGGGCAGGTTGCCGAGTATGGCCAGCTTCTCGAACCGGCACCCGACTGGGACGGGCTGCCTGCATCTGCGGACCTGCAATGGCGGCTGCCGCCCTTGCTGAGAGAAGGCCGGGCGAATGGTCACCCGCTGCTCCTCTACTTCCACGGCGTTCCTGGCACCGGGAAACGGAGAGCCGCTGAATCGCTCGCCGGCACCGTTGGAATCCCGCTGCTCGCCGCCGACCTCACCCGGTTCGTCGACGCTCCGGATTTCGGGCAGCGGCTGAGCAGCCTGTTGCGCGACGCCTGCCTGCGAGGCTCGCTCCCCTACTTGTGTGGGCTGGACGCACTCCGAACCGACACGCGAACGCCGCAACGCGACCTGTTGCTGCGCACACTGGCGAGTCATCCGGCAACGGTGATCGTGTCGGGCAGTCAGCCGTGGATGGCCGGCGTTGGCGGCGTGACGGCGCTGACGGTCAACTTCGGCATCCCCGAGTTCGAGACGCGCCGCTCCTGCTGGCAGGCCGAACTGGGTGCCGTCGGGGCACGACTCGAACCCCAGGATCTCGATGCGCTGGCCGGACGATTCCGGCTGACCGCGGCGCAGATCAAAGAAGCCGTCGCGGGTGCGCTCAACAGCTCACGGTGGCGCGCCGCAGAGGGCACCCAGAACGGAAGGGCTCTCACGCTCACGCTGGAAGACGTGTACGACATGGCCCGCGCCGCAGCGGGCCACGGCCTCGCGAAGCTCGCACGCAAGGTCAATCCGCGGCAGGGCTGGGGGGACGTCGTGCTGCCTCCGGATCAACTGGCCCAGCTGCGGGAGATTTGCTTTCAGGCGCAGTATCGCCACGTCGTCTACGACGCCTGGGGTTTCGATCGAAAGCTCAGTGCCGGCAAGGGACTGAACGTCCTGTTCTTCGGCCCGCCCGGCACGGGGAAAACCATGTCCGCGGAAGTGATCGCGCGGGAACTGCGACTGGACCTGTACCGCGTCGACCTCTCGCAGATCGTCAGCAAGTACATCGGTGAAACGGAGAAGAACCTCGATCAGATCTTCACGGCGGCCGAAAACAGCAACGCGATTCTGTTCTTCGACGAAGCGGACGCGCTGTTCGGCAAGCGGTCGGAAGTCCGGGATGCCCACGACCGCTACGCCAACCTCGAGATCTCGTACCTGCTGCAAAAAATGGAGGAGTACCAGGGGGTGAGCATCCTGGCCACGAATCTCCGCCAGAACCTGGACGAAGCGTTCGTGCGGCGCCTGCAGGCGATCGTCGAGTTTCCGTTCCCAGACGAAGAGTACCGCCGGCGCATCTGGCAGTTGGCCTTTCCGCCCGAAGCCCCGCTGGGTGACGACGTCCAGTTCGAGTGCCTGGCGCGGGAGATTCGTCTCGCCGGCGGAAACATCAGGAACATGGCGCTCGTCAGCGGCATTCCTCGCCGCCGCCGACGGTGGAACGATTCGCATGACCCACCTGCTGCAGGCCGCTCGCCGCGAGCACCAGAAGCTGGGTCGTGGCTGGAACGACGCGCCGTTCCGCTCCCTGGCCGCAGCAACGTCGGCCGCGTGAGCGAGAAGCAGCCATGATTCGCGACCTGAGTGAAACGTTGAAGGCGATTCTGGAGGACGATCCGGCGCTTCCGCCGGAGCTGGCGGCGGCCGAAGTGAGCTTCGATCGTCCCACCGATCCGTTCAACATCAACAAAACCACCATCAACCTGTTTCTGTACGACGTTCGCGAAAACACCGAACTGCGCAGCAACGAGCAGATCGTCGAGCGCAGGAACAATCAGTCGATCGTTCATCCCGCGCCGCTGCGTTTGAACTGCTCGTACCTGGTGACGGCGTGGCCCATTGGCGGCTCCGAACTGGCGCTGCAGGAGCATCGGCTGCTGGCGCAGGCGCTCCGGGTCTTCGGGCAGTTTCCGACCATTCCCGCGAAGTACCTGAAGGACAGCCTGGTGGGCCAGGACCCACCGCTCCCGATGATGGCGCTGCATCCCGACGCGCTCAAGAACCTGTCGGAGTTCTGGACGTCGGTCGGCAACAAGCTCCGCGCCTCGCTCACCCTCACGGTCACGATCAGCGTGCCGTTGTATGCCGACCTCGCCGAGTTCGTGGTGACCACGCGGAACACGTCGATCGCGCCGGCCGAGACCGGACCTCCGGACACGTGGCTCGAGGTGGGCGGTCGCGTTCTGGATCTGGCCGCGCACGGGATCGCCGGCGCGCTGGTGGACGTCCTCGACGCCACTCTGCAGGAAACCGGCTTGCGTGAGACGAGCGACGCCGAGGGCAGATTCTCGTTCCTGCGCGTGCCTGCGGGAACCCAGAACCTTCGGGCGGTCGCAACAGGTTTCCAGGCGAAGACCCAACCACTGGTCGTTCCAGGAAGACCGGAAGACTACGAAATCACCCTGGCGCCTTTGCCGTAATGGCGGCGTTCAAGAAGGAGGAATGGGCATGGCGACGTTTTCAACTCTCAACAAGGCGCCGGGCGTCTACATTCAGGAGATCACGCTGCCAGGGCCCATTGCCGGCGTCAGCACGAGCATCGCCGCCTTCCTCGGGCCGGCGCTGCAGGGTCCGACCTTCACGCCGACCTTGCTGACGAACATCGATCAGTTCTGGAACAAGTTCGGCAGCTACATCGAAGACCCGTATCGCGTCTTCGTCACCCACGCCGTCAACGGCTTCTTCGCCGAAGGCGGACAGCAGTGCTACTTCGTCCGCGTCGGCACCGGCAAACGGGCCTGGAAGGATCTGCTCGACGCCAAAGGCCGGAAGGTGCTGAGGGTCACCGCGCTCAAGGAAGGCGTCTTCGCGAACACCGACATTCAGGTCCAGGTGGACCCGGTGAACGTCGCGGCGGCGAAAGCCGCCGGCAAGGGCGTGAGCGTGACGCTCGAAGCGGCCGCCATCACGATCGACGCCGCAACCGCCAACCAGCTCAACGTCACGACCAAGAAGGCCAACGACGCGGTGAAATTCGATCCCGGCGATCTGGTCGTGCTCACCGACTCCACGAACACCAACAACGAGAAGGCGACGATTGCCACGATCAGCAGCGACGCGACCACCTCGCCTGGCACCTCTAAGTTCGTTCTGATAGGCAATCTCACCAAGGACTACTCGGGTGGCACGATGGCTCCCGCCGGCGCGCGGCGCAAGGTCACGTCGGCCGACGCCGCCGACGCCGCGAAGTTCAACCCCGGCGACATCGTGCTGCTCACCGACAAACCGAAGACGAAGACCGAGCGCGCGGTCATCTCCAGCATCAGCACCGACTCGCGTATCGCGCCGGGCGTCACCAAGTTCGTCCTGGTGAGCACGTTCACGACCGACTACGGCGAAGGCACCGTGCGTGTGGGGGACCTGATTCCAGGGCAGAACCGGATTCGGGTCGACAAGACCACCGGCATCGAACCGGGCAGCTACATCAACATCGCGCAGGGCGCCCTCACCGAAAAAAGCGTCGTGAAGCTCGTGGATACGCTCAACAACGTCCTGACGCTGGCAGGTCTCCTGGTCAACACCTATCCCATGGACTCCGCCGCCGCGGACGTCGCGATCAAGACGCTGGAGTTCTCGCTCACGATCAAAGCGAAGAACCTCGCCGACGAAGTGTTCTCGCCGCTGTCGCTCGACTCGCGTCACAGCAAGTACTTCGCCAAGAACACGCCCTCGGCCAGCGTCTCGGTCGACCTGGCGGATCCGCCGACGACATCCGATCCGCCCGACAACCTCCCCGCGACGCTCGCGGCCACCAACCTGGCCGGCGGCGTCGACGAGGACATCACCCAGCTCACCACCGCCGACTATCACAAAGGCATCGACAAGCTCCAGAAAGTCGACGACGTGAACCTCCTGTGCATCCCCGAGGCCGTCGGCGGCACGCTGGGCGGCACGCCGATCTTCACCAGCGCGGATACGCAGGACATTCAGGCCTACATGGTGGCGCACTGCGAGAAGATGAAGGACCGCTTCACCATCCTCGATTCGCTGCCGATGCCGAATCCCCCGAGCTTCGACACGATCAACACCCAGCGGCAGAACCTGAACTCCGACGGCGGCTACGGGGCGCTCTACTTCCCGTGGCTGTCCATCTCCAACCCGATCGGCAAGGGCCGCATCCTGGTGCCGCCGTCCGGTCACGTGGCGGGCGTCTACGCCAACAGCGACAACAACTTCGGCGTCTTCCGCGCGCCGGCCAACGAGTCGATCGTTTCCGCGCTCGATCTCGAGGCCGTCGTGACCGACGACGAACAGGGGCCGCTGAACGAGCAAGGCATCAACGTCATCCGCGCGTTCAAAGGCCAGGGGATCAAGATCTGGGGCGCGCGCACGATCGCTCCGCACGACATCACCGCGTGGCGGTTCGTGAACGTACGCCGCCTGCTGCTGTTCATCGAAGAGTCGATCCAGGAAGGCACGCGCTTCGCGGTATTCGAACCGAACAACCTGACGCTCTGGCAAACGCTGAAGCGGCTGGTCACCGCCTTCCTGCGCGATCAGTGGGAAGCGGGCGCGCTCTTCGGCGACACGCCGGACAAGGCGTTTCGCGTGCGCGTCGACGAGACGCTGAACCCACCCGAGATCCGCGCGCTCGGGCAACTCATCGTCGAGGTCACCGTGGTGCCGACCACGCCGGCCGAATTCATCGTGTTCCAGGTGATTCAGGATCCGACGGGTGCCACGCTGCAGGAAGGAACGGCGTAAGAGGAGGGCGACATGCCTGATCCATACAAAGGGATGCGGTTTCGCGTCGAGATTCACGGTATCCAGCAGGCCGGGTTTTCGGAGTGCAGTTCGGTCGGCTCGCACCTCGAGGTCATCGAGTACCGCGAGGGCGGCGATCCCGCTCGAGTACGGAAGTTCCCGGGCAAGCGGAGCAGCCCGGACATCACCTTGAAGTGGGGCACGACCGATTCCCGCGAGCTGTACGACTGGCACATGCAGGCCGTCAACGGACAGATCCAGAAACTGGACGGCTCGGTCGTGCAGCTGGACGACACCGGAACGGAAAAAGTGCGCTGGAATTTCTTCAAGGCGTGGCCCAGCAAATGGGACGGCCCCACCTACAGCGCGAAGGGCGCCGACATGTCGATCGAGACGTTGACGCTGACGTGCGAATACGTGGAACGAGCCTGAGTATCCGGAAGGAGATGCGGCGATGTTTCAGACAGAGCATGAATTCACACTGCCGTTGGGTTACGTGGATGCCCAGGGCAACCTGCATCGCGAAGGCGTGATGCGACTGGCCACGGCCGCCGACGAGATCCTGCCGCTCAAGGATCCGCGCGTGCAGTCGAACCAGGCCTACGTGGTCGTGATCCTGCTGTCGCGCGTCATCACGCGGCTGGGCAGCGTCGCGCAGGTCACGCCGAAGATCATCGAGAGCCTGTATGCGGCCGACCTCACGTACCTGCAGGACTTCTACAACCGCATCAACCGCAACGGCAAAGGAAGCCTGCCCGCGGTCTGTCCGCAGTGCACACACACGTTCGAGGTGGAGCTGCAGGCCGAGGGGGGGTATTAGGCTACCCCCTCCCTCAGCTGTATGAGGAGGTAGCCTTCGTCGCGTATCACTTCCACTGGTCGGTGGACTCGATTCTCGATCTCGAGCACGCCGAGCGGCGGCGCTGGGTGCGGGAGATTTCGTCGATCAACGAACGCAGCAACACGGAAGGCCGGAATGCCAGCGATCGCGAGTATTCATTCGCCTGACGTCAGACGATGGGCGGCCCGCCTGCAGCGTCGACGCTCGCCGAGCGTGAGCCATCGGGCTGGGCATGCGTGCCTGCAGCGACTTGCGTGGGCGCAGGCGTTGATGGCCCGTTGCTCTCATTCCGTGATGCCGGCTCGACGGGCCGAGCGGAGCCTCCTGCAGCGCGCGTCGACGTGGACGCATCGCTCGTACTGGTTCGCTCCGCAGGTGCACGTCTCGTGGCAGGCGCCGGTCGCCGCCACGCTGCACCGGCGTTCTTCGACGCTCGTCCTGACGCTCTCGGCCGCGCCCGCACACCGGGCGACGCTGCTGCAGACCGTGGTGGCCCGCGAGCATCAGTCGCACAGTGTCACGGCGCTGCGGACCACGGTGTTTCGGCAATTGATGGCCGATCGGCTGCGGACGCTCACCATGCACACAACGGCCGCGATGCCGTTGGCAAGTGTGCCGACACGCGACCGTTCGGTGTCGCCATCGGAGTCCTTCGCCGAGAGACAGCCAAACGTCGTCTCCACCGAGGCCGAACGTTCCATCGTCACGCGCATCCTGCGCCACCACCGGCGTCTCGAGGAACAGGCTGCGCCTTCACCGAGAGTGCTGCTGCAGCGGGCCGCGCCTTTGGTCAGCGAATCGGCGCCGATGGTCGCCGTCCCGCCGCCGCGGCCGCCCGGCCAGAACACCGGATGGCCAGCGGTTCAGCCGCTGCAGGGACTCAACGTTGCCGACATCACCGATCAGGTTGTCCGCCAGCTGGATAGCCGCCTGATCGCCGCCCGCGAACGTTTCGGGCACGTCTGAGAGGAACGCCATGTCGCTCGATCGCGTGCTGATCACGAACTTGCTGACGGGTGTCCCGTTCTACGTGTTGTTCAACCCGGAAGAGTACAGCCTGAACAAAGACAACAACTTCGCCTCGCAGGCGATTCCCGGGCTGACCTCCCCCATCCTGCAGTTCGTGCACGGCAACCTGCGGACGCTCGACATGGAGCTGTTCTTCGACACGTCCGACGCGCAAACGGACGTTCGCTTCGAGACCAACAAGGTCACCGACCTGCTGAAGATCGACTCCAACCTGCACGCGCCGCCGCTGCTGCAGATCGATTGGGGCTCCTTGCACTTTACGTGCGTGCTCGCGAAGGCCAATCAGAAGTTCCTGCGGTTCACGCCGACGGGCCTGCCGTGCCGGGCGCGGGTCACCGTCACGTTCAACGAATACCTGGATGCGGAAACGCAGGTCGCCGAGGCCAACCTGCAGACGGCGGACTTCACGAAGGTCCACGTGACGAAGGTCGGCGAGACGCTGTGGAGCGTCGCCGGCCAGTTCTACGAAGACGCCTCGAAGTGGCGTCCGATCGCGCTGCTGAACGGCATCGTCGATCCTCGTTCGATCGTGCCGGGACAGGCTTTGCGAATCCCGTCCCTTCCCTTTCTCGATCCCAACAGCGGCGAGGTGGTGCAGTAGCGATGGCGACGCACGCCCAATACGCCCCGCAGTTCAAGGTCGAGATCGGCGGCGATCCGCTGCCGCCGGCCCTGCGGGGATCCGTTGTCAGCTTGAGCTATCAGAACGGCATCGAGGGCTCGGACAGCGTCGACCTGACGATCGCGAACCAGGACCTGCGCTGGCTCGATCACCCGCTGCTGGCGGTCGACCAGGGATTCAAGCTCTCCATGGGCTATGCGCCCGACCCGCTGGAGGAGATATTCGTCGGCGAAATCACGGCGGTCGAGCCGTCGTTTCCAAACAGCGGCATGCCGACGATCAAGGTCACCGCGCACGATTTCCTGCAGCGCATGGCCCGCGGCAAGGTGGATCGCGCCTTTGCGCTGAAAATCCCCAAGTTCGGGATCTTCCCTCTTCCCGACGTCGCGGTCGCGAGCCTGGTGAGTGCCACGAACATCCTGGAACCGCGGCCCGACCTCATCGGCGGCGCGCTGTCGGTCCTGATGACGCTGGCGACGATGGCCGTCGTGCCCGACGATTCGCAACGGCCGGTGCGCCGGCAGGAACGGGAAAGCGATTTCGAATTCCTCACCGCGATCGCCAAGGAGAACGGGTGGGAGATGTACATCGACCACACCGCGGATCCGAAGGGGTATGTCCTGCGGTTCCAGTTTTTGATCCAGGACTACGCGCCGAGCCTGACGCTGAAATGGGGACAGTCGCTCCTGGACTTCAACCCCAGGCTGACCACGGTGGGCGACCTGTTCGGCGTCACGGCCCGCCTCTGGATCGCCAGCATCCAGACCGAGTTCGTGATCGTGGTCGGGTGGGACTACGACCGTGCCGCGTTCAACCTGCAGATTTACCCCGGCCTCGGCGACATCGAAACGCTGCTCGGCGAAAAAGCGAAGAAGACGCTGTCGATCAAACCGAGCGGCTTCCCCGGCGCGCTGCAGGACATTCTCGCGGAGCTGCTGCCGCGGCTCAACAACCGGCAGACCACGACCGGGAGCTGCATCGGCGACACCCGCATCATGGCCGGCAAAGTCATCGAGTTCGAGGGTCTCGGCGATCAGTTCGGCGGCAAGTATCGGGTCACGTCGGCGACGCACACGATGGACGCCGGCGGCTACAAGACGAGCTTCAAGGCGCGCAAAGAGGTCTGGTTCGGCTCGATTCCAACGCCGAAGGGATTCGGCGGCCTGGCGCGCGTGCAGGGCTTCCGAATCGGGCAGTGAATCGTTCCTGGAGGATGGCATGGCCAAGGGATTCCTGGAATGGGTGGCGGGCGTCGACGAGCAGCACGGCAAGCGTGCGCGTCTGGGCGCCGGCTACTCGATCTCGCCAGCGACGGTGGTGGACAACCTGAACCTGCTCTCGGAAGGCCGCGTGCAGGTCCACATTCCAGCGCTGCCGGCGTTCGATCCGTGGGCGCGAATCGCGGCGGTCGGCGGCGGTCCGAGCCGCGGCTTCGCCTGGGTTCCCCAGATCGACGACGAAGTGCTGGTGGCCTTCAACCAGAACGACGAACGCGATGCCTACATCCTCGGCGGGCTGTGGAGCATGAGCAAGCGGCCGCCGATCACCGATCCGATCTCGTTTCTCAACAAACGCCTGATCAAGACCGGGATGAAGAACAGCCCGCTGGCCCAGACCATCGAGCTGGACGACCTGAAGCAGTCGGTGACCATCACGACCAGCGTCGGACATTCGATCACGCTCGGCCTGAAGTCCATCGAGCTCAGTGCGCCCAAGGGGATCATGAAGATCTCGATGGACCTCGGGCCGCCTCCCTCGATCACCATCCAGGCGGCACCGGCGGGAAACATCGACGTGATCGCGCCGACCGGCACGATCACGCTGCAGGCGAACCAGGTCGATATCACCGCAACGACCGCGGTGAACATCAAGTCCCCGGCCATGGTTTCGATCAAGAGCCCTCAGGTTCAGCTGAACTAGGAACGGAGAACATCAGATGCCGCCTGCTGCTCGCTCGACGGATCCAACGGCGCACCCGGGAATCATGGCGGGGCCCGGCGTGCCCACCGTGCTGATCGGGGGCATGCCCGCCGCGGTGCTGGGAGACAGCCATACCTGCGCCATGCCGCCATTGGCTGGACCGCATCCACCGACGCCCGACGCGAAGGGCGCCGCGACCGTCTTCATCGGCGGCCGGCCGGCGGCCCGCATGGGCGACATGTCGGCGTGCTCGGCGCCGATCGTGCTGGGCATGCCGACGGTGCAGATCGGAGGCTGAAGGAATGGCCACCGCCGATCCGCGTCGCGCGTTCCTCGGAGTGGGCTGGGCGTTTCCGCCCTGCGTGGCCGCCGACGGCGGCACGTCGATCGCGATCTACGACGAAGACATCAAGCAGTCGTTGCGCATCATCCTCGGCACCGATCGCGGAGAACGGGTGATGCGTCCCGACTTCGGCGCCGGGCTCCGGTCGTTCGTCTTCGGCCCGATCAACCCCACGACCCTGCAGCGGGTGAAGGCGCGGGTCGAGGAGGCGCTGCTCAAGTGGGAGGCCCGCATCGACGTGCTGCAGGTCAAGGTGACGCTCGACGGCACCGAGCGAAGCACGCTGCTGATCGACATCAGTTACCGGGTGCGAGCCACGAATACGCTGACGAACCTCGTCTACCCGTTCTACTTGCAGGAAGGAGCGCCGAGGTGATCGTGAAGACGGCGCCGCCCATCGACGATCGCAGCGCCGATGCCATCCTGAAGGAGTTCTGGCAGCGCCGCTACGGCTATGTGCCCGAGTGGATTCCGGCACGCGGCACGGCTGGACAGGCGATCGCCCAGGTCTTCGCGCGGTACGTGTACGCCATCCTTCAGCGTCTGAATCAGGCGCCGGACAAGAACAAGCTCGCGTTTCTCGACCTGCTGGGCGTCCGGCTGGTTCCTGCCTCGCAGGCGCGGGCGCCCATCGTGTTCCAGCTGTCGCCGCAAGCGAGCGACAGCGGCGCGCCGGCGGGGACGAGAATCGCAGCGCCGCCGGCGCCGGGCAGCAGCCAGCCCATCATGTTCGAAACGGAGCGGGCGACCGGCATCGCCGCCGGGAGCCTGGTGGAAGTGGTCAGCCTGTGGCCGGGGCGCGATCAATACATCGATCACTCCGCCGACTACCTTGCCGGCCGACCGATCACGATATTTCAGAGCGCGCAATTGCAGCCGACGCCCCACACGCTCTACCTGGGGCACTCCACGGTGCTGGCGTTCGCGGGAACCAGCAAGCTCGAGGTGGAATTCGAGCTGCAGCAGGGCGCCTCGAGTCCACTCGAAATCCTCTGGCAGTACTGGGACGGATCGGTGTGGCGCGGCTTCAAGTCGTTGAAGCCGTCCTGCCTCGAACCACCAGCGCAGGGCTTCGATGGCACGCGTGGGTTGACGTTCACGGGCTCGGTCCGCCTGACCACGGATTGCGCGCAGACCGCCGCCACCACCGTGAACAACGTCGAGTCCTACTGGCTTCGCGGACAGCTCACGCAACCGCTGCCGCCCGATCCCGCCGTCCTCCTCCCCGTCGTCGACAGCATCCGCCTCCGCACCACCATCGAGCAGGATCTGTCGGCGAGTCTGCAGGCGAGCGTCGAGAAAGGCGCGGCCACTCAGGTCCTGCTCACGAGCGAGGGAGGAGCCGCCCTGGGGAAGGTCCAGGTGTCCGTCCTCAAGCCGGATGGGTCCACGCTGGTAACAGGGAAGACCGGCGACAACGGAATCTTGGCGATGTCGCCTGCCCCGGTCGTCGGCACCACATACGAGATCAAGGCGACGTGCTTCGACTACGACTTGAGCACGAGCCTGAAGTACGACCAGACAGCCACCCCGACGCAGTTCCACGTCGTGCTGAAGTCGAATGGCCTGAAGCTCGACACGGCCCTCGTCGACGGTCAGAAGGTCGACGTCAGCAAACCGTTCTTTCCATTCGGGCAGGCGCCGCAGCCGGGCGCGGCCTTTTATTTCAGCCAGGAGGAAGTGTTCAGCAAGAGCGGCGCGTCGGTGCGTGTCTATGCCCCGCGAACGCAGACTCCCCAGGACCTCTTCCTGATCAAAGACAGCAAGAACCCGACGCCGCTCGATCACGTCATCAGCTGGGAGTACTGGAACGGGTTCGACTGGGTGCCGCTCGCGATCACGTCGGCGGCGAATAGTGCCACCCCTGGCGATCTGAACACGGTAGACGTCATCGACTTCGACGTCCCTGCCGATCTCGCCGTCACCGAGGTCAACAACCGCCCCGGGCTCTGGATGCGGGTGCGCGTGGTGAGCGGAGGGTTTGGCTTCACCAAGGAAACCCTGTTCACGGACGGCATGGGGACGCCCAACAACTTCGTGTACGTGATCACTGTGCCGCCCGCGCTGTCCGATTTCCGGCTGGCCTACGTGTGGCAAACGCCTTTCACGCCGCTCGAGCACGTGGTGACGTCGAACGATTTTCAGTACGAGGATCACACCGACGACGCCCGCTGGCCCGGCAATACCTTCTCGCCGTACAAGCCGATCGCCGAAGTGAGTCCGGCTTTGTATTTCGGCGTGAGTCAGCCGCTGCCGGTGAACAACATGGGTGTCTATTTCGACATCCTGGAGCAGGCCGGCGGCGCGGACAGCCCACCGCTGGTGTGGGAGTACTTCAACGGCGGCGGCTGGCGGGAGCTGACCGTCGACGATGAAACCCGCAGCCTGCGCCTGCCCGGGATCGTGTCCTTCATCGCGCCCGACGACAGCGTGGCGGCGGCACGCTTCGACACGCCCTTGCATTGGGTGCGAGCGCGGTTGAAGGAGGACGGTCCGCCAGGAGAAGCCACGCTCAATCAGATCGCGCTGAACGCGGTGTGGGCCTCACAGCGGCAGACCTACAACGACACGCCGCTTGGCGTCAGCACCGGTCTTCCTGATCAGGTGTTCGTGCTGACCCAGGTCCCGGTCCTGCCCGGCGAGCGGATCGAGGTGAGAGAGCTCAGCGGCGCCCGCGCCAACGTGGAGTGGCGCACCCTCGCGCTGGAGCTGGGACAGGGAGAGGCCGCGCTGCTCAACCGGCTGGAAGCGAAGCTCGGTGCCGAAGGATCCGAGACGGAGATCATCGAAGGCGATCTGCGCCTGGTGCGCGATCGCAGCAAGCGCGTGATCGAAGCGTGGGTGCGGTGGCAGGGGCAGCCACACTTCTTCTTCTCCGGAGCCACCGATCGGCACTACGTGCTGGACGGCGCCCTGGGGAGGGTGATGTTCGGCAACGGCGAGCAGGGACGCGTTCCTCCCGCGGCAGCCGCGATCACCGCGCGCCGTTTCCAGTCGGGCGGCGGTCTGTTCGGCAACGTGGCGGCGCGGACGATCAAGCAACTGCTCGGATCGGTCGGCGGCGTGCAGGCGGTGTTCAACCCGCGCGCGGCCGAGGGCGGTGCCGACGGCGAGACGCTGAAAGGCTACGCGTATCGGGCGCCGGCCAGTATCCGTCACCGCGGCCGCGCCATCACGCCAGCCGACTACGAGACCATGGCGCACGAGGCCTCGGCCGGCGTCGCGCGCGCGCGGGCGATCCCGAGCCGTGACGCTTCGGGCCAGCGGCGGCCCGGGATGGTGACGCTCGTGATCATCCCGAACAGTCCCGATCCGCGCCCGGTGCCGTCGTTCGGGCTGCGCGAAGAGGTCCAGCGATACGTCGAGACACGCGCGCCGGCAGGTGTCGCGGAAAGCCACCAGATCGAGGTGACCGGCCCGACGTATCTGCCGATCGACGTGGACGCAACGTTGGCTCCGAAGGATCCATCCCAGGCCGGCACCGTCGAAGAAGACGCGCGCGCGGCGATCGCCGGATTCCTGAATCCATTGCACGGCGGCCCCGACGGTCAGGGATGGGATCTGGGACGCGGCGTGTTTCTCTCGGACGTAGCGGGAGCGCTCGCACGCGTGCGCGGCATCGACCACGTCGAAGAATTGAGCCTGTCGGTCGATGGGAACCTGGCAGGCAACGAAGTGCCGGTGCCGCCCGATCAAATTGTCGCGGCCGGTCAAATCAAGTTGAAGCTGATCTGAGAAGGCAGCACACGATGCGATGGTTCGCCAACCAGCGAGATGAGGGCGGAAAGGATTCCGCGGTGTCGGTCGAGCCCGACCCGAAGTCCTCGTCGCGCCCCTGGGCTGCGATTGGTGGAGAGCGCCTGCCCGTCTCGGTGCCCGAAGTGCTGGCGATGCAGCGGCTGGTGGGTAATCAGGCGGTGCTCGGGATGATGCAGTCCGAGCGCGGCGCGACCGGCTCAGGGGAGCCACTCGATGCGGGAGCGCGCGCGGCTGCGGGGGCGCGGCTGCAGCGGGATTTCACCGATGTGCGCGTGCACACGGACCCCACCGCGGCCGGCGCAGCCAAGGCGCTCGGGGTACAGGCATTCACGCGCGGCAGAGACATCTTCTTTGGCGAAGGCAGGTATCGGCCGGACTCCGATGCGGGCATGCGCCTGTTGAGCCACGAACTGGCGCACGTCGGGCAGCAGGACGCCCGGAGCGGCGGCAGCGCGGTCGCGGATCAGACTCTCGAGTTGGAAGCCACCCACGCGGAGTCTCCAGGCGCAGGTCACAAGCCGATGCACTTGTCCTCCGCGGGCGGAGCCCGCGTGCAGGGCAAGGCGGAACCCGGCAAAGAAGGATTCTGGCATTCGGTCGGCGGCGCGATCGCCGGCGCCGGTGAAGCGATCTGGGAGGGACTCAAGGTCGTCGGCGGCGGGATCGCCACCGCCGCGGGAGCCGTGTGGGGCGCGATCAAGTGGCTCGGCACGCAGATCTGGGACAAGTTGACCGGCGTCATGCTGCGGGTGGTCACGTGGGTGACGCGGTTGCCGGCGCGGGTCAGCCGCGTGGTGATGGGCCTCATTCAGGGCCTCAGCACCGTGCGGCCATGGACGCTGGCCTGGTGGGAATCGCTGACCCATCTCAGCACCTGGGAAGACTTCCTGTCATGGGTGGGAACCCGCCTGATCGACGTCCTCGAACTGCTCGGTGCCGGCGAAATTCTGGAGACGGTGAACGAGTTCGTCAAATTCAACACGCGGACGCTGAGCAGTCGCGAGGTGACGCTCGCCGAGCGCGTGTTCGGCAAGTCGATCGACTTGACGCTGGTGCGCATCGACGAGCGTGCGGTGCTGGGACCTGCGTTCACCAAGCGCGCGTTTACGAGCTTCCACACCATCAACGCGTGGGGCGGCCTGGAAGACAGCGTGCTGGTGCATGAACTGACGCACGTCTGGCAGTACGAACAGGCTGGCGCGATCTACATGGCGCAGGCCCTGCACGCGCAGATTCGCCGGGGCCTCGGCGCCTATGACTACGGCGGGCCGGACGGACTGCGCGCGGCCCGCACGCGAGGCATGCACCTGACGGGCTTCAATCGCGAGGAGCAGGCGCAAGTCGTCCAGGACTTCTTTCTGATCAAGCACGGACAGCCCCCCTGGGTTCCGGGCGGGACGCCAGCCGATCTGCCGCTCTACGCGCATTTCGTGAAGCAGGTGTCCACGCTGACCGAGGGCGAGCTGCTCGCGTAGGGACAAGAGATGCCGCTGGTATTACCCAATCTCGACGATCGGCGCTGGGCGGACCTCGTAGAGGAGGGCCGCGCGCTCATTCCGGTCTTCGGTCCGGAGTGGACGGATCACAACGTCCACGATCCGGGCATCACGTTGATGGAACTGCTGGCGTGGGTAGCCGAGGCGGACATCTACGCGGTCAACCAGATCGCCGATCGCCACAGGCGCAAGTTCCTCGAGCTCATTGGCGTGACGCCGCAGCCGCCTCGTGCGGCGCGGACGGTGATGAGCGTGGTGCTTCCCGCCGGGGCGCCCCCGCTTCCGCTGAAGGCCACGCTCGAGTTCGCCGGCGACGATCTGGGCGGCGAGGAAGCTCGTTTCCGCACGCTGGCCCCGATGACGGCGGTCGCGAGCGCTGTCGCCGGCATCCAGTCGAAGGATGCCACGGGCTTTCACGATCTCACCGTGGCGTGGCGTCGCGGCGATCCCCTGCTCCCCTTCGGCACGGCGGCAGCGCCTGGAGCAGAGTTCTACATCGCCCTCAACGCCGCGTTGCCCGCTGATACTCCCGTCCGCATGCATTTCACCTTTGCCGATGGCCATTCCGGATGGGACGAGCGGAAGCGCCTGCAGCACGAGGCTCACGAGCGGGAACGGGAATGTCATGCTCGGGTGAATCCTTGTGCGATACCCGACCCGGTCGCTGCGCCCGCCGTAGTCGACGCCGACGTTCCTGCTCACCACGGCGTGCGAACCCGCTGGGAATTCCTGGCGGCTTCGAGCACGGGTGGGAGTTGGGTGGCGCTGGATCCGCCGCGCGTCCAGGATCAGACGCGCGCCTTCACGCTCGACGGCTGCGTCGAGGTCACCTTGCCGTCGGCCATGGTGCGGCAACGTGTCGGGGCGCTGCCCACGCCGTGGTGGTATCTGCGTTGCCGCGTGTCAACGGGCGCGTACGATGCGGCGCCAGTTCTGCAAGCGATCGCGTTCAACGGCGTCGTTGCGGAACAGGCCGTGCCGGCCGGCTCGGCGTTCGTCATTGCCAGAGGCGCGACGATCACGCACGTCCGCCCCCGGTGTGCCCAAACCCGGCGACATCACCCGCTTGCAGATGCGGCTCGACGCCGACGGGAACATCGTCTGGCTGAATTTCGGAGGCGGCAGCGCTGACGATCCCGAGTTCTTCATCCGCGCGTTTCAGGCGTCGTCGGCCAAGCCGCACCGGATTGCTGAACCTCGACGCCGTGCTGCTTGGCATCGGGACCGGTGAACCCGATCAGCGATGCCTGTTGCCCGAACTGCTGGCGCAGGAGTCCAGTTTCTCGCTTTATACCGCGGAGAACGGCGCATGGCGGCGGTGGACCCGGCGTCCGGACTTCGATTCCTCGACGTGGGACGACCATGCCTATCTCTTGAACCCGACCTCCGGCGAGGTGCGATTCAACAGCGGAAAGCAGAGCAACGTTCCGGCATGGGACGCGGCGATCGTCGCGCAGTATCGCGCCACTCGTGCCGATGCGGGCAACGTCGCGGCCGCGATCGTCAATCGGCTCGCGGATTCGGACCACAATCGCGCGCTGCTCTACAACTCTGCAGCAGCGCCCGATGGCTGGACCGCCGTCAAGGCGCAGATCGCGAGCGTGAAGAACACGCAAGCGGCGGCAGGCGGCGCGACGGCGGAAACGGTCGTGCACGCCGCCGGGCGCGCGATCACGCTCGTCGGAACCACCGGGCGCGCCGTAACGCTTGCGGACTACGAACGCCTGGCGATGGAAACCCCCGGCACGCGAATCGCCCGCGTGACGGCCCGCGCGAACCTGCATCCTGATTTTCCGTGTTTTCAGGCTCCGGGCATGATCGCGGTGATCGTCCTGCCCTACCTGCCCGCAGGGAAACCGACTCCAAGCCCGGGGCTGAAAGAGGCTGTAGCGAAGTACCTGCGCCGGCGGCGCGTGATCGGCACGCGCGTCGAAGTGGTGGGCCCTTCGTACCTCGAAGTAGCGGTCAACGCCACGGTGCAGGCGGCGGCCAAAGGCAACAAGTCCGCGGTCGCGAAAGCCGTCGTGGACGCCCTGAACCTGTTTCTCGATCCGCTGTCGGGCGGACCCGACGGAAAGGGCTGGCCGTTCGGGCGCGATGTCTACCGCGCCGAAATCATGCAGGTGATCGACCGCGTACCCGGGGTCGATCACATCGTCTCGCTCGAGCTCATCGCCGAAGGATGCCATCCGCAGTGCGGCAACGTCTGTCTCGGGCCGACCTGGCTGGTCGAGGCCGGAGCCCACCACATTGAAGTGGTCTGAAACGATATGGGCGCTCTAGAAAAACGTGCGTTGCAGCGGGTCCGGTACGGACACGGACAGATGCTCCGCTCCGTCGACTTCCGCGATCAGCTCGCCGACACCGCGCAGCATCGCTGGTGGCACAACCGCGCGCTCCACGATGCGTTCGGTGTGTATCAAGGGCTGAACGCTTCCGCAGTGCTGTCGAGCGGCGCGCTCGTCGGCGTCAACGTCGCCGCTGGTGTGGGGGTCGACTGTTTCGGGCGCGAGCTGATCGTCGACAGCCCGGAGAGCGTCGCGCTTCCCGTCAACCTGCCGGCGCTGCCGGTGACGATGGTGCTGCTCGTCCGGTACCAGGAAGGACACGACTGCCAGCCCGAGGCGATGGCGGAAATCTGCTGGGCGGCCAGCGCCACTCCGGGTGCGTCCACCGTGAGCTTCGCCTGGATGCCACTCGGTCGCGTCCGCGTACGCGATGGCGTGCCCCTCGCGCAGGTGATGTACGACCCGGCCGGCAACCCGACGCTGAAGACGGGCTTCGTCCCGCCGGGAGCGCGACCAATCGCGCGGCCCAAAATCGCGACAGGCACTACGCTGCCGGCGAAAACAGCGTGGCAGCCCTGGACAATCGATGTCCTCAGGCAAGTCACGCACGTATTCCTCGACAAGGTTCCGGTCGGCGTCCAGACCAGGATCGACACGTCAGCCGCCGGGTTCACGCGGCCTCCCTTCTACTTCGCATGGCTGGCGGGGCCATTGTGCAATCGAAACACCGGCCAGCTTCTGCCGAACATGTTTTCCAGCCTGTCGGACGAATCCGCCACCGGCTTCACATTCCGGATGTGGTTCCCGCCGTCTCCGCTGGACGTCGAACTCCTGGATACGTCGGATGAGACCGGACTGGAGGTCATCAGCGCGGCAGAAGAGTTCTTCCCGTTCGCGCGTCAGCAGAAGTTGTACGTGCAATGGATGGCGTGCGAGATGCCGCCCACGTTGCCGTACGTGCCGATGCGGCTGCGCATCCTGAACACGTTGCTGCTTCCCCTGGTACTGCAGAAGGTGTCGCTCGGCAACATGAAGATGTGAGAGGCGGATATGGCGGTTTACGGGACGCAATTTCTGGAACGGATCCAGTTCTTCAACGGTCAGCGCCTGTTCGCGTCGGACCTCCAGGCGCTCGAGGCCTTCAACCGCGAGATGCGGTGGCTGCACAACCAGAGCCTCCATCAGCCCGGCGTCGGTAGCGGCTACGCCGTGGTGGGGAACAAGGGGGATCGCGAGGTGACGGTCGCGCCCGGGTACGCGCTGAATTCGCTCGGCCAGGAAATCATCCTGACGGAAACGCACGTCGAGCCGATTCCGCCGGTGGCCGACAACGGCGCGGGCGCCTCCGCCTTCTACCACCTCACCGTTTCGTACCCAGACGACACGGCCCTGAAGCCCTCCGAGACGCGCGACGGCATCTGCCTGCCGATCGGCGTGGTGCGGTTGCGTGAAGAGCCGGTGTTCTGCTGGGTGCGGCTGAACGACGACGGGACGCAGCCGGTCGATCCGCAACTCAAGGACCGCGTCCAGAAGGGGCTGTTCATCGTCCTCGCCCGCATCGAGGTGTTCAACTGCCAGTTGAAGCAGCCGGTCTCGGTGGAGCAACGGCGCAACGCGCGCCCCTCGAAACAGCCGTACATCGCCTGCGGAGAATTCACGCCGTCCGACAAGGACTGGCAGATCGAGATTCTCGGCGGCGCCACGCCGCCGATCGAGGTGGACCTCGAGTCGACCTTGATGCAGTTTCCGCCCGTTCGTATCTTCACGAAAGTCGACACGAGCTCGGCGGGCTTTCAGGCGACACCGGAGTACACGGTACGCCTGATCGGCGATCGCCCTCATAAAAGCACGACCACTCCACCGGCCTTCTACATGCTCGACGGGCTGATCGACGTGGCGACACTGCCACCGCCAACGCCGCAGTACTTCTGGGTCGACATCTTCCCCTTCGTCTGGACCGTTGTGACCCACGAGGACAAGGTCACGGTCGACAAGCTGCTGTTCAAGGAGTGGCGAATCGGCTGGATGGGGATGGAGAGCTGACGCCATGATGCAGCGCGACACGCCGACGTATCTCCACCTCAATCGCGACGGGCACTGGGCGGGCTTCAACCGCCAGGGCTTGATCCGTCGTGAAGATGGAGCGCTCGAACTGACGCCGCGGCCGCTGTTCAGTGGAATCGTGCCGCAGGGCATCAAAGAGGCGCGAGCGCCTTCGGGCCCATCCGGCATCGCGGTCGCTGCCGACGGGACGGTGTACTTCAGCGATCCCGCGGCGCACCGCATCCGGCAGATCGTCGGCTGCGACGGCAACGTGTGTCCACTCCCCTGCCTCGGCGGCGAAGGCGGACCAGGCCGGTTCAGCACGCCGCGAGGGCTCCTCCTGCCGAAGCATCGTCGCGGTCTGTTCGCCGCTGACAGCCGCAATCATCGAGTCCAGGTCTTCGATCCCGACACCGGCCAGCTGTTGGCGGTGCTGGGCCAGCCAGGCGGCGGGACCGACCCGGGTTCTGCCCCGGGCCGCTTGAACACTCCATGGGGATTGGCGGCGGACTCGGAGAACAGCATCTACGTGCTCGACTACGGCAACGCGCGCGTCCAGAAATGGAATGCGGCCGGGGACCTCGTCGACGAATTCTGGACGAACGTGCTCGCCTCGCACACGCTGACGCAGCCGGTCGACGTATGTGCGGCCGACGTCGACGGCGCCATCTGGGTGTTCATCGTCGAAGGATCGTCGGCGAGCCAGGTCTTCGTGTTCGACGTGAACGGCAATCCGGTGACCGCGCCGGACGGCACCGCGCTCAGCATCGGCGCAGGCACGCTGCAGTCGCCGCTCGGCGTGGCCGCATCGGCGACGGCCTTGTACGTCGGCGACAACCAGGCGCGCCGGATTCTCGAGTTCAGTTTCAGAGAACACCCGGTCTGGGTGTCGGAGGCGCGCGGCTACGACGGTCCAGTCGCGGCGCTTGCCCTGGATGGAGGCGGGAATCTGTGGGTGCACGCCGGAACGGCGGACCCGCCGCTGCAGTTGGCGGTCAGACGCAGCCTATGCAGAAAAGGGATTCCTCTGGAGCGACTCGCCGATTCACGTCGACCATCCCAACGTGGCGTGGCAGCGGCTGCAGGCCGAAGTGGCACCGCTTGCCGACAACACCCACGTCGAATTTCTCGTCTACACGTCGAACGACGCCGCCGACGGGCCGACGGTGAACGCCGGCAGCGGCGATCCGTTGAGCGATCCGAAATGGCGACAGCGCGCCCATCCGCCGGCGACCGACCTCGACGACATCTACGTCGGCTGCAAGCCCGCCACCTACCTCTGGGTGGGCGCGCAATTCTCCGGCGACGGCGCCGCCACACCGGTCCTGTCGCAAATCCGGGTGCAGTTCGACCGCGATTCCTATCTGGGCGATCTGCCGGCGATCTATCGCAACGACGTCCAGTGCGGAGATTTCCTGTTGCGGCTGCTGTCGCTCTTCGAGAGCGTCTACCAGGATGTCGAGGGCGAAATCGCCGCGCTGCCGGCGCTCTTCGACGCCAAGGCGACTCCGGAGGCGTTCCTCCGCTGGCTGGCCGAATGGCTTGGATTGGAGCTCGACGACAACTGGCCCCCCGCCAAGCAGCGGCAGATTCTGGGCGCCATCTTCGAGCTCTATGCCCAGCGCGGCACGCCGGCCGGACTGCGGCGCATCCTGAAATTGTTCGCCGGGGTCGACGCGGTCATCGAAGAACCGATCCTGAACGCCGCGTGGTGGGCGTTGCCGGCCACGCCTGACAGCTGCTGTGATTCCTGCGCCGGCGAATCGGCCGGCACCAGCACCCCGGTCTGGCAGCACACACAGAACTCGATGCTGGGATTCACGACCGTGCTGGCTCCCGCGCAGCCGCAGGGAGCGGTCGTGGGGACCAGCGCGGTGCTGGATCAATCGCACCTGATCACGGTCGACGAATTCGGCGCACCCCTGTTCAGCGATGTGGCGCACCAGTTCAGCGTGCTGGTGTATCGCGGTCAGGTCATGTGCGCGGACGTGCTCCCGCGCGTGCGTGCGCTGATCGACCAGGAGAAACCTGCGCACACGACCTACCAGCTCTGCGTGGTCGAGCCCCGGATGCGTGTCGGATACGCGAGCCGGCTGGGAATCGACTCGGTCGTCGGCGGTCCGTCACGCAGTCTGTCGCTCGGCGACGCTCAAGGGTTGGGCGAAGACACGGTGCTCGGCGGCGCCATTGCGACCCGCGTGGGCCAAAGCCGGTTGGGCCATTCCACCCGGCTGAGTTGAAGACGTTCGCGAAAGGGCGAGGAGATGGCGATGTCAACGAATCCACACTCATGTGACTGTGTCGAAATCTGTCCGCCGGTCCGCAATCGCTACTTCTACGGCCAGCTGCTGGACGTGGTGCATTTCGAACGCGAGCAGCACTATTTCAACTACAAGCGCTGGATGTTGAACCGCCTGGTCACCGGCTACGGCGTCGTGTGCGGGATGGGCGTGCAGATCGTGCCCGGGACGCGCACGGCCTGGGTGCAGCCGGGCGAGGCGATCGACAGATGCGGACGGGAGATCGTGATCTGCGATCCCTATCTCGTCACGCTGCCCGATCCGGATGCCCCTCCTGCGACCGGCGCGGCGGCGAACGGCGGCACACACGCGGCGCCACCCAACGGCGGCACCGATTCCGGTTATGGCTGCGACGGTCGATACGTCCACCTGTCGGTGTGCTACCACGAGTGTCCATCCGATCCCGTTCCCGCATTGGGCGGAGACTGCGACACCGGCGGATTGTGTTCTCCCGGATCGATCCGGGAGACCTATCGAATCGAGATCGACGACGGAAAGCTGGCACCGGCGCCGACGACGTCACGCATCCAGGATGTGATCGCCGGCGGCCAAATCAACTATGGGGCGTTGGCGATCTACGTCACGAATCCGTGCGCCCCGCCGCCGGGTGATTGCTGCATTCCGCTGGCCAACATTCGCATTCCCGATGCCGGCGGCAAGTACGACCAGAACAGCATCGACATCACCATCCGGCCGATCGTCTACACCAACGATCTCCTCTACGAACTGATTCTCGCGTTCATGAACCAGGGACAGAACCAGGCGCGCGGCGGGAAGCCCTGATCCGCACCTAGGAGGCGAAGCATGAAAACCACTTCGAGTCGTAGCTGTGGCTGTCAGGATAACTCCTCCTGCGACAGCAGCATCGCGGAGCTGCCCCGCTATTATCCGCGCCAGCTGATCACGCCCGACGATCTGACGCTGGAACAGAACTATTTCCGCGATCGGATGCGGCGGCACAATCGCCTTCTGCACGGCTGGGGAGTCGTGTGTGGGGCGCTCGTGTGCCCCGTGCCGAGTCCTGCAGGGTCGGATTCGACAGGCCCGTTTGTGCCGTGGCAGGTGCAGGTGCAGAAGGGCTACGTGCTCGGTCCGTACGGCGACGAGATCATCCTGGACTGCCCGCGAATCGTGGATCTACGGACGTCGGGAGTGAGCGGCGTGACCGGCGATCCGTGCGTGGATGCGGTGGACCCCTGGTGCAGCCAGGTGTTCACGCCGCCGGAGTCGAGCACGGTCTACATCGCGGTGAAATACAAGCAATGCATGACGCGGCCGGTGCGGGTGCAGCCGGTCGGCTGCGGCTGCAACGATTCGAGCTGCGAGTATTCCCGCTGGCACGACGGCTACGAGATCGGCGTGCTGCAGCAGTGTCCACCGTGCACCGACAGCGCCAACAAGCCGACCGCTGGATACAACAACCAGGGGATGCCCGATTTGGGATTGCTGGCGCAGGGACCCATCCCCGACTGTCCCGACTGCCACTGCGGCCCGTGGGTCGGGTTGGCGGCTGTGACGGTGAATCCAGACGGGAGCATCAAGTCGATCGACAACTGTTCGTGCCGGCGGCTCGTGCTGTCGTACAACCAGTTCTGGTGGCTGTGCCACGGAGCGGCGCCGATCGTCACGAAGGCGGATCCCAACTCGCTCAAGGCCGACGGCACTGATCAACAGGTCATCGTGACGGGACAGGGTTTTGGTTGTGGGGCTGTTGCCTACCTTGGGCCGGACATTGCGGTGAAGCAGACCGTGGTGAAGGACTCCGGCACGCTCGCCTTGACCGTGACCGTGCCGGTGAACACGACCGGCGCGTTCGATGTGACCGTGACCAACATGGATGGAGGGACGGCCACGCTGGCGTCCGGCGTCAAAGCCGCGGCAGCCATGCATCCGATCGTCAAAGCGGGCGGTGCCGTTGGCATGGGCGGGATCGCCCCGTCGCCGGCCAAGCCCCCAGCGGTGAAGAAGAAGAGCACCAAGACGAACACCCCGCCTGGTCCGTGAGCTGGAACGCGCGGAAGGATTGCACCGGTGGAAAGAGGAACCGCAACACGGCAGGCTGCCGACGCGGCCGCTCCGCAGCGCTCTGCGATGGGCGGCCAGCGCCCACCGCCTGCCGTGAATCCCTGGTTCCAGCTTCACCAGACCGTCGGCAACCAGGCGATGTCACGCCTGTTGCGGGCGGGCGCGGTGCAGGCGAAGCTGCACGTCAGCCAACCCGGCGATGCCGACGAGAGTGAGGCGGACCACGCCGCCGAGCAGGTCGTGCGTGCTCGCGGTCGCACCGGCGTCATTCAACGCAAGTGCGCCTGCGGCGGCACGTGTTCGACGTGTGCCGCCGAGGAGGACGAACGACGGATGCCCAGAGTGCAGCTGTCGACGCTCTCAACCCGTCTACAGCGTGCGGCGAAGTCTGAGCCGGCTGTCGCCGACCCCGAGAGCCCCGGCCCTGTCCCGGGCCTGATTGTCGACGACGACGTCCCCGTCAACCGGCGGGGGCAAATGCACCGTTCCGCCTTTTTCGATCTGCTGGAGGCGGATATCTGCACGACGGCGGACGCGATACTCGCGGCCTCCGGTCGCTCGACGGCGAGCTGTCCGTACATCGCGAAGTGGATGGCGTTCTACCGCGAGCAAAGTGCCGCGCACATTGAACAGGCCATCCTCAAGTATGCCCCCGAAGCCACAGAGGCCTCCACGGTACTCGACTACATTCGGGCGGTTCGCCATCGTGTGCGTCGAGCCGTTGTCGCGTGGGTCAAGACTGGCCGAGTGGTAGGCGTTCCCCCGGGCGTGGGTCTTACGCCCGATGCAGCGGGCGACAGAGGGGAAGAAGGAAGAAGGTTTCGGCGCCGGGTTGATGCGCGCCGTCTCGACGGCAGGACGAGCACAACTCAAGGAGCGCGCGGGAGCTGAGCCTCGAGCCGCGGACGCGGATTCGGTCTCCGAGCAACTGGGACTGGGACGAGGCCTGGATCCGCACGTGCGCGGTCGGATGGAATCCGCGTTCGGCAGCGACTTCTCGTCGGTTCGCGTGCACGACGACAGCACCGCCGGGAACCTGTCGTCATCGCTGAATGCGCGTGCGTTCACGGTCGGCAACAAGATCGCGTTCGGGGCTGGCGAATATCAGCCTGGAACGATGGTTGGCGATGCCCTGATCGCGCACGAATTAGCGCACGTCGTGCAACAGGGCGGGCAACCTCGCCCGTGCCGATGCCTGAAGGGCGATGCGAACTACGACGCCCTCGAGGCGGATGCCGACGTGACTGCCGTCGGCGCGGTAGCGTCGTTGTGGGCGGGAGCGACCGGCAGACTGCGCGACATCGGCAGGAATGCAGGCCCACGCCTGAGATCGGGTCTGAAGCTGCAGCGGTGCACCTTCGAGCGCGCGCCCACCGACCTCAAGACGGCAGAGGCCAAGTCGGCCTGGATTGCTCAGGCGATGAAAGACGACTACGCGCTCGCTAGCCGGGAGATCGTGAAGGTGTTCAAGTCCTCGGCAACCCAGAAAGAGTTCCTCGACATTCAAAAAAGCCTGGACATGGCGGCGGTGCTCGACTTTCTCGGCGACTGGGACGCCATACAGGTTGGAGCGATTGGCCCGTTGATTTCAGGCGCCGAGAGACTCAATGAAATCCGCGCCAACTACATCGTCGAAGCGGCGAATGACTACAGCATTCCAAATGCCATGGTGTTCACGATGTTCATATTCAACACCATGTATACCGATGACATGCGCAGCGTGCTGCAGAAGCTGGCGGCTAATAAGAGGATCGGCAGCATTATTTCAAAAATGGATCCGGTGCTGGCGATTATCAAACAGCGCGGTCTCAATATAGAGGACTACAAAGATCCATCCGAAAGCGCGTATTACTTCGGGCGTGGTGTCGCCACGAGTGTCAAGAACCTATTGCGTAGCAGCGAGATCTCGAAAGAAGGTGTGGCCAGCAGGTACTTTGGCGAGAGAGGTACGCTTCCGGCGGAGTACCAGAAGGTGTTGACACAGATTGAGCAGGCACAGCTTGAGGAGGCGACCAAGCCACTCAACGTGATCCTCGGAACGGCCGACTACCTCACGTTCGGTATTCCTGGCTCGGTGTACCGGGCTCGCGAGAGGAACGATCAGTGGAGCGATTGACATTGGTAAGGGCAACTACGAGGAAGCCGGCGGCGAACTGACTGGAGCGATGATACTGATTCTTTCCTATGCCGGCGTGAAAGTCGTGGCCAAGATTCGGGCACCGGCTACGTCGGGCGGCAGCGTCATGGGGCCCAAGGGGCCCGGTCAATTTGTGCTCGAGGAATCCAAAGGCGTTCCGAAATCCGTTTCCCGACTCAACGCGATCGTGACACTGGGAGCCGACGGAGAGGCTGCAGCAACCGCCCTCGTCAACAGGCTGGGAGACAAAGGTGTCATTGAAGTCGGCCGCTACATACAAGCGGACTCGAAGGCAGCGCGCTTCGTCTACGAACACGGCGTAGAGGGCGCCGAAGCCTTGCACAAGGCCAAGGGAAATCTGGCAGAAGCCGCCAAGCTGCTGCCGACAGTCCCGAAACTGCAGTTGCCTGCGCCGGCCGCAGTTCCAGAGCCGATCAAGACCGAGCCTGTCAAGACCGAGCCTGTCAAGACTGAGCCCGTCAAGACTGAGCCCGTCAAGACTGTCCCTGTCAAGACTGAGCCCGCCAAGACTGAGCCCGCCAAGACTGAGCCCGCCAAGACTGAGCCGGCCAAGACTGAGCCGGCCAAGACTGAGCCGGCTAAGACGGAGCCGGCTAAGACGGAGCCGGCTAAGACTGAGCCGGCTAAGACGGACACGAAGCCGCCTTTCCCGGCGAACGAGTTTCTGGCGAGCGACCCGACCTGGAAACAGTGGCCGCCGCCGAAGCCAGCGAGCGTCCATCCCGACTGGGACAAGCCCGGCGGCGCGCGCTACCGCTACGATCGTTACCGCTATCAGAAGTGGGAAGAGAGCGGAAAGCCGGCCACCCCGCCCAAGGATCTGCTGTCGCCCGAGCAGTACTACGACCGGTACGTCGCACCGAAGGCCGTTGGCCAGAGCCCAGGCGAGATGGGCAGTCCCGAGCACAAGGCGCTGGTCGTGGGCGTGCGGGACGCCAACGGCATCGGGACTCAGACGATGGGCGAGCAGCGACCGGATGCTGTCGGCAGGATCGACCAGCCCATCAAGATTCCAGGCGGACCGACTGTCACACCGCAGAAGGGTGGTCGTGTACTCTATGAGGCCGATAACTTCTTCAAGGACGGATCGCAGATCGTTTCGGAGGGGCGCGAGCAGGTCCGCCAATTCCGGAAGGACAACCCCGACGCGACGATCGTCGTGCAGGACGCTGCGAACCCGAAGAACATCATCATCTACGAACCGGGAACACAGCCGCCGCCACCTGGACCGCTGAAGCCCGGTACTGCGAACAAAGTCCCCGTGAAGTGAGGTCGCAATGACTGCATCGGTCCAGGTACCGGCGCCTCCCCGACGAGGAGGCAAAGATGGTCGATTACCTGCGCTCGACTGGCTCGATCATGGCGCTGCCGGTGCGGCGCGTCGCGAAGCCCGAAGATCTCGTTTGGAAACCCGTCGACGAGGCGCTACGCGAGCCAGACGCCTCGTTCCTGCTTACGCTGGCCGAGCTCGTGCCGAAGATGCAGCTGCACCACGACGAAGATGGCTACGCGGCGAGCGTCACGAAGACGCCGGCGCTGCTGTACTCGCGCGGACAGCTCGTCACACCGCAGCGCCTGTCAGCCACTGCGCTCAGCGCCGAGTGGGAGGACAAGCCCGCCGACTTCGTGCGGTGGGGCAAAAAGGTGATGGAGTGGGTCCGCAAGGTCGCGCCCGGCTGGCACAAGTACAAGCAGCACCGGATCACGCCGAAAGCTGACGCGGCGCGCGAGGCCGGTATGGAGATGAGCTTTTGAGCTATCTTGTCACCGCGTTTCTGTCGACGAACGAGCCGCCGCCGGCGCGCGAGGCTCGGGACTATCTGCTCGAGGGCGCCCTGTTCGACCAGCGACCCGAGATCACCGTTGATGACGCACCCGATGGATCGTTCGAGCGAATGGAGCTGCGCTACGACCCGGCGCGCGGGCCGATGGTCCTTCGACGCCTGCGCGGCGTAGACGCGGACGCGGCGCGCGGCGAAGCGATCGACATCGCGACCATGCGCGGCTGTGACGACATCGCGGCCGCGATCGAGCGGTCGAAGCTCGTGCTCGAGTGGGAGATCGAACGCGGCGAGCTCGACAAGGATGCGTGGTTCGCGCTGCACCTGTGGCAAGCCTGGGTGCTCCGCCCGTCGCGCGGTTGGCTCCACGCACCGGGGGACGGACTGTTCGACGCCGAGCTCAAGAGGCGTTGTGCGGATGACGTCTGACGCTGATCAGCCGTGGGCGTGGAACCGCCGCGCCGCTAACCGTGCTGACTGCGTGAGCGATGAGTCGGCGCGAAGATGGTCCATGCGGTCGGTACCGACGTGTACTTCGCGCCGGGCGAGTTAGCACGGAGACCGTACGGCGAACCGAAGCGGACACTGGCAATCCCCGCTGCCCTGAGGCCACGATGACTCGAAGCGCTCCCCGTCCTTCAATCACGCTGCTCGGCAAGCCACGGCCGGCCTTTCAGGTTTGCGGGTACACCGGCCTGCTTCTGGCTTTCGTGCAGTCATCTGCACTCGTCGCCTGCCTGGGACTCTCGGAACTGACGCTGGTTGGGATAACCGGCGTCGTGATCCTGACCTTCTTCAGTCTGACGATGATTACGAAGATCATCGTCGGCGATGAGCTCATCATCTATTACCACCACGAAATCGCGGTCATCGTCATGGTGACTGTCTTTCTTCGTGTAATCGGTCAGCCCGCTCTCCCCTACCTGGACGTGGTACTCCTGGGCGTCGGTCTGTTCCTCGCCTTTGGACGAGTGGGTTGCCTGATGGCGGGCTGCTGCCACGGCCGCCCATGGCGGTGGGGCGTGACGTATGGCCACGAGCACGTCGACGAGGGATTCCCCGAGCATCTCGCAGGAGTGCGGCTCTTTCCGATTCAGGTGATCGAATCGGCATTCGCGCTGGCGGTTGTGGTCGCGGGGATAGTCGCGATCCTTGAAGGATACCCACCTGGCACCGCGTTCACGCTCTACGTCCTGGTCTATGCCGCGGGACGATTCTGCTTTGAATTCGTCAGGGGCGATGCCGGACGTCCTTGTCTGTGGGGCTTCTCCGAGGCGCAGTGGACGTCACTGATCATCGCCATGGTGGAAGTCTGGGCAGAACGAGCTCATCTCGTTCCTTCCTACGGCTGGCATGCCGCGGTACCGCTGCTCCTGCTGACCGCGGTCCTGGCAATCGGACTGAAGAGACGCGCCGGGCATCCATCTCGGCTCGATCTCCTGCACCCGGGGCACATCCGCGAAATAGCAGAAGGAGTCCAGCTATTGATGAGGATGCTCGACTCAACTCAGATAAGCACGCCTCTGCCTTTGGCGTTCGGGGCACACGTCATTCATGTTGCCAATACGTCTCTCGGCTTGCGAATCTCGGCTGGCGAGATCACACAGGGTTCTCCTCGCATCTCCCACTACAGTCTCTCTCACGAATCGATGTCTCTTTCAGCGAGGTCAGCTCACATGCTGGCGAAGACCATCGGTTGCCTGCAGCATCCATCGTGTTCGTTAGCGGTGGTAGCCGGCGAGTCTGGAGTGTTCCACGCGATGTTCACTCTTGACGCTGCCCAATCGAACTCGAACCATTGCGCGACGAATCTCGCGCCAGCCGCCCGGCGGTGATGCCTACGGGAGATGCCATCGTCGTCGGGATTGACGTCGGCTCGACCACTGTCAAAGCCGTCGTCGTCGATCCGGCGACGAAAGAGATTCTCTGGTCCGACTACCAGCGCCACGAGACACGACAAGGTGAGAAGACGCTCGAGCTGCTCGTCGCTATCGGCTTGGCGTTCGAGCACGTCTCCCGCGAGCACATCCGAGTGTTTATCACCGGGTCCGGCTCGGGTCCGCTGCGCGAGCCGATCGGCGCGCGCTTCGTTCAAGAGGTCAACGCTGTCACCCTGGCGGTCGACCATCTGCACTCCGACGCGCGCGCCGTGGTAGAACTCGGCGGCCAGGATGCCAAGATCATCCTGTTTCAAGAAGACGAGAAGACCGGCGACAAGCGCATCATCGCCTCGATGAACGACAAATGCGCGTCCGGCACGGGCGCGACGATCGACAAATGCTTGATCAAGGCGGGCATCGACCACGACGATGCCTGCAGCCTGCAGTGGGATCCGTCGAAGCTCCATCACGTCGCCGCCAAATGCGGCGTCTTCGCAGAGACGGACATCGTCAACCTGGTCAAGTCCGGCATCCCATCGAACGAGATCCTGTGCTCGCTGGCGGACGCGATCGTTTCGCAGAATCTCTCGGTGCTGGCGCGTGGAAACACCCTGAAGCCTCGCATCCTCCTCCTCGGCGGGCCCAACACATACCTTCCCTTCCTGCAGGCGTGCTGGCGTCAACGCATCCCGGAAGTCTGGGAGACCCGCGGATTCGACTGGCCGAGGGAAGTGCCCGTCGAGGAACTCATCTTTGTGCCGAAAGACGCGCAGTACTATGCGGCCTTGGGTGCCACAATCTACGGACTCCATGAACCCGCCTCCGTGGGCCTCTACCGCGGGCTCGAACCGCTGAGGGGTTTCATCGCCAACGGCCGGAAGGCGAAGCTCGGCGCGAAGGCCGGACCGCCCCTTGTTGCGGCCGACGCCGAACTCGAGGCGTTCCGCGAAGAATACGCGATTCCCAAGTTCGTCGAAGCGGCGCTTGCGCCGAAACAGATCGTCCGCGCCGTCATTGGCGTGGACGGGGGCTCGACGTCCTCCAAAGCGGTACTTCTCGACGAGGAAGGAAATCTCCTCACGAAGCAGTATCAACTCTCGAAGGGCAACCCGATCGTCGACACCAAGGAGTTACTCGCCAAGATCCAGAGCTTCGTGCATGACCAGGGCGCGGAGTTGGAAGTGATCGGATTCGGCGCCACGGGCTACGCCGCCGACGTCCTTGAGGAGTCGCTCCGCGCTGATGTCAACATCGTCGAGACCGTCGCGCACATGATGGCCGCGGTGAAGTACTGCGGCGACGTCGACGTGATCTGCGACATCGGCGGGCAGGACATCAAGGTCCTGTTCATGGTCAACGGCGAGATCCGGAATTTCCGGCTCTCGAACCAGTGCTCGGCCGGCAACGGCATGCTGCTCCAGGCCATGGCGAACCAGTTCGGCCTGCCGGTGACCGAGTACGCGGATGCCGCGTTCAAGGCACCGCTGAGCCCGAAGTTCAGCTACGGTTGCGCCGTGTTCCTCGATGCGGACCGTGTGAATTTCCAGAAGGAAGGCTACTCGAAGGAGGAGCTCCTCGCGGGCCTGGCGATGGTGCTGCCCAAGAACGTGTGGCAGTACGTCGTCCAGATTCCGCGACTCGCGCAGCTCGGGACCCGCTACGTGCTCCAGGGCGGGACGCAGTACAACCTCGCGGCAGTCAAGGCGCAGGTCGACTACATCAAGGAACGCGTGCCCGGCGCGAGCGTCAAGGTGCATCCGCACCCAGGCGAGGCGGGCGCTATTGGTGCGGCGATCGAGACACTTCGAGTCGTGCGCCGGCGAGGGTCGTCCACGTTCATCGGCCTCGACGCCGCGATCAATCTCGGCTTCACGAGCGTGAACGATGAGTCGACGACGTGCCATTTCTGCCCGAACCACTGCTCGCGAACATTCATCGACACGAAAACGCCCGACGGCCGGACGAGCCGCTACATCTCTGGCTTCAGCTGCGAAAAAGGGACGGTCGAATCCGTCGAGGCGCTGCGAGTGCTCGAAGGCAGGCGCAAGGCCCTCAAGACGAGCTATCCCAACCTTGTCGACTACGAGGCGCGGCTGGCCTTTCGGCACTTCTACACGCCGGAGCCGATTCCTCCGGAGGGCACGGTGATCTCTGACGTCGAGGTGAAGAAGACGCTTCTCGGAGGGATCCGAAAGAAACCCGTTCGGCGGATTATCCATCGCTCGAATACCGGTGCGATCGCGCGACGGCAGAACATTCGCATCGGCATCCCGCGTGTGCTCAACCTGTATTCCTCCGCGCCGGTCTGGCGCACATACTTCGAGACGCTGGGTCTCTCCGACGCGAACATCGTCTTCAGCGACACCACGTCGGAAGAGATGTGGGCTGAGGGTTCGCGCTACGGGTCGATCGACCCGTGCTATCCGTCCAAGGTCGCACAAGCCCACATCCACAATCTGATCTTCAAGAAGCACGTCAAGCGGAAGCTCGACTACATCTTCTTCCCATGCATCACGCACATGCCGACGTTCGTGGCCGGGACGCAGGACTCGACCAGTTGCCCGATCGTGGCCGGCGCCCCGAAGGTCATGCGGGCGGCGTTCACCAAGGAGGTCGACTTCTTCGCCCGTGCCGGCATCGAGTATGTGGACGACGCGGTGACGCTCCAGGAGCCTCACTATTTTGCCCGGCAGATGTTCGAGACCTGGGGTCCGCGGCTCGGAGTCACCGAGGACGAGAGCGACCACGCCTGCCGCGAAGGCTTGAAGGCGCTTCGCCTGTTCGATGATGAGATGGAGCGTCGCGGCCTCGAGCTGCTCGAGAAGCTGGAGGAGGAGCACAAGGTCGGTGTTCTGCTTCTCGGGCGGCCGTACCACCTCGATCCGGGGCTCCATCACGGCGTCCCCGACGAGTATCAGGCGCTCGGCTATCCGATCCTGACCATCCGATCGATTCCCAAGGATCCGAAATGGCTCGCCCGATTCTTCAAGGACGACCTCGATCGGGGCTTCATCACGACGCCGCTTTCGGTGCAGGACGTCTGGCCGGAGAACTACTCCACGAACAGCGTCCAGAAGGTGTGGGCCGCCAAGTTCGCGGCCCGGCATCCGAACGTCGTGGTCCTCGACCTCTCGAGCTTCAAGTGCGGTCATGACGCGCCGACCTACGGTCTGATCGACAGCATCATCAACTCCAGCGGGACGCCCGCGTCGGCACTGCACGACATCGACGCCAACAAGCCGGGCGGTTCGATCAAGATTCGCGTCAAGACCTACGCCCACACGCTCAAACGGTTCGAAGAGGAACTTGCTCGACGCGGCGGCGCAGCGGAGCGAACTCCAACGCCGCGTCGACACCAAGCGGCGCGAGTTGCTATTGACGTGGCGCGCACAACTGCGCGAAACGGGCTCGGCCGACCCCCGGGCCAGACGAGAGCTCGACGAGCTCGAGGCGGCCTTCGCCTCCTACCTGGAAGAGGACACAGCGATGCCGGCGGGCGGCGGCGACATGGACCTGGCCCGTCTCGACATCGCGCCGCCGCCACCAGAGGTCAAGCCCATGGTGTTCCATCGCAGCGTCCCACTGGAGATCAAGCCATGAATGAAACCGTGCTGGACTACGACGCGATCGAGCGTGAACTGGTGGTGTTCGAAGCCGAGGAGCGCCGTCGCCTGGGCATCGAGGAGGAGCAGATCGATCATTGGCACGATCCGAACCCTCAGGCGTTCACGCGTGACGAGCGCGACACCACGACCATGCTCCTCGGCGGCCTGACGATCGCTCACGACACGCTTGGTCACCGGCGCGTTGTCCGGCCTCGGGTACACGCTAAAGGCCTTGGACTGTCCCGATACCGAGGCGCTGCGTCTCGGCAAGGAGTTCGGCAATCGTGGCCAGTGCAACCCGACATACTTCACGGTGGGCAACCTGATCAAGCAGCTGATCCACTTTCGCGACAAGGAGGGTATGCCCGTACCGGAGATCATCCGCAAGTACGTGTTCCTGACGGCTGGCGCGTGCGGCCCTTGCCGATTTGGCACCTACGTCACCGAATACCGCAAGGCGCTGGTCGACTCGGGATTCGAGGGCTTCCGCGTCCTCCTCTTTCAACAGCAGGGAGGACTGAAGCAGGCGACGGGCGACGCATCCGGACTCGAGATCAACAGCAAGTTCTTCAAAGCGGTCCTGCAGGCGGTGATGGCAGGCGACTGCCTGAACCTCGCGGGCTACCGCATCCGCCCGTACGAAGTCAATGTCGGCGATACCGACGCGGCGCTCGAGGAGTGCAAAATTCTGTTGCGCGAGACGCTCAGTCGTCGCGGGAGTGTCGTCGCGGCGCTGGTCCGGTGCCGCCTGCGGCTCAATCGGGTTCCGGTGAACCGGCTGCAACCAAAGCCCAAGGTGTCGATCATCGGCGAATTCTGGGCGATGACGACCGAGGGGGACGGCAACCACCGACTCCAGCGGTTCCTCGAGGCCGAGGGCGCCGAAGTGGACATTCAGCCCGTCGTCACCTGGGTCCTCTACAACATCTGGGAGCATCAGCACGACACGCGGAAGCGCCTCATGCTGCGCGGAGAAGACGGGGGCACGGTCGGACTCGAGGGCAAGGACGGGCGGACGAAGATGGTGCTGCTGTGGGGCGCGGAGAAAGCCGTGCGCGCGATCTTCGGCGTCTACACACAGGCGATCGGGCTCGAGGACTACCACCTGCCGGACATGGACCAGGTCGCGACCATCTCGCATCAGTACTACGACAACCATCTGCGGGGCGGCGAGGGCCACATGGAGGTGGGCAAGCTGATCCAGACGGTTGAGCATCGCAAGGCGCACATGGTGATCAGCATCAAGCCCTTCGGCTGCATGCCCTCGTCCGGCGTGTCGGACGGCGTGCAGTCGCTGATCACGGCGCGCTATCCGGAGGCGATCTTCACCGCGATCGAAACGACAGGAGACGGCGAAGTGAACGTTCAGAGCCGGATCCAGATGGACCTCTTCAAGGCGCGCAAACGCGCCGAGGAGGAGTACAGAACGGCCGTCGCGAAATCGGGGCTCAGTGCACCTGCGCTGCTGTCTAAAACGAACCAGCAGGGACGGGCGCTGCACTACCCACGACACCTTCTGGCCGGCACGGCGGCAAACCAGGTACTCGAGCTCGCTGGAATCAAGCAATAGCCGCTCGAAGTGCACCGACGCGGGGCGAGAAGCATGTGTTCGATTAGATCGCCCGCCAGGAAGGGCGACGTGCTCGTAAACCGTGTGACGCATGTACTCGAGTG
>CAVRYF010000008.1:0-253912 GCA_963725325.1 uncultured Acidobacteriota bacterium | reverse complement strand
TCACTCGCGGCGCTCGCTCGCGTCGTTATGCGATAGCTTCTATACTTCGGCGTCCTTTCACCCAAGGAGTTCGCGAATGGCGCAGAGGAAAGCGCGGTGGTGGTGGCACATGGCCGCGGTGGCGGTGCTCGCGGCGGGATCCGCCACGGTCGGGAGCCTGGCGCAGTCGTCCGCAAATATCTGGTGGATCGGGTACGGCAACGGTCCCGACAACTCGCGCTACTTCGCGTCGCGCCAGATCGACAGGTCCAACGTCACCGAGCTTCAGGTCGCCTGGACCTATCCGTTCGGCGACACCGGCAGCAGCCCGATCGTCGTCCGCGGCGTCGCCTATGGCCGGGGCCGCAACGGGTCGCTCGTCGCCGTCGACGCGCGGACCGGCAAGGAGCTGTGGGTTCGCGAAAACATGAACGGCATGACGAGCCGCGGTTTCAACTACTGGGAAACGGCCGACGGAGGCGACCGGCGGATCATCTTCTCGATGAACAGCCTGCTGCAGGAGGTGGACGCGAAGACGGGCAAGTCCATCATGTCGTTCGGCACCAACGGCGTCGTCGATCTGCGCATCGGTATCGACGGCCGCGATCCGGAGAGCATCGGCAACATCCAGTCGAACACGCCCGGCGAGATCTTCGAGAACCTGCTGATCCTCGGCAGCGCCACCGGCGAGGGCTATATGTCGCCGCCCGGCGACATCCGCGCCTACGACGTCCTCACCGGGAGACTCGTCTGGACGTTCCACACCGTGCCTCGCCCCGGCGAGTTCGGCTACGACACGTGGCCGAAAGACGCGTGGAAGTACGTCGGCGGGACCAACAACTGGGGTGAGATGACGCTCGACACCGCGCGAGGCATCGCCTTCATCCCGCTCGGATCGCCCACCTACGATTTCTACGGAGCGGATCGGATTGGCGCCAACCTGTTCGGCACGTCGATCGTGGCGCTCGACGCGCGCACCGGGAAGCGCCTGTGGCACTTCCAGATCGTGCACCACGATCTCTGGGACATGGACCCCAGCGCGGCGCCGCAGCTGACCACCATCCGTCGCAACGGGCGCCGCCGCGACGTCGTGGCCGTGACCGCGAAGACCGGCTGGCTCTACGTGTTCGACCGCGTGACCGGTGAGCCGATCTGGCCGATTGAAGAGAAGCCCGTGCTGACGAGCGGGATGGAAGGCGAACAGAGCTGGCCGACGCAGCCATACCCGACCAACCCGCCGCCGTACATCAAGCACACCTTCGGCGTCGACGATATCAACCCGTATCTTCCCGCGGATGAAGCCGAGGCGCTGAGGGCCAGGCTGCGCGCAGCCGACAACAAGGGCATCTTCACGCCGCTCAGCACGAAAGATACGGTGAGCGTGCCCGCGAGCAACGGCGGCACGCTGTTCAGCGGCGCCGCGGCGGAGCCCCGCACCGGCGCGGTCTACGTCGTCGCCCACGACAACCCGGGCATCGTCAGGTTGCTGCGTCCTGGCGAAGGCCGAGGCGCCGGTGGTCCTCCCGTGCCGCCGGGGCAGATCGTCTACCAGCAGAACTGCCAGACGTGCCACGGCGTCAACCGGCAGGGCACCGACACCGGTGTGCCGCTCGTGCATGCCGCCGCCGATGCGGCGAACAACATCGCCGCCGGTGCGCCCAGCTTCGATGCGGCCGCGATTCGCGCGGTCCTCGCGACCGGCAAGAACCGCATGCCGCCGGCCCCGCATCTCAGCGCGACGGACGTCGACAACCTCGTGAGCTTCCTGACCATGCCGGCGGGTGGGCGCGGACGCGGCGGGTTCGCCGGGGGACGCGGGGCAGGGCCCGTAGGATCCGGTGCGCCGCCCGAACTGATTGCCGGTTCCGGGTCGGCGTGGGTGCGCCCCGACACACCCGGCGGACGCGGCCGTGGCGCCGCGCCCTATCCCGAGGGCACGCCCGACTACACGCGCTACACGATCAACGAGTACCACACCGTCGGCAACGGCATCAGGCCGCCGTTCACCACGATCGTGAAGTTCGATCTGAACGAGCCGGCCATCAAGTGGCGCATCCCGTTTGGAGACGATCCGGCGCTCGCCGCGCGAGGCATCACCGGCACCGGCGCGCCGGCGACCAACAACGGCATTGTCCTCACCGAGTCCGGCCTCGTGTTCGGCGCCGGGTTGGACAAGCACATCCGCGCGTGGAACAGCGACACCGGCGCGCTACTGTGGTCGTCGAGATTCGGCGGCAACTTCACCGGTTCGCCGGTGATGTACGTGATGGGCGGCAGGCCGTATCTGCTCGTCGCCGCGGCGAGCACCGCGGGCGGACCCGGTGTCGGCTCCGGCCCCGCCGCCGCGCCGGCGGGCCCGATGGGCTGGGTCGCCTACGCTCTGCCCGAACGCCGCTGATTGGCGGTGCTCGGGCCCGGGGGAGGGCTCACGCTCTCCTACTTGCCGACCAGCGTCTTGACTCGATAGATCCCGGTGACCGCCGTCATGTACAGCGTCTTGCCGTCGTCGCCCCAGGCGCAGTTGGCGGGTGTCTCCGGCGGCTTGATCGTACCGAGATGCGTGCCGGCAGGCGAGAGGACCCATACGCCGCCGGGGCCGGTGGTGTAGACGTTGCCCCGCGAATCGACCTTCAGCCCGTCAGCCAGTCCGTCGGTCTTGCTCGTCAGATCGGCGAACACGCGACCGCCCGAGATCGTGCCGTCCGCGGCCACGTCGTAGCGCATGACCAGGTTCTTCGCCGCGTCGGAGTTGTTGACGTAGAGCACCTTGAAATCGGGCGAGAACGCCAGGCCGTTCGGTCGGTTCAGGTCGCGCACGAGCGCCTGGACGCGGCCGTTGGCGAAGCGGTAGACGCCGTTGAAGCGGAGTTCCTTGGCCGGATCCTCGTCCTGCTTCCCTAGTCCGTACGGCGGGTCGGTGAAGTAGAGCGCGCCGTCCCTGTCGAACACGAGATCGTTCGGGCTGTTGAAGCGCTTGCCCTCGAACGTCGAGACGACCGGCGCCAGCATGCGGTCAGCGGCGATGCGGACGATCCGGCGATCGCCGTGCTGCGTCATCCACACCGATCCGTCCGGCGCCTCGGCCATGCCATTGGGCCCGATGAACGAGCCCGCCGGCGCCGTGGACACGCCGCCGGCGTTTTCGATGAGCACCGTCACCTTGCCCTCGGGCGTCACCGACCGCACGACGTTGCCCGGCACGTCGCTGAACCAGAGCGTGTGTTCCGGCCTCCAGAGCGGGCCTTCCGTGAACTGGAAGCCGCCGGCGACCTTCTCGATCACGGCGCCGGGCGCGACAAGCGCGTCGAGTGCCGCGTCGAGCCGCTCGATCGTGCCGACCGCGTTCGTCGGCGAAGGACTGGCGGCCGTCGCGGGCGGGGGAGCGGAGGAGGTCGCGGGACCTTGCCCGCCGCATCCGGACACGATCAGGCCGGCGAGCGCCAGCACGAACCCGCTTTGCTTCAGCGTCACGCTACACCTCGTCGTAGAGCACCACCGGATAGTTCGCCGTCGTGGTCATCGTCTTCTCGACCGGCGGCCAGACGCGCGCGTGGCCGGCCGACGCGATCCACTTCTGGCGGAGCTCTTCGCTCTCGAATTCGAGCTCGAACCGGTAGTTGTGCGCGGGGGGAACGCTGCCCTGGATCACGGTCCGGCGCTTGAGCATCTTCACGCGGATGTAGCCTTCGTGCTTGACGGCTTCCGGCACGAACTGGTTGTGGAAGAGATCGAGCATCTCCCGCTCGCGCGCCGGCGCGATGTCCATCTCCACGTAGAGACGGATGTGCTTGGTCTGCGCCGACGCCTGCTCGGGCGCGGCGAATCGCGCGCCCCAGGCGCCGGCCACGGTGGCAAGGAAGGCTTTCAGGATTCCACGTCGCTCCACGGCAGTTCTCCTTGGTGAATGCGGATCGATCACGCCGCCTGCGTCCGCTCCTCGAACACGGTCCGCGACGGATCGATCGCGGCCCAGCAGACGGCGCCGACGAGAAAGAGGGCGCCCAGCGTGAACATCGTCAGACCACGCGAGCTGGAATGCGGTGAAGACCCAGCCCATCTGGACGGCGGTCAAGCCGAGATCGCGCCGGATATCGGGCGCCAGCGTGCCGATGGCGACGCGATCGAGATAGGTCACCATCGCGAGCCCCGTTGCGAGCGCGACGACGCGGTAGCGCGCTGCGTGGTTGTCGTGGCATGTGGTCCGGTCGGAATGGGTGGACTCGTCAGCCGGCCCGTTACAGGCCGCCGCCGCGCCCCGCGCCGCCGGCACGACCGGGACCGCCGAGCCGCTGCGGCGGCGTCGCCAGCAGGTCGTTCTTCTTGTTCATGTCGCGCGCGACGCCGACGACCAGGAACTCGAGCGGAGCCGTGCCGGTGTTCTCGAAGGCCCTGGTCTCGCCCACCCGGACCGGGATCGCATCGCCGGTCGTGATCGGCGCGGTGTCACCGGCCACCGTCGCGGTGCCTTCGCCGCTCATCACGTAGTAGAAGCCGCCGATGCCGGGCTCCGCGCCCGGCCCGACCGACGTGCCGGGCGGCAGCAGCAGGTGATCGACGTACGCCCACGTCGTGACGAAGACGGACGGGGCGAGCGCGCGCCGATACTGCACCGTTCCGGTGCCGCCCAGGAGGCCGGCGACCGGCTGCAGTCGCGCCCGATCCAGCTGCATGCTGATGAACTGCGGCGCCGCGTCGAGCGGCGCGCCGACGCGATCGTCGCCGAGATCGAAGTTGTCGTAGATGCCCCGGAACGACGCGACGTTGATATTCAGCCACTGCACCGGCTTGTCGGTCGCGTTGTAGATCGCGTGCGAGTGCCCCATGCGCGCCGGCGCGCCGGCCGGGCCCTTCAGCGTCGACGTGCGTCCGTCGACGGTGAACTGCGCCTCGCCGTCGAGGATCACGAACATCTCTTCGCAGTAGTTGTGGAAGTGATGGCCGATCCCCGATTTCGGCTGGATGACGCCGCGGTGCAGGAACTGGAGGTTCGCGTCGATGACCTCGGCGTTGAACAGCCCGTAGAAGTCGAGCGTTCCCGCGCCGCCGTGCACCCTCGGCGACGACCGGTAGCGCGAGGGGTCGCTGTGGGCGATTCGCTGCGCCAGCGCTGGACGCTGCGCGGTTGCGGACGGCGCCGGCGCCGGCGCGCCGCCGCGCTGGGCCGCGACGAGGGCGGTGGCCGACAACCCGAGCACGCCGATCAGGCCGATCCCAAGACGTTTCATCATTTCTCTCCGCTTCCAGCATTACCTTCCGACACACGTCGCGAGCGAGCACCGCGAGCGAGCCACGCGAACGGAGCGCGCCGGCGAAGCGGCGCGCGAGAGAGCGTGCCGGGGAGTCCGAGGGGCGAAGCCCTTCGGACAGAGTCAGATCCGGTTGAACTTCTTGATGGCTTCCTGCAGCGACTTGAACTGCCGGATGAACGGATACATGCCGCTCTCGCGCGCGTCGATGGACTGGGCCTCCTTGAGGACGTCGGCCGCGCGTTCCCGCGGCACCACCACCACGCCGTCCTCGTCGGCGACGATGATATCCCCCGGACGGACCGTGACGCCAGCGCACTCGACCGGCACGTTCTTGGCAACCGTCGCGTAATGGCCGACCGCTGTCCGCGGCGACTTCGACCGGGCGTAGACCGTCAGGCCCATGCGGCGAATGTCCCACATGTCCCGGATGGCGCCGTCGAGCACCATGCCGGCCATGCCGCGCTCGACGGCGGCCGTGGCCATGAGATTGCCCATCGCGGCGATGTCCAGTGAGCCTTCCATGACGATGACGCCCACGTCTCCGGGCTTCGCCTCGTCGATGATCTCCACCGAGTGCTTGACGGCCAGCGTCGGCGTGGCCTGGTCGGCGGGCGCCGGCCGCGCCAGCGACGTGACGGCCCGGCCGACGAGATTCGTTCCGGCCATCAGCTTCATGTCGTAGCGCATCGTCCCGTTCCTGCCGGTCACGATCTCGACCGCGTCCGACACCGAGGCCGCGTAGGTGCTCTTGAACGCGGCGATCAGGGGATCGCCGGGAGCCTCGGGCGTCTGCGCCGCGCCGAGAGCGACGAAGGCGACCGCGCCGACGAGCGGCACCCCGATGACGACCGAACGGGAGAAACGCTGGATGTTCATAACGGTGGCTCCTTTGAGTGCCGGTATAGTAGCGTAGCCGGTCGGCCGTCAGCGGCCGCGCGCACCGGGGACGAGAACGGAGGATCCGATGGCTTGGCCGAAAGGGCTCCTGCTGCTGGCGCTGCTCGCGGGCCAGACTCCGCAGTATCCGCCGCCATATCCCAGGCCCGGCACGGCGCTGGTCTTCGAGAACGACATCATCGTCGTGTGGGACGTCGCCTGGCTGACGCAGAAATATCCGCTGCACACCCATCGCTATGACCTGATCGGGGTGTCCTACGTCGAGGGCGACCGCATCATCACGCAGGGCGACGCCCCCGGCCGACTCACCAACACGAAGCCCTGGGTGTTTCAGTCGAACGTGGCCGGCAACACTCATGTCGAGGAAGGCGCGAGCGACCCGCCGATGCGCGCGATTCTGATGGAAGTGAAGACCGCCGCACCGAGGACGGACGTGGCCGAGGCGACCGACGGCCTGCGTCAGGTCGTCGGCGCGCCGTCCTGGGAGAACCGCCGGACATTTGCCTGGGCGATCCCGCCCGGCACCGCGGCCCCGACACACCGTCATGTCCGTGACGCCGTCGAGCTGGTCTTCACTGGGGCCACACCGGCGACGACGCCGAAGGTGAACTTCGTGCCGGCCGGCACAGTGCACGCGGGGCCCGCGCCGGAAGCCGGAGGCCGTGTGTTCATCTTCGAGATCAAGTAGCCCGAAAAATACGGAGTCGAACGAGGAGTGATCATGAAAGCGAGCAACGGTCGTCGTTCGTTCCTGGCTACCTGTGGTCTGGCGGCTGCCGCCGCCGCGCGGCCCCTGGCCGCATTCGGGCAGGCCGTCGACAACGCGAAGCAGGCGTCGAGCCCATCCGCGCTGCGCATCACCGATCTGAAGTGCGGCTACGTACGCGGCAGCCTGTTCGTGAAGGTCCATACCAACCAGGGCATCTGGGGCTGCGGCGAGGGGGTCGACGCCATCGGCGGCACCTACAATCTCGTCCAGAGCTTCGCTCAGCGGATTCGCGGCCAGAACCCGCTCAACGTGCACCGGATCTTCGAGCAGGTCCGGAAAGGCGGCGTCTTCGGGGGCGCGCAGTCGGGCGTCTTCGTGGCGGTGCTGTCGGCCGTGGAAACGGCCTTGTGGGATCTGGCCGGCAAGGCGCTGAACGTGCCGGTGTATCAGCTGCTCGGCGGGAAGTTCCGCGACAAGATTCGCGTCTACTGCGACACGGCTCTCTATCAGACGCGCCTGCCCACGCCGGAGCAGTTCGCCTCGGCGGCGTCCAAAGCCGTCAAGGACGGCTACACCGCCTTGAAGTTCGACCTGGATCAGGCCGCCGATCCCAACAAATACGATCAGTTCAACTGGACGGCGAGCCCCGCGGAAGTGCAGCGCATGGTCGATCAGTTGACGGCGGCGCGGCAGGCCGTGGGGCCGAACATCGACGTCTGCGCCGACATGCACGCCCGCTACGACTATCCGACCGCGCTGCAGGTGGCCAAGCGCCTGGAGCCGCTGAACCTGATGTGGCTCGAAGAGCCCGTGCCGGCCGAGAACGTCGATGCCTACAAGCTGATCGCCGACTCGACGAGCACGCCGATCTGCGCGGGCGAGAACGTCTATCTCGCTCATGGGTTCCGGCGCATGCTCGAACTGGGCGCCGTCGACATCATCATGCCCGACCTCCAGAAGACCGGCGGCCTGGGCGAAGGGCAGCGAATCGCGAACCTGGCGAATCTCCATTACGTGCCGTTCGCGCCGCACATGGTGGCGTCGTTCCTTGGCGCCATGGCGTCCAGCCATGTCTGCGCGTCGGTGCCGAACTTCCTGATCCTCGAGTGGCAGACCTACTTCGACACCAACGCCATGTACAAGGAGATGGTGACCTACGACGGACCGCAGGTGGAGAAGGGCTTCATCACGGTGTCGGAGAAGCCCGGCATCGGCGTCGAGATCAACGAGGAAGGCATGCGCCGCTACGCCACGCCGGGCGTGCCGTTCTTCGCGTAGATGACGGCGGCGTCACGTCACCGCCGCCATCAGCGCGCCACGCCGCGTCGGTACAAGACGCGACAACGGCAGAACGGTTGGTCGACGTCGCCTGATGTGGATTCGCTGCCTGAAAGGCCCGGCAGCGCCGTGGTTCCATGCGCTATCCACTGGCACATACGAGGCCAGCGTCAGGCGCCCGATTTCAATGGGGCAGTTCGGCGGCGGTCGACTGAACGTTGCGGTTTCCGCCGATCGCGGCATCGCGAACAGATTGCAAGAATTGCGGGGGGTCCGCCTTCGTCCCCTGCGCGGGCTACGGCGAGACAGAGTTCGCTGTCTGAAACTCATTTTGGACTTGGGCGGCGAAGCCGCCCTAGACGAAGCTCGCGCAAAGTCTGGCTGGCTGTCCGGGACGATTTCCGCAACTGGGTGATCCGTGCGGCGTGAGCAGCAGCGCTGACTATGCTGTTTTGCGCAGTGGGCGGACCTTCGGTCGCCGCCCCCGGGCCTTCAGCGCGTGCCACAGCTCCCACTTCGCCTGCAGCGTCAGCCAGATCTGAGCGTCCCAGCCTGTCAGCGCCTCGAGCAGGAGCGCGGTGTCGGCGCTGACGGCTCGACGGCCGTTGACGATCCCATTCAGCCGCTGGAAAGGAATGCTCATCCGCGTCGCCGCCTCGACCTGAGACACGCCAAGAGGCTCAAGGAACTCCTTCAGAAGCATTTCGCCAGGGTGAGTCGGCGGGCGATGGGTCGGCAGCATGGAGTTCCTCAGTGGTAGTCGGTGCACGGCACGTCGAACGCATCTCCGCCTTGGAATCGAAACATGATTCGATACTGGTCGTTGACTCGTACGGCGTGGAACCCTCGCAGATCGGCGCCGAGCGCGCGCAATCTGTTCCCGGGCGGCATCTTCAAATCGTCGAGCTTCGTGCCCGCATCAATCTGATCGAGTTTGCGACGCACGTGTGGCCAGAGCTCGCGAGGAATCCGCCGAGCCGACTTGCTGTTGACGCCGTTCCAGATGTCCCGGGTCGTTTCATGGGCGAACGTCCGGATCACAGGATAGCACTATAGCACGCCTAGCGTGCTATGTCCGGTCGGCCCTATCCGAAAGCCAGATCGCCGCTCGCCATAGCCGCCAACGTCTTGACGACCGCTTCACGCTCGCACGCTTGTACGCGGGCTTTGAGGGACTCGACGGTGTCGCCGGGAAGGACGCGGACACGCTCCTGACGCACAACGGCCCCGGTGTCGTACTCGGCATCCACGAGATGCACCGACGCACCGGACTCGGACTCACCCGCGGCAAGGACCGCCTCGAACACGCGATCTCCGAACATGCCCTGCCCCCCGAACGTGGGAAGTAGAGCCGGGTGAGTGTTCAGAATCCGTGACGGGAACGCAGCTAACGCGCGCGGACCCAGGCGCTTCATGTATCCAGCCAGGAAGATGACGTCGGCGCGCGCTCGCCGTAGCGCGTCACAGATCGCGGCATCGAGGGAGTCGCTGCCGGGATGCGTCACCGACGAGATGTGGAACGTGTCGATACCGGCCGCCGCGGCCCGCCGCAACGCGCCAGACCCGCTGTTGTTGCTGATCACGACCACCACACGACCGTTGATGCGCCCCTGTCCGCAGGCATCGATGATCGACTGAAGGGTCGTACCTTCATGTGACGCCAGCACTCCGATTCGCAGCATTCAATTCGTCCGCAACGTCAGGCGAGCCGGTCGTGCCTTCACCTGGAACCCCGTGCACCCCAGCCATCGCGCTTGAGCAGATTCTCGTGCGTGCCCTGCTCGACGATGCGGCCCCGGTCGAGAACGACGAGCGAATCCATGCGCCGGACTGTGGACAAGGGGTGCGCGATGACGATCGCCGTTCGCCCTGCCATCAGCGTCCACAGCGCATCCTGAATCATCGCCTCGCTCTCGGAATCGAGCGAGCTCGTCGCTTCGTCCAGGATCAGAATCAGCGCGTCCTTCAGGATGGCGCGCGCGGCTGTCGGCATCGCGGGTCCTCAAAAAGAAGGGAGGGAGGCGTTCGACGCGCTTGACCTGGCGACAATTCTATCGCGCACGATTGCCCTTCCCGATGAGTCCGAAGGAGGCGCTCGAGAATGGAACCACAACTAGGTCCCTGTCCGAAGGGATGTTTGGAAACGCCTCCTGCTTCTGCTGCCGTGGCGTTGCCGCGCGCCGAGAATGAGGAGCCGCTTGCCGTGGCACGCCGTTCCTGCGAGACTGGCGGCTCCTTCGATGGATTCCGCCATGCCTGATCGACCGCGGCCGCGATTGACTGGTGCGATAGGGCCCTACCAGGTCGGGGAGCTGCTCGGCGCGGGAGGCATGGGAGAGGTGTATCGCGCCCGCGACAGCCGGCTGGGGCGGGATGTGGCGATCAAGATCCTTCCGCCGGTCTTCACGGCGGATCCCGAGCGCGTGGCGCGGTTCGACCGCGAGGCGCGCGTGCTCGCCGCGCTCAACCATCCGCACATCGGCGCGATCTACGGGATCGAGGAGGCCTCCGGTGCGCCAGGTACGGGCGTGCGCGCTCTCGTCCTCGAGCTCGTCGAAGGTGAAACGCTCGCGGACCGTCTGGCGGCTTCGATGGGCCGGTCGGGCCACGGCCTTCCGGTCGCGGAAGCGCTGTCGATCGCACGCCAGATCGCGGACGGTCTCGATGCCGCTCACGAAAAAGGTGTCGTCCACCGCGACCTGAAACCGGCCAACATCAAGCTCACCCCCGATGGCGTCGTCAAAATCCTCGATTTCGGGCTGGCAAAGGGTGGGACCGAGGCCGGCAGCACGAACGAGACGACGCGCCTGACGTCGCGCGACGGATCGTTCATGGGCACGCCGGCGTATATGAGCCCCGAGCAGGCGCGCGGTCTCAGCGTCGACAAGCGGGCCGATATCTGGGCCTTCGGCTGCGTGCTGTTCGAACTGCTCACCGGCCGGCCGCCGTTCGCCGGCGAGACGATCGCCGACGTCATCGCCGCGATCATCGGGCGCGACCCGGACTGGTCCGCATTGCCTCCCGATACGCCGCCGCACGTCGTCCGTTTGCTGACGCGCTGTCTGGCGAAGAATCCGAAACAGCGGCTGCGCGACATCGGTGATGCGCTGGCCGATCTGGAATCGACCGCGCCGGCAAGCCCGGCGTCTGATGCCCGATCATCGACGCGCCCGGCCGTCCAGTTCCGCCGGCTCACCGACTCGGGACGCTTCGAACGAGTCGCCGGCGATTTCACCGGACGGCAAGATGGTGGTGTTCGTGGCGCCGCACGATGGCCGGCGCCATCTGTGGATCCTGATCATCGCCGGTGGCTTGCCCCTCCGGATTACCCGCGACGACAGGCATCACGAGCAGCCGCGGTGGGCGCCGGATTCGAGTGCGCTGGTCTATTTCACGCCGCCCGAAGACCCTGGCGAAGACGGAACGCTCTGGGAAATCCCGGCACTGGGCGGGCCGCCGCGTCCGATCGCGGCAACGCTTGGCGGGGGGGACGTCAACCACGCCGGCGATCGCATCGCCATCTTTCAACAGCATGAAGGACGCATGGCTGTCGTGACCGTCGCGCGAGACGGGTCGGACCGCCGCCACGTGGCCTTCGTGGCCGACGCCAATCGGTCGAGCTCATTGCGCTGGTCTCCGGATGATTCGTGGCTGGCGTTTCAAGCCAGCCTCGTATTCCAGTTCGATGCGCACCTGCAGGTCATCCCGTCGAGCGGTGGCAGCGCCGCTCGCGTCGCCCGCGCTTCGTCGCTGAGGGGGCTGTCATGGCTGCCCGACAGCTCTGGACTCGTGTTCAGTTCGTCGAAGGGCAGCACGCTGCCGTATCCGCCTACGTACCACCTCAGAGTGGTCGGGCGCGACGGCGGCGGCGAACGTCAGCTCACCTACGGCGACATGTCGTACATCGAACCCGACCTGCACGCGTCGGGCCGCCTTGTCGGATGCCGCGTGCGCGCGCAGTCCGATATCTGGAGGATTCCATGTACGGGTTCCGCGGCGCAGAACACCGCCGCGGCGACGCCCGTCACCAGGCAGACCGGCCAGGTGCAAACGCCGTCGGTCAGCCCAGACGGCCGGGAGTTCGTGTATCTCTCCGATCACGGCGGCCACGCGAACCTGTGGGTCGCGCGGACGGACGGGAGCGGCGTGCGACAGATCACATTCGAGCGCGACCCCGACGTCGCGATCGGTGTGCCGGTGTGGTCTCCGGCAGGATCGCTGATATCCGTGATCGTCAATTCCGGTCAGATCGAGATCTGGACCGTGCGCCCTGATGGTCGCGGACTGCGGCAGCTTTTGCCGCAGGGGTTCTCGGTCTGCTGGTCACGCGACGGGCGTTGGCTGTATCACGTGCGTCCCGAAGCATCCTTGTGGCACATCGAGAAAATCCCCCCGGAGGGAGGCTCCTCCGTCCGCGTCCGGACCGGCGGCCAGTTGGGCTGCCCTGCCGTGCGCGACGGCGTCTTGTATTTCAGCGAACGCAGCGACGCCGTGGGCGGACAGTGGGACTGGAACGTGTGCCGGGCGGAGCCAGAGGACGGCCCGGCGGAGATCCTCACTCGAATTCCCGGTTCGAGGCAGCCGCTGCTCTTCGCGCTGTACACCCTCTCTCCCGACGGGAAGTGGCTCGCGTTGCCGCTGCTCGACGGCGCGACGTCGAACGTCTGGCTGATTCCGACCTCCGGGGGGCCGATGATCCCGGTGACGGATTTCGCGGGGCGGCCGACCGTCATTACGCGGCAGGTGTCGTGGTCGCCCGACAGCCGGGAGATCTTCGCTGCGGTGGCGGAACAGCACGTCGATGTCATCGCACTCGACGGACTGCTGTGACCAGGGTGCTTTCTAGCGGGTCAGTTGTTTCTGAGCGCCGTCATCGGGAGCACGTTCGCTGCCCGTCGAGCCGGAATGATCGACGCCGCGAGCGACGCGATCCACAAGCGTCATGTTCTTGCGTTCTTAGAAGCGACGGCAGTTTCAGAAATGCCGTTTGGCGGTGTTCGGGACGATTTCCGCAACTGGTGGTGACGGCGGCCTGACGAGAGATTTGCCGGGGATTCGAACTCGGCCGGTGCATGCCAAGCCGCTAAGATCGTGGAGGTTGTCGCGATTCCTGTCGCAGCTCTGCTCGGAGGACGACGGAGGGATCGACAATCGAACGCGACAAGTCGCGGCGACCGCACGACTTGTAAGTGTCGGAGTGATTGACTGGGTGTCAGGGACGATTTTCGAACTTGGTCCGTCCTGAACGCTGCCTGCGGCTGTACTCGAGCGCGGACAGGCGTCGGTCACAGCAATGTGCGGCGTAGTGGCAGGCAGGCCGCAGGCGATCCTGGCGAGCGGAGAGCGCTGAACGCGAGGGCGCCGAAGGCCGTTGCAGGCTGAGCCTGCTCAATGTACCCTCAACGCGTGGACGTCCCCGCCGCGCTGGTCGAAGCGCTCGCGGATCGCTATCGCGTCGACCGCCAACTCGGCGCGGGCGGGATGGCGACGGTCTACCTGGCCCATGACCACAAGCACGATCGGGAAGTCGCGATCAAGGTGCTCCGACACGATCTCGCCGAAACCATCGGCCGCGAACGCTTTCTTCGAGAGATTCAGCTGGCCGCCCGCTTGAATCATCCGAACATCCTTCCGCTCTACGACTCGGGTAACGCCAACGGTTGGATGTACTTCGTGATGCCCGTCATGGAGGGACAGACCTTGCGGGATCGTCTCTCGAGCGGCTCACCGCTGCCGGTTGACGAAGCGGTCCGCATCGCCGTGGAAGTGGCTGACGCCCTCGATTACGCGCACCGGCGCGACATCGTCCACCGCGACATCAAGCCTGAGAACATCTTGCTCCACGAAGGCCACGCGGTCGTCGCCGACTTCGGGATTGGCAAGGCGCTGGTGGCCGCGTCGGCAGCGACCGGCGTGATGTTCACGCAGATCGGCGTCACCGTCGGCACCCCGGCGTACATGAGTCCGGAGCAGGCCGCGGGCGGCGACCTCGACGGCCGCAGCGACCTCTTCGCGTTGGGCTGCGTGATGTTCGAAATGCTGACGGGCGAAGTCGCCTTCACGGGCCCGTCGGCGCACGCCGTGATTGCCAGGCGTTTCGCCTATTCGCCGCCACCCATCACCGACTTGCGTCCTGAGATTCCGGCCGCCGTCGGCGAAACGGTCAGCCGCCTCCTGCAGCGTTCGGCCGACGATCGGTTTGCCACCGGTTCACAGGTGGTGGCCGCGCTGCGGCCACGGCCAACGCCGCCCATGGCCACGGCAGCTGTCGCGCCTGACCGTGCCCGCCGCGACAGCTCGATTGTGCGGGTCACCAGTACGACCGCAGCCACGTTCTGGCCGGCGCTCTCGTCAGACGCGCGCCTGGTCGTCTACGTCTCCGATGCAGGACAGGATGGCGCGACGCCGCAAGTGTGGCTACAGCAGGTGGGCGGTGCCGCCGTCCAGCTCACGACCGGCATGCGGGACTGCGCGGAGCCCGTGTTTTCTCCCGACGATACCCGCGTGATCTTCAGCGCCGGGACCGGGTCGACCCGGCACGTGTACGAGATGCCGACATTCGGCGGACAGCCGCGGGTATTGAAGCGGATGGCGCGCGGCGCACGCTTCGCGCCTGACGGCACATGGCTTGTGTACCTCGCCATTGATTCGCACGACGCGGTGCGAATCGTGTCAGCAACCGGCGACGAACGTGTGGTGACGACGGGCCTCGTCGATGTCGCGTTTGCCACCTGGTCCGACGACTGCCGGCATCTGCTCGTCGTCGGTCATCCAAACCCCTCGGCCGATCTCGATTGCTGGATCGTGCCGGTAGATGGCGGAGCGCCGGTCGATACCAGCGTGCTCCGCCGGGCGCGACAACAGGGCTCGATCGTCATCTCGATGGCGGTCGCCTGGACGGGAGATTCGATCTTCTACACGGCGGCCGGAAGGCAGGGCATCCACGTGTGGCGGCAGCATGTCTCGCCGACGACCTTCGAAGCGATCGGCTCGCCGGAACTGATGACGCCGGGCGGAGACTCCGCGTTCTTCCCTACCGTCGCTCGCCAGCGATTGGCCTTCGTCGGCGTGCACGCCGATACGAACATGTGGTCTGTCGGGATCGACGCGAGGACTGGCAAGGCCAAAGACTCTCCTCGACGTCTGACCCGCGGCGCTGGCTTCGTCAATCATTTCACCGTGTCGCGGGACGGGAATACGCTCGCGTATTTCGCGGCAGGACCGAGCGGCACCGAGGTGCACGTGAGGGATCTGCAGCGCGGCACCGACGCGACGCTCGGCGCAGACGCCGGCGTCAATCGTGGTTTTCCGGTGATCTCGCTCGACGGCACACGGCTCGCGTTCGGGACGCTGGTCGCCGGACCGCCCGTCAGACGTCCGGTGTTCGTGGCGAATCTCGCGGACGGAGCGTCCCGGTTGATCTACGAAGATTGCGGCGGCCGTCCGCGGCTCTGGCTCGACGACGATCGGCTGCTGGCCGAGACCTTTGGGTCGGGGCTGAATTCGTTTGTCGTCCTCGACACGCGCGAGGGTACGCAGCACCCGCTCCTGTTGTCCCGCGATCGCCGTCTGTCGAACCCTCGTCTCTCGACCGATGCGCAGTGGCTGGCGTTCGACGCCACGCCGCCTGGTGGATCTCCTTCAGTGCTCGTGGCGCGGCTCGCCGACAGTCACGCGGCAGACGAAACGGCGTGGATACTCATCGATACTGCGGCGAGCCACCCGTTCTGGTCGCGAGACGGACGTTTGCTCTACTACCTGCCGACCACGCCGACGGTTGATATCCGCAACAGAGTGGTCGCTCGAGCCTTCGATCCACGCGACGGCAGCGTCGGAGCAGAGCCCATCGACGTGCTTCTGCTTTCAGAGATGATCGTGCCGGCCATGATCAGCTCCGCCGCGCCCATCGTCGCAGACGATCAGATCGTGTTCCTGCTCGGGAACTATCGCGGCGACATCTGGATGATGAATCTCCAGGCATCAGAATGACTGAAGCCATGCGATTGCCACACCGATCCGACGATTGGAGGGTTCGGATGACGTCTTACCACGCGTGTTCAGTCGTGGCGGCGATCGCGCTCGTAGCGCTGAACGTGAATGCCGCTGAGGCTCAACTGATGTCGACGTGCACCGAAAACTCTCCCGAGAGGCGAGGCGAGCTGGGTTGCAGCATCGTCGAGAGCAAGTTGCTGCCCGCCGATCTGAAGGAGCCGTTGTTCTGGCACATTGATCGCTTCGATTCGCTGGAGCGTGCACGGGCAGCCGTGAGCCCGGGCAGTGTGGCGTTCGGAGCGGCCGGCACCGCGTGGCTCATGACGATTGAAGGCCGGCCGGCCGATCACCACGGCGGGAGACACGTGACACAGGTGGGCCCATTGCCACTCCCAAGAGCTTCGCGGTACTCAATGGTGGTACAGTCAGCCGTCTTTGCGCCGGGCATGTATTCCCTGGCGCATCATCATTCCGGTGTCGAAGCTGTCTACGTGCTGGAAGGCAAGGCGTGCTACGAGACTCCGGCTCGCGGCTTCACTCTCCAGGAGGGGCAGACGCTGGCGCTTCCAGCCGGTACGGAGATGCGCGCTGTCGTCATGGGTTCGACGCGTCGCCACGTGCTGGCGGTGATCGTTCACGACGCGTCGCAACCGGCCACCATGCGGATGGAAGAAGCCGCGGCGCCGCCGCTCGCCAAATGTAAGTAGGCGGGGAAGAGCTGGCAGTTCGACAAACCCCTCCTATGCGCTCTTGCGCAGGGGCCGGACCTTCGGTCTCGTCCCTCGTGCCTTCATGGCGTGCCAAAGGTCCCACTTTGCCTGCAGTGTCAGCCAGATCTGGGCATCCCAGCCTGTCAGCGCCTCGAGCAGGAGCGCCGTATCCGCGCTGACCGACCGCCGTCCCTTTACGATGGCATTGAGACGCTGGAACGGGATGTTCATCCGCGTGGCGGCCTCAACCTGAGAAACTTCCAGCGGTTCGAGGAACTCCTTCAGGAGCATCTCGCCGGGGTGGGTCGGTGGACGATGGGCCGGCAGCATGAGATAGCCTCAGTGATAGTCGGTGCACCGCACGTCGAACGCGTCGGCGCCTTCGAACCGGAACACAATTCGGTATTGGTCGTTCACGCGCACCGCGTGGAAACCGCGGAGGTCGCCCGCAAGCGGGTGCAACCTGTTACCGGGCGGCACCTTCAAGTCATCGAGTCGCGTGACTGCGTCGATCTGATCCAGTTTCCGGCGCACGATGGGCCACAACTCGCGAGGGATGTGCCGAGCCGCCTTGCTATTGACGCCGTTCCAGATGTCCCGCGTGGCGTCTCCCGCCAGTGTCCGGATCACCGGGTAGCACTATAGCACGCCTAGCGTGCTACACGGTCCCGTCGAGGGGCCTGAGCGTGCTGGTATCGCGCGGTGGGCGATTATCACCAAAGGGTGTTCGGGATTCGAACCATGCTGTTCGCTCGAACTCATTGAAGACGCGCAGCTTGGCCACCTCAGGCTGGCATCGACTGGGAAACGCGCCGGCGATCGGCGTTCGAAAACGCGCCCGAACCTCCCCATTCAATAGGGGTTCGAACTTTTCTGCAGAATTGGCTGGGTGTCAGGGACGGAATTCGCAACTGGCTGAGCACGGCCGCCTGAACCCGCTCCCCGAACCCATTCACAATCGGCCACTTCGGAGCCTGGCCGGCGACCCGTAGTGAACGCTGTCCGAAGTCTGTATACAAATTTCGGACAGGATCTCAGGCCACCAGCACCCGCGCGCGGGCCGTCGCCCGCCGGCGCGGCTTCACGACAATCTCCACGTCGCTGCCGAGCAACACGAGGAACCGCACGAGGCGATCGAGCGAAAACCCTGCAAGCCGGCCCCGGACCAGAGCCGACACTTTCGGCTGGTCGATCTTCAGAAGTTCAGCGGCGGAGGCCTGAGTGAGACCGCGCTCGGCGATGAGCACGGCAATCTTGCGCGCGAGCTCGGCCTTCGCGAGTGCCTCCGCGGGACGCGCGTGCCCGAGATCCTCGAAGACGTTGCCGCTCCCGACGATGTAGTCCTTCCGCGCCATCGGTCTACTCCTTCTTCTTGGCGATCTCAATGGCCTGCTTCAGGCGCTGCTTGATCAGTTCGATCTCAGGCTTCGGCGTTGCGATGCCGCTCTTCGACTTCTTCTGAAACGCGTGCAGCACGAACACGCGATCGGCGAATCGGAGCGTGTACACGGATCGGAACGTGTCGCCGCGATGATTCGAGACAACCTCCAGCACACCCGCTCCCAGCCTCTTCAGCGGCTTGGCCGACACGTGTTTATCGCCACGCTGAGCCAGGTAAATCGCATAGCCCATCTCGTCCTGGACCGCGGCCGGGAACGTTCTCAGCTCCCGCAGCGAATCGCCGAGCCAGACCACGGGCTTCAGCGGTGGCGCAGGCATCTTCCTGCCAATCATGCCATATTTGGCATCGCCGACGCGAGGAGGCTTGCCTTCCGCCCGCCTCAACTGAGCTGACAGGTTCATAAGCCTGAAATAGACTCTGAAGCCCTGGTGCTTCCGAGCACTTCAGAGCGGCGCTCTGCATCGCTGGAGCAGCGGAGTGCGGGCGGGAGGAGACGTGACGAGGCACGGCAACCGAGACCGCAGGGCATTGAAGACAACTGTGCGCCCCGCGATCCCGCCGAGCCGCCTCGACGCAATGATCGAGGAAGCCATCGTCGATGCGTACAACGAAGCCGAGCAGGCCGTGGGGTTTCACGCCACCATCGAGCAACACCTCGCGCTTCCGTTCGAGACCGTCGTGCTGGGAACGATTGTCACCGTGAGGAAGCTCGACGTCATCGCATCGGGAAACATTGTCGCGGTGTGCTACCGAGGGCGTGAACGACAGGCGATGCCGATTCTCGAGCTGCCGTTGCCGCATCCGCTGCCGGTTGGATGGGAGTGGATCGAGGCCTATCGTCGATGGGCGCGTGGACGCTGGTAGCGAGGGACGATGAGCGAGTATCAATACTACGAGTTCCGGGCGATCGACCGGCTGCTGACCGATCGACAGATGCAGGAACTGCGAGCGATTTCGACGCGCGCGGCGATCTCGCGCACGTCGTTCAGCAACTACTACACGTTCGGCGACCTGAAGGCGAACCCACGCTCTTGACGCGGCGGCGATCCTAAGTCTCCATTCGAGAACCGGCTGCGAGCAACACCTCTTAATCCGGGCGGGCAGCCTGTCCGACACCTGTAGACAAATATCGGACATGGATTCTGAGTCGCGGAGCAAAGCCTTTGATGAGATTATCTGCCAAGGTGGCGGCGGAGAAACTCGATCATCCTCCTGAGCTCATCGTCGCGCTGAGTCGAGTTGATGAAGAAGGTGTTGTGCCCGCATCCGTCGCAGTAAGCCGTCTCGACGGGTTTCTTGTTCGCTCGCAAGGCCGTCTCGAATTGACGGGCGAGGCCAAACTGTGTGTTCTCTCCCCAGCTATCCTCGGTGCCGTGCATTATCAGGATCGGCACGCTGAACTCCTCGGCGCGACTCCACGGTTTGAGCCCGTAGCCCGAAGAGTGAAGCACAGCGGCCTGCACGTTCCCCCTCGCCATGAGGTACTGCTGCGTCGCTCCGGCGCCGCGGGAGTGCCCCACGAGCGCGAGCCGATCGGCGCGCGCGCCTGGTAGCGCGCGCGTCGCCTGCACCAAGGCGTCGACGAATCGAACTGCTTCCGGATACTCACCAGGCCCCAAGGGCGGAATCTCCGGACACGGAATCGGCGGCGTCACCACATCGGCGTCGCCTCCGCCGCCTGAAAACCAGCATGCGGCCACGGCGATGAAGCCACCCCGCGACAGGTCGTTGGCCCAGTCGACGTACTGCCGCGCGAACCCGTGCGTGCCATGCAGAAGGAGCACCGCCGGAAAGGGCCCGGTGCCCGCGGGTCGAGCGACTGCCGCTCGCATCACGCCGAGATCCGGAATGGCGACTCTGATCCACTTCACCGGCAACGTTTCAGTTCCGGCTGGCGCCTCAGTCGCAGTCACGACTGGCGGGCTTCTCCTGCGGCCACCCGTTGCCCGCGTCGGCTCTTGCCACGCTGCGGAAACCAGCGTGCCGACGGCTAGGAGTACCGCGACGAAGTGAAACCTGAGCATGAGCGCGGAAGACGACCGCCGATGAGTCATGGCAGGACGCGATCCGCTTCCGCGAGCAGCGAGGCCGGAAGTGTCAAGCCGAGATTCTTTGCAGCAGTCATGTTGATGGTCAGGAAGTAGCGCGCTGCATAGCGAATCGGGAGATCGCCTGGGTTGGCCCCGTCCAGGATCCGGGCGACGTACTCGGCCGCTTCTCTGAATTGATTCTCGAGGTTCGGCGCCCACGCCATCAGTCCGCCCGCTTCGGCGAAGAGCGTCGCCTGATAGACGGCAGGCAACCGATGCGCGGCGGCGAAATCGACAATCAGTTGGCGATTGCCGAGTGATAGGCCACCCTGGAAATTCGCGAGCCCGTTCATGCCGTCGCTCGCGACGGCGGCAAGAGCAGCGTTGAGCTCGCTGAGCGAGGCCGCGCGGTACGGTTTGACCGTAACGCCTAAAGCTGCGGCGGTGTGCTCGGCTTCGGCGACCTGCGCTTCGTGACCGCCGCGCCCGGGCGTCGTCGACAGCAGGGCGACCCGCGACACGGCTGGCGCCGCAGTTTTGAGCCAGGTCAAACGCTTTGCCGTCACGCCCGGCGGCAGTTCGTCGCCGCCGGTCACATTACCGCCCGGATGTTCGAGCGTCTTTGCGAATCCGTTGCTGACCATCCCGGGACACACCGCGATCACCATCGGCATCGCTGGATTGGCCTTCCGGATTTCGAGCGCTTGCGGCAATGCGGCGGCAACAACCAGCTCGAGATCGCTCGTGGCCAGTTCAGCAGCGTACCGGGCGGTGTCCGCTCCTGACGCGATTCGCAACTCGATCGCGAGGTTCTGCCCCTCGACATATTGACGGCTGCGTAGCTCCCCTTTGAACGCATCGATGAGGGCCTGCTCGCCGCCGATGAGAAAGCCGATGCGCCTGACGCGGCGCGACGCGCCTTGACGTCGCACCGCGAGCGGCACAGCGCAAGCAAGGGCACCGATTCGGGTGAGGAATGCCCGGCGATCGCTTCGCACGGCTGGTCTCCTTCGTCCTGTCAGTAGACATCGAGATCTCGGCTCACCATGAAGTGCCCCGAATAGAGCGAGCGCATCTCCGCGTTCAAGCCTTCCGGCGTCAGACTGGAGTAGTGGTAGAGCACGAGCAGCTTCGGTTTGGCTTTGTTGGCGAGTTCGGCCAATTGCGGAGTCGTCGTGTGGTAGCGAGCCGCAAAACGTCGGAGGCCATTGGCGGCCTCCGGAAGCGAGGCCGCCCACGCTGGAGAAATTGCCTCGTGAATCAATACGTCGCATCCACTGCACGCATCGATGGTGGCTTGGACAGGGCTCGTGTCTCCGGAGATGACGATGGTCCGGTCGCGTGTCTCGAACCGGTAGCCGAAGTTCTGCGGCACGTGCATCGTCGCGAACGCCGTGACCGTGACGTTGTCGTCTTTGTAGACAACACCCGGGCTGACTTCGTGCGCGTTCACCTTGTAGGCGTCCTTGGCTTCACCGACCGTGCCGTCCGGACTGGTGCGCGCCTCGATGTCGACGCGGTAGGCCTCGAGCAAATGCGTAGTCATCGAGACGATGCCCGGGGGGCCGTACACATCGATGGGCGTCTGGCGCCGTTGCACCCAGGGCGTGAGAATCAGGTCGGCGAAGCCGGCTGTATGGTCGGAGTGCAGATGCGTGGCGAACGCCACTTTGATGTTGATCGGCTCGAGCGCCTTGATATCTCGGGCCAGCACCGCGGACCGTGCCCGGCGAACGACGCCCGGTCCGAAATCCACAAGATATGCGGCGCCGTTCGTCACCATTGCCGTCGCCGGACCTGATCGATCTGGATCCATCGCAGGATTGCCGGTACCCAACATCACGACGATGGTTTTGTCTCCGGCGGGAGGGCCGGGCCGTTGCGCGTCGACAGGCGAGGGCCCGAATGCAGAAACACCAACCAGAAAAAGTACCGACAACCCAGCCCGCGTTCGACTCGGAAGCATGTGCGTTTCCATTTCGAAGTCAGCCGGCGTTCCTGTTTGAGCGCCTTGTCTCTGAGACGTTGTCATTGTGCTTTGCAGATGAAATTCGCCGCATCGTCCGCGTTACCAGAGGCTGACCATGTAGCGATCAGCGGATACGGACACAGCGGACGCGTGCGAACCACGGTTCCATCCTTGACGTGGGAGGCGATAATCTTATTCGGCGCGATGCCACGCTCCGCCCATTGCTCCAATGCCGCAATCTTGTCGAACTGGTCAGTAGCGCCCTCGCCGCCCTGGCAGTGCATCATTCCGGGAACCATGAAGAGCCTGTAGAACTCCTCAACCACCCGCCGACTACCAACGCTTGCGACGACGCTCTCGTAGTAGTTGATGCTGTTCTGTGGCGCAATCTGCTGATCGTTCCATCCGTGATACTGGAGGATCTTGCCGCCCCGTTGCTGAAATGCCGCGAGGTCGGGGTCGATGGCATTGAACTGACCGATTTCGGAATCGATTCTGTCAGCCGTGACAAGATCTCGATCAAGATCGAGCGTCTGGAAATCCCAGTTCGGATTGCCGAAGACGATGTACTTGTAGTGGCTGTCGGCAATAGGGAATGCTTGGGGCAAGTCGCCCCATCCCAGCTCGCCGCCGACGGCCAATCCTGGAAAGACCTCACTCCCCATCGAGTTCCGCGCCGGTGCGTACACCCGCTTCAATGAGGCGACTTGCGGTGCTGTGAGACAGGTCGCTGCGTCAGCGCCTTTGCATTGCAGGAGGGCCGGATCGAACACGCACGTCCGTGGGTTCTCGAGAAGCCCATCCGTCACGCCGTCACGTGCATCGCATTGTTTGAGTACGGCGTCGTGTACAAGTGGATATTTGCTCGGCGGAATCCGAGTGCTGGCATCCGTTCGGACCGCTTGAGCGACGCCGAGGATTTGACTGACAAGATGCGTCCAGTAGTTCGCGGGCGCGCCCGCAATAATGCCGTCGTAGTCGGCGGGAAACCGCTGCGCTTCCTTGAGCCCTTGCTTGCCTCCCGACGAACAGCCATTCCAGTATGCGTAGCGCGGCGCGGCACCGTAGAACGCGTTGACGATCGCCTTCGCCTGCAAGGTCATCTCGTGAACCGCGCGGTATCCGAAATCGATCTGTTTTTCAGCGTGGGCCATGGCCCAACTGGCCTCTTGGCCAGACTGATGCCCCGTATCTGTCGATGCGACGGCATACCCGCGGCGCAGGATCGGCACCATCTGCGCGTAGTTGACAGAACCGTTCCAGCCGCCGTTGCCGGCCGCCATGAACTTCCGATTCCAGTCGACGAGTGGCAGCCACACCTCGATCTTGATGTCCGAGTCGATGGTGGGCATCAGCGTCGCGGCGACACGGCAAAACGCCGGTAGATCGGCAAAGGTTCGCGGCGGACCCGCTGGGCTGCCAGTCGCGACTGGAGCGGCAGGAAGAGTGACCGTGCCTGTCGTCACTGGCTGCGCCCAGCGTGATCTTCGTATTCGGCAGGGACAAGCGTGCCAGTTGCTGGCATGCGCTCGTGTCGCCCGGAGAGCCCTGCGCGGACACCACGACGGCGAAGAGCACCACGCAGCCTCCACTCAAAAGGGTTTTCATCGCAGCTCCTTCAAGACTCAGCGTCGATATCACCGACTGGAGATGTCAACAACGGCAATGCCTGTATTGTCTGTCTCCTTCGTATGGCGAGCCGAGAACACTAAGCGTTGCGCGTCTGGAGACCACACGGGGTGATTCGCGTTGAGCTCGTAGGGCGTGATCTGGCGAAGGCCAGTGCCATTCCGATGGATCGTAAACACGGCGTACATCCGATTCGCGTTGCCACGATTGGACTCAAATGCCAACGATTGGCCGTCCGGCGACCACGCGGGCGTTCGGCCTTGACCAGCGTCCGCTTCGACAGTCCGAAGTGTTCCTGTGTTGCTGACAACCCAGATGGAGTTCTTCGTCTCATCGTAGGCGTCGCCCACATTGCGCTGACCGGCAAAGGCGATCCACTTTCCATCGGGTGACACACTGGGCATGCCTGTCAACACTTGTGCGTGATCGGTCACGGCGACAGCCGTCAGGCGCTGACGATCGATACGCTTGATGACCTGATCCCCAGCGTCCATCACGGCCAGCGCCTCTCCGTCCGGATACCAGGAAGGGTAGAGCACTTTCTCAGACAACCCCGCCGAAGCGAGTTGGCGCGGCTGGGTTCCATCGGCGTTGATCAGCCACACGGTGCTCTTGCCGTCCGAAGACGTACCGGTGAAGGCAATCACGTTATGTCGCGTCGACCAACTCGCTCGGGTGGCGGACACAGGCAACCGCACGCTTGAGAGCCTGTGCGGTTCACCGCCCTCGATCGGGACGACGAGAAGGTCCCATGTCTTCCGGTTATCCGTGGTGCGGCTGAACAACACTGTCTTTCCGTCAGGCGAAAGGCACGGCCAGTAGTCGATCGCTCCGGGACTGCTCGTGAGGAAACGGACCGCCGTCTCCGGCACGATCTGAGGAGCACCCGAAGGCCACACGGAAGTAAGCGAAGACCAGAGAATAAGAGAGGCGAGAACGAGAAGTTTCATATCCACACGTCCTGTCCGTAGGAAGGAGTGTGATCGGCAGGCGGCATCGGCAGCTTGCCGAGATCCGCCGGCCGCATCAACGCCGGCCCCTTTGTTGGGCCTGCGCCGCGACGACGGCGCCAGATTCGAGAACAACCGCAATCACCGACGACGCGGCCGGAGTCCATCGGGGAAGCGTCCGTCGTGGTGGCATGCGGAACGATACCACCGCGGACGCACGCGGCGGGAAGACCTGTCTGGGATTCGACCCCGACCGTTTTCAGCGAAAGACCTTGAGAGCGTGGACGTTAGCCCAACGCCTGACTCAACCAGTCCCAGCGAGCCCGCAGCGGACGACCCGTAATCGAACCAGGCAACTCGTTGTGGTGGAGGACCCTGAGCGTTCGGGAGCAATTTGGCTGGGTGTTCGGGACGATTTCCGCAACTGGCTCATTCATGCCGCCTGAGTTGATGCCAGCCGCGGAGCCGAGCTATTGCTTGGATTTGATCTCCTGGTAGTCCGCTCTGGCCTGACGCCTCAGGGGAATCTCGGCATCAGCGTCGCGCCATAGTTCAAAAAATGTCTCGTACTGGGACTTCGCTCCTGACAGGTCGCCAGCAAGCACCAACGCACGCGCCAACCCCATCCGCGCCAACGGCGCCAGTAGGCTGTTGCCAACCGCACCGTCATGCTGGAGCAGCTTCTGAAATTCGGCCGCGGCGCGGCGTCCGTTTCGCGTCCGCAGGTAGGCTTCGCCGCGAACATAGGCAGGCAACAGCGGCAAGCGAGTATCGGAAAGTTCGTACGGTTCGGCGATGCGCAACGCTTCGATCGCCGCCTGCGCGTCTCCACCCTGCAGATCGGCCTGCGCTCGGATCGCCGGGATCCAGTAATTCTGGACGAGCGTGCCCCGCGGGCGCTCCGCGCTCAGTCTGTCCGCGAGTTGCCGCGCGCCGTCGAGATCGCCCGCGCGGGCAAGGGCCACGGCCGCCAGCGCGCGAGTGTCCGCGCTCTCCTCGAGCGCGATGGCGGCGCGGGCCTGGGCACGCGCTTCTTCGTTGTTGCCAAGCAGCGCTTCGCGAACGGCATGGAGGGCGGTCCACACGGCGGCGTTTCCCTTGAACTCGTTACGGAGGGCCGCGGCGACCGCTCGCTGCATCCAGCTCCGTGAACGATCGACGCGACCGTAGTAGGCCTCCGTTGCCGCCTGCTCCGCTACCAACACCTCTGCCCGAGGCGTGTTCGCGGCCCAATCGACCTGTGCCGCCATCCCCGCCGAATCGTTCGCTGCGAAAAAAAGCCGGTAGGTGGTGCGGCGGAGCGGAACCCGGTCCGGAGTCTGCGCGACGAATCGCTGGACGACGGGAAGCGCGTCCTGCGCGCGGTTTATTCGCAGCGCCGTGACCGCCCAGGCATCGACGTCGAGTGGATGGTCCCGACCGACCTCACGAGCCTTGTCGAGTTCCGCAATGGCTCGCTGGGACTGTCCGAGTTGGTTGAACGCGGCCGCGAGCCGATTGCGAGCCGTGCGATCGTAGGGATACGTCGCGACCCACACCTCGCACGTCGTGAGCATCTGATCGAGGTCTCCAGTCACCCGGTCCTGATACTGCGCCGTGATGAAGAGGCGCTCCCACTCGCTCACGCGATCACGCAACTGGTACGCCTTCTCGGTGTGGAGTCGCGACGCCTCCGCCTCACCGAATGTGCCGAGGACAAGTCCGAGGGCAGCGTGCGCATAGGCGAACTCCGGGTCCAACTCGATCGAACGCGTGAAGAACGGTACCGCCGACCACCCGCCCTGTTGCAGCACGTTACGTTCGCCGGCTGTATACGCCTCGAAAGCGTCGAGCGATCGAGTGGTCAGCGTTCTGTGAACGCGACTGTCGAACCGACGAACCGAGTCACTCGCCTCGCCGAGCATCCGCCGGATGTCTGCAGCGACAGTGTCGATGCCGTCGAGAACGGCTTCCTTGCGGGATGCTTTGAGTTGCCGGCGTGTCAGCACCTCGCCGGTCCGGCACTCGAGCGCTTCCAGACCAATAACGTATTCGCTGCCGACGAGCGATAACGTTCCCCCCAGCACCGCAAAGCCATCGGTGCGGCGGCACACGTCGTGAGCGATCGTTATCGTCAGCGGCCGATCGGTCGGCTGCCGCATCAGAGCGAGCGTGCGTCTCACCTCGTGGTCCGACACGATCTGCACGACGGGCGACTGCTGAAGGTCGACGGCCAGCGCCTGCCCGACCGTGTGATCGAAGGCCGGGTCTCGCGTTTCATTCTCGAAGTCCGCGAGCACGATCCTCACGGGTTTGTCGATCGGCCGCGATCGTCCAGCAAGCAACGTGTACGCGGCAGCGGCGACGCCGAACATCAAGACTGCGGCCCCCGCCATCCAGACACGCACCGGGGGCGACCGGTGCTGAACTGAAAACGACTCGGACCGGCCGTCGCCGGACGCGTCGGCCGAAACGGGTACGGACATCTTCGGCGGAGCAGGAACATCGGCCGCTCGTGCCGAGCCCGCGTCACGCCGCTGCACAGGTGCAATAAATCGATAGCCACGTTTCGGAACCGTTTCGATGAAGCGCGGACTGTCGGCCGTGTCGCCGAGGGCTTCGCGGAGTCGGTTTACCGCCTTGTTCAACCCGCGGTCGAAGTCGACGAAGGTATCGGCTGGCCAGACGCGCCGCTGCAACTCGTCGCGCGTGACGACCTGCCCTGCGTCGTCGAGCAGCGCAAGCAGCACTTGGAATGGCTGAGATGCGAGCCTGACGCGGACGCCCCCCTTTCGGAGTTCGCCCGAGCGCGGATCTATCTCGAAAACGCCGAATGAGGTGATCGATTCCGAATCAGTCGCCATTTCAGCCCCGCCGGGGATTGTATCCGCGCACAGCGGTGCGCGTCACGGACCGCGTCCGGGAATAGGTCGCGATAAGTGCCTGTAGCCGCATCACTTAACGTGGGACGAAAATGTCATCCCGCGTCCATTGCCGAAGCGATCGTTCGCAGCCCAGAGTGGCGGTCGGCCGCCATCAGTCATCGGAGGTGTCATGGTTCTCCGCGTTGGGCACTGGATCGCCGGGATGTTCGTTCTCTCCACTGGGTTCATCGCTGCGCAGCAATCTCAAAAGATCCCACGCACGTGGGACGATGAGGAGATCGCGCGTCATGAGGTGCCACTGGCGCAGCCGGAGGCATCCCCGAAGCACGTATCGTCGGACTACTACTACCGGATTCCGGTACGCCCCATCTACAAGAGTTACCCGGTTTACGCCTATGGGCATGAGCCCTCCGGGTACTTCGAGTCTCTGGAGCGGCAAGAGCCTGTCGTGGTCTGGGACGACAAGGGTCGCGAGCCCGCACTTCAAACTGATGCCGACTGGGTACGCGCAGGTGAGGTCGTCTTCGATGCGCCACTCGTGTTGAATACCAATGTCGCCGTCGCAGACGTTCGCGACCAGCGATGGCTGTCGATGACCGGGTCTCCTGTCGCGGCCGACGGGACCATCCCCGGGGTGCAGTACGTAATTCGAAAGAAAGGCGTAGTCGAGCTCGGCAATAACTCGTGCGCGTTCTGCCATACGCGGGTCATGCCCGACGGAAGCATGCTGAAGGGGGCGCAGGGCAATCTGCCGATCCAGCGAGCCGTCGCGTTCAGATGGCGTGCCGCCGCAGCCGCCGCGTCAGACAAGAATCAGTACACGGTCCAGACTCGCACGTTCCTCAAGCGCCTGCACGCGGCGCCCTATCTCAATCCCGACCCACAGGACAGAATCGATTCGATGTCCATCGATGAGTTGGCGTCGCTCTTCGATTCCTATCCCGCCGGCGTGTCATTGCGGCAGCGTGGGAATTCGTTCATCCCGATTCAGGTGCCGGACTTGATTGGGGTGAAGGACCGCCGTTACCTCGATCGCACCGGACTCGAGCTGCACCGATCAATCGGCGACATGATGCGGTATGCGGCGCTGAACCAAGGCGCGGACTCTCTGGCGAGCTACGCCGGCTTCATCCCCATCGACGCGCCGCGGTACCGGCAGTTGCCTGGTCCAGAACAGTTCACCCGCTACAGCGACGAGCAGTTGTATGCGCTCGCACGATACCTCTACTCGCTCGAGCCGCCACCCAACCCAAACACGTTCGACAGCCGTGCGACGCGCGGCAAGCAGGTCTTCGAAGACGAGGGCTGTGCCACGTGCCATCGGCCGCCGCTCTATACCAACAACAGGCTCACGCCCGCGATCGGCTTTACGGTGCCCGACGACCATCGCGAGAAGTTCGACGTGATGTCCAGGTCGGTCGGAACCGATCCGGAGCTGGCGCTTCGGACACGGCGCGGCACCGGGTACGACAAGGTGCCGTCACTCAGGGGCGTGTGGTATCGCAGCATGTTCGGCCACAGCGGGTGGGCCGCCACGCTAGAGGACTGGTTCGATCCCCGTCGACTGCGCGACGACTACGTTCCGACTGGCTGGAAACCATTTGGCGGGCGGATGTATCCGGTCAAGGGGCACCAGTTCGGGCTCGAGCTGTCAGTCGAGGATCGCGGAGCGTTGATCGCTTTCCTCAGGACGTTGTAATTCCGTCCAGGTCGGCGCGGGCGCGCTGTCCGCGACGACCCTACCGGGATTCGAACCACGCCGCCGAACGCGAACCTGCTGATCGGATTGACGTTCTCCAGAAACACGACGGCGTCTCTTCCTTCTCGGCGCCACGAAAGCGAGTTCGAATGCGGCCGTAACCCGTTGGGACACAGGATGTTTCGACAGAGGCGAAAATTTGGCTGGGTGTCAGGGATTCGAAACCCGCAGGGCCGTGGGGCGCGCGGTCCGGTTGTGCCCTATACTCACGTCACCGTTGACCCCGACCCCCGACACGCCCCCCGACATCAACGCGCGTACCGGCGAAGGCCGTTCCGATGCTCAGTTGAAAACCACGTAATGGGAGGAGCACCGGAATCCCCCGGCCTCGCCCGGGCGCTAGGGTTGTGGGACGTGACCACAATCACGGCGGGAACCATCCTGGGCTCGGCCATCTTCGTCGCGGCGGCCTTCGTGCCCCGCGAAGTACCCCATCCCACGCTCGCGCTGCTCCTCTGGGTCGCGGGTGGCCTGATCGCAATGACCGGCGCACTGAGCTACGCCGAACTGGGCACCATGTTTCCGGAGGCGGGCGGGCAGTATCACTACCTCAAACAGGCCTTCGGCCCGCTGTGGGGTTTCCTCTTCGGATGGACCGCGCTGCTGGCGATCCAGTCGGGACCGGTGGCCTACCTCGGGGTGGCTTTTGGCAACTATCTCGGAGCGTTCGTGCCGTTCTTCTCCGCCAAGCACGTGATCGCGTCGATTGCCCTGGGGCCCTGGACCTGGGAGCCGAACACCGCTCAGCTCGCCGGGGTTTCCGCAATCGCGGTGTTGTCGGTCGTCAACTACTTCGGTGCGAAGCAGGGCGCTGCCGTTCAGGGGTTTCTGACGGCGATCAAACTCCTGTCGGTGGGAGGCCTCATCGCCTTCGGCCTGATGGCGCCGGCCAAGGTCTCATTGGATTGGTCCGCGCCGCTGCCGCCGGGGAACCTCCTCGCTGCCATGGGGCTCGCAGTGGTGGCGGTCCTCGGCAACTTCGACGGCTGGTACCAAGCGACTCTCTCGGCCGGTGAGATCCGGCGCCCCGAGCGGAACCTTCCGCTCGGCATGATCGGCGGCACCGCGCTGGTCGGTGTGCTCTATCTGCTGGTGAACCTGGTCTACTTCCGGGCGATGCCACTGGCCGAGGTCGGGGCCTCCGCCAGGATCGGCGAAGAGGCCACCACGGCGCTCCTCGGTCCGACTGCGGGCCGGCTACTCGCAGCGGCAGTGTTGGTGTCGATCTTCGGCTGCCTTTCGTCGGGGATCATCGGTGCGTCGCGTCTTGGGCTTCCGATGTCGCAAGACGCGCCGGCCTTCCGATGGCTGGCCCGGATCCATCCTCGGTACCGGACCCCAACGGCAGGGATTGTGACCCTCGGCGTCTGGTCGATGTTGCTGGTCCTATCGGGGAGCTATGAGCAGCTGTTCCAATACTCACTCTTCTCGAGTTTCATCTTCCATGCAATTACGGCGCTGGCGTTGTTCACCCTCCGACGAAAACAGCCGGACACTCCACGGCCGTACCGGGTCGTCGGGTACCCCTGGGTGCCGGCCCTGTTCCTGGTGGCGATGACGGGACTGGTCCTGAACACCCTTCGGGAGCGGCCCGTTCAGTCGCTACTCGGCGTCGGGATGGTGGCGCTCGGTGTTCCGTTCTTTCGGTGGCACCGACGAACGCTCGCCGCCGGAAGGCGCGAATGACCGCCTCTTCACGATCCCGTCAGTGGGGGAGCTTGTCCCACGCCTCCTCGGTGACCAGGGCAAACTGACGTTCCATGAGCACACGCCACTTGCCATTCGTCTTCACCAGCAGTTCCTCGAACGGGTAGAACTTCGGTGTCGTTGCGCCGGACTTGGCGATGACGGTGTACTTGAAGATGCCGGCCTCGAACGCCGTTCGGCTGTCGTCTTGACGGCGAGAGAAGCGAAACTCCACGGTGGCTTTGTCACCTCTCGCTTTGGCCGCGGCCATGTCTCGTCCCCATCCTTCCAGCGTGTCCTTGATAGGTCGGGTCCCACTCGGCGAAACCAGCACCGCGTCGGGAAAGTAGGCGCGTCCCATGCCCTCGATGTCGTCCGCGGCGACGGTCGCGACGAAGACGGACCAGATGTCGCGGTCGATTTCCTGAGCCGATGCGGTCGTGGCCGTCTGTGAAGCACCGGCGCTCACAAGCACGATGAACCACAGGGCGACTGCAATCGTTGCGATGTGTCTCGGCAATTGAGGCTCCAATTGGGATCGACGTTCGGTTGGCCGCCTAACCAAGCTGTAGGCCGACGCGCATATCCGGACCGGCCGTCCAGCGCTGGCAGCATAACGCGAAACCAGCACGCGGAGGTCACTCTTGCTTTCACGATGCTTCAGCCGTTACGCTGCGGATTAGAGAAAATTCCTGGAGGAGATTCGCGTGATGGAGCTGTCCCGTCGAGAAGTGGTGTGCAGTGCTCTGGCTGCACTCGGAACCGCGATCGTGTCATCGACCGCGGGTGAAGCGCAGGTGCCGCGGCCCACGGGCGCGCGAACGCGACCAGCTGACGAGCCGTTCGGCTACTGCCTGAACAGCAGCACCATTCGTGGCAACAAGCTCGACATGGCCGGCGTCGTCAACGCCGCGTCCAAGGCTGGCTTTCATGCGCTCGAGCCGTGGATCAGCGAAATCGACGATTATACCTCCAAGGGCGGCACGCTAAGAGACTTGGGCAAGCGGATCGCCGACGCCGGGTTGACCGTCGAGAACGCCATCGCCTTCAATGCCTTTCTCGACGACGACGAGACGCGGCGCGCGGCGTCGATGGAAAAGCTGAAGGTCGACATGGACAAGGTGGCACAGATCGGCGGCCATCGCATCGCCGCGCCACCAGGCAACAGCAAGGTCGCCGTCAGCCTCGACAACGCCGCGACGTACTACCGGGCGGCGCTCGAAATGGGCGAGAAGATGGGCGTGCAGCCGCTGCTCGAGCTCTGGGGCACGCACCCCGTGCTCGGGCCGCTGTCGCACGGTATCTACGTGACCGTCGCGGCCGGCCGCGCCGATGCCAGCCTCCTCCTCGACGTTTTCCACCTGTACAAGAGCGGAACGCCATTCACGGCCCTGAAGCAGATCAACGGTGCGTCCCTCCACGTCATTCACCTCAACGACTACCCGCAGGCGGCCGAGCCGTCATCACTCAACGACAGCAACCGGATCTATCCCGGCGACGGCGTCGCCCCACTGCGCCAGATCTTGCGCGACCTGCGCGACGACGGCTTCCGCGGCCATCTGTCACTCGAACTGTTCAACCGCGACTACTGGACGCGCAGCGCCGACGAGAACCTGAAAACCGCCATGGAGAAGATCCGCGCCACGGTGCGCTCGGCGATGGCGTAGCACGTCCACAAGGCAGCCCGCCCCCCGGGCCCGCCTCGCCGAAGTGCGAAGGCGGCGCCGGCCCGGATAGCAGGGTGCGTCCTTGCCGAGCCACTCCGGCAAGCTGTTTGTGCATGGCCGCGGCGTCAGTCGCTTCCTTGGCTTCCTTCCGCGCCAGTTCTGCCAGGTGGTCACAATGCACGGCGGCCTGGGTGATACGCGTGCCCCGGTAGGTACTCGCCGTTGCGGCGTGGTCTTTGGCGTCCGCGGTCTACCGCTTCGCCAAGGTCAGGAAGTACTCCTCGAGAGCGCGGTGCTCGGCGGGCGTGCCGGCCTTGGCGGCGAGCGCTTTGAGCTCCTGGTCGGTGGGCTCACGCGCACCGGCGCCCCCTTCGAAGCGGGCGCCCGCAGTGGGCGCTGTCGCCGCGGCACCGGCCGCCAGTTACTGGTGTACGTTGCCAGCTCACGTGCCGTCGTGGCTGCTTGTGTGTTGAGCGCCGCAAGCTCTTTGCAATGGGCGCTCATACCCGTCCCCAGACTGCGACTTGGGTTGCCACCGAAGCTCTGCGCCATCGACGTGTGCCGCGTGGCTTCGGCTGTGTACTGCTCAGCAAGGGCAGTGAAGTGAGCGGCGAGGCGCGCATGATCACCCGGCTCTGACCTCTTGACGAGTTGCTGTACCTCGACTGTGTTCAGGAGGGCCGGGGATTTGTCTTGTGCTGAGGCACTGCCTGCAACAGCCAGAAACGCGAGCGCAGGAAGCGCAAGGAAACGGATCTGAAGCGTTCTCATGACGGACCAACCTCTCTCGTGACCTCGGTCACATCGACACCTGTTGACCAGGTGGTGTGGCCTCCTGCGTTCAAGCCGGCGAATCCGCGATTTCTCGTGGCCTGTATAGGCTGAAGCAGGACCAGCAAGTCAGCTGTTCGACCCTGATCTGCCGGCCGTGACAACGGAACGGCCGGTCTCGATTCAGGAGAAACGGTCAACTAGTGTTGAGCTGCTCGGCCGCGCGCAGCCTGCGTGTTACACTCGCGTTACGTGAGCTTGCGACGTTTCGCTGTCGCCGCGATAGTGGCGATTTGCTTCGGCGGCCCCATCGTGGAGATGTTTGATCAATGGGATCACGCGCTCCAGGACGGAAATGACACGGAAGCGAATGTCGTCATCGCCGCACTCTGCATCGGCGTCGCCGTAGCGATCGGCACCATTGGCGTGATCGAGCGCATTCGCGCACTCGCCTCGAGTTCTCGCCTTTACGCGTTAGCGCCTCGTGTCATGCTGTTGGTCGCCGCCGTGTTCGCCTCTCCGATCCCCGCGAGCAGTCCTCCTTCGCCTCTGCGCATCTGATTTCCCTCTAGCTCCAGCCACGCTTCGGAAGTGGCCGTGTGTGCGGCCAGCTGTCCTGGAGCGCGGAGCCGTGCCCTCCTGATCTCGTCGTGTAGCGAGAGGACGCAGGGCGAATTCCAGTGTTCCATTGATTTCGAGTTCTAAAGGACGGTCTCCATGCAAGGTCTCAACGTTCGGTGTGTCATCGCGGCGCTCTCGGTGGCGTGTGGCGTGGCGGTGCCCCTACAAGCTCAGACACCTGCCGACCAGGCAGCCACCGATGAGACCGCGTCGGTCTCGTCGGCCCGCTGGCGCGCAGACGACATCGTGTTCGCGCCACCTGTCGACTTCGGCCAGGTCATCCCGCAGCCGGCCGGGGCACCTCCGACTCCCCGTCATACGGGTATCAAGGCGATGCTGAAGGGGATGGTGATCACCTTCAAGTATCTGCCGTCGAAAGAAAACCTGATGTGGGCAGGCATAGGCGGCGGGCTCGCCCTGGCCGTCCACCCAGTGGACGACAACATCAACGAAGCGCTCGTCGGCAACAACACCGCGGAGAACTTCTTCAAACCGGGAGAAGTTCTTGGCCAGCTGGGTACACTGCTGGGCAGTGCCTCGGTGGTCTACGCCGTCGGTCGTATAAAAGACGAACCCAGGGTCTCCCACGTCGGCATGGACCTGATCCAGTCGCTGGTCATGTCCGAAGCCCTGACGCAAACGCTGAAGTACACGACTCAACGAGAGCGCCCGGACCAGAGCAACAAGCACTCGTTCCCGTCCGGTCACGCCGCGGATACCTTTGCGTTCGCCACAGCGCTCGAACGTCATCTTGGTTGGAAGTACGCCGTTCCCGCTTACATCTTCGCGTCGTATGTCGCGATCTCGCGGCTCCCCGCGAATCGCCACTGGTTCAGCGATGCGGTCTTCGGCGCGTCCGTTGGCATCATTGCGGGTCGGACCGTGACGAGCCGGGAGGCACATCCCTTCCCGGTGGCCGTCGTGTCCGTGCCCGGCGGAGCAGCGGTGATGTACGTGCATCGAGGCAAGTGAGCATCAGAAGTCTTCAGAATCGACCTGACGTCACTAACGGTTGCGACAGACATGCCGCCACGCTCGCGATCACGACGGCTCGTTGCATGCTCCTCCAGAACCGCACAATAGCCGGTAGGCCAGGGGGAGGATCTACTTCTTCGCCGCCAGCGCTCGAACGTAGTTGACGATGTTCCAGATGTCGCTATCCGGAATACGGCCGTCCCAACCCGCCATCATCGTCGGAGGGACGCCCCTCTTGATGACGGCGTAGATTTCGCCGTCGCTCGAGCCGTGGTCCCACTGGCCATCGGTCAGATCCGGCGCCTGCTTCCCACCCTGCTCCTCGATGATCGAGATGATGATGCCGGCCTTCACCGCGCCCTGAGCCATGTTGCCATGGCAGGCGGCGCAGTTGGTGTCGTACGACTTCTTCCCTGCGGCGATCGACTCGGAGGTGGAGGCTACGGGATTTGTGAGCTTCGCCAACTCCTGATTGTTGACGTCCGGACTGGCGCGCAGGCCGGAGCCAGTCGTGTTGGTGGTGGTGACTGGGATAGCCTTGGCACCCACGACGCTTCTGATCATTCCATCGCTTTTCGTGAGGATGTAGACCTCTCCATCGTTGTCGAGTGCGAACCGGAAATCCACGCGGCCGCGGCCCGAGACCGCGGCCGCACCGGGCAGAGCCTCACCCTTGCCGCCGCGGGCGCGGTAGCTGTCTTCCACGACGCGGCGGAGACCGGCGTCCATCTCGTGAATGGGCGCGACGGTCGCCGGCTTGCCGTCGTCGGCGGCAAGCACGTCGGTAAGCTCGGCGTACCAGATGCGGCCCGTCGTGATGTCGCCGAGCACGAGCTTGCCTCTAAGCGCTGGGACCTTGCGGCCGCGGTAGACGAACCCGCCGGCGATGGCATCGCCGCCGATGTCCGCCAGGTGTGGGTACTGAATGACCGGGTAGGTGGGCGTGATCGTGCCGCGTGCCACCGTGTCCGAGATCTGTATCGGAATGGTGTCGTGTTCGGGCACCGCGCTCATCCCGTCCACAGACATCATCTGCGTGCCTTCGCGCAGCGAATAGCCGTAGTTCGCGCCCTTCCGGATGATGACGACCGTCTCCCACGTGACGAGCCCGATGTTGAACGCGAACAAGAGCGGGGCAGTGGGCCCTTCGACGGAGCTCACGGCAGGCCGCGCGGGATCAACGTCCCAGATCAGCCGATGCGGGTTGCGCAGGCCGTACGCCCAGATCTCCTTTCGCGCGCCCTCGAGCGCCGAAAACGGATTGTCATTGGGAATCCGATACCGCCCGTTCTCGCTGACCGTGCTCGTCGCCGTGTGCTCGCGCAGGTCGGGCACGATCCGCAGGATCTTGCCGACCAGCGTGTCGAGCCGCTGTGGGTTCATCCGCCGGATGTCTTTCTGCTCGCCCGAGCCGGCGTCGCCCGAGCCGATGTACATGACGCGCCAGTCGGGATCGCCGCGCCGTGCAACTGGATTGAACGTCATCTCGCCCATTGGATGGATGGGCTGCGGCTGCTGCACGCGGAGCAGCTCTCGAGCGGTGCCCTCGAACGTCAGGTTCGACGGATTCGTGTCCTTCCACTCGATCAGCACGACCTCTCGATCGATCCGACCCACGGCGGGCGTCGAGATTGCCGGGGTCGTCGTGTAACCCGACAGGTCCAGGCCGGCGACCGCGCCGGCCCGAGGTGCCACGTCTGCGTTGACGGTCGGATCTTCCATATGGAGCGTGTAGAACACGCCGTTGCGCGTGTAGTCGGGATCGAAGCAGAAGTTGATGAGACCGGTGGCGAAATTGCGCTCGAACGTGAGTTTCCGGAACAGGCCGGGTCGCCCGCCGGCGCCGTTGAAGTCGAGGTAGGTCGTGAACTTCTTCGTCAGCTTGTCGACAATGTAGAGCGGCCCGTTGAGGTCGTTCACGAAGAATCGCCGGCCGCCCGGCTCGTCGCGCAGAAAATTCACCCTCGCCAGCTGTCCTCTCGTGTTCTGCCCATCGAGCTCGCCGGTGATCGGCATCGGCGCGTACTCGGCGAGCTCGAGCGTCAACCGGGATCTCGGCTGCGCGACAAGGCTCTGCCCGACGAGAACGGCCAAGGCGATAATCCAGGTCATGCTGTGACGCATATCGTGATCCATGCTCGCGCGGAAGACGTAATCCGACCTTCGAAGTGTGTCAAGGCGTCGCGCGGGATTTGATGTCGTACACCAGCAGCGTGTCCTGATTGCGCACGTACAGGCGACCGTCGCTGATCACCGGGTGCGCCCAGCTCGGAAGGCCCTTGTCGGGAATGCTCGAAACGTCCCTTCTCGCGGTAGCCGGCCGACGTCGCTTCCGCCAGTCCGACGACGTTGTTCTCGCCCTGAATGTAGAGGCTGGCCGTCGGCGAACGTCACCGACCCTTTGCCGACGCTGCGATCCCGCCACATCACGTTGCCCGTCGCGAACTCGAGGCAGGTCAGGATCGCATCGTTGAACCCGTACAGATAGCCGTCGACGAGGACGACGCCGCCGTGGTGGTTCTTCATGTTGCGCGTGAAGTACACCTCTTTCGCGTGTGACCTCGCCGTTCTGCGCGGTCAGATCGAGCAGCCCGCCGCCGGTGCCGTACGCGGACGTGAAGAACACCTTGTTGTTCGAGAAGATCGGCGTCGCGATGTTCGCGGTTCTGTTCGCGGCCTTCGGATACCGGAACATCAGCTTGCCGTCGGAGGCGCGCACGCCGACGCCCGCCGCCGCGGTGAACGTCATGTACGTGCGCACGCCCTGCACGTCGGCGGCGATGACCGACGAATACCCCGCGGGGTCGCTGAGATCCTTCGCCGTCCAGACGGTCTTCCCCGTCATCTTGTCCAGCTTCACCATGCCGGCGCCCGGCCCGCCGGGGGACACGATGAGATGCGGTCCGTCGACCAGCGGAGACTCGCTGATCAGCCATCGCAGCTGCGGGCCGCCGAAGTCGCGGAGGATATTGCGGTGCCACACGACGGTGCCATCGGTCTTGAGGCACGCCAGATCGCCGTTCTCGGTGAGCACGTACAGGCGATCGCCGTCGACCGTCGGCGTGCCGCGCGGCCCCGGTCCCTGATCGTTCGATCTGGGACGCACCGAGCGCCTTCGACCAGACTTCCTTTCCGTCCGCCCGATTGAGCGCGATGACGACGCTGTTGCTGCCGCGCGTGCCCTGGACGAAGACGCGGTCGCCGGCGACCGCCATCGAACCGTAGCCGGATCCAAGCCCGGTCGCCGTCCAGACGACGCGGCGGCCCGGCCGCGGGCCACTCCTTCAGGAGGCCGGTCTCTTTCGAGATGCGCGTGCGATCGGGACCCTGCCACTGCGGCCAGTCGGAGGCCGCATGGATAGCGGTCACGCCGAGCAGCACGGCTCCGGCGAGCGTAAGGGTTTTCATTATCATTTCTGTACCTCGATTATTCTTCCACGAACGGGCAAGCGTTGCAGCGGTCGGATGACACAGTCGGGAGCATCGACGCCAGCATGTCTGAGCTCCTTCCGCACGATTTGTGAATCCTGCTCACAAGGTCTTGCCGATTTCACGGGCTAGTCACGCGCGCCGTCGCGCGCTACCCTGACAGATCCAGGACCCACGAGGGTCCGAATAGGAGAAACGACGATGCAGAAGCGCAAGCTCGGCAACAGCAACCTGGAAGTATCGGCGATCGGCCTCGGCTGCATGGGCATGAGCTTTTCCTACGGACCGCCCGCGGACCGGCAGGAGATGATCACGCTGATTCGGAAGGCCGTCGAGTGGGGCGTCACCTTCTTCGATACGGCGGAGGTCTACGGTCCGTACACGAATGAAGACCTGGTGGGCGAAGCGCTCGCGCCGCTTCGCAATCAGGTGGTCATCGCCACGAAGTTCGGATTCGAAATGAAGCCGGACGCGAGTCCGGGATTTGTGGGCGTGAACAGCCAACCGGCGCACATCAAGACGGCCGTCGAAGGCTCGCTCAAGCGTCTCCGGGTCGATTCGATCGATCTCCTCTATCAGCATCGCGTGGACCCGAAGGTGCCCATCGAGGACGTGGCGGGCACCGTCAAGGAGCTGATTCAGGCCGGCAAGGTGAAGCACTTCGGCCTGTCGGAGGCCGGCGCGCAGACGATCCGCCGCGCCCATGCCGTCCAGCCGGTGGCGGCCGTCCAGAGCGAGTACTCGCTCTGGACGCGACAGCACGAACAAGACATCCTGCCGACGCTCGCGGAGCTCGGCATCGGCTTCGTGCCGTTCAGTCCGCTCGGAAAGGGCTTCCTTACTGGCGCCATCACCGAGCACACGACGCTTGCCAGCACGGACTTTCGCGCGTCGCTACCGCGCTTTACGCCCGAGGCCCGGAAGGCCAATCAGGCGCTCGTCGATCTGCTCACGACGATTGGCCAGCGCAAGAAGGCGACACCTGCGCAACTCGCCCTCGCCTGGGTGCTCGCCCAGAGGCCGTGGATCGTGCCGATCCCGGGCACGACGAAGCTGCACCGGCTCGAAGAGAACCTCGGAGCGTCGGCCATCACGCTGACCGCCGACGACCTGGCTGAGATCGAACGTGCCGCGTCACAGATCACGATTCACGGGAATCGGTACCCGGATGCCATTGAGAAGATGACGGGGCTCTGAGCGAAGATCTGCGGTTCGAGAAACCGGGAGTTCCTCTCAACGGAGGTTACGGTTACACGGCCCCACCAGACGGTCAGGAACGCGCCGATAGATGGTAACTTGTCGCATTTCGCATTCAAGTTCATCGTCGGGAGCTTCATGAGACTGACTCTTCTGTTGTCGATCGTGACGGTCACCGCGCTCGGTGCCGCCCAGTTACCCCAGATCATCAACACCAATACGGTGCCCGGGGGCACGGGCGCGCCGCCCATGACGGCCGAGCAGGCGCTGGCGCGAGATGAAGCTGCCGGCGGGATTCAAGGCCAGTGTCTTCGCGGCAGAGCCCGACATCCAGAATGCCATCCAGCTCACCTGGGACACCCACGGCCGTCTCTGGGTGGCCGAGAACTACACGATGGACAGCGACCGCTTCACGGACAAGTTCCTGGACCGGATCGTGATCCTCGACAACGCGGACGGCGGCACGAAATTTCGGAATCGGCGCGTGTTCTCCGACCAGCTCAAGAACCTGATGGGTTTCGCCATCGGCTACGGCGGTGTCTGGGCCATGACGTCGCCGCACATCCTCTTCATTCCGGACCGTGATGCCGATGGTGTGCCGGACGGCCCCCCCGAAGTGGTGTTCGACGGGTTCTCCTCGACTGGCGGCAACATGCACACGAGCGCCAACGGGCTGGAGTTCGGCATCGACGGCTGGATCTACGGTCGGACCGGTCACGCGCACGTGCAGTCGATTGGTCCTCCAGGGACACCGGCGTCGCAACGCACTCGCCTCCACGGATCGATCTTCCGCTTTCATCCCGTGACCAGGGTCTTCGAGGCGCTCAGTTCCGGCACCGTCAACCCTTGGGGGCAGGACTGGGACAAGTACGGCGAGCACTTCTTCGATTCGACCATCGTCGGTCACTTCTGGTACGAGATGCCCGGAGCGAAGTTCGTGAGCAGCTCCGCCGAACCGAACCTCAAGGCCTACGAGCTGATCGATCAGATTGCCGATCACCGGTTCGCCGGCGGGTCGAGTGCCAGCACGATCGTGACGCCGGGAGGCGGCGGGCCCGGAGGTGGACGAGGCGGCGGACGAGGCGGCGCAGGTGCCGGCCGGGGAGCTGGTCCATTGCCGCCAGCCGAGCCGGGGAGAGGCGCGCCGCCCGCAGGTGGCGAACGCGGTCGAGGCGCTGGCGCGCCTGAAGGCGGGGTGACGCCGCCCGTGCAGGGGCGTGGTGCCGGAGCCGCCGGTGCCGATGCGGCGGCCGGCGGGCGAGGCGGAGGGGTCCGATCGTGGGAGGCCGGCCCCTGGATGAATGGCCACTCGGTCGTGGGCATGATGATCTACCAGGGCGACAACTGGCCGGCCGTCGTATCGCGACCGCGCCTACCTGCTGAGCCTGTTCGGACACCGGACCAACGTCGAGACGCTCGAACGGAACGGCTCCGGATTCGTGGCCCGTCGTGCTCCCGAGCCGGACATCTTCGACATGCAGGATCCCTGGTACCGCGGCATCGACATCAGCTACGGTCCCGATGGCGGCGTGTTCATCAGCGACTGGACCGACACCGGCGACTATCACAACCGTACCGGTGAGAACCGGCTGAGCGGCCGCATCTACAAGATCACCTACGGCGACGCCAGGGCCAGTTCGGGGAGCGACATGACCCGGCTCAGCGTGGAGCAGCTCGTCGCGCTCAACACCCACGCGAACGAATGGTTTCCGCGTCAGGCCCGCGTGGAGTTCTCGAACCGCCTCGTCGACGGCCGCGGCGTGGGCAACGCGAAGCAGCTTCTGCGCGACCAGTTCAATCGCGAGATCGGATGTGACCCGGAAGCTGCGCGCCCTCTGGACGCTCTACACCGTCGGCGGGACCGACGAGGCATTCCTGCTTCCGCTCCTCAGGTCGAGCGATGAACACCTGCGTGCGTGGGGCATCCGCATCCTCTCGGAGCACTGGCCGATCGATGCGCTTCTGACCCGTGACGAGACAGTTTCCGGAGCGACGAGAATCTGGACCCAGCAGCGGCCCGCCCCGGCCGTCGGCGGTCCCGAGGTCACTGTGTCACCGGCCGTGATCGTCGGAACTGACGCGAATGGCGGCCACGGATCCTTCGAGCCTGGTGCGGCTGGTGCTCGCCTCGACGATGCAGCGCATGCCATTCAGTCAGCGGCTGGCCGTGGCCTCCGGTCTCGTGACGCACAAGGAAGATGCGACGGACAAGAACATCCCGCTCATGGTCTGGTACGCGCTGATTCCCATCGCGGAAACCAACCCGCCGGCGCTCGCGTCGATTGCCGCCAAGAGCGAGCTGCGCGCAACGAGCAAGTACGTCGCCCGGCGGCTCGCCGAGGACATCACGGCCCGTCCGGGTCCCGTCGACACGCTGGTGGCCGCCGCCGCGACGCGCTCCGCGGAATACCAGGCCGACATCGTCGATGGCCTCACGCTGGGTCTGCAGGGGCAGCAAGGCGTGCCCGAAGCCGGCCGTGTGGGACGCGTTCGCGAAGACGCGCCGTCGCGTCATCGGACGCGGGCCTGGTCGGAAAGGTGCGAGCGCTGGACGCGTCGCTCGGTGGCGCCGGGGCGCTCGAGGACGCCCGCCGCGTCGCCCTTGACGACGCGGCGGCCGCGCCGGCTCGCAGGGCGGCGCTGCAGTCGCTCCTCGACGCGCGCGTCGCCTGACCTGCGCCAGATCGCGCAGCAGTTGCTCCGGGTCAGGGCGGTCAACGGTCGTCGCCGCCACCGCGCTGGCGACGTTCAACGACGCCGCGATCGCGCCGACGCTGATTGACGCGTATCCCGCAGTTCGACGCCGCCGATCGACCGCGGCTCATCGCCGCGCTCAGTTCCCGTCCGAGCTACGCCGGCGCGCTCCTCGAAGCGGTCGCCGCCGGCCGGATTCCCCGGTCCGCGATCGCCGCCATCGACGCCCAGCAGATCCGCAGCCTGAACGACGCGGCCATCACGCGTCGTCTCGGCGAAGTGTGGGGCGAGGTTCGCGACACACCCGAAGCCAAGAAGCAGCTGCTGGCGAAGTACAAGGCGGAGTTGTCGCCGGCCCAACTTGCGTGCGGCCGATCTCTCGCAGGGTCGCGCGGTGTTCGCGTCCAGCTGCGGCGCCTGCCACCTGCTCTACGGTGAAGGGGGCAAGCTCGGTCCCGATCTGACGGGCGGCGAGCGCCGGCACGATCTCGACTCGCTGCTCGCGAAGATCGTCGATCCGAGCGCCGAGCTTCCCGTGACGTCGCGCTACACGATCGTGAAGCTGAAGGACGGGCGGACCGTCGGCGGCATCGTCGACAACCGCACCGCCACCACCCTGACCCTGAGGACAGCCGCCGACCCGGTCACGGTGGCCATTGCGGATATCCAGTCCACGGAGCTGTCGAGCGCGTCGCTCATGCCGGAGGGGCTTTTCGAAGCCTTCACGGCGGAGCAGCGGCGCAATCTCGTCGCGTATCTGATGGGCACCGCGCAGGTGCCGATGCCTGTGCGGTGACCGGCAGCCTCGCGGCGGCCGGGCGACGGGCGTCCGCTCGGGGTGGTGAGAGTAGAGAGAAGGAATGTCTCCATGAAGGCGACGTGGACGGTCAACAGTCAGGGCAGACCGCTGCCCTTGCTCGATCGAGACAGGGGCGTCCGCCGCCGTCAGACGGCTTGCCGCCACTCCCATCGGGCGTCGTTGGTCAGGAGATCGAAGAGGCCCGCTTTGCAGAGAAGTTCCTGAACGCGCGCGGGAGTGCTGACGATCCGCACCACACAGTGCGCGCCCGCGGCCAGGTTGTACACCTGAACCAACTCGCCCACGCCGCCGGCGTCCAGATCCGACACGGCCGCCAGATTCAGCTCTATTCGTCGAACGCCTCCGCGCAGCACAGCGTGCACCGCCCACTCCACATCACGGCTGAGTGGGACGCGAAGGGGTCCACCGATGTGCAAAATCGAGACGCCAGGTGAACGTTTCTCTCGAACGCAAGTCATTTCGGTACGTTCCTTGAAAGCGCTGGATGCGCACGAGCAAACCCGATTCCAACGTGAACACCTTGCACAGCGCAAGTATTCCCACAACGCTTTGTCACCTGTTGATGTCGCCTTGACCGGATTTCAACACACCCGGCCGGTTGGGAGGAGCTGCTCGCGGGGCGTCGGCGCAATCTGCAAAACCTGTATCCCCGATTCAATCCCGGAGCGGCGGCTCCAAGTTTCCTGATTCCTCATTTCGGCGTCACGGATCGACGACCCGGCTCGTCGCTGACGGCCGCGCAGGTTATCGTTCAGCACCAACGCCGTAGTGGACGAGCAGGCGTCGCACCGTCATTCCCTGCACCAAAACCGAAAAGACGACCACGGCGTAGGTGCAAGCCAGCAGGACTTCCTTGGCCGGAAACGGTGGAAGCGCGAGTGCCATGGCGATGGAAATGCCGCCGCGGAGTCCGCTCCACGTAAGAATCGGCACGAGCCCGCCGCGGAGGGCCCCTGCCCTCCGCATCGCCGTGACCGGTACCGCTACCGAGACGAAGCGGGCGGCCAGACAGATCGGAATGACGAGCGCTGCGGGAAGCAAGACCTCCGACCAATCCTTGACCGCGAACACCTCGAGTCCGAGGATGAGGAACAGGACGGCATTCAGGATTTCGTCGATCATGCGCCAGAAGGCATCCACGTGCTCACGGGTGTGTGCGCTCATGGCAAACCGGCGTCCCGGGTTGCCGATCAAAAGGCCGGCGACGACCACCGCAATCGGTCCCGAGACGTGAATCCAGAAGGAGAGCGCATACAGGAACATCACGAGCGCCAGCGTAATCAACAGCTCGAGCGGATGATCGTCAAGACTCTTCAGCGCGCGATAGGCGATGTAACCCAGCCCGAGCCCGAGCGCGATGCCGCCGATCACTTCCCGCACCGCGAATCCGACGAGCGCCGCCGCATTAATCGAGGTGCTCTCGACCGGAGCGGCGTCGGACAACTGCGCCATCGAGGCCAGCGCCATGAATACGACGACGCCGATGCCATCGTTGAAGAGTGACTCTCCGGCGATCTGGGCCTCGAGGCTCTTGGGGGCGTGCAATTCCTTCAACAGTCCCATCACCGCGATCGGATCCGTCGGTGAGATCAGTGCGCCGAAGGTGAGGCAGACCAGCAGGCTGATGTGCAACCCGATCAATCCGAACACCAGCCAGGCCACCAGGCCCACGACGGCGACCGAGATGAGCACGCCCAGCGTCGCCAGGGCCGCGATGGTCCAGCGATGATCGAGCAAACCCTCCAAATCGACGTGCAGGGCCGCGGCGAACAGCAGGAAGCAGAGAAGCCCGTGCATCAACGCGCGATCGAAGTCGATTTCCCCAAGGAAGCGGTCGACTAACGGCCTGATCTCGATGCCGGACAGGAACGCATCGAGCGCCAGGACGACGAGCGAGGTGACGAGCGCCACCAGCAGCGTCCCGCTGGTGGGCGGAAGGCGCAGAAACCGATGGTTGACGTATCCCGATAGAGCGGTAACAGCGATGAGTATGGCGGCGACGTCGAAGACGCTCACGGGCCTATTGTGTCTCGCAGACGACGAGCCTTGCTGAAGAGTTCTTCAGTTTGGAAGAATGCCGACACCAAGCGGGGCCGCTCGGCGCGAGCAGTGACATCAGCACCTCGTTCACAGGTGAAGGCGAATGCCCCACGTCCAACGGCGGCGTAATTCGGACCCGGTGTAGCGATTCACGCCAGAGTTCGACGTCGGCGTACGGATCATGAACGCCGCACCCGGCGGGCCCGCCTCGACCCATCGTCCGACTTGACAACCGCCGCGGCGCGGGCGCATTGTCTGGCCGCCGGAACCGTGTGCAAGACGCGACGCCTCCGTCTGCGCAAGATCCCGTCGTGACCGGGCGGTCCCGTGCACCCGTGAAAGGAGAAACGCTATGTAGACGAAGAAGCTCGTTATCATCGGCATCGTCGTCATTGTGTGCGCAGTGCCCGCAGCCCTGGCGCTGACGCGAAGCGACGACCGTCACAACGAATCGACAGGCCTGGTTCGCGAGGTGCGTCTCGCGACGCGGGATTTCTTCGACGTCTCGACGGCGATGGCCGCGGGGTACGGCTCCGCCGGCAGCTGTGTCAGCGGACCCGAGGTGGGCGCGATGGGTATCCACTTTCCGAACGGCTCTCTGGTCGGCGACGGCATGCTCGATGCCAGCCGTCCCGAGATTCTGATCTACGAGCAGCGCGGCGGACGGCTGCGGCTGCTTGGCGTCGAGTACATCGTCATCGCGGCAGACTGGCACGCGGTGAACCCGGGGCCCCCGGTGCTGATGGGCCAGCACTTCCACTACGTCGGGAGCCCCAACCGCTACGGGCTGCCGCCGTTCTACGAGCGGCACGTGTGGGCCTGGCGGAACAACCCGAACGGGATGTTCGTGGACTGGAACACGGCCGTATCATGCGAGGAGTTCGCACCCGACGCGTCGGCGTCAGCGTCAATGCACGGCGCGCACTAGAACGGCGTCCATCGCGTCGATCGCCGTGCGCGTCCATGGAGCATTGAGCGACCCGGCCGGAGGTCTGCCCGTGCACGGTCCGCGGAGCGCGCTGGCGCAGCTCAAACGGGCACGTTCGAGGCGGCAGCGACCTCGCGGGCGACCTTGCGCGGCTGTGATTGCGCGACGACCAGCGTGAACGCACTCGGCCCCTGTGCGGACGGTTGCTGGTGCGACGATACATGCCCGGCGGCGCAACAGGGTCGCCCGCGCCGCGCTCGAACGGCTGTGACGCCGTTAGTGGCCGGGCGCCGCGCTTCGCGATCTGGTGTCTTGGACATCAGGTCAGCCGACGCTGGACTTTCAGATGCCCCTCGGCACACGCTGAAGGCGACGTGCCGCCGCTCTTCACCATCCGCGATCTCACCAAGACCTACGGCATGGGCGAGGTCGAGGTCCAGGCGCTCCGGAACGTCAATCTGGCGCTGAACGAGTCCGAGTTCGTCGTCCTGCTCGGTCCGTCCGGGTCCGGCAAGTCGACGCTGCTCAACATTATCGGCGGCCTGGACGTGCCGACGAGCGGCCAGGTGTTCTACCGCGACACCGAACTGACCCGGGCGGACGAAGCCGCGCTCACGAACTACCGCCGCCACCATGTCGGCTTCGTCTTCCAGTTCTACAACCTGATTCCAAGCCTGACCGCGGCGGAGAACGTCGCCCTCGTGACCGAGATCTCCGACCACCCGATGGAACCGGAGGCGGCGCTGCGCCTGGTCAATCTCGGGCCGAGGGCCAGCCACTTTCCGGCCCAACTCTCGGGTGGCGAGCAGCAGCGTGTCGCCATCGCGCGCGCCGTGGCCAAGCAGCCGGCCGTCCTGCTGTGCGACGAGCCGACCGGCGCGCTCGACATCTCGACTGGCATCGTCGTACTCGAGGCTCTTGCTCAGGTCAATACCGAGCTCGGCACGACGACCGTCGTGATTACGCACAACGCGGCGATTGCACAAATGGCGGATCGCGTGATCCGCCTGGCCGATGGGCGCGTGGTTTCCGAGGAAGCGCGCACGACGAAGCTCGCGCCACGGGAGCTCTCGTGGTGATGCCGCTTCGGATGTCGGCGCTCAACCGGAAGCTGGTCCGCGACCTGCTGGAGATGAAGGCGCAGGCCCTCGCGGTTGCGATGGTGGTTGCGGCGGGCGTGTCGATGTATGTGATGTATCTGTCGAATTTCGCGTCGCTGCAGGGCACGCGCGCGGCCTATTACAGCCAGCAGCGCTTCGCCGACGTGTTCGCGTCGATGAAGCGCGCGCCGGAGCGGGTCGGCGCCGATATTGCCGCGCTTCCGGGCGTGACGGCGATCGAGACGCGCGTCGTGGCTAACGTCACGCTCGATCTGCCCCAGCTCGACGAGCCGGCGTCGGGTCGCCTCGTGTCGATCCCTGCCGATCGCCGGCCGCGTGTCAACGACCTCTTTCTTCGTCGAGGCCGATGGATCGAGGCTGGCCGGCGGGACGAAGTGCTGGCGAGCGAAGGCTTCGTGACCGCACATGGCCTGAACCCGGGCGATCGGATCCCGGCAGTGATCAACGGGCGCCTGCGCCAGCTCACCATCGTCGGCGTTGCCCTGTCGCCGGAGTACATCTACAGCATTCGTCCGGGCGAGCTGGTGCCGGACGACAAGCGTTTTGGCATCTTCTGGATGGACCGCCAGGCGCTCGGCGCCGCGTTCGACATGGAAGGCGGGTTCAACGACGTCGTGCTGAAACTCGCGCCGGGAACGTCATCCGGCGAGGTCATCGCCCGACTCGATCACATGCTCGAGCCGTACGGCGGGCTCGGAGCCATCCCGAGGGCCCTGCAGCTCTCGCACTGGACGGTGGAGAACGAGCTCGCCCAGCTCGAGAGCTTCGGTTTCATGCTGCCGCTCGTCTTCCTGCTGGTGGCCGCCTTCATCCTCAACGTCGCCCTGACGCGGGCGCTGGCGCTGCAGCGCGCGCAGATTGCGGCGCTGAAGGCGCTCGGCTACGCCAACCTCGCCATCGGATGGCACTATCTCAAGTGGGCCTTCGTCATCGGGGCGGTTGGAGTGGCGATAGGAATCGCGGCCGGCGCCTGGCTCGGGCACCTGATCATCGGCCTCTACAATCAGTTCTTCCGTTTCCCGGAGCTCCTCTTCAGCGTCCCGCTGTCAGTCGTGTTCGGCGCGATGGCGATGACCTTCCTTGCTGCCGGCGCGGGCGCCTTTTCGGCCGTCCGCCGCGCGGTCATGGTGCCGCCGGCCGAGGCGATGCGGCCGGAGGCGCCAGCAGGGTATCGGCGGTCGGTGCTCGAAACGCCGCGGATCTCCCGTCACCTCGGCGCCGCCGGACGCATGGTGCTCCGCAACGTCACCCGCCACCCGCTGCGCGCCTCGGCGTCGATCTTCGGCATCGGATTCGCCGTCGCCATCCTCATGGTCGGGTTCGTGTTCTCGGATGCGATCGAACGACTGATCGAGACACAGTTCTGGCTGGCGGAGCGGCAGGACGTCACGGTAGGGTTCGTCGAACCTCGCTCCGACGAGGCCCGCCATGCGCTCGCACGCCTGCCGGGCGTCATCGCCGTCGAGCCGCAGCGTTCGGTCGCCGTGCGCGTCCGGTCGGGCTACCGCGAGCGATATTTGTCGCTCACCGGTGTGCCTCCAAACCCGCGATTCAGACTGATCGTCGACCGCGACGGGGGCAGGGTGCAGATGCCGGCATCCGGCGTGGTCCTCTCCAAGATCCTCGCCGACATCCTCGGTGTCACGCCCGGCGACACGGTGACGCTCGAGGTACTCGAAGGTCTTCGTCCGGTACGGCAGGTCGAGGTCGCCGGGCTGGTGGATGACACGATGGGGCTCGCGATGTACATGGAGCTCGACGCCGTTCATCACCTCATGCGTGAAGGGGAGGTCGAGTCCGGAGCGCTCTTGTTGATCGATCCGGCGTACCAGGTGGCGCTGTCGCGCGCGTTGAAGCTGCTGCCGGTGGTGGCCGGGGCAGGCTTCAAGCGGGCGGTCCTCCAGAGCTTCCGCGAGACCATGTCGGCGAACATGAACTTGAGTATCCTGATTAACCTGATCTTCGCCGGCGTGATTGCGTTTGGCGTCGTCTACAATGCCGCGCGCGTGTCGCTGTCGGAGCGCAGCCGCGAGCTGGCAAGTTTGCGCGTGCTCGGTTACACACGGGCGGAGATTTCCCTGATCCTCCTCGGCGAGCTCGCGCTCCTCACGCTGGCCGCGCTGCCTGTTGGCGCCGTCCTTGGCTATGGCCTCGCGGCGTTCATCGTCCAGACGATTCAGAGCGAGGTCTACCGCTTTCCGCTCTTCGTCTCGCGTCAGGCGGTGGCCTGGTCGTTTCTCGGGATCATCGGCGCCGCGATCATTTCGGCGATGCTCGTCAGGCGACGGCTGGACACGCTCGACCTGGTGGCGGTGTTGAAAGTGAGGGAGTAGGTGCGGTCCGACAAGACTCCCGGTGTGTCGCGATGCGAATCCTGAAAAATCCTCGAGTCCTGGCCGTCGTGGCGATCGTCACGGTGATCCTCGCGGTCGCGCTCTGGCCGGGGGCCGTTGACATCGACGTCGCCACGGTCGAGCGCGGCCCGATGCAGGTCACGATCGACGAGGAGGGCGAGACGCGCGTGCGAGAGCGGTTTGTCGTGTCGGCACCAGTCATGGGCCGCGTCGAGCGCATCGAGCTCGAGCCAGGGGATCGGGTGATTCGTGGCAAGACCGTCGTGGCGCGGTTGACGCCGGCGGCGGCACCGCTCATCAATCCACGTTCGCAGGCGGAACTGACGGCAGCTGTCGAGGCCGCGCGCGCAGCGGTCGGCCAGGCACAGGCGGAGCGCGAGCGGGCCATGGCCGCGCGGACGCGGGCGCAGTCGACGGCGCGGCGGCTGGAAGCGCTGTTGAAGTCCGGCGCTATCTCGGGCGATGAGCTCGAAGCGGCACAGACGACGCTGAAGAGCGCGGATGAGGCGGTGCGCGCAGCCGACTTTTCTGTCGCCCGAGCCGAGCACGAGCTGCAGCTGGCGCGGGCTCGGCTGAGCCCCTCGAGCACCGGCGGCGGCATCGTCACGCTGCTTGCACCAGTCGATGGTGTCGTGCTGAAACGGCTCCGCGAGAGCGCGTCGGTCGTGCCTGTGGGGGAGCCCCTGCTCGAGATCGGCGATCCCGCCAGCCTCGAGATCGTCTCGGACCTCTTGTCCACTGATGCGGTGCGCGTGTCGCGCGGAAATCAGGTATTAGTCGACCAGTGGGGAGGCGGTCACCTGCTCCAGGGACGAGTACGCCTCGTCGAGCCGTCCGGCTTCATGAAGGTCTCGGCGCTCGGCGTCGAAGAGCAGCGCGTCAACGTCATCATCGACTTCGCCGACGACCGCGAGTCGGCGAACCTCGGCGACGGCTATCGCGTCGAAGTCCGCATCGTCATCTGGCGCGACGATGCCGTGCTCAAGGTGCCGGTCGGCAGCCTGTTCCGTCGCGGCGACGCGTGGGGCGTGTTTGTCGTCGACAACGAGCGCGTGCGCTTGCAGGCCGTTGAGCTCGGTCAGCGCAACGACCGAGAGGGACAGATGCTCAAAGGGCTGTCCGAAGGGCAACGCGTCGTGCTGCATCCGCCTGACACGCTGGCGGACGGCGCCCGCGTTCGCGTCCGGCAGCGCTAGGGAGAGGTGACAAGGTGCCAGGGGGTTCGCAGCCGATTTAGCGGACGCGACTGAACTGTGAGACTCAAAATGGACACATTCGCCCTCAGTGCTCCATCCGAGTTTTCGTACCTCTTCAGCGCGGCTTGCATGCCTTTTTGTGCTTCGCCTCGCACCTTGCCCCGGATCATCGAGCCCGTAAAGCCGCCGAGTCCGTCCGAGCGGCTCTGATTGACGTTTACGAACCAGAAACCTTGGCCACGCGCGGGATCCGGAACCAGCACCCGCAACTCGATGGCGGTCCAGAAGTAGTGACTGGCGTACAGCATCTTCGAGACCACCACGACGTGTGTCTGTTTGTCGGCTATGGTCAAGTGATTGATGCGAATGGTCGGCTTCAGGCCGAACTTGGCACTCTGCCAATAGAGGAACGAGTCGGAGTTCGGAAGCGTCACCCTGGGGTAGTCGAGGAGATAGCGCTTGAGATCCGGAAGGTACTCAGTCAGAGCCGGCATGCGATTAATCATCGCGGCGAACTCCTGAGCGACAAATGTCGGGCGTTCGGCGTCACGGTATTCCGCTAACCGGCTGTTTCCGCCCTCCTGATAGCCAGTGGCGTACTCGAGGGCCAGCTTTCTCATCGATCGCTCCACATCGGCAGTCGCGGTCGGCTTCGACCAGTCGGTTTCCTTTTGAATACGGGTCAATGCCGCCTCGCCCAACTTCACCTCGCATTCGCCGACCTTGCACGTCTTCAAGTCGGAAACGTCATCCGGCGGGAGAGAGAGCTTGTCGAAGTCTTCGAGTCGAGGCGGACTGCTGATGCGCTTGGTGACCAGGAAATTGCCGCCCTTCTCGAACGACTCGATGTCCTTCACGGCCGCGACGTAGCGGGCAATCGGCGCGTTAATCCACACGGCGCCGAAGACAGCCACCTCCTTCGCGGGGTCCGCATCGAGGAGTTTCGTCACGGGCTGCCCGGCGAGGAGTTGCTTCTGCTCCTCGGAGGTCAGCTTGACGTCATTCTTGATGAACGAATTCAGGCGGTCGGGGAGCGGAGGCTCGCCTTGCCCACGAAGGGGCACGCCGGTTCTCGCCAGGACCAGGATCGCGCCAAGGCCAGCAGCAAGGTAGAACCGAGTCCTCAGGGGTCGCATCGCGCCGCTCCTTCGATACGAGAATTGCCTTTCGCTGGCATGCACACGCGCCTGCGCGCCGCGTCTCTAGGCCAGAGCCTTTCCGTACAGCGCGAGCAAACGGCTCCACGCCTTCTCGGCCTGTGGTTCGTTGTAGACTCCCGAATCCGGCGGGCACCACCCGTGCGCCGCGCCCTCGTATACCTCGATTTCCGCGGCGAGGTTCGCCTTCGCGAACGCTTCCTTCAACACGTCCTTCTCTTTGGGCGACCGCGCGTCGTCGTTGGCGGCGATCGCGACCAGAAACTGGGCTTTGGTCTTCGCGGCCAGGAGATGCGGACTGTTCGGCGTGTCGTTCACGAGCCCGCCGCCGTGGAACGATGCGACGGCGCCGACCCGATCGGGCATCGCCGCCGCGGTACGAAAGGCGATGGGGCCGCCCATGCAATAGCCCTGCGTGCCAACCTTTCGGTTCCTGGCAACCGAGGGTTGCTGGTCCAGCCACCCGATGAACGCCTTGGCATCGGTCATCTGCGTCATCTCGGTCAGAGCCCGCGCAAGCGGAAGCAGATCTGGAATGGGCGTTGCGGCACCCTTCTCCGCGGTCGGAGCTTTCTTCACGCGATAGAACGGGTTCACGACGAGCACCGAATACCCCGATTCGGCGAGCCGCTTGCCCATTTGGCGGAACGCAGGCCGGAGCCCGAAGATGTCCGGCCACACGAGCACGCCTGGAGCGGTGCCGCTCGCCGGGTGCACGAAGTAACAATCGGCCGTCCCGTCCGGCGTCGTCACGGTCACCTCCGATTCGGTGACGGCGACGGCATTCGCGACCTGCGGCAGCATCAGGCTGATGCCCGCTCCCACGAGCACGCCGAACTGCCGGCGCGTCACCAATCCGAGCGCTTCGTATTCCTTCAGATCCTGCTCAAAATGATCCTGATCGCACATGGTGTGCTCCTTGTCGAACGCCTGATTCCGCGACGAGACTCACGGAGGTACGGCGTCTCTCGAACATCGATCCAGGTTGCTCGTCCTACCCCTGCGCCAAACGGCCTCGCGCGCCCATGAACTGTTGAGGGAGGAGTTTAGACTAGAAACGGGCCTCGCGCGCTCAGGATGGCCCGATCAATCGCGCCACACCACGCCTCGTTGTGCGAGCACGTCCCGCAGGCCGTACATGTCCAGCCCGAGTTCCCCGGCTTTCAGGCGCTCGCGCGTGCGGTCCTCTTTCGCGAGACGCTCGTCGACCGCTGCGATGACAGCCTTGGCCGAGTCGCGTGGCACGACCACGACGCCGTCGGCGTCGCCGACGATCACGTCACCCGGAGAGACAGCCGCGCCGGCGCACACGATCGGGACATTGACGCTTCCCGCAATCGTCTTCGACGTGCCCTGTGCCGATACGGCCTTGGACCAGACGGGAAAGCCGAGGGCGGTAATCTCGGTCGTGTCGCGTACGCCGGCGTCGATCACCAGGCCCGCAACGCCGTGGGCCAGGCACGATTGCGCCATCAACTCGCCGAACATTCCATCGGTTGATTCGGAGATTGTCGTCACGACGAGCACGTCGCCGGGCTGGACGACGGCAATGGCCGCGTGGATCATCAGGTTGTCTCCGGGGCCACAGAGCACCGTGACCGCACTGCCAGCGACACGGGCGGAGGTGTCGATCGGACGCATATACGGGCGAAGCAGCCCGCTCCGCCCTTGCGCTTCGTGAACGGTGGCCACGCCGGCCGCTCCGAGCCGGCGAATATCGCCAGGATCCGCGCGGCGTATCGTTCGGACAATCGTCGGTGTCATGTCAGCTCGCCGGTGACTTGCGGGAATACGCGTTGGTACGCCTCGGCGTGCGCGATTCCCTTGCGTCCGGAATTGCGCACCGCCTGGGTCCCGCGCCGGCGGCTCAGGTCGGAGTAGTACTCGACGAGATGTCGCTGCGCTTCCATCGATTCCATGGCCTGGCGCTTGCGCTCCCACACCGGTGTGACGTCGAGCAGGACATCCGGCTTGAAGTCGCACTGTTCCGGCTGGTGCGGCTCGAACATGAACACCGGCGGCGCGCCGAGCGGAGGCCCCGGCAGCGGGTAGCCTTCGGCCTGCGCGAAGACGCGAGTCTGGAGCGAAATCTGACTGGCCGCGGGATGGTCCGGGTTATAGGGGTCGTTGAACGCGTGCGTGAGGACGATGTCCGGCCGGCACGTGCGGTATTCCTCGACCAGCGCGAGGACGAGGCTGTCGGTCGGTCGCAGCGGATAGTCGCCGGCGTCGAAGAATCGCACGTCTGCGCCGAGAAGGCCGGCCGCGCGCTCCGACTCGGCGCGGCGAATCTCTTTCACGCGCTCGACGGTCATGCCCGGCGCCTTCCAGGCGCCCTGGCTTTCTCCACGTTCGCCGTACGACAGGCACAGAATGCGCACGCGGTAGCCTCGCGAGGCGTAGAGCGCGATGGCGCCGCCCGCGCGCCACACGAAGTCGGCGGCATGGGCGCTGAAGACGAGAACGGTCGGCGGATGGCTCATGGCGTGACCGATTATAGGAGTCGATTGAACGACTGTGCAATCCGGCGGTATCATATCGCCGATGACCGCCCTTCCACGCGCGCTCCGCAGCTGGACGTCTCCTGCGCCGCCCACCTCCGAGACACGCGAGCAGCTGCTGGCCGCCGCCGAGCGATTGTTCGCCGAACGCGGCTTCGCCGGAGTCTCGGTGCGGACGATTGCCGCCGAGGCGGGTGTGAACTGGTCGCTGGTGGGGTACTACTTCCGCGGCAAGGACGGCCTTCTCGCCGAGGTGTACCGACGGCACTGCACCACGCTGAACGCCGAGCGTCTGCGGTTGCTGACCGAGGCGCGGCGCACCGGCCTGCAGCTCGAGTCCGTGATCGAGGCGTTCGTCCGCCCCGCCCTCGCCGAAATCCAGGGCGGCGAGGGCCGGAATCAGTACTCCCGCCTGCGCGCCATGCTGGCTGCCGAAGACGCGCCGCTCTTTGCGCAGCTCGTCGCCGACAACTTCGACCAGTCCAGCCGGACGTTCGTCGCGGCGTTGCGCGAGTGCCTGCCGAAACTGTCCGCCGACGACGTCCTGTGGCGATTCCATTTCATGCTGGGGACGATCTATTACTCCGCGAGCAGCCCGCAGCGCATCAAGGCGTTCTCGCGCGGACGCTGCGATCCGGGTGATGTCGAGGCCACCGTGCGGCATCTGGTGCCGTTCCTGGCAACGGCGTTCCGTTCTGCCCCTGTCGCGCCGGCGGCTACGCGCCGCCGCGGCGCACCGCGACGTCGAAGGCGCGCCGATGACGCCCACGGCTGAGGGCATCCCGGCGCGCGTTCCATTGCGCACACTGCTCGGCGACTATCCCACGACGCACGCGTTACGGCGCGGCGCGCTCGCATCCCCTGTCGTCCCACTCGACTTCGCCGACGTTGCGGTGCCGAACAAGGCGTTCAAACGGGTGGTCCGCGATCTCGAGTTCGACGTCGCGGAGCTGGCGCTCATGACGTTTCTCATGGCCCGCTCCCGTGACGTCCCGCTGCGGTTGCTGCCGGTCGTCGTCTTCAGCCGCAACCCCCTTCCGCATCTCGTCTGCGATATCGAGCGCCGCCGCGTCACCCCGGAGCAGTTGTCTGACTGCCGTATCGGCGTCCGCGCCTACACGACGACGACTGCCGTCTGGATCCGTGCCTTGATGGCCGATCAGTTCGGCGTTCGGTTCGACGCCGTGGAATGGATCACGCTCGAGGAAGGGCACGTGGCCGGCATGGCGGATCCGCCAGCCGTCCGCCGCGCGCCCTCCGGCAGCGACCTCATGTCGATGCTGCGCGACGGCAGCATCGATGCCGCCATCGTCGATCCCGTTCCCGCCGGTCCGCGATTCCTGGCGGTGGTGCCGGACCCGGAGGCGACGTGCCGTAGGTGGGAGCACCGGCACGGCGCTCGAACCCTCAACCACGTCATCGTCGTCCGCGAGCCGCTCGCGAGACACGACGAGACAATGCGTGAGCTGTTCAGGCTGTTCCGTGACAGCCGGGAGGGCGCGGACGCCGCGGTGGATCGAGCGTCAACGCCGATTGGACTGGAAGCGAACCGCCGGAATCTCGAAGTGGCGATCGCCGTCGCTGACGCGCAGGGTCTGCTCGCGCGGCCGCTGACCGTCGACGATCTCGTCACCGATGTCGTGGCATCCCTTCAGTAGTTGCTTGCAGAAGGACAACGCAAATGACCGGCCCATCATTTCCCCGATTCGGAGACGTCGCGCATCTCGGCCACATCGAGCTCCTCACGCCGAAGCCCGAAGAGAGCCTGGCGTTCTTCACGTCGGTGGTCGGCCTTCATGAGAGCGGGCGCGCCGGGGAGTCGGTGTATCTCCGCGGCTGGGGCGATTACGAGTGGCACACGCTCAAGCTGACGGCGCACACCACCTCGGGAATCGGTCATATGGGGCTGCGCGTCTGCGACGAGGCAACCCTGCAGCGCTTCATCGCGCGGCTCGAGGCGCATGGCGTTGGGGGACACTGGATCGAGGATGTCGCACACGGGCCGGCGTACCGGTGCGCGACGCCAGATGGGCATGCGGTCGAGCTGTACTGGGAGACGCGGCGGTTCACGGCGACACCGGACGTTGCGACCGCCTTCAAGAACCAGCCGCAGCGCTATGTTCCACGCGGTATCGCGCCGCGCCGGCTCGACCACCTCAACATACTCGCGCGGGACGTCTCGTCCACCCGCCACTTCTTTCACGAGCTGCTTGGGCTTCGGCTGACGGAACAGATCATCTTCGACGATGGGACCGAGATGGGCGCGTGGCTCTCGGCGACGAACAAGTCGTATGACGTCGCCATCACGCGCGACCGCAGCGGTGCGGCAGGACGCCTGCACCACTTCACCTACATGATGGACAGCCGGGAGGATGTGCTGCGCGCGGCGGACATCCTGCGCGATGCCGGCGTGGTTATCGAAACGGGCCCGCACAAGCACTCGATTGGGCAGACGTTCTTCCTCTACTGCTACGAGCCCGGAGGCAACCGCTTCGAGATCGGGGCGGGCGGCTACCTGATCCTCGACCCTGACTGGAAGCCGGTGATCTGGACACAAGCGGAACGCGCGAAGGGCCAGGCGTGGGGGCTGCAGACTGTGAGTACGTTTCACACCCACGGTACGCCTCCGGTGCTGGTGCCAGAGTAGAAGCTATCTCAGGAACGGAGACCTTCACGAACGCCACGACCAGCCTACGCTAAAGCTACGGCGGTCCGCCGAAGCCTTGGCGAAGGCGGAAGCTCACGAGGCTCGCGAAGGTTAACTGGTGGGTTCTCGGAGGAAACGTCATGCGTCACGTCTCAGCGCTGTTCGCATTTGGCGCGATGATCACGGTGCTCGTGCTCGTGCCGTATGCGCAGACGGCGTCGATTGCGCCATCTGCCACGTGTGAATCGTTGGCGAAGGTCGCGCTGCCCAATGCAACGATCACAAGTGCGGAAGACGTCGCCGCGGGCTTTACGCCTCCCGGCGGGCGAGGTGGTCGCGGCCGCGGCGGTGCGCCCGCAGCTCCGCTCCCGCCATTTTGTCGCGTGACGGCAACGCTCACGCCGACGCCGCAATCGGACATCAAAGTCGAGGTGTGGCTGCCGCTCGAGTGGAACGGCCGGCTGCTCGAAGTGGGCAACGGCGGCTGGGCCGGCTCGATCAATTACGGCGGCTTGAGCACGGCACTCTCGGCCGGTTTTGTGGCCGCCAGCACCGATACGGGCCACACGGGCGGGAGTCCGAGCTTCGCGATCGAGAGGCCCGAGGCCGTCCTCGACTACGGCTACCGTGCCGTGCACGAGATGACGCTCAAGGCCAAGCAGCTGTCATCGGCATACTACGGACGCGCGGTCCAGTTTTCCTATTGGGACGGCTGTTCGACCGGCGGCAAACAGGGGCTCACGGAAGCGCAGCGCTACCCCGAAGACTTCAACGGCATTGTCGCCGGCGCGCCGGCGAATTACATGATTCACCTCCATGCCGCGCAGACAGCTATCGCCCAGGCGCTCGACCGGACCCCGGCGAGCCGCGTCCCCGCCGAGAAGTTTCCGATGATTCACCTAGCGGCAGTAGCAGCCTGCGACGCGACTGACGGACTGAAGGATGGCGTGATCGACGATCCGCGGAAATGTTCGTTCGATCCCGGGACCCTGCAGTGCAAAGCCGGCGATGAGCCAACCTGCCTGAGCCCAGAGCAGGTAGAAACCGTGCGGACGATCTACCGGCCGCTCACGCACCCGAAGACAGGCACCGAAATCTTCCCTGGGCTGATGCCGGGATCGGAGGCTCTGTGGCCGACGTCGGTCGCCCAACCGATTCCGTTTCCGATGCAGACGTTCCAGTACGTGATCTTCAAGAATCCGACATGGGACTACCACACGTTCAATGTCGCGACCGACGTCGATCTCGCGGACAAAGTCGACTCCGGTGTCAACAACGCCACCAATCCGAACCTCGCGCCGTTCTTCAAGCGGGGAGGCAAGCTCCTGATGTATCACGGCTGGAGCGATCACCACATTTCGCCTGTCAACAGCATCAACTATTACAACAGCGTCCTCAAGGCCGTCCCGGACACGGCGCTCACGTCATCGTCCATACGCCTCTTCATGGCGCCCGGGATGGCTCACTGCGGCGGCGGAGATGGACCGGACACGTTCGATCGCATCGGCGCGATCCGCGCGTGGGTGGAGAGCGGGACGGCGCCCGATCGGCTGGTGGCATCGAAGGCGTCCGGTGGACAGGTGACGCGGAGCCGGCCGCTCTGTCCCTACCCGCAGGTCGCTCGCTGGTCTGGCACCGGCAATCCCGACGAGGCTGCCTACTTCAGTTGTGTCGCGCCGCCCGCCGCGTTGCCCGCGCGTTGAAGCGGATCTGCGGCGAACACATACAGTCACCGAATGGAGGGTTGGTCATGAATCGTCGTGAATTCATCGAAACGGTCGCCGCCGCTGCCATGCTCCCGGCGGTCGCCCGCCAGGCCCCCGGAAACGAGTGGGGCTCACCCGTGTTCGACCTGCACTTCCATCTGCGTCCGCAACCGGCTGCCAACCTCGCGCATCTCGACGGCGCAGGCGTGACCAAGGCGAATCTGCTCACCCGCGGCGCCGTCCTCGAACAGGTGACGGCGATTCAGACCGCGGCGCCGGGACGCTTCACGTGGTTCAACAGTTACGACGTGACCAAACCTGAGGCCGAGCAGATACTCACGCAGGCCGTGAAGGAAGGAGCACAGGGTTTCGGCGAGATGAAGTTTCACGTCGCCGCCGACGGTCCGGAGCTGCGCCGCATCTATGCGTTGGCCGCCGACTTGCGCGTGCCGATCCTGATTCACTTCCAGGAAGTCGATCACTTCCCGAACGAAGGCACGTGGAGCACGGGATTTGCGAAGATGTTCGAGTCGGTCCTCAAGGCGTATCCGAAAACGACGTTCATCGGGCATGCCGATGCGTTCTGGGCCAACGTGAGCGCGGACTATCACAACGAAGCGGCCTATCCGGCCGGCCCCATCACGCGCGGCGGCGTGACGGACAAGTTGCTGGGGGACTATCCCAATCTCTACGGGGATATGTCGGCCAATTCCGGCAACAACGCCATGTCACGGGAGCCAGAGTTCACGGCCGACTTTCTGAAGCGGCATCAGGACAAGCTGTTGTTCGGCAGCGATTGCGCCTGCAGCGACGGCCACGGCGGGGGCGTCAGTCAGAACAACAATCCGGCGGCGGCACGCATGACAGGGAAGTGCGTGGCGCGCGAGACGTTGAGCGTGCTGAAGCGATCCACCTCACCTGACGTTTTTCAGAAGATCGTCTGGGGCAACGTCCACAAACTGCTGCGGATTCCGGCCTAGGGCTCAGACCGGCTCGCTCAGCTGGAGTGCGATCGTACCAACGCCTTCGATTGACCCGTCGAGGCGATCTCCGGGCTTCACCGGACCGACGCCCTCCGGGGTGCCGGTGTAAATAAGATCGCCCGGTTGCAGGTGGTAGTACTGCGACAGATGGGCGATCACGGCGGCGACGCTGTGAATCAGGAGCGATAAGTCGGAGGATTGACGGCTCTGGCCGTTGACGCGCAGCTCGATCCGCCCATGATCGGGATGGCCGATCTCGGCCGCCGGCGCGATGTCGCCGAGCACCGCTGACTGTTCGACGTCCTTGCCGATGTCCCAGGGCCGCTGCTTTTCCTTCGCGGCCGCCTGCAGATCTCGACGCGTCATGTCCAGGCCACAGGCGTAACCGAAGACGTGGTCGAGCGCTTGGCTCTCGGCGAGGCGAAAGCCCGCCGTGCCGATGGCGACCACCAGCTCCATCTCATAGTGGTAGTTGCTCGTCCCGGGCGGGTAGGGGACCGTCGACCCGGAGGGCACGTAGTGCTCGGACGCCTTCGTGAAGTAGAACGGCGCTTCGCGATCGGCAGAGACACCCATCTCCTTCGCGTGGGCCTCATAGTTGCGCCCCACACAAAACACCCGGCGGATGGGAAAGCGCTCGGCCCGCCCGCGGATCGGCGCGGCAACCGGTGCGGCCGGAGGAAACAAGAAGTCGCTCACCGTCTCTCCCTTCTCACTGAACTGGGTCATGTTCCGTCTGACCTGCCCCAGGTGCTTCTCGACGTGCCCGACGAGGAGGTGATCGATGATGAAGTGGGCGGGCTTCACTCCCCATCGCGGATTCCTGCTCGGTGCTTCGACCTCGAGGTCCGCGTCGCTCAGGCGCGCCAACGTGTCGGCCGACTGCACGGCCGCCAGTCGAATCGCCGCCTGGACGTCCGACCGCTGTCTCAGCGACGTGTTGGTCACCGCGGCAAGCCGGGCGCTGTCGGTGTGATCCCGGCCCCACATCTCGCCAGAACGTTCGGTCACCTTCGTCGTCTGTGCGGTCCAGTAGGGAACGAACTCCTGAACGTGGCACAGGATGTCCATCACCGACCAGACGTCCGGCGCCGGCTGCCAGGTGATGACGTCCGGCGGAAGCCGAGTGACCTCGGCAAGCAGCTCATCGACCGCCGCCCGGAGACGCGCGCCGGCCCGTTGTCCGCGCGACTCAGGCACCGCCGCGATCCTCGCGAAAGAGCTGGAGCGCGGCCTGAATCGGCCGATCGGAGAACGAGAACAATACCGCGTCGTCGGCGACCTCGTGCCGGACCTGCTGCCAGCTCGGCACCACGAAGATGTCGCGCGGCTGCCACTCGACGACGAAGTACGGGCCGATGCGGGTGCGGCCGCGTCCCTCGACGGCGACGAATACCGTCGCGTCGGTCGAGCGATAGGGCGCCGTGGTGAACCCCTTCGGCAGGAGCTGGATGAAGGCGGCGATGGTCGTCATCGGATAGCCGCCCGTGACGGGGTTCGTGTATCGCATCTTGAGCCCGTGGCAGGGATCCCAGGCACCCGTCCGGCGCAAGCGCTCGAGTGCCTCGCGCGTGCGGGCGTACGGGTAGCTGAAGACCGGGGAGGCACCGGTCGATGCGGTGTAGTCGACTGGGAGCAGGTTCGATCCAAACCGCGCGTCGCAGTCCCCGACCGGCCGGGAGAGGGCCTGCTCGTCTTCTTCGTGATGCTCGGCGAACGACGCGTCGAGGAACTGGACAATCGGGATGTCGAGGCCATCGAGCCAGAAGATCGGGCGATCGCTCTCGTTGCCGTGGTCGTGCCACGCCATCGGCGGCGTGATGATGAAGTCCCCTTCCTGCATGATCGTGCGCTCGCCGTCGACGCTGGTGTGCGCGCCGCCGCCCTCGAGCACGAAGCGGAGGGCGCTCTGCGCATGGCGGTGCGCGGGGGCGACCTCTCCCGGCAGGACGAGCTGCACGCCGGCATACAAGTCGGTCGTGATCTTCGACTGGCCGCGCAGTCCGGGATTCTCGAGAACGAGCACACGGCGCTCGGCTTCTTTGGCCGTGATCAGGCCGCCGGCTTCGAGCATCGCCGCGCGGATGTCGGCAAACGCCCATGCCGCCGGCCGGCAGGCACTGACCGGCTCGGGCGTGACCAGACGCGCCAGCGACAGCCAGAGCGGCGTGAGGTTATGCCGGCTGATGCGGTCGTAGAAGGCGCGGCGTTCGGGCGTTTCGGCGACGGGCGCGGCGATTGGATCGGATGACATCTGGGGTCCTCTGTCGGCAGATTGACAGTATACGGTTAGTCTCTATACTGTCGCCCTCGTTGCCATCTCGCCGCATCGACGTTCAGGCCCTGATCGATACGCACCCCCTGTCGGCGTTACAGAAGCGCCTCCTCCTGCTGTGCTTCCTGGTCGTCGCCATCGACGGCTTCGATACCGCGGTCATCGGCTTCATCGCGCCGGCGATCCGTGCGGAATGGGGCCTCGCCGTCGCGCGTCTGGGCCCGCTCTTTGCCGCCGGGCTGGTCGGATTGATGGCCGGCGCGTTCGCCGTCGGTCCGCTGGCGGATCGGCACGGGCGCAAGGCGATGCTCGTCGCGTCGATGATCGTCTTCGGGCTCGCAACGCTGGCGTCGTCACTCAGCAGAGATCTCGAGACGCTGACCTGGCTGCGGTTCGTCACCGGCGTTGGGCTCGGGGGCGCGATGCCGACGAGCCTCACGCTCTCCGCGGAGTACTGTCCCGCCGCGCGGCGCGCATCGCTGGTGACGATGATGTTCTGCGGCTTCACGATCGGATCGGCGCTCGGCGGCCTCATCGCGGCGCAGGTGCTCGAACGGTACGGTTGGCGGCCGTTGCTCGTTGGCGGCGGTGTGGTCCCGCTCGCGCTGGCACCGGTGCTCTGGCGGACCTTGCCTGAATCGGTTCGGTATCTCCTCGCCACTGGCCGGGAAGCGTCGCGAATCGCCGAGGTGCTCGCGAAGATCGCGCCGGACGTCGAGCTCGGCGGGGCCACGTTCGCCGGCGCGGCGGTGGCGCAGGTCTCGCCGGTCCGGCAAGTCTTCTCGGGTGGACTCATGGGCGGCACGCTGCTGCTGTGGCTCGCCTTCTTCATGAGCCTCCTCGTCGTCTACTTGCTCTCGAACTGGATGCCGACGCTGATCCAGCGCACCGGCGCATCACTCAGTCATGCGGCGCTCGTCGCGGCGATGCTGCAGGTGGGCGGCACGATCGGCGCGATTATCGTCGGCCGGTTGATGGACGCGCTGAATCCCCATCGCGTGCTCGGCGCCGTCTACGCCTGTGGCGCAGCCTTCATCGTGCTCATCAGCATGACGACCGCGATGCCCTGGCTGATGGGGCTCGCGGTCTTCGGCGCGGGCTTCTGTGTGTCCGGCGGCCAGGTCGGCGCCAACGCGCTCTCCGCCGCGTTCTATCCCACGTCCTATCGCGCAACCGGCGTGAGCTGGGCCAACGCGATCGGTCGCAGCGGGTCGATCGTGGGCTCGCTGCTGGGCGGCTGGATGCTCGCGCTCGGATGGGGAGTCACCACCGTCTACGCGCTCGTGGCGATCCCGGCGCTCGTCGCGGCTGCGGCGCTCCTGCTTCTCGGCGCGAACGAGCGCCGGCGTCACGCGAGCTGTTGCACAAGCGTGCAAGAGTAAGGTATCGTGCGCGCGGCAGAGAGGTACCTATGACGAGCATGAAGAGCTGTCTTGCACCCGTATTCGCTACGGCCTCAGTCGTAGCCGTTATGGCCGCGGCGGCCACCGCGCCGCTCGCCGGACAACAGGCACCGCCCGCCGGCGCGCCGGCGCAGGCGGCCCGTCCGGCGCCGCTCAAGTCACCAGAAATCCACCCGGATCGCACGGTCACTTTCCGGCTGCTGGCGCCCAAGGCGACCGAGGTCACGCTGAACGGCAGCTGGGACAACGGCACCGACCTGAAGATGACGAAGGACGAGTCTGGCGTCTGGTCAACGACGATCGGCCCGCTCGCGCCGCAACTGTGGGGCTACTGGTTCGTCGTCGACGGCGTCAAGGCGCTCGATCCGAACAACGGCGAAACCCAGCGCGACGGAGCCCGCTACGACAACCTCTTGATGATCTCCGGGCCGGAGTCCGAATGGTGGGACTTCAAGGACGTGCCCCACGGCAGCGTCCAGGCGGTCTGGTATCCGTCGCCCACGCTGAAGATGGCGAACCGCCGGATGATGGTCTACACGCCGCCCGGCTACGAAACCAGCACGCAGAAGTACCCAGTGCTCTATCTGCTGCACGGCGGCGGCGGTGACGAGGACGCGTGGCTGACGATGGGGCGCGCGAACATCATCATGGACAACCTGATCGCCGCCGGCAAGGCGAAGCCGATGATTGTCGTCATGCCCAACGGCAACGCGACGCAGTCGGTGTCGCAGGGGTTCGGCTACGGCCCGACTCCGGCCCGGCAGTCGGTGCAGGCGCCGGCGCCGCCGCCGGTGCAGGCCGCACAGGCGGCGCAGGGTGGCGGCCAGCCGGGCGGGGGACGCGGCGGCGCGCCGCAGCCCTATGCCGGCTCGTATCCCGAGAGTCTCGTCAAGGACGTGATTCCGTTTGTCGAGAAGCGCTTCCGGGTGCTGGCCGCCAAGGACGACCGTGCGATCGCCGGCCTGTCGATGGGCGGCGGGCACACGCTGGCGGCGACGAACAACAATCCGGGCACCTTCGCCTACATCGGGGTGTTCAGCTCGGGGCCGGCGGCCGTGGACGAGGCGTTCCAGAAGCAGCTCGAAGCCGTGAAGGGCGGAGGCGTCAAGTTCTACTGGCTGGGCGCAGGCACGACCGACCAGGCGCGCGAGAGAACGGTCAACCTGTCGGAGCTCGTGAAAAAGGACGGCTTCAATACGACGTATCGTGAGATACCCGGGCGGCACTACTGGTTCCTGTGGCGCGACTTCCTTGCGCACTACGCCCAGGTCGCGTTCCAGCCGCCGGCGAAATCGTAGAGCGACCCGGATCGTGAGGAGCGCGCTCCGCTCGCGTTACCGTGCCCGTACGCTTCGGGCACGGCTCGCACGCGCCGGCCCACAGTCAGTCGCTCTTCGACTGTTCTGCATGCATAATTTGACATGTCAGTAATATTCTCCACCGCCAGCATCGGCCGCGATCTGTTGCCGATATCCGACTATTTGTTAATAAATTAGTCGTTTTTCGAGGACGCACGAGCGGGAACTCGCGCCGCACATTTTTTGTGGAATGTCTTCAGCGTTCTGTCTTGCATGCAAAAATGAAGCGTGCTAGTTTCGCAACCGTCGCGGGTCGAGGTGCGATGAAGGTTTCCCTAGGTTTGAGCCGAGAGCTTCTTTTACGCGGGCCGATCGTCCTTCTGCTCGGAGTATTGTGCGCCACCATTGGCGCCGCAACGGCGGGTCAGCAGTCACCGCCTGCTGCCGGTCAACAGCCGCAGCCTGCCGGCGCCCCGCCTGCAGCCGGTCAGCAGCCGCCCGAAGGCGCACGTGGCGGCGGCGGTGGCGGTCGCGGAAATGCAATGGCGGCGCTCTTCACCACCACCTGCGCACCGTGTCACGGCACCGACCTCGCCGGTGGCCGCGCGCCGACTCTCTTTTCGGAACGGCTGCTGACATCGAACGACGACGACACGCTCGCCGCGAAGATTAGGGACGGCGTGCCGAAAACCGAGATGGCGCCGTTCAAGGGGGTGCTCGACGACCAGCAGATCTGGCAGCTCGTAGCCTACATCCGCACGACGGCGGCGAACCTGAAGGACAAACCGGTCTTTGTCCCCGATCCGAACAACCAAATCATCAAGTCCGAGAAACAGACCTTCCGGATCGAAGTCGTGGCGCCTGGGATCGAGACTCCATGGGGCCTGGCGTTCCTTCCCGACGGACGCCTCCTGGTGACGGAACGTCCTGGCCGCCTGCGCATCATTGAGAATGGGAGGCTGTTGCCCGAGGCGGTCCAGGGGACGCCCAAGGTCTGGGAACGTCAGGATGCCGGCATGCTGGACGTGGCCGTTCATCCACAGTACGCAAAGAACGGCTGGATCTATCTGGCCTACACCGAAGCGGTTCCGGGATACGTTGCGCCGCCGCCGGCGCCGACTCCGCCGCCGGACCCCGCGGCGGCGCCCGGGCGTGGGAGGGGACGCGGTGGGCCGCCCAGTCCTCCATCGATGACCGTCTTTATCCGCGGCAAGATCGACAAGACCAATCACTGGGTCGAGGAGCAACTCATCTACCGCGCTCCCTCCGAGCTGTACACGCCCAGCGGTGCGCACTACGGCACGCGGTTCCTCTTCGACAAGGCCGGGCACGTGTTCTACAGCCTGGGCGAGCGCGGGGACATGACCAACGCGCAGGATCTGTCCAAGCCGCTCGGCAAGATCCATCGCGTGAATGACGACGGGTCGATTCCCAAGGACAACCCGTTCGTGAATACGCCGAACGCGCTGCCGTCGATCTGGACGTACGGGCATCGCAATCCACAGGGGTTGGCCTGGGATCCCGCCGGCCTGATGTGGGAATCCGAACACGGGCCCACCGGCGGGGACGAGATCAACATCATCGAGAAGGGGAAGAACTACGGCTGGGGCGTGATCTCGATGGGGCTGCAGAATGGGATCACCGAGCGAAGCCACGAGGGCATGGAGCAGCCGATCGTCTACTACACGCCGACGATCGCACCGAGCGGCATCGGGTTCTACACGGGCTCGAAGTATCCGGGCTGGAAGAACAACCTGTTTGTCGCCGCGCTGGCGGGACAGCAGCTCAGGCGTCTTGAAATCACCGCACGAAAGGTGACCCACCAGGAGGTCGTGTTCGAGCAGTTCGGGCGCGTCCGGGCGGTCACGACGGGGCCTGATGGGCTGCTCTATGTGCTGCTGCAGAATCCCACCGGGGCGGGCACCGGCGTCGGCCTGTCGGCGTCGACGCCAGGGATGGTCATTCGACTGGTGCCGGCCACGGAGAAGTAAATAGCGCCTCGGGCGCGCGCGTATACCAATGAACGACAAGGAGCAGGCATGAAGGTTCGAATGATGTGGGTAGTGCTGCTGGCGGTTGCCGCCGGTGCCGGTGCGGTCGCGCAGCCCTTCGACCCTTCGACGGGCTCAGGGTCGTCCCGAGCAACGTCGAGGGACGACACGCTCAGGGCTGCCCCGAGCGCCGTCGAGGGGCAGCAGCCGGCGGTGCCCGTGCCCTCCGCGGCACCGACGGTACAGGCCGGTGACACGCGGCCGCTGCACGTGTACATCCGGTCTGGACTCAAGTCGCACGGCGAAGGGGCGCACGACTATCCGCAGTTCAGCGCTGATTGGAGCAAGCTCCTGACCGACAAAGGCGCGCTGGTCGACGGCTCGTTTCACTTTCCGTCCGCACAAGAGCTCGCCAACACGGACGTGATGGTGATGTACAAAGGCGACGCCGGCTACATGACCGCCTCGGAGCGCCAGGTCATGGAGGACTACCTGAAGAGAGGCGGCGGACTCGTCAGTGTCCACGACACCCTCTGTGGCGACGACCCGCAGTACTACTCGTCGATCGTCGGCGGATCCAAGCTGCATGGGGAGCGGAATTTCTCGTCGGGCGCGATCAAATACACCATCGTCGACAAAGCGTCACCGATCATGAAGGGCATGTCGGATTTCGAGATAGACGACGAGGCATTCTTCAAGATCACGTGGGCGAAATCGCCAGAGGTCCATGTCCTCGCGACGGCGCCGATGCCGGCGGGGGGTGAAGTGGTGCCGCAGATGTGGACCTACGAACGTACGATCTTTGGCGGCCAGCCGTTCCGGGCATTCGTGTGGATGCAGGGACACACCTATACGAACTTCAAGAACCCCCAGATCGAGGGGATGCTCCTGCGCGCCATCGCCTGGGCCGGCCACTATCCCGTCGAGTCGCTCGTCAACGGCACGGCGCCCGTCCGTGGCGGTGGCCGCGGCAGGGGCCGGCAGGGTGGTGGCGATCCGCCTGCGGCTACGGGCGCCCCTGGTGCACCCGGCGGCCGCCGAGGCGGGCACTGATCGTCACGCACGGAGGATGGCCGTCGTATTACGAAGTATCCTGAGTGGACGAATGACCAGCTCGTCCGCCGCGCTGGTGGGGCGCAGCTTCGGGCAGTAGACCCCACACAGGATTGAACGTTTCGCTGACTCACACCCATGCATCGAACAGGCATCGCTTTCGCGCTCGCCGCCGCGGGCGCCATCGGTCTCGCTGCTGTCATCGCCGCCCAGGGCACCGCCAAGGTCCCGGGAAACATCTGGCCGCCGGCCAAGAAGCAGATGGAGAAGTCGATCCCGCTGTCACCGGAGGAGGAGATGAAGACCTTCTCCATGCCGCCGGGATATCGTGTCGAGCTCGTCGCTTCGGAGCCGATGATCGAATCGCCCATCCTCATGGACTTCGATTCGGACGGTCGGCTGTGGGTGCTCGAGATGCTGACCTTCCTGCCCGACACGTCCGGGCGGGACTCGCGCGAGCCGCTCAACCGTGTCAGCGTGCTGGAGGATACGAACGGCGACGGCACGATGGACAAGAAGACCGTGTTCGCCGACAAGCTGGCGATGCCGCGTGCCCTGAAAGTGCTCGATCACGGCGTGCTCATCGGAGAGCCGCCGAACCTGTGGCTGATGAAAGACACCGACGGCGACCTCAAGGCCGATACCAAGGACCTGGTGGTCAACACTTACGGGAACCCGAACGGAGGCATCGAGCACAACGCCAACAGTCTGTTCTGGGCGATGGACAACGTCATGTACTCGTCCGAACACGTCTGGGACCTGCGTTGGAAGAACGGAAAGCTCGAACCTCTTCCGGCGCTGAGCCGCGGCCAGTGGCAGGTGTCGCAGGACGATGCGGGGCGCGTCTACCGGAACGTGAACGATTCGCCGCTGTTTGTCGACTACACGCCGTCCCGCTACTTCCTCCGCAATCCCAACGGTGCCAGAACGCGCGGCCTGTACGAGTTGCTGATCGAGCAAACGGATGCCACGGTGTATCCGGTGCGAGACAACCGTGGGGTCAACCGCGGCTACCGTGACCCCTTCTTCCGCGCCGACGAGACGTCGATCGTTATTCAAGGTGCCAGCGGGCCGACCATCTATCGTGGCGACGCATATCCCAAGGAGCTGCAGGGCAACGCGTTCATTCCCGACTCGCCGACCAATCTCGTACACCGTATGGTCGTGACCGATGATGGGTCGGGCCGGCTGACGGCAAAGAACGGCTATGCGCAAGGAGAGTTTCTCGCGTCCTCGGACGAACGGTTCCGTCCGGTGACCCTCTTCGATGGCCCTGACGGAAACATGTACGTGGTCGACATGTATCGCGGCGTCGTGCAGGCGGGTGGCATCTGGAGCGCGTACCTCACCGACTACATCAAAGCGCACGAGATGGAACTGCCCGTCGGGAAGGGGAGGATTTGGCGGGTCGTCTACGGGAACGGAAACGCACGGCGTCCCGCCGCGCCGGCCCTGTCGAAGGCACCGTCCCAGCAGCTGGTGCAGACGCTGTCGAATCCCAAGGGCTGGTGGCGTGACACGGCGCAGCGTGTCCTCGTCGAGCGCGGAGACGCGACGGTCGCCCCGGCGCTGAAGACGCTCGCGGCAACCGCTCCTGACTGGCGTACGAAGCTGCACGCCTTGTGGACGCTCGACGGCCTCGGCGCGATCGATGTGGCGTCGGTCCAGAAGGCCCTCGTTGACGCCAACGCAGATGTCCGAGCAGCCGGCGTGCGGCTGTCCGAGCAGTGGCTTGGCCAGGACGCGGCGCTCGAGGCGGCCGTGCTCAAGCTCCTCGACGACAAGAATTGGAACGTGAGGCGGCAGGTGGCCGCGTCAATGGGCGAGATGCCCGCGGCAGACCGCGTCGTTCCAGCGACGACGCTGCTCACACGCGACGGGAAGGATCCGATCATCGTCGACGCGGCGATCAGCAGCTTGAAAGGGATCGAAGCCGACGTGCTGACGGCAGTGATGCAGGCAAAGACCGTGCGTCGCGTCGCCCATAGAATCGGTGTCGATGCTGACGGCGGCCGTCGCGAAGAGCGGCGACGTGGCCGCGGTGCAGCGAGTGATTGACGTCATTGCCGACGCCTCACAACCGGCGTGGCAGCGGCTGGCGCTTCTGCAGGGTCTGGACGCCGGGTTGCCGGTCCTCGGCGCGGCGCCCGGTGGCCGTGGCAACCGTGGAGGTGGTGGCGGCGGCCTGCCTGGGCTGAGCGCGCCGGGTGGCCGCGTCGCGGTCGTGCCGGGGCGCGGCGTTTCGTTGCCGGCCGAGCCGGCCGGGCTGACGAAACTGGCGTCGGGCACGGACCAGATCGCCCTCCTCGCGAAGAACGTCTCGGCGAAGCTGGACTGGCCCGGACGGCCAGCGCCCGTCATCACGGCGGCGCCGCTCACGGCCGAGCAACAGAAGCGTTTCGATGCAGGCGCGGAGATTTACAAAAACATCTGCGTCGGTTGTCACCAGGAAGACGGGAAGGGCAAGGAGAAGCTCGGCGCGAATCTCGTCGACTCGCCCTATGCGACCGGCGCGGACGCGTCGGGGATGATCCGGATTCTGGTCGGCGGCAAGGAAGGGCCGATCGGGCTGATGCCGCCGCTCGGGCCCGCGTTGACCGACGAGCAGATTGCCGCGGCGCTGACCTATGTTCGGCGTTCGTGGGGCCACACGGGATCGGCCGTCGATCCGCTTGAATGTGATGGAAGTGCGTGGCCTGTCGAAAGGCCGGACCAAGCCCTGGTCCGATGACGAACTGAAGGCCGCCGCCGGTCGTGGGGGACGAGGCGGCGGCGGAGGAATGTAGCGCGGCGAACTGGTGAAGTGGGACCGAAACAAGGCCACGTAAGCGGTTCACGTCATTCGTTCTGGAGTCTGAGAGGACTGCATGACTACTGTCAAAGCGTGCGTTGCGATCGCGGCGCTGTTGTGCGTGTCTCATCAGGCGCGGGCCCAGCAAGCCAACGTCAACCTGGATTGGAACCCGCACAAGAACCTCCAGAATCTGAATCCGTACGGTGCGAACGTCATCTCGCCGGAGGTGCGCGACGACCGTACGGTCACATTCCGGCTCAAGGCGCCGGATGCCCGAACGGTCGCGTTGACGGGTGGCCCGATTCTGCTGGCAGTCGGCAAAGGCAACACGCCGGTGCCCTTCGACAAAGGCGCCGACGGCGTCTGGACGCTGACGGTTGGCCCGCTGAAGCCCAACCTTTATATATACCGGCTCCTTGTGGACGGCGTGGCCGTCGTCGATCCGAACAACACCTTCACCGGCTTTGCCGACCAGCCGGGCTACAGCACCGTCGTCGTCCACGGCGACGGGCCTGCGTACTACGATGCCAAGCCCGTCCCGCATGGCAGCGTCACTCGACACGTGTATCACTCGACCGTGCTCGACGGCGAGCGAGAGATGTACGTCTATACGCCGCCGAACTACGATCGCGGCCGACGATATCCCGTGCTGTACCTGCTGGGCGGCAGCGGCGAATTGGCATCGACGTGGAACATCGACGGCCGCGCCGGCTTCATCGCCGACAACCTGATTGCCGAAGGCAAGGCGCTCCCCATGATCATCGTCATGCCGAACAACCAGGTCGTGCACCGCAGCGATCCCAAGCACACCGAGCTGACGTTTTCTCTCTTCGAGAAGGAACTGCGGCAGAACATTATCCCGGTCGTCGAGAAGGCTTACAGCACACAGCCGGGGCCGCGCGGGCGCGCCATCGCGGGGCTCTCGATGGGAGGCCGGCACGCCCAGCTCGTCGGCTTCAAGTCGCTCGATCTCTTTCGGTCGTTTGGCATCCTGAGCGCTGGTGATCCGGAATCCGAAAAGAGCACGCCGGAGTTTCTCAACGATCCGGCAATCAACCAGAAGGTCGACTACCTCTTCGTCGGCCTGGGAACCCACGAGAATCAGCCGACCAATCGCAGTGTGGTCTTTCACCAGATTCTCGAGAAGCATCACGTGGCCCACGATTACTACATCGGCGGTGACGGTGGTCATGATTGGGGCACATGGCGCGCCCATCTGGTCTACATGCTTCCGAAGCTGTGGCGCGCGAAGTCCGGTCAGAACACGTCGTCGTCCAGATAGTCCCGCCGAGCGGGTGGCTCTCGCAGGGATTGCTGACGATCTGTGGCCCAAGTGTGACCAACGGTCGGGTCGCACATTTCGCTCCTCAATGCATATGATTGCCGGGCAGCGCACTGGACTCTGCGTGCGGTCTCCGCCCAGATGGCCAATGTCGCGAGAACTGACACCGGAAGGAGGCCTCGACAATGCGGCAGAATGTCCTTATGGGGGCGGCAGCGATGACGATCGCGTGTGCCGGCGCGTCGGTGATGCTCGGTGCGCAGTCGACCGCGGCGACGCCGCCGGCTGGCTTTACCGTGCTCTTCAACGGCAGAGACCTGAGCGGCTGGCGCGGCCGTCCCGGCGGTGGCGGCGTGTTCAGCCCATACGTCGAGGCCAAGTTCACGCCCGAGGAGCGTGCGGCGAAGCAGAAAGAATGGAACGACGACCGCGACCTTCACTGGCGCGTCGATACTGCGAAGGGAGAGATCGTCTCCGACGGCAAGGGGGTGCACCTCGCCACCGAGAAGGCGTACGGGGACTTCGAGCTCCGCGTTGACTGGCTGCTCACGCAGGCCGGCGGCGACTCGGGCATCTATCTTCGCGACTATCCGCAAGTACAGCTCTGGGACCCCGCAAATCCCCGTGAAGTGAAGAATGGCGCGGACAAAGGCTCCGGCGGCTTGTGGAACAACAACGCCGACAACCCGGGCAAGTGGCCGCTCGTCAAGGCGGACAATCCCATCGGCGAATGGAATTCGCTGGCCATCAAGATGGTCGGCACGCGCGTCTGGGTCACCCTGAACGGCAAGCCGGTTGTCGTCGGTCAGGTGCTCGACAATTTCTTCGATCGCGCGCAACCGGTTCTTCCGACCGGGTCGATCGAGTTGCAGACGCACGGATCGGAAGTGCGCTTCCGGAATATCTACATTCGCGACATCCCCGACGCGGAAGGAAAGGCGTTGCAGGCGACTGTCACCGGTGCCGCCAAATAGCCCGCCCTGACGGCCCTAGCGCATGAGCCCGAGCGCGACCTGCGCGCAGAGGATCTTGAGAATCGTCATCGACGGGAAGATCGTCGCAAACGCGGCGTCGATGCGATCGCTTGACTGCACCTTGTTGGCGTAGACGAGAATCGCCGGATTGCCGGTGATCCCCGACACGACGCCGAGCAGGTCGTCGGTTGCCAGCCGGAGCACCGTTCCTGCCAGCATGCCGACCAGCACAGCCACGACGATGATGGCCGCCGCGATCGCCAGGAACAGCACCCCGGCGCTCGCCAGGGTTTCCACGAACGGCGCACCAGAACCGAGACCCACCGCAGCCAGGAACAGCGTCAGGCCGAACGAGCGCAGCGTCAGGTTTGCCGGCAAGGGCATGTGCCAGACGAACGGACCGGTTCGGCCGAGCTTGCCGAGGATGAGCGCAATCACGAGCGGGCCACCGGCGACACCGAGCGAGAACTGGCCGAGACCCGGAATCGGAATCGGCACGAGGCCCAGCAGCACGCCGAACGACATACCCAGGCCGACCGACACGTACGACACCTCGGTGGTCGATTTGATCGAATCGCCGAAATGCTGCCGCAACGCTGGCAGGGCCTGACGCGTGGCGATCACGGCCACGCGGTCGCCGAGCTCGAGCACCAACTCGGGGTCGGCGATCAACGAGGTATCCCCGCGACGCACTTCGACAATCTTCGCGTCGCTACCGGCGGGCCACGTCATGCGGCTGATCGGGACGCCGGTCAGCGCGGCCTTTGAGACGAAGTACCTCCCGATATCGAGCGCGCTGCGATCGCTGGCCACGGTCCCGGATTCGAGGCGACCGAGCTGCTGGCGTGCCTGATCGAGCGCGCCGGGTTCACCGAACAGCAAGACGCCATCTCCGGCGTCGAGCTGAATCTGCGGATCGGGCAGCTTGTTCGTGCGTCCCTGACGAACTGCCACGATGTGCACGCCGGACGGCAGGCCCGCGGTGATCTCGGCCACCGTCGTGCCCGCCCGGGTGTCAGCGAGCACGATCTCGACGATGGCAGGTGGCGCCGGCGCCGGTGCCAGTCTGGGTTTCACGATCCGGGAGAACGCGAAGATGCACAGGATCGGCACGATGATGCCGATCGGATAGGCCACCGAGTACCCAATCGCCGGCGAGCGGTCGCCGACGACATCGATGGCGGCCTGCAACGTCGGCGTGCTGGTCAGCGCCCCGGCGAACAGCCCCAGCGTATGCGCGGGCGACACGCCGAACGCCGCGCCCGCGATGAGGGTCACGGCCAGCGCGCACAACACCCCCGCGGCTCCGAGCGCATTCCACATCAGGCCGGCGCCACCCAGGCCCGCAAAAAACTGCCGACCATACTGGATGCCGATGCCGTAAAGAAACATGACGAGGCCGATCGAGCTCACGAGCGCGGGGGGTGCCGCCTTCGGCGCGATCGCCCCGAGCGCCAGGCCCGCAAACAACACGGCGCCAATGTCGAGCGAGAAACCCGCGATCGAGATTCGGCCGACGGCGTAGCCGATGCCAATCGCGGCAAACAGCGCCAGCATTGGGGACTGCTCGAGGAGAGAGCGGACGGTATCCAGCACGCGGTTGCCTCCTGTTGACCAAACGATTATGGATCGCGACAGACGCTCAGGCGTTGAGATGTCGCGGGTCTGAGAGACGATGCAAAAAGTCTTTTGCGGCCGATAGCTGCCCCCCTACACTTGTCCGACACGAGTCGTCCTTGTCCCCTTGGAGTAGCGGATATGCAACGAAGTCGAGCCCTGACCACGATCGCGCTCTGTGTGTTCTGCGGCATGATCGCGGCGGCTCAGGTCCCGCCGGCGGCGCCTGCGCCTGTGGCGACGTCTCAGGCGCCTGGTGCTCCTGGCCCGGGGCGGGGCGGCGGCCGCGGCGGGCCGGCGGTGGTGTCGCCTCAAATCGAAGCGGACGGCCGCGTGACCTTCCGAGTGCTGGCGCCGAATGCAACGACGGTGACGGTCGGCGGCGACATCAATGGCAGCCTCGTTCCGGATGCGAGTGCTCCTCCTCCCGACCCTGGCGTGCCGGGGACTCCGGGCGGAAGAGGCGGCGGCACGCCGGCGGTCACGATGGCGAAGGGCGAGAATGGCATCTGGAGCGGCACGACGCTGCGCCGCGTCAAACCCGGCGCCTGGCGCTACACCTTCAATGTCGATGGCGCGACCGTTGTCGATTCACGCAACGTCAACGTCTCGCCGAACCAGACGCAGGTGCAAAGCGTCCTCTACGTCCCCGGCGACTTCTCTGAAACGCGCGACGTGCCGCACGGCACCGTCGGCCTCGTCCGCTACGTGGCGAAGACGCTCGGGAATGCACGCCGTGAGATGTACGTCTACACGCCGCCTGGCTACGAAAAAGGCACTGAACGTGTGCCCGTGCTCTATCTGATTCATGGGGGTGGCGACACCGCGATCTCCTGGTCGACCGTCGGACGCGCGAACCACATCCTCGACAACCTGCTCGCCGAGAAGAAGGCCCTTCCGATGATCGTGGTGATGCCGTCCGGATGGACGCCATCGGGCGGGCAAGTCATGACGTCGGACGCGACCAAGGATCCGTTCAACGACGAGTTGCTGAAGGACATCATTCCGTTCGTCGAGGCGAACTATCGGACGATGGGCACCGCCGACGCCCGCGCGCTGTCAGGTCTCTCGATGGGCGGCATCCAGACACTGAATATCGGTCTCCACAATCTCGGAACCTTCCGCTACCTCGCCGTGATGAGCTCTGGCTGGGTCAGCGAGCAGGACCGGGAGTTCTTTTACCACTCGGAAGCCGGGAAGATCCCGAAATACAACTCGGCGCTGAAGCTGTTCTGGTGGGGCTGGGGAGAGACCGACATCGCGCGTGCCAATGGGCTGGCCGTGATCGACAAGTTCAAGTCACAAGGTGTCCGCATCGAAACCCGGGAAACGCCGGGCGGGCACACGTGGGAGAACTGGCGGCTGTACCTGTGTGAGGTGGCACCCAAATTGTTCCGATGACGCTCGAAAGCACGGATCGACACGAACGTCGACCTTCCGACGTATGATTCGGTTCTGCTTCACACACGCAAAGGGCGAAGAGACATGCGAATTGCCAGGATAGGCTTGCTCATCGTGCTGTTGTCGGGCGTCACGGGCGGCGCAACCGACATCATCACCGAGGGCGTCGATAACGCGCGCACGGGCTGGGTACGCGACGAGAAGATCTTCACCACGGCCAACGTCGGGAGCATGAAGCTCCTGTGGAAGGTGAAGCTCGAGAGCACGCCGCGCGCCATGCACAACTTGTTTGCCCCGCTGGTCGCCGAGCGCGTCACAACCGCGCAGGGGGCACGGGAGCTCGCGGTCGTCGCTGGCGTGACCGACGACCTCTTCGGCATCGACGTTGCCGATGGCCGCCAGATCTGGCACCGCCGCTTCGACAGCACGTTGGCCAAACCTGGCGGCACGAACGACACGCTGTGTCCCGGCGGCCAGACCGCGGTGCCGACGATGGCGCAGGCGTCGCCCGGGAAGTACACGGTCTACGCGGTCTCGTGGGATGGGCGGCTTCGGCAGATCAACCTGGCGGACGGCCAGGATATCGCACCGCCGGAGAAGTTCATCCCTGGCGGCGGGAAGCCCTACGCCCTCAACCTGCACAACGGCGTCATCTACACCGCCACGGCGCAGGGCTGTGGCGGCCTGACTAATGCCTTCTACTCGTTCGACCTCGCGACTCGCCGCGCGAGCGCGTTCATTCCCGCGGGCGGGGGCCTGTGGGGACGCCGGGGCGCATCAATCGATCCTGAGGGGAGAGTCTTCCTCGGAACCGGCGACGCGGAATTCGATCCGCTGACCCGCCGGCTCGGCAACGGCATCGTCGGCGTGAAGCTCGACGACAAGAAACAGCTGCAGCTGACCGACTACTTCGGTGCGCCCAATGCGAACTGGCTCTGGCGGCGCGATCTGGACGTCAACACGACGCCGGTCGTGATCGACTACCGCGCCCGGAAGTTCCTGGTCGGCACGAGCAAGGAGTGCCGCCTGTGGCTGCTCGATCGCGAGGGACTCGGTGGCGAGGATCACCGGACGTCGCTGCATACGACACCACTCATCTGCAACGACGCGCAGGCGTTCGATGGCAGGGGCGTCTGGGGCGCACTGGGCGCGTGGCAGGACGAGAAGGGGACGCAGTGGGTGCTCGTGCCGTTCTGGGGACCGGTGAGCGCGACGTTCAAGGCGCCGATCGAGCACGCGCGCCCGACGGGTGGGGGCGTTGCGGCGTTCAAGCTCGAGGAGCGCGCCGGCAAGTGGCAGCTCACGCCCGCCTGGCTCTCGCGCGACATGGATCTCGCGGAGGAGACGGTGACCGCGAACGGCGTGGTGTTCGCCTATGCGGCTGGCGAGGATGCGTCGCAGGTGATGCCCGACCGGGCGTGGGATGAGAAGGGTGGCCCCGTCTACGGCGGCGGGCTCAGCTCGGGCCCCGCGCGCCGCGTGCCGACCTCGCGCAAAGCCGCGCTCTACGCGCTCGACGGGCAGACCGGGAAGGAACTGTGGTCGAGCGGCAGCCAGATTGAATCGTGGAATCACTTCAGCGGGCTTACCGTCGCGAACGGCCGTGCGTATATCGCCACGTTCGACGGCGTCCTTTACTGCTTCGGCGTCGCCAGGTAGGCGGAGGTTCGTCATGCGCGGTCGACGTTTGATGTTCGTGGCCCTCGGCTCCGCCCTGGCGGGGAGCATGACCTTTGCGCAGCCGGGACGAGGCGGCTCGCAGTGGCCCACCGCGCTGGCGGATGCGCAGCGCACATCGTGGGTCCGCGCCGACGACAAGATCTCGGTGGCGGCGCTGTCGAAGCCTGGATTCGAGCAGCAATGGAAGGTGAAGCTCGACAACCAGCCGCGCGGCGTGCACGGCCTCGCTCAGGGTGTGACGGCGAGCGGGGTGACGCTTTTCGTACCGATGTCAGTGGTCGCCGGCAGTTCGAACAACGTCTACGGCATAGACAACGATATCGGTTACGTCGTGTGGCGGCGGCATTTCGACGCCGCCCTTCCCGCCGCGACGGCGGCGTGTGCCGGTGGGATCACGTCTGCAGCAACCCGCATCGTCAGGCTGGACTCGCCGACTACTGCCGCCGCGGCTGGGTTTGGCGGGGGCAGGGCCCGTGGCGCCGGGTACCGCAGCTTGCTCGGCGAGCCGGGTGAGGGTGTCCCGGCGGAAGGCCGCGCGGCCGGTCCGGGCCGCGCTGGCGATCCATCCGGTGCCGCGGCGCCTGGCGGTCGGGGCGCACCTCCGGGCGTGGAACAGGGCGCTGCTCGTGGTGCGGCACCGCCTCCACCGGCCGTCACGGCGAACCAGGCCGTCGAGCGCATTCCCGGCGCGCCGCGCCCGGAAGAGAGTGGCAGCCCCTTCGGCTTTCTGTTCCGGCCCTCCGGTGTGAGCTACGTGGTATCGAGCGACGGCATGTTGCATGTGATCGGTCTCTCGTCCGGCAAGGACATCCAGCGCCCGGCGCCGTTCCTGCCCGCGAACTCGAAGTGGTCCGCGCCCGTGGGGGTGGGCACGACGCTCTACGCCGCGACATCGGGGAAGTGCGGCGGCGCGCCAGACGGCGTCTGGGCCATCGACCTGGACAGCGACGCGAAGCCGGTCGTGTCATGGAAGACGAACGGCGGCGGCGTGGTGGGCGCCGTCGCGTTCACGTCGGACGGCACCCTCATCGCGGCGATCGGTCCCGGACAGACCACTGGAGAGGGCAAGGCGAACGCGATCGTCGCCCTCGACCCCAAGACGCTGCAGTTGAAGGGATGGTTCTCTCAGCCGACGGCGGAGTTCGTCACTGGCCCGACGATCCTCCAGCACAACAACAGGAACATTGTCGCCGCGGCGACGAAGGACGGACGCGTCCTGCTGCTGGACGCGGCGTCGCTCGGGGGATCGGATCACGCGACACCGCTCGCGGCCTCGAAGGCGTTGTTCGGCGCGGGAGCCTCGGTGAGTGGAGAGGCCCTGGCGGCATGGCAGCAGTCCGGCGCCGGCACGTCATGGATTCTGGTCCCGGCCAGGGGGCGCCTGTCCGCGGGAAGTAGTGACGCTAACGGGCCGGTTTCCGCCGGCGCCGTTGTTGCGCTGAAGGTCGTGGACGCGGGTGGCGCGCTCTCGCTCGAGACCGGCTGGGTCTCGCATGACCTGGCCTCGCCGGCGACACCGATGATCGTCAACGGCGTTGTCTTCACGCTTGCCACCGGCTTGCCCTCAACGGCAACGGGACGAGGCACTGCCGCCGTTCTTCACGCCTACGAAGGCGCGACCGGCAAGCGGCTGTGGGAGAGCGGCAAGGCGATGACGACATCCGCGTCGCCGGGGAGCATGTGGAGCGGCTTGGGTCAGATCTACGTCGGCATGTCTGACGGTACGCTCCACGCATTCGGATTCAATGACGAGCGGCGTTAGCCGGTTTACGGTCAACTACGGTTGGAGCGATACGCTTAACCCCGACTCATGAGGACGCCATGCAGCATCGCAGCCGTCGTTCGTTCCTGACACTGGCCGGCCTGGCTGCCGGCACCGCCCTGTTCGGCGTGAACCGATCGGGTCCCTTCGGTCCCTTCGCGCAGGAGCCGGCGCCGCCTTCCTTCCCGGACGAAATCCTGAACCCCGTCGAAGTCAGCGGCGCGGCGGCGGAGCCGACGATCGGCAAGCTGCCGGGTGAGCGCCGGATGTACGTGATGAACATCACGCAAGGCGAACACCATCTGATCGGTTCGCAGGTGATGTCCCGCGTTGCCCGACCGGTCGAAACAGGCGGCGTGCACGAGATGATGGTGTTCGCGGGCCGCTCCGGCGCGGCGATGCCGCGGCACGCACATCGCAGCAGCCATGCGGCGATTCTCGTGCTGGGCGGCGAGGTGGAGATTGAGGTGAACGGCCGTGTGTGGCGCATGATGCGCGGCGACTTCGCCAATCTGCCGCCCGGGACGCCCCATGCCTGGACGATGCGATCGGATCGAGGGCAGATGGCGCTCTTTACGATGAACGACCGCGTGGGTGCCGCGTTTGTCGCCATGGGCGTTCCGCACTCATCGTCGGACGTCCCGGCCGGCAGCCAGGCGATCGCGCCAGGTAAGCTCGCTCAGGCCTCGTTCGCCGGTGACTTCCAGCTCGTGCCGGCGGCGGCCGCGGCGGGGGAGCCCGCACGCGTCACCAATCTCGTCCTGCCGTCCGCGCCGGGCGACTACGTCCTCGCCGACGGCGGGGGCGAACGCTTCGGCGGCAACACGTTCATGGCGAGGAACGCGAATACGACGGGGCAGTTCCTGTTCATCATCACCGAGGGCGGAGGGGGCGGCGGAGTCGGCGCCCACTTCCACGCGCGGCATTTCGAAAACTTCTTCGCGCTCGACGGCGAGACGCTCGGCTGGGCGAATGGCCGCGCCGCATCGCTCAAGACTGGTGACTATTTCCAGGCGCCGCCGCGGCACCTGCACGGATTCCGTCTCGCGCAGGAGTACAACCGGTTCGCGGCCTTTCTCACGCCTGGCATCTTCGAACCGTTCTTCACGCGCGGCGGTGCCGGCCGCAACGGTGTGGGTGGCCGTGCCGCCGGGCCCGATCCGTCCCTCGCCGGTGGCCGTGGCGGCCCTCGCGGCGAAGGCGGGCGCGGGCGCGGGCCGGCAGGCGGCGCCGACATGTTCCGCGCGCTGCAGATGAGCGGACGAGGGCCGGACGGATACCCGCTCGACGTGCATCCCGCCAAGCTGCCGCTGCCGCCGCAGGATCCGGTGTGGACGCAAGGCAGCAACGGCAACGGCGTCGCCGAGCGGGCGGCGCTGCTCGCCCACGCCGAGGCGCTCTGCGGTATTCCGGTACGCCGGGCGATTACGCCCGAGCTGCAGCGGGCGCTGATGCTGAAGCCGAGAGCGCAGGACTTCATCTGAAGACATGCGCATGATGGCGCCCCGTCGATCGTTCATCGTCGCTGTGACGCTGATGGCCTGTCTGTCCCTGGCGCCAGCGCAGGCCCGACAGTCAGCGGTCGAGATGACGACGCTCCCCTACGCCACGCGCGCAGGACAGGAGCTGCTGCTCGATCTCTACCTGCCGAAGGACGTCGGCAGGCCGCTGCCGGTGATCGTATTTCTGCACGGCGGCGGCTGGAGAGGCGGCACGCGCACCACCGGCCCGGACTTCCGCCGGTTCTTCGCGCAGGACGGATTCGCGATGGTGTCGATCGAGTATCGCCTGACGCCGTCGGTCACATTTCCGAGCAACGTAGAGGACGTCAAGACGGCGGTTCGCTGGTTGCGCGCCAACGCGGCCACTCACGGTCTGAACGCGGACCGCATCTGCCTGTGGGGCACATCGGCGGGAGGCCACCTTGCGGCGGTGGCGGCGCTGGCACCACGCGGTACGTTCGAAGGTGCCGACAACCTCGATCAGTCGAGTGCGGTGCGCTGTGTGCTCGACGCGTACGGCCCGGTTGACTTCGCGCAGATGGACGCGCAGACGGAACGCGAGAAAGCCACACTGCAGCCGCAGCCCCCGGCACTGCTGGCAGCCCCGCCGATGGTCGGCGGCGTCGTCGGCGGTGGCGCCGCACGAGGCGAGGCAGCGGGGCGAGGCGGTGAAGCCGTGGGGGGCAACAACGCGCCGGCGGCTCGCGGCGCCGGTCGCGGCGACCCGACGCCGCACGACGCCCCTTCGTCACCGGAATCGCGGCTGATCGGCGCTCCTGTTCAAACCGTTCCGGATCGCGTGCGCGCCGCGAGTCCGCTGACTTACGTCAGCCGCGAGGCGCCGGCGTTTCTCATCATGCACGGCCTGGCGGACAACTCCGTCCCTCACGGGCAGAGTGTGCTGCTCTACGAGGCGCTCGCGCGAGCCGGGGCCGACGCGACGCTCCGGCTGATCGATGGCCTGCCGCACACATTCTTCAACCGCACGAATCTCGACGAGCTGGCGGGCCCGTTCCGGATGGACGTACGGGAGCATCCGCGCGGTGGCGCGGAGGGGAGCCGGACGGATCGCGCGGGCGTCTTCGACGTGGCGCGCGACTTTTTCAGGAAGCACCTGCGTTGAGCTGATCGGCGCTCTACTGCTTCAGCCAGATGTTCCTGAAATTGATCTTGCCCGTGCCGTACTGCTCGATTTGCAGGGCGATCACGCCCTTCGTCTTCCGCGCGGCCGCGTCGTCATCGACGAGGATCGCCATGACCTGACCGTTGATGATGTGCGTGAGCTCGTTGCCGTGGGCGATGATGTGGAGCTCATTCCACTCCCCAGGCTTGATCCCTCCCATCAATGCCTCGCGATCGCCGAGCGATCCGATGGAGCGAGGCCGCTTGTTCGCCTCCATCCGCACGATGTTGCCCCGCCAGACAATCTGGGTTTCCGCCCGTCCGCCAGTGTCCTGCACGTTCCCGTCGTTATCCCTGGCGTAGTCGAAGTCCAGGGCGTAGCCGGTGACATTCCATTTCGGGTCGGATGGCACGGCAAAAGGCGGCTGCTGGGCACGGCCTGGTGTTGTTGCGGGTGCCCCGCCGGCCCTCGCCGCTCTCGGAGGATTTGGCCCAACCCTTCCGCGATAGAACACACCGCTGTGAATGTCGAAGTCCGCCTTGATCTCGAGTTTCAACTCGAAGTCCGAAGGCTCGCCGCCGCGCCAGATGATGAACGTCCCCCCGAGCCTTCGTTCGGCTGTACTCTCGGCAGTGATCGCGCCGTTCTCGACCTTCCAGACCTCAGGATTTCCGTCCCAGCCATCGAGCGTTCTGCCGTCAAAGATCTCGGTCCAGCCGGCGACGTCCTTGTAGTCGATCGGCTCCGGCGCGATGCCGCAACCAGCGCATGGGCGCGCGCCGCCCTGGGCCCCCGTGGGCGCTGGCGTTCCAGCTGCGGGTAGAGTCTGCAACGCGGACGCTCGCCGGGGTGCAGAACGCGGCGTCGCTCGCGAGACGCCGACAAGGAGCACCGTGGCGGCGATGACAACCGCGGCCGTTCGGCGCGCGGCGTGTGGAGAATGCATCATGTACCTTGTGTTGAATTGTACCGGTGAACGACCGGTTTGTGAGGTAACGCGGCGGAGATTCTTGCCGTCGGTACCGTATCCTCGCTGCCTGGACAGACCCCGGCGACCGGACGCGTGCGTTAGTATCCTTTGGGCGCCGGGGGCGCTTGTGTCTCCACCGAGACGTCCGAGAAGACGACCGTGTCCGACGCGTCGGCCTTGTGCGAGCAGACGACGAGTCCGACCAGCACCGGGTTCTGAAACGACACCTCGGTGTGTGCGATTTCCTTGAGGTCCGCGTCGTCCTTCGCGATCCACATATAGATCCTGACACCGGTACGGACCAGCTTCACCTTGAACGTCCCTGGACCGTCGAACGGGAGATCAAACGTGTTGGTGTCCTCGCCCTTGCGGCTTCGCCACTGAAGGCCCGGCATCCCGTTGCCGTGAATCACGACGTCGGCGTAGGTCGCATCGGTGTCCAGAGACTGGCGGACCATGATGCCAGCCTTGCGGTGCTCCACGCCCTGACCAAGGAATCGCAGCGTGGCCGTGACCGTGAAGTTGCCGGCCATCTCTCGCCAGACATATTGGAACTGATCCTGCCTGGCCCAGATATTGGCACCAGCGCCGGTGATCCGGTACTGCCCGGTGGAGGAGCTGAACTCCGCGGCTCCCTTGATCGCGGGACTACCGACATCGCCCGCATTCGTAAAGACGCCAAGGTTGCCGTTTTGTGCGAATGTCGGAGCCGACAGCAAGAAGACAAGGATCAGCAGCATGTGACGCAGCGTGGACATCGGATGGTTCCTGTGAGTCTTGAAGTCGGCCTACCGCGGCGGGGCAACCGGTGGCAGTTGCTCGACCCGTACGTCAGAAAACAACACCGTGTTGATCGCTTCCTGAGTATGCGAGCTGACGCCGAGTCCGACCAAAACCGGACTGCCGAGCTGGTTGACGGTATGTCCCAGTTCCCTGATGGGCGCGCTGTCCTTCGCAATCCACACCGTGATCGTGGTGCCCCGCCGGGCCAGCTTCATCTTCCAGGTCCCAGGGCCTTCAATCGGAAAATCGACCGTGTTGGTGTTGTCGGCCTTCGTGTTGCGGAACTGCACGGACGGTGTGCCGTCGCCGTGGATAGCAAGGTGGACGAATGGCGCATCGGTGTCGAGACTCTTGCGGAGCATGATCACGGCCTTGCGGTGCGCGATGCCGTCGGTGAGGAATTTCGCCGTCGCCGCAACCTCGAAATCGCCAGACATCTCCCGCCAGACGTAGTGGAACTGATCGGCTTTGCCCCAGATGTCGGTGCCGGTGCCGGTGATCTTGTACTGTCCGGTGGAACCATCGAACTCCGCCGATCCCTTGAGTGGCGGAGCGCCGACGTCGTCGGAATTGGTGAAGGCGCCGAACTGTCCAGTCTGAGCGAAGGCAGACGCGGCTACCAGGCAGAGCAGCAGCAGTTCACGCATGCCGGAGATTGTAGACCAACCCTTTCCCCACTGGCCTCGTCCAAGCGAGGGTATGAGCTCACTCCTCGCCGATCTTCGCTATGCCGCGCGCGAACTGCGCCGCCGCCCGGGGTTTGCCCTCACTGCCGTCCTCTCGCTCGCCCTTGGGATAGGCGCCACGAGCGCGGTGTTCAGCGTCGTCTACGGCGTCCTGATCAATCCCTTCCCCTACGTGGGCGCCGATCGCATCATGCAAATCTCCCTCGTGGACACCGCCGGACGCTTCCGGGGGACAGGGATGAGCGGCGCTCAGGTCGAGCAGGTGCGTCAGGCCCGAACCGTCGAGAGCGTCGTGGCGGAAGACGGGTGGAACCTCACGACCACGGACGGCGATATCCCCGAGGATGTCGTCGCGTCGTACATCGCTCCGAACGCGCCGAACCATTGGGGCAATCCGGCCCTCATGGGACGATGGCTCATTCCGGCTGATGCGCCGCCGGGCCAGGACCCGGCGCGCGTCGTGGTGCTGGGTTACCAGTTCTGGCAGCGGTATTACGCGGGCGACCCGGGCGTGGTCGGGCGCACGCTGCAACTGGTTCGCAAGGACTATCAAATCGTCGGCGTGATGCCGCCGCGGTTTCGCTGGCGCGAAGCGGACATCTACCTGCCCCTCAAGGTCAGGCTCGAGCCCAACATTTTCTACGGCGTCACGCTCAAGATCCGGCCGGGGGTATCGGTCGCGGAAGCAGACGCCGAATTGCAACCGATCCTGCAGGAGTTCGCGAGGCTGTCACCGGGGCGCTATCCGGATACGTTTCGCGTGCACCTGCGCAGCATCATCGAGTTGTTCGCCAGGCCGATGGGGCCCAGACTCTTTCTGCTGCTCGGCGCGGTGACGTCGCTGCTGCTCGTGGGTTGCGCCAACGTCTCGATTCTGTTGCTCGTGCGCGGTGCCCATCGGCAGCAGGAGCTTGCCGTGCGCGCGGCGCTCGGAGCCGGACGCGTACGCATCGTGCGGCAGTTATTGACCGAGGCGGCCGTCATTGCGGCGGCCGGAGCGGCGCTGGGTCTATTGATCGCGTGGAGGGGCCTGGCCCTGATCGTCGCCTGGGTGCCTACCAACTCATTCGCCGCCGAGTCGGTCATCGAGATGAACGTGCCGGTTCTGGCGTTCAGCACCGCGCTGGCTGTCGTGACCGCGATCGTCTTCGGCGTCTGGCCCGCTCTCCAGCTCTCGCGCCCGGACCTCGGCCGCGTGGCGCAGACCAGCGCGCGCCGGGTGATCGGCAGCGCGCAAGGCCGGCGCGTCCATCGCGTGATGATCGGAGTGCAGGTGGCGTTGACGCTCCTGATGCTGACCGCGGCTGGCGCGGCGGGGAAGGGGTTCCTGAGACTGGTCAACGCGGACCTCGGGTACGACCCTCAGAACACCATGTCCCTGCCGATCCCCGTCCACGACGGTACCTACCAGACCTGGAAGGAGCGTTCGGAATACTTCGAGCGGCTCCGCGGAGCAGTAGCCGCCATGCCGCAGGTCGTGTCGGCGGGGATTTCGACCAACGCCACCCCGCCGTCGAACGGAGGCGACAGCACGCTCGAGATCCTCGGCAGCAGTGCGCTCGAGAAGCCCGTCGCCCGGTCCAACTTCATCAGTCCTGAATATTTTGCGCTGCTCCACATTCCGGTCACGCAGGGACGCGTCTGGAGTCGCGACGAAACGGCGCGAGGTGCCGGCCTTGCTGTGATCAACCAGACGATGGCCCGGCAGTACTGGCCAAACGGCGATGCCGTTGGACGTCAATTCCGGTTCGCGACCATGAAGGACGAACCGCCGTACTCGCCCGCGGCCGCTGGCGCGGATGGATGGCTCGAGATCATCGGCGTTGTCGCGGACGCGCGCAACGACGGTCTCCGCAATCCGATCAAACCGGCCTTCTACGTGCCGTATGCGCTGAAGATGCGGATGTTCACCCAGATACTCGTGCGTACCCGCGTGCCTCCGCTCTCCATCCTCCGCGATGTGCGCGCCGAGCTCGTTCGCGTCGATCGCGAACAGCAGGTCATGCGCGTGCGGGATCTCCAGGGCTGGATCACGAATCTTTCCGAGTACGCGCAGCAGCGGCTGGTCGCGAGATTGTTCGCGGTCTTCTCGCTGCTGGCGCTGGCGCTTTCGGCGGTGGGTCTCTACAGCGTGGTGTCCTACGGCGTCGCGACCAGGACCAACGAATTCGGCATCCGCATGGCGCTCGGGGCGAGGGCGCGCGACGTCGTGCGCATGGTGCTGTCGGGGATGTTCTGGAACGTTGGCGTGGGGCTGCTGGCAGGCGTGGTCCTGTGCCTGGTGTTCGACAAGGTCGCCTCACAGTGGGTGACCGAGACCTCGCGCGATCCCCTGCTCCTCGGAGGCGTCACCGTCATGCTGCTTGCCGTTGCCGTCGTGGCCTGCCTGGCTCCGGCGCGGCGCGCAGCGTCGATCGATCCGATGGCCGCCCTCCGACTCGAGTAACTGTCCATCCCTCCTCGTCATTCACGTCCGCGCCGGAGCGCGTCACTCCGGCGCGCACTGTCTGGTGCCGCAGAGTGATTGGGCGAACTCGGCCCGCGACAGGTCCCGCGTCTGCGTGGCGGTCGCGCTCGATTGCACTCTCAGGAGGATGCCCGCACCCGGGCTCATCCGCTACTTTCGTTGCGCGCTCGGATCGCCGGTCGGCGGCGGCGCGTGGTCTGTCGAGGCTGGCGGTCCGAGCAGTTCCGTCAGGATCGGTTTGAGGCCGTCCGCCCACACTTGATAGCCCTGAAGTGTGGGATGCAGCTTGTCACGCTCGTTCATCACGCCTGCGAACAACCGTCCGTCCTTGTCGGCCAGCTTGTCGTTGACGTTGAGGAAACGGACCGTGCGGCCGTCGGCCAGCCGCAGGAGATTCGCGTTGACCTGATCGACTTCCGGCATCACCGCCATGTTGTCGTTGCGGGGAAAGATGGCGGTCAGGACGATCGTCGCCTGCGGCGCCTTCTGGCGGCAGATGGTAAGAATCGCGGTCAGTCCTCGGGTGATCTCTTCCACCTTCGTCGCGTTGCCCGGCTGCGCACCGATGTTGTTGGTCCCGGCCAGGATCACGATGACCTTCGGGTTGACGCCGTCGAGCTCGCCGTTCTCGAGGCGCCACAGGATGTTCTGGATTCTGTCCGCACCCCAACCGAAGTTGCCTGCGTTCCAGCCGAAGAAATTCTGGCGCCAGTTGGCCAGGAGGTCGGGGTAGTCGGTCGCGCCCCATCGGCGCGTGATTGAATCGCCGACGAAGTAGACATCGATCCCGCCCGCTCGCGCTTTCTCGAGCAGTTGCGCGTGCGCGGTCATCGAGTTCTGATCGGTCCGCGGCGCGGCTCGATCGGCAGGCCCAGCCGGTGCTGGCGCGACTGTCACGCCCTGTGCGGGCGCCTGAGCGCCCGGTCGTGACGACGAGGCGACGATGGCGCCGCACGTCAGCACGAGGACCGACAGCCGCGCGCCGATGAGTGTGCGTTGCACTATCGCGCGTCGCTCCCGCTCGCCGCCGGCGCATGCTTCAGGAACTTGTCCGCCCACGGAATGAAATACTTCCAGTTCGGACCGTCGGTGTGGCCGCCGTCGTGCTGGCGCCAGGCGAGCTGACCGTCGAGCATGCTGACGTTCACCGCCGGCATCTTTTCTTTCGTGTAGTCGTTCGAGACGCCGAGATCCTTCGCCCCGAGGAGGCGAAACACGGGCTGCGCCGCGACCGCGGCCATGTAGCTGCCTTGTTGATCGAGCCACTTCGCGTCGCCGCGTTCGGGCACGCCGTAGCTGATGAAGGTCAGGCGCGGCGCGCAGAGCGCTATCAGCTGGTGGGCATCGACTGGGATGTCGCCGGCATTCTTGCTGCCGAACGTCGATTCGGCCGTGCCGTACTTGAGGAAGTTCCCGGCCATCCAGTGGTACTCACCCGACCCGGTGAGATTCTCGACGGCTTCACCGAAGTTCCGCCGGTGCAGCTTGGCGCCGCCTTCGCCCGACGAGCCGACGAGCACCAGCGCGAACCGCTGATCGTAGGCCATCGTGATGAGGGCCGCCTTGCCGTATCGCGACACGCCCTCGATGCCCACCTTCTTCGCGTCAACGGCCTTGTCGGTCTCGAGGTAGTCGAGCCCGCGCGCCGCGCCCCAGGCCCACGCGCGTAGTGAACCCCAATCGTCTGGCTTGCGCCGCTGACCTTTGTTGACCAGCCCGATGATGCCCGCTGTCAACCCGGCACCGTTGTCCGCCTGGATGCTGTTGGGGCTGATCGTCGCGTAGCCCCAGCCGTCAGCGATGAGCTGCTCGGTTGCCGGCGGGTCGGCCGGCGTCGCAGGATTGGGAGGCGCACCGCCTCCAGGGCCGAACCCGCGAGCGGCCGGTGGGGGCGCGCCTGGGGCCGGAGGCATTCCGGACCGCCCACCGAACATCATCATCACAGGCACCGGCTTGGGAGCATTGGCCGGCGTCACGACCGTCATCTGTATGCCGACCGTGATGTCGGGATAGCCCGAGTTATCGACCTTGCCGATGAGCTCTTTGCCCACGACCGGCCGTCCGCCCACGGTGAAATTCTCGGTGCGGTTCACGACCCACGTGACATTCGGCACGTTCTTTGGCACGCGTCCGAGGACTTCGCGGTCGAACTCCTCGACAATCTCGGGCCGGCGCTGCTTCCACCACACGTCAGCGCTCGTGACCTTCCGGCCGTCCTTGAGCGTCAGGACCTCTGGAAGGTTCGGATAGGGATTCGCGAGCGACTCGTCGTAGTTCGCGTGGTTCGGTGCCGACTCGTTGCCGCTCGGCCCTGGACGCAGCGCCTTGATACCGAGCTGCTCCATCATGTCTTTGTGATCGGCGGCGGTGGCGGCGGCGTTTGGATTCGGCGGCGGGCCGGACTGTGCCGGCGCCGGAGCGGCCCCTTGCGCGGGAGGCGGCGGCGTTGCTGATTGCTGCGCCGTGACCCTCGTTTCAGGCAGCATCAGCGCGGCACCTGCCGCGACCACACAGCCGGCCTTGATCAACCAGACGTGCCTTGAAGCCCTCATGAGCCACCTTTCCTCTGTCGAATGTCGAAGGTGCGTCTTTCGTTTGACGGTCGAACAAATCATAGCCCAAGACTCACTTGGTCAGTGCTCGATAGGGTGCGAAATCATCCCAGATCTTCTGGATCACGCCCGGATCGACGACCCGAGTATCCGCCTTGTCCGGCTCCTTCTCCGAGTACAGCACGAGCTTGACGCTCCCGCACTGCGGTCCGAGCGCGCCGGGATCGAAGACATAGAGGCCTTCATAGATCGTGTCGCTCTCGGAGACGCGCTGTTCGAGCTTGAACGGATGGATGGGCGTAACCTCCGTGTCTCCGCAGAAGGCGCGCAGGCGCGAGAAGCCGGATGCGAAGTGCTTGATCGCGGGGATCGAGACACCCTGCGTCCGCGCCGCGGCGCGCCCGACCGTCGTCCAGAAGCCCTCCACCATCTTCGGCGTCACTCGCACCAGCAGTACCGGCGGAGAGTCCATGACGTACGCGGACCAGTTGCCGAAGTCGGTCAGCGGCCGTACGAGCGTCGGCTCGGGTTCCGGTTTGCGCGTGTCCTTGCTTGTCGTACGTGGGCGGCCATGCTCCGATTGATACTGTGCGGCATAGGTCAGCACGGGCGTGATGAAGGACACGTCAAAGGCCGAGGTGGAGATCTGGTATGGACTCGGGGTGCCCGTGCGGTGCTCGGCGGCGTCTTTGAGCGCGTTCTCGGGGAACGGCTGCACCGGCTCGACGGGAAGATGTATTCCACCCGGCGGTACGGAGTTCTTCATCAGCTTCTCCGCGGACGCGACGACGTCGCACGCATCGTCGAGACGCACGACTCGGGAGTTTCCGCGCGTCCGCTGAGCGTTCTCGTCCTTCTCACTCATGATCGACGTGATCCCCACCAGGTCGCCGCGGGCGGTGAAAACCGGTCCGCCTGCGCTGCCGCGCGCGAGTATCAAGTCGGACGTGATGCTATGCGTGTCCACGCTGCTCACCGTTCCAGATGTCATGCCTTTCAGCTGACGGAGGGGAACGCCGATGGTGAATATCTCCTGGCCGTTCTCAACCAGTGGTCTGTCCGCTCCCTTGCATGACAACGGCACGGGTCGTATTGACGCGCTTACCTTCGGATCGATCCAGAGGACCGCGACATCCAGCACAGGATCTGACGCGAGGACGCTTGCCGCAACTTTGACGGTCGGCGTGAGTTGCACCTCCACCGACGTCGCCGTGCCGATGACCCGCTGGTTGGTCGCGATGAGCCCATTCACATCAATGACAAATCCCGATGCGCGCGTGGTCGCTGTCCAGAGGGCAACGACGCTGTCCTGCCATCGAGGCATGAGGAACGCGGGGTCGGCTTCTAACGGCGGTGCCGAGGTCATCGTCTCGGCGGCGACGGGGACTACCTCGGCGTTCTCGGCCGTCAGATCCAGGATCGCGTCGCGGCCGGCGACGATGTCGATCGTCTGCCGCCATTGGTAGCCCTTGCCGTTGAACGCGACCGGGCGGTCCGATTCGATCGTGTAGTTCCCCGGTCGTAACCGTACGTCGGCGGTGCCATCCACGCCCGTGACGATCAACCGTGGCGCGGCGCTTGCCGGATTGTCGCTGACCAGCAGGGGATGGCGAGGCACCGGCGTTACGTTGCGCTCGGCATCGACCAGGACGACCTTTATGTGAAGGATGCTGACCGTCTGAGCGGGTGTCCCGGGCATGACGAGGACGAGCGTCGCGAGAACGAGCGAGCGAAGCATAAGGTCATCGTCCCCTCACGACCTCCGGATGTCAACGCGAGCCCCGGGTGTAACCGTGATCACGGTTGGACAGCGCCGGTTCCGGTCACCATGCGACCATCGCCTCCTCGAAGAGCGCCGCCAGGTCGTCGGGGCCCGCCGGTCGGGGGGATAGCTTCGTCACGCGGTGCTGCGGCAGCGTTCCCTCGACGAGGGCGGGGATGTCGGCCGATGTGTAGCCAACGGCTTTCAACCCATTGGGCACGCCAAGCCGCTCCATGAACCAGGTGATGCGGTCCGCGAGAATTCTTCCTGCGTTGGCTGCCTGTGCACCCGTGACGTTGGCGCCGAGCGCCTCGGCCGCTTCCAGGTGGCGCGCGGGATTCGCGGCCGCCGTGAATCGGAAGACGGCCGGCGCATTGAGGATCACCGAGACCCCGTGTGGGACGAGCGGGTGATCGCTCGGGTAACCGGGCGCGCGGAAATCCTTCACATGACCCGACACAGGGTAGGACATGCCGTGCGGGAGGTGCACTCCCGCATTGCCAAAACCCACGCCGGCGTACGACGCGGCCAGAATCATCTGCTCGCGTGCTTCGTCGTCGGACGGATCCTCGACGGCCCGGACGAGGTACCGCGCAACCATTCGCAGCGCCTGCAGCGCCCAGATGTCGCTGATTGGATTCGACCCCTGGTAGGCCGGACGCAGCGACGGACTCGCGGGCCGGGGACGCGAGGTATACGGCAGCGCCGTGAACGACTCGATGGCATGGCTCAGGATGTCGAGCCCGCTTGACGCCGCCACCTCCCGCGGCATCGTCCGCGTGTTGTCGGGATCCAGCAGGCCCAGCGACGGCTTGAGCCTTCGGCTGGCAATACCGGTTTTCGCGTGCAACGCGGTGAGGTCGAAGATGCTGACGCCAGTCGTCTCGCTGCCAGTCCCGGCGGTCGTAGGAATGGCAATGAGCGGCTTGAGCGGACCCGGCACGGGCATCGCCTTCCCGATGGGCGCGTTGACGTAATCGAGAAAGTCTGCGGGGGGATAGGTGGTGTAGAGATTCACCGCCTTGGCCGTGTCGATGACCGACCCGCCACCCACAGCCACGAGCCCGTCGACTGCAGACGACGCGCCGAACTGAATGGCGTCGCGGAACGACAGGTCGGTAGGCTCGACGCGCACGCGGTCGTACAGCACCGCCTCGACACGCGCGGCCTCGAGCGCGTTCAGCACCGTCTGCACAGGCGCCAGTCCGGCCAGGTTGGGGTCGGTGACGACGAGCGCCCTCCGGACGCCCAAGTCGACAAGGTCCATTCCGACCTCCCGCGTGACGCCGGCACCGAAGCGCACGTTGGAGGCGGCCATTTCAAACGCGAACTCATGGCTCATGGTGACCTCAATTGTAGAGTAGTGGTTCGCTTCGCGATGCGCCTGCAGCTGGCTACAATGTGCCGTGCTCGTCCAGGCAGGGGAAGGCGTCCGCACAGCCGCGTGCTCCCGGCGCGGGCGTTGGATCCCGAGCGCCTGGCTTGCCGCGGTGCTGTGCTGCGCCATGCTGTCCAGTAGCGTCTGCGGCCGGCGCTCCACGCTTCCGGCCGCCCTCAGCGATCAGGACTTCTGGCGCCTGATTGAGGCGCTCTCCGAGCCAGCCGGAGCTTTCACGCTCTCGGACAACCTCGTGTCCAACGAGCCGCGCTTTGCCGAAACGGTCAGGTTGCTTCGTCCCACGGGCGGGGCCTACGTCGGCGTCGGCCCCGAGCAGAACTTCAGCTACATTGCGGGATTGCGGCCGGCCATAGCCTTCATCATCGACATCCGGCGCGAGAACCTCGACCTCCACCTTCTGTACAAGGCGCTGTTCGAGCTGTCGACCGATCGGGCCGACTTCGTCTCGCGTCTGTTCTCGCGTCCGCGTCCGGCAGGTCTGGCGTCGACCGCCAGCGTCGACGACATCTTTGCGCAATACGACGGTGTCACTCCTTCTCCTGAGCAGTACACCCTGAACGCCACCCTCGTCCGCGAGCGGCTCCTCGCCACGCACCGACTCCCGCTGTCTCAAGTCGATCTCGATTGGATCGAACGCGCCTTCACGGCCTTCTACGACGGGGGGCCGACGATTGACTACTACGGCGCGCGCGCTGTGGATGCCGTCCGCCCATCCTACGGACAGTTGATGGCGGCAAAGGACCTGTTCGGCCGAAGCCGCAGTTTCCTCGCGACCGAGGACGGATTCAGGTTCGTGAAAGCGCTGCACTCGAGGAACCTGATCGTGCCGGTGGTCGGCGACTTTGCCGGGCCGAGCGCCATCCGTCGCGTTGGTGCCTACCTCCGCGAGCACGCGGAACGCATCCACGCGTTCTATGGTTCGAACGTCGGCGTGTACCTGACGAATCAGCAGATGGGTGCGTTCTGTGTCAATCTCGCCGCCTTGCCCGCCGCGGCGGGTGCCTGGTTCCTCGACAGCGATGGCCTGCGGCTGATGAGTGCGAAGTTGAGGGCGTGCGGCTCTGGAGCGAAGTGACGGGGACTGAAACCCTGCTGGTCATCGACGCCAAGATCATCTATCGTTCTGCCGGCGGACCAACGGCACCCTCGAATCCGTCGATCTGCACGACCGGGGACGATCGTCCACCAGCCGCGCCGAGAAAGGAATGACGTCTCCGTGACGCACGTCGAGATACCCCACCTGGAAGACGATGATGAGCCGCTCGACGGACCGGCGTCCGATGCGGCGGACACCGATCGGCCGGAGCGGCCGAACAGGGACACACACGGGTCGAGATGGCTTTTGAAGATCGCTCTGGAAGTGGTCCTGATCAGCGTCGGCGTGTTTCTCGCGCTGATGGGCGAGCAGTGGCGTGAGAGCTCCCACACGCGCGAACTGGCGGAGGCGTCGCTGCGAAGCTTCCGATCCGAGATTCTGGCGAACCGGGAGGCCGTCGCAGCCGTCAAGGACTACCATGTGACGCTACGCAAGAGCCTCCAGACATATCTCGACGCCGATGCGAAGACCAGGACGCTCGATAGTGTCCAGATCCGGGGGTTGCAGCCGGTCTTCTTCGAGCACACCGCCTGGGACCTCGCATTGGCGACTCAGTCGCTGGCCCACATCGACTCGCAATTAGCCTTTGGCCTCTCGCGCACCTACGGCCTTCAGCGGACGTATGCGGAACAGACGGGCAGCATCATGCAAGCGATCTATCTGCGCCCCCTGACGGACAACTTCGAGGGGTTGGCAGCCTACTATGGCGACATTGTGCTGTGGGAGCCGAAACTGCTGAAGATGTACGATGAGCTACTTCGACAAATCGATCGAGCGCTCGGTGTTGTACCCACGTGAGGGCGCTGGAGCCACGTTGTCGCCCACAACAGCATCTCGAACGCCCTTCACTAGTACTTGAGCTCAATCCTCAACACGTGGCCTTCCGACGTTGCGACGTTCTGGACGGTGTGAATGACGGCGTCGCTCCACGCGAACGTGCCCGTCTTTCTCTGATTGACCTGCGCGTCCTTGCCATCCACCGTGACTTTGGCCGACCAATCGGTGAAATAGACGCTCAGCCCGTGCGGGTGCCGATGCCGCGGCTCGATCTTTCCGGGAGGGATATGGACGTCGAGCACACGTACGAAGGCATTCTCGAACGCCACCTTGTGCGTGTCCGCCGCAACCCGCACAGGATCGAGCGCGTCGTTTGTCGACTGAGTTCGTGCGTAGGCGGTCGCGGCGATAGCGATCAAGGTGGCCGTCAATCCGAGTGATTTCCGAGTCACGATCGGAGCTCCTTTCCTGAAGACGCGGTGAAGGTGACGGCCATCAGCGTTTCTGGAAGAGCTGCGGCGCAAATTCCGCGAGCGCCCACCGCCAGATGGGCCACACATGGCCGCCCGCGCGCTCGGCGTATCCGTGCTTGATCTGCAGCCGCGTCAACTCAGCATCGAACGTCTTGGCGCCCTTGACCAGCGCATCCTCGGTGCCACACCCAATCCAGAAGACATTGATGCGCGCGTTGGCGGCTTTCGAATCGGCAGCCAGTTGCGGGTACCGCGTCGCGAAATCCGCGCCGCCGCCACCGGCGGCGCTGAACATGCCGAAGCTGCTGAAGAGCTCGAGATGCTTCAAGCCGACGTTGTACGTTGCGGCGCCGCCCGCGGACAATCCCGCCATCGCCCGATTCTGACGACCGGATGCCACACGATACTTGCCGTCCACGTATGGGATGAGCTCCTTGACCATGTAGTCTTCGAATGGTGAGGGCGGCGGTCCACCCGGCGCCGCGCCGGCGGGCGGCGGCGGGACGCTCGGCGCTGGTCCGTTCCTGCCATTGAATGGCATGACGACGATCATCGGCACGGCCTTCTTCTCCGCAATGAGGCTGTCGAGGATCAGGTTCGCCGCACCCGCCGTCGTCCAACCGAGCGCCGTGTCGCCGGCGCCGTGGACGAGATAGAGCACGGGATAGCGGGCCTTGCTGGTGAAGTACCCGGGCGGGAGATACACGAGGAACTCGTGCGTGTCGCCGTAGGCCGCCGAGTGATGCCAGTTCCAGTCCACGCTGCCGTGCGGCACGTCGCGGACCTGCCAGACCGCCGGCGGCGTGTCCGGCACTTCCACCAGGCTCGCGGACGTGCGCACGCGCAACTTGAGCTTCGGGTTGATCGGATCGGCGATGTTCATGCCGTCAACGGTGAAGAAGTACAGGTGGACGGTGGGCTCGAGCGGAGCAGTCGTGACGCTCCAGACGCCGCTGGCATCCTTCGTCATCGGCGTCTGACCGCCGGTGGACGAGGCGAGCGTCGCCAGCCAGTCACCGGTCAGCGTGACGGTTGTCGCTTGCGGGGCTCGGATGCGGAAGGTCACCGTTCGGTCCGGATGAACCTCCGGGCTGAGGAGCGTGTCTTGTGGTGTCTGTCCGCGTCCGCCAGCCGCCGGCGGGGGAGGCTGACCCGCGGCCATCTGTCCCAGACCTAGCGTGCCCGCGATGATCACGGTGATGAGTCGGGCTCTTTCCATCCGCACGTGTGCTCCTTTGCCTCAAACCGGCTCGATTGCTCTCGAGATGAACGGCGCGGGCATGGTACTCCAAAAGGGCTCAGGGCTCAGGGCTCAGGGCTCAGGGCTCAGGTAAGAGCTCACAGTTCAGAGCCGTCCGACTGGGATCTGTAAGGTCTTGCCTGAGCCTTGAGCCCTGAGCCTTTTGGAGTACCATGCCCGCCAGCCAGCCTGCCAGCAACCGCAGACCACCGCGGACTCCTTCGCGCGAGGACTAGCGATGCATGTGCGCAGAATCAGCTTGATCGTCCTCCAGGTCCTCTCGTCGGCCAGCCTGCTCGCTCAGGGGCAGAGCGACCCGCCGCAGTTTCGCGCCGGTGTCGAGCTGATCCAGCTCGATGTGACGGTCCTCGACAACAAGCGACAGCCCGTGCGTGGGCTGACCGCAGCGGATTTCACCGTCATGGACAACGGCGTCGCGACGCCCATTCGCGCGTTCACGCCGGTCGAGCTCGCGCCGCGCACGCGTTCGACCGAGGCGGTGTGGGCAGAGGACGCACCGCCGGACGTCGTCACGAATCAGGTGGGCCAGCAGGACGGGCGGTTGGTGATCATCCTGATGGATCGCTCGATTCCCCTCGGACAGCCCACGATCGTGGCGCGAACGATCGCCACCGCCGCAGTCGAGTCGCTTGGGCCGCACGATCTCGCGGCCGTCGTCTCGACGAGCAACGGTGCGGTCCAGAACGTAACCGCGGATCGTGCGCGCCTGTTGCGCGCCATCAACCATGGGGATCCGAGCACGGGCATCTCGCCGGAGCAGGAAGTGATCATGGGCAAGCTGGATCCGCTCAGCGACGGACGCTGCCTGTGCGGCCTATGCGTGCTCGAGACGATCACGCGCGTGGCCGACGCCGTCCAGAGCACGCCACGGCGGCGGAAAGTCCTGTTCTTCATCGGGAGCAACATAATCTGGCAGTCGTCGCGCCCGGTGGCGGCCGCGTCCGCGGACACGGGCTGCGAGGTTCCATTGAAGGATGCACGCAACGCCATGTTCGCGGCTGTCGACCGCGCGAATCTGACGGTGCACTCGATCGATCCGCAAGGACTGGTCAACCTCGGACCGCAGACGCGAGCGGGAGCCAGGGGCGGTTTTGATCGCCCGGTCGACAGTGGACCCACCCAACGCCTCAGGCAACAGCAGGTCGACACGACTGATTCACTCACCAGTCGACAGAATCTAGAGGTGTTGCCCGAGCGTACGGGCGGCAGGACGGTCGTCGGCCAGAACAACCCAGAAGGGGCGGTGCCAGCGATCTTCCGGGAGAGCGAGGCGTACTACATACTCGGCATCGAGCGGGGGACCTCCAGCCGGCCGGACCTCACGCGGTCCATCGATGTGAAGGTCGGACCGAAGGGCCTCCGCGTCTACGCGCAGCGGCAGTATGTGCTGCCGCCGGCCCTGAAAGCCGAGGCGGTGGTCTCGGCGGCCGCGACGGTCCCCGTCCCCGAATCACCCGAGCAGGCCCTCAACCGGCTGCTGCCGAGTGCCGGCCTGCCGCTCGCCATGGCCGTCACGGCTTTCGCCAGTCCCGACAGCACCAAGGCCATCGTCCGCGTGAGCGTCGACGCGGGAGCGTTCGCCCACGCCGACGGGACTGCCGTACCGCTGGAGGTCGCCGTCATGGCGGTGGATGGGACGGGGAAGCCACTCGCATCGGCCCGGCAGACGTCGACGATCTCCGGTGTCCACCCGGCAGGCGGTGGGCCCGTCGAAGTCTACGTGGCGTCGCACCTGACGCTGGCAGGCGGTGACTACGGGATCCGTGTGGCTGTCTCCGATCCGGTCACGGGTAAGGTGGCGAGCGTGTTCTCCGAGGTCACCGTTCCGCAGTTCGACACCGCCCGTCTCTCGCTGTCGAGTGTGAATGTGGATCTCGCGACCGCTCCCTCCGCGAGGGCCGTAGCGACGATGCGTCGCGTGTTTCGGCGGGCCGATCGGGTCCGTGCCGTGCTGCAGATCTACCAGGGCACCGAACGAACCGAGGCCATCGCGCCCGTCTCGATGCGCGTGCAAATCCTCGACGCGAAAGGCGGCGCGGTTCGCGATCAGTCGTTGCCGTTCACCGAGAAGGCGTTCACCAATCGCCGTGCGGACTGCGTCATCACGCTCCCGCTTGCGGCGCTTCCGCCAGGAGACTACCTGCTGAAGCTCGAGGCGTCGATGGATCGACAGACGGCCGGCCGTGCGCTTCGTTTTATCGTCGAGTAGCCACTAACTTCTGACGCCGCTCCGTCGTCTTAGTGTCAGGGGTCGTCTCGCCTGGCGGCCCGACACCTTCGAGGATCTGCATGCGCGACGACTTCCGCTTTGCGCTCCGCCAGCTGCGTAAGAACCCCGGCTTTACAGCCATCGCGGTAATAACGCTCGGCCTTGGCATCGGCGCCGCCGCCGCGATGTTCGGCCTCATCCAGGGCGTGCTGTTGTCGCCGCCTCCATACGCGGATCCGGATCGCGTCGTGCTGATCTCGCCGGCGCGGACCGACGGCCGGCCCTATACGCGCGGCGCCACGATTGGGCAATGGGTCTCGTGGCGGCAGGCCAGATCGGTCGAGTCCGCCGCGATTTACCGCTGGACGTTCAATTTCCTCGTCCTACCCGACGGCAGCCAGTCGATGGGCGGTATGGTCGTGACGCCAAACTATTTCCGTGTCCTCGGGCTACGGCCCATGCTGGGCCGGGAATTCACCGACGCCGAGCTCTCCCGTCCAAAGGTACCGCCATCGGCGATCATCCTTGGTTACAACCTCTGGCAGCGCAAGTTCAACGGCGACCCGGGCATCGTTGGGCGCACGATTCGCATGAGTCGCATGCCGGCGCCTCTGCCGGTCGTCGGCATCATGCCGCCGGGGATTCGATTTCTGCCGGATCCCGGCGCGTCGAGCGAGCCCAACTACGACCTGAACGCTCCGGTTGATTTCTGGTTCGGCGTCGCGCCTGACGAGTCGCGGCCGACCGCCGGGGCCGGGAATACCATCGCACGGCTGAGCGGCGGTGCGACGGTCGCCCAGGCGCAGATGGAAATCGCAGCCCTGTCGGCCGGGCTGGCACAAGCCGACGCGTCGCTTCAGGGCATCACCGCCAATGTGGTGCCGGTGCAGGACGTTCTCAATCGCGACGGCCGCCGCCTGCTCGTCCCGCTCTTCGGATCGGTCGCGCTCGTGTTCTTCATCGCCTGCGCCAACGTCGCCGGACTGCTCCTCACGCGCGGCCTGCAGCGTCATCCAGAGTACGCCATGCGCTCGGCGCTTGGCGCCGGGCGGTGGCGACTCCTGCGTCAGGCGTTAACTGAGAGTCTCGTCCTCGCGATTGCCGGCGCGGCGCTCGGCGCGGGACTCGCGACCGGCATCATCGTGCTGCTCAAGGCGATCGCCGGGCAAGCGGTGCCGCGTGCCGACGCCGTGCACGTCGGCTGGCCGGTCTTCGTCTTCGGTCTGCTTGCAGCCGTGGTTGCGGCCGGTGTTGCGGGACTCCTGCCGGCGGCACGCGCGTCGCTTCCAGATCGATTTCAGGGCCTCAAGGGCGGCCGCACGACCGCTGGACGTAGCGAACGTCGGACGCTTGCCGCCGTCGCCACGTTGCAGATCGTCCTGACCGTCGCGCTCCTGTCGGGCGCAGCGCTCCTGGTCCGCACGGCCCGCAACCTCGATCGGATGCAACCCGGCTACGACACCGAACACATCCTGGCCGCGACGGTCACGACCATGGATCGCCAGAAGTCGACCGAGTTCCACAAGCTCGCGCTCGAGCGCGTGGCGGCCGTGCCGGGCGTCACGCGCGCGGCGTTCGCGTGGGGCGTGCCGCTCACCGGCAACAAGTGGCCTGCGGACGTCGAATTCCCTGGAGAGCCGGGCTCCTCGAAGTTGACCGACCGCATCAACCTGCCGCTGCGCTCCATCACCGAGCACTACTTCGACGTCATGGGCATGCACATCGCCGAGGGACGTCCGTTTCGTGATTCCGATGGTCCCGATGCGCCGCGTGTCGCTATCGTCAACGCGACGCTGGCGAAACGCTATTACGCGGGACGCAATGCCGTCGGCGCCCGCCTGCAGTTTGCCGGCGCCGCCGACAAGCCGCTCGAGATCGTCGGCGTCGTCGCCGACACGCGGACCGAGGATCTGAGCGTGCCAGCGGATCCCGAGATCTATCTGCCGTTCTGGCAGTCAGGCGCTTTCTCGAAGCACCTGGTCGTCCGCGCGTCCGGCGATCCCACAGTGCTTGCGGCGCTGGTGCGCGCCGAGCTGCGCAAGATCGATCCGACCTCCGCCGTCGAGCGGATGACGACGATGGCTGAGATTCGCCGCGAGTCGGTGGCGCCGCGTACGTTTGCCATGCGCCTCCTCATCGGCTTCGCCGTCGTCGCGACCGTGCTGGCGCTCGTCGGTCTCTACGGCGTCCTCTCGCTGTCGGTGAATTCGCGGGTCAAGGAGATTGCCGTACGGAAGGCCATCGGCGCGCAGCGTCACCAGATCGTGCAGCTGGTCGTCGGCGAAGGCTCGAGGCTCGTGGCGGGTGGGCTCGTGTTCGGCGCGGTCGTCGCGGTGCTGGTCGGCCGGCTGCTGCGGACGCTGCTCTTCGACGTCACGCCATCGGATCCGTTGGCGCTCGGCGCGGCGGCGCTCGCGTTCGGGGCGGTGGCGCTAGCTGCGTGCCTGGTGCCGGCTCTGCGGGCGAGCCGCGTCGATCTCATGGAGTCGCTGCGTCAGGACTGAGCGCTCCCGGTCGAGGGCCGCCGCATCGCGGTCAGCGTCGACGACACACCGCGAGCACACGTTCGGTGATCGCCGTCGACGATGGCGGGTTTTCGGTCAGTCCCAACGAGTGCAGCATCTCATGGATGAGTATAGCTACGGCGTGTTCCGGATCCTGCTGCCAGGTTCGCTTGAGCTCGTCGACACACAAGCGAACGACTCGACTGCCGGGCGTCGTAGAGCCAAGCACGCCGCTGACACATGGGCGTTCCCGCGAGCCGTCGATGAAGACGACCATCGTGAGATAGGTCTGCAAGTTCACTGAGAGGGCCCGCAGACGCTCTACGAGCGGTTGTCCGGACCGATCGGTGAAGCCGTCGAGCACGGTGCCGCAGCCGGGTTCCCCCAGTCGTTCCCACGCGAGGTCCAGCGCCTTCCGGGCTGCGAGGTGCGCGATCGGATCTGCGAGATGAAGACGCGGCCAAGCCGTCGGGCGAACTGCTGGCGCGGGGGTGGGCGCAGTCTCCCTGGGCTCTGCGTGAGCCCCGGTATTGCGTGCAACAGCCGACTTTCGATCGATGGCCGACTGAGGCGGGTCAGGCGGGGGCGCCTGTGCCTGGGTCGTGTCCCCAATGGCGCACAGCAGCACAGCGGTCAGGATCGTCCTCCCACGTGAACCGCGGCGTCCGTCTGTCGACCGGCCGGGTACCTGACAGGGCATGTCTCTGCCGGTACGTGCGGAATCCGTGCGGCCACCGGATCAGGGGTTGTGGCGGCGCTCGGGGAGGCATATCCTGAGCCCGCAGCCAACCCGTCATGGCAACCGCTCGGCAGGCAGACATCACGAACCTGTTGATTGCGTGGGGCAACGGCAGCGAAGCTGCGCGCGAACGGCTCCTGCCGTTCGTCTACGACGAGCTGCGGGTGCTCGCCAGGAGCCACCTGCGCCGGGAGCGGCCCGGTCATACCGTCCAGACGGGAACGCTCGTTCACGATGCGTTCATCCGATTGATCGAGGGCAAGCAGGTGCGTTGGGAAGGGCGCGCCCACTTCTTCGGCATCGCCGCCCGGCTGATGCGGCAAATCCTGGTCGACCATGCGCGCGCCAGAGGCGCCACCAAGCGCGGCGCTGGCGAGGCTTTCGATCCGATTGCGTCCGCCTTGTCGGTCGCCGTGCACGCGATGGACGTCGATGTGCTTGCCCTGGACCGCGCTCTCGAGGAACTGTCAGTGGTCGATCCGCAGCAGGCGCGCGTCGTGGAGCTCCGCTTCTTTGGCGGGCTGACAGTCGAAGAGACCGCCGACGTCCTGCGGATTTCGACAGGTACCGTCAAGCGCGAGTGGAGCATGGCGCGAGCCTGGCTGCGCCGCGCCGTGATAGGTGAGTCCGGGCCGTGAGCGCACATCCGCGCGACTGGGGAGCGATCAAAGCGATCTTTCAGGAGGCGATCGAGCTGCTCCCTGACGAGCGCGCCGCGTTTCTCGCGCGCGCCTGCGGGGACGATACGAAGCTCCGTGCGGAGGTCGAGTCGCTGCTCGCGTCGAACGACGACGAGCGACCGTTCCTGGAGGCGGCGCCGATTGCGGGCGCCGGCCGTGTGTTCGCCGACGCGCTGGACGACGCGAACGAGCCATCGACGACGGAATTGCTCGTGGGTACTCGCATTGGCCAATACGAAGTGCTGGAGCGTCTCGGCAGCGGTGGCATGGGCGACGTCTATCGAGCGCACGACACGAAGCTCGATCGATCCGTCGCACTGAAGATCGTTCACGATTCGGCAGCCGGACGCACCGCCGAGCGCGTGCTCCGCGAAGCGCGCGCGGCATCAGCGCTCAACCATCCGAACATCTGCACCATCTATGACGTCGGCGAGTTCGATGGCCGGCCGTACCTCGCGATGGAGTACATCGCAGGACAGCCGCTGAATGGCCTCATCCCGAGTGAAGGCCTTCCAGCAGTGGACGTGGTCAAGTACGGCGCCCAGATTGCCGACGCGCTGGCACATGCGCACGAGCACGGCGTGATCCACCGCGACCTGAAGGGCGCGAATGTGGTCATGACCCCGGAGGGTCGCGCGAAGGTGCTCGATTTCGGCCTCGCGCGGCGGACTGCAGTCGCCGGCGCGAGTTCGATATCTGGGACATGGCCCCAGGCAGGGACGATTGCCGGCACTCCGGCCTATATGGCGCCCGAGCTGCTCCGCAACGAAAAAGCTGATGCTCGCAGCGACATCTGGGCGTTGGGCGTACTGCTCTACGAAATGGTGTCCGGTCGACGCCCGTTCACGGGGGAAACCTCGTTCGAAGTGACGTCGGCGATTCTGAAAGACACACCGCCCCAGCTGCCGTCGCGGGTGCCCGCGGCTCTCCGGATGACCATCTTCCGGTGCCTCGCGCGGGACCCGGACGATCGCTTTCAGCGGGCGTCGGATCTGGTGACCGCGCTCGAAACTGGAAATCCATCGGTTTCCATAGCGACGTTGCTATCGGACCGAATCTCTCGCCGGGCGCTACTTGGCGTCGCGGCCGCAGCCATTCTGCTTGTCGTAGCCTATGGCGCCTATCAAAGCCGCGTCCCAAGCGCTCCAGTCTCTGTTGCGGTCCTGGCGTTCAAAGTCCTGTCCGGCGCGGAAGAGATGAACTTTCTTGGAATCGGCGTTCCTGATGCGATCATTTCCCGGCTCGCCGTGGTGAACGGAGTCCGCGTCCGGAGTGACCTGGCGCCGAAGAACGCCAGCGTCGATCCGGAGGCCGAAGGTCGGGACCTCGGTGTCGAGTACGTGCTGACGGGCACGATCCAGAAGAGCGGCGACCAGATCATCATCACACCGCAGCTGCTGCGCGTCGGAAATGGCCCCGCTCTCTTGACGCGGCCCTTCGTTCGCTCGTCCAAGGATCTACTCACACTGCTGGACGAGATGGTCCAGGGCCTGGTGGACGCTCTTCCCGTTCGGATAACCGGTGATGACCGCGTGCGTCTGTCCCGTCAAGACACGCAGAGTTCCGAAGCGTATGCCTTCTATGTTCGTGGTCGCGCACAGCTGCGGCGAAACGATAGTGTCAGTACTGAAGCGGCCGTGGAGTCGTTCCGGGCTGCGGTGGATCGGGATGGCACATACGCGCTCGCGCACGCCGGACTCGCCATGGCGAGCGCCCGAATGCTCCTGTTCTTCGCGACGGAGGAGGAACTCGCCCTCTGGCAGGGGCGCGCACACACGGCGGCGCAAAATGCGATAAGGCTCAATCGCGACCTCGCTGAGTCGCACGAAGCGCTGGCTGCCGTGTATCGATTCGCCGAGTTCGACTGGTCCCAGGCGCTCGACGAGAGCGCGCAGGCCCTGGCGCTGAATTCCAACCTGTATCTGCCGCACCTCTATCGCGCGTCTGCATTTTTTCACCTGGGTCTGCTGGATCGTGTGACGCCGGAGTTGCTTGCTGCGATTGAACGCAATCCCGGCGATCTGGAGGCGCGGCGCGTTGAGGGCTTCACGGCGCTGGTCGATGGCCGCTTCAAGGACGCCGTCAGGCTCCTCGAGAGCGCCAGCGAGGTCAAGGGCACGGCGGAGTGGAACCTGGCGAACGCGTACTACTACGCCGGCCAGGAAGCGAAGGCTGAATTGATGCTGCGCCAGAAATACAAGAGCGCCCGCTCGGAACGACGTGCGCAAGCCACGCTCGCGAGCTTTCTTGCTGCAAAAGGTGAAACGACGGCAACCGCGGAGGCCAGGGAACTGATTCGGGTTGTGACGGGCGCGCCAAACCAGGATCACCATGTCGCGTATGCGCTTGGCGCAGCCTACGCGCAACTCAATATGCCCACCGAGGCGCTCGACTGGCTGCAGAAGGCCAAGACGAGTGGATTCCCGAACTATCCTTGGTACGCGCGGGATCGACTGCTGGCGCCGCTCAGGCAGAACGCAAGCTTCGAGCGGTTTCTGCTGGACTTCAAGCGATCGTGGGAAACGACGAAAGCCCAGTACGAGACGGAGAGGTAGCGGCCTTCGGCAGGTGATGCCGGCGGCAATCGCACCCGCGCGCGGGACGTGCCACGCGCGCGGTGCGACCGCGTCACCTCACGCGAGTGCCGCGCGGCAGTAGTCCAGACTCTTCTTGATTTCGGTCATCCGGTCCGAGCCCTCAGGGATGGGGTATTCGAACTCGAGTGTGGCCTGGATGTTCCATTTGTTGTCGCGAATGAGCTGCAGCACTTCCTTGATCGGCGTATCGCCCTGTCCGAACGGCACGTTCGGTCCGTCGTGCATCTTCCGATCCTTGATGTGGACGTGCGTGATCCGGTCGTGGTGCTGCTTGATGAACGGCACCGGCGAGGTGTTCTGGCCGGCGACGAAGTGGCCGATGTCGAGGTTGGCGCCGTTGTGCGCCGCGTAACTGAAGACGGTCTCGAAGTCTGCGGCGCTCGTCGTGGCGTGGCCGTGATAGCCCACCATCATCCGGTGTTTGTCTGCGAACTGCCCGAGGCGCTTGGTGTCCGGCACGGCAATCTCGGTAGAGATCGCTCGGGCGCCGAGGTTCTTCGCCAGCGCGAATTCGTAGTCGACGACATCGTCGGTCATCGCGAAGATGCCGTCGACTTTGACGATCTCCACGAGCACGCCGGCATCGTCGAATTTCTTGCGGAGGGATCGCACCTGCTCCATCGGCACCGACAGGCGCCACTTGCGCAATTCTTCGGCGCCGGCCTTCTGCGCCGCCTCCTGTTCGGGCGTGGGAGGAGCGGTCGCGCGTCCGCCGCCGCCTCGACCGGCGGCAACGAGCTGCTCGGGCACACCGAGAAACGCCTCGACGGGTTGCGTGCGCAATTCCACGCCGCTGACGTTGAGCTGCACGCAGTTCTGGATGATCTCGTCGACCGGCATTGTCCGGCCGCCGAAGTTGTAGGGGACGTTCATGCCGATCACGACGCCCCGGACCTTCGAGTTCGGTTTCGCCTGGAAAGCTGAGACCGGCGAGGTCGCGAACAGGCGAGCGGCCGGAAGAGCCGCGAGAGCAAGGGTTGCGAGCTCGCGTCGGGTGTAGAGCATGTCGGTTCTCCTTCCACGTTGGGTAATGCCGCAACTCGACGGCACGATCACGGACAAGTCTAGGCTACCTGTCGCGCGAGACGAATTCGGCGGCCCTTCACGCCGTGACTGCGCCCGCCGCCGGTGACGCCCGGCCGTGCGCCGGGTCTTCAGCGAATACCGGCCGCTCGGGATCGATGACTGTCCAGCAGACCGCGCCGACCAGGAACAGCACACCCATGAGGTACAGCGGCAGGTTCCAATTGCCGAACCACTGGACCGAGTAGGCGACGATGAGCGGGTTGAGCATCGCGGCGAGGTTGCCGACCGAGTTCATCGTCGCGCCGACCACGGCCACGTGGTTGCGTCCGACCTCGATCACCGTGCCCCAGGCCGCGCCGAGCGTGAACATCGTCATGCCGGTCGCCAGCGCGATGAGCGCGGCGGCGAGGACCGGATTGGACGAGGCGGCCGCGACGAGCAGCGCCAGGCCGGCAATCACATACGCCGCCGCTCCCAAGCCGCACCGCCCGATGCGCAAGCCGTAGCGCGTGACCAGCCGATCCGTCACCAGTCCACCCAGCAAGTCGCCTGGCATGCTGACGATGAGCGGCAGGCCTGCGAAGAACCCCAGGCTCGTGGCGTCGAACCCGTGCCGCTGCTTCAGGTATGTCGGAAGCCAGGTGATGCAGAAGTAGAAGATCATGCAGTTGGGGATGTACATGAGGCACATCGCGACCATGCTTCTGTTGCGAAGCAGCCCGCCCCAGTACTCCCATCCAGCCGAGTGGCCGCTGTCTGGCGGCCGCTCCGAGAGAATCGTCTGGAGCTCCGCGGCGTTCACGGCTGGATGTTCCGACGGGTCGTTGCGGAACCACGTGTGCCAGATGGCCACCCAGACGAACCCGACGGCGCCGAAGCAGACGAAAATCGCGCGCCAGGACATGAAGTGGAGCATCCAGAGCACCAGCACTGGCGTCAGCCCGCCCGTCAGATGCGCGCCGGCGAAGAAGATGCCTTGCACCGTCCCGCGCTCGCGAACGGGGATCCAGCGCGAGAATGTGCGGGCCACGCACGGCCACGCGCCGGCCTCGCCCATGCCGAACAGAAAGCGGATCCCGAGCAGGACCGGGTAGCTGAACGCTGCGCCTGTCGCGGCCGTGAGGCACGACCACCACAGGACGATGCGCGAGAGAACCGCTCGTGTGCCTTGGCGGTCGGCCCACCAGGCAGTTGGAATCTCGAACAGCGCGTAGGCCAGCTGAAAGGCGGTGAACACGAAGCCCATCTGGACCGTGGACAGACCGAGATCGCGCACGATGCCCGGCGCCAGGGTCGCCAGGCAGGCCCGGTCGAGATACGTGATCATCGCGAGCCCGGTCGCCAGGGCCACGACTCGATAGCGGGTGCGCGACGGAGTAGTGGTCATGGGAACGCACTATACGCGAGCTTGCGCCCGTGGCCCACCAACGACCAACGTAACACGCGCCCCGGCGGCATCAACAGCCTCTTCCCTGGGGATCGTGATGTAATTGGCGGACCCGACACCTTCAGAACCACACATGACGATACAACAGGCGATCATGCTGGCCCTCCAGGCCAGCATTCTCATGACGGTCTTCGGCTTCGGCCTGAGGGCGACGCCCGGCGACATGCTTTATGTCGTGCGCCGGCCGTCGCTCCTTGGCCGCTCGCTTGTCGCGATGCTGGTGATCATGCCGATTGTCGCGATCGCGCTGGCCAGGGCGTTCGAGCTCCGCCCGTCGGTCGAGATCGCCCTCGTGGCCCTAGCCATTTCGCCCGTTCCTCCGTTGCTGCCAGGGCGGGAACAGAATGCCGGTGGCGACAAAGCCTACGCGCTGGGGCTGATGGTGATCGCCGGATTGCTGTCGATTGTCGTCGTGCCGCTCGCCGTCCAGCTCGGGAGCGGATACTTCAGGCGGCCGTTTGCGATGCACTCGAGCGCCATCGCCAACCTCGTGCTGAAGGCGGCCATCCTGCCGCTCGTGGCGGGCATGATCTTCCGGGCGTTGTTTCCGGCCGTGGCTGCGCGGATCGCGAAGCCGGTGGAGGTCGTCGCGCAGGTGCTGCTCGTGCTCGGCGTGCTCGCGGTCCTCGCCGCCACGGCACCCGCGGTTATCTCTCTGGTCGGGAACGGAAGCATCCTCGCGATGGCCGCGTTCGTGGCAGTGGGCCTCGCCGTCGGCCATGCGCTCGGGGGACCCGACGGCGACCACAGGCTCGTGCTCGCGCTGTCGACCGCCAGCCGGCACCCGGCAATCGCACTCGCCATCGCCAAGTCCAACTTTCCCGATGAGCCGTACCTCGGCGCCAGCATCCTGTTGTACTTGCTGGTTGGCCTGCTCCTCGGCATTCCCTATCAGATCTGGCAGAAGCGCCAAATCCAGCGATCACAAGGGGTTTCCTAGGAGGCGCGACTCCCTGGCCGCTGGATGCCGAGCTTGCGCATGCGGCTGCGAAGCGTGCTTAGATACATCCCGGAGTAAGATGCAACAGATGGCCCCCGCCAGAGGGAATCTGTTGCTATGAATCACACGCGAATCCTGATCCCGGTGCTCGTTGGCGGTCTCGTCGTGGCCGTGGCCGCCCAGACTCCCACACCGCCCCCACAGCAGCCTCCTGCGACAGGCCAGGCCCCTGGCGGAGGACGACGCGGCGGGCAGCCGGCCGTTGCGCCCATCACGCCGAGCCCTTCGCGCGTGCTCGCACCGGGCGCCGTCGTCGAGAAAGTGGCGGGGGACTTCATCTTCACGGAAGGCCCCACAACAGACGCGGCCGGGAATGTCTACTTCGTCGATCAGGACAACAACCGGATCATGAAGTACGACACGGCCGGCGTCCTGACCACGTTCATGCAGCCGAGCGGCTACGCCAACGGGATGACCTTCGACAACCAGGGGAAGCTCATCGCTGCCGCCGACGAGAAGAACGAGATGTGGTCGATCGACGTGACGACCAAGGCGGTCACCGTGCTCTTCGGCACCTACGAGGGCAAGCTGTTGAACGGGCCCAACGATGTGTGGGTGCATCCGACAACCGGCCGCATCTACTTCACCGATCCCTATTACCAGCGGCGGTGGTGGAACCGCGGTCCACGCGAGCTGCCCGAAACCGTCTACGTGTATTCCCCGGCTGACAAGAGCATGCAGCGCCTCGACGAGGAGCTCGTTCAAGCCAACGGCATCATCGGCACGCCAGACGGGCGCGTGCTCTACGTCGCGGACATCCGCAGTCGCCAGACGTTCGCCTACGAGATTGCCCCGGACGGCCGTCTCACCAACAAGCGGCTGTTCTGCGAATTCGGCTCCGACGGGATGACGATCGATTCGGAGGGGAACGTCTATCTGACGACCGGCCGCGCCGTGCAGGTGTTCGATAAGGCCGGCGAACGCATCGAGACGATCACGCCGCCGGAGGTCCCCGCCAACGTCGTCTTCGGTGGCAAGGACCGGCAGACGCTCTTCATGACCGCCCGCACAGGACTCTACACGGTCAAGACCCGCGTCAAGGGCGTAGGGCCACAGTAGAAGGGTCGAGGCCTGGCCGCGGCTACTTCGTCGCAATACGCGACGGGGCCGTCAGGGTGATGCCCTTGCGGGAAGACGTCACGTTGAGGCGTTCGTTAGCGTCGACGCCGTCGGGCAGGGTGTAGGTGAGCAGATACTGCCGCTGAAGGACGTCCGCGATCCGGACGAGCGCCGAGGCGACCGCCGGTCCCGTCCCGGCCTGTTCGATGCGGCCGCCGGATTGCTTGGGTCCGTCCCCGAGCACCATTCCCAACTCCGCGCCGGTGACGAATACTACGTTCAGTCCTGCGCCGCTCGAGCGGACGGCGGTGAGCACGTCCCGTGGTTCGATCGACTGCGGCTGGCCGCCGGCAACCGTCAGCGCCAGGATGATCGGCCGTTCGGCCTTTCGCTGCTGCAGCGACTTCGCTGCCCGCGCAATCGCGTCGAGCATCTGATCCCCATCGGTCTGGACCCGACCGCGCAAGCCCAGCCGGCCGAGGGCGTTCCTCAGCGCGTCGGCGTCTTCAGTGAAGTCGACGATCATCGACGCCTGGGGCGTGAGCAGTGTGATGCTGAACTGTCCGTGACCGAAGGCCCTTTGCAGGAACTGAGCAACGCCGGACTGAAATGCCCCTAAGCCGCCATCCTCCACAAGGATTGCCACCTGCATGGGTGCGACCGCCGGCTGCAGGCTGGCAACCAGCCGATCCTTGCCACCTTCCTTGACAGCGATGTCCGTCGCCCTCAGGTCGGTGACCGGCGCGCCCGTCGAGTCGACGGCCGAGATATAGACCTGGCGCGTCACTTCGGCCACACGCGCGTCGTCCGCGGTGGCCGTCGCCCGGCTTGTCAGTGTCACGGCCGACGCGACGAGGAACACGACGATCCATCGAGTCATAGGTCTGCGCAAGCTACCGAACGCCCTTCACCCCGTCGACGGGATAACCCTTCCATAACCACTCCAACGCCCCAGGCAGCGTCTGCTGCTTCACAGTGCGGTCGGTGTGGCCGGCATTCCGGGCGAACACGAACTGGTAGTGATAACCCTTGGCCGCCAGGACTCTGGCCATGTTCTCGTTCGCGACCACCCAATCGTGCATGTTGTCGCGCATGACGTTGGGATTGAGAAGGTCGCGGTCGCCGACCTCCATCCACATGCGAATCGGCTTGACCGGGCTCGTCGGGATAAGGCGTTCGTGAAATTCCCAGGCGCCATGCGGGGTCTCGGCGCTCGGCGGCCATTGCTGGTTCACGGCGGTCAGCGAATACGTCAGCACGCGGTGGTAGAGCTCGGGGTGATACCACGCCATGATCAATGCCGCCGACCCGCCGGAGCTGCCGCCCATCGTCGCACGCCCCTCGGGATCCTTTGTCAGCGTCACGTTGAATTGCTTCTCGACGAGCGGCAGCACTTCGGTTTCGACGAACTCCGCATAACGTCCAGACATGGTGTCGTATTCGAGCCCTCGCTGGCTGCCCTGCGCGTCGCCGCTGCCGTTGCCGATGGAGATGGCAATCATCACGGGCACGCGTTTCTGCGCGATCAGATTGTCGAGCGCGGTGAACAGCAGCTGGTCGGGGCCGTCCGCTCCGACGATGAATGGCGCCGGCGTGCCGGGGACGTATTGCTTGGGGACATAGACCGCCAGCCGGCGAGTGTAAGGTGCCGGATGGCTGGTGGTCACCACAAGCTTGGCCGGATCGGCAGGATCGACGGTGCCAAACGTGCCCGGATCCCGTGCGATGCCAGGATAGATCCTGCTGTCGGTCGAGCTCATCGTGACGTTGTAGACCGTTCCTTGCGGCACCCCTTCCTGCACGACCATTTCCGGCGCTGGCGTGTGCGTCGGACCGATGATGAAGTTGCCGTCCGCATCCGCGGGCGGAACAGTGCCGTCGGGAAGCTCCTTGGCGGTGACATATCCCGGCGTGTTCGGATCGCGCGTCGGCGGCACCGGGCGCGGTGGGGCGGGCGGCGTCGTCTGGGCCGGCGGCGTTGTCTGAGGCGGAGTCGCGCCCGCGCCTTGGGCGATCGCCGGATTTCCGACCGCCATCAGGCCGATCGTGACGGCCAGAGTCAGATGTGTTCTGTTCATGCGTGATGCTCTCGTCAATCTGTGGTCGGCAAGCTGCGCCGGACTGTGATACCCCGAGTCGCGAGGAATCCAGTCGGCGACTGACGCGGTCATTCTCCTCGATCCGGGTGTCTCTGGACGAGTTTTTGGAAGGAAAGGGCCCGCGCTCCGGCGCCACGACGATGTCTTCGCGGAGCTCGATGACCACGGATTTCGACGGCAGGAGCGACGGACTGCGCGACTGCATGGACAACCCGTGCGCCTGGCTGTGGGTTCCGGTCAGCGGCCGCTGGGAACCGTTCGTCGGCCGGATGGAGCCGGCTGTCGGTTTCTTCGAACCAGGAGCGCGGCGACGCGGCACACTGCCGACGTGGCCGGTTGCCGCTCTGACGCGTCCTGATCGGTCACAGAGCTATGAACAGACGAATCGCGTCCTCAACACTCACGGCCCTCGTGCTCGTTGGGTGCCTCCACGCGCTCCACGCATCGAAGGCGGAACAACAAGACACGTCGCAACCGGCCGGATTCCCACGCGCGCCCGGCGCGTCGGCACGGAGCCATCGCCGTCATCGCCATCCGGATCAGTGGCACGGTCAGGAAACGTGACCGGGAGAGCGCGTCACAGGCGATGAAGCCCAAGGAGTAGTGACGAGATGGGTCGTCTTCTCTGTATCGCTCTCATAGTTCTATCGATGTCGGCACTCGGACCCGTTGCGCGCCCAACAGTCGAGGGCCAGACGCCTGAACTGGTGCAGGTGCTGTCCGACCCTCGGTCAAGCCAGGCGGTCCTGAATGCGTTGAATGAAGGGCTCCCTTTTGTGCCCGGAGAGCTTCTGGTGCGGTTCAAACCGGGCGCGGACACGAGACAGACGCAAGCCGCGCTCCGAGTGCTCCGCGCGCCAGTCGCTGCAGACAACACAGACTGGATCGGCGATGTGTTGCACTTGCGAGGTCTCGATATCGATGACCCGATTCGCGTCGCCGAGGATCTCTCGGGACAACCCGAAGTCCTTTACGCACAGCCCAACTATCTCAACCGACTCGAGTCGGTGCCGAACGACCCGGGTTATTCGCAGCAGTGGAACCTCCCGCTCATCAACATGCCTCAAGCGTGGGACATCAGCACGGGCGCGGGTCGCGGCGTGATCGTGGCGGTCGTAGACAGTGGCCTGACCACGACAGACGGAATGTTTGGGTTTCGCCTGTGGACGGGCTCTGCACTCGTCACGCAGGCGATTCCGTTCACCAAGGCGGCGGACTTTGATCAGTCTCGCGTGCAGGTGGGCGTTGATCTGCAACCGTTCGGGGGGTGGCAGACGAGTAACGGTCCGCTCGTGTTCGACGCCGACGGGCATGGAACGCACGTGGCGGGGACAATCGCCCAGCAGACGAACAACGGCACCGGCTACGCTGGCGTCGCCAACGGTGTCACGATCTTGCCTGTCAAAGTGTGTTTCGCGCCATGGGACGTGCAGATGTATGCGAACCAGGCGCTCGGTTCACCCGGTTTCGCCAACTCGTCGCAGGAGGGGTGTTCAACGTCAGCGGTCGTCGCCGGTATTCGCTATGCGGCGGACAGCGGCGCCAAGGTCATCAATCTCAGCCTCGGTGGGCCTGCGCCGCAGCCCGCGACGCTGGACGCACTGACCTACGCCGTGTCGCGCGGTGCGTTCGTGGCGATTTCGGGTGGCAATGACGGCAGGGAAGGGAATCCCCCAAGCTACCCGGCGTTTTACGCGCCACGGATAGAGGGCGTCATGGCGGTGGCCGCCGTGACGCCATCCCGCGATCGCGCCCTGTATTCCACGACGGGCTCGTACATCGAGATTGCGGCGCCTGGCGGCGCCGGATCGTTTGGTTCGTCATCAGAACAGGTGTGGCAGCTTGGACCGAACCAGGGCGACTTGCTCCTGGCTCCCGCGCGGCTGGCGCCGGCATTCAATCGCTCTCAGAACCTGGCGTTCGCCGGAACGTCGATGGCCGCGCCTCACGTCGCGGCGCTTGCGGCGCTCCTCAATGCCCAGGGCATCACGAGCCCGGCTGCCATCGAAGCGGCCATCAAGCGCTTCGCTCAGGATCTTGGCCCGAAAGGCCGAGACGATGAATTCGGCTACGGGCTGATCGATGCGCGCGCCACGCTGCGGGGTCTGGGGCTGGCCCGATGAGGGCCCTGACCTGCTTTATCGCGGGTGTACTCATGTTCCTCGCGAGCGTGCCCGCGCGGGCGCAGAGCTCAGTCGGGATCCGTGGGTACGTCACCTATGGCTCGACGACGTTTTCGGCCACCGAGTCGTTCGAAGCGATCACCGGCGCGAGCCGCAAAGCTGGAATCGGCGGAGGCGTCGTCGTCACCGGGGTGTGGCGCGGTCTTTTCGTCGACGCTGGCGTAGCGGAGCAGACGCTCGCCGGCGAGCGCGTGTTTGTGGATGCTGGCACCGTTTACCAGCTCGGTATTCCGGTGAGCATCACGATGCGTCCCGTGGACCTGGCGGCCGGGTGGCGCCTGTTCTATGGGCGCGTGTCCCCCTATGCTGGCGCTGGGGCGACGTTCGTCTCATACGAGGAGACCGCAGACTTTGCCGAGCCTGGCGACAACGTCAGCGAATCAAAGACCGGGGCGCTGTTTCTCGCGGGTCTCGATGTGTCGGTGATCCGGTGGCTGCACGTCGGCGCGGAATTCAGGTACCGATCCGTGTCGGGCGTTCTCGGAGACGGTGGTGTGTCCGAGGTATTCCACGACGACCAGTTGGGCGGCTACGCCTTGGCGCTGAGGATCTCAGTCGGCAAGTAACGCAGTCAGCCGGCTCAGAACGTCACGCCGGCTTGGAACTGATACGACCTTGGCGTGACGAAGTGCGTGCCACTGAAGGTCGACAGGAAGTTGTACAGAGCCTCCTTGTTGCCGAGGTTCACGACACTGAAGCGCACCCGAACCTTCACTTTGTCTGCATGGAACAGGTTGTCAACACCGAGGCCCAGATCGAAGAGATTACGTGGCGCGATGCGTGGGGGATTGTGGAGATCGTCGGCCGCGCCATCGGCGGGAATCTGAAATCGCGTCGCACCACGATCCGGCCCATCGCAGGACGTAATCGGGGCATCAATCGTGGCCACGATACTTCCACAGAACAATCCGATTTGTGCCTGCTGGTCTCCTGAAAGGGTCAGCGCCGTCGCGTAATCGGGCACTGCGCCGGCCACGAGGCCCGATTCATACCTCCACGAGAGCGCGGCCCACGCGCCACGCGATCTGTCGAACACATACTGAGCGTTGGTCGTTTGCTGAAATTTCTGATCGTGATCGATCCGGAAATCCGCCTCCGGCTGCTCGAGCAACAGTCCGCCCGTCCCTGGCGGCGAGAAGATCGCGTTGGTGTGGCCAAGCACGGTAAACGCACTGAAGCCGTGGTGGTCGAGGAGATTGATCCGGGCCGTGAGGCCGTCGAGCTTCGAGTGATCCCACGCCACAGGGAAGAAGATTGGCGTGTCGAACAGCACGCCGAAGTCGTACGCGTTGGTCGTGTGCTTGTAGAAGTAGCCGACGTCGGCCACGACCCAGTGTCCGAACGCCTGCTGGAAGCCGACCTCCACGTGATCCCGAGTGCCCGGTCCGAGCAACGTTCCGCTCGTGCCGAAGATCAAAGGGTCGGCCGTGCTCGAGAGGATCAGGTTCTCGTTGTACGGCGTCTCGAGCGTGCGCCCGTACGATGCGCGCAGGACGCTCCGGCCGTCCGCCATCGCATACGACACGCCCACCCGCGGTTGGAGCAGCGACTTGCCGACCAGCCCGTCATAGTGGTCGAACCGGACGCCGAGCGAGACCGTGGCAGCGCCCAACGTCAGGTCGTCCTGCGCATAGAACGCCTGTTGCTTGATGGTCGCATTGGCATTGAACTCGAACAGTCCGCCATCCCGTGTCAGATCGTAAGGCACCAACCCCGGGACGAAGTCCGGATTCGACGCGAATCCGTCGCTTGCGCAGGCCTCGTCCGACACGAGTGACGGGTCGCCGACGGGTGACCCGTCGCTGTCGAGACACGGAGAATTGACGGCGGGGTCGGTGAGTCCGAGCGAGAACTGTTCTTTGAGCCTGGTGGCGGCGATCGTCCCGCCAAACTTCACATTGTTCTTGCCCTTGGCGTAGGCGAGATCGACCTTCATGCCGATGTTCGTGAGGTGACGATCCTGGGAGACCGTTCCCGGTTGATCGGCGAACGGATCGGCGCTGGGACTGTAGAGGACCTTGTCCTGACGCACAAAGCCATTGGCCGTCAGCAGCCACTGAGAGCTCAGGATGCGCGAGTAGCCCGGTGCGACGTTCAAAGTCGTAATCTTCTGATGCTGGTCCTGGCCGGCACTGTCCTGGTCGAACGTATTCGGGACGTCGAAGGACGACCGCGCCAGGTGAAAGTTCAGGTGAAACGCATTGGCGGTATTGGGGTGGATGTCGAGCCGGTCGAAGAATGATTGCGAATCTCCGGTGCCGTGGAGTGTCGTGAACTCAGGAGCATCCAGAAACCGATCGGTGCGCAGACCGTTGAACGAGGCGAAATTGCCGAACGTCGGACTGCCGGCTCCCATCGTCACGTCGGTGACGGGCGTCGAGAACGAGCCAAAGCTGGCCATCAGCGATCCGGTCGGGCGCTTCTGATCGAGGCCCGATTTTGTGACGATCCGGACCACGAGACTGTCTTTGTCCCCGAATTCCGCTGGAGGCACGCCATTGATGACCTCCATCGACTGTACGGCGTCCGTCGATATCTGATTCGAATAGAGCCGGCTCTGTTGATCGGTGACGGGCTGGTTGTCGATCGAAAACTGCGATTGCGCGTGGTCCCCCATGGGATGGAAGAACCCATTCGCGTCCCCCACCACGCCCGGCGAGGCGAGCGTGATGACCTGGTTCAGGGTTGATGTCGGCTCGAGTGGCAGCTTGGCCACGAGTGACTGATCGATATCGGTGTGGCTGGTGGGATCCCGCTCGGTGAGATCGCTCGCGTGCCCGACAACCTGGACACTCGAGGTTTCCCCCGCGAGCGCCAGAGCAAGGTCGAGCTCGATCGGGACGGAGGTGCGCACGTCGACGTCCCGCTCCAACGGCTGAAAGCCCTGTGTCGCGATCTCCAGGTGATACGCGTTCGGCGGAAGGTTCCGGAACACGAACCGCCCGTCGGCACCCGTAGACACCTGCCGGTTGAAGCCTGAGACCGGACTGGCCAGGGTGACGAGGACTGACACCATCACGGCTCCCGTCGGATCTTTCACGGTGCCCTGCACCGTGCCCGCCCCGCCGAGGCCTTGAGCCTCAACGAAGGGTTGCCCGACGGTGGCGAGCACGAGGAAGACGATGCCCGCACTGCAGCCTGTACGTAACACTCTGAGCGTTTGCATAAGACCTCTGATGGAAGGCCACTCGCGGCGCTTCAATCTTTAGAAAATGGCACGGTGTGGAGCGGTTGCCGATTGGAAGCAAGTGAGTGGACACCCACGGCGGTCGAATGACCCTCCTGGCCCATGAATGGAATATCCGAGGACCCGGCCGAATCCAGAACTGTCTCGTCCTTGGTAGGCCGGCGCACGACGGAGGGTGCATAATGGAACGGTCAGACGGCTCCCTCAGTACCTGATCAATGCGTAGCGGCGAGTTGCTGAATCTTGTCGGGTTGGGCCTGGGCGTGGTGCTCTACGCGATGCTCCTCGCGATGGTGCTCGGCGCCAGGCGTGCGCCCGGGCTTCGCCCGACGCTCGACCCGCTCCTCCTGCTCACGGCCATTCTCGGACTTCTCTGGAACGTGCTCGCGCTCGTGTCGGACGAGCTGTCCATCATCGGCGCGCGGCCGTCGCCGCTCATCACCGCGTCGGGATTGGTTGCCCTCGGATTCCTGCCAGCCGTCGTTGTGCACTCGGTGCTGCGCGGGGAGCGCGATGGCGTCCAGGGTATTGGGCGGCGCACGTTGTCAGCTGTCGCGTACGCGGCGAGCGCGACGGCGGCGGTCCTTCAGTGCGTGGCCGCGTGGGAGGGGTCGTCGCAGCCATCGACGCTCTCGATGCGTTTGCTGACGTACGCCTTTGTCGCGCTCGTCGTGCCCGTCGCGGTCGTCACACGCGGCAAACCCGGCTCGCGTCGCGTCCTCTGGATTGCCGCATTGACGGTGTTTGCGGCCTCCGCCCTCCATCTGAGCGAGTTGCATGAGTCCGACACTTCATGGCCCGTCGAGCTCCTCGGTCACCACGCCTCGTTGCCGCTGGCGCTGGCCATCCTGTATCAGGACTATCCCTTCGCACTCGCCGACCTGTTCGCTAAACGAGTGCTGAACCTGCTGTGCATCGTCGCCGTGGCGCTGGGCGCGATGGTGGTCGTTGCCTTCCGTTCGCCGGAGTTCGCCCGGTTTCTTTCCGATGATCCTGGCGGGGTCGGATTGCTGATCACGGTGTGGGCAGCCGCGGCTCTCCTCGCTCCGGCGATCGGTCGAGGCTCGGAGTGGTTTGTCGACCGGCTGTTGCTGCGACGGCCCAACTACGACGCGCTGAAAGCAGCGATCACGCGCCTCGTGCAGGCGCAGGATGAGGTGCCGGCGCTCCTCGCGAGCGTGTGCGAGGGCCTCGCGCCGGCGCTGAGTTCATCCACGGTGCGCTGGAGCGTTTGGGCCCCGCCGTCGGACGTAGTTGGCGACAATGGGGTTCGCCCCGCAGTCCTGACGGGCCGTTCGGAACTGTCGCTGCCCGGCGTGCCGGCCGCCGATGCCGAACCCGGGCGCGGCGCTGTGGCTCTCATTCTCGTGATTACGAACGAGTCGCCTCGCTACGCCATCAGCATCGGATCGTTGACCGGCGGACGCCGGCTACTCTCTGACGATCTCGCGTTTCTCGACGCCATCGCGACCGTCGTCGCGCGCCGCATCGACGCGATTCGCGTGACGAGCGAGCGCTACGATCGGGAGGCTCGCGAGCAGGAAATGGCCCGGCTCGCGACGGAGGCTGAACTTCGGGCACTGAGGGCGCAAATCAATCCACATTTCCTGTTCAATACTCTGACGACGATTGCGCACCTCATTCAGACGTCGCCGGTGCGCGCCCTTCGCACGTTGATGCGGCTGACATCCCTCCTGCGCGCGGCGTTGAGGTGGGAAGGGACATCGACGACGCTCGGCCGCGAGCTGGAGCTTGTGGAGTGGTATCTCGAGATCGAGGCGGCCCGGTTCGAGGAACGTCTCCGTGTGACCATCGATGTGCCGGAGGCACTCCGAGGCATCCCGGTTCCGCCTTTCGTGCTCCAACCCATCGTCGAAAACGCGATCAAGCACGGGATTGCGCGGAAGCCCGAGGGAGGCGATGTCATCGTCCGGGGGAGCCTGCAGCCCGGACAGGACGACGCGACCCGCCTCCTACTGACCGTCGTGGACACCGGCGCTGGTGCGGCGGCCCCGGCGTTCGAGCGGGGGCGCGGCGAGGGCGTCGGTCTCCGCAACCTCGAGCGCCGGTTGGAGTGCCTGTATGGCTCCTCCGCCTCGCTCCGTGTGCGGACCGCCGTGGACGCAGGCACCACCGTCCACATCCTCCTCCCTGTCGAGTCTTCGACTGCTCCCAGCCACCGGCGCGACGAGGTCCTGACGTGAGCGCCCGATTGCGGGCCATCGTCGCTGACGACGAACGGCCAGCACGCTCGTTCCTCGTGGCGCTCCTCCGATCGTTTGACGATGTCGAGATCGTTGGGGAGGCATCGTCAGGAAAGCAGGCCGTTGCGCTCATCGAAAAGGAACGCCCCGACCTCGCGCTTCTGGACTGGCAGATGCCTGGTCTCGATGGTCCCGGCGTCGTGCGGATGCTCGAGAAGCAGAGTCTTCCGCTCGTGGCGTTCGTGACGGCTTACGACGAATATGCGGTGCGGGCCTTCGAGGTCAACGCCGTGGACTACCTGCTGAAGCCCGTAGACGGCGCGCGACTACGCGAGACCGTCAACCGGGCCCGCGCACGCATCGAGCAGGCGGAGATCGCCGAGCATGCCGCGAACGGTCAGGCGACCGCCGATGGCCGGGTGTCAGTGCCGCCGACGTTGCCGCTGGACCGGATTCCGGTGCGTCGCGGCGAAGAGCTGATCATCGTGCCTGTCTCGCAGATTGCATCAATCGTGGCCGACGGGGAGCTGCTGAACGTCACGACGGTTCGCAACGAGCGCCACACCATCACGTACCGCCTCAAGGATCTCGAACGACGCCTCGATCCCCAGCGTTTCGTTCGCCTCAGCCGTGGCACGCTTGCCAACATCGACCTAATCACCCGGATTGGCATCATGCCGGGCGGGACCCACGTGGCGACGCTCATCAGTGGACAGAAGCTGGCGGTCAGCCGGCTGCAGTCGCGAATTTTGCGCGACCGTCTCTTCAAGCTCTAGGATCGCTGCCGACGGCTTTCGAGTGCCGATCGGCGGGCACGCCGTTCCACCCGTTGTAATCGGCCGCCATTCGAGCCCCTGTTCCGACCGTCTATTGGAACGCTGCGAGTCAGCTCTCGACGCGCTGCTAGTCTCTCGTTCGCGGCTGCGCGATGCGAGAGCACCGAAGGGGACGCCGTTTCGCCGTTGGGCAGTACGCGTTGCATCGCCTCGGGCGTGGCTCGCGCGGGCGCCTACGACGCCTCAGCATTCGCGACAACACGCCACTGGCATTCCAGCTATTCGTGCTGGTCACGATTGTGCTGCTCCTCGTGGGCATCTGGCTCACGGTGCGCCGTGAGAAACCTCACGCGACTGTCGCCCCGATGGGAACTGTGGGTTTGCTCGTGAAGACTGGTTGGCGCGACCAAGAAGTAAGGCGGTCAGGACTCGGGTCAACATTCATGACGCGTCTCGGCATTGGATTGGCTGTTGCGGCCGTCAGTCTCAGCGGATGCCGGGACGGCCAGCCGTCGGCCACAGGTACCGAGCCCGGCGCCTGTTCCAGCCGTCGCTCCCGCGCCTCCCGGACTGCCGATTGCCGACGGGGCAACGATCGTGGTCTCGGTTACCGGCTTCGATCTTCACGAGGTCCGGCTCTTCCAGGGAACGCGTCTGAAATTGGTGAACAACGACACGACGGCGCACGAGATTCTTTCGGACCCCCTGCACATTCACTCCGATTGTCCGGCAATCAACAGCGTGGGAGTCATCCTGCCCGGACAGTCACGCGAGAGCGAACCCCTTTCGACGGTGCGCGCGTGTGGCGTTCACGATCACCTTGAACAGGGAATCGCGGCGTTCCATGCGATCGCGTACGTCGAAGCACGAGAGTAGGGCACGGCTGACTTCGTGCAGTAATAGCCGGAACAATGGCCGGCTGCTGAACAGGCGCCACACCACCAGCTTGAATAGGTTCCACGGGAGTGACGTGTGTGCGTCCAGCCCCGGCGACGGCGTCACTGTCGGCGCGCGATGATGACTCCACCGAAACCGCCCATGCGGCCCGTGGCGCATGCCGGTAACTTCATGCTGCAACCCTTGCCGTCGGGGTCCAGCGTGCAGGGCGGCGTGTAGCCGGAGCAACTCGACCCGCAGCTGCAGGTCGTGCCCGGACCCTGGATGAACTTGCAGTCGCAGGTCACGCAGGACTTGGTGCACTCGCGGCCGCCTCCGGTGTCGATCATTCTTCCGAGTGCCGTGATGTCAGACGGGAACGGCACGGGCCACGCCCAGTGGATGACGAGCTCGTCCCCCCTGCGGGCCGCTTCGGCGGCCTCCATGGGAAACGCGGTTTCGTCGGTGGCCTCGGTCATGCACTGGAGCGCAATCGGTTCCTGGTCCTTCTGAAGCGTTGAGCTCTCGACCTCCTGCCTGTTCCAGACCCAGTTGGTTCCGGATCGACGATAGGTGTGCTTGAAGACGATCTCGCCTTTACCCAGAAGGCGGCTCCAGCAGGGCAGCAGCTTTGGCACTACGGCCACATACATGAAGCCGTTGATGCGGTTTTGAGCGGCGACATCTTTGTCGACGGAGGCGTGCGACTCAGCCTCGGTCACGAGAATTTCGTCGGCCGCTGGGCTTCGACGGCAGCCACAGGCCAGTAGCAGGAGGGCGGCGGCCAGAATGGCGTCCACGCGCTTCATCGGAAGCCTCCTTCAGTCGAGGCGGCCATTCTCGCGCAGATCGGGTCGAGGGTCCAGCGGGCGCGGTTCGCGGGGCGTATAATCCGCCCGTTCGCGTGGCATGGTGTCGCGTACGAGCGTCTGGGGCCTGCCTATGAGGTGCACGTGACCCACGGCATACCGCGTGTCCTGCTCATCCTGCTCGTCTTCGTGCCGCTGGCGATGGTGCTGCACTTGGTCGCCCCCGAACGCCACATTTCCATTTTTCTCGCGTCCGCGCTCGCGATCCTGCCGCTCGCGGCCTTCATCGGCCACGCGACCGAAGTGCTCGCGGAGCACCTCGGCGCCGGCATCGGCGGCCTGCTGAATGCGACGTTCGGGAACGCGGCTGAACTGATCATCGGCGTCCTGGCCCTGCGCGAGGGACTGACCGATCTGGTCAAGGCGTCGCTCACCGGCTCGATTATCGGCAACGTGCTCCTCGTGTTCGGCGCGTCGGCGCTCGTCGGTGGGCTGCGCCATCCCGTTCAGCGCTTCAACCGCACCGCCGCTGGTCTCGGAACGACGATGCTGCTCCTCAGCGCGATCGGCCTCGTCGTTCCTGCCCGTTCCATTGGTTGTCACGCGGCACACCGAACGCTCCAGAGCTGAAGCTCGACACGGCCATTGCCGTCGTCCTTTTCATCACCTACTGTCTCAGCCTCATCTTTACGCTCAAGACCCACCGTCAGCTCTACGGCATGGCTCCGACAAGCGAGGAGCGGACGCCGGACGGCCGCCGCAGGATTCGCGGGGCCGTGCTGATGCTGCTCGGTGCGACGGTGGGCGTTGCCATCGTCAGCGAGCTGCTGGTCGGCACCGTGACCTCGGCCGCGCGCGACCTGGGCATGTCCGAGCTCTTTGTCGGAGTGGTCGTCGTGGCGCTCGTCGGGAACGCCGCCGAACATTACTCGGCCGTGGTGCTGGCGGCCAATGATCAGATGGACGCGGCCCTCGCGATCGCCGTGGGTTCCTCGACCCAGATTGCGCTGTTCGTCGCGCCTGTGCTGGTTTTTCTCAGCTACGTCGTCGCGCCGCATCCGATGAACCTGCTCTTCACCGTCTTCGAGATCGCGGCTATCGGGCTTGCGCTCCTCAGCATCGCCTCCATTGCACATGATGGCGAGACGCACTGGATGGAAGGCGTGCAGCTTCTGGCGGTCTACGCGATCCTCGTGCTTGGGTTCTATTACCTGCCGGCAATCTGAGTGGCTGAGTCGCGCCGGACGCGTGACTCAGCCAGCGGCCGCCGTATTGGACAACGGCGACGTCCGGGGTTTCCACATCGGCTGACATCAAGCGGCTAGGTGCCGTCGCACTCGCCGCCCCACTGGCTCGAGCATGCACCAGGCCGGGCTGGTGCCGTGACTCCGCAGTCTGCATTGATGCGTGCTTGATCGCTGCCGGTCAACGAGCTGAGCACTATGAGATGGCCGCGTATGGAACGCTCGTCGCCTGGGCCCGCGAGATGGGTCACTCCGAAGCGGCGACGTTGCTCCAGGAGACGCTCGACGAGGAGAAGGCCGCGGACGAAAAGCTCGCTCGCTCGCCGAGGGCGGCATCAATCAGGAAGCCGCCGACATCGCCCATCCGGACGGCGCTGAAGAAGACGACGAGGACGCCGCGCCGGCGCGCGGAGGGCGCGGGGCGACGGTCGCCGTGCCAAAGCGTCCCTCGCGCCGCTGACCAAAGCCGGAGAAATGTCCCGGCGCCCGATGAGGGCGCCGGGACGCCCCGGACTCGCTATACTCTCCGGCATGAATCGACGCATGTTCGTGCTGGGAACTGCCGCCGCAGCTGTCAGTGCATCGCGGCTGCTGGCGTGGCGGGCCGCCGCCGTCGAGCTCGGCTCGATTGACGGCAGCGTCGGCGGCAACCAGTTCACGCCGGCGCAGTTTCTGGATTACCTGAGCTCGATCAAGCTGACGTGGGCCATGATCTCCCTTCCGCCGGCTGTCGTCGGCGACGAGGCCGCGATCCGGCAGATTCGCGACCATGCCGATCGACTGGGCATCAGGCTGCAGCTGGCGCACGGCTCGGTGTGTCCGAGCTCGCGGTCGTTCAACGCGCAGCTCGGGACGCTCGAGGAGCAGGTGGCGCGCGCGCTCAAGGTTTCCCAGATTTTTGGCGCGTCCTGCATGCGCTGCGTCCTTGGCGGCGATCCCGAGCGGCCGCAGATCGATATGCACATCGACAACATGATCAAGGCCGTCCGCGGCCTGCGCTCGCGCATCGTCGATTCTGGTGTGAAGCTGGCCGTCGAGAACCACGGCGGCGACCTGCAGGCGCGCGAGATGAAGATGATGGTCGAGGCGATCGGGCGGGACGTGTGCGGTGTGTGCCTCGACTCGGGCAACCCCGTGTGGATGCTCGAGGATCCGCATATGACGCTCGAGATCCTCGTTCCCTACGCCGAGACGTGCCACGTGCGGGACAGTGCCGTGTGGAAGGTGCCCGAGGGCGTAGCCGTACGGTGGGTGAACATGGGCGACGGCAACGTCGACATCGACGGCTGGATTGGGAAATTCATCCAGGCCAAGCCGGGCCTGCCGATCATCTTCGAGAACCTGGTGTCCGCCAACCCGCGGATCCACAGGATCTACGACCAGAAGTTCTGGGACAACTGGCGCCAGATGCCCGCATCGGAGCTCAGTCGCTTCCTGGCCGTGGCCGAGAAGGGCACGCCGAAGCCAGCGCTGCCGCGTCCGGAAGGAAAGACGGCCGGGCAGCAGCGGATCGACGATCTCGAAGTCTGCGTGCGCTACACGCGCGCGCTGTTGCAGCGAATCTGACTCGAGCGGTCGCGGCTATTTGACGATGCGAATGGCGCTGACGATTCGCTGCGACTTCGCGGTTCCGACAATTTCGATTTCGACAGCGTAATCGCCGCCGCTCAGTGCTGCCAGCGCCGCGTCGGCGGTGATCCAGCGCTGGCCGGTGGCCTCGTCCAGCCGTTCGCCGACGACCACGGGTACTTGCAGGGGTTGGCCCGTCCTGTCGAGCAGGCGTCCGCTTCCGGGTTTGGCGTCGGCTTCGACCGGCAGCTCGAGCCGCAGGCGCTCGGTTCTACTGAACTGCAGGTTGGCCGCCGGGAGCATCCGATTGCCGGTCGTGATTCCGCGCCTGAAGAGCAGCGGCTCGAGGCCGGACGACGCGGTCTCGAGCCGTAACATGTCCGTCAGGGGGAGAGAGGCCGCGTCGGCCGGGACGAGGCGCGCGCGGATGTTGAGCTCGCCCTTCGCCCCGGGGGGCAGCGACATCGTGGCGAGGAACGTGCGCTCGCCCGGCTTCAGGGGCACCTTCGCCGTCGTCGAGATCGCCCCGGCCGTGGCCTCGATCTCCGCCGTTCCCCCGAGGGCGAATTCGTCCGGCCGTCCGGCCGATCCCTGGAGCTCGCCCGCGACCCAGAGCAGCGGCTTGCTGCCGGCGCTGCTGATGGCGTTGATGCGGAACCGCACATCAGGCCGAACCCGTCCCAGCCGCTCGATCGCCTGGTTGACCGCGCGCGTGGCTTCCGGGATCGGCGCATCGGCCGCTTTGCGCGCAGAGTAGACTTCCGATTCTGTCGCGGCTCTGTAGCCCCGCCTTGCGCGCACATCGATTCCGGGTTGCTTGACCTTGACCTTGAGGGCGCGGAACTTGCCGTCCAGCTTCGAGTTCGTCGAGAGGTATCCGAGGAGGTAGTAGGACGTCAGATCGTCCGAGATACGCTGGAGCCCCTTGTCGAGATCGTTGCTGTCCGCCACAGCGATGCCATCGGTGTTGCCGGCGAGCGTTTTCATGGCCTCGAGGCGTCTCTTGAGCATGGCCATGTCGACCGTGATCCCCGGCGGTTGCCCGGGCCCGATCGGAGTGTCGAACACCGCGAGGCCGCGCGGGTCGACGGGGTAGAAGCTCGCGTTGCCGGCATTCGCTTCGTTCATCAGATCGAGAAAGAACTGCTGATCGTCCATCATCGCGAGCCGCATGCGATCGCCGTCGCACTCGCTCGCATTGAGCGGGCCGCGTGAGACATCGCGCGGGTCTTTGGTCGTCAGCTTGCCGTTCGGACCGACGCTGATGGGATCCAGGCCGGGAACCCGGCCGTTGCCGGCCGCGGACTCTACGAGCGCGCGGTTCTCGCCGTACAACACCCAGCCTTCGGTGATCGTGAGAATGGCCTTGCGTTCCTCGCGGATCGTTCGAAGGTAGCGGACGAGATCTTCAAGCGCGTCGAGCGTGGCGCGTTCGCGCTTGCGCGCGATCATTTCCCTCGCCACAGGCGACTCGAAGCCCTGGCCTGGCGCGGCGGGATAGCAGACTTCGTAGGCTATTTCCCGCTCGTCCTTGAGGCTGGTGTCGCGCGTGCCCCAGAGCCAGTTGCCTCGCAGGCTGTCTTCGATGACCTGCGTCTTCCGGCCGAGTACCACCTGCGACGCGGCCATCTCGGGGGTCATGACCCCGACGAGATCGTCGGGTCCGAGGATGCGGTTCAGGAGTCGAATCAGAGGCTCGGTGATGGCCTGCCTGCTCGCGAACTGGATATGCGGCGTGTCGACGAAGATCACGAACACCCGATTCCTCGGGTTCGCGGCGGCCTGCTGCGATTCGCGCTGCGAGCTGACTTCGACGCGGCCGTCCTGCGGGCCGGCAGGACGCACGACCACGTGCTCGAAGCTCTCGATCTTCTGCGCCACGCCGTCCTCGAAGACCTCGAAATCCTGGGCCTTGAGGTCGAGGACCGGCTTTCCGTCCCTGAGGGGATAGGCGTCGACCCTGACGAAATTCGCCTCGACGCGGAATTTCGGGGTTTGCTGCGGCGGGTCCTGGGGCTTGTCCGGTTGCGTCTGGGTCTGCGACTGCGCCGCGAGAAAGCCTACGACCGTGACCGCGAGCAGACAGCTAACGGCGAGGGGACGGATCGAGCTGGTTGGCACGCTCGGACTCCTGACGGAACAAAGGCTGGCGAGTAGAGTCTACCATCCCTCCCGCTTGTCCCTCCCGGTCCTCCCGGCGCCGCCGGGTCCTTACCGCCAGATGTAGCTGACACTCCCCCCGTAGATCGCTTCGGCCGGTCTGTTGTAATTCGCGCGCGGTCCAAATCCGAACTCGTCGTCGGTGAAGCCATTCGGGTAGATGCGTATCTTGGCGGCGAAGACGAACTTGTCATACGTCACTTCGATTGGCGTCACGAGGAACCCGAACTTGTCGAAGCCGCCGAAATGCTTTCCAAACAGCACGTCGTAGGAAATGCCCGCGCCGTGGCCAATCCTCAATCCGCCTGGCGCGCCTTCGAGTTTGCTCAGAAAGAGCACTCCAGGCTCGAAGGCGAGCATGTTCGCGTCGAACCAGCCGTATTTCTGAGTGTCTGACTCATGAGGAACGGATACGAATCCTGAGCCGCCGACTACCAGAAGCGGACGGTGGGGATGCGTCTCCATGGCCGAGAGCCCGGCGCCCACTCTGCACTCGTAAAGCTTCAACTCGAGCGAAAAGAGGCAGGAGGATCCCAAACCAATCATCCGCGGGCCGCTCATTTCCCAGATGAATTCGAACCAGGCGGCGTGGCCGGTGCGCGGCACGCCAAGCACCGCGAAAAGGAACATTGCCACGACAGCAATCCGTCGCACCATCATCAGCCTCCAGGCCTGGCGGAGCTCGCCCCAGGCCGCGTGACCGGTTACCGTTCCACCAGCTTGCGTGTCTTCGTGGTCGGAATCAGTCCGGGTGTGTCGCGGCGAACGCGCCGACGATCCGTATCGATTGTGTCAGCCGAGTAGAGAAGCAGCTCCTCGCCTTTGGCACCTATAACGAGCGAGGGGTGGTTTTCGTACATCACGACGTCAAAACGATCGTAGGAAATGCGTCGCGGTGCCATCGCGCACGCGACAACGAGCACGGCGAGGGCAATCGTCGCCCACTTCATCCGCCGGACCGTCGAGACGTCGTCAGCGCGCTGTTCGAGGCGCGGGCACCAGCGCCACACGGCGAAGAGGAGCGCGAAACTGAGCAGGGCTGAAAAGTTGCTGAAGTTGACATGCAGATCCAGAAACGCACGACCGAGGATGGCGACGCCAGGCGCTTCGCTCGGCGCGCCGCGGCGGAGGGCCGAAAGCGATGCAAAGAGCGGCCAGTAGAACCACAGGATCGCCGCCCAGCACAAGGCGCCCGCGAGTGGAATCAGAGTCGCAAGCGTCGTGGCCGCGATCCGGTCGAGACGCGTCAGGTACGGTCCGACGAATCGTCCGAGGGCGGGTCCGAGCACGAGCCGCACTGCCGCCAGCGCCGCGACCAGCGCGGTAAGGCCAAGCCACATGATCGCGAACGGCAGCAGGCCCTCCGCGCCTACCCTGAAGTACTCCGCCGGACCGACCGTGAAGCCCTGGTCGACGTGAAACGCCACGTCGAACGTTCTGCAGGCGACAAATCCCATGACCTCGATGAGGGCCAGGGCCGTGACGACCGCGAGCAAGCCATAACCCACACGCTGCAGCAGCGGAGACGGCTGGACGCCAGGGACCGGTGGTGGGGTGACCATGCTGCCCGCGGGCATGCTTGGGTCACGGGCCTCGAGCGCGGCGTGGAAGTCGCCGGCAGAATGAAATCGCCGTGCCGGATCCGGATCGATGGCCCGTTCGACCACGCCGACAAACGCGTCCGGCAGGTCCGGTCGCGCGTCCCTGAGGTGACGGCGTGCCCGCTGTGCGTGAGCCAGGGCGAGGTCGGTGAATGACTTGCCCTCGACGGGGAATCGGCCTGTCACCAGGTAATAGAGCAGCACGCCGAGCGCGTAGATGTCGGTCTGCACGGTCGCGGCCCCGCCCGTGAGGAGTTCCGGCGCAAGGTAGAGCGGCGTGCCCTGCGGGCGTCCTGCGTTCGGTGCGCTGCGAAACTCGCCGGCGCCGAAGTCCATGAGGATGATGCGGCCGCCATCGGAGGCCCGCATCACGTTCTGCGCTTTCACGTCGCGATGCAGCAAGTCCGCCTGATGGACGGCGGCCAGCGCGCGGCACAGCTCCTGGCCGACATACACGGCCTCTCCGGCGCTCAGTCGTCCTTCGCGGACGCGCTCTTCGAGCGTCTGTCCCTCGATGAGATCCATCCAGAAGCCGACACGTCCGCCGTGACTGTCGGCGCCGTGGACCATGACGACGTTGGGGTGCCTCACGCGCACGAGCTTGCGGGCCTCGTGCAGAATCTGCGGCGCAGAGGCGCGGCTGGCGATTGCGGGTTTGAGGAGCTTCAGCGCGCGCGGATGATCGAGCCAGGTGTCGAGCGCTTCGTAGACTTCGCCGTACGCGCCTTCCCCGATCTTCCGAATGAGCAGGAGATGGCCCCAGCGCTGTGGCGTTTCCGAGGCGGGAGCGGCAGCCGCGAGGTCCGGAGGAAGGGGGCCCGATTGCGTGACGGCTTCGTCGACCTGCGAGCGGTGGACTTCCGCGACGCTGGCGACGATGCGCAGGTGATCGACGAGCCGCCGGATGTCGTCGTCGCCGCCGACGAGCGAGCACACCGCGTCCCAGTCGATCGGCTCGCCATCAGCGATCGATGCGCTCAGCTTGCTGAGAGGGTCGATCTCGCCACTCATACCTCGGTGCCCTGACAGGCACCTCGTACCTCGTGGGAGGTCGCATCGATTCGCTCATTCCGAACGCACCCAGTGGCGGTCGGACGATACGATCGGGCTGCGCCTTGGTTCCAGCGCAATCATACCCGAGGTCCCGTCACGCCTCGTCGGTCATTGACGTGTTGGCGGCTCGCAGCGAAATCACTTCTCTGCCGCGTCGTCGGCCATCGTCTTCACCAGGCTCTTGACGGCGCGCGCGACCGCGACCCGTGCGGCGTCGGCGTTCGGCTTCTGGAGGGCTATCGCGACTTCTTCGTAGCTCTGTTGCAGTTCGACCCTGGCGACAATTGCCTCGCGATCGATGGGACGAAGCTTCGCCAGCGCGGTTTCGTACCGTTCGACGGCCTCGCGCCCGATCGCTCGTTCGAGCGGGGAAGGGCTCTCGTCCACCTGAGCTTCTGAGATCCCTGTCGACGGCCGGCTCCCGGCCTTGCGGATTTCGTCGCGAATATGGTTCGCGACCGCCTGCCGGAGGTACGCCTGCAGGGCACCTGCGTGGTGAGGTTCGAACTGCTTGAGGTGAGGCAGCGCCCGAATCAGCGCCGTCTGGACGAGGTCCTGCGTTTCCACGAGGCTTCGGGCCCAGGTGGGCAGCCGCCCCCGCGCCCAACGGCGCAGCGGCGGAATCGACCGCTCGACCAGAAGATCCACGGCTTGCTCGTCGCCAAGCTTGAAGCGCTCCAGCAGGTCGAGCGTGCTGGCCAGGTCGTTGGCCTGGGGCGGACGCTCTCCGCCGGGCGAGCCGCCGTCGATGCCGTCTGACATGTGGCTATCATGAATCATAAGTCCCACCTGCGATGGTACCAATCCCAGTCTCTTGGGCAGTCGTCCAACTGATATAACGGCTGACCCCCGGAAACCGAACATTGTCAATCGGTTCGGCTCTGATGGCGTGATCGGGTAAGTGCCTGTTTTGCGCGGGTTCAGACGCGCCGCAGGATGAAGTACGGCTGGTCCCTCAGCTCGGCCCCGAGCCCGGGGAAGAGTAAGGCGCCGGTGGAGCGCCCCTTCACCACGAAGTAGTACTGAAGAGGGTAGGGGGAGTCGGTGTAGGCGGCTGGAATGGTCGCGCGGTAGATCGATCCTGTCGGGGTCATCTCCACGCGCTCGAAGCGCTCGGCCTGGGTGACGTGCCGGTAGTAACACGTGACGGATGAGACCGCGGCGGCAGCTGTCACCTTGACTTCGATCGGCAGCGCCACCTGCGGCCGGAATCCCTCCGGCGGCGCATGCGTGCACGGTGGAGTCACTTGCGATGGCCGGCCGAGTGCCGCCGCGATCGCTGCTGTCACGAGGTGGTCGTCCGCCTTCTGTTCAGGCGCAATGCGTTCGGCCATTCGTGCGATGTCGTCGTCGATCGCGGGCAGCCGGTCGATCCACTGGCCACGTTCGGAGATCTTGTCGCTTGCGGAGAGGTCGGCGGCGTACACCGTGCTGGCTCGCTGGCACACCTCCGCCCAACTGGCGCGTCCACGCCGGTAGATTCTGACGGCTTCCTCGAGCGCCCGAGCATTGCCCGTCTTCTCGTGAAGCGAGTACAAGACGCCGGCGCGAAACTTCGCGCCGAAGAACTGGCCGACGAGCGCCAGCAGCTCGGTGTCGATCTGCAGCCGCGCGGTCTTTGTCGACGTGTCGCGCGCCATCGATGTGAGATCTGTGATGACGCCACCGGCGAGATCCTCGAGCCATTGGGCAACGTCGATCGGCGAGTACTTGCCGCTCGGCTCGCCCGTCATCAGCTCGTCCGCATGTTCGCTGCCGGTCGAGAACAGCTGCGGGTCGTGAGGGCTCGCGTGCTGGAACGTTTTGGGCGCCGGGGAGTCGCCATACGGGTTGGGACGTGGCTCCTCGACGATCGGCTGATTCCAGTAGACCTCGGGCCAGTAGGCGTCGCACGCGGCCGACGGCAGGTGAGCCGTCGTCACGATTGGCAGAATGCGGCTCGCCCGCGCCAGGCAGGACATCATCGCGCTCGTGTCGGGATCGCCGCCAAACTCCCGGCGCCATCCGGCTGAGTCAGCGTCCGGGTTGTATGACGACCGCCCCCACACGCGATACCAGTAGCTGTACTTCTCCCAGTCCCAGGATGGCTCGAGCTTCAGTTCCGCATAGCCGCTGCGCCGCGTGCCCGGCACGCCGGTGCCCCTCCGTCCGCGGCACGTCAGCGGCTCCATGAGGTCCATGCCGGTCGACCCGCAGAACTGAAATGCCCGCGAGTAGGCCGACGTCCAGGCTGGATCGCCCGACATGAGGAGGCGCTGCGTTCCGGCGAAGACGCGATGGCGGACGGTGTACTTCCGATCGTCACGCAGCAAATCCGCATAGCCGTAACGCGTGAAGCTGCGCGAGCCCTCGCTGAGGGTCATGAGCCCGCGGCCCGTCTGGCCGGCCACAGGCATCTCGAGGTTGCGGATCGCGGCCTGGTGATAGGGCATCCCGAGGTGCTCCGCCCAGCATTTCGCCGAGACGTTGACGGGCAGGCCTGTCGCCAGCGCACGGTCGATCATGGTTTGATCGATCCCCTTCGCGTGCAGGTCGATCTCGACGACGCGTCCGCTGCGCCTCACGCCGTCGAAGATCGTCTGCCAGAAATCGTAGCTGCCCTCCGCGACGCCGCTCTCGCCGTGGATGCGCAGCGCCACCGACGAGATGGCCGGGCAGGCGCGCAGGACGGCGGTCAGCGCGTCACGACAGTACGGGGCGTGCGTGTCCGACGTGAGCCCCTCGACGACGTGCTGTGCCGTCGGGCTTCTGACGAGCTCGTAGCCGTGCATCCACACGCCAAGCTGGAACACCATGCCGCGCGCCACGGTCTGCTCGCTGATGAACCGCAGCATCTCCAGATTCCGGTCACGCTCGGCGTTCGAGAGATTCGTAGCGCGGACGTTGTAGCCTGGCACGTCGAGGAGGAACGGATAGAGAAAAAGAAAGTAGCTGTCGGTCACCTGCTGGAGGAAGTCGTATCCCAGCCCGAACGCCAGATGCAGGCGGTTGAACCGCTGGCTCGCCAGCATCGTGAGGTATCGCGGCCACATCTCCCGGTCGTTGAACCAGGGCTTGTCGAGCACCTCGCTCGTGAACTGCCGCATGACACTGCGGACAAGGTTCGCGGGCCGTTCGACGACCGGCTTCGGCTGGCTCAGTAACGACGTGGGGCTGCGGTCGACGCGAAGACGGTCGACCAGTTCCAGCAGCGCGTACGTCAACCCCCGCGCATCCGAGCCGCACGCGAGCAGCACCTCGCGCCCAGACAGGGAAGTGGTCAGGAGCGAAAACGACTCGGGGCCGCTGTCGAGCGTAACGCCCGCGCGTTTCAGTGCCGCCGTGGACGCCGGGGCCTGATGACCGGACGCCAGGATGCCGAAGTCGCCTGCCACCGACTGTTCGAGACGTTCGACCACCCGGACGGTCAGGCCGGCACTGGTCAGGGCCTGTCGCAGCTCGTCAACGGCCCATCGCACGGGCGGAGCGGAGGCGACAGGGTCCGACGGATCGACGATGACCGAAATCGGCCGCTGGCGCGCTGCACTGGGTCCCCAGATGGCGTAGGCGCCGCCAGCCATGCCGGTTCGGAGGAAGTCTCGTCGGTCGATCCGGACCGGGTCGCTCATGGGCTTCGCTTCGCTGAAGAGGGACTATTTCGGTGGGCGCGGCGGGGCGATGACGGCATCTCCCGCGATCAGCCATCGTCCATTCATGCGCACGAGTGTCTGGAGGTAGCGCCACCGCGTCGGGGCGTCGGACGGTGGCATGCCGCCGGCGATCTGATAGGTGCCTTCCGCCACGTACACATCCTGGCCCGCGCGCGTGGTCTGCCCTGGGGTGACCCCGAGCTTCGTCCCCCGGTACGGGCCAACGAGGGCTTCCTGCATGGCCTGCTGTATCGCGGAGCGCCCCACGGCGACTTTCCCGTCCGCGCCAATGCGGATCGCTTCGGTGGCGTGCAGGATAGCCAGGGCCTTTGCGTCGCCCCTGGACCATGCCTGTGCGTAGGCGTCTGCGAGCCGCCTCAATTCGCCGTCGGTCGGCGCCTGACCGTGCAGCACGATCCCTGTCTGCAGTGCGATCAACAGCGCCGTGCATGCGATGCCAGCCACTCTGCGTCTCATCGGTGCTCCCTCATGCAGTCGTCTCTCCCTCGGAGGCCATCGCCCTCGAGCCCTTGTATATCATGCACCCTCCAGCACGAACGCGTGGCTCGTTCGCGCGTCGACCGAGGCTATAATCCGAAGCATCCATGCGCAAGCGCGGCGCTAGGTTGGGCCGCGCGCGAACTTGAAAGGACGACCACAGATGGCCAAGAGCCGACGTACCACGCATCGCAGTTCTGCCGGAAAGAAACTCTACGCTGTCCGGGATGCTTCGGGAAAGTTCAAGGACATCCAGACCTACGAACGTGCGCACCGCCAGGACCTCAAGAAGAAGAGCAGCAGCGAGCGCACGTCGGCCGCGAAGAAGGCCGCAAAAAAACGGTAAGCACGACAGAAACGCACGATTCAGCGCGTCGTTGTCATATACTTCGCGCACACCGTTTGTCCCACGATTGGTCCCGAGTGGCGTGGGGGGCGGTTGCTCGTTTTCAGGGCGCATGCCGCCGTGAAAGTCCTCCGCCGCGGCCGCACCCGAGGAGGTGGAACGTGCGAGTCTGTTACTCACGATCGGGGTTCACGACAGCCGTGCTTCTCGGGCTGCTGCTGGCAGTCACCCGGCTCGCCTCGGCGCAGGCTGGGACGGCCAGCCTGACCGGTACTATCAAGGACAGCCAGGGGGCGGTCCTCCCTGGCGCGACGGTTACCGCCACGAATACCGCAACGGGCGGAAGCCGCACCACGGTCTCGAATGCGTCAGGCGCCTATAACCTGCCTGGCCTTCCGCCGGGCGTCTACACGCTCAAGATTGAGCTCAGCGGTTTTCGCACCCACCAGCACGAGAACGTCGAGCTTCGTGTCGACTCGGTCACGCGGACCGACGCCGAGCTGGTGCTCGGCGGCGTTGCCGAAACCGTCACGGTCACCGAAGCGACGCGCGTCATCAACACAACCGACGCCAGCGTTGGCCAGACGATGAGCCGCGCGACCATCGCCGCGCTCCCGGTCGAGGGGCGCAACGTGGTGCACCTGCTCAGCCTGCAGCCGGGTGCCGTCTTCATCCCGACGACGAACCCGAACACGACGGACCCGCGGTACGGTTCGGTGGCGGGGGCACGCGCCGACCAGCAGAACGTCACGCTCGACGGCGTGGACGTCAACGACCCGCAACTGCAGTCGGCGTACACGACCGCGGTCCGCATGACGCAGGAGGCGCTGCAGGAGTTCCGCGTGTCGACGAGCAACTATGGCGCCGAAGCCGGGCGGTCGAGTGGACCGCAGGTGTCGCTCGTGACGCGGAGCGGGACCAACGAGCTCAACGGGTCGGGCTACTGGCTGACGCGGCGCACCTCAACGTCGAGCAACGAGTACTTCCTCAAGCTGACGCAGGTCCTGGCGAACAAGCCCAGCGTCGCACCGAAGCTCGACAAGGATACGTTCGGAGGATCGGCCGGCGGGCCGATCATGCGCAACAAGCTGTTCTTCTTCGGCAACTACGAGGCACTCCGCGAGAAGAGCGAGACGCCGGTCGTGCGCAACGTTCCGTCGGACTCGATGCGCGACGGTGTGCTCCTCTATCAGTGCGCCGTCGCCTCGGCGTGTCCAGGCGGCTCGGCGCAGGGATTCAGCTCGTCGCACGCGGTGCCCGCCGGCTGGTACGGAATGAACCCCGCCGAGATTGCCGCGATCGACCCGCTCGGCATCGGGCCCAGCCGCGCGGCGTCGCAGTATTTCAAGGGGTTCCCGTCGCCGAACGATACCGGAACCGACGGCAAGAACCTGATGGCCTACCGGTTCGCCGCGCCCATCGAAAACAACTTCAACACGCTCATCAGCCGGGTCGACTATCGGCTCACGTCGCAGCAGACGATCTTCGGCCGCTTCAACCTGCAGGACGACACCATCAATGCGGCGCCGCAATACCCTGGCCTGGCGCCGCGATCGTCGACCCTGGCCAATAACATCGGGCTGGCGATCGGCTACGACAACGTGCTCTCGAGCACGCTGGTCAACAGCTTCCGGTACGGGCTGACGCGGATCGACACCTCGTCGGTCGGACTCGTCAAATCGAACTACACCAACTTCAGGTTCATCGATTCTCTCGAGGCGCCCACGTTTACGACCGAACGGCTGAGCCCGACGCACAACATCGTGGACGACCTGTCGTGGCTGAAGGGCAAGCACACCGTCAAGGTTGGGGCGAACCTTCGGTTCAGCCGCATTCCCTCTACTCGGGACAGCAATTCCTGGCAGACGGCGACCGTGAATCCGTCGTGGGTCTCGGGCATCGGCCGCACGTTCGCGCCGGGAGGGGCCAACTGCAGTACGCCGGGTTGCAGCCAGGTGCCGGCCCTCGCCAGCGGGTTTGCCGCCGGCTACGCCGACTCGTGGCTCAATATCCTCGGTGTGCTCTCGCAGGCGAACCTCTCGGCGAACTACGACCGCGAGGGCAACATCCTGCCTGTCGGCCAGCCGATCTCGCGCGAGTACGCGTCCGACGAGTACGACTTTTACGCCCAGGACAGCTGGCGGCTGGGGTCGAGCCTCACCGTTACAGCCGGCCTGCGCTATGGCCTGTATTCGCCGCCGTACGAAGTCAACGGATTGCAGGTGGCGCCGACGATCAGCATGGGCGAATGGTTCGATCAACGCGCGGCAGGCATGCTGCGCGGCGTTCCCTCCAACCAGAGCCCCATCGTCACCTTCGATCTTGCCGGCCCGAAGAACGGCGGCAAGGGGTACTACGCGTGGGACAAGAACAACTTTGCCCCGCGCGTGGCGGTCGCGTGGACGCCGCACGCGACGAAGGGCTTTCTCGGGACCCTGACCGGTGGCGATCGGATGGTCGTCCGCGGTGGCTACTCGAAGGTGTTCGACCGGATCGGTCAGGGCCTGGCATTGAACTTCGACTCGGGCTTCGCGTTCGGCATGTCGACCGGCATCAGCAGCCCGTTCGGCTTGCCGTACGAGCAGAACCCCGCGGTCCGGTTCGTCAACACGTCCACGCTGCCGCCGACGTTGCCCGCGGCGCCGCCGGGTGGGTTCCCGCAGACGCCGCCCCAGCGCGCCGGAATCATCACGACGAGCATCGACGACACGCTCGTCACGCCGTCCGCGCACATGGTGAACGCGCTCGTCGCACGCGAACTGCCCGGAGGCTTCGCCATTGAAGGCGGGTACGTCGGGCGCTTCGGACGCGACCTGCTGATTCGCCGCGACATCGCGATGCCGCTGAACCTGGTGGACACCAAGTCGGGGATGGACTACTTCACCGCGGCCCAGACCCTGATTCGCGCCACACAGGCAGCGGGCATTCCCGCCGGTGCAGCCGTCGCCGCCTACGGCGTGCTGCCGAACATTCCCTACTGGGAGAATCTGTTCCCGGCGGCGGCGGGGAACGGCATCAGCGCGACGCAGGCGATCGCCCGGGCCTACAACCGGAACGGGCCCGATTACATTACGGCGCTCTACGACATGGACGAGGGCTGTTCGCCGGCGTGCAGCATCTACGGCCCGTTCGCGTACTTTGCCGATCAGTACCGATTCGCTCGCCTCGATCAGCTCGCTCGGCCGATCGAACTACAACGCGATGATCGTGACGCTGCACAAGCGCTTCAGCCGCGGCTACCAGTTCGACGTGAACTACACGCTGTCGGAATCGAAGGACATGGGATCGAACGTGGAGCGCGGCAGCGCCTTCGGCAACTTTGGCGCCGGCGGCTACTCCGGCTTCCTCATCAACTCGTTCGATCCTGAAGCCAACTACGGCGTCTCCGACTTCGACCTGCGGCACCAGATCAACGTCAACGGGATCTTCGATCTGCCGTTCGGCCACAATCGCAGGTACGGCGCGAACGCGCCGGGCTTCGTCAACCAGTTCATCGGCGACTGGTCCGTTGCCGGGCTGACGCGGTGGACGAGCGGGTTCCCGTTCAACGTGCAGAACTGCCGTTCGTGCTGGCCGACCAACTGGAACCTGCAGGGGAATGCCAGCCTCGTGAATCCGGGGCAACTGCCGGACACCGAAACGACGAGGAACGTCGTCGACCACCGGCCGAGCCCGTTCCCGGATCCGGCGGCCGCACTGAAGTTCTACCGGTTCTCACTGCCAGGCGAAACCGGCGTGCGCAACGCGCTGCGCGGCGACGGCTATTTCACGATCGACCTCAGCCTCAGCAAGGCGTGGCACCTTCCGTTCGGTGACAACCGCGTCCGCTTCCGCTGGGATGTCTTCAACGTAACCAATACGGCCAGGTTCGACGTGAACGGCTCGGCGATGACGCCCGACCGGGCGACGACGTTCGGGCAATACACGTCGACATTGGCCGCGTGCGACGCGCAGGCTGGCCGCTGCATGCAGTTTGCGCTGCGGTACGAGTTCTAACTCTCGGCGTTCGGCGTTCGGCGTTCGGCCGCAAGGACTGAATTCGAGCACCGACCGCCGAGCGCCGATCTCAATTCACCGACCCGTCACCACAAACGGATGCTTGAGCCGGTCGGTCGACAAGCCGCTGATCGCGAGCCTGGCTGACGCGACGTATGGACCGGGCGGGAGATCGGTCAGGGGAACGTGCGCGCGAACGATCCATCGGCCGGGACCAGCCGGGGCGACGCCCCCCGTCACGCTGATGAGGGGATCCGAACCGTCGGGCGTCGTGATGACAATCGTTGCGAGCTCCTCGGGCGGAGTCCAGCCGGCCGGGCCGTAGACTTCGAGGTAGCCAAGGAGCTCAGTGGCGCCTGCACGGACGATCGAGGGGATGAGTACGTCGGACGGCTCAGCCAGAATGAGATCGCTCACTCGGAAATCGCCGGCCGCCGTGAGCTCCGCGACGAACCGTCGCTCCACGCTTCCTTGTCTGCCTCCAGCTTCGACGCCCCCCGCCTTGAGGAGGTAGCGTCCGGGTGACAGTCCGACCGGAACGAGGTAGCGACCTGTGTCGGTGGGGCCGCCGCCGCTCGTGACGACCATGCCGCGGTCATCGACCAGCACGAACCCCAGCGTGACCGTCCGTTCGGCGATGGCCGCGTCGGTCTCCATGGTGATCAGCACTTTCAGGCCGTCGCGCTCGGGATCCCGCAACGTGTAGGCCGCCAGCCTCAACGGCAGCTCGTTCGCGAGTCGTGGATTCCGAAGCAGGCGTTCGAGCTGACCGGCGTCGCCGCCCGACGAGGCCGAGCGCGCCGGAATCGAGAAACTGGGACGCGCGCGCACGGTCCGGCCAGGCCCACGCGCGGATATGTCGATCCGATGCGCGCGCCCATCCCTGTCGGTGTCGGCTGCTTCGAAGGCGACGAGGTAGTAGCCCCCGAGCTCCGTGAGGATCCGCCGGAACGGGTACGGGTCGGCGCCGACCAGATGAAAGAGCGCGCCACGCGCGCTGCCCGCAAGTCGCGCGAGACCGTCGGCGCGGACTTGCGTATCGGCGGAGAAAGTCGGCGAGAGCTTCGATTCCGCGGCTTCGAACACGGGCACTTCGAGCTGGAGGACATAAATCGTGACGCGGGCGGCCTGCGCCGCGGCGCCCAGGGCCGTGAGGTCCACGAGCTGGGCTTCGGCCACCAGTCCTTCGGAGATGAGGACCAGCGTCTTGGGGCCGTCGATCTCGGCCAGGCGGGCGATGAGGCGCTGCAGCGCGTCGAGCGACAGCCGCGCATCATTGCGCGCGAGCTGCGCCATCGCGCGGCTCTCCTGCTCGATTTGGACCGGGCAGGGATCGCGGGCACCTTCGGCCTCGGCCAGCCTGCGCGGGTTCTCGTAGCGGCCGAGCGGCTGGCCGCATTCGCGCAACACGACCTGGTCCAGCCTCGTGCGGCTGCCGTCGGCGATGGCCAAAGCCTCGACCAATCCGACGTTGAAGTGCGCTGGAACCGACGACGCCTCGCCGGTCAACGTCTGCAGGTATCGCTTGACGCCGGCGTGATCGCCGGTGAAGGCAATCGCACCGCCGTGGTTCACCGGTGCGGCCGCCACCCGATCGGCAGGCTCGAGCGCGTCGATGAAGTCGGCGGCGGCCCGGAGCGCCGCGCGGCCCTCGATTCTCCGGACGTGCGTCTGATCCACGGCCACGAGGATGAGCCGGCCGGGATTCCGGCCTTCGTTGGTATCGAAGTGGCCGCGCGGGTCCGTTCCGGGCAGCGGAGTCAGCTGCTGACGAACGTACTCGGCCCAGACGACCCGCCGGGGACCGTTGTTTACGCGAACATCGAAGCTGTCGGCGCCGAGTCCCTCGACCGGCGCGCCCGAGCCGTCGAGTACCGTTACGTCGACCGTCACCAGGTCGACACCCGTTCTGAAGACGGGTTGCTGTTGCCGGGCGAGTACTGGCCCCGCGAGCAGCAGGATGCCGCTTGCCGCGATGCGACGGGACGCGCGCAGGAAGCCGGTGCTGGGCATGCGATCCGACGGCCTATTGTAAACGTATGTGCCCTGCGCGCCCGGCAATCCGCGCCCCGACACGCGCTTGACAAGTGATACCTCGATTATCGACAATTCTCACGCCTAGACTATCGACACTTCTTCGGGAGCCTGTCATGCGGTCGAGTCACAGCACGGCGTTGAACAATGTGTGGCGTAGCGTGTGGAGTGGCTTGGTCGCCGCCAGTGTTGCGCTCGGCGCTGCCGGGCCAGGCGCACCCGTGCAGATTCGCGACATCGACGGCCGCACGTTGAAGCCCTTCGAACCTGGCGCCGCGGCGAGCGTGATCATCTTTGTCGCGACCGACTGTCCAGTGTCCAACTCGTACGCGCCCGAGATTCAGCGCGTATGCCGGGAGTACGGCCCCAAGGGCGTGGAGTGCTCCTTGATGTACGAGGACGTGGAGGTTGCGGGTGCCCGCCTGGACGATGCGGTCCGGAAGCACCTGCAGGAGTACGCATACGACGGCATTCCTGCCGCGATCGATCGGTCGCGAGTCATCGCGAAGAACGCGAATGCGTCCGTCACCCCGCAGGCGGTCGTGGTCGACCGCACCGGCACGATTCGGTACCGGGGGCGGATCGATAACTTCTATGCAGCGCTCGGAAAACCCAGGCAGCGGGTCACCGAGCATGACCTTCGCAACGCGCTCGACGCCGTCCTCTCGGGACGGACGGTGCCGAGGCGCGAGACGGAAGCCGTGGGCTGTTTTATCGTCGATCCCGCCGTGTTGAAGAAGTAGTTGGGATCGGGAGCAGGCAGGAGAAGTATCGATGCGTATACACGTGTTCGTTGGACTCTTTGTCGCCGTGCTGCTCGGCGGTGTTGGGGTCGGAGCCGGGGTCGGAGTCGGGGTCGGAGCCGGGGTCGGAGCCGGGGTCGGAGCCGGGGTCGGAGCCGGGGTCGGAGCTGGGGTCGGAGCTGGGGTCGGAGCCGGGGTCGGAGCAGCACCCGGAACGCAAACTCGCACGGCCGTCACATTTACCGAGACGATTGCGCCGATCGTGTATGCGAACTGCGTCACCTGTCATCGTCCCGGCGAGGTCGCGCCGTTTTCGCTGCTGTCCTACGAGGACGTCGCCAAGCGCGGCAAGCTGATTGCGCGTGTCACGAGCGAGAAATACATGCCGCCGTGGCACGCGGCTCCCGGGTACGGCGAATTTGTCGGCGAGCGCCGGTTGAGCGATGCGCAAATCGCGGCAATTAGCGCATGGGTGCAGGCGGGGATGCCGCGCGGTGACGAGGCGAAGATGCCGAAGCCACCGGCGTTTCCGACCGACGGTTGGCGCCTCGGTCAGCCGGATCTCATCCTCGAGATGCCAGCGGCGTTCGACCTTCCGGCGAGCGGCCCGGATGTGTTTCGCAACTTCGTGATCCCGACCGGGCTTACTGAAGACAAGTGGGTGCGCGGCATCGAGTTTCGTCCCAGCGCTCGCAAGGTCGTCCATCACGCACTTTTCGCGCAAGTCGCGGGCGGACGATTGTCGGCGCGGGACGGCGCGGACGGGCGGCCCGGCTTTGGCGGGATGGAGGCGGTCGGCGTCGTCAACGATCGCGGAGACTCGCGTGGCCTCGGCGGCTGGGCCGTTGGCGCGACGCCGCGGATGTTTCCCGAAGGTATCGCGGCGAAGCTTCCCAAGGGCTCGGACTTCCTCCTCCAGATGCACTTTCACCTGAGCGGCAAGCCGGAGAGGGAGAAGTCGCTGGTCGGCATTTACTTTGCCGACCGCGCTCCGGACAAGGACCTGTTCTCGGTCGAATTGCCAGCGCTCTTCGGCTTCGGCGCCGGCATCGACATCGCGCCCGGCGACAGGAGCTTCACCATCAAGGACTCTTTCACGCTGCCGGGCGATGTTCGCATCTACTCGGCGATGGCGCACGCGCACTATCTGGCGAGGGAAATGAAGGCGACCGCCACGTTGCCCGATGGCTCGACGCGGCCCCTCATCTGGATCGACGACTGGGACTTCAACTGGCAGGACAGCTACGTCTACAAGGAGCCGTTCACGCTGCCGAAGGGGACGCGCATCGATGTCACGCTCCTTTACGACAACTCCGCCGAGAATCCCAGAAATCCGATCGACCCGCCACGCCGTGCGCTGTGGGGTGAGCAGTCCTTCGATGAAATGGGGACCGTGGGTTTCTCGTTCGAGGTCCTGCAGAAGCCCGATGTGCCAGCGTTCCAGACCTCGCTCGCGGCGCGCAACAAGGCGGCGATCACGGCCGGTGGTCAGAACGGTACACTCGGGCGCTTTCTCGCCCGTCAACAGCGACAGAACCGCGGGCTGCAGCAGCTGACCGTTTTCGACCGGCAGGGGACCGTGGTGGGCCGGGTGGGTGAGCCTGGGGCGTACGCGCAGGCGGCGTTTTCGCCGGACGGCTCGCGCCTCGCGGTGATCAAGATCGACCCCGACAGCGACTCGCAGGATGTCTGGGCGTTCGACGTCGCGACGGGCAAGGGCACGGCCATCACGTCTGATGCGGCATTGGATACGGCTCCGGTCTGGTCCCCGGACGGACGGCAGATCGCCTACGTATCCGTCCGCGACAACACCCACGGCGTATATCGACGGGCATCGAGTGGTCAGGGCGCCGAAGAGATGCTCTACCAGCACACGACCGGCGCTTCCATCGTTCTGACGGACTGGTCGGCCGATGGCCGCTTCCTCTGCTTCTGGAACGGCGACACGATGTTCATCCTGCCGCTGACTGGCGATCCAGGTCAGCGCAAGCCGATCGAGCTTGGACGGGAGGCGTTCCTCGGACGGGGCGGCCGGCTCTCGCCAGACGGACACTTTCTGGCGTTCAACTCGAACCGATCGGGTCGCTTTCAGATCTACGTCAGCCCCTTCGATCCCGCGTTAGGTGCGGCGGGACCAGGGTCGGTGCAGTCGCAGGTCTCGAGCGACGGCGGCATCGGTGGCATCGTGTGGCGCAAGGACGGACGGGAGCTGTTCTTTCTCTCTCAGCCGCCCCGGCAGACCGTGATGGCGGTGGATGTGACGACGGCGGCCGGGATTCAGACCGGAGCCCCGCAGCGATTGTTCGAGCTTCCCGGGCCCGATTGGGGCTCCGGCCCAGCTGAGCAGCGTCAGCAGTCCTGACGGCCAGCGTTTCGTGTTCGCCGTCACCGTGCCCAAGCCGGTCCCACGCTGAGGTCGAGAGTGGCTGTAGTATAGCGACACATCCGCCACGGTCCAGTGATTCTAGGGAGGCCTGTCCCATGGGTAGCTTGAGCAATCGTCGTACGTTCCTCCAGCTGTTGGCCGTCGGTCTCGGCAGCGCGAGCCGGCACGCTAGCTCTGAAGCCCGTTCTGTCGGTACGACCCCGGCAGCGTCATTGGCCACTCAAGCGCCCGCCCCCTCAACCCAGGCCATTCGAAAATCGACGCTCATCTCGATGCTGCCGAAGGAAGGCTCGTACGCGGAGCGGTTCGCCGTCGCGCGCGCCGCCGGCTTCGAGGCCATCGAGATGCAGACCATTACCAAGGATGAGGAAGCGGCCGAGATCCGCGAGGCGTCTCAGAAGACGGGTCTTCGCGTGCACTCGGTCATGAACGATGAGCACTGGCGTTCGCCGCTCTCGAGCAGCGATCCGGAAGTGGTCAATCGGAGCGTGCGGGGCATGGAGACGTCCATTCGCAATGCAAAGCTGTGGGGATCGGACACCGTCCTGCTCGTACCCGCCGTCGTCAACGCCACGACGTCATACCGGGACGCATGGACGCGCTCCCAGCAAGTCATTCGCGAACGGCTGATCCCCGTCGCGCGCGATGCCAAGGTGATCATCGCCGTCGAAGAAGTCTGGAACAAATTCCTGCTCAGCCCGCTCGAGTTCGTGCGTTATGTCGATGAATTCCAGTCGCCATCTGTGCGGGCGTACTTCGATGTCGGCAACGTTGTCTTCTACGCATTCCCGCAGGACTGGATTCGAACACTCGGCGCGCGCATCGTGAAGATTCACCTCAAGGACTTCACCCTCGACCGGCAGAACGGCCGCTTCGCCTGGAAGAATCTCGGCGAAGGCGATATCGACTGGCCCGAGGTGCGCCGGGCGCTGCACGACGTCGGCTACTCAGGCTACGTGACGACCGAGCTCGCAGGGGGCGATGCGGCGTATTTGAAAGATGTGTCAGGTCGCGTCGACCGGTTCCTGGCCGGACAGAAGCCCGTAGGCTAGCCACGCCGGCTCACCTCGTGAGCGCCGCCTGCAACATCGCCCTCGCGTATCCGACGTTGTAGATCTCGCCCGAGAAGCCGCCGCCGCCCGGATACTGGCCGCGCATCGGCCCGAGCGCACGGTCGACGTCGATGGCGCGTGGGTGTTCTGGGTAGATCGTTCGCGAATACTTCTGGCGCACGAGCTCCTTCATGACACCGAACATGTCCACCTGCCCATCGTCGAGAAACACTTCGGTGTAGTCCACATACGGCGTGCGGACGACGACGTTGCGGAAGTGGACGTGATTGATGCAGTCGCGCTCGCCGAGGTACCGGCAGACGGCGACCGGGTCCTCTCCCATCTCGCGTGTGACGCCGCAGTCGAACGTCATGCCGTTGAACGGGCTCTTGACCAGATCGAGATACTGCTTCCAGTGCTCGAACGTCGCCATGATCTGTTCGGACCCTCGGCTGAGCGGCACGGGCGGATCGTTTGGGTGCAGGGCCAGACGGACGTTCGCTTTCTCGGCCTCGGGCACGATGGCCTTGAGGAAATGTTCGGCGCGTTTCAGCTGGTCCGCGCGGGTATGCGTGCCGACGCCGTCCTTCGCCGCGAGGTTCTTCGAGAGGGTGTAGTCGTACGCGGTGTAGCCTGCGCCGGCTCGGCCGACTTCTTCTTTGTAGCCCTCCATCAGCCGGTTCGCATAGAAGTTGTATTCGATGACTGGCAGGCCGGCCTTCCCGGCCGCGCGAATCGAGGCGATGACATCGGCGATCTGCGCCTCCGCGTTGGGCCTGCCCCAGATGACGTCGTCGAAGCCCGAGATCATCATGTTGTAGAGCGTCAGGCCGCCGGCCTTGAAGCGGTCGATCCGGGCGCGGACGTCAGCTTCGTCCCAGGGAATACGAGGGCCGCCCGTGAGCACGTGGTCGACGCCGATCTGCTTCACGCGTTGCATGTTGGGCGCGTCGACCGTTGCCCAGAAGCCCAGGCAGATTTTGGGCGTGTCCTTGCCTTCGGACGGCATCCGGGAGAACGCCGGGCGTGTCTGGGCTGACGCCGTTCGCGCCGACGATGCGAGGGCGGCGGTGCCGACGGCCTGCAGCAACTTCCGCCGGGAGACGCGAGAGCTCATGGGTGGTCCTCCTTCTTCAGCGCTCGCGGGGCACTCCTGCGAGCGCCTGCGCGGTGTGCCTCATCCTACATCCACACGACCTCTTGTCTCGCAATCGGTGATCGACGCAAAGTACTCACATCGCCAATGCCTACGCCTGGACACATCTTCGCCTCAGGTTCCGCACCACGATCCGGTCCAGAGGTCGCAAAGGCGCTCCATCCGCGACTTCCGGCTGATCGACTGACCCGGTTCGCTCCGGCTCCGACCGGCGACTTGCATCTGGGACACGTCGTGAACGCGGTATACGTCTGGGGTCTCTCGCGCGCGCTAAGCGGTCGAGTCCTGCTTCGCGTCGAAGATCACGATCGGCAGCGCGCGCGAACCGAAGCCGAGCGACTTATGCTGGACGATCTGGATTGGCTGGGTTTCGCCGCCGACATCTACCCAACGGAGGACTATCGACGTGGCTCGTGCGACGGCCGGCAGAGCGAACGCGACGCCATCTATCGTCAGGCGCTGGCGCCGCTCATCGCCGCGGGGCTCGTTTATGGGTGCCGGTGCTCGCGCGCGAGTCAGCCGGCGCCGGATCTCTCCCGGCCGTCAGAAGTCGACCTGGCTGAGCGACGCTACACCGGTACGTGTCGGGACGCCGGGATTCCGCTCAGAGAAGGTGTTGGCTGGCGGTTGAAGCTCGAACCCGGCGTCGAAGCGTTCGACGATGGGCTGCTCGGTCCGCAACAGCAGGAGCCGTCAGCTCAGTGCGGCGACCTGCTCCTGCGGGATCGTCTCGGCAACTGGACGTATCAGTGCGTCGCCGCAATAGACGATGCGGTGCAGGGTGTGACGCTCGTGGTTCGCGGACACGACTTGCTGTCGTCAACCGGGCGTCAGCTGCGCTTGGCCAGACTCGTCGGCCGGCAGACGTCAGCCGTGTTCGTCCACCATCCGCTGATCATGAAGTCAGCGACGCAGAAGTTGAGCAAGTCCCATGGGGATAGCGGAGTTCGTGACCTTCGAGCCGCCGGCTGGAGCGCCGAGCAGGTCATCGGCCGCGCGGCCGCGCTCGCAGGCTTGGCGCCGCAGCCCGATCCGCTGAGCGTTCGGGATTTGGCGGCGCTGTTTGGGGCAGAACCCCGTTAGAGAGAAAGACAGAGTCCACGGATTCGACACGAAGGCACGGAGACGCACGAAGACGCACGAAGTGGGACACAGACAGCAGACAGCGACGGGTCGCGTCGCCGGCCATTCGGCCGGCGAGTCGTGTTGAGTGCGCATTCGAGATCTCGAACACGCCAGAGACCCACCGCGTGTTCGAGGTCTCGATTGCGCACTCAACACGCCCCGCGCGAAGCGCGGCGCGACCCGTCCTTCGTGCGTCTTCGTGCGCTTCGTGCCTTCGTGTCGAACCCGTTCTCTTCGTCTCCTCCAAGACTCGACGCTACTTCCGCAGATTCTGATTGAAGAAGTCCACGGTCCGCTGCCAGGCCAGCTTGGCCGCGGCTTCGTCGTACCGCGGCGTCGTGTCGTTGTTGAACCCGTGTTGCGTACCCGGGTAGATGTAGGCCGTGTACTTGACGTTGTTGGCCTTGAGGGCGGCCTCGAATTCTGGCCAGCCCGCGTTCACGCCCTGGTCGTTCTCGGCGTATTGGATCAGGAGCGGCGCCTTGATCTTTGCGACATCGGCTGCCGCCGGCTGACGCCCGTAGAAGGGGACGCCGGCGCCGAGATCGGGCAGTCGCGTGGCCAGCATGTTGACGATGCCGCCGCCGTAGCAGAAGCCGACGGTGCCGATGCGGCCTGTGCACTCGGGGCGGGCTTTGAGGAACGCCGCGGCGGCGACGAAGTCCTCGCGGGTCTTGGTTTGATCGAGTTTGGGAAAGAGCTCCCGCGCTTTGTCCTCATCACCCGGGTAGCCACCGAGCGGCGTCAGCGCGTCGGGCGCGAACGCCACGAAGTTGTCGAGCGCCAGGCGACGGGCGATGTCTTCGATGTGAGGATTCAGCCCGCGATTCTCGTGCACGACGAGTACGCCCGGCAGTTTGCCCTTGGCGCTGGCCGGCGTCACGAAGTACCCCTTCATCTTGCCGGTGCCCTGTGGCGAGTCGTACTCGAGCGTCTCGGTCTTGATCCGCTTGTCGTCCTTTGGCACCTGTTGCGCTTCAGCGAATCTGGGATTGAGTTGATCGAGCAGCATGGCCGCGGTCACGCCGCCGACGGCGTACTTCTTGGCCTTGTCCAGGAAGCCGCGGCGATCGATGGCGCCGTGCACGTAGGCGTCGAAGAGAATGAGCAGATCCTGGTCGAACTCGCTGGCTGTCTTGCGTTCCATGGCGTCCCTCCCGCAGGTGTCAGAAGCATAGCCCCGAAGGACGACTCTGGCAACGAGCGCCGCAGCGCCGAAACGCGCTACTGTGTAGGCCCCAACTATCGGAGGTGTCATGGACGGAATCCTCGGGCGCTTCGCCCCGCAGATCTACTCGCTCCTTCGCATCGTCGCCGGGCTGCTCTTCGCCCAGCACGGCGCGCAGAAGCTTCTCGGCGTGCTCGGCGGCCACCAGGTGGCCATCACGTCGCAATTCGGTCTGGCCGGCGTCATCGAGCTGGCTGGCGGGTTGATGATCGCAACGGGCGTCTACGCGAGCCTGATCGCGGTCATCGCCAGCGGCGAGATGGCTGTCGCGTACTTTCAGGTGCACGCTCCGCAGGGCTACTGGCCCGTGCGCAATGGTGGCGAACTCGCCGTGCTCTACTGTTTTGTGTTCCTGTATATCGCGGCGCGTGGCAACGGTGCGTGGAGCATTCAAGGTGGAAAGAAGAGGTAGTGATGGATACGAAGGCGATCGCAAGAAAACTGGGCGTTCTGACCGTGCTGCTGACGATGCCGCTGAGCAGTTCGGGCACCGGGCATGAGCCCGCCACGCAGGCGCCGGCGGCCGGTGCCGCCGAAGTACGGACGTGGTACTTCTACACCGTCAAATGGGGCTCGCAAGATGAGTTCTTGGATCTCTTTCAGCGCAACCACTACCCGGTGCTGAAGGCGCGCATGGATGCCGGGTACTACTCGTCCATTCGGACGTACACGCCGCGCTACCACGGCGACGGCCGCGCCGACTGGACCTTCGCCGTCGAGCTCGTCGAACGGCCCGGCGCCACGGGCGTACCGACGGAAGCGGAGATCGTCAAGAAGCTCTACCCCGACCAGGCCAAATTCCACCGCGAGGAGCAGCGCCGCTTCGAGCTGCTGGAAGCGCATTGGGACGCGCCGCTCACCGCGGTGGATTTCTCGACGCGCACGATCAGTCGTTAGTCGGCAGTCGTCAGTCGTCAGTCACAGTCGACTGTGAGTGCCGACTGACGACAAATTTGTCGGACGCCCTTGTTTCCCTTGACAAGGATGGCCCAAGGGGCTAATTTGTCCGGACTTTAGTCAAATACGACGCCGATGCAGCCAGAAAATACAGCACTTGGACGTTACTGAAATGCCTGTGGTTGAGCTGTTGGCGTAATTAGTTCGGCTCTAAGACTAAATGCGAAAGATCGATCCGGTTCGCTTTCAGGTCGCCACCCAGGGCACGTCGCGCGAGATCAACCGGCAGATCGTGTTGAATCTGGTCCGCGCCAACCAGCCGATCTCGCGCGCCGACCTCGCCCGCACCATGGGCGTGCGGCGCGGTAGCGTCAGTCTCCTCGTCAGCGATCTCCTCCAGAGCGGCCTCATCGTCGAAGGCGCCACCGGCAAGACCGTCCGCGGGCGGAAGCCCACGTTTCTCTACATCGACTCGCGCCGGCGCACGGTCGTCGCCGTCGACGTACGGGCGAGTCAGACCTATCTGATGCCGGCCGACCTGCTGGGCAAGCCGCTCAGCGGCGTGGTCGGCTTTCCCACCGTCCGCGATCCGAAGGCGCTCGCCGCGGCGCTCGGTGTCAGGATACGCGCGCTGCTCGCCGATCACGGCGGCCTCGTGGCCTGCGAAGGGGTGGGCGTGGCCATCCCGGGCATGATCGAGCATTCGACGATGCGCGTGCTGCACGCGCCGACGCTCGGGTGGCGGAACGTCGACGTGCACGACCTGCTGACGTCCGCGATCGGCCTGCCGGTGCAGATCGAGAATTCGGGACGGGCGTGCGCCCTCGCGCAGCTGTGGACGATGCACGGAGGCACGTCGACCTCGGCTGGCGATTTCGTCTTCGTGAGCGTCTCGGACGGGCTCGGCCTCGGGGTCATCGTTCGCGGGGAACTTCTGCGCGGCCGGCACAATGTGGCCGGAGAATTCGGGCATGTGCCGCTGACGATGGATGGTCCGCGGTGCTCGTGCGGTGCGACGGGCTGCTGGGAGGCGTATGTGTCGAACCGCGCCACCCTGGCCCGCTATTTCGGGCGGCCGGCGGAGTCCGACGAGCCCGTGCCGGCCGACGAGCGGACCTTCACCGTCGAAGATCTGATCTCGCGCGCGCGGCGGGGCGACGCGAAGGCGCGTGCCGCTCTTCAGGCCACAGGCCGGTACCTCGGCGCCGGGCTCGTGTCGGTCGTCAACGTGTTCGACCCGACGCGCGTGTATGTCGGCGGCGAAATAACCGCGGCGTGGGATCTCATCGAAAGGGACGTGCGGGCGGCGTTCGCCGAGCGCGCGCTGACGCCCGCGGCCGCGGCGACCGAAATCCGTCCGGTTGCCGCGTCGGAGTATCCGCGCCTGCAGGGTGCAGCCGCGCTCGTCACGGCGCCGGCCTTTGCGGCGCCAGTCGTCGCGTGACGGCAGGGCTGGCGCGGGGCCGGCGCGGACGACACGGGCACGCTTGAGCGGGAAGCAGACGGAAGTCGGTAGCGCAGCCAGTCACGGGATGACCGGTCCTCGTGAGGGGACCAACGTCGGGGAGCGACTCAATGAATACCGTACACACCGTTGATGACGTCGAGAAGCGCGCCGCGATGGAGCAGGTGCTGCAGAGTGCGACCTTCCTTCGTGCGAGCCAGGTCCGCAACTTCCTCCGCTACATCTGCGAGATGGAGCTGGCGGGCCGGGCCGCGGCGCTGCACGAATACCTGATCGCGGTCGAGGCGATGGGACTGCCGAGCTCCTACTCGACCGACGACGATTCGAGCGTCCGCCGCCGCGCGTATGCCTTGCGGCAGAAGCTGGAACGGGTCTACGCCGATGAGCTGACCGAAGCCAAGGTGCGGATCGAGGTGCCCAAGGGGAGTTACGTGCCGCGCTTCGTTCCCGTAGAGGCGGCCTGACGGCTCGCCTGCTGCCCGCTTCCAGCCGCTACGAGCCGCCAGCTGCCAGCAGCGAGCCGCAAGCGCTACTTGAACCGGCGCGCGTCGATGCTGTAGCGGCGGACCTTGTAGTTGAAGATCCGCTCGGTCGTGTCGAGCAGGCGCGCCGCGTGGGCCCGGTTGCCCCGTGTCGTTTTGAGCGCGTCTTGCAGGAGGTCGCGTTCGAAGGCGGCGACGCTTTCCGTGAGCGACTGACGCTGGACGGTGTCTGACGCCTCGGCGGTCTGCAGCGTCGGCGGCAGGTGGTGGCCGTGGATGACGCCGCCGTCGCAGACGAGCACGGATCGCTCGATCGTGTTCTCGAGCTCCCGCACGTTCCCTGGCCAGTGGTACGAAGTCAGCATGTCGATCGCCGGCGTCGACACACGCCGGATGCGCTTCCCGTGCTCGCGTGCATACTTCTCGACGAAGTGATCGGCGAGCAGCATGATGTCTGGCTTCCGCTCCCGGAGCGGTGGCGCAAAGATGGTGAAGACGGCCAGTCGATAGTAGAGGTCGGCGCGAAACCGGCCTTCTTCCATCAGCGTTTCGAGCGGCTGATGCGTGGCCGCGATGAGCCGGACGTTGATCTTGATCGATGTCGTCCCGCCAAGGCGTTCGATCTCGCGCTCCTGCAGCACGCGCAGCAGCTTGACTTGCGTCGACGGGTTCAGGTCTCCGATCTCGTCGAGAAAGAGCGTCCCGCCTTCCGCCAGCTCGAACCGGCCCTTCTTGGCCGCCTGCGCCCCGGTGAATGCCCCGCGCTCGTAGCCGAAGAGCTCTGATTCGATCAGCGATTCTGGCAGCGCCGCGGCGCTGACCTTGATGAACGGCTTCTTCGCGCGCGGCGAGTTGTAGTGGATCGCGTGCGCGATCATCTCCTTGCCCGTTCCCGATTCGCCGCGGATGAGCACCGTGGTGTTGGTCCGGGCCACCTGCGCGACCTGCTCGTAGACCTGCTGGATCGGCGCGCTGTTGCCGATGATGTTGCGAAAGGCATAGCGCTCGCGCAGCTCGTCGCGAAGGTGCTCGTTCTCCTCGGCCAGCTTGTGCCGGTCGGCCTCGACCATGCGGCTGACCTTGATCGCCTGGGCGATCATCGACGCCACGACCTTGTAGAACTCGAGCGAGCGCTGGTAGTCGCGGTCGGATTTGAAGGGCAGCACCACCTCGAGCGTGCCGGTCGGGCGCCGGCCGAGGATGATCGGCACGGCCACGAAGGACAACTCGCGTTGCTCGGCGCGCGAACGCTCGGTCGGTGGCGGTGCCAGGTTGGGCTCCTGGCTGACCCGCGGCACCATGACGGCCCTGGCCGAATCCATGACCCGTTCGGTGACGCCGCTGCCTTCGCCCCGGCTCCGTCCGCGCTGCCCCGGCAGCTTGATGCCGCCGGCCGCTTCCACGTTGACGTCCTTGCTGTCCCGATCGACGAGCAGCACCGCGCCGCCCGCCACCTGGTGGCGTCGTTCGAGGATGTCGAGCACGGAATGAAGCGCGGCCTTGAGGTTCAGCACGCCCGACAGCGCCTGGCTGATCTCGAGCAGCGTGGCCAGCCGCCGGGTCTCGTTGGTGTGGTCCTTCGCCTGACTGACACTCGCGTGGGGCATGAGCCGACAATCTTACAGGATTGTAGGACCGTTCGTCAGCCTGGATTGAGACAGGACGGTTGGTATTTCGCAGTGCGAAATTTCATCACGCCCTATTGACCCTTCTGGGGCCACGCGCCGTCGGGCATCGGCACTGACGTGAGCCGGGTGGGATCGATGACCACGTGACGGATGCGTTGCCGCTTCCACGTGTAAGTGACGTGCACCTTGCCGTCGGCCGCCTGGATGACCGCCGGATACGAATACTCGCCAGGTTCACTCTCGAGGACGAGGGCCGCTTCCCACGTCGTGCCATCGCGCGAGACCGCGACGTTGAGCGGGGACCGCCCCTTGGGCGTGTGGTTGTACACGATGAGCTGCCGTCCGTCGCGCAGTGTCGTCGCGTCAGTTCCCGCACTTGGGTTGGGGAGGGACGTGAGCGTCAGCGGCGTCCACGTCTTGCCGCCGTCCGTGGACCGGGTCTGAAACACGCGCTCGGATCGCGTCCGCCCGACGGCCTGCAACCCGCCATCGGGATACACGAGGATGCTCGGCTGGATCGCGTTCGGCTCGGGCGCGCCGGGAACCGGGGTCGGCCGGACGATCGTCCAGGTTCGGCCCGCGTCCTCGGACCGTTCGAAGTGGATGCGCCAGACGCTCGGGGTGTCATTCGACTCGGTGCTGCTCGGGCTGATGATCGTGCCGTCGCCGAGGCGGATTGGCTTGTTCTTGATCGGGCCCAGAATGCCTTCGGGTAGGCGCCGTGCGTCACTCCACGTGTGGCCCCCGTCGGCGGATGTGCGCTCCATGCCCCACCAATTCCGGGGATCGGGACCGACCTTGTAGAAGAGTACGATCGAGCGGTCCGGCAGCTCGAAGAGCACCGGGTTCCAGCACGGGTGGCGCGTTCCGTCCGGCTGCACGCCAGTCGCGACCTCGACCGGTGCCGTCCACGCGCCCTTCACGTGACGCGAGAGCCAGATGCCGACGTCCGGCGCCCCTTCCCGAGTGCCCCCGAACCAGGCCGCGACCAGCCCCGCGCGCCCTTCCACGATGGTCGAGGCGTGCGCGCTCGGAAACGGGGCGGTTTCGTACAGGAACTCGGACTGAACAATCGGCGACAGCTTGCCCGTGGTCTGGGCCACGTGCGCCGGTGTCTCGATGGGCCGACCCGAGATCGTCAGGATGGCGGCGGCTGTGATTGCGGTGTATCTCATGAGCTCACCCACAACAGGGGCTGACGGATAAAGAAGTTCCGGATGACCTCGTCGACCGCCGGATCCGCGTTCAGGCGGCGCCAGAGCGTCAGGTACTCGGGCCGGCCGAGCGCCAACCCGCCGAAGAGAAGCAGGCAGTGTCTCACAGGCCATTGGTCGAAATACATGACGTCTGGGGGGTATTTCCAGGCGGCCTTGTTCTCGATGAACGGGACCAGGAACGAAAGCGCGTTCGCGACACCACGGCCGTCAGGCATCTCGAATCGCCACAGATTGTCGGCGGGCGTCGACAGGATCTGGCAGATCGTCGTCATCGCATCGAGGTTGAAGAGGGAATATCCATAGGGCTTGGTCCGCCGCAGCTCTTCTGGGAAGCTGCCGTCGGGTGCGATCTGGCCGGGCACGATCACGCTCTTGAACCGCTCGCGGCAGAACGCGGTGAGGTCCGGCCGATTCGTATATCGCGCGAACTCTGCCACCTGCATCACCCAGCAGGTGCCGTGGTTGTTCTTGGCGTCCCGCTCCGCCTGGCCGTAGTCGTGCGTCGTCATCCACGTCAGGTACTGATCGAACCAGCCGCGGACACCCTCGCGATCCGCCTGGGAGAGGACGCTGGTTTGCTCGATGACCCCGATCGCCCGGACGACTTCGACGAGATGAAGCGTGTCGATGATGCCGATGCCGCGCCCGGTGAATCGCCCGCTGATGGCCTGCGCATAGAGGAGGTTCGGGTTCATCCGGGTCTTCTCATCGAGGAACCAGGCGCGCAGGTGGGTCGCGGCGTGCGTCGCGTACTTGCGTTCGCGTGTAAGGGACCAGGCTGCCGCGAGCGCCGGCACATGCAGGCTGAGCCGGATGAGGGCGTGGCGGTGCGCGACGAAGTTATCCGGATTGGTCAGGCCGTCCTTCTGGATATACGGCCCGCCCGGATTAGCGGGATCCGGCCACCAGTAGTCGCCCTCTGAAAAGTAGTCGTGGACGCCGCCGGCACTGCGAGCGCTTCGCGACGCCGTAATCGTCACCGGTGCTTCGGTGAGGTACTTGTTGGCGGCTCGCAGCACGCGAGGCCGCTCAATCGCAGCGAGATCGAGCGCCGTCCTGCCCTGGCGTGCAAGCGCGGGCGCCGCGGCCAGCGAGAGCAGGAACTGGCGGCGTGTCGGCGTGGGAAGGCTCAAGGCTCAGGGCTCGAGGAAGCGTGCCAGTCTCCGGCGCTACTTGGTCTGCTGCTCATAGTTGATGAGAATGACGAGGTCTTCGTCGCCCGCCTGTTTCAGCCCATGCGAGCTGCCTGGACGGGTCAGCACGGCGGTCCCGGGCGTGACCTCGAAGCTCTTGCCGTCGACCGTCATCACGCCGCGGCCGCTGAGGACGTAGTAGATCTCGTCCTCCTTCTGCTCGTGGTAGCCGATGCCGGAGCCGGCCTTGAGCGCGCGCTTTCGGAACACCATCTTCAGGCCCGGTGCATTGGCGAAGAAGGAGTAGCCGATCGTCTCACCTCCGCCTTTGTGCGTGCCGGGCTCGTTCTTCGCGACCTCGGCGTCGCGCTCGAGGATGTAGCCGCCGGGCTTGGTCTGGGGCACGGCCGAGGCTTGCGACCACGACGCGGCCAGGAGCGCAATCACCAGCACGATCGAACGATTCTTGGACATACGGCACCTCGTGAGTCCTACGCGCTCCACACGGGCCCATCGGGGTATCGGTAGTGGGCGCGTGATTCCTTCTTGATCTCGCTGCTGTAGCCGGGACGCTCGGGCACCATGTAACGGGCCCGCTTGATCACGACCGGATCGACAAAGTGCTCGTGCAGATGGTCGACGAACTCGGTGACGCGATTCTCCATCGTCCCGGTGATCGCGATGTAGTCGAACATCGACAGGTGCTGGACCAGCTCGCACAGGCCGACGCCTCCGGCGTGCGGACAGACCGGCACGCCGAACTTCGCCGCCATCAGCATCACCGCGAGGTTCTCGTTCACGCCGCCGAGGCGGCAGCTGTCGATCTGGCAGAAGCTGATCGCCTGCGCCTGGAGGAGCTGCTTGAAGATCACCCGGTTGGCGCAGTGCTCGCCGGTCGCGACGCCGATCGGGTGGACCGCCCGCGCGATCGCGGCGTGCCCGAGGACATCGTCCGGGCTCGTCGGCTCTTCGATCCACAGCGGGTTGAAGCGCGCCAGATCTTTCATTCGCGCGATCGCTTCGCCGACATCCCACCGCTGGTTCGCGTCGACCATCAGCGTCCGCGCCGGGCCGATGGCCTCTCGCACGAGGCCGACTCGTCGCGCGTCATCCGCCGGATCGGCGCCAACCTTGACCTTGAAGTGTGTCCAGCCGTCCGCGATGGCGTCACGACACGCCGCGCGTACTTTGTCGTCGGAGTAACCCATCCAGCCGACCGACGTCGTGTACGCCGGATAACCTGTGCGTAGCAGCTCGGCCTCGCGATCCCCCTTCGTCCGCGAGAGGCGGTCGAGCATCTCGAAGGCTTCTTCCGGAGTGAGTGCGTCGGTGATGTAGCGGAAGTCGATGCACGACACCAGCTGCTTGGGCGTCATGTCCGCCAGCAGCTTCCAGACCGGTTTCCGCTCGACCTTGCCGTAGAGGTCCCACACCGCGTTGACGATCGCGGCGAGCGCCAGATGGACGACGCCCTTCTCGGGCCCCAGCCATCGGAGCTGCGAGTCGCTCGCGAGCCGCCGCCAGAATCCGCCGAAGTCCTCGGTGATCTCGTTGAGTGACAGTCCCACGACGTGATGCCGGAACGACTCGATCGCCGCCGCGCAGATGTCGTTGCCACGCCCAATGGTGAACGCGAACCCATGGCCTTCATGGCCGCCATCGGTTTTGAGAATGACGTAAGCCGCCGAGTAGTCAGGATCGGTGTGCATCGCGTCAGTGCCGTCCTGCGTACGCGAAGTGGGGAAGCGGAGATCGAATGTCTCTAGGAAGGTGATCTTCATTTGGCTCAGGGCTCAGGCCTCAGGGCTCAGGGTATGGCAAAGATCTTGATGATCTGAGTCGAGACGATCATGAGTAGAGATCATAGGAAGCTTCGAGTGTTCACACTAGCGGATCAGCTCGTACTCGCGGTTTATCGAGCATCTTCGGACTTTCCGGCGTCCGAGCGTTATGGACTTCAAGCGCAGCTTCGGAAGGCCGCCGTCTCTTCCGCGGCCAACATTGTTGAAGGATGTGCGCGCCGCCACGAGCGAGAGTATTTACATTTTCTCAACATCGCCGCCGGATCGGCGGCGGAAGCCCGTTACCTCGTCGACGTAAGCGGCCGACTTGCCTTCATCGTGGCTACGGACTGTCGCAGCCTGGAAGCCGGATACAAAGAACTCTGCGCCAGCCTGAAAGCGCTCGTCGATTCCCTGGACCCTGGTGGATGAATGAAGGGCTGGACCTGGGGTCGAACGTCCGACTTTGAGTCAGCATGCTCTTCCTTGAGCCCTGAGCCCTGAGCCCTGAGCCCTGAGCCTATGTCTATGTCTATGTCCTCTGCCTCCACCTATCGAGTGCGACCGCGAGCACGATGATGGCGCCAGTGACGATCTGCTGCACCCAGTTGGGCAGACCTCGCTGAGCGCACCCAATCTGGATGACGGCCATCGTGGCGGCGCCGAGTATCGTGCCCGGCACGGTGCCGCGGCCACCAGCGAGGCTGCCGCCGCCGATGATGACGGCGGCAATGACGTCGAGTTCGAGGCCGTCCGCGACTGTCGGGTCGCCGACCGAGAGTCGTGAAAACTGGAGCACGCCAGCCACGCCGGTGAGCGCCGCGGCGATGGTGTAGACGGCGACCTTGGTGCGATCGACGGCCACGCCGCACAGCCGCGCGGTCCGTTCGTTGGAGCCAATCGAGAAGAGATGCCTGCCGAAGCGCGTGTATTGCAGCGTAATCGCGACGGCCAGCGCGAGAAGCGCGACGAGCCAGATGCCTCCGGGGACGAGGAACCCGTGTCCGGGCTCGAGCGTCCGGAGCATGTCGTTCAACCAGGTTGTCGGCGCCTCCAGCCTGCGCTCGCCGGATAGGCCCTTGGCGGTGCCGCGCACGAGCAGCATCATGCCAAGGGTGACGATGAACGGTACGACGCGCAGGCGTGTGACGAGGAGTCCGCTGATGAAGCCGCAGACCGCGCCGGCACCGATTCCCGCCGCGGCGGCGGCTACCGGGCCGTGGTCCGCTCGGAGCACCAGTGCCACGACGACTGTCGTCAGCGCGACGATCGACCCGACCGACAAGTCGATGCCGCCGGCCACGATGACCATCGTCATGCCGAGCGCCGCCGTGCAGACGATGGCGGTCTGTCTGGCGATGAGCTCGAGGTTGTTGCCGCGAAAGAACTGCGGTCCGACGAGAAACCCGAAGATGATCGCGACGAAGGCGAGGCCGATGAGCGGCCCGGCCGATTCGAGAAGCGCTCGCGGCTTCACTTACGCATCTCCAGCACCGGTGGCCTCGAGCATCAGCCCGTGCTCGGTCAGATCGGCGACCGGACGTGGCTCGCCCAGCCGGCCCCGGCACATGACCGCCACACGATCGCACAGGCCGAGCAGCTCCGGAATGTAGCTGCTGATCATCAGCACGGCGCGCGGTTCGCGGCCTGCCATGCGCTCGGAGTCGCCGGTCGCCTGGCGCTCATAAACGAGCTCGTCGACGAGCTCGTAGATCTGCGCCTTGCTCGCCACGTCGATGCCGCGCGTCGGCTCGTCGAGGAGGAGTACGTCGACGTCGTGGTGGAGGAGCCGCGAAATCGCCACTTTCTGCTGGTTGCCGCCGGAGAGCTCGGCGACAGGCTGACGCGGGGAGCGGGCCTTGATCTGGAGGCGTTCCATCCAGCGGGCAGCGGCGCGATCTTGAGCCCGCGGAAAAACCATCGGCCCAGGGCCGAGGCCCTCGAGCCGGGAGAGCGTCATGTTGTCCGCGACCGACAACGCGGCAGCCAGGCCCTCTTCCTTTCGATCCTCGCTGAGGAAGCCGCAGCCCATGCGCCAGCGCTCGGCTGGTTCCGCCGCACCCGACCACGCTCCCAGTCGCACGCGTCCCGTGCGCACAGACTCGAGGCCGAAGAGTCCCCGGATGAGACGGGTGCGGCCCGCACCGAGGAGGCCCGCAATCCCGAAGATCTCGCCGCGGTGCAGCGTGAACGTCGCACCCGACGGACCGAAGTCCGACACCTCGAGGATTGGCGCGCCCCTTCGACGGGGCGAGCGCGGATAGAGCGCATCGACCGGCCGGCCCACCATGAGCCGCACGATCTCGGCGGGTGACAGGTCGGCGGTCAAGCCTCCGCCCGCCATCTTGCCGTCGCGCAGGACGACAATCCGGTCCGCCACTTCTTTCACTTCCTCGATGAAATGCGAGATGTAGACGATGGCGTGACCCGTGCGCTTCAGTTCGGCGATGAGGGCGAACAGCCTCCGCGTGTCCGTCTGTGTCAGGCTGCTCGTCGGCTCGTCGAGCACGAGCACCCGGCAGCCGACGGCCAGCGCGCGGCCAATCTCGACGAGTTGCTGGGCGGCGGGGGAGAGCGTGGCGACCGGCGCGTCGACTGAAATCTCGGGATGCCCCAGCCGTTCCAGCACGTCTTTCGCCGTTCGCCGCATCTCGGCGCGACGAATCAGTCCGAAACGGGCTGGCTCCATGCCGAGGAGGATGTTCTCGGCGACGGTCAGGTGGGGCGCGAGCGAGAGCTCCTGGTAGATCATCGCGACACCGGCTCGACGGGCATCGAGCGGATGAGCGGGCTGGTACGGCGCGCCGTCGAGCGACATGCGGCCCGAGTCGGGCTGCAGCGCGCCCGAGAGGATGGCCATCAGCGTGCTCTTCCCGGCGCCGTTCTGGCCGACGATGGCGCAGACCTCGCCGGGAACGACCGACACGTCGACACCATCGACGGCGACCGTGGCGCCGAAGGCCTTCCGGATCCCGCGCATCTCGAAGCGGGGCGCGCCCGTGATTGCTTCAGCCATGGTGCTTATTCCGGCTTCAGCCAGCGGTCTATTTGTTCTTCAGCCAACGATATCTATTTGTTCTTCAGCCAACGATCGAGGTCGGGCTTGAGCAGTGCCTTGGCTTCGGGCGTCTCCATATCGGCGCGCGAGACGACGCGGACGCCCGTGTCGATGCGGCGCTCGACGCGCTCGCCCTTGATGTGCGCAACGACCGCCTTGACGCCGAGATACCCCATGTTCATCGGGTCCTGCACGACGAGCCCGTCGATGAGGCCGTCGGCGAGCGACTTGACCAGATTGTCGGACGCGTCGAAGCCGACGAACTTGACCTTGCCCGCCCAGCCGTTGTCCTGGAGCACGCGCAGCATGCCGAAGGTGCTGCTCTCGTTGGCGCAGAAGATGCCGTCGATCGCCAGGCTCCCGTCGGCACGTTTGTGCTGGCTGAGAAGCGCTTCACCCTTCTTGTAGGCGCCTTCCACGTCCGCGCCTGCATATTGATTCGAGCTCACGATCTCGATGCCGGGATTCGCGCGCATGGCGGCGAGGAACCCTTCCTCGCGCTTGGTCGTGCTGTCGCTGCCTTCGGCGTATCTCAGGAGGATGACGCGGCCCTTTCCTCCGAGCAGCGCCGCCAGCTTTTCGCCGCCCAGCCGGCCGCCGACTTCGTTATCGGTGGCGACGAAGCTGACGTAGTCGTCGCCCTTGAGCCCCGAGTCGATGATCACGACCGGTATCTTCTGGCGCATGGCCGCGCTCACCGGGGCGACCATAGCCGCGTCGTCGAGCGGGGCGAGGACGATGCCGGAGGCGCCGCGGCCGACGGCGTTCTCGATCTCGGCGACCTGGGCGTCGCGGTCATCTTCGCGGAGCGGTCCGCGCCAGGCGATGTCGACGTTGAGCTCGGAGGCCGCCTTCAACGCACCCGCGTGTATGCTCTGCCAGAAGGCGTGCGACGTGCCCTTCGGGATCACGGCAATCGACAGACGGCTCGGCGTGCCGCCGCCCGAACAGGCGGCGCCGACGGCGACCAATACAATCGCGACGAGTAACCAGGAACGCTTCATCATTTCTCCAGGGCCCTCTTGGCAATCGTGTTCTTCCGCCCAAAGGCGGAAGATGCAGATCGTTGACTACAATAGGTCAGTTATCACGTCGCCACGGACTCCACATGATATTCGAGCTCAAAGGAAAGTGTGCGCTTGTCACCGGTGCCGGCTCAGGCATCGGTGCGGCCATTGCCGAAACCTTCGCGCGCGCGGGCGCACGCCTGTTCGTGACCGACGTCCAACTCGCCACTGCAACCGAGACGGCCGGGCGGATCAATGCGGCCGGCGGCACCGCCACGCCGCTCGAACTGGATGTTCGCGACGAGGCTGCCTGCGCTGAAATCGCGCGTCAGACCGGCCCCCTCGACATCCTGGTGAACAACGCCGGCATCGGCCACGTGGGCACCGCGTTGACGACCACGGGCGCCGATCTGGACCGCCTGTACGCCGTCAACGTCCGCGGCATGCTGAACGTCACCAAAGCCTACCTGCCAGACATGGTGGCGAAGAAGAAGGGCGTGATCGTCAACATGGCGTCTGTCGCCGGCCTGGTCGGGATCCAGGATCGGCTCGCCTACGCGACGACGAAGTTCGCGGTGGTCGGTCTGACCAAGTGCATGGCGCTCGACCACGCGGCCGACGGCGTGCGGATCAACTGCATCTGTCCCGGCCGCGTCGAGACACCCTGGGTGTCCGCCCGAGTCCGCGAATACCCGGATCCTGAAAAGGCCTATCGCGAAATGGCGGCCACGCAGGCCATGGGCCGCATGGGGAAGCCGGAAGAGATTGCCGCCGCCGCACTCTATCTGGCGAGCGACGAGGCATCGTTCGTCACGGGCTCGGCGTTCGCGATCGACGGAGGGTGGAAGGGGTAAGGCGGCTGTGTGGCTTCCGGTTTCAGCCGGAAGATCCAAAGATCCGCAACTTGCGCTGCGTCCGAGCCGTATAACGATAAGTGCTCCTCCGGGATATTCGCTACGCAGTCCGCAGCCTCTGGAACAGCAAAGGATTCGCGACGGTCGCGATTCTGTGCCTTGGCTTCGGTATTGGCCTGAACGCAACCATCTTCAGCGTTATCGACGGCGTCCTGCTCAAGCCATACCCATATACCGATCCCGACAGGATTCTCGTCGTCGGCGAGCAGAATCAGCACACCGACAGTCAATCCGGTCTGTCGTATCTGGACATGCGGGACTGGAAGGAGGCCAACTCGGTCTTCACCACGATTGCGGCCGTCGCGGGACGGAGTGTGACGATTTCGGACCGTGGAGGCGAGCCTGAGCGCTACCTCGGCGCCGGCGTCTCGTGGGATCTCTTTCCACTGCTGGGAACGTCGCCAATTCTCGGTCGTGGCTTCAGCGCCGAAGACGATCGGCCTGGCGCCGGCCCGGTGGTACTGCTCGGATACGATCTGTGGACGCGCCGCTACCGCGGGGATTCGCAGATCATCGGCGAATCGATTTCGATCAACGGTAAGCCGCACATCGTGGTCGGCGTGATGCCGGCCGGCTTTGCCTTTCCCAACAATCAACGGCTCTGGATTCCGCTCACGCCCATCGTCTCTCAGGATCCGCGCGGCGCGCGCGGGCTGTTCGCCTTTGGCCGGATGAAGCCGGGCGTGACCATCCAACGCGTGCGCGAGGATCTCGATAGCATCGCCGGTCGTCTCGCTACTCAGTATCCCCAGACGAACGAAGGCTGGAGCTCGCAGCTGCGCACACTGCGCGAAGCATTCTTGCCTGAGGAGGTGCCGCTCGTTCTCTATCTGATGATGGCCGGCGTCACGCTCGTGCTGTTCATCGCCTGCTCGAACGTCGCCAATCTCCTTATGGCGAGAGCCGCGGGCCGGCGCCGCGAGATCGCCGTGCGCACGGCGCTCGGCGCAGGCCGCGGCCGCATTGTCCGGCAGTTGCTTACCGAAAGTGTTGTGCTGGGCTTGATCAGCGTGCCCCTCGGCATCGCGCTGGCCGCAGTTGGCACGAGGCTGATTGCCGCCGGCATGCCGCCAGACCAGGTGCCGTACTACGTGCGGTGGGAGTTGGACTGGCGGTCGGTCGCCTACACCGTGGCCGTCGCCGCGACGACGGCGCTCGCGTTTGGACTGTTTCCGGCATTGCAGGCCTCGCGCGGAAACCTGCACGAGACGCTGAAGGAAGGCACGCGCGGCAACAGCGTCGCCCGGTCGCCGCTGCGAAGTACGCTGGTTGTCGTTCAGGTGGCGTTTGCGCTCGTGTCGCTCGTCGGCGCACTGCTGTTCGTCCGGACGTTCATGAATCTCGGCGCATCCGATCTCGGTTTCGATACGAGACCGCTCATGAGCATGCGATTTTTCCTGGCAGGTGCGGTGTACGAGCCCGAGGATGCCAAGCTCCGGCGAGTGGAGGATGTGGTGAGAAGGGTCGAGGCGCTCCCGGGCGTGCGCGCCGCGTTCGCTTCGAATCTGGTCCCCCTCAGCAACGGAGGAGGAGGCGGCACGGTTGTCGTGGACGGGCGGCCCGTAGTACCGAACGAACGCGCCGGCATTGCCTTCATCGGTGTCACGCCGCACTTCAACGCTACGCTCGGGCTCGTGACGACGCGCGGGCGCGACTTCACGGAAGCCGAAGGCTGGTCGCACACGCCTGTCGCGGTGATCAATCAGACCATGGCGACCAGGTTCTGGTCCGATCGCGATCCGGTGGGTGGGCGGTTCCGACTCGCCGAAGACCAGAAGTCGGAGTGGTTTACCGTCGTCGGAGTGACGCCCGACGCCAACGTCTTCGGCATCGATCCGTCCAACGATCAACCGCCGGCAGTGGCGTACGTTCCGTTCGCGTATCAGCAGCTGCTCAATACCGGCCTCACGGTGCGCGTGGAAGGTGAGCCGACGACAATCACGTCGGCGGTACGCGCGGCAATTCGCGGCTCGGACCCGAACCTGCCGATGTTCCAGGCGCGAACGATCAGCGAAGCGCGGCGATTGAGCTACTGGCAGTACGGGCTCTACGGCTGGATTTTCGGGACGATCGGCGTGATGGGGCTGTTACTCGCGGCGATAGGTGTCTACGGCGTCCTGTCGTACTCCGTCTCGCAGCGGACGCAGGAGATCGGCGTGCGTGTGGCGCTCGGTGCGAGCCACGGCAATATTCTCCGCCTCGTCGTCGGTCACGGCCTGCTGCTGGCCGGCATCGGCATTGGCGCCGGGCTGGCGCTCTCGGCCGCGGGTATGCCGCTCGCCCGATCGCTGCTCTACAAAGTGAGTCCGTTCGACCCGCTCACGTTCAGCGCTGTGGCAGCGTTCCTCGTGCTGATCGCGTTTCTGGCGAGCTACGTCCCGGCGCGTCGCGCGACTCGAGTCCATCCGGTCGGGGCGTTAAGAGGCGAGTGATCGGCTCCGCGCCGAACGCCGTAGGCTTCTCGGCCCGGCGAGAAAACCGTACGGGCGACCACTCCGACACATACCATAGCGGCCTCGGGTTTCGCCGCGCCTGGAGGTGGTCGGTGGACGCTGGAGTTTTGGTCCCCCTTGGGGTCTTCGCCATGCTCGTGGCGGGCTGGTACATCCAGTCTCGGATGGCCATCGCTCAGCTGCAGGCACTCGCCCAGGAACGTGTAGCGGCGATAGAGAAGGGCGTCCCGCTTCCACTGCGTGAGCCGGAGCTCCCCCAACCACCTGTACGCGCCGGACATCCCCTCAAGCCCACTCTTTCGGTCCTTGCCGTCGGGATTGCCCTCTGGGTCGGGCTCTCACCGGACCACCGTGTCTGGGGGATGGTGGTGTCTGCCTTCGGGATCGCAGGGCTCGCGCACTGGTTCGTTGCAGGCAGCGACGAATGGAAGCGTCAGACGGTCATGGATGAGGAGATGCACCAAGCCTACGTAGAGTATTTGAAGGCCCTGGCCTCTGCCTCAGCTTCGGCCGATGGCTCCAAGGCGTGACCCTCCCACGGCCCAAAGCTATGAGGAGGACCTGGAACTGGCCCGGCGGTGCGGAAACGGTGACCCGGCAGCCCAGCGTGCGTTCGTCGACCGCTTCGCCGCCCTCGTCCACTCCCTCTGCGCGCGCAGCGGCATCGTCGGGCCGGACCGAGAGGACGTGGCTCAGCAAGTCCTCCTCGACGCCTTCCGCGCACTGCCGCGGTATCGCGGGACGTCCCGCCTCTCGACATGGATCTACTCACTGGCGCTGCGACGCGTGGCGGACCATTTCCGCTCTCCGCAACGGCGCGACGTGCCGTCTGGCTGGCCGGGGGACGATTCGTTCCCTTCTCTCCAGTCGATTCCTGCCGCCCTGGCACCAGACGAGCAGGCCGTCCGGCGCGACGAGGATCAACGAGTGAAACGCGCATTGGCCCGTGTGGCGGAGCCCGAGCGGGCCGTTCTCCTGGCCTACTATCTGGGGGAGATGTCAGTTTCGGAGATTTCGCGCGCGCTGGAGATTCCAGAGGGGACCGTCAAGACGCGCCTCCATCGGGGACGTCAGATGCTGCGCAAGGAACTGGGCACGTGGTGACCTGCGAAGCATTTCTCGATCGCCTGTACGATGCCGACGCCCGCGCGGCGCAATGCGGTCGGGGCCCGGTACCGACCGACATGGCCGAGCACATGTTCGTTTGTGAGGTGTGCCGGGCGGCCTTCGACGCCGCGGTAGCGGACGAAGCGCTGTTGGCTACGGCGCTTCTCGACCCACCGTCTCCAGCCTGGCGTGCGGAGGTCCTGCGGCAGATCGCTCGCGCAGCTCGTCCGTCCTGGACGCAACGGATTGCAACCGTGAACGAGGTGGTCAGCTGGGGGATTCTGGGTGTGGCGGCCTCACACGTCCTTTTAGGGGAGGGCACCACTGCCGCCTACGTGATGGCATTCTGCACCGGGGGCGCCGCCGCCCTCCTGCATCCCAGTCTGGGAAAGCCATGGATGGTTTTCACCCGCCGCTCGTTCCGCTGGGTGTAGACGCGCGCGACGTTCTCTGTAATTCGGATCACAGCTGGAAGACGAGAAAGGCGCCGCGGAGGTCGGCGTTGCTCGCCGGCTTCGTCATGACCGGCGCGTGGCCGAAAGCGTAGACGAAGTCGGGATTCGCAACGAAACAGGCGGCGCGCCACCCGCTGAAGCGCGCGAGCGTGCGGCCCATGTCCGCGTAGAGCGCGAGCAAATGCTCGTCACCCTGTTCCGCGCCGATGCGCACGCCGTACGGCGGGTTGAAGCAGAAGACGCCTGGCTTCATGGTGCGCACGGAGGGCAGCAGGCGCGCGATGTATTCCGGAGTCAGCCCTCGAACGTCCTGTTGCGCAATGACGATTGAGTCCTTGTACGCGGGACCGGTCAGCCCGGCGGCGCGAAGGTTGCCGACCATCGCGGGAATGCGCTCCGGATCGACGTCGAGCGCGACGATCTGCGGCACAGTCCCGGGGAACAGGTCGGGCGCCTCGCGCGGCAGATCCTTGAACGCGGCGAGGTGGGCGAGCGGCAGATCCGACGGCCGTCGAATAGCCGCGCCCGCCGCGAGGCCGGCCGCCTCGATCGGAATCGTGGCGCCTCCAGCCATGGGATCGACGAGGGGCTCACTCCGCGCGTCCCAGCGCGACAACATGATCAGCTGTGCCGCCATGGTCTCGCGCAGCGGCGCAGGCCCGGCGGCCACCCGCGCACCACGACGATGCCGCGCTCCGCCGCCGATGTCGATGCCAACCACCGTACGCCGCGCCTCAGGCGTTCCTGCGCGGCGCACGACGAACACGACATCGGGCGATTCGGCGTCGACGTCGGACCTGACGCCTCCTGACGCCAACGCCTCGACGAGCGCGTTCTTGACGACGCCGCGGAGCTGGAGCGGAGACGCCTCGAAGTCGGTCGATGGACCGACCTCGACCGAGAGGCGCAGGTGCGTAGCGCCAGGGAGCCTGTCGTCCGACGAGAGCGCGGGCAACAGGTCGGCGAAGAGTGGCTCGAGGCGTACCGCAGCGCTCGAGCAGAGATCCCAGGAAATTCGCGACGACGTGCGGTGATGGCACGCCGCCACCCAAGCGACGCGCGCGTCGAAGGGATAGAGCAGTGTCGCTTCGCCCTCTCGCTTCGGTTTCTCGAGCCGCACGTCGAACGGCGAGCGCATCACGAGCCGCTTGAGCTCCGCCTCCATGACGCGGTTCGCGCCGCCGGAACCGGTCAGGCGCAGCTCGTTGCAGCGTTGCCCGCTCATGCGTCACTCTCGTGTTTCATCTCGAGCACGGCTACGCCAGAGGAGATCGCGGCCGCGATCCGCCTTCTCGCGCCGCTGGCGGCGTCGTTCGGTACAGTGTTGCGCGGCCGGTCGAAGGGGGAGCGAACGTGCTATCGCGGCTGAGGACGTTCCTCGTACCAGTCGTCGTGGTCGGACCACACGCCGCACCTGGTGCACTGCGTGCTCGGCCAGCGTCGCTGGCATCCCGGGCATTCGCCGTGCGTCTGGAAGGTGTTCCAGACTTCGCCGCAGCCAGGCGAGCACGCCCACGTATCCTCGCGCGTCGGGCGCCACTTGCACGATGGGCAGCGGATGCCGGAAAAATCCTTGTCGATGTCGTCGTCGAGCACGCCCGGAACGAACCGATCCTTACCGCGAACGAACCCGACGATGAGCGGAAGGGAAGCGAACGGAAGCGCGAGAAAATCAATTAGCACGTCGAGGATCCTGCCTACTCGATTGTAACCGGTCCCTTCGCCCGCGCCGAGGCATAAATCGCATCGATCACGACGACGCTGCGGCGGCCTTCCGGTCCGTCGCAGGCCGGCCTGCCGGACGTGCGGATCGCGTGCAGGAAGTCTTCGATGATCCGCCGGTGCGGCGTGGCGTCGGAGACCGTCGGCGACGAGGCGTTGACCGCCGCGCCCTCGGCCGGTCCCACCGGCTCTGGCGGAAAGCGCGCGTCGGGCACCTTGAGATCGACGCCGACGAGGCTGTCGTGCTCGAGCGTGAGGGTGCCGTTGGCGCCCGTCAGCTCGACGCGTCGCGCGTAACCGGGGAAGACCGCCGTCGAGGCTTCGAACACGCCCAGGGCACCGTTCTCGAACTGCAGGGTGGCCACGACTGTATCCTCGACCTCGATCGCGTGCAGCTGCGTGCCGGCCCGCGCGTCCACGCTGACGATCGGCCCCCACAGGTGGAGCATCACGTCGAGGGTGTGTATGGCCTGATTGATGAGCGCCCCGCCCCCGTCGAGCTTGAACGTGCCGCGCCACCTGGAGCCGCCGTAGTATTCCGGCGGACGGTACCACTTGACCCGACCCGAGGCGAGGATCGGTCGCCCGACCACGCCGGCGTCGAGCATCGCCTTCAATCTGACGACGTCGGGCTTGAGGCGGTCCTGGAAGAACACGCCCAGCTTCACGCCCGCGCGATCGGTGGCCGCGATGAGGGCGTTGGCCCTCGCCGTGTTGATATCGAGTGGTTTTTCAACGAGCACGTGGAGCCCGCGCTCGGCCGCAGCGATACCCTGTTCGCCGTGGAGCGCCGACGGGCTGCCGATAGCGACGAGGTCCATGGGCCGGTGATCCAGGAAGCGCTCCAGGCTGTCGAAGGCCACGCCGCCATAAAGCTCAGCCAGCCGCCGCGCCTTCTCGGCGTTACGACCGTAAACGGCCGCGATCTCGACGCCGGGAATCGCCTTCGCCGCGCGCGCGTGCGTGTCGCTGATGCTTCCCGCACCGAGGATACCGATTTGGATGGACATTGCTGGTTCAGGGTTCAGGGTTCAAGGTTCAGGGTTCAAGGTTCAAGGTTCACGAAAGGCTCAGGGCTCAAGGCTCAGGGCTCAGGCAAAACCTCCGAACGTTTACTCGACGATCTTGCCTGAGCCTTGAGCCTTGAGCCCTGAGCCTTCAGACTACCGCCTTCCACACCGCCACGCTCGCGCGCAGCGTCTCGACTTCCTCCGGGCGCAGATTGGCGAGCGGCGGGCGCACCGGGCCACCCGCCAATCCAAGCAGGTCCATCAGTGACTTCATTGCCGAAACTTCATAACCGCGGCGCTTCGCGCGCAGCACGTAGACCGGCACGACGTAGGTTGTCATCAGCGCCTGGAGCGCGGCGGCGTCACCGCGCGACGCGGTGTCGTGCAGCTGGAGCGCCACCTTCGACGAAACGTTGGCCACGCTCGACGTGAATGCGCGGATGCCGATCCCGTAATACGCCGGCACGAGGTCGTCGCCGGCGCCGCCGATCCAGTGCAGGCGATCGCCGACCTGCGACCGCAGAATCTGCAGCCGCCGGATATCGCCCTGGCCATCCTTCCAGGCAATCAGGCTGGCAATGCCGGTCAACCGCTCGACAAGGGCCGCGGAGGGATGAAACCAGTCGCGGCTGTAGATGATCAGGCCGAGCCCCGTGGCGCTCCCGATGCTCTGGTAGTACTGGAGCATCCCGTCGTCTTCGCCGCCGGGATAGTAGGGCGGGAACGCGAGGATCCCGCTCGCGCCGGCTTCAGCGGCCTGCCGTGCGAGGCTCGCGGCCATCGGGCCGTTGAACCCGACGCCGGCGATGACCGGCACCTTGCCCCCCGCTTCCTCCACCGCGGCGCGGACGACGGCAAGATGCTCGGTGGGGGTGAGGGAGTACAGCTCGCCCGTTCCACCCGCGGCGACGATGGCCGACGGCGGGTGGCGGAGCATCGCGCGAAGATTCCGGCGGAGCCCCTCGATATCCAGCGAGAGATCCGCCGCGAACGGCGTCACGGGGAAACCGACCACGCCCTGCAGCCTCGCCCTCAGCTCATTTGGTGACATCGTCATGCTCCTATGTTAGGTTGACCAGCCTGCTCGGGACCAGAACCTATCTCAATGACACGGCCGACGGCTTATCGCGACGCTCCCGAAGACCACGATGATCGCGAAGAAGACGCTTGTCAGATAACCATGACCGATGTTGATACCGCTCAGGGCCGCGAAACGGTCGCCCGCGTCGTCCGGCGCCTTGTGCCGTTCATGTTCCTCTGCTATGTCGTCGCGTATATCGACCGGGTCAACATCGGGTTCGCGCAGACCGAGCTGCAGCGGGACCTCGGGCTGAGCGACTGGGCGTACGGGTTCGGCGGGGGCCTGTTCTTTCTGGGTTACTGCCTTTTCGAAATCCCAAGCAATCTCGTCCTGGAACGGGTGGGGGCGCGCCTCTGGATCGCGCGGATCATGATCGTCTGGGGGCTCGTGTCCATGGCGATGATGTTCGTCGTCGGGCAGTGGAGCTTCTATGCGATGCGCATCCTGCTCGGCGTCGCCGAGGCGGGGTTCTTCCCGGGGATGGTGCTGTACCTGACCTACTGGGTTCCAGCGGCCGAGCGCGCGAAAACAGGCGCCCTCTTCATGACCGCCGCGCCGGTCGCCGTACTGATCGGCGCGCCGGTATCCGAGGCGCTGCTCGCGCTCGACGGCCGGATGGGCTTCTCGGGATGGCAGTGGCTGTTCCTCGTCGAGGGGCTCCCGGCGATCGGTCTCGGCGTCGTGGCACTGTCGTTCCTGACCGATCGACCCGAACAGGCGCACTGGCTGCCCCCGGCGGAGCGCGACTGGCTGAGTGGTGTCATGGCGCGCGAGCGGGCCGAGCGCGAGGCTCGTCATCAGGGGTCACACCTCAAGGCGCTCCTGAATGGCCGCGTCCTGCTGGTCTGCTTCATCTACTTCCTCAACACGCTCGTCACCTACGGGGTCTTCCTGTGGCTCCCGCGCATCCTACGAGACGCGTCGGGGTATCGAGGCTGGCGTCTGAGCCTCGTGACGTCCGTGCCGTTCGCGGTGGCACTCGTCGGGATGGTGCTCATCGGCCGGCACTCGGATCGTACGGGCGAGCGAAAGGGGCATGTCGCGGCATGCGCCCTGACCGGCGCGCTCGGGCTCGTGCTCGCGGCGGGGTTTCACGACAGCGTCCCGCTCATCGTGTTCAGCTTCGCCTTGTCGCAGCTCGGGCAGCGGTCGGTGCAGGGCGTCTTCTGGGCCATCCCACCAATATTTCTCGGGGGTACCGCTGCGGCGGCCGGCATCGCGCTCATCAATTCCATTGGCAACCTCGGGGGCTTCGTAGGCCCGACAGCGATGGGGTGGCTGCGCGGCGTGAGCGGGTCGTACTCTGCCGGGTTGCTGGTTCTTGCCTCGGCGCTCGTGCTCGAGGCGGTGCTGGTCATGACGCTCAAGCTCCCGGTCGAGCCCGGACGACGGGCCGAACGCGCCAGCCCCGCTTGACTTCCCGCGGGGCGTTTGCCACGCTTCCTGCGGAGCGCATGCACACATGGCGGTGAGCCTCGCCGACGAGGCCTACCTCGCAGTTCGAGACGAAATCCTTCGAGGCCAGCTTCGGCCCGGCACGCCGCTGTCGCGCCGCCGGCTCGCAAAGCAGCTCGGCATGAGCGTGCTGCCCGTGAGCGATGCCCTGAAACGGCTGGAAGAGGACGGCCTGGTCGAGACCCGTGCGCGGGCGGGCACGCGCGTCAAGGTCCCCACCCGCACCGACGTGCGGGAGTTGTACGAGCTGCGTGAGGCGCTCGAATCGCAGGCGGCGCGGCTCTTCGCCGAGCGGGCGACGGCCGTGCACCGGCGCGAGCTGCGGCGCCTGGCCGAAAACGTCGACGCCCTGTTCGAACGGCTGGCGGGCGGTGGGGAAGACGACGGCTTTCGCTTTGCCGTGCACAGCCAGCACCTGCAGTTCCACATGCGGATCGCGGAGCACGCCAACAGTCAGCTGCTCAAGCAGATGATCGAGCGCAAGCACGTGCTGATCCTCAACTGGATCTTCGACATCACGGGCCGGCGCACGCCGCTGCCGCCGGGATTTCACTCGCGGCTTGCCGAGGGACTGATCTCTGGTGATCCCGAGAAGGCGGACGCGCTCATGCGCGAGCACGTCCGTTATGGATTCGGCGAGATCTCGACGCACATCGGTGCGCTCGGCGCGTCGGAATGGCGCGAGCGGCGGGCGGCACCGTCATCGACCACCAGCAAGATCAGCCACGCCCGAGGGCTTCCGTGAAAACGCCGACGCTCTCCTTCCTCCTCTCCATCCTCCTCTCGACCCAGCCGCTCAGCGCTCAGTGGCCTCAGTTTCGCGGTCCTGACGGGACGGGGAATTCGTCGAGCGTCGATCTGCCCCTGACATGGGGGGAGGGGAAGAACGTCCGATGGAAGACGGCCGTCCACGGGCGTGCGTGGTCGTCTCCCGTGATCCTGGGCAGCCAGATCTGGATGACGACCGCGACCGAGGATGGCCGCGAGCTCTTTGCCGTGGCGCTCGACCGCGACTCGGGCAAGATTCTGTTCGACCTGAAGCTTTTCCAGGTCGCGACGCCGCAGTTTGCGCATCCGTTCAACACGTATGCGTCCCCGACACCGGTCATCGAGCCCGGGCGCGTGTATGTGACGTTCGGATCGCCAGGGACCGCCGCGATCGATACCAAGACGGGCAAGGTGATCTGGGAGCGCCGTGACTTCGAATGCAACCACTTCCGCGGTGCGGGTTCGTCGCCGGTCCTGTTCGGCGACCTGCTGCTGATGCATTTCGACGGCAGCGATCATCAGTATGTCGTCGCGCTCGACAAGCACACGGGCAAGACGGTGTGGCGGACGCCGCGATCGATCGACTTCCAGGATCTCACCCCGGACGGCAAGCCCAAGGCGGACGGTGACTTTCGCAAGGCGTTTGCGACGCCGCAGATCGTGATGGTCGAGGGACGGCCCATCATGGTGAGCCTCGGGTCGAAAGGGATCTACGGATACGACCCCCGGACCGGGGAAGAGATCTGGAGGGTCATCGAGCGCGGCAGCCACTCGGGCAGTACGCGGCCCGTTGCCGGTCATGGTCTGGTCTTCGTCGCGATGGGATTCGACGCCGCGCAGCTGCTCGCCGTCAGGCCCGACGGGAAGGGCGACGTCGCGGCGTCGCACGTCGCGTGGCGGTTTGGCAAAGGGGCGCCGAGCAAGCCGTCGATTCTGCTCGTCGGCGACCTGATCTTCATGGTGAACGACGCGGGAGTTGTCGGGGCCGTCGAGGCGAAGACTGGCGAGCTCGTCTGGCGTGGCCGGGTAGACGGCACCTACTCGGCATCGCCGATTTTCGCCGGCGGGCGCATCTACACGTTCAGCGAGGATGGTAAGACCACCGTGCTCGCGGCCGGCCGCGAGTTCAAGGTCCTCGCCGAGAACTTTCTCGAAGACGGGTTCATGGCGTCGCCCGCGGTCGACGGGAAGGCGCTCTATCTGCGGACCCGCACGCACGTCTACCGCATAGAAGAATCTGCGCCTCGCCCCTGAGCGGCGTGATCAGGCCTCTCTCCAGGATCGTCGACCCAAGTAACGGCGGTCGCGGGCGCCGCCCCTGCAATCGATTGCATCTGGCGATTCGGCAAAAACCGGCTGCCGTCCCAGTGGTCAGACCTCTCGGGTAACCCCACACCCGTTTACGCGACTGAGCCGAGCGTAGTATCACAGTCCCGCCTCGAGCGAATCGACCGCGGCTGACCGGGAAAGTCGCGATCCTGAGCCGACACATCTCACTTGGAGGAGGGACCATGCGACGGTATGTACGTCTCGCCGCGCTCGTTCTTGCACTGTTCGTTTGCTCGTCGGCCGCTGACGCCCAGGACTTCCGTGGCGGCATCACCGGCCGCATCACCGATCCCCAGGGCGGGCGGCTGCCTGGTGTCACGGTCACCGCCACGCACCTGGCGACGAATGTTGCCTCCACCGTCACGACCGACAGTGACGGAGGGTTTTCGATCCCCTACCTCGCGCCGGGCGCATACAGGGTGTCGGCGGAGCTTTCCGGCTTCAAGAAACTGGTGCGCGAGGGCGTCGAGGTCAGGATCGGCGACCGCCTCGAGCTGGCGATGAGTCTCGAGGTCGGCAGCTTCGAGGAGACCGTATCGGTTGCGGCCGAATCGCCGCTGCTCGACACGCGCAGCGGTTCGGCCGGCCAGGTCATCGACGAAAAGCGCATCGCACTGATGCCGCTCTCGGACGGCAATCCCTTCGTGCTGGCCCGCCTGGCACCGGGGGTCGCGTACCACGGTGATTTGAAGTTCTCACGCCCGTTCGACAACGGCGGCACCTCGGACTTCACCGCCGACGGCGGGCCCGGCCGCAACGAGTTCACGCTCGACGGGTCACCGAACATGGCCAACGGACGGCGCGTCGCGTTCGTTCCGCCGGCTGGCGCCGTGCAGGAATTCAAGGTCGAGACGGCGACATTCGACGCGCAGCAGGGCCACACCGCAGGCGCCACGGTGAACGTGACGCTCAAGAGCGGCACCAACCGCGTCCGCGGCGACGCCTACTACCACTACCGCGACGAGGTGCTCTCCGCGAACGACTTCTTCCTCGAACGCGCCGGACGTCCCAAGGACGATACGGGCTACAAACGCTACGGCTTTACCGCCGGCGGCCCGGTGGCGCTTGGCAAGCTATACGACGGCCGCAACAAGACCTTCTTCTTCACGGCGTTTGAGTGGCTCTACGACACCTTCCCCGAGCCGGGTCAGTTCACGGTGCCGACCGAGGCGCAGCGCAACGGCGACTTCTCCGCGCTTCTCTCGCAGGGGATCGTCATCTACGATCCGCTGACCGCCGTGCGCCGCGCCGACGGACGCATCGAGCGGCAGCCGTTCCCCGGCAACATCATCAGGCCCGACCGCATCAGCGCGATCGGCCGGAACTACATGAGCTACTATCCGCTACCCAACCAGGCGGGGGATGCGCAGGGTCGCAACAACTACATCACCGGCAATCCTCGCGGCGACGATTTCTACTCGATGAACTACCGGGTCGACCACAACCTGACGGACAAGCAGCGCTTTTTCGTGCGCTACTCGCGCAACAACCGCGTGGAGCACCGCGGCAACTGGACCGGGGACGTCAACGACATCAAGCCCACCGGCAATTTCCTGTACCGCATCAACGATGCACTCAACCTCGATCACGTCTGGACGATGTCGAATTCGTCGCTGCTGAACGTGCGGGCGAGCTGGTCGCGGTTCCAGGAGCCGAGCATCCGTCAGAACCAGGGGATCTTCGATCCGGCCAGCCTCGGATTTCCGACGGCCGCCACGCAGTACTTCGGGAGCAACCTCTACTTCCCGCGCTTCGAGATGGACGACGCGGCGTCGTACAGCGACCTCGGCGATTCCTTCTCAGGCGGCACCAACGCGAATATCTACTCGGTTCAGCCGACCTGGACCTTGTTTCATGGCAAGCACAGTTTTCGCTCGGGCGTCGATTTTCGCGTCTACCGGGAGGAGAGCTTCCCGAGCGTGCACTCCGCGGGGCGCTACGACTTCGCGCGCGGGAGCGTGTTGACGCGGCAGCTCGACAACTCACCGGCCGCGGCGATTGGCCAGGACATGGCGGCCATGCTGCTCGGCTACCCGAGCGGCGGCACGATCGACCGCAGCGCCGATCGATTCAATCAGGTGATGTACGGCGGCGTCTTCTTCCAGGACGACTGGAAGGTCAGCTCGGCGCTGACGGTGAATCTGGGCCTGCGCTGGGAATACGAGGGCGCGCCGACCGAGCGATTCAACCGCAACGTGCGTGGCTTCGATCCGGACGCCGCGTTGACGATCACGAACGCGGCGCAAGCCGCCTACGCGGCCAACCCGATTCCCGAGATCGCACCGTCGGCCTTCCGCGTGCGCGGTGGCCTGCAGTTCTTGAGCGACACGGAGCGCGGAACCCTGAATCCAGACCTCAACAACTTCCAGCCCCGCATGGGCTTCGCCTATCAACTCGACCCGAAGACCGTGCTGCGCGGCGGATGGGCCATCTACGCAGTGCCCGCGCTCTTCGACATCAGCGGCATCTATCAGCCTGGATTCTCGCAAGGGACGAGCATCGTGCCGTCTCTCGACACCGGCGTGACGATTCGCGCGACGCTGGCCAATCCATTTCCCGACGGTGTCGCCGAGCCTCCGGGGGCGAGCCAGGGGCCCAACACGTTCGTCGGGCGAGCGATTGGGCGCTTCAACAACGACCTCGACTACGTCAATGGCCAGTCGATGCGATGGTCCATCGGCGTGCAGCGCGAGCTGCCCGGGCAGTGGGTCGTCGAAGGCGCTTACGTCGCCAGCCGCAGCTACGACCTGACGACCGACTTCAATGCCAACCCCGTGCCTCGCCAGTACCTGTCGACGAGCAACGTGCGCGACCAGCCGACCATCAACTTCCTCACGGCCAACGTCGCCAACCCGTTCGCCGGCCTGCTGCCGGGCGAAGGACTCAACAGCGCGACCACGCAGCGGCAGCAGCTCTTGCGGCCGTTCCCCCAGTTCCAGAACATCGACACGCGCCGCTACGACGGATCGAGCAGCTTCGACTCCGCGCAGTTCCGGGTGACGAAACGCTTCAAGGGTGGCTACATGGCGGACGCGGCCTACACATGGTCCGACTTCAAGGAGAAGGTCACGCGCCTCAACGACACCGATCCGGACTACGAGGAGCGGTTCCAGGAAACCCACCTGCCGCATCGCGTGGTGGTCAGCGGCATCTGGGAGCTGCCCTTCGGTCATGGCCGGCACTGGGGAAGCGATTCGAACGCGGTCGTCAACGGCCTCATCGGAAACTGGAGCGTGTCGTTCATCTACAACTGGCAGTCGGGGCGTCCCAACATGACGCTGGGCAACGTCTACTACAACGGCGATATCACGCAGTTGAAGGCGAAGTACTCGAAGGACCCGACCGTGCCCGTCTTCGACACGAGCGGCTTCTACTTTCACGACGCGGCAGTTCAGACCAACGGCGTCGACGATCCCGCGAAGCAGCGCGCGGACACGCGCATCCAGCTGGCGAGCAACATCCGGACGATTCCGACGCGCTGGGACGGCCTGCGGGGGCAGGAGTACGTCAACTGGGACATGTCGTTCGTGAAGGGCCTCGAGTTTGGTCGGGTCACGGCACAGATCCATATCGAGCTCTACAACGCCTTCAACAGCGTGTTCTACAACACACCGAACCTCACACCGAACAGTGCGGACTTTGGCAAGGTGTCGAGCCAGAACAACCTGCCGCGCAATATTCAGATTGGGATGAAGATGATTTTCTAGCGGTTCACGGTTCACGGTTCACGGTTCACGGTTCAAAGTTCAGGGTTCACGGTTCATCGTTCAGAGTTCATCGTTCGGGGTTCACCAGGTTCAGGGGCAGTTGGGTCTTGGGCTATTCTTAGGCGGCCTTCACAGACCTTCGACAATCAGGTCCCGAACCCTGAACCTTGAACCCTGAACCTTGAACCCTGAACCCTGAACCCCTGAACCCTGAACCCCTGAACCGATGCCCCTCCAGCCCCTGGTAGTCCGCGATCTTCCTGATCCTCCCAGAAGTCTCTGGCGCATCGTAGGCCCCGGCATCGTCGCTGCCGGCGTCGGCCTGTCGTCGGGTGAGTTCATCCTCTGGCCCTTCATCGCCTCTCAGGCCGGCCTCATCTTTCTCTGGGGAGCCGTGCTGGGTGTCGTCACCCAGTTCTTCCTGAACATGGAGATCGAGCGCTACACGCTCGCGACGGGCGAGACGGCGCTCACCGGATTCAACCGGTTCTGGAAGCACTGGGGGCTCGTGCTGGCAGTGATGGTGTACTTCGCGAACCTGTGGCCGGGCTGGATCCTCAGCGCGGCCACGCTCGCGACGTATATCTTCGGCGGCAACCCACGCTACATCGCCGTGTGTTCGCTGCTCGTCATCGGCACGGCGCTGACGCTGGCGCCGGTCGTCTACGTGGCGCTCGAGCGTTTGATCTTCGTCAAAGTCGCGGCAGTAGGCCTCGTTGCTGCACTCGGCGTGGCGTTTGCGATTTCGGCCGACTCGTGGCGGGCACTGCCCGGCGGCCTGGTGGGCGTCGGCCAGATCCCTCTGGAGTTGGGATTCGCACTCCTCCTCGGCGCGGTCGCGTTTGCGGGGGCCGGCGGCGGACAGAATCTCTGCCAGAGCAACTGGATCCGCGACAAAGGGTTCGGGATGGGGCAATACGTACCGCGCCTGGTCAGCGCCGTCACCGCCGACCAGGCGGCCGCCCCGGCCGCCTCGGCGTTCATCTTCGAGCCGACACCCGCGAACATGGCGCGCTGGCGGCGGTGGTGGCGATTCGCCAACGTCGAGCAGTTCCTGACGTTCGTGCTCGTGACGGTTCTGACGATCTGCCTGACGTCGATGCTGGCGCACTCGACGCTCTTCGGCACGCCCGGGCTTCCCCAGAGCGTGGCGTTCCTTCAGATCGAGGGCCGCCGCCTGCAGGAGATCGTCGGTACCTGGTTCGGCGTCCTCTTCTGGGGGATCGGGTCGTTTTCGCTCTTCGCCTCGTCGATGGGGATCGCCGATTACACGAGCCGGCTGGCGGCCGACATCCTCAAGTCCACCTACCTGCGGCAGTCGGCTGTATCCGAGAGCCGGCTCTACTTCTGGCTGGTCTGGGGTCTGGTGGCCCTCGGGTCGCTCATCCTGCTCATCGGCATGGACCAGCCCTTGGTGCTCCTCGTGATCTCAGCCTCGGTCGGCGGCACGATGATGTGCCTCTACTCGATGCTGCTGTTCGTGCTGAATCGTCGAGGCCTACCCGACGCGATCAAGGTGCGATCGTACCGGGCAGGCGCCCTGATCTGGTCGACGGGGTTCTTCGGCCTGCTCGCCGCGCTGACGATCTGGCAGCAATTACAGCGGTTGCTGGGATAGTTCTCGCGGTTGGCTGCTCACTTCTCGCTGCTTAACAACGCCGACCTTCGAGTTGGCAACCGCCAACCGCGAGCCGCCAGCAGCGGGCCGCGTACTACTGCGCCATCGGCACCATCTCCGGCAGGTCGCTGCTCCAGATGCTGGACTCGATGCTCCAGGCGCCGTTCAGATTTCGCCAGATGAACAGGTACTTGCCGCGGTCGCGCAGGGCGGCGCCGGTCGCGGGCTTCCGGTGGAGCGAATAGCCGCCGGCCTCGTACGCCAGCGGCCCATGGCCCCTCACGTCTTTTGTATCCATCTCGAGGTCGGTTGCACCCTGCGCATAGAGATCGACATAGAACTTCTGAATTTCCTCGCGGCCCCGGATGGTGGGCGCGTTGGGAGGCATGAGGACGCTTTCGCCAGGATAGAACGCCGCGACTTTGGGCGCGTCTTTCGAGTTGAAGGCGGCTTCGTAGTCTTGTGTCCGCTGGCGAATCTTGGCCGCGTCGGCCTGCGTAAACTGCACCTCGGTCGGACCGGAACAGGCGGCGGCGACCGCCAGTGGCAGCAACCAGCCCAACTTGTAATACTTCACTGTCGTCAAATCTCTCATGCTCGTCATCACTCGCGCTCTCGAAAAGAGTTAATCGGATCTCCGGGTGCCCGGCCGTCCTCCGGGTCGGGCCACCGCAGAATATAATGCTGCCTTCCGGTGACGAAAGGAATACTTGTGATGAGCAACGCTCGATCGACTCGGGGGCTGGCCCTCGGGATTCTCGCAATGGCGGGCGCAATAGCGCTCGCTCCCCGCGCCGGCCTTGTGTCTGGCACCGCTGCCGCTCAGGCGTCATCATCCATCAAGATCCCCTTCGAGAGCTACACGCTCGCCAACGGGCTCACGATTATCACCTCAATCGATCGGACGACGCCGACCGTTGCCGTCAACATGTGGTACCACGTCGGGTCGAAGAACGAGGTCAAGGGGCGCACCGGCTTCGCGCACCTCTTCGAGCACGTGATGTTCACAGGGTCGGGCCATGTGCCCTACGGTCTGCATGACAAGCTGACCGAAGGCGTCGGCGGCTCGAATAACGGTACGACCTCAAACGATCGGACGACGTACTACGAGACCGTGCCGTCGAACTACGTCGAATCGGCGCTCTGGCTCGAGGCCGATCGGATGGGCTTCCTGCTCGACTCGCTCGATCTCGCGAAATTGAACGCGCAGCGCGACATCGTCAAGAACGAGCGGCGGCAGGGCGTTGACAACCAGCCGTACGGCCGGGCGTTCGAAATCCTCGCCCAGGCGACCTACCCGGCGTCGCACCCGTACTCGTGGGACGTGATCGGCAGCATGGTTGACCTCTCGGCCGCGACCGAAGAGGACGTCAAGAGCTTCTTCCGGCTCTACTACGCGCCGAACAACGCGTTTCTGTCGATTGTCGGCGACTTCGATCCGGTGCAGGCCAAGGCCTGGGTCCAGAAGTACTTTGGAGACATTCCGCGTGGGAAACCGATCACGCGGCCGACCGTCGCGCCGGTCGCGCTGGACACCGAGCGGCGGCTTGTCTACGAGGATCGCGTCCAGTTGCCGCGCCTCTACGTCCAGTGGCCGACGGTTGGAGAGGTGCACGACGATCGATTCGCGCTCGACGTGCTCGGAGTGGTCCTGTCCGGCCCCCGGACGGCGCGGCTCACCAAGGCGCTCGTCTACGACAAGCAGACGGCGGCATCGGTTTCGGCCGGCCAGAGCACGAACGAAGACGTCGGTGATTTCGTGATGACGATTACGCCGCGGCCCGGCAACACCCTGACTGACCTCGAGCAGGCGGCCGACGCCGTCATCGAGAAGCTGAAGGCTGAAGGGCCTACCGCCGAGGAGATTCAGAAGGCCACGGCGGGGGAGGAGCTGGCGTTTGTCCGGGGGCTCGAATCAAACCTGGGCAAAGCCATGCGGCTCGCCGATGGCGCCGGCTTTCACGGCGACCCTGGGTATTTCCGCACCGAGTACACCAAGGGACAATCGGTCACGGCCGCCGACGTCAAACGCGTCGCCAACAAGTACCTGACGAAGGGCCGCGTGGTGCTGAGTGTCGTCCCGATGGGGAAGCTCGATCAGGCCTCGAAGCCGGGCGAAAGCAAGAAGGTCACCGATGATGCCGCGGCGGCATCGGGCGCGGAGGCACGTCGATGAAGACATTGGCACGTCGCACCATCGGAAGTGTTGTCGCGCTGGTCGTCGTGGCGCTGTCGTTCGACGTCAGCGCCCGCCAGACGCTCGACCGCACGAAGACGCCACCTCCGGGTCGGACGCCGGACCTGCGGGTCCCCACCTGGACGAAAACGCCCCTTGCCAACGGCGCGGATCTCATCGTGTCCGAGAAACACGATCTGCCGATCGTGTCCTTGAGCCTCACGTTTCTCGGCGGCGCGAATCAGTTCGAGCCGGCCGAGCGGACGGGACTCGCGAGCATCACGGCAGCGATGATGAGCGAAGGTACGAAAACGCGTGATGGCGAGGCCCTCTCGAACGCCCTGCAGCTGCTCGGCACGTCGGTATCGACCGCGGTCGGAGGCGAAAGCGGCTCGATGAACTTCGTGTCGACGACGGGCAAGTTCGGTCAGACGTTGGACATTCTCGCCGACATGCTCCTCAACTCTACGTTTCCCGCCGACGCGCTCGAGCGGCTGCGCGCCCAGCGCCTCGTGGCGCTGACCCAGGCGAGGTCCCAGCCCGGGGCGATCGCTGGCCGGGTCTTTCCCAAGGTGCTCTACGGCCCCGCGCACCCCTACGGGCGCGTGGCCACGGAAGAGTCGATCAAGGCCGTGACCCGGGATGAGATCGTGGCGTTCCACGCGCAGTACTTTCAGCCCGGCCGGGCGCTCATCACGGTCGTCGGCGATGTGACGGCGGCTGGCGTCAGACCAGTCGTGGAAAAGGCGCTGGCGGCGTGGCCGAAGGCAGGCACACGGCCGACCTTTTCATATCCGGCGCTGCCCGAACGTCAGAAGACGACGATCTTCCTGGTGGACCGGCCTGGCGCGGCGCAGTCGACCGTCGCGATCGGCCACCCGGGGCCGCCCCGCAGCACCGAGGATTATTACGCGCTTCAGGTGATGAACACGATGCTCGGCGGCATGTTCCAGTCGCGCTTGAATGCCAACATCCGCGAGGACAAGGGCTATAGCTACGGCGTCAGCTCCAGCTTTGCCTATGGCAAGGGCCCGGGCGCGTTCCGCACGGGCGGCGACATCGTCGGCGACAAGACCGACGCTGCGCTCGTCGAGTTCATGAAAGAGCTTCGTGGCATCCTCGGCGACCGCCCGGTGACCGACGAGGAACTGGCGACGGCAAAAGACTCGCTGATCCAGCGGCTGCCTGGCACGTTCGCCTCGGTGAGCGCCATCAACGCTGCGTTGACGACGCTCTGGGCCCAGGGGCTCCCGGACGACTACTACCAGCAGTACACGAAGGCCGTCGCGTCGGTGACCAAGGCCGACGTCCTGCGCGTGGCGAAGCAGTACATCGACATCGATCGTCTAGCGATCGTGATCGTCGGCGACCGCGCATCAATCGAAGGGCCGATCAAGGCGACCAGCATCGCGCCGATTGCCTACCTCGATATCGAGGGCGCCCCGAAGACACAATAACAGGCACGGGCAACACGTGTCGGCGGTCGGCGGTCGGCGGTCGGCGCTCGGCGCTCGGACGCCCTCATGCCACGGACTCGAGTCTTTTCCCAACCCTGAATCTCGACCGCCGACCGCCGACCGCCGACCGCCGAGGGTCCAGAGGTCCGATCCTGCGACAGCGGGGTGCCATTTGCGCGTCATGGCAGATTACTTTACAATGCAAAGTCATGCCGCCCACCCGTCCGCTCCGCGTCAAGTTCATTCTGCCGGCGTTGACCGAAGCCACGAGCCCCTTCTGGCGCCCGGTCAAATACTCGCTCTTCCCGCCCCTCGGTCTCGCCACGCTGGCTGCCTATCTGGAGCCGGACGATGACGCGGTCATCGAGGACGAGCACGTCCGGCCGCTGTCGCTCGAAGGGACGCCCGACCTCGTCGTGATCCAGGTCTACATTACGAACGCCTATCGCGCCTATCGCCTGGCGGACAGCTATCGCGCGCGCGGCAGCTTCGTCGCCCTGGGTGGCTTGCACGTCACGTCGCTCCCGGCCGAGGCCGCCCCACACGCCGATGCGATCTTCCTCGGCCCCGGCGAGCAGACGTTCCCGCAGTTCCTGAAGGACTTCCGCGCCGGCCACCCTGAACAGCGGTACGATTCCACCTCAGGACGAACGCTCGATCGGCTTCCCCCGGTACGGCGCGATCTCATCGCGCGGCGCAGCTATCTCGTTCCGAACTCCATCGTCGTGACGCGCGGCTGCCCCCAGCATTGCGACTTCTGCTACAAGGATGCCTTCTTTGCCGGCGGCCGCTCGTTCTACACGCAGCGCGTGGACGACGCGCTCGCCGAGATTGCGCGGCTGCCCGGACGTCACCTCTACTTCCTCGACGATCATCTTCTCGGGGACCGGCGCTTCGCCCGCGCCCTCTTCGACGGCATGCGAGGCATGAACCGGCTGTTCCAGGGCGCGGCGACGGTCGACTCCATCCTGCGCGACGACCTCGTCGAGCGGGCGGCGGACGCCGGACTACGCAGCCTCTTCGTCGGTTTCGAGACTTTGACGCCGGCAAATCTGGCCAGCAGCAACAAGCGGCAGAACCTCGGACGCGACTACACGGCGGTGACCAGGCGCCTGCACGACCTCGGCATCATGATCAACGGCAGCTTCGTATTCGGGATGGACGATGACGACGAGGATGTCTTCCGGCGAACGGTGGACTGGGCTGTCGAACAGGGGATTACGACTGCGACGTTCCACATCCAGACGCCGTATCCCGGAACGCGGCTCTACGCTCAGATGGAGCAGCAGGGTCGGATGACGACGCGGAACTGGGACCTCTACGACACTCGTCACGTCGTCTATCGGCCAACCCGCCTGACGCCGGACGCGCTCGAGGCCGGCTATCACTGGGCGTATCGCGAGTTCTACCGCTGGTCCTCGATCGCGCGTGCCGCCCTGGCACACGAGTCGTGGAAGCATCAAGCCAAGCACTTCGCATACTCGGCGGGTTGGAAGAAGTTCGAGCGCGCGTGGAACCTGGTGATTCGCATGCGGCAGCTTCGCCAGATGACGCCGGTGCTCGAAGCCGTCCTCTCGAAGGTGACGCGCGTCGCTGCTCAGCCGTCAGACCCGGTCGCGGATCGACCGGGGGCCGGACGGTTGCCAGGGCCGGAGGCGGGGCAGGAGGCGGCCAACGTGCTGCCGGTACTCCGCGTATGAGGCGCCGAACCGGCGCTCGAGCTGCGGCTCCTCGGAGAGTGGGATGTAGACGAGGTTGATGGCCAGGAAGAGCATCGCCCATTCCGCGTGCGGCCAGGACCTCAGCGTCAAAGCCTCGCCAACGAGCAGGAACAGTACACCCGAGATCATCGGATTGCGAACGTATCGATAAGGGCCCTCGACGACCAGGCGCTTTGGCGGGTCCCACGGCGCCAGCGTGCCCCTTCCTCGAACTGCGAATTGCCGGAGCGACGCGACAAGGAGCGCGAGGCCAACGGCAAGGCTCACCACGCCCAGAACCTGCCCCACGAACTCAATCGGCGTCGTTCCCAGCGACAGGCTGACGTGGTACCGGCGCGCGAGCCAGGTGGGGATGACCACCGTTACCGTGAACGGCAGAATCGCGATCGAGAGAAGGTGACGGAGGATCACCGCATCTGATACTCCTTCGGCGGTTCAACGCCCTGCAGCCACCTGACGAAGTAGTCCCAGCGCCGCCGCATCATATAGGCGGAGGCAGTGCCGTAGGCGTGATTCTGATTGGGCAGCATCAGCAGGTCGAAGTCCTTGTTGGCCTTGATCAGTGCGTCGGCGACGAGATACGTCTGATACGGCGGCACGTTCGTGTCCATCGTGCCGTGGGCGAGCAGGAGCTTGCCTGTGAGGTTCCTGGCGTAGTTCTGATTCGCTTCCGCGTCGTAGTTGTCCGTACCGTCGGCGTTCCGGACGAGCAATCCCTGATACCGCTCGCCCCAGTCGTCTTCGTTGGTTCGCTGATCGTGGTTGCCGGACTCGGCGATGCCGACCTTGAAGAAGTCAGGAAAGCGGAAGAGCGCCGTGGTCGTGGCGAACCCGCCGCCGGAGTGGCCCCAGATGCCGGCCCTGTCGAGATCGATCCACGGGTACTTCTTCGCCAGTTCCTTCATGCCCGCGATCTGGTCGGGGACCGTGTTGTCGCGGCCCATTGCACCGTAGTAGGCATCCTGAAAGGCCTTCGAGCGGCCTGGCGTGCCGCGGCCGTCGATGGTGACGACGATGAACCCGAGCTCGGCGAGGGCCTGGCGATCGCCGCGCGCAGGGGTGAACGTGCGATTCCCGGTGCTGCCGGTCTGGGGTCCCGGGTACACGTTGTTCACGATCGGGTACTTCTTCGCCGGGTCCATGCTCGTCGGCGTGAACATCAGGCCGTAGATGTCGGTCGTGCCGTCCGCCGCGGTCATTCTGATCGGCGTCGGTGGTTTCCATCCGGTGGCGAGCAGCTTCGAGATGTCCGCGCGTTCGAGGGGCATCACCAGCCGGCCGTCGCTATCGCGCAGCGCGACGACCGGCGCCGCGTCAGGCTTCGAGTAGGTGTCGACAATGAACCTGCCAGACGGCGACACCTGCATCACATGCGTACCCTCGTCGGGGGTGAGCGACACGGCGGACGAGCCGTCGAGACCGGTGCGATAGAAGTGCAGGAAGTAAGGATCCTGGCCCTTCTCCCGTCCGTTGGCGCCGAACCAGAGCGTGCGCGTCTTTTCGTCGACGCGCGCGATCTGCATGACGGGTCCTTCGCCGGAGGTGAGCTGGTGCTTCAGCTTTCCGCTCGTCAGGTCATACAAGTAGAGCTGGCCCCAGTTGTCGCGCTCGGAGTGCCAGATGACCTCGTTGGTGGCCCAGAGCACCTGCCAGCCGGTTCGCGACTCGAACTGGGTCGCGACTCTTTCGTCGAACACGGTTCTGACCGCGCCCGTCGTCGTATCGGCGACGCGCAGCCAGACCTGCTTGTGGTCGCGCGAGACCGATGCGAGCGCGAGCTTCGAGCCGTCGGGGTTCCAATTGTAGTCGCGCACGTTGATGTCGTCGCCGAGCGTCGCGCGATGATAATCGGGCTCCATCTGCAGACGGACCGTCCGTCCGGATTCGACCTCGATGACCACTCGATGGAGCATGGCCATGACCTTATCGCCGGGCAGCGGGAACTTCGACACACGCAGCGCCGGATGGCCCACCGCCGTGCCGACGAGGTACATCTCGCCGACTTCGCGTTCGTCCTGCTGTTGCGTGGCGATCTTTTTCGAGTCCGGCGACCAGAGCGCGATCGCGCGGTCGCTGCTGCTCCAGCCGGCGTTGTCGGTGGCGTAGCCGAAGGACTTCACGCCGTCGGCCGTCAGCTGACGCTCCTGCCGGGTGGCGATGTCGTGAACCCACAGGTTCCAGTCGCGGATGAAGACGCCACGCTTACCGTCGGGCGAGACGGTCAGGGGCTTGCCGTCTGTCGACGTTGGACCGACCGCGCCACCGCGTCCGCCACCCCTGCCTCCGCGGCCGCCTGTCGCCGCTCCGGGCAGCGGCGCGACCGCATCGCCAATCGACGCGCATTTGTGTCCCTGGGCGTCGCACGACCATCGACGCGAGCCAAGGTTGAACGCCATCGACGTCAAGTCTGGCGACAGGTCGATGGACTGAAAGGGCAGGTTGGCGCCGTCGACTGAGGTCGAGGACGCAGCCGCCAGCGCCGCCGCGACCCTCTCATGATCGAAGGCGCGCGTCCGCGTCTTCTTCACGGGATCGACGACGATGAACTCGGCGCCTGAGGCAAGGACGTTGCGATACCAGAAGCGATCGTCGGTCAGCCAGGTGGCGGTTACGCTTCCTCCAATCACGAGCGGCGTGACGGCAGGCGCGAGGAACCGTTCGGCCCGGGCGTAGTCGGCGGCGGTAACGGGCGGCGGCTGCCGCGCGAGCAGCGGAACGCTGATGATAAAGGCCGCGAGCAGCGGACCGAGCGCAGAGCGTGCCAAGGAAGGCATGATGGCGCGCATGGTAACATGCGCGCCGCGGCCACGAGATTCCCAGGATCAGGACTTATGAGCGCATACGAGAAGACTATCGACGGCGTGTCGCGGCGAAGCCTGTTGAAGACGATTGGCGCTGCGGCGGGCGCGGCGATTGCCGCCCCACGAGTCGCGTCGGCACAGACGCAACAGCCTCCGATTGGGCCGCCGAGTACAGTCACCAATCCGCCTCGCGACTTCGGCCCGAACGCCCCGCCCACGACCTACTTCACCGATCCCGACATTCTGGTCGTCGATCCGGCCTTCGGTGGTCTCGTCCAGGTCAACTCGTCCATCAAGCGGTTGTGGACGGGCGCCCTGTGGGCGGAAGGGCCGGCGTGGAACGGGCTGGGGCGGTATCTCGTCTGGAGCGACATTCCGAACAACCTGCAGCTGCGCTGGCTCGAGGACGATGGCCGGGTGACGGTGTTCCGGAACCCTTCGAACAACAGCAACGGCAACACGTTCGATTTTCAGGGGCGTCAGCTGTCGTGCGAGCACCTGACCCGCCGCGTCGTGCGATACGAGCACGACGGCTCGATTACGGTGATCGCCGATGCCTTCGACGGCAAGCGCCTCAATTCTCCGAACGACGTGGTCGCGCATCCTGACGGCAGCTACTGGTTCACCGACCCGCCGTACGGCGGCCAGTTGTATGAAGGTCAGCCGGACGCTGCCGGTGGCCCGACCAATGCCGCCGGACGACTGAATCCCCGCCTCGGCCAGGCCGCCGAGTCTGGCGCGATGAAGCGCGAGCTGCCGACGAGCGTGTACCGAGTGGATCCCAAGGGCCGTGTCACCCGCGTGGCGACGGAGGAGCAGGTGCCCGATCCGAATGGCCTCGCGTTCTCGCACGACTACAAACGGCTCTATGTCGCGAGCACCGGCCGCGGGCCTGGTGACGCCGGACCGGGAGGGAAGGGCGACGTGCAGGTGTTCGACGTCGGCGAGGGGACGCTGTCGACTGGAAAGCGCTTCTCGAATTTCACGATCGACGGTGTGCAGTGTTCCCCTGATGGCGTGCGCTGCGACGTCTACGGCAACGTGTGGTGCTCGAGCAACGCGGGCCGGGCGGTTGGCTACAACGGCGTGACCATCTGGAATCCCGAGGGCAAGTTGATCGGCCGTATCCGTCTGCCCGAGGTGTGCGGCAATATCTGTTTCGGCGGCCCGAAGCGCAACCGCCTCTTCATGGCGGCGAGCCAGTCGCTCTACGCCGTCTACGTCAATACTCAAGGTGCGGGGCCGGGGTAGTTGAAGAGGCTCAGGGCTCAAGGCTCAAGGCAAAACCTGCGACCACATACTCGAAGATCTTGCTTGAGCCCTGAGCCCTGAGCCCTGAGCCCTGAGCCTTGAGCCTTGAGCCGATTTGGTGATTGGACAATGGACGTGGTCAGGTGGGGGCTGGTTGGCGCGGGCGACATTGCCAGGAAGCGCGTCGCCGCGGCGTTGCGGGATGCGCCGGGCAGCACGCTGACGGCTGTCAGCCGGGCGCGGGCGGAGCTGGCGGCATCGTTCGCCAAAGCATTCGGGGCCGAGCGGTGGCACCCGCGGTGGGAAGATCTGGTTGGCGATTCGGGGATTGATGCCGTCTATATCGCCACGCCGGTGCACCTGCACGCGGCGCAGGCAATTGCGGCCGCTGACGCCGGCAAGCACGTCCTCTGCGAGAAACCGATGGCGATGGATGTCGCCGAGTGCGATCGGATGATCGCCGCCTGCCGCGCGAATCACGTCACGCTCGGCGTGGCGTACTATCGCCATTTCTATCCCGCCGTGGCGCGGCTACGCGCGCTGCTCGAGGCTGGCGAGATCGGCGCTCCAGTCTTCGCCCAGATCGACGCGTTCGAACGGTTCAACCCTCAGCCGCACGACGAGCGGCACTGGTTCGTCAAGCGTGCGGTCTCGGGCGGTGGCCCGATGTTCGACTTCGGCTGCCACAGACTCGAGATCCTTCTCTCGCTGTTCGGGCCGGTCCGCCAGACGGTCGGACTCACCGCGAATGTGATCTTCGACCGCGAGGTCGAAGACACGGCCGTAGCAGCGTTGAAGTTCGCCAGCGGGCCGTGCGCGACGGTGACGGTGACTCACGCTGCCATCGAGCCCAGGGACACCCTGCGCGTCTTCGGCACGCTGGGGTCGATTCACATCGCCGTGCTGAACGCCGGCCAGCTCGTCGTCTCACGAGATGGCCGGGACCGGCACGAGTCGCATCCGCCGGCGCCGAATCTGCATCAGCCGCTCGTCGAGGATTTCGTCGACGCCCTCCGCGCGGGGCGCGCGCCGCAGGTCGACGGCGAGGTCGGCCGCGCCGTCGCCGAGATCGAGGCGCGGATATATCAACCCCACGCTGGTTCAGAGAGACCCTGAACAGGAGATCAGAAGATCAGAAGAGCAGCAGATCAACGGGCTGGAGACGCAGGTTAAATGAGCAGTCAACTCTGGATCTCCTGATCTCCTGGTCTCCTGTGAGAAGTCGTGGCCGCGGCCCGTTCCCACCGAGCCATTAATTCATGTTATGAGTTGATGCCGGCGCCCACCGGTATGATGCTCGCTGGTCACTCTCACCTCAGCGAGACTCCACGACATGAAGCGAACCCTGGAAATCAGCCTTGTCCTCACGCTCGTCACGGCGGGCCTTGTCTACGTGAGCACCCGGCCTCGCCCGCCGATCACGACCGCGAGCGTCAACGGCCAGTCGGCGCAACGCGTCGCTCCTCCCGAATCGGAGGACGATGAGGAAGAGAAGGAGGAGTCGCGTCAGCAGGCAGCGCCTGCTCCAATCGTGCCGCCGGTGATCACGGCGCCGTCCGGTTCAGCCGCGATCGAACAGACGACCCATGGCGCCAAGCCAGGGGCGGTGCTCGTCGAGAGCTTCGACGGACTTGGCGTCGGCTTCGAGGGGCCCCAGGGCACGCCCACGGTGCGCAATCCGTCGGATAATACGCTCGCCGTCGGTCCCAGTCACATCGTCCAGATCGTCAACAGCCAGACGGCGATCTTCACGAAGAAGGGCAAGAAGTTCGATGCCACCGGCCGCGTCCTCTATGGTCCCGTCCCCACCGCGAACTTCTTCAAAGGCTTCGGCGGCCAGTGCGAGGCGACGAACAACGGTGACGCGGTCGTGCGCTACGACCAGAGCGCGAACCGCTGGCTCGTCGTGATGCCGCTCTTCCGGCGCGGCCCGGTCCGGCCCGATCAGCCCGAGGTCTGGACCGCCAGCGACAAAGCGTACGTCAGCCCGATCGGAATGCCTGGGCAACCGGGGAAAGCCGCGCCGCTCTTCCAGCCGCCGGCACCGCCGCCGGCTCCGCCGACACCGCCGGGCAGCGGGGCCGAGGCCAGGCTGGCCGCGGGCAGGGCCCGCAGGGTCCGTACTCGATGTGCTATGCCATCAGCACGAGCGATGACCCGATGGGCTCGTACTACCGCTACGAGTTCCTGCGTCCGCTCTTTCCGGATTACCCGAGGCCCGCGATCTGGCGCGATGGCTACTACGTGCCCACGAGCACGAGCGATGACCTGATCCAGAAGCACGCCTGCGTCGTCGAGCGCGACAAGATGATCAAGGGCGAGCCGGCGACCGAGCAGTGCATCGTCATCGACGGTGTCAGCTTTCTCAATAACGCCGATGTCGACGGCAAGGCGATGCCGCCCTCAGGCGCGCCGAACATCATGATGGCCGCCGGCGGGTCGCAGCTGAAGAACGTCCTCGAGGACGATGGCGTCTACGTCTGGAAGTTCTCGGTCGACTGGAAGAATGCTGCGCGTACCGAACGTGACGGGGCCCGAGAAGATCGCCGTCGCGCCGTATCACTTCCTCTGTGACGGACAGCTCAAGAACTGCGTGCCGCAGCCGGGCACCGACCGCCGTCTCGATTCGCAGGGCGACAAGATCATGTCCCGCCTCGTCTATCGCAGGATCGGCAACCGTGAGTCCATCGTTGGCGTGCATTCCGTGAATACGACAACGGGTGGTGGAGGCGTCCGGTGGTATGAGTTCCTGGTGGACAAGAACCGCAGCGTTACGCTGCATCAGCAGGGAACCTACGCGCCTGAAGGGCTCTTCCGCTGGATGGCCAGCCCCGCGATCGACCGTCTCGGTAATATCGGGATCGGATACTCGTTCGGCGGACCGCCCCATTTCGCGGGTCAGCGCTTCGCCGGGCGCCTTGCGAACGACCCACCTGGTACGTTGACGCTGCGCGAGACGGTGCTGGTGGAGGGCGAAGACATCCAGACCGTGATGCGGTGGCAGGACTACACCCAGACCGCCGTCGATCCCGCAGACGATTGTACGATTTGGTACGTCGGCGACTACATCAAGAAGGGCGCGGCGAGTTACTCGAGCAAGATCGGCTCGTTTCGGCTCCCCGGGTGCCGTTAGCCGTTTTCAGGGTCTGCTCACGGTCGTCCCACCAGGGCTCAGCCCAGCCGCAGCGCCGTGATCTTCGCCTGTTCACCGGCAGCGATCTGGATTTCGTGACCCGGGTCGTTGTCGAGGCGTGCATTCAGCATCGCGAGCATCTCGCCGGCGCTCAACCCTGAGGCGCAGACGATGAAGATGTAGCCGAACCTCTCCTCGTATCGACGGTTGGCTTCGGCAAGAGCGTCGAGGACCGCATCCGGCGCACCGTCGACGCCGGCCTGCTCACGAGCCGAGAGCGCATGAGTGGAGGGAAACCGTTGCCGCAGGGCCTCGCGGTCGCCAATCTTCGGGTGATGGGTGAACGCCTCGCGCCGGTCGCGGTCGTCGAGCGCGCCCCACTCGGCGCGAGCGCACGCGAGCAGGGCGTCGCGGCTGCCGAACGGTCGCCGCACGAGCATTCGCTCGACCCAGCGAGACGAGCCGCACGCTCGCGCGAGCAGACGCCGCGCCTCCTCGGGCGCCGCGGCATCAATCGACTGCCACGTGTCCATGGACTCGAAGCCGGCTGACGCCGCCATCCGGGAAGATGTTGAGGCGGACGTGCGACACCGGGCCAGCCTTGGACAACTCGTGGGAAAAGTAGTGCCGGTGGTGAGGCTTGAGTGGCGTCCGCGGCAGGATCTCGGTCCACGAGGCCGAGCCCAGGTCGTGGAGCGACGACGACGGCACGTGGCAACCCTCGAGCGACGCGCTCTCCGGGTAGTTGCCCTTGAAGTGGTTCGTGTCGATCTCGATCTTCGAGACCGTGGCCGTCGTGCCCAGGCGCAGGATCGCCCAGTCATATCCGGGGCCTCGCCTCCGCCGCGTCTCCCATCCATCGCCCATGTTCTGCGCCCGCCCGGGCATGATCATGTTGTCCTTGGCGCCAAAGTGCATGTCGCTCGCGCCGATGACCAGCCCGCCGTTCGTAATCGAGGCGAGGTCGACGGCCCGCCGTGTGCGGGCGACCCGTGACCAGTCCACCGCCACGTCACCGTAGACGCGCAGCCGCGCCACGCCGCCGTCGGGAAAGATGTTGAGCCTGACGTGAGTCCAGGGACGAACATCGGCGATGGGCAGGAAATTGTCGCTGTTGCCCCGGAGTGGCAATTTCGCGGCGAGCGTAACCCACGGCGCCCCGTCGGCCGCGCACACGGCTGGCGTGGGCTGCCGGGCGCTGTCGATCGCCTCGATGGAGCAGTGCGACGGATAGTTGCCCGTGAAATGACTCGTGTCGACGTTGATGCCTCGAACGACGCCCCGCATGCCGAGGGCGACGACGCACCAGTCGTGTCCGGGCGTTCGCCGTCGCCGTGTCTCCCACCCGTCCATCCACTTGCCCCGCGTCGTGAACTTGCCTGGAATGAAGATGGCCGGCTCGGCGTTGAGCAGATGGGACTTCGGCGCGAAGAACTCGTCGTTGGCCGCGATCGCGCGACCGCCGACTCTCGCGGATGCGAGGTCGGCCAGGGCCGTGAACGAGGGCGTCAACGCTGCGGTGTTATGATCGGCGGCCACGGATTTCGATGTCCTCTTTCATTGAGACGCGAGGGGTCGTGATACATGCTCGCTGAGACGGCCTACGGAAAATCGAGCGTCAGGCTCGTGAAGGTCTCGCGCCACGGCGATCGCCACGACCTCAAGGATCTCACGATCGCCATCCGGTTTGAAGGCGAGTACGACCAATCCTACACGCACGGCGACAACCGGGACGTCCTGCCCACCGACACGATGAAGAACACGGTGTATGCCCTGGCCGCGACGCACCCGGTCGACGAGCCCGAGACGTTCGGCCGGGTGCTCGCGGAGCACTTTCTCGAGCGGAATCCACGCTTGCGCCGCGTGCGCGTGGATTTGAGTGAGCAGTCGTGGGGAAGGATCGCTATCGGGTCGCGGGAGCATGGCCAGGCGTTCGTCCGTCAGGGCGCCGAGACGCGGTCGGCCACGGTGCAGGGCCAGGGCGATCGGATCACGATTAGCGCCGGCGTCAGCGATCTCGTCATCCTGAAGTCCTCGCACTCGGGGTTCTCCGCGTTCCTCAGGGACGAATACACGACGCTTCCGGACGTGGCCGATCGCATCCTGGCAACAGCGATGACGGCGACGTGGCGTTATCGAACCGCCGACCTCGACTTCAATCTCACCTGGCGCGCTGTGCGGAGCACGATGCTCGAGACCTTCGCCGAGCACGAGAGCCAGTCCGTTCAACACACGCTTCACGCCATGGGCCAGGCCGTGCTCGACAACGTCGACGCGGTGACGGCCGTACGGCTCGTCATGCCCAACAAGCACCACCTGCCAGTCGACCTGTCCCGCCTGGGCCTCGAGAACCGCAACGAGATTTTCGTTCCGACCGATGAGCCTTACGGGCTGATCGAGGCGACGGTGCTGAGATGAAACAGTCGTCAGTCGGCAGTCGTCAGTCGGCAGTCACAGTCGTCACTCCGAGTCGTCAGTCGGCAGTCATCACAGTCGTCAGTCCGAGTCGTCCGTCCGAGTCGGCAGCCATCAGCTGAGCGCTGAGTCGTGTTCTTTGTCATCCGCAGCGAACGTGTGGTTCTGCCGGACGGCGTTCGGCCCGCGACGATTGTAGTGCGCGACGGGCGCATCGTCTCCGTTGGTGAGTACAGCGAGCGGCCGGCGGGGGTGCGGGAAGTGGACGCCGGCGCGCATGTCGTGCTTCCGGGGCTGGTGGACACGCACGTCCACATCAACGACCCGGGCCGTGCCGAGTGGGAGGGCTTCGAGCACGCGACTCGCGCCGCCGCGGCGGGCGGCGTGACGACGCTCGTGGACATGCCACTCAACAGCATTCCGCCGACGACGAGCGTTGAGGGACTGGAAAGGAAGCGGGCCGCGGCGCGCGGCCGTTGTCACGTGGACGTGGGCTTCTGGGGCGGTGTCGTTCCCGGCAATGCGGCCAACCTCGCTCCGCTTGCGAACGCCGGCGTGCTCGGCTTCAAGTGTTTCATGTGTCCGTCGGGCGTCGACGAGTTCGGGTACGTCGAGGAATCAGATCTGCGGGAAACACTCCCGATTCTTGCGGCCCTCGATCTGCCGTTGCTGGCGCACGCGGAGCTGCCGGAGCTGCTGCGGAGTCCAACGGCGTCGACCGTCGGCGCTCGGGATGATCCAAGACGTTACGCGACCTGGCTCGAGAGTCGGCCGGATGCCAGCGAGCAGGCCGCTATCGAGATGCTCGTTCGGCTCGCGGTCGAGTACGGCGCCCGGGTCCACATCGTCCACCTCGCGTCGTCTGTCGCGTTGCCGGCCATCCAGTCTGCCAGGGCTGCGCGGGTTGCGCTGAGTGTCGAGACCTGCCCGCACTACTTGACGTTTGCCGCGGAAGAGATCGCCGACGGCGCGACCGCGTTCAAGTGTGCCCCGCCCATCCGGTCGCGAAGCAATCGGGAGCGGTTGTGGGAGGCTCTTACTGCCGGCGACATCGACCTTGTCGCGACCGATCACTCGCCCGCGCCGCCGGCGCTGAAGCATCTGGACGACGGCGACTTCGTGCGCGCCTGGGGAGGTGTCGCCTCGCTGCAGCTTGGATTGTCGATCGTGTGGACGGGCGCCGCCGAGCGCGGAGTCCCGATGGGGCGACTCGCGAAGTGGCTGGCCGAGGGGCCGGCGAAGCTGGCTGGCCTCGCGGCCAAGGGCGCGATCGCCGTCGGACGCGCCGCCGACCTCGTCGTGTGGGATCCCGACGCCGACTGGACAGTCGACGCCGCAACCCTGCAGCACCGCCATCCCGTCACGCCGTATGACGGCCGCCGGGTGCGGGGTCGGGTGCTCACGACAATTGTCAGGGGGGCGACGGTGTTCGACCGTGGCGACTTTGCGACCGTCCCGACAGGTGTAACCTTGAGCCGCGAGTAGCGGCCGAACCCAGAACCAAGAACCCCGAACCCCGAACGCCGAACGCCGAACGAACGCCGAACGCCGAACGCACGCCGAACGCCGAACCAACGAGCTACAATCCCCCCGTGAGCGCAATAACCACGCACGTCCTCGATACGTCGATCGGCCGGCCGGCCGCGGGCCTGAAAGTGGTGCTCGAGCGAGGCGGCATGTCGAGCGAGTGGCATTACGTTGGTCACGGAGAGACGGACGGCGACGGCCGGCAGCGTAACTTGATGGGCGGCCATACATCGCTCGAGGCCGGCGTGTATCGTCTCGTATTCGATACTCACGCCTACTTCGAGGCTCGCGGAGTCCACGCGCTCTATCCGTCGGTCATCATCACGTTCGAAGTGGTCGAAGACGGGCCGCGAAACGCCGCGCACTATCACATACCGTTGCTCCTCAGTCCGTTCGGGTACACGACGTACCGGGGCTCGTAGCATTCCCCTCGGGCTGCCATGCCACTCACACAACGACGGCGATCGAACACTGCCTCGCTCAACCCGCGCTCGCTGAAGTCTATTCTCGCGGGGCTCCAGAGGACCAATCTCGCCGCAAGCCGCACCTGGCCTGGTGAGACCGGCGACCGGCAGCCCGTTCACAGCGTCTACGGCGGCGCGCATCTCTTCAAGGCGGACTCGGCGGCAAGAATTGGTACTGTCGCGTTGTCAGTGCTCGAAGAGTACGCGCCAGACGCGCCAACGTTCGCTGCGGCCCTTGGCCTGACACCAGACCAGGTGGGTCTTGCCGAAATCATTCGCAGGCGCGTCGTCGGCAAGCTCACGCGAGAGCCGGTCGAGGACTTCCGGATCGACTTCGAGGACGGCTATGGCATCAGGCCTGACGCCGAAGAAGACGGCCACGCGCAGTCCGTCGCCGAAGAGGTGGCCGCGGGCCGTGCGGCGAGCACTCTTCCGCCGTTCATCGGCATCCGGATCAAGCCGATGTCAAAAGAGCTGCACGAGCGCAGCCTCCGCACGCTCGATCTGTTCGTGACGACGCTGGCGCGTGCGACGCGCGGCCGTCTGCCAGCGAACTTCGTCGTGACCATTCCAAAGCTCATGGGGCCAGGGCATGTCTCCGCCGTCGCCAGGGCCTGCACGGCGCTCGAGCGCGCGTTGACGTTGCGGCCTGGAACGATCGCGCTAGAGCTCATGATCGAGACCCCGCAGTCGATTCTCGCCGCTGACGGCTCGTCAGCGCTCCGGGCGCTGGTGGCCGCAGGCGATGGACGGGTGCGCGGCGCGCACTTCGGGACGTACGACTACACCGCGCTTTGTGGCATCACCGCGTCATGGCAGTACATGCGCCACGCCGTGTGTGACTTCGCGAAGCACATGATGCAGGTGAGCCTCGCGCAAACAGGCGTCTGGCTGTCGGACGGCGCGACCAACATCCTGCCCATCGCGCCGCATCGCACCGGACGGGGCGCGTCGCTGACCGCCGACGAGCGCCGCGAGAATCGCGATCTCGTCCATCGTGCATGGAAGCTGCATTTCGACGATGCACAGCATTCCCTGGTGAATGGCTTCTACCAGGGGTGGGATCTGCACCCCGCGCAGCTTCCCACCCGCTACGCGGCCGTCTACGCGTTCTATCTCTCCGCGCGCCAGGCGGCCACGGTGAGACTTCGGAACTTCATCGAGAAGGCCGCGCAGGCGACGCTCGTTGGCGACGTGTTCGACGATGCGGCGACGGGGCAGGGACTGCTCAACTTCTTCGTCCGGGGACTGAACGCCGGCGCGCTCACCCTTGACGAAGCACGCGAGACCGGGCTGACCCGCGAAGAACTGCAGGGACGGTCGTTCCTGAAGATCCTCGAGGCGCGCCGGGGACGTTGATGGCCGACGTGGAGGCCCGCGAGCTGCTCGAACGCATGGCCGTCAGGACTTCGCCCGTGATCCTCGACGTGCGATCGTACGCGGAGTATGCCGCTGGCCACGTTCCAGGTTCGATCAACATTCCGTTCTGGGCCGTCCCCTGGCGCACGAGTGAGCTCGGCGCCAAGCCCGACGATCCGATCGTCGTCTACTGCGGTCACGGTCCGCGCGCCGGCTTGGCATGCGCGGCGCTGCGCGCACGCGGCTTCACGCGCGTCGCGTGCCTGGCGGGCCATTGGTCGCAGTGGCGTGAGGCGGGGTATCCGGAGGAGCGGTGACACGATGGCTCAGGGCTCAGGGCTCAGGGCTCAGGCAAGATCTTGGAGTAGGTGGTCGAAGGTTTTGCCTGAGCCCTGAGCCCTGAGCCTTGAGCCCCGTGTCAGTGTATCTCCGGCTCGTCGATCTTCGCCGTCCCCTCGAGGAAATCGAAATCGCAGCCGCGGTTGGCTTGCGTCACGTGACGCGCATACATGTGCCCGAAGCCACGCGGATACGCGACCTGACGCGGCTCCCATGCTGCACGGCGGCGAGCCAGCTCATCGTCTGGCACGCGCAGCGAGAGCCGTCGCCCAGTTACGTCCAGCTCGATCGGATCGCCATCGCGCACGAACGCGAGTGGACCGCCGGCGAATGACTCGGGCGCCACGTGCAGCACGCAGGCGCCGTACGCGGTTCCACTCATCCTCGCGTCCGATATTCGGACCATGTCGCGCACACCCTGAGCCAGGAGCTTCTTCGGGATCGGCAGCATGCCCCACTCGGGCATGCCCGGCGCGCCGAGCGGGCCGGCGTCCTGGAGCACGAGTACCGAGTCAGCAGTGACCGGCAGCGCCGGGTCGTCGATCCGCGCCTCGAGGTCGTTGTAGTTGCGAAAGACGACGGCCGGACCGGTGTGCTGGAGCAGCCGCCGCTCTGCCGCCGTGTGCTTGATGACCGCGCCATCCGGAGCGAGGTTCCCGCGCAGCACCGCGACGCCGCCTTCGGGGCCAATCGGGCTCTCGCGGCGCGCGATCACCTCGTCGTTCGACACCAACGCGCCCTCGATGTTCTTGCCGAGCGTCTGGCCGTTTACCGTCACGCACTCGGTGTGCAGGAGGTCGCGAAGCCGGTCGAGTACGCCGCGCAGCCCGCCTGCATAGAAGAAGTCTTCCATCAGGAACGCGCCCGACGGCCGGATATTGGCGAGAAACGGTGTTCGACGCGACAGGGCGTCGAACCGATCGAGATCGAGCTCGGCCCCAGCGCGGCCGGCCATGGCAATCAGGTGAATGATGGCGTTGGTGGATCCGCCGAGCGCCATCGCCGCCGTGACGGCGTTCTCGAACGCGGCGGTCGTGAGGATGTCGCGCGGCCGCGCATCCTCCCACACCATGTCGACGACGCGCCGGCCAGCGGCTGAGGCCATGCGCGCGTGCGCCGAGTCGGCGGCGGGGATCGAGGACGCCCCCGGCAGCGTCAAGCCCAGGGCGTCGACAGCCGCGGCCATCGTCGAGGCTGTGCCCATCGTCATGCACGTGCCGTACGAGCGCGCGATGCCTTCTTCCATTTCTCGCCACGTGCACTCGTCTATTGTGCCGGCACGCCGCTCCGCCCAGTACTTCCAGACGTCGGTGCCGGAGCCGAGCGCCTGGCCGCGCCAGTTGCCGCGGAACATCGGACCCGCCGGTACGAAGATGAACGGGAGGTTCGCGCTCGTCGCGCCCATGACCATCGCCGGGACGGTCTTGTCGCAACCACCAAGCAGGATGGCACCATCGGCCGGATACGACCGCAGCGCCTCTTCCGCCTCCATCGCCAGCAGGTTGCGGTAGAGCATCGTCGTCGGCTTCATGAACGTCTCGCCGAGCGTGAGGAGGGGGATCTCCATCGGGAAGCCGCCGGCCTGCCAGACACCGCGCTTGACGTCCTCGGCGCGCAGCCGGAAGTGCGCGTGGCACGGGTTGGCGTCGCTCCACGTGTTGAGGATGGCGATGACAGGCTTGCCGGCCATGTCGTCGGCCGTGTAGCCCTGCTGCCTCGCGCGCGACCGGTGGCCGGACGATCGCAGATCGTCTCTACCGAACCATCGATAGCTGCGCAGGTCGGTGGGGTTCTTGCGTGGCCGCATTAGGCGTCGCGCTCCCGCAGTCCGCGCGCCACCGGGGCCAGCTCGGTCAACTGCTGTGCGTTCAGGGGAGAGACAAACGGCGGGATTGGCCCCGCCGGCGCGATGCCCGCAAGCTCGGTCGCGTGATGCAGCACGCGCGCGGGACCCCACGCGTCGCGGACGTCTTCGAGGGGCATGAACTCGGCGCGAAGGCTCTCTGCCGTGGTCCAGTTGCGGTCGGCGCAGGCCATCAGGAACGAGCTGCAGAGAGACGGCGCGATGCACCCCGAACCCGTCGTCATACCGCCAAGCGCGAAATCGCGAAGGTGGACGACCGCCGGCCGCTCGCCCATGCCGCTGATGACGCGCCGACGGTCGACGCGCTTCAAGAGTCCGTCGAGCATGGCGTCCTTCCGCGGGTCGTCACGCACGATCGCGTATTTGATGGCGACCGCCACGCCATCGTCGACGAGCCGGCCGATCGCGTCGAGCGACTGTTCCCGGTCGGATCCGAATCCGTCTTCGGACTTCAGGTAGATGACGAGCGGCATGCCCGCAGCGTCGGCAATCTCGCGCATGCCGACCTCGCACCCGCCAGGATCGCGCGGATCTCCGCACGGCAGCACCATCGCCGTGGGGAAGGTGTGGCGACGGAGGAGGCAGGCCTGATCGATGGCGCGGCCGAACGAAGGGCCGAGGCTCGGAATCGCCCATCGCGGCGCCGGGAAATCGGCCAGCCAGTCGAGGAGCGCTTCGTACTCGGCGAGCGAGATGTGGTAGAGGAATGCGTTCCCGCCGTAGAGAAAGCGCGTAATACCCCCGTCGGCGATGTGCCTGGCGACCTTCTCGGCCGCGTCGAGATCGAGGCTGCGGCGGCCGTCGGCCTTGCGCGGCAGCGGCGGGACGGAATAGACCCCCCACAAATCCTCGAGAGCAATAGTGTCGCGATTCACGTCAGAGCCTTTCGGGTGCAAGCGGCAGTTCTGAATGTCGAGCGCCGGCGTTTCGGCTTCTCGTGGTTGAGGATAGCCCAGCCAGGCGCCCGGACGGGGCGATCGCCACGTTACCCATTGTTCGGTTTTGCCATGGCCATCGTTAGGTAAGCAGGCCGAGGTCCGAGCCGGCACGACACGGACCGCGGTTGGAGTGGCGAAGCCGGATGGCCTCGGGCCATGTCTCGGTGCAATTGCGAGTCCGTGCAATTACAAGGTGGTCACCATGAGGAACCTCATCATTATCACCATGATCGCCCTCGCGGTGGGCAGTGGGGAAGCCTCGGCGCAAGCCAATCGCGTCCCCGTGGGGATCCGGTTGACCCTGAACAGCGCGGAAGCTCGACTGGGCGCCAAGGTGCCCGTGAACATCAGCCTCAAGAACTTCAAGGGCGAGCCGGTGCCTGCGAACGAACGGTTCGACGTCGCCATCGAGTCGAGCCTGCCCGCCACGATCGAGAAAGTCACGATCCCGGTCGGGAAAGACTCCGTCACGACCGTGATCGTGTTCCAGCGCGCAGGCATTGCGAAGCTCAAGGCGTCGTCCGGCAAGCTGTCGCCGGGTTATGGCGTGATCTCCATCACACAGCAGTCGGCCGCGACGGACCCGGCGCCGGCTGTTGGGCTCCGCCTCGTCGCATTCAGAGAGCCGCCGGCGCCCGCCGTCACCACGGGACTCAAGCTCGGATTGAAGGCGCTGGCATCGCGCGTCGTCCCGCGCAATCGCGTGTGGACCGTGACCGTACTCGTGGCGGTGCTGAACGAGCGGGGCGAAGGCGTGCGAGTGACCGAGGATCTGCCCATCCGCCTGGCGTCCACGCTCGGGACCATTGCCCCCGATGTGCTGGTCATCTCTCGCGGCGAGTCGGCGAAGTTCGTGCAGGTCACCTCGAACACGGCGGGCCTCGACACGATCTCCGCGCTCTCGCCGGCCCTGGAGAACAGGGTCGAGGAGAAGATCGAGTACGAGCAGTTCCGCGCGTCGGAATTGCTGCTCATCTCGACGCCCTCGGAGGTTGTCACCAACGGCCGCACCACCGCCAGCATCACCGTGCTGCTGCGCGACGAGGACCACCACGTGGTCACGGTCTCGGATCGAGACACGCGCGTGGTGCTTCAGACGAACTTCGGCTCCCTCAGTGCGGCGTCCACGACCATCGCACGCGGACGTCCCGACTCCGAGCCGATCGTGCTCACGTCGCCGCGCGCGGGTCGTGCCACCGTCACGGCGATTGCCGAGGGCCTGGCGACCGATTCCAAGGACGTGAGCTTCGTGCTGCCGTTTCTGCTCATAGGTCTGGCCGCCGCCGGTGGGGTTGGTGGCGCCGTGCTGCGTACCCCGCGGGGTCGCCGCCGCGAGCAATTGGGACGCAGCCTCGCCCTCGGCGCCTTCCTGGGCGCGATCTTCTTCGCCCTTGGGATGATGGGTGTGCCAGGCATGATTCCGGCGATTCCGCTCCAGACGCTCGAGCACCTGACGTTCAACGAGGTGGGAGCGTGCCTGCTCGGGATCTGCGGCGGGTATGTCGGCCGGCGCTTCCTCGACGACCTGCTGGTCAAGAAAAGCGGCGGCACTCACGCTGGCGTCGCGACGGCGTAGCTCGCGGCTCGCGGTTGCTGTTAGCGGTTCGCAGCTCGCGTTCACAGGCGACAGAGGGTGGGTTGCGAACGCGGAGACGTAAAGCAGGCCGCCTCAGCGTCCGTCGAACGGGTTGACGACTCTCGCACCGGTCTTCTTGAAGTCAGTCACGTTGCGCGTCGCGATCGTCAGGTCATGGAGGAGTGCGCTCGCCGCGATGAGGCTGTCCTTGATCGGCATCGAGAGCCCGTTTCGGCGAAGGCGCGCGACGAGTTCAGCCCATGTCAGCCCGGTCTCCGCGTCCCACGGCACGCACTCCAGTCGCTTCACACCTCGGTCGAACCACGCTGCCAGCACGCTCCGCTTCTTGCTTTTGGGCAGCAGGGCGATCCCGAATCGCAACTCACCAAGAACGATCGGATCGACGACGATGTCACGCTCGTGAGTGCGGAGCCAGGCGATTACGCGCAGGTCCGGTGTGGGCTTGGTCGGTTCGCTCAGTATGTTGGCGTCGACCAGGTAGGTCACAACGTATCGGTCGATTCAGAGTCGATGGGAAGGAAGAAGCCCTTGGACGGGCACTCGAGCAGCCAGTCGACAGCCCCGTCATTCGGCCGAGGCGCGCGCCGCACGATCCGGTATTCGCCCGGCCCGATACGCTCGACGTCAAACACCTGGCCGGGCTCGATCCGGTCCTGCTGGCGGAATTCCGCAGGCAGGACGAATTGCCCTTTGGAGGAAATGGTCGTTCTCACCAGGGTAAGATACTGTCTTACCTGTCGTCCCGTCAAGCCTCCGCCAGTTGTTACCTCCGCCTGGGCCGGACGCCACGGTCGCAAAGCGAGCCGCTTATCCGGGTGACGAATCTCGCCACCGATGCCGCTGAGCGCATACCAGGCTTCGCCACCTGAATGTCGATGGACGGACGTCCAGGCTAGCCCAACTCATAGGTCAGCGTTAGAGGATGCTCAGTCCCATGGCCAACAGCCGACTCGCCCTCGCCGCGCAGGCTTCCAAGCTCTCCTGTGCCGGAGCCAGGAATGACGAAATAGGACTCCTTCGCCACGCCGTTCTCGAATATTCCGGTGCGTTGGAGTACAAAGCTGCCCGCTTTCCCTGCAAGGTGCCCGACGACCCGCTCGAGGCCGACAAACGTGGCCGAGCCGTCGCTGCGATACAACATCAAGTATTCGACATGCCCCTCGCCCGCGATATCGCCGGTGAACGTCTTTGTGACGGCGGCCCGAGTCAGCTTTGGTAGGTCCTGACCCTCACCATAAGACTTCTCGTCCCAGCTCTTGATGGTGAATCGGGAGTTCGCAACGTTCTTCATCTTCCACCTCGGCCAGGTAATCGAAAGGAGGATGTCCAGGGGCGCTGGAGTCTATCATCAGGGCAGAGAGCACTCCGACGGCGAGCGACTGGCCGCGTTCCGCTCTCATGACTTACTCCCGCTGACTCAAGAAGGGCCGACTGTGGCGTCGTCATCGAGGCGGAACTCACCGCCGTCAGCCGAGGCGAGGAGGGCACGCGCCCGTTCTTCGTCAACGGCCGGCACGAGTACCTCGACCATTCCCAACCCATCGAGCGTCAGCCCGTGAGTCTTTCTCAACGACTCGCCTCGCAACTCGCTGGAAATGCCCGCCGCTTCCAAGAAAGCCATGACCTGCTGGGCCTGAATCTCGCCATTTGCAGCGAATACCGATCGCCAATGGTCCATGGACCCCCCTCGCTGGACGCCGCCAGCTCATTTCGCATCGCGATCCAGGCTGGGACCTCGCCTCCGTGAGGACCGTAGAAGACAACCCACACAGCGAGGTCTTCGCTAAAACCCTCGAACCAGATGACACTCAGCCGCGGCGGCTGCGGATCATGATCACTCGGCCGCCGCCGGCCGGTCGCTCACGAAGAACTACCAGAACTTAGCCGGGCCCTTGATCATCCCCGACAGGATGGCGTTCCGAACATCATCGATGGTCGCCAGGCTGCCTGGCGCGGTGCCGCCCCACTCGAAGCGAGTCGCAGCCGGCGTCCAGTGAAACAGCGCCACACGCCACGTGTGGGCGACGCCGCCGCGCTCGTAGTAGACGAGGCAATAATCGATCGTGCACCCCGCCGCGACCAGCCGACGGAGCGGCAGCTTCGGATTGACGATCACGTCGGTGACCTGAAACTCGGCTGCGGGCTCGGCGATGTCGAGTGTCTGGCTGCCGAACAACGTCTGCAGCCCGTCGCGGACGCCGAGCGGCAATCCTCTGATGGACGTGACGAGCTCGAACCGCTCGTCCTTCACGTGGTCCCGCAGCGCCCCGGACAGTGCTGCGGGGGCCGCCGCTTGACTGCCGGCAGCCACGGCCGACCAGAGACTCACGCCGATCGCGCAGAGAAGTCGTGTGCGACGCATCCACACCCCGGAGTTTGGCTCACACCGACGATGCCATTTGTCGGCTCCATCGCGGGGTCAGGCCGCGTGTTGATCGGTCCGCCGCCACGCCTGACCTGTCTGAATCCCCACGAGCCCCAGGAACCAGAGCAACCCCGCAATCGTCGTCAGATACTCGATTTGGAAGGGACCGGTGCCTGGTCTGATCGCGGATCCGGCGCCGACGGCCGCGACCAGCGCGACGACCGAGATGGAGCCGAGCCACCGATGCTCGCTGCGGAGCAAGCGCCAGGACACAATGAGCAGCCACACGCCGCACACCGCAAGGCCGAACCATTCGAACGTGAATGTCGTGGCCGTGTCCGTGGTGATGTCATCGAACGCCGCGAACGCGAGCAGGACCGTGGCGAGCGTGACGGCTGCATCTCGCAGCAACTGGCGGCGTGATCGTTCAGCGCGATGCCCATGCGTCATGGTTGTTGCCTCCTCGAGTGCGCTTGCCGTTCGTTCAGCGGCCTAAATCATAGCAAATGAGCCACGCGCGGCGGCGACCGGATCACGCGGACGGCTTGGCGCGTCGGCTCCATTTGCGTGTTCGGCGGCCCTATGTCACCCGGTTCTTCAACACGTCGAAGACTTTCGGATTCACCACATTGACGGGGCTGCCCGCCGCATAGCCGATAATTTGGTCGAAGATGTCGGAAAACTGGATTTCGTACTCTTCCCGCGTTACGTATCCGATGTGTGGCGTGCAGACAACGTTGCTCATCCTCAGCAGCGGGTCGTTGGGGTCGCTCAGTGGTTCCTCGTCGTAGACGTCGATTGCAGCCATGCCTGGCCGTCCAGCGCGCAACGCTTCGACAAGGGCGCCACGCTCGATGAGCGGCGCCCGGCTTGTGTTGACCAGCAAGGCGGTGGGTCTCATTAACGACAGATCGTCTCTGGTGAGAATGCCACGCGTGTCCGTGACTAGTCGCATGTGCAACGAGATCACGTCGCATGACTCGAGGAATGCGCGCTTACTCTCCGCTACCGCGTAGCCGTCCCTCCGTGCGCGTTCGAGCGACGCGTTGCGTGCCCACACCAGAACATTCATCCCGAAGGCCTTGCCATAACCCGCGACCGTTGCACCAATCCTTCCGTATCCGTAGATACCCAACGTGTTCCCGCGCAAGCTGTTGCCGACCCCGATCTGCCAGGTCCCGGCGCGAAGCGCGTACATCTGTTGGGGAATCTGCCGCATGGCAGCGATGATCAACCCCCAGGTCAGTTCCGCAGCCGCATAGGACGGGCTGCCGGCGTGCTGATCAGACGATACGATCACGCCCCGACGCGTACACGCGTCGATGTCGATATGAGGGTAGACGCTGCGCTGGCTGATGAGCCGCAGCGCCTCGAGGCGATCGAGCAAGGCCTCACGGATGCACGTACGCTCGCGAATCAACACGAGCGCCTCCGCATCTGTGAGGCGCTCGGCCAGCGCATCGATATTCTGCGTGTGATCCGTCCAGACCGTGACCTCATGACCATCCAGCTTGCGAAAGCACGGGAGAGTACGGAGAGTGTCGAAGTAGTCATCCAGAATCGCAATCTTCACACGACGTGCCTCCGTATCATCGTCATTGGTCGTCGGCGAGCGACCTGACGTCACGAATGAGCCGCGCGCGCCACGAACCAACGCGCGTTCGATTGTCAGGCCGCTGGCTTTCCTGAGCCTATCGTCCGTTTCCGCCGCGGCCCTTCGCCTGCACCTCGGTGGACGGAGGCACGATGCCCTTCAGCCGCAAGTAGACGGTTCCAATCCCGTACATTTCAGCGTTGTGCGCGAGGAGACCATACAACACAGACGCCCTGGTCAGTTCATTTGGGCCTTGGCGTACGAACTGAAGCGCATTCTCATCGGTCGTCGACGAAAAGGCGTCATCGCAGAACGTGAACGAATCGGCCAGAGCCTTGGTGAATTCGGCCTTGGTCTTGAGATCCTGTTCGAGAGTGTTTCCCGCGATCGGATTGGGAACGCCCTTCACTGCTGCGCACGTACCGAACTGACCTGCGGCAACATGCGCAAACAATTGGCCGAAAGTCCGGACCTCCGACATGGGTCCCGGCTTGAGACCGTAGTCCGCTTCAGGCATTTTCTCGGCTTCCGAAATGAGATTCGCTTTGATGCCTTGGTAACTGACTTGCAGAACCACTGCGAGACCGGCCTTCCGACCAGGAGGTTGCTGGCCCGCGCCGACCGAGCCGACCAAGACGAACGCAGCTACGAGACCGGTCGGTCTCACGTACTTCATGGTGGCACTCCGTTCTTGAGGACTATCGGGACCCAGCTCCTTGTCTCAGCTGTCCGTCCAACCGCCGGGTTTCAGCGACGTCGCGCGCATCCCCTGTAGAACGCCGCAAGTCTACCGACCGGCCGTCTGGCACGCCTTCCGGGCGTTCTCTCGGGTGCATGCGCATGTTCGACGGCGTCGTACGCTATGCCCCGAACTGCCGCAGGTGATGGTCTGTGTGCTTGTAGGTCGCTACACCCCACTCCTCGAACGAGAGCCGGCCAAATAACGGGTGAACCGGTCCATCACCTTCGCGCGGCCCTGCTCCTATGCGCTCTACCAAGGACACGAGCTCAGACCGAATGGCGTCCAAATCCCCCTCGACGGGAACCAACAACTCCGGCGCCGTCGGCGCGCCCTTCGGGAACGGCACGACGTGCAGGATGAGATGCTTGATTGGGAATGCCTGAAACACCCGCTTGCTCTTGCATGCGACTGGGAGCTCGCCGAGAGCCATGAGTGCCGACTGCCTGAGGTGGGCAAGCATGGCCTTGGCATCCATCCGGCCCCAACGAGGCGCGGAAGTGCTCGTCACGGAATCGATCCGCTTGCGGATCGCCGTTCGGTCGGCATCACTGAGGATCGAGCCCACTCCAACCCCCTTCCGTGACGTCCGCTACACCACGTCCCTCGAACGTATTGCGTTCACCAGCAGCCGCTCATGATTGCACCGGCGGCCGACTGGTGCAACGCGTGTTAGGCGGCGCCTGGGTTGCAGTTGCATGACCGCCACCAGTAGCGACGTGCTACTAACGCGGTTCAGGGACAGGAATCCCGGGCTTCACGTCTACGTTGTGATATGCGACGACCTTCCATTCCTCGCCCTGTTTCACGACGACTTGCAGCAACCGCGTTCGCAGACGCCCCGTGGCGTCACCACTCGTGCCCGGCGCCAACTGTGCCGCAACGACGCCGGCGACGGAGGTGAGCACTTCAACCACGGCAACATCGGGCCGCACGAACTTGAGCGACACGATGTCCTGCTGCAACCTCGTCTGCTTGAAGCGGCCTTCGAAAATCACCTCGTGTTGCTTGAGAAACGCGTCGTATCCGGTGAAGAATTGGCCCGTGATGTTGGTAAATGTGCCGTCCGCGGCAAAGTGGCGTGAGTACGCGACGGCGTCTCCGCGGTTCCAGGCGGCGACCTCGTCCTGGACGATGCCGCGGATGGCGGTTTCGTCCGAGGCTGTTTGCGCGCCAAGCTGGGTTGCCAGGAGTCCGATTGCAAGGCCGAACAGAACCTTCATGCGAGCCTCCGGTAGATGCGAGAGAACACTGTTACAACCTTGGCGCCTGACGTTGAGCGTTCACCAGCTGCCGGTCACGGTCGCCGCAGGCCGTCTGGTGCACCGCATGTTAGGCCCCTGCATTCAGGAGAGCAATTCGGAATCGGATGCTCTCGGCACCACCGTACCCCTTCGGCTTGTAGAAGCGTTCCACAACGATGCCTCCATTCGCTTCGATAACACGGCGCGACGCGACATTGCTGGCATCGGTGGTCAACTCGATGTGGGCAAGTCTTTCTTCTCGTGCGTGTGGAAGCAGCAACTGGAGCGCACGCGTCGCGTAGCCGCGACCTCGTTTCCAGGGAACCACTGAATACCCGACGTGCCCCAAGCAGTAAGAGGGCAACTCCGTCGTTCCGTGTTGCCAGCGAAAGCCGATCGAACCACAGAACTCCCCATCCCACATCCACATCGAGTAGCCGGGCAGCCTTGGAACCGTCTTGCCGTCCGGTAGAGTGATTGCAGGTCCTTTGGCCTCTCGGTCGACCTGCTCCAACACGAACCTCTCGGGATCTTCGGCAATTCGCGCGAGTTCGTCTAACGCTGTCTGCGGACGGAGGTTGTCTGGGGACCAGCCCTGTTGGAGGGCATGCACGTACCCTGCGAGGTATCGCCCATCGGGCCAGACGAGATTCATTGATTCACCGGACATCGTTGAAATCTCAGAAGGCCTTTCGCGCGCGTTCAGCCCATGCGCGAAACCATCTCAACCGCCCCCTACTTGGCAGGCGGGGGCGCGGCTACGGTCATGCCATGCCGCCGGAAGACGTCCATCATCTTCGCGCGGTCGGGCGGCCCGCCGGCGGCGGCACCGATGACTTCAGCAGCTTCGCGGAAGTACGCGGGCCCCATCATCGCCGGGGTGATGAGCGCGAGCTGTTTCGCGTCTTCGCTGCCGAGGTTGTCGAAACGATGCACCGCCCCGCGTGGGATGCACAGCGCCTGCCCGGGACCCACCTCGATGGCCGTGCCGTCAACCGTCCAGGTAAGGACGCCCTCGATCCCGTAGAGGATCTCTTCGTAGGCGTCGTTCTTGTGAGCCGGCGCCGCCAGCTTCTGCCCGGCGGGAACGAGCACCTCGAACACCGACACGCTGCCGTTGGAATCATCGCTCGTGAGGAGGAACCGGATCCCGAGGGGACCAATCTTGATGGTCTCTTCCGAAGGATTGACTCTGATCGTGCCGGGCTGCATATGAGTCAGTCTGTGCCGTCGGGCATCATCGCTGTATTCTCGCTGACCCGCCCTTGGCGAACGCTCGCACCTGATCGAGCGTGGCCATCGTCGTATCGCCGGGGAACGTCGTGATGAGTGCGCCGTGGGCCCACCCGAGCTTGACGCATTCCTCAGGCGTCTCGCCGCTCATCAGCCCATAGAAGACGCCGGCGGCAAAGCCGTCGCCGCCGCCGACGCGGTCGTGGACGTCGAGCTCGCACATCGGCGAGAGGTAGGCCTTTCCGTTGATCCACGCCACGGCGCCCCAGGTGTGGCGGTTGGTCGAGTGCACTTCGCGCAGCGTGGTCGCGACGACCTTGATCTGCGGGTACTTCTCGACGACCTTGTCGATCATCCCGACAAAGACCGTGGGATCGAGCTTCGACTTCGAGGCGACCTCGGGGCCCGGGATGCCGAGGCCCTTCTGCAGGTCCTCTTCGTTGCCGACGAGCACGTCGACGAGCTTGATGATCCGTCCGAGCACGGACGGCGCGCGCTCGGGGCTGCCCGACACGGTCCAGAGCTTCTCGCGATAGTTGAGGTCGAAGGACACGACGGCGCCGTGCGCCTTCGCCGCCTGCATGGCCTCGATGATGAGCTCCGATGTCGTATCGGAGAGCGCCGCGAAGATGCCTCCGCAGTGGAACCAGCGGACGCCAGCGCCGAAAATCTCGGCCCAGTTGAAATCACCGGGTTTGAGCTGCGCGGCGGCTTCGTTGGCGCGATTGTAGAAGACCACCGGGCCACGCACACCGTAGCCCTGATCGCTGTAGACGGTCGCCATGTTGGGACCGCGCGCGCCGTCGTGCTTGAACCGCTTGTAGAACGGCTTCACGCCCATGGCGCGCACCCGCTCGGCGATGAGGTCCCCGATCGGATAGTCGACCATCGCGCTCGCGATTGCGGTGCGCATGCCGAAGCAATCGGAGAGGTTGGCGGCGGTGTTGAACTCGCCGCCGCTGACATGGATCGCGCAGTGATGCGCCTTGCGAAACGGCACGACGCCCGGGTCGAGTCGATGGATGAGCGCGCCGAGCGAAAGGAAGTCGAGTGCACCGTCGGGTCGAATCTGCAACGCCTTGGTCATGGCTGCTCGTTAGCTGTCGGGGGTCCAGTCGGTGTGAAAAACGCCGTCGCGGTCGATCCGCCGGTACGTGTGGGCGCCGAAGAAATCACGCTGCGCCTGGGTGAGGTTCGCGGGGAGCCGTGCGCTCCGATACGCATCGTAGTAGGCGAGCGAGGTCGAAAGACCGTTCACGGGAATGCCGAGACCTACGGCCGTCTGCACGACGAAGCGCCAGCCTTTTTGAACGGCGGCGTCGCCAATCGTTCGCCGAAACGATTCGTCGAGCAGCAGGTTGACGAGGTTCGGATCGCGGCGGAACGCGTCGCGGATGCCGCCAAGGAGCGCCGCGCGGATGATGCAGCCGGCGCGCCAGATCTTGGCGACTTCACTCAGGTCGATGTTGTAGTGGTAGTCGGCCGAGGCCATGCGCAGGAGCGACATCCCTTGGGCGTAGGACGTGATTTTGCTCGCGTAGAGCGCGTGACGTGCCGCGTCGATGAGCTCCTGGCGATTGCCGCTGAACTGCCCGGCCGGCCCGCTCAGCACGCGACTCGCGGCCACGCGTTCGGCCTTGAGCGCTGAGATTTGGCGAGCCTCGACCGCGGCGTTGACGGTGGGGATTGGCGCCCCGACGTCGAACGCGTTCTGGCTCATCCACTTCCCCGTGCCCTTCTGCTGGGCCTCGTCGAGGATGACGTCGACGAGCGCCTTGCCGGTGTCGGCATCGATCTGGCGGAGCGCCTGCGCCGTGATTTCGATCAGGTACGACTTGAGCTCGCCGTTGTTCCACTCGGAAAAGATGTCGGCGATCTGGACCGCTGACAGTCCGGCGCCACGCTGCAGGAGGTCGTAGACTTCGGCGATGAGCTGCATGTCGCCGTATTCGATTCCGTTGTGGACCATCTTGACGTAGTGCCCGGCGCCACGCGGCCCCATATAGGCGACGCACGGCTCGCCGTCCTCGGCCTTCGCCGCGATGGCGCGCAGAATGGGGGAGAGCGCGTCCCACGCCGCGCGCGGGCCGCCCGGCATGATCGCTGGACCGTGAAGCGCGCCTTCCTCGCCGCCCGACACACCGGCGCCGACGAAATGAAATCCGCCGGAGGCGAGTTCGTCCGAGCGTCGATCGGTGTCGGCGAAGAACGAGTTGCCGCCGTCAATCAGGATGTCGCCCGCTTCGAGATGCGGTTTGAGGTGGGCGATCACGCTGTCGACGGGCTTCCCGGCGGGAACCATGACCAGAATCCGTCGTGGCTGCTCGAGCATGACCATCAGGTTCGCCGGGCTGTCGGCAGCTGCCACGGCCTTGCCCTTGGCGGGGCCGTTGACGAACGCCTGCGCCTTGGCGGCGTCGAGGTCGTAGCCGACGACCGGAAATCCGCGGCTCTCGATGTTGCGCGCGAGGTTCGCGCCCATCACGCCGAGGCCCACCACGCCCATGGAATACTTCACGATGCTGCCTCCGAAGCGTCCGGAGGTGTCCCGACGCGAAACAACAATTCACCGGCGCGCGGAACCTTGTAAGCGCCGCTAGTCACATCACTCGACCAGTCGGTCAGATCGACATCGGCCGGGTCCAGATACTCGAGGCTCAGGTGCTCGCACTGCTCGCGCGGGATGCCCGTCGCGAGCGTGACCTTGATGCGTGGGGCCTCGACGTGGTGGCTGGTGTCATAGGTCCCGGGTCCCTTCACGTGTGTCGAGTGCGCCAGGATGCCGAGGGGATACTGGCCGAATCGGTCCCACTGCGCGAGGAAATAGTCCCGGCAGTGATACCCGATCTGATTGATCACGTGGCCGTGCACGTGGCTGGCCTCGCGCACGTGCGGCGCGTAGACCACGACCTCGCCGCCGTCGGCGACGGCCGGCTCCGTCTTGTAGACGCCCTTGGCCGCCGTCCACAGGTCCTGATACATCGCCGGCATCACCGTCAGCACGCGGTCGAAGGGCTTCTCCAGCCAGACGACGTGACGCCTCCGCGACAGCGCCGCCGCCTGCCGCCACGCATCGTGGTTGCCCGTGGCGTCGCCGCAGAAGACGCCCGCGACGCCCTCGTAGGTCACGACGACTGCGAGGAGCGACAGCGGCGTATCGAGCAGCGCGGCCGCCCGATTGATAACCGCACGGACTGGCGTGTCGATCGTCCCGAGCACGTCCGAGCTCGTGATGAGGGCTCCCAGCCAGTGCGTGAAGTGGATGATCTCGGACGCCGCAATGCCAGGGAAGAGATACTTCGTGCCGCCCGAAAAGCCGACGACCTCGTGCGGAAAGACCGGACCGCAGATGAGGACGTGATCGTACTCGATGACCTTCCGATTCAGGGCGACCGGCACGTCCTGATTCAAGCGTCCGAGGCTCAGCTCCTGGATCGTCTTTGCCGGAATCGTCCCGAGCGTGGCAAACGTGTTGGGGTCGTCCCAGCGGTGGTTGAAGATCCGGCGATCCCCCGCACGGCCGTCCACGACCGTGCGCCCGACGAGGCGGCTGAGCTGCTCGTCGCTCATCGGCGTATGCGTGCCGAGCGCAACGAGAAAATCGAGCGCCGCCACGCGCGGCGCGAGCTCGCGCTCGAGGATGTCGAACATCAACGGCATCGGCATCGTCCGCGTCCCATCGGGGATGAGCACGATGACACGCTTGCCGTCGAGCGGCAGGCGCTCGAGTCCCAGCCGCGCCAGGTCCGACACTTCCTCAGGCGTGAGGTGCCCTTCGACGACGCCTCGTCCGACGACGCTCATATCCGTCGATCCACCTTCATGGGTGTGCGATGTCAGAAATACTGCGACGAGGTAACCGCCGCGAACGTTTGGTACTCACGCTCGATCGACTCCGGCGTCGGTGACGTGCCGAGAATCAGCACGCGGTGGCGGAACGTCACCGATTTTCCGGGCTCGAGCGTCAGCGTCAGCTCTTCCTGCTTGGGATCGAAGACTTTCCGGCCGAAGACGTTCGCCGAAAACAGGCCGTACCCCCGCGCGTGCCAGTAGGTGGGGGAGTTCGGATTCGAGGGATGGTCGAGGATCGCGATCGTGACGGGCTCCGCGCCGATCTTTCCGGCCAGCATGCACCAGCGTCCCCGCGTTCCCCAGACATCGTCGCCCTTGAGTCCTTCGCTGCTGGTGTAGAGGCCGGTTACGCCCGTATTGTCGAGCACCGGCACCGCCGTTGTCTTCCCGCTCGCGTCGGTGAAGAGCTCCGGCTTCTCGGCCGGCTGTTCCAGCTCTCGCGTCACGCGCAAGCCAAGTGAGCCTTCCTTGTTGTCGCGAAATACCACCGCGCGGCCGAGCGCGGTGAGCGTCGTGATTCGGTCGATACTGCGCGCGTCACCGGCGCCGCGGAAGATGAAGCGCGTCGTTTCGCGGACGAGCCCGACACCCTCGGCGGTGTCCCATTCCATCTCGACCGCCAGCTCGCCACGATCCGCACCGCCCTTGGCCTCGACGACGCGCTTGTGATGGATGGTCCCCATCTTTGGCGCCCGGTCCGCCGGGATGTCGTAGGAGTTATTCCAGAAGTCGAGGCCGTTCACGTCGCCGTGGTTGAACCAGAGGCCCACGTGGTGCGGGTGGTCGAAGCGCTCGCGGGGCCGTGGGTCGAGAGGGAAGCCGCGGGTGACGAGCGTGCCGGCCGCCGTCCGTATCGGGTACAGGACCGGCTTCTTCAGCGTGTCCGGCCAGATATAGGAGGTGAACGGTTTGCCGTCGATCGTGATGTCGACCCGCTTGCCGCTCTCGTCGGCGACGACCTGGATGCCCTTGGCCCCACTCTGGGTGCCCTTCGAGCCGGCGGCGGGAAGCCTGCGGATCTTGATGCTCCGGTACCAGACGCGGTCGCCATGATCCTGCAGCAGGATGAATCCATTCTGCAGGGTCCCGAACCTCGCGATGTCCTTGAACTTGCTCTTCGCGATGGCGGCGCGGAGCGCGGCGCTGTCGAGCTCGTACTGCAGCACGCGCGTGCCGTTCAGGTAGTGCTCGACCGTGGTCCCGTTCGACACGACCCGGCTCTGATTCCACTGGCCGGCCGCGCGCAGCGGACGATTCTGGGCGGGGAAGACGTCATACAGGGCGGCCGTCTGGCGATGCGGCCCGATCTTCGCGTCCGCGTGCCGCTCATCATCGATGAGCTGATACTCGTGACCGATGGCCGACGGCTGGTCCTCGAGGACGAAGTATTTCAAGCCGCTGTTGCCACCTTCGGCGACCCGCCACTCCCATGTCAGCTCGAAGCGGTCGAACTGATCCGTCGTGATGATGTCCCGCTGTCCTTGCGTATCCTTCCCCGTGCCGGGATCGACCGTCAGCAGGCCGTCCTCGACTTTCCAGCGGGTGTCGGAGGCGTCGGTCTTCTTGTAGCCGCGCCAGCCGTTGAGAGACTTGCCGTCGAACAGCAGCATCCAGCCGGCCTTCTTTTCCGCGGCCGTCAGCTGATTCACGGCCTCAGCCGCGGGCTTCTGCGCGATGGTCGCCGACGCGAGCGAGGCCGCCGTCGCGACCGCCGCGATGGCCGGCGTGATGTAGTGCGTCAGATTCGTCCTCATGGATTCATCCTTTATCAATGCTCGCGGGGCCCCACCCCCGCTCGCTCTCGCGCGGCGACTCCGCGCCGCGCTCGGGCCGCAGGCGCTCCTCAATGCTCACGGGCGCTTCAAAATGACAACAACTTACCAACTATGGACCGTCCCGTCCTCGAGCCGCGCGACCGGCAGATAGGCGCGCTGATAAGGGTACGACGCGGCGAGGGTTTCGTCGAGGTCAACGCCCAGCCCCGGCCGGTCGCCCGGGTACATCGCTCCATCCCTGAACGTGTACGCATGCGGAAAGACGAGATCGGTCTCGGCCGTGTGGCCCATGTGTTCCTGAATCCCAAAATTGTGAACGCTCAGGTCGAAATGCAGCGCCGCTGCCATCGTCACCGGGCTCAGATCGCTTGCGCCGTGGCAACCGGTCCGCACGTGATAAAGGTCCGCCAGGGTCGCGATCTTCCGCAAGTGGGTGAGGCCCCCCGCGTGCACGACGCTCGAGCGGATGTAGTCGATGAGCTGCTCCTGGATCAGACGGTAGCCGTCATAGATGCTGTCGAACACTTCTCCAACGGCAATCGGAGTCGTCGTGTGCTGACGAATCGTCCGGAAGCCCTCCTGGAGCTCGGCGGGGACCGGGTCTTCCATCCAGAATAGATGATACGGCTCGAGGCTCTTGCCGAGACGGGCGGCCTCGATAGGACGCAGGCGGTGGTGCACGTCGTGAAGGAGATGGATCCCGGACCCGAACTCCATCCGGAGGCGGTCGAAGAGTACCGGTGCGAACTGGAGATACGGTTCAGTGCTCCAGATGCTCTCTGATGGGAGCCCGCCACGCTCGGCGGGTTCGTAGTGCCGGCCTGGCTTGCTGACGCCGTAGCCGTGCTCCTGCCCGGGAACCGCGCACTGCGCGCGAATCGCCCGATACCCGGCCTTCGCGTGCTCGGCCACCGCCGTCACCGTCTGATCGAGCGTTGCCCCGTTGGCGTGGCTGTAGACGAGCACCTCCTCCCGCGACGCGCCGCCGAACAGCTCGTACACCGGCTTGTTCGCGGCCTTCCCCGCGATGTCCCAAAGTGCTACGTCGACGGCCGCGATGGCCGTCATAGTGACGGCACCCTTCCGCCAGTAGACGCCCTTGTAGAGGTAGTGCCACGTGTCCTCGATCCGGGTCGCGTCCCGGCCGATCAGCAGCGGGACGATGTGCTCGGAGAGATAGGTCGCGACGGCGAGTTCGCGGCCGTTGAGCGTCGCATCGCCGAGCCCGGTCAATCCGTCTTCCGTCACGATCTTCAGCGTGACGAAGTTGCGACCCGGGCTGCAGACGATGACCTTGGCGTCGGTAATCTTCATTCCAGCGTTCGTATTATGTGCCAGGCGGGGGCGCTGGCCCGCTGCGGGAACTTGGTGGGACGTTACTTCCGGGGATCGGCGCCCGAGGGCTCGGCGCTCAGGCTCAAGGCTCAGGCAAAACCTTCGACCACGCTCGAAGCTCTTGCTTGAGCCTTGAGCCCTGAGCCCGAGCCCTAGCCTCTTATCTCCGCCCGCCTTCCCGCCGATATCCACCCAAGCGAGGTATTGATGATCTGGTTTTTCACCAGGGGAGCCGCCCAGATTGACGTCGAAGTTCACCGGGGAACCGAACCGGGGGCCTACACGCTGGCGGTGACGTATCCCGACGGGGCCGAACGAATCGAGCACCTCAACACCGCGGCGCGTCTGGTCACGCGCGCGCTGACGATCCAGCAGCGCCTCATCGACGAGGGATGGATGCCGGCCAGCCCCGCGACGGGCAAGACGATGATCCCGCGTCGCGTGCGCCGTCGTCACGTCCGCTTCGCTGCGGCCGCCGCCCGGCGCGCCCTGGCGGTCGTACGTCAGAACATCAGCAAGCGGCTCGCGGCAACGTTCGGTCTATAGCGTCAGGGTTCAGGGTTCAAGGTTCAACCCTGCACCCCCGCCCCCCTGTGTTACGATCCGCTACCCCAGCACGGTCCTCGAACGCCCCTGTGGAGACACCGATGTCGTTGGATCTCCGCCCGCTCACGCTCGGCGAGCTGCTAGATCGATCGTTCAGCCTCTATCGCCACCATTTCTGGCTGTTTGTCGGCATCATGGCGCTGCCCTCGCTACTGGCTCTGGCCTTCGGCCTGCTCGTCGCGCTCTTCAATCCGCAGCCGGCAGGTCCCGGATCGGTTGCGGCCGAGCCCAACCCCGCTGAAATCCTCGGCGCCGTGCTGTGGTTCGGCGCCGCGATGATCGGCATGCTCATCGTCTACTTCATCACCTATGCGGTCGCTCTGGGAGCGACGACCGTCGCTGTGTCTCAGCTCTACATGGGGCGTCCCACGTCGATCCGCGAAGCCTACGCGCCGTTGCGCGGACGCGTGGGCCGTCTGGCGCTGCTGCTGGTCCTTGTCTCGATTCGGCTCTTTGGCATACTGATTCTGACGTTCATCTTCATCGGGATCGGCGGGGCCCTTGGTGCAGCAGGATTTCCGATACTGGCGGCACTCGTCGTTCTCGCTGGCGCGTGCGCGGGAATCCTGTTGTGGGTCTGGATCGCCCTTCGATATGCGGTCTCGGTTCCGGCGGCAGTGCTGGAAGATCAGACCGCGACCGACGCCATCGTCCGCAGTATCAACCTGACCCGGGGCAGCCTCCTGCGCGTGTTCGCGCTTCTGGCGTTCACGATGGTCATCACCTACGCCGTGCTGGCCGTCTTCCAGGGCCCGTTTCTCTTTGCTGCCGCGATGAGTGGTCCCGAATCGTCCACGTTTTTCTGGATGAACCTCCTGGGGACGATCGCCGGCTCGTTGGGCGGAGCCTTCACGGCCCCGCTGATGATCGTCGCGTTTGCGGTTCTCTACTACGATCTGCGTGTGCGCAATGAAGGACTCGATCTTCAATTGATGCTGGCGGGCCTCGAGTCGGCGGGCACCCCCACGCCCGCGTCGCCGGCGCTGCTGCCCGGCCAGGGCCAGTAGAGTCACGCCCGCTTGTCCCGCTGCCTTTCTCTCTGCCTCCTTGGCGCCTTCCGCTTCGCGGTTGCCATCCTCATTGTTGCCGGCGCACCAGGCGCGTCCACGAAGATCGAGGCGCAGGCCGTTGATCCGACCCGCGTCGACGTGGCCCGCAGCCAGTTTCCATCCGATCTCGAATCGCTCCGGGCCGAGATCGCTGCGCTTGGCCGTGCGGCCGATGCACCAGCGCTCGCGGGCAGGATCCCGGAGGCGTGGTATGTGGTCGATGGTGACGAACGCGTCGAAGTCAGTGCCCGCTGGCTAATCGCCGCGCTGTTCGCAGCCCCGGCAAAGCCCGGCGCCTGGCCTGACACGCGCGCGGCGCTGGTGCGGCGACTGAAGAGCATCGGTGACGAGAGTGAGGCCGCCGGCGACGCCAATCGCGCCCAGTCGCGCGCGCGGGCGAGGGCCGCCGTCGAGACGATCCTCGCCGGGAGCGAGTTCCAGCAGAGCGCCGCCAGCCGGTGGCGCGGACGGCTTCAAGAGCGGGTTGGGAAGTGGTTCGAGGATCTGCTGGGGCGCTTCGGTGCCGGACGCGGCGCGGCTCGCGGCACCGCGCTCGTATTCGCATGGGCAGCCGCGATTGCGGCTCTCGTCGGACTGGGATTCTGGCTAGCCCGGACGATCGCCGATCACCCGCGGGGATCGCCGCTCAGCCTCGGCTCCGGACACGCTGTGCGTCCCCGCGCGCGCGACCTTGCGCTTCGAGCGCTCGCCGCGGCACGGCTGGGGCAGACGCGCGAAGCCGTCCGGTGCGCTTATGGCGCAGCGCTCGTGCGCCTGGAAGAGCAGGGCGTCTGGCGCATCGACGATGCGCGAACTCCGCGCGAGTACCTGCCGATGCTGCCCGCCAACGACAGTCGGCACTCGGTCATGCTCGACCTGACGCGGCGCTTCGAGCAGATCTGGTACGGCAACCGAGCGGTTGTGGATGACGACGCGCGTCGCGTCGCGGATCACCTGGAGACCCTTGGATGCCTGCGTCCTGGCGAACGAGCGATCTGACGGTCCTCGCCATCGCGGGAGCGGGCACGGTGTTGCTGACCGGCGCCTCGTTCCTGGTGGCCCCACCCGACGCGCTGCCGCGCGACGATGGCTCGAGCTACGCGGCGCATCCCGACGGCGCCAGAGCCGCGTATCTACTCTTGAAGGGACTGGGATATCCCGTCGATCGGTCGTTCGAACCGTTGGCCGCCATCCGGCACGTGCCGGAGCAGACGATTCTCGTGCTCGCGAGTCCATCCGCCGCGCCGTCCGAGCAGGACGTGCGAGCGCTTCGAACGTTCGTCGAACGTGGAGGGCTCGTGCTTGCGACGGGACCGGCCGCCGCGCCTTTTCTGCCTGGTGTACCAGCAGGGACCGAGAAGACGGGCGCCGCGGCAGTCACGCGGGTCGCACGGGCGCGGCGACAGGACCGGGCGCTGCCTGCCGCAATCACCGCGGGCGTGGAGTCGATCGAGATGCCGGCGGTCACGTCGCCCTTGCCGCTCGCCTCACCATACGTCGTGCTGTACGGAACCGAGCAGGCCCCCGCGGTGCTGACGACGCGCGTCGCGAAAGGCCAGGCCGTGTGGTGGGCCGGTTCGGCGCCACTCGCCAATGGCGGGATTGGGCGTCCGGGACATGTCGAGCTCCTGGTGAACACGCTCGGTCCTCCGGGCGTGCGCACGGTGCTCTGGGACGAGTTCTATCACGGGCATACGCGATCGTTCTGGTCGTACCTGGCGAATACGCCGTTCTTCTTCGCCATCCTTCAGGTCTCGGCGATTGCCGGGCTCGCGCTCTTCACATATGCCCGGCGCCGGCGTCCGATCCGCGCGCGCGTAGTCGAGCCGCGGACGTCGCCGCTCGAGTTCATCGACACGATGGGCGGACTATACGAGCGCGCGCGCGCCTCGACGGCGGCCGTCTCCACCGTGTACGCTCACGTTCGCCGCCGGCTGCTGATGTCGCTCGGGCTGCCGCTTGCATCTGACGACGAACGACTCGTCGCGGCCGCGGCAGAGCGCCTGACATTCGATCGCGTGCAGCTCGCGAGCGCGCTGTCGAGTGCGCGGGAGGCGGCACGCGATCCGAGCCTCACGGCAAAACAGGCCGTGCCCATTGTCGCGGAACTGCAGGCACTCGCCGCGCGTGTCGGCATCGTTGAGAAGGGGCAGAGAAAGAGATGAGCACACTCGAACAGGTCACCGGACAGGCCCGTCGCGAGCTGGCCAGGGTCATTGTCGGCCAGGCCGAGATGGTGGACCTGCTGCTGTTGACGATCGTCTGCGGTGGACATGCGCTGCTCGAAGGGGTTCCAGGGCTGGCCAAGACGCTGGCGGTTCGGGCGCTGGCGCGCATCATGCGCCTGCAGTTCCAGCGCGTGCAGTGCACTCCCGACCTCATGCCCGCCGACATCGTCGGCGCCAATGTCTTCAACATGGCGACGAGCACTTTCACGCTGCATCAGGGACCCGTCTTCACCGACTTGCTGCTCGTCGACGAGATCAACCGGATGCCGCCCCGCACGCAGGCGGCGTTGCTCGAGGCGATGGAGGAAAGGCAGGTCACCATCGACGGCACGAGCCATCGGCTCTCGCCGGCGTTTACCGCCTTCGCGACGCAGAACCCGGTAGAGTTCGAGGGGACCTATCCACTGCCCGAAGCCGAGCTCGATCGCTTTCTGGTAAAGATTCGTCTCGGGTATCCGGACCGTGCCGCGGGAGAGGAAGAAGCCATTCTCGAGCGGCACCACCGCGGCTTCGACGCCCGCGCCTTCGACGAGCTCGCGCTCGAGCCGCTCGATCTCGCCGAGCTCGCGGTCGCGAGGAGAGAGGTGCAATCGGTGGCGGTCGAAGCGCCGCTCTTCACCTACATCGCAGCCATCGCCCGTCGGAGCCGCGAGTGGCCTTCGCTGACGCTCGGCGTCAGCCCCCGCGGGGCCATCCACCTGATGCAGCTCGCCAAGGCCATGGCCGCGATGGAGGGTCGTGACTTCCTGCTTCCAGACGACGTGAAGCGCGCCGCGCCGCCCGTGTTCCGCCATCGACTGATTCTCAAGCCCGAGGCGGACCTCGAAGGGCTGACGTCGGACCAGATCACTTCGGACATCCTCGCCGCCGTCGAAGTTCCGAAGTGACGACAGCCCGCCTGGCCCCGCCGTCGACCGTCGCTGACGCGCGCCCGGGCCACCGCGCCGCGTTTGGCCTTACCGCACGTGCGCTCTGGCTGCTCGCGGCTGCGCTCCTGTGGATCGGCCCGGCCTGGGTCGATCGTCGCGCGCTTGGCATCCTGTTGTTATGGGACGCGATCGTCATCGTCCTCGTGTTCCTGGACCTCAGGCGAGTGCCGTCACCCGCGCGGCTCTCGGTCGCGCGCAGCTGGGGCGGACCGTTGACCCTCGGTACGAAGACGACTGTGGCCGTTGACGTGCACAACCGCGGAGGCGTGGCGATCGACGTCCGCCTCTCGGATTACGTCAGCGGAGCGCTTCGGCAGGAACTGCCCGAGATGGCGCTCGCCATTTCGGCGAGTGGCCACGGCCGCGCCGAATACCAGGTGACTCCTCGCGAGCGCGGCGACGCCCGGATGGGCGGTGTCGTCCTGCAGTGGCGCGGCGCGTGGGGTCTGGTCGAGCGATGGGGTCTTGTGCCGCTCGAGCAGACCGTCAGGGTCTATCCGGATCTGCACGAGGGCCGGCAGGAGGCGCTGTATCTGATACGCAGCCGTCAGGTGGCGATCGAGAAGCGGCGCGCGAAACGCGCCGGGGCCGGGCGCGAGTTCGACAGCCTGCGTGACTATCGGCCGGGCGATGAACGGCGCGACGTGTGCTGGAGCGCGTCGGCGAAGCGCGGAAAGCTCGTCACCAAGGTCTACCAGCCCGAGCGCAGCCAGACCGTGTGGCTGCTCGTCGACGCCGGCCGTCTCCTTCGCGCGCGCATCGGCGCGCAGACGATGCTGGACCGGACGGTCACCTCAGCGCTGACGCTCGCGCAGGTGGCCCTCGCGTCCGGGGACCGCGTCGGGTTGCTCGCGTATGGCCGGCGGCTGCAACAGCGCGTCGCGCCGGCGCGCGGGGCCACGCATCTCCGTGACCTGGTAGACGCGCTCGCGCTCGTGCGATCGGACGGCGCGGAAGCCGACCACGCCGCTGCCGCGGCGGCCGTCATGGCCGCGCAGAAGCGGCGCGCGCTCGTCGTCTGGCTGACCGACGTCGCGGACACCGCTGGCGTTCCCGACGTGATCGAGCAGGCGCTGCGGATGGCTCCCGCGCACGTTGTGATGTTCGGGGTCATGCGCCAGCCGGAGATCGCGTCGCTGTCCGCGGCTTCGCCGGCATCGCCGACGGAGATGTTCCGGATCATGGCCGCGCAGGAGACTCTCGACCGCCGCGAATCGCTGCTGCACGGCCTGCGTCAGCACGGCGCCCTGGTCATGGAAGTCTCGCCCTCGGAGCTCTCGAGCGGCCTGGTTGACCGCTACCTCGAAGTCAAGGAACGGGGATTGTTGTAGCGGGCCGTCCGGCGCGGGTCAGATAGAGAATCAGCAGCACGAGCATCGCCGCGCCGATGACGAACTTCGGCGCCGGCGGCAGCGCCACGGGAGAGATGAAGCCCTCGATGGCGCCCGCGACGATGAGCATCGGGACGACCCCGAGCAGCAGGCGGATGGCCAGGCCGCCGCTTTCGGCGAGGGCCTCGCGCCGCGGCAGCGTGCCCGGGTCGAGCAGGCCGCGCCCGAGGATCAGGCCGGCACCGCCCGCGATGAAAATCGCGGGGAGCTCGAGCGAGCCGTGGGGCGCGACGAAGCTCCAGAGCGACAGGCTCAACCCCGCGCGGAAACACGCCGTGCCGACGACGCCGATGAGCAGGCCGTTGAGGATCATCATCCACGCCGTGCCAAGGCCGGCGGTGACGCCCATCGCGAACGCCGCGAACGCGACGCTCAGGTTGTTGGTCAGGATGGCGCTCGAGGCCAAGGGCTTAATCGTGACGATGCCGTGGGTCCACATCTCGCGCCGCTCGATGGTATCCATCATGGGGCCGCCCAGCATGAAGCGCTGAAAGCCCGGATCGGCCAGCGACACGCCGCCGCCGACGATGGCGCCGATCAGGAACAACACCGTCGCGGCGAGCGAATACCGCCAGGTTGCCCGAAAGGTTTGTGGAAACGTCCGCGTATAGAAACCGACGACACCGCGCGGGCGCGGAGGCGTTCCAGAGTAGATGAGATTGTGCGCGCGTCCGAGCAACTGATTCAGGTGCCGCGCGAGTTGGGCGTCCGCGCGGTACTCGCGGGCCGTGGAGAGGTCGGCCGCGGTCTGACGATACAATAGCGCCAGCTCGCGCAGCTCGTCGTGCGTGAGCCGTGACACGCCGCGCTGGCCGAGCGCCAGCAGCGCCTCGAGCCGGGTCCAGTGGGCCCTGCGCTTCTCAATCCAGTGCGAGGAGAGTGCCGGTGCGGCCACCGGAAAAGCTTACCATCGACACCCCGGAGCAAATCGCGCTGGAATTCCCGCTCGCCGGCGCGGGCAGCCGCTTCCTCGCGCTCGCGATCGACTCCTTCGTCCAGGTCGCGATGCTCCTCGTGCTCGCGCTCGTCGCGTTCCTCGCGTACTGGTTCCGCTCGCGCGGCTACCAGTCGCTGTCGACGTGGGTCTTCGCGGTGCTCATCCTGCTCGGGTTCGTTCTCTACTACGGGTATTTCGCCGCGTTCGAGTCGCTCTGGGGAGGCCAGACCCCCGGAAAGCGCGCGGTCGGGCTGCGCGTGATCTCGGTCACGGGCCAGCCGATCACGCCCTTCGACGCGCTGCTGCGCAACCTGCTCCGGATCGTCGACCAAATGCCCGGGATCTACGCGGTCGGCGTGTTGTCCATCTTCTTCACCTCCCGCAACCAGAGGCTGGGCGACCTCGTCGCCGGTACCGTCGTCGTCCAGGAGCACGGCCTGCCGCAGACCGATCTGGCTGCCGCCGAGATGCCCGCCACGCGCCTGGGCGCCGCACGACTCACCATCGAGGAAGTCGAGGTCATCCAGACGTTCCTGATCAGGCGCGCCGATCTCCCGGATTACCTGCGCGGTCGCACCGCCACTCAGCTCGCCGACCGCATCCGCATCCGACTCGAATTGCCCGCCGGGAGCCATAGGGACGACGAGGAGCTCATAGAGAGGGTCGCCGTCGAATATAGACGGCGATGACAGTCGTCTGTCGTCAGTCAGAGTCCGAGTCGTCAGTCGTTAGTCCCAGTCGTCAGTCGCAGCCAAGAGACTGGCGACTGGAACTGACGACTGACGACTCGGACTGACGACTGTGACTGACGACCGACGACTGAAGACTGGCGACTGTTCAATCTCCCAGTAACGCCGCCAGTAGAAAAAGCACCCCCAGCGCCGCGCCCACACCAACCCCCACGCCAATGGCCACGGCACGGCCGGTGCCGTTCGACGGCAGTTCCTGTTCGAGCGCGAGGAGGTTGGCGAACGCCACTTCGACCGGCGGTTCGGCGACGCGGGCGCGGGGTTGAATCACCAGCGCCAGGTCCGTTCGCTTGAGCAGCGTGCCGCGGATGACGTGATTGCCCGAGACGGTCGCCTTGATGCGCGACCCGAGCGGCAGCTGGCGCGCGAAATCGCCGAGCACACTGGGGTCCGCTCGGCTGAACGGTACGCTCGGGGCCGTCTGGACTCGTGACGTGCTGGTCGCGCAGGCTGGAGCCGCAAGCAGCACGCACAGCAGCGATGCAATGAAGCGCTTCATGATGTGTCTCCGTGTGAGCTCTGATCCCTCGAGTCCAGCCGCTAGAAGTCCACGCCCAGACCAAAGCGGAGGAGTGCCTCGTCCACGCCACTGTGGAAGGCAAGCCTCATGTCGGTCCGGAAAAATGCCTTCGGTGTGAAGTAGGTCTTGAAGCCAACGGTGGCAAAAGGCCTGACGAGGAGCTCGGTGCGCGTCGGGAAGGTCTCCGTGTGAACGGGCTGCGCCGAATAGATCTCGTCGCTGCGACGGGTGCGTTCCCACGTCAGATCGAGGCCCGCGCCGACGAACGGGTGGAACCAGACGTTTCGATAGAACTGATACTGCTGGCCGATGCCGAATCGGCTGGTGCTGAACGTGTAGGTGGAGTAGATCGTGGATTGGCGTCCGGCGATCACAGTCGGCGTATAGACGAGAAAATCCGCTGCCGAGCTGACGCCGCCCTCGATCTCGGTCTTCAGGTTATCGGTCCAGTACCACCCGAGGCTGACGCCGCCGTAAGCGCTCTGGTTGTACCAGTCGTTCCCGCGGCTCGGGTCAATCTCTCCCTTGTCGGCGTTGAGCCAGCCGAACGAACCGGAGGCGTCGGCCCGGGACACTGGCGCCGCCGTCCCCTGAGCCCGGGCAGCCGGTGCGACTGCCAGCAGCGCCACCGCCGCGATCGCCGCGTGTATGGCCCTCATGCCCAGTAAGGCGCAAGCCGCCGCGCGATCGGCTCACGGCGGCGAGGAAGCGGAGGTGCCCACGCGAGTTAGCGGAGGTGAGGCTCACCACAGAGCTAGCGGAGTCAGCGGAGGGATACTGCCGACCGACGACTATTTCATCTTATGCGCCCTGAGCTCTCGCCGAATCTCCTCGATGAGCACCTCCGGATCGAGCAGGTCGTCGGCCAGGAGCACGATGGGGAGATCGGCGGCGGTCGCCTGACGCAGGGTGGCCGCGTCGGTCAGCCGGGCCACGATGATGTCGGGGCGCAGCGCGTCCATCACGCGGCTGGCCTCCTCGACGCTGCGGGTCGGCGCAACGGCAAAGTGCAGCCGGGCCAGGATCGCCTCGCATCGCGAAGTGCTGTCTTCGTTGTCGTCAACGAGCAGGACGAGCGGAGCGTAGCCCTTCCGATCACCGTCGCGCCGGCCACCGCGCCGGGTCGAGCGCCGGTCCGGTCCGCGTCGCTGCTCGTGTGCGTCGTTCATGCGCCGAAAGGCAATGACGTTGCCCATGCTGGGGATTTGAGGGCCTGTGCCGGGACCATTCTTGCCGGGGGGGCCACGGACGTCAAGGGCCAAAAGGCGTGGCAGGAGGGAGCCTGGCCGAACAGCCCTACTCCTGCCTCAGCGTGGTGGCCGGATCGAGACGCAGGATCCGCAGCGCCGGAGTGATGCTCGCGGCCGCCGCGACGGCCAGGAGGACGATGACGACACCGGTGTAGGTCAGCGGATCGCTCACGCTGATGCCCCAGACGAAGTGACGGATGAGGGGTACGGCGGCCGCAGCGCAGACGAGTCCTGCCACGGTTCCCGTGGCGGCCAGGACGATCCCCGGCAGCGCGAGCGTCCTCAGCGCCTGACCGAACGTGGCGCCGAGGGCCAGCCGGATCCCCATTTCCCGCGTGCGTTCGGTGACGGATGCGGCGATGAGGCCGTGGATGCCGATCGCGGCGACGATGACCGCGGCGACAGCGAGCGCACCCAGCAGCATCGTGAGAAGGCGTTCCTGCCCGAGCGACGCCGTTTGCACCTCGCTCATCGTCTGGACGGAGGCGAGCGGGAGCAGCGGGTCGACCGACGCGACCGCGCGCCGGATCGCGCTGCCGGCCTGGGCGGCTGGCATCGTCGATCGCACGACGATGGCGGGCATGAACCAGCCGTGGACGAGGCGTACGAAACCGTCGGTGAGCTGACCGATCGGGACATACATCAACGACATCGCCGACAGCGGCCCGTTGTCGCCCCAGCCGGGTTTCATCTGGACGTCCCCCACGACGCCGACAATCTCGCGTACGGTGCCAGAGAGGCGGATGTGCCGGCCAATCGGGTCGGCGCCCTTGAAGTAGGTACGCACCAGCGCGTCGTTGATGATGACGACCGGCGGCGAGCCAGCGCGGTCGCGGGCATCGAAGGGCCGGCCTCGACGCACGGGAATGCGCAGTACCTCGAAGAAGCCGGGCGTGACGTAGGTCGCGTTGGTGATCAGGTTGCGCGTCTCCGCGGCTTCGGGACCGTCAGCGTGACGGAAGCCGAGATTCAACAATCGCTCGTACGGCAGCCCGAGGCCGACAGTCGCAGACGAGATCCCGGGCTCCTGTCGAACGCGCGCGAGCGTGTCCTCCATCAGGCGCGCGACGCTGTCGGCGGCCCGATACCGCGCATCCTCGAGAGACACCGACGCGGACACGACCTGCCGGGGATCGAACCCGGGGTCGAGGCTCCTCAAGTGCGTGAAGGTTCGCAGCAGCAGTCCCGATCCCACGAGGAGGAGCACGCCGAGCGCGACCTGCGCGACCACGAGCAGGCGCCTCGGCCAGTGGCTGCTCGCGCCAGCCACCGATCGTCCCGAGGCGAGCAGACTCGACTGCGTCGACTGGCGGGATGCCTGGAGGGCCGGGCCGACACCAAAGATCAGACTGCCGAGAATCGACAGGCCGGCCGCGACCGCAGCCTCGCGTCCGCCAATCGAGACGGTCTGCCAGAGGTCAAGCGCGTCGCGCGAGAGCCACGAGAGGCCCTGCACCGCGATCACGGCAACGGCCATGCCCAGAGCGCCGCCGACGATTCCCAGCACGCCCGCTTCAACGAGCAACTGCCGCACGACCGCCGCTCTTCCGCTCCCGAGGGCCATGCGGGTCGCCATTTCCCGGCGGCGTCTCGCGGCGCGCGTGAGCATCAGTCCGGCCAGGTTCACGCTCGCGACGATCAGCACGACTCCGACGGCCGCCCACACGATGAGTAGCGCCGGTCGAATGTCGGAGGTCATTCCAGCCTGGAGTCCAACGAGCGACAGCGACACCTGACCCTCGCTCGCGGCGGGACGCTGCCGCTGGAGCTCCTCGCCGATGCCAGCGATCTCGGCGAGTGCCTGCGGCCGTGAGCCAGCGTCGCGGAAACGGACCACCACCTGGTAGTTCGAGCCCCCGCCTTCGCCCGTTGTTGAAGGGCGAAGCGGTGTCCAGAGGTCGGCGCGCGCGCCGGTCTGGAACCCGTCCGGCATGATCCCGACAACGGTGTACGACTCACCCCTCAGCGCGATCGGATGACCGACAGCGGCGGGATCGGCCCCGAACGCCGTGCGCCACAGCTCGGCGCTCAGTACCACCGCCGGCGGACCGTTCGGACGATCTTCATCAGCCGTGAATTCCCGGCCGAGGAGCGGCGCGACCCCAAGGACGGCGAAGAATCCGGTTCCGACGCGCTGCTGCTGGACGAAGAGGGCCCGGTCCGAGCCGTTCTGGCCGCCGACGACGAGGTTGACACCCGTCGTCCAGCTCGAAAAGACCGCACGGTCGACGAGAGTGGCGCGATCGCGCACGAGCTCCCACGTCCGTCCGTCGACCGATGTATTGCCGTCCACGGGCTTCTTCTGACGGACTGAGTACGAGAGGAGGCTGAGCCGCTCGGGATGAGGATAGGGGAGAGGCTTCAGGAGCACCGCGTTCACGAGCGCAAAGACGGCCGTGTTGACGCCGATGGCCAGCGCGAGGGTCGCGAGCGCCGTCAGGGTGAAGGCCGGGGTTCCGGCCAGGACGCGGCGCGCGTACCGGACATCCAGCCAGGCTGCCTCGAGATGCCGCTGTGGAGACGAGGGACTGGTCACGGCGGATTGGACGCGCGCCGGGGTCCCGAAGTTTACGGCTCGGACCGGATTTTCTTGATCTTGGCGTCGCGATCGGAGGCGAACCGTTCGAGGTCCCGTCGCAGTTCCGTGTCCCGCTCGGCCAGCTCCGCCGGGTCGAATACCGCAAGCACCGCCGACTGGTGCAGGATGCGGCGCTCGGCTACGCGGGCCTCGTAGACGTTCTTGGCCTCCGCAATCGCCGTGCGCTGGGCGTCGGTGAGGACCTGTGCCTCGACGCCGGCTTCGACGTCCTTCTTCTTGAGCTTTTCCATCGCGAGCTCGAACGCGCTCTTCGGGGCTTCGGACATGGGTGTCTCCACGGCTACATGTTAGTCCTTCCCGTGGAGGAAAGGGGGTGGCGTCGCCTAGTCGGTCGCCAGCGTCCGGGCTGGGTCCACCCGTGCGGCGCGGCGCGCGGGAACGTAGCAGGCCGCAAGCGTCGTGATGGCCAGCGTTCCTGCGGCGAGTAGCAGCGTCACGGGGTCGGCCGCCGTGACGCCGAACAACATGGTGTTCAGCGATTGCGCAGCGACCAGAGACGAGGCGAGCCCGATCGTGAGGCCGACGGCCGTGATGCCCAGGCCCTGACGCAAGACACTCCACAGGATGTCGCGGCCGGTGGCGCCGAGCGCCATGCGCGTGCCGATCTCGCGCGTGCGCTGGCGGACCGCGTAGGACATGACGCCGAAGACCCCGACCGAGGCGAGGGTCAACGCCACGCCGCCGAAGATGCCCAGCAGCCACAGCATCAGCCTCGTCGTGCTCATCGACTCGCGCGCGATCTGCGCGAGTGTCGACGATTCGGTCAGGAGGACGCGCGGCTCGATCGCCTTGAGGCCCGCGGTGAGCGGCGCGAGCGCAGCCGTGGGGTTGCCGTCGGTCCGAACGAACAACGTGATGGCGGTTTGCGGCGCGTGTTCGAAGGGGAAGTACATGTCCGCCCGCGGCTGGTCCGTCAGCCCGGCGCGACGGATGTCGCCGACGACACCGACAATCTCCGCCGTGTCAGGGCCAAGGCGGACGCGCATCCCGACCGGGTTCTCGCCCCCGAAGAACTGCCGCTCGATGGCTGCGCTGATGATCACGACCGGTGCCGACGTCGGTCCATCTCGCGAGTCGAAGAGGCGGCCGTCGCGCAGGGGAATGCCGAGCGCGCGGAAGTAGTCGCCGGAGGCAAGCTGCCACCCCACGTCCGGCGGACGTTCGCCGGCCGGCACGGGCCGGTCGGCGCGCTCGAACGGCACCGTCCAGTTGTTGCCGGTGAGTGGGGTGACGACGGCCGCGCCGACGTGGACGATCCCTGGAATCTCGGCGAGCGCGGGCAGCGCTCGATCGTAGAATGCGCGGATCGCTTCCGGCTCACCATATCGATCGGCCGGCAGCGCGACGTCGACCGTCAGCACGTTGCCGGTGCGAAAGCCGGGATCGACGGCGACGAGCCGGGCGAAGCTTCGGAGGATGAGGCCCGCGCCGACGAGGAGGACAATCGCGAGCGCGACTTCACACACGACAAGCGCTGAAGCCGCCCGACGGGCGCCGCGACTTGCGCCTGCTTCGCCTCGCGTGCTGAGCGCGGCCGCTGCCCGCGGGCGGCTCGTAAGTGCACCAATCATCCCGAAGACAAGTGCCGTCAGGGCGGTGACCCCGAGAGCGAACGCAAGGACGGCCCGGTTGATGCCGGCGTCCCGCAGACCCGGGACGGCGACCGATCGGGGCACGAGCGCGACGAGAGCAGGCGCTCCCCAGTACGCGAAGGCGACGCCCGCCGCTCCGGCGACCACCGCGAGGACCGCGCTCTCGGCGAGCAGCTGCGCGGCGAGCTGACCGCGACCCGCCCCGAGCGCCACCCGCACGGCCATCTCGCGCTTGCGTCCGAGCGCGCGCGACAGCAGGAGATTGCCGACGTTGGCGCACGCGACGAGCAGGACGACCGCCACCGCGCCGAGCATGAGGACGAGCGGACGTCGTGTATCGCCGACGAGGGAATCCCGCAGCGAGACCGGGAAGTACTCCGACCCCTGGTTTTGCGATGCGTGCTCGCGTTCGAGCGCCGCGGCGAGCGCGGCAACGTTCGCCGCCGCCTGATCCATGGACATGCCGGGCGTGAGCCGCGCCACGGCGAATACCCATCCCGATTTCCGCTCCGCAGGGGCGGCCTCGGGTACGCGCATAGGCAGAATGAGTTCCGTGCGCTCATCGCCTGGCGGAAACCGGAACCCCGGCGGCGCGACGCCGACAATCTGTCGTGGCACCGTTCCGACGCGCACGCTGCGGCCCACGACTGCCGGATCGGAGCCGAAGTAGGACTGCCAGGTTTCGTATCCGATCATGGCGACCGGCGCCGCGCCCTGACGCGAGTCGTCCGCCGTCAGCTCACGGCCAAGCGCCGGCGACACCCTGAGCGTTTCGAAGAGCCCGGCCGTCGCCGAGAGCGCCGACACGCGCAGCGGCTCGCCGTCGCCGAAGATCGTGGCCTGCCCCGAACCGTACGCCACGAGCCGCTCGACTGTCGTCTGCCGCGCCGCCAGATCCACGTAGTCGCCCAGCGCGATGAACGGCTTGGTGATGCCGGTGCGCCGGTCTCGATGGTTCAGGATCACCAGCTTCTCCGCATCGGCATACGGCAGCGGCCTGAGCAGCACCGACTCGAAGACGGCAAAGACCGCGACGTTTGCGCCGACGCCGAGCGCCAGCGTCAGGATGGCCGCGGCGCTGAACGCCGGCTCGCGGACCATCATCCGCAGCGCGTGACGAAGGTGGTGCATCAACATGGTTCGATTAGACGCCCGGCATGTGAGGATAGTTGCGCGCGGCGCCGGTCCCTCGGGAGCCTCGATTCACCTCGCCGGAGTGTCGCTTCGCACCGTCGCGTCCTTACGCCGAGGGCGTGTCGCTCGCGCGGACCCGACGAGAGCGCGGCTGGGAGCCGAGAGGCTTGGCTGATGGCTGACGGCTGACGGCTGAAGGCTGAAAGCTGACAGAGATACACACAGTCGACCGAGCTTGCCCGAAATCGACGCGGGGCCGTGGCCCGCCACGATCCACCGTGGGCTGTCGCGATGAGCTAGGATCAGTCCTCCGGGGACTCGAGCATGCAAACGAGAGTGTGGATACTGGTATTCAGCGGATTCCCGGGGCAGGCATCGGCTTTGTGCAACGCGCCGTCGCGGCCGAAGGCCAGGCGCCGGTGCTGACGATAAGCGAACTCGATCCGCGCACGCGGCAGACACACGCGCTGGTCCGGGCGCCAGCAGGCGCGACCGAGACCGACACCGCCTGGACGCCAGATGGCCAACTGCTCGTGACGGTTCGGGGGCAACTCTACGCGTGGAGGCGGGGCGAGGGCGAGATGCATGAGGTGGCCGACCTGGCGGCGCTCGGACTACGGTCAGTCACACGATTGGCCGTCAGCCCGAAAGGGGATCGCATCGCACTCGTCGCTCAGATGCCCTGAGCGTCACCGCAACGAGGACGCTGCAGCCCGGTATACGGCTTGCAGAACTTCAATACCGCACGGAGGTGCACCATGGGTTTGAGAGACAAGTACGCCTATGCCATTCAGACTGCCAAGGGGAAATTTGACGGCAGTGCACAGGAAAAAGACGGCAAGCTGTACTTCGCCGGATCGGTGAAGTCCGAGGCGGAGGCCAACGAAATCTGGAACGCCATCAAGACGATTCCCGACTGGCGCACCGACATCGTCGCCGACATCAAGGTCGTCGCACCGCCCGCTGGCGCGGCGGCGGCAGCCAAGACCTACACGGTGAAGGCTGGCGATACGCTGAGCGCGATTGCCAAGGCCCAGCTCGGCGACGCCGGTGCTTACATGAAGATCTTCGACGTGAACAAGGATCAGTTGAGCGACCCGAACAAGATCAAGCCGGGTCAAGTACTGAAGCTTCCGTAGGGCTTAGGCTCCGTCGGTCCGCCGAAGCCTCGGCGGAAGGCTACTGGTTGGACGGGAACCGACGCACGCACGGATCGGCTCTGGAAGGGATGTCTACGCCCCAATGGCGACGGTCAATGCGCGGCCTCTCCTCCTGCTCGTCGAAGACTATGCAGATACCCGCGAGATGTACGCGGAGTTTCTGAGCGGTTCGTTCGACGTGCTGGAGGCGGCCGATGGCCAGGAAGCGCTCACACTTCTCGAGACGCGCGTCCCGGCGCTCGTGATTACGGACTTCACGCTGCCCGGCATGGATGGCTTCGAGCTCATTCGGCAGATGCGCGGGAATGATTCGACCCGGCAGGTGCCGGTGATCTGCCTGAGCGGGCACGGCGGCCGCGCGCACGAACAGCGTGCGCGCGAGGTCGGCTGCAACCGCGTGCTCGAGAAACCGTGCCTTCCCGAAGCCCTCGCGAGGACGGCCCACGAACTGGTCCGGCAGCCGCCTAGCTCCTGACAGCGCGGAAGTAGCGCGAGGGCAGGTGGTGTCCGATCCGCGCCTCCATGTACGCGGATGCCTCCACGAGCGCATCGAGGTTCACGCCGGTCTCGATTCCGAGACCATTCAGCATGTAGATCAGATCTTCGGTCGCGAGGTTGCCGGTCGCCCCTGGCGCGTACGGGCAGCCGCCCAGGCCGCCTGCCGACGAATCGAACGTCGTGACACCCAGGTCGAGCGCGGTCAGGACGTTGGCGAGGGCCGTCCCTCGCGTATCGTGGAAGTGCAGCGCAATCTTCGTGAGCGGCACCCGTTCGGCGACGGCGCCCACGACGACCGGCACCTGCCCCGGATGCGCGATGCCGATCGTGTCGCTGACCGACACTTCGAACGCGCCCATTTCGACCAGCGCGAGAGACACGGCTGCCACGCGCTCGGGCGCCACAGGGCCCTCAAATGGACAGCCGAACGCTGTAGATACGTACGCGCGCACCCGAATTCCCAGAGCCGCCGCCGTCTGACACACCTCGCGATAGTTCGCGAGCGAGGCCTCGATTGTCTGATTGATGTTCCTGCGGCTGAATGTTTCTGACGCGGCCGCAAAGATCGCGACCTCGGAGACGCCCGCCGCGCGGGCGCGATCGAGGCCGGCGAGATTCGGCACGAGCGCCGTATACCGTACGCCTGGCCGCCGAGTAATGCCGGCGAAAACCTCGCCGGCGTCCGACATCTGCGGCACCCACTTCGGGCTGACAAACGCCGATACCTCGACAACCGGAACGCCGGCGGCCGACAGGAGGTCGACGAAGACCACCTTGTCGGCGGTCGACACCATCGACGTCTCGTTCTGCAGGCCGTCCCTCGGTCCGACTTCGACGATGGTGACCTTCATCAGCCCTCGTCGATCTCGATGAGCGCGACGCCCGGCTGAACGAGCTCGCCTTCACGGCAACACACCGCGCGAACGAGGCCGGGCGCGCTGGCTCGGACAGGCAGTTCCATCTTCATGGCTTCGAGGATGACGAGCGAATCCCCACGCTTTACCGCGTCGCCCGCGCTGACGAGCACGCGCCTGACGGTCGCCGGCATGGGGGCCATCAGCAATCCATGGTGTCCGCTGCGTGCGCGCGCGAGCGGCCGTGCCTCGGCCAGTTCGAAGACCCGGCCGTCGACAAAGACCCACCGGACGTCGCCGACGGCCACGCTCCACGCGGTCGAGCCCCGCTCCGTCTCCTCGGACGTGATCCGCATGGTGCCATTGCCGTCACGCGTCACGGCATAGACACGTTGATCGACTCGGACTTCCCGGGGTGCTCCATCCACGACTGCATTGTCGAGCACGTCGACGCGATACTGTCGGTCGTCGTCTATCTGGACGAGCGTGATGGTTCGGCTCGGCATGTCGTTACCGCCCCCAGCGCCGGAGTGTCGACCACGGGTCGTTGTCAGCCGGCGTCGTTTCGTCACGGCCACCGCCTGCCGTTGGAGCAGTCGCCAGCGCGGCCGCTGCGAGTGCCTCGGGCGGCACTTCGTCAGGCCCTGTGAGCTCTGCCATGTGCTCGTCGATCATGCCGGTGTGCAGCCGGCCCGCGCGGAACGCTGGCAGCTCGAGCAGCCTGAGCAGGAACGGGATGTTCGTGCGCGTGCCGAGTACCTGGGTAACCTCGCAGGGCGTTCACCGCGCGTGTTCGCGCGGCCTCGCGCGTCTCGGCGTGGACGATGAGCTTGGCGAGAAGCGGATCGTAATTGACTCCCACCCGATCGCCTTCGGCGACTCCGGAATCGACCCTGACGCCGGGACCCGAGGGTTCGCGATAGAGGCGAAGCGGCCCGGCCTGTGGAAGGAAACCATTCGCGGGATCCTCGGCATAGACCCGGCATTCGATGGCATGGCCGCGCTGGAGGAGCGTATCTTGTGTCCAGGGCAGACGCCCGCCCGCAGCCACGAGGAACTGCGCGCGCACCAGATCGACTCCCGCGACAGCCTCCGTCACCGGGTGCTCCACCTGGAGGCGAGTATTCATCTCGAGAAAATAGAACCGGGCGTTCTCGCCGTTGCCGTCGACGAGGAATTCGATCGTGCCGGCATTGAGGTATCCGGCGGCGCGTGCCGCGGCGACGGCCGCGTCTCCCATGCGCTTGCGAACCTCCGCGGTGATGGCGGGCGAGGGACTCTCCTCGATAACCTTCTGGTGCCGCCGCTGAACCGAGCATTCGCGCTCGAAGAGATGTACGACGTTGCCGTGCGCGTCGGCAAAAATCTGAATCTCGACGTGGCGCGGTCGTTCGATTAGCCGCTCCACATAAAGCGTGCCGTCCCCGAATGCCGCGATGGCCTCGCGCCGCGCCGCGGCGATCGCCTCGACGGCCTCGCCGTCCTGTCGGACCATCCGCATGCCCTTGCCGCCCCCGCCGGCCGACGCCTTCACAAGCACCGGATAGCCGAGGCCGCGTGCGGCGGCGAGCACGCCCGGATCGGATTGATCGCGCGGCGTATCCCCTGGCACGATCGGAACGCCCGCGGCCTGCATGAGCGCGCGCGCCCCGATCTTCGATCCCATCCGCTCCATGACGTCCGCTGGCGGGCCCACGAAGATGATGCCGGCTGTGTCGCACGCGCGCGGGAGGTCGGGTCGCTCGGACAGGAATCCGTAGCCGGGATGGATCGCGTCGGCCGCTGTCTGGCCAGCCGCTGCGATCAGGGCCGGCACCGAGAGATAGCTCTCCGCCGGTGCCGCCGGTCCAATCCGAACCGACCGGTCGGCGACGCGCACGTGCAAGGCATCCGCGTCCGCGTCGGAGTACACCGCTACGCTCTCGAGTCCCGCCTCGCGGCACGCGCGCGCGATGCGGACCGCGATTTCGCCGCGGTTGGCAATCAGGACGCGACGGATCACCGAACCCACGTCGGCTTTCGTTTCTCGAGAAACGCGCGCATGCCTTCCTGTCCCTCCGCCGAGACGCGCTGCTCCGCGATGCGCAGCGTCGTCACGCCGATGACCTCGGCCGGCCGGCTGCCGTGAATCTCTTGGATCAACTGCTTGGCCGCCGCAATCGCCGTTGGCGCCGAGGTGAGGATCTCTGCGAGGTAATCGTCCACGATGTCGTCGAGCGAGGCCGCGGGCGCAACGCGGTGGACGAGCCGCAGCTCGCGCGCGCGCGCGGCGTCGAATCGCGCACCCGTCAGAAACAGCTCCCGCGCCGCGGACGTGCCGATTTTTGCGAGCACGTACGGCGAGATGACGGCCGGGATAATCCCCAGCTTCGCCTCGCTGAACCCGAAGAGGGCATCGTCGCTCGACACGACGATGTCGCAGACGGCGACGAGGCCGACGCCGCCGCCGAGCGCGGCGCCGTGAACGCGGCCGATGAGCGGCACCGGCAGCGAGTCGAGGAGCTCGAGCATGCGGGCGAGGTCTTCGGCGTCGCGCAGGTTGTCCTGCCGCGAGTAGGCGACCGCCTTCATCATCCAGCCCAGGTCCGCGCCGGCGCAGAAGGAGGGGCCCTCGCCCGAGAGAACGATCGCCCGCAGGGTCGGATCCCTCGAGGCGTCTCGGGCCAGAGTGGTCAGCGCGGCGATGACTTCTTCGTCGAAAGCGTTCCTGACCTCGGGCCGATTGAGGCTGACGCGAAGGACGCACCCATTGTCCGGTGGACCCTCGCGACGGGTGGTGGTGAGGACGGGCATGACCGTCGGCCTACATGCGGAACACGCCGAACCTGGGCTCGGGCACTGGTGCGTTGCACGCCGCCGACAGTCCGAGCGCGAGCGCCTGACGAGTCCCCGCAGGATCGAGGATCCCATCGTCCCACAGCCGGGCCGTCGAGTAGTACGGCGAGCCTTCGCGCTCGTACTTCTCGAGGATGGGCTGGCGAATGGCCTGCTCGTCGTCGGCGGAGAGCGTCTGTCCGTCGCGTGCGAGCTGGTCCTTCTTCACCGTCGCGAGGACGCCGGCGGCCTGTTCGCCCCCCATCACCGAGATGCGCGCGTTGGGCCACATCCACAACAGTCGCGGCTCGTAGGCGCGCCCGCACATGCCGTAGTTGCCGGCGCCGAACGACCCGCCGATGACCACGGTGAACTTCGGCACGACCGAATTGGCGACGGCGTGGACCATCTTGGCGCCGTCCTTGGCGATGCCGGCGCGCTCGTACTGACGTCCGACGATGAAACCCGTGATGTTCTGGAGAAAAACGAGAGGGATGCCGCGGAGGTTGCAGAGCTCGATGAAGTGCGTCGCCTTGAGCGCCGATTCCGAAAAGAGCACGCCATTATTGGCCACGATGCCGACGAGCAGTCCATGCAGCCGGGCGAAGCCCGTGACGAGCGTCGCGCCGTAGCGCTCCTTGAACTCGTCAAAGCGCGAGCCGTCGACAAGGCGCGCAAGGATCTCCCGGACCTCGTAGGGTTGCCTCGTGTCGGCGTTGACGATGCCGTAGATTTCGCGAGGGTCGTAGAGTGGGTCCTCGGATGTCGTGATATCGGCGGGCATCCGCTTGACGACGTTGAGCGTGCTGACAATGGTGCGTGCCAGATGGAGGGCGTGGGCGTCGTCTTCCGCGAAGTAGTCCGCCACGCCGGACAGGCGAGTGTGGACGTCGGCGCCGCCGAGTTCTTCGGCCGACACTTCCTCGCCCGTCGCGGCTTTCACGAGCGGCGGACCACCGAGAAAAATGGTTCCCGTGCCTTTGACGATGATCGTTTCGTCGGACATCGCGGGCACATAAGCGCCGCCCGCCGTGCACGATCCCATGACGACCGCAATCTGGGGAATGCGCTCGGCGGACATGCGCGCCTGGTTGTAGAAGATGCGGCCGAAATGCTCGCGGTCGGGAAACACTTCGGCCTGGAGCGGGAGGAACGCGCCCCCCGAGTCGACGAGATAGACGCACGGCAGCCGATTGTCGAGCGCGATCTGCTGCGCCCGGACGTGCTTCTTGACCGTCAGCGGGTAGTAGGTGCCGCCTTTGACTGTCGCGTCGTTGGCGACGATCAGGACTTCGCGACCCGACACACGCCCGATGCCGGTGACGAGCCCGGCGGCGGGCGCGTCGTTCTCGTACATGTCCCAGGCCGCGAGCGGCGAGAGCTCGAGAAACGGCGAGTCGGCATCGAGCAGCTTGTCGATGCGTTCGCGGACCGGCATCTTCCCCTGCGCGCGATGCCGCTCGACGTATCTAGCCCCGCCGCCCTCACGCGCGACGCGTTGACGCTCGGCGAGCTCGGTCACCAGCCGTTCCATCCGCGCGCTGTTCGTGCGGAAGGTCTCGGATGTCGTGTCTATGTGAGAGGGGAGCGTGTCCATGGCATTGCGATCACCATCCGCAGCAGTCGGTTTTGAACCGGCATGCGGGGCAACGCCACACGGCGTGCATGCGGAACATCCCGGTGCCGCAGCGCTCGCACAGGACCTTCTCGTCTCCGGTCAAGGCACACAGCCGAGGCGTTGCCGATACGTTCGACCGGATTGGCTGTGCGCGCTGGTTTTGCGGAACAGGTTTGATGGGCTCCGGCATCGGGAGGGATTATAAGCTGAAGTCGATGGATCTTCCTGGCGCACGGGAACGGATGGTGGCCACGCAGATCGCCAGCCGCGGCGTGACCGATGCGCGCGTGCTCGCGGCGATGCGAGAGGTGCCGCGGCACTTGTTCGTGCCGGAAGCGGTTGCTCGCGATGCGTACGACGACAGGCCGCTGCCAATCGGCGAAGGCCAGACGATCTCGCAGCCTTACATGGTGGGATCGATGACCGCCGCGCTCGCACCTGGCCCGACCGATCGTGTGCTCGAGGTCGGAACCGGATCGGGCTACCAGGCCGCCATTCTCGCCAGACTGGCGCGGTCGGTGGTGACGATCGAGCGTCATTACTCGCTTGCCGCCCGCGCGCGCGCCACGCTCGCCGCGCTCGCGATTTCGAACGTCAGCGTCGTGGTCGGAGACGGCTCGAACGGGTATCCCGACGGGGCACCTTACGACCGGATCCTCGTGACCGCGGGATCGCCGGCAGTTCCGGAGTCGCTCAAGGCCCAGCTCGCCGACGGCGGCAGGCTCGTCATTCCCGTCGGGTCGGCGGGATTTCAGCACGTGGTCCTGCTCGTGCGGCGTGGTGCCGAGCTCATCGAACAGGAGGGCGAGGGGTGTGTTTTTGTCCCACTTATCGGCCAGCATGGCTGGCCCTGGTGTCCGTAGCCACGGTCTAGCTGTATGAAGTCAAGACACTTGTCCGTTTATTGACACATAGCAGCAAGAGTGTATACTTTTTGACGTCCATTCGAAGCTGTGGCGTATGTTCGGACGGCACTCGAGTCGGTGGAGACGAGCTCGTGACCCTCAATTCCAACAACAAGAAGAAGAGCCGAGTCCTGGCCATCGATGATGAGCCCTCGATGATTGAGTGGCTGAAGATCCTGCTCGAGCACGAAGGGTACGAGGTTCGGACGGCGATGGTCGGCACGCGGGGCGACGAAATCTTCAGGACCTGGAAGCCCGACGTCGTGGTGACAGACATGATGCTGCCCGACGCGGACGGTCTGGAGCTGCTGCGCAAGTTCAAGCAGACGCTTCCGGCCACGGAGGTCATCGTCGTGACCGGACACGGGAGCGTGCCGAAGGCCGTCGAAGCCATGAAGGCGGGCGCGCACAGCTTCGTCGAGAAGCCGATCGAGCCCGATACTTTGCTGACGATGCTCGAGCGTGCGATCGAGCGGCGGGAGCTGATGGGGGAGAACCAGCTGCTCAAGCAGAAGCTCGAAGGGCTTCGCTTCGGCAACATCATCGGCAAGAGCAAGAAGATGCACGAGGTGCTCGAGCTCGTCGAGAGCGTGGCGGGCAGCGACGCGAACATCCTCGTTCAGGGGGAAAACGGTACTGGCAAGGAGCTCATCGCCAACGCGCTGCATTACAACAGCAAGCGTGCGAAGGGGCCGTTCATCAAGATCAACTGTGCCGCCATCCCCAAGGACCTGATCGAATCCGAGCTCTTCGGCTACAAGAAAGGCGCGTTCACGGGCGCGCAGACCGACAAGGAGGGCCTCTTCGAGATGGCCGAGGGCGGCTCACTTCTGCTCGACGAGATCGGGGAGATGCCGCCGTACCTCCAGACCAAGCTCCTGCGGGTGCTCCAGGAACGCGAGTATCGCCCCATCGGGAGCGACCGGATCGTGCGCGTGGACTTCCGGCTGATTTGCGCCACCAACGTCGACCTCGATGCGGCGTTGCGGGACGGCAAGCTGCGGGAGGACCTCTATTTCCGCATCAACACCATCACGCTCCGGGTCCCGCCGCTGCGCGAGAAGACCGAGGATATTCCGCTGCTCTGCGAGCATTTCCTCGAGAAGTACCGCGAGCGGCATCAGCGCCACGTGAAATCGATCGCTCCGGCGGCGTATCACCTGCTCATCCGGCACCGCTGGCCGGGGAACGTTCGGGAGCTCGAGAACGTCATTGAGCGTGGGGTGCTCGTGTCGAAGGGGTCGGAGATTGCTGTTACCGACCTGCCCGAATCGCTCCGGACCGACACGACCAGATCGGCCGATTTCGTCGTGCCACCGCATCGGACGCTGGCCGAGATCGAGCGCATGGCGATTCTGCAGACCCTGCAGCGCACCAACTGGAACAAGCAGGAGGCCGCGCAGATTCTGGGCCTCTATCGGCCGACGCTCTACAGCAAGATGAAGAAGCACGACATTCAGGACGGTGGGAAGCAGGCCAGACGCGAGGCGCAGGCGTAGTCGAGCTCGAAGCTCGACCGTGATTCTGCGTGGCACGGCGTTTGATACTCGATTCGTGAGAGCGCCTGCGGCCTGAGCGCGGCGCGGAGTCGCCGCGCGAGAGCGAGCGGGGGTGGGGCCCTGCGAGCGTTGAGAGTCATGTCAGGAGGGGATGTGGACGATCGCTCACGTGTGTTGATGGCAGCGTGCCTCGGAGCAGTTGCCGGCGGGGTGTGGGGTTACCTCTACCTCACCGAGAGCGGGAGGAATCTCCGCGAGCAGATCGAGCCGCGGCTCGATGACCTCATCGGAGAAATGACGCGCGTGCGCGGTACGGTCGAGAAGGCGCGATCGGCCGCGAATGAGGGCTGGCGATCGCTCAGCGACATCACGAGCGGGCAGGGCGGGCGCTGGTCCGCGTAAGGGCGGTTCGAGCCGCCGAGAGATAGCAAACACCGGGTGCCCAGGGAGGGCTTCATGGCTTACGAATACGACCGCGTGGAACGGGAAGACGGCGGAGGATCGTTTCTGATGGGACTGCTCGCAGGCACCGTGCTCGGCGCGGGCCTGGGGATGCTGTTTGCGCCGAAGGCCGGCGCGGACGTCCGGAAGCAGCTCTCCGAGCAGGCGACACGCCTCCGCTCGACCGCGGCCGGCACGATCCACCAGGCGTCGGGAAAACTGAGCGAGGCATCGCAGCACGCGTCAGAGAAGATCGGACAGGCGTCAGAAAAGGTCAGCCAGATTGTGGAGCGCGGGCGGGAGGCGTACGATCGCGCGAAGACTCCGACGGCGTGAGCCGGCAGACGGCCTGAGGGAGCGGGATCGCGAGATATGATGGCCGCGTGAGTGCTGAGGCCACGCGGCGCGTTCCGCGGGGGCGGCGGGCGCTGGCGCGCGCGCGCGTCGAAATCCGGTTGACGGCGCTCGCGATCTGGCGTGGGATCACCGGCGTCTATCACAGCGACGACCTGACCTTCGCGTCCTCAATCGCTTACTACGCGCTGTTGTCGCTCTTTCCCTTCTGTCTGCTGGCCCTGTCGATTGTGGCCCTCGTGACCGACAGCCAATCGGATCGCGACGCGGTCCTCGGGTTTGTCTTTCGCTATTTCCCGCGCCAGTTCGAGTTCGTCACGGTGCAGCTCGAAGCGCTGCAGCGCGCCCAGTTGCGGCTGGGCGTCGCGGGAAGCGTGCTCCTGGTGTGGGCGGCGATGGGCGTATTCGGTGCCGTGACCTCGGCGGTCAACCACGCGTGGGGCGTCGAGAAGCAGCCCAGCTACCTCAAGCACAAGCTCATCTCGTTCGTGATGCTCGTCGTGGCGGGCCTGCTGCTGATGCTGGGCCTGCTCACCGTCAGCGCCATCAACGTCGCCGAGGCACGATGGTTCGCAGGCGTCATCGAGGCGACGCCGCGCCTGCTCGTCCTTCAGGGCCTCGCCGTGCGGTGGGCCACCACGGTTCTCTTCATCCTCGTCGTCGGGCTCGTGTTCTACTTTGTCCCGAACGCCAAAGTCCGCTTCCGCGACGTCTGGGTCGGCGCCGTGCTGACGGGACTGCTCTGGCGCGGCGCGCTGGCGCTCTTCTCCAGCTACGTGCGGGATCTCTCGCGATTCAACATGGTGCATGGATCCATCGCCGCAGTAGTCGTGTTTCTCGTGTGGGTCTATTTGTCGGCCGTCATCCTGCTGTATGGCGTGGAGGTAACCGCCGCATACGCGCGTCTGCGGCGCCACCGGGCCGAATCGCTTCCAGCCGCTCCGACGCCTCGGGAATGAGACAGTCGGCAGTCTTCAGTCGTCGGTCGTCGTTCCAGTCGTCAGTTCCAGTCGTCAGTTCCAGTCCGCAGTCCTCGCGCATGCGTCGATCGATTCTTTCTGTTGGTCTATCTCTTCTCCTCGTGGCCCCCGCGATCGGCGTGCAGCTCGTCTCGGTGAGGGATGAGATCGCTCTCGGGAAGCAGGCGCAGGGGCAAGTGAAGAAGGATGTGCCGGAACTCACGGATCGACAGGTCGTGAGCTACGTCCAGTCGATCGGCCGTCAGCTCGTGGCGCGAGCCGGTGGGGCGAAATACCCGTACACGTTTTCCGTCGCGAACTACAAGGAGATCAACGCGTTCGCGCTGCCGGGCGGGCCGGTGTGGATTCATCGCGGCGCCATCGCGGCGGCGCAGAATGAAGCACAGCTCGCCGGCGTGCTGGCGCATGAAGTGGCGCACATTGCCGAGCGGCACGCCGTCGACCAGATGACGAAAGGCCTTGTCGCGAACGGCCTGCTCGGCCTGCTCGGGGCGATGCTCGGCAACGATGGCAGTGCGCGCGCCGCGCAAACCGCGGCGCAAGTCCTCGCCGGTGGCTACATGCTCAAGTTCAGCCGAGACGACGAGCGAGACGCCGACCGCGTAGGTGCTCGTATCATGCGCCAGGCCGGCTGGGATCCGCATGAGATGGTGGCCTTCATGGAAATTCTCGGTCGTCAGCAGGGCAGCGATCCCGGTTCGGTGATGGTGTTTCTTTCATCACATCCTGCTCCGGGCGAACGTGCCGGCCTGCTGCGTGCCGAGCTGCGACGTAACTCAGGTGGACGCCGGGACACCAGCCAGTTCCGACAGGTGCACGCACGCTTGAGCCGGCTCCCGCCCGCGCGATCGATGCCAAAACGCTAGGTCCGAATGTCCGCCTGACGTCGGACGACCGGTCATCGCTCGTACATGACAGGGCAGGGAGGTCTCTGATGACCCTCCCTGCGCCTTACGGCGGGAAGTTGGGGTGTGGCGGTTGCTCCGGCAAGAAAAGCCAGAGCGGCGGCCGGAAGGCTTTTCAGCGTCCCGACAGCCGTCAGAGGAGCAACCCGTGTGCCACGGCGACGCCCCTCGAAAGCCATGATTTGCACGCGATCGGGGCCCTTCACTGCGCAGGCGTGAGCAATCCCTGACACAGTGTGTAGTGAACGGCTGAGACCTCAGACCTTCACTTGGGTGGCTCGATGTGGTTTGAAACCTGGGGCCGATAGGCATCGGTCCGGCTCATCAGCAATGAGTTGACGAAGAATCCGGCGCCGACCAGGGCGAACGCGCCGCCGATGCCGATGCCGACGCCGGGTGCGCCGGCCGCGAACGACAGCATGAACATGAACGCGAGCCCCAGCGCAATCATGATGACGCCGCCGCTCCGGGCGCGAACCGCGCCAGGCGATTCCGCCGCGCGCGTGCTCGAGAGCCTTCGCTCGAAGGCGGCCGGATCGACCTCGGGCGCCGGCAGGAGCCCTCGCTCGATCATGGCGAGCCGCTCGCGATGTTCCATCTCCCGGATTTGCCGCCGGCTCTGCATCGCCATCCAGATGACGGCCACTCCTGACAGAATCCCGAGCGAACTGATGATGACGATGATGAGTTCCTCAGCTTCCACGTTAACCTCCGGGCCTCTTCATACGTGGTTTAGACTGAGCGGTAGGAGGGATTGTTTCAGCGCGGCAGTGAAACAAAACGGTGCGAAAAGGGTTCTAACGGAGGTGTTCGAGTGCCAGGAACCCGTGGCCGGGGTGCCAGGCTGGCGTGGGTTGAAAGGTGCGGGGTGAGTGCCGGCGGAACACGACGAACACGACGAACGCACGCTCATCGAGCGGTGCCGGACCGGCGACGACACGGCGTTTGGCGAGCTCGTGGATCTCCACAAGAACCTCGTGTACGGGCTGGTGTACCGGATGGTGTCCGATCGGTCGCGCGTCGATGACCTGGCTCAGGACGTCTTCCTGAAGGTGCATCGAGGACTGCCGTACTTTCGCGGCGAGGCGCGGCTGTCGACCTGGATTTACCGCATCGTGCAGAACGTCTGCGCCGAGGCGCGGTCCCGCCGTGCGCCCGACGTGTCGATCGATCAGGCGGACGGGTCCGGCCGCCGCTTCGACCGCGGCGCCGCCGACGGGGCGTTCGGCGATCTGGAACTGCGCGATCGCCTCGAGAAGGCCATCGCCCAGCTCCCTGAGCCGCAGCGCTTGCTCATCGCGGCGCATTATCTCGAGGGCGTGCAGTACGAGGCGCTGGCTGAATCGATGAACATCCCGCTCGGCACGGTCAAGACGCACCTGTACCGCGCGAAGAGACGATTGAGGGAGCTGCTCGACACGTGACCTGCACCGACGCGCTGCACATCGTCGAGGCGATCGCCGCCGGTGATCTCGAGGTCGACGAGACCGTTCGGGCGCATTTCGAGACCTGCCCGCGGTGCGCGTCGGCGCTGGCGTCGGCCCGGCGCCTCGAGTCGGCGCTTCAGGCGCGGCCGAAGCCTCAGGCGCCCGCCCGCTTCACGCAGGCCGTGCTCGGCAGGATTCGGCAGGAGCGCTGGCGCTCGGAGGAGCGTGTCGATCGCGTATTCAACGTGGCGATCGTCGTGGCCGTTCTCCTCGTAGTCGGAAGCATCGCGGCATTGACCAACGTCGACTCTGCGCTGGGCGCCGCGCGATCGCTCTGGGGTCTCATGGCCGCCGTCGGCGGACAAGCGCTCCAAACGGCGGCTCCGATGCTCCTCACTTACATCGCCGCCGCCGGGCTGCTGATGTCCGCCCTCGGCATGTGGTGGTGGGCGGAGCGGAGACTATCGCTGTAGGTTCATGGTTCATGGTTCATGGTTCACGGTTCATGGTTCACGGTTGCAGCACTGAACCTGAACCCTGAACCCTGAACCTTGAACCCTGAACCCTGAACCCGAACCGCTACGAAACCACAATCCCCAGATTCTCCCGCCGCTTGTCGAAGAGCACCGCGACCCCACTGAAGAGCGCACGGCTGACGACCAGGGAGATTCCGCACCACAGCACCAATGCGATCGGTGTCAGCACCGGCATTTGCGCGAGACCGGTGAGGAAGACGATGAAGACGCTCGGCACGCCGGCAGCGACGAACATGAGCAGCCCGAGAAGGTTGGCGAAGCCGTGCGCGTTGCTCCCGCGCCCGATGCTGTTGAGGTCGACGGTTCTCGGAAACAGGGCTGAAAGCGCCGCGGCGCCAGGAGCCGCGAGCGCATAGGTGGCCACGAGCGCGGGCGCGAGGCTCAGCCAGAGCGCCACCGAGCCGCCCGGGAAGAGGACGAACGCGACCAACCCGACCAGCACCGCCGGCAATCCGGCGACCAGCCCGTTGCCCACGGCTTTCCCCGCCAGCAGCTCGCGCGTCTCGAGCGGCGAGAGCAGGGCCATCGTCAGGCCCGCGCGGTCGATCGCGAACTGATTCATCGCGAACGGCAGGATGGACAGCAGACACACGACCCCACCGAACGTCGCGAGGCTCAGGCCGTTCGTGAGGTTGATCAACCCGATCTCCATCTGGCCCTGCCGATAGACGACGATGGCGAACAGCACGAAGACGACAAACGGCGACAACATGATCGATCGGCCGCGCGGCGTCCGCATGGCCAGGCGAATCTGCGCCTGCGCCACGGCGGCGCTGCCGCGGGAGAGGAACGGCAGATGGACGCTGGCTGGTTCTGCACTGCTGGCCGCGCGGCGTCGTGTTCCAGCCGACGGGGAATCGAGTAGCCGTCCGAAGGTCAGGACGCCGAGCGTGTGGAGCAGGGTGCCAGAGGTCAGGAGTACGAGCAGCGGCATCATCGCCGTGCCTGGCTCTTGCTGAGCTGAGGATCGGGTCGCGCGGACGAAGAGCTCTGAGGGCACGACCGCGTACGCGATCTCGGCGCTTCGCGTCACCCAGGCCGGCATGGGCGTCGTGTTTCGTCTGCCGTGACCCGCGCTGGTTCGTCCGGCGGATGAATTCGCAAGGAGTCCCGGCAGCATCGCCACGGCGGGAACCAGTACGATGAACACGAGCGCCAGGAGCTCGCCGCGGCGGCGGTCACGAACGAGGAGATGGAGCAGCAGGGTCGACAGCGTCGAGAGGCCGATCAGGCAGAGAATCAAGAGGAGGCCAGCCGCGAGGGACAGCGCTGCGGACAGTCCGGCGCCGCCGAGAGCGAGCCCGACGGGTACCGCCAGCACGACGGGCAGCGAGATGAGGACCCACGGCTCGCTCAGCGCACCGGCGGCCTGCGCCGCATACAGCGTCTGGCGCGGAATCGGCAGCAGAAGCAGGCGCACCACCGCGGTCGGCTCCATCGACGGCATGAGCAGCGGACCGACGACCGCGAAGCCGCACGCGGCCAGCAGCAGGATCCGCAACGCTTCGAAGGTCATCACTGGTTGGCCGGCGGCGAGCCAGTAGCCCGCGTAGCCACCGATCCCCGCAAGGCCGATGGCCGACGGGGCCAGCAAGGCGAGCGCGATGATCGGTCCGATCTGCTCAACCGCCAGCGACAGGCGCTCGAGCGTGTCCCGCGCACCCGTGTGCTCGAGCGAGTTCAGCAGCACGCGCCATCGCATCCAGGCGAACGCCCGCAGGATCCTGAACACGGTCAGATCCAGTCGAGCGCGACCGGCGCGCGTTGGTCGCCGCCGACCAGGCTGATGAAGAGCTCTTCCAGGCTTCGCCCGTCACCGCTGCCCGAGCGGAGGTTCGCGATGGGGCCCTGTGCCACGAGCCGACCCTTCGCGATGACGGCAATGTGCGTCGACAGTCTCTCGACGATTTCCAGGATGTGGGAGGTCAGGAAGATCGTCCCGCCGCGAGTCACGAACGAGTGAAGGAGATCCTTGATCTGTCGCGAGGCCACCGCGTCGATCCCCTCGAACGGCTCGTCGAGGAACAGCAGCTTTGGCGCGGGGAGGAGAGCCGCCGCGAGCGACAGCTTCTTCCGCATGCCGTGAGAGAAGTCGGCGACGAGCGTCGAGCCCGCCGACTTCAAGTCCATCAGCTCGAGGAGGTCGCCGGCGCGATCCCGGGCGGTCCCGCCATCCAGCCCGTGCACCTCGGCGACGAACGTCAGCGTCTCGAGGGCCGTCAACCGTTCGAACAGGGCCAGGTCCTCGGGCACGACACCGATGCGGCGCTTGACGGCGACAGGATCCGCCAGCGGGTCCATTCCGAGGATGCGCATCGCGCCGGCGCTCGGCCGCAGCAGTCCCGTCAGGCATTTGATCGTCGTCGACTTGCCGGCGCCGTTCGGCCCGAGGAACCCGAAGAAGCTGCCCGCAGGCACGGCGAGGTCGATGCCGTCGACGGCGCGTAGCGATCCGAAGTCGCGGGTAAGTCCGTGAGTCTCGACTGCCAGGTCCACGCGCCGAATTGTATCCCGGCAGGTTCCCCGTTTTGCTTCTCGCGTCGTCCGCACTCCGCGGTACGATGAGATCACGTATGAACCGTCTCGCGCGGGAACGCAGCCCCTACCTTCTGCAGCACGCCTCCAACCCCGTCGACTGGCATCCGTGGGGCGACGAGGCCTTCGACCGCGCGCGCCGGGAGGACAAACCCATTTTTCTCTCGATCGGCTACTCGACCTGCCATTGGTGCCACGTCATGGAGCACGAATCGTTCGAGAACACCTCGATCGCCTCGCTCTTGAACGCCGATTTCGTGTCGATCAAGGTGGACCGTGAGGAGCGGCCGGACGTCGACCGCGTGTACATGTCGTTCGTGCAGTCGACGACCGGGTCGGGCGGCTGGCCGATGACGGTCTTCCTGACGCCCGAGCTGAAGCCCTTCTTTGGCGGGACCTACTTTCCGCCCGCCTCGCGATGGGGTCGCCCGGGTTTCTCCGACCTGCTCGGGGAGCTCGCACGTGTGTGGAAAAACGATCGCCCGCGGGTCGAGCAGGCTGCGACGGAGCTGCTGGAGCGCCTGAAGATGGTCACGGGCGCCGGCGCTCACGGCCGCGGCGAGTCGACAATCGCCGGGCCCGACGCCCTCGACGCAGCCGTCGAGAGCTACCAGAAGGCGTTCGACGAGCGGCACGGTGGCTTCGGCGACGCGCCGAAGTTTCCACGGCCCTCGGAGCTCCTGCTCCTCTGTAGGGAGTACGCACGCCGAACCGCCACAGGCGATCTGGGCCAGGCGCCGCTACGGATGGCGACCGACACACTGCGCGCGATGGCCATGGGCGGCATGCGCGACCACATCGGCGGCGGCTTTCATCGATACTCCGTCGACGCGGAGTGGCGGGTTCCTCATTTCGAGAAGATGCTGTACGACCAGGCACAGCTCACGCTCGCGTACCTCGAAGCGGCGCAGGCCACGGGAGACGACTTCTACGCCACTGTCGCGGCGGACACGCTGACCTACGTCATGCGCGATTTGACCGGCCGCGAAGGGGGCTTCTACTCGGCCGAGGATGCCGACAGCGTGCCGCCCGAACAGGCTGGCGATCCGTCGGCGCACAAGTCCGAAGGCGCGTTCTATATCTGGACCGACGCGGAGATTGGCGAGGTGACGGGCGAGGATGCCGCAATCGTGCGCCGCCGGTTCGGCATCGAGCCGGACGGCAACGCCCCGCAGGATCCGCAAGGCGAGTTCCGGGGCCGGAACATCCTGTACGTCGCCCAGCCGGTCGATGACATCGCCGTTCGAACAGGACACACACCCGAAGACGTGGTCGACGGGATAGGCCGTTCGCGCGCAAAGCTCTTCGCCGTTCGGGAGCAGCGGCCGCGCCCGCATCTCGACGACAAGGTTCTCACGGCGTGGAACGGTCTGATGATCGCCGCGTTCGCGCGCGCCGCCCGCGTACTCGCCGGGAGCACCACCGCGCCGCGCTATCTGGCCGCCGCGCGACGCGCGGCTGAGTTCATCCGCCGGACGCTCTGGATCGAATCCGAGCAACGCCTGTTGCGCCGCTACCGCGACGGCGAGGCGGCCATCGATGGCTACGCGGAGGATTACGCCTACCTGATCCACGGTCTGCTCGAGCTCTTTCAGGCCGACGGCGATCTCGTGTGGCTCGAGTGGGCGACGACGCTCCAGGGCGTGCAGGATCGACTGTTCTGGGACGAAGCCGACGCCGGGTGGTTCAGCACGACCGGCAACGATCCGAGCGTCCTCCTGCGGCTCAAGGAGGACTACGACGGCGCCGAGCCCGCGGCTGGATCGGTCTCGGTCCTGAATCTGCTCGCACTCGAGTCGCTCGTGGGTGGAGGAGTCTGGATCGCGAAAGCGGAGCGCACGCTGGCACGATTTGGTCCCAAGGTCGGCGCCGCGGCGCGTGTCGTGCCGATGATGCTCGCGGGACTCTCGGCCTGGCACGCCGACCACACACAGATCGTCATCGTCGGACCCGCCGACCGGGAGGACACGCGTGCGCTGCAGCGCGAGGTTGCCCTGCGGTATCGTCCATTTGCTGCCGTCGTTCCCGTGCGCCCCGGACCAACGCAGCAGGCGCTCTCGACGCTGATGCCGTTTGTGGGCCAGATGCACATGCGGGATGGGCGCGCGACGGCGTACGTCTGCCGTGATTTCACGTGCCGCGAGCCCGTGACCGACTCCGCCGCCCTGGCGGCGCAGCTGTGAAGAGTCCGACTATACTGATGGTTTAGCTGAAGAGGCCAATGCTATACACCGTCGAAATCGTCCTGCGCGAACGTGACTACGCGGTGACCGAGGAAGTCCACCACCAGGGCAATCCGCCAGCGGACTGGACCGAGATTGACGTCGAGGGCGTGCTCAAGTCGATGCTGCTCGCAATCGACCGCGCAAAAAACCCGGGAGAGGATCGCCGGGACGTCCACCTGCGAGGTTTCAGCTGGATCGTCGAGCCCACCGACGGCGGAGTGGTTATCGCCATGGAGATTTCGAGCGGCGCCGCCGTGGCGGGGCCGTTTGACATACCGCAAGCCCGCCTCGACGGCTTGATTACCCGCGTGCTTGACGCGGCACGCGAGACCAAGACGGTCGTCCACTAGGGCATTCCCGCGCCCGACCAAAACCGAAACCTCGTTACGAAATTGCTCGTCGGGCTTCGCCTGATCCCCCCGTTTTGCTGAGCTTTTGACCCGGCCGGCTGCGGCATTACCCTTGCCCATCCCCCCGATACACTCGAAGTCTATGTGCAGACGGGATCATGAAGTCACAGTATCGGGTTTTGGTTCTCGAAGACGATGAGAACGCGCTCGCGGGCATCGTCGAACTGCTGTCCGGAAGCGGGTATGACGTTACCGCTGCGTCTGCGTATGAAGACGCGAAGCGCATACTCTCCGAGAACACGTACGATCTGTTCGTGACCGACATCCGTCTGCGTAGCTTCAACGGCATTCATCTGGTCAAGAAGGTCCGGGAAGAATCGCCAGATACTGCCGTCATCATCATGACGGGGTACGACGAGCCGCTGATGCAACTCGAAGCCAGCCGATACAGCGCCCGGTTCCTCAAGAAGCCCATCAAGTCTGCGGCTCTGCTCGAGGCCGTGCGGCAAAGCTTCCCGGACGCGCGGCGTGAGCGGCGCTGGCCGCGCAAGCGGGTCCTCGGCGGCTTTCGCGTCACGGCGGCGGGCAGGCCGGCCGCGGTCGTCGACGTCAGCTATGGGGGGCTCTGTCTCGAGATTCCCGCGACCGAGGCGGTGCCGGCGCTTTTCGACGTCGAGGTCTCGGGCCTCAACCTCCACCTGATGGTCGAGCCCGTCTGGTCGTCCGCGCGTATTCCCGGCGCGCTCGTCTGTGGCGCCGCCCTCGCGTCCCACTCCACACCGGCGGCGCGCACGTGGCGCGAGATAGTGGATCGTCTGTCGGCATAGGGAAAGACGGGACGACTGTTCCACTCGTGCTAGGCTCTGCGCCATGCGCAGCAGAATCGTATCGTGCCTGTTCGCGGTGTTGTCCGTGGCCGCAATCGCACAGGCCCCGCCTCCCACCTTTCCGCTGGATGAAGCGACGGTCGAACAGCTTCAACAGTGGATGCAGACCGGCCGCTACACCTCCAGGCAGCTCGTCGATCTCTACCTCGCACGTATCGAGCAGATCGATCGCTCCGGTCCGACGCTGCGCTCCGTCATCGAGGTCAATCCCGAGGCGCGGACGATCGCCGACGCGCTCGACGCCGAACGCAAGGCACGCGGACCGCGCGGGCCGCTCCACGGGATCCCCGTCCTCATCAAGGACAACATCGACACCGCCGATCGGATGATGACGACGGCGGGCTCGCTGGCGCTCGAGGGGTCGATTGCGGCGCGCGACGCCTTCGTTGTCGAACGGCTGCGCGCGGCCGGCGCGCTCGTGCTCGGCAAGACGAACCTCAGCGAGTGGGCGAACTTCCGGTCCTCGAAGTCATCGAGCGGCTGGAGCGGTCGTGGCGGCCAGACGAAGAACCCTTATGCGCTCGATCGGAATCCGTGCGGGTCGAGTTCAGGCACCGGTGCCGCCATCGCGGCCAACCTTGCGGCGCTCGGCGTGGGAACGGAAACCGACGGCTCGATTGTCTGTCCGTCGTCTCTCAACGGACTGGTGGGCATCAAGCCAACGGTGGGCCTGGTCAGCCGCTCAGGGATCATCCCGATCTCGCATTCGCAGGACACGGCCGGTCCGATGGCGCGGACCGTCGCTGACGCGGCCGTGCTCCTTTCGGCAATGACCGGCGTCGACGGGCGCGACGCCGCAACGAAGGCGTCGGCTGGCAAGGTAGTCGACTATGCCAAGGCTTTGGATGCCGGCGCGCTCAAGGGCGCGCGGATTGGCGTGGCTCGGAAGCGGTACTTCGGCTACAGCCCGGCCGCCGACAGAGTGATTGACGCGGCGATTGCCGAGATGAAGGCGCGCGGAGCGGTCATCCTCGATCCCGCGGATATTCCGACCGCGGCGACGATCGATGACTGCGAGCTGCAGATTCTGCTCTATGAGTTCAAGGCCGACCTGAATGCCTATCTGCGTAGGCTCGGTCCGTCAGCCAGGGTGCACTCGCTCGCGGATGTGATTGCGTTCAACGAGCGCGAAAAGGCCCTCGAGATGCCATTCTTCGGGCAGGAGCTCTTCGTCATGGCGGAGAAGAAGGGACCGCTGACGTCGCCGCGTATCGCCGGGCGCTCACGACGTGCCAGTCGCGCGCCCGAACGCTCGGGATCGATGCCGTGATGACACGCCTCCGTCTCGACGCGATCGTGGCACCGACAGGGAGCCCCGCGTGGCCGACCGATCTGCTGAACGGCGATCACTTTCTCGGTGCGAGCGCCGGGCCGGCCGCCGTCGCTGGGTACCCGAGCATCACCGTGCCCGCCGGCGACGTCCACGGGCTGCCCGTGGGTCTGGCCTTCATCGGCCGCGCGTGGAGCGAGCCGAAGCTCATCGCTCTGGCCTACGCGTTCGAGCAGGCCACGAAACACCGGCAGCCGCCGAAGTTTCTCGCGACGGTGAGCTACTGAGATTGGCTCAGGGCTCAGGGCTCAGGGCTCAAGCAAAACCTACGACCACACTCTCGAAGATCTTGCCTGAGCCCTGAGCCCTGAGCCTTGAGCCAATCTCAGTGACTCACGGCACGAATGTCAGACTCGCCAGAAACTCGTTGAAGCTTTTGTTCCACGTCTCGACGACTGCCGCCGGGCCCACCAGCTTGAGGTAGTACGGGCCACGTGGCGTTTCGACGACGGCCGTGCGCATGCGGAAGCCGGGGCTGTTGTGTTTCTCGGTGGCTCCCGGCCGGACTTCGGCGACGTAGGTTCCGGAGACATCGAGCAGCGAGACCTTCAAACCGTTGATCGTCTTCGCCTCCTTGGTGGCGACATCGCTCGTGGCCCGGCCGTCGGGCTGCTGCATCTGGCCGAGCCAGCGCTGGATGTTGGCGTCGACACTGCCGCCGCCTCCGCCGAAGTAGTAGATCACGAGCTCGGCGCTTCCGGCCGCGGCGTCGCGTCCCGGAAGAACGAACTCGGCGACCCGCATGGTGGAGGACGCCGTCCGAGTCTGCCACCCCGGAGGCGCCGTGAACTTCAGCGAGCCTGGTGCGGCCGGTGTCTGGACAGCTGACACCAGGGCGACGACGGACAGGACGAATGAGTGTAAGAGCATGCGCAAATCCTAACATTGACGTAGGCTTTCAGGGCTGATTCCCCCCGGCGCTCATCAGGTGGTCCTCTCGAGGTGACGCATGCGTGTTCTGTCCGGCGTGTTCGTGCTCGTCCTGCTGTGCGGGTCCCAGGCGATGGCCCAGGAGGCCAGTTGGGGCGTCAAGGGTGGCGTCAATCTGGCGACGCTCAGCTCCGATCAGGATCCGGGTCCGGAGTTCAAGGACCGGATAGGCTTCGTCGGAGGGGGATTCTTCACGTGGCCGATAGGCGCGCGCCTCGACGTGCAGCCTGAAGTGCTCTTTAGTCAACAGGGCGCGTCGTTCGATGCGACCGGCCTCGAGTCGGTCGTCCTCAAGCTCGATTCGCTCGTGGTGCCGATTTTCTGGAACGCTACAAGCTGAGCTCGACGGGCAAGGGGCTGGTGGTCTTCGGTGGACCGTCGCTCGGGTTCAAACTGACCTCCAAGGTGACCGCGAGGTCGAGCGGCCAGTCGACAACCGATGATATTGGGGATGACATCGAGAGCTTCGACTACGGCGTGGTCTTCTCGGGGCCGGGCTGGAAGCCGGCCGCTTCACCATCGACGGCCGCTACACATGGGGTCTGAGCGCGCTCAGGCGATCAGGACGACCCGGAGAAGATAACGCACCGCGTGATCGGAGTGCTGGCGGGCGTCCGGTTCTAGTCCCCGGACACTAGTCGACGCGAAGCGCGAGCATCGGGTCGGCTCTGGTCGCGCGATGTGCGGGCAACAGGCACGCGAGAAGCGCGACGGTTGCCTGGAGCACGGCGCTCGCCGCGTAGGTTGACGGATCGGCGGGGCTCACACCGAAGAGCGCACTGGACGCGAGGCGCCCGGCGATGGCGGCTCCCGCCAGCTCCGACCGTGACGCCGGGGGAGCGTCAGCCAGACTCCTTCGCGCAGCACCAGTCCGATCACGCTCGCCGGCGTCGCGCCGAGTGCGGCGCGGATCCCGAACTCACGCGTGCGCTGGCTGACGGTCAGGTAGGTCATCCCGAACAAGCCTACGGTCGCCAGCGCCAGTGCGAGCGCGCCGCAGATGCCCAGAAACCGCGCAGCTGTTCGTGCCGGCCAGAGCGGCATCTCCATCCGCTGCTTCATGGTCTTTGCGGATCCCGGAGGCAGGCTCGGATCGAGCGCGCGCACCTGGTCCTGAACGCTCGACAGCAACGTGCCCGGGTCGCCGGTCGTTCGGACGACGAGCGTGACCCTGTCGGTGTACTCGCCGGCGAGCATCGGGCGATAAAGATACTCGCGCCGTCTCGCCGAGCATGTGGTGCTTGACGTCGGTGGCTAACACCGACCGATCACGCGGAGCTCGCGGCCGCCGGTTCCTTCGCGGTATCCATTCGCGACCGCCGGGCGGCCCGGCCACAGCCGCGCCGCCAGCTTCTGGCTGACGATAACCCCGTTGTCCGCTGAGATGTCCTGTGCGCTGAAGTCCTGGCCAGACACCATCGTGACGCCGAGCGCCGCCATATAGCCGGGACCGACACCGTAGAGGTAGACGTCCCGGCACTCGACTGTCGCGCAGTCGGTTCCGTCGGCCGAGAGCGTGGTGACCTTCGGGAAGCCGACATAGAACGGGATGCGGTCGCCCAGCGCGACGTGCTCGACGCCGGGCAGGGCGCGGATCCGCTCGACGAGGTTGTCGACGAGCACCCGGGATTGGGCGGCGTCGTAGTTGAAGTCCGATGGGTTCAGCTCGAGCACGAGAAGATGCTCGATGTCGAAGCCCGGGCTCGTG
>CAVRYF010000007.1:0-268414 GCA_963725325.1 uncultured Acidobacteriota bacterium | reverse complement strand
GATCGCGACCGTCTCGGCGCGCCGGCCTTCGCCCCGTCCTCGGTGTTGCTGGCGAGCTCGAGCAGCGTCGCTTCCGCCTGGTCGACATCTTCAGGCTGCGGACTGCCGGCCAGCGCGACGGCCGCCGTCGCGCGGATGCGCGGATCGGGATCGGCGAGAGCGGGCGCGCGAGCGACGCCGCATCCTCCTGGCTGATCGACGACGAGCGCGCCGATCGCCGCGGCCCGGACGCCTGGTCGCCATCGCCGAGCATGCGGCGGATGTGCGGAACCCATTGCTGCGCGATGTCCGCTGCGTACGGCGCCGAGCGCCGAACAACGCGCGCCGCGGACCACAGGTGCCTCGTGATAGAGGAGCAGCGGCGTCACCAGGTTCCGCTTGTCGAGCGACTCGAGGACGTCGATCGCGTACACGCACGCGGTCGGGATCCGGATGCGACAGCTCCTGCACGAGCGTTTCGATCGTCGTGAGATCGGCGACGTTCAGCCGCAGCTCGCTCGCCTGCATGTCGCGCGACACGAGGCTCTGACGGAATGCCCGCAGATAGCCGCGCCGCGCGCGCAGCGCCATCAGGATCCACAGCGCCGGTCATCACCAGGCTGGCGTAACTGACCTGCTGCCAGTTCAGGTGGAGACCCCATGGCTTGACGAGCACGATGAGCAGGAGTGCCCCGACGGCCTTCGCGGCGCGGTCGACGGTCACGTCGACGAACGACTTCGCCTTGAGCTTGATGTCCGCTGGCAGCGGCAGGAACAGGATCTCGCGCGTCGTCTTGTCGACGGTGTAGCGCAGCGACTGATCGAGGATGCGCGCCAGCGCCGGCGCCCAGAGCGCGGCGTTGAAGAGCATGATGAGCGCCCGTCGTGCCAAGGCTGACCGGCAGCACCATCAGCGCGAACCCGATGCCCAGTAGCGGTGGATCTTGCTCGTCAGCCACACCTGGATGACGCAGCCCGATGACCGACATCCAGAGGCCGACCTGCGCCAGAAACGCCGTGATCGAATCGGTCGCCGCCTGCGCCTTTGGCCGCGGCCGCCGCCATGTTGAGCTGCTGCTCGATGATGGCGGCGCCGATCGAGGCGAAGCCGATCACGAGCGCGATGATCTGCAGATGCTTCGAGCTGCGCAGGAGCTGGAACGCTTCGGCCGCGCTGACGCCCTTTTCCTTCCTTCCCGGACGAGACGATTCCGGGCGCACGCTCTCGCGCCCGATGATCAGCGCTCACGACGAACGCGCACAGGAACATCAGGGCCGCGCTCGGCAGCAGCAGGTTGATGGCGCCGAACGCGGGCGCGGCGACGGCGAGCGCGTTGCCGGCGATGCCGCCGAGCGGCGCGCCGCCGCCGACGAACCCGAACAGCCGCTTGGCCTGCCGCGGGTCGTAGACGACGTTGGCGAGCGTCCAGAACTGGCTGATGAGCAGGCACGCCGAGCATGAGCGCCCGCAGAGGTAGAACGCGACCGACACCCACGCTGGCCGGTCTGGAAGAGGACCCAGAAGACGACGCAGCAGGCCCCCATCCCGCTCTGCGTGATCGGCAGCGCCCAGCGGCGCGGCAGCCGGCGCCATCGCCACGTGTAGCCGGTCATCACGATGCCGATGATGAAGCCGGAGACGAGCAGCACGTAGGGCAGATTGTCGGCGCCGAGCTCGGCGATGAACTTGCGACCGCGTCAGCGGCTTGACGATGTTGTACACCGGTCATCGCGAGGAACGAGTATGACGAACATCAGCAGCGTCGTGACGGTTCTCTTCGCTTGCGGTACGTCGACGATGCGGCCCGAGCACCCGCGAGGAACGGCTGACAGCATGCGGCGACAGCCTATGCGATGCAGAAACTGAAGTAAACTGCCGGAAATCCATGCTGCAGCGGTTGCGACGGTTCCTTGACGTCAGGCCGGGCGAGGGTCTGTCGGTCCTTCTTTCCTTCCTGTATATCGCTACCGTCGTCGCTTCGTTCCTGCTCGCCAAGCCGATCAGAAACGGGCTTTTCCTCAAGCAATACGGCCCCTACTCGCTCGTGTATGTGTACGCCGCGGTCCCGATCGCGCTGACGCTGTTCGTGCCGCTCTACAACCGGGCGGTCGCCCGGATCGGCACGCGGCTGGTCACGGTCGCGACGCTGCTCTTTTTCGCGACCAACGTGCTGTTCTTCTGGTACGCGTTCCGTTTCCACCCGTTCGAGTTCCTGCCGGGCGTCTTCTTCGTCTGGGTCAACTGCTTCGGCATCATCGCGCCGGTGCAGGCGTGGAGCTTTGCCAACGCGCTCTTCGACACCCGGCAGGCGAAGCGGTTGTTCGGGCTCATCGGCGCGGGCGCGTCGTTTGGCGCGATTACCGGCGGCGTGCTGGCACGGTACCTCGTCAAGCCCGTCGGCGGCGCCGTGAACATGCTGCTCGTGCTCGCCGCGCTCATCGTCCTGGCGTCGGTGATCGTGTCGATTGCCAACTCGCGGATTCGGCGCACGATCGTCACGCGTCCGGTGCCGCAGAGCCGCGAGCCGGTGCGCGATGCGATGCGTCAGATCGCGAGCAGCCCGTACCTGCGGCTGATGGCGGCGCTCGTATTTCTCGTGGCGGTCTCCACGCAGTGGACGGCCTTCCAGCTGAGCCTCGTCGCCGACCAGCGATTCGCGGGCGATGCCGACGCGCTCACGCGCTTTTTCGGCACCTTCAACTTGACGCTGGGCGCGACGAGCTTCGCGCTGCAGCTCCTCGTCACGGGGCCGGCGCTTCGCCGCTTCGGTCTCGCCGTCACGGTGCTCATCCTGCCGATCTCGCTCGGCTTCGGCACGTCGATCATCTGGCTGATACCCGGGATCTGGTCCGTCCTGCTGACGAATGCCTTCGACCAGGGCTTCCGCTTCTCGGTCGACAAGGCGAGCTACGAACTGCTGTACCTGCCAATCGCGCCCGAGCAGCGGGTCCCGGTCAAGAACGCGATCGACATCGTCGGCAACCGGGTCGCGGACGGCTGCGGCGCGCTGCTCCTCGGACTCGCGACACAGGGGTTCTTTTCCTGGGTTCCCGGCCTGGGACTGGGGCTCCGCGGCACGGCCGCTATCAATATGGTGTTCATCGCGATGTGGACGGCCGTCGCGTGGCGGCTGCGCACGGAGTACGTCCGCACGATCCACGAGAGCATCCACCGGCATCGGCTCGATACCGAGCGCGCGGCGTCGACGACCATCGAGAAGTCGGCGGCCGAGGCGCTGCGGGCCAAGCTGGCGGGCGGCGATGCGTCCGAGGTGCGCTACGCGCTCGGGCTGCTCGAGGTGCAGCGGACCCGGAGCTGGCAGCCGGCGCTGCGCGCGTTGCTGCACCACCCCGAGGCCGACATCCGGCGCCGCGCGCTCTCGCTTCTGCGTGCGGCCGGCGATCGCGAAATCGGTGCCACGGCAGTCGAGATGCTCAAGGATCCGGATCTCGGGGTCCGGACCGAGGCGCTCCTCTATCTGACGCGCGAGATGCGCGTCGATCCGCTGTCGCAGATTCAGCAGCTCGGAGACTTCCCGGACTTCTCGATCCGAGCGGGGATGGCGGCGTTCCTGGCCTCGCCCGGGCCGGCGCAGAAGCCGGACGCGGCGCGTGCGCTGCTCGAGGCGATGGTGCACGCGGCGGGACCCGACGGCGCGCGCGAGCGCGCGGAGGCCGCGCGCCTGATGGCGCTCGTGCCGGACGCGTTCCCCGATCTGCTCGCGACGCTCATCCGCGACGAGGACGAGCAGGTCGCACGAGAAGCCATCCGGTCGGCAACGGCGATGGCCCGCGAGGACCTCGTCGAGCCGCTCATCGCGGCGCTCGACCGGTCCGAGCTCGTCGACGAGGCCGCTGGCGCGCTGGCGCGATACGGCAGTCAGATCATTCCAGAGATCGAGCGCCGGCTGCGAGACGACAGCACGTCGCAGGACGTCCGGCGCGAGCTCCCGGCCGTCCTCGTGCGCATCGGGACCGCCGAGGCGGAGCAGGCGCTCATCGGGAGCCTGCTGCAGGCCGACGTCACGCTTCGCCATCGCGTGATCGCGTCGCTCAACAAGCTGCGGATGCTGCACCCGGAAGTGCATCTCGATCCCTCGACCATCAACCTGCTGCTCGCGGCCGAGATTGCCGGACACTACCGGTCGTATCAGATACTCGGGCCGCTCAAGGACCGCCTCAAAGACGACGATCCCGTACTCCAGGCCATGCACCACGCGATGGACCAGGAGCTCGATCGCATCTTCCGGCTCATGGGCCTGCTGCTGCCGCACGTGGGGCTCCACGACGCGTACATCGGCCTCCGGTCATCCGACGAGCTCGTCCGCGCGAACTCGCTCGAGCTGCTCGACAACGTGCTCGATCCGGAGCTGCGTCAACTGCTCGTGCCGCTGCTCGATTCCCAGGTCTCAACCAACGAACGGATCGCGATCGCCAACCGCCTCGTGGGCGCACCGCTCGACACGGCCGAGCAGGCCGTCGAGACGCTGCTCTCGAGCGAGGATCCGTGGCTGCGCTCGAGCGCCATCTACGCCGTCGGCGCGCTGCAGCTGCGATCGCTCGAAGGTGAGTTGAGCCGATTCGACAACGCCGAGGATCCGGTCCTGAAGCAGAGCGTACGCGCCGCCCGTCGGCGGCTGAAGGGCGAGGCCGTGACGCCGCAGGTCCAGGAGCCGACGCCGGCCGCCATGGGGTTAGGCGTCGGCACCGGCTGAGTTCGGGGACACCCAAGGTTGGGTGTCCCCGGGGACATCCAACCTTGGGTGTCCCCGATTACAGATCTGGGATCGAGGGCATGCTGCGCTTGTGCTCAGTTGCCCGGATCAGGCGTTCCAGCCGTAACGCGAGCGCGGGCGAGACGCCTTCAGGGCCGTCCGCCAGATAGCGTTCCAAGTCGGCATAGGTGAAGCCCATCTCGGCCTCGTCGGTCTGCCCCAGCCACAGCCCGGCGCTCGGCGCCTTGTCGATGATGGCTTGCGGTACGCCCAGTTCCCGCGCGAGCCCGCGCACCTGACTCTTGAGCAGGTGGCCGATCGGCAGAACGTCCACGCCGCCGTCGCCGTGCTTGGTGAAGTAACCCATCGTCAGCTCGCTGCGATTCCCGGTGCCGGCCACGAGGTAGGTGAGCGAGTTGGCGATGTAATACAAGGTGGTCATCCGGAGCCGCGGCCGCACGTTGCCGAGCGCCACGCGTCCGGCCGCGTCGTCGACAGGCGGACGCATCTCGGCCGGCAAGTCGCCGAGTGCTTCGCGCGTTTTGGCGACCAGCGCGTCGTACGCCGGTTCGAGGTCGACGCGGATCGCTCGAATGCCAAACGCATCCGCCACGAGCCCGGCATCCGCCTCGTCGCGCGGATCGCTACGGCACGGCATGATCACTCCCGCGACCTGTCCCGGGGTCGCGAGCTGACACAACCGGGCCACTACCGCCGAGTCAATGCCGCCGCTCAGCCCCACGACGAACCCGCGCGCCGTCGCCGCTGTCGCTCGCTGCCGAAGCCAGTCGACGATCTCCTTCACGACAGGTTCCCGATCGACTCGGCGGCGGGGGAGTCGGGCCAGACGACCGGCGGAGCGGCCGTGTACGCGACGTGCGCGAGGCTTCCCTGAAAGAACGACACCTGCGACGCGTAGAACAGCAGCTTCACGTAGTGACGCAGCAGGATGTAGATCTGTCCGAGCGCAAGCGCGATCCAGATCGCCAGGCCTGCAGGCGCGCCCGGCGCGACGAGGGCGTAAACCAGCGCGAGCAGGATGAAGCACGCGCCATCGAGCAGGTACAGCCTCAGCGTGTCCGGATGGCGGCGCACGAATCTCGCGCCGGCGACCAGCGCGCCGATCGCGCTCCGGCGATCCTCGACGACGATCCGGATGCGCGCGTAGTCGAAGACCATGTTGCAGACGATGAGGAACGTGCCAAAGGCTAGGTAACAGATCACGCGCACCGCGAACGCCGAACGCTCCGCGGTCATGTCGTGCGTCGCCCACGGATAGACATGGTCGAAGATCCACGGGTGCACGAACCCGAAGAGCACCCAGTAGACGAGCCAGGCGAGGAGCCCGAGACGGAGGAACCGCCAGAAATGCGTGCCGCACGCGGCGAAGAATCCCGGCGCGCGCGTGGGCCGCATCCGCGCGTAGCGATCGAGCACGCCGCCACTGAGGAACGACCAGATGACGAGCCACGCCGCCGTGGCACCGGCGATCGTCGCGGCCATCGGCAGGTTGTCGAGGAGCGCGCTGAGGTTGTCGAGGACAGCGCCGAATCCGATGATTGACGGGACGAATGTGGTGCCGAGGCCCGTTGCCTGCGCCGAGAATTCCTGCCACCAGTCGTAACTCGTGCCAGACGCCACCGTCGCGGCCATGACGCTGTCGTCGAGGTGGGCGGCGATCATGCCGCGAAGCGCGATCGACAGCGGGAGCGCCACGAACAGCGTGAGGGCGTACATCCCCAGCAGCACCATCGGTGCGCCATTGACCCGCCGCACGCCGTCGCGCCACGCGGAAAGAGCCGTCATGCGGTTCTGGAAGTCGTCTTCATGGCGCGGTCCGTGTTGTCCGTGTTGTCCGCGGTTTCAGATGAAGAAACCATAGGTCAGCAGGTGATCCTGCAGCCAGACGAGCCACGCGAGGGACCACTTGCGCGCCGCGGCGTTCGTCTTCGGCGCGAGCGATCGTGAGTTGTTCGTGTAGTTGACGTCGAGCAGCAGCACGCGTTCCGGATCGACCTCGGCGGTGACGGCGCGCACGGGCCGGTCGATCTCGAACGCCTTCCACCGATCGCGCCCGTCCCACAGCCACCGCTGATCCTGACCGTTCTCGAAGACGACGCGGACCATAACCGGAAAGACGCCGTCGCCGCCGCGCCGGACGACGAGCGTCGTGTGGTAGAGGTCTCCGGAGCGCTCGTCGGCCGAGAACTTCTGGCGGCTGGCGTCGCCGAAGTAGCCGCGATCCGAGACCCGCTCGCTCGTGAAGGCGTAGACCGCGTAGTCGAACACGCTCGAGCTGCGATAAACCTGATCGAAGAACCATGTCAGATCCCGTCCGCTGACTTCGCTCGCGACCGCGAAGAAGTCCTTGGGCTCGGGATGCTTGAACGCGTAGCGCGCGAAGTAGGTCGACAGGACTTTCTGGAGCGTCTCCCAGCCGAGCATCCGCTCGAGCGTGTTGAGCCAGAGCGCGGTCTTGTCGTAGGTGATGGCTCCCGCCGTGCCGGGCCAGTAGCGCCAGCTCGGCGTCGACTGTGCGTCGGCGTCCGCCGCCTCGCGGTAGCCGCTGAGGCGGTTGCCGTCGGTCGCGCGGCTGAGCACCAGATCGTCGAACACCCACGGCACGAATCCGCCGAAGTACCGCTTGGCGTAGTGCTGCGGCCCGAAGGACTGTTCGAGCGTCCGCGCGGTCGAGAACGTGTTGAAGCCTTCGTCCATCCACGCGTGCTCGAACTCGTTGGTCGCGACGAGCCCGTACCAGAACTGATGTCCGGCTTCGTGGACCGTCACGCCCTCGGGTTGTGCGACCCCCCGCGGCGCCAGCCACCGCGCGCCGGCCGTGAACAGCATCGGGTATTCCATGCCGCCCGTCTCGCTCTGCCAGGCGGGATCGATGACGGTGATGTTCGCGTACGGATAGGGACCGAACCACTCGCCGTAGTAGCGCAGCGCCGCGCGCGTCGCGTTGAAGTGGCGTTCCGCCTGGCGCACGTGCTCGGGTTGAAGCAGGAGGCGCATCGACACCGCCGGCAGGCCCTCGTGGCCGAATCGCTCGAGCCGCTCCACGTAGTCCGGGCTCGTCGTCCAGGCGAAGTCGTGGACGTCCTCCGCATGATAGTGATGCGTCGTCGTGCGATCGCCCTCGTCGCGCCGCCCACGTTCGATGCCGGTGGCCCCCACGACCCATCCGCTGGGGACCGTCAAGCGCACGTCGTAGATGCCGAAGTCCGAGAAGAACTCCGTCGCGGCGTGGAACTGATGGCAGTTCCAGCCCGTGTCTTGAAAGACGCCAATCTTGGGAAACCACTGTCCGAGGAAGTAGTAATTGCCAATTGCTCCCGTGCGCGCGAAGGTGCGCGGGACTCGCGAGGACCAGGCGATTTGCACGTTGACGGTTTCCCCAGGCGCCACCGGCGCCGCGAGCGGCACTTCGGCCACGGTGCGGTCATCGAGGTTCCCGTCGTCTGGTGCGATGAACCGCATGGTCGAGGTGACGTCGACTGGCGCGCCGCTCGTCCCGACGAGCTTGAGGCTCGTGACGTCGATCCAACCCCAGTCCGCCTCGGGACGATCGGCAGCGTCGGAGCCGCCCGCGAGCGCGCGCTCGCGCATCCACGTCGACCGCGTGTTGCGCCAGGCGTTGTAGTACAGGTGGAAGCGGAGGCTCGTCGCCGGGATCGTCGAGGTATTGCGCCAGGTGAGGAGCTGCTCGCCGGTCAGCGTGCGGCTTGCCGGGTCGAGCCGTGCCGTAATCGTGTAGCTCGCGTTGCGAGGCGATGGCGTGGGGGTCCGCGGCGACGGCACCACCGCCGGCCGTGTCGCATCACGTGGCTGCGGCTGCTGCGCGGCCAGTTGCTGGTAGGCGACGGCGCCCGCACTCGCCAGCGCGAGAAGAGCCACGCAGCCCGCGACGCCTGCGACGGCGACGGTTCGCCCGAACACGACGGAATCGTATCACGGGGGCTCAGGGCTCAAGGCTCAGGCAAAAGCCTTGAGCGCTTAGTCGACCGGTTAGGGTCGCGAGCTCTTGCCTGAGCCCTGAGCCCTGAGCCAAAGGTATAATCACCGGTCGGACTCATATCTATCTTCAGGAGCATGTTCATGGCGTCACGAACGGGACCCATCAAGGTCCTTCACTTCGGGCTCGGGCCGATCGGTGCGGCCGTCGTCAGACAGGTCGCGCAGCGCAAGGGATTCAGGATCGTCGGCGCGGTCGACATCGATTCCGCCAAGGTTGGGCGGGATCTCGGTGAGGTGGCCGGCGTGGGCCGCACGCTTCGCGTCAAGGTGTCCGACGATGCGAAGAAGGCGATCAAGTCGACGAAGCCTGATGTCGTCGTGATGTGCACGAGCTCGTCGATGAAGAAGGTCCTCCCGCAGATGGAGGCCGTCCTGAAGCTCAAGGTCCCGATCGTGTCGACGACCGAGGAACTTGCATATCCGACCAAGGCCAACATGCGGTACGCGCGGGTGATTCATCAGCTCGCGAAGAAGGCGAAAGTGGCCGTGCTCGGCACGGGTGTCAACCCCGGGTTCGTCATGGACGCGCTGCCAATCACGCTGACCGGTGTCTGCGAGCGTGTCGAGGCGCTGCGCATCGACCGCGTCCAGGATGCGCGGATCCGTCGTCTGCCCTTCCAGCAGAAGATCGGTGCGGGCCTGACGCGCGAGCAATTCCAGCGGAAGGTGGACGACGGCAGCGTGCGGCACGTGGGGCTGGCCGAGTCGGTGTCGATGATTGCCGATGCGCTCGGGTGGAAGCTCGATCGGATCACCGACGAGATCCGGCCGCGCATGGCCACCCAGACTGTCTCGAGCGAGTACCTCGCCGTCGATGCGGGATATGTCTGCGGCATCGAGCAGGACGGGATTGGTTACCGCGACGGCACGCCCGTCATCACGCTGCACATGGAGGCGTACCTCGGCGCGCCGGAATCCTTCGACTCGGTCGAGATCACCGGATCGCCGGCGCTGAAGATGAAGATCGCGGGCGGCGTCCACGGCGACATCGCCACCGCGTCGATCGTGGTCAACTCGCTGCCCAAGATCCTCGAGGTCGCGCCCGGCCTGCACACCATGCGCGACATGCCGATTCCGTCGTTTTTTGGAGGACGATAGGCTCAGGGCTCAAGGCTCAAGGCTCAGGCAAGATCTTCGAGTGAGAGGTCGAAGGTTTTCCCTGAGCCCTGAGCCCTGAGCCCTGAGCCTTGAGCCAAACACACGTCATGGACCCACTCGCCGCGCACCGCGTTCGCGTCAGCCACCTGCGGGAGTCGTTTGCCGAGGCGAACGAGCGGCTCGTGGCGCGCCTGCGCGGGTCGGACGACGAGGCGGCGCGGCGCGTGCCGGAGGGCGGTGGCTGGTCGGCGGCGCAGATCGGGTGGCACGTCGCGCGGGTGACGACGCGTTTCGCTGGCTTCATCTCGGGAGACCTTCCCGGGGCGCAGCCGCTGGCGTCGGGATTCGTCGAGCGGCCGTGGGGCGAGATTGCGGCAACCGTGGCCGAACGTCTCGAGGCGCCGCCGGCCTTCCAGCCGCCGCCGGGCGTGTCGCGCATGGAAGCCATTTCCGCGCTCGAAGCCTCGGGCATGCAGCTCGCGCGCGCGCTCGATGCCGTCACGCCCGAACGCGGCGCCGGCCACGGCATCAGCAGCCCGGTCGTCGGCGGCGCCATCAACCTCTATCAGGTTGCCGAGTGGGCCACTGCCCACGTCATCCGACACAACAAGCAGGCGAAGCAGGTGCTGGGACGATAGAGAGGCCACCACCCCTCACCCCGACCTGCCGTTCACCCCTCGCGACGCACGTCGAGGGCACGTACGTCCGCGCGGAGCGCAACGAACTTTGTGTGCCGCAGATGGTTGTCGGGCGTCCACTCGACAAATTCGAATTGGCCGACGAGCGTCGGCGTGAGCCAGCGGCAGTCCGCCATCTTCTTCGCGGTCAAGCCTGCCCCCCACCGGCCGCTCTTTGATTCCGGCAGGTTCGCAAACGGGCACGTCGTCATCTCGAGGGCGCGAAACTTCCTGAACAGCTGCGCACGCACCGCCGGCGTGAATCCATTCCTGGTGCGAGCCGCATAGAGCAATCGGCCGCCTTCGTAGTAGCCGAAGATCAGCGCGTCGAACGGGTTCCCGCCCACGGTGTAGCCGCCGATGACGAACTCCTGCCCGCGATTGACCCGCATCTTCATCCAGGCGCCGGATCGGAGGCCGGGCTCGTAGCGGCTGTCGAGCCGCTTGGCGACCAGCCCCTCGAACCCCTGAGCCTTCACCGACTGCACGAGCACGGGCAGGCTTGCCTCGAGCGGCGCCGCGTATCGGACCGGCTCGGCCAGCGTCGGGAGGACCTTCGTCTCGAGCAGCTCGCGGCGCACCGTGATCGGCTCGTTCATGACATCCCGGCCGGCCAGGATCATCACGTCGAAGACGAAGTACACGATGGGAATCTTTTTGGCCCCGTGGTTCTGCAGCAGGCTGAATGACGGCCGCCCGTCGGCATCGAGCGCGACGATCTCGCCGTCGACGACCGTGTCGTTCGGCAGCCGCGCGAGGCCCGGCAACACCGCCGGATACCGGCCGGCGAAGTCGTGGTCGTTCCGGGAGTGGAGATGGACGCTGCCGCCGGTCTTGAAGGCCACGGCGCGATACCCGTCGAGCTTCAGCTGATATTCCCACCGCGGGTCATCGGGCAGCGCATCCGTACGAAGGAGGAGCATGGGCTCGATAAAGCGAGCCGTGACTCGCGCAGGCATCGGCCGAGTCTAGCTGAAGAAGCCGAGCGCCAACCTAGTGATTGACGCGGGGTCGCAAAGGCGGCGTAGCATATGAGCGAGGTGCCCCATGGGGTTGGTTGTGGCGCCGCTCCTTCTGAGTCTCTCGTGACGAGTTCGACGGTCAACTGGAGATGCGGTTTAGGAGGTCAACATGCGTCCCTCTCGCGCTCGCGGTATTCGAGCGGCGATCATCGGGTTGGCAGGCGTTGCCGCCATGGCCCAGACCAGCACTCCACCTGCGCCGCAGCTCGTCCGCGCAAACGGCACCGAGCTGTCGTACGTCTCGCAGGGCTCTGGCGCGCCGGTCGTGTTCGTGCACGGCGCGGTGGCCGATCTCCGCTTCTGGGAGCCGCAACGAGCCGCGTTTGCCAAGCAATACCGATTCATCTCGTACAGCCAGCGGTACCACGGGACAGGTGTCTGGCCTGACGAGGGCAAACAGTATTCGGTTGAGACCCATGCGGCCGATCTCGCGGGGTTGATCACTGCGCTCAAGCTGGGCCCGGTGCACCTTGTCGGCCTGTCGTATGGCGGGGCCGTGGCGGCGCAGCTCGCGACGAAGGAGCCCCAGTTGCTGCGAACGCTGACCCTCGCGGAGCCGGCCGTGTTTGCGCTGCTCGCCGACTCGCCGGAAGGAAAGGTGGCCCTCGAGGCGTGGACCCAGGGTGCCGTGCCGATGATGACGGCCCTGAAGGCTGGTGACAACGTTGGCGCGACGAAAGAGCTCGCCGCCCTGGTCCTTGGGGATTCCGTCGAGAACTTCGACAAGCTCCCGCCAGGCCTGCGCCAGGTTCTGTTGGACAACGCGCGGACGCTCCCGGTCCTTTTCGCTGCCCCCCAGCCGACGATCACGTGTGACGCCCTCGGCGGCATCAAGGTTCCGACGCTCGTCGTTCGAGGCGAACGCACGCCGGCGTTTTTCGCCGCCACCAATGCCGCTGTCAGCAAGTGCATTGCGGGCAGCACGGCGGTAACGATCGCCAAGGCTTCCCACGCCATGTCGTTCGACAATCCCGAGGAGTTCAATCGAGCCGTCATGGGATTCATCGGGCAACACGCGACGCGCACGCCATGACCAGCTCGTTCTTCGTGGCGGAGCGCATCGGCGGCGTCGTGCCGTGCGGTAGAATGTGCTCCCCGACGAATCCGAGGCCCATTCCCGTGGTCGATGTGCCCAGCCATGACGTCACGCACCTCCTCGCCAGATGGAGAGACGGCGACGAGGCCGCGCTGCAGCAGCTCGTGCCAATCGTCCACGAGGAGCTGCGAAGGTTGGCGCGGCGACAGATGGCGGGGGAGCGGCCGGGCCACACGCTCCAGCCGACAGCGCTCGTCAACGAAGCCTACCTGCGGCTGGTCAATCTCAAACAGATGCAATGGCAGGACCGCGCCCATTTTTTCGCGATGGGCGCCCGACTGATGCGACGCATCCTCGTGGACTTCGCGCGATCGCGCGGCTACCAGAAACGCGGGGGCGGCGCGAAGCAGGTGTCGTTCGCGCAGGCGCTGGAAGTCGCCGACGGCCAGCCGACAGACGTGGTGGCGCTCAACGACGCGCTCGAAGCGCTGGCTGAGGTCGATGAGCGCAAGAGCCGGGTCGTCGAGCTCCGCTTCTTCGGCGGGCTGAGCGTCGAGGAGACGGCCGAGGTCTTGAACGTCTCGCGCGAGACCGTCAAACGCGACTGGAAATTCGCGAAGATGTGGTTGCTGCGCCAGTTGCGCCAAGGACGGGACGCCGGCTCACATTGAAGGCAGGGCCCGCGCCGACCGCGGGCCCTTCTTCGATCTACTCGCCGTACGGCGACAGATTCTCCGCTGGCGAGATTTCGGCGCTTCGAACCGGCGTGCGCGCCTATCGCTGACGCTGGAACGCGTTGTCGAGCACGTATTGCGCGACAGCTTGACCGAGCACGGTACCGTCGTCGCACGCCGTACGGAAGTGAATGCCGGCGAAGACGCGGGCATTCTTCACGTCCTCCAGCGCCTCCGAAAAGCGGCGGAATGTTCGTGGCACGCCCACGAGCACGTCGGATCTCAGCGTGAACGGCGTTCGCTCGCCGAATTCGTCGGCGAGGATCGCCGTCGCCGCGCCGCTGATGCACGAGTGGCCTGATGGGTAATCCTGGTGCGCCGGCGTCGCGAAGAGCGGCGTCCACGTGGGATCGCCGCTCTCCCGGATCGCCGTGATCGGCCGCCAGAAGTTGTACTTGACCTTCTGATCCCAGCACCCGATCGCCGCGTCGGCCATGGCGACATTGAGCGCCGCGAGGAGTCGCGCGTTCTCCAGCAGCCGATCGCCGTCGCCTCCGCGGCGCTCGCTCTCGCCCCGAACGCGGTCGTCGTGATCCGAATCGTCGTCGCGATCGCGCGCGCGACCCTCGATGAGCTGCAGCGCGACGGCATTCCACAAGTACGCCGCCGAGCTGGACGCCCAAAACCAGGCGCTGTTCGTCTGATCCGGCGTGCGCGCCCCGCTCGTCCGGCTGCCCATCATCTGCGTTTCGGCGAGGTCGCGGAGGTACTGCGCGCTGCCGAGCGCCGGCGGTCCGGACAGCATCTGGAAAAAGGCATGATTCGGGACGACCCACGTCGTCATGGTCGCGTACTGGAGCCCGGTCATCGGAAGCGCCGCGCCCGGATACGGATCGGTCGGCGTGCTGCGCCACTGGCCGGGAGCGGTGACGCCGGTAAACGGAGGAAGCGGCGTACTGAAGCCGTCGGTGGATCGCCAGGTCCAAATCGCTGTGGCGACCTCATGTCCGCACGCGATGCCTCTGTCCATCGACGCGCCGCGTTCGCGCGATCTGATGTCGGCCAGCGACGCCGCGTAGCGGCCGTCCAGTGTCGGTTGCTGGTTCGCCGCCGTCGCGGTCGCCCCATAGACTTTCGAAAGAATCTCGTACGCCGCTTGAACAGCCGCCGTGGGCCGCGAGGCGCCAAGGCAGCTGTCGGGCGGCGCGACATGAATGGGCGTATAGCGCCGATCGATCCCGTTCAGCGCATCGAACACCGCCGCCTGGACGATCGCTGCCACGCGGCCGGCGTTGAGCGACGAAGCGCCGCCTATGAGCGACACGCGAAACGCCAGCTTGTTCCAATCGGTCACGACGTCCGCACGCGTCGGCGCCGCGCAACTCAAGAACCCACAAACGACCAGAACCGAGAGCGCTTTGCTTCGCATAGAAGCCTCCTCTGGCGCCGCGGACTCATCGCCTGCGGCGCGATGTGACGTTGCCTGCCGTGGCACTCAGTGACCCGGCTTCGTCAAAGGAGGCGGGAACGCGAACGGAAAAGGCACATCGCAGCAGAAGCATCGGAGCCCCTGGGCGTAGAATGGTGCTTGCCCACGGAAAGCGCGAGGCGCGAGGAGAGATGTCGGCCGACCGGCAGCGCCAGATCACCAAGCTCTGCCATGCAGCGCTCGAGCGCGACGCATCGGATCGCGCGGCGTTCCTTCGCGACGCATGCGCGGGCGACGAGGCACTCCGGCAGGAGGTCGAGTCGCTGCTGCGCTATGGGGACGCCGACGACCCGTTTCTGGAGCGGCCTGCCGTCGAGGAGGTCGCGCGCCTGGTGACCAACCGCCCCGAATCGATCGTGGATTTCCAGGGACGCCGCTTGGGCGTCTACCAGATCGAGGCGCGGATCGGCGCCGGCGGCATGGGCGAGGTCTATCGCGCGCGCGACACCAAGCTCGGGCGCGACGTCGCGATCAAAGTTCTGCCCCCCGAATTCACCCGCAGCGCCGATCGCCGCGCCAGGTTCGAGCGCGAAGCGCGTCTGCTCGCCTCGCTCAATCATCCCCACATCGCCCAGGTGTACGGCTTCGAAGAGTCCGAAGGGATCGCGGCGCTGGTCATGGAGCTGGTGCCAGGCGAGACACTCGACACGATCATCGAGGCCGGAGGCCTCGGGCCCGCGCAGGCGCTGGCCATCGCGCGCCAGATCTGCGACGCGCTCGAGGCCGCCCACGAGAAAGGGATCGTGCATCGCGATCTGAAGCCGGCCAATATCAAGATGACGCCCGATGGCGTCGTGAAGGTGCTGGACTTCGGATTGGCGAAAGCGGGCGCGGGCGACGTGGTCGATGGCGCGCATCTGCCAACCAGGACGTTCGAGCGCACGCACCAGGGGGTCATTCTGGGGACCGCGACCTACATGAGTCCGGAGCAGGCGCGCGGCCAGCCGGTCGACAAGCGCGCGGACATCTGGGCGTTCGGCTGCGTGCTCTACGAGATGCTGGCCGGCCGCCGGGCGTTCGCGGGCGGCTCGCTGACCGACACGCTCGCGCAGGTGATCGAGCGCGAGCCCGACTGGCGCGCGCTGCCAGAGACCACGCCCGACGTCGTTCGCCGCCTGCTCGAACGATGTCTGCGAAAAGATGTCCGGCGGCGCCTGCGTGACATCGGCGATGCGCGAACCGAGATCGACGATGCGATTGCTGCCCCGGCAGAGGCGTCGGCGCCGAGCCCGGCGTATTCGATCGGCGGCTGCCGGGCCGTTCACGCCGCTGGGCGCCGATCGGTGGGATCGCCGCGATTGTTCTCGCGTCCATCACCTGGCGCCTGTGGGTCACCGATTATTTCTGGCAGAACCCGCTCGCTGACGCGCGGCCCGTGCGTCTGACCGACTTCGAGGGCGAGGAGGTCGATGCCGCGATCTCGCCAGACGGCAGGTTCATGGTCTTTCTCTCGAACCGCGATGGACCGCTCGATGTCTTCGTCAGTCAGATCGGCAGCGGTGCGTTCACCAACCTGACGAAAGGAAACTTTCGGCCGCCGACGTGGGCGATGGTCCGCCAAACCGGGTTCTCTGGAGACGGAGAACAGATCTGGTTCTCGCAAGGCCAACAGCCGGGAGGGATGGACCGTTCGACGCTGATGGGACCCACGATGGGAGGCAGTCCGAAACTCTTTATCGATCATGGGTCGAATCCCACCTGGTCGCCGGACGGGAAGGCGCTCGCCTACTACGCGCCAGATCCCGGCGATCCGATCTTCATCGCCGACAGGAACGCGGGCAATCCCCGGAAAATCTTCGCCGCAGAACCGGGCGTGCATTGCCACTTTCTGATCTGGTCGCGCGACGGCCGCTGGATCTATTTCGTCAAGGGCACGCCGACGACCGACATGGATATCTGGCGAATCCCCGCCGGTGGCGGTCACGCGGAGCGGATCTCGGCTCATCATGCGTGGGTGGGCTACCCGGCGTGGCTCGATGCGCGCACCCTGATTTACTCGGCCACGGCCGACGACGGATCGGGGCAGTGGCTCTACGCGATGGACGTCGAACATCGCATCCCGCACCGCGTGAGCTCGGGCATTGCAGAGCAGTATCTGTCTGTCGCCGTCGACGAGGTGCAGCCGCACCATCTCGTCGCAACCGTGGCCAATCCCACAGCCGGCTTGTGGACCGTGCCGATCGCGAACGACGTCCAGCCCGAAAGCGCCGTCAAGCCGATTCAGGCAGCCAACACGCGCGCGTTGAGTCCGCGGTATGCGGGCGACTACCTCGCGTTCCTTTCATCCAAGGGCGGCGCTGACGGGCTCTGGAGGCTCGACAACAACGGCACGGCGGTGGAGCTCTGGAAGGGCGGCGACGGCGGCGTTGTTGCGGCTCCGGCGATCTCACCCAATGGACATCGCATCTGCTTCTCGTACCGCAAGCAGGGACGTGCGGAGCTGTACGTGATCAACGCCAACGGCACGGGTCTCACGACCTTGGCGAAGTCGATTGAGGTGCAAAGCGCGGCGTCCTGGTCACCGGATGGCAAGTGGGTGGCGGTTGCCGCGAATCAGGGGGAGGGGACGCGCGTGTTCAAGATTCCGCTCGACGGCGGTCCGCCGGTCCGGTTGCGGGATACCCTGTCGTTCAATCCCGTCTGGTCTCCCGATAACCGGTTCGTCGTCTATTCCGAGCAGCACGCAGGCGGGAGCTTGGACGTCAAAACGATGACTCCTGATGGCGCCCCAGTCGCTGTACCCGCGGTGGCGTCGTTGCGTCTTCCCCTGGCGTTTGCGTCGCCGTATCGCTTCATGCCGGGCGGAAAGACGCTCATCACTCTTCAGGGCACGGCGCCCAATCAGAACTTTTTCCGCCTGGATCTCGAGACCGGCGAGCAACGCCAGCTCACCAGCTTCGACCTGAAGAGCGGCTCGGTGATTCAGAACTTCGACATCTCCCCCGACGGGACGCGGATCGTGTTCGATCGACTGCGCAATCACGCCGACATCGTCCTGATGCATCTGGCGCGGTAGCGCCAATCGCACGAAGAACGGATCGCTCAGGAGATCGAATTCGCCAGCTGCCTGGGTCAACGACCCTTAGTGCACAGCACGTCGAAACCATCTGCTCGTACAGATACCGAATCAGTTGAAGTTGTGCGCGCGGAAACTCAGCGGTCACGTGGATCGACTCGCAGAGCTACACGATTGACGCCTCGCGAACGGGTCCCTCTAAGAAACGGTACGCCCCCGCGTGTAGGGCGCCGCGATATCAACAGCGACGGCCTGTGCCGCGATCGCCTCGACATCGACGCGCCGTGGCGTGGAGGAAAGGGGAACAAGACCCACGACGAACTCGCTCGCCACGTACTGGGGGTGTAGGAGTCAGGAGTCAGGAGTCAGGAGGCAGGCAGGAGACTGACTCTCGACTACGAGGCTTGCTGCAGACCCCATCGCCGACGCTTCAGGAATAATCCTTTTCGCGAGATGCCGAGGATCCGTGCGGCTTCCTCGACGCGTCCGTGCGAGCGTTCGAGGGCGTGGCGGACGAGGGTCTGCTCGAGCGTCTCGACGGCCAGCGGCAGGGGCTGATCGAGCCGCAAGCGAATCTCGGGTTCGGTGGGTGCACTGGCCGCGGGCAACGTGCGGCGGGACGCCTGGATCTCGGGCGACAGCAGCGCCGGGGTCACCGTGGCGTCCGGTTCGGCGAGGGCGATCATGCGGCGTACTTCGTTGGCGAGTTGCCGGATGTTGCCCGGCCACGAGTAGAGCAGCAGGTACTCGAGCGTTTCGTCGCTGAGCGTGACGCGTCCCTTGCGCTGCTCGTCTCCAAACTTCTGCATGTAGTGCTGCAGGAGCGCCGGGATTTCTTCGCGCCGTTCGCGCAGCGGCGGCAGGTGAATCGGCACGATCTTGAGGCGGTAGAGCAAATCGTCTCGAAAGCGGCCCTGCGCGACCAGGTGATCGAGGTTGGCGTTGGTGGCGGCGATGATTCGGACGTCGACCTTGACGGCGTGGGCCTCGCCGAGCGGGTGCACCTCCTGCTGTTCGATGAAGCGCAGCAGCTTGGGCTGGAGGTCGAGCCCGATGTCGCCGATCTCGTCGAGAAAGAGCGTGCCGCCGTTGGCGCTGCGGATGACGCCCTGGAACGAGGCGTCGGCACTGGTGAAAGCGCCCTTGCGATGTCCGAACAGCTGGCTCTCGAGCATGTCATGGGGCACTGCCGTGCAGTTGAAGGGCACGAGAGGCCGGTCGGCGCGGTTGGACGCGCGATGAATCACGCGCGCGAGCATTTCCTTGCCGGTGCCCGTCTCGCCGGTGAGGAGGACCGTCACGGAACTTGGCGCGATGCGACGGGCGAGATGCAGGAGCTCGATGGACTGTTCGGAGACCCAGAGGCTCTCGGCGTCGCCCTCGAGCGTCTCGGCCGGCCAGAGCGCGGCGCGCTGTTTCTCGTCGCGCCGGTACTGGTCGAGCGCGCCGGCGGTGGCGATGAGCTTGCGAATAGCGGCCAGCGTGCACCGATGGTCGAGCTCCGGCCGCGGCCGCGCCAGGAGCTCCCAGGTCTCGTCGCGATGCTGACCGAGGGGCATGAGCTCGTCCTGGCCCGCCGCCCGAAGCGCCGCGAGGGCGTCATCGTCGGTCCAGCCATCGCTCGCGACCAGCCGTACGCCTCGAGCGCCGCGTGCCCCCAGTGCCAGCGCCTCGGCACAACCCGCGTCCTGAAGAATCGCAAACGCCTCGCGCCCGAGAATGTGCGGATGCCCCGAGAGCTCGAGAAGCGCCACCGCGGAGTCAAGGTTGTCCAAGGTCGGTTGCGAATCGGAAGGCCTACTATCCAAACTGTTGTCGAGCGGTGGCAGCCCAACTGTCAAGTCCTTGCACAGAGCTGCATTCTCTATCTCAGTCGCGATTCGAAGGGCTCTTTTAAGGTGCCCCTTCGCCTCCAGGACCTTGCCTCCACCTACGCAATAAGCCGCCAGAGCGCCGTAGTACCGACACATGAACTCGGGGTTTCGGATCTCGGTCTTGTGCAGCTCTTCGAGGTCGGCAATCGCGTCGCGCTCGCGGCCTAACAGGCCCAAGCACTGTGCTCTAGACGCCCTAATACGCCTGGACCATATCTGATCGCCACAGCTTTGAGCAACGACAAGGGCATGGTTAAGCAGTTCCGTGGCGCCGCGAAGGTCGCCCTCCGCCTGGGCCAAGCGGGCTTGCGAGTACGCTTCTGTAGCCTCGTCCCAGTGTGGACGCGTTTCGTTGAGCGCTTCTTGCTCCATTGCGAGCCTCTGGAACACTTCCCTAGATTCTGGGTACTGGCCTCCCGTTATTAGCAGGTTAGCCAGACTATCTAGAGCGCTACGCATCAGGTGTCTGTTGCCTTGCGCAATCTGCAAGGACTCCGTGATGTAGCGCTTCGCGGTGCGCAGGTCGCCCTTCCAGGTCAGAATTTGCGCGATGTTAATTACAGCGGCCACCCGCGTGCGGAAGTGGCCAGACAGGTGGGACAGTTCGTTCGCCCGTTCAGCATGTTGAAGGCTTGCCGAGAGATCGCCAAGGACCATTGATATCGCTGCCATATCAATATGAAGCAATCCCTCAAGCCATATGTTGGGATCGCCCTCAAGAAGAGCCAGCCCGACTCGATGGTGACGTCTCGTTTCCATGGGTGAGTGTCTACGCGCCTCGGCTCGCGCAACTGCAATCCGCAACAGAATCGCAAGATGCGAGTCGGCGACACGCACGACGGTCCGTCTGATTTCTGGCAATCTAGTAAGGGCGGTCTCAAGAGAGTGCACGTTCAGACCGACGGCGAAGTCGAGAACACTGACATGCGCTCGAACCAGCTCAGAACCACATCGCTCGCTCACCTTTAATGCCTTACTAAGCGTTTCAAGGCTCGCTCTGACGTCGCCCCGGTAGAAAGCAGCTATGGCGCACACAACAAGAGCGCGGACCATGGAGTCCGAATCCAGATCGTGCTTCCGGAGACACGCCTCGGCAGTCTCCACCGCTTCCCCTGTCCGCCCAAGCTCGAGACTAAGTTCGCTGCTTAGTAAGTCGAACTCGCGTTCGTGTTCTTTCCTAAGATGTCGGTGTTCTCCCAACTGGGCAAGAGCAAGGCCAAAACGCCCCTGGCGAACGGGAGCGTTGAGGAACGCGAAAGTGTTTTCCTTGAAGATCCCGATCACGGCCGTTACTCTAGTGAATGGATTCTGAGCTGCCCGGTCTCAACGGCGCTTTGTTTTGCTTGTTGAGCCGAACGCCGGCGAGTTCGATTAGTTCTTCGATCGTTTGCGCGTCGCGAGGAGCGGTCGCGAAGCCTATCGTGACTGTAAACGGTGGTCTCATCGCGCCTGCCTCTCTTTGGAGAGCCTCCGCTATCCGTCGTACGACTGTGCCGCTCGTTTCTTGGTCAGTCTGTAGCAGCAGAACAATGAACTCGTCATCGCGATAGCGGAACAGGAAGTCAGCGCCCCGTAGGCTCCTCCGAGTAGCGCGAACGACGCGCGCCAAAACCTGATCGCCCGAGACGTGGCCGAACGCTTCGTTGATCTCCGCCAGGTCGTCGATGTCAAGAACGAGAATGGAGAACGGCTCGCCAGTGGGATCCGGACCGCTGTAGGACTTTGTGAGCTGATAAAGGTGCTCAATGTTCGGAAGCCCCGTCAGCTGATCGCGGAGAGACTTGTTCTTTGTGCGATCGAAGTCCGCCGCGCTTTTCAGAATTGTCGAAACTTGCCTTGAGACGACTTCAACAATCCGTTGGTGGTCCTCGGTAAACGACTCGAGTCCGGTGGAGTAAAGAGACAACACACCGATCAGTCCGCCCCGAACTGTCAGCGGAATGCTAAGGCAGCTGCGAGGTCTCGGAGCCATAGATCTGAGAGCGTCGCCGAAATCGAGCACAGGATCCGAATTCCGAATGGCCTGTCGATGTGCAGCTACCCAGCCGCTCAGTCGCTGTCCTACACCGATCCGAAGGTCAGAGACCAACTCCGCGTGTTCCCCTGAGGCATGGGCCGCCACCAATTCGTCTGACTCAGAATCGTAGAGAAAGAACACCAACAGAGAAGTTGGTACGAACCGCCGAAGATGCTTCGCGATAACATCGCCGGCGTCCTGCACACTCATTTGGTTGTTCAGGCCTCGAGCGAGATCGAACAGCGTCAGCATCTCTTCAGTGCCTGAGGTAATCTCGTCTAGTGGTCTGAGGACGGTTGAGATGGGAGCCGTCGGTCGCGAAGCTCCACTGATGTTCCTCAGTGATAGAGGGGAAACCAACTCTGCAACCTTAGGAGCGATCTCTACATGCACGCGTAGGAAAGTGTCCACAACGGCCGGGTCATACATGGATCCACGGCGGTCTTGCAAAATCTGGATGGCTTCGCGGTCAGCCAACCGTGGTCGGTATGGTCGGTCAGAAGTTAGAGCATCAAAGCAATCCACCACGGAGAGGATGCGGGCGCCGAGCGGAATTGACGTTCCGGAGAGTCCATCTGGATAGCCGGAGCCGTCCCAGTTCTCGTGATGATGCCGAACAATGGGAACCACAGGGTACGGAAAGTCGATGGCCGACAAGATGTCTGCTCCGACGCTTGAGTGCAGTTTCATTTTTTCGAACTCTGCAGGCGTGAGTGGTCCAGGCTTGTTGAGAATGTACTCTGGGACCGCCAGCTTTCCCATGTCGTGCAATAGCGCCGCAGCTTCGATTGCACGTATGAGCGCGACATCGGTGACACCGACACGCTGTGCCAAACCGACCGCATATGTTTGAACGCGCCGGATGTGGCCGTGGGTGATCTGGTCCTTAGCGTCGATAGCCATTGCTAGCGTTTCGATTGTGGACATGTAGAGGTTGTTCAACTCGGCCAGATGTCTGTTCGCATCGACGGCCCGGCCAATTTGCCAGCGGAATGTCAGATAAAGAACTAGAAGAAGTGGAGCTATCAGCACCACATACTTGAAGTCTATGTCTCGAGAGTAGTTGACCAGAAGGAACGCCACTGAGGCGCCACCAAAATAGTTCAGCGATAGAAACGTAAAGTGTTCTCTCCAGATTCCGATGGAGCTGAGTCTGCCTTCTAGAGATATGGCAAATGTGATGATCCAGCTGTTCAGGAGAAAGTATAGAGTCGCTAGCAGCGCCAAGGGCAGAAAGAGAGCCGCGATCTGAACATCTGGATTCTTGAACAGGGGTTGCACGCCTGGTAGGGCGAAGTACACGTGTGCGGCGACCCATATCGTTAAAGGAAGGGCGAAGAGATTGAAGATGATCTTGTAAAACGGATCGCCGCGTCGGTATGACCAGCAGGAAATGACGAACGCATCCAGTGCAACAGTGAGCGTCCCCGCTGATGCGCCGAAGAGAAGGACCGAGGTGAAGACAAATGTTTCGGATACAGAGATTGTGGCAGGCAGAGATGGCAGTTTGAGCGTTGCGGAACCGCTAAGGAAGGTGAGGACCGCCAAGAACAAGCCAACGCCAACCAGTGTCCTGACTGACCAAGCCGTACACAGCTTCGAAGACCGTGAACGCACCGAGAGCCACGACGACGGAAATGTACGCTTTGCTTCCGCCCGGAAGTTGAGCAAATCGCTTTGTCTTAGCCATCAAAGCCTAAGGCCACGGCCGCAGGCCGTGGCCAGTTGGCGCCCTCGGAGCTAGTCAGTCCAAACAATGATACGCATGTGGTTCTCCAGTCGCCAAAGTGGTTTTGTGTCTATCGTGGCCGCGCGGTGTCGCGACGGGGCATCGTGAGTCTGCTCTGCTGGTCGTCAGTCGGGATCCGCGTCCACGTCGCCGGTATTCGTCCAAACGATCGAGTTGGTCCAGACAATGCTGTTGGTCCAAACTATTGAGTTTGTCCACACAATGCTGTTGGTCCAGACGATGCTGTTTGTCCAGACGATGCTGTTCGTCCAAACGATGGTGCTAATGTTGGCGAAGGCTGCCTGAAGATCGTCGGAGTTCGTCCAGACGATTGTGTTTGTCCAGGCAGTCGGTGAGGAGACTCCGTAGTCAGCCGGTAGCAGAGCTGTCCACATGAACCTGGCGCTGTCGCTAGCCGTAACCAGCGTCGTGCCAGAATCGTCATGTCGGTATGCGATGAGCGATATGCGATGAGCGATGGCCGCTGTGCCTCATTGGCGATTGAAGTGCTGCCGGAGATATCGGCTCTTCTCCTCGCCGCCCCCACAGCGCCGACGATATTCAAGCTCCCGGCGCCTGATTCGAGCAGGCCGCTCCCCGCCACCTGGCCGCTCGTGAACTGGAGCAGCACTTTGGCTTCGGGCGGCGTCAGCGGCCGGGCCTCGAGCAGCAGCGCCGCGGCGCCGGCGGCCACCGCCGCCGACATGCTCGTGCCGCTCAGCTCCATGTAGGTCTCGGCCCCGCGTCCCACCACCCGCTCCGGCAGCAGGGTCGCCAGATACGCGTCCCGTGGGACCGACGCCAGAATCCGGTTGCCGGGCGCCACCAGCTCCGGCTTCAGCACGCCGTCAATCATCGTCGGGCCGCGCGAGCTGTAGGTCGCCATCACGTCGTCGGACCGTGCCGCGGTCTGGCGCGTGTTCAGGGCTCCAACGGTCAGTGCCGAGGGTGAGTTGCCAGGCGAGGAAATGCCCCCGACGACCGGCGTGCCGTCGGCCAGCTTGCCGACGTTCCCCGCGGCGACGGTGACCAGGATTCCCGCGTTGGTCGCGCGCTGCACGGCCTGGCACAGGGGGTCGTCCTTCTCGGACTCCATTACCGGGTGTCCCAGCGACACGTTGATGATCTTGATGTTCCAGGCGCGACGGTTGTCGATCGCCCAGTCGATGGCTTCGATCACGGTGCTCGTCAGTCCCGAACCGTCCGCCCCCATCGCCTTCAGGCTGACGATGTGCGCGCCGGGCGCGACGTCGCGGATGATGCCGGCGATGTGCGTGCCGTGGCCGTTCTCGTCGCTGGCCGGGCGACCGCGGCCCCCGGCCGCGTCGGTGAAATCCACGCTGAACGCGACGCGATTGCGCAGGTAGGGGTGCCTCGCGTCGACGCCCGTGTCGATCACGGCCACGCCAATGCCGCGCCCGGTGAAGCCGCGCTGCCCCTCTGACGCTCCCTCCCAGACCTGATCCGCGCCAATCGCCTCGGCCGTCACGGTCGCCATCGTCCGGACCGCCACGTCGCCGGACACGCTGGCGACGTCGGCGTCCTCGCTCAAATCCTGAAGCTGTCCTCCGGTCACCTCGAGGACGGCTGCGTTGCGCAGCCGCTTCTTGACCCGCGCGCCGTAGCGGGTCGCGAGCGTCTGCACCTGCTCGTCGCTTCCCGTCACGATGATGTCGGTCGAGGCCTCGACCCGCGCCGCCAGCCGCTCACTGAGGTCTCTGGACAATCGGGCGCGACGCGGGCCGGCGTCAGCCGGGACCGCCGACGACACGAGGGCCAGCACGAGCGCGAGTGCGGACCCTGCAGAAACCGCAATCCGCCGGAGGGTGAGAGAACCAGTTGTATGGGCCATGGGTGCCGCCGCCAACTCAACATCGCAGGGTGTCCGGACCCGAGGCACCCTTCGTGCCACGCTCAACAATAGAGGTGGGCAGATGCCGGCAGCTCACGCATGAAACGACACAAGAGAACTCTTTAGGTCAATATGCTCGCAACCGACCATGGGAGACCCGTCGGCAACGGCTCTCGGCGGGGGCTCAGGCAACCGATACAGCCAACATGTTGGCTTACGGACTCGTCCGAGAGTGTGGGGTAGCAGATACCCGTCAGAAAAGGCCGACTTTCGCGAATTTGGAGACCAGCCAAGAAGTTGGCCGGTCGAGGCCTTCAGTGGCCAACATGTGCAGTCCGCTCGTTTTCCTCGCGTTTTCCGCGTGTCTTCTATTGTCCGCCGGATGCCGGTCCACGGAGGCGCCCCCGCCACCGACCGCTTCATCTTCAATACCGGCACGTGGGGGCGAGCTCGTCGCGTCCATTCGATCCGAACCGGCCACCTACAACCGCTACACGGCTGCCGGCGCGGCGGCGGCTACTGACGTGGTGACGTTCCTCACGCAGGCACGGCTGGTCAGGGTGAATCGAGCCACGGATGAGCTCGAGCCGTGGCTGGCGGAGTCTTGGACCTCTTCGCCCGATGGCCTCACCCACACGATTATGCTCCGGCCGGGCATCCAATTCTCGGACGGAGAACCGTTCACTTCAGCCGACGTCCTCTTCTCGTTCCGCGCCGCGTATGACCCTGATGTCGCGAGCCCGCTTGGTTCCGCGCTCACGGTCCACGATAAGCCTCTCGAGGTGACCGCCCCGGATCCCCGAACCGTGGTCGTTCGCTTTCCCGAAGCTTACGCGCCAGGGCTCCGGCTGCTCGACAGCCTCCCGATCCTTCCGCGACACAGGCTCGAGCCGGCTCTGAATGGCAAGCAATTCCAGAACGTCTGGGTGCCGTCGAAGCCCGTCACCGACGTCGTGGGTCTCGGTCCGTTTCAGCTCGTCGAGCACATCGCGGGACAACGTCTCGTCTTTGCCCGCAACCCGCGCTACTTCCGCCGCGACCCTGGCGGAGTTCAACTGCCGTACCTCGATCGCCTGACGCTCGTCATCGTTCCCGACCAGGACACCGAGGCGCTTCGGCTTGAAGCGTCCGAGAGCGACCTCATGAGCAACGGCGACATCCGGCCGCAGGACCACGCCGCGTTCAGAAGGCTCGCGGACCAGGGGCGTCTGCGAATGCTCGATGTCAGCGTCGCGCTTGATCCCGACTTCCTCTCGTTCAACCTGCGGCCGGCGCGGCTCGCCGCGCGCCGGGCGCCCTGGATGGCGCGCAAGGAGTTCAGACAGGCGATTTCGTGCGGAGTCGATCGTCAGGCGATCATCGATACCGTCTACCTGGGCGCCGCGGCACCGTTGTACGGGCCGGTCACGCCCGGCAATCGACGCTGGTACTCGGCCTCCGCGCCCGCATGCCAGATGGATCGCGAGCGCGCCCGGCAGCTCCTGGCAACAGCGGGTCTGAGCGATCGCAACGGCGACGGCATGCTCGAGGACGCGGCCGGCAGCCCGGCGCGGTTCTCCATCCTCACGCACGCCGGTCACCTGCGCGAGCGCGTCGTCTCGGTGCTTCAGGAGCAGCTCCGCAAGCTGGGGATCCTCGTCGACATCGTTCCGCTCGATCCGGGCGGCCTCAGGCAGCGGTGGATCGCTGGCGACTACGATGCGATCTACTTCGGACTGCAGACCAGCACAACGGACCCCGACCCGGACTTCTGGCTGAGCTCGGGCCCATTTCATTTCTGGAACCCGGGACAAGCCAGTCCCGGGACGCCCTGGGAAAAGCGCATCGACGAATTGATGCGCGAGCAGGCAACGGCGCTCGATGTCAAGCAGCGTCAGCGAGCGTTCGCCGAGGTCCAGCAGGTCTTCGGCGAGGAACTGCCGTCGATCTATTTCGTCGCGTCTCGTGTGACGCTGGCCACGTCGCTCCGGGTCATCAACCCGACGCCGGCCCCCCTGGCGCCGCACCTGCTCTGGAGTGCGGATACCCTGGCGGCCGCTCGGTAGCGGCCGCGACCGCCTCCCACGTATCGCGCCGGGCCGGTCGAGCCGAAAACTTCGTCGTGCACCGCGGGCTCATACCGTACCTGATCCGCCGCCTGCTGCTCGCGGCGCTCCTCGTCTTCGTCGTGTCGTCGACCGCCCTGCTGCTGGTCGAAGCGGCGCCGGGCGATTCGATCGGAGGCTTCGATCTGGACCCTACCGTTGCCGCGGCAGAGCGTCACCGGCTCGGGCTCGATCGCCCATTTCTCGTGCGGTATCGCGAGTGGCTCGGCCGGGCCGCGCGCCTCGACCTCGGCGAGTCGGTCAAGTACGGCCGGCCCGTGAATCAGCTCGTGGCCGAACGTGCGGGGAAGACGGCGCTCCTCGGCACGACCGCGCTGCTTCTGGCGACGGTCATCGGCGTGCCGCTCGGCATCATCACAGGCAGCCGCCGGAACGTCGCGACCTCGGTTGCGCGCATCCTCTCACTCATCTTCGTATCGATCCCGCCGCTCGTGACTTCTTTCGTGCTGTTGCTGCTGGCCGCACGCACGGGGTGGTTCCCTGTCGGCGGGTTTCCAGCCATGGGAAATACGAGCGACATGTCCGTGTGGATCACGATGCGATATCTCGCGCTGCCATCGATCGCGCTGGCCCTGCCCATTGCCGCCTCGCTCGAGCGGCTGCAGTCGCGTGCGATGGAGGATGCGCTCGCGGAACCCTCGATCCGCGCGGCACTCGCGCGCGGTTGTTCGGTCCGGCGGGTTGTCTGGCGCCACGCCCTGCGCCTGTCGCTGCAGCCCGTGCTGGCGATCTACGGCGTGATCGTGGGCAGCGTCCTCAGCGGCTCGTTCGCCGTCGAGATTGTCACGTCGTGGCCTGGACTCGGCGCGCTCATGTATGAAGGCCTCGTCGCGCGCGATCTGTACCTCGTTGCCGGCTGCGCGGCCGCGGGGTCGATCTTTCTTGCCACTGGCATCCTGCTGTCCGACGTCGCCCTGGCGCTGGCCGATCCTCGCGTCGAGGAGCTGGCATGACTGGCGCGTCGACCGATCCCGCACCCCGCGCGCGGCGCGCCGGGCTGGCGTTCGGCGCGCTTCTCGCACTCTTCGCACTCGCCGGTCCGTGGCTCACACCGACCCGTCCCTCGGACCAGTTCGCCGAGTTCGTGTACGCGCCGCCGATGCGGCCGCACCTCTTCAGCGGATCGGGAGCGCCCGGGTGGCCTGCCGTGTACCCGTTGACGCTCGAGAACAGGCTCGAGCACCGCTATGTCGAGGATCGCAGCCGTCCGATGCCGCTGCGCCTCTTCCGCAACGGAGCCGTTCTCTCCGTGGACGCTCGGCATGGGTCGCCGTGGTTTCCCCTCGGCGCGGACGCCCTTGGTCGCGACGAGCTCGCTCGACTCGCGTGGGGGACGCGTCTGTCGCTCGGTGTCGCGCTCCTCGCGGCCCTCGGGGCGCTCGCGATCGGCGCGCTGGTCGGGGGGCTGGCCGGCTTCACCGGCGGCCTCGTCGACGACGTGGCGATGCGGGGTGCCGACCTCATCATGGCCCTGCCAGCCGTGTACGTGGTGCTCGCGTTGCGCGCCTCGATGCCGCTCGTACTCACAACGGCCGAGGTCTTCTGGACGATGGTCGTCGTGCTTGCGGCGGTCGGCTGGCCGCTCCCAGCCCGCGGCGTCCGGGCGGTCGTGGCCGCCGAACGAAATCGAGAGTACGCAGAAGCTGCGCGGGCGATGGGGGCCAGCCGTACGCGGATCTTGCTACGTCACCTGATGCCCGCCGCGCGAGGGTTTCTCGCCGTCCAGACGACCCTTCTGGTGCCCGCCTTCGTCCTTGCCGAGGCCACGCTGTCGTTTGTTGGCCTCGGCTTCAGCGAGCCGATCCCCAGCTGGGGTGCGATGTTACGAGAGGCGGGCCGCGGCCGGGCGATCGTCGAAGCCCCTTGGCTCCTCGCCCCAGCCATCGCCATCGTCTTTACGGCACTCGCCGTCAACCTGACCTTGGGCGCAGGATCCACGCCCAGATTGAGCATCCCCTCGAGTCGCAATCTCTAAGTCACTGATTTCATTGCATTTGTCACTTCTGCGCGGAGTGTTCCAGACCTGCACGTCTGTCTCTATTTGGACCACTTCAGCTAAGTGACTATTCGACTATGCCTTACAGCCGAAATCAGACCTGATTACAAGTTTGTCTGTTCCGAGATGGCTCAGACCCGCACGCACCCCCGCACACCACCGGTTCGACGTCATTCTTGTAAGTACTTCTAATAAAGCCGCTTAGGTCACAAGGTCCCCAGCCCAACCGGTGTGGCCCCCCACTTGCTCTGCTGTAGACCGTCAAGCGTGTCTTTAGAGTGTTCATTGCAGACGATCGGACAAGACTCATGCTCACGAACCTTCGACAAGAGACAGTGGTGCCCACGCCGTTGGCGCAATTGCGCGTCAGAGAAGCGGACGTGGCGCCGACCCGGATGACGGATTGGCGTCAGGTCCTTCCGGTGCTCTCGAACGGCGTGCTGACGCTGCGCGAGCTCCGGATGTCGGACGCCGAGGCCTTGCTCGAGCTGCTCACGAGCGAAGAAGTGTCGCGCTTCATCTCGCCGCCGCCGACCACGGTCGACGGATTCGAGCGCTTCATCGCCTGGGCCCAGCGCGAGAGAGTAGCGGGGCGCTACATCTGCTTTGCGGTCGTCCCCGACGGGATGGACACCGCGATCGGCATCTTCCAGGTACGACAACTCGATCCGATGTTCGCGACGGCCGAGTGGGGCTTCGCCATCGGCCGGGCCTTCTGGGGCTCGGGCGTGTTCACGTCGGCCGCGCGGATGACCATCGACTTCTCCTTCGAGACAGTCGGCATCCACCGGCTTGAAGCGCGGGCGGCTGTCGCCAACGGGCGGGGCAACGGTGCGCTCGCCAAGCTCGGCGCCGTCAAGGAAGCGATTCTGCGACGGAGCTTCCTGCGGGGCGGACGGCACTACGACCAGGCGCTCTGGTCGATCGTTCGAGAAGACTGGCGTCGCGCCAAAGCCGTTTGGGGCGCGGCGTTTCACTAATGGCTTTCATCCATCGACCCACCGCCTGCGCACAGGCGGGTCACCAGAAGCAAGCGACTGTGACCACTTCCGGGGTTCGGAAGGTATACAAAGGAAACGACCCAATGCGTTCTCGACAGCGTCAATTCACGTGGCAGACCGCAGCCCTGGTGCTGGCGAGCCTGATCGCGTTCGCGGTGCCCGTCGCCGCGAAGCCAGGTTCGAGCAGCAAGCTGTGGTCGAGCAAAGTCGAGCGCGAGCAAACAGCGCTCGTCTTCTGGCGGGCGCCAGCAGCGGTTCGAAAAGCTCGACAAGGAAATGAAGTCGCGCTCGACCCGGCTGTTTGGCACCTCGAAGGTGATCCTCACGATCAACCCGGGACAGGAGGCCAACGCCGAGAAGGAGATCAAGAAGCTGGGCGGACGCGTCGGCCGACGCCTCAAGCTCGTCGACGGCATGGCCGTCGAGCTCCCGAACCGCGTCATCAAGCAGATCTCCGAGCGCTCGGAGGTGCTGAGCGTCCACTTCGATCGTCCGATCGCGCCGCACAACAATCGCACGACCGTGTCGATTGGCGCGCGCGCCGCCCAGCAGCAGTGGGGCTATGACGGCGCCGGGATCGGCGTGGCGGTCATCGACTCGGGCATCTCCGGGTGGCACGACGACCTGGGCTATCAGGGCACTTCGAACAAGGTGCGGGTGGTTGGCGGACAGCGGGTCACCGCCTTCGTCGACTTCGTCAACGATCGTCTGCAGGCGTACGACGACAACGGGCACGGCACGCATGTCGCGGGCATCATCGCCGGCAACGGCTATGACTCCTACGGCGCGCACGCCGGGGTTGCGCCGGCGGCGCACCTCGTCAGCCTGAAGGTGCTCGACCAGCATGGCGGCGGCGTCATCAGCGACGTCATCGCCGCCTTCGAATGGGCGGTCACGAACCGCGTCACGCACAACATCCGCGTGATCAATCTGTCGGTCGGCGCTCGCGTCAGCGAGTCCTACGAGACCGATCCGCTCACCCTTGCGGCCAAGCGCGCCGTCGACGCCGGCATCGTCGTCGTCACCGCCGCCGGCAACCTCGGCCAGCGCTCGAACCTCAGCGGTGTCAAGAAGGCGCAGTACGGCAGCATCACGGCGCCGGGCAATGCGCCCTGGGTGCTGACCGTCGGCGCCTACAGCACCGAAGGGACGCTCACGCGCTGGGACGACAAAGTCGCGGCCTACAGCTCGCGTGGGCCGACGGCGATTGACTTCGTCGCCAAGCCCGACATCGTCGCTCCCGGCACCGGCATCGTGTCGCTGTCGAACCCGGGGAGCGAGTTCTACCTGACCAAGGCGGCGTATCTGCTCAAGGGCAACCGCAGCTACCCGAGCCGCCCCTATCTGAGCCTGAGCGGCACCAGCATGGCGTCGCCGGTCGTTGCCGGCACGGTCGCGCTGATGCTTCAGGCGAACCCGAATCTCAAGCCGAATCTGGTGAAGGCGATCCTTCAGTACACGGCGCAGACGCGTCACTACGATGCGCTGACGCAGGGTGCGGGCTTTCTGAACGCGCAGGGAGCGATCGAGCTCGCCCGCTACTTCAAGAGCCCGCAGGCCGGACAGCACTATCCGCACTCGTGGATGTGGAGCCGCCAGATCATCTGGGGCGACCACCGCATCAAGGGCGGCGTGATCAAGCCGGCGGCCAACGCGTGGGCCTCGAGCGTGGTCTGGGGCTCGCTCGCCGACGACCAGGGCGAGAACATCGTCTGGGGCACGCTCTGCGCCGACGACTGCGAGAACATCGTGTGGGGCACCGCGGCTGACGAGCTCGAGAACATCGTCTGGGGCACGGTCGAGGATGGCGAGAACATCGTCTGGGGCACGGCCGACGATGGCGAGAACATCGTGTGGGGCACGGCTGACCTCGAGAACATCGTGTGGGGCACGGCCTGCGGCGGCGACAGCTGCGAGAACATCGTCTGGGGCACCGCGATGGACCTCGAGAACATCGTGTGGGGCACGATGGACGACGGCGAGAACATCGTCTGGGGCACCAACATGGATCTCGAGAACATCGTCTGGGGCACGGCCGCGGACCTCGAGAACATCGTGTGGGGCACCTCGGCTGACGAGGACGTGACCTGGGGCAGCAGCGGCGAGGACTCGGAGCTCTTCGACGATCCCTCGGCGCTGCCGGTCAACTACGACCTGACGCCGCTCGAGGATCTCTTCCTACCACCACCGCCGCCATCACCACCGGCGTCAGGTGCAACCGGTAACTCGACCAGCTCGACGACGGGAGGCCTCTAATGGAGAAGATGCCTTTCCGTGACGCACAAGAGGTGATTGACGTGCAGGCTGTGATGGCGACCGCGCAGAAGGTTACGACGAGTGACTGGCGGCAAGCGCTTCCGGTGCTGACGGGATCGATGGCGACGCTGCGGGAGCTGCGGCTCTCGGACGCGCCGGCGCTCCTGGCGATGCTGTCGACCGAAGAGGTGTCGCGGTTCATCTCGCCGCCGCCGACGACGGTCGAAGGGTTCGAGCGGTTCATCGCGTGGACGCATCGCGAGCGGGCCGCCGGCAACTACACGTGTTTTGCGGTCGTGCCGCACAACATGGATACGGCTATCGGGATCTTCCAGGTCCGGCAGCTCGAGCCCGGGTTCGGCACGGCCGAGTGGGGATTCGCCATCGGCTCGTCGTTCTGGGGCACCGGGATCTTCCTCGACGCCGCGGCGCTCGTCATCGACTTCGCGTTCGAGGTCGTTGGCACACGCCGGCTCGAGGCGCGGGCGGCCACGGCGAACGGCCGCGGCAACGGCGCGTTGCGCAAGGTGGGTGCGGTGCAGGAAGGCGTGCTCCGCAAGTCGTTCCTGCGCGACGGTGAATACCTGGATCAAATCCTGTGGACGATTCTCGACGACGACTGGCGCCGGAGCCGGTCGCAGTGGAGGCAGACGATTCACTGAGGGCGCCTGCGGCCCGAGCGCGGCGCGTAGTCGCCGCGCGAGAGCGAGCGGGGGTGGGGCCCCGCGAGCATAAACAAAGTGGGGTGCCGTGAGGAACGGGGGCGGCGGCGCGCACGGGTATTCCGTGTTCGCCGCCGTTTTCCGTTTGTGAGCGCGATCCGCTGTCGCGTTTGACACCTCCGGGCCTCGCCCGGTACGCTCCTCGGCGATGAAGCTCGACGCGGTGTTCCCTCCCATGGCCACGGTCTTCGACCGCGACGACAACGTCGATGGCCGCGCCATCTCCTCGAACGTCGCGAAATGGATTCACGCCGGCGTCGGCGGCGTCGTCGCGCTCGGCTCGAACGGCGAGGCACCGTTTGTCGACGAGGACGAAGCCGACAGGGTGATCGGGGCGGCCCGCGATTCGGTGCCGCGCGACCGTGTCCTGCTCGTGGGAACCGGTCGTGAATCGACGCGCGCGACCATTGCCGCCTCGGCGCGTGCGGCGGCGCTCGGCGCGGACGCTGTCCTGGTGCGCACGCCCTCGTTCTACAAAGCGCGGATGACAGCCGACGTGTTCGTGCGTCACTACACGGCCGTCGCCGACGCGACACCGGTGCCGGTGCTGCTCTACAACGTGCCGGCCGTGACTGGCGTCAACCTGACGCCGGATGCCGTCGGCCGCCTGGCGACCCACCCGAACATCATCGGCGTGAAGGAAACGGGGAGCGACACGGCGCAGTTCGCGGCGTTCGTGGCGTCCGCGCCGGCTATGTTCGCGGTTATCGCCGGGTCTGCGCCGACGTTCTATCCGTCGCTCTGTGTCGGCGCCACGGGCGGCATCCTCGCGGTCTCGTGCGTCCTGCCCGCGCTCTGCGTGCAACTGCACGAACACTTCCGCGCCGGCCGTCATGCCGAGGCCCGCGACCTGCAGCGGCGGCTGACGCCGCTCGCCAAGCTCGTGACGACCGGCCTCGGTGTGGCGGGCCTCAAGAAAGCGATGGACCTCGCGGGCTTCGCCGGTGGCGAGCCCCGCGCGCCGCTGGGTCCCCTGACCGCCGAAGCGGCGTCGCAGGTTCGCGACGCCCTCGCCGCGCTGATGGCCGACGGGGTCAGATCTTGATCGTTCCGCGACGACCTTCGACGCGACGATCGATGAAAAAATCAAGATCAGACCCCAGGGAGTTGAGATGACACCCGAACGATTGCTGCTTGGTCCGGGCCCTAGCCCGGTGTCAGCTCGCGTGATGCGGGCGCTGTCCGCACCCGTGCTCAGCCATCTCGATCCCGAGATGGTGGTGATCCTCGACGACATGCGCCGTCGGCTCGACTGGACGTTCGGCGCTGGGCCGGGTGCGTTCAGCCTGGCGATTTCGGGTACAGGCACGTCGGGGATGGAAGCCGCCGTGGCGAATGTCACTTCGCCCGGCACCCGCGTCCTGGTCGTCGTGACGGGATACTTCGGCGACCGACTCGCGCAGATCTTTCAGCGGTACGGCGCGACGGTGACGCGCGTCGACGTCGAGTGGGGCCGTGCCTGCGACCCGGCGGCGGTCGAACGTGCCCTGGCCGCGGCGCCGGCGGACATCGTCGCGGTCGTTCATGCCGAGACGTCGACGGGCGTTCTCAATCCGGTCCGCGAGGTTGCCGCGATTGCGGCGCGAGCTGGCGCCCTGACGGTCGTCGACGCCGTGACCTCGTTTGGCGCCATGCCCCTCGAGACCGATGCGTGGGGCATCGACGTCTGCTACAGCTGCTCGCAGAAGGGGCTCGGCGCTCCGTCCGGGCTGGCGCCGCTGTCGTTCTCGGCACGCGCGTTGTTGAAGAAGGTGCCCTCGCGCAGCTTCTATCTCGACCTGGCGCTCCTCGAGGACTACTGGGTTCGTCGCAAGTATCACCACACGATCTCGGCGCCCCTCGTCTACGCCGTGCGCGAAGCGCTCGCCGTGGTCGAGGAGGAGGGCCTCGAGCAGCGCTGGGCCCGTCACGAACGGAATCATCGCGCGCTCGTCGCGGGGCTCGACGCGCTCGGCCTCTCGCTGCTGCCGCCACTCGGCGAGCGCCTCTGGACGCTGAACGCGGTGAAGGTGCCAGACGGCATCGACGAGGCGGCGGTTCGACGGCGGCTGCTCGACGAGTTCAGCATCGAGATTGGCGCCGGCCTCGGTCCGCTCGCCGGACGCATCTGGAGAGTCGGGCTGATGGGTGCGGGCTCGACGCTCGCCAACGTGCTGCTCTTCCTCACTGCGCTCGAGCGCGTGCTGGGAGCGTCCGGCTACCGCGTGCCGTCGGCGGCGGCGGCGACAGCGGCGGAGTCCGCGGGTCGCGGCTGAGGCGATCTGGTTGAGCCCTATAATGTGGCATGCGCCGCCGCTTGCGCATGCGCACGGCCGGGCGAATCGTCGCGACGCTCCTCGCCGTCGGATTCGCATGTGCCGCGTACCTCTACCTCACGCTTCCTGACGTGCGCGTCCTGCGCACGCACAATCCGTCGACCACGGCGTTCATCGAGCTGCGCGCGCATGAGGCGATCGAAAAGGGCGAGCAGCCTCGTCGCGTGCAGCGCTGGGTGAATTACGGACGCATCTCGCCGCATCTGAAGCGCGCCGTAATCGTGACGGAAGACAGCGCCTTCTGGGAACACGGGGGCGTCGATTTCCAGCAGCTCAAGGAGTCGATGGAGGTCAACATCGAGCGCATGGAATTCGCGCGCGGGGCCAGCACCATCACGCAGCAGCTCGCGAAGAATCTCTACCTCTCGCCGTCGAAGAATCCGATACGCAAGGGTCGTGAAATCCTGATAGCGCGCCGGCTCGAGGCCGAGCTCTCGAAACAGCGCATCCTCGAGCTCTACCTGAACCTCATCGAGTGGGGCAACGGCATCTACGGCGCGGAGGCCGCGGCCCGCACGTACTTTGGCAAGTCCGCGGCCGACCTCGGACCGCAGGAATCGGCGCTGCTGGCCGGCGCGATCAGCAGCCCGAGAGCGTTCGATCCGGCACGGCCGTCGGCGCGATTGCGCCGCAGGCAGGAGATGATCCTGCGCCGCATGGGCGCCGTGACGCCGCCGCCGGTTCTGGCTGAACCGTTGGCGCCAGCAGCGCCTCCAGGGACCGAGGACGTCCCCGTTGCCTCACCGTCGATCGAGGCCCCGGTCGTCCTTCCGGGCGAGATTGTGCCTCCATCGAAACCGCCGGGTCCGCCCGGAGGGAAGCCACCTGGCGGAGGAACTCGACCGTAACACCTTTGTTTGGCTCACCTTGACAGCATCGGTCCTTGTCTCTATAGTTGCCACACACAGCATAAGGGCTCCGCGACGTCGGGCCGAGAACGGCCTACCCGTGGATGCGACAGGGACGCGGGACCGGTGAATCTGTGCCCTCCGGACCGCAGCATCGTGTGGCGGGATGATCAATTACACTGAGCGCATTGCGCTCCTGATGCAAGACATCGTCCGTCGAACGCCGAGCCTTACCTTCATCGATCTTTCCGAAGTCCTCGTCTTCGCGCGGTTCGGCCGGTCCGAGGCCGAAGGGGCGTTTGCGACCTGTCACTGCCTCACGCTTCCGGAAAGCGAGCCGGGGTACTTCTTCTGGCGCGATCGCGACACCGGCGAGTTGACGCGACGCTCCGAGTGGTTCGTCACCAAGTCTCCCGTCGTTCGCATCGGTGAGACGTCGGTCAAATACCTGATTTCGTTTGTGCTCCCGCGCTTCTGCGATCAGACGCTCGAGCGGTCGCGCAAGGCGGACCTCTACCCAGGTGCGCCGGGCTGGATTGCCAAGCTCGATACCGTCGTGCACGAGCTCTATCACATCGACCCCGAGGAATCCGGGATCCGCCGGTTCGTGCGCGCCGACGGCAGCGACTCGATGCGCTCGCACGGACCCCGGTTCTACGAGCATGTGGCCGAGATGGTCAAAGCGTACCTCGCGTCGAACCCCGACCCCGCGATGTATGCGTTTCTCGAAGACGACTTCGCCGCGCTGAACGCACGATACGGCGGCGTGGTGTCGACGACGTTCCGGAATTTTCCGTCGTTTCCGCAACGCTACATGGAGCGGCTGGAGATGCCGGCGGACTGCAGCGTGCGCGTCGAACCGCTCAAGCCGCTGACGCAGCCCGTGCTCTACACCGAAGCCGATCTGCACATCCGCCAATTCACCGGCTCGCGCACGAGCCGCCTGTCGCGCAAGGGCGAGGGGCGAGCGGCGTAGTCGTCTGTCGTCGTATCCGACATCCAGCAGGACATGTCAGGGTAGACCTTCAGTCGTGGTGTCCGGCTTTAGCCGGACATGTCACGATCGTCCGGCTGAAGCCGGACACTACTGTCGCGACGGCTACCGAATCCGCCTCGCCCCGATGTACCGCGCGGCCCAGTAGGGCGCGCTCAGGCGTTCGACTCGCACCTCGCCGCGCGAGCTCGGCGCGTGAACGAACTCGTCGCCCCCGATTGCCATTCCGACGTGCGAGGCGCCAGAGCCCTGCGTGCTGAAGAAGATCAGATCGCCGGGCTGGACGGCATCGGCGCTGACTTCGATTCCCTCCCGGAACTGCTCGCCGACCGTGCGCGCGAGACGGACGCCGTGCTGTCCGAACACGTACCAGATGAAGCCACTGCAATCGAACCCCGACGGGTCGCTGCCGCCGTTTCGGTAAGGCGTGCCACGCAGTGTGAGCGCGGTACCAACGATGGCATAGCCGTCGCTGTCTGGGGTCGAGCCGGGCGAGGCGGTGGTCGGTGCCGGTGGCCGGGCCGCGCCTCCCCCGGGGCTCGGAAACGGCCGCGGTACGGCGCCCGTGGATGCGCACGCCGCGGCTGTGAGCGTCAGGACGAGCAGGGCGCCTAGCTGGGTCGACCGTGTGCCGGGTCTGGACATGCTTCTCACCGGATTATCGGTCCCACACGCGGCTCGCCAGCTTCTTGCGACGGTGGCAACAGCCGCTAAGCCTCTGTAAACAATCCTGTTACGACCCAAACACGTCTTGACAGTCCCGCCGGCATCGGTGACAATAATCATCAGTTATGGAGCAGACGCTCCTCCTGAACGCGACGTACGAGCCCCTCAAGGTCGTCCACTGGCAGAAGGCGGTGACGCTGATGTGCCAGGGGAAGGTTGAGGTTATCTCGGAGTACGACCACCGGGAAGTCCGGTCGGTGAAGTTCAGCTTCAGGCTGCCGTCGGTCATCCGTCTGCTCCGTTACATCCGCATCAAGCGGACGATCGACTACGTCCCTTTCTCCCGCGCGAATATTTACGCTCGAGACGACCACTCGTGCCAGTACTGCGGCGAGGTGTTCGCGACGGCTGAATTGACTTTCGACCATGTCGTGCCGGTCGCCCAGGGCGGCCGAAAAGACTGGGAGAACATCGTCACCTGCTGCATTACCTGCAACCGGAAGAAGGGCGGGCGGACACCGACCGAAGCCGGGATGCACCTCATCCGAATCCCGAAGCGTCCCGAGCGGGCGCCGGCCATCCGGATAGCGGTCGGCCTCCGCAATGCGCCGGACAGCTGGCGGGACTACTTCTACTGGAACATGGAGCTCGACGAAACGTGACCTGCGCGTCTGGCCGGGGAGACCCCGCCAGACGCCACCATTACACCAGGGACGTCCCGACCTTCCTCCCGGGACCCCTTCCCGCGAACACAGTCTCCACCACTGTCACCCATGCCACCTGCGCCGTCATCCCGGATCACCGCGGTGAGCCCGTTGTGGGCCGTCGAAGGCGGGCGCGTCACCATCAGCGGCACCGGCTTTGGTCTCGAGCCTCAGCCACCTGAGGTTCGTCTCGGCGGGGTCAGGGCGACCGTCTCCCACGCGTCGAGGCAGTCGCTGACCGTCATCGTGCCTCCAGGGCTCGACGGCGGGCACACACCCGTTCGTGTGGACAGCGCACCGGGCGAGACGGCGTACGTCGAGGTCGGGGCGCCCATCGCGACCGGCGTGCACATGGTCGACAATCCGGCGTTCGATCACGAGGGGAACCTCTACGTGACCTTCAGCGGGTCGCGCGGACAGGAGGCCCCGGTTTCGATCTACGTGGTGCGCCGGGACGGGTCGCGCGAACCGTTCGTCGTGGGGCTGCCAAACCCGACGTCGATGGCCGTCGATCCACGGGGCCGCCTGCACGTGTCGAGCCGCTTCGATGGCAGCGTGCACCTCGTCGCGAACGATGGATCCGTGTCGACCGTCGCGACCGACCTTGGCGTCGCGTGCGGGATCGCTTTCAATCGTGACGGCGAGCTGTTCGTCGGCGATCGATCCGGATCGATCCTGCGCGTCAGGGAAGCGCACGCGAGTGTCTTCGCGTCGATTCCGTCCAGCGTCGCCGCGTTCCACCTCGCCTTCGGCCCCGATGGCTGGCTGTATGTGGCGGCTCCCACGTTGTCATCGCGTGACGCCGTGTATCGCGTGTCGCCAGATGGCGTCGTCGAGACCTTCTGTGACGGCCTGGGCCGGCCGCAGGGACTCGCGTTCGACAGCGACGGCCAGCTCTACGTCGTCGACGCGGTCGCCGGATCGAGTGCTGTCTACCGCATCCGCACCGATCGGCCGGAGATCAAGGATTGCGTGCTGTCCGGCGGAGCCTTGCTCGGCCTGGCCTTCGACCCGCTCGGGGGACTCGTCGTCTCGTCGAGCGAAACGGTCTACCGGCTCGACGTCGGCCTGCGGGGCGTTCTTCCCGTCCAACCTGCCGTCACGCCGATATCGGCTTGATTCTGCTCGGCGGGGCGGATACGCTTCACCGCTCACGACGAATGGCTCAGGGCTCAAGGCTCAGGGCTCAGGCAGGATCTTCAAAGATGGACTCGAAGGTTTTGCCTGAGCCCTGAGCCCTGAGCCGCCCCTGAGCCCTGAGCCTTGAGCCCTGAGCCTATCTGATGCTGCAAATCTTCCAGCGAAAACCCATCAGCGAGCTGCTCCCGGAAGGGGAAGGCGGGCTGCGGCGCGTGCTCGGGGCCGGCGATCTCATCATGCTCGCGATCGGCGCCGTGATCGGGGCCGGGATCTTCGGTGCGATCGGCACGGCCGCGGCGGGCCAGGTGGATGCGAGCGGCAACGTCGTGCGCTACGCGGCAGGTCCGGCGCTGGTCTTCTCGTTCCTGCTGCTCGGTGGCGCGTGCGCGCTCGCGGCGCTCTGCTACGCGGAGCTGGCGGCGATGATTCCGCAAGCCGGAAGCGCCTACGCCTACACCTACGCGACGCTCGGCGAGATCATTGCGTGGATCATCGGCTGGGATCTCGTCCTCGAGTACGCGGTCGGCAATATTGCCGTCGCCATCTCGTGGGGCGACTACTTCACGACGCTGCTGCGAGGCATCGGTATCACGCTGCCCGTCTGGCTGACGACCGGCTATCGCACGGCGCTCCTCAGCTCGAATGCCGACATCCACGGCCTGCTCGATACTGCGCCGCACATCGCGGGGATGCCGATCCTGGTCAATCTGCCGGCGTTCGGGATCGTAATGCTCATCACCTGGCTGCTGTTGCGCGGCGCGAAGGAGAGCGTCCGTGCCAACAACATCATGGTGGTCGTCAAGCTCGCCGCGCTGGCGCTTTTCGTCGCCGTCGGCGCGACGCACCTCAACGCCGCGAACTACACGCCGTTTGCGCCAAACGGATTCACCGGGATCCACCAAGGTGCGGCCATCGTGTTCTTCGCGTACATCGGGTTCGATGCGATCTCCACCGCTGCAGAGGAGACGCGCGACCCGAAGCGCAACCTGCCGATCGGGATTCTCGGCGGGCTCGCGATCTGCACGGTGATCTACGTCATGGTCGGCTTCGTGCTGACGGGGATGGTGCCGTACACGGAGCTCGCGGTGGCCGACCCGCTCTCGCATGCACTGCAACGCGCCGGCTTTGAAACCGTCGGCTGGATCGTCGCCCTCGGCGCGGCGGTCTCGATGACGGCCGTGCTCCTGGTCTTCCAGTACGGCCAGCCGCGCATCTTCTTCGCCATGGCGCGCGACGGGCTGCTTCCGCAGTGGGCGGCCAAAATCCATCCCGTCAGCCGCATTCCCTACACGACGACGCTCATTACGGGAATCGTCGTGGCTGTTGCGTCCCTCATCGGCGACGCGGCGGAGACCTACGACCTCACCAACATCGGGACGCTCTTCGCGTTTGCGCTCGTGTCGATCGGCGTGCTCGTGCTGCGGATCACCGAGCCGGACCGTCCCAGGCCGTTCAAGGTGCCCTTCGTGTGGCCCGTCGCGCTCCTGAGCACGGCCGCGTGCGTTTTCATCATGATCGGGCTCCCGAAGCAGGCCTGGGAGCGGTTCTTCCTGTGGCTGGTCATCGGGATCCTGATCTACGTGTTCTACGGCTACCGGAACAGCCGCCTCAGGCGCTGATCTTCCGCCTGAAGGCGGAAGCCACGGGGTTTAGGCGGAAGATTCACCGAGCGCCCTTCTGCGGCGGCTGGGCTGAACTGCCGCGCCGGCCCTTCCCCCGTGCTAAAATTGCAGTTTTGGGAGGGCTGCGAAATCTCCCACTGTACGCATCCTCCACCATGGCGCACGACTGGATTGCGGTGCGCGGCGCGCGCGTCCACAACCTCAAGAATATCGACGTCGACCTCCCTCGTGACCGGCTGGTAGTCATCACTGGCCTGTCGGGGTCGGGCAAGTCATCGCTGGCCTTCGACACGATCTACGCCGAGGGACAGCGGCGCTATGTCGAGTCGCTTTCCTCCTACGCGCGCCAGTTCCTCGAGCAGATGGAGAAGCCGGACGTCGATCTCATCGACGGCCTGTCGCCCGCCATCGCTATCGAGCAGAAGACGACCGGCTCGAACCCGCGTTCGACCGTCGGCACCGTCACCGAGATTTACGACTACCTCCGGCTCCTCTTCGCCAACATCGGCGTGCCGCATTGCCACCTCTGCGGACGCGAGATTTCGTCCCAGTCGCTCGAACGCATCATCGACATGGTGATGCTCTCGCCGAACGAGGAGCGCGTGAACGTCCTCGCGCCGATCGTGCGCGGCCGGAAGGGCGAATTCAAGAAAGAGCTCGCGGGTCTGCGCGCCCGCGGATTCACGAAGGTCCGCGTCGACGGCCAGCAGCGTTCGCTCGATGAAGACCTCAAGCTCGACCGCCGGCGCAACCACACGATCGACGTCGTCATCGATCGGCTGATCCTCAAGCCGGGAATCGAGCGCCGGCTCACAGAGTCGGTCGAAATCGCCCTCGGCCTCGCCGACGACATCGTCGTGATCAACACGCTCGACGGCGGCGATCGCCTCTTCTCGAGGCGGCTGGCCTGCACGTGGTGCGGCGTGAGCATGCCGGAGATGACGCCCCGGGCCTTCTCCTTCAACTCGCCGCATGGCGCCTGCCAGGAGTGTCAGGGGTTGGGAGCCGTGTACGACTTCGACCCGGCGCGCGTTGTACCGGATGACTCCCTCTCCCTCGAGGACGGCGCGATTGCGCCGTGGGCGAAGGGCGATCGCAAGCTCGTCAAGGAAGCGCTCGGGACCCTCAGCCGCGTGTTCGGCATCGACCTCGCGCTGCCGTTCCGTCGTCTCCCCAAGAAAATGCGGGATGTGCTTTTCTACGGTGCGCAGGCGGGCGCCAGGCGGTCCGCGGCTGACGACGGCGAGCACGAGGCGCCAGTAAAGAAAAAGAAAGTGCGCGGAGAGGATCCGTTCGGCGCCGGGTTCGAGGGGCTCATCCCCAACCTGCGACGCCGGTACGAATCAGGCACATGGCTGGAGCAGGAGAATCTCGAACCCTATCGGGCGCTCAGACCCTGTCCGTCCTGTCGCGGCGAGCGCCTGAAAGCGCAGAGCCGCGCCGTGCGCGTCAAGGGCCTGACGATGTCGGAGTACGTCAACCTGCCGATTGCCGAGGCGGTGCGGGTTCTCGATGCGCTCGAGCTGACCGATCGCGAGAACCTCATCGCGAGCCGCATCATGCGCGAGATTCGCGATCGGCTGCACTTCCTCCACGACGTCGGCGTCGGATACCTGACACTCGGCCGGAGCGCGGCGACACTCTCGGGTGGAGAAGGCCAGCGCATCCGGCTGGCGACGCAAATCGGATCGAACCTGACCGGTGTCCTCTACGTCCTCGACGAGCCGTCCATCGGCCTCCATCAACGCGACAATCGCGCGCTCCTCTCGACGCTCGCCAGGCTTCGCGATCTCGGCAACACGGTGGTGGTGGTCGAGCACGATGAAGAGACGATTCGCACGGCCGACTACGTCATCGACCTCGGGCCTGGCGCGGGCGAGCACGGGGGCCACGTGATCTTTCAGGGAACACCCGCGGCGCTGCTCGAGGACGGGCACGGGTCGCTGACGGGTGCGTACCTGCGCGGCGAGCGCACGATCGTGACCCCCGCCACCCGCCGCCCGGCAACGCGTGGCGCGATCGTCGTCAAGGGCGCCCGCGCCAATAACCTCAAGGGTATCGACGTGTCGATCCCGCTCGGCGTGCTGACCACGGTGACCGGCGTCAGCGGGTCCGGCAAGTCGACGCTCGTCAACGAGATCCTCTACCGCGCGCTCGCGCGGCTCCTCTATCGCGCCGGCGATGAGCCCGGCATGCACTCGTCGATCGAAGGGATCGAGCTCGTCGACAAAGTGATTCAGATTGACCAGTCGCCGATCGGCCGGACGCCGCGCTCGAATCCCGCGACCTACACCGGACTCTTCACATTCATCCGCGAGCTCTTCGCGATGCTTCCAGAGGCAAAGACGCGAGGCTTCCGACCTGGCCGGTTTTCGTTCAACGTGAAGGGCGGGCGGTGCGAAGCGTGCCAGGGCGACGGTGTCATCGCCATCGAGATGCACTTCCTGCCCGACGTCTACGTGCCATGCGAACAATGCAAGGGCCGTCGCTACAATCGCGAGACGCTCGAGATCAAGTACCGCGGGAAGTCGATTGCCGACGTCCTCGACCTCACCGTCGATCAGGCGCTCCCCCTGCTCGAGAACTTCCCACCGATTGCCACCAAGCTGCGGACGCTGCAGGACGTCGGCCTCGGGTATATCGAGCTCGGGCAGTCGGCGACGACGCTCAGCGGAGGCGAAGCTCAGCGGGTCAAGTTGTCAAAAGAGCTGTCGAGGCGGGGGACGGGCCGGACCCTCTACATCCTCGATGAGCCGACGACGGGCCTCCATTTCGAGGACACCCACAAGCTGCTCGATGTGCTGAACAAGCTCGTCGACCAGGGAAATACCGTCGTCATCATCGAGCACAACCTGGACGTCATCAAATCGGCCGATTACGTCATCGACCTCGGGCCGGAGGGTGGCGAGGGTGGCGGCGTGATTGTGGCCCAGGGGACTCCTGAAGACGTCGTCCGCAGCCGAGAATCTTCTACGGGACGATTTCTGGCGGACATCCTGGGCAAGAAAGCCCACCCTGTCGCCGGGCTTGGAGAACAGGCTGTGGTAAAATGACCACACTTCCGACACTCTCCACTGTGGCTCATGAGCCACAATCGTCGGTCAGTATCCCCGATTCCAGCGCCTCGTTCAGCGCGAATATTCATATAAATCAACGCTTTAAGTTCACTGAAGGCCTGTCTGCCGCCATGGCAGGGCCTTTGCTCCGCAGCCCTCGGCTTCCCATACTCAAGAGGTCATGAGCGCGCAGCGAACCCTTCGTCGATCCGTTTCCTGCACTGGCATCGGTCTCCATTCAGGCAACAAGGTCACTCTGTCTCTCAAACCGGCCCCTGCCGACTACGGCATCCGGTTTCAGCGGTCGGACCTTGGTGGCCTGGAGATTCCGGCGACCGTGACGCATCTGGGCGGGATTCAGTACCAGACCGGGCTGACGCGCGAGGCCGTGTCGGTCGAAACGGTCGAGCACCTGCTGTCGGCGCTCACGGCGCTCGGCATCGACAACGTAATTGTCGAGCTGAACACGTCGGAAGTGCCGATCATGGACGGCAGCGCCGCGCCGTTCGTTTACCTCATCCTGAACGAGGCAGGCGTCAAGAAACTGACGGCGCCCAGACGTTACCTGAAGGTCCTGCGGCCCATCTCGCTGACCCAGGGCGACAAGCGGATTGCGCTCTACCCGTCAGAGCACTTCAAGGTCACCTACAGCATCAGCTTCGACCACCCGCTGCTGCGGCATCAGACGCGGACGATGCGGATCACCGACGAGACGTTCGTCGAGGAGATCGCGCCGGCACGGACGTTCGGCTTTCTGAAGGAAGTCGAGATGCTTCGTCAGCGCGGACTGGCGCTCGGCGGCTCGCTCGACAACGCCATCGTCCTCGGGGAGACGGGCGTCCTCAACAACACGCTGCGGTTCGAGGACGAGTTCGTCAGGCACAAGATTCTCGACGTCATCGGCGATCTGTCGCTTGTCGGGCACCCGGTCATCGGGCACCTCGTCGCGCACCGGGGCGGCCACGCGCTGCACACGGCGTTTGCGGCGAAGATCCTCGAGGAAGTCGACGCGTGGCGCCTGGTCGAGGCGGATCCTGAGGTCGCCGCCGCAGCGCTCCCACGCACGGTGCCGGCCAAGGCGAGCGCGCGGCTGGCCAATTAGCTTCCAGCTTCCAGCTTCCAGCTTCCAGCTTAGCCTTCTGCCAAACTGGCAGCTGGAAGCGGGCAGCTGGAAGCTGTCCTCTCACACCACAATCAGCGTCTTGGTCGTCGTCTGCGACCCGCACGCCTCGAACCAGTCGATTCCCTCGCTCACCAGATCGAACTTCAACGCATAGCGCCCCGGCCTGGCTGGTGCGGTGATGGTCATCGGCACCTGCACCGACTGCCCAGGCTGCAGCGTCTCGGGCAGCCACGCGCGCTCGAAGTCGCGGTTGATGACGGTACGGTCTCGATCGCAGAGCTGAGCTCCCAGGCGGACCAGGCGCCGGCCGTAGCTCGCCTGCGCGGGAAAGGCGCGGGTCGAGAGGTTCCTGACCGTGGCGGAAAGCTGCACGGGCCGGCCTGGCCGGGCCATCACCGGCAGGTTCGAGATTCCGCCGATGGCCGCCAGCGCCCCGCCCTGGCGCACCTCGATCTCGGCGCGGGGGATTGCGCCGGGGATCGCGTTGCCGAGGTTGCTGTCGTCCCAGACCTCTCGTTTGATGGTTGCCAGATCGGGAGACCCCGGCACGAAGCGGCGCGAAAACATGTCTTCGGGATGATCGGTCAGCTCCCAGCAGAGGCGATCGACGCCGATGTCGGCCGCCATCACGCGCGCCTGCGCCATCTCCGCGTCGCTGTCGTTGTGCGTGAAGAGGATGTAGCGCCAGTTGAGGAATGGCACGTCCGCCCCCAGCGCGCGCTTCTCGTCGGCCGCGGATCGCAGGTTGCGAATGGCCTTCTCGAAATCGCCGCGTCTGCGATAGGCGGCGTAACTCTCGGCCGTGGCGCCGTCGATCGAGAACGTGACCTCGTCGATTCCGGACCGCACCAGACGCCTGACCTGTTCCTCGGTGAAGGCCAGTCCATTCGTGCTCGTGTAGAGGTAGATGTGCGGAAAGCTTCGCTTGATGTGCTCGCACATCTCGACCGCGCGCTTGTGCAGGAACGCCTCGCCGTAGTTGAAGAAATCGATGCGCACGAGTGACGGACCGGCTTCGTCGACCACGCGCCGGAAGAGATCGAAGTCCAGCATGCCCGCCTGGCGGGTGCGCGTGATGCCGGTTTCTGGCGCGCAGCACGCCTGGGCGCACGAGATGTTACAGGCCGCCGTGCATTCGATGTAGAGGCGCGAAGGCAGTGGTGCCACGTCGAGCCCGCGCTGTGGCGAAGCCTCGTCTTTCTTGAGCGGCAGCTTGAGGGCGCAGTCGCCGCAGAACTTCGATCCGCCGGTGTTGAGATCCGTGCGCAAAGACGAGGCACGGGCGCCGGTCCACACCGCGGTCACGCTTTCCTGCCGCGCATCCCCCAGGACACGCTTGCCGTAGGGATCGGAGCAGCCGCAGACGAGGCGGCCGTCGCAGAGCAGCACCATCGTCGACCACGGCCAGGAGCAGGTGAAGCGGGTGGCGAGGTAGTTCAGCGACACTGGTCAGTTCCAACGGCAAGAATACCCCGCCGCCGTGGTCTGGCGGCAGCGGTCACTTCGCGCGCTTGCGAACCGGGGTGCGCGAGGTCGCGCCTTTCTTGACCGGCTTCCGCGGGCCGGAGCCCGACTTTTCTGGTTTACGCGGGCTGGCGCCCGGCTGGGCTTGCTTGTGCGGGCTCACGCCCGCCTGGGCGAGCTTTTTCAGATAGGCGCCGAGCCGTTCGTTCTCGTAGGACACGAAGTTGAGGAACAGGCTCTCGGACAAGTACTGCCGGCGCTCGGCGTCGGTCATCTGTTCGATGGCGCTCTGAATTTCGCGCACGGTGTCCGCGAACGTCCGATCGAGCTCGCGCTTAGCGGTCAGCTCGTGGTAGAGCGTCTCGAGCATCGTCAGGAGGTCGCCGTCGAGCGGTACCTGCGCGCCCGTGGTCATTTTGATCGTGCGCATGGCGTCAGGCTCCGAAGCTTTTGACGGCGCTCGACTCGTCGGGGTGTACCTCGATGAAGTTCTGGGCCCCCGTCATGGTCAGCATCGTCTCGACCCGCTTCTGGACGCCGGCCAGCTTGAGTGACCCGCCGGCGGCACTCGCCTGGCGATAGAGGTCCATCAGGCAGCCGATGGTCGCGCTGTCGACGTAGCCAACCGACGAGAGGTTGACGACGACTTTGCGCTCGCCGGCGGCGATGAGCTGGGTGACGGCGGACGAGAACTCGGAGAGCAGCGGATACATGAGCCGCGCCTCGCCGATTCGTATGACCGCCACGTTGTTCGTGCGATCGGTGGTGATGTTCATTCAGACACTCCGGGGCGTCGGGTTCGGCCGCGCGCGGGGGCACCGCGCCTGCGGCGCAGGGCCGGCTGTTTGTCCTGCAGCCGCTTGAGCTGGCGAGCCAGCTCGATGCGGCCACGGTTGATGCGGGACTTCACGGTGCCTTCCGGCAATCCGAGCCGGTCGGCGATCTCCTGATACGAGAGCTCGTGCAGATCGCGGAGGATGACGGCGGTGCGGAGCGTGACGGGCAATGTCTGCAAGGCCTGACGCAGGAGCACGCGGAGATCGCCGTGCTCGACGACCTGATACGGTCCGCGGTCGGCTGACGCCGGCTGCAGGTCGCTCGTGTCCACCTCGCGTGCGATCGTCTGCCGCTCCTTGCGCACGCTGCGGTAGTGATCGATGCACAGGTTGCGGCTGATGCTGATGATCCACGTCTGGAAATTGGCGCGGCGATCGAACGTCTTGAGGGCCTTGAAGATCTTCAGGAAGATGTCCTGCGTCAGATCCTCGGCCTCGTCGTGCTTGCCGACGAACTTGTAGGCGACGTTGAAGACCTTGCGCCAGTTCTGGCGGACGATGGCCTCCCAGGCCGCCTGGTCGCCGATCAGACACTGCTCGATGAGGCTGTCGGGCGTGACCGGCTGCGCGGCCGCGGAGTCAACGGGCATGCATCATCAGGCGTCAAAAGCGGAGATCGTCGGAAATGATATCAGAGATTAGAGTATACAATTTCTCTTACCCGTGAGCTTCTCTCGCCAGCAAGGATCCCTCGTCTGCGACGGCGCATCGCTCTCTGACGTCGCGGCCGTCCACGGCACGCCGCTCTACGTCTACAGCGCGTCGACCATCGCCTCCAGGTATCGCGCCGCGGACGAGGCGTTCGCCTCGTATCCCCATACGATGCACTACGCGCTCAAGGCGAATTCGACGCTGGCCATCGTGCGGCTCCTGCGAGGCCTGGGCAGCAAGGTCGACGCGAACTCCGGCGGCGAGATCGACGTCGCGTTGCGCGCCGGGTTCATCCCGCCCGAGATTGTCTTCACCGGCGTCGGGAAGACCCGGGCGGAGCTGACGCAGGCCATCGACCTCGGCGTCAAGACGATCAACGCGGAATCGGAGGGCGAGCTCGAGCGCATCGACGCGATCGCGCGCGAACGACAGACGCGGGCGCGCGTGGCGATCCGTGTCAATCCCGACATCGACGCCCGCAGCCACCCGCACATCTCGACGGGTCTGAAGACGAACAAGTTCGGCGTCTCGATTGCCGAGGCCCGTGACTTGTGCCGGCGGATGCGGGATCGCCCCGGCATCGAAATCGTCGGCCTCCACACGCACGTGGGATCGCAGATCGTGGACCTCGAACCGCTGCGGCGCGCCGCCTCCGCGATCGTCGAGCTGGCCAGGAATCTCGCGGCCGACGGTCTGGCCATCGAGCACCTGGATCTCGGAGGTGGACTCGGCATCTCCTACGACGGCACCGTCGCGCCGACGGCAGAGGAATATGCCGCGGCCGTGCTGCCCGTCGTACGCGACTCGGGGTTGGCGATCATCCTGGAGCCGGGACGAAGCATTGTCGGTCCGGCGGGCGCGCTTCTCACGCGGGTGGTCGACGTCAAGGAGCAGCCGGGCGGGAAGCTGTTCGTGATTCTCGACGCAGGGATGACCGAGCTGATTCGTCCGATGCTCTACGGCGCCTACCATCGCATCGAGCCAGTCGAGACGCGCGAGGGTCCTGAAATGCTTGCCGACGTCGTTGGTCCGCTCTGCGAGAGCAGCGACACGCTCGGGAAGGACCGCCGGTTTCCGCGTCCGGAGGTCGGCGATCTCTTTGCCGTGCTCGACGCCGGCGCCTACGGCTCGGTGATGGCGTCGAACTATAACCGCCGCACGCTGCCGCCCGAAGTGATGGTGCAGGACGGCCGGACGGCCGTCATCCGCCGCCGCCAGACGATCGACGACATGCTGGCACTCGAAACGTAGGGCACCAGCGAGATAGCTTCCAGATGACCGGATCTCTCATCGCCTTCGAAGGCCTCGACCAGAGCGGCAAGCAGACGCAGGCCGAGTCGCTCCGCGATCACCTGACCGCGCACGGGCGCGTCTGTCAGATGCTATCGTTCCCGGACTACGCGACGCCGATCGGCGGAGAAATCTCGAAGGCGCTGCACGGCGAGCGCGACTATCCGCCCGACGTGCTGCAGCTGCTCTATGTCGCGAATCGGGGCGAGAAGCGCGCGCGGATTGAGAGCTGGATCGAGGATGGCGTCGTCGTGATCTGCGACCGCTACATCGCGTCGAGCATCGCCTACGGCGAAGCGCACGGGCTCGACGCTGTCTGGCTCGCCGAGATCCAGCGGTTCCTCCCGGCACCGCAGGTGACCATCCTCCTGGACATCGCGCCAGAAACCGCGGTCGGGCGGAAGTCCACCGCACGCGATCGGTTCGAGCGTGACCTGGAGCTCCTGGCCCGTGTCCGTGCGAGCTACCGGCGGCAGGCCGCGGCGCACGGATGGGTGCGTCTCGAAGGCGAGCGTGGCAAGTCCGAGGTCGCCACTGACGTCATTCGCGCGGTCGAGTCACGACTCGGGCTGCCGTCACCGCGCTGACGTCCGCGGCGCCAGCCGCGCGTAATACGCCGGCACATGCCTCAATCGTCGCGCCCGTCGTGCTCACGTCATCGACGATGACGATCCGGCGGCCAGCGAGCTTCCGCGCCGCGGGCCAGCGCCTGAGTGCGAACGCGTGTCGGACGTTGGCCTGGCGCGCCTCCGCCGGAAGATCGGTCTGTGACGGCGTCGCGCGGACGCGTCGCAGGGCCTCGATCACGGGCACTCCCAGCCGCGACGCCAGTTCACGCGCCTGATTGTAGCCGCGCGTTCGTCGCCGGCTGCGGTGCAGCGGCACCGGCACCACGATGTCGGCGGCCTCGAGCAGATCGGCGGCGCTCTCGCGCAGGCGTGCGCCCAGTCCCACAGACAGGGACCGACACCCTTCGTACTTGAATGCGTGCACGATCGCGCGCAGGGTTCCGTCGTAAGCGCCGATGGCGCGGCTCGCGGTGAGCGCCGACCGATGGTGTCGGCACCGCGAACAGAGTCCGGCGTCGTCCAATATTCGCCACGACGTGAGCGGGTCGCCGCACCGGCTGCAGAGGGGCGGCGTGAACCGCCCGATGGCGTGCCAGCAGCCGTCGCAGACGGGCCCGCGCGAGGGATGCGAAAGCGGAGCGTCGCAGGACGCGCACGCCGGCGCCACCAGCACCGCCAGGACGCCGTCGGCGAGGCGGGAGAGAGCCATCAGAGAACGAGGCGCAACTAGAGTTGCGCGCTCTTCTGCCTGTCGTCCGGGGGCTCCTCGCTCATCTCGATGCGCTCCGCGTCGCCCCATAGGCGCTCGAGCGAGTAGAAGTCCCTCGTGTGCGGCGCGAAGACGTGCACGATGAGCGAGAAGAAATCCATCAGGATCCATTCGGCGCGGTTGTAGCCTTCGACATGTGCCGGCCGCACGCCGGCCTCGCGCAGCGTGTCCTCGACGTTGTCGGCAATCGCCTTGACCTGCCGGGTGTTCTGCCCCGAACACAGTACGAAAAAGTCGGTGAACGCGGACGTGTGGCGCAGATCGAGCACGACGACGTTTGTCGCCTTCTTGTCGAAGGCCGCGCGCACGGCGCGCGTCACCTCCGCCGGGAGCCGCTTCCTTCCGCCTGTCGTTCGCGTTCTGGTCGTGGTGATTTTCTTCATGCAAGTGATTTGCCGAACGTCGCGCCGGCACCGCCGCGCGAGTAGAGCCCGTGTTGTGCGATGTAGGTTTCTACCGCTGCGGGCACGAGACCCGCGATGGATGCGCCCGATTCGAGGCGCCGCCGAACCTCGGTGGACGAAACGTCCCGCGTCGGCGCATCGAGCAGCAGCACTTCGAGCGCCGGAAGAATTGCGGGGGAGCCCGAAGGGGCGCCAACCGCAGTTGACACGGGCATCGCCGCGTTGCGCATTCGTGCGGCCAGCGCCGGGAGCCTCGACGGGAGCGCCGCCGCGGCATGTCCGGGTCGTGACACGACCACGAACTGCGCCAGCTCGAGCACCTGCGGATAACGGCTCCACGTCTCGATTTCCGCGAACGCATCCGCGCCGGTGATGAAGAAGATCTGCGAGGGAACCAGCCCCGTTCCCTGCAGTCGCATCAGCGTGTCGAATGTGTAGCACGGGTCGATCGTCCCGATCTCGTGGTCGCTCACCATCAGTCCGCGAACGCCCGTGACGGCGAGCGCCGTCATCGCGAACCGGTGAAACCGCGAGGCCGAGGGTTGTGTCGATCGATGCGGTGGCGTACCCGAGGGCATGACGAGCACGCGATCGAGGGCCAGCACGCGATGCGCCGCCTGGGCCGTGTCGAGGTGACCGACGTGCACGGGATCGAACGTGCCGCCCAGAATGCCGATGCGTGTGCCGGATGTCATGCAGTCCAGACGGTCGTCACTGGGCGGCCGGCATGGGACTGCCTTCCTCCCGCGCCCGCGCGACTTCGCGCCAGACGGCTTCGAGGAGCGCGTCGAGCCCCTGCCCGGTGGCTGCTGACACAGGGTAGAGCGGAACGCCGGCCGACTGCAAATGCCGTTCGAGCCGCGCGAGCCGGTCGGGCTCGTCGAGCGCATCCATCTTGTTCGCGGCCACGAGCACGGGTTTGTCGACGAGCCGCTCGCCCGACGCGTCGCGCCCGGGGAACAGCTCGAGCTCGTGCGAGATCACGGTGAAGTCCTCGACCGGATCGCGCCCGGTCGCCGACGACATGTCCACCAGGTGCACCAGCACCTTGGTCCGTTCGAGATGGCTGAGGAACCGGTGCCCCAGCCCGTGTCCGGTATGGGCGCCCTCGATCAGCCCGGGTACGTCCGCGACGACGAAGGTGCGGTCACCTGAGAGGCTGACGACGCCGAGATTGGGCACGAGGGTCGTGAACGGGTAGTCGGCAATCTTCGGTTTGGCCGCCGAGATTCGCGAGATGAGCGTCGACTTGCCAGCGTTCGGGAACCCCACGAGCCCGACGTCGGCGAGCAGTTTGAGGTGCAGGCGCAGGTCGCGTTCTTCACCGGGTAGTCCAGGCTGTGTGCGCCGGGGAGCACGGTTGGTCGAGCTCACGTACTGCGCGTTGCCCCACCCGCCGTTGCCGCCCTTGACGATGATCACACGCTCGCCGGGTGTCGTCAGATCGGCGAGCAGGACATATCCTTCCGGCTCGCCGGACTCGCCCCGTCTGGCCGGGTCGGCAGGTTCGCTTCGTCGACCAGAGTGGTCAGATTCGCCAGGCTCTGTCGGGATGCGCGCGTAGACGACCGTGCCGACAGGCACCTTCAGCTCGATGTCGGCGCCGCTGCGCCCGGTGCGCTTCGACCCTTCGCCGTTCGCGCCGCGGCCGGCTTCGAAGATTTTCTGAAAGCGGTAGTTGAGGAGGGTATTGAGGTTGGCCGAGGCGACCATGTAGATCGAGCCGCCGTGCCCGCCATCGCCGCCGTCCGGCCCGCCGCGCGGGACGAATTTCTCCCGGCGGAAACTCATCGCGCCGGCTCCGCCGTGGCCCGCGGCCACGTGGATGTCTACTTCGTCGACAAACACTTCAGTCGACAGTCATCAGTCGTCAGTCGTTAGTCTCAGTCGTCAGTCTCAATCGTCAGCCTCAGTCGTCAGTCGACGACGGGGTGGACGCTGATGACTCGGCCCTTGGCGCCGTGGTCCTCGAACTTGACCGTGCCGGCGACCTTCGCAAACAGGGTGTCGTCCTTGCCGCGGCCCACGTTGAGCCCGGGATTGAATCGACGGCCGCGCTGGCGCACGAGGATCGATCCGCCGGTGACGACGTTGCCATCGAACCGCTTCACGCCGAGGCGCTGCGAGTTGCTGTCGCGACCGTTCCTGGAACTTCCCTGACCTTTTTTTGTTGCCATGAGATATCAGCTTCCAGCTTCCAGCTCCCAGTTTCCAGCTCTGACTTCCAGCGGGAGGCTGGAAGCTGGAAGTGGGACGCTAAACGATGATGTCCTTGATCTTGATGAGCGTGTAGGTGCTCCGATGCCCCTTGGTCCGGCGCATGCCCTTGCGGCGCTTCTTCTTGAACACGCGGATCTTCGGGCCGCGCGACTCGCCGTCGACAACGCCGACGATCCGCACGCCGGCCACGTAGGGCGCGCCGGCGAGCACCTCGCCGCCGTCCTTCTCGAGGACCAGGACCTGGTCGATGGTGACCTCGTCACCCGGTTTGGCCTCGAACCGGTCGACCGTAATGGTCTCGCCCGGCGAGACCTTGACCTGCCGACCACCGCTTTGAATGATTGCGAACACGGTCTGAACTCCCGCGATTGAGGCGCTTCTGGAGACTGTGGCGAAGTCGCGCCAGACAGCTGCGCGGTTTCCCCGGAGGCTCTCCAGGGGCGCCCATAGCACCCTCGACAAAGGATTTAGAGTAACACGGACGCGAGCGGCCGGTAAAGAGTTCCTGTGTTTTTGGCCAGAAAACGGTCTATTTTTGAGGAAACGGAGGGCACGGAGCCAACGGGGTGAAATTCACCACAGAGTCAGCGGAGATAGCGGAGATCTTCTGAGGAAGAGGCCCCCAAAAGCCTCCGTGACTCCTACTTGACGAGCATCCTCGTGCCGCGGATCCTCTGCGTGCTGAGGGTGTTGAGAAAGCTCGGAATGAGCTTGTCCATCAGCTCGAAGTAGGAGGAGAGCGCGGGCGTGTTCTGCTGCGCGTTGTAGAGGATCTCTTCCCGGAGCGTTTCCGAGTAGAGCGTCGCGCCCGTGCGGCCGTCGATGTAGATCAGTTTTGGCTGCAGCGTAAAGCCCTTGCGCTCCTGATAGACGCGCCGCTGGATGACGCGACGTCGCCCGAGCTGGTCGAAGTACTCCTGCTCCACGGGCACGTAGCCGGCCGTCGACAGCGGCGAGAAAAGCACGGTGCCGGTGATGATGAGCGGTCCCTGGTATTCCTCGCCGAGCTTCTTCCAGAACGCGACGTCCGAGAAGATGCTCTGATACCGCTCGAGGTCTTTTTCGTTGCGGATCTTGGGCGAATCGGAGTCGGCCTGCGCCTGCTGTGGCTGCTGGCCGTCGGCGGCGCCACCCGGCGAAGGAGGCGGCGTTGACTCGCCCTTGGCCTGTTCCTTCGCGATATCCGCGAGCTGCAGTACTTCGGCTTCGATTACGCGCAACGACGACTTGGTGCGCAGCTGACTGCGCAGCAGCCGCACGGTCTCGAGATTCGCGTCGACGTCGTCGGTGCCGCCCCCGATGAATCCGGCGATCAGTACGCGCTGGAACATCGAGACGTCCATTTTTGGCTGGATGGGCGTTTCGATCGGGATCTCGTAGAAGCTGGTGCAGGCCGACGATCCCGCCAACAGCGCCACGACCAGTATCGGGCTAGCGATCGCGGCGGCGCTTCGTGCGGTCATTGATTTCTTTGAAGAGATCGTAGTTCTGCCGGAACAGCAGGTTTTTCGGATCGAGCTCGACGGCCTTCTCGTACGCCTCGCGAGCCTTGTCGAAGTTGCCCTGCTGCTCGAAGGCCACTGCCAGGTTGTTCCACGCGGCCGCATACGTCGGGTCGATGTGAACGGCCTTTTCCCACCGATAGGCGGCTTCCTTCCAGAGGCCGTTCTGCGCGACCTTGATGCCAAACTCGACCTGCTCTCGCGCATCCGACCGTGCGTCGCCCGCGTGCGCGTGCGGCGCAAACGCGACGAGCGCAGTCGCAACGACGAGAGCTCGGCTCAACATGGGTGACTCGGAATCACTATAGCACCGCACCGCCTCGGCGCAAGGGCTTTCGGTCACTGATTTCGAGCAAGCGACGTACCACGGCAGAGCCTTGCTGGCGCGGGATTCCGGGCTTGAACGCGGCGATTTTCGTAAGGCACCGACGACCTTCGTAAGAGGGGTCGCGAACCGACGCTATAATGATGAGAGAGAGGTTGCGCCGCCGCCGAAAGGCGACGCGCAATGGACTCTTTCACCGCCGTGGCCCTGTCGATGCTGCCCGCATCGCGCTCGCGGGCTGCCTCCGCGTTCAAGGAAATCCGCCATCAATCGGGGCTCGAACTCGACGACGTGCTGGACGAGGTCCTGCGGGCGTGCGAGGTGCCGGAGCACGAACGGCCGCGGGTAGCCGACCTTGCCCGGACACGAGCCACGGCCGCGGTCGCCGCGGCCCGCGACGCGGGGATCGCGCCGCTTGCCTGGGATGACCCACGCTTTCCGGCGTTGCTCGGTTGTATTTCCGATCCGCCCCCCCTTCTCTGGGTTCGTGGGGACCTCGACGCACTCGTCCGGCCCATCGTCGCGATCGTCGGGTCACGGGCCGCGACGCCATACGCGTTGGACGTCGCGCACCGGCTGGGCCAGGAATTGTCGGATCGCGGGCTGGTCGTCGCGAGCGGACTCGCGCGTGGCGTCGATTCGGCGGCTCACCGCGGGTGCCTGAGCGGAGCCGCACCAACTGTCGCGGTCCTCGGGTCGGGGCTCGACCGCGTGTATCCAGCCGAGCACGAAACGCTCGCGGCTGAGATATCTCAGAAAGGCTTACTGGTCAGCGAGTTCTGGCCAGGCGCTCCGCCCCTGCAGGAGCACTTTCCCCTGCGGAACCGTATTATCTCCGGGATCTCGCTCGCCGTCGTGGTCGTCGAAGCGTCGGAGAAGAGCGGGTCGCTCATTACTGCTCGTTGCGCGCTGGAGCAGGGTCGGGACGTAATGGCCGTGCCCGGCAGCGTGCTGTCGGGTCGCAACCGCGGCTCCCACAGTCTCTTGAAGGACGGGGCAAAGGTCGTCGAGTCTGCTGTCGATATTCTTGAGGGGCTCGGCTGGCCAATGGCTGAGACGCCCCAGGCGTTACCACTTAAATTGTTGAATTCAGACAATTTGCTGGCTCACATGGAGGTCGGCGAAGTCTACCGGCTCGACGAACTCATGGAATTGACCGGTGTTATAGGTACAAAGCTCCTGCCCCGGTTGATGGAGCTCGAACTGGCAGGTTTGGTGAGACAGTCGGGAAGCGGGTTTTCCCGGCGTCTGGTAACGTAGGGTCCCGGCCTTCGCGTTTTGCGCTTCGGCCAGGCAGGCGGCTGATGCGGGTTTGCGCATCGGCCGGACAGGTCCTCACAGGTATGGCAAAGTCACTCGTCGTGGTGGAATCGCCGGCGAAGGCGAAGACCATCAACAAATATCTAGGCAAGAACTACAAGGTCGTGGCCTCGATGGGCCACGTCCGCGATCTGCCCAAAAGCAAGCTGGGGGTCGCCATCGAAGAGGGGTTCGAGCCGTCCTACGAAGTCATCGCCAGCCGGAAGAAGGTGATGACCGAGCTCAAGGCGGCCGCGAAGGACGCGACCGAGATTTTCGTCGCGACCGACCCTGACCGCGAAGGTGAGGCGATCGGCTGGCATCTCGCCGAAGAGCTCGGCGCCGGGAATCGCAAGAAGATCCGCCGCCTGATGTTCAACGAGATCACCAAGAAGGGTGTGCTCGCGGCGCTCGACAAACCGACTCAGATCAACAAACAGATGGTCGACGCGCAGCAGGCGCGCCGGGTGCTCGACCGCCTGGTCGGCTACAAGATCAGCCCGATCCTGTGGGACAAGGTCCGTCGCGGCCTCAGTGCCGGCCGTGTGCAGTCGGTCGCGCTGAAGATCGTTGTCGATCGTGAGCGGGAGATCGGCGCGTTCGTTGCCGAGGAGTACTGGAACATCACGGCGCGGCTCGCCGGCCCCGTGCCTCCCGAGTTCGACGCCAAGCTGCTCAAGCGCGACGGCGCGAACATCAAGATCGGCAACGAGGCCGAATCGAATACCGTCCTCGACGATCTGAAGCAGGCGACGTGGACCGTGGCGTCGGTGACGACCAAGGAACGGAAGAAGAGCGCGGTTCCCCCGTTCATCACGAGCAAGCTGCAGCAGGCATCTCGCTTTCCCGTCAAGAAGACGATGATGATCGCGCAGCAGCTCTACGAGGGCATCGAGCTGCCGGGTGAAGGCGCCGTTGGCCTCATCACCTACATGCGAACCGACTCGACGCGCGTCGCCGACCAGGCGCTGACTGACGTGCGCGACTTCATCGGCCAGAAGTTCGGACCCGACTACCTGCCCGAGAAGCCGATCTACTACAAGGCAAAGGCCGACGCGCAGGATGCGCACGAAGCCATCAGGCCGACGTCGATGTTGTATCACCCCGACGAAGTCCGGGCGCACCTGACCGCCGACCAGTACTACCTCTACCGCCTGATCTGGAATCGCTTCGTCGCCTCGCAGATGCCGCCGGCGACGTTCGACGAGACGACGGTCGATGTGGAGGCCTCGAAGTACCTGTTCCGCGTCAAGGGTTCGGTGCCGAAGTTCGCCGGCTGGATGGCCGTCTACAACCAGGAGCCCGCCGAGGATCGCACGGCCGGGCCAGGGCCCGACGCGGCGAGCGCCGAAGACGACGATGGAGCGAACGTCCTTCCGGTACTCAACGAGGGTGACCGGCTCGAGCTGCGCGCGCTCAAGCCTGAACAGAAGTTCACCCAGCCGCCGCCCCGCTACAGCGAAGCGACGCTGGTCAAGGCGCTCGAGGAAAACGGCATCGGCCGGCCGAGCACCTACGCGTCGATCATCGGCGTCATCCAGACGCGCGAGTACGTCAACAAGATCGAAGCGCGCTTCAAGCCGACGCTCCTCGGCATGATGCTCGTCGAGAAGCTGCTCAGCCCGGCGTTCGACGACATCCTCGACGTCAACTACACGCGCGAGCTCGAGGAAGAGCTCGACAAGATCGAGGACGGGACCAACGACTACGAGTCCGCGCTTTCGAGCTTCTACAAGAAGTTCGAGAAGGATTTGAAGCGCGCCGCCAAGGACATGATCAACCTCAAGGAGGGCGTCGAGCCCGACCCGAAGGTCGCCTGCGACAAGTGTGGTTCGCCGATGGTGATCAAGGCCGGGAAATTCGGCCTGTTCCTGGCCTGCAGCGCGTATCCGGAGTGCGAGAACACGCGCGAGCTCGAGACGCCGGAGGCCAACGCCGAGGGCGGAGAGATCGAGGAGAACTGCGAGAACTGCGGCAAGCCGATGGCGCTCAAGCGCGGGCGCTTCGGTCAGTTCCTCGCCTGCACGGGCTATCCGGAGTGTAAGACGACGCGGAAGATCATCGCGACAAAGCAGGGACTGGCCGCTGCCAAGCCCGACCAGATGCTGGACGAGAAGTGCCCGAGGTGCGAGTCGAACCTCGTCCTCAAGCAGGGCCGGTTCGGCGAGTTCACGGCGTGCAGCAACTATCCGGCCTGCAAATACGTCAAGCAGAAGTCGACGGGCGTCCTCTGTCCCAAGGATGGCGGCGACATCGTCGAACGCAAGTCCCGGCGCGGGCGCGTGTTCTTCGGCTGTGCGAACTATCCGGCGTGCGACTTCACGCTCTGGAACAGGCCGCTGCCGGAGAAGTGCCCCGACTGCGGGGCGCCGTTCCTGGTGGAGAAGATCACCAAGCGCCACGGACGTCAGTTGATCTGCAATAGCGAAGAGTGCAGCTACGTCCGGTCCGAGGAGCTGGCGCCTGTGTAAGCCGTCGTAGTGTCCGCCTGTAGGCGGACCTCTTCCGGTCCGGCTGAAGCCGGACACTACGAATATCACCATGATCACCATCATTGGCGGCGGCCTGGCCGGGTGCGAAGCGGCCTGGCAGGCGGCGGCGCTGGATGTGCCGGTCGTCATCCACGAGATGCGGCCGGTCCGGCCGACGGCCGTGCACAAGACCGACAGCCTCGCCGAGCTCGTCTGCAGCAATTCCTTCCGTGGCGACAAGCTGGATAACGCGGTCGGCCTCTTGAAAGAGGAGATGCGCCGGCTGGGCTCGCTCATCATGCGGGCGGCCGACCTGTCGCGCGTGCCCGCGGGCGCCGCGCTGGCCGTCGATCGCGTTCGCTTTTCCCAGACCGTCACGCGCGAGATCGAGAACCACCCGAGCATCCGAATCGTTCGCGAGGAAATCACCAGTGTTCCGGCGGGTCTCGGCGGCCCGGTGATCGTCGCAACCGGCCCGCTGACCTCGGATCCTCTCTCCCGGAGTGTGGCCGCGCTCGTCGGCGGTGACCACCTCTATTTCTACGACGCGATCAGCCCGATCGTCCTCGCCGAGTCCATCGACATGTCGAAAGTGTTCCGCGCCTCCCGCTGGGCCCGGAGCCTTCGGGGACACCCAGTCTTGGATGTCCCCGGGGACACCCAACCGGGACAGTCCCCGGGGACAGCCACTGCCTGCGGCATCGATGATGGCGAGGGCGACTACCTGAACTGTCCGATGGACAGGGAACAGTACGCAGAATTTCACACCGCGGTGATGGCGGCCGAGAAGACGGCGTTGCACGAATTTGACGACGCGAAGTTCTTCGAGGGGTGCCTGCCGATCGAGGTGATGGCGGGCCGCGGCGTCGACACGCTGCGGTTCGGGCCCATGAAGCCCGTCGGCCTGACCGATCCACGAACTGGGCGCGAGCCGTACGCGTGCGTGCAGCTCCGACAGGACAACCTTGCGGGCGACCACTTCAGCCTCGTCGGCTTCCAGACGCAAATGAAGTGGGGCGAGCAGGCTCGCGTCCTGCGGCTCATTCCCGGACTCGAAAATGCCGAGTTCGTGCGGTTCGGGATGATCCACCGCAACACCTACATCAACGGGCCTGACGTCCTGCGCGACACGTGGCAGACCAGGACTCGCGACGACCTCTTCTTTGCCGGCCAGATCTCCGGCGTGGAGGGCTACGTCGAGTCGGCGGCGTCGGGCCTGATGGCGGGCCGCAACGCGGCTGCCCTCGTGCTCGGTCAGTCGCTGCGCGTGCTGCCGAGAACGACGGCGCTCGGCGCGCTCGCGCACTACGTCTCGCACGCTAACCCGCGTCACTATCAACCGACGAACATCACGTTCGGGATCATGGAACCGATCGACGATCGATCGTTCCCACGGATGCGTGCCGCAGACGGGCGCAAGATGAGCCGGAAGGAAACCCGGAAGTTCGCGCTATCCGAGCGCGCGCTCGCCGATCTCGAGCGCTGGATCGACGCCGGCGAGACCGTGTCCAGTCCCCGGGGCCCCGGACGATGAAAGCCGCCCTGGTCGACTTTCTGGAGCACCTGCGGCTCAACGAGAACGCCTCGACGCACACCGTCCGCGCCTACGACAGCGATCTCTCTCAGTTCCTGACCTTCCTGGCCGGACGCGCCGGCCGGACGCGGGCGGAACTGACAATGGCGGCCTTCGATCACCTGAACATCCGGGAGTTCCTGACGGACCTGCACCGGCGGGGGAACAGCCGGTCGTCGGCCGCGCGGAAGCTGGCCGCGATACGCACCTTCGGCCGCTATCTGCGCCGGGAAGGCATCCTCGAGGGTGATCCGGCGGCGCTCGTCGGCACGCCCAAGCGCGAGCAGCGCCTTCCGGCGCATCTGGGCGAAGCCGAGATGTCGACGCTTCTCGAGATGCCCGACGCCACACAGCCGCTCGGCCGGCGCGACCGCGCGATCCTCGAGCTCTTCTACGCGTCGGGTCTCCGCTTGAGCGAGCTCGTCGGGCTCGATCTCGGTGATGTGAACCTGAATGGCCGGATGGTGCGCGTGCTCGGCAAGGGCGGGAAGGAGCGGATCGTCCCGTTCAACCGCTCGACGGAGGCCGCGCTGCGCGCCTGGCTGCGCGACCGCGAGTCGCTAGTCTCAGTCTCCGAGATCCCGAAGACAGACAGGACGCGGATCACGCGGATAGCAAAAGGGCAGGGCACGAAGCATCCCCCAGCCCGGATCTCCAGGAATCACGGGTCGCGGATCACGCGGATGCCAGTGTTTCTCAACTACCAGGGCAGCCGACTCTCGACGCGCAGCGTCGACCGGCTGGTGAGGAAATACGTGGCCGCCTGCAGCACGCGCTTCGGGATCAGCCCGCACGCGCTACGGCATTCGTTTGCAACCCACCTGCTCGAGCGCGGCGCCGACCTGCGCGCGATTCAGGAACTGCTCGGCCACGCGCGGCTCAGCACCACGCAGCGCTACACGCACCTGAACGCCGCGCAGTTGCTGGAGACGTACAAAAAGGCTCACCCGAAGGCGTGAATCGCAGCGAGCGCAAAACTAACTCGCCATCGACTCCACCATCGGCCGGCGGCCCCGCGCGTAATCGATGCCGAGTGTCTTGATCTTGTAGTTCATCACGCGTGGGCTGATGGCGAGCAGCTCCGCCGCGTCCTTCTGCACCCAGTTCGACATCTTGAGCGCTTCGATGAGCGCCTGGCGCTCGATTTCTTCGAGCGCGATGCCAGTGGGCGGGATCTTGACCACGGGGCTGGCGTCGCCCGACGGCTGCGTCGTGGACAGCTCGCCGAGGCGCAAGTCGATGCTCGTGAGCAGCGGTCCTTCGGTCAGCAGCACCGCGCGCTCGATCGCGTTCTCGAGCTCGCGGATGTTGCCGGGCCAGTTGTAGCGCATCAGCAGCTTGTGCGCATCGGGGGACAGGCCGTCCAGGCGCTTCTTCAGCTCGCCCGAGAACCGGCGCAGGAAGAACATGGCCAGCTGCTGGATGTCGTCCTTGCGCTCGCGGAGCGGCGGCATGTCGATCGAGACGACGTTCAGGCGGTAATAAAGGTCCTCGCGGAACAATCCGTTGGCGACCATCTGCGGCAGGTTACGGTTGGTGGCCGCGATGACCCGCACGTCGACGCGCAACGTCCTCGTGCCGCCGAGACGCTCGAACTCGTGCTCCTGGAGCACGCGCAGGATCTTCGCCTGCGTGTTGGCGCTCATGTCCCCGACCTCGTCGAGGAAGAGCGTGCCGCCGTCGGCCTGCTCGAAGCGGCCGACGCGCTGCTTGTCGGCGCCCGTGAAGGCGCCCTTCTCGTGTCCGAAGAGCTCGGACTCGAGCAGGTTCTCCTGCAGGGCCGCGCAGTTGACCTTGACGAAGTTGCGGCCGGCGCGCAGCGAGTTGTGGTGAATCGCGCCGGCGATGAGCTCCTTGCCGGTGCCCGTTTCGCCGCGGATGAGCACCGTCGTGTTGCTCTTCGCTACTTTCTTGACAATCGACAGCACCGATTGCAGCGCGCCGCTCGCGCCGACGATGCGGTCGAAATCGTAGATGTCCTGCTGCGTATGGCGGAGGTATTCGATCTCGTGCTTGAGCCGCCGGTGCTCGATGGCCTTCTCGACCTTGAGCTCCATCTCCTCGATTTCGAACGGCTTCTGCACGTAGTCGAAGGCGCCGATCTTCATCGCCTCGACCGCCGTGTGCACCGACCCGAAGGCGGTCATCAGGATCACCGCCGTCGTCGGATGCAGCGACTTGGCGGTGCGCAGCACGTCGAGACCGTCGCTGCCCCCCATCTTCAGGTCGCTCAACACGACGTCGTACTGCCCTTCGTGCAGCTTCTCGATCGCGACGTTGCCGTTCGGCGCCTCGTCTACTTCGTGGTGCGCGTCCGACAGCGCGCGGACAATCCCGCGCCGAAGCGAATCGTGATCATCTGCCACCAGAATCCGGCCCATTGCTCAGCCCTCTCTTTTGATCCGGGGGGCTTCGCCCCCGCGGACCTCCCTTGTACGCTCGCTTCCGCCTTCGCTTAAGCTCCGGCGGACCCGCCGCAGCCTTGGCGGAGGCGGGCGCGGGGCCCCACGATCCCCGCTCCGCTCCGTCGGCTCACTCGCTCTGCTCGTTCGCGTCTGTCTTGATCCGGGGGGCTTCGCCCCCGCGGATCCCCCTACGCCGTCCCGCCTCCGCCAAGGCTTCGGCGGGGGGTCCCACGATCCCCGCTCCGCTCCGACGGCTCACTTTGTTTCGCTCGTTCGCGAACCTCGACCCAACCCCAACCGAACCCCCAACCCCGAACCCGACGAACCCCGAACGACGAACCCCGAACGACGAACCAGCTACCGAAACAACTCGTGATCGCTCGATACCGGGAGCGTCACCCGGAACTGCGTGCCACCCGAGGCGGGCACGTGCACGTCGATCCGCCCGTCGTGGGCGTTGACGATCTTGCGAACGATAGCCAGCCCGAGCCCGGTGCCCTGGGGCTTGGTCGTGAAAAACGGACTGAAGATGCGGTCCATGACGTCGGGCGGCACGCCAGGCCCGTCGTCGGTCACGTCGACTTGCACCATCGCGCCCACGAGCGCTTCGCCCCCGGTCGGCGCCTCTTCCTCGGGCAGCTCGGTCGCGTCAATCCGGACCGTGCCGCGCCCGTTCATCGCTTCGAACGCGTTGATCAGCAGGTTCGTGAAGAGCTGCCGGAGCTGATGCGGGTCACCCTGAATCGTCGCGAGGTCGCCGGGAATACTGAGGGCCACGCCGACATTCCCCCGCGGCGCCTGCGTGTCGGCGAGCGCGATCGCGTCCTTGATGACGTCGAGGAGCGACATGTGCTCGACCTGCAGGCGTATCGGCCGCACGAACTCGAGGACCTCGAGCACGATGGCGTTGGCCATCTTGGCTTCCTTGATGATGTCGCCGAGGATCGACTGCGCGTCCTGGGACTCGGGAAGCTGGCGCTTGAGGATCCCCGCCATGACTTCGATGCCCGCGAGCGGATTCTTGACCTCGTGAGCGATGGCGGCGGCCATCTCGCCGAGCGCCGCGAGCCGGTCGCGCAGGCGCTCGCGCTCTTCGAGCTGCTCGACGCGCGTGAGGTCCTTGAAGAAGAGCGTGGCTCCCGTGAGCCGCCCGCGCGCATCGGTCACCTGCGAGATCGTGTAGCCGATGACCTTGTTCGTGCTCTTCAGCCGGAGCTCGGCGCGATTGGGGAGGTGCGTCAGGTCAAACGCCCCGGCGATGATCCGCGCCACTTCGGGCTGGCCCTGCAGGACCCCCGTGAAGGGACGCCCGATGTCGGACTTGCGCGGCGTGATGCCGAGGATGCGGTAGGCGACGTCGTTCATCACGGCGACGGTGCCGTCGACGGTGACCGCCAGGACGCCGTTGCGCAGGCTCCAGACGAGGTCGTGGTAGAAGTCGTCGGGCACGATGCTGCGGACGTTGGCGCTGGCCGCCGCGGCCTTGCGGGTCCTGGCGGCGGTCGCCTTGGAGCTGGAGCGGCTGGGCGCGGACGGGCGACTGTCTCGAGGTTTTCGTGTAGGCAAAGCAGGACCGGCACCGAGGCTGCCCTGACTCGCAGGGACCTCGGCTGGCAATATTGTAATTGCGCGATCCTGATCAGCCAAGCTCATTTCCATGTTGGAGTTACGGACGCCCCATGGCTCGAATCCCGCCCCGGTGCAGCCGTGGCCGGTCCTCGGGCGTACTTCTCCTGAGGTCGGTGTGCGTGGGGGCAAACCGTGTGCCCCGGGGACGCGGGGCTGTGTGCGCGGATTCCTTAATGTTTTGAGGAGGCTGGGGGCGAGTGACGCGTTTCAGTGGGTTACAGATCTGACCACCGATTACAGTTCTGTCTGCAAGGCTTCCCACTGATTCATAAGATCGCCAACCTCCCACATGAGCGCCTGATGGCGGTCGATGAGGGGCTGAGCGGCGTCCCGGTCGTCGTAGAACCCGGGGGCTGACATCGATGCTTCTATGGCTTTGATGGCCGTTTCCCGCTCGGCAATCCGCGCTTCCAGTTCCTCGACGCGCTTGCGGAGGCCGTCGGCCGCCTTCTTGACCTTGCGCGCCTCGGAGTCGCGCCGCTTGCGCTCTTCGTAAGATTCTGGAGCCGTCCCCTCCGGGCGCTGGTCGGACGCGAGCGGTCGGGGCTCTGGGGCCGGAGGGCGGGCAACTGAAGCCGGCCTTTGAGCAGCAGGTCCCGGCTTCTGGCCCTTGCCCGAGCTTGGAGTTTGCCCCCCGCTCTGACCCCGGGTCTGACCCCGGTCCGACCCCGGTCTGACCCCGGTCTGACCCTCGAGCGCCTCTTCCCGCTGCTTGCGGCTCCAGAGCCACTCCTCGTAGTTCCCGGGGTAGAGCAGCGCTTGGCCGTCGCGTATCTCGATGACCTTGCTGGCGAGCTTGTCGACGAAGTAGCGGTCGTGCGAGACGAAGACGAGCGTGCCGCCGAAGTCCTCGAGCGCCTCGAGCAGCACGTCCTTCGAGTCGAGATCGAGGTGGTTGGTAGGCTCGTCGAGCAGTAGCGTGTTCGACGGCCGCAGCAACATGCGGGCGACGGCGAGCCGTGTCCGCTCCCCGCCCGACAGCACCCGCACGGGCTTCTCGACGTCGTCGCCCGAGAACAGGAACCCGCCGAGGATGTTGCGGATCGCCGGCACCATGTGGATGGGCGCGTCGCCGGCAAGCGTCTGGTAGACGGTGAGCGTCGGATCGAGCCGCGTCGCCTCGTCCTGCGCGAAGTACTGCATCACGACCTGGTGCCCGTCGGTGCGCGTGCCGCTGTCGGGGGCTTCGACGCCGGACAGCATGCGCATCAGCGTCGACTTTCCGACGCCGTTGGGACCGATGAGGGCGATGCGATCGCCGCGCTCGATGAGGACGTTGATGCCGTCGAGGACGCGCCGCGAGCCGTAGGCCTTCGACACGCCGCGAAGATCGAGGACCGTGCGGCCGCTCTTCGCGCACGCCGGGAAGGTGAAGTGGACGCGCTTGCGTTCCGCCGGGATTTCGATGGGGACAATCTTGTCCATCATCTTGATCCGGCTCTGCACCTGCGCCGCCTTGGTCGCCTGGTAGCGGAAACGATCGATGAACGCCTTCATCCGCGCGACCTCGTCGTCCTGATCGCGCTTCTGCTGGCGGAGCCGCTCCATGCGCTCTTCGCGTTCATGGAGATAGCTGCTGTAGTTCCCCGGATAGTCGGTCAGCGTGCGGAGGCCGATGTCGGTGATGCGCGTCACGACAGCGTCGAGGAAGAAGCGATCGTGGGAGACGAGGATCACGGCGTGGGGATAGTCGGAAAGATACTCCTCGAGCCAGTTCCGGGCCTCGAGGTCGAGATGGTTCGTCGGCTCGTCGAGCAGCAGCAGGCCGGGCCGGCCGAGCAGGAGCTTGGCGAGCGCGATGCGCATCTGCCAGCCGCCGGAGAAGGTCTCGGTCGGCTTCTCCATGTCGTCTTTGGAGAACCCGAGGCCGCGCAACACCGTGTGAATCTTCAAGTCGACGCTGAAGCCCTCGAGCCGGCGGAAGCTCTCCTGCAGCTCGCTGTACCGGCTGAGCATGCCCGCGTGCTCCGACTCGTGCACGCTGTCGTCGCCGAGGCGATCCTCGAGCGCGGCGATCTCGGCACGCATGTCGAGCAGCGACTTGAATGCCTGGCCCGCCTCCTCGATGAGCGACCGTCCGGAGTGATGGAGTCCATCCTGCGGGAGGTAGCCGATCGTCAGGCCCGCGGGTTTCACGACTTGTCCGCCGTCAGGCTCTTCGAGTCCGGCCAGCATCTTGAGCAGCGTCGTCTTGCCCGCGCCGTTCGGTCCGCTGAGGCCGACACGCTCGCGGTTGTCGATCTGCCAGCTCACCGAATCGAGGAGGATCCGGTCGCCGAACGACTTGCTCAGATTGGAGAGCTGGATCATGGCAGGGGAAGAGCGGCGCGCGACAAACGTGTAATTTTAGCACGAGGCTTTCGCAGGCTCAGAAACAGACACCAGTGCCAAAGAGTCGTCTCATTGGCGTCCAAGAGCGTCCTCGGGTCCGATATCGTGTCGCTCAAAGCATAGCCAGACACGCTCGCGGCCTCGTACCATCCGGTGCTCATGACGGTGCGATGTCAGGTGCTTCGTGTTGTGGTGATGGCGTTCGGGGTCGCGGTCGTTCGTGCGGAGCCTGCCGGTCAGGCGGCGTCCGGCGCCGCAACCTCGAGCCTGCCGGTGTCCGTCACGTTCGCGCCGCGGGCGTCGCTGGTCGTGTCCACTCGCGTGCTGACGTTTCACGTGACGGGCTCCACGCCCGCTGAAGCGTCGCTGGATTTCTCAGCTGGTGTTCGCATCGCCTCAGGCAAGGCCGTCGAGTTGGTCGCTGACGTCGACGCGCAGCTGCCAGGCGCCTTGACGATCGTCGCCGGCCCCGAAGGGACGACACCTGGATCCCTCACCGCCGGCGCGTCAACGGTGGTTGCGACATGGGTGGGAGGCGGCCTCCGAACTGGCCGGTTGACGATCAGGCTGGACGCGCCGCCCGGCATCTACGAGATCCTCGTCACGCTTCGACTGAAGACCGATTGACGAGTGACCGACGACCGACTGACTGACGACTAACGATTGCCGACTGCCGACTGAGTCACCCAGACCTCTCCCCCCACTGTCCGAGCGACGCTTCCACGTGCGCGCTCCGCATCAAGTCGGCTGGCGTAGGCTCCAACGCGAACACGATAAGGCGCATTCGGTGCATCGGTGGGCGGTTCGACGAGATAGGCCGGCAGCCCCTTGTTCTTCAACTCGACCACCATCTGTCGAGCGCGTGCAGGGTCGTCGAACGCGGCGACCTGAAGCGCGAACGTTCCAGGTGTGGGAGCCGGCGTTGCGACCCTCGCCGCCGATGCGTCAAACTTTGCGGCAGCCGCATCGGCCTTTGGCACTGTGGGCATCGGCTTTCCATCCCGGCGGGCCGCGGCGCCAGGCTTCGGAAGTGCGGCTGCCGCGGATCCGGGAAAGACTTTCCTGATTTCGGCGCGCGTTTCGAGTGACACGACAAACGGCACATCCACCGTCATCCGCTCGCGCCCGAGCGTTGCGATCTGGGTGGCTTCACCGGCGATGAGCGCCCCGTCCGGTAGCGAGTCGGCCAGGAGCGTGACCGAATGCTCACCGCTCTGCACCGCTTCGAACACGTACTGTCCTCGTTTCGATCGCTCCGACCGTCTGCCACCATCGAGCACGACGACGGCACCCTCGATTGCGGGCTCGGTGCTGTCGGCCGCGCCATTGCTATTCAGGTCCCGGACGACGCGGCCGCGAATCGAACCGAGCGGAATCAACCCGAACGCCACCTGTCGCGTGTCGCGTCCAGACAAGGCTACCTGCAGGTGCGGAATCGCGGGCGCGTCGAAGTCGATCGGCAGGGCGCCAAGATCGAGCCCTACGTCGTAGAGGCCATCCGGGATATTCCGAAAGACGAATTCTCCGTTCTTTGCCGATTCAGCGGCGCCAACCGCGTCGATGCGAAGGGGCACTCCGGCGATCGGGTTTTCGCCCGGATCCTGCATGCCGTTCCCGTTCCAGTCCGCGTACACCACGCCTTTAACGGTCGCGACGGCCCGGACCGGAACCGAACGGAAGAGTCCTGAACCGCCCGTGGAATACGCGGCGCCGGTCGGCACGGTCTGGACCAGACGCACGATCGACCGCGTCGCCCATGGGCTTCCGGTGTGCGATGTCGTTGTCGCCCGATCGAGATACACATCGACGCCGAGAGAGGTGCGGGCCGCGACGTAGCCGTTGAATCCGAGGCTCAGCGACTCACGCGGCACGAACGACTGCGTCAGCAGGTCAGCGTTTCTGCTGAGCGTGGCTTCGGTCCTCAGCCACAGGCCTTGTCGAACGACTTGTAGCTGCGTCCCGCCCCCGGTTTGCCAGTAGGTGCTGCCTCCGCCAGTCTGGTCGATGGTACGCGTGGTATTCAGGAGGCCGAACACCTGCGCTGACTGCGATATCCGGAAGACGATCTGGCCGGCGACATCACGCTGCGTGTACGACCCCGACCGGCTGGCGCTCGTGACGCTGCTTCGTTGCGCGATCCGCACGAAGCCGTTCATGCGGTTGAGCGCCGTCTGCCAGTCCGCGCTCCATAACCCGGTGTCGCTTTCGACGTCCCGTCCGCCTGACACGTACCTGGAGATGCGATCACCGGATTCCACTCTGAACGCAAGCGTCGAGCGTCCGCCAACCTGCGTGCGGACGCCGGCGAACTGGCGCGTCCCATCGCTGCGCGGGATGTAATAACCGGCGGCAGACGCGGCGCTCGGATCGAGATTCTGCCGGCCCGTCTCCCATCCACCGAACACTCGCACGCGTTTCACAAGGTCGAGTTCGCCAGCCGCGAACGCTCCCGATCGATCGGGTAGCGTGGCGTTGAGCGTAGGCGAATCGCCGGGGGAGAACCGCGAGGCATTGACCTGTATCCAGCCGCGGCTGTGCAGCCAGTGGAGGCCGACGAGGCCGGAACCATCCCGCTCGTGAGCGGTGGCGCCTGTCCGACGGTACGACACGACGCTGCCGTCCCCGATCACCTGAATCGCGGGCGTCACCACGTAGCGGATGCCGCCGCCGGCTTGATCGCTCGCGGCAATCGTGTTGGTGAACTCGCCGAGATCGGCAGTCCGGATGCGCGAGGTGCGGGCACTCACGTCGAGTCGCTCGTTGGCGCGGCGCGTCACCCGGCCCCCCACGATCGTCTGGTCGAGCGTATCGGGGTCGCTGCCGAAAATGTTCCGCCAGACCGTGCCGCGGCCGGCCACCATGCTCACGCTGGTGCGCGCCGATCGCCCACTGACCGCTCCGCCGACGAATGTGACGATGGGGGTACTGAGGTTGGAAAACTTGTACTCGCCGATCGCCGGCGAGTAGTAGGCGTCGCCGCCTTCGGCCGTCCAGGTGTAGCTGCCGAACTTCAGATCTCTCAACGAGCCATATATGCGGCCGGCGTGAAAGTCGTTCTTGCGCTCGGTGCCGCGCAACTCGAGTTGCACCGTGCCGAAACGAGTACCGGGCTGCAGCCAGGTGACGCCAATGTCGGGCTCGACCTGTCCAAACGTATTGAGACGCGGGGTGTCTGCGGTGACGGCTTGCGCGGACGCGCTGACCTGCAGCGAGCCCTGCTGCGCCGCAACGGGCGCCGCCAGGAGCAACGCGACGACCAGAATCAGCGCCTCCACCCGCATAGCGCTACTTCGCGATCGTCACCGGCGTCTCGCCAACGATGATAGCCGCCAGCCCCAGATCGAGCTTGAGCTCTGCGCGGTAGAGACCGGGCGCGAGCGGCGTCGCGGGCGCAATCGCGACCGGCACCGAGACCTCACGTTCGCTTTCGGGGAGGAGCGGAACGTCCGGCACCGCGGCTTCGCGCGCGACGGCGCCTGCCGCGTCGAACAGCACGAGCGTGCCTTTCGCGCGGACGGTCTTGCGGCCCGAGTTCTTCACCGTCGCGACCACATCGAGGCCTTCATTGGTCGGCCGGACCTTGACGTCGACGAGCTCGGTCACCGCAGGTGGCGCGCCGGCGTTGACGTAGATGAGCGTCGCAATCCGGCTCTTGAACGCGAGTTCGCGTCGAGCCGACATGATCGGCCCCGATGTGGCCTCGAACTCGAAGAGAATGCCGGTGCGATAGCCGCCGGGCTCGACCGAGTCGGGGAGCGTGGCGTTGAATCGCACGGTGGCAGACGCTCCTGGCTCGAGCACCTGCTCGGGGGGGGCCACACGCAACCACCCGGTCGCTGAGTACGGCCCACCCACAACCGCACCCTCGAACTGTGGCGTGCCGTCACGTGTGAGGTCCCAATCGGTCAGCCGCGCCCGAACACGCACGGCCTCCTTGCCATAGTTGGTGAGCGTGATGGGCTGGGTCGTCGAGCTGCCGGGCCCAGCCTGGAGCTCCACGCGGAGGGGTGATACCTCCACAGAGACCTGCGCGTCCGCGCGCGAGGTGCCAAGCGTAACGACCAAGGCGACGGCCGTGACGGTAATCGAGCGGAGGCGTCCGGTTCTGATGCTCATGGTGAAGTCAGCGTGAATGTGACGGTCTGGGTATAGTTGCCGACGGTGTAGTTCCAGGAGTTCGTCAATCGGAAGGTGACGTCACCCTGTTGGAGGAGCGCCGTTCCGGCTCCGGTGGCGAGCGTCTGTGCGACGGTGCTCAACGTGCCGTTCCTGAACGGCGGACTGGGTGTGGCGATCCACGAGACGTTCGAGATCGGAATCGTGGAGGCGCCGGACACGAGCGCGCCACCGGCCAAAACGGTGATCGTCCAGGGGCGCCCGGCGGGTGCCAGCACGAGATACGTCACACGTACGGGCGCGGCCGAGATCACCGGCACGGTGTCCGGATCGCTCGAAGGAAAGTTGATGGTCGCCGGCGACACGAGGAGCAGTTGCGCCGAGGCCGGCCGCGCGGAGGCCACGAGCGCCAGCAACGCAAGCGCGCTGACCGCAATCAGACGAGACAGTCGGCCGACGGTCCCTGTCATGGTCACGGCGAGCTCAACGTGTAGGTCATCGTCAGCGTGTAGATGCCGGTCGGATGCGTCCAGAGGTTTCTGAAAAAGAGGCTCTGCGTGCCAGTGCGGACGCCCGAGTTGACCCACGACCCAACGGCCTGAGGCGTCGTCCGGTTCAGCGTACCGGCGACAAACCCAGCACCCGCAGCGGTCCAGGTGATGTTCGACGCCGGGATCGTTCGCACGCCCGACCGCAGGTCGTCGCTCGCCAGCACCGACAGCCGCAGCGTCGCATTGAGCGTCGTGCGGGCTTTGACTGTGATCGTCAGCGGCCCGGGTGTGGCGGGCACTTGAGGTACGAGATCAGGGTTGCTGTCCGCGAAGGTGACGCCTGCGCTCGAGAGCGTCAGCCGCGCCAGGCCGTTAATCGACACATTCAAGGTGGCCGTCCGCGTCTGTGCCGCCGAGTCGCGTGCGGACGCCGCGAACGCGATGGCGAAGGCGACGAGCACGAGGAGAACTCTGAGTCTGGCCGTCGCCGGCATTTGGATGTCCAACAAGGCCCCGATGGCCCGGCCATCAGACCACCGGCCCGGAGCCGAACCGCGTCGCCGCGGTGGCCCCGGGGGGTGGTTCGTCCTCTCGAACCAAAAACTAGGGAACTGTCAGCGTGTAGTTGAGCGTTGCGGTGTACGTGCCGGGCACGTAGGCCCAGCTGTTCGGCAGCGAGAACGACTGTGAGCCGCTGCGGATACCCGAACCCACCCACGCGCCGACGCTCTGCGCCACGGTGGCGTTCGAGGTTCCGGCGACCAACCCGGGGTCGCCGGCGACTGTCCAGGTCAGGGTGTTGATCGGGATCGTATTGCCGCCTGACGCCAGGTTGCCGCTGGCTAGGACCGTGAGCGTGACGTTTGAGGCCGCGCCCGTGCGTGCGCCGACGTCGACCGTCACCGGTCCGGCCGTCATAACGGGGACCGTTGTCGGATCTGCGTCCGCAAAGGTGATTCCCGCTGCGCCGAGCGTGAGGCGCGCGCGCGACCCAACGTTCACTGTCACGTTCAAGCTCGCGTTCGCAACTTGTTGCGCGTAGGCCGAGCTCGACGTCAAGAGCACCACAGCCGCCGTTGTGAGTCCGACTTTCCAGAGTGTCTTTCGCATGTGACATCGCTCCATTCAGATACCTTCCGCCGGTAGCGGAAGTGGGGTCATGTCCTCCTGATAGCGAAAAGCACTCCAGAGGACTTTATACGACATTAACGCTCTCAACTGTAAAGTATGGCGCCGCCGTCGTCAACCCGCACACGGGCGCACACTCGAAGAAACCGAAAGGTACCCGGAAGGCTCGGGAAAGACTGCGCAGAAATGTAAGGAAGTTGGGGCTACTCGCCGAGCGCTTTGGCTGCCGCGGCAAGCACGCGCGGAACGCGGAAAGGTTTGGTGAGGTAGCCGGAGACGCCGAGATTGACCGCTTCGATCGCGCTCGCCTCGGTCGAGAACCCCGTGATGATGATAACGGGGATGTCCGCCTTCAGCCGTCGCGCTTCGCGGACGACGGTCAGGCCATCGATTCCCGGCATCTTGAGATCCGTGATGAGGAGATCGTAGGGGATCATGCGGAGCCGCTCGAGCGCCGTGCGCCCGTCGGGCGCCAGGTCGACGTCGTATTCGGCAAGGGCCAGCGTCTTCGAGAGAAGATCGCGGATGGCCGCTTCGTCGTCGACGACGAGAATGCGAGGCCGGCCCACGGCTGGTGCCGTGACGCGCGCCGCACCCACCGTGCCCCGCTGCTGACGCGGGCGCTGACTCTCGAGCCACGCGTCGATGTCGCGCTTCCGGAACCGCCACTGGCGGCCGACGCGGACCGACGGAATCTTCCCCGCCTTGATCAGCCGGTAGACGGTTCGCAGGTTCACCTGGAGGTACTCGAGTACCTCCTCGGTCGTCAAAAACCCTTCTTCACCTCCGGGCGCCATGTCGGACGCACTTTACCAGACTTTGAGGGAGTTCAGGCTCAGGGCTCAAGGGGGCTCAGGGCTCAAGGCTCAGGCAAAACCTTGGACCACGTACACGAAGATCTTGGCTGAGCCCTGAGCCCTAGCGTTTGTCAGCGCCGGGCAGGTCGATCGTGAACACCGCGCCTCCCTCGCTATTGTTGGCCGCGTGGATCGTGCCGCCGTGTTCCTGGACGATGCCGTAGGTAATGGCGAGCCCGAGCCCGGTGCCCTCGCCCACGGCTTTCGTCGTGAAGAAAGGGTCGAAGATTTTGGACAGCACGTCGGCGGCGATTCCCGGTCCGGTGTCTCGCACGGTCGTGATGACGCGGCCGTCTCTGCTCGTGGTCGAGATCACGATGGTTCCTGGAACGCCGGTTGCGGTGATGGCGTGCTCGGCGTTGATGAGCACGTTCAGGAATGCCTGCTGCAGGAGGAGCGGATCGCCTACGACCGTGGCGTTTTCGTCTTTCTGGTCGCGGACGAGGTCGATGTGCGCGCGCGCGCGCGCGGCGCGGCGGCTGGCGACCGCTCGCGAGAGCACACGTTCGATGCGCAGCCGGCGGCGGGTCTTGCGCTGCGAGCCCGAGAACGTGAGCAGGTTCTGGACGATCTTGGCCGCGCGGTCGGCCTCGCGGTAGATGCGGCGCAGTTCCCGCCGCAACGCCGGCGTACTCTCCGCCGACCAACCGCGTGCCGCCGGCGCGCCGATGAGCAGTTCGAGATGTCCGAGCACCCCCTGCAGGGGGTTGTTGATCTCGTGCGCGATGCCCGCGACGAACTGCCCGAGCGACGCGAGCTTCTCCGATTGCGCGAGCCTGGCGCGCAGCGCTTCGCGCTCGGCTTCGAGCCGTGTCTGGCGCGTGACGTCCCGCGCCACCAGCACGGTGCCGACAGGGTCGCCGTCCTCGTTGATGAGCGGCGTCATCGTCACGACGAAGCTCCCGCCGAGGCCGGGATGATCGAGCGCGCGTACCCGTTCGGCGGCGAGCTCGACGTCCGAGACCGACGCCCACTCCGCGAGGTCGGCGCCGACGAGCTCGGCAAGTGGGCGGTCGAGGAGCTCGGGGCGCGGCCGTCCGAGCCGGGTGGCGAACGCGTCGTTCATCTGCACGACGCGATGCTCGCGATCGGTGACGACCACGAGGTCGAGGAGCGAGTTGAACGTGTCCTCGAGCAGCCGCCGCTGCCTGAGCATGTCCTCGAGGAGCTGGACGTTCTCGATGCCCGCGGAGAGCTGCCGGCCGAGATCCCCGGCAAGATCGAGCCGCTGCTGGTCGCTCAGCTTGTCCGGGACGGCGCCCTCGACGACGAGCGTGCCCAGCGCGCGGCGCCATCCACGCAGCGGCGTCACGAGCACAGGCTCCAGATGTTCGTGAAGGATCTCGGCCTGTTCGAGCCGCAGACCGCGGGCCGCCTGCGCGTCGGCGTCGTCGGCCGCTACCCGGTGTCCGGCCGCCCGGTAGGCCGCATCGGACGAGGCGGCGAGCCAGAGCGCGCGCGCCCGCCGGTCGTGCAACCAGACGGAGGAGCGCCGGGCGCCGACGTGGGTGTTGAACTCCCGCAGCACCCCCTCGATGGCGGCGCCCAGGCCGTGCCTCGAAGACACGCCCCGCCAGAACGTCCGGGAGAGTTCCCGAAAGGCGGGCGGCGGGGGCTGGCTGGCTCCCGATGGCGGGGCAGGCGGAGGTCTCATGCTGGGGTGTTGGGGCGTCGCGTCCCGGTCCTGGGCCGCGTGGCCGAGGCATTCTAAGGTGTTGAAGGGCAAAGGTAAAATGGGGGTCCGACCGGAGAGGGGGGACTCGTCGTCTTAAGAGTGACGAATGATGAGTGCTGAAGGCTGAAAATGAAGGGCGAAGGGGAAAGACGAGAAGCAAGGTTGAAGGGCTAACCTGGAAGGTTGCACGGCCGGCTGACAGCTGACAGCCAATGAATGATGAGTGACGAAGAGCTGGTCGACCGCTCGCGAGGCGGCGATCTAGACAGCTTCAACCAGCTGGTGTTGCGCTGGGAGCGGCCGATCTATGCCTTGGCCTACAGGGTGATCGGGCGGGAGGAAGAGGCTCGCGATGTCGCTCAGGAAACCTTTCTGCGGGCCTTCCGCGCCCTCAGCGGCTTCAAGGGTCAGGCGAAGTTCTCGTCGTGGCTCTATCGCATCACGCTGAATCTCTGCCGGGACTGGATTCGGCGCGAGCGCCGCACCCCCATCGTGCAGGCGCCCGAGGGCGTCGACCTCGTCGAGCTCGCGGGCGAGGCCGTCGGCACTGAATCGATCGACGAGCTCGTGTCGCGCAAGGAGCTCAGTCGTGCGGTGGCCAGGGCCATGGCGCTCCTGCCCGACGAACAGCGCACCGCGATCATCTTGAAGGAGTACCACGGGCTGACGTTCCAGGAAATCGCCGATCTCCTCGATTGCCCGCTGAGTACGGTAAAAACACGGCTCTACCAGGGGCTGACGGTTCTCCGCCGGCACCTGGAGCAGGCTGACGTCGACCGCGCAGAGCGCGCTCAGGCGCGTAACGCGGCGCTCAAGCCCGTCATCGGATCTACGAACGCGATCTGATCACTACGACACAGGAAGAGATACAGCCATCATGTGCGACAAGGAACTCCTGCTCAGCTATCTCTACGACGAACTGCCATCCTCCGATCGGCAGGCGTTCGACCGGCACCTGGCGTCGTGCGCCGACTGCCGAGCGGACGTGGACGGCCTGCGCGGCACGCGCACGCACCTGACGTCCTGGACGCCGCCGGAGCCTGACCTCGGCTTTCAGATCGTGCGCAGCGCGAAGCCAGTCGCGTCGCCGGCGCGCTGGTGGCGGGCGTCGCCCGCGTGGGGCCTTGCCGCCGCGGCGCTCCTCACCGTGGCCGTGTCTGCCGCCGTCGCGAACGTCGAGGTCAGGTTCGGGAGTGACGGGATGGTCGTGCGGACCGGGTGGAACCGCGACGCTGCCGCGCCGGCCTCGACGGTTCTCGCGACATCAGCGTCGACGTCTGATGTCCAACGAGTCGAGGCGCGCGTGAAGCAGCTCGAGAGCCAGCTCGCGGCGCGGCCGGAGGGCGCCTTGGTGCAGGCCAGCACCGTCAGCCGGATGTCGGATGCCGAGATCGTCAGGCTCGTCCGTCAGCTGGTGAGCGACAGCGAACAACGCCAACAGACCGTGCTCGCGCGTCAGATCCTTCAGGTGAACCGCGACACCGAGGCGGCGCGTCGCGCCGACGTCGACCGCCTGTTGACCGCTTATCGCCAACTGGCCGGAACCAACTACGAAACGTCCCAGCGTCAGAAGGCGCTCGAAGAGCATATTGTGCGGGTCGGATTGCAGCGCTAGCCACGCGCGCACGCGTAGAGATTCAGACATCAGGGGTGAGATCGTGAAAAAAGGAATTCTTCTTGTCGTGATTGCGACGCTGGCTGTGCCTGCCCTGTCGCAGGCACAGGGCCAGGGTCGATCGCGCGACGAGCAGCGCCGGCGCAACCAGATTCGGCTGATGGAAGGTGTGCTCGTCCAGGCCGTGCGGCTCGGCGCCGAGGAAGTCAGCACCGAGATGGAGCGCTTCGAGCCGGCCGGGGTCACGGTCCTCTCGGGCGTGCCGCGGGCGCGCGGCTTCGTGCTCGATGGCTACGGCGTCTTCTTCGACGTCGAGATCCCCGACATGAACCAGAGCGTGATCTGGTCGATGATGAACGTGCAGCGCGATCGACAGGTCGGGAACGCCCTCGATTCGCTGCGGAGCGCGATTCAGTCGCTACCCGACGGTCCGAACCGCCAACAGGCCCAGGGGGCGCTCGAGCAGGTCACCAAGACCGTCGGTCCTGCCATGCCGCCCCGCGGGCCGCAGGGACAGCCGGCGCCAGCGCCCGGACAGATCGCGGCGGCCACCGCGACGATGCCCGATCCCAACGTCCTCTATTCCGAAGCGGTGAAGGGCGCACTCGTCGACGCGATGCTCGACCACAGCCTCCAGATGAACCTCGGTCCCGACGAGTGGCTGACGCTGGCCGCGCGTGCCAGCGAAGGCCCCATGCCTCCAGCCGGGTTGTCGGACCTCATCACGATCGTGCTGCGGGTCAAGGGGAGCGACTTGTCGGTCTACCACGCGGACCCGACCAAGCGGGACGAGATTCGTCAACGGGTCAAAGTCGAAGCCCGCGTGTTCTGATCTACAATCCCGGCATGCCGGATAAGGTCCGCTCCATGCGAGTGAGGCTCGTCGCGACGAGCCTCCTCCCGCTGGCGCTTGCTGCCGCTGCATCGTGCACTCAGGCTGTCGATTTCAAGAAGACCCTCCAAGTCACCGATGTGTCCGGCGGCTGGTTCGACTCGGGCATCGTCGACGGCAAGAACAAGCTGGTGCCCACCGTCTCCTTCCGCATTCGCAAGCCCGCCGATGTGCGCCTCCGTTCGCTGTCGCTGAACGTGCACTTCAAGAGAATTGTCGATCCCTCGAAACCGGGACTGGAAGGCGAAGAGGAAGCCGACGAAGTGTTTCTGCAGACGGTCGAGTTCACCGAGGGCGCGCAGACGGCCCTGCTGCCGGTGCGTTCACCGACGGGCTTCACGGGCGATGCGCCGCAAACGCGTGCCGAGATGCTCCAGCACAGTCAGTTCAAGGACTTTCGCGCGCGCGTGTTCGCGAAGGAGAGCTCGACGAAATGGGTTGAGCTGCTGTCTTTCGACATCCCTCGTACGGTTCTGACGAAGTAGCGCCAGCTTCAACGCCCTGCCACACAACCAGACGCACAAAACACGTGGCGCACACACAGACTGCCGTCCGCCTCCGCCCTTCACCCCCGTCGACCGAGACCCAGGCACTGGCTCGACGCCTCGGTCCGTTTGACGCCGCCGCGATCATCGTCTCGAACGTGATCGGCGGAGGGATCCTGTTCACGCCGCCACAGGTCGCCGCGAGCGTACAGAACCCGTGGCTGTTCCTCGGCACGTGGGTCACCGGCGGCCTCCTGGCGTTCGCGGGCGCGATGGCCTATGCCGAGCTCGCCGCTCTGAGGCCGAGGGCCGGCGGCGAGTATGTGTACCTGCGCGCCGCGTTCGGACGCCTCGCGGCCTTCCTCACCGGCTGGACGTCGTTTGTCGCTGGCTTCTCGGGCGCCACCGCCGCAAGTGCGGTGGTCCTCGCGTTCTATGTCGGCCGTTTCGTCCCCGCAGCCAGCGATTCGACGGCGCTCCTGGTCATTCCGATCCCGTTCGTTCCACTGACGATTTCGCGTCAGTCCATTGTCGCGCTCGCCGCGATCGGCCTCATGGCCTGGATCCATATTCGTGGCGTCGGGCCGGGCCGTTTCGTGATGAACCTGCTTGCCGGGCTGAAGGTGTCGGCGCTGCTCATCTTCATCGCGCTCGGCCTGACGCTCGGCGCGGGGTCGGCGTCGAACCTCGTGCAGGGCGCCGCACCAGTTGCCGCCGGGGCGTGGCTGCTGGCGCTGATTCCGGTGATGTTCACCTACTCGGGATGGAACGCCGCGGCGTACGTGGCCGAGGAGATCCACGAGCCCGGCCGGAATGTGCCTCGCGCCCTCGCGCTCGGCACCCTGGCCGTCGTCGCAATCTATTTCCTCCTGAACCTGCTGTTTCTCTATGTGCTGCCGGTCAACGAGCTTGCGCAGGTGCGCGGGAGCGTGCTCGACGTCGTCGCGGATCGCCTGCTTGGCATCCGCGCCGGGGACGTCATGGGGATCGTGTCGATCATCAGCATTGCCGCCAGCATCAGCGCGATGACCTTTGCCGGGCCGCGCGTGTACTACGCGATGGCGCGCGACGGACTGTTCTTCGCCGGGGCAGCTCGCGTGCATCCTCGATTTCACACACCCGCCGCGTCGATCGTCGCGCAGGCCGCGTGGAGCGGTTTGCTCGTGCTCTCCGGCGGCGCGAACGCGCTCACGACCTACACCGGCTTTGCCGTGGTGCTCTTCTCGGGCATAGCGGTCGTCTCGCTGTTCGTGCTGCGGCGGCGCGAGCCCGACGCGCCGCGGCCCTTCCACGCGTGGGGTTATCCGATAGCGCCCGCCATCTTCGCGACCGCCAGCCTCGCCATCGTCCTCAACGCGCTCTGGGCCGATCTTGTGGTGCCGATGCAAACCGGCGCACCCTGGGGTCCTGCGGCTGCCGGGATTCTCATCATCGCCCTTGGCATTCCCCTGTATTTCTTCTTCAGCCGGCGGAAGGCGTAGTGGTTGGGATCCCTCAGTCGTAGTGTCCGCCTTTCGGCGGACCTCGTTGCGGCGCCGGACGTCGTGCTGGTCCGGCTAAAGCCGAACACTACGAGTGTCTGTCTCCATCAGTCGTAGTGTCCGGCTTCAGCCGGACCAGGACGAGTGTTCCTGTCTGAGCAGCGCCCAGAGCGTCAGCAGCGCCAGCGCGCCGTCCGACGCGGCAAATAGCAGGAACGAAGCCGGCGATCCGCGCAAGGCGTAGTCCAGCAGGAACGCCAGGGCGCCGGCCCCTTTGAGCAGCGGTCCCATGATCCACAGGTAGCCTCGATAGCGCACGGGATCGCGCCAGGGAAGGTAGTAGCCTGCGCCCACAGCGATCAGGAACAGGCCGTTGAGATCGGAGAAGATACGGGGGGTGGCCGGCGGGACACCGAACAGGGACGCGAGCGAATCGGCTGCCACCAAGAGAAAGGCCCCTACGATGCAGTCGTAGAGGCCTGAGATTCCTGCGACGATGGAGAGCATACCGAGTCGCACCAGTTTACGCGCGACCGCGTGAAGCGGACCCTACTGAATCCGCTTCATCTCTCCCTTGTAGGTGGCCGTCTCGCCAGGCGTGATCAGGACCTCGAACTGGAGCGGCTCGTAGCCGTCCGCCTTCAGCTCGACCTTGTGGCTGCCGGCTTCGACTCCCAGCTTCTGGAACGCGCCGTCGAAGCTGTCCACGACGCCCACGTAGTAGCCGTCGATGTAGATCTGCGCCTGCCTCGGATTGATCTTCAGCCGCAACGACCCGTTGTCGCGGTAGGACTGGCTGACCGAGTATCCGCCGCCGCCACCACCGCCGCCGACGTAGCCGCCATAGTCTCCGGGGTAGCCGTACCCGTAACCGTAGCCGCCAAAGAACGGGTCGTAGTAGAGGTATCCGAGGCCGAAGCCATAACCGGGACCCCAGAAGCCCCAGGGGTAATACGGGTAGTAGGGGTAGATGGGGTAGCTGCCTCCGCCCCCGCCGGCCGGTGGCACGGAGCCCCGCTCCGCGACTTCACCGGTCACCGGCCGCCCATCGCGTGGACGGCTATACGCCGGGACCGCTCTACGGGATGGGCCGGATTCGTCCGAGCCCGAAGAGGCATTCCGGCCCGAGGAGTTGCTGCCGCCGCTCCGCGTCGATGTGCTGCTACCGCCGCGTGGCGCCACCGTTCCGGTGCTGCCGCCGCCGCCTCGCGAACGCGATGATTGGTCGTCCGATCGGCGGGGAGCGTCAAACGACGACCACGTGGAGGCCGTCGAGCTCGGCGACGAGGGCGATGACCAGCCAGTGCTCATCCCGCCGCCGCTATCCCCGCTCGAACCGCTGCTCGGTACTGCCCCCGGCGCTCGAGCCGCCTCCGTCGCCTCGGGGCGCCGCCGAGCCACCCCCATCGCTGCGGGGCACGGCCGAGCCGGTCGTATTCCCGTTCGACGTCCGCTCCTGTGCCCAGGCAACCCCCGAGAGGGGCAGGCCGGCCACCGCGAACGTAAGAGCGAAACTGGCGAATCTCTGGCGAGTCATAAACGCCTCCGAGACGTGTTTGCGGACAGATCCCCAAGACTTCGGAACGCAACAGACCTGCCAGCCGGATGAGCCAGAATCCGGCCTGTTCCTCATTCTACGCCCCTCGAGCGCTTTGGGAGTGTCCTTTCGAGAGTGCGGGGCGTCACTGGAAAGAGACGGGGCTCAAGGCTTGAGCCCTGAGCCCTGAGAGCCTGTGAAAAATCGTACGTAGTGTCCGCCTTTAGGCGGACTTGTCCTGGTCCGGCTGAAGCCGGACCAGGACATTTCTTCACAGGCCCAGAGCCTCGAACCGCGAGCAGCCAACCGCCAGCCGCGAGCCCCCCGTCTGATAGACTCGGAATCACCAGATGTTCCATGCCACCACGGTTCTGGCCATCCGTCATCGCGACGAAACCGTAATGGCCAGCGACGGTCAGGTCACGTTCGGCGATACGGTCGTCAAGCAGAACGCCCGTAAGATTCGACGGCTCTATAACGACCGCATCCTGGCTGGCTTTGCCGGTTCGGCGGCCGATTCGTTCGCCTTGTTCTCGCGCTTCGAGGCCAAGCTTGAACAGTATCGCGGCAATCTCGAGCGGTCGGCTGTGGAGCTGGCAAAGGACTGGCGCACCGATCGCCTGCTCCGGCGTCTCGAGGCGATGCTGATCGTCATGGACGCGAAGGCAACATACCTGCTCTCGGGCACGGGCGATCTCATCGAGCCCGATGATGGGATCATCGCGATAGGATCGGGTGGAGCGTATGCGATGGCGGCCGCGAAAGCGTTGGCGCGGCACACGGACATTCCCGCCAGGCGGATCGCCGAAGAGGCGATGCTCATCGCGGCGAGCATCTGCATCTACTCCAACGACAAGATTTCGATTGAGTCGCTCTAAGAGCTCGGATGCGCCTAGCACGGCACGCGGATCATCGATCACGGACGCGGAGCACGAACACGGATCACGTTTCACGGGACGCGGATCACCGATCACCGACGTGGATCACGTTTCACGGGACGCGGATCACGCAGATCCACGGATCACGGGACGCGGATCACGGGTCACGGGACGCGGATCGCGCGGATCAATCGGGTCATAGATTCTGAGAGAGTTTGTCAGCGGGACATGCCCATCTACCTGCCGGAAACGACGGCCTCGACCGTGGAAGCGTTGACCCCTCGCCAGATCGTCGCCGAGCTCGACAAGCACGTCGTCGGGCAGGGGCGCGCGAAGCGCGCGGTGGCCATTGCGCTGCGCAACCGCACGCGGCGTCAGAAGCTCTCGCCGGAGCTGGCCGAGGAAGTCGCGCCAAAGAACATCCTCATGATCGGGCCGACCGGCGTCGGCAAGACCGAGATCGCGCGCCGTCTGGCCAGGCTCGCGCAATCGCCCTTCATCAAGGTCGAAGCGTCGAAGTACACCGAGGTCGGCTATGTCGGCCGCGACGTCGAGTCGATGGTGCGGGACCTGACCGAGCTCGCCGTCGACATGATCCGCGAGGAGCGGGTGGCCGAGGTTCGCGAGAAGGCGCGGCAGGCTGCCGAAGAGCGCGTGCTCGACCTGCTGCTGCCGCCCCTGCCGCCGGCGCCCGACTACGACGATCAGGCGGCGAGCATTCGCGAGCAGGCCCAGCGGACGCGCGAGAAACTGCGCGAGCAGCTGCGTGACGGCCGGCTCGACCTGAAACAGGTCGAGATCGACGTGCGCGAGAAGAGTTTTCCGTCGTTCGAGATCATCGCGGGCTCGTCGGTCGAGGAAGTCGACATCAACGTCAAGGACATGCTGCCCGGGCTCTTTCAGGGCCGCACCAGGAAGCGCAAGCTCACGGTGCCAGACGCGCTACAAGCGCTCGCGCAGGAAGAAGAGCAGAAACTCGTCGACATGGACACCGTGGCGCGCGCCGCGGTCGATCGCGTGCAGCAGTCCGGGATCATCTTCATCGACGAGATCGACAAGGTTGCCGGACGCGAGGGTGGGCATGGGCCAGACGTCAGCCGCGAAGGCGTGCAGCGGGACATCCTGCCGATCGTCGAGGGCACGACGGTCAACACCAAGTACGGCATGGTGAGGACCGACCACATCCTTTTCATCGCCGCCGGCGCGTTCCACGTCTCGAAACCTTCGGACCTCATCCCCGAGCTCCAGGGCCGCTTCCCGATCCGCGTCGAGCTCGAAGCGCTCGGCCGTCTCGACTTCGTGCGCATCCTGACGGAGCCGAAGAGCGCGCTCGTCAAGCAGTACACCGCACTTCTCTCGACCGAAGGCGTGACGATCCGGTTCACCGACGGCGCGATCGGCCGGATCGCTGATTTCGCGGCGCTGGTCAACGATCGCACCGAGAATATCGGCGCGCGTCGCCTGCACACCGTGATGGAGAAGCTGCTCGACGAGGTATCGTTCGACGCGCCGGACATGACGGAAAAGGACATCACCATAGACGAGGCCTACGTCGATCGCATGCTCGCCGACATCGTCCGCAACGAAGATCTTTCCCGCTACGTCCTGTGAGAGATTCGGGCACAGCGACTTCGGTCGCCGCGGTTCTCGGTATCGCCCTCCTGCTCGCAACGCTGGCCGCGTGCGGAAAGAAGGGGCCGCCGCTTGCCCCGCTGCACCTCGTGCCGGCGGCCGTGGGCGAGCTCACCGCGCGGCGCAGCGGAGATGACGTGGAGCTGCGTTTTTCGCTGCCGTCGGCAAACGCGAACGGGCCGGGCGACATCGACCTGGCGCGCGTCGAGGTCTACGCGATCACGATTGCGCAGGGTGCCGTCACCCCGCCGAACCGCGACCTTCTGGTCAACGCGCGCGTCGTCGGGACTATCGCCGTGCGGCCACCTCCGGTCCAAGGCGAGACGCCCGCGCCTGGCGCCCCACCCGACAAGCGTCCCGCTCCCGGTGAGCGCGTGACGTTCGTCGATCAGTTGACCGCCGAGAAGCTGAAGCCGGTGCTCAGTACCCAGAAGCCGGCGGCCGGTGGACCGAAGCCGGCGGGCCAGACGCCGGGGGCCGAGGGGCAGAAACCGGCGGTCGAGGGTGAGAAGCCGGCGGTTGAAGGTCAGAAGGAAGGCCAGAAGCCGGAGGGCGCCGGCGTGGTGGCCGGCCAGAAACCGGAGCTCGAAGGGCAGAAGCCAGAAGGCGGAGCAGTCAAGCCGGAAGGGGCAGTTGCAGCCGCAGCCGCCGTGCCGCCGGCACCGGTTGGCGCGCCGTATCCCACGCGCATCTACGCGATTCGTGGACTCTCGCGTTCGGGGCGTCCGGGTGTGCCGTCGACGCGCGTCGTCGTGCCGCTTCTCGGCGCCGTGCCGCCGCCTACGGCGGTTGCCGCGCAGTTGCCGACCGAAAAGGCGGTGGTCGTCGACTGGACGCCGCCGGTGGCCGAGCCGGGCGGGACGCCGCTCGCGTTCAACGTCTACCGTCGCGAGGACACGGCCACGCCGCTCAATCCGTCTCCGCTCGCCGACGTCAAGTTCGAGACGGGCAGCGTCGAGTACGGCAAGGAGCAGTGCTACGTCGTGCGGACGGTGCAGACGTTTCAAAGCGTCACGCTCGAGAGTCCGCCTTCGGCGCCCGGCTGCCTGACGCCGCTCGACAAGTTCCCGCCCGCGGCGCCGAAAGGGCTGCGGGCCGTGGCCGAGGACGGCGCGGTCAACCTGGTCTGGGATCAGAATGCCGAGGCGGATCTCGGCGGCTACCTGGTCTTGCGTGCCGAGGCGCCCGGTGACACACTGCTGCCGCTTACCGCGGAGCCGATCGCGGACGCGACCTACCGCGACGCCACCGTCAAGCCCGGAGTGCGATACGTCTACGCGGTCGTCGCCGTGGACAAGGTCACGCCACGGAACCAGAGCGCGCCGTCCGCTCGAGAGGAAGTCACAGCCCGCTGAGGGCGGGCGATTCGGTTACGATCAAGGTGGCAGGTTGATGAACTGACATAGCAAGTTCGCGCTGAAGACCGGGGAGACGAGCCGAGATGTCGTTGAAATAGGACCGGGCGCTGGCTCGGCAGCGCCTGCGGCCTGAGCGCGGCGCGAAGCCGCCGCGCGAACGCGAGTGGGGGTGGGGCCCCACGAGCATCAAGAAAAGAAGACACCATGAAGATCTTTATCGATTCGGGCAACCTGAAGGAAATCGAAGCCCTCGTGCCGCTCGGCATCATCGACGGCATTACGACCAACCCGTCGCTGCTCGCAAAAGAGCCTGGCGACTACCGAGAGATCCTCAAGAAGATCTGCCAGATCGTGAAGGGGCCGACGAGCGCCGAGGTCGTCGCCACCGACTACGAGGGCATGGTCCGCGAGGGTCGCGACCTTGCCGGCATCGACCCGCACATCGTCGTCAAGGTGCCGTTCACGAAGGAAGGCGTGAAGGCGTGCAAGACCCTCTCGTCGGAGGGCAAGCGCGTCAACGTGACGCTCTGCTTCTCGCCGACGCAGGCGCTGATTGCCGCCAAGGTCGGCGCGACCTACATCAGCCCGTTCGTCGGCCGTCTCGACGATATCGCCACGTCCGGGATGAATCTCATCAGCGAGATCGTAGAGATCTACGACAACTACGACTTCAAGACCGAAGTACTCGTCGCCTCGACCCGCGGCCCGATCCATATCGTCGAGGCGGCACGCCTGGGCGCCGACATCTGCACGTGCCCGGCGGCCGTCATCGAGGCGATGTTCAAGCATCCGCTGACCGACATCGGGCTCGAGAAGTTCCTGAAGGACTGGGAGAAGGCTCAGAGCGTAAAGGCATAGAGGCTGTCTGTGTCCGACAAACCGGCTACCCGGCGTCGCGAGCGAGCAGCAAGGGACGCGAATTAGTGTGAGCAGCGAACGAGCGGCAGCGAGTGAGCCCACGCGAACGGAGCGCGCCGGCGAAGCGGCGCGCGCGAGAGCGTGTAGGGGAGTCCGAGGGGCGAAGCCCCTCGGCTAAGAATGGACCCGCTCACGCATCTCTCCGATCTGGAGCGCCGCGCCGAACGCGGTGGCGGCGACGATCGCCTGAAACGGCAGCATGACGCCGGGAAGCTTTCGGCGCGCGAGCGGATCGATCTCCTTTTCGATCCGGGCACGTTCGACGAAGTCGACAAGCTCGTCACGCACCGGTGCCTCGATTTCGGCATGGAAGAGCAGATCGTGCCCGGCGACGGCGTTGTTGCCGGCGCCGGCCGGGTCGAGGGACGGACGGTCTACGCCTTCGCGCAGGACTTCACTGTCTTTGGCGGATCGCTCTCCGAAACCAACGCCGCCAAGATCGTGAAGATCATGGATCTGGCGATGAAGATGGGTGCGCCCGTCGTCGGGCTCAACGACTCTGGTGGCGCGCGCATTCAGGAAGGCGTGCTCTCGCTCGGCGGGTACGCCGACATCTTCCTCCGTAATACGCTCGCCTCGGGCGTCATCCCGCAGATTTCCGCGATCATGGGGCCATGCGCGGGCGGCGCCGTCTACTCGCCCGCGATCACCGACTTCAACGTCATGGTCGAGGGCACGAGCTACATGTTCGTCACCGGCCCCGACGTCCTTCGCACGGTCACGCACGAGGAAGTGACCAAAGAAGAGCTCGGCGGCGCGAAGACGCACAACGAGACGAGCGGCGTCGCGCACTTCTCGGTTCACGACGATCGCGAGTGCCTTCAGCTCATCAGAGAGCTGCTCGGCTACCTGCCGAGCAACAACCTCGACGGCCCGCCGCGCCGGGAGACCACCGACCGCGTCGATCGCGAAGACGAGGCGCTCGATCGCCTCGTGCCGGCCTCGCCCAACCAGCCCTACGATATGCACGACCTGGTGCACGCGGTCGCTGACGAGGGGGCGTTTCTCGAGGTCCATCGCGATTACGCGAAGAACATCATCGTCGGGTTGGCGAGGCTCGGAGGCAGGAGCGTCGGCATCGTCGCCAACCAGCCCGCGCACCTCGCCGGGACGCTCGACATCGACGCGTCGGTCAAGGCCGCACGGTTCGTCCGCTTCTGCGACGCGTTCAACATCCCGCTCGTGACGTTCGAGGATGTTCCGGGATTCCTGCCCGGCACGCGGCAGGAGTACGGCGGCATCATTCGTCACGGCGCGAAGCTGCTGTTCGCGTACGCCGAGGCGACGGTGCCCAAGGTGACCGTGATTACGCGCAAGGCGTATGGCGGCGCGTACTGCGTGATGTCGAGCAAGCACATCCGGACCGACGTCAACTTCGCCTGGCCGACGGCGGAGATTGCCGTGATGGGCCCCGAGGGCGCGGTCAACATCCTCTACAAGCGCGAGATCGAGACCGCCGCCGATCCCGCCGCGCAGCGCGCCAAGCGTGTCGAGGAGTTCCGAGAGAAGTTCGCCAATCCGTACGTCGCGGCGTCACGCGGGTTCGTGGACGAAGTCATCCGGCCGCGCCAGACCCGCGCCAAGCTCATCGCCGCGCTCGCGCGGCTCGAGACCAAGCGCGACAAGAATCCACCGAAGAAGCACGGCAACATCCCGCTCTGAGCGCCTGCCGATGATCATCGATCGGCTCGCGAATGCGTCTCCACTCTACCAGCTGCCATCCCGCCTGACCCGTGCGCTCGAGTACCTGCGTGCCACCGATATGCGGTCGGTCGCGATCGGGCGGCACGACCTCGACGGCGATCATCTGTTCGCGCTCGTGCAGGAGTACACGACGCGCGCGGCGGACCAGTGCGTGTGGGAAGCACACCGGCGGTACATCGACGTGCAGTTCGTGGTGACGGGCGCGGAGCGAATGGGTGTCGCGAGCCTTTCGCAGATGCGGGAGCGCGAAGCCTACGATTCGGCACGCGACGTCGCTTTCTTCGAGCCCGGCAGCGAGTTCGTGACGATCCGCGCAGGGATGTTCGCGATCTTCGGTCCCGAGGACGTTCACTCGCCGTGCCACGCCGCTGGTCAGCCCGGGCTTGTGCGCAAGGTGGTCGTCAAGGCAATGCTGAGGGCTGAGTGCTGAGTGCTGAGTGCTGAAGTGAATAATGAATAGTTCAGTTCAGCATTCAGCACTCAGCACTCAGCATTACAAATGGTGGGTCGTCCTGATGCTCTGGACGATCTGCGTCTGCAACTACGCCGACCGCCAGGCGATCTTCTCGGTGTTTCCGCTCCTCGAGCGGGAAATGCATCTGACACCGGTCGAGCTCGGGCTGCTCGGGTCGGCCTTCGCCTGGGTCTACGGCCTCATGGCACCAGTCGCCGGAATGGTTGTCGACCGCGTCAGGCGCAAGACCGCGATCATTGGCGGCCTGCAGATCTGGAGCATCATCTGCCTGTTGACGGCGCTGTCGCAGAACTTCCGCCACTTGTTCTTCTTCCGCGCCGCGGAGGGCCTGGGCGAGACGTTCTACTTCCCCGCGTCGATGTCGCTCATCAGCGACTACCACGGTCGGGCCACGCGATCGCGCGCCATGGGATTGCACCAGACGAGCGTTTACGTCGGCACGATCGGCGGCGGCTTTTTCGCCGGTCTGATCGGCCAGTACTACGGCTGGCGGCTGTCGTTCATCGTGTTTGGCAGTCTGGGCATCCTGCTGGGCGTCGCGCTGCACTGGCTGCTCGTCGAGCCGCGCCGCGGCGCGGCCGAGATCGCGGACCTTCCGGGCGCCGCCGTGCCGCACGTGATTCCGATCAGGCTCTCGTTTGTCGAATTCCTGCGCCTTCTGTCCCGCACGCCGACGCTGCTCTGCCTGATGGGCGCGTTCATGTGCGCGAACTTCGTCGCGGTCGTGCTCCTTTCCTGGATGCCGAAGTTTCTCTTCGACAAGTTCCAGATGAGCCTCGCCATGTCGGGCTTGACCGCCACGCTCTTCGTCCAGCTCGCCAGCATGGCGGGCGCACCGCTCGGCGGCTGGCTGGCCGACGCGTGGCGCCGGCGCTCGCCGCGCGGACGCCTGGCCGTCCAGATGATTGGCGTCCTCGGCGGCGCGCCGTTCGTCGCGCTTTGCGGCCTGACACCATCTGTCGGGACGGTGATTGCGGCACTGACCTTCTGGGGTCTCTTCAAGGGTCTCTACGACGCGAACATCTTCGCCTCGGTCTTCGACGTCGTCCGGCCCGAAGCGCGCGGCACGGCTGCGGGATTCATGAACGCAGTCGGCTGGCTGGCGGGGGGAGGCAGTGCGCCGCTCGTGATCGGCATCATCGCCCAGCGCGAGAGCCTGGGGCTCGCGATCGCGCTGGCATCGACTGTCTACCTCGCCGCGGGCGCACTTCTGCTGGTCGGGATACTCTTCTTCGTGAAGGGTGATGTCGGGAGGATGGAGGCGAGGCTCGTCGCCTAGGTTCAAGGGGTTCAAGGGTTCAAGGGGTTCAAAGGGTTCTGGAGGTTCATGGGTTCGATGAGGGGTCTGTTCGCGGCGGTGGCTACGCCCATTCACGACGACGGGCGGTTTGACCAGGCGGGATTCGATCGTTTGGTGGACTTTCTGATCGGCGCAGGGGTCGATGGGATCTGTGTCGGCGGCGCCACGGGGGAGTACCCGCACTTCGAGATAGCCGATCGCAGGGCGGTCATCCGTCATGCGGCCGACCGACTGCCGGACGATCGTGCGCTCCTCGTCGGCGTCGGGTCGTCCTCGGTCCGCGGGACGATCTCGCTCGGCGAAACCGCGGTCGCCGCCGGCAGCCGCGCCCTCCTGGTGCCGATGCCAATGTTCTTCCGCTACCAGCAGGAAGACCTGCAGACCTTCGCGGCTCACGTGAGCCGCGTTCTCAGGGCGCCGTGCCTGCTCTACGATCTGCCGGACTTCACCAACGGCCTCGCGCCGGCAACGGTGCTCTCCCTGCTTCGCGACGAGGAGTTCATCGTCGGGATAAAGGACAGCGGCGGGAAGGAGGCGAACCTGACGACGTTCGCTGACGCGCGCCGGGATCGCGAGTGGACGCTGCTCGTCGGCGACGACCGCTTGTTGCACGCAGGCCTGCGGGCCGGCTGGGACGGTAGCATTTCGGGAGTAGCGGGATGCTGCCCCGAGCTTCTGGTCGCGCTCGTTCGCAGTTTCGCGGACGGCCGCACGACCGAAACGGCGCGGCTGCAGGCGCTGCTCGACGAGCTCATCGTTCGCCTGAGCGTCTTTCCAACACCCTGGGGCATCAGGATTGCGCTCGAGGCACGTGGGTTTCCGACCGGCCCGCTGCCTCTCCCGCTCACGTCAGGCAGGCGGCAGCAGATTCTCGAGTTCCAGGATTGGTTTCGCGCCTGGATTGCTCGGAGGCCAGGCGCCTGAAGTCGACCACCACGTCTGGGCGACGCGCAATGAGTCGCGGAGGGGAGCGTCACGTGCGGAACCTGATAATCGTGACCGCGTTGCTGGCACTGGCCTCCGTTGTCCACGGCTTCAGTCCGCAGACCGACCGCGAACGACCGTTTCTGACCTCGGAGCTCGTCTTCCCCCTCGAGCACTGGCACAACCACGGCTCGACGGTGGTTGAACTGTCAGGCGGCGACCTGCTCGTGTGCTGGTTCCACGGCTCGGGAGAGCGCACGGCAGACGACGTCGTCGTGCGTGGCGCGCGGCTGCCGAAGGGCGCGGCCAGGTGGAGCGCCCCGTTCCTGATGGCGGACACACCCGGCTACCCGGACACCAATTCGACGATGTTCGTCGATCCCAGAAAGCGGCTCTGGCTGCTGTGGCCGACCATCCTGGCGAACGAATGGCACACGGCGTTGATGAAATACAAGATTGCGTCCGAATTTGGTCCGAATGGAGTGCCCAAGTGGGAGGTCAGCGAAGTCCTGCACGTGACGCCAGGCGACGAGTTCGCGCGGACGGTGACGACAGAAGTCGATTGGATCATCGCCTCGGGACAGGTCAACGCCGCCGGTGACGGCGCAGAGCGGGGGAGAGCCTATCTCGAGCGGCTGAAGAAGGACGCGGCCGACAAGCTGACGCGGCGGCTCGGCTGGATGACGCGCGCTCACCCCTACGTGCTCGAGGGCACCAGGCTCATCGTGCCGCTCTACTCCGACGGCTTCAGCTTCTCTCTGATGGCGATTACCGACGACTGGGGCGCGACGTGGAAGACCAGCACCCCGCTCGTCGGCCTCGGAAACATCCAGCCGTCGCTCGCACGGAAGACCGATGGAACGCTCGTCGCCTACATGCGCGACAACGGTCCGCCACCCAAGCGGCTGATGGTCAGCCGATCCACGGACCGAGGAGACACCTGGAGCCGGGTGGAGGATTCGGATCGACCCAACCCTGGCTCGGGCGCCGAAGTGCTGGTGCTGAAGAACGGACACTGGGTGCTCGTCTCGAATGACCTCGAGAGTGGACGCCAGAGTCTCGCAGTGTCGCTGTCCGACGACGAAGGGACGACGTGGCGATGGACGCGCCACCTGGAACATGACGATGCTACCGCTGACGCGGGTCTGCGGGGTGAGTACCACTACCCGTCGATCATTCAGGCGGCGGACGGCACGTTGCACGTCAGCTACAGCTATTTCGCGCCGCCGGCATCGGTAGTACCCGATGCCGAGCGGCGGCTTCCGCGCAAGGCGATCAAGCACGCGCACTTCAACGAAGCGTGGATCAGGGAGCGGCCGTAACGACGCGCTGTTGCACGGGTTTAGTTCCGTGCGTACGATCCACCACATCTCAACTTGCCGTCGAAAGGATGCGGATATGCGAATGAAGGCAGCGCTCTTGATGGTTCCACTGGTTGGCCTGGCACTCACCGCGCAGCAGCAGGCACCGGCGCCGCCGCCTGTGCCGAGTTGCCCTGAGCTTGCGACGGCGCTCGTCAACCTGGGACGTAATGATTACCGGCTGCGCGACTGGCCCAACCTCGCCCGGTATCGCGATCAGAACCGCACGCTCACCGCGCCGGCGGCCCCGGCGGGCAACGAGGCGCGGGTCGTCTTCATGGGCGACTCGATTACCGACGCCTGGCCCCAGCCTCGCTACGGCACGTTCTTCACGGGCAAGCCCTACATCGGCCGCGGCATCAGCGGGCAGACCACGCCGCAGATGCTGATTCGCTTCCGGCCGGACGTCGTCGATCTCAAGCCCAAGGTCGTCGTGATCCTGGCCGGCACGAACGACATCGCCGGGAACACCGGTCCGATGACCGACGAGGAAATCGAAGGCAACCTGGCGTCGATGGCGGAGATTGGCAAGGCGAACGGCATCCGCGTCGTCTTCTCGAGCATCCTCCCGGTGAGCGCTTATCACACCGCGCCGAACGCCGCGCCACAGACGCAGCAGCGGCCGATGGCTCGCATCAAGGCGATTAACGAGTGGATGAAGAAATACGCCGCGGCCGAAAAGCACGTCTATCTCGATTACGTTCCGGCGATGACCGATGCCACCGGGCTCCTGCGCGAAGAGCTGAGCGCCGACGACCTGCACCCCAACGCCGCCGGCTACGCGATCATGGGCCCGCTGGCCGACGCAGCGGTGAAGGCGGCGCTGCGGTGAAATGCATTCAGAATTGCTTTTCGCGCACCCGCGCCAGCTCTTCGTTCGTCCAGGGCCGGGTCCGCCCGGTCGAGAGGGCGCGGACCTCTGCGACCGTCGAAGGGCCGACAGGCGACGCCGTGTGGCCCCACTCGCGGCGGATGTAGGTGAGCGCCGCGGCGATCTGGTCGTCGCTCAGTGCCGCACCGAGCGGCGGCATGAGTCCCGTTGATCCTTCTTTGCCTCCGAGCACGATGCGGGCCGCGATGTCGGCCGGTCCGAGTGCCAGCTCGGAGCCGACGAGTGCGGGAGCGAGGTGCTCACGGCCCCGACCGTCGGGCTGGTGACAGGCGGCGCAGAGCGTCTGGTACAACTCCCGGCCGGCCGCGAACCGCTGCTGTTCTTCGGGCGTCAATCTAACGATGGCAGGGCCGGCGTTGGGCTTGCCCGGCCACGAAAGCCGGGCGAGCACTGCCGTCGCGCGCTGGCCGAGGTCCCCAACGTCCGATTGCGCGACGCCGACGAGCGCGGGCTCCCGCGACAAGGCAACGGCGGTCATCGACGCCTGACCTCTCGGCGTGGCCACTCGTGGAAACGCCGGCGTTCCTCCAGGACCGCCGCGCGCACCAGGCGTGGCGGGCGCTCCCGCACCGCGCCCGGCCGCGTTCAGTCCTCCACGACCTCCACCGCCACCGCCGGGCATCGCCGCTCCAAGCAACGCCGCTTCCGCGCCGCGCAGCACGGCCGAACGCTGCCACCCGGGTCGCGCGGTGTCGGCCACGAGAGCGAATACCTCCTGCAGCGGACCGTCCTGGCCGGCGCGCACGATCGTCGCCGTGGCCACGGTGATGGCCGCCGTCAGCTGCGGCGTCTCCGTCTGGGCCTTGAGGAGTGCGCCGAGCAGGGCGGGCTCGCTTCCGCGGACTCCGCTGAGGGCCGCGTCGACAATCACCGGGTCGTCGCCGTGTCGCTCGAGCATCCCGGCGATCGCCGTCTCCCGGACGCCTCCCGGCAACTCGCCGAGCGTCGCGGCCACCTGCTGTCGCACCGCCCAGTCAGGATCATCTGTGACCTTCAGGACGGAGGCCTGAAGGGGATGCCCGGGTTCAGCGAGCCATCGCTCCGACAGGCGCACGGCTGCCGCACGCACGTCGCGAGAGCGATCGGCGAGCGCTGCTCTGACGGTGTCAGGGGCGAGGCTGTCGAGACCGTCGAGCGTCCACAACGCGTGCAGGCGGGTCGTCCTGTCGGGCGCGACGAGCAGCTTCCTCAACATGGGGCTGACCGACGCGTCTCCGCGCTCGACAAGGAGGCGCTGCGCGGTGTCGCGCCACCAGCCATTCGGGTGCGTGAGGAGCAGCGCGAGCCCGGCCGGCGACTGCCGCGACAGCGACGGCTTCCGCGCGCGCTGCGTCGTGTCGTGCACGATGCGATAGATGCGCCCGTGTCCGAGAGGACCCTCCAGCTTGCGCGAGAGGATCTGATTGCGCAGGTATTCGGTGATGTAGTCGCGGTGCTGGATGATGCCGTGATACATGTCGACGAGGTAGAGCGTGCCGTCCGGTGCGTTCGACAGGTACACCGGCCGGAAGCGCTCGTCGGTCGAGGTCAGGAACTCGGTCTGCGCATATGCCTTCTTCGCGACGAGCTTCGTCCCGTCATCGTGGATGATGATGCGGCTGACGAGGTTGGCGGCGGGATCGACGACGAAGACGTCGCCGCGCAGGTCGGAAGGAAGGCGATCGCCTCGGTATACCGTCGGCGAGCTGACGGCGGTGTACGATGCGAGCCGGCCGTCGGGACGAAGCACACCGTCCTGGTAGCCGCGGTTCACGCCCGGCGTCGAGTGAACCGGCCACACGACGTTCACTTCGTTGTTCGCGCCGCGCAGGGATTCGTAGCTGCCCCGCGTTCGCAACAGGCTGGGGTTTCGCGCGAAGTAGGGCGTGGGAACCAGATCGACGTGCAGCACCGACTCGTTCGAGTTGCGGTAAATACGGCCGGCGTCGTCCTGCGACGCGCCCCACTGTCCGCGCGACAGCGTCTTGCGCACCTCGAACGTCCCATTCTTCTCGCGCAGGTAGACGTCGGTTTCCGAGGTGTGCATCCAGTTGTCGAGCGCCCAGAGCAGGCTGTTGGCGTTGTGCTCGACGTTGGCGTCGAGCCGGCCGTAGGTGTTCGTGACCAGTTCTTTCGTGTCGGCGCGCAGGTCGCCGTCCGTGTCGCGGGCGAACCAGAGGTTGGGCGGTTCGGCGACGAGCACTCCGCGGTCGAGCACTTTCAGCGCTCGTGGCAACACGAGTTTGTCGAGGAAGACAGTCTTCTTGTCCATCTTCCCGTCGCCATCGGTGTCCTCGAGGACGCTGATACGGCCGAGGGGCTGATGCTCGCTCGTGGCGGCGATGTCCTGCATGTAGCCGATCATTTCGATGACCCAGAGACGACCGTCGGGGTCCCAGTCGATGAGCACTGGCTCCTGGATCATCGGCTCGCTGGCCACGAGCTCGACGCGATACCCGGGCGGCAGAAAGAACGTCTTCATCTCGTCTTCGGGCGAGAGGACGGGCGAGTCCGTCGGCGCGGGATGCAGCCCGGGCGGCCAGGCGCGCGTCGACTGGGGCGCGCGGGCCGCCACCATCGCCATCGGGGCGAGCCCTGCGAGGAGAAGAACTGCCAGAGCCATCCCGGTTCGGCTGAAGCTGATCGCCACGAAAACATTGTAAGCTCACGGCACCTTGCCTCCGGCAGATCCCACTCCGTTACTCCTCGTCGCGATCCTCGGCGTCGCGCTCGTGGTAGTCCTCATCACCTGGGTGAGGACTCCCGCATTCATCGCGCTGGCCGTCGGGTCGTTCGTGGTCGGACTTGGCGCGCGGATGCCGCTCGCCGACATTCCCCGCGCGTTTCAGCAGGGTGTGGGCGATACGCTCGGGTTCATCGCCATGGTGGTGGGCCTCGGTACCGTCATCGGGAAGCTCCTGGCCGAGTCAGGGGGAGCGGTCGTCGTCTCGCGCGTGCTGGTCTCCGCGCTCGGAGAGAAGCGGCTCGACTGGGCGATGCTGCTGTCGGGCTTTCTCATCGGGCTGCCGGTGTTCTTCCAGGTCGGGCTCGTGCTGCTGGCGCCAGTCCTCTTCACGGCGATGCGTCAGACGGGCACGCCGATGCTGCGGCTGGCCATTCCGCTCGTCGCGGGACTCTCGGTTTCTCACGGCTTCGTGCCGCCGCATCCCGGTCCGCTCGCGGCCATCGCGCAACTTGGTGCGGATACGGGTCGGACGCTCTTCTACGCGCTCATCGTCGGCCTTCCCGTCGCGTTGGTGTCAGGCCCGCTCGTCGGCCGCTTCGTCAGCCGGCGGATTGTCGTGGAGGCGGGCGTGATGGCGGACCAGTTGAGCGGGGAAGTCGCCGCCCCCCGCCCGCCGTCGCTCGGCATTACGCTGGTGACGATCCTGCTGCCCGTGCTCCTGATGCTCCTCGCGGCGCTGGCCCAGGCGACGCTGGCCGATGGTCCACTCCGCCAGTGGGTCGGCTTTGCGGGCAGCCCGCTCATGGCGATGCTGCTGGCCGCGCTCCTCGCGCTCTACACATTCGGAACCGCCTGCGGGTTCGACCGCGAGCGCCTGCTGCGCTTCGCCGAGGAGTCGATTCCGGCCGTCGCGGGCGTGCTGCTGGTGGTGGGTGCCGGCGGCGGCTTCGGCCGCGTGCTCGACGCCGCGGGCGTCGACACGGCGATCGCGCAATCGATGAGTGGACTCCGCCTCTCGCCGCTGGTACTCGGCTGGGTCGTCGCCGCGCTCCTGCGCGTGTCGGTCGGGTCGGCCACCGTCGCGTGCGTGACCGCGGCGAGCATCATGACGCCCATCGTTGCGTCTGTGCCAGGATCGAACAAGGATCTCCTCGTCGTCGCGATCGGCGCCGGGTCGCTCATCGCGAGCCACGTGAACGACGGCGGATTCTGGCTCGTGAAGGAGTACTTCAACATGAGCGTCCCGCAGACCGTGGCAACATGGACCGTGCTCGAGACGATCGTGTCGGTCCTCGGACTTGCCGGAGTGCTCCTGCTGGGCCTGATGGTCGCGTGAACCCTGAACCTGAACCCTGAACCCTGAACCTCCTGAACCCCCTGAACCTCCTGAACCCATATGTTCATAGTCGACGCCCACCTTGATTTGGCAATGAACGCCATCGAATGGAACCGCGACCTGTCGCGGTCCATCGACGAGATCCGTGAACGTGAGCACGGGCACACCGATCGGCCGGACCGCGGCAAGGGGACGGTATCGTTCGCCGAGATGCGCCGTGGCGGCGTCGGCCTGTGCGTAGCTACCCAAATCGCGCGCTACTCGACGCGGGAGCATCCGTTTCCGGGCTGGCACTCCCCGGAGCAGGCGTGGGCGATGACCCAGGCGCAGCTCGCGTGGTACCGCTCGATGGAGGAGCGAGGCGAGCTCGTCCAGGTGCGAGACAAACAGGGGCTCGATCGCCATCTCGGCGGGTTGCACGCCGGTCAAGGAGATGCGCCAATCGGCTACGTCCTCAGCCTCGAGGGCGCTGACTCACTCGTGACGGTCGGGCATCTCGAGCGCGCGTATGCGCAGGGGTTGCGAGCGGTGGGGCCCGGCCATTACGGTCCGGGCGTCTATGCCCAGGGGACCAACGCGCAGGGCGATCTCGGTGCGCGCGGCCGTGAGCTCGTTCGCCAGATGGATCGGCTCGGCATGATCCTCGATGCCACGCACCTCTGCGACGAGAGCTTTCGCGACGCGCTCGACCATTTTCGCGGCCCGGTCTGGGCGAGCCATTCGAATTGCCGGTCGCTCGTCAACCACAACCGCCAGTTCAACGACGACCAGATCCGCGAGCTCATCTCGCGTGGCGCGGTCATCGGTGCGGCGTTCGACGCATGGATGATTGTCCCCGACTGGGTTCGCGGGGAATCGACGCCTGAGAGGGCGGGCGTCACGCTCGAGCGGGTGATCGATCACATCGATCACATCTGTCAGATTGCCGGCAATGCGACCCATTGCGGCATCGGGTCCGACCTCGACGGCGGCTTCGGCCGCGAGCAGTGTCCCTCAGACGTTGCCACCATTGCGGATCTGTCGAAGCTCCCAGCTCTCCTCGCCGCGCGCGGCTACAGCGCCGCCGACGTCGAGCTCATCGCACACGGCAACTTCGTCCGATTCCTGCGGAGCGCGCTATGAAAGTTTGAAGTCTGACGTTTGAAGTCTGAAGTGGGGAAGCATGGAAGTTGGAAGTGGCAAGTGCAAGTGGGAAGGAAGTGAGAAGTCGGAAGTGGGACTTCCCAACTTCAACCTTCACCCCTTCACCACTTCCCACTTCCCACTTCCCACTTCCTACTTCCGACTTCCCACTTCTCGCTTCCGACTTCCGACTTCCTACTTCCCGTTTCCTTCCCACTTTTACTTCCGACTTCCAACTTCCGCACTTCCCCACTTCAGACTTCCAACGTCAGACTTCAAACTTTCCTGGGCCTGCCTGAGGTAACATGCAGGCCCTCAACTTGGGGGGGTTATGTATCGTCGCGACTTCATCAAACAAAGCGCTGCCTTGTTGGCTGTATCAGGTCTTCCGTCTTATGCCGGCCAGCTCGCCGACATGAAGAAACGGGTCGGTCTCATCGGTACCGGGTGGTACGGCAAGTCCGACCTCCTGCGGCTCGTGCAGGTGGCGCCGGTCGACGTCGTCTCGCTCTGCGACGTCGACAAGCAGATGGTGTCGGACGCCGCCGATCTGGTGGCGACGCGGCAGCTCTCGAAGAAGCGGCCGCGCATCTACTCCGACTACCGTGCCATGCTCAAGGAGCGCGACCTCGACATCGTGCTCGTCGGGACGCCGGATCACTGGCACGCGCTTCCCATGATCGAAGCGGTCAAGTCGGGGGTCGACGTCTGGGTCCAGAAACCCGTGAGCGTCGACGTCGTCGAAGCCCAGGCCATGCTGGCCGCGGCGCGCAAGTACAAGCGCGTCGTGCAGGTGGGCATGCAGCGCCGCAGCACGCCGCACCTCATCCACGCCCGGGACCGCGTCATCAAGGAAGGCAAGCTCGGCACCGTCGGGCTCGTCGAGATCTGCTGCTACTACCACATGCGAGCGACGCAGAATCCACCGGACGGACCGCCGCCCGCCAACCTCGACTACGAGATGTGGACCGGTCCGGCGCCGATGCGGCCGTACAACTCGCTCGTGCACCCGCGCAGCTGGCGCGCCTTCATGGAATACGGCAACGGGATCGTCGGCGACATGTGCGTCCACATGCTCGACATGGTGCGGTGGATGCTGGACCTCGGGATGCCGACGCACATCAGCTCGACGGGCGGCATCTTCGTCGACAAGAAGAGCAAGGCCAACATCACCGACACGCAAACCGCGACGTTCGAGTTTCCCAGTCTCAGGGTGGTCTGGACCCACCGGTCCTACGGCAGCTCGCCGGACCCGAACTACCCGTGGGCCGCGACGTTCTACGGCGACAAGGGCACGCTCAAGGCCAGCGTCAATTCGTACGATTTCATCCCGCAGGCCAAGGGCGAGGCGCCGATTCACGAAGACGTGGTCTTCGAGCTCGAGCAGTTCCCCGAGGACAAGACCGAGAAGGACCTCGAACGGCACGTCGCGCCAGCCATCCGCGGGCACATGAAGAACTTTCTCGAGAACATCGCGTCTCGCGGCACTCCGATTGCCGATATCGAGCAAGGATACATGTCGGCGACCGCCTGCATCCTCGCCAACCTGTCGATGGATCTCGGCCGCTCGCTCCAGTGGGATCACGCCAAGGGGCAAGTGGTGGGAGACGCCGACGCGAACAAGCGGCTGCGTCGCCCGTATCGCGCGCCGTGGGTGCACCCCGAGCCCGGTACGGTCTAGAATTCTTGCGTGATCTGCGTGTCAGAGGAACAAGAGGTCAAGAGACATAGTTTTCTCCTGACCTCCTGGTCTCCTGTTCACGAGACACGCAACGGAAGATCTTCAGTTGTAGAGGGAGAGCGATGAACGTTCGATCGAGGGCGATGCTAGCAGTCACGTTCGGCGCCGCGCTGGCGCTGTCGACACACTCAGTTCTTGCGCAGTCCACTGCCAAGCCGGCGACCGCAACGCCGACCCAGACCAAACCGGCTCCGGCCAAGCCCGCGACCGCTACTCCAGCGACGCAGAAGCCGGCCACCGCAAAGCCGGCGACTGCCAAGCCGGCAACCGCCAAGCCGGCAACCCCGAATGTCGCGCTGAGAACACCGGCGAAGCTCAAGGACGTCGCGCCGGCTACCTTCCGCGCGAACTTCGAGACGTCGGCTGGCGTCTTCGTCGTGGAGGTCACGCGGGCGTGGGCGCCCAGGGGCGCCGATCGGTTCTACAACCTGGTCAAGTACGGCTACTTCGACGGCAACCGCTTCTTCAGGGTCGTACCCAAGTTCATGGTCCAGTTCGGCATCAACGGCGATCCGAAACTCAACGCCGTGTGGAGCGACGCCGACATCATCGACGATCCGGTCACGCAGAGTAACAAGCGAGGATTCGTTACGTTCGCGAAGACTCAGGCGCCAAACTCCCGCTCGACGCAGATTTTCATCAACTTCAAGGACAACTCGTTTCTCGACCAGACGGCGTTCGCGCCGTTTGGCCAGGTTGTGTCCGGCATGGAGGTTGTCGACAAGATCAACGCCGAGTACGGCGAATCGCCAGAGCAGCCGCTGGCCCAATCGCAGGGCAACGCCTACCTGATGAAGGCATTTCCACGGCTCGACTACATCAAGAAGGCGACGATCGAGAAGCCCATGCCGCCGCCCCCCCCGCCGCCAGTCAAGAAGTAGAAGCGGTCTCAGAGACAGCGCGAACGAGCGACCGCGAGTGAGCCTGGCGAGCGGAGCGGGGCGCAGGGGCCCCCGCGAGCGCGCCAGTAGGGGAGTCCGAGGGGCGAAAGCCCCTCGGATTAATAGGTCGCCCGGCCGCCGCTGATATCGAAGACGGCGCCGGTCGAGAACGAGCACTCCTCGGAAGAGAGCCAGCAGATCAGGGCCGCGACCTCGTCGAGCTCGAGGAAGCGGCCCATCGGAATCCGCGCCAGCATGTAATCCACGTGCTCCTGCTTCATCTGCGCGAAGATTTCGGTTCGCGCCGCCGCCGGCGTGATGCAGTTGGCGACGATGTTCCTCGGCGCGAGCTCTTTCGCCAGCGACTTGGTCAGGCCGATCAGCCCCGCCTTCGACGCGCTGTAGTGCGCCGCATTCGGGTTGCCTTCCTTACCGGCAATCGACGCGACGTTGACGATACGGCCGTAGCCGCGCGCGATCATGTGCGGGACGACCGCGCGGCAGGTGAGGAAGGCGCCCGTGAGGTTGACCTCCAGCACGCGACGCCAGACGCCCGGATCGAGCTCCCAGGTGGGACCATTTCCGCCCGTGATCCCCGCATTATTGACCAGGATGTCGATTCGGCCGTGCCGGCCGAGTGTCGCCTCCGTCGCTGACTGGACCGCCCCTGCGTCGCTCAACTCGACCAGGTCCGCGCTGACCGTGCCGAATGCCGAGAGCTCCCGGACCGCGGTGTCCGTGCGGGCGGCGTCGACGTCCCAGAGGACGACCGAGGCACCCGAGCGCAGAGCCCTCTCAGCCACCGCGTAGCCGATGCCGCGGGCTCCTCCAGTGATGACGGCGACGCGACCGGTCAAATCCATCTGGTTCATTCGGTTCTCGTTCGGCTCTGAGCGCTCGGCTTCAGGCTTGAGTAAAACCTTCGAGTAGGTACTCCAAGATCTGGCCCCGAGAGCCTAAAGCCCAGAGCCTGGTGCCAAGAGCCCCTGACTATACCGCGCCCCCCGGTTGGCTACCGACCGTCACGGATTCGGCGGTAGAATTGACTGGCCACTTCGCCTGTCCCAGTCCTTCCGCCCCTATGGGAAGCGACGGACGCCCAGAATTCGCTCAGTGAAAATCCTCATCGCCAACCGCGGCGAGATTGCCGTTCGGGTCATTCGCGCGTGCCGCGAACTGGGGCTCCCGACTGTCGCGGTCTATTCCGACTGCGACCGCGCGGCACGCCACGTGCGCGAGGCGCATCAGGCGTTCTACCTCGGGCCCAACGAAGCCGCCCGCAGCTACCTCAACATCGACGCCATCCTCGACGTCGCGCGCCGGTCGGGCGCCGACGCGGTCCATCCAGGCTACGGATTCCTGGCCGAGAACGCCGCGTTTGCGCGCGCCTGCCGGGACGCCGGCCTGACGTTCATCGGGCCGTCTCCCGACGCTATCGCCCTCATGGGCAGCAAGACCGCGGCGCGCGCGGTGGCCATCCGCGCCGGCGTTCCGGTCGTCCCTGGCACCGAGCAGCCATTCGACGCGGCCGCCAGCGACGAGACGATTGCTGCCTCGGCCGAGACCATCGGCTATCCCCTCGTGGTCAAGGCGGTCGCCGGAGGTGGTGGCAAGGGCATGCGTGTCGTCGAACATCCGCGCGATCTGCTTGGGGCGATCCGCACCGCGCGGTCCGAAGCAGGCGCGGCGTTTGGCGACACCGGCGTCTACCTCGAACGACGGCTCATGCGGCCGCGCCACATCGAGATCCAGCTGCTCGGCGATCGGTTCGGCACCGTCGTGCCGTTTGTCGAACGCGAGTGTTCGATTCAGCGTCGGCACCAGAAGGTCGTCGAGGAATCTCCGTCGATGTGGGTCGGCGCGGCGCTGCGCCAGCGGATTGCAGCCGCCGCGGCCGCGGTGGCGCGAACGGTCGAGTACACGAACGCGGGGACGATCGAGTTCCTGCTCGACGGGGACGGCTCGTTCTATTTCCTCGAGATGAATACGCGGCTGCAGGTCGAGCACCCGGTGACCGAGATGGTGACGGGTCTCGACCTCGTCCATTGGCAAATCCGCATCGCGCGCGGCGAGCGCCTCGACATCGATCCTGTCCGCGCGCTGTCCCCGCTCGGCCACGCGATCGAGTGTCGCATTTACGCCGAGGATCCCGACCAGGGCTTCATGCCCGCGCCCGGGCTCATCCGCGCCCTGCGCCCGCCGTCTGGTCCGGGCATTCGCGATGACGGTGGCGTGAACGCCGGTTACGAAGTGCCGGTGTACTACGACTCGATGATTGCCAAGCTCGTCGCCTGGGGCGGTTCGCGCGGCGACGCGATCGCGCGCATGTCGCGCGCGCTCGAGGAGTATCAGGTGCTCGGCATCCGCACGACGATTCCGTTCTTCGCCTGGCTCATGCGCCAGCCGGACTACCGCGATGGGCACTACGATACAACCTGGCTGGATCGACTGATGGACGCACGCCGCGGTGAGAGCTTCAACGAGCTCGACGCGGACGACAACCGGCTGGTAACGATTGCCGCGGCGATCGACGCGTGCCTTCGCGCGCGCGCGGGTGCGTCCGCCGGCGCACAGGCCGAGGGCCCGGCAGAGAGCCTGTGGCAGCGGGCGGGACGCATCGAGGCGCTCCGGTCGTGATCTTCGAGATCGACATCGACGGTGCCGCGCGGACCGTGACGGTCGAGCCGGGAGCGTCCGGCCGCTATGTCGTCGTCGTCGATGGCGAGGCGCACGAGGTCCTGGCCGAGCGCGTCGGCGAGTTCGGCCTGTCGGTGATTGTCGGCAACGCCTCGAACGCGAGTCGCGAGCTGCAGATTGCGCCGGGCGCCGCGCGCGGCGAGTTGCTCGTGGCGCTCGGCGGCCGCACCGTGCCAGTGGTCGTCAACGGTCGCACGCGCCGCCGCGGCGCGACTGACGACGGGGCGCGTGCGGGATTGCAGCCGGTCGTCGCTCCCATGCCCGGCCGCGTGGTGCGCGTGCTGGTCAGTCCGGGCGACACCGTGGCCGCGCGGCAGGGCGTGATCGTCGTCGAAGCGATGAAGATGGAGAACGAGCTGCGCTCGCCGAAGGCCGGCACGGTCAAGGACGTCACCGTGACGCCCGGCACGTCGGTCGAGGCAGGACGAGTGCTCGTGGTGATCGAGTAGCCCAAGTGGACGAGACCCAGCCACCGGAACAGCCGGAACCGACGCCGGAGCCCGCGGAGGTACCCGCGCGAACGCGCCGTCTCCGCCGCGTTCTGCTGCGCCTGTTTGCCCTCGTCGTGGCTGTCGCCGCGGCGTTGCTGACCACGGTTTTCACGGTCGATCTCGGGCCCTCCCTGCGCAAGAGAGCCGAGCTCGAAGGCACGAAGTATATGGAACGCCCGATGCACATCGGGCGTCTGTCGGCAAAGCTCACGCCCGGTGAGTTCGTTGTCGAGGATCTCCTCATCGAGGGCCTGACGCCTCAGGATCGCCCCTTCCTCAAGGCCAAGAAGATCTTCGTGAAGCTGCCGTGGTGGACGGTGTTCACCCGCAAGCTCGTCGTCGAATCGGTCACCCTGACCGACTGGGAGATGGTCGTCGAGTCGTGGGCCGGCGGCCGGCACAGCTTTCCGAAGGTCATGCCGAAGACCAAGCGCACCGGGCCCAGCCCGTTTACGACGACGCTGCGGTCCGTGCTGGCGACGCGCGGCCAGTTCACCTACGACGATCATGGAACGCCCTGGAGCAGCGTCGCTCGTAATCTGACGATTCAGCTCTACCGCAGCGAAGCGACGAGCGACTATCGCGGCCGCGCCACGATCACCAACGGTACGGTTCAGATTCAGTCGTATCAGCCGTTCCGCATGGACATGCAGTCGCGCTTCTCCCTCACCGGCGGCATCGTGCACTTCGACCGCATGGATCTCGTCAGCGACGGAGCGCGAACCGTCGGGATCGGCGACGTCGATCTGGGCCGCTGGCCCGAGCAGACCTATCAGCTCCGATCGCAGATTGATTTTCCGACGCAGAAAGAGATCTTCTTCCACGGGCAGAAATTCGATGTCTCTGGAGTGGGAGATTTCACCGGGACGTTTCATCTCTTCAAGGGCGGGCGCGAGCTGAAGGGCTCGTTCGTCAGTGGTATCGCCGGCGTCAACGACTGGCGGTTCCCGAACCTGCGTGGATCGGTGCTGTGGGTTCCCGACCGGCTCGAGATCACCAACGCGACGAGCGAGCTGTACGGAGGCACGGCGAAGTTCGACTATCGAATGGCGCCGTTCGGCCAGCCGACGCCGGCACGCGCCACGTGGGACGTCGAATACGCCAACGTCGACCTGGTGAAGCTGTCGGACTTTCTCGACATCCAGGGGCTGCGAATGTCGGGGCGCGCATCGGGCCGGAACCGTCTCGAATGGCCGCTCGGCAAATGGGCGCTCAAGACCGGCCACGGGGAAGCGACCGTCGCGCCGCCGCCGGATATGCGACCCATGACGCGCGAGCTGCCCGCCGATCTCGTCGCGGAGCTGGGCGCGCTCCCCGACGAAGAGGGGCCCTTCAACCCGCAGTTGTCGCTCGGACACCTGCCCATGGCGGGCCACATCGTCTACTCGCTCGACCCGCAGTGGATTCGACTGCAGAAGAGCTGGGCAGCCACCGACCGCACCTACGTCGAGTTCGAGGGGCAGACCGCGTATGGCGAGCAGTCGCGAATCCCGTTCCACGTGAGCAGCCTGGACTGGCAGGAGAGCGACCGCGTGCTCGCGGGCATCATGACCGCGTTCGGATCCCCGACTGGCGCGGTGCCGATGGGCGGTTACGGCGAGTTCGACGGCGTCCTGCTCGAGGCGTTCAAGCGGCCGCGCATTCAGGGAAAGCTCATGGGTGAGCGATTCAGAGCCTGGGACGTCGTGTGGGGGACCGGCCGCGCGGACCTCGCGATCGAAAACAGCTACGTCTTCGTGACCAACGCGACCCTGACCGCGGGCGACTCGGAGATTCGCGCCGACGGTCAGTTCTCCCTCGGGTTTCCCCGCCGGGACGGCGGCGACGAGATCGACGCGCGTGTCAGGGTGACGCGGCGGCCGCTCGTCGACCTCCGTCATGCCTTCAGCCTCGACGACTACCCGATCGAGGGCACCGTGTCGGGTGAGTATCAGCTCTACGGGAAGTACCAGACGCCATTCGGATTCGGCCGGCTCAACATCGAGAAGGGCACGGCCTACGGCGAGACGTTCGACGTGGCGACCTCCTCGCTGCGCTTCGAAGGTGCGGGCGTCCGCCTCGACAACATCGACATCCGCAAGAGCACGGGCGGCGTGACGGGTGCCGCGTACGTTGGATGGGACGGCACCTACTCCTTCAATGCGGACGGCGCGCGCGTTCCCGTCGAGTCGCTCGTCAGCGTTGCGTTTCCACGGGCGCCGCTGTCCGGGCGGCTGCAGTTCACAGCGACCGGCGCCGGCACGTTCGATGAGCCGCGCTACGACGTCAAGCTGGCCGTCGATGACCTCTTCGCCGGCGACGAAGGCATCGGTCAGCTGTCAGGCCGCTTGAATCTTCGCGGAGACCTCCTGACGCTCGATCTCGAAGCGGCGTCACCCCGCCTCGTCGTCTCCGGTTCGGGACGCATTGCGCTCACCGATGAGATGGACGCTGAACTGACCGTGCGGTTCCGCGAGACGTCGCTCGATCCATACGTGCGTTTCTTCGAACCTCGCCTGTCGCCGTTCACGACCGCGATCGTCGGCGGCACGATGCGTGTCGTCGGTGAGCTGACCAACATGGACCAGCTCGTCGTCGACACGACCGTGGAGCAGCTCGATCTCAAGCTCTTCGACTATCGCGTGCACAACGACGGTCCGATCGAGTTGACGCTGGATCAGAACGTCCTCCAGATCGGCAGGTTCCGCCTCGCTGGCGAGGGAACGCAGCTGCAGCTCGACGGCCGGCTGGGGTTGAAAGACCAGACCATCGACCTGCAGGCAACGGGCGACGCCAACCTCGGCATCCTGCAGGGGTTTTTCCGCGATCTGCGCAGCCGTGGCACGGCTGACCTCAAGGCGCAGTTGGGCGGCACGTTCGCCAAGCCCGTCTTTGCGGGCAGCGCCACGCTCAACGACGGGCGGCTCCGGCATTTCTCGCTGCCGCACTCGCTCGAGTCGATCAACGGACGGGTGTCGTTCGATGCCAGCGGCCTCCGCGTCGACGAGGTGACGGGACGTCTCGGCGGCGGCAGCGTTACTTTCGGCGGCCGCATCGGCCTCAACGGCTTCGCGCTCGGGGACCTGAGCCTCACGGCAACCGGCGAGCGTATGACGGTTCGCTATCCCGAGGGCTTCCGCTCGATCATCGACGCCGACCTCGGCCTGCAGGGGACGATGAACGCGCTCGTGCTGAACGGGACCGTGGTCGTGCAGGATGGCGTGTGGTCCAAGCGCATCGAGACGAGTCCGGACCTCTTCAACCTGGCGGGCGTCTCGTCGAGTCCGCTTGGATCGGGCGCCGCGGCAGCAGCGCCGCCGGTGCGATTCGACGTCGCGATCGTCGCGGCGTCCAGCCTGCGCATCCAGAACAACGTCGCCAACATGGTGGCCAGCGCGGATCTGAGGCTGCAGGGTACCTACGACCGCCCACTCCTCTTCGGCCGCGCCGAGATCGAGCGCGGCGACGTGCTCTTCGAGGGCAACCGATTCATCGTCACGCCGGGCGGGAGCATCGACTTCTTCAACCCGTCGCGGATCGAACCGTTCTTCGACATCGAGGCCGAGACGCGCGTCCGACGCCCGGGGCAGCCGTACCGGCTGACGATCGGCTTGAGCGGCACGACCAGCCGGTTCAGCTACGCGCTCAACTCGGATCCGCCGCTTCCCGAGGTGGACATCATCTCGCTGCTCTTCGGCCAGAACGTCGACTTGCAGGACGCCGAGCTCCGCGCGTTGCGGTCGAACGCAGCGCAGCAGTCCGAAGAAGCGCTGTTGCGTGAAGGCATGGCCAGGCTCCTGGTCAGCCCGATCTCGACACCCGTCGGGCGCGCGCTCGGTCAGGCGTTCGGCGTCGACACGGTGCAAATCACCCCATCGCTCGGCAACGAGACCGACACGCTGACGCCGTCGGCGCGCGTGGTCATCGGCAAGCGCATCTCGAATCGCGCCTATCTGACGTTTGCCCGAGCACTCGGCGCGAGCGGCAGCGACCGCGATCAGGTCATCGTCCTCGAATACGACCAGAACGACCGCCTGGGCTGGGTCTTCACGCAGCTTGGCGACAACACGTTCGCGCTCGACTTCCGGGTGCGCCACAGGTTCTGATGTACCTGCCCGACTCTCGCATGGCGCGCCTGTTCACCTTCTCCATCCTCGTATTGATCCTGCGCGTCCCGGCGGTGTGGGCGCAATCCACCGCGAGTCAGTACGCAGGCCGTCCGATCGAGGATGTGCAAGTGCTCGTCGAGAGCAAGCCGGCGACCGAGGCTACGCTCCTCGATCTGGTAGAAGTGCGGACTGGCCAGGCGCTGTCCCTGGCGGCGGTTCGCGAATCGATCGCCCACATCTACAGCCTTGGCCGCTTCCAGGATGTCCAGGTCGAGGCCGTGCAGGCGCCTGGCGGGGGCGTCGCGCTCCGGTTCAACCTCATCCCGTTCCACAGCATTCAAAAGATCGAGTTCACGGGAACGTTGGGGCTTGCCTCGGGCCTGCTGCGGGATACCGTAGTCGAGCGCTACGGCGCCTCGCCGGCTATCGGGCGTGTCGACGCGGCGGTCCGGACGCTCGAGCAGTTGTACGCGGACCACGGCTATCTGCGCGCCAAGGTCCAGGCGTCGACGGAGGTTCAGCACGCCCCCGAACGCGCGCTGCTGACGTTCAACGTCGACGCCGGGCCACGCGCGGTCATCGGACAGGTGTCCATCGAGCGGGATCCGCTCGTCTCCCGCGAAGAGTTCCTGCGTCAACTGGGCGCCGCGCCGGGCGAACTGTATCTGCGGCCGCGCATCCAGGAGCGGCTCGACAACTACATCCGGCGCCTGAAGGATCGCCGATTCTACGAGGCGGAAGGGTCGCTCCAGGCCGTCGCGTCAGAAGATGGCCGGACGGTTGACCTGGTCATCGGCATCGCGTCTGGTCTGCCGGTGACCGTGCGCTTCGATTTTCAAGGCGGCGCTGCCATACCGGCGGAGAAGCTCAAGGAGCTTGCACCGATCGAGCGGGAGGGCTCGGTCGACGAGGATCTGCTCGAGGACTCCGAAGCACGCCTCGAGAATTTTCTGCGCCAGGAAGGCTACTGGAAGGCCGACATCGTCGTCCGGAGGGAAGCGACGGATGCGGCGCTGACGATCGTCTTCAGCGTGAACCGCGGGCGTCAGTATCGTGTGGCTGGTCCTGCCGAAATCACCGGCGTGCAGGCGTTGCCGCCGGGCGAGGTCGCCTCGCTCGTCCCCTTGAAGCCGGGCGAGCTATTCCTCGAGTCGCAGCTCGGTGCCGGCGTATCCGCGATTCTGGGATTCTACCGGCAGCGCGGATTCGCGGCCGTCGACGTCAGGTCGGCCGTCAACGAGACCGACCCCTCGCCGTCCGGTGTGGGCCAGGGGCAAGTTCCAGGACAGGGACTGGTCCGGGCGGTGATCGTCGTCGCCGAAGGATCACGTTCGATTGTGGGGGAGGTCCGGATCGCTGGAACTGCTGCAGTGCCGGCCGACGAGCTTCGCCCGCTCGTCAAGATCAATGCCGGCGATCCGTACTTCGAGCCGCGGATCGTCGAGACCCGTGATGCGCTGGTGCTCGAGTATCTCAACAGGGGCTTCGCTTCCGCGCTCGTGAACGTCGCCCTGAGCGCGAGCGCAGATCATACTCGGGTCGACCTCACGTTCACCGTCCAGGAGGGACCGCAGAGCCTCGTCGACCACATCCTCATCGTCGGGAATGTACACACGAAGCCGGAAGTAATCCTGCGCGAGCTCCAGTTCAAGCCGGGTGAGCCGCTGGGGCTGCAGGATCAGTTCGAGAGCCGGCGAAGGCTGAGCGCGCTCGGGCTCTTCCGCCGCGTCCAGATCACCCCGTTGACACATGGAATCGGCAATGAGCATGACGTGCTGGTTACCGTCGAGGAAGCGCCGGCCACCTCCATTGGCTACGGCGGCGGTGTGGAGGCGTTCACGACGCTGCGCTCGACCGGGCCGGACGGACAGGCCGAGGAACAGCTGGAGTTTGCGCCGCGCGGCTTCTTCGACATCGGCCGGCGGAATCTGTTCGGGGCCAACCGTTCGGTGAACCTCTACACGCGGGTCAGCCTCCGCCCCAAGAATGCGCCCGACAATCCCGATGTGGACGGTACCGGCATCGAGCTCAGCGAGTATCGCGTCGTTGGGACGTATCGCCAGCCGCGCTGGTTCGGGGCCAACGATCTCATCGTGAACGGCGTGGTCGAGCAGGGCGTGCGCACGACGTTCAACTTCAGGCGAAAGGGCGTGAACGTCGACGTGGTGCGGCGCCTGACGCCAGCCCTGCGTGTCAGCGGACGCTATTCGCTCAGTTCGACGCGAACCTTCGATGAACGGCTCACAGAAGAGGATCAAGCGACGATCGACCGGCTCTTTCCGCAGGTCCGCCTGTCGGGGTTCTCGGGCGCCCTCGCGCGCGACACGCGGGACGATTTGCTCGACCCTACGCGCGGCACCTTTCTCAGCGGGGAAGGCAGCCTCGCGGCGCGTGCGCTCGGCGGGCAGGTCGGGTTCGTCAAGACCTACGTGCAGGGCTTTACCTTCCGCCGGCTCCCCGGGCGCCGGACGGTGGTCTTTGCCTCGCGCGCGGCACTCGGCCTCGCCAATGGATTCCCGCGCGAGGTGCAGCCCACCGATGAGAATGGGAATCCACTTCCGGGACCGCCCGTCGTCGTGGACGATCTGCCGGCCAGCGAGCGATTCTTCGCCGGTGGTGACACGACCATTCGCGGCTTCGCGCTCGACAGGGTCGGCGCGCCGAACACGATCAGCCCCGACGGCTACCCGGTCGGTGGCAACGCCGTCGTGCTGCTCAACGGCGAGCTGCGGTTCCCCGTCTGGCGCGATGTCGGTGGCGTCGTGTTCGTCGATGGCGGTAACGTGTTCCGACGTGTGAACGAGTTCGATATCGGGTCGCTGCGAGGCAGCTATGGCTTTGGCTTGCGCTATAAGTCACCGGTGGGACCGATTCGTATCGACCTCGGGTTCAAGCTGGATCGCCGCGTGATCGCCGGCGTGCTGGAACCGCCGACGTCCATCCATTTCAGCCTTGGGCAGGCCTTCTGAACCACGGATTGCCGACTGCAGCGCGTGCCACGGACAACACGGTCCTATGTTTAGCATCCGTCGCGGGAAGGTAGCGGTCTGTGGACGCACGGTGATGTGTGCCGCGCTGCTCGTGTCGTTGGCCGGCGCCGGAGCAACGGCCCGGCGCGCAGATCATCGATCGAGTGCTCGCCGTTGTCATCGGCGAGCCCATCACGCTGTCGGACGTGACCGCGGCCATGCGCCTCGGGTTCGTCACGGAAGCCCCCGGAAGCGCCGATCGAGCGCAGGCCACGCTCAATGCGCTCATCGAGCGGCAGCTGCAGCTCATCGAGGTCAATCGCTACGTACCCCCAGAACCGGCAGGCACGGAGATCGACGCGCGGTTAGCGCAGGTCCGCGCGCGATTCGACAGCCAGACCGCCCTCGACGCTGCGTTGAAGGATACGGGCGTGACGCCCACCCTGCTTCGCGCGCGCGTGCGCGACGACCTGCGCATCGAGAATTATCTTCACCAGCGTTTCGGTGCCTCCTACCAGCCTGGTGAGGAAGAAGTCGCCCGGTACTACCGGTCGCACGAATCGGAGTTCATCAGGAACGGGGTACTGCGGCCCTACGAGGACGTGCGCGAGGAGGCGCGGACGCGCCTCGTCGACGACCGCACGGCATCACTCGTTCGCGACTGGGTTGCGGGGCTGCGTCGGCGGGCAGACGTGACGATCCTGCCGAAGTAGTGTGCCCTCTCCCTACCGCATCCTGAATATCCTGATTTCAGGCCCAGGATGCTCGGCGTTGGGCGTGAACCGCATTACTTCCTGGCTCTCTCCGAACAGACGCGAGTAGGCGTCGTAGAGGTCTGGAAAATCCTTCGGCCGGCTGAGCGCATCCCCGTATTTCTGCGACGACGCGACGATGTAGTCGACGCCGGCCTTGACATATCCCTCGTGATCGCCAGGAGCCCTGGAGTCCAGCACGAGTTGCGGGACGTTCTTGGCTTTGTACGACCTCGAAGAAAGTTGGAGCGCCTGGGTTTCGATGATGACCGACGACCCTTTGGGGACGTCGGTTGTGATCCACGTGTGCGCCTGCTCGACCGTGCTCGTGCGCGCGATCATCCGGATGAAGTTGAGCGACTGCCACGCTGGGGGCAGCAGCGCCGCCGCCGTGAGCGCGGCGATGACGGCCGTGCGCGGCGCACGCGGGATGTCGAAGCGGCGGAGCAGGCTCACGCCCGAGACGGCCCCCACGGCGGCCAGGACACAGACGAACGGCAGCAGCGGCAGCAGGTACCGTCCGAAGACGAGCGTCTGGCCGGACAAGAAGTAGTAGAAGAGCAGCGGAAAGGCGATGGTCACGGTCCATCGCACGCGTCCGGGCCCACGGACGGCACGGACGGCGCCCAGTCCGAGCCCGCCGAGGAGGAGCAGAAAGGCCGGCCAGTCCATGCTGCGCGAGAGGTGCTTGTAGTAGGTGAGCCACGCGGGCTCCGCCAGCCGCTTCGGCGCGTAGGCACCCGCCAGATGCGCGTAGCCATTGAGGAACGCCGGCAGATCCAGGATCGTGTACGGCGCGCCGACCAGAAACGCCGCGGCGGCTCCACCGAGGACGGCGAGCGAGGCGGCGAGCCGTGACGGTTTGGTCCCGAGCGTCATCCACACCGCGATGAGCGGAACGACGAGGACGAGCGCGCCTGGGTACTTCGTCGCCGCGGCGAGACCCGCGGCGGCGCCGGCCCACGCGAAGCTGGCCGCGCGCTCCCGTTCGTGAGCGACAAACGTCAGGAGCAGCGTGAGCGTGACGAAAAAGGTGACCGGGACGTCCGTCAGCACGTAGTGCGATTCGCGGACGTGCAGCGGCATGACCGCCATCAGGCCCGCCGCGAGCGCGGCGTGCCGCGCGCCCCACCGCATCCCGATGCGGTACACCAGCAAGACCGTCAGCGTGCCGAGGATGGCCGTGACGGTGCGTCCCCAGAGGTAGAAGTCCCCCGCGTCGACCTGATCGAGCGCGCTCCACTCGCCGAGCGAGGCGCCAGCCATGAAGCGGAGGACGGCGACGCCGAGCTGGACGTAGAAGTAGAGCCCGGGGTAGTCGAAGAAATGCGGGTTGAAGTCGCCGGTCCGCATCATCTGGACCACGCGGCCCATGATCTCCGGCTCGTCGACGCCGATGTTGAAGGGGATGCCCGCGCCGAGCGCGACGAAGCGCAGAAGTGCCGCGACGGCGAGGATCAGCGCCAGCGTGAAGACCGACGGGCGCATGTCGCTTGCTTCGCGCCACTCACGTTCGACCACAGATGCTCTCAGAAGAATGGACGTCGGGTAGAAGGCCTGCGCCTCGGAAGCAGCCTGAGCAAAACCTTAGCACACTATAGAGATCGTCCGCTCGCTGAGACTGGCCCGGGAGGGCAGCGACATGAGGGGCTTGACGGCCGCCGCGCCAAGTGTTATTTTTCTCGCACTGATGTTATAAAAATAACATCATCAGTTGGGACGCCGGACTCATGACCCAGAAACTGCAGACCACGCTGAGCCGCCGCGAGCGGCAGATCATGGACATCCTCTATCGCCGGGGCCGGGCGACCGGCGCCGAGGTCATGGACGGGCTGCCGGGCACACCCAGCTATTCCACGGTCCGCACCCAGCTGCGGGTGCTGGAAAGGAAGGGGCACGTGCGCCATGAGGAGCACGGGCCCAGGTTCGTCTACCTGCCGGCGGTGCCCCGGCGAGCCGCGCGCAAGTCGGCCCTGCGGCACCTCGTCGATACGTTCTTCGACGGCTCGGTCGAAAAGGTCGTAGGCGCGCTCCTCGGCGGGGAGGGCGCGCGCGTGTCCGAAGATGAGCTCGAGCGCATAGCCGAGCAGGTCGCGAGAGCCAGGACAGGCAAGCAGGGAGAATCCAGATGACCGCTCTTCTCGGCAGCACCCTGAAGGTCTCACTCGTCGTCTTTGCCGGCCTCGGCGTGGCGGCGCTGCTGCGCAATCGATCGGCGGCGGCCCGCCACTGGGCCATCGCCGCGTCGCTGCTGTGCGCGATGGCACTGCCGGCGCTGGAGCTGATCGTACCGGCGTGGGGCGTACTCGCTCCTCGTGTCACGCCTGCCACACAGGTTGCGCCGCGAGTGGCATCACCGGATACACCGGGCGCTGTCACACGGGACGCGGCGCCCATCGATCTCACGGAGACCGTCGTCGTGTCGTCTGTCGGCGGCCCGAGGGACGGCCTGTCACGTCTGGTCATGCCAGCCTGGATGATTGGCGTCGGCCTTAGTCTTTTTGTGCTGGCCGTGGGCCTGACGCGCCTGACGTGGCTCGCGTCGCGCGCGCGCCCGGTCGAAGCTGGAACCTGGACCCGACTCGCCGGCGAGATCGGCCGTGACTTCTCACTGCGTCGGCCCGTGCAACTGCTCGAGAGCGATCATCCGTCGCTGCTCGTGACGTGGGGACTCTTCACCCCGAAGGTAATCCTTCCGCGAACGGCGCGGTCATGGACCGAAGAGCGCGCCGCGATCGTTCTGCGCCACGAGCTCGCCCACATCCGCCGCGGCGATTGGGTCGTGCAGATTGCGGGCGAGCTCCTGCGGACGGCCTACTGGTTCAATCCGCTCGTCTGGGTTGCCTGCAGCCGCCTTCGCCAGGAAAGCGAGCAGGCGTGCGACGACGAAGTCCTGACGAGCGGCGTCGACGGCCCTGACTACGCCACACATCTCGTGGAGCTGGCGCGGCTCCTCAGGGTCGAGTCCGCGCCGCGTCTTCCCGCACCAGCCATTGCCCGTTCGTCAAGCCTCGAAAGGAGAATCCACGCCATGTTGGACGCTCGACTCACACGCACGCCCGCGACGCGCCTCGGCCGCTTCATGACGGCCGGTGCGTTGCTCACATTCACGGTCGCCCTGGCGGCCGCGCAGACAGGTCCCGTGACATTCTCGGGTTCGGTCTTCGACTCGACAGGTGCGCCCGTTCCCGGCGCGACGGTCGTGCTGACCAACACACTGACCAAGGCAAAGTTCGAGGTCACGAGCAGCGATTCCGGGCAGTTCGCTTTCGTGCCGCTGCCAGCTGACACGTACGCGTTGGCCACGTCGCTGCCAGGCTTCAAAAAGGCCGAAGACAGCGTCATTCTCACGGGCAAAACGGTGAAGCGCAATGTGACGCTCAGCCTCGGCGAGCTGCAGGAAACCATCACCGTGCGCGGCTCTCAGGCATCGCAGCCTGAGCGAGGCAACGACGCGCCGACCAAGCAGTACAGCCGTGCGGCCTTTCAGAAGGATCTCGAGAGCTGCACACCGTCGTCGACCGGCGGGCGCGTCAGACCTCCAAGAAAAATCAAGGATGTGAAGCCCATATACCCGGCGAACCTGGTCGATGCCAAGATCGCGGGCAAAGTGCTGATGAAAGCGACGATCGCCGTCGATGGCACCGTCCGCGATGTGCAGGTCATCAAATCGATCCAGCCCGATCTCGACCATGCGGCGGTCGAGGCAGTGCGCCAGTGGCTCTTCGACGGGACGCTGCTCAACTGCTCGCCTGTCGAAGTGACGATGAACGTGTCGATCGATTTCGGGGTTCAGTAAGGAGGTCCGCCTGAAGGCGGACGCCACGACATCACGCCAGCAGCTCCTTGTAGAGTGCCACGGTAGCCCGTCCCGCCGCGTCCCACGAGAACTCGGTCTCGACGATTTTTCGTCCGGCCTGACCGAGCGCGGCGAGCGTCGCCGGTTCGTCGACCGCCCCGCTGATCGCGGCCGCGAGCGCTGACGGATCTCCCGGTTCGACGAGCCACCCATTCACCCCCGGCTTGACCTTGTCCGGCAGCCCGCCGGCTCTGGTGGCGACGACGGCACGGCGGTGCGCCATGGCCTCGAGCGTCACGAGTGAGCTGCCCTCGTAGAGTGTGGGGTGGACGAAGAGTGTCGCCGCCTCGTACCACGCGTGCAGATCCTTGTCCTCGGCGCGCCCGACGAGCATGGCCGCGCTGCCGAGGTTCGCGTCCCGGATCGCCTCTTCCAGCCGCCCGCGGAACGGTCCGTCGCCGATGACGACCCAGCGCCATCGCCCCTCGGGCAGCCGTCCGCCGTGCGTCGAGAGTGCGCCGAGTGCGGCAGCCAGGTGGTGAAACCCCTTGTTCTCTTCGAGCCGGCCCACGCTCAAGATCACGATATCGTCGCGCCCGATGCCGGCCGCGAGTCGCACGCGCGCGCCGTCGCCATGCGTGGCGAGCCGGTCGAGCCACCGTAGATCGAGGGCGTTCGGAATCACCCGCACGCGCTCCGCGGGTACGTGGAGGTGTTGGCGGACGATCGGCTCGAGGGCGCGGTCGGTCGCAATGATCCGATCGGCTGCCTTCGCGCAGATGAGGACCGCGCGCCGCAGCGGCAGATATCCGGCGCGCTTGAGTCTGGCCCGGCCGGGGCTGGTGGCGCCGAACTCCTCCAGGCCCTGCGGGTTGAGCACGAGCGGCGCCGTGCTCGTCGCGCGCCGCCTGGCATACCCGAGCACGCTCGCGCCGAGTCCATGGACGATATCGATCTTGCCGTCACGAACCAGCTCCCAGGCGAGCCGTCCCGCGCGCAACCCAAACAGCGGGTACGCGGTGCTCCGATCGATTACCGTCGTGCCGCGCCTGCCGGCTCCGGGAAACGTCCGGTAGGGGACGGTCCTGAGCGTGATCCCGGGGTGGATGGCGTCCACGTCGTGATTCACCTTCGGCGTGCGCGTGATGAGCGTGGTCTCGACGCCCGCGTCGGCGAGGTAGCGCACGAGATCGTACACGTGCCGCTCGAGGCCGCCGAGGCCGTGCAGCGGGAACACCGATCGTGCGACGATGGCAACGCGGAGCGCGGGTCTCATCTGGGCGACGCGGATAGGAAGTTTATCAACGGGACGCGGATCACGCGGATCTCACTCGATCTCACCGAACGGGACGCGGATCACGCGGATCTCATTCGTTTCACGAACGGGACGCGGAGTGCGCGGATCTCCTCAGATCCAGGTACAACGATTCGACTCTCTGAACTACTGCTGCTGCGTCGAATGTCCGTTCCGCGTGCCGGACGGCCGCGCTGCCCAACTGCCGTCGCAGCGATTCGTCGTCTGCGAGACGTCGCACATCGGCTGCCAGGCCTTCTGGAGTGGACGAGAGCAGGCCGGTCTCACCGTGCTTCACGATGTCGGGTGTGCCACCGGTGTTCATCGCGGCAATCGGTACGCCGAGGGCGCTCGCTTCGAGGAGCACGCGGCTCAGCGACTCGGGGCCGCGCGAGGTGAAGACGAGCACTGAGGCGTGCGCGAGCCAGGCCGTCGTCTGGGGCTGATCGACCCAACCCACGAGCCGGATGTCGCGCCCGGACCGTCTGGCCTGCGCCTCGATGGTCGCGCGATCGGGACCATCTCCGACGATCACGAGCGGCCAGTCGACGCGCGCGCGATCGACGATGTCGACCAGGTGCGAGGTGCCCTTATTGGGCGCGAGCTTGCCCAGATAGAGCGCATACGGACCAGGCATGGGCGGCGACGTGGACGCGGCCCTTGCGCGCAGACCTGCGACGTCAACAGGATTGGGAATAGTCTCGAGCCGCGTCGCGGCAATCTCCGGCGCGCGCGCGCGCAGATCGGACGCGATCGTCGTGCTGACCGCGACGATCGCGTCGGCGGCGGCGAGACCCGATCGCTTGCGCGCCAGGTTGGCGCGCATGTACGGAATCATCGGCAGCGCCAGCGGCCAGATCGGCCCACCGCGCGGCCGGATGCACCGCGTCATCATGCCAGCCGAGCATTCGGGGCAGAGCGCTGCGCCGCTGCTCGAGTAGATCAGATCCGACCAGTAGCAGACCGGCCAGTAGTCGCGGACGGTGCAGACAGCGGGGAGGCCGTGCCGGTGGGCCGCGGTAATCGACGGCAGACAGGTCAGCACATGTTGACCGTGCACGAGATCCACGTGCTCCTCTGTGATCACCTCGGACAGCGCGTCAGCCAGCGCCGGGTACAGGCGTTCGTTCTTGAAGTAGTTCCTGACGTAGGGCAGCGACGGCGCGGGGAAACCGAACTCGAGCACGCGAATCCCGTCGTACTCGCGTTGACGCCGTCCGCCTGGCGTGCCCGGTTGTGGCTGCGCGACGATCACCTCGTGCCCTCGCGTTCGCATTCCGCGGGCCAGCTCGTAGGTACTCCACCCGCTCCCACCACAGACAGGCGGAAACGAATCGGTGACGAGAAGAACGCGCATCGGAAATGAGCTACCGGTTGGCTTGCCCGTCACAGGGAACAGGAGAACAGGAGATCAGGAGTCGTCTTGGTTTTCAGAAGTATCTCCTGAACTCCTGAACTCCGGTTAAGGGTTTTCCGGGCCGGTTGGATGTCCATCGCCAGCGATCAGCTCTGGAGATTCCTGATCGCGCTGTCGAGCGCAACACAGTGAGCTTTCCAACTGTACTCCCGGACAGCTCGTTCGCGGGCGGCGCGGCCGAGGGGCCGCCGGAGCGCCGGGTCGCTCAGCGTCTCGAGCGCCCTGGCCAGCGCGCCGGGAGCTGTGTGATCGTAGAGGAGCCCTTCACGGCCGTCGGCGACGATCGACGGGATGCGGTCGACTGCCGGCGCGACGACCGGGAGGCCGGCGGCCATGTACTCGAAGATCTTGAGCGGAGACCAATAGAACCCGAGCGACAGCGGAGGGTGAGCACCGATCTCGAACGGGGCGACGCCGATGTCGGCCGCGGCCAGAGACGCGGGCATGTCCGCGTGCGGAACAGCGCCAGTGATCACCACGTTCGATAGGTCCGCGGCTTCGTCCTGCACGGCCGCCAGTTCCGGTCCGTCGCCGACGAGCACGGCGCCGATGTCCGAGCGGCGTCGGGCCTGGAGCTCGCGCACGGCACGCACCAGGTTGATGGCGCCGTGCCAGCTTCTGAACGCTCCCGCAAAGATCGCGACCGTCGTCGCCGGACGTTCGAAGGGCGGCGTGCCGGGGGCGTCCGGCAGGAACCGGTCGGTGTCGGCACCCCATTCGAGCCGGACGATCTTTCGCGACGGCGTGTCCCTGGGAAGAATCGCAGCGCTCGGCGTCACGATGAGGTCCGAGCGTGCGCAGATACGCTCGCGCCATCGACGCATGGGCTCGACGATGAGCGCTCGATCGAGGCGGGCCTTGGTCGAGCCTTCGTGGTCGATGACTGGCGCGTTCACCTCGAGCACCGTTTTCGCGCCGGCGGCGGCCGCCGCCATCACGCCTTCGCCGCCGAAGTTGTAGTAGCGCTCCATCACGACCGCTGGCCTCAGCGCGGCCACCAGGCGCCGGATCTCGCCCGTGCGCATCCACCGCAGTTGCTTCGCGCCAAACGGCGGGGCCATCGGGATCCAGCGGACGGGATTGGACCGAGGACCCGATGGAAACGGCCCGTCGCCCGGCGTCACGAGCACGTGGACTTCGTGCCCGAGCGCCGCGAGTCCCTCGGCCACAGCGGTGACGTGCACCGACCCGCCGGTGGTACCCGGCACAATCTGGTCGATGGCGGCGTAGAGGATCCTCATTGCAATGCTGAGTGCTGAATGCTGACGTCAAGGCTGAAGTGAAGGCTGAAGTCAGACTCTACTTCAGCATTCGGCACTCATCATTCAGCATTCTTCTTCTCCAGCAACGCAAAAAACGGCCCCGACGTGATGCGGCCGAAGAGCAGCACGTCGAGCTTCATGGCGAGCGACAGCGCGCGGAGGACGCCGTAGGTCGCCGGGCTTCGGGCGATCTGTGCTTTCGCGGCGGTTCTCGCTTCCTTGATGGCCCGCGCGTCCGTGCCGGCCGCGCGGCGGCCCGGATCCAGGCGCCGGGCGGCGCGCTTGGCCATGGCGTGCTCGGCCATGCGCATCAGGATGTTCTCGACGAAGCCGCCGACGATCGGCGTGTAGAACGTGATCCGCCCGATGCGGAAGCCGCACTCGCGCGCCACGCGCTCGAGATCGGGCACGTCGGCGAGCGGGTTGAGGTGATCGGACTTGCGCAGCCGTTCCTGGCGCATGTCGATGAGGCCGAGGCGCTCGAGGCCGCGCGCGAGCTTGTTGATCCAGCGCAGGCCGACGGCCACCGGCGCGTTCTTGCGGACGTGGCTGTAAACGAAAAGCGAGCCGCCGGGCGCGAGCACGCGATTGGCTTCGGCGAGCATCCCGCCGAGCGCGTCAGGCGACAGGTGCTCCAGCACATCGAGCGACCAGGCTTTGGTGAACGTGCCGTCGGCAAACGGCAGACGTCTGAGATCGCCGAGGAGGAGGGGCACGCCGCGCCGTGCGTCCTCCGAAAAGAAAGGGCTGATGTCGATGCCCATCGTCTCGGCCCCGAGGTCGCGGTTCCAGACGAGCGCCCGCCCGCTGCCGCAGCCGAGATCGACGACGAGATCGCCCGGTGCGGGCCGCAGGAATTTCCGCAGCATGTCGTTGCGGATCTTCGAGCCGAGGAGCGGTGGTGAGACCCGCTCGTGCCGCGCGTCGGCGTGCAGCGCTTCGTCGAGGTACTTGGTCTGCTCGGCGAATTGGTCTGCGGGACGCAGATCCAGATACTCGCCTCCGGGTGCCCGATACGCGCGTCCGCAGTTCTGGCAGGTCAGGCCATCGGAGGTGTCTCGGCTGCGAACGATGGGTCCGCGGCACTCCGGGCAGCGGACGAGCGCAATCAGTCGGTCGGAGATCATCGTTGCGAAGCGAGTACCTCGGTGAAGAGCGCCTCGAGCCGTTCGGCGCGCCGGTCCCAACTGTACTCCGCGACGGCTGCAAGCGCCGCATCGGCGAGCCGGCCACGGAGGTCCGGGTCGCCGGCCAGCCGCCGGATGCCGGCGGCAAGCGCATCCGGATCCCCAGGAGTGACGAGGAGCGCCGTCCGCTCGTCGGTCAGCACTTCGCGTATGGCCGGCAGGTTCGAGGCGATGATCGCCTTGCCGGCCGCCATGTATTCGAACAGCTTGAGCGGCGAGGTCGCGTGCGTGGAGATCGCCGATGCCGGATTGGGGAGTGCCAGGACGTCCGCCTGCCCGAGCGCGCTGGCGACCGCAGACGGCGGCAGCAGTCCCCTGAACGTCACGCGGCCTTCGATGCCGAGTCGTGCCGCGAGCGCCCGCAGCCGGGCAAGATCTGGTTCTTGCTCGTGGCCCCCGATGACAAGGCATCGCACGTCGGACAGCCGTGCGACCGCGGCGAGCAGCACATCGACGCCCTTCCACGCGTAGAGGTGGCCGGCATAGGCGACAGTAAACGGTGCCAGGGCGCGAGGGTGACCGGTGCCAGGCGGCACGAGCCGCGTGCCGTCGGGTATGACCGCAACTCGCGCCCGGCCGCCGAACCGTGCATTGTGGGCTGATGCGAGGCCGTTGGTGATGGTGACGTAGCCGTCCGCGTGCCGCCACACGAAGGATTCGCGCTTCGCCAGCCGCGCGAGTTTCGACGCGCCTGGTGTCCGCGCGGTCGACACGAGACCCGGCAACGCCGCGGCGACTTCTGGCGAGTAGCCGTGGGATTCGTAGACGACCGGTGGGCGTGCGGGCAGTCGCATCAGTAACGAGGCCACCCCGAGATCGCGCGTCATCACGATGTCCGCTCGTCTCGCTCCGGTGGCTCGCCCGGCCGCAAAGGCCAGATACTCGACGCGCCGCACGAGGTGCGGTCCGACGACGGGGACCCGCTCCACGATCAGCCGCTCGGTTTCAGGAAGGCCGTAGTAGGCGAACGGATCGCGCGCCGGCGCCTGCGTGTCCGGCCGTACCACGAGATGCACCACGTGGCCGCGTCCCGCCAGCGCGGAACACGTCTCCATGGACTGGATGCCGTTCGCCCGCTCGAGGGGGAACCTGATATCGGCGAAGTAGAGGATGTCCACGCTAGGGTTCCTTCTGACGGTAGAAGGAATTGCGGTCGAAGAAATACCGGTACGCCAGGCTCGGGATTCGCTGTGGCAGCGTCACGAACGCGTCGTACGCATTCGTTCCCAGCTCGAGCCGCTGTCGATTCATCAGCCCGGTACCAAACTCCGCGATGAGCGCTACGTTCCACCACACGGACAAGCCGAGCGCGGCCCCGAGCGCTGGTCGCCACACTCCCCGCGGCACGGCGGCAATCAGCGCGGCCAGGCCGATCGTCAGCAGGATCGTCAGCGCGACGAATCGGCGTTGACCGAATGCGCCGGCCACGGTCCACGACTCGACGCTGCCGCTCACGTAGATCTGGAGCGCGACCATCAGGAGCGCGCACCAGCCGACGCGCTGGACGTGCGCCGACCCGCGAACCGCGAGCACGACGAGCCCGCCGATGGCCAGCGCGGCGAGCGGAGTCCAGAGGAAGAACCCGTGCTCGGGCGAGAACAACACCTCGAGCGCATGCGGCGCCTGCCAGTTCATCTTGCGCGTGACGATCGTCGACGGCCCGAAGTGCCCGTTGAGCGCCTTGTAGGCCAATAGCTGGGGGAATAGTCCTAGGGCAAAAGACAAACAGCCAGCTAATGCCGGGGCGACTCTGTCAGCATTTATCAGCGCTCGCGGGGCCCCACCCCCGCTCGCTCTCGCGCGGCGACTTCGCGCCGCGCTCGGGCCGCGGGCGCTGCCGATACTACTGCTAGCCTCTTCGAGCGGCATCTCGGCACGGCCGGTTCTGATGGCGCCCACAACGAAATCCACCGCCGGCCCCAGCGCCAGGAACACGTCCTGCTCGCGGACCATGGACATCAGCGCACCGGATAGACCCAATGCGATGGCGCCCCTCACGCTCCACCGTTCCCGTGCGTGGAGCCAGATCGTGACAAACAGCGCGACGGCGAACGCCGAGCACGCGTGCGAGTAGGGTGGCGACACGTACATGTAAAAGAGGAGCGGTGTGCCAAGCCAGATGACGATGCCGGCGAGGAGTCCTGGACCCGCGATGCGGCGCGCCGCCGCGATCGACAGGAGGATGGCCGCGAAACCGTAGAACGCCGAGCCGTACGCGACCGCGGCGACGTAGGGTCGTGAAAATCCGTCGGCTGGCCCGCCCGTGACTCGTGTCAGGAGGTCGGCGCCGGCGTAGAACGGGCTCCAGAGAACCGCGCTCCCGATGGTTGCGAAGCTCGGCCGGCGTCCGGCGTCGGTGTACTGCTCGAGAAACGTCGCGTGGAAGCCCTCACCGCGGCCGATGTTCAGACCGTAGAAGTACTGATACTCGTTCTCGAACGAGACGTCGTGGTCGAACCAGAGCGATCGCAGGTACGAAAAATACTGAATTTCGTCCGAGGCGTAAATCCGCGGCGTGACGGCCGGCAGCGACACGACGAACGCGCAGGTGAGCACCAGCAGCTCACGTCTCGACAGCGCCAGCATTCGTGAAAGGGTATCGAGCAAATGATTTTCGCGCTCTCGGGTGGGGGCCTGAGTGCCGCTACCGCAGCGCCATGAACTTCACGAGCTGCGCCAGGTCGAAGCCCGCATGGCTCACCATCGGCGCGATGATGCTGCGCCGCATGAGGTAGATCGTACCCCAGATGGCTCCGAGCGTTCCGATTGTAAGTGTCGCGTCCCAGCCCTGCTCGACGTGCCCCAGCCCGAAGATTGCGCTGTGCACGACGACGCCGACGATGCCGCCGCCCAGGTACTGGCGGAACCGGTGCAGGATGAAGCCGCGCTGAATCTCCTCGCGGACGCCACCGGCAATAATCACCACAATCCCGAACAGCGCCGCGTCCCGGGGATTCTGCATCAGATCCTGCATCGGGTTGTACGTCACGTTGTGCAGCTGCGGCGCGATGGTCAGGATGATCGCCAGCACCACGAGCGCGAGCATGAAGATGAAGGGCAGGAGCGCCAGACCCACTGCCACTTCCCGCCAGACCGGTCGCGGTCCGAGCAGCGCGTCCCGCGCCCGCTCGCCGCGTGCGCGCAGGAACAGCCACACGAGCCCGATGACGAGCCCGCTGTCGACGAGCGACAGCGTTGCGACAAACAGTGGCGACCAGCGTCCGTCCGCCGTCGGGAGCCGCATGCCGAAGGCGCCCATCACGGTCAGGATGACGATCTGGGTCGGAAAGCCCGAGCAGAGTATGACCTCCGCCAGCGCCCCGAGGCGTTCCGCCGGCTGAATCCGCGGAGGAGCCTCGACCGGCACCGACATCGGCTCGAACATGACCTCCGACTGTACAGGAGGAAGGCTGGTAAACCGGGAAAACTACAGAAAACTGACAATGTAAATCTTACTCAAGGGTGGTACACTCCTCGTTGTACACATGGATAAAGCAATGACGATGGACGAAGAGACTACGACCACGACCGAGAACCCCGGGGAACGGGTCCTCATCGTCGAGGACGACCCGGCCACGCGTAGTGGCCTGGCGGAGCTCGTCCAGGCCTGGGGCTTCCAGACCGACGAGGCGTCCGACGGCGAGGATGGCTTCCGCAAGGTCACCAGCTTCCGTCCGGCCATCATCGTGAGCGACCTTGTCATGCCGCGGATGGGAGGGCACGACCTGCTCCGTGCGCTGAAGGATCAGCTGTCGGACATCACGTTCATCCTCCTGACCGCGCAAGGCACGATCGAGAGCGCCGTCGATGCGATCAAGGACGGCGCCTACGACTACCTGAGCAAGCCCGTCGATCCACAGCGTCTCCGGATTCTGCTGAACAAGGCGGTCGAGCGTCAGGAAACCCTGCGCGAGGTCAAGCTGCTGCGCCGGCAGCTGCGCGAGCAGGGCAGTTTCGGCCGCATCGTCGGCAACAGCCCGGGGATCCGATCGCTCTATCGCGTGATCGAGCAGGCGGCGCCGACCTCGGCGTCGGTGCTCGTCTGGGGCGAGTCGGGGACCGGGAAGGAGCTCGTGGCGCAGACCGTCCACGAGCTGAGCCCGCGCGCGTCGTTCCCGTTTGTCGCGATCAACTGCGCGGCGATTCCCGAGACGCTCCTCGAGAGCGAGATCTTCGGGCACGAGAAGGGTGCCTTCACCGGTGCGCACGATCGCCGGACGGGTGTCTTCGAGCTGGCGCATCGAGGGACGCTCTTCCTCGACGAGATTGCCGAGATGGTGCCGGGGACGCAGGTGAAGCTGCTGCGCGTGCTGCAGGAACAGAAGTTCCGGCGCCTCGGCGGCCGCCAGGAGCAGACCGTCGACGTGCGCGTGATCGCGGCAACGAACCGCGATCCGTCGGAAGCCGTCCGGGACGGCCGGCTGCGCGAGGACCTGTATTACCGGCTCAACGTGTTCACGATCGAGCTGCCGCCGCTGCGCGACCGGCGCGCCGACATCCCGCTGCTCGTGCAGACGTTCCTCAACGAGTTCAACACGCGCAACAACAAGGCCGTGCGCGCGGTGGACCAGGAGGCTATGTATCTGCTCGAGCGGTATCCCTGGCCGGGGAATATCCGCGAGCTGAGAAACGTGATCGAGCGCGCGACGATTCTCGCCGAGGGCGACTTCATCGAGGCCAAGCACCTGCCGCCGCCGGTCGTCACCCGGAGCGAGCAGACGTTGCCGACCGTGACGCTGTCTCCCGGGACGACCGTCGACGAAGCCGAGCGCCGGCTGATCGTCCTGACGCTCGAGCACACGCGCAACAACAAGACGCGAGCCGCCGAGATCCTCGGCATCAGCCTGAAGACGCTGCACAACAAGCTGAACCGGATGAAGCAGGAGACGAGGGGATGACGGAAGAAAGTGTGAAGTCTGAAGCGTGACGTCTGAAGTTCTGGAAGCTCGAAGCGGGAAGCTCGAAGCGGGAAGCTCGAAGCGGGAAGCTGGAAGCTATCGTTGAGCATAAAAGCCAAACAGGTCGCCGGCGTCACCGCCCTCGTGGTGTTGGTCGTGGCCGGCATGATTGTGGTCCAGATTGCCGCGCTCACGCGGCTGCGGATCGACGAGACCGCGTCGCGGGCCACGACGCTCAAGGTGTACATGCTCGACAGAGCCGCCGTGGTGGTGCGCGAAGCGGGCGCCAAGGACCCTTATGAGGCGATCAGGAACGACGGAGGGATGCGCTCGATTCTCGTGTCTTCGGTCACCAACCAGCCCGAGACGAACACCATTCTCTATGCGGCGATCGTCGACACGAATGGCGTCGCCGTGGCGCACAGCACGCCTGCACTCGAAGGCCAGCCGACGCCCTTGCTCGAAGACCTGGAGACTATCGTCAATGCGAAGGCGATCGACCAGCTCAGGTTCGTGAACCAGGAACGCCGCTACGAGCTTCGCGAGAAGATCCTCAAGGGCGACACGCCCTTCGGCGCGATTCGCATCGGTGTGTCGACGCTCTTCGTGCGATCGGCAATCATCGAGGCGCTCAAGAGCGTCGCGTATACCGCGGTCGTTGCGCTCGCCATCTCGACGATGGTCGCGACGCTTCTTGCGCAGTGGATGCTGAGGCCGATTCACGTCATCCAGAGCGGTTTGACGCGCCTCGGCCGCGGCGAGCTCGACGTCCGGCTCGATCTGCCAGGACAGGAGTTCGCGGATCTGGGCAACTCGTTCGAGGCGGTCAGCGCGCAGCTGGCCGCGGTGCGCAACAATGCGCTTCCGGCATCCTCCAGCTCGACCGAGTTCGAGTCGGTGATGGAGAACCTGGAGGACGCGGTCGCGCTCTTCTCGCCGGAGGGCGAGTTGATGTTCAGCAACGCCGCCATGCGCGCATTGCTGCCGGGGTTGACGCAACAGGCGGGATCGGTCAAGCCGTCTCTCTCGCTGCTCGCCGACAACGACCCGATCCGGCAACTGGTCGAGCGCGCGCTCGCCGGACGCAAGTCCGCCGGGCCCGTGGCCGTGCCCCTCGGGGCGTCGACTGAGACCGACCAGGAAGCGCCCGAGCACCTGCTGTTGTGTCACGCGATTGACGATGCGAAGGGGCGGTTCATCGGGGCGATGGTCGTGGCGCGAAACCTGGTGTACTTGAACCAGGTGCACACGACCTTGAACTACTCCCGCAAGCTCGCCGCGCTCGGGCGCCTGATGGCCGGCGTGGCGCACGAGGTCAAGAACCCGCTCAACGCGATGACCATTCACCTCGAGCTGCTCAAGCAGAAGCTCGGGGCCATGCGCGAGCCGATTACCGTGCCCGCTGGGCCGTCGGGCGGATCGAAGACGCTCGACCTCACCAAGCACGTCAACGTCATCGGCGACGAGATCAAGCGGCTGGACCAGGTGGTCGTCGGCTTCCTCAAGTTCGCGAGACCGGACGAGCTGAAGCTGCAGCCCGTGCACCTGTCGTCGCTCGTGAGCGAGGTCCTGTCGATGACGGCCCCGGAGGCCGAGCGGCGGGGGATTGTCCTCAAGACGGAATGTTCCCCGAGCGTGCCCGAGATCAACGGGGACCCCGGCATGCTGCAGCAGGCGCTGCTCAACCTGACGATCAACGCCTGCCACGCGATGCCCGATGGGGGGACGCTCAAAATCATCTGCCGGTCAGCGCCGCGGCGGCGGGTCGAGATTTCCATCGAAGATACCGGCGTGGGTATCCCGCCGGAAAACCTCAGCCGGATCTTCGATCTCTACTTCACGACGAAAGAAAAGGGCAGCGGCATCGGTCTGTCGATGGTATTCCGCATCGTCCAGCTGCACGACGGGGAGGTCGAGGTGCAGTCGACTCCCGGCCGTGGAACGCGGTTCAGGCTGCTCTTCCAGCAGGCGTAGAAAGGAGCATCAAGGTGACAAATTCAACCCATCGACTGTTGATGCTCCTTGCGATCGCCGTGAGCGCAGCCGGCTGCGCGACCGGGCGGGCGCAGATTCCCGAGCAGCCGCCCACGCTCGTGGTTCCGCCGGTGCCGCCGCGTACGATCGAGCCTCCGGTCATCGTCGAGCAGCCGGTCGAGCCGCCGCCGGTCGAGCCCGCGCCAGCGCCGGCGCCGACCACCAAGCAGAACCGGCCGCGTCCCGCGGCTGATGCCAGCAAGCCCGATCTCAAGCAGGAGACTCCGCCAGACACCGTGGCGGCCGTGCCGCCGCCGCCGGTTGCCCCGTTGCGGACGGCCACCGCGCCGACCGGTCAGGAAGCCATTCGTCAGATCAAGGACATCCTCGACACCACGGTGAAGATGCTCGACAAGGTCGAGAAGAGCGAGTCCCCGTTAAGCGACGACCGCAAAGCGAATCTGACGTCTGCCAGGGCGTTGATGCAGCAGGCGGATGATGCGCTGAAGAAGGAAGAGCTGACGCAAGCCCGGTCGTTTGCGGATCGCGCGCTGAACATCGCCAAGGTCCTCCTTTCTGGACGATGAGCCTCGTTACTCAGCCGTTACGGCGCCCAAAATAGGTCATTCAGAAGAAGCCCGCGCCTTTCGGCCCAATTGTCCATATCTTGCGCCTGGGCCCAAAAAAGAACACAATATGTGGTAGATCGGCCCTTGACAACGACGTAAACAGGGGCCATTATCGTCCCCGCCTTCGCGCGAATGAGTTCATGCGCGCATCGGCGAGGCCACGAGATCGCGGGGCTTCCCAGCCCTCGCACAGCCGGGACAACGGAGCAGGAAGCGTGAGACTTGGATCGAGGACTGGGCCGCTGTCAGGCCTGCCGAGCCGTGTCTTCAGGCGAGCTGCCGCCGTTGGTCCGACAAGTCGCGTGCGCGCTTCCAGCGACAATTTGTAAGTCTTCGGAGTCGGTCGACTATGGGGCTGGTCGGCGGGCTCGGCGTTTTCGGAGGGGTACTATGCAGAGAGGCGCTGCTCCGCAGGTGGAGACCACCAGGGGAGAGACGACCACCACACGCCCAGCGACATCCGCGCCCGCGGCCGGTCTGGACTTTGTCAGGTTCTTCAGCCATGAAGGGATCGATCCGTTCGATGAGGTGGAGTGGGATGTCAGGTCGGCCGTCATCGGCAACGAGAAGGGCCAGGTGGTCTTCGAGCAGCGCGACGTCGAGATGCCTCGCTTCTGGTCGCAGCAAGCGACCAACATCGTCGTCTCGAAGTATTTCCGCGGACAGATAGGGACGCCGGAGCGCGAGCGCAGCGTCAAGCAACTCATCGGCCGGGTCGTCGACACGATCACGGAGTGGGCGCGCAAGCAGAGCTACTTCGCGAGCGAAGACGACCTGCAGGCATTCAGCGACGATCTGAAGCACCTCCTCGTCTATCAGAAGGCGGCGTTCAATAGCCCGGTGTGGTTCAACGTCGGGTTCGAGAAGGCTCCGCAGTGCTCGGCGTGCTTCATCAACTCGGTGCAGGACACGATGGAGTCGATCCTCGGCCTGGCCAAGACCGAGGGGATGCTGTTCAAGTACGGATCGGGCACCGGTTCGAACCTCTCGAGCATCCGCTCGTCGCGCGAGCTCCTCGCGGGTGGCGGCACGGCGTCGGGTCCGGTGTCGTTCATGAAGGGTTTCGACGCGTTCGCCGGCGTCATCAAATCGGGCGGCAAGACCCGTCGCGCCGCGAAGATGGTCATCCTCAACGCCGATCATCCCGATATCCCGGACTTCATCAACTGCAAGGTCGAGGAAGAGAAGAAGGCCTGGGCACTCATCGACGCCGGCTACGACGGATCGTTCACCGGTCCGGCCTACTCGTCGGTGTTCTTCCAGAACTCGAACAACAGCGTGCGCGTGACCGACGAGTTCATGCGCGCGGTGATGGACGACGGGGAGTGGCACACGCGGGCGGTGCTGACCGGCGAGGTGATGGACACCTACAAGGCCCGGGACCTGATGCGGCAGATCGCGGAAGCGACGCACATCTGCGGCGACCCCGGCATGCAGTTCGACACGACGGTCAACGACTGGCACACCTGCCCGAACACGGCGCGCATCAACGCCAGCAACCCGTGCTCGGAGTACATGTTCCTCGATGATTCGGCGTGCAACCTGGCGTCGATCAACCTGATGAAGTTCGTTGTGCCGGCATCCGACAATGCCGGGACCGAGAACGCCGGCGAGTTCGACTACGCGGCGTTCGATGCCGCGTGCCGGACGCTCATCACGGCGCAGGAGATTCTCGTCGACAACTCGAGCTATCCGACGCCGGCGATTGAGAAGAACAGCCACGCGTATCGTCCGCTCGGTCTGGGCTATGCCAATCTGGGCGCGTTGCTCATGTCGCGCGGCCTGCCCTACGACAGCGATGCCGGCCGCGACTATTCGGCGGCCATAACGGCGCTGATGCACGGTGCGGCGTACGCGCAGTCGGCCAAGATCGCGCGCGATCACGGCGGGCCGTTCGCCGGCTACGAGAAGAACCGCGAGCCGTTCCTGCGCGTCATGCGGAAGCACCGCGCGGCGCTCAAGGACATCGACCGCAGCCACCTGCCGAAGCACCTGTTCGAGGCCGCCAAGGCGGTGTGGGACGAGGTCATCGAGCTCGGCGAGCAGTACGGCTTCCGCAACGCGCAGGCGACCGTGCTCGCGCCGACCGGGACCATCGGCTTCATGATGGATTGCGACACGACCGGCGTCGAGCCGGACATCGCGCTCGTCAAGTACAAGAAGCTCGTGGGCGGCGGGTTGATGAAGATCGTCAACCAGACCGTGCCGATGGCCTTGACCAAGCTGGGCTACAGCGCGCAGCAGGTCAAGGAGGTCATCGAGTACATCGACGAGAACGAGACGATCGAGGGCGCGCCGCACGTCAAGGAGCACCACCTGGCGGTTTTCGACTGCGCCTTCAAGCCGGCGCGCGGGGTGCGGTCGATCCACTACATGGGACACATCAAGATGGTGGGCGCGACCCAGCCGTTCCTCTCGGGCGCGATCTCGAAGACCGTCAACGTGCCCAAGGACGCGACGGTCGAGGAGATCCAGCAGGCGTACATCGACTCGTGGCGGCTCGGCACCAAGGCTGTCTCGATCTATCGCGACGGCAGCAAGCGCACGCAGCCGCTCAACACGTCGCGGGACAAGGAGAAGGCCGCCGCGGCCACGGTCGTGGCGGGTCCCGCCCGTCGCCGGCTCCCCGACGAGCGGATGTCGCTCACGCACAAGTTCGACATCGCCGGCCACGAGGGCTACATCACGGTCGGCCTCTACGAGGACGGCCAGCCGGGCGAGCTCTTCCTGGTGATGGCGAAGGAAGGGTCGACGATCTCCGGGTTCGCAGACGCGTTCGCGCAGGCGATTTCCTACGCGCTGCAGTACGGCGTGCCGCTCCAGGATCTGGTCGACAAGTTCTCCCACGTCCGCTTCGAGCCGTCGGGCATGACCAAGAACCCCGACGTGCGCTTCGCGAAGTCGATCGTCGACTACATCTTCCGGTGGATGGCGACGAAGTTTCTGTCGGCCGACGCGCAGTTCCGCGTCGGGGTCAACAACCGCGAAGAGGTCGTCACGACCCCGGAACAGCTGCCGCTCGACGTGGCTGCCGCGGCCGGAGCGTCGGCGACGGCCGTCATCGCGTCGCCGAAGACGTCGTCTTTTGCGGCCATGCAGAACCAGGAGGACGCGCCGCCGTGCTCGACGTGCGGGTCGATCATGGTGCGCAGCGGCTCGTGCTACAAGTGCTCGAACTGCGGCACGACGTCGGGGTGTGCATAGGACAGTCGTCAGTCGGCAGTCGACAGTCGGCGCGAAGTCGTCCGCGCGTTGAGCAAAGCGGACCACAGTCGTACGAGCCGGCTCAAGCGGCCTCACGGTGCCGGCGCAAGCCGGCCCGTGAGCGTTCGCAGAGAGTTCGTGAAACACCTCGCCGTCCTCGCCTTCGGGCCTCTCACCGCGCCACGCCCACGCCCAATCCTGGAAGGTTCCTACGCAAGCCGAGCGCTGCCCCTCGAAGTGGGGCGCTGGCGACACGCGCGGGTCCGCGAATCACATGAAGCCGGAGTCGGTGCTCAAGGCCGTGAGGCTGATCAAAACCGGTGAAGTCATCGAGATCGGGCAGGTACTGAGCGCGGCGATGCCCTTCTTCGGCACGCGCCGCTTCGACGTGACAACCAAGCGGACGTTCATGAACGACGGGTCCAACCACCGCGGCAGCAACGAGGAGCTCGTCGTCAGCGAGATGGGCCAGGTGGGGACGCAGTTCGACGGGTTCGCGCACCAGACGCACGAGGACAGCCTGTACAACTGTCTCAAGCTGGACGACATCGCGACGCGCACCGGGTTCACCAAGCTCGGCATCGAGAAAGTCGGATCGCTCATCACGCGCGGCGTGCTGATCGACGTCGCGGCGCTCAAGGGCGTTGAGACCTTGCCCGACACCTACGAGATCACGCCAGCCGACCTGCAGCAGGCGCTCGACCGGCAGAAGCTCACGCTCCAGCCGGGCGATGCAGTCCTCATCTACACCGGCTGGAGCAGACTGTGGGCGAAGGACAACGCGCGCTACGTGAAGACGTGTCCAGGGATCGGCCTGGCGGCCGCGGCCTGGCTCGCGAAGCAGGATCCGATGCTCGTCGGTGCCGACAACTGGCCGGTGGAAGTCGGACCCAACCCCGACCCGCAGCTGTCACTGCCCGTGCACCAGTTCATGCTCGTGGTCAGCGGCATCCACCTGCTCGAGAACCTGAAGCTCGACGAGCTGGCGTCGAAGCGCGCCTACGAGTTCGCCTTCGTCGTCCAGCCGCTCAAGATGCAGGGATTCACGGGGTCGACGGTGGCGCCTATTGCCATTCGCTGACGGCGTTGGGCGCTCGGCGTTCGGCGCTCGCCAGAATCGTTAATCTGCCTCGTCCTAGGCGTCGCCCCTAGCCTCGAACGCCGAGCGCCGAGCGCCCAACGCCGTCGGTTATGCTGATGGCGTGAACAAAGACCTCCTCGAGACCGCTCACCGTCAATCCGACCGCCTGGCCGCCGTCCAGGCCCCAGTAATCCCCATCGTCGGACGCTGGACAACCGAAACGCCCGGGACGATCTCGCTCGGGCAGGGCGTCGTCTCCTACGAGCCGCCGCCGGAGGCCATCGCGGCCGCGCGCAAGTTCGGCGGCAAGCTGACCGATCATCGCTACGGTCCGGTCGAAGGGTTGCCCGAGCTCGTCGAGGCGATCGAGGCCAAGCTCGCGCGCGAGAACCACATGGTCGTGAGGCCGAAGAGCCGCGTGCTCGTGACGGCCGGCGGCAACCAGGCCTTCATGAACGCCATCCTCGCGATTACCGACCCGGATGACGAAATCGTTCTGCCGGTGCCGTACTACTTCAACCATGAGATGGCGGTGGTGATGGCCGGCGCGAAGGCCGTCGCGGCGCCGACGGCGAGCGATTACCAGCTCGACCTGCGCGCGATCGAGGACGCGATCACGCCGCGCACGCGAGCCGTCGTCACAGTCTCGCCGAACAATCCGACGGGCGCGGTCTATCCCGAAGCCGCGCTGCGGGCCGTGAACGCGCTCTGCCGCGACCGCGGCATCTTCCATATCCACGACGAGGCCTACGAGTACTTCACTTACGGCGACGTCAAGCACTTCTCGCCGGGGAGCCTTGCGGATGCGGCCGGCCATACGATCTCGCTCTTCTCCCTGTCGAAGGCCTACGGCATGGCGAGCTGGCGGATCGGCTACATGGTGATTCCGGAACTACTCCACGAGGCGGTCAATAAGATCCAGGACACGATCCTCATCTGTCCGCCGGCCGTCTCGCAGCACGCCGCGATGGCCGCGCTCGAGGTCGGTCGCGCGTTCGCGGGCGCCCACGTCGAACGGCTCGACACCATGCGGCGCACGATCTTCGAGGCGCTGAGCTCGCCGGATGTCCCCTGCGAGGTGCCATCACCGGACGGCGCGTTCTACTACCTGGTGCGCGTCCACTCGGCGCTCGACTCGATGACGCTGGCCGAGCGCCTCATCCGCGAGCATCGCGTCGCCACGATTCCCGGATCGGCGTTTGCCGACCCCTCGCCGTGCTCGGTGCGGATCTCGTACGGCGCGCTCGACTCGGAGTCGATTATCGAAGGGCTGCACCGGTTGGTGGGTGGCCTGCGCGCGCTGGCTGGATAGACCGCGCGATGGCGGCCGTGGCGTGCCGCTTCGTCCTCGCGAGCGTCCTGGCCGTCGTCGCAACCTTCAGGGACGAGGAGATCGCGAACGATGGGTATGGTTCTGGGGCTGACGATGCTCGGAGACCAGAACATCGAACGATTACTCTCGGACCCACCTCTGATCTGGCGCGTCCTCGCTCCGGACGACCCTGACCTCTACGAGGCGTCGCGGCGCGAGTCCGAGCTCGGCATCGTGGTCTCCCTCTCCTGAAGTCGGCAAGCCGCCTGGCTGACGGTGGCAAGAAGTCTCGGTGGACCGATTTGCGCGCGGCAGGCCAATAGACTGGCAGCACCCACGTTCCATATGATTTTCACCAAGCGCCTTCGTGAAGGGATCCGGCGCGGCCGAATCAGATGCAGCATTCGCATCTGGATGCGTCCTCGCGTGAAGGTTGGCGGTCGCTACCGCATGGACGATGGCCACATCGTCGTCGATTCGATTGCGCCGATGACCCTCGGCGACGTCACGTACGACCTGGCCCGTGAATCGGGATTCGAGAGTGTCAATGATTTGCTCCAAGTCGCACGACACGGCAGCGGCGACAAGATGTACCTCATTCGGTTTCACTACCTGCCCCCGGGCGCGTGGGACACGCCGGAGCGGAGACAGCGCCAGCGTGCGGGGTCGTCAGGAAGACGGCCGACGTGAGGCCACGAACCGACACTCAACTCGGCGCGGAGATTCTGGTCGTCGCGTTTGCCTTCGCGCTCTGTTGCGCCGCTGGCTGTCTGCTTCACTTGCTCGCGAGCCCCTGAGGTCACCACGTCCATGAAGAGAGATCGATTCCAGAGGGACGGATTGACGTTGTCGTACCTCGATGCAGGCGGAGACGGCCAGGCGCTGATTGCTCTCCACGCGCACTGGATGGAAGCGGTCACCTACACGCAGCTCGGTGCGGCGCTGGCGCCGTCGTGGCGCGTCCGCGCGTTGGACCAACGCGGCCACGGTGATTCCGATCACGCACCGAGCTATGCCCGGGAAGACTACCTCGGAGACCTGCTCGCGTTTCTTGATCACCTCGGACTCGACACGGCCGTCCTCCTCGGCAATTCGCTCGGCGGCGCGAACGCCTACCAGTTTGCCGCCCGCTGTCCGGATCGCGTCCGGGCGCTCGTCATCGAAGACATCGGCGTGGTCGTTGATGCCGACACGTCGTTCACGCTGGCGTGGAGTGGAACGTTTCCCAGCCGCGAGTCGCTCGCCGAACGCATCGGAGAACGGTTCCTGCCATACCTCCGGGACTCATTTCGTCGAACACCGGAGGGGTGGCGACTGGCATTCGACCCGCGAGAGCTGATCACGTCGCAGCATCAGCTGCATGGGGACTACTGGGCCGACTGGCTCGCGAGCAGTTGCCCGGCTCTCCTCATTCGAGGCCGTGACAGCCGCGTGACGATGCCCGCGCAGCTCGAGGAGATGGCCGCGCGGCGGCGCAACACGCGCCTCGTCAGTCTGAACGGAGGGCACGTCGTCCACCAGGATGACCCGGCTGGCTTTGCGGATGCCGTGCGGGGATTCCTGGCCGGTCTGTGACGCTCCAGCCATTCCGGTGAACCGGATCGCGACCGCGCCCTTATCCTTCCTGCAAGCGCCGTCGACGAGCGTGAGGCCAGCATCGGTGTCCCCGCCTGTGCGCATCGCGGCAGCGCCGTGTGCCGGCCGGCGAACTGCTATCATCCTCGGATGCGCATCATCGTGGTAGGAGCGACGGGAACGATCGGGCGGGCCGTCGTGGCGGCGCTCGCCGGCAAGGGGCACGATGTCGTGGGCGTCAGCAGCAAGAGCACGCCGATCGCAGTCGACATCTCCGACCCCCGGTCGATCGCATCGTTTTATGCGCGCATCGGCAAAGTCGACGCGCTCATCAGCGCGGCCGGTGCGGCACGCTTCAAGCCGTTCGCCCAGCTCACCGACGAGGACTTCGCCTTTTCACTGCGCAACAAGCTCATGGGCCAGGTCAACCTGGTGCGGTCGGGGTTCGACTCAGTCAACAACGGCGGGTCGTTCACGCTGACGAGCGGCGTCTTGGCTCGCACGCCCATGCCGGGTAGCGGCGCGATCAGCCTCGTGAACGCCGGTCTCGAAGGCTTCACTCGCGCGGCCGCACTCGAGGCGCCGCGAGGGATCAGAGTGAACATCGTCAGCCCGCCGTGGGTGACCGAAACGCTTGTTAAGTTCGGCATGGACGCCAGCATCGGGCTGCCGGCGGCGACGGTCGCGCGCGCGTACGTGGAGAGCCTGACGGGATCGCAGACCGGCGCGGTCATCGATCCCCATGCCTGAGCGCTGTTCCCTTGCCGGTTGATTCGCAGGGGCGCGAGCGAGCGTGGCTCGCCTACGCGGCCCTCCTCGTCGCCATCTCGGGCATTGCGTGGTCGGCGATCTTCATCCGCTGGTCAGCGATTCCCGGACCGTCGTCGGCCTTCTACCGCGTATTCATCGCCTCGCTCGTGCTCGTGCCGTGGCGGATCCTCTCCGCGCTGGCGTCTTCGCGCGAGCACGGACGGGTCGCCGGCATCAGCCGGCGGGCCTTCCTGCTGGCGCTCGGCGGCGGCGTCTTTTTCGGCTTCGACCTCGCCCTCTACAACACCTCCGTGATGCGCACGACGGCAACGACGGCAACGCTCTTCGGCAACAACGCGCCGATCTTCGTCGGGATAGGAACCTGGGTCTTCTTCAGGCGGCGCCCCACGCGGAATTTCTGGATCGGCCTGGCACTCGCGATGTCGGGCGCCGCGATCGTGATGGTTGCCAACGCCACTCGGGCTCAGGGCTCCACCGGCGACCTGACCGGTGCGCTCATGTCATTGGGCGCCGCGGCGTTCTTCGCAGCGTACCTTCTGGCAACCGAGCACGTGCGCGAGGAGATGGACACGCTGACCTTCAGCACGATTGCCGTCGCCGGCAGCGTCCTGACGCTGCTCGTCGTGTGTGCGATTGTTGGCGCGCCTCTGTCTGGATTCGGCACGAAGACGTGGTTCGCGCTCTTGGGTCTCGGTCTGATCTCCCAACTGGGCGCCTACCTCGGCCTGGCCTACGCGCTCGGACACCTCCCGGCCACGATCACCTCGGTCGGCCTCCTCGCGCAGGTGCCGTTGACGGCGATACTGGCGGTGCCGCTGCTCGGGGAGCCGCTGACTGCGCCCTATCTGGCGGGTGGGGCGCTGGTGCTGGGGGGGATTTATGTTGTGAATAGGGCGCCGTCAGTCGAGAGTCGGCAGGCGTGAGTCTTCAGTCTCAGTCGGCAGTGCCGAGTCGGCAGTCATCAATCGGGGTCGACAGTCGGAGTCGATAGTCTCGTCGTCAGGCGCTGGCCAGTAGCGGGGTTGCTCTGGCACACAACTTTGTGATACAAAGTTAAATCCAGAGGCGTTATGAAACTAAGGGCTGTTCTGTTTGCTGGACTGTGCGGTTTGCTGGCGTGTGCGGCTTGCGGCAAGGCGAACAACCTGCTCCTCGGCCGGGTCGAGGCCCAGGTCGGCGGCCATACGGTTGTCGTGACCGACTGCTACCGGACGAGGGTGCCGAAGCCCGAGCAGGTGTCCGGTCCGGCAGGGAGCGCGGGGACCTATCGGTTTGTGCCCTGCCGTGACGCGGATGTGACGATCAGTGCCGAAAAGCTGACCGTCAATGGTCAAACCTACGGCACGCTGGCCATCGGCGACACGGTAGTGGTCGACCACGGCAAGGTGCTCGTCAATGACCGCGCAGCGAGTGTCGCGGCAAGTCGCTGACCTCCGCCGTCAGGCAGATCTCGACGCCGTGGTGGCTGCGGACGTCAGCTCGTCGCGCACGTGTGCGGTGATCTCGTAGGATCGCAGACGCGACTCGTGATCGAAAATCTGCGCGGCGACGATGAGCTCGTCGGCGTTCGTGCGAGCGAGAAAGTCCGAAAGCCCGCGCCGGACGGTATCGGCTGAGCCGAAGATGGCCGAGCCCAGGACGTGCTGCAATTCCGCTCGCTCGAGCGGCGTGAGCGCTGCCTCGAAGCGTTCCGGGTCCACCGGCGGCGGTACGGGACCGAGCGTGCCGCGGCGAAGCGCGAGGAAGATCTGCTGGTGCGAGGTGAAAAGCCGCCGCGCTTCCTGATCCGTGTCGGCCGCGACGACGTTGACGCCCAGCATGACATAGGGGCGCTCGAGCGGCTCCTGCATGAGTGACGACGGCTCGAAACGGCGTCGATAGATTTCGAGCGCCGGCATCATCTGCGCCGGCGCGAAATGCGACGCGAACGCGAACGGCAGGCCCAGCTCGGCCGCGAGCTGCGCGCCGAACAGGCTCGATCCCAGTATCCAGATCGGTACGCGCAGTCCCGCGCCGGGAACCGCCCTGACGCGTTGCCCGGGCGCGGGCTCGCGGAAGAGCGCGATGAGCTCCTGCACGTCCTGCGGGAACGAGTCGACGTTGAGGTGCCGTCGCAGCGCCACGGCTGTCACCTGATCGCTCCCCGGCGCGCGGCCGAGCCCGAGATCGATGCGGCCGGGAAAGAGCGACTCCAGTGTGCCGAACTGCTCCGCGATGACGAGCGGAGAATGGTTCGGCAGCATGATCCCGCCTGCGCCGACTCTGATGGTCGATGTTCCACCCGCCACGTGGGCGATCACGACCGACGTCGCCGCGCTCGCGACCGCAGGCATGTTGTGGTGCTCCGCAAGCCAATACCGGTGATAACCCCACTGTTCGGCGTGCTGCGCAAGATCCAGGCTGTTCCGGAACGCCTGAGCGGCGTTGCCGCCTTCGACGATGGGCGCGAGGTCGAGGATGGAAAAAGGCGTCATGTCCTGTACTTGAGACGTCTGCGACGGAGGTCCGGTCCCAATATCCTGGGTCAGGTCTTGTATCGTGTCCTCCTGGATGGTTTGTCCCATCAGCAGGCATGACAGAATGTCACGATTCACGATTCACTGCCTGACACCGATTCACGGCCTGGCCCATGCGGAGGAGATGGTGCTCATTAGCTCATTCGCGCACCGATTGCTGACCGGTTTTGGCCTCGTGCTCGTCCTCTCAGTCACCCTAGGGCTCAGTCCGCAAACGGTCCCTGCGCCGGGCGTTGCCCGCCACATCGTCCTCATCAGCCTGGACGGTTTCCCGAGTTGGGCGCTCGACGATCCGTACCTGCCGGTTCCCACGCTGCGGCGTCTCGCGGCGCGCGGAGCCGTCGCCAGGGGAATGCGGCCCGCGAACCCGACCGTCACGTGGCCGAACCACACGACGCTCATCACCGGCGTGACGCCCGCGAAGCACGGCGTTCTCTTCAACGGCCTGCTCCGGCGCGATCCCGGTGTTCCACCTGTCGTCGAGCCGTGGCTGCCACGGGACCAGATGGTGCGCGTCAAGACGTTGTACGACATCGTGCACGCACGAGGTCTGACGACGGCGCAGGTCGACTGGGTCGCGATTCAGGCGGCGCCAACCGTGACGTGGGAGTTTCCTGAACGGCCCGCGCCCGACGGACGGGTCGCTCAGGAGCTCGTCAAGGCCGGCGTCCTGTCTCAAGCCGAGCTCGAGACGTTTGCCACGCGCAATATCATCTGGCGCGATTACATCTGGACCGAGGCAGCCGCGCACATCATCCGCCAGCACAAGCCGAATCTGATGATGTACCACCTCCTCAACCTCGACTCCACGCAGCATCGGTACGGTCCGCGCACGCCCGCCGCGATGACGACGATGGCGCACCTCGACGCGCAGGTCGCCGAGATTGTCAACGCGGTCGAGCAGGCCGGACTGACGTCGCGCACGACGTTCTTTGTCGTCTCCGACCACGGCTTCAAGCAGGTCAAACGGCAGATCCGTCTCAACGTGGCGCTGGCGAAGGCGGGGTTGCTGAAGGTGCAGGACGGAAAGGTCCTGCAGTGCGAGGCGTACGTCGTGCCGGAAGGCGGCTCGGCGCTCGTGTATGTCACCGTGCCGGACGCGGACGGTACCGTGCTCGCCCGCGTCAGGGACGCCATCGCCGGTATCGAGGGCATCGACGCCGTCATCGAGACCGGGGACTACGCCCGCTACGGCCTGCCGTTGCCGGGCGCCAACAACCAGATGGGCGTGCTCTTCATCACGCCGAAGGATGGTTACGCGTTCGCCGCGCCTGCTGAAGGTGATGTCGTGATCGATGCGACCGAGGGCAGCCTCGGCGCGCACGGGTACCCGTCGACCGATCCGGATTTGAACGCGCTCTTCATCGCATCCGGTGTGGGCATCACGCCGGGCGTCAAGCTTGACGTCATAGACAACGTCGATCTGGCGCCGACGATGGCCGAGCTGTTGGGTCTATCGCTCGGAGACATCGATGGGCGGGTCTTGAAGGAGATTCTGTCGCCACGTCGCTGAGGCGTCGGGGTCAGACCCCGGCTCCGACCCGGCTCCGACCCCGGCTCCGACCCCGGCTCCGACCCCGGCTCCGACCCCGGCTCCGACCCCGGCTCCGACCCTACTGTCCGGAGCCGGCGGGCGACGGCGCGGGCTCGACACGCAGGATCCCGCCAGGATTGGCATCCACCACCAGGTACAGGAATCCGTCCGGACCCTGACGAACGTCGCGGATGCGCTGCTTCAGCGAGCCGAGGAGCAGTTCGCGTCCTGCAAGTCCCTTGTCGTTCATGCCGACCCGCCACACACCGGTGCCCGCGAGCGCGCCGAGGAAGAACTGACCCTTCCACTGCGGGAATTTGTCACCGGTGTAAATCACCATCCCCGACAAGCCCGGGGACGGCGCCCAAAAAATGAACGGCTGCTCGATGTCCTCGCGCGCCGGCTGCGGGCTGATCACTTCGCCGCTGTACTCGCGCCCGAGCGTCACGACTGGCCAGCCGTAGTTCTTGCCAGCCTGAATCAGGTTGAGCTCGTCGCCGCCCTGCGGCCCGTGCTCGGTCTCCCAGAGGGCGCCGGTGTCGGGATGCACAGCGAGCCCCTGCAGGTTGCGGTGGCCGTAGGTGTAGATCTCCGGCTTGTACCCGGGCTTCCCGACAAACGGATTGTCCGTGGGCACGCTGCCGTCGTCTTTGAGGCGCAGGATCTTTCCGCCGTGGATGTTCGTGTTCTGCGCCCGCGTGCGGTCGTTGCGCTCGCCGACGGTCATGTAAAGCATCCCGTCTCTGCCAAACGCCAGCTTCGACCCGAAATGGACACCACCGGTGTTCCAGTTGTCGGTGACGAGCAGATCCTTTACGTCGACAAGGGCCTTGCCGTCGAACCGTCCGCGCGCGAGCGCAGTCGTGCCCTGGTCTCCCTTGCCCTTCGAGTAGGTGAGGTAGACGAACTGGTTCTGCGCAAACTGCGGATGGATCGCCACCTCGAGCAGCCCGCCCTGCCCGACCGCGAACACCTCAGGTGTTCCGGCGATCGGCTGCGGATCGAGCGTACCGCCCCGGACGATGCGCAGCTTGCCGGGCTTTTCCGTGATGAGCATGTCGCCGTTCGGCAGGAACGCCAGACTCCACGGCGACGCGAGGCCCTTGAGCATCGGGACGACGCGCACCGGCGCGCCAATGGTTTCGACGACCTGTGCCATGTCGGGGAACGGCGGCGAGGGCGGCCGCTGGAATCCGCCCGGGGGCGGTCCCTGTCGTCCACCTCCCTGACGTCCGCCTGCCGGAGGCTGCGCTGCGCCGGCAGGTGGTTGCTGCTCCAGGCTGGCAGGCGTGAAAGCCATCAGGCCGGCCGCGGCCAGCGTCACCGCCGCTGTCGTCACGCCACGCGTGAGCTGTCTTGCTGGTATCCGCATTGCGAAACTCCTGTTGTTCTTGTGAGAGCGGTCGTCTTATGTCTGACGGATGCCGGCGAGAACGCCCCGCATGTAGGCGAACGACTGCAGCATTCCGGGCAGTGGATTGTCCTCGTTGATTTCGTACTCGAGTCCGACGTGACTCGTATAGCCGATCTTGACGAGGGCTCGGAAGAGAGCGGGGAAGTCGATCGCGCCCTTTCCGACGATGACCTGGCTGTCTTTGTCCTTCAGGTTGCTCAGGTCTTTGACATGGAGATCGAAGACGCGGTCGTGCAGCTCGAGGATCGCCTTGGTCGGGTCGACGCCCGCGCGCCACGTGTGGCCGATGTCGACACACAACCCCATGTGCTTGTCGCGCCCCTTGACGTGTTTGTAGACGTCGTAGGGCGACGGGAAGAACTTGTCCTCGGGGCCGTGATTATGGATGGCGACCTTGATGTCGAACTCCTTCGCCGTCTTCTCGACCGTGTCGAGCGCCTCGAAGCTCGGCGCGGCAACGACGAGCGGCATGCCGGCGAGCTTCGCGTACTCGAAGTCCTTGCGGACCTGCTCGGCGTCGCTCGCCTGCCAGGTCGGGCCCTTCTGCACCCAGGTGATGGTGCCGCCGCCCATGATGGTGAAACCCGCTGCCTCCGTCTTCGCGCGCGCCGCCTTGATGGCCTCGGGCGGGTCGGTCCTCGGCAGATGCACGTCCTTGAAGTTGATGTATCTGACGTCGCACGACTTGGCCATCTCGAGGGCCTTGTCGAAGGGAAACTTGCGCAGGGAGTATGAGGCAACGCCGAGCTTCAGCTGCTCGGGAGCCGCAGCCGCCGTCGCCGCCGTCGCCCGTCCGGTCACCTGAGGCAGAATGCTCGCGGCCGCCACCGTCGTCAGGAATTCACGTCGTCTCATCGGATTTCCTCCGTGAATGTGCGTCGAAACGAACGAATCATCATATCGCCTCCCGGTGGTGCGGCGCGACGAGGAGGCTGTTACGAGGGGCAGACGGGCTCAAGGCTCAAGGCTCAGGGCTCAGGGAAGATCTTTCCGATCTCAGTCGCGCGACTATGAGCTCAGGGCTCTTGCCTGAGCCTTGAGCCCTGAGCCTTGAGCCCTGTAGTGACATAATGATCCGTGCCATTCAACCAATTCGGGCTTCATCCTTCACTTCTCCAGGGCATCCAGGAACTCGGCTTCGTTCGCCCCACGACCATTCAGGCTGAGGCCATTCCTCCGGCGATGCAGGGCAAGGACATCATTGCCACCGCGCAGACCGGCAGCGGAAAGACCGCGGCGTTCCTGCTGCCCATCCTGAACCGGCTGATCGACAAGCCCCGGCGGACGACGCGCGCGCTCGTCTTGGCGCCGACGCGGGAGCTCGCCGCCCAGATTCTCGAGGACCTCACGGCGCTCGCGGTGCACACGCCGATCACCGGTGCGGCGGTTTTCGGGGGCGTGGGAATGGGGCCGCAGGAGCACGCGTTCAAGAGCGGCGTCGACGTCATCGTGGCGACACCGGGCCGGCTGCTGGACCACATGCGCTCGAGTTACGCGAGGATGAATCATCTCGAGCACCTCGTCCTCGATGAAGCGGATCGGATGCTCGACATGGGCTTCCTTCCGGAGATTCGCCGCATCCTGACGCACCTCCCCACGCGGCGTCAGACGCTTTTCTTCAGCGCAACGATGCCGCCGCCGATTGCGGCGCTGTCGGCGGAGATGCTGCGCCATCCCGTGACGATCCAGATGCAGCGCCAGTCCGCGCCCGCTTCGGGGATCACGCAGGCCGTCTATCCGGTGGCGCAGGAACTGAAGCCGGCGCTCGCCGTCCACCTCCTGACGCGCGGGACGATGACGCAGGCGCTGATCTTCACTCGCACGAAACATCGGGCGAACCGGCTGGCTGACCACCTGGTGAGGAGTGGAGTCAAGACGGAGCGGATCCACGGGAACCGATCGCAGGCGCAGCGCACGGCGGCGCTCGCAGGCTTCAGGAACGGCACATACCCCGTACTGGTCGCGACCGACATCGCGGCGCGCGGCATCGACGTCGAGGCGCTCGGCCACGTGGTGAACTTCGACGTGCCGATGGCACCTGACGACTACATTCACCGCGTCGGGCGCACGGGCCGCGCGGAGATGACGGGTGAGGCCTTCACGTTCGTCTCGCCGCAGGAAGAAGGTGAGCTGAAGGACATCGAGCGGGTGCTCGGACGACGGCTGCCGCGCGTCACCGTCCCGGACTTCGACTACGCCGCGCGCCCGCAGACCAAACTCGAGATTCCGCTCGCGCAGCGGATCGCGGAGATCAGAGCCCGGAAACGCGGCGAGCGCGAGCGCGCCGCCGCCAACGCCGCGCGCCGCTCGGCCGCGCAGCGCGGGCGGCCTGTCGGGCCTTCACAGCCCCAGGGGGATGGTGGTCATCGGCCAGCGCGTCCATCGGGCCCGTCAGGGCACGGCCACCGGCCGAACCGATTCAGTGGGCGCGGACGACGGTCGCGGTAGGGATTGGGGATCGGGGTTCAGGGTTCAAGGTTCAGGGTTCAAGGTTCAGGAAGACCTTACTGGCTTAATCCCGTCGCTAGACTGTGATCAGAATGCTCTTCCTGAACCCTGAACCCTGAACCCTGAACCCTGAACCCTACTTCGCCCCCCACGCATAAACCGGCAGCCCCGCCATCAGCAGCAGAAACCCCCAGAAGACGACGTCAGCACCGGCGCCGCCGATGGCGAAGAGCGCGTAGATGAATCCCAGGCCGGAAACGATCGTGGCACCCTTCGACCAGCTCATGCTCGGCTCGCGACGGTGGAGAATGACGCCCGCGAGCGAGCAGAACGTGTAGGGCACGAGCGTGCTCAGCGTCGCGAGCAGGAGGATGAACGTGAAGAGCTCGACGAGGCCGCGCGAGAAGTTCATCGCGACGAGTCCGGTCGAGAGCACCGCGCCGACGATCATCGCGAACACCGGCGTGCCGCGGCGCGAGAGCTGTGCGAACGCGCTCGGGAACAGCCCGTCCTGGGCGATGGCCAGTGGGACTTGACCGCCGATGAGGACCCACCCGTTCAACGCGCCAAAGCAGGAGATTGCCGCGCCGATGGCGACGAGGGCGGCCGCACCATCACCCGCCAGTACGCGGGCCGCGTCCGCAAACGGCGCCGTCGATTTCGTGAGCGTCGCGGGATCCATCAGGCTCATGACGCCAACCGTGCTGATCAGGTAGAGGACCGCTGCCAGCAGCGTCCCGATGACCGTCGCCCGTGGAATCGTGCGGCGGGCGTCGGCCGTGCTTCCCGCCGGGACCGTGGCGGACTCGAGGCCGACAAACGCAAACAGCGTGAGCGTGACGGTCGCCATCACGCCTTTCCCGATGCCGCCCTCCACACCGGCCAGCGAGAAGTGCGACGGTTCGAACGCAATCGTGCCGGCAATCCCGATGAGGAGGAGGGGCAAGATCTTGAGTGTCGTGGTGACGAACTGCACGCGTCCCGCGACGAGCGCCCCGCGACAGTTGACCGCCGTCAGGAGCCAGATCGTCCCGACGGCCAGCGATGCCGCCGAGATCGGGTTGCGGACGATCGATGGAATGAACGGGTCGAGGTATCCGACGAAAGCGACGGCCAGCGCTGCGTTCGCGGTCCAGATCGAAATCCAGTAGCCCCAGGCGACCAGAAAACCCGCGAGATCTCCGTACGCCTGGCGCGTATAGGCGTACGGACCACCGCTCGCGGGCCGGAATGCGGCGAGCCGCGCGAAGACCAGCGCGAGGCACACCGACCCCGCCGCCGATATCACCCACCCAATCAGGCTCAGCCCCCGGTACGCCGCAAGCGACGACGGCAACAGGAAGACGCCCGACCCGATCATGTTGCCCATGACGAGCGCAACTGAAATCCAGATGCCGATCGGGCGCGGTGCGGAAGAATGAAGGGGAGAGTCGGAAGAAGGGGATTGCGACGACGGAACCGAGGAGCTTGAAAACGAAGGTTCCGGCGGGACCGTCATCGCGGGCGATGGTACCACAGCCCCGCCGACGCCCTGGGACTTCGCGTAGACGCAGAACGGGGCTGGCGGGTTCGGTCGATCCGAACGCGGCCAGCCCCGATTCAGTGCTTACGCGACGCGCTTGCGCTTGTCTGGCGAAGAGTCGTCTGTGACGCGGAGCAGGTTCTCCACGCCAGCCGCGCCGAGCGCGCGAGCGAGGATGTCCGCGCGACGGCGTTCGACGGCCGAGCGCACGACGCCCTTGAGCGTGACGTGGCCGTCGTTGACCTCGACGTTGATCACGGTCCGGGTCTTCCCCGAGCCGGTCCAGAACGAAGGATCCTCTTCGATTTGTTCGGTGATGACCAGTTGCAGTTCGTCGTCATCGAGCAGGCCCGACTTGGCCCGACGGATTATTTCTGCGCGCATATCTCTCCTTGAATCCAGCCCACCCCGGCCTTGAATCCCGCCCAACCCGGCCGTGACTCGCCTAAGTCCCGTGGCCCCGGGAAGTTGCAGTTTACCTGATCGATCTACTTTCTTGGACGCTTCAGCGTTTCACTTGGACCCCAACTAGCTCATCAGTAGCCCGTCCAGGCTACCTCCGAGGCGACTCTTGCCGCTCGTCTGCCGTGCACGGCTCGAGAAGGGGCCTATTTCGCTGACTTTGGCCGCCCGGAGGGCCCGTCCTTGGACGCGGTGTCGGCGGCGGGCGCCGGTTCCGGCAGATGCGGGAGCGCCGTCCCGCTCCAGGGTGCCAGCACCCCGGCTTTCACGTAGGTGAATAGTTTATCCCGAGTGTCCACAATATCGAGATTCCGCATCGTCAGCTGACCGATGCGGTCGAGCGGGGTGAACATCGACTCGCCTTTTTCCATGGTGAGCCGCTCGGGCTTGTAGGTCAGGTTGGGAGACGTCGTGTCGAGGATCGAGTAGTCGTTGCCGCGTCGCAGCTCGATCGTGACTTCGCCGGTGATGGCGCGCGCGACCCAGCGCTGCGCGGTTTCGCGGAGCATCATCGCCTGCGGATCGAACCACCGTCCCTGATAGAGCAGGCGGCCGAGACGGCGCCCGCTGTCGCGATACTGCTCGATCGTGTCTTCGTTGTGGATGCCGGTGACGAGCCGTTCGTAGGCGATGAAGAGCAGCGCCATCCCCGGCGCTTCGTAGATGCCCCGGCTCTTGGCTTCGATGATCCGGTTCTCGATCTGATCGCTCATGCCGAGACCGTGCCGGCCGCCGATGCGGTTGGCCTCCATCATCATCTGCACGGCATCCTTGAACGAGATGCCGTTGATGGCCACGGGCTGGCCCTCGTCGAAGCGAATCGACACGGCCTCACGCTTCACCGTCACGTCGTCGCGCCAGGACGGGACGCCCATGATCGGCTCGACGATCGTGATACCTGTGTTCAGTCGCTCGAGATCTTTCGCCTCGTGCGTGGCGCCCAGCATGTTCGAGTCGGTCGAGTACGCCTTCTCGGCGCTCATGTGGTACGGCAGGCCGACCTGGCGCATGTACTCCGACATCTCCGCGCGGCCACCCAGCTCATCGATGAACGTCTGGTCCAGCCAAGGCTTATAAATTCGGAGGCTTGGATTGGCGAGCAGGCCGTAGCGGTAGAAGCGCTCGATGTCGTTGCCCTTGAACGTACTCCCGTCGCCCCAGATGTGGACGTCGTCTTCCTTCATCGCTCCGACGAGCATCGTCCCGGTGACCGCCCGGCCAATCGGCGTCGTATTGAAATACGGAACGCCGGCAGTGGAAATGTGAAACGCCCCGCACTGCAGGACGGCCAGTCCCTCGGAGACGAGCTGCGCGCGGCAGTCGATAAGTCGGGCTTTTTCGGCGCCGTATTGCAGCGCGCGACGGGGAATCTCGTCGTAGTCCGGCTCATCGGGTTGTCCGAGGTTCGCGGTGTATGCGTACGGTATCGCGCCCTTGCTTCGCATCCAGTGGAGCGCCGCGCTCGTGTCGAGTCCGCCCGAGAACGCGATGCCGACCCGCTCGCCGCCTGGCAGTTTCTGAAGAATGTTGGCCATGAGGTACACAGTTTATCCCCCTTCGCGCGAGGCGCTCCGGCGGATCCGCCGTAGCCTTGGCGGAGGCGGACCGTGCTACCATCCGCGACAGTATTCACGGGAGGAAATCGTGATGTCGACTCGCCTGATTCTCAGTGCCCTGGTTGTCTTTCTGGCCCTTCCCCTTTCCGCAGCCGCTCAGCAGATCACGACCGGCGCCATTCAGGGATCCGTCACCGACGCGACCGGCGCGAGCCTGCCTGGCGTGACCGTCGAAGCGCGCAACATCGACACGAACTTCGGCCGGACGCTCGTGACCGAGTCGGACGGCCGGTTCGTGTTCCTTCAGCTCGCGCCCGGGAACTACCGGATGACGTTCACGCTGTCGGGGTTTGCGACGCACATTCAGGAGAACATCGTGTTGACTGTCGGTCAGGCCATTACGCTGCCTGTCGCGATGAAGGTCTCCGGTGTGTCGGAAACGGTGACGGTGACGACCGCGACTGCCGTGATCGAGACGTCGCGGACTTCGGCCGCGACAACGCTGAACCAGGCGACGATCGACACGATTCCGATTCTCGGGCGCAAGTTCGAAGACCTCCTGACGCTCACGCCGGGCGTCAGCGTCGTGCAGGGACCTGACGGCGACGAAATCACGTTTGCCGGGCAGCGCGGCGTCTTCAATAACATCAGCCTCGACGGCGGCGACTACAACAACGGGTTCTTCGGTGAGCAGGCGGGCGGTCAGCGCGCGTCGATCGACATCACGCTCGACGCGGTGAAGGAGTTCCAGGTCATCGCGAGCGGCGCGCCGGCCGAGTTCGGACGGACGGCCGGCGGCGTGGTCAACGTCATCACCAAGTCCGGCACGAACGCGGTCAAGGGCAGCGTCTTCGAATTCCAGCGCATGGAAGGGTTGACCGGTGACCTGTCCGACGGGACAAAGCTCGAATCGTTCCATCGCGAGCAGTACCGGCGGCACGATCGGCGGACCGATCCAGAAAGACAAGGCGTTCTACTTTCTGGCATTCGAAGGGATCAACGGCAACTTCGAGCGTCCGAATCTGAGCCGGCAGCTGGGCGACGTGCCCTGCCCGGTGCAGAATCCGACCGTGACGCAGAACGAGGCACTCATCAACTCGATCCCCGACTGTCAGCGGACAGCCCTGCTCGGCTTCTTCCAGTCGCGCCTGAATATCAACGAAGGCACGCCCATCAGGCATCCCCAGCGCACGTCGAGCATCCTGGGCAAGGTCGACATCGCCGCCAACACGAACAACAACCTCTCGGCGTCGTGGAACTTCAACCACTCGCGGAAGGAGAACGAAACGTTCGACGTGGCGACCTACGGACCGTCGGCCAATGGCATCGAGGGCGATCCGGCCCGTATCAACATCATGAACCTCAACTGGTTCACGTCGCTGTCGCCCCGAATGCTCAACGAGGCGCACTTCACGTACTCCCGCGAGAGCCGGCCTCGAACGGCCGCGGGCTCGGGGCTCGCCGCCGATACGGGCATGGGGTTCGGCCCGTCGTTTCGATTCGGCGATCCGTTCTTCCTCCAGCCGGGCGTCGACGAGCTCATCTGGCGCACGCAGATCAAGGATAGTGTCTCGCTCATCAGCGGCAAGCACACCTACAAGGCGGGCGGCGAGTGGATGCACACGCTGAACGATCAGGTCTTCCGCGGGTTCTTCACGGGCCGATATATCTTCAGCAGCGTCACGGGCTTTTTGCGCTACGCCTCGCCGGCCGCGGCGGGCGGTTTCGGCCCGAACACGACCGGCTGCTCCAACGGCTCGTTCGTCACGTTCCCGACGGCGTGTCCTGCGGGAACGACGACCGACGGCGGACCGCTGCTCCTGTATCTGCAGGGCGCCGGCCGTACCGGGCCGGCGACCGACGCCGCCGGTGCGTCGACGATCACCAACGACGAGCTCTCGCTCTTCGCGCAGGACTCGTGGCAGATTCGTCCGAACATCACGCTGAACTACGGCCTGCGGTGGGACGCGCAGACCATGCCCGAAACCGTCGATCCGCGGACGACGGCCTACGCGGCGTTCCTGAACGACCCGACGTTCCCCTCTGACGGCACCATTCCCAGCCAGTGGAGCATGTGGCAGCCGCGTCTCGGCGTCGCCTGGGACGTGAAGGGAGATGGGCGATCGCTTGTGCGCGCGAGTTGGGGTGTCTACTACGCCCGTCAGAACATGCTGAGCCAGGTGGGATCGGTCACGACCAACGGCCTGCAGCAGCAGACGATCTTTGCCAATACCGCAAACCTTCTCGCATTCGGTGCGCCCACGCCAACATGGCCAAACATCGTCACGCCGGCGCCGTTGCCGGACGGCCAGTTCCCGCTTTTCAGCGGCGTGCGCGTGTTCGACCGCGACTACAAGAATCCGCACATCTTTGCGTTCAACGTGGCCTACGAGCAGCAGCTCGCGCCTGACTGGACGGGCTACGTCGATTTCATCTGGAACGAAGGGAACAACCTGACGCGGTTCCTCAACTACAACCGGAGCGGGCCGGTGTGCTGCGATCAGGGGCCAGGCACCGGGAACACGTACACCTACACCGGGCATCCGTGGCAGCTGCAGCTCGACGAGGTGATGGTCACCAACAGCCGCGGGGAGTCACGCTACCGCGGCATGACGTTCGGCATCCGCAAGCGCCTGTCGAACGGGTTCCAGCTCGAAGGCAACTACGTGCTCGCGAAGGACGAGGACAACGATTCGAACGAGCGCGATCCGTTCACCGACCGCAGTTTCAACTTCTTCGATCTCTCGAAGGACTGGGGCCCGGCGGATCGCGATATCCGTCACAAGGTGAACTTCTTCAGCTACTTCGTCATCCCGCACGGGTTCTGGGCGAACACGCGCATCCAGTATCGGAGCGCACAGCCGATTACCGCGAGCCCGCGCATTCTCAACGGCGACGACCGCGGCCGGAACGGGGAGCGTAAGGACAACGAGTACTTTTCGTTCGACTGGCGCGTCGGGCGTCCGTTCCGCTTCGGCGGGCACTACGAGCTCACGCCGATCCTGGAGATGTTCAACACGTTCAACAACGCGAACAACATCAACCCGCTGAGTACGCCGGCACTCTTCAACTTCGACGGGTACCTGCGCACGGGCGTCGGCGATCCCAGGCAGGTGCAGTTGGCGGTGAAATTGACGTTCTGAAGAGCGCTGGCTCAGGGCTCAAGGCTCAAGGCTCAGGCAAAACCTTCGACTGCTTACTCGAAGCTCTTGCTTGAGCCCTGAGCCCTGAGCCTTGAGCCTATTGCGGCACACACGACGTCGCGCGGAACCGCACCGACGAGACATCCATCTCGATGACGTTGGCGGCGGGGCTGGGCATCGCATGCGTGCCGGCGACGGGCGAGCCGCCGCTGATGGAGACGCGGCCGGCAGTGATCCCCTTGTCGTCGAGTGACGACCGCTTCACGATGCCCGTGACCTCGATGAGGTGCCCCTGCTGGCGCTTGATCTCGTCGGTTTCTTTCTTCTTGCTGACGAGATGAAACGATCGCTCGCCCACGTAGGGACCACTCTCCACATCGGTCTTTCGCTCGCCGGTGGTCTTGAGGACGCGGCCCTTGAGGCATCCAATCACGGTCAGCTCGACCGAGTCCTTCGGGACCTTCGGCTTTTCCTGCGGGGGAGCCTCTTGCGGAGCAGCGAGCGCGAGCACGACGAGCACGGTGGCGAGCGGAGTCATGGAGTCACCTTTCAGGCGCTCTTCGACGATACCACGGCGGCGGGAACCGCGCAGAGGGTCGTATAATTCGGATCGGTTCCAGGAGGTTCCATGTCCCTCATTTCCACGATCGCGATTGCTGCCGCTGTTGTCGTCGCGCCGGCCTCCGGTCAACAGCCCCACGAGCACGGCGGCCCCGAGAAGCTGGGGACCGTCCGCTTTGCGACCTCTTGCTCGGCCGCCGCTCAGCCGACGTTCACGCGGGGGATGGCTCTTCTGCACTCCTTCGAGTTTGCCCCTGCCATCGAGACCTTTACGGCAGCGGGGACCACCGATCCGGGATGCGCGATCGCCTACTGGGGGATCGCGCTGAGCCGTTGGGGTAATCCGTTCGCCGCCGGGATCAAGACGCCGGCCCAGCTCGAGGCCGGCCGCGCGGCGATCGCCCAGGCCAGGTCGATTGGCGCCAAAACAGAGCGCGAGCGTGACTACATTGCCGCCGCCGACCGTCTGTATGCGGATTTCGAGAAGGTGGACCAGCTGACGCGCCTGCGCGCGTACCGCGATGCGATGGCCGACCTCGCTGCCCGGTACGCCGACGATCCCGAGGCCTCTGCCTTCTACGCCGTCGCGCTGATCGCGTCGAACGATCCGACCGACCGTACCTACGCGAACCTGCTGAAGGCCGGTGCGATCCTCGAACGGCTCGCCCCGACACAGCCCGACCACCCCGGCTTCGTGCACTACATCATCCACGCCTACGACGTCCCGCCGCTCGCGCCGAAAGCGGTCGATGCCGCGCGTAGCTACGCGAAGATCGCCCCCTCCGCACCGCACGCGCTGCACATGCCGTCGCACACGTTTACGCGCCTCGGATACTGGCAGGATTCGATCGACGCGAACATCGCCTCGGCCAGTGCGGCACGACGGGAAGGTGCTCCAGCCGAAGAGCTGCACGCCATGGACTATCAGGCATATGCCTATCTTCAGCTGGCCGAGGACGGCGCGGCGCGCCACCTGGTCGATGCGCTGCCGGAAATCAAGGCTCGATTCGATCCCAATCGCGTCGGCTCCGCCGCGCCCGGCTCGGCGGGCGTGTTCGCGCTTGCGGCCATTCCCGCGCGCTATGCGCTCGAACGCCAGGCCTGGGGCGAAGCGGTCGCGCTCGAGCTCCAACCGAGCCGCTTCCCGCAGGCCGACGCGATGACCTGGTTCGCCCGTGGGCTCGGCGCGGCACACACCGGAGATCTGCAGGCCGCTCGCGCCGCCATCGACGCCCTGCAGCAGCTCGAGGCGCAGCTCGTGAAGGCCGGTGAAAGCTACTGGGCCGAGCAGGTCGCCATCCAGCGCCTCGGGGTATCCGCGTGGACGGCCATCAAGGACGGCCGGACCGACGAAGCGCTGACGACGATGCGCAGCGCCGCGGATCGCGAGGATCGGACCGAGAAGAACGCGGTGACGCCAGGACCGATTGCGCCGGCGCGCGAGCTGCTCGGCTACATGCTGATCGCGGCCAAGCGTCCCGCGGACGCCCTCGCGGCGTTCGACATCACCCTGACCAAAGAGCCAAACCGCTACCGCGCGCTGGCTGGCGCGGTGGAGGCGGCTCGCCTGACCGGAGACAAGAACGCTGTGGAAAAGTACCTCAAACCCATGGTCGCGTTGACGTCGAAGGCCGACGTTCCCGGCCGTCCCGAGGTCGCGGCTCTACGGGCTGGTGCAAAACAATGAGCCAATCGACTCCGGGTTCGAGAGTCCTGGCGCTGGCCGCCTGTTGTGTCGTCGCCACGGTTGTTTCTCCTCGCGCGCAGACCGCGGATTCGGCCGTCCAGCGCATCCGGGCAAGCGCGCAATTCACGCAGGCGGGCACTTTCATCGAGGGCGACTACGACCGTTTCGTCAGGGAACTCGTCGCGCTCAACGAGATTCCCGCGCCGCCGTTCAAGGAACAGGCGCGCGCGAAGGCCTACGTCGAACTGTTGCGGCAGCAGGGCCTCGCCGATGTCGAGATCGACGCCGAAGGCAATGCGATGGGCGTGCGCAAGGGCACCGGCGCAGGACCGATGGTCGCCGTCGTCGCGCACCTCGACACCGTGTTTCCCGAAGGCACTGACGTGAAGGTCAAGCGTCAGGGCACGCGATTCGCGGCGCCTGGCATCGGCGACAACACGCGTGGAATCGCGCTCATGCTGGCCGTCATCCGTGCCATGGATGCGGCGAAGTTCCAGACGACGAGCGACGTGCTGTTTGTCGGCAACGTCGGCGAAGAGGGCGAGGGCGATCTGCGCGGCGTCAAGTTCCTGCTCCGTCAAGGCAAGTACAAGGATCGGATCAAGCAGTTCATCGCGATCGACGGCGGCGAGCAGGGCAACATCACCCGCGGCGGTGTCGGGAGCCTGCGATATCGCGTCGTGTTCAAGGGGCCAGGCGGCCACAGTTACGGCGCGTTCGGGTTGGTCAACCCCGCGTTCGCGATGGGCAGCGCCATCACGAAATTCGCCAAGCTGCACGTGCCGGTCGAACCCAAGACGACATTCAATATCGGCGTTGTGCGGGGCGGGACCTCTGTCAACTCGATTCCCGCCGAGGTCAGCATGGACGTGGACATGCGGTCGGAGTCCTGCGCCGAGCTGCAGAAGGTGAACGAGGCATTTCTAGCGCTTGTGAAGCAGGCCGTCGACGAGGAGAACGGGACGCGCTCGACGCGCGAAGGAAAGATTGAAGGCAACCCGAAGCTCATCGGCGATCGGCCGTGCGGCGAGACTCCCGCCTCCTCGCCCATCGTGCAGACGACGACAGCGGTCGTCAAGGCGTTCGGGTTGACGCCGAACTACTCCATCAGCAGCACGGACTCGAACGTACCGATGAACATGGGCATCCCGGCCGTCACGATCGGCCGGGGTGGTCCCGGCGGCCGGGCACACGCGCCCGACGAGTGGACCGACGTCGAACGGAAGGGCAGTGTCGAGGCCGTCACGGTCGCGATGACCATCATCCTGGCAGTCGCCGGCGTTCCCTGAGTGAACTAGAGGCCCGGGTTCTTCGCCGACGCGGTCGTGTCGGCTCGCCGCCGCATGTTTCCCGAGTCGATGGTCCGGCCTTCGTCGGTGATCGTCTGGAAATGGAGCGTGTCGCCGACGATCTCCATCAGTATGAACGCATACCCCTGATCGAATCCCTTTGCCGTGAGGTCCGAGGTTGCGATGTTCCCACGACGCACCTTCGCCGCACTTCCGGCGATGAAGTAGTTGATGCCCCGCTGCGGCTTGAGACGCTCATAGAAGTGTTCGTGGCCGCTCAAAACTAGGTCGACGCTATATTTCAGGAAGAGCGGCTCCAGGATATCGCGCAGCTTGGTATCGGATCCGTGCGTGTCCCCGGACGAATAGGGGGGGTTATGGAAGAAGCAGATCTTCCATTCCGAGTCGCTGCCGGCCAGCTCTTTCTCGAGCCAGGCGACCTGAGCACTTGAGAGCTGCCGAGCGCGAGAACGAGGGACGCGACCGCTGCGAGTCGAAGCATGGAAACATCCCCTCAGCGAATCACACGCCGGGTGAAGTCGATGATCAGGTTGGCATGGACGTCTCGCAGGATGAGGTCGTGGCCGACGATCCGGTACTCCAGATCCTGGGGCAGCTGCGGCAGGTTGGCGAGCACGTTCGGCGGGACGGTAGGCAGCGCGTCGGCCGGATATGGTGCGTTCACCTTCAACGCGATGGCTGGCGGCGCATCCTCCTTGATCGCCTCCTTCGTTTCAGCCCCCTTCATCCCGGCAACCTCCGGGTAGATCAGCTGTCGCAACCGCTCGGCGATTTCGGGTGTGAAGATGTCGCCCGGTTTCGCGCCCGCGCGTTCGCTCCGGATTGCCGTCGCGAGCGCCTCTTGGGAAGCCTGGATCTTCGCCGGCTCATCCACTTTCTTCAGCGGCGGCGTGCTCTTCTCGAGCCGCTTGTGCAGCTCCATGTACTGGTCGATGCGGTGCTTGAAATCCTGCAGCACCAGCGCGTCGGCGTTGACCCTTGGGCCATCCGGCTTGGGTTGCTGGATGCCAACAATGGCCGTCGCCATTCCACAGCTCAACACGAGAACTGCTCCGAGACCCTGCATCAGACACTCTCCGCTCGCTGCGTCTTCAGGATGCGTGCCCACTGTTGACGAGTTCTGCCGGTGTGCGACAATGGGGGTGCCTGCCTTGCCTGAGCCCGGCGCTCCAGCGTGCCGAGGCCGGTTCCGGTTTTTAGAGGTACTTCCCGATGAGCTCCCAGGTGAGCACGTGCAGAGGCGCCGCCCTCCGATTGCGGTATGTCGTGCCGACGGTGTGCCTCGCCATGGCACTGTGTGCGTCGGTCGCCGGCCAGCAGCAGACGCCCTTCAGGAGTGGCGCCAGCACGGTCGCGGTCTACACCACGGTGACCGACTCGACCGGCCGGCTGGTGCCCGATCTCACCCAAGACGACTTCGAGATCTACGACAACGGCAAGCTCCAGCCGATCACGCTCTTTGCCACCGAGACGCAGCCCATCTCCGTCATCGTGATGCTCGACCGGAGCGGCAGCATGAAGGAGAGCTTCAATCTCGTCGCCTACGGCGCGGAGGAGTTCATCAGGCGGCTGCTGCCGGCCGACAAGGCTCGCATCGGGAGTTTTGCGACCAGCATCACGGTCGATCCCGAGGAGTTCACGAGCGATCGCAAGGCGCTCCTCAACATTCTCCACAGCGAGCTCCAGCCCGATGGGCCGACGCCGCTTTGGAATGCTGCCAATGTCGCGATCAGGGAGCTTCTTCCGCAAGACGGGCGCAAAGTCGTCCTTCTCTTCACCGACGGCGTAGACAGCCCCGGCAACTTCAAGACGAACAACCTCAGCGTGATGGACGTGATGGAACGGGCGACCAAAGAGGACGTCATGTTGTACGCCATCGGTCTCGAGAGCCGGATGCCGTACGGCCGCCGGCAGTCACCGATGGGTGTCGGTGGCGGTCTCAATGGCGGGTTCGGTGGTCAGAGCGGCGGCGGGATGACGCAGCGGCCCGATCCCGGGCTGCCGAAGATTGCCGCGGAGACCGGCGGCGGTTACTTCGAGCTGACGCGAGCCGATGACCTGAAATCGACCTTCGCGCGCGTCGCCGACGAGTTGCACCAGCAGTATGCGCTCGGCTTCGCGCCGACCAAGCTCGATGGCAAGACCCACGATCTCGAGGTCAAGTTGAAGGTCAAGGGCATGAAGGCTCGGGCGCGCAAGAGTTACCTCGCGACGAAGCCGCCGACGTCCTGACGATCAATCGTCTCCCGCCACGTCGCGGCGGCGCTGCTTGGTGTTCGCGCGGCGCCGCTTGGCGTCCAGGCGCTGGAGCTTGGACGCACCCGACGGTCGCGTCTTGCGCCGTCGCTTGGGCCTGACCGCGGCCTTGCGTAGCAGCTCCACGAGCCGCTCCCGGGCCGCCTCCCGATTCTGCGCCTGCGTCCTGAACGCCCGCGAATCGATCACTACCACACCGTCGGCCGTCATGCGCGAGCCCGCGATCGTCTTCAGGCGCTGGCGCACTTCGTCATCGATGGAGCGCGACCGCCCCGCGTCAAAGCGCAACTGCACCGCCGTCGCCACTTTGTTGACGTTCTGGCCACCAGGCCCGGACGAACGAACGAACCGTTCCTCGATTTCGGAGTCGTCGATGGCAATGGTGGGGGTGATTTGAAGCATTTGAAAGGCTCAGGGCTCAAGGCTCAGGGCTCAGGCAAAACCGTCGAGTAGCTACTCCAAGATTTTACTTGAGCCCTGAGCCCTGAGCCCTGAGTCGCCAGCAGCCAGCTGCGAGCCGCGAGCCGCGAGCCCCGGATTACGCCTCCCACCTGAGCGCTTCGGCCGGATCGACGCGCGAGGCCCGGCGTGCCGGCAGGTAGCTGGCCAGCACGGCGGTTCCGCCGAGTGCCAGAGCAACGGCCCCGTACGTGAGCGGATCGAACGCGCTGACGCCGAAGAGTAGCGCCGACATGGTGCGCGTCAGCAGGGCTGCTGCGACCATGCCGCAGACGATGCCGATGCCGGCGAGCACGATGCCGTGTCGCACGAACAGCCCGCTGACGTCCCGGCCTGCGGCGCCGAGCGCCAGGCGAATGCCGATCTCCTTCGTGCGCTGCTGCGCCACGTAAGCGATGACACCGTAGATCCCAACCACGCCGAGTACCAGCGCGACAGCGGCGGCGATCCCCAGCATGACCAATGCGAATGACGTCTGTGCCATGGAGCCGGCGCGGATCTGATCGAGCGTGCGCACGCCGGCGACCGGCAGGTTCCCGTTTACGGACCAGACCGCCTGCTGGATCTCTTTCAGCAGCGAGGGCGATCCCGCGCGGTCCGTCCGCACCGCGAACGCCACATTGCGCTGCGCGAAAGGCTTGCCGCGGTAGAACTTGTCGATGAGCAGCGGCCAGTAGACCATCGAGCTCGCCGGGCGGGCGATGCCGTTGTCGCGTTCGTTGCCCACGACCCCGATGATTGTCCGCCAGGGATCACTCGGAGTCTGCCGGATGCGCTTGCCAATCGCGGCCGCCGGTTCCTTCCAGAACTCGCGCGCGAAGTTCTCGCTCACCATCACGACCGAGGCCCGGCTGTAGACGTCTCCCCACGTCATTTCCCGTCCCGCAACGATCGGGTTCCCCATCGTCTGGAAGTAGTTCTGCGCCGTCCATTTGAAGCGGCGAAGAGGCGGGATCTTGTCGTCCGGCGTGGGGAAGTCCTCGACGAAAATCGGGTCGTTGCTGTCGAATCCGTCCATCGTGATCGAGCTCGAGACGCCGACCGATCGCACCCCGGGCATCTGTTCGAGCTTGCGCACGATCTGCTCGTGCGTTCGCACGGCCTGCTCGTCGTCAGCGACGACCGATTCGGGAATCGACACGCGCAGCGTGAGGACCTCCTCGGGGCGCACGAATCCCGGGTTGACCTGGCGCATCGCCTGGAAGGTGCGGATCATGAGTCCAGAGGCGACGAGCAGGACGACCGCGAGCGCGATCTCGGCGACGACCAGCCCGTTGCGGGCGCGGTGCCGCTCGCGTCCGGCGCTCGAGAGGCGCCCGCCTTCTTTGAGCGCCGAGGCGAGGTGAGGCGTCGCGAACTTCACCACCGGGAGCAGCCCGAAGAGCAGTCCAGCCAGGAGCGAGATCGCGAGTGTGAAGAGGAGGACGAACGGATCGATGCCGATCTCTCCCGTGCGGGGCAGCCCGTCTGGCGCGTTCGCGACAAGCATACGGATGCCGGCATACGCCAGGCCGAGCCCGACGATGCCGCCGGCGAGCGCCAGCGTCAGGCTCTCCGACAGGAGCTCCCACGCGATTCGACGCGAGCCGGCGCCCAGCGCCGCGTGGATGGCCAGTTCCTGCTGCCTGGCCTCGGCTCGGACGAGGAACAGGTTCGCCACGTTCGCGCACGCGATGAGCAGGACGAGCCCGACCGTGCCGAGCAGCACCCATAACACGCGCCCGATGTCGCCGATAGCGTCGACCGAGAACGGCCTCACGTTGGGTCCCATCTTCACGTCGTCGAACATCTTTCGCGTGAAGCCGACGGGCATCGGGAAACGATCGGGGATCACTGCGATGAGGCGAGCGACGTCGGCGTTCGCCTGCTCGAACGTCAGGCCCGGTTTCAGGCGCGCCACACCCTGATAGCTGAAGTTGCCGACGTGGAGCTCGGCGCGATTGAAGCGGAAGGGGAGGACGAGCTGTGGGTTCCGATCGAGGAAACGGAAGCCCGCGGGCAGCACGCCGATGATCTCGCGAGGTGTGCCGTCGACGGTCACTGACTTGCCGACGATGGACTGATCGCTGCCGAACTTCCGCTCCCAGTAGGCGTGGCTCAGGATGACCCGTTCAGGGGTCTTCGGGGAGTCGTCTTCGGCCGTGAAGTTCCGCCCCAGTACCGGGTAGACGTGGAGGAGCTTCAAGGTGCCGTCGGTCACATACAGTGCCTGCGCGCGCTCAGGCTCGCCGCTCCCCGTGACCGAGACCGCGCCGTTGTCCCAGAGTCCGATGTCCTGGAAGGCGCGTCCTTCCTCCCGGTAGACCAGGTAGGAGGACGGCGACATGTTCAGGCTCGGGATCCCGAGCCCCGGCGCCGTGTGCCAGACGCCAACGAGCGTGTCCGGGTCGTCGAACGGCAGCGGCTTGAGCAGGACGCCCCGGACGACGCTGAAGATGGCCGTGTTGGCGCCGATGCCGAGCGCGAGCGTGAAGACCGCGATCAGGGTGAACATGGGTGCCCGAAGCAGGCGCCGGACAACTCGCCGCGGAGTGGCAGTCATGTGGACCTTAGACGTCCGCGGCGCGTCACCCGTTCGGGGACACTCAACCGTGACAGTCCCCGGGGACATCCAAGTGTGGGTGTCCCCGGGGACATCCATCCTTGAGTGTCCCCGACTCCGCCCACGGCGCGGTGGCGGACGGCGGGTGTTCGGAATCGACCACTCGGGTGGCCCATCGAGCAGTTTATGGGCATATTTCGTGAGGCCCTCGAGGTACACGGGTTGCACCAGACTGACGCAATGTTTCCCATCCTCTCAGACGTACTTCAGGATCTTCGCTTCGGGTTCCGGCTCCTGCGCCGGAGTCCGGTCTTTACGATAGTAGCGATCGCCTCTCTCGCTCTCGGGATTGGCGGGGCGGCGGCGGTGTTCTCGCTGCTCAACGCGATCGTGCTTCGCAACCTTCCGGTCGCGGAACCCGATCGCCTCTTCGTCGCCGAGCGGCATCGCCCCGACGAGATGACGCCGCGGTTCTCGTGGCCCGAGACTGCCCGCCTTCGCGACGAGCTGGCGGGACGATCAGAGATTGCTGCGGCGAGCTCGATGGCCTCGGTGCAGCTTCGGCCGGCCCGCTCGTCGGCGACGGCAGTAGCCGAGCGCGGCTCGGTCCAGCTCGTCTCGGGCGAGTACTTCGACGTGCTCGGCCAGCGTCCCCAGGCGGGACGGCTCCTGACCCCCGACGACAACCGTGTCCTCGACGGCCACCCGGTTGCTATCGTCAGCTACGGCTACTGGCAACGCAGCCTCGCCGGCTCGTCCGACGCGATCGGTCAGACACTCGCCATCAACGGCACGCCGTTCACCATCGTCGGCATCACAGCTCCCGCATTCTTCGGCACAACGGTGTCGATGCGGGGCGCGGACGCATGGGTCCCGCTGATGATGCAGTCGGCGATTCGCTACGGAGGGAACGCGAGTTCGCACGAGGACGGTGACACACGCAAGCCCTGGCCGCCGCAGGAGAACGTCGAGTGGCTGAACGTGTTCGCGCGTGTGCCCAGAGGCGCCGAGCCGTCGACGATCGCGGCAGCGTTGACCGTCCGTCATCATGCCGACGTCCTGTCGCGTCGCGGCGCTGACGCCGACTATGCCGAGCAGCTGCGTTCCGAGCGCATCGTGCTGGCGCCCGCCGGCCGCGGCCTGTCCTCGCTCCGCGATCAGGCTTCGACCGCGCTGTACGTCCTGCTCGCGATGATGATCATCCTGCTGTTGATTGCCAGCGGCAACGTCGCCAGCCTGCTCGTGGCGCGTGCGACGTCGCGCGAGCGCGAGATTGCCGTGCGCCTGTCGCTCGGCGCCGGGCGCGCGCGGCTCATCCGCCAGCTTCTCGTCGAGAGCCTCCTGCTCGGTCTTGGTGGAGGCGCGGTGGGACTCGGGCTCGCCGTGTGGGGACGGGATCTCCTGCTCGGGCTCTTTGCCAGCGGACAGGCGTCGCTCATCACGCTCGACACCGGTCTCGACTGGCGCGTGCTGGTCTTCTCGGCCGCCATGTCGCTCATGACGGGGCTGGCCTGCGGGTTGCTCCCGGCGTTTCGTGGCACTCGCGTGCCCGTCTCGGAGTCGCTCAAGCTCCAGTCACGCGCGGTCGGACTGGTCAGCCGCCGGACACTGCTCGCCGGCCGGGCGCTCGTCGCGGCGCAGATGGCATTCTGTCTGCTCCTCCTCATCGTCGCCGGCTTGTTCGTGCGGAGCCTGCGCGTGCTGGCGACCTCCGAGATTGGATTCGATCGCCAGCACCTGCTGGGCGCGCGGATAGACGTCCGAAGTCTCGGGTACTCGGACGAACAGCGGCAGGCGCTCTACGCGCGCCTGCTCGATCGCGTGCAGGCGCTGCCCGGCGTGCAGTCGGTCAGCCTGTCGCAGAACGGCCCCGTCATGGGTTCTTCCCAGATCAGCAGCTTCAGCATCGAAGGCTTCACGCCCCGAACGGGCGAGCGGATGACGACCAACGAGGAGTTCGTCACCGAAGATTATTTTTCGACTGTCGGCTTGAAGATCGTACGCGGCCGGCAGTTCGGATCGAACGATCGCGCGTCGGGTTCGAAGTCCACGTTGATCAACGACACGATGGCACGCCGGTTCTTTCCCGGCCAGGATCCGATCGGCAAGCGGTGGGCGTATGACGCCAATGCTGTCAGCACGCCCGACGCCTTCGTCATCGTCGGCGTCGTGGAGGACGCGAAGTATCGCGACCTGCGAGCCACCGTTCCGACGATGACCTATCACCTGTCGGGGCCGTCGGTGGACACCGTGCTGAACGATCTCGAGGTGCGCACGGTGGGCACGCCGGAATCGCTCGTGCCGACGCTTCGTCAGGTTCTCGCGGAAGCCGAGCCCGGCCTGCCGGTCTACGACATCCTGCCGATCGAGCAGCGCGTCGCGCGGGCACTCTCGCAGGATGCGGTCGTCGCGCAACTGACGACGGTGTTCAGTGGGATTTCGCTGCTGCTCGCGTGCCTCGGCCTCTACGGCACGATTTCGTACGGCGTCAATCAGCGGGTCGCCGAACTGGGGCTGCGCATTGCGCTTGGGGCGGATCGCCGTCAGGTGCTGTGGCTCGTCATGCGGGAAGCGCTGGTGCTCGTCGCCATCGGGAGCCTCGTCGGTTTCTCGCTCGCGTACCTGGCGGCACGCAGCCTGGGCACGGTGCTCTATGGAATCGGTCCTGCCGATCCTCTGGCCTACGGAACGGGTGTGGCGCTCCTGCTGAGCGTCGGTCTCGTCGCGGCGTATCTCCCCGCGTTCCGCGCGTCGCGCATCGAACCGATGCGCGCGATCGCGGGCGGCTGATCATTGTCCAACAGTCGTCCGGCTGAAGGACCGAGCCGTCGAGATTGCCCGCGCCACCGAGGGCGTTCGTGACGTCGTTGATGTGCTTGTGCTCACGCCGCCGCCGGCGCCGACGAGCGGCGTCGTCGACCGCGACAAAGACAGCGGCAACTTGACCGGCGATCCCGGGATCACGGCGACTGTGAAAACGAAGATGCTCGCGGACACGACGGTCAGCGGGCTGAAGATTGATGTCGACACCACGGACGGCGTGGTCAGCCTGACCGGCGACGTCGCGTCGGCAGTGGAGACGCGTCGCGCGATCGAGATCGCCCGGGAGACCGACGGCGTGAAGTCGGTCAAAGATCATCTGAAAATCGTCAAGAAGTAGCGTACCCCGCGAAAGGAGGTCTACCGTCCGGCGTTCCCGGTCGCCGGGCGGTAGACGCGGCGCAGCACCGACCACAGCCAGACAAGACCGGCGGCGACGACCAGCCCCATCAGCCATCTCAGAGTCCCGGCCAAACCGGCGACGGTGATCGACGGCCATCCGAACCGCGACAGAGAGCTGCCGCGCTCGATCATCCAGTGCCACGCCGTGTGCGCCACGATTGCGGAGAGGATGATCGTACCCATGCGCTCGGCGACGATGTAGTGGAACATCAGCTGCAGCGCGGGGACCAGGATGATGAGCACCAGCAGCTGACCGAGCTCCACCCCGACGTTGAAGGCGACGAGCGACGTCAGCACGTGCGAGCCGGCAAACTGCATCGTCTCGCGCAGCGCGAACGAGAACCCGAACCCGTGCACCAGGCCGAACGCGAGCGCGATGATCCAGCGGCGTTGACGGAGGTGCTCGGATCCGGCGATGTTCTCGAGTGCCATGTAGACGATTGACGCGGCGATTGCCGTCTCGATGAGCGGTGGAAACCAGAGCGCGTCCGGCGCACGATCGAGCGCCGAGGCGATGAGCGTGATCGAGTGAGCGACGGTGAAGGCCGTGACCACGAGCACGAGCGGTCGAAGGCGCCGGAAGGGGACCACCAGGCACAGCAGGAAGAGCAGATGGTCGGTGCCGTCGAGAATGTGGAAGAAACCCAGTTCTACGAACCGCCAGGCCGCCTGATGCCACCGCGGATCCAGCCTGACGATCCCTGGATCTCCTGCCAGCTCGAACGCCCGCTCGACGCCGCCGGGTGAGCGAAAGCGCACCGTCGTCACCACTCGGATGCCGAGCCTCCCGAGCGCGGGCTCGATCGCAAAGTCCGATCGATCCGAGGCAATCGAGTATTCGAACAGGACGTCCATCAGAGCCTGGTTCCACACCAGCGCCGTATCCGGCGCGAGCGGTGGCCCGATGACGTGCGCGAGCGCCGTGTCGTACGACACGAACGACCGATCCGACGGGAGGGAGATCTGCGTCGCGACTACCCGAGGCGCGCCGAGGCGGGTGCCGCCTTCGTACAGCGCGATGCTATCCGAGATCCACAGCGTTGCCGCCTGGCGGACGGCGGCCTCCGCGCGCGCAAAATCGATGTTGTTCTGGTCGCGCGTCGGAAAGAGAATGTCCCGCATCGCGGCGATCGGCGCGCGCACGAGCAGGCGGAGCCGCTGCCCCTCGGGTCGGAGGAACGCGTGGACCGTCACGTCGTTGGGAATCTCGTGCGCCTGCGGCCGCATCGGCAGCGCCAGCACGAGCAGCGCCGTGGCGACGATGATGAGCGCCGCGAAAAGGCGAGACTGTGGCCGGCAGTGGTGCGCCATTCGGCGCAGTGTATACTGGCGGCCCATTGGGGGGAATCCTGAGCCGTTCGCCTTCGATCGCCGCTTCTCTCAGCTGGGGACGCGTATGAATCGGAGCGTTCCCGCAGGGGTATTAGCCCTTGCCGTCATCCTCTTCACTGTTTCGAGTCACGCCTGGCAACCCTCGCCTCCACGCTTCGAGGTCGACCCGCTCTGGCCCAGGCCATTGCCGAACCACTGGCTGTTTGGATCGATCACCGGCGTCACCGTCGACTCACAGGATCACATCTGGGTCGTGCATCGCGGTGCCGACTCGCTCAACGCGCGCACAGAGATGGGCGCCGCGACCACGCCGCCGACCGCCGAGGAGTGTTGCGTGCCAGCGCCCGCCGTGCTCGAGTTCGATCAGGCGGGGACACTCGTCGGCCACTGGGGCGGACCGGGGCCCGGATACGACTGGCCGCGATCGCCTGGCGGTATCACAGTCGATGCACAAGGCAACGTCTGGATCACCGCGGCGGGCGTCACTGACACGGCCGGCGCTCGCGGCCGGGGTGCCGCTCCCGCTCCCGCTCCCGCTCCCGCGCCGCCAGAGGATGCACACGTCCTGAAGTTCACGCGGGCGGGAAAGTTGTTGCTGCAGATCGGTCAGGCGGGTAAGCCTGGGGGCAACGACAGCAAGACCGCGCTCAATCGCCCGACTGCGATCGCTGTCGATAGCACGGCGAACGAAATCTATGTCGCCGACGGTGTCGGCAACCGACGCATCGTCGTCTTCGACGCCACGACGGGTGCCTACAAGCGGCACTGGGGCGCCTACGGCGCGGCGCCGGGCGAGGCCGATCCGGGTCCCTACAATCCCAGTGAGCCACCGTCGAAGCAGTTTCGAACCGTCAGTTGCGCCGAGATCTCGAGCGACGGACAGGTCTATGTCTGCGATCGTCGCAACGATCGGATTCAGGTGTTTCGCAAGGACGGCACGTTCGTGAAGGAAGCGTTCGTGTCGAAGACGACTACCGGCGAGGGCGCCGTGTGGGATGTGGCGTTCTCTCGCGACCCGCAGCAGCGCTTCCTCTTCGTGGCCGACGGCCAGGATCAGAAAGTGTTCGTGCTCGATCGCGCCACGCTCGCGGTCGTTTCGACTCTGGGTGGGGGCGGACGGTGGCCGGGCGGATTCTACGGGGTTGGCAGCGTGGCCGTGGACTCGAAAGGCAACGTCTACACGGGAGAGAACCTCGAAGGCAAGCGCCTCCAGAAATTCATCAACAAATGATCAAGAGACGTGATCTGCTGATCGGGGCCGGCTTCCTCGCGTCCATCATCGTTCTTGGCGTGACGGGACATCTCCTCGACAAGGTGGCCGGCGCCCAGGATCGCAGCGCGCTCCAGGCGCCGCGCTTCGAGGTCGATCCGCTCTGGCCCAAGCCGCTGCCAAACAATTGGGTGCTCGGCCAGGTGATTGGCCTCGGCATCGACGCCCAGGATCACGTGTGGATCGTCCATCGCGCGGACTTACTGCCCGCCATGGAAGCCGCCGCCGACCAGACTCCGCCGACCGCGTCGTGTTGCTCGAAGGCGCCCCCCGTGCTCGAATTCGATCCCGCGGGCAATCTCGTTGGACAGTGGGGCGGTCCGGGCGAGGGCTACGAGTGGCCGACGTCGAACCACGGCATCTTCGTCGACTACAAGAACAACGTGTGGATCGGCGGCAACGGGGACAAGGACGCGCACGTCCTGAAGTTCACGAGGAGCGGCAAGCTCCTCATGCAGATCGGGCGGCAGGGCAAGCGCGTCGGCAGCAACGATCTCGAGAACTTCGGCCGGGTCGCGAAAATCTTCGTTGATCCAAAGACGAACGAGGCGTACATCGCCGACGGCTATCAGAACAAGCGCGTCGTTGTCATCGACGCCGATACTGGGAAGTTCAAGCGCTACTGGGGCGCGTACGGAAACAAGCCGGATGACACGGATCTCGGCCGCTACGATCCCAAGGCGCCGGTCGCGCAGCAGTTCCGGACGCCGGTGCACTGTGCCGACCTGTCGAACGACGGGCTGCTCTACGTCTGCGATCGGCCGAACGATCGCATCCAGGTGTTCAAGGCCGACGGCACGTTCGTCAAGGAAACCTTCGTCGCGCGTAACACGCTCGGCGACGGCTCAACCTGGGACGTGGCCTTCTCGAAGGACCCGCAGCAGAAGTATCTCTACCTGGCCGACGGCAAGAACGAGAAGGTCTACATATTCCTGCGCGACACGATGCAGATGCTGACCAGCTTCGGCGATGGCGGACGACAGCCTGGCCAGTTCTTCGCCGTGCACAGCATCGCGACGGATTCAAAGGGGAACCTCTACACGACCGAAACCTACGAGGGCCGGCGCCTGCAGAAGTTTGTCTACAAAGGTCTCGCGCCGGTGACCAAGCTGGATCAGGGTACAGTCTGGCCGCCGAAGTAGGCCTGAACCCTCGCCGAGGCTGTCGGCTCGGCGCTCCGCTTGGTCAGGATCGGCGTTCGGCGCTCGGCGCTCGGACCTCAGCTTCCGGACAGCATCAGCCGACGCCGCATCGTCAGGTCCCCCGCGGAGGGGCCGTTTTTCCACGGCGCGCCCCTCGACAGGCTCGGGGCACCCTGAGCGCTGTCGAAGGGCGAAGCGGAGCACCGAGCCGCCTGCCTCACTCCGGCGCGCGCCGGCAGGTACCGCTGTCAACACCGTCCAACTTTTCACCGTCTCTGGCAGCGGCAGGCTTGTCCTCTGTCCTCGATCGAGGGCGGGGTAACAGTCGAGCCTGAACACTACCCGCGTTTTTCTTGCATCTTTTTGCGATCGCCTCTGGCATTGCGGTTGCGTCTCCACCAGTCAGCGCACGGGCGCTCAGAGGGAGACCACCATGCGAAGCTTCTTCGTGGCGACGCTGTTCGTGTGCGCGCTCGCAATGCCTGCGACCGTGCGCGCGCAGAATGCTCAGGTACAGGGGTTCGGCGGGCTCACCTTCGGCAACGTCACCAGCAGCGCGACGTTCGGCGGCGGCATCGCCGTCCCACTCGGCGGCAATATGCAGGTGATCGCGGAAGGCGGCCACATGAGCGACGTGATGCCGTCGCTCGCCGCTGCGCTCATCGATCTGACGCCGGTGGACTTCGGCGTGTCGGCGACTTACGGTGAAGCGGGCATCCGTGTGTTTGCAACCTCGAACCGCGCGGTCCGGCCGTACGGCGAGGCAACCGCTGGCTTCGCGCACCTCCGCGGGACGTTTCACGGCACCCGTGCCGACAGCATCGTGAATACGGCGCTTGGGTTGCTCGACAGCAATGAGCCGATGCTGGGCGTCGGCGGCGGCGTGATCGTGCAGGGCGGCCCGGTGTTCGTCGATCTCGGGTATCGCTACCGGAAGATCTACGCGTCGGACTCGCTGCAGGCGTTCCTCACCGGCGGCGACTTCAGCGTGAACCAGGTGCGCTTTGGAGTAGGCGTGCGCTTCTGACCTTCAGCGCACGTGAGTCAGGGACGTCGGTCGTGTCGCGATATTGGGTGGGAAAGAGGACCTTACGGCCTTGAGACGTTGACGTAATAGAGATCGGTCGCGACCGCGAACTCGTCGCTCTTGAGCGGCGTCGACATCTTCTTCCACTCGGTCGTCGGCTGAATCGTCTGCCACGCGCCAGCCTTGCCGACGCGAATCGGCATGGCGAATCCCTTCTCGTCTGCCTGCCACCGATACGAAACCGTGCTGTCGGAGTTGAACGTGAGCTCGAGTGTGGGAAGTGCGGCGTGCCGTAGGTACTGGTCGAAGATCGGCGTCCAGTTCTTTCCAGTTTCCTTGTTGAAGAACCGCACCAGATCCTCCGTCATGATGTTCTTGTACTTGAACTCCTGGTAGGTATCGCGCATCAGCTTCCACCACTCGCGGTCGTCGTTGATGGCCGCGCGCAGCGTCTGCAGAAAGAGCGCGCCCTTGAAGTACTGGTCCTGTGACGGCGAGCGATGAATGCCGTGCGGCGTGATGATCGGCGCCTGGTTGCGCACCTTCGACCTGTAGCCATTGATGTACTTCAGCGCATCGTCATAACCGAACATGTGCTCGACGTAGACGGCCTCCAGGTACGTCGTCCAGCCCTCGTGAATCCACATGTCCGACACGTCGGCCGCCGAGATCGCGTTGCCGAACCACTCGTGGCCGCTCTCGTGGATGATGATGAAGTCGAACTTCGGGCTGACCCCGACGCCCGTCCAGTCGCGCTCGAGGTAGCCGTTCGCGAAGCGGTTGCCGTAGGTGACGGCGCTCTGGTGCTCCATCCCTGAGTACGGCACTTCGATCAGCTTGTAGCCGTCCTTCTTGAAGGGATACTCGCCGAAGTACTTCTGATAGGCCTCGATCATCGGCTTGGCCTGCGCGAACTGAACCTTGGCTTTTTCGAGGTTCTCGGGCAGCGCGTAGAAGTCGAGCGTCAGGTCGCCAAGCGTGTCGGAGAACTGCACGTAGCTGCCGATGTTCAGCGACACGTTGTACGAGTTAATCGGGTAATTGATCTGCCAGTCCCAGCGTGTGTAGCCGTCGCCGAGGTCGTTCTTGCCCATGAAGCGGCCGTTCGAGGCGTCAACGAGTCCGTTGGGGATCGACACGCTGAGGCGCATGTTCTCGACCTCGTCGCGCCACTGATCCTTGCTCGGCCACCAGATGCTCGATCCCTCACCTTCGCACGCGGTATTGATCCAGTGGCGGCCGGCGGGGTCCTTGCGGAACGCAATCCCACCGAACCGGCCCGTCTCGCGCGGCGTACCTGAGTAGTGAAAGTCGATCGAGTACTCGCGCCCGCGCTTGAGCGTCTCGGGAAAATCGATGAAGACCGCGTTCAGCTCGCGCTCGTACTTCAGCGCCTGATCGCCAAGCACAATCTTCTCGACCTTCAGGTTCTCGTAGAGGTCGAGCTGAATCCGCGTGTCGTCCCGCAACATCTTGAATCGGACCGTGTTCGTTCCGCTCAAGAACTTCTTGTCCGGATCGACGCGGACGTCGAGGTTGTAGGAGAGCAGGTCGTTGTTGGCGCGATAGCGGCCGTACTCTCCGCGCAGGATGTCCGCGCGCGTTGGCGGACCTGGGTCGCGCGCCGCGGCAGCCGCCGGAGCCGCGGGTGGCGGCCCCGGGCGGGCGGACGGCGCCTCGTAGGTCGCGTTCTCTTTCCCCAGCACCCACTTGTCGAACCAGCCGACGATGTGCTGCAGGCGTTCGACGCGGTGCCAGGGACGTCCCGAGCGCGACAATTCGTGGCTCTCGCCAGGGAACCGTACCATTACCGTCGGCCGCTTGAGGTACTTCAGCGCGCGGAAGAGATCCTCGCCGCCGGCTCCAGGCGGCGTCCGGTAGTCCTCCTCGCCGAGAATAAACATCAGCGGCGTCAGGATCTTCGCGACGTAGGTGATTGGCGACCGCTTTGCGAACTCCGCCGGATCCTCGAACGGGGCCTTGCGGAACCAGGTCGGCGTGAAGAGCGTGAAGTCGGCGGTGTACCAGAAGTTCGACCAGTCGGAGATGTCGCGCTGGCTGACGGCCGCCTTGAACCGCGTCGTTTGCGTCACCACCCAGTTGGTAAGCAAACCTCCGCCGCTGCCGCCGGTCACACCGAGCCGGGTCTCGTCGATGTAGCCCTTCTTGACGACCTCGTCCACGCCCGCCATCAGGTCCTTGTAGTCGTCGCCTGGATAGTTGAACTGGATGATGTTGCCGAAGTCCTGGCCGTAGTTCGAGCTGCCGCGCGGGTTCGTATAGAGGACGACGTAGCCTTTGGCGGCCATCCACTGGAACTCGTGGGTGAAGGTGTTGCCGTAGGCGGCGTGGGGTCCGCCGTGGATCTGGAGGATGAACGGGTACTTTTTCGTCCCGTCGAACGCCGGCGGCTTGAGGATCCAGCCCTGGATCTTCCGGCCGTCGAAGCTCGTGTACCAGATCTCTTCCGGCTCGTTCATGGAGAGCTGACCGAACAGGGCGTCGTTGAATGTCGTGAGTTTCTTCGGCGCGGCGCCGGGCGACGCCGTGTCGAGCACGTGCAGATCGCCGAGGACCGTTGGCGTGGAAAGGACGAATGCAATCTTCTGAGCGCCGGTGTCGGCGGTGTACGACATCACGTCGCTGCTGCCGGTCGTCAGAGGCTCGATCTTGCCGCTCGCGACATCCACGCGCTTGATGTTGGCGTTGCCCTGCTCGCCGACGCCAATCAGGATCGTCCTGCCGTCACGGCTCCAGACCGGACCGCTCGGAAGCTGGCCGCGCGGCGCGCGCTGATCGCCGCCGATCCCGCCGTTCATGTCGAAATCGTAGGCGGCGGTCAGGTTGCGCGGCGTGCCGGCGCCGAGCTCGGACACCCAGAGATCGGGCTGCGAGTACGAGCGCTCCGGGTTGCCGGGGAGTGAGCCGACAAACGCCACGCGCTTGCCGTCGGGCGACAGCGCATAGGCGCCGATGCGACCCTCAATGCTCGCGACGCGTGTCGGCTCGCCTCCCTCTTTCGGGACCGAATACAGGTCGGTGTCGTCGGGGAAGTAGTAGGACTCTCGCCGCCTGTCCGAGACGAAGAAGATGCGCGCGCCGTCGCGGGACCATCGGTGGTTGCTCTCGCCGAACTCACCGGATGTGACCGCAGCCGGAGTCGTCTTGTCGCTCGCCGTCGACGGCACGGCGATGGTCCAGATGTGGGAGGGCCGATCGCGATCGACAAAACCATCACCGGGGACACCGTTGGCGCGGTAGACCGCTTCGGTGATCACCCGCACGTCGCTTTCCCTGGGCTTGTCGCCGGATGGCTTGTCACCGGTCGGCTTCGCCGCGGCCGTCAGATCCGCTGGCCGTGCGGTCGACGAGAAGATGATCGTCTTGCCGTCGGGCGACCACTCAGGATTGCCGGCGCCGCGCGGGATGTCCGTGATGGCCCACGGTTCGCCCCCGGACATCGACATGACGTAGATCTGCGCCGGCTGAGGTCGCCCATCCTTCTCGACCGATCGGACGAAGGCCAGCCGCCGGCCGTCAGGCGACCACCTCGGAGCAGTATCGCGGATGCCGCTCGTAATGGCCCGAGGCGGTTCGCTGCCATCGGTTTTCGCGAGCCAGAGGGCCGTGTCGTACGCGTCCTTCTTTTCGTCGGCGCTCACGCGCACGAACGCCACTTGTGATCCGTCCGGTGAGATTTGTGGATCGGCGATCCAGACGAACGAAAAGAGATCCTTCTCGGTCATCGGCCGGCGCTGGGCGGAAGCGGGTACGACGAGCCAGAGCACCGCGGCCGCGACAACAATGCCGCGAGAGATATGATGGGTCATTAGGGATTCCTCGATCTCCTGACAGTCCATCGAATTATAAGGCGCGGGGACCATCGGCGCCGGTCCGGCGTCCAAGCCTATCGAGGCGGCGGGTTCTTTGTCAGAGGTGAAATCATGAACATTCTGGTGACAGGTGGAACGGGTACGGTCGGCTCGCAGGTCGTCCGCGAGCTTCTGGCGCGCGGCGCGCAGGTGCAGGTGCTGACGCGGGACCCGGCCAAGGGAGCGAAGTTGCCCGCGGGCGTGAAGGCGGTCACGGGAGACCTGTCCAAGGTCGAGACGGTCAAGCGGGTGTTCAAGGGCGTGGACGGCGTGTTTCTTGTCAATACGGTCAGTCCGACCGAAGTGCACGAGGGACTCTTCTCGGTGTGCGCGCTGCGCGACGAGCAGGTCAAGCGTCTGGTCTATCTCTCGGTGCAGAATGCGGATGTGGCGCCCTGGCTTCCGCACTTCGGCGGAAAGCTTGGCGTCGAACAGGCCGTCCTCAAATCCGGCGTCCCCGGAACCGTCCTTCGTCCGAACAACTTCTATCAGAACGACTACTGGTTCAAGGATGTGATGCTGCAGCACGGCATCTATCCTCAGCCGATCGGCGACGTCGGCCTCAACCGCGTGGACGTTCGCGATATCGCGGAAGCAGCGGCGATCGCGCTGACGACTGCTGGGCACGAAGGGCAGACCTACGATCTGGTGGGGCCGGAAGCGCACACGGGAGAGTCGACGGCGGCAGCCTGGGCCAGAGCACTCGGTCGCACGGTGACCTACGGCGGCAACGACCTCGAGGCGTGGGAAAAGCAGTCGCTGCAGTACATGCCGGACTGGGGCGTCTACGACTTCAAGCACATGTATGCGTTCTTCCAGGCGAAGGGCCTGAAGGCGTCGCCCGAAGCGATTGAGCGGCAGACTCGGCTGCTCGGCCACGCGCCGAGGTCGTTCGGCGCCTTCGTCAGTGAGACCGCGGCGCAGTGGCGCTAGTCAGGAACGCCCGGACCGCGCCGTAGAACGCGTCGCGGTCGATCTCGCTCGATTCGATGTGGCCGCCCCGTACCTCGACGAACGTCTTGGGCGAAGGCGCCGCATCGAACAGCCGGCGCCCTTCCCTGAGCGGCACGACGGTGTCGTCCGGGCTGTGCAGGAAGAGGAGCGGCGCGCGGATGCCACCGACTCTTTCGATCGCGTTGAAGGGGTTGCGGATGATCCACCGCACCGGGAACATCGGGTAACGCGCCTGGCCGATGTCGACGATCGACGCCGGCGCACCCTCGAGCACCACGGCACGCGCGTCGACGGTTGACGCGAGGCCCACCGCGACCGCCGCACCGAGCGACCATCCGAAGATCACGACCCGCTCGGCTGGAACCCTCATGCGGTCCCGCAGATAGTCGTACGCCGCTCGCGCGTCTGCCGCGACGCCAGCCTCCGACGGCACGCCCTCGAGGCCGTTGTAACCTCGGTACTCGGGTGCGAGCACATTGAGCCCAAGCTCGTGCAGCCGCGTGTAGTGCTTGACGTTCATGCGACTGGCCACCGTCGACGCGTTGCCGTGGAGGAACAGGACCCACGTGGCACCGGTGTCTCCATTCGAGCCCGGCTGCTCGCGTTCCATGCGCCACGCGAACTGGCGCGCGCCATCGGTTCGCGGCAGGTCGACCTGCTCGTACGCGAAGGGTGGCTTGGTGTCGGCCTTCGCCAACTCGGTGTGGAAGATGAGCTCTGTTTCCTGCGTCATCAGGCGCACGACGGCTGCGGCGTAAACGCCGGAGGCGATCGCGACGAGAGCGATGAGCGCCAGTCGAAGGCGTCGGCCTCGAGCGTGTCGCGCGACGTTTACCTGCTCCGCAGACTGCACCACTCGATTCTACCGGGTCCCTCGCTTCAGACGCGAAATGGTAGACTGCGCCGTCTCGATGGTTGCAAGGAGCTGCCTGTGATATTCAACCCAGGAGCATGGCTGGCCTTCGTCGTGGCCGTGGTCCTGCTTCTTCTTCTCGCCTCTGTCTACAGCATCGGTCCGACACAGGTTGGACTGGTCCGCAAGCGATTCGGAGCCAAGCTCCCCGGCGACAACCCGCTGGCATTTCGCGGGGAAGCGGGCTACCAGGCGCAGCTGCTCATGCCAGGACTCCGCTTCAAGTTCTGCCTCGTGTTCGCCGTGACCAAGCACCCGTGGGTGCAGGTTCCCGCCGCGCAGATCGGCGTGGTGATTGCGCAGGTGGGACAGGCGCTGCCGATCGGCGCGAAGTCGGCGGTTTACAAGCCGGAGTTCGGCAATTTCACCGACCTCAATACGTTCATCGAGCGTGGCGGCCAGAAGGGCGTGCAGCGGCCGGTGTTGTCTCCGGGCACGCTGGCGCCGATTCATCCCGCGGCGTTCCTGGTGATCACCAAACCCGAGGTCTTCGGGCAGCCCATTTCCTCCGATCTCAGCACGCTCGCCCGCAAGAAAGGCGAGCTCACGTACCGGGTGTTCGGGCTCGACGAGCGGCAACTCGAAGTCACCCGCATCTCACCCTATCCAACCGAGGGCGGCAAAGTCCTCGACATGATCGGTGTCGTCACGACACTCGAGGGCGAGCCTCTGCCGGCGGGAGATATCGCCAGTCGCCTCGGCGGATTCACCGATGTCGAAACGCTGGAAACGGTGGCCGGCGGCGCATCCACGACGGATGCGCGACTCATTGAGACCATTCTGGGCAACCAGAACGAGAAGCACAGCGCGTATCAGGACTTTCAGAAGTTCCTGCAGCTCGGCGGCAAGATCGGGCTCCAGCACGATCCCCTGTTGTACGGCGCCTACAACCTCAACCCGTTTCTGGTTCGCGTCGAAGAAGTACCCATGCTGGTCGTCGAGCAGGGTCAGGTCGCCGTCATAAAAGCGTACGTGGGTCTCCCGACGCAGGACACGTCGGGGACAGAGTTCAAGTTCGGCAGCCTCGTGCGTCCCGGCCATCGCGGCATTTGGCAGGAGCCGCTGCGCACGGGAAAGTACCCGATCAATCCGCGTTGCTACCAGGCCGTCATCGTGCCGACGTTCATCATCACGCTGAACTGGGCCGACGTCGTGTCGCAGGCGCACAATCTCGATGCGCAACTGAAGCAGATCGAGGCGAAGAGCAGCGAGGGTTTTCCCTTCGCCATCGACCTGCAGGTGCAGATCCACATTCCAGACACACAGGCGCCCTACGTCATCTCCATGGTTGGAAGCGTCGCCAACCTCGTCAATGAAGTGTTGCAGGCCGCGGTCGGCAACCATTTCCGCAACAAGCTGCAGGGCATGCCCGCGGTCAGCTTCATCGCCACTCGCGAGGCCGTCCAGAAGGGCGCGTTCGAGTACGTCAAGGAGGAACTGGCGAAGTATCGGGTCGAGACCCGCGGCGTGTACATCCAGGCGGTGGTGCTTCCGTCGCAACTGGTCGCGGTGTTGACCGAGCGCGAGATCGCCAATCAGCAGGTGGCGACGTACAAGATGCAGAAGTCGGCCCAGGACCAGCGGACCGAGACCGAGAAGGCCAAAGGCACCGCAGACATGCAGGCGGACCTCGCGAAATCCCAGGTCGGCGTGGACATTCAAACCAACCGGACCGCGGCACGAAAGATGGAAGCGCAGGGCGAGGCCACGTTCATCGAGCAGACCGGCGCGGCCCAGGGCGCGCAGGTCAGATCGGTCGGTCTGGCACGGGCCGAGGCTTATGAACGTCAGGTTGCGGCCCTCGGCGCGAGCGCGACGGCACTCGTGAACGCCGTCGAAGCCCTCTCGAAGAGCACCGTGCCGTTCATGCCCAACACGCTGGTGATGGGCGGCAGCGGCGGAAGCGGAACGCTCGAGGGCGTGATGGCGCTGCTGATGCGCCAGATTGACGCCGGGCTGCCGCCGAAATCCTTGCCGAAGACTAAGGAATGACTTCGTTGACGGTCGCCGAATATGGACGGTGACCCGAGTAGGTCGTCACGGTCTTGATCTGAAACCTCCGGAACAGCAGAGTGTGACCGCTGCCCTCGATCGTCAGCTCCGAGGCGACCCACGTTCCGGCGAACTTCTTTCGCGCGAAGTCGAATCCGCTGCCCGGTTCCACGCGCGCGACGACGCCCCAGCCGACCGAGACGCTGTCGACCGCGTGCAGCCGCACCCGCGCGATGTGGTAATCGCCGTCCGAGATCCACATCCTTCCCGCGAACTGCTTCATCCGCTGGCCGTCGCTGGTGGTGACGCGGGCGTTCGGGCGCGGCATCAAATTGACGACGATGACGGGCTGACCGTCGATTTGCTCGCGACCGACGAAGCTGAACGCAAAGACGCGCTCGGCGTCGTCGAGGACCTCGTCGCGTTCGCGCAGTTCATCAGCTTCTTTCTTCAGCCGTGCCGCGCGCTGCCGCGGCGTCTCGGATCGCACGCGCTCGAGCTGCTTGCGATGTTCGGCATCGAGCCGCGCCAGTTCCCCGGCATCGAGCGGTTTGCCGTCTACCGCGACCAACCGCCTCCAGGCCTCGCCCGGTGGTTCCTGACGGACCTCGAATCGCTGCACGGGTCCGACCGAGACCTTGCCAAGCATCGAGACCTCGACGTCAGACCCTTCCTCGACGTAATTGAAGCGCACCGGCTCGGCGTACTCGGTGCGAATGACGTCGCGGACCCTTCGCGCGAGCGCGTCGAGGTCGGGCGGCGGCTGGACGCGGGCGGACGAGGCGGCGATGGTCAGGAGCGGAAAGGCGAGAAAGACGAGCGCGACGCGCACTGCGAAGAGCATCGGTATCAGTGTAGGGCACGCGCCATCGGTATTGATGGGTTGGCATACCGCAGAGACGAGAGAGGGCAGCGCCTGCGGCCCGAGCGCGGCGCGAAATCGCTGCGCGAGAGCGAGCGGGGGTGGGGCCCCGCGAGCATTGAGAAAGCTGACGCGAGGCCGACTCACGACGAGCGCCGGGATCAGCGTCACATCAGCCCGGTTCGTGACAAGATCGACTCGCGCCTGTAGCAGCAGCAACCACAATATGATCCGCAAAGCCGCCGCCATCGTCGTTGCCCTGGGACTGCTGTCTGCGGTGGCCACCGGCGAAGGTCAGTCCTCAGCGGGCACGCCCCAGGGCAGTCGCCAGGCGCCGCGGTTCAGGGTTGGCGTCGACGCCGTGCGGATCGATGCAGTCGTGACCGATCGCGATGGCCGCATCGTCACCGACCTGACCGCCGAGGATTTCGAGGTGCGTCAGGATGGCAAGCGGCAGACGGTTACGTTTGCCCAGTTCATGCCGGTGCTGGTTGCGGAGCGGCGTGAAGAGGCCCGAACGCCGCCTGTCGCTCGTGCGGGTTCCCGTGTCGAGGTCGCGGCCTTGCCCCCAACACCCGTGACGCGCGAGGCCGTGCAGCGCACGCTGGCGGTCGTGGTCGACGATCTGAGCCTCTCGGTCGAGAGCTTTCAGAACGCGCAGCGAGCACTCCATACATTCGTTGACCGCGAGCTTCAGCCGACTGACCTCGTCGCGCTCGTTCGGACCGGCGGCTCGAGCGGCGCGCTGCAGTCGTTCACCACCGATCGACGCGTGCTGCATGCCGCGATCGATGGGCTGCGCTGGAACGGCGCGTCGCGGAACGGCGTCGAGCCGTTCGAGGCGCTGAACCAATGGACGACGTTTGACGACCGCACGGGGATGGCACCCTCGGACGACTTCAAGACGATCACCCAACTCCGCAACTCAATGTCGGCCGCCGGCACGCTCGGGGCGCTCAATCTCGCCATTCAGGGTACGCGCGACCTGCCGGGACGAAAGGCCATCATCTTCGTATCGGAGGGATTTCAACTGATGGTGCGGGAGCCTGGCGATGCCAGCAGGCTGCCGGATGCCCGCCTTCGATACTCGGTCGACCGTGTCATCGATCAGGCCACACGGGCCGGGGTCGTGATCTATTCCCTCGATACCCGCGGGTTGCAGACCGCCGGCCTCAACGCCGCGGACAATCTCAAGAGCACGCGGAATGGCCAGTCGATGGACGAGGCGGTCCGAGTAGCCGCCAGCGACCGATACCAGTTCAACCGCGATACGCAGGAAGGGATGGCCTACCTGGCCGAGCAGACCGGCGGGTTTGCCGTCCTGAACACCAATGATCTGGCCCGTGGACTCGGCCGCATCACCAGCGATCTGCGCGGCTACTACGTGATTGGCTATGTACCGGAGGACGGTACGTTCGCCGCCAGAGGAAAAACGGCGCGCTTCCGCAAGATCGCCATCACCGTCAAGCGCCCCGGCCTCCGCGTGAAGACGCGCAAGGAGTTCCTCGGCATCAGCGATCCACAGGAAACGGCTGGTCCGACGACAACCGCGGAGCAGCTCGTCCACGCGGCGACCTCGCCATTCGCCGCAACCGACATCGCGCTCCGCGCCACGGCGTTGCCGGCATTCTCTCCGGACCAGGGCATGTTCGTGCGCGCGCTGCTGCACATCGACGCGCGTGCGCTGACGTTTGTCGACGGCGACGGCGGCCGGAAGACGGCATCGGTGGATGTGCTCGGCATGGTCTTCAACCAGGAGGGCGACGAAGTCGGCCACCTCAGCACCGGCTTCGCGGTCGCGCTGACGGCCGAGGCCGAAAGTGACGCGCTTCGCGATGGGCTCGCCTATAACCTGCGCATCCCGATCCCGCGGGCGGGCGGTTACCAGGTCCGATTCGCGGTTCGCGATCAGCACTCAGGCGCGATGGGGTCGGCGGGCGAGTTCGTGGACGTCGACGACATGACGGGAGGCGCGTTCGCGCTGTCGGGCATCGTCCTGCGCGGCGATGACCGACAAGACCCGTCAGGCGCGGCCGATCCGATCGCGCTCACGCCGGCACAGTCGCTGCGCGTGTATCGGCCGGGCACGCGGCTGTCCTACGCCTACGAAATCTACAACGCGAGCACCGTGGTGGACGTTGCCGCGAGCATCCATCGCGGGAGCGAACAAGTCTTCGCGACGGCGCCGAGCACGCTGGTGCTGCCGCCCGGCAATGACCGGCGATTTGCCGCCGCGGGCGGCCTCAGTCTTGGCGAAGGACTGCCACCCGGCAACTACAGGCTGGTCGTGTCGGCCACCACGCCGGATGCGAACCGGAAGGGGCGAACCCGAGCCGCGGTGCAGCAGATCGCCTTCGATGTCGAGGCGGGCAGGCCGAAGTAGATGCCCGGAGCCTTCCGGTGCTATCTACGACATTTGTCGTATTGACATCTACGAAAAAAGTCGTAGACTACCGCGTGTGAAGCCAAAAGCGAAAAAGCCAACCAACGCCGAAGTCGCCATCCTGCGCGTCCTCTGGTCGCGGGGGGCGAGCACGGTCCGGGAAGTGGCGAAGGCCATGGGACGCGAAGCGGCCTACACCACCATTCTCAAGCTGATGCAGAACATGACCGAGAAGCGGCTCGTGGTTCGAGACGAGTCGTCTCGAACGCACGTCTACTCGGCGGCAAGTCCCGAGGAGCAGACCCAGCGTCAGCTGGTCACGGACATGCTCGACAAGGTCTTCAACGGATCGGCCACGCAGCTGATCATGCACGCACTGGCGGCGACAGACACGTCGCCGAAAGAACTGGCTGAAATCCGGAAACTGCTGGACAGACATCGAGGAGGCCGCCGATGAACGCGCCGATGCAGGCTGTGGATGCTGGTGACCGGCTGGACCCTGGTTCATTTCGTCTGGCAGGGCGGACTCCTCGCGGTCGCTACCGCTGCGGGTCTGCGACTGTGTCGACGAAGGTCATCGACGACTCGCTACGCGGTCGCGTGCCTTGGGCTGACGGCGATGCTTGCCGCGCCCGCGGTCACCTCCGCCGTCCTCTGGGAACCAGCTGTGGTCACGTTGCCGGCTGAAACCGGCAGCGCAGCGATCCCGGGGAAGGCCATCGACTCCACGACGCGCCGGACGGCGCTGGATGACTCGTCGCAATCGGTGAAAGGGGCTGCCGGCCTCCGCGTCGAGCTCGACCCGTGGCTGCCGTATGTCGTGTGGACCTGGATCGCAGGCGTCGTCCTGCTCATGGCGCGATTTGCCGGCGGCTCATGGCGCGTCCATCGGCTCCATGTCGCGTCGCGCGCAGAAGCGGTGTCGCCGTGGCAGACGGCCGGCGAGCGGCTTGCCGGCAGGCTGCGACTGGACGTCGCGTTCAAGGTCGTGGAATCGGGACTCGTGGATACGCCGAGTGTCATCGGGTTCCTGCGGCCGGTGATCCTCCTGCCCGTCGCGATCCTGAGCAACCTGTCGCCTGGTCAGGTCGAAGCGCTTCTCGCGCACGAGCTGGCCCATATCCGCCGGCGCGACTACGCGGTGAACCTGTTGCAGACTGCCGCGGAAACACTGCTGTTCTTCCACCCGGCGGTCTGGTGGGTTTCGTCGCGGATTCGCGAGGAGCGCGAGCTGTGTTGCGACGACGTGGCGGTGGAGGTCTGTGGCGAGCCGACCGCCTACGCGGCAGCGCTTGCGGAGCTGGCATCGTGGCGGAGTCGCGAGATCGCGCTGTCAGTTGGCGCCGCTGGTGGACCGCTCCTTGCGCGTGTCCGCAGGCTCGTCGGCGCGCCCGAGGAGAATGAATCCCGGTCCGTCACGGGGCTGGCTTTGCTGGCGATCTGGGCTGATGCTGACCGCCGGCGTCGCCGTCCAATCCACCTCGCAGGATTCGTCCTCGCCGGGTCGGTTGGCGAATCGTGAAGCTGCAGCCGTCACGACACGCCAGTTGGCAGGCACCTCGGTCTCGCGCAAGACCGATCACTTCGACATTCACTACCCGCCGGACCTGGACCTGCACGCCGAGCGTGTCGGGCGCGAGGCAGAACGCGCGTATGAACGAGTCAGCTCAGACCTGAAGCACAACCTGGCGTTCCAGGTGCCCATACTTCTCTTTGCGACCGCCGGCGATCTTCAGCAGAGCGTTCAGGCAGGCGGGTCCGGCCGGACCCCGACAACCTCCGTGACTGATCCAGGAAGCGACCGGATCCTCCTCGCGGTGGATCAGCCTGCCGATCAGTGGTACGGCCGTATCGTCCACGAGGTTGCTCACGTCTTTGCGTTCGACATCCTGCCAGGGACAGCGACGCCTCGGTGGATTATGGAGGGCCTTGCCGAGTACGAACGGCCCGCGTGGGACCCGGACGACCTCGTCGCGCTGCGCGCCGCCGTTCGCGCCAACGCAGTTCCCGCCATCAGCGCCTGGCGCGGAGATGACAACGGGGATGCCCGACAGGTCGCGAGCTTCGGGCGTGCCGCGTTCGATTTCATCGAGTCGCGCTGGGGAAAGCCAGGCGTTCGCCAGTTCCTCTTCGCCCTTCGGCAGAGCAGCCGCGGCGGCGCCGACCCATTCGCGGGTGCTTTTCAGATCGCGCGCGACGAGTTCGACCGGGCATTCGAACAGTACCTGCGCGAGCGATTTGCCGCAGTTGCCGACCCGTCGCCGGCGGCGAGGTTCGACTACCGCGCGACCATTCAACTCGAGGGCCAGATCACGGCGATTCGAGCACCCGTTGACGAGGGGCTTGCGTGCCTCGAGCTGTGGGTATCAGCCGAGCGTGGGTCCAGCCAGCGATGGGGTGTAGAGTGTGGCCGCGAAGCATCTCACGTCGTGCGCGGCTTGAAGCCGGGCGATCGAGTCATCGTCACGGGACCGCAGGCGCGCGACCGCACGGCACAGCGAATGCTCGCCCAGAATCTGGAGCGGCCCTCCGACGGATTAGCCTGGCGCGCACAATCGAGGTAACAGAGCTGCGTAGATGAGCGTCACTCCCAGCGAAACACCCTTGCCGAAAGGGCGGTGAAGAACAGAAACAGCACCACGAGCATCACGACGTCCCCGATGTGCCCGGACCACCCTTCGCCGAGCCAGATTCCCCGGAGGAGTGACACGGCATAGGTGGACGGCAATGCACGTGCAATTGCTCGCAGGAGAGGCGGCAGCGAGACGATGGGCACGAACAACCCGGACAGACCAATCATCGGGTAGATGATCGCGGTGCCAATCGGCTGCGCGAACCGCGCCGTGGGCACGATGCTGGCGATCAGAAAGCCCAGCGACAGGATGCTCACCGTGCTGAAGAGGAGCGCCAGCGTGAACGACACCAGGGGGACGTTGGCGCCCAGCGGATAGAAGCGTCGCCCGGCGAGGACCATCGCCGCGAGCGTCACCGCCGTGAACAGCAGCTTGACCAGCACGTGCGCAGTTAGGATGGTGTGCGGCCGAAGCGGCGTCGCGCGCAGCCGTTTGAGGATTCCTCCCTCACGGTAGATCGCCATGATCGCGACGAGAGACAGCACGGCGCTGGCGGCGATGAGAAGCGATGCGAAGATCGGCAGATCGACCGAGATGAAGCGCGGCACATCAGGAGAGCCGGAGCGTGCCCGCGGGCCGACCACTCGCCCGAGCACCACGAAGAGCAGCACCGGAATGCCCACCGTCCCAAAGACGCCCATGGGCTCCCGCACAAAAATCTTGATTTCCAGCCAGGTCAGTCCGAGGAGCCCGCGCAACATGGTCTGAGCCTCAGTCGCGAATCACGTGGCCGGTCAGCTTGAGGAACACGTCCTCGAGCGTCGGGATCTCGGTCCGAAAATCGATCACTGTCATCCGATGTTCTCCCAGACACTGAATCACCTGGGTTACCAGGCCCTCGCCTCGTCCGCGAATGGTGAACTGCTGGCCTTGGACGTTGACCGACTCGACGGCAGGGATCGCGCGAAAGCGTTCCTGGGCGCTCGCGTCGTCGGTGGTCACGACGATGGTGCGCTCGGGGCAGTGCCGCCGCACGAGCTCGGCGGGCGTGCCGATGTCGATGACCCTGCCGTGGTCGAGGATGGCGACGCGGTCGCAGAGGCGCTCCGCCTCCTCCATGAGGTGCGTCGTCAGGAAGACCGTCTTGCCGCGATCCCGGATGCCGCGGACCAGATCCCAGATCGCCCGCCGCGCCTGCGGGTCCAGGCCTGTGGTCAGCTCGTCGAGGAATACGAGCTCGGGGTCGTTGATGAGCGCGAGCGCGATGAACAGCCGCTGTTTTTGACCTCCTGACAGCGTCATGAACCAGGCGTTGCGCTTCTCGCGCAAGCCCAGCTGCTCGAGGAGTCGATCGCCGTCGACTGGGGCCCGGTAGAGAGAGGCCCAGAAGCTCACGGCTTCGCGGACCTTGATTCGTTTCTGGAGTTGCGCTTCCTGCAGTTGCACGCCTATGCGCCCCTGCAGCGTGTTCCGGTCCCGGACCGGATCGAGGCCCAGAACCGAGATCGTGCCGCGTTCGGGTGTGCGCAGGCCTTCGACGCATTCCATCGTGGTGGTCTTGCCAGCACCGTTCGGCCCGATCAGGCCGAACGTCTCACCTGCGTTGACCTCGAACGACACTTCGTCGACCGCCACGGTCTGGCCGTACGTCTTGCGGATGGCGTTTACGCGAATGACAGGCGGTGACGTCACTCGGTGGTCTTTCGAGTCGCAGGGCGGCGTGGTCGTATGGGTGGCCGACCCTTGGCGGATCGCACGCGAGCCGGTGCGGCCAGTTCGTGCGCGTGGTGAAGCCGATCGGCGACTTCCTTCCAGTCCGTTGCCGCGTCGAGGTAGAGGCCGACCCATCCGCTGGCGCCCGCATACGGTGGCTTGAAGTAGAGCTGCGGTGAACGCGCGATCAACATGTCCTGGGTGGCATGCGTCGCCTTGCACCACACCGCGTAGCGCCCCGCGCCATGATGGTTGTCGGCGTTGGCAAAGAACGCGAACATCCTCTTGCCGGCCCAGAACGTGGGCTCGCCGTGGGACAGCTTCTCCCAGGCGCCAGGCAGTGCCAGGCAAGTTTTTCGAAGGCGTTCGAGGGGATTCCTGGCCAACGCGCGCGCTCCTTCATCGGCGATACGGGATGTGCCTGCCGTGACGCCAAAGATATGGGTACGCCAGACAAGAACAGCGTAGCACCGACTTCAGCTACCGGCGTCCCGTTCGCGATGTCGCAGCGGTTCACGCCGTGCGAACCAGCGGTCTGACGAAGCGAAGGCCGGTGCGAACATATCCGCGGCGCCCGTAGAAGCCGTGCGCCGCGGCGCGATGGAGCGCACTGTTGACTACGACGTCGCGCGCTCCGTTGTCCGCCGCCCAACGTACAACACACACCCACTCTGCGCAGCGAGGAGGGCGTACGATGGTGCCCGACCACATGGGCACGTGCCAGTGCGCGCCGGAGTGACGCAGGCGGCTAGGCGCTCCACTTCGCGCCGTGGAAAAACGGCCCCTCCGCTGGTGAGCTGACGGTGCGGCGTCGGCTGGGGCGAGTCGACCGCCGGTAAAGCATCGGTTCGGCAACCAGTCCAAGTGACTCCTTGTGACGAAACAGCGCCGACGCCGATGGGAGCCACTCCGGGACCGTTTTAGAGACTGCGCTGTCACGGCGCTCAAGTCGCGCCGATCCGCCTGCGTCACTCCGGCGGGTGTCTGTGAGTGCCGAGCCACGTCCACTCTCCGCTTCGATGGCGCAACGAGGCTGGCTGGCCAGGGCCCTGGAGCGAGCCGACGCGCGGCGCCCTCGAAGTAGCGCGGGCGCAGGAACGCGGGCGGAGCGAGTATCTGATGGCCAGGGAACAGGCACGATAGCGAGTCAGCGTGCGTCGGCTGTGTGAGTATGCTCCCGCCGCCGGCGCGCCTGCTCGAAGACACTGGCCGCGACGACGAGCCCCAGCGCCGACGGGCTGCCACCCCCGTCGGAATTGGCCTTCGGATGCGCCAGCCAGGCGATGCCAATCCCCAGGATGTACATCGCGACCATGGGCGCGGCGAATACCAGCTGATTCCAGGGGTCCGTTGACGGCGTCAGCAGCGCCGAGGCGACAACGGCGGCGAGCACGGCGTAACTCAGGTGGCGCCAGAGGAAGCGCGCCGAAACGAGGCCGAGCCTTGCGAGCACGAATACCAGCGTCGGAATCTGGAACACCGCCACCATGCCGATGAGCGTGCTCTTGTAGAGCGCGAAAGTATCCTCCACGCGCGGCATGAAACGCATCCGCGGCGAGTCGAAGGCGCCAAAAAACGCCATCATGCTGGGGAAGAGCACGTAGTGGCTGAAGAGCGCGCCCGCAATCGAGCCGCCGATGGCCAGCACGAGGAATGGCACGACCAGGCGCTTCTCGCTCCTGTGCAGCGCGGGCGCGATGAACCGCCAGACTTGATACGTGACGAGCGGCGCCGCCACGACCAGGCCTCCCATCAACGACAGATCGAAATAGAACGCGAATCCTTCACCCGGCCTCGTATAGATGAGTGGTGAGCCGGCCGGCAGCGACGAGAGCACCGCGGTGAGCACCACGTCTTCGAGGCGAGTCATGAACAGAATCGAAACGGCCATGCCCGCCCCGATCGCGATACATGACCGGATGAGGCGCGTGCGCAGCTCGTCCAAGTGATCGAGAAAACCCATGCGCGCGCCGCCGTCTTCGTCCCCGTCCTCGACTTCTGCTCGCTTCAGGTTCGACCGTGTCATATCGGGCCTCTCCAGGGAAACTGGTCCAGCTGCACGGAGTCTACAACGGGGCGATCCAGTACGAGGAACGTGAGCTCAGCGCGCGTGAGACGGCCTGCGCGCGTCGTACATGGAGACGGCCACGCGAACCAGATCGTCCGATCGCATCTCTCCGCTGGCAATCAGGTAGAACATGTCGCCGTCGTGCCACGTCACCACTGATGGGCTGCGTCCATCGATGTCGCCGGGCGGCGGTTCCGGCCCGAGCTCGTACACGCGCGCACTGTGCCCGGCGATACGAGCGTCCCGGGACGTCCGGCCATACGATACGTCGAGTGCCAGGCGGCGCGCCTCGGTGGCGCCCTTCCGTGACTGACTCAAAACGAAAGTGCCGTAGTGCGCCTCGAGCGTACGGTCCGAGATGGGGAGCTCGCGGAGCTTATGATCGCGGATGTGGATCTCGATCGACTGAAGCTTAAGCCCTGCCGAGTGGCGCGGTTCGAGCGGGCGAAACACGAGGAGCGCTCGGGCTGCCTTCCAGGACTCCGCCGTTTCGAAGTGAGGGTTAGTCGTCACCTCGCGGGATCATAGCCCGTGGTTCGTTCGGGCGTCGTCTGGTCACAGCTCGGTCTGCGCTCGCCCCGATCCGAACAGGGCGATCAGCAACACCGTCGCGAGGACGCCGTGCAGGATGGCTGCGCCCAGCGCCGCTGCGCCACCGGGAAGCGGAGGATAAGCGGCGAACAGAACTCCGCACGCAGCCAGGTTGTAAGCGAGGAACGCTCGGGCGACGCCGAGACCGGCTGGAGTTGAGGGCGTGCCGCGCGCGAACCAACAGGCGATGCCGAGGGACAGCACGCCTCCGCCTCCGATCCGCGCGACCACCAGCCCGGCGCCCTCGAGCGGCGAGGCAAGGAGGAGCTCGGCAAGAATTGACGGGATGACTAGCAACCCCAGGCCAACGGGCACCTCAAGAACCGCGCCTGCGGTCAGGATGCGTCCCAGCAAGACGGATGTGGTCACAGTGGCGCCTCGACCGGCAGACTACCACGAGGCGTATTCACCGGCGACTGAGGGGGTCCCGTGACGGCTGTTGTCGGAGATGTCACACTCCCGAAGTGCGCGTGTCCTTTCCATGAGTGACCAATGGCACGGCTATGCAGCCTTTAACTGATCTCGTCGTTAAGGCCCAGGGCGGCGACGTCGAGGCCTACGCCCGCCTGGTCGAGGCAACGCAGCGGATGGTCCAGGGTGTCGCCTTCAGTGTGCTGCGCGACTCGACGGCGGCGCAGGACGCGGCCCAGCAGGCCTACCTGAGGGCGTTTCGACGGCTGCGCGATCTGGAGGAGCCGGTAGCGTTCGCGGCCTGGCTGCGACGCATCGTGATCACAGTCGCGCTCAACATGCGGCGAGCCAGACGCCTGACGTTCGTGACGCTCGACGATATCCCCGACGTCCCGGTGCTGGACGAGTCAGAGACGCGCTGGTCGGAGGCGCAGCGGCACCGGCTCGCGTCGGCGCTCCTGTCGCTCACGCCAGAGGAGCGCCAGCTCTGCGATCGCCGGTATCACGGTCAGTGGACAACAGCCCGCCTGGCGGCGCACGCCGGCGTGGACGAGGCGGCCATGCGCAAGCGCCTGCAGCGCATCCGCGACAAATTGCGCAAGGAGATGGAAGTGTCAGAACAGCGTGGCATTCGTCCCGAAGACCTCAGGCAGGACCTGCCGGCCCGAGTCGTAGAGCTTCTGGCCCACCCACGGTTGACCGATCTCCCGGAGAACCCGGTAGGGAAGACGCTCGAGACGCTTCGATCCGTGTATGCGGAATTCACCGAGGCGAGTCTCCCGGAGGTCGTCGACCATCAGATGTGCAGCCAGGCCTGGGAGATCGAGATCGACGACGACGGGCAGTGGTTCGAGGTGCTCGCCTGGGGCGTGTTCAGCGACCGCATCGTCCGCCACCTCGGAGGCGATCCGGAGCGTCACATCGCCGTCGGTGTCGGCTATGGCCTCGAGCGCCTGGCCATGCTGCGCTACGGCATCGATGACATCCGGCGCATCGAAGTAGCCAGCGTAGCGTGAGTCGGGCTGGCTCTCGGCTTTAGGCTTTAGGCTCAGAGGCTCTAGCAAGATCCTCGAGAGTCTTCGCGAAGGTTTTGCTAGAGCCCAAAGCCTAGAGCCGAGAGCCTACTTACCGGTTACTTCCCCCAGCCCCAGCCGCCTGGACTCGGTGTTGAACGCGGGCAGGTCCGATGCCAGCACCCGCTGCAGGCGATCGGTCTGCACCTTGAGCTCGGCGCTGAGGTCCTTCAGGATCGGCGCCGCGTTCGCGATCGGCTTCCCGTCGCCCGTGTTGACGACGCGCAGCAGTGACGCGAGACGGTTGTTGATCTTGATCGGGAAGTTGAGCGGATCCTGACCGCTCTGGTTCTTGACCTGGTAGATCTCTTCTTCGACGGCGCTCAGGTTCGTCGTGAGTCGATCCGCGACGGTCTTGAGCTGCGCATCGGGGTTCTTGGTCAGCCGGTCCGAGACCTCGCGCTTGACGTTGCGAATCTGAATCACGGCGTTATTGGCTTCGCTGACCTTGTCCCTGATCTGGATCGCGAGGTCGAACTGTTCCTGCAGGTCCGCGTCGGTGGCGGTCCGGAGCGGATGCCTCTTCACGACGAGCGGCTGGGTCAGGCTGCGGCCGTCGGCGGTGAGCCGCACCTGATAGTTCCCGGGCAACGCCGCCGGGCCGTTTGTCGTCGCGCCCCACAGGACCATGCCGGGGAAGGTCGTGGCGCCGGGGTAGGCGAGGTTCCAGGTGATGCGCGTCAGCCCGGCGGCGAGCGATGCCGTCGGCGGACCGCCTCGCCCTCGGCCTCCGCCGCCCCCTTCTTCCTCGCTTGGCGCTTCCGCCTGAGCCGGCGCTCCCGCTTGACCGCGACCGCCAGGTCCCTGCGCGCCGGCTTCACCGCGTCCGCGGCCTCGCTCGCCGCGAGCACCGGGTGCGGCGCCCTGAATCGTCTGCGCGACCTGTCCTTTCGCGTCGAGGATCTCGATCGTCAGTTTCTCGACCGGTTTCCGCAGTAGATAAGTGATCGTCGCGCCGCCCGTGCCTCGGATGGCGTCGGCTGGCTTGTAGAGCACCGCGTCCGCGCTGGCCGTTTCCATGCCCGTGTAGCGCAGCGGCGCGATGTCGTCGAGGATGTAGAAACCACGGCCGTGCGTCGCAATCGCGAGTGAGTTATCCGCGACGATGAGATCCGACACGGGTGTGCCCGGCAGGTTGAGCCCGAGCGGCTCCCAGCGGTCACCGTCGTTGAACGAGACGAAGACCGTACTCTGCGTGCCGGCGTAGAGCAGTCCACGCCGCGTTGGATCCTCGCGGACGACGTGCACGTAGTCCTGCGCGGGAATGCCCGTGACGACCTTCGTCCAGGACTTGCCGAAGTCGCGCGTGCGGAAGACGTAAGGCGCGAGATCATCGAGTAGAGGACGCTTCACGGCCACGTACGCGCCGCCCGGCTCGAAGGACGAGGCATCGATCTGGCTGACGCGCCCTAGGTCAGGCATCTCCTTCGGTGTCACGTTCGCCCAGTTCTTCCCGCCGTCGCGTGTCACCTGCACGAGCCCGTCGTCCGATCCAGCCCAGATGATGTTGACGTCCTTCTTTCCGGGCCCAATCGCGAAGACCGTCCCGTAAACCTCCGGCGCATTCATGTCCTTGGTGATCGGCCCACCCGACGGTCCCATCGTCTTTGGGTCGTGTCGCGTGAGGTCGGGGCTGATCTTGTCCCAGCGCTGTCCGCCGTCGGTCGTCTTCCACACGTGCTGCGACGACGTGTAGAGAACAGTCGGATCGACAGGAGAGAAAATGATGGGGAACGTCCACTGCCAGCGCTCGACGAGCGCGCTCGAGGGCTCGCCCGAGAACATGCGCGGGTAGGGGTTGACCTCGCGGAGATCGCCGGTCCGGCGATCGAGCCTGGTCAGAAAAGATCCGTTGTTGCCGCCGGCGTAGAAGATGTCCGGATCCTTCGGATCGGGTGCGACATAGCCGGGCTCTGCGCCGCCCGGACTATAGAGCGCGGGCGTCGCGCCGCGTCCGCCACCACCCCCGCCGCCTCCACCGCCGCCGCGCCCGCCGCCGAGATTCGTGTCGCTCGGGACGCAGACCGTGCTGCCGTCCTGCTGCGCGCCGCACACGTGATACGGCACGTGGCTCGTTGCGGCGACGTGGTAATACTGCGGCGTGGGGAAGTCCTGTGCGCTCCACGCGGCCGTGGCCGTCGGTCCCTGGCCCTGGGGCTGACCAGACGAGAACGAGACGGCGCCACCGCCGTCGTTGCCGAGCACGAGGTGCTTCGGATCGTCGGAATCGATCCAGATGTCGTGATGATCGCCGTGCGAACCGCCGAGGGCCGTCATCGTCTTGCCGCCGTCGGTCGATCGATACAGGCTCGTGTTCAGCATGTAGACCGTGTCGCGGCTGACAGGGTCGGCCGCGACGTGCGTGTAATAGAACGCGCGCTGCCGGATGTTCCTGTTGCTGTTGATGAGCGCCCACGTCTTCCCGGCATCGTCCGAGGAGAAAAGGCCGCCGTTCTCGTTCTCGACGAGCGCGTAAACGCGATTCGAGTCCGCGGCGGACACGGAAACGCCAATTCTGCCGATCACGCCAGCTGGGAGCCCGGTGTTGCGGGTGATTTCGGTCCACGTCTCGCCGCCGTCGCTCGACTTGAAGAGTCCGCTGCCCGGACCGCCGCTCGACATCTGATACTCGACGCGGAATGCCTCCCACAGCGCGGCGTACATCACGTTCGGGTTCTTGCGATCGATTGTCAGGTCGACCGCCCCTGTCTTTGCGTCGCGAAAGAGCTTCCGCTGCCAGGTCTTGCCGCCGTCGGTGCTCTTGTAGACGCCGCGTTCGTCACTCTCGGCGCCGTACTTGCCGAACGAAGCGACAAACACCGTGTCGGGGTTGGTGGGATGGATGCGGATCCGCGAGATCGCCTGCGAGCCGGAGAAGCCGATGTGCGTCCAGGTCTTGCCAGCGTCCGTCGACTTGTACACGCCGTCGCCCGGCATGATGTTGCCGCGGATGCAGGCCTCGCCCATGCCGATGAAAACCACGTCGGGGTTCGATTCGGAGACGGCAACTGCGCCGACCGACGCGGTCTTGATTTGCCCGTCAGTCACCGGCGCCCAGTTCTCGCCGCCGTCGACCGTCTTCCAGAGGCCGCCGCCGACGGCGCCGAAGTACGCTTCTTTCGGCCGTCCCTTGACGCCAGTGACAGCGATCGATCGCCCGCCGCGGTCGGGCCCGATGCTGCGCCAGCGAAGCGCTTTGAGCACGAGCGGATCGATGCTGGAGGCCAGCGTGGCCGACGCGGTCTGGAGCTCACCGACGGCGATCACTCCTGTCTTCCACGATCCGACAAGAACGAGCACGGCGGCGCACACGACGAGCATCACCAATCGTTTGGCCCGCGACATGAAGAAATCCTCCTGAGAAAGTTCGAGCAGTCTAGCAGAGATGGATGGGAGAGAGACCGCTACGGGCGTGGTTCCCGCCTCAAGATAACAGGAGACCAGGAGGTCAGGAGATCAGGAGTCTTGTTTTCAAGGAGGCCTCCTGAACTCCTGCCGCGGTTGCCGCACGTCACGATTCATCAAGGGCGAACGGTTACACGAACACTGCTGGAGGGCAGTTTTTACAGCCACCCCTTCTGTCGCGCCATGCGGGCGGCTTCGACTCGGTTGCGGGCACCCAACTTGCCGATGGTCTCGGAGAGGTAGTTGCGGACGGTCCCTTCGGACAGCTTCAACTGCCGCGCGATCTCCCCGCCCGACAGCCCCTCGTCGGCCAGACGCAGCACCTGGCGCTCGCGGTCGGTCAACGGATCCGGCTCGGTCCAGGCTTCGGCGGCGAGCGACGGATCGATCGCGCGCCCACCGGCCGCGACACGGCGGATCGCGTCGGCGAGCTGCGCCGAGGGCGCATCCTTCAATAAGTATCCCGATGCGCCGACGTCGAGCGCGCGCCGCAGGTAGCCGGGGCGCGCGAACGTCGTCAGGATGATGACGCGCGGCGGGCGCTCGTGGTCGCGCAACGCGGCCGCCAGGTCGAGTCCCGTCATCCCCGGCATCTCGATATCGGTAACGACGACGTCAGGGTGGTGCTTCAACGCGAGCGACAGGGCTTCGGCTCCGGTGCGCGCCTCGCCGACGACATCGAGGTCGCTTTCGATCTCGAGGAGCGCGCTCAGCGCGCCCAGCACCATGGCCTGATCTTCGACGATGAGGATTCGGATCACGACGCGACCATCGCCGGCGCCACGTCCGGCCGGCGCGGGACGACGAGCGTCAGGCGCGTGCCGCGGTGCGCATCCCGCTCCATCGTTCCACCTATTTCGGCCAACCGTGCCCGCATTCCGGAGAGTCCGGCGCCTTCCGCCGGTTCGCCGCCCACGCCATCGTCTTCGATGGTCAGGCGGATGCCTCTGTTGTCCTCGATCAGGCTGACGCGGCACTGCCGCGCCCGGGCGTGCCGGATGACGTTGGTGACGGCTTCGCGCAGGCCGAGCGACAGCGCCCGCTCCTGATCGGCGTCGAGCGCAATCTTCGCGACGTCCGCATCGAGTGTGACGCCGGCCGCTTCGAGCGCGGTCTTCGCCGTCTCGAGCTCTTTGTCGAGGCGCTCACCCCTGTAGCCATAGACCGCCTGCCGCACCTCGGCCAGCGCGTTGCGCGAGATGCGCTCGACGTCGCGGATTTCACGAATCGCCCTGGCGAGGTCGCGGTCGGCGACCTTGGCGGCGAGCTCCGACTTCAAGACGATGATCGAGAGCGTGTGGCCGAGCAGATCGTGCAGATCGCGCGCGATCCGCTCGCGCTCGGCAATCGTCGCCAGGTGCTCCGCCGCTTCATGCGCCTTGATGAGCGCGCGATCCTTGCGGCGCATTTCGCAGAAATGGATATTCGAGCCGCCGACCAGGATCGAAACGACAACCGCAGGTACCCAGAACGCCGGCGACAGCGACAGCGCAAGCGTTTCGGCCGCGACGATGGCCAGGACGACCAGCAGCCATCGGACGCCAACGGCCGGCCGGCCGGTTTCACCGACGAAGCCAGCGGCGAAGATGAAGAAACAGCTCGCGCCAGGATTGCGCGGCGCGGTCACGAGACCGATGGCGAGGATCCCGAAGATGACCGCGAGAAGCGGGCGGCCGTGGAGCCAGAACCCTCTGAAGTAGAGGACGAGGAACAGCGCCAACGCCGGGCCATCAATCAGCCAGTGCCGAGGCGAGTTGGTCCAGACCGCGTAGACGAAAAAGAACGTCAGGTAGACGAGCCAGGCGAATGGCGTCCAACCGAGCGGCGACGATTCGGGGAGGAGCCTGATGCGCATGATCTACCGAAACCGCACGTCATCAATTGTGAACCGGTAGGGCCCCGGTTTCGACCCGGCGGAGAATAGCACGCCACGCAGATCCGAGCCGTCGATGCCGGAGAAGGACGCGAACGGCAGCACGAACTCGCGCCATTCGGGACCGGGCGTGAACGGCCGTGTCGCTGGAATGTTGCCCAGGCGCGCGGCGAAGACCATCACCTGATGCGTGCCGCCGTCGCCCCGGGCCCAGAACACGATCTCCTTGAACTTCGAAAGGTCGACTGGCGCCATCGGCGTCGCGCCCGGGAGGAACATGGCTCCGGCCCAGGGGTAGGCAGCGCCCGCGGCGAGCGTGCCCGAGACATCCAGCGCGCCGCGCGTCTTGTTCGCGCCGCCCTCGACGAGGGCCATCGTGGCCGTGGACGCGCCGCCCATCATGCTGTCGGTCGACGTTTGCCAGCCGCTCCCAAACTCGGTCCGAATGTCCGCTGTCTCGAAGTCGCTGACGAGCCCGGTGGTCGTTGGGGCTGGGGCGGCCGCGGTGGCGGCGGGGGCCTTCGCCCGATCGAGCCTGACGCCGCGTTTCCAGACGGCGACCATGTCTCTGGTGGCGGTGATGTCGCGGCTGGGATCGCCGCTGACGAGCACGAGGTCGGCGCGGAGACCTGGCGCGATGCGTCCCCGGTCGCGCAGGCTATAGATACGCGCGGGCACCGACGTCGCCGCCCGCAGCGCCGCTTCGGGGGAGAGCCCGGCCTGTACCAGCAGCTCGAGCTCGCGGTGGAGGCTCGCGCCGTGCGAGGTTCCTGGATTGGGTGCGTCGGTGCCGGCCAGGATCGGCACGCCTGCGTCGAAGAGCTGCTTGGCGGCCGCGAACGCGAACGCCAGGTTCTGCTTCGAACCGGGCCGGTTGGGGAAACGTCCCTCGAGCGACGTGCGCTCCGCCGCGGTGATGAACGGCGCGAGGCGCGCATCCTTCAGCAGCGGCGCTCCGCTGGCGACGCCCGTCGTGCTTTCGGTCACCGACAGCGTGGGCGTGACGAACGCGCGCGCGGCGACCACGCGCTTGACGAATTCCGCGTCCGGCGGCGCGTCCGCAAAGATGTGCACGAGCCCGCTGGCGCCGGCGGCGATCGCCTCGTCAGCGCCCTGGCGCGACCCGATGTGGATTACGGCCAGCTTGCCCCGAGCCTTTGCCGCGGCGATCACCGCGGCGAGCTCACTACGGTCGAGCGTCGCCAGCTTCATTCCATACGCCGCCCCATCGTCGTACACAATCTTGATGTAGTCGGATCCCTCGGCGATCCGGGCGTCGACGAAGGCAGGCGCGTCCGCCGCAGACGCCAGCGTGGGGATCTGCAGGTTGTACTCAGTGCCGTGACCCTTTGGCGACGTGATGAGCGTGCCTGCCGAGAAAAGGTCGGCGCGGCGCAAGGCGCCGTTGGCGCCACTTTGCTCCTTGTTTGGCGTCGCAGCACTCTGCTGCTCAAAGTTTGGCGTCGCAGCACTCTGCTGCTCCTTGCGCATCGCCGCGGCAAACCGGTGATCGGTGAACATGTCGAGCTCGGTCGTCACGCCGAAGACGAGCGCGCGTTCGAGGGCATCGCCGTACGCGTGCGTGTGGGAGTCGATGAGGCCAGGCAGCAGGGTCCGGCCCTCGCCGGCAATCGATTCGACGCCAGGAGGTGCTGCATCACCGACGCTGAGGATGACCCCGTCGCGTACGTGGACACTCGCCTTCGGGATGACGCGCTCACCGTCGAACACACGCACGTCGCGGACGACGAACTCGTGCGGCGCTGGTTGTGAGGCGATGGGCGCAGAGGAGCCGCTGCGTGTTCCCGCCACGCCAGCACCGACAAGGGCCAGCCCGCACGCGATGACAAAGTAGATGTTCTTGTTCATGGTCTGTGCTCGCTATCCCCACGTCTTGTCTTCTTCCCGCCTATATCCCCAGACCGCGAGCCCCAGACCGATCATCGTGAACCCTGCGAGTGCTGCCACGTGGCTCCACGCAGGCATTCCCGCGCCCGCGCCGATCGCGCCGAGCGCGAGCTGGCCCAGGTGGAACGCCGGCAGGAACGGCGCGATGGTCTTGATCGCCGGCGGCAGGATCTCGAAGGGAAGCCACAGTCCGGACAGAAAGGACATTGGCAGATAGATCAGGTTCACGATCGGCGGCGCGGAGTTCGGACCGACCAGGTACCCGAGGCCGAGCCCGAGCGCGCAGAACGGAGTCGCGCCGAGGACGAGCGTCGATCCCAGGCGGAGCCACATGGCCGCTGGCATGCGCACGTGGCCGAACGTCACCCCCAGTGTGGCGAGCACGAGAAAGACGGTCGCGGCAAAAATGGTGCACATCACGAGCTTGGCCACGAAGAACGCCATCGGCGGCATCGGGCTCGCGCGCTTGAGCATCAGCCATCCCTGTCCACGCTCGATGGCGACGCCGACGCCGAATCCGAAGAGCGACGCGCCGATGACGCCGAACGCGCCGTAGGTGGCGATGAGGTAGGTGGACATCGACACGGCGCCGACCGTTTGGCGGCCGAAGATCACGCCGAAGAGCAGGTAGAACATCGCCGGGAACGCGATCGAGGGGATGGCGTATCCAGGCATGCGCAGCACCTTGAGAAACTCGTACTTCGCCTCGAGCGCGTAAGTGCGCGCCGGCGACCATGTGCTCGTCTGGACGATCGTGCCGGTCATTCCGCTCATCGCGCACCTCCCGCTCCAACCATCGTTCGTTCATCCTGCGCCGCCGGCCGGACCGCCTGGTTGGTCGTCAACGTCAGGAATGCTTCTTCGAGTCCGGCGCCGGACATCTCGAGCCCCGAGAGCTCCGGGTCGCGCAACAGAAGCTGGCGAACGACGCGCTCGGCGTCGCTCGTCATGATCTCGGTGGCCGATCCGTCCCGCCGGACGCTGCTGACACCCTCGAGCGCCTCGATCGCGGCGGCTGGCAGGACCGTCACGCAGCGAATCCGACGCGACGCAACCCGCGCCTTGATCTCGTGGGGCGCCCCGTCGGCGACGATCGATCCCGAGCTCAGCATCACGACGCGGTCGGCGAGCGCGTCGGCCTCCTCGAGGTAGTGCGTGGTCAGGACGATCGTGCGTCCGGCGGAGGCGAGCTGGTGGACCTGCTGCCAGAATCCGCGCCGCGCCTCGACGTCGAGACCCACCGTCGGCTCATCGAGGAACAGCAAGTCCGGGTTGCCGCAGATGGCGAGCGCGAACTGGACCCGCTGACGCTGTCCACCCGACAGGTGGCCGAACTTCCGATCGGCGACCCCGGTCAGCTCCGCGGCGGCGAGTGCGGCATCGACGGTCATGGGTGACGGGTAGTAACTGCTGAAGAGATGCACGTGCTCGCGCACGGTCAACGTCTCGGGCACCTTCGCGATCTGCAGCATGACGCCGGTGCGCCGGCGCGCCGCGGGCGAGCGCGGATCGGTTCCGAAGAGAGAAACCGCGCCCCTGGTCGGACGCGTCAGGCCGAGAAGCAACCGGATGGTGCTCGTTTTGCCGGCACCGTTGGGGCCGAGGATTGCCGTCACGCGGCCTGCCTCGAGCGCCAGCGTGACATTGTCGAGCGCGACGACCGAACCGTACGTCTTGGTGACGCCCCGTAACTCCGCAATCATTGGTGCACCTTCCTTCAAATGAGGTGCTGCCAATATGAGCGCCGGCCAGCCGGCGCGGTAGTGCCAGGGGTCAGGTGAGAGGGGTGACGGATGTCATGGGGACCGGCTCAGGGCTCAGGGCTCAAGGCTCAGGCAAAACCATCGAATGCATACTCCAAGATCTTGCTTGAGCCCTGAGCCGCCCTGAGCCCTGAGCCTTGAGCCTTGAGCCCCTACCGTTCAAACCCGTCTATTACCCAGGCCGTATCCTGCCTGCGGAGGCGCATCACGCGGGTGACCGTGTTGTTCTGTTTCGTACCGGCTCGTGGCGTGAGGGCCTGCGTGACCCGGCAGCTCACGCGGGCCGTGGCACCGTCGCTCGAGAGGACCTTGATGCTGTCGATGGTGACCTTCAGTTCGCGCATCTCCTTGAACGCACGCTTGAGAGCCTCGCTGTCGACCGATGGGTGAATCTTCTTGACCTGCTCGGCATTGAGCGACTCGAGCGCGGCGGAGTACTGCTGCAGAGCATCTCGCACGGCGGCGTCCATGGGCGTTTGCGGCGTCGCTGGAACGGCCGGAGGTTGAGGCGGAGTCTGTTGGGAGGCGAGAACGCCCGAGGCCAGCTGCAGACAGAGCGACATGCAGATGGCGAGTAGCGGGCCGTTGGCCGTGCGTGCGTCCGATCCTGCGCAGGCCGGCATCGCCGCGCCTCTCACGTCTGGTTGGGCACTGAGACGCGTTAGCCTCCAGCCGGAAATCCTGAGCCGAATCGGCATCCGCCGGCCACTGTAACACGTCCGCCGCGCCGTGCTCCGAGCGGTATAATCCGCGTCAGAGCAACGCCTTGCGCCTCTCCCCCGGCAGCTCCGTTGGCCCGTACCGGATCCTCGCGTCTCTCGGCGCCGGAGGCATGGGCGAGGTGTACCGCGCCGAGCATGTCCGGCTGGGCCGCGAGGTCGCCCTCAAGGTCCTGCACGAGCTGACGTCCGGTAATCCCGAGTACAAGAGCCGGTTCGAGCGCGAGGCACGCGTGCTCGCGTCCCTCAACCATCCCAACATCGCCACGCTGCACGGGCTCGAGGAGGTCGGCGATTCGACGCTCCTCGAAATGGAGCTCGTGGAGGGCGAGACGCTGGCGGAGCGATTGTCGCGCGGTCCGATGCCGCCGAGCGAGACGCTCCCGGTCTTCAAGCAGATCGCGCAGGCACTCGAAGCGGCGCACGAGCGCGGCATCATCCACCGCGACCTCAAGCCGTCGAACATCAAGGTGACGCCCGAGGGTCGCGTCAAGGTCCTCGATTTCGGACTCGCGAAGTCGTTCGAGCCGGAGAACAAGGAGTCATCCGGCAACGCGGCGATGTTCACCACGACGACCCAGCCGGGCGTCATCCTCGGGACCGTCGCCTACATGAGTCCCGAGCACATTCGCGGCAAGTCGCTCGACCGGCGAACCGACATCTGGGCGTTCGGGTGCATGTACTACGAGGCGATCAGCGGCACGCCGCCCTTCGCCTCCGAGACCGTCTCCGACACGCTCGCCGCCGTGCTCAAGGAGGAGCCCGACTGGCGCGTGTTGTCGCACGCGCCGATCGCCGTGCAGCGGCTCATCAAACGCTGCCTGAAGAAGGATCCGGCGGCGCGCCTGCACGACATCGCCGACGCGGGTCTCGAGATTGAGGACGCGGTCGCCGAGAGCGCTCCCCTCGTCGTGCAGGTGCCCGGCGTCGACGCCTGGCGTTTCTCGCGCAAGCAGGCCACGGTCACCGCCGCGGCCGTGCTCGGCACGCTGGCCGTTCTCATCGCACTCGGATACTGGATGGTCCAGCGGATGAATTCGCCGGCGCCAGGAACCGTGTCGCGCGTCGTCGTGCCCGTTCCGTCGGGTCAACATGTCGAGCGTGGCGGACTCGCGCCCCTCGCCATCTCACCCGACGGGACGCGCCTGGTCTATGTGGCCGCGCAGGACGAGGGACGCACGCAGCTCTTCATGCGTCCGCTCGATCAGTTCGGGCCCACCGCGGTCGCGGGCACCGAGGGTGGAAGCGCGCCGTTCTTCTCCCCCGACGGCCGGTCGATCGGCTTCTACGCCAACGGCACGCTGCAGCGCGTGTCGGTCGAGGGTGGCCGTGCGCTCGAAATTTGCGCGACGCCCGGCGTCTCGAGCGCCACCTGGGGTTCCGACGATACGATCGTGTTCTCGACGCCCGTGGGCTTGTGGCGCGTGCCGGCCGCCGGCACGACGCCCGAACGCCTCACGACCGTCGATGCCGCGGCCGGTGAGCTGCAGCACGCGTACCCGCGGCGTCTTCCGAATGGCGACGTCCTCTTCGGCGTGACTACCGATCGCGGCTGGCACCTCGCGATGCTGTCCCTCGCGAGCAAGCAGGTGCGCGCGCTCGGCCAGCCTGGGAGCGGTGGCGCCGGCGCGCAGTTCGTCCCCGAGATCGGTCAGCTCGTCTACGCGAATGCCGGCGGCCTCGTCGCCGTGCCCTTCGACCCATCGTCGGGGAATGTGCCCGGTCCGGCCGTGCCACTCCAGGAACGTCCGGAGATCGACCCATCGGGCAGCACGTCGTTTGCGGTCTCCACGACCGGTACGCTGGCTTACATTCCGCGCCTGTCGACGCTGCCGTCGCGCGAGCTCGTCCTCGTGGACCGTACGGGACGGCCGACGGTCCTGTCGGAGAAGCCAGGAGCATTCGCGCACCCTCGCCTGTCGCCGGACGGCCGCCGGCTGGCCGTCGCGATCGAGTCCGATACCGGCTCCGACATCTGGATCTACGATGTCGATCACGGCACGCCGACGCCGCTCGTGACCGGCGGCGTCAATCGCTTTCCCATCTGGTCGGCCGATGGCCAGCAGGTCACGTTCCAGTCGGCGCGCTCCGGCGGCGTGTCGCTCTATTCTCAGCGGGTGAACGGGACCTTCGAGCCCGAAGCCCTGATTCGATCCGCGAGCGACCAGAGTCAGTCGCTGTCGCGGGCCCTGGCCGGCCTTCTGCCCGGGACGATGCCGATCTTCACCAACGCGAATCCGCACCTGCCGATGTCGTGGGCGCATGATGGCCTCACGCTCGCCTTCGAGGAGCGCAAGCCCGGCGCCGATCACGACATCTGGGTGCTGACACGCGGCAGCGAGCCCTGGGCGTTCCAGAGGACGGAGAATGACGAATCGTCGCCGGCGTTCTCACCCGACAGCAAGTGGCTGGCCTACGTCTCGGACGAGTCGGGGCGGCGGTCGGTCTGGGTGCAGCCCTTCCCGGGCCCGGGCGCCAAGTGGCTCGTGTCGCCCGATGGGGGCACCGAGCCCGTGTGGTCACGCGATGGCAGTACGCTGTACTTCCGTCGCGCCAATCAGCTCGTCTCGGTTCCCATTACGCCGGGTCCCGAGTTCCGGTGGGGGAGGCCGCAGCGCGTGCTGGAGTTCCGGTACGCGACGCTCGACGGCGCGCGCAATTACGACGTGTCGCCCGACGGCCACACCTTCGTCGTCGTGCGCAGCGAGGGTGCCGCCGACGCGGATCAATTCAACGTCGTGCTCAACTGGCTTGCGGAGGTGCGATCACGAAAATGAGCGCCAAATCCCGCGTCCATCGTCCGCCCTCGACGAGCCGCATCAAGCAGGCTCGTAGCGAAACCGATCGGCCCCGCCTCGCCGCGTCGCTCGACGCGTGGCTCTCGCGCGACTGGAGCGAGGCCGTGCACGTCGCCTCGCTCGAAGAGTTCCAGCAGCTTCACATCTGCACGCAGAACACGCTGTACGAGCTCATCGTCGTCAATCACGCCGGCGATGTCCGCGTTCGCGGCGGCCGCTATTTCCCTGACTGGACGGCTGCGCGGTTCGCAGGCAGCACCGCCGGCGGGAGTTTCCTCAAGCGCCTCGCGATCAACCTCGGGCTCCAGATGGAGTTCGAGCTCGATCGCCGTCGGATCATCACGTCACCGGTGCGGACGATCGCGATCCTGCAGAAGTCGCTGACGGTGTGAGCGCCCGATCGGGCCTGATGCTAGGATCTTGACCCATGCGCAGCGCCCTGTTGATTGTCCTGCTCGCCGTTGTGACCGCGACGGCCCAGACACCGCAGTCACCGCAGTTCGACGAGGAAACGCTCCGGCACTTCCAGGCGCTCGTCCGCATGGACACAGCCGATCCTCCGGGCAACGAACTGCCCGCAGCCGAATACCTGAAGAACGTCCTCGAGGCCGAGGGCATCTCCGCCGAGATCCTCGCACTCGAGCCCCGTCGCGCGAACGTTCTTGCGCGGCTCAAGGGCAGTGGCCGGAAGCGGCCGCTGCTCATCATGGGCCACACCGATGTCGTCAGCGTCGACGCCAAGAAATGGACCCATCCACCGTTCAGCGCGACGAGAGAGAACGGCTACATTTACGGCCGTGGAACCGTGGACGACAAGGACAACCTGGTTGCGGGCCTCATGGTGATGCTGACGCTCAAGCGTCAGAAGGTCCCGTTGGATCGCGACGTGATCTTCCTGGCCGAGGCGGGCGAGGAGGGCTCGACCCGCGTCGGCATCCAGTACATGGTCGGCCAGCACTTTCCGCAGATCGATGCCGAGTACTGCTTTGCCGAGGGCGGCGGCGTGTCGCGGGCCGGCGGACAGATCAAGTTCGCGTCGGTGCAGACGCTCGAGAAGATCCCGCGGGCGATCGAGCTGACGGCGCGCGGGATTTCGGGTCACGGCTCGGTGCCGCTCAAGTCGAATGCCGTCGTCCACCTCGCCGCGGCAGTGGCCAAGGTGGCCGCCTGGAAGCCGCAGATTCGGCTGAACGACACGACGCGCGCGTACTTCAAGCGGCTCGCCGCGATTTCGTCACCCGAGGAGGCGAAGCGATACCTCGATGTGATCGGCGCCGACGCGGCGCTCGCGTCCGCCGCCGACGACTATTTCCTCGATCGTGAGCCGCGGCACGCGTCGATGCTGCGAACGTCTGTCTCGCCGACGATGATCCAGGCCGGCTATCGCATCAACGTCATCCCGTCGGAAGCCAAGGCGAGCCTCGACGTGCGTACACATCCAGACGAGGATCTCGACGCTTTTCTTGCGGCGATGAAGACAGTCATCGACGACGCGGCTGTGGACGTGGCGTGGGCCGCTCGCGACGTGCGGCCGCCCGCCGGCACCGCCCGGCTCGACTCGGAGGGTTTCACGGCGATCGAGACGAACGTCACGAAGCACTACAAGACCGTCACGCTGCCGACGATGTCGACGGGCGCGACCGACATGGCCTACCTGCGGGCGAGAGGCGTGCAGTGTTTCGGCGTCGGCCCGATGACCGACGTCGAGGACGGCCCCAAGGGTTTCGGCGCCCACAGCGACCAGGAGCGGATCCTCGAGAACGAGCTCTACCGCTTCGTCCGCTTCCACTACGACATCGTCGCGGACCTCGCGCGCGCACGGTAGCGCGGCTCCAACCGCCGGGATCAGATCTCGATTGTTCTGATCGTCGGGGCCTGGCATCGGAGATCGAGATCTGACCCCGGTGGTTGCGGCGAGCTGGCTGGCCCGCGCGGGCGACCACTCTGTTTGACAGAGGATTCAACGGGGCGTTAACTTAACACTGTTAATGACGGTCCAGGAACGCCGCGTGCGCCAGAAGACGCTGCTGCGGCAGGAGATTCTCGACGCCGCCCGCGACATCCTCGTGCGTGAGGGGCACGAGGGCCTGTCGATGCGCAAAGTCGCCGAGCGGATCGACTACTCGCCGACCGCCATCTACCTCCATTTCAAGGATCGCGACGACCTCGTGTACTGCGTCTGCGAACAGCTGATGGCTGGGCTGGTCAAGGAACTGCAGCAGGTGGCTGACCGCCACGCCGACCCCCTCGTGGCGCTCAGGAAGGGGCTTCGTCGATACGTGGAGTTCGGATTGAAGCATCCGCAGCACTATCAGGCGACGTTCGGCATCCCGCACGGACACGATCCGGCCGAGGACGCGCGCTACCGGGCGGCAGGGACGATGGGGATGCAGGCGTTCGGGCTCCTGCAGTACCTCGTCGCTGAATGCGTGAAGAAGAAGAAGCTGACGAAGGTGAACCCGCACACGGCGAGCTGCGCGCTGTGGGCGGCCGTCCACGGCATCACGTCGCTGCTCATCGTGATGCCGAACTTCAAGTGGGGCGATCGGGACGAGGTCATCGACCAGCTGATCTCCACGCTGGTGGACGGTTTGCGGGCGTGATGCGTTCATCCTTCGCTCAGTCGTCTACAATGTGACGCTGGCCATGCTGAGGGCTGAATGTTGAAGTGAATGCTGAATCGGGCCTTCGATATTGACTTCAGCACTCAGCATTCAGCATTGCCAGAGTCACCCCGATGGACATCCGTGGTTATCGGACCGAAGAGGCGCTGCTCCGGACGGGCCCGTTCAGCGTGTACCGCGGACGTCGCACCGACGACAATCAGCCGGTCCTCCTGAAGGTACCCTCCCGGATCTCTCCGCGCCGAGCCGAACTCGACGCGCTCGAACGTGAGTTCGACCTGCTCGGTGGCCTCTCTGTGTCCGGAGTGCCACGCGCGCTCGACTTCATCCGCTCCACACCGTGTCTCGTTCTCGACGATGCGGGCCTCGTCCCGCTGTCGACGGCTCGCGCCGCGGCTGCGGGCGATCTGTCGTGGCTGCTCACCGTCGCGATCGAAATCGCGTCGACGCTGGCCGGGTTTCATCACGCGAATCTCGTCTGCGGCAGCGTCAGCCCCTCGGCGATACTCGTGAGCGCCGACGGGCGCGTCGTGCACCTGTTGGACAACAGCCTGGCGGCGCGGTCGGGGCTCGACACGACGATCAAGTCTTCGTTGACCTGGGGCGCCACCCCATATACATCGCCCGAACAGACCGGGCGCATCAACCGCGCCATCGACCATCGCAGCGACTTGTACTCGCTCGGCGCGACGTTGTACGAGTTGCTCACCGGCGCGCCGCCGTTCCGCTCCGACGACTCACTCGAGTTGATCCACGCGCACCTCGCGAAGACACCGATCGCGCCGCACCTCATCGACGACGGGGCACCAGAGCAGGTGTCGGCGATCGTCATGCGGTTGCTCGCCAAGGCCGCGGAGGATCGCTATCAGAGCGCGACCGGCGTCCGCGCCGATCTCGAGATCTGCTCGCGGCAGTGGGCGGAGACGCGGACGATCGCGTCGTTCGAGCTCGGGCAGCGCGACGTGTCGGAGCGGTTTCTCATCCCGCAGCGACTCTATGGACGCGACCGCGAGCTCGCGGAGCTCGTGTCGGCGTTCGATGACGCCTGCGAGGGGCGTGCCGCGCTGCTGCTTGTCTCCGGTTACTCCGGCATCGGCAAGACGTCGCTCATCAGCGAGCTATACAGGCCGATCGTCAAGCAGCGCGGGTATTTCCTCGCCGGCAAGTTCGACCAGGTCATGCGCAACATGCCCTACGGCGCCCTCATCCAGGCGTTCCGGGGCTTCGTCTGGCAGGTGCTGGCCGAGAGCGAGCACCGGCTGGCGGAGTGGCGCACGCGGCTGTCGGACGCGCTCGGATCGAATGGTGGCGTACTGGCCGAGGTGATCCCGGAGATCGAGCTCGTACTCGGCAAGCAGGTCGCCCCGACGGCCCTGGATCCCGCCGAGGCACAGAACCGGTTTCGCTACGTCTTCCAGAGCTTTCTGGCGGCGCTCGCCAGGAAACAACATCCGCTCGTCGTCTTTCTCGACGATCTGCAGTGGGTGGACGCGGCGACGCTGGATCTGCTGCACTCGCTGCTGACCGGCCCGGACCTCAACCACGTCCTCTTCATCGGCGCCTATCGCGACAACGAAGTGGACGCGAACCACATGCTGACCTGGGCCATGGATCGACTGCAGGCGTCCGGCGCGCCGAGTGCCTCGCCTGTCGCTCGGCCCGCTCTCGCGGCCAGACGTCGTGCTCTTTCTCTGCGAGACGCTCCGGTGCCCGCCAGACGATGTGCAGGAGCTCGCGGCGCTCATCCTCGAGAAGACCGACGGCAACCCGTTCTTCGTCATCCAGTTCCTCAAGACCCTGCAGCAGGAAGGGTTGTTCCGGTTCGATGCGGCCCGCGGGACGTGGTCCTTCCGCATGGAGGCGATCGCCGCGGCCGGGATGACCGACAACGTCATCGACTTGATGACGCGCAAGATTCGCCGCCTTTCACCGGAGGCCCAGAGCGTTCTGACGCTGGCCGCGTGCATCGGCGGCCCCTTTGAATGGCGTACGTTCATGACGGTGACCCGGCAGGCTCCGGACGTCGCGTCGGCAGGGCTCGCGGAGGCCATCGACGCCGGGCTCATCCAGCCGGCGGCCGGCCGCTACGAGGCCTACGCGTTTCTGCATGACCGCGTGCAGCAGGCGGCTTACGACCTCATCCCCGACGATCAGAAGCGGCGCGCCCACCTGGACGTCGGCCGCCTGCTTGTGGCCGAGTGCGGACCAGCCGTTCCCGACGATCGTCTATTCGAAGTCGTCAGCCACCTCAACGTCGGACGCACGCTGCTGTCGAGCGATGCCGAGCGGGTCGCGACCGCGCGGCTGAACCTGGCGGCGGGCCGGAAGGCCAAGACCTCGGCCGCCTATCGTGCCGCGTCGACCTACTTCGAAGACGGGATGTCGCTTCTCACGGATGATTCGTGGGGCACCGAGTACGAGCTGATGTTCGCGCTGCGGCTCGAAGCGGCCGAGTCCCAGTATCTCGCCGGCCGTTTCGAGTCGGCGGAGCAGTATTTCGAGGTGCTGCTGACCCGCGCGGCGACGGCCCTCGACAAGGCCCAAGTGCACAGCCTGCGGATCGTGCTGTACGAGAACCAGTCCCGTTACAGCGACGCTGTTGCCAGCGCGCGCGACGGGCTCGCGCTCTTTGAGATCGCCTTTCCCGCACGAGACGAAGACGCCGATGCGGTCGTGGACGCGGAGATCGAGGCAATTGAGCGGCTGCGCGGCGATCGATCGATCGCCGCGCTCGTCGACCTGCCCGTGATGACCGACGTCACCGTTCGCGCCATCATGCGCATGCTGACGCTGATGTGGTCGTCGGCCTACATCGGGGGCAAGCCAAGTACCGCGCGCCTCATCTCGGCAACGCTGGTGCGCCTGTCGCTCGAGCATGGCCTGACGGAGGACTCGGCATACGGCTGCGTGACCCACGCGATCACGATCGGACCGGTCAGGCGCGACTACGCGTCGGCGTACGAGTGGGGCGAGCTCGCGCTCCAGGTCAACGCGCGGTTCGATGACGCCAAGCGCCGCGCGAAGATCCATCAGCAGATCCACGCCCATGTGAAGCTCTGGCGGCGCCCCTTCGCGGCGTGCATCCCGCACGCCAGGGAAGCGTGCCGGAGCGGCCTCGAGTCGGGCGATTTCGTCTACGCCGGCTACGGCGCGGTGACCGAAACGTGGCCGGCCTGGCCAATCAATCGCAGCCTGGATCGATTCCTGCGCGACTACTTGCCGACGCTCGCCGTGCTCGACCGGATTCAAATGACCGATTTCCGTGCGGCGCTGCAGGTGATGCTGCACTGGGCCCTGGCGCTGCAGGGCCGGACGGCGGGCCGCCTGTCGCTGTCGGACGCGACCTTCGACGAAGAGGCGTTCGTGGCCCGCCACGAGGGCATCGCTGCGCCGTTCTTCCTGACCTTTGTTTATACGGCCAAGCTCCACCTGGCGGTACTGCTCGAGCGGTTCGACGAGGCCGTGGAGCTGGCGCGGCGAGCCCGCGCGGTCACCGTCATCGGCACGATGTGGCCCGTGCTCCTCGATTTCTGGGGCAGCCTCGCCTGCGCGGGAGCCTGGGCGTCGGCTTCAGACGAGCAACGTCGAGCCTACTGGACCGAGCTGGTCGCGGCGCGTGCCTCGCTGAAGGATCTCGCCGACAACGCGCCCGAGAATTTCCGCTGCTTCTGGCTGATCGTGTCCGCCGAGATGAAGCGCCTCGGCGGTCACCTCGAGGAAGCCACCAGCTTCTGCGACGAGTCGCTGGCCTACGCCAGGGAAACGGAGAACCTCCAGCAGGAAGCCCTCGCGAACGAATACTGCGCGAAAGTCTGGCTGGAACGGGGCGATGTCACCGCGGCCGTGCCCTACCTCACCGCCGCCCACGCCGCCTATTCGGCGTGGGGCGCGTCGATCAAAACGCGTCAGCTCGAGGAGAGGTACGGGCCGCTCGTTGTCCCGGCCGCGCGTGCTGACGAGGCGCAGCCGTCGGATCGCTCTGCCACAGGTGCTTCCGAAGGCGCGGATCTCGAGATGGCAACGGTTCTCAAGGTCGCTCGGGCCATCGCCGTGGAGATCGAGCTCGACGCGCTGCTGCGCAGCCTGATGAAGATTGCTCTCGAAAACGCCGGTGCCCAGCGCGGCGTCTTCCTGCAGGAGCGAGACGGCTCCTGGTTCATCGAGGCCGAGGCGACCGCCGACGTGGATCTCGTGCAGGTGCGCCAGTCGACGCCCTGGGAAGAGGCCACGGACGTGTCGCACAGCGTGGTCCGCTACGTCGGCCGCACCGGCCGGGATCTCGTCGTCGGCAATCTGACCACCGACGAGCGGTTTGCCGGCGATCCCTACATCAGCGCGCGCCCACGCGAAGTCCGTGCTGTGCGTTCCTGTCGGCCATCAGGGCCGATCCGCGGGCCTCCTGTACCTCGAGAACAACCTCACGACCGATGCCTTCACCCCCGACCGCATCGAGATGATGCGCATCCTGGCAGCACAGGCGGCCATCTCGCTCGAGAACGCGCGGCTCTACGAGGGCATGAAGGCCGAGATCGACCGGCGGACGCTGGCCGAACAGTCGCTGCGCGAAGCGCTGACCGAGCTCGGCGTGCTCAAGGATCGCCTCGAGACCGAGAACGTCTACCTGCAGGAAGAGATTCGCACCCAGCACAACTTCAACGACATCGTCGGCAACAGCCCCGCGCTGCTCGAAGTGCTGCGCAGCGTCGAGCTGGTGGCGCCGACCGAGTCAACGGTGCTCATCACGGGTGAGACCGGTGTCGGAAAGGAGTTGTTCGCCCGTGCGATCCACAGTCGCAGCCGGCGAAGCGATCGGCCGCTCGTGAAGGTGAACTGCGGCGCGATTGCCCCCGGCCTCGTCGAGAGCGAGCTGTTCGGTCACGTCAAGGGTGCGTTCACCGGCGCGATCGACAAGCGCATCGGCCGTTTCGAGGTCGCCAACGGCGGAACTCTGATGCTCGACGAGATTGGCGAGCTCCCGCTCGACGCCCAGGTCAAGCTGCTGCGCGTGCTGCAGGAGCAGGAGTTCGAGCCGGTCGGCAGCAGCCGCACCGTGCGCGTCAACGTCCGCGTGATTGCCGCCACCAACCGGAATCTCTCCCACGCGGTCCGCGAGGGCACGTTCCGGGCCGACCTGCTGTATCGATTGAACGTCTTTCCGATCGAGGTTCCGCCGCTTCGCGATCGCAAATCGGACATTCCTCTGCTCGTCGGCCTGTTCGTCGGCACGCTGGCGCGCAGGCTCGGCAAGCCGCTCCACGGATTCAGTGCGCGTGGCATGGAGCGGCTCCTCGATTACTCCTGGCCCGGAAATGTTCGCGAACTGCAGAACGTCGTCGAACGCTCGGCAATCCTGGCTGCCGGTCCGGTCCTCGAGCCCGAGCGCAGCTTCACGAGCGGCGGTCAGGCGACTGCCTCAGGTCAGGTGGCAGTGGTGGGATCGAGCGACACCCTCGACGACATTCAGCGCGCCCACATCGTGGCTGTGCTGAAGACGACCGACGGCGTGGTCGAAGGGGCCAAAGGCGCTGCCACGATTCTTGGCTTGCACCCCAATACGTTGCGAAGCCGGATGAAGAAGCTGGGAATTCAGTACTAGGCCTGCCACCCGGCGGGCCGGAACGCTGGTTCCAGCACCTTCGCGAGGGCCTGCCGCGCACGGTGCAAGCGGATCTTCACGGTGTTCGGCGTCAGTCCGAGCATCTCGGCTGTCTCGGCGGTGTCCAGCTCCTCGATGTCGCGCAGCAGCAGCACGGTGCGATAGGACTCCGGCAGTCGATCGATCCCCGCGCGCACGCGCTCGCGTGTTTCGCGTTGTTCCAGCAGCGCGCTGGCCGATCCCCAGTCGCTCGTCGGTTCCGCATGGTGACCATCTTCGAGGAATCGCGGCAGCATGTCCTCGATCGATTCTTCGGGCCGGCGCGTCCGCGTCCTGATTTTCATCAGCGCCGCGTTGACGACGATGCGGTGGAGCCAGGTGGAGAGGCGACAGTCGCCGTTGAATCTCTGAATGGCGCGAAAGGCCGAGAAATCCCTCCTGCACTGCGTCGCGCGCGTCCTCGTCGTTGCGGAGCATCCGCCGGGCCACCGACAGCAGGCGACCGCTGTACGCGCGAACCAGCTCTTCGCACGCCGACTCGTCCTGGCGGCGCAGCCGGGCGAGGAGGACGGACTCGGTGTCAGGAAGAGACGGGGCCGTCCCGCTCATTGCCAGGCTCCGTCAATCAAGCCCGAGACGAAAGTCGAGCAGTCGGCCAGAGCGAAGCCGCGAGCCCGCAGCTCACGCAGGAGGGCGACACCTGCCGCATCCACGAACGTCACGTCAGCGAGATTCAGAACCACACTTGGCGTGTCGCCGAGCGCGGCCGCTGCTGCTCGAGAGAGCTCGTCGACCCATTGACCGGCCAGGCGCCCCTCGACCTTGAGGGTGCCGGCGGTTGAAGTTTTCGTGGATGTGATTCTCAGCACGGTGCGCTCGAGACCAGCCCGTCGCAATGCAAATGCCATATGGAATGGCCTGAATTATTCGGAATTCCGAGGCGGACGGCACGAGCTCCGAACCGTGGACTACGAGATTACGGGGTGCTACGAAATCTCGTAGTGGGCGATCGCCGTCGGGCTGCGGTGTCCTGTGTCGATGGTGTATCTTGTGCCTTGCAGGCGGCATCATAGGTTCAAGGTCGTGCTCTCTCGACGGGGTTCTCCGCCCCGGCAAGTGGGCAACCTTCAGTCTTTTGGGGGCCATTGTGACGTGCCGGGAGCTTGCGGACTTCATTCTCGAATATCTCGACGGCGATCTCGCCGCCGAGGTGCGCGAGCGATTCGAGCGGCACCTGTCGCGGTGTCCGAATTGCCGGCGGTACATCGCCGCTTATGAAACGAGCGTGAGCCTGGGACGCCGGGCGTTTGACGACGAGACCGCGTCCGCTGACCGGACCGGTGCTCCCGAAGATTTGATCAAGGCCATCCTCTCGTCGCGTCCCCGCTGACACCCACCGTAACTCTCGTCCTGTCTGCAGCATCCAAAGCCCCAGTGCCCTCGGACGACATCGAAAACGTCGTCGAGTGATGCCCGAGGAGAAGCAGACATGAACCGCGCGTCCGCAGTGATCGAACGGCAGCATTCCCTCAGCGATGGCGTCCGCCGCAGGGCTGAAGCCGAATATATGGAAATGCCCGGCCTCAAGCTGACGGCCGCCCAGGCGTCGCGGCTGTGGCACCTCGACGTGACGGCCAGCGTGCACCTGCTGGAGTCGATGGTGGAGGCCGGCGTGCTCTACCGCGCGCGCGACGGCGCCTACTTGTTGTTGTCGGCGCGCTGAGCAGCGCGCGCGAGGCGAGCCGGCACCGGAGTCCAGTCCGGCTCCGCCGCGTAGAACATGGCGATGTCCACGTCGCCGATTTCAATCGTCGTCCTGCTCACCGTCCACGCGTCGCCGCGGGACATGTGAACGCTCACCGCCTGCCTGTCTCGCCAGCGATGGGCGTGAAACAGGTCCTGCCGATCGCGAAGATCGAGCTTCCCGCCGCGAACCACCGTGCGCTCGAAGAGCTGTCGCCTCGGACCTTCGACCTGGTGGTCGCCCAACCCGGACGAGGTGAACATCTGCGGGGTTGCGAGCGGCAACCGTCGGACGATGCCGGCCGCTGGAGCCACCTCGAGCACGTCCTCCTCGCCGGCGAGGACAGCCACGAGCCGGAATGGTGAATACTCCCGGTGGTCGATCGCCTCAGCAAGCGCTGCGACTTCGTCGAGTGACCGGGCGCGAATAAGTTCTGGAACGATGCCGCCACGGCTGCGGGGCGGAAGGTGTGGGTCAGCGTCGGGCGGATTCACGTTGAGGAGCGCCATGGCGAGGCCGATCTCGCTGCAGGCGATCCACGTCCCCAGCGAAGCCGGGTCCGTCGGAGCAATGACGCGGAGGCCGCCGGCGTGGGTCAGGGTGGGCGGGAGGGCGGTCGGCCGGGTCCGCTGCTCATCGCGGTTGCTGACCAGGCGCAGGAGGTGAGGGAGCTTGATCACCGAGACAGTGCACATGGTTCGCGCTCATCGCGATCGTGTCGTCGACGCCACAGCACTGAGGTGGATCAGGCCGCCAGCCCAGGACTCGGAGTGCTCGGCGCGTAGCCAAAGCGTGGCGGCACTCGAACTCCCATATCGTGCAGCAACAAAGCGACCAGCGCCAAGTGATGGATGGTGTGGCTCGAAATGAAGGCCAGCTCGCGCGCGAGCGTCGACGGCGCGAAATCCGGGCTGCCAAGGTCCACCCAGACTGGCCTGTCCTGCGAGCAAGAGGCAAGTTTTTGCAGGCACTCGATGAGTCGCGCGATCTCCTCGAGTGCGGCGTCGCGCCGGCGCTCGACGGCCGTGCCCCTCGCCCGTCGTCGTAGTCGACGTGCCCGTTGTCGAGGCCCCGGACGAGCGCGGCGACGTGATCCAGGCAGTGGCGGACGTGACCGCCAACGCTGCCCGACACCTCGCGGGCCCGGGCGACCCGGTAGTGCGAGTCGTCCAGCTGGGCGACCACTGTTGCCAGCTGGTCGAGCAGGCACACCATGTGGCTCGCGGGTGTGGCTGCGGTCTGCGTGGGCTGAAGGGCTGTCGCGCTCATGGCTAGGCCGCCGCACGGAAGAGGCGCTCGCCGACAACCGGCAGCTCCGCCCGGCGCAGGTAAACGACCGCCAGGCTCGAGAAGAAGACAATCACTGCCAGCAGGAACAGCAGTCCACCATCGCCCTTGATGACGAGACCGAGCTTGGTGTGGCTCGCGAGGGCCCCGCTGATGACGCCGAGCGACAGCACGGCGCCGTAGATCACGGTCGGCGGGTAGAGGATGAGTCCGACGGCCACGAGCTCGGCCACCCCCGAAGCGATTCGGCCCCAGGGCTCGATGCCGAGCGTCGAGAAGATGTAGACGGACTCCTCCGCGCCGGTGAACTTGAAGAACAGGGTCTGAAAGAGGATTCCCGCGATGACGAGCTGGAGTACCCAGCTGACGATGGTTTCGGGTTTGGAAAGCATGATGAGCTCCTGATACCGGTCACTTAGATAGATGATCCCGGGCACGCGGAGGTTTCAGGCTGTGGCGTGCCCGGCTGGGTTACTGGTTGGTGGCAGTCGTTGTCACTCGTGTCCCTGAGACGTTCAATCGCACCCGATAGAGGCCGGTGTGAGCGGTCATATAGAGCGTCCGGCCGTCAGCGTCGCCCCACGCGAAGTTGTGGCGTGTTCCGGGGGGTCGATCGTGCCGAGATGCTGCCGGCCGGAGAAAGAATCCACAGGCCATCCGGACCGGACACGTAGACGTTGCCGCGCGATCGACCTTCACGCCGTCGATGGCGTCCTCGCCAGGCGCGCTGGTCATGTCGAAGAAGACGCGTCCGTTCGACAGCAGCCCGTCGGCGCAGCACCTCGTACCGCATGACGACCTTCTTCTTGTCGTCCCAGTTGCCGACGTAGAGGAACTTCTCGTCCGGCGAGAACGCGAGGCCGTTCGGTCCAGTTAGGTCTCGGCGTCAGCAGCTGAACGCCGCCATCCGACCGCTGGTAGACGCCGCTGAAGGGCGTCTCCTTGCGCGAGTCGTCGAAGACCTTCGGCAGGCCGAATGGCGGATCGGTGAAGTAGAGCGAGCCGTCCGAGCGCGTAGACGAGATCGTTCGGACTGTTGAGACCGCTTGCCGTCGAACCGATCGGCCAGGACGGTCAGCGACACCGTTTTTCTCGAGCCGGATGACACGCCGATTGCCGTGCTCGTTTATCGTCAAGCGTCCCTCGGGATCGAGCGCGAGGCCGTTCGATCCTGGCTGCGTGTACTCGCCGATGTCGACGCCGTTGTAGCCGCTCTTCGTTCTGAAGACCGACAGCCCGTCAGCATCGGACCATCGGTAAATGGTGTTGGCGTTCGGATCGCTGAAGAGCAGGTAGCCATCCGGAATCCAGACCGGCCCTTCCGTAAAGAGGAACCCGTCGGCCAGTTTCTCGATCTCGCGTGCCGGGAGCGACAATGGAGTCGATCGCTGGATCGACGCGGACGACTCGCACGGGATGTCCGGCCGGGGCTGTGGGCGGCTTGAAGAAGTCCAGCGTCGCCGAGCGGACCCAGATGTAGTTCGACGGAGGATCGGACAACGGTGCATTAGCCGCGAAGATCGCGAGCTGTATTCGCTGTCCGGGCCTCGCGTCTCGCGTCAGCACCACGCGGTTGGGCGCGTTGAACCCCTTGACGAGCGACCCGCCAGTCTGCCCGAGCGTCCTTGGCAGTTGCCCGTCGACCCAGATCTCGGCGTAGTCGTCCACGACAATTTCGAAGACAGCGGTCGAACCGGCGGCCGCGAAGGCGCCGATGCGTTCCGGAATCGTCACATTCAAGCGATACCAAGCGAAGCTGATCCGGCCGTTGCCGCGACGCGTCTCGAGCATCGTCGGCTCGACCTTCTGCCAGCCGGCATCGTTGAAGTCCGTGGCCCCAGCTTTGACTGCTTGATCGAGTGTCTTGACCGGGCGGCCCGACGGTTTCATGTCCGGTCCAGCGCTGTTGAAATCAGCTTCGGTGAGGCGGGCGTCACTGTAACGCCACTGACCGTTGACTCGTGCGACCCCGTCGCGCGTCCTCAGGTCGATCGTCGCCTCCGGCCGCCCGTCGATCGCCTGTCGCACTGCGTGCTGCGCGGACGACGGGCGGGGTGTCGCGAGGAGGGCGGCGGCGATGCACACCATTGAGAGCTCGTGGCGGAGACTCATCGACGTCCTCCGTCGGTCGCCTTCACGACGTAATAGAGGAACGGCGACTGCACGTCGGTGAACTGATGCGAAACGCCGTTCGGCACGATGAATACGTCGCCTTTGGCAAGCCGCTGCGACGTGCCGCCGCGCATGGAGGCGCCGCGAATTTCGTCGGCACTGCCAGGGAGCGCCTTTCCGTCGATCACATCGCCGCCCGTGACGACCGTGGCCGTGCCGTCGAGCACGTAGATGATATCGGTGTCGCGCACGTGGACCTCGGCCATCCCAGGCGCCTCGCGGCGGCTTGCGTGAATCTTGTATCCGCTCGTTTCGACGAGCGGCATTCCCTTCGCGAACGCGGCGCTGACCTCTGAAGCGCCGAAATGCGTGACCGATGGTGCGGCCTGAAAAGCCCCGTGGGCGGACAGCACGAGGCCGATCGACGCCAGCGCGAGCTTCCTCGACGTTGTGATCCTGGTCTTCACGATTAATCTCCTGTCCTCTCGGTCTCAGGTCCGGCTGAAGCCGGACACTACGAATGCATTCCCGTGGCTTCCGCCTTTAGGCGGGAGGCTCCCAGACGAGGCCGGACATACGCCGGCCCTCGTCCCCGCCGCGTCAGTCAGTTGGTGGTGATGGTGGCGCCGAACGCCGCTTCGCCCAGGTTGACTTCCGCAAAGGCACACCAGATCTGCACCTTCGCCACGTCGGTGATGTAGGCCGGCAGCGTGATCGACTTGTTCAGCTTGTCGCCTTTGATCATCAGCTTCTGCAGCAGGAAGACCTGCCCCTTGGAGTTGACGACCTGCCAGTGCGGGTCCGGCGTGTCGGGCACCTTGAAGTCATCCGAGAGCGTGAGGACGTGCTTGCCGGCGACAACCGAGTGCGACACGGTGCCCGTGTTGGCCTTTGGACCTTGGAACGGCTTGCTGGTGTGGGTCGACTGCGCGGTGGTCCCGACCGCCAGACCGACGACCGCGACGAGCGCGGCAACGAACGAGATAGCAGAACGCATGGCTGTAACTCCTGTAAGTGAGGGCGTGTTTCCAATCACACGCCGGCTTGGATGGCCGAGGGGGGTGGCTGGTTACGCGGCCGTGAGCCGACACTCTGGCGTGGGGCTGGCATCAAAGGGGGCAGACCGTTCAGAGAAGGTTCATGTCCCACGCACTCTCGCCGCAGTCCGCCGCGCATCCCCAACCACTCAGCGCGGGCGAGTGGTTCGATGGGTCGGCCGTGCTGGCGCCGTTCGCGGCGCTCGCGCCGCTCGTCGACCACCTGCTCGCACTCCCCACCCTCGACCGGCTGTATCGAACCCTGCCAGTCGATGGGCGCTCGTTCTGGGACAAGGCGCTGGCGGCGCTCGAGATCACAGTCGACGTATCCGACCAGGATGCGCAACGAATTCCTGCAGAGGGCCCGCTCGTGGTCGTCGCGAATCATCCGTTCGGCGGTGTCGACGGCCTCGCGCTGGCGTCGCTCATTTCGCGCGCGCGGCCGGATGTGAAGCTGCTCGGCAACTCGCTACTCAGCCGGATTCCAGAGCTGCGACGCGGGTCGTTTTTCGTGGACCCCTTCGGCCGATCGTCGGCTACGGTGGCCAACGCCGCGGCGATGCGTGCGGCGCTGCACTGGGTCGCCGGTGGAGGCGCACTGGTGACGTTTCCAGCGGGTGAGGTGTCGCACGTCCGTTCGGGCAGCGGTGCGGCGGTCGACGCCGCATGGTCGCCCGCAGTGGCCCGGCTCGCGACACGCGCCGACGCGACCGTCCTGCCGGTGTTCTTTCACGGCACGAACAGCCGCCTCTTCCATGTCGCCGGGCGCCTGCATCCAGCACTTCGGACGGCGTTGCTCGGCCGCGAGCTCCTCAGGCAGCGCGGCCAGACGATTGCCGTGCGCATTGGATCAGTTGTGTCCCCCGCGCACCTGAGGCGATTCGACGGCGCGCGCGACAAGACCAACTATCTTCGCGCCCGAACGTATGCGCTCGGCGGGGTCAGACAGGGGTCAGACCAGGGTCAGACTCGAGGCTGGTTCGGCGGCGCCCGTTCCTCGCCGGACGGCCAGGCTCGCCAGCGCATTGCCGAGCCCGAGCCGGCGGCAGCGCTGACGCGGGAAATCGGGGCCCTCCCGCCCGCGCAGATCCTGGCGACGAGCGCTGCGTTCACCGTATGCATTGCGCCGGCATCCGCGTTGACTCATACGCTGCGCGAGATCGGGAGGCTGCGCGAGGTCGCCTTTCGCGCGGTGGGCGAGGGGTCTGGCAGCGCGTGCGACCTCGACCGGTTCGACGAGCACTACCAGCACCTGGTCGTCTGGAATCACGAGCGTCGTGAAGTCGTGGGCGCGTATCGGGTCGGGCAGACCGACGTGATCCTTCCCCGTCTCGGCGTCGACGGTCTCTACACGAGCACGCTGTTTCGCTACGACCAGCGCCTGCTGGCGGACATCGGGCCCTCCCTCGAGCTTGGTCGCGCGTTCGTCAGGCCGGAGTACCAGCGTGATTACAGTCCGCTGCTGCTGTTGTGGAAGGGCATCGGGACGTTCGTATCACGCAATCCGCGCTACCGCGTGCTCTTCGGCACCGTCAGCATCAGCAACGACTATCAGTCGCTGTCGCAGCAAATCCTGGCGCGGTTCCTCTATGCGACCAGCTTCCGGCCGGATCTCGCGCGTCGCGTGCAGCCCAGGAATCCGCCGCCGTTTCTGCACGATTGTCGCGGGATGCCGCCGGTCGCAGCCGCGGTTGCGCGCACGATTGCCGATGTCGGCGCGCTCGTGGCCGAGATCGAGTCCGACGGCAAGGGTGTGCCGGTGCTCCTGCGCCAGTATTTGAAGCTGAACGCACGGCTGCTCGGCTTCAACGTCGACGCCGCGTTCGGCGGGGTGCTCGACGGCCTGATGATGGTGGATCTGATGGACGTCGAGCGGGAGATACTCACGCGATATATGGGGAAGCCTGGCGCGCTCGCATTTCTCGCGCATCAGTCTTCAACGTCCCACTTGTGCGCGTCCTGACTGGCCCGGAAACCAAATCGTCAATACACGCGCACGCGTCCGTCAGTTCCGATACGCCGCAGCGGCACGCGTGCCGCGTCGTACTCCACTACCCACAGCGCGTCCGGCGCGAGGAGCACGCCGGATGGCTGCCAGGGCGCCTCGGATCGAGCGGCCACACGCGCGCGCCATCCGGAGCGATCCGAACCACCACGCGGTCTTCGAACGCGGCGCTAGACCGACAGATCGGCGAGCGCGACGGCGTCGGCGTGGCTGGCGTGGTCGATCTGACGACGCAATCCGAGGAGACTCTGGCACAGGCACAATACCGCCAGCGCGCCAACCGAAACCACAATAGGCAATGAAGCACTGACCGGCGCGACAATGAGGGGCAGCACTGCGACGCCATACTGACGTCGGGCCCTGACATGCCGCTGCGGATCGTGCTGCGCACGTTCACACGTCGTTCCAATCGTCGTCAGTGCCAACATCAGCATCGACACTGCGCCGCCGAGGATCCACGGCTCTGCGCCGTGCAGGTGTCCATCTGGCGCGATCGTCACGATGTGCTCGACGCCCACACCGGCGACGGCGATGCCCAGATAGAGCGGCAGGTGCGCGTAACTCCAGAGTACGAATGCGCGCGCCTCTCTCTCGGTTCGGATGGCCCGTTCCGCAGCGCCCTCCGCGCCGTCGAAGTACCACCACCAGACGAGGAACGCGATGCACATGCCAAGGAACGCCGACAGGGCGGCCGCGACGCTCCAGCCTTCCTGACTCTCCATCCCCTTCATGACCGCTACAAGCGACTCGCCGAGCAGGATGATCGTGAAGAGCCCGTAACGCTCCGGCAGGTGAGCGGGATCTGGCGGCACGTGCACGGCCAGATGCGTGGTGACGAGCGGTGTGCCGATGTCGATGACGAGCGCGAAAGCCCAGAGCCAGTATCGTGCGGGTGCCGGGACGACGGCGGAGCACCAGCCAGCAGATCGCGGCGACGCCGAATCCCAGGGCGAAAGCGCGTCGTCAGCCTGCGAGCTTCGGGCACCGACGCGCGCGGACGTATTGCGCGACGAGCAGCAGCCGCATGACCGCGTACGCGGCGGCAAACCCGGCCGACGATCGACTGTCGAGCGCGTCCTTGGCGTTCACCGCCATCACGGCGACCACGAAGATCTGGACGAGCGTCAGCACCCGCTGGACGACGTCGTCGGTGTCGAAGCGCGTCGAGAACGTCGAGTGACCGTTCCAGGCCCACCAGATCAACAGGAAGAGGAACCCGTAGCGCAGCAGACCGTCGAGAGAGTAGTCGGCGGCAAGCGGCGTGCCCACCTGCGCCACGGCGGCGACGAACGCCAGATCGAAGAAGAGCTCGAGCCAGGTCACCTTCCGGCCGGGCTCGCCGCCGGTATGGCGAAGACGCAGCGGGTGGACGAAATGGTTCAACATGGTTCACAGGTTCAAAGGGTTCAGGAGGTTCAGGAGGTTCAGGACGGTTCAGCTACCTCGCAGTACACCTTGATCGCACCCTTGGCCGTTGTCAGCGTCTCGATCAGCTCGCGGTAGTTCTCGAGCCCCTTGACCGGATGGGTCAGCAGCCGGCTCGAGCCAGCCCGGGATACTCGGCCTCGGCCTGCGCCATGTCCGCACGCCCATCTCGAAGTACTCGCGGTTGGCGTTGACGGTGCCGACCATCACCTTGTTGCCGAGCACGAACTCCAGGTTGATCTTGTCGGCCGGCACTTCGATCTTGTGATCGCCGCCGGTGACGCTCGAGAGCACGAGCACGCCGTTCTTGCCGAGCGCCTGCATGCTGTCGAAGACGACCGGCGAGAAGCCGGTCGCCTCGAAGATCAGATCGAACGGGCCGTGCGCTTTGCGGCGCCGTCAGTGATCGACAGTCTCGCGGTCGACGACGTAGCGTGCGCCAAGCGCCTCGATCAGGTCGGAGTTGAGATAGGGCTTGCGGCGTCCGGCCGAAGACCGTGACGTCGAGGCCGCGCAGTCGCAGGACCAGCGTCGCCAGCAGGCCGATCGTGCCGGCGCCCATGACGGCGGCGCGCCGCGGCCGCCAGACCCGCAGCCGGCGCTGGATCTCGTAGGCCTGCGCGATTCCCTTCTCGACGACCGTCGTCGGTTCGAGCAGCACGCCGACGTCCTTCAGTCCCTGCGGAACCTTGACGATGAACTCCGCATCGTCGACGTAATACTCCGTCAGATAGCCGTGGCGGAGGTTGATGCCGCGCTCGTAGTAGGTGTCGTCGGTCGTCATGTCGTTGGTGCCGATCAGGTCGTAGATGCGACGTGCCCGGCCGGCGGACGGTGGCCACGACGTAGTCGCCCGGCTTGAGCTCGGTGACGTTGGGCCCGACCTCGACTCGACCTGGCCGAAGCTTTCGTGGCCGATGACGAGGAAGTCGTAGCCGGCCGGCGCAGCGCCGTACTCGGCGGCGTTGATCTCGTGGTCGGTGCCGTCGACGCCGACGCGCAGGACTTTGACGAGCACGCCGCGGCCGTTCGGGCACGTCATCGACTCTCGGCCGGGCGAGCTCCGCGAGGTGGACGCTGTCGGGCTTTCCCGGAAGTACCGCAATGGCTTTCATCGTGGGCCGACGCAGGCTTCTCGCCGTGGCGCGCACTTGCTTCCTGCACTGTGGACATGACACGGCTCCTCGGTTCGAACGTGGTGATTCCGGCTTACTTGCCGAGGCTGCGGAGCGCCCGGTCCTCGCGCTTCCGCGGCCTGCGCTTCGCCGCTCTGCTGCAGCAGCTTGGCGACCAGCGCCGGTCCAGCCGGTCTGATGGCTGGCGCCGACGCCGGCGCCGTTGTCGCCGTGGAAGTACTCGTGGAACGAGCACCAGGTCGCGCCAGTGCGGATCGTGCTGGAACTTCGTCGCGGTCGCCGAAGCACCGGCCGGCGGCCGTCGCTCGTCGCGCAGGAAGATGCGCGACAGCCGGCGCGACAGCTCCGCCGCGACCTCCCACAGCGTCAGCATCTGGCCCGAGCCGGTCGGGCACTCGACCTTGAAGTCGTCGCCGAAGTAGTGGTGGAACTTCTGCAGCGACTCGATCAGCAGGTAGTTCACCGGGAACCAGATCGGGCCGCGCCAGTTCGAGTTGCCGCCGAACAGCCCGGTGGTCGACTCGGCCGGCTCGTAGTCGACGCGATGTTCGTGGCCGTCGACGTTGCAGCACGTACGGATGGTCGCGTGTGGACGCGCGAGAGCGCGCGGATGCCGTAGCGGCGAGAGGAACTCGCGTCTCGTCGAGCATGACGCTGCAGGACGCGCGCGCAGCTGGTCGCGCGTCGACGATCGACAGCAGCCGGCGCTCGCCCGTGCCCGGCGTCCGCATGCAGGCGACGTTGCCGGTCAGGTCCGGGCGGTTCTCGATGAACCACTCCAGCCGCCGCTTGAAGCCGGGCAGCCGGTCGAGCAGCTCCGGCTCGAGCGTCTCGACGGCGAAGAGCGGAATCAGCCCGACCATCGAGCGCACCTTCAGCGGGATGGCGCTCGCCGTCGGGCAGGTGCAGCACGTCGTAGAAGAAGCCGTCCTCCTCGTCCCACAGCGCCGATGCCGTCGCTGCCGCGGTTGTTCATCGCGTGGGCGATGTAGAGGAAGTGCTCCCAGAACTTGCTGGCGACGTCCTCGTAGGCCGGGTCGTCGCGCGGCCAGCTCCAGCGCGATGGCCAGCATGTTCAGGGAGTACATCGCCATCCAGCTCGTGCCGTCGGACTGCTCGAGGTGGCCGCCGGTCGGCAGCGGCGCGCTGCGATCGAAGACGCCGATGTTGTCGAGGCCGAGGAAGCCGCCCTGGAAGATGTTCTTGCCCTCGGCGTCCTTGCGGTTCACCCACCAGGTGAAGTTCAGCAGCAGCTTGTGGAAGACGCGCTCGAGGAACGCGCGGTCGCCCGTGCCGCGCCGCTTCTTCTCGATCTTGTAGACGCGCCACGCCGCCCAGGCGTGCACCGGCGGGTTGACGTCGCCGAACGCCCACTCGTAGGCGGGCAGCTGCCCGTTCGGGTGCATGTACCACTCGCGCAGCAGCAGCACGAGCTGCTCCTTGGCGAAGTCGGGGTCGACCAGCGCGAGCGGGACGCAGTGGAACGCCAGATCCCAGGCGGCGTACCAGGGATACTCCCACTTGTCCGGCATCGAGATGACGTCGGCGTTGTAGAGATGCGTCCACTCGTGGTTGCGGCCGCTTGCGGCGCTCCGGCGGCGGCGGCGGCTGCGCCGGGATCGCCGTCCAGCCAGTCGCTGGACGACGTAGTGGTAGAACTGCTTCGACCACAGCAGCCCGGCGAACGCCTGGCGCATGACGTTCGCCGCGTCCGGCGACAGGTCGCGCGGGATGACGGTCGCGTAGAACTCGTCGGCCTCGCGCCGGCGCGCGGCGAAGATGTCGGTCGAAGTCGCGCCGAACGGCTCGCACTGCCGGTCGGACGTCGCGTCAGCCGCAGCCGCAGCGATCGCGCGTCTCGCCGGGCGCGAATCGTCGAGCGCGGTAGTGCGCGGCGGCCTTCGTGCCGGTCTGCGTCCGGGATTGACCGCGTCGCGTCGCGCCGTGGACGACGTAGTCGTTGATGCCGTCCTTGACGTAGGGCGCCGCGTTCGGCATGCCGAAGAGCCGGCTGCGTGTTCGTCTCGTTCTCGGTGAACAGCAGCTCCGGCGCGCCGTCGCAAGCGAGCCAGCGCGTGCCGTACGTCCGGCTCGTCGAGCTCGACGAGCGTGCCGGTCGCCGGTCGTCGCGCGCGCAGTCGCGGGCCGCGGTTCGCCGTCTGCCCCACGACCAGGTGTTGCGGAACCAGAGCGTCGGCAGCAGGTGCAGCGTCGGCCGCGTCCGGGCCGCGGTTGGCGACCGTGATCCGGATCAGGATGTCCTCGGGCGTCGCCTTCGCGTACTCGACGAAGACGTCGAAGTAGCGGTCGTCGTCGAAGACGCCGGTGTCGAGCAGCTCGAACTCCGGCTCGTCCTTGCCGCGCCGCGCGGTTCTCGTCGACCAGCTGCGCGTAGGGAAACGCCGCCTGCGGGTACTTGTACAGGTACTTCATGTAGGAGTGCGTCGGCGTGGTGTCGAGGTAGAAGTAGTACTCCTTGACGTCCTCGCCGTGATTGCCCTCGTTGCCGGTCAGGCCGAACAGCCGCTCCTTCAGGATCGGATCGCGCCCGTTCCACAGCGCCAGCGCGAAGCAGATGCTGCTGGTGCCGGTCGCAGATGCCGGCGAGGCCGTCCTCGTTCCAGCGGTAGGCGCGCGAGCGGGCGTGGTCGTGCGGGAAGTAGTCCCAGGCGGTGCCGTCCGGGCTGTAGTCCTCGCGCACCGTGCCCCAGGCGCGCTCGCTCAGGTACGGCCCCCAGCGCTTCCAGTGCGCTGTCCGCTCGCGCGATCTGTCGAGTCTGATTCCTCTTCGGCGTCATGGCGACTGTCCCTTGACTCGTCTCGCGAAAGCTGTCAAATTCGTGCCAGACTCTCGGTGTGAACATGTGAAGCTCTGAAGGCATGTAGTCGAAGTCGTGAGTGCAGTGTGAAGTACGAGGTGTCGGCAGTGGAGTTCAGACTCACAGGTCCTGACTGTCACCCTTCGCGCATTGACTGACACGCCAGACTTCGCATTTCACTTCGTCTGTCCCAGCTCCATACGCGTGGCCGTCGGGATCGCGAACCAGAAGTCCCTTCCTGAATCCCAGGCTGGATTCCGTGCAGCGCGACCACGCCGGGAGACGAACGCTGAACGTTCCCGCCGGCATACGCTTCGTCGTGGCGGCATCCGCTCGGAGTCACCAGCTCGTCTGCCAGTGGACGAGGTCGTTGGCGCGTTCGTCCAGGCGCTCGGCCGTCCGTCGCGTGGCGCCAGGTATTCGAGCAACTCAATGCCTGGCCCGGCGCCGCGCGTCAGCGCGGTGATGCGCAAGGCGCGCGCCGAAGACGTTGTTCAGATGTTCCTGCTCGGTGCCGTAGTTCTCGCTCTCGCCGGCCACCTGCATGCCGAGGCAGTCGCGGTAGAACTTCAGGCTCGCATCGGTGTCGTCGACGACGATCGCCGTGTGATCGATGCCGAGAAACAGCTTGTCCGTTGGCCGGTGCCACTTCGCCGCGCCCTTGTCGGGCGGGAATTGCAGCACCTCGAGCGGGTGGCCGTCGGGATCCTTGAAATAGAAGGCTCGAATGCCGCCGCGTTCTTGTTCCAGTCGGGCAGCCGTCTGCGGGCCGGTCGATGCATGCTCGACCTTGTTCTGGCGCAGCCAGGCAGTAGGCCTGGTCCATGTCGCTGACGATGATCGCGATGTGCTGGAACCAGCGATCGTTGCTGCGCGAATCGACCGGGATCGGCCGGCCTCGGGCGCCAGATACTCGGTGAGCTCGATGGACTCGTCGCCGAGCCTCATGCGCACGACGCGCATGTCGCAGGCCAAAGACGCCCTTCGAGTTGCTCGTAGTCGGCGCCCGCGACCTCGATGTCCGAGACCTTCTCGAACGTCAGCACCTTCGAGAAGAAGTCCGACCGAGCGATCGATGTCGGCGACGTCATGCCGACCGCAGTCGACGGCCGGACACGGCGCCGGGATCGGTGGCGCCGCTCGCTCAGGACGTGGGAGCCGGCCCGAGTCACTCGCGGCGCAGAAGCCAGATGGCCAGTGCCGATGTCGCGATATGTTGCGCGTGCGCGTCACTGTCTCTCTCACTCAGCGTTGGGCGGGTCCAGCCGCCGCCGGCGACGGGCGTTGCCGCTGGCGTGCGCACCCAGGCGCTCCAGCAGGTGATCGCCGACTCGAAGCGCATTGGCCATGATCGTCAGCGCCGGATTCACCGCGCCGCTCGACGGGAAGAAGCTCCCGTCGACGACATACAGGTTGTCGACGTCGTGCGCCTTGCAGTTCGCATCGAGCGCCGAGGTCTTGGGATCGTGGCCAAAACGAATCGTGCCGTTCTGATGGGCGACGCCGGCGAGCGGAATCCGCTGGCCGATGAACAGGTTCCGCGAGAAGAGTCCGACGTGGCACGAGTGGCCGTGATCCGGCAGTATCCTGCCTGTTCATCAGGTGCTTCGAGCTTGGCGATGAGTCGCTTGTGCCCCTCCTCGTTGTTCGGACGTGTAGGTGAGCACGATCTGCCGTCACGATCGATGGTGACGCGATTGTTCGGGTTGGGCAGATCCTCGGAAGTGAGCCAGAAATCAAGCGAGTGCCTGGCCATCAACTCGAGCGTGAAGCCCGGTGCGATGGCCGGCGCGCCCGCCGAGAGGGTGACGGCGTCCAGCTTGCCGACGAACGAGATGTGCCCCATCGGGATAGTGCCAGTCCTTTGATCCGAAGTAGAAGTCATTTACGCGCGAGCGTCTTCTGAAAATCGTCGGGTTGGGGCACTTCGAGATCGCCATGCATGACCGAGTTGACGTGTCCCATGTAGTGCCGGCCCACCACGTCCGAACTATTTGCCAGACCGCGCGGATGCTTTTCGCTGGCGGAACGAAGCAGCAGCGCGGCGGAATTGATCGCGCCGCAGGAGACGACGACGATGTCCGGCGGAGTAGCGTCTCGGTGCGCCGTTGCGCTTGACGATCACCCCGTGCCACTTCGCGGCCCGAACGCGCTTGTCTCCAGGCGCTCGACGTACGCGTTGGTCAGCAGCGTGACGTTCGGATAGCCGTAGCGCCGGATCGACGCAGACGACTTGCGCGTCAGACTTCGCATGCACGAGACACGGATAGCCGTCGCAGGTATCGCAGCGGATGCACTGGCTGGCTGCTGGGTGTCTGCTCGTCGAGCTGAATCCCGAGCGGTATGTGGAATGGCTTTAGGCCGTGCGCGTCGAAGTCGTCGCTCAATTGTTGAATGCGCGGCTCGTGGCTGACGGCCGGGATGCGGGTACGGTGCGCTCGCAGACGGTTCGGTCGGATCTTCGCCGCGCTTGCCGTGCACGTGATACAGTTGCTCGGCTTGCGTGTAGTAGGGCTCCAGGTCATCGTAGGAGATTGGCCAGGCGGGTGAACGTCCATCGCAGTGGTGCGATTTCACCGAAATCCTCTCTGCGCAGACGGAAGAGCGCGGCGCCATAAAACTTCGTGTTGCCGCCGACGTAGTAGTTGGTGTGCGGGTGAAGCTGCTTGCCCGTCCTTGTCGCGCCACTGTTCCTTCGTCTGGTATTTCGCCGTCCACGTTCACGGCATGCGAGATCCCAGTTGTCCTTCTCGCGCGGCACGTAGTCGCCGCGCTCGAGAATCAGGATCCGCTTGCCCGAGGGAGCCAGCGGTACGCGAGGGTTCCGCCGCCGGCGCCGGTTCCGATGATGATCACGTCGTAGTGGTTGGTGCTGGGCATGGGTGACTCTTCAAGTGGATCAGGCCGACGGATACGCGCATCGGAAGATGCAGCGCGAACTGTGGTCGTGGTAGAGCTTCGCGCACCAGACTGCGTGGGCACCTCTCCACCTGGTCACGCGGACGTAGACTTCTGCGGCGAGCAGCATGCCGAGCGGCGGCGCCGTGAAGTACACCCAGAGGGCGTGCCAGATCTGACCGAGGAGCGCCGGGCCGAAGGTCCGCGCGGGGTTCATGCTCATGCCCGACAGGGGGGCTTCGATCGTGATGTAGGTCGCGATGAGCACGCCAACAAAATAAGGAGTGAAACGCGCGAGCCGGGCCGTGTTCGATACCGTCAGCACGGTCAGCATCAGCACGAACGAGATCCCCAGTTCTGCCGCAAACGCGACCATCGATCCCGACGTGCCAGGCTGAGTGGCGACGTAATTGACCTCTGGGCTCCCAAGCGCCGGTCCGATGAGCGTCGCGGCGAAGGCTATGCCGGAGACTCCACCAAGAAACTGTGCGGCGACGTAGAACAGGGCGTCCCAGGGCGCGACCTTCCCGAGCCGGAGAAAGGTCAGAGTGAGCGCGGGGTTCATGTGTGCGCCGGAGCGGCGTCCCCAGGGTGAGCGCACGAGGCAGACAGCGGTCGTCCCCATGAGCAGGCCGATGATGACGCGGCGGGCCACGCCGCCGTGGCTGAGGATGTCAGGGAACCGAATCGGGGAGGCCGGATAGTACAGCAGCGCGACGAACACGGCCGCGGACACCATGAACGCGCCGAGCTCGGCGGCTTCCATCAGGTATTCGGGCCAGTGTGTCCGGAGTGTCGCCAGCATCTCGTGTCCTGTTGCGTCCTTGGATGTCGGAGATCGGGCAGACGTTTCAGGTGCCTGGCGGCCTGTTTCCTGACAGGAGCACGGAGAACAGGAGGCCACGAGGATTCCTGTGTCTTCAGGACCCGCGAGATGGGCGTCCCGCAACGTGGGACCACGGCCGGCATCGAAGCATCATCATGACGAAAGTACTGGTGCTCGGCGGCGGCTTCGGCGGCGTCTACGCCGCGCTCGAACTGGAGAAGCGCCTCGGGAAAGACCCGGACGTCGAGATCACGCTGGTCAACCGGGACAACTTCTTCCTTTTCACGCCGATGCTGCACGAGGTGGCCGCGAGCGATCTCGACCTGACCGACATCGTCAGCCCCATCCGCCGCATCCTGCGCCATGTGGAGTTTTTCGAAGGGGTCGTCGAGCGAGTGGATCTGGCCGGCCGGCGCGTGACCGTGTCGCACGGAAGCGTCCGGCACACCCACGATCTGGCGTTCGATCACCTGGTGATGGCGCTTGGGTCGACCACGAACTTCTACGGGCTCCCGGGTCTCGAGGAGCGCGCCCTGACCATGAAATCGTTGTCGGACGCGATTCATCTGCGGAACCGGCTGATTGCCCAGCTCGAGGAGGCTGACACGGAGTGTGCCGGCAGCAACCGCAAAGCGCTCATGACGTTTGTCGTTGCGGGTGGAGGGTTCGCGGGCGTCGAGACGATTGCCGGCATCAACGACTTTGTCCGCGACGCGCTTCGCTCGTACCCAAGGATCGCCCATGAGGGCGTGCGGATGGTCCTGGTCCACGCCGGACCGACGGTGCTGCCAGAGCTCGGTGAGAAACTCGGTGCTTACGCGCAGCGGAAGCTGTCGGAGCGGGGCGTCGAGATCCACACCAACGCGCGCGTCGAGCGCGTCACCGAGACCGAGGTGACCCTCAGTAACGGCGTAGTGCTGCCCGCGCGGACGATTGTGTGGACCGCCGGGACGTCGCCGCACCCGCTGATTGGCGGACTGCCCTGCAAACACGACCGCGGCCGTCTGTGCGTCAACGAGTTCCTCGAGGTCGAGGGCTGGCCGGGCGTCTGGGCGCTGGGCGACTGTGCGCTCATCCCAAACCCGAAGACCGGCACCTTCCAGCCGCCGACTGCGCAGCATGCCCTTCGCGAGGGCGCCGTCGTCGCCCGCAACGTCGTCGCGGCGATCCGAGGCGGCCGCAAGACTCCGTTCGCGTTCGGAGGCCTGGGCCAGCTCGCCGCGATCGGCCATCGAACCGGCGTGGCCAAGATTTTCGGGTTCACGTTTTCTGGGTTCTTCGCGTGGTGGCTCTGGCGGACGATCTACTTGAGCAAGCTGCCGAGATTCGAGAAGAAGGTACGCGTGGCGCTGAACTGGACGCTGGATCTCTTTTTCCGCAAGGACTTCGTGCAGTACCTGTCGCCTGCTCCGTCGGCGATCTCGATGATGTCGATACGCGCGGATGAGGCCGAACAGGAAGAACTCGCGGGGGTTAGCGGCAACTAGCGCTGCAAGACCGACTCCAGCCGTAGGATTTCTGCGACGGACCAGGCCTGGCAAGGGCAGCCGCGAGGTGTGTGCGGCGGCTCCGCATCGGCGATCTCCGGCAACTGACCACCATTTTGTACGGCGAGATCCAGGAGCGGCTGCAGGAACCGGGAGAGGGCAATGCTGCGTGTCTCGGCTGTCGAGCCGTGCACGTGAAGCCATGCCTCGACGAAGGGCCCGATGAGCCACGGCCAGACGGTTCCCTGATGGTAGCGCGCGTCCCGCTCGGCGCCGTTGCCCTCGTAGCGCGGCGCGTAGGCGGGCGATCCGGGGGCCAGCGAGCGCAGGCCCATCGGCGTCACCAGTCGTGACTCGACCGCGTCCACGACACGACGGGCGCATGGCCCATCGAGCAGGCTCAAGGGCAGACCACCGACCGCGAGAATCTGGTTTGGCCTGAACGCCGGATCCACTCGTCCGGGTTCGTGATCAACGTCGACGACGTCGAAGAGACACCCTTCGGCGTCGTTCCAGAACCTGGCGCGAAACGCGGTCATGCCAGATTCAAGTGTCGGCATCCAGCGGTCGGTCCAGCGTCCAGCCACCCACAGCGCGTTGAGCCACAGTGATTGTATTTCGACAGGTTTGCCTGATCGCGGGGTGATGACCGAGTCGCCGACTTTGGCGTCCATCCAAGTCAGCTGAACGCCGGGCACTCCGCACGAGAGCAAGCCGTCGGCGTCGGCGCGAATGCCGTATCGAGTTCCGGCGGCGTAACCCTCGAGAATCGCGTCAACCGCCGAGCGCAGCGCACGCTCCTGGCATTCGGTGATCTCCAAGCCGCGCTTGGTCGCGGCGACCAGGAAGTCGTGCACCGCGATCACATACCAGAGCGAAGCGTCCACGGAGTTGTATTCCGAGGCATCGCCTTGATCCGGAAACCGGTTCGGCAGCGTCCCTTCCGACACCGCGCCGGACCAGGCCAGCAGGATGTCACGCGCCTCATCCAGGCGGCCCGTCGCGATGCACAGTCCCCGGATCGAGATGAACGTGTCGCGGCCCCAGTCAGTAAACCATGGATAGCCGGCGACGATGGTTTTGCCGGCGCCACGCTGAACGAGGTACGAATCAGACGCACGGTGGAGGATCGACGGAAACGCGCGCCGGCGCCGCCGCTCGCTCGCGAAAATGCGTTCGACCAGGATTGTGGCCCCAGTCGTGTCGGTGCCGTCCCTGACGAGTGATTCGTTCGTCCCGTTGGTAGCAGCGGTTGTCAGGACCATGGCCGCCGCCCCCAGGCTCAGATCGAACGCGAATACGCCCGGCGATGCGAGATCCTCGAGATGATCGAGGCCGCGTGCGCGTTCTTCGTCGTACTGAAAGTTCCTGTACCACTCTGGTGCTGCGGAGAACTCCCCGTTGGTGATCGCCCAGATCGGCGGGAGTCCGTCGTACGGTCTCCATGCGACGCGTTGTCCCGACGACTCGGCGTCAAATCGGAACCAGCCGTTCTCGTGGTGCGTCGAGTGGTAGTCACGGCCGGAGAGCAGTGGCCGCACGAAGAGCCGGACATCCGCACGAGGCTCGACGAGTCGCCATGCCATCGCCGTCACGGGCGCACCCTGCTGCACGGCGAGTTCGTGTTCGATGTTCGTACCGTCCTCGAGCCGAAACGTCCAACGCGGCCAGGGGTCGTTGGCAAAGGACACGAGTCGACCCATGCCGTCTGGATGCACGACGTCCGGAGCGTATCGCTGTGACGTCAGCGCGTACCGTCCGGTCGCCGTCTCCACCCAGGCTTCGAGTCCGTTGACGAGCATGACGCGCCCGGTCGGCGGTGTCGTGGCGCTTAGGAGAAGGCCGTGGTAACGCCGCGTTCGCGGTCCTCTGCTCGTGCCCGACGCGAATCCGCCGAGGCCGTCGGCCTCCAGCCACTCGGACGCTGGAATGGTCATGCGGGCACCTGCGCGCGCGCGCTGGAAGTCGTGCCGTCCTTTGTGCCGGACGGGTCGGCATGCCGCGCGCGCTGCTGCCGGCGATACCGTCGAACCAGGTTCCACAGTTCGATTGGGGAGGTGGGCGTCACTCCACGTCGGCTGTTTGCCGCGCCGATCTCGAAGGCCAGCCTCCACTGCGCGGCGAGCACGCGGTACGCCGTCCAGACGCTGTTGCCCGGATCATAGATGGCCGTCGCCTCCGACGTCACGCCGTTCAACTCCAGGATCCGGAACACCGCGCGCTCGGTGAAGTCCTCGATTGACGAGGTCCTCACATCGAATCGGCCGAAGTAGAAGCCGCCGAAACTCTGAGCGACGGCATCGAACCCCTGCTCGAGCGCCGGCGTGATGAGATGGCTCGCGTCGAGGAAGAGCGAGCCGCGGCAGTGGCTGCCAATCTCGACGAGCGCAATTGCCTCGCCACATTCAGGAACCCGGTTGAGGTTCGCCCGATGCACGCGGCGATGTACGTGGTTGAGGCATACGGCGCGATCGTCGGCGAGGATCAGGTCTTCGAGCGTCGAACGCCCGTCGCCGCGCACAGCGGGGAATCGCTTCTCCGTGATCGAGAAGATGTGGCCGCGATTGTCGGCCGGGTGACGGTAGTAGAACACGCCGAACTCCAACCCGGCGATGTACTCCTGGACGATGAGGTCGCCTCGCTGGTCCGCGATCCGTGATTCGAGCTCCGCCTCCGACCGCACGATCGCCACGCCCGACCCGCGCTGGCCTAGGTCGGGCTTTACGACCACGGGAAACGTGAGACGCAGACGTTCCATGAAGCCGCGGGCAATCGACAGTCGTCTGTCGAACGAGGTATCAGCCGGCACGAGCGCGGCACGAGCCACATGGTCAGCACTGCCCGACAGATTGCGCAGGATGTCGAACTTCGACTCGCCGATGAATCCGCCGCCTGGAATGTCGGGATTGGTCGCAGTGAACACGGTCAGGCTCCTGTGCCTGACCATCAAGACCCATCACATAGACGAACAGCGGCGGATAGAACAGCCACATGGGCCAGAACTCCCAGCGGCTGCATCGCTGCCAGATTCCATAGAGACGACGTCGGTTCCTCCAGCTCGATGCCCATGTCACGGTCTGCAAGCCGGCGGCGAGTACGGCGAGGACGAGAATGCCGCGCATGGCCCAGCCGGTTGCTGAAAGCAGCCCCACTTCGGCTGCTTCGGCACCGGCCAGTGCTGACACGCCGACGAGGCCCGGTACCCACACGAGGGCACTCAGGCTGACGTAGAGCGCGAACCTCCAGAACCCGACTCCCAGCGCACCTGCGGCCAGGTAGGTGGCCAGCCGGGTGCCTGGGACGAAGCGGCTCAGCGACACGACGATCGCGCCGCGCTCGTGCATCCACCGCGAGCTGCGCGCGATCGTCTCTGGCGAGACGACGCGCCGCGCGAACGGCGTCTCGAGGCCCGCGCGCCCGAGGAAGCGCCCGCCGAGCATCAGCAGCAGATCCCCCGCCACGATGCCCAAGAGGCACGCACCCGCGGCCATGGCGAACGGCATCCGGCCGTTGGCGACGAGGACGCCCGCCGCGACGCAGGTCAGGTCCTCGCTGACCAGCGTGGCGGTGGCCAGCGAGAAGACGGCAATGACGGGAAGCAGCGGCTGGAGTTCGTTCATGGCGGCGACTCGGGTATTGGATGCCGGCGCGCAGGCGTGGTTTCGGGAAACGAAGTCCGGACGCCGCGCATCACACTGGTGTGAAGGAGAACATCATGAGTCGACACGTAGTGGTGAAGAGAGCGCTGAAGGCCGCAGCGATCATTCTTGTTGGAGCGTCGCTTGCGACTGCGGTCGCGGCGCAGTCCGCGGGAGGGGCGCCGGCCGTCAATCGCGACCCCAACGGCCTCGCGATTGACGGGTACGATCCGGTCGCGTATTTCATCTCGGGGAAGCCCACCCGTGGACTCGCGGAGTTCGAGTACACGTGGAAAGGGACGAAGTACAGGTTTGCGAACGCGGTCAACCGCGATCGGTTCGCGAAGGATCCCGAGACGTTCGCCCCGCAGTACGGCGGCTTCTGTTCCTGGGCCGTCAGCCAGGGCTATACCGCCAACATCGATCCCACGGCGTGGGCCGTCGTGGACGGCAAGCTCTACTTGAACTACTCGACCCGCGTGCAGCGCAAGTGGGAGGGCGATGTCCCAGGGAACATCAAGAAGGCGGATGCCAACTGGGTGACGTTGCGGGAGAAGGAACGATAGCTCAGATCTGCGAATACGCTGCGGGTCGCAGGAAGACGGTCGTGATGTTCGAGACGATTTCGGCGTCGGCGTAGCCTGGGGTCGACGAGAGCGCCTTCCACTCGGGGCTGGTGCGGAAGCCGTCCCAGCTCTTCTCGCGGCCGGCCATGTTCTCGTGCACGAGCATATACATCAGGCTCGGCATGCGCGGACCCACGACCGTTCTGCTGAAGAACACCGGCGTCAGGCCGACCTTGCGGAAAATATCGACCTCGCCCAGCTCCGCGAACATGCGGACCTTGGCGCGGTGCGCGCGTTCGTTGTGGCTTTCATACGTGCGCAGCTCGAAGAGACGAGGCCCCTTGGCCGCCGTCGCCGCCGGGATCTCGATGCGGGGCACGTTGGGGAAAGCGGTCAGGAGCGAGAGCTCCTGTCGCATGTAGACCGGATCGGCCGCCGGAGCGTCCAGGTACGGACCGGCCGCCTTCATGAAGATGTCGTCGCGCTCGAGGCCAGCCTCGATCGCCAGCAGGCTGTCGAGCGACGAGGAGGGCGTCAGCACGAAGACCGTCGGCGTCGGCAAGCCGAACGTCACCTCGAACACGCCGATGGGCGTGTGCCCGAGACGGTTGAGCGCCGGGATGGCCGCCCCCTGCAGAAACTCGGCGAGCCGCCGGGGCTGCGTGCCGGTCTTGAGGATGTACTGGCGCCACACGTAGAACTCCGGCGCCGTCTTGGACGCGGCGGCTCCTTGCCCTTGTCCCACAGCGCCGGCCGAGTTGCCGGCGCCAGCCATGAGCGTCACCCCGAGCGTCGATGCCAGAAAGTCGCGTCGTTGCATGTGTCGAAGTGTATGCGTTTTGCGGCGAATTGGTCAGCATTACTCAATGCGCGTGGGGCCCCACCCCCACGCGCGCGGCTCGACTCGCTTCGCTCGCTCGCCGCAGCCGCAGGCGCTGCCGATACGACCGCCGGGATCAATCAGTGGCAGTCCGGCTCGAGCCTACCTGAACTCTCTACTCATACCGCAGCGCCCGCATCGGATCCAGGCGCGAGGCGCGATGCGCAGGAATGAGGCCGGCGCCGAGCGCGACGAGCGTCAGCACGATCGCCGACGCGGCAAGGACGACAGGGTCGGAGCCCTGGAGCTGATAGAGCAGGCTCTGCGCGCCGCGGCCGGCCAGGACGGCCACGGTCAGACCGATGACGCCGCCAATGGCGGTCATCACCGCCACCTGACCGAGCACCATCAGGCGCACGCGCGCGGGTGCGGCGCCGAGCGCCATACGCAGGCCGATCTCCCGCGTGCGCTGCGTCACGGTGTATGCCAGCACGCCGTAGAGCCCGACTGCTGCCAGGAGCGTCGCCAGCACCGCGAACGCCGCCGACAGCGTCGTCATCAAACGATCGAGGAAGACGTTGTTCTGCACCTGCTTCTCGAGGGTGCGCAGGTTCTCGACCGGCAGGTTGGGGTCGAGCTTTGCCACCACCTTCGGGATGTTGACAAGAAAAGACGACGGGTCGACGCCGGTGCGGACGTAGAAGGTCATCGATCCGACTTCGTCGTCCTGGCGGTAAGGGCGGAAGAAGAGCGGTGGGATCTCGCGCTTGACTTCGCTGTACTTGGCGTTCTGCACGAGGCCGACGATCTCGATATCCAGGGCCTCGCCGGTGCGCCCGCTGCCGATGCGCTTGCCGACGGCGTCACGTCCCAGGTTGAACTTCTTCGCGAACGCTTCGTTGACGATCGTGACCTTTGGCGAACCGAGGACATCGGCCGGCGAGAACTCTCGACCGGCGATGAGTGGCACGCCCATGGTGCGGAAATAGCCGGCGCCAACCTCGTTGAAGCGCGCGTTGCTGTCGACGTCGGGGCCGGACTGGAAGCCCTCGACCTGCACGTCGCTGCCCCAGTTGTTGCCGGCGAGGAGCGGTACCAGTGCCGTCGTGACACCCGTGACGCCCGGCAGCGCCGCGAGCTCTTCTTCGAGACGCGCGAACAGCTGCCGCGATCGCTCCGACTTGTAAGCGTTGAGCTCCGGCGAGATGCCAAACGTGACGACGTTGTCGACCTTGATGCCGAGGTCAACGCGGCTGATGTTGAGCAGGCTCTTCGTGAAGAGGCCCGCGCAGGCGAGGAGCGTCATGGAAAGCGCGATCTGAGCGGTGGCGAGCGTGGTACGGAACCGCTGCGCCGACTTCGCGCCCGACGGCTGGCCGGCCTGCCCCTTGAGCGTCGAAACCAGATCGGGCCTCGTGCTGTGCAATGCCGGGAACAGGCCGAAGAGCAGCCCCGTCCCGAGGGTGAGCGCGGCGGCGAAGAGCAGCACCGTGGTGTCGATCGACGAGGGAAGCGTCGTGGCCGCATCGTCGGGCAGAATCGACATGATGAAGTCGAGCGTCCAGCGTGCGACGAGCATGCCGGCCACGCCGCCGAGCACCGCAAGCAGGCACGACTCGACGAGCAGCTGCGAGATGAGCTGCAGCCGGCTCGCGCCGAGCGAGAGCCGAATCGCCATCTCGTTGGCCCGCCCTGCGGCACGTGCGAGCAGCAGGTTGGCGATGTTGGCGCATGCGATGATGAGCACGAGCGCGGTCACGCCGAGCAGGAGCAGCAGCGGCGTCCTGGCTTCGCGGTGGACCGAGCTCTGGCCGCGCCAGCCCTCCTCCATCTCGATGCCCTTGGCCTTGAACCGGGCCATGGTCTGGTCGCTCATGCCCTTCTGGAGCGGGGCTTCGACGTCGTTCACGATTTGCCGGTAGGGCACGTTAATCGCCGTCTTCGCCTGATCGAGCGACACGCCAGGCTTCAGACGCGCGAATGAGTAGACCCAGTAGTTGCGCCGCTCGTCGAAGCCCTTGAAGCCCGGCTGCAGGATGTTGCGCAGGGTGATGGGCACGAACACCTGCGGCGTCGAGCCGAGCGTCGTGCCCGTGAACTCGCGCGGCGCGACGCCGACGATGGTCAGCGACTGGCCGTTGACGATGATCGTGTCGTTGAGCACCTTCGGATCGGCGCCGAATCTTGACTGCCACCATCCGTGGCTGAGCACCGCGACCGGAGACTCGCCGATCGAACGGTCGTCGCCAGGACCCAGCAGCCGGCCGAGCGCTGGTTGCATGCCGAGCACCGGGAAGTAGCTCCCCGAAACGAACACGCCCTCGCCGCTCAGCGTCTGACCCCGATACGCGAGGTTGGCGCCAAAGAGACGATGCGCCGCGATTCCGGTGAATGACGCCTGCACCCGTTCGAGATCCCGGAACATCGGGTAGCTGAAGACGACATCGCAGTCGCCGGCCTGGTTGCACGTCTGCGAGCCGGGCTTGGGGCCTGGCGCCGAGAGGTTGACCAGCCGGGCGGGCTCCTGAACCGGCAGCGACCGAAGGATGAGCTGGTGAAACAGCGAGAAGATGGCCGTATTGGCCCCGATCCCGAGCGCCAGCGAGACGACGGCGACGATCGTGACGAACGGGCTCTTCAAGAGGGTCCGGAGCGCGAGCTTGAGGTTCAGCATGGGGGAGTAGACGGAATCTGTGGTGGATGGGTTTAGTTCAGGGTTCAGGGTTCAGGGGTTCAGGGGTTCAGGGTTCAAGATTCAGTGTTCAGGGCTCAGACAAGATCCCGGACTGTGCTCTCGAAGATTTGCCTGAACCGTGCACCGTGACCGTGAACCGTGAACCGTGAACCCTGAACCGTGAACCCTGAACCGACTAGGCCTTGAGCATCCGCTTCACGTCCTCGAGCGACGGGACCGCGTTCATCGCGCCGCGGCGCGTGCAGCTCACGGCGGCGGCGGCGTTGGCGAACCGGAGCAGCGCCGGGGGATCGTCGCCGCGCAGCAGGCCGTAGATGAACGCGCCGCGAAAGACGTCGCCGGCCCCGGTCGTATCGACCGCGTCCACCGCGAACGCGGGCGCGTAGTGGACATGTCCGCCGTCCACGATCATCGCGCCGCTGCGGCCGAGGGTCACGCACATCAGCGTGCCGTGCCGCTTGTGCAGCGTTCGCAGGGCCCGCCCGACTTCGGCCTCACCCGTCAGCGCCGTCGGAACGTGCTCGGCCAGGATCGGAATGCTGACGGCCGCCACGAGCTCCTCGGTCCGATCCGTGACGCGATCGATGTCGCTCGTCACGATGGCGCCGGCCGCGCGGGCCAGCGTCGCGACCTGAATGGCCGCCTGCTGATCCACATCATCGACGTGCACGACCCTGGCCGAAGACAGGAGCGCCGGGGGGAGCTCGTCGGCGCGGAGCGCGATGGTGTCGTCACGACTCCAGAGCACCATGCGTTCGCCGGTTCGTTCGTCGACGAGGATGACAGCGAACTGATTCGGCCCGTGGTGGACGACGGCATCGGCGACGTCGACGCCGCGGGCGACGAGCGCCTCCTGAACGCGGGTGCCGTTGTCGTCGGATCCGATGACGCCCGCGAACTTCGAGCGCAGGCCCAGCGTCGCGCATGCAGCGAGGGCCGTGGCCATCTGTCCGCCGCACGACACCGTATGGCTCGAAATGCGGATCTTCGAGTGCGGTCCCTCGGCCTCGGGCCGCGCGGGCAGGCGGTAGACGTAGTCGACCGAAGTGGCACCAATCCCAATCACGTCCCAGGGGCGAATCATCGGGCACGAGTATAGACAGGGTTCACGGGTTCCGGAAGTTCAAGGTTCAAGGTTCATAGGTTCAGGGTTCATAAGGTTCAGTTGAAGTATCATCGGCCAAATGGGTCGAAAGCTCCTCCTGCTGGTTGTCGTCTGTCTGGCCGTCGCCCCTGTTACGGCGTTCGCCAGTCAGGTCAGCGGGCCTGTCGCGGGCGTGGTACTCGACGCGTCGGGAGCGCCCGTCGCGGGGGCCAGCGTGACCGTCGAGGTCAAGGGCAAGCCCGCGCGCACGGTCGAGACCGGCGTCGATGGGCGGTTCAGCCTCGACGAGGCGACGGGCACCGAGGGCACGCTGCGCGTACGCGCGAGCGGGTTCGCGCTGTCGGAGACCCCGCTCGGTACCGACGTTACCGCGATTCGCGTGGTGCTGCAGCCGCGGCCACTCACCGAAGCCGTCACGGTGACGGCGTCACGGGGCGCCACCGGCGTGGACACCGCCGCGAGCTCGACGATTGTGTCGTCGGCGGAGCTCCTCACGTCGGCCGCAGGTGCCGTCGACGACGCGCTGCGCAACACTCCCGGCTTCAGTCTCTTTCGCCGTTCGTCGTCGCGCGTGGCGAATCCCACCACGCAGGGTGTCACGCTCCGGGGGGTGTCGGGGTCTGGTGCCAGCCGCACGCTCGTGGTCGCGGACGGCTGGGCCCTCAACGATCCCTTTGGGAGCTGGGTGTACTGGAATCGCATTCCGCTCGCCGCGGTCGATCGTGTCGAGGTCGTCAGAGGCACGGCAGGGGATCTCTATGGCGCCGATGCCCTCGGCGGCGTCATCCAGGTGCTGACGCTCGATGCCGAGCGGCCTCGGGCGCGTGCGCTTTTCGACGGCGGTTCACACGACACCGTGCGCGCGTCAGGATTTGGAGGCCGGCGCTTCGGCAACTGGGCCGTATCAGCCGGCGCCGAGTGGCAGCGGACCGACGGCGCCTACGTCGTCGCCGAAGAGGATCGCGGTGCCGTGGACGTCAAGGCCGACAGCGACTACCAGTCAGGCTTCGCCGTCGCCGGCTACGGTGGAGACACCTGGCGCGCGACGTTCCGCGCGAATCTCGCCAGCGAGGACCGCGGCAACGGCACGCCGGTGCAGGTCAATGACACCGAATGGCGGCAGTTCGGCGGCGACGCGAGCGGCGCGCTACTTGGCGGCTTCTGGACGGCGCGGATCACAGGTGGCACGCAGGACTACTTCCAGACCTTTTCCGCGGTCGCGGCCGATCGGCAGACCGAGCGGTTGACCAACGACCAGACCATCCCCGGAGATTTCGTCACGGGTGGCGGCCAGTGGGTTCGCACGTGGAAGGCCGCCGACATACTCGTCGGCACCGAGGCGCGCCGGACGACCGCCGACATCAACGAGAGGCGGTACGCTGTCAACGGGACCGCGACGTCGTCGACTATTCCCGACGTCGAGGAGCACAATGAGTCGCTGTACGGCCGTGTGAAGTTCCGGCTCGGCTCCGACTTTTCGGTGATCGTCGGTGGGCGGGGCGACCACTGGAAATCGACTCGCAGCGAAAACTTCTTCAGCCCGCGCGCGACGGTAACGTGGCGGGCCAACGATGTGGCGTCCCTGCAGTTCTCGGTCGCTCGCTCCTACCGAACCCCGACGCTCAACGAGCTCTACCGGGGCTTTCGCGCCGGGAACGCCGTCACCAACCCGAACCCGCTGCTGGCACCGGAGCGGCTGACGGGCGTCGAGGGCGGGGTGCTGCTGGGGCACGGTCGCGCATCGATGCGGGTCACCGCGTTCCACAACGTGCTCCAGAACGCGATCTCGAACATCACGATCTCGACGACGCCGGCGCAGGTGACGCGCGAGCGGCAGAATGCCGATGAGCTCGGATCCTCGGGAGTCGAAGTCGAAGGCGATCTGCGGCCGCACCCGCGCGTAACGGTGTCGCTCTTCGGCGCGTTCACCTCGGCGCACTACACCAATACGCCGAAGCAGCCGGCGATTCAGGACAATCGCGTGCCGCAGGTGCCGCGCTACCACGTCGGCGCCGGCATCATCGCCGACACCCCGCACGTGGCGACGTTCTCAGTGCAGGCACGGTTTGTCGGCGATCAATACGAAGACGACCTGAACACGCTCGTGCTCGAGAACTATGCGGTCGTGGACGGGTCCGCCACGCGGCCCCTCGCGCGTCAGGTGCAGCTGTATCTGGGTGTCGAGAATATTTTCGATGTCGTATACGACACCGGCCGAACCAACATCAGGACCATCGGTTGGCCGCTGACCGTTCGCGCGGGGATCAGGGTGTTTCTGCCCTAGGCCGTTTCACCGGAGGTCAGAGCCAAGAGGTCAGGGGGCACTTCTCGAGACCGGCGTTCTACCGGGCCCAGCTGTCCCTGCTACTCCGTTCCCGCCGATCCAGAACGAATCCCGCCCCGAGCACGAGCAGCCCTGCGACGATTACGGCTATGGCCCAGAGCGGTCGATCGAACCAGCCGCGGTGATCGGCGATTAGGTAGAGCGCGCCGCCCGTGTTCAGTACCCCCGCGTAATAAAACGCGCGGCGCTGGCGCGTCTGGCTGAGGAGCGCGACGAGCAGTGCCAGCCCGAGGTAGATCCAGTCATAGCGAGGCGAGTACTCGGCCGTTCTCACCAGGTAGCCGAGGGGCTGCAGGATGGCGAACGGCGAGAGCGTGAAGAGAAGGCGAGTCGCCGTGGCCTGCAGCTCCGTGCCGTGTCGATCGAGCGCCGACGCGAGCGCGTAGAAACTCATGCCGTTGAGCGTCATGGCCGCGAGAGTGTCGATGAGCACGCGGTCGGAGACCTCCGCTGACTGCATCGACTGGAGCGAGAATCCGAGGTAGTGAAAGGTCCGGCCGTTCAGCGCCAGCAGCTCGAGTACCGCGATGAGCAGCACCGCGCCAACGACGTACGCCGGTCTCGCGAACCATGGCCACTCCTCGCGCTCCGCGTACGTGCCGAGGCTCGCGTAGAGGACGACGAGCGGGAGCGCGTGGATTGCCAGCAGATCCCAGCGGCCGTCTTCGAGCCACGAGCGGAGACCGAAATCCGAGAGCGCAGACAGGCCACAGAGAAAGACGAGGACCGCGCAGACGGTGCTGAGTGCAGCCGTGCGTGTCTGGAGCGCCAGCGCGCCGCACCAGAGACAGGCGATGAGCGTCGTGATTTGCAGCTGGCGGTTGGAAATCGAGCCATCCTGCAGCAGTTGTCCCGGTGTGTCCGGTGCCACCACGAGCAGCCCGGTCTCGTGGAACAGGATGACGAGCAGCAGCGGCAGCAGCCCGACGGCGGCGAGAAAGAATGCGACGGCGACGGCCTTGTGGTCCCGCTTGTAGAGGTGATGCGCGGCGGCGTTGAGGCCGGCAAACGGCAGGCCGAGCACCAGCAGCGGACGTGCGATGCCGCGCACGGCGTCGTACCACCGGTGGGCCGCGAAGTAGAAGAGGCTGCCGCACACGAGAAGAAACGCGCCCAGGTACAGGGCAATCTGCGAGTAGGTGAGCGCGCGGCTCTCGACGATCCAGTCGTCTTCTCGCGCGTCGAGGGCGCGATACGCCGAGCGCAGGCGCTCGGCCTCGTGCGGGTAGATGAGTCGCAGCCGGAGCCACTCGCCGACCTGCTGAACGTGTGGCGCGACGCGAATGTCGAGCGTGGACGCGTAGACCGACGGACGGGCCTGGACCGGCCGGCCGTCGAGGTAGCGCTGCAGGTCGGCACCCAGGTCGAGCGCCGACAGATATCGCTCGGCAGGATCACGCTCCATCGCCTTGAGTGCAATGGCCTGAAGCGGTTCGGGCACGCGCGGATCGATTTCGACCGGGAGTCTGGGCTGACCTTCCTTGATCGCCGAGATTACCGCCTCTTCGTTCGAGCCCGCGTACGGCGGGCGGCCGCAGAGCAGCTCGTACAACACGACACCGAGTGCGTATACGTCGGTGCGCCGATCGATCGGTTGCGACGGATCGAGCTGTTCCGGCGCGACGTAGTGCAGCGTACCCTTCAAGTGGCCGCGGTAGGGATGGCCGGAACTGAGGCCGAAATCGAGGATTCGCGGTGCGAGCTGGGCGTCGACCATGATGTTCGACGGCTTGAGATCGCGATGCTGCAGGCCGAGCGCGTGGGCATGCTCGAGGGCGCCGCAGATCTCGATGAGCACGCGGGCGCGCTGCGCGAACTCGAGCGACGGCCCGATCCGTCCGAGCTCGAATCCGTCGACGTGCTCCATGATGATGACCGGCGGATCCGCGTCGGCCCGGAACTCGAAAATGCGCACGATCCGGCGGTCGGCAAAGAGCGCCATCGAGCGTGCTTCGCGCAGGAACTCGCCGATGGTGGCGGGCGCCGCCGGATCGCGCCGGATCACCTTGCCGGCGACGATCCGGTTGAGAGTCAGATCCCGCAGCTTGAAGACCTCGCCCATCCCTCCGCCGCCAAGCCGTTCGATGGTCTGAAAGCCGTCGAACTGCGGCAGCGCGTCGTCGGTTGAGGCCGTAGGGTCGGGCGCCCAGACACCGCCGTCGAGCGCGGACGTGATCGACTGATAACGGTCGATCAGGCGATCGAGCGGTGCGATGAGGTCGGCGCGCGCGCCGCAGAGATCCGCCGCCGCGAGGACGCGCCCGTGGATCACGTGCTCTTCGACGAACCGCGCGAACAGCGCTTCGATTTCCGGTTGGACGTCGCTCATGTGCGCTCGTGCCCCGCGAGCTTCAGCGTCAGGGCCGTCATCGCCCGCGCCAGCAGCATGCGGCAGGCGTCTTCGGATTTTCCGAGGCGGTAGGCGATCTCCCGAAACGGCAGCTCCTCGAACTTGCGGAGCAGGATGATCTGCCGGTGCGCGTCGCTGAGCGAGTCGAGCGCGGATTCGAGCTGACGAGCCTCCTCACGGGCCTCCTCGTCGAGGATGACCTGCGACAGGACCGATCGGACGCGCGCCGTCAGCTCGGGATGGTCATCGATCGGGGACTCGCGTCCCGCGTCGCGCCGCTGACGGTGATGATAATCGGCGCGATCGACGATCTCGTGGTCGGCGATGCGGGCCAGCCATGCCATGAGGGACTGGCCATCGGCGCCGCGAAACTCGTCGAGATGCTGGAACGACTTGAGGAGCGTGGCCTGCAGGATGTCGCGGGACTCGAGCCGTTCGCGCAGCGAGCGCCCGAGCTTGAGCCGGATGTAGGACAGCAGCCGCGGCGTGCACCGCTCGTACAGCCGGTCGAGCGCCTCATTCGAGGCCGGATGCGTCGACCGGCCCGCCAGCGCCGCCCGAACCACATCGGTGGTATTCGCGCCATCCATCGGACGACACCTTACCACTGGCCGCAGAGGGCGACAACGCGGCTGGCGGCGGCTCGCTGCTCGCGTGCTAACTAGCTGCGGCTAGCCGCCAGCCGCGAGCCGCCAACAGCCAGCCGCCGGCCCCCCCGCCCCGCGTTCGGTTCCGCCACCCAGTGCCGTCTCCTCATACAAGGGCACAGACTCCGACAGCAGCGCCTGCGGCCCGAGCGCGGCGCGGAGTCGCCGCGCGACCCTTCGACATGCTCAGGGTCGTCCTGAGCCACGTCGAAGGACGAGAGCGAGCGGGGGTGGGGCCCCGCGAGCATTGAAAAGTAGGGGGACGACATGAATCGGTATTGTCTGGCGGTGGTGGCTCTTGCGGCGACGGTTGGGTCAACCGGTTGCCTGGTCAAGGAAACGACGCACCGCGTTTATCTCTCGCCGTCGGGATCGGTCGACTGGGCGGTGCTGGAAGAGGGGGTGCGGTCGGATCAGGACGACCCCGCGAAGCGTTCGCTCGAAGAACGGGAATGGCTCGACGCGGTCGCGGCCCAGGCGAACGACGTCGCAGCCGGGCTGAGGAGCCTGAGCCCAGACGAGCTCTCGACACGGCTGCTGCGACCGGTGCGTCCTTACATGGCCCTGACCGACGCGCGTTTCGCGCGCGTGGATCACGTCATCCGGCGAGTGTTCGAGGAGCTGGGCCTTCGTGGAGAGGCGACGTTCGAAGCGAAGGGCCAGGAGGCGACGTTCTCAGTGTCGCTCGACCTCTCCAGCCTCGATGATCCAGGGCCCGAAAACGAATCACCCGTGACGGCGCTGGTGGAGGATTTCGATCGGTATCGCCTCGTGCTGACGGATGGCCGGTTCGTCTCGGCCATCGGCTTCGACCTCCTCGACAACGGCACAGCCGCGAGGCTGCAGGAAATTCCGGCCGAGACCGTCAAGGTAGACGGGGTGCTGAAGCTGAAGCTAGCCTGGCGGATGGCGGGTAACTGAAGTCACGGCGCGGTGACCACGCGCCGTGACAGTCATTGAGTCAGGCGGCAGTGGCGACCTCTTTCCCCAGCACCTCGCCGAACACCGCGACCGCCTTCTTCATTACGGCGTTGCCAGAATGGTTGCGGCAGTTCGATTGGCTGCGGCGGGCCCATGACGCCTCGGTGGCCGCTCGATCGGCGTGCCATCACGGAGGTGTCATGAGCCGTTCCCTCATCGCGGCGATGCGGACGCGACCAGGAGATCTACCATACGCCCATCTTTCGCGAAACACCCGTCACCATGATCGGCGCGGGACTGACCACGAAGTGTCGCACTTCCCGGCCGAGATCGACGATCACGAACCGGTCCGTGACGGGAAAGGGCACGCCCGGAATGTGCAGCTCGTGGGAACCAGAGCAGTCCTCGTTCACCTGATACGTGCCGGATCCTTCCCGGTCCACCGGGCCGTTCCCGCCGATGGACCCCTTCTCGTTGTTGACCTGCGTGAAGCCGCCCCTGCCGTCGTACTGCCGCACGAGGACGCCGATCACGGACTCGATTGAGCCAGCCGGCGCTGGCGGAGCCGCGGGGCGCGTGCCCTGAATCTGAACGCCATAGGCGCCTCGAAGCGTGGCCTCGCTGCACCCGCGGCTGAACTGGTTCTCTTCGTTCTCGGTTCTGGCGCCGAATCCCTGCGTGCCAAGGAGCACGCCCACGCCAACGACTGCCAGGGCTGCCCGACTCTTTCGACCCATAACGCCTCCTTGTCTCGACGTTTCGACCGCACTCCACCCGGGCGCGGTTCGCGCCTGTGACGGGTCGGCGACGGCCTGTGGCTCTTCCCGGTCGCCGACCGGAGTGCCCTCTGTCAAAAGAGGCGGAATCCTGAGGCGAAGGGTGCAACCCGGACCCGCCGCACCATCGCGGTCCCGGCTTACAATTCGGCGGAGTGACTCGGGACGCCGACCTGACCGGCCTGCTCCAGGCTTGGAGCCACGGCGACGCTGAGGCGCTCGAGCGGCTGGCGCCGCTGGTGCAGTGTCGGCTGCGGGAGATGGCGAGGCGGTTGCTGGCCGGAGAGCGCCTGGCGGACGACTGGCAGCCCACCGATCTCGTCCACGAGCTGTATCTCCGGCTGCTCGACTGGCGCGTCGTCCGCTGGCAGAACCGGGCACACTTCTTTTCGACCACGGCCCGCATGATGCGCCGGGTGCTCGTGGACATGGCCCGGGCACGCCGCGCGGCCAAGCGGGGCCTGGGATCGGAACCAGCGTCGCTCGACACGGAAATCGTCGTTGAACCTCCAGTCGATGTAATTGCGGTCGACGACGCGCTCGACGCGCTGTCAGCGATAGAGCCGAGGCCGAGCCAGGTGGTCGAGCTCAGATTCTTCGGTGGATTCACGGTCGAGGAAACAGCCGAGACGCTCGGCGTGTCGGCGCGCACGGTGATCAACGACTGGAACACCGCGCGCGCCTGGTTGCAGCGCGAGCTGTCGAGGCGCCCATGACCACTGAGCGATGGGCGCGCCTTTCAGACTGGCACAACGCCTGGCTTGCGGCCGATCCTCTGGAACGCGAGCGGCTGCGCACCTGGCTGGCCGCGGAGCACCCCGACCTCGTGACCGAGGCCGACGAGCTCGCTTCTGCGAGCGCCGATCTGGACCGCTTCCTCGAGACTCCTGCCTTTGTCCTCGCCGCCCCGGAACTGGCGAAGGACCCGGTGCTCGCCGCGACCACGATGCTCGGGCCCTACCGAATCGTCGGTTTTGTCGCTCGAGGTGGAACTGGGGACGTGTACCGCGCCACGGATATGCGCCTGCGCCGCGATGTCGCAGTGAAGGTGCTCGCGCCCGACATACGCGGGGACGGCGACCCTCAGCGGGTCGAGCGCTTCGTACGCGAAGCGCGCCTGACCGCATCCCTCGATCACCCCAACATCGTCAGACTCTATGACGTCGGCTTGTTCGATGGCAGGCCGTATTTCGTGGAAGAACTTCTCGACGGCGAAACCTTGCGGGCGAGGATCGGCCGTGGTCCGCTGACCATCGAGGAGGTTCTGCGAATCGGCGCGGACGTAGCTCGCGGGCTCGTGGCGGCCCACTTGGCCGGATCCGTGCATCGCGATTTGAAGCCCGAGAACATCTTCCTCACACGACAAGGGGCAACGAAAATCCTCGATTTCGGGATTGCCAAGATTCCCCTCGACGAGACGGCCAGGGACGGGCTATCGACGATGACCGGAATCCTGCTTGGGACAGCCGGGTATCTTGCGCCGGAGCAGATTCAGGGCGCCTCGATCGACGGCCGGGCGGACCTGTTCGCGCTAGGCGCGATCCTCTTCGAGATGCTCACCGGCCGGCGCGCGTTCGCGTGCGAGCACATCGTCGATACGCTTCACGCGATTCTTCACGAGACTCCACCGGAGATGATGGAGCAGAGGCCCGATGCACCCTCGGCCCTCGCCGCTCTTGTGAGGCGGCTGCTCGCAAAAGCGCCTGATGCGCGGTTCCAGTCCGCTGCAGATCTGGTCTCGGCGTTGGAAGGGATCGGCGCGCATGCCGACGTCGGGCCGCTGCGCGGGACGAGCACGCCCCCGCAATCGCCTCAGGTCGTCATCGCACGTGGACGCCACGCCACGGCAGCGCGCACCACACTGTGGGTCGCCGCGTCACTCGCCCTCGCGACCGTCGTCGCGGGCACTGGTTGGTTCTACCGGCGTGCAGCAGCGCCCGCGCCTGCAGGCCATACCACCACCGTGGCGATCCTTCCGTTTCGCAGTCTGCCTGACAGTGCCGACAGTCAACTGCTCGAGCTCGGTCTCGCCGCCGTCTTCATCAGTCGGCTGAATCAGCTGTCGGACGTTCGCGTGCTCCCACTGTCGGCCACCGAGCGCGTGCGCAGCATTGACCCACGGGACGCGGGCCGCACGCTCGGAGCCGATCGGGTGCTGACCGGCACCTTGCAGAGGGAAGGGGATCACGTTCGTGCGAGCGTCCAGCTTCTGTCGATGTCGGAAGACCGCGCGATCTGGACCGACACGTTCGACGCCGACGCCACCAGCTCTTTCTCCATCCAGGACGCCGTCGTGGCGCGGGTGCTGCAGGAGATCGCGCCGCAGCTCTCGTCCAGCTCGCGCAGCCGGCTCGTCGAGCCTGGCACCCGCAACAGCGAAGCGTACGAGAGTTACCTTCGGGGCCGCGCCGATGCCGCTCAGGTCACGGGTGCCGACTTTGCCCGCGCCACCGAGTCGTTCCGCCGCGCGGTGACACTTGACCCGGAGTACGCGGACGCGTGGGCTTCTCTCGGGGCAGCTTATCGCCGCCTCCCTCTGGCCGGGGAAATTGAGCCGACGGGGGCATTCACAGAGGCCGCGCGTGCGGCCACACGCGCGCTCGAGCTCGCACCTGACCATCCCGAGGCGCTGTCGGTGCTCGGTACCGTTGCGTTCTGGTACGAGTGGGATTACCCGCGCGCTGAAGCATTCCTGCGCCGTGCCGTCACCCGTCAGCCGAGCTCGGCTGAATCGCAGGTGTACCTCGCACATCTACTATCGAATCTCGGCCGGCACGACGAAGCGCTCGTGGAGATTCGTCACGCACGCAGCCTGGATCCGAACCTGCCGATCGCCCGGTCGCTCGAGGGCCAGTTTCTCGTCATGGCGCGCCGATACGACGAGGCGCTCGCGCAATTGGATCCGGCGGTGGAGCTCGCGCCTCGGTTCGTGCAAGGACACGTGATGCGTGCCTACCCGTTGATCGCCCTCCGACGTTACGACGAGGCGATTCGCGAGTGCGACATCGCCATCGAGCTCGAAGCCCGCATTCCCCGTTTCGGCTCGGTTGGGGCACGTGTGTTTCCCAGCGCGCTGCGCGCCTACGCGCTCGCCAGGGCAGGCCGGCGAGCGGAGGCCGAGGCGGAGCTCGAACGAATTCGCGGGCAGGAGCGTGAGACGCGGGTGCGTCCGGCCAACGTCGCACTCGTATTGCACGGGCTGGGACGCGACGGTGAGGCGCTCCACGAGTTGAGTCGAGCCGTAGACGGTCGCGATCCCGCCGTGACGTTCCTCGGCGTCGATCCCAGATGGGACGGGCTGCGCACGTCGCCGTCATTTCAGGCGCTGTTATCGCGCGTGAACCTGCTCGAAGTCTCCAATCGAGTGCTCGGCAGCGGCGCACGCTCGGGCGGGCGTTGATCTGAAAGTCAAGAACTGGCAGCAGTCGACCGACGTCAGCCGACGGCCGCACGTGTGGGTTCGAATTGCGTCTAGTTGATGCATTCAGTCGTGCAGGCCGGCGGTGAGGTGCGCGACTGTTCACACGTCGCCACTCCGGCGACACGCTTCCGATTACGCCGCGGTTCAGGAGACTCGACGATGCGGCTCGCTATGCGGCGGTCGCGATCCGCTTTCCCAGCACATCGCCGAAGACCGCCACGGCCTTCTTCATCTCGTCCATCGTCCCGAACGAGAGGCGGCAGTGGGTCTTCTCGAACGGCGGGAAGTCCCGCGCCACGAGCACACCCTTCGCGCGGCAGGCATCGCGGAACTCCTTGGCCGGCCGGCCGATGTTCACGAACATGAAGTTCGCCTGCGAGTCGGTAGGCTTCATCCCGCGGTCGGCGAACCACTTCATCGTGAAATCGCGTGCGGCGGTGTTGCGAGCGCGCTCGGCGGTGATGAACGACGCGTCCTGCTCGATGGCGGCAAGGCCGGCGTGCAGCGCGAGGACGTTGAGCGAGCTCGCGCCCGACCCCGCATCCCAGTCGCGCATCTTCTTGATCGTGTCCACGTGCCCGACGGCGTAGCCGAGGCGCAGGCCGGCCATGCCGTAGGCCTTGGAGAACGTCCGCGCGACGACGACGCGCGGGTTGTCGACGGCCAGGCCGATGTGGGTGTCGTGATCGGGGTCGGTGACGTAGTCGAAGTAGGCCTCGTCGACGAGAACCGTCGTCTCCGGGGACTCACGGTTGACCTTCGCCAGGAAGGCACGCGTCACCGTCGCGCCGACGTAAGTGGCCGTCGGGTTGTTCGGGTTGCAATAGAAGACCAGTCCCGCGCCCTTTGCCGCGTCGGCGATCTTGCCGAGGTCCACCTTGAAGTCGGCGTCGAGCGTCACCGCGCGCACAGGATTGCCCATCATCTCGGCGTAGCCCGCGCACTCTTCATACGTAGGGATTGTCCCGACGAGCGCCTTGTCCTTCGCTGTGAAGAGGTGCGTCGCCGTCCGCAGGATCTGCGTCGACCCGCAGCCGAGCACGATGTTGTCGGGTTTGACGCCCTGTTTTTTCGCGATCGCGTCGATGAGATCGCCGGCAGCGCCCGAATACCGGCCCGGCGTGCGGCCGCCCTCGCCAAACGCGGCGCGTACGGCCTTCATCACGGTCCTGCCAGGCCCCAGCGGATTCTCGTTGCTGCTCAGGCAGATCTTGCCCGGCTCGACCGCTTCGAGCGTGGGCTCGAACGCCGACCAGATGCTGTGCTCGCGGCCGCGTGCGCCGATCCATGATCCGGTCAGCGCGGACGCCGATCCGATGCCGACCGCCTGGACGAACCCTCGTCGCGAGAGCGCCATAACTCTGCCTCCTGCAAATCCCGTGTTGTCCGTGTGATCCGTCGTGCTACTTCCCGCCGGCGGTGGTCGTCACCGGCCGGAGCACGCTGCGGAACACCGCGGTGGCTTTCTTCATCTCTTCCATGGTGCCGAGCGAGATGCGCGCGTAGGTCTTCTCGAGGGGCGGGAAGGGCCGGCCCACCATGATTCCCTGTTTGGCGCACGCATCGCGGAACTCGTCGGCTGGCCGCCCGGTCTCGACGAAGAGGAAGTTACCCTGCGACTCGCTGGACTTGCAGCCGAGCTCGTCGAGGGCCTTGATCGTAAACGCGCGCACCTCGGTGTTGCGCGCGCGCTCGTCTTCGATGTGCTTTGTGTCGGCGAAGGCGGCAAGCGCCGCGGCGACGCCGAAGACGCTGATGTTGTACGGCATCTTCAGCTGCGCCATCGGCTTCATGGTGCCGGCCTGACCGATGCCGTAGCCGATCCGCATGCCGGCCATGCCATAGGCCTTCGAGAAGGTTCGCGCAACGAAGACGTTCGGCGTCTGCATGGCAAGAGGAACCGCGCTCTCGTACGAGGGGTCGGTCACGTAGTCGTGATACGCCTCGTCGATGAGGATTACCGTGTCGGGCGAGGCGGCGCGCACGCGCTGCACGAAGGCGGCAACGGCCTTGCTGCCGTGGACGGTCGCGGTCGGGTTGTTCGGGTTGTTCAGGAACACCAGGCCGGCGCCCTTCGCGGCGGCAGCCATGCCGTCGAGGTCGAGCCGGAGCGACGCGTCGACCTTGATCTCGGCGACTGGATGTCCGAGTCTCTTCGCAAACTGGGTGCAGTTTTCAAACGTCGGAGCGGCGGTCACGAGGCCGCGAGTGGGCGACGTGAACGCGCGGACGGCACTCCGCAGAATCTCCTGGGAACCCGCGCCGAGGACCACATTCTCCGGCTTCGCGCTGAACCTGGTCGCGATGGCCGTGACCAGCGCGCTGTCCGCCGGGGTGCTGTTGAACGGATAGCGTCCGGCCTCCGGGAACTTGTGCATGATCGCGTCGAGCACCGCCTTGCCGGGCCCGAGCGGGTTCTCGTTGCTGCTGATGCGGATCGCCTTGACGCCTGGAGGCAGTTCCGGTCGCCTGGGCGCGGCGACCCCCGGCTGTGAGGCTTGTGCCGCCTGCGCCTGGTAATCCTCGTGGCCGCGTGCGGCAATCCAGAGCCCGGTGTCATGACTCGCGTCCGAACGTCCACCGGCCAGGACGTCAAAGAAACTGCGGCGCGACTGGCGCATGCGGTCCTCCCCCAAATTGCAGAGCAATGGTAACGGGTCGAATTCTACGCTCCGCCCGGGGGGGCGTCAAACGCGGGAGGCTGGATGGTCACGCCGGCGCGGCGCGGTGAAGAGGCCGATCGGTCCGTCCGTCGCCGCTCAGCTCACGATGACGATCCGCAGGTTCGCGGGAGCCGCCGGAGGCTGCTGGCCACTACCGATCTGCGTGATTGTGACGGTCTGGCCCGCGACCGTGATCGTGCCCGTCCGTGGTGTCGTGGTCGCTGCCACGCTGAAGCTGACCGAGCCCAGCCCGGACATGCCGCCGCTGGTGATCGTGATCCACGCGACCGCGCTGGTCGCCGTCCATCCGCAACCAGAACCCGTGATGACCGAGATACTGCTGCTGATACCGGTCGACGGCGCCGCCACGCTCGTCGGGGACACACTATAAGTGCAGCTGCCCGTCGACTGCGTGACCGTAACGACCTGGCCGCCGACACTGAGCGTTCCGGTGCGCACGGCGCCCGTGCCGTTTGACGCGACCGTGTAGCTGAACGACCCGAGCCCCGACAGGCCACCGCTGGTTACCGTGATCCAGGGCACCGAACTGACAGGCGTCCACGCGCAGGAACTTCCAGTGATCACGGAGATGCTGCTGTTGAGGCCCGTCGACGGCGCGGAGACGCTCGTCGGCGACACGCTGTAGGTGCAGCTGCTGGCTCCCTGGGTGACCGTGACGATCTGGCCACCGACGGTGATCGTTCCGGTCCGTGCCGTGGTCGTCGACGCCACCGTGAAGTTGAACGAGCCCAGTCCGGCCATCCCGCCGCTGGTGATCGTGATCCAGGGCACCGAGCTCACGGGCGTCCACGCGCAGGAACTTCCAGTGATCACCGAGATGCTGCTGTCGAGCCCCGTCGACGGTGCGGACACGCTCGTCGGCGACACGCTGTAGGTGCACTGCGCCTCGACGGCGCGAACGTCGACGGCACAGCCCAAGACGACGACCAGCGCGATCAGCACGCCGCAGCGATGTCGCGTCATCCACCGCCCCTTCTTTGAACGCGGAGGAACACCAGTCCCCGTGCGACGACGCGCGGAAGTGTGCATACGGCGCGCCACGGTGGTCGGCGCGCAAATCATTGCAATGTAACGCCTTAGCAAATCCGAGCGGCGTGTGCGCCTACCGGATCTGTGAGGGGGCAGACGAGATTGTGCAGGCACCCAGGATGATTGTGACGCCCGATCGCTCGGCGGCAGGTCACCGAGATCTTTCATGCCGCGCTCGCTCGTGACGCGGCCGCGCGCGAAGCGCCGTGATCCTGCGAGTCCGCTGAGGCCTGCCGACGAGATCGAGGCTCGGCTCCTCGTCGATGACGAAGACGCGCTGCGTGTCTTCCACTGGTGCGAGCGACAGGATTCGACTGCACCGGAGGCGGAATTGACGCGGGCCGCCAAACCCGAGAAGATGCGAACGATGACGGTCACCCTGCGGGCGGATCGAACCGGAAATCGGGCACGGCTCGTGCCGTCCGGCGCCTTTGACCTGGCGCACGCCAGCACCGTCGCCGCGGCCGTGGCCGATGTGCAGCCGCGGCTCGAGGGGTGTCAGGCGATCGAGATCGACCTCTCGGGGCTCGATCGCATCGACGGCTCGGGGGCCGCCCTTCTGGCGAAACTCCTCGATCGGCTCGACCCCGACGGCGGCCGGACGCGCGTCGTCGAGGGCGACAATCCTGAGGCCGCACGGCTGGTCGCGCTCTATCGCGGGCACGCGGCGCGGGACACGCTGGCCGTGGCGGGCCCCTCGGCGCTCGGGCGCCTCGGCGCGGCTGCGGCTGACAGTCCCCGGTTCGATCGTCGCGGCGTTCGACTTCCTCGGCCGATCGGCCGTCGCCTTCCCGAAGGCCATCGCCGCGCCGCGGTCGGTCGACTGGCGCTCGCTCCCGAGGCTGCTCCAGGAGATTGGCGCCGATGCGCTGCTGGTCACGAGCGCGGCCAACCTGCTCATCGGCGTCATCATCGGCTTCCTCGGCGTCTCGCAGCTCGGTCGCTTCGGCGCCGTGGCATTCGTCCCCGAGCTCGTGGTGGTCGCGCACTTCCGCGAGCTCGGTCCGCTCGTGACCGCGATCGTCGTCGCCGGTCGATCCGGCGCTGGCCTGGCCTCGGAGCTCGCCACGATGCAGGTGTCGGAGGAAATCGATGCCCTGCGTGCCATGGGCTTCGATCCCGTGCGCTGGCTGGTCGTGCCGCGCTGCCTCGCGCTCGCCATCGTCCTTCCCCTCCTCACCTGGATCGGCGACGGCCTGGCACTCGTCGGTGGCCTGGCGGCCACGACGGTGATTACGCACATGACGCCGCGGGCGTACGTGCTGGCGACGGCCGACACAATCACCGTCGGCCACTTGCTGGCAGGACTCGTCAAGAGCCCGTTCCTCGGCCTGGCGATCGGCCTCATCGCCTGCGGTCAGGGGCTGGCCGCGCAGGGAGGCGCCGCCGCGGTCGGCGCGCGGACGACGAGCGCGGTCGTCCTGGCCATCTTCGGCATGATCGTGATCAGCTCGCTCTTCACGCTCTTCTACGTGTTCCTGGGCATATGACCGCGCCGCACACCAGGCCGCACATCATCGTCGACGACCTCCGCATCGGCTGGGGCTCGCGAGTCCTGATGGAGCATGTCAGCTTCGACGTCGCCCGCGGATCGACGTTCGCGATCCTCGGTGGCTCGGGGTGCGGCAAGAGCAGCCTGCTCCGCCACCTCATCGGGCTTGGCCGTCCGCAGTCTGGACGCATCGACATCGATGGCGTCGGTGAACCGCACCTCTACGAAGGGACGCCGCCGTTCGGCGTGCTCTTCCAATCCGGCGCGCTCTTCAGCTCGCTGACACTCGCGGAGAACCTGGCGCTGCCGCTGACGATGTGGACGTCGATTCGCGGTGAGACCGCGCGCGCGTTGTGCCGGGCGAAGCTCGACATCGTCGGGCTCGGTGGCTTCGACGATCACCTGCCTGGCGAGCTCTCCGGCGGCATGAAGAAGCGCGCGGGCATTGCCCGCGCGCTCATGCTCGAGCCCGATCTCCTCTTCTTCGACGAACCGTCCGCCGGACTCGATCCGATCACGGCCGTCGAGCTCGATCAACTGATCATCACCCTCAGCCGCGACCTCGGCATCACGATCGTGATCGTCACCCACGAGCTGCCGAGCATCTTTCTCGTCGCCAACAGCTGCATCGTGCTGGATAAGTCGGCGAGAGGTATCGTCGCGCGCGGGGATCCGCGTCGGCTGCGCGACGAGTCGACGGTGCCGTTCGTGCACAGCTTCTTCACCCGAACCTCACCTGATGTGCCCGCAAATCACGGAGCGTAACCGATGGCTGTCGAGAAAAGCTACGCGCGGCTTGGCCTGTTCGTCGTGGTCGTCGTCTTGACCGCTCTCGCCACGGCAGTCTTCTTCGTCCAGCGCGTGAGGAGCCAGGCGGTGATCGGGATGGTGACCTACACCACCGACAACGTCAGCGGCCTGGATGTGTCGAGCCCGGTCCGGTACCGGGGCGTGGCGGTGGGCCAGGTGACCGAAGTGCGGGTCGACCCGCGAGGCGTCACTGCTGTGTCGAAGTGGATTTCGACGTGTTTCTGGATCGCCTCAACACGATCGGCATGAACGTCAAACGGATCCGCCAGTTCACCGATCTCGGCGGCATGTTTCCGAACCTGCGGGCGCAGGTGGTGGGAAACCCCGTGACCGGCGAGGCCTACCTGCTGCTCGACGTGCCAAAGAATCCGCCGCCACCGCTCGCGCTTGGCTTCACGCCCGATCGGCCGTACGTGGCGTCGGTGCCGTCGGTGATCGGCCAGGTGCAGGATCGCCTCCCGGAGGTCCTGGACACAGCGCAAGCGACACTGCAGACGCTGCGCGACATCGTCGCGCGCGTTCCCTGGCAGCCTCGATCGGAGCGATCGGTTCTTCACCAACATCGAGCGGATCTTTCGCGAGAGCGATCTCCAGGCGTTGAGCACCGACTCGCGCAAGTTCTTCTCGACGACGACCGCACAGATGGAACGGATTACGAACGAGCTCCAAGGATTGGTCGGCACCGAAGGACCGGTCGTGACGTTCGTCGAAGAGGCGCGGACGGCGATGCGGGAGGCGGACCTTCCCGCCGCCACGCGGTCGTCGCGCGAGGCGATGGAGCGCGCCAGCCTCGCCGCCGACGATCTCCGCCGATCGCTGCCGGCGATCCGCCAGTCGCTCGACGAGCTGCGCGATCTCGCGCGGCAGATCCAGGAACAGCCCGAATCGGTGATGTACGGACCGCGACCACCTGCCACGGGGAAGAAACGATGAGGAGAGTGCTTCACGGCGGGCTCGCCACGCTCGCCATCCTGTCAATCGCCGGCTGCCAGCTCACGCTCAAGCGGCCAGATGTGGTCCCCGGCCGGATGATCGAGCCAGAGCTGGTGGAACCGGCGGCACGACCCGGGCGCACCGGTGACGCCATCGCGGTGCGGCTGGTGGAGACGCAGGCGCGGGGACATATCGGCCGGCGCGTGCTGCACCGGGAGGCGGGGGGCGAGCTCACCCAGGATCCGGTGTGGCAGTGGTCCTCCGCCCCCGACCGGTACCTGGACACGGCGCTGCGGGTCGAACTGGCGGCGAATGCCGGCGTGCGTCTCGTGGACTCGGCGGACGCCTCGACGGTTGGCGTGACGCTGCTGGCGTGGCACCTCGAGTCGGCGGGCGCCGGGAATCAGCTCGTCGGTGCGGTCGAGGTGCAGGTCACATCGCCCGATCATTCGGTACGCACGGACGTCGTCCGCGCGGCGGAGCCAGTCTCGGCAACACTGCCCGGCGACCTCGCGGCGGCTGCCGGTCGACTGCTGCAACGCCTCGCCAGCGAAGCGCTGGCTCGCGTGTCGCGCAGTCGTTGATGCTGCCGCTCGCATCGCCCGCGCCAAGGCCAAAGTTCCGACGGCACTGAGCCCGGTCGATGCCGATGCGCCGACTCCTAGAGACAACCATCGCCGCGGCCTTGCTGGCGTGTGCCCCCGGGTGTGCGACCGCCCTCAATTACGACGACCCGACCGGCCCGGTCCTGGTCGTCCGGCAGCCTTCGTCGCGTGTGGCCACACGCGAGATGAGGCTCGTGACATTCAACGTGAAGTTTGGCGAACACGTGGATCGGGCGGCAGACCTGCTGACACGGCCAGGTCCACTGAAAGACGCCGACGTACTGTTCCTCCAGGAGATGGACGGGCCCGGCACGGAAAAGCTGGCGCGCGCTCTCGGCATGAACTCCATCTACGTCCCCTCGGCACGGCATCCGTACTCGCACCGCGACTTTGGCGTCGCGGTTCTCTCGCCCTGGCCGTTGGACGATGCGCGCAAGGTGCCGCTCCCGTACGAACATCGGTTTCGAAAGCTTCGGCGGGCGGCCGTCGCGGCGACGGTGCGTACGCCGGCTGGTGACGTGCGAGCCTACTCGGTTCACTTCGAGACCGTGTATGGGCTCTGGAGCGAAGGACACCGGCGCGATCAGGCGCGCGCGGTGCTGGCAGATGCGGCCACATGGCCGGGTCCGGTCGTGATAGCGGGTGATTTCAACGGTCGCGGGCCGGCCGACGAGGTCGCGAAGGCCGGTTTCTCCTGGTTGACCAGCACACTCGACGACCGCGGCATGTTCTTCGACTTCGATCACCTGCTCGTTCGCGGGCTCTGCGCGACGGGAAACCGCCCTGCGGCGCACGCGCCGGACGTCACCGGCGCCAGCGATCACCGGCCGGTCTGGGCCATCGTGCGACCGTGCGCGATCCCGTAGCTGTGGTGCCGGAGTGGGCATGATAGAAGCAGCCACTGGCCGAAATGTCAGGCAGCCTATCGAATGATCACCGCAGCCCCAATCGACCATCGGTTGCCGATCACATCGTCGATCTGCCCCTGGCTGGCCTGCAAGTCGCCCAGGGCGAGGGCGTGCTCACTGCCGAACACCTGCAGACCGAGGCGCTTGGTCGGCCGGAAGGCCCATCCGGCGCCAATGATCACCGACAGGGCCTTGTCGTTGAACGAGTCCGGACCGAGGACGTCCACCCAGTTCCGGACGAACGCCATCCCGGCGCCACCTTTCAGGAAGAACCCCTGCGACGCCCAGGGCCTGAACTGCGCCACGGCATCGAAGTGCGTCGTGCGGATGGTTCCCTGCGACGTGTCGATCGGCATCCAGTACACTTCGGCGCCGACGTCCATGCGAGGGTTGACACGATATCCGATATCGACCAGCACGGCACCGGAGTGGCGGTACGGAAAATCCTCCTCGCAGGCCTGACAATCGCCGCGCAGCGTCGCGAACGCGCCACCGGCCACGAGCCACAACCTGGAGGCGCCGCCGGCCGGGGCCGGCTGGCTCGACGGTGCCTGGGAGACTGCCTGGGCGAACGCCACGGTCGGGGCAAGCGCGAGCAGGCAAAGACCGCGCACCCAGGTGCGCATCGAGAGGTTCACGACAACCTCCACGTGAAGTAGGTGCGCACCTGCGGGTAGTGGTAGCGTACGCGCGTGCGGGCGGGATCCTGGTAGAAGGTCCGTCGATCGAAGTACTCTCCTGTGACCCCAACGCCGAACGCGCCTCGCACTGGCAGCAGGAGATCGACGCGTCCGCGCTGCAGGAAGTGGTTCGCGCGCACGCCGTCGAGGGAGAAGAGGTGACGGCCCTCGTAGAAGAGCGTAGCGAACGGGCGATTGTTCCGCGAGAAGACGGCGGTCGCGCCAAAGTCCGATCCAGGGCCGTAGTCGTAATAGCGCGGCCCCTCGGAAACGCCCTGACCCGCATCTCCGGTCTCCGGCTCCTCCGGGCGTTCGGTCAGGCCGAGTGGGAGCGAATCGATGGCGCCGAGGACGGTCAGGCCGCCCCAACCCAGCACCCAGAACTTGGTCGTGGACGACAGGTTGTGTGTGAACCCGAATGCGCCCTCGAAGGATTGGGCTCCCGTGGCGTAGGCGTCGTTTTTCTGGAAGTCATAGCTCTGCACGACAACGAACTCGATGTTGTCGCCCTTGAGCGGCTGTCCGAGCAGCCTTCCGCGCACACGGGCTTCGCTCAAGCCCGATCCTCCGCCGAAGCGTAGCCTCATCGTGAACGCGTCGTATGGTGTTCGGCTGTGTCCCTTGTCCGGATCCCCGTAGACCGCGTCCACCTCCAGGAATGGCTGCGCGGACGCCGTGAACGCGTTGTCCTCCGTGCCGCGCCACAACACGCCGGCGGCGCCAAAGGCGGTGAGGTTCGAGGGCACCATGTCCGCGGGCTTGTCGACAACGCGCGACGCATCCCCGTGAATGAATCGGTTCAACCCGGTGATCGGATCGAGCGCCGTAGCGCCGATTTCGCGCCACAACCGCCCGCGGCCGGTGGCGCCGGTGTCCCGCACGAGCCACGCTGTACGGTGAAACATCTCGCCTAGCGCGATGCCGCCGAGCGTCGTGTTGATGAAGTCGTTCAGGGACGCGTGGTTCGTCTCGCCGAAATACTCCCACGTGCCGCTGCCGAAGGCCGTCACGGCCGCCGACTCGTAGAAGCTCAAGCCGTTGGCGCGGCCCGTGTTGAAGTAGTTGTTGCCTTGATACGGGTGGCCGATCTGGTTGACGGTGAAGTCGTCCAGGTCCCAGACCCACCCTTGCTCCATGTTGGCCCACCACGTCTTGGGCGTGATACGCGCCGTCACCTGCCCGCGAACGAGGTTCGCCAGTCCGTACATCACATTGACGGCGGTGGTCTGAAAGAGGGCCCTGCCGACACTGCGCGGGGGACACCCCTCGCACGCGCGCCGCTCGACGATCCAGGAGGGCGGGCCTGGTGTCTGCGCGAAGGAGGCCGCAGAGAAACCGGTCACCTGGTCGGCCAGCGTCGTTGGAGGACCGTTCGGATCGGGAGGCGGCGCGTCCTGCGTGCCCTGCGCGGCGCATAGGGAGACGCCCCAGAGCATGCTCCCCAACATCACGACAGCCACACGCCGCAATTTGGGAGGTTCAAACTCGATTGTATGCATTGGTCTGTGACTGTTACCGAATCGATTCAGCCGGATTCGTCATTTCGCCGTGGCAAGCGTTCCCGGCGAGTGTCGATCGCCCCCTCATGTCATTGCCTGACCTGCAGGACGCGTTAGTGTAATCCACCTGGTCAGCGTGACCGCGCTAGTCAGGCCGTCCTGCGCGCCCCGGCTGGAGGAGCGAATCGCTCGGGATCCTTTGAGTGCGCGGGCGTGCAACCGCCGGTACCTGCAGCTATGGAGCGGGCGGCTTGAGTCGAACGGAAGCACCGACCAACGATTCGGTCGCCGGATTTCGCGAGATTGCTCGTCGCGGAGATTATAAGGCCGGGCGCCCGCAAGTGGTGCCGGTCATGGCCTCATCTTCGAGCGACCGTCGCGATTTAGATGTCTTCCTCGGTCGCCGTTTCCGAGTACGTGATCCATCGGTTGTCTGGCGCGGTGGCCGACCATGTCGCCTGCGGCCGTGATGGAGCAGGCGGCCGGCGCCCGACTCAGCGTCCACGAGGGCGACGCCGTCCGGACGGCGGACGAGCAGACGCTGGTTGAGGCAATAGCGGCCGAGACGCGTGCCGGACGCCAAGCTCATCAGCAGATCGAACGTACTCCCCATCCGGTCGGACCTTCGCACACCCTATCGCCGGCAACAGGTCAACCACATACATCTCTCTTCAAGACTCGCCACTTGGCGGGCCGCCAGCGCATCTGCTAATCTGCCCTCCGTCCGAGGCGCCGGATTCCCGGAGGGCCGGAGGACGCGAGGAAGCGAGAAACGAAGATGCAAAAGTCATTCAGCGGGACAATGCGCGTTCTTGCCGTCGCTGCCGCTGCCCTGAGCGTCGCGGTGGGTGCCTGGGCCCAGCCTACGCAGGCCAAGCAGTCAGTACCCGGCGCACCCAAGGTCAGTACGACTCAGTTGAAGGGCGAGGTCGCCTACCTTCAGGGCGACTACCTCATCGCGAAGATGATGCCGAGCGGGACCTACAGGCTCTTCCAGCTGCGGCCGGGAAAGACGGCCACGATCGATGGAGTCGTGATGCCGCTGAACAAAGTCCCGATCGGCACCGTGCTGACGGCTTTTGTGACCGTGACAGAAACGCCGATTGTCGACCGCACGATCACGACCCTGAAGGGCACAGTCTGGGTCGCCGCGCCGACGAGCGTGATCCTGACTCTCGAGAACGGCGAGAACAAACAGTACGATATCCCCTCCGGATTCAAGTTCGATGTGGACGGAAAGAAAGTCGAGGCGATGGAACTGCGTCCGGGCAATAAGATCACGGCGACCAAGATCGTGGAGTCGCCGCGCACCGAGGTCACGATGGACAACGTCGTTACGGGCGTCGGGCCGAAAAAGCACGTGCCTTGAAACGGGTCATCTTCTTCCGCGCAGAGGCGTCTTGATCTGGCGAAGGTAGCGCTCGAGACGACTCTGCGCCTCCGGCGTATGGGCCACCCCCGCTCGCGTCGCTCGCGCGCGCAGCTGCAGGCGCTCGACCCTCGGCCTAGCTAGAAGGGTACGTGCCTGTGTCGGAGGCAGCTCGCGTTTCAAGAGGTTATGAAGGCTGCCACACGTGCCTTCGAACAACGCCGCTGGTGAAAGCCGTCACCACCACAATCGCCACCAGAAGACCGGCCACCGTATCGAGCGCGTAGTGGAATCGTCCGTAGACAGTAGCCACAACGACTCCCCCGATAATCGGCGCCAGGAGCACGGCGAGCGGCCGCTGGTGTCGCCAGACCACGAGCCAAATCACGACCGCGCCCGATACATGTGCGCTCGGAAACGCCCCGCCGCGGGCGCCGCCTCTGGCCGATACCTCGTGTACGAGGTCGAAGAAGAAGTGCCCCGCAAACGGCGGCCCCAAGGGCTCGGACCGGTAGTAGGGACTGGCCACCGGAAAGAGGATGAAGAAGAGATAGCTGCCGAACATCGTCACGGCCAGGAGCAGCACGACTTCTCGAAAGGCCGTCTGCCGTCGTGTGGCATACCAGTAGCCGCAGACTCCAGGAATCACCAGCACATACGACAGGTAGCAGAAATGTAGATACTCGGAAAGAGCGACCGAGTTCCAGCGCTCGCTGAGGTAAAGACTTGGCTGGCCGTTGAAGAGGATGGCTTCGAGCGCTGGGATGGCTTCGGTGAGCCGCCAGTCGCCGACTCCAGCGGCGAGCAGCTCGACCTCCTTATAGAGGATCGGGAAGAGCAGGATGGGGTGCCAGTCATTGAGCGCGCGTGCGATCGGCGATGACGACTCGATACGGTCCAGCCGCACGAGCGCCGCGCACACGGTCAGGTGGACGATGACAATCGCTGGCCATTGTGCGATGGTCTGGTGGAAAATCGCGGCAAGGGCCGCTGTCACCAGCAGATAGGCCACAGTGACGGGGGTCGCTCGCGTGGGCAGGCCCGACGGGAACTCTGTCATCGCCACCTTGAGGAGTCAGGGACGAGTCTACAGGAGGCCGGCGTGGGTGAGCCGTTCGGCGCCTGATTCTCACATTACCGGTGGGGGCTCCCTATGCTGACAACTGCGAACCGAAAATGGCGCGAAGCGCGGATGGTCGCGAGGGGGTTGCAGTCGTCCCGGCATCCGGTGCTCGCCCAGATCGTCCCGATTCGGCGCTGCAATCTCGCCTGTGCCTATTGCAACGAGTTCGACAACCACTCGTCACCGGTGCCCCTCGACACGATGCTCGAGCGGATCGACCACCTGGCGCGTCTCGGCACCACCACGGTCGAGCTCAGCGGTGGCGAGCCGCTGCTGCATCCAGAGCTCGACACCATCATCCGCCGCATCCGGTGGCACGGAGCGCTCGCGGGGCTCATCACGAACGGATACCTGCTGAGCCGGCGGCGGATCGAACGCCTGAACGATGCGGGTCTCGATCACCTGCAGATCAGCATCGACAACGTCACGCCGGACGAGACCTCCAAGAAGAGCCTCAAGGTTCTCGACCAGAAACTGACGATGCTGGCGCGTCATGCGACCTTCAGCGTGAACGTGAACTCCGTGCTTGGGGGCACGCTCCGCGATCCTGGGGACGCGCTGACGGTGGCCCGTCGGGCGATCGAACTTGGGCTGACGGCGACGGTGGGCCTCATTCACAACGGACACGGTGAGCTCGTGCCGCTGTCGCCCGATCAATTACGCGCGTACGAGGAGATCGCGCGCATGACCGCGCCTTTCTACTCGGTGCAGAACCAGAACGACTTCCAGCGCAACCTGGCACACGGCCGCCGGAACGTCTGGCACTGTGGAGCGGGTGGACGGTATCTGTACGTCTGCGAAGACGGGCTCGTGCACTGGTGCTCGCAACAGAGGGGCCACCCGGGGATCCCGCTGGCGGACTACACGGCGACCGACGTCGAACGGGAGGCGGGGACCGAGAAGTCCTGCGCGCCGCTGTGCACGGTCTCCTGTGTGCACAGAGTCGCGCTCCTGGACCGCCTTCGGGTCCGACCGCTCGAGACGCTCGACGAGATGCTCCCCTCAGACGCCCGAGCGCCGCTGAGCGTCAGGACGCTGCGGTGGATGTTCCTCACCAGCCGCCACCGCGACCGGTTCCGTTCGCTGGCCGCGCGGCTTCTCGGCTCGAGCCGTGGATAGTGTCCGAAGCAGGAAGTGGATGACCTCGAGCCGGGATCGACCTGCTCGAAATTGCCTCGCTCGTGATCGAGGCACTGGACCGAGTGGGCATCCGCTACACCGCCTGCCATTGCCGAGCGTCATACCGCACTATCCACTCGGCGATGCAGGCGGGTTTGTCCGCGTGCTCGCGCTCAATGGTCACGTTCCACACCACCTGGATGCTCCCGGCCACTTCGGTCACCGACCCCGGTACGATGCGCGCCCGGATGCGTGCGCCCGCCGGCACGGGAGACACGAAGCGGACCCGGTTCAGGCCGTAATTGACGGCCAGTCGCAGGCCTGTGAAGTGCAGGGCGTCGCCGATGAGCGGGCTGAGGAGCGAGAGAGTGAGGAACCCGTGGGCGATCGTCGAACCGAAGGGTGACTCAGCTGCCGCCCGCTCAGTGTCGAGGTGAATCCACTGATGATCGCCGGTTGCGTCCGCGAACTGCTGGATGCGCGCCTGGGTGACTTCCAGCCAGTCGCTGACGGCGATCTCCTGGCCGACGCGCGCGCGCAATGACGCGACGTCAGTGATGTCGATCATAGTGGTCAGGCAGCCGTACAGGACTGCCGCTTACACTTGCAGGGCCGCGTCGCTGTAGAATCCGCGCCCCTCGGCGACGTATCGCTCGAGCAGCGGCGCGGGTTGCCAATAATCGCCGAATCGTGCCCGGTACTCCTGCACCCGCGCCAGGACCGTGTCGAGACCGACGGTGTCCGCGTAGAACATCGGGCCGCCGCGGTGGCGCGGGAAGCCGAATCCGTAGACATAAATGATGTCGATATCGCCGGGCCGCGTGGCGTAGCCCTCTTCGAGGACACGCGCGCCCTCGTTGGCCAGCGCCGTCGTGATCCGCGCGATGATGTCCTCGTCGGCGATTGGCCGGCGCGTGAGGCCACGCTTCGTCGCCGCCTCCGCCGCGAGCTGATCGATCAGGGGATCCACTGTCCGATTGCGGCTCCCGGGCGCGTCGTATTTGTACCAGCCCGCGCCGGTCTTCTGTCCGTATCGCCCCATCTGGAACAGTCGGTCCGGAATCTCCGACTGCGGTCCTTTCGCGCGCGTCTGTCCGCTTGACGCCAGGTACCTGGCGGATTCGCGCGCCGACGTCGATGCCCGCAATGTCCTGCATGCCGTACGGCCCGACCGGCAGCCCGAACCCGGTCAGCACCCGATCGATCTGCTCGACGCCGGCGCCTTCTTCGAGCAGGAGATACGCCTCCCGCATGTAGTACGCGAGCATGCGGTTGGCGACGAACCCGAAACAGTTGCCGACCACGACGCCAACCTTGTTGATCTTCTTCGCCAGCTTGAGCGATGTGGCGATCACGTCCGCGCTCGTCTGGCGCCCCCGGACGATCTCGAGGAGCTTCATCACATTCGCCGGGCTGAAGAAGTGATGCCCCAGCACCTGTCCCGGCCGTGTGCTCGCCCGCGCGAACTCGTCGATGTCGAGCGTCGAGGAGTTCGACGCGAGCACGCAGTCGGGTCGTGTCGTCTGTCCGAGCTCGGCGAACGTCGACTTCTTCGAGATCCATGTTCTCGAACACGGCTTCCACGACGATGTCCACCCTGTCGAATCCGTCGTACGTCGTCGTCGGCGTGATGAGCGCCAGCGTGTTCTCGACCTGTTCGGGCGTCATCTTGCCCTTCGACATCGTGACGGCGTAGTTCCTGCGGATGGTCGCAAGGCCCCGCTGCAACGCGGCATCGTCGACGTCCTTGAGTAGGACCGGGATGCCGGCGTTCGCGTACGACATCGCGATCCCGCCGCCCATGGTCCCGGCGCCGACGACCGCGGCGCGCGTGATGTCTCTGGCTGGCGTGTCTTTCGGCACGCCGGGCACCTTCGCGGCCTCGCGTTCGGCGAAGAACAGGTGGCGGAGCGCCTTCGATTCGGTCGAGACCACGCATCCGGCGAAGAGCTCACGCTCACGGATCGATCCGGCGTCGAACGAGCTCTTCAGGCCGGCTTCGATCGCGTCGACCACGGCGGAAGGCGCTGCCATCCCTCGTGCGGTGTTCGCGAGCGTCCTCCGCAGATCGGCGCACGCCGCGAGCCCGGCCGCCACCTGCTCGACGGTAAGCGAGATTTCCCGCGACTTGCGGATCTCGCGGGCGTTCGCCTTCGCCTTCGCGAACGCGATCGCGCCGGCGAGCAGGTCCCCGTCCACGATGTGGTCGATGATGCCGGCCGCGAGCGCCTTGGCCGCCGGCACGGGCTTGCCGCCAGTGCACATCTCGAGCGCCATGGTGGCGCCGCACAGCCTGGGCAGCCGCTGGGTGCCTCCGGCACCGGAATAATCCCGAGCATGACTTCCGGCTGACCCACTTTCGCGTCCCTGGTCGCGACCCGGAAGTGACACGCCTGCGCGACCTCGAGTCCGCCTCCGAGCGCGTGGCCGTGGATGGCGGCAACGAGCGGCTTGGGCGCGTCCTCGACGTTCTTGAGCAGCGCGTGCGTGCGAGCTACCGCAAGAGGGAATCCTGCCGGCGTCTTGAGCGTGTCGAACACTTTGATGTCGGCGCCGGCGATGAAGGTCGTGCCCGCGCCGATGAGGACGATGGCTTCTGCCGCCGAATCAGCCGACGCCCGAAGGACAGCGGCTTCGATGCCTTCCCACATGGCGGGGCTCAGCGCATTGACCGGCGGGTTGTCCATGGTGAGGACGGCAACGCCGTCCTTGATTTGTACCTGACGAATATGTCCGACATGACGACTCCGTTCCGCTGCCCCGCCGGCCTCATCGGGCTGTCGAACCGGCGGCGTGCTCGTCGCGGAGCACGCGGTAGAGTATCTTGCCGACCGCGCTCATCGGCAGCGTGTCGCGCACCTCGACAGTCCGCGGCACTTTGTACTCCGCGAGGCTGATGCGGCAGAACGCGGTCAGCTCCTCGGGCGTGGCGTGACGGCCCGGTTTGAAGGCGACGCAAGCTTTCACGATCTCGCCGTGATACTTGTCCGCCACGCCGATCGCCCGCGGCCAGTTTTACCGCCGGATGCGTGTAGAGCACCGATTCCACTTCCGACGGGTAGACGTTGAACCCATCCACGATGATCATGTCCTTCTTGCGCTGGACGATCGACGTGTAGTCGTCCTCGTCCATCCGCGCGATATCGCCCGTGTGGAACCAGACGCGGCCGTCGGCTCCGTGTCGGAGCACGTAGGCGCTGTCTTCGGGCTTGTTCCAGTAGCCTTTCATCACCTGCGGCCCCGCGATGCACAGCTCGCCCGCCTCCCCGATCGGCAGCTCGTGCCTGCCGCTCTCGACGTCCACGATCTTCATGTCCGTGTCGGGGAATGGCAGTCCGATGGAGCCCATCCTTCGCGAGGCGAGCTGCGGCGTGGAGTGCGTGACCGGCGAGGTCTCCGACAGCCCGTACCCTTCGTTCAGCGGGCGGCCGATGCGGCGCTCGAATTCTTCCATGACCTCGACCGGGCAGACGTCACCCTGTCAACAATGCCGCAGCCTGCTCGAGCCCGTGCTCGCCCACTGCGGGATGGCTCGGAGCGGCACGATAAACGGTTGGCACGGCAGGGAAGCACGTCGGGCGAAAGTCGCGAAATAGACGCCAGCACCTGCTCGGGATCGTACCTGGGGTGGATGACCTGCAGCGCGCCAAGCCGGAGGCCGACCATCATGCAGACCGTGAAGGCGTAGATGTGGAAATACGGGATGACGACGAGGTAACGCTCGGTGCCGCCGAGTGCATACGCGGGGTTCGTCCAACATTCGCTCTGCACTACGTTGGCCCAGATGTTCCCGTGCGTGAGGGCCGCGCACCTTTCGGCGTGCCCGTACTCCCCGTGTACGCAGAAACAGCCAGATCATCGGACTGGATCGAGACGCGAGGCACGTCCGAGGCACCACCGGGGCCAGCAGATGGCCGAGGGACTGGGCGCCCGCGACCTGCGGCGGCGCCCGCTGCCTCCCGCCAATTCTCCGCCAGCGACGTCACCACAATCCGCTCGATCGACGTGTCGCCGCGGACGCCGTCCACCAGCGGCGCCAGGGCATCGAGCGTGATGACGAGGCGCACACCCGAGTCGGCCGCGACTGTCAGCACTTCGCGTGCGGTGTAGCTCGGGTTGATGTTGACGACGATCGCGCCGAGCCGCAGGATGGCGCGAACCCAGAGATCATGTACTGCGGACAGTTCGGCAGCATGATGCCGACGCGATCGCCCTTGACGATGCCGAGCCGCGCCAGCGACACGGCCAGCGCGTCGGCCCGGCGCTTCACATCGCGGTAGGTCAGTTGCGCGCCCAGAAACTCGGTCGCCTGACGGTCCGGCCGTTCGACCGCGCTGATGTCGAGGATGTCGGCCAACGACCGCCCCGGGTACTCAGAGCGGCGACCGCACCCAGTAGTCGTAGTGCTTCTTCCAGGCCGGTGCGCGTAGGGTGAAGCCGCGGTCACGATATTCCCGCCCGCCGCCGGCGAGACGGCGTTCCTGGCGCCGGGCGTACGGCGTGGACGAGGCGCGGGGCCCGGCGAACCGGCCGTCCGTCTTCAGACCGAGGCGGCGGAATCGGCCGGTCAGCATCGCGGCGCGGCGTTGAAGTGCGAACAATTCGCTAAGAGCGAGCATAACGTCCAGGCCTGACACTTCCCAGCCGCCCGACTGTCAACACATGAGCGCCCCGATGACACACTCACACGCGATCGCCGCCAGTCGACATTTCTTCGACCGCACCTGAGTGCGTACGACGCGTTGACCCCGAAGACCTGACCGGAAGAACGAGCGCATGTTCGGCCAGACCGCGGCCGAGTTCATGCAGAAGGAAGTGCTCCCCGTCGTCGATCGGCTGGTACGACACGACTGGGAGTCTCGCGCCGGCTGCTGAGGAAAGCGAGCGAGCTGGACCTACTGCGTCTCTGGAAATCCCGACAGGTACCCGGAGGGCTCGGGCTCGATCTCATCAGCGCGTCGTATGTCGGCGAGCAGATTCGCAGTAAACCCCTCGTTCGGCGGGTCTCTCGGCGCGCACACGTCCATCGGCACGCTGCCGCTGGTCTACTTCGGCACCGACGAGCAGAAGCAGCGCTATCTGCCCAGGCTCTCGACCGGCGAAATGATCGCCGCCTACGCGCTCACAGAGCCGCAGTCGGGTTCTGACGCGCTCGCCGCGCGAACGAGCGCCACCCTCTCGCCCGATGGGCGCCACTACCTGCTCAATGGCCAGAAGATGTGGATCACCAACGGCGGCTTCGCCGATCTGTTCACGATCTTTGCCAAGGTCGATGGCGACCAGTTCACCGCGTTCCTCGTCGAACGCTCGATGGGCGTCGTGAGCGGGCGCGACGAGATCAAGCTCGGTCTGGACGGCAGCTCTACCACCGCGCTGATGCTCGACGACGTGAAGGTGCCGGTCGAGAACGTCCTCGGCGCGATCGGTCAGGGGCACGGGTCGCGTTCAACATCCTCAACCTCGGCCGGGTGAAGCTGGGCGCCCGCAACATGTCGGGTGTGAAGCTGGCGCTCGGCCACGCCGTGAAGTACGCGAAGGAACGGCGCCAGTTCGGCAAGGCGATCGCCGAGTTCGGCCTGATCAAGCAGAAGCTCGCGGGCATGGCGATACGCGGCTTCGTCGGCGATGCGATGTCCTATCGCACGCTGGGCGAAGTGGACCGCGCGCTCGAATCGGTCGATCCGAGCGACGGCCCCCGCGTGTTGAAGACGATCGAGGCCTTCGCGATCGAGTGTTCCATCAACAAGGTCTGGACGAGCGAAGCGCTCGCCTGGGCGGTGGACGAAGCGGTGCAGGTGTTCGGCGGCAACGGCTACTCCCGTGAGTTCCCGGTGGAGCGGATGTTCCGAGACGCGCGCATCACGCGCATCTACGAGGGCACCAACGAGATTAACCGGCTGATCATCCCGGCCCGATTGGTGAAGCAGTCGCCGGCGCTCGTCACGCCCGAGGCCGCGCCGGGCCGCGCTCGACGTCTCGGGCGACGCCTCCAGGCCGGCGGCGACCGGCCCACTGGCCAGCGAGCGCGAGTTCCTCGGCCGCGCGAAGCGGCTGGCCATCGGCCTGCTCGGACAGGCCTCGGCGGCGTACGGCGCGGAGTTCAAGGAGGCGCAGGAAGTCCAGGCGCAGATCGCGGACATTATCATCGAGGTGTTCGCCATCGAGAGCGGCATCGCGCGAGCCGAAAAGATGATGTCGAAAGCGGACCGCGGCGCGGGCATCGCCGCGGATGCGGCGCGCGTCTACACCAGCGATGCGGCCGATCGGATCGCGTCGGCATCGCGTGAGGTGGTCGCCCGCGTCGATCACGCGGGGCGCCGATCTGTCGATCGCGACGTCGGCGCAGAGGCTGTCCGCGCACGGCGGCATGGACACCATCGGAGCGCGCCGGCGGATCGCCGAGGCGGTGATCGAGGCGGGGGAAGCATCCGTTCTAACACAGAGGTTCCCACAGATGGCGCCTGGTGCCGTGGACCCGCGCTTGTCGTGTTGTTCGCGATCAACCTCTTGAACTTCTTCGACCGCCAGATCATCGGTGGCGTCGGGGAAGGTACCGCCGCGAGTGGGGGCTCAGCGATACGGCGCTGGGACTGCTGGCACTGTCTTCACGTTGCTCTACGCCGTCGTCGGGGCGGCCCTCGGCCGGTTGTCCGATCGGGTCGAGCGCCGGTGGATCCTGGCGGGCGGTGTCTTCGCGTGGAGCGTGCTCACGGCGTTCTCGGGCGCGGCGCGTAACTTCGGACAGCTCATCGTCGCGCGCCTCGGCGTCGGCATCGGCGAGGCGACCTGCGCGCCAGCGTCCACGTCGCTCATCGGCGACCTGTCTCCGAAGACCCGTCGCGCGCGCGCGGTCGCGCTCTGGATGCTCGGCCTGCCGATCGGCCTGGGGCTGGCGAACGGCGCCGGCGGGTGGATTCTGCAGAACTGGGGATGGCGCAACGCTTTTTACGTGGCGGCGGTGCCAGGCATCCTGTGCGCGATTGCCGGCGCTCACGATTCGCGAGCCGAGCCGCGGCACCGTGGAGGAGCACGCGGTGGGCGACCGCCGCCGTCCCGGCAATCCGTATCTACTGGTGCTGTCGATTCCCACGATGCGCTGGCTCATCGTGTCTGGGGCACTGCACAACTTCAACATGTACGTGCTGGGGTCGTTCGTCGCGCCGTTCCTCGTTCGTTTTCACCGGATGAGTTTTCTCGATGCCGGCTGGGTGGCTGCCGCCGTCTATGGGTTTTCAGGAATCGTCGGCCTCGCCGGCGGCGGCGCTCTGCGACCGGCTGTGCCGCCACCGCGTCGACGGGCGCCTGATCGTCGGCGCCGGTGCGATCGCCATCTGTGCGCCGCTGATGTTGTCTTGGCTTGATGCGCCCGGCTGGCGACGTCCTGGGCTTCGCGCTGTTCATGGGAGACCGGCTGCGGCGTGATGTACGTGTACTACGCGACCGTGGACCCCACACTGCACGATGTCGTCGAGCCTTCGCTGCGCGGAACGGCGATGGCGCTGTACTTCTTGTGCGATGCAACATCCTGGGCGCGTCGCTCGGACCGGTCGGCACCGGGCTGGCGAGCGATTACTTCACGTTCCAGGCGGCCAGCGTCGCCGGAGCGGTTCAGCCGCTGGGATTCGGCGCATTGATGACGGCCGAGTTCCGCAGCCTGGTGGGCGAAGCCAAGGGCTTCGACGTTCGAGCGCTGGAGCCCTTCAGAGCGCAAGGCCTGCACACGGCGCTGGACATCGTCCCCACGCTCGAAACAATCCTCGCGGCCGTGCTGTTCGCGGCATCGCGCACGGTCAAGAAGGACGTCGCCAGGCTGCACGCCGGACGACGCAGTTCGGGCGATGCCGCCAGGACATCGTGACAGACGTCTTTATACGGTCTACTGCGCCACCGTCGCCTCAATCCGCTTTGGATTGAGGCGCCATACATTGCTCTGACGCAGGTTGGAGAGCCAGACGGTATCCGCGCCCGACGCGGATTGCGTCTCCTCCGGGGCCGAAGAACTGCTGCACGACGGTGTTGGTCGTCGGGTTGATGCGCGTCACGGGATACTCGAAGGACGTGACCCAGACGATTCCTCGCCAACGGCAATCTCGCCGCCGCCGCCGGGAATGCCGGCTTCGATCGTGGCGATGACTTTGTTCGTCTTCGCGTCGATGCGCGAGATGGTGCCGTCGCCCTGATTGATCGTCCACACCGATCCCAGGCCGACCGCCAGAAAGCGTGGCTTCGGCCCGACGGCGATCGTCTCTTCCACGATATTGG
>CAVRYF010000006.1:0-371283 GCA_963725325.1 uncultured Acidobacteriota bacterium | reverse complement strand
GCCAAGGATCTTCGACAGTTTGTAGATGTCACCGCCGGCCTGAAGCCATCGCGTGCCAAAGGTATGGCGCAGCGCGTGCGGGGTGATCGGTCCAATCTTCGCGCGCACCGCGCCCTCGGCCAGTACTTCACGCAGCCGCTGCGGATTCTGCTTCCAGAAGCACCTTCACTTGCATCACTTACGTGCGGTTTTGGTGTGACCAAATCTGTGACCACTTTGCGGCGAAAACGGGCATGCGAGGGCGATTCGTGGCGAGAACGAGCGAACAGAGCTCGCGCCGAGAAGCGCTGCTCGTTGTGAGGCTTACGAGGATTTCTGAGTGAAGTGGTCGGGGCGACTGGATTCGAACCAGCGACCCCCTGCGCCCAAGAACGCGGTCTCGCGAGCTTCTGCGACGGTATGCGAGACATCGATTGGGCTCAAGTTTCTGATCCAAAACGACTTGACGCAGGTAATCGCATGACATCGCGGCGACCACATCGCGCGGCGGAACCCCGAGGGAACCCCGCAGAAATCCTACTTTCGCGCCTGTAACTGGTCCATGACCCCCTGTCTTAAAGCCCGAATCGGCCGTCGGGTGGCCTGGGCCAGCGCCACGAAGAGACTGGAATGCGCTTCTTCTTGGCCGGGGGACCGAGGCGCTCGATGACTTCGCTATGCGGGTCGGAGAGTGTGAAGACCTGCGCGACCTCAGGATGCTGCTGCACTCCGGGCGAGACCTGAGCAGCGAGTCGAAGAGCCGTCAGGCTTGGCCTACTCGTCGCCCTCGCGCGGGCCAATCGGAAGCAAGCGCACTCGAACCCGAGCCGGCTCGAACGTGACGATGCTACCGTTCTCCAAGGCGTCGACGAGCTGGGGCAGGTTCGCGAGCAGCGTTCGCGCCAGTGCGTCCGGCTTCCGGCTACCCTCGCCGCGGAACTGGATGACCGACGGCTGTCGCGAGGAACGCACCGCGAGCAGCGTTCCGAAATCAGCATCCGCGGACACGACGATTCGATGCTCGGCGGCAGCGCGCTCGAAGATCACTTCGTCGTCGGCGTGCTGCAATCCTAATTCGCGAACATGGATTGCATCATGACCGGCCTGTTGCAGGAGAGCAGCGAGCGCTGGCGAAAGCGCGTTGTCGATCAGGAACCTCATTCGCCGGCGGCGAGGGGCAACGCTCGTTCGCGGACGGCTTCGGCCGCAAAGAGCAGCGCCTCGCGGACGTCGTCAGCCTCGAGGTCGGGGTACAGCGCGAGAATACCCTCTGTGGTTTGCCCTTCAGCCACGAGGGCAACGACAGTCGCAACGGGAATCCGAAGACCGCGAAGACACGGAACTCCCCCCATCTGGCGGGGATTGGTCGTGATCCTCTTGAACTCCATGTTGACAGTGTAGCCCGGAGGCCGCTGATCTGTGAAAACCGCGCTCCGGCAGTCGTGTTCGTCAAGCCACAATGCGAGGTCCCGAGCGCCTACCAGACCGTAAGCGATGTCATTCACTGCCTCGCCGTACGAATTTGAGAGGCTCGACCCGTGCTGCTGACTGGCGACGCCGCGCAAGCACCCTCAGGATCGCATCGAGCACAGCATCCAGGTCCTTGCCTACGTCCTCGGCAAGAAAGCGCAGCACGAAGTAGCCGTTCTCCTGCAGCAACTGGTCCTTCCGTCTATCGCGACGATACGCGACCGGATCCGCGAGGTGCTGTCCGCCATCGAGTTCGATGGCAACGCGCGCGTCGGCGCACAGCAGGTCGACTTCAAGGCTTCCGAAGCCGTCGAACGGGATCGGCAGCGCCACGTTGAGACGGAAGCGTCCACTGGTCTCCGTCAGCGTGTCCAGTCGCCGGTAGAGGAACGCCTCGGTTGCACTTCTTGCCCGCGCTGCACCGTCGGCGTCTTCCGGCATCGCCCGGGCGGCGTGCACGAACAGGCTCGCCAGCGGCGTGTCGACACCGTCTCTAATGAGCCTTCGCACGCTACCGGAGTAATCGCGCTTCCAGACCGGATCGGACGGAAGAACGACATCGGCAGGCCACCCTGGAATGGCGCTGGCCGGAAGAAGGATCGTGTAGCCGATAGCCTCATACCCGCGACATCGCCGATCAAACATTCGCGCCAGCATCGGTACGTTGAGATCGGCGTAGTCGTAGATGCGCACCTCGCGCTTCCCGTCGTGCAGACGATGCAGCCGGCCCGCGTACTGCGCGACCGTTCCCCGCCACGAGACAGGAAGCGTCAGAAACAACGTGTCCAAACGTGGGTCGTCGAATCCCTCGCCAATGTACTTGCCGGTCGCGAGGATGATTCGCCCTTCCTGCCTCGGGATGGCTGCGAGACGGTCATTGACCGCCTGGCGCTGCTTCTTGCCCAGGCCGGCGCGCAGGACCACAACGTGATCAACGCGCGACGCCAGTTCGTGTTCGAAGTGGTCGAGGTGCTCATTGCGCTCCGTCAAGATTAACGGCGAGCGCCCATTGCGAACCGAATCGACAACGTCCTCACAGATTCGTCGAGTACGCGTCTGGTCGCCGACCAACTCCTGGTACAGCGTCTGAAATTCGACGCGCTTGTCCGGATCAGGGCTTCTGTTCGGCTGGAACGACGTCGGCTGAACCAGCACGAAGTGATCGAACGGGCGCGATGCCGCCTGCGCGCGAGCGTTTACCTGATGTCGAACCGGACCGCACTGCATGAAGATGATCGGATGGTGGCCGTCCTTGCGTGCGACGGTTGCCGACAAGCCCACCACAAATCGGGCTTTGGCTTGGCGTACGAGCTGCTCAAAACTGTGCGCCGACAGGTGATGGCACTCATCGACGATCACATGGCCGTACTCAGCGACGCGGTCATCCACGACGCCTTGTCGGACGAGACTCTGAATGATGCCGACATCAATCTGTCCAGTCGGGCGATTTCGTCCTCCGCCGATTCGTCCGATCGATTTCGCCGGGACATCGAGGAACGTCGAGAGACGCTCAATCCATTGGTCGAGCAGCTGCCGGCGATGAACTAGCACGAGCGTGTTCACGCCGCGCCGCGCAATGAGCCACGCGGCGACGACGGTCTTGCCGAACGCTGTTGTGGCTGCCAATACGCCAGTCTCATGACGCAGCATCGCGTCCGCTGCTGCCTTCTGTTGCTGCCGAAGCTCGCCTTGAAACTTCACTTCCAAACGACTGCCGTCGCGACGTTCGTCGCGAATGGCGGTGCGAACACCAAGATCCGCGAGGGTCTTGCGAACGTCATCGAGGCAGCCGCGCGGCAGTCCGATGTGATGCGGGAGATCCTCGGCGCACGCGATGACGCGTGGCTTGCTGTACGTCGAAAGCCGCATCGCCTGCGCTTCGTAGAACTCGGGATTCTGGAACGCAGCGAGCCGAAGCAATCGGTTTCGAAGTCCCGGATGCAGCCCTTGCTTGGGGATGTAGATCTGATTGCCAAGGACGAATTCCAACGTCGCTGGCAAATCACCGACGATCGGGGCCTCTCTTCGACGTGACGGAGGTGCGGTCCAAGGCTCTGTTTCTCCATCGTCCTGCGGTGGCAACCGTACGCCGAGAATGCGGCCTCGTCGTTCAGCGTCCTCGACGATCTCTTCAATCTGGGGCCGCCCTATCTTGCGAACGCTCGCTAGAAATGCCCACTGGTCGGCCCACGGAACAGAGGCGCTATCAAGAAAGACCGTGTTGTCCTGTTTGCGCGCTGCCCTCTGAAGCGGCAGAGCGATCAGGTTTCCGAATCCTCCTTGCGGCATCGTGTCTTGATTGGGCAACGGGCGATCGTACGAATCGAGGCCGATGTCCAGCCGTCTCTCCATGGTCTCGGTGAGGACATGCGATCCCAGTCTTCGGGCAAGCGCCGCCGGAATCGCCTCATCGAAGAAGAACCAGACATGCGCACCTCGCCCGGAGCGTGATCGTTCGAGCGCGGCTGGGAGATTGAGGTGGCGACAAGTGTCAAGAAACGCCGCGGCATCGTCGCGCCAGCCGGCCTTGTCGAAATCGACGGCGAGGAAGAAGCAGGTCTCGTCCTGAAGCAACGGGTAGACGCCAGCGACGAACGGCTGTCCCTCAGGGTCGCGACCTGATAGGTGCCAGCGAATGACGTCGTCAGTGACCGGAAGGAACCGACGGTTGGGACATTCGGCGCATTTGATGCGTGGCTTCTCGCACACGCCTCGGACCCACTCGTTGGCACAGGCGGGAGCGTAACCAGACCGGCCCGTCTTGCGGCTCTCGAATCGCCGCGGGTACACGTCGTCGCGGCCTCTGAAGAGCGACCGAAACAGGCTGATCTTCTCCTGCGGCGACGATGTCTGATCGACCGACCCGGAGATCAGGTCCATGAGGTTGATTTCGTCTTCTCAGCGACGGGAAGCCGCCGAGTCCTCTTCAGGCCCCAGCATACGCGCGAGCTCTTTCGTTTTGTAGGTAACGGTGTGCCTTCGCGGTGGAACTGGGAGGCCGCCTGGGAGACGCACGACATGGCGCCGTATGTGGAACCCCGCTGGAACCCCGGAACTCGGAAAGTGGTCGGGGCGACTGGATTCGAACCAGCGACCCCCTGCGCCCAAGGCAGGTGCGCTACCAGGCTGCGCTACGCCCCGACTCGGCTGATTATCCCACGGCCTTCCCGCTGGCGCACGTACACTATCGAACGCCCCGAGGAGGAGCCATGCCTCGACTCAGCATCCCCGCCGGAATCGTCACCATGCTCGCCCTTGCCGCCGGCGTTCAAGTCTTGTCGCTGCCGGCCTTTCCGGGCGACGCAATCCCAGACGGCAGCGTCGACGCCGGAGTGCTCGTGCGAGTTCAGGAGTGCCGGACGGCGGCGACTGTTGCCACAACCCGCAGCAAGGGCCCCGGCTTCTCCGCCGACACCGCCACGGCCTGCGAGTATGACAAGGCGACGAACACGTCGACTTGTACCAACAAATACGCGGACAGCGTCGGGACATCGACGACCACGGTCTCGGTCACGACGTTCGGTTCCCTCTCGGATGCGATCGACGAGATCAAGGTCATCCCGCCCCGACGGCGGTCGCTGCGCACGGATAGCACCGCGACGAGCGCCCGGGGCTCATGGACCAATAGCCTCGTCAATACCTACGACCGGCAGAACAGGCTGGTTCAGGAAGCCGGAGAGTCATCGTCGGGCGGCATCTTTACGACAACCTACACGAGCTGGGACGAGGCGGGACGACCGACAGCGGGCAAGACCGTTACCAAGGGCAACATCAACTCACTGACGCTGTCGTACGACGACGCGGCACGAACCATGACGACGACGACAGACAGCGGCATGCAGAAGCTCGTCTGCGTTCTGACCTTCGACGCGAACGGCAATCCCGCCGCCACTTCGTGCAAGGGTCCGGGCGGAATGACGAATGGTTCGACTACGACGACGACGGCGACGGAAAAAATCTGTCGGTAGACGGCTTCCAGCTGCCAGCTTCAGGTCATGAGCGGCGCGTTATAGATCGGCGAGGAATGGTCAAGACGGGTTGAACCCTAGTTGACCCAGTCCGCGATGAAGACGTTGGTCTCCCCTTCCGTCTTGGCGTTCCTGTTCGACGCGAATACCAGGTGCTTACCGTCAGGCGAGAACATCGGGAACCCGTCGAAGGTATCGTTGAACGTGACCCGCTCGAGCCCGGTGCCGTCTACGTTGATCAGATAGATGTCGAAGTTACGGCCCTTCGGATCCTGGTGGTTTGACGCGAAGATGAGGCGTTTACCGTCGATAGACCAGGACGGCGCGAAGTTCGCGCCGCCGAGCTTGGTCACCTGCCGCTGGTTCGATCCATCACGGTTCATGATGAAGAGCTCGAGCGACGTCGGACGCCAGAGCCCTTCCTTGAGGAGGGTCAGATACTCGTCGAGCTCCGCCCCGGCTCCGAGCTGCCGGCCGCGGAACGCGACCTGCTTGCCATCCCACGAGAAGAACGGGCCGCCATCGGGACCGGGCCGGTTCGTCAGACGCTTCACGCCGGATCCATCGGCGTTCATCGAGTAGATCTCCATGTCGCCGTCGCGCACGCTCGTGAACACGATGACGCCATCGGGCGCGATCGTGGCTTCGGCGTCGTAACCAGGCGACTTCGTCAACGGCGTCGGCGCCGACCCATCCGCGTTCGCGCGATAGATGTCGTAGCTGTCGTAGATCGGCCAGACGTAGCCACGTGAGTAGCTCGGCTTGGGCGGACACTCGGCCGACGCCGCGTGCGTCGACGCATACAGAATCGTCTTGCCTCCCGGATAGAAGTAGCCGCACGTCGTTCGCCCGGTGCCGTTACTGACCCGGCGCTCATCGCTGCCGTCGATCTTCATCGTGTAGATCTGGTCACAGGGATTGCCACCACGAGTCGACTGGAAGATCAGGCGCGTGCCGTCGGCCGAGAAATACGCTTCCGCGTTCTCTCCGCCGAAGGTGAGCTGCTTGATGTTGGTCAGATGTTTTTCGATGCCCTTGGGAGGCGCCGTGGGCGCCTGCGCGCCGAGCGCGCCGGCCAGGGAGGCGGCCGCGGCCGCAACAGTGAGCAGGAGAACGGAACGGGACGACGTGAGCATGGGCGTCATTATGGCTCAAGGTTCGGCAGTCGGCGGTCGGCGGGTCGGCGGTCTGGACTGGGAAACCGGTTCACGTCGCATTTCCGAAGGTTTTCCCAAACCCGAGCACCGAACGCCGAGCGCCGAGCCAGTGGCACCATTTCTGCCCCTGCCCGACCGGTCCCGGCTGCGCCGCGGATATCGGGCTGGCGCGCCGAACGACGGTAAGTCGCTGGAAAAAGAATCGGTTTCGGCTGCGACCTCCGAGGCGAGGGGGAATCACGATGGCTCGGGCGAGGATTACAGAACCGTTGCGCCGTGTGTTGTCCCGGTCCCCTGTAGGGGTCTGGGTGGCGTCCGCGACGACGGTCATTCTCCTGACCCTGGCGAGCGTGACGCCGGTGCCGGCTACGGCCGCGGGCGGCGTGGCGACGGGTCGAATCGAAGGCACCGTGCGGCTGGTGGCGGCGCCGGGCACGCCAATTCCATCGGGCGCGTATCCGTCGCGGCGGGTCAGTCGCCCCGCGCAGCGCGCCTCGGAAATCGGCAACGTCGTCGTCTATCTGAAGGATGCGCCGCGCGCCGCAGCGCTCCCCGCAACCCGGGCCGAGATGCGTCAGGAGGATGAAGGGTTCGTTCCGCGGCTGGTCGCCATCACGCGCGGATCGACGGTCGAGTTCCCGAACGCCGATCCGTACTTTCACAACGTCTTCTCGCTGTCGCGCGGCGCGACGTTCGACCTCGGACGCTACCCCCGCGGCGAGAGCCGCTCGCGCACGTTCAGCCGCCCCGGATTGATCAAGGTCTACTGCCACCTGCACTCGCAGATGAGCGCCAGCATCATGGTGTTCGACCACCCGCACTTCGCGGTCCCCGAAATCGACGGACACTTCGTGCTCGCCGACGTCCCGGCAGGCGAGTACCGCCTCAGCGCCTGGCACGAGCGGATCGGCGAGAGCGCGAAATCGATCGTCGTCGAAGCCGGACGGATCGCGCGAATCGAGTTCGCGCTGCCGGTGGAGACCCAGTGATGGCCCGGTCAGTTCCACCGCGGTTCGTCGTCCGGACGACGGTGGCGACGCTGGTCATGGTGGCGGGCGTGCTGACGGCCGTGTTCGTTGGCGTGACGCTCGACGTGCGCGAGCGCGTGTACGATGCGGTCACGGACAAGCTGGAGGCCGGACAGCGCATGTTGTCGGCCCTCGAAGAGCGGCGGGCGCGCGAGCTCAGCGTACAGGTCGCGACGCTCGCCGAGAACCCGACGCTCAAGGCGGCGGTCGACACGTATCAGGCCGAGCACGGCACGGCCAACGCGGCGTTCCGCCAGGAGTTGCTGGCCACGCTCGATCGCGAGCTCAAAAAGCTCGCCGCCCGCATCGGCCCCGACGTGCTCGCGGTGACGGACCCGTCGGGCGTCATCCTCGCCGTGGCCGGCCGGCGAGACGCCGACTGGCCGGTGCAGTCGCGAGTGCGGGCGCGCGAGGACGGCTCCGGTGCCGCCTACGTCACCATGCCGACCGGAGTCTTCCAGTTCGCGGCGTCACCACTGACCCTGCAGGACACCGAGATTGGAACGCTGCAGCTGGCCGTCGCCCTCGACGGACGCTACGCGAAGGAGCTCGCGACACTCTCGGGCGCGGCCACGCTCATCGCGTCTGGCGACACCGTGATCGCGAGCACGCTCGCCGACGAGCTGAAGAAGGAGCTGACGCCGGCGGTGCTGCACTCGCTGCCCTCCAGTCAGACCGTCACCCTCGGGTCGTCCGAGTACGCCGTCAAGCTCCTCTTCCAGGACGGCGAGGCGGCGGTCTATGCGCTCGACTCGATCGGCGCGTCGACACGCGTGCCCATGCAGAACGCACTGAGCGCCGTGTCGCTCATCGCGATCGGGTCGTTCGCGCTCGCGGCGTTTGCCAGCGTCTGGCTCGCCCGCACGATCTCGCGCCCGATCGACAAGCTTTCGAAGTCGCTCTCCGAGATGACGGCGTCGCGTGACTTCGACAATCCGGTGCCGGCCACGGGCTTTTCGCTCGAGGTGGACACGCTCACCGAAGCGTTCAACACCATGATGCGATCGGTCAGCGCGGCGGAGGCCGAGACACAGCATGCGTATGTCGGCGCGATCCGGGCGCTGGCGCTCGCGCTCGATGCGCGGGACCCCTACACCGCCGGCCACTCGGAGCGCGTGAGCGCGGTCTCGGTGGCGGTCGGACGGCAGATGAACCTGGCCGACGACCAGCTCGAGATCCTGCGGCTCGGCGCGCTGCTGCACGACATCGGGAAGATTGGCATCAGTGACGCCGTGCTGCGAAAGCCCGGCGCGCTGACACCGGAGGAGTTCGCGCTCATCGAACAGCATCCCGGGGTCGGCGCGCGCATTCTGCGCAGCGTCCACTTCCTGGCGCCGCACCTGCCGATCGTCGAGCTCCACCACGAGCGCCCCGACGGACAGGGCTACCCGCATCGGCTCCGAGGCGAAGAAATCCCACTCCTCGCGCGCATCGTCCACGTGGCCGACGCCTTTGACGCCATGACGAGTGCGCGCGCGTACCGGCCCGCCCGGGGCGGCGCCGAAGCGATGCGCGAGCTCTGGCGCTGCGCGGGATCGCAATTCGACGCAGAAGTCGTGCAGGCGCTCGCCGCGGCCATGCCGGCGATCGAGATCGCGCCCTACGACGACGTCCGCACGCTGACGAGCATCGCGGCGCCGCGGCTGGCGGTCGTCGCGAGCGGAGGAAGGGGGTAGGGCGATGCGCTCCTGCCGCCTCCTCGTTGCTCTCGCGGTTCTGTGCTGCGCTGCACCTGTTTCGGCGCAGTCGCTGCTGTCGCAGCGCGTCTCGGTCGAGTTCGCCAGCGCCGTCACCTCCTCGTCCCCCGCGCCTGACGATCCGTTCGTGGTACTCGACGCCACCGCAACCGTGCGTGTCACCGAGACGCTCGACGTGATCGTCCGGCCGTGGGTGCGTCGCCTGCCCGGCGGCGACTGGTCCAAGGAGATGTATCAGCTCCAGGTGCGGTATCAGCCGTCGACCCGTGTACCGCTGCGCGTCGACGCCGGGATCATCTCGTCGCCGCTCGGAATCATCGCGCTCGAGATGCGTCCCGATCGCAACCCGATTATCGGATCCCCGTCCTACTACTTCTCGCCGCTGCCCTCCTTCGACGGCAAGTTCGACCGCGTGCAGCTCCTGTCGGGCGGGTATCCGCTCGGCGCCATGGCGAGCACATCCGGACGATGGTGGGATGCGCGCGGAGGGGTGACGGACGGTACGCCAACGCGCAATCGAAAGATGATGTCGTCGAATCGCCCGCCGGCCGAACCGCAGCTCGTCGCCGGGGGCGGCGTCACACCGATCGCCGGCCTCCGCCTCGGCGCCGGTTACGCGTACGGCATCTATCGCGCGCAGACGGTTCCTGCATCCTCGTCGCCAGTGCCTCCGACTCGCGCGGCCAGCGCAACCGTCTTCAACGTCGAAGGCGAATACGCGGTCGGTTACACACGGGTCGCGGGCGAATGGATCATGGACAGCTTCGAGACGGCCACCACACCAGCCGTCGCGCGAGGCTACCTCCTCGAGGCCGTGCGCACTCTCACCCCGCGCTGGTACATCGCCGGCCGCACGACGCGCGCGTCAACGCCGGTCTTCACGGCCGGCACCCGCGTGCGCAGGACCAACGGCACGGCCGACGTCACCATCGGCTATCGGCTGTCGCCCGAGATCATGATCAAAGCCGGCTACCAGGGCTCGCGCACTTACACACGCACGGACTGGGACCACGCGGCCGCGGTTTCGCTGGTCTTTTTTCAGAGATTTTTCTGAACCCTGCGGGTCTGGGATCGGGGCTTTCGCCGAACCATACTGCCGAACCCCGAACGCCGAACGCCGAACGCCGACCCATGCTGGCATCGTTTCTGCCTCCGAGTGTGGGTCGGCCGGCAACGTCCGGTTTCCCCGACGTCGCGCCAGGCGGCGCTAAGTGACGAGAATACGACTGCTTCCGGCCGAGACTCTCGAGGCGAGGGAGCCAGCATGGCACGAGTCAGAATTACAGAACCGTTGATCCGACTGTTGTCCCGGTATCCTGACCGGTCATCGACGACGGTGCGGATTCAGTGCGCGCCGCCGCAGGACCTCGACTGATGGCGCGGTCGACACCGCCGCGATTTGTCGTCCGCACAACCGTCGCGACGCTGATCATGGTGGCTGGCGTGCTGACCGCGGTCTTCGTCGGCTTCGCGCTGAATGTCCGCGAGCGCGTGCGCGGCGCGGTGACCGACAAGCTTGAAGCCGGCCAGCGCATGCTCTCGGCGCTCGAGCAGCGGCGCGAACGCGAACTCAGCGTTCAAGTCGCGACCCTCGCTGAAAACCCCACGCTCAGAACCGCGGTCGCGACCTATACGCTGGAGCTCGGCGCCACCGATCCGCGCGACCGTCGCAGGGTACTTGCGGCCATCGAGCGCGAGCTCACAACACTGGCTGGCAAGACCGGGAGCGACGTGCTCGCTGTCACCGACCCGTCGGGCACGGTGATCGCGGCTGGCGGTCGGCGCGCCGCCGATTGGCCGCTCCAGGGAAGAGTGAGCGCGCGCCGCGATGACACGGGTTCGGCCCATGTGTCGATGGCGTCGGGGATGTTCCAATTCGCCTCTGCCCCGCTCTCTTTACAACAGCACGATCTCGGCACGCTGCAACTGGCGCGGGCCCTCGATGCCCGCTACGCGCAGGATCTGTCCACGCTGTCGGGCACTGCGACGCTCATCGTTTCGCGGGGAGTTGTGATTGCCAGCACGCTGCCCGGCCCTGTGGTGAGAGACCTGACGCCCGCGACGCTGCGGACGCTGCCAACCGGCGACGCCGTCCGCCTCGGCTCCTCCGAATACGCCGTCAAGGAGCTGTTCCAGGATGACGAGACCGCCGTCTACGCGCTCGACTCGATCGACGCCTCGACCCGCGACCCGATGCAGAAGGCGCTTGGCACCGTCTTCCTCACCGCGATCGGCGCATTCGCGCTCGCGGCATTCGCCAGCGTCTGGCTGGCACGGACGATCTCGAGGCCGATCGACACCCTCTCGAAGTCGCTATCGGAGATGACGGCGTCGCGCGACTTCGAACATCCGGTGCAGCCAACAGGCTTCTCGCTCGAAGTCGACACGCTGACGACCTCGTTCAACACGATGATGCAATCGGTCGTCGCGGCAGAGGCAGAAACCGAAGAGGCTTACGTCGGCGCGATTCGCGCGCTGGCGCTCGCCCTCGACGCGCGGGACCCGTATACCGCGGGCCACTCGGAGCGCGTCAGCGCCGTGTCCGTGGCGATTGGGCGGCAGATGGATCTCCCCGCCGAGCAGCTCGAGATCCTGCGCCTGGGGGCGCTGCTGCACGACATCGGCAAGATCGGCATCAGCGACGCCGTGCTGCGCAAGCCCGGACCACTCACGCGCGAAGAGTTCGCGCTCATCGAGCAGCATCCCGGCCTCGGCGCGCGCATCCTGCGCAGCGTGCATTTCCTCACACCGCACCTGCCGATCGTCGAGCTGCACCACGAGCGGCCCGACGGCCAGGGGTATCCGCACCGCCTGCGCGGCCACGAAATTCCGCTCCTGGCGCGGATCGTCCACGTCGCCGACGCCTTCGACGCGATGACGAGCGCGCGCGCCTACCGTCCCGCACGCAGTCGGGCCGCTGCCGTGCGCGAGCTCTGGCGGTGCGCGGGGCCGCAATTCGATGTCGAGGTGGTGGACGCGCTGACGTCGGCCATGCCGGCCATCGAGATCGCGCCGTCGGCAGACATGCGAGCGCCGGCCGCAGACCCCTTGCATCGGTTCACGGTCGTCGCAAGCCGAGGAGCTAGTGTCCTGAGATCGGCCAAGATTGCGAGAACCCCCGGACGAATCGAGCCCCGGCGTCACTGAACCACATCCACCGACGTCTCGTAGGCCCATACGACGATTTTCTCGGTGGCCAACGCGCTTCTGCTGCGTCCCCTGCCTGGGCTGGCCGCGCCCAATCGGCTCGTGGATCTGGGCCGGACCGAGCGTGGCGAAGGCTTCGACACGGTGTCCCATCTGTATTTCCCATCCGTGCGCGAGCGGGCGACGACCCTCGAGGGTGTGTGCGCCGTTCGCCTCGAGCCGACCCCGATGAGCCTCGGCGGACGCGACGCGGCCGAACGATCTTTTCACAGGCTCTCAGGGCTCAGGACTCGTGCAAGGGCTTCGAGTAAATGGTCGAAGGTTTGCTGAAGCCCTGAGCCCTGAGCTCGCCGTCGATCCAATTTCTCGTTGGCTGCCCCGAACGACTTCTTGGATCTTCATAACGTCACTCGTCCCATTTCTGCGCTATCTACATACAAATCAACGCATTTAGCGGTTCGCAGCATGTCATTCGTCCCAGAGCGTCTGGTGCGTTTGTTGCTCAGTATCGGAGGTCGGCGCCACGTGGGCGCAGGGTTTTTCATCAATTAATCGGAGGCCATCAGGTATGAAAAGGATCATCACTTCGATGATCGTGCTCTGTGCGCTCTGGCTGGCAGCGACCCCCGCGGCCGCGCAGCAGACGACAGGGACCATCTCCGGACGGATCGTCGACGACCAGGGGGCTGCGATCCCAGGCGTCACCGTCACGGCAAAGAACGCTGCAACCGGGTTCGTGCGAACCGAGGTCTCGGACGGCGAGGGCATCTTCCACCTCAACGCGCTGCCCGTCGGCACGTATGACATGACGACGGACCTGCAGGGCTTCGCCAAGGTCGAGAACAAGGGCATCGTGGTCAACGTCGGCCAGACGCTCGACCTCAACCTGACCCTCAAGCTCGCGACGGTGCAGGAGACGATCACGGTCAACGCAGATACCCCGCTCATCCAGACCACGTCGTCCTCGGTCGGCGGCGTCGTCGACGTCAACCGCATCGAGAACCTGCCGCTTAACGGCCGGCAGTTCGCCAACGCGGCGGTCACGATCCCGGGCGTCGGCCTCGGCTTCCACTCCGACCCGACTAAGAGCACGCAGTATTCGCCGCAGATTGGCGGCGGCAACGGCCGCAACGTCAACTACCAGATCGACGGCGGCGACAACAACGACGACACGGTCGGCGGCCTCCTTCAGCTCTTCCCGCTCGAGGCGATCCAGGAGTTCAACTTCGTCACCCAGCGCTACAAGGCCGAGTACGGCCGCAGCAACGGTGGCGTGATGAACATCGTCACCAAGAGCGGCACGAACAACTACCACGGCAGCTGGTTCACCAACATCCGGGACACGTCGCTCAACGCGCAGACCAAGACCGAAAAGATCGCCAACCTGCCCAAGGGCGAGTACAACCGCTACCAGTACGGCGGCTCGTTCGGCGGTCCGATCATGCAGAACAAGGCGCACTTCTTTGGCGCCTACGAGCGGACGCAGCAGGACACGACGCAGTCGGTGAACACGCTCGGGCTGTTCCCGGCGCAAGACGGCGCCTTCCCCACGCCGATGAGGGAAAACCTGTTCACGGCCAAGGGCTCGTGGAACATGACGCCGACGCAGTACCTGTCGGTCCGCTACGGCCGCAACACGAACTCGCAGGTCTACGGCGCCACGACGCGCCGCGTGTCGGACAGCTGGGGAGACAGCGTCAACACGTTCAACTCGTTCAACGTCAACCACAACTGGGTTCTGCCGGGAGCCAAGCTGAACGAGTTCGTGTTCCAGGTCGCCGACTTCGCGAATAACGTCGCGGCTCGCACCGGCGACCCGCAGGAAGCGTTCCCGAACGGCGTCACGATCGGCTACAACACGAACACGCCGCAGACGACCGAGCAGCGCAAGTACCAGTTCCGCGACGACTTCTCGTGGTCGGCGACGGGACTCGGCGGGCTCGGCCATTCGTTCAAGGCCGGCGTCAACTACATCCACGAGCCGCGGCTCTTCGTGACGTTCTCGTCGGGCAGCACCGACTACGCATACACCCACCTCGACCTGGATCGGGCCGGGAAGATCAGCGCGGTGACGCGAAACAAGCCGGGCGCGTCGGCGAACCTGCCGATGGATCAGGTCGGCATGTACCTCCAGGACGACTGGCGCGTGACCGACCGGCTGACGGTCAACGCGGGCCTGCGCTATGACGTCGTGACGGGCTTCGACATCGACCAGTCGGGCATTCCCAACTTCAACATCCTGACGACCGCGGCGTCGGCTGGTCGTTTCAACGGCGTGCCTGGCTTCGAGGAGTTCGGGAACTCCGCGGGCGAGGACGTCAACAACATCCAGCCACGGATCGGCGCGGCCTACGACCTCCGCGGCGATGGCCGTGACGTCATTCGCGGCGGCTGGGGCATCTACTACGACTTCGGCTACACCAACGCCACGATCCTCTTCCCGGGTCTCAGCGCCCAGGGCGGCTCGGGCACGGTGTTCAGCATCACCGGCAAGACGGCCGGCATCCTGAACGCCGACGGCACCTTCTTCGCCGTGGGCCAGCCCATCTCGAACATCGCGAGCCAGAACGAGGTCAACCCGAATGGACCGTTCTACGGCACGCAGGTGACGCCGCCTGGCATCCGCCAGCCGTGGACGAGCCAGATCTCGGCCGGTTGGTCGCACGAGCTCTCGTCCTCTACGGTCTTCGACGTGGACTACGTTCACATCGAAGGCACTGACCTCGGCGTGCGGTGGGCGCTCAACACGCGCGTGAACGGCGGCAACCGCCGGTATCAGGACCTCAACCTGAACCCGGCGAACCCGACGTTGAACATGAGCGTCGGCGAAAGCAAGTACGACGGCGTGAACTTCAGCGTTCGCCGGCGGCTCAACAAGGGCATCTCCTTCAGCGCGTGGTACTCGCTGGCAAACGCCAAAGGTCTCGGCGGCCAGGGCACCGACGAGCTGACGACGAACCTCGTCCAGGACTCGACGAACCCCTATGCCGATGTGCAGTGGGGTCCGTCGCAGCGCACCGACGCGCGTCACAAGATCTCGCTGAGCGCAGTCGTGAACATGAAGTGGGGTATCTACGTATCGCCGACGTTCCGCTACCGGTCGGCGCTCCCCCTCTTCATCTCGACGGGCTATGACCTCAACGCCGATGGCCTGAACAACGACATCTACACGACGGCGTTCAAGCTCACGGATGTCGACGATCGGGGCAACCCGACCTACAAGGACATCGGCGCCTGCACGACGGTCAATTGCGGGCGCGGCGCCGCACTCTCGCAGTTCAACCTGCGGGTGTCGAAGGTGTTCAGGCTTCCATATGGCATGAGCGTGGAGGCGATGGTGGAGGGGTTCAACCTCTTCAACGCGATCAACCCCAACTACGGCGCGGGCGTGCCCGCTGCAGGCGCGTTCTTCACCGGAACCGCGGCCAACCATCCGGCGAACGCGGTGTTCATGAAGCCGACGGCTTACGCCGGCGATGCTGGCCAGGGCGAGCAGCGCGTCGGACAGTTCGGGTTCAGGTTTACCTTCTAACACTTGCTCGATAGAGGGTCTTTCGCAGGCCCGGGGGCTTCGGCTCCCGGGCCTTTCTTGTCTCAGATGGCAGATTCTGTCGGCATTACTTAACGCTCGCGGGCAGATCGCTGGAGTTCGGCTCTGTCAGGCGGCCTCGCCGGCGCCGTCTTTGTTTGAAGCGTAGACGTCATCTTTTCTCAGTTTGTCGTGGGGCCCCACCCCCACGACGCTGCCAGCGCTCGCTTCGCTCGCGCCGGTGGTTAGATCCGACAGGCTACTGGGGGCGCACTCGGTCGTGCTCGCCTCCTGTCTCGCCTGTATCATTCACGCATGATATTTCGTGCGCGTGTCGCCGTATTCATCTGCTGTATCGTCGCCGCGACTGGGATCCACGTGACCGGTCAGGGCCGCGGCGGCGCTCAGGCGATCACCATCCGAGCGGCGCGTCTGCTTGACGGCGTCGGGAACACGCTCCTGAACGGCGTGATCGAAGTGCAGGGGTCGAAGATCTCCGCAATAGATCAGCGGACGGGCCCCGTCACCTACGACCTCGGCGACGCGACGATCCTCCCCGGGATGATCGACGTTCATGTGCACTTGAATTGGTACTTCGGCCCGGACGGACGATTCGGCGGGACAGCCATCTTGCCGAGCTTCGCGGCCGATGCGGTGCTCGACAACGCGCGCGCCATGTTGATGGCTGGCTTCACGACGGTCCAGTCCGTCGGCGCGGCAGGCGACAAGCCGCTCAGGGAAGCCATCGCGGCCGGGGTCGTCAACGGGCCGCGCGTCCTCACCTCGCTCGCCCAGATTCAGGGCGGCAGCAGCACTCCCGAACAACTGCGCGAACGGATACGTCAGCTCAAGGCCGAGGGAGCCGACCTCGTCAAGTTCTTCGCCTCGGGAAGCATCCGGGACGGCGGCAAGATGAACGTCACGCAGGCGCAAGTCGACGCGGTCTGCGGCGAAGCCAGGACCCAGGGCCTTCGGACACTGGTGCACGCGCACAGCGCCGACGCCATCATCGCCTCGGTGAAGGCCGGGTGCACGCAAATCGAGCACGGATTGTTCGCCGACGATGCCGCCATCAGGGCGATGGCGGATGCGCGCGTCTATTTCGACCCGAACATCGGGCTGGTGCTGCAGAACTACCTCGAACACCGCGATCAATACGAAGGCTCGGGGAACTTCAACGAGGAGGGCTTCGCCGTCATGCAGTCGGTGATTCCGAAGGGCATCGACGTCTTCAAGAAGGCGCTCGCGGCGGGCATCAGGATGCCGCTCGGCACCGACGCCGTCGCGGGCGCGCACGGCCACAACGCCCGCGAGATCGTCACGCGAGTCCAGAAGGGCGGCCAGAAGCCGATGGATGCGATCATCGCCGCCACGTCGCTCGCGGCCGCATCGCTGAACCTCGGCGACCGCATCGGCACGCTCAAGCCCGGCTACGAGGCGGACATCGTGGCCGTGCCGGGCGATCCGGGGGTGGACATCACCAGGCTGCGAGATGTGATGTTCGTGATGCGGGCCGGACGGGTGATGAGGAGGTGATGAGGAAGCGAGGTTGAACCCCCTGAACCTCCCGAACCCCAACCAGCCGGTATGATGGGCAGCATGGCTCCGCGGTTCAGCAGCGACACGCTCAAGTTCCTCCGCACACTCAAGCGCAACAACGATCGTGAGTGGTTCAAGAGCCGCAAGGACGACTACGAGCGGCACGTGCGTGCGCCGATGATTGGCGTGATCGAGCAGCTCGCCAGGGATTTCCAGCGGATCGCGCCCGAGCTCATCGCCTCGCCGAAGGCGTCTCTCTATCGCATCTACCGGGACACGCGGTTCAGCGAGGACAAGACGCCGCTCAAGACCAACGCGGCGGCGGTCTTTCCGTGGAAGGGACTGGCCCGCCACGAAGGAGCAGGCCTCTACTTCGAGATCGCGCCGGGATGGGTCTGGATTGGCGGCGGGATCTACGCGCCGCAGCCTCCACACCTCGTCAAGGTGCGCGGACACATCGTCGAGACCTGGCCGGAGATCAGGAAGATTACCCGGGGCAAAGCGTTCGTCAGCCGGGTCGGGACGCTCCATGGCGATCGCCTCACTCGCGTGCCGAGGGGCTTTCCGCCTGACCACCCGGGCGTCGAGTTTCTCAAGCACCGGCAGTTCCTCGCGAGCCACGAGTTCCCGGCGGAGCTCGCCACGAGCCAGGAGTTCTATCCGACACTCCTCGCGACGTTCGCGGCCATCGTGCCACTGGTCCGGTTTCTCAACACGCCGCTCGTCAGTCGCGGCTGACGCCACGACTCTGGCACGATGTTCACGATGAACACGAGGACCGTGAAGGCTTTTCCCGCTCTTCTTCGCGGTTTACGCGATCTTCCTGATCTTCGCGATGGCGGCCGTGTCGTCCTGCTCTTGTCGCTCTGCGCCGGGTGCACGGCGCCTCCGCCCGAACGGGCCGCCGCGGCACAGGCGCGCCATCTCGTCCTCATCACCATCGACACGCTTCGCGCCGATCGCGTTGGCGCCTACGGTTATGAGCGTGCCCGCACGCCGCGCATCGATGCGCTGGCCGCACGAGGCGTCCGGTTCGATCACGCGTACGCGGCCGCGCCGATCACACTGCCCTCGCACGCGTCGCTGATGACCGGCCGGTACCCGCCGGGACACGGCGCGAGGCACAACGGTATTCGCGTCGACGCCGCCGTTCCCTCGCTCGCGAAGACGCTGTCGGGGGCAGGCTTCACGACGGGCGCGTTCGTGAGCGCCTTCCCGCTCGATCGCCGCTTCGGCCTGAACGCGGGCTTTGCCGAATACAGCGACCGCATGCCGCGAGGGGCGCGCGGACGCCTCGAGAACGAGCGCCCGGGCAGGAAGACGGTCGACGACGCGGTCGCCTGGCTCGCGACTGCCCGAGGGTCCGGGCGTCGCGTGTTTCTGTGGGTGCACCTCTTCGAGCCACACGCACCGTACGGTCAAGCCGGTTCGGGGCGCCCGGTCGCCGCTCGTTACGACGACGAGATTGCGGAGAGTGACGTGCAGGTCGGCCGGGTCCTGGATGCGCTTGGTCCAGACGCGGCGTCTGCGGTAATCGTGGTGGCGTCCGATCACGGCGAGGCCTTTGGTGAACACGGCGAAATCAGCCACAGCTTGTTCGTCTACGATACGACGCTACGAGTGCCGCTCGTCATCGCGGGGCCAGGTGTGCCGGCCCGCAGCGTCGGTGCGCCGGTCTCGCTCGTGGATGTCGCACCCACCGTGCTGCCACTGCTCGGTCTCGCGCGTTTCGACAGCGACGGGGTCGATCTCGCGCGCGCATTTGGTGGTGCGGAACTTCCGGCACGCGATCTCTACGCGGAGTCCTTTGCACCGCTCCTCGACTTCGGGTGGAGTCCCCTGCGCTCGCTTCGAGCCAACGGATTCAAGTACATCGACGCGCCGCGCGCCGAGCTGTACGACACGGCGCGCGATCCGGGCGAAACTGCGGATCTCTCGGCGTCGGACGTTCCCCGGACAGCCGGTCTGCGGGACAGAGTCGGCCGCTACTCCCCGGCCACGCTCGAATCCGATCGATCGGCGCCCGTCGACCGCGATGCGCTCGGCCGCCTGCAGGCGCTCGGCTACGCCTCGAGCGGTGGCCGCGCCCAGGAAGGTACACGACCCGATCCGAAGGATCGTCGAGCGATTGCCGCCCGTCTGTCCGAGGTCTTCTCCGGAGAGCTGGAGGGCCCAGCGCTCGAGGCGGCCCTTCGGCGCATCCTCGCGGACGACCCGAAGAATCCGCAGGCCAACCTGCGGCTCGGATACGTTCTGATCGAATCCAACCGCTGCGCGGAAGCCATACCCTTCCTGAAGACGGCGATTGCCGCCCACGTGCCCACCGCCGACGCACACCTCGGACTCGGCCGGTGCCAGGCCGCGGCAGGCCGTTCTGGCGAGGAGTACGTGACCCTGCTCGACGCTGAACGAGCCGAACCTGACAATCCCGTGGTCTTCGCCAACATCGGGATCGTCCTATCCGATATGGGGCGACATGCCGACTCGATTACGGCGTTTCAGCGAGCGCTGACGCTCGATCCCGACTTCCACGAAGCCCGTTTCAATCTCGCCCGCGCCTACGCCCGCGCCGGCCAGCGCGCCGACGCGGCGCGCGAAGCGCAGGACCTCCTCACGCGCCTTCCCGCCGGCGCACCGCAGAGGGCAGAAGTGCAGCGGCTGCTCGACGCGGTTCGTTAGAGACGACGGAGGAGACGGAGTCAACGGACAAGACTAGACACGAAGGCACGAAGACGAACGGAGACGCACGGAGGCTGTCGAGGTGCGTCGACCAGCAGACCGGTCGCGTCGCCGGCCGAACGGCCGGCGAGTGGCATCGAGAGAGCGGCGACCACTCAAAGCACCGAGAACGCACCAGGTGCTTTGAGTGGCCGCCGCTCTCTCGATGCCGCCCGCGCGAACGCGCGGCGCGACCGGTCCTTCGTGCGTCTCCGTTCACTTCGTGTCTTCGTGTCGAATCTTCTCCGTTCTCCGTTCTCCGTTCCCTCCCAAGATCCAGCCCGTCGGTTGCGAGGCCAACGCCAAATTGGATCTGGTACCACCACCAGTTTTTGCGTTGGGACTGGACACAGGGGGAAGGTACCGACCGTTGGTCACTCGTGATGAATCGAGGGACGAATTACCTGTCATGTGGTCCATCAGTTGCTTGGTCCCGCCCGTCGTTGATTCAGCCCTCGTCGTGGAGCGGGCATCCCGCTCGTTCCCGGCAGGCGGGAGGACCAATCCTCATGAGAAGAGCTCTATCGTTGGTGACGTGTCTGTGCCTGTTGCTCACGCTCAGCACATCGGCGCTGGCGCAACAGACCACCGGCACGATCGCCGGCCGCCTCGTCGACGCGCAGGGCGCGGCCGTGCCGGGCGTGACCGTCACCGGTCGCAATGTGCAGACCGGCTTCGTACGCACGGGAGTGACCGACGGCGAAGGGATCTATCGGCTGACGGCACTTCCTGTCGGCACCTACGATCTGACGGCGGAGCTCCAGGGCTTCACCAAGATCGAGAGCAAAGGCATCGTGGTCAACGTCGGGCAGACGCTCGACATCGACATGACCTTGAAGCTCGCGACGGTTCAGGAGACGGTGACGGTCAACGCCGACACGCCGCTCATCGAGACGAGCTCGTCGTCTGTCGGGGGCGTTGTCGATGTCCATCGGATCGAGAGCCTGCCGCTCAACGGCCGGCAGTTCGCCAACCTCGCCGCGACCATTCCGGGAGTTGGCCTGGGGTTCCATTCGGACCCGACCAAGAGCTCACAGTTCTCGCCGCAAATCGGCGGCGGCAACGGCCGCAACGTGAACTATCAGATCGACGGCGGCGACAACAACGACGACACGGTCGGCGGTCTCCTGCAGCTCTTCCCGCTCGAGGCGATCCAGGAGTTCAACTTCGTCACTCAGCGCTACAAGGCTGAATACGGCCGCAGCAACGGCGGCGTAATGAACATCGTGACCAAGAGCGGCACCAACAGCTTCAGCGGCAGCGCGTTCTCGCTCTTCCGCGACAAGTCACTGAACAGCCAGACCCACTCCGAGAGCGTCAGCAACGCGCCGAAGGCGGACTACCGCCGCTATCAGTTCGGGGGATCGTTCGGGGGTCCGATCGCGTTGAATCGCGCGTTCTTCTTTGGAGCGGTGGAAAAGACGCAGCAGGACACGAACCAGACGGTGAATACTCTGGGGCTCTTCCCGGCGTCGGATGGCGTCTATCCCACACCCGTCCGCGAGACGCTGCTGACGGTGAAGCAGACGACGACCATCAATCCGTCGCAGTACCTCGCCGTGCGCTACGGGCGCAACACCAACACCGCTCCGTACGCGGCGGCCCTGCGGTCGGCGCCGACCTTCTGGAGCACGAGCGAGAATTCGTTCAATTCGATCAACGTCAACCACAACTGGGTACTCGGTGGCGCGCGGCTGAACGAGATCGTCTTCCAGTACGCCAACTTCAAGAACTCGATCCCGCTCAGCAGCACCGACGCCTACGAGCTCTTCCCGAACACGGTGGCGATCGGGGCCAACCCCAATACGCCGCAGAAGACCGAGCAGACCAAGTGGCAGTTCCGCGATGACTTCTCGTGGAGTGTCTCTGGAATGGGCGGCCTCGGTCATGATTTCAAGGTGGGTGCCAACTTCATCAACGAGCCGCACCTGTTCACGACGTTCAACAGCGGCGTCGACGACTACTTCTACACGCACCTGACCGACGAGCGGGCGGGGCCGATCCAGACCGTGACTCGCAACGGCGGCGTCGGCGACGTCAACATTCCGTTCAAGCAGTACTCCGCCTACGTGCAGGACGACTGGCGCGTCTCCGACCGGCTCACGTTGAACCTGGGCCTGCGCTACGACGTGGTCAAGGGCGTCCAAATCGATCAGTCGCAGAATCCCAACTTCCAGGCGCTGCAGACCGCGGGCCAGGCCGGCCGCTTCCAGAACGTCCCGGGAATGGATTCTTTCGGCCAGGATCCCAAGGACGACCTGAACAACATCCAGCCGCGCGCCGGCTTCGCCTACGACCTCAAGGGCAACGGCCGGGACGTCGTGCGCGGCGGATGGGGCGTGTATCAGGACTTCGGCTACACCAACTCGAACGTGCTGTTTGCGGCGATCGACGCGAGCGGCCTCGGGCACGGGCCGGTCTTCTCGGTGAACAATACCGCGGGGATCCGCAAGGCGGACGGGACGCTGTTCCACGTCGGCGATCCGATCGCGAGCATCACCAGCCAGAACGAGGCGGACCCGACCAAAATCCCGCTCTTCGGCCAGGTGGCGTCGCCGCGGCTGCAACAGCCGTACACCCGGCAGGCCAACATCGGGTGGGCGCACCAGTTGAGCGCGTCGACAGCGCTGACCGTCGACTACGTGCACATCGACGGTCGCGACCTCAACGTGCGCTTCCGCTACAACTATCGCGACCCGGCGACCGGTCTCCGCAGGCTGTCGGATCTGAATATCCGTCCGAACACGCAGGCATTCCGCGCCGCGATCAGCGACGGGCAGAGTCAGTACGACGGATTGATCCTCGGCGTGCGCCGCCGCATGGCCAACGGGCTCGACTTCTCAGCGTCTTATACGCTGGCGAAGGCAACCAGCAACATCGGTGCGGCGTCCGACGAACTGGATGCGAACTACATCCAGGACGTGGCCGACCCGTTTGCAGCGGTGCAGCAGGGGCCCTCGGGTCGATCGGATGCGCGGCACCGCGTGTCGGCGAGCGCGATCATCCGCGTGCCGTGGGGCATCCAGATCGCGCCCTTCTTCGTGTTCCGCTCCGCGCTTCCGATCTTTACGTTCGAAGGCGTCGACCTGAACCGCGACAGCAACAACAATGACATCACCGCCAAGGCGTACCAGTACGACGGCGAAGGCGTGGCGCCGAAGGAAATCGGTGATTGCAAGGCCGTGAACTGCAGCCGCGGCGCGAACCTCGCCCAGATGAACCTGCGGGTCTCGAAGTCGTTCGCGCTGATGGGCCGTACGCGGATCGAAGCCATCGGCGAGATCTTCAACGTGTTCAACGCCCTCAACCCGGCGTTCGCCCAGACCAGCCAGCGTCTCGCGAACGGCGTGCAGCGCGCGGCGTTCATGCAGCCGACCGCGTTCGCGGGTGACTTCCGTCAGCCGGAACAGCGCGTCGGTCAGATCGGGTTCAGGTTCACGTTCTGAGTTCGGCCCGAGCGCGGCGCGGAGTCGCCGCGCGAGCGCTTGGGGGGGGGCCCCAGCGCATTGATACATGCAGACGGGAGGCAGGGGCACACCTCCTGCCTTCTGATCTCTACAGGCAATCCGTCAGCATTTCTCACTGCGCGCGGGGCCCCACCCCCGCTCGCTCTCGCGCGGCGACTACGCGCCGCGCTCGGGCCGCGGGCGCTGCCGAATCCACGCCCGCGCAAGACCACCGACAGTCCCGGCACGGCCACGGGGCACGCGTGATGTCTCCTACTTCACATTCAGCAACTTCCCCGCCGCCTCTCGCTCTCGCTTGAAGCGCGCCGGCGCCTTCGCGAGAATCTCTCGATAGACGGCGTTGGCGCGCTCGCGCTGGCCGCTCTCCTGTAGGGCAATCCCGAGATTGAGGCGCGCTTCGTAGAAATCCGGCGATTGCTGGATCGCCCGCTCGAACCACTGGACGGCATCCGCCGGCTTGCCGGTCTGCACCAGGATGGTGCCGAGGCCGTTGGCGGCGTCCGCAAACGTCGCGTCGACGTCGAGCGCGCGGCGATACGCGGCCTCCGCCTGCGGGAGCTCCGAGAGCTCTCTCCGCGCGTTGCCGAGGTTCGTCCAGTAGGATGCGTTCGAGGGATCGAGCGTGGCCGCCTGTTCGAAGGCGGCGGCCGCCTCCTTTGCATGTCCGGCTTCCGCGTGCAGAAGGCCGAGGCCATTGAGCGCTGCCGGGTTCTTGCCTTCGAGCGCGAGCGCCGCTTGCTCGGCCTTCAAGGCCTCGGGCATGTTGCCCGCCGCGCGCGCGGCAATCGCCAAATCGTGAAAAAGGCCCGCGTCCCTGATCCTGGTTGCGGCCTGTCGATAGACGGCGACCGCATCAGCCGGACGTCCCGCCTCTTTCAACGCCCGTCCATATGTCGACTGGAACACCGAGGCATCCGGGAATCGGGCGGCAAGAGCCTTGAGCGCCGGCAGCGCGGCCTGGGACTTGCCCGCGTTCATCAGCGTGATCGCGTTCTCGAGCTCGGCCCACGCGCCGATCACGCGCGCGGGATTCGGCGCGTTCGGATCGGCGGCCAATGGCGGCGACGACCCGCTTACGTAGCCGAGCGCGCGCAGGCGCTCTGACGCATCGACAGCCACAGCCGTGGGCGCGCCAGCTGGAGCCGCCTGGATGGCTCCGAGGCGCGAGGACATGCCCTGGACGACGCCGGCATGATCGGCAGCAACATTCCGTTGCTCGGCGGGATCGTTCGAGAGATCGTACAGCTCGGTCTCCGACGACCGAATGAGTTTCCAGCGCTCGCCCGCGAGCGCCGACAGCGTGTGCCATCCGGCAGACCGCGGGTATTCGGTCTCGGCGTAGACGTCGCGCTCGGCGAGCTGCGGTGCAAGCAGATCGGCGCTCGGCCCGGCTGCGACGAGATCAGCCACTCGCGACAGGGTGGGTGCGAGGTCGGCAAGCGATACGGGCGACCGCACGACGCGCGCCTGAATCGCTCCGCCCGAGAGCATCAGGGGCACCTTCAGCGTCGAGTCGTACGCCAGCATGCCGTGCGCCTGCTCGCCGTGCTCGCCGAGGCCCTCGCCGTGATCGCCGGCGACGGCCACGACCGTCGCGTTCATCAGGCTGCGCTTCCTGAGCGCGTCAACAACTCGCGCGACCTGCGCATCGGCGTACGCCACTTCCCCGTCGTACGCATGGCCGCCAGCCTTCACCCGGTACTCGTCGGGAGGCTCGTAAGGTGCGTGGGGGTCATACAAGTGCACCCAGATGAAGAACGGCGACGTAGCCGTGTTCAGCCAGCCCGCGGCCGCGTCAACGACCTCGCCGCCGCGCCGCTCGGCTTCGAGCCGCGCGCCTTCGTCTGGGTTGCGACGGATGCGATCGTCGTAGGTATCGAAGCCGTCCGCGAGGCCAAACCGGCGATCGAGCACGTAGGCGCCGACAAAAGCGCCAGTCTGATAGCCGGCATCCTTGAGCCGTCGGGCCAGAGTGGGCGCCGAGGACTGTGGCACGAACACGACGCCGTTCGCACGCACGCCATGCGCGACGGGAAGCAGTCCCGTCATGATCGTGACGTGCGACGGTAAGGTCAGCGGCACCGCGCTACGGGCGTTGTCGAAGCGAACGCCGGCCGTGGCCAACGCGTCGAGAGTCGGAGTGAATCCGCGCTGCAGCCGATCGGCACGAAGCGTGTCAATCGTGATGAGAACGATGTTGGGGTGTGACGCGGAAGAAGAAGACTCGCGCCCGGCGCGGCAGCCGGCTCCAAGAGCCAGCACCGCGCCGAGAGTGATGATGAGAAGTGTGAGGCGGTGCATAAAAGAGGAGGCAGAAGCCGAGCCACAGGGTCGATTCTGCCTCCGGCCAGCATTACTCAATGCTCGCGGGGCCCCACCCCCGCTCGCTCTCGCGCGGCGACTACGCGCCGCGCTCGGGCCGCAGGCGCTGCCGATTCGGCACCCGCGCTTGTCTCATCTATGGTTCGGCACGACCAGCCTGCCTAATAGCGGTAGTGCTCCGGCTTGTACGGCCCGTCGACCTTCACGCCGAGGTACTCCGCCTGCTCCGCCCGCAACTTGGTCAGCTGCACACCCAGATGACCAAGGTGCAGCCGCGCCACTTCTTCATCGAGCTGCTTCGGCAGGATGTACACCTTCTTCTCGTACTTCTCGTTGTGCTGGTGCAGCTCGAGCTGCGCGATCACCTGATTGGAGAACGACGCCGACATCACGAAGCTCGGATGACCCGTCGCGCACCCGAGGTTCATCAGCCGGCCTTCTGCCAGCACCATCACGCTGTGGCCATCGGGAAAGCGGAACTCGTCGTACTGCGGCTTGATGTTGATCCGCTCGAGTCCCTTCACCTTCTTCAATCCGGCCATGTCGATCTCGTTGTCGAAGTGGCCGATGTTGCCGACGATCGCCTTGTCCTTCATCTTCGCCATGTGATCGGCGGTGATGATGTTGAGGTTGCCCGTCGCCGTGATGAAGATGTCGGCCGTCGACACGACGTTGTCGAGCGTGTTGACTTCATACCCTTCCATCGCCGCCTGCAAGGCGCAGATCGGGTCGATTTCGGTGACGATGACGCGCGCGCCCTGGCCGCGCAGCGCCTGCGCGCAGCCCTTGCCGACTTCGCCGAAGCCGAACACGACCGCGACCTTGCCACCGAGCATCACGTCGGTGGCGCGGTTCAGCCCGTCGATAACCGAGTGGCGGCAGCCGTAGATGTTGTCGAACTTGCTCTTGGTGACCGAGTCGTTGACGTTGATCGCCGGAAAGAGGAGCGTCCCGGCTTCCATCATCTGATAGAGACGGTGCACACCGGTCGTCGTCTCCTCGCTGACGCCGCGGAGCGCGGCGGCGACGTTCGTCCAGCGCTTCGGGCTCTCGGCCAGGCTCTTCTTCAGGAACTCGAGGATGACGCCCCACTCTTCGGGATCGCTCTCCGGCTTGAACGCCGGCACCTTCCCCGCCTTCTCGAACTCGACGCCCTTGTGCACCAGCAGCGTCGCATCACCGCCATCGTCGACGATGAGGGTCGGACCCGAGCCGTCAGGCCACATCAGCGCCTCGCCCGTGCACCACCAGTACTCCTCGAGCGTCTCGCCCTTCCAGGCGAAGACCGGCGTGCCCTTCGGGTTCGCGACCGTGCCACCTGTCTCGGGGCGGCCGACGACGACGGCGGCCGCCGCGTGATCCTGGGTCGAGAAAATGTTGCAGGAGACCCAGCGCACATCGGCGCCGAGCTCGGTCAGCGTCTCGATGAGAACCGCGGTCTGAATCGTCATGTGCAGGCTGCCCATGATCCTGGCGCCGGCGAGCGGGTTCTTGCCCTTATAGCGCTCGCGGAGGGCCATCAGCCCCGGCATCTCCTGCTCGGCCAGGCGCATTTCCTTGCGGCCGAACTCGGCCTGCGACAAGTCTTTCACCTTGAACGGGTCGCGGCCGGCTTTGACGGCGGCGTCGAATGCGTGCATTTCCTTGACTGCGGTGCTCATTGCGTCTCCTTGTAGCTTCCAGCTTCCAGCTTCCGGCTTCCGGCTTCCGGCTTCCCGCCGGACTTCGAACTTCCCTACTTCGAACTTCCAACTTCAGACTTCCCCACTTCAGACATCAGACGTCAGACTTCAAACTTTCACGTGGCCCCGTGTCGCTCCGGCCACGAACAACGCCGGCCCCTTCGCGTCGGGATCCGCCGGCATTGATGCGATCCGGACCTGCTCGAATCCCGCGCTTCCAAGCAGCTTCTGGAGCGCGTCTTCGCCGAATCCCAGCCAGACGTGGCCCATCTGCTGGCGATACGTTTCGCGATCGTGCGGCAGCATGTCGGAGATGAGCAGCCGGCCGCCTGGGCGCAGCACTCGCGCCGCTTCGGCGAGCGCCTCGGCTGGATCCGGCAGGTGGTGCAACACGAGCAGCAGCGTCGCGGCGTCGAGCGCGCCGTCGGCGACCGGCAGCGCTTCGAGCTCACCGCGCCGCACGTCGACGTTCGGAAGATCGCGGACCCGGCGACGGGCGGCGTCCAGCATGTCGCTCGAACGATCGACAGCGATGACCTGCTTCACAAACGGCGCGAGCGCCGCGGCGACCTGGCCCGTGCCGCATCCGAGATCGCCGACGACCCATTCGGAGTCGAGCAGTCCCGGGAGCGCTTGCAGGTGGGACGCGCGGCCGAACATATCCTGGCGCAGGCGGTCCCATTGGCCGGCGGCGGACGCGAAAAACTCCTGCGACTTGGTCTGCCGCCGGCCGAGGACGCCGCGAAGGCGCCGGGCGTCCTGATCGGCACCGGGGGTCAGGCTGACCTGCTCGCGAAGCAGCGCCCAGAGCCGGCGGGTCGCCGGCCCCCGATCGTCGAGCGCCAGCGTGTAGTAGCGGCTCGTGCCGTCGCGGCGCGTGGATACCCATCCGGCGTCGAGCAGAGTCTTGAGGTGCCGGCTGACCGTGGATTGCGGCAGCTGCAGGACGGCGCACAACTCCGAGACCGTGAGCTCGTGGCGCTCGAGCACCAGCAGCATCCGGCTGCGGGTGGCGTCGGCCAGCGCGGTCAGGTCGTCGAAGATTGCTGCTTCCATCCGTATATCCGGATGAAGTGTTACATAGGTCGGCCGAGTGGGTCAAGGCCGCCCCTGAGCGCCTCCCGCGTGCCAGGCACGCTCCCAGGCGGCGACCTCAGTCCTCGCCAGCAGACCAAGTAGCGTGACGGATAGAATCTACCAGTCAGGATAATCAGTGCCGACTGCCATCGCCTCGTCCGTCCCCGCCTCCCGCGTCCGGGCCATGAACGAGCGGGCGGTCAATCCCTCGGGTGAGTACGTCATCTATTGGATGATCTCGGCCAGGCGGCTGCGTTCGAACTTCGGGCTGCAGCGGGCGGTCGACCACGCGGTCGCGTTCCGGCAGCCGCTCGTCATCCTCGAGGCGCTGCGGTGCGACTACCCGGGCGCGAACGACCGGCTTCATCAGTTCATCCTCGACGGCATGTGGGTCAACCGGCGGCACGCCGCGCGAAGTCGAGCGCTCTACTACCCCTACGTCGAGCCGTCGAAAGGACACGGACGCGAGCTGCTCTCCACGCTCGCGTCGCACGCGTCGGTCGTCGTCACCGATTGGTACCCGGCATTCTTCCTGCCGCGGATGATCGCGGCGGCGGCGGCTCGCCTTTCGGTCCTGCTGGAAGCTGTCGATGCGAACGGTCTGATTCCACTCGCCGAACACGGCCGCGCGTTCACCGCCGCGCGCTTCTATCGGGCCTTCGTGCAGCGTCTGCTCCGCGATCACGTCACCCAGGTTCCCGAGGAGGCGCCGCTCCGCAGGCTGCGAAGAGTCCCGCGGCTCGCGTCGCTGCCGCGGACAGTTTCGCGTCGATGGCCGCAAGCCAGTGCTCGCCTCCTGACGACCGGCGCGAGGGCGCTTGCCGCCCTGCCAATCGATCACTCAATCGCACCGGTTGCGATCCGAGGCGGCAGCGACGCCGCCGCGCGAACGCTGCGCGGTTTCGTCTCCGGCAAGCTCTCGGGCTACGACCTGCACCGCAACAATCCCGACGACGAAGGGACGAGCCGGTTGTCGCCGTACTTGCATTTCGGGCACGTGTCGGCGCATGAGGTTTTCTCGGCCGTGATGACGCACGAGCGCTGGACGACGAGGCGCCTTGGAACAAAGGGCGCCGGCAGGCGCGAGGGGTGGTGGGGCGTCTCGAAGGCGGCCGAGGCGTTTCTCGATCAGCTCGTCGTGTGGCGTGAGCTCGCGTTCAACGGCTGCGACTACATCACCGACTACGCGGACTACCGGTCGCTTCCCGAGTGGGCGCGCACAACGCTCGAAGCGCACGAGACCGACCCGCGTCCACATATCTACACGCTCGAGCAACTCGAGTCGGCACGGACTGAGGATCCTCTATGGAACGCCGTACAACGTCAACTCGTCCGCGACGGCTGGTTCCACAGCTATCTGCGCATGCTCTGGGGCAAGAAGATCCTGGAATGGTCCGCCGTCCCGTCGGATGCGCTCAAGCGGATGCAATCGCTGATGGATAGGTACGCGCTCGACGGCCGCGATCCGAATTCGTACGCTGGCTACGCCTGGGTGCTCGGCCGCTACGATCGGCCATGGCCGAGGCGGCCGATCTTTGGGACCGTCCGCTACATGTCGTCCGCCAGCGCTAGACGAAAACTGAAGATGAAGCGCTTCCTCGAGCAGTACGGTCCACCGCGCTGACCGGTGTGTCGCTCATTTCCGCCGCTGTGGCGCGGGCGCAACAGTGTTGAATGTCGAGCGCTGACTCTGAAGTAATTTGTTGAAGAACCGCTGAGTTCCCGGCGGCACGGGACATGCTGGATCTGAAGGCTGAATGGTGAAGTGAACGGCTAGAGCGCGAAAGTGGCAACCCAGTCGTCCGCCTACTTCAGCATTCAGCAGTCAGCATTGCCACGATGGGGAGTAGCACATGGATGGTACGAAGAACCTGATGGTGACGCGTGGGGAAAAAAGTGTGTGGGACAAACCGAGCCTGACGGCGTCGTTGTCCGCATACGACCAGGAGCGTTGGCTGATGGCGTCGTGGGGCTCGGCCCTCGTGATGGTCGGCGCACGTCGTGGCGGTTTTGCCGGTGGTCTGGCGGCGATCCTCGGCAGCACCCTGGCGATTCGCGCGGCGATGGGCCGGCACGATTTACACGTCGCACGGGTCTGGCTCGACCGTACGCTCGCCGATCGCGGGTGGTTCGCCAAGGACGTCGTCTCCGACGCCTCAGAAGAGTCGTTCCCGGCTAGCGACTCACCCTCCTGGACGGCCGCGTCGGGCGCCACACCGCAGCGTTAGGCCTATTGCTGAGCTCGGGGACACCCAACCGGGACAGTCCCCGGGGACACCCAACCGGGACAGTCCCCGGGGACACCCAACCGGGACAGTCCCCGGGGACACCCAACGTTGAGTGTCCCCGGATTTTGAGTGTCCCGAATTTCCTAGCTCAGCCATACGAGGGATGGAGTATGCTGACGGTCCACCGATGCCCGGCGCACCACCCATCACCTACGCTGATTTCGACAAGGTCGACATTCGCGTCGGACGTATCGTCCGCGCGGAAAACTTTCCCGAAGCGCGAAAGCCTGCCTACAAGCTGCTGATCGACTTCGGTCCTGACATCGGCACCCTGACGTCCTCTGCCCAGCTGACGCGTCACTACACGATGCGCGATCTCGAGGGCCGTCTCGTCGTCGCAGTGGTCAATTTCCCTCCGCGCCAAATCGGTCCGTTCCTATCGCAAGTGCTCACGCTCGGCGTGCCCGACGCCGACGGCGGGGTCGTCTTGCTGGTACCGGACAAAAAAATACCCATCGGCGGACGCCTCTTCTGACACGGCTCGACTCCCAAGACGCGATAGACTTCCGTGCGACAACGGGAGGATCTGCATGTTCAGCGTACGCAACCGCACGGTACTGGTTTGCCTGATCGCGATCGCCGCGGCGTCGACGTCGGGCTTTGCGCAGGGAGGGCCCGGGTCCCAGGGAGGTCGAAAACCAAGCGGCGATCAGATCACGTCGATAGATGAACGAACGAGCGGCATGAAGAAGATCGACGGCTTCTTCCCACTCTATTGGGACGAAGGCGCCGGCCGCCTGTGGCTCGAGATTCCCAAGCTCGACACCGAGGTGCTCTACTCCACGGGACTCGCCACCGGCCTCGGCTCGAACGACATCGGGCTCGATCGCGGCATCCTGACAGGGTCACGCATCGTCAAGTTCGAACGCGCTGGGCCGAAGGTGCTCATGGTGCAGCCGAACTACCAGTTCCGCGCGCTGACGACCAACGCTGCGGAAGCGCGCACCGTGCGTGACGCGTTCGCGCGATCCGTTCTCTGGGGCTTCACGATCGCCGCCGCCAGCGGCGAACGGCTGCTCGTCGACTTCACTGAGTATCTCGTCCGCGACGGCAACGACATGGCCGCGCGGCTCCGGCCCGGATCGTATCGATTCGACGCCACGCGCAGCTCCATCTACACGCCGATGACGCTCGGGTTCCCCAAGAACACAGAGATGGAAGCCGAGCTGACATTCGTGCGCAACGCTGGAGCGGCGGGTGGTGGACCGGGCGGCGGTCGCGGTGGCGGCGGTGGCGGCGGCGGTGGCGGTGGCGGCGCGTTCCTCGAGGGCGTTGGCAGCGTCGCGGCGACCGCCGAGTCCGCGAGCATCCGCGTGCACCACTCCATCGTCGAGCTGCCCGACGCGAACTACAAGCCGCGGCGGTTCGATCCGCGATCGGGCTTCGGCAGCATGGACTTCGAGAACTACGCGGCGCTGCCGGGTCAACCCATGACTCAGCGCTTCATCCGCCGCCATCGGCTCCAGAAGAAGGACCCGTCCGCGGCAATCAGTGAGCCTGTCAAGCCCATCACCTACTACCTCGACCCCGGCGCGCCAGAGCCCATCCGCTCGGCGCTCCTCGACGGCGCGCGCTGGTGGAACCAGGCGTTCGAGGCGGCCGGCTATCGCGATGCGTTCCGCGTCGAGCTCCTGCCCGAGGGCGTCAGCCCTCTGGACATCCGCTACAACGTGATCAACTGGGTCCATCGGTCGACGCGCGGCTGGAGCACGGGCGGCAGCGTCAGCGATCCCCGCACGGGCGAAATCATCAAGGGCGTCGTCACGCTCGGCTCGCTTCGCATCCGTCAGGACTACATGATCGCCGAGGGGCTGCTGAGCCCCTACAAGGACGGCACCGAGACGCCAAAGGAATTGACCGAATGGGGACTGGCCCGCATCCGCCAGCTCGCGGCGCACGAGGTCGGGCACACACTCGGGATCGGTCACAACTACTATGACAGCACCGCGGGACGGATCTCCGTCATGGATTATCCTCACCCGCTCGTCACCATGAACGCGGACGGCACGCTCGACTATTCGAAGGTCTACGACGTCGGGATTGGCGCCTGGGACAAGGTCGCCATCACTTTCGGGTACGCGGACTTTCCGACGGGTACGGACGAAGCCAAGTCGCTCGCCACGATCCTCGAGGACGGTCACAAGAAGGATCTGTTCTACCTCTCGAATCAGGACATGGACGCGCATCCGCGCGTCGACCAGTGGTCCAACGGCACCGACGCGACGGCGGAGCTGAAGCGGATGATGGCCATCCGCAAAGTCGCGCTCTCGCGATTCGGCGAGCAGGCGATCAAGCGCAACGAGCCGATGGCGACGATCGAGGAAGTCCTCGTCCCTCTCTACCTGCACCACCGTTATCAGGTCGAGGCGACAGCCTCCACGGTCGGAGGCATCTACTTCGGCTATGCCATGAGAGGGGACGGCCGCGACCCGGTGAAGTTCGCGCCGGCGGCCGAGCAGCGCGCTGCGCTCGACGCGCTGCTGACGACGCTGACGCCGTCCGAACTGGCGCTGCCGCGCGAGCTCCTCGGCAAGATTCCGCCGCGGCCGTCAGGCTACGGCAACACTCGTGAGCTCTTCCCGCGCTATACGGGCCAGATGTTCGACGCGATCACGCCGGCCGTCGTCGCCTCTGATTTGACGGTCGGCTTCCTGCTGGATGACGCGCGGGCGGCGAGGCTCGTCGAACAGCATGCGCTCGATCCGGCGCTCCCGGGTCTGGACACGGTGATCGATCAGCTGGTCTCGTCGACGTTCGGCGCCACGAGCGCCAACGTGTACGAGGCGGAGATCGCGCGCGCCGTTCAACGCGTCGTCGTCGAGCGCCTGATGACGCTCGCGTCCACGGCCGACATGCCGCAGGTCCGGGCCATCGCGAGCCAGAAGCTCCAGCAGCGGGCGCAGCGGCTGGCTGCCGTGCCGCTGACCAACGCCTCCGCCTCCGCGCACGCAGCGCTGCTGGCGTCGGACATCAAACGGTTCCTCGATCGGCCGTTTGCGCCCGCGACGCGGACCGACATTCCGGCAGCGCCGCCGGGGGCACCGATCGGTGACCCCGGGATGGACTGGCTGGGGCGCCTCGGCTCGTTCTGCGATTGGGAACGTTAAGGCTCGGGGCTCAGGGCTCAGGCAAGATCTTCGAGTCAGTGGTCAAGGATTTTGCCCTGAGCGTTGAGCCTATTTCTTCCGCGCGTGCACCGCGAACATGGCGCCTTGGGGATCCGTACACTGTGCGATCCAGTCGCCGCCCGGCACTTCCATCGGTCCATTGAGGACCTGCCCCCCACCAGACGTCACCGCGTCGACGGCTCGTTTCACGTCATCGACCAGGACGTAGTGCAGCCAGCCGGGAGGCGCTGGCATCTGCGGTGACGAGTTGAACATCCCGCCGAGCACGACACCGTTGCGGCCGAACATCTGATACGTCCCGGCTTCGCCCATGTCCATCGCCGAGGTCTTCTGCCAGCCGAACAGCCGCTCGTAGAACCGGAACGCCGCCGGGTAGTCGTGAGTCGAGAGCTCGTGCCACGAGAACTCACGCAGCCGCGCTTCCCCCTCGTGCCCCGGTGCGGACACCTCCGGCGTGAACACCGCGAACGCCGCGCCGTGTGGATCGGCGAGCACCGCGAACCGGCCGACTGTCGGGATGTTGGTCCCGGGCACCAGGACACGGGCGCCAAGATCCGCCGCCTGCTTCACCGTTTGGTCCACGTCGGGCGTCGAGATGTAGGCCAGCCAGTGGGGAGGACCGCCGGCGTCAGGAGGAAGTTTCATGATCCCGCCGAGCGGCGCGCCATCGCTCGTCCACATGGTGTACGGTGTCGCCCCGGTAAACTGGTCCGTCCCCCAGCCCGTCACCCGCGAGTAGAACGCCGGCGCGGCGGCCGGGTCGGCCGTCATCAAGTCGAACCAGACAAATCGTCCCAGCGGCTTCGCGTCGGACATTGTGCAGATCCTCCCTTTGGTTCTCCATTATCGATCTGCGGGGATGTGTGTACCAGGGGGTGGGATGAATGGGGTGGGACGAAGCGTGGGACCGTCGACTTTTATCGCCTGCACCACCGCCCTATCCTGACGATATGCTTCCGCCAGCGAATTCTTCCCCCGCAGCCGGTGTGACACGGCGCGGGCGGCGCGATAGATCGCCGGCGGCTGCGGCGTGACGGTGTGGACCTCGGTAAAGCCCACATCGCGGAGCATGGCGTGCAGCGCCGGCACATTCGGGGCCCACCAGTTCGTCGGATCGTTGTTCAGCTCGCGTTCGGGATAGAACGCCATCGCCGGCCGGCGAATTCCCACCATGTCGACGACAGTCTCGAGGACAAGCCGCTGGCGGGTCACGGACGCGATGCGCTCGAGCGCCAGCAGCGGGTGCCGCAGATGATAGAGGACACCGAGGAAGAAGACCACGTCGAACTGGCCGACGCGCTCCGGGGAAAGATCCATCACGTCGATGTCGAGATCCTCGACCTTCGATCCAAGCGCCGCTCGCGCCAGCTCGAATCCCGCCTTCGACCCCCACCCCGATCCGTGCCAGGAGAAGTAGTCGGCCGCGACAACTCTGGAAGCGCCGCGACGTTCCGCCTCGAACGAGAAGAAGCCGTCCCACGCTCCGATGTCCAGGACCGTGAGGCCGGCAAGCGACTCAGGCAGATTCAGCCGCGCCAGGCGGAGCGGAGTGTCGTCAATGCCTCTGGTGACAACGCCGCCGCCCAGATCGATTGAGTGATACCAGCGGATGGCTTCCGCCCTCGCCGCGAGATCTCCGGGCACGGGAGTATTGTAGCTTCCCGCTACCAGCTGCCAGCAAAGCGGAAGCGCTGGAAGCTATTGTTGCGCCGGCGCCATCGGCGTGCGGTAGAGCTCGAGCGAGCCCTCCTTGGTGACCAGCGTCGTCTGGAACGCGCGTCGGGCGAACGTGACGAGCTCGGGAGAGCAGACGCGAGGATCGATCACTACGTAGCCCACCTGCAGACGGCGCATGTTGCGGTCGGCCTGCCGCAACCCCTCCTCGTACAGCTCAGGGTCGACGGGCGTTCCCTCGCTCAGGCGAAGCAGCACCCTGAGTGTCGGGTTTCTTCGATAACGCTCGAGGCTGCCGCCAGGCAGCCTCGAGATGTATCCGCCGACAAGGCGCTTCTCGTGGAACGTCTGATAGAACTGCGAGCTCGAGGAGTAGTTCCCTCGCGAGCTGAGGCCGTCGCGAAGTCCGAACGGCAGCGATAGGACGCGGATCGGCCGGGGATCGGCCGCAACGATCCGATACACGACGGGCACCTCGGCCGAGTACAGCGTGCGCGGTGCGGGCAGCAACTCGAAGAGCAGCAGCGCCCCGATAGCAGCCACGACCAGTCTCGGGTGCCGCGAACGGCTTCGCAGGTGCTGGACGGCCATGACGAGCAGCATCGACACGCCGAGCATCACGAGGACCATGATGCGCGTCGGCGTTCGTGCCGCACCGATGATCGGCAGGTAGCGCAGCAGCGCCCAGGGCGTGGGCACGTACGTGAGCTGCTGCGCGACTGCGACGAATGGTCCGAGCGCCAGCCACGCGAAGAAGCCCGTGAAGATCACCCAGCCCTTGATCGGACGGAATCCCGCCCAGAGCACGGCGCCGATAATCGTCACGAGCGCGATCCACGGCACCGACGCGACGTTCTCGTTGAATCCCCCGGGGAGTGACGACACCCACCCGAACGAGAGCCTGCCAAACCACGGGTGCAGGGGATTGGGCGCGAAGAAGGCCAGCAGGTCGACCCCGGGCGCGCTGTTCCGCCACCAGACCTCCGGATTGAGCCAGCTCCGCTGGCCGAAGCTCGACGCCGTGGCAGACAGGACGGGAGAAAGAATCGCCACGCAGACCAGCAGCCCGACGGCGGCCGTCGGCGCATGTGACAGGGACGGCAGTGCCCTTGCCAGGCGCGGGCGAACGGCAACCGCCATCCAGGCGCGAACGGCGATCATCAGCGTCAACATCAGCACGGGCGTGTACAGCCGCGTGAAGCTGACGCGGACGCCGAGGACGTCCACCTGACCGCCGCCACGGAGCAGGATGCCGACGATGAGGCCAACCAGGCACACGATCGCCAGGTCGGCGAGCGCGCGCGGCCAGATGCGCCTCACCGTCGCCGGTCGCGTCTCGACGCTGACCATCGTGTAGCAGGCCATGAATGCGGCCCAGAGCACGCAATACACGGCGTAGTAGACGTCGCACAGAAAGGCCCACGCCACCGTCGCGCCAGCCGCGCACGCAAGCCCCATCGTCGGCTGCGAGTACAGCCGGTACATCAGCCAGCCGAAGACTGGCAGCGGCGCGGCGAGCGTCAGACTGAAGTGCTCGGCGGTGCGCGCGCTCATGAATGGTGAAAACCCGAAGAGCAGTCCGCCGATCCATGCGGCCATCGCGTCGCCGGTCCGCTTGCGCGCGTAGAAATACATCGCGTAGCCGCTCATGACGCCACTCGCGAGCACGAGCACGTTGAACGTGCGGACGACGCCGAGGAGCGGGATGAAGGGAAAAGCGAGGACGTTGGCGAACGTCGTGTAGTTGTGGAGCGCGAGCGGTACGGGCGGGCTCAGCGCGAGAATCTCGGAGGTGAGGAACGGCAGGCGGTGGTTCGCGACGATCTCGTGCCGGAACACCCACAGGTTCCAGACATACACTCCCGCATCGCCATTTGGTAAGCCCAGCAGAGCATCGGCGAGATGCAGCGGCAGAGGCCACGCAAAGACGCACGCGACGCACACATATCCGAACAACGCTGCGGCCTCTCTCCGCAGCGCCTTGGCAGGCATTGGCGTTGGGTATTAAACGCCCAGCTCATCGCAAAAGCAACGACTACTTCGCCTAGGAGTAGTCTGAAGCGACCAAGGGTAACGGCTGGCTGAAAGGCGAATGTGCCGGCAGGGAACACTCGCGCGCCAGTTCGAGACACGAATGCTAAGTAATTGAATATCAGTCCTTTCGTTGGCAATACACGAATCTGGCTGGTCCATCCCGAGACAATCATCAGCTTCGTAATCAGTCGAGCGGCCGGCGCTAAACCCCTCATCACATGTGGGTTCACCGAGCTCAGCCAAGGTCCTACCAGCTGTCTCAAACCAGGACCGCTTCTTGCCCCCTTCTTGGGTCGGAGTCCGTGTCTACGGACACGGCTCGACTTGTTCAAGGGGTGCATCGATGCGTCGGATCGTTCTCTTTGTTGGGCTGTTCCTTGGCCTCGTCTTATCGGCGGCTCATCCCCAGGGACAGCGGCGCCCGACGCTTTCAGAAGATCTGAAATCGGCCCTGGCGAGCGGGGTACGTGCGCGCGTAATCGTGCAAGGGGAGGAGGACGCGCTCACTCCACTTCGCTTCCGCCTTGGCCGGGGGCTCCGGCGTCAACTCGCCGGGGCCCTGTCGCTCGATCTCAGCGCCTCGGAATTGAGCCGCCTGGCGGCCGACGGCACCATCGCACACATCTCGGGGGACCTGCCGGTCGTCGCCGACATGGCGATCACCAACAAAGTCACTGGCGCGGACAAGGTCTGGGCCGGCTCGCGCGGACTCATCGGGTTATTGGCTCAGCCGGGGTTCTCTGGCAGCGGCATCGGCGTCGCTGTCATCGATTCGGGCATCGCCGATCACGCGGCGCTCGCAGGGCGCGTGGTCGAGCGCGTCAACCTCGTCTCGGACGAGCCGGGCGTCTCGGGTGATCCGTTCGGCCACGGCACGCACATCGCGGGGATCATCGGCGGAAGTGCGACCACGGCCGGGCGCGTGACTCCGGCGTACGCGGGCGGCAGCGCGCCGGGCGTGCACTTCGTTGACGTGCGCGTGCTCGCCAGCAATGGCGCGGGCTACACGAGCGACGTGATCGCCGGCATCGACTGGACGATCGCCAACGCTCGGCGGTACGGCGTTCGTATCATCAACCTGTCGCTCGGCCACCCCATCGCGGAACCCTCGGCCACCGACCCGCTGTGCCGCGCGGTCGCCCGCGCCGTTCAGGCTGGCCTCGTCGTGGTGGTATCCGCTGGCAACTACGGGCGGACGGCTGACGGCACCCAGGTGCTCGGCGGCATCACCTCGCCTGGCAACTCGCCGTTCGCGATTACCGTTGGTGCACTCGACACCGCCGGCACCGTGGATCGGTCCGACGACCGCGTGGCGCCCTACAGTTCGCGCGGACCGACGAAGTTCGATTTCGCGGTCAAGCCGGACGTAGTCGCGCCCGGCGCCGGCATCGTCTCGCTCGAAAATCCTGGCTCGTGGCTGAGCACCCACTATCCTTCCTGGCATATCGCGGGAAGCGGACGCAACGCCTACTACCGGCTGAGCGGTACCAGCATGTCGGCCGCCGTCGTGAGCGGCGGCGTGGCACTCCTCCTCGACGGCCAACCGGGGCTCATGCCCGCACAGGTCAAGATTGCGCTCCAGACCGGGGCACAGTTCCTGCCAGACGCGGGCCTCATCGGCGGCGGCGCCGGCAGCGTCGACTTCGCGGCAGCGCAGCGGCTCGCGCAGGGCGGGCTCGCGGGTTCGGCGGTCACGAACCTCCTCGGGCTGTCTGGCGGCGCGAGCTATCGCGATACCGGCTCGCTCATCGAGCGCATCTACGATCGAACCGGCCTGCGGCTGCTGAGCGTCCTGGATCTGCGCGCGCTTCTCGGGGGTGCCGACGATGCCGAGTGGGGCGTGCTGAACCTGCTTGGCCTGTCGAACCCGCTGGCCTCCGTCGCTCCGAACTATCTGGTGTGGGGCACGGTGGCCGGGTGGTCGAGCAGTTACTATCTCGTCTGGGGCACTGCGGTGCAATCGCCTGAAGGCGAATACCTCGTCTGGGGCACCAGCGACGACTCCGGCGAGTATCTGGTCTGGGGCACGGGCATCGCGCCGGACCGCGAGCGATAGAGTACCGTGTCGACCACGTCCCAGCCTCCGCTCCCATTGGCCTTACGTGCCTTCGTCGGCGCGGTCGGCCTTGCAGGCGCCGGCGCCCTCGGCGTGAGCTTGCTCAAGCTCTCGCGCATCGACATTCCGATCGAGTGGGTGGTCTTTTCACTGCTCACGTTCGGCGCGGGGCTGTTGATGCTCAGAGTACCTTCGATTGAGGCAACATTCTCGATCTCCGAAGTCTTTGCATTCTCGTGCCTATTGCTCTTCGGGCCAGCCATGGGCACGGTCACGGTCGCCGTCGACGCGCTGCTGCTGTCGGTGCGCCGGCGACACTCGCGGGTACAGACGATTTTCAATGTCGGCAACCTGACGCTGTGCGTGTGGATCTCGGGCAGGCTGTTCTTCGCCGTCGCCGGCGTCTCACCGCTCATCGAAGCCCCCTCGCTGCCGAGCGTGCTGCTGCTGCCGCTCGCGTTGATGGCCTCGTCGTACTTTTTGATCAACAGCGGGCTGCTGGCGACGGTCGTCGGATTCCAGACCGGGCGATCGGCGCTGACCGTGTGGCGTGAGCACTTCCTGGGGCTCGCACCCAGCTATGCGGCCGGCGCGTCCCTGGCGCTGCTGCTCGTCGTTGTCTTCCAGCTCGATTTCGTCGCCATCGCGCTGATTCCGCCAATCCTCGTCATCTCGTACCTGACGCTGCGGGCCTCGTTCGGCCGCCTGGAGGATGCGAAGCGGCACGTCGAGAAGCTCAATCGCATGTATCTGTCGACGGTCGAGACGCTGGCCACCGCGATCGACGCCAAGGATGAAGTAACGCACGGCCACATCCGCCGCGTGCAGGCCGCGGCGGTCGGCCTGGCGCGCGAGATCGGGATCACAGACGAGGAGATGCTCAAGGCCATCGAAGCGGGAGCGCTGCTGCACGACACCGGAAAGATCGCCGTGCCCGAGCACATCCTCAACAAGCCCGGCAAGCTGACGCCGGCCGAGTTCGAGAAGATGAAGCTGCACGCGCCGATCGGCGCGGAGATCCTCGCGTCGATCGACTTTCCGTATCCGGTCGTCCCCATCGTCCGGCATCACCACGAGAACTGGAACGGCACGGGGTACCCCGACGGAGTCCGTGGAACGGACATTCCCGTCGGCGCACGCATCCTGTCGGTCGTCGACTGCTTCGACGCGCTGACGTCTGATCGCCCATATCGATCGCGCATGACGAACGAGGCCGCGATCGCCATCCTCATGGAACGCCGCGGCACCATGTACGATCCGGCGATAGTCGACGCGTTCGTCGCGGCGCACGAGCGGCTCATGCCGGCGGAAACGCCGATGCATCCGGCCGCGCGAGCCGTCGGCGGCGCGCGATCGCGCGAGCGTGCCACAGCGCCGGCTGTTGCCCAGGCCGCGACGGCTCCAGAGTCGAACGTGTCGGAGGAAGTCCTCGGGGTCAGCAGCCTGGCTCGGGCTCTGGGCGGCGAAGCCAGCCTCGCCGATGCGGGTGCGCTCAGCTGGATGATGCTCAAGCAGGTCCTGCCCTGCTCGTCCATGGGACTCTTCGTGCCCGACGAACAGCACGACACAGTCGTGGGTTGCTACGCGGCCGGCAGCCACGCGGGGCTCATCCGCGGCCTGCGGGCTTCGCCCGGCGACGGCATCGTCGGCTGGGTCGCAGGCCATCGGCGCCCGGCGATCAACGCGGAAGCCGCCCTCGATCTGAGCCTGGACGCCGCCAGCCTGCAGCCCCCGCTTCTGTCGACCCTGGCGGTCCCGCTCGTCCACGACGGCGCGCTCGTCGCCGTGCTCGCGGTGTACGCCACGACGCGCGGCGCCTTCTCCGAGGATCACGCGCGGCTGGTCGACCTTCTCGCGCCGAAGCTCGCCGCCTCAATCGCGTCGGTGAGCGGACGCGCGGGTTCTGACCTCGACCTGTCCAGAACGCCGGGATCGAAGCCCAGAGTTAGCCCGGACCTGACGCTCATCAAGCTGGCGACGAGCCGCCGCGCGACCGGCTGACACCGCGCGCGGACCGACAATCGATTGTCCTTTCTGCTTTCGCAGTTCCTTGACCGGCGTCACTGCTTTCGCAGTTCCTTGATCTTTTTCTCGGCGCCCTCACGAATGAGCTTCTTCAAGTCGTCGGACGCCTCGGTATCCTTCGGAATCATCTCGACTGCTTTCTCCGCGTAGCGGAGCGCCTCCTCGCGGTTGCCGAGCGCGAGATACCCGTCCGACAGGCTGTCGTAGGTATTGGCCGAGGCTGGATAGGCCTCGACGTTCATCTTGAAGACTTCCACGGCATCTTTCGCGTTGCCCTCCTGGAGGAGTTGATAGCCAAGCAGGTTGGTCTCGTTTTCCGGAAAGAGGACCTCGGGCTTCTTCGCGCGCTTGGACTCGTCGTAGATCTGACGCGCTTTCGCGACGCCGCCAGGTGCGGAGAACATATTCCAGAACTGCTCGGTCGGCGACGGCTGCGACGCCGTCACGACCAGCGGCTTGGCTGGCGCGTTGCGCAGGTGAAGGTTGAACCACCCGATGACGAGCGGTTCGAGCTCCTTCTCCGCCGCGAACATATCCGTGCCGTGCCCGGCGGCTTTGTACTCGACGAACTTGTTGGCCGGGTTTCGCGACCAACCGAGCGCCCACCGCATCTGGCCCACCACACCGCCGTCGCCGTCGCTCGCGGCGGCGAACACGGGCAGCCACGGCGAGTCGCGCAGATGAAGGCGCCCAGGCGGGTTGATGCCTCCACTCAGCAGCACGAGCGTCTTCACCTCGGGGTGGCTCCGCGCGAGCTGGACGGCCTGGTTGACGCCACAGCTTGCCCCGGCCGCGCCGACACGTGTCTTGTCGACCTGGGGCTGGCTGATCAACCACGCGAGCGCCGCGTCGACGTCACCCGGCCAGTAGAGGTCGATCGTCGACTGCTGCTCCGGGCTCTGGGTGAAGCGCGCCCCGCCGCTCTCGCCGAACCCGCGGAAATCGAGCGCGAGGACGTGAAACCCGTTCGCGGCAGCGTCGGTGGCCAGACGCGTCCACGACGATCGATCCTTGTTGCACGCGTGGAGCAGCACGATGGCCGGGCCCGGACGCGCGGCGGGAAAGTAGGTCGCCTTCAGGGTTACGCCGCCACCGGCCTTGATGTCGACGACCTGTGTCGCGGGCGCCTTGGTCTGGGCCAGAGCCGTCACCGACAACAGCGACGCGAGCGTGCAGACGACAAACAAGTGTGAGCGGCGCATCGAAACTCTCCTTACTGACGAGTGCACGATTCCGGCGATTGTCACGCGGCGGAGGTTACGCATCGACAGAATTGGGACGAACCACGGCCCGGTGGGTTGGGGACCGGGAGGTGACGAAGCGAACGGGTTCAACACGAAGGAACGAAGCGTAACGAAGACGCACGGAGGCTGTCGAGCTGCGTCGACGAGCAGACCGGTCGCGTCGCCGGCCGAACGGCCGGCGAGTGGCATCGGGAGGGTGGCACGATTCAAAGCACCCACAGACACACAAGGTGCTTTGAGTCGTGCCACCCTCCCGATGCCGCCCGCGCTTCGCGCGGCGCGACCGGTCCTTCGTGCGTCTCCGTTCGTCTTCGTGTCTTCGTGTCGAACCCGTTGTCTTCGTCGTCCTCGACACGAACCCCTTTGTCACAGCGAGTACCCCGCCCGGTACTCGCGCGTCAGGAAGTCGTTGGCGCCGACGTTATTGGTCACGCGCATCGTGGCCGCGTCGTAATGCAGCTTCGAGTTGGCGCGGAGCGACACAATCCCGAGCAGCATGATCTCGGTCAGCTTCGCTGCGTAGTCGAACGGCACCGAAATCTGATCGCTGCCCTTGATCGCGTGGACCCAGTTCATCTCGTGATCGCCGTGGGGCACGCGCGTCAGCCGCTCCTTCGGCGCGCCGTAGGAATTGTGCTTCGACGTCGGCAGCAGCCTGGCGCCCTCGCTGTAGTGGAGCAGCTTCGCCTTCTTCCCGACATACAACACGCCACCGTTGGGGTCGAGCGTTTCGTTCTCCAGTTCCTCTGGATCAGGAGGCATCAGGCCACCGTCGTACCACGTCAGCCTGACCGGCGGCATCCCCTTGCGCGCCGGGAACTGGAAGTACGTCGTCGTGGCGTTCGGGTAGCACACGCCGTTGAACGGCGTGGCCTCGGTCTCGATTACCGTGGGCAGCCCGAGATTCAGCGACCAGACCGGAAAGTCCATGAGGTGCGCGCCCATGTCTCCGAGCGCCCCCTGGCCCCAGTCGACCCAGCCGCGCCAGTTGAACGGGTGATAGAGCGGGTGGTACTCGACGAGCGGGGCCACGCCCAGGAACAAATCCCACGACAACGTGTCGGGAACCGGATACGACCCACTGGCGCCGGCCATGGCGGCCCCGAGCCGCTGCATGACGCCGCGGTTGTCCCACCGCAGCTGCGCCGCATCGCCCGAGAGGCGCGCCGGCCTGGGGATCCCCTGAGGCCAGAAGCCGAGCGGCCGGTTCGTCCAGACGTGGACCTCCCGGATCTCTCCGAGGGCGCCACCTTGAATGTATTCAATCCCCCGTCGCGAATTGTCCGCCGAGTGACGCTGGTTGCCCATCTGCGTCACGATCTTCGGATTGTCCTTGGCCTTTTTCGCGAGGTGCCGCGCCTCGTGCACCGACCAGCACAGCGGCTTCTGGACATACACGTGCTTCCCGAGGCTCATCGCGGCCGAGGCGATCACGGCATGCATGTGATCGGGGGTGGCCACGATCACCGCGTCGATGTCCTTCTGCTTCTCGAGCATCTCGCGATAGTCGCGGTACTTCTTGACGCGCGGGATCTGCTCATCGACAAAGCGGCGCAGGGTCGCGTCCGGATCGGTCGCTGGCCAGCGCGCATCGGCTGCGACTTGCGCCTTCGAGAGTCCGAAGTCACGCCACGGCGTCGGGGGCGGCGGCGGTCCCGATGGACGCGCCTGCGCGGGCCGCGGTGGACGGCTCCACGCCTCGAGCCTCGAATCGAGGAGGTCGAAGTCGACGTCGCAGAGCGCGACGATGTTCTGGCTCATCACGGCTCGAGTGTTGGATGCGCCCATGCCCGTGACGCCGACCGTTGCAATGTTGACGAGGTCGCTCGGCGCCTGAAAGCCGCGCCCGAGCACGTGGCGCGGAACGATCATGAACGCCGCCCCGGCACTGGCCGTGGTCTTCACGAACTGACGGCGTGAAATCTCCGGTCCCTGGTCGCTCATCACTCTCTCCTCGATTCCCTTGTCAGTCCGGCTAGAGCCGGACACTACGAAAGAGTACTTGCACGCGGAGCGTCCGGCTGCAGCCGGACCCTACGTGCCCGTCTTGGGCAAATTCAACGCCACGAGCGACGTGTTCCCACCGGCGCCCGTTGCAAAGACGATGTACTGCTGCCCCTTGTGCATGAACGTCATCGGCACCGCGCTCGTGCGGGATGGAATCGCCACGGCACCGACCTGCTTGCCCGACGCCTTGTCCACGGCGTACAACTGCGGTTTGGCAGTCGGCGGTCCGCCGCCGCGCCCCGTCCCGTAGATCACCAGGCTCTTGGTCGTGATGATCTGCGCGTGGCCCCGCCCGGGCGCCGCCGGCGGCAGCGTCACGCCGGCAAAGAGCGCGTCCTTCGTCTCGACCGGCAGCAGCTGGCCGCCGTTCGGGATCCACCAGGCCTTGTCGCCGGAGCTCATGTTGTACGCCGTGATGCCGCCAAGCTCCTTCGGCTTCACGATCGACACGCCACCAATGTTGTTTGCGGCGGCGGTGCGGCCTCCGGCCCCACGGCCGTCACTCTTCTTGTAGCCTGCCGGCGGCGCGGGCGCGCCGAGCTCGCCGCAGCTGTCGTGCGGCGAGCTGTAGCGGAACTCCGAACACGGATCCTTGACGACCTGCATCGTGCTCAGGCCATTCTGCGCCGCGACGTAGAGGAGGCCCGTCTCGGGGTCGACGGCCGCGCCGCCGTCGATGTTCACCCCGCCACTGGCGCCTGGCGCGTACCACGTGCAGCTCAACCCGCTCGGCGCCGTACCGTCGCCCGGAGACGCAGGAATGAAGTACGGCCCCATCCGACAGGCCTTCGCCAGCTTCAGCGCGGCTTCCTTGATCGCCGGCGTGTAGTCGATGAGGTCCGCTTCGACGAGGCCCTGTTGAGCGTAGGGCGCCGGCTTGGTCGGAATCGGCTGCGTCGGTGACGCCTGTTCGCCCGGCACTTCGCTCGCGAGCACCGGCGTCTCGACGATCGGCCAGATCGGTTCGCCCGTCACGCGATCGAACACGTAGAGCCACCCCTGCTTGCTCGACTGCGCGATGACCTTCCGCGGCTTGCCGTCCACCGTCACGTCGAGCAGGTTGGGCGCCATCGGCGCGTCGTAGTCCCAGATGTCGTGGTGCACCATCTGGAAATGCCACTTGCGTTTGCCGGTCTTCACGTCGAGCGCGACGAGGCTGTTGCCAAAGAGGTTGTTGCCCGGACGATGGCCCCCGTACTCGTCCATCAGGGGCATGCCGACGGGGATGTAGACCAGGCCCAGCTCGGGATCCGCCGAATATGGCGCCCACGCATCAACCTTTCCGACACCCGGCGTTCCGACCTTTGATCCGTTGAGCCACGTCTCGGCACCAAACTCACCGGGCTCCGGCACCAGGTTGAACTTCCACAACTGCTTCCCCGTCCTGACGTCGAATCCGCGGATATAACTCGGCAGGTTTTGCAGACGAATCGGATAGTACCCGTGGATGTGCGAGTTGCCGACGATGATGACGTCGTTCACGACGATGGCGGGACAGCTGACGCCGATCTGGCCGAGCGCGGGGTCGATACCAACCGTGCCATCCGCACCAGTTCTTGTCTTCTCGTTCCACGTTTCACCGGGCCTCGCCTTGCGCGCCGGCGCCGCCTCGCTGACGACCAGTGGCCCATCATCGTCCACGGCGAGCGGGACGAGCGGGAATCCGAGCCCGTCCATGAGATCGACGATCCCGTCCGTGCCGAATTTCGGATCGGGCAGGCCCGTCTTCGCGTCGAGTGAGGCCAGGTGGTAGCCCGGCGTCGTGACGATGACGCGCTCGCTCGTGCCGTCGGTCCAGTACGCCGGCCCGCGCCCCGCGAACTGGCGAGGCGCTTTCTGCCAGCGGATGCCTTCGTCCATCCGCCACATCCAGAGCGTCTCGCCGTTCTCGGGATCGAGCGCCGCAGCAATGCGACGCGTGGTGGCGACGGTGAACAGGCGGCCGTTCGCGTAGAGTGGCGTCGAGCGATAGTACTCGTCCTGACCGAAGGCCCCGGCGTTCCACTGCCAGGCGATCTTCAGCTTGCCGAAGTTCGAGGCGTTGATCTGATCGAGCGGCGAGTAGCGCGTGCTCCAGGCATCCCCACCCCAATAGCGCCACTCGCCCGGCACGTTGCCGCGCACGAGCGCCGGAGGCCTGTCGGCGCGCGACTGGTCGCCAGACACCGTGAAGGTCCCCCCAAAGCCGAGTCCCGTGAGCAGGACGATCGCCATGCCTCGCGTGCGGTTCATCGTCATCCCTGCGGCCATCCTGGGGTGCGCTCCTTCCGGCAATCGTCTGGCTTCTGTCGCTCGGTCAGCATTGCTCAACGCTCGCGGGGCCCCACGCTCGCGGGCGATGGCCACTCAATCCGAATCTTCTTCAGCGCCTCGCCTTCGGCCGGCAGCTCTTGCTCGCCGGCTGGGACATCATTGATCTTGAGCAGATACGCGATCGCCTGTGCGTACTCGGCCGGGGTCAGGCTGCCGGGATCGCTCTTGGGCATCTTCTCCCGGATGAGATCGAAGAGATCCGACAGCGGACGGCCGGCCCAGGCCGTCCTGAACGTGGCGGTCGTGTAGGTGCCCCGCGGGTGACACGCCACGCAGATGGCCATGTAGGTCTCTTCGCCTCTTGTCGCCTGCGCGGCGTTATAGACACCGGTCATCGTCGATATCAGTGGAGCGGCAAGCGCGTCCTGGGTGGCTTGACCCGGCTGGTCCGAGGCCCGCACGCTCCGCGCCACGCGCGGCGTCGCCATCAGAATGGTGACGGTGACCGCACAGCCGGCGAGCCGCAACCCGCGCCGTCGATGACTCGATTCCCGCAAACGAGTGACACACTAGCAGTGTTGGGAAACCTTGTCGAGACACGCGGATTCCCGTCTCACGGGACGCGGATCGCGCGGATTAGCGTTTGTCCGGGCTTGTCAGGTTGGCGTATCGCCCGTTGCGCCTCACGAGGATCTCAACGGCCTCGTCCTCATACACGGTCGCCCAAGTGACCGATGGAAAGCGACCAGCGCCGGACAGCGCGTTTGGCCGTGGCACGGAGAGAATGGCCCAGTCGACGCCGGATAGGAGCGCGTCCCATGCCGCTTGCGAGCGTGACGCGTCGAGGATGGCGCGAAAGTGTTCCGGAGGATAGGCCTGGAGCCGGCTGTCCTGGAACACCCGCACATCCGGATACATCATCCAGGCCAGCCATCCGCCGAGGTTGTGGCTGTTGAAGACCGGACCGTTCAATCCCTCGGCGCGGGCAAACGCCAACGCCCGCTTCGAGAAGACAACGTCAGGGTGTACCTCACCCACTCGCACACCCCCGACGAGCGTCGCGAGCGGCACCCGCGACACGAACACCGCGGCCGCCAGCGCCGTCGCCAGCACGGCCCGCCCGTCGAGTCCGCGCGTGGTCCACACGGTGAGCCGCGAGGCAAGGAGCGGTGCCGTCGTGAGAAAGACGAGCGGCGTGAGCCGGAGATAGCGGTATCCGAGCGCCGCGAACAGCAGGAATGTGACCGTCTCCGACAGCGGGAGCTGACGAGGCAGGGACACCAGGAGCAGGGCGCCGATCGCCACGTACACGACGAACGCCCGATACGCTGGCAGGTATGCCGGTTGCAACTCGGCAATGCTGAGCGTCTGGGGTACCGAAGAGTTCTCATACAGGTAGGTGAGGAATCCCCAGCCGTAGGGGTTTACCAGGAGGGCCGCTGCGCAGCCCGCCAGGATCGCCACTGCGCGAGCGGCCTCGCGCCGCGTCAGTGCCGCCGGCCGCGCGAGCTCGGCGAACGCGAACAGGCCGATCAGTAATACGCCGAAGACGGACTCGATGTGAAGGTTGCACCAGAGCGCCGTCATCGGGATTGCCCAGAGGAGCGGCCGTGCTGACCGAGCAACCGTCGCGCGCTGGATGAGCCACGAGCACGCGGCAAGCCCGGCAAAGGAGACGAGGTGTGGACGAGGCATCACCCGTGGTTCGAGCACGAAGAACCCGATGACGAGGATCGCGATAGACGGCAAGACCGTCGACTGCACACGGCAGCCGAGATAGATGAACGCGAGCGCCGCCGCGACCGTGACCGCCTCGAGTGCCTGGATCGCGGCATCGCCGCCGAGGCGCCACGCGACGTACGCGCTGGTTTCGGCGAGCCACGACGTGTAGGGCTGGCGGTAGTCGGGGTAAGTGAAACTGAAGACGTTCGTCCGCACGAGCCGCCCCGACAGATTTTCGCGCCCCTGCGCCAGATGCCAGCCGAGGTCCGGCTCGTACACCGACCGGAAGCTCACGAGCGCGGAGGCCGCGGCGATCGCCAACACCACGAGCATTCGCCCCCAAGGCGGCGTCACGCCAACAACATTAGTCGAGTATGAGATCAAAGGCTCAGGGCTCAGCGCTCAGGATCCGCGTCAATGTCGCGCGGTCGATGTTTCCGCCGCTCATCACGCAGACGACGCGTTTGCCGTGCAGCCGGTCGCGGAGCTTGACGGCCGCCGCGAGCGAGGCGGCGCCGGCGCCTTCGGCGAGGCTGTGCGTCGCTTCGAGGGCGAGGCGCACGCCGCCGGCGAGCTCCTCCTCGGTCAGCGTCACGATGTCGTTCAGCTCGCGGCGCAGGATCTCGAACGTCAGGTCGAAGGTCACCCGTGTCGCCATGCCCTCGGCGAACGTCGCGGCGCGATCGCCGATCACGCGCGTGCCGGTCCGCCACGACCGGGTGAATGCGTCGGCGCCGGCGGCCTGGATCCCGATGACCTCCGCCTTCCGGCCGAGCCACGAGCGGACGAGCGCGCAGCCGCAGGCACCGCTCCCGCCGCCGATCGGCACGAGCACGACATCGGCGTCGGGCAGATCTTCGAAGAGCTCGAGCGCATAGGTCGCCACCCCGGCGATGAGCAGCGGCTCGTTCGCCGAGTGCACGTAGCGCAGGCCGTTGGCGCGCTGCAGTTCTTCGACGCGCTCGCGCGCCTGATCGAAGTCGCGGCCAAACTCCACGACGTCGGCACCGAGCGCTCGCATCGCCGCATTCTTGTCAGGGTTGTTGCCAAGGGGGACGACAATCGTGCACGGCACGCCCTCGCGCTGGCATGCGAGCGCAATCGACTGGCCGTGGTTGCCCGTCGTCGCGGTGATCACGCCCCGCCGTTCGTCCGCGGTCAGGCTCGCGATGAGGTTCAGTCCCCCGCGGACCTTGAAGGCGCCCGTGGGGTTGTAGTTCTCATGCTTGACGCGAATCGTCAGCCCGGTCTTCGCATCGAGCAACGGGTGCCGCAGCAGCGGCGTCGGTTTGAGTGTGCGGTAAACAACTGTCTGTGCCCGCTGAACGTCCGCGAGAGTCAGCGACATAGACAGCAGCGCCTGCGGCCCGAGCGCGGTGCGAAGTCGCCGCGCGAGAGCGAGCGAGCCGCGGTGCGAAGCGCGAACGGCCGCGCGCAAGCGGATTGAACGTCCGCGAGATAAATGCGAACAGAGTCGCGGACTAGCGAGCATGAAGTAGTTTAGGTTGCCCCAGGCACACCGAGAATGCCAATCAGCGATTGCGCCGATCAGCATCTATGAAGTCACTTCCGGGTTCAGCAGATCCATCTTCCCGAACTCGCCGGCCTCCGCCCAGACGATGTTCTGGACCGCGCGTTCGGCCATACCGCGATTGGCTTCGGGCGTCGTGCTGCCGACGTGGGGCGTGAGGATGACGTTCGGCAGCGACCGCAGATCACGGCCGGGGTCGACGGGCTGATACGGCTCGCGGTCGAAGACGTCGAGCGCGGCGCCGCCGAGCCGTTTCTCGACGAGCGCATCGTAGAGCGCCACTTCGTCGACGACGGCACCGCGGGCCGTGTTGATGAGCCAGGCGTGCGGCTGGAACAGCGCCAGCCGCTCGCGGTTGATGAAGTGTGCGTTGGCGGGCACGCCAGGAATCAGCAGGCTGACGAAGTCCGCCTGCCCCAGCGCCTCGGTCACATCGTCGGTCACGAGATCGAAGTCGCCCGGGGCCGGCATCGGCGCAGTCGATCCCTTCCGGCGGCACCCGATGATGCGCATCTCGAAGCCGCGTTTGGCGATGCGCGCGACCGCCTGGCCGATCCGCCCGGCGCCAACGATGGTGAGCGTCTTGCCTCGCAGCTCGACGCCGAGCTGGGGTGTCCATTGGCCGTCGCGCATCGCGCCGGCAATAGCGGTGAGCCGCCTGGCCGACGCCGCGACCAGCAGAAAGGTCAGCTCGGCCACGGACTGGTCGAGCACCGACGGCGTGTTCGTGCAGAGGAGACCGGCAACCGTTGCCTTGCCCTTGTCGATCCACTCGTGACCGACACCGAACCTGGCGACGACACTGCCTCGCGGCAGCGCCGCGTAGAGTGCCTCGCGATAGGGCTGCCCGCCGACGATGACGTGGCGCGCGCCGGATTCGGCTATCGCCTGGACCAGCGCGGTTTCCTCGGACGGCGCGGGCATGAACGTGAAGCGCGACGACGAGGCAAAGACCATATCGCCGCGGCGATACTCGGGCTCGGTGACGAGAACGATAGACATAGACTCCAGCTCCCAGCTCCGAGCTCCCAGCTTTCGCTTCGAGTGTTCCGCCCCCTATGCCGGGTTGACACGCGGCTGGAAGCGGGAAGCCGGAAGCTGGGAGCCGCACGATGAGTGGCTTATCATATGCGTGGCACGCGACTCATGCGGAAATCCTCGGTTTTCTCCCTTTCCTGGCCGATCGGCTTGGCCGCGGGCCTCTGGTGCACGGCTGTCCTCGCCGTCAGCCAGAGTCCGACGCCGTCGACGAGTTCAGCGACGGCGCGCGCGCGCGTCGACTACGAGCGGCAGGTGCATCCCCTCCTCGACGCCGCCTGCTCCGAATGCCACAGCCAGGACAGGAGAAAGGGCGGCTTGTCACTCGCGACTTACGCTGATGTGCTCGAAGGCGGTCGCAGCGGGGCCGTGGTGCGGCCGGGTAACAGTGCCGGCAGCCTGCTCGTCCATCGAGTGACCGGCGAAACCGAGCCGCAGATGCCGAAGGATGACGTGCCCCTCGACTCGGCGTCGATTGCGCTCATCCGCCTGTGGATCGACCAGGGCGCCCGCGCCACGCCGGCGTCGGCGCCCGCGCCCGCACCGTGGGAGGCACCGCTGGCGCTCGACCGGCCGGCCAGTCCCGCGATCCGCTGGCGGTCCTGGACCTCCACGATCGATCGCTTCGTCGCCGCGTACCTCGCCGAGCACCGCGCGATGGAGCCGGTGGTTGTCTCTGACTCGCTCTTCGCGCGCCGCGTCTACCTCGACGTCTGGGGACTCCTCCCCACTCCCGACGAGTTGAGCGCGTTCCTGACCGATCGCACGTCGTCAAAGCGCGAGGCGCTCGTCACGCGCCTGCTGTCGGACAACCAGAAGTACGCCGACCACTGGATCTCGTTCTGGAACGACTTGCTGCGTAATGAAGACGGCGTTACCTATTTTTCCGAAACGGCGGGTCGCAAGAGCATCACCGACTGGCTGTACCCGTCCCTCGTCTCGAATCTCCCCTACGACCAGTTCGTCAGCCGGTTGATCAATCCCGCAGGTGCCGCGGATCCCGAAGGGTTTCTCGTCGGGGTGAACTGGCGTGGCGAGACGAGCGCCGCGGTGACGCCATGGATGCAGGCGTCGCAGAACACGGCGCAGGTCTTTCTCGGCGTGAACCTGAAGTGCAATGCCTGCCACGACAGCTTCGTCAGCAAATGGAAGCTGAAGGATGCCTATGCGCTCGCCGGGTTCTTCTCTCCCGAGGCCAGGCTGCGGCTGTACCGCTGCGACGTCGCGCAGGACGCCTACGCCGAACCGGGGTTCCTCTATCCGGAGTTGAGCCGTGTTCCGCCGTCGGAGTCGCTCGCCGACCGTCGGGCCACGGCCGCCGCCATCTTCACCGATCCGCGCAACGGGAGACTCCCGCGCACGATCGTCAACCGGCTATGGCAGCGCCTGCTCGGGCACGGCATCGTCGCGAACCCCGACGAAATGGACGGCAAACCCTGGAGTCCAGGACTGCTCGACGCGGTCGCCAGCGACTTGGTCGAGCACGGCTACGACCTCAAGACCGTCATCCACGACATCCTGACATCCCGGGCGTATCAGATGCCGACCGTCGCGCGAACGAGCGAAGTCCAGGCGCGCGGCTACGTGTTTGCCGGGCCAGAGATTCGTCGAGTGTCGGCTGAACAGTTCACCGACGCTGTGGGATCGATCACCGGCGAGTGGAGCGTGTATCAACCGCGCGGAGCCTCCGGCGGCGGAGGGCGTGGTGGTCCGCCAATGTCGGACCCTTCGACGGTCGGCGCCTACGGCCGCGACTGGCGTGCCGCGTCGAGCGACCTGACCCGCGCGCTTGGACGTCCGATTCGCGATCAGATCATCTCCGCGCGCCCAGGGACGGCGACGACCCCGCAGGCGCTGGAGCTCGTCAACGGCGAAATGCTGACGCGCTGGCTCTCGAGGGGTGCGCGGCGCATGCTCGGTGAGTTGCCACCCGATCGACTCAGCCTCTTCAACAAGGCCGTTGCCGGACGCAACGCGAGCGCGAGCACGTTCGACATCGGCATTGCGAGCGCCACGAGGCTCTGGCTCATCGCCGAGGACTACGGATCGAACGCTCCCGAGCGAGTCGAGCCGCTGTGGGCCGGCGCGGAGTTCGTCGACGCCGACGGGAAGGCGACCCCGTTGTCGTCGTTGACGCCACTCGACGCGCAAGGCCTGCGGCAGGCGGCAGGTCCGGCAACGGGCAACGATGGAGGGGTGCGCGTGCGGCCTCCCTCCCGACTCGTCTTCGACGTCGCCGGCCGCGGATTCACCCGCTTCCGCGGCAGCATCGCGCTCGACAACCCGCGGAGCGAGATCGGCTCGACGCTGAACCCGGCGGTACGATTCTTCGTGTTCGACGCCGAGCCCAACATGGATCGCCTGCTGCCGCCGGCGCCGCAGCCGCCCCTGCCGGCCGCCCCGGCGCTGGCGACCGTCGGCGAAGCTGTCGATCGTGTGTTCATGCACGCGCTCGGCCGCGCGCCCTCGCCAGCCGAACGCCGCATCGCCGTGGCGGCGATCTCCGATCCGGCTCGCGCCGGCCGTCCCTCGCCGGAAGGACTTGCCGATCTTCTCTGGGCGCTCTTGATGAAGCCCGAATTCCAGCTGATTTACTGAAGGACCAGGACATGTCTTCCCGTGAGCCTGACAAGCTGTCCGGACTGACCGCCGAGGAGCGACGCATCTACGCCACGGTCAGCCGCCGCGGATTCATGGGCGCCACCGCGGGCGCGACACTCGCAGCGCTCGCCGGCCGTGAGCCCACGCTCGTGCGCGCCTCGCAGGCGCCCAGCCGCAGCGATGCTTCGGTGGCGCCTGCCCGCCGTAGCCTTGGCGAAGGCGGGACTGCCGATGCCGTCATCGTTCTGTGGATGGCCGGCGGCATGGCCCAGACCGAAACCTTCGACCCCAAGCGTTACACGCCGTTTCAACCCGGCGTGAACATCAAGGACGTGCTGAGCACGTTCCCGACAATCGGCACGGCCGTCGACAACATCAAGTTCACCGAAGGGCTCGACGAGATCGCGAGCGTCATCGATCGCGGGACGGTCATCCGCTCGTTCAACGCCGCCGACCTCGGCTTCATCCTGCACTCGCGCCATCAGTACCACTGGCACACGGGATACATCCCGCCACAGCCGATGGCCATGCCGCACCTGGGCGCCGTCATTTCGAGAACGCTCGGACCGAAGAACCCCGATGTGCCGGCCTTCATCGCCATCGGCCAGACCGTCGAGGGCGCCGGAGAGATCGGCACGCTCAAGGCGTTTCACACGGCCGGCTTCCTCGGGTCCGAGCACGGCCCGTTCCTGATCGTCGACCCGCAGGACGCGGCCTCGGCCGTCAGACCGCCCAAGGAACTCGGCCCGGAACGGTTCCGCTCCCGTCGTCAGCTCTTCGAAAAGCTGCTGGCACAGGAACCGGTGCATCAATATGGAAGCGATTTCCAGCGAGCCTCGCTCGTGCGATCGCTCGAGGCTGCCGATCGGCTGCTGACCTCTCCCTCGGCGAAGGCCTTCGACCTGTCGCTCGAGCCGAAGAAGACATTCGACGCTTACAACACTGGTCGATTCGGCCAGGGCTGCCTCCTCGCCCGCCGGCTCGTCGAGGCCGGCGCCCGTTACGTTGAGGTGACGTCGGAATACATCCCGTTCGTCTATTGGGATACCCACGAGCACGGCCACGACCGCGCGGCCGCCATGAAGAAGGTGATCGACGCGCCGATCGCGCAGCTGATTCGCGACCTCGATGAGCGCGGCCTGCTGGAACGGACGCTGGTCGTGCTCGCGAGCGAGTTCGGACGCGACGCGATGACCGAAGGCAAGGTCGGCAAGGAAGTCCGCGATCAGGCCATCAACATCCCCGATGTGATGACCGAGCCGCGGCATTACGGCATGCACCGGCACTTCACCGCCGCGGGTTCGATCCTGATGTTCGGCGGCGGGATCAAGAAGGGCTTCGTCTACGGCAGGACCGCCGACGAGCGCCCGTGCACGACGATCGAAAACCCGGTCGTAATGGAGGATCTGCACGCGACGATCTATCATGCGCTCGGGATTGCGCCCGATACGTCGTATGTCGTCGAGCGGCGCCCGGTGTACGTGACGAGAGACGGCGTTGGCAAACCGATCAAGGCGCTCTTTGCGTAGTCTGCATCCGTAGCGCGTTCAAATGTTCACGAGCGGCCAAGCCGCATCACGATGGACACGATGGTACGATGATCACGATGACAATAGAGGATGATATCCATCGTGTTCATCGTTCCATCGTGTTCATCGTGTGATGGCCCGTCTGCCCGTGACAGCAATCGACTTAGATCGATGGCCTTGAGGTCCCTATGAAAACCACCCGACGTGCATTCCTCGGATCGATGGCCGCATCACCCCTTCTCCTCGGCATGCAGGACAAGGCCGGCTCCAAGAAGCCGGTGATGGGCACTGGCGCCCACACCTATGAAGCGACACACGACTGGGGCGTGCTGCCGCCCCAGATCAAGTGGGGCAACACCCACGGCGTTGTCGAGGACGCCCAGGGCCACATCTACGTGCACCACACCGTGCACGCGACGAGCGACAGCGCCGACACGGTCGTCGTGTTCGACTCGTCGGGACAGTTCGTCCGATCGTGGGGCGCGGAGTTCCGGGGCGTGGCGCATGGGCTGTGGATTCGCAAGGAGGGTCGCGACGAGTTCCTGTATCTCACCGTCAATGCGGCCAACCCGAAGATGTCGCCACAGCCGCAGATGCAGGCGGTGCTCGTCAAGACAACGCTGAAGGGCGAGATCGTGTGGACGATCGAGCGGCCGCCGGACTTCGAGGGCTACAAGCCTGGGCCTGACGGCGCGCCGAAGCCCTACAACCCGACCAACGTCGCCATCGCCCCGAACGGCGACATCTACGTCGGCGACGGCTACGGCTCGTACTTCGTGAACCAGTACAACAGCAAGGCCGAGTACATCCGCTCGTTCGGCGGTAAGGGATCAGAGCCGGGGAAGCTCGCCGAACCGCACGGTATCTGGGTCGACACACGCGGCAAGAGCCCCATCCTCGTCGTCGCGGATCGACGCAACAACCGCCTGCAGCGGTTCACGATGGACGGGAAGCACGTCGACTTCATCCCGGGGTTCCGGCTTCCCTGCCACTTCGACGAGCGTCAGGGCCTGGTCGTGATTCCGGACCTGCACGGTCGCGTTACCCTGATGGACAAGTCCAACGCGCTCGTCGCGCAGCTCGGCGACTCCAACGCCGAGAACTGGAACAACCCGCTCCGGCGTGAGCCGCGGGACAAGTTCATCCCAGGCCAGTTCATCTGCCCGCACGGCGCGTGCTTCGATCACAACGGGAATATCTTCGTTGTCGAATGGGTGGAGGTGGGGAGGGTGACGAAACTGCGCAAAGTCTAGAGCGCGAACGAGCGGAAGCGAGTGAGCCTGGCGAGCGGCCCGCCTCCGCCAAGGCTTCGGCGCGTCCGCCGTAGCTTTAGCGAAGGCGGAAGCGGGGCGGCGGGGCCCCGCGAGCGAGCCAGTAGGGGGGTTCCGGGGGGGCGAAGCCCCCCGGACAAGATTAGAACACAAACCTGAACCCGAACTGGAAGTTCCTGGGATTGTAGTTGCCCGCGGTACCCGTGATGCGACCCGCGTTGGGATTATCGTTACCGGGAACGCCAATCGTGGAATCGGGGTTACCAAGATTGACGTGGTTGAACACGTTCACTGATTCGATGCGGATCTCCACCCGGCGGGCGGCCCCCATCGCGAAGCTCTTGAAGATCGACATGTCCACCTGCCAGAATCCAGGCCCACGCAACGCGTTGCGCCCCAGATTGCCGAACGTCCCCTTGGCCGGACGGCCGAATGCGCTGCCCTGTGAACCAATTGGCGCGGCATTGAACCACTGGTCGCGGGTTTGTGGACCGCCGGCATCTCCGATGAGGTCTGGCCGGTCGTTGAGACCGCCCGTCCCCGTGTCGCGGTCCTCACCCGCGTTGCGGTAGTGGACATCAAACGGCGTCCCACTCAGGATGAACAGGTTCGTGTTCAGTTGCCATCCACCGAGTACAGCCTCGGTGGCACCCGACCAATCCGTGCCATGTTTCTTGCCTCTGCCCCATGGCAATTCGTACAAGACCGCTGCTGTGAAATTGTGCGTGCGATCGAAATCTGCCGGCCCTTTGTTCAAGTCGGGGTTGTAGATCCAGTAGTCGTCATCGTAGTTGGTCGCCTTCTGCAGTGTGTAGTTGACCTGCGCAGACCAGCCGTCCGAAAAGCGCCTCGTGAATCTGGCCTGCATGGCCTCGTACCAGTTGTGCGCTTCGTTGAAGTAAGCCTGAACTCTCCCCGTCCACCCGAAGTTGCCTCCCACACCCAGGACGTTCGGCACGATCCCCCCGGCGAAAAACGGCCGTCGCTGGTTGGCGGGTATGCACGGTGTGGCCGTACAGCCAGGTGTGATGAACCCCTCCAGGGAAACGGTGTTGAAATCGTCATCCGGATTATTGCCGGAGAACACGTGACGGCCATAGTTCCCGACGTAGCCGACTTCGACCGACATTTTGCTGCTCAGCTGCCGCTGCACCGTGACGTTCCATGCGTCGACTGTTGGCGGGCGCTGTTTCCGAGGCAATACGAGAGGCTTCACGCCATCAGGCCACGTGAAGGTGCCATCGGCACCAGGCTCCACAAAGGTCGGATCAGGAGGACCCTGGGCCAGATTGAACACCGCGGCAAACTGGTTGGGGGCCGTCAGGCTTTGGGCTGCCAGGACTGGCAGGTTCTGCGTGACTGTGTGGCCGAACAGCGAACCGAACACACCGATGTCGTAGCTGCGCCCGTAACCCGAGCGGATCACAGTCCTTTCGTTCAGTTGATACGTTGCGCCGACACGCGGCGCCCAATTGAGTCGGTTGTCGGTATTTCCGGACAGATCGATGTCGCCCACACCCCCCACGAGACCGCGACCGGTGGTGAGATCGACCCACGTCCCGTTGCGCGCCTCGTTGACCGTTTGCGGGTTGATCACGTCGAGGCGCAGCCCGTAATTGAGCGTCACCCTCGAGGTCGGGCGCCACGTGTCCTGGGCATAGTAGAAGTGGCGCCACTGCAGCTCGCGCGCATCGAGGCTCGTACTGACATACCGGCCGAATGCCTCGCTGGTGCCGTTCGCGACGTCTCCTAAAAGAAACGTCGCCAGACCGAGCCCGCCCTGGCCGGCGTTGCTCGTACGCAGCGCGTTGAAGGTCAGCTGGCCGGAACGATGCTGGTCCGAGGGAATGCGTAAGTTGTACGCCCGGCGGATGTCCACGCCAAATTTCGAGGTGTGGCTGCCCCACAGCTTGGTCAGGTTGGTGACCACCTGCCATTGTTTTTCGTTCTCATTGAGGGGGCAGTTACAGCGGCCCGCATTGTCGTTGAGGCTCCAGCCCCAATCCATGTCGGCCTGGTTTCCGCGGATTCCGAAATACGGCAAGCCGCTCGTGAAATTCGTATCCTTGTTGAGATTCGGGATGCCTGCATCGGCCGCCGGCGTGGTCCCGAAGTCACCCGGCAAGACATCGACCTTGTACTGGAACCAACCGAAGCGGAAATCGGCAAGCAGGCTGGGCGAAATCGCGTAATCGACGCCGTACGCGAGACTCTGGTTGCGTGACTCGGAGATTCCACCCAGATTGCCCCCACCGATGACTGCCGGACCGCCGCCGGGGCCGAACGCCGAGGTGCCCTCCCGGTGAAACTTGCCGAGAGAGTAGCGGCCGAACGTGTTGATCGAGTCGCTCAACCGGCCGTCGATTCGCACGTTGGTTGAGTTCTGGGTAAACGCCTCGATACCGGATGCCGTGAAATTGTCGCGGGTGCCGTTCTCCCTGCCTGGCGCGTTCGGAGTGGGAATCAACCGAATGATATTGAGCGCCTGAGGTGATAGCTGACCTTGCGGGATGGTGGCGTTGGCGTACTCCTCTCCGGTGACGGGATTGAAAATCCGCTGGCTGTATTCGCTGAAGTTTCCCGTCCGCGCGAGTACCGTGGGCACCGAGGTCAGAACCGACCCGCCCCTGTCCTGGCGCGTACCCTGATAGTCGCCAAAGAAGAACCACTTGTTCTCCATGATCGGGCCGCCGACCGTGCCGCCGAACTGGTTTTTCTTCGAATCAGGAATGAACTTGCCGGTCAGCGGATCGGGCCGGGACTGCGTGAAAGGATTGCGCGCCTGCAGCGCTTCATTCTGGAAGAACTCGAACCCGCTTCCGCGGAACGCATTCGACCCGGACTTTGTCTGCACCGCAACCACGCCTGCTGTTGCCTGCCCGAACTCCGCGTCGTAATTCTGTGACGTGATCTTCGCCTCCCCGATGGACTCGAGATTCGGGTTGATGACGATGATCCCCAGGATTGGGTCACGGTTCTCGGTGCCGTCGAGCTGGTACCCGGTCCCGCTGAAATGCTGTCCGTTCACCTGCGTCTGTGTGGATCCCTGCGGGTTCTCGGAAGGGGCGTGCTGCCATCCAAGCTGCTGTGCTCCGGGAGTCAGCAGGATGAACTTGGTGAAGTTTCGGTCGAGCACGGGAAGCTCGGTCAGTTCTTTCGTGTCGAAGCGCGACGAGACGTCGGCGCGGTCGGTCTTCAGGATCGGTGAGAACCCCTCGACGGTCACGGCTTCGGTGACCGCGCCAACCTCCAGCTTGACGTCGAGTGTCGTCTGCGTGTCGACGTTCACCTGGATGTTCGGGTAGACCGACTGCTTGAACCCGGAGAGCTCGATCTTCACCTCGTACGTACCGGGCAGCAGGCGCTCCTTGACGTAGTGACCAGTTTCGTTGCTCACGACCGTGTCGGTCGTCTTGCGCTCGACGCTTGTGACGGTGACCGTCACTCCGGGCAGCGCTCCGCCCGATGGGTCCACCACAGTACCAGCAATGCTGCCGTAAACTGCCTGCGCCGAAGCGCTGCGCGGCAGAGCTGTGAGCGCGATGAACACGCCTAGGATCACAATCATCCGATGTGGGAAAAACGCGCGGGGCGTCTGAAGGCGACGGGACATGCAGCCTCCTTCGTCGCTCTTCATCGCAGCCGATGCAGGATGTGGTGAGGCTGCGTGATGAAGGGCGGAGTGACGTTCGACAAAAGATCCTAGGTGTGCTCCATTCCGAGGGTCAAGTGGATAATGCGTTTATGTGACGAGTGCGACGTGCAATCAGCAAGCTCAGCGGGCACTCGCTCCAATGGATGACCTTCGCGTCAATCAAACAATCAACTGTCGAGGTATCAACTGACGAGCTACCGCGGCGAGATCACTGTTTGTCTTTGGTGTCGGCGGGCGGACGCAGATACGGGGCGAGCCGCTGCGCTTCAGCGAAATGGGTGCGGGCTTCCGTGCGCGCACCAGTCTGCTGCAGCGCGAGTGCCAGCTGATAGTGTGCCTGCGCATTGTCAGGCGCAAGTCGGACGGCCTCGCGGAGTTTTGCGACGGCGCCAGCGAGGTCGCCTGTCTTGAGCTTCTGAAGACCGACGCCGACAGCAAACGTCGAAGCCTGCTCGTCCGCCTTCTTCCGATTGAGTCGTTCCGCTTCCCGCATTTCAGCGGCGGCTGCGTCCGCCTCTCCGGCTTGCCGCAACATCTGGCCGAGACTCAGGTGCGCTTCCGCCGATTCCGGCCGATACTTTACGGCTTCGCGAAACTCGGCGAGCGCCTCTGCAGCGGCGCCTTGCTGTTTCAGGATCGTTCCGAGCATGTAATGCGCATCGGCGTAGTCCGGGCGGCGGCTGATGGCTTCACTCGAGCGCACGCACGGCCTCGTCTGCGCGGCCGGTTTGCCAGAGGACAACACCGAGGGTGAAGGGAGCGTCGGGAAGAGACGTGTCGAGCTCGGCTGCGCGCCGCAGCTCGGTCTCGGCGGCGGCGAAGTCGTCCTGTTGCTTGAGCGCGAGACCGAGGTTGTATCGCGCTTCCGCATTCGCGGGCTGCAGTTCGATGGTTTCTCTGAACACCACGACAGCAGCGTCCAGATCGCCGCGCTGCAGCAGCGACGTGCCCAGGTTCAGACGAGCCGTCGCGTTAGCCGGCTCGTTCTCGACGAGCGCACGGAACGTCGCAATCGCCTCCTCGGCGTCTCCCTTCTGCATCAGCGTGAGGCCGAGACTGTTCCGTGCATCCGTCGACCGGGGGTCCAGCTGCAGCGCGGATTTCAGCTCGTCGATCGCCCCGTCGAGATCCCCGCGCTCGCGCAGTGCCACACCGAGCTGCACGCGCGCCGGGACGAGCTTCGGGTTGGCGCGCACCGCGCGCCGGAGCTGCTCGATGGCTTCGTCGGGGCGCCCCTTCTGCCTGAGCGTGAGGCCCAGATAGTACCGCGCCTCGGCGTGGCCGGGCTGGAGCCGTACGGCAGCCTGCAGCGCGATGAGCGCGCCATCGAGATCCTTCGTCCACCATCGTGTCGCACCGAGGTGGTATTGAGCGTCGAACAGATCCGGCGCAAGCTCGGTGGCACGCTCGAATTCCGCAAGAGCCTCTTCCGTGTGTCCGAGGAGCCCCCGCACGAACCCCAGGCGATCGTGCGCCAGCGCCAGCTTCGGATTGAGGTGTATGGCCTCCTGATACGAAGCCGCCGCGGCGCTCAGATCGTTCTGGCGCTCGGCGATGACGCCGAGCAGGTAATGGGCATCCGCCGAGGCGGGATTCTGAGCGAGGGCGGCTTCCAACCTGGCACGCGCGCCCGCCAAGTCGTTCGCGGCGAGCAATGTCCGCGCCCCGGCCAGCGCCTCGCTGATCGTGAGCTGTGATGCCGGCGGTCGCGATTGCGCAGGTGCTCCGGAAGCAAGAAGCACGAGAGCGATGATCACAACACTCTGCGGGATCATTGCTCGACGATCGTGACGACGCGTCTCGCGTCGACGTTCTTCATCTGCTGCACAGTTCCGTTCGGCCATCGCACTTCAATGTCGTCGACGCGCGTGGCCGCGCCGAGGCCGAAGTGCAGACGCAGATCGTCGTGCGAGTAGTAGCTCGATTGACTCAATACGGCTCGCGCCTGCTTGCGGCCTGCAACGGTCACGATCACCGTCGAGCCGATTGCCGCGCGATTCGATGCACGGCCATCGAGTACCACCTCGATCCAGTTGCCCCCGCTTCGTGAATCGTTGCGCAACAGCGATGGCGGCTCGTTCATGTTCATCACCAGCGCGTCGACGTCACCGTCGTTGTCGAAATCGCCGAACGCGGCGCCTCGGCTCGAGTGCGGCGTGGTCAGGCCTGGCCCACCCGCGCTACTGACGTCCGCGAAGCGGCTGTTGCCGGCATTGCGGAACAGGATGCGCGGGCCCTTGTGTGGATATTGCCCTTCCATGCCGGCCGCGCGCTCGATCTCCGGATACACGTGCCCGGTGACGTAGAAGAGATCCGCGAGGCCGTCGTTGTCGAAGTCGGCCAGCGCGGTGCCCCACTGCACGTAGCGGTTCTGAACGTGCAGACCCGCCGCGACCGCCACATCCTCGAACAAGCCCTTGCCGAGATTGCGATAGAGCGCCGGAATGTCGTCGGAGAAATGGGTCTTCGCGAGATCGAGCCGGCCGTCGCCGTTGTAGTCGCCGACAGCGACGCCCATCCCCGCCTGCGGGCTGCCCTGCTCGCTATAGGCCGTTCCGCTCTCGACCGCGATGTCGGTAAAGGTGCCGTCGCGATTGTTTCGGTAAAGGATGGCCGCCGTCGAATCAGACGCGACGTAGATGTCGGGCCAGCCGTCATCGGTCAGATCGGCGGCGACTGCGGTCATCGAGTAACGTCCGGTCACGCGCGCGATGCCCGAGCGCTCGGAAATGTCCGAGAACCTGCCGTTGCCGTCGTTGTGATAGAGGAGGTTCGTATCAGTGGGCAGTCCCTTCGGTCCGCAATTGACGGGGACTCCTTTCCAGAGACAGTTCGGACCGGTTCCTGGCTCGGGCACACTCTCGAGGTCGAACTTGAGATAGTTGGCAACGAAGAGATCGAGCCGCCCATCGCGATCGAGATCGACGAACGAGCAGCCAGAGCCCCACCGCACACCTGTGGTCGCTAAACCGGCCGCCGCGGTGACGTCCTCGAACCGTCCTTCACGATTTCGATAGAGCACGTTCTGGCCGTACGCCGTCACGAACAAATCGATCCAGCCATCGTTGTCGTAGTCACCGGCACAGACGCTCGAGGACCAGGCAGTGCGTCGCACGCCTGCGCGTTCGGTGATGTCTTCGAAGGTGCCATCGCGCTTGTTGCGATACAGCCGGTTGGTGGCGTCAGGCGCTCCGTCGAGCCGGGTTCCGCTAAGCACCAACGCGTCGAGCCAGCCATCGCGGTCGACGTCCACGAGCGCAACCCCCGCGCCATTGGTCTCGATGATGTACCGCTTGCGGTCGATGCCTCCGAAAATCGACGGATGGACGAGACCCGCCTCGCGCGCGACGTCGGTGAAAGAAATGGACGAAGCTGGTGCGTTCGGCAGCTGTGCCGATCCGATCGCTACCGCAGCCGCGCACGCCGAGGCTACAGCCAGGCACCGCACCGCGGCCCTCATCGTCCTGGCGGCTGCAGCGATTCGGCGATGGCAAATTCCTTCTTGGCCTCCTCGGTGCGGCCGACCCGCTGCAGGAGTTGACCGAGAAGGTAGTGCGCCGATCGATTGTTGGGATCATACTGGATGGCCCGGCGCAGCATGCCCTCGGCAGTGGCTGGCTGGTCCTTCGTCATATAGAGGCGCCCGAGCAGGATGTAGGGAGCGCTGTAGTACGGGTTGAGCCAGAGCGACTTCTGCAGCGCCGCCATGGCCTGGTCTGGCTTCGACGCGCGCAGGTAGGCATCGCCAAGCTGATGGAGCGCCATCGCATCACTCGGGTTCGCCGCCAGCTCGCGCTCGGTCAACGCGATCGCCTCGTCAAATCGGCCTCTGAAGAGGGCCGTCTGGCCAAGCAGGTAGTTGGCGCGGGGCGTTCGCGGATCTTTTTCGAGCGCCCGCTTCAGCTCTGCTTCTGCCTGCGGCTCCATCTCGAGCCTCAACATCATCTGCGCGGCAATGACGTGCGCGCCGGCGGAATCCGGCGGGAGCCGGAACGTGCGAGCGAGCGAGGTTCGCGCGGCATCCGGCTGGCGCGCCTGGATGTAGGCGAGCCCGAGGATGTATCCCAATTCGAGGTTGTCCTGTGCCCAGACACGAGTCTCTTCGAGAAGCGGAATGGCCTCTGGATACCGCCCGGTCAGGTAGTAGCAAAGTCCGAGGACTTGAATGGCTTCGCGGCGCTCGATCGATCCCTCAGGCAGCGTGCCGGGAGTGGACACCAATGGGACGAGCTGCTTGATCGCTCGCTGGTGGTCGTCGCCGTGATAGTACGCGACACCCAGCAGCCGGGCGACTTCGGGCAGCGACGTGTCGAGCGTCTCGAGCCTCGCGACCGCCTCTCGCGGTTTGCCATCGTCGATGAGCTTGCGAGCTTCGACGAGGACGGCCTTGACCTGGCTCTCCGCAGTCGACGCTTGCCGCGACTGCGCCTGAGTGGTCTGAGCAACCACCGCGGGCCCTTCACTCGCTCGCAGAACGATGCCAACCAGGACGAGCTGCGGCGCCAGGCTCAAGAGCGACTTCACGGCGCCTTCCTCTCGGTGCCCGAACCCTCCTTGAGCGTGTGGGACTTATCGATCGCGAGTGCCGTCCATGTCTCTTCGCGGCTGTTTGGCCAGCGCACCTCGAGACGGTCAATGGCCGTCGCCGATCCAAGGCCGAAGTGCACTCGGAAGTCGCTCTGCGAGTAGTAGCTGCCGCCGCCCCGAACTTCCTGGACCTGAACGCCATCGGCCGTGACCAGCTGCACCCGCGCGCCAATCGCGCTGCGATTCGACTCCGCGCCAACGAGTTTGACGGCCAGCCAGTGACGGTCACCGGTCTGGTCCAGCCGGTAGAGGTCCGGCGTATCGTTGACGTTGTTAATGACGACGTCGACGTCGCCGTCGTTGTCGAAGTCGGCGAACGCCGCACCACGACCGGCTTTGGGAATCGTCACCGGCGGACCGAGTTGCTCCGTGACATCGGCGAAACGTCCGTTCTTCAGGTTCCGGTAGACGACCTTGCGCTGCTTGTAGCCCGCTTCGGTCTTGAGGCGATCGACTTCCGGATAGACGTGTCCGTTGACGAGAAAGAGATCGAGCCAGCCGTCGTTGTCGAGATCGACGAAGCCGACGCCCCAGCCGAGCCACCGCGTGTTGAGGCCGATGCCGCCGGCAAACGTGCGATCCTCGCAGGCGCCCTTGCCGGTGTTGGCGTAGAGCGTCGAGCTGTCGCCGGCAAAGTTCGTCTTGAAGATGTCCAGCGTGCCGTTGCGATCGTAGTCGCCGATCGCGACGCCCATCCCCGCCTGCGGCTTCCCATCCTGGCTGTAGGCACAGCCGGCGGCGATCCCGATATCGGTGAAGGTGCCGTTGCGATTGTTGTGGTAGAGCGCGCTTGGGTTGGAATCGTTGGCGACATACACGTCGAGCCAGCCATCGTTGTCGAAGTCGACGGTGGCAATGCCCAGCCCGTAGGTACCGCGCGCGGCCGCGATGCCTGACGCATCGGACACGTCCTCGAACGCGCCATTCCCACGGTTGCGATAGAGCACGTTCTTGCCGCCCGGCAGGCCCGGAGGCCCGCATGCGACCGGCAGGCCTTTGTAGCGGCACAGCCCCGAGGACGGAAGCGGCGTCGCCTTGAGATCGAGATCGATGTAATTGGCCGCGACGATGTCGAGGAGGCCGTCGCGGTTGTAGTCGAGGAAGGCGCAGCCGGCGCCCCAGCGGGTGCGCGGCTGGGTCAGGCCGGCGCGGGCCGTCGTATCTTCGAACGCACCGTCGCCTTTGTTGCGATAGAGCCGATTCTGGCCCCAATAGGTGACGAAGAGATCGTCATGACCGTCGTTGTCGTAGTCGCCGGTGCAGACGCCCTGCCCCCATCCGCCCTGCGCAAGGCCGGCGCGAGTAGTCACGTCCTCGAACGTGCCGTTGCCCTTGTTGCGATACAAGTGGTTCGTCGGTTCCTGGCCGGCTGGAAATCCCTCGAGCGTCGTGCCGTTGACGAGAAAGATGTCGATCCAGCCGTCGCCGTCATAGTCGAACGCGGCCGCGCCGGTCCCGGTCGTCTCGAGCAGGTACCGGTTGGTATCGAGCCCGCCGTAGATCGTCTTCGCGACGAGACCAGCCTCGGTCGCGATGTTCTTGAACGAAAAGCTCACTCCAGTCGTCTGCCCGCGCGCGGCCACGCGGTCCGCGCCGAGCAGCGCGCCAAATCCGAGAACGGACCACATCAGGAGGCGTGTGCCCTGAGAGAATTCGCTGAACCTCGCGCGTGTCATTTTTTGATCGGTGTCTTGGCCGCGTCTGCTGAAGGGACGCCTGCACGCGACGGCCCCTGGAGCTGCGGCGCGAGCATCGCGGCGAGCAACAGCAGAACCATCCCGCCATTCTACGACTCTCTCGCCGGCAACCGGCGAGGCGGATCGTAAGCGGCGGTAACCAGGTCAGCCGTACAAAGAAAACGCCGGACGGGGTAGTGCCCCGCCCGGCGTCGTTGATCCGCGTGATCCGCGTCCCGTGAAATCGAGACGCGTAGATCCGCGTTAGAACAGATACCGGATCGCGAGCTGGATGTCGCGGCGGTTGCCGTCCTTGGTGATCGACCGGCCGAAGTTCACGTTGGTGAAGTCCGTGATCGGCCCGCTCAGGTTCGGGTGGTTGATGAAGTTGAACATCTCCATCCGGAACTGCATCTTCTGCTGCGCGTGCAGCGTGAAGTTCTTGAAGATCGCCAGGTCCCACTGCTGATCCCCCGGGTTGCGGAGGATGTCGCGTGTGGAGTTCCCGAACTTCCCTGCCGCGGGATTCGCGAACGCCAGAGGATTGAAGATGAAGTTGGTGTCGGTGCCCGCGGCGGCGCCGGCCGAGAACTTCCCGTTCGTGTTCGCCATCGGGTCGCCGACGAGGTCCAGCGGCTGCCCGTTCCCCCCTCGCCGACCCCCGCGATGTCGTTGGTCCGCGTGATGGAGAACGGCGTCCCGGTCCGGAAGAAGCTGGAGCCGGAAATCTGCCATCCGCCGAGCAGGTTCTTCATGAGCGACGTCGGGTCGCGCCAGAACGGCAGGTCGTAGATGTAGTACACGCTCAGCACGTGCCTCCGGTCGAAGCTCGACGCGCCCCAGAAGTTGGAGTCGTCGTAGGTGTTCCAGAGGACGTTCCGCTTGTCGCTGGCGTTGTCCTCGGACTTGCCCAGCGTATAGGCAACACCCACCTTCAGGCCATTGCTGTAGCGTTTATCCGCGCTGATCTGCAGGCTGTTGTAGAGCGAACGCCCGGCGTTCTCAGCGATGCGGAGCGCGCCGTAGCCCTTGTAGGGTCGCAGCGCCGCGATGTTGACGCCGGGATTTGCCTGGATCGTGCCCGGCGCGCAGCTGGTTGATATTGCGCTCGCGCTGCAGGTACAGCCCGCGCCGACCGACGTAGGTCACGTCGAGGACGAACCCGAACGGAACCTCGCGCTGCACGCCGGCCGACCACGTGTAGGCCGTCGGGTGCTTGAACGCGATGTCCTGCCCCTGCATGCCGAAGGGCAGGTCCGAGGCTCCGCCCGGTCGCGCCGCCGGGGTTGTCCACGTTGCCGCTGGCGACGGTCACCATCGGCTGGAACGGCGGGTTGCCGCCGAGCAGCGACGAGTCGTTGAGCGTGACGCGATTGTGGAAGACGCCTGTGCTCACGCGCGCAATCGTCTTGTCGTTGATCGCGTAGGACGCGCCCAGCCGCGGCTCGAACACGTTGTAGTGCGTGTCCGAGAACCCTCGCGGCTCGCCGCGGAAGAGCGCGAGGACCTTCGGATCCTGCGCGACGAGGAGATCGTTGCCGTCGCCCTCGAACCCGTCGCCCGGCAGGACGATGCCGTTGTAGCGCGGGCCACTGACGATTCGGCCCGTGGACGGATTGATCACGGCCGCGTTGGCCGCGTCGTAGAACCGCGGGTCGAAGTTCGCGATGTTGTTGGTCGTCGAGTACCACGGCGGCCAGATGGCCCAGCGGAGGCCGCCCTCGATCGTCAGATTGCTGCTCGGCTTCCACGAATCCTGCACGAAGATGTCGGTCGCGAGCGCCCGCCACTTCGTGAACGCGCGCTCACCGATCTCCGCGTAGTTGGTGAAAAGGCCCAAGGCCATGTCCGCCATGCCCACACCCGATCGGGCGGTCGTGCTATTGCGGAAATCGAACGCGCCGTTCTGGTTGTTCGTGCCGCCGGGAATCGAGTTGACGTTGATCTGGTCGAAGTCGTCTTCGCCCGAATACTCGATGGCGATGCCGCCTTTGAACGTGTGTCGGCCCTTCACGTAGGTCGTCGCGTTCGAGAACACGTGGATCGGCCCCTGCGAGGACGAGGGATACGGGCCACCGTCGATGCCGGTGAACGTGTCGATGTTGACCGTCGGAATCTTGTCCTCGATCATCTTTCTGTCCGGGAAGATGTAGGGATAGTTGATTCCCGTGCGGCTCCGCTTGTACAGGCCCGACTCCGTGAACACATTGATGAACACCTGATCGATCGAATACGAATAGCTGAACTCGTTAATCAGGTTGTTGCTGAGCGTACGGGTCCAGTTGATGTTCTGCGTCGTGTTGGGGCGGTCCCAGTCGGTGCGCGCGAAGGGAAACGTGCCGCGGAAAGCGTCGATCGCCACCCAGTTCTGCTTCGAGTATCGGTAGGTGACCTGGTTGTCCTTGTTCACGCCGGTAGTCGAACCGGATGTGGTCCTTCCGCTGATCCTGCGGGTTTTCGCTGTTGATGATGGCGTTGTTGGCGCCCTGCTGGTATCCCGCCGTCGGGAGCGGATAGAGATTCATGATCCCGACGCCGTTCGCCGAGAGCATGTTCGAGGGAATGACGTTGTTCGTCGAACGGCAGGCCAGTGGCCGGGTTGCGGATGATCTGCGGCGTGCTGAAGAACGGGTTGGTGCCGAGCAGCTGGCTGAAGTCGCCGCTGCGCATCGCCGCGGTCGGCACGACCGCCGTGTTGGTCTGCACGGCGAAGTAATTGACCCACTCCTGCGCGCCGAAGAAGAACAGCTTGTCCTTGAACATCTGCCCGGGAATCGGGCCGCCGAACGAGTAGCCGTACTGCTTGTAGTCGAACGGTGCCGCGCCGGAGTTTTCGATCGCGTTCGGGCTGAGATTGCGGGCCCACGTATTGGCCTGCAGCGTTGTCGTCGCGGTAGAAGTACGACGCGTTGCCGCTGTAGCGGTTGCTGCCGCTCTTGGTCACGAACCGGATCTGCCCGCCGCTGGCGCGCCCGTACTCGGGCATGTAGTTGGCCGTCAACACCTGGACTTCCTGGATGGTGTCGACGTTCTGCACACCGATCATCGTGCCGGCGGCGCGCGTGCGGATGGCGACGGCGCCGTCGACGGTGATGTTGTTCTCTTCGGGGCGTCCGCCGTTGATGCTGAAGCCGCCGTTGGTGAACGCCGCGAATCCCGCGTTGTTGAAGTTGCCGCCGACGACCCCGGCCTTGAGCGCGGGCACGCCGATCGGGTTCCGGCCGGAGAACGACAGCAGCTCGATGTCCTTGGCCTCGACCGACTTGCGCACAGCGACCTGCGTCTGCAGGGCCGAGGTCTCTGCGGTCACCGTGACTTCTTCGGTCAGCGCGCCCGTCTCCAGCACGAAATCGAGGGCGAGCGCCCCGGCCGCGTCGAGCTGCACGTTGGAGCGGCTGATCTTCTTGAAGCCGCTCAGCTCCACAACGAGCTCATACCGGCCGGCCGACAGTTGGGAAATGTGTAGTAGCCGCTGCCGTCGGTGACGGTCGTGCGGGATTGCTGGGTCTGGGTGCTCGTAATTGTGACGGTCGCGCCCGGAACGATGCCACCCTGTGCGTCCTTGATCGTGCCCGAAATCGTTCCTCGATCGAACTGTGCAAAAGCCGTCGTCGCAGCGCCTAGTAAGAGAAGACACGTAAGGGCGGAGCGGCGAAGGGGAGCGTACCAGCTATGCTGTCGGCTCATTTGGATCCCTCCTCCAAGAAATTGTGTAATCGGCACGGGCGAGAGCTTACCATAGGAAATCAACGCAGGAGTCACGCGCGTGCGTCCACGATAGAATGCCTTTTCATGAACGCTTTTGCGCCAATCGCAGCGACTCTGACACGGACAGTCGTTGTCACGGCGGGCCTGTGCATTAATGTAATTTGCATCCTCTGTGCCGACGTCCACGCCCAGATCGTGGTGTCCGCCAACGACGCCAAGGTCCGGCTGGTCGACGGCGTCAACACGACCGTGCCGAATGCCCCGCCGGATACCGTGACCATCATCGACCTCAGCCGTGGGCAGCCTCGCATCGTGGCCGAAATCCCGGTCCCGAACTCCGTCGTCGGCCCGCCGCAGAATGTGGCGATCACACCCGACGAATCCCTGGCGCTCGTCGCCTCCTCGACGAAGGTCGATCCCGCCGACGCGTCGAAGACGACGCCCGACGACAGGCTCACCGTGATCGACCTGCGCGCGTCACCGCCGGCCGTCATCGCCACGCTCCGCGCCGGAAACGGGGCGTCCGGCGTCACGATCAACCGCACGGGCACCCTGGCGCTCGTGGCCAATCGCTTCGAAGGCACGGTCTCGGTGTTCACGATCGCCGGCAAGACCGTCACCGCGGCGGGCAAGGTCGAGGTGGGGACGCCCGAGAGCCTGCTGAGCGGCGTGGCCTTCACGCGCGATGGCCGCACCGCGCTCGTCACGCGCAACAACGACAGCCTGATCTCGGTGCTCACGATCGACGGCGCAAAAGTCGAGAACAGCAAACGCGATATCGCGGCGAACCTGAAGCCCTACGGCATCGATGTGACGCCATCCGGCGAAACCGCCGTCGTGGCCAGCATCGGCGTGGGTGCCACCGGCGGCGCCGACACGCTCAGCGTGATCGACCTCGTCGCGAATCCGCCGCGCGCGGTGAATCACATGAGCGTCGGTCCGACGGCGGAAGGTCTCGCGGTCTCGCCGGACGGACGTTACGTGGCCGTGACGGTGATGGACGGGTCGAACGCCGCCAAAACATCGCCGTTCTTCCATGACTTCGGCTGGCTGAAGATCTATGACTTGAACAGGACTGCGCTGGCGCTCGTCGCCGAGACGCAGATCGGGCACTGGTGTCAGGGCGTCGCCTGGAGCGCAGACTCGCGCACGGTTCTCGCCCAATGCGTGGTCGAGCGCGAGATCAGGACGTTCGGTTTCGATGGCCGCCGCTTATCCGCCGGCCCGTCAATCAAGGTTGGTGGCGGGCCGTCGGGGATTCGGACGGCGCAGAGATAGCTCTCAGCTTCCAGCTTTCAGCTTCCAGCAAAGAGCATTCAGTTCTCAGTCGCACGGCTAACCTCGGATGTTCCTAACGGGAAGCTGGAAGCTGGAGGCGGGAAGCTGACACTCACATCCGCGACCACGCGTAGTACAGCGCAAACGCGAGCATCACGCCGCTCGACACCCACAACATGACCGTCGTCCCGAGCGAGGGACGAATCTCATCGGGCAGCTGCGTGTGACGCAGATAGATCACGGCGCCGCCGATGAGCGGCAGCATCAGCGCCTGTGCCAGTCCTCCCGCGATGACCATCTGCACGGGCGACCGCAGGAACCAGTAGAACGTCACGGGCACGACCGAGAGAATGACGACGAAGCGGTTGCGCCAGCGGAGGCGGCTGGCGCCGTCGTCGCGCGCATACCAGCCGGCGATCCGAAGGGCGTCGGCGAAGAGCCGGGCGTTGGCCGCCGTCGACGCGAAGACGGTTCCGTAAAGCGTGACCACGGCGCCCACGTAGAAAAGCCAGAGCGCCCAGTCACCCAGCGTCTGCGTGTAGATGTTCGACAGCACGGTGATGGTGTCGCGCTCGGCGGGTACGAGCCCCATGCGATTGAGCACGCCGGCGCCCAGCAGGTAGAACGCCACCGTCGCCAGCGTGTAGATGGCGAGCGAGCACGTGATGTCGAGGTGCATCACGCGAATCCAGCCACGGGCCCGGCCCACCCAGGCCGCAGATCCATCGCACTCCCCGACGAACTTCGCGTACCCCTTCTCGACGCACCAGTATGGATACATGACGAGCTCGGTGGCGCCGACGCCGGTGATCCCGAAGACGGCGATGGCGGTGGCCAACCCCGCGGCCGGGAGCTGAAAGCTGAAACCGCTCTGAAGATCCGCCAGGCTGACGGCGTCGGGGCGCCGGAGGAGGATCGCCGCCGCGCAGACGGTCAACACCGTGAACAGCCCAACCTTGACGACGGCAAGCCGCTCGATGCGGTTGTATCCGCCGCCGAGGAGCAGCGCCAGCGTGATGGCAAAGCAGACGCCGACCCAAACGTTGACCGAGATCGCCGGCGCGAGCAGATGGAGCACCTGCGCGACGCCGCCGTACATGCCCCCCACCTGCAGCAGAGTCAGGGACACCATGAGCGCCCAGGCCCACACGAGCCAGTTCACGCCCGCGCGGGGGCCGGGCACGCGGTTGAACCCTTCGAGCGCCGTGTGTCCCGTCGCAATCGTGTAGCGGCCGAACTCGCCCTGCACGACCGGCTTGATCGCACAGCTGAGCACGATGATCCAGAGCACGGCGAACCCCACCTGGGCCCCGAGCGTCGTCGTCGCGATGAGCTCGCCGGAGCCGACAATCGACGCCGCCAGCACCATCCCCGGCCCGATGCGCCCGAGCGCTGTGGACAAGGAGGTCGGCGGCGCCTCGACCGCCTGCGGTGTGAGGACGTAGGGATCGGCGACCGACGGAGCGGATGGGGTGGGAGGCACGGGCGGACGATACTACATTGGTCGGGCTCAGGGCTCAGGGCTCAAGGCAAAATCATTCGAGTCTGTGATCGAGGGTCTTGCCTGAGCCTTGAGCCTTGAGCCTTGAGCCCTGAGCCGTCGGTTGTCGCATTTGTCCAATCCCGATCGACTCGCGCGGGCTATAGTCGCGGCGGAGGAATCGACGGTATGCGACAGCGCGTTGCGGCAATTGGTGTGATCGCTCTCATGGCGACGTGTACGAGTGCCGCCGCGCGGCAGCGCCCGGACTTCTCGGGCACGTGGGTCGCGGCACCGGATGCGCCGCCGCCGAACCGCCCGTCACCGCCGGTCTTCGGGCCTCAGTTCACGATCGCCCACCAGGACCCCGCTCTGACGCTGACCCGCACGGTCAATGGAGCGCCTGCGACCATCAAGTACGTCCTGGATGGATCGGAAGTCACGAGCAGGACGCCCGGCCGGTTGTGCGAGGCGGATTCGGCGGCGATGTGGACGGCTGCGTGGGATGGACAGACCGTCACGCTCTCGATGGTCGGCGCGGTTCCGCCCAACGGGAAAGCGGTCAAGACGGACGTCACGAACACGCTCCGGCTGGATTCTCCAGACACGCTTCGCGTCGAAGCGACAGCGCGAACCGCCGGCCAGGCCGCGCTCCGCACGAGCTCCACCGTCTACAAACGTACCGGTCCTCCGACGATGCCCGCTGCCCCGCCCGTGAAGAGAGCACAGGCCACGATGGCGGAGGTCGCCTGGATCTCCGGCGTGTGGATCGGCACCTTGGGCAGTTCGGTAATCGAGGAGCGCTGGACACCCTCAGCCGGCGGCTCAATGCTCGCCGTGTCGCGAACGGTGCGGGATGGCCTCATGTCCGCTTTCGAATTCCTCTGCATCGTCGAACGCGACGGCGGGCTCGTCTACACGGCGATGCCGAACGGCCGGACGCCCGCAACCGACTTCACCCTCACGAAGATCGAAGAGATGAGCGCGACGTTCGAGAACCCGGCACACGACTATCCGAAGATGATCCGCTACACGAAGCGACCCGATGGGTCGCTCGAGGCGGTGATCAGCGCCGAGGGCGGCCAGAAGGCGCAGACGTTTGTGTTCAAGCGTCAGGAATGAGCGAGATCGAGATCGGGTTCCCTCCATCGAGACCTCACTGAAACAGCCCACGGTTCCGAGGCGTAAACACACGCGAACCGCGATATCGGCCCGCGATACGACCAGGCGCGAGATCGGGTACGATGTCGGGTCACTGATCCACGATGTTTGGCCGGGACGCGGATTCGTCGAACACGGGACGCGGATCCGCGAGATCCGCGTCCCGTGATCTGGGAATCCACCAGATCCGCGTTTCAGGAGGGTTGTCCATGAAAGTTCGCCTCACGCTGCTCGGCGCAGCGGTTGTGTTATGTACGTCGGTGATGGCGCAGCAACCACCAACGCCGCAGCCCGCGCCCGCGGCGGCGCAGGCTCCCCAGGCGCCGCCGCTCCGCGTGTTCATCCAGGCGGGCCTCAAGACCCACGCCGAAGGTCAGCACGACTACCCGCAGTTCCTCGCGGACTGGAGCAAGCTCCTCACCAACCGGGGCGCCATCGTCGACGGTGCGCTCCACTTTCCATCGGCGCGAGAGCTCGCGGCGGCCGACGTACTGGTGATCTACAAGGGCGACGCCGGCTATCTCAGCATGGAGGACCGCGCGACGCTCGATAACTTTCTGCGCCGCGGTGGCGGGCTGGTGAGCCTGCATGACGCGTTGTGCGGGCCGGCACCCGAAGAGTTCGCGGGGTTCGTTGGCGGCGCGAAGAAGCACGGTGAGGTGAACTACACGCTCGAGGCCGACGTGCCCTACACCGTCGTCGACAAGACGCACCCGATCATGCAGGGCGTGACTGACTTCACGATCAAGGATGAGGCGTTCTTCAACATGACCTGGTCGAAGACGCCCGAGATCCACGTGCTTGCGACGGCCGTCATGGCGAAGACGCCAAGCGCGGGGACCGCACGCGGGCGAGGTCGTGCCGCAGATCTGGACCTACGAAAAGAGCCTGCTGCCAGGCGCGCCGGCCTTTCGCGCGTTCGTGTGGATGCAGGGACACAACTACGCGAACTTCTCGGATGCGCAAGTACAGCCGATGCTGCTCCGCGGCATTGCGTGGGCCGGCAAGCGCCCGACCGATGCGCTCGCAACCGAACGTCCACAGCGCGGCGGCGGCGGCGGGCGGGGCCGCGGCGAGCGTGGGCGCGGCGGGCAATTCTAAGTTAAGTACTGAATGCTGACGTGAAGATCGAAGTGCCAAGCTGAGGTTCGATCCAAGCCGGAAGCTGGGAGCTGGGAGCGGGAAGCCAAATGAAACGGATACTTATCATTACGGGCGACGGCGGCGAGAGCTACGAGACGTGGTTCGCCGTGCATCGGTTTCAGGAAGCCGGATATGAGGCGCACGTCGCTGCCCCGTCGAAGCGGCGTCTGCACCTCGTGATGCACGACTTCGAGCCGGGCTGGGACACCTACAAGGAAAGCCCGGGATATGCGATCGAGTCCGACGTGGCGTTTGCTGACGTCCGCGTCGCCGACTACGAGGCGGTCATGTGCATCGGCGGCCGCGCGCCGGAGTATCTGCGGAACGACGCCCGGGTGCTTGCGATCCTGCGCGAGTTCGATGCGCAGCAGAAGTGGATCTTCTCCATCTGCCACGGCATCCAGCTCATCGCGGCGGCGGGCCTTGCCAAGGGGAAGCGGTTCACGTGCTACGAGCACGTCCGTCTCGAAGTCGAAGCGGTTGGCGGCCAGTATGTCGCCACCGACAGCCTCACCGACGGCCGGTTGGTATCGTCGCCCACCTGGCGCGAGCACCCGGCGTTCTACCGCGACGTCTTCACCTGCCTGCAGGAGCCGAAGCCCGCAGGTGTCAGGCAGTGAATCGTGAATCGCGCTGTTGCCCGGGGCTCAACCCGAAAGAGCGCGATTCACGATTCACTGCCTGACACCGGAATCACGGACCCCGATTCACGATTCACTGCCTGACACCACGATGAACGTCGAAGATACGGGGACCGGCCCCGCCGTGCTCGCACTGCACGGCCTCGGCGGGGGCGCCTACTTCTTCCGCGGGCTGGCGGAGCGGCTGCAGCCCGGCTACCGCGTCGTGTCGGTCGATCTGCCCTCGACGCCTGCTGAGTTTTCCATGGACACCTGGGTCGCCGACCTCGGCGCGCTCGCGGGCGAGCGCGTCTCCGGCCCCCTCGTCCTCCTGGGGCATTCGATGGGCACGATTCTGGCGCTCGAGGCCTGGGCCAGGTGGCCGGAGCGGATCCGCGGGCTCATCTTCGTCGGCGGCGTACCGCAGGTGGCTCCGCGCATCCGCGAGCGGCTGTCGGACCGAGTGCGTGCCCTCGAAGGTGCCGGCGACCTGTCTGGATGGGGCAAGAAGGTCTCACCGGGCGTCTTTTCACCCAACACGTTCCGCGACCGGCCCGAAGTCGTCGCCGCGTTCGAGCGGCTGTTCGAGACGCAATCGGTCGAGACGTATGTGCGCTCGTGCCGGATCCTGCTCGGGGCCAACGCGGAGGCCATCGCCGGCACCGTCACGGTGCCATGCCTGGCGATCACCGGAGAACACGATCAATACGCACCGCCGGAAGCGGTCGGCGAATTCATCCGAAAGATCCCTGGCACGCCGCATCTCGACGTCATCCCCAACTGCGGTCACCTTCCCTTCCTCGAGCAGCCAGATGCGTTCGCCGCGGCGGTGAAGACGTTCCTGCGAACGTGCTAGACTCGCGCACCACGAGCGACGACAGCCGGAAAATACGAGTTGGATGCAGCGAGCTCGCAGGTAGGGACGAGGGCGGACATGACCAAGTATCGAGGTCTCTGGCTAGTAGTGACGCTGGTCGCCGTCTCACTCGCGGCGGCCTCATTGATTTCGCAGGAGAAAGGCGGCGGCGACGAGACCGGCCCGTACGACCTCGTGCCCAACTGGCCGATCGACCCCTGCGGGCCCGGATTCCGCGTCGGCTCGACGGGCGGGATTTTCGCCGAGAGCCCGGACAAGGTCTTCATCTTCCAGCGCGGCTGCCTCCCCATCGTCGAGAACGACACGTTCGGCACGCCGTACGGACTCGCGCCCGCGCGCGATGCCGCCACGTTCGACCTCGCCGCGAAAGATCCGGCCCTTCACCCGCGGTGGGATCACATCCTCTATATCGTCAATCGCGACGGAAAGATGATCGATTCCTGGGAGCAGCACAATCAGCGTTTCGTCAGGCCCCATAAGGTCCTCATCAATCCCTACGACCCCGAGAAGCATGTCTGGCTCGTGGACGACGGGGCGCAGCAGATCTTCAAGCTGACCAACGACGGGAAGACGATCGTGATGACGCTCGGCGAGTTCAGGGTCCAGGGAAACGACGACAAGCATTTCGCGAGACCCACCGACATCGCGTGGCTGCCCGACGGGACTTTCTTCGTGACCGACGGCTACACGAATACGAGAGTCGTGAAGTTCGACAAGAACGGAAAATTCCTGATGACTTGGGGCCAGAAGGGCACGCCGCCAAACGAAACGCGGCCGGGCTACATGAACACCGTGCACTCGATTTCGATCGATGCGAAGCGCCGTCTCTACGTCGCCGACCGAGCCAACTCGCGCATCCAGATCTTCGACGAGAACGGAAAGTTCCTCGATGTGTGGCCGAACATCAAACGGCCGTACTACACGATGATGTCGCAGGACCAGCACCTGTGGATCGCTGACGGCATCACGCAGAAGTTCCTCAAGTTCGATCTGAACGGACGCCTGATCCCTGCGGCCACGTGGGGCACGTTCGGCGCCTTCCCCGGCGGGTTCTGGGGCGTGCACCAGTTCCATGTGGACAGCGAGGGTAACCTCTATACCGCCGACGTCCACATCGGCCGCCCCCAGAAGTTCAAGCCCAAGCCCGGCGTGGACAAGACCCGCCTGATCGGGCCGATGTTCAAAGCCACTGGTTCGCACTGACGCTCCTCGCGGCTGGCTGGCGGCTCGCGGCTCGCGGCTGCTAGTTGCAGCAGCCAACCGCCAACCGCCTGCAGCGAGCAGCCACAATGGATATATCCATAATGGATATGATATAGATCCCACGCATGCAGAGCCGACGCGACCCGGCCCCGCTCAAGCCGGCCGTCTTTCATGTGCTGCTGGCGCTCGCGGAAGGTTCCACCCACGGCTACGCGGCCATGCAGGCCGTCCGCGAGCAGTCCGGCGGCCGCGTCTCGATCGGCACGGCATCGTTCTATCGACACCTCACCAAATTGATCGATGACGGCCTGGTCGCGGAAGCCACGACACGGCCCGCAGACGACGACCCGCGGCGCGGAGCCTACTATCGGCTGACGCCTCGCGGGATGCGGGTCCTTGCCGCCGAGCGCACGCGGCTCGCCGCGCTCGTGGCAGCCATCGATGCGCTGAGCCCGGCGCGCCGAGGTCCCGCGTGACGAACCCTGCAGCCTCGCTCGCCGAACGCCTGTATCGCGTGCTCCTCCACGTGTACCCGCCGCACGTGCGGACGCGCTTCTCGACAGGCATGACCTACGCCTTCGGCCGCGAGCTCGACGACGCCCGCGAGCGCGGCATCGCGGCGCTCGTCGCCTTCACGCTCGCCACCATCGCCAGCACCATGTGGTTCGGCCTGGCGGCCCGGACCGATCCGGCGCCACAGCACGTCCCGCACAACTCGTCCGGAGATCCCACGATGCGACAACTGTTCACCATCGACTGGCGCGACGCCTGGCGCTCGCTTCGTGCGACACCGCTCGTCACCGCGATCGCCGTCCTCTCGCTCGCCCTCGGCATCGGCGCCAACACGGCACTCTTCTCGATCCTCAACAGCCTGATCCTCAAGTCGCTCCCGGTCCGCGAGCCGCAGCAGCTGGCAGTCCTCGAGGGCGGCAGCTGGACCAATCCCATCTGGGAACAGATTCGGGAGCACCAGAACGACCTCGCCGACGGCGCCTTCGCCTGGGCGACTGACTCGTTCGATCTCTCGCAGGGCGGGCCGACGGATCTCGTCGAAGGGATCTGGACGAGCGGGCGCATATTCGAGGTCCTCGGCGTCTCGACGGTGCTCGGCCGGACGTTCACGCAGGCCGACGATGCACGCGGGGGCGGACCGGACGGGGCCGTCGCGGTGATCAGCCACGGGTTCTGGCAGCGCCGATACGGTGGCGCCGCCGACGTGGTCGGCCGCAGCCTCACTATCCAGCGCGTCCCCTTCACCATCGTCGGTGTCACGCCACAAGGATTCTTCGGTCCAGATGTCGGCCGCTCGTACGACATCGCCATCCCGATCGGTTCAGATCCGCTGCTGCGTGGGAAAGAGAGCTGGCTGGATGCCCGATCGACGTGGTGGCTCGAGATCATGACACGGCTGAAGCCCGGTCAAAGCGTTGAACAGGCCACAGGAATGCTCCGTGGCCTCCAGCCGCAAATCCGTCTGGCAACCCTCCCGCTGAAGTGGAAGGCCGAAGAACAAGCCAAATACCTTGACGAACCCTTCACGCTCGCGCCGTCCGCCACCGGTCAATCCTCACTCCGACGAAAGTACGAGCAGCCGCTCACGGCCATCCTGATCGTCGTCGGCCTGGTCCTGCTCATCGCCTGCGCCAACATCGCCAATCTCCTGCTGGCGCGCGCGGTCGCGCGGCGTCATGAGCTGAGCGTCCGCCTGGCGCTCGGCGCCTCGCGGCTGCGGCTCGCGCGTCAACTGCTCGCCGAATCCGTCCTCCTGTCGACTGCGGGCGCGGGGCTCGGCCTGCTCTTCGCTCACTGGGGCAGCAGCATCCTCGTCGGCCAGCTCGCCACGTCGAGCAACAGCGTTTATCTCGACCTGTCGTTCGACTGGCGGGTGCTCGGGTTCACGATGGCGGTCGCCGTCGCCACGTCGATCGTGTTCGGCCTGGCGCCGGCGATCGGGATGAGCGGCGTGTCCCCGAACGAGGCCCTCAAGGAACAGGGCCGGGGCATCTCGCACGACCGGCGGCTTGGCCTGCGCAACGCGCTCGTCGTGCTGCAGGTGGCGCTTTCGCTCACGCTCGTCGTTGCCGCCGGCCTCTTCGCGCGGACGTTCTTTTCGTTGGCAACAAGGCACGTGGGGTTCGACCGCGATCCGATCCTCGTCGCCAACGTAAACGTGCAGCAGAGCGGCATCGCGCCGGAGCAGCGGCGTGAGTGGTTCGAACGCCTGCGTGAGTCCGCCGCGGCGGTCCCGGGCGTGTCGAGTGCCGCCGCGTCCTTCACGAGCCCCCTCGGGAGCGCCGGGTGGAACACGGCCGTCGTGGTTCCGGCGGGCTCCCCCCTCACCGAACGGCAGCGGATGTCGTGGGTCAACGCGGTGAGCCCCGGCTGGTTTGGGACCTACGGCATCCGGCTCGCCGGTGGGCGTGACGTCGGTCGCACGGATCGTCACGGCGCGCCGCTCGTGGCCGTCGTCAACCGTGCCTTTGCGGCGCGGTTCTTCAAGGGCGAAAACCCGGTGGGCCGGGAGTTCTCGACTGAGGAGCCGCGCAGCGGACCTACCGTGTATCAGGTCGTGGGACTCGTCGAAGATGCGGTCTATCGCTCGCTTCGCGCGGAGATGATGCCCACCATGTATATCCCGATGGCGCAGTGGGACGAGCCGTGGGCGCGCGTCACCATCGGCATGAGGACGGCGAGCGGCGCGCCGACGTCACTCATGGCCAGCGTCGCCGACGCGATCGGCCGGGTCGATCCGCGGGCGGCCATCACGTTCCGATCGCTCGCGGATCAGGTCGACGCCACGCTCACGCAGGAGCGCCTCGTCGCGCGGCTCTCGATGTTCTTCGGCGGCCTCGCGCTGCTGCTCGCCGCCCTCGGGCTCTACGGGGTGACGTCGTACGCGGTGAGCACGCGGCGGACCGAAATCGGAATCCGCATGGCGCTCGGCGCCAACCCCGCAGGCGTGGTCCGCCTCGTGCTCCGGCGCGTCGCGTTCCTGGTCCTCATCGGTGTGGCGGCAGGAGCGGCGCTGAGCCTCTGGGCATCGCGCTTCGTCGCGACGCTCCTCTACGGTCTCGAGCCGCGGGATCCGGTGACGTTCGCCGCCGCCGCCGTCATGCTCAGCGCGATCGGCCTGCTGGCGGGATGGCTCCCGGCCCGCCGCGCAGCGAGGATCGATCCGACGGCAGTGCTGCGGGAAGGATGAGTCCAGGGCTCCGGGCTCAAGCAAGATCTTCGCGTATGTGGTCCAAGGTTTTGCCTGAGCCCTGAGCCTTGAGCCTTGAGCCCTGACTACTTCAACGTACTGAGATACGCCACCAGATCACGCACGTCGCGTGGCTTGACGATCAACCCCATTGGCGGCATGGCGGAGATCGGGTTGGTGCGCTGGCTGATGTCCGTCTTCGCGATTCTCTGCTCGGCTGGCGGCGTGCCGGCGAGAACGACGACGTCGGTGGACGTCTCGTCGCGCAGCGTTCCATTGACCACCTGCCCGCTCTTGAGCGTGATCCCGACCGTACCGTAGCCGGCCGCGATCCGGGCGCTCGGCTCGAGCAGCGACTCGAGAATCTGCTCGCGCGTCAACCGCGTGGCGACGCCGGTCAGATTCGGGCCGACATCGGATCCCGCATTCCGCACGGTGTGGCATCGCGTGCACTGCGCGGCCGGGTTCTCGACGAACGCGTCCCGGCCACGGTCGGCGCTTCCACCCTGCAGCAGCGCATCGCGGAAGGCCAGGACCAGGCTGTCCGCGGACTTCGTCTTGCGATACGCCTCGAGCCTGGATGCCAGGCCCGGTGAGCCGTTCGTCTGCATCGCATCCACGAGATCGAGTTGCACGGCGGGTGCGACCTTGCCGGCAACGAGCTCGTCGAAGAAGGTCCCGAGCGCCTGCTCGGCATCGCTGCTCTTCAGCGTCCCCAGCACTTCGAACCCTGCCTGCTGATCGTTGACCGCTCCGCCGCGAATCACGGCGGTGAGGCTCTGCACTTTGGCCGCGTCGCTCAGGGGCAACGACGGCAGGATGCCGAGCGCGGCGCGCCTCACGTTGGGGTCGGCGTCGGCGACGGCGATCTTCATGACCTCGTCCATGTTCGACACCTTGAGCGCCTGGAGCGCTTTCAGGGCCGCGACACGCACGTTGAACGAGGTGTCACTGCGCAGCTGAGTCAGGAGGATCGGCGCCGCGCCCTGCACGCCAAGACGTCCGGCGGCCTCCGCCAGCGCCACTCTCATCGCCGGCGCGTCCTCGACGGACGCCGACTGCATGAGTCGGAGGACGGCCGCCTGGGCCTCGGCGGCATCTCGAGGCTTGGCCTGGCCCAGATAGATGCCGTCCACGCGATCCATCGGCGACGGGTCGGTCCAGACGCCCATCGACGCTGTTGCCTCCACGCGCATCGCCTGCGGCGCGGTCGCATCACCGGCGAAGGCCGCGACCCGAGACAGCGCCTCAGCCGATCCGATCTTCAGGTTCGCGCTGATCGCGCGACGGACCAGCGGCTCGCCGCCCGGTCGCGTGTCGCCGAGCAGCCGCGCCAGCGCCGGCAGCGCCGCCTCGATCGACCCATCGTCGTTGATGGCGCGCGCCGCCTCGAGAACGATTGCATCGTCGCTGTCGGTGACGAAGCGCGCGACTTCTGGGCTGTGCAGGCGGCGAAGCGCGACGATGGCGGCGATGCGCGCACCGCGCGAGGGGTGAGACGAGAGCGCGCCGAGCGCGGCCGCGTCGCCGATGCGCGAGAGCGCGAGGCTCCCCGCGTGACGGAGGAGCGCGTCCTTGTCGTCGTTGGCGGCGAGCATCGCGACGATCGGCGCCGCCGCCGGCTTGTAGGCGATCCGGCCGAGCGCCTCGGCCGCGAAGAAGCGGGCGCGCGGCGTGCTGTCCGCGAGGAGCGGAACGAGATTCGACGCCGCCGGCGCGTAACGCAAGTCGCCGATCATCTTCGCGGCCTGCGCGCGTATCTCGGCGTCGGCGTCGGTCAAGAGCGGCACGAGCAGAGCGGCGTGCTTCGCACCGTCCTTCCCGGTGCGCGCGAGCTGCGCGATGCCCCACACGCCGTGAATCCGCGCCAGCTGGTTCGCCGGGTCTTTGTCACTCCGGGGGCCCCTCTCCCCCGGTAGCGCCGCACCGACGAGCGTCTGCACATCTCCTCGCCGCACGAGCTCGAACTGCGCCTTCTGGCGGATCCGCATGTCCACATGCCTCAGCAGCGCCGTGAGATCTGCGGCAGAGCGCGTGTCGAACTTCGCGGCGATGAGCGAACGCACCTCGGCGCGGATCGGACTCGAGGCCGCGGCCGGCGTATCGAGCTTCCAGATGCGACCCTTGTTCTTGGAGTCCCACCCGGTGATCCAGTCAGCGAGGTAGAGCGCGCCATCGGGACCGAACTTCAACCCGACCGTCAGGATGCCACGCAGCACGACTTTATCGTCCACGAGCGCAAATCCAGCGCCGTCTTCCTTCAGCTTGAACCCATAAACACGGGCACCGGCCGCCGCGCCGGGAAAGCTCGAGACGAAGAAGTAGTTCTTCCATTCGTCGGAGAGAGCCGTACCTGGGTTGTACACCATGCCCGAAGGACCGCTGTGGTAAGCCGCGACGGGCGGGACGATATGCGCCGCCTGGCCGGCAAAGCGCGGCTTGAACATGTTTTCGTTCATCCACACGTTGTAGCGGTTGTTTTTCGCGTCGGTGTACTTGCCGTACTGCCAGTTCGAGCGCCAGCCGCTGTCGGATCCGTTCGGGATGTAGACGAGCCGCTCGGTCTCGCCCTGGTGGTCGCCGTCGTTGTCGACGCTGATCAGATTGCCGTACTCATCGAACGAGAACTCCTGCAGGTTGCGGATCCCGGTCGCGAAGACCTCGAAGTTCGAGCCGTCCGGCTCGGAGCGCATGACCGCACCCTGGTTCGGGAAGGACCAACGCCTGCCGCTCTTGTCGGTCACGTCGAGGCCGATGTCCCCCACTTCCCAGTAGATGCGCCCGTCAGGACCCATCGTGAGGCCGGAGATCCCGTGCCCGCCAAACGCCGGGTGCACACTGTATCCCTCGCTGATGACGACCTGCCGGTCGATCACGCCATCGTTGTTGTCGTCCTTGAGGCGCCAGACGCCCGGCGCCGAACCAATCAGCAGGTCGCCGGCGTTGTAGTGAAGGCCGCCGGCAATGTCATAGGTCGGATCGGCATTGAAGCCTTCGATCATGATCTTGGACGTGTCGGCGATGCCGTCGCCATCGGTGTCCTGGATGCGATAGACCCGCTCCTTGAGATCGGCGAGGTCGCGCAGATCGTTCGATCCGTCCTGGTTGAGGTCGGGCAGCCACGCGTTCTTCGCGCTGCGCTCCGGCGCGAGCTCTTTCTTGTAGAACTCGCGGAGATCGCCGACGGTCTTCAGTGTGTGCACGGTGGGCACCCACGTCGGATGGTCGCGAATGTCGAGCGGCATGTTGTTGCGGCTCGTGCTCGTCGCGTAGAGCGTCCCTTTCTCGTCGAACTCGAGCGCCACGGGATCGACGATGAGCTCGTCGGAGGCCCAGAGCTCGAGCTCGAAGTTCTGTGGCATCTCCACCGTCACGCCCTTGCGCGCCGCGGCTGCGAGCCGTGCCGCGTCAGCGGCGGTGAGCTTGACATTCCGCGGCAGCTGACCCGCCGCCGCCGATTGTCCTGGCGCGCTCGGCGCGCCGAAGCCAAGCGAAGGCGGGCCGAAGCCGGGCGAAGGCGACCCGCCCGCCAGCGTCAGTGCGCCCGAGACGACGATGAGGGTGGCACGAAGGGCGAAGCGAAAGCGTTTGGAGCGGGGTGGATGCAACACGGCCAGATGCTAGCACTCTTTCAAAACCGGTCGTGGTACCTCGCGCCTCTCGAAAGCATTTCTCAATGCTCGCGGGGCCCCACCCCCGCTCGCTCTCGCGCGGCGACTTCGCGCCGCGCTCGGGCCGCAGGCGCTGCCGAATCAGCTCGCGGGCAAGACTCACCGACAGCCCGGCACGGCGTCTCTGGATGACGACTCCTAGCTCCCACTCCTGTTCTAGAATTCTTCCTTCCATGCAGTGGATCCCCTGCGCCCTGATCATCATCCTCCTCACCCTGGTCCCCACGGCTCATTGGCTGATGGCATCGCTGGCCGGCGCAGGCCACGCCTATACGCTGGGGACGCTGCTCATGCTGACGCTCGCCGGATTGCTGCCGGCTGTCTGGCCGCCGGCGGTCGACGATCGATCGAGCGGTGGGACGAACGCGCTCGTCGTCGCAGCGGTGGCGATCGCCGGCCTGGCACTCCTCGGTTGGGTTTCGTTCCGGCTGCTCCCGGCCGTCTTCGCCGGGCCACTCGACCCGAATCGTGGCGATATGCTCGTGATCATCGAGCACGCAATCGCCCAGTTTTTGACGCACGGCAACCCGTATGCGATCCACCACGTGCCGTGGGACGCGCCGTTGTCCTATGGACCCGTGCTCTGGCTGCCGTTCGTCCTGCCGCACGTCCTCGGAGTCGACCCGCGGATCCTGACGCTCGTCGCGCAGCTCGTCGTTCCCGCATCCTTGATTCTGGCGGCGGCAGCGCGCGCAGGACGGAGAGATCTGTTGCGGGCGGCGGCCCTGGCGGGTCTCGGCGCGGCGCTCGCCCTCAATCCGGACATCCTTCGCTTTCACGCCATCGGGCACACGCAGATCTACTGGCCGCTGCTATTGATCTTCGCTGCGACGTTTGCGGGCGGGCGATGGACCGCCGCCGCAATCTGCCTCGGTCTCCTCGTTGCTGCGCGGACGACCATGGTTGCGCTCGTCCCGGTGTTCTTCCTGCACCTCGCAACGACTCGAGTGCTCTCGGCCCGTCATGCTCTCTGGTTCACCCTCGCCGCTGGGCTCCCTTTCCTGCCGTTCGTCCTGGCCGATCCAGGCTCGGTCTACTACGCGATGTTCGGCGTCTACCTCAAGGTCATGAAAGGCTTCGTGTGGTATTCGACCACCTGGACGCAAAACACCTACGGCCTGACAGGCCGCCTTTTGGAGCGGGGCCTCGAGCGCTACGTCGAGCTGGCGCAAGTGGCCGCGTTAGGCGTCACCTATCTTCTCTGCTGGCGCTCGCTCCACCGCGGCGGACGGCCCGAACCGTGGATGGCGCTGGCGCTCCTCGTCTTCAGCATGACGACGCTGTGGCCGGTCGGCTATCTCTACTTCGACGTCTGGGTGCTGCTCGCATGCGGCCTGCTATCGTACGACGGCCTCGGCAGGCTCCCAGGCCGACGAGTCGCATCGCTCGTCGCATGCGCCGCGGCCGCGTGCCTCGCCATCGTGCTCTCAGCCGCCGCCTTCCGTCCGGGCTCGAGCTACTCGCTCGACATCGGTGAACCGTCAACAGCGGGTTACACCGGCGGCGGCTTCGGTCGCGACGTCGCCGTCGAGGACGAGGGGCGGCAGGTCGTGTGGGTCGAGGGTGAAACGGCACGCGTGCGGCTGCCGCGCGCCGGCTGGCTGGGCGCGACGATTCGGATCGAGATCCGGCCGAACGGTATCAATGCCGGGCATAATGCCGAGCTGGCCGACGGCGGCCTCGTCCAACGCGTGTCGGCCGCGCTCAACGGGCGAACGCTAGGCGTGACGACGCTCTCACCGGGGTGGCAGGAGATCACGTTCACCACCCGCGGGCGCGACTGGCGATACGGCTTCAACGTGCTTGACCTGCAGTTCACCTATGCGGTGACGGGACGCGATGGAGACGGCCGCGCCCTCTCGGCCGCGATCGACCACATCAATATCGATTAGGGTCTTCGGCGGGTGACTTTGCCAGAGGATCTGCGTGATCTTCCAGCTTCACGAGAGCTGCTCAGCTCATCGGTGACTCGACATACGGCAACGAGGCGTAATCGTCTTTGTACGGATCGCGCCAATTCGTCGTTGATCCAGGCGGGTCTGGCACGGCCGATGTTTACGTGCCTGTTGCGAACCTGTTCCACGGTTCCATTACCCTCGGGGGGAGTTGCCATGATCAGAAATACCGCGCACGTAGCGACGCCCCGGGCACTGACGGGCTTCACACGGCTCCGAGGTCTGGTCCGGGAGGCGACACTGGCGCCGTCCAGCCACAACACGCAGCCGTGGAAGTTCCGGCTCGGTGACCGCTCGATCGCGGTGCTGCCGGACCTGACGAGGCGGTGCCCGGTCGTCGACCCCGACGACCATCACCTGTACGTCAGCCTGGGATGCGCGACGGAGAACATCGTGTGGGGCGCGGGAGCCAACGGCCTCTACGCGCATGTCGACTCTCGCGCGGATCGGATCGATGTCGCCTTCGAGGAAACGCGGCCCTCGAGATCGGCGCTCTACGACGCGCTGCCCCATCGCCAGTGCAGCCGGTCGATCTACGACGGCCGGACCGTGTCGCGAAGCGATATCGCGCTCCTCGAGTCTGCCGCACGCGGACGTGGCGTGCACGCCATCGTGCTGACCAGGCGCGTCGAGATCGAGACCGTGCTCGAATACGTGACCCGAGGCAACGCCCACCAGATTCGCGACCGTGCATTCGTTCGTGAGCTCGCCACGTGGATCCGTTTCAACGAGGCGGACGCTGTCCGAGCCGGCGACGGACTCTACACCGGCTCGACGGGCAATCCCTCGTCGCCGGCCTGGCTGGGACGCCTGCTGTTAGGGAGGTTCTACTCCCGGCACGCCGAGAATGCCAAGTGCGTCAGGCAGCTTCGCAGCTCCGCCGGCGTCGTCGTGTTCCTGTCCGATCGGAACGACCCGCAGCACTGGATCGAAGTCGGCCGCTGCTACGAGCGCTTCGCCCTCCAGGCCACGGCGCTCGGCATCCGCAACGCGTTCCTGAACCAGCCCGTGGAAGTCGCGCCGCTGCGGGCACAGTTCGCCGCGTGGCTCAATGCCGGCGACCGGCGGCCCGATCTGGTCGTGCGGTTCGGCCGCGGACCCGAGATGCCTCGCTCGCGCCGCCGGTCGCTCGACCAGGTGCTGGTCTGAGCGGGCGTCAGCAGGCGCGCTGCCGAATTGATCAAGCAGAGCTTGCTGCAGTGGGAGCTGAGGCTATTCGCCAGAAACTGACGAGCAAGGCCAGCCGCTCAGGCACCCGAATGCCTCCTGAGCGGCTGACCTTCTGTTGAGAACCAAGTTCACTACACCAGTTTGGTCTTCGAGATCGGCAACTCCCGTATCCGCTTCCCCGTCGCCGCGAAGATGGCGTTGGTCAGCGCCGGAACGATGGGCGGGAGCCCTGGCTCGCCGACGCCGCCCGGGGCCGCGTCGCTCTCGACGATATGGACGTCGACCTGGACCGGTGCGTCGTTGATGCGCGGCACCTGGAACAGGTGGAAGTTGGTCTGCGTGATCCGGCCGGCGGCTGCGGAGATCTCGCCATTCATCGCCAGGCCGATCCCCATCACGGCGGCGCCCTCGAACTGCGCGCGCACGCGATCGGGGTTGACGACGGTGCCCGCGTCGACGACCTGAATCACGCGCGGGATGCGCACGCGACCCTGACCATCGACCACGACCTCGACGACCGACGCGACGTAGCTCGTGAAGCTCCGTGCGGCGACGATGCCCATCCCGCGGCCCTTGGCACGCGAGCGCTTGCTCCAGCCCGCGCGCTCGGCGGCCACTTCGAGCACGCGCCGAAGGCGCCGCGTGTCGTACGGGTACTTGTCCGCCGGCACGCCGTAGTTCCAATAGCTGGCGACGCCGTCGGCCTTGAAGTCGAGCACGCTACCGGGACCGATGAGATCCAGCTGGTACTCGAGCGGATCGCGGCCGGCCGCGTGCGCCAGCTCGTCGACGAAGCTCGAAGCCGCGAACACCTGGTAGATGTTGGCGACCGACCGGAACCAGCCGATGCGCACGTGCGCTTCGGCAGGACAGTTCTCCGCGCGGTACGCCGGAACATCGAAGGGCAGATCGGTCAGGCCCATCCCTAACTCGATGTCCATCCCGTAGCGCTCGCCTGGGATAAACGTCGACGCAATCGGCGGAAACGACGACCGCGCGAGCCACGCCGTCGGGCGTCCGCGTCCGTCGACCGCGGCCTTGTGGGACACGGCAGCAACGGCGTGATAGAAGTCGAACTGGAGGTCGTCCTCGCGACTCCACACGACCTTGACGGGCTTGCCCACCTTCTTCGAGAGAACCGCCGCTTCCGCGACGAAATCCGGCTTCGACTTGCGGCCAAATCCCCCGCCGAGGAGCGTGACATGGCAGACGACATTGCTCTTGTCGATGCCGAGCGCCGCGGCCACGGTGTCCTGTGCCGCCTGCGGATTCTGAACTGGCGCCCACGCCGTCACCTTGCCGTCGCGGAAGTCCGCCACCGCCACTGGCGGCTCCATCGTTGCGTGCGCGTGGTGCGGCACGTAGTAGCTGGCTTCGACGACCTTGCCGCCCTTGGCGAATTCGGCGTCGACGTTGCCGCGGCTGCGGGCGACCTTGCCCGGCTGCTGCACGGCGGCCAGCAGATCCTTCTTGTACGCGGCCGAGTCGTACGACGCGTGCGGGCCGAGGTTCCACTCGAGCTTCAGCTGCTTGCGGCCCTGGAACGCCGCCCACGTGCTGTCGGCGATCACGGCCACGCCGCCGAGCGGCTGGAACATGATGGGCGGCTTCCACGGATCGAGCGTCACGACCTGCCGGACGCCTTTGACGGCGAGCGCCGCCTTGTCGTCGACCGATTTCAGCGTCGCACCGAGTACTGGCGGGTGCTCGATCGACGCGTACACCATCCCGTCGACCTTGGCGTCCATCCCGAACACGGCCTTGCCGCTCACGATGTCGGCAAGATCGTAGGATGCGCGATCCTTGCCGATGTAGCGCCACGCGCTCCGCGATTTGAGCTTGAGCGTCTCGGGCTTCGGCACCGGGAGCTTCGCGGCTGCAGGCACGAGCGATCCGTACGCCGCACGCCGGCCGCTCGGCTTGTGCACGACCTCGTGCAGGCCGGTCTCGCACTCGGCGGCGGGCACGTTCCACCCGGCCGCCGCGGCCTCGATGAGCATCGCGCGCGCCGAGGCGCCGGCCTGACGGAACGCATCGAAGAAGTCGCGAATGGATTTCGATCCGTCCGTGTTCTGGTCGCCGTACCTGGCGTCGCCGATGCCCTGTTCGATCTTGACGCGCGCCCAGTCGGCATCGAGCTCGTCGGCGGCGACCATGGGAAGCGACGTGCGGATGCCTGTTCCCATCTCCGAGCGGTGCGTCACGATGTGAACCGTGCCGTCGGGATCGATGCCGAGGTAAACGCTGGGATGGAGCGCCGCCACGTCGGCCTGCGTCCGGAACGACGCCGTCTGCGCCAGCAGCGACTCCGGCACGAAGCGCGCCGCAACCACGAACGCACCGGCCGTGAACACGCCACCCAGGAAATGCCGGCGGCTGACGTTCGCCGTGACGATGGTCGGAGAGCTTGCCGTGGGAGTCATGCCCGTCCCTCCGCCACGCGTTTGATGGCGGCGCGAATGCGCTGATATGTACCGCACCGGCAGATATTTCCTGCCATGGCAGCATCGATCTCGGCATCAGTCGGATGGTTTTTCTCGGCGAGGAGCGCCGAGGCCTGCATGATTTGTCCGACCTGGCAGTAGCCGCACTGCGCGACATTGCCCGCCACCCAGGCGCGCTGCACCGGATGGCTCTGGTCGGCGCTGAGCCCCTCGATGCTGACGACCTTGCGACCGCCGATCGCCGACATCGGCGTCTGGCACGACCGCACCGCCTTGCCGTCGACGTGAACGGTGCACGCGCCGCAGTATCCGCCGCCACAGCCGAACTTCGTCCCGGTGAGGCCCAGCTCGTCCCGCAGGTACCAGAGCAGGGGCATGTCCGGGTCGCCGTCAAACGATCGGCTCGACCCGTTGATCGTAAATGTAGCCATGGAGTCCGTCCTCAAGAACGAATACGCAAGACTGCGTGACGAATACGCTAAACGTCCGCGGCGACGAGCGCAAGCGTTTACTTGATGGCATCGGTGTTACTGACAAACGCGACCATCCGGCTGTCTGGTGACCACGACGGAACGTTGATCGTGCCTTGCCCGCCGTAGACATAGCCAATGACCTTCGCCGGGCCGCCGGACACGGGCATCAGCCGCAGGTAGACCCGTTTGTAGTACGGATGATCGGTGGGGTCGATGTCCTTCGGGAAGCTAATGAACGCAATCCACTGCCCGTCCGGTGAGATGTGCGGGAACCAGTTGTTGAACTCGTCGCTCGTGATCTGCTCCTGGTTCTTGCCGTCGGGCGCCATCCGCCAGATCTGCATCAACCCGCTTCGCACCGAATTGAAGTAGATGTACTTGCCGTCCCGTGAATATTCCGGACCATCGTCCAGACCCTTCGAATTGGTCAGGTTGAACTCGGTGCCGCTCCCGTCGGACGCGATGCGGTAGATATCGAACTCACGGTCCCTCCCGCCCGTGTAGATCAAGAACTTCCCGTCCGGCGACCAGCTATGCAGGTATGACGGCGCGAGCTGCGTGACGCGCTTCGGCGCGCCACCGCCGACCGGCACCGTGTAGATGGTGGAGCCGGTGCCCTGGAGGCTCTGGTCGCTGATGCCCAACATCGTGCCGTCGAACGAGAGCACGTGGTCGTTGTTGTTTCTGTTGTTGGTGCCCGTGTCGATGAGCGTCGGCTGGCGCGCCAGAAGGTCGAAGCGATAGAGGCGTCCGCGCCACTCGGCACGGTTACCGCTGGTGTTGTAGATGAGCGCGGTGCCGTCGGTCGTCCAGTTGGGCGCCTCGAAGGGCTGGTCGGATCGGTAGATGACCTGCTTCCGCCCGCTCTGCACGTCGAGGATCTCGAGCACGCTGCCGATGTAGTCGGCGTATGGTTTGAACCCATCCCTCACGGGCCGGACGAGCCGCACGTCCTTGAAGATCGCCCGCTCCGTCACCTCGGGATTGTGCGAGCAGAGCGCGAGCCCCACCAGCACGTCATCGCCGAGGCTGACGTCGGAGACCTGAGAGGTGGTAAAGGGATCGCCGAACTTCGCGGCCGAGAAGATGTAGGTCTGCCCTTTCCGCTCGATTTGAATGATATCGGCGCCCTTGATGGTCGACTGGACCTGCTCGGTGATCGCGCCCTTCGTGCGCCGGAACTGGAGCGAGGTCAGGCCATCGCCGTGCACCATGCCGTCCACGTAGGGCGCGTCGGCGTCCTGGCTGGGCCGCACCATCAGTCCCACCTTCCGATGTGGATCGACGCCCTGACCGATGAGCTCCACCCGCGCCTGCAGGATGAAATCGCCGGTCATCCGCTTCCAGACGAAATGGAACTCGTCTTTCTGCGCCCACATGTTCAGGCCACCCGCCGACAGCGCGTACTCCTGCGAGACGGCGTTGAAGACGGCCGAGCCGGCGATCTTCGGGGCGCCGATGTCGGCGTGTCCGTCGAACTGGCCGATGGGAGAGCCCTGACCGACGGCCTGCAGGCTCGACAGCGAGACGATGACCGCGGCGATAGCGCTCGCGCGCAGCGAATGGTGCAAGTGAGTGAGAAGCAAACGTGACCTCCGGGGCAGATCCTAGCCGGAAATCACGTCACTCGGCGCGAGAAAGGACAGCGACCTCCGCTCGGGAGGCAATGCCCAGCAGCTGCTTCCGCTCCATGATGAAATGAACGGACCGGATGACGGGCTCGCCGAGCGCGCGTGGAAGACCGTAGAACGGGTAGTCATGGCTCCCCCGCACGCGTGTCACCAGGCGTGTACAGCCTTCATCAGCGTCTTCCAGTACGAACGACCAGGTCATCAACGGCGCGGCGTTCGGCTGGGGCCTCCATCCAATCACAAGGCTGACGCCGGTCTCGAAATCGAGGACATGGAAGCCAGTCGTCTCACCCGGAAGGGCGGGAAACAGAGTCCCGACGGCGATGCTCTGGAGTTCCGGCACGATGCGTTCGGCGCTCCGGTGGCGGCCGTTGTCGAGGAAATCGTAGCTGTACCAGCCCGCGCGGCCGGCGCCCATCTGCGCGATCCAGGGCCACACGTCGCGGCGCAGACGACGAATCGTGATCGCATGCGTGATCGACGCGATCGGGTCTTGAATCAGCTCGTCGCCGGCAAGACGGCGCGTCTGCTCCAGAGGAGTGGCTCGGACCGATCGGTGCAGCATCTGCTTCTCGCTAGCGCCACCGGCGGAAAAGACGTTCAACGTCTCCTGCCTTCGACAGGTGGCAGCACACCGAATGCCAGATGGGACGCCAGTGGCAGTGGCGTGACACGGGTGCAGTCGAGGGGAAATTCGCTCGCCAGGGACGAAAATTCCAACGCGCCCCGCTGCCACGCCGCGGCAACCACGTTAGATTCTCGTGTTCCGCGACGGGCCGGGCTGGGCACGAACAGTGCTTCGATGACCCTGGATCAGAGGAGGGCTTGTGGTTCCCACGCTTCTCGTTGCGCTTGGTCTCGCGCTTCTCTACTGGTTTCCGATCCGCCGCTGGTGTCTCCGCTGGGGCGCCAACGCGGTGGATCTCCGGCGAGCCATGACCGGCGATGCGGTTGTCCCAATTCCCACATATGCCACGACCCTGGCCATCACAGTCCATGCGCCGCCGGAGGACATCTGGCCGTGGCTCCTGCAGATGGGATACCGCCGCGGCGGGCTCTACAGCTACGACTGGCTGGACTGCCTGTTTGGCTACCTCGATCGGCCGAGCGCCGACCGCATCATCCCGGCGCTACAGCACCTGAAAGTCGGCGACGAGATTCCCATTGGCAGAGGTCAGGGCTTCCCCGTCACGGCGCTCGATCCCAATCGCGCGCTCGTGCTGAGCGGCAAGGGCAAGGACTTCGAGTGGGTCTGGCAGTTCGGCCTCTACAGGATCGACGACGGGCACACGCGACTGGTCTCGCGCAACAGCGTACGTACGCCGCGGACGCTCGGCTCGTGGCTCTTCATGCGGGCGATCGAGCCGGCGGCATTTCTCATGACGCGGCGAATGCTCATCGGCCTCAAGACACGAGCCGAACGGCTGGCGGCAACGCGCAGGCATCTGCCTGTGCGCGCGGCGTGAACGGACCTTCGGCCTGACGCGACGCGGGCGCCCTCAGGGCGTCGCTGCCGGAGCACTCGGCGTCGACCGCGCGGCGCGCGTGGCCTGCCAGCGCGAGAACACGTTCGTGAGGACGGCGCCGAATCCACTCGACCAGGCGAGGAACTCCACGGCCATGCCCGTCGCCACGAGCAGGAACACGACCGGGCTAACCGGCCACCCTCCCAACCCCACCACGCGGCCGACCAGGACGGGCAGGAGGATGATGAGGATCCCGAGGCAAACGTCGCCGAATCCGGGCGCGGTTCCAATTCCGAATCGCCGCCGCGCCCACTGCCCGACCGCGCTCGCCGTGCCGCTGAACCCGACAATCGCCATCAGCACCAGTGCCAGCACCGCAAACGGCATGAGCAGGAGAAGCGGAATCCCGACAATCGAAATCGACAGCACGACGACGGTCAGCACAAAGACCGGGACAAAGAGCACCCATGCGACGAGGCCGACGAGCGTCGACCGTACCGGTTCGTCCGCGATGCGCTGCGCCGATCCTTCCACGGCGCGCCGCGCGACGACGAGCGCGAGACACGCGACGAGCGCGAGGAGCACGAAACGGAAGGTCGTACCGATCAGGCGCGCCAGCGGCCCGAATCCGCCAAAGTAGAAGGGACCCCATCCCTGCATCCAGGGAACGCGAACCCTCGGGCCAAGCTCTCCCGGCGAGACTTCCGTCTCGTTGCCGCCTATCTGGGCGCCAGGCGCTTTCCGCAGCCGTCCGCCGACAGTGACCACATCGCCACGTACGACCGCGTGGGGTCCGAGATCCACGTTCCCGAGCACCGCCACGACCTGCTGGCTGACTTCGCCGTCGATACGGACCGATCCCAGGACAGCCACGACCTGTCCCGACACTTCTTCACCCTCGCTCACCACGACGTCGCCGAATACGCGCACGCGATCGCCGCTCGAGCGGCGAAGCGGCCGGCGCGGCGGTTCTGGCGCAATCGGAGCGGACGGAGCGTTTGGTGTCGCGCGCTCGAGCGGGGCCTCCCGCTCTGGACGAATGTCGGGCTCGGGCGCCGTGCGAGCAAAGAGCTTCCGCAAGTCGTTCCGATCGAGGTACGACAACCGCAGGATGGTGTCGGCATCAGCACCAACTCGCTCTCGCAGCTCGCGGCCGCTGACCTGGACGCCATTGATGGCAATCGTGTCGGAAATCTCGATCAGCCGGACGTCGCCGCGAGGCGATTTCGGCGTCAGCGCCACGCCGCCCGCGAGCGGCACGACGTCGTATCGCTGTTCGATGCGCGTGCGCAGCGCCTGTTGCCCGTCGTCGGCTGCGGGGACTTGTTGCGCGATGGCGTGGCCCGCGGGCGCAGCGATGAGGATCGCAGCCGCAAGCGCCGTTTGAATGAACGCGCGTTTCATTGGAATGACTCCTCATCTGAACCGAGAAGACGCTGCAGCGCCGCGAGTGCCGCGATGGCGACCGCAGAAATGGCAATCATGGCGACCGTCACGCTCGAGTCCCCCGCAACGGCCGCCGTGGCCTGGCCGAGGCTCGACAGCACCCCCCAGACCCCCGCGCCTGTCCGGGAGACTTCGGCCGTCCGCACGACCGCGGCGACGAGCAGGTTGAGCAGGCCGAGGAACGTCGCCGAGACCAGAGCGAGGGCCCAGCCCGCGCCGACATACATCGCAGCCGCGGTGGCTCCAATGGTGCCGGTCAGCAGGGCAACCCGCGCGTGTCGGGCGCGTCGCGCGTCGACCGCCGCCGCTTGCGCCACGGCCGCCATTGTCGCGGCCGTGAAATCGAGCGAAATCGGCTGCTCCTCGGAGGCCGACTGAAAGAGACTGAGAAACGCCTCATCCGCGTCGTCGACACGCTCGCTCGCCTCGGCGGCTCGCCAGCGCGGGTAACTATCCCTGCTGTCGTTCATGTGTCTACTAGGGCTTACGGGGCGGTGCCGGTTTCCGTTGCAGTCACTGTGGCGGGGCCCATCCCGACGCCGTCAACAGTCGGGCGAGCTCTTTGCGGGCGCGGTGAACGTGCGATCGGGCCGTGACCTCTGGAACGCCGAGGACGGTGCCGATTTCATCGAATGACAGGCCGCTCTCGTAGCGCATGACGATCGCCGCGCGCTGGTCGGGCCGGAGCTCGGCGAGCGCCGCCTCGAGCGCCTGACCGAGCTCGAGACGTTCGACCGGGTCGGGCTCCGGCGGTATGGCGAGTTCGTCCGCTGGGTTCGCGGACATCAGCTGCCGTGCATCCAGGCTCGAGGCCGGCGATGCCTGCGCCGGGCGAGCGCGGCGCATGGCGTCGATGGCCGTGTTGTGGGCGATCCGGAACAACCAGCTCGATAGCCGTCGCGTCGTGTCGAAGGCCGCGAGGCTGCGGAAGGCTTTGACGAAGGTCTCCTGCGCGAGATCCTCGGCGAGCGCCCAGTCGCCCGTCATGCGCGCGATGAGGCTGATGACGGGGCGCTGATACCGGCGCACGATCTGCTCGAAAGCAGACTGCGAGCCGGCCAGGGCCTGGGCCACGATCCGGGCCTCGCCTACGGTTTCCAGATCGATCGGGATGGTCTAGGTCCTCAGTCTACGCTTACGCGAAGACGCTTACGAACGTTGCAGCCCGCACAGCATACCGCCGGGCGGGTTCGCATATGCAGTGTCCAGCTTTCCGCCGGCGCGTCAGGTTCGCCGCCGCTCTAACCTTCGCTCGGGTGCGAGAAGCAGCAGCGACATCACCACGGCCTAAGCACTGGCCCGGGTGGCCGTCTGCTCGAGCCCGTCGTGGCCGGAGACAGTCGTAGTGGACTTAGTCCATAGACTTAGTCCATAATGTCTGGTATGAAGAAACCGGTCCAGACGCCCACCGTCAACGTCCACGAGGCCAAGACCCAGTTCTCGCGCCTCCTCAAGCGAGTGGCCGCAGGACAGGAGATCGTGATCGCGAAGGCCGGCCACCCCGTGGCGCGTCTCATCCCCTTCCGGCAACCGGGAAAGCGAGCGCTCGGCATGGATGCCGGCCGCGTCGTGATTGCCGCGGATTTCGATGCGCCGCTGCCGGCGGCCATCCTCGCCGATTTCGAGCGATGAGGGTGCTCGTCGATACGCAGTGCTGGCTGTGGATGACCGGCGCGCCCGAGCGGTTCTCGGCCACTGCGCGCGCGCTCGTCGAGCGCCGTGAGCACGAGCTGTTTCTGTCGGCCGCCAGCGCGTGGGAGATCGCGATCAAGCATTCGCTCGGCAAGCTGCAGCTTCCGCAACCGCCCGCGGTGTATGTACCGGCGCGAATCGATGCGACCGGCGTCCGCGCGCTCGCCATCGATTGCGTCCATGCTCTTCGAGTCTCGATGCTGCCGGCCCATCATCGCGACCCTTTCGATCGACTGCTCATCGCGCAGGCGCAAATCGAGGATTTGACGATCCTGACATCGGACTCGATGTTCGACGCGTACGATGTCCCGACGCTTCCCGCGGCGTAACTTCGTTGATGGGAACGGGCCGGAGGTAGAGCCTGGCCACGGTGCTACCATGGACATATCCCGCACGCGCCCGTAGCTCAGTGGATAGAGCATCGGCCTTCTAGGCCGGGGGCGCAGGTTGGTCTCCTGCCGGGGCACGCGTCGTGACGACCGACAAAGGAACTGGTTGCCTGAATGGACACTCTCGCACCCGGCACCGTTCTCGATCGTTATGAAATCGTGTCGTTGATCGGTAGCGGCGGTATGGGGGAGGTGTACCGCGCCCGCGACCCGCGCCTGGATCGCCAGGTGGCCATCAAAATCATGCGCATTGCATTCCGGGACAATGCGAATGTCGTCCGACGGTTCGAGCAGGAGGCTCGGGCGGCGGCGACCCTCAGCCACCCAAACATCCTTGCTGTTTACGATGTCGGCATTCACGACGGACAGCCGTATATCGTGACGGAACTGCTCGACGGGCGCTCCTTGCGCCAGGTGATCGAACAGCCCCTGCCGATCCACACAGCCGTTCAATACACCATCGAGATGTGTCACGGCCTCGCCGCGGCGCACGAACGCGGCATCGTCCACCGTGATCTGAAGCCGGAGAATCTGGTCGTGACACGTGACGGCCACGTGAAGATTCTGGATTTTGGCTTGGCGAAACTGACTGAGGAGCCGCAGACTCGCGTCGGTACGACGGGCACCGCGACGCACACGGCTCTGACCACGCCAAACACGATTCTGGGGACCGTGGGCTACATGAGTCCGGAACAGGTGTCGGGTCGCGCGGTTGATCATCGAAGCGACATTTTCAGCACCGGCGCAGTGCTCTACGAACTGATCTCCGGTCGGCGCGCGTTCGCCGGCGACAGCGCGGCCGAAACGTTGAGCGCGGTTCTCAAAGACGAGCCGCCGGAGGTTGCCGTTGAGGACAGGATGTCGGCGGGAGTGTTCAGGGTTGTCCGGCATTGCTTGGAGAAGGACCGGGCGCACAGGTTCCAGTCTGTGCGTGACCTGGCATTCGCGCTCGAAACGATCGCGGCGGACGGGAACCTAGCGGGCGCGCCACGCGGGAGCTGGCGACCGTCAGGGCCCACGGCGGCGCACTCTGCAGGTCCGTATCGACTGATCGTCCTGCCATTCGAGAATTTGAGCCGACAGGGGGACGACGAGTGGCTGGCCGCGGCATTGGCCGACTCGTTGACCTTCGGTCTGCGAAACGTCGAGAACATCATCATCGTCAATCGCCAGCACGCCGGCGCATTCACCGATTTGCAGCAACTGTTCGGAGCGCTGGATGTTCGCTACTGTGTCAAGGGCACGTATCAACGAGTCGGCGAGGATCTCAAGGTGCTCGTGCGGCTCATTGACGCAAAGACCGGGGCGATCGCCGTGCAGGAGAGCGTGACGGATCGTTTCTCAAATCTGTTGTCGCTGGAAGACACGGTCGCTGCTCGATTTGCCGCGGCGTTCGAGGAGACCCGTGAAGCCCCCCCGCGGCGCACCGCGTCGCTCAGTGCCTACAAGCGCGTCTCTCAGGCCAGGGAGCTTCAGCTGACGGGCCGGTATGAGGAAGCGGCATACGACCTGGAAATGGCGGTGAAGCACGACCCGAAATACCCGGATGCCTGGGCGTTACTGGCCAACAGTTATGGGAGGCTAACGTCTCCGGCCACTGCTGACGACAGCGCCCGTGTGGCATACCAGCGCAAGGCGCTGGCGGCTGCGGAGCGCGCGGTTCAATTGGATCCGTCTCTGTACGAGGCGCAGATTGCGCTCGCGCTCACGTATCGTGGGATGGAAAACGTCGAGCTCTGGCGCACAGCGGCACTGAAGGCTACCGAGTTGAACCCGCGGCTCCCTGAGGCGTACGTCCTGCTGGGGCAGTCCTACTTCGCATCGCCCGCCTGGGGCTGTGCGCGGCACCGCGACTCCGATCTGGCGGAGCGGTATTTTCGAAAGGCCCTGCAGCTCGATCCACGTTTCGGGCTTGCGCACAACGCCCTCATCTACCATTTGACCTGGGCGGGTCGAGCCAGCGAGGGATTACGTGCGGCGGATGACGCCTTGCGGGTGCTGCCCGATCACATGGACCTGATCCGGGCGCGAGCCGTCACGTTACTGCAGCTCGGACAGATAGACGGCGCGGAGGAACAGCTCGCACATCTCACCACCGAATCGGCGAACAGCGCTCAGGACGAGTGGGTGCTTGCGGCCATCGATCTCCTGCGGGGCCGTCTTGAGCGGGCCGCAACTCGGTTCGAGGCCGTGATCGCTCGGGGGCCTCGATGCCTCAGAGAGATCGACACGTCCCTGATGTATTGTCGCATCAGCGATTTCGATCGGGCCGCCACTCATTTGACCGAGGCCTGCCGAGCCGATCAGGCCTGCGCCACATTCGTGCAACAGTGTCAGTTGTTCGTCGAGTATCGACCGAATCCTGCCATAGCCTCGGTGCTGTCCAAGGGACCGCGATCCGAAGGAAGGCAAGGAGCCGCCGGCACGTCCGCTTAAGAGGTGAGACGATCATCCATGACCGATCTGACCTCGCGATCGTGTGGGACGCGCGTGGACCGACTCAAATGAGAGCGTCAGCGGCGTACGGGGCCGCAGTTTTGGGATTCACCAAGGATCACGTCAATCGGGGTGCTTGGCTGCCTTGGATTCGAGCCTATGTCGTACAATCGTGTTCTTCCGTCCGCGTGCGCCCGTAGCTCAGTGGATAGAGCATCGGCCTTCTAAGCCGAGGGTCGCAGGTTCGATCCCTGCCGGGCGCGCCATTCTTAGTCGAGGGGCTTCGCCCCTCGAACTCCCCTACACACTCTCTCGCGCGCTGCTTCGCCACGCAGCGCTCCGTTCGCGTGGCTCGCTCACTGCGTTCGCTCGCTCCGCCGTGCTAGCGAGCGCGGTCAGTTGCGCGGCAACGACGCCGCAAAACCGCGCAGTTCACGGATAACGTCCGCTTCGTTCGAAAGGAACATATACAGGCTCGCGCCGGGCAGCTCGACGATCTGCGCCGTCGGCACGCCCCGGCGCAGATCGCCCTCCCATCTCGAGAGCATTGCGGCACCCGCGGCATACTCCTGGGCCAGCGCGGCACGTTCCTGGTCGTTTTTCGGCGGGTAGTCCGCAAGCACAGTGTCCCACGTTGTCGTTCTGAAGATCGCGAGCACAGGGACAGAGATGTGGGTGTAGTCCGGGCGGACGTTGTTGTCTTCGACCATCGCTTTCCGAATCGCCGGATCGAGCGGCCACCGTTCCAACTGGCGTGTCTCCGCCTCCGGCAATGCCCGCGATGAGTCCTTCCGTTCAACGTGTTGAGGCAGGTGCGCCCGATCAACGGGCGGGCTGTTGTAGTCCGACAACTTCAGCGTCGGATCTTCGGCCGCATCGAGGTACAACAGGCCGCCGACGCGATCTGGATGCTGCACGCCGAGGGTGTGCAGGATCGCCCCTCCGCAGGAGTTGCCAATCAGGATCGGTTTCTGCATCCCCATGGCGGTCATCACGCCGAGAATGTCGTCGGCGCGTCGCTGTGGGTCGTACCCGGTCGAGGGATGATCGGATGCGCCCACGCCGCGTCGCGTCACCGCATAGACATGAAACTGGTCGGTGAGCTTGGGTGCGATGCTGTCGTAGACGTGAGCGGTGAGGTAGCACCCGACAAACAGCACCGGTCGTCCCGAGCCGCCCCAGTCGAGCACTTCAAGCCGGGTCGCTCCATCCACGGTCACGGACCGCACTTGGTGCGGCGAGGGATCGCGCCACTGGGTCACCGCGGGTGCAACCATCGCGAGGGCCAAGACTGCTCCGAACCGGACGTCCATACGGCGCTAAGGGTAACCCGCCGCCGGGCTCCCGCGCGGTGTATTCTCATCGGGTCAAGCCGCTCGGCCGGAGAAGCGCAGAGACCAACCTTTCGAGCGCGCCCCCGGGCGCGCCATTTCCAAAAAGGTCTGTTAGTAGAGTGAATCTGGCCGGCCCTCTGGCTGCGTCGGGCTCCCTCGGTTTCCGCACGTTACCGAACCTGGCACATCGGACGGGCGGCGGCGACTCCGCCCATATAATCCTCAGCGTTTGGCTCTGACTCCAGGCACCCGTCTCGGCCCCTACGACATCATCAGTGCCCTGAGCGCTGGCGGCATGGGGGAAATGTGGAAGGCCCGTGACAGGCGGGTCGATCGTGTCGTCGCGATCAAGCGCCTCAAAGCAGAGCACACCGACCGATTCAGGCGCGAGGCTCGCGCCATCGCGGCGCTGAATCATCCGCGTATCTGCCAGCTCTGCGACGTGGGGCCGGGACTATCTGGTGATGGAGTACGTCCGCAGAGCCCTGGAACTGGACGCGTTCGATACCGAGCCGCATTTCCTACTCGGCGCAGTGGCAGTTGCCAACGACTACAACTGATTGGAAGCCGCTTGATCGCTGCGCGCCGCGCTTTCAGGCGCGCGGGCCAACGCGGTGTTCGCGGCCAACCACGTTCATGATCGCGACGATGGCACTGTGTTAACATCCGCGCGCGCAAGGACATGCGGTTGGAATACGGCGGTCGGACGTCGCGTATGGACGCGAGGCGTGTGACCGGTCTACTCCATAGGTAGTTAGACGGACGAGGCCCTGGATTCACGTAACCCCACACCAACAGCCACCGCCCAAGAGGCAAGGGGAGTAGACATGTCCGCGATCTTCGATTTCATCGTGGTGGGCGGCGGATCCGCTGGAGCGGTATTCGCGGCTCGTCTCTCCGAGGATCCGACCTGCCGGGTGGCGCTCCTCGAGGCCGGGCGGCTGCCGCCAGCCGCGGAGCTGATCCCCGCGGCGTGCGCGGCGCTGCAGCAGAACCCCGAAACCGATTGGATGTACACCGCCGATGCCGGCAAGTGCGGACTCGGGCTGGCAGAGGGGCGGATGATGATGCCCCGGGGCAAGATGCTCGGTGGATCCTCGGGGATGAACTACATGGCCTACGTGCGTGGCCACCCCGGCGACTTCGACGCCTGGGCGGAGGCTGGTGCCACCGGGTGGGCCTACCGCGACGTGCTGCCGTACTTCAAGAAGAGCGAGGGGCTCGCGCCCTGCGACGACATTTCGATCGACGCGCCCGCGCACGGTGCCTCCGGCCCCCTTGGGGTGTCCGTGCGCTCCCCGATACTGCCGGGCGCTCGTGAGTTCGTGGAGGCCGCCGTGGCGGCTGGCATCCCGCGCGGTGACTACAACGGATGCGACCGATGTGGCCCGGCCGGCGTCGTGTCGCTCATCCAGACAACCACCCGGGCGGGCAGGCGGTCGAGCACCTATCACGCGTTCCTCGAGGGCGTCACCGAACGGCGACCGAACCTCACGATCATCACCGGAGCCCATGTCACGCGCGTTGTTCTCGAGGGTTCGCCGGGGCGCATGGCTGCCACGGGCGTCGAGTACCGCAACGAAGCGCGGGAAACGTGCGCGGTGCTTGCCACCCGGGAGGTCGTGCTGAGCGGCGGCGCGATCGGGTCGCCGCACCTGCTCCTGCTGTCGGGCATCGGGCCGCGGCGCGAGCTCGAGGCGGCGGGCATGGCCTGTCAGGTCGATTCGCCGCATGTCGGCAAGCACCTGAAAGACCACATCCAGGTCGCCTTCTTCTTCCCCGCTCCTGGGGCGGGCGTCTCGATGAACGAGGTCGGCATCTCGTTTGGCCCCGATGCCCTGCGCGCTCCTGCGGGGCCTCTGCCCTCGGATCCCCGCGACGACGCGACCATGCCCGCCGAGTTGCACGCGCTGAAGCAGGAGGCCGAGCGACGCATCACCGAATGGGCCACGACTGGGCGCGGACTCGTATCCTCGTCGCTCTACGAGGCGTGCGCCTGGTTCAACACCGGCCTCGGTGATCATCACACCCACGACGGGCAAATCGGATTCTTTGCCTGTGGGTATAACCCGGACATCTGGAAGAAGTGCCTACGCGTGGACACCGACCGGTACTTCGACGACCCGTCCAGGCGACTGGCAAACGACGCGGAGAGCGTGATCCTGCTCGCTAATCCGGTGCAGCCACACAGCGAGGGCGAGATCGTCCTCGGGAGCGCCGAGCCGACCGCCGACCCGGTCATCAACATGAACTACTTGGGCGACCCCCATGACATGAAGGTGATGGTCGCGGTGATGCGCCGAGTGCTCGACATCGTGGCGCACTGGCCCGCACATCGCGCGATCGGCCCCCTCCTCATACCGCCGTTCCTCGCCGAGAAGCACGGGCACAGCGAGGGTGCCGTCCCCAGCGACGCGCTCCTGGAGGACCTTGCGTTTCACTATTCCTGGACCGTGTACCACCCGACGACGACCTGCCGGATCGGAAGCGTCGTCGACGCACGGCTACGGGTGATGGGGGTCGCGAGGTTGCGCGTGGCTGACGCGAGCGTCATGCCGAACATCGTCGCCGGCAACACGAACGCAGCCTCGATCATGATTGGTGAGAAGGCGGCGGAGATGCTGGCTGCCGACCACGGTGTGAAGCTCGCCGAGTTCGTGGGCGAGCTCACCGTTAGAGGTCTCTGATACGGACGCCTTCAGTCCGACGCTTCGCAGATCACCAGCTCGTGCAAACGTGGATTCCGGCCATGCCGCAGCTTCGATCCTCATCTTCCTTCGATCGAGCGCGCCCGTGCGAACGCCAAGGCTCAGGGGCTGGCCGATCGAGTGACCTTCGAGACAATCGATGGAGTCGATCTCCCGAAGCGTCGGTTCGATCTGATCGCGACCTTTGATGTGCTGCACGATTCCGCGAATCCGTCGGCGATCGTTCGCGCGGTACGTATGGCGCTGGCGCCCGAGGGAACCTATCTCGCGTACGAGCCCCAACCTCTCGCCGAACCTGGAGCAGAACGTCACTCCCTGGGGTCGCCTGCCCTGTCCCGTGACCACGCTGTACTGCATGAGTGTTTCATTGGGTCAGGAAGGAGCCGGCATCGGGAGTGACATCAACGAGGGGATGGTAAGGGGATGGAGTGAGATGGCCGGGTTCGGCCGCTTCCGCAGACTTCCGATTGAAGACGCCGCTTCCGCCTTCTTCGAGATGCGTATCTAATGTGGCTGATTGCGAGTGTGACCACTTTGCAGTCGTCGAGGCGCCGATGGGCCGGCTAACACGGCGTATCTGGACTCCTCCGTCAAAAAGCTACCTCCATTATCGTGACGCCAAATTCGCGGAGCAGGCCGCGGCAGGTCAGCGTGGCACGTCCGCGTGGCAGCCCTGGCAACCTGTTGAAACCCAACGTCCTCCGTCACAGGAACACACCCTTCTAAGCCGAGGGTCGCAGGTTCGATCCCTGCCGGGCGCGCCAACCTTCGCTCACGCTTGCCAATAAGAGCGTGAGCTTCGGTTGGCAAGCCATGCGAAGGTTGGCGCGGCCGGCGAGCTAGATCCGCCTGCGACCCGAGGGGCAGGCCGAGGGTCGAGCGCCTGCGGCTGCGCGGCGCGAGCAACGCGAGCGACGCGCGCGAGCGGAGGTGGGGCCGGGCGCGCCATCCGCTCGCGATGGATTCAGGCGAGCTATGGGGATCGCTCATCGAGGCGCGCCAGTATCCGAAAGGCGTGTGACACCGGTGTGACACTTCGTCACGCATGCTGACCTCCAACGACCGCCTTCAGGGTCCGCCGCTTCCAGCCGTGATGAGGTCTCCCGGCTTCAGGTCGGCGAGTTCGCCCGCGTCCGGCACGTTGTAGGACATCGTCGTCGCGGGTCTGAAGCCGTAGATGGCGTCATGCTTGATATTGGCTTCCTTCCGATCGAGAGCGATCGACAGGCAGAAGCGGATACGAACGGACCAAGCCTGGGGGTACCGTGCCGCTCCGCCCACCGATTCGGTCAACCTGACACGCACGTCGGCACGAGTCTAAAACTCGACATCCAGGGAGTAGTTCGTCGATCTGCCCCCGCTCCTGTGCCTCCCAGTGACTTTGCCCCTGGCCAGTTCGCCCTCAGCCAGGACGCGCTGGGTCTCACGCAGGTCGAGGATACCGACCACGAGAGAGACTCCCCCGACGGTCAGAAGAGGGAGGAGCTGAACGTTTTGGAGCCCAGTCGTCTCTCTATGGCAGTGAGAGCCCACATGCCGGCGTTATCGGGTCGGTCGGCCAATTACTTGGCCGACCGTTGCCTGGATGGGATAGCAAAGGGAGTCCTACATGCAGCACTTGCGATTAGCAGCCTTCGTTCGAGGACCCTGATTCGCGTGTCGCAGATCAGTCCGCGGAACTCGGCCACAATTCCGCCGCTCACCGCGACCGGTCGGAACGTCCCAACTGAAATACTCTCCGCAGTTTCTGCCTCTACACGGCCACGCTGAGGACTACTTCATCGCCACCCTCACCGTGATCGGATCCTGGACGAGAACGCTGACGACGGTACCGGACGGAATTTCTACTTCTTTGCCTTTCGTGGCGAGTACCGTACCCGCGCCGCCTGCCACGGCGCCAACGGCCGCGCCCTTCCCGCCGCCGATCGCGCCACCGACGATTGCGCCCGCTCCTGCGCCGACCGCGCCTTTCTTGACGTCGGACTTCGTGTCGGCCGCAGCCTGGCGTTGCACGTTCGCGGTCTGGACGCGGACCGTTTCGCCGTTGACCACCAGCCGATCGAAGCGGAACGCAACGGACGCCTTGCCTTTGACCCGGCCCGATTCGCCCGCTTCAGTCACCGATCCGAGAATCTGCGTGCCGACGGGAAGTGCAGTCACACCGGAAATAGTCACGGCCTTCGCGATGGACCCCTTGATCGGGTCTTCCACCTTGCTCTTGTTCGACGCCACCGCGCTGAGGAGTGTCACGCTGAGCGATGTGCCAGCGGGAATCGTCACCTCGCGGAACTCAGGCGCCGGTGGCGGCGCGGGCTCGGGTTTCGACGGAGGTTGTGCGGGCGCCGCCGCCGTCGATTCGGGTGTAGGCGCGGCTGTCACCGGCTTGGACGCGTCGGGTTGCGCGGGCGCCGGCGCCGCGGCCTGCCCCGCGGTCCCGGATTGAGCGGGCGGTGTTTGCCCACACGCCATCACACAAATTGAGGAGAGTGTGAGCGCGACAATCAATTTGATCACGGTTGGCCTCCAGTGTCGGACGCTGTCGGATCCACCGACACCTTTTCTCGTCAGGAGTTCCCCCTGGACGGAACGCTTGGACGGACTCAAATATTACCGCGATGGCCGGCTTCGTGCTTCAGCGTAATTCTGCTGGTGCTAGCAGAGCGGTTGCCGTCTATGCGGTTGAGTACGCAGATTCTGCCATCACGCTGATCCGTGCCTCCGTGCTACCGTCAGTGCCATGGGCATCTTGCAGCGCGCCGTTTGGGACGGTCACCCGCGGCTTGGCATGCTTCGAGCTCCGCAAGAGGGCGCCGCTGCACGCCGTCTGCCGCCTCGACAACCACAATTTGGATACGAATTGCGCCTAGAAGTGAACGGGCTCATGTCGCGAACACAGTGTCGCTCGACAGATAGGCTGCGCAAGATGCGGCTTAAGGGGGGGCCGCACATGACGAGGGATTCCTTCAAGAGAATGCTGATGTGTGGGGTGATCGTGCTCAGCGCGATAGTCCTCAGCGGCTGCGAGAGCCTGGCCATACCCGACACGTCGAGTCTGTTCTTTCCCAGGTTCCAAAAGTCTGAAGTACTTGGGTTCGTGGCTGGATTGGGAACGACCTTCGCCGCAGTACCCGACTTAATTGGGATGTTCAGGCGACGGTCAAGCAAAGGCATCAACCCGACGATGGCGAGCATTATCGGGGTGTTTCAAATTGTGTGGATCTATTACGGTCTCTTGATTCTGTCGCGACCAGTGATTGCCTGGAACGTGCTCGGCGTGATTATCAACTTTCTGACGGTCGGGGCGTATCTGCGCTTCGCCCGACGTGAAACGTAGCGAGCAAAACGCGATGTCCCGAACTCCGATTCCTGCCCAGGCGAGCGCGCCGAAGGCGTCGACCTTCCGCTTCGATCTGGTGGCCGGGCTGACCGCCGCCGCGGTCGTCCTTCCCAAGGCGATGGCTTACGCGTCGGTGGCCGCCCTGCCGGTTGCGGTCGGCTTGTATACCGCTTTCATCCCGATGGCGATCTACGCGCTGCTCGGCACCTCGCGCGTGCTCAGCGTCAGCTCGACCACGACCATCGCGATCCTCGTCGGCACCCAGCTGGGACTGGCGGTGCCGGACGGCGATCCGGCGCGCCTCGTGTCGGCTACGGCGACGCTGACCTTGCTGGTCGGCGCCGCGCTGGTCGCAGCACGGCTCTTGAAGCTCGGCTTCGTCGCCAACTTCATATCGACGCCGGTGCTTACCGGATTCAAGGCCGGCATCGGGTTGGTGATCGTGCTCGACCAGTTGCCCAAGCTGCTGGGCATCCACATCACCAAACACGGCTTCTTCTTCGATGCCGTCAGCGTCGTCACACACACTCCCGAAACCTCGACGATCACGTTGATGGTCGCCTTTGCGACCTTCGCGGTGCTCATCGCGATGGAACGGCTGTGGCCGCGCTCGCCGGCCCCGCTGGTCGCGGTGGCGGGCGGCATCGCCGCGGCCTGGTTCCTCGGGCTGGAGAAGATGGGCGTCTCGATCGTCGGCCTGATTCCGCGGGGCTTCCCGTCGCTGACCCTGCCTGATCCCGCGCTGGTCGCGCAGCTGCTGCCAGGTGCGCTCGGAATCGCCTTGATGAGCTTCACGGAGTCGATAGCGGCCGGGCGCGCCTTCGCGCGCGCCGACGATCCCCCGATCAACGCGAACCGGGAATTGCTCGCCACCGGCGCGGCGAACCTTGGCGGCGCCCTGTTCGGCATCATGCCGGCCGGCGGCGGAACTTCGCAGACGGCGGTCGTGCGTGCCGCCGGCGGGCAGTCGCAGCTCGCCTCGCTGGTGACCGCGGGCGCCGCGCTCGCCACCATGCTGTTCCTGGCGCCGATCCTTGGCCTGATGCCCAATGCGACGTTGGCCGCGGTGGTCATCGTCTACTCGGTCGGGTTGATCAAGCCATCGGAGTTCCGTGCCATCCGCAGCGTGCGCACGATGGAATTCCGCTGGGCCCTGGTCGCCTGCATCGGCGTCCTGCTACTGGGCACCCTCAAGGGCATCGTGGTGGCGATCATCGTGTCGATGATCGGCCTGGCCAGCCAGTCCGCGCGCCCGCGCGTGTACGTCATCGGCCGCAAGCGTGGCGAGGACGTGCTGCGACCGCTGTCGCCCGAACATGGCGACGACGAGACCTTCGAAGGTTTGTTGATCCTGCGCCCGGAAGGGCGGCTGTTCTTCGTCAATGCGCAGCTGGTGGGGCAGCAGATCCAGGCTTTCGTCGCGAAGTACCAGCCGCGCGTGCTGGTGCTGGACATGAGCCGCGTATCCGACATCGAGTACTCGGCCCTGCAGATGCTGAACGAAGCCGAGCGGCGCATGACCGAAGGCGGCGTCGAGGTGTGGCTGGCCGGGTTGAATCCCGGCGTGCTTGCGATGGTACGAAACACCGCCATCGACGCGCGGCTTGGTCGCGAGCGCATGCTGTTCAACGCGCGCGCGGCGATCGAGCGCTACCAGGCGCGGAAGGCGACCGGCGGAAACGCGGCCTAGAGCGCGTCGAGCGGCAGGCTGAGGTAGCAGCGCGCGCGAGACTTCTCTTCAGTTCCGGATCGCTCTGTGCTCGCGACCGGGCGCCACTCCAGCACGGCGCCTGGCGGCAACCTCTCTATCGAATATCAGTGCGCGTGAACCACCGCCTTCGGACCAGCGATCGCATCGTCACGCTCGGTCGGCACCTGATGTCGTGCCAGTCTGGCGAACGTCAGTAACGCGGCGCGAGCAACGCGAGCGACGCGCCCGAGCGGGGGTGGGGCCCGCGAGCGCTACGAAAAGGTTCGATGCCTGCCGGGCGCGCCAGATTTCGTCAGTTTGGCTGACATTCGGCTGACGCCGAGTCCGACTCGGTCAGGCGGAAGCTGCCTTGGGCAGCCGCCGCCGTTCCCAGGTTCCAGTCATTGTGTTTCGCAGTTCCTCGTCTGTGATGTTGAGGTAACGCTGGGTTGGTTTAATAGGCACTCGCCACCTAATCTCGTCCGTCGAGTGGGGCCAATCGGCTTTGTTCGGCCGTGAGCGCGGCTCTTTCTTCTGCGGTGAGCTTGTCCTCAAGCGAGCTGGTTGACTTGCGGTCAGACTGCCGGATGCGGTAGAAGATGATGTTGCCACGGCGCAGACCCACAAACAGCCAGCGGAATCCGAGCAGAACGAGCACCAGGCATAGCCACAGCGACGCCTCGAGCATCGACATGCCTCCCTCCCTGCTGGAAACACGCTGCCTCGCCTACTGACCCGCGAAGGGCTTCTTCAACGCATCAGCCGAGCCGAGGTCAACGCAACGACTGCACCGCGCTTGGGCGGATCGAGTAGCGATGCCGCAGCCACCGCCGAATCCGCGTCTTGCCGAACGCATTGACCGCGAAGGACCACGCAATGAGTTGACAGTCGAGCGACGGGCTCCATCCTTCGGCGTGGACTCGATCCATGGCCAGGGCGTCGTCATCCGGGCGGGCCCCGACGAGCTGCGCCAGCCCCGTGAGCCCGGGGCGGCACGCCCAGCGAAAGTCGAATGGGGCCCCGCTCCAGCCGAGACGGGCGACGTCGTCGGCTGTGAGCGGCCGCGGCCCGACCGCGCTCATGTGGCCGCGAAGAATGTTGACGAACTGCGGCAGCTCATCGAGGCCTGTGGCGCGGAGCAGCCGTCCCACTCGCGTGACCCGGCCGTCGCGCATCGATCGGAACTTCAGGATGTGGAACGGCCGGCGCTGGTGCCCGACCCGTTCCTGCCGAAAGACCACCGGCCGACCGTCATCGATTAACACCGCCACCGCGATCACCGTCATCGCCGGGGCAAACACCGCCAGTCCGGCCACGGCCCCGACCAGGTCGAACATCCGATGCGCTCGTGACATGTCGGCTTATTCTATAGTGCAAAGTAATTTGCAGTGATGACGCCGCCATCCGGAATCCACTACGCTTCTGCGGCGGTAGCAGGATAATGTCCACCATCATGCATCAGCGATACCGTCGAACGTCTCGAGCCCTCTGGCTGCCTCTTGCCATCCTCGCGCTCATTCCTCAGACAGCGCCGTTGGCGCAGATGCCTGCCGCCCCCTCCGGCACCGCCATGACGCTGGACGTCGACGCGACTGACGCGCCGATGCGGATCCTCCACGCGACGCTCTCGATGGCCGCGCGTCCAGGCGCCATGACGCTCTTCTATCCGAAGTGGATTCCAGGCGAGCACATGCCGTCAGGCCCGATCGCCAACCTCACGGGCCTGCACGTCTTCGCCGATGGCAATGAGATCGCCTGGCGGCGCGATCTGGTGGAGGTGAACGCGTTCGCCTTGACGGTTCCGGCCGGGGCGAGGACCGTGACCGCGAAGTACGACTACGTCGTGCCGTATGCGGGCGGCGCCTTCGGCACGTTACCGTCGACCAACGCCAAGATCGCGGTGATCAATTGGTACACCGTCGGCTTGTATCCGATGGGCGAGAACCCGGCCGCGATCTCGGTGACGGCGTCATTGAAGGCACCCGCCGGATGGAAACACGGGGGGTCGCTCGACGTCGCCGCGGTCGACGGCAGCACGATTCGTTACGCGCCGGCGTCGCTCGAGATGCTGAACGACCACCCCGTCGTGGTGGGAGAGCACTTCCGCAGCATCACGTTGTGGCCGGCCGGTTCACCCGTCGGCGAGCATGTCATCGACGTCGTTGCCGACAGCGAATGGGCGCTGCAGTTTCCGCAGTCGCGCATCGACATCTACAAGAAGATCGTGCTCGAGGAACGGGCGGTCTTTGGCGGTGTCGGTCACTATCGCAAGTACCACTGGCTGCTGACGCTCAGCGACAACCTGGGTTCGTTTGGCGTCGAGCATCACGAGTGCGCCGACGATCGCGTCGCGGAGAATACATTCGTCGATGACGACTCGGCCAAACGCAGCAGCCTGCTGCTGCCGCACGAGTTCTTTCATTCCTGGAACGGCAAGGCGCGCCGGCCGGCCGGTCTCGTCACCGGTGGCTACGAGCGGCCGATGAAAGACGACCTCCTCTGGGTGTACGAGGGACTCACCAACTACTACGGCGAACTGTTGGCTGCGCGCGCGGGCCTGATTTCTGCCGAGGAGTGGTTCGACGAAGTTGCCGCTGATGCCATGGCCGTGAGCGCGCCGGGCCGCACCTGGCGGCCGCTGCAGGATGCCTCCGACTCGGCGCCGTTTCTCTACACCGCAGGCGGTGGTTGGTCCGGATGGCGGCGCCAGGTCGCGGGCGGCCTGCCGTCGTTCTACGCCGAGGGCACACTCATCTGGCTCGAAGCCGACGTGACCATCCGCGCGCTCACCGGCGGGCGGAAGACGCTCGATGACTTCTGCGCGGCGTTTCACGGCCAGAACGACAACGGCACGGTGTGGGTGAAGCCATACGACGCCGACGAGGTGTTTCGCACGCTCACCACCATTGCACCGTACGACTGGAAGGGGTTCTTCGAGAAGCGACTGCAAGCCAAGACCGCGACGGTTCCGCTGGGCGGCGTTGAAGGCGGCGGCTACAGGCTCGTCTACACCGAGGCGGCCAACATCTTTACTGACCCTTGGACGCTCGATGGCAGCCTCAACGCGTACGGATCGCTCGGCATCCACGTCGCCGCGGATGGCACGGTCGACGATGCATGGCAGGGAATGCCGGCCTTCAACGCCGGCGTCACCAATGGCATGAAGATCGTTGCCGTGAACGGCCGACGGTTCTCGAGCGACGAACTGGCGCGCGCGCTCCGCGCCTCCAAGGGCGCGGCCGGGCCCATGGAGCTCATCGTAGAAAACGGCAGTTACTTCAAGACCGTGACAGTCGACTATCACGGCGGATTGCGGTATCCGCACCTCGAGCGCGCGACCGGGGTGAGTGATGTGCTGACGGCGATCGCCAGGGCGCGACAATAGTACGCCCTACCCCTCACTGGCCCGCGGCCAGTCGCGGCCAGGAGCTCCTCGACGGCTCAGGCCACAGGGTCACGGGATGCCCGCCTCGCCCTATACCACGACGTTTACGAACAAATCCTTTCAGTCAGTCCCCGTCTCAACCAAGGGTCGCAGGTTCGAGCCTGGCCTGGCGCGTCGAGCTCACGATCGGTGTCCGCCCATATAATCACGCTACCTTTGGCCCTCACACCCGGCACTCGTCTCGGCGGCTACGAGATCACCGCGCAGATTGGCGAAGGCGGAATGGGTCAGGTCTACAGGGCCCGCGACACGAAACTCAATCGCGATGTCGCGCTCAAGGTGCTGCCCGATTCCTTCGCGAACGACGCCGACCGCCTCGCGCGATTCACGCGCGAAGCGCAGACGCTCGCGTCGCTCAATCAACCGAACATCGCGCATGTCCACGGTCTGGAGGAGTCCAACGGCGTCCGCGCGCTGGTGATGGAACTCGTCGATGGCGACGATCTCTCGCAGCGCATTGCGCGCGGCCCGCTCTCGATCGACGAGGCACTGCCTATTGCGAAGCAGATCGCGGAGGCACTGGAAGCGGCGCATGAGCAGGGCGTCATCCATCGCGATCTGAAACCCGCGAACATCAAGGTCCGCGCTGACGGCACGGTGAAAGTGTTGGACTTCGGGCTGGCAAAGGCGATGGAGCCCGCCGCGGGTTCGCCACCCGGTATGTCGATGTCGCCGACGATCACGACGCCGGCGATGACGCAGGCGGGGATGATTCTCGGCACGGCCGCGTACATGTCACCGGAGCAAGCGAAGGGCCGTGTCGTGGACAAGCGCGCCGACATCTGGGCCTTCGGCGTCGTGCTCTTCGAGATGCTGACGGGCCAGCGCGCGTTCAAGGGCGACGATGTCTCGGAGACGCTGGCGTCGGTGCTGAAGGACACGCCGCACTTCGCCGCGTTGCCGTCCTCGACGCCGTCCCGCGTCCGCGCGCTGATCGAGCGCTGCATCGAACGCGACGTGAAGCTGCGCCTACGCGACATCGGCGAGGCGCGGATCGAGATCGCGCGCATCGAAGCCGGGGCACCCGACGGCGCGACCACGCCCGCAACCGCCGCAGGTGTCGCCCCCACGTGGCGGCGCGCGTTGCCGTGGGCGGTCGCGACCGCGCTGGCCGTGGCGCTCGCCGCCTCGCTGTCGATCGCGTTCGGCCGCACCCAGCCCGGTGCGCCGCTCAGACGCTTCACTCTCGCGCTTCCCTCGAAGTCGGCGCCGAACTGGAACGACTTCCGGGTCGCCATCTCTCCGGACGGCGCGCACCTCGCCTACAACTGCCGTGAAGGCAACACGGTCAGCCTCTGTCTGCGGGCGCTCGACAGCCTCACCGCGCATCGCGTCGCCGATGGCCGCGATGCGTCCGACTGGTTCTTCTCGCCGGACGGTGAGTGGATCGGGATCGTCGATGACGTCGGCCTGTCGAAAGTCTCGGTCCGCGGCGGGCAGCCGCAGACCATCTACCGCTGGCCCGGTACGGCGCCGGAGCCTACAGGATTCAGCTGGGGACCGGACGACTACATTCTGTTTGGCACCGCCTCGGGCATACAGCGGGTCGCGGCGTCGGGCGGATCACCGGAGCCAGTGACGCGGATCGGCCTGAATGCCGGCGTGGCAGCCCACACGTTCCCTTCACACATGCCTGACGGCCGGAGCGCACTCATCACGATCGTTCGAGCCGACGGCGGCGAGACCGCCGGTCTCGTCGACTTGAGGGACGGCTCGATCCGCGACCTCGGCATCCGGGGCCACGGCTTCGTCCATGTGGCGCCCGGCTGGCTCGCCTTCCAGCAGGGGACGACGGTGCTCGCCGTCGCGTTCGATCCCGCCAGTCCGGCGCGCCCCGCAAACCCCGTGCCGGTCATCGAGAACGTCCACAGCGTGCCGCGCGTGGCACGCGACGGCACGCTCGTCTACATTCCCACGCGCGGTGAATCCAGCGCGCGGCTCGTATGGGTCGATCGCGAGGGGCGTGCGACCGCGGTCGGCGGCGAACGCCTCGACTACACGCACCTGGATCTGGCTCCCGACGGCCGCCGCGCGGTGCTCAACCTCGAAGGCGGATGGACTGACCTCATCGACCTGGCGGGCGGCACGCGGAAGCGGCTGGCGCAGGGGTCGTTTCCGATCTGGTCGTCGAATGGGCAGCGGGTGACGTTCAGGGGGCGCGGCGGTCTCCAATGGGTGCCGGCCGATGGCAGCGCTCCGGCTGAACTGCTCGTGGCGCACGACGGTTTCGTGGTGCCGACCTCGTGGAACGCGCTCACGGGCGACCTCGCCTACTACGATCACCGCACCTTCGAGATCTGGATCCGCACCGCCGACGGCAAGACCGGGCGCTTGCTTGGCGGGCCCGGCAGAAAGCGATCCGGACGGTTCTCACCCGACGGAAAATGGATTGCCTTCGTCAGCGACGAGACCGGCGACTACCAGGTCTACGTCACCGCCTATCCCGGGCCCGGAGCGACGGTCGCGGTTTCGACCAAAGGTGGACTGTCCCCGATCTGGTCGGCTGACGGCCGCGAACTGTTCTTCCGCCTGGGCACGAAGATGCTCGCCGCCCGCATGTCGAGTGGCCCGACGCTCGGTTTCGGCGTGCCGGTGGAGCTCTTCGACGGTCCTTACACGCTCGACCTCATGGGGCATCAGCGCGAGGACGTCGCCTCCGATGGCCGGCGGTTCCTGATGGTGGAGAACAGCGACGACTTCCCGATCGTCATCGTTCAGAACTGGCCCTTGGAGCTCGGCCGCGTGGTGCGATGAGCGACGCGATGCAGATCTACTACCAGGCTCCGGATCGGAACCTGATGGTATGGGCTGACGACCCGCATGAAAATCGCCCTACGCTACGCAGGAGACGCCAACTTCACGGGTATCGCGCGACGGCGAGCGGCATTCGACGCCAGTATGTCAGCGAACGCCACACCCACTCGAGCAGTCCGTACGCGAAGTGCCGGAGCCACCACTGTGCGACGAGAAGCTGGACTATCCAGATCGCCACGACGATGAGGATCTGTTGGACGCGGCTGACGGCCCCGAAGAGGCCGAAGCCGTTGCCGTAGAAGAGCGTCGTGCAGATCAGCGTCTGGAGGATGTAATTGCTGAATGCCGTCCTTCCGAGCGCGGCGAGGGCCGTCCGGAGCCGTGGGAAACTGTGCGACGTGCACATCAACATGATGGCTCCAATCCAGCCCAGATCGACCACCATCGCGGCCCAGTAGTTGTACTGAGAGCCGAAGAACATCGAGCGCCCATGACAGTATTAGTATGACGCTCGATATGACTTCGCGCGCCTCTCAGCACCGATCGGGTGGAAGCCCGTTTATACGTGATGACGTGTTCTATCGGCTCTCCGTAGCTCCCCCCTAGGGGGCGCACCCCGGCGGCCTCGGGCCGCTCCACGATGGCCCGACTCCGATCTGTCGCAGCAGGTGCAAACTCGTCACCCGCACCTGCTCCAGATTGTGACACTCCCATCGAGACTCTCGTGTTGAAGGCCGGATTTTACACGGGCTGCGCGGGCGCCTCAATTGCACAGTCGGCCGTTTCGGGTCGCGGCGCTTCGTGCGCCGTAGCCGAAGCCACATGCTCAGACACATCATCCGAAGGCGCACACTGAGCACGAAGGCCATCCTGGTGCTCGCCGCATTGGCCGCCGCGATCCCGGTGGCCGCGTGGAGCGTCGTCGCACGCCACTCGAGCGCGAACGTAGCCGCCGCAGCGTCGGATCCTGCGCCGTCCGCAGCAGAGAATCCGGTCGACGCGCGCCGGCGCGCCGACTTCGCTGCCATGCAAGCCTTCAGGCCCGGCTATGCGTTCTGGCAGCACGTCTTCACCATTCCCGACGGCTCGATCGCGTTCGGCAGCGCCGTCGACGGACGGCTTCTCGCGACGTTTCCCGCAAAAGGGGTGTGGGCCCGCCAGGCCGTGTGGAGCGATCCCGCGATCGCCCGCACCCTCGACGGTCAACGGCTCGCGACCAAACTGCGTGAGCGGCGAGAACAAGTGGCGCTCCTCCTGGAGGGTGCGACTGGGCCAGTGCTGCACAACTCAACGCGTGGCGACGCCCTGCTGCCGAACGCGCGCAGGTACGGCCCCTTCCTTGCGGAGTGGGGCGCCATTTACGAGCGGTTTGGTGTGCCTGCGGACATCGGCCTGGCTCAAGTCATTTTCGAATCGGGACTGAATCCGACAAGACGCTCGGAAGCCAACGCCGTGGGCTTCTGTCAGTGGCTGCAGAGGAACTGGAAACGACTGAACTACTTCTCACCGACACCCATCGAGGGACGGAACCAGACGACGCAGGCGCCCTACTGCGCCGCCTACCTGTCGGTGCTCGCCACCAAGTACGGATCGTTCATCCCGGCGCTCTCGGAGCACAATGCGGGCGGCACAAATGTCGGACGAGCGTTGATCACCGGCGGGTACCTGGGTGCCGAGGATGTCCGGACCCGATATTTTCTGGGCTCCCAAATGGCCCGCGACCTTCGGGCGTTGCCGGGGAAGGAATATGCGGACGTCTACAAGAGCTATGGCCCGCGCTCGTATCTCTACGCAGAGATGGTGTTCGGCAACACGTTCAACATCAGCAGGCTCATCGCGTCGACGCCCCAGATCTCGATCAGCGCGATGCGTGCGCCGCGTCCGATCTCGCTCTCCGAGATCGTCGAACGAACGCGTCTGACTGCCGACGAGGTGCGCCGGTTCAATCCAGCACTCGTGGACCGAGTTCCAGCTCAGGCCACGCTCTACCTTCCCGACAACGTCAGCGAGTTTGGTCCTGACGTCGCGTTCTGGCGCCGGCCGGCCAGCCCTTCATATGTGGCCGTTCTGAGCGACTTCATGCGCCTCGAGCCCGGACCTGAACAGTGGGACGATCCGGCCTTTGCGCCGGTACTGAACAACTTCAGGCGCCGCTTCAGAGAGACGAACACGGAGGAGGGCGTGGTGATGGAGACGGTACTCGCGTATGCCATGGATCAGGCGTATACGAGTAGCCGCCGCACGCTCTTGTCCGACTACAGGAATAGCGCCAAGGTCCGGTCGCTGATCGAGCGAGGCATGCTCCAGCTCGACGCCCTGCGCCGCGCCCGCACTCTGGGTATTGCGGCCGCGACGATGCTGCCGTCTCCGGAATGATTCGTCACCCATGTGCCTGGAACGGACCGATAGCCCTCCATAATGCGTGAGCCTCCAGCTCAGTAACCGCTGACGCCGACGTTCAACGCCAGCGGCGTGAGCAACCCAACCAACCGCCTCCCAACGACCGCCGTGGGGGCGACTTTTGTAGACTCCCCGAAAGACAAACGGCGCGACCCAGGACAGAACACCAGTAACTTCCCTTGTACCCCACGGGTGCCCTTCTTGCACAATAATGGGTCGCTCTGCCAATCCGAATTCTGATCGCGCCGACGGTGCTGATGCTCGCGGGGTTCCTGGTGGCCGCTGACGTGTGCTTGGCGCAGGATCCGATAGCCCTCGCGCGCACGGGCACAGCAGCCATCGAGAAGCACCGTTTTGGTGACGCGCTCGAGGCATTCACCAAGGCAGCGGCGCTGCAGCCCGGCGAGGCGAGCTTTTGCTTCGGTGCGGGCGTCGCCGCGTTCATGCTCGGGCAGAATAGCGTCGCGCAGGCCCGCTTCGAGTGCGCCCTCGCTCTCAATCCCAATCATCTGCAGGCGGCGGTGTGGCTCGGGGACCTCCACTATCGCGCGGGGCGTCTGCTCGAAGCGATCGCGGTCTACGAGACCGCGTTGCAGCGCTCGCCGAAGGAGCACCAGCTTCAGGAGCAGCTCGTCATCTGGCGTGACGAGCAGGAACTGCAGGACCGCTTCAAGGAAGTGCGCTCGGAGCACTTCACGGCGCTCTTCGAGGTCGCCACCGACGAACCGCTCGCTCAGGAGGTCGTCGAGCGGCTCGAAGCGGCGTACTGCCGTGTCGGCAAGACGCTTGGCGTGTACCCGTCTCAGCCAATTACCGTTGTGCTCTACACGCGTGCACAGTTCGCCGACATCACCAGGTTGGCCGCCTGGTCAGTGGCGGCCTACGACGGTCGCATCCGGATGCCGCTCGCTGGCGCCCTGGAGCAGGGCGATGAGCTCGATCGCGTGCTGTCACACGAATTCGTTCATGCCGTGGTGGCCATGGTAGGGGGCCGCACCGTCCCCGCATGGGTGAACGAAGGTCTCGCCACCGTGCTCGAGCCGGCGGGCCCTGAAGACACGGAGGCAGCACTGCCGCGTACCGACGCGCGGCCCGCACTCTCAAAGCTGCACCGCAGTTTCGTCGACCTCTCCCGGCGCGACGCCGAAATCGCCTATGCGTCGTCGGCACGGGCCGTGCGGCGGCTGCTTGAACAGCGTGGCGCGCCTGCCGTCGTCGCGCTGCTCGAAGATCTGGCACGAGGCGCGGCGTTCGCCAGCGCGTTCCATCAGCGAATCGCGATGCGCTACGAGGATTTCGCGGCGCTCGTGGCGCGCGAGTAGAGGCTGCCCATTCGACTTGGTGGCGGGCCAGTCACAGGTCGAATATCCTGGGCGCGAAAAACCCCTTAGATCTCATCGTCACTCCTCGCGCAGCGCGATCGCGGGATCGAGGCGCGCCGCGCGCCAGACCGGCAGGAAGCTGGCGGCGACGGCGACAGCCAGGCAGACGATGGCACCGAGACCAATGCTCCAGGGGTCGACGGGATCGAGCCCGTGCAGCTGGCTCCTGAGCAGGCGTCCGGCGGCGACGCCCCCCGCGATGCCCAGCACCACGCCCGCCAGCGCGAGCCGCAGGCCCTTGTCGAGCAGCAGCCGGAGCAGCTGGCCGCGCCGGGCGCCGAGCACCAGGCGAATGCCGATTTCTCTCGTCCGCCGCACTGTGACCAGCGCCACGACGCCATGAACGCCGACCCCGCCGAGCGTCAGCGCGAGGATTGCAATCGCCAGCGCCACCTGCGCGTTCCGGCGATCCTCGTAGAGCAGCAGGTTCACGTGCTCGGCGATGGAACCGACGCTGAGGATCGGAAGCGCCGGGTCGAGCTCGGCGACGCGCCGCCTGACCGCGCTCACCGTGGACGATGGTCGATCGTGCGTCTCCACGAGCAGAAGGCCGAAGCTCTGCGCGTTCTGGGCATACGGCACGTAGACGTAGATCTCAGGCGGCTCGTACAACCCGCCGATGCGGATGTCCTCGGCGATGCCGACGATCTCGCGATCGACGGGCCGCGTCCCGCCCATGCGGATGCGGTGGCCAATGGGACTCTCGCCCGGCCAGAACCGTCGCGCCATGGAGTCACTGATGACCGCCACCGGCGCGCCGTCGGGCCGGTCGACGTCGGTGATGCCGCGGCCGGCGAGAATGCGCGTTCCCATGACTTCGAAGTACTCCGGGCCCACCATGGTGTAGCGAATATCGAACGCACTCTTCCCCGGAGGTGGCTCGACGCCGGGAATGGCGACTGGCGCGGACCAGCCTGCCTCGTTGCCCTGGGCGGGCAGGCGAATGCCGTAGCTCACGCGCTTCACGCCGGGCAGCGCAGCAACCGCCCGGCGGCACTCGTCGAAGAAGCGGTAGGTGCCGGCGCTGTCGTAGCCTTTCAGGCCAGGCACGAGATAGAAGGTCGCGACGTTCTTGTTTGTGTCGAACCCGGGATTCACGGCGAGGCTCTGCGCGAAGCTCCGCACGAGCAGGCCCGCGGCGATGATGATCACGCCGCTCAGCGCGATCTCTCCGACGACGAGCGCATCACGCAGCTGCAGTCCCCGGCCCCCCGCGGTCGTCGTCGACGACTGGCTCTTGAGGCCGGTCGTGATGTCCGTGCGCGAGGCGCGCCACGCGGGCACCACGCCGACGAGCGCGGTCGTGATCAAGGCCAGCAGCGCTGCGAAGCCGAGGAGGCGCGCATCGACGCGGAGGTCGAGCATGATCGACCGCGCACCGGGGGGCAGCAGGGCCGGAAAGAGCGAGATCAGCCAGGCCGCCGCGAGCACGCCGGCGGCTGCGCCGGCCACCGAGACAATCGTGCTCTCCACCATCATCTGGCGTATCAGATCGAGCCGCGTCGCGCCGAGCGCGGTCCGGATCGACAGCTCGCGGCGCCGGGCTTCGCCCCGGGCGAGCGTCAGGTTCGCCACGTTGGCACACGCGATGAGCAGCACCAGACCAACCAGGGCGAGGAAGGAGGCGCCCTGCATCGCCGACTTGCGATCCGCGTCGCTCCGGCTCTCGGCGACCAGCCGCGCGTCGTGATATTCGCGAGTATCCTCACCCCGCCACCGCGCGGCCACAAGATCCAGCTGCGTACGCGCCTCGTCCATCCCGACATCGTCCGAGAGACGCGCGATGACGTTGAACCAACGATGACGGCGGTCTTCCAATTCGGCCCGGAGTCCCGGCACGACGAATGGCGCTTGCGCCGTCGTGACCCACACGTCGGTCCGCACAATCCGATCCATGCCGACGAACCCCGGAGCCGTCACGCCGATCACCGTGAACATCGTGCTGTTCAACTGGATCGTGCGGCCGATGATGTCGGACGGGGCGCCGAGACGTTCTTTCCAGAGATGGTGATTGATGACGACCTGCGGCGTGGTGACGTCCGGCCGATCGTCGGCCGGCGAGAATCCGCGCCCCAGATGCATCGGAATCCCAAGCGACGGGAAAAATCGCCCCGACACATAGTGGATGAGGAGCAGCTCGGCTTCGCCGTTGCGGTTCAGCGTGACCCCGCGCTGCCCGATGGCCATGACGTCCTTGAACGCGGGGACACTTCGCTCGATATCACGGACCTCTTCGTATGAAAGCGTTGCGAACCTGGACGCCGGCGACACGAGGGTGACGTCCACGAGCCGATCCGGCTCGGCAATCGGCAGCGGGCGGAAATACACCGCGTCGAGCAGTCCGAAAATCGCGCTGGGAGCACCAATCCCTGCGGCCAGCGTCAACACAGCGAGGAGCGTGTAGCGAGGTTGATGGACGAGGAGCCGGATCGAGCGAGCCAGGTTCTTCATGGCAGTGTGATCCTCGTACGATGCAAGCAACTGCGGTACCAGAACCGCTGCACGGGATCAGCCAGATTTGATGGTGAATTACTGCGATCCGAGGCAGAACGACCTTGCGTCCCCGGCCAAAGCTGCGGGGTTTTTCGCAGTGGATGGGTTGACGGGTCAACCAGCCGGCGACGCGATCACTTCTTCACCAGCTCCATCGTCCAGATATCGCTCTCGTCGCGCGAGACGGTGAAATAGAACCGCTGTCCGTCGGTCCCGAACTCGCGGCGCGGAGAGCGCCGGGACGGATCGTCGAAGCGGATCAGCAGCCGGGACACACCGCCATTAACCGGCACCGACCAGATGGATGACTGGCGGTCGGCGTTGTACGCCTTGTAGTAGATCGTCTGGCTGTCGCGGGACCACACGGGATAGGCAGGCTCGGGCTCTCCGTCCCCCGCGCGGCCGTCGACCAGCACGCGGTCGCCGGTGCCATCGGGGACGATGACCCGCAGCTGCCCCTGCACACAATAGGCAATCAGCCGCCCGTCGGGCGACCACTTCGGATCCGAGCTTCCGTGCGTGGTGAGCTGTCGCGGAACGCCCCAGGGAGCGCCGCGATGCGAACGGGTCACGATGTAGGTGTCCCAGATGTTCGCCGGCGTCACCTGTCCATCCTTTGGCGGAGGCGAGGCATCGAAGAGGATCGTGTTCCCGTCCGGGCCCCACGAGGAATGTTGCTCCTCGGCGGGGCTGCTCGCCACAACTTCCGTCCGCGTGCCGTCGGCCGAGACGACGAGGACATCTCGCTGACCGCCTTCCCGGATGGAGTGAAAGACAATCTCGCGACCGTCTGGCGACCAGTCGTTGACGAACTTGTGGTTCGGGCCTCTGGTCACCTGTTCTGCCGGCCCGCCGGTCAGCGGCTGCTTCCAGATGTCCGCAAAGCCGTTGCGGTCCGAGTCGTAGGCCAGCCAGCGCCCGTCCCACGATACGGCCAGTTTCTCTATTTTCTCGTTTCCGAAAGTGACCTGCTTCGCATCGGCGACCGACGCGATGCCCTCTTTCGGAATCTCGATCGACCAGATATTGGCGTTCGGCGCATAGGACGAATAGGCGAGCAGCGTTCCATCAGCCGAAAGGGAAATACCGTGAGCATTCAAGCCCGATGTCAGGCGCTCTGGCTCATGCTCCGGCCGTCCATCGGAGGTCAACCGGATCGAGTAAATGTCACGCCCGCCCCCGCGGCTCGAGACAAAGAGCAGGGTCCGATTGTCGGGCATCCACACCGGGTTCGTATCGAGCCAGTTGCCATTGGTGATTTGCGTGACGCGTCCGCTCTCGAGTGTCACCACCATCACCGTGCTCGTCGACACGTTGCCGAGCAACTCCTCTCCAAACGTGAAGAACGCACCCGCGTTGACAAAGGCAATCTTCTTCCCATCGGGAGACCATCGTGGTGAATGAATCTCCGATCCGGGCGCGATCACACGCGGCACGCCCTCACCGTCCGCCGACGCGATATAGAGCCCGTCGAGTCCGCCAAAGGCGATGCGCGCGCCGTCGGGCGCCCATGATGGCGCAACCGCCACGCCGCCAGGAATGGACCCGAACAGTTTCCTCGGCGGGCCGCCGAGCGCAGGCACCAGATACAGCATGCCCCCGCTCGACTGCACTCGCGAGTTCGGTTGACGACCGGTCTGGAACACGATCCTCGAGCCGTCGGGCGACCACTGCGGCCAGCGCTGCCCCTCGGCGAAGCCCTCGTCCATCAGCGGGACGATGCTGCCTCCTGTAACCTGTCGAACGTAGATGCGCATCCGGCCCGCCGCTCCTGCGGCGTACGCGACCGTGCGACCGTCGGGCGAGATGGCCGGATCGAGCTCGAGTCCTGGTTCCGACGTGATGTGCGTGATCCGCCCGATCGCGAGCGAGGGAGGAGTCCGCAGGGCGTCGATGGCGTACCAACCCGCCGCCAACGACAGGACGAGGATCAATGCTCCGGCCGCATACGCTACGCGACGCGTGGAGGAGCCTGCCTCGCCGAAGCGCCGGAGGCGCGAAGGCGGGTCGGTTGGCGCGATGCTCTCGAGCACGGCGAGCACATCGTCGGTGCGTTGCCAGCGCTCGGCAGGTTCCTTCTGGAGACAGCGCATGACGAGCGCCGCGAGCGCTGGCGGCGTGTCCGGCCGGCGCCGGGTGACCGGTTCGGCGGATTTGGTGAGCTGGGCCGCGACAATTTCCTGCGGCGTGCCGGCAAACGGCGTCGCCCCGGTGAGCAGTTCGTAGGCGAGCGCTCCAAACGCATAGAGATCGGTGCGGTGATCGACCGGACCGGAGACGATCTGCTCCGGCGCCATGTAGGCGGGCGTGCCAATCATCATCCCGGTACCCGTCATGGTTCGATCGAGACCGTCGGCGGGCGCCGCGGCGAGCGCGCGAGCAACGCCGAAATCGGCGAGAAAGGCGTGCCGATCGGAGACGAGCACGTTGTCCGCCTTGACGTCGCGATGGATCACGCCCTTGGCGTGCGCATGGGCCAGCGCCTCCGCGAGCTGGCGCAGGATTCGGACGACTTCTCCGATCGGCAGCCGGCCTGCGCGCCGGAGCCGCGCGCGAAGCGACTCGCCGTCGATGAACGGCATCACGTAGAACGGCACGGCATCCGCCGATCCCGAGTCGAAGAGCGGGAGGATGTGCGGATGTTTGAGCTGGCCCGTCGTCTTGATTTCGGCGAGAAAGCGGTCGACACCGACCGCGGCTGCGACGTCGGCTCTCAGCACCTTGATGGCGACGTCGCGATCGTGCTTCAGATCACGCGCGAGGTAGACGGTTGCCATGCCGCCGGCGCCGAGCTCCCGTTCGAGGCGGTAGCGCGACGAGAGCGCGGCGGCGAGGCCGGAGGGGACGTCGCGCATCGCCGTATCTTACGGCCGCCGCCGGACCGAGGCTACCCGTCGCTTACGCAGGTCGCCAGCCTCCGGCCACCAGCGCCCGCCGAAGTTCCTCGAGAAACTTCGACGTCTCCTCCGAACTCGCGAAGTCGCTCTCCTTGATGGAACTGGTCCCGCAGCCGTCAGACTCGGTGATCCGCCAGAGCTCGGCGCCGCCGGGCACGATACGCAAGTTGTACGTGCGGGTCTCGCCTCGGCGCGAGCAGCGAAGCACTTCGTGGTCAGAACTCGTCATCTATCCACGTCCTCCTCTCCATTGCCCTCCGCCGTCACTTCGCACGGACCAGAATCCAGTCGGCGATCGTCTCGAGAACCACCGGCGCCATCGTCTCCTCGATCTGAGCGTACTCGCCAGGGAGGCCGGTGCGACTCGTCTGGAACAGATGATTCAGGTTGGGAAACGACCGGACGGTGACGTCGGTGTTGCCCGCCGTCTTGAGGGCGGCCTCGATCGCTGGCAGGTTCTGCTTGAAGGGAACCTGCAGGTCCTTCTCGCCATTGAGCGCCAGGGTCGGGATCTTGACCGCACGCAGTGCGGACGCGGGATCGTAGGTCACGAAGAACCGGAACCAGGGAGACGTGAGCGCGCGCGCCGATGCGTCGCCATTGATCGCGCGGATGCGCTCACGCATGACGGCCACGTCGGTCTCCGACTTCAGGACGCCGTACAGACGCTCCTGCAGCGCGCGTCCCTGCGCGATCTGTTCGGCGGTCGCCCCTTGTGACTGCGCGAGCATGGCCGCCTGCTCGTAGAGAATCTGCTCGCCGGTGACGCCGCTGCCGGCAAGTAGTACCTCGAAGGCGACGTCCGCCGACCGCACGGCGACCATCGGTGCAATGATGCCGCCTTCGCTGTGGCCGATGAGGCCGATGCGCGATCGGCTGGTCGACGCATACGTTTTGAGGAACGCGACGGCCGCCAGCACGTCGCCGGCAAAGTCCTCGCTCGTGGCGAGTGCAGGATTTCCAGTCGTTCCGCCGACACCGCGGTCGTCCATCCGCAGTACGGCGATGCCCCGTCGCGTCAGATAGTCTGCCAGAACGAGGAACGGTTTGTGTCCGAAGATGGTTTCGTTCCGGTCCTGCTGGCCGGATCCAGAAATGAGGATGACGACCGGATACGCGCCGTGCGTCCGCGGTGTCGTCAACGTACCCGCCAGCCGTACACCAGCCGCACTGTTCTGAATCGTTACTTCATCGGCATCGTACGGGTAGGGCGGCTTCGGTTCCTGTGGACGCGCAACTGGGACGACCGTCGGCGTTCCCGTCGTGTTGCGCCGCAGCGTGAATGTCAGTTTCGCCGGCCCCTGCGTGAAATCTCCGAGGATCGTCGAGCCCTCGTTCGATAGCGTGCCTGCGAACGTCGGCCCTCCGGGGACTCCGGCAATGGAGAAGTGGACCGATGGTCCGTCGACGGCGATGTTTGCGAGCGTCAATGCCTTGGCGCCCTGCGCCGGGATGTCGATGGTGCCGGACCACTCTCCGGCGCCAGAACGATCGAGTCGCACGGCGACCTGGAGGATTCCAGACGGTGTGTTGATGGCGCCTTCCCAGAGGCCGCTGGCTTGCGGCGCGGGGACCTGCGCGGCAACGGCAAGCGGCGCCAGCAGGAGCAGGAGGCGGCTCACGAACATGAACATCACGCGCATACGACGAGGAGTGTAGCGCACGATCGCAGTCGCACGCGCCGTCTCGCGGTTGCTACAATACCTGGTCGTGCCAACGCCCACCGGACGCACAAGCTGGGCACTCGCCAGCGGCGATGTGCTGGCGCACTACCGCGTGCTGTCACCGCTCGGATCGGGCGGCATGGCTCAGGTGTACCTGGCTGAGGACGTCCGCCTGGGCCGCCGGCTCGCGTTGAAGGTGCTCTCCCCGCGCGCCGTGCGCGACGAGGAGCGGCTGCGGCGATTCGAGCGGGAGGCGCGCACGATCTCGGCGCTCAATCACCCCAACATCCTCACCGTGTACGACGTCGGCCACGACCGCGAGATGCAGTTCCTGGCCACGGAGTTCATCGACGGCGTCACGCTGCGGACCGTGCTCGAGCGCGGCCGCCTCGACGCCCCACACGCGCTCACCATCGCCGTGCAGATTGCCCAGGCCGTCGCCGCCGCGCATGAGGCCGGCGTCATCCATCGCGACTTGAAGCCCGAAAACGTGATGATCCGTGTCGACGGCTACGTGAAGGTCCTGGACTTCGGCCTGGCAAAGCTCACGGGCCGTGAGGGCTTCGCCGAGGATGACGACGCCGCGACGAGGCTCGTCGAGACCCGCGACGGCGTCGTCATGGGCACCTTCAACTACATGGCCCCGGAACAGGCGCGCGGCAGCGACGTCGATGCGCGAGCGGACCTGTTTGCGCTGGGGGTCCTCCTGTACGAGATGCTGGCCGGGCAACCGCCGTTCAAGGGCGCCACCGCGGCGGACGTCGTCGGCGCCATTCTCTTTCGCGAGCCCGAGCCGCTCGCCCAGTCCGGCGGCGTGCCGGATGAGCTCGAGCGAATCGTGCGGACCGCGCTGCGGAAGGATCGAGACGAGCGTTACCAGACGTGCGCCGAGATAGTTCGCGATCTGCGTTCGCTGGCGCGCGCGCTGGACACCGGGAGCATCGACGAGTCCCTGCGGATCTCCGTGTATCAGTCGCACACGAGGAGCGGCACTCCCACAGCGCTCGCGGACACGGACAGCGCCTCGCCGGAGGGTCAGCCGACACCGTCGCCACGTCGTCGACGCGCACGGCGAGTCATCGAATCGCTGGCAGTGCTTCCGCTGGTGAATCAGAGCGACGATCAGGAGCTCGACTACCTGAGTGATGGACTCACCGAGAGCCTCATCAACAACCTGTCGCAGATTCCGCGTCTGCGCGTGATGGCGCGCAGCACCGTCTTTCGATACAAGGGACAGAATACCGACCCTTCGGAGGCAGGCCGACTTCTGCGCGTGCAGGCCGTGCTGACCGGTCGCGTCCTCGAGCGCGCGGGCGCGCTCGTCGTCAGCGCCGAGCTCGTCGACGTCGACGACGGATCGCAGCTCTGGGGAACGGTCTTGAATCGCCCGGTCGCCGACGCGTTCGTCGTCCAGGCCGAGATCTCGGAAGAACTCACGGTAGCCCTGCGCCTGAGGCTGAGCCGAGCGGAGCGCCAGCGGCTCGGCAGGCGCCACACGTTCAGCGCCGAAGCCTACCAGCTCTATCTGCGTGGACGGTACTTCCTGAACAACCGGACCGGCGACGCGCTCAAGCACGCGCGCACGCTCTTCGAGCGCGCGGTTGCGGAAGATCCCCGCTACGCGCTGGCCCACGCCGGCCTGGCGGACTGCTGTTCGCTCATCGCGGTCAGCCTGCGCGCGGCTTCGAGCCGCAGCCTGGTCGAGTATGGCCGCGCGGCCGCTCTGACCGCGCTGCAACTCGACGACAGCCTCGCCGAAGGACATGCCTCGCTGGCGTTCATCAAGTTCCGCTTCGAGTGGGACTGGATGGGCGCGGAGGCCGAATTCACGCGCGCGCTCGATCTCAATCCAGGCCATGCCCCATCACGTCAGTGGTACGCCATGTTTCTCGCCTCCCGCTCGCGATTCGACGAAGCGCTCGTACAGATCAAGGGGGCGCTCGAGCTCGATCCCCTGTCGCTCATCATCCAGAGCGGGATCGGACGAATTCTCCACTTCGCCGGCCGGCTGGATGACGCGGTGACGCAGTACGAACACGTGATCCAGACCAATCCCGGGTTTGCCCAGGCGCACGTCGACCTGGCGCTGACGCGGATGGCGCGCGGCGAGATCGAGTCGGCGCGCGCCGAGCTCGCGCGCGCCAGAGAGCTCCTTGGGGGCGCGTCGACGATCGTGCTCCTCGATGCGTGCTGCGCGGTCGGCGAGGGACGACTCGACGATGCACGGGCTGCGTTCAGCGACCTGCGCGAACGGTACGAGCGCGGTGCGGCCGGAGCCGACGACCTCGCCATGCTGGCGGCCGTCCTCGGCGACTGGCAGGCGGCGCTCGAGTGGCTGACGACGGCGTGCGCCCAGCGGGCGCCGTTTCTCGGCTATGTCGACGTCGAGCCCGCCATGGCGTCCCTGCTGCAGGACCCCGCGTGCCGGGCGCTTCTTCGCCAGCACGGCTTTCGCGCCGGCGTGAGCTGACGGCCGTACACCGTTTGGCGCGACGTAGTTCAATCCAGCTATTGACCGCGTTCCGCGCGTCCCCCTAGGATTCTCGCTTTGGAACCCTCGGCTCCGGCCCGTACGCCATATACCCCGCTACTGCTCGTCGGCCTGGGCGGACTCTTCGCCGGCATCACCGGTCCGCTGCTGAGTACCTTTGTGCCGCCGCTCGTGCGTGGCGCGCTCGGCGAGCATCGCACGGCCATCGGCGCCGTCATGGCCATCGACAACGTGCTGCTGCTTCTGCTCGTACCCTGGGCCGGCGCGGCATCGGACCGCGCCACAGCCCGCGGCCACGGACGCCTGCCGATGGTCCTCGCCGGATTCGTGCTGGCCGCCGCCGGCATGGCGTTCTTCCCGTCATCGGCGAGGTTCGGTCTGGTTGGCATCGTCGCCGCGATTGTCGTCCTCTACACCGGGATCAACATCCAACGATCGCCTTTTCAAGCCCTCGTCGCGGATCTCGTCCCGTCGCGCGACCGTTCGCTCGCGACCGGGTTCGTCACCTTCCAGATGTGCGTCGGCGCCATCGTCTTCCTGATGCTCGGCCGGATGCTCGGCATGCAGCCGGCCTTTCTGATTGCGGCCGCCGCCGTGCTGGCGATAGCCGTGGCATTCGCCCTGGCGCTTCACGAACCCGCGGTATCGGCGTCGGCGGCCGCCGAAGCCACCTTCCGCTCCTTGCTCGATGCCGCGTCGTCGATCGCTCGCGGCCTGGTGCCGGGCATGCGGTCCACCTTCGTCGCGTCGGTCCTGTTGCAGATGACGTTTCAGACCTTCACCACGTGGTTCGCCCTGCACGGCACCGAACGCTTCGGCGTCCGGCCGGAAGACGTGACGATCGGCTTCATCGCCTGGGCCATTGGCGGGGTTATTGGCGCCTTGCCCGCCGGTGTTATCGGCCGGCGAATCGGCCGGCGCAACGCGATGCTGCTGGGGTTCGGGCTGATGGCTGCCTGCCTGCTCGCACTCGACCGGGTGACCGGCCTCTCACAGGCCACGCCGCTCCTCGCGCTCGCATCGGCCGGCTGGGCGCTTCCGATGGTGAATGCGTATCCGCTCTTCGTCGAGCCGATTCCGCGACATCGACGGGGCGTCGTTGCCGCACTCTTTCTGCTGAGCATGGCCCTCGGCGGCGCCATTGGCGATCCGCTGAACGGCAGTATCTTTGATCTGCTCGACGGCTATCGTCCGATGTTTCTGATGATGGCTGGATACACGGCGCTCGCCTTCGTCGCAGTGCTCTTCGTGCCGCGTGGCGCTGGCGAGGCCGACACTGGTCCGGATTCGGTGTAGAGCTGACGACTATTGCGTGCGGTCAATTCCTTCGAACGACCTCGAACGGCACGCTCCGCTCTACTTTCGACGCGCCGTCCGAAGGGTTCAGCACGACGTGGAGCACGTACCGTCCGGCCGGGAGGTTCGCCGTGTCGACCGGAAATCCAATCGCTTCGGCGCGTGGCCTGCCGTTGCCGCGCGCCACACGCTGGCGGACACCTGCGTGTCGCGAACCGTCCGGCCACTCGATCTCGGATGCGATGTAGACGTCGGCCGGCGCCAACGCTGGCACATAGACTTCGACCCCGGCCTTGATCTGATCCCCGACGATGAAGCTGCGCGCGGCCGACGGCGGCGTCTCGAGCGTCGATTGCAACCACGGATCGCCGCGCGTGAACATCAGGACCGATGGGAGCGATGTCAGCGTCACGCCGCTCATGGTCAGACGGTCGGATTCGAAGACCGGAACATCGATATCCCACGCGATGCTTCCGCTAGTAGCCGTCCCGAGCGCCCGGCCGGCGACGCGCACCTGATAGTGCCCGGGGACCAGGTCGAGCTGCGTCAACCAGCGCACGCCGGTGGCTTTCACACGTTGGAGCTCGTCAGTGGTCACCCGAACGTCGAGCCTTGCGGAAGTGCCGTTGCTTGCCCGGGCGCGATCGTCGACCGTCAGCAGAGCGAGCTCGATGTGCTCTTCGAATCGGCCGCTCCGTTCCGCGAAGGCGAGCGATCGCCCGAGCACTTCGACCACCAGCCGCACAGCGGCCTTTCTATTGCTACCTTTGAACGCCACTGCCTGCACCCTGAGCGGCAGGCCGGTCCGAGGCAAGGGACTCGCGAGCAGCCGGCTCAATTCGGCGGGCACGCCGGGGGGTGGCCTTACCGACGTTTCCGGCGCCGGGATATCAATGCGATTGTTTCGCGCCAGCACTGGCGTGTTCGGAGTAAAGGGCGCCTCCTCGATTGCCGTGGGGCTCGAAAATCCGCGGGCCGGAGCGACGGGCGCGACGTAGCCTTTGCGGGCAACGACGCGAGTGCCTGGACGTGACACACGGACGTCAATCGTACGAGGCTCTCCGGGCGTTGCCCGTTTCGACGGCGTGTATCCGAGGATGTAGTAGTCGCTGCTCTCCTCGATGATCCGTTCGAATGCAGGCCCGATGTCGTTACGGTCGACGGCGGCAAAGCCGCCGGTCGACTCGGCCATATGGCGCAGGCCTCGTACCGAACCCGAATACTCGGCTTCCACGCTCGATTGGGTCACACTCGGCGTCGGGCGAAACACAGGATTCTCGACCAGGTCGCCCTCGGCGGAGCTCAGGGCGCGCGGGTCGATCGGGTACATGGAGACGTTGGATTGCATGAGCGCTCCAATCGCCTCGTCGAGGGCCTTCATGACCTCCGAGCTGTAACGCTGCAACTTGCCAGTGACGTCCAGCATGTCGTAGTCGATGCCCTCGCTGAAGAGGAGCAGCGACTTCCGCCGGTTCTCCACTCTCGCAAGGTGCCCGGCAAGGGCGTCGAGCACGCTCGCCAGAGCCCGCACGCGGTTCGTTCGCTCGCCGTCGCTCGGGTCCATTCCCTGGTGCATCGGAGCCCGCAGTCCGTTCGCTTCCTGCTCGATTTCGACCGAAGCGGACAACAGCTTGCTCCCCGCAAACTGACCAACGGCGGCAAGCAGCCGGGCCTTGTCGCTCGTGAAGTCCTGGGTCGCAGCCGCCAGCCCGCCGGGCGAGACGACGGCGACGAGATCGGCCGGGCCAGCATGACGCTCGATGAATTGCCGCGCGTAGTCGCGGACGACACGCGTCCGGACTGGCGCAACATGAAGGGCATCGAGAACAAGGATGAAGATGCGGGCGTCGGTGGCGCGCTCGTTCGAGGCGACGTCGGAAGACAGAGGAGCGGCGCCACCTCCGATCGATCGGACGGGCATCGACACACGTTGGAACGCCGCAATCATCTGCGGCGTCCCGTTTTCGATGACCTGGAAATCTGCGGCGGTGAGATCGGTGACCAGTCGCCCGTCCTGATCGCGGACGAGGGCGGCGATCTCGACGAGGTCGACACCGGAACGAAGAGGCTGCGCAGACGGCGTGACTCCGGTCTGACCGTCGGCGCGGGCTGCCGCGGACCGCACGTCGATGGCACTTGCGAGACCGACGACGATCACGACCAGCGCGACCGCTCTCATGTGTCGACGGGCTGATTATAGCCGGACCCTCGTGGATGCTCAGCTTTCGTCGCAGTGCTCTTCGTGCCGCGTGGCGCCGGCGAGGCCGACACCGGCCCGGATTCGGCGGCCAGTTTCACCTGAAGTTCTGAATCAACATCAAGTCGGCTTTGTGGCTGATGAGCCGACTGTAGAGCAGCCAGACGCTCAAGGCGACCGTGACGAGGATGCCCGCGACCCCCGCGACTATCAGCCGTCCAGACTAGCGCTTCGGATGCGTCTCCAGCGCAGCGGCAGCAGGAGCAGGTTTGTCTCCGTCGTCGCTGCTGGGACTGGCTCTCTCTGGATCGGCGCCGACGATGGGCGGTTCCTGCTCGACGGGGGCAATGAACCGATACCCGCGGCGCGGCAGAGTCTCGATGAAGCGGGGGGTGTCAGCTGAGTCGCCTAGCGCCTCGCGCAGCCGCTTCACGGCTGCGTTTACCCCGTGTTCGAAGTCGACGAACGTGTCGCCCGGCCAGAGCCGCTGCCGCAGGTCCTCGCGGGTGACGAGGTCGCCGGGGTGCTCTAACAGGCCCTGGAGCACCTTGAGGGGCTGCTCCTGGAGGGTCACGCGCGCGTCGTCCTTGCGCAGCTCGCCCGTGCGCGGATCCAGCTCGAATTCGCCAAACCGTACCAGTCGAGGTCGCTGAGCGCCGGCCTGACTCACGTCGCACCTCTCCGTACCGGCTGGCATTCTACTCCCGTCATGAGGACCTCATGCCACCGTCCCTCGCCATTCTGGGCGCGGGTCGGGTAGCCACATCGTCCTCAGTGCGATCTCGAACCCCAGCCGGCCGGGCAAAGCCACGCGTTTTCTCGTGCATTTTCCCAAGGTACTGACTCGCTACCTCCAGGTCATCGTCGTTTCACCCGCCCGTCATTGAGGTAGCCGTCCCCCAGCCGCACCGTCGAACACGTCCGCAAGAACCCGGAGGTGCGACGTGATGCGACAGGCGACTGGTTGGACCCTCCCTCTCGTTTTGGTCATCGGCCTGGCCCCTGCGGTGCCCCGGGCCGAACACCCCGAATTTCGTCCGTATGATCGCGCGGTGGCGCACGCAATCGCGCAGCTGCCGAAGCGTCCGACGCAAGTGGCCGTGATCGACGCCAACGACGCGAAGCCGGAGGTCCGAGAGAAGCTGCTCAGTTTGGATGCGTTTACGCTGAGGGCGGACGCCGTCACCATCGACCAGAGCAACGTGGTGTACCTGGTGAAGCAGAGCGCCGTGCTGCAAGGGGCCGCGGCAGGGTCAGAACTCTACGAACACGTGCTGGCGTCGATCATCTGGCACGAGATGGCACACATCGACGGTGCGGACGAGCGTGGGGCTCGGCGTGCCGAGGAACAACTGTGGACTCGCTTCGTGCGGGATGGCATCTTCGACCAGGTCACGGCGCTTCGTTATCTGAACGCGCTCGCGAAACGGCCGGACGACCAGCTGATGGCGTCGCGCTAGAGCGCGTCACCCCTCTGGCTTGAACCACGTGGGCGACGGCCCGGCCGCCGCCTCGATGGCCGGTACGACGCTGCGGTCCAGTTCGGTCACCAGCGCCGAGAGATTGTCGACCAGCTGCTGCCAGTGCGAAGCGTCGCCGATCTTGTATTGCATGGTCCCCATCGCCCGCTTCGACACAGGGAGCGGGAGCACCGTAGCGAAGCCGAGTCCGATCACCCGATACATGGCCGTGAGGCTGCGGCTCCATGTACCGACGTCGAGCTCGATCTCGACGGTGATGTTGCCGGCGGTGCGTCGGCGCAGCGTGAACGTTCCCGAGCCCCCGCGGCAGTCGTAGCCCATCGGCTTGAACGCGCGTACCAGAACAGGCTTCTTGGGCCCGGTCGTTTCGCCCAAGCCGATCGTCTGCAACGCCTCGAGCGCCGGCGGCAGATCGTGCGGGAGCGCCGCTCGATCAATCACGTCGGCGAGCCTCGTACGGTAGTCGCGGATGATGTCGCTGACCGCCTGTGCGACCTCGGGCGACGGCGCCAGGGGTCGCGCCACGAGTGACGGGTCAGCGTTCGCGGCCAGCGGAACCTGCGTCGTGCTGTCGATTTTTCCGCACGCCGCGAGCACTGCCTCCACTTCGCGTGGCGGCGCCGGGATCGCGGTGCTGTCGTTGGACACTTCGACAGTCACCACCGCGGACACCGAGCGTGACCGGCCGCTCACCCACCAGGAATCGCTGACGATGACACCGGAAGGCAGGGCTCCGTTTGGTGCGGCCGACGGCACGGCCGCACCAAACGCCGGCGACCGGAAGTGAAACATGGCCTTGTGCAGCGGAAACGAGCGAGGCATGCCCTTCGCGATCGCGAGGAGCGTGTCGATCGGAACCGCCTGCCCCGGCACGGGCGAACCGAGTCCATTGGAGATCTGTTTGATGGGCGGAAGCGCCGGCAGCGGCGAGCCCGTCCATAGCAGTTCCTGAAGCGCGGGGTGGCGCTTGAGTACGCGGTCGACGCTCGACATTCCCTCCAGGGGCGAGTCCGCCAGCGAAAACTGGACGGTTGGTTCGCCCAAACCAGACGACAGGAACGCGGCATGGATCCGCTCGAGGACTTCGGCGAGCGGTTCCTTGCGACTGGCGCGAAACGTCAGGACGAGCCCAACGAGCATGGACGAGCGTCAGTTTCACGTTTTGTGGGCCCAGCGTCAACTCGTGTACGAGGCGCTTCATCAGCCCTAAACGTCCGTCGGTCGAATACTTAACGACGGCACGGCGAACAGAAGGGCGAAGCCCGCGGAACGCGGTCGCCATCTTGCACTCGTGACCTGTCAGACGAGCGAGTGTGAATCGCTCTACATGAGCTAAGCGGTACAAGACCGCTGCGCTAACCCAGGAGGTTGTTTATGACGGTTGGCAAAGCTTCAGCTCTCGCGGTCGGTTTCGTTGGAGCGGTCGCGCTTGGAATCGCGATCGGTCCAGCGGTGCACGATAGATTGTCGAGTACACCAACTCCGAGCGCGGTCGTGACAGAAAGTGCTGCGGCGCCAACGACAGCGCCAGTGACCACGCGCGCACGACGACCTGTACCTGCCGCAGCAGCGGCAAGGTCTCGAGAAGAGCGTCCGGCCGTGTCGCATCCGCCCGGATCGGTGACGAGTCTTCACGTCTCAGTGTGGAACCCCGAAGTGCGTGACCGCGTGCAGAAGGTGCTCAACCCGGGCACGAAAATGGAGCTCGCGGCGGAGGACTTCGAGACCGCCGAGGAATTCGTGACGATCGCCCACGCTGCGCGCAACACGAGCGTGCCGTTCATGGTCCTCAAGCATCACGTCCTGAACGAGGGGCAGACGCTGGCGGAGGCCATTCACGACGCCAAGCCCGATCTCGACGCCAAGGCCGAAGTGACGCGCGCAGTTGCCGCCGCGCGGTCCGATCTGGAAGGCTGACTCTTGACCGCACGAGGCGGGGACTTCTGATGCCCCGCCTCGCCCTCTCCGCCGACGCCCACCGCACATCGGATGACGAATCCGCGTATTCTGGTGGGGCTCCCGATGCATTTCGTCTACATCGTCCGCTGCGCGGATGGGTCGCTCTACACTGGCTATGCGCTCGACCCGCGAGCGCGGACGCGCGCGCACAACGCGGGTCGCGGCGCGCGCTACACGAGCAGCCGGCGGCCGGTGCGGCTGGTGTACTCGGAATCTTTTGAGAGTCTGTCCGAGGCGCTGAAGCGCGAATACGAACTGAAGCAATGGCCACGGGTGAGGAAGCAGGCGCTCATCAGGGCCTCGCGCCGGGCGGCGGTGAGAAACTAGCGGCTCATCCACTAGCCGAGCTTGCCCCGCCACCAGAGAACCGCGATCGCGACGAGGAGCAGGGCGAGGATGCTGAGCGCGCGCCGGCGTCGCTGACGTCGATACCGAAGCCAGCCCGCTTCGTCCCAGTAGTACCGCGCGTCTTCGACGGCGTGGCCGCCACGGCGGTCATCTCCATCAACAGTGGCCAAGCGACAGCCAGGAGTCCGGTGACGCGATTGCTCGGCGCATGGCGCCGCTGGTCTGTTTCGCCGCCACTCGTCCGACTGACGCGCGCCCGCATCACCTTCCAGTGGTGGCTCGCGGGCAAGCCACTCCCCTCCCCGAACGTCGTCAAACAGCGCACGTTGATCGGCTACCAGAAACGATACGGGCTGCAAACACTCGTCGAGACGGGAACCTACACCGGCGAGATGGTGCAGGCGTTGAGCATGCACGTCGAGCGCTTGATCTCGATCGAAGTCGACCCGGGGCTGCACGCGCGAGCCGTCACGCGTTTCGCCGGCCAGCGGCACATTCGCCTGCTGCAGGGAGACAGCGCCACGCTTTTGCCGGGGGTGCTCGAATCCCTGACCGGGCCGGCGCTTTTCTGGCTCGACGGTCACTACATGGGAAGCGCGAGCGGGCGCGGCGCGGAAGAGACCCCGATCATGGCGGAGATGACCGCCCTCGTCGGCCACACGGTGCGCGGCCACGTGGTCCTGATCGATGATGCGCGGTTGTTCGACGGGACCGGCGGCTATCCACGGCTCGAGGAGTTCACGGCGTGGGTGAAAGAGCGGAGACCCGGGACGGCCGTCCGCACAGACGGAGACATCATCCGTTGCGTGTTCGACGCTGAGGATTCGGAGTGAGCGACGCGCGCGAATTCGACGTTCAGTCCTTTCGAACGACCTCGAACGCAACACGCCGCTCCATGCTGGCCGCTCCACCCGAGGGCTCCAGAACGATGTGGAGCACGTACCCGCCGGGCAGGAGCCGCGAGGTGTCGACAGGAACCCCGACCGCTTCGACGCGTGGCTTGCCGCTTCCGCGTGCAATCCTCTTGCGGACCAGCACCGTTTGCGAGCCGTCGGGCCGTTCGATTTGGGCCACGACTTCGACATCGGCCGGAGCGAGTCCGGGCACGTAGACTTCCAGGCCCGCCTTCAGCTCGTCGCCGGCCACGAAGCTCCTCGCGGCCGACGGCGGCGTTTCGAGCGTCGACTGCAGCCACTGGTCGCCCCGCGTGAACATCAGAACCGATGGGAGCGAAGTCATCGTCACGCCGCTCATGCCCAGACGCTCGGGTTCGAAGGCGGGAACGTCGACGTCGCAGGTGATCGTTCCGCTCGTGCCGGTTCCGACCGCGCGGCCGGCCACGCGCACCTGATAGCGGCCCGGCTCCAGTTCGAGCTCGGCCAGCCATCGCACGCCGGTCGATCGCACGCGCTCGAGCTCGTCCGGCGTCACTCGCACGTCGAGCCGCGCGGACCGGCCGTTTCCAGCCCGGGCGCGATCGTCGACCGTGAGCAGTGCCAGATCGATACGCTCTTCGAACCTGCCACTCCGTTCCGCGAAAGCGAGCGAGCGTCCGAGGACTTCCACCACCAGACGGACGACCGCCTTTCTTCCGCTCCCTCTGAACGGCACCGCCTGCACCCTGATGGGAAGACCGGCGCGTGGCAGCGGGCTCGCGAGCAGCAGGTTCAGCTCGGCCGGGACGCCGGTGGCCGTCCGCGCCGGCGTCTCCATCGCCGGCATCTCGGCCCGGCTGTTGCGCGGCCGGCCGGGAATGCCCGAGGGCAGCGTGACCTCCGGAGCCGCCTCGGTCGCGAAAGCGCGGGGCGACCCGGAAGGCACGAGATAGCCTTTGCGCGCCACGACCCGCACGCCCGGACGCGACACGCGAACGTCGATGGCACGGAACTCTCCGCGCTTCGGCGGTTTCGACGGCGTGTAACCGAGGATGTAGTAGTCGCTACTCTCCTCGATGATCCGCGCGAATGCTGGCCCGATGTCGTTGCGGTCGACCGCGGCAAAGCCGCCAGTCGAATCCGCCAGATCGCGCAGACGTCGAATCGAATCCGAATACTCGGCCTCGACGCTGGACTGGATCACGCTCGGCGTCGCACGATATACAGGATTCTCGACGAGGTCGCCTTCGGCGGAGCTCAGGGCGCGCGGGTCGATGGCGTACAACGAGACGTTCGCCCGCATCAGCGCTCCAACCGCGCCGTTCATCGCTTTCATGACATCCGAGCTCTGTCGCTGCAACTTGCCCATGACGTCCAGCAGGTCGTAGTCGATACCTTCGCTGAACAGCAACAGCGATTTGCGCCGGCTCTCGACTCTATCGAGATGCGCGGCCAGCGCTTCGAGCACGTTGGTCAGCGACCTGGCGCGGATGGCACGCTCGCCGTCGCTCGGATCCATACCCTGGTGCAGCGGTGCTTCGAGCGTGTGTCTTTCCTGATCGATCTCCACCGTCGCGGACGTGAGCTTACTCCCGGCGAACTGACCGACGGCGGCAAGCAGTCGCGCCTTGTCGCTCGTGAAATCCTGCGTGGCGGAGGCGAGGCCACCGGGTGACACGACCGCAACGAGATCAGCCGGGCCCATGTGGCGCTCGATGAACTGCTTCGCGTAGTCGCGGACGACGCGCGTCCTCGGCGAGGCGATGTGCATGGCGTCGAGTACCGAGGATGAAGACGCGCGAGTCGCCGGTGCGCTCGTTCGACGCCACGTCGTTTGCGACGACGGCCCCGGTGCCCGGAGTCGCGGCCATCACTCGGACGGGCATCGACACGCGCTGGAACGCCGCAATCGCCTGTGGTGTTCCGCCTTCGAGAACCTGGAAATCCGCGGCCGTGAGATCGCCCACCAGGTGGTCATCCCCGTCGCGTACGAGCACAGCGACCTCGACGAGGTCGACTCCGGAGCGAAGGACAGGCTTTGCGGTCTGAACCGCGTCAGGCCCGGCGCGGACGCGCGGTGCGCCCGGCGGTCCGGCCATTCCACCTGCGAGCGAGACGGTGACCAGGAGGACGCCCAATCTCATGGATCTTCGCGCTGAGTTGTAGTCCCTGGCTCGCGAGTCTGTCGTGTTCGTTCCGTATCAGGGACGTCCCAGGACCGCGCGGCGCGCCCGCACCGTGACGCCCTGCCGCAGCACGCGAACATCCAGCTCGCGCAGGTCCGACGTGCGCCGTATCGGCGGATCGGCCACGGCGATCACGTAGTAGCTCGACGCCTCGCGCATGATGCGATCGACGGCCCCGTCGAAGTCGTTGGTGTTGAGGAACGCGTGGCCGCCGGTCTCGCGCGCGAAGCCGCTCGACCCGTTGAACACTGGTGATGCGCCGACTCCGGCCGGATCGATCACGTAGACGTGCACGCCGGCGGACGCGGTCGCCCGCATCGCGTCGGTCCATTCGGGCCGGAGGTCCCGTCCGACCATGGGTGGCGGTATCGGCCGGTCGAAGAGCCACGCCGCACCAATCGCGACGATCGTCCTTCGGCCGCCCGACCCTTCCACGAACTGCCGCGACAGGGCGGCAATTGTCTGAAGGACGTGCGCGCCCACGTCCTCCACACGCTGGACGCCTGCTGCCGGCAGCAGGTTGGCTGCATCGATGCTCTTGAGCAGACGCGTCCGATCGCCCGAGCTCTCCATCGTGTCGCCGTTGAGCGCGACGATGGCCATCTGGTCGCCGGGCGCCATCCGGTTCACGAACCGGCGCGCGATCGCGCGAACGCGCGGGGCCTGAACCGGCGCGAGCGTCGTATCGTCGAGCAGCAGCACGATCTCCCGGCCCCGATCATCGCTGGACGTCGTAACCGCCGTCACCGTCTGGATGGGAACGCGGTAACCGCCGATCCAGACCTCCAGGTCTCGCGCCCGAAGATCCATGACGGGACGGTCGTCGCGGTCGAGGGCGACCGCGTTGATGCGGAGAAGAGGCCCGGACGCCCGCGGCTCGGGCGGGCTCTGCGCCAGAGCGTCGACGAGCGTCCCGATCGCGAGGAGCGTCAACACGACGATGAGGCGTCTCATACCTCATCCTACTCCCCAACGGCGTTCGGACCCGACGAACGCCCGGTCAGCGGCTCAGGGCCACGCCGAAGAGCTTGAGGTTCTGCTTCGTGCGCGCAGCGTACAACCACTCGAGCGAGAGCAGGTCGGCGCTAACCCGGAGGTAGGACGGCCCGAACCGGTTGAAGATGAGCGCCTCCTGCCAAACGCGATCAGAGCGTGCGGAGTTGCGGGACAGTCGTTGGTTCAGGACCTACGCACCGTTCGCGCGCTAGCGTCTAGCCGTCCCCACGCAGGGCCACCGTGGGATCCACTCGAGCCGCGCGCCACGCAGGCAGCGCGCAGGCGAGGAGAACCGATACCGCCATGACGACCGCCGCGGCTGCATAGCTGAGCGGATCGGCGGCGCCGACACCAAAGAGGAGGCTCTGGAGGCCGCGCGCGAGGGCCAATGCTCCGCAGATGCCGATGAGCGTCCCTGCCGCGGCCAACCCGACCCCCTGGCGAACGACAAGCGTGAGCACGTTTTGCGGAGTCGCGCCGAGCGCCATCCGCACGCCAATCTCCGGAGTTCGACGCGCGACGACCTGCGCCATGAGGCCGAAGATGCCGACCGCCGCGAGCAGGACCGCCAGCAGCGAGAAAAGCGCCAGCAGCCACGCCTGGAAACGGCGAATCGCCAGCGATTCGCCGATCTGCGCCTCGACGGTACTGACAGCCGTCACGGGGCTCGACGCGTCGAGCGTGCGGATGGCGGCACGCACCGCCGGCGCGAGCGCGATCGCTTTCGAGTCGGTGGCGACGATGAGCTGCATGTTGCGGCCGACGTTCAGCGTCGTCGAGAAGAACGCTTCGAGTCGCGCGCCCTGATGCAGGCCGCGGCGGCGCATGTCGCCGACGACGCCGACGATCGTCAGCCACGGATTGCGCTCGCCCGGCGTGCCGAACACCATGTGCTTGCCGACCGGATTCTGGTCCGGCCAGTACCGCTTGGCGAACGTTTCGTTGATCGCCACGCCGCGCACGCCACCGTCCCGGTCCTGGGCGTCGGGGAACCGGCCGCTGACGAGGCGCACCTGCATCATCTCGAAGAATCCCGGCGACACGGCGTCGGTGGTCGCTTCAATCTGCTCGGATGGCGGGAAGGGCGGACGATCCTCCAGGGTGAACGTGCCCGAGTTGGGCGTGTTGCTCAGAAACAGATCCGTCGTGATCGCGGCGCTCGTGACCCCGGGAAGCGCCTGCACGCGCTGCAGCACTTGATCGTAGAACTGCCGCAGCTGCGGCGGCTGGGCGAACGTCGTGCGCGACGCGTTGACGCGCATCGTGAGCAGGTTGGCTGTGCGGAATCCGCTGTCCATACCGCGCAGCGCGCCGAGCGAGCGCAGGAGCAGGCCGGCTCCGGCGAGCAGCATGATTGCGAGCGCGCACTGCACGACGAGGAGAATCGACCGCGTCCGGGCCGCCGCGTGCGAGCTCGACATGCCGCGGCCGCTCTCGCGCAGCGCTTCCTGCAGATTCACACGCGACAGGCGCCACGCGGGCCACAGCCCGAAGAGCAGCGCGGTCACGGTCGTAAGGGCAACGGCAAAGGCCATGACAGTGCCGTCGAGCCTGATCTCGTCGACGCGTGGCAGATCGGGAGGCGCCAGCCAGAGGATCGCTCGAACACCGGCGTAGGCGGCAAGAACGCCGGCCGCTCCTGCTGACGCCGCGAGGGCACCTGCCTCCATGAGAAGCTGCCAGACGAGATTCCTCCGGCTGGCGCCGATGGCCGAGCGCACCACGATCTCGCGGCCGCGCGACTCGGCCCGCGCGAGAAAGAGCCCGGCGACGTTCACGCACGCGATCAGCAGCACGAATCCGACCGCGCCGAGCAGGACGTAGAGGGGCGTCTTGACGTTGCCGGCGACGTGATTCTCGAGCGGATTCACGTAGATCCCGTACCCCGCATTCTCGGCTGGATACTGTTGCTCGAGTTGCGTACCGGCGATATCCATTTCGGCCTGGGCCTGGACCGGCGTGACGCCAGGCTTCAGGCGCGCGGCCATCTGCAGCCAGTAACCGACGCGGCTGTTCGCGCGCCCTCCGACGACGAGGGGCGCCCAGAAGTCGCTGTTCTTCGCCGGGAAGGCAAAGCTGGCAGGCATGATGCCGATGACCGTGAGCCGCCGGCCGTCGAAATCGAGCGTCTTGCCGATCGCGCTGGCGTCACCGGCCTGCCGAACGCCGCCAAAGCGTCGCTGCGCCAGGCCCCAGCTGATGAGGACCACGTTCTCCTTGCCCGCCGTCTCCTCATCTTTTGTGAAGAGACGCCCTTCGATCGGCGTGACCCCGAGCACGTCGAAGAGCGCCGCCTCGGCGTAGACACCGGTGACGCGCTCGGGCTCGCCGTCGCCGATGAGGTTCAGCGTCGGCTCGGTGAACGCCGCCATCGATTCGAATGACGTGCCGAGCCGCTTGTAGTCCTGATAGTTGGGGTAGGACGCCCAGTCCTCGCGCATCTGGAGGCGCCGGTTGTCCATCCACACACGCGCCAGACGCTCCGGCTCGCGATACGGCAGCGGCTTCAGGATGACGTTGCGCACGACGCTGAAGAGCGCCGTGTTGGCGCCGATGCCGAGAGCGAGCGTGACGATGGACAGGCACGCAAATCCGGGATTGAGGCGCAATTGACGGAAGCCGTACCGCAGGTCGGTGAGGGGACGGGCAGCAGACATGAGGGGAGTCTACTCCTGTGGGGAGATGAAAACAGTCGGCAGTCGGCAGTCGTGCAGTCACAGTCCTCAGTCTCAGTCGGCAGTCCCAGTCGGCAGTCCCAGTCTGCAGTCCGACGGGCTTGCCGCTGGTCGTCGTGTAAGTCTGGCCCTTGCCGGGCAATCACGTGGTCGCCCCCGAGCCGGACGCGTCGAGCGAACGACGGCGAATTTGTTCCTAATGAGCTCACCGCACCGCCCTCCGGTCGAGGCGGCCAAGACCGTCGGGCCGTTTACAGAACACACCAACGGTTCACCGATGCCACCGTCCTCCCGGCCCTTGCACCCACACGAACAGATCGTCGTCGTGGCCCCAGTCGTCGAGGCCAATCGGATGCCGCGACGCGAACACCAGCACCCGGCCGGACGCGTCGAGCGAAGGCGCGTGACTCGCCTCCATCCACTCGTCAGGCTCCTCAACGCTGGCCCGGACCGTGACGCCAGACGAACGGTTGTACACGAACACATCCAGCAACAGATTGATGTCCTGCTCATTTGGTGAGCAGTCCTTCGTACAGACCAGGTCCGACGCAAACGACTGGAAGGCCACGGTCTGTCCGTCCCCCGAAATCGCGGGAAGGCCGCTCGCGCCATTGGGGGTCTTGCCGTCGGGCCGACGACTCACGAGCTCGGTCGCGCCGGTCGACGTGTCGTGAATGAAAATGTCCGACCTTCCGTTCCAGTCGCCCCGGACCAGGTTGGTCGCCTCCGACACGAACGCCACCACGCGGCCGTCGCCGCTCAACGCGGGCCATGAGCTCGAGCCATTGGCCTTCTTCCCGTTCGAGCTTCGGCTGACCCGCGACGTCATGTTGCGCGTCGTATCGCGCAGAAAGACCGCTGGCACCAGCGTACGTCCATCGGTGGGCGTGGCACACGTTGAAACGTCGCCGCAGTCGAGGTCAGCTGTCGACATGAAGGCGACGTACCGTCCATCGGCGCTGATGGCCGGTGTCACGCTATGACCGGCGGCTGGCTGGGACCCGTCGCCCCCGACGCTCACGAGAGTAAAACCGCCCCCGGCCAGCCGAACCATCAAGATGTCAGCAGTGCTGCCGTTGGCGTCCCCGGACTCGATGAGATTCGTCGCCAACGACTCGAAGACGACCGTCGTGTCATCGGCGCTGATCGCGGCCTGTGTGGAGTGCCCGTTCCCCAGGCGGCCGTGCGAGTCTACGCTGACGAGGCGCGCGGTCCCGGAGTGTCGATCGAGCAGGACGACCTGCCACGGAAACGACGCCGGGCCATCCTCGGCAACAGCCTGAAAGACGATGAACCGACCGCTGCCGCTGATTCGAGGGTACAGGATTGGACGATAGCGACTCGCCCATCCCGGCCTGGACGATTCCAGTGTCGTCGTCCCCGTTTGAACATCCAGGACGTACAGGTCCAGATCATCGTCTTCATCAGCGGCCACCAGCCTGGCAGCGGACGTGAACGCGATGAATCGTCCGTCGGCGCTGACACTCGATGACGCGGGAGCCAGCGAGCCCCCCGGTTGCTCACGCTGGGGAAGGCTCATGACGACACGGCCTCTGGCCGCCCGGACCTCTCGGGCGACCACACGTCCGACTTCCACGGCCCGACCGGTCTCGTAGGCGGCCCCAGCCTCACGGGTGGTCCGCGTTGATGCGCGGTCGACGAACTCGACGCCGTCCAGTTGCTCGATGATGTGTTCGATCTCGTGCGCGATGAGCTCGACGGCATCGCCAGGCGAGAAGATGACGACGCGCGCGAGCGTGAGCGTGCCGTTCTTGCGCGACATCTCGGTCGACGCGCGCACGGACGAATCCCGGTGCGAGGGCTGGGAGAGCAGCTTCACGACGAGCCCGCGCTCCGCCCCCAGGCGCTGGCACTGTCGCCGGAACGTCAGCGACTCGCGCCACATTGAGTTGACCATCCGCCGGAATATACCGGGGTCGAGATTGGCGGGAGGGCCGTCGGCTGCGTTCACGAGCTGGCCGTGGTCAGGAGCGGGACCAATCAGGTTCTGAACCTCCGCCGCGACGTCCTCGGCGACCTCGGCGACAGCAGCGGTGGTCGTCCATCCGAGCACAGCGACAACCATGGTGCACACCCTGAGGAACCGCAGTCGAAGATCCATGTCCGGTCTCCTTATGCGCTGGTGATGCTCCTTCAACGAGGATCAGTCCGCCGTTGTACGGTCGAATCCTGACCGTAGGCTTCGCGATTTCTGAATTGTGCCGGCCAGGATCGGCGGTCCCCGGGAGGACATCCTGGCCTCAGCCACGGTTGACGTGGGATCCTAACCGCAGCAGCAACCAGCGGGTGTCACGCGCTGGTATGGTTTCGGTCAAGACTCTGTTCTATTTGAGTCTGAACGCGGGACGATTGGCCCATCGGTGAGACGCGCAGGCGCTCTGGTGGCGTCTACGGTCGGCGCCGTAGCTGTGGAGCATGTTCGGTGGGTCCAGCTCGTACCGATTGCTACCGCTTCCCCGTCCAGACCCACGACACATCAAGAGCCCACAGTTCACTCTGGTTGGCGCTCGTGCTCGTAAAAGCGACGCGCGATCCGTCCGGGCTCACCGAAAAAGGACCGAGGTCGTGAACGTCGAGGCCCGTGAATTCCGGCTGCCCGCCCTCGGCGCTGACGCGCTTGATCTGCCAGTGGCGCGGCTCGGCAGTGGGGTCGGCGGTGGCGAACAGAATGGCGCGACCATCCTTCGTCCACGCCAGCCTGTCGTTCAGCAGGCCCGCCCTGAAGGGGCCAAAGACGTCGCGGAATTGGGTGCCATCTGTTCCGACGCGGGACAGGTTCACGTCACGCGTCTTCGTGTTCTTCGTGGTCACTGCCAGAGTCTTCCCATCAGGGCTCAAGGCCAGGGCAAAACCTCCCGCAAGAGGAAGCGTGTCCGCGGTCCCTGGCAGCCGTACGACGAGGCGTTCCTGCGCGGTTGCAAGATCGACCGCGACTATCTGAGTAAATGGCGCTGTTTGAGGAGCCTGCGGATCGCGTGCAAACTGGTAGAGCGTCGTGCCATCGGGCGACACGGCTGCAACGCCACTTCTCGATGAGCTTTCCGGGATGACTTCCCGGAATGTCCCCTGGAGAAGGTCAACCCAATGGACGGAGCGGTAGTAGCCTTCTGCGGCCGACCGTTCAGGGGGCAGCGACCAGTTGCAGAAACGCCGTGCTCGATCCCAACCACCGTGCGGGCCCTTGTTTCAACCCAGGGCGCGAAACCACCTTCTCATCCCCGGTGGCCATGTTGTGAACCACGAGGTCGAACGTGATACCGTCCGCCAGCGGTTTGCTTCTGGCAAACTCCAGCAACTTGCCATTCGGGGACCATGACGGATTGATACCGGCAAAACTATCCACGATTCGAGTGTTCGCCGGAAGCTTGCCCGTCGTATCGATCTCGGCGACAAACACCTGATCGATGCCGCGCGCGGTGCGGTCGAAGTAATACATGCCCGCGTCTGTGATGCCAAGATTGTTGACGGCACCAATGTCGCGCCGGACGACGAGCGACGGGCCTATGGCTTTGCCCTCGCGCATCGGAAGCGCCCAAAGGTCGACAGTCCCAGATCGGTCGCTCCGAAACAGCAGATGGCTGCCGTCCGGCGACCACATGGGCTCCTTGTCGATGCCCGCCGTCCTGATAACTTCCGTCTCGGTTCGGCCATCGGCAGCGAGTACGTAGATGTTCCACTCACCGACTTCGTTCTCCGTCTGGTTGAGCGCACGAACAGGATTTATCGTCCGGGCGGAATAGGCGATGAAACGGCCGTCGGGCGACAGTTTCGCATCTTGAATTCCCGCCAGCCGCCACGCGAGGGATTTCACAATCGTGACCGCTCCGGTCGCAGTCGAAACCCATGCGAACTGGCATGTCTTGTCCGGCCTCTGCAGCTCAGCGAGCAGGCGCGTGCTGTCGGGGGACCATGCCAAGGGAATGAGCCATTCGAATTCTGGACTATCAACAAGCACACGCGACTTCGCCCCGGGCTGGTTGGGGATTACCCGCAACTGAACCGGCACGCCGGCCTTATCTGATTCCCACAAGAACGCGATCTGACTCGCATCGGGCGAGAGCAGCGGCGCCTGCACGAAACCGATCGAATCCTTATCGGAGTCGGTCCTCAGGTCCCTGTAAGAACCGGTCTTCACCAGGAGGCGGCGAGTCATTCCCGTGACCATGTCCCGAATCGCGAGATCCCCGCTGTCCCAGTCCGTGTACGGCAAGCCAGCGTCCGTCACGAGAGATTGACGACTCGGAATCGCCACAATCGGCGCACAGCAGACCGAGCGAAGCGGCGTTCAGCGGGCGCGCCCCCGCCAGCGACGCGAGTCGGCCCCGCGCGGTCGCGACCGGATCCGCCTGATCGGAATAGTCACGGACGATGCGCTCGTACGTCGTCCGCGCCTGCGCATCGCCCAGTTTCTGATACGCGTCCGCCATCAGCAGCAGCGCCTCGGCCGCGACGGCGCGGTCGCCTCTTCGCGTACCGAGAGACGATGGCCTGGTACTGCTTGATGGCGGCCGGCAAGTTGCCATCGACAACTGCCGTCTTGCGGGCCGACTCGAGCGCGGACTGCGCCGAGCCAGACTGTGCGCCTGTCGGCACTGCGACCGACGCACAGCACATCAGAGTCGATATCGCAACCAAATGACGCCACTTCATCGCTGATCTCCCTGACGGACCACTATGGTCCGACCTGCCCCGAGCACCGTCGAGGGGCCTCAATGGGATCAGCGTAGACAACGAATGTACAGGTTGTGTCGGCCGTACGGTGACGTGTCTCTCCCGTTCACGCATCGAGTCGATACCCCATCCCGCGCACGTTGAGCAGGAACCGCGGCTCGGACGGATCGGGCTCGAGCTTGCGGCGGAGACTGACGATGTGGTTGTCGATGACGCGGTCGCTGATGGCGATGCCCCTGCCCCAGACCGTGTCGAGCAGTTGCTCGCGGGTGAGCAGGCGGCCGGCGCTCTTGACGAACGCCGTCAGCAGCTTGAACTCCAGCGCGCTGACGTCGACCGGCTGCCCGCCTCGACGCACCTCGCCGCGGGCGAAGTCCACCTCGGCGTCGCCGAAGCGGAACACGTCCGGCGTCTCGACGACCGTGCGTCGCAGCACGGCCTTGATGCGCGCGCGCAGCTCGCGCGGGTTGAACGGCTTGGTGATGTAGTCGTCGGCGCCGAGCTCGAGCCCCATCACTTTCTCGGCGTCGTGCGTCCGGGCGGTGAGGACGATGATCGGCGTGCGGCGGCCGGCGCGGCGCAGCTCGCGACAGACCTCGAAGCCGTCCTTGCCCGGCAGCATGACGTCGAGCAGGATGAGCGCGTAGTCGTGCGTCGTCGCCAGGCGGAGCGCATCGGGTCCGGTCGACGCGACGGTCACGTCGTACCCCTCGCTCGTCAGGTCCGCGTTCAAGGTGAACGCGATGGTCGGTTCGTCTTCGACAACCAGGATGTCTGTCATGATTTGGCCACTTGGGCTCGCGACGCCCCCTCGGGCGCAGCCTCTCGTTCGTCGAGCGACGGCGGCTCGACGGGCAAGCGAATCGTGAACGAGCTGCCTCGTCCCGGCTCGCTGACCAAGTCAACCTCGCCGCCATGCGCCCGCACGATCTGCCGCACCATGGCGAGGCCGATCCCGGTGCCGTGGATGCGCCGAGACTTGGACTCGGTGCCCCGCACGAACCGGTCGAAGATCGTGCGCTGCTCGTCGGCGGGAATCCCGATGCCGTGGTCCCGGACGGTGATGGAAGCACGTCCGGCCTCGCGCGTCAGTTCGACGTGCACCGCGCGGGACTCAGGCGAGTACTTCACGGCGTTGTCGAGCAGGTTCCAGAGCGCCCGCGACAACGCCTCCCGATCGACGCTGGCGTGGACGTTCGTTCGGATGATCGGACAGCTCGATCGACGTAGCCATCGGCTGACACGCGCTCCTGAAACTCCGCCACGGTGGATTCGACGAGCGCGCTCACGTCAAGCGTCGTGAACCGGAACGCGGCGGCGCCGGCCTCGAGGCGGCCAAACTCCAGCAGGCCCTCCACGAGCGAACGCAGGCGGGAGGTGTCGCGCGCCAGGACGTCGTAGGTCTGGCGTCGCAGCGCCTCGGACGGCAGCCGATCGTGGACGAGGAGATTGGCCGCGTGGCTGAGCGCCGTCAACGGGCTCCGGAACTCGTGCGACACGGCCGCCACGAAGTCGGATTGGAGCCGAACGACCTGCCGCTCACGCGAGAGCGACCGGAAGATGAAGTACCAGCCGGCGCCAAGCACGACGGTCACCAGGCTGAGAACGAGGACGAGCAACGGCCGTCGCGGCGATGGCGGCAGGGCCTGACCTGCCGGGGCAAAGACATGGAGCGTCCAGGGCAGCCCTGAGGTCAGCGCAGTCCTCACGGCCGCCGGGCCCGTAGGTAGCGCATCGCCCAGAATGGGCCGGCCCTCGAGATCGCTCGTCGGCCCACTTCCCTGACCGACCGGAATCCCCCGCCATCGCCGCGAGAGAAGCGAGATAGGCGCGACCTGCGATGAGACCGTCCAGCTTGGCTGGTGTGGACTTCCAGACGACGAGCGCAACGCCAGACGGCAGCGAGAGAATTCGCCGCGTGAGAGGACCCTCGAGGCCGCGGCGTTCCCACAGCCAGGCCGCCGCCTCGGCGCGAGCGACCGCGTCCAGATCGCCGGCGCGTGGGCTGGTCAACAGCTCACGCGCGGTCGTCGAGTACGTCTCGTATTGGGCCTTCGTCAGCTGCCATCGACCCGCCTGCAGATCCTCGGCGAGACGCGCCGCCTCCTCGCCGAGCTCCTTCGCGGCGGTCGGTCTGTTCGAGGACGCTGATTCGTCCGATTCGCGCGAGCAGCGCGGACGGCAACTCCTCGACGACCACTGGATCGAGCTCGGCGAGGGCAGCATAGGTGTGAAGCGCCTGCTCGTACGCCCCGCGCTTTCGTTGGACGCGCGCCAACCGCACGCAGCGCGCCGCCTCGCACGACGGGGTCTCGGGCCCGGGAGAGGCTGGTGTAATTCTCGACCGCGGCGGCGGTGTCGACCGCAGCGAACTCGAGCCGCTCGCCTTCGGCAAAGACCCGCGGCGAGACCTGGCGGCCCGACGGAGGCGCGGGATGGTACAGAAGCCGTCCAGCCGGAGACGACGCAACGTTGGTCCGAGGCGATTGAGATCCCGACTACGTCAGGTGGCAGCGGCTGGCCCGGCGACGACTCGGTCCCGACGCGCGTCTGCAGGTCAGCCAGCGCCTGCTGCATCGCCACGACGATGGTGTCGGCCGTCTGCTCGAGCTGGACCTGCCGGCGTTGGGTCTCGAGGTCCCGGTCCTGCTCGAGCAGTTGCCAGGCCAGGCCGCCGAGCGCCACGACCGACACGAGCGCGACGGCCAGAAAAATGGTGAGAATCTGACGAGGCGGCCGGAACCAGGCGAAGAGGCGCATGAGATTCACGACAAGAGTATCGCGCGAGAGTACGTTCCGGATGCCGCTTATGTCACGATTGTGTCAACCGACTGCTGCGCCTACTCGTGACGTCACCCACGACTTGCGACACGACCATCGCGCGTGTCACCTCGACCAGCGGCTGACGATTCCGGATCGCAGGAATCGCCTACTTTGCAGTTAGACTGCAAACTAGCCGGTCTTCAGCGTCCTGACGGAGAACGCGTGGGATCGTGCGAGAATGAGCGCGTGAATTGACCCGTCGCTCGAGATTGAACAGACTCCAGGTGGCAGGAATGTCTTGATCAGCGTGGTCTTGCCGCTCTGCCGCACGCCGAGCTGCGCGACGCACGGACAGTGCTTCAGATACGCGCCCAGCAGTCCGGCCACCGCTCTCTTCATACCTCGCATTATCAAACCATGCGTTTGATAATGCGAGGTATCAGTAACCGACCTACGATTCCGGCACCGCAACGCCATCCGCCGATGTCAGGGCCGTCGCACGATTGGCTTCGGAAGGAAGTGCTCGAGCGTCCAGACTTCCCAGGGAACCTTTGAAATGCGGTCGCCAACCTCCATGGCAATGTGGCGCCCATCTGGGCTCTTCGCGACTTGCCCAAGATCAACAGCAATGGCTTCGAGGTCGATGTTCGTGTCGACCCTCTCCGGCCTCCCACCGTCGAATGGTGACACGCCAGAGCTCATGTCGTTTGGTGCCGATCGTTCGGGCCAGTCCTTTCGGACATACGCCGTCTTAAGATCGGGGCTCACGGCGAACGGCGTCAATCGTTCGGACGCCGTCACGCGAAAGAGCTCCCGCGGGTCGCTTCCGGCAAGAGACACCGCCAGCCAAACCACCGAGTTACTTGCACTCTCGTTCAGAACGGCGACAAAGATCGAGACTCGCCGAACTGCACCGAACTGTCCCGGCCGCGCGTTAAGTGGAACGACTCTGGTCAGGTTGGGGCTGCGAAAGACTTCCCTCTCGGTCCCGGACACGACGTCGTGCTCGATGATTACGCCGCCCGCTTGCTCCTGAGATCGCGCGTTGAGCGTAGGCCTTGCCCCGTTCATCACGAGAAAAACACCTGCGTCACCGCGGACGATTTCCCGCTCACTGCCCGAAGCGATGTCTCCGTTCCATCCAGGCGAATTCTCCGTCGACTCGGCGCATGATGTAGAACAGCGTTCTCGACCCAATCGCGCGACAGGACCGGCGTGATCAGCGGCCCCCCCTCAGTCACGTAGAGCGCTGAAACTGCTCCAGTGGTGATATCGATCCGATACACGCCGCGGTCCCCCTTGAAGTCCTGGCCAACGGCTACGAGATACTGCCCGTTCGGCACCGCCATGACGTTGACTTCGGCCAAGGGGACCCGGAGCTCCCGAACGTCGCCGGTCTTCGTGTCGCGAATCCGCAGCGCATCGTCCGAGGCCCCGGAACGTCGAGCGACAGGCTGAGCCTTGTACACGAGAAACCCGCCATCGTGAGACCACACGGGAGCTGACAGCGACTCAGCGAAACCCTGAGCCACGTCGATCGGCGGCGAGACGGTCCGTCCCGTGCGGTAGTCGAACGCCGCAAGCTTGAGCCCCGAGGCTCCTGCGCCGCTCTCGGTTGCCATGTAGAACGCGCCACTGTCGGTCAGCCCCATCGGGGAGATGACGCCGATCTCCGCTTTGAGGAGTTGCGGCGGTCCCTGCGCGCGGCCGCCCTCGATCGCGACGGACCACACACCCACCGTGCCCGTGCGGTCGCTGGTGAAGAGCAACCGGGCGCCGTCCGGCGACCACCCGATCAGCTCGTCGTTGCTTCGCTGAACGACGACCGGCACCTCGCCGACTGCCGTCGGTCGCCAGAAGAAATACGTCACGGGTGTTGGTGTCGCTGCCGCGCAGGTCGAACGCAAGATGGCGTCCGTCAGGCGAAAAGGCCAAATGTATGTAGCAACGCCAGGCGATAGACTTGAGCACGCGCAGCGAGCGATCCGCAACCGAGAGCAACCCGATCTGGGACGTGCCGTCCGTCCGCTGCAACCCGACGGCGATGAACTTGCCATCCGGAGACCAGTCTTCCGGCCAGATCCATTCCACGTCTTGGTTATCGTCGAACAGGACGCGAGGATCCGGAATCCCTGTCCCGTCCAACCGGACTGCCCGCAGATGGAATCGGCCCTTGGACGCCCAGGCATACGCCAGTTGGTGACCGTCTCTCGAGAAGGCCGTCTCCTCGGCATACTGGTCATCGTTCTGCGGTAGGGGCATATTGATGGCGGTCTGGGTCAGGCGGCGATTCAATCCAGTGACCAGATCGTGCACGAACAAGTCGCCGGACTGGTCCCAGTCCGAGTACGAGATGTATCTCCCGTCACGCGACACCTTGCCGTACAAATCGCGACCCTTCTGACCGCCCTCCGATCACGCGCCAGACCGCCCGGTGCGCCGTCAGGCTCGTGGCGGAGCCCGACGCGGTGCGGGCGACGCGGGCCGTCGCGATAGCCACGGCCTCCTTCTGGTCGGGAAACTCCCGCAGCACGCGCTCGTAGACCTTCTGCGCCTCCGCACTCCCGAGCTTCTGATACGCCTCGGCCATGCGCAGGAGCGCCTGTACCGCCACGGGGTGATTGTCTCGATACGTGTCCACGACCTTCTTGTAAGCCTCGATCGCTCCCTTCAGGTCGCCGCGTACGGTCTCCTGTTCCATCGCCGCGCGAAGCGCGACATCCGCCTTTCCCTGCTGCGCGCCGAGCGCGCTCGTGAGCGCCGCTACGAGCGCCAGCACCGTGGCCAGCGTCGCGACATGCAATCTCGTCATGTGTCCCTCCGAACGGCAGTCTGCGCCGGCCCTGTCAAGGGCTGAGTGACGGGGTGTCAAGAGTCGCTTGAGCGCAGATTCCCGTCACCGATCGAAGCGGTAGCCGAGGCCGCGCACACCGACCAGGCACGTCGGATCGGCGGGCACGCGCTCGATTTTCTTGCGCAGATTGAAGACATGCGTGTCAACCGTGCGGTCCGTGATCGCCATGCCCGTGCCCCACGCCGCATCGATGAGCTGATCGCGGCTGAGCACGCGGCCGGGATGTCGCAGGAACACCGACAACAGCCGGAACTCCTGCGCCGTGAGCTCCACAGGCGCCCCAGCCCGCCGGAGCTCGGCACGGTCCATGTCGACCTCGCAGTCGCCGAATCGGACGATGCGATCGTCAATCGTGGTTCGCCGGCGCAGTTGCGCCCGAACCCGCGCCCTGAGCTCCCGCAGGCTGAACGGCTTGGTGACGTAGTCGTCGGCGCCCGAGTCGAGGCCAAGAATCTTCTCGGCCTCCTGCACTCGCGCCGTCAACAGAATGATGGGGGCGGCGACGCCGGCACGGCGAAGCGCCGCGCACACGTCGAAGCCATCGACTATCGGCAACATGACGTCGAGCAGGATGAGATCCCAGGGACCAGCCTTGCCCCGCTCGATGCCCTCGGCCCCGTCGGTCGCCACGGCGGTCTCATATCCCTGCCGGCGGAAGTCTTCCTCGAGACTCACCACGATCGCTGGCTCGTCTTCGACGATGAGAATCCTGGTGGTTGTGGTCATGGCTGACTCGTACTCGATGCCGACTCCACGTGCCCGCCGGCGAGCCCATCTCCTTCCAACGCGCCGCTCGCCGCGTCTATGAGGATGGGGGCGGGAACGGCCGCAACCGGCAGCACGATCGTGAATGTGCTGCCCTGCCCTTCTTCACTCTCGACGTCGATGCAACCCCTATGAGCGCTGACAATGTGCGACACCATCGCCAGCCCGAGGCCCGTGCCCGCGATGCCGCGATGCACGGCGTCACGGCCGCGCACGAACCTCTGAAAGATTTCCTGCCGTTCGTCCGCAGGAATGCCGAGGCCTCGGTCGCTCACGGCAATGGCGACGCCACGCGTGTCCTGCCGCACGGACACGCCGATGACCGCTCCGTCCGGCGAGTACTTCACGGCGTTATCCAGGAGATTCCACAGCGCGTGCGTCAACGCCTCGGCGTCGGCCTCTGCGCCGACCGCTCCGCGCGCGAGGATGTCGAGATGGATCTCCACACCGGTGTGCTCGTTCCGGAAGCTCGTCACTAGGTCGGTCACGACGCCAGACACATCCACCGCCTGGAGGCTCCAGGGTTTTCGGCCGTCCTCCATCCGGGCAAAGTCGAGGAGCGACTCGACGAGCCGGTGCAGGCGCTCGGTGCTCTGGCTGAGAATCGAATACAGCGACTGCCGGCGGCCAGGCGGCAGCTCGTCGCTCTCCTCCAGGAGACCCGTGATGTGGCGGAGCGACGTCAGCGGCGTCCGGAACTCGTGTGAGACCGCGGCAACGAAGTCCGTCTGCAGCCGCGCGACCGCCAGCTCGCGCTGAACAACGCGCCAGAGCAGATAGCTTCCGCCCGCAAGCAGCAGGACGAGCGCCGCGACGCCGGCGCCGAGCACTCGGCGCCTGGCGGTCATCTCGTCGTCCACCTGCGACGTGTCGGCAGGCCCCACGAGCAGTGTCCAGGGCAGGCCCGATTCCGAGGGAGGACGCGAGAGTGGACGGCCGCCAGCCTGCGGCGTCTCCCCGGCGACGAGCCGTCCGGACTCGGTGACGAGACCGACGTGAACCGGCGCCGGCAGCTCGCGTTCGAGGGCCGCACGCAGCCAGCCATCGACGACCGCCGCCGTCATGGCGACCGCCCTCAGCTCCGCCCCGCTCCTCCGCCACACCATCGTCACCGGCGCTGTCGTCGGCGATGACCGTGCGGCGGCCCGAGGCGGGCAACTGCCGCCATTCGGCGTAGACCCAGTCGACGGCCGTGGACAGTGCCCGGCGATCACCTGTCGCCGGCGGTGCGCCGGTGAATTTCGCCACGTCGGCCGCCGCCAGCTCCCAGGCCGCGCGGTCCAGCAACCAACGCTGACCGAAGAGGTCCCGGCTGAGCGCCGCGGCCTCGCGCGCGAGATCGTCCTTTCGGCCAGCTTCGCCGAGGATTTCGCAGGTCATGCGGCGGGCGATCAGGTCGACCGGCGTGCGATAGACAGCGATGCCCTGAATCGCGGCAAGGTCGCGGTAGGCACGAAGCGCCTGATCCAGCCGTCCGTCGCGTCGATGCGCCCGGGCAACGACGGATGAGCGCGCCCGCGCGAACCGCAGGATCGAGCGAGCGTGCGAGCGACTGGTATCGCGAGAGACCGCGGTCGCCCGTACCCTCGATTCTCGGCACGCTCGGCTTCCTCGAAGGGCGCGGTGACCGCCTCGCGACGTTCGGGCGGCTCCGGCACCCAGAGCACGCGATTCGGCTGGAGAGAGGTCCAGGCCCGAGGGCGACCACGTCAGTCGCACGACACCGTCCGGCATAGCCGTCAACGTCCTCGATGAGCCAGCGTTCCGCCTCGCTCATCGATTGGAGTCAGCGCGCGCGTGACGATCTCGGCCGCGGCCTCGCGACGTTCCAGCCCTCGCCTGGCGAGCATCGCACGGTCCTGCTCGAGCAGCGTGGCTCCCAGCCAGACGAGCGCCAGCGCCGGGGGCAGCAGGACGACGACAAAGAGGGCGTCAGACGCGCCGAGCAGCCGGACGACTCTTATATTTAAACTTTTTATTAAGAGACGTCAGCCGACGAGAGCCGGACTCCGCCGCCGCGACGGCGGCGGGCGCCTTTTGACCACTTGGTCACTGTTGGTGTGAACAGAGCGACCAGTGTATGTCAAGAAACGATGAAGAGCGGCGCACTCGCCCGCCTACAGCGTCACCCAGCGCGTGACGAGCGCGGCCGAGGAGAGCGCGAGCACGAACACCGCGGGACCGATGCCGGCTGCGTCGCCGACACGCAAGTGCGAGACGACCGCGCCGATGAAGTAGATCACGAGCCCGACGCCCGCCGCCACGCCGAGCGGCGGCCACCAGATGCCGACAACGATCCCCAGTGCTCCCGCGAACTCGCAGGCCGCGAGCAGTGTCAGGTACTCCATCGGTACGCCCACAATCTCGTGAATGACCTTCACGACTTTCGGATCGCGTCGGATCTTGGCCGCGCCCGAGAACGTCGCGATCGCCGCCGTGAGAATCGTCACGGCCAGATAGGCCGCCCGCATGCCGTCCGCCTTTCCCCTACTTCGCTCCGGGCACCGCGAACGCCATGATGCTGTCGTCGGTCAACGGCGCACCGAAGAAGCCGCCGCCGGCCGAGGTGATCACGACATACTGCTTGCCGTCCTTGCCGAGATACGTGCTGGGCGTCGCGTTGGCGGCGCCGCCGAGCTTGATCGTCCACAGTTCCTTGCCGGTCTTCGCGTCGAACGCCCGGAATCGCGCATCGTCTGTCGCGGCGACGAACACGAGCCCGCCGGCGGTCGCGATGGGACCGCCGTTGCCGGGCCGGCCGGTCTTCTGCTTCTCCGGCGGCAGGCTCTCGGTGATGCCGAGCGGCACGCGCCATGCGAATGCGCCGGTGTTGACGTCGACGGCCGTCAGCTGCCCCCACGGCGGCTGCTGACACATCATGTTCGATGCTTCGTCCTTGAAGCGTCCACCGCCTGGAATCCCCTGATACGGACCGTCGGGGTGCACCCGGTTTCCCTGACCCGCGCCCTGAGCCTCTCCGGTCGCAGCCGGATCACGATCCGTAACGCCCGCGAGCTGACCGAGCTCGTTGGTGTTGACGAAGAGATAACCGAGCTGCGGATTGAACGATGTGCCGCCCCAGTTGACCCCGCCATGGTTTCCGGGGAACTGCAGGCGCAGGCGCTTGTACCCCTGAGGCAGGTAAGGACCGCCAAGCTGCAAGCCCTCCATCAACTTCCGGCACGCCGTCTCGAGCTCGGGCGTGACGGTCGCAACATCCGCCGGCGTAAACGTCATGCGCGCGAGCGGCGGCGGCTTGAGCGGGAACGGCTGCGTCTTCGACGCGCGCTCGAGCGGCACCTCACTCGGCGGCACGGGACGCTCCTCGACGCCGTAGATCGGCTTGCCGGTCACGCGGTCGAGCAGGAACAAGAGTCCCGGCTTGTTGACCACCGCCACCGCGGGAATCGTCCTGCCCCCCTGCTTGACGTCGACGAGCGCGGGCGCCGCCGACAGGTCCGCGTCCCAGATGTCGTGATGCACGACCTGGAAGTGCCACAGATACTTTCCGGTGTTCGCATCCGCCGCGACGATGCTGGTACCAAAGAGATTGTCGCCAGCGCGGTCGCCGCCGTACTGATCGACTGACGGCGCACCGAACGGCATGTAGACGATGCCGCGCTGGACATCGACGGTAATGAAACCCCAGACGTTGACACCCGATCGGTTCTTCCAGCTGTCGCCCGCCCACGAGTCGTTGAACTTCTCGCCCGCGCGCGGGATCGAACGAAACGTCCACACCAGCTTGCCGGTGTGGATGTCCCAGGCGCGCACGTCGCCTGCGGGGCCCTTGGGCGGATTCTCCTGCGTGCGGCCACCGATAATGATGAGGTTCTTGTACATCGTCGGCGGCGAGCTCAGGCCGTTGCTGCCCGGGAGCCCCTGGAGGATCTCGGCCGTGTTCAGGTCGATGCTGCCGCGATCACCAAACTTGTCGTTCGGCTGGCCTGTCTTTGCGTCGAGGGAGAAGAGCCGGGCGTTGGTCGTGCCGAAAACAATCTGCGGCGGGGTTTCGGCGTCACCCGGCCAGTACTCGACGCCGCGCGTCGAGGCATTGCCCGACGGCAGTTGGAACGCCCAGACCTCTTTACCCGTCGTCGGGTCCAGCGCCACGACGCGGTTGTACGGCGTGCTGATGTACATCACGCCGTTGACGACGATGGGAGTCGTCTCGCTCGCGGCGAAGCCCGAACCGCCTCGTCCGCGTCCACGTCCCGCCGCCGGGGCGGCACCGCCGGCGCCCGCGGCCTCCCCAGTCGCCGCCGGACGCATGTGGTACACCCACGCCACCTGCATCTGACTGACATTGGCTGGAGTGATTTGCGTGAGCGGCGAGAATCGCATGCCGCCCGGGTCGTGGCCGTAAGTCGGCCATTCGGTCGACGGCGCGGCGGGCTTTGGCGCATTCGACTGGGCCCGGATATCGAACTTTGCCACTGGCACAACCGCAGGCAGCGGTGACGACGAGCACGCCAATGAATCGCTTCATGTCGCTGTCTCTCCTCGGTAAGCCAGGTGCATTCTACCTGTCTTGCCAGGGCCCGCAGGTATCCAGTTGGATTGGTGGCGATCGCGGCCGCTCGGATAGGTGGACTCAGGCGGGTCGGCGCCGGACGCTGCCTGGAGGCTTGCGCCCTGCGTGAGCCGGCGGTGTCAGCACCGGGGTCTGGTCTGAACCTGGCGACGGAGCCCAGTCTACGCCTTTGGGACGTGCGCCAACGCCGGCCGCATAGATGATGGACTCGGATACCCCGTCGATCTTCAGGTCGCGCTCGATGCGGCTGTCGGCGAGCGCCATCGTGCAGAAGGGCGCGAGGCCGAGCCACGTGGCGACCAGACAGAATGTCTGGCACAGATGCCCGGACTCGGCCAGGATGGCGCGATACGCGCGGGCGTAGGGATACCGCCACTGGACTCGCTCGAAAACTGTCGTCATGAGCACGACAGCGCTTGCATCGTCGTACCACTGCTGTCCCGGCAGATAGTCCGACACCCGTCGTGGGCCCGATTGGCTCACAAGTCCGAGCCGGTGCGTATCCGGGTTGTAGTGATAGAGGCCACGGCGAAGTCCGTCGACCTTTCGTGCGAGGACGTAGGCCTCGATGCTGTGACGAGCCCCGCCCGACGGCGAGGTCTTAAGCGCGAAGCGACCGACGCCTGGCAACTGAATCCAGCCGTGCACGCCCCAGGTAAGCTGCAGCAGCGCCGCGAGATCGGCGAGAGCGAGCCGACCAGTGCCGAAGCGCCGCCAGGTGCGACGCGCGAGCAGAAGAGAGGGCAATTCTCCCAACATCGGCGCCCGCGGCAGTTCCATTCCAGAGCCGCCATCGGGCTTGAGGGATGAGGGAACCGGGTGGCTGCGCGCCTTTGCGCACGAGATCGCCAGTTGATCCGCACCGGCGGGAAGAAATGAAACATCCTTCGTCGCGAAGTGAAAGAGGCCCGCGACTGGATTCCAGGATCCCCATTGACTCAACTGTCCCTCGGTGGCGCGTGGCGGGTCGGTCGATCGCGTCAGAAACGTCTGCTTGACCATGAGATCGACCAGTCGCCGGAGCAGCCGTCGCTCCTCCGGCAACCGGTTGGCTGATAGATCCTTCCACGTTCGCCATTCGGTGAGCTCGTCGAGAACCTCGATGACAAGAGAGCTGCCGTAGACGGCGATGCCCGACGCATAGTTGAAGACGACGAGCTTGCCCTCCAGCCAAAACGACACCACGTGAGCTGATCGTCTCAGAGATGGCGCGCTTTGGGAGGAGCGCTGAACGCGACGGGAGTAACCGGTCATTCGCCGACTTGAGGGAAGTCCTGCGAAGGGCTCACCGTTTGCGACGTGTGTTCCGCCTCTTCGCGGGGGCCCCTTTCCGGGCGGCAAAACCAGCAATGTCGTAACTCATCGCTGGCTGATCGCAATCGACGACAGTGAGTACTATGTGAGCCGACTTCATCAGGACAATTGCCTTTTCGTACTTGCTCCTGTCCTCATTCGACAGGCCTTGAGCCTCGTCAAGGACTCTCTGAAGGTCTTCTACTCCCGTCTCCAGAGTGGCTTTGCACGCGCCGAGACCCAGATTCACCGTCGCCATACTGCCTCCCTCCCTCACCTGTCAGTTGATATGCACCAGTCACAACCCCAACTTCTTGAGCAGCCGGTCGAAGCGCGGATCCGCGCGCAGTGGATCCCACCTCGGGTCCACCTTCATCCAGAGAATCCGACGCGATTTGACCACAAAGGCCTTCTCCAGACTCTGAAACGCTTCATCATACCGGCCGAGCCTCGTGTAGACCAACGCAAAGAGCTCAGGCGAAACCTCGTCGACTCTGGTTCGAACGGTCATGCGATTGAGGATTGCCTCCGCCTCCAGAACCCGTCCCGCTCCGGCGTATGCACTCGCCACTTCCGCCTCAACGTAGGCGCTTCCAGTCGGAGAATCGGCGATTTTCAGAAACTCCTCCGCTGCCTGATCAAACCGGCCGGTGGCGGCGAATATGCGACCGAGCTGAACATGGACTTTCGTTGCATTCGGGGCGCGGTCGCGCACCGCCAGCGTGAGCGTCTCGGCCTCGGAAAAGCGCCGCGCGTACTGAAGCATGGGAACAAGCTCGAGATCCGTGTTGTCCGAATATGGATCGAGTCGTTGCCCTTCCTGAAGTTCTTCGAGTCCCTGTTCGACCCGTCCTCGTGCGGCAAGAAAGTGTGCGAAGCGCTGCCGCGCAAACTCGTAGCTCGTGCTGAGCGAGACCGCCCTCTGAAACGCCCTCTCGGCGGTCTTCCAATCCCAATCGAGCTGGAAGGCAACTTCCGCCTGCACGGCTTCCGCTTCGGCGAGCCCGGGGTCCAGCTCGAGCGCCCGGCGCGCGGCAATTCTCGCCAACTCCCCATGGGTCGCCCATGCTGTTCGGCCACTACTGCCAAGGTCCAGGTGCAGGTGCGCCAGCGCGGCGTGCGCAGGCGCAAACGAAGGCTCCAATCCGATCGCCCGTTCGAGCTCGACTTGTGCCTGTTCCAGCTCAGATCGGCTCGCGCGCGCGTGCAGGTAGCGGCCGCGGGCGTACGATTCGTAGGCCTGAGCGGTGGCGGCAGCCGGCCGCTCCAGACGCGTGAGAATCCGTGTGGGAACCTCGACCTTCATCGCGCGAGCAATTGACAGGGTTGCCGTCCGGCGCAACGACACCAGTGTCGCGCTCGACGCCGGGAACGTCTCCGCCCAAGCCGGGGAATCGGCGCCAGCCAGAAACACGCGGAGCTTCACTTCAAACTGGTCACCCTGCTTGGAGACAGACCCGGCCGCAACCGCTGAGGCTCCGAGTCGGTCGGCGATTTGCGACATCGTGAGCTCGTCGCGCTTGGCCTTCGCCGCCGACTCCTGCGAGATGACTCTCATCGTATCGACCATCGCCAGGCCCTGATAAATCTCGTCGCCGATCGCATCGGCCATGTAAGGCTCGACGCCGAGGCCTGCATCAAGGGGCATCAGCACCACTAGCGGCGTGGTGTTCGCCGGCCTACTCCATCGCGACCATAGCTGCTGCACGCCCGCCACGACCGCCAGCGTCAGCACGGCCGCCAGCAGCAACGGCCAGATCCGTGTCGGTGTCCGAACGCTCAGCGCGGCCTCGAACTCGCCGGCTGTCGCGAAGCGATCCTGCGGATTCGGGGCGATGGCCCGCTCGACAGCGCTCACGAACCACGACGACAGCTTCGGCGCGACATCGCGAAGGCGGCGCACGCGCCCCTGGCGCCGTGCCTCGATCAGCTCTTCCGGCGTTTGCCCACGAACCGGGTAGTCGTTGGTGACCAGGTGATAGAGCAGCACACCCAGGCTGTAGATGTCGCTGCGAACCGAAGCCTCGCCGTGGTTGAGCACTTCTGGCGCGAGATAGAGGGGCGTCCCGGTCACCGACCCCGGACGCGCCCGGCCATCGTCGAGCGACAGGCCGGCGCCGAAATCCATGAGGACGACGCGTCCGCCGTCTTCCCGCATGACGTTCTGGGCTTTGATGTCGCGGTGCACGAGACCGGCGGCGTGAACCGCGGCGAGAGCCTGACAGAGATCCTGACCGACGAGTGCGGCCTCGCGCGCGCCGCGGGCGCCCTCGGTGGCGAGAATCTGGGCCAGCGTCCGCCCCCGGATGAACTCCATGCAGAGCCCGGCCCGGCCGTCCCGCTCTTCCGCGTCATGCACGACGACGACATTCGGGTGCCGCACGCGCGCCAGCGCCCGCGCTTCGTTCAGCATGCGGTCGACCAGGCGGCTGTGCGGACTGCCCACGTGCAGCAGCTTGACCGCGACCTCACGCTGCAGCTGCCCATCGTGCGCGCGGTAGACGTCCCCGAAGGTTCCCCTCCCCACCAGCTCGAGGAGCTCGACTCGACCCCAGCGTGGACCGCCCGCGACCACCGCGAGATCCTGGGACACCGTGGAGGCTTCATCCTCCCGAACGCGCGCCGGCTCGACAAACGGCAGTACGCTGGCAATCGCGCGGGCCTTCGCGCGAAGCGCCGCGTCGTCGACGACGCCCGGCTGGGTGCGCTGCACGTCGGCTATCTGCGACAGGAGGCGCAGGTGACGAAGGAGCTCACGATCCCGTTCGTCGTGGAGCTCGATGGTCATCAAGCCCCAGTCGAGGGCGCCGGTCCCTTCGACGACCGAGTCGACGGCGCGCGCGAGCGCGTCGCGTCCTGGCCTCATGACCCACCCCCCGTCCGCGCGACTTCCCCAGCCGCGCGCTTCGCGTGGCTCAACCTCGACATCTCGTGTGCGAGGCGGAGCACGGCTCTTTTCGCTGCCACGCGGGCGGTATTGCTCGAAGGAAAACCAAGCTCCACAGCGACTTCGTCGTGGCCGAGCTGCTCTTCGATTCTCAGCGTGACTAATGCCGCGTCGCGCGGCTTCAGACGCGCGAGCGCCGCTTCGTACAGCTCCATCTGTTCGCTGTCGAGCACGCGCTCGAGGGGGCTCTGCCCGCGATCCGCTTGCCGGTCGTCGAGCAGGACCTGTTGTGGCTGACTGCGTCGAGTTCGCACGTGGTCGATGATGAGGTTGCGCAGGATCGTTCTCATGTAGGCGAGGAGCGCTCCGGGGTGCCGGGACTCGAACGCGTCCAGCCGGTTCATGCCCCTCTGCACGGCCTCGATCACCACATCCTGCGTATCGAGCATATCTCTGACAACCGGAGGCAGCCGGCCGGCCGCATAACGGGTCAATGATTTGAGGCAGCGCAGGCACAGCGCCTCGAGGGCGGCCTGATCGCCGCTCTGCGCGCGGCTCGTCAACTCGACGGTCGATTCGCCGAGGGATGATGGCTCGAACACGCCCGCCTGCGGCGGCAGGCTCTCGAGCGCCCCATGGCGCAGTGCGTGGACGGCCGGAACGGCAGCGGACTGCGTCAGCGGGACGTGACTACCCACCGGGCCGGCGGCTGCCTGCCTCGGCGTCTCGTCACGGTTGGCTCCCGCACTGCGCATTGGCTCGACCCTCCAGCCCGGCCGCACGGTTAGACGCAGGGAAGCCGGATATTCCCACAAAACCGACCTGAGACCAACCCGGAACTCATCTCGGCCCGTGCGCACACCGGTCGGGCATCTGGAACAACGTGTCGGCGAGCCAAAACGTACAGCGCGGCCCGCGAATCGGCCATTTCGACCGGACACGTAGTGGCACGCACGAACGTCTAACCGTCAGATGGTCAGGCGCTCCCTTTCTTGCATTGATTCCAGCATGCGAAGGATCGTCATCGTGATCGGGACGGCCCTGCTGACGACTGGCCTCATCGCCTGCGCCCCGGCTCCCCCCATTCGCGTCGCGGGGTCACCAACCGACCTCGAATCACTCGCGGGCGAGTGGACCGGCACGTACAAGAACCTCGACGGCGGCCGGGAAGGGTCGATCTGGTTCAAGCTGGTGGCCGGCGAAGACCACGCCCATGGCGACGTGCTGATGACACCCCGGGGCGGATCGCAGGCGTATGCGCGTTACAAGCCAGGCGAGAAGCCCGGGCAGAGCGACGCGCCGCAATTCCTCTCGATCCGGTTCGTGGGCATCTCGAAGGGAGAGGTGTCCGGATCACTCGAACCCTATTGGGATCCGGACTGTGGTTGCGACGCGCAGACGACCTTTCGAGGACGCCAGTTCGAGAACGCATTCGAGGGCACCTTCGTCACGCGGCTGACAAACGGCCGGACCGCCTCTGGACAATGGACGGCCGCCAGACAGCGCTGAGTGCCTGCGACAGCGACTGCCGCCATCCTCGATCTAGTGGCGCACTCGACTTCGCTCGGCTGAGTGCGCCACGCGCGCGGGCTCTGGTTCGGGACTCCCGCCAGAAATCGCGACGAAGCGCACGAAGTCGGCCTCGGTCAGAATTCCCGCGAGCTTCCCTTCCTCGAGCACGGGCAGGCAACCGTACTTGTTATCGAGCATGACCTGCGCGGCCAGCGCCACATCTTCGTCGACGTCTACTGTCTCGACGTCCCACGTCATCACGTCTCTGACCTTGTCGTCGTCGAGGAGCTCGGCTTGCAGGCTCAAGGGCAGATCGGTGTCGCTTCCGAGCGCCCGCGCCAGCAAATCACGATCGGACACGACGCCGATGAGGTCTTCTCCATCCTCGACGACCGGCACGTGCCGGATGTGCTTGTCGGCCATCAGGTCCCGAAGTTTGGTCACAGGGTCATCCGGACCAACGACCAGGACGTCGGCTGTCATCAGATCACGTACCCGTAGAATGGACACTCGCCACCTCCATTACCTGCCAACTGCGACGGGACTGCCAATCGGAGACACGGATAACGCGCGCGTTGGCTCGCCGGCCATGCTCGCCTCGGCGGCCGCCACTCGAAGCGTCATCGCGATCGCGGCATCGGGATTGAGCGAAATCGAATCGATGTGTTCCCGGACCAGCCACTCTGCGAATTCCGGGTAGTCCGACGGCGCTTGTCCACAAATCCCTATCGGCTTCCCCTGCCGCCGGGCAGCCTGGATCGCCTGCGCGATCATCCACCGCACGGCGTCATTCCGCTCGTCGAAGAGGCGCGCCACCGTGCCCGAATCGCGATCGATGCCGAGCGTCAGCTGTGTGAGGTCGTTCGAGCCGATCGAGTAGCCGTCGAACACGCGCAGGAACTCGTCGGCCAGCACGACGTTTGAGGGCACCTCGCACATCGCATAGATCTCGAGACCGGACTGCCCCTGCCGGAGCCCATGGGCGGCCATCGCGGCGATGACGCGCCGGCCTTCCTCGACCGTGCGGCAGAACGGAACCATGAGCTTCACGTTGGTCAGCCCGAGCGCTTCGCGAACGCGCAGGAGCGCAGCGCATTCGAGGGCGAAGCCCTCGGCGTAGCGCGGGTCGTCGTACCGCGACGCGCCGCGGAATCCGAGCATCGGGTTCTCCTCGGCCGGCTCGAATTCCTTCCCGCCGAGGAGCTGCGCGTATTCGTTCGTCTTGAAGTCGCTCATGCGCACGATGACGGGCTTGGGATAGAACGCGGCCGCGATGCGCGCCACGCCCTCGCTCAAGCGGCGAACGAAGAAGTCGCGCGGCGGCTCCTCGCCAATGCGGCGCGCAATTTCCTTGACCGCCTGCGCATCCGCGAGCTGCGGATACCGGGCGATCGCCATGGGATGAATCCCAATCTGGTTGGTGATGATGAACTCGATCCGGGCAAGGCCCACGCCGGCATTCGGAATCGCGGCGTGCGTAAACGCGCGGCTCGGATCGCCCACGATGAGCATCACGCGGGTCCGCGTGTCCGGCACGCGCGACGCATCGATCCGCTCGACCTCGAAGCGAAGACGGCCGGCGTAAACGTGGCCTTCGGCGCCCTCCGCGCAAGACACCGTGACCTCGTCGCCATCACGAAGCATCATCGTCGCGTGCTCCGCGCCGACGATGCACGGAAGGCCGAACTCCCGAGACACGATGGCGGCGTGCGCCGTCCGGCCGCCACGGTCGGTGACGATCGCCGCGACGCGCCGCATGACGGGTTCCCAGTCCGGATCGGTCATCGGAGCCACGAGCACGTCTCCGGCCTGCACCGCTCCGAGGTTTTTCACGTCGCGCACCACGCGCACCCGCCCGACGCCAATACGCTCTCCGACCGCTTGCCCGGACACCAGCGCCGCCCCCGGCCGGTCGAGGAGTCGATAGAGCTCCGCCGCGGCCGTGCGCGGCTTGGCCGAGTGAACGGTCTCCGGCCGCGCCTGCAGGATGAAGAGCTCGCCCGTCACGCCGTCTTTCGCCCACTCGAGATCCATCGGCCGGGGATGACCGGCGAGCGCCGAGTAGTGCGTCTCTATTTCGCACGCCCATCGGGCGAGGACCAGGACATCGTCGTCGTTCAGGCAGTAGCGCCTGCGTTCTTCGTCTGGCGTGGGCTCGCTGCGCGTGCCCTTGCTGCCGTCCGCATAGACGAGGCGGACCTCTTTCGTCCCGAGACGGCGGCCGATGATCGCCCGGCACCCGGTCGCCAGTGTTGGCTTGAAGACGGTCCATTCGTCTGGCGTCACCACCCCCTGGACGATGAACTCGCCCAGCCCGTACGCGCCGGACACCGTGACGACGTTCCGGAAACCGGACTCGGTATCGAGCGTGAAGATCACGCCCGAGCTGGCCTTGTCCGAGCGCACCATCGGCATCACCCCCACCGAGATCGCCACCTTGAGCTGGTCGTATCCAAGCCGGGCCCGGTAGCTGATCGCGCGATCGGTGAAGAGCGACGAGAAACAGGCGTGCACTGCGCGGAGCAGCCCTTCCCGCCCGCGGACGTTCAGGAAGGTTTCGGCGGCGCCCGCGAACGATGCCTCGGGCAGGTCCTCCGCGGTGGCCGATGAACGAACCGCCAGCTCCGGTTCGCGGCCGACGCGAGCCGACAGACGGTCGTAGGCGCCGAGGATCTCCACGCGCAGATCCGGCGGCAGCGGGGTCTCGAGCACGGCGGCCCGCGCGGCGTGACCGGCGCGTGCGAGCTCGTCGAGATTCTCGGCGTCGAGAGCTGTGAAGATCGTTCGCAACCGCTCCTGCAGTCGTCCCTCCCGCAGCAGCCGACGGTAGGCGTCGGCGGTTGTCGCGAACCCGTCGATGACGCCGATGCCCTTGGGCTTGAGCGCCCTGAACAGCTCGCCGAGCGACGCGTTCTTCCCGCCAACCCGCGCCAGGTCGCTCAGGCCGATCTGTTCGAAGTCGAGGACGAAGTCCATGACACACACTCCTTGCGTAGACCCTGGCGGCCATTCCGGTGCATCACCCATACCGTCGCGCGGGCAAGCCTGGACAGACGGAACACCTCCACTTGCTGCCGCGACAGCGCGCGACGCCGCGGAATATTCAGCAGCTCCTTCCGAATAGTCCGCATCGCGCGACGGACGAGCCTATCGAGCGCCCGTATGCCGATGAGTAGGGCCGCCTTCACGCACCAGCGTTGGCAGCGGGCTTGAATCGTGTGCAGCAGGGGTGAATCGACATGCCGTACAAGAAGCTGTCGTTCCGGTCGGAGGCGCGGGAGAAAGTGCTTCGCGGAGCTACGGCGCTGGCCGATGCCCTCCGCGTGACGCTCGGTCCCAAATCGAAATCCGTCCTCATCGGCAAGCGCTGGGGCCGGCCGATCGTGTGCAACGACGGCGTGACCATCGCCAAGGAGTTCGAGCTCAAGGACCCCGAGGAGAACCTCGGCGCGCAGATGCTGCGAAGCGCGGCCGAGCGGACCGGCGAGATGGTGGGCGACGGGACGACGACGTCGACCATCCTGGCCCACGCCATCCTGGCGGACGGCATCCGCAACCTTGCCGCCGGCGCGAGCGCCATCGACCTGAAGCGGGGGCTCGATCGCGGCGCACGGGCAGCCATCGACGCGCTTCGCGCGCTGTCGCGTCCCGTGCAGAGCCTCAAGGAAAAGACGCAGGTGGCGACCATCTCCGCGCACAACGACCCGGCGATCGGCACGATGGTCGCGGACGCGATCGAACGTGTCGGGGCGGAAGGCGCCGTGACCGTCGAAGAAGCCAAGGGGACCGAAACCGTTCTCGAGGTCGTCGAGGGCCTGCAGTTCGATCGCGGCTACCTGTCCCCGTACTTCGTCACCGAACCGGAGAAGATGCGCGCCACGCTCGACGAGCCGTATGTGCTTCTGTACGAAAAGAAGATCTCGTCGGTCAAGGATCTCCTTCCGCTCCTCGAGCAGGTGGCCAAATCGAACGTGCCGCTCCTCATCGTCGCCGAAGAGATCGAGGGCGAGGCGCTCGCCACACTCGTGGTCAACAAGCTCAGGGGAATTCTGTCGTGCGTGGCCGTGAAGGCGCCGGGATATGGCGACCGCCGGAAGGCCATGCTCGAAGACATCGGCATCCTGACGGGCGGGCGCCTCATCGCCGAAGAGCTCGGCATCCGCCTCGAGAACATCGGCCTGAGCGATATGGGCAAGGCCAAGCGCGTCGTCGTCGACAAGGACACCACGACAATCGTTGGTGGCGCCGGCACGCACGACGCGATCGTAGGTCGCTGTCAGGAGCTTCGGCGTCAGATCGAAGACGCCACGTCCGACTACGACAAGGAGAAGCTCCAGGAACGCCTGGCAAAGTTGACGGGCGGCGTGGCGGTCGTTCGCGTCGGAGCGCCGTCAGAGGCCGAAATGAAGAGCCACAAGGAGGCCTTCGAAGACGCGATCAGCGCCACGCGGGCGGCGATTGCCGAAGGCATCGTACCGGGAGGCGGACTGGCGCTGCTGCGGACGATCGCCGCCGTCGAGAAAGACGCGGAGAGCCTCACGGGAGACGAGCGAACCGGCGCGCTGATCCTCCGGCATGCGCTCGAAGCGCCGACGCGCCAGATTGCCGAGAACTCGGCCACCGACGCCGGCGTCGTCGTCAAGGAGATGCGGGCCGGCAGCGGAGCCATTGGTTTCGACGCGGCCAGGGGCGAGTACGTCGACCTCGTCGAGGCCGGCATCGTCGACCCGACAAAAGTCGTGCGCCTGGCACTCGAGAATGCCGTCTCGGTCGCGAGTGTCCTGCTCCTGACCGAGGCCACCTTGACCGAGATGCCGGAAAAAGAAGGCGGCGAACGCACGCCGCCGGCCGACGAATCCTAGAGGGCTTCCCGTGCGGATGCGGACGAGCCGGCGCACATCCCCGACATCAGGAAGCTCGCCGGTTTCTGGGGAGCTCTGCTGGTCCAGTGAGCAGGTCAGGTCAGAGAGCGAGAATCACGCTGCTGGCGGGTGAATTCGCGCAGTGCCGCGCTGACGGCGACGAGAGGCCGGCAGAACCGGCAGATTTCGCCGCCGATCCAACGGCATGTCTGTTGCTCAGACAAGCCGAGGGGCTCACAACCGCCGACCACTCGGCGCGCCCCAGGAATTTGAAGGAGTAATGACATGAGTACGACCCTCACCATCATCGATCAGCGGCTCAAGGACTCGGTGGCCTACCAGCTCGAGTGCGATCCAGAAGTCGATACGTCGCTCGTCGGCGTCTCCGCCCAGGAAGGCATTGTCACCCTGAGCGGTTACGTCGATACCTACGCCGGCAAGCTTGCGGCGGAAAAAGCGGCCCGGCGCGTCTATGGCGTCAAGGCCGTCGCGAACGAGATCGAAGTCAGGCTGGCCAGCGATCGCATCGATCCAGACATCGCGAAGGATGCCCTCGAGGCGCTGAAGAACCGAATCGACGTGCCGCTCGGGCTCACGGTAACTGTCCGCGGCGGCTTCGTCTCGCTCGCCGGGACCGTGGAGTGGATGTATCAGAAGATGGCCGCCGAGCGCGCCGTCAAATACCTCCGCGGGGTTCGCGGCGTGATGAACCACATCGTCCTCAAGCCGAGCCTCTCGCCAAAAGAGGTGCAGAAGAAGATCACGGAAGCGCTGCACCGTCACGCGGACATCGATGCGCGGCGCATCCATGTCGAGGCGGAGGGCGCCAAGGTCATCCTGACCGGCAGCGTCCGCTCCTGGATCGAGAAGGACGAAGCGCAGCGAGCCGCCTGGCGCGCGCCCGGCGTCGCGACGGTCGAGAATCGCCTCAGCGTCGTGCCGTAACGCGGTCGCGGATGGCCTTCGCCGGTCTGCAGCCGGCGAAGGCCATGCCTACTGATAGATCACGACAGAGGGCACGGGAGTAAGCTCCATCAGTTCGTCTTCCACCGCCGCCCGGCCGGGCTGGACGTCGAGCACCAGCGCAAATCCGTACGATCGGGCCTCCTCGAGCAACGAGAGGATCACGTCTGAGGACTCTCGCCGCCGCCACATGCCATCGGTTCCGGCGCTGGCCTGCGCGACGACTGTCACGAGATGGTAGGCCGGCAACACCCGCTTGCTGGTCAGCGGCGCGTAAGCGGCGGCCTGCTGCCTGAGCCGGGAGGCCCGGTCCGCTCCCTCCGACTGCCCGAGCACGCCCATCCGCGCACTGTGCGGGTTGCCGTACCATGTCACCAGCAGGTGGCTCTCGAGCAGCGAGTCGTCGGTGTTCGACTGCGGACTCCGGCTCGACTCGAACGCCGTCGCGTCGAGCGCCATCAGAACGGCGCCCGCGAATCCGGCAATCGCCGCTCCGAGCCAGAGCTTCACCCTCTCCCTCCGAACGTCCACACTTCTACCGCCCTCGCAGCGCGTCGAGCACGCCCGTGTATGCGGGCTTGGCCGCATATTGCGCGTCGAAGAGCAGAGGCGTGTCTCCGCTGATCCACGTGTGGGCGTCACTCACGCCCCAGAACGTCACCGCCTCGCAGCGCGGCTCCGCCAGACACACGGACACGATGGACTTGTAGGCCGACTTCTGCGCGTCGAGCTTCTGCGCGGTCGATCCCGGTGCGCTGTTCACCTTCACGTCCATCTCGCTGATATGCACGACGAGGCCCAGGCTGGCGAGCCGCCGCATGTTCGAGGCGATATTCCCATCGCCCGGCCTCGCGTTTGCCGACACGTGCATCTGGAGACCAATCCCATCGATCGGGACGCCCTCGGCGAGAAGGGTTCTCATCAAGTCATAGATGCGATCCGACTTCGCGCCGGATCCTTCCCCGCCGTAGTCGTTGTAGAACAGCAGCGCCCCCGGATCGGCCTCGCGCGCCAACCGGAACGCCTCGGCAATGTAGCCGTCGCCGAGCTTCTGCCTGAACACGGTGTCGCGAAGTCCGAACCCGTCGTCCGAGACGGCTTCGTTGACGACGTCCCAGGCGTGCACGCGGCCTCGATAGTGGCCGGCCACCTCGCGGATGTGTGACGCGACTGCGGCACGCAGGTCGGGCGCGGACAGGCCGCTGACCCACCCGGGCAGCGACTGATGCCAGAGCAGCGCGTGCCCCTTGACCGCCATGCCGGACGCACCCGCGAACGACACGATGTCATCGCCGGCGAAGAAGTTGTTGCTACCGCGGGTCGCTTCGATCGCGCCCCATTTCATTTCGTACTCGGCGGTCAGGTAGCTGAACTCGCGCGACACCGTGCCGCTGTAGCGAGAATCGTTCAACAGACCCGACTGCACGGCCGCACCTATGCGTCGTCCCGCCGCCGCTCCCGCGGCGCGGAGCGAATCGGTCGTGGGCGACGGCGCGGGCAGCGGCGTCGCAGCGGTGGGTGTGCTGCCCCCGCCACACGCGCTTGCACAGCCGCAGATCATCGCCGCGACCAACACAACACGAACATTGCAGATGAATGGCATCGTCAGTCGCTGCTGCAAACACACAGTAACAGGAGATCAGACCTCCTGACCTCCTGCTAAAGAGCTGCCAACGATTCCCCAAATTGCGCCGTCGACACCTGGCCCGCCGCGGAGTAGGATGCGGCGATCGACGAGCGCCAAGGAGGGTGTGTGAGAAGGCTGACGTGGACGATTCTCATCGCGTGGTTCGGAATGCTTCAAATGCCGGCTGCGCAGCAGCAACCGCAGACACCCGCGCCGGCGGGCCAGGGCCGTGGAGGTGGCGCCGGCGGCCTCTTTCCCCAGACCGAACCCGACGATGACGCGGGGTTCGTCTCGATATTCGACGGCAAGACGTTGAACGGGTGGGATGGCGATCAGACGTTCTGGCGCGCCGAGAACGGGTCAATCGTCGGCGAGACGACGCCCGAGAAGGTCGTCAAGCTGAACAACTTTCTCATCTGGCGCGGCGGAACCGTCAAGGACTTCGAGCTCAAGGTCGAGTTCCGTCTTTCGGGCACGAACAGCGGGATTCAGTATCGAAGCGTCGAGCTGCCGGCCATCGGCAAATGGGTCCTGAAGGGCTATCAGGCCGACATGGATTTCACCGAGGGGTTCGTCGGCAACATCCACGACGAGCGCGGCCGCTCGCCGGCCGGCGAGGGCCACGTCATCCTGTCGCCGCGCGGCCAGGCGACGCGCATCGTCGACGGGCCGAAATACAAAGTGCTCGGGAAGATCGGGGACCCGACGCTCCTGCGCGGCGTGATGAACGTCAACGGCTGGAATCGCTATCACATCATCGCGCGCGGGCCCGTGATCCTGCAGTTCATCAACAGCCAGCTGATGAGCGTCGCCATCGACGAAGACTCCGCGCATGCCGTGCCGGAGGGCGTGCTGGGATTCCAGATGCACACCGGCCCGCCGTTCAAGATCGAGTACCGCAACGTGATGTACCGGAAGCTGCCGTAGGACTCTCGAGGCGGGGGGCCTTCCGCCTAAAGGGGGAAGCTACGGGAACCTCAATTTGCCCCCGTGGCTTCCGCCTTCAGGCGGAAGACTCCGTCACCCTCGGCTCAGAAGCGCAGACCGAACGTCATGCGGAAGGTCCGCGGCGACGTGAAGGCGAAGCGGTTGAGCGGCGTGCCCCAGTTGGTGTTGTAGTTCCAGTTCACACCCTGAACCGGCGTCGTCGTAAACGGATTGAACGCCGCGAGCGACGGCGTGCTGACCGGCGTGAGCACGCCGCTGCCAATGCGGGAGAGGGCGACGCCTCCACCGTTGTTGAAGACGTCGGAGCCGCAGCCACAGAGGTCCTGGACGTTGAAGACGTTCAGGACCTGCAACTGGACAAACGCGTCGAGCGATCGGCTGCCCGGCACGCGATAGGTGTAGTTGGCCGCCATATCGGTGCGCCGCGACGCTTCAGTCCTGAACGCGTCGCGCGCCGTGTAGTAGTAGGTCTCGCGACTGCCACCCTGCGGTGTCGCGTAACCCACATCCGTCACGAAGGGCCGCGCATCCACGACCGCGCTCGCCGAGAAGCCGGACTGCCCCGACGCGAGTCCGCCGCCAGCGCCATACGGCACGCCGGTCGCCCAGTCCTGCAGCACGCTGATCGTCAGCCCTTCGATCTTCGGGACACCGTAGTTGAGCCAGAAGCTGGCCCGGTGCCGCTGATCCGCGGCGAGGTCGCCTTCAGGCGCAAACCACGAGGCCTGCCGGTACTCCGGATACTGGAAGAGGTCCGTCGTCAAGGGCCCGCTCGCGGTGTTCTCGCCGTCGAAGTTTCCCCAGAGGCGCGAGAGCGTGTAGCTGCCGCCTGCGTCGCTCCTGGCATTGATGCGGTAGCGGCCGGAGACCGTGACGCCCGAGTAGCGGCGCTTCAGATCGTTGGTGTTCTCGATGATCGCGAGATCGGCCTTGTTGCCGAACTGGTCGACGACGATCCCAGTGGATCGATCGATCCGGGCCGAGTAGAAGTCACGATAATCGCGATACGAGTAGTCGGCCCGGAGGACCGCCCGGCTCGTCAGCTGCCGGCTGAAGCCCGCCGCATACGCGCGCACGTTTGGCGACGTCAGCGAGTTCGGGATCCTGACCGACACCCCGGGCACAGACGACGCTGACGGCGTCATGTTCGTGCCGCCGTTGGCGTTGAACCAGGCGAAGAGCTGCTGGAGCGCGACGTCTGACGTAACCAGAGACGTGGCATTCGCGTCCGGATTGATCGCGGGACCCTGGTAGGTGTACTGAATCGTCGCCGGGTTGCCGGCCGCCGAGGACGAATCGGCGATCGAGTTGTTGAGCCCCGCGACGTACCTCGCGAAGCTGCCCGTCACCGCCCACAGGCCCTTGCCCGTCGGATCCCACACGACGCCGACGCGCGGGCTGAACGCGCTGTCGTCGGCCACCGTACGGCCGGCGCTGTCCTTGCCCTGGTTCTTGTCCCAGCGCAGGCCCAGATTGACCGTCACGCGATCGGTCCAGCGCCAGTTATCGTTGAAGAAGAGCGCGTTGGTCCTGAAGTTGGTCCCCTGAGTCCCTTCCGCGATCGGATTCCATTGAATGGTGGTCGAGCTGGGCAGCCAGCGCGGGTAGATGTCGGCCCCGCGGACGATGCTCGTGGTGCCGAGGATGCGATAGTCGCTGCCCGACTGGTGATTGTTCGCGAACCGCATGTCGTTGAAGGTGTCGTAGCCGAAGAGCATGGTGTGCGATCCACTGCCGCCGGTCGACAGCACGTAGGTGCCTTTCACGAACACTTCTTCGTTGTCGCGCTTTTCGGGGTCGCACACGCCGCAGAACGTCGGCGACCAGTAGCGCAGGTTGCCGCGGGCGCTGTCGATGAGCAGCGTGCCGTCGATGATGTCGGTCGACGTGGCGCCGGAGCCGATGAAGCTGAAATGGCGCGCCGAGTAGCGGCCTTCGAGGAAGAGCGACGGTGAGAGGACGCCACTGTAGCCGACGGTGAAGAGATTCTGCGGCAGCTCACGCGTGTAGAGGCTCCGCAGATCCATCGAGGTCGCGGTACTGAAAGTGCCGTTGCCTTCCGTCTGGTTCACTTTCGTGTACGCGCCGTCGAAGCGGTGATTGGAGGTCGCCGAGTAGGTCAGCTTTCCCTCATAGCGCTGGCTCTTGTCCTCGAAGGTGTACGGGATGTTCAGAGGGGCCACGGTGTTGCGGCCTACTGGGGCCGTCCGGAACCGGCCGGCGTTGAAGAACCACAGACGGTCGCGCTGGATTGGACCCCCGAGGACATATTCGTACTGCGAGATGACGCGATCCACTTTCGTGTCGGTCGTGAACTTATGGTCGTCGTTTCCGGTCACTTTCGCGCGCCAGTCGTCGTTGTACAACGAGTCGCGGAACGACCCGCTGAAGCGGTTGCCGCCCGACTTGGTGATGACGTTTACGACGCCGCCGCTGAACCGTCCGTACTCCGCCGAGATGCCGTCGGTCGCGACCATCGTCTCCTGGACGGCATCCTCTATATAGAGGTTGTTCGCCTGCCCGCGCAGGTTCTCGTTCACGTTCACGCCGTTGACCAGGTAAAGGGATTCGAACGACATCGACCCGGCGATGGAATAGCTGCCATTCGGGCCCGAGGGGTGGACTGCCGGGGCCTTCAGGATTACGGCATTGATGTCACGTGTGGTGGGCAGCATGGACATCAACTCCTGCTTGAAGTTGGTGGCCACTTCCGGCGTATGTGTCAGGACCTCACCGGCACCCGGGCGGACGGTGACCGATTCGGTCAGCGCCGCGGGCCCCAGTGCTGCGTTGAGCGCGATGGCCTGGCTGAGGGCCACGGTGACCGACTTCTGCTGACGTTCGAATCCGGTCAGCTCGAACGTCACGGCGTAGGTCCCCGGCGGCACGCGCGGGACGATGTAGTCGCCGTTGCCGGTCGAGACCACGCTGAGCGTGCCCTGCAAGTTGGGACCAGCGACCGTCACGGTGACGCCAGGCAGCGCAAGTCCCTGGCTGTCGACAATCCGTCCCGAGATCGTGCCGGTCGTCGTCTGCGCCGCGACACCCGAGGCCAGCAGCAGGGCGAGCGCGAATCCGAAAAACGTTTTGAACCACCGCATTGAAGTGTCTCCTCTCAACGGGATCGTTGAATGAGAAGAGCACTGCACTGGGCGTGCCTCGACGCTTCGCGTGCTCGTCATGCGCGAGCGACGACTCCCCCCGCGTGCGTGTGACCCGTCCCGGGACGGCCGGAGGGCTTCAAGGAATTGAATCGCGGTCCTCCTGTTTATTGGACCGCACGACCGCGTACAGGCCGGGCTTGACTGTTGATGTCTGCCTACATACTATCTGCTTATGACAGATATTAACCCGGGCGTGCCGATGCGACGCGTGGCTGGAGACGAACATGCCTGAGTGGGCATCGGAAGTGCGTGCGCGCCTGTCGTCGGTCCGGCTGTCACCCGCACGCGAAGCCGAAATCGTCGAAGAACTGTCGCAGCATCTCGACGACCGCTGGCGCGAGCTGGTGGCCGAAGGACAGACTCCGGACGCGGCGCGGCAGCTGGCTCTCGGCGAGTTCCGCGGCACGGAGGTCCTGGGCCGCTACATGGCCCCACTTCGACAATCGCAATGGGCGGACCCCGCGCCGCCGGCCGCGAGCCGGACCCTCTCCTGGGAAGGCTTCATCGCCGATCTGCGACAGGCCGTACGTGCGCTGCGCGCCGCGCCGGCCTTCACCGCCGTCGCGCTCGTCGTCCTGACGCTCGGTATCGGCGCCACCACTGCCATCTTCTCGGTGGTGGACGCCGTCGTGCTCCGTTCGCTGCCATTCGACGAGCCGGATCGGATCGTCGCCCTCGGCGAACGTTCGCTGCCTGGCAAGGGCAAGGCAGTTCCGACGGGAATGCCCGTGATGCCTGGCATGGACGCCGGAGATCCGCTAGCGCTGGTACGCGTGCAGCCCCAGAACTATCTGGACTGGACGGCTCGGCAACAGGTGTTCGAGTCGCTGACCGCTATCGCCGACGGCGAGCTCACGCTGCGGATGCCCGGCGCTGGACCGGAAGATGTCGCCGCCGAGCGTGTGACCGCGAGTTTCTTCGACGTGCTCCGCATCCGGCCGGCCAAGGGCGGCGTCTTCACGGCTGACAACGAAGTCGACGGACGACATCGCGTGGCGGTCGTGAGCGATGCGTTCTGGCGCGAGCGACTTGGCGCGCGTCCCGATGTCATCGGGCAGACGATTCCGCTGGACGACAGCCGCTACGAGATCGTCGGCATCATGCCGCCAGATGTGACCTACCCCGTCGGAGCTCAACGTCCGACGGATTTGTGGGTTCCGTATGTCGTTCCACCGAACGAACGGATCCGGGGGCGGGGCATCAGCATCTACCTGCAGTGCATTGCCAGGCTGAAGCCGGGCGTCGGCCTCGAGCAGGCGCAGGCACACATGGACCAGATCGCGGCGGCAATCGCACAGGCCAATCCCGATGCACGAGGCATCAGGGCGTTCGGCGTCCGGCCGCTTCGCGACCACCTCGTCGGCGCCAGCGTGAAGTCGTGGATGCTGATGCTGCTCGCCTCGGTCGGGATTGTGCTGCTCATCGCGTGTGCCAACGTTGCCAACCTGCTGCTCGCGCGCGCCAGCACGCGCGAGCGCGAAATCGCCGTTCGCGCCGCCCTCGGCGCGGGCCGCGGGCGCCTCATCCGTCAGTTCATCGTCGAAAGTCTGGTCCTGTCAGTGGCCGGGACGATCCTCGGGGTCATCGTCGCGTGGTGGCTGGTTCACGTGCTGCGGAGCGCAATGCCGGACGGCGTGCCTCGAGTCACAACCATCGCACTCAACCTTCGCGTCCTGGCGGCAACGGCCGGCATGTCGATCGTCACGGGCCTGCTGTTTGGCATCGTCCCGGCCTGGCAGCTGTCGAAGCCGAACCTCACCAGCGCGCTGAGCGAGGGCACGCGCTCGGCCAGCGCCGGACGCGGTCGTCAGCGTCTGCGCGCTGCGCTCGTGGTCGCGGAAGTCGCGCTTGCGGTCGTGCTCCTCGTGGGAGCCGCGCTCTTCATCGGCAGCTTTGTTCGATTGATGCGGATCGACCCGGGCTTCGACCCCCGCGGCGTGATCACGATGCAGCTGTATACCGCCGCACAGCCCGGGCAGCGCCCGCCCGACTGGGGCCCCGCGTTCGCCCAGATCGTCGAGCGGCTCGGTCAGTCACGCGGAATCGTCCAAGCGTCCGCGGTCTCTCCAGGAATCCCGCTCAGCATCAGGCTGCACATCGATGGCCTTGCGGTTCGCGGCCGGACGAGCGAAGGTGATGCGGCCGTCAGCCTCAAGACCGTGACCCCCGGCTATCACGAAGCCCTGAGGATTCCCCTCAAGAGCGGCCGGCTGTTCGACGCGGCCGATCGTGACGGAAGTCCCAACGTCGCGATCATCAACGAATCGGCGGCCAGGAAGTTCTTCCCCGGTGAAGATCCGGTCGGAAAGACAGTGGTCGTCTCACGCGCGGACCGCACGGTTGTTGGTGTCGTGGCCGACGTCCGGCAGTGGAGCCTCGAGAACGGTCCCCAGGCCGAGATCTATCTGCCGATGACGCAGGTCCCGCCCGGCACGGGTTATCTCGTCATACGCACGAGCGACGACCCGCGCGCGGCACTTCCGGCCATCAAGGCAGCGGTACAGGACGTCCTCCCCAACGTTCCGCTTCGCTACGTAGCCACCATGCAGGAGCTCGTCGCGCGGCAGACGGCGCAGCGCCGGCTGAACATGCTGATGCTCGGACTCTTCGGACTGCTGGGTCTCGTGATCTCCGCTGTCGGCGTTTACGGCGTGATGGCCTACATCGTGTCGCAGCGCACGCGCGAGATCGGCGTCAGGATGGCGCTCGGCGCGACGCGGTCGCGAGTCATCGCGATGGTCCTCACGAACGCGTGCCTGCTGATCGCCGCCGGGCTCGTCATCGGCGGCGTGGGCGCGTGGTATGTCAGCGCCTCCGCCAAGTCGTTTCTCTTCGGGCTCGAACCAACCGACCTGCGCGCATTCGCCGCGGCGGGGATGGCGCTGTCACTCGCCGCCGTCGCCGCGAGCGCCATCCCGGCGCGGCGGGCTGCCAGCGTGGACCCGACGGTGGCGCTCAGGGCGGATTAGAAAGAAATGCGGTTCTGGCTTCAGGGATTCCCGGGGCCTTCCACCTGCGGCGGGTAATCGACCAGAAACATGTACGCGGCCGCGACTTCCAACTCACTCAGGTAGGCGAACACAGGCATCCGCCCGCGGTAGTGAAACGGAGGAGTTCCAATGGTGACCGGTGCGCCGGTGCGAACCTTCGTCAGGAAATCGACGACCGGTTTGTCCTCGATCAGTGTGGTGAACGCCGGAATCGTGCCCCGCATCAGCGCCTCTTCGGTGGGGCGCGGCCCGACCGCGTCATGACAAATGTGACAGGTGCCCTTGATCACCTGCTCGCCCAGTCGGGACCAGCTCACAGTCACCCGAGATTGGGGTAATTCATCGGGCGAACCGGCAAGATGGGTGAGGTAGGCGTAGAGCACGACGAAGTCGGCCTCCGATAGATGCGACAGCGGCGGCATCCGCTGCCCGCCGCGTTCAACCCGGGTGTGAAGGTCCGACCGTGCGCGGCCGGCTTGCTCGCGGGCGGACCTCGCGTTCGTTATTCCTTGTTGCCGCAATTGCCGTTGCACGAACTCGACTGACGAGCCTGCCACCAATCCAAGGACCGACTTGATTTCTGGGGGCGAACCGGTGCCTTCAGCCCGATGACATGCCTGACAGTTGAGCCGGTAGAGATCGGCGCCGGTCAGGACGACAGGCTGCCCCACTCCCAACGGCATCGCGGTCGCTCCCGGGCGCGCCTCCGCAGACGGACCATACGTCGCCGCGCTGCGGCCGAGCGTAGTTTCCCCGTATGGGACCCCCAAGTGATTGATCCAGCTTGGGCCAGCGACTGCCGTGACGACGGTCGTGGCCTCAGTGCCTTGATGTTGTGTGGACTTGGGAGTCGAGGCGGTTTGCCCGTTGGAGGCCACGTTAACCGACGTCAGCACGCTCCCGGCGAGTAGCCCCGCGACGACAATCCTGCCGATCCCGGCGTCGTGGCGACTTCGAACAGTCTGCAGAGCGCGCTCGGCCTGGCAAGAACCCCGGAGGCCTCGCATGAGTCACCTCCCCGCCAACAAGTGGCTGCCGTCCGTGGGCGGAAGCTGACACCCGTTCTAGTAGCAACGGCAGTGCCAGACCGGGCACCCGCAAGATCTCGGACGCCTCCTTCAGTTCGGTGTGCCAACGAGGCCCAGAACCCATGCGGATCCGCTAAATCAGCCGAAGAGCAGCATCCAGATAGCTGTTATGCGAGCGCAAACACTGAGGCGCGACGTGAGTGCACCCCGGCGCTCGGCGCGGCGCCTGGAGATTCTGCGCACTGTCAGTGGAAGTTTCCCACGCGGACACCTGGGCCGGGCTATGAGTGGACTTGCCGGAGACGACTCGCGCGCACTAAAATCCCGTCCCGTCAAACACTTGGAGAACGGGCCATGGCGCATACTTACGAAGAGCTCAAGAAGAAGACCATCGCGGAGCTGCGCGATCTCGCCAAGGACATCCAGCACGAGGCCGTGCAGGGCTACACGCAGCTGAACAAGGAACACCTGCTGCCGGCGCTGTGCAAGGCGCTCGGCATCGACAGCCACGCGCACCATGCTGCCGCGATCGCCGAAAAGGCCGCGGTCAAGGCCAGGATGCGCGAGATCAACACTGAAAAGGCGAAGGCCCTCGAGAGCGGGGATCACGATCTCGTGCGCCAGCTCCGCCGTCAGTACCACCGGCTCAACCACTCGCTGCGGACAGCGGCCAAAGAGGGCTGAACCAGTCGTCAGTCGGCAGTCGGCAGTCGTCGGTCACAGTCGACTGTCAACTACACTAGATACATGCCCGACCGCGCGGCTCCGAAACCAACGCCTGTCTCGACCGGATTCGCCACGCTCGGGCTCGACGAGGCGATCGTTGCTTCGGTTACGGCCCTGGGTTACGAGGAGCCGACACCGGTCCAGCGCGAGACGATTCCTCTGCTGCTCGAGGGGCGGGACCTGCTCGCGCAGGCGGCCACCGGCACGGGCAAGACGGCGGCCTTCGCGCTTCCTATTCTGCACCGCATCTCGGCGCTCGGCGCCGAGGACCGGCGGCGCACCAACGGGCTCGTGCTCGTCCCGACACGCGAGCTCGCCATGCAGGTCGCGGAAGCCGTGCACAAGTATGCTCGCGGCAGCCGCCTGACCGTCCTCCCCCTCTACGGCGGCGCGCCGATGCTCCAGCAGATTCGCGGGCTCGAGCGCGGCGCCAACATCGTCGTGGCAACACCTGGCCGCGCCCTCGACCACCTCCGCCGCGGGACGCTCAAGCTGGACAAGCTCGACGTGCTGATTCTCGACGAAGCCGACGAGATGCTCGACATGGGCTTCGCCGAGGATCTGGACGCCATCCTCGAAGCCACGCCATCCGGGCGGCAGACGGCGCTCTTCTCGGCGACGATGCCGGCGCGGATTCTGTCGATTGCGGAACGGCATCTGAAGAATCCGACGCGCCTCGCGATCGCTCGCGAAACACCAGCCGCGGGCAAGCTGCCGCGCGTCCGGCAGGTGGCGTACGTCGTGGCCCGGGCGCACAAGCCGGCGTCGCTCGAGCGCGTCCTCGAAACGGAGAATCCGGACTCGGCGCTCGTCTTCTGCCGCACGCGGCTCGAAGTCGACCAGCTCGTCGAGATGCTCAACGCGCACGGCCACCGGGCCGAAGCGCTCCACGGCGGCATGGAGCAGCGCCAGCGTGACCGCGTGATGGGCCGCTTTCGCGAGGGCACGGCCGACCTGCTCGTCGCGACCGACGTCGCCGCGCGCGGCCTCGACATCGAGCGGTTGTCGCACGTCATCAACTACGACGTCCCCGCCTCGCCCGAAACGTACGTGCACCGCATTGGCCGCACCGGGCGCGCCGGCCGCGGCGGCACCGCCATTACGCTCGCCGAGCCGCGCGAGCATCGGCTGCTCCGCGCGATGGAGGCAGCGACGAAACAGAAGATCGACGTGGCGACGATCCCGACCGTCGCCGATCTCCGGGCACGCCGTCTGGACATCACGCGCGCATCGCTGCGCGAGCGCCTGATCGCCGGCAACCTCGACCATACCCGCGTCGTCGTCGAGGCCCTCGCGAACGAGTTCGACATCGTCGACATCGCGGCAGCCGCGGTGCAGCTGGCACACGCGGCGGCGGGCGGCGACAGCGACGATCGGGAAATCCCGACGCCAGCGCCGCCGTCGAGAGCGGAGCGCCCTCAGCGTTCCCTCAAACCGGCGCGCGGCCGTCTACCCGCCGACTCCGCCACGCGCGCGACCGGCGAGGACATGATTCGCCTGTTCGTCGGCGCCGGCCGCCGGGCGGGCATCCGCCCAGGCGACCTCGTCGGGGCCATCACCGGCGAGGTCGGCATCCAGTCACGATCGATTGGGGCCATCGAAATCAACGACGGCTTCTCGCTCGTCGAAGTCCCAGAGGCCCTGGCCGACGACGTCATCGACGCGCTGCGCGCGACGAAGCTTCGAGGCCTCAAGGTGACCGTGCGCCGGGAGCGCTGAGGCCATCGCTCTGTCCACCGGCAGGGCTCGCCGACACTCGCGCCCCGTCAGGCGACATGTAGCACACATCTAGAAGGATGTGCTACACTGGCCGTGATGAAGGCCTACATTCATGCTCGTCTCGGCACGCGAGAGAGAGCCGCGCTCGACGAGCTGAAAGAGAAAACAGGCCTGTCTGAATCCGAGATCGTCCGGCGCGGCCTGGAGCTGGTGGCCAAGCTGGTCGCCAAGGAAGAGCGCGGGCGGCGGAGCGCCCTCGACCTCGCCGGGCCGAGTGTCGGACGATTCAGGAACGGTCCGCGCGATCTGTCGACCAGCCGGAAGCATCTCGAAGGCTTCGGCGAGTGAAGCCCTCGGGCATCCTGCTCGACACCGGCCCCCTGGTTGCGCTGTTATCGAAAGACGATGGCAATCACGACCGCGCACGCCGGCTGTTTGCCGAGTGCGCGCCTCCCTTCCGCTCCTGCGAGGCGGTCGTGGCCGAAGCGTGCTTCCTGATGCGCAAGGTGCACGCGGCCGGCCCCGCCGATGTCGTCGCCCTCGGAGCGAGAGGTGTCTACCAGGTGGCGATCGCCGCGGAAGAGCACTGGACCAACATCGAAGCACTCTTGAAGAAGTACGCGAATCGGCCGATCTCTCTGGCGGACGCCTGTCTCATACGCACCGCGGAGATTTACCAGGAGGCGAGAATCCTGACGTTCGACAACGATTTCAATGTCTACAAGTGGGCGCGAAACAAGAGGTTCGACGTGCTGTAGGACGCTGACTCCGCCAAGCATGTGGTGCCGGCGGGCGACCGGCGCCGCTGTTGGTAGCAAGTGAACTGTCCGGTGCTGCATGACAGGTGATCTACCGCTGGACGGATGGCGCGGGCCGCGCTAGTATGCCGCACCGTGAGTGGTTGGCGCCTCTCGATCACCGCTCTGGCACTTCTCCTCGGCTCCGCCTCCCCGGGCTTGGCCCAGAGCCGTGCGGCTGCGCCCCTTACCGTCCTCACCTCGATCAAGGCCATTCGAACGCTCTCGCAGGACGAGGCCGACCGGGGCTATCCGGTCCGCGTCCGCGCCATCGTCACGCACTTCGACGAGCAGGCCAATACGGGCCTGATCATTCACGACGGCCATCTCGGACAATACGTCCTGGACCCGCTTCCCCGCGACGCGGCCGCGATGCCGGCCTGGAAGGATCTTCAGCAAGGCGATTCGATTGAGCTCGAAGGCCGCACGGTCCGTGGCGGCTTCGCACCGAACGTCCAGCCATCGGCCGTGCGCCGCCTGGGCCACGGCACGCACCCCGCCCCCAAGAGGATCGCGTTTGCGTCGATGCTGACCGGCCGGCACGACTGCGATTACGTGGAAGTCGACGGCGTCGTACTGCGGACGTGGCGCTCGCCCGATCCGGCCATGCACACCCTCTTTGCCGATGTCGCGTTCGAGGAGGGCGTTCTGCGTGCCACGTTCTGGGATTACGCCCCGGCCGACATCGGTCGCTTCATCGACGCCCGCGTGCGGTTGCGCGGCAATGTCGGCACGATCTTCGGAGCGTCAGCGCAGCTCCGCGGCGTGTCCCTGTTCGTCGGACGCACGAGCGACATCGTGCTGATGCAGTCGGCGCCCGATCCGTTCTCGATGACGGCCCGATCGATACGCAGCATCTACAACTACTCCCCCGGTGGCGAGGTCAATCGCCGTATTCGCGTCAGCGGCGTCGTCACGGCCTACATCCCGGGCCATCCGGTCGAGATCAGCGATTTCACCAGCACCGCGCGCTTCCGCTTCATTCGTCACGTGCTGTACGTCGACGATGGCACCGGCGGCGCACGAATCGAAACCGAACAGGCCGAGGGCGTCGACCCCGGAACCGTGGTGGAGGTCGTGGGATTCCCGACGGCGACGCCCGGAAAACCCACACTGACCAACGCGATCTTTCGCGCCGCCGGCACGGCGTCTCAACCAGCGGCGATGGCGGTTCCGAGCGCGAACGTCCTCACGCCTGAGAACGACGCCACGCTGGTGCGGATGCAGGGACACTTCCTCAGCGTCTTGAGGAACCCGGTGGAGCGCGTCCTCGTGATGCGCGTCGGCGAGACGGTGTTCGACGCAAGCCTCGAGGCGAGTGCCGCAACCGAAGGGCTCGAGAGGATCCGGCCCGGCAGCCTCGTATCGGTCACAGGGGTCTACGAATATCGCGGGGGACCGCCGCCCACCTTTCATTTGTTCCTCCGCTCGACCGAGGACGTGAAGGTCGATCGCGCCGCGCCCTGGTGGACGCTTCAGCACACGGCCGTCATGGTCGCGATGCTCGCGCTTGTTGCCGGCGGCGGCGGCATCTGGATGCGGGCGTCGGCAAACCGGAAGCGGCAGCAATACCAGGCCGTCCTGAACGAGCGCAGCCGTGTGGGGCGCGAGCTGCACGACACGCTCGAGCAGGGCCTCGCGGGCATCGCGCTGCAGCTCGAAGCCGTCGCGGGAAGCCTCGACACGTCGCCCGAGGCGGCGCGGCGATCGCTCGACGTCGCGCGACAGATGCTGCGCTATAGCGAAGAGGAGGCCCGACGGTCGGTCGCCGACCTCCGGTCGCAGGCCCTCGAGAGCCAGGGGCTGGCGGCCGCCCTGACCGAAATGGTGCGCCAGATGACCCAGGACACGGGCGTGATCGCGGATGTGAAAGTGGAGGGCGTGGTCGAGCGGCTCGATGCGTCGCAGGAGCATCATCTGCTCCGCATCGGTCTCGAAGCGCTCACCAACGCCCTCAAGCATTCCGGCGCGCGGCAGGTGCTGATCACCCTCCGCTTTCGCGGCGACGCGACCGACCTGTCGGTCGAGGACGATGGCTGCGGCGTCGGCCACGGCGCCCAGGACATGCCGGGCAGCCGTTTTGGCCTCCAAGGCATTCGGGAGCGGGTCGACAAACTAGGTGGCGCGCTGCAGATTGACAGCGAACCGGGAGAGGGTACCCGGCTCGCGGTAACGATTCCGACCGGTCCCCAGCGGGCCGGCGTCAATGCGCCGAGGCTGGATGAATCATGGCGGACAAGCTGAGAATCCTGCTGGTCGACGACCATTACCTGGTCCGCATGGGCCTCGCGAGCATCATCGCGCTCGAGCCCGACATGACCGTCTGCGCGGAGGCGTCGACCGGGGAGCAGGCGCAGACACTCTTCCGCGCCCAGCGGCCAGACGTCACGCTGATGGATTTGCGGCTGCCTGGAATGAGCGGCACGGACACCACCCACGCGATCCGGTCGGAGTATCCGGAGGCCCGCATCGTCATGATTTCGACCTACGTCTGCGACGAGGAGATTTACGGCGCCCTTCAGGCCGGCGCGATGGCCTACCTCGTCAAGTCCGTGCAGCGGGAGGAGTTGATGCGCGCGATCAGGAAGGCGGCGGCCGGCCAGCGACACATTCCCCCGGAGGTGGCGGCGCGACTGGCCGACCGCGTCTCGGGGTCGAAGCTGTCGGCTCGCGAGATAGAGGTCCTCCGGTTTCTGGTGAGCGGCCGCCGAAACCGCGAAATCGCTGGCGCGCTCGACATCGCGGAGGGCACGGTCAAGCTCCACGTCAGCAGTATCCTCGGCAAGCTCGGTGTGACGGATCGGACCGAGGCCGTCACCAGGGCCCTCCAGCGCGGGATTGTCCAACTGGACATGTAACGGCGATATGTCTTTCGACATATCCGTCGCCCCCCCTTCAGCTAGTTGACGAAACCACCACTCGCCCCTACTCTTCCGCAGGCCCGGAGTGTAATGGTTTTCAACTAGTGACCGGTCGCCGCGTCAGGCGCCCGTCACCAGACCAGACCCGGGGGAGGAGAGTCATGGTGCGAGTCCGTTCGGACCAGGCAGGCCTGCTCGTTCTGTGGACGTTGTGCGCGCTCTTGCTGACCACCACGAACGCGTGGGCCCAGGCGGCAACGGGCACCATCCGGGGCACCGTCCAGGATCCGACCGGTGGCGTCCTCCCGGGCGCGACCATCACTCTGACCAATACGGGCACGAACGCGATGCAGACGGCCGTCAGCGACGCCCGCGGCCAGTTCCTGCTGAGCGGCATCTTCCCCGGCACGTACGACATGAAGGTCGAGCTCGGCGGGTTCAAGTCGTACGAGCAGAAGGCGCTCTCCATCAGCCCGAACGACAACCGCGGCATCGACGTGCGGCTCGAGGTCGGCCAGCAGACCGAAACGGTTACCGTCACCTCGCAGGTCGAGCTGATTCAGACCCAGACGGGCGCGCGCGAGGGCCTCATCAACGCCAAACAGATCGACAACCTGTCGATCATCGGCCGCAGCGCCCTCGAGTTGATGCGCATCCTGCCGGGCGTCGTCACCGACTTCAACGTCGGTGAATCGATTGGATTCGGCACCGGCGGCAACAACACCCAGGCGTACACGGTCAACGGGATTCGCGCCTCGGGCAACACCGTCTCGCTCGATGGCTCCTCGCTTCTCGACATCGGCAACAACGGCGGCGTCATCGTCACCCTGAACAACGACATGGTTCAGGAAGTGAAGGTGCAGAGCTCGAACTTCGCCGCCGAGTACGGCGCGGGTGGGATGAACGTCAGCGGCGTCACCAAGTCGGGGACGTCGCGGTTCCACGGGTCGTTCTACGACTACTGGCGCGACTACCGGCTGGCCGCCAACGATCGCTCCAACAGCATCACGCTGACGGAAAAGCCCAAGAGCACCTACCAGTATCCTGGCGGCAACATCGGCGGTCCGATTGCCTTCGGCGACAGCTACACGAAGAATCGGGACCGGCTGTTCTTCTTCGTCGCGTTCGAGGCGCAGCGCCAGCAGGTCGACTCCGGCGCGCACTTCGCCCGCACGTACACCGACGCGATGAAAAACGGGGACTTCAGTCAGTTGCTGGCCAATCGGGGCTCGAACCTGAACAGTGTCCCGCAGCTGCGCATCCCGCAGGGGTTCCCGAACGCGGGTGAGCCGGCGCCAAACAACGACATGCGGCCGTACATGAATGCGACGGGCCGCTACTTCGCCAGCCTCTATCCGCAGCCCAACTACAACGACAGCAGCAACCTATACAACTACGTCTACAGCCAGCTCGAGCCGAACAACCGCCACGACTTCAAGGCGCGGTTCGACTGGACCATCAGCAACAGCACCAAGGCTTACGTGCGCATCGCCAACGAGGGCGAGACGGCCGAGAGCCCGCGTGGCGTCTGGTGGGCGCCGGGCGACGTCGTCGCGCTGCCGACGCCGAACGTCGGTGAGAACCGTGGCAAGTCGTACGCCGGCAACGTCGTGAGCGTGCTCAGCCCGTCGATGACCAACGAAGTGCTGGTCAGCTACAGCCGGCTGACGCTCGACAACCACTTCAAGGATCCGAACCTGCTTACGCAGGGTGCGGGTGGCGTCAACTTCCGTGGCATCTTCGCTCCCGCAATTTCGAGCCCTTACCTCCCGGACGACCTCCTCCACGGCTGGGGCGGGAGCGGCCAGGTGAGCAACCTCTGGGCGAAGGGCAACGACATGTTCGCCCACAACGATACGCTGCAGTTCAGCGACAAGCTGACCAAGCTCGCCGGCGCGCACGGCCTGAAGTTCGGGTTCACGGTCGACCGCGGCCAGAAGCAGCAGAACTTCCAGAATCTCGAATCGGGCCAGCTCTGGTTCGGGCCCGACAATAACACCGGCACGGGCAACTCTGGCGCGGACATGCTCGTCGGGCGCGTCGGCTCTTTCACTCAGGGCACGGCGAGGAACGGCGACCCGGCGCCCGGTCAGCCCGCCGGCAAGTGGCGGTTTTTCAACATCGACGCCTTCGCGCAGGACAGCTGGAAACTGCGCTCGAACCTGACGCTCGAATACGGCGTCCGCTTCGGCTACTGGACGAACAACAAGGAGCTCAGCGGGCTCGGCGGCTACTTCACGCCGACGCTCTACGACAAAACGAAAGGCTCGTTCCTCGACCCGGGCACGTACCAGCGCCTCAACGGCGTCTGCTACGTCTACACGGACTGCGCGCCCGACGGCATCATCGACAACCGCTCGGCGTTCGCGCTGCCACGCGTCAACGTGGCGTGGGACATCGACGGCGAGGGGAACAATGTCGTTCGCGGCGGCTACGGGGTGTTCTACAACCGGAACATGGGGAACGTCGAGTACGACAACACGCTGCGCCTGCCGCCGAACTCGTACCAGGTCGGCACCGACTTCTGGGTGGGCGGCGGCTACGGCAACGGGGTCGGCCTGACCTACGACACGATCAGCGAAGCGACGTTCGCCAGCCGCATCGGGAGCATCGGGATCAACTCGCTTACCCCGGACTCGTTCCTGTGGCCGAAGACGCACAGCTATAGCATCTCGTATGCGCGTCGCATCCCGTGGAACCAGGTCGTCGAGGCGAGCTACGTCGGAACCAAGGGCCGTGATCTCGTGAGCCGCAGCAACGGCAACGTCATGCCCTACGGCGCGCTCAGCTCGGGCACCTTCAACGGTGTGGATCTGTCAGTGCCCGTCAACCGTGTGGCCGTGGCGAGCGACGCCAACAATCTGGCTTCGTTCCGTCCCTACAACGCCTTGACCGGCATCACGCTGTACAACTTCCGTGGCGAGTCGAATTACGATTCGCTGCAGATTACGCTGAGCCGGCAGACGAGCCGCAACTTCCAGTACTTCGTCGCCTACACCTACGGCAAGACGCGCGGGACGCTCGGAGACGAGTACTCGGTGATCGATCCCTACGACGCGACGCGCACCTATGGCGTGCTCAACACAGATCGCACCCACATTCTCAACGTGTCATGGAACGCGTTCCTGCCCGACGGCGCGAAGGGCGCGATGGACAACGCGATCGGCCGTGGACTGTTGAATGGCTGGCAGCTATCGGGGATCTCGTCGATGGCGAGCGGGATTCCCTTCCGGCTCAGCTTCGCGGGCGCCGCGGGGTCGGCATCGGTCTCGGCCGCCTACTTCGGCACCGCTGACGTCGTCGGCCCGAGCAACAGCGGCGGGAACGGACTGGCGCCGGTCTACACCTGCGACCCGCGGCTCGACGGCACGGATGTCGGCGAGAAGATGCTCGATCTCAAGTGCATCTCGGTGCCGGCATTCGGGGAGAACGGGGATCTCGTACCGCCGTACAACCTCCGCCAGCCGACGCGCTTCAACCACGACTTGACGATCTTCAAGAACTTCGCGGTTCACGGCGATCAGAAGATCCAGTTCCGCGTCGGCTTCTTCAACCTGTTCAACCAGGCGTTTGCCACCACGGGCGTCGACGTCAACGACCTCAACCTCGTGCTCGATACGACCTGCAACGTGCTCAAGGATAACGTGCCAAACGGCACTGGCAACACGGTCAACGGCGTCTGCGATCCCACGGGCGGGTTCAGCTTCACGCCGCAGACCGTGCAGAACTTCGGGAAAATCAACATCAAGCGCGGACACCGGGTGGTCGAGCTCGTCCTGAAGTACTACTTCTAGCGAGGTTGCGCCTCAGGCGGGACAAGATCAACGGGGGCGGGAGCCGGCAGGCTCTCCCCCCGTTCGTGCTATTCAGGCGCTATACTGCGAGGAACTAACGCGCAGTCCTATGGCCCGCTTTTCCAGCGCTTCCCTTCTGATCCTGCTCGCCTGTGCGATTCTGGCGGTGCCCGCGCAGGCCGCAGGACAATCGTCAGGCCCGCAGGACGTCGAGCGTCTGCTCGCGCGTGCGATGGAGCTGCACCAGGCCGGCGATATCCTCGGTGCCATTGATTCCTACAAAGCCGCGCTCGTCTTGGCGCCCGAGCGCGCCGACGCGCTCTCGAACCTTGGCGCCGCTTACGTCCGGCTCGGGCAGTACGACGACGCGATCGCACAATACCTGCTGGCGCTGAAGGTCGATTCGTCCACAACCGCCACGCGCCTGAACCTGGCACTCGCCTACTACAAGTCCGCCAGGCCGCAGCAGGCGATCCCCGAGCTCAGACGTGTCGTGGCGTCGGCCCCTGACGCACGCAATGCCTATCTCGTGCTCGCGGACTGCTATCTGCAGACCGGGCAGGACAGCGAGGTCGTCGCGCTGTTGAAGCCGCGCGCGCAGCTCTTCGGCAACGACCCCGCGTATGCCTACCTGCTGGGGACCGCGCTGATCCACCTGAACGAGGTTATCGACGGGCAGAAGTACGTGAACGTGGTTTTCGGAGCCGGGGAGTCGGCAGAGGCGCACCTGCTCATGGGAATGGGGTACCTCAGCCAGCAGGATTTCCGTGGCGCGCGAGCCGAGCTCGAGGTCGCGGTCAAGCTCAATCCTCGGCTTCCTACGGCGCAGTCTCTCTACGGGCGTTCGCTGCTGGCACTTGGGGAACCGGATGCCGCCGAGCGGGCGTTCCGGCGAGAGCTCGACTTGAACGTCAACGACTTCGAGGCGAACCTGCAGATGGGTCACATCCGCCGCAACGCACAGCGCCTCGACGACGCCGCGATCTATCTCGAACGCGCGAACACGATCCGTCCGGGAGACCTGACCGCGCGTCAGCTGCTCGCGAGCCTGCGGCTCCAAACCGGCAAGACCGACGAGGCTGTCGTCATGCTCGAGGCGATCGTGAAGGACGCTCCAGAGATCGTCGAAGCGCACGTACAGCTAGCAACCGCGTATGGGCGCCTGAAGCGGACCGCGGATGCACAGCGGGAGCGCGAGATTATCGACCGGCTGACCGCCGAAGCGCAGGCCAAACAGCCTGGTGCGAAGGCCCCAGGCAAGGGTGGGAGCGACCGATGAGCGCTCGTACCGCTGTTGTCGCCGCGCTCCTTTCGACGGGCCTCCTGCTGGCGGGCGGCGCGGCAACGGCACAGACTCCAACGTCGACCCAGAAGCCGGTGGCGCCGGCGCCGGTGACGAAGAAGCCGGCTGTGCAGGCGCCGGCGGACACGTCGTCCCGCACGCCCGCGGCGACCCCGGCGGCGCGCGGGGAGCTCGACAAGATCGTCAAGGCCGCGACCGAAGCGCGTCAGGCCGAGCGTTGGGAGGACGCCATCACCCTGTATGGACAGGCGGTCAAACTCAAGCCCGACTACGTCGAAGGCTACTGGTATCAGGGCACGGCCTACTACACGCTGGACAACCACACGCAGTGCCGCGAGTCGTTTCGCAAGGTCCTGCGCCTGGCACCGAAGAACGGTGGCGCCTACGCGTTTCTGGGCCTGTGCGAGTTCGGACTCAAGGACTACGACCGCTCCCTGCAGCACCTGCTGCAATCGCGGATTCTCGGCGTCGGCGACACGCCTGAGCTCGGCAGCGTCGCGCGGTATCACGCGGCGATCCTGATGACCCGCATCGAACAGTTCGAGCAGGCGCTCGAAACGCTTGGGGAGTTCGCGGCGGCGGGCAACGACAACCCCCGAGTGATTGAAGCCATGGGCATCGCCACGCTCCGGATGCCACTCCTGCCGACGGAAATGCCACCCGAGCGGCGAGAGATGGTGCTCATGGCCGGCCGGGCGAGCCACCTGATGGCGACGCGAAACACAGCGGCGTCCGAAAAAGCGTTCCAGGCCCTGGTCTCCAGATACCACGAGGTCCCGAACGTGCACTACGCGTACGCCGTGTTCCTCCTGCAGGAGCAGCCGGACAAGGCGATCGAGGAGTTCACGCGCGAGCTCGAACTGCAGCCCGAGCATCCGTGGTCGCTGATGCAGATCGCGTTCGAGTATGTGAACCGCGGCGACGCGCAGCAGGGACTGCCGTGGGCACGTCGCGCCGTGGCCGCAGCGCCCGACGCGTTCCCTGCCCACAAGGCCCTCGGGCAGGCGCTCCTCGAGACCGGAGACGTCGACGGCGCCATCAAGGAGCTCTTGATCGGAATCCAGCTCGCGCCCGAGAGTCCGGGCTTGTTCTACACCCTCGCGCGCGCGTATCAGCGGGCTGGTCGCCTGGAGGATGCCGAGAAGGCACGTGCGGAGTTCACGAGGCTCGATCGCCTGGCGCGCACGCAGCGCAGTGGTGCCCAGTCTGTTGGAGGACGATGACCAAGCCACATCTGCCGCTGGCCACCGCACTCATCGTGCTGCTGGCCGTACTCAGTGGATCGGCCCAGCAGCAGCAGCCGCCGCCAGCGCAACGCGCCGGGTCCGTTGGCGAAGCGGTGCGGGCGGTGCTCGTCGACGTCGTCGTCCGGGACAAACGTGGCCAGCCGGTCCGGGACCTGGCGCAGTCTGACTTCGAAATCCTCGAGGACGGCGTGCCGCAGAGGCTCGGATCGTTTGCGCCCTTCTTCGAAGAGGCGCCGGCCGCGGCGCCTGCGGCGGCGCCGAAACCCGTCGCCGCGGCGAACGCGGCGCCCAAGGCCGACGCCGGCCCGATCGTGACGGCGCTCGTGTTCGATCGGCTGAGCCCGGAAGGGCAGCGTCTGGCCGTTCAGGCCGCGCAGAACTATCTCGGCAACAAGGAGGAGTTACCCAACTACATCGGTATCTTCAGTGTAGATCTGGCGTTGACTCCGCTGGCGCCCTTCACCCGCAACGGTAACGTGCTGCGCCAGGCGCTTGGAAAGCTCGCCAGCCGCGCGTCTCCCGGATTTGGCGGGGCGGAGCGGCAGCAGCGCAAGGCCAGCGCAGACCAGCAGGCCGCCGCGTCCGCGCAGACAGCCTCGACTGCGGCCGCGAGTGCCGGGCCGGGCGCTTCGAGCGCGATGGGCACCGCCCCGGCAGCAGCCATGCTCGCGCAAATGGAGTCGAACATGATTCGCGACTTCGACGCCATGGAGCGCGACCAGCAGGGATACTCGACGACGAACGGTCTTTTTGCGGTCGTCGGCTCGCTCGGGCGGTTGCCCGGACGGAAGAGCCTGGTGCTCTTCTCCGAGGGTCTCGCGATCCCGCCCGCCGTCGAACGCCTGTTCCGCGGCGTCATCGACGCCGCCAACCGCGCCAACGTCAGCATCTACACGATGGACACGGCCGGCCTGCGCGCCGAAAGCGAGCAGGCCAAGATCCGCGACACGGTGAACGAGGCCGCCGGCGTTGGCATCAACACCAGCTACGCTGCTGGATCGACCGACGGCGCCATGACCAAGAACCTCGAATCGAACGAGTACGTCCTCCGCCAGGACCCACGGAGCGGACTCGGTCAGCTGGCGCTCGAGACGGGCGGCGTTCTCTTCGACAGCACGAACAACCTGCGCCAGGGGTTCGAACGAATCGACGTCGATCTCCGCAACTACTATCTCCTCGGCTACACGCCTGGCAACGACACCTACGACGGCCGCTTTCGCAAGATCGACGTCAGGGTGAATCGCCCGGGCGTGGTCGTTTCGTCGCGCAGGGGCTACTTCGCCGTTCGCGACGTGGGCGGTGCGCCGATTAACGCCTGGGAGGCACCGGCGCTCGGTGCGCTCGAGCAGAAGCCGCTGCCGAACGCCTTTCCGCTTCGCGCGGCTGCGTTGCGCTTCCCCGAACGCGACCGGCTGGGCCTCGTCCCGGTGGTCGTCGAATTCAAGACGGCGGGAGTCACGTTTCAGACGTCGGCGGACGGCAAGACCTACACGTCGGACTTCGCGGTCATCGCGCGCTTCCTCGATCAGAAAAACGAGGTCGTGAAGAAGGTCAGCCAGCACTACGAGGTCAACGGCCCGATCGATCGGCTGGAGAGCGCCAGGCAAGGCGAGGTGATCTTCTATCGTGAGCCTGAGTTGCCGGTCGGCGTGTACACCATGGAAGCCATCGTCTACGACTCGCCGTCTGGCAAGTCGAGCGTTCGGCTGTCGACGGTCGAAGTCTCCAGCGAGGCGGCGACACGGCTGCGCATGAGCAGCCTCGTGATCGTCAAGCGGGGCGAGAAGGTCCCCGAGAAAGACCGCCGCGCCGGCAACCCGCTCATGGTGCGCGATGTCGTGATCTACCCGAACCTCGGCGACGGCGTCAGCAAGGCGGCGAAGGACGTGGGCTTCTACTTTGCCGCCTACCCTGTCGCAGGCGGGCCCGCCGCGGAATCGATCATCGAGCTCGTGCAGAACGGCACGCCGATCGCGCGGATTCCAATGCCGATGTCGGAGGCTGACGACACCGGCCGGGTCCAACAGGTCGGACGCCTGCCGCTCGCGGACCTTGCACCAGGCACGTACGACTTGCGCGCGATCGTCAAGCAGGGCGCCGATCAGATCGTTCGATCGGTGCTGCTCAGGGTAGTGGACTAGCGGTGGGCGGTTGGCGGATCGGTGGCCCGGCGAAAGCCGGACGCCACCTCCGGATCTACTGACCGGCTTTGGCCGAACGCGGGCAGCGAGCAACGTCCTGCCAGCCAGCCGCGGCCGAGGGCAACAACATGCGACTCTCCGGACTATTTGCCGGGTTTGTCGTCCTGTCGCTCGCAGCGCAGACCCACCCGTCCGGCCAGACGCCTGCCCCGTCCTCCCAGGCGATGACCGCCAACGCGACGGCTGTCCTCGTCGATGTCGTCGTGCGCGACAAGAACGGCCGGCCAGTCACCGATCTGACGGCCCAGGACTTTACGGTTACCGAAGACGGCGCCGAGCAGCGCGTGGCATCGTTCACGCGCGTCACGCGCGGCGGCGGTATCGGGCTGAGCGTCGCCTGGCGATCCCCTCAGAGCACGATTGCCGTGTCGCCGGGCTCAGGAGGCGGCCAGCCAGCGGCGGCCGGGAGCGCTGAGGTCGACGACGGCACGACAGCGATCGTCTTCGGTCGCCTCTCGCCGGAGTCGCTGCGGTTGGCGCAACGGGCGACGCTCGGCTACATCCCGATGAACGGCGAGTCGACCGTACGAGTCGGCGTCTTCACGTCCGATCCCGCCGTTCGCGTTCTGCAGCGATATACCACCGACCGCGCACAGATTCGACAGGCGGTCTCGCATGTGGTCGCAACGGGCTCGTCGGCCGAGGAGCAGGCTGCCGTCCGCGCCGACGAATTGGTCGCGCGGCGCCGACAGCTTCAGAACGCGGACAGCAACTCCGCCGCGGGCATCGGCGCGACGGGCGGGTCGGGCCTGGCTCGCACTGGTGCGGAGGTCGGTCAACGCGAGAACGAGCGGCAGCTGATTCAGGCCGAGCTCAACATGATCCGGTCGTTCGAATCGATCGACCGCGAACACCGCGGCTACGACATTTCCCACGGGCTGCGGGCGGTGGTGAATTCGCTGTCGGTCTATCCGGGACGCAAGACGATCGTGTTCTTTTCGGAGGGGCTTCCCGTCTCGCCGGCGCTCTCGGCCAACCTCGACTCGCTCATCGACGCGGCCAATCGCGCCAACGTCACGACCTACGCGGTCGATGCGCACGGGCTGCGCGCCAGGAACACGAGCGAAACCATCCGCAAGGAGATGGACGTCTTCGCCGAGGAGCGGATGGTTCAAAACGCCTCGGGCGTGGTACACAGCGAGCAGCCGATGACGATGGCATTCGAGCGCGTCGAGGATCTGCTGCAGCTCGATTCACGCGCGGGGTTGGCGCGCCTGTCTGAGGACACGGGCGGCTTCCTGATCGAAGGCGTCAACGATTTGGCGTCAGCGCTTCGACGGATCGACGAGGATCACCAGTTCCACTATCTCCTGACCTATGCGCCGACCAACGCGGCGTTCGACGGCAAGTTCCGGACGATTCACGTCAACGTGCAGCGGCCTGGGACGCAGGCGTTCGCTCGTAAGGGATATCGGGCGCTCAACGCGCCGCGCCGGCCCGACGCCGACGACTACGATCGGCCGGCACTGGCGCTGCTCGACCGGACGCCTCCACCGAACGCGTTCCCAATGCACGCCGCCGGCTTCACCTTCCCCGACGCCCACCGACCCGGCCTCACGCCGCTCATCGTGCGCCTCGACACGGCTGCCCTGCGCTTCGAGATCGACCAGCGTCAAGCAACCTATTCCGCACAAGCGGTCGTCGCGGTCCGTATCCGCGATGGTCAGGGCCGCGAGGTACAGAAGCTCAGCCAGCAGTACCTGGTGGCGGGCGACGTCAAGGACATCGAGGCTGCAAAGCGAGGAGACATCATCTTCTATCGCGAGACTGATTTGACGCCTGGCGTGTACACGATGGAAGCGATCGTCTACGACGCGGTCGCCGAGCAGGGCAGCGCGCGCGTCGCAACGCTCACGGTTCCTCTGGCCGAGCCAACGACTTTCCGTTTGAGCAGCCTGGTGGTCGTCGCGCGAGCCGAGGATACCAATGCGGTGGAAACCGAGACGCAGGCCGTCGCTCCCTTTTACATCGGCCGCACGCTGCTCTACCCCAATCTCGGCGAGCCGATCCGCAAGTCGTCGACGGGTGAGCTGTCGTTCTATTTCGCGCTGTATGGTAACGCGAGCGCGGTCAAGGCCTCGGCCCAGCTGATGCAGCACGGCAAGGTGCTGGCGGAAGCGCCGGTGCAGTTGCCGCCGTCCACGGCGCCACGCGTCCAGCACGTCGGACGCCTGCCCATCGGCGCCCTTCCCGACGGCACCTACGAGTTGTTGATTCGGGTCACCGACGGCAACCGCGTCGTGACGAGCACTGCGTTCTTTACGGTAGCTGAATAGCTCTCAGCTCTCAGCTCTCAGCTCTCAGCTCTCAGCTGTCTCGCTTCAGCGCCCCTTCAGCCGATTCGTCCACACGTCCACCCACGTCGGCGAACGCGTCTCGCCGATCCAGAAGTTACCGACGACGATGTCGAGATCCCCATCGCCGTCGATATCTCCAACGTCGAGTGTCGCGTGACGCGGCGTGCCCATCTCGATGGTGTGACGCACGAACGTCCCCGGCGTCGTCTGCTCCAGCCACACGAGGGCTGGCAGGGCCCTTTCGTCCAGGTCGGAGCCGGCGGCAAGCAACGCGCACGCGACGATGTCCAGATCGCCGTCGCCGTCCAGGTCCGCTGCCCGCGCGCGATGCACGCCAGGCATCTGCGCCACCGTCCGCTCGACAAACGGATACGCCCCCTTGTTCTCGAGCCATTGAATCCCGTGGTACGGCTTCACGATCCCATCGTCGAAGGTATCGCCGTGGGTCAGGAGCACGTCGAGATCGCCGTCCTTGTCGAGGTCGACGAGCTCGATGCCAGACGAGCCCCAGTTGGGATGGGGTGCGGCGTAGATGACCTTCTGGTCAAAAGAAAAATCGCCGCTGCCTTTGTTGATGTAGGCCAGCACCGTCTCGTGCTCCTGCGCGAGCAGGACGACGAAATCCATCTTGCCGTCGCCGTTGAGATCCGCGGGAATCATGTGAATGGCGCCGGGGCGCTTGTCGATCATGTGACTCACGAACGACGGCTGGGATGCGCTCGCCGTACGATTCTCGGCGATCGTGACGTTTCCCGTCGTCCGCCACCCGAACGCGGCGATAGCCAGATCGTTCTTGCCATCGTTGTTGAAGTCGGCTGTCTCGACGTCGGCCACGCGCGGCCAGTCGTCCAGCCACAGCGCGGCGCTGAACTTGCCCTTGCCCAGCCCGCGCAACCAGATCACGGCGCCCTTCTTGTGATCGGCGGGATAGAACGCTCCCATGTCGCCGACGAGGACGTCCGTGATGCCGTCGCGATCCACGTCGACGAAGGTCGCATGCGACGGATACGGCACGCTGGCGACGACCGAAAGCGTCCCACCCGCGGGCCAGGGGCGGCCGGTGAAGACAACTCCCTGACGCATGTCGGTGCCGAGCACGTCGAGCCGGCCGTCGCCGTCGAAATCCACGAGAGACACGTTCGACACTGCCGGTGCGCCAGGCATGTCTGGCATCGTCAGGCCATGTCGAACGAACCGCGCCGGTGCTGCGCCCGGATCGGGCCAGGCGTCGGGTGCCGGCAGCCGTTCGGGCGCGCGGGCCAGGTAGAACGACAGCACCTGAGTCATGTCGGCCGGCAGCTGCACCGAGCGATAGACCGTGTCCGGAGGCCCGATCGGCGGCAGCCGGTTCTCGCGGATGAACATCATCCGGGCGAACTCGTCACGCCAGCGATCGCGCGGAAGGATGTCGGGAGGCGGAAACGCGTGGCACCCGCCGCAAGTCGCGCGCGCCAGCTTTTCGTCGTCCTGCGTTCCCGGCTGGACGGCGAACGCCGCAACGAGGAACGACGCCAGCAGCGCGACAACTATCGGGAAGGAGATCCCGGGCGCGGGTCGACCGCCGGAAGGCATCGGTCGATGCTAGCACACGGATCGCGCAGCACCGGCCGCGCCGAATCGGTAGAATTGGACACGCATGAGCCGTCACTCGATGCCCATTCCCTCCCGCCGTGAAGTCCTTCGCCTCCTGACACTCGCCGGAGCGTCGACCATCGGCGGCCTACCACTGCCCGCGCGTGCGTGGGCGGCACCGCCCCTCTTCGAAGAAATTCCGTCGAGCGCGAGTGGCCTCACGTGGGTCCATGAGAACGCGATGTCGGCGGATCGGCACCTGCCGGAAACGATGGGCCCGGGTGTCGCGTTCCTCGACTACGACAACGACGGCTGGGTCGACATCTTCATGGTCAACAGCGGCCAGGCGGACTTCTACCAGCCGAAAACGCCGCTGAAGAACGCCCTCTACAAAAACAACCGCGACGGCACGTTCACCGACGTCACCGACAAGGCGGGCGTGGCCGGAGGGCGCGAGTTCGGCATGGGGTGCGCCATTGCCGACTACGACAACGACGGCTATCCGGACATCCTCGTCACCGCGTACGGGCGGTGCACGCTGTACCACAACAACGGCAACGGGACCTTTACCGACGTCACGGACAAGGCCGGCGTCGCCGCACCTGGCTGGACGACGAGCGCAGTGTGGTTCGACTACGACAACGACGGCCGGCTCGACCTGATGCTGTGCAGCTTCGTCCAGTTCTCGCTCGCGAACAACGTGTTCTGCGGCGACAACAAGCTCGGCAAGCGCTTCTACTGTATTCCGCGCGTGTTCAAGCCGACGCCGAGCCTCCTCTACCACAACAACGGTGACGGCACGTTCACCGAGGTCAGCGCTGGCACTGACATCCAGCGCGCGCTCGGGAAGGCGCTTGGCGTCGTGGCGACCGACATCAACGGCGATGGGCTCATGGATCTCTTCGTGGCCAACGACACCGTGCAGAACTTCCTGTTCGTGAATCGCGGCAAGGGCAAGTGGGACGAGATCGGCCTCGTGTCCGAAGTCGGATTCAGCGTGAACGGCAGACCGCGGTCGGGCATGGGCGTCGACGCGGCGGACGTCAACGGCGACGGCCGGCAGGATCTCTTCGTGGCCAACGTCGATCAGGAGATGTTCTCGCTCTACCAGAACGAGGGCAAGGAGTCCTTCTCCGACGTGGCCGCCTTCCACGGCGTCGCACAGGCCACGCGGCTGCTGAGTGGCTGGGGCCTGAAGTTCTTCGACTTCGACAACGACGGACTCGTCGATCTCTTCCTCGCCAACGGTCATCCCGACGACATGATCGAAAGCTACTCCCAGCAGGTGCGCTACAAAGAACCGCTGATGCTCTTCCGTCACGACGGAAAGAAGCTGGCGAACGTGAGCGCGGACGCGGGCCCGGTCTTCAAGAAGATGTTCCCCGCGCGTGGACTTGCCGTCGGAGATTACAACAACGACGGTCGCATCGACGTGCTCATCGGGACGAACGGCGAGGCGCCGGTCCTGCTCAAAAACAACGCGGGAGAAGGCCACCACTGGCTGGGCCTGAAGCTTCAGGGCACGTCCTGCAACCGCGACGCTGTCGGCGCAACCATCACGTGGTCGGCGGGCGGCACGACGCGCAGCAGATTCAAGGCGAACGGCGGCAGCTACTTGTCGTCGCACGACATGCGCGAAGTGCTCGGCATTGGCACGGCTACGAAGCTGGACTGGGTCGAGATCAAATGGCCGGCGCCGAGCACACGCGTCGAGCGCTTCACGGACCTTCCGATCGACCGCTACGTCACGATCGGCGAGGGCAAGGGACGCATCGGGGCCTGATCACTCCGCCCGCTTGACGCCACAGCCCTGTCTATATACTATCTGTTTATGACAGATATAGACACGCGCGCCCTCGACCGCGAGCTCAAAAAAGGCGCCGCGGAGTTGCTCATCCTGTCACTGCTCGACGCCCGCCCCAGGCACGGCTACGATTTGAGTAAGCTGATTCACAGCCGGTCAGCCGGGCAGCTCACCTTCCACATCGATTCGCTCTATCCCCTCCTCTACCGGCTCGAGGAGCGCGGATGGATCCAGGGCACCTGGGTCGAAAAGGCCGGCGAGCGGCGGCGCCGCTTCTACAAGGTGACGGCCGAGGGACGTCGCGTCCTCGCCCGCCAGCGGCAGACGTGGGACACATTCGTCGAGGCGGTCCGCCGTATCACCGGGGGCGAACATGCGTGACTGAACGCCCGAGCTGCGCCCGACTGCCAGCCTTCGTGCCGGCTGAGTAACTGCGGGGACACTCAAGGTTGGATGTCCCCGGGGACATCCAACCTTGAGTGTCCCCGAGTTAAGGGGCTGTTCCATAGAGAGACATCGCGACTGGACCTTTCTGTCATTTGGCTAGGTATTCGCGTATCCCGGTGCGGGGGACACTCAAGGTTGGGTGTCCCCGGGGACATCCAAGGTTGGGTGTCCCCGACCCGCGAACTGTGCGATCCTGTTGTCTCCCCGGCAACTCCACCCCCTCGAGGAGTGGATCGTGATCGACGCCTTCATCGTCAGCCCCTGGCCGGGGATCCTCTGTTGGGCCGCCCTGTTCATCTCGGACATGCTGCTGACGGTCACCTGCGCGCGGATGTACGGGGCCGGTGTCCGCGAGTACCTGGTCTTTGAGGGCAGTTACGAGCTGACGCCGTACCATCAGGCTGACATCGACGCGCTCCGACGATTCAGCCCGCGGTTCCTCTTTGCGCTGGTCGCCGCATGCGCCCTTCTGGCATACCTCTGGCGGCTGAGCGTCGGCAACTCATTCGCTCCGATGGTGTACGAAACCGCGATCGGCGCGCTGATCCTGATCCAGCTCACGGTTCACGTCAGGCACATCAGGAACTACTTTCTCTTCAGGGCCGTGCTCGCCGGCGAGGGCGTCGCGGGGCGCATCCAATACGCTCGCCCCACGATGCTCGTGCACTCGGCCGTCGAGCTCTTCACATTCGCCGGGCTCTACATCGTCCTGTGCATCCTGACGGCGAGCTGGTTCGTCTTCGGAGGAGCCATTGCGTGCGCGATCGTGGGGGTCAAGCATCGCCAACTCGCGAGGCAGCATGTCTCTCGCGCCGTTGCCGCGTAATTGTGGGGCCAGACCGTGAATCGTGATGGTGTGGTCAGACCCCAACCCTAGCGGTCGCGGCTAACGCGGCGCCATGGCGACGCGGTCAGAGATCGCCGCGATCTTCCCCGCCTGAGCCTTGTTGAAGGCCGCCACGTCCGTCATCAACCGGTCGAAGTCCTTCCGCGCCGTCTCGAGCTCGGCCAGGCGATCCTTGAACACATTGACCGCCGCGTTGGTCGGGCGGAAGCCGACGCCCCCCATCACATCGCCGCCACTGCCTCCGACCTCCGCCAGCAGCCACACGAGGTTCATATACAGCTTGTATTTCTCGACGTACCACTTGTCGTCGCTATGCATCTCGGTCCGCGAGAGAAAGTGCAGCTCGGTGTCGTACATCCTCTTGTAGACACCGGCAAGCGCCTCGTCGAGCTGACGATTGCCGCCATGCTGCGTGCGCAGGTCTTCGACCTGGGCGCGCATGATTTCGATGCGATTGATCTTGTCCACGACCTCGTTGATCGCCATGACGATGTCGCGCTGCAGTTGCGTGCTCGCCATGAGGTCGGCATCAGTTGATGGGAGCGTCACGTCCCGCCACACCTCGAAGGGCTGCGAGTATTGCTGGCCGTTGCTGGTCATCCGGACCGTGTACTTGCCTGGTGCGGCTCTCGGCTGCCAGAACTGGGCGCCCAGCCCCCAGTGCGTTACTGGCCGCTCGCGGCCCTTCCACCGGCCCGCGTCCCAGATATGGGGGTTGTCCGGAGGAATAGAACGCAACACCGGCTGTTCGGGCACCGGATAGAGCAGGTTCCACGACGTCTGGTTCATGCCGATCTGGCCCTGCACGTCGGTCTTGCTGATGACCCCGCCATCCGCGCCGAGCACCTCGACCATGATTGGCGAGGCTGGCGCCGACTTGAGCGCGAAGACGAACGTCGCGGCACCGCCAGCCGTCTTGAACGTGGCGGGCCGTGGCTTGTACAGCTGCAGCTCGGCCTGTGGCTCGAGCGTATCGACCTGCTCCAACTGCCACAGGTCGCGCAGGATCCAGAGGCCACGGCCGTAGGTCGCGACCGCGACTTCGGCCGCATTCTTCGGCACCTCTATCCAGTTCACCGGCGCCGCTGGCAGCTTGTCCTTGAACTGCGTCCACGTCTTCCCATCGTCGCGCGAATAGAAGAACCCGTGGCCCGTGCCGGCGAAGATCATCCCCCGCCGATGCGGATTCTCGGCGACCGTCAGCGTGTAGTCGAGGGGATGTCCCTTGGGAAGACCGGCGTCGAGCCGGGTCCATGTCTGGCCAAAATCGGAGGTCTTGAACAGGAACGGATTCCGGTTGTCGACGAGATGATAGTCGACCGACATGTAGGCAGTGCCGGGATCGAAGTGTGACGCATCGATCCGGCGCACGAGACCCCACGGCGGCATGTTGACGTTCTTCGTCAGATCGACCCATTTCTGACCGGCGTCGCGGGAGATCCATACCTTGCCGTCGTTAGTGCCCGCCCAGACGACGCCCTGCTGCGTTCTCGACGGGGCGATGGCAGAGATGACGGCGCCGTAGAACTGTCCGAGGTTGTCGCCGACAACGCCGCCAGAGAAGAGAATGCGGCTCGGGTCGCCGGTGGAGAGATCCGGACTGATGACGTCCCACGTTTGTCCGCGATCGCGCGTGCGGAAGATGACCTGACAACCAAAGTAGACCGAGTTGTCGAACCAGTCGATGGCCAGAGGCGGCGACCACTGGCATCGATACTTGAGCCCCACTGGATCCGAATCGAGTGTGTGCATCCACGGACTCACCGAACGCCTGAGACCGCTCGGCTCGTCGAATGTCGCCACGTGCGCGGCGTAGCAGGTGCCCCACACGAACCGATGATTGTTCGGTTCCGGATACGTGTAGCCGGATTCGCAGGAGGGCATTGCTTCCTCGGAAGGCCCCGCCTGAACGGCGCCGCGCCCACCTCCACCGCCTCGGCCCCCGCCGCGCCCACCTCGGCCCCCTGTTGGAGCTGCGGTAGCTGCGGATGCGGGCAGTGCATACGACGGCACATTCGGAGGAACGACCGGTCGATCGCTGGCGATGCGCATGCTGCCATCGTCCTGCCGGCTCGCGTAGACCCAGTAGGGACTCCGCTCGTCGACCGTCACGCGATACATCTGGCCGATGGGCAACGTCACGCTGGTGTTCCCGGCAGGATTGAGCGGAGAACCGTAGATGCCCATGCCGCCATCGCCGGTGACGATGTAGTGGCCCGCCATGTTGGGGTTCGGGTCCCACCAGATGTCATGACAGTCCCCACAGCCACCGCCGCCGGTGTCCCAGATCTTCCCGCCGTCGCGCGATCGCCACAATGTGCTGTTGGCGACAAGAAGGTGATTGGGGTCGTCGGGCGACACGCGAATGCGGATGTAGTACCCCGCGCGACCGATCAACCGGCGATCCCAGCTCGCCGTACTCCAGGTGGCGCCACCATCGTCGGAGCGCCACAGCGAACCTTGCGCTTCGGACTTCATTCCCTTGACGCCGTCCGAACCGGTCTGAATCAGGGCATACATGCGCTTGCCATCCGACGGCGCGATGGCCACGTCGGTCTTGCCGTATGGCGAGCGCGGCAGACCCTGGTGGGTGATCTTCGCGAACGTGCGGCCGCCGTCCTTCGAGAGGTAGATGCCGCTGCCCAGGCCTCCGCTCTGCAGCACGTGCGTCTGCAGTTCGATCTCCCATGTCCCCGCGAGGACAACGCTCGGGTCCTGCTGGGAGATCTGCAGCCCGGAACAACCGGTGTTCTCGTTGACGAACAGCACCTGCTGCCAGGTCTTGCCGCCGTTCTCGGTGCGATACACGCCGCGTTCACGCTGCGGTCCGGTCGCGCGACCGAGCGCGCAGACCAGAACGACATCCGGATTGGTCGGGTGTATCGCAATCGTGCCAATGCGTCCCGTATCGACGAGACCCATGTTGGTCCAGGTCTCTCCTGCGTCGGTCGACTTGTAGATGCCGTCGCCCATCATGTCCATGTCGCGGACTGCCCAGGCCTCGCCGGTTCCAGCCCAGACGATGTCGGGATTGGTCTGTGAAACTGCGAGCGCGCCGATGGCCTGCGACGTCTGATTGTCGAACGTAGGCTTCCACGTCGTCCCTCCATCGATGCTCTTCCACACACCACCCGACGCCGCGCCGGCGTAGTAGACGCCCGGCTTCCCGGCGACGGCAGCCGCCGCGGCGATCCGGCCCGAGCTCGTTGGGCCGACATACTCAAAGCGGGGCGCGCCGACCGGCTGCGCGGGCTGCGGTCCCTGGCTGCCACCAGCTCCGCGCTGCGCCGACGCCAGCGATGGAACGAGAACTACGGCCAGTAGTACGTTGACGCACGCGCGAGCGGGAGACAAGGAAGTAGAGATCACAGCTGTTCCTCTAGAGGAATTGATGGGCCGGCGGAACGTATACCATGCCGCGGGAGGCCCGGCAACTTATGGGGTCATTCGGAAAAGCACGGCTCAGGGCTCAAGGCTCAGGCAAGATCTTCGAGTAGGTGGTCGGAAGGTTTCGCTTTAGCCCTGAGCCTTGAGCCCTGAGCCTGACTATCGTGCTATCTTTGTGAGGTCGGAAGCGCCGCGCGTTGAGACGGTGCTTAAAAAAAGGCTGAGCGACCAGGTCCCGCATACGGGGCCACACCATACGGTCGCGGCCGGGAGGTGCGCATATGCAAAACACCACCGGGAGTCGTCAGTAGACACTCCCACGGTACGACAGAATGGCCGGCGGAAACGCCGGCCATTCTTTTTGCAGCCAGCTAGAGGCGACGACCGAGAATCATTCCGACCGCAGCGCCACCATCGGGTCCACGCTGGCCGCGCGCCGTGCCGGCAGCGCGCTGGCGATGAGCGCCGCCAGAGCCAGCGACGAAACGGCGACGACGAACGCCCGCGGATCGGTCGTCTCGAGCTGGAACAGAAACGCCTTGGCGGTCGCGCTGAGGTACCACGCCGCGATGCCGCCGATCGTCAGACCGATCACGACCAGGATGGCGGCGTTGCGGAGCACCATGCCGACCACCTGCGCCCGTGTCGCGCCGAGCGCCATGCGCACGCCAATCTCGCGCGTGCGCTGCGCCACGATGTAGGCCATCACGCCGTAGATGCCGACGGCCGAGATGACGAGCCCCAGCAGCCCGAACAGCCCGAGCAGCAGCATGTTGAGGCGCCGCTGCGCGACGCGACGGGCCATCAACTCGTCCATCGTGCGCACATTGCGGAGGGGGACGTCGGGCAACACCGCCAGCACTGCCGCCTTGGTTGCCGGCAACGCCGCATATGGATCGCCCGCTGTCCTGATGACGAGCTCGGCCGACGATGCCGGATACTGCGACATCGGCACGTACACCTCGGCGCTCGGCTCGACCTCGAGGCTGCTCTGGTGCACGTCGCCGACGATGCCGACGATCGTCCGTGGGCTTTCATCGACTTCCGCCGTGTGGCCGACCGGGTTCTCGCCCGGGAAGTACTTCTTCGCCGCCGACTCGTTGATGATCGCGACCTTCGTCGTGCCCTGACGATCGGCGGCTTCGAACAGGCGGCCGCTCTTGAGCGGGATCCTGAGCGCCTTGTGATAGTCGGGCGACACCGTCCGGATACTGATGCCTTCGTCGTCGGTTTTCCGCCCGGCGACTTTCATGTCCGTGGTCCACATACTGCCGCCGAGCGGCATGCCGCCGGATATCGCCGAGGCGTGAACGACGCCTGACGCCTGGCTGATGCGCTCGAGGATCTGCTGGAACGCCGGCGTCGAATCAGGCGGTTTGCTGTCCCCCGGGACGCGCGGGATCGTGACCTGCGCCGTCAGCACGTTTGCCGGGTCGAACCCAGGCTGAATCCGCATCAGCGCAACGAAGCTGCCGATGAAGAGCGCCGCGCCCACGAGCAGCACGACGGCGAGCGCCACCTCGGCGACGACGAGGATGCTGCGGAGACGCTGGCGGCCGACGCCCACGCTGCCGCGCCCCCCGTCCTTGAGCGCGTGTGCCAGGTCCGGCTTCGACAGCTGGAGCGCCGGCAGAATGCCAAACAGCAGCCCGGTCATGAGCGATAGCCCGGCCGCCGCGAGCAGCACGCGCAGGTCGATGGCGATGCCGGTGACACGCGGCACGCCTTCCGGCATCGACGTTCTGAGGACCTGCACCGCCCACCAGGCGAGCACGGTCGCGAGCACTGTCCCGACGACCGACAAAACCAGACTCTCGACCATGAGCTGGCGGACGAGCCGCCAGCGGCCAGCCCCCAGGGCGGCGCGAATGCCGACTTCACGCTCCCGCGAGCTTGCCCGGGCGAGCAGCAGATTCGCGACGTTCGCGCAGGCAATGAGCAGCACGATGGCCACGGCACCGAGCAGCATCAGCATCCACGATTTGGTGCTGGCGCCGACGAGATGATCGCGCAGCAGCCGCACTCCGGCCCGGTTGTCCTTGTTCCAGACGGGATGGGTCTTCTCGAGCGCCGCAGCAATCTGGTCCATCTGCGCCTGCGCCTGCTCGAGCGACACGCCCGGTTTCAGCCGGGCGATGCTCTGGAGGTAGATGCTGATGTAGTTCGGATTCCGAATCCGCTCTCGTTCGGGAACGACGTAGGGAACCCAGAGTTCTGTCGGACGGATGGCGCCGACTGGGTACTCAAAATCCGGCGGCATGATGCCGGCAACTTCGTAGCTTCCACCCTCGAGGGGAATCGTGCGCCCCACGATTGCCGGGTCCCCGCCGAAGCGGCGCCGCCAGAGCCCGTCGCTCAACACCGCCACGCGGTGGCGGCCGTCGACCTCGTTCTCGGCGGAGAAGGGCCGACCGATAGCCGGACGAACGCGGAGCACGTCGAAGAAGCCGGCGGTCACGCGCTGGGCACGCAGGTCCTCGGGCTCGGCGCCGGGTTCGCGCAGCGTAAACGCACCGCCGGCGATCGCGGCGATCGACTCGAATACCTGCTGCTGGGCCGCCCAATCGATGTAGTTCTGCGGCGCGGCGCTGCCAAGTGCCTGTGGATCCCGATTCGGGTCAGGTTTCGGTCCCGGCGCCCTCCGCTCTCCCACCGCGACCAGCCGGTCGTGCTCGTCAAACGGCAGACCGCGGAGGACCACGGCATCCACCACCGAAAAGATCGCGGTGCTGGCGCCGATGCCGAGCATCAGCACGAGCAGCGCCACGGCGGTGAACGTCCTTGATGATTTGAACGAGCGGAAGGCGGCTTTGAGATCGTCGAGCATGACTATTGTGAGACGCGCGAGCGGCCGCGTTCGTTGGTGCGATAACGCGGGCTATTTCACCATCCGAGCGGCTGTGATGGCGTCGCCGAGCTCCAGGCGGTCCACGACGTCCATCCCGTGCGTCACGCGGCCAAGCGCCGTAAAGTCGCCTTCGTTGTGAGGCTGCGGGGTTACCCCCAGAGTGTAACCGGGACGGCCCGTGTCGAGCCCGGCAGAAGCCCAGCTCAGGTTGCCCCTCAGGAGGCCAAGGCGGCTGACCTCGTCACGCAAGGTGACCGCATCGCGAATCGGCCTCTGCTGCGCGACGAAGTTCGGCACCACCCGGCCGAACTCGGTGCCAACGATCGCGCCGGACGCGACGACGCTGGCGAAGTACTCGACGCCAAACGGTGCGTCGCCCGGGTACAACTCCAGCTCGATCTCGCCGCGGGGCGTCGTCACCACGGCTCGCGGTCTGGCCGCGCCGTTATAGTCGGGAACAATCCAACGTTCGACGATACGCCGATAGTCGTCGAGGGAGCGCTTTGGCGCAGCGGGCCTCGCTCCCTGGTTGCTCCCCGGTTGAGGAATCAAATACTTTGTCGCCGGATCGGCAGCGAGCGCTTCGAGCCGCGCCCGGCCGGGCTCCCCGAGCTTCTGCAGCACCTGGACGGCCGTCGCGCGCGCGACAGTACTCGACGAACGAACGAGGGAGGCAGCGGCGCCGGCCGCTGCGTCCGGCGCCAGCGCGGCAAGCGTCGCAAGGGCCGTGATGCGGAGCGACGTCGGTTGCGCCGGCGCGATCGCCGCAATAAGGCGTGGCACGACCACGTCGGCGCGAGCCGTGAACCGCACAAGCGATTCGGCCGCCGACACCGACAGCCACGTGTCGGGCGACTCGAGAGCGCTCAGCACGACCGCGAACGACGCCTCATCGTCGTACTGCCCGAGCATGCGCAGCGCTTCGGTCCGGACGCGGCGATCGGGATCGCGGACGGCGTCGCGCAACCGCGCCGACGTCTTCGCAAGATCGACGCCGGCCTCGGTGACCAGCGCCGGCGCAAGACCTCGGACCGCCCAGAAACGAACGTCGGCAGACTCGTCAGCAGCGAGAGCGAAGAGTCGCGGTACCGCCGCGGGATCGCGAAGCCGGAAGAGCGCCCACGCCGCTCGCCAACGCGTCTCGGCGTCAGCAACCGTCGTCCAGCGGAGGATCGGCGCCAGGTCGTCGCGCGTGGTGAACCGGCCGATCGCGAGAAGCGCCTCTCCGACGACCTCGGCGGCAGCCGGCTGCGAGGACGCACTCGTCAGATACTGCGCCAGAGCGATACGGGCCGCGGGGGTCCGGATCTTGCCGAGCGCCTGGGCCGCTTCGCGTGCGACTGCTGGCGGCGTGCTCGTGCCCATCAGCAACTCCGACAGCCACGGGATCGCGTCGGCGTCCTTGAGCTGACCCGTGGCGAAAGCCACCGTCGCGACGACCTCGACGTCCCGATCCTTGCGCGCGGGCACGAGCAGCGCCTTTCCGGCCGAATTGACGATACGTCCGACGGCGACCACCGCGCGGCGCCGCACTTCCGGGTGCGCCGACGTCAACAGCTTCGGCAGCAGCGCCTCGTCGAACTGCCGCGTGTCCTCGAGCATCAGCAACTGCGTGATGGCATCGATGTCGGCGGCGGTCAGAGGGGGACGCTGGTCCTTCTGGGAAAGCGCTGGCCCGACCATCGACATCACGAGGGCCAGAGACATGACGAACGTTCGCACCTTACCCGTTCGCCGGAATTCTGGTAACCGACTGAAGACTGGAACTGCCGACTGAGACTGTCGACCCTTCGACATGCTCAGGGTCGCCCTGAGCTTCGTCGAAGGGCGACTGCGACTGACGACTGGCGACTGTCGACTGCCGACTGTCACTTCCACATCCAGCGAAGAATGTCGGGAAGCAGCGACCCCCCATGCGCATCGGAATGCGCCCCATCACCCCACTCGTACTTGACCTCGTATCGTGGACCGGGCACTTTCTTGGCGTCAGCCGTCGTATTCGCGTAGTTGAATGCGGCGAGCATCTGTTGATTCGCGAGGAACCAGCTGCCGTGCTGGTTGTCGAGGTCGGCCGACCCATCCTGCAGGAAGATCTTGATCGGCTTGATCGGGTTCTTCCGGATGAGGGTCGGATAAAGATCGCCGCCCGGCACCATGGGCTGACCGTCCTCGGCGGGGCGGTAACCAATCGACGTGTAGCTCCCGATCATGCTGATGACATTCTTGAACTGGTCCGGCCGATGCCAGGCGACCGTGAACGCGCAGATTGCACCGCTGCTCGTCCCACCAATCGCACGTGCGGCCGGATCTTTCGTGATGTTATAGGTCTTGGCAACCTCTGGCAGCATCTCGTCCACGATGAACCGGGCGTAGGCGTCGCTCAAGGAGTCGTACTCGGCAGCGCGGTTGTTCGGATTCCCGGTGCCGACATCCTCCGGATACACGTCGCCGCGCTGGCCCGGCGTGATGAAGATGCCGATGGTCACCGGGATGTCCTTCTTGTGGATCAGGTTCTCGAGGACCTGCGGCACGCGCAGCGAGCCCGTCGGATTGGTGGCGCGCTGCCCATCCTGAAAGACGAGGACGTTGGCCGGTGTCGCGCCGGTGTATTGCGCGGGCACGTAGATCCAGTAGCGCCGCACCGTGCCCGCGATGATCTGGCTCTTGAAGAGGAACGGGCCATCCAGCTTCCCCTTCGGCACGCCGTCCTGCGGGAGCGAGTCCGGGCCGAGCGGATAGGTGCCGGGTTGGCGCTGACCCGCCGCCGGCTGCGGTGCCTGCGGCGATTCAGCCCGCACGAGCACGGGCGTCCGGGCGCACAGACCGGCCATCACACCAAGGCCGAGGATCGTCGTGAGAATGCAGACTCGTGTCGTCATGCGGCGTAGGCTCCGTGAGTGGGAAAGATTCGAACGTGACGCGGCCGTCACATATCTTGAGACAGGCAGTCAGGTCACGCCCAGATTGTAGAGCATGAACGCGTAGACATCGGCCGTCGTCTCGAGCTGCTTGGTGAGATTGCTCGGCCCATGCCCCGAACGCGTCTCGACCCGGATGAGAACCGGCTGGTCCGGGCTGGCGAGCTCCTGCAGCGCCGCGGCGTACTTGAACGAATGCGCGGGAACGACGCGATCGTCGTGATCGGCGGTCGTGATGAGCGTGGCTGGATACGTCACGCCCGGCTTGATGTTGTGGAGCGGCGAGTAGGCGTAGAGCGTCCTGAATTCGTCCGGGTCATCGCTCGATCCGTAGTCGGCGATCCAGTTCCACCCGATCGTGAACTTCTGGAATCGCAGCATGTCCATGACCCCGACCTGCGGGATCCCGACGCGAAACAACTCCGGACGCTGGTTCATCACCGCGCCGACGAGCAGTCCGCCGTTCGACCCGCCCTGAATCGCCAGCCTCGACGGCGATGTGTACTTGTTCTCGATGAGCCACTCGGCTGCTGCGATGAAGTCGTCGAAGACGTTCTGCTTCCGCAGCTTCATGCCCTGCTGGTGCCACGACTCGCCATATTCGCCGCCGCCGCGCAGGTTCGCGGACGCAAAGACGACGCCCCGCTCGAGAATCGCCAGTCGTGCGGCGCTGAAAGTCGGCGAGACGACGATGTTGAAGCCGCCGTAACCGTACAAGAGCGTTGGGTTCGTACCGTCGAGCTGCAGTCCCTTGCGATGGACCAGAAACATCGGCACGCGGGCGCCGTCTGTGCTTCGGTAGAACACCTGCGTCGTCTCGAACGCCCCGGGATCGTAGCCTGGTACCGTCGATTGGCGGAACACGGTACTCGTGCGCGTCGCGATGTCGTAGCGGTAGATCGTCGGCGGCACGCTCAGCGAGTTGAACGCATAGAACACGAACGTGTCGTCGTGCGAACCCGCGAAACCAGCGGCTGCGCCAGGGCCAGGCAGCACGACTTCGTTCTCGAGCGTGCCATCCAATCCATGGACGTACGCCCTCGTCACCACATCTTTCAGGTATGTGGCGAAGAGCTTTCCGCCTGCGGTACCCGCACCCTGAAGCGGCTCGGACCGTTCGGGCAGCACGTCGGTCCAGTTGAGTTCGTCCGGATGGCCCGGGTCGATGAGGATCACACGCCAGTTGGGCGCCCGGCGATTCGTCTGCACGAGCAGCTGGTCACCGACGTTGTCGACAACACCGAAGGAGTCGTCTGAGATTGCCGCGACGATCGGCGCAAACGAGGGTGGGCGCGTGGACAGGTCGGCCGGGCCCGAGGAGAGATCGGACACGTAGATGGCGTTGCCATCCTTGCCCTTGCCACGCTCGGAAATCGTGAGAATCGCGAACCGTTCGTCCTCGGTTGTCTGGACCGTGTGAAACCGCTGCGCGTTCGCGCGGTCCTCGTACACGAGCACGTCATCGGCCTGCGATGTGCCGATGCGGTGGAAGTACACTTGATGGTATTCGTTGATCGACGCCTTCTCCTGACCGGCCGGCGGCGCAGGATACCGGCTGTAGAAGAATCCGTCGCCGTGCCAGGCCACGCCCGAGACCTTGACCCACTCGAGGGTGTCCTCGAGCGTCGTCTTCGTGGCAAGGTCCATGACCTTGTAGACCTGCCAGTCGGACCCGCTTCGCGAGATGCCGTAAACCGCGTGCGTCGCGTTCTTCGACGGGACGAACACGCTGAGACTCACCGTGCCATCCGGCGACCACGTGTTCGGATCGATTAGGACTTCCGGCGATCCGTCGAGCCCTGGCTGGATGAACAGGACGCTCTGATTCTGCAGGCCAGCGTTCTTGCTGAAGAAGAAATAGGGTCCCTTGCGCAGCGGCGCGGAGTACTTCTCGTAGTCGTTCAGCTGCAGCACGCGGGCCCGGAGCGCCTCGCGAAACGGGATACCTGCCAGGTACGGAAGCGTGACGCTGTTCTGCGCCTCGACCCACGCCGCTGTTTCAGGTGAGGTGTCGTCCTCCAGCCATCGGTAGGGATCCGGCACTGCGACGCCATGGTAGATGTCGACGTGATCGCTCTTTCGAGTTTGCAGGATTGCTCCTTCGCCAGGGAGTAGACGGAGACAACGGGTTCACCACGGAGACACGGAGACCACGGAGACGCACGGAGGACCGGTCGCGCCGCGCGAAGCGCGGGCGGCATCGAGAGAGCGGCACAACTCAGAGCACCGAGGAACACACAGGGTGCTTTGAGTTGCGCCGCTCTCCCGATGCCACTCGCCGGCCGTTCGGCCGGCGACGCGACCGGTCTGCTGGTCGACGCACCTCGACAGCCTCCGTGCGTCTCCCACTGAATTCAGCTCCGTGTCTCCGAGGTGAACCCGTTGCCTCCGTCCACCTCGAATGGTCCCTCGCGCTAAAACATCGACCTCAACAGATCCCTCACGACGAAATAGGCGAAGAACGCGTAGAACGCCGAGCACGCGAGCAGGCCGATCTCCCGCCAGAGAGGCGCGCGCACGGCTTTGGGCAGGAAGCGGCGGTTCACGAGAAATATCTGGATGCCGGCGATGAGCAGCACGATGCCCGCCATGTTCGCCAGGATCTTGAACATCTGGAATGGCGACGCCGAGCGGATCACGAACAGGCCCCACAGCGAGAACGCCAGCAGGATCCCGTAATAGATCGCACGGATGCCCATCTGCCAGTCCCGCGCTCGCTTGCTCGACATCCAGACCGCGTCCGTAATCGTGCGCACCAGGATGTCGGTGTTACCGAGCTGGGTCTTGAACAGAATCCAGAAGCCGTTGAAGAGCGTGAGGAACCAGAAGCCGGGCCAGATCTTGCTGAGATATTCCGCCTGATAGGCGCCGGCCGCGAGCCCCTGGAGGTCGGTGCCGTGGGGAATGATGGCCGTGGCCAGATTCACGTTGAGAAACATTCCGAGAAAACAAAACAGGCCCCATACCCACAACTGATCCGCGTGGACGTACTTCATCCACTCGCGCCAGCGCACAAGGTTCTCCGCGGTCGCCGGAAACACGGTGCCCACGTGCGTGAGCTGAATCGCGTGACCCCCGACCGCACTCGGAATGGCGCCAACCTTGGCGCCCATTCCGAAGCCCTTGTCCCGAATCCAGTTGGTCACCGTGAGGTTGCCGATGCCGCCCGAACCGGCCGTGGCTGCCAGCGCGCCGATGAGGCCCCAGTCAATCGGATGCGGCAGGCCGGTGAAGCTGAAGAAGCCCAGGAAGGTTTCCCACCAGTGCGACATCGGCACGAAGGCAACGTTGATGGTGATGAGAAACAGGAACACCACGCCCAGCATCGTCCACGCGAAGTACTCGAGCATCCGCTCGATCGTCCCGCCGAATGAGAGGATCAAGACGACAAACAGCATGAGGCCCGTGGCGACCCAGGCCTGCGCGGCCTGATCGGGCGCACCCGGCATCCGGCCCATCCACGCTCCCATCAGCGTCGCCGCGGCGCTGCCGGCCAGCGCGGGCCAGCCAAGCTGGAAGAACCCAATCACGGTGTAGAAAGCGGCCCAGAACTTCGCCCCGGGTTTGAGGCGCATGATGCCGCCGTAAATCGGCTCCCCCGTGTAGAGGGTGTAGCGAATGGCTTCGAGATTGAAAATGATCTGGAGCAGAATCGCGACCGTCGCAATCAGGAAGATCGCCGAGGAGTACTTGACCGCCGCGGCAGGGCCGACGAGCCACTCCCCGCCGCCGATCGACGTCGCCGCCATGATCGCGCCTGGCCCGATGATCTTGAAGAGGTTCCCCGCGTTGAACGGCGGCGGCGCCGGCAGGTCGGCGACATCCCAGCGCGGGAGCTCGCCGTGGCTGGCGGGCAGTGACGAATCCGGAAGACCTGGCACCCCCAGCGAACTCGCAGACCTGTTCATGGCGCCAGATCATAGCGCCTATTGGTAACGGGGTCAGATCTCGATTCTCTGATCGCTGGCCCTGGAATCAGACAATCGAGATCCGACCCCGTTGTGCCTGCGTGCCCTCCCGCCGCACGGTCACGACGTTCCTCGCCCGAAGTGCGGCCAGATGCTGGGACACGACCGGTTGCTCGAGGGTGAGGGCGCCCTGGAGATCCTGGACGGACTGCTCGCCCTGCGAGAGCCGCTCGAGGATGCTGATGCGCGTGGGATGGGCGAGCGCGCGGAAGAAATCGCTCTTGAGCACCTGCAGGGGCGTCGGCATATATATAGATATTACTATATATAGACCATGAATCACACGCCGCCGGTCTGACATTCCAATGCTCGCGGCGGCCTCGCCTTCGTCGCAGCTTCGCGCGCAGCTCGACGTTGCCTTTGGCGAGGCGGCGATACCCCCGATCTCGCCCTCGCCGCGAGCGACTGCGCGCCGCGTCCTCGGGCCGCGTCGCTCAGCGCCTGGAGGCCAGCTGGCGCAGCGCGGCCGTGATCTCCGCAGCCGTCAGCGTGCGGGACTGCACGTCGACTCCGGTAACCGTAAAGCGATCGCCCGCATTGTGGACGAGGACCTTTCCACGGACGAGGGAGGCCGCCGTCTGGAGATCGCCCGCGCGTCTCAGGCCGGGAATGTACAACCGGCCGAGATAGCCGGCGTCGTTGGACGTGTCGAAGCGCCCGACATCGAGGATGGCCACGGGTGCCGACGCGACGGCTGACGCCAGGAGCGCGGCCAGCGCCGCATCGCCGTCGGCGACGATCGCCGCACCCGGATTCGCCCGCACGGTGGCGACGATGTCCGCGACGCGCTGGCTGACGGCGGTTCGGTTGTAGGTGTCGAAGTGCTGGACCTTCGCGGCGGCAGCCTCGTCGAACGGCGTGAACGCAATCGGCCGCACAGCGAAGGCGGCATTCGAGAGGGCCTTCCCCACCGCCGGGTCGCTGTGTGCCAGGAGCACCGTCCGGTTGAACGCCGACGGAGCTCCGGCGACCGTCGCAAAGCCGAGCGCATGCTGAAGTGCCGCTGCGGCGTCCGGCGACGGGACCGTTCCGAGCTGGCGCTTCGCCGCCGCGATCCAGGCGTCGGTCAACTGCGCAGCCGTCACCGCCTCGGCCGGAAGCGACCGCCGGTGAAACACGAGCAGGTCGGCCAGGGGTTCCACGGTGAAGGGGCGCTCGACAATCTTGATGTCAGGAGTGCTGTCGGGCGGCGCCTGCTGCAGCCACCGCGCCATCCAGGCGTACATCGCTTCCCGGCTGTCCTTGTTGTAATTGTGCTCGGCGGTCATTCGCACGGCCTGCACGCGGTTCGCGGCCCCGAACAACTCGTAGACGCCCCGCACCGCCGGGTATTCGACTTCCATCGTCTCGGCGGTCCAGTCACCGGTCGCCGAAATCATCAGCATCGGGCGCGGCGCAATCGTCGCGGCGATGTCGACGTTCGTGGCGTCGAGACGGAGGCCCGGCGGGTTCTCGCACAGGCAGCCGCCCTGCATGTGCAGCGAGATCATGTTCACCGGCACCGCGACCTTCACACGCGAGTCGACCGCCGCGAGCAGGAACGTCTGCGAGCCGCCGCCGGACTCGCCCGTCGCGGCGAGCGCGTCGCGGCGCACGTACGGCAGCGTCTCCAGGAAATCGAGCGCGCGGATGCCGTTCCACAACTGCAGTCCGGCGAGGCTCAATCCCCAGATGTGCTCGCTTCTGCTGCCGAAGGTGTGCGGCAGCTGCTGGCTGTCGTTGTAGCCGACCATGTCGTAGGTGAAGACGACCAAGCCCTGCCGGGCCAGCCCGATCGCGCGCGCGGGTCCGGAGGTCGTTTGTGTGTTCTCGAGCCGTCCGTAGGTCCAGTGCCCGTGCGGCGACAGAACGGCGGGAAACGGACCGTCACCAATCGGCCGGTACAGATTTCCGGTCACGAAGAATCCCGGGAGGCTCTCGAAGTACACCTTCGACACCGAGTAGTCGGCGCGCTTGACCTCACCGAAGACCGACGGGCGAAGCGGAGTCTTGTCGGGAAGCGGCAGGAGGCCGGCCGAAGCAAGCACGTGCTGGCGCACGTAGCCCGCACGCGTCTTCCACGCGTCGAGCGTCGTCAGGCGCGGCGCCGCAAACCGGTCGTTGAGAGTGTGAAAGGCTGCCTGACGGGCGGCCGCTGAAGCCGCGCCGAGCGCGGTCGCGACAACCAGGCAGGTGATCGAGAGTCGACGCTTCATTCTACGCCTCACTGGATGGCGGCTCGCTGCTGGCTGATGGCTGTTGCCCATTCGCTGCTATCTGACCCCGGACCGACGACTTGGCAGCCGCCAGCAGCGAGCAGCCAGCAGCGAGATTGCTGCGCGAAAATACCACGAGAACGCCTGAATCCTTCAAGCGCTTCCTGTCGCGCGCAGGTCCGGACTTGTGTTACTTTCCACGCATGAAAAACTACGACTTGTCGCGACGCGCGTTCCTCGCCATGGCCGGCGCGATGCCCTTCGCTACCTCTCTTGGCACGGGCCTGCTGGCGCAGACGAAGAAGGTTCCCGTCGGCATCGAGCTCTACTCGGTCCGCGGCGAGCTCACCAAGGACGTGAAGGGCACGGTCACCGCTATCGCCAAGATGGGCTACGAGGTGGTCGAGTTCTACTCTCCGTACCTCAACTGGACGACCGAGGCGGCCAAGGACTACCGCAAGCTGCTCGACGACCTGGGCATCAGGTGCTTGTCGACGCACAACAGCGCGCAGGCCGTGAGCGCCGACAACCTGCCAAAAACCATCGAGCTCAATCAGATCATCGGCAGCAAGGCGATCATCGTCGCGAGCGCGGGCAAGGTCGTCGATGTCGACGGCTGGAAGGCGTTTGCCGCGTCGCTGACGGCGGCACAGGAAAAGCTGCGGCCGCTCGGCATGATGACCGGCTTCCACAACCATCAGACCGAATGGCGTCCGATTGGCGATACCCGTCCGATGGACGTCCTGGCCGCCGGAACGCCGAAAGACGTCGTGCTGCAGCTCGACGCGGGCACGTGCGTCGAGGTCGGCGTCGATCCTGTCGCGTGGATCAAGGCGAACCCCGGACGCATCAAGAGCGTCCACTGCAAGGACTGGGGCAAGGGCGACGACCGCGGCTACAAAGTGGCCTTCGGCGAAGGCGACGTGCAATGGAAACCACTCTTCGCCGCGGCGGAAGCCACGGGCGGCGTCGAGTACTACTTGATCGAGCAGGAAATCGCCGGAGCCGACGGCGAGTTCGCGATGGCCAAGCGCTGCCTCGATAACTACCGGAAGCTTCGCGCGTAACCGCGCTTCGCATTGCGGGTTCAAGGTTCAGGGTTCAGGGTTCAGGGTTCAAGCAAGAGCTTCAAGTACACACTCGAAGGTCTTGAACCTTGAACCCTGAACCTTGAACCTTGAACCCTGAACGCCTGTCTATAGTCCCGCCTTCTTCATCACCGCGAGCGTCGTCTCGAGCCCGAGTCGCGCACCCTCTTCGGCGGGCATGTCGGCCGGGACTCGGCCGAGCGGCTCGGGGCTGACGCCATCGACGTAGCCAACCTTCTTGAGCGCCTGGAAGAACCCGACCAGATCGATCACGCCCTCCCCGGGCATGTGGCGCTGATTGTCACGCACCTCATCTGGCGGCGCCGGCTTCGCGTCCGACACGTGGACGTGGACGATGCGCGACTTGCCCGCGGCGAGAATTTCGGCCGTCGTCCCTCCCGAGTGATGCCAGTGCCAGGCGTCGAGGACGACGCCGATGTTGGGACCACACTCGGCCGCGAGCGCGACGGTCTCCGGCAGGGTGTAGATGAACGTGTGCGGTGACTTCTCGTTCGATCGGAAATACACCGGACCCAGGAACTCCAGGCCCAGCCTGATCTTCGATCGCTCCAGCACCGCGGCAATCGCCGTCACCCGATCCTTGACGAACTTGTAGCGCTCCTCCTTCGGCACGGGGCTCGCGGGCGACATCACCGCCATCATCCGGTTGAGGCCGATCGCGGATGAGAACTGCGCGTTCTCCTCGAGCTGCTTCAGCCCGTTCTGGAACACGGTCTCGTCCGGAGTTGCGAACGGCATCGGGAGGTTGGCGATGGCGGGCTTGACGTTCGCCTCCTTGAGCAGCGCGCGTGTAGCTTCGACGCCGTCCGTCTTCGCTGCGGTGAAGTTGACGTCGACGCCGCCGTAGCCGAGCTTCCCGGCCAGGCGGACGAAGTCCGGCCACGGCATCTGGCGCGTGAGCGAGCCGTTGAGCGACACATACATGCCGTCGGCGGCGAAGCCGGGTCGCGCGACCCACAGCAGCGCGCCAGCCGTAGCAGCCCCTCCGAGAAACGCCCGCCGACTGACGCCTGCCATTGACGCTCCTCTGTGCTTCACGAGCACTGACTGTCGACTGCGACCGACGACTGCGACTGACGACTGCGACTAACGACTGATGACTCCCGACTGCCGACCGTGGTCCGCCACGTTATACATGACAAACGAATAGATGTCGGCGGTCGTTTCGAGCTGCTTGGTCAGGTTGCTCGCGCCGTGGCCGGACTTGGTGTCGATACGGATGAGGATCGGCCGGTCGGGCTTCGCCAGCGCCTGCAGCGTGGCTGCGTACTTGAACGAATGCGCCGGGACTACCCGATCGTCGTGGTCGGCGGTGGTGATGAGCGTGGCTGGGTAGGTGACACCCGGCTTGATATTGTGCAATGGCGAGTAGGCATAGAGCGCCTTGAATTCGTCGGCCTTGTCGCTCGATCCGTAGTCTGCTATCCAGTTCCAACCGATGGTGAACTTGTGGAAGCGCAGCATGTCCATGACGCCGACCTGCGGGATGGCGACCCGGAAGAGCTCGGGACGCTGGTTCATGACGGCGCCCACCAGCAGACCGCCGTTCGAGCCTCCCTGAATCGCCAACCGGGCAGACGAAGTGTACTTCTTTTCGATGAGCCACTCGGCGGCGGCGATGAAGTCGTCGAAGACGTTTTGCTTCTTGAGCTTCATCCCCTGCTCGTGCCACTTCTCACCGTATTCGCCACCACCTCGGATATTCGCTGACGCGTAAACAAAGCCCTGCTCGAGGAGTGCGAGGCGAGCGGCGCTGAATGTCGGTGACTCCACGACGTTGAAGCCGCCGTACGCATAGAGGAGCGTCGGATTGTTCCCGTCGAGTGTGAGCCCCTTGCGATGGACGAGAAACATTGGAATGCGAGTGCCATCCTTGCTCGGATAGAACACCTGCGTCGTCTCGAATGCATCGTCGTTATAGCCGGGGACCTTCGGCCGGCGGAACACGGTGCTCTGCCTGGTCGCGATGTCGTAGCGGTAGATCGAGGGTGGCACGTTCAACGAGTTGAAGGTGTAGAACACGAATGGCGCGTCGTTCGGACCGCCGAACCCGGCGGCGCTGCCGGGGCCTGGCAGCGCCACCTCGTTCTCGAGCGTGCCGTCCAACCCGTAGACGTAGGCACGAGTCATCACGTCCTTCAAGTAGGTCGCAAAGAGTTTCCCCCCTGCCGTGGTGACGGCGTCGAGGGGCTCGGGCTTCTCGGGAAGAATGTCTTTCCAGTTCGTCTCCTCGGGATGCGCGGGATCGACGAGAACCACTCGCCAGTTCGGCGCCTTCCGGTTCGTCTGAAGGAGCAGCTTGTCGCCGACATTGTCGACCACGCCATACGAATCGTCGCCGATGACCGAGATGACTGGCCTGAACTGGGCATCGCCCCTCGACAGGTCGCGGATGTACAGGGCGTTGCCGTCCTTCCCCTTGCCGCGCTCGGAGATCGTGAGGATCGCGAACCGTTCGTCCTCGGTCGTCTCGACGGTGTGGAAACGCTGCGGATTCGCTGCATCCTGATAAACCAGGAGGTCCGCCGCCTGCGGCCTGCCGACCTTGTGGAAATACACCTGGTGGTTTTCGTTTATCGACGCCTTCTCCCGACCCTGTACCGGCGCGGGATAGCGGCTATAGTAAAAGCCGTCGCCGTGCCACGCGACGCCTGACACCTTGACCCATTCGATCGTGTCTGCCAGCGTCTTCCTGGTGGCAAGCTCCATCACTTTGTATTCCTGCCAGTCCGAACCGCTGCGCGAAACTCCGTAGACAGCGAACCTGGCGTCCCGTGATGGCGCGAACGCGGCGAGCCTGGCTGTCCCGTCCGCCGACCAGAGATTGGGATCGATGAGCACGTCCGGCTTGCCTTCCACTCCCGTCTGGATGAAGAGAACGCTCTGATTCTGGAGGCCTTCATTCTTTCTGAAGAAGAAGTACGGCCCCTTGCGCGACGGCGCGGAGTACTTCTCGTAGTTGTTCAGCTCGATGACGCGCGCCGTCAGCTGTTTCCGAAACGGGATCTTTTCGAGATACGGGAAAGTGACCTTGTTCTGCGCCTCGACCCAGGCCTGGGTGTCCGGTGAGTTATCGTCCTCGAGCCAACGGTAGGGATCGGGAACTTTCGTGCCGTGATAGGTGTCGACCTGATCGACCGTTTTCGTCCGCGGATAGGCGATCGGCTGAGCCAACAGGGCTGACGACGCCAGCGCCGCCGCGCCGATGAGGACCGTACAACGAGCCGCTCGAGTGCATGCAGCCATGGTTTGTGACTCCAAGCTGGTTCTGACCAACCCCCGGGGACGGACTGGAGGATTATGCCACCGGATCGCGGTGTGGGCGGCACGGGATCGTCCTATTGTGATCCGCGTGAGAATTCGTTATCGTCCGCGGCGGAGGCAGTGCATGAAGCAGGTCACGCAGACGGGGACCGTCCACGATGTGGTCGTGGTCGGTTCGGGCGCTGGCGGCGGAACCGTCACCAAGGTTCTCGCCGATCTCGGCGTCTCCGTCCTCCTCATGGAAGCCGGTCCGATGTTGAGCATCTCGGACCTCAAGGAGCACATGTGGCCGTACAACGTGCCACATCGAGGCGCGGGCCCCAAGGGCGAGGCGTACTCGGGCCGGCCGACGGGCTTCACCTACAGCGCGACCTACGGGGGAGCACAGCTCGCGGGTGAACCCTACACGGTGGCACCCGGGAGTGACTTCTCCTGGTTCCGCTCGCGGATTCTCGGCGGCCGCACGAACCACTACGGCCGCGTCACGCTGCGATTCGCCGACTACGACTTCAAACCGCGCACGCGCGACGGCCTGGGGTTCGACTGGCCGATCAGTTACGCGGATCTCGCGCCGTACTACGACAAGGCGGAGACCTTCATCGGCGTCGTCGGCACTGTCGAGAACATCCGGAGCGCGCCCGACGGCATCTTCGACACGCCGGCACCCTTGCGCGTGCACGACACGCTCGTGCAACGCTCGTGCGCGAAGTTGAATATCCGAGCCGTCGCCGCGCGACAGGCGGTCACGACCTCGCCCAGAAACGGACGGCCCGGCTGCCACTACTGCGGCCAGTGCGGCCGCGGCTGCATGACGGCCTCGAACTACGCCTCGAGCTACGTGCAGATCTTCCCGGCGATGAAGACGGGCCGCGTCCAGGTGCTGGCCAACGCGATGGCGCGCGAGCTGGTCACGGACGCGACCGGCAAAGTCACGGCGGTTTCCTACATCGACAAGACGGACGGCACGGAGAAACAGGTGCGGTGCCGCACGGTCGTGCTCGCGGCGAGCGCCTGCGAATCCTCGCGCCTGCTCCTCAACTCGAAGTCGCCTCGTCATCCGCAGGGCCTCGCGAACTCGTCCGGCACCGTCGGCCGTTACCTGATGGACACGGTCGGGTCGAGCATGTCGGCGTCCGTGCCCGCCCTCTCGGGCATGCCGCACTACAACTCCGACGGCTACGGTTCGCACCTCTACGTGCCATGGTGGGGGTGGGACACGCAGCAGGCGCTCGGCTTTCCGCGCGGCTACCACATCGAGGTCGGCGGCGGATACGGCATGCCGACCATCGGCTCGTTCACGGGCGTCGTGAATCGCACCGAGGGCTACGGCGTGAAGATGAAGCAGGCCATCCGGGACGAGTACGGCACGTCTATCAATCTCTCGGGGCGCGGCGAGATGATCCCCAACGAGCAGTCCTTCTGCGAGATCGATCCCGACGTGAAGGATCGCTGGGGGATCCCGGTGCTGCGGTTCCACTGGGGCTGGAGCGACCACGAGCTCAACCAGGTCCGCCACATGCAGACGACCTTCCGGGCGATCCTCGAAGGACTGGGCGGCCAGGTCGCGACCGGCGGAGGGCGTGGAGGCGGACGCGGAGGCGCGGCCGCGGACGCGAACCGCCCGCCGATTTCGCGCGGCGGTGCGATCATTCACGAGGTCGGCACGGTACGGATGGGCGACGATCCGAAGACCAGCCCGCTCAACAAGTACTGCCAGGCTCACGAGGTGAAGAACCTGTTTGTGGCCGACGGTGCGCCGTTTGTCAGCAATCCCGACAAGAACCCCACGCACTCGATCATCGCGCTCGCGTGGCGCACGGCCGAGTACCTCGCCGAGGAACTGAGGAAGGCCAATGTCTGACATCACACGACGCGACGCGCTGCGCCGCCTGGCGCTGGCATTCACGGCCACGGGCCTCATCGACCGCGTGGCGGCCGAAGAAGTGCACCACATGACGTCCCAGGCAGCCGCGGCGGCCGGCGGGACCTATGTGCCGAAAACATTCACCGCGGCACAGTTCCGGACGCTCGAACGGCTGACCGATCTCATCGTTCCCGTCGAGAACGGCGCGCCTGGTGCGCTCGCCGCCGGCGCGGCGGGGTGGATCGACATGATCTCGACCGAGAACGACGAGCTGAAGGCGAGCTATGCGAAAGGATTCGCGTGGCTGGACGGAGCCATGGGGAATGAAGGGACGCGGCGCCGCCGACTTCGTGTCCGCGTCCCCGGCGCAGCAGACCGAGATCCTCGACCTCATCGCGTATCGCCGCAACGCGTCGCCGGAGCTGACCCCGGGCATCGAGTTCTTCACGCTCGTCCGTCGCATGACCGTCGACGCGTTCTACACCAGCGAGATTGGCATCAAGGACATCGACTATCGCGGCAACTCGCCGATGGGTTCATATCCGTCACCGACAGAGTCGATCGCCTATGCATTGAAGCGCAGTCCGGTGGGCTAGGCCCATGCGATTACTGTTCACCTTTGCTCTCACGCTCGCCTTGGCAGGCTTCGCGCCGCAAGGCACCAGGCAAGGCAGCCCGGAAGAGAAGCTGCCGGCGAACATCGTCCGCCTGACGCACTTTGGCGAGCGCGCCTCCTGGTCTCCCGATGACAAGCGCATCGCGTTCATGGAAAAGAGCTTTGGCGACGTCTACGAAGTCGACGTCGCCACGAAGAACATCCGGCTCCTCACCCACTACCCGCATGCGGGCTTCCTGCGCGCACAGTTCTTGCCCAACGGTGACTACTTCCTGATCGGCGCTCGAACGTTCACGGACATCCAGACGACGCGGTCGCGGGATCAGGAGATGTGGATCCTCAAGGCAGATGCCAAACCTGGCGATCGTCCGCTCGCGCTCGAGCACAAAATCTCGGAGGGCGTGGCCATCTCGAAGAGATCGATGAAAATCGCCTGGTCGAACACGCGCGGCCAGTACCCGGACCTCCTCGCCCAGGGCGAGTCGGTCATCTACACGGCCGACATCGTTTACGAGGGCGCACAGCCGCGGCTGACGAACAAGAAGGAGATCGTCCGCGCGAAGACGCCCGAGTGCACGCTCGAAGCGCAGGACTTTCGCCAGAACGACACCGAGCTCGTCTACACCTGCTATCGGACGCCCTTCGCGGATGTTCTAGGTATCGACCTTGCCAGCGGCAAGGTCACCGTCTATCGCAAGCTGCAGGGCGAATACAACGAGGTCGAAGGGATCTTCCCGAATGGCGAGTACGCGCTCGTCGAGTCGAGCCGCGAGCAGCTCGAGCAGAATTCGAACTACATCGACATCTGGAAGCTGAAGCTCGAGCCCGACAGCAAGGACTTCACACGCGTGACGCGGTGGGGTGAGTACCCGGGCTACAAGGCGTCGAACCCCGTGGTCAGCAGCGACGGAAGGCGAATCGCCTTCCAATCGGCGCGCAGCAAGGACGCCGCAGGTGTCGGCTACGGGATTTTTGTGATGACCGTCCAGTGAAAGGTTGAGGTCTGACGTGCGAAGTCTGAAGTTTAGAAGTCTGAAGCTGGGAAGTCTGAAGCTGGGCCTGTGCCTCGTGACGCTCGCCTTCCTGGGTGAGCCGCATGCGGCCGCCAGAAGCACCCAGCATCTTCTCTATGTCGCCACGCCGGGCATCCGAAACTACGTCGAGTACGGCGGGATCGGTCTTGTCGTGTACGACATGGACAACGGCCACCGATTCGTGAAACGGATACCGACGTTCGACGTCGTGGCCGGAGAGCCGCCCGAGAACGTCAAGGGCATCGCCGCGAGCGCAAGGACGGGACGACTCTACGTCTCGACGATCAAGCGGCTCGGCGCGTTCGATCTGGCAACCGGCAAGCGGGTCTGGGTGCGCGAGTACGAGGGCGGCGCCGATCGCATGGCGCTCTCACCGGACGGGAAGATCCTCTACCTGCCGTCTCTCGAAGGCCCTCATTGGCACGCGCTCGACGCGATGAGCGGCGACGTGCTGAAGAAGGTCGTGACCGACTCCGGCGCGCACAACACGATCTACGGACCCGACGGTCAGCACGTATACCTCGCGGGGCTGCGATCGCCAACGCTCTCCATTGCCGACCCGCGCACCCATACCGTCGTCGGCGGCGTCGGGCCTTTCAGCGCTCCGGTGCGCCCGTTCACGATCAACGCGAAGCAGACACTGTGCTTCGTCAATGTCAACGACCTGCTCGGCTTCGAAATCGGCGATATCAAGACGGGGAAGGTCCTGCACCAGGTGAAGGTCACGGGCTATGAGAAGGGCCCGGTGAAGCGGCACGGCTGTCCCAGCCACGGCATCGCGCTGACGCCTGACGAGAAGGAGATCTGGCTCGCCGACGGCGCCAACAGCAAGGTGCACATCTTTGACGCGACCGTGATGCCGCCGAAGCAGATCGCCACGATCGACGTCCGCGATCAGCCAGGTTGGATCACCTTCAGCCTGGACGGACGCTACGGCTACCCCTCCACCGGTGAGATCATCGACACGGCGACGAAGAAGGTCGTCGCGACGCTCTCGGACGAGGCGGGCAAGCCCGTGCAGAGCGAAAAGATGGTCGAAGTCGTCTTCTCGAACGGCAAGCTCACGGCCACGGGCGATCAATTCGGCATCGGCCGGCGGCGCTGATTGGGTTAGCATCGTCGCGGACATGAGTGACCTGACCGACGCTCCCAGGACAGATCCCACTTTCCTTTATCGAAGCCGCGACGAGCTCTACGCCGTTGACATGCTCATCGCGGCGCTCAAGGGGTTCGATCTGTTCACCTGGCTCGACGGCCACCCCGGTTCGGTCGACGACATCGCCCGGCACTTCGGTTTTCACGCGCGCCCAGTCGACGTGATGACGACGCTCTTTGTCGCGCGGGGGCTTCTGGAGCGTAGCGGGGACGCGCTTCGGCTCACTGACGAGGCGCGCGAGCACCTCGTCGCCTCGTCGCCCTGGTTCCTCGGCCCGTACTTCCCGAGGCTCACCGATCGGCCGATCGCGCTCGATCTCGTCGAGGTGCTGCGCAACGATCGGCCGGCGAACTATGCCAGCCGGAAGAACGAGGCCGACTGGCACAAGGCGATGGAGACCGAGCAGGTCGCCGAGGAGTTCACCGCTGCGATGGACTGCCGCGGACGTCTGCTCGCGCAGGCGCTGGCCAAACAACTCGACCTCGCTGATCGCCGTCGCCTCCTGGACGTGGCGGGCGGCTCCGGCATCTACGCCTGTGCGCTCGCGGCGCAATTCCCAGCGCTCACCGGCTCGGTCTTCGAAAAGCCACCCGTCGACCGGATCGCCCAGCGCGCGATCGACAAACGTGGGTTTGCCTCGCGGGTCGACGTCGTCGCCGGCGACATGCTCAACGATGGCCTGCCCCGGGGATACGACGTGCATCTCTGGTCGAACGTCCTGCACGACTGGGACGTGCCCATTGTGAAGCAGTTGCTGCAGTCGTCGGCCCTGGCGCTACCGGTCGGGGGCGGCACCGTGATCCACGACGCGTTCCTCAATGCGGACAAGACCGGCCCGCTGCCGATCGCCGGCTACTCGGTGCTGCTCATGCACGTCACGCAGGGACGCTGCTTCTCGGTTCGAGAGATGGCGTCGTGGCTTGTCGAGGCGGGATTCTCAGAGCCGCACGAGGTCCCGAGCGCGATAGGACGAAGCGCGCTTGTCGCACGCAAACGATAAGTCGGAGCGCTCAGTCGAACGCCCCGCTCCTCACCTGTTCGACCAATTCCGCAAGCGAGGCCACGCGGTCGCAGTCGGCGTCTGGATGCAGCCCGGTTTCGTCGAGCAGCACCGCGCGCACGCCGGCCGCACGCGCGCCGACCACATCCACCTGATACAAGTCGCCGACATGGATGGTCGACTCAGGGCGCGCGCCGGCGCGTGAGAGCGCGATCTCGAACAGACGGGGATCCGGCTTCTCGACACCCTCGTCCTGTGAATCGATGACGATGTCGACGTGCGCGGAGAGACCGATCCGCGCCATGTGCGCACGCAACGTGCCGTTGGCGTTCGACACGACGACAAGCGTGAGCCCATGATCGCGGAGCGCGCGCAACGCCGGACGAACCCCGTCCGGCACGAGCTCCCAGAGATTGTTCGCCTGGTGGTAGGCGTGCAGCTCGGTCAGCGCCGCCGCCGTCTGCGAGGACCGCTGGATGCCGGCGTGCTCCAGAATCAGGTCGAAGAACAGCCACCCGCGGCTGGCGTCGGTCGTCGTGCCGATCGTCCGCTGGTCGTCAAGCTGTTTTCTGGCACGGGGTTCCGCGCGCGCGATCTCGTCGGCCGTCACCAGCACGCCCTGGCCGGCCAGCGCCGCATGGACACGAGTCCAGTTCGGAAAGAGAAGCACGCCGCCGGCATCGAGAAAAACCGTTCGGAGCACGGTCAGTTCGTGGACAGACAGAAGGTCGAACCATGGAGCCAGCATGTGGCGCCCGGCTCGTGCGCGTCGCGGCGCAACCGGCGGATGGGCGTAAAGAGCGCCTGCCTCAGCGCCTGCCCGAGGGTCTCGTTCAGCGCGTCGTCGCGCAGTCCGATGCCCGAGTAGATGGCCACCATACCCAGCACGCTCACCGGCCACGCATCATCCTCGCCCTTCGTCACGAGGAGCGTGACCCCTTTGCCGATGGTTCCCATCTGCGGCATCGTCACGGTCAGCGGCAGGATCAAGCGGCCGCCTGGCGCAAGCGCGTCGAGCCACGCCTCTTGAGGATGCGTGACGCCGGCGTTGACCAGGATGGCGTCGAATGGCTCGTCGAACGGTCCCTTGCTATCGCCAGTCCTCAGCTCGACCCACGGAATCGATGACAGGTTGCCGCGGGCCCGGTCGGCGAGCCCGGGATCGACCTCGATGGCGACGACACGGCCCGACGCGCCGACCGTGTGAGCGATGAGCGCCGAATAGTAGCCGAGCCCGGCGCCGACGTGCAGAACGCTGGCGCCGGGCGCCAGCGCCAGCTTGTCGATGAGCGAAGCGAGGAACCCCGGCGTGCCGTTGAAGAGCTGCCGCGCGGGATCGATCGCGATCGAGTAGTTGTGGTAGACGTGCTGCGGATCGTCATCGGGCGTGCGACGGGCGCCCCTCAGGGCGTCCGCCTCGCCGTACACCAGCCACGGGCCCGGATCCAGGAACCGTTCGCGTGGCACGTCGGCGATCGCGTCGACGAGGCGCGGAGTCGAGATGCCCCCGACGGCGGCGATCTCGTCCGCAAAGAATCTACGGCGCTGGAACAGCTCGATCATGCTTTTGGCCTCTTGCGAACAGGCGGTCGCTTCGCAGGACTGGCGCCTCCCCTGATCAGCTCGGCGATTTCCGGGCCGAGCGCGATGACAGTCGGCGGTCGGTTCCACAGGTACGCGCCCTGCTTCGGACCGCCGACGAGGAACCGCAGCTCACCGGCTTCGTTGAGCCGCTTGAGGACCGTGTGAATCGCAGCCAGCTCGCTCGAGTACTTCGACACGTCGAACCCGATGGCCAGCAATCGATCGCGCACATCCATGGGCGACATCGGCAGGCCGCTCCGGAGGACGACGCGGCAGGCGTCGGTCAGGCCCCAGGGGACCGTGGGCGTGAGGCCACAGAGGCGCGAGAGCGTGCTGATGCTCTGCGCCAGCTCGGAGAGCCTCTTGTCGATGTCCTGGCGCTGCTGGCCGAGCGCTTCGTACTCAAGGATGGCGGCGTCGAGCGCGCGGCGGTAGTCTTCCGTGGTCACGACACGAAATTATACATAGTGTATAAATTCATGTCTAGCCGTTGCGGGAAGGGCAGTCTCGGGGCTCGCTTCTCGCGGCTGGCGGCGGCAGGCAGCTCGCGGTTGCTAGTTAGCAACAGCCAGTAGCTAGCAGCCAGCAGCCTGCGCAACTACGTCCGCGCAACCCCCTTCACGCGCAGCACGTGCATGACGACCAGGACCGCGAGGAGGGCGAGGAGCGCGCTCAGGCCGCTCGAGAGCGAACCCGTGCGGCTCGAGATGGCGCCGACGAGCCACGGCACCGTCGCCGCGCCGAGCGACCCGAGCGCGATCATCGGCTGCGCCACCTTCGGTGGCACCTCCCGCGCGAGCGCCGCCATCGTCACCGGAAACGACGGCGCCATGCCGAGCCCACAGACCACCGCGACGACCAGTACCGGCGAGAGCCCCGACACGACGAGCAGCGTCGCGATCGAGGTGCCGACCAGCACGAGGCCCGAGAATAGCGCGACGTTCTCGAACCGCGACGCCAGTCCGGCGGCGACCAGCCCGCGGCCGCACGCCAACCCACCCCAGAACGCAGACGCGGCCGTCTCCCAGCGCATGGTCGCGGCATCGATGGTGAGTCGCCGCGTGTATTCGGCAATCCATCCGCCGAAGGCCGATTCAACGCCCGAGTACAGCGCGATGCACAAGCCGAGAATCGTCAACCGTCGCCCCGACCACGTACCTGACGAGGAACTGACGGTGTGCCGGAGGACGTGCGCCGGAAAGCGCGCCCAGGCCATTCGCGCGGAGGTGGCGAGCAGGAGGCCCGACGCGAGCAACAGCGCGATGCGAACGCCTGGTGAGGGGTTGAACCGCGCGACGATGACCGGCCAGGTGGCGGCGCCGATGCCCCAGCAGAGATTCAGCGCGCCAAGCGCCGCTGCAGACCGATGCGGCGTGAGGCGGGCGACGATCAAGTTGGTTGCCGGCACGACAAGTCCAAGTCCGACGCCCGCGACCGCGATCGCCATCGTACCGGTCAGGCGTTCACCGAGGGCAAGACCGGCCAGACCGCTGGCCATCAGCGCGTACCCCGTGGAAAGCGTGGCGCTGGCGCCGAGACGCGCGACGATCAACCCCGACAGTCCGCCGGCCACGATGCTGCCGGTGAACTGGATCGTGAAGAGCGCGCCTGCCGCGGCGTCCGACAAGTGCCATCGCGCTGTCAGCCACGGCAGTACGGGGCCAAGCACCGTCGTCACGAATCCGGTGACGACGAAACCGGTGAAGAGGAGCGGCCGGCCGCTCTGGTGCGAGTCGCCGGCGTCACGCATGGCCGCGGCAGGATGACACCGAGGACTGCTGCGAGGGTACGGCTGACAACAGATCGAACATCAGCGCAGAGTAGTGTGCCACAGACCGAAAACTCGAAGGTAGAAACGCGTGATCACGAATCAATCACGATGGACACGATGAGACGATGACCACGATGTCAACAAAGAAAATCCATCGTGGTCATCGTACCATCGTGGTCATCGTGCCAAGAATCGTGTCTGATACGCTCATGTTGACATTCGACCCGAGCTTGAGGGACGCTGAGGTGATGTCGATCCGGAAACGCACCGACGGCGAGTACAGCGCCCACCTGCAGGGAACGCTGGACCTGTTGATACTGCGGACGCTCATCTTCGGCCGCCAGCACGGACAGGGCATCGCCCGAGCCATCCAGGCGCAATCCGACAACGTGCTCATCGTCGAGCACGGGTCGCTGTATCCGGCGCTGCAGCGGCTCGAGGAGCGCGGCTATATCGACGCGGACTGGGGCACGTCGGAGAACAATCGCAAAGCGCGGTTCTATACGCTGACGCGCACGGGCCGCAAGGAGCTCGCGCGCGAGCAGGGCGCCTGGCGGCGCGTCGCCGCCGCGATCATGCGCGTGCTCGGGCCGGAGTCAGAGACGGCGTAGGGCGATCAAGTGTTCACCGCAGTGTCACTTCCCTGACCCGCCGCCTCAGGACCTCGTCGTCGGCCGACGTCGATGGTCGCACTGAGACCCACGGCGCGACGCGTAGCTCGGTCCCTGGAGCGACAACGCGCGTCGCCTTCACCGGCGGCACACGTCCGACATTCCTGCTGAGCAGGCCACCCGCCACTCCCCCGGCCGCCGCGCCGACAAGTGCGCTCGTCCACACCTTCTGGTCGCTGTTGATCGAGTCGTCGAAGGCATTCAGCCCGATGAGCAGCCCGGCGCCGAATCCGGCACCGATGCCGACAAGAGTCCAGACGACGCGCTTGCTGCTCGAACTGGCTTTTGCTGGCGCAGCAGTCGACCGGCCTTCGCTATCGGCCGACACTGGCACGTGGCACAGCAGCAGTCCAAGCAGGCTGAGCCAAAACAGTTTGCGAAACATTCTCGTGTCCTCCGGGATTCGGTCGTCTCCCCGCCTCGTAAGGCGCCGACCGTCGACGAACGGGCTCATCGGCGTCGGGCGAAGGGGTCCGGTGGACGAAGTCAGCCGCGGCGGGACTTGAGACCGGCAAGAAACTCTGTGGGCGTCTCGACCCGGATGCCGTATCGGAGGGCGGCCAGGAAATGGCGCCGGTTGTCTGTGACGACGACCTTCGCGCCGCCGGCCCGCGCCACCTCGGCGATGTGCGCATCGTAGATCCGCCCGCCAGCCGTGGCATCCTGGGCGGCCGTTCTCAAGAATGCCAGCCGATCTCCGGCCGGCAGATCGTGCACCTTCATCCGCCCGAAGATCTCTTCCTGCAGGAGCTGAGCGGCGTCTGACGGTCCGAGGCGGTACTCCGCGGGCAGGCGTGTGGCGACGGAATAAAACTCCAGGCAGCAATGCCACGCCGTCGCCGGCGGCGGCACCACCTTCTCGGCCACCGCGTGCATGACCGATTGTGCCGGTCCACTCTGGGGCCCGAAGTCGACGAGGCCGGCGAGGAGCACGCTCGTATCGAGGAAGACGTCATTCTCGGCTAGGGCCACCGATTCCGCTCCTCTTCCACGAGCGCTGCGATGTCCATCGCTGGCCGCGCATCGGCAGCGACCGTCGGCCGCGCGACCAGTCGCCGGCCCACCTTCATCAGGCGCGGCCCGGCCGCCACGCGCTCGAGCCGAATGCCGAATTCCTCCACGGCAACCTCGAGGACGGTGCCCGGTGCGAGGCCCGCGCGCTCGCGGACGGCCGCCGGAATCACCACTCGGCCTGCCTTATCAATGGTTGTTCGCATACCACTATTATGCCATCGATATGGGTCGGCGGTGAAGAGGTGGCTGGCACCTTACGCTCGAAAGTGCCGACCGCGTTCGACTTCGACGTTTCGCGCGGTCATGCTCCGCTGCCGCCGGAGCACGCTACACTGACGTGCAGTGGTCAAGCTCGAGCTCCACACGCACACCGACGAGGATCCGGCGGATCGCATCACACACTCCACGCGTCAGCTCGTCGACCGTGCGGCCTCCCTCGGCTACGGTGCCCTGGCGATCACCCTGCACGACCGCTACTTCGATCCGGCGCCGCATGCGGCCTACGCGCGCGACCGGGGCGTCGTGCTCCTGGCGGGCATCGAGCGGACCATCGAGCGGCACCACATCCTGCTGATCAACTTCCCCGCCGCCTGCGCCGACGTCGGCAGTTTCGACGACATCGCCCGCCTGAAGCGACAGTCCGGCGGGCTCGTCGTGGCCCCGCATCCCTTCTATCCGATCCCGAGCGCGCTTGGCGTGGCACTCGACCGGCACGCCTCGATATTCGACGCGGTCGAAATCAACGCGATGTACACGCGCCTGGTGAACTTTAATCGCAGGGCCATCCAGTGGGCGCGCGCCCACGACAAGACGCTCGTCGGAAACACCGACCTCCATCTGCTGGCCCAGATGGGTACGACCTACTCGCTCGTCGACGCAGAGCCGAACGCCGACGCCATCTGCGATGCCGTTCGCGCCGGACGCGTCGAAGTGCGCAGCGAGCCGCTGTCGTCGATCCGTGCGCTCGGCTTGTTCTCTGGCATGTGCTGGGGTGGCATCGTCGGCCATTTTCGTCCTTCCCACGCGCGTTGACTCTCGACTCCGCGGGGCTTAGAGTGCCATGAGGCCGCGCGCAATGACCGCAAACGAGCTTGGAGGAGGTTCGTTCATGTTTCGCCGCACGTCGATCTGGAAATCACTTTCCGCCTGTGGTCTCGTGGCCCTGCTCGCGGCGTTCGTCGTCACGCCGGCGCGCGCGCAGAGCGCGACGGGTTCGATCGAGGGATCGATTGTCGATCAGACGGGAGCGGTGATGCCCGGCGTGACGGTCACCGCCGTGCAGACGTCGACGGGCATCACCCGGACCACGGTCTCGGACGACAACGGCCTCTTCCGTCTGCTCCTCCTGCCGGTCGGTGTCTACGACGTCACCGCGGATCTGTCCGGTTTCAATTCGCGCAAGCTGCCCGAGCTCACCGTGACCGTCGGGCAGACGGTCACGCTTCGCATTCAGATGGCCGTGTCGGGCGTCGCCGAGACGGTGAACGTCTCGGGCGGCACGCCGGTGATCGAGACGAGCCGCTCGCAGGTCAGCTCGACCATCACCGAGACCTCGGTGCAGAACCTTCCGGTGAACGGACGGAACTTCATCGATTTCGCCCTGCTGACGCCCGGCGTCACCCGCGACGTGCGCACCGGCGACATCAGCTTCGCGGGTCAGCGCGGCACGCTCAACAGCCTCGTCGTCGACGGCGCCGACAACAACAACACGTTCTTCGGACAGACGGTCGGCCGCACCGGCTCGGGACGCGCGCCGTACCAGTTCAGCCAGGACGCGGTCAAGGAGTTCCAGGTCAACTCGAACTCGTTCTCGGCCGAGTACGGCCGCGCCGGCGGCGCCGTCATCAACGTGGTCACCAAGTCCGGCACGAACGACCTGCGCGGATCGATTTTCGAGTTCTACCGCGACAGGACGCTCAACGCGAACAACGCGATCAACGAGCTGAACAACCGGCCGAAGTCGCCCTATCATTACAATCAGTTCGGCGGCACGCTCGGCGGGCCGATTCGGCCCAACCGCGATTTCTTCTTCTTCAACTACGACGGCCAGCGCAACACGCAGCCGAACGTGGTGTTCCTGAATCTTCCAGCGAACACCCCCGGGGACCCGGCAACGCAGGCGGGCATCGCCCGCTTGCAACCCCTGGCCGAAAGCTGGAATCGCAAGCTCGATCAGGATGTGTTCCTGATCAAGACCGACCACGAGTTGAACGACACCAACCGCCTGTCCTTCCGCTACAACCAGCAGAACTTCACCGGCGAGGGTTTCGAAAACGGCGGAGCGCAGAACGCACTCGAGCACACGGGCGCCTCCCTGGTGAAAACCAACACGTTCAACGCCAGCTGGACGAGCATCTACGGCACCACGCTCTTCAACGAAGTGAAGTTCCAGCTCGCGCGCGACAAGGAACCCGGGCTCGCCAACAGCGCCAACCCCGAGGGCGTCGTGCAGGAGTCGGGCACGACCGTGCTGACCATCGGCCGCAACAACTTCAGCCCGCGCGAGACGACGATCAAGCGCTGGCAGCTCGCCGACACCGCGACGTGGCTCCGCGGTCAACACAAGCTCAAGGGCGGGTTCGATTTTCAGTTCGACGACATCCTGAACAACTTCCCCGGCTTCTTCAGCGGGTCCTATACCTTCCGCACGCTCGCGTCGTTTGCCGGTGGCCGGCCGAACGGGACCAACGAGTTCTACCAGCAGAACTTCCAGGGGCCGGGCACGACGGGTCCGGAAACGCATCCGAACATCCAGGAGTACTCCTTCTTCGCCCAGGACGAGTGGAGGCCGAGGACCGACATCACCGTGAATCTCGGATTGCGCTACGACCTCATGAAGACCGATGCGCCGCCGGTACGCAATCCCGACGCACAACTGGCCGCCGCGGACATCGACACGGGCCGGCTCGACGCCGACACGAACAACTGGGGCCCGCGCCTGGGCGTGGCGTGGAGCCCGCCGAGCGGCAAGTACGCCGTCCGCGGCGGCTGGGGATTGTTCTACGGCCGGACGCCGTCGATCATGCTCGGCACCGCCCACTCGAATAACGGCATCAACATCGTGTCGCTCACTTTCACCGGCGACACGGTACCGACCTACCCCAACAGCTTCAGTCAGATTCCGAACGTCGGCACGGCGGCACGGCCCAGCATCTTCTATATCGACAAGGACTTCGCCAACGCACGGCTGATGCAGTCCAACGTCGCCTTCGAATGGGCGATGGTTCGAAACACGAGTCTGACCGTCACCTACCTCTTCGTGGACGGCGCGGATCTGCCTCGATCGATCGACCACAACCTCGGCACGGCGTCGGTCCGCACGTTTACCGTGGCCGGGACGGGCGAGACGTTCCCCTACCATTTCTACGGATCGGATCGTGAGTTCACTAATTTCACCCGAGTGATCGGCTTCGAATCGACGGCCGAGTCCCGCTACAACGGCCTCACGCTGGAGGTGAACCGCCGACTGTCGAATCATCTCCAGTACCGCGCCGCCTACACGCTCGGCAGGGTCGAAGACACCGTACCCGACGCGACGGCCGTCGTCCCCGGCAACGCTGGAGATGACGTCAAATACGCGTCGAACCCCAGGAACTTCGACGCGGACCGGACCGTCGGCAACAACGACCAGCGCCATCGACTGGTGTTGAGCGGCGTGTACGACACGAACGGCATCAGCGGACTCGAGGGTCTCATGGGAACGCTCGCGAAGAACTGGTCGTTCAGCGTGATCTTCACCGCGCAGTCGGGTCAGCCTTACACGGCCAGAGTCGGCGCAGTCGATCTCAACGGCGACGGCAACACGCGAAACGACATCGCGCCGGGCACCGAGCGCAACCAGTTCCGGCTCCAGTCGATCGTCACCTTCGATCCCCGCATCTCGCGCGAGATCCCGATTGGCCACACGCGTCTCCAGCTGATCTGGGAGGCGTTCAACCTCTTCAATCGCGACAACATCAGCAGCGTCGACACGACCTACTACAGCGTGTCGAATACGACGACGCTTACGAGAACGACGACGTTCGGCCGCCCGCTTGCGAGCACCGGCGAGCGCATCATGCAGCTGGCGGTAAAGCTCACGTTCTAGCGCCGGGATCAGACACACCCTCGGGCGCCGTATTGGCCCGCCACGTCGCCTGACCTGCGGACACGCCGGTCTCCCATCGTCTGCCGATGGGTCTTGACAACACCCGCCAACCGATCCACCATTCCCATCGTCTAACGATGGGAGAAACATGGGACGGACCAATACACCACCTGATCTGCTGCCGGGGACGCTCGATCTGCTGATTCTCAGAACACTCGCGACGGGTCCGAAGCACGGGTACGGGATCGCCGAGCGGCTGCGCCAGGTCTCCGAAGACGTGCTGCAGGTCGGCGAGAGCTCGCTGTACCCGGCGCTGCAGCGCCTGTTGTTGAACGGCTGGGTCAAAGCCGAATGGGGCGCGTCCGACAACAACCGCCGCGCGCGCTTCTACACGGTCACGCCCGCGGGCCGCAAGCGGCTCGGCGCGGAGCGCGAGGAGTTCGAGCGTCTCGTCGTCGCGATCCAGCGGGTGTTGCAGACAGGCTAGGACCTCCGGCAATGCGCACCCTCTTGCGTCGCTTCAGATACTGGATCGTCCGCGGCTCCCGCGAGGCGGAGCTCCGCGACGAGCTCGAGTTCCACCGGGCCATGACGCAGCAACGGTTCGAGCAGTCGGGCATGGAGACGCGCGAGGCGGCGGACGCCAGCCGGCGTGCGCTCGGCAACGTCACCCTGGCATGCGAGGACGCGCGAGAGGTTTGGATCTGGCCCTCGGTCGAACGACTGTGGCAGGACGTGCGCTACGGGGCTCGCGGCGTGCGTCGGCAACCGATTTTCGCCGTCACCGCCATCATCACGCTGGCGGTTGGCATCGCGGCCACGACAACGGTCTTCAGCGTCGTCGAGACCGAGATGTGGAAGCCCCTGCCCTTTCCCGACGTCGATCGCCTCGTTGCCGCCCACACGACCGCACCGGGACCAGCAAGAGCAGCGGACCCGGTCTCCGCTCCGGACTACCTCGATTGGCGGGCGCACAGTCAGTCGTTCGAAGAGCTGGCGGCGATCGCAAACCCGTCGCGTCGCGTGTTGCGTAGTCGAGAGGTTCCGGAATTCGTCAGGATCAGGCCGGTCAGCTCGAGCTTCTTCTCGACGCTGCGGTGGGCTCCAGCGATGGGCCGGCCCTTTGGCCCCGAGGGCGCCTGGTCGAGTCGCGCGGTCATCCTCAGTGATGGCTGCTGGCGCCGGCTGTTTGGCTCGGATCCCGGAATTCTCGGCCGTCCGGTCGTCCTCGACGATCTGCCCTACACGGTGGTGGGCGTCATGGCCGCCGACGCCCGGCTCGTGTTCATGAGCGATCCTGACATGTTCGTTCTGATTGATTTTGCTTCGGCCGCGTCGCGCGATCGCAGCAGGCGCGAACTCAGCGTGATCGGGCGGATGAAGCCGGGTGTCACGCTTCCTGCCGCGGAAGCCGAGCTGAAGAGCATTGCCGCCAGGCTCGCGGCCGACTATCCGGCTGGCCATTCGGGCCGCGGGGTCATGGTCGAGGACCTCAGCGCCTCCTCCGCCGGCTACAACTGGCGGCCTCTCTACTTCTTCCTCGGCGCGGCGCTGTTCGTGTTGCTGCTGAGCTGTGCCAATGTTGCCAATCTTCTTCTAGCGCGCGCGCTCCGCCGTCAGCGGGAATTCGCGATAAGGGCCGCGCTCGGAGGAGGCTACCCGGCGCTGGTTCGTCAACTGCTCGTCGAAGGCGCGTTGCTCGCGGTTCCCGGCACTGCGGTCGGCCTGCTGCTTGCCGTGTGGGCCGTCGGTATTCTCTCGGCGTCAGTGCCGGACGACTATCTGGCGCGAGGGGGATTCATCCAGATCGACGCGAGGGTCTGCGCGTTTGCGCTGGCGTTGTGCTCCGCGACCACCATGATCTTCGGACTCGCCCCGGCGATGTTCACGCGAGTCGATCTCAGCTCGACGCTGGCGGCGGGCGCCCGCGCCGTGGCGGGATCGGTCATGCAGCGACGTGTGCGCCACGCGCTCGTGGTGGGAGAGGTAATGACCGCCTTCGTGCTGGTCTTCGGTGCCGGCCTGTTCCTGAACAGCTTCGTGCGGCTCACACACGTCCCCCTGGGCTTCGATCCGAGCGACCGGTTTACGATGGGAATCCCCCTCACGGGCACACGCTACGCCGATTCGCGGGCGATCCTGGACTTCTCGAATCAGCTGCTCGAGAAAGCACGCACGATCCCCGGGGTGGCGGCGGCGACAGTCGCGACGAGCGTTCCGCTCGACAGCGGTCCCATAGCGTTGTTCGGCGTCATGGGACGACCACCACGCGCGCCTGGAGAGGAAGATCGGGCCGTGGCTCGCGCGGTCGGTCCCGGATACTTCGCGGCATTGGGGATTCCCCGACTGGCCGGCCGCGAGTTCACCGACCGGGACGCCGAGGGCAGCCCTCGCGTGGTCATCATCAATCAGACGCTCGCGCGCCGCTTCTTTGGCGGAGACAATCCAGTGGGCCGTGAAGTCAGGCTTCTGCCTGGGCAGAGGACGGCCTGGCTGAGAGCCGGCGCGCTTGAGATCGTCGGTGTCGTCTCGAACATCAAGGACGTGGGAATCAACGAGGTCGACTTCAGCAACCTATATCTGCCATTTGCCCAGCAGCCAGTGGCGCCGCTGCAACTCGTCGTTCAGGCGTCGGTGCCACCCGCCGCGCTCGTCGATCCCGTGCGTCAGGCGGTGCTGGCCGTCGACCGCGACCTCCCAGTGCTCGGTGTGAAGACGATGGAAGAGCGCGTGCGCGACGCCTTTCGCGGGGAGCGGTTCCATCTGTTGCTGATCGGCACGTTCGCCCTCGTCGCGGTCGTGCTGGCGTCGGTCGGCGTCTACGCCGCGATGGCATATGCGGTTCAACAACGAACCGCGGAGTTCGGTCTGAGACTGGCGCTCGGCGCCCGCCGCTCCGGGATTCTCGCGCTCGCCCTTGGTCAGTCGATGCGGCTGGGCCTCGCAGGCACAATCCTCGGGCTGGGCGCATCGCTGGCGCTCGCGCGCATGCTGGGAAATGCGCTGTATCTCGTCGAGCGTGTGCACAACGGCTTGATTTACGGCGTCGCGACAACTGATCCGTTCACGCTCGGCTGCGCATGCGCGGTGCTCGCCAGCGTCGGCGCGGTGGCCGGGCTCGTGCCCGCGCGGCGCGCCATGCGGGTCGATCCGGTAGTCGCGCTGAAGAGCGAGTAGGAGACCGTCATGCGGACGTTGATCCGGCGTGTCGCGTTCTGGCTCGGCCGTCATCGATTCGACGCGGAGCTGGCAGAAGAGCTCGAGAACCATCGCGCGATGGAACAGGAGCGCCTCGAACGGTCCGGGATGCCCGCGAAAGACGCTGCCTGTGCCAGCCGGCGCGCGCTCGGCAACGTCACGCTCGCACGCGAAGAGGCGCGCTCCGTCTGGATCTGGCCGTGGCTCGACGGCGTGCGCCAGGACGTGGCGTATGCGCTGCGCTCGCTGCGGAGGAATCCGGCGTTCTCGGCCGCCGTCATCCTCGTGACGTCGCTCGGCATCGCCGCAACCACCAGCGTATTCGGCCTCGTCGACGGATTGGTGTTGAAGCCCCTCCCCGTCCGCGATCCCGGACGCCTGGTCTACTTCGCGAGTCCGAGCTTTTCCTACCCGATCTTCAGCGAGATGCGTACGCGCGGCACCGGCATGTTCTCTGGTTTCTTCGCCTGGAACCTCGACTCGGTGAACGTGGACTGGAACGGCCAGTTCGAGCCGGCCGAGGTTCTGCTGGCAACAGGCGAGTTCTACTCGACGCTCGGCATCCAGGCCGCTCTCGGCCGGACCTTCGGCGTCGAGGACGACCAGCCTGGCGGAGGCGCGGGCGGGCTGGTCGCGACCATCAGCTACGCCTGCTGGCAGCGCCGTTTCGGCGGCGATGGCTCGGTCATCGGCAGGATCGTACGCATCGATCGTCGACCGTTCACGATTGTCGGTGTCGCGCCGCGCGGGTTCTTTGGCGTCGCGGCAGGACTGGCTCCGGAAATCACGATCCCCCTGACGGCCATTCAGGACTCGCGGGCGCTCAAATCAACCACGAGCTCATGGCTGCACCTCATGGGACGGCTGCGAGATGGTGTCAGCCCCGATCAGGCGAATGTCGCCCTCAAGAGCATCTGGCCCGCCGTGCTCGAGGTCACGACGACTCCTGGCGCACCTGCCGACCGACGGGCCAAGTACCTGGGCAGGCAGACGGAACTCCTCGATGGCTCGGCCGGCTTCTCGCGCGTCCGACGTCAGTTCGCCGAGCCCCTGTGGATCCTCTTCGCGCTGGTCGGGCTGTTATTCGCGGTTGCGTGCGCCAGCGCAACCAACTTGTTGCTGGCTCGAGGCGTCGCGCGTCAGCGTGAGATCGCCGTGCGGCTGGCCATTGGCGCAAGCCGTGCCAGACTCGTGCGACAGCTGTTGACCGAATCCCTGGTGTTGACGGCGATCGCTGGCGGCCTCGGCGTGCTCGTCGCTGGCTGGGCGGGCAATGGGCTTGTCGCCATGATGGCCTCTCGAGACGCGCCTATCGTCCTCGATGTCAGCGCGAACTGGCGGGTGATGCTGTTCGCACTTTCACTAACGCTGGGCACGGTGGTGATCGGTTCGGTGTTTCCCGCACTTCGCGCCACTCGGCTCGGTCCCGTGCCGACGCTCAAAGAAACGGGACAGGCCAGCAGCGCTTCTCTCAGACGCTGGTCACCTGGCAGAGTCCTCGTCGTCTCGCAGGTGGCCGTGACGATGGTGCTGCTGGTCGGGGCGGCGCTCTTCGTGCGCAGCCTCGCGAGTGTGTTGGCCGAGGACGCCGGCTTCGACCGCGACCAGGTGCTGGTCGTCGCGATGGATGCGGAGGCCGCCGGATACAACGACGAGCGATTGGGCATCTACTACACGCAGCTTCGTGAGCGGCTCTCAGGACTCCCCGGCGTCGAATCAGCCAGCCTGTCGATGATGCCGCCAATCAGCAACGAGGATGGCAACTGGACGCAAAGTATCGCCGTCGATGGCGGGCCAATGGAGGAGGAGGCGTCGCGTTACGTGTACTTCAACGCGATCTCATCCGGCTACTTCAGCACGCTGGGCATGCGGGTGCTGCGAGGGCGCGACTTCGGGGCCACCGATACGCCGGCCGGCACGCGGGTGGTCATCGTCAACGAGTCGCTGGCGCGCCGGTTCTTCCCGAATGAGAATCCGATCGGGCGCGTCATCAGCATCGGCCGCGCCGAGCATCGGCGAAACCTCGAGATCGTCGGTCTGGTACAGGACTCCAAGTACCAGACGCTGCAGGAACCGGCCCGTCGCATCGCGTATCTTCCGATCACACAGGAGAACCTCGATCGGAATTTGTTCGTCGAGATGCGGCCCGCCGGCCGGCCGTCGTCGATCGTCGAGCGCATTCGGAGCGAGGCACAGGCGCTCGACGCCCGCGTGCCGATCAGAATCGAGACCGTCGCCGATCGCATTCGTCAATCGCTCGTGAAGGAGCGGGTCATGGCCCTGCTCGCCTCAGGTCTCGGCGCCACGGCGCTCACCCTCGCCTGCGCCGGCCTGTACGGTCTTCTCGCTTACGCGGTGTCCCGGCAGGCGAAGGAAATCGGGCTGAGACTCGCGCTAGGCGCCTCGCAAGCGACCGTGCTCTGGGCCGTCTTGCGCGACTGTCTCTCCGTCGCCCTGATCGGAATCGCAATGGGCGCGGGCGGCTCGTTGGCGCTGGGACGCTACGTTCGGACGTTGCTGTATCAGGTCACCTCAACTGACGCGATTTCGTTGGCAGCGGCCGGATCGCTCATGCTCGCCGTCGCGACCCTCGCCGGCCTGCTACCCGCCCACCGCGCCGCAACCGTCGACCCGGCCGCCGCGCTACGGGGCGACTGAGGTCGAGCGACCGAACGTACGAACTATTTGCCAACCTTGAGCCGCGGACAATCACTGTTGGGTGTCCCCGGGGACAGGCACTCTTGGGTGTCCCTGGGGACACTCACCTTTGAGTGTCCCTGGGGACTGTCCCGGTTGAGTGTCCCCGGACCGGCGGCTGCCGACGGCAACCACGCCGACGGCGATGATGATTAGGGCGATACCGCCGGCGATGAGGTAGGGACCGGGCACGAACTCGAACACTTGTTCCGCGAAGTAGGCCTGCAGGTAGCACCAGGGGGCCAGGCCGAACAGGGTGCCGACGGCGACTCTCCACGCAGGCACGCTCGCCACACCGGCGGCGTACGACACCGAGATCTGATGTCGTCAGCGGATTGAGTCGAAGGAGCAGGACCAGCCACATCCCGCGCTTTTCGAGGCGCGTGCGGTATCGGTCGAGCTGCGAGCCGTCGAGGCGCTCGGCCAGCACCCGCCCGCCGATCATCTGGCCGATCACGCAGCAGATCGCCGCGCCGATGACGTTGCCGACGAGCGACAGCGACCCGCCGATAAACCCGCCGAAAATCGCGCCCGCGGGCGCGTAGAGCAGCGTGCCCGGAATCGGCGCGACGATGACCTCGACGACGACGGCCAACGTGTAGACAAGAGGCGCGAGCCGCCCCCAGCCGGCAACGGTCTCTCGCACGCGCTCGAGCCAAGCCCCCTGACCCGGCGTGCCGCTCGCGAGGACATACACGAATCCGGATGTCCAGTATGAGTAGAGGGCCCAGGCTGCAAGAGCGCAGGCGAGGATGAGCAGGAGAATAGGACCGCGGCGCACGTCTTACTGTAAACCGGCTCAAGGCTCAAGGCTCTGAGCCCTGAGCCCTGAGCCCTGATCAGATCTAGAATCACCTGATGAGACCCGTCAACGGCCTGCACCACATCACTGCCATCTCCGGACCCGCGCAGGAGAACCTCGACTTCTACAGCGGCGTCCTCGGGATGCGGCTCGTCAAGAAGAGCGTCAACCAGGATGACACCGGCACCTACCACCTCTTCTATGCCGACGCCGAGGGACATCCCGGTACGGATCTGACCTTTTTTCCATGGGCGCAAATGGCGCCGCCGCGGATCGGTTACGGGCTTGCCGTCGAGGTGGGTCTGGAAGTGCCGTCGGGCAGCCTCGAGTACTGGGGAAAGCGCCTCGAGACCTACGGCGCACGGGTGAACCCGATCGAGACCAGATTCGGCGAGCGCACGTTGTCGCTTGTCGATCCCCATGGGCTCCGGCTCGCCCTCATCGAGCCTGTCGGTTCATTCAATCGTCCGTTTTCGCCGTGGGATCACAGCACCGTCGAGCCGGAGCATCAGGTGCGCGGTCTCTACAGCGCGCAGCTGTGGGAACGGAGCCTCACGCCGACGACCGCCTTCCTGACCTCTGTTCTCGGTTTCCGGAAGATCGCCGAGGAGAACGGCTGGACGCGTTTCGGCTTCGACAACGCCACGGGTGTGCTCGACATCCGCGAGGCGTCCGACGAGCGCCGCGGCGCCTGGGGTGTTGGCAGCGTGCACCATCTGGCCTGGCGCGTGGACGACGAGACGCATCAGCTCGTCGTGCGAGGCCAGGTCGAAACCGCCGGACGCCAGGCGACGCCGGTGATCGATCGCTTCTGGTTCAAGTCGGTTTACTTTCAGGAGCCCGGAGGCGTGTTGTTCGAGCTGGCGACCGATGGCCCCGGATTCGCCGTCGACGAGGACCGCGAGCACCTGGGCGAGACGCTCGTGCTGCCGCCCTGGCTCGAGCCTTCCCGCAGGAGCATCGAGGCGGGGCTCCCGCCGCTCAGGCCGGCGGCGTGAAGAGATCGCTCACTTCTTTATTCGTTTCCCGAGCCGATCGAGAAACGACTTCACTTCGTCCTCGGCCCGGTTGCGGATCGCGCGGTTGAGCGCGGCCGGCACGTCGACAAAGACCGTCGGCGACGCAACCGTTCCGGTGATCCGCGCAGGCAGCACGATTCGCTCGCCCTCACGCGCGAGGCGGTACAGGTCCCGTCCGGCCTGCGCGCTCAACTCGCGCGACAGCATGAGATCGGCATGCAGGTCGACGGCCTGCGACACGAGCGACAGCGTGCCCTTCCCCGTCATGTCGAGGTCGCGGGAGGCCAGCGTGAGATCGCCCGTCGACAGTGTCTGTCCACCCACAGCCAGCGCGGCCGCCAGGCGCGTGAATGCCTCACCAGACCCGGCCGGCCGCTCGCCCGACGGCCGTCCAAACGCGAGCACGACGCTCCTGACAATCTCCAGGCCCGGGAGTTTTCCATCCGTGATCACGACACGGGCGGTTCCGCGCGCCCTCTTGATGGCCTCGAGCGGCTCGACGCCTATCGCGGACAGCGCGACCGAACCGCCCAGCCGACCGGTCATCGATCCCGGTGAGCCGGCAAACGCGACGAGCGCCGGCACGTCGAGGTTCTCGAACGTGCCGCGCCAGTCGTACGACGGCTGACGCTGACGGCCATCGAATCCGGCACCGCCAGCAAAGCGGCCACCGAACACCTCCATCTTCAAACCTTCGAGCGTCACCGCTCCACCGTTCATGCGGCTCATCGTCTCGAGGTTGGTGAACGCAGCGCCGAACGCCCGGCCCTGACGTGCCCGAACCCTGATGTCGAGGTGCAGCGGGACAGCGGCAGCCGGCGGGGCGCCCGGAGTCTCGGACAGGGCCGCGCCGGCGGGCGTCGCGGCGGCCAAGAATGCCATCAGGCCATCGAGGTCGAGCCTCGGCGCGTCGAGCGTGAACATTCCGGTGCGCCGTGCCACGCTCGAGAGCGCGCCCGAGGCCACCAGCTCCGAGCCCTCCGATCGGCCGTGGAGCCGGCTGACCACGAAGCGATCGCCGCCGGTCAGCGACGAATCGAGATCCACGAGGAGCGTCCGGTGACCGGCGACCAGTGTGACGTCGCGCAGGGCGAGCGTCCCGATCGAGTCAATCTGGAGCGCCGCCGGCGTGGCTCTTGTGGCGTTGCTGCCCGAGTCCGCGAATGCGCCGAGCAGGCTGAGGGCCCAGCGCAGGTCGATGCGGCTGCGTTCGATCGAGATTTCGGCATCTTCGACCCGGCCGCGCATGAGCGCGCGAAATCCCGTCGTCAGCCGCGCCTGATCGATGGTGACTTCACGCCCGGCGCCGATGGAGATGCCGGCCAGCTCGAGGCCGATGCGCGGCAGCAGCCGCGGCACGGCGCTCCGGATCGTCACCGGACGGCCGAGGGCGGCAGACGCCTGCGCTTCGACCGCGGCTTTGATGCGATCCCCGCCGAGAAGCACACGCACCGCGAGCGCGAGGCCCGCAACGGCGACGAGCATCACGGCGGCAACGATGACGGCGCGCTTCGGTATTCTCACTCTGGAGTGATCGTGTCACAGGGGCTCCGCTCTCAGCACGATGAGCGGATCGACCGACGCCACACGGCGTGCCGGGATGATGCCGGCCAAAAGCGTCACAATAGCCAGGATGGCCAGCACGCCGCCAAATGCCCACAGGTCGAAAGCCCGACGTCATAGAGTAAACCCCGAGGGCCACTCCAGCCCATCCGGCACCGATCACGCCGAGGAGGACGTAGCGTCGACGAGCGTCGCAATGCCAGTCGTGGCCAGGCTGCCGAGCGCAATATGTGACGCCGATAGCCATCGCCTCAGGATGTCATTCGTCGCGAACTCCCATAACGTTGCGTCGCGTACCCGACGATGAGTCCGAGGACGCTGCCCGGCAGCATGATCTGCCACCAGTAGTGCGTGCCGTCCGGCTGCGGAATGGCAGCGATGATGAACGCGAAGAAGGCGCCCACCGCCAGGCCGGCAAGCAGCAACGTCTGTTGCGAACGCACGCGCGTGGCGATGTAGCCGATGATGGCGCCAGCCACGATGCCCTTGAACATCGACCCGATGACGATCCCGACGATCCCCGGTGCAACTTCCGGCGCGGAGATGAGCGCGCTGAGGCCGTCGAAGATTCCAAGCACGCCGCCGAGCAACAGTCCCAATACCGGTTTGTTCATGCCATGTCCTCCAACTGTCCTCTTACGTGCTCGCATCGCGGATTGTACGGCCCGATCAGCGGGAACGCGGATCACTCAATTCAACGGGACGCGGATTACGCGGATCGCGCGCATCTTCAAGTTTGACCAAGAACGCTCTCCGTTCTCAGAAGACCCAACTGATCCTCGCACTCGGCGTCCAGTGTTGAATCCGCGCAATCCCCGTCCCTTGGCGATCCGCGTAATCCGCGTCCCGTAGTGATGCGCGTAATCCGCGTCCCGTTGTTCTTCGGAATGATCCGCCTTACCAGCGTGCAAAAAACGCCACCGCGGCCCGCATGACGATGTAAGCCAGCACGAGCAGGATAGCCGTTCGATACGTGCGTCCGAACCTGAGCGCCCGTTCGACCACGGTTTCCCGATACGCATCCACCTTCCGGTTGTCCCGGTAACGCACCACGTCTTCCTCGAGCGCCGTCACACGCTGATACCGCGCGGAGGGCTCGACCGCCAGCGCCCTGGCGCAGATGGCCGCGAGCGGCCGCGGAACATTCATCACCCGTAGACTCTCCGACGGATTCGCATCAGGAAGGCGATCCGTCAGCAACAGAAACAGAATCGCCCCCAGCCCATACACGTCCGCCCGCTCGTCGACATCCGCGACAGCTCCCCGCGCCTGCTCCGGCGCCATGAAGCCCACGGTTCCGACGACCGTCCCGTCGCCGGTTTCGGTCGGACCGGGGACTGGGACTGCGGACTCGGACTGTCGACTGGAACTGTCGACGGGAACTGTCGACTGAGACTGAAGACTGTGACTGCCGACCGAAGACTGAAGACTGCCGACTGCCTTAGCTATCCCCCAATCCATCACCATCACCTCGCCAAAGGCCCCCACCATGACGTTCTCCGGCTTGAGGTCCCGATGGATGAAGCCCTGCGCGTGTGCGAAGGCGACCGGTTCACAGATGCGTTCGAAGATCCGCAGCCGCTCGGTCCGATCGCGAACCTCCTGGAGGCACTCGTTCAACGTCCGGCCCCTGACCCGCTTCATGACGTAGAAGAGGCGGCCATCGGCGAGCCGGCCGGCGTCGTGAATCGGGACGATGCCGGGGTGTTCGAGCCTGGCGAGGATGCGGGCTTCGCTTCGCAGCCGGCGTTCGAGGTCCGAGCTGGCGAGCGCGTTGGGAATCTTGATCGCGACTTCTCGGCCGAGCTCCTCGTCGACGGCGAGGAAGACGGTGCCCATGCCGCCGCGGCCGATTTCTTCCGTGACCGAGTAGCGGCCGGACTCGAACTCCGGCCATCGGCCCAGCGCCCGGAGGCGACTCACCGCCGCGTCCGACAGCCCGCTCGCCCTCGTGCTCACTCGACGTCCAGTCCAAAGAGATCGCGCGCCTCGCGTCGAAACTCCTGGTCGCTGCCGCACAGCCCGCGCAACGCGTCGAGCGCGCGCTCGCGGAAGCGGCGGCGGACCTGCGCGAGGCTGTTCGTCACCTGGGCTGGCGTCAGGCTGAACTCGGCGGCAAGCTGCGCGTAGCTCACGCCCTCGGCCGGTGTGAGATCGTAGCGCTCGAAGAGGGCGAAGGGGATCGGGCGCCCTCGCTCTTCGTACTCCGCCCGCAGGTCCTGCACCGTCTTGTCGAAGAGCGCGCGCACGAACTCCTGATGAAAGAGCTCGTCTGGATCGGGAATCGCGACGAGCCCGCGCGAGGCGACCTCGCGCTCGGCGCCTTCGAAATCGAGCGGCAGCGTCTGGACGCCGCCGCCGCGCTTCAGCCGGGAAGACGACTGTCGCATGTTCATGACGAACCGGTCGGCGCAGACACGAACGAACGTGCGGAACCTGGCCTTGCCCGGCTCGTAGCGCTCGAGCCAGGCCTTCTGAAACGCGTCGGCGAAGAAGCCCTGCGTGAGATCGCGCGCGTCCTCGGCGTCGAGGTGCCACGTGAGACGGAGGTGCTTGTAGACGGGCCGCCAGTAGCCGTCGACCAGGTCGCCGAACGCCTCGCGCCGGGTCTCGGGGTCGGCGTCACGAATCCGCTCAATCGCCGAATGGCGGGTCGCGGGAAAACCACCGTTGAAGCGCACGTCACCCGGTTCCATTACGCCCTTCCAGCCCGGTGTGTACCGGGCTCTGCACGGCCTGCCTATCATATCTGTCCCCTGACCCGCTCCTCCCGTGCCCGCCCTATCGGGCCAGTTCATCGGTGTCAGGCAGTGAATCGTGAATCCAGCCGCCGGTGTCAGGCAGTGAATCGTGAATCCAGCCGTAGAAATGTCTGAACGCAGCGGGATTCACGATTCACTGCCTGACACCCGGGCGGCTCCCGGGCGGCTGCGTTTGGGACAGGCCTGGGAAGCCTGTATTCTGTCCGGAGATGGCGCCACGACCCATAGACGCGCACATCGACGGCCTCTATCAGCTGCCGCTCGATGAGTTCACGGCCGCGCGCAACGCGCTCGCGAAAGCCTCGGGCGCCGCGGCCGCCGAGATACGCGCGCTCCAGAAGCCTCCGGTCGCCGCATGGGCAATCAATCAAGTCTACTGGCGAGGTCGACCGGCATTCCATGCCCTGACGGCGGCGGCGGCGGCGTTGCGCGCCGCACATACCGCGGTCGTTACGGGAAAGAAAGCCGACCTGCGCGCGGCAGGCAAGGCGCACGAAGACGCGCTCGAAGCGGTGGTGAAACTGGCGATCGCGATCCTCGGGGACGCCGGTCAACCCGCAACCGACGCGACGAGGCAGGCCATCGCGACGACGCTGCGCGCACTGCCTGCGTCGACCGACCCTCCTGGACGCCTGACGCAAGTGCTCCAGCCAACGGGTTTCGAGCTGCTGGCTGGCCTGCCAGCGGCCGTGTCGCTCGGGCAAACCCGGCCGGCCGCGGCGCCGGTGAAACCGAAGGAACCGACAGGCGGGGCTGGATCGCCAAAGAAGGACGCCGCGCGCGAGAAGGCGCTCGCCAAAGCGAAGGAAGCCGTGGCCGCCGCGGTCCGCGCCGAGCGCACGGCAGAACAGCACGCGCGGCGCGAGGAGTTCGAGGCCGCGCGCACCACGCGGGAGGCCGAGCGCGCGGTTCGCGACCTGGCCAAGGCGCGCGAGGCGCTCGACGCGGCGCAGGAAGCCGTCGAAACCGCCGAGCGCGACGCCGACGCCGCGACGCGCAAGAAAGAAGCGGCGGCGCGACGAGTGCGGGAGACCGCCGAGTCACTGGCCGCCGCGAGAATCAGGACCGAAACCGCCCAAGCCGCCCTGACACGCGCGTAGGCCAACGCTCGCGACGCGGTCAGATGCTTCTCATGAAGCCGCCATCACCCGTTCGACGCATCCCATGGAAGACCATCGGCCTGGTCCTCGCCGGAGCCGCCATCATCGCGTGGGTCGTCGGGTTCGTCGCGGGGCTCGTCGTGCGATTCGCGTTCCGCGCCTGAACCCCTTTTTCGGCTCGGTTCACTCGTCTCACGGACCACCACCGTGCTTAAGGCTGGGCTGGCGGAACCCGGCACGAGAGTTGATACGGGTACCGGAGGACCCGCAGCAGCTCAGATGCCCGAGGAAATGACCGTCCCGACCCAATTGGCCATGCCGCGCACACTCGACGACCTTCGCGAATGGGTCAGGCTGAACCTGAAACTGGATCTGCAGGGCGAATCGCAGTTGCTGGAGGTCATGGAACAGGTGCTCGCCCGTCAGCGGCAGCTCGTCGAAGAATCGAAGCACGAGGCGATTCAGGCGTTGACCGAGGGCTTCACGGCCAAGATGGCCCGCCTGCAGAGCCAGCTCTCCGAAAAGGATGTGACCGTCAGCAACGTCGCGCGCTATTTCGAGGAAGTCGTCGCCGACCTGACCGACAAGTCTCATCGCGACCCGAAAACGAAGCTCCTCAACTTCAACTGGTTCATGGAGCGCGTCGAATCGTATCTCGCGGTCGAGCAACGGGTTCGGTGGTGCAGTGTCGGGGTTGTAGACATCACCAGCTTCAAACGCTACAACGACACGTTCGGGCACGCCGTCGGCGACCAGATCATCGAGCGTGTCGCCAGGATTCTGTCCGAACAGATCCGATCGGACGACTTCCTCGCGGTCGAGCGCAACACCGAAGCCCGCGATCTGCATGCGCGTTTCGGCGGCGACGAGTACTGTTTCCTCATCCCGCAACTCCCCGGATGCGTGGAAGCGACGGAAATCGCGGAGCGGTTCCGGCAGGCCGTATCCGCACACGACTGGGGCAGTGAGGACGAGCGTCTCGCTGACAATCCCGTCAGCGTCGACGTCGGCGTGGTCTGCTTGCGGATGGGTCCAGTCGCGGAACGCCGTGGCGTGGCACGACAGCTCGCGGCCGAGCTGATTCAGCGGGCGGACACGTTGATGTACGAAGCGAAGAGCCGCCAGTCCGAGCGGGTCCATGCGACTGCCGTGGCCGTCGCGAACGGCACCCTCGTGGACATCACCGGCACACGGAGCGGCCCAAAACGAATCGAAAACCGGCGCTGATTTGCCCGCGCCCGAGCGCGAGTGCTAGAATCCAGAGTTACTCGATGTGGTTCGTGCCCACCTACTTGGGGTGCGATTGACACACGTCGGCGTGACAATTCTGCACCTGTGGTGGGTGTAGCTCAGCGGTAGAGCGCCGGACTGTGGCTCCGGAAGTCGCGGGTTCGAACCCCGTCATCCACCCCACCCTTCGATCCCCTGACGACAACTTACGCTTTCTGTTGACCGAGTCTGGCGGCCACGCCCGTACATGAAGTGTCGGCATCCCGACAGACCTCTCGCAGCCGCTCGTCCATTCAGCTCCTACCTGTTTGTTAATTCAGCGGTCGGGACGATTCGGTATCGGGCACTTGGTGTCTCGCCTTCCCGCGCATTGTCATAGACGAACGTGAGGTCATGACTGTTGAAGTGATCGAACCACTCCGCCCAGGAGATTTCGCGGAAGGGGCTCATGCCAGGAAAGTTGAACCGCAGGCCCGTGCCACCGTCGACGACCTTCAACGCGGTCGCGGGGCCCGACGAGGTTGCCTCTCCGGTCGCCGGTTCGGCGCCGAGGCCACGCGCCCACTCGCGGATCAGCTCGTGATCGCGGGTTGAGATCACGGTTGCACGGGCCTCAGGTGGGGTCTCCCGCGTGACGGCAGGTATATGTCGTTTCTCCGGCAGAAGGGGATACTCGTTCGACATGACAACTCCTCAGGTACCGATATATCGTGCTGGCGCGGCTCGACACGCTCGGATCCCTCGTATCAAATCGTATCAACTGCACGTGTAATGCCGTCCACATGTGCACGTGTAATGCCGTCCACATGGGAATAGACCCGTCATTGACGCGTGACCCATGATGAGGGAGCGAGCCCCGCGTTTTCCCCCCGAACGGTGAAAGTTTCCTCCACCATGACGGGCACGAGACCCCGAGGTACCGCCGTGCTAGCATCGTCGGGCAGAGCCACGCCTATGAAGAATCTGCTCCTTTCTTCCCTTGTCCTCGTCTCGGCTTTCACCCTCGGCGCCGCGCAATCAAAACTCCCGGCGCCTGACCCTGACGACGGCGCTATCACGCTACCGCCGGGCTTCCGTGCGCTCGTCGTGGCCGACAATCTCGTCGTCGGCAGAAAAGCCGGGAACACCGCCGAGCGACTGCGCGGCATCGCCGTCGCGCCAAATGGCGATATTTACGCCAAGACGCGGCTCGGTCAGATCTTCGCCCTGCGCGACACGAACGGCGACGGCCGCATCGACGAGACGAAGGAGTTCGGCCCAGGCGACGGCGGCACGCACATCGCCTTCCACGACGGCTGGCTCTATCACTCGAGCCGGACGGCCGTGTATCGATACAAGTACACGCCTGACGAGCTCGTGCCGACGAGCCCGTTGCAGACGATCGTCTCGAACCTGCCGGCTGAGCGGGATCACGACGCGAAGGCATTCGCCTTCGACGATCAGGGACGGATGCTCGTCGAGATCGGATCTCCTTACAACGTCTACAGCAAGCCCGACCGCCAGCTCGGCGCGAAAGGCATGGACGCGACCGAGTTCCAGAAGACCTACGGCGGTTTCTGGCGCTTCGATGCGAACAAGCTGAATCAGACGCAGGCCGATGGCGTGCGCTTCTCGACGGGCCATCGCCATGCCCTCGCGCTCGCGTGGCAACCGGTCTCGAAGAGCTTCTTCATGGTCCAGATGGGACGCGACAACCTCAACGTCGTCGATCCTGAACACTACGACGCGCTCGACAATGCGGAGCGCGTTTCCGAAGTAATGCACCAGGTGAAGGAGGGCTCGAACTTCGGCTGGCCGTACTCCTACTGGGATCCGATCAAGAAAGCCCGGATGGTCGCGCCCGAGTTCGGGGGCGACAACATCAAGCGAGTCGATCCCGATCCGTACGACAAGCCGGTCATCGCGTTCCCCGGACACTGGGCACCGATCCAGATGACGGTCTACGCCGGCACGCAATTCCCGGAGAAGTATAGAAACGGCGCGTTCGTGGCCTTCCACGGATCGTGGAACCGCGCGCCGCGCGCGCAGGCGGGTTATCAGATCGCCTTCGTGCCGTTCGACGACAAGGGCATGCCGGTCGGCACCTACGAAACATTTGCCGATGACTTTGCCGGCAAGCGTGAGTTCGTCAGCACGGGCGACGCACGTTTTCGTCCGCTCGGGCTGGCCGTGGGCCCCGACGGGTCGCTCTACATCGGCGATACCGAGAAAGGGCGCATCTGGAGAGTGATTTACACCGGCGAGACGAGCACCGCGGTGCGGCCGGCGCTCCAGACGACGCCAGCCAGCACGGCGACGAACGACGGCTCGCGCGGCGCGCAGCTCTATCAGCAGGTCTGTGCGGCGTGCCACATGCCCGACGGCACCGGCGTCGCCGGACTGCAGGCGCCGCTCGCCGGCAGCAGCGTGGTCGCGGGCGATCCGGCGACGCTCATCAAAGTCGTCCTGCAGGGACCCGCGCAGGTCCTCCCGGCCAACCGGGCGAAGTATGCCGTCCAGATGCCGCCGTTTGCCGCGGCGTTCAGCGACGTCGACATCGCCGACACGCTCACGTTCGTCCGTCGCGCGTTTGGTAAGGGGGCGTCAGCCGTGACAGCGGCGCAGGTCAAGGCGCAGCGCTAGTTCTCGCGACGCCGCCGGTTTGTGTAGACACGCTACGCATCAATAAAGTCGCCTGCCTACGCAACCATGACGCTGCGGCAGATGGTCGTCCGACTTCGCTCGCACTGGAACTGGAGACGCAAGGAATCGGACCTGTTCGCCGAGCGACTGCTTCAGGACGCTCGCGGCGCCCTCCGGATGACGCGGCGCGATCCGGGTTTCGGCAGTGGCCGTACTGACCCTCGCGCTCGGCATTGGAGCGACCACTGCCATCCTCACCGTCGTGAACGCCGTGGTGCTCCGGCCGATGCCGTTCCCCGACGCCGACCGGCTGGTCGTGCTGTTCGCCACCAGCCCGAAGCTGGGCGTCTTTCGCGATACCACGTCATTCCTCGATATCTCGGCCTGGAAGGACGAGAGCCACGCGTTTGTCGGCGCAGCCGCGTACCGCGCGCACCGATCCGACCGTCGCCTTCCGTTACGAGTGAGGGTGGTTCGTTGCGACTCGAAGGGATCCTTCCGCCTAAAGGCGGAAGATCCCGCGGCAGTCCGAGCGCCCGCCGCCAGGATCATCGAACCGTCACTCGCACTGTTCGCGCCGGTAGAAAGTCGGCCCGAGACATGCTCCAGGCGAAGACCGCCAGGTCGTAGGTCCCCGGCGCGAGGCTCTGAACGACAAGGTCGAATCCCGAATCCCTGAATCCCTCGCCATGAAGCGCCTCGACATCCGTGCGCGCGCCGCCGTACTTGGCGGTGCCAAGAAACACCGGTGGACCGCCCGCGAGCGGATACGCCCACACGTGCAGCGCAGCGATACCAGTGCCTGACGGCGAATCGAGATCCGCCGCCCACCCTGCGAGCACGAACGGCTGCCCAACATCCTGCTGGGTGGTTGGCATGTCGATAGCAATCTGCGGTCCGACAAGGTGCCGCCCTTTCGGCTGCAGGACGATTCGCACCTCCTGACGCAACGCGCGCATGCCATCGGCCCGCTTTATGAACACGAGATCGTAAGACCCGATGAACCCGGCTCCCGGCGCCCACGTGAACTGGCCGGTAGCGCGATCCAGATGCGAGCCGGCTGGCAACGGAACGAGCGCGTCACCGACGCGCAGGTAGCCCGCATACAGTCCCTTGGTGTTTCCCATCCGCAACTCAATTCGTGTGACCTCTTCGCTCCTCACGACCGTGCGGCCAGGAGGCTCGGCGTGGTATTCGACCCATGGCGCGTCGTCGGACCAGCCGAGTCTCCCTAACACCGGCGCGCCATCGGAGGGTATCCGTGCGAGGGCATCGGCACTGGTGTCGGCGGCGGCCGCGCCGCGATTGGCGACCTCCGTTGTGTTCGCCGCAGTGCCCGCACCGTTGAACACGGTAAAGAAGCGGCTTCCGAGGCCTTCGGTCACGCCCTGATTGTCGGTCACGGTCCATGAGATCGTATGTCGGCCGTTGGCAAGTGCCGTCGTGTCGAGGATGCGGAATCCGATCGCGCCGTTCGTGTTGGCGAGCCCGGGAAAGAAGCCAGCGACATCCGGCCGATAGTGGTTGTAGTCCGCTTTTCCTACCGACACGCCGTCGACGATGACTGTGATGGTCGAACCGTCCGTGGGAATGGCCTTCGGCTGCGGCGTCAACGCCCACCCGAAGTTCACGTAGCTCGTCCCGGAAATCACGTCACCCTGCCTGGGCGTGTCGATCGTCCCGAAGGGTTTGGTCGCACTCGCATTGGCGCACGTGATCGTGCGTGTACCGAGCTGCACGACGCGCCCCTCTGCGTCCTTCGCGTAGATGTAGAACACGTAGGTGCCGTTGCCCTGCGCAGGAAGCATGTTGGTCAGAACCATGAATCCCCAGCCCGCTCGACTGTTATGTGGGAAGTTGGCGTACGACAGCTGGACGTCAGTCCTTGCGAACTCGATGAACACGCCGTCGCCCAGAAACACCTGAGCCTTGCCGTTGCACCGGGCGTCGGCGGCCGCTCCTTCTCCCGCGGTCGTCGCACGGCAAATCCAGAGGTTGACGACTTCGACATCGTCGAGCGCCCACCCGGTAAAGGGAATGGCTCCCGTCACGCCCGTGGCATGGTCCGTCGGCGTGTCAACGAAGCCGAGCGGAAAGAGGGACGTTCCGTTCGGCATTACGTTCAGCGTCACCGACACCTGCCCAACAGTGTTCGTGGCACCGCTGAACACGATGTTGACGGCGCCGGCGACAGTTCCTGTCGGCGGCACGCCAGCGCTTTGACCGACCGTGATGGTCAACGCCGACGATCCAGTGCCGGACGAAGGACTCACTTGGATCCATGGCTGAGCTGCAATCGCGGTCCACGTCACTGGAGTAGCGGGTCCGGTTTGGGTCAGGCGTACGGTCTGCAAAGACGTCTGAAACAGAAACCCTGCGCCGTTGCTGACGGCACCGAACCGCAGCGACGTCCTGTCGAGCGCCATGGTCGGCAGCTCATCGCCAACTGGCGCGACGAACACGTCGTCCTGACCATTCGTGTCGCCGGGAATCAGGTTGGTCGCCGCCGAGGCAAAAGCCACTGTCCGGCCGTCGGCGCTGATCGCGGCGCCGAAGCTCGCGGCATTGGACGCATCTGTCCCACTGAGCGGTCGACTGATGACTCGGATCTGCGAGGTCATCCGATCGAACCGCACGACCTCTCCAACGCCGAACCTTGCGTATGCCACATATCTCGCGTCGCCGCTGATCGATGGGTGGAAATTCCGCCCGCCGCTGATCATCGTCGTCGTACCGTTTTGCCGATCGCGCAGGTAAATGCCGCGTGGGCCGCCGGCCTGAGAGGCCAGAAGGTCGGTCGAGTCCGAGGTAAACGCCACGTATCGCCCGTCATCGGAAACCGATGGGGCAAGAGACGCGGCGTTGCCGGCGCCACCGGTTCGACTGACGCTCACGAGCTGCGTCTGGACAGTCGTCCGGTCGTGAATGTAGACGCCGCCGTCGGAGAACGCAACGAATCGACCATCGCGGCTCATCGTCACATCACGGCCGGCACGACCGAGGCACGAGGTCTGGGCGAGCTGGCGATCGCGAATGCAGACCCCGGCTCCCGGAACACCCGCAACGGGCGGGACGAAGTTAGTGGCGCCCGAGATGAACGCCACGTATCGTCCATCCTCCGACATCGCCACCTGCGACCGCGACATGTCCCCCTCGAGGTACCAGGCCAAGTCCGACGGCCACGACGCGGCGTTGGCCTGGACGCCTGAGGGCCCGAGGTTCGCCCTCTCGGTCGTTCCCGACTGACGGTCGTGCACGAAGACGTCAGCGACCCCGTTAGTGTCTCCACTCACGAGGTTGGTGGCGCTCGATAGGAACGCGATGTACCGTCCGTCCGCGCTGATGGCGGGCGATAGGCTATCGCCGTTGGCCTGAACACCTCCAGGCGCCACGCTGACTCGCGTGACTTGAGACGTCGTTCGGTCGTGCAGGAACACGTCCCGCTTGCCGTTCGTGTCGTTTGAAACGAGACTTGTCGCGCCGGAGTCGAACGCGACGAAGCGGCCGTCTGCGCTGAGCGCGGGAACGATGCTGCTACCACCAGTCGCCTGGGCTCCGGTCGACGACACACTGACTCGAACCAGCAGATCGCCGGTCGCCGGTTGATCGACGGCGGTTTCGCCTGGCAGCGTATGCGCCGAGCTATCGTCGGCGTGCACGGTCGAGGCGTTCGGAATCACGGACGTGGAGAGCGGCCGCCGACGACTCTCTCCTGCGGTCAGACGAAATGGTGCTTGACACGGCGGACACGAGCTCTCGAATCGCACGCGGAAATAGCCAATGCGCGCGCTGAGCCTGCACACCTCGCGATACATATCGCAATAGGTATAGCCGTCACAGTATGGTGGCCACAGGGCACCCTCTACGTTGCTTTGACACTCGTCCTGTTCCTGCAGCTCGGCAGTCGATCCCGATATAGGACGTTCGCTGAAGGTCGGCACCGCGGTCCACGGTTGGGAACTGAACGGACTCGACCGTGTCGCAACGGCAACGAGCTGGCCATCAGCGACCCTGCCAGTCGCTGCTCGCGGCCACCCGAACAGGGCGAACACGCGACCGGAGCCCGCGATGCTCAAGCCAAGGCACAGCACAAGCGTGACGGCCGTCGCTTGGTGCGTGTCAGGGATCGCCAGGATTGGTTGCCGCCGCGCTCGCCGTACGGCCATGGGTCCTCCTCAGAGACGAATCAGTTGACGGCAACCGCCGGGCGAACGACCACCCTTACGGAGGCACTTGAATGCGCAAGACCGGCAACGAGATCATCGAACCGTGACTCGCACTGTTCGCGCCGGCAGAAAGTCAGCCCGCGACATGCTCCACGCGAAGACCGCCAGGTCGTAGGTCCCCGGTGCGAGGCCCTGAACGACAAGGTCGAACCCCGAACCCCTGAACTCCTCGCCATGAAGCGCCTCGACATCCGTGCGTGCGCCGCCGTATTTGGTGGTGCCAAGAAACACCGGACGCCCGCCCGCGAGTGGATACGCCCAGACATGCGGGGCAGCGATACCAGTGCCTGACGGCGAATCGAGATCCACCGCCCACCCTGCGAGTGCGAATGGCTGGCTCACCACTCGCCGCGCCGCCGGCGTATCGATCACGACCTGAGGCCCGGCCGCTCTGCGGTCCTTGGGCAGCAGAACGATGCGAACCTCACGGCGCGCCACCGCGCGGCCGTTGACATGCCGGACGAAAACCAAATCGTACGGGCCGACGAAACCGGGCCCCGGTGCCCACGTGAATTCGCCCGTCGCCGCATCGAGACGGGACCCTGTGGGCAGCGGCTTCAACGCCCTGCCTACGCGGAGGTGCCCCCTGTATTCCCCGGCGCCGAGCTGAAGCTCGATGCGATTGACTTCCTCGCTGCGCACGACGAGCCTGTCGAGGTCATCCTCGGGCAACAGACGGTAGGACGCATCAAGATCCCACCCTTGACGCCCGAGCACGAGTGACGTGTCTTTCGGCAGGAAGTCGACCGGAGCAGTCGAAGCGGCCGAGATCGATCGCTCGGATGGCCGCGTATCGTCGACGGAACCCGTCACCGCCCCGACTCCGTTCGAGACGTTGAAGAAGCGACTCCCGATCCCTTCGGTGATTCCCTGATTGTCGGTGACCACCCAGACGATGGTATGCGTTCCATTCGTCATCGTCGTCGTGTCGAGCATACGGACACCGATTGCCCCGTTCGTGTTGTTCAGACCGGGAAACGCTTTCGCGATGTCATCGCGGAAGTAGTTGTAATCAGCCGTACCCACAACCACCCCATCAACGAGCACGCTGATCGTCGAACCATCCGTCGGAACCGTCTTGGGCAACGGCGTCAGCACCCAGCCGAAGTTCACAAAAGCGGTGCCCGACGCCACGCCTCCCTGGGTGGGCGTGTCGATCGCCCCGAACGGCTTCGTCGCGTGCGCGTTGTCGCACGTGATCGTTCGTGTGCCGAGCAGCTTCGTGTTTCCTTCACGATCCTGGCCCCAGATGTAGAACAGGAACGTCCCATTCCCCTGGCTCGGCAGCATGTTGGTCAGGACCATCAGGCCCCAGCCGGCGCGACTGTTGAGAGGAATCTCAGGGTACGCCGCCTCGACGTCCGGCCGCGCGACATCGATGAACACGGGGAAGCCGACAAAAATCTGGTTCATGCCGGCGCAGTTCGGATCCGCTGGTGCGACCTCCGATCCGACCGCCGCCCGACAAATCATGACCCGCACGCCTTCGACGTCGTCGAGCATCCAGCCTGTGAACGGCACGGCGCCCGTCACTCCAGAGATGCCGTCGAACGGCGTGTCGACGAAGCCAAAGGGCTCTGCAGATGTGCCGCTCAGTAGGTTGAGCTTCACCGTAATTGGGCCTGCGGTATTGAATGCCCCAGCGAATGTAAAGCTGATGGCACCCGTGAGCGTGCCGGCTGGAGGCAGTCCGGTGGCGGGCCTCACGCTGATTGACAGACTCGACGAACCGGTGCCCGACGACGGGCTGACCTGCAGCCACGGCTGGTTCGACGCTGCAGTCCAGGTGACTGTCCCGCCGCCAGTCTGCGTGAGCCGAACGACCTGTGCCGCCGTCTGAAACAGAAAGCTCTGGCCGGACGTCACCGCGCCGAATGTCAACTTTGTCTTATCGAGTGACACGGTCGGCTTCGTCGTGAAGACGAGTCCGTTCGACGTGCCCCCGCCGGGCGAGGGGTTGACCACCATGACGCTCGCCGTACCAGTCGCCTCGACATCGCTCGCCGGAATCGTCGCGCGCACCTGGCTACCGGCAACGAACGTCGTCGCACGGGCGGCGCCGTTCCACCGCACCTCGGCCCCATTTACGAAGTCGCTGCCGTTGACGGTGAGGGTGAAACTCTGCGCGCCGATGCCGGCACTCGAAGGCGAGAGGCTGGTCAGGCTTGGTACTGGATTGCCTGGGGGTTCAAAGACGACGTCGTCGAACACGATCCCGTCCTGATCGCCAGCCGCGTTGTTGACGCGGATTCGCTTGACCGGCGTCACCGAATTGATACCGACGAACAGCCGGTTGTCGTATTGCCCGGTGCCCCTAATGAGGTTGGAGTCGAGAGTGTTGAGCGGCTGCGTAGCTATTACCCCACCGGCAGCGTCGAGGAACTCGACGGCGACGGTGTTGAACCCCGGATTGAGATTACCAACCCAGAGGCCAGCAGCCATTATCGGATTGGCAAAGATGAAGTCGTAGTTTTCGGACCGCGAACCGTCGTATCCGGAGGAAGACCCAGGAATCGCGGACGACGATACGACATGCGTCGGAGACCTGACGTTGGCGGTCGATGTGAACGAGCCGTCTCCTGGCGAGGCGATTCGCATGGGATCGCCGTCGCGCTGAATGAGCGTCAGGCCAAGGGCGGCGTATTCGTTGCCCGTCAGAAGCGTTCCGGTCGCAAAAGCCTCAAAATCGACCGTCGTCAGAGCCGGCGGCGCAGCGGCTTGCCAGGCCGCGTAGCTCGTCGTCGGCGCTGTGGGGGCGGCCGCGGTGGCATAGTTGAGGACGGGACTGGTGGCGGTGGTCGTGCTGAACCGTGTGAAGCCCTCGGGGGTCGGGTTTGTGGCGCCGACATGTTCCGACAGCAGTGCCGCCCCGCCGCGAACATGCAACAGCGAGACGAGAATTGCGGTCGCGACCAATCCCGCAGCGCGCGGCGTTCGCATCTCGGCCTCCCAGCCAGTGGCACACTAGCTCGTCAACCACACCAATGTCGAAGAGGCGGCTTTGCGGACAGACAAGTTGGATCCTCACGCCAAACGACATGAAAGTCGTCGGCGGGGAAGACTTGTCAGGAGACCGTAGCGGTCAGCGGATGACGAACACCACGAGGCCGAGATCGGCGTCACCCGATGTGGCCTTACCGAAGACGTCCCAAGTGCCAAAGAACAGCCCGAGACCCTCCTGGAACTGCTTGTGGCCGGCGTATTGGGGAGACCGTCGAACCCCGTCGATGAGAATCGTCGCGCGCCCGAGGGTGGGATCGTACAAGAGCTCGGTGAGCGCCCAGCGATCGCCTCCCGACACGTGCTCGATGGGTCCCTCGAACGGCACCACGCTGGTATTCAGCTGAACGTCGACGCCGTCAGCGGCATTGCGGAGGAACTCCAAGTCGAAACGCGGACCGCCAGGTTCGAAGTCTACATTCGCGAACGCGCCGCCACGATGCAGCGAGCCTCGAGCCATCAGGCGCCAGCCGCGACGGAGTGCGGTTGCCTTCTGGGTACTCGTGAGAGGCTGGTAGTACATCAGCTGACCTGGGCCTGAAACGTTCCACGACGCTGCGACGGACGGCACGCCCGCCGCACGGCCCGAAAATCGCCGGTTCGCGGGCTGCTGAAACCCTGACCATTCGGGGTCCACCGCGCCATAGTGAGCAACAATCTTCGTGGGATCCGCGGTCAACCCGAACTCGACGACGTTCGAAATTCGGTCGAGGTCGTGGTCTTCTTCGGCGTCCGGAACCCCGTCTCTGTCGGTATCGCTCGAATCCGGGCGCAATCCGACGGCAACTTCAAGCAAATCAGGCAGCCAGTCGCCGTCCTCGTCGTCTGCGAGGGAATGTGAGGACATCAGCGCGGCCAACACCGAAGAGTCGATGCCGATACGCGACAGGCCTCGGGTCGGATCGGCGGATTGCTGAAGGATCTGAGCGCGCAACGTGAGCGCACGATCGATCGAGGCGACGGCATCGGCGAAGCGGCCATCACGTTGCTGGAGCGAGGCCAGAGCCCCAAGTGCGACTTCCAGAAGCGGGCCAGGGGCGGCATCCTCGAATGTGGCGATCGCGAGCTCGTAGTCGCGGCGCGCCAGATCGAACTGCCCCGCGTGCTGGTGCGCCCAGGCAACCCTGGTGAGCGCCGCGGCCACGAGCGGCGCGTCCGGGCCCATATTCAGTCGATAGATACGCTCGGCTTCCCCGTACTGTGCTGCTGACTGCTCCCACTGGCCGCGACCAGCCAACGAGGACGCGAGTTCCTCGAAGCCGAAGGCAATCTTCGCCTGATCGGCGGTCAGGCCACGGACGGCGCCAGCGATCCCGCGATCGGCAGCCGGCGCCGTGCGCGTCAAGAAGCCTCTCCACGAGAGGGGCGCGACCGTGACGGCGACCATCATCGCGAGTACGGAAATCACGACGGCGGCGACGACCCTGGCGGGGTGCGTCCAGGCCAGCAGGCCGGCAGGGCTCTTGGCGTCGCCCTCCTGGCGATCCGAGGCGCGTGAGATCACGGTGGCCAGCGCACGTCTCATCTCCTCGGCGCTCGCGAACCGATCGCCGGGGGCGTGCGCAAGCGCGCGGTCGACGATCTCCACGAACGCCCGCGGCAGGTCGGGCCGCACATCGCGCAGGAATCTCGTCGCGCCAGTTCGGTCCGTGGTATGTGTCTCGTTCAACTTCACCGAAGCCAAGGCGACTGATCCGGTCGAGAGAAACAGGAGTAGAACACCAAGGCTGTAGATGTCGCTCGAAGTCGTGGCCGTTTTCCCAGCGATCACTTCCGGTGCCGTGTAGGGCGACGCCGGACCCGCGTTCTCACCCCGGCCGTCAACACCTCCGAGAACGATCCGCCCGCCGTGCTGCCGGAGTACCGTGTCTGCCGTGACGCCCCCGTGAGCCAAACCCACCCGATGCAAGGCACTCAGTGCGGTGCACACATCCACCCCGATGAGGGCCGCCTCGCGCGCACTGAGCGGCCCGGTCACCTGCACGAGGCGCTGGAGTGTCTGCCCGTCGAGCACGTTCGTCACAGTCCCGTCTGCCGGACCGTCACCGAATCACGAGCCTGACGATGTTGAAATCCACATCACTTCGCGCCGACTTGCCCGGCCCGATGCTCGCAGCAAAGAAGAACCCCATGTCGTCTTGAAACTGATTGTGGCCAGCGTAGGGCTCGATGGGCCGCCGTGCACCATTCACCACGAGCGCCGCGCCTTTCGTCGACGGCTCGTAGTCGAGGCCCAGCAGTGGCCACGGACCAACGCGAGACGCGGATTCGAGCGGACCCGTCAACGGCACGACGCTCGTAATCACGCGGACGTCGGTGCCGGTCGCCCCCTCCTGATAGAAACCCAGGTCGAAGAGCGGTCCATCAGGACTCAAATCGAGCGCAACCCGTCCGACGCCCTCGTGCAGTTCTCCTCGCGTCACGAATCGCCATCCACGGGTCATGGCCGCCGCGCGCTGGGCGCCAGTGAGGGGATGGAAGTAGATGCTTTGCCCGGTGCTCGGTATCTTCCAGGCTGGAGCCGCTGCCGACGTCAGGGAACGCCCGACGAACCGCCGGTTGTCCGGTTGCTGAAACCCGAGCCATTCGGGATCGACTCCGCCGAAGTGCGCAATCATCTTCGTCGGATCGACGGTCACCCCGAACTCGAGCCAGTTCGACACACCGTCGCCGTCCACGTCCTCGTCCCCATCGGGTACGCCATCTCCGTCCCCATCGGACGATCGTGGATTCAAGCCCAGGGCAACCTCGAGCGCATCCGGCAGCCAGTCGCCGTCGCCGTCTTGATCGAGCGGCACTGACGCCAGCGAGCTCTCCAGTCGATCGACGGCCACGCCAACTCGGGCGAGGCCGCCAACATCATCGTGCGATCCCAGCAGGACCCGCGCTCGAACTCGCAGCGCGCGACCGAGGGCCTCCGCGGCGTCCTGTTGACGACCGGCGCGCTGGTGGAGCGATGCGAGAGCAACCAGGGTCGTCTCGGTCCATGCGGCGACGTCGAAGTTCTCGAACTTGGCGAGCGCGAGCTCGTAGTTGCCACGCGCCGCCTCGAGCTGCCCCGCGTGCTGCTGCGCCCACCCGAGCCTGGCCAGCGCGGTGCCAACCAGCGGAGCGTCCGGGTTGGTGTTGAGGCGGTAGATCCGCTCAGCCTCGGCATACTGCGGCACCGATTGGTCCCACTCGCCGCGACTCGCGAGCGTCGAGCCGAGTTCCTCGAAGCCGCGGGCAATCTTTGCCTGGTCGGCACTGAGGGGACGGACGCCCGCGTCTGTCCCGCCGCCCGCAGGTACCGCCACACCGGGTGACACACGTCGAGAGAACGGATTGACGTTCTCGGCAACCAGAACCAGCAAGCCCCCCAGCAGCGCCAGCGCAATCGCCGCCCATGCAGGAATGCTCCTGCCAAGAACGCGACCGAGCGGGGACCTGTTGGGCGAGGCGGGAACGACGACGGGGCGAGCCCCCATGCTGGCTGACAGTGCTCGCTCCATCTCGCCCGCGCTCGCAAACCGGTCTGCTGGATCAGGTCCGATCGCCCGATCGACCGTCTCGACAAACGCACGCGAAAGGTCTGGCCGCAGGTCCCGCAACGACTTCCGAGGGCCCTGCTCGTGCGCGCGGCGGATCTCGGTCAAGGTGGAAGCAACCACCGGCACGGATCCGGTCGTCAGAAAGAAAAGCAGCACGCCCAGGCTGTAGATGTCACTCCTGACGGTCGCGGGCCCTCCGACAAACAGCTCCGGCGCCATGTAGAGTGGCGTCCCCGCCAGGTCGAGCGAGGGATCGTCGGCCATCTCACGGCCTGCACCGAGGTCCATCAGGACGATGCGGCCCCCGTGCTCGCGGACGACGTTCTGGGCTTTGATGTCGCGGTGGAGTAATCCCGCGCCGTGCACCGCGGCGAGCGCGGAGCACACGTCGGCACCGAGGAGCGCCGCCTCTCGCGCGCTCAGCGGCCCTTGTGCCCGAACCACGTCGTGCAGCGTACGGCCCCTCAGCAGTTCCATCCAGACGCCGACCCGGCCGTCGATCTGATCGGCGCCGTACACCGAGACCACGTGCGGGTGATGTATGCGAGCCAGGCGTCTGGCTTCGACGAGCGTGGACGAGGTCGACGTCCCTCCCGCCGGCATCAGCTTGAGCGCCACCTCCCTTGCGAGCCGGCTGTCCCACGCCCGATAGACCATGCCGGATGAACCGTGTCCGATTGACTCGAGCAGGTGCAGGTGTGCCCAACGCGACGTGGAGTGACCGAGTGACACCGGCGGTGCAGCGCCGACCGATGCTCCCGCAACGCCGTCGACGGTCAAAGCCTCGCGGTGGACGCGGGCAATCTCGAGCAGCACCCGTAGCTGAGAGAGCGTCCGATCATCGTCAAGCGACGGGACGACGTCGATCGATCGCCCATCAACAATCGCCTCGACGAGGTGGGCGTACTCAGGCGGCCGGTGCGTCATCTCGCATCCAGGTGACGATCCTCGGGATGGCACGCTCGACGAGCTTGCGCGCCGCATCAGGCGTATTCCTGCCAAGTAGCAGCGCCAGTTCCGGATACGAGTAGCCGAGCTCGAGGCGACCGATGACCGCGCTGCGCTCGTCGTCCTCCAGCTTCTGCAGCGCCGCTTCGTATCGCTCGATCGCCTGGAGGCCTATCGCCCGCTCCAGCGGGGAGGAATCCGTTGCTGCGAGCGATTCATCGAGTGATTCGGAGGGCCCGCGACGGCCCGAGCGCCTGATCTCTTCCCGCAGCCGGTTCCACAGCGCCTGGCGCAGGTACGCCTGAAGGCCAGCGTCGTGTCGGATTTCGAATGCTGGAAGGATCCGCAGGGTTCGAACGACCGTGTCCTGCACGAGGTCTTCTGTGTCGCACAGGTCACGATAGCGGCCTGGCAACCTGCCGCTGATCCAGGTTCTCAGGCGCGGCAGCAACCGGCCGAGAAGATCTTCGAGCGCTTGCACGTCGCCCGCCTGGGCGCGAGCGAGTAGAGCCAGCGACGTCGAAGTTACCTCGTCGCTCAGGCCGGCGCGATCTCCAGTCCCTTCGCCGTTCATGCTTTTTTGAGGGTGTGCGGGGATTATACGGTGATGCACGCCGTGAAGGAAGGCTCGAACTTCGGCTGGCCCTACTCCGACTGGAATCCGATCAAGAAAGCCCGAATGGCCCGAGTAGACAGTTAACCGACGGCTTACGTGGCCCATCCCGGAGCGGTCAGTGATGCTCGCGAGCCCGCTGCGCATCTTCGATCGTGCGGAACTTGAACACGCCGCGCGGGTAGACTTTCGGGGCAATCGCCCAGTAGCGCGCGCAGTGACGCAGGAACCGCACGAAATCCGGTTGTGCCGGCTCTCGTGTGGGCGCGTTGTTCATCTCCTCGATCGTGCGGAACTTCTGCACGGGCATGTCAGATCTTATCCTTCAGATTGGATCGCTCCCGCAGCGCCGCTGCGTCCTGGCCGTCCCACTACCCGACTTTAACGACCATCATCGTGGCATCGTCGAACGGCTCGCGCGAGCCGCGATAGTCGGCGAGCACGGTTTCGACGCGCGCCAGCAGGTCTTCGGCTCCAGCCGCTGATAGGAGCAGGCTCTCCAGTTTTTCCGCGCCGAACATCTCCCCCGCCTCGTTCTCGGCCTCGACACAGCCGTCGGTGTAGAAGAAGAGGAGATCGCCGGCCGCCAGCTGAACGCGCGCCTCGGCGTAGCCTCGACCCGCAAGCAACCCGACCGGCAGGCCCGACGATGACATGCGCTCGAGCGTGCGGGTGGTGCGGAGGATGTATTGGGGATTATGGCCGGCGTTGACGTAGCGCAGCTCGCGCGTCGCCGGGTTGAAGATGCCCACGAAGAGCGTCGCGTAGATCGGCCCGGGCGTGTTGCCCTCGATGTCGACGTCGATCTCGCGCGCGATCGCGTCGAGATCCTGACCGAGCGCGAGCCGTGTGCGCAGCGACGCCTGGATATTCGCCATGAGGAGCGCGGCGCCGACGCCCTTGCCCGAGACGTCGCCGACGAGCAGCGCGATGCGCCCGTCGGTCAACGAGAAGTAGTTGAAGAAATCCCCGCCGACTTCCTTGGCCGGCACCGAGACGCCCTTGATCTCGGTCAGCCCGAAGCGCAGCGGACCCTGGGGCAGCATGTCGATCTGGATCTGCCGCCCGAGCTCGAGCTCGCGCTTGATCCGCTCCTGCTCGACTGCCGAGCGCTGGTGCAGCTCGACGTCCTCGGCCATCTGGTTGAAGGCCCGGGCCAGCCGGCCGACCTCGTCGTGGGCTCCGACCTTGACGCGGGCGCTGTAGTCGCCGGCCGCAATCCGATGGACGCCGTCGCTGAGCGTCGAGAGATTCTTCGTCAATCGCGACGACAGCGGGACGATGCCGATGAGCGCGAGGCCGATGAAGCCGAGGCCGAAGGCGGCGTTGCGCGCGCTCGTCCGGCGCAGCGTCTGCAGCGAGTCGCCGACCGGACGCGCGATGCCGAAGCGCAGTCCCGAGCCGGTCGGATCGGCCGTCGACACGACGATCCAGTCGCCGACTCTGATCGTCCCCGCCGGTTCGTCGGCCTTGGTGATGCCGCCGCCGATGGCTTCGATGTTCTTCTTGTCGTCCTCGGTCTGCGTGTAGAGACGCCCGTCCTTCCCGACGGCAAACGGTATCTCGCCGCGATCCCGCCGCGTCGTGGTCAGGACCGTCGCGAGGAGATTGGGCAGGTTGACTTCGGCGTTCGCGGCGCGCACGACCTTGCCGTCGCGTTCGAAGGTGACGTCGAGCCGTGTGCCGGAGAGCGCGGTCTTGCGCCGCGCTGGCGTCGCTCGAGCCGTGGCCACGGGCGCGGCGGCGACAACCGGCGCCTTGCGAGGCGCGGGCTTGACGGCGGCGGCCACGGCGGCCTGCGCCTTGGCATCAGCCGCGCGCTGCGCTTCCGCGACGCGCTTCTGCGCCTCGGCCGCGCCGAGCTGGATCCCCTGCGCGATGCCGAGCATGCGCTGGTTGACCTCGGCCATGATCCGCTGACGCTCTTCCTCGGTGAGCTTCTCCCACTGGCCCTCGGGCACGAACTGGCGCACGATGTCGCGCCGCATCGGACCGACGTCGATCATGATGCGATCGCGAGGTGTGGCGTTGGGATCCGATGGCCCCTCGGCGCCTGGCGGCGGGCGGCGATCGGGAAACGGCGGTGGAAATGGTGGCGACGGAGCGACGCCAGCGGGTGGAACGGCTCCCGGCGTTGGAGGATTGCCTCGCGAGGTCGCGTCGGCCGCGGCGCTGTCGCTCGTTGATGGAGTCGAGGTCGCGGCCGAGCCGCGCGCCTGAGACGCGTCACCCGGAGCTGGACGCGAACCGCCGAACACGGCGGCCGAAGGCTGGTGGCGCTTCCGTGCCCGGCGGAGGCGCGACAGCCGTCGTGGCCGGTGCCGGCGGGACGCTGGCGACCGGAGGAATCGGCGCAGTTGGCGCGCCAGGCGGGGGCGGCACGTCGGAGCGGCCGCGATTGCCGTCGCCCCCGCCGAACCGTCCACGGCCACCGCCGGACCACCAGGCGCGCCTGGCGGACGCGGCCCGCGCAGGCCGCGCAACTCGACGTTCTCGAGCAGCATCGCCATCTCGCCGAGCGCCTGAGCGACCTGCGTTTCCTGGGTGGGAGGAGCAGCCGCGGCCGGCTCGACCGTGCCGGTCGTGGCCAGCGCTGCCGTGCGGGCGCTCTCCGCCGCGGTCGCTTCCGCACGCGCCTCGGCCACGTCCATCAGGCGCTCGACCCGCTCGCTCAACTGAGCGGTCACGACCTGCATGCGCTGGCTGAGCTCGCCGGCAAGCAGCTCGGCCTCGCGGCCAGCCGCCTCGCGCATCGCGCGCGCGTTACTCGCGTACGTGAAGAGCGTGACGGCCGCCAGTGGCACGACCGACAGGAAGAAGAACGCGACGATCAGACGAAGGCGCAGACTCATTCAAGAGAAGCTTACCGCGCAATGACGCTTACCGCGCGCGGCGCTTCGCCGCGACCCGGGCCGGCTTCTCTATGACTGCTTTGGCGGCCTTTTTCTTCCCCGTGCTGACCCGGTCGAGGCTCTGACGCAGCGCGTCCATGAGGTTGACGACCTTGGGCGGCGTCTCCTCCTCGGTCGCCACGACCTCCTCGCCGGCGACCTTGGCGTCGATGATCCGCTGCAGCTCTTCCTGATACTTGTCGCTGTACTCCGCCAGATTCAGCGCGCCCTCGAAATTCCCGATCACCTGTTTGGCGAGCTTGATTTCCTCGGCCTTCACCTTCTCGGGCACCGAGTCGAGCTCCTCGATGTTGTCCATGCTGCGGACTTCCTTCGCGTGGCGCATGGTGTACATCACGAGGCCCTTGTCGCGCGGCTGGACGGCCACGAGATACTCGCGGCCGTAGAGCGCCAGCTTGCCGATGCCGGCCTTTCCCTTCATGCCTTCACGCATGACCGCGAACGCCTCGCGTGCCATCGGTCCATCCGGCGCCAGGTAATACGGCTTTTCGACGTAGATCGGATCGATGGCCGCCGCGTCGGTGAACTGCACGAGGTCGATCACGCGCGTCGATTCGGGGCGCACCTTCGACATGTCGTCTTCGGACATGACGACGTAGCGTCCCTTTTCGAATTCGTAGCCCTTGACGATCTCCGAGATGGGCACCTCGCGCTCGCAGTGCGGACACCAGCGCTTCTGCTGGATTCGCGTCTGACACTCGGCGTGCAGCTGGTTGAAGCTGATGGTCGCCGCCGCGTCCGTCGCCGGGAAGACCCGCACCGGGATCGTCACCAGGCTGATCTTCATGAACCCTTTCCACGTGGGGCGAGCCGCCATCTTCGTCTGCTCCTTGCTTGATCGGGGTTGTGATCGGGGCCTGACCCCGTCGCGCGGTCTATGCCGGTATGCCGATCGTCATACCGCGGATCCTTCGAAGGCAGCTCTGATTATCGGCTTCTCGGACCAGTTTCGGTACCGAGTGCACATTTTTGCACCTCCGGCCGCGGGGCGGCTGCGCCGGACCCGGCCGTGCGGGGCGGCGCCCGTTACCCTTCCTGCCGCCTGACGCCGGTATCTCTTTGAAAACCAAGCAGATTGGATGACTGGGCGCTCGAGGTCGAGCTCGCGGGGCCCGGACGTGGAAGATTGTTGATTAATGTCGCCAATTGGTTGAAGATGTTGGCAGTCGGTTACAGAGTATTCGGAGATTGAGCGGATCCGGACTTGGGGCATCCTCCTCCCGCCCCGACCCGGGTCGTCAGTCTCCGAATACTCGGTAATCGACCGTCCCTTCCTCTCTTTTCTCCTTTGTGATCTGGCGAGAAAAATCCGGCGCCGCGCGACCGATGCTCGCGACGCTCGCCGATCCGCCGCTCACCGGCACGTCTCTCGTCTTCGAACCGAAGTACGACGGCATCCGTGCGCTGATTGAAGTCGAGCCCGCGCGCAAGCGCGGGCTTGGTGAGACTGCTCCGGCGCGTCCGCGCGCGCTCGTGCGTGTCTGGTCGCGCCTGGGCAACGACAAGACCTCGCAGTTCCCCTCCATCGTGTCCGCCCTCGCCTCGTTCGGTGCTACCGAGCCCCTCATAATCGACGGTGAGATCGTTGCGCTCGACGCGAAGGGGAATCCCGTGGGATTCCAGCGGCTGCAGGGCAGGATTCACTTGAGCGACGCGAAAGATGTCGAGCGCATCGATCGCGAACACCCGGTCGCGTTCATCGCGTTCGACATCCTGCGCGAAGGCAAAGAGGATCTCCGCGGCCTGCCGCTCGTCGAGCGCCGCGCGCACCTCGAGCGTCTGTTCGGCAAGTCGAAGTCGAGCACGATTCGCATCAGCGAACAAGTGACCAACGATGGCCGCGCGCTGCACGAGCGCGCGAAGAAAGAAGGGTGGGAAGGGCTGATCGTCAAAGAGGCGCGGTCGCCCTACCAGTCGGGCCGCCGCAGCCCCTCGTGGCGCAAGCTCAAGCTCCATCACGAGCAGGAATTCGTCATCGGCGGCTGGACCGAGCCGCGCAACACGCGGCAGTACTTCGGGGCGCTGCTGCTGGGGGTATATGAGCGCCTGCGGCCCGAGCGCGGCGCGACCAGCCTCCGCCAAGGCTACGGCGGTCCGCCGAAGCTTCAGCGAAGGCGGAAGTCGCCGCGCGAGAGCGAGCGGGGGTGGGGCCCCGCGAGCGCTGATAAAAGCGGACCGAACGCCCCAAGCCAGCCGGGTTCTCTCATCTACGTCGGGCACGCGGGCACGGGGTTCGATCAGCACGAGCTCGAGCGGGTCTCGAAGCTCCTCAAGGCGCGTGAGACGAAACAGTCGCCGTTTGCCGACAAGATCGAGAGCAACGAAACCGCGCACTGGGTGCGCCCCGAGCTCGTCGCCCAGGTCCGCTTCACGGAGTGGACTGACGACGGAAAGCTGCGCCATCCGGTGTACCTGGGGTTGAGAGATGACAAGAAGCCAACGAGTGTCGTCAGAGAGGGGCAAGCGCCTGCGGCCCGAGCGCGGCGCGACCAGCCTCCGCCAAGGCTACGGCGGTCCGCCGAAGCATCAGCGAAGGCGGAAGTCGCCGCGCGAGAAGCCCCTGGGGGTGGGGCCCCAGGGGCATTGATAAATGCGGACAGAACCGCTGACGCCAAGGCACCGCGCCGCGCGAAGTCCGAAGACGCCGCGCGCGTCTCGACCAACCGTTCGGCTCAACAGCACAAAAAGGTCGATGTAAGGGAAGCCCTCGCCCAGATGCAGCCCGTCATCGACCAGCTGCGCGCGCTCGAGGACACGCGCCGGGACGGGACTCTCGCGCTCCCCGACGGAGCGAGGATCGGCGTCACCAATCTCGCGAAGCCGTTCTGGCCAAAGCTCAAGCTCACCAAGGGCGACCTGCTGCGCTACTACGCCACGATTGCGCCACTCATCCTTCCGGTTGTCGCCGATCGACCGCTCGTGATGAAGCGCTTTCCGAACGGCGTCGACGACCACGTGGCGTTCTATCAGCAGCGCCGGCAGAAGGAACAGCCGCCGGCGGGCGTGCGAATGGAAGCCCTGCCCGACGATCTCGACCCGATCGAAGAGCGCGGCGCCGAGCGCTTCATCGGCGGGTCGCTCATTACGCTGCTCTATATGACGCAGCTCGCCGCGATCTCGCAGGACCCGTGGTTCTCGCGGGTGCAATCGCCGCTCGACGCCGACTTCGTCGCGCTCGATCTCGATCCCGGCGAAGGCGCGACGCTCGCGCACGTGCTCGACGTCGCACGCTGGGTGCGCGACGAGCTCGAGTCGATGCGCGTGCCCGCCGTGCCGAAGACGTCAGGATCGCGCGGACTGCACATCTACATTCCGCTTCCGCCCGGCACGTCGTACGAGTCCGGACAGCTCTTCTGTCAGATCGTCGCGACGGTGATCGCCGCCCGGCATCCGAAAGTGGCGACCGTCGAGCGCATGGTCAAGAAGCGCAGGCGCGGCACTGTCTACGTCGACTTCCTGCAGAACATCCTGGGGAAGACGCTGGCCTGTGCCTACAGTGCGCGCGCGAGCGACTTCGCCGGCGTCTCCACGCCGCTCACCTGGGACGAAGTCGACGCCGGCGTCGACCCGCGCGACTTCACCATCGTCACCGCGCCGGCGCGTTTTAGCGAGGTCGGCGACTTGTGGGCTCGGCTGCGCACCTCGAAGCCCGCGCGTCTCGAGACGGTGTTCGGGAAGTACGGAGTGTGATCGGGGCTCGCTGCTCGCGACTCGCGATTCGGCGTTCGGCGTTGGGCGTTCGGAGTTCGGCGTTCGGCGTTCGCCGTTCGCGGCTCTCGGGTATGATCGCCACAGATGGGCAAGAAAGACCGCAAGTCGTCGCCGGCGGAAACCGCTGAGTCATTCGGCGTCGGCCAGCTCACCCGTCACCTCTTCGTCTGCCTCGGCCCCGACTGCGTCGACAAAGACGATGGCGAGAAGACGTGGGACTACGTGAAGAAGCGGATGAAGGAGCTGAACATCGCGGGCTCGAGCGGGCCATGCTACCGGACGAAGGTGGGCTGCCTGCGGATCTGCGGCGACGGTCCGATCGCGCTCGTCTATCCCGAAGGCGCGTGGTATCGCGACGTCACGCCTGACAACGCCGAGCGGATCATCCAGCAGCACCTGATCGGCGGGCGGATCGTCGAGGACCTGTGCTTCGCGAAGAATCCGCTCGGCCCGCCCGCGAGGCGGTGATCCCTCGAAACCGTTGCGGCTTGCGCCCGCTTCCGCGGGCCCGGTATGATGGGGGTTCGCGTTGACGCGGACATGCGCCCGTAGCTCAGTTGGATAGAGCGCCGGCCTTCGAAGCCGTAGGTCGGGGGTTCGAATCCCTCCGGGCGCACCACAGTCGACAGTCGTGAGTCGACGGTCGCCAGTCACAGTCGTCAGTCCGAGTCGTCTGTTCCAGTCGGCAGTCGCGACGGGATTGCCATCACCGACTGAAGACTCCGACTGAAGACTCCGACTGACGATTGGGACTAGCGACTCGGACTGAGGACTGAGCCTGACGACCGCCGACTGAAGACTGACGACTGACGCGCCCGTAGCTCAATTGGATAGAGCGTTGGCCTCCGGAGCCAAAGGTTGCAGGTTCGATTCCTGCCGGGCGCACCAACCTTCGCTCACGCGTGCCACCAAGAGCGTGAGCTACGGTTGGCAAGCCAGGTGAAGACCCAGGCGCAGTTCCTGAAGCTCCCTTTCATGCCGAACGACTACGAAGTCCTGGATCCGCGGTTCCTTGACTGCTTCAACCGCACGGCGCACGTGGAGCGCCTGTGGACCGGCGGACGGTGGACCGAGGGTCCGGCGTACTTCCCCGCTGCCCGGCATCTCGTCTTCTCGGACATCCCCAACAACCGGATGCTGCGCTACGACGAGTGCGACGGCTCGGTCAGCGTCTTCCGCAACCCGTCGAACTACGCCAACGGGAACACCGTCGACCGTCAGGGACGGCTCGTCACTTGCGAGCACGGCGGCCGTCGCGTGGTCCGCACCGAGCACGACGGGCGCATGACGCTCATCGCCGACCGCTACAAGGGCAAGCGGTTGAACAGTCCAAATGACGTCGTGGTGCAGTCGGACGGATCGATCTGGTTCACCGATCCACCGTACGGCATCCTGACCGACTACGAGGGTCACAAGTCCGAGAGCGAGGTCGGCGGCAACTTCGTGTTCCGCGTCGACGGCGCCACTGGCGAGATTCGCGTCGCCGCCGACGACTTCGTCAGACCGAATGGCATTGCCTTCTCCGCCGACGAACGCCGGCTCTTCATCGTCGACTCAGCCGGCGGTCGCGATGCCGCCCTGCCGAAACACATCCGGGTCTTCGACGTCGGCGCCGGCGGCACGCTCTCCGGCGGCCAGGTGTTCGCCGAATGCACCGCGGGCCGTTTCGACGGCATGCGGTTCGACGATGCGGGCCGTCTGTGGGCGGCGACCGACGATGGCGCCGACTGCATCGACGTGGATGGGACGTTGATTGGCCGAATCCGGATCCCGGAGATCTGCTCGAACGTCGTCTTCGGCGGCCCGAAGCGGAACTACCTCTTCATCTGCGCGGCGACGTCACTCTACGGCGCCCTGCTGCCGGTCAACGGGTTGAAGACGTTCTGAGGCGCCGATCGGGGGGCTTTTGGAAGCTTTTCGTTCGGCGGAGAGATTGATATAATCGGCAATTGTCCCCATCGCGCTGGTCCGGCCATGACCGACGCATCGCGCACTCCGTGGGCCGCTAGCTCAATTGGCAGAGCAGCAGACTCTTAATCTGCGGGTTCTCGGTTCGATTCCGAGGCGGCTCACCACTTTTCTAGAAGTCTTACGAGTCCCTGTCACCTGTCACAAGTTTCAATGAGATTGATCCGATTCGGTGGACGGTTTAACCACGACCGCCAGCCCCCCACTCCGCGTGCCCCCAAAGAACCCGAATCGCGCGCCACGCCCTTCCGGTTTCCTGAGACTCCCCGTAACCAGTATTACGGCTTGAGTTACCCCGGCCGGGCCGACGGTTGAGGTATTCTCGCGCGAAGGAGTACGTGCATGACGGGAGTGGATATGCCCCGGATGTCCGCAATTCTGGCGGCGTTCGCTCTGGTGAGCGCGGGGCAGGCGTTACAACCAGCTGTCCGCGTCGATCCGATCGATGGCATCGTCGAGGCTTTCAGAACGCATCAGGTCGTGATGCTCCCGGGCGGACATGGGAGCAGGCAGGGGTACGACTTGCTCCTCGCGATCGTGCGCGATCCGCGCCTTCAGGGCACGGTCACCGACATCGTCGTCGAGTTCGGCTCGTCGCGGTACCAGGACGTGATTGATCGGTTCGTGCGTGGTGACGCGATTTCCGATGCGGCGTTGCGACATGTCTGGCAGGATACCGTGATTGCGGGCGTCACCAACGACGGCCCGTACGTCGAGGAGTTCTATCGCGCCATAGGCGCGCTGAATGCGACGCTGCCGAAAGAGAAGCGGTATCGCGTGATCGGCGGCGATCCGCCCATCGACTGGGACAACGTCACGACCAAAGATGACCTCCGCAAGTGGACGGTGCGCCGCGACACGTTTCCGGCGGATCTGATCCACCGCGAAGTCGTGGAACGCGGCCGCCGAGCCCTGGTTGTGTACGGACCCGCGCACTTTCCACGGAAGGAGGTCGCCACGAACTATGACATGTCGAACTGGCAGGCGCAGACGATGACGAGCCTGCTTGAGGCCGCAGGCATGAGACCATTCGTAATCCTGGCCGATGCCGGCAAAGGGGCCGTCGAACTGCAGCCCGACATCGCGTCGTGGCCGCCCATGAGCCTGACCCTGGTTCGCGGCACGGTGCTCGGAGCAGCCGACTTCACCGTCTTCAACGGCGACAACGATCGATTCACCGTTCGCGGCGTCGACGACTTCGTCAAGATTCCGAAGGCGCAATACAAGCCGATGCGGATGGAAGACCAGACGGACGCGATTCTCTGGATGGGCGTCACCCCGCCGCCGACTCCCGTCCTGCTCTCGAAAGAGACCTGCGAGGACCCCGCCTATCTGCCAATGCGATTGAAGCGGATCGCGCTCGCAGGCCTTCCGCCGGGAGAAGCCGACGCGGTCAGGAAGGCCTGCGGCGTGAAATAGAACGATCAGGGATTGCCGATGTGACACGCCCCGGCTTACTCTCGAGTAACGCCGCAGTGTTCAGCAACCGGCTCGCCCGCACCAAAGACCGGCCGCAATCAGCTGGAAGCGATTCGTACGCTCCTGCCCCGCTTGACTATGCGGCTCGTTGGAGCCCCTGGAGTTGGCTTAGCCAGCTCACAATCTGGATCCAACTGGCGAAAGTTAGGGTCACCACCTTCCTAAGAGAATAAGTCTTTTCAGGCCCTCAGCAGCGCGTCCATCTGCTCCGCTGATACGCACACACGCCCAAAGGCCGGAGATTCCCAGCTCGGCGTGCCAGCAGGCAGTTCAGGCGGTGGTCAGAAGGCGATCGCCCCCGTCCCCCGCGTCCCGTCCCGGTGCCGCATGGCGTCCTGGATCAGCAGCTCGGGACGCATGTAACGGGGGCTGGCTCGGCAGAAATTCGGAACGGCAGAGTCAGGGGCTTGGTGCGCACGCTTCTTGCGTCCGGCGTTCGTCGTCGCCAAAAAGGCCATGTGGAAGGCAATTTCTTGCCGTTTTTCCGTAGCGCAAGGGTCAATCTGCGTCTGGCTGCTCATCAACCTTCTGTTGGTATCCTCGTGTGGATCGACGACCGAAACGATGACGACGCCGTCACAAATCCGGTGCGGCGTGCAGGCTCAGGCGGAGAATCTGTCCTTCACGGTCGACGGCGGAACCGGGACGATGCGGGTTACGACGAACCGCGAGTGCACATGGTCAGCGCTGAGCGAGGCGCCGTGGGTCACGCTCACTCCGCCACTGAGCGGGCAAGGCGATGGCACCGTGCAGTTCACCGTCGCCGTCAACGGCCTTCCTTCGTCCCGGGCGTCCGCAATCAGGGTCGAAGATCAGCGCCTGCAAATCTCGCAGGAGGGCAGGCCGTGCGGATTTCGCCTGTCCTCGACGCTCGAGACCGTGGAGGCAGCAGGCGGAGATCGCACGGTTCACGTCACCACCACCAGCGAGCAATGCCACTGGACCGCGACATCCGATGTTCCGTGGAGCACGATCGTCTCTGGCCGCGAGGGGGATGACACCGGGGCTGTCACGTTCCATGTCGATCCACTCAGCGGACCTCAACGAACTGGCACCCTGACCATCGCCGGTCAGGTCGTACGGGTTCAACAGGGTGCGGGGTGCAGCTATAGCGTCAGCACTGACGCCCTCAACTTCGGCGGAGCTGGCGGCCCGGGTGAAGTCGCTGTGTCGGCCCCGGCCGGCTGCAGCTGGACCGCCCAGAGTGGAGTGCCGTGGATCACGCTGACGGCCGGCGCGACGGGCAGCGGTCCAGGCGTCGTGGCAGTGCGGGTCGCCACGACGGATGGTCCGGCACGAACCGCAGCTGTGACTGTCGCCGGTCGCGTGGTGACGGTGACGCAGTCGCCGGGATGCAGTTTCACCGTCGACCCGTTGAGCTACGCCGCCCCGGCGGCGGCTTCGAGCAGCGCGACGACGGTTCGTGCGGCCCCGGCCTGTGCCTGGACGGCGGCGACCTCCACGGATTGGATCGTCATTACTGCGGGACAAAGCGGCAACGGCAGTGGTGAGGTGCGGTTCAGCGTCGCTGGAAACACTGGTCCGTCCCGCGTCGGGGGAATCCGCATCGCCGATCAGACGATGACCGTCAACCAGGCGTCGGGCTGTGCGGTCAACGTCCATCCCACCAGCGTAAGCGTCGGCGCCGCCGCCAGCACCAATACGATTCAAGTGACGAGTGCGCAGGGGTGTACCTGGTCAGCGACCAGCGGAGCGCCGTGGATCGCGATTGGCGAAACATCGAGCAGCGGCGGCAGTGGCCAAGTACCGTTTTCGGTCGCCGCAAATCTCGGCCCGGCCCGTCAGGGAACACTCTCAGTTGGCGGGCACACGGTCACCGTCGCGCAGGCCAGCGGCTGCACGTACGCCGTGACGCCGCCTTCGCAGGACGTTGTCGCGACCGGCGGTACGGGGACTGCGTCGATATCGACCGGTTCCGGCTGTCCCTGGAGCGCGTCGAGCAGCGCCAATTGGATCACTCTCGGCGCCACCTCCGGCACTGGTCCCGCGCAGGTGCCGTTGACTGTTGCTCCAAACAATGGACCGCCTCGGACCGGAACGGTCACGGTCGCGTCGACTGTTCTCGCCGTCAATCAGGGATCACCATGCGAATGGGTGTTCACGCCGCCGTACCATAGCTTCGACGCGAACGGCGGCAATGGAAACGTTCTCGTGATCGTGACCGGTGCCTGCACGTGGACGACAACGAGCAATGTCGATTGGATCACCCTCACGTCAGGAGCGTCGGGTGCAGGCAACGGGCTCGTCCAGTTTGTGGCGGCGCCCAACAACGGTCCGGCCCGCACCGGCACGCTGACGATTGCCGGGCGGCGTTACGAAGTGACTGAGGCCGCCCGCTGAGTGATCTCGCCCTCCTCCAGGGACTCACAGGACACGAGGACGCCAGAATCACGATGAGCGCGGAGGAACTATTCGTCTTCGCGATGCTCGTGACTCCCGAGTCGTGGTGCAAGGTGTGCGGCTCAACTCAGGTTGCGCACGGCTTGTCGCGCAGATCCCTCAGGAAGACACGAGGGATGCCGCGGACGAACTCCACGTCCGTGAGATTGCCGGCGATGGACTCGAAGACAACGTACCGTCCATTCCGGCTGATATCGGGATTCACGCTCTCTCCGTTCGCCAGTCGTCCGCCGGCTCCGGGTGTTTCAAGGGTGACACGGCGCGTTGAGACATCCATCACGTAGAAGTCCCGCGTGCTGTTACCGTCCGCAGGCACCAGGGGCGAGTACGAAGCAAACACCACGTGGCTGCCGCTCCCGCTGACGCGTCCGGACGGAGGGCCCCCAACGTCAGGGGATCCATCGTCCTGCTGAGTCACGGCCCGCAGGGGGCGCTTCGACAGGTCCTCCTGGGCGTTGTGCGATTTGGGAACCTGTGCGGTGCTCACGTCGTGGGCAACACGCCTGCCGACCTCAATCGCACGCCGCGTCTCGAATGCGCCATCTTCCCTTTTCCAGACATTCCCGCTGCCGACGTAGACCCCGAGGTCGATCTCGTCGAGTTGTTCAACGACGTGTTCGATTTCGTGCGCAATGAGCTCGACCGGATCCTCAATCCGCGTGAGGTGGATATCAACCGACACGAGCACGCCTTTCTGGCGTTTCATGGCCGCGCGCGCGTCGTACGAAGAACACTCCCGGGAAGGTCTGCAACACGCGTCGGATGTGATCGACGCCGTACATGTCGGCCGGGTTGAAGCCGGTGATCATAGGATCGAAGCGCGCTTGCTCTGCGGGGCTCAGCGAACGGTAGGCAGTCGCGATGAACGCGTCGGTGAACGAGTAGTAGTAGAGCGGCGCGTCCGAATGCAGGTAGTACGTGGGAGCGAACTCTCCAGAGTTCGCGTACGACCACTGCTGCTGCAGCGGAATACCGAAGATCGTCGATCGCCCGACGCGGGTCCCCATGATCCGCAGGAACTCACGAGGCGTGATGCCCTGCTGGACGTAGTTCGTCAGGTGGAAGTGTGAGTCGTAACACTCGCTGGCGTCGCCGGGAATCTGTGCAGACGCACTCTGTGCAGCGGTAGGCACGCGCGCGGTTGCTAGTGCCGCCAACACGGCACAGGCGGCCAGGATCGCCACGCGTCCGTAGAAGCGGAAAGCAGTAGTCATCACCGAACTCTCCTCGCCTTCAGAAGAACACCGAGAAACCGACCGAGAACGTGTTGCCTGTCTGACCGCCCACGTAGTAGCCGAACGCGCTGCTGACGGGCGAGCGGTTGACGTGGACCAGTTGAACGTTCAGCCGGTGGTTTCGCGAGTCTGTGACGTAGTAGTTCGCGCCTCCCAGCACCTCGTTGCTGTTGCCGAACCCAGCATCCTTGTCGCCGAAGATCTGCGAGGTCGCGCCGTACACCTCGAGCTTCTTCGGCACCGGGTAGAACGCGCCCTGCACGTAGAAGCCGTTGTCGTGAATGCTGTTGACAGGCACGAGTCCGTCCGCCTTGAAGTTGTCGAGCCAGCGGTTGAAGATCTCGGTCTGCAGAAAGAACCCCCTGTATTTCATCCCGGCGTCGAACGAGAGAATTCGGTAGTTCACCGTATCCACGGTGACGCCCGGCGCCAGCGCTCCGGCATCGAATACGTTGACGCTGTCGGCGAGCCTGATCGTGGTGTTTTCAGGAGTGCCCAAGCTGGCGCTGGTGAAGCGTTGCTCGGGGCTCCGTGTCGTGGAGAAGCCGAAGCGCGTCGCGACCTTTTCGTGCTGCTCCCAGTCGCCGTAGGCGCCTCTCGGGCCGAACTCCTTCGTGGTCGGCATCCACCACATCGAAGCGCCGGTGGTGAAGGTTCGATCCAGCTGGCTCGACTTGGTGCCGAGCGAGCTCGAGTTGTTCGTCATCACGGCGTTGTACCAAAGGCCGGGGACGGGTTCGCCCTGTGCCCAGACGCCGGCGCCGAAGAACGGCCGAAAGAACTCGTCGGCCATGACACGGTCCTGGCCCAACCAGTACGGATGCGATCCCTGCAGCGAGCGCGTGCCCGGATTCCCGTTCATGCCGGTGTAGAGGCTGAACTTGCGGCTGAACTGATAGCCGATGTTGGCGAAGATCGCGCGCTGATCGGTTGTGTTCACGGTCCAGAATGTGATCGCGTAGACCAGCTTCGGGGACCCCAGGTACCCCTTGAAGAAGACCATCACCCGGTGCGAATAGATGTCGTTGCGGCCATCGACCGTGCGGGTGTTTCCGAGGTGGTCGGTGAAGGTGGACTCTCCAGGCATCTGGTTCATGTACCGCGCGAGAGCGTAGCCACTGATGGAGAGCGATCCGGCTTTCCCTCTGCCCACAAGGAAACCGTCGCCGGGATCGAACTCTCCCCACGTCTCAATCGGCTTCGGCATCGGTGATGCCGTCACGGGAGGCGTCTCCGCCGAGCCCTCCGTCTGACCCAAGGCGAATTCGCCGCCGCAGTTGTCAGACACCCACACGCCAGTGGCGTCGTAGCCCCAGGTCTTGCCAATCAGGCAGGGTGCGGTGCCCGTCGATTTCACGAGCGTCACACCTGCTGATGTCCTGGCCGGACACTGCTGGCGCTGGCCGTCCTTCGACTCGCACACGATCGTGTTTGACGCGGCGAGTGTTTGCCCGTCGGTCGTCGGCGCTCCCGAAGTAGACGACGCGTGCGCGGCTGAGTTGTGGTCAAGTGCTGGTTGCGCATCTGAGCGTCCCGTGATCACGAAGATCAGAGCGACTGCGATCAGCAGGCCCCGTTCAAACGTTCTGGCAACGATTCGCATGGGCCGTGGGCTGTTGAGCGCGGCTTCGATACACCGATCACACCCACGTCGTGGAACGCATATTCGGCGACGCAGACAGACTGATACCTTCACGTGACAACCTCCACTGAGGACCGGCGGATGGGACCAACCTTTAGAGAGGCGTGGCGGACCGGCAGCCGAACTCTGCGGGACTAACCGCACAGCTGGTGCCAACTCGCGCGCGGCGTGATGTTCGCAAAAAAGACCTAGGAAATCGGCGGGTGTTGTCGCGCAGATTCGTGGGGCATCGTGAATTGTCCGTGCGGGTGGGGAATATCTCGCGGCCGGTGCACCATCGTCAAGCCGGCGAGGCGAGCGACCATCGACGCTCGGCGATCCACGTATCGCGCACCAAGTTGGTGGCTGGGTTGCGCTACGCTGCTCGTCGCAAGCGATCGATTTGCTTCAGCCAGCCGCCAATCCGGTTCCAACTCGCGAAATTTAGGGTCACTTCTTTCCTTAAGGATTCTTCGATCTCCTGACGCTGATCGGCGGCATTGTTCTCATCTTGACAGCCAATCGCCGCGTCTAGTGTGCTCGCCGCCTGCGCCTGAAGGCTTGGCAGAACGTGCGAATCAGGCATCGAAATCGTCGAGATCGCGCTGGGGATCGAGCCCACGGAATTTTCGGCGACGTCTAATCGCATCACGATTTGCTGCCGATCACCCTGCTGCCGATCACGTAGCCCCATCGCACCGAGCCGAACGTGATCAGCGTCAGCAGATACGAGAACACGCCTTGCACGCAGCGCGCATCCGTCAACCCTGCGTCGCGCAACGTGGCGGCGTATTTCGACGTGTGCCGCACGTCGACGATGAGCACGCGCCCGCCAGGCGCCAACACGCGCGCGATTTCGCGCACGGCGGTCTGCCGCTCGCCCGCGTTGTAAATATTGTGCAGCGCCATGCTCGAGAGCACCACGTCGAAGCTGGCGTCAGGGAAGGGAAGTTTTCGCGCATCGCCGGTGTGCACTTCGACTTTGTCGGCGACGCCTTCGATCATCGCGTTGCTTAACGTGCCCGCTGCGTTGTTGCCGCTGAGATCTTCCTGCTGCCATTTGTCGATGCCGACGGCGCGGCCGGTCGAGAGCCGTTTGGCCGCGCCGATGAGAAACAATCCCAGACCGCACCCCACATCCAGCACGCGCTCGTGTCCGTTCCAGTTGATCTTGTCGAGATATGTGTCCCGCTCGCGTATCTTCCCGATCTTGCTGTCGTAAATCATCCACAACGCCATCGCGCCGCAGCTCAGGCCGCCCAACATCAACGGCCGGGCGATCACCGCGATGACGTCCTGCCGGGACCACACGCCCAGCAGCCGCGTGATCAGCGAGATGATCCCCAGCGCCGCGACGATGAGCATATTGCGCACCGCCAGCGGCGCATCCAGGCCGTAATTGGGAGTCCGATTTTCATTCATCCTTTGCCTTTCACGATCCGGGGCAATCTAATCACTCGGCCTGGACGATGACAAATCCGTCTTCCGGATCCGCAAGATCGCGGTCGTTGACATAAGAGGCCACGAGGAACACCGCGAACTCCTGTTCCAGGCCCTCGGGGGCACGTACGCCCTCCAGTACCCGTACGATGGCGGCTCCATTCTGATGCTCCGGGTCTTCCACGGCCGCGAAGCAGGGGAAGGGCGCGATCCGAGCACTCACGCTGCTCGTCGAAGGCGCTCGATCTGCCGCAGCCACTCGTTGAGCTGGTTCCAACTCGCGAAAATGCGGCTCACTTTTCTGAATCCGCTCCCGTCCGATCGCGGCGACGATTCACGAGCGAATCACTCCAGACGCAGGAGAGATCGCCACCAGGTCACCTGTGGAAGGCCACGTTCGAGGATCCAGAGGTCAAGGCGGAATGTTCCAACCGAGGTGATGAAGCTGCCGCCGTCGGGATGCAGACTGATGCCCGAGATGTCGGCGGCCCGGGGAATCTGGAGCGTCTGGACTTTCCGTTCGTCACCGGTCCGGACGTCGATCGACGCCAGTTCCCAGTCGCGTTGTCTTCCTCGTCGCAACGAGTACAACAGCGTTCCGTCGCGCGAGAACGTGAAGGCCGCGGGCGGCGGCGTGCTCAGTGTCTTGTCCGCGGATCCATCCGGTGACACCAGATGCAGGGCGCCTTTCCGAATGTAGGCCAGCCAGGCGCCCGTCGGCGACCACGCGGTCACACCGGCCCCCTGGTCCCCGTCGGCGATGCGAGCGATCGGTCCTCCACCGAGCGGCGCTCTGACCAGTTCCCACGTACCGTCCCGCAGACGGTGATACGCAATCGAGTTGCTGTCCGGAGACCACGAGACCCCGTGCTGGTCGACGCTGTCGCGATCGAGCGGCACCGGCTGACCACCGGCGACCGGCGACACCCAGATGGCGTGTCGATCCGACTGAATCACGCCGTAGGCGATCTTCAGGCCATCAGGCGAAAACGTCGTCCGCTGCAGCGTGGACCACGCCGGCATTCCGGCCATGTCGCGTTTCAGTATCGGCGCCGACGAACCGTCCTGCGTGCTGTGCAGCCACACCTCGGATCGGCCCCGGACGTTCGTCAGGTAGGCGAAGCGCGTTCCCGTCGGCGACCAGGTCGGCGACGTTTCGTTTCGTCCGGTACTCAACACCGGGCGCATCGCTCCGCTGTCGATCGAGACTTGCACAATGTCGAAATCAGGCACCCCCGACGCAAAAGCGATGCGGCGGCCATCCGGGGAAACCGCGGGTGTGTACTCCTCGCCGGTTCCACTCGTGATGATCTGCGAGCGTCCGGTATCGGTGTCGATGAGATGCAGGTGCCAGTTTTGCTCGTCAGCTGGGGTGTTCTGCAGGATCAGGTGGCGGTTGTCCGGCATCCAACTGATGCGTCCGAAGCCGAAGGGAGCGGTGGGGCCTTGAAACGGACCGAGCGCCCGTCGAGGCGTCCCCGTGGGGAATGGGACAATCCAGAGTTCGAACGTCAACGCCACGCCGGACAGGTGCTCGACGAGAACGGCAATCTTCGATCCGTCCGGTGAGAAGTCGATACTGTCGGAGCGCGTGAACTCCTCTGGAAACGGTGCGCTGTGAAACAGCGTGGGCACCCCGGAGGCAGGGGCTATCCACATCGCATGCCTCCCCTCGCTGCCGCGAAGAAAGGCAATCGTTCCATCAGCGGCGACCGTTGCCGACGAGACGTCCTCCATCACCATCTGCGGCTGGCCGCCTGCCGCACCGACTGACCACAGTTGTCGTTCAGCGACGTAATAGACTCGCGTGCCGTCCGGCGACCAGAACGGGGCCTTGCAATCGCTGCGCGAGTGCGTCAAGCGTGTGGGTGCGTCGGCATCCAGGCTCTTGACGAAGAGTTGCCGCACACCGTCGATGGCAGCGACGTACGCGATGCTTCGGCCGTCAGGTGACCACGCCGGAGACAGCTGCTGCAGGCGTTCGGATGCAAAGGGCAGGAATTCGTTACTGCCGGTCTGCGCGCCAGATTGCGACAACCCGAGATACGCGAACAGCGCAGCGACGCCCGCCAGGGCGATCGCAGCGATCCGCCATCTCATCGACTGGGGCGCCGAAGCCCCCGACGGTGCCGGCGCTTCCTTCCGCGACAGCGCGTCGTCGAGTTCGAGAAGCGCGTCCGCGATGTCGTGCAGGCGGCGGTTCGCACGCTTCTCAATCGTACGTCCGAGCAGCCGACGGATGCTCGATGGCGTGGCCGCAGGCAACCGATTCCACTCGGGCGACGTGTCGAGCACGGCGGCAATGGTGTCGGAGATCGTGTCGCCGGGAAACGCGCGCCGCCCCGTGAGCATCTCGAACAGCACACAGCCAAACGCCCAGATATCCGTTCGCTTGTCGACAGCCTGGCCTCTGGCCTGCTCTGGGCTCATGTAGGCAGCTGTTCCGAGGATCACGCCGAGGCGCGTAAGAGCCGGCGACGTGATAGTCGCGGCACCCGCGACATCGGCCGGCAACGAACCAGGCGGTTCGAGGGCCTTTGCGAGTCCGAAATCGAGGATCTTGACCGTTCCGTCCGATCGGAGCTTGATGTTGGATGGCTTCAAGTCTCGGTGCACCACACCTTGCCCGTGCGCCGAGGCGAGTGCTTCAGCGATCTGCCGCGCGACTGAGAGCGTCTCCTCGAGGGGAAGGGGTCCGTTCGCCAGACGGTCGGCGAGCGTGGGGCCTTCGACGACTTCCATGATGAGCGCGCGCACGCCGTCGTCTTCTTCAAGACCGTAGATGTGGGCGATGTATGGGTGATTGAGCGCGGCAAGGACGTGAGCCTCACGCGTGAACCGTGCGAGGTGTTCGGGATCGTTTGCGACGCCGGGAAGAAGGATCTTGATCGCGACATCACGGTTCAGCTTCGTGTCGCGAGCCCGATATACCTCGCCCATCCCGCCGGCCCCGAGCCGGCCGACAATCTGATATTGGGCGAGTCGTGCACCCTCGGATAACCTCATCGTCGCTCCATCGATGAGGTTACGGCATTTCAGCCGGGCAGTCACGACCGACGTCCCGGTAGTTCGAGGTAGGGCGGCTGACGGGCTCGTCTCAGGCCGCCCAGCGCAGCGCGTGGATTCGACGCAGGGCCGCCACGATCTGGTTCCAACTCACGAAAATGCGGCTCACCATCTCCACAGTCCAGCGCCATCAACAACTTGCAATCGTTGACGGCGGCGATCGCAGCCAGGAATCGAACCGGCGACGCCGCGATCGGCGAATCAGCGTGGCAGCCTACAGTTCGTCCTGCCTAGTCCGGGGCCCCGTCCGATCGCGCCGGCGCCGCCATTTCACGCACGAGAGCGTACGGAATCACGCGACAAAAGTGCAGTAGGTCCGAACGGTTATAATCGCGTCGCGCCAAGCATGGCGCCTTGCGGTATTCCCCGAGCAGTCGCGGCAGTGGTGGACGGCAACGGAGGCGCGGGCGCTCGGCCAACTCTCAAGGAGCCCTGCATGAAGCCGAGGAAGACCTTCGCGCTCTTTGCATTCCTGGCTCTCACCGTTTGGTGTGGCACGCTCTCCAAACCGACATCAGCGGCTGGACCCGCGGCGCCGATTTACGAAATCGCTTTCTCGAGCTTGGGTCCCATCAACGCCGATATCGTCATCGCCGATGCGGATGGCAATCACGCGAAACCGTTGTTGCCACACGCTGGGTTCGACGGCAATGCTTCGTTCTCGAGCGATGGTCAGTGGGTCGTGTTCACCTCCGAACGTGACGGGTCGTACGACATCTACCGCGCTCATCCTGATGCGTCTGGGCTCGAGCGCCTCGTGGACCATCCCGCGTACGACGACCAGGCAGTGCTGTCGCCCGATGGACGGTCGCTGGCATTTGTTTCCACGCGCACGGGACAAGCCGACATCTGGATTCTGGATCTGGCGACGAAGAAGCTGCGCAATCTCACCAACCAGCCCGCAGGGGACTTTCGGCCGGCGTGGTCGCCAGATGGACAGTGGTTGGCGTTCACATCGGATCGGGATTCACGGAAACCGATCATCGGCGGTTTTCTCGTACAGCACTCGACCGAGATTTATCTGATCCGCGCGGACGGGACAGAACTGCGGCGCGTCACGCAAACGCAGAGGGTCGCCGGCAGTCCCACTTGGTCAGCCGACGGCAAGCACCTGCTCTTCTACGAGGCGGAGCTCGGTGAGCTAGCAAAGATCGGCAGCGTCACGCGACTGCGTGGCACGACACAGATTGCAACGATCGATGTCGCGACCAACGAACAGCGCGTGTTGACGACCGGTCCTGGCGAGAAGCGGTCGCCGCGGTTCGTGGCGGGAGATCGCATTGCCTACGCGAGCGGCGGACCCGAAGGCGGTCTCGAGTTTATCGATGGGACACCTGGCGTGCGCGGCGAGGTGAGCGCGCCGAGTTGGTCGCCGGATCGGCGGCGCATGGTGTTTCACCGCGACGTCGAGCACGCGTGGCCGCCATTCCAGCGCTGGCACAGCAAGGATCCGCAGTTTCGCCTCGTCCGCACCGGGATCTTCCCAACGTACGCGCCTTCGGGCAACCGGCTCCTGACCAACGATGAGTCCGGGGCCAAATTATCGAAGAAGATCCTGGCGATGAACGGCGATGGATCGCAGCAATCAGTGTTCTTTGACGGCGGAGAGAAGAGCCCGCTCGGCCCCGTCTGGTCTCCGCGTGGCGACCGCGTGGCCTTTGCACTCGGAAATTTCTTTCCGATGCAACTCGGTCCCGCGATCGCTGACATCGCCGTGGTGAATCCCGATGGCTCCGGGCTCACAATCGTCACCGACGGTTCCGGTAACGTCGGCTTTCCGAGCTGGTCGCCTGATGGCACCCAGATCGTCTATCGCGCCTCGGACAAAGATCGCCAGGGACTTTTTGTCATCACCGTCGCGACCGGAGACATCCGTTCCCTTACTGCGGATTCCAGTCACGATAACTTCCCCGCGTGGTCGCCGAAGGGGGACCGTATTGCGTTCACTCGGTTCTTTGAGAGCGACTATGAGTTGTACACCATCAACCCGGATGGCACCGGCACCCGGCGTGTGACGAACCAACCCGGTAATGACGCGCATTGCGCCTGGTCACCCGACGGCGAGTGGCTTGCCTTCACGAGTGCCCGCGGTGGGTTCAAGGACGAGGCGGCGCTACATCCCGGCAATGCACAGCAATACGGCGATATTTACGTGATGCGCCCCGACGGATCCGACGTTCGGCAGTTGACCGACACACCTTTCGAGGAGGGCACCGTTGCGTGGGCGCCTCTGCATCGATAAGCGCGTCTGCCGCAACTTTCGTGTCTGGGAATCGCGACATGTCGATCGTGAGCGCCATCGCGTCCTGATCTTCTTCGTCTGCTGAACGTGACCTCGTCTCACGCGATCGCGTTGGTTACGCTGCGCGTCGCAGAGACTCGACAGCCCGCAGCCACCCGTTCAGCTGGTTCCAACTCGCGAAAATGCGGCTCACCATACTCCCCCGATTCATTCGAAATTTTCGATCTCCGCGATCCTCGGCGCCAACCTATCGCGCTCGAAACGCCCGACTGATCCCGTTCTGAGCCAGTTCCGTCTGTGCTGCGACTTTGCCCCGGTGACCCCATCAATCAACGCTAACGACTAGGGAGGAGTAATTGCGGCCTCACCGTCGAGTGCGTTCCACTGCGATTGGATCTGCGGGCCCGAATTTTGAGCGGTCACTCCCTGACGCAACGCACGGAAACTGCCATCTGCTTCTGCCCCTGGGGCCCACGATAGAGCGCTTGACTGCCTTTGCCGAAGTTATAGAGCGGTGCGGTGATCGGATCGTTTTCGGATACCGTCCAGTAGATTCCGTGTGCCTCCAGCCGGTCGTACTGCCCATCAATGGAGCGATTGCCACCCAGCACGGCATTGAAGCCTGACGTCCCTCCGCCCAGGAGTGCCGTGTACGCCGCTCTACCCTTGTCAGGCGAATCGTTCCCAAGTCCACCATAGTGCTTCGCCAGTTGACGCCATTCGTCGTCGGTCGGCAACCGCCATCCATCTCCTAGCGACTGACATCCTCGCTGCGCCGATTCCCACGTATACAAACGGCCATATCGACGGCAGTTCGGTTCCGCATCGTCGTAACAATAGGACGACGACGTCTTGACGTTGAGGTTGGCAGTCGTCCACTCTTTACCGTCCGCCATCCGTTTGGAAGAAGCGATCGTGCCGGACAGGTTCTGGTCTTTCGCTGAACGCTGTGTCGAGCCGGCGCCGCCAACAAATCCGAACGCAATACTCAGCGCGATTGCCACAGCACTAATGCGACCCGTCGTCATGTTGTCCTCGCCGCTATGGTGTGATCGCGGACGTGTCTTCGCACCTTTTGACATCGCCGCACCTAACGGAGGGAGCCTAACCGGTTCCAACTGGTAAAAATCTGGGTCACACATCTTTCTGATTAGTTGAAAAAATCTCAACCGCCAGACGGCCCATTCAGCCCGTTGACATCCAAACTCACACACTGACGCGCCGACTTGGTACCGGTGCCGTCACTTGTGTCCTCCGTACTTGTTCAGGCGCCACAGCTCTTTCGAACCCTCCTGCCAGACGAGTTCGTTATAGCGTTTGGCGTCCTTCATGAGTTCCGCCCGCGCCTGAAACTCCTCAGAAGCGCTCCAGATCTCGAGTGTCGCCTCGTCACCGATGATCTCTGGAACGTGTTGCCAATTGTCCGGCGCCGGAACTCTTCGAAGGTTTCGTCGCCCAGGGGGAAACCGGTACCAGCTCGTTCTCGTTGGATGGTGTCTTCAGGTCGGCGTGCAGCAGCAGATGTGGCGACAGAGCGATCATCAACGACTCAGAATCGAGACGAACAGGGGAATCGCGTTCCAAACCGCTCAATATGTCCTCGAAGTCTAGAAACACTGGGTACTCGGCGGTCGCGTTGGTGCGAGCGAATTCTTCAAACTTGCCGGGGTGGTGTCTCTTGACGAAGTCCTCGGCTGATTCTCTTGTAATTTCAGCCATGCCCAAGTTCTTGTCGAAATGGACGTTCTCGACCGTTGTTTCGAGTAGCCGGCCCGACTTTACGCTGAGCGCGTGAACACGCTGATCCCGTACGGACTCGCCCTTCACCGTGCCGGCGAGGAACGAGCGATAGTACGTCTCGTTCCAAAGCGCCGCCCAGAAGCAGGGAGTGTAGTGGTTCCGTTTCGTCAGCTGCATCCAAACCGTTCGAGAGCCGCGGATGACGTTTAGCGAGAGGATTGCGTCCATTGTTGAGGCCGCTGCGCACCTGCATTGGCGGCAGAACGTGGCCGTACGTGTTCAGAGTGAGCGAGATCTGAGAGTGCCCGAGAAGTCTCCAAAATGACCAGCGGACTCACGCTTTGGGCGAGAAGCAGAGTCGCGCACGAGTGACGCAGGTCGCGAACACGCATGTCGGGTCTTGAATTGCCGCGCAACATTCCGGGCTCCAGTGGCGTCCCAATCGCGCTGGTGAGCCCCTACCGCGTCGCTGTCAATAGCGGCCCTGGTCCGGCCGTTCACCCGGCAGTTTCGGGTTCGAACACGATCCGAAGACGTGTGCGAGTCGCTTGCGCGAACCGCTCCAACGCATCCGTCGACGGGCGCACCTTGCCGCCCTCGATACGCGCGATGTAGGACTGCGAGGTCTTCATGCGTCGAGCCAGTTGCGACTGCGACAGGCCCGCTGCAGCCCGCGCCTCGATCAGCGTCCGCGCGAGGTCGAATTCTTCACCGAGGGCGTCATAGGCGTCCTTGTAGTCGGCGTCCTTACTCCAGCGACGGTGGAGATCGCTAATTTTCGTCATGGCTTCACGTCCTTGGCCCTTTGCAGTGCGAGCTCGATCTCGCCCCGCGGAGTCTTCTCGGTCCTCTTGATGAAGGCTCTGAGAATCACGACACGCTGCTCCTTCGCCGTGACGTAAAGCGCGCGTGCGATGCCGGCTTTCCCCTTGAGCCGAATCTCCCAGAGCTGGCTGCGGATGTGGCGCACGTGCGGCTCCTTCACGTTTAGTAGGCCCACGGATTCGATCAACTCGGAGATCCGCGCCAAACGCGCGCGCATGTCCGCCGGCAGTGCGGCCAGTTCGGCGTCAACCGTCTCGTTCAGCGTCTCGACAGTCCACGCCATCGAGTTATTATACCAGATGTGGTATCGCGAGCTGAGGCGTTGGGAAACCGGCTACGCCACCCACTTCAACCCATCAATCTGGCGCAGCCACGCGTCGAGCTGGTTACAACTCGCGAAATTTAGGGTCACCACCATCCCCCAAGCGCAGATTCGCGCGCCGAGCCACACGCCACAGTCCCGCCCGCATGTGTTCGGCGAGCGGTCTGGGGCCGGTACCGCGAGACGCAGACCACTCACCCACGCTGCCGCAGATGGCCACATGAGCTCCGCTTCTGAGCGGGACATTCAGACTCGCCCGGCACGCCTCGTGAAGCCGACCGCGACAGCGGGATGGGTGCTGCGGGTGTTATCCCACGAGCGGTGTGGACACCCCGAGCTTGAACCCGTCCGGATCGTTGAACTGGAACATGCGCGCACCCCACGGACGGTCCGCCGGCTCACTCAGCAGCGCTCCACCCGCGGCCTTGATCCGCGCAGCAGCCGCGTCCACATCGGCAGCGCCTGCCACGTTGATCTGCAGGTAGAAACCCTGTCCCTTGATCCGGTCCCAACCGAGCTTGCCATCGTCCTGGTTGAGGACGATTCGGCAATCACCCGCGGCGACCACCGCGGCGACGACCTTCCCTTCGTTCTCGAACGTCTGAGCCACTGCAAAGCCGATGGCATCGCGGTAGAAGCGAATCGACGCCTCCAGGTCCTTGCAGGTGATCGAGCAGCCCAGATTGGTCACGTTGATTGCGGCGGTCGTATCGGCCATTGATCCCTCCGGTGGTCGTGAGCTGAATGTCGAGGATGGTGCGTTCAACAGAGGAGAGCGAGTGTACGGTGAGACTCGGTCGCGCGCAATCGAGGGGTTGGGGTCGATGTCGCCGGCTCGGCACGTCGCCGCAACGGACGGCTCGAGACAGAAGAGCTGCCGTCCGGCAGGGTTCCACCGTGGAGAGCGCCCTCCTCCCGCCGATACTCGTGTCGAAGCTCGCCTCACAGCGCACACTGGGACTGCAACTGGTCGACCCACCGCTCCCAGGCAAGCGGTGTGATATGGTCCGGGCCACCATGTCAGAACCCTTGCCGCTCGACACTTTCCGCACGGCATTCGGCCTGATCTCGCACCTGTATCTCACGCCCGTCCTCGTGGCGCTCCTGCGGGGACGCGTGCCGGATCACCTCGCCGATGGGCCGCTCCCGGCGACGGAACTCGCGAAGCGTGGCGGCCTCAATCCGCTCTCGGTGACCCGTGGCCTGCGAGCGCTGGCGGCATTCGGCGCCTTCCAGGAGGTGTCACCGGGCGTGTTCGCCAACACGGCGGTCTCCGACCTATATCGCGACCGCCAGGGCAGCTTGCGGAATGCCTTCCTCTTCTGGGGTGACGAACACCTCCTCAAGTCGGCGGCGGCACTCGGCCACAGCATGGAGACTGGTGAGTCGAGCTTTGGTCACGTCTTCGGCGAGTCCTTCTGGGACTGGACACGCCGACACCCGAGCCAGAACGAGATGTTCAACCGGGCCCTCGCCGCTCTGCGCAGCGACGAACACCAGCAGATCGCGGGGGCGTACGACTGGACCGGCGTGAGCACAGTCGTGGATGTCGGCGGAGGCGCCGGTTCCCTGCTGGCCGCCACTCTCGAGACGCATCACGGGATCCGCGGCGTGCTCGTCGAGCAGCCCGAGGTCCTCCCCGATGCGGACCGGCTTCTGTCGGAGCGCAGTGTGCGGGATCGATGCAAGTTCGTCGGCGGAAGCTTCTTCAATGCGATTCCCGCCGCCGGCGAGGTGTGGACGCTCTGCCAGGTCCTGCACGACTGGCCTGACGAAGAGTGCCGCGCTATCCTCGGGCGCTGCCGCGACGCCATGCGCGACACGGACCGCCTGCTGGTCATCGAAATGCTCACGGTGCCCTGCGAGCCGAACCCCGGCCTCGCCATACTGGACATGATGATGCTGTTGTACTTCGGCGAGGCCCGTCAGCGTACCGTGGCCGAGTACGAAGAGTTGTTCGGCGCCGCACGCTTCGAACTGACACGCGTTCTTCCCACCCTCAGCGCCTTCGGCATCGTCGAGGCACGACCGGTCTAGCGCCTCGTCCTGAGGGCGGCGTTCTTCCAACCTCAAACCACCGGGATCAGGTCGGAACTCCGTCAACGCGGTTCTGGCACAGGCACGCCCGGCTTTACATCCACATTGTGATAGACCACGATTTTCCATTCGCCGCCGTCTTTTTGGAGGACCTGCAACAGACGAGTGCGAAGCCGCCCGGTCGCGTCCACCTGTGTGCCCGGTGGCGGTCCGGCTTTCGGAAACCCCGAGACCCACGTAAGTGTTTCGGCAATCGCCACGTCAGGTCGGATGAACCTGAGGGAAACGATTTCCTGTTTCAGCGAGGTTCCGCGGAATTCGCCTTTGAAAATAGCCTCGTGACGGTCCCGAAACTCCTGATGTCCGGTGAAGAACATCCCGCGGATATTCGTGAAGGTACCATCCGCCGCGAAATGCCTCGAGTAACCGTCGGTATCGCCTTTGTTCCACGTCGTGACTTCACTGTCGAGAATCTGGCGAATCGCCGTCTCATCGGGATTGTTTTGTACACGGATTGCGCCCACGGACAACACCAGGCCGAGAATGGCCGCAGCGGTGACCGCTGCGCGCTTGACACCTCTGTCGCGCATTCCCAGAAGCATTTCCATTCCTGTCCTCCGATGTGACGTTATCGAACCGCTCTCTGATCAGGCGCTGTTTCCGGTTGCTGACGACCAGAATAGTCTCAGAGCGCCCTTGAATCCTAAGCCGTACGGGATCTCGTGGTGCAAATCGATTCGTGCGGGGGCAAAGCCATTCCGCCTTAGGCCACCGCCCCGCCGTGGCTTTAGCGAAGGCGGGCTGTCTCTGTCTGCCCAAGAACTTCAACGGTAGTTGTCAATGACGCTGAGGTTTCCGCGATCGAAGTCCCTTGTGTACACGATCCATCGGCTGTCCGGGGACCAGGCGCCGCCATGAACGTGCCACCTTCCCTTGCCAAACGTCACCTGCCGAGGCACGCCTGTCGCTCGAGGCAATGCCTTTGCGCTGGTCGGGCGCACAAGCGTCAGCACGTACCGATTCATGCTGAAGTGTCCGTCCGCGCTGTTGTACGCGACTGAAGTTCCGTCTGGGGCGACACTGAGCTCGGTGGCGTTCACCTTCAGGAGTGGACTCTCCTCGCCTGTATCGAGGTTGGTCGCGATGATCTCGATTCGCCCATCCGCGCCGTTGCGCGTATAGATCGCTCGGTGACTGTCCAAATACCAGTCGAAGCGTAAGACACCTGACACTTGAGTCGGGCGTGCACGACGGCCATCGGGATTGATGAGCCATAGGGTCGAGCCTCGTTCGCCAGGGGCGAGATAGGCAATTGCCTGGCCATCTGACGACCACCTCGGTGCGACTCGTGCATTCACCCACCAATCACCATCCATGGGGATCGCCTGCTCGGAAAGGCGACGGGTCTCTCGGCCGTCCGCGTCCGCGACCCACAATTGAAAAGTGCCGGCGCGATTCGAGAGAAACACTACTTCTTTCCCATCGGGCGACCAGTCCGGCGTTCGGTCCTCCCGTCCGGCCGGTGGATAGGTGAGCTGGCGCTCCGTACCGGTCTCCACGTCGTGGAGCCAGAGCATCGACCGCCCGGCGCGGCTCGATTGAAACACGATCTGCCGGCCGTCTGGTGAGAAACGCTGACCGAAGTTGCTGCCCCCGCTGAGTGAGATCTGCTCGTGCTCCCCCGCCTGGTTGGCAACGGGCATCCTGAAGAAGAGAGTCTCATGGCTCCAGTGCGAGAAGACGATACGCCCTGTGGACGAGAGGATCGGGTTACTGACTTTGGCCCCTACCGTCAGCTGCCTGATCCTCCCTGTTCCGATCTCGACATCCGACACGTCTCCACCCCACACGCCACCGGGAACGAACAGCAGGTGGTGGTCGTCGAGCGACCATGTTGCTGCAGCGCGGTCGACCGTGTCCTCCGGGAGCACCGGTCGCGGTTCCCCGCCCGATGCCGGGACGAGATACAGACGAGATGGCGAGCCGGTCGACCAACGATTAAACGCGATCCACTTGCCATCGTGCGACCACGCACTCCGCCAGTCACTCGCGCCGGCCGGTGGAAACGTCAGGCGTGCTTCCTGGCCGCTCTCGATATCAGCCGTCCACAATGCCACGCTATTGGTGGGCTCCAGCCGCGAGAACACAAGACGCTTTCCATCCGGAGACCACGGTTGCGAGCCGACGGCATCGATGGACGTAAATCGGTCGAGATACTGAAGGTGGGTCTGAGCGATCTTCCGGCGCGCCCCGCCGGTCGGCGGTACCCAATAGACGTTCATGCCACTGCCATCATCGGACAGGAAGGCGATCCGAGAACCATCTGGCGACCAGCGAGGCATGGCCTCGTCGTTGGGGCCGCCCGCGACGAGTCGAGGTTCTCCACCCCCTAGTGACATGACGGCAACATCCATCGACCCGTTCAAGGTGTAGTCGTAGGCAACCTGGGTACCGTCGGGAGACCAGCTGCCCGACAACGAGAGCCCGTCCGTATCTGTCAGGGGGCTAATCATCAGTGCCGGCGCGCTCGTCCCATCCCGTGCCGGGCCGAGGAAGCCCCTCGCCAACCACGCCGTGGCTAGGAGCGCGAGGGCCCCGACGGCGACCGTGCCGCTCACCTTCAGGGCACTCCATCGTGCTGCCCCCCTCAGGGACACTCCTCGCTGCTGGTGGCCCGAGTCGGTGTCGCGCCGCATCCGTTTCAGGTCGGCACGGAGATCCGAGGCGTGCTGGTAGCGGAGACCCGCGTCTTTTTCCAGCAGCTTGTTGACGACACCTTCCAGTTCCGGTGAGACCGTGGGATTCAGCTCCACCGGCGATGTCGGTGCTCGATTGAGGATCTGATCGAAAATCGCGGCCGACGTGGCACCGATGAAAGCCGGCCTGCCCGTCAGGGCTTCGTAAATAACGACACCCAGAGAAAACAGGTCGGTCCTTGGATCCAGCTCTTTGCCGAGCGCCTGCTCGGGCGACATGTACGCCACCGTGCCCAAGGTGGTTCCCTGGCCGGTCAGCCGCCCGCCGTCGTACGAGACGGTCAGGGCTCCTTCATCATTGAGCCGAGTGGTCTTGGCCAGGCCAAAATCTAGAATCTTCGCGTGTCCGCGATCGGCGATGAAGATGTTCGCTGGCTTGATGTCCCGATGGACGATCCCGGCGCTATGAGCGGCATCCATGGCATCGGCGAGTTGCGTGCTCAGTTCCACGACTTCGTCGCATTCGAGGCGCCCCCGTTCCAAGAGTCTTGCCTCGAGTGTCTGTCCCTTGATGAGCTCCATCACGATGAAGGGCTGACCTTCGTGCTCGCTGATCTCGTGGATCGCACAGATGTTGGGATGATTGAGAGCGGCGGCGGCGCGGGCCTCCCGTTCGAATCGCGCAGCCCGGACCGGATCCTGGCCAAACGCGTCGGGGAGAACCTTGATTGCAACCTCGCGTCCCAGTTTCTGATCCTTCGCCCGATACACCTCGCCCATGCCACCTTTTCCCAGGGCAGAGAGAACTTGATAGTGTCCGAGCGTCGTGCCAGGCTGAATCACCCGTAGATAGGACTACGGACGTGACCTGCGGTCAATGTGAAAGCCGTGCTGGCCGATAGGCGGAATTCCCTTCCGGCAGCCCCGATCGGCGCCCGATCACGCGTCGATTTCCTCGGCAGCTGGCGGGTGTCGCCATCGTCCTCGGCACAGCCATCCAGTATCAAATCGCCGAGGTCGTCGATCCCCTGGTGCATGTGGTCGCAAAGATCGACAAGAAAGCCCTGACCGGGTTGCAGCAGTGAGGGGTTTCACGTCGGCGGTTACAAAGGTTTAGGGTAAAATCTGCCCCGATAAACCCGACGTGCCAGCGCCGGTGTCTGAGGACTGACGAGGAGGACTCGTGTCAGGACTGAACCGCGCGCTGCGGCTGCTGCACGTATCTGCTATCGCCCTCACGGCGTGCGTGGGTCTGTCGTGTCGCGCCGAAGTCGCAAGGCCCGAGCAGGGCTACGCGGGCACCTGGGTGATGACGCTCGGGCAGCGCGTGTTCATCGTCCTGACCATCGAGCCGCACGGCCAGGCCTTTACCGCGCGAATCCAGGCGCCGGCATCGTTTGATCTGCCGGCTGCCGGTAGTCCTCTTCGATACTCGCACATCCAGCTGCCGATCAAAGATCGGCGCAGCACTCGCGCCACCGTTGACGGTGACCATCTGCGGATCGTAATCGAGGATCCGGCGAATCCCGGGGAGCCGGACGAGTTCGACCTGACGTTGAGCGACCCGGAACACGCCTCGCTGCAGTTCGCTGGAGTTCCCGTCGCACCTATGCCATTGGCGCGACACGCCGGACCGCCGGCGGCGCCGGCGGCAGACTGGGATTCGAACCGCACCTACGCCGTCCAGGTGGAGTCGACGACGGCGAACGTGGAGATGGCGAGTATTTACGAGGACGATCAGAAGGTTCGACAGAGCGGTCCTGCGACTCGCGCCGATTGGGAGGCAATCGAAAAGACTGACCGAGTGCGACGTGAGCGCGTGGCCGCGCTGCTGGCGGCAGGCGCACTTCACACGGCCGACGACTATCGCAAAGCCGCGTTCGTCTTTCAGCACGGCGAGCGGTCTGATGACTACCTGCTCGCGCACACGCTCGCGTTGGTCGCCGTGGCCAAGGGTGATCAAGGCGCGGCGTGGATTGCCGCGGCCACGCTCGATCGCTACCTGCAGTCCGTGCGTCAGCCTCAGATCTACGGCACCCAGTTCCTCGGCGCCGGCGCGGCGACGACGCAGAAGCCCTACAACCAGCAGCTGATCTCCGACGCGCTACGCACGGAGCTTGGCGTGCCGACTCAGGCGTCACAAGCGGAGCAATTGAAGGCCCTGCTGTCGCCAGCGCCAGGCAAATAGCGTCGCCCCACGTGAATCCACACGCCTCGTGACATTATGGCCGCCATGTCGAACGATGACCACACCGTGCAACGTACCCGACCCGGGTCCGGATGGTCTTCGAACACGCCGGCGAGCATCCCTTACGGAAGTCCTCGGTCCTTGGTGCGACAGGCCGAGCCACACCTCCGTGAGATGACGTGGTCACCATGGCAGGGACTCTGATCACGATCGACGTGCGAACGCGAAAACAGTGGCGGCAGTGGCTCTCGAAGCATCACGCGTCGAGCCCCGGCATCTGGCTCGTCCGCCACAAGCAGCACACCAGTGTCAAATCGATGCCCTACGAAGACCTGGTGCGCGAGGCGCTCTGCTTCGGATGGGTCGATAGCCTGATCAAACGCCTGGATGATGACCGCTACGCAATCAAAGTCACGCCGCGCAAGCCGACGAGCAAGTGGTCCGACATCAACCGGAGACGCTGGAACGAACTCAAGTCCGGTGGCCTGCTCGCGGCACCAGGACTCTCTGCGGCTCCCACCGGAAACAGCTATGCGCCACGTCCCTCGATCCCGGAGCTGCCAGCCTACGTTGCCAAGGCATTCAAGACGAACCTCGGAGCATGGCAACACTTTCAGGCACTTGCCCCGACGCACCGGCGTGATTTTGTAGTGTGGATTCACACGGCCAAGCGACCTGAGACGCGGGAAAGGCGTATTCGCGAGTCGATTGAACTGCTCTCGACCGGCAAGCAGCTCGGTTTGAAGTAAACGGGTTGCCGGACGGCGACCGCTGGCCGTTCAGGTGACCCGCAGCGCCTCAGTCGGGTCGATGCGAATGGCGCGCCGCGCGGGGCCGGCCACCGCCAGCAGACCGACCACGATCATCACTACGGCCGACGCCGGGACGATGCCCGGAATACTCCGTCCACCAGCCTCGAGGATCGGCAAGGAGGAATGAAGACGGAGCGCTATGGCACATCCGGCCATCGCTCCGATGAGAAGCGGAACGGCCGCGCGGCCGAAGATGCCGATAAGCAGGCGCCGCGGCTGTGCGCCGAGCGCCGCCCGCACGCCGATCTCACGCCACCGCTGAGCCACGATGAAGGCCATGAGGGTGTACATGCCGGCCATCGACAAGAGGAGCACGATCACCGTCACCGCGCCCACCATGAAGCCAAACATGTGCTCGAATGATCGCCGCTGCCAGTACATCTCGTCGAGCGATCGCAGACGTCCTATGCGAAGCTTCGGGTCGAGCCCGCTAACGACCTCCCGAAGCCGGTCTGCCGCCAGACCAATGCCGGATGGCGCGCGAATCGTCAGACTCACCGGGTGAGGTGCCCCCGTCATCGGGTGGAATATCGTGGGACCATCGTTGCTCCCCAGGAAATCCTCGACGACGCCAACGATTTCATGCCATCCACCTTCGCCAAGGCTCCGGTGGACAAGTCCGCCTTCGCGCTGCGCGCTACGGCGGACAAGCGCGGTCTCGCGCTCCGCGGGGGATTCTCGGTCGCGGTACCGGATGCGGCGGCCGAGCGCGTTCGCGCTTGTCCGCCTCGGCGAAGGCGGATCGCCAACGACTTCTGTAACGAACGATCGATTGACGATCACCGGCGTACGCCCCGGCCCGAAGTCGCTCGCATCAAACCGGCGCCCGGCGAGAAAGCGCACGCCGAAGACCTCGAAGAATTTATCGTCTACCAAGTTGAATCGCGCCTCGGCATCTTGCACTTCACTCCCCTCCACCTCGATATCAGCGGAGGGTTCTTCGAGGAGCCTGGCCGCTGACACCGTCGCGCCGGAAATGCCGGCCTCGGACGTCAGCCGTCTCACTACTTCGATTCTGAGGTTGTCGAAGCGAGACGAGTCGCCCTCCATGACGAGCGAGGCCGACAGAAACTCCTCGACAGGCAGTCCTGGCCCGACGATCGTCGGCCGGAAGATCCCCCACATCATCTCCATGGCCGATGGCAGGATCGCCAGCGACAGCGCGACCTGCGTGGCCAGCAGTGCCGTCCACGTCTTCCCCAGACCAGCGCCCGCACCTCGATTGCCCAACCCGACAACACCCCCTCGCCGCCATCGTCCGGTGACGCGAAACGCCGGCACAGCACCCGCAATCGCGGCGGCCAGCACGCTGAGACCTGCGACGCACAGGACCGTTGCCAACGACGGGGTGAAGTCCATCCAGAACGGCAGGTTCCCGGGACCCACCGTCGGCATGACGATCCTGGTCAACCAGCCGCTCAACTCCCGCGCGAGGAGGAACCCGGCGATCCCCGCTCCTGCCGCGAGCACGAGCACTTCGACGAACAGCTGCGTCACGATGCGCCCCCGGCTGGCGCCCAACGCCGTCCGAACGGCGAACTCCTCGCGTCTCGTGACGGTCCGCGCGTACACCAGGATCGCGATGTTCGCGCACGGAGGTATCAGAAGGAGCGCGCCCAGCAGCAAGATGACACCGGCCAGCCAGCTGTTGCTGTGAACCTCCGGGAAAATGCCGGCGGCATACGGCACGACGCGCGGTTCGAGCCGTGCGGTCGTTCCGGCGGCGGTATCTCGAGGCAACAGACCGAACGTGGCAACTTCAGCCTGCGCGCGTTCCAGCGTCGCTCCAGGAACGAGTCGCGCAAAGATGAAGGCGTCAGCACGTGCCGGTTGCATCTCACCGACCGGACTCGTTCGAAGGGGCGTCCACAGGCGCTGGTTGATGGGAAACCGGAATCCCTCGGGCATCACGCCGACGACGATGTGCGGTGTGTCGCCGATCTGGATATGTTGTCCGAGGACGGCGGGGTCGGATGAAAACGCTGACTGCCAGAGCTGGTAGCCGATCACGGCGACCGCTTCGGCGCCTGCGCGCTCGTCCTCTTCCATCAATGGTCGTCCCAGCAGTGGCTGGACGTGCGCGAGCTGGAAGCCGGAGGCGGTCATCTCGGCCGCGGGCACAGACCCGATGGCGCCGTCGCGCGTGATCACCGCCGGGTCGATCTCGCGCATCGCGCTGACGTGGTCGACCGATGTCAACGTCTCGTGCCAGCGCCTGAAGTCGGCCAGGGGCGTCTCGCGGTGGACGCGTTGAGCGGCTCTGTCGAATGGCTGGATCGCGACGATACGATCGCCCTCATCGAGCGGCAGCCTGGTCCCGGCGAATGTGTCCCAGATGTTGAAGATCGAGGCGCCCAGCCCGATGGTGACCGCCATCGCCAGTCCTCCGACCAGCGTCAGCCCCCACGATCGGCGCAGCATGCGCAGACCGAGCTTGGCGTCCAGCCAGAAGGTTTCCACCCACGGCAGGCCCCGCGCCGCACGGGCCGCTTCGCGCAGCTGCGCCACTCCACCCAGTTCCAGCCGCGCCTCGCGGCGCGCCTGTTCCGGACTCATGCCGCGGCGGACCTTGTCCTCCTCCGCCATCGCCAGATGCAGTTCCAGCTCCTGGTCGAAATCGGCATCGCTCGCAGCAGGACGAAGGAAGTCGCGGATCCGGGCGACGATTGTAGACACCAGCGCGCGCATGCGTCAGCTCTGGGGCTGCAGCACGCGGCCGATGACGCCGGAGATGCGTTCCCAGTTCTCGGTCTCGGCTTTGAGCTGCGCTCGTCCGGCGCTGGTAATCGCGTAGAACTTTGCCTTGCGGTTGTTCTCGGATGTCCCCCACTTGGCAGAGATCCAGCGCTTCTGCAGGAGCCGCACAAGGCACAGATAAATCGTTCCCTGATTGACGATGACCACCTGCTCGCCGACCTGCTCGATGCGGCGAGCGATGCCGTAGCCGTGCAGCGGCCCCATCTGCTCCAGCGTCTTGAGGACCATGAGATCGAGCGTGCCCTGGAGGATGGCCGACCGAGGTTCCACCATGTGTACTCCCTGTGGGATGACTAAATGAGTATAGGACTGCTCATGTGGGATGTCAAGACGAGACGACCGCTACCGGGCTCGACGCGATTGACACGACAGCGCAGTCCCTTGATACTGCTGGAAGCGCGCTGACAGGGCGCCACCAACCCGCGGCAAGGGAACACTCCCACCTGTTTTGGCCTGAGTCGTGTGCGTTCGCACCTTCTTTCAGCCTGGTTTCAGCGGGGTACAGGCGATTCATGAAAGGAGGTCGCAATGACCACTTCGAAGTCCCTGCCGGCCCGTCCGTCTCTCGAATCCCTCCGTAAACAGGCGAAGAAGCTCGCGCGCGACATCGCCGCCGCTGATGCCGGCGCCCTCGCACGTGCGCGGGTCCAACTGCCACACGTTGACCTGCCCTTGACGCAGCGCAACGCGCAGCTCGTGCTCGCGCGTGAGTACGGCTACGCCGGCTGGCAAGACCTCATCGCTGAAGTGAGCAAACGCCTCGGTGAGGGGCTGGACTGGGCGGCAACGCAGGCTCGACGCGTCATTCACGACAACGACGTCGAACGGCTGCAGCAACTGTTGGCTGAATATCCGGCCCTGCTTTCCTGGCAAGGCCACGACGGTGACGGTGGCCTGTTGGGAATCGCCACGGGCTCCTATGGCGACAGCTTCGACGCGTTCAGAGAACAGCACTTCACCAGGGCGGCGTGTGCGGAGCTGTTGATCGACGCTGGCGCGGTCGTGACGCCATCGGTGTGCGAGGGCCTGGTCGAGTCCCGCGCCAGGGGTCTGCTGCAGCTGTTTCACCGCAAACACCTGCTCCCGCGCACGCTCGAGTTCCTTGCGGCGCTTGGCGACCTCGACGCTGTTCGCACCGCTCTTGATGAGAACCGGAACGATCTCGCGACCGTTAGTGAAGCGTTCATATGCGCCTCCAGTTTCGAGCACGAGGCGGTCGCGTCACTGCTGCTGGACAGGTCCATCGCACTCGATCCCGAACTCGGCACACACGTCGACGGAAGCCTGGGCCGGCCCGCGTTCGTCAAGTACTTCATCGAAACACGACCTGCGCACGCCAAAGCGGTCGGCCTGTGGAAGGCATTTGTCATGGGGCAGATCACGCGCGCGATCCACGAGCACACCGGTCACGTCGCCAACATCCACCACATAGCGGCGGGCGACCTGACGGCGTTCGTCCGCGGGTTACAGCGTGAGCCATGGCTGCTTGGTGAAGCCTTCGTGTGGTTTCAGGCTGAGCTCATTGGTGGCGCCACTCTGAACGATCGTGAGGAATTCATCATCGCGCTACTCGACCTCGATCCGGCAATCCTGCGGCGCCAGCCGCCGCCGCCTGCGCAAGCCATCGAGTTCGCGTTCACCTACGCGAACACACACCTCATTCCACTACTGACCCGCATCTGGCCGGTGCCCGACGATCTGCCGCATGCGGCAGGCATGGGCAACCTCTCGCGGGTGAAGCACTGGTTTGACCAGTCTGGCGCGCCTCGGCTGGGCGATCTCGACAATCACTATCCCTACAACGACCCGCGCGCGCGGGGTCACCTCAACTGGGACCCGCCCACGGCGCAGCAGGTGCTCGACACCGCGCTCGCCTTCTCGGTCATCAACCGTCATTTCGACGTGGCTGACTTTCTCCTCGAACACGGCGCGGATATCAACACGAACTGGAGCTCCCATGAGCCGGCGAGCATCCTGCACGAGCTGGTCTTCCACGCGAACTACGAGTCGATGCGATTCCTCATCGATCGCGGCATCACTATGACCATCAAGGACTACCGCTGGAATAGCACTGCACAGGGTTGGGCGCGCTACGCCGCGAAGGACGAGAAGCTGGCCCAGTGGCTGGAAGAGGCGGAACGCCAGCGGGAACAGGAATCACGATGAGATCGGGAGGGCGGAAATACGGATTTCCGCCGCGAGCCAATCGGGCGTAGCATTCCTGCCATCAGTTCCGCGTACATGGTCGCAACGTGCTCGTTTCCGAAGGAGCCGCCGATGTCGCGCTCGATGCTGTTGCTGCTTGTTGCACTCTTGCTGACCTCGGGTCACACGCCGTACTCGCAGGCGCCCCAATTCCCGTCACATCCCGATTTCAAGCCGACGCCCGAGGCGCCAGCCATGCCGACGGCATTGATGAAGTTCCCCAGAACGCCGATTACCCGAGCCAAGTTTCCCGCGGTCGACTTCCACCTTCATGGCCGTGAGCTCAAGACCGCCGACGACTATCGAAAGATGATCAAGGTGATGGACGAGACCGGGCTGGGAATGATCTGCAACATGGACGGCGGATTCGGTCCCGAGTTCGACCGCAACCTGAAAGTCGGCGAGCCCTTCCGCGATCGGATCATCCACTTTGCGAGACTCGACTTCAACGGGATCAACGAGCCGGGCTGGTCGGCAAAGACCGCCGCAGAGCTCGAGCGCGACTTTCTGGCCGGCGCGGCTGGCTTGAAGATCAACAAGGTCCTCGGCCTCGATCTGACAGAACACCGACGGCACCTATATTCAGGCCGACGACAAGCGGTTCGATCCGGTGTGGGAGATGTGCGCGAAGCACAACAAGCCGGTCATGATCCACATCAGCGATTCGTACGGCCGGTTTCTCCCCATCGGCCCCGACAACGAACGCTATGAAGCGGGTCTCTGGAGGAGCAACCCCGAGGGCAACTACTACAAGACCGGCCAGCCGACACCCGAGGTCATCGAGAAAGCACGCGAGAACATGCACGCGAAGCATCCGAAGACGCGCTTCGTCAACGCGCACATGGCGATGCTCTATTACGACATGGACAAGGTCGCGGCACTCCTGGACAAGTATCCCAATGCCGACGTCGAGCTGTCGGCGACGGTTCAGGATCTCGGCCGCGCACCGCTGATGGTTCGCAGGTTCTTCCTGAAATATCAGGATCGCATCCTGTTCGGATCCGACGGCAATCCGGGGCGCGGCGTCGAGGAGTTCTGGGTGCCGCACTGGAGGTTCCTCGAGACCTATGACGAGTACTTCGATCACCCGGCGCAGCTTCGCTCTCCGACCGGCGCTCCGCTGCACGGCCGCTGGCGAATCTACGGGATCGGCCTTCCAGACGATGTGCTGCGGAAGGTCTACTATGCGAATGCGTTGCGCTACCTGCCGTCGGCCCGCGCGTCGATCGAAAAGCAGTTGGCCGCGCCGCGATAGACGAGGAGCCGCGTGAGGAATCCGGCACCCGTCTCTTTGTGCGTGGCTGCGGCGCTCGCGCTCGGTGGAATCACATGGGCGCAAGCCCCACCGCCCGATGGCCTGCCGGTGACGTATGCACGGCTCCTGAACGCCGCCGGCGAGCCGGGTAACTGGTTGACGTACAGCGGCGACTACCGAAGCCATCATTACAGCAGCCTGAACCAGATCACGGCCGACAACGTCCATCAATTGCGCGCCAAGTGGATCTACCAGATGCACCGTCAAAAAGTCGAGACGACGCCCATCGTGGTGGACGGCATCATGTACGTGACGCGACCACCGAGCGACGTGATCGCGCTCGATGCGGAAACCGGACGTGCGCTCTGGACGTTCGAGCATAAGCTGCCCGGGCGTGTTTACGTCTGCTGCGGCGAGGTCAATCGCGGCCTGGCCATCCTCGGCAGCACGCTCTTCCTCACGACGCTCGATGCGCAGCTCATCGCGCTCGATGCGCGCGCCGGCCGCGTGCTGTGGACGAAAGCGATCGCCGATCCGTCACTGAACTACACGGCGACCGGCGCACCGCTGGCGATCAAGGACAAGGTGATTGTCGGCATTGCCGGCGCCGAGGGGGGCATTCGCGGATTCCTGGATGCCTATGATGCCAGGACGGGCGAACGTGTGTGGCGTTTCTGGACGGTACCCGCGCCCGGCGAACCGGGGTCGGAGACCTGGGGAGGCGACTCGTGGAAGAACGGCGGCGCCTCGACCTGGTTGACCGGCTCGTACGATCCCGAGTTGAACCTGCTCTATTGGGGCACGGGCAATCCGGGTCCCGACTACAACGGAGACGTTCGTCCGGGAGACAACCTGTACTCCTGCTCGCTCCTGGCGCTGGATCCGGACACGGGCACCTTGAAATGGCATTTCCAGTTCACGCCGCACGATTCGCGCGACTGGGACGCCACGCAAGTACCGGTGCTGATTGACTCGACGACGGATTCGACGTCGCGTGGCCGGAAGCTCGTCGTCATGCCAAGCCGCAACGGGTTCTATTACGTCCTGGACCGGCGGACAGGCGAGTTCCTCCTCGCCAAGCCGTTCGTGAAGCAGACCTGGGCGAAGGAGATCGACAAGAAGGGCCGGCCGGTGCTGAATCCCGGTCAGGAGCCGACGGCTGAAGGAAACGAGTCGATCTGGCCGGGCGTCGATGGCGGGCACAACTGGATGTCGCCCAGCTACAACCCCAATACGAAGCTGTTGTACTTCAACGCGCGAGAGGAGCGCCGGCGGTTCTTCAAAACAGACGCTCCCGAATTTCGACCCGGTGAAGCCTTCTTTGGCGGCGGCGGCGGAGGAGGCGCGCGATTCCGCCCGGAAGAGAGCTGGGGAAAACTCATCGCCATGGTCCCCGAGTCCGGCGAGATCCGCTGGGAGCACCGCATCCTGTCGCCGCCCTGGGCGGGGGTGCTGTCCACAGCGGGCAACCTCGTGTTCTCGGCCACGCCGAGTGGGAACTTCTACGCCCTGGACGCTCGCACGGGCAAGGAACTGTGGCGATTCAATGGCGGGGATCGTGTGTTTGCGAGCCCGATTACGTTTCTCAGCCGAGGCAAGCAGATGATCACGATTCCGATTGGAGACGTGCTGATCGCGTTCGGACTCGAGTGATGCGAAGGCTGCTCCTGATTGCGTGCTGCGGGATCTCGTGCGTCGTCTCGATGCGTGCGCAGGACACGGTACGGCAGCCCCGGCCGGTACCTGCTGACCTGCCCGAGACCAATCCGTATGCCTCGGCGGCCGACCTCGACATCGGGCGCCGCCAGTACAACGGCCGGTGCGGCCATTGTCACGGCCAGGACGGGGAGGGGGGACGCGGGGCCGTGCTCAACGCGGGGCGGTTTCGACGCGTCAGCTCCGATCGCGCCTTGTTCTCGATCATTCGAAACGGCATTCCGAATACGGAGATGCCGGGCGCGTTCAATCTTCCCGATCTCGAAGTCTGGCGCATAGCGGGGTACGTCCGACAACTGAGCCGGCAGGGTGCCGTCGAGCCGAGCACAGGCAACGCGACGGCCGGCGCGATCGTCTACCAGAACAGCGGCTGCGCCGTATGTCACACCGTCAACGGGACGGGAGGCTTCCTCGGACCGGATCTCACCGGGATCGGAGCGAAGCGCGCGGTGCGGCACATGCGGGAGTCGATCGTCAACCCGAACGCCGACATTCCACTCGACTATCGATCGGTGTCGGTGACCGATCGCGCCGGGACAACCATCAGCGGCATCCACCTCAACGAGGATGAGTATTCCGTCCACCTTCGTGACGTGAGCGGCAACCTGCGATCGTTCATGAAGAGCGATCTGACACAGATCGCGCTGCCCCGGCAGTCACTGATGCCGCCCTTCGCCTCGCTCTCGGCTGCCGACCTGGAGAATCTCGTCGCGTATCTCAGCGCTCTCGGACCGGAGAACACGAAATGATCGTCGGTTCCACGGCTCGCTGGACGACAGCGCTGGTGGCAATCGTGGCCGTCTCCGTAGTCGCGCCAGACGCTGCTTTTCTCAATGCTCGCGGGGCCCCACCCCCGCTCGCGCTCGCGCGGCGACTACGCGCCGCGCTCAGGCCGCAGGCGCTACCCGCCCAGATGACGACAATCTGGTCGTTCGACCGACTCGACAACATCGGCGGCCACCGCACAACTGTGCTTGGCCAGCCGCGGGTCATTGACTCACCTGCAGGCAAGGCCGTCGAGTTCGACGGCATCGACGATGCGCTGTTCGTCGACAACCATCCGCTGGCCGGCGCCGAGGCGTTCACGTGGGAGGCGATCTTCCGGCCGGATGGAGGCGAGAAGGAGCAACGGTGGTTTCATCTGAGCGAGCGCGATCCCGTGACTGGCGCCGACACCGAGAACCGGATGCTCTTCGAGATCCGGGTCGTCGACGACAAGTGGTACTTCGACAGCTACATCCAATCGGGAGCTGCGAACAAGGCGCTCATCAACCGGATGGCACTGCATCCGCTCGGTGCGTGGTACCACGTCGCCGCCGTGTACGACGGCAAGGAATTCAGCAACTACGTTGACGGCGTTCGTGAGGGCGCGGCCGAACTGCACCTGGCCGCTCACGGTCAGGGCCATGCTTCGGTTGGCGTGCGGATCAATCGGGTGTTCTATTTCAAGGGAGCTGTCCTCCTGGCGCGATTCACGCGCCGGGCGCTCTCTCCTTCAGAGTTTCTCAGGATCCCGGCCAAGCCATAGCTCGACCTCCGGCGCTCGGCCGCAGGCTCGAACGCGAGTGCAGATTGGAATAGACTTCCGCGTGGCTCACTTGCGTTTCGTCCTGTTCCTCCTGAGTTTGACGGCCGCCGCCTGTCACGCGACTACGGTCCCCTCGACGCGTCAGACGGTGCCGGTCGCGGCGGACCGGCAAACCTGGCTCGGTCAGTTCGCACGCGGATATTTCCCCGGCCGCAGCGGTCAGATCTTCCTCGTCCCGCGCGAGGGGGACTTCGTCGTCGATCGCGATCCGCTGTATGCGTTCATGCATGGCTCGCCGTGGGAGTACGACACCCACGTGCCGCTGCTCTTCCACGGAGCGCCCTTCATCAAACAAGGTGCGTCGAACGATGCCGTGACGCAGCAGGACGTCGTGCCGACGCTCGCGGCGCTGCTCGGTACGGTTCCGCCGGCGACGGCAGTCGGCCGGCCGCTGAAGCAGGCGCTCGCAGCGACGGCGGCCCGGCCGCGCGTGCTGGCGCTCTTCGTGCTCGACGGCACGCGGCCGGACTATTTCGATACCTACGCCGACGTGCTCCCGACACTGTCGCGCCTGCGGCGCGAAGGCGCATGGTTCGGCAACGCCCATGTAACGTCGGTGCCTACGCTCACCGCGGTTGGCCACGCGAACCTCGGAACGGGGGCGGAGCCCCGGGTCCATGGCCTGGTCGTCAACAAGCTGTTCAATCGCGTGAGCGGCAAGTTCCAGGAGGCGTACGACGGACTGAACCCAGGCGAGATGATGGCGCTCACCCTCGCCGACGTGTGGAACATCGAGACGGAGGGCCGGGCAATCATCATCGGCCAAGGCGGCGCCATCCGCGCCACCGCGGGTCTCATCGGGCATGGTGCATGCGTCCTGAACGGACGCCGCGTCTTCGCCGCCAGCTACAGTACGCGCGATGCCGGCTGGGAAACCAATCCGGCCTGCTACACGATGTCGGAGGCGCTGAAGCCGCTCAACGCGCGCACGTACTGGGAACAGGCGGGCCCGTGGATGGGGCACGACATCGCCGATGCGACGAAGTTCCGCCATTCCGCTGTCTTCCAGCGCTTCGAGGGAGACGCCCTCGCGGCCGTCCTCGAGCACGAGGCCATCGGCGCGGAAGACGTGACGGATCTCGTGTTCGTCAATCTGAAGGGACCCGACTACGTGGGCCACGCGTACGGACCGGCCTCAGCGGAAATCAAAGAAGAGTTGGCCGAGCTGGACCGCCAGATCGCGCGCGCCCTGGCCATCATCACCCGCAAGGCGGGCGACGGCCGCATCGTCACGGCCTTCACGGCCGACCACGGCATGCCAGGCGAACCCCGCCCGGGTGGCCGCCACTACATGGACGATATCAGCGCGCTGATTGACAAGCGCTTCTCACCGTCCAGCGGGACCGTGGTGCAGTACTACGGCGACCCGGCCAACAACGAGATCTATCTCGACACGGCCAAGCTCACATCCCTGGGGATCACGTTGAAGGACGTGGCGTCGTTCCTCGAATCACAGGGATTTTTCGCCGCGGTCTACACCGAGGACGAGGTGCGCCGCGCGCAAGCCTCTCTGCCCGGGCGCGCGCCGTGAGTCGAGCGGAGGATCGACCACTACTGCTTCACACGACGCCGGTTCCTGCAGTCCTGCCCGTCGCGACGCCCGTCGTGCTGGCAATGGCGAACATGCCGTTCTGGGCCTGGGAAAGGAACTTCGCGTCCACAAGCGCGGCGAGGACGGCGTCCAAGGTCTCGGAATCGAGACCGAACAGGCACCGGGCCTGGGGCGCCGTGAGCCGGAGACCGGGCATCTCGAGGTATTCCGCACGGATTCGACACAACAGTTCTGCAAACGTAACGTTCACACATGCACGCGCGGCCACAACGGGCCTCCCATCAGGAAAGGATCAGTGGACTTCGTCAGAGCCGGCGCGGTCGCGCTGGCCAGCGTCGCAGCCAGCCAGCAGAGTCCGTGCCCGGTCGATCACGCAGGTCACATCGAGCTCCGCAATCTCGCACCAGTAGGACAGCATCGGTGACCCCGACAGAAAGGATCGTGCGCTGACACTGTCGATCCGCGCTCCGTTCGGATCGCGCACATCTCGAATGGCTTGACCAATGACGCGCGCGGCAAGTGATCGGTGAGCAGGTAGCTGCACGGGACACCTCCACCACGTTTGGGAGAAGACTTCAGCTCGGAACTGTCGGCCTCAGGGCGCGCACAGAAGAGAGTGAATCGTCGCGGCGGCGCTCTACCGCCGATTGCACGGAACCGGCATGGCGACACGCCAGCCCGAGAGTCCACGACTGGGAAAGCTTAGGTGAGGGCTGTTGCCCGAGGTCGGGGAGGGTTCCCCGGCGGGGTGCGGCAGTGCTCAGGAAAGCGATACGAAACCACCATACGCCCTTTCCCAAGGACAAGCAAGGAACGAGACCGGGGCTGGCCACAGACACGTGGTATCATTCCTCACCTCTGCCTGCCCGTGCCCGCCGTTGGCGGTGCCCCAGACATCCAGATTCCACAACAGGTTCTCTTTCGCGGAAGACCGCGGGACGTAGCGAGACTTCGCCCCCGGCCGGTCTACCAGAAGTCTCCACACAGAACGCGAGAACAGCTGATGAAAATCCTCAGGAATGTACTGCTGGTCGGCGGACTTGCGGCGGTCGGCGCAGTGCCCGTGATGGGCCAGGTGCACAAGTACTTCAGCCCGGGCACTGTCTGGACCGTCACGATGATCCAGATGGCGTCGGGCATGGACCAGATGTACCTGCAGTACCTCGACACCTCGTTCAAGAAGTCGGAGGACGCGCAGGTCAAGGCCGGCTTCCAGAAATCGTACAAGATTCTCCGGACGCTGGACGACAGCGGGACGTGGAACCTGCTGATCCTCCGGGAATACACCAGCCTCGCCGCAGTGGAAGCCAACGTCGAAAAATCTGATGCCCTCTTACAGCAGTCGGACGGCACCGACGAGGCGCAGATGCAGGGCTATCAGGACCGCAGCAAGTATCGCGCGGTCGTCGGGACGAAGTACGCTCGCGAGCTGATCCTGAAATAGGAGACTCGACCGGACGATCGGGGCGGCTCCGCACAGGCGTCCGCCTCGACCCGCTCCCAGATGGATGTGCCTTGTCGAGGAACTCGGCTTGACGCTCCCGCCAGCGATGCTTTCCAAGGCCGACCGCGTCTTGCCGTGAGACCAACCGCGCACCTCACGGAGTTTCCACGAGAGTGGCTCGTCTCCTGGGATCGTCTGATACGCTCTATGGCCGTTGAGGCGATCGTTGACCCGCGGGAGGGATGCCGATGTCCACGTCAACTCGAATCGCAGGATGCCTGCTGTTCCTCATCGGCGCCGCGTCCTGGCTCGGTGTGAGGGTCTGGAACGCGACGCCCGCCGCGGCTGCGACGACGACGGTCCTGGAATCCTCTGCGCTGCGGCTCGAGGTCACGGCGGCACCATATTCGTACTCCATCATCGAGAAGAGCACCGGACAGGTCCTCCTGCGACAGGCCCAGACGACGTTCAACGTCGGGACCGCCCGATCCGCGAGCACGGCGGTGATTGGGAAGAAGGCGGCGACCACGCTCGAGGCCACCTTGACGATTCCGGGATCCCCCGACACCGCTCGCGTCCGGTGGACCTTCGTCAGCCCGGCCGTCGTGCAGGTGCAGTTGAGTTCTGACCAGGCGACGAGCATCACGGAGGCCTTTCTCGATCAAGGCGAGCACAACTACGGCCTCTGGGAGTACTCCTACCACGGCACCGGCGGCGCGCTCGACAACCGCGGCGCGAACAACCAGCCGCTGCTCGGACTCTCCGGCCCGCCAGTCGGGAGCGGCGACCCGAGCGGCCGCGCTCCGTTCTACGTCACGTCACGGAAGTATGGCCTCTACGCGGACACGCTGGCCCTGGGCCGCGCCACCGTCGCCGTGAGCGAACGGACGAGCCTGACGTTCGACACGCCAGCGCTGACCTACAACGTGATCTACGGGCCCACGCCTGCGGATGTGCTCGCGCGCTACAACCAACTGGCGGGCGGCTCCCTGATGCCGCCGCTGTGGGCTTTCGACCCCATCTGGTGGCGCGACGATCATCACGCCGATTTCGCGGCCAATGGCGTCACCAACGCCCAGGCGCTCGTGAAGAAGGACGCCGATAACCTGCAGCGCCTTCAGCTGCCCGCGTCGGCGATCTGGCTCGATCGGCCCTACGGGAGCGGCGGCGGCGGCCTCGGCGGCTGGGGCAACTTCGACTTCGATCCCGGTCCGACCGGTTTCCCGAACCCTGACGAGATGGCCGCCGACCTGGCCAGGCGCAACATGTATCTGATCGGGTGGATCGCCAACCGCGTGAACAACACGATGGTCACCGATCCAGTGTTTGCGCCGGCCACGTTCAGCGCCGCGAACGGGTTCGAGGGGAACTTCACGACGACCCCGGCGCTGGATCTCCGCCGGCCGGAGGTGTTCGCGCACTTCAAGAATCAATTGCGGGACGGCTACGTCAAGCGCGGCATGCGCGGCTTCAAGATCGACCGGGGCGAGCAGGGCGAGATGCCGGCCGCCCTGCAGAACGAGCTGGGCATTCTGACCGCGAAGGCGGCGTACGAGGCCACGTCAGACGTATTGGGATCTGAAGGATTCACATTCGCCAGAAACGCCTACGACCGCGCGCGGAAGTATGTCGCCGTCTGGAACGGCGATTCCGACGCTACGCTCGCCGGGATGTCCGATTCGCTGAAGCAGCTCCTGCGGCTCGGCCCGATCATGTACTCGATGGTCGGCTCCGATACCGGCGGATACGGCCGCAATCCAAACGCGGAAACGTTTGCCAGATGGCTCGCCCTCAGCGCCTACTCGCCGATGATGGAGATCCTCATCGGCCCGAATCGGACGCTGTGGTACAGCTACGACACGGGGCCCAATGCCAACACCCAGCTCCTCCCCATCGCGCGCACGCTCACCCAGGAGCACCACGATCTGATTCCGTATGTCCGATCGCTCGTCTACGGCTCGACACAAACGGGCATGCCGGCAATGCGGATGATGCCGCTGGCGTTTCCCGGCGATCCCGCGGTGGCCGACATGTTCGACGAGTATATGTTTGGTGATGCCCTCCTCGTCGCGCCGGTGCTGACAGCGGGTGCCACCAGCCGATCGGTCTACCTGCCACGCGGGGAGTGGATCGACTACAACGACGGGAAGACCCGGTACACGGGACCGGCCACCATCACGGCCAGCGCCCCGCTCTCCGTGATTCCACGTTACCTCAAGGCCGGTTCGATTGTCCCGCGCGGCGACATCCTGCAGTCGAACAACAACTGGACGCCGAACTGGGCGCCAGCCCTCCGCATCGAGTTCTATCCCGCGGCCGGCGTGGCCAGCCGCTTCGAGTACTACACGGGAACCGGTGTCGTGCCGATGACGGGCGCCATGTCGGGCACGACGGTGAGTTGGCAGGCCGGGAACCTGGGCATCAACGGTGTGCTCGAGGTACACGGCATCGATCGCTTCAAATCGGTGAGGCGCAACAATCAGACGCTCGGCAGCGCCGACTTTCAGTACAACGCCAGCACTCGCGTGATGAGCATTCCACTACGAGGGGCCACCTCCGTGCAGATCCGCCGCTGAAGATAACCGCCGGGTTCAGGGCGTCGCGACCGAGGAGGCATCCGACGAACCATTGACGTGCCACGCCGAATCGAGAATGCTCTGGCCAGGGAGGGACCACTGATGGACCGCGGCACATTGGAGTCGATTCGTGGCTTGCTGCAATCGACCAGAGTACTGAGCCTCGCCGTCCTTGTCGACAATGCCCCGGAGGCGGCTCTGCTGCCGTTTGCGATGCGCCCGGACTTCGGCGCCTGCTACGTTCAAGCCTCGAACCTCGCTCGCCATGCGGCGGCGCTTCAACCCGGTGCCCGCGTCGGCGTCCTCGTTCATGCGAACGACACGCCGAAGGCTGATCCGATGCAGCTGCCGCGACTCTCCGTGGCGGCTATCGTGACGGTGGTGGACAAGGACAGTGAGAGGTTCGGGGACGCGGCCGCACGCCTCATCGAGCGCTTTCCGGCGACGAGGATGACGCTGGGATTCGCGGACTTCAACCTGTACGAGCTTACACTTGGTAATGGACGCTACGTCGAGGGGTTCGCTCGCGCGTTCGACGTGTCTGCCGAGACCTTCGCTGCAATTGCAGCCCTCTGACCATCCTGACCTGCGGATTCATAGCCCTTCCACGGAATACGCCCTTCGAGTGAGTGGCGCGCCCAGACTCACTCGAAGGAATTCGAAAGCCGCCGTTCGGCATCACGGCGTGATCTGCCGCCACCGCTGACCGTCCCACTCCCACGTATCGCTGGGCCCTCCGATGCCGCCGTACAGCACGGTCCTGTCGCGCGCCCGGTCGTAGACCATGACCGGTTGGTAGCGATAGCCGGGGGTCGGGCCCTCGAGGCGGATTTCTGTCCAGCGCACACCATCCCACTGCCACATGTCGCTCAGCGGGGCATCGCGATGCGCCGCGGCGCCGCTATAGAGCAGAACGACACCCGCGCGTTCGTCGAAGACCATCCCATGGGCGTATCGCCGGGGCGGACCGCCGTCCGCCGCTCTTTGCCAACCTTCACCGTCCCAGATCCAGGTGTCGTTGAAGAAAGTCTGCGGCTGATTCGGTCCCGGTGGCGCGCTGACGCCGCCAAACAGGACGACGCGCCGGCGTTTGCTGTCATAGACCAGTGCAGCCCGGCCGCGTCCGGGCGGGCCCTCGGTCACGATGCGCTTCCATCCGTCGCCTTGCAGTGCCCACGTATCGGCCGGCCACGGAGCGGATCGGTCCGCCGGGATCCCGCCGAACATCAGAACGCCTCCGCGGCCGTCTTCCACCAAAGAGTGATGATCGCGCGGCGCGACGTCAGCGATTTGCCGCCAGCCGCTCCGCTCTCCTGCCCAACTATCCCCTATCACTTCCCACGTGGGGCCGTCAGCCTTCCTCGAGCCGCCGGCAACGACTGCTCTTTCGCGACCGGCGTCATAGGCAGCACCGGCATTGACCCGGCCAGGCGGTCCATCGTCGGTCACACGCTCCCAGCGCGTGCCGCTCCAGCTCCATACCTTGTCCCGGTCACCGTGCTTCGGGTCCCCGGCACCACCGACGAGCACAACCCGCTGCAGCCGCGGGTCGTAGAACCCTACGGCATGATCGATTCCGGGCCCTGCCTGAGACGCCGCTCGCCTATCGGAGGAAGGTTGCGTGGCAGCGGAGTCCATCGCGGCGAGGAGGACCAGAGCAAGGCCGAGCCGCAGAATGTGCATTCACCGATTCTCGAGCTTCGACCGGGCCTGCGCAAGCAGAGTGTGATGGAACTCCGTCAGCCATGGACGAGGGGCGGGGCCAGGCCGTGAATCGTGGGTTCGGTGAATCGTGAATCGTGGGTTCGACGACGGGGCTATGGCCGCACGTCGTTCGTCTCTCTCGACACCGTCGTCGAGCCGGCTGCGCCAGCGAGCTTTGGATCATCGGCTGCAGATGATGTTTCCGACAACCAGATAGTCAATTTCGGTTTTCATGAAACATCTCACGGCGTCATCCGGTGTGCAGACGATGGGCTCGCCTTTCACGTTGAAGGACGTGTTGAGAACGATCGGCAGGCCGGTCAGTGCTTTGAACTCGCTGATGAGAGTCCAGAACCTGGGGTTGTGCCTGCGCGAGACGGTCTGAAGGCGAGCTGTTCCATCGACATGTGTGACTGCCGGGAGCTGGTCTTTCCTCTCATCCCGAACGCGGCACACGAACGTCATATAAGGCGATACCCCACTGCAATGAAAATAGTCTGCTGCGTCTTCTTCCAGCACTGACGGCGCGAATGGACGGTAAGGCTCGCGAAACTTGATCTTGCGGTTGATGACGTCTTTCATCTCCGTGCGGCGCGGATCGGCCAGGATGCTGCGGTTGCCCAGCGCGCGCGGGCCCCATTCCATCCGGCCCTGATACCAGCCGATCACCTGACCTTCAGACAGGAGCCGGGCTGTCTGCCGCTCCACGTCGTCCACACGCCGCGACTCGAGACCACGCGATCGAATGGCCTGTTGCATGTCCGACTCGGGATACTCAGGGCCCCAGTAGGCATGCTCCATTACAAAGCCGCGCGGGTTGCCCAGCCGTTCGTGCCAGATGTAAAACGGAATGCCCAGCGAGCATCCCGCATCGCTGGCCGCCGGTTGAACCCAGATGTTCCTGAAGATCTGACGCTCCCTGATGTGGCCGTTGGCGACGGCATTCAGTGCCACGCCGCCGGCCATGCACAGATTGTCCTCGCCCGTTTCGTTCCTGGACCAACTGGCCACGTCGAGAAGCACGTTCTCGAGAACCTTCTGGCCGCTGGCGGCGAGATCCCGGTAAGGTTCTGCGTCGACATGGTCCTCGCCGCTGCAGGGCGCACCAAACTCCTCGACAAAACGCTGTGAGTAGCAATTGGCGCCGCCGGTGTGAAAAGCAAACCAGGAATTGTCGTTCAGCAACTGACCATTCTGGAAGCGCACCATGGCCGCCACCGTGTCGGCACACCTGGGCTGACCATACGATGCCAGACCCATCACCTTGTATTCATCGGCGTTGGCTTCATAGCCCAGGAATTGCGTGAGCGCCGCGTAGAAGATGCCGAGAGAATTCGGCAAATAGAACCTTCTTATCGGCCTGATGTTGTGGCCGCTGCCGCGAGCAAGGAGGGTGGTGCAGTCTTCTCCACACAGATCGACAGTGAGAATCGCCGCCGACGCATGCGGCGACACGAGAAACGCGCTGGCGGCATGTGCCAGGTGATGGTCGACAAAGTAGAACCTGCCCCGAAACCCCATGCGCCACAACTTGAATGGGACGGCGAGGTGGCTCACGAGCGTGCCGATCGAACCACGCCAGGGTTTGCCGCCCTGGAAGGTTCGCAGAGACGCTGGAAAATAGCGAACGAGCCACCACAGGCGCTTCAGCAATCCTCGCCACGGCTGCCAGTAGAAGCCCGCGTAGGAGAGCTCCCGCATCGAAATGCCTGCCTCGCGCAGGCAGTAAGCGATCGCCAGAACGGGAAACCGGCTGTCATGCTTCTTGCGCGTGAAACGCTCCTCTTCGGCCGCCGCGATCAGCATGCCGTTCTTCACGAGCGCCGCGGAGCTCTCGTGAATATTGCAGCTGATGCCCAGCAGGTAGATGTCTCGCGATTCGGCCATGGTCATCCGTCGCACTCGAGCATCGTCTCACCTCGTTCGCGTCACCGACACCGCCGCGCACAAGGCCTTGCGAATCCTACCTGCCCACCGAGCCGGATGACTGCAGCGCTCTCAGCCGCACCAGCTCCTTCTCGATGACGGGCCGCTGGGGGTGAGCAGGCATCAGGCGCAACACCTCCTCGAACTCCGGTATGGCGCGCGTCGGGTTGTCGAGGTCGCTGTCGAGGAGGAGCGCACGGACAAGGTGTGCGTGGGCGTAGGAAGGCCGCATCGAGAGAGCCTTGTCTATCTTGTCGGACGCCTCGCGGTAATCGGCGTCAGCCTGCCTGGCCAGCGCATCGGCCTCCGAGACTCTGCCCTCCCCTCGGAGCGTCGACGCCTTCGCCGCTGTGCGAGTCGACCGATCCCAGAGCAGCGCTCCCCAATTCGTCAGGCTGGCATAGTTCCCAGGCCAGACCTTCACCGCCCGTTCGTACAGCACGACCGCCTCGTCGAAGCGCTGGTGAAGCGAGAGGATGTTCGCAAGACCATCCATGGGCAGCGCATAGGACGGGTAGATCTTCAGTGCGATCTCGTAGTGCGCCTGCGCCGTCGCGTAGAGGCGCTCAGCATCAGCCGCGCGCCCGGCCTGCGCCGCATCCTCTGCAAGACCCATCAGACTCCGGCCGTACTCGGTCTGGACCCTGGCGCTGCCCGGGGCGACCTCGACGGCCGCGGACCAGAGCGCAAGATCGTTCTTCCAGTCACGATTCCGCGTCCACGTCCGCGCCGCGCACATGACGATCAGCACGGTGAGCACGACGTACGCGAGGCGCCGGCGCGCCGGCACGGTGCTGGTCAGGGCATCCGCTCCCGCCGCCGCCGCAACGAGGGCGCCTGCACTCGGCAGGTACATGAGCCGCTCGGCACAGTCGGTCCCGATCGTGATCACGAAGTTGCTCACGATGGAGAAGGTCAGCGCCAGGAACGCCAGTCCGAATGCGGCGACGCGGTTTCGGCGCCTCAACACCAGAATCCCGCAGACGCACGCCGCTACGATGATCACGCCGCCCAGGAAGCGCCCATCGAGCGCGCTGGTCACGAGCGGAATCTGGTTGTACGAGTAGTCCGGCGAGAGGCGCGCCGGCCACGCGAGGAGCCGGGCGTACTCGGCGACTACCGCAAAGGCGGTCATCAGCGCCTGGCCTGTCGTCGCTCCCACCTTCTCGCCAAGTGCCGTCGTCGTCATCGGCACCATGGGATTGTCGAGCGGCGCGATCACTTCCGTCGTAATGACGATGGCGCCGAGGACGGTGCGGCGCACGGCGAGATAGGCAAGCGCCACGGCGATGAGCGGCAGGTAGTCGGTGACGATTCGAGAGCGCGGTCCCGCCAGCTGCGCCTCGCTGCCTTTCGTAGGGAAGAGCGCGTCCATGGCTGGAAGCACGAGAAGGAGCGTTATCGCGCTCTCCTTCGCCAGCAACGCGCAGGCAAAGGACGCGACCGCCGCGGCCCGGTGGCCGAGGGCGCTCACGGCCGGCGCCAGGCGCCAGCCGATGGAAGTACATCGCGAGGAGGAAGAAGAAGGCGGCCAGCAGCTCCGTGCGCCCCGCGATTCCCGTGACCGCCTCGGTGTGGACTGGGTGAACCGCGAATGCGATCCCCGTCGCGCCCGCAGCGAACAACGACCCGCCCAAGCTGCGCACGAGCGCGAAGATCAGGAGCGACACGGCCGCGTGCAGGGCGATGTTGACTGCCGTATAGCCGTAGGGAGACAAGCCGTGCATCGCGTAGTTCGCCGCGTAACTCGCGAGCACCATCGGCCTGTACAGAGCCTGTGCGCCCTCCAGGTCCCAATACGACGACGCGAACAACGCGGGGACGTTCGCGAGCGACCGGATGCGCAGGTTGTCGCGGATGATGCGTGTGTCGTCCAGCACGAACTCGTTGCCGGGCGCGTTCAGGTAGACGATCACCGCCGCAAGTCCGACCGCGAGCGCGCAATAGACCGTGGCGCGCCCCCACGGCGCGGACTGCCGGACACTCGACGATGCGCGCTTCCTTCCTTTTGCCATCTGATGCCGGTGAGGATAACAGGGAGCGGTGACGTGTCAGGCGGGGCCGGCCGGTGCGGGTCCCTTCAGCGCCTCGGCCACGTCTGCATCGGTCAACCGATAGATCAGAATCGAGTAACCGACCATGGCGTCGGGCTGACGGCGGCGGAGGAAGGCAACGAGCCGTCCCGTCCGCAACTGATCGAATTGCGGAAACAGCTGCGCCCAGTACTCTTCGCCGGTCTGCCGCATCAGCGCCGAGTGGGCGTCAGCGTTCTCCGAGGCACGGGCAAAGACCGTCACGTTCTGGAGAGCCGCCTGGTAGTTGCTCTCGTACTCCGGCTTGTAGAACATCGTCCCGATGACGTCCAGCACTGTGGCACTGATGCAGTAGACACCGGCGCCGAGCGGCACGGGCGGCTGCGGTGCACGGCGATCGATGAAACCGGCCAGGAGCGTCGCCTGAATCCCATAGTATTCCGGGCGCGCCGTGCCGAAGTACGACAGGTACACGCCGCCCGCGCCCGGTTGCTGCAATCCCTCGTGGTCGAGCCACCGCTTGAGTGCCGGCAAATCCTGTCCCCAATCGAGCGAACTGTCGGCCAGGTGCTTGTAACCCTGCGAGGGCCCGCCTGCCAGCTGATTGAAGTACGCCAAGTAACTCGGCCTGTTGGCCACCGACTCCGCCACGTGCCAGGCCAGCAGGCCGACAGTCGCCACGCCAGCAATCGTGAGCGAGCCGGATGCGGTACTCCGAACGCCGGCCTGGGATCGTTGCTGTCGGCGATCGCGTCCGGTCTTCGGTTCCGGTTTCCGGATCCCCTCGAACCGCGGCTGGATCCAGAACGCGGCTCCGCCGGCTAGGATGCACAGCGCGGGATACGTCGGCAGCAGGTGCCGCTGACCGATGTTGAGATTGGTGGTGAGCGCGAATGCCCAGTAGACGACGACCAGGGCCAGCAGCGGCGTGCCGGCGTAGAGACTGGCCTGCGCGCGTTCCAGCCAGGAGCCGATCGCCTCACCGCTCCTCCACCGCGCGGCGAGTGCGACCAGCCCGAACACCCCGATCATCATGCCGGGAATCGTCGTCTTCACCGCGAAGGCGTACGGGAAGTACCACCACCAGCCGGTCGTTGCGAACTGTCCGTTGAGGAACGCCGCGCGCTCCGACGCGAACTGCACCGTCAGGCCCGACCCGTAGATGTAGGCCTCGGGTAGCAGGTGGAACTGCCGCGCGATCGAGAGCAACCAGCCGACCACCCCCGGCTGGTCCTTCACCTGACCGAGGAAGGCGTCCTTGCCTGTCGCTGCGGCGGCGAACGCCGCGTAACGAAAGCCGTACGACGCCCAGATCAGGGCCCACACCACGAGCCCGAACACCGCGGCGACGCCGAGAAGCACGGCCAACTGACGCACGCGACCTGTGTACTCGACGGTACGGTCGCCGAACCCGACGGCGAGAGGCCTGCCGCCAATCACGCGTACGGCCAGCATGACGAGGGCGATCGGCATCAGGATTGGCCCCGACAGCTTCGACAGGAAGACGCCGGCAACCAGTACGGCGCCGCCGACGACCGTAACGGGCGTCACACGGTGCAGCGCAACCCACACCGCGCCAGACGCCGCCGTGAAGAATAGTGCCGCGGCCATGTCCGACGTGACGAGCGGGCCATGCGCCAGCATCGTCGGGCTGAACACGAACAGTACAAGGCTCACCCACGCGCCGGCTGGCGACACGAGTCGTCTGGTCCACGCGAAGACCAGGACTCCCAGCGCCACGCCGACGAGCGCCATCACCGCCCGGGCGCGCCCGAGCATGGTGTCGGCATCATTGCCACTGAAGTACAGGAACTGGTCGCCCATCACGTAGACGTTCGACGAGGTCCACGCGGGCTGATCGAGCCGGGGGAACGAGACGCCACCCATCACCGCGGGCAGTGCCCCGAGCCGCTGCGGCCAGTTGCCGTTCTCAGGATGTAACCGGTAGTCGTCGAAGGCCCAGTAGGTGTATCCCGCGGTCAGGTGGGCCATCTCGTCGAACGTCATGCTCTTCTGCGACGCCGCAGACACCGCCATGACGTAGTAAAGGGTCAGGAGGACCGCCACGGCCGTCATCCGTGACAGCCGCGGGCGCAGACTGGACGCCACTGTCATTGCTGCGGAGTGCGGCCGACGGCCGCGTGATCCGCGGTACCGTCGGATCGCACGGAGAAGCGCCGCCGCACGATGTAGAGCGGACGCTCCTTCACTTCGTCATAAATGCGGGCCAGATACTCGCCCAGCAGGCCGATCGATACGAGTTGCACGCCGCCCAGGAAGAGCACGAGCGTGACGATGGTCGTGAATCCCATCTGAGCCTGCTCGACGCCGGCCAGGCGCCTGATGACAAACCTGGCGGCGAGCACGAATCCCATCACACAAATGATGCTTCCCGCCAGAACCATCAGCCTGAGCGGCTTGTACGAAAAGCTGAAGACGCCGTCGAGCGCGTATCTACACAGCCGGGCGAAGCTCTGCGTCGGCAGTCCTGAGGCGCGCTCGTCCCGGTCGTAGTAGACGGCGCGCTGTTCGAAGCCGACCCAGGCGCGCAGGCCCGGCAGAAAACGGTTCTTCTCCGGCAGGCGGTTGAGCTCGTCGAGGGCCTTGCGGTCCAGCAGCCCGTACACGCCGACGTGCGCCGGAATCGGGAAGTCGGCAAGCCAGCCGAAGAGCCGGTGAAACAGTTCGAACGACCAGCGCCGCACGCCCCGCTCCCGCCGCGTGCGCCGCTCGGCGCGCACAACCTCGGCGCCCGCGCGCCAGCAGGCGACCATCTCAGGAATCAGCTCGGGAGGATCCTGCAGATCGCCGTCCATGACCACAGTGGCATCGACTGCCGCGGCGGCCAGTCCGGCGGCAATCGCCGCCTGCTGACCGAAGTTCCGGGACAAGTCGATCACCGTGAAGCGCTCGTCCCGGCCGCGCTGGTCCAGCATGATCTCCAGCGATCCGTCCGTGCTCCCGTCGTTGACGTAGATCACCTGGCACTCGAGATCCGGCAGTCGCTCGAACATCGATCGCAAGCGTCTGAACAGTTCCTCGAGGCCCGCGCTCTCGTTGCAGATGGGAATGACGATGGCGAGCGTTGGCTTGCCGGGACTCGTTGGAGCGAAGCCGGACCGATTGACGCTCTCGCCGAGCGCGGGGGACGCTCCCATCGTGGAGAGTATATAGCTGGAGTGACGCCGTGTGAGGCGAACGCCAATGTCCGTGACGCTTCCAGTCACGCAGGCCGTCGGTGGCGGCAGACCGCCGTGCCTGAGGACTACCTCAATGGATCGGCGGCGCGGCCACGACCGTCTTCAACACTTCGGCGCGCCGCGACTGGAACGGCAGGCTTCGGACCACTTCGCGCACGAGCGTCTGGAAGCCGTAGCCGGACGTTTCCATCCGCTTGGTGATTTCGTTGATGGTCGGACGGTCGTAGCGCTCGAGACCGCGGCCCAGGGCGTAGATCAGCAGCTTCTCGGTGAGCGTGCGGGCGAACTCGAACTGCCGGTGGCTGAGAATCTCCCGCATGTCGGCGGCATTCGCGAATGTCTTCCCGCCCGGAAGCATGCCGCTCGAATCCACCGGGAAGCCGCCGTCCATGGTCCGCCACTTCCCGATCGCGTCGTAGTTCTCGAGCGCGAAGCCGAGCGGATCCATGCGCGAGTGGCAGGACGCGCAGACGGCGTTGGTCCGGTGCGTCTCCATCTGCTTGCGCAGCGACGCAGTCGTCCCCACCGCCTGCTCGTCGAGCGCGGGCACGTCGGCCGGCGGCGGCGGCGGCGGCGATCCGAGGATGTTCTGCAAGATGTACTTGCCGCGAATGACGACCGACGTGCGTGTCGGATAACTGGAGACAGCGAGTACGCTGCCATGGCTCAGCACGCCACCGCGCTCGGGCGTCGTCAGATCGACGCGCCGGAACTCCGGCCCGGTGACGCCGTCGATGCCGTAGTAGTTCGCCAGCCGCTCGTTGAGGAACGTGTACCGCGCGTTGATGAATTCGCTGATCGGACGGTTCTCGCGCAGGATCGCAGTCGAAGAACATCCGCGTCTCGGTCTTCATCGCGTCGCGCAGTTCGGGAACCCAGGCCGGAAACTTCTGCGGATCCGGCTTGATGCTGTCGAGATTCCGCACCTCCAGCCACTGGCCGGCGAAATTCTCCGCCATCGCGAAGGCCTTCGGTCGGCGAGCATCCGCGTCACCTGCGCGTCGAGGACATCGGGCAGCGCTGAGACGCCGCCGTTCGGCCAGCGACAGCAGCTCATCGTCTGGCATCGAGTTCCACAGGAAGTAACTCAGCCTCGACGCCAGCTCGACGTCCGAGACCCGGTGCACTCTGCCCGGGTCGTTCGGGTAGAGATCGCGCTCGATGTGAAACAGGAAATGCGGCGACACGAGCATCGCCTGGATGGCGAGCGCGATGCCCTGCTCCACGGACTGCCCGTCGTCTTTCGCGAGCGTCACGAACTTTCGCAGCGCCGCGACCTCGGCGCCGGTCACCGGCCTGCGGTACGCGCGGCGCGCCAGGGTCGACAGGATCCGGTCGACGCAGACCGGACCAGTCTTCGGGATTGCACACCAGGATCTTCTTGCGGCTCGGTTTCTCGCCCTGCGAGGCAAAGGGGCCGATGACCGTCACCGAGCCGATCCACTTGTTGATGGTGTCCTTGTAGATCTCTTCCTTCGCGAGCGTCTTGACGAACGGGTCGTCGATGAATCCGAGGCGAAGCGTGTGATCGCCTTCCGGCACCGGGACGCGAATCTGCTCCTCGGAGTAGGGATTGAAGTAGACGAGTCCGGACGGCTTTGTCTCGATCTGCTGCGTGTGCGTCAGCTTGCCGTCCACCCAGAGGCCCAGTGTGACAGGAGCGGCATCCTTGGCGCGTTGGCCGGGCAGGCCGATCTTGAGCTCGTAGTCGGCGTCGAAATCGAAGCGGTGTGTCGCCTCGACGTTGCTCGGATCGAGCCGGCGGAGGTTCTTGAAGCGCAGGCTGTACTCCACCTCGATCGGCTTCGGCAGCGGCTCGGAGACGATCGCCCGTTCGGCAATCCGTCCGGCAGCCGACAGGTACTTCTCCATCAGCACCGGAGAGACCGTCAGGACGTCGCCGATGTTGTCGAAGCCGTCGCCCGAATCGTCGGTCGGAAAGTTCTTGTCGGCGCGAAACTCGATGGCCAGCGAGATCCCGGATCGTGTTCGTGTACTCGGCCCGGTTCAAACGGCGCGCGGTGACCCGCCCCGGATCGGGCTTCATGGCGGCATCGGCCCGGGCGAACTCCGTCTCGAGGAACTTCACCAGGGTGTTGATCTCCTGGTCCGGCCGGAGCACGTCTTCGGGAGGCATCTCCTGCGACTTGAGCTTGGTCAGAATCAGATCCCAGCGGTCGCGATCGGCGGCGAGGGACTCCACCGACGTGTAGAGGCTCACGTCGAGTCCGCCCGCGAGGTCGGTCGAGTTGTGACACTCGCTGCAGGTCTCTTCGAAGAGCGACTTGGTGGCGGCCGTAAACGCCTCGGCCCTCGGCGGGCCCGCCTTCGCCGGAGACTTCGCAGACGGCTTCGGCGCGGCACGCTCTGTCTTCGCCTGAGATTTGGCCACTGCAGGCCGCGCCGACGCGGTCCGAGTGGTGACGGCGGCAGGCGCCTGTCCCGTCGACTTGATGTTCACTGCCAGGATCAGTGCGCCCGCGGCGACTGCGACAGCGGCGGAGTGACGCCTCATTCCTGTGCCCCTCACTGTGCCCCTCGGCCGCGGCCGGGTCTTGGAGCCGGCGCGGCGGAAACCATCGCGGTATACACGGCAGTGACCCGTTCTTTCTGTGCCGGATCCACAATCACATACCGATGCGTGCCTTCCGCCACGGGCGTGAAGCGCGTTCGGCCATCGTCGAGCACGCTGATCGTGCCAGGGTCGGACAACTTGAAGTAATCCTCATCGGGATGGACCGCATAGAGCACCGCCGCCAACGCCGAGGCCGGCGCATCGTAGGGCATCGGCTTCAGGGCGCGGTACGCGTCGACGACTGGATGCGCGGGTGCCCACGCGAAGTCTTTCTCGATGCTCGACGCAGGATACGGCAGCGCATCTCCGACTTCCGATCCGACCGCCACGATTGGCGTCGGCCATTCGGCAAAGAGTTTCCGTGCCGCGGCGACATCGCCTTTGATCGTTGACTCGGGCTGCCCGGCCGGGAACGAACCAGCGGCGACGACCAACTGCTTGCACTTCGCCGTGATCTGCGGCCCCGAACGATAGAGACCGAGAATGCGGACGACTCCGGTGGCCGGGCCGGCAAGCACGATCGCCGCGTTCCCGTCGTGCTGGGCGAGCAACAGGTTCCGGATAAGGATCGCGCTTTCGGCCGTATTGACCAGACCGGTGATCGGGCTGCTGTAGAGCGGCGAACCGTCAGCGGCCTTCTTTGCCAGGATCGCCGCGAGCGCTGGCCTGTCGTCCGCGGAGCCGCGCCCCTCGGGCATGCCGATCATGCCCTCGGTGATCGCCCCGACACCGCCGGTTGGACCGCCGGCCGGGCGGCCCCGATAGAAACTGGCAACGATGTCCGCGAGCTGCGCGGAGATCAGGCTCGGCTGCGAAACGCTGAGAGAAATGCGTCGCGCCTCGGTTTTCGCCGTGAGGCCGTTGAGCATCGCCACGGCCAGCATGGCGTCGATTCTGGTGCCGAAATCGCCGTCGAACGCGATCCCTATCGGTGGCCGAACCGAGCCGCGTCCCGGGAGCTGCATACGCTGAAGCGTACCCGTCGACCGCTAGGTCAGACTCGCAGGCTCGAGCATGCCCGACGCGTCGCCGAAGTTCTCCATCGGCACGCCCATGCGATCCATGAGCGTCAGATGGAAATTGGACATGGGCGTCTCCTTCCGGTAGATGACGCGGCGGCCCGGTTTGAAGTAGTTGCCGCCTTTGCCGATGAGCAGCGTCGGCAGGTCTTCGTGCAGATGGCGGTTGCCGTCCGAGAGGCCCGCGCCGTACACGATCATCGAGTTGTCGAGGAGGCACCCATCGCCTTCCTTGATCGACTTCAGGTTCTGCAACCAGCCAGCGAGCTGCTTGGTGTGGTACTCGTTGATCTGGGTGACCTTCTCCATCAGATCGGGCTTGCCCTGGTGATGGGTGCACGGATGGTGACCGTCGGCGATGCCAATCTCGCGATACGAGCGGCTGGTGCCCTCGCGCGTCATCAGGAACGTGAGCACGCGCGTCATGTCCGCCTGGAAGGCGATCGTGATCATGTCGCTCATCAGCTTGAAGTGCTCGGCGAAATCGGGCGGCACGCCGTAGGGCTTGTCCATGCCGGGATTCACCGCGACGCTCTCCTTCTCGGCCTTCTCGAGCTGCCGCTCGACTTCACGAATCGATGAGAGGTACTCCTCGAGCTTGCGCTTGTCGGTGGGCCCGAGCGAGGTCTGCAGCTTCTTGGTGTCCGCGGTGACGAAGTCCAGGATGCTGCGGCGGTAGCGCGCGTTGCGATCGGTTTGCTCGGGGCTCAGCACGACGCCCGTGCCGAACAGGCGCTCGAAGAGGACGCGTGGATCGAGGATCGGCGGCAGCGGCTGCGTCTCGCTGCGCCACGCCAGGTTGTTGGTGTAGGCGCAGGAATAGCCGGAGTCGCAGTCGCCCGCCTGCCGCGAGTCGTCCATGCCGAGCTCGAGCGACGCGAAGCGGGTCTCGTGACCGATCTTGTTGGCGATGATCTGGTCGCAGGAGATGCTCGCCTTGATGTCGACGGTCGTCTTACGGACCTGAACGCCGGTGAGGTACGACCCGGCGCAGCGGCCGTGGTCGCCGGCGCCATCGAGCAGGGCGCGGCCGCTGTTGTTCGTCAAGTTGCCGATCTGGATCATGTCGCCGCGGAATGCCTCGAGCGGCTTGAGGATGCGAGGCAGGTCGCCTCCGAGGGCGCCCTCCGTCGCCACGTTCCAGTTCTTCATGTCGATGCCGTTCGGCACGTACAGGAAGGCGAGGCGAACCGGTGGCCTGGCTGGCGCGGCAAACGCCGGCACCATCGAATCGAGAAAGGGCAGCGCCACGGCGGCACCCATGCCCCTCAAAAACGTCCTGCGCGGAAGAGATTTGCCGGTAATGATCATCGCATCACTACTCCGTCAGACCGGGTCGCCTGCAACATATTACAGGGGAACCGGTTCCATGTCTTGTGACCCCGGGTGGGAGCGGCTCGGAGGCTCTGGCGGCCCGTACTAGGGCCAGCAGGGCGCCCCCGCGTCCCGGGCTGGCGGCGGGGCGGCCGGCGCCGCCGCCCGTCCACCGGCCGGCAGGCCGATCACTGGCTCTTCGCCCGCCGCTGTGGTGCCGCGGCCACGGCCGCGACCCGCTGGTCGCCAGCCGTCGCACGCCGGGCCGTTCTGGACCATGCGGGTGTCGGCGCTCACCGTATACCCGGTCAAATACTGTTCACCGGCATTTCCGTAGTACTTGCCGTACTTCAGCGCCGCGTCGTGCACTTTGATAATCGCATCCTGATAGCGCGGATCGTTCTGGCTCCAGCCGGAGAAACTCGACAGATCGTTGTTGCCCAGGATAATGACGTCGACGCCGTGCGTGGCCGCAATCTCGTTGGCCATCGCCACGCCTTCGAGCGTCTCAATCATCACCGTCACGAGCATGTTGTCGTTGATCGTCGCGCGGTAGTTCAGGCCCGGCGCGTTCCAGAGCTCGCGATACCCTCCTCCGCCGGCGCTCCGCCGCCCGAACGGTGGATACCGGGAGAAGCGTGCCGCGTCACGCGCCTCCAGCGCATCGTCAACCGTGGGAACGATGATCCCGAGAGCACCGAGGTCGGTGGCCTTCTGGATGCTCGATTCGAAGGCATCCGGCATGCGGACCATCGGCGCGGCGCCGACGCGAGGGCAGGCCATCAGCATGCGCCGGATGTCGTCGTAGGACATGGTGCTGTGCTGCATCTCGAACCAGATGTAGTCGAAGTGCTTGCCGACCTCGCAATACAGCTCGGGGTCGAAGGTCGAGATCGTGTAGCTCGTGATCTGCTTGTCCTGGAGAAGCCGCTCTTTGGCCCGGTTGTAGAGCGGCCGCGGAGTCGCGGGATCTATCATCGCCTTCACCTGCCAGCCCCAGCCGCGCGCGTCCGCCTTGGCCGGCGTCAGCGTGCCGCCAACCGGCGCACCGACAGGCTTGCCCGTTCCCTGTGGGGACGGTTGCCCCGTTCCCTGCGCGGCCGGCAGGACCATCGCGAGCAGCGCCGTAGCGCACACTGCCATCGCGGATCGCCTGTTCATGATTGGCCTCATTTCAGTTGGAGACGCGGATCTCTTCACGGGACACGGATCACGCGGATTTCCGACACGGGACGCGGATCTCGCGGATCACGCTTGGCTCAGGGCTCGGGCCTCAATTCGAGTAAGTGTCTCAAGGGTCTTGCCTGAGCCCTGAGCACCTGAGCCCTGAGTAATAATGGCGCAGCATCATCGCACAGAACGACGGGACAAGACCTGACCCCTTTTTCAGCCCTGCTAGAACGAGGTCATCCTCATGCGGACTCTGATCGTCGTTGGCGGTTCGATACTGCTCTTCATCGTGGTGGGCGCCTCGTCGGGTGGGACAAATGCGCAGGCCCCGCCATCGCAGGGTCCGCCGCCCGCATCGCAGGCGGGCGGTCCCGGGCGAGGGCCCGCACGTCCACCGCTCCTGCCGACTCCCCCGCTGACGACGGCACCGACGCCGGACGCGGACGGCAACTTCGTGATTGGCCCGCCCTACGCGCCTGCACCTGAGCTGACGGTGAAGGACGGCGTGCCGAAGGGCACCGTCCACGAGTTCACGATGGACTCGAAGGACAGCAAGATCTACTCCGGCATCGCCCGCAGCCAGCCTGGCGAGGTAGTGCCGTATACGCGCCAGGTCGCCGTCTATGTCCCGGCGCAGTACGTGGCCGGAACGCGCGCGCCGTTCATCGTCGCGCAGGACGGCATGTCGCCGACGTATCGCGGCAACCTGCCGCCGATCCTCGACAACCTCATTCACGAGAAGCGTGTGCCGCCGCTGATCGCCGTGATGGTGCACAACGGGGGCGGCGACGCCCAGGGGAGTCAGCGCGGGCTGGAATACGACACCGTCTCAGGCGTCTACACCGATTTCATCGAGACTGAGGTCCTCCCGCGCATCACGAAGGACTACGGGGTCGCGTTCACCACGGATCCGGAGGGGCGCGCAACGATGGGCGGCAGTTCAGGCGCGGCCTGTGCGTTCACGATGGCGTGGTTCCATCCGGAGCTCTATCGGCGCGTCCTTTCCTACTCGGGAACCTATGTCAACCAGCAGTCGCCGCTCAGTCCAGTAACGCCGCGCGGCGCGTGGGAATATCACGCCACCCTGATTCCCTACAGCCCGGCCAAGCCGATCCGTATCTGGATGCACGTGAGCGAGTTCGACAATCGCTACAGCGACCAGGAAGAAACATGGCACAACTGGGTGCTGGCGAACGATCGAATGGCCGCAGCGCTCAAGGCCAAGGGTTACAAGTATCAGTACGTCTATTCCCGCGACTCACGGCACGTCGATCGTGCCGTGGTCACACAGACATTGCCCGAGGCGCTCGAGTGGCTGTGGAAGGGATACTCGAAATGACGCCGACAAAGCATCACTGCCGGTCGAACACTGCCCTCGATTGAGAATTCGACGTGACGCTTTCGAATTTCTCCGTGAGCACGAGCCGATCGTTCGCCTCGATACTCCAGGACTTCACGAGCTTCTTCTGCGCGCTCCAGAATTCCTGGCGCAGCGTGCCGCGGTCCCATTTCGACTTGTGGTGGAGCGTACCGCCAGGCACGTCCATCACGCTGTTCTTGGCGTCGATCGTGAAGCGCCACTCCCCCCGGGGCTCGCGGAAGGTGACGGTCTCGGCGGTCGCCTCGATCGTCATCTCCAATGGCACCTGATGAAGGACCGACAATGCCGACTGCGCGGCCACTTCTTCGGCCATCAATGGCGCAGACGCGTCGCCCGGCTGTCCACCACCACCGCCACTGCCACCGCCGCCGCGTCCCCCACGCTGAACCGGCGAGCGCGCGACTGCCAGTGACGCTGGGCCTCGGCCACGGCCGGAGGTGACAGACGCTGGCGTTGATTCCGTGTTCAGTTTCCAGCGGCCGGTCAGCTGCGCGGCGATCTGTGCCGGGCTCGTCGTCTGCGCTGTCAGGCGAGGGACAACTCCAGGCAAGGCCGCCATGGTCAGCGCCACTGTCCCTGCGAGGAATCCAGTTTTCTTGAAAGCGCCCGTCATGCCCGCACTCGCGATGCCCGACGATCTATCTTGCGTCATTTCTGTTCTCATCGGGTATGACAAATGCGCGCCCCGCGGCAACGCAGGGGACCCGGACGACTGTCACGAGGCTGCGCGTGGCGCCGGTATGGGGGCCAGGCCGTGAATCGCCTGAATCGTGCATCAGCCCTCGGGCTCGGGGCCGGCTATTTCTGCCGCAGGACCGGCACCAGGGACGGAAACACGTAGGCAAACAGCATCGCGACGATCCCGACGACGCAGGCGAGAAAGATGCTGTGCGTCAGCGTGAAGCGAAACAGTTTGCCCTCGTCTTCGGAGGTCAGGCCGGTCGCCGCGACGGCGACCGCGATGCTTGGCAGGGCGATCATCTTGCCCATGACGCCGGCCGCCGAGTTCACCGACGCGGTGAGCACGGGGTTGAGCCCGATCTGGTTCGCCGTGATCATCTGCAGGTTGCCGAACAGCGCGTTCGCCGAGGTGTCGCTGCCGGTCAGGAACACCCCGAGCCATCCCAGGATGGCGCTGAAGAACGGAAAGGTGCTGCCGGTCGCCGCGAGCGCGATACCCAGGGTGGACGTCATGCCGGAATAGTTCATCAGGTACGCCAACGCCAGCATGGAGGCAATCGTCAGCATCGATTTCGCAAGCTGGCCGAACGTGGCCTTGTAGACGCCAACGAAGCGGCGCGGACTCACACGGAGAACCAACGCCGACACGATCGCCGCCAGGAAACAGGCCGTTCCGGCGCTACTCAGCCAGTTGAAGGTGTAGACGGCCGCGTAGGGCGCGGGCGCCGGCGTCACCGGGGGCACTCGCGTGACGAGATTATGCAGACCTGGCACGGTCAGCCCATTCAGGACCGTTGCGCTCCGTGGCACGAAGGCAGGCAGCAGCCCGTTCGTGAAATTGTCGATCGCCCGCTTGACGGAGATCTCGCCCCAGGTCAGCACGAAGATCACGAGCAGCATGTACGGCAGCCAGGCGACAAAGACCTGGCCCGCCGAGTGGCCGTGCGCGGCGACCGTCGCTGGTTGCTCACCTTCGAGGCGATAGATCGTTCTCGGCTTCCAGAACTTCATCACGAGCACCATCGCGGCGATGCAACTGAGCGAGCTCAGGATGTCGGTGAGCTCGGGCCCCATGTAGTTCGAGACATAGAACTGGACGGCGGCGAACGAACCCCCGCAGATAACGACGGCGGGCAGCACTTCGATGGTTTTCCGCCACCCGGCCATCACGAGCACGAGATACATCGGAATGATGAGCGAGATCATCGCGCACAACCGCCCCACCATGGCGCTCAGCGGCAGCACCGGCATGCCAGTAATCCCGGCAAGCGTGGTCACCGGGATGCCAATGGAGCCGAACGCCACGGGCGCCGTATTGGCCATCAGGCAGATGCCGGCGGCATAGAACGGAGGAAAGCCGAGGCCGGCGAGCATCGCGCCGGAAACGGCGACGGGCGCGCCAAAGCCGGCAGCACCCTCGATGAACGCGCCGAACGAGAACGCGATGAACAGCGCCTGCAGCCGGCGATCGTTCGTCAAGCCGCCGACCGAGTCCTTGATGATCTCGAACTTGCCGGTATCGACCGCGAGGCGATACAGCATGATGGACGAAAAGACGATCCACGAGATCGGGAAGAGGCCATAGGCCGCGCCGGTGAGAGCGGACCTGACGGCCAGTTGCACCGGCATGCCGTACGCGAACACTGCCAGAACGAAGGCCGCGGCGAGTGCCGTCAGCGCCGCCATCCACGCCGGCTTGCGCCGCACGCCCAACATGACGAAGAGCACGACGATTGGGATCGACGCGACCACTGTCGACACGGCCAGACTGCCGCCGACCGGCTCATAGTTCTGCTGCCACATCACTCCCCTCGGATTTGCGTTGAGAGATGATGGCATCTTTTCGTGTTAGGGTCGTGTCGCGGACGGCAGGGTGGGGTCTCATGGGGTCTCGTGGTGTCAGGCAGTGAATCGTGAATGGGTCGGGAAATCACGATTCAGGACCTGACCCCGATGCCGCGATTCACGATTTCCTGCCGACGAACCCCGGAGTCGAGATTCGCGGGCAGATTCACGACGCTGACAAGGAACGATAGAATCACCGGCCTGATAGCCAGGCAAGAGGAGAGCCCGTCGTGCGTGGCGAACGTCTCAATACGGCGTCGGGGCACAAGCGGCGTCCGCGATACGCGGGCAAGCACCCGCGCGCGTTTCACGACAAGTACAAGGAGCTGAACCCGGAGCGGTACGCCTCGGACGTGCAGAAGATCCTCGAGTCCGGCAAGACGCCGGCGGGGACGCACCGCCCGATCATGATCGAGGAAGTCCTTCGCTTCCTGCGACCCGCAGCCGGCGAAGTCGCGGTCGACTGCACGCTCGGTGGCGGCGGCCATGCACGAGCGATCCTTGAACGCCTGCAGCCCGGTGGACGCCTGATCGGACTCGACGTGGACCCGCTCGAGCTGCCGCGCACGGAGGCGTCTCTCCGCGCTGCCGGTTTCGGCTCGGATTCGTTCGTCGCCCACCACACGAACTTCGCGGGCCTGCCGGAGGTACTCGCGGCCGAGGGACTCGCGGCCGCAGACCTGGTCCTTGCGGACCTCGGCGCGTCCTCGATGCAGCTCGACAATCCCGATCGCGGCTTCACTTACAAGGAAGCCGGTCCCCTCGACATGCGAATGAATCCATCGCGTGGTGAATCCGCGGCGCAACTCCTCGCGCGCGTGAGCGAAGAGAGGCTCGCGCGCCTGCTCCAGGAGAACGCCGATGAACCGCACGCCGACCTCATCGCCCGTCTCCTGAAGCAGCAGCCCATGACGACGACACGGGCCGTCGACCAGCTGCTGCGCTCCGGCCTCGCCGCGGCGCTGCCCCATCTGGCAGCGCCCGACCTACAGATGTCGGTCCGCCGTACGTTTCAGGCGCTGCGCATTGCGGTCAATGACGAGTTCTCGGCGCTCGACTGGTTGCTGCGGTCGTTGCCCCAGTGCCTCACGCCGGGCGGCCGAGTCGTGATGCTGACCTTTCACTCCGGCGAAGACCGACGCGTGAAGAAGGCGTTCCAGGCGGGCCTCAGGGCCGGAGTGTATGCCGCGGTGTCGGAAGAGGTCACTCGCGCCACGACGGAAGAAGCGCGCGCAAACCGGCGCGCCTCCGCCGCGAAGTTGCGATGGGCCGTGCTCCGGACACACCGATTTCGATAAACCGTCGGTCGCTTGCGCGGCCAGACCGTGACCGCTTCGATACGTTAGGATCCGCTATGCGCTCCAGACTTACGGTTCGCCTGTGCCTCACCTCCTTTGCCGCCTTGCTCACCGCGCAAGGCGCAGCGCCCCTCGGGACGTCGGCCGCACAGGCCGGCGGATTCACGCCGGCCAAGCCACAGGCCGCGGCACCCTCGGACCCGCAATTGCCATACACGCCTTCGCTCGACCCTGCCGCGATGGACCGGGCGGCGGACCCGTGCGTGGACTTCTATCAATTTGCATGCGGCGGATGGATGAAGAACAACCCCATCCCGGCGGACCAATCGTCCTGGACGACGTACGGGAAGATGCAGGACGACAACCGCGTCCTGCTGCGCGTCCTGCTCGAACAGATGGGCGCCGGGGCGGTCTCCCGCACGCCAAACCAGCAGAAGATCGGCGACTACTACCGCGCCTGCATGGCCGAGCCGGCGCTCGACGCGCGCGGGGCATCGCCGATCGCGCCGCAGCTGGCCGCGATCGGCAACATGCGATCGCTCAGCGACCTTGCCCGGATCGTGGGCGACAGCCACAGCACCATGCTGGTCAGAGGCGCCATCCTGTTCGGCCTCGCGGCTGAACAGGACGCCAGGAACTCCACGGAGACCATCGCCAGCGTCGATCAGAGCGGACTCGGTCTGCCGGATCGGGACTACTACCTGAAGGACGACGTGAAGTCGAAGTCGTTGCGAGAGCAGTACGCGGACCACATCGCGCACGTCCTTGAACTGTTAGGTGACCAGCCGGCTCAGGCCAGCGCCGGCGCGCAGACGATTCTGCGCCTCGAAACGGAGCTGGCGAGAGGACACATGTCCCGCGTGGATCGTCGCAATCCGGACAACACGTACCACCGGCTCCCGCGCGCGAAGTTGAAGGCACTCATGCCATCCTGGCCGTGGGACAGCTACTTCGCGCAGATGGGCATCGGCCAGATCGCCGATCTGAACGTCACCTCGCCAGGCTACTTCGAAGCGCTCGAGAAGCAGCTCACCACCGTGCCCCTGAGCGACTGGAAAACGTACCTCCGCTGGCACGCGGCACGTCTCGCGTCGCCGTATCTGAGTACCGCGTTCGTCAACGCAGATTTCGAGTTCTTCAGCAAGACCTTGACGGGGGCACGGGAGCTTCAACCGCGGTGGAAACGCTGCGTCGGCCGCGTCGATCGCCACCTGGGCGAGGCACTCGGCCAGGTGTATGTCGAGAAGTACTTCACTGCAGACACACGCACGCGAACGATGCGCATGGTCAGCCAGATCGAGGCCGCCATGGAGGAAGACATCAACTCGCTCGAGTGGATGTCGGCCGAGACGAAGAAGCAGGCTCTGGCCAAGCTGCATGCCGTGACGAACAAGGTCGGACACCCGGACAGATGGCGGGACTACTCGAGCGTCTCGATCGTGCCGGGTGACTTCTTCCGCGACGCCACCACCGCCATGGCGTTCGAGGTCAGACGTCAGCTGTCGAAGATCGGAAAGCCGCTCGTCCGCGGTGAGTGGTATTTGACCCCGCCGACGGTGAATGCCAACTACGATGCGCAGATGAACGAGATCAACTTCCCCGCCGGCGTACTGCAGCCGCCCGCATTCGACCCGAAGATGGACGACGCGCCCAACTACGGCAACACGGGCGGCACCATCGGCCATGAGCTCACACATGGCTTCGACGACGAAGGCCGGCGCTTCGACGCCCGTGGCAATCTGCGCGACTGGTGGACCGAAGTCGACGGTAAGGAGTTCGAGCGCCGGTCGAGCTGTATCAGCGATCAGTACTCGAGCTACGTTGCGGTGGACGACATCCGCGTGAACGGCAAGCTCACGTTGGGCGAAGACGTGGCGGACCTGGGCGGCCTGATCCTGGCGTATCGCGCCTGGGTCAAGGAAACGTCTGGCAAGACGCTCACCGACAAGGACGGATTGACGCCTGCGCAGCGTTTCTTTGTCGGCTACGGCCAGAGCTGGTGCGCCAATTCGCGTCCGGAGACGCTCCGCCTCCGCGCGGTGACCGACCCGCACTCCCCGGAGCGGTATCGGACCAACGGCGTGGTGAGTAACATGCCGGAGTTCCGGGCGGCGTACTCCTGTAGGTCCGGCCAGCCGATGGTCAGGGAACCGGTCTGCCAGGTCTGGTGAGGCGTGCTCGCCGAACCGAAACGTACACTCAGATGCTGCTCCGAAGGGTCGCCTGCCTCGCCCTCGTCCTCTGCTCATCACGTCCGGTGGATGCGCAGGATCAGCAGCCCAAGAACCAGATCGGCTGGCCATGTTCCGGGAAGGTGGATCCCTCGTTCATCCGCACCGCCGAAGCCACCGGCGGCAAGGTGTTGCTCTTCACACCGAACGAAATAACCGGGGCGGCCGACGACATGGCGGCCTCGAGCGGTCATCGTGAAACCGTGTTTCGCGCCGGCGGTCAGTTGGCCGACGGCGTGCACGACTTCGAGATCCCGCTCGACTCGACGATCGAAAGCGCGTACTTCTTCGTGGCGCTCCAGTGCCAGCAGTTCGTCGCCGTCCTTCAGCCGTCGGGCGACGAGCTTCGGGCCGATGGCCCCGGGGTGGACTATCACGCCTTCGAAGCGGTCCGCCTCGTCACCATCAAGGCGCCGAGCCCGGGGACGTGGAGGGTGCGGATGGCGGGGCGCGGCTTCTTCTCCGTGATCGTGACCGCGAAGACCACCCTCGCGCTCACGGCCGTGTCATTGGCCGAAAACGGTGTGCCACTCAAGGGACTGGCGCCCCTGGGCAAACCAGTGCGGCTCGAGACCTCCATGAGCGGAGCGCCGCGTCAAGTGGGCTTTCACCTCATCTCGATGCGTGGGACAGCGCTCGGAACCGTCGAGCTCAGGCTGGAGCAGGAGACAGCGACGCGCAGAACGTACGCGGCCGAAGTCACGCTGCCCGGAACGGAGTTTCGACTCTTGACGACCGGAATTGACGCGAAGGGCTTTCCCTTCCAGCGCGTGACTCCGCAGCTATTCGTTGCCGACCGCTGAGTTGAACGCACGAGCTACGGCTGCAGCGTGACCGCCGGGTCCACGCGCGCGGCCCGCCGCGCCGGCCCGGCGCAGGCGACGAGCGCCGCTACCCCAAGCACGATGGTCGCAACGACGATGACGCGGACGTCGAACGCGCCTACACCGTAGAGCTGCGACGCGATCACGCCACGCAGCGCCAATGCGCCGGCCATGCCGGCAGCAAGACCCACGAGCACCAGCAGGAGTGCCTCGCGCAGCACGAGTCGGAGGATGCCACGGGCGTCGCTGCCGAGCGCGATACGGATCCCGATTTCCCGCGTCCGCTGGCCGACCTGATACGCGAGCACGCCGTAGATCCCGAGCGACGCGAGCAGCAGCGCCACGCCGCTGAACATCCCCAGGAGCAGCATCGGCGCGCGGCGCGTTTCGAGCGACTTGTCGACGCGCGCGCGCATCGCGAACGTGTCGAAGAGCTGGAGTTCGGGATCGATGTCGGTGAGCGCGCGTTCGACAGCGGCCCTGGCAGCGGTCACGTCGTCGTTGGCCGAGCGAATCGCGAACCCGATGCCGCGCGCCGGATTCTGCGCGTACGGGATGTAGTACGCGCCGACGCGCGCTGTCTCGCCTTCCTCGACGAGCCCCTTGAGCTTGATGCTGCCGACCACGCCCACAACCTGGAGCCAGATGACCTTCGGGCCCGGCTTCGCGACATCGTCAGGCGACTGCGGCAGATACATCCGGCGGCCGACGGCACTCGTGGTCGGCCAGAACCGGCGGGCGAGCGCCTCGTCGACGATGACGACGCCGGGCGCCTTGTCGGTGTCGCTTTCGGCGAAGAACCGCCCCTCCTTGAGCGGGACGCGCAGCGCCTCGAGATAACCCGGGGTCACGTAAAGCTGATTCGGCGACACCACGGATTCGCCCGGGGACATCACGTATCCCTCCGGGAATGATCACGCTGCTGCTGCTGTCCCAGCTGAAGGGCAGGAAGCTCGTCGCGCCCGCCGATTCGACGCCCGGCAGTACCCGAATGCGCTCGAGCGCGCGGCTCGTGTATGAACGCAGCGCGTTGTCGTCCGCATACCGTGCCTTCAGCGGCGAGACGCGTCCGGTCAGCACGTGCTCCGGCGTGAATCCCGGATTGACGTTGAGCAGCTGCCGGAAGCTCGCCATGAGCAGCCCGGCGCCGAGCAGGAGCACGAACGCCAGCGCGACCTGCGCGACGACCAGAGCGCCGCGCATCGCCCGGGCCCCGCGGCTCGCCGTGCCCGTCCGGCCGTCCTCGCGCAGCACGACGTTCAGGTTCGTGCCCGCGATGTGCAGTGCCGGCACCGCGCCGACGACAACGCCGAGCAGCATCGCCACGCCCAGGATGAACACGACGACCACGTCGTCCATGCGGATCTCGTTCGCCCGCGGAATGTCGGCAAGGCCGAGCGCGGTCAAGGCGCCGAGGCTCCAGTAACCAAGCGCCAGGCCGAGCCCTCCGCCGATCAACGTGAGCACGGTCGTTTCGGTGACGAGCTGGCGGACGACGCGGCCTCGCGCAGCCCCGAGTGCAGTGCGCGTCGCGACTTCCTTGAGGCGGCCCGTCGCACGGGCGAGCGACAGGTTGGTGATGTTCACTGCGGCAATGAGGAGCAGGCACGCGACGCCGCCCCACAGCATCTGCAGCGCCGCGCGAACGTTGCGCACGACGTCGGCGGTGAAGGAGCCGACTTCCGTCCGGTAGCCGGCGTTGACCAGGGCCGACTTCAAGGCCCCGGCCTGCTCGACATTCCGCGCGTCCTGGGCATCGAGACGCTGACGCGCCTGCGCCAGCGTCGCGCCTGGCGCCAGCCGGGCGATCTGATCGTGATTCTGACTGTAACGCCGGTCGTCTCCGCGTTCCTCGGGCGTGAACGCGAGCGGGACCCAGAGCCGCACTTCAGGATTGAGAAAGGAAAACGACTCCGGCATCACGCCGACCACGGTATAGCGCTCGTCGTCCATGACGAGCTCGCGTCCCACGATGCCGTCCACGCCGCCGGGCTGGCGCCTGGCGAACGCCCAGCTCAGAACCGTGACGCGGTTCTTGCCGGGCGTGCCCTCGTCCTCGACAAAGACACGTCCGCGCGCCGCCGGCGTCTTCAGCACGTTGAAAAACGCCGGCGAGACGCTCATCGACGCGACACCCTCGGCGCCTGCGCCCTGGCCGACGCGGAAGCCGCCGGGCTGATACAGGGCCTGGCTGTCGAACACGTCCGTGAACGCCAGCCGATCGAAGTAGTTGGGCACGGACGTCCCTGCGCGCTCGACGCCGGCGCCCGGGAACGACTCATAGAGGTAGACCAGGCGATCCGACTCCGGATACGGCAGCGGCCGCAGCAGCACCGAGCGGACGATGGTGAAGATGGCGGTGTTGGCGCCGATGCAGAGCGCCAGCGTGAGAATGGTCGTCAGCGCGAACGCGCGATCCTTGCGGAAGAGCCTGAGGGCGAAGCGCAGATCCTGAAGCAGTCGTTCCATCTGGCGGCTTCGTGATCCTTACGGAATCTCAGGTCGTCCAGTTCCGTCTGCCCACCTGATCGATCGGCACGCAGCCGTCGTACGATCCTGGAACCGGATCGTAATGCAGCACGGTCCTGCCAACCTGCTCGGACGTGAAATAGCCGAGGATCGTCGCCGACCGGATCAGCCGGAAGAATCCCTGCTCGCGCCCCTCCTCGGCTTTGGCGATGCTCCGCAGCAGCTCGTCCTGACGATTGGGCGTCAACGTGACGAACGACGCGCCGCCCGCCGACTTCGCGGCCGCGTCGACCGCGCCGAGGCCGTCGGTGAGCATCTTCTGCTCTTCCGGCGATCATGAAGTCACGATAGAGAAGGTCGATGAACGCCGGCACGCCGACGTCAGCGGCGCCGGGCGTGTCGGTGCGCGGCAGGATGCGGTCGGCGATCGCGCCGGCGAGCGACGCGTGCGGCGCGGACAACCCCGTCCCCTGCGCGCGCGGCCTGGCGCCGTCGACGATCGACAGCCACTCCGCCGACAGCATCACGCCGGCGGCGAGCGCCGCGCGACGAATCGCTTCGCGCCGGCTGATGCCTGACGTGGCGGTCTGTTCGGTTGGCTGCTCATCGCTGGAGGCTCACAGGTTCCGCTTCTTGATCTCGCTGACGGCGCGATCGCAGGCGCGAGCCGTCAGGGCCATGTAGGTCAGCGACGGATTGACGCACGACGTCGGAGGTCATGCACGCGCCGTCGGTGACGAACACGTTCGGCGTCGCGTGCACCTGGTTCCAGCGAGTTGAGCACGGACGTCTTCGGGTCGCGGCCCATACGCGCCGTTCCCATCTCGTGAATGCACAATCCCGGCGCGCTCCCATCGTCGAACGGCGTGACGTTCTTGAGCCCGGCCGCCTCGAGCATCTCGGCGGCCGAATTCATCATGTCCTTGCGCATGTTGAGCTCATTGGTCTTCCAGCCGCAGTCGAAGGTCACCGTCGGCTGGCCCCACTTGTCGCGCACCTTGTCGCTCAGATACATCCGGTTCTCGTGGTACGGCAGGCACTCGCCCCACGAACCGATGCCGAAGCGCCACGGGCCCGGCGCGATCAGATCGGCCTTGAGGTCGGCGCCGAAGACGCTCAACTCCTTGATGCCACGCGCCCAGTTGTCGCGGCTGGCGCTGCCCTGGTAGCCGAAGCCCCGGATGTAGTCCTTCTGCCGCGATTTCGCGTCGAGATTCCGGAATCGCGGAATGTAGATGCCGTTGGGACGCTGCCCCTTGTAGAACTGGTCGCCGAAATCGTCGGACAGGCCGCTGGCGCCGACCTTGAAATGGTGGTCCATCAGATTGTGGCCGAGCTCCCCGCTGTCATTGCCGAGGCCGTTCGGGAACCGATCCGACACCGAATTGAGCAGGATAAACGTCGACGCAATCGCCGACGCGCACAAGAAAATGACGCGGGCAAAATACTCCGACGTCTGGTTCGTCTCCGCATCGACGATGCGGACGCCGGTTGCTCGGCGGGTCTTGGCGTCGTAGATGAGCTCGGTCACGATCGAAAACGGACGAAGCGTGAGCTTACCCGTGGCGTAGGCGGCCGGCAGCGTCGCGGCGTTGCTGCTGAAGTAGGCGCCGAACGGGCAGCCACGAATGCAGCGGTTCCGATACTGGCAGCCGCCGCGTCCGTTGTGCGGCTGCGTCAAGTTGGCCACGCGTCCGATGATCATCGACCGGCCGCCGAAGGACTTCGCGATGCGGTCCTTCACCTGGCGCTCGAGGCAGTTCATCTCCATCGGCGGAAGGAACTGGCCGTCAGGCAGCTGTGGCAGCCCTTCGCGGCTGCCACTGATACCGGCAAAACGCTCGACGTAGTCGTACCACGGTGAAATGTCCGCGAAGCGAATCGGCCAGTCAGCGGCGATGCCGTCGCGGGCGTTGGCCTCGAAGTCGAGGTCGCTGAGACGGTAGGACTGCCGTCCCCAGAGAAGCGAGCGTCCACCGACGTGATAGCCGCGCATCCAGTCGAAGCGCTGGACTTCGGAATAGGGATTCTCGACGTCGTTGACGAACCAGTGCGCCGACGCCGGATGCGTGGTGTAGCCGGTGCGGTTCTGCTTCTCCTGCTTCGCGAGATCCGCGCGCGACAGCCGGCTACGGCCGGAGAACTGCCAGCTCTCCATCATCGCGGTCGGATAGTCGGGATGCTTCACGTCCCGCCCGCGTTCGAGGACGAGCGTCTTGAGTCCCTTCTGGCTCAGCTCCTTGGCTGCCCAACCGCCGCTGATGCCGGATCCGACGACGATGGCGTCGAAGGTGCGCTCTGCCGTTCCTGCGCCTTGGATGAACATGAGGAGCCAAGGATACTCACCGTGTCCCCTCCCCCGCAAGTGGGGAGTATCGTGAAGCGACGGCCCGTCACTACTCGCATCGCAGCGTGTCTATCGGGTTCACGCGCGCGGCCCGCCGGGCGGGAAGAAACCCGACGAGCGTTGACGCACCAGCCATCACGATAGCGACGAAGGTCAGCGTCGCCGGGTCGTACGGGACGATGCCGAAAAGGAATCCCTCGATCATCTTTCCTGCGGCCAGGCTCAACACCAGGCCAGTCAGCCCGCCCAGCAGCGCGATGCTCCACGATTCCCACAGAAGCATCCGGAACACGCGGCCGGGCTCGAATCCGAGCGCCATCCGAATGCCAATCTCACCCGTTTGCGCCCGGACGGCAAACGACAGCACGCCGTAGGTCCCGACCAGCGCCAGCAGGAGTGCCAACACGCCCATGACGCCGGTCAGCATCGCGGCGCCCTTCGCCCCGCCGAAACCCGCACCGCTGTCGTTGACGTGACGCTCGAGCGTAAGGACGTCGTAGACCGGAACAGCAGAATCTACGCGCCGGATCGTCGCCTGCACTTCCGCCGCGAGCATCTCCGCCGACGCCGATCGCGAGCGTATGTGAAGCGTCCGGCCGACGCCGTCGACCTGATCGAGCGAGCAGGAAATACCGTGGCACTGCGGAACCGCCGATCTCGGTGCGGCGGTATCGAGCATTGCTCACCACTCCGATGACCTCAATCCACGACTCGGGATCGGTATTCGTGCGGAACCGATGCCCGAGAGGATCTTCGCCAGGCCAGAACTGCGCCGCCAGCGCTGCGTTGACGATCGCCACCGTCGGAGAGCCTCGTGTGTCACCGTTGGTGAAGGTGCGGCCTCGAACCACCGGTGTTCCGATCGTCTGGAAGTAATCCCCGGTGACAAAATGCCTGTCGGCCAGAGTGCCGGTGGTGCTCGATGGAGGCGGCTGGCCGTCGGCAGCGAGGTATGGAGTCGAATTGCCCGTGCCGAAAGGGACGAAGGTCGAGGCGGCGGCGGACTCCACGCCGGGCAGTGCTTCGAGTGCCCCTGTCGAGTGACTCGTAGAACGCACGCGCGCGGCCAGCGTCGAATCCGACGGCCGCAGGATCGGTCGAGGCGAGCAGCACGCGCGTGGCATCGAAACCGAGGTCGGCGGATTGCAGCTCGTGCAAGCTTCGGATGAAGAGCCCGCACACGACCAGAAGCACGACCGAACCCGCCATCTGGGCCGCGGCGAGCCCCTTGCGCATCAGCTGCCGGCGCCTGCCATCCGTCGACGTCCTGCTTCCGGACAGGTCGCGGCGAGGGTCCACACGCGACGCGCGGATGGCCGGCAGCAGCCCGATCAGGAGCGTGCTGACGATCAGTAGAACGGCCAGGTACACCAGCGTCGCCCAATCGAAACGGACGTCGAGGAACAACGGAAAGCCAGGAGTCACGGCGATGGACGCCAGGCCACGCGCCGTCGCCACGCCGGCGACGGCACCGGCGCTGGCGCCAAGCAGCCCGATGATCAGCGTCTCGACGAGACACAGCCGAATGAGATCCCATCTGCTCGCGCCGAGCGCGGCGCGAATCGCCATCTCGCGGCCGCGGCCGAGCCCTCTGGCCAGGAAAAGGCCCAGCACGTTGGCGCAGGCAATGAGGAGAATCGCGCCGACGAGCGTCAGGAACACGGCGGCGAGCACCACGCCCTGCGATTCGTTCTGCGGCTCGGGACGGGCCAGCCGTTCTGAGTAGACGCGGACGCGCCGGCCTGCGTTGGTGGTCGGATGATCCTGTGCGAGCCGCTTCGCGACCGTTTCGATCAGGGCGCGGGCACGGCCGAGCGATATCTGCGGCGTGAGTCGGGCGATGACCCGCACCGACAACACATCGCGGTTCGAGAGTCGCGCCTTGGACTCAAAGAGCTCCAGCGGCAGATACGCGTCCGATGACAGCAGCGTGAAGGTACCGTGGAAGTTCTCCGGGGCAATGCCGACCACCGTGAACGCCCGCCCGTCGAGGCGCACCTCCCGTCCAATGACGGAAGGGCTGGCCCCGAAACGCCGGCTCCAGTACGAATGACTCAAGACGACGATGGGTTCTGTTCCCCCGAGCTCACCATCGGAGGGGAGGATCAGACGCCCCGCCGCTGGTTCGAGTCGGAGCGTGGAAAAGTAACTTCCCGAGACGACGGTTGCCATCAGCCGGTCCGTCTGTCCGTCGGCCGTCAGGCCGACGGGATTCAGGTCCCATGCCGCCATGTCCGAGAACGCCGCCGACGAGGCTTTGTAGTCCTGGAAATCCGGATACGCCAGGCATTGCCACACTCTCGAACTGCCCGGTAGTGTCGTCGCAAGAACGGTCATCTGATACGGGTCGGCGACAGGCAGTGGCCTGAACACGCTGCTGACGATCGTCCCCATCGCCGCATTGGGACCGATGCCGAGGGCAATCGTGAGCACGGCTGCCGCGCTGAAGACCGGGTACTTGCGAAGCTGGCGCACCGAATAGCGCAGGTCGGCGCGCAACGCGTCGACGAGCCGCAGCCCGCGCGCCTCGCGGCTCTCTTCCTTGTATTTCTCGATCGAACCGAATTCGAGTCGCGCCAGGCGGCGTGCTTCCTCAGGGGAGAGATTCCGTCGCGCCACGAGGTCGTCGACGCGCGCGTCGAGATGAAATCGCAGCTCGTCATCGACTTCCCGCTCCACCGAGGAGCGCGACCCGAGCCCTCGCGCCAGCGATCGGATTCTCGGCCACATGACTACGTCGTCCTCAGCGCCCTGGTCATGGCCGTGGCAAGCAGATTCCACCGATCGGTCTCAGTCCGCAGCTGCCGCCTGCCGCCGGCGCTCAGGCGGTAGAACTTCGCTCGCCGGTTGTTGTCGGAGGTGCCCCACTCGGCCTCGAGCAGCCCGCGATGCTCGAGACGGTGCAACGCCGGGTAGAGGGCACCCTGCTCGATCGTGAGGGCGCCTCCGGTGATCTGCTCGATCCGCAGCAGAATGCCGTATCCGTGCTGCTGTCCGAGTGACGCAGCCTTCAGGACGAGCAGTTCGAGCGTGCCGGGCAGGAGTCCTTGAGCGTCGGACATCTGTCTCCTAGTCGATTTAGGAGAGGCTACACCTGCTCTCCTAAGCTGTCAAGGAAAGCGGGTCGCCTTGACAGCACCCGCTCGGGCACTGGATAGTGCGGGGCCATGGACGCTCTCCGCCAGGATGTCCGGTCGGCACTCGTCGCCATGCGCCGCTCGCCGGGCTTCGCGGCAACGGCCCTCGTCACACTCGCGCTCGGCATCGGCTCGACGACCGCGGTGTTCTCGATCGTCCACGCTGTGCTTCTGCGTCCCTTGCCCTACACGAACCCGGATCGGCTCGTCCGGCTGTGGGAGGAATATCCTGGCGGTGTCTCTCCCGCCGGCAATCGCTGGCTGAGCCGGTCGACATACGTCACATGGCGCGAGCGCAATGACACGCTCGACGCGCTCGGGGGCTATGCGCTTTCCGAGTATCTCCTCGTATTTGGCTCCGAGGGCGTCAAGGAGTCCGGCGCCCGGATCTCAGCGGCGGTTCTGGACACGCTCGGCGTGCCACCGGCCCTCGGTCGATTCCTGACCGATGATGACGATCGCCAGGGCGCCCCGCCAGTCGTCATCGTCAGCAACGGGCTGTGGCGCGAGCGCTATGGGTCGAGTCCAGCGGTCCTCGGCGCCTCGCTCGTCATCGACGGCACGGCACACACGATTGTCGGAGTAGCGCCGCCGGCGTTCGAGTTCCCCGAGCCCGGCGTGCGCATCTGGTTACCCTACGCCATTCCTCGATCTGCCGCGGCGCCGACGGGCGCGATCGTCTTCACGGCGCTCGCTCGACTGAAGCCGGGAGTGACGCTGGCGCAGGCCGAGGCCGAAGGCACCGCCGCCGCACGGACGGCGCCCAGCCACCGGCTCACCGAGTTCTTCTTCGGCAAGGGCGGTCCAGTCATCGTCCACGCACGCGCGCTCGTCGACGACATGACAGCGCCCGCGCGGCCGGCGCTGTCGGTCCTCTCCGTGGCCGTTGCGCTCGTCCTCCTGATTGCGTGCGCCAACGTCACGAATCTCCTTCTCTCGCATGGCGTCACGCGTCAGCGTGAGCTGGCCATCCGCGCTGCCGTCGGCGGGAGCCGCGTGCGAATCGTACGGCAGCTCTTCACCGAGAGCGCGGTGTACTCGATCGCGGGGAGCGCACTGGGGCTCGTACTGGCGTGGTGGCTCGTGCGCATGCTGCCGGCCGTCGCACCACCGGCGCTCCCGCGCCTGAATGCCGTGACGCTCGACCGCACGGTCGTGATGTTCTGGACGCTGACCACCGTGCTCGCGGCGGTCGCGGCCGGGCTCGCGCCTGCGGTCCGCGGCGGGCGTGTCGATCTCTGCTGACGCCCTCCGCAGCGCCGACCGATCCTCGGGCACGGGCTTCCGCGGCGCGCACGCCCGCCGGCTGCGTGACGGCCTGCTCGTCGTCGAAGCGGCCTTCGCCGTGATCCTGATTGTCGGCGCGAGCCTGCTGGCTCGCAGCTTCGTCCGGCTGATGGGAGTCGACAACGGCTATACCGCCGACGGCGTGCTCATCGCGACCGTGGACCTGCCTCGTGGTACGACAGAGGCTCGAACGGACCAGTTCATCGAGGCCGCCCTTGCACGGCTGCGAGCGATGCGCAGCGTCTCTGCGGCCGGCGCCGGCGCCATGATCCCCTTGATGCGGCAGACGGCCATCGCGACCTTCACGCTGCCGGACTCGATCGCCGGCGGCAAGCCCACGCAAGGACGAGCCCTCGTCTACTGGATTACACCGGGCTATGCAGAGGCGCTCGGCCTGCGCCTGCACGAGGGACGGTTCTTCGTCGGTACCGATGCGCGCGCGGGTACGCTCGCAACGATCGTGAACCAGGAATTCGTCCGTCAGCACCTGGCCGCGAGGCAGGTGGTCGGCCTGAGGATTCCGAACCTCGTGGGACAGGACCTGGGGGTGACCGCCGAGATCGTTGGTGTCGTTGGCAACGTGCTCAAGGACGGCAACGACCGACAGCCTCGACCCGAGCTGTACTTCGTCCACGGATCGCATGGTCAGCGCATCGATAGCCAGGTCAACCTCGTGATCCGCACGACTGGCAACCCGGCAGCGCTGGCACAGGACGTTCGCGGCCTCATGCAACAGGTCGAGCGCGAGGCCGTGGTCGATCGGATCGAGCCCCTGACGACGAGCGTGGCTGCGTCGCTCGATGCGCCCAGGTTCGCGGCCACGGTGGTGGCCGGCTTCGCCATCATGGCGATGGTGCTGGCCGCGGTCGGGCTCTACGGCGTCATGTCGTACAGCGTGTCGCAGCGCGTTCGCGAGCTCGGGATTCGTGCCGCACTCGGTGCGCAGCGCGGCGACCTCGTCGGTCTCGTGCTGCGCGAGGGCCTGTCGGTGACCTGTGCCGGTATGGCACTCGGCGTGGCGGGAGCCAGCCTGTTGACGCGTCTCATGCAGGAACTGCTCTTCGGCGTCACGCCGCTCGACGCCGTCGCCTTCACGGTGGCACCGGCGATTCTCATCGCGGCGTCGGTCGCCGCATGCCTCGGGCCGGCGTTGCGCGCGGCGGCGACCGACCCGGCGACGACGCTGCGCGTGTAGCTACTTCGACTCCGGCAGCAGCACGACCTTGACATAGCGGGTCGTGTCCAGATAAGTGCGCGCCGCGTCACGCAGCACGGGCACCGTCAGTTGATCGTAGAGGGCGCGCAGCGCCGCCGGGTCGGGCACCGGCTCGTCGTACTGATAGGCGAACGCCAGCTGATTGAGCAGGTAGCCGTTCTGGCGGCTGTCGGTTTCGAGATCCCGCCGCAGCGCCGCTCGCGCATCAGCCACCTGGCCCTCGCTCGGGCCAGAGGTCCTGAAGTCATCGATCACCGCAAACAACGCCTTGACCATGTCGTTCGTTCGCGCGGGATCGCAGGCGAAGGTAATCGTCAGGCGGTATTCCTCGACCGGCCGCTTGGTCAAGTCGGGCACGACGCTCACCCCGTAGGTGCCACCCAGGTCCTCGCGCAGGACGCGTTGCAGGTTGCCGCCGAGCGTGTTCGCCATTGCCTGAAAGACCAGGCGGTTCCTGGGGTTGTTCTGGAACGGGCCGCTGAAGACGACGCCGACTTCGCTCTTGGGCGTACTCCCTTTGGTGACGGTCTTCTCCACCACGCCTGCAGGCGGCCGGATGCCGACATCGCGTCCCGTCTCCTTGCGATGGAGCGCGGGCAGGCTGCCGAGATACCGCTCGACGAGCGGCTTGATGGTCGCGAGATCGAAACTGCCGACCAGGATGAACGTGAAGTCGCTCGCGTCGGCAAACCGATCCTTGTAGAAAGCCAGCGACGAGTCCAGGTTCATCTGGGCGACGAGCGCCGGGCTCATCGGCCGCGCGCGCAGGTGGTCCTGGCTCACCGCCCTGTTGAGCGCATCCTCGAACGCGGTATCGGGCTGCGCTTCGCGGTTGGCCAGCGCCGCGGTCAGCTGCCCGGTCATGGCACGGAACGCTTCCGGATCGGCGCGCGGCTGGGTGAAAGTCAGGTAGATCAACTGAAACATCGTCTCGAGGTCGCGGCGCAGGGCCCGGCCGCTCAGGCCTTCGGACATCTCACCGATGTCGGGACGGACGAACGCGGCCTTGCCAGCCAGCTTCTTGCTCAAGTCGATCGCGGTCAGCGACCCGAGCCCTCCCTGAGCCACCACCTGGTCGGCGGTCTCGGCGGCAATGTAGTTCCGATCGTCAGCGAGCGACGTACCGCCGGGACTGAAGGCCCGGACGAGGACCTCGTCCTGCTTGAACGTCGTCGGTGCGAGCACCACCCGGACGCCATTCGACAACGTCCACTCGGTGATCCCCGGGGTCTTGGCCACTGTGTTCGTGACGGCGCCAGGCTTGGGCGGCGTCTCGATGAGGGGCCGGGTGCTCACTTCGTCCACATACGCCGTCAGCGTGCCGCCACCGGCGCCTTTGATGACCGCGGCCAGTGCGGCTTCGTCTGGCACCGCCACGCCCGCCTTCTTGGGCGCACTGACGGCGACGACACGGTTGCGATCCGGAACCCACTCGCGGGCCAGGCCGTTGATGTCGGCGAGCGTGATCTCTGGCAGGAACCTCCGCACCAGGCCGTCCTCGTAGGCGATGCCGGGGATGGGCTCCTGCTGCATGAAGTTGCGGATGTACTCGTCGGCCAGCGACTGTGAGGTGTGCTCGTCGTTCGAGGCGGCGAGCTGCGCGAAGATCTGGAGCAGGCTGACGCGGTAGCGATCGAGCTCGGTCTGCGTGAAGCCGAATTGGGCGATTCGATTCGCCTCGGTGAACAGTGCGGTCAGGCCCTTCTCGACGCCGCCATCCGCGACCAGTGCGTTCAGGCTCGTCGCTTCAGCCGATCGCACGAAGATGCCGCGGTTGGTTACCGCATCCAGAAACGGTGCCCCCGGCTTCTGCGCGATCTCGGAGAGGCGGGCCGACAGCAGGCCGCTGAACACCCGTTCGATCGTCTGTTGCCGGTAGGCACCGACCGTCGTCTGATCGCGGAAGGCCATCATGCTGGTGACGCCGACCGTGGTCGCGGTGGCCTCGGGGTCGGTGGCGATGGTGTACCGCGTGCCAGGTTGATCCGGCACGTCGTAGATCGGCCGCGGCCGGGGCGACACGGCTGCTGGAATCGAGCCGAAGTGCGACCTGATGAGCGCTTCGATCGCCGCCGTATCGAAATCGCCAACGGCGATGACGGCCATCAGGTCGGGCCGATACCAATCGGTGTAGAACTTCTTGAGGCGGTCGGCGGGGAAGGTTCGGATGATCTCCGGCTTTCCGATCGGCAGACGATCGGCATACCGCGAGTCCTTGAGCATCACGGGAAGCTGCACATCGAGCAGCCGCGCGCCGGCGCCGAGACCCGTTCGCCACTCCTCCAGGATGACGCCGCGCTCTTTCTCGATCTCGTCAGAATCGAACGAGACGGCGTGCGCCCAGTCTTCCAGGATGAGGAGCGACCGTTCGACCACGGCGGCGCTGTCCGTGGGAATCTGCAGCATGTAGACCGTCTGGTCGAAGTTCGTGTTGGCATTGATGTGCGCCCCGAAGCGCATGCCGGTCGACTGCAGAAAGGCGACGACATCCTGCTTCGGGAAGTGACTCGTCCCGTTGAACGCCATGTGCTCGACGAAGTGCGCGAGCCCCCGCTGATCGTCGTCTTCGAGAATCGACCCCGCATTGACGACCAGGCGGAGCTCGGCGCGCCCCTGCGGCTGCTGGTTCTTGCGGATGTAATAGCGCATGCCGTTCGGCAGCGTGCCGACGGTGATACGGGGATCGACCGGAACGACCGCGGTAAGCGGTATGTTCTGAGGGCCCGTGGTGACAGCGCGCTGAGCGGACGCGCCCACGCCGGCGGTCGCGGCGATCGCCAGGGTCAGCAGGATGAACGACGCGCGGGTGCGAAGGGTCATGGAGATATCATTTCACAGGCGGCACGATAGAATGTGCGCGTTCCTTGGACCCGCACATGTCTCTTGCCATCGGCGCCAGGCTCGGCAGCTACGAGATTCGTTCGCTCCTGGGCGCGGGGGGCATGGGCGAAGTGTTTCGCGCCCACGACTCGAAGCTCGGCCGTGACGTCGCGCTCAAGGCCCTTCCCGACCTCTTCGCGCGCGATCCCGATCGCCTGGCCCGCTTCAAGCGCGAGGCGCAGGTGCTGGCGTCGCTCAATCATCCGAACATCGCTGCCATCTACGGCTTCGAAGATTCTGGCGGCGTGCAGGCGCTCGTGCTGGAGCTCGTCGCAGGCCCGACGCTCGCAGAACGCATCGCCGAGAGACCGATCCCTGTCGCCGAGGCTATGCTGATAGCGAGGCAGATCTGCGACGCGCTCGAAGCGGCCCACGACCAGGGCATCATCCACCGGGATCTCAAGCCCGCCAACATCAAAGTGCGCGCCGATGGCACCGTCAAGGTGCTGGATTTCGGATTGGCGAAAGCCCTGGAGCCCGCTGCGCCCTCGAGCGGCGAGGCCAACGCTTCGCCGACGATCACGAGTCCAGCCCTGACTCGCATGGGCGTCATCCTGGGCACGGCGGCTTACATGAGCCCGGAGCAGGCCAGGGGTCACGTGGCCGACAAGCGCAGCGATATCTGGGCGTTTGGGTGCCTGCTGTACGAGATGTTGAGCGGACGTTCCGCCTTCCAGGGCGAGACGATCTCGGACACCATCGCGGCGATTCTCGAACGCGAACCAGAGCTGGGCGCGTTGCCGGCGGACACTCCGGCGGGGATTCGACTCCTGTTGCGGCGGTGTCTGGACAGGAATCCGAACCGCCGGCTGCACGACATCGCTGACGCGCGGATCGAAATCGACGACGACCGGAGCGGCGTGCAGCAGGATGGACGTGTCGCCGGGCCGCGGGCGGGATCTCCGTGGCGGCTCGCCTGGACGTCGGTCTTGGCGCTCCTTGCACTGATGGCTGCCGCGATAGGCGGCCGGGCTCTCCGTCGAGAACCCGCGGCGCCTGAGATGCGCTTCGAAATCAACACGCCTCCGACCACGAGTTCATCGCTGGCGATCGCGCCCGATGGACTGAAGATGGTCTTCGTAGCACAGTCCGCAGGCCTGACACAGTTGTGGCTGCGGTCGCTGGACTCGTCGGTGGCGCACCCGTTGCCAGGAACCGAGCGCGCATCATCGCCGTTCTGGTCGCCCGACAGCCGGTCCGTCGGGTTCTTTGCCGGTACCAGGCTGAAGCGCCTGAACATCGACGGGGGATCAGGGCAGACACTGGCGTCGGATATTGCCGTACCTCTCGGGGGCACGTGGAACAGCGACGGCACGATCCTCTTTGCCAACAGCCCCGGCGGACCGATTTTCCGCATTTCCGCTGAAGGCGGTGAACCCGCTGCCGCAACACGGGTCGAGGTGCCGCAACAACGTGGTCATTTCGCCCCGCGGTTCCTCCCCGACGGTCGGCACTTTCTGTTCTTCGTGTCGGGAAGCCCTGAAGCCCGTGGCGTCTATGTTGGCCAGCTCGACGGACTGAACACGAAGCGCCTGTTCGACGCGCAATCACCGGCAGTGTATGCCGCCACCGGGCATCTGCTTTTCGTCCGTGAGGGAAAGCTACTGGGGCAAGGCTTCGATCCGAACCGGCTGGAAACGACAGGAGATCCACTTCCTATGGCCGAACTCGCGACCGGCGTATCGTCGGTGTCGGCATCGGCCGCGGGCCCTATTGCCTATCGAACGTCGACGGCGGAGAGCGGCCAGCGGCAGCTCGTGTGGGTCGATCGGTCCGGTCGGGAAATGGACAAGGTGGTCTATCGCGATACCGCGAACGTGGGTCCGTCACTGTCACGTGATGGCCGCCGCGTCGCGGTCTACCGGCTTGCGGACGGCAATATGGACATCTGGTCGTACGACACGATCCGCCGTGCGTGGGACCGGATCACGTTCGACCCCGGCGACGACATTTGGCCCCTCTGGTCCCGGGACGGCACCAGCATCGTCTCCGGTTCTGTCCGAAAAACCAAGAACGTGGAGAAAACCAACACCGTAGATCTTTATCGGTCTCTCGTCAACGGCCCGCCGGGAAGTGAGGAATTACTCCTCTCGACGTCCGAGCCCAAGTTTCCCATGGACTGGTCGGCGGACGGGCGCTTCCTGCTGTATGACATTCTCGATCCGAAGCGGGGCTTTGACGTGTGGGCGCTGCCGCTGGAGGGAGACCGCAAGGAGCCGTTCGCAGTCGTCCAGACGGACTTCGACGAAGGTCTCGGCCAGTTTTCTCCGGACGGAACATGGATTGCCTACCAGTCGGACAAGACGGGACGCCTTGAAATCTACCTCCGACCGTTTCGCGCGCCTGGAGGCGACGTGCTGGCGTCGATCGATGGCGGTTCACAAGTGCGTTGGAACCCCAACGGCAAAGAATTGTTTTACATCGCCGCGGATGGCCGGCTCATGGCGGTGTCGATCCGCTTCTCTTCAGACGGCAAGACCGTTGAACCTGGTATTCCGGTTGGGCTGTTCCTCACGAGCGTGGATTTCACGGCCGACCTCAGGTACAGGCAGCAATACGTGGTTTCTCCGGATGGCCAGTCGTTCGTGATGCACTCGGTTGTGGGAGAGGCCAGCACTTCGCCCATCACGGTCATCCTCAATTGGAAGCCAGAACGTTAGCACTTCCCTGCGGGACTACAGTGGCGGGGCCCGATTCAACCCGTCGAGCGTTTCTGACCAACGGGCGATCTGATTTCGACTCCCGGGGGCTACCATAGTCGAGTGGACCCAGTCGATGCAGCGACCCCAGCTCTCTCGTCGCGTGTTCCTCAAGGGCGCTGCTGCCGCGCTCGGCGCCTCGCAAGCGGCGCGGCTCCTGGCGCGGCAGGATTCGCCCGGCTCGAGCGACGACCTCCGGTCCCTGGAGCGCCGGATCGCACAAATGGGCACGCGCCTCCGCGAGCGATACCGGGATCTGCGCCAGCACTTCATCTTCGAGTACTACCCCTGGTACGCAACGGACCCGTGGCGGCACTGGGACGGATCGGGCCGCGTTCCGCCCGCGGAAGTGTCGGCGTCGTCGCTGCCGCTTCTCGGCGCCTACGATTCACGCGCCGCGCGCACGCTCGAACAGCACGCCCGCTGGATCAAGGAGGCTGGCGTCGGCGCCATCAACCTGAGCTGGTGGGGCCGCGGAAGCTACGAAGATGGATCGGTGCACGTCGTGATGGATGTCATGCGTGCGTTCGACATCAAGGTGACCTTCCATCTGGAACCGTATTCGGGGGACCGCGGCGCTCGGTTTGCCGACGACGTGATGTACCTGCTCCGGGAGTACGGCGAGCGGCGGCGTTTCGACACCATGCTGCTGCTCGAGAACGCCGCCGGCCGCGCAGCACCAGTCTTCAAGTCGTTCGTCACGCTGCTGTCGCCGACGTCGACGGACTGCAAGGGTGTGACGACACCGGTCAGCATCTACGTCCCCGACGATGTCTGGAGGCAGCAACTGGAGCGCGTCCGGCGTGACGTCGCGCCGGACTTCGACGGAATCACGCTCGTCGCCGACTCGCTGAACGCGGACCGCACCGTCGCCGCAGGCTTCGACGCGGGTGCGGTCGGCAACCCTTTCATCCGCCCGGACGAGTGGTCCGAGCTCACCGCCCCGTTCGATCGCAGAGATATTCCCTTTTCATTCGCGGTCAACGCCGGCTTCGATGCCGTCACGGAAAAGACACCGCCGCAGGATCCCTGCTACCGGCCGTTACGAATGGAACCCGAGCTCAACGAGCCCTGGGACCGGCGGTCGTCCCGCGAGGTGGCGCAGGAACTCGGCACGGCGCGCATCGCGGCGTCCCTCGAGCGCACGCTGGCGCATCAGACCGACCCGCAGTCGGCAAACTGGCGGCAGGGATTCCTGCTCGTGCCGATCAATTCGTTCAACGAGTGGCACGAAGGCACGGCCTTCGAGCCGATGGCGTCGTATCGAGACCTGACCTCGGCGCAGAGGCTGCTGTACCACAACGCGGCGAATGGATCGTATCGCCTCCGGACGCTCAGAAATCTGCTGGAGCTGGTTCTGCTAACGAGGCGCGCAGGCGCTCACCTCAGCCTGACGTCGCCCTTGAAGATCAGGAACACCAGCACGACGTCGAGAACCGCCACATACGACGAGAACAGGGCGGCGCCATAAGTCATCAAATACGGCAGGCCGAAGAACCCTGCCGCCCACAGCGCCAGGAACACCGCCGCATCGATCGGTCCGACGTCTTCCCAGAACCACCCGTACGCGAGCAGCAGCCAGAAGGTGACGTGGGCGATGAGCGCAGCGAGGCCGGACACGAGCGAGCCAGTGTAGATCGGTTGGCGTCTTCGTCCCGTGTTTCGTCACCGCAAATTGCGCGGAGGAAGGCGACCGGACCGGAATTCCGTGAGAGGATCCGTCGACGGAGGCTGCCATGCGACATCGGATCGTTCGACCGCCCTCGCCGAGGCTTCGGCCCGCCAAGTCCAGCACGCGCGTGTCGCGCGCGACCGCGGCGCTCTTTGTCGCGCTCGCTACATTAACCGCGGCGGCGCAGACGGTCCACGAAGCGCCGGCCGGGGCGCCGGCGCGGGGTCGCGTCGCACCGCAGGGCGAGCCCGGTCAGCCGCTGGCGGTCAGCGGAATCGTCGTCGGACCCGATGGCGCGGCCGTGGCCGGCGCATCCCTGTACGTCTACCAGACCGACCACGAGGGCTACTACGGCGTGAAGCCCGTGAGCGACAACCGCAATCCGCGCCTGAAGCTGTTCCTGCGCTCGGACGCGCGCGGCGCCTGGGCGTTTGACACCATCAGGCCAGGGTCCTACCCGAACAGCCGCATTCCCGCGCACATCCATTTCGAAGTCTCGGCACCCGGCCGGCCGTCGAAGATCTTCGAGATCGTGTTCGAGGGCGACCCGTTCGTGACGGCGGAGATGCGAAGCAATCCGGCGTTCTCGGTCAGGCCGGTCGCGGCCGGCGCGGTGACCGAACGCATCGTCCTGCAGTAAGGCGTGGTCGCGGCGGGTTCGGCATCGCCCGCCGCGCCTCGTCCAGTTCGCCTGTCAGGGGCACTCGGTCCAATCGACCGATCAATGGCCTCCACCATGGATCGACGCGGAGTGCACGGTGTTCTCGCCGGTGTACTCCTCGCATGACACCGCAGGATTCCAGTCGACGAACATGCCGTTAGGGTTGTTCCTCCATGCCCAGACGTGCAGCTCGTAGAACGCCGGAAGGCCGTAGCGGTTGGGGCTCCCGACGTACTGGAAGTGCTGGCCCATGAGCACTGGAGGGCCCAGCTTCTTGGCGTCCCACGCTTCGGCGATCACGATGTACTCGACACCGAGCAGCCGCAGCCGCCCGCCACGCTGCTCGTAGATCAGAATCTCGGGGTGTTCCGCGTCGAGCTCACCGTCACCCACCAGATCGCCGTTGGGATAGTGGATCCCCATTGCCCCCTCCTGGGGCCCACTGACGCAACTGCCCGCCGACGAGTATCCCGCAGCCATCGCCGCCGAGACATCGAAGAAGTCCCGCGTCGCCTGGCGTACCTCCCGCACCAGACCAGTGGCCTGACCCTGCCGGTCCTCCGAGGCCCTCAGGGCGATGACCGCGAACAGGATACAGGCGAGCCCGCCAAGAATGAGCGCTGCAAGCTGCTTCGTCTTCATGGGACTACTCCTTTGTTGCGGAACACGGGCGAGCCATCGTTTGGGGATTCCGCGTGCCGCGCGCCGATAACCTGGCGCACGTTTTCAACAACAGTGAGGTGGGACAACGCGCGTGACACCGTGAATTCCCTCGCCGCTATGGATTCGACGTGCGGCTTCGCGACTTCTTGCGTCGCGAGCGTCCAGACAATGCGCCGACGCCACGGTGCTTGTCAAGATATCTGACAACTCGTCGTCTACCGTCTCATCTGTAGCACCGCTGAGGTGATCCGGCGCATAACCAATTCGATCGCGAGCCTGTGACCGAGTTCCTGCGCAGACATGTCAATCGAGGCCGGGCACGAGTAGCCTTTGACGTACGAGGCCGTCTGCTCGCACAATTCAGCATCATGAACATCCGATCCACGACATGGCTCTTCTCCCTGTTGCTCGCGTCGGCCCCGGCCCTCCACGCGCAGCAAACGGCTCAGGCACAGGCCAAACCGCAGGACACCGAGGTGTGGACGCCCGAACCCAGGATCGTCACGCCTGGTACCACTGCTGGAGCGGCGCCATCCGATGCCGTCGTGCTCTTCGACGGCAGGAATCTCGACGAGTGGGTATCGACGAAGGACCAGTCGCCGGCGGCCTGGACCGTTGCGGATGGTGTGTTCACGGTCAATAAGAAGGCCGGCAACATCGAGACCAAACGCCGCTTCCACAACTACCAGCTGCACATCGAGTGGCAGATTCCGGCCGACATCGGCGGCGAAGGCCAGGCCCGCGGCAACAGCGGGCTCTTCCTGGCCTCGACGGGTGCCGGTGACGCGGGCTACGAGCTGCAGATTCTCGACTCGTACAACAACAAGACCTACGTCAACGGCCAGGCAGGCAGCATCTACAAGCAGGCGATTCCGCTGGCCAATGCGATGCGCAAACCGGGCGAGTGGCAGGTCTACGACGTGGTCTGGACCGCGCCGACGTTCAACGCCGATGGCACCGTCAAAACGGCGGCGTTCGTGACGGTCTTCCACAATGGCGTGCTCATCCAGAACCATTTCACGCTGAAAGGCGAGACGCTGTACATTGGCGCACCAACCTACAAAGCTTTTGACGGCGCGCCAATCAAACTGCAGTCGCACGGCGATCCGAGTAAGCCGATCAGCTTCCGGAACATCTGGGTGCGGGAGCTCTGACCAAGGCGCGTTATCGGCTGTCTTTGAAAAGGCCAGATGAAATACCGAAGCCTCGTCGTCGCGGGCTGTGTTCTCGGCATGCTGGGCACCTCGACAGCTGCCAGGCAGGCCGGCAAAGTCCTCGTCGGGTACTGCGTCGGGTTGAAGGGACTCGAGACGGCGAAGGCCGCCGGGTTCGACTACGTCGAGCTCGGCGTGTCGGAGATCGCGGCACTGTCGGACGCCGATTTCGACGCGGCGCTCGAGCGCGTGAAGCAGGTCGGCATCCCCACGCCCAACGCCAATCTGTTTCTCCCCGGGAGCATCAGGCTGACCGGACCCCAGACCACGGATCCGGAACAGCAGATGGCCTACGTCCGGAAGGCCTTTGCGCGTCTCAATCGTCTCGGCGTGAAGATTGTCTGCTTCGGCAGCGGGGGCGCGCGGCGAGTGCCCGACGGCTTCCCCAAGGACGAGGCGTTCAAGCAGCTCGTGGACTTCGGTAAACGCATCGCTCCGGAAGCCAGGGCCAACGGCATCACGGTCGTCATCGAGCCGCTCCGCCGTCAGGAAACGAACATCATCAACACGACGGCCGAAGGGTTCGAGCTCGTGAAGGCGGTCAGCGACCCGAACTTCGAACTGCTGATCGACTTCTATCACCTCGCCAGCGAGAAGGAAGATCCGGCGATCATCCTCGAGGCGAGAGAACACATCCGCCACCTCCACATGGCGAACCCGCAGGGCCGCGTGTTCCCGCTCAAGTGGGATGAGTTCGACTACGCGCCATTCTTCGCGAACATGCGCAAGATTGGCTACGCCGGCCGCATCAGCGTCGAGGCCTCGAGCCCCGACATTCCGGCGGAAGGCCCGCAGGCTATCGCGCTGCTGCGGCGAGCCTTCATCGACCCGCCGCAGTGATTGCGCGGGGGGCCTTCACTGCACTTCAAGCGTGGTGCGGGAGCCCGGCAGCGCATCGACGAGCGTCAGCCACGCCAGCTCCACGCGCTTCGAGTTATTGGACAGCTCGCCGCCGTACCAAATCGCCTCGCCCTGCGGCGGCGCGGCGGTCCACAACCGGCGAACGTTGAGCGCCACGCCAAGCAGCGGGACCGCGACATCGAACACCGGAGGCGGCGGCGCGACCTTCGCGGTCCGCGGGATCTCGAGGCGTATGCCTTCCTTGCTCACGTCGATGATCTGTGAGGGAACGCCCTGGACGACGACGGCGACCCGGGCGCGCTTCCGCTCGGAGCGGCGGACGGGTCGGCTCTCCATGATGGCCATGGAAACCGTACAAACGAACAGAGCCCGATCCAGGGGCCGCGTCAGATACACCGCGCCCCGTGCCATGGCCTGGGACTCCGCTACGGGGTTGGGCTCTCCGAGGACGATGACTGGCACCAGCGGATTGCGGGCACGGACGGCGTTGATGGCCGGCACGGCAAAGCCGGCGTCGACGACGAGCAAGTCGAACGCACGGTCCCTGAGCTCATCGGTTACGCGTTCTTGACTCGACAGCCTGAATGGCTCGAAACCCTCTGCGGTGAGCCATTCCTCGAGGACCCTGCATTCTGTCGTGAGCGGAGAAGCAATAGCGATGCGCGGGCGGAAGGGCATCGCCGGGCCCCGTGCAGTGTGCGTGCCATCGTGTGAACCGCCGAGAGATGCGGCGGGACCGCGACTGAGCTCTGAAGCTGCCTCGAACCGAGCGACCAATCTGCATGCGGATGACGGGAACCGTAATCAAAACTGGCAGGTCGACGGACTCAGGATCGTCGCCTACCCGGCTTTATGACCCCGCTACTCGATGCCGGGCGCGCCACTCGTCGCGCGACTGCCCCCAGATGTCCACCACATCGTCCTGATAGGGCGGAGGCAGTCGTCCGGGGCCCAGGTTGCGTGAACCGAGCTTGCTCGCCACCATTTGTGAGGCGACATTCTCCGGCGAAATCGAGTGGATAATCTCGGTCCAGCCCAGGGCGTCGAATGCCCAGTTCGTCGCGGCGATGGCGCCTTCGGTCGCATAGCCGCGGCCCCAGCAGTCGCGCACGATGGCCCAGCCGATTTCTCGGCCAGGCCAGCCCTCGGGCATCCAGGGCCCGAGCCGCCCAACCCAGCGGCCGGTGCTCTTTTCGAAGACCGAGAACATCGCGAAGCCCTGCGCGTGCCAGGCCCCAATCATCGTCATGACGCCTCGCCAGCTCACCGCGCGGGGCATGGTCCCGCCGATGTAGCGGGCCGCCTCCGTGTCCTGCATCATCTCAGCCCAGGCATCGAGATCCTCTGCGCGGGGCGGTCGCAGGAGGAGGCGCGGCGTCTCGAGGCGCAGGTCGTCGATACGGCAAGTCAGCGGCAAGCGATGCCCTCCGGGGTCAGATCTCGATTTTCTGATCGTTTGTGCCCGGCATCAGAAAATCGAGATCTGACCCCAGGCAAACGCAGGGCTATCGCCTCCACTCCGGCGCGTAGTCGCGGTTACTGATCCGGCGTTCGACCCCGAGGCTCAGGGTAAACAGGACAAAGACTTCGCCGAGCCCGATGGACGCATAGACGGCAAAGCGCGCGAAGGCGCTCGGTTCGGGCCAGCATGTCGTGCCGGCATCGATGCAGGCCTGCACCACGCGATCGACCTCGACGTACTCGCGAAAAATCAGCGTGATCGCCCACACGAAGATGACGCCCGAGCCGACAATGTTGCCGAAGATCATCTCGGCCTTGCGCCAGAACGGGACCGTGACGACCAGTGCCATCAGCGGTGCCGCGACAAGCTGCCACGTGATCCAGTACCAGTTCAATCCATGCACGACATCAATCCTGGGTCATCCTGAGGCTATCGTTTGAGGCGCGGGATGCGTTTGGTCTCGACGCCGGTTGCCGGACTCCACGAGCGCAGCTTCACGCGAACCGCACCAAACACGATCTCGTCACCATCGCACAGTTCCACGCGCTCGCGCACGGGATTCCCCCGGACCTCGGTGCCGTTCTTGCTGACCAGATCGTCGAGCGACACGCGCCGCTCGGCACTGTCGACGACGATCCGCGCGTGACGGCGGGAGACGCTGTCGGAGTCCAGCCACACGATGCACTCCGGATCCCGCCCGACGACGTTTTCGCCTTCCGTCAGCCGGAACGTGCGTCCTTTCGCGACCACCCAGCACGCCGTCGGGCGCGCCGTCGCCGGCGCCGGCGGCCTCGGCTCGCCGGTGACGTCGGCAGCGCTGCCACAGAACGCGTATCCAACCCCATGTACCGTGCGGACGAAGCGTGGTTGCCGCGCGGAGTCCTCCAGAGCCCGCCGGATCTCGCCGATGAGGACGTTGAGGTTCGCGTCCACGACATAGGTGTCCGGCCAGATCCTGGTCTGCAGCTCGGTTTTCTCCACGACGCGCGGGCGCTCGTCGACCAGACTCCACAACAGGTCGAAGGCCTTGGGCGACAGGTGGAGCTCGGAACCGTCGCGAACGAGCTGCCGCGTGTCCGTGTCGATGGTGAATGGGCCGAATCGAAGTCTCACGCTGCCGCCTTCGCCGGCTTGGCGCGCCAAGGGTCAAGAACCTACGAATTCCTTCGCGATTCCTTAGGACTTGCCTCCCCTGCCTTTGCGATAGTGCAGGGCACGGGCCGCCGGGACGAAAGGCAATCCTACCCGGTTTTGCCGCGCTTCTGCGCCGACAAGCCGCGTGCGGTTTTCCGGAACATCGAGCGGTGGCCACCAGTCTTAGAGTGAAACGGTGCACGAACAGGCTTCAGGTCCCAGGCTCCCACGAGGGTTTGCCATGTCTTCGCCGCGGATGGGCGCTGTCAGCGACGCGCCGCGGCGGCCGGCACGCGACATCATCGACGCGGTCGTCGACAACATGCGGAAGAACCTGGAGCCGCTGAAATACTCGACTCTCGCGCCCAGCCGTTACACCGTCTACCTGCATCCTTCGGAGTTCGCCCGCCTCGAGGGGATCGTTCCAGTCCTGCAGGAGCAGACGGTCAGAGCGCTGACCGATGAGCTCGCCAGGCTGAATCAGCGCTCACCGCTTCGGCGCTGGGCCGGTCGCTGGCGGCGCGGCTCCGATCCGGACATCCGCAACGCCGCCGCCGACTGGCAGGTGGACTTTCTCCCCGACCCGGATGGCGACATGCAGGACGGCGATCTCCTCATCGATTCGGAGCTCGTCCTGCCGGCCCGCCCCGACCTGGGGGTTGGCGAGCGCACGCGCCGCATCACCTCGGTTCACGCCGGACAACAGACCACGACGCGCGAGCAAACGGTCAGCCGGACCCGGACCGCGCCGACCGCGCCTGTCCTGGCTCGCATCGAGTATGACGACGATGCCGGCCACCATGATTACGACGTCCTGAAGGACTCCACCACGATCGGCCGCGGCGGTGTCGCCTACCCGGTCGACGTCCGCGTCGCTTCGTCTCCCGACGTGTCGCGGGAGCACGCCCGCCTGCGCCGCGATGCCGCGACTGGCCGGTTCTTTCTGATCGATCTGAGCTCGCTCGGCACGACCTTGAACGGGCGCCACGTCCCCAAGGGCTATGACGAGGTCGACGGCACGAAGCGGGAGAACGGTACCGAAACGCCCTTGCCCGACACCGCGAGGATTGGCCTGGCGGACACGGTCTTTCTCGAGTTCGGAGTGAAGCGGTGATGACCGCGCTCCTGTGGGCCCGTCCAATGTTCGCCGCGATCCTGATCGCCGTTGTCGGCCTGTACGTGTGGACAGCCAGCAGGGCCGAGGCGGAGCGCGAACCCCGAGGCCAACCCACGCGTCGTCCCCGGCCCCCTTCCCGGCCCGCTCGCCTCCTTCCCGCACCCTCCCCGGCACCCTTAATGACCGGCAAAGCCATGGAAGCGGTCAGCACCGTCAGGGCAGCCGGCGACACCAATCCGGGATTGCAGCGCGAGGTCAACGAAGATCGATACCACGTCGACGCCGGGCGCGGGCTCTTCATGGTCATCGACGGGGTCGGCGGACAGGCGGCCGGCGGCAAGGCTGCCGATACCGCGCGTGAGCATGCTGAGAGCCCGCCTGGAGCGGGAGACGGGCCCGGTTGCGATGCGTCTTCGCGAGGCGATTGCCGTCGCGAACAACGAAATCCACCGCCTCGCCGGCCTTCGAGCCGAATGGAACGGCATGGCCTGCGTCCTCACGGCCGTCGTGGCTGGCGACGGCATCGCGACCGTCGGCCACGTGGGCGACACGAGGCTCTACAAGCTGCGGCGCGGCCTCATCGAGAAGGTGACGCGCGATCACTCCCCCGTTGGCGAGCGCGAGGATGCGCGCGAGCTGTCCGAACTCGACGCCATGCAGCACCCGCGGCGCAACGAGGTGTATCGGGACGTCGGCTCGGAGCCGCACGAGCCCGCCGACCTCGATTTCATCGACGTCCAGGAGATCTCGTTCGAGCCTGACGCCGCCCTGCTGCTCTGCAGCGACGGCCTGACCGACCTGGTCGATTCGTCATCGATCAACCAGATCGTCCGCCGATGGGCAGGACGGCCGCTCGACGTCGTCAAGGCGCTCATCTCCGCCGCCAACGACGCGGGTGGAAAAGACAACGTGACGGTCGTTTACGTTGAAGGAGAACGGTTTCCCCAGGCTCCCGCGGACGCACCGGCGCCGGGTGAGGAAATCACGCGCCGGCTGCGCACCGCTCGTCCTCCAGACACGACGCGCCGTCGGGTCGTCCGGATGGGCAACATCGCGCTCCTCGCGGTCCTGATTGTGTTGATATTCGTGCGTTCCGATACGGTTACGCCTCGCACGGTTCCACCCGAGAGCGCGCCTGCCGTCGCCGACACGGACAGGATCGTGGTCCAGGCGACGCAGTCGATCGCGGAGGCCCTGCTCGGCGCGCGCGCCGGGACGACGATCGTGGTCGAACCCGGCGAGTATCGCGAGACGCTGACGCTCAAGAGTCACGTTCGGCTGGTCAGCAGCGTTCCACATGGCGCGATCGTCCGCCTGCCCGGGACGGCGTCCGAACGAGCGGCGGCGATTGTCGCCATGGGGATCACCGACGCCGCACTCGACGGTTTCCGCATCGTCGGCGACGCGGCCACGCCGCTCGGTACGGGCGTGCTGACGGCGGATTCGGAGCTGTCGCTGTCGGGCATCGCGATCAGCGGCGCGGTCGGTGTCGCGATCGACATCGGGAGAGGATCGCGGATCCGCGTCGTCGCCGCCGACATTCGCGACAACCCGGGGTCGGCGCTGGCCATCCGGTCTGGTGCGGCCGCAGCGATTTCGCACAGCGTGTTCACGCGAAACGGCACGGCCGGCGGCGCGCAGAAGGCGGTCGTCGTCGAGGATCAGAGTACCGCGGAGTTCGACGCCAACGTCGTCGTCGGGACGAGCGTGAACATCTTCACCGGATCGAGCGAGGCACGCGCGGCGTTCGCTCGCGGCAGCTGGTTCGTCGAGACGCGAACTCCCGACGCCACACGTCCTGCGCCGCGCGGCCGCGCTGATCGATGATGACGACCGTCTTTCATCGCATCGGCCGGTACGAGATCCACGAGCAGATCGGGCGCGGGGGCATGGCCGTCGTGTTCCTGGCCACCGATACCGAGACGAACCAGCGCGTCGCACTCAAACTGGTGTCGATCGAGGCCGACCGGGACGGCCAGGAGGTACTCGAAGCCGAGCGGTGGGGCGCCAAGCTGCAGGAAGAGTTCTGCCGCGAAAGCCGCTACGTGCCGATGGTCTACGACCACGGCGTGTACGGCCAGTACTTCTTCATCGCGATGGAGAACCTGGACGGGCGGAACCTCTCCGAGGTCATCGGCGAGGGACCGATGCCCGCCGGGCGCGCCGTGCACGTCGCGACGCAGCTCTGCGAGTTCCTGCAGGCCGCCGAAGCCTTCGAGCGCACGCTCGACGGGCGCACGTTCAACCTTCTCCTGCACGGGGACCTCAAGCCCCGGAACATCCGCGTGCTCGACGGCGACGAGATCAAGGTGTTCGACTTCGGTATCGCCAAGGCGCTGTCGCTCAGCCGGAAGGTCACGCGCAACGACTTCGGTAGCATCGCGTACCTCTCGCCCGAACGCCTCGAATCCGGAGAAATCGACGTCCAGGCAGAGCTCTGGGCAGTCGGGGTCCTCCTCTATGAGATGGTGAGCGGCGTTCAGCCCTTTCGCGCGGCTGACACGCGACGGCTGGAGCAGCGGATCCGCGCCCGCCAGCCACCGGCGTCGCTTGACGGCGCGTGCCCCACGGGCCTGCAGGCGATCATCGCGAAGCTTCTCGCGCCGGCCGCGACCGACCGCTACAACAGGGCGGCCGCCATTCGCGAGGACCTGCAGCGGTTCGCTTCGGGTGAGAAAACCCAGGCCGAGCGCGACGGCTGGCCCGATCGCCCGTACGACGAGCCCGCCACGCGGCGGACGCACCGAACCATCGTTGCCACCCCGAACGACGAAGAGGTCACGCGGCGAACGGTGCGCGAGCCGCGCGACTCGAGCGGCGCGACGGCGGCGGAACTCGCGGCCGCTCCTGTCAGCACACCCGTGCCCACATCCGAGGCTGGCTCCGCACCGCGAAGGCCCCGGTTGCGCTGGGTGGTTCGCCAGACTCTCACCGTAATCGCGATCGTCATGGTGCTGAATGAAATCCGCGTCTACATCATCGCCGGCGCGCTGGCCGAGAACGTGCCGCAGGAGATCGGAGGCGTGATTCAGATGTGGAACCAGCATCACGCCCTCAACGCCTGGAGCATGAACCTGGGCGTGCGTCCACTCGAGCGGGCACTTACTGCACAAGCCACGGCGCTGTCCGAGCGGACGTTCGCGCGCTACCGGACGGCCGGCGCAACGGTCTACGAAAAGGAGTGGCGGCAGACCCGCGATGCGCTCGGCTTCGCGGTCGGGACCGATCCCTGGAACCGGCAGCTCGAGGCCGCGCTGCGTTATTGCGAGGGACACCTGCGACGGATCGACGGCGAGGCACGGCTCAAGAGCAAGCAGGTCGCGGCGGCGCAGCAGGAGCTGACGCTCGCAGTGACCGCCTTCCGCAGGGCGGCCGAACTGCGGCAGAACTGGCCCGATCCGTTCCTTGGCCTCATGCGCGCCTTCATCGCCATGGAAGAGATCGAACGGGGAGCGGACGCCCTGGCACAGGCGCAGGGCTACGGGTATGCAGCGGGCAATCGCGACTGGGTCCTGCTCGGTGAGGGCTATCTGACACGCGCCGCGAAACTCGGCGAGGGCGAGGACCTGGAATCGCTGACCCGTGCCGCGGATGCGTACTCGAAAGCCATCGAACAGTTCTCGAAGGCGTCCACCTTCGGTACGGCGGCGCAGAAACTGCGCGAGGCCCAGCGTCGCCTCAGGGACGTGCAGGACCGAATCGAAAAGCTGCCGGCATCATCGGCTGACGAACAGACGGCATGAGCGTCACTTACACGACGGCGGCTGAACGCGACACCCATCGTCTGTGGCGGGACGCCCGCCGCGGCTGGCCCGAGCCGCTGCTGGCCGTCACCTCCTGTGTCGCGGCGCTCGCGATCGTCCTCGCCTGCATCGGCCGGCTCCGCGCCTTCGATGAATCGGAGGTCGGTGGCGCTGGCGCACGCGTCGTGAATCTGAATACCGTGCGCGACGCGGCCGTGCTCGAGCCCGCGCTCGGCGCCGCGTTCGCGAACGCGAACGACCGGCGCTTCGCGGCCGTCGAGCTGTTCCGGTTCCTGAACGGCGACGGCAGCGAACGACGCTCGCTGCCGAACGTCGGTGCCGTGTCCCGGGCGATGGTGAGTACGGCCGCCGTCCGCGACGCGAGACACCTGCAGGCGTTCGCCGAGCGCGTGCGCCCGACCCAGGGCGCTCGCGTCGCGCTGCCAGAATCCATCCCCCTCTTCACCTCGACGGACATCTCGAAGGTGAAGCCGTTCCTCATCGTCCGGACCCGCGACGAGTTCCAGCGTCAGGCATGGCTGTTCGCCGCGCTCTACGTGCTCGGCTTCCATGCCGTCGCGCTGCTCTGGCAGCGGCGGCGCATCCGGGCTGATCTCCTGCTGCTGGCTGCGGCACATCTGCTGACCGCCATTGGCTTCGCCGTCCTCCTGAGCCGACCGGATCCCTTGCGTGACGGCCTGCTGTTCGCGCGCTACGCGGAAACGATCGTGCTCGGCCTGGCGATCATGGCGGCGCTGTCGTACGTCGACGTCGCGGCGATGGGATTCGTTTCACTCAGTTACCTTCCCCTGATCGCGGCGCTCTCGCTCTCGGTTCTTCTGATCTTCTTCGGCAGCGGGCCGGGCCACAGCTCGGCCAAGGTCAATCTCGGCCCGCTGCAACCGATCGAGGGCATCCGTCTGCTCCTCGCTTTGTTCCTCGCCGGATACTTTGCGCGGCGATGGGAGCTGCTGAGGGGCATCCGGAGCGAAGTCATTCGCGACGTGCGCGTGCCGGCGTGGATCAATCTGCCCCGAATCGAGTACGTCCTTCCCGTGCTTGTCGGCGTCGCCGCCGCGCTCATGTTCTTCTTCTTCCAGAAGGACCTTGGCCCCGCCCTTTTTCTCTGCTGCGTCTTCCTGGCCGTGTACGCGGTCGCGCGCGGACGAGTCGGGATGGCCGTCACGGGATTGGTCCTCCTGGCATCCGGCTTCTATCTGGGTCTTCGGCTTCAAATCTCGTCGACGCTCGCCGACCGCGTGCGCATGTGGCAATCGCCGTGGGACAACGCGGTCGCCGGAGGGAATCAAGTCACGCACGCCATCTGGGCCATGGCCACTGGAGGCGTCTTCGGCACCGGCCTTGGCCTTGGCGACTCGCGGTATCTGCCAGCCGGCCACACCGACCTGATACTCGCAGCCGTCGGCGAGGAGCTCGGTGCGATCGGGCTTGTCGGGGTCGCGGGGCTCTTCGCCGTCCTCGCGTGGCGGGGCTTCCGCATCGGCCGGCTTGCCGCGAACGACTACGGATTCTTTCTGGCCACGGCTCTGACGCTCTTCTTGATCTTCCCCGTGCTGATCATGGCGTCCGGTGTCATGGGTCTCACGCCGCTGACGGGTGTCGTCACGCCGTTCCTGAGCTTCGGCGGCTCGGCCATGCTGGCAAACTTCGCGGCGCTGGGCCTGCTCGCGGCGATCCACGCCGACCGCCGTCCCGCGAATGACTTCGAGCCGTTTCGACTGCCCATGAGGTATCTGGGTGGGACGCTCGCGCTCGCCGCGCTCGTACTCGTCGGTGTCGTCGTGCGCGTCCAGGTCCTCGGTGCCGACGACTACATCGTCAGGCCGCATCTCGGTGTCCATGCCGATGGCGGCCGGCGCTTCGAGTACAACCCGAGACTCCTCGACCTCATCCGACGATTCCCCCGCGGCACCATCTACGACCGGCGAGGCTGGCCGCTCGCGAGCGACGACGCCAGCGTCCTGGCCGACGCGCGGCGGAACTACGAGGCGCTCGGTGTGTCACTCGCGAGCGCCTGCCCCAATCCCGACGAGCGCTGCTATCCGCTGGGTGCCAGGGCCTTTCACGTGCTCGGAGACGCGCGCACCAACAGGAACTGGAGCGCGACGAACACGTCATTCGTCGAACGTGACGCGGACGCCCGGCTGCGCGGCTTCGACGACCACGCGTCGACGGTCAGGACGCTGGACCGCTCCGGTCAGCCGATGTACACGATCCATCGCGACTACCGCGAGCTGATACCAATCCTGCGTCATCGTCGCCAGCCAGAGCACCCCGCCGTCGTGGCGTTCAGGAATCGACCGCGTGACGTGCACCTGACGATCGACGCGAACCTGCAGCTCCGGGTGGCGTCGATCGTCGCAACCCAGGCGCGGAAGGCGCAGGGAAAGGCGGCGGCCGTCGTGCTCGATCCGGACACAGGAGCCATCCTGGCGAGCGCAAGCTATCCGTGGCCGGCCTCACTCGACGTTCCGGCATCGGCGACCGACGACGATCCAGACGTCTGGCTGGACCGAGCCCGGTATGGCGCATATCCGCCAGGGTCGACCTTCAAGCTCGTCGTGGCCCTGGCGGCGTTGCGCGACGGTGCCAGTACCGAACGCTACACCTGCGTGAGGCTGCCTGACGGTCGGATCGGCGCGAAGGTCAACGGCTGGGCGCGGCCGGTGCGTGACGACGTACTCGATACCCGTCCGCACGGGACGATCGACATGCACGATGGCCTTGTCCATTCGTGCAACGCGTACTTCGCCCAGCTCGCAGCGAGTCTCGGACCGGAACCGCTGATTGCGGTCGCGGACCGATTGAAGATCTCGCTGTCGTCGACGGGCAATTCCGCCCCCGCGGTGCGTCAGGCGCTTCCGCAGGTCGGCTATGGCCAGGCACAAGTGGTGGCATCGCCGCTGCGAATGGCGACGGTCGCCGCAACAGTGGCTGCCGATGGTTTCCTACGAGCGCCGTATGTCGACGAGGACGCACGAGGCGAATCGCGCGGCGAGGTCATCGCCGATCCGGCGGCCGCGCGGCAGCTCGGAAGCTTCATGCGCGATGTCGTCACAGACGGCACGGGACGCAGCCTGCGAAGTCACCCATGGCCGATCGCCGGCAAGACCGGCACCGCCGAAGTCGCCGGCCGCGCGTCGCATGGCTGGTTCGTCGGGTTTGCGCCGTACGGGCCGGCCGCCGACGGTGCTCCATCCGGAGCCAAGAAGCGGATCGCGTTCGCGATCGTGATCGAGCAGGCGGGCTACGGGGGGCTCACCGCGGCACCCGCCGCCGGCGACATCGTCAGCGCCGCAGCCGCCGCAGGCCTGATCGGAGCGCCTGCGGCCCGAGCGCGGCGCGACCAGCCTCCGCGCTGAGAAAGATGACGATATGGATCTTCTGAGAAAAGCCAGGGACCTCGAGGCCAGGCTCGCCGGCCGGCTCGATCGCACGGTGGAAGGACTCGTCCGATCCGGGGCGCGCGATCCGCTCGAAATCGTTCACGCGATCGTCGAGGCGGTCCAGGAGGAAATTCAATCGAGCGGCCGTGGGCGGCGGGTTTTTCCGTTCAACGTCATCACGGTCACGATCCTCGCCCCGTCGCGTGATGCGCGAGCACGCTTCGAGGCCGTGTTTGCGGACGGTTCGCCTCTACGGGAGCGTATCGTCGCGCGCCTGGGATCGGCGGCGTGTCAGGTCGATGACCTCGACCTCGAGGTCACCTACGAGACCCGGTCGCGGAAAGGCTGGCGGAACCCGGAATTCCACATCGACTTCGCCCGCGTGCCGAGGCCGGAGCGGCAGGTGCCCGATGGTGACCCCGCTCCGTCCCGTGTCGAGCTGACGGTGCTCAACGGGACGGCCGAGCGGCGGACATACACGCTCGCGGCACCGATGCGCATCGACCTCGGCCGATGCGCAGATGTGCGCGACAGCCGCCACCGGCTGATTCGCACCAACCATGTGGCATTCATGGAGCGCTCGGGCGACGTCAACCAAAGCGTGTCGCGACGCCATGCGCACCTTTCGTACGAGCCGGCCGCCCGGAGCTTTCGACTGCACGATGACGGCAGCGAACATGGGACCGGCATCGTTCGTCACGGACGAACGCTCGCGGTGCCGCGCGGTGCGCGCGGCGTCCGTCTCGAGTCGGGCGACGAGATCGTCCTCGGCGAGGCGCGGGTGCGGGTCAGGTTCCCGGTCGAGGCCAAGTGAGAGCCGAGAGATGATCTCGTGGATTCTGGCAGTGTCGAGCTCGACTGAACCGGGCCCCTGCTGAGTGAGCCCTGATTCTTAGACCGGCCGCGCTTCGACGATGCTGAAGGCGCTGGGCGTGGCCAGGACGCGGGTCAGCTCAAAGCGTGTCGCTGCGAACAGCTCCTCGTATTCGTCAACCGTGCGCTGGCGTGCTTCGCCGAAGTACAACAACATCATCATGTCGAGGATGCTGACGCGGGCACTCGGTTCGCAGGGCACGGTGAGCATCTCGATGACGAGCAGCCGGACCGTGTCGCGCATTGCGGCCCGGCAGCGCTCGAGGATGGCGCGGCACTCCGCGTCAGGCCAATCGTGAAGAACCTGGCACATCGTCCAGATTTCGCCGCGGTTCGAACGGCTGCTCACGACCGACCGTTTGCATCAGTTAGAAATTCAATTCGAAGTTGGAGTGGAACACGGGACCGTTCCCGCCGACAGTGAAGGGGACGCTCAGGTAGCCCACCGACGAGCGGTTCAAGTAGAGCAATTCCGTGTTCCAGCGGACCATCTGGTTCTTCCACGGGAAGACGTTGACGCCGAAGCGCACGTCGGACGGCTTGCCGTAGTCGCCGAAGATCCTGGAGCCGGACACATAAAGCTGTGCGGTCTTCGGCACCACCATCGCCGACCCCTGCAGCTGGAACCCGGTGTCCGTGAGGTGGTCGAACGGCAGCGCCCCGATCTCGGTCCCGCGGAAGTTGGTCAGCCGCCGCCAGTAGAACTCACCTTCGAGCGCGAACCCGCGGTATTTGACGCCGGCATCGAGCGACTCCATCTGGTAGACGACGTTGGTGACGTTGATGCCCGGCCCGAAGAGCCCGGGCGTAAACACGATGTTGCCATCCGACAGGCGGATCTGCGCGTTGTCGGGCGCCTCCGTGCCTGGTTGCTCCTGCCGATCTTCGTTGCTGCGCGTGTAGTGGATGCCGAGGCGTGTGGCGACAGCGTCGTGGCCCTCGAAATCCCCGAAGCCGCTTGTCGGTCCGTACTCGCCGGTGGTGGGCATCCACACCAGCGAGCCCGTAAATGTTTCCATGACGTTCGCGAGTTGCCCCGCGTCTGTGCCGAGCTGGCTGAGATTGTTGCCCCACATCGCGCTGTAGCGCAGCCCCTTGGTGATTTCGCCCCGTGCAAAGAGGCCGGTGGTGTACGACGGCCTGAAGAACTCATCCGCGATCAGGCGCTGGTCCGTCCCGAGCCAGTTCGGCCACTGTCCCTCCGTGCTCCGGGCACCCGGCAAGCCAGAGATGCCCCCGCCCAGCGTGACGTGCGGATTGAACGCGTACGCCAGGAAGCCGGCCACCACCACCTGGGCGGCAAGCCCCTGTGAGGTGTTCGTGGTCCACACGTAGACGCTGTAGTTCAATTTCGGGCTCATCGCCCAGCCGTTGAAGAAGATGATCGCCTTGTTGACCTGAATGTCCTGCCGCTGTTTGACCGACTTGGTGTTTCCAAAACTGTCGGTGTATGTCGCGTCCAGCGCTCGCTGATTCAAGTAGCGCACGTAGGTGTAGAGACGGATGTTCAGGTCCCCCTTCTCGGTGTCGGCGACTTTGAGGCCGCGGCCGGGCGTGTACGTGCCGAACCACTGACGGCCCGCGGGCCTTTTTCCGAGCGAGAACTCGGCGCTGCAGCCGTCCCGTACCCAGATGCTCTTCTCGTCGAAGCCCCAGGACGTACCCAGTTCGCACGCCACCGCACCGGTGGAGCGGACGAGCGTGACGCCGCCGGTGGTGTCGGCTGCGCACGTCTGACGCTCGCCCGGCTTCGAGCCGCACACGACGGCCACGCCGGGATCCACGGGCTGCGCGGCGACCGGCGCGATCATCCCCGTCGCCACTACCAACACACTTGCCCGCAGTACGAGTCGAGTCATCACAACCATTCGGTGCTCTCCGTCTTTGTTTTTTGTTGTTCCTTTGCGACATCGGCCTGAACGTGGTCCGCGCAACGCCGTGGCCGTGGCGAGCCTCTCTTTGTTGAACGAGAACTCCACCTTGACGC
>CAVRYF010000005.1:0-76343 GCA_963725325.1 uncultured Acidobacteriota bacterium | reverse complement strand
TCCGCCGGTGATCACAGGGGTCTTTCCATTCAGTCTAGTCATCTCGTGTTCCTTTCGGTGAATATTAGTTACTATAAAAGTATCTATTTAGAGCAAAAAAAAGCTAACCGGACCTGGCCCTGATTTTCGACACCACGTCCGCCAATGTCGTCTGCCTCAGATCCCTACGGACGGCCTCCTGAGTGCCAACCAGCACGTCGCTCATGACTTCCTTGATGTTACGGCTCACGACACACTCCTTCGTTTTGGGATAGGCATGGATGGCAAAAGCATCTGGAGGGTTGACCGCAGAGTAGATGTCTAAGAGGGAGATACTCTTTGGGCTTCGTGCCAGGCCATAACCACCCGACTTACCAACAGTCGTCTTCGCCAGCTTCGCCTTCGAGAGTTTAACGAGGATTCTCTTAACGAACACCGGGTTCGCATTCACGCTGCCTGCGAGAATTTGCGACGTGAAAACTCCCTCGTGATGTGCGATTGCCGCCAGTACGTGGACGGCGATCGAAAATTGAGTGTTAACGGAAGCCATTTATGGATACTATATTAGTATCCATATTGGATGCAAGAGCAAAACGAGCGCGGCGTCCGCTTTCACGGCGTGAACCTTCGTTCAATCGCAGCCAGTTGCGGAAATCGTCCAGTGCGGCCCAGACGCCGCAAGTCACTGAGGATTAACAGCTTATCGACTCGTCTGCGTACTCATCACGTAAGTTGTTGATTTTACAGGCTTTAGAGAGCTGGCTCCTCGGGCTGGATTCGAACCAGCAACCCTCCGGTTAACAGCCGGATGCTCTACCGTTGAGCTACCGAGGAACAGAGAGCGTAGAACCGCTCGTTTTCTAGGGACGGCGTGGCCACCGTCAAGAGAACCCCAAGTTTAGCGGATTGGCCAAACCCCGCGCAACCGGCGGGACCGGAAACCCACGGCCGGCGCGGTCCGTTCGGTGGACCGGCCGCGACCCGGCCCAGTCGCCGATATACGATCCCCCCGCATGCTCCTCCCGGTCGTCGCGGGCGCCATCCTCTTCTTCACCTATCTCGTCCTGGCCGTCGGACGCGCACCCTACCTGAGAATCGACCGTCCGGGCGCGGCGATCGTCGGCGCGACGCTGTTGGTCGCCACCGGCGTCATCACGCTCGACGAGGCGTACCACCACGTCGACTTCCGGACGCTGGTGCTGCTCTTCGGCATGATGGTGCTCATCGCGCACCTGCGCATGGCGCGGTTCTTCAGCGCCACGGTCCAATGGATCGGCGCCCGCGTGCACCAGCCGGCGCTGCTGCTCGTCGCGGTCGTCTTCGTGAGCGGGATGCTCTCAGCCCTCTTCGTCAACGACACGATCTGCCTGGTCTTTACCCCCGTACTCATCGAACTGGCCCGCGCGCGCGGACACCGGCCGCTGCCCTACCTCCTCGCGCTGGTCACGGGCGCGAACATCGGCAGCGTCGCGACGATCACCGGCAATCCGCAGAACATGCTCATCGCCAGCCTGTCGCACATCCGCTACGCGCCGTTCCTCTCGGCCCTCGGCCCGGTTGCGCTCTTCGGACTGGCGCTCGACGCACTGGTCCTGACGTGGATGTTCCGCGATGACCTCCGGCCGGGCCCGCTCGAGTCTGCCGGTCCCCGGCCGCGCCCGATTCACCGCGCGATGACGATCAAGGGCCTGCTCGTCACGGCATTCGTGCTCGCGGCGTTCCTTCTCGGGATGGACCCGGCTCTTGTCGCCGCCGTCGCGGCCGCCGCGCTCCTTATCACCCGGCGCGTCAACCCGCAGAAGATCTACCGCCAGATCGACTGGGATCTTCTCGTCCTGTTCATCGGCCTCTTCGTCGTCATCGGCGGCGTGGAACAGGTGGGCCTGGCCCGGCGGCTCTTCGATCTGCTGGCGCCGATCGGGCTCCACACGGTCTCCGGGCTCAGCCTCGTCACGACCGTTGTCTCGAACGTCATCAGCAACGTACCGGCCGTGATGCTCCTCTCGCGGCTCATCCCGCAGTTGCCCGATCCGCCGACCGCGTGGCTCACGCTCGCCATGTCGAGCACGCTCGCCGGCAACCTGACGCTCGTCGGATCGATCGCCAACCTGATCGTCCTCGAAGGCGCGCGGCGCCAGGGCGTGGAGATTTCCTTCTGGCAGTATTGCAAAGTCGGCGTGCCGGTCACGCTGCTGACACTGCCCTTCGGGATGTGGTGGTTATGACACGGGAGGCTCGCGGTTGGCGGTTGGCGGCTCGCGGCTCGCGGTTGCCAAGCCGAACGCTCGGGTTGGCAACAGCAAGCAGCGAGCAGCGAGCCGCCTTTTGATCTTATGGGCAGCAAGTAGAATCTAGACCCAATGTCCCCACACTCCCCGAGCAGATACACACAATGACCCCAGCCTTCTGGCGAAAATGGCACCGGTGGATCGCATTCCCCGCCACCCTCTTCCTGCTCTTCGCAGCGGTCACCGGCGTCATCACAGCGATGACGGAGTTTTTCGGCGCGGAGGAAGCGCTAAGGGAAGCGACGCGCAACGTCGTCAGCCCGGTCAGGACCGACTCGGCCGCTGCGACGTGGCAGCAGCCGCTCGAGCGGGCGCTGGCGCGCGCCGCGAGCGAAGCACCGGGCGTACCGATCGACAAGATCCAGATTCAGTTCAAGGGCCCGCAGCCCACGGTTGACGTCTTTCTCGGAAAGCCCGGCGGCGGCGAAGATAGACGACTCGTGGTCGACGCCCGCAGCGGCGCGCTGCTGCGAACCGACACCTACGTCGACAAGGCGTTCATCAACCGCGTCCACAGCGGCGAGGCGTTCGGCGACGGTGGGCTGGTCTTCGCGATGCTCTGGGGCACGACGCTCGCGTTCCTCACCGTGTCGGGGCTGATCATCTACCTGACGATGCGGAGGAAGAATCCGACGGGGCTGCAGCGCGTCTTCTGGTAGAGCTTCAGCGCGTGGAAGGGCCCTATAATGGGCGATGTGAAACACAACTTCCCGCAATTAATGGTCGTGAGTGTGGGACTGCTGGCAGTGGCGATCGCGTGCACGGCGGCTGGATGCTCGTCGCCTGCACCTGAGAGTACCGCGCAACCGCCGGCGGCTGCAGCCCCAGGAGGCGCGGCACCAGGCGCGGCGGCGGCCCCGAGCGGGCCGGCGCCAACGCGCAGCAAACCCTTCGGGGTCACCCGCTTCGTCGGCAACCGCGTCCGGTACCCCGGCTGCAAGGACGACGCCGCCGCCCGCTCCGGAACCCGCACCTGCTCCTCCGCCACCACCGCCGCCTCCGCGCGAATTCACGCTCGCTGGCGGCCGCGCGATCTCGGTCTACACGACATCGACGCTATCGACGAAGACCAACCAGTCGGGCGAGAAGTTTTCAGCGACCCTGGCCCAGCCGATCGTGGATGACGACTGGGTGATCGCCAAGAAAGGCGCGCGGGTGGAAGGCGTCATCATCGACTCCGACCCCGGCGACAAGGTGAAGGGCGTGGCGTCAATCACCGTTGCGCTGGAGTCCGTGACGCTCGCGGACGGCCGCACCGTGCGGCTGGCCACGTCCCACTTCACGCATCAGGCCAAGACGACCAAGAAGAAGGACGCCACCAAGATCGGCGTCGGTGCCGGAGTCGGCGCGGCAATCGGCGCGATCGCCGGAGGTGGCAAGGGTGCCGCCATCGGCGCCGGCGTGGGCGGTGCCGCGGGCACGGGTGCCGTGCTCGCGACACGCGGTGACCCGGCCGTTATCGGCGCTGAGTCGCACCTGAGCTTCACGCTTCGCACACCGGTCACGATCATCGAAGAGCGCCAGCGCTGAGGGGAAGAGACCGTCGGTCAGATGCTCGAGTTCGGTCGCGCCACGGGCCAGCTAGGCCGAACCGCCCGTGAACTACGGCATCGGGGACGCGGTCTGATGACGGCGGGTGGCGAACCTTCCGTAGACGTGTTGGCCGAGACGCGGCACGCCGGGCATGCCCAACACCGGCAGAAGCATCCACCCGAGCGGCAAGACCCTAGCCAGCCTCCGGTACAGATCGAACCCGTAGAGCGTCTCGCCCGAGTTCGTCACGGCATGCATCTCGTCGAGACTGGCGCGCCGATCCAGCATTCCGAACCGTTGCCGGATCGCGCTCCAGTTCCGCGATGCGTCCAGAAAGCTGACGCGTCCAAGCAGGTCGAGCCGGCTGAGGATCGCCACGGTCGCCGTGCAGGTCTCGCAGCCGCCATCGAACAGCACCACCATTGGCTCGCGCTGGGCGAGCCGCGCGCGCACACGGGCTCCGATTGCACGCCACGGAACCCAGAAGACATTCGCGATGAGGAACCCGCCGAACGTCGGGCCCATGAGCATGCGGATGGAGATGAGCATGCCGGCTGCGGCGGGCACGAGGACGGCGCGCGCCCTGGTGCTGACCAGTGCGAGCGGGAAGAAGAGCTCGGTCGTGAGGGACAGGGCGGCGATCACACGAGGCGCCCACCACCAGCCGGCAAGGACCAATCCCCAGGAGACGAGCGGATCGGCGTCCGACAGACTGTAGTGCGCCTTCACGAGCGTCGTCCGCATCGTGTCGGACAGCACCCACGCAATTCCGGCGTGACGTAGCTTCGAAAGGCCGGCGCCCAGGAAGACCAGTGCCATCAGGACCCACACCGCGCGAATCGGCCAGGTGAATTCCCCGCTTGTGGCTGGCCGATCCGTGTGGGGACTGCGGTAGGCGGCCACGAGCGCATCGATCGACCACGCGTCTCCCGCTCGAGAGACGGCGAGCACACCCATCACGAACACGAGCAGCGCGTCGAAGTGGTAGGTGTGACCGAAGTTGTGCGGCAGCGCCAGAAGATACGCACCAGCCATGAAAGACGCCGCCATGCTCAGGCGTGTCCACAAGCCGACGGCGCTCATCGCCAGTGCCACCTTCCACCAGAACTGCAGCACAGCAAGGCCTTCGGTGTTGAAGGCCGGCAGACCGAACCGTTCGAAGACCCAGATCGGCATCCAGAAGACCCCGGATACCGATCCCCATTCGCTGAAATCTTCGCGGACATAGACGATGAACAGGAAACCGAAGAAGAGCAGCCGGCTGACACCGAGATCAGTCGGGTGCCGCGGCTCGAACCAGTACGCGAGCCAGGAATCCTTCATACGGCGAAGCACCGAGCCGGTCATGGTCGAGCCAGCTCCACGCGAGGGGGCGGGCGGAACTCGGCCAGGACCTTTCGGGTTTCAGGCGTGCCAGCGTTGGTCGCGTTCGCATCGAGGTGCCACTCGAGCGAGTACAGCCGCACGGCGGTCAGAGCCGGGCCACCGTCGTGTCCGGCTGTGCGGTGCTGCTCGTACCGGTGCCACACATCGGACAACGCCTCGTCGATGTCACGGCGCACGCTCGTCCGTTCCGAGATGCGCAGGAGGGCCGTCGACAGCCGGCACTGGTCGAGTGGGTGAATGTACGCGGGCGACAGGAGAGGAACCTCCGCGTCCGCGGTCACCCCGAACAGACGCAGCGTACGGTGGGTGCGGCTTTCGTCGACGGTCGAAAACATCGGGTACTGCGAGAACGGCCAGTGCTCCTGGTCGGTGGCGATGTCATACAGGTGCCCTCCGACGAGACACCCGAGGAGCGCGTGAACGAACAATAGCCGCCGCCAGGACATGTGGGTCGATGGCGCCGGCGTGCGTTGCGCGACCGCGTCGCGAGAGGGCGGTCGAATCATGGCCGACACACGTGACCTCAGGTGCCGGACGACTGACGGCCGTTCGCCGCGAGTGACGACGGAGCGGGTCCGTAAGTACGCCCGTAGAAACCGAATCCGGTTTGCATGCGCGAACGCTTCGCTGCCGCGCATGAGCAGTGACGCGCGAGCCCACGACGCAACCTCACCGATAAGCTCGCGATACATGTAGCCTGGCGAGCCGAAGAGAACGACGTCGGAGCTGACCGGAACTGACTGCAACGATGCGTCGGCGCCGATGCTTTCGTCCGACCGCATGAGGGCGCTGAACTCGCCGTGCGTGCGGTGCCACGCCCGGTGATACCGCTTGTCGAGCCGCTGCTCCGGCACCTCGGTCACCGCCACGAGCTCCGGCACATAGAGCTCGCGACCACCGGCCCTCCAGTACCGAATCTGCAGCTCGTGATCCTGGCAACGGGGAAACGCCGGCGAGAAGTACCCCACCCGATCGAACACGGGACGGCGTACGGCCATGTTCGCCGTCAACAGGCACAGCGGATTCCCGGCGCTGATTTCAATCACGGCGTCCCCGTAGTCGAGAACGGCGAGAGGGCTCCAGTGCCGCCGATCGAGCCAGCGTGGCGGGCTCCCGGGCCAATGCGCCAGGATCTTTCCGCCAATGCAGTCGACATCCGGACGCTCCAACAGCGTCCGCCAAATGGCGGCGACCCATCCCTTCTCCACTCGCACGTCATCGTCGGTGAACGCGATGACCTCCGCGCGCGCGGCGCGCACGCCGGCGTTTCGGCCGTGGGATACTCCAATGCGAGGTTCGAAGATGTACCGCACGGGGACGTCACAGGCGCTGAAGGACCGAACGACGTCGGCGGTGTCGTCTGTCGAGTTGTTGTCCACGACGATGACTTCGAACCGGACGCCCCCCGTCTCCTGTCCCACCAGGCTCCTGATCGCCGCGGCGACCAGGGCACTGCGGTTTCGCGTACTGATCACGACGGATACATCGAACGCGTCTGCTGGCGAATGGATGGGCTGGGTCGGAGCGGGGGCGGGGGTGGGACGCTCGCCCGGCGGTGACGACACTGAAGCCGGGGGGCGATCCCTTCCGTGCCGCGCGCGCCGGTCTCTCCTCGCTTCAGGTTGCACGGGTGTGTACTCCACTACCGCGGCACCATCGTGCAAGAGTGGGACCGAGAGCACGTCCCCGTACCCTGACCGGCGGGGCCTATGATGGGGTCCGGAACGGATGGAAAGGGAACTAAAGTGGAAACATCTGGTAAATCAGTGGTCGACTCAATAGGTTCATTGGGGTTCAATTGAAGCTCGTGAACCTGCTGAACCTTTTGAACCTTTTGAACCTATTACCCGCTACCGCGCTTCCGCCTCCAACTCGATCTGCAGGCTGCCGCGAAGCGCGTTCGAGATCGGGCAGCCGCCTTCCGCCTGCTTCGCGACCTCCGGGAACTGAGACTTCTCGATGCCGGTCAGACCCTCCACCACGACCTTCAGCTTCGAGGTCGTCAACTTGATGCCCGACTCGCCCTTGTCCGCGGTAACGGTCGCAGTCACATGAGTCCTGGCGATCGAGCCGCCCTTTCTGCCGACGGTGGCGTTGAGCGCCATCGCGTAGCACGACGCGTGCGCCGCAGCGACGAGCTCTTCAGGGCTGGTCTGCCCTGCCGGCTCTCCGATACGCGACGGGAATGTGACGGGAAGCGTGAACGCCCCGCTGCCAGCCTTTGCCTGTCCCTTGCCGTCCATGATCCCACCAGCCCAGTCAACGGTGACGCTACGCGAGAATGTTGCCATGTATCAACTCCTGTTTGGGTCCGGCTAACCAACCTCCGCTAAAGCTACGGTGGTCCGCCGAAGCCTTGGCGAAGGCGGAAGCCGGACACTACGAATGCCTATGACGAATACCTACTTCTTCCCTTTGGCCGTGACGCCCAACTGCACGATGACGCCCACGAGTCCGAGTACGAGCCAGGCGACGATCACCCATCGCTGACCCGGGGCGGGATTCATCGGGTAGGCCAGCCAGACGTTGTTGCGCGCCGCTGCCTCTACAGCGAGTCTATCGCCCAGAAGCGCCAGCGCGCCGACAATCGTCGTCCAGGCGCCGCCGAAGGCCGTCGCCGTGATGATCACATACCGCTGTAACGCCAGCGCGGCCAGCGCGCCGGCAATCGCAAACAGGATCACGATGACGATGTGCGGTTCGCGGCCGAGAGAAGCCCAGATGAGGTTCACCACCAGCGCGCCAACGCCGGCACCGATGAGTGCCACGCCCACGAAGTAGGCGGCGACGAGAATCAACGCGCCGACGATTCCGCCGACGACTGCGGCAACGATCATCCAGACCGTCTGATCGGTCCCCATCACCGAGCTCGTGAGCAGCGCGCCCAGCACGAACCCGAAAAACCCGAGGACGACGCGGAACACGCGGTGGCCGGCAAAGCAGGACAGCAGCCCGCCGAGGACCAGGATGATGGCTGCGGGCGTCTGGAATGACGCGGGAAGCATAGCCGCCGATTATATGATGACGGCGTGCCTCCCCAACGCGGGTCTCCAGATGCGGGTCCACGCCGCTCGAATCTCACCGGCATCGTGGCCACCGTGCTCGGGCTGGTCCTCTTTGCGTGGTTCGTGTCGAAAGTCGGGCTGGGAGAGATCTGGACCGGACTCGGTCAGGTCGGGTGGGGCTTTGCCGTCATCATCGCGCTCGCCGGCCTGCGGTTCGCCACGCGAGCCATCGCCTGGAGTCTCTGCCTCGAACCTCCTCACACGCTGCCGTTTCCGGCCGCTTTTGCCGCGGTCGTCGCCGGCGATACGGTCGGCAACCTCACGCCGCTCGGACTCTTCGCGAGCGAACCGGCCAAGGCGGCCTTCGTCAGCGACCGGCTGCCGCTCGGCCCGGCGGTGACGGCGCTCGCCATCGAGAACATCTTCTACACCCTGTCGGCGGCCGCGATGATCGGGGCCTCGACCATCGGTCTGCTCGTCAGCTTCACCCTCCCGGATGTTGTCCGGCAGGCGGCCTGGATCTGGCTCGTCGCGACGGCGGTGGGGTTCATGGTGACGGCGCTGCTGCTCTGGCGACGGCCGGCGGTCGTCACGCGGGCGCTATCCCGCGTCGTCCCGAAAACCTCACGGCTCCAGGACCGCGTCGGCCAGCTGCATGCGCTCGAGGACCAGATCTACACGTTCGTGGTCCGGCGCCGGACCGTGCTCGTGCCGCTCGTGGCCACCGAGCTGATGTTCCACGTGCTCGGCGTACTCGAGGTCCACGTGACCTGGTGGCTCATCCAGGGCGCCGCGCCGCCCCTCATGACGTCGTTCATCTTCGAGGGCGCGAACCGCCTGGTGCAGGTGCTCTTCAAGTTCGTGCCGCTCAGGACCGGCGTCGACGAGCTCACGACCGGCAGCTTCACGCAGATGCTCGGCCTCGGCGCGGCGCTCGGCATCACGCTCGCGATCGTCCGCAAGATCCGCACGATCGCGTGGATGCTCGTCGGCACGGCGCTGCTGACTCGCCGGGCGCTGAAGGGGCGTTGATCTTCGGCTCTACGCCGCCGCCGGTAGCGCCGTCGTGCGCTGCGTGTAGATCTTGCCGACGTGCCAGGCAAGGATCAGCCAGAAAAGGACCAGCACTCCGTTGACCGCCGCAAACGTCTGCGGCTCGAGTTGCATCACGTTGGTTCCGAAGAAGACCAGCGCGGCCGACAGCACGTCGCCCATCCTGACGAAGAACGAGTCGATCGCCTGCTTGGCGCTGAATTTTTCCTCGTACGTGCACGGCAGGAAGAGCATGTTCCGCACGGTGTTGTTCAATGAGTAGTCGGTGGAGTTTTCCGCCACCTTGGCCGCCAGCACGAAGTTCAACGTCGGGATGAACGCGAGCACGTTGTACGCCCCGAGCGAGATACACGGCAGAATCATCACCGCCCACTGGATGCCCAGGTACTTGACGATGCGGGACACGACGAACAACTGCAGGATGAGGCTGAGGACGTTCACGTAGGTGAAGTATTTGGAGTAGAAGTCCCCGATGATCTGGCCCTCGGTCAGGCCGCCGTTCTGTCCGGCGGCGATCAGATCGCCGGCGTGGTGCTTGACGATGTTCCCGAGGATGTACTCGCCGGTCGTGTTGACCCAGTTCGCCAGCATCAACATGATCGCCATCAGCAGCAGGTACCGCGTCTTGAACACGAGCGCGAAGGCTCTCGAGTGCTTCGCGGTTTCCGTCTTCGACGCGGAGACCGCGGTCTTGCGCGCCGCCAGGTTAGCGCGCTCGCGGCGGTCAACGTAGTTGGTCAGGAGCACCTGGGTGCCGAGCACCGCGGCCCCGAGCAGGAGCAGCTGATAGATGCCAATCGGCTCGATCAGCCGGTCCGCGATGCGCGCGCCGAACACCGCGCCGAGCGAGGCGCCAAAGCCGACGATCGCGAACAGGCGCTCGCCCTCGGACTTGTCGTAGATGACGTTGGCGAACGACCAGAACTGCGCGACGATCATCAGGCTGAAGACGCCGATCCAGATGAAGAAGGGGATCGCGAGCGGGACGCCCATCTGGGCGAGGAAGTAGAACACCACGAGGCACGCCGTGAAGAACGCCGTCACGGTGTTGATGAGGCGCATGCGCGGGCGGCTCGCCACCAGTTTCGCGTAGAGCGGGACGACAAACGCCAGCACGATGACCTGTCCAGCCGACATGTAGGTCTTGAGCTCGGCCGATCCTTCGCCCAGGATGAGCGCCTCGCGCACCGGCTTGAGGATGTAGTACGCCATCAGAATCAGGAACACGTTCAGCGCGAGGAGCAGCGCCGTCAGGCCCTCGCCGGAGTGGACGTCGGCAAAGATGCCGAGAAACCGGTCGAGCGAGGATCGATGATTCGTGTCTGGTGTCGCCATTCAGAGTCCTATCCTTGTGAACGCCGTGCCGCCTACTTGCTCCAGTGCAGCACGTTGCGGATGATAGACCACCGCGGCTGCTTCGGCACAGCCTCCTGCCCGAGGATCCAGTACTTGTAGAGCCCGTCGAGCGTGCCATCCTTGCGCTTGAGCTCGATCCAGGTATTGATGAATCGAACAAATACCTGGTCCCCGCCGCCAATCGGGTAGGCCAGAGGGACCTTGACGAGATCGGGCTCGGGAATCACCACCGAGAACTTCGGATACATCAGCGTCCACGCCGAGCCGCGCTCGGCGGCAAACACCAGCCCGTCCAGGCCCATCTGATCGTCAGTGACGAAGAACGGCTTGACCTCCGGGACGATCCGGACGTCGGCCTGCGGCACGCGCTCCTTGATCTTCTGCACGTAGTAAGGCGTGTTCGGGATGCCGATCCGGATGCCGGGGCGATCGCGGAGCTGCTCCCACGACACGAACTCATTGCGGCTGCTGTCGAGGACGATGAACGCGAGCGTCTCGTCGATGTAAGCATCCGAGAACACCAGACGGGTCGCCCTCACGGTCGTGACGACGACGCCGGACATGACGAGATCGCACTCGGCCCTTTGGACTGCTTCGTACAGCCGGTCGCGGGCGATGTTGACAAACTCCAGGCGCACGCCCATCTCCGACGCGAGCCGGTGCGCGAGGTCCACGTCCAGGCCGACGAGGTCGCCGGCGGTGTTGAAGAAGGCATACGGGAGCGAATCGTCCATGTAGCCGACCGTCAGCACGCCGCGGCGGCGGATGACATCCAGCCGAGCTCCCGGCTCCTCGGCCGTCGCCGCGAGCGGCGTGCGATGGACGACGGCCTCGACCGGCTGATGCAGCAGGTGCATGCCGGCGAGCACCTTGTCCTTGGCGTACTCGTGGTTCATCGCGCGTCCGAAGATCATCCGCGCCCCGCCGATTACGACGACGGTCAGGATTCCCGTGACGACGAGATACCGCACGACGCGGCGGCGCTCCCAGCGCAGCGTGCCGGCCATCGCGCAGCTCCCGAGCAAGGCCACCGCCAGCGTGTGCATCGCCGCGACCAGCGTGCCGAAGCGGGAGTTGAAGACGCCGCTCGCCACGAACAGCTGGAAGGTGTCCGCCGGGATGCGGAACATGTCGAGGAGAAACGGAACCGCCACGTTGACGCTGCCGAAGAAGGTCACCAGCCCGGTCAGCGCGAGCTGCGGATACTGGGTGATTGGCACCGGGGAATCGGCGAACCATCCGGCAAATAGCACGAAGCTGATCGAGAGGAGCTTGCCCGTGTGCGGAAAGTTGAACGACGCCGGGACGATGACGTCCGGCAGCTGCTGCTGCATCTCGTCGAGGCCGGAGCGCGCGACGAGCGTTCGGCTCGCTTCGATCAGCACCGGCAGCACGATGAAAAAATCGCCGGCGACAAAAGCCGTGATGAGGCCGTCGCGCGTCAACGCGAAGATGTCGCGGGCACGGATGGGGGTCAGCGCCGCCACGAGACCCGGCAGGACCCAGAGGCTCACCAGCAGCGACACGCTGATGTAAGAGACGAGGAAAACCTGCAGCCGCCCGAGCTGCTCGAGGCTCAGCGTGCCGGCCGCCGTCGCCGCGATGGCAAACAGGCCGTACGGTGTGAGTTGAACGATGAACCGCGTGGCGCGCGAGAGCGCGCCGCTGGTGACCTTCAACAGGTCGATCAGAACCGCTTTGCGGTCGAGGCCGATGACGGCGATGCCGAGGATGATTGAGAACAGCACCACGGCGGGCACGACGTTGTTCGCCAGCGAGTAAAAGGGATTGGCCGGGATGTAGAGGTCGACGAAATCAAACGGCGGCCGGCGTTCGAGGAGCGTCGTGCTGAAGAACGCCGCCGTCTCGACCTTCGGGAACGTCAGCGGCACCAGCATCGCGTAGAACAGGCCAATCGCCCAGAGCGCCACGAGCACCGCGCCGGCACGCAAGCCCAGCCGCCGGGCTTCTGCCCCCTGCAGCGAGCCCAGGCTTTCGATGATGGAAACCGTGACGTATGGGAGGACGGTCATCTGGAGCAGCTTGACGAAGCCGTCCGCCGCCCACTTGAAAACGAGCGCTTTCTCGCCGAGGAACAGACCCACCAGGACGCCGAGGGCGAGGCCTACGAGGATCTTGCGGGAAGAAGTCATGGTGTTGGCTCGAGGCCCTGAGCCATCCCTACACTTCCCGGCGGCCTTCCATGGCTTTGTGCATCGTCACTTCGTCGGCGTAATCGAGGTCGCTCCCGACGGGGACGCCCATGGCGATCCGGGTGACGCGCACGCCGAGGGGCTTGAGGAGTTTGGCGAGGTAGATGGCGGTCGCCTCGCCTTCGACGTTGGGATTGGTCGCGAGAATCACTTCCTCGACGCCTCCGCTGCCCACGCGCGTGAGGAGGCCCCTGATCTTCAAGTCGTCAGGCCCCACGCCGTGGAGCGGCGACAGCGCGCCCATCAGCACGTGGTAGACGCCCTTGAAGTCGCGCGTCTTCTCGATGGCGCCGACATTCTCCGGTTCCTCGACGACACAGATGAGGCGGTGGTCACGGCTCGGGTGCGTGCAATAGAAGCAGGGATCGGTGTCGGTGATGTTGCTGCAGACCGTGCAGTACGTGACGCGGTCTTTGACCTCGCGCATCGCCTCGGCGAGGCGCTCGACGTCCTCGCGGGGCGTCTTGAGCACGTGGAACGCGAGGCGCTGGGCGCTCTTCGCGCCGATGCCCGGCAGGCGCTGCAGCTGTTCGATGAGTCTGCTGAGGGGATCGGGTCGCGACATCAAAACATGCCGGGGATCTTGAGCCCGCCCATCATGCCGCCCATCTGCTTCTCGAGCTCGTCGTCTGCCTTGCGCTGCGCGTCGTTGATCGCGGCCAGAATCAGGTCCTGGAGCATCTCGACATCGTCCTTGGAGACCGCCTCGGGATCGATCTTGAGCGACTGAATCTGCTTGGCGCCGTTGATTACGACCGTCACCATGCCCCCGCCGGCCGTCGCCTCGACGCGAAGGTCGTTCATCTGCTTCTTCAGGCGGTCCTGCATCTGCTGCGCCTGTTTCATCATGTTCTGGATGTTCATTCTCGAGTTCCCCCCGTTCAAGGTTCAAGGTTCAGGGTTCGTCGTTGAATCGAAGGCTGAACCATGAACCTTGAACCTTGAACCTTGAACCAGTGTCTATATCTCTTCCACTTCCTTTATGTCCGTCCCGAACACATCGAGCAGCGCCTGGACGCCCGAATCGGCCATGGCTTTCTGCTTGAGCGCCGACTGTTGATCGCCCTCGGCGGCGCCCGCGGCGCCCCGGGCGGCGTCGCTGCCCTTGGACGGGGCGGCACCAACGCCATCGACGCCCAGGACTGTGATCTTGCGTCCGGCCAGGCGCGTGGCCATCTCCTCGAGCCACGGACGGCTCTGCTCGAGCTGCTGCTTGAGCGCGCGATGTTGCGGTGCGAAGGCCAGGACGAGGCGGTCGCCCTCGACATCGATGCGCTGCGCCTGGGCGACGACCGTGCCGTAGAAAAACTTCTTGGACTTCTGCATTTCGGCCAGGAGCGCATCCTTGAGGCCCGGGCCGGACGGCGCCGCCGCAGGCGCGGGCGCCGGTGCGTCGGCCGGCGCGACGGATGGTGCTGGCGGTCCCTGCGGTTCGACGGCTGCCTTTGCGGCTGCCGCCTCGGCAAGCTTCGTCTCCACGGCGCGGACGGTAGCTGCGTTCGACGGCAGCGGCTTCACGACCGGCCTCGGGGCCACGGGCGCGCTCACCGGGCGAGCGGGCGCCGGCGCAGCCGCGCGCGGGACGGGTGCCCCACCCTTCTCCAGGCCCTGGATGATGTCGGTCAACGGGACCAGCCTGCGCAGGTGGACCCATCGGAGCAGCGCCAGTTCGAGGTGGTAGCGAGGCTGCGTCGAGCCGCGGATGTCGTAGTCGGCCTTGGTCAGCACGTCGAAGGCGCGCATCAAGTCCTCGCTCGAGAACAGGCCCGCGAGCGTTCGGATCCGCTCGCGCTCGCTCTCGGCGGCGATCTCGGGATCCTCGAGGCGCGAGGGATCGAGCCCGACGAGCAGCAGGTCGCGGTTCAGCCGCGCCAGCTCGCGGATCACGTGGCGCATGTCGTAGCCGGATTCGACGGCGCGCGCCGCGAGCTCGAACACCGCCGCACCATCCTCGCGCGCGACGGCCTCGGCGATATCCATCAGCAGATCGCGCCGCACGAGGCCCAGCACCGTCGTGACGTCGTCTGCCGAGATCGTTGTCCCCGCGAACGCGATGACCTGATCGAAGGCGCTCTGCGCGTCGCGCATGCTGCCGTCGCCGGCCCGCGCCAGGAGGGTCAGCGCCCCGTCGTCTATCTGAATCTGCTCCGCGTCGGCGATGGCCTGGAGCTGGTCGGCGATCTGCTTGACGCCGATGGCCTTGAGCTCGAAGACCTGCGACCGCGACTGGATGGTCGGCGGCACTTTCTCGAGCTCGGTCGTCGCCATCATGAACACGACATGGGGCGGCGGCTCTTCGATCGACTTGAGGAGCGCATCGAAGGACTGCGGCGAGAGCCGGTGAACTTCGTCGATGATGAAGATCTTGTAGCGGTCGCGGACCGGCGCGATGCCGAGGCCGGTGATGATGATGTCGCGGACCTTGTCGACCTGCGTGTTGGTGGCGGCATCGATCTCGAGCACGTCCATGTCGCGGCCCTGGGCGATCTCGGTACACGCGTCGCACACACCGCACGGATCCGCCGTCGGTCCCTGGACGCAGTTCAGCCCGCGCGCCAGGATCCGCGCGGTCGTCGTCTTGCCGACGCCGCGCGGGCCGGCGAAGACGAACGACTGCGCGATGCGGTTGGCGGCAATCGCGTTACGCAGCGTCTGCGTGACGCCGCGCTGGCCGATGACGTCATCGAACCGCTGGGGACGCCACTTGCGGGCAATGACCTGGAATGCCATCGGCAATGCTGAATGCTGAGTGCTGAATGCTGAAGTGAATGCTGAATGGGCAATTCTACAATGCGGAAGTTAAGGCTGAAGTGGGCAATTCAGCATTCACTTCAGCATTCAGCATTCAGCACTCAGCATCTAGAATTGCGCGCCGGAGGCGCGCGCGTCCCACCGCGACCCGGAGAAGCCTGCGGCACATGTCAGTGACTGCTTAGCGCTGCTGCCTTCCGGCCCTGACGCGGTTCGCAGGCTGAAATTGCACAGGTTCCGGGCCGCGGTGCGACGCGCCGGCCCCGTCTGCCGCACGGGCGCCGTGCGGATTCAGTCAGTGTACCTTGCGCGTGAACCCCCGGCAAGCGCCCGGATACGGACGTCGCAGGAGTACACAGTGCGCGCTCCGGGTCCGTCTCGAGCCGTTTCCTGCTCGTGCGAGCGGTCCCTGTGAAAGAATGCCAGCGGCCACCCGGGAGGGGCCGACGACGAACTACCGCAATCGCGTGCTGGGACTGCTGTCCCTTCTTCTCGTCATCACCTATCTCGACCGCGTCTGCATCTCAGTGGCCGGGCCACGCATGCAGGAGGCGGTTCTTCTTCGGGATGGGTGAGGCGGGTGCCTTTCCGAATGCCTCGGTTGCGGTGGCGCGCTGGTTCCCCGTTCACGAGCGCGGCCGCGCCTTCGGAATCTCGCTCATGTCCAGCCAGCTCGGCGGCGCGATTGCTCCGCTGCTCGTAGTGCCGATTCAGATTCACTACGGATGGCGCGCGTCGTTCTTCGTGTTCGGGATTCTGGGAGTGGCCTGGAGTGCGATCTGGTACTCCTGGTTTCGCGACTCGCCGGCCGAAAAGGCCGGCGTGAGTCAGGCGGAGCTGGAAGAGACCCGTGGCCTGGTCGGCAGGCCACATCATGCGGGCCTCCCATGGAAGATTGTGCTTCGCTCGGGAAACTTGTGGAGGACGATGGGCGTGGCCTACTGCTACGTGTACACGTTGTACTTCTTCCAGTCGTGGTTCCACACCTGGCTCTGGATCAAGGTGGACCCGACCCGGCCGGTGTGGACGCGCGAGGCCATCCCGGCGCTCGCGCACGTTCCATCCGCCACGTAGAGCGCGCCGCTTTTCGAGGCTTGGTTATGTCATTCGATCCGACCGTGCTGTTCCTGTCGCTCTTCCCGGGCGGAATCGGGTTCGTGCTGTTCGTCTATGGAAAGAAGCAGCAGCGATGGCCGCAACTGGTGGCCGGGCTGCTGCTGATGGTGTATCCATATTTCGCCACGAGCGTTCTGTCGCTCGTGGCCATCGGGACCTTCATCGGGGCCGCCCTCACCGTGGCGATTCGGATGGGCTGGTAGCCCCCAAGCTACTTCATCATCATGCCGCGCCCGCCCATCATCTGCTGATGCATCTGTCCCATGTGGGTGTGCATGGCCTTCTGCTGACTCACGAGCTCACTGACCACTGACGCCATCGCGTCAACCTTACCGGCGCCGGTCGCCGAGTTCATCGTCTGCACGAGCGCGTCGAGCTTCGCGTCGCCGGCGGTCATCTCGGCCATCATCTGGTCGTGCATCTTCATCATGCCCTGCATGTCCGCCATGCCGGGCTTACCCTGCATTCCCTGGGCGGGTGGAGTCTGTTGCTCGGCCCCCGCCACGATTCCAACGTGCGTGGCCGCCGCACCGAGCACGAGCGCGGCCACGAGCGCAACTCCGAACGCGAGACTCTTCATTTTGATCACTCCATGGTTGATGAAAAAGTCGGGGCGTCGCGTCCGAGCGACGCCCCGGGGGCCGTCACGCCGCCGTCACGTGCGGTTCAGGATGGTGGTGCCCGCAGATCGCCTGAAACGCCTCCACGACCTCGGCGTCGCGTACGGGCTTTCTGGCACCGGCGGCGAGCAGAATGTCGTTCATCGAGATGATGCCCGACACCGTTCCGCCGAATCCTTCAACGGGCAGCCGCCGAACGCGATGCTGCTTCATCGTCGCCAGCGCCGCGTGCAAATCGTCCTCGGGTTCGCAGGTGTAGACGGGAGCCTGAACCACCTCGCCCACCGTGACCTCTGACGGCAGCTTGTTCCGCGTGGCGAGCGCGATGTACAAGTCGCGATCGGTCACCACGCCGACGAGCTTCCCGTCGTCGACCACCGGCAGCATGCCGCAGTCGCCGTCGAGCATCAGGGCGGCCGCGGCGGCGAGACTCGTGCCCGGCGAGCACGTGCGCGGTTCCGCGGTCATCAAATCCTTCACCTTCACCGCACACCCCCTTACGCCGCTGTCTTGGCGTTCTTGACAGCCTTGGCGGGTTCCTCGATTTCGACCTTCCGGACCTTGGCTTCGGCTCGCACTGGCAGCGGAATGCTCACGTCGAGCACACCGTCGGCAAACGTGGCCTTGATGTCTTCGAGCTTGACGCCTTCGGGAAGCGGGACGGCGCGGTAGAAGCTGCCGTACTCCCGCTCGCTGCGATAGAACGTGTCCTTCTTCTCCTCGGTCTCGCGCTTTCGCTCACCCGACAGCGCGAGGTACCCATCGGTCACTTCGACTTTCACGTCTTCTTTCTTCATTCCGGGCAGGTCGATCCTGGTGATGAGCCGGTTGTCCTTCTCGAACACGTCGACCTTGGGGGACCACGCCACTACCTCAGGCATGGCGAATCCCCGGAACGCCGGCGACGGGAAGAACGGCTCGCCGAACATCCGGTCGAACTCGGACGTCATCTGTCGGATCAACGCAAAGGGATCCCGGGTGGCGCGCGGCGAAACGACTGCCTCTTGCTTCTTCTGTAACATGGAACACCTCCGTACTTGAGCCCATGCGCGGGTTTCGGTTGACCTAAACGCACTTCAAGACGCAACACCCGTACCCGCGCAATTGGCGAGATGCCTCGCAGTTCGACCGCCGATCCCCTTGCTATCTGCACGCGTCTGACGACAACGACCGAAACGAGTCCGCGAAAAACCGCAGACGACCGCGGAAGATTCCGTGGTGAGCCGTCGGGCCGTTGAGGAGGCGCAGGCAGCCAAACCGCCCCATCGGCGGGATCGCGAGCCTGCGCTGAATTGGTCCGTTCCGTGCTTCTCCCGCTTCCAGTAAACCCGGGAGGCAGAGCGATGCGCTTGCAGGACGTGATGACAGCTGAAGTTCAGACAGTCTCGCCAGAGACCGCCGCCGCCGAGGCGTGGAACCTGATGAAGGCCAGGCGCATCCATCACCTCGTCGTCACCAAGGGCCGGCGCATCGTCGGCATCCTCTCGGATCGAGACGCGGGGGGCCGCCAGGGCGCTCCCATCCGAAAAGACCACGTCGTGTCCGATCTCATGACCGAGTCGGTGCTCACCGTTCCGCCCGAGACGACCGTTCGGAAGGCGGCCAACCTCATGCGGGGCCGGTCGATTGGCTGCCTCGTGGTGGCCGATGCCGGCCGCGTGCTCGGGATCGTGACGGTGTCGGACCTGCTTGAACTCGTCGGCCGTGGCCTCGATCGTCAGGTGGAGGCCACCACGCGGTGGACGATCAAGCACCGCGCGCCGCACCGGAAGGGACGCGGGGCGGCGACCGGCGTGTGGTGACGCGTCCGGCACATCTGACCAACCCTGACCGAGTTGGCGGCCCCGTTCGGGCCGCCATTCTCCGTTCTCCGGTTTCGTCACTGATCCTCATGGCTTGTGTCATAATCCCGCGCGTTTCCGGGGATCCTCAGACATGGCCATCAGTGATAGCGCGCTCATAGACTTCCGTCAGAAACACCGCGGCGCCGTCATCGCGCCCGACGATACCCGGTACGAAGAGGCGCGCCGCGTGTGGAACGCCATGATCGACCGGCGGCCGGCCGTCATCGCACGCCCGCGTGGCGCGGCCGACGTCATCGCGTGCGTGCAGTTCGCACAGGCGCAGAAGGTGCCGATTGCCATTCGCGGCGGGGGCCACAACATCGCGGGGCGCTCGGTGTGCGACGACGGCATCGTTGTCGATTTCGCGGACATGAGGGGCATCCGGATCGATCCGGCTGCCAGGACCGCGCGCGCGGAACCCGGACTTCGATGGGCCGAGTTCGATGCCGAGACGCAGGCGTTCGGCCTGGCGACGACCGGCGGCACCATCGGCGATACCGGCATCGCCGGCCTCACGCTCGGCGGCGGCTTCGGATGGCTGGAAGGCAAGTTCGGCATGACGGTCGACAACCTGCTCGGCGCGGACGTCGTCCTCGCCGACGGCCGGCTCGTTCACGCCAGCGGCACCGACAACGCCGATCTGTTCTGGGCCCTCCGAGGCGGCGGCGGCAACTTCGGAGTCGTCACGTCGTTCGAGTACCGGCTGCACCAGGTAGGCCCGATGATCGTCGGCGGGCTGGTCGTCCACCCGTTCCCGCGCGCCAAGGAAGTGCTCAGGTTCTTCGGCGAGTTCCTGCGCACCGCGCCAGACGAGCTCGTCGCCGCGGCGGTGCTGATGACCGGACCCGACGGCCAGAAGGCCTGCGGGATCGCGGCAGCGTATCCGGGAGACCTCGCCCAGGGCGAGCGCATCGTGGCGCCGATCAAGCAGTTCGGGTCTCCGGTCGTGGACATCCTCGGGCCGATGCCGTACCGCGCGCAACAGTCGCTGCTCGACGCGGCGATGCCGCCCTACCTGCTCAACTATTGGAAGGCCGAGTTCCTGCGCGACGTCTCCGACGAGGTGATCGACGTGACGCTCGACGCGTTCAGCCGCGTCCCGTCCCCGATATCGTCGATTCTATTCTTCCCGATTCGCGGAGCGGCCAGCCGCGTGTCGCCGCGACGCGACCGCGTTTCCGCATCGCAGCGGGTATCACATCGGCGTCTATTCGTTGTGGACCGACCGCAACCAGAACGAGCCGAACATCGCGTGGGTGCGGGAGACGTGGAACCGGATTCAGCCGTTCGTCGCCGGCGGTGTGTACGTGAACGAGCTTGGCGATGACGAGGGTGCGGACCGCGTGCAAATGGCGTACGGCCCGAACTACGAGCGCCTGCAGCGGATCAAGGCGAAGTACGACCCACAGAACGTGTTCTCGTTGCACGCGAACATTACGCCGGTGGCCGTGTAGTAGAGGCTGTCAAGCGCATCCGACAACTGCGATACGCTCATCGTTACGCGGACAATCCGCTGGCGGACCGACGGCTCCAGACTTCTACTGTCTATGCCCGTCTTTCACTGTCGAGCGTCGCCATCAGCGCCGGGGCGTAGCGATCGCCCGCCGCCGCATTGGCGGGCACCGCACGCTCGATCTGTTCGAGATCGTCTTCGGTCAGCTTCAGGGTCAGCGCGCCCAGCGCTTCAGTCAGGCGTTCCCGTCGACGGGCACCCACCAGCGGTACGACATCCACCCCACGAGACAGCACCCACGCAATCGCCACCTGAGCCACCGTTGCGCCTTTCGACTCCGCAATCCGGCGCAGTTGGTTCACAAGGCGAAGGTTGTGTTCGACGTTTCCGGCCGAGAAGCGGGGACTGTGCCTCCTGACATCGTTCGGGGCCGTCGAGCGATCGGTGGTCCAGTGCCCGCTGATCAGACCTCGACTGAGAACGCCGTATGCGGTGATGCCGACGCCGAGCTCCCGACACGTGGACAGGATCTCGCTCTCGATACCGCGTGAGATCAGCGAATACTCAATCTGGAGGTCGCAAATCGGGTGCACGGCCTGCGCTCGCCGGAGTGTGGTGGAGCCCGCCTCCGACAGGCCAACGTGCCTGACAAAGCCCGCCTTGACCATATCCGCCATGGCGCCCACCGTATCCTCGATGGGCACCGCAGGATCGACTCGTCCAAGGCGGTAGATGTCGACCCGGTCGGTTCCAAGCCGGCGCAGCGTGTACGCCAGGAAGTTCTTCACTGCGGCCGGGCGCCCGTCGATGCCGAGCCAGTTCCCTTTCGGGTCGCGCAGCGCGCCGCACTTCACGCTGATGACCACCTGGTCCCGGTTCCGGCCTTTCAGCGCATCGCGGACGAGCAGCTCGTTGTGGCCCATGCCGTAGTAGTCGCCTGTGTCGAGCAGCGTGATGCCCGCATCGAGTGCGGCGTGGATCGTCGCAATGCTCTCCGCGTCATCCGCAGGGCCGTACAGGTCCGACATCCCCATGCAGCCAAGGCCAATGTCCGAGACCGCTAGATCGCTCGTGCCAAGTCTTCTCATGATGCCCTACCTCTTCAGCAGCTTGAAGGCGTGCGTCCAGCTGTTGCTCAGGAATCCGGGAATGCACCAGAGGATGCACAGCGGCTCGATAGCGCGCGCACCCTGCACGCCACCCATATCCGCCACCTCGAACCCGAATTGATCCAGGATGGTCTTCACTTCGCGTTTCGCCCCGTCATCGTCGCCGCAGATGAACATCGTCGGCTTGACGCCGCCGAAGTCTGGGTTGACCATGAACGCGTTGCCAATGCAGCTGAACGCCTTCACGAAGCGAGCTTCGGGAGCGAGCGCCTGTAGCCTCTCCATCAGCGATTCGTTCTGCGAGGTGAAGTACTGAAGGACACCGTTGACCGGAGGCGCATCGGCAATTGGGTTGGTTGTGTCGATGACGGTCTTGCCCTTGAGGTTGGCTAGGCCGGCTGCCTTCAGAGCAGCCTCGGCCGCAGTGCCCTTGCTTGCCAGAACGACAACCTCGCCGAAATTCGCCGTCTCCTCGAATGAGCCAATGCCAGCCTTCGCGTTCGTCCTGGATCTCAGCTCTTCCCGCTTGCCTGGCGTGTTGGTGCCGATCATGACGGAGTAGCCGTGCTTGACGAAGCCGTTCGCGAGCGTTTGCCCGACGATGCCCGATCCGATGATGCCGATCTTGCTGCTCATGAATGTCTCCCGGTCAAGTGACGGAGCTGAGACCAGTATACAGACGGGGCGGAGCACGACGAGTGTGCTCCACGTATACTGAGCGGCGTCCGAGGTCGGAATGAGGTTCGATTCGATCGTTCCCGATCTGCGCTATGCCGTGCGCGCCCTCGTGGCGGGGCGCCTGTTCACCCTCGTGGCCGTGACGTGTCTGGCGCTCGGCATCGCGACCAACACCACGATGTTCTCGGTATTCGATGCGATGTTCCTGCGCCCGCTGCCGTTCAGGGACGCGGATCGGCTCGTCTCGATCGCCGGGCGTCATCCCGAAACCGCCCGCCGCGTCGCGCTGTCGCTCGACGATGTCCGCGATCTCGCGTCAGCTCTGCAGTCGCTCGAGGCGATCGCCGCATACTCGGGGCGAACCGCAACGCTGACCGACGGCGGCGAGCCGGAACGTGTCGCCACGCAGCTGGTCACCGCCGGCCTCTTTCCCCTGCTCGGGATCCAGCCGCAGCGCGGCCCCGGCTTCTCCGCCGAGGACGACCGTGTGTCAGCCGCCGCGCGTGGCGCTCATCAGCGACTCGCTGTGGCGTCGCCGCTACCAGGCGAGACCCGTCGGTCGTCGGGCGGATCATCCGGCTGGACAGCGTGCCGTACACAATCGTCGGCGTGATGCCGCCGAAGTTCCGGTTCCCCAGCACGAGCGATCTCTGGATCCCGATGTCGCCGGCGCTGGGGCCGTCTGGCGCACGGTCGCGCGGCGTCTCGATCCTCGGGCGTCTCGCGCCGGACACGACGATCGATCGCGCCAACGCCGAACTCGCATCGCGCGTGCTGCCGCCGCAGCGGTTCGCGCGGCCCGCGGACGGGCTTCGCGCGGCCGTTCGGCAGCGCCGACGCCGGCGAGCGAAGAGCGCACGATCACCGGCGCGCTGATGGGCGCGACGACGGTGCTGCTCCTCATCGCGTGCGTCAACGTCGCGAACCTGCTGCTGGCGCGCGGCGCGCGCCGCCGCCGCGAAATCGCGGTCCGCGCCGCGCTCGGCGCCAGTCGCGGCCGCATCGTCCGGTCAGTTGCTCACCGAGTCGGTGCTGCTCGCGTTCGTCGTCGGCTGCCGCTGGCGCTGCCGCTCGCGTGGTACGGCATCCGCTGGGTGCACGACGCCGTGCCGCCGACCGATCCGCTCGGCCCGTACTACGTCGACTGGTCGCTGGACGTGCGGACGCTGCTGTACGCGGTCGCGATCGCGCTCGTCACGGGCGTCGCGTTCGGTCTCGTGCCGGCGTTCGACGCGGCGGGCCGGCGCCTGCTCAATCCGCTGCGCGAAGAGCACCGGCGCCGCGGGCGGGCGAGTCCAGCGCCGCGTGCACAGCGCGCTCATCGTCGCGCAGATCGCGCTGGCGCTCGTGCTGCTCGCCGGCGCCTCGCTCTTCGTCCGCACGTACGCGGGCCTCCGAGGCGTCGAGCTGGGCTACGACACGTCGCACCTGATGACGATGCGCTTCTATCTCGCCGGCCCGCGCGTACGACACCGCCGAGTCGCGCGACCGCGTGCCGTCGATGAGGTCGCGAGGCGCCTGGAGACGCTGCCCGGGCGCGCACGCCGCGACCGTCACGGATCTCGTGCCGCTCGACGATCAGGGCGGATCGGACGCGCCCGCCGCCGTCGAGGGCCGCGTGTTCGAGGCAGGGCGCGAGCCGACGATGCACTACGCCGGCGTGGCCGGCCGCTGGCCGGAGACGTTCGATCTCCGGCTGCTCGCTGGCCGGACGTTCTACGACCACGAGATCCAGAGCGGGGCGCCCGGTCGCGCTCGTCAACGCTGAGCTCGCCAGAACGTTCTGGCCCGGCGAGAGCCCGCTCGGCCGCCGGTTCCGGATTGCAGACGAAGAAGCGAATCCCTGGCTCACGGTGATCGGCGTCGTGCCCGGACATCCGCACCGTGAAGCTCGACGAGAGTCGCGCGACGCCGCCGACGGCGTACCTGCCGCACCGCTTCGTCTCGACGCGCAACTACGGCATCGTGGTTCGCACGCGGGCGCATCCGGAGTCGGTGACGAGCGGACGCGCGCACGGCCGTGCACGCCGTCGATCCGTCGCTGGCGCTGTTCGACGTGTATCCGATGGAACAGGTGCGCTGGCTGAGCTACTGGATGTACGTCATGTGGGGCACGCATGTTCGGCGTGCTCGGCGTGATCGCGCTGTTCATCGCGGCGGTCGGCGTCTACGGCGTCGTCTTCTACACCGTGGCGCAGCGGACGCGCGAGATCGGGCTGCGCGTGGCGCTCGGCGCGCGGCGCGCGCAGGTCGTCGGCCCGATGCTCCGTCAGGTCGGCGCTGCTGACGGCTGCCGGCGTGGCGATTGGGCTGCTCGGGGCGCCTTGCGGTCACGCCGGTCGTCGGCAGCCTGCTCATCGGCGTGTCGCCGAACGACCCGGCGGGCTTTGCCGCCGTGTCGATCCTGCTCGCTGCGGTCGCGCTCGCCGCGACGTGGCTTCCGGCCTGGCGCGCGTCGGCAGTGGATCCGATGGTCGCGCTGCGCGAGCAGTAGCGGTAGAGGCCACTCTCCTCGTTCGCAGCAGCACTTTCGTCAGGGGCGCGCGCGGGCGATCCGGAAGGCGGCCATCTCGTGGTCGTTGCGCACCAGCAAAACGTCGCGAACCAGTACGGGGTGGTTCCAGGTCTTGCCCTCGAGTACCGTAAAGCGCGCGACCTCCGTGAACTGATCGGGGGTCGCTTTGACCAGCGCCAGCTCACCCTCTTCCGAGAGCACGAGCAACAGGTCCTGGTCGGCCAGCAGCACGAGCTGACCGTTGCCGTAACGTCCCCCCTTCCACTTGCGCGTGCCGTCCTGGAGGTCGATGCACGACAGGATATTGCCATCGAACCCGTAGGCATGACTCTTGTGCAGAACGAAGTCGTTGAAGTACGGCTTCAGCCCGTTCGATGTCCAGCGCTCCGACGCCGTCCATCCGCCAGACGAGTGCGCGATCGAAATGCGCCGCAGCCCGATGCCCCCGTTCATGGAGATGGTGTTGACCAGAATGTCGCCGTTCTCCGTCATCGCCGGCTGAACGATCGCGCCGCCCGACCACGCGTAGTCCCAGAGAACCTTGCCGGTGGCCGGTACGACGCTGGTCGTGCCTGGCCCGCTCATGAACACCACCTGCTCGACTCCGTCGATCGTTGCTGGCTGCGGCGAGCTGTAGCTGAGGCCTCCGCCGCCGCCCTTCCACCGCGGCGCGCCTGTCGCGACGTCGTAGGCGGCGAGCTTCCCTCCCGCCGCGACGATGACGACGTCGCCGATGACCAGCAATTCTTCCCGATTCGCGGGGCGGCCAGCCGCGTGCCGCCCGACGCGACCGCGTTTCCGCATCGCAGCGGGTATCACATCGGCATCTACTCACTTCACTGTGGACCGATCGAACGCAGAACGACCCGAATATCGCGTGGGTGCGGGAAACGTGGAACCGGATTCAGCCGTTCGCCGCCGGCGGTGTGTACGTGAACGAGCTTGGGGACGACGAGGGCGTGGACCGCGTGCAAATGGCGTACGGTCCGAACTACGAGCGCCTGCAGCGGATCAAGGCGAAGTACGACCCACAGAACGTGTTCTCGTTGCACGCGAACATCACACCGATGGCCGTGTAGCTCGTCGACACGTCGCCGATCACGTCACCGCGCCGCTTCCTTCAGCCGCTCGGCGAGCCAGTCGGCGATCTCGTGCGCAAGCGCCGGGTTCGCGCGGAAGATGTCGGTGCCGTGCGCGCGGTCTCGCCTTTACGCCAACGGCGAACTTGGTGCAAGCTGGCGGCCATGTTCGTCATCGAGCTCGTTTACAAGGCGCCCCTCGCGGAGATTGACGCGCACATGCGGGCGCACGTCACCTTCTTGAAGAAGTACTACGCGGCCGGCAACTTCCTCGTATCGGGTCGAAAGGTGCCGCGGGATGGCGGGATTATCCTGGCCGTCGGCAAGACCCGGCGGCAAATCGAGAAGATCGTCGAGGAGGATCCGTTCCACGCGCACGGTCTGGCCGAGTTTCGGATCATCGAGTTCCGAGCCAGCCAGCGCGCGAGCGACATTCAGAAGCGGATTGAAACGTCCTGACGTTTCACGCTGTCACCGACCGTGGCCGCTCCCGGACTGCTTCCGTGGCAGAAAGCACTCTCCGCGCGTTGCCGCCAAGAACCGGCGCCTGAATTGTGACGATGGTTCTCGAGACCCCCGCGATCGGTGGCTCGACGACCGGCGTCTTGGTGAAGGCGAATTCTACGGCCGGGCCTTCCAGTTCAATATGACCGCGATGGGAGAAGTGGGACCTTCTGTGACGGTGGCCACCAGGAACTGCTTGCCGTCCGGCGAGACCATGTATAGCTGACGGAAATCGCCCCGCTGGATCGCGCCCCCGATCGGCGGAACGAACAGCGGTACAGGCGTGCCGATTTCGGGAGCCGCTCGGTTCAACGCGACTCGGATGGGAACCGCCATCAGCCGGCCGTCCGGCGCAAGATAGAACAATTCCTCACCATCCCGTCTCCAACGCGCGTGAGTACCGCCGTTTGGGGAGATGAGCGACTTGTTACCGGGGCCCGGGAACGGCTGGAGGTAAACGTCAGGGCGACCCGACTCATTCGACTGGAAGGCGACCCACTTTCCGTCAGGAGAGAATTGCCCGCTCAGTTCGTCGAAGGGTGTCTGGGCGACCGGAAACGGCGCGCCTTTTCCATTGAGCGACAGGGCCCAGATGTCGGCGCTTCTCTTCGGGTCCTGATTGTTGAACAGCAGGAAGCGCCCGTCGCGCGACCAGTCCGTTGCCGTTTTCGGCTGCGCCGTCGACAACAGCGGTTCCTCGCTCGCGTCGGCGGAAACTGACTTCACGTACAGGTCGTGCACGCCCTTCCGGTTCGAGCTGAATACGATGCGACTTCCATCCGGTGACCAGACCGGAAAGACGTCATCCGCAGCGTCCGATGTGAGCCGGCTCAATACCCCACGCTTCACGTCGAATAGCCAGATGTCGGTATTTCCCGACACACCTCGGTACAGCACGACATGCTGACCATCTGCGGAGAGCGACGGATCTGACAGCGATGTGCTGACGAGATCGCCAACCCTGCTGATTTCCTTGCCGGACCGATCGAACCACACGAATTGGGACTGAGCGTCTGGCGAGCTCGTGCGATACGCGATCGAGCCCGCGCGGGACACCGATATGCCGGGATTCGGACTACTCGGCACGCGCTCGGCAACTGGATAGGGATTGCCGGACAGCTCGAGCCGGACGGCATCGAAGTTCTGGGCAAAGAGCGTCCCGCGGAGGACGAACAGCAATTGCCCCGACGGGGCATAGACGGCCGCTGTGTCGGAGTTGAGCAGGCGCCGGGCGTCCAACGTCTCGTCGAGTTGGCCGACATAGACGCCACGGACTTCCGGATTCCCCCGCACGTAGTAGAGGAAATGGCGGCCATCGGGCAGGAACTGTGGCGCGAAGTCACTACCCTGTTGCGCCAGCCGCGGAAGCGCGACAGGTTCTCCACCCGTCGCCGGAACGCGGGAAATGGGACTCCCCAGCGACGCAAAGAGGATCACATTGTCCCGGTTCCACGTGCCACCGAGACCCGACCTGGCGTTTGCCAGCGTCTGCACCGAGCCGTCGTCGACATCGACGCGCCTGAGCTTACTGTCCGCGAAGAAACCGACGGACTGACTATCGGGCGACCAGAACGGGGACTCGGCGCCATCAGTCCCTGGCAGCGCTGCTGTCGCACCGGATTCGAGGGAACGGAGCCACAACCGTGATTGGCCTTCGGACCGAGCGACGAACGCGATCGTCCGTCCATCAGGCGAGATGGCCAGCGACATCGGCACAATCGTAGGTGGCGTCGTGATCTCAACGCGCATCTCGGGAGCGGCGGGAGCGGGGCGGCGAGCAAATATCAGCGCGGCGGCCAGGGCCAGCACCAGCACCGCCAGCGCGCCGATCCATGCGAGCCGCTCGCGGCTGCGATGGTCGGGCGCAGGAACCGAGGCGAGAGTCACGTCCGCATCGGCGTTCAAGAGTGACTCTCGAATCTCGATCCGCGCGTCACCGATGTCGCGAAGGCGCTCCTGGCTGTCCTTGTGGAGGCAACGTCGCAGCAGGCGGCGAATCGACGGCGGCGCAGCAGCTGGCAATGCCGCCAGATCGGGTTCGCGCATCAGCACCGAAGCCAGGACGTCGGACACGTCGTCACCCGCAAACGCCCGCCGCCCGGTCAGCATTTCGTAGAGGACGCAACCGAACGCCCAGATGTCGGTGCGAGTGTCGAGCGTCTTGCCGCGGGCCTGCTCGGGACTCATGTAGGCGGCCGTGCCGAGGATGATGCCGGCCCGAGTGACGGCCGGCGTCGTAATCGTCGGCGAGTGCGATACGTCCCGCCGCCTCGAAGACCGGTTCCATGGCCTTCGCCAGACCGAAGTCCAGCACCTTGACCGTGCCGTCGGGCCGCACCTTGATGTTCGCGGGTTTCAGGTCGCGATGGATGATTCCCAGCCCGTGCGCCGCTTCGAGAGCCTCTGCGATCTGTCTGGCAATCGGCAGTGCTTCATCGAAAGGAATGGCGCCACGCGCGATGCGCTCCGACAGGTCTTCGCCCGCCACGAGCTCCATGGCGAGGGCATGGACGCCGCCGGCCTGCTCGAGCCCGTAGATTTGCGCGATGTTCTGATGGTTGAGCGCCGCAAGGGTCTTCGCTTCGCGCCGGAAGCGGGCGATGCGGTCCGTGTCGGCCGCGAACGCCTCGGGCAGGATCTTGATCGCGACATCGCGGTCGAGCCGCGTGTCTCGCGCCCTGTAGACCTCCCCCATCCCGCCGGCGCCGAGGGCCGAGAAGATTTCATACGGACCCAGGCGTGTGCCAGTGGTGAGTGCCAATCGTCTTGATTATACGGGCCGAACAGCGGAACCGACGAAGCGGCGGTGCAGCGGCAGCCGTGCATCCGTCAGGGGCGCGGGCGGGCGATCCGGAAGGCGGCCATCTCGTGGTCGTTGCGCACCAGCAAGACGTCGCGAACCAGTACGGGGTGGTTCCAGGTCTTGCCCTCGAGTACCGTAAAGCGCGCGACCTCCGTGAACTGATCGGGGGTCGCCTTGACCAGCGCCAGCTCACCCTCTTCCGAAAGCACGAGCAACAGGTCCTGGTCGGCCAGCAGCACGAGCTGACCGTTGCCGTAACGCCCCCCCTTCCACTTGCGCGTGCCGTTCTGGAGGTCGATGCACGACAGGATATTGCCGTCGAACCCGTAGGCATGGCCCTTGTGCAGGACGAAGTCGTTGAAGTACGGCTTCAGGCCGGTCGACGTCCAGCGCTCTGCAGCCGTCCATCCTCCGGACTCGTGCGCGATCGAAATGCGCCGCAGCGCGACGCCCCCGTTCATGGAGATGGTGTTGACCAGAATGTCGCCGTTCTCCGTCATCGCCGGCTGAACGATCGCGCCGCCCGACCACGCGTAGTCCCAGAGAACCTTGCCGGTGGCCGGTACGACGCTGGTCGTGCCTGGCCCGCTCATGAACACCACCTGCTCGACTCCGTCGATCGTTGCTGGCTGCGGCGAGCTGTAGCTGAGGCCTCCGCCGCCGCCCTTCCAGCGCGGCGCGCCTGTCGCGACGTCGTACGCGGCGAGCTTCCCTCCCGCCGCGACGATGACGACGTCGCCAATGACCAGTGGCGAGCTCGAGAAGCCCCACATTGGAGTCTTGGCCTGGACGTCCGACGCCGCGTTGCGCGACCACACCACGGCGCCGCTGACGGCGTCGAGCACGTTGAGGATTCCCGTGCCGCCGAAGGTGTAGACGCGACCGTTGGCGAGCGTCGGCGTTCCGCGCGGGCCCGCGCCCCCGTTCGATTCCCAGAACCGGGTCGCGTCGCGATGCCGCCAGACAGCCTCGCCGGTCGTCATCCGGTAGCAGGAGACGACCTCGTCGCCGCCGCGCTGCTCCTGCGTATAAAAGAGATTGCCGCTGACGGCGAAAGACGACCAGCCGGGTCCGATCGCGCGGCGCCACAATTGAACCGGCGGCGACTGCGACCAGTCCGTGGCGATCTGTACGCCGCGAATCACGCCGTCGCGCTCGGGTCCGCGGAAGCCAGGCCATTCCGCACGCCTCGCGGGTGCCGCGGGAGCGGCCGGCTCGGTGGCGGCAGGCGCGTCGCTTCTGGCCGGCACCGGTTCCTTTGGTATGTCCGCGGCGATCGGAGCGGGCGCCGGCGCGAGCGGTTTAGGCCCGCCCCGAGCAGCGTCGAGGGGTTCGTCGGCGGCCTGAGCGAGGAGCAGCTCTTCGGGAGTCTTCGTCCAGCGCAAGTGGAAATCCGACCTCCCATCGGCATTGATGCCACCGGTTCGTACCACGATCCACGGCAGGCATCCGAGCACGACGGCGACGATCGCCGCGGCGCCTCGAGCCGCGGGTGTGAGTCGACGGCTCACCGCCGCCCAGGCGACGAGCGCGACGCACAGGGTCGGGATGGCAAGGATGTAGCTCAAGTAGCCCATCGCGCCGCCGGCAATCGACGCGTGGACGACATACTTTTCCGCGAACACCGCGGCGACTATCAGGGCGATCGCGCCCACGCGCTCGTACCAACGCGCGCGGCTCAAGAGCAGCCACCACACGATGACGATGAGCGCGCCCCCGAACGCCCAGAGCATCGCAAGGCCGGCGAATTGGGGAACGAAGATGGGGATGACATAGCCGAAGAGCACGAGGAGCATCGCCGCGGCGATGCCGGGCCACAGCCGGAGCGGTTTCCGAACAGTCGGGTCGTTGGTGTTCATTCAGATTGCCTCAGCTACGGTAACGTCGATTGCGTTCGGAGAGCTCCGTTTGCGGCGATAGCGCCACATCCAATACACCATGGTCACGAGCACGACCAGCGGGATCAGCCGTAGCGCAGGGATGCGGAGTGGCTCTGGAATTCGTCTGACTGGTCCCAGAAAGAATGATGCGGCCGCGATGAACAGCGCGACGCACATACGCCAGAGATGCCTCTTGAGCCGTGCCAGGCCCTGAAGTCCTCCTGCCCGGAGCATCCGGCGATCGCCGTCGCCGGCCGACAGTGCGAGGACGCCGAACAGCAGGAGAGGGAAAGCGAGACGCATATTTCCCCTGCCGGCGGTGACCAACGCCGACCCGATGCTCGCCAGGCCGAGCGCGAACCCTGCCAGCATCGCGACGCGCTCCGCCCGGCGCGAGCTCGCGGAGGGAGGGTGAACGGTGAGCAGGGACGTGATCACGAGATAGGCCGTCACCAGACCCGCCGGGATGTTCATCACCGCCCCCGCACGGCCCAGCGCCATCACGGCGCCGCTGAGCGACATGACCAGCATGGCATAGACGAAGAGGGTCCCGCTCTTCCGGTGCAGCCGTGCTCCCTTGAGGGCATAGAGCGCAACGAATCCCGACACGATGGCAATCACACCACCGATGACGTGGAGAGGTAGCAACGTCACGCCGCTTGCCTCCGCGCTGGTGTGGCGACACCCTTGACGATGAGCCACGCCGCAAGCGTCAGTTCGAAGACCAGCGTCGGGAGCCACATGAACCAGGTAATCCCGCTGGCCCAGTTGAGGTAGCCGCCGAAGAATCCTGTGCGCTGCACGGGCAGAATCACGACGAGCAGGCCCGATCCGATCACGCCGAGCCAGGCCAGTCCGACCGGGATCATCCGGCCGCGGAGGAGCAGCCACGAAAAGATCATGCTGCCGACAGCGAAAAAAATTGCCCCCTCGCCGGGGACGGCTTCGATGACGCGACAGGCGAGGGCCATCATGGCGAGATCGGGATCCTGCTCGCGCGTGATCGCGTAGAGGGTCACGCCCAGTACCAAGGCCGAGAAGGCGGTGAGCATGGCGAGCGCGTCGTTCGCCGGCCCCCGGCTTGAGAGCAGGAGTTGGCTGATGCCGGCCACGAAATAGAGAACAAGCGTGAAGCCCGCGATTCGTGCGTTGGTTCGGAGCGTCATGTGTCCACTTACTCCGATCGCAGCGCCTGCAGCACGTCGACCCGCGACGCGCGTGCAGCGGGGATCAACGCCGCCAACGTTGCGGCCGTGATGAGTACGACGGCAGCGCCGACGACGGGCAGCGCTCCCGGCATCTCAACGGTCGAGAAGAATCCTGCCGCCACGCCGGCGAGCACGTAGCCGCCCGCCGCGCCGGCGGCGATCCCGATCGCGGCAATCACCACACCCTCGCGCAGCACGCCCGCCAGCAGGTGGCGCGGCGCGGATCCGATCGCCAGCCGGACGCCGAACTCGCGCGTGCGCGCGCTGACCGAGAACGCCAGCACGCCCGCCACGCCGACGACGGCGATGAGCAGCGCGATGCCGGCGAATCCCGAGATGACGAAGGCGTTCACCCGGTCTGGCGACAGCACTTCCGCGCGCACGTCCTCGAGCGTTGCGGCGCGCTCGACGGCCTGGTCCCGCGAGATCTCGCGGATGACGCGCGTCACTGCCGGCACAAGCGCGTAGGGATCGCCCGCCGCGCGCACGAACAGGCGGCCGGCCACGCCTATCTGCCACGCTGCCCCGTAGATGGTCAGTGCCGGTCCCGGCACCACGTTCTCGTCGTCCACATCGGCGACGACGCCGACGATGCGAGTCGGTACGGGCTTCCCGTAGATGCTGAACACCGGATCGGTCCACGTCAGGTGCCGGTTCACCGCGTCCTTTATTGGATCGGCGGGGCCCCCTGCACCCCGCCTGGCGACCTCCACTCGCTCTCGCTCCGTTCCGGTCGCGCCTATTGGATCGGCGGGGCCCCCTGCACCCCGCCTGGCGACCTCCACTCGCTCTCGCTCCGTTCCGGTCGCGCCCCCGAACAGCCGCCGCGCGACGCTCTCGCTGATGATCGTCACGGGCTCGCTGCCGCGGCGATCCTCGTCGGTGAAGTCACGGCCAGCCAGGATCGGGACGCCGAGCACGGCGAAGAAGTGAGGCGCCACCATGCGCATCCGCCCGCGCGGATTCTCCTCTCCGTCAGCGGGCGTGTAGCCTTCGACGGTGAAGAGGAAGCCAGGACCGAAGCTGCCGGCATCGCGCCAGGGCACGAAGCTCCCCATCGCGGCGCCCTCGACGCCGGGCAGCTCGCGGATGCGCCGCGTCGCCTCCTGATAGAAGGTGATCGCCTTCGCATCGCCGAGGCCTGTCGCTGACGATGGGGTGTTGAATGCCAATACCTGCCGCATGTCGTAGCCGGTCTGCGCTCTCTGCAAGGAGACGAGCGTGGCGAGAAGCATCCCCGCGCCCGCGAGCAGCACGAACGAAAACGCAATCTGTATCGTCGCGAACCCGCGCAGGCGGCGATTGGTGCCGGGCGTGATGCGAATGCTGCCGCTCGAGAGACCGAGGCCCGAAGGGCCGTGCGAAGACGGCAGTCGGGCCCCACCACGCGGACTTTGCGGGCAGGGTGGGACGCGGGACGTACGCGAGCAGCACGGCCGCGGCCATCGCCAGGCCGGCGGCGACCCACAGCACGCTGGGATCGACCGTGACCTCGAGCGCGCGCACGGAGAAGCGAGCCGCATAGCGGCTGACCATCGCGACGAGCGGCTGCGCCAGCACCACGCCCAGTGCGGCTCCGGCTCCGCAGAGCACCAGGCTTTCGGCCAGCAGCGTGCGCCGGAGAGCTCCAGGGCCGGCGCCAAGCGCGGCCCGCACGGCGAGCTCGCCTTCGCGGCGCACCGATCGCGCCAGGATCAGATTGGCGACATTCGAGCACGCAATGACGAACACGACCGCGGCCGCGGCGAGCAGCACGATCAGGATCGTCCGCGCCGGCGCCGCGATCTGATCGCGGAGCTTCTTGACGCTCAGCTGGACATTGGCCTTCGCCGAGTACGCCTCGGGGTGCTCGCGCATGATGGCGGCGTGCACCGCCGTCAGCTCGGCGCGCGCCGCCTCAAGAGACACTCCGGGCGCCAGGCGGCCGAAGAGCTCCGTCATCCGGTGAGTGCGGCTGGTGACCATTGTCGCCCCGAGGTGATGCGGGCTGGTGACCACGTTCGCGATGATCTCCGTGGCCGCCGGATAAGGGACCGATGGCTCGAGGACCCCGACCACCGTGGCAGTGCGTGGACCGAGGCGGACGGCCTTCCCAATCACGGTCGGGTCGCTGTTGAGCGAGGTCGTCCAGAACCTGTGCGTGAGGACCACCACGCCCGCCGCCCTGGAACCATCATCCTGCGCGTTCAGCAGACGGCCGAGCACCGGGCGAAGGCCCATCACGTCGAAGAACGACCCGCTGACGACGCCCGCCTTGACCACGCGGGGCTCCTCGCTGAGGCCGATCAGCGTGAAGTCCACGGTCGAAAAGTCGCCGAGAGCGCTGATGGTGGTGACACGCGACTTGACGTCGTCGATCTCAGGCACCGAGAACGTCATGTTCTCGTCGCCGATTCCAAGTCCGCTCTGGCGGATGTAGATCAGGCGATCTTCGTCGCGATTGACGAGAGGACGCAGCAGCACGCCGCGGACGACGCTGAAGATCGCGGCGTTGGCGCCGATGCCGAGCGCGAGCGTCACGACGACGGTCGCAGAGAGGCCCTTCGCGCGGCGCAGCGAGCGCAGCGCGATACGCATGTCCCGCCCGAGAGCCGCGGCGGCGTCGAACCACCGACTGAACCAGACGCGCCGCATCGACTCGCGGATCGCCGGGACGTACCCGAATTCCCTCATCGCGGCCAGACGGGCGGCTTCGGGATCCTCACCGTTCTCGATCCGCTCCTTCACGCTGATCGCGAGATGGCCGCGGATTTCGTCCTCGAATTCGCGATCGTCTGGACGCATGGGTTACTTCTCTTCCGCCCGCGCCGGGTTCATGATGCGGCCGATCGCACTCACCATCTGCGCCCAGCGATCCTGCTCCCGGAGCAGTTGGGCCTTTCCGGTGTCTGTCAGCTGGTAGTACTTCGCCCGCTGGTTGGCCTCGCTCACACCCCAGTCAGACGTCAGCCACCCGCGCTTGACCAGGCGATGTAGCGCCGGATACAGGGAGCCGGTTTCGACCTTGAGCAGGTCGTCGGACTGCGAACGGATGGCCTGGCCGATACCGTGGCCGTGCTGGGGCCCCCACTGGAGGGTCCGGAGAATGAGCATGTCGAGGGTGCCCTGGAGGAGCTCCAGGCGCCCTTCTTCTGAGGTTTTTGCCATAGTCGTAGAGTGTCTACTGCCTTAGACGTAGGACGTCTACGGCTTGTTCCCGCCTTCGCTCGCGCCCGTGGCTAGAGGGGGGCGCGAGCTACGGCGGGCAGGCCCTCGCTCTCGCCCGTGCCTTCTGTGGGCGCGAGCTACGGCGCGGCAAGCCATCTTCGCTCGCGCTGTCACCGTTCCTTGGGTAATGCTCGTGGGACTGTCGATTCCGGTCTTGTTCGTTCGACGTGTAGGTGAAGGCCGGAAACACCGCAACGCCGTCGAGACTGACCAGCCGCGGTAACACACCAGCGGCCAACATTTTATGGACCAGGAGACCAGATCATGAAGTGCCTGATGCTCATCAAGCATTCCGAAAGTCATCGCGCAGAGCCTATTCCCGCGGGACTGATGGAAGCCATGGGCAAATTCGTCGAGGAGGGATTCAAGAGCGGCGTGCTCAAGGACACGGCGGGATTGAAGAGCACTGCTGAAGCGCAGCGGGTTCGCCAGAGCGGCGGCAAGCTGCACGTGACCGATGGCCCGTTCACCGAGGCGAAGGAGGTCGTGGGCGGCTACGCGATCGTCGAGGTGAAGTCGAAAGAGGAAGCGCTCCAGGTGGCGCGCCAGTTCATGGAGATCCACCTGGTGCACTGGCCCGCGTTCGAAGGCGAATGCGAGGTGCGGCCGCTCGAGGATATGTAGGGCTCAGCTATCGCGCTCCTTTGGCCGGCGTGATCACGATGTTGCGGTAGTCCACCGGACCATGATCGCCTTGGAGCAGCAGCGGCCCGGGGTCCGCTTCGGCGCTGTCGAGCGCGCCGCCGGTGATTCCTGGAATCTCCCGGTTGCAGATGACGGCGGTACCGTTGAGCTCGTACGTGACCATCCGGCCTACGAGCGTCACGTCCATTGATTGCCACTCGCCGGCCGCCCGGGCCACGTTCTCGCTCGGCGCGATGAATCCGTAGACCCCACCGAGATGATGTGACGATGGCTCGAGGCCGGCGGCGTCGTCGATCTGCAGCTCGTAGCGGCCTCGCAGGTACACGCCGCTGTTCTCGCCTTTGGGCACGCGGAATTCCACGTGCAGCTTGAAGTCGTCGAATTTCTGCACCGTGACGAGGTTGGCGCCGCTCTTCGCGTTCTTCAGGATTCCGCCGACCGCGCTCCACTGGCTGTCGCGGCGCCCGACGGGCTGCCATCCGTCGAGTGATTTGCCATTGAAGAGCGTGATGGGGTTGCCCCATGCGGGCCGGCCGGCCCGCCGCAGCGCTGGTGCCCGCGTGCCGGACCACGTCACCGTCTGGCCGTCGCCCATCGTCATCGAACCCGTGATGCGATCGCCCTCGAGCCGGCCCTCGATGGTGATGTCGCGGGGATTGCTCTCCCATTGCGGCGGGATGGCGAAGTGGAACGAGCCGTCGACGAATTCGATCTTGGCGATCGGCCGCGCGCTGCCGCCGGATCCCACGAATTGTCCGACCAGCGTGGCGGTCCCGGACCGTTCCACCTCGAGCCACGAAGGCGAGGTCTCTGTGCCGCGTCGTACGACGAGATCCCATCGACCCAGCAGCGCGTCGGACGCGGCGGGCGATTGAGCGAGAGGTTCCGAGTACCACGCGGTCCCGAGCAACAACGTGGCGCCGAGTGCGACGCGAGTAAGCATGACTCCTCCTCGAACCCACTTCCTGGAGACGTGAGCGCATCTTACGATAACCGCAATCCGTAACCGCTGCGATCACGCGCGAGCGAAGGGGGAGGGTGGACTTGCCGTTCCCGCTCCCGTGATGAACGATCTAGGGCATGACGGGTCAGTATCTGATTGTCGACGCCGACGACACGCTGTGGGAGAACAACATCTACTTCGAACGCGCGTTCGACGAGTTCATCGACTTCCTCGGACACTCATCGTTGCCACCGCCTGAGGTTCGCGCCGTGCTGAACGAAATCGAGGACGCGAACGCGCGCATTCACGGATACGGGTCGCAGAGCTTCGGTCGCAATCTGCAGCAATGCTACGAGCGCCTCGCGGAGCGGGCCATCGACGATCGTGATCTGACCACGATCATGAGCTTCGCCGAGCGAACGCTCGGCCGGCCGATCGAGGTGATTGACGGTGTGCGCGAGACGCTCGACGATCTCTCGCGCCGGCACGAGCTCACGCTCTTCACGAAAGGCCACCCGGACGAACAGACGCTGAAAATCGACCGATCCGGCCTGCGCCACTTCTTCGCCCATACCGCCGTCGTCCACGAGAAGGACGCGGACGCCTACGCCCGGCTCGTCCAGCACCGTTCGCTGAAGCCCGAGCGGACCTGGATGATCGGCAATAGCCCGAAATCGGATATCAACCCGGCTCTCGCCGCCGGCTTGAACGCGGTGTTCGTGCCGCACGCCCACACGTGGGTACTCGAAAAACAGGATATCCGGCCCGGCCGTGGGCGACTACTCGTGCTCGAACGTTTCAGGGATCTCCGGACAGCATTTTTAATCCGAGGGGCTTCGCCCCTCGGACTCCCCTACACGCGCTCTCGCGCGCCGCTCCGCCGGCGCGCTCCGATCGCGTGGCTCGCTTCGCTGCGCTCGCTCGCATCGTACTACGGGCAGTCTACTTGGGCAGCTGCTACTGTTTCTCGTAGAACGACATGCTGTCGACCGGCTGTCCCTTGGCGTCGGTACCCTTCGCAGTCGTGGTGCGTGTTTTTCCATCGGGGGCAACGACGATGGTTTGCACGATCGTCTGCTTGCCGGCCAGCTTGGACACGATCCTGACGGTGTTCGGGTTGACGCGCGTGATGGCGAGGGTATCGCCGAACGGAGAGGCACCCGTGGCCGGGTGGTCCTTGCCGTCGTACTTGGCCGAGAAGGTCCAGTGGTACTTGGTGCCGTCGGTGCCGACCAGGTCGACGGTCCCCTTCAGGGTATCGCCGGCCGCCTCGAACACGCTCGTTCCGCTCGTGTAGGGAGCCTTGGATTTCGCGGCGTTCAGCTTCCAGGTGCCGAGCAATGGATCGGGGGCCTGTGCCAGTGCGGTGGCGACGGCGATGCTGGCGAGAGCCGCGATGGTCAGCAGACGTTTGATGGTCAAAATAGTTGCTCCTTTATTAGGGTTGGTTCGGCGCCTCACGGTTGGGCTGGCGGGCGCTCTAGTCTGCTGCCGACCCCGCGCGATAGCAAGCGGATTCGACGCGCCACTCCGTCTCTTGACGCTCACGGTGCCGACTCGCAGCGCTCTCCGTTGTATGTAGTAGCTACGAGGTTCGCAACGCGACGATAGGATCCACGCGGCTCGCCCGCCACGCGGGGCCCGCGGCGGCGGCGAGGGCCGCGGCAACAAAGATAACCACAACGCCGCTCAGTGCGGCCGTCTGGTCCGCGTTCACCATCACCACCGACGACAGCCACCGGCCCGCATAGACGGAGCAGAGGACGCCAGGCACTGCGCCGCTCGAGACGCTCCGGAGCGTCTCGAGCAAGACGACACGCAGCACATCGGACGGGCGTTGACCGAGCGCGAGCCGGACGCCAATCTCACGCGTCCGCTGCGTCACCGCGTAAGAGACAACGCCGTGGAGCCCGACGATGGCGAGCAGGAGCGCCAGGCCGGCGAGCGTGCCGGTGACGATCGCGCGGAACCGCTCAGGAGCGGCGCTCTTCGCCAGCCGCGCCTCCATCGTCGCCGTGTCGGTCAACGCGACGTCGGCATCGATCGACTTCGCGCGCTCCTGCAATTCGGCCAGAACCGCAGCAGCCGGACGGTCGGTCTTGAGGAGGAGCCATGTGTTGTCGCGCACGACCTGGCGGCGCGGGACGTAGACGTCGGCGTCGAAGGGATCGCTGAGCGCCGCGTGGCGGATGTCGCCAGTGACCCCGACGATCTCCCAGGTGCCGTCGTTCCACTCGATGCGACGGCCGATGGCGTCCTGGCCGGGAAACGCGGTCTTCGCAAATGTCTCGCTCACCATGATTACGGGCGTCGCGCCGGCGCGATCCGAGGCGGACAGACGGCGTCCTCGAAGAACCGGAATGCGCATCACCTCGAGGTACTCCGGGCTCACCATGAAGAAGTGCGCCATGGGCCCGCGCGGCGCCGCATCGGCCGTTCCCGCGCGCCGGTATCCGTCTCCCCACGAACCGGGCGTAAACGGGATGAACATCGCGTGCGCCGCGGCGGTCACGCCGGGCAGCGATGCGGCGGCGTCGCGCAGGCGGTCCTGCAATGCCACGACCTCGCGCTGGCTCACCGTGCGGAATGGGCGGGATCGACGCCCGGATGGTAATCACGCCCTCAGGATCGAACCCCGGTTTCGTAGACGTGAGGTTGAGGAACGTCCGGAGCAGAAGTATCCCGCCGAACAGCAGCACAATCGATACCGAGACCTGCGCGGCGACGAAGACGTTCGTCATGCGGCGGTGCCCCATGGTCAGGCCGCTGCGCGCATCGCCGCGCAGATCCGCGCCGACCTCGGTGTCGCGAAGACGACGCGTCCGCGGGAAGCCCGTGAGAAGCGCCGCGCCGAGCGTGCAGGCGGCGGCAATGGCCAGGACGCGACCGTCGAGCGTGACGTCCGCCGCGAGTGGAAGCGTGTCGGGGTAGCGCGAGACGAGCCACAGGGCGAGCGGCTGCGCGAGTGCGACGCCGATTGCGCCGGCGACGGCGAAGAGCGCGAGGCTTTCCGTCCACAGCTGTCGGGCCAGGCGTCGCGGCGATGCGCCGACGGCGCCGCGGATGCCAAACTCCAGGGTGCGTGCGTGCGCCTGGGCGAGGAGCAGGTTGGCGATGTTCGCGCAGGCGACGGCCAGCAGCATCGCGACCGACAGGGCGAGCAGCACCATCACCGGTTTGATCGGCCCGACCATCGCGTCCTGCAGTCCGTCGAGGCGTATGGAACGATCGCGGTTCGTGTCCGGATATGTCGCGGCCAGCCGAGCGGCAATCGTCGAGATCTCGCTCCTGGCTGCCGCCATCGTGGCACCGGCGCGCAGCCTCCCGATCGCGGACAGCGCGATCGATCCGCGCTGGTTCAGAAACGAGGACGGAGGAAACGTGAGCGCGGTCCACACATCGGCGCCGCCCGCGGGGAACCGATCGGCCTCAGGAGGGAGCACACCGACGATCGTGTGGCGCACGGCGCCGACCTGCAGCGTGCGGCCGACGGCGGAAGGGTCGCCGGCAAAATGCGACTTCCAGAACGTGTATCCCAGCATGACGGCCGGCGTCGCGCCGAAGCGGTACTCTTCCGGCTGCAGCGCGCGTCCGATCTGCGGGCCGGATGCCGAGCACGGGGATCACCTCCGCGGTGGCGAGCATCAGGGTGGCGGAGAAAGGACGGCGCGTCGTCTCTCACACGCACCGTTCCGGGCGCGACGTCATACAAGCCGATCGATTCGAGGTGCGTCGATGTCGCCTTCCAGTCCTGCGCGTCGAGGTAATTCACCTCCGGCACGCGTCCGACATTCGCGACCGTCGTGCTGAAGCGCACCAGCCGGTCGGGCGCGGGGAAAGGCAGGGGACGGAGGAACACGCCCTCCATCACGCTGAAGATCGCGGTGCTGGCGGCGATGCCCAGCGCGATGGCCAGCGTGACGGAGATCGTCACGACCGGGGCCCGGCGGCTCATCCGCCACGCGTACCGCAGATCGGTGAGCACGCCCATGTGAGTTCTCCTCTCGCGCCGATCCGGCGCGGCCGACATCATTCGCGAGGCAATGAGTGGCGGCGCGGACAGACAGGCCTGTTTCCAATACCAGCGGCGCGCCGCCGCGGCGCCCGCGGTCGCGGCCAGCTCGTCGAATTCCTCCGCCAGGTCGGCGGCGAGAAAGGCGCGGTTCTCTGCCGCCGGCAGCATGCGGACCAGCGCCTGCGCGAGTGGTGGCGGCGACGGCGCGCCTGGGTTGCTCATGACCGGCCGCCCCGTAAATCCGGCGACAGTCCGGCCATCATGCGCGCGAGCATCGCGGTCGAATGCCGGAGCGCTCGAGCCCCGGCTCCGGTGAGGCTGAAGTATTTTCTGGCGCGTCCGCCTTGCACCGGCTGCGGATCGGACACGCGGAACCGCACGAGCCCCTTCTCCTCGAGCCGCGCGAGCGTCGCATAGACCGCGCCGATGGCCACCGTCCGGCCGGTGCGCGCTTCGATCTCGCGCCGGATCGTGACGCCGTACGCAGCGTCCCCCTGGTGCGCGAGCGCGAGCATCACGTAGAGCTCGAATTCGCCGACGAAATCGCCCTTGGCCATGTTTGTTCTACAAACGCGTACGTAGACGGCCGGCGGTCTGAAAGAGTTTATCGATCCGGAAAAGACATGACACGAACGGTGTGACGATGGGGGCGGGTGCTCTTGGCCTACGGCGGAACATCCTTCGCGTGCTGGGGACGAGCTCGCAGCTACGGCGGACGCCTTCGCAGTGGCTTGCCCGCCGTAGCTCTAAGCGAACTCAGGGCGCCCGCCTTCGCCAGGCTACGGCGGGCAACCTTCGCGTGAGTCGTGAGCGAAGGTTGGCGGAGAGAGTGGGATTCGAACCCACGGTAGAGTTTCCCCTACACACGCTTTCCAAGCGTGCGCCATCGACCACTCGGCCATCTCTCCGTTTAGAATCAATAACTTACAACGAGGCGTTACCGGATTGTGATAAGTCCTCCAATGTTTCGCGATCACTTACGGTCATTTCCAGTATAGACGCACGGCGGCGTGACTGCTGATACCTAGAGGCGGACTCCCTCACGAGCCCGCAGTCCTGCCACAAGTGACGGAGGGATGTGGCCACATTCGCCTTGGACTTACTCGGCCAGCACGCGATGGACAAATGAAATGGCGATCGATCCTTCACCCACGGCCGATGCCACTCGCTTGATGTTGCCGCACCGAACGTCGCCCACGGCAAATACGCCCGGAACAGAGGTTTCGAACAGGTACGGCTGGCGCTCGAGCGGCCAGCGGGCGGCTCCGAGATCGTCCTTCGACAAGTCCACTCCTGTCTTGATAAACCCCTTCGAGTCGAGCGCGACACAGCCATTCAGCCATCCGGTATTCGCTTCAGCCCCGGTCATCAGGAACACGTGCATGATGTCGTGACTCGTTACGGTCCCGGTGCCGTCGCGCCACTGCACACGTTCCAGATGCCCGTCTCCCTCGAGCGCCACGATCTCGGTTCTCGTTCTGATCTGGATCGTCGGCGCCTCTTCAATCCGACGGAGCAGGTATCGCGACATGCTCTCCGAAAGGCTGTTCGCTCGGACGAGCACATGGACCAGTCTCCCAGCCTGAGCAAGAAACAATGCGGCCTGGCCCGCCGAGTTGGCCCCGCCGACGACGATGACCTCGTTGCAGTCGCCGAGTTGCGCTTCCTCCATGAAGGTCGCGTTGTAGTAGACGCCGGCGCCTTCGAATTGCGCGAGATTCGCGAGCGCAGGCTTACGGTATCGGGCTCCCGTGGCGATGATTACCGTACGAGCAGGGATGGTGGCGCCGTCGTCCGTTCTAACGCCGTAGGGCGGTTGGTCGCAGATCAGCTCGGCTGCCCCTTTTGCGATCATGACCTCGGCGCCAAACTTCTGCGCCTGAGCGTAAGCGCGCCCGGCCAGTTCCTGGCCTGAAATCCCCGTTGGAAAGCCGAGGTAGTTCTCAATTCTCGAGCTCGAGCCCGCCTGTCCTCCGGGCGAACTGGCCTCGATGACCAGCGCATCGAGTCCCTCAGACGCCGCGTAGACCGCGGCCGCCAGACCCGCGGGTCCGGCACCGACGATGACGACATCGCGCCGATGACTCTGGTCGATTCGCCCGTTGAAGCCGAGACAATCAGCAATTTCCTGATTGCTAGGATTCTTCAGCACGGTCTCGCCGCGGCAGATCACGACCGGTAATTCAGCCGGGTCCACGTGAAAGCGATCGAGCAAGTCCCGCACGTCGGCATCACGGTCAAGGTCGAGGTACTTGAAAGGGTGGTCGTTGCGCGTGAGGAATGCCTTGATGCGCAGCGTTGCCCCGGAGTGGGGAGATCCGATGAGCAGCGCGTCGCCAATCCCCTGCGCCACCAGCTCGATCCGTCGATAGATCAACGCTTTCATCAGGACCTCGCTCATCTCGGCGTCGGCCTGAATGAGGGCGTGCATCTGGTCGCGTGTCAGCTGGACGACTTCGCCGGACTCGCTGACGCGAAGACGCATCAGCGCAGGGCGACCGAGGATCATGCTGATGTCACCGGTGAATTGTTCGGCGTGAACGGTCGCAATCAAGACGTCGCCCAGGCCCGAGGGCCGGATGACCTCTATCTCGCCGGACTTGACGACGAAGAACGGCACGTTGGTTTGGCCGCCTTCGATCAAGACATCGCCGCAGGTGGTTTGCCGAGTCACTCCGCGCGCGGCAATCCGCGCGATCTGCGCGGAACTCAACGTCGGAAACATGAGTGCCGCGTGCGGGGCGCTCGTGAGCAGCGTCGAGCGCGCGATCTGATGCGACATCGTCACGCGCCCTGGACAGCGGGTGCGACTGGAACCTCGACGCGTCCGACGTCGCCGTCGACCGTCACGCGGTAGGTCTTGAGCGGATCCCTTGCCGGACCACGCAGCACGGCCCCCGTCCACACGTTGAATTGCGCGCCGTGCAGAGGACACGTCACCGTCGAGCCGTCGAGCGAACCTTCACTCAGCGGACCCTGTCGGTGCGTGCACCTCGCCTGGGTCGCGCAGAAACCTCCTTCGATATTGAACACCGCGCAATCGCCCACCAGCAACACTGATCCAGGCGGCACTTCGCTGATGCGGAACTCGTTCTCCTTCAGTGGCACTCGCTCCGCTCCCTGCGCCGGCCACAACTGCGGACTGCACGTTCGGATCCGAAATCGGGTGTGCGGTGCGAGCGAGCCAGTCGTCGAACCGGATCTCGCCGAGTTCTGCTTCGTCACCGGCGAGAAGTGACCGTTCGCTCAGCTCGGTCCCGAAGTAACGCGCATGAGGATCCGCAACCACTTCACGCGGATCGTTATGCGCGCCCAGGACACGCTGGATAAGTCCGTCGAGATAGAACGGCTCGGGCCCACCCACTTCAACGGTGCCATTCAGAGGAGCGCCCGTCGCAATCTTCGCGACCACACGCGCAACATCGTCGGCAGCGATCGGCTGGATGAGCACCGGTGGCACGCGAATGGCGCTGCCGTGGCTGGCGGCGTTTGCGATGGTTTCCAGGAACTCGAAGAATTGCGTGGCCTGGATAATCGAATACGGGACCGACGACTCCTTGATCAGCTTCTCCTGCGCAAACTTCGCGCGGAGATAGCCGCTCTGCAACAGACGTCCAGTGCCCACGACCGACAACGCCACGTGATGTTTGATGCCGGCAGCCGCTTCGGCGGTGAGTAGGTTGTGAGTTGATGTCTTGAAGAACTTCATCACCTCGGCGTCTTCGAACAAGGGTGAGTTCGAGACGTCGATCACGACTGCCGAGCCTCTCAGAGCGTCGGCAAGACCTTCACCGGTGACGGCGTCGATGCCCGAGCGAGGCGACGCCGCTACGACATCGTGACCCTGGCTTTTGAGCATTGTGACGAGCCTCGCCCCGATGAGCCCGCTGCCACCAACAACAACGATCTTCATCCCGCACCTCGTTTGAAAGATCTGACGATCGCAGCCCTCGCACCGCCTAAGGCCGATCAGCAGTGTTCGATGTGAATCGCCTGGCAAACTCGAGCGCCTTCTCGGCGACCTCCTGCCAGCCGGCGTCGATCGTCAGGGAGTGCCCGCGGCCCGGCATCTTGACGATCTCGGTCACGCCCTTGTTGCGCTTCTGCTTTTTGTAGGCCGCATTCGCGATCGCCCAGGGGACCGTCTGGTCCGAGTCGGCCGAGATGATCAGCATCGGACCCCGGTCCGGGTTTTCAGAGTTGACCTTGGCCTCTGTCCACGGATTGAGGTTCGCGGACGCGGACTGGAAGAGCGGCTCGCCGGCGCCGGGAACGGAATAGCCGAGGTACAGCTCCTTCGCTTCGTCCTCGCCGACCTCGTTCGCGAAGCTGTAGCGGAACTGCTCGTAGCTGAGCGGGACGGCACGGTTCCAGTTCGCGGGGTTCCGCAGGGCGACGCTGGCTGTGCGCAATGCCGCGAGCGGCAGGGGGAGCACGCCGCGGAACGGAGCAGGGCTGATCGCGATTGACGCGCCGGCGAGCCCTCGGCCCGCGAGAATCATGGTCAGCAAGCCACCGAAGGAGTGGCCGATGATCACGGGCTTCCGATCCAGCCGACGGATGATCGCTTCCTCGTAGTCGGCGATCTCGGCGATTCCCTTGCCCGCGAGCACCTCAGGATGCTCCCTGGCTTGTGTGACCGTCTCGGGATCGTCCGGCCAGCCAGGTGTGACCGCCGCGTAGCCGGCTTGCTCAAAGAGCGTCACCCAGCGCTCCCAGCTCGAGGGCAGCAGCCAGAGGCCATGAACGAATACCACCGGCGTGGCCTTCAAAACGTTCGCGCGCTCTACTTGCGCCGCCTCATGATCAGTGATGGTCCGCTCGACTATCGTCATCTCCGCCTCCTCATTGCTGGATAGGACCGCCCAACACATCGCGATGTGACACCGCTCGGTGCGCGCACACTTGTCACATTTCGAACCGTCGCGTGGTCTTGAGTGCAGACAATCAGGCTGGGAGACGCGAACATGAACGCTGCGGCGGCGAGACCGGCCATTCGTCCGTCTGACCGGATCGCGACACTCGAGAATCTGCGTGAGCATCTGCAGTGGGCGATCGAACTCGAACACTTCACGCTGCCGCCCTATCTGTGTGCGCTGTACTCGCTCGACGCCCTCCGCAATCCGGAAGCCTCAGAGGTCGTGGTCAGTGTGCTCGTCGAAGAGATGCTGCACATGACGCTCGCGGCTAACGTGCTGAACGCCATTGGTGGACATCCACGGCTGGATTCGCCGCGGATGCTGCCCGGCTATCCGCGCTGCCTTCCACACGGCGATTGCTCGTTCGAGGTTCCGCTGCTCCCCTTTGGCCCCGAAGCCCTGGACGTCTTTCTGAAGATTGAGCAACCAGTCGCGCCCGGCGATCTACCCGAGAGCGACGAATACGAAACCATCGGTCAGTTCTACAGCGCGATTCGTGACAGCGTCTGCGCGTTGTGCGTGGATCTCGGCGAGCCACGGGTGTTCTGTGGCGACCCGGCTCGCCAAATCGCTGACGCGCCGTTCCCCGGCGGAGGCCGTATCATCGCGGTCAACGGCCTCGCGACGGCGCTTGCAGCGCTCAACGAGATCGTCGAACAAGGTGAGGGCGCCAAGCATGTCGAGGTGTGGGACGGAGACCACGACGAGATCCATCCCGACCGCCAGCAGGTCGCACACTACTATCGTTTTCAGGAACTCAAGCGGGGCCGGCGTTATCGTCGCGGCGACACGCCGCAATCCGGTCCGACAGGCGACACCATCTCGATCGACTGGAATGGTGTCCGACCGATGCGGCGCAATCCCCGTACCAGCGACCATGCGCCAGGCAGCGCAATCCGTACGGCGCAGGAGCAGTTCAACCAATCGTACTGCGCGCTCTTGCGTCTGCTCGACGCCGCGTTCAACGGCAGTCCGCAGACGCTCAAGGCCGCGATCGGCTCGATGTACCGACTCAAGGTCCAGGCCCAAGCGCTGATGGAGATGCCGACAGAGGACGGGCTGACGACCGCGGGTCCGACCTTCGAATACGTGCCCTGATCTTGTCCTCAACGACCGTAGGCCGACCCACGAAAGAATTCGCAGCACTTCGTCCAGCCGTAATTGGTTAGCGCGCGCTGCGCCTGGTCGCGCTCGCGCTCGGCGCGTTCCGCCCGTTCTCGCAGGTCTTCAATCTCACGAGCGGGCCGATCGTCCAAGGATGGGTCGCGTGATCCCACGCCAGTGTTATGCCAAAATCATCGCCGACGTACAAGATGCATAGCCGTTCCCCTGTGCGAATGGGATTCTGCGTCAGTTTCCTGGTGGGCAGCGTCCTCGCGCTGGGCAGCATGATCTCCACCCAGGCCATGCCAGGGGTGACTCTCGTATTCCTCTATTTGGCGGTTGTGTGGTTCGTGCTGTATGCGGCCTGTGGCGCGTTGCCCTACTTGGCGGCTGGCGCGGACAAGCGAATGGTCGCCGCAGCGTTTTGGGGTTTCGGCATCGGGGGTGCCGCCGCGGGCGAGCTGGTGGCGATCCTCGTGATGTCCGGCAATCTCGCGTCGCACGCAAGAGTGCTTGGAGCATTCGCAATCCCAGCGACAATTCCGTGGCTGCTGGGATTCTTCATGACGCGTTGGCTAGCTGCAGGCTGGGCGTAGATCAGACAGGATCGCATGAACTGGACAGCGCGCGACCGGTTGGTTCTTGTGGCCTTTCCTCTCAAATCCGCTTGCTGCCGTTTCATGTTGAGAACTCGCCATAACTCAGAAACCCGCCACAGATACGTCCAGCCTTCACTCGTACCTGGAATGCATCTTCACGTTTGAGCGGACGGTGGTGACGTCCCGGAATCCTGTTCTTTGACGCTCGAGCGGGCGTCAACAGAATGATCATCCGGATTCGGGAGCGTAGATGGTGGGTCACTCGCAGGGAACGTCGCCGATAGGGTCTCGTCCAAAGCGGCTTCGCGTCTGCGATGCTCCGCTTCCGGACTGTGGCAGTGCGTCATTGTCGTTCCCTGCGGTCTCTCACGGAGGAGCCCGGCGGCCAGATTCAAGTCCAAATCGACCTTTTCGGGTCCACACCTTATGGTCGAACGACGTCGACTATCGTAGCTGCCCACCGACAGTAACGTTCGCCGCCGAAGCTGATTCCCCTGCAGTTCCACGATCGATGGTTTGTCGTCGCAAAGCTCGATCGTGCTTTCCGCGAATGTGACTTCCTCGAGGTGCCTCAACATGCGTCGACACCTGGCGATGGGTCACTCTCGTAACCGAATTCGATCGTCGACAAACTCGGAGCCCGCGATCCCATCCACGCTTTCCGCGTCGTGTGGAACGTCTACATCCGGTGTCGCAGGCTCTTCCGCCGCGTGCCCCGGGCTCTCCTCCATGCTGCGCGGTGCGGCTCCGGCAGCCAGAAGCCGGAGGATCGCGCCGCCGCCAAAAAGGCCTCGACCGGCGGTCATAAGGAAGCCGCTCATCGCTATTCCTCGTTTCCTCGTCAACTACTCGCGTGGGTCAGCGGAACGTTCACGACATGCTCCGCCACAAACCACACTTGCAGCTCGTTGCGACGAATGACTTCGCTCACGATCAGATCGTTCGAGCCCTCGTCACCGCTGCTCGCGGCGAGCCGCGCCATCGTTCGTGCTTCTTTGAGAACGATTTCATGCGCGTGCAGCAACCGAGAGAGCTGCACGCCGACTTCTTCACGGCCTTTCGGTGGACGAGGAATCAGCGTCATCTCGGCCACGTCCGGCGCCATGGCGATGCTCACGCCGCCTAGTACTTGGATTCGTTCGGCGATTGCGTCGACGAGGTCATTCTGCTCGTCGTAGTGTTTGTCGAACAGCAGGTGCAGTTGATAAAAGGTCGGCCCGGCGGCCTGCCAGTGGTGCTTCTTGTACAGGTCACGCAGTGTGATCGTGTCCGCCAGCAGCTGATTCAGGTTCTCGACCGACTCTGCGCACGTTTCATGAGCTAACGCAATCGGCATCTTGACGAGATGGTTGAAAGGCTGAATCTCGTGTCCCTGTTGATGGGTCAGTGGTGTCGCTCGAGCAAGGATCTCGTCCGCGTCAATGGTCTTCATGTGTTGTGCCTCGTTGGAGTGGCTAGCAGCGTGTCTCTGCCAGGTGCCGCCATTACAGCCTGACCATTGGCAACGGCGTCAGCGGATGCCTTCGGAACCGTTCGAGCGTCAACGTGACGAGGCGCCAATGAAACCCCGCATCCGGCCAGGTTGCGGACAGGCGTGCAACGAACCGACGCGGAATGCCGAACCCTCTGAGTCCACGTGTCACGTCGATCCAGTCGGCGCGCCGGAATGCCTCAACGAGCGAACCCGGATCGGCGCTCGAGATCGTGATCTTGTGGTGGTTCGCAATCATCCCTTCGACCTCGGCGGTCCAGTCCACGCGCGCGCGGGCGACCAGGTAATCGTGTGCGAGCGCGACAGACGGCGCGATGTAGTCGAACGTGCCGTTCGTCCATATCCCGAGGTCGTGGAAGACCGCAGCGACCGCTATCTTCTCGAGCTCGCGTGGTCCCGCGATTGCGACACACAGATTCGCGACCCGATATGCGTGGTTCCGATAACCGACGAAATCGTTCCGTAACGCGGTCGCGTGCGCGTTCAGAACCTCGTCGATGGTCGGGATGCGGGTCAGCAGAGCGCCTTCATGTCCAGACGCCTGGGCCTCAGGTGCATGTCGATCGACGAACGCTTCGGCCATCTTCTGAGCGACATCGGCTTCGGTGGCTATCGCCATGTGCGTCGTCCTTGAATCAGTGTGTCTGTCGTTTCGGCACTGCCTGTCCGCGTCTCCTCGCGTTAGCAGAAGACGCGGATGGCAAAGCCCTCTCGACGTTTTATCGAACGTCTCGGGCCGCCTTGCGGATGAATGAGGCGACCACGTACGGTTGGGACAACATCGCCACGTGGCTCGACGAGAGCGTGATGGTCGTGGCATTCATCTGCTGAGCCTCGACCGCCTGAAGCGCCGGTGAGACGACGCGATCATGGGCGGCGATGACAAACCAGGACGGCTTGCTCCGCCAAGCGGCTACAGAAACTGGTGCGCCCAGGGCAGCGCCGGCGGCAGTTGGACCCTGGGTGGCGGCAAGGACCGTCTGCTCGTCGTAGGACAAATCCTGGGCGAAGTCCTCCCGAATTCCGGTCGGCGTCAGCTTCAGGAGTCCGAATTGATCCACCCGGAGCTCCTGAAGGGCCGGCGTTGGATACGCGTTCGCAAGATCGAAGGCCGACTGGCCCTCTTGCGGTGCGATCGCGGCAACGTAGACCAGACCGGCGACCTTGGGATCGTTCCCAGCTTGAGTAATGACGACTCCTCCATACGAGTGAGCGACAAGCAGCACTGGACCATCTTCGAGTGCGAGGGCTCTCTTCACGGTGTCGACGTCGTCGGCCAGCGATGTAAGTGGTGTCTGGACTGCAACGACGTTAAAACCCCTCGCCTGGAGAAGTGGAATCACCTTCGACCAGCTTGACCCGTCGGCCCACGCGCCGTGTACGAGCACGATGTTGGTCACTCCGCGGCTCTGCCTTTCTTGCTTCGCTGCGCTTGTTGCCGTCGTGTTGAATAGCAGTGCGAGCGCTACAACAGCCGCCGACAACCCTCTGAACGTATTCGAACGTGTCATCTTCATCTCCTGGTCTTGTCAACGAGTGTCCTTGCGCGACAGCGACAGTAGACGCCTCTGTCGCGCCTCGGTGAATCACGCGACCTGCCGTTTGCCTTGCTGGATGAACGCGAGCAGGTCGCGGTTGACGATGTCGGCGTGGGTGGCGGTGAGGCCGTGCGGGAAACCCGGATAGTAGATCTCGACAGCGCCCTTGATCAGCTTTGCTGACTTCTTTGCTGAATCCTTGACGGGGACGATCTGGTCGTCCTCGCCGTGCATGACCAGCGTCGGGACGTCAAACCTCTTGAGGTCTTCGCTGAAGTCGGTCTCGGAAAAGGCCTTGATGCTGTCGTACGCGTTCTTGAGGCCGGCCTGCATGCTCCAGAGCCAGAACTGGTCCAGTGTGCCCTGAGACACCTGCGCCCCAGGTCTGTTGGCGCCGTAGAACTGGGGAGCGAAGTCTTTGTAGGCCTGCGAGCGGTCGTTCGCGAGGGCGTTCCGCAAATTGTCGAAGAGCTCGATGGGCAGTCCTTCCGGATTCGCCGCGGACTTCAACATGATTGGCGGCACGGCGGCGAGAAGGACGGCCTTGGCCACGCGCTTCGTCCCGTGCCGACCGATGTAACGCGCGACTTCCCCGCCGCCAGTCGAATGGCCCACCATCGTGATGTCTTTGAGATCGAGGGCCTCGATCACGGCAGCCAGGTCGTCGGCGTATCCGTCCATGTCGTTGCCCGACCAGGACTGGCTCGATCGGCCATGGCCGCGGCGATCGTGCGCCACCACTCGGAAACCGTGCTGCGCGAGGAACAGCATCTGTCCGTCCCACATATCGGAGTTCAGCGGCCATCCATGCGAGAGGGTGACGACCGGTCCCTTGCCCCAGTCTTTGTAGTAGATCGTCGTGCCGTCCTTCACTGTGATCGTGCTCATTGCGCGCCTCCTGGATGATCTGCCTGCGATGCAGCACTGGATGCGGCCAGTTCGCTGCCCCGGCGTGTGTGTTCGTGAAGACCGGGGATCACGTTGGGATGTGACAGCTGTTCAGGCGCGTCGAGCGCAGTTGACGAATGTCACGAAGCGGCAAGCAGCGTGGTCTTTAGTGGCGAGGTTGAAACCGGTGTCTATGCGGCCGTTGCATTTCATCCCGAATGGAGCACCACGATGACCTTGTCTACCCGATCAACGTCGGGAACCAGGATCGTGTCGGCCACCGATCACGCGACGTCGGCAGCGGGGTTGGTCGCACGGCGCAAAGCGTTTCGCGTGCTCCACGAGCGAGGATGTTTCGTCATTCCGAACCCGTGGGATGTGGGCTCCGCGCGGTACCTTCAACACCTGGGTTTCCCTGCGCTTGCGACAACCAGTGCTGGCTTTGCGTTCTCACAGGGGCTGCCAGACTCGGGCGACAACGCAGTGATCGCGCGGGATCGGAGCCTTGCCTATATCGCCAGCATCACGGCTGCCGTCGATCTTCCGGTGAGCGCGGACTTCATGTCCGGCTATGGACTGGAGGCGGAGGACGTGGCCGAGAGCGTCGCTCAGTGCGTCGCAACGGGCGTTGCGGGCTTATCGATCGAGGACGCCACTGGCGATTCAGCCTCGCCTCTTTACGATCTGCCGATCGCGGTCGAGCGTGTTCGTGCGGCGCGACGGGCGATCGATCAGTCAGGCGACGACGTGCTGCTGACCGCACGAGCAGAGTGCTATCACGTGGGCCATCCAGATCCTCTCCGCGAGTCCGTCCGCCGTCTGCAGGCGTACGCGGCGGCGGGCGCAGATGTCCTCTTCGCCCCGGGTCCGCAGAATCCCGCAGACATCAAAGCACTCGTCGAGGCGGTTGCTCCGAAGCCGCTCAACCTGCTCGTGGTCAGCGACATTGGCCTGAGCGTCGGAGACGTCGCGGCGCTCGGCGTGCGGCGCATTAGCGTCGGAGGAGCGCTGGCATTGGCGGCGTGGACCGGGTTCATGCGCGCGGCTGAGACGTTGAAGGCCGAGGGCAGCTTCGTCGGACTGGCCAGCCTAGTGCCGTACGCCGAGATCAACCGCCTCTTCGCAACGGGTCAATCGAGTTCACCAGGCGAGCGACAGCATGAAGCGATCGCGTAGTCGGAGGACTTCTGGAAGAGCACACTACTTGCGCGGGCGCTGCGCCCGAGGCAAGGACTGGAGCGCGTCGCGAAGAGCCGCACGGGTTTCGACACCGAGCTTGGGAAATGCTCGGTGCAGGTGACCGCCAACGGTCCGTGGCGACAGGAACATCCGTGTCGCGATCTGCTTGTTCGTCAGGCCCGACGCCGCGAGGTTGACGATCTCGAACTCCTGGGGCGTAAGACGGTCTAAGACGTTGTCACCCACTCGCGGCTTGGTCTGTCCGGTTGCCCGAAGCTCGGCGCTCGCACGGTCCACCCACGGTCGTGCCCCGAGACGTTCGAAGATGTCGCGCGCGGCGTTGAGGTGCACCCGAGCCTCCGTCATCGCCCGTCGACGTCGGAGGCGTTCGCCGTAGGCCAACCGCACTCTCGCCAGATCGAACTGCCACCGCTCGGTCCCGGGCAGCGCAAGCGCCGCCTGAAACAACTGCAACGCGATGTCATCGTGTGCGGCCATTGCGGCTGAACCGCCAACCACTAGCGCAAGACGAGACGACAACGAAGCGACATTCGCTTCGTACATCGCGGCGACGTGCGCTGCCGCCTCGGCATCGCGTCCGGTGCGAACCGCGGCCTCGACGAGATCCATGAGGACAGCGAGAGCGTGCGGAACGTACGGCGCGAGGGTTCCGGGCGGGCTAATCTTGCTCGCCTGCTGGTACGCTTCCTCGAAGTCACTTCGCCCTAGCGCGGAAAGCGCTCGGGCCTGCCAGGCACGCCAATGACCGACTCGGATCCCTCGTGGCCCGGCCCACTCGAGGAGCTCTTCGCTCAGTTCTTGAACCCGATCATCGTCGCCTCGCACAGCCGCGAGAACGACTTGCAAGAATCGGCATGGCCTGATCAGGTTCTGGTATCCGTGGGTTTTGCACACCTCGATGGCTTCATCGACGAGTTGCTCGACTTCATCCCACCGGCCTATCTGGAGATCGTCGTTGGCGAGCTGGAGCCTGGCAGTGATCCCCGTGGCGACGGCGCCGCCTTGCCGCGCGTCGCGGACCAGACGCCAGAGGGCGTCTCGACATCCCTCCAGCCGATCGACGTAGGTGGCCGACATACCAATCCGGATGATCTGCTTCGGGTCCGACTCGTCAGGAAGGGCGGCGATCGCCGAGTCGAGTGCCTCGAGCGCACTCGCCCCGGAGTGGACCGGATCAGCAAACGTCTTGCTGTTCAAGAAAAGGGCCAACGGGATCCCTTCGGCGCGGGCCATTGCAGCCTCGAACGGCCGCCACAGATCCTCCTTCCAGCCGTACGTGCACACCATGAGAAGGGAGTGGAGCGCCTCGGCGACGACGGGATCGCGAGCATCGATCACGCCCTCTCGGCTCTCGATCGCCCCCACAAGCAGGCGATGGGCGGTCGCCACATCGCCGTCAGCGCTCAGTAAGAAGGCGGATGCGGCAACCGCCGCTTGAAGGGATCCCTCGAGCTCCACGTCGCCCTGGCGAAGCCTCGCGAACACGTTTGAAGCGCTACCCAGATCACCAGCGACATCAGCGCCAACATAGGCGGCAGCTGCGAGTCGGCGATATCGGTCGGCGCTTCGCGGACTGAGCTCCGATGCACGGGTGAGCGCCTTGACGGAACCGACGGCGTCGCCCCGGGCGAGAATGCGTGTCGCCATCGCTTCGAGCTGGACGGCGACTGACTCGTTCGGCTCAATAGTCGCCTCCGCGAGATGCCACGCCCGGCGGTCGGGCTGCTCCGCCCACGCGTCGGCTAGCAGGCGATGCGCACTTTGAAGTTCCTCCGCATGCGATAAGTTCACGACGGCTGAGCGTATGAGCGGGTGGCGAAACGCGATCCGGTGTGTTGCTTGGTCCATATACGCGAGCCGAGCCTGCTCGGCCGCGGCGAGATGGTGAAAGCCGATGTTCGAGGTCGCTGCAGCCTCCAGGACGCGCACGTCTCCGGTGCCGTCGAGCGCCATGAGCAGCAGGAGCTGACGCGTCTGCGGGGGAAGCTCGGTGATTCTCGATCGAAACAGCGTCTGCAGCCGTCGACTGAGTGGTAGCGCGGACGGCAGCGCTCTGACGGATGCGCGCATCGTTGGGCTGAGCGCATCCGGGAGCTCCAATAGTGCAAGCGGGTTTCCTTGTGCTTCGACCAGTATGCGTTCCCGAACGGCCGACGCGAGGGCGGGAAACCGACTGTCGAGCAGCTGCGCTGCCGCTCGATCATCGAGGCGTGGGACCTCCATCTCGGGAAGTCCCGCGTGATCGAAGAAGTCCATTTCCCCCGTTCGCGATGCCCCCATCAAGCCGACTTGGCTGCCCGCCAGGCGCCGCGCCACGAAGCTCAGCACGCCCGCACTCCCTCGGTCCAACCACGGCAGGTCATCGAGGACGACGAGCACGGGTCGTGCGATCGCTGCCTGGCGAAGCAGCGCGAGAACCGCATTCGACACGATGAGCTTGCCCGGGGGCGTACCGTCGCTGAAGCCGAGCGCGACATTGAGGGCGTCTCGGTGGATCGCCGCAAGCTGTGGTAACGCATCGAGGAGCGGAAGGAGGAGCTGGTTCAGACTGGAGAAGCTCGTTTCTGCTTCGAACTCGACGCCGGCAGCCTGGAGGATGCGCATATCCATCGCCGACGCCGCTTCTGATGCGGCGTTCATGAGGTCGGTCTTGCCGACACCGGGCTCGCCAGTCACGAGCAGGGCTCCACCGTCGGTCCGGACCGCGGCAAGGAACTCGCGGATGCGGCCCATCTCCAACTCGCGCCCCACGAGTTGACGAGCTTGGCGACCCTCGCCCCGTTCGTCCTGCGGCAGCGTGGATGTCGTTCATTGGCGCTCCCGAGAGCGAACTTCGTAAACGCGCAGTTTACCCCCGCCATGTAACAGGCAAGCAGTACCCGGCCCGCAATGGAGTCATTTGACGCAAGACGGCTGACTGCGCCGGATCCAGGATCGTTTGCCTGATCAAGGAGTCGCGATGCCGAGCGAATGTTCAAAGAAAGGAGATGGGCCGCCCTTGCGACGCGAGCTCGGTGATGAGGCCACCGTCACGAAGGTGAGCCCGTGGTCAATGGCTGATACCCTCACCCGCCTCTCGGCGGTGGTCGCGGCACGCGGGATGGAGGTGTTGGCGGTCATCGACCACAGCGGCATGGCCCGGAGCGTCGGTCTCGACCTGCGAGCCACGAAACTCGTGATCTTCGGAAGTGCATCGGCCGCGACGCGAGTGATCGAAGCCGCGCCGCTTGCGGCGTTGGATCTGCCATTGAAAGTTGTGGTGTGGGAGGACGCGCATCAAACGCTGGTGAGCTATGCAGCACCCGGCGCGGTCGCACGCCTGTATGGGCTCGAGGGAGAACTGGCAGACGTATTTGCCAGCATCGATTCGCTCATCAGTGCGGTCATCGACCGCTAGTCGCGGAGGCGAGAATATGAGCGACATTCTGCGGTCCACGAATGACAACCCATTGGAGGACTCGATTCTGGAAGCCGGGGCTACCCTCGAATCGATTCTCTGCACAGAGGAGTTGCGGCGCCGCCCTTCGCATCCGCCGGATTATGAAAAAGAAAACCGCGCGTTGGTAGCGCTGATGAACGCGTTGGCCGACTCGCCAGGCACCATTTTTCAAACGCTGGCCGACACGATCCTCGATATCACGCAGTGCGACTCCGCTGGCCTGAGCTTGCTGACCGAGGACGGCACAAAGCCGGACGCACGCGGCAAACGATTCTATTGGCCGGCGATCGCTGGCATGTGGAATCCGCACGTCGGCGGTGGGACGCCACGCCGTTTTGGCCCCTGCGGAGACGTGCTCGACCACAATTGCACTTTGCTGTTCAGACATTTCGAGCGGCGTTATCCCTATCTGATGCCGGTCATTCCGGCAGCCGAAGAGTGCTTGCTGGTTCCCTTCTACGTCGGCGGTAATGCGGTCGGAACGATCTGGGCGATCATGCACAGTGATCGTCGCAAGTTCGACGCAGAAGATGACCGGGTCATGGCCTCGCTCGGGGCGTTTGCGTCCTCTGCATATCAAATGCTTGTCCACATCGATGACCTCAAGATCCAGATTGCGGAACGCGAGAAAGCGGAGGCAGAAGCCCATGAACTGGCACGAGGGTTAGAAGCCAAGGTTCGGCGCCTAGTCGAGGCCAATGTTGTCGGGATTGTGATGTGGAATGTTGACGGCGCAATCACAGCCGCCAATGAAGCGTTTCTTCACATGGTGCAATACACCTCCGAAGATATCGCTGCGGGTCGCGTGCGCTGGACCGATATGACGCCGGACGAATGGCATGCCTCAGACGAACGCGCACAGGCAGACTTGAAGGCGTTTGGTATGTTTCAACCGTTTGAGAAGGAGTATTTCCGCAAGGATGGCAGCCGCGTACCCGTGCTGCTCGGCGGTACGCTGTTCGAACGCGGTGGGAACGAAGGCGTCGCGTTCGTGCTCGATTTGACAGGGCACAAACAGGCCGAGGAGCTGCGTGCAGCACGAAGCCGACAGGTGGCCGTCCGGGCGGACGTGAGCTCGGCGCTGGCGACAGACGACACGCTGGGAGGCATTCTTCAATCCTGCGCAGAAGCGGTCGTGAAACACCTGGGCGCGGCGTTTGCCCGCATCTGGGTCGTGTCTAAAGACGGACGATTTCTCGAGCTCGCAGCCAGCGCAGGGATCTATACGCGCCTCGATGGTGCACATCGCCTCGTCCCCGTTGGACATCTGAAGATTGGCCTCATTGCTTCCGAAAGAACGCCGCTCGTCACGAACGACGTCATCAATGATCCTCGCCTGAGCAACCCAGACTGGGCTCGCGTCGAAGGCATGGCGTCCTTCGCCGGCTTCCCATTGCTGGCCGGTGGCAAGGTAGTGGGCGTTCTGGCTATGTTCTCGCGCCAACCGATCAGCCAAGCGGCGACGGAAACGCTTGCAACGATATCCGACACGATCGCCCAGGGCATCCAAAGGAAGCAAGCGCAGGAGCAAGTCCGTCGAAGTGAAACGTTTCTCGTAGAGGCACAAGCGCTGAGTCAGACCGGAAGTTGGGGCTGGAATACTGCGACCGGCGCCCTGTTCTGGTCGCGCGAAACGTACCGGATCTTCGGCTTCGAACCAGATGTCACCCCGACACTAGCGATGGTTGCCGAAGCCATACACCCCGACGATTTCGCTCGCTTCGAAAAGGACGCGGAGACGCTGGCACGTGACCACGACGACTTCGAGCGTGACTATCGTTTGAAGCTCCGCGATGGGTCGATCAAGTACGTTCATGTCGTCGGGCGGTTCACCGCTCGTGTGTTTCCGGATTTGGATTTCATCGGCTCACTCATGGACGTGACAGAGCGCACACAGGCTGCAGACGCCTTGCTGACAACGCAAGCGGAACTCGCTGAAGTGACGCGACGGACGACGATGGGCGAGCTTGCAGCATCAATCGCTCACGAGATCAATCAGCCACTTGCGACCGTCGTCACGAACGCCCAAACCTGCGCCGACCTGCTTCGTGCGCAGCCGCCCTCTTGGGGTGAAGTCGAGAGCGCCGTGTCGGACATCGCGGAGGCAGGCAAGCGCGCCAGCGATGTAATCGCACGGATTCGACTGCTTCTGCGCAAGGGTGTCTCCGAACCTACGGAACTGGACGTTAACGAGGTTGTTCGTGACGTGATCGCGCTGACTCGTGAAGCGACGCAGCAGAAGCGCGTGATGTTCGATACAAGACTTACGCACGATGTGCCACGAGTACTGGCCGATCGAGTGCAGTTGCAACAGGTGCTAATCAACCTCATCACCAACGCGACCGATGCGATGTCAGATGTCAGCGAACGGCAGCGAACGGTGACGATCAGCTCGACGTGTGATGATCGATCGCAGGTCGAGGTCGCCGTGATCGATGTGGGTTCGGGAATCGATCCGAAGCACCGCGACCGGATCTTCGACCCGTTCTTCACGACGAAAGCGGACGGCATGGGCATGGGTCTCGCGATTTGCCGCGGCATCGTCGAAGCATGCGGCGGTCGGTTGTGGGCGACCGCGAACGTAGATATTGGAACGACTGTTCGCTTCTCACTTCCGGCTGTTGCGAGTGAGGGAGCATGAACGAGCGGTCGGCGAAGGTCTTCGTCGTCGACGACGACGTGACAGTCTGTGTGGCGCTGTCGCGGTTGATTCGCACGGCTGGTTTTCACGTGGAGACGTTTGGAACCGCGGCTGAGTGTCTGAGTGCCGATCGGCTGAAGGATGCCGACTGCCTGGTGCTCGATGTTCACCTGCCGGACCTCAGCGGGCTCGAGCTGCAGGCAAGCTTGACGGAGCTCGGCCTCGAATTGCCGATTGTGTTCATCACCGGGCGCGGCGACATCCCGATGTCTGTCCGAGCGATGAAGGCAGGGGCGTTGGAGTTCCTCACCAAGCCGTTCGACAATCGGCAACTTCTCGACGCCATCGAGCAAGGCATCGCACGTTGCCGAAGCGCCAGGCAACACACCGAGCAGTTGCTCGATCTGCAGCTGCGCCATGAGTCGCTGACGCCGCGCGAGCGTCAGGTCTTCGCGCTGGTCGTTCGAGGCCTCCTGAACAAACAGATCGCGGGCGAACTGGGCACGGCCGAGAAAACGGTCAAGATCCATCGCGGCCAGGTCATGAGGAAGATGGAGGCGCGATCGGTGCCCGATCTCGTCCGAATGGCAGAAAAGCTCGCGATCGACCTGCCCTAAGGGCCTAGAATCCTTCTAACCCCAACGTCCGATAGACGCACGAACCGGCGAGGACTACCTTGATGTGCCATGGATCTGACGAACAGGCCGTTGGTCGCGATTGTGGACGACGACGAATTGTTTCGCCGGTCAGTGGAGCGGCTTATCGGATCGGCCGGCTTTAGCGTGGAGACTTTCGGCTCGGCCGAAGACTTCCTGGAACACGGCAACCTGGATGCGACTGCCTGCGTCATTCTCGACATGCGGCTGCCAGGACTGAACGGCTTCGAGCTGCAGCGGCAGCTCATCACGAGGCCTCGACGGATACCGATTGTCTTCGTCTCCGCACATGAGGATCCCATCGTTCGAGTGAATGCACTCCGCGCAGGTGCGATCGCGTACCTGAAGAAGCCGTTCGACAACAGCACACTGCTCGACGCTCTACACCGCGCACTCAAATAGCGTCTTGGTTGGAGGAGCTCATGCAAGCCACGGTCGACAACCGACACATTCCGGCGACCATTCGACCGGTGCCGCAGGTCTTTCGCGGACGCCAGGTTCCGGATGGCATCGTGGGTCAGGCTCCCCGCTTTGAAGAAGTGTTGGAGAGGATAAATCGTGTCAGTGCGACCAATGCGACGGTACTGATCACTGGTGAGACAGGAACAGGCAAAGAGCTAGTCGCGCGCGCAATTCATCGACGCTCACGACGCTCGTCACACGCGATGGTCAGCGCGAATCTTTCGGCGCTTCCTCATGAACTGGTTGCGTCCGAATTGTTCGGTCACGAGGTGGGCGCATTTACCGGCGCGATTCAGCGACGTATTGGACGGTTCGAAGCTGCGAATGCAAGCACGCTGTTTCTCGATGAGGTCGGCGAATTGCCACCCGGTGCCCAAGTCGCGTTGCTACGGTCCCTGCAGGAGGGAGAGTTCGAGCGGATCGGCAGCAGCCAAACGAGGACTGCAGACGTGCGAGTCATCGCTGCGACGAATCGCAATCTCGAGGAGGCCATCGAAGCCAGTCTCTTCCGGAGAGATCTCTTCTATCGCCTGTCAGTTTTTCCAATCCATTTGCCTCCGCTGCGAGAACGGCGCGAAGACATTCCCGCCCTCGCCGATCACTTCCTGGCGAAGGTGGCAGATCATCTTGGGCGAGAGTTTTCGGGCATCGACGCCGAGTCTATGGGTCGCCTAGTCGAGTACAGTTGGCCCGGCAACATTCGTGAACTACAGAATGTCATCGAGCACAGTGCAATTCTTTCTGATAACGCTCTCTTGCAGGTTCCCCCAGTGCTTCTGTCGCCGCATGTCATTGCGAGACCTACGTCATCGAGTCTGAGCCACGCGATCGAATCTAGTGAGCGGCGACTGATCGAACAGGCGCTCGAGGAGACCAACGGTCGTGTGTTCGGACCAATGGGTGCGGCGACTCGTCTCGGAATCTCGTCGTCGACGCTGGAGTCCAAGATCAAGCGTCTCAGGATCAACAAACACCAATATCGCGCGTCCATTGCTTAAGGGCACGGCGCCGGTCAGGGCCACACCGCTAACTTGCGACCCCTGCGCCAACATTCTCGCCCGGACAACCTCCTAACCCCCACGAGCACCGAGAGATCGTCAAGAACACGCCGGCGGCGCTGACTTCGGCGCAGAAGTCCGAGAATCCGCGAGCAACCGTACTGCTCGTCTGCGGTCTGATGCCCACGCGAAATCCTGCGGCACCACGCCAGGTCGCAAATTTCTGAATCGGCGCGAACGCTCCGCATCCACGACTTCGCAAATCCCCGCAAAAACATCGAATTCGGCGGGTACGTGTCTTGGTTTAGGCAGTGACGTGGAGTCAAGCCGAACCCGCTGTGTGCTGACGCACCGGTACTGAGGAGATAGATCATGCAGACCACTGCTGGACGCTGGAACGCCTCGCCGTTGACATCTCAACTCCCTTCCTCTGACGACGGCCTCTCGGCGTTCCTTAGCGTGCGTCCGCGTCTTTTCGGCATCGCCCGCCGAATGCTGGGCGACTCCGCCGAGGCCGAGGACATCGTGCAGGAGGTTTGGCTCCGCTGGCAGATGGCAAATCGCAGCGTGGTTCGGGACGCAGCCGCATTCCTCGTGACGACGACGACACGACTGGCGATCAATCTCATGCAATCAGCACGCTCGCGCCGAGAGATGTCCGTGGGGTCTTGGCTGTCGGAGCCAGTCGACACGAGCATCAATCCCCGATTGCGTGCTGAACGAGGCCAGGCGTTGGCGTTTGGAATTGTGGTGCTGCTGGAAACGCTGAACCCCATCGAACGAGCGGCCTTCATCCTTCGGGAGGCGTTCGGCTATCCGTACCGCGACATCGCGAGCGTACTTGGGCTCGAAGAGGCCAACGCGCGGCAAGTGGTCACTCGCGCTCGGCAGCACGTTGCGAGTGGTCGAAGGACGGCCGCGAGTTCGGCCAAACAAAGACGTCTTGTCGACGCGTTCATGGCGGCAGCCCACCATGGCGACATGGCTCGGCTTGAACGTCTTCTCGCGTCCGACGTCGAATCTTCTTCAGCGTGTGGCGTCGCCGCGTGACGAACCGTCGTCGCGCGGACTCAGAGCCGCCCAGGAGCGAGGCTGAACCGGGCAAAAGCCGAGGAAGCGACCATGACCCTCTCCGAAATCGCAGCGGCCCTTACGGGCGAACGAATGATGACCAAGCACACCGGCGGTGGCCCAGAGCACCCGTCACGCGACGAGACTGCTGGGCTCGCATACCACCTGTATGAGGTACGGGGGAGGCGGGATGGCCAGGATGTCGACGACTGGCTATCCGCCGAGCGCGAACTCACGCGTCACTATCGGTAGCCGACAGCCAACGCTGCGAGTTACCTGGTGCGATGGCAGTGCCCTGCCATTCGGACCGTCACGAGACGAGCCGTGGCTCGGTCATGTTGATACGGCCCGCAGTTTTCAATCGGCGACACGAAGAAAGGATATCGCGATGAAACTCGTCATTATCGGCGGCACCGGGCTCATCGGTTCAAAGCTGGTGACCAGTTTGAAAGCACAGGGCCACGAGGCCTTGCCGGCATCACCAGACACCGGCGTCAACACCCTGACCGGCGCCGGCCTCGCCGACGCGCTCCAAGGCGCGTCCGTCGTCGTCGACGTCTCGAACTCTCCGTCGTTCGAGGAAAGAGCCGTCATGGACTTCTTTACGACGTCCACGCGCAACATCCTCAAGTACGCGGAAGCGGCCGGAGTGAAGCACTACGTTGCGCTATCCGTGGTCGGCACCGAGCGTATACCGGATAGCCCCTACCTCCGTGCGAAGAACGCGCAGGAAACGCTAATCAAGGGTGGCGGGATCCCGTTCACGATCGTTCACGCGACGCAGTTCTTCGAGTTCGTCACGCGCATCGCCGACGAAGCCACCGTCGGAACGACGGTGCGGCTGCCGCCTGTCCTGATTCAGCCGATGGCGGCTGACGATGTCGCGAGGGCTGTTGGGCGGGTCGCGGTGGGTGCGCCAGTGAACGGCACGGTCGAAGTGGCGGGTCCCGAACAGTTCCGGTTCGACGACCTGATCCGTCAGGGTCTCGGCGCGCATAACGACCCTCGCAAGGTTGTCGTCGACCCCCACGCCCGGTACTTCGGTGCCGAGCTCGGCGAGCGCTCGCTAATTCCTGCCGATAATGCGCGACTCGGCGAGATCCACTTTCAACAGTGGTTAGATCAACCCGCCGTCCGGCGTTAGGGCCATCACCACCCGTCATGAACGGTGTGACGCGAGAAACGACCACACTGGTAGAGGGCTCTCGGCCGGACGTTTCGAGCCGCCCAGCCGCGACCCTTGAGGGCATCGCCGCACTCGCGCTGCGCGTTCGCGGAGAGTTCGCAGAAATGCCTGGCCTGCGGCTCACTACACTGCAGGCCGCTCGGTTGTTCAGCATCGCACCTGACGTCGCACACTCGGTGCTCGATGAACTACGCGATGCCTCGGTGCTGACGTGCTCGAACTCGGGGATGTATTCGCTCGGCGCCGAATCCGTGGAATACCGCAGCGGGACAGAACCAAAAGGAGAATCAACGATGGATCGACGCGAGTCACGAGGCAACGGCTCATTGACGGCCGCGTCTGTCGACCGCCTCGCCTGCGTGTTGCGCCACTGGACATGGGCCGATGAGGCGATGCAGCGATTCGAGCAGGAACTCGCCAGCGGGTTGGCGTACGACGAGGACTTGATCGCCGATCATCCGTTCGGTTCGTACTATCACTGGTGTGCGCTGTTGTGCGGCTTGAGCGAAGCGGCGCTCGAGCACGGACTGCTGCCGACGCTCCAGCTGGACGCAGTCCGGCGGGATCTCGAAGTCACTCTGCCCGGGCTGCGTGCATGTCGCCGGTTGCTGGTAGTCATTCCGGCATCGCTGGAGGAGCAGCCCCGCGTCTTGGAACTGCTCCGCGATGAAGAGACGCTCGGACGGTTGCGGCGGGTCCACAAAGCGTTCGGCGAAGCGCTGCGCCAGGAACAGATGTCGCGCGAGATTGATTCACTCGATCATTGAACGTCAGCGGGCCGCCCCAACGGACAGAACGATGCCATCAATTCGTCCGCGAAACCCTGAGCGAGGGTCCGACCGCCGTTTGCTACGCGCGATCGGACGGTCGCCCGTACCAGAGCGAAGGAATAGCTCCAACCGATTGGACACGCGCCCGTTTCCTCGGTCCGACATCTACACACGCCCCGATGTGTACGACATGGAGTACGAGGGCTCGAGCGATGAAGACGCCCGTTTCTTTGCTCGGCTTCTCGCGCGCATCCGTGCTCGTCGCGTGCTGGAACTGGCGTGTCGCTTGGGCCGAGTAATCTTCACATGGCCCGCGCCCTGACGGCGAAGCTCCCAGCTGCTTCGAAGAGCGGCATCACGTCAGGACCGCAGAACGAAGGAGGTGGGAACCTTCCCGATCGAGGTGCCGGGTGGTCCTTTCCGTCACAACGTATCACCCTATCCGGTCAATGACTCGTAGAGCCACGAGTGCAGATTCGGATTGAGCGGATCAAAAGGACGAGGCAGCCATGACACACGTCAACACCGCCACAGCGGATGCATCGATCAATCACGAGCCGCCATCAACACGACTGATTGCAGGAGTCAGCGTGGTCGACAGTCCGCTCATCACGTCGGTGATCGAGTATGCGCAACGGCTCTCGGAGCCGTACCTGTTCAATCACGCGATGCGTTCGTGGCTGTTCGCTGAGGCGATTGGCCGCACAAAGAATGTCGACTACGACCACGAGGTCGTAGCCATTGGCACGATACTCCATGACATCGGCCTCACAGCGAGCGTGTCAGGTCCCAACCGCTTCGAGGTGAACGGCGCTGACGCTGCACTGTCGTTCATCAAAGGCCACGGTTTCTCGGATCGCCGCGCTCAATTGATCTGGGATCTGGTCGCACTCAATTCCACGCCGTCGCTCGCGCTGCACAAGGAGGCGGAGGTAGCGGTGGGCACGATGGGGATCGGTCTCGACTACGGCGGTTTCTTTGTTGACGCGCTGCCGGGAGACGATATCAAACGGATCCTGAGCGCTTTCCCGCGTTTGAAGATGAAGGAACAATTTGCCGAGACGTGTTGTCGGCTCGTGGCGGCGAAGCCGGAGACGAGTCACGACAACTTCCTACGCGACTTCGGCGAACGGTTCGTGCCCGGCTACAAAGCCGTCTCGACGGTCGATTTGTTGATGAATGCCCCGTTCGACGAATGAAAGATGAAATCCGTTTGGTTTGAGATAGACGACGCCGGCGACAAAGGGGCTCGCGCCATCGAAAGAACTGTCGTCCGGTTTGGTGCTGTCTTCCACCCAGCCGACACGCAGGCCCGCCGTATCGTGCTTGTCCAGTCGCTCGACCGTGAGAATCTGACGGTGGACGGACTAACGGCTCGATCAAAGGCCCACCGCGCGTTGGGGGTGGGCGCTAGTGTTCTGCAAAAAGAGACCGCCGCCAACCCGCTCTCGAGAAACTCGTAGATCCGAAGGTAGGGCGGCCCGCGCAAACGGGACGACACAATCTCGTACGGACCGATTAGAGTGGCGGTCGTCAGTGTCATCGGTGGGTGAATTATTGAGGCGCGTAAAGAGCAGGATCGCGGGTCCATGTCGAAGTGTCCGAACTGCTCGGCCGAACTCACGCAGGAGTACTGTTCCAACTGCGGTCAGCGGCGGATCCGTCCGGACGACCTGTCGGCGCGGCGTTTCTTCCGCGAGCTGTTCGACGAGGTCGCGAACCTCGACATGAAATTCAAGACCGTGCGAACGCTGCGCGGTCTGGCGATACCGGGCTGGTTGACCGCCGAGTACCTTGGAGGCCGGCGGCAGCGGTATCTCACACCGTTCAAGGTGTATCTCGTGTGCGCAGCCATCTTTTTCCTGTCGGCGCCACTGGCGGGGTTCAACCTGGCCTCGCTGATCGAATCCGATCGATCCGGCACCGTCGGCAGGCTGGCTTCGGCGCGCGTCGCGGACAACGATCCGCAGCGGCCGCTGTTCAACGCGCGATTCGACGCGCGTGTGCAGTCAGTGTATACAATCGCCGTCGGCATAGAAGCCATCGTGCTTGCCGTTATGCTTCAACTGCTCTTTCGGAAGCAGCACTGGCCGTACGGGGCGCACCTGGTGTTCGCGCTGCACTTCGTCGCGTTCATGTACCTGCTCACCATCGGTGCGGGCGCTGCCCACAGGCTCGGAATGTCTACAGATCTCGCTGCCACGGTGGGGTACACGCTTCTCGTGCCGTATCTCGTCGTCGCGCTGAAGCGCGTCTACGCGGAACCAATGGGCTTGATTCTGCTGAAGGCCGGCGCGCTGACGCTTCTCGTCGTATCTCTCAACGGCCTCGCGAATTTCGTCGCGATCCGCCTCACACTCGCGCTCGCGTGATGGACGCACAAGACCGGAAGAGCGTGCTCTGCTTTCTGGCGCTGACCTTCGGGATCAGTTCCATTTTCTGGGGCCGATCATTCGGCGGGGCGCCATTGAACTCCGTTGTCCCGTTCCTGATGTGGACACCGGGCGTGTGCGCAATCGTCACCCAACTCGTATTCAATCGACCGATTGCGAACCTGGGCTGGCGTTCAGGGCCGCTGCGCTATCTCGCCCTCTCCATCCTGCTTCCACTGATCTACTGCTCGGCGATCTATGTTCCCGTCTGGATCCTCGGCGCCGGCCGATTCAACGGAAGCTTTCTGGCACGAGCCTTTCCACTGTTGCCCCTCGCGCTCGTCCAGAATGTCTTCTTCGCGCTCGGCGAAGAAATCGGTTGGCGAGGATTCCTCGTGCCGGCGCTGTATCGCGTTCGCGGCTTCGCGTGGGCCGGCGTTGCGAGCGGCCTGATCTGGGGCATCTGGCATGTGCCGCTGATCATGTTTGGCGGCTACAGCGCAGGCACGCCGGCGTGGTACGCCGTCACGTGTTTCATGATCTCGGTGACGGCCATGTCGGTAACCGTCGCCTGGCTTCGCCTGCGGTCTGGAAGTCTCTGGACCGCCGCGCTCTACCACGGTGCCCACAATCTGACGATCCAGGGAATCTTCGATGGAAGCACCGTCGACACCGGCTGGACGAAATGGATCACGACTGAATTCGGCATCGGCCTGACGTTCGCGACGGTCGCCATGAGCCTCTATTTCTGGGGCCGACGCGGAGAACTTGCAAGCGTCGGGCGCGCATGATCAACAGGCTTGCGTCAAAGAAATGTCACAAGGTCACGGCCGAAGCGCGCACAGGCCTGCCGGATGCACCCGTTGCGGATGGATCAAAGAACCGTACGGTCGGCGTAGCGTCCGAATTCTCTGAAATCCACTTACGGCGATCTTGTCGCCGGGCCAAACGTCTCGCGTGTCGGGCCGTAAGTGCGCGGTCAGTGAGTGCTTCCGTATCGGAAGCTATTTGTCTTTGTGCGTGCGCGCAAGTGATGCGGCGGATTGTGATAGGACTGTGATACGTCAGGCTGAAAACCCCGAAAAACATCGAGGTTTACGGACACACATCACGTGGTAATTGGAGAACGTTAAGTCGCTGATCGCGTGTGCGTTGGCGCGCTTCGGAGTGACTACGTGTTGCTGGCGCGCTTCGCTTTCCAAGCGTGCGCGATCGACCACTCGGACATCTCTCCGTTTAGAATCAACAACTTACGGTCGCGCGACAATCGGAATTCCGCGATTGTGATAAGTCCTCCAATGTGCCGCGATCACTTACGGGCTTTTCCAGTATAGCCGCGCCGTTTCTGCTCGCTCGGCGGAATGACGAAGACGCCACCTGACAACCCCTCCGATCGAATTGTCGAAACCCGGAGAAAGAACGTGCTTCAAGAAGTTCGAGGATTTGCACGAGGCGGGCGCGTTGACGTCGATCGCAAGCTGCGGGCAAATCATACCAAAGCGCCGGCGAGCGGAGCGAGCGGGCGCAGTCCCACCAACCGCTGGTCAGCTCTCACGCAACGTTCTCAGGTAGCCGGGCGTCGTCCCACCGTCGTCACGCGCTCCGCACGCGACGCGAAGTTCGTCTCCATCCGGCAAAGAGCGGAATCGCGAGGGTCAGCGCGTCAGTACGAGATAGACGTCCAGTTTGTAATATCCGTCCGCGGGCTTGAAGGCTTTGACGATGAATAGATAGTCACCGACGACGGCGATGAACGTCCAAACGAGCGCCATAAGACAGAAGTACTGAAGCGTGTTGCCGTTCACCCTCTTGAACGCGACCCAAAGAGTGATAGCCGCTCCGAAGGGCATAATGATCCAGCCAATGAGGTACGCTGCCACGAAAGCGAAAAGCATCACGCCGAGCGCATAGCCGATGAGCCAAAGGACGAAGCCCCAGCCGACCGCGTCCTTCAAGAATTGCTTGTTCATGTGGCTTCCTTTGAGTTGGAGAGCTTGCCCGCCTGCTTGATCATCACGAGCGTCGTGGGCAACAGCCACACCGCGATCACTGGGTAAAGCGCATACGTCAGCCACCCATTGGGCGCGAGGGGGCCACTGCGCACGACGGTCCCCGCAAACAGCAGCATCTGGGCCAACGCAGCCACGACCGAAAGGCATCCCAACCACACCGGAAAGGCGTGAGTCCGGAACGTGACCACTGCGGTGGCGAACAACACCACAGCCAAGGGCATGTTCGCGATAGAGAACATCGCGGCCATCGTCCAGAGCAACGTCGGCTCCAGCCCTTCAGCCGGGGCGATCGCCACGCCGACTTGGAAGGCCTGCGCCGCCATCTGAAGACCCGCCCACACGAAGCCCGCGCCAAATGCCACGGTGGACAGCCTGCCAGTTCCTCCCTCACGCCGGATGAGGAAGCTGCGTAAGCTGCCGAAGAACCAGAGATAAAATCCGGCGCTCAGGACGAATGCCATGCTCTGCGCCAGGATGGCCGTCCTGTGAATCGCGATGAAGGTCGCCACCGCCGAGGGATCGCTCGCGGTTGGCCATCCGCGCTCGAGCGCGCCACCCACGGCACCGACGACAAGCGCAGCCAACCCGCTCCCCGCGCCCCAGCGCTCCGACCTCGTCTCGTCCATGACTTGTTTGTGTACTCGGCTCGGTCTAACGGCCCTTGCAAATGAGCCGCGCGCCGAAGCGACATGATCGCACGGACCGTCAGGCGCGTCGGCTCCATTTGCGTTGGGCGGGCGTGATCTTCAGACTCCATTGCCCGGAGTCGACACCCCGGTTGCCGGCTTCACGACAATCATCGAGACACTGGCGACCGCGAACCAGATCACCAGCAGTCCCTGGCCAATCATCGTCACGTAGCCGGTAGCGGTGTAGAAAGCCCTGTAGTCAGGTCCCACCAAGATCGATGGAGCGGCCGCGAGGTTGGCAACCGCCGCGCCGTACGCAACCCAGCCCGTCCACTTAGGGAGCGCCCCAGTGGCAAGAGTGGCGTAGCCGGCCGAGGACAAGAAGAGCGCAGACATCAAAAGTCCGACCGCACCGAAGAACGGAAAGCTGGCCTCCATGAGGCCTCTGACGACGGCGGGTTCGGCCTTCACGACCGTGTCCAGGGCTGCGGCGGCTTGGAGCGCGTCACCAACCAGCTCCAGTGTGATCACGACCAGGCCGGCACCGAAAACGAGCGTCGAAACCCACTCGTGGTCCGGCCGCGCCAGCCTGATGGTGTGGCGGAAGCCGGCAAGAAACACCAGGAAGCCGATCATGATGAGCGGATCGGCGAGCGTCGCGCGTGCGAGGATGAACGTGCTGGCCCTGGTTACGAACGCGCTGGTCGCTGCCGTGTCCTCGATACGTGGTTCGGGTCCGGCCAGATAGTAGAGCGGGAGCGCCGCCAGGAACACGACGAAGCCGGCGACGCCAAACTTACCCGTCCAGCGCCGCACTTTAGCGTCGTTCACGAGAGAGGCCCCCTTTCTTGCTCCGCCCAACGACCGCGCTTCACCCGCGGCGCCTCGTGGTCTCGCCAGGCGCCGCGTCATCGCAAACGCGTCGAACACAGCCCAGAGCCCAAAAGGCGATGCTCCAGAACGACCCAATGTCATGTACAACTCGAGCGGTCGGTCGATCACGATCTCACCGTTGATTCGAGCCACGTTTGCCCCCCGTCTGAACCGAGCGTTAACGCCGGTGCGCCGAGCGACGAAAGACGAATGCCAACAGCAATCCCGAAATATCATCAAGGTGAGCCACCCTATGGCGATGGCTGTGACTTCGAACCGATACTCGAGACCGAAGCCGAAGTACCACGACATTCCCACGAAAGCTGCGACCATTAGCGTGGAGGAGACCAGATACACCAACTGCGTGGTCCGCTCAAGACGCGAAGAGCCGAGAGAGAGAGCAAGAAACGCAAACGACAGGCCCATCACCAGGAAACCGAGCTCCTCAAGAGCAATGAAGACGCCGTGAGGGTTGTACTGGGAGAGGCATAGCGAGCCCGTCCAACTCGTCTCGCAGAAGCGCTGGCTGCACGGTGCGCAGCTGGATAAAGTAATCCATCGCGATGACGGTGAAGGAGACCGCCGACAAGCACAGGCCGATCGTGCCGAAGACCTTGCGATCGTCCAGCGCTCGCTCGCGGACACATGCGACCAGCAAGAGGAACGCCAGCATCATCAGAAGCGCGAGGTGCATCCACACGAAGTCGTGCGGCACGAATTGCACCGCCGCGGCATAGGGATAGGGAATAGCACTGCCGGGTGCGGCGAAGGGACCAGTCCGTGGGGGGGTCGTGGCGGCCACGCCGAAAGAAACGGCGGCCAGGAGGGCGGTCAGAATCGCCGCCCAGAAACCAACGCGGTCCGCCAGGCTCGCACGGTCGGTCACTGTCGATGGATTGTCCCTCCAGTGCCATCGCTGTGCCTAGTCGCCAAGGGTTTACCGACGGCTGCGCTCCCCTGTATTCGGCCCGGTGGTGGGCGCGCCTGGTGGGCGCACTTCGAGTTCACCCGCATAAATACGACGCCAACTTTCCTCTGCAAAAAGATCGAAGACTTGCGCGAGGCGCGCGTCGATATCATCCCGACCGCTGAACCCGGAGACGTCACACGAAGTTGTATAGGGATCAGGCTCGCCCCGAACAGACACGCCCGTCCCATCCGACATGGTCAAGAGAACGCGGTTACGCGTTTGAACGATCGCAAAAACGCATGGAGCAACACGCGATAAGTGAGCGACCCGATTGTGATAGGACTGTGATACGTCGGGCTCAAAACCTCGACGAACATCGAGGTTTACCGATGCACACCGAGTGATCGTTTTGGGAGGTTAAGTCTCTGATCGCCTGCGCGTTGACGCGTATCGGAGTGGGCTCGGTGTTGCTGGCCCGCTTCGTTTTCCAAGCGTGCGTGATCGACCGCTCCAGCATCTCTCCCGTTGTAAAATCAACGACTTACGGTCACGCGCAACCCACGATTCTTTGCGATTGTGATAAGTCCTCGAAAAGTGACGCTCTTACGTTCGCTGCAATCAAGTATACCGTCATGAACGCCGGGCTCCACTCGGCCATCTCTCCGTTTGGACAGGACAAGGAGGCGGACGATGAAGGCGATCGTGGTGACGGACCAGCCTGCGGGAACGGCCGGGATGACGCTGGTGGAGCAGCCCGAGCCGCAGAGACCGTGACCGGACACCGTGAATACCCCGGGCACGAGCTGGCCGGAGTGGTCACTGCCCTCGGCTATGGCACGAGGGGGCTGTCGGTGGGATAGCGGGTGTTCGGTCTCACGGACTGGTATCGCAACGGCACCTTGGCGGACTATGCGGCCGTCGAGGCACGCAACCTCGCGCCGTTGCTGGGCGACGTCGACTTCACGGTGGGCGCGAGCCTGCCAATCTCGAGCCTGACTGCGTGGCAGGGACTGTTCGAGCACGGCCGACTTCAGGCAGGGCAGAGCGTGCTCGCGCACGGCGCGGCCGGCGCCGTCGGGTCGATGGTGAGTCTCGAGCCGTCGAGATTCGCGCGCATCACACCGCCGTCGAGATCGGCGCGCTCGATCGAGCCGTCGTCGAGATTGGGCACGCCCATGTTGGTCCAATAGATGTGGCCAGCCTCCGCGTCGACGACGATGCCGTCCGGGAGATGGCAACCCGTCACGATGGTCTTGCGGTCAGATCGTCCGGTCTCATTGAGTGGATGCGATCGCCACTCATTTCGAGAAGAAATAGTCGGCCGGACGGACGATTCCTTCGGCGGTGAACAGACGCGCCGTTGCGCGATCGATACCGCTGCTGCCACCGGTGATCGGGTCCGTTTTTCCTTGAAGCCTCATTGCCATCTCCCCTGCGATGTGGACTCGCCCGGATCGGCGCCGCGCCCATGGCCAGGCGCGGCCGCCGATTCCTGGCGACGATCAGTCGGGTCGCGTATTCGCCTTCTCGTCGTCCGCCTTCCCGAACCCTGGGAGGTACCGGCCGAAGTTCAATTCGAAGTCGCTCCGAACCCCGTAACCAATATTGCGAACCTTGGCACGGCGCGCCTGCGCACCTGGCAAGGCCAGCAGTGGGAAGAACAGGTCGTTGCTCGACTGAAGCTCGGTAGCTGTCGGCGTCCCGAACCGATTGATCTGGGCCTTCGCCGCGGCTAGCGCTTCACGGTCGAACGAAGCCAGACGCCGGACGAGCGCATCGACAAACGAGTCGAGGTCGTCGTCGTCCAGCGTGCGGTTCACCCAGCCATAGTGCTCGGCGATAGCGGCATCGAAATCGTCACCGCTGAGGACGAACTCCAGTGCGCGGGAGCGGCCGACCAAGCGCGGGAGCCATTCCAGCGCTCCGCCGCCAGGCACCAGTCCGACGCCGATCTCGGGGTTGCCGAAGAGGGCGCTTTGCCGGCTGGCGAAGCGCATGTCGCAGGCCAGCACGAACTCGTTACCGATGCCGCGCGTGCGGCCGCGAATCTTGGCGATGCTCACGACTGGCGTGGACGAGAGGCGCAGCACAAAGTCGCGCCACAGGCCCAGCACCTCTGGCCGTTCAGCGGCCTTGGCTACGTCGAGATGGGCGATGAAGAAATCGGGATTCGCCGACTGGAACACGACGACCTTCACGGACGGGTCCGCCTCGAGGTCGGTCATGAGCGCTCCCAATTCGACGATCGTCGTGGGAACAAACATGTTGATCGGCGGGTTGCTGAAGGTGATCGTCCAGCGGCCCGGACAGGAGCGGTCGGTGTTGAACTGCGAAGGAGACATGGCGCATTTCCTCCTCTCCTGTGAAGAACCCTACCGCAGCGATCTGAAGCCCGCGCGCACGTCCTCCGCGAGGAGCTGCGGCTGTTCCCAGGCCGCGAAGTGCCCGCCTTTGTCGTGCTTCTTGTAGTAGACGAGCGTGGGATACGCGCGCTCCGCCCAGCTCCGCGGGGCCGGATAGAGCTCGTCGGGGAAGACGCTCACGGCCACCGGGATGGCGGCGCCGACGCCCTTGACGGCGAAGAACGACGCCCCCCAGTTCTCCCAGTAGAGGCGGCCGCCGGAAACCCCCGTGTTCGTCAACCAAGTGATCGTGACGTTGTCGAGGATGTCGTCGCGCGTGAGGCCCTCGGACTGTCCGTTGAAGACGCGCGTGATGAGCTCATAGCTGCGCGCGTCATGATCGAGGAAATACGCCGCCAGGCCGACGGGGGAATCCGCGATGCCGTACAGCGTCTGCGGCCGCAGACCCATCTGGAAGCCGTAGCCGATGCCCTTGGCGTAGACGACGCTCAGTCGCTCGTAGCGCGGCTTCTCCTCGGCGGAGAGACCCGCGGGTGCCGGCGCACCGGAAAACGCGGCCTTGTCGATGTCGAGTGGAATCACGTTCGGCATGTTCGTGTGAATGCCGAGCAATTCCGGCGGCGCCTGCGCGCCCATGAGCTCGGTGATGATCGCGCCCCAATCGCCGCCCTGCGCCACGAATTTCGTGTAGCCGAGGCGCTTCATCAGCACGGTCCAGGCCCGCGCAATGTGGGCGGGGCCCCACCCGGTCGTGGTCGGTTTGCCTGAGTAGCCGTAGCCGGGCATCGACGGGATCACCACGTGGAACGCATCCGACGCACTTCCGCCGTGAGCCGTGGGATTGATCAGCGGATCGACGATCTTCAGCTGCTCGACGATCGAGCCGGGCCATCCGTGCGTGACGATGAGCGGCAGCGCGTTGTCATGCTTCGAACGCACGTGGATGAAATGGATATCGAGTCCATCGATCTCGGTGATGAACTGCGGCAGCGCGTTCAGCCTCGCCTCACACTTGCGCCAGTCGTAGTCCTTCGCCCAATACCGCGCGAGGGCCTGAACCGTGGCGAGCTGCACGCCCTGCGTGGCGTCCGGGACTGTCTCCCGTTCGGGGAACTTGGTCGCCTGAATGCGCCTGCGCAATTCGGTCAGTTCCGACTCCGGAACGTCGACACGAAACTGGCGAATCGCGGTGTTGTCAGTTGTCTGCTCGCTGCGTCGTTCGGTAACAGTGATTGGTGTCATGCTGATAACCTCCGCGAAGCATGAAACCAAACGTGCGACTGCCGATCCATTAGACGAAGGTATCGACGATACCTTTGTATTGGTTCCCACCGCGAGCGGGCGGCGTGCGCGATGGCGGCGAGCTTGCGGTTGCTTGAGCTGGCTGAGCCGTTTTACCTACTCGTTACAGGACGGAGAAATGATCGGAGACTCCCCGCCTGGTGATGCGCTACGCTCAGCGGATACGCCCCGGTGGGGCGCACGCGCATGGGATGAGCACCATGACGAAAGACGCCGCAGGAGTTTCCCCGGCTGGCTCTGCGCCCGGCGACGCGCACGACTCGACGACGGCTCTGGATAGCATTCCGGGCCTGGTCGGACTCTTGACCGCGGGCGGTGAGATCCAATTTGTTAACCGGCGCGTCCTCGAATACACCGGACGGACGCAGGAGGAGCTGAGACACTGGGCGACGAGCGACATCGTGCACGCAGAGGACCTTCCTCAGGTCATCCAGGTCTTTTCACAATCGATCTCCTCCGGGTCTTCGTACGAGATTGAGCAGAGACTACGACGTTCGGATGGCGTCTACCGCTGGTTCCAGCACTGTGGCTCTCCACTTCGTGACGCCGCTGGCAACGTTGTTCGGTGGTGCGTGCTGCTGACAGACGTCGACGAGCGGAAGCGCGCCGAGGACGCGCTGCGCGAAAGCGAACGCGCATTGCGCTTGACCGTCGATAGCATTCCAGGGTTGGTCGCAGCGCACACGCCCGATGGCCAGGTCGAATTCGTCAATCGCCAGCTCCTCGATTACTTCGGCACGACGTTGGAGGAGCTAACACACTGGGACACTGGTGGCATCACCCATCCTGACGATCTCCCACGCGCCGTCGAACTCTTCACCCATTCGATTGAAACCGGCGACCCGTTCGATTTCGAAGTACACTCCGCGGCGTTTCGATGGCGTGTACCGATGGCTGCAGTCCCGCGGATTGGCGCTGCGCGATTCGAACGGCCATATCGTTCGTTGGTACAACCTGCTCAACGACATCGACGAGCGCAAACGCGCCGAGGAAGCTCTCGCAACGAACGAGCGCGATCTCAAACTCATTATCGACACGATTCCGGCGCTAGCCTGGTCGGCGCGCACAGATGGAGCCGTCGACTTCTTCAACCAGCACTATCTAGAATTTGTCGGTCTGCCTGCCGAACAGGCGCTAGGGTGGGGCTGGACGGCCGCTATTCATCCCGACGACTTGAACGGCCTGACCGCGATCTGGCAACAGGTGTTGTCGTCTGAACAGCCGGGCGAGGCCGAGGCGCGCTTACGCCGACATGACGGCGAGTATCGCTGGTTCCTGGTTCGTGCCAAGCCGCTGCGCGACGAGACGGGCCGCGTCTTCAAGTGGTACGGCATCAACATCGACATCGAAGACCGAAAGCGGACGGAGGAGGAACTGCGCCGCAGCGAGGCATTCCTCGCTCAAGGCCAACGACTGACGCTGACGGGCAGTCTGTGGTGGGAGGTGTCGACCGGAGAAGTGATTTGGTCTGAGGAGACCTTTCGCATCATGGACGTGCCCAAATCGACGAAGCCCACGGTCGAATTGGCTCTCAGCCGCGTTCACCCTGAGGACGTCGGCCTTGCCAGACAGATCATCGAGCGCTCGGCACCCGACGGGGTGAACATGGATTTCGAGTTGCGCCTCTTGATGTCGGACGGCTCAGTCAAATACGTGCACGTCGTGCTTCACAACATCGGACGGCAGCCAGACAAACCTGAATTCATCGGAGCGTTGACGGATATCACTGAGCGAAA
>CAVRYF010000004.1:0-598981 GCA_963725325.1 uncultured Acidobacteriota bacterium | reverse complement strand
AGTTGAAGGGCGAGGTCGCCTACCTTAGGGCGACTACCTCATCGCGAAGATGATGCCGAGCGGGACCTACAGGCTCTTCCAGCTGCGGCCGGGAAAGACGGCCACGATCGATGGAGTCGTGATGCCGCTGAACAAAGTCCCAATGAGCGCGTGCTGACGGCTTTTGTGACCGTGACAGAAACGCCGTATCGACGACCGCACGATCACGACCCTGAAGGGCACAGTCTGGGTCACTTACGCGCGACGAGCGTGATCGTAGCTCTCAGAACGGCAAGACCAACAGGTCCCAATATCCCTCGGATTCAAGTTCGATGTGGACGGAAAGAAAGTCGAGGCGATGGAACTGCGTCCGGGCAATAAGATCACGGCGACCAAGATCGTGGAGTCGCCGCGCACCGAGGTCACGATGGACAACGTCGTTACGGGCGTCGGGCCGAAAAAGCACGTGCCTTGAAACGGGGCATCTTCTTCCGCGCAGAGGCGTCTTCATCTGGCGAAGGTAGCGTTCGAGACGACTCTGCGCCTCCGGCGTATGGGCCACCCCCGCTCGCGTCGCTCGCGCCGCGCAGCTGCAGGCGCTCGACCCTCGGCCTAGAAGGGTACGTGCCTGTGTCGGAGGCAGCTCGCGTTTCAAGAGGGTTATGAAGGCTGCCACAAGTGCCTTCGAGCAACGCCGCTGGTGAAAGCCGTCACCACCACAATCGCCACCAGAAGACCGGCCACCGTATCGAGCGCGTAGTGGAAACGCCGTAAACGAGTCCGCGAGGACTCCCCCGATAATCGGCGCCAGGAGCACCGCAAGCATCCACTGGTGTCGCCAGGCCACGAGCCAGATCGCGACCGCGCCCCTTCGGAGCATGTGCGCTCGGAAACGCTCCCCGCGAGCACGCCCCCTGGAAGATACCTCGTGTAGAGGAGCCTGAAGAAGAAGTGCCCCCCGCAATCGGTCCCCGACAGGGTCGGACCCGGTGGTCGGGACTGTCCAGCCGGTAAGATCGAGGTAGACTGCCGAACATCGTCACGGCCAGGAGCAGCACAACTCGCGAAAGGCCGTCCGCCGTCGTGTGGCATACCGGTCGCCGAGACCCAGGAATCGCCAGCACATACGACAGGTAGCAGAAATGTAGATACTCGGAAAGAGCGACCGAGTTCCAGCGCTCGCTGAGGTAAAGACTTGGCTGGCCGTTGAAGAGGATGGCTTCGAGCGCTGGGATGGCTTCGGTGAGCCGCCAGTCGCCGACTCCAGCGGCGAGCAGCTCGACCTCCTCATCGAGGATCGGGAAGAGCAGGATGGGGTGCCAGTCATTGAGCGCGCGTACATCGGCAATGACGACTCGATACGGTCCAGCCGCACGAGCGCCGCGCACACGGTCAGGTCGACATAGCAATACGCTGGCCGATGTGCGATGGTCTGGTGAAGTCGCGGCAAGGGCCGTTCACCAGCAGATAGGCCACAGTGACGGGGGTCACTCGCCTGGGCAGGCCCAACGGATTGTTCATCGCCACCTTGAGGAGTCAGGGACGAGTCTGCCGGAGGCCAGCGTGGCGGCGCCGGTTTCGCCCTGATTCACGTCTGCGGGTGGGGCTCCCTATGCTGACAACTGCGAACCGAAAATGGCGCGAAGCGCGGATGGTCGCAAGGGGGTTGCAGTCGTCCCGGCATCCGGTGCTCGCCCAGGAATCGTCCCGATTCGGCGCTGCAAATACACCCTGTGCCTATTGCAACGAGTTCGACAACCACTCGTCACCGGTGCCCCTCGACACGATGCTCGAGCGGATCGACCACCTGGCGCGTCTCGGCACCACCACGGTCAACATCACCAGCAGTGGCGAGCCGTACTGCATCCAAGCGCCTCGACACCATCATCCGCCGCATCCGGTGGCCGGAGCGCTCGCGGGGCTCATCACGAACGGATACCTGCTGACCGGCAGCGAGATGAACGCCTGAACGATGCGGGTCTCGATCGAACTACCTGCAGATGAGCATCGACAACGTCACGCCGGACGACCTTCCAAGAGCCTCAAGGTTCTCGACCAGAAACTGGAGCGATGCTGGCGCGTCATGCGACCTTCAGCGTGAACGTGAACTCCGTGCTTGGGGGCACGCTCCGCGATCCTGGGGGACGCTGACGGTCGCCCGTCGGGCAATGAACTTGGGCTGACGGCGACGGTGGGCCTCATTCACAACGGACACGGTGCAGCTCGTGCCGCTGTCGCCGATCAATTACGCGTACAGGAGATCGCGCGCATGACCGCGCCTTTCTACTCGGTGCAGAACCAGAACGACTTCCAGCGCAACCTGGCACACGGCCGCCGGAACATCTGGCGCTGTGGAGCGGGTGGACGGCACTCCTATACCAAGACGGGCTCGTGCACTGGTGCTCGCAACAGAGGGGCCGCCCGGGGATCCCGCTGGCGGACTACACGGCGACCGACGTCGAACGGGAGGCGGGTACCGAGGAAGCATGCGCCCGCTGTGCACGGTCTCCTGTGTGCACAAGTAGGCGCCTGATCGCCCCTTCGGTGCAGGACCCGCTCGAGACGCTCGACGAGATGCTCCCCTCGAACGCCCGAGCGCCGCTGAGCGTCAGGACGCTGGATGTTCCTTCACCAGCCCGCCACCGCGACCGGTTCGTTACCTGGCCGCGCAGCTTCCGGCTCGAGCCGTGGATAGTGTCCGAAGCAGGAAGTGATGACCTCGAGCCGGGATCGACCTGCTCGAAATTGCCACACTCGTGATCGAGGCGCTCGACAGGGTGGGCATCCGCTACACCGCCTGCCATTGCCGAGCGTCATACCGCACTATCCACTCGGCGATGCAGGCAGGTTTGTCCGCGTGCTCGCGCTCAATGGTCACGTTCCACACCACCTGGATGCTCCCGGCCACTTCGGTCACCGACCGGGTCGATGCGCGCCCGGATGCGTGCGCCCGCCGGCCGCGGGAGACACGAAGCGGACCCAGTTCGCCGTAGATCGACGGCCAGTCGCAGGCCTGTGAAGTGCAGGGCGTCGCCGATGAGCGGGCTGAGGAGCGAGTGAGGAACCCGTGGGCAATCGTCGAAGCCGAAGAGGTCCTTCAGCTGCCGCCCGCTCAGTGTCGAGGTGAATCCACTGATGATCGCCGGTTGCGTCCGCGAACTGCTGGATGCGCGCCTGGGTGACTTCCAGCCAGTCGCTGAGCACGGCGATCGCCTGGCCGACGCGCGCGCGCAATGACGCGACGTCAGTGATGTCAATCATCGTGGTCAGGCAGCCGTACAGGACTGCCGCTTACCCTTCTGCAGGGCCGCGTCGCTGTAGAATCCGCGCCCCTCGGCGACGTATCGCTCGAGCAGCGGCGCGGGTTGCCAATAATCGCCGAATCATGCCGGTTTATACCTGCACCCGCGCCAGGACCGTGTCGAGACCGACGGTGTCCGCGTAGAACATCGGGCCGCCGCGGTGGCGCGGGAAGCTGGATGCGTTCATAAATGATGTCGATATCGCCGGGCCACGTGGCGTAGCCCTCTTCGAGGACACGCGCGCCCTCGTTGGCCAGCGCCGTCGTGATCCGCGCGATGATGTCCTCGTCGGCGATTGGCCGGCACATAAGGCCACGCCTTCGTCGCCGCCTCCGCCGCGAGCTTAATGAATCAGGGGATCCCGCTCTGATTGCGGCTCCCGGGCGCGTCGTATTTGTCCCAGCCCACGCCGTCTTTGTCCGTATCGCCCCATCTGGAACAGTCGGTCCGGAATCTCCGACTGCGGTAGCTTCGCGCGCGCCGCTTGCTCCTGACGCCCGGCTATCGGCGGATTCGCGCGCCAGAGCATGCCGATGCCCGCAATGTCCTGCATGCCGTCCACGCCGACCGGCAGCCCGAACCCGGTGAGCCAATGAATCTGCTCGACGCCGGCGCTTCTTCGAGCAGGAGATACGCCTCCCGCATGTCGTACACCAGCATGCGGTTGGCGACGAACCCGAAACAGTTGCCGACCACGACGCCAACCTTGTTGATCTTCTTCGCCAGCTTGAGCGATGTGGCAATCACGTCCGCGCTCGTCTGGCGCCCGGACAATCTCGAGGAACTGCATCACGCATTCGCCGCTGAAGTGATGCCCCAGCACCTGTCCCAGCCATGTCATCGCCCGCGCGAACTCGTCGATGTCGAGCGTCGAGGAGTTCGACGCGAGCACGCAGTCGGGTCGTGTCGCCTGTCCGAAGCCGGCGAACGTCGACTTCTTCAAATCCGTGTTTCTCGAATACGGCTTCCACAGACGATGTCCACCTTGTCGAATCCGTCGTACGTCGTCGTCGGCGTGATGAGCGCCAGCGTGTTCTCGACCTGTTCGGGCGTCATCTTGCCCTTCGACATCGTGACAGCGTAGTTCTTGCGGATGGTCAGCAAGGCCCCGCTGCAACGCGGCATCGTGAGCATCCTGGTCACGACCGGGATGCCGGCGTTCGCGTACAACATCGCGATCCCGCCGCCCATGGTCCCGGCGCCAGCGCGGCGCGCGTGATGTCTCTGGCTGGCGTGTCTTTCGGCACGCCGGGCACTTCGCGGCCTCGCGTCGGGCGAAGAACAGGTGGCGGAGCGCCTTCGATTCGGTCGAGACCACGCATTGGGCGAAGAGTTCGCTGACGGATCGATCCGGCGTCGACAACTCTCAGGCCGGCTCAATCGCGTCGACCACGGCGGAAGGCGCTGCCATCCCTCGTGCGGTGTTCGCGAGCGTCCTCCGCAAATAGGCGCACGCCGCGAGCCCGGCCGCCACCTGCTCGACGGTAAGCAAGATCCCCGCGACTTGCCGGAATCTCGCGGGCGTCCGCCTTCGCCTTCGCGAACGCAATCGCGCCGGCGAGCGGGTCCCCGTCCACGATGTGGTCGATGATGCCGGCCGCGAGCGCCTTGGCCGCCGGCACCGGCTGCCGCCAGGTGCGCATCTCGACGCCATGGTGGCGCCGCACAGTCTGGGCAGCCGCTCGGTGCCTCCGGCACCGGGATCATCCCGAGCATGACTTCCCGGCTGACCCACTTCGCGTCCCTGGTCGCGACCCGGAAGTGACACGCCTGCGCGACCTCGAGTCCGCCTCCGAGCGCGTGGCCGTGGATGGCGGCAACGAGCGGCTTGGGCGCGTCCTCGACGTTCTTGAGCAGCGCGTGCGTGCGAGCTGACCGCAAGAGGGAATCCTGCGGCGTCTTGAGCGTGTCGAACACTTTGATGTCGGCGCCGGCGATGAAGGTCGTGCCCGCGCCGATGAGGACGATGGCTTCTGCCGCCGATCAGCCGACGCTCAAGGACCAGCAGCGGCTTCGATGCCTTCCCACATGGCGGGGCTCAGCGCATTGACCGGCGGGTTGTCCATGGTGGCCAGGCACGTCATCCTAATCATCTGGCAGTGCCGATCGACGTTGCGTTTCGCTGCCCGCCGGCCTCATCGGGCTGTCGAACCGGCGGCGTGCTCGTCGCGGCACGCGGTAGAGTATCTTGCCGACCGCGCTCATCGGCAGCGTGTCGCGCACCTCGACAGTCCGCGGCACTTTGTATCCCGCAGCTTGCAGTCAGCAACGCGGTCGCTTCCTCCGGCGTGGCGTGACGGCCCAGTTTTTGAAGGCGACGCAAGCTTTCACGATCTCGCCGTGATATCTGTCCGCCACGCCAGATCGCCGCGGCCAGTTTTACCGCCGGATGCGTGTAGAGCACCGATTCACCTCCGACGGGTAGACGTTGAACCCATCCACGATGATCATGTCCTTCTTGCGCTGGACGATCCAGCGTGTAGCCGTCCTCGTCCATCCGCGCGATATGGCCGGTGAACCAGACGCGGCCGTCGGCTCCGTGTCGGAGCACGTAGGCGCTGTCTTCGGGCTTGTTCCAGTAGCCTTTCATCACCTGCGGCCCCGCGATGCACAGCTCGCCCGCCTCCCCGATCGGCAGCTCGTGCCTGCCGGTCTCGACGTCCACAATCTTCATGTCCGTGTCGGGGAATGGCAGTCCGATGGAGCCCATCCTTCGCGAGGCGAGCTGCGGCGTGGAGTGCGTGACCGGCGAGGTCTCCGACAGCCCGTACCCCTTCGTTCAGCGGGCGGCCGATGCGGCGCTCGAATTCTTCCATGACCTCGACCGGGCAGGGGGCGCCGCCACTGTTGAACAACCGCACCTGCTCGAGCCCGTGCTCGCCCACTGCGGGAGTAGCTCCAGCAGCAACAGAAAAGGGTTGGCACGGGCCGAGGAAGCACGTCGGGCGAAAGTCACGAATCAACGCCAGCACCTGCTCGGGATCGTCCTGCGGGATCGTGCAGCGCGCCAAGCCGGAGGCCGAGACCATCATGCAGACCGTGAAGGCGTAGATGGAGATCCGGGATGACGACGAGGTGACGCTTCGTCGCCCAGTGCATACGCGGGGTTCGTCCAACATTCGCTCTGCACTACGTTCAGCCAGATGTTCCCGTGCGTGAGCATCACCAGCTTCGGCGTGTCCGTCTACCCCCGTGTTATCCAGAACAGCCAGATCGGACTGGATCGAGCGCGAGGCGCCGTCCAGGCACCACCGGGGCCAGCAGATGGCCGAAGGACTGGGCGCCCGCGACCTGCGGCAGCGCGCGCTCCTGGCCGAATACTCCCGCGAGCGACGTCACCACAATCCGCTTAATCGACATCTCGCGCGACATCCAGCGAGCAGCACCAGGGCATCGAGCGTGATGACGAGGCGCCGAGTCGGCCGCGACTGTCGCGCGCTTGGCGTAGATGTCCTTCGGGTTGATGTTGCAGCGACAATCGCGCCGAGCCGCGGATGGCGAACGCCGAGGTGGCGTTGCGGACAGTTCGGCAGGTTGTAATCCAGACGCAATGCCCCTTCGACGATGCCGAGCCGCGCCAGCGACGCGGCCAGCGCGTCCAGGCCGGCGCTTCTTCGTCGCGGTAGGTCAGTTGCGCGCCCAGAAACTCGGTCGCCTGGACGATCCGCCCGTCGACCGCGCTGATGTCGAGGATGTCGGCCAAGCGGCACCCGGGATATCGAGAGCGGCGAGTCACCCGGTGGTGGCGTGTTTCTTCCACCACGGCCGTACGCGTCTGGGTGAGCTTCCCGGTCACGAGATACTCCCCGCCCGCCGCCGGCGAGACGGCGTTCCTGGCGCCAGGCGTCCGCATCGGCGGCGGGGCGGGACCGGCAAACCGGCCGTCCGTTCTTCGACCCGATGGGGCGAATGCGCCGGTTGGCGTCGCGACGCGGCGTTGGAGATCGAGACGCGGTTTCGCTGGCGGCATCGTCGTCGGTTCCTGTTCCAGCCACCGGACTGTACAACATGAGCGCCCCGATGACGCAATTCGCGCGATCGCCGCCGGTGGAACATTTCTCTCGACGCGCCTGATGCCGACGACGTATTCGTCCCCGAAGACCTGACGGAAGAACAGCGCATGTTCGGCCGAGACCAGGCCGAGTTCATGCAGAAGGAAATACTACCAGGTAGTTCAATCGGCTGTACGAACACAACTGGGAGCCGCGCGCCGGCTGCTGAGGAAAGCGAGCGAGCTGGACCTACTGCGTCTCGAAATCCCGACAAGATTGCCGGAGGGCTCCGGCTCGATCTCATCAGCGCGTCGTATGTCGGCGAGCAGATCGCAGTAAACCCCTCGTTCGGCGGGTCTCTCGGCGCGCACACGTCCATCGGCACGCTGCCGCTGGTCTACTTCGGCACCGACGAGCAGAAGCAGCGCTATCTGCCCAGGCTCTCGACCGGCGAAATGATCGCCGCCTACGCGCTCACAGAGCCGCAGTCGGGTTCTGACGCGCTCGCCGCGCGAACGAGCGCCACCCTCTCGCCCGATGGGCGCCACTACCTGCTCAATGGCCAGAAGATGTGGATCACCAACGGCGGCTTCGCCGATCTGTTCACGATCTTTGCCAAGGTCGATGGCGACCAGTTCACCGCGTTCCTCGTCGAACGCTCGATGGCGCGTCGTGAGCGGGCGCGACGAGATCAAGCTCGGTCTGGACGGCAGCTCTACCACCGCGCTGATGCTCGACGACGTGAAGGTGCCGGTCGAGAACGTCCTCGGCGCGATCGGTCAGGGGCACAGGGTCGCGTTCAACATCCTCAACCTCGGCCGGGTGAAGCTGGGCGCCCGCAACATGTCGGGTGTGAAGCTGGCGCTCGGCCACGCCGTGAAGTACGCGAAGGAACGGCGCCAGTTCGGCAAGACGATCGCCGAGTTCGGCCTGATCAGCAGAAGCTCGCGGGCATGGCGATACGCGGCTTCGTCGGCGATGCGATGTCCTATCGCACGCTGGGCGAAGTGGACCGCGCGCTCGAATCGGTCGATCCGAGCGACGGCCCCCGCGTGTTGAAGACGATCGAGGCCTTCGCGATCGAGTGTTCCATCAACAAGGTCTGGACGAGCGAAGCGCTCGCCTGGGCGGTGGACGAAGCGGTGCAGGTGTTCGGCGGCAACGGCTACTCCCGTGAGTTCCCGGTGGAGCGGATGTTTCGAGACGCGCGCATCACGCGCATCTACGAGGGCACCAACGAGATTAACCGGCTGATCGTCCCGACCCGATTGATGAAGCAGTCGCCGGCGCTCGTCACGCCCGAGGCCGCGCGGGCCGCGCTCGACGTCTCGGGCGACGCCTCCGGCCGGCGGCGGCCGCAACCGGCCCGCTGGCCAGCGAGCGACAGTTCCTCGGCCGCGCGAAGCGGCTGGCCGTCGGCCTGCTCGGACAGGCGTCGGCGGCGTACGGCGCGGAGTTCAAGGAGGCGCAGGAAGTCCAGGCGCAGATCGCGGACATTGTCATCGAGGTGTTCGCCATCGAGAGCGGCATCGCGCGAGCCGGGAAGATGGCGTCGAAAGCCGACAGCCGCGCGGGCATCGCCGCAGATGCCGCGCGCGTCTACACCAGCGACGCAGCCGATCGGATCGCGTCGGCATCCCGCGAGGTGGTCGCCGCGTTGATCACGCGGGGCGCGGACTCGTCGCTCACGATGACGGCGCAGAGGCTGTCCGTGCACGGCGGCGTGGACACGATCGGAGCGCGCCGGCGGATCGCCGAGGCGGTGATCGAGGCGGGGAGGCATCCGTTCTAATCACTGGCGCCTGGTGCCATGTACACGCTCGTCGTGTTGTTCGCGATCAACCTCTTGAACTTCTTCGACCGCCAGATCATCGGTGGCGTCGGTGAAGGCATCCGCCGCGAGTGGGGGCTCAGCGATACGGCGCTTGGTCTGCTCGGCACTGTCTTCACGTTGCTCTACGCCGTCGTCGGTCTGCCCCTCGGCCGGTTATCCGATCGGGTCGAGCGCCGATGGATCTTGGCGGGCGGCGTATTCGCGTGGAGCGTGCTCACGGCGTTCTCCGGCGCCGCGCGCACCTTCGGACAGCTGATCGTCGCGCGCCTCGGCGTCGGCGTCGGCGAGGCGACCTGCGCGCCAGCGTCCACGTCGCTCATCGGCGACCTGTTTCCGAAGACCCATCGCGCGCGCGCGGTCGCGCTCTGGATGCTCGGCCTGCCGATCGGCCTGGGCTGGCGAACGGCGCCGGCGGGTGGATTATCTGCAGAACTGGGGATGGCGCAACGCCTTTTACGTGGCGGCGGTGCCAGGCATCCTGTGCGCGATCGCCGCGCTCACGATCCGCGAGCCGAGCCGCGGCACCGTGTCGAGGGGCACGCGGTGGGCGACCGCCGCCGTCCCGGCAATCCCTATCTCCTGGTGCTGTCGACTCCCACGATGCGCTGGCTCATCGTGTCTGGGGCACTGCACAACTTCAACATGTACGCGCTGGTCTGTGGTTCATCGCGCCGTTTCTCGTTCGCTTTCACCGGATGAGTTTTCTCGATGCCGGCTGGGTGGCAGCCGCCGTCTATGGATTCTCGGGAATCATCGGCCTCGTCGCCGGCGGCGCGCTCGCCGATCGGCTGTGCCGCCACCGCGTCGACGGGCGCCTGATCGTCGGCGCCGGTGCGATCGCCATCTGTGCGCCGCTGATGTTTCTTGGCTTGATGCGTCCGGCCGGCGACGTCCTGGGCTTCGCGCTGTTCATGGGAACCGGCTGCGGCGTGATGTACCTGGACGCGTACTGCGCGACCGTGTACTCGACGCTGCACGATGTCGTCGAGCCCTCGCTGCGCGGAACGGCGATGGCGCTGTATTTCTGCGCGATGTACGTCCTTGGCGCGTCGCTCGGACCGGTCGGCACCGGGCTGGCGAGCGATTACTTCACGTTCCAGGCGGCCAGCGCCGCCGGAGTGGTTCAGCCGCTGGGATTCGGCGCGTTGATGACGGCCGAGCTCCGCAGCCTGGTTGGCGAAGCCAAGGGGTTCGACGTTCGAGCGCTCGAGCCCTTCAGAGCGCAGGGCCTGCACACGGCGATGTACATCGTCCCCACGCTCGAAACGAATCCTCGCGGCCGTGCTGTTCGCGGCATCGCGCACGGTCAAGAAGGACGTCGACAGGCTGCACGCCTGGATGCGCAGTTCGGGCGCTGCCGCCAAGACATCGTGACAGAGGTCCTGACACGGTCTACTGCGCCACCGTCGCCTCGATCCGTTTCGATCGAGGCGCCATACATTGCCCTGCCGCAGGTTGGAGAGCCAGACGAATCCGTGCCCGACGCGGATCGCGTCTCCGCCGGGGCCGAAGAACTGCTGCGCCGACGGTGTTGGTCGTCGGGTTGATGCGCGTCACGGGATACTCGAAGGACATGACCCAGACCGATCCCTCGCCGACGGCAATCTCGCCGCCGCCGCCGGGAATGCCGGCTTCGATCGTGGCGATGACCTTGTTCGTCTTCGCGTCGATGCGCGAGATGGTACCGTCGCCCTGGTTGATGGTCCACACCGATCCCAGGCCGACCGCCAGAAAGCGTGGCTTCGGTCCGACGGCGATCGTCTCTTCCACGATATTGGTGAAGGCGTTGATGCGCGTGACGAGATTCTTGTCGGAGCTCGTCACCCACACGGCGTCTTCGCCAGACGCAACCGCGAACGATCCGGGCGCGACGTAGATTTCGGCGACGACCGCGTTGGTCGCCGGATCGATACGGGCGAGCGTTCCCCTTGGCGTCGGTCATCATCCAGATACTGCCGACACCGCTCGCGAGCCCACCCTCGCTGTCGCCGATCGTCAGCGGCAGGGTCGCGGTGACCTTCCCGGTCTTCAGATCGATACGGGACACGCTCGGATCGTCGCAGTTGCGGCACCCAGAGGCTGCCGAAGGCGGCGGCCAGTCCCGAGCACGGGCCCTTGCCGACGGCGATCGTCTCGACGATCGCGTTGGCTTTCGGATCGATCCGCGTGACGCTGTTCTTCTGATAGTTGGAGACCCAGACGTGCTCGTCGATGGCGATCCAGTCGGGACACCGGGGATCGCGAAGACGTGATCGGGCTGGAGCCGCTCGATCGGAATGCGGGCGGCGGGATCTTTGACACCGGGGCGTTTGGGCAATGGTGAATTCTGACCCTTCGACGGGCTCAGGGTCACCCCGAGCTCTGTCGAGGGGTGAGTGCTGAATGCTGAATGGAAGTCCGAAGAACTCAAGGAGGAAGACAATGCCGAAGTGTGCAATGACGAATTCGTCACGACTCCGAGCGCGGCAGCGGCCAGGCAGACGGGGAGGAACGGTCTGATGTGCATCGGCGGTGCGATAATAGCTCACTCCACATGAGAGACCGATTGGGCGTTCACGCTGTCCTGGCCGCTGCGTCAGTCGCGTTCATGGCCGCGACATTGTGGGCCGCCAAGGCTCCGCAGACAGCCGCGACGCCGGCGGCCACCGACGCGGCGTTCTTCGAGGCGGAGATTCGGCCGCTGCTGTCCAACTCCTGTTACGACTGTCACACCGAGGAAGAGGAAGGTGACCTGCGCCTCGATTCGCGCGAGGCGATGATCAAGGGCGGGAAGTCAGGTCCGGCAATCGTTCCGGGTGATCCAGACGCGAGCCGACTGATCAAGGCGGTGCGGCACGCCCCTGGCGTCGAGAAGATGCCGCGGAAGGCGCCGAAGCTTTCTGACGCCCAGATCGCGACGCTGGCGGCGTGGATCAAGTCGGGTGCGCCGTGGCCCGCGTCGACCACGGCGGCCTCGACCAGGCCGCCCGAGAAGACGATTACAGCCGACCAGCGCGCGTTCTGGTCGTTTCAACCGCTCCGTCGCCCCGCGGTTCCCGCACCCGCGCGCACGGACTGGGCGGTGACCGACATTGATCGCTTCATCCTGGCTCGGCTCGAGAGCGCGGGGCTCGCGCCCGTTAGGGCGGCCGATAAGCTCACCCTGATCCGCCGCGCGACGCTCGACCTACAGGCCTCCCACCGACGCTCGAGGAGATCGAGGCGTTCGAGAAGGACTCGGCGCCAGACGCCTTTGCCAGAGTCGTCGATCGCCTGCTGGCATCTCCGCGGTACGGCGAAGCCTGGGGTCGCCTGTGGCTTGACGTCGCGCGCTATGGCGAGGACGATCCGCGGAGCCTGGACCCGGAGGGTCGCGGCTACGCGCCTTTACCCCAACGCGTATCTCTATCGGGACTGGATCATCAAGGCCTTCAACGACGACTTGCCCTACGCGACGTTCGTCAAGGCCCAGCTCGCCGCCGATCTGCTCGATGACCGGACGCGCGCCCGCATGCTGCCCGCGCTCGGATTCCTCGGTCTCGGTCCCTGGTACTACGACAACGGCGCCGTGGAGATTACGCACGCCGACGAGCGGCACGATCGCGTGGACGTGGTGACGCGCGGGTTTCTCGGACTGACGGTTGGCTGCGCGCGCTGCCACGATCACAAGTACGACCCCATCCTCGCGAAGGACTACTACGCGCTGGCGGGTGTGTTCCTCAACTCCGACTACCACGAGTACGCGCTCGCGCCAAAGTCGGTCGTCGACGAGTACACCGCCCAGGAGAAACGAATCAAGCAGAAGGAGGATCTCCTCCAGGAGTTCCTCGACACCGAGAGCCGGCAGCTCGCGGCGACGCTCGCCTTCAGCGCGTCGAAGTACATGCAGTCGGCCTGGAAGGTCACCGGCGAGCCGAAGAAGGACGTGTCGCGCGTCGCCAACGACGACAAGCTGGATTTCGAGCTGCTCGATCGCTGGATCAAGTTCCTCGCGAAGCCGCCGAAGTTCTATCCGTACCTGACCGAGTGGCAGGCGATGGTCAAGACCGGCGGGAGCGCGGCGGAGGCCAGGACGCTCGGCGACCAGTTCCAGTCGCTGCTCGTCGACGTGATGTTCGAGAAGAAGGACGTCGACGAGGAGAACAAGATTATCGAAGCGAAGGCCCTGCCCGGCACGAAGAAGAAGAAGCCGGCCAATCTCCCGAACGAGTTCATTACCAACGATGATTTCTGTCCCGGCTGCGGCCTCGAGCTGAAGAGCCTGTCGACCGAGCGGATTCAGCTCTGGACCGACGTCTTCCGCCGCGACCTCGGGGAGGGGTTCGAGCCGTCGGTTGCCGAGTACGTCGAGGCCGGGCCTGCTCGTCTTCCGCCGCTGGGGCCTCGAACGCTTTCTGAGCGCCGACCGCCGCCAGCACGTCGACGACCTGCGCGCCGACATCAAGGCGATGCAGAAGGCGCTGCCGCCGAAGTTCGCCTACGTCCACGGCGTGCAGGATGCCGACAAGGCCACCAATATCAAGGTCCATCTACGGGGGAATCCCTTCAAGCTCGGCGACGAGGTCCCGCGCCGCTTCCTGACCGTGCTGAGCGACGGCGAACCCGTGCCGTTCTCGAAGGGCAGCGGCCGGCTCGAGCTCGCGGACGCCATCGTCAAACACCCGCTCACCGCGCGCGTGATCGTCAACCGCGTCTGGAAGGGGCACTTCGGGACCGGCCTTGTGAACACTCCCAGCAACTTCGGCGAGAACGGCGAGCGCCCGACTCACCCCGAGCTGCTCGAATTTCTCGCCTCGTCGTTCGTGGATCACGGTGGTTCGCTCAAGAAGCTGCATCGCGAGATCATGCTGAGCGCCGTTTATCAGCTGAGCGCGGAGGATTCGGCCGCCAACATCGAGAAAGACGGCGGCGACCGCCTCTACTGGCGCGTCAGCCGGCGTCGCCTGACCGCCGAGCAGATTCGCGACGGGATGCTGATGGTCTCGGGCGCGCTCGATGAAAAGATGGGCGGACCGTCGGCCGACCTGACGCCTGGCTTCAACCGTCGGACGATCTATGGCAAGGTGAGCCGATACAAGCTGGATCAGTTCCTCCAGCTGTTCGATTTTCCGGCGCCGACGCTTTCCGCCGAGCAGCGCTTCGCGACCAGCGTGCCGCTCCAGCGCCTGTTCTTCATGAACAGCGACTTCATGCAGCAGCAGAGCGAGCTGCTGGCGAGGCGTGTGTCGACCGAGCCCGATGCGCGCACTCGAATCCGGAAAGCCTACCAGCTGGTCTTCGGCCGGCTGCCCACCGACGCCGAGCTTGCCGCTGGCATGGCTTACGTGTCGCAGGAGCCGATGCGCGCGTACGAGGAGCGCAAGGTGGAGGCGGCGAAGACGGAGCTCGCCGCGGCGAGCGGGGCCGGCGGCAAGGCCGCCACCGGCGCCCAGACCAAGGACCCGTCCGAGGCCAAGACGGCCGACGACGCCGCCGCGGCGATGACCGGCGACGGGATGATGGCCGGAGTCGTGCCGGGTGCGGGAGGCAAAGCGGCTCCGCCGGTGCTGCTGCCCGTCACGGCGTTTGGCCGGTACCTGAAGGTGCTCCTCAGCTCGAGCGAATTCATCTTCATCAACTGAGATTGGCGGGTCGTCAACATGGGGCGCGGATCACGGTACACGGGACGCGGATTGCGCGGATCACAGACACCATGAGTCATAGGGACCCGGCACCAGTCACACGACGCGACGCGCTGTGTCGTATCGGCAATGGCTTCGGAATGCTCGCCTTTGCCGGGATGGTCGGGGAGTCACTGGCAACGGCTGCGACGTTCGGCCCTCAGGGTGCGGCGGCGGGGAAGGGATTGCACCATCCGGCCAAAGCGAAGCACGTCATCTTTCTCTTCATGAACGGCGGCCTCTCGCAGGTCGACAGCTTCGATCCCAAGCCGGCGCTCGACAAGTATCACGGTCAGCCGATGCCGGGTGGCAGCCTGGCCACCGAGCGCAAGACGGGCACGCTGATGCGCTCGCCGTTCACCTTCAAGAAGTACGGCCAGAGCGGGATGGAGGTGAGCGAGCTCTTCCCGCATGTCGGGGCCTGCGCGGACGACATCTGTTTCATCCGCTCGGTGTACACCGACATCCCCAATCACGAGCCCTCGATGCTCATGATGAACACCGGCCACACGCAGGTCGGCCGGCCGTCGATCGGATCGTGGCTGACCTACGGACTGGGCACCGAGAACCGAAACCTGCCCGGGTATGTCGTGCTCTGTCCCGATATGCCGACCACGGTCGGGCCGCCGCTGTGGAACAGCGCGTTCCTTCCCGCCGTGCACCAGGGCACGTATATTTCCAGCAAGACCGAGAGTCCGGACGAGCTCGTCGGCAAGAATTTCGATCCGAAGACGCTGGTGTCGTACATCCACAACGAGAAGTTCACGCTGACCGAGCAGCGGCGCGAAATCGATCTGCTGGCCGAGCTCGATCGGCTGCGGACCGAGCGCGAGAAGCTGCACGACCCGCAGCTCGAGGCCGCGCTCCAGTCGATGGAAGTGGCGTATCGGATGCAGACCGAGGCGCCGGACGTCTTCGACATCCGCAAGGAGAGCGAGGCCACGCTCAAGCTCTACGGTCCCGGCAGCACCGCGCGTGGATGCCTCATGGCGGTTCGCCTCGTGCAGCGCGGTGTGCGCATGGTGCAGGTGTACTACGCCAAACGCGATCCGTGGGACGCGCATTCGGATATTCAGGCGCACCGTAAGAACGCTCGAGACTCCGATCAGCCATTCGCCGCGGTGATCAAAGATCTGAAGTCTCGCGGGTTGCTGGACGAGACGCTGGTGATTTGCGGGTCAGAATTCGGCCGCACGCCGGTGTGCGAGGTCGGCGGCGGCGGCAACGGCGCCAACAACGGCCGCGATCACAATCCGTTCGGCTTCACGATGTGGCTCGCGGGCGGCGGCGTGAAGAAGGGAACGATCTACGGGGCGACCGATGACTTCGGCTTCAAGGCGATCGAGAAGCCCGTGCACGTCCACGATCTCCACGCCACGATCCTGCACCTGATGGGCATCGACCACACGAAGCTCACCTATCGCTACAGCGGCCGCGATTTCAGGCTGACGGACGTGTCGGGGACGGTGATTCGAGACATCCTGGCCTGACGAGTCCGGTCACATCTCGAGCCGCTCGCGTGGCGCCAGCCGCTTGATCAGCCCGTCATCGGCCGTCGCGAATCGCCACCCGCGGAGGCGTGCGTGCGCGACCAGCAGGCGGTCGAACGGATCGCGCGTCCAGGAGAGGTCGAGTGCCTGGTGGAACCACGCCGCCGCCGGCGGGTCATCGAGCAGCCACCTGTCGTCGTCGGCCAACCGGTCGAGCGTGCCGCGCCGCAGCCGGATTCGTCCGACGTCGATCAGGAACTGCAGCTCGAGGAGCGTCGCGGGCGAGACGTAGAGCTGTCGATCGGCCTGCTGCAGCGTGCGGCTGCGCGGATGTCCCTGCTCGAGCCAGATGAGCGCGTTGGTGTCCAGAAGGATCACGGCTTGATCTCGGCGACCGCGACTCAGGCGCGCCGCGGTCGCTTCAACCGCAAACCTCGAGACGTCCAGGTCCACGTCCACTGACCCGCCGCGATCGCCGGATCGATCGTCTCGATGATCGACGGCCGCCGACCAGGCCGCGTCTTCCGAGACTCGACCGAGATCACGTACCGAACTCCTCGCCGTTCGATGACCACCGGCACACCCCTCTCGACTTCGTCCAATGCGGAGGCGAGTCGCTCCCGCACCTGCGCCACGGTGTAACGTTTCACTTCATGTACATTGTACACGATCCTAACCCCCCCCCGTTGTCCATCGACTCCCTGCCATGGCGGGGTGGAGCGTGCAAGCGTGTGGCCACCGCGCAACTGCCGGCCACTCGCACGACAAACACGAATCGTACGCAGAAATGCTGTTGTCGGAGTGTTCTCGAGTACGCAAGGCGTGCGGTACTGGTAGCGGCTACCGTGGCCGGGAGTGAGGGGCGAGGAGGGCCGCCAGCTGTCGGCGCTGCGCGGTGGTCGCGCGGGGCCGGACCTCGAGCGTCCAGTTGTGCTCCCCCGTGGCCCCAGGGCCACCGGCGAAACGCAGCCCGTACCAGCCCAGCATTTCGCCGTAATCGAGTTCACCCGGCGAGTCGATTGTCCTGGCAAACCACGGTTTCAGGCCGCGACCCGTGATTTCTTCGAACGTCGCCCGCAGTTGGTCGGCCGTGAATCCTCGCTCCCCGCCGTACCGCTTGTAAGCCAGCCGAATGCCGTCGTCAAACGATCTCGCGCCGTCGGTCAAGCGGCGGATGTGCGCATCGAGCAGAAAGGCCACGACGTTGCCCTTTCCGTAGTAGCTCACGGTGCCCTTGCTGGCGCCGACACCCGAGTTGCTGTTGGTCCAGACTTCCGCCGAGGATTGCGCGAGCGACTGCACCAGGCGTCCGGGCGACTTCTGGAGGTCGGCGATCGCCGATGACATGGAATGCAGGAAATCCTCGGGCGTCATCAAGCCGGCTCGAGCGAGCATCAGGTTGGCGAGATACGTCGTCGCACCCTCCGACAACCACAGGCTCGTCGTGGTCGGAGGATTCTCGTAGTCGAACGGTCCGAGCTCGACCGGGCGCAGGCGCTTCACGTTGAAGGCGTGAAGATACTCGTGCGCGACAAACGAGAGCCAGCCTTGCGTCGGTTGCGAGGATTTGGGGCTCGACGTGAGCAAGGTCGAGTTGGCATGTTCGAGGCCGCCACCGCCCTGTCGGAAGACGTTCAGGAACACGTAGCGCGTGAACGGCAGGAAGCCCCAGAACCTGCGCGTCTCGCGAACCATTTCCTCCAGGTCCTTCGCTGCTCTGCCTCCGTCCCAGTCCGGATACTCGCCCGCATTGGCGATGACGTGTGTCGAGCCTTCGACGACGAACTGGCGGATGTCGAGCGTGCCGGCGACGACGGGAGAATCGACGAGTGTGTCGAAGTCGGCCGCGCGATAGTGGTTTGCCTGTCCGTCCGGCGCCGGTTCGAGGCCGGAGATCGATGCCCGCCAGGTCGGTGGCATGTCGATGCGGACTTCGTGCGGGCGCGGGGTCCGATCCGCCATCGTGATGAAGGTCGCGCCGCCATTGATCACGCCAAGACCGGCGTCCACCCAGTTGGTCGTGACCGATCGTCCCTGGCACAGCAGGCGATAGGTGAGGACGATCGCCGGTGACCCGTTGGTAGTGACCTGCCATCTATTGGGCCGGGGTTTCGTCACGTCGAGTGGCACGCCCTCTGGCGTCTTTGCGACGAGCGACTGTACGCGTCCCGCGTAGTCCTCGACGCGATAGAACCCAGGAGTCCACACCGGCATCATCAGATCGACCGATGGCTGGCCGGCTGACGGAATTCGCGCGTCGACTTCGGCGATGTGTTTCGCCGCGTCGACGACTCGAAAGGTGTAGCGGATTGGTTCGAGCGGCTGTGCCAGGGACTGGCCAGCCGAGGTCGCCAGGCTGAAGAGGAGCGCGAAAAGAACCGCCGTCGATCGCTGAACACCGCGCATGTCGACGGCGGATGCTAACACGATCGCCGTCTGAGGCCGGTTATGGGGGCATAACTATTTCCTCATCGCCAGCCGGCCCTGTGGCTTGACCTCTTTAGCGGGTGTGTACATCACGCGTTCGAGGAAGCGCTCGGTCGCGTACGTGGTGATCTGGCCGCAAGGACCACTGAAGCTCCAGTCGCAGGCATGCGTCGCCCATGGGAGCCGCACGAACAGGTTCTTCACTCTCGCCTGGGCGAGTCGCGCTTCCAGCCGCTCGCTTTCCTGGGGTGAGACGTGGCCGTCATGCAGCCCGTGGATGAGCAGCGTTGGCGGCGATGACGCCGTCACGAAGTTGATGGGCGACGCCGCGAAGTAGGCTTCGTCGGCCTTCGCCGGAGGGCCGCCCAGATAGCTCTCGAGCACGCCCCGCGTGTCCAGCAGCCCCTTTGCCGCGGGACGGTCGTACCCGAACTTCAAATCCGTCGGACCGTAGACGGAGATGACGCCGCGGATCGCCGGTTCGTTGGCGGTGTAGGCGGCGAGTAGCGCGAGCTGACCACCGGCCGATCGCCCGAGCAGCGCGAGCCGCGTCGGATCGAGCCCGAATTCGTGGCCGTAGACCTTGAGGTACGCAATAGCCGACAGGACGTCATCGCGGCCCGCCGGAAACTTCCATTTCGGTGCCAGCCGGTAGTTGATCGAGACGACGATGTAGTCGCGGGCCGCCAGGTAGGCGTTGAGCGCGATGAATTCCTTGCTGTGGCCGCTCTGCCAGCTTCCGCCGTGAATCACCAGGACACCCGGTACCGGATCGTGGTTGTATCCCGGTTTGTAGATATCGAGCGTGAGCTTCTCGCCGTCGGCCGTGCTGAAGACGCGCTCCTCGAGGCGCACCGGCCGGGACTGTACCGATGAGACGAGATCGAGCATGACCACGGGCTCGGGCCGCAGGTCCTCCGCGAAGCGTCCCCGGGCGCGCAGCTCGGTCCCGAAGCTCGCGTCGAGCTTCGCCGGCAGATCGTTGTTCAACTGACTGGCGTAGAAGAGCGGCAATCCCAGGAGCGCTGCTGCACCGAGGCTCATGAGTCCCCCGAGCTTGCCAAGCCGGCCCTGACCCCACCAGGGAATCGCGGGTACGAGCGCGCCGAGCGCCAGCCAGTGCCCGCCCTCGGTTGCCGCGACGCTCAGTTGCCAGAGGAGCCGATTGGGCGCGTCGATCGCCGTCAGCGCCGCCAGGGCGAGGAAGACACATCCAGCAAGTAGTCGAAGCAGGTCGCTCATGAGATTCCCAGCACCGTCTGTCGCAGGTTCATCGTTCAGGGCAGGTGGCAACACGTGCTCGACCCTGCCCACGAACGGCTGAAGGGCCCGAGGCAAGCCAGGTGCCAGCCAGAACCGGAAGATCTCAATGATTTCTGCGGATGACCTCCGAAATTGGATGCCGTTATCGTGATCGGCAGGCAAATCCCGCAATCGCGGCCCGCGTGTTTTTCTCCTGCGCCGCCTCGTTTTCCCTTAGGATCTCGCCCGGGAGGGTTCCTGAATGCTGAAGCGCCGCGCGGTCCGCCTGCTGGTCCGGTCGATCCCCTGGGTCGTTCTGTCTACCGTTGCCGTGGTGCTCAGCGCCGCGCCGAATGGTGAGGCGACGCGGCTGTTGCGATCGCCGACCGTCAGCGCGACGCAGATCGCCTTTGCCTACGCCAACAATATCTGGGTGGTCGAACGGTCCGGTGGACTGGCGCGCCGTCTGACCAGCTTTCAGGGGCAGACGACGAACCCGCATTTCTCACCCGACGGCCGCTCGATTGCGTTCAGCGGGGAGTACGCCGGCAACACGGACGTGTATGTCGTGCCCGCCGACGGCGGCGATCCCAAACGCCTCACCTGGCATCCCGGGGCGGACACTGTGCAGGGCTGGACGGCCGACGGCACGGCCGTCCTCTTCTCCTCCGGGAGAGCGAGCTGGGCCCCCAACGCGGCCGCAAGATTCTGGACGGTGCCCGCGGCGGGCGGCGTCGAGCAGCCGCTTCCCCTGCCGCGCGGATACCAGGGAAAGATTTCCGCGAGCGGAACGCACATCGCGTATCGCATGAACAGCTCCTGGGACGAGGAACGTCGCAACTACCGGGGGGGCAGAACCGGCCGATCTGGATCGTCGACCTCAAGACCTACGACCTCGTCTCGCCGCCGTGGACCGACTCGAAGGACATGGATCCCGTCTGGTCTGGCGACAGCGTCTACTTCCTGTCCGATCGCGACGGCGTGTCAAACGTCTGGGCCTACGACACCAAGGCCAGGAAACTCACGCAGACGACGAAGTTCACTGACTTCGACGTCAAGTCGATCGATGCAGGACCGGGCGGCATCGTGTTCGAGCAGGCCGGCCGCATCCACGCGCTCGATCCGAAGAGCGGCAAGAGCCAGGTCGTCGACATCACCGCGCGCGGGGATTTCCCGTGGATGATGCCGCGCTGGGAGGACGTGACCGCCCGCATCTCCAACATTTCCCTCTCACCCACCGGCAAGCGCGTCGTCGTTGAGGCACGTGGGGAGATCTTCACGATTCCGAGCGAGAAGGGCGACGTCCGGAACCTGACGAATTCGAGCGGCTCGGCTGAGCGCGAGCCGGCGTGGTCGCCGGACGGGAAGTGGGTTTCGTACTTCAGCGACAAGTCGGGCGAATACAAGCTGATCCTCGAGTCGCAGGAAGGCCTGGCGCCGCCGCGCGAGATCGCCATCGCCAATCCGAAGCACTACTACACGCCGTCGTGGTCGCCTGACTCGAAGAAGATCCTCTTCAGCGATACCGATCTGAAAGTGTGGGTGCTCGACGTCGCCAGCGGACAGGCCAAGGTCGTCGGCCGCGATCCCTGGATGGTGCCGCAGCGGACGCTCAACCCGGTGTGGAGTCCCGACTCGAAGTGGGTGGCCTATGCGAGTCGGCTGAACAGCTTGTACCGAGCGATTTTTGCCAGCAACGTCGAGACCGGTGAGACACGGCAGGTGACCGACGGGCTGGCCGACGCGATGTTCCCGGCGTGGGACGCCAACGGCAAGTACCTGTGGTTCCTCGCGTCGACGACCTATGGCCTCGGCTCGCAGTGGCTCGACATGACGTCGTACGACCGCGAGGAGACCTTCGGCCTGTATTTCGCGGTGCTGAAGAAAGGCGAACCCAGCCCGCTCCTTCCTGAGAGTGACGAAGACCTGGGAGTGGGGAGTGCCCCGTCGACAGGCTCAGGGCAGGGCCGCGGTGGTCGCGGAGGAGCTGCCGCCGTGCCGGCCGAGGGCGCTGACGATCAGCCTGCCGCGCAGACGCCTCGCGCGCCGCGTGCGCCGGTCACCGTGGAGATCGACTTCGACGGATTGCAGCAGCGCATCGTTTCTGTCCCCGGCGTGCCGGAGCGTCAGTACAGTCAGTTGAGGGCTGGCGCTGCCGGCACGGTCTACTATCTCGAAGCCGGCGCCGGCGCCGGCGCCGGACGCGGCGGAGCCGGAGGCGGCGCTACGCTCCAGCGGTACCGCATCAGCGACCGTCGTGCGGCGGCATTCGTCACCGGTGTCGCCGAGTACGACGTGAGCGCAGACGGCCGCAAGCTCTTGTATCGCACGGGCGGTGGAGCAGGCGGTCGCGGACGTGGCGGCGCCGCGGGCGGAACGGTCAACCTGTTCCTCGTCGACGCGGATCGCACCCCGCCCCAAGCCGGCCAGGGACGGCTCGACGTGTCGCTCCGGATGTACCTGGAGCCCCGCGAGGAGTTCAAGCAGATCTTCGCCGAGGGCTGGCGCAACCAGCGCGACTACCTCTACGTTCCCAACACGCACGGATCGAACTGGCCGAAGATGAAGGAGATGTACGGCGAGCTCCTGCCCTACGTCAATCACCGCGCGGATCTGAACTACCTGCTCGACAACATGGGCGCCGAGATCGCGATCGGACATTCGTACGTCCGCGGCGGCGCCATGCCCGACGTGCCGCAGTCACCGGGAGGCCTGCTCGGCGCGGACTTTGTCATCGAAGGCGGTCGCTACAAGATCACGCGCATCTACGACAACGAGAGCTGGAATCCGGATCTCCGCGCCCCGCTCTCGGCGCCGGGCGTCGAGGTCTCGGTCGGTGACTTCATCGTCGCCATCAACGGCATGGAGTTGCGCGCGCCGGACAACATCTACCGGCTGCTCGACGGCACCGCCAATCGGCAGACCGTCCTGACCGTCAGCAGCAAGCCCGTGATGGAAGGCGCGCGGCAGGTGACCGTCGTACCGACGACGACCGAGCAGGCGCTGCGGACGCGAGCGTGGGTCGAGCACAATCGCCGGCTCGTGGAGAAGCTGTCGAACGGCCAGCTCGCCTATGTCTACGTGCCGAACACGGGCCAGGGCGGATACGAGAGCTTCAACCGCTACTACTTCGCCCAGCAGGACAAGAAGGGCGCGATCGTCGACGAGCGCTATAACGGCGGCGGGTCGGCCGCCGACTACATCGTTGACGTCCTCGGGCGCGACTTCGACGGCTACTTCAACAACGTGGCCGGCGATCGCATGCCGTTCACCAGCCCATCGGCCGGGATCTGGGGTCCCAAGGTGATGATCATCAACGAGATGGCCGGCTCGGGCGGCGACCTGATGCCGTTCATGTTCAAGCGGCGGAAGATCGGTCCGCTCGTCGGCAAGCGTACGTGGGGCGGACTTGTGCACACCGCCGACACACCGACCTTCATCGACGGCGGATCGATGATCGCGCCGCGCGGCGGCTTCTTCACGCGCGACGGGAAGTGGGCGGTCGAGAACGAGGGCGTGGCGCCGGACATCGACGTCGAGAACTGGCCGAAGGAGGTCATCGCCGGCAAGGACCCGCAGCTCGAGCGCGCCGTTGATGAGGCGATGAAGCTCCTCAAGTCGCAGCCGGCCAATCGCATGACGACCGAACCTCCACCACCCGAGTGGGGGAAGCGGAAGAGCGGATCGTAGCCAGATGGAGCTCGAGTACCGCTTCGAGGAAGGCGACCTGCTCGCCTTCCTCGACCACCACATGCAACACTCCGAGTCGGCGCGCGACATTCGCCGGCGCCAGACCTACGGCTACGCGTTCCTATTCGTGATCTTCGCTCTCGTGTTCTGGTTCTTCGGCGAGGCCGCCCTGGCCATTGCCTTCCTCGTTCTGGGCCCCTTGTGGATCGCGTGGTGGCCAGCGCGCTCGCGGCAGATCTACCGTAAGCAGGCCCTCAAGATGTACCGCGAGGGTCAGAATCCCTTGTTCGAGGGCCCGCATGTGCTCAAGCTCGATGATGCAGGTCTTGTCGCGACGACACCGAAGGCCGAGGCGCGATTTGCGCTCACGAGCGTCCAGCGCGTCGTCGACACGCCTGAATACGTTTTCATCTATCTCGGCGCGATGCAGGCGTTCATCATCCCTCGCGGCCGCGTCGACCGTGGCGACGTGGACATTTTTGTCCAGCAACTTCTCCGTGTTGTTGGTGTATCGTCCCGGTGATGACGGCGACGATGAAACGCGCGGAGCACCGGATGCCGATGCCCCGCGGGAAGCCGCTTGTCGACTTAGAATCGGATTCTCGCGCCGACCAGAAATGGGATTGACCAGCGCGAGCTCTCGTCGTTGATGTCGCGGAGGCCCTCTTCGACGAGCCAGTCGACATCGGAGAGTCCACCCATGTAGCGGAGCTGGAGCTCACCCATCACTTCGAATGGGCCAACGCCGATCAGCACGCCGCCGGTAGGCCCGAAGCTGAGAGCCCAGGACTTCTCGAAAAACTTGCCGTCCTGGGCGGCGAGTCCGGGCGTAACGCTGGATGGCACGCCAACGAACGTACCCTCAATGTTCTGATGTCGATTGATGCCGACGAGATAACCAAGGTAAGGCGTGAACCGCGTACGGGCGAAGTAAAACCGCTGTCCGCCTTCGAAGCCCCAGTACTGGTACTCGGTGAAGTGGACGTTCAGGGGGACCTGCGGATTCGTGCCCACGGTGCCTACGGGGGTTGCTTCGTCCGACGCATCGCTCTTGGACCATACCCAGTTGACGACCGCTTCGCTGCGCGGACTCGTTCGGTACCCTGCACCAATCTTCAGCATCCCTATTCGGCCGTACACTTCGTCGAATGTCGTCTCGTCGAGGTTGATGGGCTGGCCCCCGGTCGTCCTGCCGGTCGATGCCTTGATCATCTTCCCGCTGAACTGGTTGTCGATGCCCAATTGGAAAGAGAAGGTGAGCCGGTGCCGGAAATCATCCGGCGGGGGCGGGGGCGGGGCAGCGGCCGTGCCCGGCGTCACCTGCACCGTCACCGCCTCGGTCCACGTCACGTCCGCGCGAGCGCCGACCTTGAGACCTGCGACGACGGCGGGATCGATCGTCTCCATCACGTGGCGTGTATAGGTCTTGCCCTTGGGCCCGGTGAACGTCACCACGCGAGTGGCCGGATCCCAGGCCGTGACGGTCACGGTAGCCTCGTGCGCGCGGACGCGCGAGGCGCCAGGGAGCGCACCCGGCGACGCAGTCGTCGTCGGCTCGATGATGCGGTCCACGGCCGCCTCGCCCGCTGGCTTGAGCCGGGCGTTGACGCGGTCGTAGTAGGTGACCGTCACGATGTCGCCGACCTTCACCTGATCGAACCGCGTTGCGGTCGTCGGGACGTCCACCGTGACCACGACGCCCTTGTCACCTTGGATCGTTACCGTGCGGGCGGTTTGATCAACGGCCTGAACGGTCCCGCGCAGCGTGACCTCGCCGCCTGTTGCCGCAAGGGTCTGGGTCTGAGCTGCTGCCAATGCCGGCGCCAACATCAATACCACGACGAAACTCATCCACACCGAAAGCTGTTTCAACACTTAGTCATCCTTGCAGCACCGAACCTACTAGACGACCCCGGGGCGCTTGAGCCGGTTGTCGCGGTATTGCTGAGCGATGCCATTGGCGCCGCCGAGCTCGAACTCGTATGTCGTCGGAGCACGATCCTTGCCAGGGCGAGCGGTGAAAAGAGTGGACGAGGCGCGCGCCACTACCACGTTGGCACCTGCCGGGCGACATCAGGCATCCGGCACCTGCTGCGCGGTTTAGGAGCGACAGACTTCTGAAGAGTCGGCGAATCCCGCTGTGATATGTCGTGGCCGAGGCACGAAATGCCGCATGCGAAGCGGGATCCTTCGCACCTCACTACCTCGACTATAGAGGCATTCAGGAAGCCTCAGACGGCGGGTCATTTGTCTGTCTGGGTGTAAACGAGAAAACGGACGCATCGCGAGACTGGACTACTTTCTCAGATCCCCTTCAGCGGCGTCGTCATGATCTTCCGCACCGGCGCAGGCTTGCCGACTTCCAGCCACGGGTCCATGAAGTTCCAGTCCGTCAGGCCGTCGTCGCTCTCCGGTTCGAGCAGATAGGCGGCGAGCAGTCCGAGCGGCTGCGCCAGCCGGACGATGCGCGTGCCGGCCGGCAGCGTGACTTTTTCCGCGGCGTACTTCCCCTTCAGCTTGACCTCGTTGTGGCCCTGGAACGGCTTGGGCGACTTGATGATCTCGTCGACGACGAAGCTCGTCACTTCGGTCGTCAGCGGCGACTTCAGCTCCTCGACCGTGATGCCGTGCTGACGAATCTTGTCGACGATCGGCTGGAACGCCGCGTCGGTTGGCAGGACGTAGATGCGGGCCATGGGGACGGTCCGAGTCGGCGCGAAGTAAGCGTAGTCCTGCATCAGCTCGGGCTTGTAGCTGTCTTCGATGGCGACCGTCATCGGCCGCTGATTGCGGGGATTGACCTCCTGCTTCACCTCGCCGACGAGGATCTCGACCGGCTTGGGGAGCGGGCGCAGCTCGTACTCGACGCCCAGGGGCATTTCCGTCGTTCCTTGCGCACGCTTGATCCACTCGTCGTCGAGTGACTTGGTGAGGGCCACGATCTCGGCGCGGTGACCGTCGACGTACTTCAGGATTTCCTCGACGAAGAGCTCGGTGACCTCGATCCGCCGCTTGAATGACAGGTATGAGTACGCCTCGGAGAGGATGGTCAGCCGGTTGCGGAACCCGACGTAGTTCTGGCCTGCGCGCGGGCGCCAGTCGAACGCGTTCCACCGGCGCAGTTCACCTGGCGCAGCATTTCCGCGACCGAAGTTGCCGTAATAGTACGCCCGCACCTTGTGGTTGGCCTCGAGCGACTTCATGATCGCCGGCATCATCGTCTCGCGGTGATAGTCGAGGATCTTCGGGCTGAGCGACAGGTTGAGCGGGATCGACTGTGTGAGGTGATAGCCGTGGTACGAGCCGTTGGTCGTGTGCAGATCGACGACGAGGTGCGGGTCCCACGTGGTGAGGGCCGCGGCGAGCGCGCGCGCCTCGGCCGATTCGAGCTTCATGTAGTCGCGGTTGAGGTCGAGGCCCTTGATGTTCTCGCGCCGGCCGACGCCGGTCACCGGTCCGTACTGCGCCGTCCGGTTCATGACATCGATGCCTTCGTTGCCGTCGATGTTATAGATCGGCGCGATGACGATCACCATGCGATCGAGGAGCGGGCGGAGATCACCGCTCGTCATCCGGCGCATGAGCACCTGCACCGCCTCCTTGCCTTCGACTTCGCCACCGTGAATATTGGCGAGCAGGAACACGACGGGCCGGCCGCTTGGACGATCGGCGGGCCGGCTCACGGGCGGATTCGACAGCGTGACGAGCGGCATCGGCCGCCCCTCTTCCGTCCTCCCGAAAGTCAGAACACGTACCACCGGGGACTTCGCCGACAGGGCGGTGAGAAAACTCGTGATGTCCTCGAGGCGGCTCGTCTCCTCGAAGTTCGTGCGCTCCGGACGCGTCTGGAGCGCGTCGGGCTTCGACGGTGACGTGGGGGCTTGTGCCATCGGGACGCTCACTGCCAGCGTCGTCATCGTGAGTAGTACAGCAGCTCGAATCATGCGTGTCGCTCGGCTCCGTGGGGGTGATTGAGCGGGTATTCTGTCACCGGCCTGCGTCGGCGTCCATTCTCGAGGTGGCACGCACCGGCCCGACGCTTGAGCCTACAATCGCTGCATGTCTGTGTTCACCAATTCATCCAAGGGCGCCGCCGCACAGGCGGGCGCCTACGTGCGTGCGATCCTCGACCTCCTCGGATCGCAGGACCCGATGCGTGTCCTGCGGGAGACACCGGCCGCGCTCGGCCGGGCGATCGATGGGGTGCAGTCGGCGAAGTTGGTGCAGCCGGAGCGGCCAGGGAAGTGGTCCATTGGCCAGGTGCTGCAGCACCTGGCCGATTCGGATCTTGTCTGGGGCTGGCGCCTGCGGCTGATCCTGGCGCAGGATCGTCCGACCATCACCGGCTACGACCAGGATGAGTGGGCCGACAGCCTTCACTATGAGGCGGCTGACCCGGCGGAGTCGCTGGAGACCTTCGGCGTGCTCCGGCGGTCGAACGTTCGGCTCATCGAACGCGCGTCGCCGACGGATCTGATGCGCGTCGGCGTCCACGCCGAGCGCGGAGAAGAGAGCGTCGAGCACCTGCGCAGGCTGTATGCTGGTCACGACTTGATGCACCTGCAGCAGATCGCGCGCATCCGGCAGGCGGTCTCAGGCAGCTGATCCCGGGAGACGACATGCGACGTGCCACGCGCTCGATGCCTTTTGTCAGCGGTTCCCTCCTCTGCGCGATCCTGTCCGCGACCGACGCCAGGGCCCAGGTCTCCGACAAGGACGTCAGCGCGCTCGTCGACAAGGTCTCGGCTCAAACCATCGAGATCCGGCACGACATTCACCAGAATCCCGAACTGTCGAACCGCGAGGTCCGGACCGCTGACCTCGTCGCGAAACAGCTGCGTGCGCTCGGCCTCAAGGTGACGACCGGGATCGCTCGAACGGGCGTTGTCGGCGTCCTGCAAGGGAAGGGACCCGGGCCGGTCATCGCCGTCCGCGCCGACATGGATGCGCTTCCGGTCACTGAGGCCAGCGATCTGCCGTTCAAGTCGACGGCGCGGGCGACGTATATGGAGCGCGAGGTAGGAGTGTCGCACGCGTGCGGCCACGACATCCACGTCGCCGCGGCGCTCGGCGCGGCGTCAGTGCTCTCCAGCCTCCGCGATCGCTTCAACGGCACGGTGATGTTCATCTTCCAGCCGGCCGAGGAGGGACCGCCGCCAGGCGAGAAGGGCGGCGCCGGCCTGATGGTGGCCGAAGGCGTCTTCAAGGAGCTGAAGCCGGACGCGATCATCGCGTTGCACACCTACGGCACTCCTCCGGAGGCCGCGGGAGATGACGAACGTCTTGGCCGCCTCTGGTACACGCCGGGCCCGGCGTTCGCCGCGGCGACGAAATGGACCGCAGTCGTCCGCGGCCGCTCGGCGCACGCTTCGGCGCCGCAGCTGAGCATCGATCCGATTGTCACCGCTGCGCAGGTCGTGCTGGCGCTGCAGACGCTGCGTTCGCGCATCCTGCCGCCGCTGTCCGCCAACGTCATCACCGTCGGCATCATTCGCGGCGGCGACCGCAACAACATCATCCCAGCCGAGGTGTACCTCGAGGGCACGATTCGCACGTTCGACACCGCGATTCAGAACACGCTCGAGGAACGCATGCGGGACATCTTCGACGGGACGACGAAGGCGGCTCACGCGACCTTCGAGCTGTCGTTCGACCGCGCCCATCCGTTGACAACGAACGACCTCGCGCTCACCGACCGCATGGTTCCATCCCTGCAGCGCGTCTTTGGCAAGGAAAACGTCGGTGTGGTCCCGCCGGAGACCGGCTCGGAAGATTTCTCGTTCTTCAGCAACATCGTGCCCGGCTTCTACTTCCGGATTGGCGTCGTGCCGGAGGGGAAGACGTCGGGCGGCCACCATACGCCGACCTTCTATGCCGACGACAAGTCAGTGCCGATTGGCATTCGAGCGCTAAGCACGCTGGTTCTCGACTATCTGGCGTCCGGCAAGCGCTGAGGCTGCACCGTGGCATAATCCGGCGCATGAATTCAGCGAAGTCCTCGGCCTCGCGATGGCTCGCCGTCCTCGCCATCGTCTCCGTCGTCACTGCGGCGACGATCGCGCAGGCGCCTTCGACAAGCTCAGGGCAGGCGCCTTCGACGGGTTCAGGGCGAGGAACTCAGCGTGCCGCCGCGGCTCCTTACTATCCCGAACGCTTCGACTGGCAGAAGCAGTCGCCCGAGCAGGCGCGCATGGACGGGGCGAAGCTCGACGCCGCGATCAAGTTCTCGGTGGCGAGCGAGAATCCCGCGAACAAGGATCTGGCGGTCGATCTCGCCACGACCTTCGGCCGCGAGCCCTTCGACACGCCGATCGGCCCTGTCAAGCCTCGAGGAGCGCTGAGCGGCATCGTCATCAAGAACGGTTACGTCGTCGCCGAGTGGGGCGAGACGACGCGCGTCGACATGACCTTCAGCGTGACGAAGAGCTTCCTGTCGACCGTCGTCGGGTCTGATGTGGCAGAAGGGGTTGATTCGCGACGTCACCGATCTCGTGAAGGACTACATGCCGCCGGGCGACCTCGCCGCCGCGCTGTTCGATGGTCCCCACAACTCGAAGATCACGTGGGAACACCTGCTGCGGCAGACGAGCGACTGGCAGGGAACGATCTGGGGGAAGCCCGATTGGGCGGATCGGCCAGAAGGTCAAACGCCAGCCGATTGGCCCAATCGCAAGCTCAGCGAGCCGGGCACGCGTTACAAGTACAACGATGCGCGAGTGAACGTCCTCGCGCTCGCGGCGCTCCAGGTGCTCCGCCGGCCGTTGCCGGAGTTCCTGCGCGACGAGATCATGGAGCCGATCGGCGCCTCGAGCACGTGGCGCTGGCACGGGTACGAGAATTCCTGGATCGACCTCGATGGGCGGCGCGTCCAATCGATGACGGGCGGGGGACACTGGGGTGGCGGCATGTTCATCTCGACCCGTGACATGGCGCGCTTCGGGTATCTCTTTCTGCGCAACGGGAAGATGGAAGGACCGCCAGATCGTGTCGCAGAAGTGGATTGACATGGCGCGCTCGCCAGGTCCGGCCAACGACGGCTACGGCTACATGAACTGGTTCCTCAACTCCAACGCCAAGCCGGCGTTTCCAAGCGCCCCGCCGAGTGCCGTCACCTTCCAGGGCAACGGCAGCAACATCATCTATATCGACTGGCAGAATGACCTCGTCGTCGTCGTCCGGTGGATCCGTCAGAACGCCTTCAACGAGTTCATCGGCCAGGTGGTGGGCTCGGCCGGCCGGCTGGGACAGTAGCGCGATGGATCCCGTCGATCTGCTCGTCTTCGGCCCGCACCCAGACGACCTCGAGATCGGTCTCGGGGGGACGATCGCGAAGCACGTGGCCCACGGTCATCGCGTCGGATTGTGCGACCTGACCGCCGGCGAAATGGGCAGCAACGGCACCATCGACGAACGCATCGCCGAAGCAGAGGCCGCACGAGCGGTCCTGGGTGCTGCCTGGCGAGTCAACCTCCGGTGGCCGGACCGCGGTATCGGCGGGAACCCGGAGCACGTCCGCGCCGCTGCGGCGTTCGTTCGCATCGTGCGTCCGCGAGCCGTGGCCATTCCTTATGGCGTCGATCGGCACCCGGATCACGTTGCGGCCAGCCAGGTCCTGACCGAGGCGGTCTTCAACAGCGGGTTGCGGCGCTACGATGCGGGCACCGAAGCAGAGTCGTGGCGGCCGGAATGGATTTGCTACTACTTCATCAACGACGCCGCGCCGCCGTCGTTTGTCGTGGACGTCTCCGAATACTACGAACAGAAACGCCGTGCGCTGCGCTGCCATGTGAGCCAGTTCAAGGTCCCGGTGACCGACGGCGTGGACACTCGACTGACCTCGCCGCTCTTCGAGCAACTGGTCGAGAGTCGCGACGAACAGTTCGGCGCACTCGCCGGCGTGGCGTTTGCCGAGGGTGTTGTGGTCAAGGACCTGATGGTGCGGCCACACCTGTTCAAGAACCTGTAGCGTGAACGCTGAACCCTGAACCCTGAACCCTGAACCCTGAACCCTGAACCGTGAACATCGGCATCATCTGCTATGCATCGGTCGGCGGGAGCGGGATCGTCGCGACCGAGCTCGCGAAAGCCCTTGCCGACCGGGGCCACCAGGTGCACCTGGTCAGCACCGACCCACCGTTCAGGCTTGGCGACTACCAGGCCGGACTCGTCTTCCATCAGGTGAACACGCCGAGCTATCCGCTCTTTCGTGAACCGCAGTACGTCCTGTCGCTCGCCAACAAGGTCGTGCAGGTCGCGCGCGAGTTTCCGCTGCAGATCATCCACGCGCACTACGCGATTCCGCACGCGACGGCGGCGCTGCTGTCGAGACAGGTGCTCGAGTCCGGCGGTCACGCCATCCCGCGAGTCGTGACGACGCTGCACGGAACGGACATCACGCTGGTCGGGAGCGATCCGTCGTTTTCGGAAATCGTGGCGTACTCCATCGAGAAGTCGGATGGCGTGACCGCCGTCTCCGAGAGCCTGCGCGAGGCCACACGGCGCGAGCTCGGTGTCCGGCGCGACATCGAGGTCATCCCCAACTGTCTGGATTGTGATGTCTACCGGCGCCGGGCGGTCCCGGGCCTGCGCCAGCGTTTCGTGGCCGACGAGTCGACGAAGCTCGTCATCCACGTATCGAACTTCCGGCCCGTCAAGCGCATTGATGCGGTCATGGAGGTCTTCGCCAGGATCAGCCGGGCTGTTCCGGCCAGGCTGCTGTTGGTAGGAGACGGTCCCGAGCTCGGGACGGCGTACCGTCTCGGCCGCGAGCTGAACATTGCGTCCATGGTCGAGATGCTCGGCGCGCAGGAGGATGTGATTCCGCTGCTCTCGGCGTCGGATGTCTTTCTTCTGCCGTCAGCGCAGGAGAGCTTTGGGCTGGCCGCGCTCGAGGCGATGGCGTGCGAGGTGCCGGTGGTCGCGTCGAACGTCGGCGGGCTGCCGGAAGTCATCACGCACGGCGTGACCGGCTTCCTCCACGACCAGGCCGATCTCGAGGGCATGGCCGCGAGCGCCATCGCGCTCCTCACCGACCCGGCGCTGCACCGGCGCGTCGCGACCGCGGCGCGCTCGAGAGTCGGCGAGGAATTCTGCGTCGACCGCATTGTCCCGATGTACGAGCGGTACTACGAGCGGATGCTGGCGTAGCCGCCGCGGGCGGCCGCCGACCCACGGCTGAACAGCAGCTCAGACCATGCGTGTCCCTGTTCGAGGACGCTCCTGAGCGCTGCCCAGACCGCTTCCAGCCATTCAGAGAGGTGGACGAGCGACGACAGCCGCCATCCGAGGCAGCCCAGCTGATAGTGGACGAGGCCAGCGATATCCCTCTGCTGCACCAGCCGTTCGAGGCGCGCGCGCGCGTCGAGCAGCTTGTTCCAGTCCCCCCGCAGATCCACATCGCGAACCAGGTGGCCGGCGGCCTGAAGCTCGCACGCCGGCGTAATCTGGAGAACCGGGCCAACTATCGCACCCATCGTGAGCATGCTGATCGCGAACAGGCCGGCGAGACGAGCGATCATGAAGAACCTCCTCGACCGCGACGTTATGCCCGCTCGCGCAGCGGGACAACAGCCTGCCGGTGAGTGCGCCGGTCAAATCGGTGAATGGGTGTGCCGCACCGGCGAGCGGCGTGGGGCTCAGCTGGCCCCCAGCTCCCGCAGAACCCGAGAGCACTGCCGGCTGGCGACGATGATGGTGCCGTTTCGCAGACGCACCTGGATGCGCGCCCCGTCGTAGGGCGACAACGAGGCGACGTGGTCCATGTTCACGATGTGCGAGCGATGGACGCGCACAAACTGCGTCGGTTCCAGTCGTTCGGCGATCTGCTGCAGTGGCACACCCATCCGGTAGCGCTCAGTGGTCGTGTGAACGAAGACGAAGTCGTCTGACGCCTCCAGCCGCACGATGTCTGCCGTCCGGACCGGTATGACGCGACCGGCTTCGCGCACGAAGAGACGCCGCGCGGGTCCGGCGGCGAACGCTTCGCGCGAACGGACGATCGATTGGGTGTCACCCCGCCCGAGCAGCGCCCGCACACGCTCGAGTGAGGTCAGGAGCCGTTCACGCCCGAACGGTTTCAGCAGGTAGTCGACCGCGGCCAGCTCGAACGCGGTGACGGCGTACCGGTCGTAGGCGGTCGTGAAGATGACCGCCGGCGTGTGCTTGGCGCGGTGAAGGATGTCAAGGCCCGAGAGCCTCGGCATATGGATGTCGAGAAAGACGAGATCGGGCTGCTGCTCGTCGATGGCGGCGACCGCCGTGAGCCCATCGCCCACCTCCCCGACGCACTCGACCCATGGCACGGCCGCAAGCAGGTCACGGATCTTCTTCCGGGCGAGCGGCTCGTCGTCCACGATGAGGGCGGTGACCGTGTCCGTCATGCCGCACCTGCCGCCTCCCGCGGTTCCACGGGGAGCACGACGGTCACCGAGAAGCCCTCTCCAGGCGCCGTCCGGATGTCGAGACGCGCGTGCAGGCCGTAACGCACCTCGAGCCGGCGTCTGAGGGCGCGTAAGCCGAGCCCGCGGCTGCTTTCGACGCCCCGTGCCTCGCCGCCGGGACCGTCGTCTTCCACTCGAAGCGTAAGCGCATGGTCATCGAGCGAGGCCGTGATGTGGATCGTGCCCCCATCGGGGCTCGGCGCGATCGCGTGCCGCACGGCGTTCTCGACGAGCGGCTGCAGCACGAGGAGCGGGACCTCGGAGGCCAGCGCTTCGGGATCGAGCGCCTCGCCGACGCGCAGCCGATCGCCGAGGCGCAACCGTTCGAACGACAGATAGTCGCGCGTGAAGGCCCACTCGCGCTCGAGCGGAATCTCCTCGGTGCTTTCGTCGAGCGCGTACCGAAGCAGGCCCCCCAGGCGTTCGATCGCTTCATCGGCCGCGGCCGGATCCGACGCCACGAGACTGCTGACGGTATGCAGCGCGTTGAAGAGGAAGTGCGGGTTGAGCCGCGCGCGCAGGGCGGCCAGCTGCGCCCGTTCGGCGAGCATGCGCGCTTCGGTTGCGGCGGCCGCCTGCTCGTTCAGTTTCTGCTGCGTCCGGATGCCGTAGGACAGCCCCGCGACGATGAGATACAGCCACGAGCCCATGAGGATGTTCCACCCCAGGATCCCCGAGGTCCAAGCCGAGGCGAGTCCACGGCTGAAGCGTCCTTCGAGGAGCTCCAGGATCAGGGTGGCGGCCGTGTAGCCGAGCGCGTAGAGCGCGGCAGAACAGGCATGAGTGGCGTAGAAGCCCGGCGACCGGCGATCCCACGGCAGCCGCCCGGTCAGCCACCAGACCCCGACGCCCAGCGCGCCGGCCGTGCTCATGATGACGAATCCGAACCGCAGCGTGACGCGCGGTGACATGCCGCTCGATCCGGCAGCCGTGACAGACCAGAGCAGCGCCAGGGCCACCCAGGCGAGCACATACGCCAGCCAACCGCGACGGCGGTGCAGATGCCCCCGAAGGGCCGGCGCGCCCACGAATGCCGCGAAAGACATGGCCGGGACTCGATGCTTGCACGACGAACGGTCCGTCGTCCAGCAGAACGCCTGGCCCCGACCGTTCACCGGCGGAGCCATACCGTTCGCCGGCTGGATCGCGCTATTCTTCGCTTCGTGAGGCTCGCCGTTCCCCCTCTTCGTGTCTCGTCGGCCGTCGCCTGCTTCGAGGATCCGTCATGACGAAAGCCTCACTGTCAGCCTTGCTCGTTCTGCTCGTCGCCGCCAGCGCGCACGCCGAGAAAATCACGAAAGAGTCCGTGATGTCGCAGGACGTCGAGCGCACCTATTACTTGTTCGTGCCGGACAGCGCGAAGGGCAAGCCGGCGCCGCTCATCATTCTGATGCACGGGTCTGGTCGCGACGGCAAAATCCTGGTCGAGCACTGGCAGTCGCTGGCGAAGAAAGAAGGCATCATCCTCGCCGGGCCCGATGCCATCGTTCGCCAGGGATGGGGCATGCGCGACGACGGGCCGCTTCTGCTGCGCCACGTCATCGAGGCCGTGCAGACCGACTACGCCGTCGACCGCCGGCGCATGTATGTCTTCGGCCACTCGGCCGGCGCGATACACGGCATTTCGATGGGCGTGCTCGAATCGGAGTACTTCGCCGCCGTGGCCGTTCATGCCGGCGCGGTCTCTCCTTCGATCGTCCCCTACATCGCGCGGGCGCCCAGGAAGATCCCGATCGCCGTCTGGGTCGGCACGAACGACGCCAACTTTCCGGTGCGGCAGGTGCGGGAGAGCCTCGAATTGCTGAACCGCCAGGACTTCAACGTCGAGCTGACCGAGATCAAGGGTCACACGCACGACTATTACGGCCGCTCGTCCGAGATCAACAAGGCGGCCTGGGCGTTCCTGCAGGCGAAGCGCCTCGAGAAGGATCCGCAGTACCAGGACTTCGCGATCGGTCGCTGACCCTATCTATAATGATGTCTCTCCTGTTACCTTCAGCCTGCAGACGAACGAAGAGGTCGCGCTGCGACCTCGCTTGTAAAAGAGGTCGCGTATGACGAAACACGATGTGGCGCTGCTCGTGCCGTTTCTGGCCGTAGCGCTGGTTGGACCGTCCACTCACGCCGAACAGGCGGTCCGACCGCAGCCGCCGGTCGCGGCGAAGCGGCCGCACACCACCGACATCCACGGCTACACCCTCAAGGACGACTACTTCTGGCTCAGGGAGAAGAGCAACCCCGAGGTGATCAAGTACCTCGAGAGCGAGAACGTCTACACCGAAGAGGTGATGAAGCCGACCAAAGGGCTGCAGGAGACGCTCTACACTGAGATGCTCGGCCGCATCAAACAGACCGACCTGAGCGTCCCGTCGCGGATCGGCGAGTACTTCTACTATTCGCGCACGGAAGAGGGAAAGCAGTATCCCTACATGTGTCGGCGGCGCGGCAGCATGGAGGGAACCGAGGAGCTCCTGCTCGATCTCAATGCGCTTGCCGAGGGCCACAAGTTTCTCGGCCTCGGCGCCTACGTCGTCAGCGACGACGGCAACTGGCTGGCGTATTCGACGGACACGACCGGCTACCGGCAGTACAGCCTGCACGTGAAGGACCTGCGCAAGGGGCAGGTGCTGGCCGAGAACATCGAACGGGTCGGCTCGGTTGTCTGGGCAACCGACAACCGGACGCTCTTCTACACGACCGAAGACGCGGTCTCCAAGCGGTCCGACAAGTTCTGGCGGCATGCGGTCGGTGCGCCGGCGAGCGACCTTCTCTACGAAGAGAAGAGCGAGCTCTTCGACGTCGGTGCGGGCCGTTCGCTCGACAAGAAAGTCATTTTTCTCGCCAGCTCTGCCAAGACGTCGACCGAAGTTCGCTACCTGCCGGCAGATGCTCCGTTGGCGACGCCCAAAGTGATCCTGCCGCGCGAGGCCGGCCACGAGTACGACGTCGATCACTACAACGGGCTCTTCTACATCACCACGAACAAGGGCGCGAAGAACTTCAAGGTCGTGACCGCGCCAATGAACGACCCGGCGGAGAAAAACTGGCAAATCTTCATCGACCACAATCCCGCGGTCAAGATTAACAGCCTCACGTTCTTTGCAAATTACATCGTCGTCTCCGAGCGCGAAGGCGGCCTCACCGAGCTTCGCGTGATCGACCCCAAGACCAATCAGTCGCATCGCATTGCCACCGACGAGCCGGATTTCGCCCTTTCGCTCGGCAGCAACCCCGAGTTCGATACGACGACAGTGCGCTTCAACTACCAGTCGATGGTCACGCCCTCGTCGGTCTACGACTACGACATGACGACGCGGCAGCGGAAGCTTCTCAAACGTCAAGAGGTGCTCGGCGGCTATGACCCTGCGCGATACGAGGCCAAGCGCATCTGGGCCGTCGCGCGCGACGGGACGAAAGTGCCGGTCTCGGTCGTGCACCGGAAAGGCATCGCGCTCGATGGAAAGGCACCGCTCCTGCTGTATGGCTACGGCTCGTATGGAGCGTCGGGAGCGCCGACGTTTTCCTCGAATCGACTGAGCCTGCTCGATCGCGGCGTGATCTTCGCGAACGCGTATATCCGCGGCGGCGGCGAGATGGGCGAGGAGTGGCGCGAGCAGGGCCGCATGATGAAGAAGCTCAACACCTTCACCGACTTCATCGATTGCGCCGAGTACCTGGTCAAGAACCGATACACCTCGTCCGATCGGCTGGTGATTCAAGGCGGAAGCGCCGGCGGGCTGCTGGTCGGCGCGGTTACGAACATGCGTCCGGACCTCTTCAAGGCCGTCGTCTCCCAGGTGCCGTTCGTCGATGTCATCAACACCATGCTCGACGCGTCTCTGCCGCTCACGACGAGCGAGTACCTCGAGTGGGGGAATCCCAACGAGAAGCCGGCGTTCGATTACATGATGCGCTACTCGCCGTACGACAACATCAAGGCGGCGAACTATCCGGCGATGCTCGTCCAGGTGTCGCTCAACGACAGCCAGGTGCCGTACTGGGAGGGTACCAAGCTCGTCGCCAAGCTGCGCGCGACGAAGACCGACAAGAACACTCTGCTGCTGAAGGCCAACTTGGGCGCGGGACACGGCGGCTCCTCCGGACGCTACGACGCGCTCCGCGAAACAGCGTTCACCTACGCCTTCATGCTGTGGCAGATGGGAGTGCCGATTACTGCAGGCACGACGCCTTCGGCAGGCAGGTAGACGGTCCGGCGGAAGCCGGACACGGCGAATGCACCTGCGCTATTCGCGCGTCGTGTCCGGCTCCAGCTGGACGATCGAACCTCATTCATGATCACCGGCGCACACACGATCATCTACAGCACGAATCCTGACGCGGATCGGACCGTTCTGCGTGACGTCTTCAAGCTGACGCACGTGGACGTCGGCGGCGGGTGGCTGATCTTCGGCCTGCCGCCGGCCGAGGTCGCCGTGCATCCGTCAGAGAAGAACGACGTGCACGAGCTCTACCTGATGTGCGATGACGTCGAGGCGTTCACCGCCGAGATGAAGAGCCACAACCTGGCGTGCGCGCCGATCACGGACCAGGGCTGGGGCCTTCTGACACGATTGACCTTGCCGGGAGGCGGCAAGCTTGGTATCTATCAACCTCGTCACGCGCGTCCGGCGGCGATGGCGGCGAGCAGTCCGTCGGCACGGGCAGGACGAAAGGCGCGAGCCACCGGCACGCGACCTGGAAAGCGGTAGCTGGCCCGGGAGCCAGCACAGGAGGCGTCACATGCGGGCATGCAGATCGGCGTTGACCGTCGGCGTGGTTCTAGTCGCGGGGCTCTCGATACTCTCGGCGCAGGGCGCCGACCCTCGAGTGGGTTCCTGGCAGCTCAACGTGGCGAAGTCCAAGTACACGGGGAGCTCAGCGCCCAAGAGCCAGACGTTGAAGATCGAGGCCGCGGGCAAAGGGGAGAAGGTGACGAGCGAAACCGTGAGCGCCACCGGCGACAAGACGGTGACGGAGTACACGGCTGACTTCGACGGCAAGCCGCATGCGTTGAAAGGATCCGCGACGGCTGACATGGTAGCGCTGACACGGGTCGACTCGCACACCACGGAGCGGGTTGACAGCAAGGGAGGCAAGACGGTGACGACGTACCATCGAGTCGTCTCGACGGATGGCAAGACGATGACGGTCACCAGCAGGGGCACCAACGCCCAGGGTCAGGCGACCAACAACGTCGTTGTGTTCGAGAAGCAATAGCTCCTCGTGAACCTTCAGGACTTCCTGACGCACCTGTCCGGTCAGCCCGGCTGGGCCGGGGCCGGACAGGTCACTCCGCTCACTCGCTCGGGCAGCGGCGATACGCCGCTGCACGCGGCGATCTGGGCGGGAGACGACGAGGCGGCGCGCCTGCTGATCGATGCCGGCGCGGACGTGAACGCGGCGGGCGAGGACGGTTACACGCCAATCCATGCGGCCCTGGCGCAGTCCAATGTCCCGCTCGCGCGCCGGTTGACGGCGTGCGGTGCATCCTGGGACGCGGTCAATGCCTTTGCCTGCTCGGTGCGCGACGCCGCAAGACGCTCGGACGACCCGGCAGTCCGCGCGCTGCTCGAACAGGAACAGCTGGTCAGCCAGCTGCCAGGCCGCATCGGCCACTTCCGGCTCGAGTCCGGGCATCACAGCGACCTCTGGATCGATCTCGAGCTCCTCTGTCTGCGTCCCGAGTTCGTTCGCCAGCGCGCGGCGGAGCTGGCATCGCGTCTGGTCGGGCATCGGGTGGACGTGGTCTGCGGCCCCCTTGTCGAGGGAGCTTTCGTTGCGCTGCTGGTTGCCTCGGATCTCGGCGTCGAGTTCTGCTACACGGAGCGATTCGTGCCGCAGAGCGACGGCCTGGCGGCGTCGCTTTTTCCCGTGGAGTACCGCGTTCCACCCGTGTTGCGCGCAAGGCTGCGGGGCAAGCGCGTGGCCATCGTCAACGACGTGGTCAGTGCCGGCTCGGCGGTCCGCGGGACACTCGAGGATCTGCGATCGTGTGGGGCCGAGACGGTTGCCATAGCAGCGCTCGCGGTGCTCGGGGCGTCGGCAGCCGACTTCGCCGCGCGCAACAACCTCAGTCTCGAGAGCCTGGCATTTTTTCCCTTCACGATGTGGACCCCGGCGGAGTGCCCGTTGTGCCAGGCCGGCGTGGCGCTGGAGAACATGCCTGCCGGAAAGCCCTGACGCGGACGCATCGCCATGAGGCAGGCGTTTCTCTGGTGCTGCGCTCTGGCGATTGCCGCTGCGCTCCTCGTGGCGACCGACTACCGCTCGCGCGATCCGGATTCGTCGCTCTACGCCCGCCTCTCGGGCGAGCTCGCCCAACAGCCCGCATCGCGCTGGATCGCCCCCGAGTGGCGCGGTGCGTGGAACCAGGAGGGGCTCTTTCGCGAGCACCCGGCGGGTATCCTGCTGCCGTCGGTGGTGTTGATTCGTGCCGGGATTCCTGCGGGCCAGGCCGCCTACGTCGTCAACATGCTGTATCAGGCGGCGGTGATTGCGCTCATCCCGCTCGTCGCCGGCGTCGTGGTGAAAGGCTTCGAGGCGCGATCCCTCGCGTGGATCCTGCAGCTGCTCCCGGTGTCGTTCGCGTACCGCATTCGCGGAAACCAGGAGCATCCGCTGCTGATGTGCTTCCTGGCGCTTGTCTATGCCACGCACCGCGCCCGCACGAGCCCCGCGTGGGTGGTTCTGCTGGTGGTCGCGTTCTGCTTTCTCGTGCTCGTCAAAGGCGCCTTTGCGATGTTCGCGCTCGTCGGCGCGGCGCTGTGGCTGCTCGTGATCCCCCGGCCGGAGGGTGCGTCCGATCGCTGGGCGTGGGCGGGCCTTGCCGCCGCAGTGACCGCCGCGGTGTTGATGATGGCGGGTTACGAAGCGATCTACGTGCGGGCGACGGGAGAGTCGTTTCTCGACTTCTATCGTTCGACGCGCCTCGGCCAGTCGATCCAGTTCAGCGATCCCCGTGTCGTCCCGCACGCGTTCACCAACGTCGGATGGTACCTGCTCGTGTTGGCGTGGTTCGCAGCCCCGTGGAGCCTGGTCGCGTTTGCCACGTCCGCGGTGTGGCTAGTGGCCCGGGCGCAGGGGCGCACCGGCGAGGAATTCGAGATCGCAAGCAGCCACGGGATTCAATGGGCGCTGCTGACGACGGCCGTCTTCATCGCGGTGCTCAGCCCCGCGCTCGTGCGCGCCGAGCGATTCATCTTTCCAACCTATTTCATCATCGGCGCGATTGGAGTCATCGCGACGATCCGGCGTGCCGACTGGGTTCGGCAGATCGCCGAGCGTACGGATCGCGCCCCGTGGCTCCCGGTGGCGGTGTGGATGCTGACGTTCCTGCTCAGCCTGGGGAGCAAAGCCGTCAGGCTCTAGATCGCGTCAGGTCTGACTCGCTGCCGGCGCTTCCTCGCATCGTCTTCCGTGCGTCAGTCCTCGTCGCGATGGACCGTGGCCGGCGAGAAGGCCGGAAGGCAAACGGCGACGTACTCTGCGCCGTCGGGTTCCGGTGTGCTGTAGCGGATCCACTCGCCGGGCGAGGTGACGATTGCCTGGCCTGCCCGGACGTCGATGACGCCCTCCGCGTGCTCAACTTTGAGCAGGCCCCGAAGCACGACCGTAATCTCCTCGAACTCGGGGCGTTGGCCGGGCTCTTGCCAGCCTGATGGCGACACCATTCTTGCGACGCTAACCCCTGCATGGCCAGAGTTTACGCGCCCAGCATACTCCTCGATTCGCTTCGGCTTGGTCCCCGCTGCCTGGACCACTGCGGGCGCTTGTATGAGTCGCGGCATGGCCGTAATCCTACCTCAGCGCGTCTTCGGATTGGTCTGTGCTCTGTGCGGTCTGACCGACCTCTTTATTAAGGATGACGCACCGCTTCTTGAACAGATCCTCGCTGTCGGTAAGCGAACCGACCCATCAATAAGGAGACGGACCATGAACCGCGACGAGCTCGACGGCAAGGCCAAGCAGGTCAAGGGCAAGATCAAGCAGGGGGTGGGCGATCTGACTGACGATGAGCGGCTTAGAGACGAAGGCGAGGCGGACGAAGCGGAGGGAGAGGTCCAGGAAGAGTTCGGGACGGCCCGCCGGAAGGTGGGTCAGGCAGTGAAGGACCTTGGCGAGACAATCAAGCGCTAATCGGTTTCTTTTCAAGGGGGACTTGATCCCCCTTCGCCTCTTTGCTATATTTGCAAGGTTCTGGTCGGCCCTGGGACACCCTATCTAGGGCCTGACTCCAAGACGCGGCGCCCAATCGCGCAAATCGCAGAACGAATAGCGATTCTGCAGCGGGTGCCGCATCGCCGACGCCTCTGGAACGCGAGAGGCGCAGCATCATCAACCTTTATAGGGTAAGTCAGCTCCAGGTGCCGGGCCGCTTCGGCGGCACCCTAGGCTTGGAGCACCGGACCAAACGCCTGCGCCTCTTGTGGTGCAGGTGAGTGGCGTGGCCGTCACGACGCGGATGGCGTGAGCTGTTCGTTTCTGTGACTGTTTTTCTGCGCGTGCGAGAGCGCGCGCATGGACTGCGCGCGCGAAGGCGCGCTTGGAGTACGCGCGCGAAGGCGCGCTTGGAGTCAAAGTGCCGACTATCAGTCAGCTGGTGCGCAAGGGACGAGAAAAGGTCCTGACGAAGACCAAGAGCCCGGCGCTCCAGGACAGCCCGCAGAAGCGCGGCGTCTGCGTTCGCGTCTTCACGCAGACGCCGAAGAAGCCGAACTCGGCGCTGCGCAAGGTCGCGCGCGTGCGGCTCACGAACAAGATCGAGGTCACGACCTACATCCCGGGCGTCGGCCACAACCTGCAGGAGCACTCGCTCGTGCTCATCCGCGGCGGCCGAGTCAAGGACCTTCCGGGCGTTCGCTATCACGTCGTCCGCGGCACGCTCGACGCCGTCGGCGTGCAGGGCCGGAAGCAGGGACGTTCGAAGTACGGAGCCAAGAGACCAAAGTCCTAGCTGTCAGCTTTCAGCTGTCAGCCGTCAGCCCGAACGTGGGCGACGGTCGACGGTGCTGAAAGCTGAGAGCTGACAGCTGAAAGCTATTAGAGCCATGCCAAGACGACGAGAAGTACCCAAGCGCGAAGTGCCCCTCGACCCGCTGTACAGCAGCGCGCTCGTGACCAAGTTCATCAGCACGCTGATGCGCGACGGCAAGCGCAGCACGGCCGAGCAGATCATGTACGCCAGCCTGTCGACCATCCAGGAGAAGACCGGCGACGATCCGCTCAAGGTGTTCAAGAAGGCAGTCGAGAACGTGAAGCCCGCGCTCGAGGTCAAGTCGCGTCGCGTCGGCGGGTCGAACTATCAGGTGCCGGTCGAGGTCAACCCGAACCGCCGCCTGTCGCTCAGCATCCGCTGGCTGGTCGGCTACGCGCGCGAGCGTGGCGACGGCAAGACGATGAAGGAAAAGCTCGCGAACGAGCTCATGGATGCGGCCAACCTCCGCGGGGGCGCCGTCAAGAAGCGCGAAGACGTGCATCGCATGGCCGAGGCCAACAAGGCTTTCGCGCACTATCGCTGGTAACGGGCAATGCCGAGGGAAACACCGCTTCTTCGCACGCGCAACATCGGCATCATGGCGCACATCGATGCCGGCAAGACCACGACGACTGAACGGATCCTGTACTACACGGGCATCACGTACAAGATCGGCGAGGTGCACGACGGCACCGCGGTCATGGACTGGATGGAGCAGGAACAGGAGCGCGGCATCACCATCACGTCCGCCGCGACGACCTGCTTCTGGCGCGAGCACCGCATCAACATCATCGACACGCCGGGCCACGTGGACTTCACGGCCGAAGTCGAACGGTCGCTGCGGGTCCTCGACGGCGCCGTTGCCGTGTTCGACTCGGTCGCCGGCGTCGAGCCGCAGTCGGAGACCGTCTGGCGCCAGGCCGACAAGTACCGCGTGCCGCGGATCTGCTTCGTCAACAAGATGGACCGCATCGGCGCGGACTTCAAGCGGACCTTCGAGCAGATCATCTCGAAACTCGGCGGCAATCCCGTCGCGATTCAGCTCCCCATCGGCGCCGAGGACAAATTCGTCGGCGTGATCGACCTCGTCCAGATGAAGGCGATCACCTACAAGGACGAGACGATGGGTGCGGACTACGTCGTGTCGGAGATTCCCGCCGACCTGCTCGAAGAAGCGCAGAAGTACCGCGAGCAGCTCATCGAGAAGGTGAGCGAAGCCGACGACAAGCTCCTCGAGAAATACCTCCACGGTGAAGAGATCACCGAGACGGAGATCAAGACGGCCCTGCGCAAGCGCGTCAACAGCTCCGTGCACACCGAGGGCGAGAAGGCGGAGCCTGCCTTCGTGCCGGTCATCTGCGGGTCGGCCTTCAAGAACAAGGGCGTGCAGCCGCTGCTCGACGCCATCGTCGACTACCTGCCGTCGCCGGTCGAAGTGCCGGCCATCAAGGGCTTCGACCCCGACAAGGGACCTGAGGTCATCATCGAGCGTCCGGCAGCCGACGACGCGCCATTCTCGGCGCTGGCGTTCAAGATCATGACCGACCCGTTCGTCGGTCAGCTCACGTTCATTCGCGTCTACTCCGGCGTCATGACCTCCGGGTCGTCGGTCTACAACTCGACCAAGCAGAAGACCGAGCGCCTCGGCCGCCTGCTGAAGATGCACGCGAACAAGCGCGAAGAGATCAAGGAAGTCTACGCGGGCGACATCGCCGCCGCGGTCGGCCTCAAGACGGTCACCACGGGCGATACGGTGTGCGACGAGAAGAAGCCGGTCGTTCTCGAGTCGATGGACTTCCCGGAGCCGGTCATCTCGCTCGCCATCGAGCCGAAGACCAAGGCCGACCAGGAAAAGCTCGGCGCGGGCATGCAGAAGCTCATGGCCGAAGACCCGACGTTCCGGGTCAAGACCGACCAGGCTACCGGCGAAGTGGTCATCGCGGGCATGGGCGAGCTGCACCTCGAGATCATCGTCGACCGCCTCAAGCGCGAGTTCGGCGTCGAGGCGAGCGTTGGCCGTCCGCAGGTGGCCTACAAGGAAACACTCACCCGGCCAGCCGATGGCGAGATGAAGTACGCCAAGCAGACCGGCGGTCGCGGTCAGTACGGGCACGTGAAGATTCACCTCTATCCCGGCGAGCCGGGGTCGGGCTACGTCTTCGAGAACGAAATCAGCGGCGGCTCGATTCCGAAGGAATACATCAAGCCCGTCGATGAAGGGATCAAGGAAGCCCTCACGCGCGGCGTCCTCGCGGGTTACCCGATTGACGACGTGCGGATCGAGCTGTACGACGGGTCGTACCACGACGTCGACTCGTCGGAGATGGCGTTCAAGATCGCCGGGTCGATGGCGTTCCAGGACGCGGCGAAGAAGGCGAAGCCGGTACTGCTCGAGCCGATCATGCGTGTCGAGGTGGTGGTGCCCAAGGAGCACATGGGCGACGTCATCGGCAACCTGTCGGGCCGCCGCGGCCACATCCAGTCGCAGGAAGATCGCGGCGGGACGCAGATCATCAACGCGCGGGTGCCCCTCGCCGAGATGTTCGGCTACGCGACCGACCTCAGATCGCGGACGCAGGGCCGTGCGACCTACTCGATGCACTTCGACCGGTACGAGCCGGCGCCGAACAACGTGAGCGAGGAAGTCGTCGCCCGGGTGCAGGGAAAGACGTAGGGCTCAGGGCTCAGGGCTCAGGGCAGGGAAAAAGATAGAGGGTTCGCGGCGCATGGTTTGGGTTTTCCCCGTGCCTTGAGCCTTGAGCCCTGGGACGATAAGGATCAGCAATGGCTTCAGCATTCAGCGACAAGATCCGCATCCGGCTCAAGGCATACGACAGCCGGGTGCTGGATCAGTCGACGACCGAGATTGTGGACACGGCGCGGCGCACGGGCGCGCGGCTGGCGGGGCCGATTCCGTTGCCGACCGACAAGAACAAGTGGACCGTGCTCCGGTCGCCGCACGTCGACAAGAAGTCGCGCGAGCAGTTCGAGCTGCGGACGCACAAGCGGCTGATCGACATCTTCGAGCCGACCCCGCAGACGGTCGACGCGCTGATGAAGCTCGATCTCCCGGCCGGCGTGGACGTCGAGATCAAGGCGTTTGGTAAAGAGCACAAGTAAGCGGACTTGAGGCTCGGGCCTCGGATCCGGAAGGCTGTTACCGACACGACGCGTGGTCGTGCTGGAAAGAAGTAGGACCCAGCCCAGGTGCCGCAATCAGCAGCGCCTGCGGCTGCTGCCGAGCGCGAATGCGCGAGGCAGCGCGAGCGGGGGTGGGGCCCCGCGAGCTCCAAACAATGGTTACAGGCATTATTGGCAAGAAACTGGGCATGACCCAGGTGTTCGGGCAGGATGGCACGGCCACGCCCGGGACCGTCATCCAGGCCGGGCCCTGCGTCGTCGTGCAGGCCAAGGCGAAGGCGACCGACGGGTACGAGGCAGTGCAGATCGGCCTCGTCGAGGACCGTCCGGCGCGAGTGCGCAAGCCGCTCGCCGGCCACTATAAGAAGGCGGGCGTGCCGCCGACGCGCGTGCGCCGCGAAGTCGCGCATGTCGCCGGCAGCGAGGCGTTGAAGGCCGGCGATCAGGTGCTCATCACGGGCCTGTTCGCGAATGGCGACCGCGTCGACGTCATCGGCATCAGCCGCGGCAAGGGCTTTCAGGGCGTCATGAAGCGCCACAACTTCCGCGGCGGCGCCGCGACGCACGGGTCGATGTTCCACCGCGCGCCCGGGTCGATTGGCGCCTCGTCGTTCCCGTCACGTGTCGTCAAGGGCATGCGCGCCGCCGGACGCATGGGCGGCGACCGCGTCACGACGCGCAACCTGAAGGTCGTGCAGGTCGATGCCGAGAACAACCTGCTCGTGCTGAAGGGCGCTGTCCCTGGCGCGCCGGGCGGGTACCTGATCGTGCGCAAGGCGATCGCGCGCAAGCCCGATCCGAAGCCGCAAGTCGAGAAGCCGTCGAAAGCGGTCAAAGGGAAGAAATAGCAAGTCGTTCGTGCTGAGTTGAAGAAGGACCCGGCCCAGGTGCAGGAGTCAGCAGCGCCTGCGGCTGCTGCCGAGCGCGAAGGCGCGAGGCAGCGTGAGCGGGGGTGGGGCCCCGCGAGCATTGAGAAAATGAAACTCGATATAGTCAACGGCAACAACGAGAAGGTCGGTGCGGTCGAGCTGAACGATGCGGTGTTCGGTGGACGCATCAAGGCCGGGATGATCTGGGAAGCGGTCGTGCAGGAGAACGCCTCGGAGCGCCGCGGCACGCACGCGACGAAGAACCGGGCGCTGGTCAGCGGCAGCGGCAAGAAGCCGTGGCGGCAGAAGGGCACCGGGCGGGCGCGCGTCGGCGAAATCCGCAACCCGCTATGGCGCAAGGGCGGCACCGTGTTCGGCCCGATGCCCCGCAGCTACGCCTACGACCTTCCGAAGAAGGTGCGTCGCGGCGCGCTGGTCGCGGCGCTGGCGCAGAAGCTCAACGACGGCGCCGTGATTGTCGTCGATCGGCTCGAGGCGAGCGATCGTAAGACGAAGACGACGGCCGAGCTCTTCAAGCGGCTCGGCGCGACGGGCAAGACGCTCGTGATCGACGTGACGCTCGAAGAGGGCTTCACGGTGGCGGCGCGCAATATCGCCGGCGTGTCGCTCGTCGCGAGCAACCGTGTCACCGCCCGCGACATCATCGACACGTCGCGCATCGTGACGACGAAGGACGCGCTCGAGAAGTTGCAGGAGGCGCTGGCCTAGCCGTCAGCCTTCAGCTGTCAGCTATCAGTGAAGTACTGATGCCTGAGAGCTGAAAGCTGGGAGCTGAAAGCTGAAAGTTATGAAACTCACAGACGTCATCCGGCGCCCGCTCATCACCGAGAAGACCACGCTGCTCCGCGAGGACAACCGGACCGTGGTGTTCGAAGTGCACGTCGGCGCGACCAAAGTCGACATCAAGCACGCGGTCGAGAAGCTGCTCGGTTCGAAAGTCGAAGCCGTGCGGACGGCGATTGCACACGGCAAGTTCAAGCGCCAGGGCCGCTTCATGGGTCAGCGATCGGACTGGAAGAAGGCCTACGTCAAGCTCAGGGAAGGCGAGAAGATCCCCGAGTTCCTCGAGGGCGCGTAAGTCCCGACGGCTGGACTAGGAAAAGACGACCATGCCAATCAGAAAGTACAACCCCACCTCCCCCGGGCGACGGTTTCAGACCGTGCAGGTGTTCGATGAGGTGACGACGAGCGAGTCGTACAAGCCGCTGACCGAACCGCTGCACAAGTCGGGGGGCCGGAACAATCGCGGCGAGCTGACGTCGTGGTGGCGCGGCGGCGGGCACAAGCGCAACTACCGCATCATCGACTTCAAGCGCGACAAGCGCGACATTCCGGCGACGGTCTCGACGGTCGAGTACGACCCCAACCGATCGGCCCGGATTGCGCTCCTGACCTACGCCGACGGCGAGAAGCGGTACATCCTGCAGCCGCTCGGGCTGAAGGTGGGTGACACGATCGTCGCCGGCGACAACGTCGACATCCTGCCGGGGAACGCGCTTCCGCTCAAGCACATCCCGCTCGGCACCCAGGTGCACAACGTCGAGCTGAAGGTCGGCAAGGGCGGCCAGATCGCGCGCAGCGCGGGGTCGTCGGTGCAGGTCGTAGCGAAAGAGGGGGACTACGCGTCGGTCAAGATGCCCTCGGGTGAAATCCGGAAGATTCACACGGAGTGCCTGGCCACCATCGGGCAGGTCGGGAACGTCGACCACGAGAATGTCTCGATCGGCAAGGCAGGCCGGAGCCGGTGGATGGGCAAGCGGCCGCACGTGCGCGGCGTCGCGATGAACCCGGTCGACCACCCGCTCGGCGGCGGTGAAGGCAAGACGTCCGGCGGCCGGCACCCGGTGTCGCCGTGGGGACAGCCGACTAAGGGCTACAAGACGCGCAATCGCAAGGTGACGGACCGCTTCATCGTCCAGCGGAGAAAGAAGTAATGTCCAGATCGCTCAAAAAAGGTCCCTTCGTCGACGTACCGCTGCTCGAGAAGGTGGAGATCATGAACCGCGGCGGCGAGAAGAAGGTGCTCAAGACCTGGTCTCGCCGGTCGACGGTGATTCCCGAGATGGTCGGCCATACCCTCGCCGTGCACAACGGGAAGAAGTTCATCCCGGTGTACCTGACGGAGAACATGGTCGGTCACAAGCTCGGTGAGTTCGCGCCGACTCGTGCGTTCAAGGGGCACACGACGAAGGCCGACAAGGCAGCGTCGGTGGCGCCCGCGGCGCCGGCTGGAGCCGCGCCCAAGGCTGGTGGGTAATGGCGGTTCAGGCACACGCAACAGCGAAGTACGTCCGCACGTCGGCGCAGAAGGCGGGGCTGGTCCTCGACCTCATTCGCGGCCGTGACGTGAACGCCGCGCTGGCCACGCTCCAGTTCGCCCGGAAGAGCGTGGCGCGCGACATCGAAAAGGTGCTGCGGTCGGCGATCGCCAACGCGCAGCAGAAGGAAGGATTCGGCGGCGACGTGGAGCGTCTCTTCGTGGCCGCCTGCTACGCGAACCAGGGTCCGTCGCAGAAGCGGATCCGCCCTGCCCCGATGGGCCGCGCGTTCCGCGTCGTCAAACGCACGGCGCACCTGACCGTCGCGGTGACCGAGCGGCCGTCCGACGTGGTCGCGGTCGTGGGTTCCGACGGCGAGACGCCGAAGCGGCCGCGGGGCGCGAAGCCCAGGGCTGCCAAGGCGAAGGGAAAGTCCGGCGCAGGAAAGTCGACCGCGAGGAAGCCGGCCGCCGCGAAGACGGCGGCGGGCGCGAGCGGTGGCGCGAAGAAGAAAACGGCGAAAGCCTGAGGCAACTGCATCATGGGACAGAAGGTTCATCCGAACGGGTTCCGGCTCGGCTTCAACAAGACCTGGCGCTCGCGCTGGTACGCCGATCGCGATTACGCGAAGCTGCTGCACGAGGATTTGAAGCTGCGTGACAAGCTCAAGGAGCGGTTCGCGCACGCCGGGGTGTCGAAGATCGAGATCGAACGGGCGGCCAACAAGCTCAAGATCGACATCTACACGTCGCGGCCGGGCATCATCATCGGGCGCAAGGGGACCGAAGTCGACAAGCTGAAGACCGAGATTCAGAAGCAGACCAATCGCGAGGTCTTCATCAACATCCAGGAAATCCAGAAGCCCGAGCTCGACGCGCAGCTCATCGGCGAGTCGGTGGCGATGCAGCTCGAAAAGCGCGTCGCGTTCCGCCGCGCGATGCGCAAGGCCGTGGAGTCGGCGCTGCGCTTCGGCGCCCGCGGCATCAAGGTGCGCGTGTCGGGACGGCTGAACGGCGCCGAGATCGCGCGCTCCGAGTGGTACCTGCATGGCCAGCTGCCACTGCAGACGCTGCGCGCCGACATCGACTACGGCTTCGCCGAGGCGTTCACGACCTACGGCGCAATTGGCGTCAAGGTGTGGCTCTACAAGGGCGAGCGACTCGCGCCGCGTATCGGCCGTGAGGAAGATTACCGAACGCCGCGCCGTCCGGCTGGGGCGGAGCGCCGATAGGCGACCGCGACTGACGATTGACGACTAACGACTGTCGACTACAGGATTCAGCACCATGTTGATGCCGAAGAAGGTCAAGTACCGGAAACAGCAGCGCGGCCGCATGCGCGGCAAGGCGTGGCGCGGGTCCGACGTGTCGTTCGGCGACTACGGGCTGAAGGCGCTCGAACCGTGCTGGCTGACCGACCGGCAGATCGAAGCGGCGCGCGTGGCCATGACCCGCTTCATCAAGCGCGGTGGCAAGATCTGGGTGCGGGTGTTCCCCGACAAGCCGATCACCAAGAAGCCGTTGGAAACGCGCATGGGCAAGGGCAAGGGCGCACCCGATTCCTGGGTGTGCGTCGTCCGGCCCGGGCGCATCATGTTCGAAATGGAAGGCGTGAACGAGGTCGACGCGCGCCGGGCCCTGCAGCTGGCCGCCGCCAAGCTGCCGATCAAGACCCGCTTCGCGACCCGGTTTGCGCAGGAGAGAGCGCTATGAAGGTAGCCGAGATACGTGACCTCGGCGTCGACGAATTGCAGCAGCGCGTCAAGGAGTGGGACGACCAGCTCTTCCGCCTGCGGATTCAGAAGTCGATGGGGCAACTCGAGGCCGGACACAAGCTCAAGGCCCTTCGCCGCGATCTGGCGCGCGTGAAGACCGTGCTGCGCGAGAAGGAGAGTCGGTAGATGGCGAGCAAGGAAATCACCGGCGTCATCGTCAGCGACAAGATGGACAAGAGCGTTGTCGTGGCGGTTGAGCGTCAAATCCGGCACGAGCTCTACGGCAAGACGAGCAAGCGGACGTCGAAGTTCCTGGCGCACAACGAGGCCAACGACGCCAAGGTCGGCGATCGCGTGGCGATCGTCGAATCGCGTCCGTTGAGCCGGCGCAAGCGCTGGGTCGTGACGCGCGTGGTCGAGAAAGCGAAGGAGGTCTAGCCATGATCCAGATGCGATCGATCCTCGACGTGGCCGACAACTCCGGCGCGCGCAAGATCGCCGTCATCAATCCGATTGGCGGATCGACCGGCCGCTACGCCCGGCTGGGTGACATCGTCACCGCGTCGGTGAAGGAAGCGACGCCCGACTCGACCGTCAAGAAGGGCCAGGTGGTCAAGGCGGTCATCGTCCGGACGCGCAAGGAGCAGCGCCGGAAGGATGGCAGCTACATCCGCTTCGACCGCAACGCCGCCGTGCTGGTCAACGATCAGAACGAGCCCGTCGGGACCCGCGTCTTCGGACCCGTGGCGCGCGAGCTGCGCGAGCGGAAGTTCATGAAGATTATTTCGCTGGCGCCAGAGGTGCTCTAGGAAGCTGCCAGCTTCCAGCTTCCAGTCTCCAGCTGGAAGTCGCGGGAAGCTGGAAGCCGGAAGCTGGAAGCTGTTATGTCTAAACTCGCAACACCGATTCGCCGCAACGACAATGTGGTGGTCATCACGGGCAAGGACCGGGGCAAGCGCGGACGCGTGCTGAAGGTCGACGCCGCGAAGAACCGCCTCGTCGTCGAGGGCGTGAATTTCATCAAGCGGCACACCAAGCCGAACCCGCAGCGCCAGGTCAAGGGCGGTGTGGTCGAGCGCGAGGCCTCGCTGCACGCCTCGAACGTGCAGATGGTCTGCCCCGAGTGCGACAAGCCGACGCGACTCGGCCGCAAGGTGCTCGGCGACGGCCGCAAGGTCCGCATCTGCCGCAAGTGCGAGGGAGTGGTAGACAAGTGAGACAGACGCCCCGCTTGAAAGAGCGATACGACAAGGAAGTCGCGGCCGCCCTCTCGAAGGAGTTCGGCTACAAGAACGTGATGGCCATTCCGAAGATCAAGAAGGTGGTCGTCAATATGGGTCTCGGCGAGGCGACGCAGAACGCGAAGATTGCCGATACCGGCGCCGACGAGATCGCGCGCATTACCGGTCAGAAGCCGGTAATCACCCGGTCGAAGAAGTCGATCGCGCAGTTCAAGCTGCGCAAGGGCATGCCCATCGGCGCGATGGTCACGCTCCGGGGCGAGCGGATGTGGGAGTTCCTCGATCGGCTCGTGTCGGTCGCGCTCCCGCGCGTGCGTGACTTCCGCGGCGTGTCACCGAAGGGCTTCGATGGCCGCGGCAACTTTACGCTCGGCCTGAAAGACCAGCTGCTCTTCCCCGAGATCGACTACATGAAGGTCGACAAGGCTCGCGGCATGAATATCTCGGTCGTCACCACGGCGAAGACCGACGAAGAGTCGCGGAAGCTGCTGCAACTGCTCGGGATGCCGTTCAGGCAGGCGTAGCCCGGTCGAGACCCGGTCGAGACCCAGTCGAGCAACGTAGAGAGACGTAGAGAGAGAAGACAAAGGCAAACATGGCCACGACTGCAAAGATCGCCAAGGAAGCGAAGACGCCGAAATACAAGGTCCGGCTGAGAAACCGCTGCAAGCGCTGCGGGCGGCCCCGTGCGTATCTGCGGAAGTTCGCGCTCTGCCGCCTGTGCTTCCGCAAGCTGGCGCTCGAGGGCGACATCGCAGGGGTGACCAAGAGCAGCTGGTAGACAAGCCGTCAGCTCTCAGCTGTCAGCACTCAGCCGGAAGGCGAGAGAGGCTGGCGAAGGAAACATGCTGAGAGATGGAGGCTGAGGGCTGAAAGCTGAAAGCTGAGAGCTAAAGAAACATGACCGATCCAATTTCAGACATGCTGACGCGGATTCGCAACGCGACCCTTGCCAGGCAGGCCCGGGTGGAGATGCCCTCCTCCAGGCTCAAGGTGGAGATCGCGCGAATCCTCGAGAGCGAAGGCTACATCCAGGGCTTCAAGGTCCTCGACGTCCAGCCGGGCGAGCGCGTCCAGGCACAGCTGCGGGTCTTCCTCAAGTACGGACCGCGCGGCGAACGAGTCATCACCGGCATCCAGCGCGTCAGCCGGCCGGGCCGACGCGTCTACTTCGGCCGCGACGATGTGCCGGATGTGCTGGCGGGCCTCGGCACCAGCATCCTGACGACCTCGCGCGGCGTCATGACGGGCCGCGAGGCGGTCAAGTCCGGCGTCGGCGGCGAAGTGCTCTGCAACGTATGGTAAAGCTCCCCGCCGCCAGCTTCCAGCTTCCAGCTGAAAGCCGCTGCGGGAGGGCGCATGAAGCCAGGGATTTGGAAGCTGCGGGCAGCTGGCAGCTGGAAGCGGGAAGCTAACGACCATGTCTCGAATTGGAAAGAAACCCATCGCCGTCCCCAAGGGCGTCAAGATTGACGTCCAGCCGGGCGTCGTCGAAATCAAAGGACCGAAGGGTTCCCTGCGACAGGCGTTGCCGGCCGGGATCGGCTTCGAGCTCGAGGGCGACACGCTGAGCGCTCGGCTGCTCCGCGACGACCCGCAGCTCGGCAAGTTCCACGGTCTCGCCCGCAGCCTGGTGGCCAACGCCGTCAAGGGCGTGACCGAGGGCTTCCGCAAGGACCTCGACATCGTCGGCGTCGGATACCGCGCCGAGGTGAAGGGCAAGCAGGTTGTCTTTGCGCTGGGCTATTCGCATCCGGTCGTGTTCGAGATTCCGAACGGGATCGACATCGCGATCGACAAACAGACGCACATTACCGTGACCGGCGTCGACCGCCAGGCTGTCGGGCAGGTGGCGGCCAATATCCGGCGGCTGCGCAAGCCCGATCCGTACAAGCAGAAGGGCGTGCGCTACACGGGTGAAGTGCTGAAGAAGAAGGCCGGAAAGACGGGAGCGAAGTAAAGGCTCAAGGCTCATGGCTCAAGGCTCAGGCAAAAGCGTTCCTGAGAAACCTTGAGCCCTGAGCCCTGAGCCCTGAGCCAACGACTATGAAGATCAATACCAAGAAGGATCGACGCCGGCGGATCGCGCTCAGGCAGCGCCAGCGGATCGCGGGCACCGCCGAGCGGCCGAGGCTGCGCGTGTTTCGCAGCGTGTCGCATACCTACGCCCAGGTCATCGACGACTTCACGGGAACGACGCTCGCGTCGGTGGCCACGACCGAGCCTGGCCTGAAGCCGCAGCTGGGCGGGCCCGCGCGGCCCGGCAACAAAGCCGGCGCGCAGCTGCTCGGGAAGACGATTGCCGAGCGGCTCATCGCCAAGGGGATCAAGCGCGTGGTGTTCGACCGCGGCGGGTTTCTCTATCACGGTCGGATTCGCGCGGTCGCCGAAGCGGCGCGCGAGGCGGGACTCGAGTTTTAGGAAGCTGTCAGCTCTCAGCTCTCAGTCGTCAGCTTGCTGCTGATGATCGGGAGCAGATGCTGAGAGCTGAAAGCTGAAAGCTGATAGCTATGATTGAGACACGAGAGAGAATCGACGCGTCGCAGCTCGAACTGAAGGACACGGTCGTCAACATCAGCCGCGTCACCAAAGTCGTGAAGGGCGGCAAGAACCTGAGCTTCAGCGCGCTCGTCGTCGTCGGCGACGGCCACGGTGTGGTGGGCTTCGGCGTCGGCAAGGCGAAGGAAGTGCCCTCGGCGATCAAGAAGGGAATCGAAGCGGCGAAGAAGTCGTTGATTCGTGTTCCCCTGAGCGGCACGACCGTGCCGCATCCGATCGTCGGACGCTTTGGCGCCGGCCAGGTGCTGCTCAAGCCCGCGCCGGACGGGACCGGAATCATCGCCGGGGGTGCCGTGCGCGCCGTCGTCGAGTCGGCCGGGATTCAGAACGTGCTCACCAAGTCGCTCGGGTCGGCCAACTCGCACAACGTGGTGCGGGCGACGTTCGCCGGTCTCGCCGGGCTGAAGGATCCGAAGGTGATCCGCAGGCTGCGCGGGAAGGAAGAAGAGGAAGAGGCCGTCAATGCCTAGAATCAAGAAAGGGTCCGCGCCGTCCGACCGGCAGCAGCTGAAGATCACCCTCGTGAAGAGCCCGATCGGCTTCAATCGCGATCAGGCGCGCGTGGTGACTGGCATGGGACTGCGCCGGATCAGGCACTCGGTGACGCTGGCCGATACACCGGAGACGCGAGGCATGATCCTCAAGGTGCGTCACCTGGTCACGGTGGAATAGGTCAGACTTCAGACTTTCAGAGATTAACGAACCATGGATCTCAGTAATCTGCGCAAGCCCAAGGGCTCGACGCATTCGAAGAAGCGCATCGGCCGCGGCCAGGGGTCTGGCAACGGCAAGACCGCGGGACGAGGCCACAAGGGCGCGAAGTCGCGCTCGGGCTTCAAGCGGAAGCGCGGCTTCGAAGGCGGCCAGATGCCGCTGCATCGCCGCGTTCCCAAGCGGGGATTCCACAACCTGTTCCGTGAGGTGTACGAGGTCGTGAACCTCGACACGCTGCAGGAACGCTTCGACGCCGGCGTCGAAGTGACCCCGGAACTCCTCCGCGAGCGGGGCGTCGTCGGCCGCCGGGGACCGATCAAGGTGCTGGCGCGCGGCGACATCGACAAGGCGCTGACGGTGCGGGCGCACAAGTTCAGTGGCAAGGCGGCCGAGAAGATCGCGGCCGCGGGCGGGAAAGCGGAAGTACTGGCTTAGTTGACGGTCGCGGTGGACTGCGGTCCCCGCGCAACACTTATATGCTGCAAGACAGTCTGAAGAACATCTTCGCTGTTCCCGAGCTGCGCAAGCGGGTGCTGTTCACGCTTGGCTTGCTGGCGGTATATCGCGTCGGCGGCCACGTGCCCGTGCCGGGGATCAATCCCCAGGCGCTGGCGCTGCTGGCCGAGCAGGCCAAGAACACGATGTTCGGCCTGTACGACATGTTCTCCGGCCAGAACCTGTCGCAGATGACGATCTTCGCGCTCGGCATCATGCCGTATATCAGCGCGTCGATCATCCTGCAGCTGCTGACCGTCGTGTGGCCGTACCTGGAGCGCCTGTCGAAGGAAGGCGAGCTCGGCCGCCGCAAGATCACGCAGTACACCCGCTACGGGACGATCGCGTTGAGCCTCGTCCAGGCGCTGGGCATCGCGTTCTTTCTGGAGCGCACAACCGAGATTGCGGGGGGCCTGCCGCTCGTCTACAACCCGGGCTGGGGCTTCCGCCTGATGACCGTGCTGACGCTGACGACCGGCTCGGCCTTCGTCATGTGGCTGGGCGAGCAGATCACCGAGCGCGGCATCGGCAACGGCATGTCGCTCATCATCTTTGCCGGCATCGTCGTGGGCCTGCCGCGAGCCGCGATCGTGACGCTGGATCAGCTGCGCACGGGCCAGATGGGCCCGATCCGCCTGCTCCTGCTGCTGGTCCTGATGGTCTGCGTCATCGGGGCGATCGTCTTCGTCGAGCGCGGGCACCGGCGGGTGACCGTGCAGTATGCCAAGCGCGTCGTCGGACGGCGGATGTATGGCGGGTCGAGCACGCACATTCCGCTCAAGGTGAATACCGGCGGCGTCATCCCGGTCATCTTCGCGTCGTCCATTCTGGCGTTCCCCGCGACGCTGGCGTCGATGTTTGCCGAGGGCAGCTGGATGCGCAGCCTGAGCGATCAGCTCGCGTGGGGCATGCCGCTCTACAACTTGCTGTATGTGACGGGCATCATTTTCTTCTGCTACTTCTATACCGCGATCATCTTCAATCCCGATGACGTCGCGGAGAACATGCGGAAGTACGGCGGGTTCATTCCCGGGATCCGGCCCGGCAAGCGCACGGCGGAGCACATCGACACGATTCTCACGCGGATCACGCTGGTCGGTGCGATCTACCTGGCGCTGGTCGCGCTGCTGCCGGAGTTCCTGATCAACGGGTTCAAGGTCGCGCCGATCCCGTTCATCGGGCCAACGCTCGACACGTATACGCCGCGCTGGATTACCGACGGCCTGGGCGTGACGTTCTTTTTCGGAGGCACCTCGCTCCTCATCATCGTCGGCGTCGCCATGGATACCGTGAACCAGGTCGAGTCGCAGCTCATCATGCGGCACTACGACGGTTTCATGAAGAAGACACGGATCCGCGGGAGACGAGGACAGTAGGTGCAGCTGCGAGCTGGCGGAGCTGGCGACCGTCGCGCGGCCTCGGGTCTGAACGTCGTGATGCTCGGTCCGCCGGGCGCCGGCAAGGGGACGCAGGCGGAGCGGCTCGCGCTCAAGCGTGGGCTTCCGCGGATCTCGACGGGCGACATCCTGCGCGAATCGGTGCAGGAAGGCACGCCGCTCGGAGAAGGGGCGAAGGCGGCCATGGACGCGGGCCGGCTCGTCGGCGACGACGTCATGATCGGGATCGTGCAGGGCCGGCTCGATCGCGACGACGCCAGGCACGGCTTCGTGCTGGATGGCTTTCCGCGAACGGTGGAGCAGGCATCGGCGCTCGATCGGATGGTGGACGGCCGCGGACCGCTGGTGGTGCTCGACGTGGTCGTGCCGGAGGACGTGCTGGTGCGTCGCTTGGCCACGCGACGCATTTGCGGAAAGTGTGGCTCGAACGCGGCGGTCCATTGGAAGGGCAAGTGTGAGAAGTGCGGCGGCCGGCTGGTGACGCGCATCGACGACGGCGATCACATCGTGCGGGAGCGCCTGAAGGTGTACCAGCGCCAGAGCAAGCCGCTCGTCGACTACTACTCGGTGCGGAGCACGTTTCGCTCGATTGACGGAAACCGGCCGGCCGACGTGGTGACGGCCGCTGTGGATGCCGCGGTCAACGCGGCCGCGTCTGTTGGAGGCGTAGCGCCGTGATCGTCTGCAAGTCGCCGCGTGAGATCGAGCAGATGCGCCGGGCAAACGTCCTGGTGGCCGAAGTGCTCGCCGAGCTGGCGGGTATGGTCAGGCCCGGGGTGACGACGGCGGACCTGGATGCGGCAGCCGAGCGTCTGGTGCTGGCGGCTGGCGCGGAGCCGGCGTTCAAAGGGTACCGCGGCTATCCAGCGACGCTCTGCGCGTCGGTGAACGACGAGGTCGTGCACGGGATCCCGGCGAATCGCGCCCTCGCCGAGGGAGACATCATCTCGCTCGACATGGGCGTGAAGCTCGATGGCTTCTACGGCGACTCGGCGATCACCGTTCCGGTCGGTCAGGTGTCCGACGACGTGCAGCGGTTGCTGCGCGTCACGCAGGAGTCGTTGCAGAAGGGGATTGCCCAGGTGCGCCTGGGAGGCCGCGTCTCGGATATCGGCCACGCGATTCAGGAGCACGTCGAGGCAGCCGGGTTTTCGGTCGTGCGCGAGTTCGTGGGACACGGCATCGGCGCGCAGCTGCACGAGGAGCCCCAGATTGCCAACTACGGCGAGCCGGGGCGGGGCCCGCGACTGGCCGAGGGCATGGTGCTCGCGATCGAGCCCATGGTGAACATGGGCCGGCCGGCGGTGAAGGTGCTGCGCGACGGGTGGACGGCGGTGACGCGCGACGGGAGCCTGTCGGCGCACTTCGAGCATACCGTGGCGGTCACGAAGAACGGACCGCTCGTGTTGACCGAACGGTCCGCGGCGCCGGCTGGCGCGCGGTGATCGTCCCGCGGTAGCCCCGACTACGGTTGGGCTTTGTCGAGGCAGGGACGACGGGGGCGGAGACGGACCGGGGAACAGATGCGATGCCGGTCAGCGTGGAAGGTACGGTGCTCGAGACGCTGCCGCACGGGCTCTACCGGGTCGGGATCGATCGGCAGCGAGAGGTCGTGGCGCACGCGCCGAAGGGACCGGGACGAAATTTCATCCGCGTGCTGGTCGGTGATCGCGTGCGGCTGGAACTGTCGCCCCGCGACCTGACGCGGGGACGGATTGTCGAGAAGTTGTAGTCGGCTTCCGGCTACCAGCTGCCAGCTTCCAGCTGGCACGAACTGGTGGCTGAGACGTTGAGCGAAGACTTGGAAAGGCTGGCAGCTGGAAGCTGGCAGCCGGAAGCTGAATAGAGAGTCGCCAAATGAAGGTCAGAGCGTCGGTCAAACGGATGTGTGACAAGTGCAAGGTCGTCCGCCGCCGCGGCGTGGTGCGGGTGATCTGCTCGAATCAGAAGCACAAGCAGAGGCAAGGGTAGCTTCCCGCTTCCAGCTTCCAGCTTCCAGCTGGGAGCTGAGAGCTGGCAGCTGGTAGCTACGAGGTTCAAGAGATGGCACGTATCGCAGGCATCGACCTCCCGCGCACCAAGCGGGTCGAGATCGGGCTGACCTACATTTACGGGATCGGGCGGAAGCGCTCGAACGACATCCTGACGGAAGCCGGGGTCAGCGCGGACATCCGCGTGAAGGACCTGTCCGAAGACGACGTCCGGAAGATCAGCCGGGTGATCGAGGAGCAGGGCAGGGTCGAAGGCGATCTCCGCAAGGAGATCTCGATGAACATCAAACGCCTGATGGAGATCGGCAGCTGGCGCGGGATGCGGCATCGGCGCAACCTGCCGGTCCGCGGCCAGCGCACGCGCACCAACGCGCGCACGCGCAAAGGCCCCCGCAAGGGTGCGGTGGCGAAGAAGAAGACGGTATAGCTCTCAGCTTCCAGCTGCCAGCTGCCAGCTTCCAGTCGGGAGCGAGCAGAGGGTAGATGGCTGGAAGCGGGAGGCTGGAAGCTGGAAGCTGAGAATTTATGGCTAAAAACGACCCGATTGACGCGTCGGCACCCCCTGAAGGTGGAAAGAAGGGCGCCGGCAAGCCCGTCAAGAAGAAGACGTTCAAGAAGCGTGGCGAGAAGCGGATCGTGCATCACGGGTACGCGCACATCCAGGCCTCGTTCAACAACACGATCGTGACAATCACGGATCCCGAGGGGAACGTGGTCGCGTGGTCGAGCGCTGGGGGCATCGGCTTCAAGGGCTCGCGCAAGGGCACTCCGTTTGCGGCGACGCAGGCGGCGATTTCGGCGGGGAACGCGGCAAAGGCGTTCGGCATGCGCAGCGTCGAAGTCAAGGTCAAGGGACCGGGCGCCGGGCGCGAGTCGGCGATTCGCGCGCTGCAGACGATCGGCATCGACGTCAAGTCGATCCGCGACGTCACCCCGATTCCGCACAACGGGTGCAGGCCGCCCAAGCGGCGACGAGTGTAAGTCAGCGATCAGCCGTCAGCTCTCAGCTATGCGCTGGAGCGTGAGGTTTGACTGAAAGCTGAAAGCTGGAAGCTGGAGAGCTAAGAGGAATTCACAGAATGGCACGTTATATCGGTCCCGTCTGCCGGCTCTGCCGGCGCGAAGGCATGAAGCTCTTCCTGAAGGGCGAGCGCTGCTACACGGAGAAGTGCGCCATCGAGAAGCGCAATCTGCCGCCGGGGCAGCACGGCAAGCTGCGGAAGGCGAAGCTCGTGGGCTACGGCCTGCAGCTGCGCGAGAAGCAGAAGGTCAAGCGCATCTACGGGGTGCTCGAGAACCAGTTCAGGCGCTATTTCGAGATGGCCGATCGCACGCGCGGCATCACCGGCGAGACGCTGCTGCAGCTGCTCGAACGGCGGCTCGACAACGTGATCTACCGCCTGGGCCTGGCGACCTCGCGCGCGCAGGCGCGCCAGCTCGTTCGTCACGGGCACTTCACGGTGAACGGCCGCAAGGTCGACGTGCCGTCGTACTCGCTCAAGGCCGGCGATCTGGTGACCGTGCGCGGCACGAGCGCGGAGAACGCCGCCATCAAGCACGCGATGGAAGAGGTCAAGGGCCGCGGGATTCCCGAATGGCTGTCGTTCAATCCCGGCGACCTGACCGGCCGCATCGCGTCGCTGCCGACCAGGGAACAGATCAACCTGCCGGTGCAGGAGCAGCTCATCGTCGAGCTCTATAGCAAGTAGGAATGCATTTCACGACGCCCCTTGCCCGCAGCCTTCCCGGATCTGCGGTGGGAGGCAGGGGGTTCAACGCAGATCCGGCGGTCGCTCAACCACGGGCGTCCGATTGAAAGGAAGCAAGCCACATGCTCTGGAAAGGTTTTCAGCGACCCAAGCGGCTCGAGTTCGAACGCGAGACGCTCACCGACCGGTTCGGACGGTTCTACGCGCAGCCGTTCGAGCGCGGATTCGGCACGACCATCGGCAACGCGATGCGTCGCGTCCTCCTGTCGTCGATCGACGGCGCGGCCGTCACGGCGGTCAAGATTGACGGCGTGCTGCACGAGTTCTCGCCGATCCCGGGCGTAGTCGAGGATGCGACCGATATCATCCTGAACCTCAAGCAGATTCCCCTCAAGATGCACGTCGACACGACCAAGACGCTGTATCTGCGCGTGGACAAGTCCGGCGAGGTGAAGGCCCGCGACATCGAAGGCGACGCCGACATCGAAATCCTGGAGCCCGACGCGCACATCGCGACGGTGGCCGATGGCGGCAAGCTCCACATGGAGATGCGCATCAAGCGCGGCCGCGGCTATGTCGCCGCGGACAAGAACTTCGACGAGGATCTCGGCATCGGCTGGATCCCGATCGACTCGGTGCACTCGCCGATCAAGAAGGTCAACTACCTCGTCGAGGCCGCGCGCATCGGCCAGGCCACCGACTACGACAAGCTCACGGTCGACGTCTGGACCAACGGCTCGGTGACGCCGCGCGACGCGGTGTCGCTCTCGGCCAAGCTCATCCGCGATCACCTGAACATCTTCATCAACCTCGAGGATGCCGGCGACCTGCAGCAGGATCTGTCGTCGGACACGGGCGTCCGGCCGCTCAACGAGAATCTCGACAAGAGCGTCGAGGAGCTCGAGCTCTCGGTGCGCTCCTACAACTGCCTGAAGAACGCGAACATCCGGACGATTCGCGAGCTCGTGCAGAAGACCGAAGGCGAGATGCTCAAGACGAAGAATTTCGGCCGGAAGTCTCTGAACGAGATCAAAGAGATTCTGTCGGGGATGGGCCTGAGCCTCGGCATGCGGCTCGACCAGCCGACGGCACAGGCGCAAGAGTAACGAACGCTGCCGGGGTTCGGGGTTCGGGACTCGGGACTCGCGAGGTTCGTCAATCGACGAATCCCGAGTCCCGAGCCCCGAGCCCCGATTCCCGACCGTAACAAGGATCACAGCAATGCGTCACCGAGTCAGTCACCGCAAGCTGGGGCGGGTCACCGAGCACCGCATCGCCATGCTGCGCAATCAGGCATCGGCGCTCATCAAGTACGAGCACATCGAAACGACGATGCCGAAGGCGAAGGAGCTCCGTCCGTTCGTCGAGCGGATCATCACGATCGCCAAGCGGGGTCTGGCGGCCGGCGCTGACAATGCGGCGAACGCGCGGACGCTGCACGCGCGCCGGCTCGTGCTGCGCGACATCCAGGATCGCGACGTGGTGAGCAAGCTGTTCGACAGCATCGCCCCGCGCTTCGAGGCGAGGCCGGGCGGTTACACGCGGATCCTCAGGCTCGGCTACCGCCGCGGCGACAGCGCCGAGGTGGCGCAGATAGAGCTGGTCGGCAGCGAGTACGATCCGAACGCCGCGGAGAAGGGCGAGAAGCCCGATGTGAAGAAGCCCACCGGTGTGGGTGGCCGCCTCCGCGCCGCGGCCCAGCGCCTGCGCGGCAAGAAGGCTGACGGCGGCGACGGAGAGTCGGCCGAGCCGGAAACGAAGAAGGCCAAGTCAGCTCGCGCGAAAAGCAAGTCCGCCAAGTCTGACACCCGCGGCAAGGCGAAGACGACGGCTGCGCCAAGGAAAGCGGGGGGGAGCTAAGAACGGCTCAGGGCTCAGGGCTCAGGGCTCAGGGCTCAGGGCTCAAGCAAGAGCCTTGAGCTCCTAGCCGTTCGGCTAGGCACAGCGAGCTCTTGCCTGAGCCCTGAGCCTTGAGCCCATCGTTTTACGCCTCTTCCACCGCCTCCTGTCCGCGCTCGGCCTTCGCGGCAGTAATGATCTTGCCGTGGAGGTGCGAGGGCACCTCTTCGTAGTGCGAGAACTCCATGTGATAGGAGCCTCGCCCTCCGGTGGCTGAGGTGAGGTGCTGCTCGTAGGTCAGCATCTCGGCCATCGGAACCTTCGCGCGGATGACCGTCGAAACCCCGCGCGTGTCCATCCCGCCGATCCGGCCTCTCCGGCTGTTCAGATCCCCCATCAGGTCGCCCGCGTAGTCGCTCGGCGCATAGACCTCGACGTCCATCACCGGCTCGAGCAGCGTCGGGCGTGCGCGCGACATGCCGTCCTTGAAGGCGAGCAACGCCGCCATCTTGAACGAGAGCTCGTTCGAGTCGACCTGGTGGTACGACCCGTCAAAGACCGTGGCGCGGAAGTCGACCATCGGGTAACCGGCCAGGAAGCCCCGGAGCCGCGCGTCCTGCAGGCCCTTCTCGACGGCGGGTACGAATTGCCGCGGGATCGAACCGCCGAAGATGTCGTCGACGAACTCGAAATCGCTGCCGCGCGGGAGCGGATCGAACCTGACCTTGCAGTCGCCGAACTGCCCGTGTCCGCCGGTTTGTTTCTTGTGGCGCCCGTGCGCCTCGGTCGACGCGGTGATCGTCTCGCGATAGGGAATGCGCGGGATCTTGAGGTTGACATCGACGCCGAAGCGGCGCTTCAGTTTCGCGACGGTGACCTCGATGTGTGACTGGCCCTGGCCGGCGAGCAGCAGCTGTTTGGTCTCCGCCTCGCGGTTGTAGCTGATGCTCGGGTCTTCCTCCTGCAACCGGTGGAGCGCCGTGCTGATCTTTTCCTCGTCGCCGCGTGTCTTGGGCTCGATGGCGTACGAGATCACCGGCTCGGGGAACTTGATCGGCAGCACCCGGAAGGCCACCGCTTTGTCGCCGAGCAGATCGCTGGTCAGCGTGTCCTTCAGCTTGGCCACGGCTCCGAGATCGCCCGCGCGGATTTCCGGCACGTTGGTGGGCGTTTTTCCCTGCAGCAGCGTGAGGTGGCCGAGCCGCTCGGAGCTCTCTCTCGACAGGTTCAGCACCGTCGAGTCCGCCTTCACCGTGCCGGAGATGACCCGGAACATCGTGATCCGCCCGGCAAACGGGTCGGCGACGGTCTTCCAGACGAACACGGCGGCCGGTGAGGTATCGGCGGCCTTCACCGCGACGCTGTCCTCCGATCCCTTCGCCGTGGCCGCGAATGGCCGCTCGGCCGGAGAGGGCACGTAGTTGACGATGGCATCGAGGAGCGGCTGCATGCCGATGTTCGCCGCGGCAGACGTGCACACGAGCGGACAGATGCGCCCGGCGGCCACGCCACGCTTGAGGCCCTCGATCAGCTCGTCCTGCGTCAGCGTTCCGGACTCGAAGAACTTCTCCATCAGCCCATCGTCGGCCTCCGCGACCATCTCGATGAGCGCGTCGCGGGCGGTCTGCGCCGCGGATTCGAGATTCGCAGGGATGGGACCCTCCGACGGCTTGCCGCTCGCGTCGGCCGCGAACGTCCAGCCCTTCATCGCGACGAGATCGACGACGCCGCGGAAGTCCTTCTCTTCCCCGATCGGAATCTGAATGGGGATCACGGTGCGGCCGAAGACCGCGCGCAGCGAGTCGAGCGCGCGGCTGAGGCTCGCGCGCTCGCGGTCCAGCCGGTTCAGCACGACGAGGCGGGGCGCGTCCATTTCGGCGGCAATGCTCCACACCTTCTCGGTCGACACCTGCACGCCGGACACCGCGTCGACGACTACGAGCGCCGCATCCGATACGCGCAGCGCGGCCCGGGCGTCGCTCAGGAAGTTCGCCATACCTGGCGTGTCGATGAAATTGATCTTGCTGCGATTCCACTCCACGTAGGCCAGGCTGGCGGAGAGGGTGTGCTTGCGGGCGATTTCTTCTTCGTCGTAGTCGGTGACCGTGGTGCCTTCATCGACACGGCCGAGGCGGTTGACAGCGCCGGCATCGAAAAGCAGCGCCGAGAGCAGCTGCGTCTTGCCGGCGCCGCTATGGCCGACCAGGGCGACATTTCTCAGGGACTGGGCGTCATAGACCTTCATGGGAGGTGGCCTCCGAAGCTGCCAGCTTCCGGCTTCCAGCTGCCAGCCCGAAACGATTTAACCCTCTAAGCTGGCCATCAGGCCGCTCAGCATTCGTCTGACCTCTGCCAATTGAGCCGAGAGCCGGGAGTGCTCAGCAGCCGGCAGGAATCCCAGATCCCGAGCAAGAAGCAAATCATACTCAACTTCGTTGAGGGAACCCAAGGAGTGTCCCAGGAACCGCCGGAAGTCGGGATCGGAGCGGCGGCCCGCTCCTTCGGCAATATTGGAGGGCACCGAGATGCTCGCCCGCAGCATCTGGTTACGCAAGGGCCAGGCGGTGGGTTTGTCCAGGTACGCAGAGGCTGCGTACGTGCCCAACGTCAATTCGTGCGCTTTCTGCCACACGCGGAGCTTTCTGTAGTCCTGCATTGATCCCTCCAAACAACCACCTTCGCGGGTGCAAGGACAATGCGAGCTCAGCCGGCAGCCTGGAGTCTGGCAGCCAGGAGCTGGAAGCTGGAAGCTGGAAGCTGGAAGCTATTCGTATCGCAATGCTTCGATCGGGTCGAGCCGTGACGCCTTGATGGCGGGGAAGAGGCCGAAGAAGATGCCGACGCTGGCGGAAAAGCCGATGCCGAGGGCGAAGGACCACCAGGGCAGTGAGACGGGGAACCCCGACAGCCAATGCACGAGCAGGCCGATGCCGCTGCCGCAGATGATTCCGATAATCCCGCCGGCCGAGGTCAGGAACGCCGCCTCGATCAGGAACTGCCAGAGGATCTCGCGGCGGCGCGCGCCGAGCGCCTTGCGGACGCCGATCTCGCGAGTGCGCTCGGTGACCGAGATCATCATGATGGCCATGACGCCGATGCCGCCGACCATGAGCGCAATCGAGCTGATGACGACGAGCGCGAGGAAGGTGGCCTGGCTGAACTGTTCCCACACCTTGAGTGCCGCATCCTGGGTCGCCAAATCGAAATCGTTCGGCTCTTCGAGGCGAAGGTTGTGACGGATGCGCATGACCGCTTCCGCCTCCCGCAGGGCCTGCTCGCGCATGCCGTCGCGGGGGATGATGATGATCATGGCGGTCCGGAACGAGTTCGGGTTGAGGTTGCCGCCGCTGTAACCGGAGGCCTTGAGTACTTTGCCGTAGAACTTCTCGTGGGCGGTGAACGGGATGACGACGAAATCGTCGGCGCCGAGCGAGAAGCCGCCAGGCGATGGACGTTTGCCGAGGACGCCGACCACGGTGAACTCGTTCGGGCCGATGCGCACCTTCTTGCCAATCGGGTCGATGTTGGGGAAGAGGGAGGTCGCTGGCGTCTGGCCGAGCACGACCACCTGGCGCCGGTGATCGACTTCGGCGGGGATGAAAAACCGGCCGAGCTCCAGCTTCGCGAAGTTGACGGCGGCGAAGTTCTCGGTGGCGCCGAAAATCGTCAGCTGCGTGGTGCGCGAACTTCCGTAGTACACGCGCGCCCGCGAGTTGCCCGTCGCACCGAGCCACACGTCCATCAAGGCGATCGACGGAGACGCGCGCGCGATCGCCACTGCGTCCTCGCGGGTCAGGTTCGGCCGCTTGATCAGCTCGAGGAACGTCTTGCCCGCGCCGAAGCTCAGCGCTCCCATCTTTTGCACAAAAATCGTATTCGGACCCATCTGGCCGATCGAGTCGCGGAGCGACTGATCGAACCCTCGGATGAGCGACGTCATGCCGACGATCGAAGTGATGCCGATGACGACGCCGAGCACGGTCAGCGCCGAGCGCATCTTGCTCGTGCGGAGCGTATCGATCGACATGCCGACGATTTCGCTCAGCAGACCGGAGCGCAAGGCAGCCATAGGGTCGGAGTGTAGCTGATCTGGGAAGCTGCCAGCTATGAGCTCTCAGCTCTCAGCTGTCAGCTCTCAGTAAGAGCATCCAGAGCCTATGTGTGCGGCAGGATTTAATGTTCTGGCTGAGAGCTGCCAGCTGAGAGCTGAGAGCTTACTCGTACCGTAGCGCTTCAATCGGGTCCAGGCGCGACGCCTTGATGGCGGGGAAAAGGCCGAAGAAAATGCCGACGCTGGCCGAAAAGCCGATGCCCAGCGCGAACGACCACCAGGGCAAGGAGACGGGGAAGCCCGAGAGCCAGTGGACGAGCAGGCCGATGCCGCTGCCGCAGATGATCCCGATAATCCCCCCGGCCGAGGTCAGGAACGCGGCCTCGATGAGGAACTGCCACAGGATCTCGCGTCGGCGGGCGCCGAGCGCCTTGCGGACGCCGATCTCGCGGGTGCGCTCGGTGACCGAGATCATCATGATGGCCATGACGCCGATGCCCCCGACCATCAGCGCGATCGAGCTGATGACGACGAGGGCGAGAAACGTGGCCTGGCTGAACTGATCCCACACCTTGAGCGCGGCGTCCTGCGTCGCGAGCTCGAAGTCGTTCTGCTCCTCGAGCCGGAGGTTGTGGCGGATGCGCATGATCGCTTCGACGTCGCGCAGAGCCTGATCACGCATGCCCTCGCGGGGGATGACGGCAATCATCGCGGTCCTGAACGAGTTGGGGGTGATTTGACCGCCGGTGTAGCCGGAAGCCTTGAGCACCTTGCCGTAGAACTTCTCGTGCGCGGTGAACGGGATGACGGCAAAGTCGTCGGCCCCGAGCGAGAAGCCGCCTGGCGTCGGACGCTTGCCGAGCACGCCGATCACCGTGAACTCGTTCTGGCCGATGCGCACCTTCTTGCCGATCGGGTCGATGTTGGGAAAGAGCGCCGCGCCAGGGGCCTGGCCGAGTACCACCACCTGGCGGCGGTGATCGATCTCGGCGGGGATAAAGAACCGGCCGAGCTCCAGCTTCGCGAAGTTGACCGCGGCGAAGTTCTCGGTGGCGCCGAGAATCGGCAGCTGCTTGGTGCGCGAGCTTCCGTAGTAGATCCGCGACTGGCTGTTGCCCATCGCGCCGAGCCAGACGTCGATCATGGCGACCGACGGTGAATCGCGGGCAATGGCCGCCGCATCCTCGCGGGTCAGGTTCGGCCGCTTGATGACTTCGAGGAAGGTCTTGCCCGCGGCAAAGCTCAGGCCGCTGAACTTCTGGACGATGATCGTGTTCGGGCCCATCTGGCTGATCGAGTCGCGCAGCGATTTGTCGAACCCGCGGATGAGCGACGTCATGCCGACGATCGAGGTGATGCCGATGACAACGCCGAGCACCGTCAGCGCCGAGCGCATCTTGCTCGTGCGCAGCGTGTCGAGCGACATGCCGACGATTTCACGGAGGAGTCCGGAGCGGAGGGTTGCCATCGCCGTGTTACTCCCGCCGCAAGGCTTCGATGGGATCCAGGCGCGAGGCGCGGATCGCGGGGTACAAGCCGAAGAACAGGCCGACGACGGCCGTGATGCCGATGCCCAGGACGACCGACCACATCTCGACGGCGGCGGGCAGCGGCGTGAGCGCGGCGATGAGGAGCGCTAGCCCGAACCCGAGCAGCGTGCCAACCATGCCGCCAAACGTCGACAGCGTGACCGACTCGGTCAGGATCTGCCAGACGATGTCGCGGCGCCGCGCGCCGAGCGCCTTGCGCAGGCCGATCTCGCGCGTGCGCTCGCTCACCACCATCAGCATGATGTTCATGATGACGATACCGCCGACGACGAGCGACATGGCGACGACGCCGACGAGAATGGCGAAAATACCCGCGGTGGCCTGCCGGTAGATGGCCAGCAAGGTCTCCGACGTGAACATCCCGAAGTTGTCGCGTTCCTTCGGCTTGAGCCGCCGCTCGATCCGCAGCGCCACCGTCGCATCGTCCATGGCCGGCTGGACCAGGTCGGGCGTGCGCGGCTTGACGAGCAGCTGGATGTTGGGGCGGGAGCCGAACATCTTCTGGAACACGCCGAGCGGAATCAACGCGAACTCGTCCTGCGATTGCCCGAAGAACGATCCCTTCTTCTCGCTGACGCCGACGACGCGGAAGTTCAGCCCGCCGACCCTGATGATCTTGTCGATGGGCTGGAGCTGGCCGAACAGCCGCTCGGCGGTCTTCGCGCCGAGCACGGTGACCTGCTGGTTGCGATCGATCTCGCTCGCGCTGATGAGGCGACCCTGTTCGGCGTCGAACGTTTGGAAGAAAAGATAGTCCTTCGATACGCCGCGCACCGAAATCGAATCGAGCGACTCCTCGCCGTAGATCACCCGCGCGCTGGCGTTGCCCTGCGCCGCCACGGCCGTGATGTTGTCGCTGAACGCGCGCACCGCCTTCGCGTCGTCCATCGTGATGCGGGGGAAGCTCCGCACGCGCTCTTCATCTTCCTGCGAGCGCACGGGGGGTTGACGCTGGATCGTGAAGCTGTCGGCGCCGACGCCCGACACGATCGTGTCCGAGACGTAGCCGTTCATGCCCTGGATGAGCGACACCACGGCGATGATCGACGTGACGGCCACGATGTTGCCGAGGACCGTCAGCAGCGAACGGAGCTTGTTGCTCCAGATTGCGTTGAGCGCAATCCCGGCGGCTTCTAGAAACTGGTTCATCGTTGGTCGTTCGTCGTTCGTGGTTCTGCGTTCACGGTTCAGGGTTCAACGTTCTGTCACGAGGCGGCGCCTGGCTTGCGCGTGGTTGGTTGCTCGACCTTGACCGGCGCGCCGTCGCTCAGCTCGCGGACCGAGCTGAAGGGACCGATGACGACGCTGTCTCCCTCCTTCAGGCCGCTGAGCGACTCGAAATACTTGTCGCCGGCGATACCGGTCTTGATTGGCGTGAACACGGCCTTGCCATCCTTGACCAGGAATACGCCTTCGAGCTCCTTGCGGCTCTGACCCGGCTTGAGTTCCTGGGCCTGTACGGTGCCCGCCGGCTTCGGGCGCTTGCCGTCTGTCTCCGGCGCCCTCACGATCTCTCCCTTGTCGTCGACGACCATTTCGCGAACCGTCGTCGCCTGGATCGGAATGGCGAGCACGTCGGTCCGCGTCGCGGTGGTGATTTCGGCCGTGCACGTGAAGCCGGGACGCACTTCGGGAATCTCGGTGTCCAGCGTGACGACCACTTTGAAGTTCGTCGCCTGGGACGCCGCTCCACCGGTCGTCTGGATTGGACTGTTACCAATCTCGGTCACCTTGCCGGTGAACGTCTTGTCGGGAAACGCGTCGATCGTGATCTTCGCGATCTGTCCGAGCTGGACGCCGGGGATGTCGGTCTCGTCGACGTCGACTTCGGCCTCGATGACCGACATGTCGGCGATCGTCAGCAGCACCGTGCCGGCATTGTTCATGGTGCCGATGACAACCATTTCGCCTTCCTCGATGTTCCTGCGCGTGACAATGCCGTTGATCGGCGACTCGATGCGCACCTTGCTCAGGTTGTAGCGGTCGGTCTCGAGGCTGGCCTCTTCCTGCTGCATCCGCAGGCGCTGCGTCTGAATCTGCTGCTCCTGGGTGCGCAGGTCGGACTGACGCATCTTGAGGTCGTTCTCGGCGCGGTCGAGTGTCTCGCGCGTCGTGAGCCCGCCTTTCCAGAGCTGCTGCTGCCGACTGAGGTTGTCTTCAGCCTGCTTCACCGCCGTCTTGGCGCTCTCGATCGAGAGCTGGAGCTGCTGGGTCGTCGAGCGTGCCGCCTCGAGCGACGCCTGCGTGCGCGTCACCGCGCTTTTCAGGTTCCGCGGGTCGACCTGCATCAGGAACTGATCCTTCTTGACGCGGTCGCCTTCGTTGACCGCTAGCTCGGTCACGCGGCCCATCGTGTCGGCGCTGATGTTGACGAACCGCTTCGGCTGGATCTTGCCCGACGCGGACACAATCGCTTCGAGGTTGTGCTTCTTGATCGCCTCGGTGTTGACGGTGACGCCGACGGTTCGCTTGAAGCTGAAGTTCGCGTACGCCACGCCACCGAGCACCACGGCCAGGCCCACACCGAGCATGATCTTCTTGTTCCGCGTCAATTCGTTCCTCCAAAGCGGGTCATCACAGCAGCAATCACCAGGGCGATGACGGCGTAAACGGCGAACAGGGTTGTGGCGATCGGCTGCGTCCGGCGCCGGTACAGGACGCCGAGACCGATGGCGAGCACGACAAGCTGCCACACCAGAAAGATGTCGATCGTGCCGAGCAGACGTCCGAGAAAGGAACCTTCCGTCATCGGCAGGAACACGGCGAGGTTCGTCTTGCTCGTCATCGAGCCCTGGGCGAAGTTCATGGGCACCGTGAAGAGCTGCGCCAGGACGCCAATCGGACCCGTGTGGGCGACGACGGCGAACAGCTGTTTGAACGTTGCCGTGCCTCCAGACATGATCGTGAAGATCAAGTAGAGGATTCCTGCGCAGACCACGTACACGATGGGGACGAACACGAACATCTGCACGAGCGCCAGGTAGCCGACGTACGGAGCAATCCGCTGCATGCCGGCATACTGCTGTTCGTTGACTTGTCCCGAGAGCGGGCTCGTCGTGGCGGCATCCAGCCAGGCGTCCTGCCCGACCTTCGTCATCAGAAAGCCGCCGACGAGCAGTCCGACGCTCACGCACACAAGCGCGAGCATCCCGAGCCACTTCGGGTGCGCCACCACGGCCTGGAACGTCGCCTTGGGGGACGTGATCACGCCGACGAACCGAGACAGGAGGCCCATGGGGGCGACAGTCGCCCCGGCGTCAGTCGTTGGGTTGGTCATAGGTGTGGAAGGTGCAAGACCTGGGCGGCACTCCAGCCGACCGAGGGGTACCGTGCGATTTTACTGCAGGAGAATACGATAGAAGTGCTCGCGAGGTTTCGCCATTTCAGCGAGCGGAACCTCAATGCGGTCTGTGGCTTAGGGACCGGTAACGTGACCGCCCCGTGCACACGGCCCAGCTGGCGCCAGAGCCCCGATTCCCCGGGCAGAAAGCCGCTCCTGTCCGTACGCTAAGCTGGCGAGGATGGGCAGATCGCTGACCGGCGCCGTACTGGCACTCATTATCGCTCAGCTGACGCCGGTTCCGGCATCGGCTCAGAGCTTCGAGGTGTTGGGCACCAGGGCCGCGGGCATGGGTGGGGCGTTTGTCGCGGTCGCAGACGATGCGAGCGCGGTCTATTGGAATCCGGCCGGGCTCGCGCTCGGCGGGTCGTATTTCAGTCTGGTCCTCGACAACAACGAGGGCGAGGCCGAACCAGACGACATCTCCCAGGCCGGACGGCGTTCGGCGAGCCTCATCGCGCTAACCACCCTGCCCGTCGGGGTTTCCTACTACAGGATCACCTCGAGCACCTTGACGCCCACGACCGATCCGCAGGCCGTCCGGCTGAACCGCTTGACGACGCATCACGCGGGCGTGACGCTCGTGCAGTCGTTGACCGAACGCTTTGCCGTCGGGGCGACGCTGAAATGGGTGGGCGGGTACGCCGCGAGCGGCATCGTCCCGGATGGTGACCGCGACGACCTCCTAGACGGCGCGGGCGATCTCCCGGACATGTCGACCAACAAATTCGACGCGGACATCGGAGTCATGGCGAACTTCGGCACCGTTCGGGCCGGGCTCACGGTCCGCAACATCACCGAACCTGACTTCTCGACAGTCGGCGGCGAGCCTCTGACGCTCAAACGGCAGACACGGGCCGGGATCTCCTATCTCGGGGTGGCAGGGCTGATTGTCGCCGCCGACATCGACCTGGAGCGCGCCGACGGGTCGCTCGGCGAGGTTCAGGATCTCGCGACCGGGGCGGAGGCCAAGCTTTTCCGGCGCGTGACGCTGCGCAGCGGCTTGCGCTTCAACACGCTCGGCGACGAGCCAGGCGGACGGGCTCCCGTCTACAGCCTCGGGACGAGCGTCGCCACCTTCCGGTCACTGCTCGTCGATGCCCAAGTCACGCTCGGGTCCCGCGCGGGCGACCGGGGGTGGGGCATCGCCGCGCGGCTGGTGTATTGACGGGGTCGGGGAGCGGTCAGGCCGCAACTCGGGCGGTTCTGTCTGCATTTCTGAATGCTCGCGGGGCCCCCCACCCCTGCTCGCCTCGCGCGGCGACTTCGCGCCGCGCTCGAGCCGCAGGCGCTGCCGAATCCGCCCATGGGCCCGATCCCACGACAGCCCGGCCCGCCCACCAGCGCCGATCTGATCCCCGCGTCTTGAGCTACCGATAAAGAACCGAGCGGAAGCCAGCGAATGACGGATCCGTCTCCAGCACCTGTTGAGCTGGAGTAGCGGCGGGATGTCCAGCGGCGAATTCTGTGCTTCGCGCCTACCGAATGTCCGTTCGTGTCAGTCCGAAGTCTTTTTTGTCCGTCAGCCTTGACAAAAAGTGTCAACCATGTACACTAATCATCTCCCCCAGCGGGTTCTCCCTCGCCGACTGACGTGGTCCGGCCTTCAGGTCGTGATCTGCGCAGCCAACTTCACGCCCGCCTTTGCGCCTCACGCGCTTCGGCGAGGCAAGCGATTCTGAGTTCTAACGATGGCCGTCCGCATCGGCGACCTGCTTCTGAAGGAAAAGCGCATCACTCCTGCCCAACTGCAGGAGGCGCTGAACTATCAGAAGACCAATGGCGGCAAGCTCGGCTTGAATCTCGTCAAGCTCGGTTTCGTCACCGACGAAGAGATCACGTCGCTGCTCAGCAAGCAGTACGGCGTGCCTTCGATCAACCTGACGCAATTCGAGATCGATCAGTCGGTCATCAAGCTGATCCCGCCGGACACGGCGCAGAAATATCAGATCGTTCCGCTGAGCCGGTCGGGCGCGACCCTCACGATCGCCATCACCGATCCCACGAACGTGTTCGCCATGGACGACATCAAGTTCATGACGGGCTACAACGTGGAGCCGGTGGTGGCGTCGGAAACGGCCGTCACCGACGCCATCAAGCGCTACTACCCGGCGGCGTCGGCCGCCCCCAAGGTGACGCAGAAGCCGGCCGAGAAGAAGCCGGAAAAAGCCAAACAGCCGCCGTCGCAGCAGGCGAGCCTCACGAGTGCCGCGACGCTCGAGCTGGTCACCAAGGCGCTCGAGGAAACGACCGCGGCCGTCGTGGACGACGACGTCGAGCTGCTCGAAGAGCTCGAACAGATCGACGTGGCCTCGCTCGAGCGCCAGGGCGGCGAGGCGCCGGTCATCCGCCTCGTCAACCTGATGCTCATGTCGGCGATTCAGAAGGGCGCGAGCGACATTCACATCGAGCCCTACGAGAAGGAGTTCCGCGTCCGGTTCCGCATCGACGGCATCCTGTACAACGTCATGGCGCCGCCGATGAAGTTCCGCGACGCGATCACGTCGCGCCTGAAGATCATGGCGAAGCTGGACATCGCCGAGAAGCGGCTGCCGCAGGACGGCCGCATCAAGATCCGCTTCGCGGTCGACGGCGCCCTCAAGGAGATCGACTTCCGCGTCTCGTGCCTCCCGACGCTCTTCGGTGAGAAGATCGTCATGCGTCTCCTCGACAAGGACAAGCTGATGCTCGACATGACGAAGCTCGGCTTCGAGTCCGAGTCGTTGAGCAAGCTCGAGGTGGCCATCGCCAAGCCGTGGGGCATGGTGCTCGTCACCGGCCCGACCGGCAGCGGCAAGACGAACACGCTCTACTCGTCGATCTCGAAGGTCAACACGAGCGAAACCAACATCATGACGGCCGAGGATCCGGTCGAGTTCAACCTGGTCGGCGTCAACCAGGTGCAGGTCCGCGAGAACATCGGCCTGAACTTCGCGGCGGCGCTGCGGTCGTTCCTGCGGCAGGACCCGAACATCATCCTGGTCGGCGAAATCCGCGACTTCGAAACGGCCGAAATCGCGGTCAAGGCGGCGCTCACCGGCCACCTCGTCCTCTCGACGCTGCACACCAACGACGCGCCGAGCACGATCAATCGGTTGATGAACATGGGCATCGAGCCGTTCCTGGTGGCGAGCTCGGTCAACCTGATCTGCGCGCAGCGGCTGGTGCGGCGCGTGTGCGCCGCGTGCAAGGCCGATCACCCCATGCCGCCGCAGGCGCTCGTCGAAGCCGGCTTCACGCCGGACGAGGCCCAGCAGGTCGTACCCAAGCGCGGCACCGGCTGCGAAATCTGCAACCAGACGGGCTACAAGGGACGCGTGGGCCTCTACGAGGTCATGGAGATCACCGAGGAGCTGCGCGAGCTCATCCTCGTCGGCGCGTCGGGTCTCGAGCTGAAACGCAAGGCGGTCGAGGAAGGCATGATCACGCTCCGCCGCAGCGGGCTGCGGAAGGTCATGGAAGGCGTCACCACGATCGAGGAAGTGGCAAGAGAGACGGTTAAGTAGCCTCCAGCTTCCGGCTGCCAGCTTCCAGCTGGAACGCCAGGCAGCGTGAAGCTGCTGAATCGTAAGCAAAGTTGAAACTGGAAACTGGAAGCTGGCAGCTGGAAGCGACTAAACTGATGGCCACACTACCTGAACTGTTGCAGACCCTCGTCGACAACGAAGGGTCCGACCTGCACCTGACGACGCAGACGCCGCCACAGATCCGCGTGCACGGCAAGCTGCAGGTCCTCGACCTGCCGCCGCTCGGCGCCGCCGATACCAAGACGCTGGCGTACAGCGTGTTGACCGACGCGCAGAAAAAGCGGTTCGAGGAGACGCTCGAGCTCGACTTCTCGTTCGGCCTCCGCGGCGTGGCGCGCTTCCGTTGCAACGTATTCAACCAGCGCGGTGCAGTCGCTGCGGTCTACCGGGTCATCCCGGAACAGATCAAGGCGTTTCATGAGCTCGGCCTGCCGGCCGTCATCGGCAATCTCTCCGAGCGGCCGCGTGGGCTGGTGCTCGTCACCGGCCCGACCGGAAGCGGCAAGTCGACGACGCTCGCGGCGATGATCGACAAGATCAACACCGAGCGGCGCGAGCACATCATCACGATCGAGGATCCGATCGAATACATCCATCAGCACAAGGGATGTCTCGTCAACCAGCGCGAAGTCCACGCCGACACGCTCGGCTTCGCGCAGGCGCTGCGCGCCGCCCTCCGCGAAGACCCCGACATCGTCCTCATCGGCGAGATGCGCGACCTCGAAACGATCGAGTCGGCGCTGCGCATCGCCGAGACCGGGCACTTGACGTTCGCGACGCTGCACACGAACTCGGCGGCGCAGACGATCAACCGCATCATCGACGTCTTCCCGGCGCACCAGCAGGGGCAGATCCGGACGCAGCTGTCGCTCGTGCTCGAGGGCATCGTCTGTCAGGCGCTGCTGCCGCGTGCCGACGGTAAGGGGCGCGTCGTCTCGCTCGAGATCATGATTCCGACGCCGGCGATCCGCAACCTGATCCGGGACGACAAGGTGCACCAGATCTACTCGACGATGCAGGCTGGGCAGGAGAAGCTCGGGATGCAGACGATGAACCAGAACCTGGTCACGCTGTACCAGAAGCGGCTCATCACGATCGAGACGGCGATGAGCGCCTCGTCGCAGAAAGACGAGCTCGAACAGATGATCAGCCGCGGCGCGGGGGTCGTGGCCGGGGCGGGCATGCACCGGGCGGGGATGCCGCCACGAACGCCGGTGAGATAGGGCTCAAGGCTCAGGGCTCAAGGCTCAAGGCAAGACCTTCGACCACGCGTTCGAAGCTCTTGCCTGAGCCCTGAGCCTGAGCCTTGAGCCCTGAGCCGAGAAGTGAAAGCTGAAAGCTGATAGCTGAGGGGATTTATGCCGACATTTGCCTATTCGGGTCGCACGCGAGCAGGTCAGACGGTTACGGGCGAGCGGATTGCCGACACCATGGACGCGGCGGTATCGGCGCTGCGCCGTGAGCAGATCATGGTCACGCGCATCGATCCGGCCAAGGCGGCGGCCGCGGCCAAGGCCGAGGCCAAGGAGGTTAAGCCGGGCGCGCCCAAGCCGGGCAAATCAGTGCCAGCGAAGAACCTGGCGATCTTCACGCGCCAGTTCTCGGTCATGATCGACGCCGGCCTCCCGCTGGTCCAGTGCCTGGACATCCTCGGCAAGCAGGAGCCGCACAAGAATTTCTCCGCGGTCATCCTCAAGGTGCGGGAAGACGTCGAAGGTGGCGCGGCGCTGGCCGACAGCATGAAGCGGCACCCGAAGACGTTCGATGCGCTCTACGCGAACATGATCGCGGCTGGTGAGGCGGGCGGTATCCTCGACACCATCCTCAAGCGGCTCGCGGTGTACATCGAGAAGAACGTCAAGCTGAAGAGTGAAGTGAAGTCCGCGATGATCTATCCGATCGCGGTCATCGTGATCGCCGCCCTCGTCGTCGGCGCGATCCTGTGGAAGGTCATCCCGACATTCGCCAACCTCTTCTCCGGCCTTGGTGCGGAGCTCCCCCTGCCGACGCGCGTGGTCATCGCCGCGAGCGATTTCGTCGTCGCCTGGGGCTGGTTGATTGTCCTCGCCCTCGGCGCCGCCGGGTACCTGCTCAAGCGCTATTACGACACCGAGAACGGGCGCCTGGTGATCGACGCGATCATGCTGAAGCTACCCGTTCTCGGCAACATCATCCGCAAGGTGTCCGTGGCGCGCTTCTGCCGCACCCTCTCGACATTGCTGTCGTCCGGCGTTCCGATCCTCGACGGCCTCGACATCACGGCCCGGACGTCGGGCAACGCCATCATCGAGCGCGCCATTCTGACGACCCGGAGCGGCATCGAGCGCGGCGAGACCGTGTCGGGACCATTGCGCGAGACCGGGGTCTTCCCGTCGATGGTCGTGCAGATGATCAACGTCGGCGAAACGACCGGCGCGCTCGACACCATGCTGTCGAAGATTGCCGACTTCTACGAGGACGAAGTCGATACTGCCGTGGCCGGCATGCTGACGCTGCTCGAACCTGTGATGATCGCGTTCCTCGGCGTCGTCGTCGGCGGCATCGTCATCGCGATGTATATGCCGATCTTCGACCTCATCAGCAAGTTGACGTAATGAGATCAGCTTCCAGTCACCAGCTGCCAGCCTCCCGCTGTGGGCGGTGGCAGCTCATCGCCGCTGGGAGCCGAAAGCTGGAAGCTGGAAGCTGTCGATGACCCCCAACTTCAGACGCCGACTCCTGTGGTTGATTGGCGGCCGCGCGGCGGTCGTCACGCTGCTGCTCGGGTCGGCGATTCTGATCCAGATCCAAGCGCCCGGATCGCTGCCGATCGATCCGTTCTTCTTTCTCATCGGCCTGACTTACGCGCTGACGGTCGTCTACGTTCTGCTCCTTCGGCAGGCGGAGCAGCACCGGTGGCTGGTCGACGTGCAGCTGGCGTGCGACGCGGTCATCGTGTCGGCGCTCGTCTATCTGACGGGCGGCGTGTCGAGCTATTTCACGTCGCTTTATACGCTGCCGATCATCGCGGCGAGCACGATCCAGTCGCAGCGGACCGGCATGATGGTGGGCGTGCTGAGCTCAGTGATCTACGCCGGGCTCGCGAGCGCACAGTATTTCGGGACGCCCGCGCTGTCAGTGGTCGTCGGCGCCGACTCGAGGCCTCAGGAGCGCGTTGCGCTCTTCATCGTCTTTCTGAATATCTTCGGGTTCCTGGCCATCGCGCTATTGAGCGGCTGGCTGGCCGAGCGGCTGCGGAGCACCGGCGCCGCGCTCGAGCAGACGTCGAATCAGCTGGCCGACCTGCAGGCGTTCAGCGAGCATGTGATCAGCAGCCTGACCGGCGGCCTGGCGACGACCGACATGGAAGGGCGCATCCTGAGCTTCAACAAGGCCGCCGAGGGGATCACCGGCGTGACGGCGGCTCAGGTTCTCCACCGCCCCGCGGCCGATTTCCTGCAGCTTCCGTCCGAGTTCGCCGAGCTCTTCGGATCGCGCGAAGGCCGCCCGCGGCTGCCGCGTGTGGAGTACGTCTTCAAATGCGGCGACGGCCGGGAGATCGAGCTCGGCATCAGCACCGCCATCCTGCGGACCCCCCGCGGCGAGGTCGGGTTCGTCTTCACGTTCCAGGACGTGACCGAAAACCGCCGGCGTGAACGCGAGGCGCGCATCCAGCAGCGGCTGGCCGCCGTCGGCGAGATGGCCGCCGGTATCGCGCACGAGATCCGCAATCCGCTCGCGTCGATGTCGGGCTCGCTTCAGATTCTGCGGCAGGAGCTGCCGCTCAGCGACGAGCAGTCACAACTGATGGACATCGTGCTCCGGGAGTCCGATCGGCTGAACGACACGATTCGCAGCTTCCTCGCCTACGCGCGGCCGCAGCGCAACGCGTCAGCGAAGCTCGACGTGCGGCAGATGGTGACCGACGCCGCCACGCTGCTGCAGAACAGCCCGGAGCTCCTCGAAACGCACGAGGTCCGCTGCGATGTGCCGGCCGAGCCGGTGTGGTGCCTCGCCGACGAGACCCAGATCCGGCAGATCGTCTGGAACCTTGCGACCAACGGGCTCCGCGCGATGGCCGAGGGTGGGGCGCTGACGCTCGCGGCCACCCACGCACAGCCCGAGCCCGGGAAGCCCGACACGATCGCGATCGCCGTCACCGACGAGGGGATTGGCATCGACCCCGAGGATCTCGACGGCATCCTCCAGCCATTCCACGGCGCTTTCGCGCGCGGGACCGGACTGGGCCTCTCAATCGTGCATCGCATCGTCAGCGACTACGGCGGCGAGCTCGTCATGACCTCGGCCCGCGGCAAGGGCACGACGGTGACGGTGAGGCTGCCGGCGGCAGAGAGGGCGGCGGAAGAAAGTCTGAAGTCTGACGTTGGAAGTCTGAAGTCTTAAAGTGTGAAGTGGGAAGTGGAAAGTGGAAGTACGAAGGGAAGTCTGAAGTGGGAAGTCTGAAGTGGGACGCTGAACGACTGAAGCTGGAAGCTGGAAGCTGAAAGCTGGAAGCTTACATGGCAACTGACACCGTAACTGAACCCGTCACCACAGCGCCCCCGCGCGTGCTGGTCGTCGACGACGAGCGCTCGATGCGGGAGCTGCTGTCGATCGTGCTCAAGCGCGACGGCTACGACGTGGTGGTGGCCGACGATGGGGTGCGTGCCATCGAGCTGCTGAAGAAGCAGCGCGTGGACATCCTCATCACCGACATCCGCATGCCGCAGATGAGCGGCGTCGACGTGCTCCGCGAGGCCAAGAACATCGACCCCGAGATCATCAGCATCGTCATGACGGCGTTCGCCTCGACGGACACGGCGGTCGAGGCCCTACGCCTGGGAGCGGCCGACTACGTCCACAAGTCGCCGAGCGCCGCGAACGAGCTGCGGTTGCGGGTTCGCAAGGAGCTCGAGCGGAAGCACCTCCAGCGCGAGAACGTGATGCTCAAGCGCGCGCTGCAGAGCTCACACAAGTTCTCGAACATCATCGGCAGAAGCGACGCGATGCTGTCGGTGTTCCAGCTCATCGAGACCATCGCGCCAACCGGCAGCACCGTGCTCATCACAGGTGAGTCGGGCACCGGCAAGGAGCTGGCGGCGCGAGCGATCCACTACAACTCGCTTAGGAAAGAGCGGCCGTTCGTCGCGCTCAACTGCGGTGCGCTGTCCGAGACGCTTCTCGATTCCGAGCTCTTCGGCCACATGAAGGGGTCCTTCACGGGCGCCGATACGAATAAGAAGGGGTTGATCGAGGTCGCCGAGAAAGGCTCGATCTTTCTCGACGAGATCGGGGAGATGAGTCCCCTCGTCCAGGTCAAGCTGCTGCGCGTCCTGCAGGAACGCAAGTACCGGCGGCTGGGCGGTACCGAGGAGGTCGAGGCCGATATCCGGGTCATCGCAGCCACCAACCGGGACCTGGCGAAGATGGTCACGGAAGGGACCTTCCGCGAGGACCTGTTCTACAGAATCAACGTCATTCCCATCCGGCTGCCCGCGCTGCGCGAGCGCACCGAGGACATTCCTCTGCTGGCGGACCATTTCGTCGGGCGCTTCGCCACCGAGATGGGGAAGACCATTACCGGGATTTCTGGCGCGGCCATCGCGTGCCTGCAGGCCTACGGCTGGCCGGGCAATATCCGCGAGCTCGAAAACGCCATCGAGCGCGCGGTCGCCCTCGAACGCACGCCGACGATTCTGGTCGAGAGCCTGCCCGAACAGGTGCGCGGGGCGGCGACGGCCGCCGCTGGAGCGGCCGTCCCGACCGAGAACTTCCCCGACAACGGCTTCGACCTCGAGCAGCACGTGCAGCACATCGAGCGCGAGTACATCGCCGAAGCGCTCAAGCGAGCGGGAGGCGTGAAGGTCAAGGCCGCCGAGCTGCTGGGCATGTCGTTCAGGTCGTTCCGGTACTACATGAAGAAGTACGACCTCAAATAGGCTCAAGGCTCAGGGCTCAGGGCTCAGGCAAAACCATCGAGTGCGTACTCCAAGATCTTGCTTGAGCCCTGAGCCCTGAGCCCTGAGCCCAACGTCAGACCGACACTTTCTGACAACCGTGGGCGACACAAATTGTCAGTCCGCCAAAAATTGGCACAAGATTCGGGACGGCCATCGGGTTGCAACGCATGTGTAAGTTACTCATGCGTATGTGTTTAGTAGAAACATCCGAATGCCTTCATGCTCTGGCATCGGCGTTGCTGAATGGCTGACCGTCGGCCGCTGGGAATGACCAGTCGGGAGCCGACGCGGGTATTCCCCGCGGCCAACACCCACAAACTTAGGCTACTGAGGAGAGATGACAATGAAGGTTCGTAACCAGAAGGGTTTCACGCTCATCGAGCTGCTGATCGTCGTGGCGATCATCGGTATCATCGCGGCCATCGCGGTGCCCGGATTGCTCCGCGCCCGCATGTCCGGCAACGAGGCGTCGGCGATTGGTTCGCTGCGCGCCACCAACAGCGCTGAAGTGGCCTACTCGTCGGCGGCGGCCAGCGGCGGCTACGCGATTACGCTCGTGACCCTGGCGCAGGGTTGCGGCGGCGGACAGGGCTTCATCTCGCCCGACCTCGCCCTGAACCCCTCGATCAAGAGCGGCTACTCGGTTGAGCTCGCGGACAGCGCCACGGGCGCGGACGTTGTGAACGACTGCAACGGCACGATGAGCCGCAGCGGCTACTATGCGACGGCCCTGCCGGTCACTGCCGGGCAGACGGGCGTGCGGACCTTCTCGACGGCCACCGCGGGCACGATCTTCTTCCTGTCGGACGGCAACACCCCGCCCGAAGTCGGTGGCGTGCCCATCCAGTAGTCGGCGTAGTTTGGAACCCGAGGGATGCCAGAACACCGGCATCCCTCTTTTTTTGCCCAAAGAAGGCCCAGCAGCAATGCCACATGGCACAGCATCCGGCGCCCGCGGAAGTGACGGCTTCACGCTGATTGAGCTGCTCATCGTGGTCTCGATCATCGGCATTGTCGCCGCCATTGCGGTGCCGGCGCTCCTGCGCGCCAGAATTGCGGCCAACGAGACCTCGGCGCTCGGCTCGCTTCGCGCCGTCAACAGCGCCCAGACCGCCTACGCGAGCGCGGCATCGGCTGGGGGGTATGCGACCGATCTGAACGTGCTCGCGCAGGCCTGCCCGGGGAGCAACCTGGGGTTCATCTCGCCCGATCTCGCCGGTAACCCGGCCCAGAAGAGCGGTTACAACGTCCAGCTGGCGGCGGGGACGCAGGGGGCGGGCCCCCTGGACTGCAACGGCACCGTCAGCAACATGGGTTACTACCTGACAGCCGTGCCGGTGACGGTCGGGCTGACTGGAAAGCGCGGGTTCGCTGCGACCAGCCCGGCCGTGATCTATTTCACTTACAACGGTGTCGCGCCGACCGAGGCGGAGATGCTGCCCGGCGGCGGAGGCACCCCCATCCAGTGAGAAATGGTAAGCTGATAGCGTGCGCGATTCGCGCGGTTTCACCCTCGTCGAGGTCCTGCTGGTTCTGCTGATTATCGGGATTCTGTCGGCAATCTCGATGGCGAATTACCGCTATGCCCGCATCCGTGGCGCCGAAACATCCGCCATCGGCGCCCTGACGGCAATCAATCAGGCGCAGTTCGCCTATGCGCAGACCTGCGGCAACCAGAAGTTCGCGCCCCATCTGACGAGTCTCGGCAAGGCCCACCCCGGTACCGCCGCCGCGTATCTCAGCCCGGATTTGACGGGCGCCGACGAGGTCATCAAAAGCGGCTATCGGATTGCGATGGAAGGCGCCGAGGTCGCTGAACCTGTGCTGACCTGCACCGGCGATACCCCGCTGGACTCGTACCACGTCACCGCGGATCCGGTGGCCCCCGGTGTCACGGGTACTCGATTCTTCGGAACCAACGCCGACCTGGTGGTCTACGACAACCTCGAAACCTTCAGCGGCAAGATGCCCGACAACGGACCGCCGCCCCTCGGGCAGGAGGTTCGGGGCGTCATCCGCTAGATTCATCGAATGACATCTCAACTGAAGTCGATGCAGCGAACCTTGACCCTCGTACTCGCCACGATCGGCCTCGGCGCCGCGACGATCTCGAGCTACGTGCATTACAAGTTGCTCACCGATGCGAGCTACACGAGCGCGTGCGACGTCAGCGCCACCGTCAGCTGCAGCCAGGCGTACTTGAGCCGCTACGGCAGCATCTGGGGCGTGCCGGTCGCGCTCGGAGGCGTGCTGTTCTTTGCCCTGGTCCTCGCGATTGCCGGCCTGGCCGGCCGGCCGGGATCCAAGGCGCGCGAAAACGCGCCAGGCTACGTGTTCGCGCTGTCGACGCTCGCCCTGGCCTTCGTACTCTATCTCGGCTGGGCCTCGTATTTCGTGCTCAAGACGTTCTGTATCCTCTGTGCGACGACCTACGTCGCGGTGATCGCCATCTTCCTCATTTCCGGTGGAGCCACGAAGTTTCCCATGAAGACTTTGCCCGATCGCGCGCGCGGCGACATCCGCACGCTCGTCTCGAGTCCCCTCGCGCTGGTCATCGCGCTGATCTTTGCCGCCGGGTCCGTCATGGCCGTCACCGCGTTCCCGCGCGAGGCCGCGGCGAGCGGGCAGGCGGCGGCTGCTCCGGCGCCGTTGCCGCAGGTGACCGACGACGAGCGGGCGAAGATTGCGCAGTGGTGGGAAGTGCAGCCGAAGGTCGAAGTGCCGGTGCCGTCCGACGGCGTCAAGGTGCTGATCGTCAAGTTCAACGACTATCAGTGTCCCGCCTGCAAGCTCACGTTCGAGGCATACAAGCAGATCCTGCCGAAGTACATCGCCACCGGCCAGGTGAAATACGTCGTCAAGCAGTATCCGCTCGAGCCGGAATGCAATCCCGGCGTGCCCAACACGGTCCACAATGCGTCGTGTGAGGCGGCCGCCGCGGTGCTGATGGCGAAGGCCAAGGGCACGTCGGACAAGCTCGAAGACTGGATCTTCTCCCATCTGGGTCCGCCGCTGCTGACGCCGGATGAGGTCAAAGATGCAGCGCGGACGGTTGGCGGGAATCACCGATTTCGATGCGCAGTACGCCCGCGTGAAGGAGGAGCTCAAGACCGACGCCGGCCTCGGCCAGCTGCTCGGCGTGAAGTCGACGCCGACGTTCTACATCAACGGACGGATGCCGACCCAGATTCTTCCAGCGCAGTACTTCGAGGTCCTGATCCAGCTGGAACTCCAGAGGACCAAGTAGAGTGGACATGCCCCAGCGACACGCGACATGCCCCCAGCGATACAGATAGAGGATCTGACCAAGGACTACTCGATCGGATTCTGGCGCAAGCGGCCGTACCGCGCGCTCGACCACCTCTCGCTGTCAATTGAGCCCGGTGAGATCTTCGGCTTCCTCGGCCCGAACGGCGCCGGCAAAACGACAACGCTGAAGCTGCTGATGCAGCTCATCTTCCCGACCTCCGGGAGATCCGAGATCCTGGGGCAGCCGGTCGGGCACGTCGCGACGCGGCAGCGCATCGGATACCTGCCCGAAAATCCCTACTTCTACGACTACCTGACGGCCGAGGAGCTGCTCGGATATTTCGCGCAGCTGTTCGGGTATCCGGCTGCCGATCGTGCGAAGCGAGTGTCGGCGCTGCTGGATCGCGTCGGCATCGGCGGCGAGCGCCGGTTGCAGCTGCGGAAGTTCTCGAAAGGGATGGTGCAGCGCGTCGGCATCGCACAGGCGCTCATCAACGATCCTGAAGTCATCTTCCTCGACGAGCCCATGTCGGGTCTCGACCCGCTCGGGCGCCGCGAGGTCAGGTCGCTCATCCTCGAGCTGCGCGATCGCGGACGGACGGTCTTCTTCAGCTCGCACATCCTCGCGGATGCAGAAGCCTTGTGCAGCCGCGTCGCCGTCGTCGCCGGCGGACGTCTGGCGGCGGCGGGACGTCTCAACGAGATCCTGGCCTTCGAGATTCGCGGCTGGGAGCTGGTGATGACCGGCGTGACACCAGAGGTGCTGGCGCGACTGACGTCGACCGCGCGCCGGACGACCGAGACTTCACCGGGCAGCTACGCGATCGAGCTGGCGGCCGAGACGGCGCCGGAGCGCGTCGTCGCGGACCTGGTCGCAACCGGCGCGAAGCTGGTGTCGCTCAACCCGGTGCGCGATACGCTCGAGGATTTCTTCGTCAAACGGGTCGCTGCGGCGGGCTCGGCCCGGCCCGTGTCGCTAGAGGCATCGCGTGCGCGCGATTAGTTGTATCGCGGTGAGCGTGTTCCGCGAGTCGGTCAGGGACCGCGTCCCCTACAACCTCGTCGTGTTCGCCATCCTGCTCATCTCGGCGTCGTTCTTTCTCGGCCAGCTGACCGCCGGCCAGGACGTCAAGATCATCAAGGACCTGGGGCTGGCGGCGATCGCCATCTTCGGGCTCTTCATCGCCATCTTCATCGGCATTGGCCTGGTCGCCAAGGAAGTCGAGCGGCGCAGCATCTACGCGCTCCTCTCGAAGCCGATCAGCCGGCCACAAGTCATCCTTGGCAAGTATCTCGGGCTGGTGCTGACGCTGGCCGTCAACATCGCCATCATGGCAGTCGCGCTCTACGTGGTGCTGACCTACATGACGCTGACCGAGTCCGCCCAGTACCAGGCGGCCTGGGACGCACCCGGCATCGATCCGGCGCTCCTCAAGGCGATCCTGCTCATCTTCGTCGAGCTGATGCTCATCACCGCGCTGGCGCTCTTCTTCTCGACGTTTTCCACGCCGATCCTGTCGGCCGCTCTTTCCTTCGGCTTCTACCTGGTCGGACACTTCAACGCCGACCTGCGGAACTTCGAGCAGGTCGTCGACTCGAAGGTCGTGGCGGGGCTGGCGCGGGGCCTCTATCACGTCCTGCCGGATCTGTCCGCCTTCGACGTCAAGACCGAGGTCGTGCACGGGCTCCCCGTGTCGGCCGGCTACCTGACGTTGACGGTGGGCTATGGCGCGCTGTACATCGCAGTCCTCCTGATTGCCGCGACGCTCGTCTTCTCGCGGCGGGACTTCAAGTAATGTCGCGCTCGAGCACGATCGCGCTGGTCGCCGGCGCCGCCGCGTGCCTGGCTGGGGCCATCGGCCTTCAGATTGCCCGCGATCGCTACTTTGCCCACGACGATCGCGATATCGAACAGATTCTGTACGTGCAGTCCGATGGGGCGCTCAAGCGGTTGACGCTCGACTTCGACGCGCTGGCCGCGGATGTCTACTGGATTCGCGCGGTCCAGCATTTCGGCGGCGATCGCCAGCGGGGCACGAAGCGTCGGAAGTACGAACTGCTGCTGCCGCTGTTGGAGCATACGACCACGCTCGATCCGTACTTCTCGATTGCCTACCGGTTCGGCGCGATCTTTCTGAGCGAGCGCTACCCGGGCGGAGCGGGAAGGCCCGATCAGGCGATCAGCCTGCTGAAGAAGGGTATCGCCGCGCAGCCGACGAAGTGGCAGTACTTCCACGACATCGCCTTCGTCTACTACTGGCACCTTCGTGATTTCAAGGCGTCGGCCCTGTGGTTCCAGCGCGCGGCCGCGCTGCCGAACGCGCCCAACTGGCTCACACCGCTCGCGGCCGGAATCCTCGGCGCCGGCAACGATCGCGCATCCGCCCGATTCCTGTGGAACCAGATCCTGCAGTCCGATCAGGACTGGCTGAAACGGACCGCCGACCGCAGTCTCAAACAGCTGGATGCACTCGATGCCGTCGACCAGCTGCAGACCATCGTCAACCGCTTCGCGCCGCCGCCGGGGACCCAGTATTCGTGGCAGGCGCTGATGCGGCGTGGCGTCCTTCGCGGCATTCCCCTCGATCCGACCGGCACGCCGTTCGAGATCGATCCGGTTACGGGCACCGTCTCGGTGTCCAACGAATCGACCCTGCTGCCGATGCCTGAGCGCGCTCACCCCGGACAACAATGACCGACGACACCCTGGCGCTCATTGGACTGGCGATTCTCGGTCTGGCGGTCGGCAGTTTTCTGAACGTCTGCATACACCGGCTGCCGCGGAAGGCATCCATCGTTCAGCCTGCGTCGAGCTGTCCCTCGTGCGGCTACGTGCTGCGCTGGTTCGACAACATCCCCGTGCTCAGCTACGCGGCGCTCGGTGGCCGCTGCCGCAAGTGCCGCACGCCGATCTCGATCCGGTATCCGATCGTCGAGGTCGTCACGATGGCGATCTTCATCCTGCACTACGCCGTGTTCGGAGTGGACATCATCCTCGTGCCGCGGTTGCTCTTTGCGAGCGCGCTCATCGTGCTCTTCGCCATCGACCTCGAGCACCACCTCCTGCCCAATGTGATCACGTTGCCCGGGATCGCCGCCGGGCTCGCCTTCAGCGCCCTGCTGCCTCCTGGCATCGTCGATGCGCTCATCGGCACCGTGATCGGCGGCGGTATCCTGTGGCTGATCGGCGAGGCCTACTTCCGCTACTCCGGCGTCGAGGGCATGGGAGGGGGCGACGTCAAGATGCTCGCGATGGTCGGCGCTTTCCTCGGCTGGAAGCTCGTCATCCTGACGCTCGTTTTCTCTTCGTTCACCGGCGCGCTCGTCGGACTCCTGGTCATCGCCATTCGCCGTGGAGGAATGAAATACGCACTGCCCTATGGCACATTCCTTTCGCTCGCCGCGCTCGTTTCCTCCCTCGTGGGCGCCCGCATCGTCACGTGGTATCTCGCCCTCTATTAATAACCATAGGATTTTCGGGCATTTTTAGGCTCAAGTACCGATTCTGTTATCGCACTGTCCCGTTTCGTGACGCTCGGGGGCACTTAACGCCGACAAGACTGTTGTCAGCACTACCTAAACCATGCAGGTAGTGATGTTTACCTGCTCATGGAACATCGCTTGCTGGTGTGTCAGACCGTGAGGATTTTTCGAGGCGCCAGATTGTCGGGATGGTCGCCGAGGCGCCAAGCTGCAGGGTTTGCTATGCACCAGAACCGCCAGGCCACGCTCGGGAACGAGTCGGGCTTCTCATTGCTCGAGATTCTCGTCGTGGTCGCCATCATGGGGACTGTGGCGGCGATGGCCATCATGGTGTCGCCGGCATTCACCCAACACGCACGGGCAGAGGCGGGCATCGCGCAGGCGACCGACGCACTCCGCCTGGCGCGGGAGACGGCGATCAGCCAGCGGCGCAATGTCCTGCTGCAATTCGTCGGGCTCACCGCGATTCGGACCGTGCGTCAGGACATCGGCGCGAACGGCGTGGTGACGGGCACGACCGGTACTCAACACCGTCGAGTTCGAGAACCGCGTCCAGTTCAGGCTGCAACCCGGCGTGCCCGAAACCGTTGGTGGCCTCCCCGGCAACGGCACGGCGACGGCCTTTGGGGCTTCACCGACGCGGATGTTCACGAGCGAAGGGACGTTCGTCGACCAGCAAGGCGATCCGTTGAACGGAACGCTCTTTCTGTCGGTTCCGGGAGATCCGAGCAGCGCCAGGGCCATCACGGTGTTCGGCCCTACGGCGCTCATCCGCGCATGGCGTTGGAACGGTCAGGAGTGGGTGGAGTGACGCCGATGATCAAATGGCATTCCCGCAACCGAGGGGCGCGCGAGGTTTCCCGCGCGGCCGAGCAGGGCTTCTCTCTGATCGAAGTCTTGATATCCATGGCGATTCTCGCGACGGGCTTGCTGAGCCTCGCGGGCGTGTTCGTCCTCGGTCTGAATCACCTCGCGAGCTCATCCGCGGCGCTCATCGCGCGGGAGAAAGCCCGGGAAGCGGTTGAGAGCGTACACACCGCCCGCGACACGCGCGTGATTCGCTGGTGCCAGATTTACAACGTGGGCGCGGCCCGGACTCCGGCCTGCGCGGCGGAAGCCGCGGCCGTGTTCGTCACTGGCATGCAGCCGCTTCGCAATCCCGGCCCTGACGGCCTGGTGAACACAGCCGACGACACGGGAATCGAGACCGCGCTGAACCCCGGACCGGACAATGTTCTGGGGACCGCCGACGACATCAGGACCGAGCTGGCGAGCTATCGCCGGGAGATCGAGATCAGCGAGATCGTGACAAACGGTGTGGTCAACCCGAACCTGCGACGGATTCGCGTTCGTGTCCGGTACGGAAAGATGATTCGGGACGGACAGGGCGAGCTCGTCCCGGAGCGCGTCTACGAGCTCGTGACCTACGTGTCGTCGATTTCTTGAGGCCCGAGATGCGAAACGCAAGCACGACTCGCCAGTCGGTCGCCGGACGTGAGCGCGGCTTCACGCTGGTGGAATTGCTGATGTCCATAGCGATTACCACCATCGTTCTCGGCGCCACGATGGCCGCCATGAACGACGCGATCAAGGCGACTGACAGCGCGGCGCAGATCACCGGGTTGAACAACGGGCTGCGCACCGCCATGGACATCATGGTTCGCGACGCGATCCAGGTCGGCCAGGGCATGCCGACCGGACGCGTGATCGGTCTGGCGAATGGAGCCGGGTCGACGCCGATGCAGCTGCCCGGACCGATTGGGTCGAACTTTCAGCTCGATGGTCCCTCGTTCTGTCCCCCGGATCCGAACGACGCGACTCCCGACACCGTGTGCGAGCAGATTTCGGCGGTGGTGCCAGGACCGGGCCGTGGGCCCGAGATCACCGAAGGCCAACCGACGGACATGATGACCATCGTCGCCGCGGACAGTGCCTTCGAGCGTGTGCGGTTGACGGCCTTTGCGGCCAATGGCAGCACGATCACGGTGAACCCGGCGGTGAACATCACCAACGGCGGGGCGGACGACATCGAGCTCGGCGACCTCATCATGCTGTCCAAGGGCAGCAGCAGCTCGCTCGCACAGGTCACGGCCGTCAACGGACAGGTGGTGACGTTCGGCCAGAACGACTCGCTGAATCTCAATCAGAACGGAGCAGCCAGCGGCACGCTGGCGCAGCTCCGCGCGCTGGCGCCAGCCGATACGGCTCCCGTAGCGCCCGCAGTGTTCGTCAACACCGAGGCCACGCGGATACGGTTGATCAGCTACTACCTGGACGTTGCGACCGACCCGAGGCATCCGCGCCTCATCCGTCGCATGAACAACGGGCATCCGACCGACTTCGACAACTCGCTCGGCACCATCGTGGCGTTCGACATCGAGAACCTGCAGATTACGTACGACATTGCCGACGGCGTCACCAACCCGACCAATGTCAGGATGAATGACGCGGATCTGGCCGGAACGGGTGCGTGCGCACCACGCGTGTGCTCGCCGAACCAGATCCGCAAGGTGAACATCATGCTGTCAGGCCGATCGCGGCTCCCGATGCGGACGACCCGGCAGTTCTTTCACAACACGCTCGTGACCCAGGTCAGCCTTCGCAGCCTGGCGTTCGTTGATCGGTATCGTTGAGGACATGGATATGCGATCCCCAAGCACCACACGGCAGCTGGAATCCACGCGCGAGCAGGGTATCGCGCTCATCGTGACACTCATGATCCTGGTGCTCATCTCGGCGCTGATGGTCGGGTTCATGACGGCCATCATCGCCGACACGCGCGCCAGCGGCCTCGACCGGGATCAGACGCAAGCCTATGCCGGCGCGCACGCAGGGCTCGAGCAGCTGACGTCAGACCTGTCGGGGCTCTTCACGCAGGACTTTTCGCCGAGTGCGGCACAAATCGCGACGCTGACCGCCACTCCGCCCGTGCTGACCGGGTTTCAGTTCATCGAACCGGGTGGAGCGTCCGGCTATCAGATTAACTTCACACCTGACGCGTCGGGAAACCCGGCGCCCGAGAACACCGCGGGCAGCACGATTTCCGCCGGTCCGTATCAGGGATTCCGCGGGATCATCACGCCCTACAACATCACCGTTACGGCGCGGTCACGCGGCGGCGCCGAGGTCCGCATGCGCCGCACGCTGCAGACCGTCGCCGTGCCCGTGTTCCAGTTCGGGATGTTCTCCGAGAACGACTTGAGTTTCTTCGCCGGGCCTGACTTCAATTTCGGCGGCCGGGTACACACCAACTCGACGCTCTATCTCGCGGAAGGCTCCGGCAAGACGCTGACGCTGGCCGATCGCGTGACGGCCGTCGGCGAGATCATTCGGACGCGACTGTCGAATGGCACCGACGCGACCGTCAGCCATCCGGGCACCGTCCGCGTGCTCAAGACCGCGCCGGCGACTTTCCGTAACCTGACGCAGAGTCCCAACGAAGGCAGCATGAATGCCAACGTGACGTAGTCAGAACGAGCCGCTGTGGACCTCGCTTTCGATCGGGACCTACAGCAGCAACATCCGCAACGGCCGCACGGGCGCGCGCCGGCTGGACCTGCCGCTGGTGTCCCAGGGCGCCCGGCCGATCGACATCATCCGGCGTCCCGCACAGAACTCGAACGAGGACACGGCGCTGCCACTGATCTACCAGCAGCGGTTCTTTTGCTCAGGCGCGATCCGAATCCTGCTTGTCGGACGCCACGACTGACATAACGAATCTGCCCACCGTCGTGACCGCGGCTGCGCCGGTGTCGCTGAACGGCGGTCGCGCTGGGCGGCGCGCAGGTGCGCGCTCTCGGGCGCGGGCGATAGCTGCGGCCGCCCCTCTCAACGCAGCGCTCGGCGCCACCAGGTGTCATGCCCGCGGGCATCGCCAAGACCCCCGGGGACACGCCATTGCTCGGGGGCTACATCAAGATTGAGCAGCGAACCAACGCCAATCCGAACGTCTGGGTCGACATCACCAACGAGATCCTGGCGCTATGGGATCACGGGCCGGAACATTTCGACTCGGAACGGCGCGGCCGCGAACGCTGGAACACGTTTCCAGCCCGGTGCGCGCCGCCTTCCCCTGTGCCGAGTTGAACCCGGAATCGCACCGATCTATCCGTCTTCAGCGGGTCCGCGACGTGTCCCACTTCCGCCGCGGACGTGGCAACAATGCGGGCGAGCCTTGCCGGACGCCGACCGCGTCAGCCAACGAGCACGACTACTGGCCGCTGACGCTGTACGACACGCGCGAGGGCAACCTGCGCGACAGCGCACCTGGAGGCAATGCCAACTTCATGACGCCCGGCGGAGTCGTGCAGTACGTCGAGCTGGACGTGAACAACCTGCGCCAGTGGATTCTGGGCGCGGGCGTCTACGCGGCCGGCACGGGTGCTCAGACGCGCAACGACAACGGCTACATCGTCTATTTTTCCGATCGGCGGGGAAATCGCAATCAGGCCGTGCCTCAAGTGGAAACCGGGGAGTACGGTTTCGAAGATAACGTCAACCCCGCCGTGGCGAATGGCACACCAAACGACGCATTGGAGGCCGGGGAAGATCTGAACACGGTGACCGGACAGCCCGTCGTGTTCGACAACTACGGCAAGTTCGGCGCAGTCATCGCGGGTGCGCTGGCACCATATAACGGCGGCACCGCAGCGGGGACCGCTCGTCCCTGGTTGACGTTTGATGGCGCGCAGACGAGCGGCGGTATCCCCGTTGGACGCCTGGTGGGCCGGGCCAACCGGCAGATTTTCTTCCGCCGCGCGCTGAAAATCGTCAATGGCGGCCAGAACCAGTTGCCCGCGGCGGGCTTGACGATCGCGTCCGAGAATCCTGTCTATGTGCAGGGCAACTACAACTCGACAAGTAATGCCCCCCCTGTGGGCGAGGCGCACGTGCCCGCGGCCATCATGGCCGACGCGGTGACGCTCCTGTCCACCGCGTGGAACGACATTCGATCGTTCAATTCACCGAACGATCTGGCTGGACGTCCGGCCCGAACCACGGGATACCGCATGGCCATCGTCGGCGGGAAAACCGTTTCCGTTCCCGAAGCCGGCGTGGAGCACGGTCGATGACTTCGGCACCGACGGAGGAGCCCACAACTTTCTCCGCTACCTCGAAAAGTGGGACGACAGCGGGGGCCAGACGCTGAACTATCGCGGTTCGATCGTCAGCTTCTACACGAGCCGCCAGGCGAACGGTATCTACAAGTGTTGCAACACGGTGTATGCCCCTCCCACCCGCGGATACTCATTCGACACGGATTTCCTGCTGCCCCTGCTGCTACCGCCGGGCACGCCGATGTTCCGCGACGTCAACACGCTGACGTTCCGGCAGTTGCTCAGGCCGACGCAATAGGCAGCTCTCAGCTGTCAGCTCTCCGCTGTCAGCTAAAAGCGCTTCAGATCTCAGCCGTTCGACTAGGATCTGAGAGCTCTTAGCTGACGGCTGAGCCGAGCTGCAAGCTGAAAGCTTGATCCCATGACTCAGAGCGGCTACCTCTTCCTCGGCCTGACGGCAATCGTCGCCGCTCTATCCGGCGTCCTCGCGTACGCCGTCCTGCGGATCTTCGCCGCGGCCCGCGCCGCCACCCGAGACGACCGGAAGGCTGGCACGGAGACCGCGTTCATGGCCGCGGCCATGGAAGACGCCGTGCGCAAGCTCAAGGACGGCGAGCGCGCGATGAAGGCCCGCGCCGAAGCCTCCGAGCGTCTGAACAGCGAGATCGTCGCCAGCCTCACCTCCGGTCTCCTCGTCGTCGATCGCGAGGGAATCGTCCGCACCCTCAACCCCGCCGGCCAGACGATGCTTGGGTTGCCGGGCAACCGATGGGAGGGGCCCTACCGCGACGTGCTCAAAGACGCGGGGCCGCTCGCTGACGTACTCGAGGAGTGCCTGACCACGTCGCGGCCGGTGGTGCGGCGGGCCGTGCCGCTCAGCGGCGGAGCCGCGTCACATCTCGGCCTGACGGTGTCGCCCATCCGCGAGGAGGGCAGCGGCGCGGTGCACGGCGTGATCTGCCTCTTCAGCGATCTCACCGAGGTCATGGAGCTCGAAGAGCAGCTCCGCCTGAAGGACAGTCTGGCCCGGCTCGGCGAGATGACGGCCGGGATCGCGCACGAGTTCCGCAACGGACTGGCCACCATTCACGGGTACGGCCGGCTGATCGATTTGCAGCACCTCCCGCTTGACTACCGCCCGTACGTCCAGGGGATTCGCGACGAGACCGAGGCGCTCGGACAGGTCGTCACCAATTTCCTGAGCTTCGCGCGTCCAACCGAGCTGGCGCTGGCGCCGGTCGAGATGGCCGCACTCGCCGAACGGGCAGCCGAGGAAATCAGGGCCGACGTGCGCGCGCGCGGCGGGGACGTCATTGTGCGCGGCGAGTTCGGCAGGGTCGAAGGCGACGAGGTTCTGCTCCGTCAGGCGCTGAGCAATCTCTGTCGCAACGCGTTCGAAGCCTGCGGCCAGGCACACATCGTCCCGCGCATCGTCATCGAAGGGCAGCGGGACCCGCTGCACGGCTGCAGCGCATCAGCGTCAGCGACAATGGTCCCGGCGTTCCCGACAACGTCGCCGACCGCGTCTTCCGGCCGTTCTTCACGACCAAGGCACAGGGGACGGGACTCGGCCTGGCTCTCGTCCAGAAGATTGTCGTGACGCACAACGGCCGGGTGACGGTGACCAACGATGACGGTGGCGGCGCGCGGTTTGTCGTCACGCTGCCCGCGTCGGTGAAACCGGAGCGCGTACCTTCCGCTGCGCCTCATTGATTGACCCTTCAGCCTCCCTCATTGACGCACGGCAGCGTGCAACCTCAGTTGCGCGCCGGCAACGCGCGTTTGCACGCTCCGAGTTGAGCCGAGCCGTCTTCCTCAGAATTGACAGACGGATCGAGCGGTCCCGAACGGACCGGAGGTTGCATCGTCAGCCGGCATGCCGGTCCGTCGCCACGCTTCGGCCGCTTCTGGCTTCACGCTCGTCGAGGTGTTGATTGCGATCGCGATCTTCATTGCGATTGCTACCGGCGTGGCTCAGCTCATCGCCGTGGCGACGCTTGCGATGCGCGCGTCCAAAGAGCAAACGTCCGCCGTCATCCTTGCAGCGTCCAAAATGGACGAGCTGCGCGCGCTCGCCTGGACGTACGAGTCGTCTTTGTCGGGCCTGCCGGCCGTGCCGCGGTCCGATCGAACGACCGACGTGAGCCATCCCGATCATGGGGAGGACGGAGCGGGACTCGACGCATCACCTGCCGGTACGCTCACGTCGAACCTGCCACCATGGGTCGACTATCTCGACGACGCCGGCCGTTGGGTCGGGCACGACCGCGAACCGCCGCGTGACGCGGTCTTCATCCGACGATGGTCGGTGCGCCCGCTTCCCGCTGACCCGGAGCGCACGTTGGTGCTCCAGGTCCTCGTGACCACCGTTCGTGACGCCCGCTCCCGTTCGACGCCCTGGAGCCGGCGGACCGGCGTCGATGCGCTGCTGGTGAGCGTCCGCACGCGCATGGGCCAATGAGTGAGAAGGCTAGCGCCTGCGGCCCGAGCGAGGCGCGACCAGCCTCCGCCAAGGCTACGGCGGTCCGCCGAAGCTTCAGCGAAGGCGGAAGTCGCCGAGCGAGAGCGCTTGGGGGTGGGGCCCCAAGCGCATTGATAAATGCTGACACAGCCCCAAATAGCAGCCATCAGGATGCGCAGGACATGATGATGCGCGAACGCGCCGACCGTGGATTCTCGTTCGTTGAGGTGCTGCTCGCCCTCACGATCCTGCTGGTGGCGGTGGCCCCGACACTGCACATCGCCGCCAGCGGACAACGGCTGGCGCGCACGCATGGTGAGGCAACCGATCTGCACCAGCGACTCCGCGTTGCCGCCGAGAAGCTGCGCAAAGATCTGGCGCTCGCGGGAGGGGGAGCGCTTCGCGGACCTGTCCACGGCCTGTCCGGTGGTCTGACTGGATATTTGGCGCCCCTCGTTCCTGCGCGGACCGGCGCTCGCGGTCCTGACGCGCCGCTGTCCGCCTTCACCGACCGCATCAGCCTCGTTTACCTGACCGACGATGCCTGGCCGTCGCCGCTGACGGTCGACATGGCGACCGCGACGGATGCCATCTCCGTCAGTGCAACGGCGCGCGGGTGCCCGGTCGCCGGGCTCTGCGGATTCAACGACGGGGCGCGCGCGCTCGTCATGGATACGCGCGGTGTTGGGGCGGGCCACGACCTCTTCACCGTGACGGGGATTGCCGGCGCGCTCGCACATGATGCGCCCAATCCGGCATTCCACCGGCCCTATGACGCGGGACATTCGATCGTCGTCCCCGTCGTGCAGCGCGTCTACTACTTCGACCGCGACAATCTGCGGTTGATGGTGTACGACGGTCACCAAAGCGACATGCCGCTCATCGACAACGTCCTCGATGTGCGCTTCTCGTACTTCGCTGACTCATCGCCCGCGAGCGTGCCACGTCCGGCCGAAGGAACCAGCAGCTGCGTCTACGACGCCGGCTCGCCTCCGGTGCCGCGCCTCGACGATTTCGGCGGCACGGGGCTCCACCAGCTCACGTCCGCGGAGATGACCGACGGTCCGGTCTGTGGCGCAGGAGCTGACGCCTTCGACGGCGACCTGCTCAGGATACGGCTCGTGCGAGTCACGATTCGCGTGCAGGCCGCCGCGGACGTCGTCCGGGGCACGGGTGCACAATTCACGCGGCCAGGACGTTCGACGAGCGGCTACAGTTACGTGCCCGATTACGAGGTGACGTTCGACGTCGCCCCGCGCAACATGGCGCCAGTCGTCTTCGCGCGATGAGCTCCCACCACATGCCTGAGTCATCCGGACTTCGCCACAACGAACAGGGCGTCGCCGTCGTGGTCGCGCTGCTCATGGCCGTCCTGGTCGGCGCGGTGGCGGCGGCGCTCGTCGCGCTCACCAGCACCGAAACGCTCATCAGCGCCAGCTTCCGCCATGGCAGGGAGGCGTCGTACGGCGCCGAGGCGGCTCTCGAGCGTGCGCTTCACGACCTGGCGACGATGCCCGACTGGTCGCCAGCTCTAACCGCGCCACCTGCGAACGTGACCTCGGTTTTTGACGACGGCCAGGCGGTGCCGCGAGGACCGGATGGGCGGACGCTCGACCTCGCCGCGCTGACCGCGGACCGCCAGCGCGAGAGCGACCAGCGTGACGGTCCGGGTGTCTTCGGAGCAGACAGTCCCAGGTGGCGCCTCTTCGCGCACGCCCCTGTCGGCTCGCTGCTGGCAGCGCCCGGCCTCGACCTGCCGCTGTACCTCGTGGTCTGGGTCGCAGACGACGAGTCGGATGGAGACGGTGACCCGGCTGTCGACCGGAACGGCGAGATCCTGGTCTGGGCGGTGGCGTTTGGCACCGGCGCAGCCCGGCGCTCCGTCGAGGCGCGGGTAGGACGAACGGACGGGGGAGCCCTCCGGCTACTGGCCTGGACCGACCCTCGATAGCGGCGTCTCGACGGCCCGATTCGAGGACCAAGGACGGTTTCAGCTGGGGTGTATACCCCCTGACGCCGATATACCCCAGTGACGGTCCGTGAGGACGTGACGCCGTGCGGCCCCCGGGGTGCAGCCCTAGCCACAGACGCCCGTATCTGATACAATTAACAGGTGTTTAGTCGAACATGAGAGCCCAACGACCGTCGCGTTCGCTCGTGGCTTCGGTGCTGGCGATGGCGTTTGCCGCCCTGCTCGTGTGGCCGGCCGTCGCCACCGCGCAGTCGCAGCCCTCGCTCGCCGAAATCGCGCGCAAGGAAGCTGAGCGCCGGAAGACGGTGAAGGACTCCAAGAAGGTCATCACCACGAAGGACCTGCCCGAATCGGCTCGCAAGCCGGCCTCGACGGCTACGACCGAAGGCGCCGCCGCCGACTCCTCCGGCGACCAGAAAGCGGCGCCGGCACCGACCGGCAACGCCGCCGCCGGTGGACAGGGCGACGAAGCGGCCTGGCGCAGCAGAATCACGCAAGCCCGCGCCGAGCTGCGCCGCAACGAGGTATTCCTCCAGGCACTGCAGACGCGCGTGAACGCCCTGACCAATGACTTCCGGAACGGCGCCGGTGATTTCACTCAGCAGGCCAAGGTCAATCAGGATCGGCAGGACGCGCTCCAGGAGATGGAGCGCGTGAAGGCCGATGTCGAGCTCTCGAAGAAGCAGATCGCAGACATCGAAGAAGAGGCGCGCAAAGCCGGGGTCCCCCCAGGCTGGCTCCGCTGACCTCCGCGCGAGTGGCCGCTCCAGCTCAGATTCTGATCGTCGAAGACAAGGATTCGCTGCGTACGATGCTCCGGCACGCGCTCGAGCGGCAGGGACATGCCGTGCTCGAAGCTCGCGATCAGCCCGAGGCCGTGCGGATGCTCCAGCAGAGTCCCGCCATCGTCCTCTCCGACCTCCGGCTTCCGGAGGGCGATGGGTTCGGCGTGCTTCGCGCGTCGAAGGAGTTCGACGCCGATACGCCTGTGATCGTCATGACCGCGTACGGGAGCATCGAGGATGCCGTCGCGGCGATGAAAGAGGGCGCCCTCGATTTTCTCGCCAAGCCCGTCGACCCTGATCATCTCGCGCTCCTCGTCGCGCGCGCGCTCGAGCAGCGGCGGATGGTGACCGAAAACCTGCTGCTCAAGGAGGAGCTCGCCGTCCGTCGCGGGGCGCCGCAGCTGGTCGGCGAGGATCTGTCGCTCAGGAAAGTGTTCGCGAGCCTTCAGAAGGCAGCGGCGACGGACACGACAGTGCTGCTCGAGGGCGAGAGCGGCACCGGCAAGGAACTGTTCGCGCGGTCGCTGCACGCTCTCAGCCCGCGCGCCGACGCACCGTTTGTCGCCATCAACTGCGCCGCCATTCCCGAGACATTGCTGGAGACGGAGCTCTTCGGTCACGAGAAGGGCGCCTTTACCGGCGCCGTCGCGCGCAAGCTGGGCAAGTTCGAGATGGCGCACCGCGGCACGCTCTTCCTCGACGAGATCGGCGACCTGCCGCTGGCGCTGCAGGCGAAGATTCTCCGGGCACTCGAGGAAAAGCGGTTTGAGCGCGTCGGTGGGACTGCGACGGTGCAAGTCGACGTCCGGCTGGTCGCGGCGACCAATCGCGGCCTGCGCGCCGCGGTCGCGGCGCGGCGGTTCCGCGAAGACCTGTACTTCCGGTTGTCGGTCTTTCCGATCACGGTTCCACCGCTGCGCGATCGTCCCGGTGATATTCCGCTGCTGGCGCGGTTCTTCGTCGATCGCTTCTGCCGCGACATGAAGAAGAAGCCGATCACCCTCTCGCCGGCGGCGCTCGAGCAGCTCATCGCGTACCGATGGCCTGGCAATGTCCGCGAGCTCCAGAACTGCATCGAACGGGCCGTGATCCTGACCGATGGCGACGCCATTCTGCCCCGTCACTTGAACCTGTCGTTCGTCACGGCCGAGCCGGAGAACCAGCCGGTCGATCCGTTTGCCGATCTCGATCTCTCGGGCTCGCTGATGGACGCGACCAAGCGCGCGCTGGCGGTCGTCGAACGGGTCAAGATCGAGCAGGTGCTGAAGGAGGCCGACAACGTGAAGGGGAGGGCGGCCGAGCTGCTGCAGATCAGCTACAAGATGCTCCTGGCGAAGCTGAAGGAGCATCGACTCGAGTAGATCAAGCCCGCAATCCCAGGCTGCGCGCCGCAGCGATCAATTCATCACTCGTGACGTCGGTCACCGTGGTCGTCGCGCCGATGCCGATCGGGAGGACGAAATGCAGGTGGCCGGCGATGACCTTCTTGTCGCGTCCGGCCGCTTCGACGACCTGCTGCGCAGAGAGGTCGGCCACCGACGGCAGGGGTCCCATCTGCGTGACGAGCGCCGCGAGTGCGTCGCGGTCGGCGGCGGGCATCGCGCCTCTCTCGACCGACAGGTTCGCCGCGGCCAGCATGCCGTATCCCACGGCTTCGCCGTGCCGGAACCGGCGGTACTTCGTGGCCGCCTCGAGCGCGTGGCCGAGCGTATGACCGAAGTTGAGCGCGCGTCGCGGGCCTGACTCGCGTTCGTCCTCTTCGACGACACGGCCCTTGATGCGGCAGCATTCGGCAATCACGGGGACGAGCACGCTGGCATCGCGGGAGAACAACTGCGCGAGATGTCGGCTGACCTGTTCGAACAACGGCCGGCTCGCGATGACGCCGTACTTGACGACTTCGTACAGGCCCGCGCGGAACTCGCGACGCGGAAGCGATCCGAGGAACTCGGGGTCGACGATGACGGCGGCTGGCTGGTGGTAGGCGCCGATGAGGTTCTTGCCGGCGGCGTGGTTCACGCCGACTTTTCCACCGATCGCGCTGTCGACCTGCGCGAGCAGGGTCGTCGGCACCTGGACGACCGGAACGCCGCGAAGGTAAGTGGCCGCGGCGAATCCGGCGACGTCGCCGACGACTCCCCCACCCACCGCGATGATCGTGGTTGCGCGATCGGCGGCGGATCGGATGAGGGCGTCGTAGATGCGGCCGACGGTCGCGAGCTGTTTGAAGCGTTCGCCGTCGGGAATGAGGATCGGCTCTTCCGAAGTGAGCCCCGAGAACGTGTCGCCATGCAGGCGCCACACGGTGGGATTCGACACGACGAAGCGCCGGCGCGGCGCACCGAGTGCGTCGATCGCGGCCGCGAGGCGGCTGGCCACGCCACCGGCGATCTCGACGGGGTACGCGCCAGAGGGGGCACGGACGTGCAGAAGCTGCGCGTTCGCGACAGGTCGGTTGGATGATTGCGGTTCGATCGTCACATCGGCTGCCGAGCCGGGCCGCCCCGATGGAGCGACGCGGGCCCAAGTGGATGAAGTAGCGAATGGTAGGATAACAGGATCGGACTTGGAGTGGACCTGCACGCAGACTTCCTCATCATCGGCAGCGGCATCGCGGGCCTGCGGGCGGCCGTGGAGCTTTCGGGTGCGGGATCGATCCTCATCCTGACGAAGGCCGGGCCTCGCGAGGGCAACACCGGCAATGCCCAGGGGGGCATCGCGGCAGCCGTGGGTCCGGACGATTCGCCGGCGCTGCATGCTGCCGACACGCTTGCCGCGGGCGATGGACTGTGCGATCCGCTGGCGGTCGAAGTGCTCGTCGGCGAGGGACCCCGCTACGTGCGGGAACTCATGGATTGGGGCGCGGCGTTCGACCGCGACGCCGACGGCAACCCCGCGCTGGCGATCGAAGGCGCGCACAGCGCCCGGCGCGTCCTGCACGCACACGATGCCACCGGCCGAGAGATCGGCCGCGTGCTGTGGCGGCGCGCGTCGGCGCTGCCAGGCGTGAGAACGTCGGATCACGCGCGAGCGGTCAGCCTGATCGTCGACGCCACGATCGGCCGCTGCGTCGGCGCCAGGGTTCTGCACGAGGACGGTGGCACGAGCGTCGTGCGAGCGAAGGTCATTCTGCTGGCGACCGGCGGCGCCGGACATGTCTACAGTGAAACGACCAATCCGCCCGTGGCCACAGGCGACGGCGTGGCGATTGCCTACCGCGCGGGGGCAAGGGTCGCCGATCTCGAGTTCATACAGTTCCACCCGACGGCTTTGAAGATCGCGGGACAGCCACGATTCCTGTTGTCGGAGGCGCTGCGCGGCGAGGGTGCGCGGCTGCTCAACGAGGCGGGCGAGCGCTTCATGGAGCGCTACGATCCGGCCGGTGATCTCGCGCCAAGGGATCGCGTGGCGCGGAGCATCGAGCTCGAGTCGCGGCGTACCGGCGCGCCGATCTACTTGTCGCTCCAGACGCTCGACCCGAACTTCGTACACGAGCGCTTTCCGTTGATCTCGGCTGCTTGTCGCGCGGCGGGGCTCGATCTCGCCCGCGATCGGATCCCTGTTGGTCCGGCGGCACACTACATCATGGGCGGCGTGCAGACCGATCTCGATGGCCGTACGACGATCGGCGGTTTGTTCGCGGCTGGAGAAGTGGCCTGTACCGGTGTCCATGGCGCCAACCGCCTGGCCAGCAACTCGCTCCTCGAGGGCCTGGTCTTTGGCGCCCGCGCCGGGCTGGCGATGCGCGCCGACCTGAAGTACGGCGTTCCCGTTGATGCCGAGCCGAACCGGTTCGCTCCGCCCGGAGTCGCAGGTGCGCTCGAGTTCGACGCCGATGCCGGGCCCCGGCTTCAAGCGGCGATGTGGCGCGACGTCGGGCTGTTCCGCAACCGCAGCAGTCTCGAGACCGTCGTCGGCGAGTTCGAAGGAACGTGGCGTTCGCTCGAGGCCTGGACGGCAAACGATGGCCCGCTCGATGCCGAGGGCTGGCGCGTCGCCAGCATCCTCACCGTCGGCCGCCTCATCGCGCGCGCTGCATTGCGCCGTGAAGAGAGCCGCGGCGGGCACTACCGCGACGATTTCCCTGTACGCGACGATATACACTGGCAGCGAAGGATTTCCGAGACGATTTGACAATGGCCGACAACAAGCCCGGCAACAAGCAAGACAACAAGAAAGAGTCCCAGGTTACCGAGATCACGCCCCAGTCCGTGGACTTTTCGCGCTGGTATCTCGACGTCGTCCGGCGGGCGGAGCTCTCCGACTACACCGAGGTCAAGGGCTGCATGGTCATCCGGCCCTACGGCTATGCGATCTGGGAGCTCATCCAGCAGGGGCTCGATCGACGATTCAAGGCGACCGGGCACGTCAACGCGTACTTCCCGCTCTTCATCCCCGCCAGCCTCCTGATGAAGGAGAAGGAGCACGTCGAGGGCTTCGCGCCGCAGGTGGCATGGGTGACGCGCGGTGGCGACGAGGAGCTGGCAGAACCGCTCGTCGTCCGGCCGACATCGGAAGCGATCATCGGCACGCTCTACGCGAAATGGATCCAGTCGTGGCGGGACCTGCCAGTGCTGATCAACCAGTGGGCGAACGTCGTGCGGTGGGAGAAGGTCACGCGGCCGTTTCTGCGGACGACCGAGTTCCTCTGGCAGGAAGGGCACACCGCCCACGAGACGGCCGAAGGCGCGCAGGAAGAGACGCTGAAGATCCTCGCGCTCTACAAGGAGTTCGCCGAGAACGAGCTGGCGATGCCCGTCATCGACGGTCAGAAGAGCGAGAGCGAGAAGTTCGCGGGGGCGTCGAAGACGTACTCGATTGAAGCGCTGATGGGTGACGGCCGCGCGCTCCAGGCAGGCACGTCGCACAACCTCGGACAGAACTTCGCCAAGGCGTTCGAGATTCAGTTCCAGGGCCGCGACAAGACGCTGCAGCACGCCTGGACCACGTCGTGGGGCGTGTCGACGCGGCTCATCGGCGGCGTGATCATGACGCACGGCGACGACAGCGGCCTGATCCTGCCGCCGCGCGTGGCGCCGCATCAGGTCGTGATTGTCCCGATCCCGCGCGGCAACTGGCAGGAGACCGTGCTCCCCAAGGCGCAGGAGATCCGCGACGGGCTCGTCGCGCAGGGCGTGCGCGTGATGCTCGACGATCGAGACGCGTACACACCCGGCTGGAAGTTTGCCGAATGGGAGCTGCGGGGCGTACCCGTGCGGCTCGAGATCGGTCCCAAGGACATCGAGAAGTCGACGGTCGTCCTCGCGCGCCGCGACACCCGCGAGAAGTCATTCGTGCCGATGGATGGACTGCCGGCGCACGTCACGGCCTTGCTCGAAGAGATCCAGAGGGCGCTCTACCAGCGCGCACTCACCTTCCGCGAGGAGCACACGACGCGCGTCTCGAGCTACGACGAGTTCAAGGCGGCCATGGAAGGCCGGCCCGGATTCGTCATCGCCTCATGGTGCGGCAGCGAGGCATGCGAGGCGCAGATCAAAGCCGATACGCAGGCGACGCTGCGCAATATTCCCTTCGGAAGCGACACCGTGGCGGGCACGTGCGTGACGTGCGGCAGACCCTCGACACTTCAGCCGTGGTTCGCGAAGTCTTACTAGAAAGAGGCTCAGGGCTCAGGGCTCAGGGCTCAAGCAAGAGCATTCCGATCCTAGTCGCGGGACTGAGATCTCAAGGCTCTTCCTTGAGCCCTGAGCCTTGAGCCCTGAGCCTTATCCCGTCACCCCCGGCCACCGCGCCGCGATCTTCTTCATCACGGCGTGTCGCTTGGTGATTCTCTCTCGTTGCGTAATCGCGCGGAAGGCTGAAGCCAGCTGCTGCCGCCAGCGCTGGCCGTCAGCGGACCGGTCCGCTCCAGCCGCTGCCCACGCAGCCGCGAGCGGTTCGAGGCACGACGGGTCGCCGAGGACGTGCACGGCGGCCAGGAACGACGTGGGAAGCCGCATCGCCCCTTCCTCGATGGTTTCACGCAGGTCGTAGAGCGCCAATCGGCTGCCGCGCAGGGCGAGCGCCTGGTGCAGCGCCCCTCGGAGCGCAAGCCAGGCCTGACGCGCCGCCAGATCGTCGTCTTGCGCCTCGCGCTCCCGGGTGTGCACCGCGTCGACCAGCGTGCGGAGCCTATTGAGCGGCGCTGACGCGCTGCGCGTGGCCAGCGCCTGACGCAACGCTTCGGGTGCCTCGGGCAGCCGTCCTTCAACGGCGTCCTTCCACACGGCCTCTCCGCGCGCGGCCTCGCCGTCGGCCATGGTTATCACGTCGGCGACATCGCTCGTCCCGCGCACGGCATCACGGCGGAGCGCAGCGGCGATGCGCGCCCGCACGTCCGGTGGCAGTTCCCTGAGCACATCGAAGAGCGCATCGAAGGTTGCCAGCCTGAGGCGCCGGTCGCGGCTGACGTCGAGGGTCGTGGCGACGAGCGTGTCGAGCGCCGAGGTGGCAGTCGTGGTGTGTGGGGATGACAGCAGCGCCCGGAGGACGCCGGTGGCAGCGATGGCGACGTCTCCGCCTTCGCCCAGGGCCCGTTGGGCGAGCGGTGCGCTCCGTCGATCGCCGATGACTTCGAGCGTCCGCAGGATGGCGAGATGCGTGCCGCGGCTGGTTGTTTTCGCGTACGCGTCAGTCAGCCGATCGACCGCGCGCGCGCCAATGATACCGAGCCTCGCGATGGCGGAATCGCGATGGACCTCGTCATCGCCGCCCAACGCCTCGACGAGCGAGCGGATCTCTGTCGCCGACGAGGCTTTGATGACCATTCAAGTGCGGTTCAGGGTTCAGGGTTCAGGGTTCAGGGTTCAGGGTTCAGGGTTCAGGGTTCAAGGTTCAAGGTTCAGCGTTCGGACCATCTTAAAGCCATCGCCGCAACTTCGAACTGTGAACCATGAACCGTGAACCTTGAACCCTGAACCCTGAACCCGAACCGCTATTGAACCCGAACCACCATCGCCGCGCGGCGGTTCAGCCGGCGCGTTTCCTCGCGGCTGTTGTCGTGCTTGGGCCGTTCTTCGCCGTAGCTGATACTCTGCAGCCGATCCGCGGCGATGCCACGGCTCGTCAAGTAGTCCCTGACGGCGTTCGCGCGGCGATCGCCGAGCGCCAGGTTGTACTCGGCCGTGCCGATGTTGCAGGTGTGCCCTTCGACCTGAATGCGCAGCGACGGATTCTGCTGCAGCGTCTTGATAGCTTCGTCGAGCGCTCGCGCCGCTTCCGGCCTGAGCGAGTAGCGATCGAAGTCGAAGTGGACGTCCTCGAACACGAACTCCTTCACGGCCGGTCGGATCACCTGGATGGTGATCGTGTCGCACGCCGTACCGCTCTTGCCGTCCGCCACACAGACCTGCACCTGAACCGGGCCCTCCTGCATCGGAGCGGTCCATGGCGTCTGACGATCGGTCGCTCGGGCGAAGGCACCCGCCGGTGCGCTCCACTTGTAACTCAGTGCGTCGCCATCCGGATCGGAGGCATCGGCGGTCACCGTCGAGGTACGTCCGATTTCGACGGTGCAGGGTTCACACCGAGCCTTGACGGTCGGCGGCCGATTCTGCGGCACCGGTGCCGGTGCGGGCGGCGGCGGTGGTGGCGGCGGTGGTGGCGGCACGTAAATGCGCACGCCCGGGTGATAGCCGATGCGGGCCTGGAAGCCGAACGAGTCGCCGCTGACGTTCCCGAACTGCGACCCGACGCTATCGCGGCCGTCCATCCCCAAGCGCCAATTCGCGCCCGCGCCCGCGAAGAAGCCCGACTTCGACATCCACGTCAGGCCGACCGTGAAATGCGTCGCCGTATCCGAGTCCGACACGAGCGGCGGCAGCGAGCCGTCCTCGCCGACCAGGCCCGTGCCGTTGTACACGACGTCGTCGAGCTGCGACTCGCCGTGCAGTTCGGTCGTCACCCGCAGGCTCTTCCGCGTCGGGAAGCCGGCGCCGATGCCCCACCGGAAGCCGTTCGACAGATCGACGTTGCTCGGGTCGCCCCGCACGATGAATCCGCCGTAGCCCGACAGCTCGACCTTCTGGTTGAGCTCCTTGCTGGCGATGAAGTCGAACAGGAAATCCGTCTTTCCCGTTCCGACCCCTTCCTCGTCATCCTTGGCCGTCGGCAGCTTGACCATGCCGCGTACCGCGAGCGCCATCGGCTTCTGCTGCCACTCGGACATCAGATTGACCTTGCCGCCCAGCCACAGGTCGCCCAGCTGGCTGTCGGACCAGCCGCCGCTCACGAACGGATACTCGTTGACGAGCCCGCCCGCGTGCGCATTGGTCGGCCGGAAGATCGGCCGCACGTCGCGGTCGATGCGCCGCACCAGCGTCCACGACCCGAACAACTCCACGCGATCCTTCAGGCCATACCCAAACGTCACCGGCCAGTTCGACACATCCGTGAAGCCCTGCTGGTAGTCGAAGTTGACCCGGTACGCGCTCGCCGACCAGCGCTTCGCCGGCAGAATCTCGGCGGTCGGCACGAACCACAAGCCCGTATCCCCGTCCGGGGTGGTCGTGGCCGGGCGTGTCTCAGCAGGCAGAGTAGCTTGTGGAGAGGCTGACGTCTGGGCAAAGGCGGGTGTGCCGGCGAGAAGAAGCGCTGCTCCGACGCACGCACCTATCCCGGAAAGTCTATGAGGCATACCTCAACAATATAAAGGCGGGTCCGCCCGGCCGTCAATCGATTGCAACCGTGTGCAATCGTGGGAAGCTGTTGAATCAGGCGGGTTTACGCTTCGCGAAGAGCCACGCGATGAGGATGCTGAGGGCGTAAAGGACGAGCATCGGCCCGGCCATCATGAGCTGCGACACGACATCGGTCCCAGGGCTCAGTACGGCGCCGAGGATGAAGATGATGAGCACGGCGTACTTGGTGTGCTTGATGAGGAAGCCTGCCGTCACCATCCCCATGCGAGCCAGGAAGAAAACGATCGTCGGCATCTGGAAGATGACGCCGAAGGCCAGCAGCATCTTGACCCAGAGCGAGAAGACGTCCGAGATCTTGGGCCGGAACTCGAGGTAGTCGGTCTCGAAGCCAAGGAAGAACTTCCAGGTGTACGGAAACGCGATGTAGTGCGAGAACGCCGCTCCGCTCACGAAGAACACCGTGCCGAGCAACACGAAGGGCACGGCAAACCGCTTCTCGTTCGAGTAGAGTCCCGGCGCGATGAACAGCCACAGCTGAAGGATGACGAACGGCAGCGCGACGAAGAGTCCCGCGAGGGCGCCGATCTTCATCATCAGCATGAAGCCTTCGGTCGGCGCCGTGTACATGAACTTCGTGCCAGTCGGCATCAGCTGATAGAGCGGCAGCATGATGAACTGCTGGATCCTTCCGACGAAGGCGAACCCGATGACGCAGCCGATGATCAGCGCGTAGACCGACGCGATCAGCCGTTTCCGGAGCTCGTCGAGGTGCTCCAGAAACGACATCTTTCCGCCGGCGCCATCGTCGTCTTGCGGTTCTTCGTCGTCCGGGTCGCGCGGAGCCGGAGATGCGGAGGGGAACGGCACGAGGGCCATGGAAGACTAAGCGCTGCCCGACCGCGGAATGCCCGCTTCGTCTTCTTCGCTGACCGCTGCCGGGCGGGGAGCCTCGGGCGGCGTCTGGCGCTCAGTCGACCGCTGCTCCTCGACGCGGATTTCCTCATCCAGCGTGTGCTTCAGCTCGTTCGAAGCGCGCTTGAATTCGTTGAGGCTTCGTCCCAGAGACCGCCCCAGCTCGGGCAGCTTGCGCGGCCCGAAGATGATCAGGGCGATCACCATGATGACGATGAGCTCGGGCATGCCGATGGGACCGAACATAATGGAAGTCCTTGAAAAACCGGGCGGTTGTACGCCGTACCCTCGATTATAGGAACGTGCCGGGCGGAGGGTCAACCGCAAACCTTGCCATGTCCCCCGAAGTCGTTGCAATTACGACACTTCGTCTGCTACGATCCTACCATGCGTACTTCCCGGTTCTTCCCCGTGGCGATACTCGCGGTGGTCCTTTCGGCGATGGCCGGAGGCGCGCTTGGCGGCGGTCTGATGGCCAAGCAGGACCAGGTCGCGCAGCAGTACAAGATCTTCACGTCGGCGCTCGACGCGATCGCCAAGGAGTATGTCGACGAGCTCCCGCCGGATCGCCTCGTGTACGGCGCGATCGACGGCATGTTGAAGCAGCTCGATCCTCATTCGAGCTTCTTCGATCCGCGCAGCTATCGGCAGTTGCGCGAGCGGCAGTCGGGAAGTTACTCCGGGCTCGGCATTCAGATTCAGGTCCTCGACGGCGACATCACCGTGATGTCCGTGTTCGAGAACTCGCCGGCCTACAAGAAGGGCCTGCGACGCGGCGACGTCATCGCGCGGATCAAGAGCGACAACCCCAGGCCGGAGTCCGACAAGGGTGAGCCAATCAAGCCCGATGCGGATGGCTGGTACGACGCGAAAGGCTGGACCTCCGATCAGGCCGTGCAGCAGCTCAAGGGCCCCAAGGGCACGATGGTCAGCATCTCGTTGCGCCGGCGCGGGTACGACGGCCTCATCGATCTCCAGATCGAACGTGGCGCGGTGAACATGTCGACCGTGCGCGGCGCGTTCATGATCGACAAGGACACCGGCTACGTGAAGCTCGGAGATTTTTCCGAGACGTCGAACGAGGAAATGGGGAACGCCCTCAAGGCGCTCAGCGCGAAGGGCATGAAGCGGCTGATCCTCGACCTGCGCGACAATCCCGGCGGGCCGCTCGATCAGGCGATCCGGATCTCGAACCGATTTCTGCCCAAGGGCGATCTGATCGCGTACACCAAGGGCCGCACGCCGAATTCCAACGAGGAATACCGCGCGACCGAGGACAGCGACTACACGCATCAGCCGCTCGTCGTGCTCGTCAACCGCAGCTCGGCAAGCGCATCCGAGATTGTGAGCGGCGCGCTGCAGGACCACGATCGCGGCCTCATCGTCGGTGAAACGACATTCGGCAAGGCGCTCGTTCAGTCCGTCTACAACATCGGACCGCGCGGGAGCGCGAACAGCGCCGGCCTCGCGCTGACCACCGGCCGCTACTACACGCCGAGCGGCCGGATGATTCAGCGGCCGTGGGATGGCGCGTTCGACGAATATCTGACCTACTCGCTTCGCGATCAGACCGCCGGGCGGTCGCACGATTCGGCGGAGCTGCGCTACACCGACGGCAAGCGCAAGGTGTACGGCGGCGGCGGGATCGAGCCCGACAAGTTCATCGCCGGTCCGATCGAAGGCTTCAACCCCACGCGCTTCGGCCGCTCGCTCTGGGCCCGGCAGACTTTTGCGAGCTTCGCCGATCAGTTCGTCGCCGAAGGCGACACGCGGCTCGTCGCCGCCAGCAAGAACCAGAAGCGGATCGCCCGCGGCTTCACCGTCACCGACGCGATGCTGAGTGAGTACAAGGCGTCGGTCAAGATGCTGAAGGTCACCATCGACGAGGACAGCTTCGCGAAAGACGACGCGTTCATCCGCGCGATGATTCACTACGACATCGACCTCGCGCTCTTCGGCGTCGAGGAAGCCCGTCGCAACCTGATCGCCAAAGACCCGCAAGCGCAGTTCGCCCTTCAGCAGTTCCCGGACGCCGTCAGGCTGACCGAGCTCGCGAGGGCAAAGGTGACCGGAAACGAGCGCGACCGGTAGGGCTTTGGCCCCATATTTGGGGGTGCACTTTAGTCTTGCCCCATGTAATAGGGGCTTGTTAGACTGACCGCCGTTCGCCGATCCCAGGGGCCATCCTGCCGGGGCAGGGTGTGGCGTCGGCCGTGCGGTCCTTGACACCGAAGCGTCGACTCCCAGAAACCATCAGCAATCGAAGCGATCCCAGCCGCTTCCGGGTCGGAGTGTCTCTCCGGCACGCAGGCGGCTTTTTCTTTAAGGAACCAGGTTCTTCATGCGGCTCCAACGTCTCGAAATCGCGGGTTTCAAGAGCTTTCCCGACCGCTCGGAGTTGACCTTCGAGCAGGGCGTGACGGCGATTGTCGGCCCGAACGGCTGCGGCAAGAGCAACGTCGTCGACGCGTTGACGTGGGTGCTCGGCGAGCAGAGCGCCCGCAGCCTGCGCGGCGACCGCATGGAGGACTTGATTTTCGGCGGCAGCGACGCGCGCAAGCCGACCGCGGCCGCCGAGGTCCGGCTGAAGCTGAGCGGTGTGGCGGCGCGGATCCCAGGCAGTCCCGGAGGGACCACCAGGCCGGGCACTGGAAACGGGGCGCCCGGCGTCACTCGCCATGATGCCGGCGGCTCGCTCGGCGCAGGCGGCCACGTGACGCCGATGGAAATCAACGACGGCCTCGGCGCCGATACCGACGGTGGCGTGGCGGTCGCCGATGAAGTGATTCCGCAGCTGTTCGACGCGAACCAGCTCCTGGACGACGAGGAAGACGAGCCGCTCCTCGTGCGCGATGTGGAGGTGATGCGGCGGCTGTATCGGTCGGGCGAGAGCGAGTACCTGATCGATGGCGAGATGTGCCGGTTGCGCGACGTGCAGGACCTCCTGATGGATGCCGGCGTGGGCGTGAAGGCCTATGCGGTAATCGAGCAGGGCAAGATCGGGCAGATCCTCAGCGCGCGACCGACCGACCGCCGGCAGCTCATCGAAGAGGCCGCGGGCGTCACCAAGTACAAGAGCCGGCGTCGCGCGGCGGAGTTGAAGCTCGAAGCCGCGCAGCAGAACCTCACGCGGGTCGACGACATCGTGTTCGAGGTCGAGAAGCAGCGCGGCATGCTGAAGCGCCAGGCGGCCAAGGCGCGTCGCTACAAGCGGCTGCGCGAAGAGCTGCGGCGGTGGGAGAAGGTCCAGTTCGCGCAGAAGTACCACGTGCTCGGTCAGGCCATCGAGACGGCGCGAACCGAGCTCGCGGGCGCACGGGAACGCGAGACGGCGGCCGCCGCCAGGCTGGCCGAGCTCGAAACGACGCTCGAACGGCTGCGACTCGAGTTGATGGAAGCGGATGGTCAGGCGACCGCCGCACGCGAGGCCGCCCATGCGAGCGAAATGGAGATCGGCCGGCTCCAGCAGCAGATTGCCTTCGACCGACAGCAGATCGAGCAGCTGAAGACCGCCGCCGGCGAGATCGAGACCGAAGTGCGCGCGCTCGACGCCCGGCAGGAACCCGCCCGCGTCGAGCTCGATGCCCGCCGCGACGCCGCCCGGCGCGCCGGCGTCGGCCGCGACGAGGCCGCCGCCACGCTCGCCGCCGAGGAGGCGGCGTACGTGGCCGCCCAGCGCCAAATCGAAGGGCTCGAGGCCGACGTCGAGGCGGCGCGCAGCGAGGTGTTCGCCGCGGTCAATGCCGCCACGGCTCTGCGCCACGCGATGGAGCACGCGGTCGCGGCGCGGGCGAGGATGGCCGAGCAGATTGCTTCCCTCGAGGTCGAAGATCACGACCTCGGCGTCGAGGCCGCGCGCGCCGCCGCCGAGCGTGCCGCTGCCGCCGACGCCCTCGACCGTGCGCGGACGTCGATGGAAGGACTGCGCGTCGATCGCGCGACCCGCGAGTCCGAGCTCGTCGCCGCCCGCACGGAGCGCGACGGCAGGACGACCGAGCTCCGCACCCGCGAGCACGATCTCGCGGCGCTCCTCGCGCGGCTGACGTCGCTCGAGGAGCTCGATGCCGCCCGCGCGCAGTACGGCGACGGTGCCCGCACCATCCTCGCCGAATCGCCAGAAGACGTCGGGCACATGGGATCGGTCGCCGACTACCTCGAGGTCGATCGCCGTTACGAGCGGGCCGTCGAAGCATCCCTGGGTGAGTCACTTCAGCACGTCGTCGTGGCCTCGCACGCGCACGCCGCCGCCGGACTGCGGCTCGCCCGCGACCGCAACGCCGGGCGCGTGGGCTTCGTGGTCGCGGAGGGGGCTCCGATGGAGGCTGCGCCGGCAGCGATTGACGCGCCGCCGGGGCTTTCGCCGCTGACCGATGTCGTCCGCGTGTCCGGGCCCGCGGCCGATGTCATCAGGGCCGTTCTCGCACACGCGTGGGTAGCGCCGGACTTCGACTCGGCTCGCGACGCGGCACGCATGGTTCCGGGTACGGTCGTGACGCTCGAAGGCGACGTCTTCCGCGGCATCCACGTGGTCGAAGGCGGCGTGCGTGCCGAAGCGAAGGGCATCCTCGCGACCCGGCGCGAGATCAAGGAACTGCGCGAGCGCGCCGACGAGCAGCGCGCCGCCGTCGACCGCGTGCGCGAGGACCTCGCGGCGATCGACCTGCAAATCGCCGCCGCCGAGTCGGCGACCGCATCGCTCCAGGGCGAGCAGCATCGGCAGGAAAAAGCCGTCGTCGGCTTCGACCTGCAGATCGGAACGGCCGACGATGCCTCGGAGCGCATCGCGAGGAAGCGCGAGCAGATCGCCGTCGAGCGGCGATCGGCTGAGGAAGAGCAGCGAACGCAGGACGCGCGGCAGGAAGAAGCGAGACAGTCGATTGCCCGGATCGAGGCGGATCAGCGCGAAGCAGACGACCAGCTGAATCGCGCGCAGCGCCGGTTGTTCGACGCACGCGAGGCGATGCAGGCGCAAGCGAATCGCACGGCGGAAGCCAAGGCGACGCACGCCGCTCTCGTGGAGCGGACGAGCGCGCTCGCGGTCGAGGTCCGGCGGCTCGAGGATGCGAGCGCCGAGCTCGAGACGCGGCTCGCCACACGCCGCGAGGACCTCAGGCGAGCCGGGGTGCGGAGGGGCGAACTCCAGGATGACATCGTCGCTTCCGAGGCGCGGCTCGACGAGGGTGTGCGGACGTTCGACGCGCAGCGTGAACGTGTTCGCGAAGCCGAGGAACGTTCGCAGTCCCTGCGCAGCGGATTCGACGAGCAGGACGGACAGATCCGCGAGGCCCGTCGAGCGCTGGATGGTGTCAGGTCGGACGCGTCGCGACTCGAAGTCGCCCGCGCCACCGCCGAGGCCGACCTCTCGCATCTGGCGTCGTCGTGCGTCGAGTCGGTGCAGGCCACGCTCGACGAGGTCGCGGCCGAAGTCGAGACGCTCGAGCGCGAGGGCCTGCTGGCCAGCCCGAAGCCCATTGACGATCGTCCCGAGGCCGCAGAAATCGAGGGGGACGCGCCACCCGCGGACGAGGCAGCAGTGGCAGCCCAGGACGCGGCGCCGGCCGGGCGTCACATGACGCCCGACGAGATGGTCGGCGATCTACGGGCCAAGATCGAGCGCATGGGCGCCGTCAACATGATGGCCATCGATCAGTTCGATGATCTCGAGTCGCGGCACGCCTTCCTCACCACGCAGCGGAAGGACCTCGTCGATGCCATTGCGTCGACGGGCGAGGCGATCCGGAAGATCGACAAGACGACCAAGGAGCGCTTCCGCGAGGCGTTCGCCGTAATCAACCAGAACTTCGAGCACACGTTCACCACGCTCTTCGGCGGCGGGCGCGCGGGGCTGGTCCTTCTCGACGAGAGCGACCAGCTCGAAAGCGGCATCGACATCATCGCGCAACCGCCTGGCAAGCGGCTCCAGAACGTTCAGCTCCTGTCGGGCGGCGAAAAGGCCCTGACGGCCATGGCGCTGATGTTTGCGATTTTCAAGTACCGTCCGAGCCCGTTCTGCCTCCTCGACGAGATCGACGCGCCGCTCGACGACGCCAACATCGGGCGCTTCGTGGAAATGCTCCAGGGGATGCAGGAGCACACGCAGTTCATCCTCATCACACACAACCGGAAGACCATGGAGATCGCCGATCGGCTCTGGGGCGTGACGATGGAGGAGCCGGGCGTGTCGAAGTTGATTTCGGTGCAGCTGAACTGACTTGGAAGGCTCTCGGCTTTGGGCTCTGGCAGAATCATCGAGTACTCCCTCGAAGATCTTGCTGGAGTCCCGAGTCAAAGCCTAAAGCCGAGAGCCCAAAGCCGAGAGCCCAGAGCCGGGAGCCAAGAGCCATTCGGACCGCGCGTGAACGAAGACAAAGCCGCTCGTTTTCACCGCCTGCAGCGTCGCTGCTTCTGGCTGTCGCTGGCGACGCAGGCGGGCACCATGCTGGTGCTGGTTCCGGGCGGGCTGGCGCTCGGCATCCGTGAGCTGGCCGTCTCCGCGACCCACGCTCAGCCGTCGGCTCCATCGACGGTCGCAGTGTTCACGGTCCTTCTGCTCGTCCTGCTGGAACTCCTGGGGCTCCCGCAGCGCTTCTACCAGACCTTCATTCTCGAACGCCGCTACGGTCTGTCTTCGGTTCCCCTCCGCGTGTGGATGGCCGATCACATCAAGGGGCTCGCGGTCACCGTGGTTCTCGTTCTCGCCGCCGCGGAGTTCGTGTATTTTGCGCTCGCGCGCTGGCCCGGATGGTGGTGGGCCGTGACGGCTGCTGCTGGCGCGTTTGCGGTCGTCGGGCTCGCTCGCCTGACCCCGATCGTCCTGCTGCCACTGTTCTACCGCTTCAAGCCTCTCGACCGTGCGACGCTGCGATCGAGGATCGAATCGCTCTCCGCGCGCGCCGGCGTACCCGTCCTCGGCGTCTTCGAGTGGAACCTTGGCGACAAGACCACGCGCGCCAACGCGGCGCTCGTGGGCACGGGCCGGAGCCGCCGCATCCTGCTCTCGGACACTCTGCTCGCGCACTACACGGACGACGAAATCGAGGTCATCCTGGCGCATGAGCTGGGGCACCACGCGCACCGTGACATCAGGAATGGCCTCGTGATCGAGTCGCTCCTGATCGCGCTCGCGTGCGCCGCAGCGGCGAGTGCGCTGCACGTCCTGTGGGGTCCCCTACGCCTCGCGGGCCCGACTGACGTGGCCGGCCTGCCGCTCCTGCTCCTGGCGGCCGGAGTGGTGTCGTTCCTGACAACGCCCGTTCTGAACGCGTGGTCCCGCCGCAACGAGCATCGCGCCGATCGGTTCGCGCTGAAGATGACCGAGCGTCCCGACGCCTTCGTCTCGGCGATGCGCCGCCTGGCCGCACAGAACATGGCCGAGGAGCGCCCGTCGGCGACAACGCTCTGGCTGTTCCACACGCACCCGCCCTTCGAGCAGCGCATCCAGGCCGCGCGCGCCTTCCTGTCGTAATCTCAAGAGCGCCTCATTCTCGGGACGATCCGTGGGATCGCGCGATCCGCGTCCCGTCTTGTCAGGCTCGATTCCGCGTCCTTTGATGCTCGTCCATGGCGGGGCGATCAGTGGTACTTGACAATATTTTAGTTATAACTAAACTATAAACATGCTCGCCGATACCCCCATGCTGGCCGCGGTCGCGTCGCCACGTCGGCGCGAGATCCTCAGGCTCGTGTGGAACGAGGAGCTCGCCGCCGGCGCGATTCATCGGGCCATGCCCGACGTGACGTTCGGTGCCGTTTCGCTGCAGCTGCGCGCGCTGGCGAACGCCGGGCTCGTGGAATCCCGATCCGAGGGCCGGCACCGTCTGTATCGCGCGCGACGCGACGCGCTGGGGCCCGTTGAACGGTTGCTCGAGGGAATGTGGAGCGACGCGCTCTGGCGGCTCAAGCTTCAGGCAGAACTGCTCGACACGCGCCGCGGTCCAGGGGCCGCGCGCGCAAAAGCACAGCTGGCAAACACCAGAAAGAGAGAGCGCACGTCATGAATCTCCCGCATCGACTCGACCGCTCCGTCGTCATCAAGGCCGCCCCGCCGACCGTCTTCAGCTTTTTCACCGACAACGATCGCTGGGCGTCATGGTGGGGTGCGGGCTCCACGATCGAGCCGACGCGTGGCGGGCGGGTCTACATCCGTCATGCCAACGGGATCGAAAGCTCGGGGGAAGTCGTCGAGGTCGTGCCCCCGACGCGCATCGTCTTCACCTACGGGTTCAACAGCGGCAATCCCATTCCGCCCGGCAGTTCACGCGTGACCATCAGCCTGAAGCCGTTCGGCGCGGTCACGCGCCTCGAGCTCATGCACGAGTTCGCCGAGCCGGGCCCGCGCGACGAGCACATGCAGGGCTGGCGCTATCAGCTGTCGGTCTTCGGCAACGTGGTCGCCGATCTCGTCAACGCCGACGCCGGGGCAGTGGTCGATTGCTGGTACCGCGCGTGGTCGGAGACGAGCGAGGATGCGCGACGGCAGCTGCTGTCGACGATTGCGAGCGCCGACGTGCAGTTTCACGATCGCTTCAGCCTGCTCGACGGCCTCGCCGATCTCGTTCCCCACATCGGCGCGACGCAGCGCTTCATGCCCGACATGCATCTCGCGCGCAAGGGCGAGGTCCGGCACTGTCAGGGCACGCTCCTCGTCGGCTGGACCGCCGCGGGCGGCGACGGCCAGGAGCGCGCGAGCGGCACGAACGTGTTCACGCTCGGAGGCGACGGGAAGATCGTCTCGGTTACCGGCTTCTGGGACCCGCCGAAGCCGACTCACTAGAGGTTCAGGAGGTTCATTGGGTTCAAAAGGTTCAGGTGGTGGACCCTTGAACCTAGTGAACCCCTTGAACCCTCTGAACCTATTAACGCGGCAGCGCGGTCGCCGGCGGGCCGAGGAGTGCGCGCGCCTCGCGCAGCCATTCCAGGCTGACGATCGCCGAGCCCTGCGACAGATCGGTGTCGCTCTCGACGAGGATGCGGCCGTCAGGGGAGACGCCACGGAGCGTCGCGCCCTGCAGATCAGTGATTCGCGTGACGGATTCAATACGGAAGGTTTCCGCGTCGGCGATCGTGGCTCGGGCAAGGTGACCGCGCGACTGGAAGTAGAGTCCGTCCCGCGCCCAGATCGGCCGCTCGCCGCCGTCGGTCGAGACCACGAGCCGCCGGCCGTCGCGGAGGCGTTGCAGGTAGATCTCCCAGCGTCCCGTCTCGGCGGACTGGTACGCAACGAGCCTCGAGTCCGGGGAGAACGCGGCCGCGCTGTCGTCGAACGGTCCGTTGACGAGCGGGCGCGCCGGCCCTCCGGCGAGCGGCAGGGCCCAGAGGTCGGCCCGTCTCAACGGTGCGGTCTGCATGTAAACGAGCATCGTCGCATCCGGAGACACGGTCACGGGAAGCGAGTGCCTTCCGGCGGCCGCGCCGGAGTAGACGCGCGTCGCGGCCTGCGTGCCTTCCGCGTCGCGTCCCCAGATCTCGAACACACCGCTCGCCCGCGACGCGAAATAGACGGTCCGGCCGTCCGGGGACCAGATCGGCGACGAGTTGATGCCGCTGTGCGTCAGGCGGGTCGCCGTGCCACGGCGCACGTCCATCACCCAGACGTCGGCCCGCGCACCTTCGACGTTCACGCCCGCGATCCTCGATCCGTCCGGCGAGAGAGCCGCGTCGCGCAGCCGCCGGATTTCCTCCGTCGCAGCCTGAAACCCTGACGTCGACCACCACGACAGCCCGGGCGCTCGCGATGAGGACGGAGACGCCGAGACGGCCCAGGCGATCGATCCCGTCTGTGAGAGGGCGTAGTGCGCTCGGCCGCGCGCCGTTGCGATCGAGGCCAGCACGGCGCGGGGGGTTCCTGCGACCGCCATTCGAATGGGGTCGAACGCGATCGCCGCGAGCTCGGCACCCCTCCCGAAGACGATCGTGTCGGGCGCCGCGGCTCGCGTGATGTCCGCTCCCGCAACGAGCGTGCGCCAGCGCGACACTTCGGAGGATTCCGCGGGATCGAACGAGAGCGCGCCCATCACGCCAGGTGCGCCGTCGATCGCCATCGTGTCGATGGTAAACAGCACGACCCGGGAGCCCGGCACTACGGAGGGCCAGGCGTGGCGGACCTCGCCGTCGGCCTCTCTCGGCGTCGTAAGCACTCGCGAGTCTCCGCCGGTCGCCGACACCCGCGCCAGACCGCCCGACGGCGAGCCCGCGAACACGATCTCCCCGTCAACCCATGCGCCGCCAAGGACCGCGGGAGCGTCTGCCAGCGTCATCGGGGCACCACCGGCGAGCGCCACTTTCTTGAGCCGACCGTCCGCGAAGAAGGCGATCCACCTGCCGTCTGGCGAAAAGAAGGGCGCGTGGCCATCCTCGGTGCCCGGCAGGGCCGTCGGCTCGAGGCGGTCGAGCGCCCGGACGTAGAGCCGGCAACCATTCGCGTCGCAGCCCGACCAGGCGAGCTCGGTGCCGTCGGCGGAGAAGGCGAGCGCGGGTGAGGAGGCGTCGAACGCCGTTCCATAGCCGGTGCCACGCCGAACCGCGCGGCAGGTATCGTCGTGGCCTGGCCTCCTCGCGTCTGTTGCCACACAGCCGCCGCGGCGATGAACGCGCAGATGACGGCAGCGCTCCAGGGAACCAGTTGGCCACCGATCGACGGCGAGACGACCGGCTCAACGCCCCGCATATCAACTCTGGAGGTGCCCGCTGCAGCGTTCGTCGTCGACACCGGCGCCACGAATCGGTACCCACGGCGGTGCAGCGTCTGGATGTAGGTCGGTGCCTGCGGGTCATCGGCAAGTGCCTGCCGCAGGACACTCACGGCCTCGGCGAGCGAGGTGTCCGTGACGAACGCGTCCTTCCAGACCGTATCGATCAACTCCTGACGCGAGACCACGTCGCCGGCGCGCTTCAGGAGGAGCTCGAGTACGCCGAGCACACGCGGGGGTAGCGCGACTTCCTGACCGGCGCGACTGAGCAGCCGCGTATGCGTGTCGAACGCGAACTCGCCAAACGACACCGACGGCAGGCGCTGACGTTCGGCGGCAAGCGGCGAGGTCTCGGTGGCCGGCATGGCGGAAAACCCGAATGTTATCGCGGCCTTGAGAAGAACTTGAAGGTTTCTTACGGGCGTTTGACCTCCCGTTCATGACTTTGCGGCGGGTCTCCGCACAAGCTGGCGGCGGAGAGTCCTGATGTCCATTTTCGCGACCAAACCCATCGAACAGATTCACTCGGAGCAGCTCGGGGCGCACGGCTCCGGCCTGCCGCGCGTGCTCGGCCCAAGCCAGCTCATCATGCTTGGCGTCGGCGCCATTATCGGCACTGGCATCTTCGTCCTCACCGGCCAGGCCGCCGCGGCCAATGCGGGGCCGGCCATCGTGCTCTCGATGGTGCTCGCAGGCCTCACGAGCGTGCTTGCCGCACTGTGTTATTCGGAGTTTGCCGCGAGTGTGCCGGTCGCGGGGTCGGCCTACACCTATGCCTATGCGACGCTAGGGGAGTTCGTGGCCTGGATCATCGGCTGGGACCTGATTCTCGAGTACGCACTCGGTGCGGCGACCGTCGCCGTCGGTTGGTCCGGCAACCTGGTCACGCTGCTGGGTCAACTGGGCCTCAGTTTTCCCGCCGCTCTCAGTGCCGCGCCGGGGACGGTCGTCCAGGTGGCCGGCGCCGATCCCGTGACCGCCGTCTTCAACCTGCCGGCAGTGCTGGTCACCGTTGCGGTGACGGCGCTCCTCATCTTCGGTGTCAGCGAATCGGCGACCGTCAACTCCGTCATCGTCGTCGTCAAGGTCGCGGTCGTGCTGATCGTGATTGGCGCCGGCGCCTTCTTCATCGATCCGGCGAACTGGCACCCGTTCATCCCGGAGAATACGGGGCGGTTCGGCGAGTACGGCTGGAGCGGCGTGCTCCGCGGCGCCGGCGTGATCTTCTTCGCCTACATCGGTTTCGATGCCGTCTCGACCTCCGCGCAGGAGGCGAAGAATCCCCAGCGCGACATGCCGCGAGGGATCCTCGGGTCCCTCGCGGTCTGCACGGTGCTCTACGTGCTGGTTTCTGCCGTCATGGTCGGGCTCGTACCCTACAAGGAGATGTTGAACCAGGCAGCACCACTCGTGGTCGCGATCGGCGCCGCGGCCGGTCGAGCGGCCGGCACGGCCTGGGAAGGCCCCATGGCCGTGGTCCAGATCCTCGTGACCGTCGGCGCGCTGGCAGGTCTGAGCTCGGTGATGGTGGTGATGATGCTCGCGCAGCCGCGAATCTTTCTCTCGATGTCGAAGGACGGGCTGCTGCCGGCGTGGGCCGGCCGCCTCCATCCGCGCTTCCGGACGCCCCACATTTCCACGATAGTCACCGGCACCGTGGTCGCGCTCGCCGCAGGTCTGACGCCGATCGGGACGCTCGGCACGCTCGTCAGCATCGGCACGCTGATGGCGTTCGTGATCGTCTCGCTCGGGATCATCGTCCTGCGGCGCACGCGTCCCGATCTGCCCCGACCCTTCCGGATGCCCGCCGTTCCGCTCCTCCCGATCCTTTCAGCGCTCGTAAGCTTTCTCCTGATGCTCAGCCTGCCCTGGAGCACCTGGGAGCGTCTGATCGTCTGGATGGTCATCGGGGTCGCGGTCTACTTCGCTTATGGACACCGACACAGCCGGCTGGCCAAGGGCAGCGCAGGGGTTCAGGAAGTTCAAGGAGCGTTCGAACGCCATCGATAGCGACGGCGCCAGACGAGTAGCGCAGCCTCGCGCTGAGGCGTCATGTCCAGGCGCGGCCAGGAGGACGTCAGTTCAACGGAGCCTGGTGCAGTATGATGCCCAAATGGAGAGGCGCCCTCCCGACGTTGTAGGATTCTGCGCATGACACGCCGATCGCCTTCTGGATTCGTGCTGCGTGCATGACGGGCGGGGCCTCGTCACAAGGTGACCCGGCATGATCAGAGATTCCGCGGCATCGCCGGGTAGCGACGGCACGTTCGCTTTGATTCTGGTCGGCAGCGGTTTTGCCTCGTCTTTCTTTCTACAGCGTTACCTGCAACGGGCACGACCTTCAGCGCGGATTCTCGTTCTCGAGCGTGGTGAGCTGCGCCCCCATCGCTGGCAGGTCACACACATCGGCGAGCTCGATCGAGAGGCGCAGGCAAGCTTTGACAAGGAGCGTTCCGCCAAGCGGTGGGTGTTCCGCCTGGCGTTCGGTGGAAGCTCGAACTGCTGGTGGGCCTGCACACCACGATTGCTGCCGGAAGACTTTCGGCTCCAATCGACGTACGGAGTTGGACGCGACTGGCCCGTCTCATACGATGATCTCGAAGAGTACTATTGCGACGCCGAAGAGATCATGGCGGTGTCGGGGCCAGATGATGGCTCGCCGTTCCCGCGCAGCCGACCGTATCCGCAAGCGCCGCACCACTTGACGGATCCGGACCGCCTCTTCAAACGGCGGTTTCCTCACGCATTCTTCAACCAGCCTGCGGCGCGTCCGACCCGTACCCTCGAGTCGGGGCGGCCGCGATGCTGTGCGAACGGCGTGTGCGGGCTCTGCCCGATCGACTCGAAATTCACGATCTTGAACGGCCTCCAGCACCTGTACGACGCTGATCCCCGCGTCACACTCCTGACCGGCGCGAATGTGCTGGGCCTGGACGTCGCGAACGACCGCGTAACTGGCGTACGTTATGAAGTCGCAGGGACCGAACACGTCGCTCGGGCCGATGTCGTCGGCCTTGGAGCGAACGCGTTGTTCAATCCGTTCCTGCTGCTGCGGTCAGGACTGACCGGTCCGGCAGTCGGTCGAGGACTCGCAGAACAGCGATCCGTGAACGTCGAGGTCGACCTGCGAGGCGTCGACAATTTCCAGGGGAGCACCAGCATCACAGGTCACGGCTACATGCTGTATTCAGGTGAGCATCGGCGCTCCCAAGCCGCCGCCCTCATGGAAACGTTTAACGTGCCGTTGTTACGCGACGAGCGTGAAAAGTGGCGGCAGCGCATCAGGTTGAAGTTCTTCTATGATGACCTCCCACAGGCAGAGAATGCCGTAACCCTCGGACGAGATCCCACGCGGCCCGAAGTACGGTACCTGGGCCCTTCGACTTATGCCCAGCGCGGGATAGACGCGTTGGAGACAAACCTCGCTCGAGTGCTCGACGCCCTCCCGGTCGAACGCTACCGGATCGTCCCACACGACCCGAAAGCCACCGACGGTCACATTCTGGGAACGACGAGCATGGGATCGGATCCGGCCACGAGCGTGATCGACCGCGATCTGATCCACCACCGAGTGCGCAATCTCGTGGTGCTCGGAGGCAGTGTGTTTCCCACGATTTCGCCGGCCAATCCAACTCTCACGATCTGTGCGCTGTCGCTTCGGGCGGCTGATCGCCTGATGGGATCGTCGGAGAGAGGTCGCTCGGTATGACGCGCCGAAGGTTACTTCAAATCCTCGTGTGGTGCGGGGCCCCACTGGCCGTCGGTTGGCTCGCGTGGCGCAGCTCGGTCACCTCGTTGTTCGGTCGTGGCACCGCACGGCTTCTCGCGGTCGTGCTGACGCCACAGCAACGGTTACGTGCTCACTTCCGATACCTGGACCTCGATTCTGGCGGGGTCGACCAGTATTTCGCCGACTATCAACGCTTTCGGGGCACACTCTCGCGACGCTCACCGCTTCCGCGGGAAGTCTTCACACACTACCTTCTCTCCACGGATTTCTTCCGGCACGGGGCAGATGAATCACGACGGGTCCTGTACGTTGGCTTCTATGATCCGTACATCACACCCTGCAACAATCCGCTGGTAGGGGTCGAAGGCGGCGGAGCGTGAGACTGGCAAAGCCCGGCACCGGTCATCGCGGGCACGCGGCGGGAGTCAAGCGATCCCACAATATGTTCGGTGAGGCGCGACGCGCGTACACACAGTTGCCGGCCAGGGGAACCTCCACGTAGGCTTCGCGCAGAGACGGTGCCGCTTCGTCCGCCTGCTGCCACAACTGAACGACCACGTCCGGTTGCAGCCGCCCAATGGAGTAGGCGTAGTCGAATTTCATGTGACCCGGCCTGAACTCTACGAAGCGGCCGAGGCCGGAGGACATCCGCGCCTGTTCGCGGGCTACGTGCTTGTCATTCTTTCCCAACACGTCGACGCTGGATCTGTCGGCAAAATAGGGAATCGTGCCCGCCCGGACGACCGCCAGCGTGGCGTCGGCCGTCGTGGCACGGTTGAGCAGGAGCGCCTCTTCGATTTCCTGCTGATTCTTGCCTCCGTTCCCGGTGTGAAGCGGCGGCCGTATCAGGAGAGCCTCGGCCAGTGCCTCAGGACCGTAGATGCTGTTCAAGCTCACGATTGCGTAGGCGACCAACAACGCGAACGCCCAGGGTCTCGCCGTCGCTCGCGCTGATATCGTCGACTGTGATTCGTGTCGTGTCAGGTTGATGAGCGTGGAAGCCAGAACATCCAGCGAGCACGACAACAGGATGAAGAAGCCTGGCATCGCGAGACAGATGTATCTGTTGGCGCCTCCCCAGTATTCCCACGCGTCGCCTCCCACGTACACGCTGTAGGCGATCTGCGAGAGGAGCATCGTGGCGAGCAACCACGTGTTCCTGCCGCCACGAGCCACGACCACCAATGCGATCGCGAACAACAATGCATTCGCCTTCCACGCAAACTTCAGCAGCACGAACGCGCCCCGGCTGATTCGCAGCATCAACGGCACGCCTGTCATCTTCAGATAGTACGTGTTCGGCAGAACCTCTCCGTAGTACCAGAGCCTGAGCGTCGTCTGAAGGGCGGTCACGGCCGCGAACACGAGCAACCCCGACACAAGATGCGTGCGCCGATGGACGGGATCGGCGACGAACAGGAAGGCGAGAATTGACCCGAATGGAACAACCATGTCCGGCCGTACCAGAGTGCTGATGCCGAGCACCAGGTACAGCCGCAGCGGAGATGTGCCACGTTCCATGCACTGAATGGCCAGCCACAGGCAGAGCGTGGTCAGCAGAACCAGCACGCCGACTTCCATGCCCTGCAGGCTCCAGTTGTTGATCGGCAGGTACGATGCCGTGAGCGCGACCGCTCCCCACGCGATCGCAGCAGACCCACCCGACACCGCGAGCGCGATCCGCCGGACGTAATACAGGTTCAACGCGAGGAAGACCGCTGCCGTCACCTGCACTACCAGGCTGGTCTTGGATGAAGCCACGGGGAGCAGATGCACGAGTGACATGTAGAGAACCCAGAGCGGATTCGTGTAGCCTTCGATGCGTTCGCCGCCAGGGTTCCAAACCAGCCCATAGCCGTGGGCGAGATTCCTCGCGTAGCGCATCGAAACCATCGCATCGTCGAAAAGCGAGAAGTACCGCTCACCGGAGATCACGAAGCTGGTTCGATAGATGAAGGTCGCGGCGTAGAGCAGAAAGCCTGTCACGATCAGCGCGAAGATCACGCGGTCGTCGAATCGACCCATCATCCGGGTGTCCGGCGCCGGTTCCGCGGACGCGATTCCGTTCGATCGGAGGACGGAAGGTGCCGCGTGGTTCTCGCCGCGGCTGTCGGCAGTCATTTGAGGCAATATAGCGCACGCACTCTCGTCCGGCAGTCGGGAAGTGGGACGGGAGCGTTCCTGGGGCAGGCCGACCGCTTCGAGAGACGCTCGCCGACTCCACCGCGATGACGTGCGAGCGGAGAAAGGATGGGTCGGCGCGATTCACCGGGCAGTGTTCGAGCGGCCGGACGTCGACCGCCCGTCGTCATCAGACCGTGTCCCCGGTGTCGGAGTAAGGCTTCAGACTCGACGAGGTCACTCACTCCGCGGCTCGGTGATCGTCAGCCTCCAGCGAGGCGGCGTAAAGGGCGTTCATGTTGTCGCCGAATTTTTCAACAGTGAAACGCGTCTGAACCAGCTTCCGTCCTGCCTCAGCGAGCCTGGCCGCGCGACCACGGTCCCGCAACAGACTCACCACGTGCGCACCCAGCTGCTCGTCATCTTCAGGTGCATACAACAAACCGGTTTCCCCATCCTGCACTATCTCTGGAATCCCATCGACGGACGTCGCCACGACCGGCTTCGCCTGTGCCATGGCCTCGAGAATCACCAGCGGCAATCCCTCCTGGTGTGTACTCAGAACGAATACGTCGAACGCGCTCAGAAGGCGCGACACATCCTGGCGGTGTCCGGTGAAGATGAACGCGTCGGCCACGGAGCATTCCTCGAGCACTCGTCGCACGCCTTGATAATGTTCGCGGTAGGTCTCTGCGGACGCGTAGTCGCCCACGATCAGGAACCGCGTCTGCGGCTCTGCCTGCAGAATTCGTCGGGCCGCTCGAGCCAGCGTGAAGTAATCCTTCTGCGGAGCCACACGCGCCGTCATTCCAACGATTAATGCATCCCCGGGAATGTCGAACTCCAGGCACACGTCTGCACGCGCGTCCTCGGGGGCATCATGCTGAATACGGATTCCGTCGTAAACCACGACACCGCGGGAAGGTGAAACGCGAAACCCGAAATGCTGCCATGTGTGCTGAGACACAAAGATGAACTTGTCGACCGGCCAGAGGAAACTGCCGTCTCTACGAGATATATCGTCGAAGCGATTTCGGATGTGAGCGACGACCGGAATCCTGGCGAGCCAGCCAGCCAGAGCCGCCTGCTGCGCGGCCAGAAGATCGGCGCAATGCACCAAGTCCACACCATGACGCCTGAGCTCGCGCGCAAGCCTCAGCGATGCGTGCAGAAACCTCGCCGCATGCCGGAATGAATGCACCGCGGGTTCATAGGTGGCCGTTTGAAATCCGGCGTCAACGAACATGTCGCGCACCGGATTCGCATCGGCCACGCAAAATGCGACGTTCGTGAAGCGCGACGGGTCAATCGCCGTGGCGATGCGCAGCGTCGCCATCTCGGTTCCCCCCACAGACGGCCACGGCAGGATGTGACCGATCCGACGCAGTGGTTGCGAAATGGGCGTGCTCACGGCTTGTTATGTCTCGACCGTCGATAGTGGTGGGCAACGCGAGCGGTTGTTCCAAAACGCGCCGCCCCTGTCAGGGATCATCGCATAGACACAGCTCGATACAGCTCTTCGGGCCGATAAACCAAGCTCTGCAGGGCTCATCACGAAGAGACGCGACTTGGCACCGGGTCGGACGTCTCGCGGTACGACGGGCTGAACTGTGGGCCGGTGTTCCGCTATACTCCATCCTTGAACGTCACGCCGTGAAGGAGCTCATCAATAGCGTCTGTCGCCGGCTCGGTGTCCAGGTCGTCCGCTATCTGCCCGATGGCGTGGCAAGGAGCGTCAGGAGTGACGCGGTCGCCTGTTTCGACACCGCTACCGGCCGCTACTACCTGCCTCGCGACGCGCACAACGACATCATCGCCGATGCCATCAAGGCCAACAGGATCTTCGACAGAGAGGTCATGGAGGTGGCCCGCCTCCACATCAAGCCCGACACCGCCGTGCTGGACGTGGGGGCGAATTTCGGCCAGATGAGCATCCTGTTTTCGAACCTGGTAGGCGAGCACGGCAAGGTCTACTCGTTCGATGCGGACGACTTCGTCTTCAGCATCCTGAAGAAGAACATCGACGCCAACAATCGACAGCAACGGATCGTGCCGATCTTCGGTGCTGTGCACGACGTGCCCGATCAGACCCTGTACTTTCCCGTGCAAGACTTCGTGCGCTTCGGGACGTATGGCTCCTACGGCATCGATTACAACGCGACGTCGGGCCGGAAGGTCCCCACCATCACTATCGATTCACTTCAGATCGCACAGCCGATCAGCTTCATGAAAGTCGACGTCCAGGGCGGCGATCTGCAAGCGATGAAGGGCGCCCGGAAGACCATCGAGCGTCACAGGATGCCGATCATCTTCGAGTACGAGTATCAGTTCGAGGACGACTACAACCTGAGCTTCCAGGAGTACGTCGATTTCGTCGGCGAGATCGGGTATAGGTTCGCCAAGGTCATCAACGGCCAAGACTACCTCATCGTGCCGAGGTAGCCGCCCTAATGTTTCCTCTCGTCCTCCCGTCCTGCGGGCTGAGCCTAGAGACTCCCCCAGCTGTCCTATGAAATCGCTTCTGATTCGCGCTCTTGGCGTAATCGCTCCGAACTATCTCTGGCGGCTTCGCGCCAAAAAATGGACAGGAGGCCAAGAGGACGAGAAGGAGCTGCAACTGCTTCCAGCGCTGTGCGACACGGGGAAGGTGTCTATCGATGTCGGCGCCTGCATGGGGCTCTACACCATGCATCTGCTTGGTCATTCATCGGGCTGTGTAAGCTTTGAACCGCGTCCCTTGCATGCGACGGAACTGAGAGAGATGTTCGCCGGATCGCGGCCGCCGGTGCGCGTGGAACAAGTGGGCCTTTCCGACCATGCGGGCTCCGCATTGATGCGGGTCGTGGACTCCGATCTAGGACGAAGCACGATTGAACCGGAGAATACGCTCCGGCCCGCCGATGATATTCACGAAGAGGAAATCGGGATCCGCACGCTTGATGAATACGAGCTGGATAACGTCGGGTTCGTCAAGATCGACGTCGAAGGGCATGAAGATGCCGTGGTTCGCGGCGGGTTTCAGACGATTCGTCAGAATCTTCCGTCGCTGTTAATCGAGATCGAAGAGAAGCACAAGCCGGGCGCCATTCAACGCATGCGCGACCTGCTCGGTGAACTTTCCTATGCCGGTTATTTTCTCGATGGTTCCCGGTTGCGGCCGATCGCCGAAGCGGCTGGAGCCGGCCATTCAGTGATCAACTTCATCTTCGTGCAACCGGCCCACCTCACTCGTCTGCGCAATCACAACTGGTCCGTGTGAGCGCGAATGGGATTTCAGCACCTGCGAATACGATGAAGGGTCCGGGGATGCCGGAGACAAAAGATACGAAAACGGGACCGCCGCAGGTCTTCATTTACATGGATGACTGGCCTCACACCAGCGGCAGCGGCGCCCATCTCCGTTTTCACTCCAATACCGCGGCCTGGGTGGACTTGGGATGGGATGTCACCGTCGTCCGGGTGGCTGAGAAGCCAACGCCACCGCCCGATTGGCCTGGAGTGCGGATGGAACAGATTGCTAGCGACGGACCGTCCGCGACTCTGGTTGGCAAACTCCAATACCGTTTCGGATGGGTCGGACGACCCGGGTGCGCCTTCTATTTTGCCAAACACCGGGCGGCGCTGGAAGCGGTACGGGAAAGGCAACGGCGCAACCCGCAAGCGCTGCACCAGTTGGAAGGCGATTCAGTTGGCAACGTGGCGCCGTTTCTGCCCGGCCTGAACGCCGTGTTCAGCCATCTCGACTTATCCGCCGACGCTCTCGGCGCCATCTATCGCATTTCCGCCGATCTCGGCAGACCGGGTCTGACTCCGGCGCAGACGCGCGAGATCCGTTTCATGGCCGCGGCCGAAGAACGGATCTGCCGCGCCAGCCGCCTGATTCTCTGCATCTCCGACTACGACCGCGAAGTGCTGCAAGACCGCTTCGGTCTGCGGCACGCTGTCTATTTCCCGATGAGCGTGACACCCGAACGGCCAGTTGCCAGGACAGCCGGCGACGGAGAAACACTGCGCATCCTGCACGTCGGCAGGGTCAATCACCTGCCGACGTACCGGTCGTTGGAGCAGCTTCTGCGCGAAGTCTTTCCCCGGTTACACGCCGAGACACTCGACCGCCTCCAACTGCGCGTAGCCGGCAAGTTGGATGAAGACGACCCCAAGTGCCGGCGCATTCTGGCGCTCGGCGAACCCTATCGGAAACAGATCGTCTTCGCCGGATTCGTGGAAGATCTTGCGGCCGAACATGCGCGGGCCGACATGCAGGTCGTCGCCTCGACCGAGGTATCCGGCCTGCGGACGCGCATCGTCGAATCGATGGCCTGGGAGACTCCGGTTCTGAGCACTATGGTGGCCGCGCGCGGCATCGCCGGGCTCGATCCGGGACGGAATATTCTGATAGCTGATGGCCCGGAAGAGTTCGCGGCCCAATTGGACCGGCTGGCGAGGGACAAGAGCCGTTTGCTGGCGATCGCCACGGGCGGCAGCGAACTCTACCGGACGCGGAATAGCCGACGCGTCGTGGCGGCGGAGTTGGGGAAGCGGCTGGCGGATTTCTATTCGCTTTGACGCTCACGAGAACCCGCAGATGAAGCGACTGTTCTTGGAAGTCAACCCTCCTGACCTCCTGGTTTCCTGTTCCCTGAGACATGCAACCCTACCCGGAGTAGTCCGGTTGTAGCCGGTGTTTGATATCCGGCACGCCAGAGAGCTACGATACCGGTCATGAACCGACGCTCTTTTCTCCAGACGTCCCTCGCGGCCGCGGCGGCCTCGGTACTTCCCGGATCGGCGCTCGCGCAGCGCAAGCTCGGCCCGCTGGGCCTGCAGCTCTATTCCGTGCGTGGGCTGATGAAAGAGGACTTCGCCGGGACGCTTCAGAAAGTGGCGGCCATCGGGTTCAAGGAAGTCGAGTTCGCAGGGCTCTTCGATCAGTCGCCGACAGGACGTGAAGGCGCTCCTCGACAAGAACGGCCTGACGACGCCATCTTCGCACGTCGACTGGAACACGGTCGAAACGAAGTTGCCGGCGACGCTCGAGACGGCGAAGGCGCTCGGCCAGCAGTTCATCATCGTCCCGTACGTCGGCGAAGCGGAGCGCAAGCAGCCGGACATCTGGAAGAAGGCCGTCGACCTCTTCAACAAGGCCGGCAAGGAATGCCAGAACGCCGGCATCCAGTTCGCGTACCACCAGCACGGCTTCGAGTTCGTTCCCTCGGAAGCGCTCGGCGGCAAACTACCGTACGACTACATCCTCGACAACACCGACCCCGCCCTCGTCAAGATGGAGCTCGACATCTGCTGGGCGGTCGCGGCCGAGCAGGATCCCGTCGCCTATTTCAATCGCTATCCCGGACGATTCCCGCTCGTCCACGTGAAGGATTGGTTGAAGGACGGGTCACCGGGGGCTGCCTGGGCCGGGGCGCTCGGGCAAGGCACGAAATTCACCGGACAGATGACCAGCGTCGGAGCCGGCTCGATCGATTGGAAACGCATCTTCGGCCAGGCCGACAAGGCGGGCATCAAGCACTACATCGTCGAGTACGACAACCCGAAGTCGCCCTTGGACGATCTTGGTGCCAGCTACACGTATCTGAGAAACCTGAGCTTCTGACGGGGGCCGGGCTACCGAACGACCAGCTCGCCCTTCATCTGCTTGCAGCGCTCGTCCTGCGTGAGGTTGCAGTAGAAGGGGAAGCGGCCGGTCTCGTCGGCACGAAATTCGAAGACGACCGACTGGCCCGCGCCCGCGCGCTTGGATATCCGGTACGGCACGTCGACGGTGAAGCTGTGGGCGATGTCTTTCGCGGTGAAGGTGATTCGGACGAGGTCGTCTTTCTGGACCTCGATTCGGGCCGGCGAGAAGGCAAACTGATCGCCGGTGATCGTGATCTCGCGGACCTGACCGGGATTCCCGGCCGCACTTCTTGCCCAGAAGGCGGCCACGACGACCACCCCCAGGGCAAGCGCTGTCCGGACTCCTCGCGGCATTCTGGTCATGAATCCCCCTGAGGGCGCCAGACGCCCTCAGTTAAAGACGCGCCGAGGGAGAGTTTGGTTGCTCAGCCCGCCTTCGCCTCCGGCTACGGCGCGGCAGGCCCTCCATTTCCGGCCCTGCGCTTCTTCGGCGGCAGGCGGCGCCAACAAAGCCTTGCGGCTGAGCCGTATCTTGCCCGAAGGGTCGATGTTGATGACCTTGACCATCACCTGGTCGCCTTCCTTGAGCTCGTCCCGCACGTCCTTCACGCGGTAGTGCGCGATCTCGGAGACGTGGAGCAGGCCGTCGAGGCCGGGCATGATTTCGACGAACGCACCGAAGTCGGTGATTCGCTGGACCTTGCCCATGTAGGTCTTGTTGAGCTCGGGCGTGGCGGTCAGCTCCTGGATGATCCCGATCGCCTTCTGCGCCGACGCCTCGTCAGCCGAGGCGACGTTCACGCGGCCGTCGTCTTCGACGTCGATCTTGACGCCCGTGCGCTCGATGATGCTCCGGATCATCTTGCCGCCCGGTCCGATGACGTCGCGAATCTTGTCGACCGGGATGCGGATCGTCACGATGCGCGGCGCGTAAGCCGACACATCCGAACGGCTCGTCTCGATCGCCTGTTTCATCTTGTCGAGGATGTAGAGGCGGCCCTGGCGCGCCTGTTCGAGCGCCTTCTTCATGATGTCGTGCGTGATGCCCGACACCTTGATGTCCATCTGGAGCGCCGTAATGCCTTCGGCCGAGCCGGCGACCTTGAAGTCCATGTCGCCGTAATGGTCTTCGGCGCCCGCGATATCGCTCAGGATGGCGTGCTTCCCGGTGTGTTCGTCCATGATGAGGCCCATGGCGACGCCCGCCACTGGCGCCTTCAACGGCACGCCTGCGTCCATCATCGCGATCGATCCGCCGCAGACCGACGCCATCGACGACGATCCGTTCGATTCGAGGATGTCGGAGACGACGCGGATGGTGTACGGGAACGTTTCTTCGGTGGGGATCATCGGGGTGAGCGCCCGCTCGGCGAGCGCTCCGTGACCGATCTCGCGCCGTCCGGGACCGCGCAGGAACTGCACTTCGTTGACCGAGAACGGCGGGAAATTGTAGTGGAGCATGAAGCGCTTCCACGTCTCGCCGTCGACCATCTCGATCTTCTGCTGATCTTCCGCCGTGCCGAGGGTGACGGTCACGAGGGCCTGCGTTTCACCGCGCGTGAACACGGTCGAACCGTGGGTGCGCGGCAGGATGCCCGCTTCGATGGTGATGGCGCGAATCTCGTCGAACTTCCGCCCGTCGAGCCGGCGCCCGCGTTCGAGCGCCTCGTCCTTCATCACCTTTTCCTTGAGGTCCTTGAAGACGTGCTTGGCGGCGCTACGCATCTCGGCATCGTCCTCGGGGATGCTGGCGAGGAGGTCGGCCAGCACCTGGTCGACCTTGCTGTAGTTCTCCAGCTTGTCCTTGATCAGCATCGCCTCGGTCAAGGGGGCGAGTGCCTTGGCCTCGACTTCGCGATGGATCTCGGCGGGGATCTCCTTGACCGCGAACTGCCGCTTGGCCTTCCCGGCCTCTTTCGCCAGAGACTCGATGCCCGCGATGATTTCCTTGATCGCGACGTGGGCGAGGTCGAGCGCCTTGAGGATGACGTCCTCGCTGACCTCCTTGGCCCCCGCTTCGACCATCACGATCGCGTCCTTGCTGCCCGCGACGATGAGGTCGAGGCTGCTCTTGCGCCGCTGTTCGAAGGTCGGGTTGACGAGGTACTCGCCGTCGACGAGACCCATTCGCACGCCGGCAATCGTCCGCGTGAAGGGGATGCTCGAGAGTGCGAGCGCGGCAGAGGCCCCGGTGATTGCGAGCACATCGCTGTCGTGGTCGGTGTCGGCCGAGATGACAAACGCGATGATCTGCGTCTCGTGCCGCCAGCCTGCCGGGAAGAGCGGCCGGATCGGCCGATCGATGAACCGGCTCGTCAGGACTTCCTTCTCGGTCGCCTTGCCTTCGCGCTTGAAGAAGCCTCCGGGAATCCGTCCCGAGGCGTAGGTGTATTCGCGGTAGTCCACCGTCAGTGGAAGAAAGTCGATCCCTTCGCGGGGGGTCGAGGCGGCACAGGCCGTGACGAGCACCATGGTGTCGCCGGAGCGCACGATGACCGCACCGTCAGCCTGCTTCGCCAGGCGGCCGGTTTCGATCGACAGGGTGTGTCGACCAACCGAGATATTACGAGTATGCATGTGTGTCTTTCCTGATAGGAGCTTGAAGCCAGGAGCCAGGGGTTAGAAGACGGAGTCGGAGCCGGCAGCAGGCGCAAGCGGTCGTGACCAATTTCACTCTAGCTCCTAGCTTCCAGCTCCAGGCTCCTATTTCCGGATGCCCAGACGCTTGATCAGATCCGAGTAGCGGTCCGTGTCCTTCCCCTTGAGATAGTCGAGAAGGCGGCGGCGCTGGCCGACCAGCTTCAGGAGGCCGCGGCGCGAATGATGATCCTTGGCGTGGGTCTTGAAATGTTCGGTCAGGTAGTTGATGCGCTCGCTGAGGAGCGCCACCTGAACTTCGGGGGAGCCGGTGTCTGAAGTGTGGGTCTTGTAGGAGCCGATGATGTCGGTCTTCTTGTCCTTGCTCAAAGCCACGTCGAAACCTCCACGCACGGTCCAGAGCTCGACAGGCTCGTTTTACCCGCCGCACCGAACCGCCGTATGTTCCTAGATTGCGAATTTACAATTCCAAACGACTCAACATCTTACACCAGAACAATTACTGGATGCAAAAGGCCGTCTGGACGAGGTTCGGCGAGCCCCAGGAGCGCTCCGGCGCGGTCGAGGAGCCGCAGCCGGCACCCCTCGGCCGGTGTGCCGCCAGCCTCTGGAAACGCGCCCTGCAGGTCCTGAGGACCGAGGGCGCTCCCATGGCCAGTCCGCTTCACCCCGAGGTCGTTGACCACGACCGCCGGAAGGTCTGTCAGCAGGCGGCCCATCGGGATCAGCCGGCGTTCGACCACAGCCATCCCGTCCACCGTAACCGCCTCGAGTCCAACAGCGTCGTCCAAGGTGAGCTCCCCGACCCGGGTCCGTCTCAGCCCCTCGAGATGCGCTCCACACCCCAGGCGCTGTCCGAGGTCGTGCGCCAGGGACCGGACGTAGAATCCGCTCGAGCACACCAGCCGCACTTCAGCCAGGCCATCAGCGTAGCTGTTGAGCTCGATCTGCCGCACTGTGACCTCGACGGGTTTGACGTCGACGGGTTTTTGCTCCCGCGCCAGCTTGTAGGCAGGCGTCCCGCCTATCTTCTTTGCCGAGTAGGGGGGTGGCGTCTGGAGGTAGCGGCCCTCGAACAGCCGGAGGGCGGCGTGAATTGCCGGCTCGTTCAACGCGGCGACGCATTCGGCCGACGGAGCATCCTCGTGCCGCCCCGTGTGCCCCTCGGCGTCGTAGGTTGCCGTGGCGACTCCGAAGCGAATTCGCGCGACGTACTCCTTGTCGGCGCCGCTCATGAACGACGCGAGCCGTGTCGCGCGGCCGATGACGAGGGGGAGTACGCCCGTGGCTAGCGGATCGAGCGTTCCGGTGTGGCCGACCTTCGAAATCCCGATCGACCGCCGCACCACGGCCACGATGTCGTGCGACGTGGGCCCCGCAGGCTTGTCGATGACAAGGACGCCGTTCATGAAATGCTGAATGCAGAATGCTGAATGCTGAAGGGAATGCTGCAACAGCTGAAATGTGCCAATTTCGAACTTAACGTCGAAGTGAGCAATTCGAAATTCACTTGAGCATTCAGCATTCAGCACCGAACATTGCTAGGGTCGACTCTTGAGGCCCTCGCCTACGGCTGCCACCAGCCGCTCGATGATCTGCGGACGCACGTCGGCCAGCTCTCCGGGGACGGTGAAGCCGGCGGCGTTCTTGTGCCCGCCGCCACCATAGGCGCTGGCGACGGCCCGGACGTCGACGTCGTACTTCGATCGCATGCTGACGCGAACCTCGCCGGTCGATCCGACCTTGAAGAACACGACCGCCTGAATCTCCCGCGCGGTCAGCGGCAGGTTGATCACGCCCTCCGTATCGTTGTGCGTGCAGCCGCATGCCTGCAGCATCCCCTCGTCGAGGTAGAGGACGGCGAGCCGTCCGTCGTCGATGAGCTCCATGGCGTCGAGCAGGGCGCCAATCAGCTTGAGCTTGCCGAAGCTGTTGCTGTCGAAGACGCGGCGCGCCATCGCGGCCGGGTTGACGCCGGCTTCGACGGTCTGGCGGCAGATGTCGAAGGTCCGGGGCGTGATGTTCGAGTGGTGGAACGAGCCCGTGTCGGTCAGAATCGCGAGGTAGATATGCGTGGCGATTTCACGGCTGAGGGGCACGCCGAGCGCCCGGATCACGTCGAATACCATCTCGCCGCACGCCGCCGCGGATTCATCGAACCAGTTCAGCGCGCCGTACATGCGGTTGCCGGCGTGGTGATCGATGTTGATGATGAAGTGTCCGTCGAGGCCCGCGACGCCGGTCCGGCTGAGGTCGCTGCACTCCATCACGATGAGCGCATCGGCCTCGGCGTCGCTTCGCTCCGCGATCTCGATCCGCTCGACGCCCGGGAACTCGCGGTAGTGGTCCGGTGCCGCATCGGCGTTGACGAGCCGGACCTGCTTGCCGAGCGCCTCGAGGGCGTAGGCCATCGCGAGCTGGGATCCGATCGAGTCGCCGTCGGGGCGAGCGTGCGACGTCAGCAGAAACCGCTGACGCCGGAGAATGGCCTGGCAGATCGACGCGACGACATCGGAGCCGCTCGCGGTGTCTGCCTGGTTAGCGGTCGTCGTCTTGCTCATTGTGCGGAGTGCCCTGATCGCCGGGGGGCGTGTCATCGCGCTCGGCGCGTTCGGTCCGCTCGAGCTTGAGCTCCTGCAGAATCCGCTCGACCCGGTCGAGCCGCTCGATGTTCTCGTCGAAGAAGAACTGGAGCTCGGGAATCCGTCGCAACCGGAGCCGTTGACCGAGATGCCGGCGCAGGAACGGCGTCGCGCGGTCGAGCGCCCGGCTCGTCTGCTTGCGCGCCTGTGCGTCCCCGAGCGTCGTGTAATAGATGCGGGCGCTCTGCAGGTCGGAGGTGACCTGGACGCGTGTGATCGTCAGAAAGCCGATGCCCGGGTCGTGGACCTGGCGGGCCAACAGCTCCGTGAGGTCCTCACGAATCTGCTCGCCGACACGGCTCGGGCGCTGGGATGACATGGTTAGAACTTACGCTAAAAGTCTGAAGTCTGACGTGTGAAGTCTGAAGTGAGGAAGTGGGAAGTAGGAAGTAAAGAAGTGGAAGTTGGAAGTAAGTAGGAGGTGGGAAGTGGGAAGTGGGAAAGTGGGAAAGTGAGAAAGTGAGAAAGTGAGAAGTGACCTCGATCCCTGGATCGAACTTCTCCTCAGAGCCTCAGGCTAATTCAGACCACCGACCACCGACCGACTGCCGACTCCTCACTTCCGACTTCCCACTTCCCACTTACTTCTCACTTCTACTTCTTTACTTCCTACTTCCCACTTCCTCACTTCAGACTTCACACGTCAGACTTCAAACTTTCTTCCTACGCCGTCGTCGTCACTCTCTCGACGGCGAACGCTTCGATGACGTCGCCGACCTTGAGGTCGTTGAACTTCTCGAAGCCGATGCCGCACTCAAAGCCGGTCTTCACTTCCGAGACGTCGTCCTTGAAGCGGCGCAGCGAGCCGATCTTGCCTTCGTAGACGACGACGTTGTCGCGCAGGAGGCGCGCCTGGGTGTCGCCGGAGCGGGTGATGCGTCCTTCGGTGACCATGCAGCCCGCGATGGTCCCGAACTTCGGCACCTTGAAGATCTCGCGGACGGCCGCGGCGCCCATCCGAACTTCCTTGAATGTCGGGTCGAGGAGGCCGGTCATGGCCTTCTTCATCTCGTCGACGACGTTGTAGATAACCGAGTGCAGCCGGATGTCGACCTTCTCGCGGTCGGCGACCTCGGCGGCGTTGCGATCGGGCCGCACGTTGAAGCCGATGACGATGGCGTTCGAGGCCGACGCGAGCAGCACGTCCGATTCGTTGATCGCGCCGACGCCGCTGTGGATGATGCGGATCTTGACCTTCTCGTCGGTGAGCTTGGTCAGCGTGTCGCCCAGGACCTCGGCCGACCCCTGCACGTCGGCCTTGACGATCACCGGCAGCTCCTTCATGCCGCCTTCGGCAATCTGCTGCTGCAGCGATTCGAGCGTGAGCCGCGAGCCCTTGCCGCCGAGCGCCTTTTCTTTGGCCTGGGTCTGGCGGAAGAGGGCAATCTGCCGCGCTTTGGTGGCGTCGGCGAGCGCCTGAAACGCATCGCCCGGCTGCGGCAGCCCGCCGAGACCGAGGACTTCGACCGGCGTTGCCGGCCCGGCGTGCTTCTGCTGCCGGCCGCGATCATCGATGAGCGCGCGAACTTTGCCGACGATCGTGCCGGCGATCAGCGTGTCGCCGACGTTGAGCGTGCCGTCCTGCACGAGAATCGTCGCGACGGGGCCGCGCCCCTTGTCGAGTTTGGCCTCGAGCACCGTGCCTGAGGCGCTGCGCTTCGGATTCGCCTTGAGCTCGCTCATCTCGGTGACGAGCAGGATCATCTCGAGCAGCGCATCGAGGTTCTGCTTCTTCTTCGCCGAGACCTCGACCATGACGGTCTGGCCGCCCCACTGTTCGGGGACGAGGCCGAGATCCGCCAGCTCCTTCTTGACGCGTTCGGCGTTGGCGTCGGGCTTGTCGATCTTGTTGATCGCGACGAGGATCGGCACCCCGGCCGCCTTGGCGTGGTCGATCGCCTCGCGCGTCTGCGGCATGACGCCATCGTCTGCCGCGACCACCAGGATGACGACGTCGGTCACGCGGGCGCCGCGGGCGCGCATCATCGTGAAGGCTTCGTGACCGGGCGTGTCGAGGAATACGACGTTGCGGTCGTTGACCTGGACGGCGTAGGCCCCGATGTGCTGGGTGATGCCACCCGCCTCGCGCTCGGCGACTCGTGCTGATCGGATGGCGTCGAGGAGCGTCGTCTTGCCGTGATCGACGTGGCCCATGACGGTCACGACCGGCGCGCGCGTCACGACGTCGGCCGGGCTGACGTCCTCGGCTTCGACCTGCAGCATCTCTTCTTCAAAGGTCTGCATCTTGACGTCGGCGCCGAACTCGCGCGCGATCATCGAGGCGGTCTCGTCGTCGAGCGTGCTGTTGATCGTCATCATCATGCGACGATCCATCAGCTTGCGCAGGACATCCTTCGCCTTGACGTCGAGTTTGGTGGCGAGATCGGCGACAGTCATGCCTTCGGCCAGGGTAATCGTGCGCGTGACGGGCGGCGGCGCCACGGGTGCGGCCGCCGGCATGTTCACGCGCGGTGTGTGGTCGCGCCGCTGGCCGCCTCCCGGGCGTGCGCTGAATCTTGGCGGCGGCGGGCGATAGCCCGGCGTCGAGCCGGGACGCGGTGGCGCGGACGGGCGCACCGGCTGCGACGGCAGCGGCCGCGGTCCGCCCATCGGTGCCTGCCGGGGCGGCAAGCCGCCCCCCGGGCGCTGTGGCGGGCGCGCGCCGATGCCAGGCGCCGGGGCACCCGGACGCGTACCAGCCGCCGGGCGACTCAGGTTGCCCGTCGGCGCCTGCGATGCGGCGGGCGCCGAGGGGGCCGGCGGGCGCACGAGAACAGGCCTGCGCGGCGGCGCGGGTGGCGCTTGTCCCGTCTTCGGATCTTCGACCCGCAGTCGAAGGGTGGGCGGCACGATTCGCCCCGTGGGCGGCGGCATCACCGGCCGCGGAGCGGGCGGCGGCGTCACGGCCCCGCGCGACGGAGCGACGAAAGTTTCCGCGGGTTCTTCGACAACAGGTTCAGGCACGTGCGCAGCAACCACCGGTTCTTCAACTTCGACAGGAGCCTCGGCGACCGCGGGCTCGACAACGGTAACGGGCTCGGACACCGCGACGGCTTCCGACACCTCCGCCGCGGCCTCGTGCAGAGGCGGCACGTGGGCGACATCACCCTGGGCGGACGGGGCGTAGGACGGCTCGTTCTCGAGCTCGGGCGGCGGGGCCGCCGGCTTGGCCGTCTTGACGAGGCGCGGCGGCGGCAGCGCGGGCGCCGCGGGACGCTGGGGTTCGGGGGCTTTGGCGGCCGGTTTTCGGCCGCGAACCGCGGCCGGCGAGTCGGCGAACGAGGCGCTCGACGGCACGGTGATGTTCCGCTGCCGCGCGAGCCGTTCGACGAACTGCCGGGCGACCACTTCCTCGATCGTGCTCGACGCACTCTTCACGTCGATGCCATGATCGCGCTTGAGCAGCGCCATCACTTCCTGGCTCGATGTGTTGAGGAGCTCCGCGACCTTGTAAATCCGAACTGTCGCCATTTACCTCTCTTTGTCCTCGTTCTCGGCGGGCTCGGCTTCGCCGGCGTCATCCGCCGGGGTCGGAGCCTCGTCAGCCGCGAGGACTGCCGTGGCGGCGGCCCCTTCGGACTCCGCCGTCACACTCGCGGTCTCGACCGCCGCGGCGTCGCTGCCGGACTCGCCGGTCGCGGCGTCACCGCCTTCACTGCCCGTTGCCTCGTCGCCGATCTCGAGCGCTCCGAGCTGGATCTCGACTTCCTTGCGCTTCTCTTCTTCGCTCTTGATGTCGATCTTCCAGCCCGTCAGCTTCGCCGCGAGACGGACGTTCTGTCCCTTCTTGCCGATCGCGAGCGACAACTGCTTGTCCTCGACGATCACCTCCATCACCCGCTCGGCGTCGTCGACGATCGAGACCCGCTGGACCTTGGCCGGGCTGATGGCGTTGGTGACGAACAGGATCGGATCCTCGGACCATTCGACGATGTCGATCTTCTCGCCGCGCAGCTCGCGGATGATCGACTGCACACGCGTGCCCTTCATGCCGACGCAGGCGCCGACCGGATCGACGTCGCGCTCGCGTGAGTACACCGCGACCTTCGCGCGGTCGCCCGCCTCGCGGACGGCTCCGCGAATCATGACCGTGCCGTCGTAGATTTCCGGCACTTCCTGCTCGAAGAGCTTGATCAGGAGCGCCGGATCGGTGCGCGACAGGACGATCTGTGGACCCTTGGCGCTCCGGTTCACGCCGCGGATGACGGCGCGGACGCGGTCGCCGGCCGTGTAGTTCTCGGCGCGCGACTGTTCCTTGCGCGGGAGCTGCGCCTCGACACGGCCAAGCTCGATGATGATGTCGCCGTTCTCGAACCGCTTGACCATGCCCGAGACGACTTCGCCGACCCGCTGGCTGTACTCGCCGTACACGTTCTCCCGCTCGGCCTCGCGGACCTTCTGGAAGATCACCTGCTTGGCGGTCTGCGCGGCAATGCGGCCCAGATCCTCGGTCGGACGCGGGAACTCGATCTCCATGTCGACTTCCGCTTCCTCGCCGTAGAGCTGCTGCGCTTCCTCGAGCGAGATCTGCGTCGATGCGTCGGTGACCTCGGTCACGATCTTCTTGACCGCGTACAACTCGAGCTGGCCTGTCTCCTGATTGAACCGGGCGCGCAGCGCTTCGCTCTTGAATTTCTTCCGCGCGGCCGCCTCGAGCGCGTCCTGCACGGCGCTGATGATGATCTCCGGCTCGACGCCCTTTTCCTTGGCGATGGCGTCGATCTGCTGGAGCAGCGGATTGGTCGTTGTTGCCATAAAAAGTCTAGCTCTCAGCTCTCAGCCGTGAGCTCTCAGCTCTCAGTTCTCAGCGACATGGCTGACAGCTAACAGCTGATAGCTGACCGCTTTCACCCAAATTCCACCGCCAGGCGCCCGCGCTTGATGCTGGCGACGGGCACCCGATGCGTCTTGCGCCCCTCTTCGAGGACCACCAGGTCCTCCCCGTGCCCTCGCTCGACGCCTACGATGCGTCCGGAGAAGGCGGATTGCCCGTTGAGCGGCGTCGACGTCACGATCCTGGCGAGCCGTCCCGCGAACCGGCGATAGTCCGCCGCGTGCCGCAACGCCCGATCCAGACCCGGCGACGAAACCTCCAGCGTATAGTGCTGACCGAGGGCCGCTTCACCGAGCGACTCCTCCTCGACGTCGAGAATCGCGCTCAGGTCGTGGCTGACGCGCTGGCACTCTTCGATGCCCACCGCGTCCTCCGGCCGCTCAGGAACTCCGCGGTCCGGGCGGTCGATGGTCACCCGCAACACCGTTCCAATTGACTCGCGACGGAGCTGCACGTCGAAGATCTCGAGGTCGTAGCTCTGCGCGACTCTCTCGGCGGCAGCCCGGATCGTGGTCAACCGTTCCGACGACATGGGTGCGCAGCGCTCGTCCGCGTCCAGGCGCGTCCAAGCCCTCGAAAAACTGCCCCTAAAAACAAAGAGTGGGCACAGGCCCACTCGGGTACTGACTTACTCGAAGCTGCCACCCATCAATATAGCACAGCGCCCGCGCCGATTTGCCCCCGGAACGCGGATCCCTGGGAACCCTACGGTGGGACCGAGATCGCCGGATCTCCACGACGGGACGCGGACTGCGCGGATCTCCATAACGGGACGCGTCCCGTTATGGGATCTCGCGCGATCCGCGTCCCGTAAGACCCATGAACACGGCGAGATCCGCGTCGGGAAGACCCCGATTTCCGTTAGCTGGTGATCGGCGATTCGAGCGGGGCGGCCACGAGGTCGTAGCCCCGCGCCCCGACAATCCGGGCCTGGATGAGCGCGCCGGTCTCGAACGCAGTCGGGTCGCAGTCGGTGAGGTAGACGACCGAGTCGATATCCGGCGCCTGCCCTTCGAGCCGACCCTGCAGCACCATTTCATGCTCAGCCGATGGTCCATCGACGAGTACCGCCGCCTCGGTCCCGATTCGAGCCCGGTGCGCCCGGGCCACTATCTTCTTTTGACGCGCCATCAGGGCGTTTCGTCGCCGCCGTTTGACGGTCGCCGGCACGTCGTCGGCGAGGCCGAAGGCCCGGGTGCCTTCCTCGTGCGAATACGTGAAAACGCCGAGGTGATCGAACCCCGTGTCGGCCACGAAGCCCTCCAGCTCGGCAAAGTCGGCATCCGTCTCGCCCGGAAACCCGACAATCAGGGTCGTCCTGAGTGTGACGTCCGGCACGGTGGACCTGATGCGCGCCAGCAGCATGTCGTAGGTGTGGCGGTTCCCGGGACGCCTCATCCGTTTGAGGACCGCCGCGGAGGCGTGCTGGAGCGGCAGGTCGATGTACCGGCAGACCTTCTCGCAGTCGGCCATCGCCGCCAGGACGTCGTCGGTGATCGTCGTCGGGTAGAGGTAGAGGAGCCTGATCCAGGCCAGGCCATCGATGGCGTTCAGCTCGCGGAGCAGACGCCCGAGGGCACCCCGCTCGCCGCGATCGATGCCGAAGAAGGTGGTGTCCTGTGAGATGAGCAGCAGCTCGCGCACGCCGCGCTCGGCGAGCGCACGCGCTTCGCGGACGATCGATTCGGCCGTCCGGCTGCGATACGAACCCCGCAGCGTCGGAATGATGCAGAACGCGCAGGTGTAGTCGCAGCCTTCGGCGACCTTGACGTAGGCGAAGTGTTTCGGCGTGGTCAGGTAGCGGGGAGTGTCGGCGTCGTAGAGATAGTCGGGGACTCGGGGTTCTGCGGTTGGCGGCTCGCTGCTAGCGATTGGCTGTTCGACCGCCTGGGCTCGAGCCTGGCTTCCGGGTGTTCGGCGGAAAAACGTGAGGGGAACCGCGCCTGGCGCTGGGCCATCCAGCCGCGAGCCGCGAGCTGCCAGCCGCGAGTCGCCGATCGCTTCAAGTATCTGCGGCACTTCCCCAGTCCCGAGCACCGCGTCGATCTCGGGGATCTCCTTCCTGAGCTCATCGCGGTACCGCTCGGCGAGGCATCCGGTGACCACCAGGCGCGAGCACCGGCCATCACGCTTCTGCGCGGCCATCTCCAGGATGGCGTCGATCGACTCCTGTTTGGCCGAGTCGATGAAGGCACACGTGTTGACGACGAGCACTTCGGCGTTCGAGGCGTCGGTCGTAATCTCGTGGCCAGCCTCGCGGGCCATGCCGAGCATCACCTCGCCGTCGACGAGGTTCTTGGGGCAGCCGAGGCTGAGAAAACCGATCTTCATGATGGTGCTGAAAGCTTCCAGCTTCCCGCTGCCAGCTTCCCGCGTCTTCCTTACGTTGAGCTGGAAGCTGGAAGCCGGAAGCTGGAAGCCTACGGGATAAATCCGATACAGCATCCGCGGATAGGGAATCGCTTCACGCAGATGATCGATGCCGCAGATCCACGTGACGACGCGTTCGATGCCCATGCCGAAGCCGCCGTGGGGGACGCTACCGTAGCGGCGCAGGTCGAGGTACCACTCGAACGCTTCCTGCGGCAGGTTGTGCTCCTTGATCCGCTGCACGAGCAGGTCGTAGTCGTCCAGGCGCTGACCGCCGCCGATGATCTCCCCGTAGCCTTCGGGCGCGAGCACGTCGACGCACAAGGCGACGTCCGGCCGCTGGGGATCCGGCTTCATGTAGAAGGCCTTCACCGCTGACGGATAGCGATGCACGCAGATCGGCCGGTCGAACTCCTCGGAGAGCGCGGTCTCGTCTGGGGCGCCGAAGTCTCCGCCCCATTCGAACGGCAATCCCTTCTTCTTCAGGATGTCGGCCGCCTCGTCGTAGGACACGCGCGGAAACGGTGCCTGGACCTTCTCCAGCTTGGTCGTGTCGCGCTCGAGGACCTTGAGTTCCCTCTGCCGCCGCTCGAGGACACGCTTGACGACCGAGACGACCAGCGCCTCTGCCAGGTCCATCACGTCGTCGAGCGTCGCGTACGCGACTTCGGGCTCCACCATCCAGAACTCGGTCAGATGGCGCCGCGTCTTGGACTTCTCGGCTCGAAACGTGGGGCCGAAGCAGTACGTGCGCCCGAGCGCCATGGCGTTGGCCTCGTTGTAAAGCTGTCCGCTCTGCGTCAGGTACGCCGTTTCGTCGTCGAAGTACTGGACCGGGAAAAGGGTCGTCGTGCCCTCGCACGCCGCCGGGGTGAAGATCGGCGTGTCAGCCAGGATGAATCCGCGGTTGTTGAAGAAGTCCCGGACCGCGTTGATGACTTCGTGCCGGATGCGGAGGATGGCCTGCTGGCGCGGGGCACGGATCCATAAGTGCCGGCGGTCCATCAGGTAGTCGACGCCGTGTTCTTTCGGCGTGATGGGGTAGTTCTGCGCTTCGGCGACGACGTCGAGCTGGCTGACGTCGAGCTCGAAACCGCCCGGCGCCCGGGCGTCCGCGCGGACCGCGCCCGTGATGATGATGGCGCTCTCCTGGGACAAGTGGTCGGCGCGCCCGAACGCTTCGTCGCCGACCGCCGCCTTCGACATGACGCACTGGATGAACCCGGTGCCGTCGCGCAGAGTCAGGAAGTGGATCTTGCCGCTCGACCGGCGATTGTGCAGCCAGCCCCTCAGGGTCACCGTCTCGCCGGCGTGTCCGGCGATATCTTCGATGTAGACGATCATGCGTGAGCCAGCGTGCGCTCGAACCGTTCCCTCGCGCGCCGCGCCTCCTCCAGGATGACTGCGGGGTCACCGGTCCCGGCCAGCTCCATCAAGTACGTGCCCTCGTAGCCAATCTTCTGCATCGTGACGAGCGCCTGATCCCAGTCGATCGACCCGCGGTAGGGAACGAGATGTTCGTCGTCGCGGCCGTGATTGTCGTGGACGTGCGTCGCGATGATGTGCTCGGCGACGGTCTCGACGGCGTCGGCCACGTCTCCCATCAGGTGCGCGTGTCCGAAGTCGAGGCAGATACCAGGGCGGTTGACGTCGAGCTCGTCATCGAGCATGGCGACGAGCGACGCGGGGTCGGACAGGCGATTCGGGATTACCTCGGCGGCGACGCGTACGCCGAGCGGTTCGGCGAGCCGGCAGATTTCGTCCAGGCTTCGGATGGCCGCCGCGCGGTGATTGTCATCAGCGTTCTTCATGTTCGCCGGCGTTCCGAGGTGCAGCACCATGACATCGAACGGAATCGTCCTCGCGACGGCGAGCGCCGCGTCGGCCTCGCGAACCGCGGCCTCGCGCCGGTCGTTCGCGGTGACCGCGTTCGAGTAAGTCGTCCGCGGGCCATGGCCGCCGAAGACGTCGGTAATCGGGGCGTGAATACTGTTCAGCGTCAGTCCCGTTTCCTTCAGCCACCGTTCGAGCTCGGCGACCGCCCGCTCGCTTTGATAGTCGAAGTGGCTCCGCGTCGCGAAGAGCTCGATCGTCTCGAACCCATGCCCGGCGATCTGCGCCAGATGGCCGCGCTCGAGCCGACGATCGTGGTAGAGGTGCGTGGAGATCCCGAAGTGCATGGACAGCCCGTTCGTGCCTGAGTGAACCTCGAATTGTACCACGCCTCCTTGGCTCAAGGCTCAGAGCCCGAATCAATCACTCGGGGCTTCCGCCTTTAGGCGGAAGTTGGCGCCTGGGTTGATCTTCCGCCTGAAGGCGGAGGCCACAAGGAGGTTAATTCACAAGCTCTTGAGCCGTTCTACCGGAATTCCTCGACGTGCGTCCCGAGGAGCTCCCGCAGGCGGGCGAATCGGGGCAAGTGCTCGAGGTTGTCGCGGACGTATCGGAGTGTTCGAGGAATGTACTGGATATAGACCGGGTTGCGGCGGGCCGTGGTCTGGTAGCCGAAGGTGCCGAGCGCCTTCAGGTTGCGCTGGAGCGCCATCGCGTCGAAGCGCTGCCGGAACGCCGCTTCGGTGCCTGTCTGGCCCTTGAGCGCGAGGAAATACGCGATGAGCTCGTCGACCGTCCGCTCTGGCAGGTCGACGTAGGAGTCGCGTAGCAACGACACGAGATCGTAGGTGTCGGGCCCCATCCGCGCATCCTGGAAGTCGATGATGTAGAGGCGATCGTGATGGAGCATGAGGTTGCGGCTGTGGTAGTCGCGATGGCACAGCACGCGCGGCTCGGCGGTCAGCTCGGCGATGAGCTGTCCGAATGCCTGATGGAGCTCGTCACGGGCGGCCGCGCCGATCACGACGCCGCGGTACGCCTCGATGAAATGCTTCGTGAAGAAATCCATCTCCCACGTCAGCTTCTCGACGTCGAACGCGATGCCGAACGGGAGGTAAGCGGGGCTCTTGAGCTCGGCTCCTCGGCGCTGCAGCGTGGCAATCAGCGCGACGGCTTGTCGGTATCGAGCCGCGTGCTCAGCCGGCGATACGGCGCCCAGGTGGGCCTGCAGCGTGACGTCTCCCAGGTCCTCGAGCGCGAGGATCCCGAGGTCGCCGGCATGTCCAATGACGGTCGGGATGGGGACCGGCATCTGCTCGAGCAGCCGCGCGACATTGACGAACGAGAGCGTGTCGAGGTCGAAGGGGCCGGAATAGAGCGACAGCACGATCGACGGCGCATCGGGGAGCAGCACGCGGTAGTACCGGCGATCGGAGGCGTCACCCGTGAGCGGCACGACCCGTGGCGCGTGCTTCGCCAGATCGCTCCGGTCGAGATATGCGTCGATTCGCTCGCGTTGTCCGGCGGCGTCGGCTACCTGGTTGCTCATATCTATAGAAGGCGGCAATAGAGTCGATAGAAGGCGGCAACAGAAAGGATCAGGAAAAAGCCCGGACGAGCAGGTCACCGTCGATGCGTTCCCCGTCGATCGGCGCACGCGTACCCGCAGGGACAATTGCACAGCGCTCGAACCGGGCGTCGTCGGGAATGCGAACGCCGTCGGCGACGATGCATTCCTGCAGATGCGCTCGCGCGCCGACCGTCACATCATCCCATACCAGGGTGCGCACGAGCACCGCTGAATCCGCGATGCGCACGCGGGCCCCCGCGAACCGCGGCCCTTCCACCTCAGCCAAAGCGACCGACGTGTCGAGGCAGTCGCGAGGCGTTCCGATATCGAGGAAGGATGCCCGCGACACGAACGCCCCAACGCTCCGTGGATTCCCGGCGATGAGACGTGGATAGAGCGCGTTCACCGACTCTGCCGGCACGCCGTCCTCGAGCCCCGCGAACACGCGCGCGCTTGCGACCTGCACGCCGATGAAATGAAAGGACGGCGGTCCGCTGCTGTCACCAGCCGGCCGGGCCCTCGTGAAGCCGGTGATCCACCCGTCGGGCGAGACGACGACTCCACCGTAATGGCTCGGCCGTGGGTTGGGAATCAAAGCCATGGTGACGAGCGCGCCCGACTCCCTGTGATGGGCCAGGAGCGACCAGACGTCGACGTCGCTCAGCGTATCGCCGTTGACGATCAGGAAATCGTCATCGTCCGAGTCAGCGACCAGCGGCAGCGCGTGCCGCGGCCCCCCCGCCGATCCGAGAACGGGCTGCTCCCACGAATACCTGACGCGCACGCCGAGGTCGCTTCCGTCGCCCACGAGTGCCGCGATCGAGGCCGGGCAGTGATGAAGATTGAGGACGAGGTCGCGGACGCCCGTTGTCGCCAGCGCGCGGATCACGCGCCGCACCAGGGCTTCGCCGTTGATCGGAACCGCGGCTTTTGCGCGGACATACGTCAGCGGATGGAGACGCGTGCCAAGACCCGCCGTGAGCAGGAGCGCCCGCGGCGCCTCGCGATCAGCTTCCGCCATCCGATTCGTCGAACACCATGTCCTGGCCGGTGATGCCGAACGCTTCGCGCTGGCTGAGGAAGAGGCCGCGGTACGAGTCGCAGATGTAGTCGGATTCCCTCCGGCCGAGCGCCTCGGCCATCGAGGCGATGCCGGCCTCGCTCCCCTCGATCTCGACGAATATGCCGACCGGCGTCTCGTCGATGGCGACGATGACGTCCTCGCGCGCGAACTCCTCGCGGTACTTCTCGTAGCGGAACCACACGTGGAGGCCGAGCTCCTTGAGCACACGCAGCAGGATGTCGCCGTCGCCGACGACGGTTTCGAGCTCCTCGCGGATCTTCATGATCCCCGGCTGCACCGGGCCCTTGAAGGTCAGGCGGCTCTTGCCGTTCTCCATCCGCACGCGCAGGACGCATCGGCGCCGGCGGAGCGTCTCGTCCTCGCTGTCGAGGAGGGAGTCCTCCTGAAGGCGGCGCCCGAGCAAGGGCGTCGCGCCGCACGCAAGGATCGCCGTGCGTGCCTCGTCCACCGACGCAAATCGCAGCTTGATCTCGCGTTCGATCGTTCCTGTCGGCATGTCGTGTCGCGCTCCCGGCGCGCGGGGATTATACAGACATTGAGACCGAGCGCAAGTTTGCCGTGAAAAAGCAAAGCCACTGGCGAATTGCGGCCAGTGGCTTGCCCTTTCCCGAACGAAACTGTCGATTGTCGGCGGCGACTGTCGACTAACGCCTGCCGACCGTCGACTGTCTCATCGTTTCCTGAGCGTCAGGAACGTCTCCTGCCCCCCCGACGGGCCGATGCGCCAGACGACGAGGAAGACGGTCGAGCCCGGCGCGGCCTCATCGAGCGCACGCTTGACCTGGCTGACGTTGGTCACCGGCTTGCGGTTCACCTCGAGGATGACGTCGTTCGGCGCCACGCCGGCGTTGAATGCGGGGCTGGCGCGGCTGACGTCGCTCACGAGGGCGCCGCCCTTGCCGCCCGGCAGCCGCAACTCGCGCGCGACGTCCGGCGTGATTGGCTCGATCGTCATGCCGAACCCCGCCGATGTCGGCTCGGTGTCGACGTCCGGCTGCGTGGTCGTACCCTGCTCGGCTTCGAGGTCGAGCTCGCCGATCGTGATGTTGATCGACTTGCGCTGGCCTTCGCGGTACACCGTCAGGGGAATCGTTGTTCCCGGCCGGGTTGCGATGACCATCGAGACGAGGGCATCGCTGTCGGCGACGGGTTTGCCGCTGAACTCGGTAATCACGTCACCACGCTGAAGTCCGGCCTTCTGGGCAGGTTGGCCTTCGGCGACCGTCGTGAGCACGGCGCCGTTCGTGTTGGGCAGGCCGAATGCCTGCGCGTCTTCCTTGGTGAGCGGGTAGGTTCGCACCTGGACGCCGATGACACCGCGGATGACACGTCCCGACCGTAGCTGCGGCAGGATCGATCGAATGATGTTGATCGGCGTGGCAAACCCGATCCCGATGTTGGCCGAACGCTGGTCGGTGTAAATGGCGGTGTTCATGCCGATGACTTCGCCGCGGACGTTCAGCAGCGGGCCGCCCGAATTCCCAGGGTTGATCGCGGCGTCGGTCTGGATCATGTTCTGTGGGCGGCCGTTCACGCCACCGAACGGGCGGCCGAGCGCCGACACCACGCCGACCGTGACGGTATGGCTCAGGTTGAAGGGGTTGCCGATGGCCATCACCCAGTCGCCGGGCTGCATCTGATCGGAATCGCCGAACCTGGCCTCCTGCAGCGGCGCGGCGGGCATTTCCGTGAGCTGAATGAGCGCGCTGTCAGTGAGCGTGTCGCGGCCCACGACCTTTGCCGCGTAGAGGTGCTCGTTGGGGTTCGACATGTTCATGCCGTAGAGGCCGACCTGGATCTCATCGGCGTCTTCCACCACGTGGTTGTTGGTGAGGATGAACCCCGCCTTGTCGATGATGAAGCCGGTGCCGGCTCCCTGCTGAATGGGTGCCTCCTCCGGCGCCGATCGCCCGCGTCCGCGTCCCTGGCCCTGGCCTTGTCCCTGACCAAAGAAGCGCCGCAGCAGGTCGTCGTTGCCCTGGAATTCAGTGAGCTCCCGCCCACGCACCCGCGCCTGCGTGCGGATGTTGACGACCACCGCGGCCTGGTTCTTGGCGATGTTGCGGAACGTCGTCGCGTCGATTGGCCCGCTCAACGGGGCCGAGTTCGCGGCCGGCACAGCCACGGTCTGAGCCGACGAGCTCTGGGGCAGGCCCCACTGTGACGCGATGACCATTCCGACGGCCGCCGAGGCGACCGCGATGAGGACGACATAGAACAGCGTGGTCTTGCGAGTGGGCATCTTCCTTCTCCCTGGCTGGCAACCGTACCCCGCCCGAACCCCGGCGGAAGCGGATACCTCGTATTCTTGGATTTATCAGTTCAGCGTGACGATTTCCTTCTGTCGCGGTCCCGTGACGCGGGCTTCGCGTTCGCCGACGAACATGTTGATCTCTGTCCTGACGCCATATCGGTCCGTGTAGACACCGGGTTCAATGGTAAACCCCGTGCCGGGCAGCAGCCGGCGGTCGTCGTGCGTCTCGTAGTCGTCCATGTGCACGCCGTCGCCGTGCACGTGCTCGCCCAGGCTGTGCCCGGTGCGGTGGATGAACTGGGCCCCGAATCCTGCGCGTTCGATGACCGCGCGGCACGCACGATCGACTTCGAATCCCCGAAGCTCGCGGCCGGCGCTCACGGCCGACTGCACGAGCTCCACGGCCGCATCACGTCCGTCGCGCGCCGCCGCGAAGGCCGCCGAGAATTCCTGAGGAACGTTCCTGCCGGTGAAGCCGATCCAGGTGATGTCGGCGAACACGGCCCCTGGCACCGGCAGCTTGCCCCAGAGGTCTATGAGCACGCCTTCGTTCGGGCGAATGGCCCGGTGCACCGCCTGGGTCGCCTGGTAGTGCGGGTTGCCAGCGTTCTCCTGGGCGGACACGTTCGGGGGGGTATCGGCGATAAGGCCCTCCTCGCGGAACCACCCGACCATGGCGTCCTGGACCTCGATTTCCGTGAGTGCCGCTCCGGCGGCCATCCGCTGCCGAATCAAATCGAAGGCCCGATCCTTGATCCGGTAGAGTCGCTCGGCGGCGGCAAGATGTGTCGCCAGCGCCTCCTCGGTCCAGATGGCCTCGAACCGCTGCGCGAGATCGCCCGACGACACGACGGTCGCACCGCACTGGCGAACGGTCTCGATCGTTCCCGCATCGACGCGGGAGACATACGGGATCGCGTTCCCTGGCGAGTATTCCATGGCCACGCGGCCGACGCCCTTCAGCAGCTGCTGCAAGCCTGCCGCCAGCTGCTCTCGTCCCGCATAGACGCGCTTCTCGCCTGGCAGGTCGTCCAGATTGTGCCGTTCGATGGCGTGCACCAGACCACGGGGGGTGCCGTTGGCGGGCACCAGGTAGTACCACCGCCGCGTCGCCATCTTTCCCGACGATGCCAGGCCCACCAGCCGCGAAGCGATGGGGTTCGATCCCTGGAAGTCGTACAGGAGCCAGCCGTCGAGCTTCTCGTCCCGCAGGGCCCGCTGGACCGCCTCAATCGGCAACGCCATCTATCGAGTATACCGCCCGGACATGGTGCCCTGTATGACGACGAAACTCTTCGTATGGTTTCGGTGGGCCGTTCTTAACAACCTTGACAACTGCCGGCGGCTGGCCGGAGTCCTATAATGAAGGAGACCTGCCTTTGACGTCTTTGACATTATGCGAATCCACACGCGTGGCCTGTCGGTTCTGATCCTGCTCGCAAGCCTCTCGAGGCCCCCGCTGGGGGCCCAGCAGACCCCGCCGCCCAGGCCGGCGACCGACCAGCCGCCGATTACCTTCAAGGTGGAGGTCAACTACGTCGAGATCGACGCGATCGTCACCGACCAGCAAGGCAACTTCGTCCGCAACCTGACCAAAGACGACTTCGTGGTCCTCGAGCAGGGGAAGCCGCAGAGCGTCTCGCTCGCCTCGCTCGTCGACATCCCGGTCGAGAAGTTCGACCCGCCGCTCTTCAAGACCAAAGTGGTCGAGCCCGATGTCCGGAGCAACAGTAAAGAGTTCAACGGCCGCGTCTTCGTGCTCGTCCTCGACGACCTCAATACGAGCTTTTCGCGTTCCGCGCGCGTGAAGCTGGCCGCCCGGCAGTTCATCGAGCAGTACCTCGGCGCCAACGACGTCGCGGCGATCGTGCAGACCGGCGGCGCGAAGGCGACCGGGCAGGAGTTCACGAGCAGCCACGAGCGGCTGCTCCGCGCCGTCAACAACTTCATGGGCCAGAAGGAACGATCGGCCACGCTCGGCCGGATCGACGAATACTATCGGACGCAGGGAACCGGCCTGAGCGGACGGCCCCGCGACCCGAACGAGGAGATTCGTGTCTACAAGGCGCGGAATACCTACACCGTCCTCAAGAATGTTGCCGACTACTTGGCCGGCATTCGCGGCCGGCGCAAGGCCGTCGTCTTCTTCAGCGAAGGAGTTGACTACGACATCTACCAGCCGATCGCGAATACGTATTCGAGCGACATCCGTCAGTACAGCCAGGACGCGATCGCTGCCGCTACGCGCGCCAACGTCAGCTTCTACGGCATCGACCCACGGGGGCTGGCCAGTTTCGACGATGCCGCAGAGATCGGCTCCATTCCAACTGACCCGTCGCTTGGCCTCGGGCTATCTGCCCTGCATGACGAGCTGACGATCTCGCAGGACAGCTTGCGGACGCTGTCGGACGAAACCGGTGGGTTTGCGGCCGTCAACTCGAACGACTTTGGGAGGAGCTTCGAGCGAATCATCCGCGACAACAGCAGCTACTACGTCCTCGGGTACTACTCGAACGACACCAAGCGGGACGGGCAGTTCCGGAACCTGAAAGTGAGCGTCAAGCAGCCGGGCCTCGAGGTGCGCGCCCGCAAAGGGTACGTCGCGGCCAAGGGCCGGCCGCCCGCGGGCACGCCTCCGCCCGCGGCCATTGCCGCATCGATCGCGATGCGCGAAACGCTCGACAGCCCCGTTCCGGTCACCGGACTGAAAATCCGGGCGTTCGCCGCACCGATGATGGGCGTCAAGCCCAAGGCCTCGGTGCTCATCGTCGTCGAGCTCGAAGGGCAGGCGCTCAACTTCAAGCAGGTCGATGGGCAGAGCCTGACACCGAAACAGAACGGCCCGTTCTTCACGAACAACGTCGAAGTGGCCATCATGGCCATGGACGAGAGCGGCAAGATTCGCGATGGCGCGAAGGACATCGCGGATCTCAAGTTGCGTCCGGAGACGTATTCGCTCGTCATGAAGAACGGCGTCCGTCTGACGCGGCGCCTCGAGCTGCCGCCCGGCGGCTACCAATTGCGTATTGGCGCGCGCGAGGCCAACGGCGGGCTCGTCGGCTCGGTCATGTACGACCTCGACGTGCCGGATTTCAGCAAGACGGATCTGTCGATGGGGGGCATACTGCTCACCGCTTCATCCGCGGGCCGCATCCCCACCGCGAATCCCGACCCTGACTTCAAGGACATCCTGCCGGGCTCGCCGACCGCCGTGCGCGTGTTTCCAGCCGGCGACCAGTTGACGCTCGCGGTCGACGTCTACGACAACAAGGGGGGCACGCCGCACCGGGTGGAAATCAGCACCAGCGTCACGGCCGATGATGGTTCGGTGGTCTACAGCGCCAAGGACGAACGCCGCTCCGAGGAGTTGAAGGGTGTCAGCGGCACGTTCGGACATGTCACAGTGGTTCCGCTCAAGGGACTGGCCCCAGGCCGCTACGTCCTGAAGGTCGAAGCGCAATCGCTCCTGTCGAAGGATGCCACGGCCGCGCGTGAGGTCGAATTCACCGTACGGTAATGGGAGATGTCGAGACCCTCGCCCGGGGTGACGACAGCCGGCTCGTCGAGCCCCGCCGATTCCTGATCCGGGATCGGCAGGCGTTTGCCGCAATCTGGGAAGCGCATGCCGGCCCGAACGCCGCGCCGCCGGCGGTCGACTTCGACACCCGCATGGTTGCGGCGGTCTTCGCGGGGGAGCGTCCCACGCCAGGCTTCACGGTCGAAGTGACCGGCACGCGCCGGGACGGTTCAGACCCGGGCAGGGGACTCGTGGTGGTCGTTGACGAACGTCACCCCGATCCCTCCCGTATCGCTGCACAGGTCATCGTTTCGCCCTTCCACATCGTTGCGCTCCCGCGCGACGACGGGGACATCCGGTTCAGTCTTCCGGATTCGGGCGGCTACCAGACGGTCGTCTTCAAGGCCCAGTCCCAGCGACCAAAGGCGTCCGCGCCCGCTGGCGCGAGTGGAGAGGCGTCATCGTTCACCGGCCTGACGCCGCATGTCGCCGCGACACTGGCCTACCTCGCGGGGCCGTTCTCGGGAGCGCTGCTGCTGGCGACCGAACCAGCAAGCCGCTTCGTTCGGTTCCACGCCTGGCAGGCCGTGGTCGGTCTGGGCCTGCTCGGGACCGCTGCCGTGTTCTTCCTCAGCCTCGCGTTCGTGCTGCTGCTCGTGTCGCCCACGGCGTTCTGGGTATTTCTCTGGCTTGCCGCGGCAACTGGCGCCGCATGGATTGGCGTGTGGGCGTTTTGCCTGGTGAATGCTTACAGGGGCCGGATGTGGAAGCTACCCCTCGCAGGTGCCTATTCGGCGAGGCATGCCGGGCTCTGACCTTGCTGGCGGCTCGCGGCTCGCGGCTTGCGGTTGCTTAGCCGGAGGGCAAGGGTTTGAGCAGCAGCCGGTCGCGCTTGGCGTTGGCAGCCCTATCGGTCACTGGAGTCCGTGCCCGTCGGATAACCAGCGGCGAACCGCGAGCCGCCAGCAGCGAACTGCGAGGAGCGACGCTACCAGCCTTCCCGCTTTCGAAGCGCGGTCACATGCGCGGCGTGGTGCCGTCCGTGCCACGCGTAGAGCTGCAGCATCCAGTCGAGCGTGATTGCTCCTCGCTCGGGATGCATGAGCGGCCGTCCGAACTCGGCTGCGGTCATCGATTCGAGCAGCACGACCCAGCGCGCGTGCAACGCATCGAGCAGCGCCAGTGACACCTCCGGCGGCGTCCGTGCGGTGTCCGCCACATTGGCCCATGCGGCTTCATCGTACGCCTTGATCGTGGGGTTGTCTTCCGTCAGCGCCAACTTGCACCGGCAGTACGCATTGAGGTGGCTGTCAGGGACGTGATGCACCACCTGCCGTACGGTCCAGCCGCCCGGCCGGTAGGGCGTCTCGATCTGTCCCGCATTCAGCCCGCTGACCGCCGCCCGCAGCAGCGCGGGCGCCTCGGCGATCTGGCCGATCCATACCGCCCGTTTGGTGGACGTTGTGGACGTGTCGAAGACAAAGTTGCCGACGGGATATCGAAGATCATCCATGCGCCGAATCCTACGGCCGTCGGACCGGGAGGAAACAGGCCGTGGAACGATTGGACTGCGCCTACGGCAGCTTCTTGACCTTGGTCGGTTTGATCGTCCCGTTGGCGTGCTTGAACATCAGCATGTTCCGGCCATCGAGGCCAGGCTTCGACGGGGCGCTGATGGTGAACTCGATGATTTCGCCCGGGTTGAGCAGCTTCTTGTGGCGGTAGATCCCGTTCGAGCCGATCTCGCTCTTGGCGTACCAGAACTCCTCGACCGAGAGCAACGCGATCGAACCCTTCGACGTGTTGCGGACTTTGATTTTGGTCAGGATCTCGTCCTTGACCCTCGTCGGCGGGAACTCGACGAACTCGACCGTCGCTTCTCCCTTAATCGGCGGGATCCACTTGGCTGGCTCCGAGGGCGCCGCTGGCGGGGGTGTCTGGGCAGCCGGCTTGGCCTGGGCATGGGAGATCGACGGGACGGGCGCGGCGAACAGACACACGGCGGCTATCAACGCGAAACGGCGGTTCATGGCAGCCTCCCCAATAGCTAACAGCTTCAGCCTCTCAGCTATCAGCCAACTCTCAGCTGTCAGCGGACAATTCTGTACGCTCAGTATAGCCGAGAGTGTTCCATGGCACAGCTGGCCCTGCGTACGTCGTCGGTCGCGGATCGAGATCGTTCGCGTCGCCCGGGCCCAGAGGAGATCCGCGCGATTCGCGTCTCGTAAGCCTGCTGGGGATCCGCGCTACATTTCGCCGTTCCAGTCTTCGGGCTCGGGGTTCGAGGAGCGGAAGATTTCGAGGTGCCACTTCCCGCCACCCCACGGCTCGATCACCTCGGCGGCGACGACGTCGACGAGGATCTCGGCAAACGTGCGGCCCTCGGGATCGCCCTCCAGGTGGTAGGCGGGCTCGTCCCAGCCGAAGCTCGGGTAGAGCACCATCGTCAGGAACAGGTCGTACCCGTCGTCGACGACAATGAGCTGACCACAGGGACGCTTGAGCGTGGAGTGATAGACGAGGTACTTTTCGGCGCTGTGCGCGCGGATGTAGCGCTTGAGCGCGAACTCGCGCGCGACGATTTCTTCGACGGCGATCTTCTTGTCCCAGCAGTCACGGCAGTAGCGTTCCTCGCCCCGCGGTTCGGAGACGTCCTTCGCGCCGCAGAGGGCGCACCGTGTCTGGGTCATGGCCTTGCGTGACATGCCTCGATCCTAGCGCATTATGGTCTCGGGGCTGCACCTTCGCGGATGGCTGGCGCGTACATCGCGTCGGCGTACTCCTTGAGCATGCGACGCGCCGAGAATCTCGGGGTGACCGACATGATGGCCTGCCGGACGACGGCGCACCAGCGGTGCGGGACGCCCTGCGCATCCCGATCGTAGAAGCTCGGGACGACCTCGCGTTCGAGGAGCTGATAGAGCGCTTCGGCGTCGGCTGCGTCGACGGCATCGGGATCGCTGGCCTGCGTGTGCCCGTCAATCAGCCAGCCGTTCTGACCGGAATAGCCTTCCGCCCACCAGCCGTCGCCGATGCTCAGGTGCGGCACGCCGTTGATCGAGGCCTTCATGCCGCTCGTGCCTGACGCCTCGAGCGGCTTGCGCGGGTTGTTGAGCCAGACGTCGCAGCCCTGGACGAGGAAGTGCGCGACGTGGAGGTCGTAGTCGTCGACGAAGGCGATGCGTCCGGCGAACATCGAATCGATGGCGCGGCGGTAGACCTTCTGGATGTTGTGTTTGCCAGTTTCGTCGGCCGGATGGGCCTTGCCGGCGAAGACGAGCTGCACCGGCCGACGTGCCGCGGTCAGGATCGCCACCAGGCGGTCGGGGTTCTGGAAGATCAGCTCGGAGCGCTTGTAGCCGGTGAAGCGTCGAGCGAATCCGATGGTCAGGGCGCTCGGGTCCAGCAGTGTGCCCGCCGCGACGACGCGCGCGGCGGTCACGTGTTCTTCCTTCCACCGCTGGCGCGCGCGTTCCCGCAGGAACGCAAACAGGTACGTCCGAAGCGCCTGCCGTGTCTCCCACACCCGTTCAGCGGGAATCCGCGCGACGGCCTCCCACATCGATGCATCGTCGACGCGATCGCGCCAGTCTGCCGGGAGGTAGTCGTCGAGGAGCGCCGCCATCTCGAGCGAGAGCCAGGTGGGGACGTGGATGCCGTTCGTGATGGCGCGGACCGGGCGCTGCTCGTTGGCCAGACCCGGCCAGATGGGCGCCCACATGTCGCGCGTCACCTGGCCGTGCAGCTGGCTGACGCCATTGACGAAGTTCGCGGTGCGGAGGGCGAGCGCGGTCATGTTGAAGAGCGGCCCGCTGCCGTTGTCGTAGTGCCCGAGTGCGAGGAACGCGTCGCGGTAGGCGCCGAGCGTGCCCCATGCGCCCGAGAGGTGTGTCTCGACCAGGCTGAAGGGAAACGCGTCGTGCCCGGCGGGAACGGGCGTGTGCGTGGTGAAGGCCGTCGACCGCCGGACCGCGTCGAGCGCTGATTCGAAGGACGCGCCGTTCTCGATCTGATCGCGGATGCGCTGCAGCACCACAAACGCCGCGTGTCCTTCGTTCAGATGCCAGGCCGCCGGCTGGATGCCCATGGCCTTGAGGACGCGGACGCCGCCGATGCCGAGGATGATTTCCTGCTGGATGCGCGTCTCGCGATCGCCGCCGTAGAGGCGCGCCGACAGCTCGCGATCCCAGGGAGCGTTCTCCTCGAGATCCGTGTCGAGGAGGAAGAGCTTGACGCGGCCGAGCACGACCTGCCAGACCGACACGAGCACCGTGCGATTCCCGAGCGGTACCGCGATGACGCACGGCCGGCCGTCGGTCCCGATGGCGGGCTCGACCGGCGCGTTGGCCCAGTCCAGGCGCTCGTAGAGCTCCTGCTGCCACCCTTCCGGCGACACCGTCTGGTGGAAATACCCTTGCGGGTACATGAAGCCGACGCCGATGAGCGGAATCCCGAGGTCGCTCGCCTCCTTGCAGTGATCGCCGGCCAGCACGCCCAGCCCACCGGCGTAGATCGGAAGCGACTGGTGCAGCGCGAACTCGGCGGAGAAGTAGGCGATGGAGCCGTTCGCGTCGGCGTGCGCCTGTCGCCACCAGGTATCGTGCGCCGCCCGTGTGCCGTCGAGGGCCTCGAGCGCGACGTCGTAGATCCGGAGAAACCGCTCGTCCCGCGCCCGCTGCTCGAGCAGCTCCGGCGAGATCAGCCTGAGCATCATCACGGGGTTGTGCGCCGTCTGCCGCCAGAGCGGGTAGTCCAGCTTGCGAAAGACTTCCCGGGCCTGGGAGTTCCAGGTCCACCAGAGGTCCGTGCCGAGCTCCGGCAGGCGGTGAAGGCGATCCGGCACGCGCGGGGGCTGAGTCTTGCTCAGGTAAACGTCCACTCGATGTCCTCGTTGTTTTCGGTGTTGATGCGCTAGAGGTCCGCCGAAGCCTTGGCGAAGGCGGAGGCTACTTGTCGTTACATGCGCCGACGAGCTCGGCGAACCTCTTCAGATCGATGTTGCCGCCCGAGACGACGGCAACCACTTTCTTGTGTCCGCGCGCGGCCATCGCGGGCGAGACGGCAGCGGCGACGGCACAAGCAGCCGCCCCTTCGGCGATGACGTGGATGCGATCGGCCACGAGCCGCATCGCGCGCGCGGCATCCTCGAGCGACACGACGAGCGACTCCGAGACCCAGGACTGGAGCAGCGGCCACATCGATGCGAGGACCGATCGTCCGCCGGCGCCATCGACGAAGGACGCCTGCCAGGCGTCGAAGGTGCTCGCGTGCCCGGCGGCGAATGACGCCGACAGCGGTGCGGCGGTTTCCGGCTCTGCGGCGTAAACCCTCGCGTCGGGCTGCTGGCTGTTCATGACGCAGGCGATACCGGCGAGAAGGCCGCCCCCGCCGAGCGGTGCGACGACGGCGTCGACGTCCGGGAGATCCTCGAGGATTTCGAGGCCGATGGTTCCGTTGCCGCTGATGAAGCGATCGTCGTCGAACGGGTGCACGAAGTGGCCCTGCATGCGGTCGGATCGATGCTGCTCGACCGTGCGCCAGCATTCGTCGAATGGGGCCTGGACGATCGTCGCCCCGAACCTCGCGATGGCCCGGAGCTTGGTTTCCGGCGCCGTGTCCATCACGAGCACGCTGCTGCGCGCCCCGACTTTCCGAGCGGCGAGGGCGACGCCCTGCGCGGCATTCCCGGCGCTGACCGTCCAGACGCCCTGTGAGAGTTCGGCGGGCGTCAGCTGCCGCACGGCGTTGTAAGCGCCGCGAATCTTGAAGGATCCGATGGGTTGGAGCGTCTCGAGCTTGAGGAAAACCGCGGGGCCTCCGGGCTCGGTCGGGAGCGGCACGAGCGGCGTGCGGGCAGCCGCCTCGTAGACGTGCGTGGCCGCCTCGCGGATCGTCTCGATGGAGATATGTCTATGCACTGTCGCTGGGATCAAAGGCTCTAGGCTCTAGGCTTTAGGCAAGACCTTACTGACCTGTCCTTGCAAGCTCGTGGCAGCATGCGTTTACCAGAACCGAAAGCCAAGAGCCGAGAGCCAATCTAAGAGAATATCACGCTACACTACCGCATCCTTGGGAGCGACCATGAGGCTTCGCCTGACCTGTGCAACGCTGTCGTGTCTGATGCTGGCGAGTGCGGCGGCGGCGCAGGCGCCGACGACCCGCGAGCTCGAGCGTATCAACTGGATGGAGTTCCGCGAGGTCGTGCCCAAGCGCGTCGACACCGTGCTCGTGCCGCTCGGGACGCTCGAGCCGCATGGCGTCACGGCCAACGGCGCCGACATCATTGCCCCGCTGGCGATCGCCCGCGCTATCGCGTCCCGCACCAACGCGCTCATCGCACCGGTGGTCCCGTACGGCATCACCGGTTCGATGGATGCCTATCCCGGTGCGTTCACGATCCCCGAGGACGTGTACCGGCCCTACGTCAAGGCGGTCCTCCTCGGGCTCGCAAAGAACCAGTTCAAGAACATCATCCTCATCAACGGCCACGGCGGGCCGCAGACGGCCGTCCTCAACGCGCTCGGCGTCGAGATCGGCCGCGAAACCGGCGCCCGCACCCTCGTCGTCAACTGGTGGAGCTACTGCACCGACATCACGCTCGCCGTCTTCGGCGAGGACGGCGGTCACGCTGGCGAGAACGAGAACGCCTTCATGCTGGCGATCGATCCAACGCTCGTCCACAAGGATCGCTACACCGGACCGGACATGACCACCGCCAACCCGGCCGCAGGGACGTGGAGCGCCTACCCGACGCCGTCGAGCATCGGCCTCTATAAGGAAGGGCAGGGCTTCCCGAAGTTCGATCCGGTCAAGGCGAAGACCTATTTCGATCGGGTCAACGACAAGATGGGCAAGCTGGTGGAAGAAACCATCCGCAAGTGGAACATGATCCAATGAGATTCGGCCGTGCCGGACTGTCGGTGAATGTGGCTGGTTGACCTATCGGCAGCGCCTGCGGCCCGAGCGCGGCGCGACCAGCCTCCGCTAAAGCTACGGCGGTCCGCCGAAGCCTTGGCGAAGGCGGAAGTCGCCGCGCGAGAGCGAGCGGGGGTGGGGCCCCGCGAGCATTGAGTAATGCTGACATAGTCTCCGACTGCACCGATCAGTCGCGAAGACTTAGAGGTAATCCCATGCCCCGTAAAGTGAACCGCCGCGAATTCGTTGTCACCAGTGCGGGCGCGGGACTGGCCGCCGCCGCGCACACACGTACCTCGGCACAGGCTCCAGCCATCATCCGTAGCAGCGTCAAGCCCGTGGTCGTGTCGTCGGCCAACGGGCATCAGTACAAGAACGGCGGCACGAAGACCGGCGTCGAGATCGCCTTCGGCATGATGACCGAAGGCAAGGACGTCCTTGATGCGCTCGTCGCCGGCGTCAATCTGTGCGAGCTCGACCCGGAAGAGACGAGCGTCGGTTACGGAGGACTGCCGAACGCCGACGGCGTCGTGCAGCTCGACGCATCCTGCATGCACGGACCGAAGAAGCGCGCGGGCGGGGTTGCCTGTCTCGAGGGTGTCCGCACGCCGTCGCTCGTCGCGTTGAAAGTCATGACCGACACCGACCATCACCTGCTCGTTGGCCAGGACGCGCAGCGCTTCGCGCGGAACATGGGCTTCAAGATCGAGGATGACCTCAACACCGATCGGTCGCGCGCCGCGTGGCTCGAGTGGAAACGCCGTACCGACCCGGCGCGCTATCTCGACCCGGTCAAGCGCGAGGCTGCGCTCCGTCGCGTCGAACGCGAGATGATGGACGAAGGCTGGGTCGATCCCAATCACTTCTACGGCACGATCAACTGCAACGGCATCAACGCCAAGGGCGAGATTTGCGGCGTCACGACCACGAGCGGTCTCGCGTGGAAGATCCCCGGGCGCGTCGGCGACTCGCCGATTCTCGGCGCTGGGCTCTACGTCGACGGCGATGTTGGCGCGGCGGGATCGACCGGCCGCGGCGAGGCCAACCTCTATAGCCTCGCGTCGTTTCTCATCGTCGAGGAGATGCGTCGCGGCAAGAGTCCCAAGGATGCCGGCATGGAAGCCCTCCGCCGGATCAAGGCCAACACGATCGAGAAGCGGCTCCAGAACGCGCGTGGCGAGCCCAACTTCAATATCAACTTCTACATCCTCAACGCGAAGGGCGAGTACGCGGGCGTGACGATGTACGGGCCAGGACCGCGCGGCCAGCGCTATGCCGTCTGCGACGAGAAGGGACCGCGGCTCGAGACGTGCGAGCCGCTGCTGCAGGGAAGTCCCGAGTAGGGTCAGCGACGGCTCAGGGCTCAAGGCTCAGGCAAAACCTTCGAGAGCACACTCGAAGATCGTGCTTGAGCCCTGAGCCCTGAGCCCTGAGCCCTGAGCCGTACCCCCGCTGATCCGTGTATATAATCGCGGCCACCCAACCGGGCTCGGGAGGCCGCGACTCATGAAGTTTTATCGTCTGATCGGTGTGGCGCTCGCCACCGCTATCATGTTCACCGGACGACCGCTCGCGGGTCGTTCCGAACAGACCGCAGCCACGCCCTCCGGCGCATCGGCACTCGACGCGCTGCACTTCCGCCAGATTGGCCCGGCATCGATGTCGGGGCGAATCGCCGACCTCGCGGTCTACGAAGCGAATCCGTCGCTCTACTACGTCGGCACCGCGCACGGCGGTGTCTGGAAAACGACGAACAACGGGACGACATTCGAGGCCCAGTTCCAGGACCAGGGCCTCATGTCGATCGGCGACGTGACCATCTCGCAGTCCAACCCCGACCTCGTCTGGGTGGGCACCGGCGAATCGAACAACCGTCAGAGCACGTCGTGGGGCGACGGCGTCTATAAATCGATCGACGGCGGCAAGACCTACGTCAACATGGGTCTTCGTACTTCGCGTCACATCAATCGCATCGTCATCGATCCGCGGAACAACGACGTCGTGCTCGTGGCTGCAACCGGCAGCCTGTGGGGCCCGGGAGGGGATCGCGGTATCTACAAGACGGCCGACGGCGGGCGGACCTGGAAGCCGGTCCTCAAGGTCGACGACGACACCGGGGCGAACGACCTGGTGATGGATCCGTCGAACAGTCAGATGTTGTGGGCCTCGATGTATCAGCGGCGGCGCTCCGCCTGCTGCATGAACGGCGGCGGCCCCGGCAGCGGCATCTGGAAGTCGACCGACGGCGGCGAGACCTGGACGAGGTTGAAGGGCGGCGTGCTCGACGGCCCGCTCGGCCGGATCGCCATCGATGTCTATCGTAAGCGCCCGAACATTCTGTATGCGCTCATCGAGGGCCCTGTGGCGGCCGGCCGGGGTGGCCGCGGCGCCGGGGGCGGAGAGGAAGGACCGGGCGCGCCCGCGGCCGCGCAGGATGCACCGGGCGGCGGCCGTGGAGGCGGTGGCGCGCCGAATGCCGCGCCGACTGGCATGTATCGATCGGACGATGCCGGTGCCACGTGGCGGAAGGTCAGCAACACCAACCCTCGTCCGATGTATTTCAGCCAGGTGAGGATCGATCCCAACGACCCCGAGGTCGTCTACATGGGTGGGGTCGATCTCCAACAGACGCTCGATGGTGGCAAGACGGTCAATACCGCCGCGGCACCGAGGACGCACTCCGACCATCACGCGATCTGGATCGATCCCGCGAATTCGAACCACATCCTCATCGGCAATGACGGCGGCCTGGCCGTGTCGTACGACATGTCGAAGACGTGGGTCTTCCTGCCCAACCTGCCCGTCGGGCTCTTCTATCACGTGAGCTACGACATGGCGACGCCCTACAACGTGTGCGGCGGCATGCAGGACAACTACAGCTGGTGCGGGCCGAGCCAGGTGCGCGGCACGGCTGGCATCGGCAACCACCATTGGGCCACGGTGCAGGGGGGCGACGGGTTCGTCGTGCTGCAGGATCCGACCGACTCGCGCGTCGTCTACAGCGAATCGCAGGACGGCAACATGGTCCGCCTCGATCGCGTGACATTCGAGTCGATGTCGATCAGGCCCGTGCCGGCTGCCGGCGAGCCGGCGCTGCGCTGGAACTGGGATACGCCGCTCGTGCACTCGCCGCACGACCCGAAGGTCCTCTACGCCGCCGCCAACAAGGTGTTCCGATCCCCGGATAGGGGATTATCGTGGGTCGCCGTCAGCCAGGATCTGACGACCAATGAGAATCGTGACGATATCGTCACCATGGGCGTCAAGGGCAGCGACGTCACCATCTCGAGAGACGACGGCATCGCGGCGTGGCCGACAATCGTGGCGTTCGCTGAGTCGCCGAAGCGCGCCGGGATCCTCTATGCCGGCACCGACGATGGCAACCTCGCCGTGACGAAGGACGCCGGCAAGACGTGGACGCAGGTGATCGAGAAGGTCGCGGGCGTGCCCAAGGGTGTGTATGTGTCGGAGGTCGTCCCATCGCGCTTCGCTGAAGGAACGGTCTACGCCACTTTCGACGCCCACCGGCAGAACGACTTCGAGACGCACATTTACGCCAGCAACGACTTCGGGCAGAGCTGGCGGTCGATTGCGGCGAACCTGAAGGAAGAGATCGCGCGGACGCTGACCGAGGACCTCAAGAATCCCGACGTTCTGTATCTCGGAACCGAAACGGGGCTGTTCGTGTCGCTCGATCGCGGCAAGGCCTGGCAGCGCTTGAGGGGCAACCTGCCGACGGTGAGGATCGACGAGATTACGCTGCACCCCCGCGACAACGCCATGATCCTGGCCACGCACGGGCGCACGATCTGGATCCTCGACAATCTGTCGCCCATCCAGGAATACTCGGCGGCCCTGACGGCCACGGCGGCAGGAAAGCTGTTCGCGCCGTCGCCGACCGCCATGTTCCGGCGTCCGGCAAGCGATCGCAACTATCAGTTCTGGGGCGATCAGACGTTCTTTGGCGAGAACCCGCCGCAGGCGGCGGTCCTCTCCTGGTACCTCAAGGGCCAGGTCGAAAGCGTCCAGTTGAAGATCGCGGACGCGGCCGGTAAGGAAGTGCGCGAGATCTCCGGCCCGGTCCTCGCGAACAGCAATCGCGCGGGCATCCAGTCGGCGTGCTGGGATTTGCGCGTGCAGCCCGCGCCGGCGCCCGGCGGTGCGGCGGGCCGCGGCCAGGGCGGCGGCGGTCAGGCCGGACGCCAGGGTGGACCGGCTGGCGCGCCGGCGCAGAATCCGTTCGGCGTGGGATGCGGTGCCGCAGGTGGCGGCGGCCGCGGCGGGTTCGGTGGCGCTGGAGGCGGGAACCCAGGTCCCTACGTGTTGCCGGGGACCTACACCGTTTCTCTGGTGGTCGACGGCAAGACCGTCGACAGCAAGGCGCTGCGCGTCACGGCCGACCCCGAGGTCGTGCTGACGGAGGTCGAACGCAAGAAGATGTTCGAGATGGCGATGGAAATGCACGAGCTGCAGCGGCGTGGCACGGACGTGGGCACCGGCATGGGAACGCTCAACACGCGCCTCGGCGAGTTGACCAAGGAGGCGGCGAGCAAGACGGACGTGCCGGCCGATCTCAAAGCATCTCTCGATACGTTACAGAAGGATGTCGCTGCGCTGGCGCCGAAGTTGACGGTGCCTGTGGGCGGGGGTCGCTTTGGCGGTGGGGGCGGCGGCCGCGGTGGCGGCGCGGGAGACAGCCTCGTCGCGCGGGTCGGACAGGCGAAGGCCGGCATGATGGGAAGCCTGTGGCCCACCGAACAGACGATGCGCGCCTATACGGAGTCGAAGACGCAGCTGCCGAAGGCGATCGCCGACGCCAACTCGCTCTTCACGCGCGCGGCGACGCTCAGCGGCGCGCTGACGAAGTACAACCTGACGCTGACGGCGCCGACGCCGGTTAAGTAGTTTCGTCGAAGTTCAGGGTTCAGGGTTCCGCGGGCGCGGTGTAGAGGCGGCGGGCTCTGAGCTTGAGGCCCGGGCGTTTGACGCGGACGTCGAGCTCGTGCAGCTTGCCGTCGCGAACGGGCGGGGTGAAGCCGAGCGTGTAGCGCGCGTGCAGATCCTCGAGGAGGCGTTCGAGAATCGGTCCCGGTGCGGGAGGGTTGGCGCGATCGGGAAGGTACAGCCCGCCGGTGGCGTTGGCCATCCGCTCGAGGGCGACTCCGGGACGCACGCGCACGCCGGTATTGGCATCCTGACGGATGGTCATCTCCCAGTCCTCGCCGACCACGCTGACGGCGACGCCCGCCGCGGCGGCGCGGAACGCCGCCTCCTCTGGGGTCAGCCGATTGCCCGTCGCGCGTCCGTCGGTCACGAGCACCACTGCGCGCCGGCCATCAGCGTTGGCGAGCGCGGCGACCGCCGCGTCGACGGCGTCCCAGATGGGCGAGGGGCCGAGCGTGTCCGCTTCGCGCGGATCGAGCGCCTTGTGGACGGCTGACAACAGGGCCTTGGGGTTGTTCGAGATGGCTGGGCCGATCGAGGTCCGGTTGGCGAAGGCTCCGACGTGCACCCGATCGCGAGGCGCCAACCGATCCACGAACCACTTCTCGACCCCGACTCGCACGACGCTCCGCTTGGTCGTCGAGTCCATGCTGGTGGTTGCGTCGAAGAGCAGCACCAGCGAGAGGGGTTGCTCCTGGCCGGCGGCGAACGATTCGATGGGACACGCCACGCCGCCGGCGATGATCTCGAAGTCATCTCGCGTGAGGCCGGCAACGACATGCCCGTCGGTATCCCCGACGGCGACGTCCAGCAGCACGGCTGGCGCGCGCGTGGGTACGGAGGGTGCCGCAGCGAGCACACAGGTCAGCCAGCTGGTCATGGCGATGAGCAGCGAGATCCCCGACGGCATCACGACCGTCCCGCGAGATAATTGCGCCGGGCCTTGACCTTCATCCCGGCGCGGCCGACGCGGACCTCGACGCGGTGCAGCTTGCCATCGAGCGTGGCCGGACTGAAGCCAATCAGATACTGCCGGCGCAGTTCCTCGGCGACGCGTGCGAACGTGGCCGTGAGGTCGGCCCCTTCGGGCAGCGCGAAATGCCCTCCGCCCGTTTCCTCGGCCATCTCCATGATCTCGCCGTCGAGCCCCGTGCCATCCATCCCAATCGCATACAGCATGAAGCCTTCGCGGACGGCGCGCCGTTCGACGTCGCCTGGCTTCAGGCACCGGGGAAAGCTGCACATGTTGCGGCCGTCCGTGATCGTGAGGACCACGCGCCGCCCGGACTCGGAGCCGAGGGCCGACATGGCCGCGTCGAGCGCGTTCCAGATCGGCGTGCCGCCCATGGGCCACAGCTCGTTGGCCAGCACCTGCCTGAGCACCACTTTGTCTCCCGTGAGGTGCGGGCTGATCGCGATCTCTTCTCCGAAGGTTCCGATTTGCGCGCGGTCGTGCGGCAGCAGCGCATCGACGAACGACATCGTCGAGGTCCTCAGCCGGATGAACCGGCTGAACATGCTCCCGCTCATGTCGAGCATGATGACGACGGTAATTGGTTGAATCTCGCTCGAGAAGAGCGTGATCTCGCGCGGCGTGCCGTTGTCGAGAACGGTGAAGTCTTCCTTGACCAGATCCGGCTCGAGGCGTCCGTCGGCGTCGCTGACGGTGGCGTAGATTGAGACGGTGTCGACGCTCGTCTTGAATCGTCCCTCCTGAGCCTCGAGCGTGAGGCACAGGAGGGCGCCCATCGAAGCGGCCGCCACCAGCCTCATCGGCCGTACTTCCTGAGGAGCGCGGTGAGCGGCTCGATCGGGATCGCGCGGACGGTGCGGCCGCCGCCCGTCGTGTCCGTGGCTTTGAGCAGCGAGTTGTAGACGGCTTCTTCGGTGGCGTCGAGCACGGCCTCGAAGAGGCCCGAGACGCTGTCGCTCGGCAGGATCGTCCGCGGTTGCGGGCCTTCCGTCGTGGTGACTCGGAGCGACGGATGCGTGGAGAACGCGATGGCGAAGTCGCCGCTGCCGTTCGAGTAGGTCGACCCGGTGCGGGCGAGCGCGAAGATGGCGCGGGCGGCCAGTCGTTCCAGGTTGCGCGAGTCGAGCGGCGCGTCGGTCGCGACGACGATCATGCAGGAGCCATCGGGTGAATCGGTTCGGCGTTCCGCGTTCGGGGTTCGCGGTTCGGGGTTCGCGGTTCCACGTTCAAGGTTCGGCGCATCGTGCGCGGCGAGGGTCGGTGGCGTCAGTTCCTTCCACACCGGCACGCCGGCGATCGTGAGGCGGCCGCCGTAGTTCGACTGGACGAGGACGCCGACGGTCCACTCGTCGTTCTGCTGGCCGACGCGTCTCGACGAGGTGCCGATGCCGCCCTTCCAGCCAAACGCGACGGTTCCCGTGCCGGCGCCGACGGTACCTTCATCGACGGGGCCGCCCCGCGCCGCCGTGATCGCCGAGGTCACATGTTCGCGCGTGATGTGCAATCCGCGAATATCGTTCAGTCCGCCGTCGTTGGTCTCGCCGACGATCGCGTTCACGGATCGGACGTTCTCGCTGCCCGGCTGCGCCAGCGTCCAGCGGACGATCGCGTCGACAGCCACGCCGACGCCCAGCGTGTTGGTCAGGACGATCGGCGACTCGATTGTGCCGAGCTCGTGCACCTGCGTCGATCCCGCCAGCTTGCCGAAGGCGTTTCCCACGAACACGGCACCGGGCACTTTCTCGCGAAAAAGATTGCCCGGGTGGGGGAGGATCGCCGTCACTCCGGTGCGAACCGCGTCGCCCGAGATAACGGTCGTGTGTCCGACGCGCACGCCGGTGACGTCGGTGATCGCGTTGAGCGTTCCAGGATTCCCGGCGCCCGGTTGAATCCCGAGATCGCGCGCACGCGGACGGCCTTGGGCGATGATTGCTCCCCATGCTGTGACCGCGACGAGCGCAACAAGCAACCCACGGACACTTGTATACATCGGAGACCCTGTCCGCATTTCTCAATGCTCGCGGGGCCCCACCCCCGCTCGCTCTCGCGCGGCGACTTCGCGCCGCGCTTCGGGCCGCAGGCGCTTCTCAATGCTCGCGGGGCCCCACCCCCGCTCGCTCTCGCGCGGCGACTTCGCGCCGCGCTTCGGGCCGCCAGGCGCTTCTCAATGCTCGCGGGGCCCCACCTTTCTCATGGCGCTCGGGGCCCCACCCCCAAGCGCTGGCCGCTCGCGCTTTCGCGCTCGCGGCGGCTCAGGGCTGTCGCTCGCTCTCGCCCTTCGACGTGGCTCAGGGCGACCCTGAGCTTGTCGATGGGTCGCGCGGCGACCCGCCTACGCTCTCCGAGCCTCGGCGAGGTCTCGCCGTCGCCTTGGCGAAGGCGGACTTCGCGCCGCGCTCGGGCCGCAGGCGCCGTGCTCTGCTCTCGGCCGCGCGCTCTTGAACCGACGACGACTTCGGCAATAATAAGCTCGCGCTTCGCGTCCCGTCGACCCCGCACCTGCACAACGAGGTAATTCACATGATGTTGACATCTCGACGTCACGCAACAGCGCTGACGCTGGGCGCCACGCTGCTGATGTTCGCTCTGGCTCCGTGGCCCGTCGGCTCACTCGACGCGCAAAGTGCCGAGACGGTCGCGGACGCGCAAAGCGCCGTCAGTGGCAAGAAGCCGCTGTCCTACGACACATACGATGCCTGGTGGTCGATTCAGGGGACCACGTTGTCACGCGACGGCGAGTGGCTCGCGTATGCGCTGACCTCGCAGGGTCTCGACGGGCAGCTCGTGGTCCGGAACCTCCGAACGGGCCAGGAACTGAAGCATCCGCGCGGCACGAACCCGGCGTTCACACCCGATGGCAAGGTCGTGACGTTCACGATCGCGCAGACGAAGGCCGCCGAAGAGCAGGAAGAGAAGGAGCGGCTGTCGGGCCGTGGCCGTGGCGGCGAGGGTGCAGCTGGCCGAGGTGCAGAAGGCGGGCAGGGTCGAGGCGGTGCCAACGGTCCGCCGCGCACGTCGGCGGGGATCATGACCCTCGCCACCGGCCAGGTGACCATGGTCGAACGCGTCGGCGGCGTCACCATGCCACAGGAGTCATCCACGTGGGCGGCGATGCATCGCGGACGCGCGGGCGGCGGGCGCGGCGGCCGCGGCGCCTTCGGCGGACGCGGCGGGCGCGGCGGCGCCGAGCCTCCGGCCGCTGCGCCAGCGCAGGGGGCAGGCGCGGCACAGGGTGAGGGACAGACCGAGGGCGGAAGTCGCGCGAAGCGCAAGGAGAACGGCAACGATCTGATCGTTCGCAATCTCGTCACCGGTCAGGACGTGACGATTCCGCTCGTCAGCGATTTCGCGTGGTCGAAGGATGGTTCGTGGCTCGCGTACGCCGTCTCGTCGGCGAAGGCCGAGGAGGACGGCGCGTTCGCCCGCAAGATGAGCGATGGCACGACAGTCGCGCTCCTGAAGGGCAAGGGCAACTACAAGAGTCTCGCCTTCGACGAGGCGGGACTGCAGCTGGCGTTTCTGAGCGATCAGGCAGAGTACGACAAGGACGTGTCGCCGTATCGCCTCTACTATTGGAAGGCCGGCGATGCGGCCGCCGCGGAGCTCGTGTCGGCGGCGACGCGTGGTGTGCCGGCAGGCATGGTCGTCAGCGATCAGGCCGCGCCGCGGTTTTCTCAGGAGGGTAACCGGCTTTACCTTGGTACGGCGCCCCCTCCGGCACCGCCAGCGGCCGACGGGGCCCCGGCTCCGCGCGGCGTGGATCTCTGGCACTGGCAGGATCCGCTCCTGCAGCCGATGCAGAAAGTGCGTGCGCAGCAGGAGCGCAATCGCACCTATCGCGCCGTCGTTCACCTTGCCGACAAGCGGTTCGTCCAGCTCGCGACGTCGGACTTTCCGACCGTGGCCCAGGGCGACGATCCGTCGCGCGCGATCGGCACGTCCGAACTCCCGTATCGCCGCGAGATGTCCTGGGATACGACCTACAACGACGTCGCGCTCGTCGACCTCAAGACTGGGCAGCGTCAGCCGATTCTGCAGCACTGGCGCGGCACGCCGTCGATGTCGCCGGGCGGCCGCTACCTGCTCTACTTCGATGAGAACGAGGCCGACTGGTTCACCTATCGCATCTCCGACGGCGCCAAGGTCAACTTGACATCGAAGCTCAACCTCAACTTCTGGCGCGAGGATCACGACTCCCCGAGTCTGCCGCCCGCCTACGGGTCTGCGGGGTGGACGACGAAGGATGCGTCGGTCCTCCTCTACGACAAGTACGACATCTGGGAGATCAAGCCCGACGGCACCGCGCCGCGGATGCTGACCGCCGGCGACGGGCGGAAGAATCAGATCGTCTTCCGCTACCGATCGCTCGACCCCGAGGAGCGCGCGATTCCGACCGACAAGCCCATCCTGCTGTCGGCCAACGACGACAAGACCGAGAGCAGCGGGTTCTACCGCGTGGCCTACGCCGGCAGCGCCGCGCCGGAAAAGATCGTGATGGTCGACAAGTCCTTCGGACCGGTCATCAAGGCACGCAACGCCGATCGTGTGGTGTTCACGCAGGCGCGGTTCGACGAGTTCCCCGATCTGTGGGTGAGCGACACCAGCTTCCGCGACATGAAGAAGGTCTCGAACGCCAATCCCCAGCAGAGCGAATACATGTGGGGCAAGGCCGAGCTGATGCAGTACATCAACGCCGACGGGAAAACGCTGCGCGCGATCATCGCCAAGCCCGATAACTTCGATCCGTCGAAGAAGTACCCGCTGATGGTCTACATCTACGAGGAGCTGTCCGAGGGCCTCCACAGCTACCGTCCACCGAATCCCGGCACCAGCATCAACATCACGCGTTACGTCAGCAACGGCTACGTCGTGCTGATGCCCGACATTGTTTACGAAACAGGCTACCCCGGTGAGAGCGCGGAGAAGTGCGTCATTCCGGCCGTCAACACGGTGGTCGCCCAGGGCTTCATCGATCCCAAGCGCATCGGGATCCAGGGGCATTCGTGGGGCGGCTATCAAATCACGCACCTCATCACCCGCACGAACATGTTCGCGGCGGTCCAGGCCGGCGCGTCGGTGTCGGACATGGTGAGCGCCTACGGCGGCATTCGCTGGGGGACCGGCATGTCCCGTGCGTTCCAGTACGAGAAGACGCAGAGCCGCATCGGTCTCCCGCCCTGGGACGCGCCGTTGCAGTTCATCGAGAACTCTCCGATCTTCTGGGTCGAGAAGGTTCACACGCCCTATCTCTCCATCCACAACGACGAAGACGACGCAGTGCCCTGGTACCAGGGCATCGAGTTCTTCTCGGCGATGCGCCGCCTGGGTAAGGAGGCGTACATGTTCGTTTACAACGGCGAGCCGCACGGCCTGCGGCAGCGCGACAACCAGAAGCACTGGACCGTGCACCAGGACGAGTTCTTCGACCACTTCCTGCTCGGCAAACCCAAGCCAGAATGGATGGAGAAGGGCGTTCCGTACCTCGAGAAGGGCCGGCGCGACGTGAGCGATCTGTTCAAGCCGAAAGTCATGACCACCGCGCCGTCGGCGCAGAACAGGTAGCTGGTGCACAAAGTCAGAATTCGTCGTCTTGACGCGTCTGTCGATCTGCCGGCCTATGGCACCGATGGCTCGGCGGCGTTCGATCTGGCGGCGTCGATGGATACCATCATCGCCCCCGGCGAAGTCCGGCTCGTACCGACCGGCCTCGTGATCGAAGTGCCGGAAGGCATGTTCCTCGCCGTCTTCGCGCGCAGCAGCACGCCACTCAAGCGCGGTCTCATGATCGCCAACGGCGTGGGCGTCGTCGACTCCGATTACTGTGGTCCGACCGACGAGGTGAAGATCCCGACGCTCAACTTCACGTCCCTGCCGGTGCAGGTTGCCAAGGGTGACCGCATCGCGCAGGGCATCCTGCTGCCGTCGCCCCGCGTCGAGTGGGACGAAGTCGTCGAGCTGCGCGCCGGGTCGCGCGGGGGGTTCGGGGCGACGGGGCGGTAAGACGCAGCTACCAGCTTCCCGCTTCCAGCTCTGTCGTCGTCTTCGAGCCGGACGCCGAAACCGCGGCTGGTAGGCAGCTGGCAGCTGGAAGCTCGTGTCTTAATGCAACCGGTATAACACCGGCCCGCCCGGCGTCGCAGCGACCCGCTCGAGGTATGGGCTCGCCGCGACGTCCTGCCACATCTTCTGTACCTCGGCTTCGCTGCCAAACGCATCCGGGTGGACAATGACGTGGGTAGCGCCGGCCTGCCGCATCGCCTGAATCGCGTGCGGTTGGGGGAAGTACCAGAAGGACGCCGCATACTGTCGATAGGAGACGGGCGTATAGCCGCTGTATCCGTTCATCAGCGGCCGCCAGTGGGCCGTCGAGTTGAGGACATAGCGGCCGTTCTCGAATACGCCCTGCGGCGGGTAGAACGGGACTTCGACGAGGACCACTCGGCCGGGCTCGCGAGCGAGCAACGAATAGATGGCCGGAATGCCTTCGAAGCGTTCGTAGTACATCGGCGCACGCAGCGACTCGATGTTCGCAACAATCACGAGGCCGACCGCGACGACGCCCGCCCAGCGCGTGGGAAGCCGGTTGCGCAAACCCGCGAGGCCGAATGCGGCGAGCACGGCCATGCCGAGCAGGAACAGGTTGCCGAATCGTGCTGCCGCGCGCAGGCCCTGCATGGGCGGAAATACCTGGTACAGCCAGCCGTAGACGGGCGTGCGCGTGCCAAGCGACAAGATCATGCCCGTCGCGGCAATCGCGACGAGCATGACGATCCGCCGGCGCGACAGGCGAGCGGAGTCGGACGTGCGCGCTCCACTGTTGAAGTCGGCGCCACCCTCCGGTCTGCTGGGGTCAGATCTCGATTGTCTCGCGTTCGCTTTTTGCACACGAGACCATCGCGATCGGACCCCAGACAGCCACGGCACGCCTCCCCAGTAGATCGCCACGGCGGCCAGGATGATGACGACGAAGCCCGGAAAGAATCCATCGACGGGATTGGCCCAGAATCTCCCGCTCCATGTCGAAAAATGAATCCGGCCGGCGGCGGCAAGATATCCCGTCAAGGTCGCCGAGTATTCCGTCACCGATTCGATCGGGCGGGTCAGGCCCAGCTTCGCGACCCGCCGGTACGGAAGATACACGGGCAGGATCGCCACCCCGGCGAGCAGCGTGGCGCCGGCAAAGAGCATCACGATGCGACCCGTGCGCGGCCACCAGTCCGGGACTCGCGCGACCAGCACGACCGCCACCATGACCGCGCCGAAGACGATCAGGTAGCCGGAGGTGTATGCCATGGCCGTCATCCAGACCGCCAGCCACACGGCATCCCGCCATCGCGCGTGGACCAGGATGCGGTCGGCCGAGAGCAGCGTAAGGGCCAGCCCCCAGGCGTGGATACCCTGCACGTGTGCGAGCCGCGTCAGCGTGTGCGTGTTGAAAGCAAACATCGACGCCGCGAGCATCCCGGCGGCCCGGTCGCCGGTCCACTCGAATGCCAGTACGTAGCCGGCCCAGGCCGTCAACGCGAAACCCAGCAGCAGGACGATGTTGAAGACGAAGACGGGCGACGCCCCGAGCCAGTGCAGCGGAGCACCCATCAGCGCGGGGACAATCAACGGTTCGGAAAAGGCGAGCGAATCGTGTTCGGGATAGAAGATGTTGGCTTCGAACAGGTGCGCCGGCGACCGCGGCAGCTGGTGGGCGACCCAGGCCAGAATCCATTCGTTCAGCTCGGCATCCGCATTGTCGTTGCGCGCGAGCGTACTGGGAGCTGTCGCGAGCGGCCAGGTATGAATGACGGCCAGCAGCAGGCAGAGGCCGGCTATCGCTCGCGTTCCGTGACGAAGCCGCAGCATGAGATCGGCCGATTATGACACCCGTCAGCGCGTACGGTAGGCTGTCCCGGGAAATTCTGAACGCTCGGTGCTGAATGCTGAAGTGAAGGTGAGAGAGCGACCATAAATGGTTCGAATGTAATGACACGTCGGCCAGCGTCGTAAGAGCCGATCGACGGTAGAACGATCAACGCCAGGACCTGCGTCAGTACCGGTTCACGGCGGTCCGGGAGCACAACGATGAGACGGGTGTGGACGTGGGTGGGTGTCGTGGCGATGGCGGCGACGGCCTTCGGACAGGGAGGCGGCGACCGCCTCTCGCCCGAGACGTTTCGCAAGCTGGAGTTCAGGACGATTGGACCGAGCCTGACGACCGGGCGCGTCTCGGACATTTCCGTCGATCCGAAGAACAGCAATATCTGGTACGTCGCGGTCAGCGCCGGCAACCTGTGGAAGACCGAGAACCGCGGGAACACCTGGACGCCGATCTTCGAGACCTACGGCTCGTACTCTCTCGGCGCCGTTGTTGTCGATCCGAAGAACTCGAGCGTGGTCTGGCTGGGCACGGGCGAGAACAACAACCAGCGCAGCGTCAGCTATGGCGACGGGATCTACAAGTCGACCGACGCCGGCGCCACCTGGACGCGGATGGGGCTCGAGAACTCCGAGCACATCCAGAACATCCTCATCGATCCCCGCGATTCGAACGTCGTGTATGTGAGCGCCATCGGCCCACTCTGGGGTGCCGGCGGGGACCGCGGCCTCTACAAGACGATCGATGGCGGCAAGACCTGGAAGGCCGTGCTGACCATCAGCCCGGACACCGGCGTGACAGACGTGGTCATGGACCCCTCGAACCCCAACGTGCTCTATGCTGCCGCCTATCAGCGGCGGCGGGCCGTCGGACAACTCGTCGGCGGTGGACCCGAGAGCGCCCTCTACAAGACAACCGACGGCGGCGCGAAGTGGATCAAGCTCACCAAGGGCCTGCCGACCGTGGACATCGGTCGCATCGGGCTGGCGATCAACTGGAAGAACCCCAAGACGGTCTATGCGCTCGTGACGGCGCAGCGCGGGCAGGGCGGCTTCTTCCGATCGGACGACGCGGGCGCGAGCTGGACGCGCATCGGCCGCACCGCTCCGAATACTGGACGAGGTGGCGGCGGCCGGGCCGGCGGCGGACGTGAAGGTGTGCCGGCTCCCACGCCTCCCGCCCCGTGCGCACCGATCGGCACCCCAGTAACAGAGCCAGCACCAGCCGCCGTGCCGGCAGCTGGAGCCCCACAGGGCGGAGGACGTGGCGCAGCCCCGTCAGACGATTGCTATCGAGGCGGCGACCCCGGGTACTACAACGAGATCTTCGTGGATGGACACGATCCGGAAACGATCTGGTCGCCGCAGACCCTGTTCTGGCGCAGCACGGACGGCGGCCGCATGTGGTCGTCGGTGCCGATGAACGTGCACGTCGATCATCACGAGATCGTCTTCGACCCCACGGACAAGAATCACCTCCTCATCGGCAACGACGGCGGGCTGTACCAGACCTACGACGGGATGAAGACCTGGCGGCACTTTACGAACCTGCCGCTGTCGCAGTTCTATCGGGTGAGCACCGACAACGCGAAGCCGTTCTACAACGTCTGTGGCGGTATGCAGGACAACGGTTCCATCTGCGGGCCGTCGCGGACGCTCAACGGCAGCGCCGGCATTCGCACCAGCGATTGGTACGCCGTCGGCGGCGGCGACGGTTTCTATACGGCCAGCGACCCCGAGGATGCGAGCATCGTCTACGCCGAGTCGCAGGAAGGAAACTTCAGCCGTCTGGACCTGCGCACTGGCGAACGGGTTCAGATTCGTCAGCGGCTGAACCAGTCGCTCGCGCCGCCGCCTCCGACAGCCTCAGGGCAGGCGCCTTCGACAGGCTCAGGGCAAGCGCCTCCGACAGGCGCGGGGCAGACACCTCCGGCAGGCGGAGGCCAGGGCGGCGGCCGCGGTGGGCGAGGCGCCACCGGCCGCTGGCATTGGGACACGCCGATTGTCGTCAGCCCGCACGCGGCGCGCCGCATCTATGTCGCGGGCGAACGGGTCTATCGCAGCGACGATCGCGGCGACACGTGGGTCGCGATCAGCGCCGATCTCACCAGAAACCTCGACCCGGCGGAGATTCCCATCATGGGAAAGGTATGGCCGCGCGATTCGGTCGCGTTCAACCAGGCCACGACGCAGCTCAGCACGATCACGACGCTCGATGAGTCGCCGCTCTTTGCCGATCTCATCTACATCGGTACATTCGACGGGCTCATTCAGGTGACCGAAGACGGCGGGAAGAACTGGCGGAAAGTCGAGAAGCTTCCCGGGCTTCCCGAGTACACCGCCGTCACCGACGTTCAGGCATCGACGCGCGACGCGAACACCGTCTTTGCCACGTTCAACAACTATCAACGCGGCGATTTCAAGCCCTACGTCTACAAGAGCACGGACCGCGGACGAACGTGGACTTCGATTGCCGGCAACCTGCCGCAGCGCTCGGGGGCGTGGGCGATTGCTCAGGATCACGTCAACGGTGACCTGCTGTTTGCCGGCATGGAGTTCGGCGTCTGGTTCACGGTCGACGGGGGCGCGAAGTGGACCCAGCTCAGGGGCGGGATGCCGACGATTCAGGCGCGCGATCTGCAGATTCAGCGGCGCGAGAACGATCTCGTGGTCGGCACGTTCGGCCGCGGCGCGTACATCCTGGACGACTACTCGGCGCTGCGCGGCGTGACGTCACAAGCGCTGACAGAGGAAGCCCGGCTGTTCCCGCTCCGTGATGCCTACATCTTCAACGAGCTGAGCCACTACGGTGCCGCGTGGGGCAACGAGTCGACGCCCAACCCGCCCTACGGCGCCGTATTCACCTACAACGTCGGTCAGGCGCCCGCGGCCGACGCGAAGCTCGTGCTGACGATCGTCGACGATGGCGGACGTCCCGTGCGGCGGCTGGACCTCTCCAGGGAGCCGGGCGTCCAGCGCATCGCGTGGAATCTGCGGGGCGAAGCGCCCGCGGGTGGCGCCGGTCGGGGCGGCGGCCGCGGTGCCGGTCCTGTCGCTCAGGCGGAAGCGCGAGACGACGAGCGAGCAGACGACAATGCCCAGCAGGAGGAGCCCCCGGCGTTCGGCGGTCGAGGCGGTCCGCCGCAGGGTCCACCGGTTCCGGCCGGGCGGTATCGCGCGACGCTCGGCCGCCTGGTGGGCGACATCGTCACGCCCATCGGCGAGTCACAGTCCTTCCAGGTCCTGCCGTTGCCGAGGTAGCGCAGGCCGACAAAAGTGGACGGCCGCCACATTGGTGGCATCCGTCCACTTTTCGTCACCGCAGTGAAGCTACCAGGCCCCCGCCGTCGTCATAGATGGTATTAACTTAAAGGAAGGCGCGAAGGCGCCCTTCCGCCAATCGAGGAAGGCGCGAAGGCGTCCTTCCGCAAGCCAACGCAGGACGGTTTAGCTGTCGGATTGCGCCGCGGGCGGTTATACAATCCACGCCTGGGCCGGCTCGATTTCAGGCCACGGGGGACAGGCGTGCTCGATGCTCTCTTTCGGCTGCTGTTCAATTACCGGCCGGTTGTCTTTCAGCAGGGCGAGTTCCGTTTTGTTCCCACCACCGGGTCATTCGTCGCTGCCGCCGTCGTCGTCGCTGCCATCGCGATCACGGTCCTGACGTACCGGCGCACGCGCAGCCAGGGCCTTGCGCGTCACCGCGCCGTTCTCACGGGCATCCGGCTCGCGACGCTGCTCCTCGTGCTCTTCTGCCTCTTCCGGCCGGTGCTCGTGGTGAAGGCCGCCGTTCCGCAGCAGAACTTCCTCGGCGTGCTCGTGGACGACTCGCGCAGCATGCAGATTGCGGACGTCGGCAACCAGCCGCGCAGCGCGTTCGTCAAGCAGCACTTCGCGTCTCCCGAGGCCGACGTGCTCAAGGCGCTCTCCAGCCGGTTCGTGCTGCGCAGCTTCCGCTTTTCGTCCGCGGCGCAGCGCCTGTCGTCGCCCGCCGAGCTCGCGTTCAGCGGCGCGCAGACGAGAATCGGCGCGGCGCTCGACGGGGCGCGGCAGGAACTGGCCGGCCTGCCGCTCGCCGGGCTCGTGGTCGTGACCGACGGCGCTGACACGACCGATGCCGAGCTGTCGGACGCGTTGCTGGCGATGAAGGCCGCCGACGTTCCCGTTTTTACCATCGGGCTTGGCCAGGAATCGCTGACCAAGGATGTTCAGATCGACCGGGTGTCGACGCCAGCGGCCGCTCTCAAAGGCACTTCACTGATGGTCGACGCGCTCGTCACGCAGACTGGATACGCCGGCGAGACCGTGACGCTCGACGTCGAAGACGAGGGCCGTATCGTCGGCTCGCAGGAACTGAAGCTCCCGATCGACGGCGAGCCCGCAGCGGTACGCGTGCGCTTCACGGCATCGGATTCCGGCCCACGGGTGTTCCGGTTCCGGATCGCCCCGAGAGCCGGCGAGCTCGTGACGCAGAACAACCAGCGCGAGTCGCTCGTGGACGTCTACGATCGCACGGAAAAGATTCTCTACTTCGAAGGGGAGCCGCGCCCCGAGCTGAAGTTCCTGCACCGAGCCGTCGACGAGGACAAAAACCTGCAGGTCGTGACGCTGTTGCGCACGGCCGACAACAAGTTCTACCGCCTGCTGCTCGACACGCCGGAGCAACTCGCCGGCGCGTTTCCCAAGACCCGCGACGAGCTCTTCGCCTATCGCGGCCTGATTCTCGGCAGCATCGAGGCCGGCGCGTTCACCGGCGATCAGCTGCGAATGATCGCCGAGTTCGTCGAGCGCCGAGGCGGAGGGCTCCTCATGCTCGGCGGCGCCCGGTCGTTTTCCGAAGGCGGCTATGCCGGGACACCGGTCGCTGACGCGCTGCCGGTGGTCGTCGAGCGGGTGGCGCGCTCGCTCGACGCGTGGCCGGTGACGCGCCTGAAAGTGCGGCCCACGCGCGCCGGCGAAGGCCATGCACTTGCGCAGATCGCGCCCACCGAGGCCGCGTCGCTGAACCGGTGGAACGACCTGCCGACGCTCATCAGCGTGAACGCGATCAAGGCGGTCAAGCCCGGCGCCACCGTGCTCCTGACCGGAACGGACGAGAAGCGCGGCACGCAGCCGGTGCTCGCCTTCCAGCGCTACGGGCGCGGCAAAGCCCTGGCGTTCTCGGTGCTCGACTCCTGGCGCTGGCAGATGCACGCGAGTATCCCGCTCGAGGACATGACCCACGAGAACTTCTGGCGTCAGCTCCTCCGGTGGCTGGTTGATGGCGTGCCCGGGCCCGTCGAAGTGCACACGTCGGCCGATCGTGTCGAGGCTGGCGAGCAGGTCGCGCTCACCGCCGACGTCGTCGACGACACGTTCGTGGAAATCAACGACGCGCTCGTGGTGGCGAAAGTGACTGGCCCCGGGGGCGAGGTGACCGACGTGCCCATGCAGTGGACGGGCGAGCGGAACGGTCAGTATCGCGGAACCTTTGTCTCGAGCGCGCCGGGGATGTACGCCACCAAAGTCGAGGCGTCCCGGGAAGGAAAGTCCCTCGGCGTGGGTCAAACGCACGTGCGCGCGGCGCCGGGCGATGCCGAATACTTCGACGCGACGATGCATGCCGCGCGTCTGCAGCGGATTGCCGAGGAAACCGGCGGCCGCTTCTACACGCCGGCGACGATGGGCACTCTGGCCGAGGACTTGAAATACACCGGCCGCGGCGTCACGACCGTGGAAGAGCGCGACCTCTGGCACATGCCGATCGTCCTGCTTCTACTGGTCGGCTTGACGTGTGCCGAGTGGGGCTATCGCAGAGCGGTAGGCATGGCATGAGCGAGCGCCCGCGGCCCGAGCGCGGCGCGACCAGCCTCCGCCAAGGCTACGGCGGTCCGCCGAAGCATCAGCGAAGGCGGAAGTCGCCGCGCGAGAGCGGTTGGGGGTGGGGCCCCAACCGCATTGAGAAATGCAGGCCGGCTCGCGGAATAAGCTCTGGCGCGCGGGTCAGCGTTGTCTGCTTTTTCCTGGCACTGCTGCTCTCGGCCGCGCCGGCCTATGCGCAGGTGACGCACCTGGCGGTCATCGTGGGTCTGGCCGGCGAGCCGGAGCACGCGGAGCTCTTCCAGCGCTGGGCGGGGACGCTCGTCGACGCGTCGGCAAAACTGGGGGTTGAGGACATCATTTACCTGTCGGAGAAGCCCGAGGTCGACGCCAAGCGCATCACCGGGCGATCGACCCGGGACGAGGTCGTCAAGGCCTTCGACAAGCTGGCGGCCGCGGGCGAAGACGACGTCGTCTTCATCGTGCTGATTGGCCACGGGACGTTCGACGGCCGCGTGGCCAAGTTCAACCTGCCGGGGCCGGATCTGACGCCTGCGGACTTCGAACCGCTGCTGAAGAAGATTCGGTCGCGGCACCTGGTGTTCGTGAACACGGCGAGCGCGAGCGGACCGTTCATCGAGGCGCTGGCGGGGCCGGGACGCACGATCGTCACGGCGACGCGTACCGGCGCCGAGCGGTTCGCGACGCTCTTTGGCGGGTACTTCGTCGATGCGCTCGCGGGCACCGACGCGGATTCGGACAAGAACCGGCGGATTTCGGTGCTCGAGGCGTTCATCTACGCAAAGCGCGAGGTCGCGACTGCGTACGAACGCGAGGGCATCATGTCGACCGAGCATGCGCTGCTGAACGACAGCGGCGGCGAGGGCATTCCAGATCCGACGCCCGATGGGAAGCAGGGCAAGGTCGCGGCCGTGCTGTCGCTCGGAAGTGTGGCGGCCGGCGATCCGCTGCCGACCGATCCGAAGCTCCGGGCGTTGTACCTGGAGCGGCGGGACCTCGAGCGGCGGATCGAAGCGTTGAAGCTGCTCAAGGGCAGCATGCCCGCCGACCGCTACGCGGGGGATCTCGAGAAGATGGCGACCGATCTGGCGCTCAAGACGCGCCAGATCCGGGAGATGGAAAAGAAGTGATGCGCAGGGCCCTCGCGCTGGCGTTGCTCCTGGCCGCTGCGGGTGCCGCGGTGTTCGCGACCGGTGTGCTCGGGCAGCGGCCAGAGTCGGCGACGCCGTACGGCAACGTGGACTACGACGGCCGGCTGGTCTTCGTCCGGGTCGAGTACGACATGGGTTACGGCGGCGGGTTCGGGCGCAATCGCGGCCGACAGCCGCCCTGGATGCACGACTACCCGAGGTCGGACATCCATATGATGAAGATTCTGAAGGAGCTCACGCTTGCCGAGACCCGGATCGACGAGTCCAATATTTTGCGGCTCGACGACCCGGCGCTCTTCGACTATCCGATCATCTACATGTCGGAGCCCGGGTACTGGACGATGTCGGACAAGGAGGCGAAAGGGCTTGGTGATTACCTCCGGAAGGGAGGCTTGATCATCTTCGACGATTTTCGAGACGAGCATTGGTACACCCTCGAAGCGCAGATGAAGCGTGCCGTTCCCGACGGACGGTGGCTGCCGCTCGACACGAAACAGCAGGTCTTCCACTCGTTCTTCGAGATCGACGGCCTGGATCTCATCAGGTCCTACGGGCCGCACAAGCCGGAGTACTTCGGCATGTTCGAAGGCAACGACCCGACGAAACGGCTCTTCGCGATCGCGAACTTCAACAACGACCTGGGGGAGTACTGGGAGTTTTCCGACGAGGGCATCGATCCGGTCGATCTGTCGAACGAGGCGTACAAGTTTGGTGTGAACTACTTTATCTATGGATTGATTCACTGACACGGGCTCAAGGCTCAGGGCTCAGGCAAGATCTTCAAGAGCATGTGCGAAGGTTTTGCCTGAGCCTTGAGCCCTGGGCCCTGAGCCGATTCCGATCCCTGAAAGCGAGGCCCCGTGGAGCGTGTTGTGGCGCAGCAAGTTGTCGATATGGAGTCCCCTGATGACGTCGCGTTAGCCGACCGGATGAAGCACGGCCGCGATCAGATCGTCTCGGAGCTCCAGAAGCTCATCATTGGTCAAGGTGACACGGTTCAGCTGGTGCTGCTGTCGCTCTTCGTTGGCGGGAACAGCCTGATTGTCGGCGTCCCGGGCCTGGCCAAGACGCTGTTGATTCACACGCTGGCCCGCGTGCTCGAGTTGAAGTTCGCGCGGATTCAATTCACGCCGGACCTGATGCCGTCCGACATCACCGGGACCGACATCATCCAGGAAGACGCGACGACCGGGCGCCGCCAGATGGTGTTCGCGCCCGGCCCGATTTTCGCGAACATCGTGCTCGCGGATGAAATCAACCGGACGCCGCCCAAGACGCAGTCGGCGCTGCTCGAGGCGATGCAGGAGCATCGCGTCACGATCCAGGGCCGGACCTATCAGCTCGAGGAACCCTTCTACGTGTTCGCGACGCAGAACCCGATCGAGCTCGAGGGGACGTATCCGCTGCCCGAAGCGCAGCTCGACCGGTTCATGTTCCACATCGTGATCGATCACCCGCCGGAAGACGAGGAGTTCGAGGTCGTGCGGACGACGACCGCGATTCTCGATCCGAAGTTCGAGCGTCCGGTGAACGGCGCGGACCTCGTCGCGTTCCAGCGGCTGGTGCGCCGCGTGCCCGTCGCCGAGCCCGTGATGCGGTATGCGCTCAGCCTCGTGCGCGCCAGCCGCCCGAAGTCGCCGACCGCGCCCGACCAGATCAAGAAATGGGCCGCGTTTGGCGCCAGCGTCCGAGCGGCACAGTACCTCGTGCTCGGCGCCAAGGCGCGCGCCATCACGAACGGACGCTATCACGTCAATTTCGAGGACATCCGGGCGCTCGCGCACCCGGTCATGCGGCACCGCGTCCTGACGAATTTCCACGCGCAGTCCGAAGGCATCACGAGCGACACGCTGGTCGATCGGCTGCTCGAGGTGGTGCCGGTTCCGCGATCGGGGATGTAGTTTTTTCGGCGTTCGGCGTTCGAAAACTCGACCTTAACGTCAGCAGTCAGCATTCAGAATTGCATGGATCACTCCGCCATCCCCGGTGCCCGTTTCGTCGATCCGGTGGTGCTCGCACGTATCGGCAACCTCGAGCTCGTCGCGCGCGCAGTTGTCGATGGGTTCATCAACGGCATCCACCGCTCGCCGTACTTCGGCGCGTCGGTGGATTTCGCCGAGCATCGGGGCTACGTTCCGGGCGACGACATCCGTCGCGTCGACTGGCGGCTGTACGCCCGGACGGACCGGTACTACATCAAGGAGTACGAAGCGGACTCGAACTCCAACTTCTCGGTGCTGCTGGACGTGTCGAAGTCGATGGGCTACGGCAGCGGTGGCGTGACCAAGCTCGAGTACGGCAAGATGCTGGCCGGCTGTCTGACCTACCTTGTGCACCGCCAGCGGGACCGGGTCGGGCTCACCGCGTTCGACAGCGACATCGTCGAGCACGTGCCCCCGTCGGCGAAGCACATGGATGTCGTTCTGCATGTGCTCGACCGTTTGAAGCCGGCCAGCCCAGGGAGTCTGCGCGCGCCGCTCCACAAGATGGCGGAGCATTTCGGGCGCCGGGGTCTGCTCGTCCTGATCTCGGACCTCTACGAGGAGCCGGACGCCGTGATCGAGGCGATCGGTCCGCTGCGGTTCCGTGGCAACGACCTCGCGGTCTTTCACCTGCTCGACCCTGCCGAGCTCGATTTTTCGTTCCGGGAGCCCTCGGCCTTCGAAGATCTGGAGAGCGGCGAGCAGATTCCCATCGTTCCTGACGCCCTGGCCGATCAATACAAGGCACTGGTGCAGTCGCACATCGACGCGCTCAGAGAGCACTTCTCGGCCAACCGCATCGATTACACGATGTTGAACACGTCGACGCCCCTGGATCACGCGCTGTTCAGCTACCTCTCGACGCGCGAGCGTCTATCGAGGGTCCGTTAGCGCGATGTCTTTCCTCACCCCGCTCTTTCTTGTCGGCCTCGCCGGTCTCGCTATTCCGGTGATCCTGCACCTCATTCAGAAGGAGCGGAAGAACGTCGTGCAGTTTCCGTCGCTGATGTTCCTGCGGCGGATTCCCTATCAGTCGGTTCGGCGCCGCCGGATCCGGCACTGGCTGCTGCTGTTCATGCGCCTGGCGGCACTTGCGCTCATCGTGCTCGCCTTTGCCAGGCCGTTCCTCCGGCGGACCGAGATTACGGCCGCGGCCTCGGGCGCCCGCGAGGTCGTCATCCTGCTCGATCGGTCCTACAGCATGGGGTACGGCGGGAAGTGGGCGCAGGCGGTGGCGGCCGCCGAGCGCACGATCAACGGCCTGACGCCGGCCGACCGCGCCTCGATCGTGCTCTTTGGTTCGAACACCGAGGTTGCGCTGCGTTCGGCGGCGGACCGGGGACGGTTGCTGGCCGCGGTCTCGTCGGTGCAGCCAGGGGCGGGAGCGACGCGCTACGGTCCGGCGTTGAAGCTCGCCGGAAGCATCCTGAGCGAGTCGGCCGTGCCTCGCCGCGAAGCGGTCCTCATCAGCGATTTTCAGCGCAGTGGCTGGCAGGGTGGCGAGGGCGTGCGGCTGCCCGACGGGGCGATCCTCACGCCGGTGGCGATCACCGATTCGGGAAAGGCCAATCTCGCGATTGCGCCCGTCTCGCTGCAGCAGTCGGAGTTTCAGAACCAGCAGCGGATTACGGTGACGACGGGCGCCGTCAATCATACCGACGTCGCGGTCTCGAACGTCGAGATTGCGCTCGAAATCGGCGGTCGGGCGATCCAGTCGCGGCGCGTCAGCGTCGCCGCGCGTGGCTCGGCGTCCACGACGTTCGATCCCGTCACGGTCGCCGAGCGCAACGTGCGCGCGACGGTGCGGCTGGCCAACGATGCCCTTGCCGCCGACAACGTGTTTCATTTCGTGGTGTCTCCCGAGAATCCGGTCGACGTCGTGATTGGGGAGCGGGCGGGATCGGGGCGCAACACGAGCCTGTACCTGACGCGGGCGGTGGCCGTCAGCGAGGCCCCCCGCATCGAGGCCAAGGTCCGCCAGGCTGACTCGCTCTCGAACGAGGACCTCGCCGCGGCGTCGGTCGTGATCCTCAACGATGCGCCTGTCGCGCAGACGACAGCCGAGCGCCTCCAGACCTTCGTTCAGCGCGGAGGCGGTCTGTTCGTCGTGGCCGGCGAGAAGGCGACCTGGCCCTCGGTGGCCGACATCCTGCCTGGCGTGCCCGGTGCGGCCGTCGATCGATCGCGCGGGGCGGCGGCGAGGCTCGGCGCGCTCGAGTACGGTCATCCGCTCTTCGAAGTATTCCGCGGCCCGCGCACGGGCGACTTCGCATCGGCGCGCTTCTATGGATTTCGAAGTGTCACGCCGGGCCCCAACAGCACGACGCTGGCGCGTTTCGATGACGGGCAGCCGGCGCTGCTCGAGCGACGGGTCGGGACCGGCCGCGTATTGATGTGGACCTCGACGCTCGACACGACGTGGACCGACCTCGCGCTCAAGCCCGTATTCGTGCCCTTCGTCCACCGGGTCGTCCGCTATCTTGGTGCGTATCGCGAACCGAAGCCCTGGCGGACGGTCGGGGATGTCGTCGATCCGGGACTCCAGGCGCCGGCCAAGGGATCCGAAGTGGCGCGCGTCGCGCTGACGCCCTCCGGCACGCGCATCTCACTCGACGGAGACGGTCCCGAGGTTCTCGAGCTGGCCGAGCAAGGCTTCTACGAGTTCCGCGCGCAGGGACGGGACGCCGAAGCTCCGGTCGTCGTGGCGAGCAACGTGGATCTCGCCGAATCGGACCTGACGCCGCTCGACCCGAAAGAGATCGCGGCGGCGGCACTCGGACGCGCAGGAGGGGATTCGGCCGGACCGCTCGCCCCGCCGACCGACGATGCGCAGGAGTCGGCTCAACGCGTGTGGTGGTACCTGCTGTTTGCCGGGCTGTTGCTGCTCGGCGCCGAAACTATCGTGGCCAACCGGTTGACAGTGTAAGCTGGTTCCAGGAGCTGAACGCCAATGGGAATCCCAATGGGAATCAATGAGCGGCGGTCGGAAAACCCTTCCGATCTCATCGGGGTCATCCATCAGATCAGGCGACGCTGGCGCTACAAGCTGATGCTCCGTGGCGCGGTCGGCGTGCTCGGTCTGGGTGCCGCGGCTCTCGTGCTGTCGGCCTGGGGCCTCGAATCGTGGCGGTTCAGCCCGGGCTCAATCATCACTTTCCGTATTCTGGTGGCGATCGCGCTCGCCAGCCTCATCGGCTGGTTCCTCGTCCGCCCCCTGTTCTGGCGCGTCTCCGACGAACAGGTCGCGTTGTACCTCGAAGAGCACGAGCCGTCGCTCCAGGCGGAGATCATCAGCGCGATCGAAGCCAGCCGGCTGGCCGCATCCGACTCCTCCCCGCACTCCCAGATGCTGGTGCGCCGGCTGGTACAGTCGGCGGTCGCCAAATGCGAGGCGATCGACTGGGGCCGGAACGTCGAGCGGCAGCCGCTTCGCCGCCACGCCACGACATTCGCGGTGATTGCGATTGCCGCCGTCGCGCTCTTCTCGCTCGGGCCGCGCTTTCTGCGCAGCGGGCTGTCGGCAATCTTCGTCCTGACCGACAGCGTGCAGGCCGCCGCGCCCTATCGGATCGACGTCAGTCCGGGCAACGCAAGCGTGCCGCGCGGCGTGGATCAGACCATTACCGCGACGCTCGCGGGCTTCGAGGCCGACCAGGCATCGCTCATGATCCGCAAAGCTGCCGATGCGCCATTCGAGCGGCTGCCGCTCGTGCGGAGCGAGAAGAACGACGAGACGAACAAATACGAGGGCATGCTGTTCGACCTCGCGGGACCGATCGACTACTTCGTCGAGGCCGAGGGCGTGAAGTCTCCGACCTACACCTTGAAGGTCGTTGACCTGCCGTACGTCCAGCGGCTCGAGCTCGAGCTGCATTTCCCGGCTTACACCGGGCTCGCGCCGCGCAAGATCGAGGACGGCGGCGACCTGGCCGTGCTGAAGGGCACCGAGGTGCGGGTCAAGGTGACTCCGACGATGACCGCGCGGGGCGGACAGATTCTGATGCATGACGAGCTGAAGGTGCCGCTCGCCGCCGCGGCCGATGGCACGCTCACCGCGACTTTCAAGGCGGAGAAGGACGGGTTCTACCGGTTCGAGCTCGACGCGCCATCCGGCGAGCGCGTATCGGCATCCCCGCAATACACGATCGACGTGCTGACCGACCAGGCGCCGACGGTGTCCATAGCCAAGCCCGGCCGCGACACCAACGCGTCGCCGATCGAAGAGGTCTTCGTCGAGGCGCGCGCGGAAGACGACTTTGGCGTGAAGGATCTGGAGCTCGTCTATTCGGTCAATGGCGCCGCCGAGAAGACGATTCGGCTGTTCGATGGCAAGAGCCGGCTCGCGGAAGTCACGGCCGGCCATACCTTCTATCTCGAGGAGCTCGACGTCAAGGCCGGGGATTTCGTGTCCTACTACGCACGTGCCGCGGACAACGATGCCAGCGGCGGCAAGCGGCAGTCGAGCGACATCTATTTCCTCCAGATCAGACCGCTGCGAAAAGAGTTCAAGCGCGCCGAGTCCGATGCCGGCGCCGGCGGCGGAGGCGGCGGTGGCGCCGGACAAGTGGGAGCGCTCTCGCAGCAGCAGCGGCAGATCGTCGCGGCGACCTTCAACGTCAACCGCGATCGCAAGGGGATGACGGCCGACAAGGTACGGGAGAACTCCGTCGTGCTCGCGCTCTCGCAGGCGAAGCTGCGCGATCAAGTCGATGGCCTGGTCACGCGCATGAACAGCCGCCTGGTGCAGCAGGACCCGTCGTTCAAGAAGATCGCGGACCTGCTCCCGCAGGCGGTCGCCGAAATGAAGAACGCGGAGGCGAAGCTGCAGAAAGCCGATCCGCAGGGCGCGCTCGAACCCGAGCAGAAGGCGCTGCAGATTCTGCAGCATGCCGAGGAAGAGTACGAGACGCAGGTGCAGATGGGGCGCCAGGGGGGCGGTGGTGGCGGAGGCGGCGGACAGAGCGCCATGGCCAACGACCTGGCCGATTTGTTCGAGCTCGAGCTCGACAAGATGGCCAACCAGTACGAGACGGCCCAGCGCGCGCAGCAGCAGCAGTCCGACCAGCAGGTCGACGCCCTCCTCGAGAAGCTGAAGGAGCTCGCCCGGCGGCAGGAACAGGAAGCCGAGCGCCAGAGGCGGCGGGCGCAGGCCGGGCAGCAGGGAGGCGGCAGCGGGGATCAGCAGCGGTCACTCGCCGAACAGGTCGAGGAGGCGGCGCGCCGCCTCGAGCAGCTGTCACGGGAAGAGAACCGGCCTGAGCTCGGCGACACCGCACGGCAGCTTCGCCAGGCGGCCGACCAGATGCGGCAGGCGTCGGCCAACGGGCAGTCGGGCACCGCGCAAGCGGCCTCCGCGCTCGATCGACTGCAGGAGGCGCAGAAGCGGCTCCAGCAGTCGCAGTCGGGCCGCGCCGAGCGCGATGTCAAGGACGCACTGCGGCAGGCCGATGAGATCGCGCGCGAACAGCAGCAGATCGCGGAAGGCGTCAAAGGGCTCGATAGCGCCGGCGATGCGCGGCAAGAGAAAGTCCAGCAGCTGAGCGAGCGCAAGGATCAACTCGAGTCCAAAGTGGCCGCGCTCGAGAAGCAGGTGGAACAGACCGCCGGCGAGCTCGCCAAGACCGAGCGCGACTCGTCACGGAAGCTCACCGACGCCGCGACGTCGATGCGCGAGAACCGGCTGAGAGACAAGATCCGCTACTCGCGGTCGATGATTCGCGCCGGCGTGCAGGGCAGCGACGCGTCGAATTTCGAGCAGGAGATCGGTAAGAACGTCGACGACATGCAGAAGAAGATTGCCGACGCGGCGGCCGCCCTCGGCCGGACCAGGCCTGATTCGACCTCGGCCGCGCTCGACAAAGCGCGTGAGCTCGCCCGCGGAATGGAGTCGCTCGACCAGCGCATGCGTGAGCGCGCCCAGCAAGGCCAGCAAGGCCAGCAAGGTCAGCAGGGCCAGCAGGGCCAGCAGGGCCAGCAGGGTCAGCAAGGCCAGCAGGGTCAGCAAGGCCAGCAAGGCCAGGGTGGTCAGCAAGGCCAGCAGGGCCAACAAGGCCAGGGTGGTCAGCAAGGCCAACAGGGTCAGGGTGGCCAGCAGGGCCAACAGGGCCAACAGGGCCAGGGTGGCCAGCAGGGCCAACAGGGCCAGGGGCAGCAGGGCCAGGGCGGAGCGAACCCCACCAGCAACCCGACGGCCGGCGGTCGTGACGGCCAGGGCTTGACGTTCGGCCAGGCCCCGTTCAACGGCGGCGGCGCGGGTGATCGCCGGACCGGCATGAGCGCCGAAGACGGTCGGCAGTTCCGGAGCGAGGTCCAGCGCTGGACGCGCGAGGCCGAGCAGCTCCGGCGCCTGCTTCAGGGCGAAAAGATCGACCCGAAGGAGCTCGACGCGATGCTGCGGAATCTCCGCGAGCTGAGCGACGACCGTGTCTACAAGAACGCCGACGAGCTGGCGCGGCTGCAGGCCCAGGTGACCGACAGCGCGAAGCGGCTCGAATACGACCTGCGCCGAAAGGTCGAAGGCACCGACGGTCAGCTGCTGCTGTCAGGCTCCGACGAGGTGCCCGAGAAGTTCCGCAAGAGCGTCGAGCAGTATTACCGGTCGCTGTCGAAGGCCCCCGACGCGGCCAAGGCCCAGGAGAGCGCGAAGCCGCCCGTGAAGAAGCAGTAGCGGGTTGCTCGATCGACACGTGTCAATGCGCCGCGTCATCACCGCCGGCCTCGTCGCCCTGACGCTGGCCGCCGGTGTGTCTGCGCAGGACTACTTTCAGTTTCAACGCAGATTCCGGCCGGCGCCGAAATTTGCGACCGACGATAACTTCGACGGGTCGTTTACATTCTGCCGGCTGTTTTACACGAGCGTCCGCAGCGAGTATGGCGGCCAGGGGTGGTGGACCGACTACCCCGACGCCGACACCAACTTCATGATTCGGCTCGGCGAGCTGACCAAGACACGCGTCAGTCAGGATCCCGACGGCACGCCGAATCACCTCGTCGTCGGTGCCGATTCTCCCGAGCTTCTCAATTGCCCGTTCGTCACCATCGAGGACGCTGGCACGGCGAGATTCAACGCCGCCGAGATCGCGGGGCTGCGCGCGTATCTGCTCAAGGGCGGGTTCCTGTGGTCGGATGATTTCTGGGGCAGCCTGGCGCTCGAGAGCTTCGAAGCCGAGCTCGCGAGGGTGTTGCCGGAGCCAGAGTACAAGTTCGTGGACCTCACGCCCGCCCATCCGATCTTCCGGATGCTGTTCGAATTCGAGAAGATCCCGCAGATCCCCTCGATCCAGCACTGGCGCCGGACTGGTGGCGAGACGTCCGAACGGGGCTACGACAGCGAGCACGTCAACTTCCGCGGGATTCTCGACGCCCACGGGCGGGTCATGGTGTTGATGACACACAACACCGACATCGCCGACGCGTGGGAACGCGAAGGCGAGGATCCACGCTTCTTCTATCTCTTCTCGCCGAACGGATACGCCGTCGGGATCAACATACTGCTCTACGCCTTGAGCCACTGACGGCCGCAGCTGCTATTGGAACAGGAGTTCAGGAGAGCAGGAGCAATTCGGGTTCTTGATACCTCGAGCTCCTGGCCTCATGACCTCCTGTAAGAATTTGACCGTGAACACCGCGCGATGCGAACGCGGTGACCCTCAGAACCGGAGCTTGCCGGCGCTTCCTTTTTCTCCCACTCCATAACCCACCGATCCGCGTCGCGCGAAGCTGAACGCATGAAACCCGGGCCCGGGGACGAGCGCCCACGTCCGGCCACCGTCCGAAGAGACATCCGTGCCGGATGGGCCGATGGCCACAACCGACGAACCGTTGCCGGCAGTGAAAGCGACGACCGATCGAAATCCCGACAAGCCTTTCATCGCCGTCCATGTTGCGCCGCCGTCGGCCGTGAGCGCGGCGTTGTTGCCGGCCACGGTCTCGGCCTTGTAGTCGCCGCCGACCACGATGCCGTGCGTCGCGTCGCTGAAGGCGATCGAGAAGATGCCGGCGGACGGGCCGGCGTCGAGGGGTGTTGTCGACACGGCCCACGTGCGGCCGCCGTCGCGCGAGCGAAGGACGCGGGCCTCGCTCGCGGCGCCGGTACCGATCCAGACGTGGTTCGGCGCGGCCACGGTGACGTTCGTTCCGCTCGCGGCGAAGAAGCCTTCGTTCGGCAGCGCGGGTGGAAGCGCCGCGGGCGGCACGCGCACCCACGACGCTCCGCCATCACCCGTCGTCAGGATGACGAACTGGCCGTCGACCGAGTCGCTGATGGCCACACCGCGCTTCGAGTCCCAGAAGGCCATCGCGTCGAAGAAAGCCTTCGGGTCGTGGTTGACGAACTGTTCGACCCAGGTGAGGCCGGCGTCCGATGTCTTGTAGATGCGCGAGAGCTCGCCGGACCCGATGCTGAGCGCATACGCCGTCTTGTCGTCGACGGCATCGATGTCACGGAAGTCGAGCTTGTCGGCGCCGGCGATCGCGAGCGTCTGCCAGGTTGCGCCGCCGTCGCTCGTCCTCAGAATCGTGCCGTTGGCCCCGCTGGCCCAGGCCACGCGGTCGCTGACGGCACTCACGCCGCGGAGCCTCGCGCCGACACCGGTCGACAGGGGTAACCACGTGGGGGGCGCGGCGAGGTGGAGCAGGCCCAGGGACAGGAGCGGAAGCAGGAGGATTCGCATGGTGTGGCGCCATTATTGACGCAAGCGCGCGCCTGAGGCTATACTTCACGGCTATGTTGCAGGGCGCGATGAAAACCAACGGACGAAAGCGAGTCAAGCGACTCCGGAGGCCGCTGGTCTGAGTGCGCGCGTGATCTGAACAGAACACGAACGGACAAATGAACCCGCCGGCCTCTTCCAGGGCCGGCGGGTTTTTCGTTTTGCAGGGCGTTCCGACTCCTTTTTGAGGAACATGAAATGAGCGCACCGGACATCGGCGGCGGCAGGCAGTTGGAGGTCGGCATTCTCGGCGCGACCGGCATGGTCGGGCAGCAGTTCGTGCGGCTGCTTGCCGGCCACCCGTGGTTCAAGACGGCGTGGCTCGGTGCGAGCGAGCGATCGGAGGGGCGCACCTACCGCGAGGCGATGAAATGGCGCCTCTCGACGCCTCCCCCCGACGACGCCCTCGGCATGAACGTGGACGCGTGTACGCCGGGGCGCGCGCCGAGGATCGTGTTTTCGGCGCTCGATGCCGGCGCCGCCAAGGACATCGAGCCCGCCTTTGCCGCCGCGGGTCACATCGTCGTCAGCAACGCCCGGAGCTACCGGATGTTTGCCGACGTGCCGCTCGTGATTCCAGAGGTCAATGCCGATCACCTGACGCTCATCGCGCGCCAGCGGCGCGAGCGCGGGTGGACGGGCGCGATCGTCACCAATCCGAACTGTTCCACCGTGGTGCTGAGCGTCGTGCTCGCGGCCCTGCGGCGCTTCGGCCTGTCACGCGTGATGGTGACGACGCTGCAGGCGGTGTCGGGCGCAGGCTATCCTGGTGTCGCATCGCTCGATATCCTCGGAAACGTGATTCCGGCGATCTCGGGCGAAGAAGAGAAGATGGAGAGCGAGCCGCAGAAGATTCTGGGCACGCTGGAGCGTGACGCCGTCTCGCCGCACCCGATGGTCGTCAGCGCGACGACGACGCGCGTGCCAGTCGTCGATGGACACACCGAATCGATTTCCATCGAGTTCGAGCAGCGGCCGTCGCTCGAGGATGTCCGCTTCGCGCTCGAGGCCTTTCGCGGCCGGCCGCAGGAGCTGGAGCTCCCGAGTGCGCCGCCCGCACCGATCCTCTATCTCGACGCCCCGGATCGGCCGCAGCCCAGGCTGGATGTGGAGCGCGGCAACGGCATGACGATCTCGGTCGGGCGCCTGAGGCCCTGTTCGATCCTCGGCACCAAGCTCGTCGCCCTCGGCCACAACACCGTGCGCGGTGCAGCAGGGGCGGCGATCCTGAACGCCGAGATGATGGTGGCGGACGGGATGCTCGACTGAGGCTCGAGAATTACGTTTGTGCGGAGGGGACGGAGGTAACGGGTTCGACACGAAGCAACGAAGACGAACGAAGACGCACGAAGAAAAGCACACACATTGAAATCAAGAGCTGAGACGCTCGCGTGCCGGCCGAAGGCCGGCACACGGATCGAGCCGCGAGTCACGACGGCAAGCGCTCGCTCCCTGTGCCCTGGAGCGCTTGCCGTCGTGACTCGTGGCTCGATCCTGCCGCGCTGTGCGCGGCGCGAGCGTGTGGCTTGCTGGAAGAAGTTAGCCTCCGTGCGTCTCCGTTTACTTCGTTCCTTCGTGTTGAACCCGTTGCCTCCGTCTCCTCAAACGATCTGAACAGAAAGGGACAGCCCATCGATGAAGAACGTGGTGATGAAATTCGGCGGGACGTCGGTAGCAGACGCTGACGCCATCCGCAGGCTGATAGCGATTGTTTCAGCTCAGGCCGCGCGATCCGGCGCGCCGCCGGTCGTGGTCGTCTCCGCCATGTCCAAGGTGACCGACCAGCTCCTGCGGATGACGGCCGACGCCTCGCGCGGCGAGCGCGTGACGATCGGGGCCGGTGTGGAGGAGATTCGTCACCGGCATCTCGCGGCAATCGACGCGCTGGTGCCCCTTCCCGGCCGGGCAGTCGTGACCGCAGAGGTCGAGCAGCAAATCGAGGAGCTGCGCGCGATGTTGACCGCGCTAGCGATCCTGCGGGAAGCCTCGCTGCGGTCCTGCGACGGCATTGCGGCGGCGGGCGAGCTACTCAGCAGCCGCGTCGTGGCGGGCGCGCTTCAGGCCGCCGGCATCGGCACGGCCTGGGTCGACGCGCGCAAGGCGATCGTCACCGACGACCAGTACACGGCCGCCGCGCCGTTGACCGCCGAAACGGGCGAGGCCCTGAAGCGCGAAGTCGCGCCGCCCCTCGCGGCTGGACTCGTGCCGGTCATCGGCGGTTACGTCGGTGCCACGCGCGACGGCGTGGCGACGACGCTCGGGCGCGGCGGGTCGGACTACTCGGCGGCCATCATCGGCGCCGGTCTCGGCGTCGCCGAAATCCAGATCTGGACTGACGTCGACGGCATGCTCACCGCCGATCCCAGGGTGGTCCGCGACCCGCGAGTCGTCGCGCATCTCTCGTTCGGCGAGGCATCCGAGCTCGCCTACTTCGGCGCGAAGGTGCTCCATCCGAGCACGATCCTTCCGGCCGTTTCGACCGACATCCCCGTCCGCATCCTCAACAGCCGCCGGCCGGACGCGCCGGGCACGCTCATCACCGCCAGACCGCCGGTGAACGACCGACCCATCGTGGCGCTCGCGTGCAAGCGCAACATCACCGTGGTCGAGGTCACGTCCACGCGCATGCTGATGGCACACGGCTTCCTTCGCCGGCTCTTCGAAGTGTTCGAGCGCTACCGCACGGCGGTCGACGTCGTGACGACGTCGGAAGTCAGCGTGTCGGTGACGATCGACGACGATCGGCGGCTGGAGGAGATTGCCCGCGCGCTCCGGGAGTTTGCCGAGGTCACGATCGAGCCGCAGATGGCGCTGCTCTGCGCGGTGGGCGAGAACCTGCGCGTCGACCCGGCCTTCGCGATCCGCATGCTTGCCGGGCTCGACGGAGTCCCGCTGCGCATGGTCTCGCAGGCGGCCTCCCGGCGCAACGTCACCGTGGTCATTCGCGACAGCGATCTGCCGATCGCGATGTCGCGCCTGCACAACGCCTGGTTCGCGGCGCCTGCGCCGTCCACCCCGTCTCCGGTCGAGGCCGGCCGGTGAGCGCATTGCGTGTTCTCATCGTGGGCCACGGCCGCATGGGCCGGCTCGTCGAGTCGCTGGCCCCGGAAGTGGGAGTGGACATTGCGGGCCGAGTCGATATCGACAATGCCGACCGCCCCGAGGAGTGGCCCGCCGCCGATGTGGCGATCGACTTTTCGACCGCCGCGGCGGTCGCGGCCAACGCCCGGCGGCTTGCCGCGCGCGGGACGCACCTCGTGATTGGCACAACCGGCTGGCAAGACCAGGAAGAATCAGTGCGGCGGGAGATGTCCGCATATCCGATCGGCGTCGTCTCGGCTCCGAACTTTGCGCTGGGCGTGAACCTGTTCGTGGCCCTCGCCGCCCGTGCCGCTGAACTGCTCGCCGACCGGCCCGAGTTTGGCGCCTGGATCCACGAGCTCCACCACAGCGCCAAGCGCGACGCGCCGTCCGGCACGGCCATCGCGATCCGGGAAGCGATGCGGCAGGTCGGGTACGGGATGCCGATCGACGTGGCCTCGACGCGGGTGGGTTCGATACCGGGCACGCATACCGTCGGGTTCGACAGCGCGTCCGAGACGATCACGCTGACGCATACGGCCCGGGATCGTAGCGGGTTTGCGCGGGGTGCGCTTGCCGCCGCCAGGTGGGTCAACGGACGCCGGGGATGGTTTTCGATGGGCGATGTTTTGGGGTTGTAGTCGGAACGACTTCGCACGATGATTTCGAAGGCTATAGGAGGCGGATGATGCGAACGCCATGGACGGGATGCGGAACGGCACTCGTAACGCCGTTCACGCGCGAGGGTGCAGTCGACGAGGCCGGTGTCCGGCGTCTCGCGCGGCGACAGATCGATGCCGGCATTCACTTTCTCGTGCCGTGCGGGACGACAGGCGAGAGTCCCACGCTCACCGAAGACGAGCGCCTCCGCGTCGTACAGCTCGTCGTCGAGGAGGCCGCCGGCAAGGTGCCGGTGCTGGCCGGAGCGGGGGGGTACGACACGAAAGAAGTCATTCATGCCGCGAAACGCATGAAGCAGGCGGGCGCCGGCGGCATCCTGTCGGTGACGCCGTACTACAACAAGCCGACGCCCGAGGGTCTCTTCCAGCACTACAGCGCAATTGCCGGCGAGGTCGGCCTGCCGATCATCGTTTACAACGTGCCTGGCCGAACCGGGTGCAACGTCGACGTCGCCACCCTCGTGCGCTTGAGCGGCGTCCCAAGCATCGTTGGCGTCAAGGAAGCGTCCGGAAACATCACCCAGATGGTCGAGGTCTGCGGCGCCGTGCCGAAGGATTTTCTGGTCCTGTCGGGAGACGATGCGCTGACGCTGCCGTTGATGGCGGTGGGAGGACGCGGACTGATCTCGGTGGCGGGCAACGAAGTGCCGGGCGAGATGTCGCGCATGGTGGAGCAGGCCGAGCGGAATGATTTTGCCGCCGCGCGCCAGATCCACGATCAGTTGCTGCCGCTGATGATGGTCAACTTCATCGAGTCGAATCCCATCCCGGTCAAGAGCGCGATGGCCGCGCTCGGGTTGCTCGAGGAAGTGTACCGGCTGCCGATGGTCCCGCCGCGCGAGGCCTCGCGCGCGAAGATCCGGCAGGTACTCGGCGAGCTCAAGACCGAAGCGGCGCTCGTGGGCGGCCGTTCATGACGCTGGCGGCAGAGGTCGAGGCGCTGAGCGCGGCTGGACCGGCCACGGATCGTCAGGCGGCGCGCGAGGCGTTCGCGCGGTTGCGCGCGCAGTTGTCGGCGGGTGAAGTGCGTGCGGCCGAGCCGGATGCGTCGACCGAGACTGGCTGGCGGGTCAATACGTGGGTCAAGCAGGGGATCCTGCTCGGGTTCAAGTACGGCGACATCGCCGACATGTCGTCCGACCACGGACGCTGGCCGTTCTTCGACAAGGACACCCTGCCCCTGAAGCGGCTCGACGTGCAGAGCGGCGTTCGGGTCGTGCCCGGTGGATCGACGGTTCGCGATGGCGCCTATCTTGGCCGCGGCGTCATCTGTATGCCGCCGATGTACATCAACATCGGTGCGTGGGTCGGCGAGGGGACGCTCGTGGACTCTCACGCGCTCGTCGGTTCGTGCGCGCAGATCGGGAGCCGCGTGCACCTGAGCGCGGCGGCGCAGATTGGCGGGGTGCTCGAGCCGGTCGGCGCGTTGCCCGTCATCATCGAAGACGACGTGCTGGTCGGCGGGAACTGCGGCGTTTACGAAGGCGCGATCGTCAAGCGGCGCGCCGTGCTGGCCTCGGGCGTCATCCTCACGCGCTCGACGCCGATCTACGATCTGCCCAACGAGCGGATCATCGAGCCGGCGCCAGGACAACCGTTGATTGTTCCTGAAGGCGCCGTCGTTGTCCCCGGTACGCGCCCCGTGACGTCGGGCAAAGGCCGCGAGTGGGGGCTGTCGGTCGCGACGCCGATCATCGTGAAGTACCGTGACGAGCGAACCGACGCGCGCACGGCGCTCGAGCAATGGATTCGCTAGACACGCTCGCCTTCGCGCGATCCCTCATCGACATCGACTCGACGACCGGCCGCGAGGCCGACGCCGGCCACTGGCTCGCGGCGCGGCTACGCGCGCTCGGCTACAGCGTGCTCGAACAGCAGGTCGAGCGCGGCTGCGCCAACATCCTCGCGACCATCGATGACCCGGTCGTGGTGCTCTCCACGCACTTCGATTGCGTGCCCCCGTTCTTCCCGAGCCGTGTCGAGACCGGCCGGCTGATCGGCCGGGGCGCGTGCGACGCCAAAGGGATCCTGGCGGCGCAGGTCGCGGCGACTGAGCGGCTGCGACGGGCGGGGGAGCGACGTGTCGGGCTGCTGTTTGTCGTCGGCGAGGAGCGAGGCAGCGACGGTGCGGCGGCGGCGAATACGATTCCCAACCGTTGCCGGTTCCTGATCAATGGCGAGCCGACCGACAGTCGGCTCGCGACGGCTACGCGTGGCGTCCTCCGCGTGCGGCTGACCGCCGCTGGCCGGGCGGCGCACTCCTCGGTTCCGGAGCAGGGCGAGTCGGCGATCGAAAAGCTCGTCGACGCCCTCGTCGAACTGCGTGGGCTGCCGCTTCCGGTCGATCCCGATCTCGGCGCGACCTTTTACACCGTCGGCCTGATCGATGGCGGGGTGGCGCCGAACGTCATCCCCGCCCGCGCGTCTGCCGAGGTCATGTTCCGGACGATCGGTTCTGCCGACGACATTCTTGCGGTACTGCAGCGCCTCGAGCGACGCGTGGCGATCTCGGAGGTCCTCCGGGTGCCGCCCATCCGCATGCACACCGTCACCGGCTTCGAGACCCGTGTGTTCCCGTTTACGACCGACGTGCCGTTTCTCGACCGCTGGGGCACGCCGCTCCTGTTCGGCCCGGGTTCGATTCTCGTCGCCCACACCGACGCCGAGTTCGTGTCGCTCGACGAGCTTCACGCCGCCGTCGACGGCTTCGAGCGCCTTGCCCGGGGTTGCCTGGCCGCTGGGCCCTCTCGTACGTCAGTGTCCGGCTTCAGCCGGACGTCAGATCATGAAGACACGGTTCTTTCCGACGCCCGCCGATCTCCGGAAGTGGTTCAAGAAGAATCACGCGACGGCCAAGGAAGTCTGGGTAGGGTTCTACAAGGTGGGTTCAAGAAAGCCCAGCATTACGTGGCCCGAATCAGTGGACGAAGCGCTCTGCGTCGGCTGGATCGACGGCATCCGCAAGACCATCGACGAGGAAAGCTACAAGATCCGCTTTACGCCGCGAAAGACGATAAGCACGTGGAGCGCCGTCAACATCAGGCGAGTGAAGGTGCTCACCGACGAGAAGCGCATGCAGTCGGCTGGGCTGAAGGCGTTCGAGGCCAGGCGCGAATACCGTTCTGGTATCTACGCTTACGAGCAGCGTCCGAGAGAGTTCGACGAGCCCTACCTCAGCCTGATGAAGAAGGACACGTCGGCCTGGACGTTCTTCCAGGCCCAGCCGCCCTCCTATCGAAGGACACTGATTTGGTTTGTGGTCAGCGCCAAGCAGGAAGAGACGCGGCTCACGCGGCTGAAGAGGCTGATCGAGGAATGCGCCAGCGGGCGGCGGTTGTCCTGATTGGCCTTCGGCACGATTCCACTCTCGGAGGATGCCGCAACGAGGCTGGCTGGCCAGGGCCCACTCCGCTCGCCGGGAACGCGGCCTGCGCTCGTACCCTTCCGCTGCCGCGTCGTGTAGGTGGCGGCGTGTGGAGTCGTCATCAGGCGCAATCACTGGCACAGCTACTCGTCAACGCCACGGATCGCAGGAGCGGAACACGACGCGAGGAATCGCTCCGCCCGCGTTCCTGCGCCCCGTGTTGGTCTGGGGGCGCAGCGCGTCGGCTCGCTCCAGGGCCCTGGCCAGCCAGCCTCGTTGCGACATCTCGGCGCAGGTTGGGGGACTGGCGTGGCACTCTAAGACATCCGGTGCCCATCGTTATCTGCCGCCGGAGCGATCGGGGAACTTCGTGCTGCGCTCGACGACACTCGGCGGCCGATGTCATCGTGTGGTCGCCGCGCGCCTGAATCGTGGCCGTCAGGCTGTACCAAGAATCCAATGGCTGTTGCACCTTCAGTCCGACCGTTTCGTGCACACGAATGGAAGCCGTATCGAGACCTTCGACTAAGTGCACTCGCGGATTCTCCGGACGCTTTTGGGGGAACTCTGGCCGGAGAGGAGAGCCGCGCGGACGGTGAATGGGCGAACCGCCTGGCATTGGGTGCAGATCACCGATGGAATCTGCCGCTGCTTGCCGAAGTAGCCGCCCAACCGGTTGGCTTGGCGTGGGGTCGAATCGAGAAGGCCGACCCCGATGTGGCCAACGTCTATCAGATGTGGGTTGCACCGACCCACCGCGGTCAGTGTGCCGGCCGGCTCCTTCTAGAAGCGATCATCGTGTGGGCGTCCGCCGCCGGCGTGCGCCGTGTATTGTTGAGCGTGACCTGCGGTGACAGTCCGGCGAGGGCGCTGTATGTGCGGGCCGGATTCACTCCAATCGGAGAGGCGGAGCCTCTTCGGCCGGGATCGGATCTCTTGGTGCAGCCGATGCAGATGTTGCTCTCTGACGATGATGCCTAACCTGCGCGGCAGCGGGTACGTCCGAGATAGCACCCTGGCGGCCCAACACATCGAAGAGGAGAATCAATGATCAAGGTGGCAATCGCGTTGGCGCTTGCGCTTGTCTGTCAGCCGGGTGCCGCGTTGGCGCAACCCGAATCGCCAGGCGCACAGTCACCTCAAGAGACGGTCGTTCTCAGCTACTTCCATGACGTACTGGATGGACGACAGGTCGGCCTTCTCGAACGCCTGTTTCTCTCCGACTGTGTCATCTACCGGCCAGAGGGCACCGTGAAGGGTATTACTGGTATTCGCGGCGTCGTGGAACGGAACATCGCGGCCTATTCGCAATTTGCGACGGAGGTGCACGACATATTCGTTTCCGGTGACCGTGTTGTGGTTCGCGTCACGCATCGGGCGACAGGAGCAGGAGTGTTTCGGTCGAGAATCGGCGACCACGATGTGAAGGGCAAACAGCTTGTGTGGGACGCCATCGCGATCTTTCGCATGAAGGATGGGAAGATTGCGGAAGAATGGGTGAATCGGGACGAGCTTGGGATTCTGCTGAGCGCTGGCGTTCTCAAAACGAATGGCGGCGCGCGTTGACCGTAGAGCTTCTGCTTGGGGTCTCGTCTTTGGCGCGCGCGTATTCGAAGAGGAGATACATGCTACAGGTTGGAAGCCGTCCTGGACATGGATCGCGCGTAGGGCACGTCCCGTGCGGACGTCGTGCGGTGTTGGGCTGAGCGGTCACTGGCCGCCGGCGCGGCGACCGTCCGCCGCGGGCCGCTCGACTGCGTCAGACCAGTTGAGAATCACGTTGAGCTGGCGCGGCACCGACCCCGGATCGCGCTGAATCATCAGGAACCGCTTGCCGTCCGGCGAGACACCGTAGCTGTGGAACCGATGGTTGAAGAGAAAATTCGAGCGGTCAAACAACCGGCGGGGTGTGCCGACGGACCCATCCGCCTGCATCGCCACGGCCACAACGGCGTCCCCAGTGACATAGAACAACTCCCTGCCGTCGCGTGACCACTTGGGCAGGATTCCGCCTGTCGTAGAGACCGGGATTCTGTTCGCGCCACCGGGGTACGACTGCACGTAGATCTCGCTGCGCCCGGACTCGTCAGACGCAAACGCGACCCAGCGCGGCCCGCCCTCCGGGCCAGGCGAGAATTGGCCCTGCGTTTCATTGAATGGGGTGACGCGCAACGGCGAGGTCTTTCCATCCGGCGACAGAATCCACAGGTCACGGCCAGTCTCGGGAGTGATTTCCGTGTACAGCAAGGTCCCGTCGGCGAGAATCGAGAGCGGGAACTGGTCGTAAGGCCGTTTGAGCAGTGCTTCCGCGGGCCGCGATCCATCGGCGGGTTGTGCGTGGATGTCCCAATTGCCACCACGATTCGACGCGAAGATGATCCGCGTGCCGTCACGACTCCACAGCGGCATGATATTGCTGCCGTTGCCCGACGTCAGGCGGCTGCGGGTCCCGCGTTGCACATCATGAACCCACAGGTCGAGGCCATGTCTGACAACGGCCCTGACCCCGTCCGGCGAGAGGACTGCCTCTCGATACGCATCCTGGTCCTTGCCGAGCGGTTCGATCTTTCCCTCCCGGTCGACCCATACCAGTGACGTTCGTGCCGGGTTGCCGGTCGCGTACACCGCCGTGCCGGTATTCGAGACCGCCAGCCAGCCCAGGCTTTCGGTTTCCACCTCGTAGTAGACATTTGCCAGGACTGATGTATCGGCGCTGGTGGCCGCGGGGTGCGCGACGTCAAACGGCGCAGCTCTGATGCCGGCGGCCTCGTCGACGATCAGGAGGCGACCCCCCGAGCCGCCTGTCGCGGCGAATGTCGCGACGGCGAACCCTCTCTCGGGCAGGACCAGGTCCCATCGACGTGAATCGAGTGAAAGCACCGCGCTTCCCTGCGACTGCCCCCAAATCGAGAAGAGAACACTTCGGCCCCCGGGAAGCGCTTGCGGAAACACGTGAGCGTACCCCTGTGCCGCGCCGTCGGGCTTGGTCAGGGATTCAGGCGTGCCGCTGCTTGCGGGAATCCGCAAGAGTCCGGAGCCGAGCGACACAGCGTAGATGATTGTGTTGTCGTCGTTCCACGTTCCACCGAAGGGATAGGAGGCCTCTGCCAGCCGGACGGGAGTCCCGCCCGTGACCTCTGCTTTGTACAGCTGCCCCTGTGCGAAGAACGCCACCCACTTACCATCCGGCGAAAAGAACGGTTGCCGGGCGCCGCTCGAACCAGCCACCGCGCGAGCCTCAAACGAATTCAGCTCACGCAGGTAGAGCTGCGCATCATCGGTCCCCTGCTGCGTGACGTAGGCTATAGTCTGGCCGTCGCGCGTAATCGCCGGATAGGAGGTGATTTCCTGATTCGCCGGAAGCGGAATCGTAAAGCGAACTGCAGTCTTCTGAACGGCCTGGGGCCGGTTCCATATCGCAAACGCCGCAATTACCACTGACCCGACGGCGATCAAGGCGGATGCCCACACCAGCGAGTGCCATGTCTGGCCTTTTGGGGCCGGCGTGACGTCATTCGCGCCCTCGAGCGCGAGGCGCACGTCGCCCATGTCCCGAATGCGCTGACGCGGGTCCTTGACCAGACATCGGCGCAGCAGCTGGCGAACGCCCGACGGTGTCGCCGGGGGCAAGGCCGCCCACGCGGGATCGTGCATCATGACCGCGGCGAGCGTGAGGGACAAATCATCCCCCGGAAAGGAGCGCTGGCCCGTCAGCATCTCGAACAGCACCGCACCGAACGCCCAGATGTCCGCGCGCTTGTCGACAACTTTCCCGCGAGCCTGTTCCGGGCTCATGTACGCGGCCGTCCCCAGGATAATCCCGGCCTGCGTCATCGCGGGCGTCGTAATAGTCGGCGGCGGCGACATGCTCGGTGACGATGCGACTGCAGGCTCCATCGCCTTGGCCAGCCCGAAATCCAGCACCTTCACCGTGCCGTCGGGGCGCACCTTGATATTGGCGGGCTTCAGGTCGCGGTGAATGATCCCTTGCTCGTGCGCCGCTTCCAGGGCTTCCGCGATCTGCTTGGCGATCGGCAACGCCTCGTCAATCGGAATCGGGCCCTGCGCGATGCGGTCGGCGAGCGTTGTCCCCTCGACGAGCTCCATCACGAGGGCACGGACGCCGCTCGATTCCTCGAGACCGTGAATGTGGGCGATATTCGTGTGGTTCAGCGAGGCGAGTGCGTGCGCTTCTCGTGTGAACCGCGCCAGCCGATCGGGATCACTGGCGAAGGCGTCGGGAAGGACCTTGAGTGCCACGTCGCGATTGAGCTTCGTGTCGTGGGCCCGGTATACCTGTCCCATCCCTCCTTCGCCGATCTGAGCGGTGACTTCGTAGATGCCGAGGCGTATGCCGGGTGCGAGGGCCAACAGTTGTGGATTATATCGGTGGGACAGCAGGATGGAGGTGATTACTCTCGGGTCACATTGTAGTGGCGATTGAGTCCGCGCAGACCTCTGCCGCTCGCCCGGCGTACCTGTGGTCAGGTGTCCGCCATCTGATAAACTGCGGTACCAACCGTCAGCCGGCGCGAGCCGTCTGCAGCTGCAGGTTCAAGGATGTGCACTGGGAGGAGGGCCCGAGGTGCGTGTCGGCCGGCTCGTGTCAGTCATCGTCGCCGCGCTGATGCTGCAGCTGTCCGCGAGTGCCTCTCAGGCGCCTGTCGACCCTGGGCCATGCACGTTTCCCCCGACCGAGATCACCTGGCTCCAGCGGGCGCTCGACGGCTGGAATCAGGTCAGCCGCGAATTTCTGCGGATCGATCCATCTCCTCTGCCGTGGATTGTCCTCTTCGACGCATCCTGCGTCTGGCACCTGTCGCCTGATGCCAGCCTGAATCGCGACGCGCTTCCCGTCACGACGACGCTGTCCTTTGCTGGCAATCCGGTCCCGGTGCGAGCGCTGAGCCACACCGGCACGGTTCTCCTGCCGAGCGGTCGGCCGGTCGCGGTCGAGATGAAGGCGAGCACGCAGCTCTATGGCAACAACCGTGGTGCGTTCTTTGTCATGGCGATGCCGTCGGTCTGGCAGACGAAAGAAGTCAGCGCCCCGACCAGGGCCGAGTATCTTCAAGGCGTCTTCAGCCACGAGATGACGCACACGCGGCTGCTCGTCGACATCAACCGCCGCGTGCGCGAGCTGGCGCGCAAGAATGACCTCGTCTATCCGATCAACGACGACGTGATTCAGACCGAGTTTCACCGCACACCCGGGTTCGAGGCCGCCTTCGATCGCGAACGTGACCAGCTGTACCGCGCGGCCCTCGAGCCCGATCCGGTCAAGCAGCGCGAGCACACGATCAAGGCGCTCGACCTCGTGCGGGCCAGGCATGCGCGTTACTTCACAGGGCCGACCGCCGCTTACGCGGAGCTCGAGAGTCTCTTTCTGACCATGGAAGGCGTGGGGCAGTGGGCGGCGTACCGGCTGGCCAGAACGCGGGCCGGCGGGAACGACGCCGAAGCGCTGCGCCTCGTCCGCGACAACAAAAAGTACTGGTCGCAGGATGAGGGGCTGGCGCTCTTTGTGCTCCTGGACGCGCTCGTTCCCGACTGGCAGTCTCGTGTGTTCGCGCCGGCGCCGGCTTCTCCGTTTGCGCTCCTCGAAGAAGCTGTCGCCGGCGGCACGGGTCCGGCTAAAGCCGGACGCCACGACTGATCAGACCGGCTGAAGCCGGAGGCCACGGCTGACCGGCTCCGTGTCACGCGGGACGCCTTATCTGTCGTGGTGTCCGGCTTCAGCCGGACCATCCAGCCGCTAGCGGGCCGCTGAAGCGGTTGGCGCGGTCTTCGTCTTCGCCTCGAGATCTTTCCACTCCGGCGGCTTCACGCCGAGCAGGTGCTGCACGAAATAGTCGTATCGCTTGTGATCGCCATACGCGCCGCCTGATGTGTGACCGGCGCCGGGGATTACGAGCAGGTCGAAGTTCTTCTCGTGCTTGATCAGCTGGTTGACGACCTGGAACGTCGACGCGGGGTCCACGTTGTTGTCCATCTCGCCAACGACGAGCAGCACCTTGCCCTGGAGCTTGGCGGCGTTGTCCACGTTGGACGAGGCGGCGTACTCGGGCCCGATCGGCCAGCCCATCCACTGCTCGTTCCACCAGATCTTGTCCATCCGGTTGTCGTGACAGCCCGCCGCCGAAACCGCGACGTCGTAGAACTCGGGGTGGAACAGCAGGCCACCGAGCGCGTTCTGCCCGCCGGCCGAGGTGCCATAGAGGCCCACACGGGTGATGTCGTAGTAGGGGTACTTCGCGGCCGCGGCTTTGTGCCAGAGGATGCGATCGGGGAACCCCGCATCGCCGAGGTTCTTCCAGGCCACATCGTGGAACGCCTTCGATCGATAATTGGTGCCCATCCCGTCGATCTGCACGACGATGAAGCCGAGCTCCGCGGTCGACTGCATGGCGTTGTAGGCGGCGAACGACTTCGGGACGAAGGACCCCTGCGGCCCGGCGTAGATGTTCTCGATCACGGGATACTTCTTCGCCGCGTCGAAGTTCGTCGGCCGGAAGATGACACCCCAGATGTCGGTTGTGCCATCCCGGCCCTTCGCGGTGAACACTTCCGGCGGCTTCCATCCGGCCTTCCGCAGGTCGATGATGTCAGCGGATTCGAGCTGCGCCACCAGGGATGCGTCCGTGCCACGGCGCAGTTCCGACACCGTCGGCAGATCGACACGCGAGTAGGTGTCGACGTAATAGGCGCGATCGGTCGAGAAGCTGACGACGTGGTTCGCATCAGCCGGCGTGAGTGTCGTGAGTCCAGAGCCATCGAAGTTGATGCGGTAGTAGTAGACGAAGTACGGGTCCTTGCCCGGGTACATTCCGTTCGCGCTGAACCAGATCTGGCGCCCCTCCTCGTCGACGGCGGCGACGCTGCGTACCGCCCAGGTGCCCTTCGTGATCTGCTGCTTCACCGCGCCCGTGGCGCCGTCATAGAGATAGAGGTGGTTCCACCCGTCACGCTCCGACATCCAGATGACTTCCTTGCCATCGGCCACGTCGAACCGGTACCGCTTGCCTGAATACGCGAAGAAGGTCTTCGGCTCCTCGCTGATGACCGTACGCGGTTGTCCGGTCGAGGCGTTGATTTCGATCACGCGGTAGACCTGGTGGCCCCGCTGGTTGTACTCGAACGTGACGGCGCTGCTGTCCTTCCGCCAGGCGAGCGGCATGTTGTCGTAGGCGTTCGGGAACGACGCATCGTCAACGACGATCTGCTTCGTCGTGTCGACGTGAAAGAGGACCGGCTTCTCCGCGTCGAGGACGTCCCCAGGCTTGGCATACTGGAGCGTCGAGTGCTTCGGCTGCAGCTGATCCTCGGGCGACGACTGGACGTAGTGCACGTAGCGCCGGTAGCCGGGCGTGATCTTGTAGGCCGCGATCTTCTTCGAGTCCGGCGACCAGACGATCGAGTTGGGATCGTAGTAGCCGCCCTCCGATCCGTCGATGCTGAGGAGCGTGAGGGCCGTCTTTCCCGTCTCACGGATCGCGATGTTGTAGTTGTTGACGAGCGCTTCGAGCTTGCCGTCTGGCGATTTCTTCGCGTCGACGCCGTTGACGTCGAACTCCGCGCGCACCGGACCTCCAAGTCCGCCGCCGCCGCGCCCGCCGCGACCGCCCCGCCCGCCGCGTCCGCCAGGCGCGTCGGTCCGGCAGCGGTAGTCCTCGAGCGCGCAGCGCCAGACGACGGTGTTGACCGTGATCTCGATGGCACGGTCGGCATCGACAAAGGAGAACGTCGTGAAGGGCAGCGTCACGCCGGTATAGGGCTTCTCAGGGGTGAGCGCGGCGGTGAGCGCCGCGGCGAGCTTCTCGTGATCGAACGCCGGACGTTTCTGCTGGGTGGCGGCCTCGACGAGTACGAACTCGTTGCCACCCTTCACCGATTTTCGATACCAGAAGCGCGGCGCTTTCTCTATCCAGGTCGCCGGTTCGGCCGTGTTCGGCGCAAGTCCCTGGTACCTGTCGCGCAGTCCCATCGCGCGCTGGTAGTCGGCGACCGTGCCTTGCGCCATCGCCGGGGACGCCGCAACGAGCGACGCGAACACGAAACGAGCGATCGGGACACGCCGGGTACTCCGCATGGAACGCTCCCCCTTTGAAGAACGGACGGTGTGGGGTGCATTCTAGCGGGCGGGCCGCCGGCGGGCGAATCGGATTCTGTTATGCGCGCATAAGTGCCACAGCCGCCCGAGGGCCGAGTAAATCTGACAGACTTGCACGATCAGGCACAGTTCTGACGAACGGTCTCAGACAGACCGTGAGCGTTTTCGGTCCAATTCGCGCCGCTCTGCGCTCAGTGGGGGTCGGTACGGGCTCTGCAGGAGGTGGGCAGCCGCCCCTGTCGGGCGGCGTTTGTTCACGAGCCTATACATGTTGCATTTTCGTAATGAGGGCCGGCCGCGGCGTGGCCGTACGACCTCCCGGCAGATCCTGTGCCGCCTGGCGTTCGCCCTCGCGGCGGCGGTCTTCAGCGGCAGCCTGGCGGTGTCGACCATCTCAGCGCAGGCCCCACCACCGACGCAGGCCGGCGAGCCGCAGTCGGGAGTGCAGATCGGGTACGCCACGAGCGACCAGCTAATGAGCCTCGAGGCTCGAGACGCCCTTCGCATGGAGCCGGCCGGCGGCGTGACGTCCGAGCGGCTCGAGCGGCGGCGCATCGTGCGGAGGCCGACGCTGTTGAAGTCGACGGCACCCGGTCGCGAGGCTCGCGAGTCGGCTGTGGTCGGGGATGAGATGAGCGCTTCCGAACCCGCGACGTTCCTCCAGAATTTCGTCGGGGCGACGCTCGGCGAGACCGGTTCGCTCCCGCCCGATCCGAGCGGTGCAGCAGGTCCGTCGCAGTTCATTCTGGCGGCCAACGGCCGCATCCGGAGCTTCTCGAAGGCGACGGCCTCTGCCGACCAGGTGCTGAACCTTACCGCCAACGCGTTCTTCACACCCGTTCGCGCCGGCGCGAATGTCTTTGGTCCGAAAGTGAAGTACGACCGGCTGGCGGGCCGCTGGTTCGTCATTGCCGCGACCGACGCGGTGCCCGGCCGCATCGTGATCGCGTCGAGCAACGCCTCGACGATCACCGGCGCCACCCTGTGGAGCTTTTTCGCCTTCGACAACACCGGGTTTCCGGGCGCCGCGACCTGCGCCGTCGACTCGCCGACCTTCGGGCTCGATCCGTATGCGCTCTACATCGGCGTCGTGCAGTTCTGCGATCCGGGAGGCGTCTACATGGGGACCTCCGGATACGTCGTTCGCAAGACGTCGGTGATCGACTTTGCCACGATTGCGGTGACGGCATTCCACAACCTGACCGGCTCCTCGACAGGCGCCGGCCCCTTCGCGCCGCAGGGCGTGGACAACGAGGACGCGACGATCGCGACCGGGTTCTTCATCGGCGTCGACAACGCCTCGCTCGGCACGCTGATGCTTCGCCGCGTGTCGAATCCAGGCGGGACGCCCACCATCTCCGCGAACATCGCCATTCCGGTATCGGCGACCGCAGTGCCAATTACTGTCCGACATCTCGGGAACCTCGGGTCGGCGAATGGCAAGCTCGACGGCGGCGACGACCGCCTGACGTCGGCGAGCTTCGTGAACGGTCGGCTGTGGACCACCCACACCATCGGCGTGACGAACACCGGCCAGGCGACTGCATCCGCCAACCGCAACGGCGTGCGCTGGTACGAAATCGGGTCGTTGTTGACCACCCCCGCCGTCGTCCAATCGGGCACGCTGTTTTCGAGCACCGGTGCCGGCAGCTTCGACGAGCGCAACTACTGGGTGCCGTCGATCGCGACCTCGACGAGCGGCCGCTCGATCATCGGGTTCAGCGCCGCCGGAACGAACGAGTTCGTCAACGCCGGCGTCGTCGAGCGGTTCTCGGCCGATGCGCTCGGCAGCCTGCGCGCCCCGCAGCTCTTTACCGCATCGACTGCGGCATACAACCCTCCGGGCGATGCGGGTTCGCCGACGCGCGGCCGGCGCTGGGGTGGCGTATCGTCCACCGTCGTCGACGGGTGTGACGGGTCGACGATCTGGACGCTGCAGCAGTTCACCGACGCGATCAACTCCTACGGGCTGGTTGCCGGCCGGACCGTGGGTCCTGGCGCGGCAACGCCCGTCAGCGTCACGCCGTCGGTCATTGCCAGCGGCGTCGCGTCGATCGATCTTCAGGTGACGGCGACGTCCACCGCCGGCACCGCATTCTTCGATCCTGGTCCGGGCTACCTGTGCCGAATCGGCGCCAGCATCCCTGGCGTCATCGTGAACAGCGTGACGCGCACCGGACCGACCACCGTCACGATCAACGTCTCCACGGTGGGTGCGACGCCGGGCCTCAAGGCGATCAGCGTCATCAACCCCGACGCCCAGGGTGCATCGAGCGGGGCGATTCTGCGAGTCGACGCCAGGACCGCTCGTGGTCATCGACTCGCCCGTGCCCGGATCCGCCGGTCAGCCTGTGACGGTGCGTGGCTGGGCGGTCGACGGCACGGCGCCGACCGGGACCGGCGTCGACGCCGTGCACGTCTATGCGACTCCGGCGGGCGGTGCTGCGGTGTTCCTCGGCGCGGCCACCTACGGGCAATCGCGCCCCGACGTCGGCACTGCCCACGGGTCGCGCTTCACGCCGTCGGGCTACACGCTCACCGCGCCGTCGGCTTTGCCGCCCGGCGCATACACCATCACCGTCTACGCGCACAGCACGGCTGCGGGCACGTTCAACGCCACGGCGTCGGTTGCCGTCACGCTGCTCGGTCCGACGGCGCCTTTCGGTGCCGTCGACACTCCGGCCAACGGCGCGACCGTGACCGGGGAGATGGCCATGACCGGCTGGGCGCTGGACGACGTGGGCGTATCGCGCGTCGACATCTACCGTTCGCCGATCGCCGGAGAACCAGGACTGATGTTTGTCGGCCGCGCGGTCTTCATCCGGGGCGCGCGTCCCGACGTGCAGGCGCTCTTCCCGAATGCGGCCGACAACGACAACGCGGGCTGGGGCTTCATGGTCCTGACCAACTTCCTGCCGAACCAGGGGAACGGCACCTTCGACCTCCATGCGTACGCGATCGATGGCGCTGGGCTGCAGACGCTGCTCGGCACGCGCCGGATCGTGGCGGCCAACTCGACGTCGATCAAACCCTTCGGCACGATCGACACGCCGGGGCAGGGCGAAACGGTGTCCGGCACGATCGTCAATTTCGGCTGGGCGCTCACACCCGTGGGGAAGAGCATCCCGGTCAACGGCAGCACGATTGACGTGTACGTCGATGGCGTCTTCCGTGGCCACCCGGTGTACAACAACTATCGCGCTGACATCGCCGGGCTGTTCCCCGGACTGAGCAATACCAACGGAGCGGTCGGCTACTTCATGCTCAATACGACGACGCTCTCGAACGGCCTGCACACCATCCAGTGGACGGTGACCGACAGCGCGGGGCAGGTGGCAGGAATAGGAAGCCGGTTCTTCCGCGTGCAGAACTGATCGTGATGGATCGTCAAGGAGAGGGTGCCATGCCGTCGTCCGAACGAACGATAGAGGAGAACCGGGAACGCGAAATGGAACAGGCCGACCGGAAGCCGAGCCGAGTGTCGCGGCGCGCGCTTCTCGGACTGGGAGCGCTCGGTGCCGCCGCGCGTGCCGAGGCCCAGGTCCGAACCCCGAATCGGTCGAAGCCGAACACCGTGCCAACCGGCGAGATGCGGCTCCTGCGCCGCGTGACGGTCGGTGTCACGACCGAGGACGTCGCCTGGATGAGGTCGCTCGGCTACTACGGCTACCTCGAGTGGCAGCTCAATGCCGACGCCATGGGCGATCCCGACTGCGAGGCGCGGCTCGCGCCTCTCACGACCATCAATCTGGCCCCGCTGTCGCTCTACACGTTGCCGGATACGCAGGTTGCGGTCCGGGAGCTGACCGAGGCGACGATCACCCGAGCCATCTATTCGAATCGGCAGCTGCTCGAACGCATGGTCGAGTTCTGGGCCGACCACTTTAATACCAATATCTCGCTCGTCGGAATTCTCAAGACGCTCGAAGTCCGGGACGTGTACCGGAAAAACGCGCTCAGCACGTTTGCCACCATGCTGAACGCCAGCGCCTCGAGCCCGGCGATGCTCACGTATCTCAACAACACGCAGAGTGATGGTCGCCCCGGGAGGGTGCCGAACCAGAACTACGCGCGCGAGGTAATGGAGCTGCACACGCTCGGCGTCGACGGCGGCTATACCCAGCAGGACGTGGTCGAAGTGGCGCGGTGCTTCACTGGTTGGCGCATGCGCACCAACACCGGCGACTTTCGCGCCGGCACGTTCTTCTACGACTCCACTCGCCACGACAACAACAGCAAGCTCGTGCTTGGCGTTCCGATCGCGGCCGGCGGCGGGTTCAACGACGGGCTGAACGTCCTGAACATTCTGGCCAACCACCCGAGCTGCGCGCGCTTCGTCTCGACGAAGCTCCTGCGCTGGCTCCTCAACTACAATCCGTCGCCGGCGCTCGTCGCCGACATCGCCGGCGAGTTCACGCGCACCGGCGGTGACATCAAGGCGCTCGTGCGGCGTATCCTGCACTACGACAACGTCCTCTGGGCGCCGCCGATCTTCAAGCGTCCGTTCCACTACATCGTGTCGGCGCTGCGGGTCATGAACGCGAACATCACGTCTCTCAACACGGTTCGCCAGACCTACCTGGCCGGCACCGGGCACACCCCGTATGCGTGGGGCCCGCCCGACGGGTATCCGCAGGAGTTCGAGTACTGGGGCGGCCTGCCGCTGCCGCGCTGGAACTTCGCGTTCCAGCTGGCGAACAACAGCATCAGCGGCGCCACGGTCGACGTCACGGCGCTGCTGGCGGGCGCAACCAGCGCGGTTCAGATTGCCGACCGTATCGACACGCTGATCTTCGCCGGCGAGATGCCGGCCGCCGACAAGGCGGCGCTCATCACGTATCTGCGCCCGGCCGGGACCGCCACGGTGCCGTCGTCGACGCAGATTCGTGACGCGTTCGGCCTGGCGATGGCCTCGCCGGCGTTTCAGTGGCACTGACGCGCAGGCTTGTCAGTGACATTGACCGAGGGGATTGAGTAGACACGAGGAGCGCGAACCGTCATGTCCAGGAACACAACGAACGACAACTGCCAGGCGTGCGACGAATACCGTCGCCTCTCGCGCCGCGAATTCATGGCGCGCGGGACGGCGACGGCTGTCGCGCTGAGCGTTCCCGCCTGGTTGCCCCGCGTCACCTACGCGCAGAGCGCCTCCAGCTCGGACGTGCTCATCTCGATCTTTCTCCGCGGCGGCGCCGACGGCTTGTCACTGGTGCCGCCTTTTGGCGATCCGTCGTACTACGCGCTGCGGCCGACGCTGGCCATCCCGCCGCCCGGGAGCGCTGCGAATCCGGCGCTCAACCTCGATGGGTTCTTCGGGCTTCCTCCGGCCATGGCGGCCCTGCTGCCGGTGTACCAGGGGGGACAGCTGCTCATCGTCCACGCGTCTGGGTCGACCGATCCGTCACGGTCGCACTTCGACGCGCAGTTCTTCATGGAAATCGGCAAGCCGGGCGACTTGAACGTGGTTACCGGCTGGCTCGGCCGGCATCTGGCCAGCCGCCCGCCTGCGAAGGTCGACGCGGCGCTGAGAGGCATCGGGTTCAACTATGGCCTGCCGCAGACGCTCGTCGGCGCGCCTGACACGCTTCCGATTCCCGATCCGGCCAACTTCGGCCTGTCAGGAAACTCGAGCACACGGACGCAGCGCCTTACCTGGCTCGGCAACGCCTACCAGGTCGAGCGCGATCCCCTCAAGACGGCCGCGCTCAACACGCAGCGGACGATCACGACGTTGAGCACCCTCAATATCAACGGCTATGTCCCGGCCGGCGGCGCGGTCTATCCGGGCGGCAGCTTTGGCACGGCGTTGCGCTCGACGGCGGCGCTGATTCGCGCCGACATGGGCGTCGAAGCGGTGCAGATCGACCTCGGCGGGTGGGATACCCACAGCCAGCAGGGGCCAATCAATGGCGGCATGGCGGTCAACATGCAGCAGTTCGCCCAGGCGATCGCCGCGTTCTACGTGGACATGGTTTACGCGAACAAGATCAACAACGTCACGCTGGTCGCTACCTCAGAGTTCGGCCGGGTGGCGCGCGAAAACGCCAGCCAGGGCACCGACCACGGACATGGCAACGCGATGTTCGTCATGGGCGGCCAGGTGCGGGGCGGCCGAGTCCTGACCCAATGGCCCGGCCTCGCGGATGGACAGCTCTACCAGAACCAGGACCTCCAGGTGACGATCGACTACCGCGACATCCTCGCAGAGACCGTGCTGCGACGCCTCGGCAACACCAACCTCGATCTGGTGTTCCCGGGCTACACGCCGACGATGCGGGGCGTGTTCCTTTAGGGACAGGGATCAGGGATCAGGGGCCCAGGGAAGGGCACAGGACAACACAGGCCGCGTGTGGCTGCTTTCACCTTCAGGTGGAAGGTCTCGAGCTCACGCCTTCGCGTGTTCTATCGCGGACGAGGCACGCTCGCTCGACGCCGACATCAGCATCGTGATGGCCGTGTAGAGGACGACGACGATCACGAGCCATCGCACCGTGTCGAGGTTTAGACTCTTCACGATGAAGGCCGCGATGAGCACGCCTGGCAGTCCCCCGATGGCCAGTCCCAGCGCGTTTCGGAGGCTGTAGGCGCGCTCGCGGATGAACCGCAGGCTGCCGACCGGCATGAGGAAGGCGCATGAGCCCATCATGATTGGGAAGGCCGCCGTCGGATTCATGCCCAGCAGGCTCACCAGAATCATGCAGGGCGCGTAGAGCCCGATGCCGAGCGTCATCAGCGCGCCGAGCAGGAAGTTGCCGACGATGGCGACGACGAGAAGGATGCCGTGCACGCCGAGCGCATCACCGCCGAGCGGCAGGATGCGACTGCCCGTCAGGGTCTGCACCTGCGTGATCAGCATCAGCGTGGCCGCCACGAGCAGCGCCGCTCCCATCCCGAGCTGAACCTTCTGCTTCGACCAGTTCGCCACCACGCCCGCGCCCAGCCACGCCCCGAGAATAGCCGCAGCGATCATCGCGAACAGCGTAAGGACGTCGACCGGGATGACCGACGTGTAGATGAAGGCCTGGACGATGGTCGGGATGGTGTGGCCGACGTTGAGCGTGCCCGGAATGAGGCGGTCGGGCACCATCTTACGCAGGCGAAACATCGCCGTCGTCGTGGCGAACGAGCCGATCCCGAGCGTGTCGAAGAAGTTGGTGACCGCGCCCACCGCGAGTTGCATCGCATCGGGGAACCGTCCGTCGGTCGCGGGGGAGTCGGCCGCGCTCGAGGTTGCCCGCGCCTCGCGAATCGCCTTCGTCCAGCCGCCGAGATAGACGACCGTCAAGGCGCCAAGCGCCGCGAGCAGTCCGGTGATGGGATTCATGCCTGGGCCATCCTCCATTGAGCAGGTGAGCGCCAAGCGTATCCTGCCGGGCCGCGCCGAAGCAACGGGGGGTCACGGATTTCAGGACGCGGATCACGCGGATTGGCTGACGGGACGCGGATCACGCGGATGGCTGACAGGACGCGAATCGCGCGGATCTCTCGGCGACCAAACGGCAACGCATCCAACCCGCGGCGCGTCGCTCGCCCCGCGTCGGGTGCTTGCGGTGTCAGGCTGGCTCCCGACGCGTCACTTTGCTAGGCTCAATGCACTTATACCGGTGCCCAACGTGAAACTCGATCCGACCGCCCCGACGACCGCCGCGTCTCGAGTGAGGCCCAACATTGTCCGAAGCCGGTACACAGCCTCCAGCCCGGTACAGTGCGCGCCCAACAGATACTGAAGCCCGAACGCTCTTAGCTTGTTCCCGGTCCATTCGAGCGTCGCATCGTTGGCCGCGAACAGGTGGAAGCCTCCGACAGCGGCCAGCACCGGCGCCTCCCGCACGACTTTTCGAGCATACTCAATCGTATTGATCACGCCCGCATGGCCGCAGCCACTGACGACAATCAGGCCATCTGCGGTGTCGACGATCACTGAGGTATCCTCGGGGACGGTGTCTTCGACCAGGCCGCTGGCTGTCTGGACTCGTCCCGTGCCGCTCCAATTGCGTTCGGGATACTGCCGCGGAACAGGCCCGGTGAGCCACACCGACGGAGCGAGCTGGGTCGGACCTTCGTGCTCGACGAACTGACCGCCGAGCGCCTCGTACTCAAGTTTAAAGGGCAGCAGGCCGTTCCCCTCGGTTCCGTCGGCGCCAGGGCGTCGGTCAAAGATGCCGCGCGCAACGTGGGCGCGCGATAGAGCCCGGGCGTTCTTCTTGGCAAGTTCCCGCCGAAGGGTCACCAGCCCGCCAGTGTGATCACCGTGATTGTGCGTAATGACCAGATCGGTGACATCTGACAGGTCGATGCCGAGCTCGGCAGCGTTACGAAGGACGGTTTCCGGGCGCTCGCCCGTATCGACCAGCAGTCGCCGCCCATCCACTTCAAGTAGCGCCGCAAATCCCCACTCTCCGATGCCACGACCGCGATCACCCGCCAGCATAGTGGAGAGAACGGTGACTTTGGCGACTCTCGCAGGTTCAGCCGCGGCAAGGGCAGGGAAACCCAGGGTGATGACGCCGAGCGCAATAATCGTGGATCCCACTGGAAGATGTCGCATGGCCAGATTCCCTCTGCCTCGCTTCAATCTGCACAGCCTGACGGCGCATTGTTGGGCGGCGCCTGCTTTCAGTTACTTCTGCAGCCTGTTCATCACCGACCAGACCTCATGTAGTGCATGCTCGTAGGCGGCACCGGGAAGCCCTTGATGGCAGGCAACTTCGGACTTGAAGTTATCGTAGTCGGTTTCTTCAGCTAGTCCGGCGAGTGCCTGGGACCACACTGACTTGCAACGAAGATGCAAAAGGCGTAGTCGGTCCAACGGCTGAGATCCGCGCAATCCGCGTCCCGTGAATTCGACTGAGATCGGCGCAATCCGCTTCCCGTGAATACGGCTGAGATCTGCTCTATGGGTTAATCGTAATGAGCCGCAGGCCCACGTTGTTCAACTCGTTCGCCTCGGCGACTACTCCCGGCCAGTCGGTCACAGCCAGCAGGAAGTAGCGGGCGGGCGTGGTGCCGATCGGGACCGTGACGGTCGTCGAGCCTGTATTGTAGGCATTGACGTCGAGCGCCGGGACCGAGCGCGCTCCGTCGAGCAGGATGTCGCCAGCTCCGACCGCGCCATCCAGGGACAGATAGTAGCGGGTCGTCGACGGCGCCGCGAGATCAGCGCCGTAGTTTCGCACCGTGTCCGTGACCGTCATCGCGCTTCCTGCCACGATGCTGATCGGCGAGTTCACGAGCGAGACGGTGAGATCCGGGCCGACGTAGAGTGTCGTGAAGCGAGCGTTGTTGGTCTCCTGCGTCTCGACGACGGCATTTGCGTCGTCCGTGTTCGCGACCACGTACCACGTTCCCGGTGCCACGGCCGGCAGTACAACGGTTGTCGTGGCGAGACTCGATGCGCCCGCATCGAGCGGACCCACCGTCCGGGCGCCCAACCGGGCGTCGCCCGCATCGAGCACGAAATTCGCCGACAGATAGAAGGCGGTCGTGGATGGGCCGGACGGGCCTGCGCCATTGTTCTTCGTCGTCTCGGTGATGGCGATGGTCGCGCCGGCTGCCGCGCGCGTGGGCGCGACCAACGTCGATACGAACAGGTCGGCGCCGACTTGTATCTGCACGAAACGCGTGTTGTTGTACTCGGTTGACTCGGGGACGGCATTGCCATCATCCGATACGGCGATGAGGTAGAGCAGGCCGCTCGGCGCGTCCGCCGGAATCGTCAGCGTCGTCGCGCCGGTAGAGGAGGCATCGGGGATAAGCGGGCCGACGGTGCGCGCGCCGAGCACGAAATCCGCCGCATCCAGCGCGTAGTTTGTCGACAGGTAAAATCGTGTGGTCGACGGGGCCGAGCTTCCGGCGCCCGCATTCTTGGTCGTCTCGTTGACGAGGATCGAAGTGCCGGCCCCCGCCGTCGCTGGTGCGGTGAGCGCCGTGATCGAGAGATCCGGACCAATCTTGACGAGCGCCAGGCGCGTATTGTTGGTCTCGCTCGACTCGCCGATCGCTCCCGGCCCGTCTGCCTTGGCAATGACCCAGAACGTGCCCGCTCCGGCATTGGCCGGAACGGTCAGCGTCGCCGTGCCGGAGTCGCTCGCGCCTGAAGCCAGTCCGGGCACGTCACGCGTGCCGATGAGCGGATCGCTCGCCTCGAGCAGCGTGTTCACGGACAAGTAGAAGGAGGTCGTCGACACACCCGAGGCGCCCGTGCCCTGGTTCTTGGTTGTGTCCGTGACCGACAAGGCCAGCCCGGCACCACCCATGGCCGGAGCGGTCAGTGCCGTCACTGTGAGATCCGGTGCGACGTCATCGCTGACGATCGTCACGGTACCCGCCGTGGGCCCTGAGATGACGTACCCCGATCCGCTACGCAGCGTCAGGATGACCGTCTCGTTGGACTCGAGGGCTGTGTCGTTGATGGGCACCACGGGTACGTCAACCGATATGGCACCTGCGGGAATCGTCGCGGTCGCCGGCAGCGTGACGTAGTCGGTTCCGCGCGTGGCGGTGCCAGTGACCTGCAGGTTCACCACGATGGTCGCGTCCGGTGCTCCGTCGCGGCTGATCGTAAACGTCCCATTTGTCGGGCCTGCTTCGGTGGCGGTGGCAGACGTGACGGTGAGCGTGACGGTCGGCGGTCCGGGCGGCGCGTTGCAGCCCTCCGGAACCTCGAAATTCGCTCCCACGATGTTGAAGCCGTTGTCCGCCGTGTCGGTCGCGTGGAGGCCCATGCCGCGCGCTGCGAATGACTCCCACAGGGCGCAGAAATTCGTGCTCTGCGGCGAGCCGGGATTCCTGATCCCATCGGCCTGCAGCATCGCGTCCCTCATGTCCAGCATGGTCGGCGCAGGCGGGGACAGCTTCAATCCATCGACATACAGCTGATGTACTTCGTTGATGGCCGCCGCCTCGCTGCCGCGGACGAGATCGAGGCGGAACCGTTCGCGCACGTCCCACAGAACGTTGGCCCAGATCTCACCGTTGTCGTGCACTTCGCAGAAGAGTCCCAGCAGGCACGTCCAGTCGTTGTAGGTCTTGCCGTTCACCGTGCGCAGGCCGCCGGGATAGGCATACTCGGCGAGCGTGGTATCGCCATTGATGGAGTACGCGAAGAAGTCGCTGCCGCCCTCGCCGATAGCGCCGGCCTCGTTGCCAGTAAAGGCCGTGTTGAGGCGGGTGCTCACGCCGTGATGGAACTCGTGCAAGAGAATGTCGGTGTCGAAGTCACCGTCGAGGTCCTGCACGCCGTCTCCGTCGACGTCCTCGGACCAGCAGTTGGAGCCGTCCCAGAGGAACATGCTGATCACCGGGCTCGTGCCGTCTGGCGCCGGCTGGAACGTCGCATTGTTGCGCCCGGAGGCACGTGCGACGCCGGCGATGGCGTCGCCACCGAGGCCGCCACGGCCGAAGTTGCTGGCCTGGAAGTTACCGGCCGCCTCGTCGAAGCCGAGGTCGTAGAAGAAGTCGTGCGCGAAGTTGAGCGCAAAGAACAGGGCCGTCTCGGCCGACGCGGCAGAGTTGAACGGGAAGTCGAACGTCCACTGTGATCCGTCGAATGTGCCCTGGGCGCCTTCGGTCGTCGTGTTGCCACGGAAGACGTGGACGTTATTGCCAGACAGGCGGCCGCTGCCCGACAAGACGGTCGACGAATCCCTGAACGGCGCGGTCAGATCGCGGAGCTCGTGATTGGACGGCGGCGGGCATGCGATGGCCCCGACAGGCATCTGGTCTGGCCGCCGGGGGTCGATGGCCTGCGTTGCCGTCGACTGCACGACGCGTCCGGTGCCGTTCGCATCGAGCACGCGGTTGCGGCGAAGGAGCAGTTCGCTGGTTTCGGCGTCGACGAGCACATCGTAGAACTGAGGGACGCCGTTCGGCTCGAGCTCGACATGCCACGCGAGCCGCACGCCCCCATCCATGGCGAACCAGACGAGGGACGCCGTCACATCGCGGCGGAACGATCCGCGTTCGAACCGGGCCACCTCGGGACGCGCTGAGCTTCCGACGCGGACAGGCGCAAAGAACGCGTCGGGGGCAACGTCGGTCGCCGCGACTGTGGCAGCCTCTTCAGCGGCCAGCTTCGGCGTGCGCGCGCGGCCCTCGCCGCGGGCAGCGCTCGACGTGACCCGCACAATCTCCCCGCTCGAGTCGATGTGGACCGTGATGGTTCCGTTGAAGACCGGGATGCCATCGAACGACTGCGCGAACGTGACGTGACGCAGTCCGGTCGAGCGGCTCACGTAGTCTCGGACGACGGTCAGCGACTCCAGATCCCCGTCCTCGAGTCCGAGGCGATCGACGGCCTGCACCAGGCGGTTCCGCAAGGCCAGCGGCAGAGACGCGCGCGCCCCCGTCCAGCCGGGCGCGTGGAGCACGCGGAGCGCACCCGTATACGGATCCATACGAGAGCCGCGGCGGCCGCGCGTCGAGGGCGCCCGCCGCAGTTCCGCCCGTGCGCGCGCCGAGCCCCCTGCCGGCAAGCGACGCTCGCGGATGTCGAAGTCAGGGCGAGCCGGGCGAGCACGTTCCGACGGCTGCTGGCGGGCGGTCAGGGGGCCGGAAAGGCCCACCACCACGCTGGCCACGAGGATAAGGGCGAGACGGGTCCGCAACGCCATTGACGCGCTCCTCCTTGGTGAAGCGAGACTCCAGGGGCCTGGGCGGAAACACCGGGGATGTGCGAAGTTCGCGCCAAAAGGGCGCCTCCCACCCGTCAACGAGTTGGCCGGATCTTACAAGACTGTGCTGACGCTGTCGTATCGCGGATTTCAAGAAGGAACGGACGCGGATTTCACCTTGTACGGGACGCGGATCACGCGGATTTCAGGAAGGGACGGGACGCTGGTCACGCGGATTTCACTTTTGCACGGGACGCGGATCACGCTGATCTCGCATTTTTCCATGGGGTGCCGGCGGCGGCGCGCCCGCCGTTCGTCCCCGCGCGCTACCGCCTCTGGCGCCCCTGGAGTAGAGTTTCTTCATGCTGAAGACGACCTTCCATGTGGCGCTGGCCGCGCTCGTTCTCGGGGGCATGGTGCAGGCGTTTGGTCACGCGCAGGTTCCGGCGCCGCAGCCGCCAGCGGCCTTCGCGCCGACCGCAGTCATCCCGCTCGACAAGGCGGTGACGACCGGCACGCTTCCCAACGGGTTGCGGTATTACGTCCGGCAGAATGCGCGTCCCGAGAAGCGCGTCATGCTGCAGCTTGCCGTCAAGGCGGGGTCGGTCGACGAGACCGACGCGCAGCAAGGGCTGGCGCACTTCCTGGAGCACATGGGGTTCAACGGCACGAAGCGATTCAAGCCGGGCGAACTGATCGCGGCGCTCGAATCGACCGGCGCGCGCCTGGGTCCGCACGTCAACGCCCAGACGGGTTTCGACGACACCATCTACATGTTTCAGCTGCCCACCGACAAGGCGGGCATCATCGAGAAGGGCATGCAAGCGCTGGCGGACTTCGCGGGCGGCATGACGCTCGACCCGAAAGAGATCGATAAGGAACGCGGCGTCGTCATCGAGGAGTGGCGCGGCGGCCTGGGAGCTGGGTCACGCCTGCGCGACCAGCAGATTCCCGTGCTCTTCGCCAAGTCGAAGTACGCCGAGCGCCTGCCGATTGGCAAGCCCGAGATCCTCAAGACGTTCCCCGCATCCGAGCTACGGGCCTTCTACACCAAGTGGTACCGGCCCGATCGCATGGCCGTCGTGGCTGTGGGAGACATGGACGCGGTTGCGCTCGAGACGCTGATCAAGCAGGAGTTCGGACCGCTGACCAAGCCCGCGGCGCCGGCGCCGGCCCGCGACTACCCGATGCCGCTCCAGTCGGACGTGCTCGTCAAGATGGCGACAGACGCCGAGGCGACGCAGTCCTCGGTGTCGATCGTGCGAAAGAGGCCGAGCGGGTCGCAGGACAAGGTCGGCGACTATCGGCGCAGTCTCGTCAACTCGATGACCTTCGAGATGCTGAACGAACGGTTCGACGAGATCTCGCGAAAGGCCGATACACCGTTCCTGAACGCGGGTGCCTACGGCGGCGATCTCACCCCGACCGTCGACACCTTCACGCTCGCCGCGAGCGTTCAGGATGGGAAGATCGAGCGTGGCCTCGTGGCCCTCGAGGTGGAGGCGAATCGCGTCGAGCGACATGGGTTCGGTGCCGGAGAGCTCGACCGCGCGCGCAAGTGGATACTCGCCAGCTACGATCGGGCCTACGCGGAGCGCGACAAGACCGAGAGCGGATCCTACGTGCAGGAGTACATCAACCACTTCCTGCGCGACGAACCGACGCCGGGGATCGCCTACGAGCACAGGCTCGTGCAGTCGCTCGTACCGACGATCACGGCGGCCGACGTGACGGCGGCCGCCAAGGCGATGTTCGGCGACACGAGCCGCGTGATCCTGGGGGTATCGCCGCAGAAGCCGGGCGTTGCCGTCCCGACCGATGCGCAGCTGACGGCGGCGATCGCCTCGGCCGATGCCGTGGCCGTCACGCCCTGGGCTGACACGGCCAGCAGCGCCGTGCTGCTCGCGACCGCGCCCGATCCAGGGTCGGTCGTGGCGAGGCGTGACATTCCGGAGCTTGGCGTCACCGTCGTGAAGTTGTCGAACGGCGTCGAGGCCTGGCTCAAGCCGACCGATTTCAAGAATGATCAGGTCCTGTTCGCGCTGACGGCGTCGGGAGGCAGTTCACTCGCCGCCCCGGAAAAATACATCGAAGCGCAACTCGCGACCGGTCAGGTCGAGTTGTCCGGCGCCGGCGGCCACCGTGCGGTCGATCTGCCGAAGCTCACGGCCGGCAAGATTGCGTCGGCCTCGCCCTTCATTTCGCTGTCATCCCACGGCATCCAGGGGTCGAGCACGCCCGCCAACATCGACACGGCCCTTCAGTTGCTTCACATCAAGTTCACCGCGCCCGGCGACGACCCGGAAGCGTTTGCCCTCATCAAGCGTCAGCTCGAAGCCGCCGTCGTGAATCGCCTGAGCAGTCCGACGGCGGTGTACGGCGACCGGCTCGGCCAGGTTCTGACGATGGGGCACTACACGTCGCGTCCGCTGACGGTCGAGCGAATCGGCGCGCTCGACCGCGCGGCCATGGTGTCGTTCTATCGCGAGCGGTTCTCGAACGCCGCCGACTTCAGCCTCTTCATGGTGGGCGCCTTCACGGTCGACGAGGTGCTTCCGATGCTGACGCGCTACGTCGGTTCGTTGCCGTCCACGACGACGGCGACCAGCCGCTTCAAGGATGTCGGCATCTCGTTTCCGCCGAAGATCGAGCGGGCACGGGTCGAGAAGGGCAGGGAGCCGAAGAGCCAGACGGTCGTCAGCTACTTCGCCGACCCGCCAATCGAGGAGAACGAACAGACCCGCGTCGAAGCGGTTACCGAAGTGCTCGAGATCGCCCTGCGCGACATCCTGCGCGAGGAGCTGGGAGAAACCTACAGCGTCTCGGTCGGTCTCTCCCAGCTGACGCCGCAGCGCGGCGGCGGCCACATCGACATCTCGTTCAGTGCCTCGCCCGACAACGTCGAGAAGATGATCGCGCGCGTGCAGCAGGAAGTCGTTCGGCTGCAGGCCGCGGGTCCGAACGACGATCTGACGACGCGGGCGAAGGAGACCGCGCGTCGCGCCTACGAAACGTCCGTCAAGCAGAACAACTTCTGGCTCGGCCGGCTGCAATCGGCCAAGTTGCTCGGCCGCGACCCATTGCTCATCCTGAGCCGCGTGCAGCGGATTGACGCGGTCACGCCGGCGGTGCTCCACGACACGTTCAAGAAGTACTTCCCGGCGGACCGCTACACGGTCGTGACGCTGGTCCCGGAAAAGCCAGGTCCTTAGAGATAACTCGTGCTGGTCCGGCTTCAGCCGGACCAGAGCGACTCACCGCCTCTGATATCTGAACTGCACCATCGTTTCCTCGTCGACGACGAGCGGCTTGAGGAAACGATGTGACGTCCCGGCACGGGGGATGTCGATCCTCACCGGCAGGACGCCCGCGGCGCGGCGCTGCAGGCTCTGCACGTTCACCGATGGCTCCTGTGCTCGCTGTTCGAGCGCCGCGCGCCGCGAGGCCTCATCGCGAGGCCGGCTGTTGCTGTTCGTCGGCGCGGTCGTGGAATTGATCGCCTGGCCGATCGTCGAGCTGCGCATGTCGATGAGCGGCGCCTCGGCCGAGACGCTGACCGTTTCCTCGAGTCCTCCGACGGTCATCTGAAAATCGATTTGCCTCGGACGCTGATCGTAGGCCAGCGTCCGCTGCGCGGTCTTGAAGCCCGGCAGCTGGCTGCTCACCGACAACTGACCAGCGGGAAGGTCCGAGATGACATATCGGCCATCCGCCCCGGTGACGGCCGTCCGGCGTTGGCCCGCGACTTCTGCCACGATGGTTGCGCCAGGAATCACGCTGCCCTGCGCGTCGACCGCGCGTCCCGCGATCTGGCCGGCGACGGCTCCGCCAATGCCGATCGCGTCGATGCCGGTCACGGTGGCGGTTGACCCCGTGTACGATTCCGCAAGGTAGGCCGCGATCGCCGTGCCCGTGAATCGATCGGCGCGATACTGATCCGGGAGGAAAAGCTCCCATTCGACGACGCTCACCGGAACATCCATTCGCGGGAGCGTCATCTGCATGTCGCCCTTCTTGGCGAACGCCGCTCCCGCGTGCAGATAAACGAAGGAGACGGTGTACGGGCCCTCGGGCCGGAAGCCGGGCCGAAGAAGCGGGACGCGCATGCCGTCGACGCCCTCGGCAGGCTTGGCCGGGGATCCGGCGACCTCGACCGACAGCATCGACGCGCCCGGCGGCAGCGACACCTTCATGAACGGCTGCGCGCGATTGCGCAGCCAGAGCGTCACCTCGGTCAGCGCGCGTCCCGTGCTCGTCACAAGCGTCGTCGCCACGGCCCGCTCGGCGATGGCTGCGAGCACGGCGGCGTCGGGGAAGCGCGTGACCTTCAGCGCGAGCGCCGGCACGCCGGTGGCCGATCGCTGATAGCGATACGCCGAAAGCAGCGATTGGCGCGCGACCGACGTCAAGGCGGGATCAACCTCGCGAACGTCCATCCGCCGGAGCCCGGGAACGTCAGCGGCGGAGATTTCGAGAGTGCCGATCCCTTCGATGGCGACTTCTCCCGTTTCGCGCTGGGCGGCGGGCACCGAGGGCAGACCCGTCTGGAGCTCGAACGATCCGCCCGCCCCCGCGCGTTCGAGATTGAGCAGGAACTGATGACGCCGCCGTGCCGGTGACGAAACGACGAGCAGCACCCGCTCTCCCTGCTGCTCGCTGCGATCGAGCGAGCTGCCGGTGACGCCGGCGACCTCGTAGCCGGAGGGAATCCGGATCTCGAACTCCGTCGGCTCGCCCTGCACGACGGTCAGGTCGACGAGCGAAAGCAGGCGAAGATCGGCATCGCCGATGGTCACGAGCGTTTTCATGTCGGCGAGCAGCCGTGTGTCGCGCGGCGCGGCCGCCGGTCCCGTCTCTCTCGACGACCACCACACCTGCGTCGGGCGATCCCGGATCGAGCGTCGCCTCGATGATGGTGCGGCCTCCGGCAGACGTCCGCCGGAGCACCAGACCCGGCGACACGCGAAGGTCCGATTGCTCGCCGGGAACGTCGAAGGTCGCCGTCACGCTCCCGGCAGGCGGGACCGGCAGCACGAACGATCCGCGTCCCGGGCTGGTCGTGATCGACGATCCCCATTCGAGCGTGGCCGAGAACGACGCCGGACCGGCGACGAGCGCGACATGCGCGTTGCCTTCGGCGATGAGCGGCAGCGGACGATCGGCTGTCCGCGCGTCGAGGAGCGTCGCGTCCTTGATCAGCGGAACCTTCACCGTTCCCGTCTGGAACACCTCGCCATCCACCGTCATGGTCGCGCGAACAGTTCCGGCGGCGATGCGGGCGCGAATGTCGGCGCGGGTGAGCGCGGCGGGCAGCGGCGCGCCGTCTGGCGGACGGGGTCGCCGGCTGGCGAGATCGAGCAGCCCGTCGTAGTCGGTGCGCGTCAGCGTGACCGTGCCGGCCGGCCCGCGCTCCTGTGCGAACGTGCTCGCGGCCGTGAAGGGCGCGCAGGAGAAGAGACAGGAAAAGAGAAGCGTGAGCGTGGTCGTTTTCAGCATGCATGTCATGTTCGCCATGGCTCACCTCTGGCTCAGACGTTTGTAATGGACATCGAGTGCCGGCGCGTACGCTTCGGCCGTGAGCTCGGCTGCAACGAAGAACGACGGGCCGATCTCGGGCACGGTTACGTGGACCGGGATGGCCCCCGCGGATGTCCGGCCCATGTCCTTCCGAAACCGCTCGACCAGCGCCCTGGCGCTCGCGGCCTCACGATCGCCTCCGGCACGGCCTTCCTGTGCTGCGGCTGGAGGCGCCGGAGGCGCCGGCGCGTCAGCCTCGTTGCTGCGCAGCGCGGCGCTCCAGGGCTCCTGCCGGGGCTCGGCGCGGAAGACGCCAGCCTTGGGTTCCACCTGGAAACGCGGGGAGTAGTTGACCGCCATCCCCGTGCGAGAAACGGGAAGATCCACGGTCGGCAGCTCGACGCGGGCCTCTCCCTTCTCGGTCCAGGCAGGGGTGCGTTGCAGGTAGACGAGCTCGACGGCAAAGGTCGGCGCCATTTCGCCCGCACGTCCCTTGAGCAACGGCAACAGGTAGCCGCCGTCGGCCGAGATGCCCGGGCGGATGGGACGGCCCGCGAGCGCTGCGCTCCACAAGACCGATTGCGCGGGCAGCTTGAGCGCGAGAAACGCGCGCTGATTGTTGCGCACGGCGTAGCGCGCGCGCACGAGCATCTTGCCGTCCTCCCCGGCGAGCACCTCGTAGCGCGCTTCCTCGACGTTGGCCACCAGCACCGCTTGCGGCGTGTATCGCGACACCGTGACGGTCAACCCGCGCGCGGCGCTGCCCGGCAGCGACTTGAATCCGAACGCCACCATCGAGGGGGACTCGCGGCCTTCGAGGATGTCGCCGAGGTCGCTGGGATCGGCGGGGTCGACGCCGCGCGGCAGCCGTTCGGTGATTTCTCCCGCGCCGATGACATCGACGGCGACGCCGCCGCTCTCCCGCTCGGCGGCCGGCATGCGGACGAGGGGAATGGCGATGGACCCCTCGCGCGGCGCGCGCAGCTCGGCGGAGACCACGAGCGACGTCGACGAAGCTATGGGCTCCAGAAACGAGACGGTCAGCAAGCCCGATTCATGCTTCCAGTCGGCGACCGTGGCTCCCGAAACCTGATTCACCGCGACGCCCTCCGGTATCGTGAGGACGACGTCGCGCGCCAGTCCCTGAACGACCTCCACGAACACGCTCACGGTGACTTGGGAGGCATCCTCCCCGAGGGCGACGAGCTCGGTAATGCGTGCCTTGGCCCGCAGCGGCTGCGTCGATCGCCGATCGTCGATCTTGCGCTTCCACGAGAATGTGAGCGGCCGTCCCGGCGATCCGTACACCATCCATCGGTTCTCGGCGTTCGCTTCGGTCTGTTCCGCGACGAAGCCGCCGCTCACGGTCAGGTCGACGCCCGTGCGCGGCACGATCAGCGTGACCGCCGACAACGCAGACGCGGAGGCTGGCAGCGTCATCGATTCGATGCCGCTCGCGGCTTCGATCGGCACGACGATCTCGAGCGCGACGACTGAGCGCCCGGAACGCGACACCAGCACCCGCGGCGGGTTACCGTCGACGAGTGCGGTCGGGCGGCCGTCGAGGCGCGCACCGCGCACGAGCAGTCCTGCCGGCATCTGGATGCTCACCCATCCTTGCTTCAGGACGTCGATCGTCAGCCGCGCTTCGCCGGTCACGCTGTCGCCATTCACCCGCAGCTCATAGTCGACACGCGTGAGGGTCGCATCGACGGGTGGCGGCAGCGGGTCCGGCGTCGACGGGAACGCCCGCGCTCTCAGCGCGCGGTAGTCGTCGAGCGCCAGTACCACCCAACCGTCGCTTCGCGCTGGCTCCTGCGCGCGCACCACTTGCGCGGTCATCGCGGCAGCCCCCATGGCGAGCATGACGAGCATTCCCACGAGCGTTCGCGTGTGCATTAACATCAGCCGCCTCCCTGGGACACGTGGTCGCTGGCGTACAAACGCCGTCTATGTACAGAGAACGGGGAAACTGAGAAACCTTGCGGCCCTTCAGGCTCCGCCGTCGCAGCTCAGACGCCCGCGCGCCTGTTTCCGTCTCGACTCGTTGTCTGATGTCAGTTTTGTAGGACCCCGTGAGTGCAAGCGGCTCGCCGCATGGCGTCGGAGCAGTCACGCTCGTGAAAGCGCGTCTGAATCGAAGGCCGACGCTGATTGCGTCCACGACCTGATCCATGAACGGGCTAGTGTCGATCCGATCCGAGGGATCGGCAGAGCAGTCGAAGCCGTCGTCGCGGTGCGCAGATATACTTCGGCCGTGGACGACCGTACGCGAGACGAGTTCCTTCAGGCTGCCATCGCCGAGGCCGAACAGGGCCTGCGTGAGGGAGGCATCCCCATCGGCTCGGTCCTCGTCCACCGCGGCCGCATCATCGGACGAGGGCACAACCGGCGTGTGCAGCAGGGAAGCGCGATCCGTCACGGTGAGATGGACGCGCTCGAGCACGCCGGCCGTCAGCCGGCCTCGATCTATCGCGAGTCGGTGATCTACACGACCCTCTCGCCGTGCGCGATGTGCAGCGGCGCAATTCTCCTGTATGGCATTCCACGGGTCGTCGTCGGCGAGAACCAGACCTTCCTTGGCGAAGAGGCGCTCCTGCGATCGCGAGGTGTGTCGGTCGACGTCGTCCAGGACCCGCGATGCGTGCGCCTGATGACCACGTTCATCCAGGCGAATCCGGGCGTGTGGAACGAGGACATCGGCACGTGAGGCTGTCGAGGATGCGCAGGCCAGAGAGCGACCCAGGCAGCAATTACAGGGATGCGCGGCCCGGCGACAGGATCGGACACTCAACCGTATGCGTTGATGGTCTTGCGCTTGCCATTAAGTCATTTGAAATGAGCAAGTTAATGGTTTAACGGCCCCGCGGCACGCTGCGTGAAGGCTTCAGACGGCGTGTATCTGCGTACAACGCTGGTTGCCTTCGCGTCCGCCGTGACAGTGGTGGTGCTGTCTGCGGCGGCCCCTCCAGTACCTGCTCGAATCGCTGGCGGGCCGTCAGGTCTTCCCGGCAACCAACTGGTGGAACCAGGACGTCAGCGCCGCGCCGGTCGACCCGGGCTCGGCGCAGTTTGTCTCCTGGATCGGTGTCACACGTCAGCTCCACCCAGACTTCGGCCCTCCACCCTATGGCATTCCGTACGTGGTTGTCGCCGGCGATCAGGCGCGGGTGCCTGTGACCTTCGACTACAGCGACGAGAGTGATGCGGGCGTGACTGGGCTGCCTGGATATCCCATCCCGGAAGAGGCCAAGACACAGGCTCACTTCATCGAGGGTGATGTGCCCGGCGGCGGCTCGTCCGGCGACCGCCATCTCCTCCTCATCGACCGCGATCGGTGGCTGCTCTACGAGGTATACGCGACGCAGTGGAATGCGACGGCGGGACGATGGGAGGCCGGGTCCGGCGCGATCTTCGATCTCAGCACCAACGCTCGTCGTCCCGACACCTGGACGTCGGCCGACGCCGCCGGCCTCGCGATTCTCCCGGGCCTCGTGCGCTACGAAGATGTGTATGGCGCCGGCGAGATCACGCACGCGTTCCGCTTCTCGACGCGCGCGACCAACGGCTACGTCTGGCCGGCATCGCATCGCGCGGGATCGACGACGGGCGCTCCACCGATGGGCACCCGTATGCGGATGAAAGCCTCGAAGGATATCTCCGGATATCCGTTAGAGATGCAGAAGATCTTCCGCGCGATGAAGCGCTACGGCCTCATCCTGGCGGACAACGGGTCGGACATGTACATCACCGGGACGATGGACGCGCGCTGGAACAACAGCGTGCTCAACCCGGCGTTCCACTCGCTGAAGGCAGACGACTTCGAGGTGGTGGAGCTCGGCTGGGGTCGCGGCACGCCACCGGCGCCGCCGACGGGATTGCGGATTGTTCGGTAGGTCTCAGGAGTGAGAAGCTAAGAGCTGGGAGTCGTCGAGGAAGTTCATCAGTCGATGGCCATCACCGGCCGGATCGGCCCGGGCGCCGGGTCGCCCTGGTAAGAGACACGTTCCAGAAACAATCCCGCTGCAGGAGCAGTCAACTCTGCTGGCGTGACGGCCCCAGGTTGTCTGCCCCGCGCATGGCGGAGCAGTTCCGCGGCACCGGCCGGCTTCATCTCACCTCGTCCGACGGCTGCGAGCACGCCGACGATTCGGCGCACCATCTTCCACAGAAAGTGCGAGCCCTGGACGCGGATGAGCACGAGGGCACCAGCCTCTGCCAACTCCAGGCGCTCGAGGACGACGACCGTGGATTTCTCGTCGGGGTCGTCGTCGGAGAAGGCGGCGAAGTCCTGCCGGCCAACGAAGACCTCCGCGGCGCGCCGCATGGCGTCCACATCGAGGGGCTCTCGGATCCACCATACGAACGGTTTACCGAACGCGGTGCGGCGCCGCGAGATCTGGTACAGATAGCTGCGCGACACGGCATCGTGGCGCGCGTGGAAGCGATGTGGCGCCTTGTCGATCGTCAGGATGTGGATGTCGGCCGGCAGTTCGTCGTTGAGGCGGCGCCGGAGCGGCTCGGGCGCAAGGTTCGTGTAGAGCTCGAGATGCGCGACCTGCGCGAGCGCGTGCACACCGGCGTCCGTGCGGCCCGAGCCGTAGAGCTCGAACTCACGTCGGCCCGCCACCTCGCGGATGGCACGGTCGATCTCGCCCTGTACCGTGCGGGCGTTCTTCTGGATCTGCCAGCCGCTGTACTTCGTGCCGGCGTACTCGATGACGAGCTTGAATCGCGGCATCAGCGGTCGGCGTTGAGGGCCCCGGCGATCTTTGCGGCGACTCGGCGCGGGACGAACCGCACACTCTGAGCGCCGATCTTGTTCGCCATGCCGGGAACGACGAGCGCGCGCCCTGCAAGCAGGGCATCGTAGCCGGCGCGTGCGACGTCGGCAGAGCTCATCACGCTCGTGACGCCAAACAGCCGTGACTTGCCCAGCTGGGCGCGCTCTTGGAAGCCGGTGCGCGTGGGGCCAGGGCAGAGGCACGTGACGGTGACGCCGGTGCCAGCCATTTCCTCGGTCAACGCCAGCGACAGCGACATCACGTAGGCCTTCGAGGCGTAATAGACCGCCATCAACGGACCGGGTTGGAATGCGGCCGTCGAGGCCACGTTCAGGATCCGCCCGCGCCGCCGCTCGATCATCCCCGGCAGCAGGAAGCGCGTCAGCATCGTCAGCGCGACGACATTCACCTGCAGCATCCGCGACTGCTCGACTGAATTCTCGCGCGCGAACGCGCCGTGGGTGCCGAACCCGGCGTTGTTGATCAGCATGTCGATGACGATGCGACGTTCGGCGAGCGTACGGGCGATTTCGTCAGCCGCGCCGGGAACGGACAGATCCATCGCGAGTACTGTCGCCGAGATGTTGTACGCCAGCGAAAGCTCATCGGCCAGAGTCTGGAGTTTCGGAGCGCTGCGCGCGAGCAGCACTACGTCCCGCCCGCCCGCGGCAATCAACCGTGCGAGGTCTTCCCCGATTCCGCCTGAAGCACCCGTGACGAGCGCGACTTCAGCCATGAGTGCGATTGTACAGAGTTCGAGGTGCTTCCCGTTGCCTCCTCCTCCTGCGATCACCCCTGCTTCAACACCGCCACCGCGTCGATCTCGACGCGCAGTCCCGCGCCAGGCAGGCCCGAGACCTCGACGGTCGTGCGCGCGGGCCGGTGGTCGCCGAACATCCGGGCGTAGACGGCATTCATCTTCTGGAACTCGGTCATGTCGACGAGAAACACTCCGCATCGGATGACGTGGCTGAGGCTCGACCCCGCGGCCTCGAGGATGGCCGAGACGTTGCGCAGCGTCTGCTCGGTCTGCGCCTCCACGTCGTCGGCCAGTTCGCCGGTACGGGGATCACGTCCGGCCTGACCGGACACGAACACGAGGTTTCCGACGACGACGCCAGGGGAGTACGGGCCGACCGGCGTCGGGAGCTGAGCCGTGGTGACAGGGGTCAATCGGGCTGTTGTCATGCTCGGAATGCTACGGCACGGGCGCGCTCCGGCCAAGCGCGAAGTCCGCGCTTGACATTCCCATGATGTCAAGGTTAATGCTTGGAGTCATGAACATCGGTCAGGCGGCACAGACGTCCGGCGTGTCGGCAAAGATGATCCGCCATTACGAGTCGATCGGGCTCGTCACGAAGGCCAGGCGGACCGAGGGCGGATACCGGATCTACGACGCGAACGACATCCACACGCTGCGCTTCATCCGGCGATCTCGCGACCTCGGGTTCTCGATGAAGGAGATCGACCAGCTCCTGAGTCTCTGGCGCAACCGGCGCCGCGCGAGCGCCGACGTGCGACGCGTGGCGCAGCAGCACATCAGCGAACTCGATCAGAAGATCGAGGAGCTGCAGGCGATGCGGCGCACGCTCCACCAGCTGGTGCAGCACTGCCACGGCGATCGCCGCCCCGATTGCCCGATCCTCGACGACCTGGCCGGAGACCATCCATGCCCATAGATCCCGTGTGCGGAATGACCGTCGAACCGGCGACAGCCGCCGGCTCGTACGAACATCGGGGCACGCGCTACTACTTCTGCAATCCTTCTTGCCTGTCGCGATTCAAGGCTGACCCCGAGTCGTTCCTCGAGCCACGGGCAGACGCGGCCCAGGCCGCGGGAAGTGACGTGCTCTACACGTGTCCCATGCACCCGGAAGTCGTCCAGCAGGGACCGGGTGCCTGTCCCAAGTGCGGCATGGCGCTCGAGCCGATGACGGTCTCGGCAGACGATGGTCCGAATCCGGAGCTCGTCGACATGACGCGGCGATTTTGGATTGCCGCGGCGATCGGCGCGCCGGTATTCGTCCTCGCGATGGCCGAGATGTTCGGCGTCTTCCGCGGCTGGCACTCGACCGTCTTGCTGGGGGGCACCACCGTCGAGATCCTTCCGATGACGGTCATCAACTGGATCGGTCTCATCTGCTCCACGCCGGTCGTGCTCTGGGCCGGCCGGCCGTTCTTCGAACGCGGGTGGACATCAATCAGGACGCGTCAGCCCAACATGTTCACGCTCATCGCCCTCGGTATCGGCACGGCCTGGCTGTTCAGCGTGGCCGCGACGCTCGCGCCGCAGGTTTTCCCGGCCGGGTTCCGTGTGCACGGGGCCGTTGAGACCTACTTCGAAACGGCGGTCGTGATCACCGTCCTCGTGCTCCTCGGCCAGGTCCTCGAACTCCGCGCTCGCGGCCGGACGAGCGCCGCGATTCGCCAGTTGCTCGATCTCGCGCCGAAGACCGCCCGGATCATCCGCAACGGAGAGGAGTTCGACGAGCCGGTGGCCCACATCCGCCTGGGCGATCGCCTTCGCGTCCGGCCGGGCGAGAAGATCCCTGCCGACGGCATCGTTGTCGAAGGGCGAAGCACGGTCGACGAATCGATGCTCACGGGGGAGCCGACGCCCGTCGTCAAGGAAGCGGGCCGCCGCGTCACGGGCGCGACCATCAACGGCACCGGCAGCTTCGTGATGCGGGCGGAACGCGTCGGGAGCGAGACCGTGCTGGCGCAGATTGTCCGGATGGTGGGGGAGGCCCAGCGCACGCGCGCCCCGATCCAACGGCTCGCAGACGTCGTATCGGCGTGGTTCGTGCCGGCGGTCGTCGTCGTGGCGATCGCGGCATTCGCCGCCTGGTATGTCTGGGGACCCGAGCCGCGCTTCGCGCTCGCGTTGCTCAGTGCGATCGCCGTCCTCATCATCGCGTGTCCCTGCGCTCTCGGGCTCGCGACACCGATGGCCATCATGGTGGGCACTGGCCGCGGCGCATCGGCTGGCGTGCTGATCCGGAACGCTGAGGCGCTCGAGCGGCTCGAAAAAGTCGACACCATCGTCGTCGACAAGACAGGGACCCTCACGGAGGGCCGGCCCCGGCTCACGGAGGTGACGCCAGTCGCTCCGTTCTCCGATCAGGACGTGCTCAAGTACGCCGCCGGACTCGAGCAGGCGAGCGAGCATCCACTCGCGTCTGCCGTCGTCGATGCTGCCCGCGAACGCGGGCTCAAGCGGTCAGCCGTGTCAGGTTTCCAGGCCACGGCAGGGCTCGGCGTCTCGGGCAGCATCGAGGGGCACTCCGTTCTCGTGGGCAGCGCGAGACTGATGCGGACCAACGGCATCGATCCCGGTGCGCTCGAGATTGCGACCGGCGCCAGCAGGGCGGGCGGGCGCTCGTCGATGTTCGTCGCCGTGGATGGCCGCCTCGCCGGTGCGATGACCGTCGAGGACCCGATCAAGCCCTCCACGGCTGACGCGATTCGGCATCTCCACGCCGAGGGCCTGCGTATCGTCATGCTGACGGGCGACGTCCGCGCCACCGCACAGGCGGTCGCCGACGCGATTGGTATCGATGAAGTGATTGCGGAGGTCCAGCCGGATCAGAAGCGCGACGTCGTCGAGCGTCTCCAGCGCGAGGGGCGTCTGGTGGCCATGGCAGGCGACGGCATCAACGATGCGCCGGCGCTCGCCGCCGCTTCGGTCGGCATCGCCATGGGCACGGGAACCGATGTTGCCATCGAGAGCGCGGGCATCACGCTCGTCGGCGGTGATGTGGCGGGCATCGTCCGCGCGCGGCGGCTCAGCCGCGCGACAATGCGGAACATTCGCCAGAACCTGTTCCTGGCGTTTGTCTACAACGCCGTGGGTGTGCCCGTCGCGGCCGGCGTCCTCTATCCGTTCACCGGCGTCCTCATCAGCCCGATCTGGGCGAGCGCGGCGATGACCTTCAGCTCGGTGTCGGTCATCACCAACGCGCTGCGACTGCGGCGGGCCGAATTGTAGCGGCTACGGCTGCGGCTTCTTCTGCCGCTCGATGTCTTCGAGGACCAGCCGATAGGTGATGTAGTACTTGTAGATGTTGCTGACGTAGGTCACGGTTTCCGCGCCGATCTTCTCCGAGGCGACGATCTCGACGTTGTTGAACCACACATTCGGATCGAGGCCGCGTCGGGCGGCCTCCTGACGGAGCTGGCGGATCTTCGCGGGTCCTGCGTTGTAGGACGCGAACGTCATCAGGCCCTTGTTGACGGGCGTCATCGGCTCATCCTTGTAGTAGCGATCGATCATGAACCGCATGTACTTCACGCCCGCGTGGATGTTGGGCTCGAGCTGAGCGATGTCGCCGACCCCTAGTTCCTTGCCGGTTGCCGGCATGACCTGCATCACGCCGACGGCGCCCACCTGGCTCTTCACCTTCTGATCGAGGCGCGACTCCTGGTAGCCCTGTGCCAGCATCAGCAGGAAATCGACGTCGTACTTCCCGGCGTACTTTCTGAACAGGTCGACCACGGACTGAAACTTCTTGAGCTCTTCCGGCGACCTCGCGTTTGCGACGAACTTGGGGTTACCGGTGTATCGCTTCAAGAGCGTATTACCGAACGTCGTGCCCTGACGGTGCGTCTTCAGAAAAGCGTCGAGGGCGGTCTTGAGCTGCGGACTGTTCGGCCTGAACGCCCATGCGAGGTCCCCGCCCGCGCTCACCGCCAGGTCGGGGCGGGCGACAATCTTCGGGTAGATCTGCGTCCAGATCTGGAGCTTGTAGTCGTCGACCACCGCGATGCCGAAGAGGCCCGCGTTCAGCATTTCGAGCAGATCTTCATCTTCCAGATCCTCGGGCGCGGCGCGCAGAGAGACTGCCGCCTTCCCCTCTTTCTTGAATCGCGCATTGAGCTGCTCGAGGTGCCCCCAATAGCTCGATGACTTGCGTACGAAGACTTCCTTCCCGGCGAGATCGTCGAGCGACGAGAGCTTGGGCGATTGGGGGCCTGTCACAACGATCTCGCTCACCGGCTTGCTCGTCGACGGTATCGCAAAATCGACGAGCTTCTCACGCTCAGGGGTGATCGTGAATCCCGCGGCAATGATGTCGCCGAGTCCCGCGAGCAGATCGGGCACCATTTTTTCGCGCGTCGTCGGGAAGAAGACGACGTTGACCTTCAGGTTGCCGCGCTTCTTGTTGAGCTCGTCCTCGAACGCTTTGAACGCCTCGTAGGCGATGCCTCTCGGCTGGCCGGCCTCGACGAAGTACATGGTCTTGGAGTGCGGGACGATCACACGGATGATGCGCCGCTTGACCATCGCGTCGAAATCACCGGTCCACGGCTTCCTCTCGATCGAGAGCCCGTCTGCTTTGGGCTTCGCGGCGGCGGCGGGAGCGGGTGCTGGCTTGGTCTGAGCGTGCACGCTCGTAGCTATCAAGAGAGCGCCCGTGACGACGAAGGCCAGCGCCACAGGTGCTGTCTGAACTGTCCGAATCATGGGCAGATTCTACCCCAACGGACGAGTCGTCGACGGTGGACAAAGACGCCTGCGGCCGCCACTTCAGTAGGGCACGCCGCCCTTCCGCCGCTCCTTGAGTGCCTCGGCATACCACTCCAACTCGGCAGCAAAGCGGACGAATCGTTTTTCGAACACCGCGTCCATGGCCGATCCGTCGTCGGCGAATGCACTGCCGACCTTCGGCACGGGGAAGGTGCTGGGAATGCTCGGCATGCCCAGCTCACACAGCATTGCACGCAGCTGAACCGCGGCGCGCACACCCCCGTACGCCCCCGCCGAATAGCTCACGATGGCCGACGGCCGGAAGAAATACTCTTCCAGGAAGTGGTCGAGCAGGTTGGATAGGACCGGCGGGATGCTGTGGTTGTACTCGCCGGTTACGATGACGAACGCGTCGGCCGCGCGATAGAGCGTCGCGAGTCGCTCGAGCACCGCCGGAGCCGTGCCGGGCGGGTACTCCTTGAACATGCGATCGAGGAGGGGGACCTGGAACTCGGCCGGATCCACCAGCGTAACCTCATGCCCGCGGGCCAGGAGCTGCCGTTCGACGAACCGGGCGGCCTTGATGCCCCGCCGTCCCGAGCGGACCGACCCGTAGATGACAGGAATCTTCAGGATCATGGGAATGATTGTCTCCTGACGCGGTGTGCCGGTTTGATGCAACCGGCTGCAGTATAATTTCACCCAGTCGATGGCTTCCGTCCGACGACACCTCGCTTCGCTCGGTCTGGCCGTGGTCCTGTGCCACATGGTCATGCAGGTGCTCGTGCCTGCCGCCCTGTGTTGCCAGAAGCCGCTTGCCGGCGGAACTAGAGCCGAGGCACACGAGTGCTGCCCGATGGGTTCCCATCCCGGCAAGGTCTGTCCGATGCACGGCAACCGCGCCGGCAAAGTGAAGTCCGGCGACCCTGACTGCGCCGCGCGTCCTCTCGTCGATCTGCACGACATCCTCATGACGCTGTCGAACGGGGGAGTCGTTCCCACCCTCGTCGCGCTTGCCCTTCCGGCGGGCTCGGAATCCGCACCCGCCGTGCCGCAGCCGATCGCGTCAGTCGTCGCCTCACCTCCACTCGGTCCTCCTCCTCGCGCCTGAACCCGACCTCGATCGCTTTCACGCTCGAAGTCCGTTCGGTTCAGGGGAGGAGTCCATGAGTATTCAACTCGTGTCGTGTCGGCATGACGGCATCCGCCTGCCATGCGTCCAGATCGTCTTGCTCGTCAGCTTGCTTGCCGTGCCGGCCATGTCCGTGTCGGCTCAGGAGACAGTCAACTACGCCAGTGTCAGCGGGCGGATCACCGATCCTCAGGGGGCGGTGGTCGCCGGTGCCAACGTCACCGCGCGCCAGACCGAAACCAACATCGTCCGAGGGGCGATCACCGACGTGGAAGGGCGGTTCCGGTTTCCGTACTTGCGGCTCGGTCCCTACGAGATCACGGTGCGCCACGCCGGGTTCGCCGATACGACGCGGCGTCTGACCCTGACGGTCGGCTCGGCCTTCGACCTGCCGATCGCGCTCGCGCTCGAGGCGGTCGCCGAGAGCGTGAACGTCACTGGTGAGGCCACGGTGCTCGAATCAGCACGCAGCCAGATCGCCGGAACGGTCTCCCAGACGGAAGTTGCGAACCTGCCGCTCAACGGCCGCAATTTTCTCGACATCGCGCTCCTGGTGCCAGGCGTGTCGCCAACCAATGTCGGCGGCACGCAGCTCTTCGCCGAGACGTCCGCCGTGCCAGGCTCGGGTCTCTCGATCGGCAGCCAGCGCAACTTCTCGAACAACTTCATCGTCGACGGCCTGTCCGCCAACGACGACGCGGCCGGGCTGAGCGGGATGCCGTACGGCGTCGACGCCGTGGATCAATTCCAGGTGGTGACCTCGGGCGGACAGGCGGAGCTCGGGCGTGCGCTCGGCGGCTATGTGAACGTCGTGACCAAGAGCGGCACCAACATGTCGCGCGGCGATCTCTACGGTTACTTCCGCGACGACAACTTCAACGGGGACAACGCGCTCCTGGTACAACAAGGCAGCGCCATCAAGAAGCTGCCGATGACGCAGAAGCAGTATGGTGGGAGCCTCGGCGGACCGATTACCCGAGACCGGACGTTCTTCTTTGCCAATGCCGAGCAGCGGCGGCTCGATCAGACCGGGCTGGCGACGATCAGCGACGCCAACGTGGCGGTCGTCAATACTCGGCTCGCCGCCGTCGGCTATCCTGGGTCGCCGATCGTGACCGGCATCTATCCCAACCCGGTGCACAGCGTGAACGCCCTCGGCAAGATCGACCATCAGTTCAGGGGCAACGATCACTTCAGCGTCCGGTACAGCCTGTACGACGTCACGTCCAGCAACTCGCGCGGCGCTGGTGCGCTCAACGCGCCGTCGGCGTCGGCCGGGCTGGAGAATCAGGATCAGACTGTCGCGTTCAGCAATACGCTGACGCTCTCGCCGACGACGGTCAACGAAACACGCGCGCAGTTCGCCTATGGCGATCTGCTCGCGCCGCCGACCGATCCCGTCGGTCCCGCCGTGAGCATCGCGGGCGTGGCGTCGTTCGGGACGCTGTCGGGCAGTCCCACCGGCCGGCTGAACAAGATGTACCAAGTCGTCAACAATCTGTCTCACCAGGCCGGCGCTCACGCGCTGCGGGCGGGCGTCGACTTCCTGTACAACGACGACAAGATCACGTATCCGCGGTCGTACCGCGGTGCCTACGGATTCTCGTCGCTCGCGAACTTCCTCACCGGCACCTACAACAACGCCGGCTTCACCCAGACCTTCGGCGAAAGCGTGGTGCAGCAGGGGAACGCCAATGTCGGCTTCTACGCCCAGGACGAGTGGCGAGCGAGCTCGAACCTGACACTGAATGCGGGCCTTCGCTACGACCTGCAGTTTCTCGAGACGATCGACACCGATGCCAACAACGTGTCGCCACGCTTAGGATTCGCCTGGACGCCGTTCGCCTCGCGCAACACGATCGTGCGCGGCAGCGCCGGGCTGTTCTACGACCGCGTGCCGTTGCGCGCGCTGGCCAACGCGCTGCTCTCGGCGGGAAACACGACCGATCTCGCCAACCTCCGGCAGATTGGCGTGAGCCTGTCGCCGACGCAGGCCGGCGCGCCGGTCTTTCCCAACATCCTCAGCGCCGTCGTGCCGACCGTCACCCTCCCCAACCTGACCACGATGGATCCCGGGATGAACAACGCCTATTCCACTCAGGCCAGCGTCGAGATCGAACGGCAGATTGGTAATCGCAACACGGTCAGCGTTGGCTACCAATACGTCCGCGGCAGCAATCTGATCATGTCGGTGAATCAGAACGTGCCCTCGTGCGTCGCGTCCGGCACGAACAACGGCTGCCGGCCGAACCCGAACTACGCGAACAACAGCCAGTACTCGCCCGTGGCGGACTCGAACTATCATGGCCTCCACGTGTCGTTCATCCAGCGTCCGGCCGCGTGGGGCTACTACCGGGTCAGCTACACGCTGTCGAAGTCGATGAACAACGTCGGCGAGAATTTCTTCAGCTCTCCGATCGACCCCTTCGACCTGTCGAAGGATTGGGGCCGGTCGGATGACGACCAGCGCCATCGGTTCGTGTTCACCGGCGGCGTCAATACGTCGATGGACCCGGCGAAGGACGTGTGGGAGATGCTCAGCCATGGCTTTCAGTTGAGCAGCATGCTGCAGGCGTACTCGGCGCTGCCGTTCAACATCACCTCGGGCGTGACGACGATCCAGGGCACGGCGGGGCGGCCGATCGTGGACGGCGAGTTCATCCCGCGCAACGAGGGAATTGGCAGCGACTTTTTCAGCATGAGCCTGCGCGTCAGCCGCTCGTTCAGGGTCGCCGGACGTGTGCGTCTAGAAGGACTGGCCGAGGTGTTCAACCTGACCAATCGAACCAACAACCTGACGAGGAACACGAACTTCGGTGCGGGCGCCTATCCGACGAATCCCTCGCCGACGTTCAACCAGATCACGGCCGTCGGGGATCCCCGGACGTGGCAGTTCGCCGTGCGCGCGAGGTTCTAGGCTGATGTTCTGTCACGACGCAATCACGACGATCGCGACCAGCCTCCGCGGAAGCTACGGCGGTCCGCCGGAGCCTTGGCGAAGGCGGAAGACCACGATGACCGCGTCCGCCTTCAGGCGGAAGACTCACGGCGATTGGCGTGCACATCTGGGGCGGTCGACCTTGCTGGCCGCCCTGCTCGCAACAACGATCGCGGCGTGCGGTGGTGACCGGACACCAGCGCAACCGGCGGCTGCTACTGCTCCGGCCGAACCCACCCGCATCGCCCTCGCCGTCGCGGGCCGGTCGAATTCGGCGGTGTCGGTGGCGGCCTTCGGTCAAATGGTCGCGGCCGTGTGGACGGCGTCCACAGACGACTCGTCCGACATCTACCTCAGCGTCAGCAGCGATGGCGGCGCCACGTTCGGCGCCGCCGTTCGCGTCAACGACATCGAGGGCGATGCGCGCGCGTCTGGCGAGCAGCCGGCTCGTGTGGCCGTCGGCTTCGGCTACGTGATCCACGTGGCGTGGCCAGCCAAGCGCGACGGCCACACGGTCATTCGATACGCCGGATCGAAGGACCGTGGGAAAACGTTCTCGCCGGCCGTCACGGTGGCTGGTGCGACCGCGACCGGCGCGCGCGGCTGGCACTCACTGGCCCTCGGCTACGACGGCGGTGTTCACGTCGCCTGGCTCGACGGCCGGAACGCGGCTCCGATGAAGCACGTGCACGGGACTGCCGCGCCGAAGCCGATGCGATCGGACGGCGGGCCGCGCCAGGACATTTTTCACGCGTCGTGGAAAGACGCTGGCGCCCGATCCGAGCACCTGGTCCAGGCGAACGTCTGTTTCTGCTGCAAGACGGCCGTGGCGACGGCCGGCGAGCACGTGTATACGGCCTGGCGTCACATCTATCCGGGCAGCCTGCGCGACATTGCGGTCGCGCGGTCGACCGACAACGGCGCGACGTTCGGCGCCCCGATCCGTGTCAGCGAAGATGGCTGGAAGATCGACGCGTGCCCGGACGACGGACCGGGCATGGTGGCCGACGGTCACGGCGGGATCCACATTGTGTGGCCGACGCTCGTCGCGGGCGAGACGCCGCGGAAAGCCATCTTCTACTCGAGCCTGTCGGGCAACGCCTTCACGCCGCGCATTCGTCTCGATTCGGGTGACTCCGATCCGGCGCATCCTCAGATTGCCGCTGACGAACACACGAACACGGCCGCTGTCTGGGACGAGCGGGCCGGCGGGACGCGGCGCATCGTCTTCCGGCCCGTATCCGACAACGTCGCCCAGCCACCGCTGATGTTCAGCGGCGCAGGCGTGAGCTATCCCGTCGTTGCGGCGGGGGAGGGGTTCTGGATCGCGCTCTGGTCGGCCGAGGGCGCAGACGGCCGTTCGGTCATCGAGGGGCGGCGAATTCCCTCGACGGCGAAGCCTTGACTAGTGCCGCGCGGTCCGCTGATTCCTGCAGTGTGCGTAGATCGATTCGACGCCATCTCAGCTCGGCCGCTTCTCATTACGATCCCTTCCCACTCTTCGCCTTCTTCAGCTCCTGCTCGCGATCGAGGAAGCTCACACCACTGGTGATCCAGGGCTGCGCCGGTTCGCCCTTGAGGTAGTGGCCGAACCACTGGACGACGCGGCGCTGATAGTCGATCTGGTTGGGCTTCCGGCGGTTGCTGTGATCCTCGCCGCCGTAGACGAGCATCACCACATCCTTCTTCGCGCGGCGGGCGATGTTGTAGAGCTCGACGCCCTGGTGCCAGTGCACGGTGCCGTCGTTGTCCCCGAACGCGACGAGGAGCGGCGTCTTCATCGTGCTGACGCCGAACACCGCCGAATTGCGGATGTAGGCCGGCAGGTCCTCCCAGAGTGGGACCTCCATGCGCTGCTGGCCGGTTTCGATGTGGTCGGTCTCGGCAATTCCCGCGCTCCAGTGATGGTTACCGTAGTTGCTGACGAGGTCCGTGATCGGCGCGCCCGCCACGCCCGCCGCGAAGAGGTTCGTATGCGTGGCGAGGAACACCGTGTCGAACCCTCCCCACGAGTGGCCGATGATGCCAATCCGCGTGGGATCGACGACGCCCATGGCGATGACACGTTTGACGGCCGCTCCGACACAGTCGGCAACCGACAGCCCAGGCTCGCGCGGACGAAAGGCGATGTCGGGCTGCAGGAAGATGTATCCGAGGCTCGTGAAGACGGCTGGATTGTAGGGCTCGCGATCTGACGGGCTGCTCCAGCGGTGGAGTCCGTCCGACAGGCGCTCGTACATGTAGACCACCATCGGATACTTCTTCCCCGGCACGTAGCCCGCCGGGTAGAAGAGCGCGCCTTGCAGCCGCTCGGCGCGCTCGTTCCTGTACTCGACGAGCTCGGAGGTGCCCCAGGCGTAGTCGGCGGCAAACGGGTTCGTTTTGGCGACCGCGCGGGCACCCTTGAAGTCGCCGCCGCCGACCAGGACGTTCGGAGGATGCTCGAAGGCCTGGACGGTATACCCGAAGACGCTCGCGTCCTTCGCCTTGGCGAGTCCCGTCACGCTCTGGTCCTCGAGGATGAGTGGCGTCGGCCGCGCGGCGCCGGCGTCCAACCGGGCGTAGCCGGACTTCTTGCTCCAGATACCGAAGAGGCTGAAATACATCGGCTGCTTCGGATCGATCCACTCCTCGTCGGGATCGAGCCGCGCGTAGCGATAGCGAATCTGGTCGACTGACCCGTCGGTCAGCCGCGTCGCGCCAGAGCCATCGGCCGCGACGATCCACGCGTCCAGCTTGTCGTAAAGAATCACGCCCTCGTCGTCTTTGGTCCAGCCGGCGACGCCAAAGGCCGGCTTCTGCCTGACCGTCGCGTCCGACTCGCGGTTGACGAACGAGGTCTGCGCCGCCTTCGAGATGTTCACCGTGGACTTGGTCGCCGTGTCGATCGTCCAATACTGGTCGGCCTGGAAGTAGAGGAGGTAGCGGCCGCCGGGACTGGCCTGGAGATACTGATCCTCGATGCCGTCCTTGACCTTCGTTCGTGCGCCGCTGTCGATGTCGACGAGATACACGTCGGCCGACGGACGGCCGATCGTCCGCTCCATCGCATAGGACGACCAGTTGGCGGCGTAGGCGACCCGCTGGTGTCGAATGGGTGTGACGCGCTCGAAGAGATCTGTTCCGAGCGGGACGAAGCGGTGGCTGTCGACGTGCCACGCCGCCAGGGTGTTGCGCTGGCGATCGGTTCTCGCGTTGATCTTCTGACGCGGCATGACGTCGATGTCCTTCGCGTGCCAGACTTCGACTGCCGCCGGCTCGTCAGCCTCCTTGCCGTCTCTCTTGGTCTCCTGATCTCCTGTTCCTTTCTCCTTGTCTCTGGCTCCGTCCTGGTCTTTCTCCGGACCTTTCTCGTCCCACCTGCCGACGCCCACGAATATCGTTCGTCCATCGTCGGACCACGTCGGCCGGCGGAAAGCCACGATGCGCGAGCCGGCCGCCACGCCGGGCGCCGACAGCGGGTCGAAGACCACCATCGGGGCCAGGCCCTTCCAGGCGAGGATGGCGTGCGTCGGGCCGTCGTGCCGATCGTCGGTCGCGCTCCGGAGGACGGCCAGATCGTCTGCGTCCTTGCGCCACGTCAGCCCCGTATAAATCGCCTGTGCCGAGTCGAGCACGCGGAGCGAGCCGGTGTCGGGATCGAAGAGCTGAATCCCGTTACCAGCCTTGTCCTCCGCGCCGATCGCGAGCGCGAGGAGTCCGCCCTTGTCCTGCCACGTGAACTCGGTCACGTTCCCGAACGTCGTGTCTCGTCCCGATTCGAGCTGCCGGACGATGAGCGTCGTGCCGACGGGAGCCTCGTCCGCCGGCGCGGCCGCATCAGGGGCGTCCTTGCGCTCGGGCGCGTAGCGTTTCATGGCGAGGTATGTTCCGCTCGCGTTGAAGGCGAACGTCTCGATGCCATCCACCGTCGTCATCTCGCCCGAGGCGAGCTTCAAGGTGCCGAGCTTGCGGTGAATCGGCTTCTTCTGCTGGCGTAGCTTCTCTTCCTGTGCCTCCGAGTAACCGATGGCATAGGCCGCCCACTTCGAATCAGCCGAGAACGTCGACTGCGATCCGAACGAGATCGTCTTTGTCTCGCTCGACGCGACCGACGTCACGCGCAGCTCGTTCTCTCGGTTCGACCGGTTGATGCCGTACGCGAGCCAGCGTCCGTCTGGCGAGAGCCCGCCTCGTGGCTGAGTGACGAGCGTTTCGAACTTGCCGTAGTCGGCGGGCGTGGCCGGCTGGCGTGTCTGGCCGGCCAGCACCGTCGCGGCGACGGTTGCAGCAACGAGGACGGAACAGAAGCGATGCGGTTGAGATGGCATGGCGGTCCGAATTGTCCTCTGGAAGGGCGGCTGTCGACAAACCTTACGGTCTGTTCCGGCCGAACGTCGGACTCTGCGACTGGACGATTCGGCTTCAATGCGCTGGATCTCGACTCGCGCCCTCGTTGGATCGCAGCAGCGCGCGTGTGATGAATGGTGTGACCAGCAAACAGCGCTGAGGTACGAAACGCACAACCTGTTCGCCTGCGGCCAATCGAGCGATGGACTTCGACTGGCAGCAAACATGCGTCCTGCGTCCCCGTCAGGCGTTTCGTCACGACCGAAGTGCGGTCGATCCCTTCACCACACTTGAGTGCTTCAACGCCTCGGAGCTGAGTCGCTGGGACGAACGCCCTCACCTTGGAGGCAATGCTGTGAATACCATCAAACACTTCTGGCTGTCGGTCGTGGCAGTGATCGCCCTGCTGGCCGTCGCCCATCCCGCCGCGGCGCAAGTCGCGGAGACCGGAACCATCGAGGTCCTGGTGCAGGACCAGGCCGGCTTGCCGATTCCCGGAGCGACGGTTGTCACGACCGCTGTCGATACAGTGACAAAGCGCCAGGCCGTCACCGACGCGGAAGGACGAGCGCTTCTCGTCGGCCTCGCGCCATCGGCGCACTACATCGTGACGACCGAGCTGTCAGGGTTCAGGCCCACGCGCAACGAGAACGTGCTCGTGCGCTCGGGGCAGACCGCAACGGTCCGCGTGCCGCTCGCGGTAGGCGGCGTGACCGAACAGGTGCAGGTGACGGCCGAGTCGCCGATAGTCGATGCGCGCAGCGCGACGACTGGGCAGGACATCACGCTGCAGTTGACCGAGTCGCTGCCGACCGGCCGCTCGTACCAGAGCTACCTGCAGCTCGTGCCGGGCGTGCTGCCCGACGACCCGCAGCAGCCAGGCAATCCCGCGTCGAAGTCCGGCATCAACTACAGCGACATCGGCGGCAACCTCGGCGTGTCGAGCGACAACTTCTACTACTTCAACGGCATCAACGTAACCGACCCGGTCACCGGCACGTTCGGCTCCAACCTGAACACCGAGATCATCCAGGAACAGAAAGTGCTGACTGGTGGCATTCCGGCCGAGTACGTCGGCACGCCAGGCCTCCTCTCGACGGTCATCACCAAGTCCGGCAGCAACGCGTTCCACGGATCGGGCAACTACTTCTTCCAGAACAGCGGCCTCGTCGCCGAGAACAAGAACTCGGCCCTGCAGGAATTCTCGACCTTCGACGTCGCTGGCACGGTGGGCGGACCGATCGTCAAGGATCGCGCCTGGTTCTTTGGCAGCTACCGTCGAATCGAGCGTGAGGACGATGTCACGAGCCTGGATACGGACGTGTTCCTGCGGACGGTGAAAAACGCTCAGGATCAGGGGTACGCGAAGGGCACGTGGACCCCGACGCGCAGCGACACGGTGAGCTTCACGTTCCTCAATGACCCGACCGATATCAGCGGACGTCGCGATCGTGACCTGACCAACGCGCGCGACCGCGCACGAGTCCAGGGCGGCGACAACTACAGCGCCCATTACCTTCGGCTGCAAGGCTCGATGCTGATCGAGGCCGGCTACAACGTGCACAACGGCGAGGTCACTGATCTCTCCGCCATCCGCGACGTGTCGAACACGGTCATCTATCGATCGACCGACGTCCGTACGCTCGCCGACGAGCAGCTCGGGGGATTCGGTCAGGACATCATCGACCAGCGCGATACGACAGGCGTGCGCGGCTCGCTGCAGTACACGTGGAACCGCCACACCTTCAAGGGCGGACTCGAGTGGTCCAGGAACGACAACTTCCGTGACCTCATCTACGTGGACGACCAGACCGTCACCTCGCTGGCGAACGGGCTGGCGGGCCTCTCGGCCGGCGAGCTGGCGACCGGTTCGTTCAGCGGCCGCGACTTCAACGTCAACAACTCGAGCGATTTCAACGGCCTGATCAACACGATCAACCGATCGCCGAACCGCGCGCAGTTCTATGCGCAGTTCGACGCCAACGGCGACGGCACCATCACGTCGGCCGAGATGGGGCCGCGCCTGATCTTCGCGAACACGACCGGCAACCCCGACGGCAAGGTCAACTACGACCGCACCTTCATGTCCCAGCGCGGCTCGCAGGAAACACGGTCCGACGGCCTCAGCTTCTTCGTCCAGGACCAGTTCACCTACAACCGCCTGACCTTCAACGTGGGCCTGCGCGCCGAGCAGTGGAAGCACTTCGCGAGCACCGGCGAGGAGATCTTCACCTTCGACTGGGCCGTGGCGCCACGGCTGAGCGCTGCGTACGACCTCCGCGGCGACGGCAAACAGAAGGTGTACGGCTACTACGGCCGCTATTACGATCCAATCCGCAACAACATGACCAACTTCGCTGGGACACTGAGCGGCTTCGTGCGCGAAGAGCAGGTCTGGATCAACGACAGCTGGGTCACCTACCGCACCCGCGGCGGACTGGTGCAGCAGGACGCGTTCTTCGCGCCGTCGACCAAGACGCCGTATACCGATGACGTGACGGCCGGCTACCAGGTCGACCTTGGACGGAACATGAGCGTCGAGGCCGCCTACACGAATCGGCGGACCCGCGACATCCTCGAGGACTACGACCTCGCGCTGTTCGCCACCTCGACGAGCGGCACCACGGATTATCCGGGGCCGACCAACGACCCGCAGTCGCTGTGGTTGGGGCTGGACTACTTCGGCTACACGCAGAATCCCGGCTCCAACTTCGTGATTGCCACACTCAACGGCGGCAAGCGGAACTACCAGGGCGTCGACCTGATCTTCCGCAAGCGGTACAGCGACAACTGGCAGCTGCTCGGGTCCTACACCTACAACTGGGCGAAGGGCAACACGAACTCCGACTCGAACGCGGACTTCCAGGGCGACGTGCTCTACCTGGATCCGCTCGCGCCGAATACCTACCAGAAGCAGCCCGGCACGATCCCGCACGTCTTCAAGGCCGCCGGTTCCTACATCTGGCCGGTCGGCATCGAGCTTGGCGCGGCGTTGCGCTACAACTCCGGGACGATCGCCAGCCGTACTGCGCTCGCGTCACAGCGCAACCTGCCAATTCAGGTCGACGTGCCCTATACATACGCGGGGGTAACCGACTTCTGGGTCGCGGCGGACGCGATCGGATCGCTGCAGAACCCGGGCTGGGCGCAGCTCGACCTGCGCGCGCAGTACAAGCGGAGATTCATGGACATCGGCACCGAGTTCTTCGTCGACGTGTTCAACGTCCTGAACAACCAGGACTCGATCCGCGACCAGGATCTCGTGGCCGGGGCGGGCGGGACGGCGTTCGGACAGCCCATTCGCTTCCTCGACCCGAGGCGCTTCTTCCTGGGGGCGCGGGTGACGTTCTAAGTCGGCGCTCGGGGCTCGGGCCTCGCGGTTCGAAGCTCGCGGTCGCCGGGTCGCAGCTCGCATCGGAATTTCAGGGGGGCCGAAAGGCCCCCCTCTTGTTAGAGTGGCGAGGTGGGTACCTGGAGAGCGGTTGGCGCGGCGCTGGCGCTCGTGGTGGCCTCGTGTCAGACGCCGGACCGACAGCAGCCGCGCGAGCCCGACTGGGCTTCGGCGCGCGCGGCGATGGTCCGCGATCAGCTGCTCGGGCGCGACGTCGTGAACCCTCGTGTGCTCGACGCGATGTCGCGCGTGCCGCGGCATCTGTTCGTGCCCGAGCAGGTCCGGCCCGACGCCTACGGCGATTTCCCCCTGCCCATCGGGCACGATCAAACGATCTCTCAGCCGTACATCGTCGGCTTCATGACTCAGGCGCTCGACGTCGAGCCGCATCATCGCGTGCTGGAGATCGGTACGGGGTCTGGTTATCAGGCGGCGATTCTGGCCGAGCTGGCAAAAGAGGTCTACACGATCGAGATCGTCGGGCCCCTGGCGGATCGCGCGCGATCGACGGTCGGGAATCTGGGGTACACGAACGTGTGGATCAAGACCGGAAACGGCTATCTCGGATGGCCCGAGCATGCGCCGTACGATCGGGTGATGGTGACCGCCGCGCCAGCCGAGGTGCCGCGTCCTCTGGTCGACCAGCTCCGGGTCGGCGGTCTCATGGCCATCCCGGTCGGCACGTTCGATCAGGAACTGAGGATTCTTCGAAAAACCAGAACGGGGCTCGAGACGCTGCGCACGCTTCCGGTCAGGTTCGTGCCGATGGTCGGGAAGCCGAAGTAGGCGTTTGAGACACCATCCGGCTTCCCGCATCCGCGTCGGATCCTCGCGGCCTCGCGCGACGAACTTTCACCGGTTCATTTCTATCGTCTTCGGAACGCGTTCGCGAAGACGTAGTTCGCGACGCGGCGGCCCTGGGCAATCCCTTCAGTCTTGTCGAACCTCCAGTGGATCCCGAGATAGATCCGGCTCTGGCCGTTCTCTTCCTCCGCCTGTGACAACCTCGAGAACGAGCGCGGCAGGAGCGGGCGAGCGTTTCCCTCGTTGTCGCGCGTCACGCCGTTGAGCTCGTCTGAGACGAACGTGAACGGGATCTCGTCAGTCCGGTAGAAATTGCGAAGCGTCTGGAATAGTGCTCCACCGAACGTCGCATGCCCCGATGGATATGCGGGAAACGGCGGCGTGAAGTTGGGCCCATGGAGGTTGCTGGCAGGCGCGCCCAGCGGCGAAAAAACCGGGTCGCCGCCCGTGAGCGGGTTGCCGTCTCCACGGCCGGTTGGACTTGTGATTCCCTCAGCCTCACGGATGCCGCCCACTGGGCGCCAGAACTGATAGTAGTACTTTGACTCCCAAGCGGCCACCCCGGCATCCGCCATCGCGACGTTGACGAGCGCCAGCAGCCGCGCCAGGTCGACCACGTCCGTGCCCATTTGATCGGCGATCGTCATGGTGATCTGGTTGTAGAGCCGCGGCGGCGCGCAGAGGCTCGGTGTGCCGTCGTACGCCCAGAAGATTGCGGCAAGCGTCTGATCCGCCGTGCGTTCCGTTGGCGTCGCGACGCCGTCTCCGCCAAGGCGTTTGACCTGTCGGAAGGCCGCCGTGTACTCACTGCTGGTCATCACTGGTGGCGGCGGCACTCGGAACTTTTCCACGTCTGGAAGTACGAATGGAGTGACCTGGCCCCAGTACGCGCCGAGCGCGATGGGAAGCTGACTGATCGGATCCTGGCGCCACTTCCCTGGCTCACCGCTCGTGATGAAGTCCGTGCCCAGCAGCGGCTCGGTATGTTGGGAGCCATCGTCGCTCCGCTTCGCCAGGATCGCGCGGGCGGCGCGCTGACCGGTGCGGATGCCTGCCGTCTTGGCGGGACTGTCGGGAATACGCGCGAGCTCTTCGGCCAGCAGCGCGTCGCAATGCGCCTTCTGGGACGGGAACATCGCGACGAGTGTGTCGTGCGCCGCCTGCGCGATGGCGGCGTCCATCGAAGCGCCGGGAGCGGCGTCGGCGATTCCCGTGTAGCTCTTATATCGCTTCGCGATTGCGTTCACGGCGTCGAACATGGCGATGTGGACAATGGCCATCGCCCGGCTCGAGCGTCCCGGTCCGAGCTGCTCGCCAAAGACACGCGGGTCGCCTTCTTCGACCGGCGTGTGATCGAGTCCGCTCGAGTCGATCGCAATTCCGTTCCAGTGATGCATCGCATCGACAGCGCCGGGATCCGCCGGCGGACTCGGGTGTCGAGCAGCGATAGCTGAATCGGCGGGATAGGTGTAGTGCGGGCCCCAGAATTGTTCGAGGCCGCCGGCTGGCCCTTGCGCCCAGGCAAGGGTGACCAGGCTCGTGACGATTGCGGCGAGCGTTGTGGCAAGCGTACCGAATGTCCGCGTCATGCGCAGTCCTCTTTCCTCAACGATTGATTCGCAGGGATCTGACGCCTGCCTAGCAATCGCGGTGCCCGCGTAGGAATGCTGAAGAAAGCGGCAGCGGTGCCTCAGCCTTTAACTGGGATCGCCGGGATTTGGTGTAGGTGTTACGAGGGTGAATCCAGAGACCGGCTATGAGCCGGCAAATGTCACACGATCGGCCCGCCGGAGGACACGCGCGCGTGCACAGCCGCTACAGCTCTCCTGTATCCGCGAGTAGCGAGTCTGGAACAGCCAGCCGCCAGCAGCGAGCAGCAAGCTAGGCCCGCACGATGCCCAGCGGCTGGGTGGACTGCCACCGTCCGCGCGTGAAGTCGGGATCCACGGCGCTGCTGCGGCGGGCGTTAGAACGCTCGCTCAGGTGCACGACGGCGCTGAGCGCCGCGGCATCGTAGTCGTTCATGTCTGTCGGCAGCCCCTTGAACCTCTCTTAAAGCTCTTCACTCAACGCCACGACCGCCGGCCCTGGCCTCGTCAGGAAGAACCGCGAGCGGGCCGAGGCGGCGGGGCAGGCCGCGCGATACGAATTGTGCCAGCGATCGAGGAAGGCGTCTGCGTTCGCCTGGTCGACGAGGGCCCATACGCTTCCACCGAAGCCGGCGCCGAACGCCGAGGCGGCCCACGCACCGTGCTGGCGGGCGATTCGGACGAGGGCTACGGTCTCTGGCACCTGGTTGCGAAGCAGCTGCTCGGCGAGCTCTTGCGAACGGGCGACGGTGCGACCGAAGCCATCGAGGTCGCGACTCGCGAGCTGGTCGCCAGCCGCGGGCACGAGTTGCGTGCTTTCCTCGACGAACTGCACGAACCGATCGCGTAGCTCCTCGTTGTTTCGAAGCAGGTGGCGTATGTGGTCGGCCGCGTCGGTCGACGATGAGACTGCGGCGGCGAGCGTCGCGTCGCGACGGCCGGTCGCGGCCTGCCACTGATCGAGCACGCGCGCCGCGTTGCGCGACGCGCGGTTGTAGTCGTCGCGGGCCTGACCGGTCTTGCGCGCCGCCACGCCGCTGACGCCGATTGCGAAGACCAGTCCGGCCGGCCAGGCGATCGACCGCTCGCGCCGCGTCGGGCAGAACGCGTACTGGCCAACACGTGAGGGTTCGCTGCAGAGGATCGCCGTGTGGTCCTCGCTGCCGCCTTCCGTGCCGACGCCGCCTTCACCGGTCAGCCCGCGGAACGAACTGCCGTTCTCGATGGTGGCCGCATACGCCGCAAGGTCCTCGGGCGGGTTGCGAATGCTCTCCCTCCACGCCGCGGTTCGGTCGAGGTGGTTCGCGCGAACGAGGGCGAGGAGCACAGCAACCATGAGCGCGCTCGAACTGCTCATGCCGGCGGCTGACGGAAGATCGCTCTCGAATACCAGATCGATGCCGCGGGTCCTTTCGGGAAAGTTGAGAGACAGACGGCGCAGCACGGTCAGGGGATACGTCGCCCAGCTGACCTCGGGCTGTGGCCCGTCCGCGTCGAGCACCAGCGAGACGCCGCGGCCGAGATCGGTCATCGCCAGGCGCGCGTCCATTCGAGGCGCGGCGACGACGTGGAACCCGCGCTCGGCGGCACAGATGAGGCTGCGACCTCCGCCGTAGTCGGTGTGCTTGCCGAGCACCTCGATGCGGCCGGGCACGTACCACGCGTCCCATGCCTCTTCGTCCTGGCGCTCGACCGACAGGGTCGCCGCCAGGCGTTCGAATCGTGACGCGTGGCCCCTCGCGGCCTCTTCGCCGAGGCCGGCCTCTTCGAGCGCGCGTGCCGGATCCGGCGCGATCATGTTGATGACGCGTCCACTGTGAAGAAATGTCGTGTCCGGCTTCAGCCGGACCAGGACAAGTCCGCCTAAAGGCGGACACTACGTACGATTTTTCACAGGCTCTCAGGGCTCAGGGTCGGGCGTCGATGCCCGACAACCGGTGTTCGACGGTCGCGATGTCCTCGCGACGCGAGAGGTCGAGCACGCCGGCGTCGACGGGAATCGCGCGAAACCGCTCGCCCATCACACGCACCGCATACCGTACCGCGTTCGGCAGCTCGAGCTCACCACGAGGCGAGGGCTCGATGCTGCGGCACGCTGTGAAGATCGATGGCCCGAAGCGCCAGCAGTTCATGCTGACGCGGACCTCGTCCCCGTAGCGGGCGAACGTCTCGGGATCAGGCTTCTCGACGATATCTTCGAGCATGCCCGCTTCGTCGATGGCCAGCATCGCGTAAGTGCGGATGCGGTCAGGATCGATATTGCCGTGCGCCAGGAGCGTCGACCGGCGAAACGCCGGCAGTCCCGGGCCGTCGAGCGCGACCAGTGCGCGCAGCACCTCAACAGGATAGTAGTTGTCGGAGTTCAGGACGAGGAACGGTGCGTCGCCGGCAAACGGCGCTGCCGACAGCACGGCATCGGCTGTTCCGCGCGGTTCCTCCTGAATCGCAAAAGAGACCCGCACGCGCTCCGGCGGGCAGGCGCGCTCGTAGTGCTCGCGGACGAGGTCGTGCTCGGGTCCGATGACGAGGCAGATGTCGCGGCATCCGGCATCCGCGAGCGCGCTGAGAATGTAGTCGAGAAACGGCCGGCGGAACGGAATCATCGCCTTCAGCCCCGTGTCCGCGATTCGCGCTTGCGCAGGATCGGCGGCAGCCGCGCGATCCGCTCGCTGCATCCTCGTGCCCTTTCCTCGGGCCAGGACGATGGCCTTCACGCGACGGGTCTCAGAAAAGCGAGTAGACGGCGCCCACGCTCAGAAGGATGGCATCGGCTTTCCAGCGGTTGCGATACTCCTGTCCCGCCACGTCACGGTAGACGATGTCGGGACGGTTGTACCAGTACCCGGCAAAGCCAATGATCGCCACGCGCGGCGCGAGGGTCCAGGTGAGGCCGACGCCCGGTCGCACCGCGAGGCTGGTCTTGATGTCGATCTCGGGTCGCGGTCCCGCAGGCAGCGTGTTGAGGAAATCATCGTCGAAATCAAGATGATTGAACGACGGCCCGGCGACGATCGAGAAGCTGATGAGCACGGGCTGCTCACCGACGGTGTACGAAACACCGCCCATGAGCGGACGCACGCGCAGCTTGAGGAAGGGGTCGCCGGACTCCGGGTTGTCGACGTCGGCCCGGAACCAGCTCAGGCCGCCGGCAACGCCCCACCCCTTCTTGGGATTGAGCCTGACGAGTCCACCAATGCCGACGAGCGACCCCACTTCGCTGTCGGTCGGCTGCACGAACGTGACGCTGCCGCCGACGCTGATGCGGCCCTTGGTCTGAGCGGCTGCGGGGAGAGTAATGAACAGGAGCAACGTGACAATCGTGAGCGCGCGCGTCATTCAGCACTCCAGAGAGAACTGAGTTAGTCGAGGACTCCCAACAGGAACTCAACCCTCGAAGGGCCCCCCGGAACCAGACCGGATATGAAACCGACAGCCTACAGTGAGACACAGGCCGGTCGCAAGTGCGAGAAATGCGCCTGATATTCAAGGCCGGGGACTGGTATCGCTTTTGCTCAACTCCCCCGCGAGGGCAGGAGGTGACCATGGCCGTTCCACGCTATCTCCCGGCGATCCGGACCAGGGTGCGCAGACACGTTCTTGGCCGGTTGAGCGTGCGCACGTCCGAGGACCGGGAGCTCGGAGCGCTGATCGGCTTTGTGATCGACTCCGGGAGCCGTCACCTCAGCAGCCTCGTGCTGGAAGTGGTCACCGCATCAGGATCGCAACAGGTGGAGTTGTCGATGGTGCCGCTCTGCTTCGATGCCGAGTCGGCCGCGCTCCGGATGATCGAGCCAGGGGTGCCCTCGATGGTCGCGTTTCGGCCCGAGTCGGCGTCTCCGATCGACGAAGACGACCTCTGGATTCCGTTTTTTCACACGGCCGCCTGACGCCCCGCCAATCCGGCCCCACCACTCGCCTCGTTACTGTCGAATCGCGCGAATCGAATCGGATCGACTGTGATCCGGTGCGCGGCAGGGAGCGCCGTGCACACCCGCCTTGAGTCGCGGCCCCAATTGTCCGGGAGACTCGTCCCGCCACCCGGCTGTAATTAGTTTGATCTGTGAACTGTAAAGCGCACTTGCTCATTATTGACAAACTGGGATGGCGCCACTATCGTTCGTGACACGAACAAAATACTGTGGAAGGGCGCCAGAAGATGCGCAAGATCGACCTCACGAACTTCCAGGTGGCCACGAGCGAGACGGCCCGCCAGATCAACCGTCGGATCGCGCTCAACTTCATTCGACGGCACACTCCGATGTCGCGCGCGGACCTGGCCCGATTATCGGGGCTGCAGCGCAGCACGGTCTCGGCCATCGTCGATCAGCTGATCGATGAGGGGTGGGTGACCGAAGGAGCCGTCGGCCGCGCGCCGCGCGGCAGGCGCCCGCGATTCCTGCATCTCAACGTCGAGCGCGCCGGCATCTTCGCCGTCGAGCTGCGGCCGGAGACGACGACTATCGGGCTCGCCGGCGTCGACGCCCGCTTCGTCGAGCAGTCGTCGTGGTCCACTCCTCATACCCCCGAAGCGTTCGTGCGCAAGCTCGCCCGTGCCTTGACGACGATGCGGCGCGCGCACCCGCAGGTGGTGTGCGAGGGCATCGGGATCAGTCTGCCGGGACGCGTCAGCGCGTCCGGGCGCCTCGTCTTTGCGCCGAACCTCCGGTGGGGGGACGTCGATCTCGCGTCGCTCATCGAAGCAGCCGTCGGACTGCCGGTCGTGGTCGAGAACGCCGCGAACGCGTGCGCGCTGGCGGAGCTGTGGTTCGGCCAGCACGGCGAGGACATCCGACACCTGCTCGCGGTGACCGTGTCGGAGGGGATCGGCGTCGGCATGCTCGTGAACGGACAGCTCGTGCACGGCGGTCACGCCCTGGCCGGAGAATTCGGTCACGTCACGATCGACGAGCAGGGACCGCCCTGTCCGTGCGGCAAGCGGGGATGCTGGGAGCGCTACGCCTCGAACTCCGCGGCCGTTCAACACTACGTCCATGGACCGAGCTCGGCCGTCGGCGATATTCCTCGCTTTGAGGATCTGCTGCGATTTGCCGATCATGGAGATCGGCGCGCGGTTCAGGCACTCGAACGCATGGCGCGATTTCTCGGGTTCGGCCTGGCGGGGCTTGCCATCGGCCTCGCGCCGCAGGTGATCGTGATGATTGGGGAGATGACCGCCGCCTGGGACCGCCTCGGACCGATCGTGCTCGACGAGGTGAGGAAACGGACCCTCCCGCACGTCGAAACGCGCATCGTCCCGACCGATCCCTCGACCCAACCGAGACTGCGAGGCGCCGTCACGCTCGTCGTGCAGCAGCATTTTGGCGCGCCGATCGTCGCATGACTGTTGAGCTGGAGTTCGTGCTGTGGGCCGAGCGGCCGTCACTATGTATTGACTCCGTCGACCCGTACTGTCTTGATCCACCGACACGGCGGCTCCGCCGCGGATCATCGGGGTGCCGGTCGAAGACGGAGGAACAGTATGGCCATTCACAAAGTCATCGAAGTCATCGCGCAGTCCGACACCAGCTGGGAGGATGCGGCACAGTCCGCCGTCAAGGACGCAGGGAAGACCGTCAAGAATATCAAGTCGATCTGGATCAAGAACTTCGAGGGCGTCGTGAACAAGAACAAAGTCGTCGCGTTCCGGGTGAACGCGCTGATCACCTTCGAGGTTCAGTAGGCGTCAGGTCCGGCTCACGTCGCTGCTCGTTCCGCCCGCCGCCGGGATGTAGGTCTTGAGCATGTAATCCTTGACCATGCGGTCGGCGCTGAAGCGCCAGCCGAGCGTGCGGATGGCGCGCTTCACGCGCGCGATCCACTCGCGTGGCAGACCGTCCCGGTCGCGGTTGTAATAGAGCGGCACGACGACGTCGCGCAGGACCTCGAGCAGTGCGTCGCCGTCGCGTGCGTCGTGCACTTCGGTCGAGGTGTGGGTCTCGCCCATGTTGATCGCGAACCCATTGACGCCGTCGTACGCTTCCGCCCACCAGCCATCCAGGATCGAGAGGTTCAGTCCGCCGTTGAGGACGATCTTCTGTCCGCTCGTGCCGCAGGCCTCGAGCGGCCGGCGGGGATTGTTGATCCACACGTCGACGCCCTGGACGAGGTGGCGGCCCACATTGATGTCGTAGTCTTCGACGAAAACGAGCTTGCCTGCGAACCGGGGGTCGCGGGCGAGCTGCGCGATTTCCCGGAGCAGCGCCTTGCCCGGTCCGTCGTGCGGGTGCGACTTACCCGCAAAGACGAACTGGATGGGCATCGTCGGGTTGTTGACAAGGCCAGCGAACGCCTCGATGTCGCGCAGCATCAGGGTGGCGCGTTTGTAGGTGGCGAAGCGCCGCGCGAAGCCGATCGTCAGGGCGTCGAAGCTCAGCGCCCGCCGCATCGGGGCGACGATCTCGCTCGGCTCGCCCCTGCGCTCGGCCTGCTGGGCGGTGCGCCGGCGCACGGTGTCGATGAGCTGCACTTTCAAGGTCTGGTGCGTTTCCCAGAGCTCGCCGTCATCGATGGCGTCGATCCGATCCCAGAGGGACGCGTCGCTCGCACGCATGGTCCAGTCGGGGCCGAGATGCCGATCGTACACCTGGCGCATCTGCGGCGCGAGCCATGTCGGCACGTGGACGCCGTTGGTAATGTGGCCAATCGGCACGCGGTCCTCGGTGCGATCGGGGTAGAGCGGGCTCCACATCGCGCGCGACACCTGGCCGTGCAGGGAGGAGACGGCGTTGGCGCGGTGGCACGACTTGAGCGCGAGGACCGTCATGCAGAAACTCTCGTTGCCGTCGAGCGGATTCACGCGCCCGAGGCCGAGGAAGCGTTCACGGTCGACGCCGAGTGATTCGCGGAGCGGCCCGAGGTGCTCGTCCACGAGCGCCGGGGTGAAGCGGTCGTGCCCGGCCGGAACCGGCGTGTGCGTCGTGAATACGACCTGAGCGGCGACGCGCCTGAGCGCCTCCCAGGCGTCAATGCCCTCGACCACCATCCGCTGACGAACGACCTCGAGCGGCGCGAAGGCGCTATGGCCCTCGTTGAGGTGCAGCACGCCAGGCGCGATGCCGAGCGCGGCGAGCGCGCGCACGCCGCCGACGCCGAGGAGCAGTTCCTGCCGGATGCGAACCCGGTCGTCGCCGCCGTACAGCCGCGAGGTCAACTCGCGATCTTCGGGGAGGTTGCCCTCGACGTTCGAATCGAGGAGGAGGAGCGTGTTTCGGCCGATCGACAACTGCCACACGCGCGCCGAAATCGACCCGGTCCGTGTTTCGACCGAGATCGTCACGGGCACGCCATCGCTCGTCGCCGGGCGCATCGGGAGCGAGCGGTGATTGACGTCGAGGTAATCCTCGTGCTGCCACCCGTCGCGATCGAGGCGCTGCCTGAAGTAGCCCTGGTCGTAGTAGAGGCCGACGCCGATGAGTGGCACTCCGAGATCCGACGCGCTCTTGATGTGGTCGCCGGCCAGGATCCCGAGGCCGCCCGAATAGATGGGCAGAGACTCGTGGATGCCGAACTCCGCCGAGAAGTACGCGACCGGGCGCGCCCAGAGTACACCCGCGTGCCGCGCGCCCCAGGTGTGCTTCGAGTTCAGGTACTCCTGCAGCCGGCGGTAGGCGTAGTTGATTCGGCTGTGGAGCGCCAGCTGAGAGGCGCGCTCCTCGAGCTTCTCGATGGGGATCTGCTGGAGCAGGGCGACGGGGTTGTTGTCGAGCGTGCGCCAGAGCACCGGATCGATCTCGCGGAACAGGCTGGTCGTGTCGGGGTCCCAGCTCCACCAGAGATTCTGGGCAAGGGCGCCCAGCCGCTGGTGAGCCGGCGCGACGAACTGTCCGAGCGTTCGCGCTTCGGTGACGATCGGTGCCACCTGCGCGCCGGCCATCGTCAGCAGGCGCATGTCCTCGGCCCCGAAGGTACGGGTCTCGATCGTCTGGACGACGAGCACGCCTTGCAGGAGTCCCCGCTCGACGATAGGTACGCCGAGAAACGAGCGATACAGGTCTTCGCCCGCTTCCGGAAAGTACTTGAAGCGGGGATGTGTGGCGGCATCGGCGACGAATTGCGGTCGGAGGCGTTCGGCGACCAGACCCGCCAGCCCTTCCGTCAGGCGCATCCGGACGCGCCCCACGCTTTCCGCGCGCAGGCCGACCGTCGCCGCGAGCACCAGGTTGGCGCGGTCGGGCTCCAGGAGATAGACCGAACAGACGTCGGTCTCGAATCGCCGCTGGATCAGGTGGACGATGTTGTTCAGCGTCTCGGCCGCGTTCCCGCTCGCCGACACGAGCCGGCCGATTTCCTCGAGCGTCCAGAGCGCCGAGTCCTCGTTGCGCGCCGCCACATCTCTGATGCTCACCGACCCTCCGAATCCGCCGCGGGGAATAATGAAACTATCGACTGAGAGCAAGAACGCTGCCCCCGTCCACCGAGCGCTCCGGCGCGTTTTCCCAGCCAGTTCACGTGACGGAGTGCGGCGCGGCGCCAGCTATTGGACATATTTGTAGGATCGCCGGTCCAGCCGGTACACAAATGCGCGATTCGGTGGCGATCCGCGGAGACAGACGGGCTCCCGCGGCGCCGGCTGACTGGAAACGCGCCGGATTGTCGCATACCTGGCGCCGGATCACGTCTTGCTACCGCCACCGCCGAGCGGACGACCCCACGCCATGTTGCCACTTGACCTGCAGGCGCTAGAATTCGAGAAACTGGTGGAGCGCGTGCGCTGCGAGTTCCTCGAGATGCCGGGCCTGCGGTTGACGATGCCGCAGGCCGCGCGGCTCTGGGGTCTCGACCTCTCGTCGTGCGAGGCCGTGGTGGACGTGTTGATCCGGAGCGAGTTCCTGCAGCGGACCGCGTCGGGAGCGGTCGCGCGGGTCGAGGGGTAGGGCAACGACCGGCGCGCGCGAGTGGGCGGCTGACAGAACCGTCGGCCTCCCTCCGCGTGCCTACATTTGTGTCTGAAACGAGCCGCACCTGCTACCATGCGCGCCATGACGCCCTCACGCCTGTCGATGTCCTCAGCGGGCGAGCTGTTTTCCAGCTACGACGCCGGGGTGGGCTATGACGAGATGTTCGACGCGTCCGGCGCCCGCGCGCAGTACGGACCGCTCTTCGACGAGTTGCGCGCGTCGTCGGCGGGCGAGCTCGGACTGCGCCAGGTCGAGGCGGACAAGGCCTTCCTGACCCAGGGCATCACCTTCACCGTCTACGGCGACGAAGAGGGTACGGAGCGGATCTTCCCCTTCGATCTGCTGCCCCGGATCATCACGGCCGCCGAGTGGCGGACGCTGGTCAGCGGGCTGACGCAGCGCCTGACCGCGATCAATCTGTTCCTCAAGGACGTCTACCACGAGGGGCGGATCCTGGCCGAAGGCGTGGTGCCCCGCGACCTGCTCTACAGCTGCCGCCATTTCCGGCGCGAGATGCGCGGCGTGCGCGTGCACCGCGACATCTACGTGTCGGTGGCGGGCAGCGATCTCGTGCGGCTCGAGGACGGCCGGTTCGTCGTGCTCGAAGACAACCTCCGCGTGCCGAGCGGCGTGTCCTACATGCTCGCCAACCGCGAGGTGACCAAGCGGGTGATGCCGGGACTCTTCGATCGGTATCAGGTCAGCCCGATCGCGCAATACGGCCAGGCGCTGCTCGCCACGCTGCGCGCGCTCGCGCCGCCGCACGTCGCGGACCCGACTTTCGTCGTCCTGACCCCGGGCGTCGGCAATTCCGCGTACTTCGAGCATGCCTTCCTCGCGCGCGAGATGGGTGTGGCGCTCGTCGAAGGCCGTGACCTGCTCGTCCACGACAACATCGTCTACATGCGGACGACGGCGGGGCTTCGCCGCGTCGACGTGATCTATCGTCGCGTGGACGACGACTTCCTGGACCCGCTCGCGTTCCGGCGGGACTCGCACCTCGGCGTGGCCGGCCTCCTCAACGCGTATCGCGCCGGCACGGTGTCGCTCGCGAATGCCATCGGCACGGGGCTCGCCGACGACAAGGCGCTGTACGCGTACATTCCGGCGATTGTCCGCTTCTACTTGTCCGAAGACCCCATCCTCGACAACGTCGACACTTACTTGCTGTCCAATCCCGACGACCGCCGCTATGTCCTCGAGCATCTCGATTCGCTCGTGGTCAAGGCCGTGGGGGAGTCGGGAGGCTACGGCATGCTGGTGGGCCCGCACAGCACGGCGCGCGAACGGGAGGAGTTCAGGGCCAAGATCATCGCCGAGCCGCGCAACTTCATCGCGCAGCCGACGCTGGCGCTGTCGCAGTCGCCGTGCTTCATCAACGAGCGGGTCGAGCCGCGTCACGTCGATCTCAGGCCGTACGTGCTCTACGGCGAAAACGTCACCGTCGTCCCGGGCGGGCTGACGCGGGTGGCGCTCAAGAAGGGATCGCTCGTCGTGAACTCGTCACAGGGCGGCGGAAGCAAGGACACCTGGGTGCTCGAGGACTAGCTGCAGATGTTGCTGTCACGCGTCGCCGACGCGCTCTACTGGATGAGCCGGTACCTGGAACGCGCGGAGCACACCGCGCGGCTGATGGACGTGCGTCTCGATCTCGGGCTGGATCGGCGGTCGACGGGCGATGGATGGGATTTCGATCGGCTCTTTGACGCCCTCAGGCTGGCGCCCCTTGCCGAGACGCCGACCAATCCCGCCGCACTCATCGACGCGCTCGTCTTCGACCTGGACTACCCCGACTCGGTGCTCGCCTGCGTCATCGCGGCCCGGGAGAACGCACGTCAGGTGCGCGAGGAGATCAACTCGGACATGTGGGAGCAGCTCAATGCGCTCTTTCTCCGGTTGAAGCAGGCGCGCACCGAGGGTACCTGGTCGAGCCGTCCGCATTACATCTGCCGCATGGCCATCGAGGGCGTGCATCTCTTTTCCGGCGTCACCGATGCGACGATGTCGTACGGCGAAGGATGGCAGTACCTGCAGGCGGGTCGCTACCTCGAGCGTGCCGGCGCGACGGCAGCGCTCGTCGATCTGTACTTCCGTGAGGATTCGCGGTGGCCGCCGAACCACGGCGAGTGGGTGGGACTGCTGCGATCGTGCGCGGCGCTCGAGGCGTACTGCCGGTGCTACACCGCGCACCTCCGGCCCGAACTGGTCGCCGAGTTCCTGCTCCTCAACCAGGACTTTCCGCGGTCGGTGCGTTTCTCGGCGGCTCGAGTCGAGTCCGCACTCCGCGCGGTCGCCCAGCTCGCCGGCCGGACCAACGATGGACGTGCCGAGCGCCTCGCCGGCCGCCTCCACGCATCGCTCGACTACGGGCAAGTGGACGAGATCCTCAACGAGGATCCGCATGCCTATCTGGAGGCCGTCGGCCGCTACTGTGCGCAAATCCACGCGGCGGCGTATCAGAGCTACATCACGTATCCGATTGAGTCGGCGCTGCCGGCTTAGGGGGGATTAGGGTTCACAGGGTTCAAGGGTTCAAGGGTTCACAGGGTTCACAGACGTTCACGAGGTTCAGTGCAGTACACCATTCGGCATGTGACGCGCTTCATCTACGATTCGCCCATCACCGAGAGCGTGATGGAGGCGCGCGTGCAGCCGCGTAGCGAAGGCGCGCAGCGCTGCGTGCGCTTCAACCTGAGCACGACCCCCATCGCGCGCGTGCGCATGTATCAGGATCACGACGGCAACATCGTCCATCACTTCAACATCCCTGGGCGGCTGTCGCGCCTGACGGTCGTTGCCGATGCGCTCGTCGAGTGTGGTCCCCTGGCCAAGGTGCCGGAAGCGCTCGGCGCCGGCGCATGGGAGCGTCTCGACGCCGCGACTGCGTCTGGCGCCTTCTGGGAGCTGACCCATCCGAGCCCGTTTGCGCGGCCGACCGAGCGGCTGGAGGACTTCGCGCGGGAGATCGCGCTGACGCGCGGGGACGACCCCCTGGCGACCGTCCGGCGGATCAACGCGGAACTGTTCGAGCGCCTGACCTACAGCCCGAAGAGCACGCGCGTCGACTCACCAATCGACGATGCGCTCGAGTCACGGAAGGGCGTGTGTCAGGACTTCACGCACATCATGATCGCGCTCGTGCGGCAGCTCGGCATACCGTGCCGCTACGTGAGCGGATACCTGTTCCACCAGCCTGACGGCGACGTGCGATCGCCGGACGGGTCGACGCATGCCTGGGGCGAGGCCTGGTTGCCCGACTTGGGTTGGACAGGCTTCGATCCGACCAACAACCTCGTGGCCGACCATCGCCACATCCGTGTCGCTGTCGGCCGCGACTACGCGGACGTGCCGCCGACCCGGGGAGTGTTCAAGGGATCGAGCGCCGCGCGCAGCGAGCTGTCGGTCGCGGTTCGAGTCGGGACGGCCGGGCAGGCCGGCCAGTCGATGACCGCGCACGAGGTGCCGACGCATATGCCGTGGGTCTCGCGAGAGGTGCCCTCGTCGCTCCCGCGGCCGGACCTCGTTCAACAGCAGCAGCAACAACAGCAACAATAGGACGCGCCTCCCGCTAGCGGCTTCGTTGGCGCTCGGCGACGGGACCGGCCGCCGCCGCGATGCGACGCTCCAGATCTCGAATGTCACGCCGCGTCCCGGCGAAGTCGCTGACCCAGACCTTGCGATCGAGTCGCGCGTCGACCAGGCGCGCGTTGACCAGGATGGCATCGCCGTCGGTCGTCACACTCGCCTCCAGGATCATTTCTGCGTTCAGCGTCTGCGCGATCTCCTTGAGCGGACGTTTCGCGTCCGCAAACTGCTGCGCGCTCGTGTGCGATACGACGCCGAGCGTGCGGATACGCGCCAGCTCACTCGTCACGCCATCGGTCAGTTGCGCTGCGAGGAGCCCGCCGGCCGTGTCGCCGGCATATTCCCTGAAGGGCAGCACCGCGATGGTGACGATGGGTGTCGCATTGCCGACCGACGTCAGGAGGCCGGTGCGCCAGGCGGCGAAGGTGAGCGGAAGCGCGACGAGCAGAAGCGCCAGCGCGGCGAGTCCTGGCCTCCACCGTTTCGCCATGACCGGCCGCTCGATGGCCGATGGCGGGGCTGTTGGTGATGCTGCTGCGCGCCGTTCGAATGTCGGAGTGTAGCTGCCGCGCGGGACCCTGATCACGATCGGGTCGGCACGGCCGTCACCCGCGTAATACTCGTCCAGCTTGGTCCTCAGACGCCGCGCTTCGACCCGGACGATGGAATCGAGACGGGGATCGTACTGGTCGTCCCGGCCGAAGACCGCGACTCCAATCACGTACTCCTTGACCTGATCGCTCTCTCCCGCCACCGCCCGCTCGACCACATAGCGAAGGAATCCGCTCATCCGGCCGGCGTTGGCGAACACGCCGCTCGTGAGGAGACGATCGAGCTGGAGGCGAATCTCTTCGGATGACGGGTCCACGGTTCCTGCCTCGGGCGAGAGAGTCCAGTATGAACTAGAAATCGCCCTCCCGCGCCGCGCCGGGAGAGGTGAGTAACCGTTAGAGTCACCGCAACTCACTGACACGCGGGGCATTTGACTGCGACACTCCAGGCCGGGTCTCCGTCTGACCCTCCATAGGAGGTTTACACATGCCGAACGCACGTCAGCCCATTCGCCGAACGCTTCTCGCCCTCGGGTTCCTGCTCACGGCCGCCGCCGCCGAGGCCGGGCCGCCGTTGATCTGCCACGCCTTTGATGCGGGCTCGTCTACTCTCCTTCCCTGGGGTCAGGGACAGGGGTGGGATACGCCCGATCGATCGTACGACGTCCATCGGCTGACTTCCGATACCGTGCGGCTACTGTCGCCGGGCGCACCGATTCTGGCCCGGATGGAGAACCTCCGGCGCGCGACAATCTACGCGGCGCGCGACCGACAGGTCGCCGTCGAGCTCATGGCCACACTCATGAAGCGCGCGGAGGCCGGCGGCGGTTCCCGCGACCCGCTCGCGTGGTTCGACGCCGGCTACCTGGTGGAGTCGTACCGGCAGGCGAGCCACATCTACAAGTGGGACATGCTGAGCGGGGCCGACCGCGCGACATGGGCAATGCGGACCGAGCCGAACGGGCCGGACGGCTACGCGCTCGTCACCAAGGCGATCGCGATGAGCGGTGCGAGCCCGGAGATGGAATTTGCCGCCTCGCTCATGAAGGACGGGGCCGTCGCCGCCGAGCATCGCCGGCGGGCACTGGCCGGTGCCAGGACCGGGTCGCTCCTGGCAAAGAACCTCGCCCACTAGTCTCATCCGGGGGACTTCGTCCCCCGGACCCCCTTACACGCTCGCTCGCACCTTGGAACGTGGTCAGGTGGCGCGACTCTCCGGCGACCGCAAGCCCGTCCCACGCGACAAAGGATCGTGACTTTCGCGCGGAAAGCGGCTTAACTGTGCTGTCCTCCGCGGACGCACGATGCTCGGTCAGGTCTTCGGACATTTCCGCGTTGTCGAGCGCATAGGCTCCGGTGGGATGGGGGTCGTGTATCTCGCGCACGATCAGCATCTGGACCGCTCGGTTGCGCTCAAGGTCCTGCCGACCGCCCTGCCGGCCGACGCCACTCCACGCCGGCGGTTTCGGCAAGAGGCGCTGGCGCTGTCGCGCCTGAATCATCCCAACATCGCCGTCGTTCACGATTTCGACACTTTCGGCGACGTCGACGTGCTGGTCATGGAGTACGTCCCTGGCATCACGTTGAGCGAGCGCGTCCACGCCGGGCCGCTGACCGAATCGGAAGTACTCGACGTCGGCGTTCAGCTCGCGGCGGGCCTCGAAGCCGCGCACGCCCAGGGCATCGTGCATCGCGACCTGAAGCCGAGCAACCTGCGGCTGACCCCTGACGGCCATCTCAAGATCCTGGATTTCGGCCTCGCCCGGCTGTTCGAGGGCAACGAGGAGGCGGCGACCCAGACCGAGACGGATCTCGCGCGTCCGCCAGGGACGCTGGCCTACATGGCGCCCGAACTGCTGAAGGGCCACGCCCCGATGCCGGCCACTGACATTTACGCGGCAGGTATCACGCTCTATGAGCTGGCGACCGGCTCGACGCCGTTTTCGGGAACTCGCGTCGAGATGATCGACCAGATTCTCAACCGGTCGCCGGAACCGCCGCAGACGCGTTCGAGCGAGATCTCCGACGCCCTTGGCACGATCATCGTGAAGGCGATCGACAAGAGGGCCGACCGTCGATATCAGAGCGCGCGCGAGCTCCTCGTCGATCTGCAGCGCTGCACCGAGTCGTCGGCGCCGGCACCATTCTCTGCGCCCAGCAGGCTCACACGGCGCCGCGTCATGGTCGCCGGCACGATCGCGCTCGCATCAGGGGCGCTCTGGTGGAAGTACGGGCCGGCCGACGAGGTCTCGGCGGCATTTCCGGCCCGCGGATGGGCCGTGATCGCCGATTTCGACAACCGCACGCGCGATGTCCAAATCGATCGCACGGTCCAGGAAAGCTTGCTGCTGGCGCTCCAGCAGTCGTCGTACGTCAACGTGTTTTCACGGGACCGGATGTTCGACGCGCTGCGGCGGATGCGGCGGCCAGACGAAGGCCGCATCTCCGAGCCGCTGGCGCTCGAGATCTGCCGGCGGGAGAGCGCCCAGCTCCTGCTGGCGGGGTCGATCGTCGAGAGCGGGGATGCGACGCGGGTGACCGTGCGTGCCCTGACCCCCGCGGGTGAATTGTTGTTCGCCGAGGTCGCCGAGCTTGGCCAGAAAGAGCAGTTCTTTACCCGGATCGACGACCTCGCGCGCCGCGTGCGCCGGCGGCTCGGCGAATCTCTCGATCGCATTCAGCAGGCCAGCGAACCGCTCGACAAGGTCACGACCCAGTCGTTCGACGCGCTTCGCCTGTACACGCAGGCGGTCGATCGGATGGCCCAGGGGGCCATGGACGACGCGGCGCCGCTCCTGCAGGCTGCCCTGACACTCGATCCGCAGTTCGCGATGGCTCACCGTCAGCTGGCCCGCGTGTTCGGGACGCCGGGCGATCGCGAGAAAGCCGTCGAGCATCTGGAGAAGGCGTTCGAGTTGCGCTCCCACGTCAGCGTGCGCGAGCGCTACTTCATCGAGGCCGATTACTACAACGGGCGCGAACGTTACGATGACGCGGTCGAGAGCCTGTCGCTCCTGACGGCGCTCTACCCCGACGACTACGACGCCCAGTACGAACTCGCCACAGCCCGGTCCGGTGTGGGCGACATCGAGCGTGCCATTCAGGCCACGCGCGAGGTGCTTCGCATCCAGCCACAGTCCCTCAGGGCGAGCGAATTGCTCGTGTTGTTGCTCGCCATCAACAATCAGGGAGACGAGGCGCTCGATGAGGGGCAACGGGCCGGTACCGCGCTCGGCGTCACAGCCAAGCTGCGATGGGGGACCGGCATGGCGCTGATGGGGCTCGGACGCCTGGACGATGCCCGCCGGGAGCTGACGGCGGTGGAAGCCTCGGGCACGGCCTATCAGGGCATCGGCCGCCTCTACCTGACTCGCATCGACCTTCTCGCCGGCCAGCTTGACGCGGCGTCGGCACAGCTGGTCCGCGATATCGACGACGATTCCCGGATGGGTCGCCGGTCCGCCGAGCTCCTGCGTCGATCCCTGCTGGCGCGCCTCCACCTGTTACGCGGGCAGTCGAGCGACGCGCGAGAACAGGCGGTCCAGATCGCTGCCGCCCCGGCCGGTGTCGCGAAGGCGTTTGATCTTCAGCAGGCGGCTCTGGTGTTCGTCCAGGTGGGTGACCTCGCCGCCGCTCGCGTTGTCCTGCAGCGACTCGATGTGGTCGCCGCAGAGGCACCGTCGTCCTTTACAAGGAGCTGCGTGCATCAGGTCGGCGGCATGCTCGCGTTGGCCGAACGGCAGGTCGAATCAGCGCTGTCGGAATTCCAGGCGGCGAATGCCGAGTACCGAAGCCATCTGTCGCATCGGGGTCTGGCTCGCGCGTTCGAGGTGCGCCGGCAATGGGTCGAGGTTGCGAGGGAATGGCGGGAGGTCCTCGCGGCACGAGGCGAAATCCTGCGAAATGGGTTTCCGCCGGACCTCATCGAAGCGCAGGTGGAACTGGGGCACGTCTATGCGCAGCTCGGACAGCCCGCGCGGGCGCGCGAATTCTACGGGCAGGCCCTTGAAGCGTGGAAGAAGGCCGACGTGCAGAAGCTGACGCGCGAGGCGAGGGAGGGTTTGCTGCGGTTGGATGCCGCGCGTCAGCCGGCGCGATAGTCGCTCGTCACTCGGGTGCTTTCACATAACCCATCACGGAGGATTTCATGACCAAGCCAGTGCAGCAGATTCTCGGAGCGATGTTGGTGAACGACAATTTTCGTGCGGACATGACCGTCCCCAACGCCAACATCTCCGCCGTCGTGCAGTCGTACCAGTACGGCCCGCTGACGGGGGCAGAACTGGACGTCGTGTTCAACATCGTGACGAGCTTCAAGCAAGGCAAGATGGACGGATCCATCAGCGCCATCAGGATCGAGTGTCCGATTTGGCCGTGCAACTGATTGACGGCGGCGGTCCGGCACGAATTCACCGGCGACACCGAACGCAGACGTTCGGTGTCGCCGGTCGTCGGCCGCGCTATCGAACGGGATAGCGCCGGCGTCGCTCCACGCATGGTTCTGTCTCAGATATGCTGAGCAGGCGGACGGGTCATCCGTTCGGCGTCGCTCAGGCGGTGATGGGAACATGACAAACTCAGAGGCTGACGGGCGACGACCAGCGACGCGAGTCATGGTCGTAGACGACGAGCCGGGCGTCGCCGAGGTGCTCCGGCGCCTGCTCGTCAAGGAAGGCTACAGCGTCGACGTGTTCAACGGCGGCCAGGAAGCGCTCGACGCGCTGCCGGCCGTGCGCCCGCACCTGCTGCTGTGCGACGTCAACATGCCCGGCCTGTCCGGCATCGAGGTCTGCCGGCGCCTGAAGCAGGATCCGGCGTACCGCCTGACGCCGGTCGTGATGGTCACCGGTCAGGCGCAACGCGACGCGCGGCTCGAAGGGCTCGAGGCCGGGGCCGACGATTTTCTCGCCAAACCGGTCGATCCCCAGGAGCTGATGATCCGCGTGCGGTCGCTCGTCCGGATCAAGCGCTACACCGACGACCTCGATTCGGCGGCGTCAATCATCATCGCGATGGCGCTGCTCATCGAGGCCCGGGACGGCAACACCGAGGGCCACTGTCACCGGATGGCCAACTACGCTACGGCGCTCGGCCGCGCGCTCGATCTCGGCGAAGCGGATCTGCAGGCGCTGCATCGCGGCGGGTTCCTGCACGACATTGGCATGCTCGCCATTCCTGATTCCGTGCTGAGGAAGTCGGGTCCGCTGGCTCCCGAAGAATTCGAGCTGATGAAATCCCATACGATCGTGGGGGAATCGCTGTGCGGCAACCTGCGCTCGCTCGAATCGGTGCGGCCAATCATCCGCCACCATCACGAGCGCTACGATGGTTCCGGTTACCCCGACGGGCTGAGCGGCGACGAGATTCCGCTCGTCGCGCAGATCATGGGGCTCGTCGACGTGTACGACGCAGTGACGACACGGCGCCCCTATCAAGGTCCGCACACGGATCCGGAGGCCATTGGCATCCTCCGGGACCAGGTCGCGCGCGGGTGGCGCCGTCCCGACCTCGTGGACGCGTTCGCGACGTTGGTCGAGAGCGGCCGTCTCAACACGTTCCAGGGCTGAGGGCTCTCGACCTCTTCCTGGCCGAGGCGCTTGTCCTGTCCTGGTGCGCCGCGTACGATCGGCGACGGACCCACATCCTGGAGGCCTCGTGATCGGCAGCCAGATCTCACACTACCGGATTCTCTCCAAGATTGGCCAGGGGGGAATGGGCGAGGTTTACCTGGCCGAGGATCTTCAGCTCGATCGCAAAGTCGCGCTCAAATTCCTGCCCGCGGGTCAGGTCCCTGATGAGGTCTCGCGGAAGCGCCTGCTGCGCGAGGCGAACGCCGCGGCCCGGCTCGATCATCCCTTCATCACCAAGGTCTACGAAGTCGGCCAGGGAGAGGCGCCGGCCGGCACCGCCGGCGCCTCTCCCGGCATCCCGTTCATCGCGATGGAGCTCGTCGAGGGTGAGACGCTCAGGGAGCGTCTGTCGCGCGGACCGATGCCGATGCCCGAGGCGCTGCGGATTGCTGGCGAAATCGCCGACGCGCTCGAGTTTGCCCGGCAGCGCGGCATCGTCCATCGAGACCTGAAGCCGGCCAACGTGATGTTGACCGGGGATGGCCACGCGAAGGTGATGGACTTCGGCATCGCGAAGTACGTCTCGATTCCCTCGGCGGATGGCAGCCGTTCCGCTGGACCGAGCATGACCTCGACCGGCGAGATCACCGGCACGCCGGCCTACATGGCGCCCGAACAGCTCAAGGGCCTCCCGCTCGATTCCCGCGCGGACATCTTCGCGCTCGGCGTCTGCCTCTACGAGATGCTCACCGGCACGCATCCGTTCATGAAGGACTCCGCGTTCCAGACGGCCGATGCCATCCTGAATCAGCCTGCTCCGCCGCTGGACCGTTACCTCAAGGATCCGCCTGCAGACCTCGAGCACGTGTTCCGGCGCGCACTGGCGAAGGAACCGGATCAGCGATATCAATCGTTCAAGGACCTTCGGATCGATCTCGGGGCCGTCGATCTGCCGCAAACGCGCACGGCGATTGCTTCGCCGGTTCGCACGCGCGCGAGGCCCGGGTGGCTGATGCCGGCTCTCGTCACGCTCGTGGCCGTTGGCGGTGCCGCTCTGGCGTGGCGGATCTGGCCGGTGCAACTCAGCATCTCGCAGCGGGCGCTCGCGTTCAACGAGCGCGACTGGATTCTGATCGCCGATTTCGAGAACTTGACCAGCGACACCGTCTTCGACCGCTCGCTGCGAGTCGCGCTCGACGTGGCGATCGCCCAGTCCCAGTATGTGAACGTTTTTCCACTGAGCCGACTGCCGGACACGCTGCGGCTCATGCAGAAGGATCCGAGTGGCAAGCTCGATGAGTCCCTCGCGGCCGAAATCGCCCTCCGCGAGCGCATCAAGGCCGTCCTCAGTTGCAGCATCGCGAAGGTCGGCGAATCCTACACCCTTACGGCAAAGGTGATCGACCCGCAGTCGCGCGTGGCGGTCCAGACCGAATCGACCCAGGCCCGAGGCAAGGACGGCGTGCTGCCGGCGCTCGACGAGCTGGCGACGCGCATCCGGCGCAACCTCGGTGAGTCGCTGAACAGCGTCTCCGCGCAGAAGGTCGACCTCCCGCGGGCGACGACGGCCTCGCTCGAGGCGTTGCGCCTCTACGCCGAGAGCTTGCGCACCCCCAAGTCGGAAGTCGCCCTCGACATGCTGCGCCAGGCGATTACGCTCGACCCTGATTTCGCCCTCGCCCACGCGGCGCTCGGCCACGCTTACTACCTGGGCCAGGACCGCCAGCATCGGCAGGAGGGCGAGGCCCACTTCGTCAAGGCGCTCAGCCTGGTCGATCGGCTGAGCCATCGGGAAGGGCTGTGGATCAGGGCGCTGGCTGAGGATTCGCGCGGGAACCGGGACGCCGCCGCATCCGCGTATCGCACGTACCTCGCGGAGTTTCCAGACGACCAAGCGGCGTGGTTCAGAGTGGGCTGGACCTATCTTGCCGGCCTGCACCAGTACCGAGCAGGCGATCGACGCCTTCAAGCATTCGATTGCGATCGACCCTGGCAGCTCGGGCTCCTACGTCAATCTGGCGACCGCGTATTCAGGTCTCGACAGATACAAAGAGGCTGTCGAGCAGTACCAGCGCGCGTTCGACCTGAGCCCCTCGTTCCGCACCGACTCGCTCGTCAACCACGAGTACGGCTTCGTGCTCGTCCGACTCGGCGATCTGGATGGGGCTGCCAAGAATTTCTCTCTGATGCTTGCCGAGAAGTCGACACCCAACCAGGCACGCGGGCAACGGTCCCTGGCGCTGCTCGAAATGTACCGAGGCCGGTACGCTGCGGCGATCGCCTACCTCCGTCAAGCCGTGATCATCAACAGCACCAACAAGGCGAGGGTGAGCGAGTACCGCGATCGCTTGTACCTCGCGGGTGATTTTCAAGCCAAGGGCATGTCGCAACGGTTTGCCGTCGAGCTGGATGCGGCGCACAAACTCGCGCTCGAGTCGAGCCTGGCGCCCGAGTGGCTCCGGCGCGTAGGCAAGCTGGAGGCTCGGGCCGGCCGCGCCGGCCAGGCGCGCGCGATCCTGGCGCTGATGTCGAAGACGGCGGGTGACGCGACAGCGGCCGCTTCCGTGAATCGCAACGCCGCCGCCGAGCGGGCGCACTTCGACGTCGTGCGCGGGGAGATCGAGCTCGCGGAAGGCCGGGCGCCCAAGGCGGTCGAGTTCATGCAGTCGGCGTACGTGATCGATCCGGAGCCGGATACGCTCGACTCGCTGGCCGCCGCGCTCAGTGCAGCAGGGCAGCTCGAGGACGCCGCAAAGCGATACGAAGGGCTGCTCGTGCCGAAGAATGTCGGCAACGAGAGCCAGCACCAGCGGCTGAACGCCCACGTCAGGCTGGCGGAGATTTACGCTCGGCTCGGACGCCTGGACCGCGCGCGGGAGCTCTGCAACGCGCTGATGGCGCAATGGAAGGGCGGCGACGACGACCTCGTGTTACTGAAGGACGCGCGCAAAGTGCTCGCCGGATTGAAGTAGCCGGCCTCGAGACTCTCGCCAAATCAGCATGCGTGACGGCAAGGGCCGGGTGCCGCTCCATTCCTTGAACAGAGAAGCATCCCGGCCCTGGTCGCCAACGGCGCCCGCAGATTACCAGCCGCTCACTTCCCGCGGCTGAGCGTCACGAACACGTCGCCAGCCTTGCGCGCGACGAGCAGGAGCGCCGGCCGATCGCTCGAGTCTCCAAGCGCCGCCTTCAACTCGCTCGACGAGGTCACGGCCTTGCCGTTGACCTGCACGATCACGTCTCCTGGCTGGAGACCCGACATGGCGGCGGCGCCATCCGGATCGATCTCCCGGATGACCACCCCTTCGCGGCGTCCCGTGAGTTCGAGCTCGCGCGCCACATCAGGCGTCAGCGGCTGAACCGTCATGCCGAAACCCTGCGCATCGGACGCGTCGGATCCGGACGAGCGCTTCGTCGCGTCCGCCTTCTGCGCATCGAGCGTGGCGTAGAGCGTCTGGCTGCGCCCGTCGCGCAGAACCTCGACGGCCACTTTCGAGCCGGGCCTGGTTCCCGCAATCCGATTGCGGAGCGCGTTGTTGTCCGCCAGCTTCTCGCCGTCGACCGAGACGATGACATCGCCCTGGCGCAGGCCGGCGCGGGCCGCGGGGCTGCCCGGTTCGACGCCGCTCACCAGCGCGCCGCTGACATCGGCCAGCTTCAGGCTCGCCGCGATGTCGGCCGTGACGTTCTGAATGGTGACGCCGAGCTTGCTGCGGCTGACCTTGCCGTCCGTCTTGAGCTGGTTCATGACCTGACTGGCCATGTTCGACGGAATCGCGAACCCGAGACCGATGTTGCCTCCCGTGGGCGTGAGGATCTGCGAGTTGATACCGACGAGCTCACCGTTCAGGCTGATGAGCGCGCCGCCGGAGTTGCCCTGGTTGATCGCCGCGTCGGTCTGGAGGAAGTCCTCGTAGCTGCCGTCGCCGACGCCGGTCGCGCGTCCCTTCGCGCTGATGATGCCCATCGTGACGGTCTGGCCCACGCCAAGCGGGTTGCCAATCGCCAGCACGACGTCGCCGACGCTCACACGATTCGAGTCGCCGATCGGCAGCGTGTGCAGGCCTTGCGCGTCGATCTTCAGCACCGCGAGGTCGCTCGCCGGATCGGTCCCGACGACCTTCGCGTCGAACGTCCGCTTGTCGGTCAGCTCGACGCGCACGCGATCGGCGCCGTCGATTACGTGGTTGTTGGTCAGGATGTAGCCGTCAGGCGTGGTGATCACACCCGATCCGAGTCCCGATTGACGCGGCACTCGCTGCTGCCGGGGGTCCTGAAACCGGCGCCCGAAGAATTCCCGGAACATCGGGTCGTCGGGCAATTGCGGCATCTGCGTTGGCACGATCGACGCGCGCTTTTCGACACGGACGGTCACGACCGCCGGCGCGACCGCATTCACGATCCTGGCGTATGACGTGCCGGGCACCGGATCAGACGCCGAGGGAGTTGAGGTCGAAGCCGACGGCGATGAGGCCGCGACAATGGCGTGCGGCGCCTGGGTCTGCCCGACGCTGTATCCGGCAAGCGCGACGAGCGCGATGACTGCGACGCCGGTGCCGGCCCGGGTCAGCAGGCGACGCGGGGATAGGTTGTACATGGCGATCTGGTCTCCTTCTTCCATTGCGAACTCCGGTCTTCTGGACCGGTCACAAGGTAAGACGACGATCAGGGTTGCCGGGTCGTTACCGGATCATTACAACGGTGTAATGAAGAGCGCCTGCGGCCCGAGCGCGGCGCGTAGTCGCCGCGCGAGAGCGAGAGGGGGTGGGGCCCCGCGAGCATTGATGAATGCGGACAAGAACGAGGTAGGCGACAGGAGGCAGGAGGCAGGCACGGACTAGACGTTCCCCAAGCAGGCTGTAGCCTGTAGCCTCCGGCGCGAGCGAAGCGAGCGCTGGCAGGTCGTGGGGGTGGGGCCCCACGACAAATTGATAATGCGGACCGGAGGCTAGCAGGACACCTCAGTCCAACCGTGCGACTCGTGGCAGCCGCACTGTAAACGTGGAGCCGTGCCCCGGCTCGGTGGCGACGTCGACGGTGCCGCCGTGGGCGCGGACGATGGCGCGGACCAGGCTGAGGCCGAGTCCGAGGCCCCTCTCGGCCCGGCTCTGGTCGCCGCGGTAGAGGCGCTCCCAGATCCTGGGCAAGTCGTGCGCGGCGATCCCGATCCCCGTGTCGGAGACCTCAATGCGGACGTCGGGACCGTCGGCGCGGGCGCTGACGGTCACGCGCCCGCCCGGCGGCGTGTACTTGACGGCGTTATCGATGAGGTTGGCCAGGACCTGGCGTAAGCGATCGCGATCGCCGGCCACAGTCAGTCCGGTTTCGACTCTGGTCAGGACCTCGATCTGCTTCTCGTCCGCGACGTCCTCGTAGACGCTCACGACCTCCGCGACGAGGGTCGCCAGGTCGACGTTCGCGAGCGCAAGGCGCATCGTCCCTGTCTCTGCCTCGGAGATGTCCATCAGCGTGTCGAGCATCGCCAGGATGCGCTCGGACTCTTCGAGGCAGGTCGACAGGGCCTCGCGCTGCGCCTGCGTGTCGCTCGTGCCGAGTGCCCGTTCCGCGACGCCGCGCAGCCGCGTCATCGGTGTCCGGAGATCGTGGGCCACGTTGTCGAGCGCGCTGCCCATGCCCGCGATGAGCGTGCTGATCCGATCGAGCATCTGGTTGAACAGGGCGCTCAGCTCGTCGATGGCGTCGCGTTCGGTGCCGACCGGTACGCGGGTGTCCGTACTTCCCGTGCGGGCGATACCGCTCACCGCCGCGATCAGCCGGTGGATGGGCTCGAGCATCCGCCTCGTGACCAGAATCCCTCCGGCAAGGCCGACGAGAACGATGGCCACCGACACGAGCGCGACGATGGTGCGGAACCGGGCGAGCAGTTCCTCCCGGTTCTCGGTGCTCTTGCCGACCTGGAGGAGCGTGCCGTCGGCGAGCCGGGCGGACGCGACCTCGAGCCTCGCGGCGCGCGAATCCGACTGCGCCTGCTCCCAGAGCCCACTCGTGCCGAGCGCGCTGACATCGAAGTCGCTCCATTCGGGCGGCATGCTGAAGAAGAGCGTTTCGGCGCCGGCGCGGACGACGCGAACGAACAGCCGTTCATGACGACCGGATCGCTGTTCGAGGTCCACAGCTCGCGCCAGTGCGGGGAGGCCGCCGTCGGCATACCGCGTCGAGTACTCGCGCAGCGTCGATGCGACGATCTGGCGGTCGCGCTCGGCGAGCGACGACGCCAGGAGCGTGTAGGTGAGCAGCACGATGGCGAGCGAGCTCGCCACGAAGACCGCCGCGTACCAGAACGCCAGCCGCAGACCAAATCGCCAGGAGGGCGGAGCGCCGGTGGAGTGCGCAGAGTCGTCGGCCACTAGCTCGGTGATTGGTTAGCGGGTTTGTTCACGCGCCTCAAGATAACAGGAGACAAGGAGATCAGGAGATAAGGAGGCAGGGATCTCCTGACCTCCTGTCCAAGACTTAGCCGACGGACTGTCCCAGGCCACGGGGTTCGAGTACGTATCCGACCCCTCGCACCGTCTGCAGCAGCTTGGGTTCGAAGTCCTTGTCGATCTTTTCCCGTAGCCGCGAGACCAGCACGTCGACCACGTTCGTGCCGGGGTTGAAGTTGTACCCCCAGACATGCGAGAGGATCATCGTCTTCGACAGGACGCGACCCGGGTTGCGCATCAGGTACTCGAGCAGCGCGAACTCGCGCGGCCGGAGATCCAGCGCGCGGCCGGCGCGTTCGACGCGCCGGGCCAGCAGATCGAGCGTCAGGTCCGCTGCCGTCAGCCTCGTGGGCTCGGTCGCGCCCGTCGAGCGCCTGATGAGCGCCTGGACGCGCGCGAGCAGCTCGGCGAAGGCGAACGGCTTGGTCAGGTAGTCGTCACCACCCGCCTGCAGGCCCCGGACGCGATCGTCGACCGTGCGTCGAGCACTGAGGATGAGCACCGGTGTGCGCACCCCGCGAGAGCGCATGCGATCGATGAGCGTCAACCCGTCGACCTGCGGCAGCATGACGTCGACAATCGCCACGTCGTAGGGGTTGCCGGTCGAGAGTTCCAGGCCCTGCGCGCCGTCACCGGCGACGTCCACGGCGAACCCCGCTTCGGTCAGACCCTTCGACACGAAGTCGGCAATCGTCGCGTCGTCTTCGACGATGAGCAGGCGCATCGCGTTCTACCGCTTCGCCGCCAGCCGCCAGAACTGCGTTTCGTTGAGCAGGGTGATCTTATGCCCCTTCTCGCGGAGCCGCTTGATTTCCATCAGCTTGAGGCCGCCGTCGCGGCCGGCGGCCTGGAGGGCATTGGGCCGGCCGCGGACGATGACCGTGGTCTTCGACGATGGTCCGCTGTGGACGAGCGCTCCGGCGCGGCGCGCGGCGCGGATCGCGTCGCGTCGCGGCTTGCTGAGGATGCCGGTGAACGTGAGGTGGACGCCCTTGAGTGTGCGCAGCACGCCGACGCTGAGCGTGGTCGGCGGATTGCGCAGCGCGTCGATGAGCTCGTCGGCGCTCTCATACCGCTTGCGCCGCTCGCCGAGGCAGCGATAGACGATTTCCTTCAGGTGATCGCTGCAGGGGAGGAGGCGTACGTCCGGCGTGCGAATGCGCGCCCTCGCGTTTCCCTTGATCAACATGCCCAGGAGTTGTCCCACCTGATACACGTCGTCGCGCGCCTGCCACTTGGGTGCGGCGCCCGCCAGGATGTCGCTCGGCGCCGTCAGCGCGTTCATCGTGCGCGCGGTGATGCCGCGCCGGTCGCTCTGCTGCTGCACGATGCCGAAGTCCCCGAGCTTGAGCTGACGGCCGTCGCAGACGAAGACGTTGAGCGGCGTGAGGTCGCGATGCAGCAGCTGGCCGCGGTGGAGCTTGCCGAGGACGTCGAGGATGCCGGCGATCTCGCGGCGCGCGGTCTTCTCCGGCCACCCGGTCTCGTGGCGACGCAGGTACGCGCTCAGATCGCCGAAGCGCGCGTACTCGAGGGCGAGGCAGTAGAGCACCCCCGATCCGGGCCGGAGGACCGGGAACGCGTCGAAGATTCGAATGGCCCGGGGATGGTCGTCGAGCAGCTGACCGAAATAGGCCTCGCGGAGCCAGCCGTCGATTCGCGTGCTGACCTTGATGCAGAGGATCTCGGGCACGTCCCGAGACCGCCCCAGCCTGCGCGCGAGGTACACTTGACCGAAGCCGCCTTCGCCGAGCAGCCGGTCGACGGTGTACTTGAAGGCCGTTTCCGGGCTCTCGATGACGTGTCCGGCGCGCAGCAGGTGGATCGCGCGCGGCGCGGCGCCGCGAACGGACGTGGCGGTGCGCGTCGTGCGACGGCTGGCGTCGGTCGAGGAGACGCCCGTGCCGGGCTGCGAAAGACGAGGGCGCTGCGGCATCGCGGGGGACAGCAAATCAGCATAGCTGACTGACGCCACCGACACCATGCATTCGTGCTCGGGTATGCTTTCTGCGCTGCCTGGCACGTGCTGAGCTCACACCCTGCGCGGCCGTATCGCACATGCCCACCCACCGGACTCAACCCGACGACATGCGTCTCAACGTGGTCCTGATTGGTCCGCCCGGTTCCGGCAAGGGCACGCAGGCCGTCCGCCTGTCCGAACGCTACGGGATCCCTCACATCTCGACGGGGGAGATCCTGCGGGCCGCGGTGCGGGCAGGTACGCCCCTCGGGAAGCAGGTCGCCGCGACGCTCGCCAGCGGCGCGCTCGTGAGCGACGCGTTGATGATGGATCTGGTTCGCGAGCGCCTGTCCAATCCCGACGCCCGGGCCGGGTTCGTGCTGGATGGCTTTCCGAGGACCGTCGTCCAGGCCGAGGCGCTCGACGATCTGCTTGCGACCTCGAGCCCGCCGTCCACGTCCGAGCCATCAGACTCCCTGATCGTCCTGCTTGTCGCGGTCGCCGACGAGGCCATCGTGCGGCGGCTCAGCCGCCGGCGGGTCTGCGCTTCCTGCGGGATTACCCAGTCGGTTTCGGAAGACGCCGAGCCTCAGGCCGACCCCTGCCCCTACTGCGGGGGCAGCCTGGTACGTCGAGAAGACGATGAGCCAGGGACGGTCCGGCGCCGCCTGACGACCTACGCGTCGCTTGCCGAGCCGATTACGGCGTTCTATCGCACCCGCCGACGTTTTGCATCGGTGGACGGCCTGCGCCACCCCGATGAGGTGACGGCGGCCCTCTGTGCTCATATCGAGCATTTCAAGGGCATCGGTCCCGGAGCCCAGGGGCAGTAACCCCTGCACGGGCAAGGGGTCCGGGGCCGGGGGGTACGAAAGGCAGGGCTCTGGACAGGCCGGGCCCCCGTGCTATACTCCCTGCCGTCAGGTGGACGACAGCCATCCTGCTTGAGCTCCGCGTCAAGCGCCGAACCGAGCCCCTCCGACTCGCTTCCTCTGCAACGTGATCGCCTGAGCATAGAGCCGACTCCATCACCCGATCCGTTTCGGATTATCCACTCGTGACGTGCCTCGTGCCGCGAGGCAGAAGTGAGCATTCAGACATGGCTCGAAAACTCTACGTCGGCAACCTGCCCTACGACACGGGCGAACAGGATCTCGAGTCGCTCTTCGCGGCGGCGGGGACGGTCGAGTCCGTCAGCGTCATGCGCGACATGGCGACGGGACGTGCCCGGGGGTTCGCCTTCGTTGAGATGGGATCGGACGAAGATGCGCAGAACGCCATCAGCCAGTTCAACAACTACTCGCTCGGCGGCCGCAATCTGACAGTCAACGAAGCGCGTCCGAAGCCGCAATCCTCGGGCGGCTACGGCGGTGGTGGAGGCGGGGGCAAGGGTGGTCGCCGGCGCGAACCGCGCTGGTAGGTCGGCGTCGGCATCAGCCGAGTCGGTGGGAAGAACGAGAGCAGGAATGCTCGATTCAGGAGTGTTGCAGATGGCATCAGTGAAGGGCACGATCAAGCGGCTGGTGAGCGACAAGGGCTTCGGCTTCGTCGCGGCGCAGGATGGCACGGAGTACTTCTTTCATCAGTCGGCCTGCACCGGAGTGCGTTTCGACGAGCTGAGAGAAGGACAGTCGGTCTCGTTCGAGAAGGGCCAGGGCCCGAAGGGCCCGCGCGCCGAGCGCGTGACGCTCGACTAGCAGCGTCTCGCTCGACGACCAGCGTGAGGAGCGCGGACTGCCCGGCAGTCCGCGTTTCCATTTCCCCGGCACGCGATCCCGTCCCGTGTCACCGGCGCTGTCGTCTTCTGTCTCCTGCCTCCGTGTTATCCTCCCGCCCGACCAGTCCATTCTCCGAAAGGCGATCGTTCATGACTGCACGTGTGCCGCGCACCCGGTCGGTACGTACGCTCATTGGCATCGCGGCAGGTCTCGGCCTGGCGGTCTCGTCCTGGCCCGCCGGCCGGTTGACCGCGCGTCAGGCCGCACCGCAACCGCCCGCACCGCCTCCGGTGCAACGTGCACCCGGCGCCCTTGCCGGGGATGTGATCAAGGCCGAGTTCGACCAGAGCAAGGTCTACCCTGGCACCTGGCGGGAGTACTGGGTCTACGTGCCGAAGCAGCTCGATCGGGCGAAGCCGGCTCCGGTCATGGTCTTCCAGGACGGCCTGCAGTACAACGCTCCTGTCGTCTTCGACAATCTGATTCACGCGAAGACCATTCCGCCGATCGTCGGCGTGTTCGTGATGCACGGTCGCGTCCGGGCGCCATCGGCCGACGCGCTCGACCGCATGAACCGGAGCTACGAGTACGACTCGGTGAGCGGTGACTACGCGCGGTTCCTGCTCGACGAGCTCCTGCCGCACGTGGCGACGACCCACGGCGTGAACCTCTCGAACGATCCCAACGATCGCGCGATTGCGGGCAACAGCAGCGGAGCGATTGCCGCCTTCGCGGCCGCCTGGCAGCGGCCCGACGCGTTCCGGCGCGTGTTCAGCGGGATCGGGACCTACGTCGGTCTGCGCGGCGGCAACGAGTTCCCCCTTCTCATCCGGAAGACCGAACCCAAACCGATCCGCGTCTTCCTGGAGGACGGCCGGAACGATCAGAACAACTACACAGGCAACTGGTTCATCGCCAACCAGGACATGCAGTCGGCGCTCGAGTACGCGGGTTACGACGTGCGGCACGAGTGGGGCGACGGCGAGCACAACTCGAGGCACGCGACCGAGATCTTTCCGCAGGTGCTGACATGGCTGTGGCGCGACTGGCCCGCTCCGATCAAGGCCAACCCGGAAGGGAAGTCACGCCAGGACGTCTACCAGGTGCTCCTGCCCGGCGAAGACTGGCAGCTCGTCGGCGAAGGATATCGCGCGACCGACGGACCCGCGGTCAGCGCGAGCGGTGAAATGTATTTCACCGATCCGCCGAACAACCGTATCCACAAGGTGGGGCTCGACGGCAAGGTCAGTGTCTTCGCCGAGAACACCAACGGCGCCAACGGCATGATGTTCGGTCCCGACGGTCGGCTTTACACGGGCGCCACGCGCACGAGGCAGATCGTGGCGTACGAGGTGTCGGGGTCCGTGACCAACAATCCCCAGGTTCTCGCCGAAAACATGCCGGTGAACGACCTGGCGGTGAACGTCAAGGGCGATCTCTACTTCACCGACACGGCCGGCAAGAAAGTGTGGCTGCTGCCGAAGGGCGGGATCCCTCGGGTCGTCGACGAAGGCATCGAGTCCCCGAATGGCGTGCTCTTTTCGCCGGACCAGACGCTCCTTTACGTGTCCGACTACATCGGGCAGCTCTCGTGGGTCTTTCAGATTCAGCCCGACGGGTCACTGACGCACAAGCAGAAGTACTTCTACGTGCACATGCCGGACGCTGCGACTCGAAGCTCGTCCGACGGGATGGCGGTCGACGCCGACGGGCGCGTCTATATTGCGACCGCGCTCGGGGTACAGGTCTTCGACCAGATCGGAAAGTGTCACGCCATCATTACGGCGCCGCAGCGGATGGCGCTCTCGAACGTCGAGTTCGGCGGACCCAACTTCGACGAGATGTATGTGACCAACGGCGACAAAGTCTTCAAGCGCAAGACGAAGGTCAAAGGCGTGATGTCGTGGCGCGCCGCGATCAAACCGGCCCCGCCGCGACTATAGGGCCCCCGTGTCGGGCCGGTTGGCTGCCATCCGTCTCGCATAGCGCAACAAAACATTAGTTTGTATCGCAAACTATTGCCAGATTGCGGTCGCATATGATATATGGCGTTCGCAATCCCTTCGGGAATAGTGTCTTACTACGCGCGTCGGTCCCGTTTTTGATGACGTCGGCGTTCCCTCGGTCTTGAGCAAGTGAGTGAGGAGGAGGACAGATGATCAGGTACGCAGGTTCGGCGGTGGCCCGGGCTTTTTGCCTATTGGCCCTGATTCTCGGGCTGGCGCCTTCGGCGGTCGCACAATCGGTCAGCGGAACCATCCTCGGAACGGTCACGGATTCGACCGGCGCCATCGTCGCCGGTGCCAAGGTCACCATCGTCAATGAAGGCACGGGTCTCACCCGCGTCCTCACGGCGGACAGCAACGGCGAGTACACGGCGCCGGCGCTTCCGACCGGGCACTACACCATCACATCCGAAATGACCGGATTCAAGACCGTCGCGCTCTCGAACATCGAAGTGGGCGTCGACCAGCGCGTGCGCATCAACATCAAGCATGAAGTGGGCGCGATGACCGAATCGGTCAGCGTCACCGCCGACACGCCGTTGATCCAGACCTCCTCCTCCGAGCTGGGCACGACCGTCGGCAGCACGCAGATCGAGGCGCTCCCGCTCAACGGCCGCAACTTCGTCAGCCTGACGCGATCGATCCCCGGCGTCCTGCGCGGCATCCCCGGCGCCAACATCGACGGCGCCGGCAGCCTCGCGTGGCGCGCGTCGGCGTCCTTCTCGGCCAACGGCCAGCGGCCGCGCGACAACAACTACATGCTCGACGGCGTCGACAACAACGAGACGTGGCTGCAGACCGTCGTCATCTTCCCGAGCGTCGACGCGCTCGACGAGTTCAAGATGCAGACCTCGACCTACTCGGCCGAGTTCGGCCGCTCGCTCGGCGGCGTCGTGAACCTGCAGATCAAGTCGGGGACCAACACCCTGCACGGCAGCGGGTTCGAGTTCCATGCGCAACGACGCGTTCGACGCCAACAACTTCTTCAACAACCGCGCCGGCCGCGCCAAGCCGGAGTTCAAGCAGAACCAGTTCGGCGGCACCATCGGCGGCGCCGATCTTCAAGGACAAGACGTTCTTCTTCTCCGACTACCAGGGCCATCGTGAGACGCTGGGCCAGACGTTCCTGTCGACGGTGCCGTCGCTGGCGATGCGCGCCGGCGACTTTTCGGAGCTGAACCGCGTCATCTACGATCCGACCACGGGCCAGCCGTTCCCGGGCAACGTCATCCCGGGCGGCCGCATCGATACCGTCGCGCGCAACATCCTGACGCAGCTCTACCCCGAGCCGAACACGGCCGGCACCAGGCAGGCCAACGGGCAGACGATCAACAACTACCTGATCAACCCGATCAAGGAGCGGCAGGACAACCAGTTCGACGTGAAGGTCGATCACAACCTGACGCCGAACAACCGGTTCTTCACCCGCTACAGCTTCCAGAAGACGCATCGCCTGCAGCCGGCGACGCTGCCGCACGGTGACGCGGGCGCGACCTTCGGCGCCGGCGACGGCAACATCAAGGCGCAGAGCCTGGCGTTCAACGACACGCACACGCTCGGCATGAACTGGCTGAACGAGTTCCGCTTCGGCTGGTCGTCGATCAAGTTCTTCATGACGCCGATCGACTACCGGACCAATCCGGCCAACGCGGTGGGCCTGCCCGGGATCAATCTGAACGACGCGACGTCGGCGATGACGCAGATCACGTTCCAGAACATCAGGAACCTCGGCGCAGAACGGCAACCAGCCGCTCATCACCAACCAGAACGATTTCCAGATCTTCGACAACGTGACCTGGGTCAAGGGCAAGCACACGGTGAAGAGCGGCGGCAGCCTCACCCTCCGCTCGCGCGAGATCCTCAACGCCGACTCGATCATCGGCGTCTTCAACTTCAACAACAACATGACCTCGAACTGCGCCGGGGTCAGCCGCGCGGGGTGCGCCGTCAACAGCGCGACGGGCTTCGACGTCGCGAGCTTCATGCTCGGCCTGGTGAACACGAAGAACCGCACCCTGTTCGACGCCAACACCTACACCGAGAAGCGGCCGGAGTACACCCTCTACGTCCAGGACGACTATCGCGTCACGAACCGCCTGACGATGAACCTCGGGCTGCGGTGGGACGTGTACGTGCCGTGGGTCGAGAAGGACAACCGGCAGTCGAACTTCGACGAGACGACCGGCAAGTTCGTCGTCGCCGTCTGACAACGCCGTCATCGCGGCGTCGAGGTCGGACGCTACCTGCAGACCTACTCGAAGGGCGACCTCGGTCCGCGGTTCGGGTTTGCCTACGACCTGAACGGCAACGGCAAGACGATGATTCGCGGCGGCTTCGGTGTGTTCTGGAACTTCACGCCCGGCGGCACGTCGTCGTCGAAGGCGCAGAACCCGCCGTTCCTGCAGTCCACGTCGCTCAATGCCGACCCGACCGCGTACGGCAGCAACCTGCTGCTCAAGGACGGCCTGCCGGCGCCTCCCGGCGTCGATCCGAACCGGCCGGCGGCTGGCACCACGCGCTCGATCTTCGACATCAACTTCCGCGACGCGTACGCGCGGCAGTGGAACATCAACGTGCAGCGCTCGTTCTTCACGAACTACATGCTGGAAGTGGCCTACGTCGGATCGCAGGGCCGCAACATGCTGCTCAAGGGCGACCCCAACCAGGCCCGGCCCGTCGTCGGGGTCACCGACTCGAACGTGAATCGGCCCTTCGCGACGCTCGCGCCGGCGCTGCGGACCATCGGTCAGGTGCAGAGCCAGGGGCACGCTCGACTACAACGCGCTGCTGGTGAAGTTCCAGCGCCGGTTCGCGAACAACTTCTCGATGCTGAACTCGTACACCTACGGCAAGGCCATCGACCTCAACTCCGACAACGACGGCCTCGTCACGCTGACCAACGTCTACGATCCGCAGTACAACCGCGGGCCGTCCGACTACGACATCACGCACACCTTCGCCTCGAGCGTGATCTACGAGATCCCGTGGGCGAACCAGAAGCTCTACGGCGGCTGGCAGATCGCCGGCATCCTGACGGCGCGCGGCGGCCTGCCGCTGACGGTCACGGCGACGCAGGGCGTCCAGTCCACCGGGACGGGCAACCGTCCGAACCGGATCTGCGACGGCAAGCTCGCCAACCCGACGATCGACAAGTGGTTCGACACCGCCTGCTTCGTCCAGGTGACCGAGATCACCGGGACCTACGGCGATTCGGGCCGCGGCGTCATCCGTGGACCTGGCGCGTTCAACATCGACGCCTCGCTCATCAAGAACACCAGGTTCGGCCGCTATACGACCGAGTTCCGCATCGAGGCGTTCAACCTCCTCAATCACCCGCAGTTCGGCAACCCGAACACGACGGTTGGCAATGCCGCCTACGGCACGATCTCGACGATGCTCTCGAGCCCATCGTGTTCGCTTTGCGGCACGGTCGAGCGGCAGGTGCAGCTGGCGATCAAGGTCCGGTTCTAAGCCACGGATCACACGGATGACACGGATACGTGCTGTCCGATAGCATCCGTCGCATGCCGCACGGCGCGGGCCCTTCGGGGCTCGCGCCGTTTTTGTCTGCTGCCTGCCCGTTTCGCTTCTCCGTCCTACCCGTCTGGTTCCGCGGCTCGTGGCTTTAGGCGTATCCTTTCAGGCGCCATTCGTCACATCGTCAACGAGGGGTCAATCAGGGAGCATGCCATGACCGAGATCGATCGCCGCACGTTCCTGACCGGGCTGTCTGCGGCCTCGGCCTTCACCATCGTTCCGCGCCGCGTGCTCGGCGGCCAGGGGTTCGTTGCCCCAAGCGACATGATTCGTCTGGCGCAGGTGGGCTGCGGGCTGCAGTCCCAGCGCCAGGTGAACACGGGATTCGTGAAGCGGCCCGACGTGCAGTTCGTGGCCGTCGTCGATCCCAACCGCGACAGCCAGAACTACGTTGACTGGAGCGAGTTCGGCAACCGCAACCAGATTCGCCGTTTTCTCGAGGAACCCGAGTGGGGCGCCAACAACAAGGGGATCCGCGGCGGGCGCGAGGTCGCCCGCGAGATCATGGAGACTTATTACCGGAAGCAGCAGCGTCCGGGGGGCATTCGCGCCTACGAAGACTACCGCGAGATGCTCGAGAAGGAGACCGACATCCAGGGTGTGATCAACATCACGCCCGACCACCAGCACGGAAACATCAATATTGCCGCGCTCAAGAAGGGCAAGGCGGCGATCTCGCACAAGCCGGTCGCAAGCGTGCTCTACGAAGTGCGTCGCACGCTCCAGGCGGCGCGCGAGAGCTCCGCCGTGTCGCACTTGCTCGCGTACAGCAACAACGCAGACAGGCACACGCTTGCGGCCTGGATTCAGTCAGGCGCGATTGGCACCGTCCGCGAGGTGCACAACTGGACCGATCGGCCGTTCTGGCCGCAGGGCATGCAGGCGTATCACAGCTCTGGGCCGGCTGTGCCCGACGGGTTCAACTGGACACTGTGGCAGGGGCCCGAGCCCGAGCGACCCTATCATCCGAGTTACACCTTCGCGGTCTATCGCGGCTGGTACGCCTACGGCACCGGCTGTCTCGGCGACATGGGGCACTACAGCCTGTGGCAGCCCTATCGCATCCTCAACCTGGGTGTGCCGGAATGGGTCGAGGGGCGGCCGAACAACGAGGCCTGGGTCAATGAGAAGAATGTCAGCACCGGCGGCCGGGTTTCGACCGTCGGATTCCCTAAAGCGAGCAGCGTCCGCTGGCGGCATCCTGCCACCGCCAGTCGTCCGGCGGTCGACACGTTCTGGTACGACGGCGGGATGAAACCGCAGACGCCGGAAGAACTGTATGCCGACGCCGAAGATCTGGCCGCCGAGGGCATGCTGATCATCGGCGACAAGGGCAAGATCCTGTGCGACTTCCGCGGCAACGCGCCGCGCCTGTTACCCAAGAGCCGTCAGCAGGCGTTCGCGGGTTCCATCACCGTGCCGGAGTTCGACGCCACGAGCGCAGAGGACGAGTGGGTCAACGCGATCAGGACCGGGAAGAAGTCCAGGGGCAGCTTCGAGGAAGTGGCGGCGCTCGCCGAGGCCGTCACGCTGGCGAACATCGCCCTGCGCGTGCCGTACAAGCGCCTGCTCTGGGATACGCAGCGCATGGAGTTCACCAACGCGCCAGAGGCCAACGCGTTCGTGCGGCGCGAGCAGTATCGTCAGGGGTGGGACACGCTCATGGGATGAAAGTCGGAGGGTGCGCGAGACCTGCGCGCCGCCGAGGGCGTAAGGCCCAGCGCCTCGCGAAATGCGCTCGTGTAGTGCGAGTGGCTCGAGTAGCCGTAGGCGAGCGCAATCTCGGTGATCGGTGTCGTGCCGTCGAGCAGCGGTTCGAGCGAGGCCCGCAGCCGGAGCTGACTCAGGTACGCGTGGATGGTCGTGCCGGTTCCGGCGCGAAACGAACGACAGAGGTGAAACACCGACGTGTCCAGCGCGCGCGCCAGATCGTGAAGCGTCAGTCGATCCGCGAACGATCGCGCGAGCACACTCCGCGCCGCCTCCGACAGATCCCGGGCGCCTCGCGCCACCGACGCGGGACGCCGGGCGGTGCTGGCACCAGACAACAGCCGCCAGAGAATCCGTAACGCCGTCTCCTCGACCAGGATCGGGTCCGGTGCGTCCTTCGTCACGTGCCGGAAGATCCGCCGCTGCTCGGCGTAGCTCCACGGGTCCGACAGGAGATGCGAATCGTCGAAGCCGCACCGCTCCCGTTCGCCCGCGCGCGGGTCGAAGGCGGCCGTCATCCCGCGCAGCACGTCGGGTCGCACGGCGAACCATTCGCAGGCGTCGCCCCGCCGGTCGATGACCCGGCGGCGGTACTCCATCCCGGGGTTGTAGAAAGTCACGACGTGAGGGTCGGCGACAAAGGCAGGTTGTCCTGCGTGCTGAATCCAGACCGACGTGCGGGGAAAAACGAAGCTGTGATGCTCGGCTGGACCCGAGTTCTCGAAGGCGGCATCGTCGGGCGAGCAGCGGAAGATGCCGACCGTGACGGAAGTCCCAACGAAGCACGGCTCGTCCCGCATGCCCGTCGAGTGTACCCGAGTCCGCGCAAGATCCTGATAGCCGCGGCATCGTCTGGCTCGATACGATGCGGGCATGAGAGCCGCCGCATTGATTGTGATGCTCTGCGCCGCCGCGCCTGCCGTTCCCCAGACACCGGCCGGTCAGCCGAAACCGTGTTCGACGCCCGAGCACCGGTTGTTCGACTTCTGGATGGGTGAGTGGGAAGTGCGTGGGCCGAAGGGCGCCGTAGTCGGGACCAACCGCATTGAGCGAATCGAGAACGGGTGCGCGCTGCAGGAGAACTGGGCGGGCACTGGAGGCGTCACGGGCCGAAGCATCAACGCCTATTCGAGCGCCGACCGGCAGTGGCACCAGGCCTGGATCGGAAGCGACGGGCAGTTTCTTTCTCTAGCGGGAGGCTTGCGCGGCAAGGAAATGGTCCTCGAAGGCAAATCGATGGACCGAGCGTCCAGGCCGACGATTGAGCGGGTGACGTGGACGCCAATGCCTGGCGGAAGTGTCCGTCAATTCTGGCAGCAGTCGATCGACGGCGGGAAGACCTGGACGACGTCATTCGACGGGACGTACACGCGCAAGTAACAGCCCATCTCACGTTGCCGACGTGACCACCATCGGGGGCAGCTTGATAACACTCCTGCTATACCTTCGACCGTCCAGCTGGGTGCGCTGACCCCCCCAACCTCCTGCCTCCAAGCATCTTCTGGCGTTTGCCCGCGTGGTCGGCCCTGCAGGCATGGGCCTTGCCTCACCTGGGGGCAGGAGTAAACGACCATGACGCAATCAAGGATGCGAACAATCACCGGTCTGGCGGTTCTTGGCGCCGTTCTCCTGTCCGGCGGATCTGTTGTCACCGCCTCTCCCGAGACGGCAGCGAGGATCGGCGACGCTCGGATCGCTCGTCGCGTGACGATTCCTGCGGGTACGGTCCTGCGCCTGCGCGTCGATCGCGGGTTCGGCTCCGACATCTCTCGCGTCGAGGATTCCGTGCCGGCGACGCTCGCGCGAGCGGTGGTCATCGACGGACGCACAATCCTGCCCACGGGCAGCGTCGCGGCCGGCTATGTGTCCGAAGCCGTGCGGCCCGGGAAGGTTCAGGGCCGCGGGCGAGTGGCGGTCCGCTTCACCCGCATCAATCCTGGCGGCGAGCAGTACCCGCATGCAGACCCGATCCTGGGTCGCCGTCGCGCCGGCCACCAAGAAGAAAGACGCCTTGACGATCGGCATTCCCGCCGCCGGCGGCGCTGTTGTCGGCGCGCTCATCGGCGGGAAGAAGGGTGCCGGCATCGGGGCCGCGGCGGGCGGCGGCGCCGGCACGGCCGCGGTCCTGACGACGCGCGGCAAGGACGTGCGCGTTGGTCGTGGTGCCGTGCTGTCTGTCCGCCTGACATCGCCGCTCACGGTTAGCCTCGACTGACATGTGCGCACGGTCGAACGACATCACCCGGAGGCCATTGCTTGTTAGACTGAGCCTCCGGGTGGAGCCGTTCATCGATGCGTGACTTTCAGATTGCTGTGTTTCCTGGCGATGGCATCGGGCGTGAGGTCATGGCCCCGTGCCTGTCGCTGCTCGATGCGGTCACGTCGGATGCGAGTGCATTCCGGCTGCGATTCGAATCGTACGAGGCTGGCGCCGAGCTCTACCTGAAGACCGGGATCGCGCTTCCCGAGGAAGCGCTGCGCGCGGCCGCCTCAGCGGACGCCATTCTCCTCGGCGCCATGGGACATCCTGACGTCCGCTATCCCAATGGCACCGAGGTCGTCCCGCAGATTGACCTTCGGGATCGTTTCCAACTCTACGCGGGCCTCCGGCCGATTCGCGTGCTGCCAGGGGTCCGCATCCCCCTCGCCGATCCTCGCGCGCAGGGCATCGACTTCGTGATCGTTCGGGAATCCACGGAAGGCCTCTTTGCCGCGCGCACCGATAGCCGTCGTGAAGGAGACGAGGCCGTGCTCGATACCATGCGCGTTACCCGACACGGCTCGGAGCGCTTGTTCGAGGCGGCCTTTGCGCTCGCGCGGCGCCGGCACAGTTCCGGCCGGATGCCCAGAGTCACGTGCGTGGACAAGGCCAACGTGCTGCCCTCGATGGCGTTCTTCCGCCGCATCTTCCTCGAGCACGCGACCCGCTATCCCGACGTCATCGTCGACTGCATGTACGTCGATGCTGCTGCGCTGAAGCTGGTCAAGGCGCCGTGGGATCTCGACGTGCTGGTCACCGAGAACATGTTCGGCGACATCCTTTCTGACCTGGGCGCCGGGCTGATGGGCGGGATGGGAATGGCGCCGTCAGCGGATGTCGGCGACGCCCATGCCGTATTCCAGCCGTGCCACGGCACCGCGCCAGACATCGCGGGCCGCGGCCTTGCCAATCCGACGGCCATGTTCCTGTCGGCGGCGATGATGCTCGACTGGCTTGGCGATCGGCATTCCGCCCCGGCGTGTCACCGGGCTGCCGGCGCACTCATCCAGGCCGTCGAGCGGGCGTTCGCCGGCGGCACGCTGGTGCCCGTCGAGCACGGAGGGACTGCGGGCACTGCCGAGATTGCCCAGCGGGTGCTCGAACACGTCGCGTAGCTTCCGCCTTCCGCCTTCGCCAAGGGCTTCGGCGGACCGCCGTAGCTTTAGCGGAGGCTGGTCAGGCGGAAGATCTTCCGGCTAAAGCCGGAAGCCACGGTGCGTGATTAGCGGGCCACGGTGCCTGATCACCGGGCGCTGACGAACTTCACGCTGACCGGAGCCCCGACCTCGATCTTCGAACCGGTCGGCGTCAGCCGTCCCGTCTCTTGGTTGATCCGGAAGACCCCCACGGAATCCGACCGCTGGTTGCCGGCGATGAGATACGCACCTGTCGGATCGATGCCGAAGCCTCGTGGCGTCGACCCTCCGGTCGGCTGGGTTTCGACGAAAGTCAGTCGGCCAGACGACTCATCGATGCTGAACACCGTCACGCTGTCGTGCCCGCGGTTCGATCCGTAGAGGAACTTGCCTGACGGGTGGACCAGCACCTCCGCGGTGCTGTAATTGGGCAGGGGCTTCTGGTCGGCAGGAAGCGTCGAGATCGTCTGCAACGCCGTGAGGCCCCCGCGCTCGGGGTCGCGCGTGAAGGCGGTGACTGAGTTCTTGAGCTCGTTGATGACGTATGCAAAGCGGCCTCGCGGATGCAGCGCGAAGTGGCGCGGGCCCGCGCCGGGCTCGGCTGCCGCGAACGGCGGGTCGTTCGCCACGAGCGTTCCCTTGGCCGCGTCCAGCCGGTAGATCATCACCTTGTCGAGGCCAAGGTCCGCAACGTAGGCGAATCGATCGCTCGAGTCGACGTTGACCGAATGCGCGTGCGGTTCCTTCTGGCGGTCCGGGTTGACGCTCGAGCCGGTATGCTGGATGAAGGCTGACGCCGGCTTCAGCGCGCCGTCCGTGCCGATCGGCAGCACGGCGACGCTCCCACCCCCGTAGTTGGCGACGAGCACGTTCCTGCCACCGTGATCGACGATGAGGTGTGCCGGCCCGCCCCCGACCGACGGCTGCCGGTTCAACGCGGTGAGCGCGCCGGATTCGCGGTTGATCGTGAACGCGCTGACCGATCCGCTGGGCTTGCCTTCGTAGGTGCCGATCTCGTTCACCGCATAAAGCAGGTCGCGCGTCGGGTGCACCGCCAGAAAGCTCGGGTTGGCGCTCTCCGCCGCCAGGACCGGCGCGGACAGCGTGCCCGCCGCGAGATCGAGCCGCGACACGTAGATGCCCTTGCTCTTCGCACCCGTATAGGTGCCGATGTAGACGAGCGTGGCCTTCGCGGGCTGAATGGTCCCGCCGTGGAGAACACTCATCGCCAGGCCAACACACACCGCAAGCGCCGCCGACAGTCTGCCGATTCTCATAAGTCAGTCAACTGCTCAATCCGGCCCGTGCTGTCGCCGATCTTCTCGGACTGCACGCCCATCCGATCGAGTACCGTCAGAAAGAGGTTCGTCATCGGCGTATCCTTCGGATACACGATGTGGCTCCCCAGGCGGAACCCGCCGCCGCGGCCCACCATGAGCACCGGCAGGTCCTCGTGCGTGTGGCGGTTGCCGTCGCTCAACCCGCTTCCGTAGACGATCATCGAGTGGTCGAGGAGCGACCCGTCCCCGTCCGGCGTGTCCTTCATCTTCTGGATGAACCCGGCGAACTGCGCCACGTGCATGGTGTTCACCTGGGTCACCTTCTCGATCCACTCTTTGTTGTTGCGGTGATGCGTGAGCGGATGATGCGGATCGGGCACGTTGATCTCGGGATACGTCCGCATGCTCCCTTCGCGGCCCATCATCATCGTCACGATCCGGGTGGAATCGGTCTGGAATGCGAGCACCTGCAGGTCGAACATCAGGTTGACATAGTCCGCGTAGAGCACCGGGATGCCCGTCGGCTTGTCGATGGTCGGCACGAGGCCGGTCATGTCCTTTTCGGCGCGCTCGATGCGCTGCTCGATCTCGCGGATGGAGGACAGGTACTCGTCGAGCTTCCGCTTGTCGGCTGGACCGAGGCTGGCGGAAAGCTCAGTCGTCCGTTCGCCGACGAGATCGAGGATGCTGCGGCGATACCGCAGCCGGCGCGCGCGGACGTCCGGGGCGAGGCTGGTATCGATGTCGCCGAACAGCCGCTCGAACACCAGTCGCGGGTTCGTTTCCGGGGGCATCGGGGTCGCCGGTCCGCGCCATGCGAGGCTGTTCGTGTACGCACACGAATAGCCGGAATCGCAGTTGCCGACCGTGCGCGAGTCGTCGCAGCCGAGCTCGAGCGAGCCGAAGCGCGTCGCCGAGCCGAGGTGCTGCGCGGCAACCTGGTCGACGGAGATGCCGTTCTGGATGTCGGCGCCGGCGGTCTTCCTCGGGTGCACGCCGGTCAAGTACGACGCACCCGCGCGCGCGTGGTCGCCGGGGCCGTCGCCGAGCGCATATCCGTTCTTGTGCGCGAGGCCCGACAGGATTGTCGTCTCTGCGCGAAACTTCTCGAGCGGCTTGAGGATGCGGGTGTACTCGAATCCACGTCCCGCGACTGTGGGCGTCCAGTCGGCCATGACGATGCCGTTTGGCACGTAGGTGAAGGCCAGCCGGACCGGCGCTTTCGCGGCCTGAGCCGCCGAGGCGAACGCCGGCGTCATCGCGTCGAGTACCGGGAGCGCGACGACAGCGCCCATACCCTTCAGAAACGTGCGGCGATGCAGATGCTTGCGCGTGACGATCATGGCACTGCGCTCCTTTATTGGACTTGTCCCGCGACCTTCTGACGAAGGTCGCGGGCCGGTACATCAATAGCGGGGGAGGGTGTCCGTGTCGGTGTCAGTGGCGGTGTCACGGTGCCCGAACTTTCTGCCGTCGGCTTGGTCAAACCCCACGAGGATGAACGCCGGGACTGGAACGGAAGGCTGTTGACGATCTCGAGCACGAGGCCCGAGAACTTGTAGTCGTACTTCGGCAGCCGCGTGGCGATGAGCTTCACCGTCCGCGTGTCGTAGCGCTCGAGCCCGCGTCCGAGCGCGTAGGTCATCAGCTTCGACGTGATGGCGCGCGCGAACGCGTCGCGATCGGCCGACAGGATCGTGCGCAGCTCGTCGGGCCCCGTGAACCTGCGGCCGTCGGGAAGCTGGCCAGAGGCGTCGATCGGGAACTTGCCCTCCGTCGTCCGCCATGCGCCGACGGCATCGAAGTTTTCCAGGCCGAACCCGAGCGGGTCCATCCGCCGGTGGCAGGAGGCGCAGATCGCGTTCTTGCGGTGCTCCTCGAGCTGCTCGCGCATCGACGCCGCCGTCCCGATCTTCGACTCGTCGAGGTTCGGGACGTCCGCGGGCGGCTCCGGAGGCGGCGCGTTGAGCAGGTTGTCGAGCACCCACTTGCCGCGCAGCACCGGCGACGTTCTCGTCGCGTACGACGACACGGCCAGGACGCTCGCCTGCGTCAGGACGCCCCCCCGCGGCGTTCCGGTCAGATCGACCTGGCGAAACTCGGGTCCCGAGACGTTCGGGATCCCGTAATGGCGCGCGAGGCGTTCGTTCAGGAACGAGTAGCGGCCGTTGATGAAGTCGAGCACGCTCCGGTCGCTTCTGATGATCGTCTCGACGAAGAGCTCGGTTTCCCGGCGCATCGAGAGGCGGAGGTAGTCTTCGAAGTCGGGGAATTTGTCGCGATCGCGCGTCAGTGACTCGAGCGCCCGGAACTGCAGCCACTGCCCGCCGAACTGCTCGGCGAGCGCATGCGCCTTCGGATCGCGGAGCATCCGCCGTACCTGGAACGCGAGGATCTGCGGATCGCGCAGCGTGCCGGTGTCAGCCGCGCGCCGGAGCTCCGTGTCGGGCATGCTCGCCCAGAGAAAATACGACAGGCGCGTCGCCAGCTCGTGCGGCGTGATGCGGTACGACGTGGCACCGGCCGTGCCCGCGCGGTCGCGCTCGAGGCGGAACAGGAAGTCCGGCGAGACCAGAATCGCCTGAATCCCCACTGCCAGCCCGTCCACGAACGAGTGCTCTTGTTTCTGCGCCGACTGCGCCAGGGCGATGTACTTCTCGACTTCGCGCGTGGTGACCGGACGCCGGAAAGCGCGCCGGGCGAGGTCCGTCATGATCCGCGGCGTGCACGTCGCTTGGTGGTGGCCGTCGAGGTGACCGCAGGTGTAGACCTTCTCCAGGCTCGCGCGCGACGGCCCCTTCGAGTACGAGTACGGTCCGCCGATCTCGACCGCGCTGATGCGAACCCCGTTGAACGGGATCTTCGCGAGCTCGGCCTGCGCATCATCGAACCGCTTGCGGATCTGCTCGAGCCGCTCGGGCGGGACGTTGGCCGGTGGGGTGAACTCCACAGGTGGTTCGGGCCGCGTCGAGGGGTTCGGTCCGCCGAAGCGCGCCGGCAGCCCCTCGTAGATGAGCGGGATGGCAACCGACACCAGGTGATCGCCGGCAGTCATCCTGACCTTCATCTGGACGGCCTGGCCGCCGAAGTCCTGCCGATCGGTCGAGAAGGACGCGGAGTTCTCCTGATCGTGGGTCGCAATCTGGATCTGCCGGTCATCCACCCAGAGCGCCACGGCCACCGGATTGGACCCCTTCGGCCGGAGTCCGCCGAGCACGACTCGCACCATGTACTCTCCGTCGACCGGGACGCGGTGCATGGAGTGAAACGCGTTCGGGAGGCTGAGCCCGGTGGCGTCGTACGACGGGGGAATCGTGCGCGTCTCGTTGACCTTGCGGCCCTCCGAGCGCAGACGAATCAGCGTCGGCTCCATCGGAGGCGGACCGACGAGCGCGACCCGCGCGACACGGTCCGCGGCCGACAGGTATTTCTCCATCAGGACCGGCGAGAGCGACAGCACGTCGGCGATGTTGTCAAAGCCGTAACCGGCATCGTCCTGCGGGAAGTCGTCTGCGGGTCGGACGTCCACGCCCAGCAGTTCTTTGATCGTGTTGTTGTACTCGGTGCGGTTCAAGCGGCGCGCGGTCACCCGGCCGGGATCCGGCGGCGTCGCCGCGTCAATCCGACCCAGCTCGCGCGCCAGCCACGTGGCCACGGCCTGACGCTGCTCTTCGGGCGGCTGCTCCTCCTCGAGCGGCGGCATCTCGCCGCGCCGGAGCTTGCCGACGACCTCGTCCCACTGATCACGATGTTCGACGAGCGACGCGGTCGTCTCGAACGACTGGAGGTTGAGGTCATTCTCCTGCTTCTTCTTGCCGTGGCAGGTGAAGCAGTTCTGCGCGAGAAAGGGTTTGACGATGGTATCGAAGCCGGCCGGAGGGTGAGCCGGCTGCGGCGCCCGTGCTGGAGGTGGCGGCGACGGTCTTGCGGCGCGCGCGGACTCCGGGGCCCTCTGGGCGGAGCCCACGACGACGAGAGAACAGAGAAGGGGGAGAACGAGGAGCGGCCGCACGCACCTCCCACGCGCGGCGGCGCCTTCTCCGGCGGCCCCGCGGATTTAAACCGTTATGCTCTTATGAATTATGGGGAAACGGTCCTTCGAAGATCAAGGGGATTCGGCCCCTGTCCGATGGTGCCCGCAAATACCCCTCGGACGGGCCGGATTCCGAGTGGTATATAGTCCCGGCGTCCAGCGCCATCGAGGCTTGTGGTCCAAGGAGGACGTCTATGCGTTTGTCTCCCGTCCGGGTCTTGCCGAGGGTGGCCGGCTTGTCAGGCCTGATGGGTCTGTCGGCCGTGCTCGTGGCCGCCTCCCTGCCCCTTCGTCCCGGGCTCGAGCCGACTGTCCGGACGGTCTATGTCACGGTGACGGACGGAAACGGTTCCCCCGTCCCCGACCTGACGGCCGCCGATTTCACGATCAAGGAGGGCGGCAAGGAACGGGAGATCGTCAAGGCCGTGACCGCGACGATACGCATGCGTCTCGCGGTGATGGTCGAGGAGCGCCTGCTCGGCGACGGCGGCGTCCGCAATGGACTCTTCGAGTTCATGAAGCGTCTCCAGCCGACGGCCGAGATGGCTTTCATCACCATCGGGCTGCGGAATACGACGCTCGTCGACTACACCACGGACCTCAACAGAATGGTGGCGGCGTTCAATGCGCTGAGCCTCAATCCGCCACCGCAATCCAACCTCTCAGAAGGCATCCTCGACATCGGCAAGGCCATCGAGAAGGAACGTCCTGAGCGTCCGGTCGTCGTCGTCGTCGCGATCTCGGGCGGGCAGTCGGGTGGCGCGTCCGCGAATGAGGTGCTCAATCAACTGCGCCAGAGCGGCGCGATGATGCATGCGGTGACGATCACCAGCAACCAGGGCAGCACGGGCGTCGGCGCACTGGCCGATGAGAGCAACCGCGAGCAGGTGATCGGCGACGGCGCGAAGCAGTCCGGCGGCCGGCGCGTGGAGGTCACGGCGACCATTGCGGTCGGGAAGGGCCTGCAGCAGATCGCCAGCGACTTGAGCTCCCAGTACATGATTCAGTACACACTGCCGGAGGGTGTCAAGATGGACCGCCGCGTGAACGTCGGCCTGAAGCGGCGCGGTCTCTCGATGCGCGCCCCATCCCTGATTCCCGATCGCTGAGCGCACGACTCGTCAACCCCACAACAGACTGTAGGATAGTGCCCACCATGGTGACGTTCCTCAAGACGCGCCTCAGCGCGATGATGTTCCTGCAGTATGTGATCTGGGGCGCGTGGTACGTGACTCTCAACACGTACCTCACGAGCACGCTGAAGTTTTCCGGCACCGAGGCCGGCGCCGTCTTCGGCACCACGGCGCTCGCCTCGCTCGTCGCACCGTTCCTGGTCGGGCTGCTTGCGGATCGGCTGTTCGCTACCGAGCGCGTTCTCGCCACATTGTATGCGCTTGGCGCCGTATTCCTCCTCCTCGCCACGCAGGTCACTACCTTCGGCGGCGTGTATATCGTCCTGCTGGCCTTCTGTCTGTGCTATTTCCCGACCATCGCCCTGACCAACTCGATCACGATGCAGCAGGTCGCAGATCCTGGCCGCGAGTTTCCCCGCATCCGCATGCTGGGGACCATCGGCTGGATTGTCATCGGCCTTGTCGTCGGCTACCTGCGAGTGGAAGCCGGCACGATGCCGTTCGTGCTGGGAGCGGGGGCCTGCGTAGTGATGTGCGTCTACAGCCTGACGGCGTTGCCGCATACGCCGCCGCGGGCGTCCGGCCAGAAGGCGACACTCCGGAGCGTGCTCGGGCTGGATGCGCTCGCGATGCTGAAGGACCCGACCTACCTGGTGTTCGTCATCGCGTCGGTGCTCGCCTGCATTCCGCTGACTTTCTATTACTCGTTCACCAACGCGTATCTCAATGAAGTCGGCGTGACCAATGCGGCCGGGAAGATGACCCTGGGCCAGGTGTCCGAGATTGGCATGATGCTGCTGATGCCGTTCGTCTTTCGGGTCGCGACCGTCCGATGGATCCTGCTGGTCGGACTCTTGTCCTGGGCAGCGCGGTACGTGTTGCTGGCCTACGGCAATCCGGGACCGGGTCTCTGGATGTTCTACCTGGCGATTGTCATGCACGGCGTGTGCTTCGACTTCTTCTTCGTCACCGGCCAGCTGTATACCGATCAGGAGGCGCCGCCGCAGCTCCGCAGCACGGCGCAGGGCTTCATCACGGCGATGACCTACGGCGTCGGGATGCTCGTCGGTGCGCAGCTCTCGGGAAGCGTCCTGGACTATTTCTCAGCGACGGCAGTCGACGGCGCGATCACGCGTAACTGGTCGGCCTTCTGGCTGACGTCGGCGTCGATGTCGTTTGCCATCATGCTGCTGGTGTTCTTCTTCTTCCGCACACCGGCGCGGATCCGGGCGAAGGAAGCGGTTTAGTGAGTGTGACCAGCGCGATTGGCTTCTCGGCTGCGTTCGCGGCCATGTCCTTCGTCGCTGGTTCTGCTCCGCTGCCAATCGTCAGGACCGTTTACGTGACCGTCACGGACGCCAGTGGCGCTGCAGTTCCCGGCCTGGCGGCTGCCGATTTCACCATTACCGAAGGCGGCACCGATCGGCAGGTGCAGAAGGCGGCGCCGGCGACGGCCCGGATGCACCTGACGGTGATGGTCGAGGAGTGGCTGGCTGATGACTCGGTGCGCACGGGAATCTTCCTGTTCGCGAAGCGTCTTCAGCCCTTCGCCAAGACGGCCGTCATCGCGATCGGTCACCGAACCACGACTCTCGCCGACTACACGACGGATCTCAACGCGATTGCCGCGGGGCTCAACCGCTTCAGCCTCCTTCCGCAGGCACAATCGAACTTCACTGAGGCGCTTCTCGACGTCACTCAGACGGTCGAGCGCCAGCGCCCCGAGCGTCCGGTGATCGTAGTCGTGACAAGAGCGGTGAATCGAGACGGCGGCGCCTCCGCGAAGGATGTGCTCGATCACCTGCGCCAAAGCGGGGCGATGCTGTACGCGGTGGCGATTGTCGATGCCCCGACAACCAGCGAACAGCTTCCGACCGTCGGCGTGGAGGGCGATCGCCTGGTCGCGGAACCGAGCCGCCGCGAAGAAGTACTGGAAGGGGGGACGAAGCAGTCCGGCGGCCGAGCGCTGGAGGTCAGGGCGAAGGCCGGCGTGCCGAGGGCGCTGCAGCAGATCGCGGCCGACTTGAGCAGCCAGTACGTGATTCAGTACACGTTGCCCGACGGCGTCAAGCCCGATCGCCGGCTGACCGTCAGCCTGAAGCGGACCGGCATCGCACTGCGGGCGCCGACGCTGATTCCGGATCGGTAGACGAGTTGCCCGTGCCCTCAAACACCAGACTGTGCGAGCGAAGACCGGCTGGGACACGGTTCGCGTACCACAGATAGCGAGCGACCCAGATCGCGCCGTGAGCGCGGCGGACAGCCGTGTCGGCTCGCGGCTCCCGCCGACGGTCGCGTGGAAAAACGGCGGCTCCGGCCTGAGGCTCTAGATCGCGCAGCTCCGTGAGCTCCGCGGTAGCCCGCCTGCGCTCGCCGTTTTACTGCTGACGCGTGTCACGCGAGTCGGAGGTCGCCGCGACCCGACACGGCTATCCGCCGCGAGAGGGCGCGGCACCCCGGTTGACTGTTTGCCACACGAGTTGTCGACTGATAGCCTCGCCGGGTCGGTGCGCCTGATGACCGTCGCCCAACCCATTCCGTAGGCGACGCGGCAGCGGAGGGGTACGAGCGCAGAGCGCGTTCCCGGCGAGCGGAGTGGGGCCTGGCCAGACAGCCTCGCCGCGGCCTCTTCAGGCGAGTGCCGCCAGCCTAGGCCGTGTGAGCGTCTAGATCGCCGTGCGTTGTGAACGCCGCAGGAAAGTACGCGCCGCCTACTCCCCCGGCCCGTGCTTGAGGATGAAGTAGACCTCTTCCTTGAGCGCGTCCTTCTTCCACCCCCGCCGCTTCAGGATCGACTTGCCGTGCTCGATCATCTCCGGGTGGCCGCACAGGTAGGCGCACGTGGTGCTGGTGTCGAGCGACCAGAGATCCGTGTACTTCCGGATGATGTCGTCGACGCGTCCCGTCTCACCCGTCCACTCCGGGTCGTCCCAGGGGCGGCTGATGGTGGGGATGTAGGTCAGCCAGGGCAGCTCCGCGGCCATGCGCTTGAGCTCCTCGCAGTAACCGAGCTCGCGGGAGAGGCTGGCGCCCTGGATGATGAACAGTTTGTGCTCGCCGGCGAACTTCCCGTCAGCCGCGTCCCTGCGCAGCGAGCGCACGTAGCTGACGTACGGGGCGACGCCCGTCACCGTTGCGAGCAGCAGATGGTTCGTTCGGCCGCTGGTCGTGTCGAGCGTGAAGCGGCCCTTGGCGACCTTGCGTGCCGTGATCGTGTCCCCGGGCCCGAGCTTGTAGAGGAGCGGCGTGAGCTCGCCCTGCGGCACGAGCTCGAAGAAGAACTCGATTTCCCGCTCGTAGGGCGACGAGACGATCGAGTACGCGCGTTCGACCAATCCCTTGCCGTTGTCGACGCCGAGCGTCGCATACTGCCCCGGAGCGAAGTGGAACTCGTGGCCGGGATCGACCCGGATCATCCAGAGGTCGTCGGCGAACTCGACGCGAGTCGTGATGCGGACATCGAAGAACTTCTCGGCGGACGGGGTCGTCATCAGGCCCTACCTCTGTTGCGCCGGCCGACCAGATTCGAGCGGGACTCTAGCGTGGCACACCTCGCACGCATTCACAACGCCGCAGGATCGGGTCGGCGTTTTGGCCGTCTGCGAACCGTGCTAACGTGTCGATTCTTGGCGCAAACCGCAACCCTCTACTCCTTCGACATCGAGCTCGCCCACGTCGATCGCGGCGTCTACGCCTCGCTCGCGTTCCGCGTTGCGCAGCACCCCTCCGAGACTGGCGAGGCCCTGCTGACGCGTGTGCTGGCCTATTGCCTCGAATACACCGACGGGATCCAGTTCTCGTCGCAGGGCCTCTCGGAGCCGGACGAACCGCCCATTGCCATCCGCGACGCCACAGGCGCGATCCGCGCCTGGATCGAGATCGGCGTGCCCGATGCGTCGCGACTGCACAAGGCCAGTAAGGCGGCACCGCGGGTTGCGGTCTACACGCACAAGGATCCGATGCGGCTCGTCCGCCTCCTCGAGGGCGAGCGCATTCACCGGCGGGAAGCGCTCGAGATCTATGCGGTCGACCGGGACTTCCTCGCAGCGTGGTTGGCGCTGCTGAACCGACGCATGAAGTTCGATCTGTCCGTCTCGGACGGACAGATCTACCTCGTCTTGGACGAGGCGACGCTGACGGGTGCCGTCGTGGCCCAGTCCTCTGTGCCCGGCTAGGCCCATCGCTGAACTGGACGATGGACACGAAGATGCCCCGGGGATCAGAGATCAGGGATCTGGGATCAGCAAACCTTGGACTATTTGCTCGAGGGGTTACTGATCCCTGATCCCTGATCCCTGATCCAGATTCCGTTCCGCGCTTTTTGTCCTCCTCGACGCGCCGTTTGGTGCATATTTACGGGTGCCATGCAGATCATCGCCCCAGCCCGGGTGTATCCCGTCATCGTCATCGGCAGCGGTGCGTCGGGCGGGATGGCGGCCTGGAATCTGACGCGGCAGGGGATTGACGTGGTGCTCCTCGACGCCGGAGACAAGTTCGACCGCGCGAAGTACTGGACGCACGTGCGGCCCTGGCAGGCGCAGGAAAGGGAGGCCCGCGGCGAGCATCCCGAGACGTTCTTCCTCGATACCAAGGAACAGCCCTACTTCACGCCAGCCGGACGGCCGTTCGCGCTCACGCGCGTTTGGGGACACGGCGGGAAGACCAACGTGTGGGGCCGCGTCAGCCTGCGCTACTCGCAGATGGATCTCAAGGCCTCCGAACGCGACGGCTGGGAGATCCCATGGCCGATTTCCTACGCAGACATTTCACCGTATTACGATCAGGTCGAACAGCTCATCGGTGTGTGCGGCGGCTCCGACGATTCGGAGGCGCTGCCGGGCAGCAAGTTCCTGCAGCCGCCACCAGGACCGCGATGCGGCGAGCGTCTGCTGCAGCGCGGGATGACCAAGCTCGGCCTCCCGGTGGTCGCTGGCCGTCGCGCCAACATGACGCGCCCGACGCGTGGGTTTCCGCCGTGTCATTACTGCGGCAACTGCGGCGCGGGTTGCGACACGGCGTCGTTCTTCTGCTCGGCCGATCACCTGCTGCCCTTCGCGATGAAGACCGGCAAGCTCGAAATCCGCTCGAACGCCGTCGTCGCACGAATTCTCACCGGTGATACGGGACTCGCGACCGGCGTGCAGTACTTCGATCGGCGCACTGGCGCCGAGCAGCAGGTCCGCGGCAAGGTGGTGGTGCTCGGCGCGAGCTGCGTGGACTCGACCCGCATCCTCCTCAATTCAAAGTCGGAGCGCCACGCCAACGGGCTCGGCAACGGGTCGGACGTCATCGGGCGCTACCTCTGCGAGCAGATTCGGCTCAACGTGACCGGTTATCTCCCGACGCTCGTCGGTACGCCGACGCAGAACGATCGGGGTATCGGTGGCGAGCACATCTACATGACGCGCTTCAACCATCTTCCGGGCCGGGGGCGCGACTACCTGCGTGGATTTGGGGCACAGTTCTGGAATACCGGCGCCAGCATCTACGGCGCGCATCCGGGTTCCGAGCGGGTGCCAGGCTTTGGCGCCTCGCTCAAGAGCGAGATCAAGCGCCGGCATCCGGCATGGTTCGAGATTCATCCGTTCGGCGAGGTCCTGCCCTATGCGCACAACCGCATCACCGTCGATCCGTCGCGCGTCGATCGCTACGGCGTGCCGCTTCCGAGCATCGACTACCGGATTGGTGAGAACGAACGCAAGATGACCGAGCACATGGCCGACACCGTCGAAGAGATCGTCAAGGCGTGCGGCGGCGTCCTCGTGAACTATCAACGCGCGCAGCTCGACGCCATGGGATCGGCCATCCACGAACACGGGACGTGCCGGATGGGCGCCGACCCGAAGCGGTCCGCGCTGAACGCGTTCAACCAGATGCACGAGGTCAAGAACGTCTTTGTCGTCGACGGATCGGCGTTTCCGAACGCGTCGGAAAAGAACCCGACGCTCACCATCCTGGCGCTCTCCTGGCGGGCCACTGATCGTCTCGCCGAAGAGATTAAGCGCGGCTCGCTGTGAAGAGCGCGAAAGTGTGAAGTCTGACGTGTGAAGTCTGAAGTGTTAAAGCGGGAAGCGGGAAGCGGGAAGCAAGAAGCGGGAAGCGGGAAGCTCGAAGCGGGAAGCTCGAAGCGGGAAGCTCGAAGCTCGAAGTTGGGGGCCTCAATGAACCGTACCGGAGTAAACCGTCGACAGGCGATGCGGACGCTGGCGACCGGAGCCGTCGGCGTGGCGACGGCCGCAACGTGGGTGGAGTCACTGAGCGCGCTCGCGCGCCAGCAGGCCCACGCGCACGTGGCCGATGCCGCCATAGCGGCCCAGGACTGGACGCCGCGCGTCCTCACCGCGCGGCAAAACGATGCGGTGATCGCGATGACCGAGCTCATCATTCCAGACACCGGGCCCGCGCCAGGCACGCCCGGTGCGAAGGCCGCGCGGGTGAACCGCTTCGTCGACACGGTCCTTCACGACGCCGTGCCAGCCGATCGCGAGAAGTTCCTGAAGGGTCTCGCCTGGATCGACGCGCGCAGCAAGACCTTGTTCGACAAGGATTTCATGGCCGCGAGCGCCGCGGAGCAGACGACGCTCCTCACGCGCCTTTCGAAGGACGGCAATCCCGATGGCGAAGATGCGATCGGCGCCGAGTTCTTTCAGGCGATCAAAGTGATGACGATCAACGGGTACTACACCTCCGAGATCGGGCTCCATCAGGAGCTCGGCGACGATGGTGTCCTGTTCATGCCACAGTTTCTCGGGTGCACGCACCCGGAGCACCAGTAATGAAGTCCCTTCTGGTCGTGCTTGCTGTCGTCTCCTTCGCCAGCCTCCAGCAGGCGCCCGCCACGCCCTACGCTCCCAAGCAGAGCGATCGTCCCGAGGCCGTGACGGGCGACGAGCCCGGCTTCCAGCCGATCTTCGACGGGAAGACGCTCGCGGGCTGGGAGGGTGATCCCGCCTACTGGCGCGCCGAGGATGGCTCGCTGGTCGGAGAGATTACGCCCGCTACGGTGATCAAGAGCAACACGTTCATCATCTGGCGCGGTGGCCGCCCGAAGGACTTCGAGCTCAAGCTCGACTACCGCATCACACCCGAGGGAAACAGTGGCATCAACTACCGCAGCGCGGTCGTCCCCGACACGGTGACCCCGGCCAACAAGTTCGCGATGCGGGGTTACCAGTGCGATCTCGACGGGAGGAAGCGCTATCCGGGCAACAACTACGAAGAGAAGGGCCGGCTGTTTCTCGCCGTGCGCGGACAGGTGACTCGCGTCGTCGGCGGCCGCCCGCCCGTGCTCGTCTCGACGATTGGCGATCCCGACGAGCTCGCAAAGGCGGTGACCGACGACTGGAATGCCGTCCACCTGATTATTCGCGGCAACACGCTGACCCACAGCATCAATGGTCGCCTCATGACCGTCGTCATCGATGACGATGCGCCCAATCGTCCGGTGGACGGCTTGATCGGTGTCCAGGTGCACGTCGGGCCCCCGATGAAGGTCGAATATCGGAACCTGCGGCTGAAGAGCTGGTAGCTGGGCTGATCGGGAATGAGACCGCGGCTCGCATTCGCCGGTATTGCCATCTCGGTCTGCGCCGGCTACTACTTCGGCAGCATCCTCGGGTTGCTGCTTCGTGTGCCCCCCGCCACGCCATCTGTCATCTGGCCACCGAACGCGATTCTGACAGCGGCGCTGCTGCTCGTGCCGCCGCGCCGGTGGTGGCTGGTCCTGCTCCCCGTGCTCCCCGTCCATGTCGCGGTCGAGCTCCAGACGGGCTGGCCCACGACGATGGTCCTCGCCCTGTTTCTGACCAACTGCACCGAAGCTGTCATATCGGCGGGGACCGTCTTGCTGCTGAGCGACGCGCCGCCACGCTTCGACATGCCGCGCCGCCTCTCGACCTTCTTCCTGGGCGTGGTCGCGGCAACGGCCATCTCAGGGTTCCTCGATGCCGCGGCCGTGACGTGGTTTCTTGGCGAGCCGTATTGGACGGTCTGGAGTCAGCGCTTCTTCAGCAACATCCTCGCGCAGCTGACGATCGTTCCAGCGGTGGTGGGTGTCGCAACCGGGTTGCCGCGATGGGTCCGGTCGTCATCATGGACGGGGCTCGGCGAGGCGGCGGCGCTCGGCGTTGGTCTGCTGGTCATGGGTTCGGCGGACTTCGGCGGTGTGCTGTCGCAGCTTCCTCCGCTTCGCGCCGTGTCGAGTCAAGCTCCGCTCGCGTTGCAGCTTCCGTTTCTTCTGTGGGCCGCGGTTCGGTTCGGGACGACGGGGGCCGGCGTCACGCTCTTCAGCGCGACGATTCTGGCCGTCTGGTCCGTGGTCCACGGCCAGGGGCCGTTCGCGGCGATGTCGCCCACGACGACAGTCCCCGCGCTGACGCTGTCGCTCATCGTGGTCGCCGCCACGGTTCTCTCGCTGGCGGCCCTCGTCGAGGAACGCCGGCAGACGCAAAGCGCGCTCGCCGAGCGGCTGGGCTTCGAGGAGTTGCTCGCGCGTCTGTCGGGTGCGTTCGTTCAGGTACCGAGCGATCGCATGGACAGCGGGATCGACGAATGGCTTGGGCGGATCGGCATGTTCCTGCAGATCAAATGCGTCCGGCTCTATACGCTGTCGGATCGCGATCAGACGCTCAACGCCCGGTACGCGTGGACACACCCCGAGTTCGACGTGCAGCCGCCACCGAACGTCAAGCGCGACTTTCCATGGCTGTTCGGCCGGCTGCAGCGCTCGTTGCTGGTGTCGGTGTCTTCGCCGCGGGACCTTCCGTCTGAGGCGGCCGACGATCTCCCGTTCGATGCAGCGGATGGGTTATGCCGCGATGCTCGTTCTGCCGATCGTGTCCGCCGATCGCAGCCTGGGCGCGCTGGCTTTTGGCTCGGCTCAAGAAAGATCGTGGCCTGACCAGCTCGTCATGCGGCTGCGGCTGGTGGCCGAGGTCTTCGCGAATGCCCTTGCGAGAAAGCAGACCGAAGACGCGCTGCGCGCGAGCGAGTCGATGAAGTCTTCCATCCTGCACTCCCTGAGAAGCGGCGTAGCCGTCGTCGACCGGGAGGGCCGGGTGCTGGCCCTCAACGAGAACTGGACGCGGCTGGCAGAGGAGAGCGGCGATTCGATGGTCAACGTCGGCGAGAGCCTCTTCCAGCCGGCCGCCACGGCCGCGACCGGGGGCCACTCCCGACGTGACGACCTCGGCGCCGGCGTACAGTCCGTCCTGCGAGGCGTGCGCGCCAGCTTCGGCTACGAGTACACGACGCAGTCCGGCAAGGGGCCTCGGTGGTGGGCGGTCGTCGTGGATCCGCTGGACCGTCCAGACGGCGGCGCGGTCGTGACGCGTGCCGACGTCACCGACTTGCGGCGAGCCGAGCTCGACGTGCAGCGCATCCGTCAGGAGCTGGCGCACGTCGCCCGTGTCTCGACCGTCGGCGAGCTCACGACCTCGCTGGCGCACGAGCTCTATCAGCCGCTGACGGCGATCATGACCAACGCGCAGGCGGCCAGGCGCATGCTCTCCTCGGTTCCTCCCGATGTCTCTCAGGTGCATGCCATCTTGTCCGACATCGTCAACGACGATCGGCGCGCAAGTGACGTCATCGAACGGCTGCGCGACCTTCTTCGCAAGGGCGAGCTCGAGATGGCGCGGGTCGACCTGGCCTCGACCATCCGCGACGTCGCCGACCTGCTTCGTGGGGAAGCGATCGTCAAGCAGGTATCCGTCGCGCTCGACCTCGATGGTTATCCTGTCGTCGTGCTCGGCGATCGCGTTCAACTCCAGCAGGTAATGCTCAACCTCCTGCACAACGCGATGGAAGCGATGGCCGACGGGCGTCCTCGCCCGTCGATGGTGTCGGTGCGCTGCCGCCGCGCCGATGATGCAGCCCGTTCGACAAGCGCAGGGCTTGCTCGTGTCACCGTCACGGATACCGGGCCGGGGTTGCCCGCGGGAGCGGAAGAGACCGTGTTCGACCCCTTTTACACCACGAAGAAGGACGGAATGGGCATGGGGCTCTCGATTGTCCGGTCGATCCTCGAGTCGCACGGCGGATCGATCACGGCCGCCAACCACGAGCGCGGAGGCGCCGTGTTCGAGTTCGCACTGCCGTTGGCTGCCGACGATCACGAGGCTGTTCTGACGCCCACCGAGTGATGCGTCACTAGAGCCGAAAGCCAAAGGCTGAGCTCGGGGACACCCAACCTTGAGTGTCCCCGACGACCGGCTGTCCGCGGTTGTGTGTCCACTCTGGATGACCGATTCGGTCCCCGATCTCCGCAAAATGCTCGAAATTCTTCAAACCCCGCGTGGCACGGCAGTTGATGCGTCCATGTGCGGAGACTAGCCATGGTGTCCAGACGACTTATCTCAGGCGTGGTTCTACTTGGTGTTCTTGCGGCGGCGCCGGTGTTTGCGGCCGAGGGCCAGCGGCGCAGGAGCGGTGGCGATAGAAACAACGATCGATCAGACGGCCAGGCTCAGCAGACCGGACGGGCCGTGCCGCGCTCGCGCGCAGCTGGCCGGCAGGACGAGGGGCGCAATCAGGCTCAGCAGGCACAAGCGGAGCGCCAGTACCAAGCGGCGCCGCAGGCGCGGCGCCAGTACCAGGCGCAGGACCAATATCGAGGCGATCGCCAGTACGACACGCGAGGTAACTACGCGGTCCCGCGAGACTATCAGCGTCCGTACTATCCGTCGTACTCGAATAACTATCCGTCGTACTCGAATAGAGGCGGTTACGGTTACGGCTACGGATACGGTTCGCGGACGGTCATCGTGCCGCGATACATCACGCCACGCTTCGTAACAGTCGTCCCGTACCGGCCGTATGTGTATCGTCCGAGCATCGGCATCGGCCTCTACTACGGCACGGGCGGTTCATATCCCTACGGCTACACGCCGCGTGGGTACTACGATCCGATCGCGGGCCGGCCGTATGGAGGCCTGCGGATCACCGGCTTCTCTCAGATCGCGCAGGTCTTCGCGGATGGGTACTATGTCGGGATCGTGAACGACTTCGACGGAATGTTCCAGCATCTGAATCTCGAAGCCGGTCCTCACCAGATCGAGATCCGCGAGCCCGGTCTCGAGCCTATCGCGTTCGACGTGATGGTGCAGGCGGGCCGGACGGTCACATTCCGAGCGGACGGGTACTAGTCAGGGTCGGAGCCAGGGATCGGGGGCCAGGCGCCAGGGGGTCGGGGATCGGAATAACCCTGAACTCTGCGCTCCTGGCCCCTGACGTTTTAGCGCCTCTCACGCGAACGGTCCGCGCGCGTCAAGCGATCGGCGGCGTCCCGCCGAGAACCTACCGCAGACCGACCCGGCGGCGCCATTCGGAATGGAACGCGTCCGGCTGCACCTGAAATGCGAGCAGCGCATTGTCGACAGATTGTCCACTGCCGACCATCTGCAGGAACCCAGCGATGTTCGAACCGAGTTTTGCGCAGAGGATCTCCGCGGCCACTGCGCTCTCGGCATAGGCCACGAGCGCTCCCTCCTCGTCGAGTCCGCTGAAGCCGTTCGCGAGATCGGCGAGGGGAACGACCGCGCTCGCCCTGTGGAGCACGCCGGGCACCCATGAGCGATCGCTCGATTCCAGATAGGTGGCAAGTCCCTCGTTGAGCCACGCGGGCACCCGGCGCGGGGCGGCGCTGGCGACAATCGCGTGGACGAGCTCGTGTGTGACCACCCGGTCCAGCTCGTTTGGCCGTAACGTGCCGCCGACGGCGACGCGAATCCGGCCGTCGTAGCCGCCCGCAGCCCAGGACGGTGATCGCGTGACGTCCTGGAACTCGCGATTTGTGTAGAGGATTACCGTCAGCGTCTCGCTCGGATAGCTGTTCAGCGTCCGCCCGATGCTCGAATACCCGCTCTCGAGGACGCGCGCCACACGGTCACCAATGCTCTGCTGCGTGCCGCCCTCATAGAGGATCCGGAAATGTCCCGCGGGTTTTTCGAGATACGAGTTGTGCACCGAGGACTCGTGTCGCCAGCGCTCGAGCATGTCGGTCAGGCGGCTGTCACGCGGCCGCAGCGCCGATGCCTTCTCAATCGACCGAATCGCCAGGTTGCCGTCTCCGCTCTCGTACGCCACTTGCGCGAGCACCGTCAGCGCCTCGGCGAACTCGGGGTCCAGCTCGACGGCCTTCTTGAGCGACGTCAAGGCTGCGCCGCGTTGACCGAGCGCGTAGGCGGCGGACGCAGCGCCGAAGTGCAGCACTGGATCGTTCGGACGTTGTTGGAGTTCCTTGCGGAAGAGAGATGCAGCCTGGTCAGCGTCATCCCGTTCGAGCGCCGCCCACGCTTCCGGCGCGACCGCATGCAGGGGTGACACCCATGTCAGGCTCGCGGCCGCGAACAGCGCCGAGAAGGCGGCAAGGAAGGCGACGAGCAGGATGCCCTTCGTGCCGCTCGCGATGGCCATGCCCGCCCGGGGGCAAAGCATGTGCCCAACTTCCCGCGCGCGGGGCGGCCTGTTTCGCTCTGTGACGTCGGGACGTGATTACACTTTAGGCAACTCGCGCCAGATGCGTGATTGCCTACAGGGGGACCGCCGTCGACCATCGAACGCGGTTCGACCGTGTGCGTGACGCGTCGGCGGCACTCTGTTGTGCGAGGGGCCGCTTGTGGTTTACTCAGTAAACGGAAAGGTTGGTCCAGTGTTCAGACGCGCGCACGTTCTCGCATTCCTGATCCTCTTCCTCCCGGCCGGGCGGGCAGTTGCCGCCGATCTCAAGATCACCGACAGCCGCGGGACAGAGGTCGTACTGACCGGTGCCAGCATCGACTACAGCGGATTCATGTCTCCCGACACGGAGACTCAAGGCATTCGGGTTCTTCAAGGCGACGGCCGGGTTATGGTCAAGTGGACCGACATCGAGAGTCTCAAGGTCGTGCGAAGGGACGATTCTGAGAAGCCGCCACGCATCGAACTCGAGATCCTTCTGAGAAACGGGAAGAAGGTGGCCGCGACACTCTTTCGACAAGGTCAAATGAAGCTCTTGGGAAAGACGGATCTGGGCGACTACTCGATCGTTCTCGACAAGGTTCGAACGATTGTGCCGGTAAGATGACGGCCCTCGCTCGCGGCAGCACCTGCGCAGCGTTGGCGCAGTCACCTCAGGCCGCCAGCGTTGGTCCACAGAAGGGATGGTTGGTGCCTGCCGGCGCATCCTCTCGGGCGAGCGTCCGATTCGCTTCGCTAGTAAAGTCGCCGCAGCGCGGCGCAGCAGTCGGACCTCGGTTCAGCCTTTGTAACCGAGCAGCCACCGCGGCAGCACGAGCGTGAGCACCGGGAACGCGGCGAGCAGCGCGAGGCCGACGAGGAGCGCCACGAGATACGGTACATATGCGCGGCTCACATCGTCGATGTCGACGCGCGCGATGCCGGCAGCGATCGTCAGGCCCACGCCCACAGGCGGCAGGAAGAACGCGATGCCCATCGCGGCGATGATCACGATGCCGTAGTGCACCGGGTCGATGCCGAGCACCTTGGCGATGGGGAAGAGGATCGGGCCGAAGATGAGGAGCGCCGGCAGTCCCTCGAGCAGCGCGCCAATCACCACGAACAACACGACGGTGAGCGCCAGAAAGCCGACGCGGCCCGCGCCGACGCCGCCGATCCACTCGCCGAGCGTCTGCGGCACCCACTCGCGCACCAGGATCCACGCAAACGCCGACGCCGCGGCAAGCACCCATAAGGTTGTCGCAGTCACGATCCCGCTCTGCGCGAGCTGGCCGACGATCTCGGTTCGACGGACGCCGCCCATGAAGATCCCGGCGACGAGCGCGTAGACGACGGCGATGAGCGCGGCCTCGGTCACGGTTGTCGCGCCCGAGAAGATCCCGCCAAAGAGCACGACCGGCAGCCCGGTCGGAACGATCGCGCGGCGGATCGCGCGCCCTAGATCCGCTCGCGAGGCGCCGGTCGTCACCGGCCAGTTCTGCCGTCGCGCGCGCACGGCGATGAGGACGAGCAGGGCGCCCGCCAGGATGAACGCCGGGCACGAAGCCGGCCAGGAAGAGCGTCACGATCGACAGGTTCACCAGCGATCCGAGCACCACCATCGTCAGGCACGGCGGCACGAGGATGCCCATCGCCGACGCGGCCGCGACGACGCTGACCGACTCGGGTCCGGAATAGCCGGCTCTTCGCATCGACGGGACGAGGAGGGAGCTGATCGCCGAGACGTCTGCCGCGGTCGAGCCCGAGATGCCGGAGAAGAGGATCTCCGCGACGACCACCACCATCGCCAGGCCGCCGCGGACTTTCCCGACGATCGCCATCGCCAGATCGACGATGCGCTCGGAAATCCCGCCCGATTCCATCAGCGCGCCGGCAAGGATGAAGAGCGGGATGGCGAGCAGGACGAACGAGTCGACGCCGCCGAGGATCTTGATCGGCAGGATGATCAGGCCGACGCCGCCGATGCCCAGCAGGTAGGTGAGCGAGGTCAATGCGAGTGTGAACGCGAGCGGAAGTCCCAGCGCCCCGGTCACCAGGAACCCGATGACGAGCACGACGAGCGGCGCCGCACCCGCGATGAGCGGGATGAGGACGGACGCGATGGCGAGACCTGCGGTGCCGAGCGACCAGGTGAGTGAGGATCGGTCGCGCCACGGGCCGACGCCCTCTTGGCGAAGCTGTTGCTACGACCACGAGCGGACATCAGGACGAGGGCCACGGGAAGGATGACCGAAATCCAGGCCCCGGAGATGCCGCTCGCGGGGAGGCTCTCGCCCGCGCTCGACACCGTGAGGTGATAGGCGGGGACGATCAGGCACGCGAAGAAGGTGAGCAGCACGAGGCGCAGCCCGCGATCGACGGCCTGCCGCCGCGGCTCCGAGAGGAGCCGGACGAGGGCGGTCACCCGAGGGTGCTGCGCGTGCTTGAGCGCGGCGATGCCGCCCACGCACATCAGCCATGCCAGCAGCAGGCGGGCGATTTCCTCGGTCCAGGGAATGGGGCTGTGCAGGACGTGGCGGCCGACGACCTGCAGGCCCACGACCGCGGCCTGGGCGACGACGAGAATCGCGATCGACCACTGGAGTGCGATATCCGAGCGCGACGCGGCGACGGGTGAACCCGTTGGTGCACTCACCCGCGGATCGCCTCGAGCCACGCCGTGATGCCGAGCGCGCGCGCCTCGCTGTCCCAGAGCCGCTCGGCCGCCGGCTGCAGCGCGCGGCCATCGATGTCGCGGATGATCATGCCGTTCTTCGTCAGCTGCGCGGTCGCCGCCGTGTCCTCCTCAGGGCCCATCGCGCGCTGACGCTTCGCCGCTTCGAGCGCCGCGCCTTCGAGTGCGGCCCGGAGGTCCGGAGAAAGGCGGGCCAATGTGGCCGTCGACGTCCACAGTCCCAGGACGCCCGCGATGTGCCGCGTGCGCGCCATGAAGCCCGCGATCTCGTAGAAGCGCTGCTGCAGCGTCGTGCTCGCATCGTGCTCGTAGCCGTCGATCACGCCGGTCTGGAGCGACGTATACACCTCGCCGAACGCCATCGGCGTCGGGCTTGCGCCCATCAGCTCGACCGCTTTGACGTAAATCGGCGACTGGATCGTCCGGATCTTCAGTCCGGCGAGCTGGCTCGTCTCCTTCACATCGCGCGAACGCGTGATCACTTGCCGGAAGCCGAACGAGTCGCCCCACGCGAACGGCCGCATTCTGACCGACCGTTCGAGATAGTCGGCCGCCTCCCGGCCCACCGGGCCATCGACGACGCTGTGTACGTGCGCCCAGTCGCGCCACATGAAAGGGAAGTCGAAGACCTGCAGCTTCGGAGCGACGCTGCCCCAGATGGCTGTGCCCGAGACCATGAAGTCGACGAGTCCCTCCTGAAGCTGCTGGACGACTTCCCGTTCCTGCCCGAGCGTGCCGCTCGGGAAGACGCGGATGGTCACCGCGCCGCCGGTTGCCTCTTCCGCCAGCTTCCGGAAGGTGTCGCCGAAAACATGGAGCGCGGTGGTGCCCGATGCCATCGAGTGCGACAGCCGCAGCACGAGCGCCCCGCGCTCGGTCCGCGACCGGCAGCCGGCAGCGATCGCGACGGATCCGACACCGGTCAGGAATGCGCGGCGACTAAGAGGCTCAGGGCTCATGGCTCAGGGCTCAGGGAAGAGCATGCTGATCCTACTTGATCAGTGTGCTCTTCCTTGAGCCTTGAGCCCTGAGCCCTGAGCCCGACAGGTTACTATTCCCCATCATGAAACCCTATCTCGACCTCACTGGCAGAGTCGCGCTCGTCACTGGCGCATCATCAGGGATTGGTGCGGCGACGGCCGTGACCCTGGCAGACCTCGGCGCGAAGGTGGCGCTCAGCTACCACCGCAACCGTCAGGGCGCCGAAGAGACCCGCGACCGGATCGTTGCGGCGGGCGGCAAGGCCATCGCGCTCGCCGGCGATGTGCGCAGGGCGGCAGACGTCCGCGCGCTCGTGGACCGCACCGCCACCGAGCTCGGGCCGATCGACATCCTCGTCAACAACGCCGGGTCGCTCGTGGCTCGCTTCGGGATCCTCGAAATCACCGAGGAGCGGCTCAACGAGATCGTGGCGCTCAATTTCACGAGCGCCGTGCTCGCCTCGCAGGCCGTCGCGGCCTCGATGATCGAGCGCCGGCGCGGCGCCATCATCAACGTCGTGTCGATCGCCGGCCACACCGGCGGCGGCCCTGGCGCCAGCCTGTACGCCTCGTCCAAGGCCGCGCTCGCCTCGTTCACCAAGGGGCTCGCCAAGGAGCTCGCACCGCAGGGCGTCCGCGTCAACGCCGTGTCGCCGGGCGTCATCGACACACCCTTCCACGAGGTGTTTTCCACCCCGGAGATGATTCAGAATTTCGTGAAGATGATCCCGCTCGGTCGGGTTGGCACACCGCAGGAGTGCGCGACGGTCATCGCATTTCTGGCCTCGGACGCCGCGAGTTACATCGTCGGAGAGACGATCGAAGTCAATGGCGGGCCAGTTGATGAGGTGATTACCCAACACCGTAGCTTCCGCCTTTAGGCGGAAGACCAGCGTCACTGCTGAATCGACGGCCGTAGGTCAAGCTTGGTTCGGCAATCTGTCTGCATTTCTCAATGCTCGCGGGGCCCCACCCCCGCTCGCTCTCGCGCGGCGACTTCCGCCTTCGCCAAGGCTTCGGCGGACCGCCGTAGCTTGAGCGAAGGCTGGTCGCGCCGCGCTCGGGCCGCAGGCGCTGCTGTCTATGCGGTGCCTTCTGCCCTCTGCCTCTTATCACCATCCTAGGCCATCAGTTTCCCCACCGCATTCCCACTCACATCGGTCAACCGAAAATCCCGTCCCTGGAACCGGTACGTCAGCTTCTCGTGATCCATCCCCAGCAGCTGCAGCATCGTCGCGTGCAGGTCGTGGACGTCGATCGGATCCTCGACGACGTTGTAGCCGAGATCATCGGTGCGGCCGATGGTCACGCCCGGGCGCATGCCGCCGCCGGCGAGCCACATCGTGAACGCGCGCGGATGGTGATCGCGGCCGAGGAACGTCGAGCCGTTGCGCGCCTCGTTCATCGGCGTGCGCCCGAACTCGCCGCCCCACACGACCAGCGTGTCCTCGAGGAGCCCGCGCTGCTTGAGGTCGGTCAGCAGCCCGTAGATCGGCCGGTCGGTCTGGCGGCACAGATGCGGCAGCTTTTCGACGATGTCCTCGCCGAATGAGGCGCCGTGGGTGTCCCAGCCACGGTGATACAGCTGGACGAAACGGACGCCGCGCTCCACGAGGCGTCTCGCGAGCAGGCAGTTGTTCGCGAAAGACGCGCGGCCTGGTTCGGTGCCGTATAGCTCGTGGATCGAGGCCGGCTCCTTCGAGAGGTCGGTCAGCTCCGGCACGCTCGACTGCATGCGATAGGCCAGCTCGTAGGCGGCGATGCGCGTCTGGATCTCGGGGTCACCCACGCTGAGACTGTTGGCGCGGTTCAGGTCGTTGATCGCGGCGATAGAGCGATGGCGCACGTCCGCGTCGACGCCGTCGGGGTTCGACACGAAGAGCACGGGTTCGCCGTTCGAGCGGAACTCGACGCCCTGGTGCACCGTCGGCAGAAAGCCGCTGCCCCAGCATGACTTGCCACCGTCGGGATTGTTCTCGCCCGAGAGGAGCACGACGAAGCCCGGCAGGTCGCTGTTCTCGCTGCCCAGCCCATAACTCAGCCACGATCCCAGGCTCGGCCGTCCAATGACCTGATGACCGGTGTTCATGAAAATCTGCGCCGGCGCGTGGTTGAATTGCGTCGTCCGCATCGACCGGATGATCGTGATGTCGTCGGCGACTTTCGCGAGGTTGGGCAGGAGCTCGGAGATCTCGGCGCCCGACTGTCCGTACGACTTGAACTGGAAGGGTGAACCGAGCAGCTTGGGCTTGCCCTTGATGAAGGCGAAGCGCTCGCCCTTGACGAGCTCGTCGGGAATCTCCTGCCCGTCGTGCTTCGTCAGCATCGGCTTGGGATCGAAGAGGTCGATTTGCGAGGGCGCGCCAGCCATGAAGAGGTAGATGACGCGCTTGGCCCTGGGCGCGAATCGCCTGGCTGCGGCCGGCCCGTCAGCGCGCGGCTGTGCGTGATCCTGCGCCCGCGCCAGCACGACTCCGTCCATCAGCGATGCGAGCGCCAGGCCGCCGATGCCGAAGGCGGACTGCTCGAAGAAATGACGCCGCGTGATGCCGCGCAGGGATGGCGTGTTCGGGCGTTTCATTGCTTGGTTACCGCCTCATCGAGATTCAGGAGGACGTTGGCGACTATCGTCCACGCGGCCAGATCCGCTTCGTCAGCCTGCTTGTCTCGAGCGGCGACGACCTGGCCGGCCGCGTCCGAACGCTGACGATAGTGCTGCCGTTCGCCGTCGTACAGCGAGACCAGGCGCGTCAGCTCCTCTGGCCTGGCGTCACGAGACAGCACCAGCTTGACGCCCAGCGTGGCGCGCGCGCGCGTGAGGTTGACGCCGGCGCCTGCCACGGCATCGGTCATCATTCGTCGCGCGAGCGCCCGGGCGGCCTCGAAAGACGCCGGGTCGTTGAGGAGTGTCAGGGCCTGCAGCGGCGTGTTCGTGCGGACGCGGCGCACCTGACAGAATTCCCTGCTCGTCGCGTCAAACGTCATGAAGCTCGGGTAGGGCGACGTTCGGCGCCAGAACGTGTAGAGACTGCGCCGGTATCGATCCTCGCCCTCGCTCGTCGTCCATTTGTCGCTGTTATAGGGCATGTTCCAGATGCCGGGCGGCTGCAGTGGATAGACGCTCGGACCGTACATCTTGGCGCTGAGCAGCCCGCTCGCGGCGAGCGCCACGTCGCGCACCATTTCGGCTTCCATCCGCACGCGCGGACCGCGCGCGAGCAGACGGTTGTACGGATCGCGTTCCTCGAGCGCCCGGCTGACGGTCGACGTCTGCCGGTAGGTGGCCGAGCGCACGATGGTGCGGAGGATGGTTTTCTGGCTCCACTTGTTCGTCATGAATTCGGTGGCCAGCCAGTCGAGCAGTTCCGGATTCGTGGGCGCGGCCCCCTGGGCGCCGAAGTCCTCGCTCGTTTCGACGAGGCCGCGTCCGAACATCTGTTCCCAGAAACGATTCACCGCGACGCGCGCGACGAGCGGGTTACTCTCGTCCACCAGCCAGCGCGCGAGGCCAAGGCGGTTCACGGGTAGATCGTCGCGCATCGGAGGGAGGGCAGACGGGGTGCGGGCGTAGACGCGGCCAGCCCTGGCCGTGAAGCTGCCGCGCTCCCGCACCTCGTACGAGGGCCGCTCGAACGACGGCCGTTCCTTCATGACGAGCGTTGATGGAATCTGGAGGTCGGTGAGCGCCTTTCGGGCGGCGGCGAGCGCGTCGCGCGTCGGCTTGAGCGACGGGGCGTTCGCTCGGAAGAATGCGGCGAGCTCCTCTGCCTGCGTCTCGCTTCGCTCGCTCGCGGGCTTCGCCAGGACCGGTCTCAGGCGCGCCGCGAGCTCGCTGCCAGTGAGTGGATCGGCTGCGGTCGTCGCCGACAGGCGGAACCGGCCGATGCCCTGGCCGATCGTCCCGTCGAGATGATCGATGCCGACGGTGACGCGGGTGCCGCTGGGGAAGCCCAGAGGTGACTCCATGGCGAGGACCGCATGACGCGGCACGCGTTCTGTGTCCCGCATCGCGTTGATGGCCCAGGATCCGCCCTTGCGGCTCGTTTGTCCGCCTTCCGGCGACAGCAGTTCGCCCGGCTCGAAGGGGTACGCGGAGTCGTCCACTTTGATCGTCTTGACCGCGACGTGCTGAGCCGGCGCGTCGAGAGGCGCCTGTGCCGGCGCGATTTCGACGTGAATGCCCGTCACGCGGAAGTGCCCGTAGGCGTCGCGGCCCGGCCCGTTCCGCGGGAGCGAGCGATCGGGAAGCGTCTCGAGGCGGAGACCCGTGATCCCCTGCAACGTCGTGTCGACCGTGACGCTGTACGAGGTGAGCTCGGGGTTGGGACCGGACGCCAGCAGCGATCCGTCCGGAAGCGTCGTCAAGGTGACACCGTTGGTGGCGCGGGCGCGCGCCGGGGCGAGCGGGGTCCAGATGCGCTCGGCCCTGCGCATCGACGCTTCCCATTGCTCCTGCGCGTCGTGTATGGCCGGCGTGACCGTCTTCAGCTCCTGCTCCAGACGGTCGATGTCGGCCTGAACCCGCTTGCGCGCCAGCTCCTGTTCGGGCGTCGCCAGGTCGAGCCGCGCTTCGGAATACCGCGTGCCGTCGCCAAACGTCCGGCTCTCGTAGTCCGAGTTGGCGAAGAAGGCGAGCAGCCGGAAGTAGTCCTTCTGGCTGAAGGGGTCGTACTTGTGGTTGTGGCATTGCGCGCACGCGAGCGTGGTTCCGAGCCAGACGGTGGCGGTCGTGTTGACGCGATCGACGAGCACCTCGTACATCGACTCGTCCGGATCGACGCCGCCCTCTTCGTTTGTCATCGCGTTGCGATGAAACCCGGTCGCGATCTTCTGCTCGGTCGTCGCATTCGGCAGCATGTCGCCCGCGATCTGTTCGATCGTGAACTGGTCGAACGGCATGTCACGGTTCAGCGCGTCGATGACCCAGTCCCGATACTTCCAGATGCTGCGACGGTTGTCTTTCTCGTAGCCGTTCGTGTCGGCGTAGCGCGCGAGATCGAGCCACGGACGCGCCCACCGTTCGCCGTAGCGTGGCGAGGCGAGCAGGCGGTCGACGACCCGATCGTAGGCGTCTGAGGCGGTGTCGGCCAGAAACGCGTCGAGCTCGGCGAGGGACGGCGGCAGGCCCGTGAGGTCCAGCGTCACGCGCCGCAGGAGCATCGACTTGGATGCTTCCGGTGATGGCGCGAGCTTCTCGCGCTCGAGGCGTGCCAGGACGAAACGATCGAGATCGTTGCGCGGCCATGTCGTGCGCACGACCGCTGGCAATTCTGGACGCTTGGGCTTGATGTATGCCCAGTGGTCCGGATCGGGTGGGGTTCGCGTCGCTGCGATCGTCGGAGAAACGCCGGTGGCTGCTGGCGCTCCCGGCATGGGCGCCCCCTGATCGATCCACGCGCGCAGCTGCGCGATCGTCGCCTCTGGAAGCGGATCCGAGTCGAGCGGCATCTGGTCCTCGCCATCGAGGCCCAGCACTCGACGGATGAGGAGGCTTTCTTCGCTCTTGCCCGGCGTGATCGGCGGTCCCGAGAGGCCGCCCCTGAGGATGAGCTCGGGCGTGTGCAGCCGCAGCCGCGCGCGCGCTTTGGACGGCCCATGGCACTCGGCGCAGGTACCTGCTTGAAGATCGGTTGGATGTCGCGCGAGAAGTCGATTGGTGGCTGCCCGGCTGGGGCTTCAGCTCGAGCAGCGGGCACCGATTGCGCGCGCAGGAGAACCCCGCCCGCGATCAGGATGCAGGCCGAGCCGATCGCGAGCCACCGGTTGAGGCGATTCATAGACTTCTGGCGCCGAATATTACACCCTCCGGTTACATCCTCGCTCCTTACTTGTGTCCTCACTCATGTCCTCGTTCCCCTCTACACTCGAGCCCTTTCCTGTAGATTTCACCCGGCAGACTTCGGACCTCCTTGGGTTTTCGATTACGCAATCGTCAGCCGTCGCACGCCGCTGCCGGGAGATAGCCGTTGTTTTCACCGGGAACGTGACTTGCTGTGCGCAGTTCTGCCCATGCGCACACGTGCCGTCGTCGTCTGCCTTGTCCTTTGCGGCTTGTCCGGTCCCATCGCGGCCGAGGCCCAGTTGCGCACCGTCACGTACGCCACGGGGTTCACCTCGCCGATCGCGTTCGAGCAGGATCCGTCGGATCCGGCCATGCAGTACGTGGCCGAGCAGCGTGGGGTGATTCGCCTCATCCGGAACGGTGTCGTGCAGGCCACACCGTTCCTGGATATTTCGAGCCTCGTGCTCTGTTGCGGCGAGCGTGGGCTGCTCGGGCTCGCGTTTCCTTCCAACTACGCCGCGAACGGCCGGTTCTACGTGAACTACACGAGGGCCGGCGATGGCCGCGTCGTCGTGGCCCGCTACAAGCGGTCGGTCAATCCGCTCGTTGCCGAGTCGCAGGGCGTGCCGCTCGTCTGGTCGACCGGCGAAGATTCAATCCGGCATCCGTATTCGAACCACAACGCCGGGTGCATGACGTTCGGCCCGGATGGGTACCTCTACATCTCGCAAGGGGATGGCGGAAGCGGCGGCGACCCGGAGAACAACGCGCAGAATACGAGCGAGCTGCTCGGGAAAATTCTGCGCATCGATGTGAACGTCCCCGACGGACACCCACAGGGATTCGTGGTTCCCGCCGGGAATGCCGGGCTGCCGCGCCCCGAGATCTGGAGCCTCGGGTGGCGCAATCCGTGGAGGTTCAGCTTCGACCCGCCGGCGCGCGGCGGTACGGGTGCGATGCTCGTCGCCGATGTCGGCCAGGACGCGTGGGAAGAGATCGACTACGAGCCCGCGGGCCGAGCGGGGCGCAACTACGGCTGGCGCGTTCGCGAGGGACTGCATGCGTATACCGGCAGCACGACGCAGCCGCTGGTGGATCCCATCTACGACTACGACCACGTGCAGGGCCGCTCGATCACGGGCGGGCACGTCTATCGCGGCGACGCTCTCCCCGCCATCCGTGGACGCTACTTCTTCGCCGACTACGCGACACGCCGAGTGTGGTCGCTGAATCTGCGCGTCAACGGCAGCACCGGCGAGGCATCGGCGTCGACGTCGGCCGATCTGATCGATCACACGACCGACCTCGGTGGAAGCACCGTCCTTGGCGGGATCAGCGCGTTCGGCGTCGATGCGGCCGGCGAGCTCTATATCGTCAGTTATTCCTCGGGGACCATCCTGAAGGTCGCGGGCGCGCCATCCGCGCCGACCAACGTCCGCATCACTCGCTAGGGCGGGGTCAGACCCCCACCGTATAATCACTGGTGTGGCTGACTCCAATTCTGCGCCTTTTACCATCGGGATCATTCAGGACCACGCGGACGCCGATGCCGCGAGTAACGTCACGCGGGCGGAGCGGCTGATTCGTGACGCCGCACGGCGCGGCGCCCAGATCATCTGCCTGAAGGAGTTGTTCAACGCGCCATATTTCTGCAAGGCGCAGCAGAGCGAGCGGTTCGACCTGGCGGAGGCCATTCCGGGACCGACGACCGACAGGATGCAGGGCCTCGCGCGAGAGCTCGAGGTCGTCCTCATCGTGCCAGTCTTCGAACGCCAGGCCGCCGGCGTCTATCGCAACTCCGCGGCGGTGATCGATGCCGACGGCAGCTTGCTCGGCATGTACCGGAAGATGCACATTCCCGACGATCCGCTCTTCTACGAGAAGTACTACTTCACGCCGGGCGAAGACCCCGGGTTCAAGGTCTGGAAGACGCGGTACGCGACGATCGGCGTCTTGATCTGCTGGGATCAGTGGTATCCGGAGGCGGCGCGCATCACGAGCCTCCTCGGCGCGCAGGTGCTGTTCTATCCGACGGCGATTGGCTGGCATCCGGCCGAAAAAGAGGAGTGGGGCGCCGCGCAGGTCGACGCCTGGCGCACGGCGCAGCGCGCGCACGCGATCGCCAATGGCGTCTACGTCGCCGCGCCGAATCGTGTCGGCCATGAGGATGAGCCGGGTACCAAGGGGATCACCTTCTTCGGCCGGTCGTTCATCGCCGATCCGTTCGGGCGCTATCTCGCGGATGCGGGTGAGGGTGAAGAGATCCTGATCGCGCGGTGCGACCCGGGGCTCATCGAAGAGGTCCGCAGGAACTGGCCGTTCCTCCGTGATCGTCGAGTCGACGCGTACGGGTCCATTCTCAGCAGGTATCTCGGCTCGTGAGCGCCGGCGCCTCACGGTTGCGCATGCCGGCCGAATGGGAGCCGCACCGCGCGACCTGGATCAGCTGGCCGCATCACGAACCCGACTGGCCGGGCAAGCTCGGGCCCGATCCCGTGGGTCTACGCCGAGATCACCCGCGTCCTTGCCCAGCACGAACCGGTCGACATCCTCTGTCACAGCGAGGCAGTGCTCGCCGCCGCACGCGTCACGCTCGACTCCCACGGTGTTCCTGCCGACCGCGTCCGCCTCCACATCGTCCCGACCGACCGGGTGTGGCTCCGCGATTCGGCTCCGATCGGTGTCCACGATGCCAGCGGTAACGTCGTGCTGCTCTCGTGGGCCTTCAACGGTTGGGCGAAGTACGACAACTGGCGTCTCGACGCGCAGATCGCCCGTCCGATCGGCGCGATTGCCGGGCGGCGTGTCGAAGAGCCTCGTCGCGACGACACGGGGGGGCGGATCGTGCTCGAGGGCGGCGGTCTCGACGTCAACGGCCAGGGACTGCTGCTCGTGACGGAAGAATGGCTGCTGAGCGACACGCAGGTCCGTAATCCTGGTCTGACGCGCGGAGACTACGAGGCGATCTTTCGGAAGTGGCTGGGGATTCGGCAGACGCTCTGGCTCGGCGACGGATGCGTCGGCGACGACACCCACGGCCACGTCGACGATATCGCGCGGTTCGTCACCGCTGACACGATCGTCCTCGCCGTAGAGGAGGACCCGCGCGATGAGAACCACCAGCGTTCGATCGACAACCTGCGCCGCCTGGAGCTTGCGGCGGCGACCCCTGGCGTGGGTCCGCTGCGGATCGTGACGATCCCGTTCCCCCGGCCGGTCACGATGAACGGCGAGCGCCTGCCGGCGAGCTACGCGAACTTCTATATCGCCAACGGCGCCGTGCTCGTGCCGACGTTCAACGACGTCAACGATCGGGTGGCGCTCGACACGCTGGCTCGCGTGATGCCGGCGCACAAGGTCATCGGCATTCACGCGGTCGATCTGGTGTGGGGGCTCGGCACGCTCCATTGCCTCTCGCAGCAGGAGCCGCGACCGCGCGTGGCGTGATGGACGTGTGATTGAAGCTACGCCGGACGGCGTCGTGATTGACGTGCGGGTGATCCCACGCGCGGCGCGGTCTGGCCTCGCCGGCACGCGCGGTGATGCCCTTCTCGTTCGGTTGCAGGCGCCGCCGGTCGAAGGCGCAGCCAACGAAGCCCTCATCGAGGTCCTGGCCGGAGCGCTCCAAGTTCCGAAACGAGCCGTCTCGATCGTCGCCGGGGATCGCTCACGCCAAAAGCGCGTGAAGGTCGTCGGGATCGATGCCGCCACCGCCGCAGCGCGGCTCGGAGGACTCGGGGACACTCAACCGTGACTGTCCCGGTTGAGTGTCCCCGCTTGGTCGGTTCCCGATAGTCCCCTACTGTTTGGTGTAGACGGCCACGCTGTTGAGCGCCTGACCCTTGGCGTCTGTTCCGGTGGTGGTGACTGTCAGCGTCTTGCCGTCCTTCGATACTGAAGTCTTCACTGTAACGACAGCCTTGCCGCCGTTCTTGTAGACGATCGTGCCTTCAGTCGGGCTTGTTTGGGTGGAGGCGGCCGCTTGGTAGTAGGGATGGCCGGTGACGGGACCATCCTTGCCGTCGCGCATGGTCGTGTAGCCCCACTTCATCGGTCCGTCAGCCGTGACGGCGTCGACGGCTACTTTGATCCCTTTGCCCGCCGCATCGATGACGACGGTCGCGCTCTTGGGCGTCGGCCCGGACTTGTAGGTCGACTTTGACAAATCCAGCTTCCAGGTTCCCACCAGGGGATCCGGAGCTTGCGCTTTCGCGCCTGCCGCGAGGGCGAAAACCGCCATGATTGCAATTCCAGCACACCGTCGAGTCCATGTTGCCCGCATGTGACCTCCTGAATGAAGTTAAAAGCGCTCGCACGATACGCGAATCGGCTGAGCCTGTCCAATGGAGATTGCAGAAACTGCGTACTCCGGACGGTTGAGTGCCAACCGGCCGAGTGTCCCAATGTCCGCGGGGACACTCAAGGTTGAGTGTCCCGGTGTCCCGGTTGAGTGTCCCCGGCAATTACTGCTTGAGGAACACGGCGACGTTGTTCATCGGCTGACCCTCGAAGTTCACGCCCGCGTAGGTGACGGTCAGCTTCTTGCCGTCTTTCGACACCGACGTCTTCACCGTCACGATGGTCTTGCCGCCCTTTTTGTACAAGATCGTTCCCTCCGTCGGGCTCGTCTGCGTGACGTTGGCGGTGTCGTAGTTTGGATTCCCGGAAACGGGAGCGTCCTTGCCGTCGCGTGCGCTGGTGTACCCCCACTTCACTTCGGTGCCGTCGGAACCGACGCTATCGACGGCGACCTTGATTCCCTTACCTGCCGCCTCGATGACGACGAGCTGGCCCCTCGGCGGTGGCCCTGGCTTGTAGGTCGAATGCGCGAGGTCCAGCCTCCAGCTGCCCACGATCGGGTCGCTTTGCGCCCCAGTCGCGGAACCGAACACGACCGCGCAGATGACTGCGCATGCGACGCCGACGGTCCGCCTCACCCATATTGCCCTCATGAGCACCTCCTCGTTGAGTTGGTGTTGACGCACGAACTGCTCTGCAAGAATGGCACTGAACGATACGTGAATGCCAGGCTGCTGTCCAACGGGCACGCGTGGAAATCGCCGCCACTTTCTGCTGCAATCAAGTGATCGGCGGGGCCGCCGTTGACCGGCCCGCTACTCGACACATCGAATGGATGCACACGGGCGATCGAAGTATAGTTGTGTGTTTGAGTTTTGCGTTTCCATGAAAGGACACATTATGCGTCTCGTCAACAGTTCCGCGATCGCCGTAGCTCTCGCCATGCTCATTCCTCCCGTGATCGGCGCCAAGGGGCAGGATGCCGCCAAGCCAGTGGCCGGCGGCGGGATCTCGATCCAGGGCTGGATGGGGAAGATCGACGCCAACGAGGAAAAGAATGGACAGGTCCTGAACAACGCCAAGCTCGCCGGGGACGCCAAGACCATGAGCGTCACCACCGGCCCCGCCGTCGCGTACTGGAACCCGAAGAACTTGGCTACCGGCAACTACACGGTGAAGGCGACGTTCAACGAGCCGAAGTACATGAACATCAACGATCACCCGCACCCGTACGGCATCTTCATCGCCGGAAACGACATGGGCACGGCCGACCAGAGCTATCTCTATTGCGCCGCCTACGGGAACGGCAACTTCATCGTGCGCGGCTTCGGGCCAGCGGCATTCCAGATGAACGGACGGCGGGGAGAAGCCGGCGCGTCGGTGAACAAGGCTGCTGGCCCGGGCCAGCCTGTGACGCAGGAGATCGCGATGTCGGTGAAGGGCGATAAGGTCGAGTGCACGATCAACGGCGCCGTCGTCGCCAGCTATTCCAAGGCCGACGTCGTGGCCGCCGGCAAGCTCAAGTCGACCGATGGTGTGTATGGCATCCGCTTCGCCCACAACACCGAGGCGACGGTGACCGGCTTCAGCCTGACGAAGGACTGAGGAGCTATCAGCTGACAGCTGTCAGCTTTCAGCACGGTCGCTCGTGCTGACGGCTGATAGCTGACGGCTGATCGCCGTCATCCCGCCAGATAAGCCTGCACCTGCACGAGCACGAGCCAGCCCGCGAAGAACCCGTAGAACACCGTCGCGAACATCAGCATTCCCAGCCGGAATCCTCCCACGCGCAGCGCCGGTGGCAGCCCGCGCCGATTCAGCTGGATGAGCAGGATCGAGTAGACGAACATCACCATCCCGTTGAGGCACGCCGCGATGACCAGCAGGAGTAGCGGCTGGTTGAACCCCGACAGCAGGATGACCGATCCGGCCGCGATCGTCCCCCAGGCGACGAGAAAGTAGACGCGGCTTTCGGTCCACCGCTGGCTCTGCTGCAGATAGACCGTCTTGAGCACGTCGGCCACGATGCGCGAGATGTAGTCGATGGTGCCGAGCGCGACGAGGATCATCGAGAGCGAGCCGAAGACCCAGAAGAACGTCCCGAACCACGGCGCGACGATCGTCTTCAGCGCTTCGCCCTCGGCCTTGATGAACGCCAGGTTCGCCTGCCCGGACGAGATGTTCTGGCCGAAGACGGTGGAGTAGGCCAACGTCGAGAACACCGTGATCGAGAAGACGCAGATGAACCAGAAGGAGACGAGCTGCTCCTTGTTGGCGACGACCCACCAGCCGCGGAACCGCCTCAGGTTCGCCGCGTCCTGGCGCACCATCGATCCGGTTGCCGGCGCGGCCGTCTCTTCGCCCGTGATCGGCGACACGATGCGCGGGATGTAGACGCCCATCCCGAAGCCCTTGTCGCGGATCCAGTTGCTCTGCGCCAGGTTGTTCACGCCGCCCGCTCCGGCGAAGACGAGCCCGCTCAGGATGAGAGAGATCGGAATCACGTTCGAGTCTGGCAGCCGGCCGAAGTTCGTGACCGCCTGTGGCAGATCGGCCCAGGCCGACGGGCTGATGGCCGCGACAATCGCCACGGCGAGGAAGACGAGCGTCAGGCCGACCTTGAAGAACTGCGCGCGCTCCAGCGTCTGGTAGACGACGGGCGACGTGGTGAGCGCGATGCCCGAGGCGACCAGGATGCCGATGGTGATGAGCGGCACGTCACCGCCGCCCATCAGGAACGTCAGGATCGTGACCCCGCTCGTGGCCCAGCCGGGCCACATGTTGGGCACGATGGTGAAGAGGCAGAACAGCACACCCCAGGGCTTCCAGAAGCGGACGAAACCGGAGACGGCCGTCTCGCCCGTGGCCAGCGTGTAGCGCTCGATCTCCATGTTGAGGAAGTACTGTACGGTGACGCTCAGCATCGCGGCCCAGAGGAATCCCGTGCCGACCGTCGCCGTCATGAAGGGCCAGATGATGTACTCGCCGGAGCCCACGCCGAGTCCGGCGAGGATCACGCTCGGTCCCAGCACTTTGCTCAAGGACAACGGTTCGGGCATGTCCCGATACGGCATGGGCGGCAGGTTGCCGTTGCCAAGAGGGTCGAAGGCCTCGGGAGAATCCGCTCGAGGCTCACTTGTGTGCTGGGTGATCACGGGGGGATACTACCGGAGATCAGGCTCGAACAAGATCCACTCTCAAAAACAAACGGGCGATCGGAACAGGAGATCAGGAGCTCGTTCGTTTTCAAGATGCATCCCTGCTGATCTGAGCTCGTGAACTCCTGTGAGAAACAATGGCCATGACCGCAGACGCGCGCCGACAGCTCCAGGAGCGGGGATACGTCCTGCTCGAGAACGTCATGGGCGACCATCTGCTCGGTGAGCTGCGCGGGCGGATTCTGGAGCTCCTCGCCGAAGAAGGCGATCGTGCGGGACACGAATTCAAGACGGAAGAGCACGCCCGGCGTCTCGCCAATCTGGTCGACAAGGGCGAAGTGTTTCGCCGCGCAATCGTGCTGCCTGAGATTCTTTCCTGCGTGCGGCAGGTTCTTGGTCCGGCCATCAAACTGAGCAGCCTGAACGCCAGGTCCGCGGATCCGTTCTCAGACGAAGGGCAGCCGCTGCACGTGGACATGGGAGCCATTCCCGACGAGAAGGGCTATTGGGTCTGCAATACCGTGTGGCTGCTCGATGACTTCACCGCCGACAACGGCGCGACGCGCATGATCCCCGGCTCGCACACGTGGAAAACGCGTCCCGAGGACGTGCTCGCCGATCCCATGGCGACGCACGCTGACGAGGTGCTTCTCACTGGCAAGGCCGGCAGCATCGCCGTGATGAATGCGCACATGTGGCACGGTGGAACCGCCAACCGCACGGCGGCACCCAGGCTGGCCATGCATGCCTTTTACTGCCGGCGCGACAAGCCACAGCAGCAGTATCAGAAGGCGCTGCTCCGGCCGGAGACTCAAGATGACGTCTGAGCGCGATGTCCGGGATCATCCTCGCGCTCGACGATCCGCTGAACGACGAGATGAGCGCCAACGTCGCCGTGCGCAGCGGGTTCATGAAGTAGAAGGGAGCGGAGCACGCCGTCAGACGTCACACACCTGATAGCCCTCTCGCAGCGACGTCAATGGATCCCGCGCGGGAACGAACTCCTGCGCGACAAACCCGGTGTAGCCGAGATCGACGATGGCCCGCATGATTGCCGGGTATTGGAGCTCCTGTGTCGCATCGAGCTCGTGCCTTCCCGGGACGCCGCCGGTATGAAAATGGCGCGATGGCGGCGAAGTTGTCGCGAATCGTCCGGATGACGTCGCCCTCCATGATCTGCATGTGATAGATGTCGTAGAGCAGCTTGAACCGGGGCGAGCCCACCCGCTTCACGAGCTCGGCCCCCCAGGCGGTGTGGTCGCACATGTAGTCCTTGTGATCGACCTTGGAGTTCAGGAGCTCCATGCAGACCGTCACCCCGAGGCGCTCGGCGAGCGGGGTGATGCGCTTGAGGCCGACGGCGCAGTTCTCGAGGCCCTCGCCGTCGGACATTCCGGCGCGGTTGCCCGAGAACACGATCATGTTCGGCAGCCCTGCCGCGGCCACGAGCGGGAGGAGCCGCTCGCTTTCGGCCACGAGGCGGTCGTGCTCGTTCGGACGGTTGAAGCCGACCGGGATCGTCGACGGACCGTTGGCCATTGCGCACGTTAGGTCATGCTGCTTCACAGTCGGCCAGTCTTTCTCGCCAAGCAGTTCGACCGAGTGAAAGCCCATCGCCTTCACGGCGCTGCAGAACTCGTCGAGCGGAATCTTCGCGTAGCACCACTTGCAGACACTCTGCCGAATCTTTCCGGCGCTCCCCGACTGCGCCGCATCGGCCCGTCCCGTCGCGGCAGCGACCGCAGCACCAAGGCCCATCAGTTTCATCGCATCGCGTCTTTCCATGGCTGCATGCTCCCGTGACAGTCTACGTCCGTTCGGGGCGATTATGCTCTGGCTGGCTGTGCTCGGGGTAACATCGTTCGGCAGAGCCTCAGCCCATGGCCACACGTGAACGCTCCCGGCGCGCCTTTCTCCGGCAAGCAGCCGGCATCGCAGCATCGGGGGCCGGCGCACTAGTCGGCGCCGGAATCTCCGAGCAGGCACAGGCACGGCCGCTCTTTGGTCAGGCGCCCGCCCTCATCACGTCGGACAGTCTCAGGCCGTCGGCGGCGTTCGGCGTGACGGCCGGCGACGTCGACGGCGATCGCGCGATCGTCTGGAGCCGCACCGATCGCGCCGCGCGTTTGATCGTCGAGTACTCGACGACCGAGGCGTTCACCAATGTGCGCCGGATCGTTGGCCCGGCGGCGCTCGAGTCGAGTGACTTCACCGCCCGCGTCGATCTATCCGGCTTGCCGCCTGGCCAGCACATCTTCTACCGAGCCACGTTCCAGAGCCTGCACGATCTTCGCGTGTCGAGCGAGCCGATGGTCGGCACGTTCACTACTCCGCAAGCCGGCGGGGCGCTTCGTGACGTGACGGTCGCGTGGTCTGCGGATACTGTCGGCCAGGGTTGGGGTATCAACGCCGAGATGGGCGGCATGCGTCTCTACGAGACCATGCGGACGGCGGGGGCCGACGTCTTCATCCACACCGGTGACACCATCTATGCCGATGGGCCGCTGCTGGCCGAGGTGAAGCTGGATGACGGCCGCATATGGCGCAATCTGGTCACGCCTGAGAAGAGCAAGGTCGCCGAGACGCTCGACGAGTTCCGCGGGAACCACCGCTACAACCTGCTCGACCAGAACGTGCGCCGATTCAACGCGTCGCTGTCGCAGTTCGTGATCTGGGACGACCACGAGGTGCTCAACAACTGGTATCCGACCGAAGTGCTGACGGGAGAGAGTCCCTTTACGGAGCGCAGCGTTGCGCTGCTCGCCGCGCGGGCCAACCGCGCGTTCATGGAATACACGCCTATCCGGCCGGACCCTGTCGATCCGGAGCGAGTCTATCGTGCGACCCGTTTCGGGCCGCTCGTCGAGATCTTCGGCTTCGACATGCGCAGCTATCGCGGACCCAATACGGCGAATCGTCAAACCACGCTATCGGAGGAGTCCGCGATCCTCGGCGGGGCGCAGGTCGAGTGGCTGAAGCGTCGGCTCCGCGCGTCGACCGCGACGTGGAAGATCATCGCGAGCGACATGCCGCTTGGCCTGACGGTGACTGACGGGCCGCTGTTCGAGGCTGTCGCCAACGGCGATCCGGGGCCGCCGCTCGGACGCGAGCTCGAGATTGCGGCGCTCCTGAAGTTCATCCGCGACCAGCGCATCCCGAACGTCGTCTTCGTGACCGGCGACGTGCACTATTGCGCCGCGCACCACTACGATCCGGTTCGCGCGGCGTTCACCGACTTTCATCCGTTCTGGGAGTTCGTCGCCGGGCCGGCGCACGCCGGCACGTTCGGCCCGAACAGGCTGGACAAGACCTTCGGCCCCGAGCTGAAGTTTCTCGGCATCCCGGCTGGCATGAAGCCGAACCGGCCGCCGAGCGAGGGCCTGCAGTTTTTCGGGACCTTGAGGGTGGATGCTCGAACGAAGGCACTGACCGCCAAGCTGCGGAACCTGGCGGGCGAGACGTTGTTCAGCGTCGAGCTGCCAGCGGAACGCTGATATCAGCCGAGACGCGAATCGCGGATCTCCTCACCGGGCGCGGATCGCGCGGATCTCGACAACGGGACGCGGATCCGCGGCGCGGATCGTCTAGCTGCCCCCGACTTTGCGCGGTGTCCGCGCGCGTGGGATGTAGCCGCGATTGGTCGTCGCTCTCCACGGCTGGTTGGATTCCGGCTTTGGCGCTCGCTTGGGCTTCGCGGCCGCGGCTTCTGTCTCAGCCGCCGGCTCCGGGGTCTCCGCTGCCGCAGCGGCCTTGGCCCGCGCGGCGCTCGCTGCCTTTTCGTCCTTCTCGAGGCAACACTGCTTGTACTTGCGGCCCGACCCGCAGTGGCAGGGCTCGTTGCGCCCCGGCCGTGCTCCGCTCTTGGCTGTCATTGGATCGAGTGTACCGGTACTGGCGCACCATCCGCGCCTGTGGCAGAGATCTGACGCCAGACGTGACAGTGCGATCAATCCTCTCCCAGCGCAATCACTGGATCGAGTCGCGTCGCCCGCCGCACAGGAACGTAGGATCCGCGCGATCCGCGTCCCGTGAGATCCGCCCCGCGGCAGGATCCGCGTGATCCGCGTCCCGTCTAGAACCTCAGCAATCCGCGCTCGACTTGTGAGATAACTTCCGTAATCGCTGGATGGCACACATGGAGCGCCGAACGTTTCTCGCGACCCTTGGTGCGGGAGCCCTCGTGCCGCTGGTGAGTGACCAGTCATCGGCGATCCCCATCATCGACACGCACATCCACCTCTTCGACCCCACACGTCCCCAGGGCGCACCCTACACCGGTCCCAAGAACGCCGGTCCGCCCGTGCCCGCGCTCCCGGCCCGCTATCGCGCGCTTGCCGTGCCGCTCGGCGCCGTCGGAGCGGTCAAGGTCGAAGCCAGCCCGTGGATCGAAGACAACCTGTGGGTACTCGAAGTTGCCGAGCGCGACCCCATCATCGTCGGAGTCATCGGCAATCTCGAGCCCGAGAAGCCGGAGTTTCCGGAGTATCTCGAGCGGTATCACAAGAACGCGCTCTTCCGCGGGATCCGCTGCGGCAATCTCTGGGGTCGCGACATCACGGCGCAGGTGGAGTCGACGGCGTTCATCAGCGGGCTGAGGCGGCTCGCCGACGTCGATCTCGTCATGGACACGGCCAACCCGCGACTGTCGCTCCTCGAGGCGATGGTTCGCGTCACTGACAAGGTTCCAACGCTCCGCATCGTCCTGGACCATCTGCCCGCGCTTCCGACACCCGAGACCGCGGCAGAGCGCGCGACGCTCGACACGGTGCTCGGCGAGCTCGGCGCGCGCCCTCACGTCTACGTCAAGCTCTCCTCGATCATTCACAACGTGAAGGGAACGATCTCGACCGACCTTGGCGCCTATAGGGCGTGGCTCGACCGGCTGATGGAGGTCTTCGGCGAGAATCGCGTAATCTTCGGCAGCGACTGGCCCAACAGCGACGGCGTGGCGCCGGTGGACCAGGTCTTCGCGATCGCGAAGCAGTACTTCGCGTCGCAGCCCAGGGCCATTGCCGAGAAATACTTCTGGAAGAACTCGATCGCGGCGTACAAGTGGATTCGCCGCGATCCCTCTCAACCGGCAGCCTGATGCTGACGCTCCTCGTTCGTGCCGCTGTATGGCTCGCGGCGTTTCTCGTGTGCGCGTCGCTGGAAAAACCTGCCGCGTCGAGCTTCACCGATCTGCGGCCGGGACCACCGGGCTGGATCGGTCTGGGGCTGATCCTGGCGGGGGCGGCCCTGCTGCTGTGGAGTATGCTCTGGCTGGACCGCGTCGTGCGGGATCCGGCGGCGCCCCGGACGCCGCTCGTCACGGGTGGACCGTATCGCTCCGTGCGAAACCCGCTCTATCTGGCGGGAGCGATCGTGTGCGTCGGCATTGCCACCGTCTACGCGCCGTGGAGCGCTGCCCGGGCGGGTCGGGGGTTACTCATCGCCCTTCTGGTTCATGCCGCCGTCGTGCGACTGGAGGAGCCGCGAACGCTTCGCAATCTCGGGCCGATTTACGAGGAATATTGCCGGCGCGTGCCTCGATGGATTCCGGGACTCAAGCCGTTGCCGCCGGGCCGCTGGTAACAAGGAGTCGTTGTCATGGGAACGCTTCGCTCGTCGCTCGTGTGCGTGTTGTCGGTGGTTCTCGCCACCTCTGTGGTTGCCGCGCGGGTTCAAGGCGCGCGCGGAGCGAAGACAGTGCCGCTCTTCAATGGCAAGACGCTTGACGGCTGGGAAGGCGATCTCAAGATCTTCCGCGTGCAGGACGGCGCGATTGTCGCCGGAACGCTCGACAGCAAGATCGCCAGGAACGAGTTCCTCTGCACGACCAGGACGTTCGGTGACTTTGAGCTGAAGCTGAAGTTCAAGCTCCTCGGCGGCGACGGGGCCAACGCCGGCGTGCAGTTCCGCACCAAGCGCATTCCGAACAATCACGAGGTCTCGGGCTACCAGGCGGACATGGGCGTCGGGTGGTGGGGTGCGCTCTACGACGAGTCGCGGCGCAACAAGGTTCTCATCGGACCCGATCAGGCGAAGATGAAGGACGTCATCAAGATCAACGACTGGAACGACTATGTGATCCGCGCCGAAGGCAAGCATATCCAACTCTGGGTCAACGGGTTCCAGACCGTGGACTATACCGAGGCGGATGCCGGCATCGACCGAACCGGCGTCATCGCCGTTCAGATCCATGGCGGCCCCCCGAGCGAGGCGTGGTACAAGGACATCACGATCGTCGATCTCACGAAATGAGCCGCCGGCACCACGCTCGTCCCGGTGCAGCGCTGGCCGCCGCGCAAGCCGTCCTGTTTGGTGGCGCGCTCCTCGCCTTTCAGGGTGGGCAGTTTCCTCCTCATTTTCCTCCACTGGGCACCGGCATTTCACCCGACGAGAGAGCCGCGCTCCAGGTCCAGGTCGATCAGCTGGCCTCGAAGGTCGCCGATCTCAAGCGCAAGTACTCGTCGGGTCCAATGGCGGACCGCATTGCCGATGTCGAGGTCTATCTCGCGGCGGTTCGACGACCGTTGAAGTACGACGAGCGTCTCTACGCCGGCCGCGACAGCACGCCCGTTGCGGTCGCTCAGCGGACGCTGGCGACCGGCGGCGAGCGCGCGGCACAGCTGATGAACGGTCAGTCGCCATGGATGCACGAGAGCGGCGTCCGGGGTTTCTACTCCCGGATCGACGGCTCGGCTCAGCCCTACATCCTGACGATGCCGGAGGGCTACGACGCCACCACGAAAAGAGAGTATCGACTGGACATCTTCATGCACGGCCGCGACGACACCGTCCTCGAGCAGCAGTTCATGACGAAGTCGACGACCGGCTACACGTCGAAGCCGTTTGGCGCAGGGGCGGACCGGTTCATGCTCCAGCCATACGGCCGTTATACCAACGCGAGCCGCTTCGCGGGCGAGGTCGACGGGCTCGAGGCCATCGAATCGGTCGCCAGAGCCTATCCGATCGATCGCAATCGCATGGTCATGGCGGGTTTCTCGATGGGTGGGGCATCGGCGTGGTCGTACACGGTTCACTACGCCGACCGATGGGCGGCGGCCGCACCTGGTGCGGGCTTCACCGAGACGCGCGTGTTCCTGCGCGGCGATCTCGCGCGGCAGCCGCAGAACGCCGGACAGCAGACGTTGTGGCATCTCTACGATGCCACCGACTACGCCGTGAATACCTTCAACGTGCCGGTCGTTGCTTACTCGGGCGCGAACGACGGACAGAAGCAGGCCGCCGACGCGATGGCCGCGGCGATGCTCGACGAGGGCCTGACGCTCGAGCACGTCATCGGTCCGAACACGGGGCATGCGTACGAACCAGGGGCGCGACAACAAGTTCAGGATCGGCTGGATCAGCTGGCGGCCAAGGGTCGCAATCCAATGCCGCGCGAAGTCCGCTTCACCACCTGGACGCTCAAGTACAACAGGATGTTCTGGGTTACGGTCGACGCGATGACCGAGCACTGGGAGCGGGCGAGGGTCAACGCGGCGATCGACGGCGACGCCATCCGCGCGACGACTGCCGGCGTGTCGGCTCTGCACATCGCGTTCGAACCGGGGCTGTCGCCGTTCGCGACCGGCACCAGGCCCACGCTGACCATCGACGGCACCGCAGTGACATTGCCCGCTGTCGCGCGCGACAAGTCACTCACGGCGGGTCTCGTTCGAAGCGCCGCTGGTTGGAGGGTCGGCGAACTGCCCGCAACCGGCGTCCGGAAGGCCCACGGGCTGCAGGGGCCGATCGACGATGCGTTCATGGACAGGTTCGTATTCGTCCGGCCGACGGGTAAGCCGCTGTCCGAATCGCTTGGGACATGGGCGCGCGAGCAGGCCGACTTTGCCATCACCGAATGGGTCCATTTCTTCCGCGGCGAGCCGCGCGTGAAGAGCGACACGGACATCACCGACGCGGACATCGCGGGCAGCAACCTCGTGCTCTTCGGCGATCCGTCGAGTAACGCTGTCTACAGGCGCATCGCGGACCGCCTGCCCATTCAGTGGCGCGCCGAGGGCGTCGTGGTGGGTCAGGAGAAGTTCCCGGCCGACCACGCGCCGGTCTTCATCTTTCCCAATCCCCTCAATCCGAAGAAGTACATCGTCATCAACAGCGGGTTCACGTTCCACGATCAGGCCAACAACGCCATGCAGTCCCCGAAGCTGCCGGACTGGGCCGTCGTCGACATCACGAAGCCCGGGAATAACTTCCGGTATCTGCCGCTGTTTGTCGCGTCCCAGGGCTTCTTCGACGAGGCCTGGAGGCTGAAGCCGCCCGCGCGGCCGTAGCCACGTGAGCACCCAGCCCCCGGCGGCGTTCGTTGTTCTCTGCCTCTTCGCCGGATCTCTGCCGGCGCCAGCGGGTCCGCCGCCAGCCCTCCATCGTCACGAAGCCACACGCATGTCGATGGCGTGTCTCTATGCCATAGAGGCGTACGGGCCAGACGCCGAAGACCTGCCGCGCGTCGTGGACGAAGCGTTCGACGAAGTGGACCGGATCGATCGCTTGATGAGCCACTACAAGGCCGAGAGCGCCCTGTCGCGCCTCAATCGTGACGCCGCGCACGGCCCGGTCACGGTGGAGCCGGAGCTCTTCGACATCATCGTCGAGTCGATGCGCTACAACCGAGATTCCGATGGCGCCTTCGACGTCACGGTCGGCCCGCTGATGAAGGTGTGGGGGTTCTTTCGTGGCGACGGCCGCGTGCCGTCGGAAGATCAGCTGAACTCGGCGCGTCGCCACGTCGGCGGCGCACATGTAAAGTTGCATCCCGTCGACAAGACGATCGTCTTCGACGAGGCTGGCGTCGAGATCGATCTCGGAGGCATCGCGAAAGGCTATGCCGTCGACCGCGTCGCGGCGGTGCTCAGGCGACGTCACGTTGCCGCGGCCCTGATCAGCGCAGGCGGCAGCAGCATCTACGGGCTCGGCGCACCCCCGGGACGCGAGGCATGGGAGGTCACGATTCAGGATCCAATCGATTCTCGAAGGACGGCTGTCACGGTTCAGTTGAAGGACCGGACACTGTCGGTTGCGGGCAGCTCCGAGAAGTCGTTCGAGGCAGGCGGCATCACGTATTCGCACATCATGGACCCACGCTCCGGCAGACCCGTGCAGGGAGTGCTCACCGTCGCCGTGCTCGCCGACAGCGGCACGGCGGGTGATGCGCTCGACGATGCGTTCTTCGTGCTGGGTCCGGAGGCCAGCCGGGCGTATCTGCAGCGGCTCCCTGGAACCGAAGCGATGTTTTTCCTGCCGACAGCAACGCGAGGCTGGGCGCTCGTGCGGCAGCGGGGAGGCACAAATTGATGAAGCCCCTCCCACTCCTGGGAGGATTGCTGTGCATGGTCACTCTGAGTGCACCAGCATCCCAACCCGTCGTGCCTGATTTCGAGGCCACGCCCTTTGCCCCGCGCCGATATGTGGCCTATCGCGCGTCGTCCATGATCATCCTTGACGGCAAACTCAACGAGCCCGTCTGGGCGGCCGCCGCGTGGTCGGATCCGTTCATCGACATCGAGGGCGACAGCCGTCCACGGCCGCGCTTCCAGACCCGCGCGAAGATGCTGTGGGATGACGAGAACCTCTACGTCGCCGCCGAGATGGAGGAGCCCGACATCTGGGGCACGTTGACCGCGCGCGACTCGGTCATCTTCCGCGACAACGACTTCGAGATCTTCATCGACCCAGACGGTGATACCCACGCGTACTACGAGCTGGAGGTGAACGCCCTTGGCACGCCGTGGGATCTGATGCTGATCAAGCCGTATCGCGACGGAGGTCGGGCGATCGACGCGTGGGATATCGCGGGGCTGCAGGTCGGCATCGACATTCGCGGCACCATCAATCGCCCCGGCGATCGAGACGATGGCTGGACCGTCGAGGTCGCGATGCCGTGGCGGATCCTTCGCGAGGCGGCGCCCGGTCGGAAGCCGCCGCAATCCGGTGACCGCTGGCGGGTCAACTTCTCCCGCGTCGAATGGCAGGTGGATGCCACCGACGGCCGCTACGGGAAGCGCCTCAAGCCAGGAATGAAAGACCCTCTGCCGGAAGACAACTGGGTCTGGAGCCCGCAAGGTGCGATTAACATGCACATGCCGGAGCGCTGGGGCTATGTTCAGTTCTCCGGCATGCGGGCAGGTAGTGGAACAGAGCCGTTCGTCGCCGATCCGAACGAGGCCGTGAAGTGGGCGCTCCGCCGCCTGTACCTATCGTCAGCGGAGCGTTCGTGAGAAGAGCGGCGGCTATGCCGCCAGGCTGGATGCGCTCAGCGTCGGAGACATTCGCGTCGATGGCCTCGAGTTTCGTCCGGTCATGCACTCGACCCCGTCGTTCTACGAGATCATCGCGCCAGGCTTCGGCGGCGCCGTCGTCCATATCGACCAGGACGGGCGGGTGTGGACAGTAGGTGGGCTCAAGGCTCAGGGCTCAAGGCTCAAGGAAGAGCCTTGAGCTCCAAGCCGTCGGGCTAGGATCTGAGAAGCTCTTGCCTGAGCCCTGAGCCCTGAGCCCTGAGCCCTGAGCCAAGACAAGGAGCAACCATGAATCGTCGCGAATTCCTTCAGCACACCGTGGCGGGCAGCGCGATCACCGCCCTTGGAGTTTCCATGTCACCCTCACTGAGCGCCCGTGCGGTCAACTGGCCCATCGGGTGTTTCAATCGTCCGTGGACCACGTGGAGTTATGACGAGGCGCTGAAGCAGATCAAGGCGGCGGGCTATCAGACGACCGGCCTTCTCACGCGTACCAAGGACGAGCCGTTTATCGGCGCGGACGCGACGCCCGAGTACATCACCACCCTGAAGCAGAGGATTGCAGCCAGCGGGTTGAAAGCCAACATGGGTGCGCTCCGGTCGCGGCACAACATCCCGCTCGAAGAATCGATCAAGGAAACCCGCAAGCAGGTCGAGAACGCCGAGACGCTGGGGCTGACCTACCTGCTGACCTTTGGCGTCGACAAGCCCGAGGAGTACGACCACTACTACAAGGTGATGAGCGACACGGCCGCCTATGCGCAGGAACGCAAGATCAAGCTGGTGATGAAGCCGCACGGCGGCAGCAGCGGTGCGTCCGACGAGATCGTCGCCGTGATGAAGGCCGTCCAGCATCCCAACTTCAAGATCTGGTATGACGCCGGCAACATCATCTACTACACCGGCAAGGACCCGATTGAAGAGCTGAAACCCATTGCCCAGCACGTGACCGGCTTCTGCGCGAAGGACTGTGGGGCGGTCAAGGGCGACGTGATGATTCAGTTCGGTACCGGGAAGGTGGACTTCGCCGGCGTCTTCGGCGTGCTCAAGTCGGCCGGGTTCAACGGGCCGATCATGGTCGAGTGTTGCAAGGTCGGCGCGACCGCCGAAGAGACGATGGCGAGTGCGCGCGCGAACCGGGAGTTCCTCGAGAGCGTGTTCGCGAAGGTGTGAGGCTACTGTACGGCCTTGAGATCGATCACCGCGTAGGACGCGATCCGGGGCACCGAAAACTCGGTGACGCCGTCGATGACGGCGAAATCCATGAGAGGAAGACGACCTGCGCCGGCGACTACGGCCTCGCCTTGCGCGTAGGCGCCGCGTACTCTGATGCGGAGCCCTTCAATCTCCCGTCCACCGTAGTTGAGGAGCTGCAGTCTGGCTTGCTTGCCGTCCCCGGTGAGCCGGCAGATGACGACTTCGCTCCCGTACACACGCAGGCTGCGCTGTTCGTCGGTCAGCTGCCGGCGGATTTTCTGCGCGAAGGCGCTGGGATCGGCGGCCTCGGCGAGCGGATAGGCGGCGCTGCCAATCGCGATATTGATCTTGACCTGCGCTGATGGTGCCGTGACGACCTGGAACAGGAGGTTGCGCCGCGCGAGCAGGTTCATCACCTCGCCGGTCACGGCCGAGCCATCGTCAACGACGGCGAGATCCGCGACGAGCGGCAGATTGGCCTCCGGCAGCCCCTCGAGAAACCTCAGCATTCCACCAACTGATCCGAGGTCCGCGGGATCGACCTTCAGCACGACGTCGCCACCGTACGCGAACGCCTCCGCTGCGGCGATCGCCGCTTTTCCGGACGGCAGGTCGTACACGAATCTGGCTTTGGGCTGTCTCGTGAAGCGCCAGCCGCTGGCGACAATCCAAGGGCTTCGAGTGGGGGAGGCCACCCCCGCGCGGGCGGTTACGCCGGGCGCGGGCAGGGTTTCGCGCGAGGCGAGATCCGCGGTCGTCACGGGACTGGCGGAGAATCCCGCGGCGCGCCAGACGTCGACTTGATCGGGGGCAACGCAGATGCGTTTGACACCGGCCGCCTCGAGCGCGGCGCGGCTCTCGATGCCCTGCGTCCAGTAGACGCACGGAAGCGAGGCCAGGGCCGCCAGCACGAGCGGCGTCATACCGTGACGTCCTGCACCGAGATCTTCGCGCGGTCGTAGATGCCGAGTCCGAGCGTCGAGGCGTACTCGACGTGACCGGGTTCCCTGATGATGATGTTCACGTTGGGGTCGGCGTCCCGCGCGCGTGTGTCGTCCATTTTCAGGGATGCCGGCGAGCGATCCCAGATGGAGAGCACGCCCTCCGCGCGGCGCTTGTCCTCGATGATGTCGAGCAACAGGCGATCGATGGCCACCGGATCGGTGCCGAACATGATCTGCCGGGGGTAGAAGACGTACCGGGTCGTCCTCGCAAACGGACCGCCGTGCCAGACGGCGCGCAGGCCATCCATGATCTGCAGCACGGTTCGCGAGCGCAACGGCTCGATTCCGGCGAGCGTACCGACGACGGAGTAGGTGTGGGACTTGCCGCCCTGATGCGTGCGCGCGACGTTCGAGAAACTGCCGTAGGCGATGTTTTTCAGGCACCCCGTGACGCCCGTGGCCCCGTGATCCTTCATGTTCGGGATGTTGATGATCTTCGTCAGCCGCTTCGACACGAGCCGCATCATGTTGGAGCGCGTGTCCTCTTCGCCGAAGAGATTCGCCTCCAGATAGGTCGCGGGGTCGTAGCCGCTGTTGTCGGTGTAGCGATTGGCGCGTTCCGCGGCGACGATCGGCAGGCCCTCGGGAAGATGCGGCGCGTAGTTGCACTCGTCGAGCTGACTTTGGAAACGCTCGTACAGGTAGATCTGCGACACCGGCACACCGATACTCGTGAGCTGGCGGACGGTCTCGGCTACGATCTCGTACGCGGATATGCAGTGCGGATAGCCGCCGCAGTTGACCTTGATGCCGACGACATCCGATGGTTCGAAGAAGCGTCGCCACGCGTCAGGTGTCGTGCCGGCGCCGGTGAGCGCGCGCATGCCGCGCGCCATCATCTCGCGCACGACCTCGTCGCTGGCCTGACCAGTCGAGATGTCCACGCTCTTGTCGGACTTCACCGATACCACCCGGCCGGGAAACGGGCCGGGCATTCCGGGACTCTTTGCCGGGACGTAGCTCGACACGACCCTGAGTGCCGGCAGGTCCCGGCGGGCCTGCAGGGGCCCTCCCGGCTTCGCGCGAAGCTCTAAGGGCGCAGCCGGGACTAGCGACGAGGCCGCCAGCAACCGGACGAACGTTCTGCGATGCATGGCGCATCCTACATCAAGGCAATGCTGAGTGCTGAGTGCTGAATGCTGAATGCTGAATGCTGAAGTGAATGCTGAACTTCCAAACTCATCCTTAACTTCAGCATTCAGCACTCAGCATTCAGCATTGCCCGTTGGTCCACCCACCCGTCCCTTGACTTCGATCGGCGGCTGCGCCACTGTTGGCTCTTCTACATCGATCCATTCCGGTCTGGCGGATCGCGACGTTCGTTACGAAGCGCAGGACGCGCGAATTCCGCCCGTTGTCGAGGGAGGAACTTATGACAGCTCAGTGGCGTGTCCTGCCAGCCGCACTGCTTTTGCTCGCGGTTGGACTCTTCGCCCCCACCCCCGCTTTCACACAGACCGGCGCCGCGTCGCTGACCGGCCTCGTGACCGATCAGAGTGGGGCGACCGTCCCCGGCGCCACCGTGACCGCGACGAACCAGGCGACAAACGTCACCTACACCGCTGTGTCCAATCAGGCCGGGAACTACACGGTCACGTCGCTGCCAGTTGGGACATATGTGGTCAAGGCGGAGCTTTCCAGCTTCAAGACCGCGGCGACCAAGCCGATCCAGCTCGAGGCGATGCAAATCGCCCGGATCGACTTCAAGCTGGAGCTCGGCGCGCTCGCCGAGACAGTGGAGGTCAGCGGCGAGTCGCAGGTCCTGCAGACCGAGTCTGCCACCGTCGGCGAGGTTATCTCGGGGACGACGCTGTCCGCGCTGCCACTCAATGGGCGCAACACCGGTCAGCTTTCGCTGCTGCTGCCAGGCGTGGTGACGCCGAACCCCAGCTCGTTCACTGCGACCCGCAACTTCGGCGGCGGCCGGCCCTACGTGAACGGGAACCGGGAGCAGACCAACAACTACACGATTGATGGCGTCGACATGAACGAAACGATCGACAACCTCGTCGCGTATCAGCCCAGCCCCGACGCGCTCGCCGAGATCAGCGTCGAGACGAACAACTACTCGGCCGACACCGGGAACGTCGCCGGCGCGGTCATCAGCAATGTCATCAAGTCCGGCACGAACAGCTTTCACGGCAATGCGTTCGAGTTCTATCGCAACAGCAGCATGGACGCGAACTCGTGGTCGAACAACCGCTCGAGCGCTCCGAAGCCGGAGCGCCGGCAGGACATCTACGGCGGCACGTTCGGGGGTCCGCTCGTGAAGAGCAAGCTGTTCTTCTTCGGCAACTACCAGGGGACACGGTTCGACGCGCCGGGCTTCGAGACGATTTCGGTCGCGCCAGCGACCTGGCGCGCGGGTGATTTGTCGAGCATTACGACGACGATCCGGGATCCCGCGACCGGCGTCGCGTTTGCCGGCAATCAGATTCCGGTGGGCCGAATCAGTCCCATCGCCAAGTCGATTCTCAACAACCTCGCCCTCTACCCGCTGCCCAACCGGAACGTGACCGGTGTCACCGGCAACTACGTCGGCGAGACCCTGACCACGATCCGGGCCAAACAGGCCGACGTGCGCATCGACTGGAGCCCCTCGGCAAACGACAAGATCTTCGGGCGTTTCTCGTTCGCCGAGTACGAATCCCAAAACAACCAGCGGGCGCTTCCGCTGCTCCTCGGCAACCTGACCGAGGCGCCGTTTCGCAATCTGGCGTTCAACTGGAACCGCATCATCAGTCCGACGCTCATCAACGAGCTGCTCGTCGGCTACAACCAGATCACCATCGTGTCGGACACGCTCGACTGGTCTGGGATTGGCAACGCCAACGCCACGTTCGGGATCGCCGGCGGCCAGCCGATTGCGGGCCTGAGCTCGATCGGGTGGGGCAACGGGCTCACCTCGGTGGGAGCGGGCGCGAGCGACACGAACACGCTCGACAAGACGTATCAGCTCAACGAGAAGCTGACTTGGCTCAAAGGCCGTCATACCCTGAAGAGCGGTGGTCAGTACCTGCACTACGTCCAGCAGCGGTTCTATGCCGGCAACAACGGGCTCCTCGGTCTGTTCGGGTATGGAGGCGCCTTCACCGGCTCTCCGTTCGCCGATTTCCTGCTCGATCAGGTATCGAGCAAGGGGCGAGGCAGCGCGGCCGATCCGTGGACGCACCAGCACAACCGCGTCGCGCTGTTCGCGCAGGACGACTTCAAACTCACGCCGGCGCTGACGCTCAACCTCGGCATGCGGTGGGCCTACACGCAGCCGGTCGTCGAGAAGGACAACCGCCAGGGGAACTTCAGCCTGACGACCGGACAGGAGATTCTCGCGCAGGACGGCAGTCGCGACAGCCGGGCGCTCTACAAGTCCTACAAGAAGGGCTTTGAACCGCGGCTCGGCTTCGCGTGGCGGCCAGACGATAAATGGGTTCTGCGCGGCGGCTACGGCATCTCGCAATACATGGAAGGGACCGGCGCGAACCTGCGGTTGCCGCTCAACCCGCCGTTTTTCTTCGAATCGGCCGTGCAGTACGACGCGACGACCGGCCCGGGCACATTGGCGACGGGCTTTGCCGAGCTGAAGCCGCTCGACCAGCCGTCAGGCCAGGTGCGTGCGTGGGATCCGAACCTGCGTCCGCAATTCACCCAGCAGTGGAACGTGTTCGCCGAGTACCTGCTCACCTCGAGCATGTCAGCCAACGTGGGTTACGTCGGCCACAAGGCGGACCACCTGGTGACGCCGGTCGAAGGGAACCAGCCGCTGCCGGGCGTCGGCGATCCCTCGACCTGGGCGCCGCTCAACAACCGTCGTCCGCTCTTTGCGACGGCGCCGCTCATCACGAACATCTCCACGACCGCAGCGCGGGGCCGGAGCGATTACAGCGCCCTGCAGGTGAGCCTCCGGCAGCGCAGCATGAAAGGCCTGGAGTATCTTGCCTCGTACACGCTCAGCAGAGTTCGAACCAACAACCTCGGCTACTACGGGTCCGGCGGCGTTGCCGCCGAGGGCGCGTACTGGATGAACACCTACGAGCCCGAATGGAACTACGGGCCGGCGTTTTTCGACGCCACCCACAACCTGGTGTTCTCGGCGAACTATGAATTGCCGTACGGTCGCGGACGCACCTGGGGAACGGACGCGTCTCCCGTCATGGACGCGATCCTCGGCGGCTGGAGGCTCAGCGGGATCTTCCAGGCGCGTACGGGGTTCCCAATCACGGTCACTGACGGCAGCGCGCCGTCCCTGCAGGGCGTGCGCGGAAACGAACGGCCCAACTGCATCGGCGATCCGGTCCCGTCGGATCAATCGATCACCCACTGGCTGGACATCAACGCCTTCCAGCGCGTGCCCCGCGGCACGTGGGGTAACTGCGGCATCGGCGTGGCGCGGGCGCCAGGCTACAAGAACATCGATCTCGTGCTGGCCAAGCGCTTCAGCGTTGGCGGTGAGCGCGCCTTCGAGTTCCGGGCAGAGGCGTTCAACCTCACGAACACGCCGAGCTTCGGTCCTCCGGCGCGCGACATCAACGCGCCGAACACGTTCGGCCAGATCACGAGCACGGTCAGTACTGCTCGGACCGTGGAGTTGGTGATTAAGTTCTTCTTCTGACGCTGACGGGGAAAGGCTCAGGGCTTAGGGCTCAAGGCTCAGGGCTCAAGGCTCAGGCAAGAGCTTGGAGCATGCTCTCGAGGGTTTTCCTTGAGCCCTGAGCCTTGAGCCCTGAGCCCATCTTCTTGACTCCCGCCGTCCGCCTGCGCCATGGTTACGCAGCGTCCGAGGAGGACGCTGCGATGAGCCATACGATCAGCCGGCGCGAATTGATACGTCGAGGCAGTGTCCTCGGCAGTCTGCTGGCGGTGCCCACCGCCGTCCTTGGCGAGGGCCAGAACCCCGGCGCCCCTTCCGTGGCTGCTGCTGCCTCAGGTGGACTGAAGCCCGGCGCCGAGGTCTATACCTCCATCGGCGTGCGTCCCCTCATCAACGCCCGCGGCACCTTTACCATCATCAGCGGTTCGACGATGCTGCCGGAGGTGCGCGCGGCGATGGACGCCGCGGCGAGGAAGTACGTGCATCTCGATGAGCTGGCGGACGCCGTCGGTGCGCGTCTGGCTGAGCTCACCGGAGCCGAATGGGGGCTCGTCACAAACGGCTGCTCGGCTGGGCTGACGCTCGCCGCGGCGGCCTGCGTCGCGGGCGGCAATCCCGATCTGCACGTGCGGCTTCCTAACCTGAGCGGCTTTCCCAAGGACGAAGCCGTGATCCCGACCCACTCGCGCAACGTCTACGACGCCGCGATCCGCTCGGTCGGGCTGCGTGTGGTCGAAGTGTCGACCGTCGCGGAGTTCGAAGCGGCGCTCGGTCCGCGAACCGCCCTCATCTACATCATGGCCGGCCCCCGAGTCGACGAGAGTCCCTTGAGCCTCCAGGCCATGGCTCCGATCGCCAAGGCGAAGGGTGTGCCGATCGTCGTCGACGCGGCAGCCGAGATCCTGACCATACCGAACGTGCATCTGAAAAACGGCGCGACGATCGTCGCCTACAGCGGCGGCAAGTGCCTGCGCGGGCCGCAGACCGGCGGCCTGCTGCTCGGGCGCAAGGACCTCGTACGCGCGGCCTGGGTCCACAGCGCGCCCCATCACGGCGTGACCCGCTCCCTCAAGGTCGGCAAGGAGGACGCCATCGGCATGTTGATGGCGGTCGAGATGTGGGTGAAACGCGACCACGATGCCGAGTGGAAGCGCTGGAGCGCCTGGCTCGATCACATCGCGCAGCGCCTGTCCTCGATCCCGGGCGTCACGACCACGGTGGTTCAGCCCAACGGCCTGTCCAATCGCACGCCGTCGCTGAGGATCCTGTGGGACCGGCAGAAGCTCGGACTCCCGGGTGACGCCGTCGTCCGCGCCCTCCTCGATGGCGATCCGCGCATCGCGACGGCCGCGGCCGGCGGTGCGCCGCCGCTGACGGGAGTCTCGGTGACGCCCTACATGATGGACGCCGGCGACGAACGGATCGTGGCGGACCGGCTGCACGCGCTGCTGTCGAAACCGGCCGCGCAGCCCGCGTCGCCGCCAGCGGCGACGGCAGTCGCGGATCTCAGCGGCCAGTGGAACGTGAGCATCCAGTTCGCGGCGGCGAAGTCGACGCACGCGCTGCTGCTGACACAGCGCGGCAACGATCTCGGCGGCTTCCATCAGGGGGAGTTCGTGACGCGCGAGATTTCCGGCACCGTCGAAGGCGACACCGTGCGCATCCGGAGTGCCTACGGCGAGCAGCACGGCGACTCCGTCAACCTGACGTTCTCCGGCAAGGTTGCCGGAGAGGAGATGTCGGGGACGCTCGACATGGGTGAATACCTCGGCGCGACGTGGACCGCCTCGCGCCGCGCAGCGCGGTGAAGGAGGAGGGGATGATGAGCTCACGTGCCGTCGGACTGCTTGCGCTCATCATCGCCGGTTCCGGCGTGGCCGCCGGTGTCGCGCCCCAGCAGCCGGCGAGTCCGGCGTCACCGAAGTACGATCTGCTGCTGCGCGGCGGTCACGTCATCGACCCGCGAAACTCGATCAGCGCCGTGCGCGATGTCGCGATCGCCGGCGGCAAGATTGCCGCGGTTGCCGCGAAGCTGGATCCCGCGGACGCGCTGAAAACGGTCGACGTCACCGGGCTGTACGTGACGCCCGGGCTCGTCGATATCCACGCCCACGTCTACACCGGGACGGGTGAGCCGCGGTCTTACGCCGGGGACAGCAGCGTCTATCCGGACGGCTTTGCCCTTCGCGTCGGCGTCACCACAGTCGCCGACGCCGGCGGCGCCGGATGGCGGAACTTCGATGACTTCAAGATGCGCGTCATCGATCGATCGAAGACCCGCGTCCTCGCGTTCCTCAACATCGTCGGCAACGGCATGCGCGGCGGGAAATTCGAGCAGGATCTTGCCGACATGGAGGCGCAGCCGACGGCCGACATGGCGCGGCGGCATCCGGGGTTGATCGTCGGGATCAAGACGGCGCATTACGCGGGGCCGGAGTGGGCACCTGTCGAGCGCGCGGTCGAAGCGGGCACGCTGGCGAATGTGCCGGTCATGGTGGACTTCGGATCGGACAAGCCCGAACGTCCGTTGAGCGAGCTGGTGACCAAGAAGCTCCGTCCCGGCGACATCTACACGCACGTTTACTCGGGACTGCGCGGCGAGCAGGATCCGTCCGGTCACGTCAATCCGGCGCTCCTCGAAGGCAGGAAGCGCGGCGTGATCTTCGACGTCGGCCACGGCGGCGGGAGCTTTCTGTGGCGCATCGCCGTGCCGGCCATCAAGGAGGGGTTCCTGCCCGACTCGATCTCGACCGACCTCCACATCGGGAGCATGAACTCTGGCATGAAGGACATGCTCAACGTGATGTCGAAGTTCCTGGCGATGGGTTTGTCGCTCGATGCGGTGATTGCCAAATCGACCTGGAATCCGGCGCGCGAAATCAAGCAGGAAGGGCTCGGTCACCTCTCGGTTGGCGCCGTGGCCGATGTCGCGGTGCTGCGCCTGGAGCGCGGACGCTTCGGGCTGGTCGACATGTACGGCGCGCGCATGGACGCGACCGAGCGGCTGACGTGCGAGTTGACGCTGCGCGACGGCAAGGTGGTGTACGACCAGAACGGCCTGTCCCGCCCTGACTGGCAGTCGCTGCCCAAGGACTACCGTCAGACGGGTGACGCACGCTGGGACGGGATCAACCCGGCTCCTGCTCCTAATCCTGCTCCTATCCGGAGGTAACGATGGCGAAGTCGAATCGGAGAGCGTTCCTGAAGAAGGGCCCCGCGGTGGCGGTGGCGGCGGCGGTGGCGGCGCCGGCGAGTGTGCTCGCGCAGGGCACTGCCGGTGACAAGCCGGTGAAGAAGGTGCACTACGCAAGCGGCAAGATGCCCGAGAAAACGCCGCTCTTCAACGGCGTGGTCTCGTACGGCAATCTCGTGTTCATCTCCGGCATCGGCGCGCATTTCGAGGGCGACATCAAGGCGCACACGAAGCACGTGCTCGACGAGATCCAGAAGAACCTCGAACGGGTCGGGTCGTCGATGGAGAAGGTGCTGAAGGTAAACGTCTACCTGAACGACCTGAAGGACTACGCGGGCATGAACGAGATGTTTCTCGGCCGCTTCGGCCCCGAGCCCGGCGTGCGCACGACGATCGCCGCCGCCGGCGGCATCCCCGGCAACTCCCTCGTCGAGATCGACTGTATCGCGTTTATCTGAAGCTTCCGGCTTCCAGCTTCCAGCTCCCAGACGCCTGGCCTTAGCTCGTAGTGCTGGAGCTGGAAGCCGGAAGCTGGGAACTGGAAGCTATTCGCGCCGTGTACTGCTGCGAGGCCAGCGAGAAGATGCAGTAGGCCGCGAACCAGTAGAAGCCGGGCCCGAAGTGCGCGGTGAAGGCCACGAGCGGCGGGGCGGCCGAGCCGGGCGCGGTCGTGCTGGCTTGCGCGGCCAGATACGCGATGAACAGTGCGACGACGAACACGTCGGCCATCGACCACTTGGCAATCGCTTCGACAAAGCGCAGCGTCCGGTAGCGGCGTCCGGCGTCGGTGATGAACGTCGCCCACGCGACGAGCGCCGCCTTGCCGAACGGTACGATGACGCTGAAGAGCAGGATGAGCGTGGCTGGCACGGGGCTGTCCACCTGATACAGGCGCCGCACCGCCGAGATGATGCTGCGGGTCTGCGTGTAGACTTCCACTTCGTCGACGCCCTTCTGGAGCGCGGCGGTGACCTGCGGGGTGAGTTTTTCGAGGATGATCTTGCGGAGGTCCCCACCCGTACTATCCAGAAAACCGACAATCGTCGGGTTCATCATCGACTTGAGCACCGTGAGCGTCTCGTCGCTCAGCCCTTTCTCGAGCATGGTCGGCGCCACCTGCGCAATGCCGTCGCGGGTGAGCACGCCGCGGATCGTCAGCACCGGAGCGAAGAGTCCAGGGATGAGCAGGCCAGTCGAAATGGCCAACAGTGTCAGGACTACGAGTCGATTCGATGTGGACGTCATATCGGCTGCCCGACATGATGCCCGATCTGACGCCGCGTGATCGATGGTTGATTTTGCCGGACGGCCGGCGGGCCGTCCGGCTGTGTGACGCCTAGCTGTTGTCCCCGTCGAGGAGTCTGCCCAGGCCGCCGAGAACAGAACCCTCTTCCCGTCCACCCTTGCCGAGACCAGGCGCGGCGGCGATGATCCGGCCCGCCAGCCGGCTCAGTGGAAGCGACTGCAGCCAGATGCGGCCCGGACCCCGCAGCGTGGCGAAGAACAGCCCTTCGCCGCCGAAGAGGGCTGACTTGATCTTGCCGACATACTGGATGTCGTACTGGACCGACGGCTGAAAGGCCACGATGCACCCGGTATCGACCCGAATCACTTCTCCGGGCGCCAGCGTGCGTTCCTGCAGGGTGCCGCCGGCGTGGACGAATGCCCAGCCGTCGCCTTGAAGGCGCTGCATGATGAAGCCCTCGCCGCCGAACAATCCGACGCCGAACTTCTTCTGGAACGCGATGCCGATGGCGACGCCCTTTGCCGCGGCCAGGAACGAGTCCTTCTGCGCGATGAGCTCGCCGCCAATCTCGGCGAGGTGGATGGGGACGATCTTGCCGGGATAGGGCGCGCCGAACGCGACGCGCTTCTTCTGACCCGAGCGATTGAGAAAGACGGTCATGAACAGCGACTCGCCGGTGAGCAGCCGCTTTCCCGCGCCCATGAGCGCGCCGAGGAACCCGCCACCCTGCTGGTTCGAGCCGTCGCCGAAGATGGTCTCCATCTCGACGCCGTCTTCCATATACATCATGCCGCCGGCTTCGGCGACCGTGGCTTCGTTGGGGTCCAGCTCCACTTCGACGAACTGCATGTCGTCGCCGAAAATCTTGTACTCAATCTCGTGCATGTCCGCCATCAATGAATCCTTTCGTGTCGGGTGTGCCAGCCCGGTGTCTCGACAGCGTCTCCATCTTACCCCTCGAGACTTCGCCTTGCCTCCAACCGTCGGGACCGCTATCCTCTCGTTCTATTAACAGACGACAGCACACACCGAGATGTTCTGACCGGGCCAGTGTCCCGGCTCGAGCGGATTGTCCGCCGGCGTCGTCCCCGGAGGTGCAGGATGTGGAACCGCAGACGCTTTCTCGAAACCGTGTCGGGGCTGCCGCTGCTTGGCGGCCTGGCGGGCAGCGTCATTGGGGCGACTGGTGTGCGCGGTGAGGCGCCGGTCAGCATGAGCGCGCCCGACTACTTCCGCGAGCTGGGCGTGCGCCCCTTCATCAACGCGTCGGGCACCTACACGGCCATGACCGCGTCGCTCATGCCGCCTGAAGTCATGGAGGCGATCAACTACGCCTCGAAGCACTACGTCATGCTCGAGGAGCTCCAGCTCAAAGTCGGCGAGCGGATCGCGAAGCTGGTGCACGCGGACGCCGCCATGGTCACCTCGGGCGCCGCGTCGGCGCTGACGCTCGGAACGGCGGCCGTCCTGACCGGCACCGATCAGCAGAAGATGGTTGCGCTCCCGGACCTCGCGGGCGCAAACATGAAGAGCGAGGTCATCATCCAGAAGGCCCATCGCTTCGGCTACGACCACGCCGTGCGCAACTGTGGCGTCCGCCTGGTGGAGGTCGAGACGAGGGAAGATCTGGAGCGGGCGGTCAACGACAAAACCGCCATGATGTTGTTTTACAACAACAACAACAAGGAGGGCCGGATCCAGGACGAAGAGTTCGTCCAGCTCGGAAAGAAACACCGCGTTCCCACGATGAACGACGCCGCCGCCGACGTGCCCCCGGTCGAGAACCTGTGGAAGTACACGAAGATGGGGTTCGACCTGGTGGCGTTCTCCGGCGGCAAGGGGATTCGCGGTCCGCAGAGCGCGGGCCTGCTGCTCGGCAGCAAGGAGCTCATCGCCGCGGCTCGCCTCAACGCCCCGCCGAACGGCAACACGGTCGGCCGCGGGATGAAGGTGAACAAGGAAGAGATCGTGGGCATGCTGGCCGCCCTCGAGTTGTATCTCAAGAAGGACTTCGCCAAAGAGCAGGCGGATTTCGAGAAGCGAGCCGAGACGATTCGCAGCAGCGCTGCGGCCGTCGCTGGCGTCAAGGCCGAGGTGTTCGTGCCCGAGGTCGCCAATCATGTGCCCCACGTCCGCATTTCCTGGGACGGCAAGAGCCTCACACCCGCGGCCGTGGTCACCGCGATGCGAGATGGTGAGCCCTCAATCGCCATCCGTTCGGAGGGACCGGCGCTGGTCATCGGTGTGTGGATGATGCGACCCGGCGAGGACAAGATCGTGGCCAGGCGTCTTCGCCAGGTGCTCGAGGCAAAGGCGTGAATCGCCACGGGACGCGCATGGCACGCATGGCACGCATGACACGCGTGGCCCGCCTCGTCGTGCTGCCGCTGCTGGCGGCGCTGCTTCTGATTCCGGAGCGGCCGCTGTCGGCGGTGCAGGAGTCTCCGCGGGTGCGCTTCCCGGCGGACGTGCCGCCGCGAAACGATATCCTCCTCGACAACCGTGTTCCGGTGCGCATGCGCGACGGCGTCACTCTGTACGCCGATGTCTATCGGCCAACAGGCAACGGGCGTCATCCGGTCATCCTGTCGGTCACGCCCTACAGCACCGAGCGGTTTCCAACCGCCTACGACGCGGCGGTCTACTTCGCGCAGCGCGGCTACGTGTACGTCTTCCAGGACGTGAGGGGGCGGCACGAGTCGGAGGGCGTCTGGATCCCGTTCGTCAACGACGAGAAAGACGCGTACGACACGGTCGAGTGGGCCGCGAAACAGTCGTGGTCGGACGGCAAGGTCGCCATGCAGGGCGGCTCGTATCTCGGGCAGAACCAGTGGCGGGCTGCGCAGGCCCATCCGCCCAGCCTGGTCACCATCTTCCCGATGGTCGCCTCCACCAGCATCTATCACGACTGGATCACGCTCAACGGCGGCTGGCGTCTGTCGTTCAACTTCGGCTGGGGACCGGTCCGGCAGGAATCGCGGATCATGCAGAACCCCGGGCCCCACACGATCGACGGGCTTCGCGCGATTCACTACGACCAGGTGCAGCGGCATCTGCCGCTCAACACGATGCAGCAGCTGGTGGGGCGGAACGCGCCCTTCTACGACCAGTGGCTGGCCAACCCCGACTACAACAGCTATTGGAAGCCCTTCAACGTCGAGGAGCAGTTCGACAAGATCGCAATCCCGGTGCATACCTTCGGCGGCTGGTTCGACATCTTCAGCCAGGGAACGCTGCGTGGCTACGTGGGGATGAGCCAGAAGGGCGCGACCGAGCGGGCCCGGCGCATGAGTCATCTCGTCATCGGTCCCTGGGGTCACGGTCCGACACAGAAGTTCGGGGCGCTCGATTTCGGACCGACGGCCAATGTCGACGCCCTGACGCTCCAACTGCGCTGGTACGACCACTGGCTGAAGGGGATCGACAACGGGCTCGCGAGCGAAGCGCCAGTCACGCTCTTCGTCATGGGCCGCAACGAGTGGGTCTACGAGCGCGAATATCCGCTCGCTCGCACCGACTACCGGCCTTTGTACTTCAGCAGCGGAGGCAAGGCGAACACGGCCGCCGGAGACGGCCGTTTGACCTGGACGAAGCCAACCGGCGCGTCACCGGCGGATCAGTTCCGCTACGATCCCAACGACCCGGTCCCGTCAGTGGGCGGCAACAACTGCTGCGGCACGCCGACGGAAGCGGGTCCCCAGGACCAGCGGCCCGTCGAGGGCCGTCGCGACGTCCTCGTCTACACCACTGACGTCCTGCAGGAAGAGCTCGAGGCCACCGGCCCGGTCAAGGTGGTGCTGTATGCCGCGTCGGATGCCGTCGACACGGATTTCGTCGCCAAGCTGGTCGACGTCCATCCCGACGGCTCGAGCTACAACATGGCGGAGGGCATTCTGCGCGCCCGGTACCGCGAGAGCCTGACGCAACCGACACTCCTGAAGCCTGGCCAGGTATATCGCATGGAGATCGATCTGGTGGGCACCTCGATCGCGTTTCTGCGAGGTCACCGGATACGGGTGCAGGTGACGAGCAGCCATTTTCCCCAGTTCGATCGGAATCCGAACACGGGAGCCGCCTTTGGCAAGACGGCTGCGGTCAAAGTGGCGGAGCAGACGATCTATCACGACGGCGAGCGGGCATCGCATGTTGTGCTGCCGGTGATTCCAGTCCGGCGCTGACGGGTATTGCATGGGAGCGGCAGCTTTTGTGACAGGAACGTCAGCTGGGGCTTGTAGTACTCGCGATATTCGCGAGGTGTGCGGCCGCATGTCACGCTGAAGAAAGAGGTAACGTTCAACCCCGGCATGTCCCGCATCGCTTGCCTTGCCGGGTGTAGTATGCCGGTGCCCGCGTCGACACGCGACGGGGTATCAGGATCCATGCACATCTTCTGGCGCCTCGTCGTCGTCACGCTGCTCTGTGCGCTGCCGGCTGCGGCGCAAGGCCGACAGGTCCAGCGCCTGCCCAATTTCATCATCGTCTACGCCGACGACATGGGCTACGCCGACATCGGGCCCTTCAGTACACGCACCGGTGCGGCTCGTCCCCAGACGCCGAACCTGGATCGCATGGCCGCCGAGGGGATCCGCCTGACCAGCTTCTATGTCGCGCAGGCGGTCTGTTCGGCGTCCCGCGCTGCGCTGCTGACAGGTGCGTATTCGAACCGGGTCGGGATTCAGGGCGCGCTCAACCACACCGCGCAATACGGCATCAATCCGAGGGAGATGACGATTGCCGAGATTCTCAAGCAACGCGGCTACGCGACGGCGATCTACGGCAAATGGCATCTCGGTCATCAGCCGCCGTTCCTTCCCGTCCACCACGGCTTCGACGAGTACTTCGGCCTTCCGTATTCGAACGACATGTGGCCGCGGCATCCGCAGCAGAAGGACTTCTATCCAGACCTTCCGCTCTTCGACGGCGACAAGGTCGCCAGGCTCGATCCCGACCAGTCGCAGCTGACGACCTGGTATACGGAGCACGCGGTCAGCTTCATCGAACGCAACAAGGAGAAGCCGTTCTTTCTCTATGTGCCGCATAGCATGCCGCACGTGCCGCTCTTCGTCTCTGACAAGTTCAAGGGCAAGACGAGCGGCGGACTCTACGGCGACGTCATCGCCGAGCTCGATTGGTCGGTGGGCCGGATTCTCGACGCCGTGAAGCGCGCGGGGCTCGACAACCACACGATGGTCATCTTCACGTCCGACAACGGACCGTGGCTGTCGTATGGCAATCACGCCGGGTCGTCTGGACCGTTCCGCGAGGGCAAGGGCACGGCGTTCGAAGGCGGCGTGCGTGTGCCGTTTGTCGCCCGCTGGCCCGGGCGGATTCCCGGAGGAACCGTCGGGACGCTGCCGGCGATGACGATCGATCTCCTCCCGACGCTGGCGAAACTGGCGGGCGCACCAGTTTCGACCGAGCGCATCATCGACGGACGCGACATCTGGCCGCTCGTGGCGGGTCAACGTGACGCGCGGGAGCCGCACGACGCGTTCTATTTCTACTGGGGCGCCGAGCTCCACGCCATCCGGAGCGGCACGTGGAAACTGCATCTGCCGCACCCATACCAGTCGCTGAAGGTGGCAGGGAACGACGGCAAGCCTGGGGAGTACGAGCGGAAGACGATCGAGTTGTCCTTGTTCGACCTCGACCAGGATCCCGGCGAGTCGACGAACGTCGCGGAGCAGGAACCCCGACGTCGTCAAGTGGCTTCTCGACTACGCGGAGCGGGCCCGCGCCGACCTGGGAGACTCGCTGACCAATCGCACAGGCGCCAACGTGAGAGCCGCCGGCAGGATGTGACGAATCGGAGGAGAGCTATGACCGCGATGTCCAGGCGAGAGTTCGTCAAGCACGCAAGTACCGATCTGGCTGTCGCCGGTTTCCTGGCCGCCGGCGCCGCACGGCTCTCGGCGGCACCGCTCGGTCTTCCCATCGGCAGCCAGACCTATCCGCACCGGATGATGATCAGGGACGGCAACTTCCCCGGCCTGCTGAAGACGCTGGCCGACCTCGGCGTCGAGGAGATCGAGCTGTGTTCGGCCTTCGGATACGCGGAGTTCGCGAGCCTGTCCGATGGCAAGGAGGTCAAGAAGATCCTCGCCGATCACGGCATGAAGTGCGTGAGCGCGCACTTCAGCATGCGAGAGCTGCGCGAGAAGCAGGACGCGAGCATCGCGTGGGCGAAAGACATCGGCATCACGCAGATGATCACCGCCACGCTCGGCGGCGGCAACACGCCGACCATGGACGACGTGAAGAAGGCGGCCGACGAGTACAACAGGATCGCCGCAGTCGCGGCGAAGGCCGGCATCCAGCAGGGCCTGCACAACGAGGGCTTCGAGCTGTCGGAGGTCGACGGCAAGCGGACCTACGACATCCTGTTCGAGCTGCTCGATCCGAAGCTGGTCAAGTTCCAGTTCCAGATGTCGACGATCGGCTACGGTTTTGTCGCCGCCGAGTACTTCACGAAGTATCCCGGGCCGCTTCATCTCGATGCACCTGCAGGATGTGGATCTGAACGCGACCCCGCCCCCGCCGCCGCCCGACGCGCCTGCCCGCGGCGGCGGCAGGGGACGCGGGAGAGGCGTGGCGACACCGGTGGGCAAGGGCAGCATCGACTGGGTGAAGACGTTTCAGGCGGCGAAGGTCGGCGGCGTCAGGAACTACTTCGTCGAGCAGAACATGGAGCTCACGAAGGAAAGCGTCGCGTTTCTCAAGACGCTCAAAGTCTGATGAAGAGAGTCGCGTCTCTCGTCGTCGTGCTCGCGGCGTGGAGCGTGCTCCTGCCCGCGTCGAGCCGGGACCTGGAAAGCCGGGCGCGGCCGCAGGCTCCCCAGCAGCGGCGCGGGACCTTCGGTTTCATCGATGTGTCGGGTGGCAAGCTGGTCGGCGATCGAAAGCTCGAGTGCGAACTGACCGTCAAGGGCGGGCAGGTCGTCTGGGATCTGAACGGTATCTCGCGGCCGCTCTGGACGGAGATGCCGAAGTAGTCAACAGAAAGCAGGAGGGCCGGTCATGCGTCGAATATCGCTGCTTCTGGGTTTCGCTCTATTGCTCGCATCCAGTGCGTGGGCGCAACTCGCGTCACAGACAGCACTGGTTGGAACGGTCACCGACAGCGGCGGCCTGGTGATCCCTGGCGCTCAGGTCGTGGCGGTCAACACCGGGACGAAAGACACCTACGAAGCGACAACCAACACAGAAGGGTACTACCACATCCCGTTCGTCCGCCCGGGCAAGTATGAGATCACGATCACGATTCCAAGCTTCCAGACGTTCAAGACCGTCGGCGTCGAAGTCGCAACCAACCAGGTGGTCCGGACGAACGCCACGCTGCATGTCGGGCGGCGTCACCGAATCAGTGAACGTGTCGGCGGAGGCGCAGGTGCTCGACACCGATCGCGCCACGGTCTCGGAAACGATCAATCAGCGCGCGATCGTCGAGCTGCCGCTGAGCGGCCGCAACGTCTGGAGCCTGGCGAGCACGACGCCGGGCGTGCTCGGCGGCCTGAACAGTGATATCGGTCTGAGCTTCCGTGGCGCGGGCCAGCGCGAGATTCAGAACAGCCTGTCGCTCGACGGCATCAACTCATCGTCCAATCTGCTGGCGGCGACCAGCATGCGGCCGATCGCCGACGCGGTGACGGAGGTTCAGGTACAGACCGGCAGCACCTCGGCTGAGTACGGCGCCTACCTCGGCGTCCACATCAACGTCGTGACCAAGAGCGGAACCAACGCCCCGCATGGCGCCCTTTTCGAGTTCTACCAGGACGCCGCAATGGACGCGCGCGGCTACTACGAGAACCTGGCGCTCCCCAGGAATCCGCGTGAACGCAATCAGTTCGGGGCGCAGATGGACGGCCCGATGCTCATTCCCGGCCTGTACGACGGGCGCAACAAGACGTTCTTCATGGGCGCGTACGAAGGCGTCCGCGGAGAGGCGATCACGAGTCCGTTTGGCTCGGTCCCCACCGCCGCCATGCGCCGGGGAGATTTCTCGGAAATCAGCACGGTGATCAGGAATCCGTTCACCGGTCAGCCGTTCCCGGGCAACATCATTCCTGATGGGATGATTTCGCCAACCTCGAAGCAGCTCCTGCAGTACTACCCGGCGGCGAACCGGGCCGGTACCGCCAACAATCTTCAGGCGCCTAGCGCGAACACCGACAACGTGGACCAGGTCCTGGCCCGCGTCGATCAGAACCTCGGCAACAAGATCCGGTTGAACGTCCGCTACAACTGGCACGACAGCTTCGCCGGCAATATCTTCAACGCGGCGATTCCCGTTACCGCCGTGACGCAGCCACGCGTCAACAAGAACTGGCTGTTCTCGTATACCCACACGCTGCGGCCGAACCTGCTCAACGATTTCCGGATCGGCTACCACCGCATCGACTTCGATACCGTGAACCCGTTCTATGTCGACGGGCCGGCGGACGCGGGAACGGCGCTGGGCATTCCCGGGTTCAATGGCGACACCGTGTACAACAATCCTGGCCTCCCCAGCATCAACGTCAGCAACTTCAGCGGGCTCTCGGCGGGCGGCACGAACTGGTTCCAGTTCGACACGACGTTCCAGATGTCGAACGTGCTCGCCTACAACCGCGGTTCGCACAACGTTCGCGCCGGCTTCGACCTGCGGCGGATGGCGACCGGCCGCCGCGCGGCGAACGACCCCCGGGGGCTCTTCAACTTCACCGGCGACATCAGCGGCTACTCGGTCGCCGACTTCATGCTCGGGCTGCCGCGCACGGTGATCCCGCCCACGGATCAGATCCAGGGCCACGTCGGCGGCTGGCGCAACGGGTTCTTCGTCAACGATACCTGGCAGGCGTCGCGCAATCTGACGTTCAACCTCGGTCTGCGCTACGAGGCCACCACGCCCGTTCAGACATACGAAGGTCTGGCGTCGATGCTCGCGGAGGACCTGGAGACGATTATCCCGAGCACATTTCCCAGCAAGGGTTTCGAGTTCACGAAGGCGAATTACGACTTCGGCCCCCGTCTTGGCGCCACGTACCGGATCGGCGACAAGACGGTCGTGCGCGCCGGCTTTGGGATCTACTACAACCCGAATCAGATGAATTCGTTCACGTTCCTGACCAACAACCCGCCGTTGGCCGCCGTGACGACCTACACCTCGGACCCGGCGAATCCTACGCTGTCATTCGAGCATCCCACGGGAGTAGTGGGGCCGGCGGCTCGGCCCGACATGATCTCGCCGACGCGCGAGCTGCCCAACGCACGCAAGGATCAGTGGAGCTTCGACGTGCAGCGCGAACTGGGGCGGAGCACGGCCCTGGACTTCCAGTACCTCGGTTCGAACACCAGCCATCTGGATCGAAGTTTTTTCAACAACACGCCGACGCCCGGTCCGGGCGCCGTCGATCCTCGGCGGCCCAGCCAGAATTTCCGTAGTCGGCGCATCATCCAGAACGACCTCATCTCCGACTACGACGCCTTCAGCATCATCCTGCGCAAGCGGATGACCCACGGCATCCAGGCAGACGCCCACTACACCTGGTCGCGCACGCGCGACATGGCGACGCACTCGAACGGCGGCGGCCAGACGATGGACAACTACGACATCTGGCGGGACTACGGCCCGGCGAACTGGGATATCCCGCACCGGTTCGTCGCGAGCTACCTCTATGACGTGCCGTTTCTCAAGGACTCGTCCAATGCGATCCTGAAGTACGTCGTGGCGGGCTGGCAGGTCTCGGGCGTGACGACTATCCAGAGTGGTTCGCCGGTCAACGTCACCCTCAGTACCGATCGCGCGAACATCGGCATCACCGGCCAGCAGCGGCCTGATCTGATTGGCGCCGTTCCCGACCTCAATTGCCAGCCGAACTCGGCCGGCGCCACGGAAGTGGCCCGCCGTCAGCTGATCAATTGCTTCGATGCGTCGGCATTCGCGCTCCCGGCGCAGTTCACGTTCGGCAACATGTCACGCAACCTGCTGCGCGGCCCGAAGTTCTCGAGCACCGACCTGTCGTTCATGAAGACCGTCCCGGTTGGAGGAGAGATGCGGTTCCAGGTTCGTGTCGAGATGTTCAACATCTTCAATCAGGTGAACTACGGCAACTCCGAACGCGTCGTTCGGCTCGGCTGCGTTCGGCAGCATCACCGTCCGCTGGCGCGATGCGGCAGATTCAGCTTGGGGGGAAGTTGTTGTTCTGACCGCGGCCGAGATCAGTCGGGCAGGGCTCGCGGGCTCACGGTCACATCACGATGACCACGATGCGACGATGAGCACGATGATTCTCTGAGTTCATCGTGTCCATCGTCCCATCGTGTCCATCGTGAATCGGTCCGTTTGCTTTCACGCGTCCGGGAGCGATATCCATGTCTAAAAACACCCGCCGAACATTCCTGGCCGCCGCCGTGCCGGCGCTGGCGCTCGCGGCGCCAGTTGCCGCCCGGCAGACGCCGAGCTCAACGCCGATCCGTAAGAAGGTCTACCGCACGAGTACTGGTCCGTTCAAAAAGGACGGTCCACCTCTCTACAGCCAGGAGCTGACGTTCGGCAACCTGGTGTTCGTGTCGGGCAAGGGCGCCGGCCTGGATTTCAAGGGCGACATCAAGGCCCACACCAGGCGCGTGCTCGACCTGATGGAGGAGTCGTTGAAGAGCGCCGGCTCCTCGATGGACAAAGTGCTCAAGGTCACCGTCTACCTCACCGACTTGAAGGACTACGACGGGATGAACGAGACGTATCTGGGTCGCTTCGGGCCGGAGCCACCGGTGCGGACGACTGTGCAGGTCACCGCGATCCCCGACAGAACACTGGTGGAGATGGATTGCATCGCGCAGATCTGATGACCTCATAAGAAGTTCAGGCAGCGACCGGGTTCCGGCAGTACCGTGCGCTACACTTCGGCGCATATGCGACTCGTGCGGCACATTCAGATCTCCACGACTCTGCTCGCAGTCATGCTCGTTGCGGGCAGGCCGGCAGCGGCACAACGGATCACGGCGGCCGGACAACCCGCGCAGCTCGACGTCCGCGTGGCGGGCGAACGAAGCATCCGCGTGACGCTCAAGCCGGTCAGCTTCAGAGCAGACTTTCCGGACAACCCCGCCCTGGCCGAGCGCATTTACGCTCCGCCCGCGTTGAGCGTGCGTGACCTCTCGCGGCCGCAGCAAAAAAGAGTCGGCAGTCTCAACGTCGAAGTCCGGCCCAACCCGCTGACGCTCGTCGTCAGAGGCGCTCGCGGCGAACTGATCCAGGAAGTTGTCTTCGCGCAGGATGGAACGCTGACGTTCCGGCTCGACGAGCACCCGGTGCTGGGCATGGGCGAGGGCGGGCCGCGGCCGCAGAAGGCGGAGAACTGGCGTGAGCAGCGCGTGCAGTTCGACCGGCGCGGCGCGCTCGACACCATGGAGCCGCGCTGGCAGAGCGACATGTACGGGTCGCGTAACCCGGTCGCGATGCTGCTCGGCACGGGCGGCTGGGGGATGTTTGTCGCGACGCCGTGGGGACAGGTCGATCTTCGTGACCCGAAACGCGGCATGTTCCTGCCGTTCCAGCCGACAGGAAAAGAGAGCACCCCGCAGACCGAGCGCAACCAGCAGCAGGCGCTCGGCAAGGGAATTCCGCCGATCGATCGGATCGTGCCGGGACTCTACGATTTCTTCGTGTTCGACGCGCGCGATCCGGTCGGGGCGCTCAAGGACTTCTCGACGATCACCGGGCCGGCCGTTCTGCCGCCGAAGTGGGCGCTCGGCTACATGCAGTCGCACCGGACGCTCGAGGACGACAAACAGATGCTCGAGATTGTCGATACGTTCCGGCAGAAGCAGATTCCGATTGACGCGGTCATCTATCTCGGGACTGGTTTCGCGCCGCGCGGCTGGAACACGCGTCAGCCGTCGTTCGACTTCAACCCCGATGTAGTCAAGGGCGACCCCAAAACGTTTCTGGCGGATATGCACGCGCGCAACGTGAAGGTCGTGGTGCACATGGTCCCGTGGGACCGCGACAAGCTGCCGACGCTCCGCGGATCGATTCCGGCGAAGGCCGGCGAGGACGTGGACGCGTCGCACATCCAGAGCTACTGGCAGCAGCACGTCCCGCTCGTGACGGCTGGTATCGACGCCTTCTGGCCAGACGAGGGCGACTGGTTCAATCTGTTCGAACGCATCAAGCGGCATCAGCTCTACTACCAGGGACATCTGTCGACCCGTCCCAACGTGCGTCCGTGGAGTTTGCAGCGAAATGGCTATCCAGGGATCGCGCAATGGGGCGGCTGGGTCTGGTCGGGCGACACGGAAACGTCCTGGAAGACCCTCGAGGCGCAGATCGCGGTCGGTATCAACTACTCGCTCAGCATCGGTCCGTACTGGGGCTCGGATATCGGCGGTTTCTATCCCAACAGCGAACTGACCGGCGAACTCTACGCGCGCTGGCATCAGTTCGCGGCGTTCTGCGGGTCCTTCCGGTCGCACGGGCGCACATGGTTCACGCGCTTGCCGTGGGGCTGGGGGCTGAGCGACATGGGGCCGCGCGAGTACAGCAACACGAACGCGCCGATTCCGCCCGATGACCGGCGCAATATCCTGCAATCGGAGATGAACAATCCCGCGATTGAGCCCGTCGCGAAGAAGTACTCCGAGCTGCGCTACCAGCTGATGCCGTACACCTACACGCTGGCGTGGGAGGCGCGTGATTCGGGGCTGCCACTGATGCGCGCAATGTGGCTGCACTATCCAGACGACGAGCGAGCGACGGGACTGGGCACGCAGTTCATGTGGGGACGAGACCTCCTCGTGGCGCCGATCTTCACGAAGGGCGCGACGTCGCGAGAGGTCTATCTTCCAAAGGGCGATTGGTACGACTGGTGGACGAACGCAAAGTCCTCCGGCGGCCAAACCGTGAATCGTGCCGTCGATTTGGCGACGATGCCCATCTACGTCCGCGCCGGTGCAATCATTCCCGTCGATCCCGTGCGTCAATACACGAGCGAACCCCTGAAGGAACCGACAACATTACGGATCTACCGTGGCGCCGACGGTCAGTACACGCTGTATGAAGACGACGGGATCAGCCAGGAGTACCTGAAGGGCAGAGGAAGCTGGACGCGGATCACCTGGAACGACCGCACGAAGGAGCTGTCGATCGAACCCGGTGCCCCGCGGGGGGCAACCAACGTCGTCACCGACCGAACGTTCAGAGTCCAGTTGCTGCCCGAGGGGACGATGAGGGAAGTCACCTACGCGGGCAAGCGAATTGAAGTGAGATTCTGACCTGCCAGATCGCCGCGAGCCTCGGGATGCTGGCGTACGTGGTGACAAGAATGTAACCGGGGACACCCAACCGGGACAGTCCCCGGGGACACTCAAGGTTGGGTGTCCCCGAGCTCTGGCATCGCGTCCACCGAGTGGCGGTGGCCCGGCGGGCTCGCACGGCTGCTTGCTCCTGGGCTTACACTTCCGGGATGACGTGTCAGGTGACGCAGACCCTTGTGGTCGTGATCGTGTCGCTCGCGACCTGGAGTCCGGGCGCAATCGGGCAGTCGATCGAGGCTGGCAGGAGCGTCTACGAAGCACGCTGCGTCGGCTGCCACGGGTCTGACGGTGCTGGCGGCGGCCACGGCCCCGCCATCGTCGACATCCGTCGGCCCCGCGCCGAGTCGAAGGCGGCGATGCGGGATCTGATCCGGAACGGGATTCCCAACACGGCGATGCCGGCGTTCACGATTGCCGACGCCGAGCTCGATGCGCTTGTCGCGTACGTGGATGTGTTGAGGGCACCCGCGGTGGATCACCCCGCAGCGGGCGATGCTGCGGCCGGCGAACGTTTCTTTACCGGCAAAGGGAACTGCTCGAGCTGCCACATGATACGGGGAAGAGGCGGTGTCCTCGGTCCCGACCTCTCCGATCTCGCGCGCGAACGCAGGACCACCGAGATCGAGCAGGCCCTGCGCGAACCGGGCGCCTCACACGCCATCGCCGTGCACATGCGCGACGGGCGCACGCTTCGCGGCCTGACCAGGTACGAGAGCCCGTTCGACCTTGGAGTCCAAGGCCTCGACGGAACTTTTCATTCGATCTCGCGAAGCGATATCGCACGAGTTACGGCGGAGCCGCCGTTGATGCCGCGGGTGCAGGCGACGGCCGATGAGATGCGCGATCTCCTGGCGTACCTGACCAGACTCGCCGCGGACCGATCGCCGCGCGCGACTTTGCCAGGGACCGCCGCGGCTGGCGAGGGCATACGTTTTATCGACATCGCTCGACCGAGGCCAGGCGAGTGGCCGACCTATCACGGACACCTGAGCGGCAATCGTCACAGCGCGCTCGACCAGATCAGGACCACGAACGTGGCGCGGCTCGCGCCGAAGTGGACCTTCCAGCTGCCGGAAGGGCACGGCACGCTTCAGGTCACTCCCGTCGTCGTCGAAGGCCTGATGTATGTGACGGCCGCGAATGCCGTCTGGGCGCTCGACGCACGCACGGGCCGGGAGGTCTGGCAGTATAGCCGGCCGCGCACCTCGGGACTTGTCGGTGATCCGGCAAGCGGCATCAATCGTGGCGTGGCGGTTCTCGGCGATCGTGTCTTTCTCCAGACGGATCACGCGCACCTAATCGCGCTCCACAGGATCACGGGGCAGCTCCTGTGGGACGCGGAGATGGCCGACTATCGGGATCACTACGGCGGCACGAGTGCGCCGCTCGTGGTCAACGATCTCGTGATTGCAGGCGTGTCTGGCGGCGATGAGGGCAATCGCGGGTTTCTCGACGCCTACAAGGCGTCCACCGGAGAGCGCGCCTGGCGGTTCTGGACGGTTCCCGCGCGCGGCGAACCAGGTTCCGAGACATGGATAGGCAAGGCCCTCGAGCATGGGTGCGCGGCGACCTGGCTGACGGGCACCTACGATCCGGACGCACGACTCTTGTACTGGCCAACCGGCAATCCCTGTCCGGACTACAACGGCGACGAGCGCAAGGGCGACAACCTGTATTCGAACTCGGTTCTGGCGCTCGATCCTGAGACGGGAACACTGAAGTGGCATTTCCAGTTCACGCCGCACGACCTCCACGACTGGGACGCGACCGAGACGCCGATGCTCGTCGACCTTGAGTTTCGCGGCCGGCCCCGGAAGCTTCTGCTGCACGCCGATCGAAATGGGTTCTTCTACGTGCTCGATCGATTGAGCGGAGAGCTGCTGCTGGCGGAACCCTTCGTCAAGCAACTCACCTGGGCAAGTCGAATCGGGAAGGATGGCCGTCCGCAACTGCTCCCCGGAAATGAGCCTGCCGTCGAGGGTACGCGGACGTGTCCGTCGGTGGCTGGCGCCACGAACTGGCCGTCGATGGCGTTCAGTCCGGACACGGGTCTCTTCTACCTGATGGCCGAGGAATCGTGCTCCATCTACACGAAGAGCCCCGAGTGGTGGGTGCAGGGCCAGTCATTCTACGGCGGCGGCACTCGCCGCTCCCGGGGCGACGTCAGCAGGAAGTATCTCCGCGCGCTCGAGGTGCAGACGGGCGGGATTGCGTGGGAGATCCCCGACCTTGGCGGCGGTATCCTCGAGAGCGGCCTCCTGAGCACGGCTGGAGGCCTCGTGTTCTACGGTGATTCTCCGGGCGGCGCATTCGTCGCGGCCGACGCGAAGACCGGCAGGCTGCTATGGCACTTCAATACGGGCCAGAACTGGAAGGCCGGCCCGATGACTTACCTGATCGCCGGCACTCAGCACATCGGCGTCGCCGCTGGCTCGACCATCATGGTGTTCGCACTGCCCTGAGCGATAGGCAGTCCGCCACGTCACGTGGACCGGGGTCACGACCGAGAAATCCGCGGACGTGAAGATCCAGGCGGCGGTCGCAGGCGACCCTTCGCGAAGCCGCCACCGAAGCAATAGCGGACGTCAGAGGAGAAGGAAAGGCGAGCCAGCAGCGACGGATCGTGATAGCTTCGGCGCGCACGTTTGGTCCGGGAACGGACAGACCGCGACGCAACTCAGCGGGCGGGCATCTTTCCCGAGAATCGCGCGAGCAGAGGAGAGTGTGATGCAGCTTTCAGCAACCGCGGCCGTCGCCATTACGATGGTCCTTGCCGCCGGGACAGCGGTCTCGCCGCAGACGAAGCCGGCCCCTGCCGGTGCAGCGGACGTGTATCACGTGCACTTCACGAAGGCCGTGCCGGGTCAGGCCGGGGCGCTCGGCAAAGCGCTGATGCAGCCGGATACCACGTCACCGATGCCGGACCACTTCGTGGTGCTCCGCCATCAGGAGGGCGACGACTGGGACTATGCGGTGATACAACACCTGGGGTCGAAGGCCGAGGTCACGGGAGCGCCGGCAGCGCCGAATCCGGCCCGCGACCTGCGTGCCTGGCACTCCGATACGTTCGTCAGCGGGCCATCGTGGGCCGAATTCACACGACAGATGGGGATCGGCGGATCGGGAAGCGCGAGTGCGGTGTATACCGTCGGCGTTCATCGCGTCGTGCCGGGTCACCGCGAGCAGCTCGAGAAGGCGCTGAACCAGCCAGCATCGACGACCTCGAAGATCCAGACTGGGAATGTCTTCCTGCAGCACCTCGAGGGCAGCGAGTGGACGTTCATGACCATCACCCGTCACAACTCCTGGCAGGACTTCGCTGCCGATCGGGTGGAAGCCGCGGCGGCCGCGGCGTCGACTCCTGGGGGATGGAGTGACATCCGTCAGCACTCCGCCTTCCATCGCGACACGATCGCTGACCGCATCTTCCCGGCCAAATAGCACGCGAACTCCGATGGCCTGTGCCGTCTGCGGCCTCGCTCGGGTCCTCGTGTAAGGAACGGCGGCATGTGCACCGGACCGCGCCGTGAAGACAATCGAGGTGTTGGCCGGTTGACGGCCCATAGAGCGTAACAAGGACGGATCGCCATGCCGCCGATTATCGTGTCTCGACGTGCGTTCCTCGGATCGGTCGCCGGCGGTATGGCGGTGACGGCCCTCAATCGCCCGACGCTGTCCGCGCGCGAATCCATACAGGGGATCGCACCAGTCGCCCGAGGTCCGAACGATCAGATCGTGCTCGGGATGATCGGGGTCGGCGCTCAGGGCATGTCGCGGCTTCGCGAGTTCCTCAAGCACCCCGATACCCGGATCGCGGCGATCAGCGACGTCGACCGCGATCACCTCGATCACGCCGTCGCCGAGGTCGAGAAGGTCCGCGGCCAGAAGCCGAAGGCCTTCGGCGACTTCCGGCGCGTGCTGGAGGATCGCGAGATCGACGCGGTTGTCGTGGTCACACCCGATCACTGGCACGCGATCCCGACAGTCCGGGCCTTCGAGGCGGGGAAGGACGTGTTCGTCGAGAAGCCCCTGAGTTACAGCGTGGCCGAGGGACGCATGATGGCCGACGCGTCGCTGAAGTACAAGCGCGTCAGCCAGATGGGCAACCACATCCACAACGACTATCCAAACTACCGGCGCGTTGTCGAACTGGTGCAGTCGGGCGCGCTCGGCCGCATCACCCGTGCGCATTGCTGGAAGACGTCGCCGACACAGCCAGCCCCGCCGACGATCAATCCAGCGACGCTGCCTTCCACGCTCGACTATGACTTCTGGCTCGGGCCGGCCCCGAAGCGGCCCTATCAACCGCTCCGATCGCACATCTCTTTCCGCAATTTCTGGGATTACTCAGGAGGCACGTTCATCGATTTCTGGTGCCACATCGTCGATGTAGCCGTCTGGTCGCTCGATCTGAAGGCGCCGCGCAGCGTCGATTCCCTCGGCGGGCGATTCTTCCTCACGGACGAGACCGAGACGCCTGATACCCTCGAGGCCGTCCTCGAGTACCCGAACCTGCTGTTGACGTTCAGCTTCCGCCCGACGCCGCTGCCGGGGTTCGAACATATGGGGCATATCGGCTGCCTGTTCGAGGGTACCGAGGCGTCGCTCGTGACCAACTACACCACGCACGAAGTATGGGTCGCTGGCAAGAAGGCCGTGGATTTTCCCACTCCCGCTCCGACGATTCCCGACTCGCCAGGTCACACACGCGAATTTCTCGACGCGATCAAAGCCCGCAATCTCGAGACCACGTGCAACGTTCGCTATGGTCATCGCGTCACGAAACCTGGCTTGCTCGCGAACATCGCGTTCCGCACGGGCCGGCGGATCCACTGGAACGACGAGCAGGAGCGCATCGTCGGCGACAGCGAGGCGAGTCGCTATCTCAGGCGCAAGTTCCGGAAGGACTACAAGTTGTGAGAGAGATCGATGGCCGGGGTGATCACAGCCTGACCACCTCTCCGGTGCGCACGGACTGGTCCGCCGCCAGCACGATCCTGAGGCTCTTGACCCCGTCGCTCATGTGATCGGAGAGATCGATGTCCTCGTTGATTGCCTTCAGGAGATAGCGCTGCTCGCGTTCGCAGAGCGCGTCGTGATCCGGCTCGTCCATCATGTCGATGCGCTCGTCCGGCTTCGTCATGTCGGTGTGGTGCCAGAGAATCTGGTTCGTCTTGGTGTGGGCGTTGATGTCGTCGGACTTCACGTTTCCCGCCGTTTCCGCCATGACGATCGAGACGGAACCCTTCGGGCCGATCACGTCCTTCACGAAGAACGCCGTTTCGCTCATCATCGGGCCCCATCCGGCTTCGTACCAGCCCACTGACCCGTCGTCAAACGCGACTTGCAGCATGCCGTAGTTGTAGACCGGCACCTCGTTCGTGAGGTGGGCGCCCAGCGCATGGACGCGAATCGGCCGGGCCTTCGTCATCTGGCACATGATGTCGACGTAGTGCACGCCGCAGTCGACGATAGGAGGAAAGGAATTCATCAGCCGCTTGTGCCATTCCCATGTCTCGCCGTTCGACTGCTGGTTCAGGTTCATCCGGAACACCAGCGGTGTGCCAAGCTGCCTCGCGATTTCAATGAACCTGATCCACGATGGATGCTGGCGGAGGATATAGCCGATGACCAGTTTCCTGCGCGTGGTCTTCGCCGTGGCCACCACTTGCTCGGCGCTCTCCGCCGTCTCGGCCAGCGGCTTCTCGACAAAGACGTGCGCGCCAGCCTCCATCGCCCTGATGGCGTATTCGGCGTGGGTGTCGGGGAGCGTATTGATCGACACGACATCGGGTTTGAGCTCGGCCAGAGCCCGGTCGTAACTCGCATAGCGCTTCGCGCCCGCCAGAGGCTCCGGCAGCGTCTTGTCGGCGATGCGCCGGGTGCAGACACCCACGAGGTCGTACTCCGGAATGCGCGCGTAAGCGAGCGCATGCGACATCCCCATGTTGCCAAGCCCAACAACGAGCACGCGCCTACTCTTCATGTTGAACCCCTTGAACCCTCTTGAACTAGAAATCCTCGAGTGTAAGCTCCCGAGCCATGACGATGTTCCCGGCTGAGAGCCCGCAGTCGACGGGCAGCACTGCGCCGGTGATGGCCGATGCGGCGTCCGATGCGAGGAAGGCGACAGCCCGCGCCACTTCGATCGGCTCGACGATGCGCCCGAGTGGATACCAGCGCTCGAGCCGGGCGAGCACCTCCGGATTTCGGGAGGCGCGCTCGTTCCAGAGCGGCGTTCGTACCGTTCCCGGGCAGACGATATTCGCCCGGATGTTGTAGCGGCCGAATTCGAGCGCGATCGCCCGGGTCAGGCTGATCATGCCCGCTTTGCCGGCGCTGTAAGCGGCATCGCCGAGCGCAGTGAGCCCGTTGACCGAGCCGATGTTGACTATCACGCCAGCCCGCCGTGCCTTCATGCCCGGCAGGACAGCGTGGGCGCAGTTGTAGGCCCCGTTCAGATTGGCGTCGACATCGTCTCTGAACCCCTCGGGCGTCGTCCGCTCGAGGCTCGGATTGCGTGACACGCCGGCGTTGTTGATGAGGATATCGACCGGGCCGACGAGCGCGGTGATTGTCGCGAAGGCCGATGTGATGGCATCCGCGTCGACGATATCGACGACGTCGGACTCTGCCCGTGTACCGTCTCTGCGAAGGCGTTCGGCGAATGCCGTGACAGCGTCGCTGCGGTCGAGCGCAACGATCGCCGCGCCCTGCCCACCGAAGTATGTGCACAGTTGCTGGCCTATGCCCCCGGCCGCGCCGGTGATCGCGACGACTTTCTTATCGAACTGCACATCATTCTCCAAAGTTGCCGTACTTCCAAGGCCACCGTATCTTCATGGACCACCCTCACCCTCCGAAGACGGCGAGGGCGTCGGCGATCCAGCTGAGATTGCGGCGGCGCAGAAGGCCGTAGTTGTAGAACGCGACTTCGGAGACGCCGGCTTCGCGCAGTGCCCGGGCGGCGGCGACCACCTCGCCGCGGCTCTCGAGATCCGGGAAGCTCGGACGAAGGATTCCGCGGAGCGTTCCGGCGCCATGCAGTCGTCGCTTCGTGTCGAAGACATCCGCGCGCACCCGCTCGGCGGTCGGTTCGTAGAAGCACGCCTCGACTATCCCTGCGGCTTCGGCAAGAGCCCGAAGATCGCTTCCCTCATACCAGGCGCCGCCGGTCGGCCGTGCGACCGAGGGGATGACCGCAACGGTGGCGTCGGCCCGAACACTCGCGCGAATCTCGCGGACGAGCGACGTCACGACGTCGCAGCGCCAGTTGAGGAAGCTCGCGAGCGTGCGATCGGTAGCGGCATCGCTCAGCCAGAACGCCTCGGCGCAATCGTCTGGAAATTCGACATCGCTGGCGAGATAGGCCTCGATATCCTCTCCGACGCGCGCCTTCAGCCGGCTCGCATCGACTCCGGCTGCCTCGGCGCCCCGAACGCAATAGTCGCAGAAGCAGAGCCCGAGGCGGCTGTCCAGCCACTTGTTCGACTTCACCATCGCGAATTCGTGGTGATAGCCGTGGGCGTAGGGCAGGAAACCGGGTGTCTCGAGCGAGACGCCGCTTACAGGATAGTTTTCGGTGACGTCTTTGCAGAGCGCGACGGCGTATTCACGCGCGTCTGGAGCGGACGGGCAGAGGCTGTAGATGTAGCGGTCGCCGAAGGCATTCTTCACAGTCGACTGGGGATGGAGCTCTCCCAGTCGGCTGTTGTGCAGGAGAACCAGCCAGGCATTCGCGGCGACCCGGCTACTTTCGGCGACCTCGCGGAGAACGTCGCGCTCGCGGACGAGGCTGTTGAGAACCGGCTTGATCGCTCCGTAGCGGCCCGCGTCGGCCGTGAAATAGACCGTACCGTCCTCCGGAAAGAAGACCTTTCCGCCTCGTCCGTGCGGATGCAGAAACTTCCCGGCGTGGTAGCTGCCGGCGACCGTGATCGTATCGATGCCGAGCGCCTCGACCGTGCCGACTACCTCGGAGACCCCTTCGTCGGCGAGGTTCCAGGCATAGGCATAGATCGCTCGGTAGCTCATCGACTCTTCTACTGGGTTCCCTTGGCCAGTGCCATCAGATCAGCCCGGGTCATCGGGCGATCCGGTGTTGGCGCGTGGACGAGCACGTGGCCCTCGAAATCCAGCTTCAGCCGTTCGATGTTCTGGACGAGCGTCGCGATCGCCGGCGCGGGTGGCTGCCCCTGTGCCGGGATGTTGAAGTCCGCCGTGAACAGGATCTTTTCCTTCGGCAGGTAGGCGACGAGCATGCCATCGCTGTGCTCGAGGTTCTGGATGTGATGCAGTTCGATCGTATGCATCTCGTCCTTGAGCACTCGCTTCTCGCCAGCCGCCTCTACCTTGGGCTTCTTGCTCGCTTTGGCGAGATTGTCACCGACGAGCGTGCGCGGCGCGCTCAGGGCTTTCTCCAGATAGGCCTTGTTGTTCTGGTGCGTGATGATGGTGATTCCATCGGCCGCAAACGGCGCGAGCCCGCTGGCGTGATCGAAATGGGCGTGCGTGTTGACGACGTACTTAATCGGCTTGTTCGGAATGACGCGCCTGGCTTCGGCGAGCACGGCGATGCCCCGTGCCTCGTTCTGTCCGCCCTCGAGCACGACGATGTGGTCCTTGAACTCGACGGCCAACGCCACGTATCCGCCCGTGATGCGGTAGACGCCGTCGGCCATCTTTTCCGACGCGACTGCCGGCGCTGCCGCGGGCCCGGGCGGCGCGGCGCCCCGCCCCGCTCCGCCTGCTGGCGGCGGGGGTGTCATCAACTGCGTCAGGTTGGCGGGATTGGCGGCGGCGCTCGTGATGGTGGCCTCGAAGGTTACGAGACCGGCTCGCTTCTGCACGATTTTCGTCGGGGCCTTCAAGCCGCCGAAGTCCTGATAGCCCGCGTAGCTCGTCTCGACCTGCAGGTCGCCGAGAATCGGGTGCTCCACCCACGTTTCGACGCGATCGACCATGTTCTTGTCGTCGATGTAGCCGGTGAGGCGGTAGGGCTGTCCGGACGGTGCCTTCTGTGCCGGCATCCACGAGACGACGTCATAGGCCCTGCCGCCGATCTTCTGTGAGCGGACCGTGGCGTTGTTCGTCGCGGCGCCCTTCAGGAATCCCCAGGGCGTGACCCAGATTTCGAGCTGCTGCGTCCACGCCGTGTTGGCTGGCGTGATGTTCTGATTGAAGACGCCCGCTTGCGGGGCTGGTGCGCCGGGAATCACCGGCGGCATCGTCGTGCCCGTCGCCCGCGACGCCGGCTGCGCCAGATCGATCGCGCGCGTGTAGTTCGTGATCGTGGTTACAGCCAATGGGCCGGCAATCGCCTTGCTCTGGCCGAAGTTGCCGTTTGCCGCGGATCCGGAGTACGTGATCGAGCTCAGGTTCTCGGCGCCCATGGCCTTGGTTGCGTTGGCAACGATCGTCTTGGCGTCCTGTGCGCCCGTGCCCATTGACAGAACGGTCATGAGCCCCGTGACGACGGCGATCTTTCTCAACATGCGTGCCCCCAAATCCAACAGTGGCGAGGTGAATGTCAGCGCGCCGGATTATACGCGGATTCACCGGATCGCGCGGGCTCGGGCTCAAGCAAAACCTTTGAGTAAGCTCTCGAAGATCTTGCCTGAGCCTTGAGCCCTGAGCCCTGAGCCTTGACTCCTCCGCGCGTCTCGACTATTTTTCCGTCGAGCGCGTAGGGCGCCTCCTGTCCGCGGAAAGGGACCGAGTCCCACCTTACTGTTCGACTTGCATCGAATACCGCTTCTTTCGGCCCGCGTGCGGACATCGGGCGCTTGCGAAAGGAGCGCGTGTGCCTACTCGATCTCTACCTCTGCGTCCGAATCTCGCCCAGCTCAAGATCCAGGCGAACGAGCTCCATCAGGAGCATGGTGACGGTCGGCCCTCCGCCGCCGCGCGCATTGCCGCGCACCATCCGCGCTTCAAGGGTCAGTCGCCGCAGGCCGTTCTCGATTCAGCGTTCCCGCTCGCCGACGCGCAGCTGGTCCTGGCACGCGAGTATGGCTTCGATACCTGGGCGAAGCTCAAACAGCATGTCGACCTGGCGGATGCTCTGGGGACGTTTGGCCCTCATCCGCGTTTCGACGAGGCCGTCGACGCGATGGATGCCGGAGATGTCGCGCGCCTGCGCGGCCTGCTCGCTGCAGACCCGGCGTTGGTGCACGCACGCACCAATCTCGACCCGCCGTTCCACTACTTCACCGGCGCGACGCTGCTGCACCACGTGGCTGGAAACCCCGATCGCGGCCGCCTCGATGGCACGCGGCCGCCGCTGCCGGCCAATAGCGCCGACATCGCGCGGGCGCTCCTCGACGCGGGCGCAGACGTCAACGCGCTGACGCTCGGCCCGAATCCCGGCGACACGATGGGTCTGCTCCTCACGAGCAAACAGGCCAGCGACGCAAATGTGGTGGGACCCCTCATCGACGTGCTCCTGGACCATGGAGCCAGGATCGACATCACCAGCGACGAGTGTCTGGACGGCTCCCTGGCCAACCACGCCCCGCGCGCCGCGGAGAAGCTGATCGCCCTCGGGTCCCGGCCAGACGTGCTCGCGGCTGCAGCCCTCGGCCGGCTCGACCTGCTGCGCACGTTCTTCGACGGCGATGGACGGTTGACGTCCCATCCCTGCCGTCAGGGCAAGGAAATGTCCGCCCGCGACGCGGTGGGACTCGCGCTGCTCTACGCCTACGTTCGAGAGCAACGGGAGGCCGTTGACTTTCTCGTCGAGAAGGACGGCAACTGGGACATGGTGGGCGTCAACAACGGCGCCGTGCTGCATCGAGCGGCGTTCGCCGGCGATCTCGAGATGGTGAAGCGCCTCGTCGAGAAGGGCGCCAGCATCAGTAACCGCGACAACCCCTTCCATTCGACTCCGTTGGGATGGGCCGATCACAACAAGCAGGCAGATGTGATGCAGTGGATGCGCGCCCATTGCGCGATCGACCTGCACGACGCCGCCACGTTCGATTGTCGCGAGCACCTCGAGGCCCGGCTGAAGGAGGATCCGTCGTTGGTCGACAAACGCATCGACCATTGGGACATTCCACAGAGCACGGCGTTGCACTGGGCAGCGGCCATGGGCCATGAAGAGGCCGCGCGGTTGCTCCTCGAGCGCGGCGCCGATGTGAACATCGTCGCTGGCAATGGCATGACGCCGCTCGATGTTGCCGATGCGAACGACGCGGCGGCTGTGGCGGCGCTGCTCGAGCAGCGCGGTGGCACACGTGTTGCCGCGCCGCGCCGGAAAGGCGCTCCGCAAAAGATCGAACACTTCGAGCGGCTGGCGAGCGACATTCTTGTCGCCTATCAGTCAGGCGAGTCGTCTGCGCTGCAGCGCGTTCGCGACTTCTTCAAGCAGACCTTCACCTGGACGGAGATGCGCGCCAGACTTCCGCAACGCCTCGGTAAGTCTGCCGACGCCGAACTCTCGCTCGACGACACCCGCGGTTTCGTCGCGCACCTGCGCGGATTTGGCAGTTGGGTGGAGTTTGCCAGCAGCGTGACGGGGGTCGGCGGCCGCGCGAAGAACTGGAATCTGCCGCTCTATCGCATCGACTTTGAGCACCGCACGATGCACGTGCGACACTCGCTCGAAGAAAGGGAGTGGGACGAAATCATCTCGACGATGGCGGATCAGAAGATCTCCAGTCTCGACGCAGGCGGGCAGATGACCGATGCGGTGCTCGCCCGGCTCGCCGATCTGGATCACATCACGCGACTGAGTTTCGGTGGCACGAAACAGATGACAGACAAGGGCCTCGCGCACCTTGCGCGTCTCCCACGCCTGCAGGATCTGGATCTGAGCGACTACCCCGGGGGGCAGATCACCGACCGTGGGCTCGAGGTGCTGCGTCACCTGCCAGAGCTCAGGCGATTCCAGATGTGCTGGCAGAGTGCGATTTCCGACGCAGGCGTCGCCAACCTGAGATTCTGCGAACAACTGGAGAGCGTGGATCTGCTGGGCACGCACACGGGCGATGGCGCCATCGTGGCCGTTGCCGGGAAGCGCAGGCTTCGGCGCCTCAAGACCGGACGCGGCGTCACTGACGCGGTGCTTCCTCTTCTTCATCAGCTCCCCATGTTCAAGACGTGGCACGGCGGCCAGACCAAGTACTCGTTGATGAGTGCCGACGCCGAACCGAATCACCTCCTGCTGGACGGGCCGTTCACGAACACGGGGCTCGCCAGCCTCGCGGGCCTCGACGGACTCTTCGGGCTCTCCTTCTTCTGGCACGTCTCCGCGCTGACCGGCTCGGGACTCGCGGGACTGGCGGATCTTCCCAACCTCGGTTTCCTCGGCTGTCAGGGAAAGCTGTGCGACGACGATGCCATGCGTCACATCGCCGCGATCCCTCGCCTCCGCATGTTGATGGGGCAGGGGACGGTTGCGACCGACACGGGGTTCGCGGCCTTGAGTCGTTCGCAGACGATCGAGTACATCTGGGGTCGGGAGTGTCCCAACCTGACCGGGTTGGGGTTCACCGCATTGTCGACGATGCCCGCGCTCCGTGGCCTGGCCGTGAGTTGCAAGTTCGTCGACGATGAGGCGCTGGCGACGCTGGTTCGGTTTCCGGCGTTGAGAGAGCTCATGCCGATGGACGTGCCCGATGCGGGCTTTCGCCACATCGGCCGATGCGAGGCGCTCGAAGGCTTGTGGTGCATGTATTGCCGTGACACGACCGACGCCGCGACGGAGGAGATCGCCGGCCTGCGGAAACTCAGGATCTACTATGCAGGCCAGACGAAGATCACCGATCGCAGCCTGACGATTCTCAGCCGGATGCCATCGCTCGAAGAACTCGAGTTCTGGAACTGCGCCGGCATCACGAATGGCGGTGTGGCCGAGCTCGCCGCTCTCCCGCGCCTGCGCCAGATCAGCGTCGACGGCTGCCGGCAGGTGACGCTTGACGCGCTGACGGCGTTCCCCGCACACGTCCGTGCGAAGCATTCGGTCTGAGGGGAAGAACCATGATGACCTTTCCCGAATGGCTCGAGCCGATGGCGGCGACGCTGACGCAGGATCGCTTTACCGGCCCTGACTGGAGCTTCGAGCGCAAGTTCGACGGCATCCGCGTGCTTGCCTTCAAGCGCGGGGCTGACGTCAGGCTGTTCTCGCGGAACCGGCTGCCCCTCAACGGCTCCTATCCGGCAGTAGTGCAGTCGATCGCGAACCTGCCGGTCGACGAAGTGATCCTCGATGGCGAGGCCGTTGGCGGGTGGGAACGGTTTGGGAAAGCGGACTACTACGTGTTCGACATCCTGTGGCTCGACGGCCGCGACGTCACCGGATTACCTCTCGGTGAGCGCCGCACGCTGTTGCGTGGGTTGACGCTCCAGCTGCCGCTCGAGCAGGTCGGTGTCCTGGACGATCCCGCGCCCTGGGACCTCGCCCGCGCGAAGGGCTGGGAGGGCGTGATTGCCAAGCGTCGCGATTCGGCGTACGAGCATCGCCGCTCGAAGAGCTGGCTGAAGATGAAATGCGAGGAAACGCACGCCTTCGTCGTTGGCGGCTTCACCGATCCACAGGGCAAGCGAGTGGGGCTCGGCGCGCTTCTCGTCGGCTACTTTGACGGAGATGATCTCTGCTTCGCCGGAAAGATCGGTACCGGGTTCGATACCGCGCTGCTGCTGGAGCTTCGCGCGCGGCTCGACGGCCTCGAAATCGCGAAGACGCCGTTTACCCGGGCCAGAGGACTGCCGCGGCTTCGTGCGCATTGGGTCCGCCCGGAGGTCGTCGTCGAGGCTGGCTTCATCGAATGGACCGGTCACGGCAAGCTACGTCATCCGCGACTGCTCGGCGTCCGCACCGACAGACCGCCGCGCGAGGTGATCCGGCGCGCGCCGCTTCACGGGGCCACTACGTGATCACGCACCCCGAGAAGGTTCTCTTTCCACCGTCCGGAGACGAGGCCGCGATCACCAAAGGCGATCTGGCCGCCTACTACGAGGCCGTCGCGCCGATCATCGTGCCGCTCATCCGCGCGAGACCGATCACGATGGAGCGCTACCCGGCTGGCATCGACAAGAAGGGCTTCATTCAGAAGGATGTCTCCAAGGGCTTCCCCGCGTGGCTCGAGCGCGTCGAGGTGCCGAAGAAGGACGGCACCGTCCACCACGCCATCGTCACCGACACGCGGTCGCTGCTGTGGATCGTCAATCAGAACACCATCACGCCGCACGTGTGGTCCTCGCGCGCGCCAGACCTTTATCATCCGGACATCTGCGTCTTCGATCTCGATCCCTCCGAAGAGGACCCCGATACCTTGCGCGGGGCCGCGCTCGGGCTGCGCGATCTGCTCAAGGAGCTCGGACTGCCAAGCTGGGTGAAGACGTCAGGCTCGAAGGGCTTTCACATCGTCGTTCCACTCGACGGCAAGGCACACACGGGCGAGGTGTCGGGGTTCGCGCACCACGTGGGTGCGATGCTGGTGACGCTCGCGCCGGATCACCTGACGCAGGAGTTCAGCAAAGCCGATCGCGGACGGCGGATCCTCGTCGACACGGGACGCAATGGCTGGAGTGCGACCTGGGCCGCGCCCTATGCCGTGCGCGCGAAGCCAGGCGCCCCGGTGTCCGCGCCGTGCACGTGGGAGGAGGTCGAACGCGGGGATGTCGGTCCGCAAACGTTCACGCTACGAACGATGGCCGCGCGCGTCGCTGAGGTCGGGGACCTGTGGTCGGATCTGCGCAAGCGTGGAAGGTCGCTGCGGCGCCCGATTGAGGCCCTCCGCCGGATGCAAGGGCGGAAAAAGGACGGCTGAACAATACCGCGGCCGCGGGCCCGTGCGTCATCGAGGAGCCCGCGACCGCCTGACTTCAGCCGACACCGACGCTAGTCGTCGTGGCGTCCGAGGCTCGGAATCCCTGCCGCAAACCATGTCCGGCCACCCGCGCTGCGAATCAGCAGCGTCGGGCTTGGGCACTCCGGTGGCGTTGAATCGAGCGTATCGTCGATTCGAAAGTCACCATTTGGCTCGAGCGCGACGCCGGCTGCGGCACTGCTGTGCTCGACAAAGGGGGCTGCCGCTTCGCAGATGAGCGTGGCGAATACGCTCTGGTTGGCGTTGAGCCCGATGGCGTTTCCGCCACCGAGCAGCAGGCCGCGGCCTCTGACCGTGATACGGCCGTCGGTATCCACGTCGGCCTTGAGCCCTTCGATCACCCAGATTTGGCCTGGAGGGTTCACGCCTTTCACGATGTTCCGGTTCACCGTGACGGCGCCAGTGGTGGCGTTCACGGCAACGTTCGACACGGGAATGACACCAATACCGCCCTCGAATCGCGCGAGCGAGTCACGTCCGGTTGCTCCCGCGTGAGCAACCATTCCGAGCGACAGCACGATCACCGAAGCCTTGTTTACCATGGTCCCTGCACCTCTTGTTTGCAGTCCCGCGACAGGTCGCGTTCACGCATCGCCGGGCTGTCATGCAAATTGACGACCGCCAGAATTGCGGAAGCGTGCACGGCGCCCGACGCCCAGGCATGTGGCGCCAACCGATTTCCTGACAACTGGACTGTGCGGACGCCGGCAGAAGTCTTACGTCCGACGTCAGGCTTTTCGGATCATGAAAGGGCCATCGGATGGGCTGGATCGCCTGGGAAGCGTTCACCGTTCGGGAGAAACCGCACGGGCCGAACCGGCTAGAATGAGGGCCATTACTGACCATTCCACGAACGTCACGGGGCTCCTTCTCCAGTGGGGCAAGGGCGACGAGAGTGCCCTCGAGCGATTGATCCCGCTCGTGCATCGCGAGCTCCACCAGATCGCGCGGCGCTGCATGGCGGGGGAGCGCGTGGGCCACAGCCTGCAGGCGACGGCGCTCGTCAATGAGGCGTACGTCAGGCTCGTCGACGCGACGAACGTCGACTGGCACGACCGCGCGCACTTCCTGGCGGTGGCGGCTCGCATGATGCGCCGCATCCTTGTCGACCACGCACGCGCACGGCACGCGCAGAAGCGTGGCGGCCCTTCGGACAACGTGACCTTCGACGAAGCGCTCGTCGTCACCGACGAACCCCGCCAGAATTTCATTGCGCTCGACGACGCGCTCCAGGCGCTGGCAAAGTTCGACGAGCGGAAGAGCCGCGTCATCGAGCTTCGGTTTTTTGGCGGGCTGAGCGTCGAGGAAACTGCGTCGGTCCTGAAGGTGTCGCCCGATACGGTAATGCGAGACTGGCGGCTGGCGAAGGCCTGGCTGCAGCGAGAGATGCGCGGCGATCACTCGGATGACGCCTAAGACAGCGCCCCGCCATGACGTCTGAACGCTCGGGAACGCATCGAAGAGCTGTCTCACCGGGCGTACGCCCGACCGGCGAGCGAGCGTGCGGCCGGACACTAGCGGCGCGTGAGCTGAATGTCGCGTCGCGTGTCCCCGCGGACGGTCACATTGATGGAGCCGTGCGACAGGCCAGCTGGATCCGGTAGTTCGTAGCCGGCTTTCTCTACGAACAGAGTATGCACACCGTTCGCCGTCCATGACAGACTGTAGGAGCCATTCGCGTCGGTGTCCACGAAGGTGTGACCATCCGGGCTCCCGCACGAATCACAATAGATGGAAACGCCCGCGATCGGCACTTGCCCCGCCTCTGTCACTTCGAAGACCACGCCGGAGAGGGTGTAGGTCACGACTCGATCGAGACGGATGTCGAGTAGCGTATCGCCGTCCATCATGAACATCTTGGTCTGGGTGACGTACCCGCCTTTCGTGATCGAGACTGAGCGGTTCATCGCAGACAAACCCGAAATACTGTAGCGCCCATTGACGTCAGTCATCGCCGACCGGCCGGCGCTCACGTCTACTCGTGCGCCTTCGACAGGCGCAGGGCCGGTGGGCGTCATTTCCGATACGGCGCCCGACAGGGTATAGATCGCGGGCGATGTCGGAGTCTGGGCGGTCGGAGTGGGTGAGGTCGGGATTGGGGCTCCATCACACGCCGACAGCAGGATGGCAAGGCTCAATAGTGCGCCGAAAGTCAGCTTGTTCATGCGCTCTTTCCCTTCTATCTAGGTAGCGGGAACGAGCCGCGAGAACTTGCACGCGTCCTGAACTGGCGGGAAGACGCCGCGGGAGGTTGCACGAAGCGAAAGCGACTAGAATTGCCGTTGCGCGAGATGCGCGTCCATGACGCCTGAACGCTGGCAGCGCGTTGAAGAGCTGTATCACCGAACCTACGACCGGCCGCCGGCCGAGCGTGCGGCGTTTCTCGCCGACGCCTGTCGTGACGACGAGACGCTGCGGCGCGCCGTCGAGGCGCTGCTGAGGGAGTCGTCTCACGACGGGTTCCTTGCCGCGTCGACGCTCGGAGCCACGGCACAGGCGTTTTCCGAACCACTGACCACGGACCTGACGGGCCAGTCCCTCGGCGGGTATCGCCTGGATGCGCTCATCGGGGCTGGTGGCATGGGCGAGGTGTACCTCGCTCGCGACGCGACTCTCGGGCGCGACGTCGCGATAAAAATCCTCCCGCGCGCGTTCACGAGCCACCCCGATCGGCTCGCGCGCTTCGAGCGCGAGGCGCGGATGCTCGCCGCGCTGAATCACCCCAACATCTGCGCGATCTACGGCTTCGAAGAAGCGGCCCCTTCGCCAGGCTCTGGGCAGGCGCCCATCCGGTTCCTGATTCTCGAGCTGGTGGACGGTGAGACGCTCGCGCACAAGCTTGCCGAAGCCTCGAAGCAGCAGTCACGCGGTACCGGACTGCCACTCGGTGAGGCGCTGGTCATTGCGCGCCAGATTGCCGAGGCGCTCGAGGTCGCGCACGACAAAGGCATCATCCACCGCGATCTGAAGCCAGCGAACATCAAGATCACGCCGGACGGGGTCGTGAAAGTCCTGGACTTTGGCCTCGCCAAGGCGGTCGGTGGCGATGGTTCGTCGCCAGGCCTCACGAGCGTGCCGGAGGCAACCGCGGGCGGGAGGCGCGAGGGCGCGGTCATGGGTACGGCCGCCTACATGAGTCCCGAGCAGGCCCGGGGCCAGTCGGTCGACAGGCGCACCGATATCTGGGCGTTCGGATGTGTGCTGTACGAGATGCTGACCGGGCGCGTCACGTTCGCGGGCGACACGGCCTCAGACTCGATGGCGAAGATTCTCGAGCGTGAGCCGGATTGGTCGGCCCTGCCCGCCGGAACGCCGGCACCTGTTCGACGGCTGTTGCTCCGGTGCCTCACAAAGGATCCCAAGCGCCGCCTGAGGGACATCGGCGACGTCCGGCTCGAAATCGACGCGATCGACGAAGTGCTGCCGGGGGCCTCCGACCAACGACCCTCACCGCCCCTGCGCTCGCGCACGGCACTCGGTGTCGCGGCTGTGCTCTTGACGGTGTTCGCGGGCGTCGCGGCCTCGCTGGCTCGGGACATGTGGTCGGCTCCGTCCATCGAGACGCAGCTGGCCAACGCCCGCTTCACGCCCTTCACCAATTTCGAAGGCGCCGAGCTCGATGCGGCCATTTCGCACGACGGACAGTTCGTCGCGTTTCTTGCCGACCGTGACGGTCCCTTCCACGTCTGGCTGAGCCAGGTGGGCACGGGGCTCTTTGATGACCTCACGCCAGGCCCGCTCGACCAGACGGAATGCCGGGCTTCAGCGAAGCGTCGGGTTTTCCGGTGACGGGTCCGAGATCTGGCTCGCCGGTACGCTCGGCAGGCGGCTGCAGCTCGTGCCACTGCTGAGAGGCGGTGCGCCGCGCGTCTTCTTGCGCGACCACGCCGTCAACGTGGTCTGGTCGCGAGACGGCACGCGACTCGTCTATTTCACGTTCGATGACGGTGATCCGCTCTATGTGGCGGACGGCACCGGCGGCAACGAACACGAGATCCTGAAGGGAAACAACAGGGACGTTCACAACCACTTTCCGGCGTGGTCGATGGACGATCAAGTGGATCTACTTCGCGCAGGGCATACACGCCGTCTCCGAGTATGACGTCTGGCGCATTCCGTCGACTGGCGGTGCGCTGCCGGAACGGCTCACCTATCACAACAGCAACGTCCGCTACGTGACGCCGATCGACGCCAGAACCGTGCTCTACGTGGCGCCCGACGCCGACAGGTCCGGACCATGGCTCTGGGCTCTCGACGTGGAGCGCAAAGCGACGCGTCGTGTGAGCATCGGACTCGAGAGGTACCTGTCGATCGCGGCGAGCGCCGATGGCCGCCGGCTGGTCGCCTCCGTCGGGACGTCGACGGCTGCGCTGTGGAGCGTGCCGATTCTCGATGGCCTCGCCGAGGAGCGCGATGTCCAGCCGTATCCGCTGCCAACGGCCCGCGCGTTGGCGCCAAGATTCGGCGGGGCCTCGTTGTTCTACGTGTCGTCCAGCGGTACGGGAGACGGACTGTGGCGCTACCGGGATGGGAAGTCGGTCGAGATCTGGAAGGGCTCCGACGGGGCGTTGCTGGAGCCGCCATCCGTGTCGCCGCTCGGAGATCAGGTCGCCGTCGTGCTGATGAAGCAGGGAAAGCGGCACCTCACTATCGTGTCTGCGGACGGTTCGAGTCATCATTCCCTCGCCGAGGTCATTGACGTCCGAGGCACATCCGCGTGGTCTCCCGATGGTCAGTCGATCGTCACCGGCGGCGAAGACGGACAGGGCGCGGGCCTCTTCAACATCCCGGTCGATGGCGGTACGCCGGTCCGTCTCGTGGCCGGTCCGGCGCTCGACCCGGTCTGGTCGCCCGATGGGACGTTGATCGTCTATACCGGTCAGAAGGGCGCGACCGCGCCGCTGCTGGCGGTGCGCCCGGATCGCAGTGTGGTCGATCTTCCGGAGATCCGCATACCGTTCGGTGGCGGCGGTCGCTCGCGCTTTCTCCCGAGCGGGAAGGGGCTGGTCATCGTGCAGGGGCCGATCGGGGCGCAGAACTTCTGGCTGCTCGACCTGGCCACACAGAAAATGCGCCAGGTCACGCACCTGTCGAACTCTGCGGCCATGAGCTCGTTCGACGTCACGCCTGACGGCACGCACATCGTCTTCGACCGCGTGCGCGAGAACTCCGACATCCGGCTGATCGATCTGCCGAAATAGACGGCGGCTACCGCCCCACATTCAGCCTCACGCAGTTCGGTCGTGGTGACGCCGACGCCGACCGCCAGCGACAGGACGGCGAAGATGCTGAACAACGGAGCGGCGAGCAGGCGCCGCGCGGCGAGCCGCAGATCTCGGGAGAAGCCTCGCCAAAACGGGCGCCCAAACCTGGCACCACGTCGTCAGGGTCGAGCTATCTGACCGTCACCACGCCGCTTCGAACGGTATCGACAAAGCCGTCGTCCAGAAGATATCGGAACTCGGTACTGGCCCGGTCGTGTTGGCGCGGTGAGCGTGAACGTTCCGGACAGCGCCCCGGCCGTGTATTTCCACCAGTACTGCTCGTAGTTCGTGTTCGGGTCTCCCACGGCGAAGAGCCCGATCCAGTCATCGCCCCCGCCCCTCGGTGCAGTCCAACTGACGCCAAGTTGGCCTTCAGGGGCCACCGTGTTCTGACTGGGAGTGAGGGTGTAGGGGCCATCGACATACGTGAACGCTCCGGCCAGCCTCGCGCTCTGGCCACCCGGGTTCGTCACGATGACGTCCACAGTCCCGACGTCGTGCGCTGGTGCGGTTGCCGCGATGGTCGTGCTGTTGACAAAGCTGACGCTCGTTGCCGCAGCACCGAGCGTCACTGTCGCCCCTGATATGAATCCCGTGCCGTGTATCGTCACCGCGCCCGTGAAGACAGTGGATCCGATGTTTGGCGTTATCGAGGTAACGCTGAACGCCGGCGTTGGCGGCGGAGTTGGCGCCGTGGGTGAGTTCCCGCCGCAGCCGGGTGCGATTGCCATGATGGCCAGACTGGTGACGATGGCGCGTGACGGCAGACCGAGCAACATGTGACGTTCCCTCATTGATCCTTCATCAGGGAAAGCGGAAAGCGCCGCGGGAAGTTGTAACTAGAAGCAAGAGACCTTTCCTTTATCCTGCCCCGGCCCACCAATCTCGCCAGTGGTTCCTGGCCAGTTGTCTCGACCAGGTCGATCGGTGCTGGTCACACAGAGTGTCCAGGCGACAGGCCAGCCGGGCACGTGAACGATCACGGGGTTCGTTGGGTATTCGAAGATGTGCGTGTTGCCGTCGACGGTGTCCGCGCTGCTTCGAACGAGCTGAGAGTTGACGGGATTTCGGAACTGTTCCGTCACGTTTCCCCACCGATCGACGCGGACGATAGCCTGCCGGGCATTGGCGGCGATCCAGAGGCTTCCGTCGCGGTCGGCCCACATGCCGTCGGCCCCTTCCAACCTCGGATGGGCCACCAGCAAGGCGTTCTCGCACAGCGTGTTGTCCTGAAGCGTCGGGTCGCAGCCCAATTGACCCGGGTCGAGGTCCCGCTGCCTGTCGAGGTGCACAGCCCAGACGGCTCCTCGGGCCGTATCGGCGACATACAGGGTGGCATCACGGCCCCGCTCCACGACGGCGATGCCGTTGGCAACGGCCCTGACTTCACCTTGGGGTCCTGCCGGGACGTTCATGATCTGCCGGCCGATGCCCGAGGCCGTCGGCACGGTGAGCAGTCCCCCGTAGGTCGTTCCGTTCGCGACCGGCGGGACCCGGAACACTTCCTCGACGATGCCGGTTGCCGCCTCGCGCCGGTAAACGCGCCCCAGGCCCCTCAGGCCGTCGGTGATCCAGAGGTTCCCGTGGGCATCGAAAGCGATGCCATTGGCTCCAGCGACACCGGACGCGTAGGTGGTCGCTTGGCCCGTTGCCGGATCCATTTCGAAGACCCAACCGTTGGCCCCCGTTCCCTGATCCGAGATGTAGAGGCGCCCGGACCGGAACTCGAGCCCCCTGGGAGCGCAGGCTCCTCCGAGCGGCCTGGGAACGACGCCGACCCACGAGACGGTGCCACCTGTCGTGATGCTCCGGACGATGCACTCGCCGGACGGGTCCGGAGCCTCAGCGGTGTACATCATTCCCGTGGCGCGGTCGACCGTGAGCCCCTCCGAATCACTGGGCAGCGTTACGAGGGTGGTCGGACTACCAGAGAGCACGTGTCTCGCCTGCAAAGCGCGATCTTCGCCCTTCTCGGGGGTCTGTGCGAGGGTGCATGACAGCGCTGCGCAGAAGACGAAGATGGCCCTGGTACTGGCAGATAGGTCATCAAGTATCATGTCGCTTCACCCTTCGGGGATGGGAACGGCTGTATTCGGCTCCTAATGAGATCGCGCAAGCGTCGGCCCTGACGGGTCACCCGAGGAGCGGAAAATTGACGATGGGCGACCGATTCCCCGATCCGCTGAGGCAGCAGATGGCATTGCCTCGCGATGTGACAGCTCTCCTCGCTGATTGGAGTCGCGGTGACCGCGGTGCGCTCAATCAGCTGCTGCCGCTGGTCTACGCGGAGCTTCGCCGCATCGCCGCGCGCCAGCTTCGAGGCGAGCGACCCGGTCACAGCCTGCAACCGACCGCGCTCGTTCACGAGGTGTATCTGCGCCTCGTCGACCAGCGACAGGTCGATTGGCAGAATCGGGCGCATTTCTTCGGTGTCGCCGCGCAGATCATGCGCAGGATCCTGGTCGACCACGCGCGTCGTCATGCGGCAGGGAAACGGGGCGAGGGTGTGCCGTCCCTATCAATCGATGACATACAAGACGTACCCGCATCGAACGAGATATCCATCCTCGCGCTCGATTCTGCCCTCGACCGCCTGGCGACGATCGACGCCGACCTCGCCAGGATCGTGGAGCTTCGTGCGTTTGGCGGACTCACCGTCGACGAGGCGGCGCATATCCTGAAGGTCTCGCCGTCAACGGCCAAGCGCGACTGGCGTATTGCGAAGGCGTGGCTCAATCGAGAGCTCGGCCCTTCATCTCGTCCGTGACCGACGACCGATGGCCGCGCGTCAAGGAGCTCTTTCAGGCCGCGGTGGAGCGGCCGGCGGCGGAGCGCGCTCGATTTGTGGCCTCGGCGGCCGGTGACGACGATGCGCTGCGCCGCGAGGTCGAGTCGCTGCTGGCGTCCGATGCGGCGGACGTCAGCCTCATCGATCGGCTGGCCACCGAGGCCGTGCGGGCCGATTCCGCGTCCTTCCTGCTGGCGTCGATGGGTCAGCCGCAGACTGAGCCCGTCCTCAGCCCGCACACTCACATAGGATCGTACGAAATCGTCGCGCCACTTGGCGTGGGCGGGATGGGTGAGGTCTACCGTGCTCACGACGCGACGCTCGGCCGCGACGTCGCGATCAAGATCCTGCCGCGTGCCTTCACGAGCTATCCCGATCGCCTCGCACGCTTCGAGCGCGAGGCGCGGATCCTCGCCTCGCTCAATCACCCCAACATCTGCGCGATCTACGGGTTCGAGGAAGCTGAACCCTCGGCAGGCTCAGGGCAGGGGCCCGTCAGCTTTCTGATACTCGAGCTCGTGGACGGCGAGACGCTCGCCGACAGGCTCGCGCGCGCCTCGCTTCGTCAGTCCGGGGGTGGAGGACTGCCGCCTCGCGTCGCGTTGACGATCGCGCGACAGATTGCCGAGGCCCTCGAGGTTGCGCACGACAAGGGGATCGTCCATCGCGACCTGAAGCCTGCGAACATCAAGATCACACCTGATGGAGTGGTGAAGGTTCTGGACTTTGGTCTCGCCAAAGCGATCGGTGGCGATGGTTCGTCGCCCGACCTGACGCACGTGCCAGAGGCGACGGCGGGGGGTCGGCGCGAGGGCATCGTCATGGGCACGGCTCGCTACATGAGTCCCGAACAGGCCAGGGGCCAGGCGGTCGACAGACGCACCGACATCTGGGCCTTCGGATGTGTGCTCTACGAGATGCTGACCGGCCGCGTGACCTTTGCTGGAGACACCGTCTCGGACACGATCGCGCGGATTCTCGAGCGCGAGCCGGACTGGGGCGGACTTCCACCCACGCTCCGGCCGGGCGTCGTCACGCTGCTGCGGCGCTGTCTCGAGAAGGATGCGAAGCGACGGTTGCGCGACATCGGCGATGCGCGCATCGAACTCGACGAGGCGATCACGCAGCCCGCAACGAGGGAAGCGCGGCGCGAAAGACCTGTGCAGACATCGCGGTGGCGAAGGCTGGCGCTGGCGGCTGCCGCCTTCGCAGGGATGATGCTGCTGGCGTCGCAGTTCTGGCCGCAACCCGGGCGAGAGTTCCCGCTGGCCAACGCCACGTTCACACCCTTCACGAATTGGGAGGGCAGGGAAGAAGGCGCCGAGATCTCGCCGAACGGGGAGCTCGTCGCGTTTCTCTCGGACCTCGACGGCGAGTTCGATCTCTGGGTGAGTCAAGTTGGTACGGGTCTTTTTCACAATCTCAGTCGGGATTTCCCGCCGCTCGCCGCCAGCGGGTTCATCGTACGCAAACTCGGCTTCAGCGCGGATAGCTCGCAGATCTGGTTCAACCCCGGGGATGGCAAACAGCCGATGATCATCCCCTGGACAGGAGGCAAGCCACGACCGTTGTTGCCCGGAGGCACCAACACACCCGCGTGGTCTCCCGATGGCACCCGTCTCGTCTACATCGACAAAGCGAACAGCGACGATCCGATCTATCTCTCCGATCCAGCCGGCGGCGACGCGCGGCAGATCTTTCCGCCGGGGCCCCTGAAAAACGTGAATCCGGTCTGGTCCCTGGACAACCAATGGATCTACTTCGCCCGCGGATCGGAGCCTCAGGACGAGACGGAAATGGACGTGTGGCGCCTGCGGCCCTCGGGTGGAACGATGGAGCGAGTGACGACGCAGCACCTGGCCATTAATTTCCTCGCGCCGCTCGACCTGCGCAGGCTGCTCTACGTGGCGCGCGCAGAGGACCGGTCGGGTCCGTGGCTCTGGCTGCTGGATGTCGTGAGCGGTGTGTCCACGCGCGTGCCGTCCGGCGTCGACCAGTACACGTCGGTCTCGACCAGCCGCGACGGGCGGCGTATCGTCGCCACGGTCGTCAACCCCAGCGCGAGCCTGTGGCGGGTGCCGCTCGTCGGTGGGCTCGCCGAGGAGCGCGATGCGCAACCCGTCGAGCTGCCGACGCCAACAGGTCTCGCATTCGCCCCGCGTATTGGTAAAGACTCGTTGTTCTATCTGTCCGACCGCGGAACGAGCGACGGTCTCTGGAAGGTCCAGGATCGTCAGGCGTCGCAGGTTCGGCGGGGAGTGGATGGGGCGATGTCAGAACCGCCCGCGGTGTCAACCGACGGTCGACTGGCCGTTGTCGTTAGAAAGGAGGGGAAACGGTACCTGTCGATCATGTCGGCTGACGGCACGAACCCACGGACGTTGGCCCCGTCGATTGAAATCGAGGGCGCGGCGGGTCAGGGCGCTGCGGACTGGTCGCCGGACGGAACACGGATCGTGACCGGCGGTCGCGACGAGAAGGGGCCGGCATTGTTCGTGATCCCAGTGGACGGCGGAGGTGCCCCCGTCCGGCTCCTCGAGGGCACGTGGGTCAATCCTGTCTGGTCGCCGAAGGGCGACCTGATTGTGTATGCCGGCCGATCCCTGATCGGCCAAGTGGAACTGCGAGCAGTGCGACCAGAGGATGCCAAGCCAGTCGAGCTACCGCATGTGATGGCTCGCCCAGGCGGTTATCGCTTCCTGCCCGACGGAAGCGGGCTGGTGTTCGTGGAGCGCATTCAGGCGCTTGATTTCTGGCTGCTCGACCTCGCAACTGGCACACGCCGTCAGCTCACGCGCCTCGACAATAAGGGAGCCCTGCGGACGTTCGATATCACGACCGATGGAAAGTCCATTGTGTTCGACCGCCTGCGACAGAACTCGAATATCGTCCTGATCGAACTGCCGAAGTAGCTGGCGGATGGTCCCTGGATGTTCATGTGACGCTGCCGGCCTAAGCAGCGCCCTACAGCTCCCTGATGCGGATGTTCCGGAACTCGACGCGCGTGCCATGGCCGAGCAGACCAATGTGGCCCCTGGTGTTGGCGATGCCGCGTGAGCCTTCAGGTTTGCTGAGATCGCGGTGCTTTCCGAGCACCGCGGCATCGGTCACGTCGTCGAGATTGGCGTCCACGATCGTGACTCCGTTGAGCTTTACCGTGATCTGTCGGCCTTTTGCGGTGATTTCCTCGGTGTTCCATTCGCCGACTGGCTTTTGGGCGCCGCGTCTGGCTGGGACCATGTCGTACACCGAGCCATGGTATTGCGCCGGCCGGAGGTTCTTGTACTCAGAACCGCCATCGTCGAGCACCTGGACCTCGATCCCCACGTAAGCGGCGTCGCCCTCGAGCGGCGCCCGTATGCCAATTCCATTGTTGGCGTTCTCCGTCAGCTTGAACTCGAATCGCACGACGAAGTCTGCGTACTCCTTCTCGGTGTACAGATTTCCGCCGTCTTCGCTGGTGGTGAAGAGGACGCCGTTCTCGACCTGGTAGCCCTTGCCCGTTCGATTCTCAACGTTGCCGCCCCTGCGGCCGTATACCCAGCCGCTCAGGTCCTTGCCGTTGAATAGGGGCATGAACCCCGTCTCGACGGCTTGCGGGGCCGCGAGCGCCACGAAGGGACTGACCGCGATTGCGCCTATCGTCCAGCATCGCAGCCACAGTCGTCGTGTCATGGTCGGTTCCTCCGTCGATGCGGGCCGTCAGGCGCGATCGCGCGAATCATACACCTCGTCACTCAGCGATCCGCAGCCTGCACCCGCAGCAGCGGCGCCAGATCAGGAACCACCTTGCGCAGCGCTTCGACGACCATCCGCCCGACCACTTCGCTGCCCTTGGCGTTCAGGTGGGTCCGGTCGACCTGGCCCTTCTCGTCGCTTGGGCTCAGGTCCGCCCACACGTCATCCCCGGCATTCTCTGCGTCGGCGAGGCTGATTGCGTGCAGGTCGATCAGCGGCACCTGCTTTTCGGCCGCGATCGCCCGGACGACTTCGACGTAGGGCGTCTGTGTCGTCCGAATCGTGCCGTCCTCTTTATATAGACGCCGAACGAGCGATGTAACCAGGATGGGCTTCGCGCCAATCGCTCGGGCGTCGTCGACGTACCGCGTCATGTTGGCGCGGTAGGTAGTCTTCGGATCGGTCTCGCGTTCGGGGCCTTTCCCGGGCTCGTCGTTGTGGCCGAACTGGATCAAATAGTACTGACCGCGTCTGGCCAGCGCCTCCGCCCAGCGCCCTTCGTCGATGAAGCTCTTGGAACTGCGGCCGTTGGCCGCCGTGTTGATCACCTCGACCGGGGCGATCACAAGCCGTTTGAATCCCGCGCCCCAGCCTGAATCGTCGGTCACAGTTGAGTCACCGACGAGGACGATGCGCACGGGCTGAGCGATCTGGGCGAGGGACGATCCCGGTGTCAGAGCGACAGTGACGGCGGCTGCGAGCAAGACGGCCACAACCTTCGGCACAGACGGTGCACCCTTCACGGCGCGAGCATATCGCCGTTTCAGTGGGGGAGGGAAGCCGGCACGGTTTCGAGCTGTTGTCGAAGCAGGGAAGACCCCTCGAGATACGCGACAGGGAAGCTGAGGCCCTCGATCTGAGGCTGTTTGCGGTGCGGTGAGAATCCGAACTGTACGATCACCAATCCAGCGGACCCACGTGCAGGCTACAACACGCCAACGCGGTCGTCGCCTCGAGTCGTCGAGTCTCCATGTGCGGCAGGGCGCTCGACAGTGGCGACGTCGGTCGGGAGCGCCGGTAACTTGAAGGAAAACCTCATACCGTGCCCGTCGCGGCGATCGGCGCCGAGCGTGCCGTCGTGAAGGTCCATGATCATCTGACAGATGGGCAGGCCCAACCCCATGCCGTTGACGCTAGTCGTGAAGAACGGCTCGAACGCACGGGTCACCTGTTCCTCGGTTAGTCCGACACCGTGGTCAGTGACCGAGACCACCACCAAGTCCCCATCAACGGCTGTTCCGAGCGCGACGCGTCGGGACCCGTCCGGCTGGTGCTCGACTGCGTCACAGGCGTTCATCAGCAGGTTGAGGGCGACCTGCTGGAGCTGGACGCGGTCGCCGAACACTCTCGGCAGGTCCGGGTCGAGCTCGACCGTCAGAGAGATGCGCCTGGCCATCAGGTCGGCGCGAAGCACCTTGACGACTTCGTCGAGACCGGCGTTCAAATCGACCTGTGCATGTGCGGACGTATCCCGCTTCAAGAGAGCGCTCACGCGTTCGATCACGTCGTTCGCGCGCTGGCTGTCGGCAATGATGTCGGCGAGCGCGTGGCCGAGTTCAGCGAGATCGGGACTGGGTTGGCCGATGAGGCGGCGCGCCGCCTGGGCATTGGTGCGGATCGCGGCGAGCGGCTGCCGGATCTCATGGGAGAGCGACCCGGTCAGCGCCGCGAGCGTCGACACGCGGCTGATGTGGGCCAGTTCCTGCCGCAGGTCGCGCGCCTGGTGTTCGGCGCGCTTGCCTTCCGTCACGTCCCGAACGATGGTCAGAATCCGATCGTTACAGCGCACTGCGCGCACTTCGTAGTACCGGATCTGGCCGGCGACCGGCACGAAGTACTCGAGTGTCCCGGGGTCATCCGTTCGAGCGACACGATCGAACAGGCGAGTGAGGTCGGCTGCGAGCTCAGGTGGGAGAACCTCGGTCACGTGCCGACCGACGAAGTCCTCGGGCTCGGCCAGCAGAAACTCCCTGTCTTTGACGTGGCAATCCAGGAACACCCCGTCGGCGCTCATGAGGAAGACCCAATCAGGGAGTGCGCGGAGGATTGCGCGATGCCGGACCTCGACCTGCTGCTGCGCGGTCACGTCGAGTGCCACCGAGAGCACGTACGATTGTCCGTCCATCGCGATCGTGTCGGCCGAGAAGAGGACCGTCAGTTCGTCGCCAGCTTTCGATCGCCATCGAACCTCGCGGTTCACGACCTTCCCGTGTTCCTTGAGGTGGGCCACCATGTCGGCGCGATCGGCCTGGTCGATCCACAGCCCGAGCTCCAGCGAGGTTCGACCGATGACCTCGCTCCGGTGATACCCGGTGTGCTGCTCGCAGGCGTCGTTGATTTCGATGACGCGTCCCTCTTCGAGGGTACTGATGGCGATGGAGCAGGGACTCGCCCTGAAGGCGGCGGCGAACTTGGCTTCCGACACGCGCAGGGCGCGCTCCGCCTTGACCCGTTCCGTGACGTCGTGAGCCATGCCTCTGACGATGGGAACCGGCACACCGTCGGTTCGGAGCGTGCTTCGAAACTCCCACATGCGTCGCTCGCCGCTGCGGGTCATGACGGCCAGGAGCCCGCGAGCGATCCCGTCTCGACCGAGCCCGGCGATGTACGCATCGAATCTGTCCTTGGCTTCCGGCGCCAGAAGCTGGCGAATGGTCAGACGTGTGAGCTCGTCCGGTGCATACCCCAGGATGCGCGCCGGTGGGTCGTTGACCGAGAGAATCCGGCCCTCGAGATCGTGGGTGCAGATCAGGTCTTCGCTGTGTTCGACGAGGTCACGATACCGATCCTCGCTGTCGCGAAGCGCGCGCTCGACACGACGGCGTTCGCTGATTTCCGCCTGCAGGACGGCGTTCTCGTCGAGGGCCTCACGCTGGAGCCGGAGGCTCTCCTCGAGTGCCCGCCGGGACCGCGTGAAATCCTCCACGAGAAGGAGGACCATCCCGAGACAGATGCCGTACGCGCTGACGATATCGGCGAGAAAGAGGAGCGGCCGCAGGGCGGCCCCGTCGTCAAACAGGGCAGCGAAGGGCGCCGCAGCACCAGCCACGAGTCGTCCAGTCGCAGCCACCCCGTACACGGTCTGGACGAGGCTGTACACCAGGCACGCGACCGCCGTCTCGTAGCAGGCGAGCGATCCCGTTTCCCGTCCGCGCCGGACAAACACCACAGCCGAGAAGAGCACGGCGGTGGCCAGGGCCCAGGCGCGGGGCGCCAAACGGAGGGAAAAGCTGTCGATTGCGTTATGGAGCGCGAGAGACATGAGGAAGATCAACGTCCCCGCGACGAGTGCCGATGCGATCCCCAGGGTCCGCCATGCGCGCACCGGCGTCATGGAGGATCGAAAGCTCGCGACGCCGACCATCAGCAGCGCAGGCTGCAGGTAACCACAAATCGTGGCGAGAAACGCCAGCGTACCGACGGCGGGGCTCCATTTCGCCGACAGGGGCAGCGTCAACACGCCCAGCAGCAGATACACCGCGAACACGGTCCATGCCCATCCCCACCACAGGAAGAATGGGCGTCGGCCGAGTCTCGCGTGCAGTACCCAAAGAACCGTAACCAGGCCGGCAGAAATGAGGGATTGAAGGACGGCGAACCAGCTGAGGCTCGTCAAGAAGCTGCTCCGGAGTGTAAGTGGGTGCTCAGGCCGTTCGGGACCTGAAGACTCTATCGCATTGGCGCAGCCGAAAAAAGATTGACCTCACGGCCCTTCGCGCGCAGGTGGGCCGGGTCAATCTGGTCTCTCTCGCCGGGAGGACCAACGGGCTCTCGGCCGGCTGGTCTGACTAGCGGCCTGTCCTCGTCATTTGCACAGCGGCTTTCGGGCGGGGCATCCCGGCTGGCGGCGTTGCTCCTCCCTCAAATACATTCGAGTATTCTCGGTCGTCGCGCCTTGCCAGCCGGGCGCCGCGCTCCGAAATCCACTGTGCAACTGACGAGGACAGGCCACTAGCGCAGAATCAGCGGTCTCAGCGGACGGACGTGAATGTTGCGGAACGCCACCGGCCCGTGGTCGCCCTGGATCATCAGCGGGCCTTGAGCGGCCTCCGGGATCTCGAGGCTCGCGCGCGTCGGACCGTCGACGTCGACGTCCTTCTGTACAAGCTGACCGTTGAACAGCACGCGCACGAAGTGCGCCGGCTGCGTCTTCCTGCCCGACGCATCGAAGCGTGGCGCACGGAACCAGGCTTGAAACGACTGCCACTCACCCGGACGCCGTGACGCGTTGACGAGCGGTGGCGACCCGCCGACGCCCTGTTCGTCGATCCAGCGGTGATAGATGGCACCGGCGTCCGACGTCTTGACGCCTTCGATCGATCCCCAACTGTCGAAGATCTGGATTTCGTAGAGTCCCTGCAGATACACGCCAGAGTTCGACCCCTTCGCCAGCATGAATTCGAGGTACAGCTCGACGTCGCCGAACGTGCGCTCCGAACAGAAGTTCGCCGTGCGGCCCGTTGGACCGTTCAGCATCACGCCGCTCGGCGCCGCCCGGCCGGTCAGCCGCGTCGGCCCGAGGAGCCTTTCGAACATGACCGATCGGGTCGTAAACCACTCGCTCTTCGCGCCTGCCTCGCAGGCCTTCCAGCCGGCGAGATCCTTGCCGTTCAGGAGCGGTTCCCAGCCGTCCTCGAGGAGGTACGGCGGGTCGCCGTGCGCCTCGCCATCCTGGATCGCGGATGTACGCGGCGGCTGCTGCTGCAAGAGGACGCCGATGGCGAGAAGAGCCAGAAGAGTACGCATAGGGCGCTCACTATACACCGTAGCAGGCTCAGGGCTCAGGGCTCAAGGCTCAGGGAAGATCTTCGAGTGAGTGGTCGAAGGTTTTGCCTGAGCCCTGAGCCCTGGGCCCTGAGCCGATGTAGGATTCCCCAATGCGTCAGTGGATCTCGGTCGTTTTTGTCATCACTGCTGGCTCGATTGCTTTCGGGCAGGCAGTCGCGCCGACGGCGCCGTTCGGCGACCCGCAGCGCCGCGCGAAGCTCGCGACGGCGTTCTCGGACGTCGATCGCATCCTGACGGAGTACGCCGCGTCGGTCCATGCACCAGGCGCCGCGTGGGGCATCGTCATCGACGGCGAGCTGGCGCACCAGGGAACGATGGGTGTGCGCGACGTCGCGTCGAAGGCGCCAGTCGACGCGGACACGGTCTTTCGCATCGCGTCGATGACCAAGAGCTTCACGGCGATGTCGATCCTCAAGCTTCGCGATTCGGGCAAGCTGTCGCTCGACGATCCCGCCGAGCAATATGTCCCGGAGCTCAAGAACCTCCGCTACCCGACGACCGACTCTCCGCGCATCACCATCCGCCATCTGCTGACACACTCGGAAGGGTTTCCCGAAGACAACCCCTGGGGCGATCAACAACTCTCCGCGAGCGACGAGGAGCTGTCTCGGATGCTGCGGAGCGGCATCCCATTCTCGAATGCGCCCGGCATCGCGTACGAGTACTCGAACTACGGTTTTGCCATCCTGGGACGCATCGTGTCGCGCGTGTCAGGCAAGTCCTACGAGGAATACGTCACCGAGACCATCCTGAAGCCGCTCGGCATGACGTCGACGACGCTCCATCCGTCGAAGGTCCCGGCGAATCGGCTCGCCATCGGCTATCGCTGGGAAGACGAGCGCTGGAAGGAGGAGCCGGCGCTCCCGCACGGTTCTTTCGGGTCGATGGGCGGCATGCTGACGTCGATTCGAGACCTGAGTCGATACGTCTCGGCGTTTCTCGACGCGTGGCCGCCGCGGGACGGACCAGATAGCGGCCCCATCCGGCGCGCGTCCCTGCGTGAGATGCAGCAGCCCTGGCGTCCTGCCAGCATGCGCGTGGTGCTCGACAAGTCGACGAGCGCGACGCACTTGACGTCAACCAGCTACGGCTATGGCCTGAGGGTCACGCAGACGTGCCAGTACCGCGCCGTAGTCGACCATAGCGGTGGCCTCCCCGGCTACGGATCGCTGATGCGCTGGCTGCCCGAGTACGGCGTTGGCATCATCGCGTTCGGTAATGTCACCTATACAGGCTGGAATAACGCCGTGGGCGCAGCCATCGATCGCCTGGACCGGACGGGCGGCCTGCTGCGTCGCGAGGTCCAGCCGTCGCCGGCGCTCGTGTCGGCCAGAGACGACGTATCGAAACTCGTCGTGCGCTGGGATGATGCATTGGCCGACAGGATCGCCGCCGAGAATCTGTTCCTCGATCGATCGAAAGATCGACGGCGGATAGAGATCGACGATCTCCGCGCGAAGGTCGGCGCCTGCGCGGCGCCCGCAACCTTCGACATCGTCGAGAACGCGCTGCGCGGACAATGGACGATGAGCTGCGAGCGCGGCGCACTGCAGGTCGCGATCACGCTGGCGCCGACGATACCGCCGGGCGTGCAGTACCTCGCGATACGTCCAGCGCCGGCACAGCCACAGGCCGCGGGGCCGTGCGTGTCTTTCTAGGCCAGGGCCACACCGATCACCACGAGCCGCGAGACCGAGCGCCGAGCCGAACGCCGAGCGCCGAGCGCCGAAGCCAGCCATTGGAGGCATCATCACCCGCTACGTGATCTCTGCGACGCTGAAAGCGCTGGGCTTCATCCGCGCGGTCATGCTCTCGTTTGGGCTCGGCGCGCTCGTGGCGGCGCTGATGAGCTGGATGAGCGTTGTCCTGATCGGCGGCACCCGGCCGGCCTGGGCGGCGTCACTTCAGACCTTCGGCCTCGAGATCGCGCTCGCGTTTCTTTCCGCCGCCATGGCCGCGTCGATGCTCATGCCGCGAGCCGCCGATATGACCCGGCCGATCCTGCAGGACGAGGACGTCTCTTCTCCTCCGGCGTTCTTGCTGCTGCTTGGGGCGCTCGCCGTGGCGGCTGTCGTCCAGGCGCCGGCGGTCGCCGCATGGTGGGCTGAAGACCGGACGCTCCTGCGACAGGCGATCGGCAGTTCCCGCGATCCGCTGAGCCTCGACCTGATTCCACAGGTCATCCTGCTGTCGCTGCCGACGCTGGCCGCTGTCGCCCTGATGGCGTTCGTGCTGGCGTCGATGCTGGGCATGCTGGTGCGCGTGCAATTCGCGTTCTACGCGCTCGGCGCGTGCGCGGCGCTCCACGCGGGACTTGTCATCGGCCTGCAACTGTTGCTGCACGCGTTCAGAGCCCTGGGCGGCGCGATCCAGGGACTTTTTACCACGGCGCCTGACCCGGTGGCGTCGGCCCAGGCCCTGGAATGGTTTGCCCGGCACGACGCGGCCAGCGCTCCCGTCGCCTTGCGGCTGGTGTGGATCCTCGGCGGCTATCTCGCCGCGCTTGCCGCGACCGCGCTCGTCTCGCCTCGACGGGATGGCGATGCTCGACGGGATCGTGATGAAGGAGTGATCGACGCAGCGAGCGGCACGCCCGGGAGGACTCCCGTTCCGCCAGTTGTGGCCGTCGGCCGGCCATCGTCCGCCGCCTCCTCCTCTTCCTCCTCTTCCTCCTCGTCCGTCTCGTCGTCCCCGTCTTCGGTTGCGAGCGCCTTCGACCAGTCCACCTATGCCGTCAAACCTCGACAGACGCTGCTCGAACTGTTCCTGCGCCACTATTCGGTTTACGACATCCGATCGGTTCCGCCAACGGTGCGCGCGCGCTTCTCGTTCTCGTGGAAGACCCATGTCCTGCGCCGTGAACCGGATGGACCCGACCTGTACGCCGTCAGGCCGGCCGAACGCCACGGCGCGCTCCGCGCACGCTCCTACGTCGTGATCGATTTGGCGACCGGCTCCCCCCTCGGCACGTTGAAGCCGGCCGGCTCGGAATGGGAGATCCTCGATGCCGCCGGCACTCTCGTCGCGCGGGTTGCCGCGGAGAGAGCCGGAGCGGGATTCGCGCGTTACGTTGCAACGGCGGGCGGACAGGCGATATGGCGGTTCACGTGGGCCATGCAGGGGCTATCGGTGGCCAGCGCCGAGTTGGATGTGGAGTTACTGCCCCGATGTGATGCGTTTGCCGACCGGACGCTCGCGATTGCCCTTGCGCCCCTTCTGGAACACAAGGGTCGACGGACGAGCGAATGGGCCAACCGGTAAGGGCTGCTACGGCTTGACGCCGGACACCCGCGCAAACAGCCGGTCGTCGCGGCGCATGTGCTCGCGGCGAAGGCTGACATAGTCGCGCGCGTTGAGCGCGAATACCGGGCCAGCGGCCGTGTCACCGCGCTCGCGGGCTTCGAGCGCCTGCCTGAGCTTGCGGAGCAGTATGCGCGCCGCCTCGTGCTCGGCCACGCACACCGACAGCACCGGCTCTCCCTCACTGATCTGACTCGCGTCGTACGCGGCTTCCTCCGACTGGTTGAGAAACGCGACGGTTCGAGCTGCCTGCTCCGTCGGTGCTTCGCCGGCCTCGATGCGGGCGGCCATGCCCGCGAGCGTATCCAATGCCTGCTCGATTCGCGTTCGTTCATCCGTGAAAAGGTCTTCGTGCCTCATCGCAGGCCTCCTTCGGGCTTGCCCGCACAGATTGCAACCGTCACGCCGAGCGCGCACACCAGGCTAAGTCATGAAATCGACGAGGCTTGCGGCATGCAGGCTATTCTTGCGTCGCGGACCAGCGGGGAATAGTCCACATCGCTCAGCCGAGACCCGGAGATTTTCCGCAGCCGGTTCGAGCGGCAACGTCTGGAGCCCCGGATCGGCGGATGTTTGCCGCATCGCTCCCGGCATCCTGCTTGCTCCAGTCTCTTCGATCCATTCGCGGCCATTGCGAAAACGATTACGGAGCCTCCATGTCGAACCACAGCCAACCCCCCTCTGTCACCGAGCCTGCCGTCCGAGACATCGTCCTTCGCGACGGGTCGACGCTGGCGTTGCGTCCTGGACGAGAGAGTGACGTCGCCGGGCTCCTGACGTTCTTCGATGAGCTGACGCCGCAGAGCCGCTATCAGCGGTTCCTCGGTTTCCCCTTGCTCGATGCGGCTCGGGCACGGCACCTCCTGGCGGCGGACGCACCTGAAGCGGTGGCGCTCGTTGGAGAGGTCTCGGGACGGATCGTGGCGTTTGCCGGCTTCTACCGGGCGAGCACGGCATCGAGCCGCGCCGAGGTGGCGTTTGCGATCAGCGATGCGCTGCAGGGCCGGGGTATCGGCACGCGGATGCTCGAACAGCTGTCGGAGATCGCGAGGCGGCAGGGCATTCGGACTTTCGACGCGTCGGTGCTCGCCGAGAATCGGCGCATGATGGACGTGTTCCTCGACTGCGGGTACTCCGTGACGACACGCCTCGAGGGTGGTGTCGTTCATGTCACGCTGGGGCTCGAGCCCACCCCGGGCTTCGTCGAGAAGGCGGCCGAGCGCGCGCAGCACGCGGCGACGGCCTCGATGAAAGCGTTCTTCCAGCCGCGAAGCGTGGCGGTCGTCGGTGCGAACCGCACCCGCGGGAAGATCGGCTCCGAGATTCTGCACAACCTGATCGCGAGCGGCTTCACTGGCACTATCGTGCCCGTGCATCCGTCGGCGTCCGAGATCGAAGGCCTGCGCGCCTGGCCGCGCGTCACCGACATTCCCGAAGCGGTCGATCTCGCGGTCGTCGCGGTCCCGGCCGCTCAGGTGCTCGCTGCCGTGGACGACTGCCTGGCGAAGGGCGTGCGGGGCATCTGCGTCATCAGCGCGGGCTTCGGGGAATCCGGACCCGAGGGCCGCGAGCGGGAAGCCGCACTGCTCGCGAAGATTCGGCGCGCCGGCTGCCGGCTCATCGGTCCCAACTGCATGGGCCTGCTGAACACCGATCCGGCATATGCGCTGAACGCGACGTTCGCCCCGACCTATCCTCCCGCGGGTGGTGTCGCGATGTCGACGCAGAGCGGCGCCCTGGGTCTCGCGATTCTCGACTACGCGCGCCGGCTCAACATCGGTATCTCGAGCTTCGTCTCGGTCGGCAACAAGACCGACGTCTCGAGCAACGATCTGATTCAGTACTGGTCGGAGGATCCGAACACGTCGGTGATCCTGCTGTACCTCGAGAGCTTCGGCAATCCGCGCAAGTTCAGCGAGATCGCGCGCCGCGTCGGGCGGTCGAAGCCCATCGTGGCGGTCAAGGCCGGGCGCTCCGTGTCTGGCGCCCGCGCGGCCTCGTCGCACACCGGGGCGCTTGCCGGCAGCGACAAGGTCGTGGACGCGCTCTTTCAGCAGGCGGGCGTGATCCGCACCGAGACGCTCGAAGAGATGTTCGACGTCGCCGCGCTCCTGGCGCACCAGCCGATCCCGAAAGGGAAGCGCGTCGCGATCCTGACCAACGCCGGCGGTCCCGGGATTCTGGCCGCCGACGCGTGCGAGGCCGACGGCCTCGAGCTCCCGGTGTTGAGCGAAGCGACGCGCGCCGAGCTCAGGAGCTTCCTTCCGCCCGCCGCGAGCGTGACCAATCCGGTCGACATGCTCGCGTCGGCGCCGGCGGAGCACTTCGCCCGTGCGCTCTCGATCATCCTGCGAGACGAGAACGTCGACAGCGTGCTGACGATCTTCATCCCGCCGCTGGTCACCGAGCCCGACGCCGTGGCGGCCGCCATCGCCAGCGTCGCGCCGGGTGCGCAGGGCAAGCCGATCCTCGGCATCTTCATGCGCGCGCAAGGCGCCCCGGCCGCGCTGGCCTCGATTCCCTCCTATGCCTTCCCCGAGTCCGCCGCCCGCGCGCTCGCGCGCGTCACGCATTACGGCGCATGGCGGGCCAAGGCCGTCGGCGAAGTTCCCGTGCTCCGCGACGTCCGCGTCGACCATTTGCGTGCGCTCGTCGACGAGGTGCTGGCGCGCGGCGGCGGATGGCTGACGACCGACGAGGGACGCCGTCTGCTTGCGGCCGCGGGGATTGCCTCCGCGGCCACGCGCGGCGTCGCGAACGCCGACGAGGCTGTTGCCGAGGCCGACCGCATGGGATACCCCGTCGCCCTCAAGGCGGTCGGACCGGCCCTGCTGCACAAGACCGAGCGCAACGCCGTGCGTTTGAACCTGAGCGACGCCGCCGCGGTCCGCGCCGTCGCGCGGCAGTTCGAGGCGCAGTTCACGGGCGAGATGTCAGGCATGATCGTGCAGCGCATGGTGCCGGGCGGCGTCGAGATGCTGGTCGGCGCGATTGAAGACCCGACCTTTGGCCCCATCGTGGTCTGCGGCAGCGGCGGCGTGCTCGTCGAGCTGCTTGGCGACACCGCGTTCCGGCTGCACCCGGTCACCGACCGCGACGCCGACGAGATGATCAATGAGTTGAAGGGCGCCACGCTCCTGCGCGGTTTCCGCGGCGGACCGCCTGCCGACGAACCGGCGTTGCGCGAAACGATCCTTCGCGTCTCAGCGCTCCTCTCGATCTGTCCCGAGATTCAGGAGCTCGACTTGAACCCCGTCAAGGTTCTGCATAGTGGCGCCTGCGCCGTCGACGCCAGAGTGCGGATCGATCGGCCACGCCTCGCACCGCGATCGAGACGCGTGGAGTATTGAGGGGCGGTCATGCCTGCGGTCCTCGACGTTCGCGACATCACCAAGGTCGTCGAGTCGAACCGGGCCCGGGTTCGCGCCGTCGACGTCGGTCTGCGCGCGGGCTATCAGGTCGAGATCGTGAAGGGCTTGAACGAGGGGCAGGAGGTCGTTCTCCATCCTTCGGAGGCCGTCGTCGAAGGCGTTCGCATCGTGCGCCGCTGAGACACCGTGGCTTCCGCCTTCAGGCGGAAGAGGGCACGTCAGCGCGGCGCGAGCGGCGATGGAATATCTCGATCGACGAATGTCTGGACCGCGCGGATGTCCACGGGGGTCAGGCCCATTCGCGTCAGCACCTGGGGCACGTACTGCTGGGACCAGATGGCCGCGTACTCCCGCCAGTGGGAGGATGCGGCCTGGAGATGCACGCGGGCGTTCTGGTGGTCCAGGATGCTCGCGCCCTTCTGATATCGATATAGATCGACTGCCCCGCGGATCTTCTCCGCATAGTATCGGCCGAGCCACGCCATCGCCCGGATGTCGCCCAGCGTGTCACGCAGCTCCTTGCTGGTCCCAGGCGTCAGGCGCGCGACGCTCTGTAGTCCAGCGTCCGCGTGCCGGGCCAGCATGTCCGCCACGTCGAGCGGCGTCAGCCGGCCGCCTGTCGCCTCGCCATCGACAAACGCCTTGACCGACATGATCCGGGGGGACTGGCCGTCTTCGGCGGCGCTCATCGGCGGATACTTGGGATCGATGAGGTTCTGCACTGTCGCGAATCCAGTGTTGCTCCAGCACGCTTCCGGGTACCACATGAAGTCGAGGCTGCCCCAGTAGAACCGCGTCAGCAGCGGGACGATCTTCGACGTCGACGTCCAGCCGGCAAAGAGGTTGCTCGAATCGACCCCCGGAAAGCGGGCTCCCAGGATTCGTTCGAAATGGCTGTTCGGCAGGGACGGCTCGTATGCCAGTCGTCCCCAGAGCAGGAAGCTGTACCACATCTTCCTGATCACCAGCTGACGCGGCGCGTCGGGTTCCGTGCTGAGGAACTCACGACCCCAGGTGTAGCCGTCGGGTCCCATGTAGAAGCCGGCAATCTTCGTCAGGTCAGGCAGCTTGGTGAGGTAAGTCCGGACGAAGTCGGGATCGCCCCAACGCATGTAGTACATGTCGTCGTTGCGCACGGTCAGCCACGTCTTCTTGCCCGGAGGGATCGTGTCGAACCAGCCGTTCTGGTGGATGAACAGCGGCTGCGCGGACGAGTGCATGTGCGCCTGCGAGTACTTGAAGCTGAACGACAGCGTCGAGTCCTCGGCTTCGTATCCAGGCAACTGGCGAAAGAGCGAGACGATGTCGCTCAAGTTGGACTGGTGCGCCCGATGGATCAGGCGTATCACGCGGCCTGGCGCGTCCTCCATCGCGTCCTTCACGCCCAGGCCATACGTGTCCCAGAGCCACCGCTCCTTGATCGCCGCCCCCGCGTTCTCGTCCCCCATGTTCTCGCCCGACGTGATGCCAATCGCGGTCAGCAGGGGATAGGTTCTGAAGAGCGCGCGGACCGACTTACGGATGTAGTCTCGCGTAGTGGGATTGTCGAGTGAGTCGGTGATGCCGTAGCCGCTGCCCTCGGTGCCGTAGACGAAAGTGTTCCACGTGAAGAGTGCGATGTCCACGCCACGGTCGCGCGCGTACTCCATCACGCCGCGCCAGAAGGCGATCTTCTGATCGATCGTCATCACCTTCACCGTGTCGAGCGGCCAGGTCGGATCGAACATCCTGCGGCCCTGGAGCGTGGCGTCCCAGAGCGGTCCCGATTTCCTCTTCACATCGGCGAGCGCGACGTTGGGGTACTCGGGGACCTTGACGAGCGAGGGAAACGGGCCGAGGCTCCAGAGCGAAAGCATGTTGTAGCGATGCCGTGCGCAGTCGTCCAGGAACTCGGTCCAGAAGTCCATGCTCCACATGTCGGGGATGTTGGCCTGGGCCGAGCTCGAGTCGTCCGAGTAGCTCGGCGTTCGCGCGTCGAGCGGGATGTTGAACTTGATGCCACGGCGGGCGATGTGCGGGTTGACCTGACGATCGGCAACGCCGCTGAGGTTTCCGGCGAGCTCGATGGCCTCGGCGAGCTCCAGGGCGCCGTACATCGCGCCAGGGACGTCGGCGCCGATCGCCCACCACCGCGACCTTTGGCCCGTGGTCACTCTGCGAATGGCATAGCCTTGCGCCGTCAGTCCGCTGACCGACGGCTGACCGGCGAGCGATGTCGCGATGGTGGTGATGACGATCTGGGTGCCCGCCGTCTGACTCGACAGCCGGTCAGCGGCGGCAGTTAGAACGGTTACGCCCTTTCGTCGGAGCGCCGCCTGCACATCTCCCGCCGCGAACCGAACGGCTGGAATTGCGGCGTCGAAGACCACGACGGCATTCGTCTGTGCGGCAGCCTCGCCAGCGGTCAGAAAGGCAATGACTGCTGCCAGTCCGCGCAACACTCCGATCCGCCTGAACACCATGGTTCTCCTGTTCACCGAGCGTATGCCGTCGACTGCGCGGTGCGAGCCATCGTAATCTCATAGGCCGTGAGCGAACGCATGAATCGACGCGCAGCCCTCCTCGCGATGCTATCCCTGCCGGCAGGGCTTCGACGCGGCATTCCCGCTCCGGCCATTCGAGTCCAGGACCCGTTCACACCGCTCTTCAATGGGAAGGACCTGGCCGGGTGGGAGACATGGCTCGGCAAGCCGCACAAGCTGACCGATGTGCCAGGACTGTCGAGAGACGATCAGGGCGAGTACGTGCAGCCTGTCGGCCTGAACCGGGATCCCCGGTCGGTGTTCTCGGTTGTGGAAGTCGATGGCGCGCCCGCGATCCGCATCTCTGGCGAAACCTACGGTGGCCTGATCACCCGGGAGGAGTACGAGAACTTCCAGCTGCGTTTCGAGTTCAAGTGGGGAACGAAGCGGTGGCCGCCTCGCGAGCAAGCCGTCCGCGACTCGGGGTGCTGCTACCACTCGATCGGTCCGAACGACGAGAGCTACGGGTTCTGGATGAAGTCCTTCGAGTTCCAGATTCAGGAAGGGGATTGCGGCGACTTCTACAGCCTGGCAGGCGTGATCGCTGACGTCGAGGCCGTTCCCAGGAATCCTGACGACCCGAAGAGCGACCTGATTTACAGGAAAGGGGCTCCGGCGATCGTCGGCACGACGAAGCGCGTCATCAAGGATCCAGACAACGAGTACCCTACAGGCAGGTGGAACACCATCGAGCTCTACTGCCTCGGCCAGACGAGCGTTCATGTCGTCAACGGGCGCGTGAACATGATTCTGACGGGGCTTCGACACAAGGTGGAGGGGCGCGAGATTCCGCTCACCCGTGGCCGGATCCAGTTCCAGTCCGAGGCCGCGGAAGTGTGCTACCGGAATATCGCCATTCGTCGAATCACGGAGATGCCGATGGAATGATTGGTTCTCGAACGGTGCGCCCGTACGCGGTCTCGACCGAACGGCTCGCGTTCCCGAGAATGGGCATATTTCCGCGGGGTGAGGGGGATTTTCATCGCTAGCTGAGCGGCAACGGCGGAGAGACCGCACCGTCTTCGCTTCCAACCGCTGCGACGGCCTGGAGTGGTCTGGCATTGGCCGTGCGTAGCTCGCGGGTGGGGGTGAGACATGACTCTACGCGTCCTGCTGAGTCGGACCTTCGCCGTCTGGTTGCTGATGATGCTCTTCGAAACCGTGCACGGCGTGCTTCGCACGTTGCTGCTCGTGCCGGTTGTCGGTGACTTTCCGGCCCGTCAGATTGGCGTTTTCACTGGCTCGCTCCTCATCCTCGCGGTGACCTACCTGTCGCTTGGCTGGCTCCGGCTCGACAGTCCCCGTCTGCGTCTCGCTGTCGGCATCCTGTGGGCCTTGGCGACGCTCGCATTCGAGGTCGGGCTCGGGCGTTTCGTGCTCGGGTACCCATGGAGCAGGCTTGCCGCCGACTATGACGTCACGCACGGCGGGCTCATGGCGTTCGGTCTGCTGCTCATGGTGTTGGCTCCGACCATCGCATACGCGTTCGCGACGCGCGGAAACCGATCAGCCCGGCGCCGTAGTGGGCTACTGCGCCTCGTCCACCCGTCGACACACCGAGAGACGCTTCGCAGTGCCGGCCACTGACAATCAGCGCGAGACGATCGCGCTTCTCGCCTCGCCATCGACGCACGGCGGCGCGGATGTCCGTCGGATCGACACGCACGCGTCCATTGTCTTCCTCGCTGGTTCGCGTGCGTGGAAACTCAAGCGGGCTGTTCGCTACGACTATCTGGACTTTTCGACCGCCAGTCGCCGGCGCGCCATGTGCGAGGCCGAGCTTCGCATCAACCGGCGGATTGCGCCGCGGATCTACATCGGCGTGACCCCCATCACACGCGAGCTGGACGGCTTGCTGGCGCTCGGAGGAACCGGGACGCCGGTGGACTGGGTCCTGGAGATGACTCGCTTCGACGAGGAGAGCCTCTTCGATCGCCTCGCGTCACGAGGACAACTCGACCTCGAGCTGATGCACCGCCTGGCCCTGGCGGTGGCAGAGGTGCACCTGACGGCCGAGGCCCGCCACGACCATGGCGGCGCCGACGGCATGGCATGGGTGATCGACGGCAACGCCGCGGGCTTCGCCGAAGAGGGCAAGGGAATTCTCGATCCGGCAGCCTGTGCGCGCGTCACGCTCGAGGCCCGGCGGGTCCTGGATCGCTGCCGCTCGAAGCTCGACGCACGGCGCGCCGAGGGCTTCGTGCGCCAGTGCCACGGCGATCTTCACTTGCGCAACATCGTCCTCCTTGACGGTCATCCCACGCCCTTCGATGCCGTCGAATTCAACGACGAGATTGCCTGCATCGATGTGCAGTACGACCTGGCGTTCCTGCTGATGGACCTCTGTCGCCGCGGGCTGCCGCGCCACGCGAACGTCGTGCTGAACGGGTACCTCGCGGCGACGGGAGACATTGACGGCCTGGCGCTGCTGCCGCTCTTCCTGTCCTGCCGGGCAGCGGTCAGGGCGAAGACGAGCGCCACCGCGGCGAGGCTGCAAAACGATCCTCGTGCGCGGCGCGAGCTCGAAGATCTCGCGCGCGAGTACCTCGATCGCGCCGAACGACTGCTGCACCCGCCGGCGCCGGGGCTGGTGGCCATCGGCGGGCTCTCCGGCTCGGGAAAGTCCACCCTGGCGCTCGCGCTTGCGCCGGTCGTTGGCGCGGTCCCAGGCGCGATCGTGATCCGTTCCGACGAAGTCCGCAAGCGCATCTGCGGCGTCTCGCCTCTGGCGCGACTGGGCCCCGAGGGGTATGCGCCGGAGGTCTCGCGGAAGGTCTACGCCGCGGCCGCCGACCAGGCCCGCCTGGTCGTTCGCACGGGACATGCGGCGATAGTCGACGCTGTGTTCGCACGGCTCGAGGATCGTGAGGCGATGGACGGGGTTGCTGCCGCCGAGCGCGTGCCGTTCACCGGCCTCTGGCTCGAGGCGCCGTCATCGGTACTGATGGACCGCGCGGCCAGGCGCACGAGCGATGTGTCCGACGCCGACCGCACGGTCGTCGCCGCCCAAGCGGCGCAGGACGCGGGACCGATCGCCTGGCATCGTCTCGACGCCGGGCGTGCCGCCGATGCCGTTTTGCAGGATGCCGTGACTGTTGTCGCTCCCAACATGCACGCCGGGAGTGCCGCTCCGATGGCCTGAGGAAATAGGTCTGGCGGTACGGACTTTTCCCGGAGCCCGCGCAAATTCCCGCACCGATCGAGGTCGATCCTATGTCGATCCTATATTGTGATTGCGCACCGCGCCGCGGCGGGCGTAATCCGTGGTCATAGACCAAATCCAGTGTTCGAAATTGCATAGACAGACTGCGAGCGTGGCTCGTAACGTGAGGCCGGCTCTGGCGGGACACTTGCTTCCAGCCCATGCCGGAACCCGACGGGCCGGGCCCACGTCGCCAATGGCCTTTGCGGCATGACGTCGTACGAACGGCGCTGCCGGTAATCAGCTGCGTCCATGGAGTCGTTGATGGAGTCACACGAACGTGTCCAGGCCGTGCTCGATCGCGTGCGGCCATTCCTGCAGGCCGACGGCGGCGATATCGTCCTGATGAATGTGTGCGGCAACAAGGCTACGGTCCGCCTCACGGGCAAGTGCGCGGGCTGCCCGAGCGCGCACCTGACCCTTCACGTCGGCGTCGAGATGGCCATCAAGGATGAGGTTCCCGAAATCGACGAACTAGTCCTGGGCTGATCGCCGCGGCCCGGGTACTCTCCTTGCTTTCGAGCTGCACCATGGAAGGCCAGTTCATCGACCGTCGCGAGGCGGGAGTGATACTGGGGGCACGGCTCCAGCCATTCAGCAAACAGGACGTCGTCGTTCTCGCGCTTCCGCGGGGCGGCATTCCCGTCGCGTACGAAGTTGCCCTCGCGCTCGATGCGCCGCTTGCTGTCTTCGTCGTGCGGAAGCTCGGCGTCCCCGGACACCGTGAGCTGGCGATGGGAGCCATCGCGTCTGGCGGGACCGTGGTGTTCAACGACGACCTGATCCGTGATCTACGCATTTCGAAGGCCGCGATCGATGCGGTCGTAGCCGAAGAGTCACTGGAACTGGCCCGCCGCGAGCAGGAGTACGGCGGCGGCGCCGGGATGCCTTCAGTTCGAGGACGAATTGTCATCCTCGTAGACGACGGCCTCGCAACGGGCGCGACGATGCGGGCGGCCGTGCTGGCGATTCGCGCGCAGAATCCATCCCGCGTCGTCGTGGCCGTTCCCGTGGGCGCGTGGAACACATGCCAGGCCCTGCGTGCGGACGCGGACGAAGTCATCTGCCTCCGGACGCCGGAGCCCTTCTCCGCGGTCGGCCTCTGGTACCGCCTGTTCGACCAGACCACCGACGAGGAAGTCCGGACGCTGCTCGAAGCGGCCGGCCGACGGCACGCGGTCAAGCACTGACGCGCTCGCCGGCCCCGAGCCCGGTGCGCACCGTTCGTCGACGAAAGTGAGCCCAAACCATGAGGGTTCAGCCGCCCATTGACCATGTCCGCCACCTCATCGGTCGTTTTGCGCGGCCGATGACCGGCGGGAAGGCTGACTACGATCCCATCGTCGGCGGCCTCGGTGATGCCCGCGTCGTCCTTCTCGGCGAAGCTACGCACGGTACCCATGAGTTCTATCGCGAGCGCGCGAGCATCACGCGACGGCTCATCGAAGAGTGTCACTTCTCGGCTGTTGCGGTCGAAGCGGACTGGCCGGATGCCTATCGCGTGAACCGGTACGTGCGTGGTCTCGGCGACGACGCCACGGCCGATGACGCGCTGCGCGGATTCAGGCGGTTTCCTGCCTGGATGTGGCGCAACGCCGACGTACTCGAGTTTGTGAGCTGGCTCCGTTCTTACAACGACACCCGGCCGGCCGACGGCCGGACGGGCTTCTACGGCCTGGATCTCTACAGCCTGCATGCGTCGATGCAGGCCGTGCTCGATTACCTGTCGAAGGTCGATCCCGGGGCGGCGGCGCTCGCCCGTCGGCGCTATGCGTGCTTCGATCGCTTCGGCGCCGAGATGCAGACCTACGCCTACGCGACGCGCATGGGACTCGCCGACTCGTGCGAGCGCGAGGTGGTGAGCCAGATGACGGACCTGCATCGACAGCGGGCCGAGTATGCCAGCCGGGACGGGCGGATCGCCGCCGACGAGTTCTTTCAGGCCGAACAGAACGCCCGGCTGGTCGCCAACGCCGAGGCGTATTACCGCACGATGCTCGGCGGGCGCGTGGACTCCTGGAACCTGCGAGACAGCCACATGACCGACACGCTGGTGGCGCTGATGGACTTCCTCGACCGCGCGCCACATGCGTCACGCGTGGTCGTGTGGGCCCACAACTCACACTTGGGAGACGCGCGCGCGACGGAAATGGGCCGCCAGGGAGAGCACAATGTCGGCCAGCTGGTGCGGCAGCGCTTCGACGCACGCGCAATGCTGGTGGGATTCACCACGAGCCGCGGCACCGTGACTGCCGCGTCGGATTGGGATGGGCCGCCTCATCGCAAGGCGGTGCGTCCGGCGCTCCCGGGCAGCTACGAGCGGCTCTTTCACGAGACCGGTGTGCCCCGCTTCCTGCTTCCGCTCGGCGGGGATCCGGAGCTCTCGGCGGCGCTTGAAACGCCGCGGCTCGAGCGCGCGATTGGCGTGTTGTATCTCCCGCAGACCGAGCGCGCGAGTCACTACTTTCACGCGCGTCTCTCTTCACAGTTCGACCACGTGATTCATATCGACGAGACGCAGGCGGTCGAGCCGCTCGAACGAGGCGAGTCGTGGCACCTCGACGAGGTCGCCGAAACGTATCCCACCGGCCTCTGACCCCGTCATGAGGCGTTTCGCTGACGGCATGCAGTCGCCATCGTGCTCTCCTGTCGCGTCAACTGCGACAAAATTCACAAATGTGGTAAATTTTTCCCAGCAGGTCGGCCTTCACCTTTGACGTATTCTTCTCACCAGCTCCACGATCGGCGTCCTTTAGGGCGTCGGACGGCGCCACCGGCGGCTCTACCGATTTCCGCGGCGGTACGTCGGTTGCTGTCCTGATGGACCAACACTGGTCTTCATCCAGTGCCCGAGCCCGGAGGGCCCGTGACCAGGTTACGTGACACGCAGCGTGAGCCCTTCTCGATCGATTCGGTTGTGGTTGGCCGCAGTGCGCGCATGCGGGGCGTGTTCGATTTCGTGCGCGTCATCGCGGACAGCGAGACGTCGGTGCTCATCACCGGCGAGAGCGGCACGGGCAAGGAGCTCATCGCGCACCTGATCCATCACTGGAGCGAGCGGCGATCGAAGCCGTTTGTGGCCGTCAGCTGCGCCATCCTCGCGGAAACGCTCATCGAGTCAGAGCTTTTCGGACACGAGCGCGGCGCCTTCACCAACGCCATCAAGGACCGTCCCGGACGCTTCGAGCTCGCCGATGGCGGCACCCTGTTTCTCGATGACATCGACGACGTGCCGCTCTCGATGCAGGTGAAGCTCCTTCGAGTGCTGCAGACGCGCACGGTGGAGCGTGTCGGCGCGGGACGATCGACTCCCGTCGACGTGCGCGTGCTGACCGGCAGCAAGCGGGATCTGCGTCAGCTCGTGGCCGAGGGAACGTTCCGCGAAGACCTGTACTATCGATTGAACGTGATCCCCGTGCAACTTCCGCCGCTGCGCGATCGCACCGAGGACATACCCCTCCTCATCGACCACTTCTTCGGCCGGTACTTCCGGGCCCGCGGGAAGGGGGCCAAGCCGATGTCTCCGGCCATGCTCGATGCCTTCATGCGCTATCCGTGGCCCGGCAACGTCCGGGAGCTCGAAAACGCCTGCGAGCGGATCGCCCAGACCTGCATCTGCGACTCGGTCGTCGCGGGGTGTGTGCCGGCGTCGATCCTGTTCCACAAAACCGCGGCCGCGGCCGGGTCGCGCCCGGCCAGTCCGAACGGTCACGACGGTGTTTCGCTCGACGAGCGTATCCGCGAGGTCGAGACGAGCCTGATAGGGTGGGCGCTCAAGGCCAGCTACGGCAACAAGTCCAAGGCCGCGGCCCTTCTCAAGGTCAAGCGGTCCACGCTTGGGGACCGCATCAAGAAGCTCGGCCTAGGCCATCTCGAAGCTTCCGACCCCGGCCCCAAGCCCTGCCGGAAAACCGGCACTGACCTGTGAACTGCCTCGCGCTCGATGCGTTCATCCCAGCAAATACGGGCCGATAATCGCCGTGGTACCGCGATTGCTCGATACTCCCGGTCGTGCGGAACGCGCAGGGATTCCTCCGCCGCGAGCCGCCGGTGTTCGGAGACGGGCGACCATGGTCGACCGAGAGAAAATCATCGTCGTCCTCAAAAGGCGGTTTCCAGGTTCGGCGAGCGATCAGGTGGCGGCCGCGGCGAACGCTATCGTGGGGCTCGACGACGAATGGGAAGAGATCCCGCCGGCTGAGGTGATTCCGTGTGGCGACTCGTGCTACCTTGCCGATGTATCGGTGCGCGGCGGGCAGTTCCGGGTCCTCCGGAAGCGCACGGCGGACTGACCGATAGACTGGAGACGGAACGATGAAGCGGACGTCATGTGCAGTGCTTGCCTTGATGGGCCTGATGGTCAGCATGCCATTGGCCCAGGATGCCAAGCAGATCGAGCGGGCCCAGAAGGTTTACGTCGAGAAGAAGTGCGCGAACTGCCATTCCATTGCCGGCAAGGGTAACAAGAAAGGACCGCTGGACGAGGTCGGCACCAAGTTGAGTGCCGCCGAGATTAAAGAGTGGATTGCCAACCCGGTGGAGATGACCAAGAAGACCAAGGCCGCCAGGAAGCCCGTGATGAAGGAGGCCGGCCTCGCCCCGGAGGACGTGGACGCCATGGTCGCTTACATGCTCACCCTGAAGAAGAAGTAGCGCCGCCGCGATGCGACCGATCGTTGCCGCCGCGCTGCGCAACCACGTCTCGGCGATTGGCATTGCGCTGACGACGGCCAGTGCGCTCATCTTCCTGTCCCTGATCGGGCTGGACCTGTTGGGGTTCATTCAGAACCCGTACATGGGGATCGTCGTCTTCGTGGTCCTGCCGGTGCTATTCGTCGTCGGCCTGCTGCTGATTCCGATCGGCCTCTGGCGCGAGCGGAGTGCCAAGCCGGAGGCCGCCGCGTGGCCGACTCTCGACCTCCGAAATCCGGCCACGCGGCGGGTCTTGCTCTTCGTCCTTGTCGCCACCATCGTGAACGTGGGCATCATCGCGATGGCGAGTGCCGGCGCGGTCGAGTACACCGAATCGCAGGCCTTCTGCGGCCAGGTGTGCCACACCGTCATGGAACCCGAGTTCACGTCGCACCAGAGCGGACCGCACGCGCGTGTCCACTGCGTGTCGTGCCACGTGGGGCCGGGGGCAGGCGGATTCGTTAGCGCCAAGATGAACGGCACGCGGCAACTTGGCCTCGTGGCGACCGGCGGATACCGGCGGCCGATTCCGACGCCGATCGAGGGGCTTCCCGCAGTGGTCGCCACCTGCGAGCAGTGTCATGCGCCCGATCGCTTCGTCGGCGACGTCGTGAAGGTGTTCTACGACTACGCCGACGACGAGTCCAACACCCAGACCAAGACCGTCGCGACGCTCAAGGTCGGCGGTCCGATAGGCGGAAGCGGCACGGGCTCCGGCATTCACTGGCACATGAACCGCGGGAATGTGGTCGAATACATCGCCCTCGACGAGGCCCGCGAAAAGATTCCCTACGTGCGCGTGACGACGCCAGACGGGAAGGTGCGCGAGTACTTTGCCGAAGGCGTGACGCCTGCGACGCTCGAGGGCAAGGCCAGCCGGCGCATGGATTGTCTGGACTGCCACAGTCGCCCGGCGCATACGTTCGGCATCTCGCCCGAGCGCGCCGTGGATCAGGCGCTCGGTACCGGCGCGATCAGCGCCAAGATTCCGTTCGTACGCCGCGAGGCGGTCCGCGCGCTGAGTGCCGAGTATTCAAGCCAGGACGTCGCCACCGCGCAGATCGAGCAGACGCTGCGCGAATCGCTGACGAAGGCATCGTCGAGCCCAATCGACGAGTCCGAGCTCCGGCGCGCCATCGGCGTGACGCAGGCGATCTACCGGCGCAGCGTGTTTCCTTCGATGAAGGTCGCGTGGGGAACCTACAAGGTCCAGAGCGGGCACACATCGTCGGACGGCTGCTTCCGCTGTCATGATGACGAGCACAAGACTCGCGACGGCCAGCAGGCTATCAAACAGGATTGCGAAATGTGTCACGCGATTGATTGAGCGCCCGTGGTCCTGACCGCGAGAATGTCCCACCGCTCCGCAGAATTCCCCACTCATTTCAGCTGATCGCTCGCCCGGGGCGCCCCTGGGCGAGGTTTTTGCGGGTATCGCCTTTGCAGCCGTGTTGCCGGGGAAGCGAAAGGGTCCCCGGCAATGCGACGCCTGGTGCTCGTCGTCCTGTGCTCGATCTGCTTCGCGTGCGACTCGACCAGCCCCACGACTCCCACTCCTGCGTGCACGTACAGCCTCTCGACATCGTCGTTCTCGTTCCAGGCGGCTGGCGGATCGGGTTCGGTGACCGTGACCGCCGAGAACCGGTGTTCCTGGAGCGCCAGTTCCCAGTCGAGCTGGCTGTCGATTACGAGCGGCGCCAGCGGCACTGGCACGGGCGTCGTGAACTTCAGCGCAGCAGCGAACGCGGCCAACGACGCGCGCTCCGGTGCGCTGAGCATTGCGGGGCTTGCCGTATCGATCAGTCAGGAAGCGGCGACTGCTCCCCCGTGCGAGTACGTCGTCTCGGCGGATCGGACGTCGTTCTCGAACGACGCCGGCACGGGCACGGCAACGGTCACGGCTGCTGCCCAGTGCGCGTGGTCGGCCGCGAGCAACGCACCGTGGCTGATGGTGACCGCTGGCGCACAGGGAACAGGGAGTGGCACGGTGTCCTATGCGGTGGCGAGGAACACCGACATTCCGGATCGGCACGCCGGCCTCGTTGTGGCCGCGAAGACGATCGACATCACGCAGTCCGGAGATACCAGCGGGTGCCAGGTACTCGCTCGCCCCAATAGTGTTCGACGTCTGCATGACCGTTCCCGAGCTGACGACGACGATTACGACGCAGGCCTCGTGTCCCTGGACGGCCATCTCGGGCGTGCCATGGATGACGGTGACGGCGGGTCAGAGCGGCAGCGGTACGGGGGCCATCCGCATGAGCGTCTCCGACAATTGGGAAGCGCCGCGCGACGGCATCGTGATGGTCAGATGGCCGACGCCGACGGCGGGGCAGAACCTGCGCGTGTCTCAGGCCGGGTGCCTCTATGCGGTGACCCAGACGTCCATCAGCATTGGCGCCGCTGGCGGTCCAGGTGCCTTCGACGTGCTGCAGCAGAGCGTGCCCAACACCTGCGGCGGGCCGACGCAGAACGCCTGCCTGTGGACGGCGCAGGCCGACGTCCCGTGGATCACGATCCTGACGAGCATGCCTCGGGCCGGCGACGATCGCGTCTCGTTCACGGTCGCGGCCAACACGACGGGTTCGCCGCGCACTGGCAGGATCACCGTGCGGGACAAGACCGTCGTGATTTCGCAACCGTGACAATGCGTCGTGAATCCAGTGCCAATCTCTGAGCCTGCCGGCGCGCGATCTCGTTTCGGGCCACCGCAGACCACGGGTCCTGGTGGAGAAGTGTCCTCGTTCTATCACCTGCAGTCCGCGCCCGAAGCGGGCGAGCTCTGCCAGGGGCTTGCCTGCTTTGTCGCGAGGCACCGCGATCCCGCGCGATGGCAGGCGGCCTCCGCTCAACAGACGCGGGTGCACTGCCTCGGCAAGTGTTACAGCGCACCTGCGTCGGCCGCCGACGAGGAGCGACCGCGCGTCGAAGTAATGTCCCGCGAGCCGATCGTGCTACGCCGTGTAGCCGACGGTGGCGCGCCGACCCTTGAGGCCTGCACGCGCCTGGGCGGATACCGCGCGCTGGCGCTCGCACTCGAGCGGACGCCCGGACAGATCGTCGCAGAGATCGAACGTTCCGGCCTTCGCGGCCGGGGCGGCGCGGGTTTTTCGTCGGCGAGGAAATGGCGGGCGGTCTCCGAGCAGCAGTCCCAGGTGAAGTACATCGTCGCCAACGGTGACGAAGGCGATCCCGGCGCCTACATCGACAGGTTCGTGATGGAAGAGGACCCCCACGCGATCATCGAAGCGATGATCATCGCTGGACGTGCGGTCGGTGCGGGCCGGGGCCTCATCTATGTGCGCGCCGAGTACCCGGCGGCGTTGCGCCGGCTGGGGGCGGCGATTGCGGAGACGCGCGCTCAAGGCATCCTCGGGGAGCGCGTGCTCGGCACGACGTTCGCCTTCGATCTCGAGGTCGTGGCCGGGGGTGGCAGCTATCTCTGCGGCGAGGAGACGGCGCTGCTGAACGCGCTCGAGGGCGTGCGTCCCGAAGTCCGGACGAGGCCGCCGTATCCCGCGTCGCACGGCCTCTTCGGCCGGCCGACGCTCGTCCACAACATCGAAACGCTCGCGAACATCCCCTGGATTGTCGAGCATAGCGGCGATGCGTACGCACGCCTCGGCTCGGGGGCCAGTCGAGGCACCAAGGTCGTGTCGCTCAACTCGCTCTTTCGACGTCCCGGGCTCTACGAAGTGGAGCTCGGCACGTCGATCCGGACAATCGTGGAGGAGATGGGCGGCGGTGTCGGCGAGGGAGCCCTGACGGGCGTGCTCGTTGGTGGACCGCTCGCCGGCCTGCTGCCGCCCGCGTTGCTCGACACACCGCTGGCGTTCGAGGCGCTCCATGCCGTCGGTGCGTCCGTCGGACACGGTGGCGTTGTCGCAGTGGACGAGCGCACGTCGATTCCCGAGCTCGTACGCCACGTGGCGGCATTTGCCGCGGCGGAGTCGTGCGGCAAGTGCACGCCCTGCCGCCTCGGCACCAGGCGGATGGAGCGGCTGGTCGACACCGCGCTGACCAACAGCCGGCACGAGCCCGGTGCCCGCACGGAGTGGCGCGCCCTCATTCCGGCTCTCGCCGACACCAGCCTGTGCGGTCACGGCAGCGGGTTCGCCGATTTCGCCGCGAGCATCGAGCGGTACTACGGATCGGAACTGGATCGATGCCTCGGGTAACCATCAATCACGAGCCGCGCGAGATCCCGGAAGGCCTGACGATTCTTCAGGCGCTCGGCCGGCTGGGCATCGAGGTGCCGAGCCTGTGCGACGACCAGCGGCTGCATCCCTACGGCGGATGCCGCCTGTGCCTGGTGCGCGTGAACGGTGCCACGAAGCCACTTGCCGCGTGCACGACGCCGCTGACCGATGGCATGGACGTCGAAACTCACCCGGCGGATATCGAAGCGCATCGGCGGCTGCTGCTCCAGCTTCTGGCGCGCGAGCAGCCGGCGGTCGACGCGCCACATCTCGCGGAGAAGCCGTTCTTCAAAGCGCTGCGAAAGTATCAGGTCGAGGACGCGTGCCGCGCGGAGGCCGATGCCTCGCGCATTGATGACTCGCATCCGCTCATTGATGACTCGCATCCGCTCATTCACGTCGACATGTCACGGTGCATCTACTGCTACCGCTGCGTGCGCATCTGCGACGAGCTGCAGGGACAGTCGGTGTGGCGCGTCTGGCAGCGGGGCGGCGAAACCCGCATTCGCCCGGATGGCCCGACGCTCGCCGAGAGCAGTTGCGTGAGTTGCGGTGCGTGTGTCGACACCTGTCCGAGCGGCGCGCTCGAGGATGCGTCCGTGCTCGCGCGGGGGACGCCGACGGTCTGGACGCGCACGACGTGCGCGTACTGCGGGACCGGCTGCGAGCTGCAGGTCGGCACGCGCGATGGCGCGATCACGCAGGTGGCACCAGTCGAGACCGCGCCCGTCAGTCGGGGCCACGTCTGCGTGAAGGGCCGCTACGCCTTCGACTTCACCACGGCTGCCGATCGCGTGGTGGATCCTCTGATCCGGGAGGGCGACTCGTGGAGAGTGGCGTCGTGGGACGAGGCGCTCGATCTCATCGCGAAGCGGCTTGGCGACCTGGGACGGCGATTCGGACCCGACAGCATCGGCGTCCTTGGCTCCGCCCGCGCGACCAACGAAGAGAACTACCTCGCGCAGAAGCTCGCGAGGGTCGTCATCGGCACCAACAACGTCGACTGCTGCGCCCGCGTCTGCCACGCACCGAGCGCCGCGGCGCTCAAGGCGATGCTCGGGACGGGCGCGGCCACCAACGCCTTCGACGATATCGAGGCGGCGCGGACCATTCTCGTGTGCGGCGCCAACCCGACCGAGAACCATCCGATCGTCGGCGCGCGCATCAGGCAGGCCGTCCGCCGCGGTGCCCGGCTGATCGTGATCGACCCTCGCACGATCGAGCTGGCGCACCTCGCGGAGGTGCATCTCGCCGCGCGCCCGGGCACGAACGTGCCGCTGCTCAACGCGATGGCCCACGTGATCGTTACCGAGCATCTGCAGGACGAGAACTTCGTCTCCGCTCGCGTGGACGACTGGCCCGCCTTCGCGGAGTTTGTTCGCGACTGGCCACCCGAACGGGCCGCAGGCCTCTGCGGCGTCGATCCTTCGAGAATCCGCGAGGCCGCGCGGCTCTATGCGACGGCCAGGCCGTCGATGAGCGTCCACGGTCTCGGGTTGACCGAGCACGGGCAGGGGACCGAGGGCGTCATGTGCCTCATCAACCTTGCACTCATCACGGGCAACATCGGCCGGCCCGGCTCGGGCGTCAACCCGCTTCGCGGACAGAACAACGTGCAGGGCTCCGCGATGATGGGTTGCGATCCCTCCGTCCTGACCGGCGGCGCGCCGATTGCCGCCGCACGGGAGGCGTTCGAGGCCGTCTGGCACGCCGCCATCCCGGAGCGACGGGGCCTGCACCTGATGCAGATGATCGACGCCGCGTCGGCGCGCGAGCTCAAGGCGCTGTGGGTCATGGGCTACGACGTCTTCTTCACCAACCCGCAGGCCGATGCCACGCGCGCCGCCCTCAGCCACCTGGATTTCGTCGTCGTGCAGGATCTGTTTCTCAACGAGACCGCGCGCGCGTTTGCGTCGGTGTTCCTGCCGGCCGCCTCGTCGTTCGAGAAGCACGGGACGTTCATGAATGCCGAGCGACGAATCCAGCGCGTGCGGCCGTCGCTTGCGCCCCCTGGCGGTGCGCGATCCGATCTCGAGATCATTTCGGCCGTGGCCGGACGCATGGGCCACGACGCGGCATTCAGCTACGCCTCGGCGCAGGCCGTGTGGGACGAGATCCGGGAGGTCTGGCCGGACGTTCGCGGAATCAGCTACGAGCGCCTCGAGCGCGGCGGACTGTGCTGGCCGTGCCCGACAGTGGATCATCCGGGCACGCAGGTACTCTACGAATCAGAATTCCCCGTGGGCCGTGCGTCGCTGCGGCGCATCGACTACCGGCCGAGCCCCGAAGTCGTGAGTCCCGAGTATCCGTTCCTGCTGACGACCGGAAGGACCCTGTACCAGTTCAACGCGGGCACGATGACGCGCCGCAGCCGGACGAGCAGCCTGCGCCCGACCGATGCGATCGAGGTCGCACCAGATGATGCCGCGCGTCTCGGCCTTCGCGAGGGCGAACCGGTCACGGTGAGGAGCCGCTACGGCGCCGCGACTCTGCCTGTGGCGTTCACCGCCTCGCTCGGGCCCGGTGAGCTCTTCACGACGTTCCACGACCCGGCGGTCTTTCTCAACAGGATCACCGGTCCACACCGGGACTCCATCGTCGGGGCCCCCGAGTACAAGGTGACTGCCGTGAGGATCGAGCGTCTTGACGCACGATCGACGACGGGCAGGGACGAGTGGCACTCTGCTTGCTCTTCTGGCGCCAGTTCGAATTTCGAGCCGGGAACTGCAGGTAAATGAGGTAGTGTCTATCGGAGGTCCGGCAGACCGCCGGAAACCCGGCAGAAAAGCAGTTGTGGGGTTCACGCCTGCGTGGCCCACGAGCTGAGGAGCAGTGCAGATGCCTGCGATGGTTCGCTATCGTTGGTCCACGTTCGCGATGGGCCTGTTGTCGCTGGTGCTGGTCGGTGCCATCGCCGTCATCGTCCTCAGGGCCGAGCAGTCGCCTCCGAAGAAGGACCAGGCTGGAGCCGCGGCAAAGCCAAAAGGAGGTCAGGCTACCCCTGCAGCCATACCGCAGAAGGCAGTACCGGCCGACTTCTACGGCAATGACGCCAAGTGCGTCGAGTGCCACGAGACCGTGGGCATCAAAGGTACCGCCCACGGTCGAGAATTCAAGGACCGGTCGCCTGCGGCCAATCACGGGTGCGAGTCGTGTCACGGACCGGCCAAGAAGCACGTGGAGACCGAAGGCGAGCCGGATACCATCGTGAGCCTCAAGAGCCTGCGGCCGGATGAAGCCGCGGCGACGTGCACGACCTGCCACGATCGGACGAAGCACGCGCTCTGGGACGGCAGCCAGCACGACCAGCGGAACCTCGGCTGCCTGAACTGCCACAGCATCCACTCGGCGAAGGGCCAGCCGCAGCTCAAGGAGAAGGACGAGTGGACGCTCTGTCAGGGCTGTCATCGCAACATCGTCCACAAGCAGCTTCGGTTCAACCACATGCCGGTGCGCGAGGGCAAGTTGACGTGCTCGTCGTGCCACAACGTCCACGGCTCTTCGAACGTGAAGCTGCTCAAGGCCGGCACGACGATCGATGAAAGCTGCGTGTCGTGCCATGCGGAGAAGCGCGGGCCGTACCTCTGGGAACATGCTCCCGTCGCCGAGAGCTGCACGACCTGCCACGACCCGCACGGGTCGAACAATGTGCGCCTGCTGGTATCCAAGCCGCCGTTCCTCTGCCAGCGCTGCCACGTCACGTCACGGCACCCTCCGACGGTGTACGACGGATTCGTCCTGAAGAACTCGTCGAATTCCAACAAGATCTGGGGCCGAGCCTGCCTGAACTGTCATCAACAGATTCATGGTTCGAACGCCCCGTCGGGGAAGACGTTACTGCGGTAGGGAGCATGCCGATGCGTCACAGACTCATTCTCAGCGCCGCGATCCTGATGATGTCGACAGGCATCGGGATCGCCCAGACTCCCACCACGCCGCAGACCAAGCCACCGGCGCCGGCAGCGGCGCAGGCGCCGGCAGCGCCCGAGCCGGTTGTGCCGTCGCTCGGGTCTATCGATTTTGGCGCGCGCATCACTGGCACGGACGGCGATGCGGCGCGTTACGAGCGCTATCGTGACCTGCGTGACGGCGTGTCGTCCCTGTTTCAAATCGGCAAGGAGACACCCAGCTACTTCTTCGATGCGAGCGCCTCGAACGTCGGGTACCACGACCAGCGCTACCAGCTCGACTACCAGCGGCATCGGATGAAGTTCAATTTTCTCTTCGACGCCATCCCGACCAACTACAGCTACGATTCGGTCTCGCCGTGGGCGGTCAACGACAGCGGCGTGCTGACCATCGACCCTGCTTTGCGGCAGCAGGTGCAGAATCGCACCGCGGTCGGCGTGCCCTGCGCGCCCGGAGGGCCCCCCGCTTCGTGCAGCAACCCGACGCAGGCCGCGCAGGCTTTGGCGAACCGATCTATTTACGCTACCAACCTCAGCGAGTTCGATCTCGCGACGCGGCGCGACACGGCGTCGTTGGGGCTCGTGTACGAGGCCACGCGAAACACGGACGTCAATTTCACGTTCTCGTCGACGGGCAAGACCGGACACCAGCCCTGGGGCGCCTCCTTCGCGTTCAACAACTCCAACGAAGTCCCCCTTCCCATCGACAACCGTACGAACGACATTACCGCTGGAATCGCGTGGGCCAACAAGAGGGGCATGGTTCGTCTCAACTGGGACGGTTCGTACTTCAACCAGAACATCCCGTCGCTGACCTGGGACAATCCGATTCGTGCGACTGACTTCAACAACGGTTTGCAGCCTCCGAACGGGCCGTACGATCCCAGTGGCTACAGCAACGGCAACGGGCCGGCGCAGGGCCGTATGGCGATGCCGCCGAGCAACAGCATGAACGTGGTCAGCGCCACGGCCCTTTACAAGATGGCGCGCCGCACGTCGGTCAACGGCACCTTGCAGTTCACCACCCAGTCGCAGAACGAAGCGCTCATCCCGTGGACGATCAACCCCCTCATTACGACGCCGTCGGTCTATGCGCTGTTTCCGAATCTGGCGACGTTGCCGCGCAGTACCGCCGAAGCGGAAGTGAAGGGCATCAACGCCCTTCTGAACTTCAGCTCGAGAATCTACAAGAACCTGGCGTTCACCGCGCGGTATCGCTACAACGATCGTGACGTTCAGACGCCGGAGTTCGACGCCACCGAGTACGTGCGGTTCGACGCGGTTCCCGAAGAGACCGGCGGCCCGACGGAGCAGTTCGATTCGACCCGGCAGACCTTCGACGCATCGGCGACCTATACGCTAGGTAGCCTCGGCGCCGTCAGGGCGGGCTACAGTCACGATAAGTGGGAGCGTCACGGACGGGGCTTCAGCGACTCGGCCGACAACATCTTTCGTCTGTCGTACGACGCCTACGCGAATCAGTACGTCACTATCCGCGCGGCTTATGAAGAGTCGAGGCGGCGGGGCGATGGGTTCATCGAGTCGGGAATCGACTACGAAGGTGTGGGCGGCACCCAGGAGGGCCTTCGGTACTTCGACGAGGCCGACCGCGATCGTCGTCGAACGTCGCTGACCGTGACCCTGACGCCCTACGAGACGCTCGACATCAGCATCACCTATGCGGGAGGCCACGACAAGTTCCCGGCTGATCAGTTCACGCCTGGGCGAAGCCAGATGGGCCTGCTCGACTCCGATACCAACGCCTTCACGTTCGGCGTCAATTACATGCCGCGTCAGGAGGTCGCCTTCGGCGGGACGTATGGGCACGAGACGTACAGCTCCCTGCAGCGATCCCGGAACGCGGCACCGCTGCCGAGCACCGAGTGGCTGGATCCGACGCGGGACTGGACGCTCGACAACGACGAGTCGGTCAACACTTTCACGCTCTACGCCGACATCCTCAAAGCCGTCAAGAACACGGATATCCGGTTCGCCTACGACTACATGGACTCGAACAACGCGTTCGTCCACGGTGGGCCGCGCATCAACCAGCTCGACACGAACACGTCAGTGACCGGGACCTCGTGTTCCGCGGGCGTCTCCGATTGCTTCGAGCCGCTGCCCCCGGTCACGACCACTTGGAACCGCATCAGCGCCGACCTGAAGTACTTCTTCACGCGGACCGTTGGAGTGGGCTTCGCTTACTGGTATGAGAAGCTGGACGTCATGGACTTCGCGACCATCGACGCCAACGGATCGGTTGCCTTCACGGCGCCGACCGGCACGGTCCGGGTCGACTATCTTGGTGGACTGATGACCGGATATGCCGCGAGGGACTATCGCGGGAGCACCGCGTCGGTGCGGTTGCTGTATCTCTTCTGAATGCCGCTGATCTTCTGGGCTCCTGACCTCTTGTTTTTTTTGAGACGAGCGAACCACGCCGTCCAGGTGCACCGGAGTTGTTCGCGCCTACTGCACGTGCAGGCTGGCGGTCCCGACGACGATTGAGGACTGCGGCGACATGGCGTCGAAGTAAGAAACGAACCGCCTCGGCTCGTCCGCGTCGTACGGGGCAAGGTTCCGCGCCCACCGGAATCCGATTGGCTGATAGCGGAGCTCCACGGTCACCTGGAGCGGCCCAGCCGTCCCGCTGACATCGACGAGATAGCGGACTCGATCGCCATCGGCACCGAAGTCCTCGTCGGAGGCGGCCTCGCCCCGGACGGCGATGTCCGCGGCGGCGGTCGTCTTGTCGAACCCGCGCGGGAGCAGCCGGTTGTCCTTGACGAACCGCGTGCCTTTCAGCAGCCCCGTCGTGACTGCCCCCGAGGCGTCCACCATCATCGATTCGTAGATCTGCACGTCGGCTGCGCTGCGGATTTCATCGTGGTGCGGTTCGTACCGCGCAGCGTCGGCGTCGTTGTCATTGCCATCGATGGTCCCCGATGCCGTAACAGCGCCGGACTCGAATACGGCACGGCCGTCCCGATCGCGAACGACGACGTGGAGCCACGCGCGGCGGGCCGGGTAGCCGGTCGGGAACTTGTGTCCGGTCAGATTGCGGACCGCGACGTCGAGGTCCAGCCGTCCGCCGGACGCCCGCGCGCCAGCCACCGAGACGGCGGCGGTACCGGTCTGCAACTGGAGCTCGGTCGCCCGCGCGGTCGTCTCGAGCTCGACCGGCAGGGCCTCGACGCCGAGCTCCATCCGGAAGCGGTTCAGCATCCGCAGCATGAAGAAGTTGCCGCCGATGAACGCGTGCCGGCTGAGACCGGGCCTCGGCTCGCCGAGCACGGACGAGACCGGCGTGGGCTCGGACACTTCAGGCATGTGACACGACTGGCAGCTGCGCTCGGTTCGAAGGGCGCTGTGACGCCACTCGAGGTACGGCACCTGCTCGGGGAGCGACGCCGTCACCTCACCGTTCGGTCCGAGCGCCTTGGTGTACAGCGTGTGGCACGTCGCGCAGAGCTCTGACTGCTGGATGTGCGTCGCTTCGGTTGGCGTGACTCCGGCAGACGAGTGCATGATCCGCGTGCGGCCCGGGTCGACGCGGAATGGACCGAAGATCGCCGGCCCGGCATCCGGCGGCGCGTTCACGACGAAACCGCCGGTGAAGCTCTCGGGCGTGCCGAGGCGCTCGCGGCTGATCTGATGGCAGAGCGTGCAGGAAACGCCGTCGGCAGCCAGACGTCCGGCGTCCGACTGGTCGCGTCCCACGGGCAGGTGCGCGAAGACCTGGCCGTGCGCGCCGGCCGCACGGGCGAGGTTTCGAGCCATCGGCATGTGACAGGTCGAGCACTCGTCCTCGATCTCGGCCTTCTTCGACGGATGATCGATCGCCTCGCGCCTGACCGACGCCTGCCAATACGGGTCCCGCGAGGAGTTGGCCATCATGGATCCACGCCACGCGGATCCGATCGATACGTCCTCCCCCGACGGCGACGTCAGGCTGTTGTGGCAGGCCAGGCAGTTGTCTGAGGTCTGGAAATGCGGAGCCTTCCCGGACGCCGGTCGCGCCTGGCCCGCGGGCTGCGCGGCGCCCGGCGCTTGCGCGAACCCTAGCGCGGCCAGCCAGACGGCGCCGGCCAGCATGGAGCTTCTAACGCCACCCATCGAACAGGCCTCCGTCGAACCAGTCCCACAGAAAATAGGTCAGCACCTGCGTGTCGCGCTCGCGCCGGTCGGTCATGGGGATGCGCACGCCGGCGCTGATCAGGATGTGTTGACGCCTGCTGAGCGAGACCTGCATCTGCGGCACGATGTCCCACTCGGTGCCCTCGTCGACGCCGAGTTCCCGCGCCGCGACGAACTCGACCATCGGCGACCACGACCGCCCGAACCGGCCCTGCATGAAGCTCTTGCCGAGTGCCACGCGCCAGAACGCCTCGTTGTTGGCGCGATCGTGGTTGGTCGACAGTTCGACTCCGCCCTGAAACTGCAGAAACCCGTCGGAGGGAAGGATCTGGCCGAGCGCGATGAAGGGCTCCACAATCGTGACGCCCTTGCCCAGGTCCTGGTCCTCCTTGCCCGTTGGCAGCGAGACTTCGGCCGCGGCGCTGACGATCGTGCCCGAGTCGAGCGAGTGGAACAGGGCGTGCTTTACCGCAACGGCCACGTCGCCGAGCCCGCGCTGCCAGTCGCCCGAGCCGCTCTTCTGAAGCGCGAGGGGCACGGCCACTTCATACTGGGTGCGCGCACCGAGACGATGCTCGTACAAAAAGACGTTCTCGAACGTGGCGGCATCGCCTCCGGCGATCGTCGTCGTCAGGAGGGCCTCGTTTTCGGGGAACGCTTTCTCGGTGACCAGGGCGCGCGGGAGGTTCAGCTCGCCGCGCGGCCACGCGCGGTCCGCGCACAGGCTGCGCACGTAGCCGATCGCTTTTTCAATCTGCTCGGTCGAGAGCACCTCGCCGAACGCCGGCATCCGTCGATCGAAGCCGCGCACGGGTCCTCCCTGGTGCGCGATGCCCACCCAGTCGGCGGTCGTCTCTGGCGTCGCGAAGCTGCAACTGGTGAAGTCTGGCAGCGGAGTGTCGAAGCCGACGGTGCTTCGCGGCTGGCCCTTGCCGTCCGGACCGTGGCAGGCCGCGCACGCCGCCCGGAAGATCTGCCGTCCGTCCTGGAGCGGAACCGGTGAGGTCTGGGTTGCGTCCGCGCGGGCGGACGCGGCGGACAGAAGAACGATGAACGCGACGACTCGCACGCACCAGAGGCTACTACGCGATCGTCCATCGCCGATAACCTGAGATCAATCTCAGGTTGTCCCTACGGCTGCTGACGGATCGTCCCTTCCGCGAGCCCGCGGCGTTCGCCGAGCAGCGGCGACGGCTTCAGAACGCGGCGCCGGAGTCCGAACGGTTCGATGGCATGTCGCTGGACGTGCGCCATCGCGTCCGCGACGCTGTCGGTCACCATCAGCAGCTTCAGATCGTTGGGCCCCACCGTGCCTTCGATCGTCATGTGGCTGAGCATGTCGACAAACGGCTGCCAGTACTCGCGGCCGATGAGGACGATGGGGAAGTTGGCGATCTTGCCGGTCTGAACGAGCGTGAGGGCTTCGGACAGCTCGTCGAGTGTGCCCAGCCCACCGGGCAGCGCGACAAAGGCGTAGGAGTACTTGAAGAGCAGCACTTTGCGCACGAAGAAGTAGCGGCAGGTGACCCAGCGATCGAGATACTTGTTCGGCGCCTGCTCGAATGGCAGCTCGATGTTGCAGCCGACGGAACGGCCGCCAGCCTCGCGTGCGCCGAGGTTGGCGGCTTCCATGAGGCCGGGTCCACCGCCGGTCATGACGGTGAAGCCGAGGCGTGTCACGGCGGCTCCGACCTCGCGGCCGAGGGCGTAGTAGGGGTGCGAGGCCGTATAGCGCGCGGACCCGAACACCGTGACGCACGGGCCCACGAAATGAAGGGCGCGGAATCCGGCGATGAAGTCGCGGAGCGCTCGAAGAACCAGCCAGAGCTCCCGCGTCCGGGAATGGGGCCCCTCGAGCAGGACGCGGTCTTCAGTCGTGGCGGCGGTCACCTCTGCTGGCGCCGCCGCGGTTGTCGCCGGTTCCGTCACCTCGCGTCTCCTCCGGTCCGCCAGTCCGTCGAAATCGACGTCGGTGTTTCCGTGATGTCCGTGGTCCGCCCGCCGCTTCTATGCCGCGGCTTTCGCCGCCGGCGTCTCGGCGCGCACCGTCAGCACGGGGCAATGCGCCCGCCGGACGACCGGCTCGACTGTCGAGCCGAACAGCATCCGATCCACGACGTTGCGGCCGTGGACGCCGAGGACGATCAAATCACTTCGCCATTCCTCGGCAATACGCAGAATCTCGTGATGCGGCTTGCCGCAGACCACCATCTCTTCGATGCCTGCGTCGATGTTCTTCGATTTCCGGATAGCCGTCGGGATCACGTTGCGCAAACGCTCTCGACTCGTGGTCTCGCACGCCTGCCGGTATCCTGGCAGGTCGATGGCCGGCCCGACGAGGGGATCATACGCCGGCGGCGCCAGTTCGATCACGTGCACGGCCGCCAGTCGTGCCCGCGATTCTTCGGCGAGCGCGGCGGCGTAGCCAAGCGCCGCCATCGAGCATGCCGAGAAGTCGACGGCGCAGAGGATGCGCTGGAACGGCCCGCCTCCGGATGGCACGACGTCGGGAAGCGCCGATGGAACCGTGAGGACTGGTGTCCGGGCCGTCCGCAGCACCTTCTCGGTCACCGATCCGAGCATCATCCGCTGAAAGCCGGAGCGGCCGTGTGTTCCCATCACGATGAGATTCGCCGGCAGCCGATCGGCGCAGGCGAGGATCTCTTGATGGATGTCCGGCGCCTCGGTCGCTTCGAACGAGACCAGCACTCCCGTCAACGCGTCGGCCGCGAGGAACCGCCGCAGCTCGCCGACGATCCGTGCGCGGTCCGCTTCGGATATTTCGAACGGGCCGAGGCTCTGCGGTTCGATGTAGGGCAGGGCGGGTGTCGCCAGTTGAATCGGGACCACGTGAATCGCGGTCACCGCGCCCCCGTGGCTGCGGGCGATCGCGACGGCACGATCGAACGCATGGCGGGAGAACTCCGAGAAGTCGATCGGGCAAAGTATCTTCGCAATCCGGACCATGGCCAGCCTCCGTAGAGTGCCTCGCGAACGCCGCGCCGTGCCCGAGCATGACGCTCAGGGAACGACGGCAATTCTGTTGTCGACGACCGCCACGCCCGGCACGCGCCAGGCCGCACGCTGCGCCTCTTCCTTCTCCATCCAGGAGCGCACGGTGCCGCTGAGCGTCACCCGGTTGCCGTCGGCCTCGACGTGAATCCCGCGCGCGTCGATGTCGGCATGACGATGGAGCGCGTCGGTGATCCGCTTCTGCACGTCCTTCGGCGTCACAACCGGCTTCAGCGTGATCTGGTTGAAGACGCCCTTCACGCCGCGCGAATATTTCACGGCGCGTTCGGCCGCCATCTTCTGATACATCCACTCGACGACGCCAGACAAGGTGAGGTGGCCGTTGCGCACGGTGACAGCGATGCCGAGAGGAACGTCGATCCGGTTCTTCAAGGCCTCGAGCGCATCTCTGGCAATCTCGGGATCGATCCGGTCGGCGGCCAGCCGCACTTCGAGCTCGTTGGCCAGAGCCTTTACGCCGTACACGCGCCGGCAGGAGCGTTCGGCGGCCAGCTTCTCGGCGTACCAGTACACGTAGCCGCTGAGCGTCACGACGCCTTCCTGGGCCGAGATGCCCACAAGCGATGCGTCGACCTGCGGATCGGACGCGAGCTGATGCAGTACCGAGTCGCGGAGCCTCTGGTCGAGGATAGTGAGAGTGGTACTCATGAGTGCCCTTCCTTCTTACGACGCTTACGACGCTTACGACGCTTACGACGCTTGCGGCGTGTCGCCGGAGGCCTCGGGGCACCGGGGACCGCGCTCTGCTGTCCTCAATCAAATGAGCAACGCGTGTGCCGCCCACGCCACGCGGGCGCGCGCCGGATTTGGCGACCATGACGGTGTTGGGTGCGGATCTTCCCGCACCCTCTGAGGGAATCTCCTCGCCAGGCGTGCCGGACTACGAATCTGCCAGGTCGTACCGGGCTCGGACCCGTGCCGCGATCTCGGCCGCCGTGTCGTCCGACGGCGCCGTCCGGTGCCGGTCCTCGATCGCGCGCAGCTCGGCGGCGAGCGCGTGATCGCCGAACACGTCGTGAATCCAGCGGGAGAAGTCGTTCCTGTCGAGGTACGCATCGAGGCTCGATGCGTGATCGAGCACGTCGATGAAGTCCCGCAGTGTCCGCACCCTGCGGATCCGGTCGCGTCCGTTCGCGGCGAAGACGAAGGCACGGGCCTCGCTTACCGGGACGTCGATGTATTTCTCGCGATGGCGGACGTGCGGCGTGAGGCGTGGCCCGAGAGTGAAGAGCCGCAAATCGCCGCCGGCCTCTTCCGTGATCGGCAGGGCCACTGCCTGGGACGTCTTCAGGTGCTTCAGGATTGACCACCGTGCGGGGTCGACTCCGGTGCACGTCGAACACCACTGCCGGAGGGCCTCGACCTCGGTCGTGTTCGATTCCCGGGTGACGATCATCACGTCGGTCGCCGCCAGCAGCGCCGGTGGCAGGCGGGACGCCCAGTAGGTGACCACGGTGTACCCGTTGGCCTCGAGATCGAGCAGCCGGGGCGCGTCCGCGTCGTGCAGGAAATAGTGCGCCTCGTCGAGCACGATGCGGTGGGGCAGCCCTGTATCGCGCCGGATCTTGTTGATGGCCGGCAGTACGCCGCGCGTGTATTCGATCTTCGCGTCCTGCGGCAGGTGCGAGAGATCGATCACGATGCTGCGGTCGGGATAGCGCATCGCGCTCAGCAGCTCCCTGAGGCTGGGCGGCGGATCCTCGCCGCCGAGCACGGTCACCCCGGGCAGCCCCTCGAGCGACCGGTAGTCGCCTTCGGGATCGATCACGCAGACGCAGTATCCCTGCAGAATCAGCTGTTCGCAGAGCAACCCGGCCACCCAGGACTTGCCCGATTTCGCGTCGCCCGCCACGAGCACGTTGCGACCGCGGAGCGTGAGTTCGAAGGGACGGCCATCAGGCGTGTATCCCAGCCGGAGCCGTCGCCTTGGCCGCTGCGGCACCGGCACGCGACCGATCTGCGCCAGCGTTCGAATGTACGACGCCACGTCCGGTGGTCCGCTGCCGTCGATGACGACATCGGCTGCGACACAGAGTGCCGGACTCCCCCAACTGACAGCCGCGCCGAGTCCCGCGTACTGAAGGAGCGTGTGATCGTTTTCCGCGTCCCCGACCGCCACCAGGTTGTGCGGCGAAATTCGGAGCGTGTCGAGCATCGTGCGAAGCCCCGTCGCCTTGCTCACACCCTGCGAGAGCACCATCACCCGCCCCGCGTTGAACACGAGCACCAGCGGCAGCTCGAGCGACCTGATGACGTCGAGCAACCCGGGCGCGTCCGACGAGGCGGCATCGACCAGGCACTGTCCGGCGCGGTGCGCTATCTGCCGCCGCCGCAGCTCATCGATGAACGCGGGCGGCAGGAGTGGCGCGATCGCCGACGTATGCTCGCTGTGCGGGAAGTGCACGACGGCGCCGTTCTCGGCGACGACGCCGTCGATGAAATGCAGATCGCCGGCAACGCGCCGCAGCTCGTCGAGGATCCGTCCGGTGACGACGAGCACCGTGATCCCTTCCTCGCGCGCGACCGCGATCGCCTCGCGCACCGCCGGGTCGAGGACATCATTGCGCGCGATTGTCCCGTCGTAGTCGAGCGCGATGGCCGAGAGTCGCATCAGGTCCTTCCGGCTGCAGATCTCACGCCAGGGCCGGGCGCGTTCGGTAGAACCACCGCTTCATCGCCTCAGTCGCCGCGACATAGCACACGGTGATCGCGCAGAGCGCGACGACCAGAGACGGGGGAAGCGGCACGAAGCCGATCGCCGACACGAGCGGCAGATAGGGGATGACGAACGTCACGACGGTCAACGCGACCGTGGACACGAGCAGCAGCGTGCCCGGCCGGCTCCGGAAGAAGGGCCGTCGCGTGCGCACGACGAGCGCGATGACCAGTTCGGTCAGGAGCGACTCCACGAACCAGGCCGTCCGGAAGAGCGGCGGAGACGCGCGAAAGACCATCAGCAGCACGACGAACGTCAGGATGTCGAACGCCGAGCTCAGCACGCCGAAGTCGACCATGAACCCTCAGGAACACGCAGTTCGTGCGGTCAACAAGGCCTGCGTCTGACGCCACGATGCCCGGTGTCTTCCTCACCGGATAACTTTCACCGGTCAGCACGGCCTCGCTCACATAGAAATCCGTGGCGTCGAGCAGGACGCCGTCCGCCGGTACGAGGCTGCCCGCCGAGAGGACGACCACGTCGCCGGGCACGACGTCTTCGACGGGAACGCTGAGGGTCGGCGCGCTCCGCACCACGGTGGCGCGCGTGTGGACCTCGGCCTGGAGCTTGGCGACCGCGCTCTGGGCGCTGTACTCGCGTGACGCGGTGATGCCGACGCTGGCCGCGACGATGATCAGCACGATTCCCGCGTCGATCCATTGACCGGTGGCGAGCGAGGCCATCGCCGCAAAAATCAGGATGACGAGCAGCGGGTGACGCAGTTGCGCGAGCGTCGCCCGCAGCCGCGAGAGTCCGGGCCGCGCGCGCAGCTGGTTCGGGCCATGGGTTGCGAGCCGGGCCGCGGCTTCGTCCGTGGTCAGTCCCGCTGGTCCCGACGACAGATCCGCGGCGACTCGCGCCGCGTCACGTGCCCAGAACAGGTGTGGGGCTTGCATTGGTTTCGCTTGATCGGCCTCGGAAGTTGTGCACGAAAGGCAGGCTCAGCATGTCCAGCATGGGATCGGTTCCCGTCTTCGACACCACGACTGAAGGGCAGACGCGCCGCATCGCCGAGCAAATCGCGTCGACGCTGAGGCAGCAGGGGCTCGACAGCGAGGCGTGCGGCATCTCCGACGCTATGCCGCCCGTCGACTGGGCGAACGTTGCCGGGGTCGTTCTCGGCGCTTCGATTCACGCTGGTCGTCATCAGAGGGCCGCCGTCGACTTTGCGAGGCACGAAGCGCGCCACCTGTCGGTCCGGCCCTCGGCCTTCTTTTCAGTCAGCCTGAGCGCGGGATCTCACAATCCGGCCGAAGTGGACGCCGCCCGGGCGCTGGCGCAGGGTTTCGTCACCGCAGCCGGCTGGCAACCGCGCCGCCTCGTGTGCGTTGCCGGGAAGCTCGCCTACAGCCAGTACGGATTCTTCGAACGGCAGATCATGCGGTTCATCGCCTGGCGGGAGCGGGCGCCGACCGACACTCGCCGCGATTACGAGTTCACCGATTGGGCGGTCGTGCGCCGCTTTGCGCTCGACTTCGCCGAGGACGTCCTCCGGGACCGGCGATCGGTTGAAATCCGGCCGGCCGTGTGACGCTGGCGTGGCTAGCTCCGATCCGGGACCGGGAAGTTTCCGCGGGAGCGCGCGATTTTCCCCACCCGGAAACCCACTGTTTCTGGTGTTTCTAGTCCGAATCGCGCGGCACGAAACCTGCCTTCAAGGTGTCGAGGCTCATCCCATGTCTACCAAGGATCGCCGGCTCATTCTGGACCAGGGCTTCGACCATGCGGTCGAGACCGTGCTCAGTGCTTTTCTGGCCGAGGGATTCACCATCGAGCCCGTCGATGGCGGGGATCTGCACCAGCGGTGCGCGTCGGCCGACCGGCTTCGCTATGCACTCCTCAAGGCGACGCTGCCTGAGCTGAGCTTCGTCCCGTGTGGATGCGGTGGAGGGCTGCCGGCGATTCTCGGCTGCCGGATCTCGCTCTTCGAGCTGACTGGTTCCTGCACACTCGTCACGGCTTCCAATCCCCTGGCCCGCTACCCGATGCTCGCGTCCCTCGTGCCCCGGCTGTCCGAGCGGCTGGGCGGCGCGATGCACGCGGCTGCAGGTCGACGGGCAAGCCTCGAGGCCGCATAGGTGGTCCTCGACAATTCCCGGTCGCTTGTCGACGATCCGGCGCGCCGACTCGAAGAAATGCGCCTGGCCCTCGATCAGGCCGCGATCGTCGCGACCACCGACGCGAAGGGCGTCATCACCTACGTCAACGATAAGTTCTGCGAGATCTCGAAGTACTCCCGTGCGGAGCTCGTCGGGCAGGACCATCGCATCATCAATTCCGGGTATCACCCGAAGGAATTCATCCGCGATCTCTGGCGCACGATCGCGCAGGGGCGCGTCTGGCGCGGCGAACTGCGAAACCGCGCGAAGGACGGCACGATCTACTGGGTCGACACGACGATCGTCCCGTTCCTCGACAACGACGGGAAACCCCGTCAGTACCTCGCGATCCGCAGCGACATCACACAGCGGAAGGTAGCCGAGTCACGGCTTCGGGAGCAGGAGGCGCTGACGCAGCTCGGGCAGCTTGCCGCGGTCGTGGCCCACGAAGTGCGGAACCCTCTCGCCGGCCTGCGCGGTTCGCTGCAGATTCTCGAGTCGCGCCTCCCGCGCGGCATGCGGGAGCGCGAGATCATCGGCCCGATGATCCAGCGCATCGACGGCCTGAGCAAGACCGTGGAAGACATCCTCCTCTTCGCGCGCCCGCAGCCGCCACGCCTCCGTCCCCTCGAGGTTCGCATTATCATCTCGGAAGCAATCGCGAGCGCACGGGCGTCGGCGCCGGATCTTTGTGAGGTCACGATCGCCGGCGATGACCTGATCGCCCGCGCCGATCCCGACATGCTTCGTGCCGTGCTGCTCAACCTGCTGCTGAACGCCTGTCAGGCGTCCGACGGTGAGCCGGTCGAGATCCAGATGACGGCCAGCCAGGGAAATGGTCATATCGAAGTACGGGATCGGGGGCCGGGGATCTCCGACGAGGTGCGCGAGAAGATCTTCGCGCCGTTTTTCACGACCAAGAGCAGCGGCACGGGTCTTGGTCTTCCGATCGTCAAGCGACTGGTGGAGGCGCAGGGCGGGACCGTCGGTCTCGGTCCGCGCGACGGCGGCGGGACCGTGGCCGAGATCGTACTCCCGCTGCAACGATCATGAGCGTGTCAGGACGTCGATCAGGGAAGGAATCGCGATGCAGATACGGGAACTGACGACCGACGAGTGCAAGGAGATGCTGCAGGCCACGAACCTCGGCCGCCTCGCTTGCGTCCGCTACAACCGCCCCTACATCGTCCCGGTCTACTTCGACTATTACGAAGACGCGCTCTACAGCTTCGCGACCCTCGGCAAGAAGATCCAGTGGATGCGCACGAACCCGCGCGTCTGCGTCGAAATCGACGAGATTGTCGACCGGTTCAACTGGACGACGGTCGTCGTGAAGGGCCACTACGAGGAGCTGACGAAATCGCCGGCGCATCAGGCCGCCCGGAAACGGGCCTATGCGCTCTTTGAGACGCGGCCGGACTGGTGGTACCCCGCGGCAGGCAAGACTCGCTCGTCGGAGATACGGACGCCAGTGATCTATCGCATTCAGATCGAAGGCCTGAGCGGCAGGCGGGCCGCCCGGGATCCGAGGAAGATTGCCAGAGCGAAGCCGGTTCCCGCGGCAACGCAGGCGCCGCACTGGTGGAGTCACGTGCTCCGCCCGCTCCAGGGCCCCCCGCCGGGGTTCAAGTGACGTGCCGACGGACCCTTCCCCCGCAGCCGGCGCCATCCCCAAGATCGAGCGAATTCTCTGCCCGGTGGACTTTTCGCCGGCCTCCGCGCACAGCCTGAGATACGCCGCCGCCTTCGCGCGGTGGTACCGCGTACCGGTCACCGTGCTTCACGTGGCTGATGCCAGACCAGACGTGCCCATGGAACCGTCGTTTGGCATCCTGCCACGAGGGTCAGCCGTCTTGGCTCCAGCTGAGACCCACAGGCTGCTCGAGGCGATTCGGACGTTTGCCGGCACCGGTGCCCACGGCGACGTGTCGCTCGAGCCCGTGGTCCGGTCGGGCCACGTGAGTCGGGAGATCCTCGACGTTGCCGAGGAGATGTCGACGGATCTGATCGTCATGGGCACGCATGGTCATTCGGGCTTCGATCGGCTGGTCATGGGATCGGTCACCGAGAAAGTGCTTCGCAAGGCGCGGTGCGCGGTCCTTTCCGTGCCACCGCACGGCACGGCCGGCGCCGGGCCGCCGATCGTCGAACGCATCCTGTGCCCGGTGGCGTTCTCCGAGCCCTCGATGAAGGCGCTGCAATGCGCCGTCTCTCTCGCGGAAGAGGCCGGTGCACGCCTCATGGTCCTGCACGTGGCGGACGCACTCTCCGCTCAGGATTTTCCCGTCTACGATCGCATGGACCTGCCCACGCTCCAGGCCGAGTACGAACGACAGATCCGCTTCCGTCTGCGAGAGTTCGTCCCAACCGCGGCCCGCGCCTATTGCACGATCGACGAGCTGGTCAGGACCGGCACCGCGTGGCAGGAGATTCTTGCGACCGCCGACGAGAAAGAGAGCCAGTTGATCGTCATGGGCGTGACGGGCCGGAACGCGTTCGACCGGGCCATTTTTGGATCGACGACCCAGCAGGTGGTCCGGCAGGCGCAGTGTCCCGTCCTCACGATTCGTCAGCGGGGATGCTGATGGCTCGGAGCGCGGTCCCTGCCGAGCGCCGTCACGGGGACCGCAAGGCCCTCTGCACGCCGCACGACACGGACGACTTCCTCCGGGTCGGTCAGGTCTCGCAAGCCGGCGTTGTCGAGCAGCTCGAGCGCACGGCGTAACGCGTCCGGCACGCGGCCGTAGGGATCGGGGTTGACCTCGAGGTACACGTCGATTCCGTCGGAGGTCACCAGCACGGGCTCGTAGATGATGCGGCCGCGTTCTCCTTCGACGACCTGCTGGTAGAGCGCGTCGATGTCTTCGGGGTGGAGCCTGACGCAGCCGTGGGTCGCGAAGCTGTAGATGCTGAGCGGCGCGATGGTGCCGTGTATTCCTACGCTGTCGAGACTGAGGGCCAGCCAGTAGCGGCCGAGCGGGTTGGTCGGTCCGGGAGGAACCGACTTGAGGACGGGCTTACCGGCGCGGCGCATTTCCTGCTGAATCGAGAGAGGGACGTCCCACGTGGGGTCTTCTTCCTTGGTGTCGACCGTGAAGTCGCCGAGCGGCGTCTGCCAGTCGGCGCGCCCGACGGCCACGGGATATTGCGCTTGCAGCCTGCCATCCGCGAAGTAGAAGACGAAGCGCTGCGGGACGTTGACGATGAGCCCGAGCTCCGGGCTCTCGGGCGGGTTGTCGGGAACGATGTGCCGATTGTCGATCACGATCGCGTCGCCGGCCTTGAGCGGTGCCTTGAGCGTGCGCCCGTTGCGCGCCGCGAGCGCTGCCGGTGCGACGCCTGCGCGCGCACCGATCGTGGTCCACGACTCGCCCAGGACTGCCACGTGAACCCACTCGGCGCCTACCATCGGCGAGCGGAACGGCTGCTCTTGCGCGCCAGCGCCGCACAGCGCGATCGACGACAGGCTGACCGCGAGCCCGTAGAGGAGGAGCACCTTCCCCGATATCGGTGTGGCATGCTGCATGGTCTCGCTCCTGTGCCTCGATTCGATGCATCCCCGGTGCCGGCCGGCAGGGAGGGCTGGCACGGCGCGTGAAGCTCCTTTCACCATGAATCGCGTGTCTCTTCACCAGGAGCCTTTGGGAGCGGTCCAGATTGCCCAGCACTACATCCGCGACGTCGTATATGGCGCCAACGACGGACTCATCACGACCTTCGCGGTCGTGGCGGGAGTCACGGGCGGAGAGCTGTCGCCGCGGGCGGTGCTCATCGTCGGTGCCGCTAACCTCTTTGCCGACGGTCTTTCCATGGGCGTCGGGAACTATCTGAGCATCCGGTCGAACGAGAGTGCCCGTGCGGCGCAGGATCTCCCGGAGGAAGAGGCGAACCCCGCACGCCATGGGCTCGCGACGTTCCTGGCGTTCTTCGCGGCGGGCTCCATCCCCTTGCTGCCGTATGTGTTGCCGCTCGTCCACGCCCGCAGCCTCGCAGCCTCGATCGTGCTGACCTTTGGCGCGTTGTTCGTCGTAGGGTCTTTGCGGGCACTGGTCACGATCGACAGATGGTGGTCGGCCGGACTCGAGATGCTGGGGCTTGGAGTCGTGGTGGCCGTGGCCGCCTACGGCAGCGGCGCTATCGTGGGCTGGCTGATTCCGGGACTCGGGTAACGCGGGAGTTTTCCATATGACCAGAAATACTTCGCACCAACGCCATGGCCCGCTTCTACGGGTCGCGACGCTTGCCTTCGGTCTGATTCTGACGGTGACGCTGGGCGCGCAGAAGCCCCAGGCTCCGCCCGTCGCGTCATTTCCGACATGGCCGGCGAGCCAGGCGCCCGCCGAGCTTCAGCCGGTCATCTCACGCGCGGACCTGGTCATCGTCGCGATGCACGACTCGGTGCTCCGGGAGTTGACCGATGCGTTGTCGCGCGGCGGACCCGGGTCCGCGATCGCGTTCTGTCATATTGACTCGACGGTCGTGGCCCAGCGCGTCGGCAGGGCGGAGGGCATCGCCGCCGGCCGCACCAGCGACCGCCTGCGCAATCCGACCAACGCGCCGAAGCCGTGGGCGGCGGCGCTCGTGCAGGCCAACGCCGGTAAAGACGCGCGCAGCGTCGAAGGCTTCGCCGTCGATCTCGGCGACAACGTCGGCGTGCTGCGGCCGATTGCCGAGCGCGCGATGTGCGACGGGTGTCACGGGCCGTCGGACAAGTTGAGTCCGGCGGTCAGGAGCGTGCTGCAGGATCGCTATCCGGTCGATCGGGCCGTGGGCTTCAAGGACGGGGAGATTCGCGGTTGGTTCTGGGTCGAAATGCCGAAGCGTCCGAAGTGAGTGCCGCCGGCGGCCCTCCCGGCGGTCCGCGCTGGCACGCGCTATCGGTCGACGGCGTGCTGGCCGCCGCCGAAACCGATCGCTCGGGATTGTCCGAGGCGGAGGCGGCGGCGCGCCTCGCGCGCTACGGGCCGAACCGGTTGTCACCTCCGCCGCCTGTTTCCGCGCTCGTCATTCTCCGCGATCAACTCACGGGCGTCGTCGTCATCCTCCTGATGGCGGCCGCCGTCATCTCGCTCGTCCTCGGAGACCGGCTCGAAGCCGCCGCCATTGCCGCCGTTCTGGTCATCAACACATTCATTGGCTTCCTGACCGAGTGGCGCGCACGACGTGCGATGGAAGCGCTCCTCGAGCTCGACACGCCGCGCGCGTCGGTGGTCCGCCAGGGACAGCTGCGGCTCATCGACGCGCAGACGCTCGTGCCTGGCGACATTATCGAGGTAAACGCGGGACACCGCGTGCCGGCCGATGCACGGCTCGTCTCGACGGTGGACCTCCGCGTCAGCGAGGCGGCGCTCACGGGCGAATCGCTGCCGATTTCGAAAAGAGCCGACGTGGTGCTCGAGGATACGGCGCCACTGGCGGAGCGGATCAACATCGTCTACAAGGCGACGACCACCGCCGCCGGAACCGGACGCGCCGTCGTGATCGCAACCGGGGCGCAGACCGAGGTCGGCCGCATCGGCACGCTCGTCGGATCGGTGCAGGAAGAGCGGACCCCCCTCGAGCGCCGTCTGGACGCGCTCGGGCACCGGCTGGTGTGGCTGACGCTTGGCGTGGCTGGAGTGGTTTCGATACTCGGCGCCCTCCAGGGTGTGCCCATTGGGCTGGTGGTCGAGACCGGGATTGCGCTGGCCGTGGCTGCCGTGCCCGAAGCGCTGCCGGCCGTCGCGACGATCGCGCTCGCGGTCGGCATGCGGCGGATGGCCAGGCGCCACGCGCTCGTCCGGCGGCTGCCCGCCGTCGAGACGCTGGGTTCGACGACGGTTATCTGCACCGACAAGACGAGGACACTGACATCCGGTGAGATGACCGTCGTGCGGGTCTGGACGTCGGGGCGCGAGGTCGACATGCTCGCGGAGTCGATTGCCGCGGACGCCCAATTGGTCACGGTGCTTCGGACGGCTGCGCTGGCCAGCCGCCCGCAGGCAGCTGCGGCGCTGCCCGAGCGTGTCGAGGCCGGCGCGCCAGACGGGCCGAGGAATGCCGGTCCGCTCATCGATCCGGTCGACGCCGCCGTGCTGCATGCCCTCGGCCGCATCGGACTCGATCGGGCGCCTCTCGCCGACGCGTCACCCGTCGCCGGCGTGGTGCCGTTCTCGAGCGATCGCAAATTCATGGCGACCTTCCATCACCTGGACGGGGTGCTGACGGCGCTCGCGAAGGGCGCGCCACGGCGCATCCTCGAGATGAGCGCCCGGGCGCTAGCGCCCGATGGCGAGCGCCCGCTCGATGCGGAGCGGCGTGCCGCGCTCGTAGCGGTGAACGACGAGCTCGCGGCGCGCGGCTTGCGCGTGCTGGCGGTGTGCGCGGGCAACGTGGGCTCGGCATCCGAGGACGCGCTGCACGGGCTGACGTTCCTTGGCTTCCTCGGACTCGCCGATCCGCCGGCCGCTGGCGTCAAGGAGACGATCGCGCGGCTGCGCGCCGCGGGCCTCCGCACGCTGATGCTGACCGGCGATCAGCGGCTCACGGCCGAATCGGTGGGGCGTGAGCTCGGCGTCCTCGGTCCCGGAGATCACAGCCTGGACGGCCGCGAGCTCGATGCGCTGACCGGTGCCGAACGGGATCAGGCGATCGGCCGTACGCGCGCGTTCAGCAGGGTGACGCCGGAGCACAAACTCATCATCGTGCAGTCGCTTCAATCCCGCGGCGAGATCGTCGCCATGCTCGGCGACGGCATCAACGACGCCGCGGCGCTGAAGAAAGCGAACGTCGGGGTTGCGATGGGAATCCGCGGTACCGATGTGGCCAAGGAGGCCGCCGCCATTGTGCTGCAGGACGATCGCTTCGAGACGGTGGCGGCCGCGGTCGAAGAGGGCCGTGTCATCTTCGACAACATCCGCAAGTTCGTCTTCTATCTCTTCAGCTGCAACGTCGCCGAAGTGCTGGTGCTGCTGGTGGCCGGGTTGGCGGCGCTGCCGCTTCCGCTCGCCCCGCTGCAACTGTTGTGGCTCAACATGGTGACCGACACGTTCCCCGCGCTGGCGCTCGCCATGGAGCCTGGGGACCCCGACGTGATGCGCCGCCCGCCTCAGGATCCCCAGGAAGCCATCCTCTCGCGCAGCTTCCTGACGAACGTGCTGGCGTTCGGCGGGCTCATCACGCTCTCGACGCTCGCGGCGTTCGTGTGGTCGCTCAGCCGCGCGCCCGAGCGTGCGCCCACGATGGCGTTCATGACGCTGGCGCTGGCGCAGATTGCGCACCTGGGAAACGCGAGGAGCCGGGGCCCGGTTCTCCGGTTCGACCGCGCATTGGCCAATCCCTACGCGCTCGCGGGCGCTGGTCTCGCGGTCGCGCTCCAGCTGGCGGCAGCAGCGATCGATCCCCTGGCGCGCATCCTGCGCGTCACGCCGCTCGATCCCGTCGAATGGTTGGTGGTGGCCGTGCTGGCGTCGATCCCCGCGCTCGCGGGGCAGGCGGTCAAGGTGTATGGTCGGAAAGTTTGAAGTCTGACGTTGGAAGTCTGAAGTGCGGAAGTTCGAAGGGCGAAGCGTGAAGTGGAAGTGTGAAGAAGCTTGAAGTATAGCTTCCTACTTCCTACTTCCTTCGAAGTTCCACTTTCCACTTCACATTTCCCACTTCCGCACTTCAGACTTCCGACGTCAGACTTCAAACTTTCGCCCCGTGGTCCCTCACCGGCGTTCCCGGGGGCAGCGCCAGGACGAGTGTGCTCGTGAGGCACAGGACGCGGTAGGTCACCGATCCCATGCGGGGACCGAGAAGGGACGAGGCGTGCAGGCCGATGATGATGAGTCCGGCGTCGCGATCGCGCGCGACCTTCGCGATTTCCTCGGCCGGATCGCCGTAGGCGACGAGGGCCTCCGGGCGCAGGTTCGGCGGGATGCAGAGCGCGAGCTCGGCGAGTGATCGCTCGGCTCGGAAACGGCGCTCGACTTCCAGGTTCGGCAGGTGGGGCAGGCCCGACACCGCGAAGTGTACGGGTTGGACGACGAAGGCGAGCAGGACTGGCACGTCGAGTACGGCCGCCACATTCCTGGCCGAGCTCACCTGATCGAGTGTTGCGGGGCTGAGGTCCACGGGCACGAGGACGCGCTTGACGACGCGCTTCACGTCTTCGGGCCGCGTGGGCCCGTGATCGTGTGCCGGCGTGAGCAGGACCGGGACCATCGTCTCGCGCAGCACGCGCTCAGTTGTCGAGCCAAAGAACAGTTTGCGAACGCCCGTCAGCCCGTGCGTGCTCATCACGATGAGGTTGGCTGGCCGCGCCTTCGCAACGCGCAGGATCTCGACCGCCGGCTTGCCCGTCGTGACCTCGAGACGCACGGCGTTTGGGGTCACTGCGCTCTCGAAGGTCTTCTGCGTGAAGCGCAGCAGCTCCTTGTTGATGGCCTCTGGCAGGTGCTCGACCGATGCGCTGAGCTCAGCGGCCTCGGTCAGCAGCGGATCGGTCACCGTCAGCACGGTGAGCTCCGCCTTGAGGTGGTTGGCAACGACCGCGGCATACCGAAGCGCGCCGCGGGACGCTTCAGAGAAGTCGACGGGGCAGAGAACCGAGTTGCGCGACGTCATGACACCCTCACCATTTCAGCTCTCAGCTCTCAGCTCTCAGCTTTCACTTCGAACTTCCTGCTTCAGACTTCAGGCTTGCTCCTAGTGCGGCACCGTGAGCCCGAATTTTTCAATGCGGTAGCGGATCTGATCGCGATTGAGTCCGAGCAGCGCGGCTGCCTTGGTCTGGTTGCCGCCGCTTCGCTTCAGGGCCTGCACCACGAACTGCCGCTCCACCTGCTCGAGGTCGAGGCCGTTGGCCGGCAGCTCGAACCCGTCGCCGGCGACGACCGACGTGCGAAGCGCTGAGAAATCCGAGGGCTCGAGCCGGTCGGTTTCGCAGAGCAGCATCGCGCGCTCGATGACGTTACGAAGCTCGCGCACATTGCCGGGCCATCCGTACGACTGGAGGAGCCGCACGCTCGCGGGCGTCGCGCCGAGTACGCTCTTTCGAAACTCGCGGTTGAAGCCGTCGACGAAGAACGCCGCGAGGACGGGAATGTCCTCGACGTGGCTCCTGAGTGGCGGAAGGGCAATGGGGAGCACGTTCAGGCGGTAGAAGAGGTCGTGGCGGAAGCGGCCCTTGGCGACCTCTTCCTCGAGGTTGCGGTTCGTCGCGGCGATGACGCGGACATCGACTCTGACGTCGGTCGAGGCGCCGACGCGTTTGAAGGCCTTCTCTTCCAGGAACCGGAGCAGTTTGGCCTGAAGGGCCGGCACCATCTCGCCAATCTCGTCCAGGAACACCGTGCCGCCGTCGGCGGTCTCGAGCATGCCACGCTTCTGGGCTCGCGCGTCGGTGAACGCGCCGCGCTCGTGCCCGAAGAGCTCGCTCTCGAGCAGCGTCTCCGGCAGGGCGGAACAGGTGATGTTCATGAACGGCCGGTGCGCGCGATCGCTCGAGTAGTGCAGGACCTTGGCCACGAGATCCTTGCCCGTGCCGCTCTCACCCGTGAGCAGCACCGTCGAGGCCGGGCTCGTCGCGACCTTGGCGACGAGGTTGCGGAGCGCCGCGATCGCGTCTGAGGCGCCGACGATGTTGTTCAGGCTGAACGGACGGGCTTCCTTGGCGCGTAGCTGACGGACTTCGCGGCGGAGCCGTGTCGTCTCGAGCGCGCGGCCCACCGTCGCCACCACGTCGTCGAGGTTGAAGGGCTTGTTGGCGAAGTGGTAGGCGCCAATCTTCATCGCTTCGACGGCGGTTTCCACCGTGGCGAACGCGGTGAGGAGGATGACGAGAATGTCCTGGTCGAATTCCTTGATCTTGCGGAGGACCGACACGCCGTCGGTATCCGGAAGCTTGTAGTCGAGCAGGACGAGGTCGACGCCCTCGCGGAGCTGCTCGAGTGCACGGGCACCGGTGCCGGCCTCGAGGACCTGGTAACCCTCGCCCTTGAGGCGCTCGGTCAGCGACCACCGGATCAGGGCTTCATCATCGACGACGAGGATAGTAGGAGCGGGCATGTGCCTCGGCTGTGCAGCAACGGTACCAAGGCCTAAGACGTTGAAAACGCTAGAGATTCATTGGCCTGGCGGGTACAAGACTAGCGGAACTTTGCGCATGTGTGCGGATTTTTACGCACTAGCGACTGTCGCGCAAGAGGGCGGCACAACTCCATCTGTCGAACCCGCGGCCACCCCGAATCTGCGTGATCGGCGTCCCGTCTGCGACCCGCGTGATGCGCGTCCCGTGAGGGTGATCGGCGTCCCGTGAGAGATCCGCGATGCGCGTCCCGTGAGAGAGATCCGCGATGCGCGTGGCGTTCACACTCCATGTCCCTCTTGCTACCGGCAGTGATCCGTGCGATCACTCGTAGTGCAGCGCGACCATCGGATCGACTCGCGACGCACGACGCGCGGGAATGTAGCCGGCGACCGCGGATACGACGATCATGACGAGAATCGCGAGCGCCAGCGCTAATGCGTCGGTGGGTGGCACGTCGTAGAGCAGCGTGGCGACGAACCGGCCGGCGAAGAGCGCGAGCGCCAGGCCAGCGCCGACGCCGATGATCACGAGGATCATCGACTCGCGCATCACGAGGCGCAGAACATCCTGGCGCTGCGCTCCGAGCGCCATGCGGATCCCGATCTCGTTGGTGCGGCGCGCGACGTTGTAGGACATCAGGCCGAAGAGGCCGAGCGCGGCCAGCAGCAACGCCACCACGCCGAAGAGCGTGTAGGCTTGAGCGAAGAACTTTTCCTGCTGAAACCGCAGCTCGACCTGTTCGAGCTGCGTCGAGACGTCCATCACCGGCAGATTCTGGTCGATCTGCCGGACGGCCTCGCGGACCGCGCCGGTGACGGCGGCCGGTGCGGTCCGCGTCCGCACCTCGAAGACCGCGTTGCCGGCCCGCGTCTGCATGTAGGGCACGAACATCGTCGGCGGCGCCTCATCGCGGACGCTGTTGTATTTGACGTCGCGGAGGATGCCAACGATCTCCAATTGCCCGGCGTTTTCCAGATTGCTTCCCATCCGCTGCCCGACCGGGTTCTCGTTCGGGAAGTACTTCTTTACCGCCGCCTGGTTGATCATCACCACTTTCGATGCCGTGTCGCTGTCGCGCTCGTTGAAGCCGCGCCCGCTCAGCACCGGGATGCCCATGACGTCGAAGAAGTTCGGCGACACGACGAGGCGATTGATGCTGTTGTCGCGATCGCGGACATTGGGCTCGTAAGTGCGGCCGTGCACGAAGATGCCGGTGCTGTTGACACTGCCGGAGAGGAGCGCGGGAGCCGACAAGGCAACGGCCGAAACGCCAGGGACGCTGCCCAGCCGATCGAGCATCTCGCGGTAGAGCGTTGCGATCTTCTTCTCGTCGTAGCGGTTGAGCTGCGGGTTGACGCGGAAGAGCAGCAGGTTCTGCGGGTTGAATCCGATGTCGACATGGCGCAGGTTGGTGAGCGTCCGCAGGAACAGACCGGCGCCGACGAGCAGGACGAGCGAGATGGCGACCTGCACGGCGAGGAGGATCTTGCTCGCCCAGCTGCGCGAGCCGATGACGCCGCGGCCCGTTTCCTTGAGCGCCGCATTGACGTTCATCCCCGTGCCGCGCAGCGCCGGCAGGATCCCGAAGACGAGCCCGGTCAGGCCGCTGACCACCAGCACGAAGGTGAGCACGCGCCAGTCGAACGGACGGGGAATGTCGGCTGCGCCAGGCAGTAATTGCTTCCCCCAGTAGCCGACGACGATGCCCAGTGCGCCGCCGAGCGCAGAGAGCAGCAGGCTCTCGGTCAGGAGCTGGCGCACCAGCCGCCAGCGAGTGGCGCCGAGAGACAACCGCACCGACAACTCTTTCTGTCTGGTCGTCGCGCGGGACAGCAGCAGGTTCGCGACGTTGGCGCAGACGATCAGGAGGACGAGCCCGACGACCACTGCCAGGATCGTGACCGATCGTAATTCGTTGGTGGACACATCGTACATCCCACGACCGCCCGGCTCGACGAAGAGGCGCGGAACTTCCGTGCGCGCCTGGTTGTACGAACGCGACCGCTCCTCGTCGGGGAGCGACTTGAGGTACGCATCGAGCCCGCTGCGCGCCGTGTGCTGAAACACGCCCTCGAGGTTGCCCTGGACTTGCGCGGGGGTCATGCCGGGCTTCAGCCGGCCCATCACCTGCAGCCACCAATAGGTCGCCTGCGACAGCCTTGGTGGTCCGGTGCCCGTGTTCGTGCTCAGCTGCGGATCGAGGGACAGCGGCAGTGAAATGTCCGCCGGGTTGGCAACCGGCTGCTGGACGCCGCTGAAGCTCGGGACGATCACGCCGACGATGGTGATCGGCACGTTGTTGACCTTGATGGCCTTGCCGACGACTGCGGGATCGGTTCCGAACCGCGAGTGCCAGTACTTCGAGCTGATCACTGCAACCGGCGTGGCGGTGGGGCGGTCGTCCTCGGGCAGGATGGTGCGGCCGATGCGGGCGGACACGCCGAGCAACTGATAGTAGTTGCCCGACGAGACGAACGCTTCCGCGATCTCCGACTGCCCATCGACAAAGACGTTCACGCGACCGAATGGCGCGCAGGCCACGAGGTCCGTCATCGAGCGGTTATCGGCGACAAACTGCTGATACATCGGATAAGAGAACGTCGCGCGCACGTCCTTGCCGTCAGGTGTCTTGTTCAAGGAGCCGTAGCCACTCGAGCTCGTCACCATGTCGTTGCGCCCGGCGTAGCGGAACCGCACGAGCTCCTCGGGTTTCTGGACGGGCAGGGAAGTCAGCAGTCTGGCGTTCACGGCGTTGAAAATGGCGGTGTTGGCACCGATGCCGAGCGCCAGCGACAGCACGACCACGGTCGTCCACCCTTTGGACTGCCACAACAGGCGGACGGCGTGACGCAGGTCTTTCAGCATGGGTCCTCCGGGACAGGCGGCGGGAGACGGCTGGAGCGGTGTAAACCGGCCGTCCGCCCCGCGGCGCCGTCATTCTACTGTCAGTGACGTCCGCTGGCATGGCTGGGTTGGTTTGTCCTGCCGGGGACATTTCGAGCAGGCTCATCCGGTTCGGCCTGCCATAAACTGGGATCGGGTCGCGGTGCGAATTGCCCGGCGCGTCGACGACTTTCGTCCACGAGTCGGGGACAGGTCGCGACCGGGTGGAACGCTCGAACCGGAGCCGATAATGCGCCTGACGACCCGCAACCGTTCTGAACGCGCCACGCAGCTGATCATGGGCCAGGCGTTGTCCGAAGGATGGTCGGCCGCCATCGTGACTGTCACGTTGCTGTTGATTTTCCTGCTCGATCGGGGCACGGGTTCTGCTCCGGTGCAGCACCTCTATTACCTGCCGATCATCTTCGCCGGCGTCCGGTGCAGGATGCGTGGTGGCGTGGCCGCCGCCGTCGCGGCCATCTTCCTCTACCATCTGGCGAATCCTCACCTCCTGACGTTTCGCTACCGCGAGTCCGATCTCGTCCAGGTCGCCCTCTTCATCGTGGTGGGGATGATCACGGCGAAGCTCACGCACGATGCGGGCCGGCTGCATGCGCTCGCGATGACCGACGACCTCACGGGGCTGCACAACCTTCGCTCGTTCGAAACGCAGCTGGCGGCGCTCGTGCGCGCGGCGCGGCAGACGCGCGCGCCGCTCGGCCTCCTCGTGCTCGACGTCGACCGCCTGAAATCGTTGAACGACAAGCACGGGCACCTGACCGGCGCGGAAGCCGTGCGCACCGTCGGGTACGTCATCGCCGAACGGATCCCTGGCGACGCCGTCGCGTGCCGGTATGGCGGCGACGAGTTTGTCGTCGCCATTCCGGCCTGTCCCGAAGGCCGGGCGAGGGAGGTCGCCGACGAGCTCCGGCGCGCGGTGAACGCAACCGCGCCCGTCCTGGCCGGTGTGCCGTTTCCCGCCGCGACGCTCTCCATCAGCGTCGGCCTGGCGTGCCGCGCATTTGACCGCACTGGACCATCGGCCAACGACGAAGATATCGCCGAAGCCCTGTTTCGCGCGGCAGATGCCGCCCTGTACCTGGCCAAGGAGAGCGGCCGCAATCGCATCGGCGTGGCGTGACGAGCGATCCCGCCGGCGCCCGATCCTGACGGGCTGAACTGGAGCGGGGGACATCCATTCTTTTCGTACTACGCTGCCAGCGCGAGGAGGTTAACTGCGATCGGCGCGGCACACATTCCAACCGCAGCGCCGCTGCCACGACGATTGCGCGACGTTGTCTGCAGTGAAGCTACGGCGAGAAAACGGACTAGACACGAAGGCACGAAGACGAACGGAGACGCACGAAGGCCGTCACGCTGCACTGCTTGCGCGCCGGGCCGTTGCCCGGCGCCGGGGCGACGCAGTGTACCGGAATCACAAGCACGTCCTGAATGTCGACACGTGTTTGTGATTCCGGTACTCTGCGTCGCCCCGACCGCGCGTAGCGCGGCGCAAGCAGTTCTGTCTGCTGCTGTCTATCCCGATCTCTCCGTGCGTCCCCGTTCGCTTCGTGCCTTCGTGTCGAATCCGTTGACTCCGTCAGCTCCCTCGACAGCGCCTTCACCTCCACACCGCATCGCCGCTCTCGATGGCCGACTCCATTTGGCGCTGGACCATCCCATAGTAGGCGCCGCGCGCGCTCATGAGATCCTCGTGGGTCCCGCGTTCGATGATCCGTCCATCTTCCATCAGCAGAATCAGGTTGGCACGGCGGATGGTCGACAGCCGATGCGCGATGACGAACGTCGTGCGTCCGGCGAGCAGCGTGGCCATCGACGCCTGAATGAGCTGCTCGCTCTCGGTGTCCAGGTTGCTGGTCGCCTCATCGAGGATGAGGATCTGCGGGGATGCGACGATGGCTCTGGCGATCGCCAGCCGCTGGCACTGTCCGCCGGAGAGCTTGACGCCGCGCTCGCCGATGAACGTCTCGTACTGCTCCGGCAGCTTGACGATGAACTCGTGCGCGTTCGCGCGCCTGGCGGCGTCCTCGATCTCGGCGGCGGTGGCGTCGTGTCGCCCGTATGCGATGTTGTCCCGCACCGAGCCGTCGAACAGGAAGACGTCCTGCTGGACGGTAGCCAGCAGGTCGCGATACGTGCTCAGCCGGAAGTCACGGATGTCGGAGCCATTGACCAGGATGCGCCCCTTCGTCGGATCGTGAAAGCGGGCGACCAGGTCCGTCACCGTCGTCTTGCCGGCGCCGCTGCGACCCACCAGCGCGACAGCTGTTCCGCCAGCCACGACGACGTTGAAGTCGCGCACCACGGGCTTGCCCTCGCGGTATTCGAACTCCACGTGCTCGAAACGAATCTCGTGCACGACGGACGGTGCGCTTCGCGCACCAGGGCGGTCCGGCTTATCATCCTCCATCGCCATGACTTCGAAGACTCGTTCCATGGCGGCGAGCGACCGCTGCAGCTCGGAGAAGGAGTTGACGATGCTCCACACCGGGTTCATCAGCAGGAAGGTGTACCACTGGAACGCCATGATGTCGCCGATCGAGGCGCGTCCGACGACGTTCAGGAAGCCGCCATACCAGACGATGACGACGTTGACCGCCGCCGAGAGCATGCCCCACGACGTCCACACGAGCAGCTCCCGGCGGTGGGCGAAGAGCTCCTTGCGCAGGACCGTCTGCCGTCCGAGCATGTAGTCGCGCAGCTCGCGCGTCTCGCGCGCGAAAGCCCGGACGACACGGATGCCGGAGAACGTCTCGCCCACGCGTCCGTCCACGACCTCGATATCCTTCCGGACCGATCGATAGATGGGCCTGATGCGACGCGAGAATGCGAAGCTGATCGTCATCACGCCGGGGATGATGGCGAGGGCCGTCAGCGCCAGCCGCCAGTTCAGCAGCAGCAGAACCGTCACCGCGATGATCAGCCGGACGAGCGACACCGATGGCGACACGACTGCCATCTGCAGGAGGCCGGTCGTCGTCTCGACGTCGCCGGTGAGTCGCGACAGGATGCCGCCCGTCTTCATGTCCCACAGCTTGGGCAGCGGCAGGTGGAGCAGCCGGTCGAAGAGCGACCGCCGAAGCGTCAGCATCACCCGCACGTTCAGGAGACGCTGGCGGTAATCCTTGAGGACCCGGGCCAGATTCGAGAGGATGACCACGCCGACAAACGCGGCGCCGGTCAGATGGAGGCGAGAGAGCCGCGACGCCCGGTCGAGCGCCGAGTTCAGGAGCACGCGGTCGACGATGAACCGCATGAAGAGCGGTTCGACCATCTCGAGCGCGGCGCTGACCAGCGCGAGTACGAAGACGGCGCCGACCGCGTAGCGATGCGGCCACAGCCACCGCAGGTAGTCGCGCAGGTACTCGCGCCGTTTGCCGCGCTCGGGGCGCCGGGATTCCGCGCTCGCCTCGCCCGCCTCGCCGGGTTCGTCGAGTTGGCGCCGCTTGTACTTCTGGACGAACTCCCGATAGCGCTGGCGCGACGAGCCGCGGTGGCCCATCAGCGCTTCCCGACGATTTGCGTGATGCCGTCGACGAGATCGAGCCGCTGCGCCTGATCGGTGGTGCGGCCCAGTCGATCGGTCAGCACACGCAGCGCGTCTTCAGTGCCCACCGCCGAGATGCGTTGAACCGAGAACGTGAACAGCCGCGGCAGCTTCGACCCGGCCGCCAGGGCCAGCGCGCGCGGCATGTCGAGCGGCACCACGGGTTCGGCGGCATACCACACCATCAGCGGCTGGTTCTGATCGTCGGCATCCTCACTGTGAGCATAGAGCGCGGTCAGGGTGTCCCAGCGCTGGTCGACCGCGACGCGCTGGAGCGCGCTCGCGACGTACAGCCGGACGAGCGGAGAGCTGTCGGTCTTCGCCAGCTGCGCGAACCGCCGAATCGCCTCCGGCGACGCGTCCTTGAACGCGACGGTCAGATAGACCGCCCAGCTCCGGATGTACTCGCTGTCGTTGGTCAGCAGGTCCAGCAGCTCCGGCTCGGTCAGGCCGTTGGTCACGTGCAGCGCCCAGAGCGCGCGGAGCTTGCGCGTCACGTCGGGATTCTCGCGCAGGATGCGCTTGAGGGCGGCGTGCACGGCCGGGTCGGGGCCGCGCTCCTGCAGGATGCGGCGCGCGTGCCGCACGTACCAGTCGTTGCGATTGAGCTGGAGCTCGACGAGCTTGTCCGAGGACAGCTTCTGGAGATCGACCTTGACCCACGTGTCGTTGACGTTGTTGATCTTGAAGATGCGCCCGAGCGACTTCTGATGGAGCTCCGGATTGCTGCTGTGGCACTGGTTCTTGTCGTACCAATCGATGGCGTAGACGCCGCCATCCGGGCCGTAGCGGAAGTTGAGCATCTGGCTCCACGAGTCGTTGGCCAGCAGGAAGTCGGGTCCGTGCGTCGCGATGTAGCCCGATCCCTTCCGCTGCAGCAGATCGGTATTGGCCCGGCTGCCGTGGATGTTGTTCATGAAGATCGATTGGCGGTACTCGCTTGGCCACGTGTCGCCACCGAGGTAGATCATCGCCCCGGCGTGCGCGTGGCCGCCGCCGGCCGACCCCGACCGGCTGTTGCCCGCGTGCGGTCCCTGACGGCCGACCCAGTGGACGTGATCGGCGACGGTCTTGATGTCGTCGTAGATGTAGGGGTTGACGTGCTTGCCGGCCTGCCGCTTGTAGCGCGCGCCCTGTACGACGTTATAGAGATGCTCGATGACGCACGCGGTCGTGAAGGCATGACCGTAGTCGTTGAAGTCGAGGCCCCACGGGTTGCTCGTGCCCTCGGCGAATACCTCGAAGATGTGCTTCGTCGGATGAAAGCGCCAGATCGCGCCGTTGAGCCGCTGGCGCTCGGAGTCTGGGGCCCCGGGTTTCCCTACGTTCGAGTTCGTGAAGACCCCGTGCGTGCCGTACAGCCAGCCGTCGGGTCCCCACGTGAACGTGTTGAGCATCTCGTGCGTGTCCTGATAGCCCCAGCCGTCGAGGAGGATCTGCGGCGGACCCGCCGGAAGATCCGTCCCCGCCTTGATCGGAATGAACATCAGATACGGCGCGGCGCCGACCCACACGCCCCCGAAGCCCACTTCGATGCCGCTGATGAGGTTCAGGCCCTCGATGAAAACCTTCCGGCTGTCGAGGCGCCCGTCGCCATTCGTGTCCTCGAAGATCAGAATGCGATCCCGGCCCTGTCCCTCGGGCGCGCGCAGCGGATAGGTGTGCGCCTCGGCTACCCAGAGGCGCCCGCGATCGTCGAGCGCGAAGCCAATCGGCCGAATGACGTCGGGCTCCGAGGCGGCAAGCTTGACCGTGAACCCCTTGGGCACGGTCATCGCCTTCGCGGCTTCCGACGCCGAGAGACCGGCGTACCGGATCGGGTCCATCGGCGGCAGCGTGTTGATCTCCGACGACGTGATCTCGGTGGGGAAGAACGGTCTGGTGTCGTGGAAGCGGAAGTGATCGAAGTTGATGTGCGCCCAGGGACTCTCCTTCAGATAGGCCGCAACCGTTTGTCCCGTCTCGTCATCAACCAGCCGAATCATGATGTCGCGGCCGACGAAGGATTTGAGGTCGACGACGACGGGGCGCAGCGTCGGGTTGTTGGCACCGGAGATGGTGAAGATGACTTGCGGGTCCGAGTTGTCACCCTGACTGGGGACCGGCGCAAGGAGCACGTCGACGCGCGTGCTCGTGAACGCGCCGCCGGAGACGAGAAAGCTCGCATACGGCTGGGTCACACGGAAGGGTACGGACGTCAGCGTGCCCTTTCGGATGCCTCCACCGGTGTTGCTGCTCACCCAGTATCCGCTGGCCCTGCCACCTTTCTTGTCGGGAGCCTGCCCGGGAACCACGTCGCCCTTCACGAGCGCGAACGCATCGCCCGTCGCGGTCCAATCGTCCATGGTGCCGCTCTCGAAATCGAGATTCAGCACGCGTCCGTTGGCCATTGCGGGAACGCCCTCCGAGGTCACGCGCGGCTCGTCGGAGACGTCGATGCGGCCCTCCATGCCCGCCAGCCGATGGCCGGGAACCGAGCAGTAATAGATGTCGCTCTTGGTTGCCGTGAAGGTGATGTTGGCTCGCGCCGCTTTGTCGAGGATCTGCGGGCTCTTGATGTTCAGGGCCTCGAGCGCGATGTCGTGGACCATCAACTCGCCGTTGACAATCGTGATCCGCACCGACTCGCCCGTGCGCGCCCACAGCGTCGGGTTGCGGACACCGTCAATCTCGCCACCGACACCTCGGTATCCGAGCATCGTCGTCTCGAGGGTGTATTCGCGATCGAACGTGGGAGGCTTGGCCGCCGGCGTCTGGGTCGAGACGTAGGCGCGTGAGGCGGCGAGAAGAAGGATGAGGACGCTGAGGGAGGTCAGGAGCCGGGACGCGACGGACGCCGGGTGCTTCATGGTGCGTGTTTCTCCGGCCGTAGGCTACCAGATTGCGGCGTGGAGAGCACCGGGGGCGAACGTGGGCTCCGAGGATGTCGACACCTGCGTTACTCGGGCCGGGTCGGCTTCTTGAGGCGCCTCTCAGAACTCCAGACGTCTGACGATGTGCGATTTGGATTTGCGATTCACCGAGCTGATCGACAATGCTCGAGCTCCTGAGTGAATCGCAAATCGCAAATCCCGCCAGGCTACTGCCGGTCGTACACGACCGTGGTCTTCTCGTTCGGCCCTGTCGCGGTGCCGTTCTCGGTGAGGGTCTTGCCATCTGCGGATACCGAGTACGACAGCTTGAAGAGCACCTTGCCGTTGTTCTTCACGGTCATGTCCAGCGCGCGCGGTCCGGCGTTGACGAACGACGCCGTCCATCCGGGCGCAAGCGTGGGCCCGGTGCAGGGATGGTCTTTGCCGTCGAACTTGCCGTTGCACGTCAGATCCATGTCGGCGATCTTGAACACCAGGCCGTCGGGTCCGGATGACGCGAGCTCGAGCACGCTGGGCGCAGAGGACTTCATGTTCTTCGTCTTCCACTTTCCGGCGAGTCCGGGACCGCCTGAGACGCGCTCCGCCACCACGGTGTCATCGAGCATCTCGCCATTCGGTTTCTTGCCTTTCGAGTTCACGGTCAGGGTCTTGCCGTCGGCGGACAGGGTCAACGTGTCGGTGCCCAGCACCTTGCCATTCAACTTCCACGTGGTCTCCCAACTGTTCGCGCTGAGCGTCTTCCAGGCCGCCGTGTTGCCGAAGGTGGCCGGGTAATCGTTGCCATCCAGCCTGAACTTGTACGACTCACCTGCCTGGGTCGACTGCATCTCGCCGGATGGCAGCTGTTCGTAGGTGGCGGTGGTCTGGCCGAAGTCGCTCTTCGCGGGATTCATCTTCCACTTGCCGATATAGGGAGGGTCGGCCGCCGCGACAGCGGCCACGGCAGCGACGGCGAAAACGACGGTAAGCACGCGGGTCCGCTGCATAACGTACGCTCCTTTCGTCAAGATACCGGGGTGCCGATACCCTAACACACCGCGAAGATCCATGGGACAGGGCACGCTACGGCGTGACTCTTTTCAGCCGCACCGGCTTCGGCGGGGGAATGCCGCTGTCGGTCACCTCCTTCAGGGTCTCTTCATCCAGGATGAACCGCAGCTCGGCCTCGCCGCCGCTCAGGCGCATCTCGAAGCGGTCGGTGTCGTTGCCGTGCTCTTCGAGGAAAGCCGTCGGCGTGAGCTTTTTCAGCCGCACTGGCTTTGGCGGCGGAATGCCCTCGTCGGTCACCTCCTTCAGGGTCTCTTCATCCAGGATGAACTGCAGCTCGGCGTCTCCGGCGCCAAGGCGCATCTCGAAGCGCTCGGTGTCGTTACCGTCCTTGCGCGAGAACGAGACGACCGAGTCGCGCACGGCCACGTCGAAAATCGGCGTCAGCCGGTCTGGCGCTTGCCGCGCGGCCTTCACACGGCCCTCGGCATCGACCTCGATGTCGCCAAGGGCAATCCTGCCTTCGAGCGCCCCGCCGGTCACGCTCAGCTCGAGACGGACGAACGCCGTCCCGTTGAACTCGGCAATCCAGGTGCCGCCGTAAGATTCGGGGCTTTGGCCGATGGATAACGCGACCAACGCGGTCGCAAGCAAGGTCGTTGGCATCACTACCTCCCCTGATGGCCTTCAGACGCGGCGCAACGACGTTTGGCCGGTCGTCCCAGCTCCCGTCACATCACGCTGCCGGGCTGCCTGTTCTTGAGGCACACTCGTTCCCGAGGCCAACATGACCGACCTCCGCTATGCGGCCAGGCTCCTGCGCAAGTCGCCCCTCTTCACCATCACCATCATCCTGACGCTCGTGATCGGCATTGGCGCGACGACAGCGATTTTCAGCGTCGTCAACGCGATCCTGCTGCGGCCGCTGCCGTTCGCCGAACCCGACCGACTGATGCAGGTCGCCGAAAAGAACGATCGGCTGAACCTCCCGGCATTCGGCTCGTCGGCGCTCAACTATCTGTCCTGGAAAGAGCAGACCGGGACGTTCGAAGCGCTCGGGGCGATCAGGTTCGCCACCTTTACGCTGAGCGGCCGTGTCGATCCCGAGACCTACACCGGCAACGCGATCAGCGCGTCGCTCATGCCGCTGCTCGGCCTTCCCGCGATGTTGGGGCGCAGCTTCGGCGACGAGGATGACAGGCCGGGCGCCGCGCCGGTCGTCATCATCAGCGAATCGTTGTGGAGACGCCGGTTCAACAGCGACCCGGCGGCAATCGGACGCTCGGCGACGATCAACGGCACGGCATACACGGTGGTCGGCATCGCGCCGCGCTCGCTCACGGTCCTCACGAACGGAGATATCTGGGTTCCTCTGGCCATCGACCCGGCGAAGGAAATGCGTCTCAATCACGTGCTCTTCGTCGTCGGCCGGCTCAGGCCGGGCGTGACCTATCAGGCCGCGCAAGCCGAGATGGACACGATCGCCGCGCGCGTCGGTCAGCAGTATCCCGAAGTCAAGGACTGGGGGATCAGCCTCGTGACCTTCACGAATACGTTCGTGAGCTCGCAGCTCCGGACGGCACTGCTCGTCCTGCTCGTCGCGGTGATCTTCGTGCTCCTCATCGTCAGCGCGAACGTCGCCAACCTGCTGCTGGCACGCGCGCTCGAGCGACAGCGGGAAATGGCGGTGCGGGCGGCGCTCGGCGCCGGTCGGGCGCGCCTCCTGCGCCAGCTGCTCATCGAGAGCCTGCTCCTCTCGGGGATCGGCGGAGCGGCCGCCATTCCGGTCGCCGCAGGGGCCGTCGCGCTCCTGGAATCGACGCTGCCGCCGAATGTCCTTCCGGTGCCCGACATCGGACTGGACACGACGGTCGTGTTGTTCGCGATTGGCGTGACGCTGCTGACGGGCGTGGTCTTCGGGATGGCGCCGGCATGGCAGGCCGCACGAATCGACGTCAACAGGACGCTCAAGGCTGGCGGCCGATCGGCGAGCGGCGGCGTCCGGCCGCTGCTGCGCAAGGGACTGGCGTGCGCCGAGCTCGCGCTCGCCACGGTGCTGCTCGTCGGCGCCGCCCTTCTCGTCCGCAGCCTGCTCGAACTGCAGCGCGTTCCGCTCGGTTTCGATCCGCAGAGTGTCACGGCGTTCCAGATCGCCCTGCCGCCGACGAAATACGACGGCGCGAAGAGGGTGGCATTCCACCGCGAGCTCGGGAGCGCGATCGCAGCCCTCCCCGGTGTCGAGCGCGCGGGAATGTCGAGCGGGATTCCCTTCGGTGTCGGCAACTACACGACGTCTCCGGTGACGGCCCCTGGCAAGTCCGTCCTGCCTCCCGGAACGCCCGTACCGGTGGACTGGCGCGTGGTCAGCCCGGGCTTCTTCGAGACCATGCGTATCCCGCTCTTGCGCGGTCGCGCGTTTGCCGACGGCGACACCGCGACGGCTCCGCCGGTCATGGTCGTCAGCCGGGCGACCGCGCGCAGGTTCTGGGGCGACGACGATCCCATCGGCCGCACGATACGGCGCGTGGCCGACAGCAAGGACTTCACCGTCATCGGCGTCGTTGGCGACGTGCGCAGCACCACGCTGAACCGCGAATCGCCGGCGCTGTACTACTCGAGCGGGGCGGTGGCCTGGCCGCTGATGGATATCGTGGTGCGGACCGCCGGCGATGCCGCGCCGATCATGGCGGCCATCCGGCAGAAAGTGCGTGAGCTCGATCCCGAGCTCCCGCTCTCGAACGTGCGGCCGATGTCCGAATGGGTCGCGACGAGCGCCGCCCAGCCGCGATTGAACGCGACGCTCCTCGGCATCTTCGCCGGCGTCGCCCTGCTGGTGGCGGCGATTGGCACGTACGGCGTGCTGGCGTATTCGGTGTCGCAGCGGACGAAAGAACTCGGCCTGCGCATGGCGCTCGGCGCGGATCGAGCGGGTGTCCTCAGGCTCGTCGTGCGCGAGGGGATGACGGTTGGGCTCGCCGGCATCCTTGCCGGCGTCGTGGCGGCCATCGCGCTAAGCCAGGCGTTGTCCGCGCTCGTCTTCGGCGTTTCGGTCTGGGACCCGTGGACTTACGGCGGGGTGTCGGCGTTGCTCGTGCTGGTGGCGCTGGCCTCGTGCGCCCTGCCGGCGATTCGTGCGTCCCGAGTCGATCCGATGACGGCGCTTCGGCTCGATTAGTTTGCAACCTGTCTCAAGAACAAAAGACAGGCTGAACGCGCCGACGGCCACGCTTCACGATGAACACGATGATCCGATGAACACGAAGAAAAAACCGCCACAGGGATCCATCGTGAACATCGTGTCATCGTGCACATCGTGTTGGTACGTGATGTCGTCACACATTCAGGAGACGGCTTCTACTCGTCGCGGAGCGCGATGATGGGGTTGACGCGAAGGGCACGCCCGAGCGGCCCGATCGCGGCGAGGCCGACGACCACGGCGAGTGCCGCGACGACGCCGGCGAGCGTCGCCAGATTGAGCGGCGGGACACCGTAGAAGAACATCCGCGCGATGATTGTGACAGCGAGCGCCGCGGTCAAGCCGCACAACAGTCCAAGGCCCGCCAGCCGCATCGACTCGCCGAAGACGAGCCGTCCGATCTGAAGCGGCCGCGCGCCAAGCGCGACGCGCAGCCCGATCTCGCGCGTCCGACGCCGGACGGTATCGCTCATGACGCCGTAGATGCCGACGGCCGACATCGCCAGCGCTATCAGCCCGCACACACCGATAAGCGTCGTAATGAGCCGATCGACGGCGAGCGCATCTGCCAGATACGCGTCGAGCGTCGAGGTCTGGAGCAGCGTTGCGCCCTGCCCCGCCTGGTTCACGGCGCCATCGAGCGATGGAAGGACCGTGGCTGAATCCGAAGTGGTTCGGACGATGGCGTGCCCCTGGTACAGGTATTCCTGGGATGACGGGTAGTACACCGTAGGCTGAGGCGCCTGCTGGAGCGTGCGGTACCTGGCGGTGCGGACGACGCCGACGATCTCGAGCCGCGTGTCCTTCACGTCAATCAAGTGACCGCCGACCGCAGTCCGTCCGAAGTAGCGCTGTGCCAGGAGTTCGTCGACGATCGCAACGGGCGGCGCGCGCACGCTGTCGGTGGTCTCGAAGAGCCGTCCCTCGACGCATTGGAGTACCAGGGCGCGAAAGTACTCCGCCGTGACCACGTTGGTCTCGATCTCGACGGTGTCGGTGACCTCGGCGGAGCCGCCCTCGAGACGGAACTGCTGCTTGCTGGCGCGGCTGACCGGCAGTTTGCTCGCCCAGCCGACCGCCTCGACGCCCGCCAACTTTGACAGCTGTTCGATGAGGGCATCCCGATAGGCGACCCCACGCACCGTATCGCCGAACTTGCCCGGCAATTCCACCGAGACAAACGCCACGCGCCTGGTGGTCGACCCGAGGCCCGCATCGAGCGCCTGCGCCAGACTCGATACGGCAAGGCCGGTTGCCAGGAGGAGCGCCGTCGAGAGTGCGATCTGCCCTCCGACGAGCCACGCACGCAGCCGCGATCCGCCGCGCGAGGCCGAGATGCCGCCGGCGTCGGCGCGCAGCGCGGTCACCGCCGGTGCCGACGTCCCTTGCAGCGCCGGAGCGATCGCGAAGAGCACCCCGGCCAGCATCGCCACGCCGACGGTCAGCAGCATCGCGCTCGCATCGATTCCCGTGTCGAGCTGCTCGGCCTGCTCGACCATGAAGAGCGCGGGGATAGCGGTGGAGGTCCACCAGGCAAACAGCAAACCGAGGGATCCACCCGCCACAGACAGGAACAGCGCTTCGGTGAGGAGCTGTCGTACCAGGCGCTCGCGGGACGCGCCGAGCGCCATCTTGACCGCCAGTTCGCCGCGTCGCGCGAGCGCCGCCGACAGGAGCAGGCTGCCGACATTGAGGCACGCGCTCGTCAGGAGCAACGCCGAGGCGCCGCCGATGACGATGGCGATCAGCCGGATCTGATCGCCCGCCGATGGATCGAGCTGCGAGTAGCGCACCGGCGTGATTTTGCGCGGCGCGTCGGGCTGGTCCTTCGTGCCGCGGTTGGTCTGCGGATACCGTGCGGCGAGGTCGCCCGACAGCCGCCGCAGGGCGTCGTCGGCCGCGCTCAAAGTGGCGTCGGGCGCCAGCCGCGCGACGATCGCGAGATGGCGATCGCCGCGCGCGGGTGGGAGCTCGGCCATCGGAATCCACACATCGCACTCGCGCCCGACCTGCAGTCCTCGAAAGCGCGGCGGCGTGACACCGACGACAGTGTAGGAGCGGCCTGCGAACTCGAGGACCTTGCCCACGACCGACGTCGCGCCGCCGAGCTGTTCCGACAACGGAAAGCTGACGACGGCAGCAGACGACGCGCCCGGCGCCGGCAGCAGAATCCCCGAGCGGGCAGTCATCTCGAGCAGCGTGAAGAAGGAGCCGGAGACGGCGGCAATGCGCGCCGCTGCTGACGCGGCGCCGATGGTCACGTTCTCGACCGCCCGGTCGTCGATCGCGGCCACTGCCGCAAGAGCATGAGTCTCGGACGCCACCGACAGGTAGTCGGCGTAAGAAGACGGACCGTATGTGGCGCCGCTGAACTCGCTCGTGAAGATATTGACGATGTGCGATTGATCCGGCACGCCCGCCGGCGCAGCGAGCAGCAGGCTCCTCATCACGCCGTAGACGGCGGCGTTGGCACCGGTTCCGAGCGCGAGGCTGAGGAGGAGAACCGCGGCGGTCCCCGGCGTTCGTGCGGCGGCGCGCAGCGTGTGTCTCATCTAGATGCTTGACATGAGTCTGGCGGCAGTCGGATACTCATGTCAAGCATCTATGGGAAGAGACCGCGTCTCCCAGGGCGAGCTCCTGCAAGGCACGCTGCCGCTGCTCATCCTGCGCACGCTCGCCACCGGCCCCAACCACGGCTTTGCCGTGGCGCGGCGCATCCAGCAGATTTCGAAAGCCGTTCTGCGCGTCGAGCAGGGCTCGCTCTATCCGGCGCTGCACCGGATGGAGCTCGATGGCCTCATCGAATCCTACTGGGGAACGACGGAGAACAATCGCAAGGCGAAGTACTATCGCCTGACGCGGCGCGGCGCCAAGGAGCTGGCCAGCGAAACCCAGCGCTGGAATGCGATCGCCGGCGCGATTGCCGCCATCCTGCAGGAGGGCTAGCGTGACAGGCTGGTTGACACGCTGGCTCATTCGCGCCCGGGCGACCTTCTCCGGACGGCGGGATCAGGACCTTCGCGCCGAGCTCGAGCTGCATCTCGACCTGCTCGAGAAGGAGTACGCCGCGCAAGGCCTCTCGCCCGACGCGGCGCGCCGCCTCGCGCACCGCGACTTCGGCAACGCCACACTCTACCGGGAAGCCAGCCACGACCTCTTCTCCTTCCGCCTGGTCGAGGATCTCGGGCAGGACCTCCGCTACGCCGTGCGCGAGCTGCGCCGCACGGTCGGGTTCACCTGCATCGCCATCGGATCGCTGGCGGTCGGCATCGCCGCCGTAACGACCGCATTCGCCATCGTCGATGCGTTCATGCTGCGCGGACTCCCCGTGCGCGAGCCGGATCGGCTGGTCGCGTTCTCGACCGCTGACAGCGCGGTCTGGGAGAGCTGGTCGTACCCGGCGTTCGCGCGGTGGCGGACGACGCCTGCCGCATTCATCGATATCGCCGCCGCGTCCGACGTGAGGGGCGTACGTCCTGCGATCGGTGGCGGCGGAACAGTCCCCGACACGCGGGTCACGCTCGTGTCGTCCAACTATTTCCGGGTGATGGGCGTCGATCTGGCGTTGGGCCGGCCGTTTGTCGAAGGAGAGAGCACGGCGGTCGCCGTGATCAGCGAAGCTTTCTGGACGCGATCGTTTGGCCGCACGCCTGACATCCTGGCGAAGACCGTCCAACTCAACGGCGTCAGCTACGACGTGATCGGCGTCGCGCCGCGCCGGTTTGCCGGGCACAGCGTCGCGCACTCGACTGATGTCTGGATTCCGCTCGCCATGCGGACGACGCTCATCGCCGACGGCCCGGACCTGCTCGACGAGAGCCCCAACTCCAACGGACGCTGGTTGAAGGTCATCGGCCGGCTTGGGCGCGGGTGTCGACCTGGAACGCGCCGCCGCGTCGGCCAACGTCGTGCGCCAGCGGCTCGTCGCCGACAGGGCCGCTGCGCTCGGAGCCGACCACCGTGACGTCGCGCGGGAACGGAAGCAGGTCGTCTCGTTGCTGCCGGCGACGACGGGCTATGCGCCGGAACGGCAGCAGTACGCGCGGCCGCTCATGGTGCTGTCCGGGGTGACCGTCCTCGTGCTGCTCGTCGCCTGCGTGAACTTCACGAACCTGATGCTCGCGCGCTCGGAGGGACGCCGGCGTGAGTTCGTGATTCGGCTGGCGCTCGGCGCCGGCCGCGGCCGCCTCGTACGTCAGGCCGCCACCGAGTGCATCCTGCTGGCTCTGACGGCGGGCGTCCTCGGCCTCCTGTTTTCGAGCTGGGCCACGACAGTTGTCCTCAAGCAGTTCGCGATCCTGATTACGCCAATCGAGCTCGCCGCCGGCCCTGACCTCCGCGTCCTCTCGTTTGTCGCAGGGACGATCGCGCTCGTGATTGCGTTCGGGCTCTGGCCCTGCACGCGGCCGGCGCTGGCGGCCGTCGTGTCATCGGTCCGGCAATCGACGAGCGCGCGCCGTCTGCGCCGGCGATCCGTCGCGGGTCGAGTCATCCTCGTCGCTCAGCTGTCGATGTGCGCCGTCATCCTGATCGTTGCCGGCCTGTTCCTCCGGACCGTCAGCAACCTGCGTTCGCAGGAGCTCGGCTTCGATCGGAACGTGCTCCTCGTGCCGCTGAACGCCGCAGCGGCCGGCTACTCGGACCAGGCCGCGGCGATGCTTCTCCGGCGGGTCACCGATCGGCTGTCGGCGGTACCCGGCATCCGCGCGGCCGGCATCTCCGGCCCGGCGCTCCTCGACTACACGAACTACTGGGTTGACGGCAGTCAGCAGCTGGCGACCGATCGGAATGTCGTCATCCCCGGGGCGCGCTGGACGTCTGCCTCGGTGGGGCCCGGGTTTTTCGCGGCGGCAGGTATCCCGTTGATCGTTGGCCGGACGTTCGACGATAGCGATCTCGACCCGGCAACCGGCGGCGTCATCATCAACCAGTCGCTGTCGCACGTGCTGTTCGAAGGAAGTAACCCCGTGGGCCGGCGCATCGCCCTCACCCCCCGCGGCGCGATGTATCCGGTGGTCGGCGTGGTCAGCGACGCGAAGCAGACCTCGCCCCGCGATCGCCGTCTCGGCGTCGTCTATCTGCCGCTGCGGTCCTACGGTCGGGTTGTCCTCGCCGTCCGCACAGCCGGATCTCCGGCGAGCGCGAGCGCCGTCGTGAGCCACCACCTCGGAGTCATCGCGCCCGATCTGCCGATCGCCAACGTGCGCACGATGTCCCAGGTGCTCGACGACGCGATTGCGCAGGAGCGGCTGATGAGCGCGATCTCCCTCGTCCTCGGCCTCATCGTCGTCACCATCGGCTGCGTCGGGTTGTACGCGCTGATGGCCTCCGACGTCGCGCAACGGACGCACGAGCTCGGCATCCGGCTGGCGCTCGGCGCGACCAGCCCGGCGATCGTGACGATGGTGCTCGGGGATAGCCTGCGGTTGGTCGCGTGCGGTCTCGTCATCGGCGTGCCGCTCGGGATTGCCGCGAGCCGGCCGCTGTCGGCGCAGCTCTACGGCGTCCAGAGCAGCGATCCCTGGACGATCGGCGCGGTCACGGTGCTCCTGACCGCGATTGCACTGCTGTCGGCACTCAGACCTGCTCAGACCGCCTCGCGGGTCGATCCGCTCGCGCTGCTGCACAGCGAATAGCTATCAGCTATCAGCTTCCAGCTTCCAGCTCTCGGAGCCACATGGGATTGATTCAGGCTTCAGCTATGGTTTTGTCAGGCCGAACACCAGCAGCGTCGTGCCCGGCCGCGAGAACGGCGTGTCGTGGCCGCCGGCGGCGATGGCTACCATCTCGCGGCCGCTTGCGGTTGTGAAGACGAGAGGCGTTGCCCGGGCGCTCGTCGGCAGCTGAGCCTCCCACACCTGCCGTCCACTCTTCGTGTCGAACGCCCGCAGGTGCGGATCGAGCACGGCGCCGATGAACAGCAGGCCACTCGAAGTAACCGCTGCGCCGCCGAGATTTGGCGATCCGGTGGGGGTGATCGATTTGGCCCCGAGCAGAGTGCTCATGTCGCCGAGCGTGGTTCGCCAGGCAATTGCGCCGGTATCGGCGTTCACCGCGACCAGTTCTCCCCACGGCGGCGCCACGCAGGGGATGCCTGAAGGCGAGAGCAGGAACTGCCGCGACATCGAGAACGGCGCGCCATCCTGTTCGGTAATCTCCACGCCGGGATTGTCTTTCCGCGCGCGATCGTAGTCGGCTCTCGGCAGCAGCCGGATAATCGCGGGAAGGCGGTTCACGGGCGCGATGATGAGGCGGTTCGCCGGATCCCAGGCCGTCCCTCCCCAATGAAGTCCCCCGATATTGCCCGGCACATGGATGCTTCCGGCAAGGCTCGGCGGCGTGAACACGCCTTCGTTGCGCAATCGCCGGAACGTGGCCAGGCACGCGTCGCGGTCCTGCGGCGTTGCGCCCCAGATGTCCTGCTCGGTGATCTGCTGGGGCACCAGGCTCGGCGGCCGCTCGGGAAACGGCTGCGTGGCTGCCGCGTGCTCGCCCGACACGTCGCTCTGGGGAACGGGCCGCTCGTTGATGGGGAAGACAGGCTGTCCCGTCAGCCGATCGAAGAGAAAGAGATGACCGGTCTTCGATCCGACCGCCACCGCGGGGCCACTCTTCCCGGCGTAGAGCATCGGCGGCGAGGCGACGTCGTAGTCCCACAGATCGTGATGCACCGTCTGAAATGACCACGCGACCTCACCGGTGGCGGCACGGAGCGCCACAATCGCGTTCGCGTAGTTGTTGTCGCCCTGCCGCAGACCGCCGAAGTAGTCGGGGCTCGCGCTTCCTGTCGGCAGGAAGACGAGCCCATTCTCGTCGTCCACCGTGATGCGGGACCAGGTATTGGCGCCGCCGGCTGCAGCGTTCTCGGGGAGCGGGTGAAACGTCCATCTGAGCGCGCCCGTGGCGGCGTCGAATGCGCGCACTTCGCCCGATGACATGCGGACGCGGCTGTTGTCGGCCACCGACGACCCGACGATGACGAGGTCCCGGTAGACGGCGGGAGGAGAGGTGACGCCGTACTCTCCCGGCCACTCAGGCTTTCGCCTGAGGCCGGCGACGAGGTCCACCTGACCTTGTGCGCCGAAGCCTTTGCAGAAGCTGCCATCACGACGATCGAGGCAGACGAGCCGCGCATCCACCGTGCCGACGTAGATGCGGTCGCCCGCGACCGAGACGCCCCGATTCGCGAAGTCGCTGTAGTTCGCGTCGCCGCGGACCTTGAGATCGACCCGCCACGTCTCGGCGCCCGACTCGGCATCGAGCGCGACGACGAGACCGCGCGGCGTGGAGAGGTACAGCCGGTTCGACGCAACGACCGGCGTCGCCTCGAAGGCCGGCCGCTTGCCGCCGGGACGGGCCGGCTCGGTCGACTCGTGCGTGTCGTACGTCCAGGCGACGGCGAGGCGCCCGACAGTGGCTGGGGTGATCCGATCCTGGGGCGCCTGCCACGCGAGCACGAGGCAGGCAAGGCAGAGGGCGGCGACTGATCTGGGCATCCGCGTTGTCGACGGTCGGTCCTAGGCTATAGGCTCTCCGCTTTAGGCTTTAGCAAGATCTTCGACTCAAGAGTCGAGGTTTTCCGAGAGCCTAAAGCCTAGAGCCTAGAGCCGATCAGTCGAGACCCGAGCAACCCAGTCTACTTCGGCGCGGGCGGGTCCGGAATCGTAACGAGGCTCGCCAGGAGCCAGGTCTTGGCTTGCCGGACTATCGTGTTCACGTAGCGGCCTTTTACTGTGGCGAGTCCAGTCGTCGTGAACCGGCCTTCCATGATCTTCACGTCCGGCGTGACCACATGCGTAGCGCCAGGCTCTAGCGTCAGCGTCGCCCCCTTCAGCGGGCCCGCGAACCCGTCTGCATAGTTCTTTTCGATCGCTGCCCGCCCCGCGATCAAAGTGCCAGCCGGCCCGGGGCTCGTGCCGTTCACGGCGTAGAGCGCGGTGAGCGCCTTGGCGTCGCCCTTGTTGAACGCCGCCGTGAATTGATCGGCGAGCTTCAGGGCATCGGGGTCGGCCTTCTGCGCGCTGAGCACCACCGCGCGCCGGCGAGTACGAGCGCAGCGATCCACGACATCTTCCTCATAGGAACCCTCCGGTATGCGAGTGGGATTGCGGCGCAATAGTGACGGTGCGGCGGGATGGAGTCAAGGGACTGCCCGATTCCTGCTTGCGTCTCCGGACCTGCCGGTTCAGAATCCGGCCGAGGTCCGCATGCGACGACTGCCGGCAATCCTGCTTTTGATCGCCACCGCTTTCCCAGCGCCGATGGCCGGCCGGGCGCCGCAGCGCGAAATCGACAACGTCGCCACGTTCGCCCGCCTCTTCGGCGTCGTGCGCTACTTCTATCCGAGCGACGCGGCGGCAGCGCTCGACTGGAGTCGGTTCGCCGTCCACGGTGTCTCTCAGATTCGCCTCTCGGCAGACGCCAGGAGGCTCGAGACGACCTTGAAGGCACTGTTCGGCCCGCTTGGACCAGGAATCGTCATCGCCCGCGAACTGCCGCCGGCTCCAGCGCCGGGAAGCGCCGACAGTTCGCTCGTCGCGTGGCGGTACATGGGTGCGGCAATCGCTCCGTCCGGCCCGCAGAACCCCTACCAGGCCAAGCGGACGAATCGCGCCCTGGTGATCGGCGCGACCATCGACGGGTTTGCCACGGTCATGCAAACCGTGCCGGCGCTGGCATTGCGGGGCAAGACGATCCGACTGCGAGGCCTGGTCCGTGCGGAGTCGTCGGCGGCCGACCCCGCAAATGGCGCCGCCCTCTGGTTACGCGTCGATCGTCCCAACCAGCAGATGGGCTTCTTCGACAACATGGGTAATCGGCCCATCCGCAGCCCCGACTGGCGCCAGTACGAAATCGAGGGCGCCGTTGCCGACGATGCGACGAGCGTTGCGTTCGGAGCGATGTGCGGCGGCGCGATGACGGCGGAGTTCGAGGCCATCGGACTTGCAGTGCGAGACGCGTCCGGCGCGTGGACGCCGATCGAGATCAAGGACCCGGGATTCGAGGATTCGCCGACGAGCACCGGGGCCTGGTTCAGGGCCGGTACGTCGAAGTCCGCAGTCATCACCCGGCCGGCCGGCAAAGCCCCCGTAGGCCAACAATTCCTCCGCATCGCGCCGCCCGCCGGCGCCACATCGAGCGCCGAGATCTTCGAGGCGCCGCTTGTCACGGGCGCGCACGCCGATCTCGACCTTGGCTCGGGGCTCAGAGCGAGAGTGCCGCTGGCTCTCTCCGACGCGCAGGCTGCGGACACGTCTCAGGCCGCGCGGCTCCAGGCGCTCGTAAAGACACTCACTCCGCTCCCATCGTCCAGTGATCTTCCGAGCGTCGATGTGCGGTTGGCGGATGTTGTCGTGGCGTGGAACGTCTTCCGCCACTTCTATCCGTACTGGGAGGAGGCGAAGGTCGACTGGAACGCGCGGCTGCAGCCGCAGCTCACGCTTGCCTACGATGCGACGACGCGCGACGCCCACCGCGACGCAATGCGCCTGCTCGTGGCGGACCTGCGCGACGGTCACGGTAGCGTCACCGACACGCAGGGTCCGAGCCGGCTGGCCCAGCTGTCTATCCAGCTTCAGGTCGTTGACGGCCGGGTCGCGATCACGGCCAGCGGCGCGCCCGATGCTCCTGTCGGCGCTGTCGTCACCTCAATCGGCGGGGCACCGGCCGACCGACAGCTTGCTGATCTCATGCGGTTGAATTCGGGCACGACCCAATGGAAGGAGCGTCGCGCGCTTCAGGAGCTGACGGCCTGTCCCCTCGGAACATCGGTTCCGCTCGTGCTCGACAGCGGCGCGGGGTCGCGGTCGACGAGCCTGCAATGCGGTTCCAGTGCGCCGGCCATCGAGAAGCGCCCGGCACCGATCGGCGAGCTGGCGCCTGGCGTGTGGTACGTCGACTTGACCCGTTCGCAGATGGCGCAGATCACGCCCATGCTGCCCAAGCTGGCCGCTGCAACTGGCGTCGTGTTCGATCTCCGCGGCTACCCGACCGACGCCGGGTTCCAGATTCTGCCGCATCTGATCTCGGCGCCCGAGACCGATCGCTGGATGCACGTGAACCGGATCGTCGGGCCCTTCGGTCAGTTCGCCGGGTCTCAGGACATCGGCTGGGACCAGAAGCCGGCGACTCCGCACCTGGGCGGGAAGATCGTGTTCCTCACCGACGGCCGCGCGATCAGCTATGCCGAGTCGGTCATGGGCTACGTCGCGGATCTCAAGCTCGCCACGATCGTGGGGTCGCCGACCGCCGGCGCCAACGGCAACGTGGCGATGTTCGCCGTGCCGAGCGGCCTCCGCCTGACCTTCACCGGCATGCGTGTGACGGGCCACGATGGCAACAGACCGCATCACCTTGCGGGCGTGCGGCCGGATATTTCCCTGACGCCAACGCTCGCGGGCCTGAGGAGCGGCCGAGACGAGTTGCTCGATCGCGCGCTGGCGCTCATTCGAGGACAATGAGTCTCTCGGAGAAACACACCCGAGCGTGGGGATATCAACCGGCCACAACGATGGAGACGCATTTGAGATTATGTTCGGCGTTCGGCGTTCGGCGCTCGGTGCTCGGCGGTTGGGGTCGGCTCAGGCCACACCTGCTGAACGTTCCCGAACGCCGAGCGCCGAACGCCGAACGCTGGCTGATTGCCGCGTTACTCGGCGCGTCGATGCTGTCGCTGGCCGGCGCCCAGCAGGCCACGCCCGATCCGGTGGCGGCTCGCGTCGATCCGTATGTCGACAAGCAGCGCGTGGTGGTCATGACCGACATCGCCAACGAGCCGGACGACCAGATGTCCATGGTCCGATTCCTCGTCTATGCGAACCAGTTCGATGTCGAAGGGCTGATCGCCACGACCTCGACCTGGATGAAGAACAAGGTCCGCCCTGACGTGATCCAGACGCTCGTCGACGCCTACGGTCAGGTGCTCGCGAGGCTGCTGCAGCACCAGCCGGGGTTTCCCTCGGCCGACTCGCTGAAGGCGGTCATCGTCTCGGGGCAGCCGGCGTACGGCATGGCCGCGGTGGGGCCGGACAAGATGAGCGCGGGCGCCGAGCTCATCATCCAGGCGGCGGCGAAGTCCGACGCCCGCCCGCTCTGGGTCCTCGCGTGGGGCGGAACCAACACGCTGGCGCAGGCGCTGCTGCAGGCCAAGGCGACAAAGACGCCGCCCGAGCTCGAGGCGCTCGTGTCGAAGCTGCGTGTCTACTCAATCTCCGATCAGGACGATGCGGGCCCGTGGATTCGGCGGGAGTTTCCCGGTCTGCATTACATCGCGCTGCCGTCGACGCCCGACGGCGATCAGTACGCGTACGCCACGTGGACCGGCATCAGCGGCGACCGCTTCTACAAAAACGCGCCGGGCGCGGACTTCACGACGTTCACCGACGCGTGGGTCAACGCGAACATTCGCAGCAAGGGTCCGCTCGGCAAGCTGTATCCCGTCCCGTGTTGTATCCACGAGGGCGATACGCCCACGTTTCTCGGCCTGATCAACAACGGCCTGGCGAGCTCCATGAATCCGACCTACGGCGGCTGGGGCGGCCGGTATGTCTGGCGCGCGTTCTACGGAGAGCCGCGTCCGTTCTGGACGCAGGGCGGCGACTCGTTTCCGGGCCGCGACAACTCGAAGGACACCGTCACCGGCATCGACGGCCGGACCTACACCTCGGACCAGGCCACGATCTGGCGCTGGCGGACGGCGTTCCAGAACGATTTCGCGGCTCGCATGGATTGGACGATCAAGGGGCCGTCGCAGGCGAATCACAACCCGGAAGTCGTCGTGAACGGTCAGGCCGGCAAGGCGCCGGTGCGCATCGAGGCCACCGTCGGCGCGGCGCTGACCATCGACGCCGGCGCTACACGCGACCCCGATGGCCACACGTTGAAGTACACCTGGTTCTTCTATCCGGAAGCCGGAACCGGCATTCCAGGTCAGCCCGTCGCATCGGGTGGCCTCGTGCCGATCGGTGGGGGAGGAACTCCCGGCGAAGGCGGAATTCCCTCCGGGCCCGAAGGCGGGCCGCGCGAGCCGGCCCCTCGCGTGACGCTTCAGAACGCGACGACTCCTCGCGTGACTGTCGCGCCTCGGGTTGCCGGCACCGCGCACATCATTCTTGCTGTCGAGGACGATGGCAGCCCGGCGCTGACGTCGTACCGGCGCGTGATCCTGACGATCAAAGCGCAGTAGTAGCGCGCAACTTTAGTTGCGCGCAACGGTCGCTGACGCCGAACTGAAGTTCGGCGCCACGGGCGTCTACAGGCGCCGCAGGCGCAAGTCGCGCAAGGCAGCCTTCGTCCGCCACGACGCCACACCGAGCGGCTGCGACGGTTCCACCTCGAAGCGCGTGCTGATCTTGTTGCCCGTGAGGCTCTGATTGATGATCTGGCGCTCATCGAGCCAGGCCTCGATCGTCGCGGGCGTCACGCGGACGCGGATGTTGTACCAGCGCCCCGACTCGAACTGAATCGACTGCGAGGTTTCGTTCTCCGAGGCATCCATACCGTTGATGCTGGACAGTCCGACCACCGTGCCGCCCCACCCGCCGAGAATGAGCGAGCAGAACGACTCGGCGACAGGAAAGGTCACGCCGGCGAAGAAATCGCTTCCCTCGACGCGCATGGCCTGCAGCGTGATTTCGTAGTTGGTGGTCGGCAGTTCCGGACCGATCCAGGTAATGCCGGTCAGGTTGCGGCCGGCCTCCAGGATGATCTGCCCGTTCTCCACTTTCACGGCGCCTTCGCCAATGAACTTCGTCGACTGCCAGTTGGCGAGGGTCTTCCCGTCAAATAGCGGGCGCCAGGCCTGGTCGCTGCCCGTGCCGGTCTGGACCACATCGGCCGCGCACAGACTGCTCAGCAGTACGAGCCAGGCACTCACGGCGGCCGGACCCCACCAAAGACCACGACGTGGCGCGAGAAAGCAGAAGGGGTATGATTCGGGCTTCTGAGGAACCATTCGAGAGGACATTATGGCGACTACACCCAAGAAGCAATCGGACAAGATTGAGCGCCGCGACTTCCTCAAGAAGACGGGGACGGTCGCCGGTGCGATTGCGACCGGCTTTCCCGGCATCATTTCTGGCCGGACGATCACCAACGCCCTCAAAGTCGGCCTCGTAGGCTGTGGCGGCCGGGGCCTCGGCGCCGCTGCACAGGCGCTGACCGCGGACCCCAACAACGAACTGACGGCCGTCGCCGATATCGACGAGGCCATCGTCCAGCAGGCGACGACCAGACTGAAGGGCAGCACGCGGTTCGGGGCACAGGTGAAGCTTGACCACCCCGTCTTCGGGCTGGACGGGTACGAGAAGGTCATCAACAGTGGCGTCGACGTGGTGCTGCTGGCGACGCCGCCGGGCTTCCGGCCGCAACACCTCACGGCGGCGGTCAACGCCAGTAAGCACGTCTTCTGCGAAAAGCCCTGCGCGACGGATTCGCCTGGAGTGCGCGAGGTCCTCGCGGCGCAAAAGCTGTCGCAGACGAAGAACCTGGCGCTCGTCTCGGGGTACTGCTGGCGGTATAACAACATGATTCGGGAGGCCGTCCAGAAGGTCCACGACGGCGCCATCGGCCGGCTGGTCGCGCACTACTCGACCTACTACACCAATCCCGTCAAGCCGATGCCGCCCGAGAGCGCGCGCCCCGCCGGCATGAGCGATATCGAGTGGCAGATTCGCAACTGGTACAACTTCACGTGGCTGTGCGGCGACAGCCTGGTGGAGCAGGCCGTGCACAACGCGGACAAGATCATGTGGATCATGCACGATCAGCCGCCGACGAGCGCGGTCGGTGTCGGTGGCCGTGCAGTCCCCGCGAACGGCGGCAACATCTACGATCACTTCGCCGTCAGCTACGCCTTTCCGAACGGCTACCGGGTCTTCCTCGCTAACCGCCAGTCCACCGGCTGCTTCAACGGCACCCTCGACTACATCATGGGAACTGATGGGACGATGATGCTTGGTGCTGGCAAGCCCCGTATCGAAGGTCCGGACGGCCAGATCAAGTGGCAGTTCGAGGGCGAGGAATATGACATGTACCAGCGCGAACATGATGTGCTCTTCGCCTCGATTCGTGCCGGCAAACCCAAGAACGACGATCTGAACCTGGCTACCAGCACGCTGCTGGCGATCATGGGCCGCCAGGCGGCTTACACCGGCCAGCAAGTCACCTGGGAGCAGGCGATGAACTCGCAGGTGAGCCTGGTGCCGAAGCCGGTCGACTGGAACGCGAAGAACGACGTGCCTGGGTTGGCGGTTCCCGGCCAGTCGAAGATCATCTAGTCGAGCCGTCAGTCAATGAAGCTGTGTCTCGCGGCCATCCTCGGCATGGCCCTTGTGGCCATGGCGGAGACCGCCCCTCGCGTCACCCGCCAGGCGGCCAGCGCCGTCGACGCGAAGGAGATGGCCGCGGTCGGGCGGATCCGTACGCTCATCGAAGAGCGCGGCAAGAAAACCGCCAGCGCTCAGTCCGCTGCTTACACCGTCACGATCCCCAACACGACCGTCACCTACGGCATGGCTCGCGTGGCCGCCGGCGAGTTCCTGATGGGATCCGCCGACTCCGGCGGCAGGCCTGAGGAACGACCGCAGCACCAGGTCCAGCTGGATGCGTTCTGGATGCAGACCCACGAAGTGACGTGGGACGCGTACCTGCTGTTCATGTTCGCCGACCAGGCCAAGGAGCGCGAGCACCCCGATGCGCTGGTGGACGGACTCAGCCGGCCGACGGCTCCGCACCTCGAGATGAGTTTCGGCCGGGGCAACAACGGCTTTCCGGCGATCAGCATGACCCAGCACGCCGCGAACAAGTTCGCCGAGTGGCTGAGCGCGAAGACCGGCGAGTATTACCGCCTGCCGACCGAGGCCGAGTGGGAGTACGCGTGCCGGGCGGGCACCGCCACCGGAATTGGCTCGGGGCCACTCGCGGACTATGCGTGGTTCGCGAAGAACTCGGCCCTGCCGGGTTTTGCCGGCGGCACCTATCACACGATCGGAACGAAGAAGGCGAACCCCTGGGGGCTGTACGACATGCTCGGCAACGTCATGGAGTGGACCCTGGACCAGTACGCGCCGTACCCGGCAGCGCCCGCGAAAAATCCGTGGGTCGCGTCCACCGCTCCCTATCCCCATGCCGTGCGCGGCGGCTCGTGGCACGACGACGAACCGGGCGTGGGGTGCACCGTACGGGTGGCGTCCGACGCTTCGTGGAAGAGGCAGGATCCGCAACTGCCCAAGAGCGTCTGGTACATGACCGACGCGCAATGGCTTGGCTTCCGCCTGGTGCGTCCCGCCACGCTGCCGAGCGTTGAAGAGATGTATCGCGCCTGGAACAACGGCGTCGCACTGGATCCATACTGACCAGTCTTATCCGAGGGGCTTCGCCCCTCGGACTCCCCTACACGCGCTCTCGCGCGCCGCTGCGCCGGCGCGCTTCCGCCTACGCTAAAGCTCCGGCGAGACCTCGCCGAAGCGCCTCCGGCGCGAAGGCGGGCCGCTCGCGTGGCGCGCTCGCTGCGCTCGCTCGCACCTTGAAATGACCGGCGGGTTTATGAGACAGCTTCTGTAATGGTCCGTTGGCTGCTTGCCCTGAGCCTTTCACTCGTCGCGCTGGCAGGTCTGGCGCGACCGGAGTTGCATCGCTATGAGGCGGTCGAGCCTCACATGGGCACGCTCGTCCGAATCACGCTCTACGCGCCGGACGAACAGGCGGCCAGGGACGCGTTCCGCGCCGCGTTCGATCGCATCAGAGACCTTGACCGCATCCTTTCAGACTACCTGCCCGACAGCGAGCTGAACCAGATCACCAAGGCCGGCGCCGCTCACGCGGTGCGCGTCAGCGAGGATCTGTTCACGGTCCTCGCGGCGTCGCAGGACCTGGCGGAGGCGACCGGCGGCGCGTTCGATATCACGCAGGGGCCTGTCGTCCGGCTCTGGCGCGAGGCTCGGAAGACCGCGCGCGTGCCAGGTCCGGCCGCGCTCGAGGACGCGGCCCGCCGCAGCGGCTTTCGCAAGCTCCACCTCGACGCCGGGCAGCGGACCGTGACGTTCGACATGACCGGCATGGCGCTGGACGTCGGCGCTATTGGCAAAGGCTACGCCGCCAGCGAGGCGATAGAGGTGCTTGGCGGACTCGGCGTGTCGAGCGCGCTGGTGGCTGTGAGCGGCGATCTCGCGTTCAGCGAGGCGCCCCCCGGTCAGCGCGGCTGGCGAATCGCCGTCCACTCGGGCGAGCCATTGCCCGGCGTGCCCGCGATGCTGGAGCTGACCAACGCGGCTGTTTCTACCTCGGGCAGCAGCGAACAGCACGCGGACATCGGCGGGCGCCGCTACTCCCACGTCATCGATCCAGCTTCCCGCATGGGTCTCGTCGACGACATTACGGTCACCGTGGTCGCACGGCACGGCCTCGACACCGATGGACTCGACACCGCCGTCAGCGTCCTCGGCGCCGACCGCGGCCTTGTGTTGATCGAGTCCCGTCCCGACACCGCCGCGCTCATCATCGAACGCTCCAGCGCCGGCACCAGGGTCCGGGCGTCCTCGCGTTTTCTGGAATTGTTGGCGCGCTGAAGGGCTCAGGGCTCAAGGCTCAGGGCTCATGGCCAAGCTAGATCTTCGAGTATGTGGTCAAAGGTTTTACTGAGCCCTGAGCCCTGAGCCCTGAGCCTTGAGCCTTGAGACCCCTACCGAATCCCCTGCGCCGGCAGCTCTTTCTTGATGCCGTCGTCGAGCGGCATCTTGTCGGTCTGCGGCGTCAGCCCGGTGGCCGCCATCAGCTCGTTGAGCTCAGTCTGCAGCCGCTGGACCGTCGCGCTGTAGTCGACTCTTCGAATCGAGGTTGGTGCTTTCGTCCGGATCCTGCTTGAGATCGTAGAGCTCGCCCAGATGCCGGTCGGCGGATCCGTCGCCATGCGGGTAGTGGATGTACTTCCACTCCTCGGTTCGAATGCCGCGGACGTTGGGCGTGTACGGGAATTCCTTCTCGTAGTTGTAGTAGTAGAACCAGCTTTTGCGCCACGACGGATCGCCCTCCCGCACGAGCCGCACCCACGAGCGTCCGTCGATGCCCGGGATCGCCGGCGCACCCGTCAGCTCCAGCAGGCTGGGCGCCATGTCGACCGTCAGTACCTGCTGTTCGATGACGCGTGGCTCGGTCGTCAATCCGGGGTAGCGCACCGCCATCGGGATGCGGATGCTCGGTTCGTGCATCGTCCGCTTGTCGACCATGCCGTGCTCGCCTTCGAGCAGCCCGTTGTCGCCGACGAACACGATGATGGTGTTGTCGAGCTGCCCGCTGTTTTCGAGCCAGGCGCGGAGGCGCCCGACGCTGTCGTCGATGCTGAGGATGGTGCCCCAGTAGGCGTGCACCATGTTCTCGAAGTCCGTCACGGCCTCGGGCCGATCGTCGGGGAACTTCTTGCGCCACTCGAAGAGCGGCCCGTAGATGCCGTGCCAGGTTCGCAGGCGGTCCTTGATCCACTCGGGCTTGTCGTCGAGTGCGAATGCCGACGCCGGATACGAGACCGGGACGTCGGCGAAGGCCTTCTCGTACTTCGGCTCGGGCGTGTAGAAACTGTGTGGTGCCTTGTGCCCGAGGATCATCATCCAGGGCTTCCCGCCATGATCGCGCTGCAGCCAGTCGAGTGCGATGTCGGTGACGACGGTCGTGTAGTAGCCGGGCCGAGTCTCGCGGCGTTCCCCGTTGAGGTTGAACTCCGTGCCGAAGTACTTCCCCTGGCCCTTGTGCGTGACGAAGTAGTCGAACCCGGGTCGCGGTTCGTCGTTGCCCTCTCCCATGTGGTACTTGCCGACGTAGGCCGTGGCATATCCCGCCCGCTGCAGCACCTTGGGGAAGCTGTTCATCGCGGCCGGGAATTCGGTGAAGTTGTTGGTGACCCCGTGCTTGTGTGCGTAGACGCCGCTCAGGAGCGAGGCCCGACTCGGCGAGCACAGCGATGTGGTGCAGAACGCGTTCTTGAAATTCACGCCCTCGTTCGCGATGCGGTCGATCTGCGGCGTTTTGACGTACGGATGCCCGGCGTAGCCGAGCGTGTCGGCGCGGAGATCGTCGAGCAGGATGAAGAGGATGTTGGGCCGGCGCGGCGGTTGTTCGGCTGGCGATCGGCGGCATCCGCCGGCTCCGACTGCGGCGATGACGAGGGCCGCGGCCAGAAGGATTCGTTCCCGATTCCGGATCATGCCGGGATTGTCTCACGAGGCGCAGCCGCGGGCCGCCTCTCAGGGATGCTGACGGCTGGCCTCGGCCGTGTAAAGCATCGCGGCCTGCCGGGCGACGTAGGCGCGAATCAACTCGGCGTCCTCCGCAGACACCCATTTCCCGAAGCGCGGCATCCCCAATGGCGCAAGCTCGCCGTCAACCACGATTCGTCGCCAGGCGACGGCGTCCTGGAGCCGGGGCGATCGCCGAAGGTCCGGAAGGACGCCGCCCGTCACGGCCGCAACGCCGTGACACACCGTGCAGTTGCCTTCGTAGAGGCGACCGGCGCGGTTGTAGGCGTCGGCGCTGACCGCGATGAAAGGCGGCTTGGCGACCGGAGCCTTTTGCAGATTGAGCGCGGGCCTTGTTGCTGTGCCACCCAGCTTGAAGACGTACACGCGGCCGTTGAGCGCATGACCCTCCGAGGCGGCCACGAAGCCCTCGATGAGAAAGAAGGAGCCGCCATACCCGCCAAGTACGGCGATGTACTGCTCGCCGCCGATCTCGTAGCTGATCGGACCGGCGAGTGTCGCGGCCTGATTGTCTGTGGACCACAAGGTCTTCCCGGTCCTCGCATCCAGTGCCAGGAACTGTCCGTCGCCCGTTCCCTGGAACACGAGCCCACCGGCGGTGGCCAGTGTCCCGCCATTCCACGGCCCGCGTCTGTCCGAACGCCAGACCTCGCGTTGCGCCACCGGATCCCACGCGAGGAGTACACCCGTTGATGCGGCCTTGATGGCCGCCCGCACGGCGTTGTCGTCGGGGAGCGGCGGGAGGACCACGCCCAGGTTGTAGAATCCCTCGCGGGTCACCGGATTCGCGTCGTGCGCGTAGGTGAATGCCAATTCCTGAGCCGGGATGTACACGAGCCCGGTCTGTGGGCTGAACGACATCGGTTGCCAGTTGTGTGCGCCAAGTGGCCCCGGGCGCACCAAGGCAGCGTTGCCGCGGTATCGCGCTTCCGGGTTTTCCACCGGCCGACCCGTCCCGGGATCAACGGCGTACGCCCAACTGAGGGGCACTCCCGACGGTGTGCTCTTCGTCGGCGACATGGGCAGAAACGGTCGCGCGGTGATCAGCCGGCCGTTCTCCCGGTCCACGACATAAAAGAACCCGTTCTTCGGGGCTTGCATTGCGACCTTCCGCGGCTTCCCGTCGATGGGGAGCTCGGCGAGGATGATGGGCTGCGTGGCGGTGTAGTCCCAGGTGTCGCCGGGCGTCGTCTGGTAGTGCCACTTGTACGCACCGGTTGCCGCATCGAGCGCGACGATCGACGAGAGGAACCAGTTGTCTCCGCCGCCTGGCGAACGGATCTGTTGGTTCCACGGCGAGCCGTTGCCGACGCCGATGATCAGCTGGTTGAAATCGGGGTCGTAGACGATCGCGTCCCAGACGGTCCCGCCGCCGCCCAACTTCCACCACTCGCCGTTCCACGTCGCGGCGGCTTTGGCCATGATCGAGTCGGAGGCGGCATGGTCCGGTCCCTTGGAGGGATCGCCAGGGACGGTGTAGAAGCGCCACACGAGCTTGCCGCTTCTGGCGTCATAGGCGGAGACGTAACCGCGGACGCCGTATTCCGCGCCGCCGTTGCCGATGTAGACGAGGCCGTTGGCGGCGCGCGGGGCGCCGGTGATGGTGTACGGCTGCGACTGATCGACCGTCACCGTCTCCCAGACGACAGAACCGTTCTTCGCGTCGAGGGCCACCAGGCGGCCGTCGATGACGCCGACAAACACCTTGCCCTCGTAGACGGCGACGCCGCGATTGACGACGTCGCAGCAAGCTCTGGGGCCAACCGCTCGATCGACCTTCGGGTCGTAGACCCATCGCTCCTGGCCCGTCACCGCATCGAGGGCATATACGAGGCTCCACGCGGAGGTGGCGTACATGACACCGTCGACGACAAGGGGCGTCGCCGACACGCCGCGATTGGTCTTCATCTCGTAGGTCCAAGCCAGGCCAAGCCGACCCACGGTGTCGGTACTGACCTTGGTGAGTGGGCTGAAGCGCTGCTCGCCATACGTGCGGCCATGCGTGAGCCAGCTGCCCGGCTCCGTGTCGGCAGCGATGATTCTGTCGGTGTCGCTCCGAGCTGCCGCAGGCGGACTTGACGTGCACGCTATGAGGAAGAGCACGCAGATTGCCGCTGCAGTCAATCGGATTGTGGCCATGGCGGCGGAAGGGTAGCACGGACCCGCCTCCTGTACGCATTTGACGCGGCCATCGTTATACGCACTGCGCAGGAACCCTTGCGCACGCAGGAACGCCTGCGAAGGAGAGATGCAATGATGACTGCCGTTGACGGGCGGCGAAGACTCTTCCTGGTCTTCTGCTGTATTGCCCTCGTTTCCGCCTTCGTGATGAGATCCAGCACCGATCTGGCGGCCCGCAGTCCGCAGGAGCAGGTGTCCCCGGTCGGATCGACGGAGAAGATCGCCGATTGCGGCGGCGAGCCCTGCGACGCTGTCCTCCGCGGCGGGTTGGCGTTCCTCGACCGCCGGTTGCGTGGGCTGGATGGTAACGGGCGCGCCTGCGCCGATTGCCACATGCCGACCGATCATTTCCAGCTGTCGCCGGCAAGCGCCGAGGCGCGGTTCCGTCTCCTCAGGCTGCTGCGGCGGTTCAATCCAAATGCGGACGATCCGCTGTTCCGGCCGATTGACGCGGACGATTTCCGGGTGAATGGCGAGAACGCCCACGATTTCAGCAACCTGCGGCAGAACGGCCTGATCCGGATCCCCTTCAAGCTGCCATCGAAGATCAGGCTCATCGATCCGGTGACCAATGAGCCGTCGAAAGAGACCGAGGTTGACGTCTGGCGGATGGTTCCCACGGTCAATGACGTCAAGCTGACCGGCGATGACGGTGAGAACCCGTGGCCGCGCACACCGAACACGACCGGCGGATACCAACTGGACGCGCGGTTTGCCGATCTGCAGGAGCAGGCGCTCGGCGCCTTGAACACGCACGCGCAGGTCAAGAACATGCCGCCGCAGCGACTCCTCAACGACCTGGCCTCGTTTCAGCGAGTACCGTTCACGAACGGCCGCGTGCGCGAGCTCTCCGACGCCATCAGCTCGAACACGTCGCCGTTGCCGGACCCGGATCCGCCGCTGAACGAGCTGGAGACGCAGGGCAAGGCGGTCTTCGTGCGCGCCTGCGCCCAGTGCCACGGCGGTCCGCGCCAGTCGACCACGCCGTTTCCGATCGTTCGATTCCACGACATCCTGACGCAGTGCCCACGACCCGTCGACGGGGCTCCGACGCCCCGTTGGGCCTTCAAGCCGTGCCCCGAGCGTCTGGCCCGGAACGTACGGACTTATGAAATCGAGTTGTCTATTCCCCCGCCTGGTCCGGGAGGACCGACCAAGGTCAGGCGGATGAGCTCGGACCCGGGACGCGCCTTTCAGACGGGGTTCGTCGGCGGCGCACCGCCCTTCGATGACTGGAACAAGCTCGACGTGCCGGGCCTTCGCGGGATCAGGAACACGGCCCCGTACTTCCACAACAACAGCGCGGACTCGCTCGAAGAGGTCGTCGACCACTACATCGAGCTCTTCAAGTTCATCAAGGCCACGGCTCCGCCCGGACCGCCGCCTCCCGTAGCCTCGACGGATGGGGTCAACTTCGACCGGCAGCCCAAGCCGGAGGAACGCTCGGCCTTGCTCGCGTATTTGCGAAAGCTGTAAAGCGACGGGCTGAGGTGAACTCGTCGACCGTTTGATGCACGGCACGGCGCTCTCGCGAGAACGCCGTGCCGTGAGCTGCACAACCTGCCAGCGCCGAACCTGTCACGCGGCGCATTCGCGCACGCCATCGACCGTCTGCGTTCCCGTCTGGCGCATCCTTAGTACAATGCGGAGAGGGGTTGCCTAAGAAGATTCTGTAGACAGGGTTTGGCATCCGATACCCGTAGCTTCCGCCTTCACGCGGAAGGCGAGTGTCGAATCCAAGCCCGGTCGATCGACTATAGGGTAGCGACTGCGTGAGCAGAGCAGAAAGGACCACGACGATGAGCGGGGTACGGGTACTCGTCGGCACGCGTAAGGGCGCGTTCATCCTCACATCTGACGGCAAACGCGAGAAGTGGGACGTCACCGGTCCTCATTTTGGCGGCTGGGAGATTTACCACCTCAAGGGATCCCCCGCCGACCCCAACCGGCTCTACGCCTCGCAGTCCTCCGGCTGGTTCGGACAGATCATTCAGCGTTCGAACGACGGCGGGAAGACGTGGGAGCCGGCCGGAAACAAGTTCGCTTACGACGGCGTTCCCGGCACGCACCAGTGGTATGACGGGACGCCCCACCCCTGGGAATTCAAGCGGGTGTGGCACCTGGAACCGTCCCTGACCGATCCGGACAAGGTCTACGCCGGCGTCGAAGACGCCGCGCTCTTCCAGACCGCCGATGGCGGGCAGACGTGGACCGAGCTACCCGGCCTGCGCGGTCATGGCTCGGGCGCCCACTGGCAGCCGGGAGCGGGCGGCCTCTGCCTGCACACCATCATCGTGGACCCGCTCAACGCGTCGCGGATCTTCATCGCCATTTCCGCCGCGGGCGCTTTCCGGACCGACGACGCGGGCAAGACGTGGAAGCCCATCAATCGCGGGCTGCGATCCCAGGGCCTTCCCGAGGAGACAGCCGAGGTCGGCCACTGCGTGCATCACATCGCGATGCACCGCTCGCGCCCCGGCGTCCTCTTCATGCAGAAACACTGGGACGTCATGCGCACAGACGATGCCGGCGAGTCGTGGCGCGAGGTGAGCGGCAACCTGCCGAGCGACTTCGGCTTCGCGATCGACGTGCACGCCCACGAGCCCGAGACCATCTACGTCGTGCCGATCAAGAGCGACTCGGAGCACTATCCGCCCGACGGCAAGCTGCGCGTGTATCGCAGCCGGTCCGGCGGCAACGAATGGGAGGCGCTCACCAAGGGCCTGCCGCAGCGCGACTGTTACGTCAACGTCCTGCGCGATGCGATGGCCGTCGATTCGCTCGATTCGTGCGGCGTGTATTTCGGTACGACCGGCGGACAGGTCTACGGCTCGGCCGACGCCGGCGACAGCTGGACGCCCATCGTCCGCGATCTGCCGGCGGTGGTGTCGGTGGAAGTGCAGACGATCACATGATTAGAGTCGTCCTTCCCGCGCACCTGCGGACGCTCGCGCGCGTCGCCGATGGTGAAGTCTCGATCCACGTCGAGCGTCAGGTCACGCAGCGCGCCGTCCTCGACGCGCTCGAGGCGCGCTATCCGATGCTGCGCGGAACGATCCGCGACCAGGTTACGTTCGAGCGGCGGCCGTTCGTGCGGTTCTTCGCCTGCGAGCGGGATCTGTCCCATGACTCGCCCGACGCTCCGCTTCCCGATGCCGTCGCCATGGGTGACGAGCCGCTGCTCGTCGTGGGCGCGATGGCTGGTGGCTAACCCGAGCGGCCTCACTTACAGGGAAGCCTCGATGGCGTCGCCCGCCGCGCGCAGGACCTCCACCCGTGCGTGGTTTTTGTCGTTGGCGGCGACCAGGTGCCACGGCGCGTATCGGGTGCTGGTGTGTTCCACCATGTCGTTGACGGCCAACTCGTAGAGGTCCCATTTCGCCCGATTGCGCCAGTCCTCCTCGGTCAGCTTCCAACTCTTGTATGGCGACTTGGCGCGTTCGTTGAAGCGGCGTTCCTGCTCCTCATTCGTAATGTGCAGCCAGTACTTCACGAGCACGATCCCATGATCGGTCAATTCCTCTTCGAACTGCCGAATCTCGGCGTAGGCGCGGTTCCATTGTGTCTGCGTGGCGAGGTTGTCGACGCGCTCGACGAGGACCCGGCCGTACCAACTCCGGTCGAAAATGGTAACGCGCCCGGCACGGGAGAGATGGCGCCAGAAGCGCCACAGGTAGTGATGGGCGCGCTCCTCGTCGGTGGGCGCCGCGACCGGTATCACCCGATAGCACTGCGGCGCGAGGGCCGCGACGATGCGCCGGATGGCGCCGCCTTTGCCCGCGGCGTCCCAGCCCTCGAACACCAGGATCACCGAGCGCCCCTGCTCCTGTGCCTGGCGCTGCAACTGGTGCAGCCGCCCTTGCTGTTTCAGCAACTTGGTCTTGAACGCGCTCTTCGTCAACGTCGCCGTCATGTCCAGCACGTCGAGCACCGAGCGCTCCCGGTCGATGCGTGACACCAGCCCGGACGTCTCGGCGTGTACGGCTGGACCCTCGGACTTGATCAGCCGGCTGCGCCGCTTTGCTGGGACGGCCGGCGCGCCCGTCCCGAGCGACCGGTACAGTGCGTCACGGATCTCCGTCGCCACCGACAGGTTACGGTATCGCTCGTCGGCGGCGTCGATGATGAACCAGGGTGCGTGTCCGAAGCTCGTGCGTTGAATCAGCCGTTCGGCCGTCGCGCTCCACCGGTCGTACTGGCGGTGCTGTTTCCACTGGGTCTTCGTCACGCGCCAGCGGGTCAGCGGGTCCGTGGAGAGCTTCTGCAGCCGTCGTTTCTGGTCACGGCGGGACACGTGCATCCAGAATTTCAGGACCAGGGCACCGTCGGCCGCCAGCGTCTGTTCGAACTCGGCAATCCTGTCGAGGGCGGCATCGAACTCGGCGAGTGTCGTCCGCCGGGCGACGCGGCTGACGAGCGGTACCGAATACCACGCGCTCATGAACAGGCCCACCTGGCCGCAGGGAGGGAGCGCGAGCCAGAAGCGCCAGAACGGCGGGCGTTCACGCTCGTCCTCGGAAAGCTCGTCGAACGCCCGGTTGACGATGCCCCGGGGATCCATCCACGCGTTGAGGAGCTGAACCGTCTCGCTCTTGCCCGCGCCATCGGCCCCGCCGAACAGGACGATGAGCGGAAAGCGTGCGGACTTGAGCAGGCGCTGGGCGTCCAGCAGTTCCCATCGCAGCTTCGCCACCTCGGACTCGTAGTCCGCCTTCGAGACCGTCCGACCCGTCTCTGCTGCTTCGAACATCGATGCCTCGTCCTTCCGCGCCGCCGTGACGGCGAGAGCTCTCAACCACTATAGCGGCGGCCGTGACTACCTGTTCGCGTCCGTCAAGGATCACGTGGTCTTCTCGCCGCCGATCGGTGGAGGACCGGGCGCGTCCAGGTTCCGCGCGAAGGATCGCGAACGGATGCAAAGGCTAGTGTCCCGACGTAGTCCTGCCCGGCGGGGGAGACGTGGATGTCGCAGGCGGCGGGAACGCGGCATGGGCCGTCGTGGGTTCGATGACGAAGGACGCCACGATGGTTGCCGTCGAGACTGCGACCAGCAGCATGGCGAACTCCGGGTGGGCGCCGGCGATAACGACCGCGACCGCGGTCAGGAGTGCCGCGAACGCGACATCGCACCACCGCGTCCGCACGCGGGTCCACGCCTGCTGACCGGGCGCTTCGCTTGGGAAGAACCGCGCGGTGAACCAGGCGTGCAGCCGCAGGCTCGTGCCCGCGGCGGCCGACGCCAGCACCGTGAGGATGAACAGCATGCCCCAGGGACGTGGCAGGAAGGCCCGCACCAGCCAGGCCGGATACAGCATCAGCACGTAGACGGCCGACGCGGCGAGCTGATGCACCTGCCACCACCACCGCGGCCTGAAGCGGTCGACGCTGTAAGAGGGGTGACTGCGGTGGGAGGATGTGCGCCGGCGTTCGGCGAGATCGGCCGCCAGCTCCTCGAGCTCGACGACCAGCTCCTGCGTCGACTGGTGTCGCCGGAGCGGATCCTTCTGCATGCAGGTCGTCACGATTCGCTCCAGTTCCGGGGCCGCTGAAGGCTGGAGCTGCGAGAGCGGAGCGGGATCCACCTCGACGATGCGCGCAATCGTCGCCGTTACGGTCGCCGCCGCGAACGGATTGACGGCCGAGGCGAGCTCGTAGAGGACTAGGCCGACCGCGAACAGGTCCGACCGGAAGTCGGCGTGCTCCCCGCGCGCCTGCTCGGGAGACATGTAGGCGGGCGTTCCCAGTATGACGCCCGGTATCGAACGATTCGCCGTCCCTTCCACGCGCGCCAGTCCGAAGTCGAGCACCTTCACCACGCCGCTCGGCGTCTTGATGACGTTCTCGGGCTTGATGTCACGGTGGACGACGCCCGCCGTGTGAGCCACAGCCAGTGCCCTGGCCAGCTGCAACCCGATGTCGACCACCTGGTCGATCGGCAACGGACCCGAAGTCACCAGCTTGCGAAGCGTGTCCCCGGGCACGTACTCGTAGGCGAGATACAGCTGGTCGCCGATATCCTCGAGCGCGTAGACCGTAGCGATGCCCGGGTGGGACAGGCCGGCCGCGGCCCGCGCCTCGCGCCGAAACCGTTCGCGCGCGTCTGGCTCGCGGCTGATGTCCTGGTTGAGGGCTTTGAGCGCGACGGTCCGCGCCAAACGCGTATCGTCTGCCAGATAGACGATCCCCATGCCCCCGCGGCCAATCTCCTGACGGATGAGGTACGGACCCACCCTCTGCCCTTGCGCATGCTCGTGTCGACTCTCGGCGTTGACGGGAGCGGCCGCGGTGACGGGTTCGAGGAGGTCTTGCGAGTGGGCGTCGATGAGCGCCACGACTTTGGCGCGCAGTTGTGGGTTGTCGGCGCACATCCGGTCCAGATACTCGCCCCGCTCCTCTGGGTCGCGCTGGAGGGCGCCCGCGTACACCTGACGAATAATCCTCGATTCTTGGCTCGTGGCAGTCATGGCGGCTGAGGTGCTTATGCTAACACCTGAGCCGCGGTGAGCCGGTGCGCCGCCTAACCTCCCGGCCTCGACGCTCGTCCAACGGGGGCATGGACGCGCTCGCTCGAGATCTTCGCTTTGCCGGCCGGATGCTCGTGCGAGACCCCGGCTTCACACTCCTCGCCGTGCTTGCGCTCGCCCTGGGCATCGGGGCGACGACCGCGATCTTCACCGTTGTCGATGCGGTCCTGCTTCGACCGTTGCCTTACAGGAACTCCGATCGTCTGGTCGTGGCGCTGCACGGCCCGACGGCGAGTGGCCCCGTGTCGCCGGCCGACTATCTCGACTACCACCGCAGCGCGCGGTCGTTCGAGCGATTGAGCGCGGCGCAGGCATGGGGCGCCACGCTCGGCGGCGGCGACCGGCCCGAGCGCGTGAGCGGGCTGCAAGTCTCGGCCGATCTCTTCGACCTGCTTGGCGTCCCACCGCTCGCCGGCCGGACGTTCGTGCAGGGCGACGACGGGCCCGGCCGCGATCGCGTCGTGGTGCTGAGCCATGCGTTGTGGCAGCGCCGGTTCGCCAGCGACACGTCCGTCATCGGTCGCGCGATCCCGCTCGATGGCGAGCCGTTCGTCGTCGTCGGCGTGATGCCGCGCGGCTTCCGGTTCGCTCCCTTCTGGCAGACTCGTGCCGAGATGTGGGTGCCGCTGTCGCTCGCCAAGAGGCTCGACGATCGCGGTGGGCGATCGCTCCGGCTGTTCGGCAGGCTCAGGGACGGCGTGACCGTTTCTGCGGCGCAGGCCGAGATGACGGGTCTCGCCGCCGGGCTCGCGCGCACGCATCCGGCGACGAACACCGATCTTGGCATTACGGTCCGGCCGCTGCTCGACAAGGTCGTGTCCGGTATCCGGAGCACGCTCCTTGCGCTCCTGACCATGGTGACGTTCGTGCTGCTGATTGCGTGCGCCAACGTCGCGAACACGCTGCTGGCGCGCGCGTCGGGCCGCCAGCGCGAGATGGCCGTGCGGACCGCGCTTGGCGCCCGACGCGCGCGCCTCGTGCGGCAGCTCCTGACCGAGAGCGTGCTGCTGGCGTTCTCGGGCGCTGTGGTGGGACTGATGTTTGCGGTCTGGGGGATTAACTGGCTGATCGCGCTGCTGCCGCCGGGCAGTCTGCCTCGTCAGCAGGAAGTCAGCCTCGACATCCGCGTCTTCGGAGTGGCCGCGGTTGCGGCGCTCATCACGGGGCTCGCGACCGGACTGGTGCCGGCGTTCCAGCTTGCGCGGACGAGCATCAGCAGCGCCTTTCAGGATGGCGCGAAAGGCGCGACCGAGGGGTCCGGTCGCAAATACATCCGAAGCCTGCTCGTCACCGGCGAAGTGACGCTGGCGTTGGTGCTGCTGGTCGGTGCCGCCCTGATGGGGCGTACGATGCTGAAGCTGAGTGCGGTCGATCCGGGGTTCCGCGCCGACCACCTGGCCGTGGCGAACGTCTCGCTTGCCGGGACACCCTACGCCAGTGCACCGGCCCGCGATCCGATGTTCCTGCGCGTGAGAGACCGGCTGGCGAGCCTCCCCGGCGTGACGGCGGTGAGCGCCATCAACCACCTGCCCCTCGCCGGCGATACCTGGACGCTCGGCTACACGATCGAGGGCCGGCCTGTCCCCGCGCCTGGCGAGCGATCGGCGGCTGTGTATCGCATCGTTCAGCCGGGGTATTTCGGTGTGATGGATCTACCGCTCCTCGCGGGCCGCGATTTCACCAGTGCCGATAGTGCGTCTGCGCCTCACGTCGCCATGGTCAACAAGGCCATGGCCGATCGCCGGTGGCCGGGTGAAAGCCCGATCGGCCGGCGCATCATGCTCCCGGGCGTGAGCAACGTGCAGACGCCAATCACGATCGTCGGCGTAGCGGCCAACGCGCGGCAATCGGACTGGACGGCCGCGCCGGATGACGAGGTGTATCTGGCCTACGCGCAGCGCGCGGGGGAGTTCGGGCTGGCCACGTTGACATTCGTGTTGAGAACCAGTATTGATCCCGCGGCCGTCGCCGCGGTGATTCCGAGGGAGGTTGCCGAGCTCGAGCGGAGCGTGCCGGTGACCGACGCGGGCACGATGAGCGACGTCGTGGCCGACGAGCTCTGGCGCGAGCGACTGACGGCGCAACTGACCGGGATCTTCGCGGCGGTCGCGCTCGCCCTTGCCGCGATCGGGGTCTATGCCGTCGTCGCCTATTCCGTCGCGCGCCGGACGCGCGAGATCGGCGTCCGTGTGGCGCTTGGCGCGACCCGCCGGCACGTCGTCCTGCTTGCGCTCGGGGAAGCCTTGCGCCCGGTCGTGGTGGGCGCCGTCTTCGGTCTCGGGATCGCGCTGGCCTCGCCTCGATTCGTCCAGGCGTTCCTGTTCGACGTGAGCGCGATCGATCCACTGGCCCTTGCGGTCGCCGTGCTGACTCTGGTGCTCGTGGCCGGGTGTGCGGCCTGGGTGCCGGCGCGCCGTGCGAGCCGTCTGGATCCGGTGGCGGCGCTGCGAAGCGAATAGGGCCACGGACAACACGGGCGACACGCACGTCATTCGTCCCCAGCTCATCCCTACGTGCCTTATGGGCCCATCAGTTGAACTGCCTTGCCGGGGCTCTCGAGCACGATGTACAACCTCAACGCTTGTGGAACCGGTTTCCCATCGGCGCGTAAGTCGTCAGCAGGAGAAATCGTGAGGAGGAGAATGCCATGACCCATGTACGCGCTCGTCTACGTATGTGTCTGCTGCCGCTGACGCTGCTGCTTCTCGCGCCGCGTCCCGCCAGCGCTCAGTTCAGCGGCGTGATTCAGGGGACGATTATCGACTCCCAGAAAGCCGTCGTGGCCGATGCCACCGTCATCGTGACCAACAGCCAGATCGGCGTCACGCGCGAGACGACGACGACGAGCGACGGCGTTTTTCGTCTCGTGAGCCTCGGGCCCGGTACCTATCGCGTCGAAGTCGTCAAGCCAGGCTTTCTCAACGCCCTGCGGGAATCGGTGAACGTGGGCATCAGCGAGACCGTCCGTCTCGACTTCACGCTCGAGGTGTCCGGCGTCCAGGAGACCGTTACCGTCACGACCAAAGCGCCGCTCGTCGAGACCGAGCAGGGCCGCGTGTCCGGGCGCGTCGACCGCCTCCAGCTCCAGGAAATGCCGCTCAGCGGCAGAAACCTGTACAACCTCATCGCGCTACAGCCGGGTGTGACGGGCAAGGGCGTATCGGCGTCGATCAGCGGCGGCGGCGGCGCGGACGACTCGTTCGCCGGTGAATCGGCGCCCCGCATCAACGCCAGCGGTCAGCGCGACGAGGCCAACAACTACACGGTCGACCAGACGAGCACCAACGGCGTCGCCCGCGGCGGCATCACCAACCTCACGCCGAACACGGAGTCGGTCGAGGAAGTCCGGGTCGTCTCCAACAATTTCTCGGCCGTCGACGGCCGCAGCCCCGGCGCGCAGGTGCAGGTGATCACCAAGTCGGGCACGAACCAGTTCCGCGGCAGCGGCTCGTACTACTTCCAGGGGGATCAGCTGACGGCGAAGAACGTGTTCGAGTCGTCGGTGCCGAAGTTCGACAAGAACCAGTTCGGCTACAGCCTGGGTGGTCCGATCGTCAAGAACCAGCTCTTCTTCTTCACGTCGTACGAGGGCCTGCGGCAGACTGGCGCGCGCGGCTCGTCGTTCACCGTCGAAACGCCGCAGTTCCGCAACTTCATCCAGTCGACGCGTCCGAACAGCATCGCGGCGCAGCTGCTGCGCAACTTCGCGCCCGCGGTCGATCCGACGGCCGATTTCCGCGATCTCGGCAGCCCGGCGCCTGGCGCGAACACGATCGGCCCGGCCGATGGCATCCTCGACGTCGGGAGCGCGTTCTTCGTCCCGGAAGGCTGGCGCCGCGGCAACCAGTTCAACATCCGCGGCGACTACGAACTGCGGCCGGGGAAGGATCGCCTCTACGGCAACTTCTATCGGACCAATTCGTACGCCGTCACCGGTGGCATCCGTCCCCCGTTCAATCGCCCAACGCCGAATACGACGCACTTCGGCAACGTCAACTACACCAGGACATTCAGCAACTCGATGGTGAACGAGTTCCGCGGCGGCGTCATGCGGCTCGTCGGCCTGCCGGACACGCCGCTGCACCTCGAAATCCCCGGCATCACGATTACTGGCGCCACCGGCTTCGGCCAGTCCGGGTACCCGAACGGCTGGTGGCAGACGAACTGGGATTTCAAGAACATCCTGACCATCGTCAAGTCCAGCCATCTGCTCAAGGTCGGCGGCGAGTTTCGCCAGATGTACGGTTCGGCAACCAACACCAACAACTACATCCCGGCGTACTCGTTCACGAGCCTCCTCAACTTCGCCGACGACGAGGCGCTGCAGATGAGCCGCTACGTCGATCCGCGGACCGGCGAGCCACAGACCGCCTACTCGGAGCTCACGCAGACCGAGTGGGCGCTCTTCATCGACGACGACTGGAAGCTGCGATCCAACTTCACGCTCAACCTGGGTCTGCGCTACGAGAACTACGGCACCTTCAAGGACAGCGACGGCACGCTGCGCAACCTGATCTTCGGATCGGGCTCGACCTACAACGAGCGGCTTGCGAGCGCGCGCGTCGATTTCGTCGACCAGTTCTATCCAACCGACAACAACAACCTCGGTCCGCGCCTCGGCTTCGCCTGGGATCCGAAGGGCGACGGCAAGATGTCGGTGCGCGGCGGCTATGGCCTGGCCTTCGACCGATTGATGAATCTGCCGGCTGAGAACTACCGCCACAGCCCGCCGCTGCGCGCGACCGTCGTGCTCGGTCAGTTCTTCGGCACGCCGCAGTTCACCTACAGCCTGGGCGATCCGTCGAAACCGTACCTCGGCTACCCGGTCGACCCGGCGCTGCAGGTCGGACTCGACGAGCGCAACGGCGTCAAGGGCGCGCGTGTCGCGCTGACCACCGTCGATCCGGACCTCGTCAACCCCTACACGCACAACTGGTTCCTCGGCGTGCAGCGTGAGATCGGCCTCGGCGTCGTCGCCGATTTCAACTACCTCGGGAGCTCCGGCCACAACTTGTACAACGCCTACAACGTGAACCGCTATCGCGGAGACCTCCTGGACGGCACTTTCACTGGTTTCAACCCCAGCTTCCAGCAGATCAACATGGTGACGTCGACGTCGAAATCGAACTATCAGGGCGGCACCGTGTCGCTGCGCCGCAACTTCCTGCAGGGATGGACGCTGCAGGGGGCGTATACGTTCGGCAAGGCGATGAACGACGCGGACATCGCGGTGGGCACGACGAACTTCCAGGACGCCGCGGACCTCGGTGCCGAGTGGGCGCTCGCGGGCTATGACGTCCGGCACAAACTGGCGCTGCTCGGCGTGTGGGAGATGCCGTTCTTCAAGGACAACACCGGCCTGACGCGCACGCTCCTCGGCGGCTGGCAGATTGCCGGCTCGGCGATCTTCCAGACCGGCAATCCGATCAACATCACCCGGGGCGGCTCGTTCCCGACCGGCGACTACAACGCCGACGGCAACGGCGGCGATCGGCCCAACACGCCGGCGAGCAGCGTAAAGACGAGTGGCTGGAGTCAGGAAGAGTTCCTGGCCGGCATCTTCAAGGTGTCCGACTTCCCGGTGCCGGCGCCCGGCACGAACGGCAATCTGGTTCGTAACGCCTACCGGGGACCCGGTTACGCGGACGTCAGCCTGTCGCTGTCGAAGAAGTTCGCGCTGACGCCGCGAGTCAGCACGGAGGTTCGAGTCGATGCATTCAACGCGTTGAACCGCGTGAACCTGTCGGATCCGGTCACGGATCTGGCCAACTCGAACTTCGGCAAGGTCACATCGCAGCTGAATACACGAGCGATTCAGCTCGGGGCGCGGGTGCGGTTCTGACGAAAGGCTCAGGGGCTCAGGGCTCAAGGCTCAAGGCTCAGGCAGAGATCTTCGAGTACGTGGTCGAAGGGTTTTGCTTGAGCCCTGAGCCCTGAGCCCTGAGCCTTGGTATGCTACGGCGGATGAAGACGCTGCCGGCGGTTCTCGTCGTCGCGGCCGTATCGGTCTTCGCTCCCACTGCCACGCAGCGGCTCGTGGCGCGCCCGAAGATTCTCGGCGTGGCGCACCTGGCGGTGTTCGTCAGCGATCTTCCGAAAGCGCGAGCGTTCTACGAAGACCTGCTCGGCTTCGAAGAACCGTTCACGCTGCCGAAGCCTGACGGCTCGGTCCAGATCGCTTTCGTCAAGATCAACGATCGCCAGTGGATCGAGCTCTTCAACGAGCCGTCCGCGGGCGAAGGCCAGCTCAATCACATCGCCATCTACACCGACGATGCCGACGGCATGCGCGACTTCCTCGCGTCGCAGGGCGTCGCGGTTCCCGAGCGCGTGGGCAAGGGCCGCACCGGCAACAAGAACTTCATGGTCAAGGATCCCGACGGGCACAATGTCGAAATCGTAGAGTACCAGCCGGACAGCTGGACGGCGAAGGACGCGGGCGCGCACGTCCCTCCATCGCGCCTCTCGGAGCGCGCCATGCACGTCGGCATCCTGGTCGGCAGCCTCGACGCCTCGACGAAGTTCTACAACGGGATCCTCGGCTTTCAGGAGTTCTGGCGCGGCAGCGCGGCGAATTCGAAGACCCTCAGCTGGGTCAACATGCGCGTCCCGGACGGGACTGACTACATCGAGCTCATGCTGTACGACGAGATCCCGGCGCCCGACCGGCGCGGCTCCGCCCATCACCTCTGTCTCGTCGTCGCCGATGCCGGGAAGGCCGTCGCGGCGCTGGACGCGCGTCCGTCGCGGGCGAGCTACACGCGCGCGGTCGAGATCCGGACCGGCATCAACCGCAAGCGCCAGGTCAACCTGTTCGATCCCGACGGAACGCGTGTCGAGTTGATGGAGCCCGATACGATCGATGGCAAGCCGGCGCCGTCCTCGACGCTGCCGCCGCCGCGCTGAGAGGCCAGTCCAGATCACCCTGAGACGAGGTGGCTCCCACCGATGGCCGCGGATGGGGATAGTATGGGGGCCGTTTCCTTCCTGTCTTCATGGAGCGTGACATGGCCGACAAACAGGTGCTCTCGAATCAGAAGGCGATCCTCAGGAACCAGAATCGGATTCTCGCCAACCAGAAGAAGCTGATGACGAATCAGCAGAAGCTCGATGCGCTCCTGGCTGGCCAGAAGGCGATCAAGGCCAATCAGGCGAAGATCCTGGGGAACCAGGCGAGGATCCTGCGCAAGCCCTGAGCCGAGGCGGCGCCGGCCGTCGCAGTGTCCTAGCTCTTGGGCTTACTTACTCCATGGCGGAACCACGTTGCTGCTGCGGGCGTAGGCGATGAGCTGGCCGAGGTGCTCGTGCAGGTGCGTAGTAGTCGAGATCCACGAGGCTCGGCTCGTGGTTTTCCTGCCGAAGAGGTCGATCGCCGCGTCGAGCTTGTCGTCCGGGGTGTCGGCCATCGCCTTTTTCAGGTAAGCGAACGACTTTTCAAGCTCCGCGATGATCTGATCGCGTGTCAGGGTGCGTTTCTCGAACGCGACCGCGGACTGGTACTCCTTGCCGTTGATGCCGGTCTCGGCTGGCACGCTGATGCCCATCGCAGCTGGCATGAAGTAGTTGTCGGCGGCCACGTGCATGAAGACCTCGCTGGCCGAGCGCACGCCCGTGCCGGGACGCCAGTCATAGGCGGCAGCCGGGATCGCCCGGGCCAGGCCCACGACCTTTCGCTCGACCTCGGTGACGTCGCGGATGAGATCGCCCATGACGCCTTCGCGGCCCTGCGCGACGAGCGGCAGGGTGAGGGCGACCAGGAGAGTGACGAGCGTGCCGAGGCGGACGGTCAAGCGCATGAGCGGTTCTCCAAGCATGAACGGTTCACCGGACGTGAGCGGTTCTCCAGACTGGACACTGGCTCCGCAAACGATAACATGTGGGCGCACGGGCGCCCGAGGTTCCCGCTGGTGGGTTCGCCATGACCACTCGCCCTCGTCTGGCATCGATCGACATCGTCCGCGGCGCCGTGATGGTGCTCATGGCCATCGACCACGTGCGCGTGTATTCGGGTGTCCCCGCCGGCGGCCCGACGGCCGGGATTTTCTTCACCCGGTGGGTCACGCACTTCTGCGCGCCGGCCTTCGTCTTTCTTGCCGGAACTTCGGCGTATCTGTACGGATTGAAGGCGCCAGCCGAGTCGGGGGAACGCGAGCGCTGGCGCGCTACCTCGTGACGCGGGGCTTGCTTCTCGTGCTGCTGGAGCTCACCGTCATCCGCGCCTCGTGGACGTTCGGCGTTGACTACTCGCAGTTCATCCTCGCGGGCGTCATCTGGATGCTCGGCTGGTGCATGGTGCTGCTTGCCGGACTGATCTGGCTGCCGACTCGAGCGATCGGCATCATCGGACTGGTCATCATCGTTTTTCAGAACGGCTTCGAACCACTGGGCCGCCTGCTCCCGGAATCGTGGCGCTGGCTGTGGGAGTTCATCTATCCCGTCGGCGCCGAGGTTAGAATCGGCCAGCACGGGCCGTCCGTTTCGGTGCTCTACACGCTGGTCCCGTGGATTGGCGTGATGGCGGCGGGTTATGCCTTTGGCGCCATCATGGCGCGTGAGCCGGCCGAACGCCGCTGGCTCTGCCTGAGGATCGGTTTGTCCGCGACGGCGCTCTTCGTCGTGGCCGCGGCTCTCGGCGTCCTCCTTGGTTCGGCGCCAGCCGATGCACCGCCGGCGCTCTTCCGGTTCCTGAACCAGCGGAAATATCCGGCGTCAGTGCTGTTCCTGCTGATGACCCTCGGCCCGACCATTGCCCTGCTGCCCGTCGCCGAACGCGCGCGCGGGTGGCTGGCCGAGGTCCTTGGCACATTCGGCCGAGTGCCGATGTTCTACTACCTTCTCCACATCCCTCTCATTCACGCGATAGCGCTTGTCGTATGGTTTCTGCGCGACGGCGCGGTGGGCGCGGAACGCTTCGCGACTGCGCCGTACGTGTCGATTCCACCCGCTGAGCGATGGGGACTTCCACTACTGTACCTGGTGTTTGGCGTAGCCGTCGCCGTGTTGTACGTCTGCCTGCCGATGGTTCGCGGGCGTCAAGGCCCGTCGGGAGGACCGCTGGCTGCGCTACTTGTAGCCGCGCGCACCGTCGCTTCCGCTCGTTATGAGCGTCGTGCCTCGTCGAGGTCTGTTTTTGCGCCGTTCGATTGAGAATCCCGCAATAGCTATGCGTGCTCTCGGTCGAAGGGGCCGGGTACGTCTTTGCGGCACGCGATCGGATGGATGCGGAGTACGACATGATGCGCTCGGCGCGTGACGGCCGCTACCTCTATATCCGCAACTTCCAGCCCGAGCTGCCGTACGCCGGGCACATCATCTATCGCAACCAGAGCGCGATCATGCAGGAATGGTTTCGCCTGCAGGCCGCCGGTCAGCTGACAGGCCCTGCGGCGCTGTGGATGCGGACCTCGCGGCCCGCCGAAGAGCTCTACGACACGCAAGCCGACCCGCATCAAATCCGGAATCTGTCGACGGATCCACCGATGCGGACGACGCTGGAACGGATGCGCGCCGCGGTCACCGAGTGGATGTCGCGCGCCATGGACCAGGGCCTGGTCAACGAGCCCGAGATGATCCAGCGGATGTGGCCGGGTGGCGTCCAGCCCGAGACGGCGCAGCCCTACATCGTTCCGCGCCGCGAGACCGCTGACGTCAGCCGGCGCCCGTCGATGGCGGTAGCGTTTCCGACCGAGGTGAACATCTACGTGCCGACCCAGGGCGCGTCGATCGGCTACACGACAGACGACGGGCCGAATCCGCGATGGCGGCTCTACACAGGTCCGATCCGCGTCGACGCGCCGATGACGCTGAGAGCCAAAGCCATTCGCTACGGATACACGGAGAGCGCCGAAACGCGCACCGCGTTCACGCGGCTGCCGTCGGCTGGTGGCGCTGTACAGAGATGAATCGCGCTCCTGTGGCGAGGGTGTCGTCACGATGGATGACGTGGCTGATCGCCGCGGCAGTCGTGCTGACGGCGACGGGAGAGACGTCGCGCGCACAGCAGGACGTCTTTCGCGGCGGCGTCACGATGGTGCCGATCGACGTCCGGGCGTTCGATCGGCAGGGCAAACCGGTGACCGACCTGACGGCGGAAGATTTCTGGATTCTCGAAGACGGCGTTCCGCAACGGATCGCGCACTTCTCGACGCTGACGTTCACGCCCGACGGACCGGTCGAACGCCAGACCCTCGCGATCGCCGAGTCCGGGCCGTCCGGCGACAGTGCTCCTGCCACGCGACCCATTCCGCAGCAGACATCGCGTGTCTATCTGATCGTGCTCGGCCGCGGCCGGCTCCAGGTGCCGAACCAGGGGATCGACGGCGTGCTGCATTTTGTGCGCAATCGGTTGTTGCCGCAGGACAAGGTCGCGATCCTCGCCTACAATCGGGCCACCAGTTTCACGACCGACCACGCCTCGCTCGTGTCTCTCCTCGAGCGCTATAGAAAAGCCCACGAAGACATCGAGGTCAGGCTGGCGCTGCACTTCAGCGGCCTCGCCGGCCTCTATCGGCCGCCGGGCATTCCGGCCTTCCTCCAGGCCAAAGTTGACGGCATCTTCGACGGGACGGGCGCCCGGACGATGCCGCTCGAGAGCGATGCGCGCGATCGAACGGATGCCGACTACCGGCGACGCGTCGCGAGTGCCCTGATCGGAGATCCGTCGGCGAGCCTGTCGGACAAAGTCGAGGCCGAGGTCGAAGGCCGCGCTTCTTGAGCGTTCGATTCGAACATCCGCAATAGTCGTGACGTGCCTCGGTCGAAGGCGCCGGGTTTGTCATTGCCGGCCCGCAAAGACAGGACGTTGAACTCATGACATCAAGCGTCAGATTCGGCGGGCTTGCGAGCGGTTTGGCTGCCGCACTCCTCGTCGCGCTCGTGTTTCCGCGCGTTCAGGAAGCTGCACAACCATCCAGCCCGACGCTGACGGTACCGGCCGGCTTCGAGGTCGAGCGCGTGGCCGGTCCACCGCTCGTCGACCGGCCGATCGTCGCGGACTTCGACGACGAAGGCCGACTCTACGTGGCCGACTCGTCCGGATCGAACGACCGCGTCGAGAAGCAGCTCGCCGACAGACCGCATCGAATTGTCCGACTCGAAGACACGAACGGCGACGGCCGCTTCGATGCCAGCGTCGTCTTTGCCGACAAGATGATGCTGCCTGAAGGGACGATGTGGTTCGACGGTTCGCTCTACGTCGCCGCGCCGCCGAGCATCTGGAAGCTGACCGATACCGATGGGGACGGCGTCGCCGATCGGCGCGAGGAATGGTACAAGGGCGAGACGCTCACGGGCTGCGCAAACGACCTCCACGGACCGTATCTCGGCCCTGACGGCTGGATCTACTGGACCAAGGGCGCGTTCGCCCAGCAGACGCGCGAGCGCGCTGGGAAGCCGGCGCTCGTGACTCGTGCCGCGCACATTCTGCGCCGGCGACCGGGCGATCCCGCGATCGAAGTGGTCATGACGGGCGGTATGGACAACCCCGTCGACGTCGCCTTCACACCGTCAGGCGAGCGCATCCTGAGCGCGACCTTCCTCGAGCATCCGCAGGCAGGCCGGCGCGACGCGCTGATCCATGCCGTCTACGGAGGGATCTACGGCAAGCCCCACAACGTGCTCGACGGTCACACGCGAACCGGCGACCTGATGCCCGTCATGTGTCAGTTGGGCCCCGCCGTTCCCGCCGGCCTCACGCGCTACGGGTCTCAGGCCTTCGGAGCGGACTACCGCGACAGCTTCTTCGCGGCGATGTTCAATCTGCGTAAGGTGACACGGCACGTGCTGGAACCGGACGGTGCGACATTCAAGACCCGGGATTCTGATTTTGTCGTCTCCGAGAATCGCGACTTCCATCCGACCGATGTCATCGAGGATGCCGACGGGAGCCTCCTCGTAGTCGACACCGGTCCGTGGTACAAGCTTTGTTGTCCGACGTCGCAGCTCGCCAAGCCTGACATCCTCGGCGGCATCTACCGCGTCCGTCGCACCGGTACACCGAACGTAGACGATCCGCGCGGCCGCAAGCTGGCCTGGGACACGATGTCCCCGTTCGATCTGACGAACCTGCTCGACACTGCAAGGCCAGCCGTGCAGAGCAGGACACTTCGGCAGTTCGCGAAAGTGGGCGACCCAGCCGTGCCCGCGCTCGCGGGTGTGGTGAGCAAGTCCGCTTCAGCGGCGGCGCGACAGAACGCCGTCTGGGCGCTCACACGCATCGAGGGCGCGCGGGCGCGTGCCGCCGTGCGAAACGCGCTCGGTGATCGAGACGAGAGTGTGCGGCGGGCAGCCATCTACTCCTCGGGGCTATGGCGCGACGGGGAAGCGTTGCCGACGCTTGTGGACGCCCTGAGGACCGATCAGCCGGCCGTCCAGCGTGTCGCGGCCGAGGCGCTGGGACGGATCGGCAACGCGAAGGCAGTCCCTGACCTGCTCGAGACCTCTGCTTCGCCGGCCGACCGCGTGCTCGAACATTCGCTGATTTATGCGCTCATCGAAATCGGTGATCCCGCTTCCACGTCTGCTGGATTGAAGGCGTCTGCCGCCGGCTCGAGACGCGCGGCGCTCATCGCGCTCGATCAGATCGATGGCGGTCAGCTGACTGCCGCCGTCCTCATCCCGCTATTTGCGGCATCCGATCCGTTGCTGACGCAGACAGCCTGGTGGATCGCCGAGCGGCATCCGGACTGGGGTGGAGCGCTGGCGCCGTACTTCGAGACGCGACTCGCCGCCCGCGACGTTGGTCCTGCGGAACGTGACGCGATCGCGCAGAAGCTGGCGCAATTTGCCGCAGCGCCGGCCATCCAAGCTCTGCTCGCGCGCACAGCCGCGAACGGCACGTCGGCCGGCGCCCGTCTCGTCGCGCTTCGCGCGATGGCCAGCGCCGCGTCATCGTCAATCCCCGCGGCCATGCGCGTGAAAGAGTTGCCTGACGCGTGGGCCGATGCGCTGTCGCGCGCTCTGGTGGCAACCGATGACGACGTCACCCGCGAGGCAGTGTCGGTCGCGCGAACGATTCCAGCAGGGAAGGGCTCGGGCACCGGACTGCAGGATGCGCTGGTAGGCGTGGCTCGCGATCACGCGCGGCCGGCCGGGATTCGTGTCGATGCCTTGTCCGCCCGGCCGGCGAGGTCGACGCTCGATTTGGTGGAGTTCGAGCTGTTGCAGACGAGCCTCGCACCCGCCGGGCCGGCGCCTCTTCGCACCCAGGCCGCAGCGGTTCTTCAGAGAGCGGCACTCGATCGGAGCCAGTTGCTCGCGCTGGCGCGTGTCCTCGAGACCGCTGAACCGCTGGAGCTCGCGCGTCTCGTTCCCGCGTTCGAGAACGGTGTGGACGAGGAAGTCGGGCTTGCCATGGTGGCCGGACTCGATCGGTCAAAGGCACGATCGACGGTGCGTGCCGAGGTCCTCCGTCCCACGCTCGCGAAGTATCCGGAGCCGGTGCAACGGGCCGGCGAGGCCCTACTCGCATCGATCAACGTTGACGCCGCGAAGCAGGCCGGACGCCTGGACGAGCTCCTGAAAGGCGTGCAGAACGGCGATATCGCACGAGGACAGACGGTCTTCAATGGTCCGAAGGCGGCGTGTCTCACGTGCCATGCGATTGGCTACATCGGCGGCAGAGTTGGTCCCGACCTGACCAGAATCGGCCAGGTTCGCAGCGAACGCGACCTGCTCGAGGCCGTCGTCTTTCCGAACGCCAGCTTCGTGCGCGGGTTTGAACCGGTCATCGTGCGGACTCGGGCGGGGCAGCTGTACGGCGGGGTGGTACGCAGCGATGCGTTGGACGAGATCGTGTTGTCTGCCATTGCCGGTCCGGACACCCGCATTGCTCGAGCGGATATCGTCGACATCGAGCCCGGAACGGTATCGCTCATGCCGCCGGGCTACGGCGAGCTGCTAACCCGGCAGGAACTGGGAGATCTGCTCGCGTTCCTCAAGGCTGCGCGTTAGTATCTTGTGCAGCCGGCGCCCGTCGGCGGCGACGTTTGCGCGGGCCCTTCAATAATGGAGAGAACAGCCATGCTTTACACGAGACGTGACATCGCCAGACTTGCCCTGGCCGTGCCCGCGGCGACCATGCTGGGGCGGAGCGAGTCCATCTTCGGCGCGTTCGCGCCTTCGCCCGTAGCGGCATTGACGGGCTTGGGCGGCGCAGGCGCGCAGGCGAAGCCGAACTCGCTCATCGACGGCGTACAGATCGGCACGATCACCTACAGCTACCGCAGCATGCCCGATCAGAGCGCCGAAGCGACGTTGAAGTACATCGTCGACTCCGGCATCAGCGGGATCGAACTGATGGGCGGCCCGGTCGAGAGCTTTGCGGGTGCGCCGACGGCAGCCGGCCGCGGCGGCGGTGGCGGTCGTGGACCTGGCGGTCGCGGACCTGGCGGGGCTCCGGCCGATGCTCCACCGATGACTGGTTCGTGGAACGGCCAGCCGTGCGCGGTGCCGGTAGCTGGCGGCGCGGGCGGGCCCGGCGGACCTGGAGGCCCAGGAGGTCGCGGCGGGCGCGGCGCGATGACGCCCGAAGAGCAGGCCGCGCAACAGGAGCAGGCCGACAAGTTGAAGGCATGGCGCACGAGCGTGTCGATGGACGCGTTCAAGAAGCTGCGCAAGATGTACAACGACGCCGGCGTAACGATTTACGCGTGGAAGCAGCTCAGCACGAACATGTCGGATGAGGAGTACGAATACATCTTCAACGTCGCGGAAGCCCTCGGGTGCACGCACACGACGCTCGAGCTCCCGACCGATGCCGCCGCGCTCAAGCGCCTCGGCGACTTCGCGATGAAAAAGAAGATCTACGCTGCGTACCACACTCACCTGCAAGGCGGCATGACCGCGTTCGACCAGGCATTCGCGCTGTCGAAAGGCAACATGGCGAACGTCGACTTCGGGCACTGGGTGGCCGCCGGCAACGTCGGCGGCACGCCGATGCAGTTCCTCGAGAAGTACCACGCCCGCATCTCGAGCTTCCACCTCAAGGATCGGACGACGCCAGCCAACTGCGCGCTCAACCTGCCCTGGGGTACCGGCGAGACGCCGATCAAGGAGATCCTCCAGATGGTGAAGAAGAACAAGTGGAAGATCCCCGGGTCGATCGAGCTCGAATACAACATCCCCGAGGGGTCCGACGCCGTGCAGGAAACGAAGAAGTGCGTGGAGTACTGCAGGACAGCGCTTACGGTCAAGAGCTAAGGAGCCACCTTCACGGGCTCTGTCTTCAATTACTCAATGCTGGCGGGGCCCCACCCCCGCCAGCTCTCGCGCGGCGACTACGCGCCGCGCTCGGGCCGCAGGCGCCCTTTCACCAACTTGTCACACCCTCCCCGCACCAATCCGCGATAAGTTCCAAGCCTATGGTCAGAATCTGCGCTCGTGCCCTCGTGTTGACGGCTGCCTTGCTCGTCCTGTTCGCCGGCCGCGACGGGACCTTCGCGCAACAGCCGCCGCCCCCTGGGGCGCAGACGCCCGGACAGCCGCCCGGCGGCGGTCGCGGCGGCCCGCAGCCGCCCAAGAACATCCAGGTCCTCAAGGACGTCCCGCCCGACCAGATCAATCTGACGATGCAGTACATCGCGGCGTCGCTCGGCGTGCAGTGCAACTACTGTCACGTGCAGGGGCAGAACGATTCCGACGACAAGGACACGAAGAAAGTCGCGCGCGAGATGATGAAGATGGTCGACAAGGTCAACGCGACCTTCTTCGACGGCAAACCGCGCGTGAGCTGCGCGTCGTGTCACAACGGTCGCGCCAAGCCGCTGCGCACGCCGCCGCTCGCGATTGACATGACGCAGGCACAGGCTGCCGCGGCCGCGGCCGGCCGGGGACGCGGCGGGCCCGGTGGGCCCGGCGGACCAGGAGCGCCCGCGGGGGCGCCTGGCGCAGTAGCCGGCGGGATGCCAGGCGGTGCACCGGGCGGGCCGCCTGCCGGACCCGGCGGTCAGGGCCGCGGTTTCGCTGAGCCACCACCGCCGCCAGTGCCGACCGAGTCGGTGGACGACATCGTCGCCAGGTACGTGCAGGCGCTCGGCGGACAGCAGGCCGTGCAGAACGCCAAGACCCGCGTGATGACCGGCACGGTCACGACGCGAGACCTGGTCACGTCGAACGTCACCGTTCAGGAAAAGTCGACAGGGGCCTACCGCATCGACATTGCGACGCAGCCGAACCCGACGACTCGCGCGACCAATGGAACATCGACGTGGGCGATTGGCGGTGGTGGTCGCGGCGGCGGGGGCGCTCCTGGCGAGGCGCGCGACCTCGCCGGGTTCCAGATGCAGCAGGGGGTGCGCCTCGCCGACCTCGCGCTGCCGCTCGGCCTGAAAACGCGTTACTCGAGCCTGCTGGTCAACAAGGCCTACGACACGATCGACGGCAAGCAGGTGGTCGTCATCACCGGCACCACCTATCCGAACGTGACCGAGCAGTTGAGCTTCGACCGCGAGAGCGGACTGCTGCTTCGCCGCGTCATCACGACCGGTTCGGGCGGCGTCGGCTACAGCATCATGAATCTGCCCGAGCAGATCGACTACAGCGACTACCGCGATGTCAGCGGCCTCAAGGTGGCGCACACGGTGCGCCACGCGACGTGGAATCAGGTCACGACCGAGAAGTTCACGGACGTGAAGATCAACGTGCCGGTCGCAGACGAAGTGTTCGCGAAGCCGGCGCCGAAGCAGTAGACACTCTGGGCGCGATTGCACTCGGCACTCTCTAGGGGTACATTCGTGCCCGCGGGATTCTGATGCCGACGTATACCTTTCGCGTGAACGGCCGCAATGCGTCCGTGGAGTCCTGGGATCCCGACCAGCCGCTGCTCTACGTCCTTCGCAATCAGCTCGGACTCCAGGGCGCGAAGTTTGGATGCGGCCTTGGCCAGTGCGGCGCCTGCATGGTGCTCGTCGACGGCGCGCCGTCGTTCTCGTGTCTGACGCCCGTCAGACAGGTAGCAGGTCGCACCGTCGTCACCCCCGAAGGGCTCGGCACCCCTGAGAAACCCGATCGCGTGCAGGCCGCGTTCATCGCCGAGCAGGCCGCGCAATGCGGCTACTGCACGAGCGGCATGATCATGGCTGCGACCGCGTTGCTGCGTCAGACGCCGCACCCGACGCGGGAGCAAGTCACCCAGGGCCTGGCAACGAATCTCTGCCGCTGCGGCACGCACTCGCGCATCATCAATGCCGTGCTGCGTGCGGCAAACGCGTAGACCGGGCTTGCCCGCCTCCTACGCCGCTGGCGATCGTGCCCTGGCTGCGACGTAGCGTGGGTGAACGGCGTTAGACTTCCACCATGCGTCGACACGCGTGGCTTGCCGTGCCCCTGTCGTTCGTGATTCTGCTGCTGCGCGCCGACGGGCACGCCGTCCAGCAGGTCACGGTCATCGGCGCCGCGCCGGCGGCCGCGATCGAGCGAGCCGGCGCCAACGGCGTGCAGTTCAATCAGACGGTCGCCGCCACGAGACGGCTGTTGCACGCCTGGTTGGCTCATGCCGATCCGCGAACGCTGCTGCTCCCCGATCGACTCGACTCGGACCGAAGCGCGTGGCTGTACACGCCGCACAACTCGGGGGCCGATCTCTATCCGTATCTCGTCCTGACCGCGCAACTCACCGATCCCGACCTCTACGAGGGCCGCATGATGGAGATGCTGCGCAACGAAATCCGCTTCACGTCGGCCCAGGCGTCGGTCCCCGGCAACCTGACGTTCGCGACCGGCGTGCTCGGTCCTCCCAGTCTCTTCGGCGCCGGCGAGTACGCCAAGGACGGCCTGGTCAGCGTTACGGAGTACCTGGGCCGCACGCCGTGGTTCTATCGCATGGTCGACCTCATGGTGGACGCCATGGCGCAGGCTCCCGTGACGACACGGTTCGGGAAGCTTCCGGCCTCGGATACCGAGCTCAACGGGGACTATCTACAGACGCTCACGCGTCTGGTCACGATGACCGGGGACAGCCGGTTCCTCGAGTGGGCACGTCGCATCGGCGATGCGTACATCGAGGAGGTTCTGCCCGCCAATTTCGGCGTGCCGGGGATGCAGTGGGACTTCGGCGCCCACACCGGCGATCACCGTCTTCGCCTCCGCGATCACGGCAACGAGACGGTGGTCGGCCTGACGCTGCTCTTCGCGCTCGAGCAGCAGCTCGGCTCCGATCGCGCGCCGCGTTACCGCGCCGCCGTGCAGCGCATGCTCGATCGCATCCTGCAGTCGGCCGCGCCCGACGGCATGCTCTACAACGAGGTCAACGGCGAGACGCTTGCGCCAATCGACACACGCCTGTCGGACAACTGGGGTTACGTCTACGGCGCGGTCTACACCTACTACCAGGTGACCGGTGACACGAAGTATCGCGACGCCGTGCGGCGCGTGCTCGCGAGCCTGCCGGCCTACCGCAACTACGCCTGGGAGCCGGGGCGCAATCCGCCGCTCGGATCGTTTGACGGCTACGCGGACTCGATCGAGAGCGCGATCTATCTCGTGAACCGCGAGCCGGTGCCCGAGGCGCTCGACTGGATCGAGTCGGAAATGCGGGTGATGCTCGGCATGCAGCGCGCCGATGGACACATCGAAGACTGGTACGGCGAGGGCAACTTCAACCGGACGGCGCTGCTCTATGCCTACATGAAGAGCCTCGGCGTGCGTCCCGCTCGCTGGGAGCCGGGCGTGCAGGTGGGCTCGGTCCGCGACGGCAACCGTCTCGTCGTGTCGGTGACGGCCCCCGCTCCGCGCCGGATCCAGTTCGACTTCGCCCGCCATCGACGTGTGATGAACCTCCAGCAGAACCTGGTTCGCCTGAACGAGTTCCCCGAGTGGTTCACCGTGGACGAGAACTCGCTTTATCGCATCGGGCGTGCGGGCACACCTGGCGAGATCCGGCTCGGCTCTGAGCTGATTGCGGGGATTACCCTAGAGGCAGGGCAGTGGATCGTCGAGCCGGTGGCCGCCCGCTAAACGGCTCCCGACCGCCGGAAACAAATCCGCGCAATCGACGTAGACTCCTTCCGTGACTCCCGCCGGTCTTGTCTTGGCGAGCGCCATCCAGCTCGGGACCTTTCTCGCGCCGCTTGTCCTGGCGCACTCCGGCGTCATGTCAGGTGAAGTCGCCGGCCTCGTCGCCATCGTCAGCTGGTTCGTTATCGGCATGCCCTTGTCCTGCGCCGCAGTCGACAAGGCCAGCCGGCGAAAAGCCCTCGAGGCTTCCCCCGAGCGGGCTCGGCCCACGTCGATTCCCGCTCGCAGCTCGGTTTCCTACTCCCGATAGTTCACCCCTCGAAGCACATGACCGCCGACCCGGGCTGGCGTTCAGCCTGACAGGCACGAATCGAGAGCCACTTGACAGGCGAGGCGATACGGACTAGTTTGTAATACAGACCTGTTTACGAAAAAGAGGTGCCCGATGGCACACCTGGAACTCAATCTCGACGAGATCGCCCGCCGGCCGCAGCGGTATTGGGACATCGACGGCCTCCCCGAGCTGATGATGGGCCTGCTCTGGATGCTGTGGGGTGGAGCGTGGTTGATCGGCGATGCGATCCCGCATGACTGGCGATGGAATGTCTACTGGACCGGGGTGCCCGCGCTCCTCGTCCTCAGTGGCTTCGCTTCCGTGTGGGCCACCAAGCGCCTCAAAGAACGGCTCACCTTTCCGCGCACCGGCTACGTCGACTGGAAGGAACCGAGCCGAAAAGCGCGGTTGGGTGCGGCGGCCGTCGCCATGGTCACTGCCATGGTCCTCGTGGCGGTCGCCGGGAATCGCACAGTAGGAACGGAACGGGTCGTGGCCCCAGTGCTGGGCGTGATTCTGAGCCTGGCATTCGTCGTCGCCAGCATCCGGCAGCGTGCTCCACACTACCTCGCCCTCGCCGCGGTTGCCGTCGCGCTGGGGCTGGCCTTTGGTGCCCTGCGTGCGGGCTGGGAGTCGGTGAACTGGCTGTTTGTGGCCCTTGGCGCGGCATCGGCAGCGCTCGGCGGCAGCCGCCTCGCGCTCTTCCTGAGAAAGCACCCGCGGACTCCCCTGGAGGGGGCATGACGGACCTGGATCGCGTCATCCACGAGCCCGCGCGACTGCTCATCGTGGCACTGCTGGCTGGGGTGAACGAAGCGGATTTTCTCTGGATGCAGCGCGAGAGCGAGCTCACGAAAGGGAATCTGTCCGGCCACCTCGCGAAGCTGGAAGACGCGGGCTATGTGGAGGTCGAAAAGACCTACCGAGGCAAGATCCCGATGACGCTGCTGCGTCTGACGCGGAAGGGCCGAGCGGCCCTCGAAACGTACAAGAAATCGCTCAACGGGCTGCTGAAGCGAACCGGGACTCGCTGATGACCAATAGTCCCGCCGACATCAGGAGTCTCGAAGACCAGCTCGACGCCGCCGAGCAAGATGCGCGGCGTCTTGTCGCTGGTCTGACCGAACAACAGGGCGCGTGGCGCGTCGAGCCAGGTTCATGGAGCGTGGCGGAGTGCCTCGACCATCTGGCGACGGCCAACCGCGTCTATCTCCGTGCCATGAACGAGCCCGCGGTCCGAGCGAGGAAGAATGGAAGGGAACGACGCGGGCCGGCCGTGCCCGGAATCATCGGCCGCTGGTTCGTGCGCTGGCTCGAGCCGCCGGTGAAGCCGCGACTGAAGGGAAAGGCCCCACGAGCCATCAGGCCGCGCACGGCGCCACCGCTGGCGGATGCGTTCGCCGCCTTTACGGCGTCGCAACGCGACGTGCGCATGTTCCTGCGCACCTACGCCGACCTGGATTTGGCGGGCGTGCGATTCCCCAACCCATTCATTCCAGGCGTGCGCTTCAGCCTGGCCACGGGCCTGCATGTCATTACCGCGCACGAGCGCCGTCACATCTGGCAAGCGTGGCGCGTACGACGGGCAGCGGAGGGCGCGACTGCTGACTGACGACTGCCGATTGCCGACTGTCGACTGCTATACTGGCCCGGCCAGCGGAAGTCTGCCGACGTCCGCCACACATGAAGCACACAGTCGTTGCCGTGGCAGTCGCGCTCACTTGTGCGTCCTCGACTGCCTCGAACCAGCAAGCGCCTGCGCCGACCTTCAGGAGCGGCCTCGAGATCCTGACGGTCGAAGCGTCGGTGCGCGACGCCGCCGGCCGTCCCGTCACAGACCTTCAGCCGTCGGATTTTGTCGTCTCGGTCGACGGCCAGCCACGGCGCGTGCTCAACGCGCGGATGTTCGGTACCGACGACGTTGGTGTCGCGAAGGCTGGGACTCCCGCGCCGCGCTTTGCGCGAGCCTCTGATGCATTGCCCGGTCGACTGATCATGTTTGCCGTCGACCGCGATTCCATCCGCAGCGGTTCGGAGAAAGCCATCCTCAACACCGCTTCGGCGATGATGTCATCGTTTTCCCCGGCCGATGCGGTTGGCGTCATCGGCCTACCGGTGGGCGGCATCGAGCCGACGCGGGACCACGACGCGGCGGCCACCGCCATCGGGCTCATGACCGGCACGCGTCCCTCGGCACCCTGGCGGTACAACATGTCCTGGGATGAGGCGGTCGCATTCTCAAATGGCGACCGCGACACGATTTCCCGCGTCAACGAGCGCGAATGTCGCGCATCCGACACGGAGTGTCCCCGCGAGCTGGGGAATCAGGCGCAGGAAATGTTGAACATGGGTCGCGGGCACGCGCAGACCGTGTTGACGCGACTGGGCGCGCTCGTCGACAGTCTGGCGACGGTGCGAGCGCCGAAGCATCTGGTGCTGTTCTCGGGCGGCATCCCATTTGATCTCCAACTACTGTCACGGTACCGCGAGCTCGCGACCAAGGCCGCGCAGGCGCGCGTCGCAATTTTCGTCGTCCACCTCGACCAGGCCGGTTTCGACGCAGCGGACAAAACGAGGATCGGAGCGGTATTCGGTGGGCGCGAATACACCACGGGACTCGGGAACATCGCGTCGAGCACCGGAGGCGCGTTCTTCAATGGTGTGGGCACCGCCGCCGGCGCATTGGATCGCATTGTCTCGGACATCAACTACTTCTATCAGCTGGGTGTCGAGGCGCAGCCCACGGATGCCGACGGCAGGACGCATCGCGTGAAGGTGGAGGTGACGCGCCCGAAGGTGTCGGTCCGCGCGCCCGCCGAGGTGGCGGCCACAGAGCGCCCGAAGTCATCAGACGTCGAGGCCGTCACGAGAGCTCTGGCACAGCCCACCGACATTGCCGAGGTGCCTCTCGAGGTCGCCACATACGTGACGCACGCCGATCAGCCAGACAAGGTGCGCGTGATCGTGTCGGCTACGGTCCCCGAGTCGCCGGAGTTCGTGCCGGCCGAGTGGGGGTATCTCGTGCTCGACGGTGGCAAAGTGCTCGGTGGCAGCCGCGAACGCATCACCTCGATATCGCCCGAGCGATGGGCCTCGGCCGCAAGTCTCGTCGTGCCCGTCGGCCGCTACCGCATTCGTACGTCGCTCATCGCCGCGGACGGACGCGTCGCGACACTCGACCTTCCGTTGAACGCCGGTCTCCGTTCGGCCGGCGCTGTCCAGGCGAGCGATCTGATTGTCGGAACCCCGAGCGAGGGGCGCGTGGAACCGCGCGCGCGCCTGCGTCAGGGCGACACGGGCGTGGCGATGATCGAGCTGAGCTCCGCCGAGCCCCTGACCGGCACGACTGGCGTTGTTGAACTGACACGCGGGGGCACCGCCCAGCCCGCGGTGCAGCGCGCGCTCGAGCTCAGGGCCCGAGCGAACGATGCGACGATCGTCGCCGCCCAGGCATCGCTCGATCTCTCTGGGCTGGCTCCAGGCACCTACACCGCCAGCGCCGTGCTCGCACGGGACGGCCAGCCTTTCGCGCGCGTCAGCCGCCTCGTCGAGGTGGTGCCAGGTGAGGCGACGCCCGCGCCGGCGCCCGCAGACGTGACAAACGCGCCGTCGGCGCGTTCGCCGGCCCGCACGGTTCGTGATCCCGCACTCGAGGACGTGCTCCAGCGCGTCGGCCGCTACGTCGCCAACTACGGCGAGCAGGCGTCGCTCATCATCGCGGTCGAACGCTACGAGCAGCGCTACCAGAATGCACCCGCCGGCGAACGGTCGGAGCGTAAGCTGCTGGCCGAATTCGCGTTGTTCAAAACCAGAGACGCGACCGGCTGGGTGGGCTTCCGCGACGTCATTTCCGCTGACGGGAAACCCGTCGCCGATCGTCAGGATCGCCTGCAGGCCCTGCTCCGCGCCGGCACGCCGGACATCGTCGAGGCGCGGCGCCTTGCCGACGAGAGCGCGCGCTTCAACATCGGTCCGACGCGGCGGAACTTCAACGAGCCGACGGCGGCGCTCTTCTTCCTGCTCCCGGCCAGCCAGGCTCGATTCACGTTCAACCGGCAAGGAATGACCACAATCGGCGGTGTCACCGCCATGGAGATCGACTTCCGCGAAACGGGCAGTCCGACCGTCATCCGGACGTCGGACGGACGCGACGTCGCGTCGCAGGGAACCATCTGGGTGCTTCCTTCGGACGGCACGGTCCTGCGCACACGGTTCAGCGTCAGCGGATTTGGCGGCCCGCGCACCAGCTCGGCGATCGACGTCACCTTCGCCCGCGATGCGCGGCTCAATCTCTGGCTGCCGGCGAAGATGACCGAGCGACACGAGGCGCCCGCGATCGTGGCGCGTCTCCCCAACTGGGTTACGGTGGCCCCCGCCGTAATCACCGCCACCGCGACCTACGGTGAGTTCAAGCGCTTCGAGACGTCGACGTCGATCTCGGTCAAATAGGTAAACGTCCGAGGTCACCAGTGCTCGTTCCACCCGGTTCGCTCGAATTCCTCAGGCGCGGGTGTGCGTGTTCCTACCAATGGCACTGATAGTGCAGTCCAGGCGGCTCGCGGGCGGGGCCTGCGTATTGAATCAGGACAAACTGTGCCGCTCTCGATTTGACGCAGCACCGCCGTGTGGAAGTAGGGGATAAAAAGGGAAGTCTTGGGGCAAAAAGGGAAACAAAAAGAACACGAGAGGATATGCGCCAAGCCAGCCCTCCAGTCGTTGTCGTACGTTCCGGGACGTTCCGGCGGTGAAGGGGATCGAGCGTTTCGCCTTGAAGGTGGCTCCCATGACCGCAGCCGTCGCGCTCGTCGCATGGGTCACGGACGGATGGGTGGGGGGGGTGATCGGGGGCCTGTCCAGCAGTTCCGGCGACGTGTCGCTGAGCATGATCACCTTGCTGCCGCTTGCGGCGGTCCTCAGATTCGGCCGGACGATAGGCCACATCAGCGGGGTCCCGGGCCGACCTCCCGCGCCTTCGCACCCCCCCTCCGACACGGCGCAGACGACCACCGTCTCCCTGCCCGTCGGCCGTGGCCTTGGCCCGGCCCGCCGACAGGAAGCGGATCTGGCAGGAGCACTTGGACAGACGGGCTTCACCCGGACGACTGGCGAACGCGAGGCCGTTGGCGAGAGCCGCTATCCGCGGCGTCTTCACGCCGTGGGCGAGGGGCGCGCGTTGCGCGTCCTCTTCGTCACGCCCCACTTCCCCGAGGACCCGTCGCGAAGCATCTCAGGGGCCTACAAGCGCATGCGCATGTGGCTGGACGCGATCCAGTCCTCGGGCGCCACGCTCGAGATGCTGTGCTTCACGCGGAGCGACGCCGACGCCAGCCCCGAGAATGCGGCCCGAGTGTCGCGCGCGCTCGCGGACGAGTGGGGCATCCGTGGCGAGGTCGTCCTCTGCCGCCGAGAGCCGATCGAAGACATCCGTGGTGTGTTCGCACGCTATGTGCGGCCCATGCTCACCCTCTCCAATCAGGCCGCGTTCTGGGTGTTCGCAGGCAGGCGGCAGGAGGAGGCCTTGTCCGCCGCCCTGTCGCGATCGCCCGACGTTGTCTTCTTCTACAACCTGCACGGGGCCACGGCGCGGTGGACGCGCCGCGGCCAGTCGAAGGTGTTCCTCGATCTTCCCGATGTCGAACACAGAAGGTTCATGCGCGAGATCTCGCAACCGCCGCGGAGCTTGCTCAAGCCGCTGCGTTACCTGTGGGTCCCGTCACAGTGGTGGGGCGAGCGCGCGGCGATCATTCGTTCCGACCAGGCGTTTGTCTGCTCCGACGTCGATCGCGAGTACCTCAGGCGGACGATGGGCGTGCGTAACGTCAGCGTGATCCCGAACGCCGCTCCACGCGTCGAGGATCATCCGCCTGGATGCGAACCCAACGTTCTGTTCGTCGGCACCTATGGCTACTCGCCCAATTTCGTGGCGGCCGAGTACCTCGTGCGCAAGATCTGGCCGCGCCTGTCGCGGCTGTGCCCGGAAGCGAAGCTGCTGATTGCCGGGCCGCGTTCCGAGGAACTGCCGAGCTTCCGAACGCCGGACCCCAGGGTCCAGTTCCTCGGGTTCGTGCCCAATCTCGACGAACTGTACTCGCGAACTCGCGTGTTCTGCTGTCCTGTCCAGTCTGGTGGCGGGACACGGCTGAAGATCCTCGAGGCCGCGAGTTACGGCATCCCGGTGGTCTCGACGCCAATCGGCGCCGAGGGGATCGAGATGGCGCCCGAGCGCGAGATCATCTTGCGCCAGAGTGCCGACGAACTGGCCACGGCGTGTGCCGAGTTGCTCGCGGACCCGGAGCGCGCGAAGCGCGTGGGTGCGCTCGGGCGCGAGCGCGTACGCGCCCTGTACGGCCGCGACATGGTGGTAGCCCGCATGCGCGCCATGCTGACCGGTGAAGAGCCCGCCGGCGGCTAGGGTGGCCCGTCCACTCTGGAGCGTGGCGACGCGAGACGACTACCGGACCTGCTTCGCACGCTGGTACCCGATTCGCTGAGCCAGCTCGCCGGCCAGGGTGGGCAGCGACCGTTTCTCCTCGGCGCTGAGAACGCCCAAGGCGAAGAGCCCCCCCAGATAGGCCCCTCCCATTGCCACTAACCCCAGAACAAGGACCGCCAGGGGCGGTTGCGCCAGCAGCCCTTGCCTGACAAGCAGGCCGGCGACGGCCGCGAACCCCGCCGCAAAAGCCACCGACGCAAGTGGTCTGAACGCGACCATGTCCCGGGCCGTCAGTCGTAGTTGGCGTGTTGCACGCCACCCAGTCACGGCATTCTCGATCGCCATCGTCATCACCACCGCCCCGATGACCCCCGGCAGGCCAAACCAGCGAGCGCCGATGAGCAAGGACACGGCGAGAAATACGGTGGAGCCGATGCGGACGACGCTCAGGAAACGACCGAGCTCCGAATAGGCGCGGAACAGGGGGTCCAGCGGCACGACCGAGATTATCAGCGTAGTGATGTTGATGACAAAGACCTGCCAGCTCGCAAGGTATTGATCAGTGAACAGGACGACCAGGAACTCGCGGCCAAAGACGACTAGAAACGCGTACAAAGGGAAGAGCGCGAGGGCGAGCTTGCGGCTGGCCGATACGATGAGCGCGAAGATCTCGTCGGTGGCGCCAGCATGAGCCAGGGTCGAGAACCGCGGCATGAGCACAGAGCTGATCGAGTTCTGCAACAGGCCGACGAGCGGCAGCTGGAAACAGCCGACAGCGTAGATCGCGTACGCTGACGCGCCAAACCTGCTCGAGACGAGGTACTGATGCAGGTCGGTCTGGACGGTCCACAGAACGCCCGAAAGCGCGAACGGGAGTGCGTAGAGGCATTGGTGCCACAGCAGAGACAGGTCGACTTGAAGCCAGAAGCGCGGGAATCGACTCCCGAGATATGCCCACATGACCAGCGTCTGGACAACGGCGTACACGATGGCAGCGGTCAACAGCCATGCGATCGAGCCAGACAGTACCGCGGCGGCCACGAGCAGAGCGGTTCTGGTGAGCTGAGTGCCAACAATCAGTGCACTGCCCAGGCGGAACTCAGTATTCGCGATTGGCGCAATCTCGAGGAATGAGGCGACGACGGACAAGGCGACCAGAAGCGCGATTCCTGGAGCGAATCTTGCGCCCTCGGAGGCGTTGAACGCCCAGGCCAGACCACCCGGGAAGGATGCAATGGCCACCGCGGCAAGCGAGCCGATCACTGCGTAGAACAGCAGCACGTTCGCCACGATACTGCCCCTTCGGTCAGGGTATTTCGTGAGGAAATAGAACGCGCTGAGGCCCACGTTCAGGGGAAGTACCGCGACAGCCGTTCCAACGACCAGGAAGACCTGTTTGTAGGTACCGAAGTCGTTCGTCGAGAGCTTGCGAATCAGGATGAGAGGTAACGCAATGGCGAACGCGAAGGTGAAGACCTTGGCGGCGAGCAGCCACAGAGCGCTCTCCGTGAGCGAGGGTTCTGTCGGCGGACTCACCGTGCCTGGGTTGTCCTCCCCAGCCAGGTCGACGCGCGCCACTTCCGTAACCACAAAGCGATGTTAGCATTGGCCCGACAGGCAACCCCATGAACGCGTTCCTGCAGGACTTCCGCTACGCGCTTCGCACGCTGAAAAGAAGCGCGGGCCTGACGCTGCTCATTGTCGCGTCGCTCGCCATCGGCATCGGGGCCAACACCGCAATCTTCAGCGTCGTCAACGCACTCCTGCTCAAGCCGCTCCCGTATCCCGACGCTGATCGACTGGCGGTCCTGTGGCTGCGCTCTCCCGGGATCAACATCCCTCAGGACTGGCCCTCGCCCGGTCAGTACATCGACATCCAGACGGAGAACCGGTCCTTCGAGGAGATGTCCATCTCGCAGGGCCGGACCGGAACGCTCCTGGGGCTTGATCAACCCGAGCGGGTCGAAGCCCTGCGCACGTCCTCGAGCCTTTTCCACCTGCTCGGCGCCAGCCCGCTTTATGGCCGTCTGCTGTTGCCGGAAGACGATGCGCCAGGAAAGGCACCGGTCGTCGTGCTGAGTTACGCCTTCTGGAGACGGCTCTTCAACGCCGATCCCAACGTGGTCGGCAGGAGCATCACCATGAACGGTGTCGCCGTCGGTTCCGGCGACCAGAAGAATCAATACACCGTCGCCGGCGTGCTGCGGCCGGATTTCCTGCTGAACGACGAAGTCATGCCGACCGTCGCCAGCATCGCCCGGATGGATCTCTTCCTGCCGCTTCCGCTCGGCGCCGACGCCGTCACTCGTCGAGGCGACGAGAACTACAACGTGATGGCGCGTCTGAAACCTGGTGTGACCATGGCCCAAGCGCAGTCGGACGTCACCGCGATCGCCGATCGTATCCGCGAGAAAGACAAGCGCGATCGGACGTTCACCATCAGCGTCGTGCCGTTGCTCGAGCAGGTCGTGGGGAATGTGCGCCGGGCGGTGCTCGTCCTCCTGGGATCGGTTGCGCTCGTCCTCCTGATCGCGTGCGCGAATGTGGCCAACCTGCTTCTCACCCGCGCCACGACCCGTCAGAAGGAAGTCGCCATCCGCACCGCGCTCGGCGCCCGCTGGCAACGCCTCGTCCGGCAGCTGCTGTTGGAAAGCGTGCTGCTCGGAGTGATGGGCGGAGCGGCGGGGCTGTTGATTGCCGAGGCCAGCCTCTACGTGGTTCGCACCGTCAATCCGGGCAACATCCCGCGACTCGACGTCCTCGGCATCGATCGGACCGTGCTGACCTTCACGTTTCTCGTCTCGGTCCTGACGGGCATCGTGTTCGGACTGGCTCCTGCTGTGCGCGCGGCGAAAGTCGATCTCAACACCGGACTCAAGGCCGGCGGGCGGAACACGCAGGGGGATGGCGGATTCGGAACCTCGCGCCGGCGACTGCGCAGCCTGCTGGTGGTGTCAGAAGTCGCGTTCTCGCTGATGCTGCTGATTGGCGCTGGCCTGCTGGTGCGGAGCTTCGTCCGGCTCCAGAGCGTGTCGCCCGGCTTCGATGCCGAGAACGTCATCTCCATGCGGCTCGGCGCGAGCGGCCGCCAGTTCCCGAACCGCGACGCCGCGGTCGAGTTCTATCGCCAGTTCGGCGATCGGATCGCCACCATCCCCGGCGTGAAGGTGAGGGGTGCGGTCACAGCGCTCCCGTTCACCTCCTCGGTCGGCTGGGGCGGTATCAACGTCGAAGGATTCGTCCCGCAGCCAGGGCAGGAGCTGCAGGTCGATCAGCGCGCCACGACGCCCGACTACTTCAAGACGATGCACATTCCGCTGGTGAAGGGGCGGTTCTTCTCGGACTTCGATACCGTGACGGACGCTCAGCCCGTGGTCATCGTCGATGAGAAGTTCGCGCAGCGCTTCTGGCCCAACGAAGATCCGATCGGCAAACACCTCTGGAACGATCCCAAGCGGCAGATGACGATCGTCGGCGTGGTCGGAACGGTGAAGCAGTACGGGCTCGACATCGACGGCCGCATCGTGGTGTACCGACCGTCGCCGGGACTGCTGACCTACCAGGTCGCCCGGACATCTTCAGAACCGGCCGCGGTTGCTGCCGCCATCGTCCGGGAGATCCACGCGATCGATCCGACCATTCCCGTGTACGACATTCGAACAATGCAGGATCGCATGCACGGCTCGATGGCCAGGCAGCGCTTCTCCACGATCATGCTTGGCGCCTTTGCGGTGTTCGCGCTGATCCTGGCGGCCGTCGGCGTCTACGGCGTGATGTCCTATCTGGTGACGCAGGGGACGCACGACATCGGCGTGCGGATGGCGCTCGGGGCGCAGCGTGGCACCATCCTGGGGATGGTCGTGAGGCAGGGCCTGGAGCTCACGGGCGCCGGCATCGTCCTCGGGCTCGTCGGTGCGGTCGCGCTGACGCGCGTCATGTCGAGTCTGTTGTTCGGCGTGAGCGCAACCGACTTCATCACGTTCTCGGCGGTCCCGGTGATTCTCGCCGTGACGTCCATCGTGGCCTGCTACCTGCCTGCGCTGCGTGCCACACACGTCGATCCGGTGATCGCCCTGAGGGAAGAGTAGGCCCGACGTAACGTTTCGGCACGTTTCCTTAATAGCCTCCTGAACGCAGCATCCGCTGCGCGTCAGGAGGACATCATGAGAGTCCGGAAAGCCGCGTTTCTGGCCGCAGCCGCGCTGCTGGGCGTAGTCAGCACGACCATTCCAACGGCAGCGCACGGGCCCTTCGGGCGCATCGTCGTCTTCGGAACCAGTCTGTCTGATTCCGGGAACGCCTTTGCCTTGAGGGGAGAGACCAACACACCACCCGACTACCTGCTGGATCCGTTCCTGGTCCCAAGCGCGCCGTACGCCCGGGGCGGCCACCACTTCAGCAACGGGGCTACGTGGATCGAGCAATTCGCGCGATCGACGGGTCTGGCCGGTAGTGTCCGCCCTGCATTCCAAGCGTCGAACTCGAAAGCAACGAACTACGCGGTGGGCGCTGCTCGAGCTCGCGAAGACGGCGTCAACGTCAACCTGCCGGCGCAGGTCGATGCGTTTCTCCAGCAGTTCGGCGGCGTCGCCCCGTCCGACGGCCTGTATGCCATCGAAATGGGGAGCAACGACATCCGCGACGCCCTCGTCGTATACGCCGGCGGTGGCAATGGCGGGCCAACTCTCCAGGCAGCCAACGTGTCGATCGCCACTGGCATCCTGGCGCTCTACGGGGCCGGAGCGAGGGACTTCATGGTCTGGCGCGTCCCGAACGTCGCCCTCACTCCGGCGATTCGCACGCTGGACCAGGTCAGGCCCGGGGCGGCGCAGCTTGCGACAGCGCTGACCCAGGGGTTCAACGGAGGTCTCGACGGCGTCGTGGCACAGCTTTCGGGCCTTCCTGGAATCAGGATCGTGCGGCTCGACGCGTATCGGATGCTCAACGACCTCGTCGCTGACCCGGCAGCGTTTGGCCTGACGAATGTCACGGCGGCCTGCGTTACGCCCAACGTTCCGCCGTTCACCTGCGATCGTCCGGACGAGTTCCTCTTCTGGGACGGCATTCATCCGACCAAGGCCGTTCACGCGATCACCGCGCAGGAGGCGGCCAACGCGCTGACGCGTTGAGCGTCCCTTCGCATGAGGCAGTACAAACGTGTGGCGGGCTTGCACCAGGCTGCAAGACCGCCACACCTCGAACGCGCACTGCCGACCCGGACGTCACACTCGAACGCCGGAGCTGACGCCTACTTGTGTGCCTGCTTGGCGACGACCATCCCCTTGATCTTGTCGTAGGTCGCCTGAGGCACGATCTTCTTCGTGACGAGGTCGTTCTTGGCGTGATACGGCCGACCGTCGACGATCTTCTGCGCGTACGCCTCGCCGATGCCCGGCAGCGCCTGCAGTTGTTCCAGGGACGCGGTATTCAAGTCGATCGGATTGACTTTGGCCGGCGCCGGGGGCTTTGGCGCCTGCGCGGGTTTGGCCGCCTGCACCGGCTTGGACGCGCCCGCAAGGGCGGACGACGGCTGCAGGACGAGGAATGAGGCGAGGGCAAGCATAACGACGAACAGACGTTTCATGGCCACTTCTCCTTCGGGGGAATGACGAATGGTCACCCGATGGGCGAGGCTCCTGCATCTGTCTTGCCAGTTCCGGCGATCCAAGTAACAGCCCAGCCGCGCATGAGCCCGGGCCCTGCTACAATCCCGAGCCGCGACGTGTCCAGCTGCCTGGCGCGCAGCTGACTCCGCTGATCCAACGATGAGCGTCACCCTTCCCCGGCGCTTCGGCCTGCTGCAGGCGACCGCGCTCAACATGTCGAACATGATTGGGATCGGTCCCTTCATCACGATCCCGATCCTGATGTCGGCGCTCGGTGGGCCGCAGGCCCTGCTCGGATGGCTCGTGGCGGTGCTCGTCACGATCCCCGACGGCCTGGTCTGGAGCGAGCTCGGCGCCGCGATGCCCGGTTCGGGCGGAAGCTACGTGTATCTCCGCGAGGCCTACGGCCGCGAGCGCTTCGGCCGGCTGGTGGCGTTCCTGTTCATCTGGCAATTCATCCTCAGCGGCCCCCTTGAAATCGCCTCGGGCTACATCGGGTTTTCCCGCTACGCGCGGTATATCTGGCCGGACCTCACGTCGAGCAACGTCTTCTTCGTTGCGGCCGGCGTCGGCGTGCTGAACGTCATCCTGCTGTACCGGCGCATCGAGGCAATCGGCACGCTCACCGTCAGCCTCTGGCTCGGCACGATGCTGACGACGGCGGCGGTGATTGCCAGTGGCGCGCTCCATTTCGACGCGGCGCGCGCCTTCGACTTTCCGCCCGGCGCGTTCGACTTCTCGCTCGGATTTCTTCTCGGCCTCGGCGCCGCATCCCGTGTCGGCATCTACGACTATCTCGGCTACTACGACATCTGCTACATCGGCGACGAGGTCAAGGACCCCGGCCGCGTCATTCCGCGCTCGATCCTGATCAGCATCGTCGCCGTGGCGGTGATCTACCTCGCCATCAACCTCTCGATCGTAGGCGTCGTGCCCTGGCGCGAGTTCGTTCCGGCCGACGCCCATCCGCAGTCCGAGTTCATCGTCTCGACCTTCATGGAGCGGCTCTACGGCCCGCAGGTTGCGACGGTGTTCACGTTTCTGATTCTGTGGACCGCGTTCGGATCCGTATTTGCCCTGCTGTTGGGCTACTCGCGCATTCCGTACGCGGCGGCCCAGGACGGCTGCTTCTTCAGCGTCTTCGGCCGCCTGCACCCGACGAAGCGATTCCCGCACATATCGCTGATCGTTCTGGGCGGCATGTCGATCCTTTGCAGCCTGCTGCCGCTTGGCCTGGTGATCGACGCGCTGATTACGACCCGGATTCTCGTTCAGTTCATCGGCCAGGTCTTTGCCGTGATGCTGCTGCGCGCGAACCGGCCCGACATGCCCAGGCCATTTCGCATGTGGCTCTACCCGCTGCCCGCGATGGTCGCGCTGGCCGGTTGGATCTTTCTTCTTCTGACGTCCGGCTGGCTCCTGATTGCGCTGGGCCTCGGCACGCTGGCGCTCGGTATCGTGTGCTTCTTCGTGTGGTCGTGGCGCTCGCGCCACTGGCCCTTTGACTCCCGACATCCGGTTCAGACGGAGGTGTAAGAAGATCATGATGAAGAGACTCGCCATCTGCACGGTCGTTTTCTGGGGCGCGCTGCAGGCCTGGAGCGCGCCCGCAGTCACATCAGCGGCCGTTGAACCGCGCTCTGTCCAGCGCACGCAGGCGCCGAGCACGGACGGCAAACTCAACGTCATCGCGTTTGGAGCGCATCCCGATGACTGCGACATCCGTGCCGGCGGCACGGCGGCAAAGTTCGCGGCGCTCGGTCACCGCGTGCGATTCGTCGCGGTCACCAACGGTGATGCGGGTCACCAGACCGAGGGTGGCGGCGCGCTTGCGGCGCGACGCCGCGCTGAAGCGCAGGAGGCCGGACGTCGCATCGGCGTCGACTACGTCGTCCTCGACAACCACGACGGCGAGCTCCTGCCGTCGGTCGACGTCCGGGAGCAGATCATCCGCCAGATTCGCCAGTGGAATGCCGACCTGGTGCTGGCACCCCGCCCGAACGACTATCACCCCGATCATCGCTACACGGGCGTGCTGGTGCAGGACGCCGCCTACATGGTGGTCGTGCCGAACATCGCGACCGACACGCCCGCCTTGCGCAAGAACCCGGTATTCATGTACTTCCAGGACGGATTCCAGCGGCCGAACCCGTTCAGTCCGGACGTGGCGATCTCGATAGACGACGTGTTCGACAAGAAGATCGACATGCTCGACGCGCACGTGTCGCAGATGTACGAGTGGCTGCCGTGGGTCGCGGGCAACCTGGAGACGGTGCCCAAGGGCGCGGCGGAGCGCAAGAAGTGGCTCCGCGAGGCGCGCGCCGGTCAACCGACCCCTGCCGTCAGGGCCAGCCTCGTGAAATGGTACGGTCCCACCGCGGGAAACGCCGTGCGCAATGCCGAGGCGTTCGAGATCTGCGAGTACGGCACACGGCCCGATGAGGCATTGATCCGAAAGCTGTTTCCCTTCCTGCCGAAAGCGGGTGAGTAACGGCGCCGCCGCACCGTGCGACACGAGCCGGAGAGTCCAGGCCACGCTCGGCGGCGCCCGGGAGGCCGAGCCTGCTACACGCGGCTGCAGGCCTGCCGAGCCAGCGTGAGCACCCGATGCCCGAAGCGCGCGAAGCGCGGATCGTCGGTCTGCCCCGTCGCGAAGCGGTGGTAGATCTGCTGAATGACCACCGCGATCTTGAAGAGCGCGAACACTTCGAAATAGCGCAGCGTCGACAAGTCGCGGCCGGTGCGCACCTGATAGCGATCGATGAGCTCGTCGCGCGTGAACCATCCGGGCCGGCTCGTCACCGTCGTCAGGGCGTCACCGTCCGCGGGCGCGATCGACGTCCAGTACGCCAACAGGATCCCCAGGTCCACCAGCGGATCACCGAGCGCGCTCATCTCCCAGTCGAACACCGCGACGAGCCGCTCGGGATGATTCACGTCGAGCATCAGGTTGTCGAGCTTGAAGTCGCCGTGTACGACTGTGGGACGCTCCGGATTCGACGGGAGCGTGGCCACGAGCCACTGCGCCAGGCGATCCATCTCCGCAATCTCACTCGTTTTCGATCGCTGCCACCGCTCGGTCCAGCCGCGGACTTGCCGCTCCACGAAGCCGGCGGGTTTGCCGAGGTGCAAGAGCCCCGCACGCACGAGATCGATGGCATGGAGATCGGCGAGCGCATCGACGAGTGAGGCGCTGACGGCGTGGCGGACCGTGGGACGATTGCTGATGGCGGGCGGCTCCTCGTGCCGAACGACGATGCCGTGCCGGCGCTCCATGAGATAGAAGATCGATCCGATGACCGACGCATCGTCGCAGAGCGCGTAGGCGCGTGGCGCCAGTGGGTACACCGGATGGATCGCCGACAGCCACCGGAACTCGCGCGCCATGTCGTGCGCCGTCGGCGCGACCGGACCGAGCGGTGGACGCCGCAGCACGATCTCGGTCTCGCCGAAGCGGACCAGATAGGTCAGGTTGGAGTGCCCACCAGGAAACTGCTCGACCGCGAACGGCTGGGTGAGGTCGAGCCCTGTGACGTGGGCATCCGCGAGGTGCGCGCGGAGCCACGCTTCGACCTTCGGCCAGTCGAGCTGTTCGGAGTCGCGAACCGCACGGGTATCGAAGGGCACGGCTGATCGTGAACGGTGTCGGTTTGTCGGTTTGTCGCTGGTCAGTTCGTCGTGAACCAGCTCAGATCTGGCCCGCTACAGTATCATGCGTGTCGTGGACTTCCAGTTCCCACCGAAGGTGCAGCAGCTGCAGGCACGTCTCGCGGCATTCATGGACGCGCACATTTATCCGAACGAGGCGCGCTTCAAGACGGAAATTGCCGACGGCGATCGCTGGCAGCCGACCGTCATCGTCGAGACGCTGAAGCAGCAGGCGCGAGCCGACGGCCTGTGGAATCTGTTCCTGCCGGAAAGCGAATACGGCGCCGGCCTGACGAATCGCGAGTATGCGCCGCTCTGCGAGATCATGGGACGCTCCTCGGGATTTGCGCCAGAGGTGTGCAACTGTTCGGCGCCTGACACCGGCAACATGGAAGTGCTGGTGCGGTATGGCACGGCCGAACAGAAGCGGCAGTGGCTCGAGCCGTTGCTCGCTGGCACGATTCGCTCCTGCTTTGCGATGACCGAGCCAGACGTCGCCTCGTCGGATGCCACCAACATCCGCACCGGCATCCGACGGGACGGCGACGAGTATGTGATCAACGGCCGCAAGTGGTGGATTTCCGGCGCGGGGGACCCCCGCTGCCGCGTGGCGATTGTCATGGGTCGCACCAACCCCGACGCGCCGAAGCATCAGCAGCAGTCGATGATCCTCGTCCCGATGGACACCCCAGGCGTACGCATCGAGCGCATGCTGCCGGTGTTCGGCTTCGATGATGCCCCGCACGGGCACGCCGAGATCGTGTTCGACGAGGTGCGCGTGCCGGCCGGAAACATGCTCCTCGGCGAGGGCCGCGGCTTCGAGATCGCGCAGGGCCGCCTCGGTCCGGGACGCATCCATCACTGCATGCGGTCGATCGGCGTGGCCGAGCGCGCGCTCGAGGCCATGTGTGCGCGCGTCCGGAGCCGGGTCGCCTTCGGCCGGACGCTCGCCGAGCAGGGAACGATCCGCGCCGCTATCGCCGAATCGCGGCTCGAGATCGATCAGGCGCGGCTGCTCACCCTGCGCGCCGCGTGGCTGATGGACACGGCGGGCAACAAGGCGGCGCGATCGGAAATCGCCCAGATCAAAGTGGTCGCGCCGCGGATGCTGCTGCGTGTCCTCGACCGGGCCATCCAGGCGCACGGTGCCGCCGGCGTATCGAACGACTTCCCGCTGGCCGAGGCCTGGGCGCACGCGCGCACGCTGCGTCTCGCCGACGGGCCCGACGAGGTCCACCTCGAGGCGATTGCCAAGCTGGAGCTCCGCCGGTCCATAGACCTGCCGCCGCAGGACCAGCCGTAGCGGCCAGCCACCCGTTTCTCACGGCCCGGCGATCGGGCGGCCGGCGTTACCCACGTGGCAGCGATGGACCCTCAGACCGCGAATGACCCGAGAGCCGGCACGTGAACGCGAATCCGCAATAGGCTCGAGCTGCGGAGGTCGCCGCGCATCGCCTCGAGACACCCGGGCGTCCACCTGAGGCGTGGTGTGTGAGTCATCGAGTCATCACCGCCGACGAGCGTACTGAATGCCGCGATCGTGCTGCCTTATGTTCCGGTCTTGTCCATCCGACGTCGTCCGCTTCAGCCGCGAGGGCGCGCCCGCAATCTTCCCCTCGCCCGTTTGGTTGACCGCGCCTTCGTCGGCTGCAAGCGGCGGTTAGGCATAGCGGTGCGCTGCTCGACCGTCTCCCGCGCCACACGCTCGGCGAGAAATACCTTGAGCAACGATTGGTACGGCACGTCTCGCTTATTGGCAAGCACACGCAGCTCCGCCAAGAGACCCGCCGGCAGTCGTAACGAAATCGTTTCCGTCGATGGCTTCAGATTGGGAAACACCACCCGAGTCGCCCGGCTCCAGTCGACAAGGTCCGCGGTGTCGTGCGTTTCCCAGAATGTCCGCTCGACCGCCTGGCGCTGATAATTCGGACGGCGTCGTCCTGTTCGGTGTACGCAACGACCAACACGCGCCTTGGAGCCGAGGCGCCGACCATGACGAACCGGCGTTCCACAGGTGAATGGTCTACATCCGGATACGTCGTTGAGAGCGGGTCGTCGAAGCCCGTCGCGGCCTCCCTGAAGTCAACAACCGTGCTTCTTGAGATGAGCCGCTGCCTTCCCGGAATCCCACAGAAAGATCACGACCGCAGTATAGCCGCAGCGGTTTCGAGTCGCAGCATCGTCGACAGAATCCGCGGGCCGATCAGAACACCCCGCCGCCAGTCGCCCGGTGGCTACGAGCCCGACTCGTGGGCCTCGTAGAATTCGATCAACCCTGCGACGTGCCTCAAGAGCTCTTCAGGCAATTCCTCACGCCGAAGAATTCCGGCCGCGACGGCGGACCCGATCGCCGTCTCAAGATGATTGGTCGCGTGCTTCTTCCAGATCTCCCGAGAAGCACCCTGATGGAATTGATGAATCAGGTCGTTGAGATCGGCAGCTGCGATTTCGCCCCGTTGCCACCGGTCGAACTCCGCACGAAGTTCAAGCAGAGCACGTCCAAGCTCTCGATCGTGAGCAATGGCCGCCCATTCTCGAACCAGGCGTTTCACGGCCTTCGGAGGATCCTGCATCGAAAGTTCCATTGAAGGCTGCTTAACGGCAACGCATCACCAGCGGCGCTTCAATGATCGCCAAGCGCCGTCTGGTGCATGCGATGTTAGGCTTCGTGCCCAGCTGCAGGTTGAGACGAACCCCATGAGTTGACACATCACGCATCCTTCGTTACCAACTGGCCCGCACGCGGATGCCGGCGCCTCCCCGCAGCAACAACGGCGTGACCGTTGCCCGAGTTCGGTCTGTCGGTGGTGCTGCGAACACTACCTGCTCTCTTCTGAGCGATGCGCCCACTCCCGCCCCTATACCCATGCCGATCGAGCCGAAGAGTCCACCAAGGGCAAGAACACCAGCAGGGCTCGAAAAGCACGTGTACGTGCACTCGTCCGCCCCTGCAGCCCACGCGCCACCGACGACAAACCCCGTTGCCAGCCCTATGAGCGCGCCATTCCGAATCGTGTGCCCTCGGCGAGCGACACGTTGTACGTCAGAGGCCGTCAGGGTGAGGTCGTCGGGACCGCTACCCAAGACCAGGATTGAATCAGACACTTGGCGTACCTTGCCTTTCACAGTCTTGCCCGCGCGGTTCGTCACGAACACCGTTTCACCAATCGTGAGGTGGTTCGCGAGTTCGGGGAACGTCGTGGCCGGAGCCTGCGCATGCGCCGTTGCCGCCATCGCCACCATAGTGACAAACACGGCGATCTTGTGTTGCACGCGTCCTCCTTGCCTCTCATTCAGAAGCCTAACGTGAGAAATGAGCCGCGCGCCTTGGGGGACATGATCGCACGGACCGCCACGCGCGTCGGCTCCATTTCGATGTTAGCCCGTTCCGGCCAGGGTTATGACACCGGGCGTTTGAGGAACAGCGTATAGACCACCTTGGTCATCAGCGTGTTGAACATCGCGGTCGCAGAGACCAATTCCCACCCCTCGGCTCCGAGGCCGGCCAGTTCCGATTGGAGTGCAGCGCGATCTTTGGTTTCGACGACCTTGTATTCCCATGCTTGGCGCATCTGGATCTCCTGATAGTCGAGGTCATGGACGTCAAGGTCCAATGCCGATGCGAGAGCCTTCTTCGACTGCAGCGATGCCGAGGCCTCACTCTCAATGCGCTGAATGGTCCGGAGGTTGAGCCCTGACGCGATGGCCAGTTCTTCCTGCGACCACGACTTCTGGTTTCTCGTGCTGAGCACCAAGTCCACATTGATCTTCATCGACAGCCCTTGACGACGTGGTTCATGACTCCACCTTCCGGCACTTCTGAGGAAATCGCTACGGCAAGCCGGCGAGCATCGGCCGACGACGATACGACAGTATTACGACAAATGGGCCGTTGAGGCGGAATTCTTGGTTCCTTTGACCATTCCATCCGCCTCGGTTCGGAGATTCGCGGGAGATGGCGTTCGGGTCAGGGATGTGGATGACGGCTCAAATGCAGAAGCCCGAAACGAACCGACGACGCCACGGGGAACGCGAAGCCACACGTCGGTGCTCGTCCCCGCGATGCGAGCGCTCGGCGAACTCGGTCCGGACTCTGTCCGGATCCCACTTTTCTGCCGGCCACGATTCTCGGGGGGAAGGAACGGGCTAACGTCCAGCTTCAGCCGCGGCGCCTCATGATCGCAGCGGGCGCCGTCGGCTGCAAGCTGAGGTTAGCCGGCCGGCGATTACAGCTTGAGATCGTCCGCGACAATCTTGATGTTCTGATTCACGTAGAAGCTGTCTGGCTCGTGCTTTGCTGCACGGACACGAATCTGAAACGCCGGGTTTTCTGGATCGTTCGCGTCATAAAGAATCAGGCCGATGCCGAAGATCAGGCACAGCGCGTCGAGGCGATCGACGTCTTCGGCCGGAGCCTCTCGTGGCACCACGAGATAGGACCGATGCGAGAACAGCTCTGGGCCGCTGTTCGCTAAAGGGCCGAGCTAATAGAGGCGTCGTTCCTCATCCTCCTTGATCACGCCTTCGAGAACTTCGACCGAGGCGGCGATCGCGGCGGCATCCTTCATCGTCTCGGCGAGTGTCGGCAGGCCATCGAGCGGCGCCCACTGCTCATGCTGCCAAAGGTGCGAGCGGATCATGCATTTCGAGCAGTGGAAGAAGGCCTCGTCGACATGGACCGCGATGGCCAATGCGGGGACCTTTCCTTGCGCGTTCAGGGACTCGAGCAACGCAGCGTCCCGCACCACTTCGGCCCTCCCGCCAATGCGCAAGGTTTCCCGCTTGCCGGGAATGAGGAACATCAGCCCGACGCGCGGTGACTGAAAGAGGTTACGGAAGGTGTCGAAGCGCTGGTTGCCCGGGCGATCGGGGATCACCAGCGTCTTGTCGTCCAGCACGCGCACGAAACCCGGCGCGTCGCCCTTGGGCGAAATGTCCATCCGCCCCGCCCCGTCGCTCGTGGCGACAAGCACGAAAGGCGAGCGGGCGATGAAGGTCAGGCAATGCCGGTCGAGTGTCGACAACGTCTTGTCCACGACCGACGGGGCGACCGGATCGCCCATCAAGGCGCGCAGTTGATCGTCCGAACGGATGACATCCGTGAATTCCATGCGAGCCTCCAGGGCACGTGAGGCATGCGAAGCCTCCGATCCAGTCACGTGCGTTCTCTTCCATCGTGGCGCCGTCTGTCGGCCTAACGCGCCAAATGAGCCGCGCGCGCTCACGACTCAGCGCGCGTCGGCTCCATTTGGATGTTAGACCGATTTCGTACGCCGATGTCGGCGATCAATAGATCTGGTTGGAGCTGTCTGGCTACCTGCCGGACTGACCCGTCGCACCCGGTGATCGCGGATGACCCATAGGACTCGAGGCCGTTGATTCGTCCAGCGACGTCGGCCCGCACTACCCAGATGCCGCCCTCGGTTGCTCGCTGTGCATCCGTCTGGCGTGCGTGTGCTACAACCTCGGCTCCGCCCTTCGCTGGAGCCAGTGCATTGTTGGTCGGCACGAACACAGCAGTTGCCCCGCTAGCGACCATGCCCTGCACCAGCTCGGCGAAGGTTGAGTCTCGACAGATCGCGATGCCAAACACCAGGCTGCCCACCTTGAAGAGCTCCGCAGCGGCTCCGGCCGTGTAGACGGATCGGTTGATGGCTGGGTGCATTTTCCGATACACGCCGACCACCTCGTTCTGGGAGAAGACGGCGGCGGAGTTGAACCAGCGGCCATCGGTCCCGGCCTCGGTGAAACCGACAATCGTGGTGACGGAGTCACTGGCCAGAGGACTCAGCCGAGTACGTAACTGCCCACTCCCAACGTCGATTGCGAGGTCGGCTGGATCGTCGCTGTAGTCGGCAAGCCCGCCGAGCACCGCTTCGGGGCAGCAGAGAATCTCGACGCCGGCCGCCTCGCAGACTTTGACCTGCTCCGCGATGAGCCCAATCGCCTCCATGGATCCGCTGGGCAGCAGAGGCGCCTGATATCCAGCAACTCTCATCGTGGTTGGGGATCGTCTGAATTCGGTCTAACGACCTGCCGCTCAGCCGCGAGCGGCGAACTCGCTGCTCAGTTTTACGTCGATCTGCCCGCCGATCGTCGGCTGCAGCGGCAGGTTAGCCAGCCCTACGTCAATGGGCCTAGCGCTTTGGCGCCCAGCGCCGCAAGTCGCGAATCACATTCTCGGGAAGAACGGCATCCCCATGTCGCCACTCTCCCTTGTCGGTGCGACCGAGCACGTTCCCCGCAGAATCGAGGATCACGATGCTTGGAATCCCTGCGTTCTCCGCGGTCGTAAAGACCCTGTACTTTCGCACCAAGTCAACATTCTGCTCCGCGTAGTTCAGCCCGATCATCTGTCCGACAGGGACTTTCACGACAACGAAGTTCGCCTGAAGAAACTTTGCAACCGGGGGAACTTCCCGCCGCTCCTTCGTTCTCCCAGCCCTGTGCGCGTAGTGAAGTGTCTCGACAATGGTAACGCCTGGCAATAGGGCGCGGATGCTATTGCCGAATGCGTGGGTCTTCCGGCCAGATGCAAGAACGACGTCTGGCTTGAGGATTCTGAGCAACGGGCCAGTATGCGCCTCGAAGCATCGTCGAAGCATCGAACCCGGGTACTTGTTCCCCGCGGTTCCACACCATGACACGTTGGCGAACGCCACCTCGTCGAGACCCAACCCGATGCCTTCGATGTAGAACCCGGCGAAGCGCCCTCGCGGATGACCCCAAGAAGGCATCACTTCGCGCTGGCCATGGAAGATCTCCTCAATGTCCATCCGGCCGGCCCGAAACAACCGCATGTTCTGCAGGAAGCCTCGCGCCCCGGCGTCATCACTGCTTTGACCGGGATTGAGCATCAAGACCACGACTCGCTGGCTGCTGGCCCAATAACGAGGACCTATCGATCGAGGCTGCGCAATGGTGATGAACGGCTCTTGCACCTCGCCAAGGCGGAAGCAGACCCGGCAACTGACGGCTTGCCGAATAAGGTGCTCACATTCAAGCAAGGAGATTGGCCCTCATGTCTCTGTCCGGCAACGTCTCGGTTTCAGCCGCGGCGGCTCATGATCGCACTCGCCGCCGCCGGCTGCAAACCGGTGTTAGACCGCTGCCAATCTAAGCGGACGGAGCCGGCGCGAACAGCAGGCGCGCGGCTTGATCCGGGAAGGCCGGCTCGCGATGAACGTGCGGCATGTGATTCAGCTGCCCCTGGACGTGATCGAGCACCGCTAAGCTCACCCGGCGTTGATTCTCCAGCAAGACGTCGACATGGAATGCGACGTCGTTCAACGACCCGAGCAGGCTTCGATTGTCATTCTTTGCGAAGCGCGTGCCGTCGATGATGGCCCAAGCCTCGACTTCGCACACATCACGGGGAACCGGCAACGCGCTCAGGGCCGTTGCCACCGAAGCGGCAAACGACCGATGAAAGTCTGGCAGTCTCAGAAGCGGACAGACCACCGTCAAGTACGTCGTCTCTTCGAGGCCGACCACGAACGCGCCTGCGGGCGTGTAAAGCTCACGGGCGGACCACACGCGCAGCTTACCGCGCTCGTCAGCAGGCGGCAGACGGGGCAGGAGGCGGCCACGGCCGCCAATCGCATGCCACAATCGTCGCGTACACATGATCGTCGGCATGACGTCAGCCTCGTTCCCCTTGATTTCGAGGCTGCGAGTGTGGCTCTTCCGCCGGCATCGGCGGTCGGACAAATTGCTTCGAACGTGCGTCACAGGCGCCAAACGCAGCGAAATTACGACGCGCCTCGTCCAGACTCAGCGCCCCATTTGGACCGCCTCGGACGAGGGATGCGTCCTGATCGTCTTGGCCATCATCTTCCCAGAAGCACACCGGGCAGATCTCGAAGTCCCCACGAGACTTCAGGGTGAGATAGCGGCAGCACGGGCATGGCAAGCTCACCGCTCCTCCCACCTCTGCCTCGATGTAATCCGATTGGGATAGACAACCGGGGACTCGGTCCGGACCGAGTTCACCACGGGCACGAAATCGGTGCCACACCGGCCATCCGCAAAATAAAGATGCGGTCTAACGACCGGCGCTCAGCCGCGGGCGGTAACACATGTCTCGCCGCCGCCGCCCGTCGGCTGCAGCGCCTGGTTAGACCGCGTTACCGTCGAGGCTGCCATTCCGGATTGAGTGACGGACTCGCAGTGAGTCTGAGTAAGTGCTGCCCGTCAGCATCGGCTGTGTAGAGACCATCGAAGCCGTCGCGGCCCGAAATGAACGCGATGTGTCTCCCGTCCGGCGACCATGTGTACATGCCGTCGTAGCCGGAAGAGTTCGCAAAGTCCGTCCGCCTCCGGTCGGAGATCCGCACAATGCCCATGTCGTAGTTGTCACCGCGCGCAATCTGAAAAGCGATGCGAGATGTGTCTGGTGCCCACCGCGGCACATCCTTGGTCACGCCCGCGCCAACGGTCAGTCGTGTAAGACCTTGCCCGTCCGGACGCATGACATAAAGATCCCGGGTGCCATCACGATCAGAAACAAATGCGATTCGGGACCCGTCTGGTGACCATGTTGGGCTTGCATCAGAGGCAGAGTTGTTCGTCACACGCCGCACATCGCTGCCATCGGTTCGCATCACGTAGATTTCTGCGTTCCCATCGCGAGTGGATGAGAACGCGAGACGCGTACCATCCGGCGACCAGGACGGATCACGGTCCTCACCAGGAGACGACATCAACCGCGTCACCTGGGTTGACGCAACATCCACGGTATAGACGTCGATGTTCTCATCCGCGACAGCCGCAAATGCGATCCGTTTGCCGTCGCGAGACCAACCCCGCGCTGATTTAGCCACGATCTGCGAGTAGAGGCGTCTCTCGCGGGTCCCGCTCGAATCCATGACCCAGAGTTCCCAGCCAGAGTCGACCTGCGAGCCGAAGGCGATCTGTGCGCCGTCCGGAGACCAGAGTGGGAATCGATCCTGCATCTCGCGCCGGGTGAGCCGTCGTTGGCTCCGGCCAGCGGAGTCCGTCACGTAAATCTCCCAATTGCCGTCTCGTTGGGAAGCAAACGCGATCTCAGCGGATTCAATGTTCAGCGAAGCCGCACCTGACGGTGACTGGGCGCTCGCCGAAGACCAGATGCCAGACAGGCAAATCGCGACGAAAGTAATGAGTCGAGAGAAGACCATTCTTGCCTCCCCTTTCAGGTCCATGCGGTCTACCGTCAGCTTTACGGCCATGTTAGCCGGCCCCCAGGACTTCCTCGACGGCGGTCGCCCCGGTGGTCCCGTCATCGAATCGTTTGTCCTCGCATCGGACTATCGCGCCAGCGGGGAACTGCCAGTGCTCGTCACTGACGTCAGCGTCCACACCCACGATCCGAAAGAGTCCTCGATGGAGCGGTCGCGCCTGGACCGGACGCCAGACGTCAACCCCGTCATCCAGGAGCGCAACGAAAATGGTTACAGGTTCGGCAGGATCCCGCCAACCCTGGTCGAACCAGGTTCGCAACCGCCGTGCGACAGCAGTGAAATCATAGGCGGCCGGCGACAGCCCAAAGTGCTCGATTACTTCCTTCCGGAGATAGCTCGCGATCGCATCGGCGGCGGCATCCGACTGCAGGAGGGTCAACAGAGGCCCCACAAGACAATCGTACTCGTCCCGCGGCCAATCGGGATCGTCCACGACGCCGATAGGGTCCCACTCGCAGATCAGGGTGCGGAGTTGCGACGAACGCTGCCTCAGCTCGCGCTTTGTCAGTTGCGTGGTAGGCATCGGTTTGTCCGGCTAACGCTCGCCGCTCCCAGGAGCACGGCCTCGCCCTCGCGCTCACCCTCGACGTACCGCAACCTCTGCCAGAACCGCATGATTCCTATTGCGTGGTCATCAACGAATAGTGATTCGCCACCAGCTGCCACTTCCCGTCCGTCATGACCCAGACGCGGGTGAAACGGTTTTCGCGCGGGACGTCCTTGCCCTTGTCCTGTCCGACCATCGTGGAGCGACCGGTTTCCACCGCGGTATGTCCATACACGCGCACGCGAACCTCGGCGGTGGTGATGGATTGGTACGTCAGCGCATGCGTTGTGAAGTCAGCGATGACCTCTGCCTTGTTACGCACGACGCCGGTCGGTCCGATGCCGAGAAAGTCATCGGCATAGATGCGGCGAAGCGCGATGGTGTCGGCAGCGATCTGCGCGCGAATCCGTTCCTGATCCTGCTGCTGAACGGCCTGCTCGGTACTCGCGGCATCCCGTGTCCGTGCGCTCTGCTGCTGCGCGATGGTGCTCGAGACGGCCGACAGCACGAGCGCAGCGATGATCGACGTTCGTTTCATTGGACCCTCCAGAGGAGCCGGATCGTAAGCTACTGCGGGTAGAGATGGCTGCGTCCAACGGCCGGTGGGTTGGCATTAGGGTTCGCGCCGGGCATGTAGCGAGCCCGCATTCGCCGGAGTGCCTTACGTCGTAATTCATCGACAACGCGTCACAGTCTCGTGTCGCACGGTCGAGTCGTCGGAACGGGTGCGGCCTAACGTTTCCGGCTCACCCGCGGCCGCTCAGGATCATGCGGCCGTCGGGTGCAGCCGGGTGTTAGGCGGTCCGCCAGTTGCCGAGTGCAGCCGCTGCGACAAGAAGGATAGCGCCGCACAGAAGGCCTAATCGAAGGTAGCGTCGCAAGTCCACACTGAACGCCATGCCCACTGCCCGGCCCTTTGCGTCACCCTCCCAGGCTGCCTGCACCACAAGTTCGCCGTCTGGTAGAGCACCAGGGTTCGTGGCTTTGATATCAAGCCGCACCTTTTCGCCAGGACGCGGCCGGAACATCACACCAGTTGTGTTCGCAGGCAAAGAATTCTGAACGTCGCCAGCCGCCGTCATTTCGAGAGGTCCGAGTCCTGTTGATCCTGTGACCTCGAGGCCCAGCGAGTTCCACGGCAAGACCGATAAGCTGCCGTCGTCGGTCCGCCCGAACACGACGTAGCGTGGATCGCCCCACGTTTCGCGAATCCTGACCCACTGATCGGTAGTTGGCACCATAAAGACGATGCTCGCCGATCGCGCATCCCTCAAGGAGTCGAGAGGAAGTCGCGCGATAGGCGTTGAGGCCACGTCCCAATCCTCCGTGGAAGCGCCGGATATCCCCGATGTATACAACACAGGCAACATCAACAACACTCCACCGGCGATCAGCACGCAAGTCCACGCCAGTCTTTGTCGTCCCATCGTGTCGTCTTACGAGCCGACGCAGTAATGAGATCCGCCTAACTATTAGTAGACTGCGAAGCCGCGGGTAAACTCCGTGCTCTTGGCACCGTCGTTCACACGCGTACCCCGCGGAATCCGCCGTGATTCTAGCAGGAGTCCTGCCCGCCTTCGCGCGCGGTTACGTGCAACGGCCGTCGCAGAATTCTGCGCCAAAGGGTGGATATCCACGGTTACGCGCCGGTGCCGGCGCGTAACCAACGAGGACTGATGGTGCCGGATGCAGCGAAGCCATTCAGCAGTCAGGGGTTCCAGACGGGCCGCACAGCTGGGCGGTGTTGCAGCCGCGATGGCGCTCGACCCGCGATCGAGATCCCACAGGACCAGCCGTAGTGGCCAGCCGCTACCCGTTTCTCAGTGCCCGGCGATCGTGCGGCCGCCGTCGACCACGATCACCTGCCCGGTGATGTAATTCGACGCATCCGCGGCCAGAAAGACAGCGACACCCTTGAGCTCGCCCGGCGCACCGACGCGCGGGATGGGACACGATGCCTTGATCGAGGGCTCGGCGAGCGGGATGGCCGGATCGGCCAGTCGCGAGTGGAAGAAGCCAGGGGCGATGGCATTCACGCGAATCCCGTCGCGCCCCCACGAGGCGGCCAGTTCGCGCGTGAGTCCCATCAACCCCGCCTTGCTCGCCGCATAACCGGCATAGTGCGGCCCGCGCACCGATGCATGCAGACCGGCAATCGACGCCACGTTGATGATGCGGCCGTACTGCCGTTTCAGCATCTCGCGTCCCGCCGCCTGCGCGAAGAGGAACGCGCCGGTGAGGTTGACGTCGAGGACCTTCTGCCACTTGTCGAGCGGCATCTCCTCGGGCTGCGCACCCCAGGTGATGCCGGCGTTGTTGACGAGGATGTCGACCTGGCCAAAGGCCCGCATCGCCGTGTCGACCACGGCCCGCACGTCGGCGGGCCTGGCCACGTCTGCGACGAGACCCTCGCAACGGACGCCTTGCGCCTTGAAGCGCTCGATGGTCGGCGTGAGCCACTCGGCGCGCCGGGCGCAGAGCACGAGCGCGGCGCCGGCTTCGGCCAGTCCCTCGGCCATTTCCTCGCCGAGACCGCGTGACCCGCCGGTGACGATCGCGACCCGGCCCGAGAGATTGAACAAATCCTGGACGGAAGGCATGTGCGCTCGCCTTATACTGGCGGCCCGCCTGAAATGTCAACGGGCGGGCGCCCGTGGCGATGCAAGACGCCGAGCGCCTCCACGAGGCTTCTCGACGACCTCGAGCCGTTGGACTGACGGTCGTGCGGCGTCCCAAGCACGGTTAGCTCATGTGATCTTCACGATCATCTTGCCGACGTTGCCGCCCTCCGCAGCAGGCTGAGAAATGTGGCTGGCGCCTGGTCCAGGCCCCTCCATCACACTCTTGGCCACACGGGCACTTTCCGTCACGCGGACATCGTGAGCCTGATCTCGCTCTACCAGCTCGGCCGGGCTGATCATGCGTCCCGCCGAAAGATCTCACGGTCCTGCGTGAAAGTCCTCGTTGCGCACCTTGCGCGAGTGTCTAACCCCTGGAGAGTGTTCGGATCTTCTTGGGCGAGGCTCTTGCACCGCGTCGCCTGACGAGCGGGCCGTCGCAGTTTGTTGCCGTCGTGCCCGCGACAAATCGCACTGCACGTCCGCGGACACGTAGCTGGTGAGTTGACGACGAGCGCTTCGCTCGGATCCGCAGGAGACAATCATGACGAAACCACGCCACGTTCTCACCTGCGGCGCAATTGCGATGGTTCTGGCCGCCTCAGCTGCCCCGGCGCAAACGGGAAGTACGGGCTTGTTCGGCGGATTTTGGCGGTTGCCGGGAATCGGCTCTGAATGCCCGGGATACCCCTGCGGACGGATCCAGGCGGTGTTCTTCGACAATGGTGGCGAGGGGATCGCCTATCACGACACGACGCCGGGCAACAGCGGCGTCTGGGTTCGGCCGACTCCGGATACAGATGTCGATACGGAGGTGGCGAAGGACGTGGGCGCACTCGACCCTGGCGACGTGCAGTTCAACATCAGCGACGTGCGTGCCGGGGAGTGGTTGAACTACAGCGTGAGCGTGCCGACGGACGGGCTCTACACGTTCTGGTTTCGGGTCGCCTCGGCCGGCGCCGGGGGCACCTTCCATCTGGAGGCGAATGGGTTCGACGTGACAGGGCCGCTCGTGATCCCGGATACCGGCGGCTGGCAGAAGTGGGCCGATATCCGTCGGGCATCGCTTCGGCTGGCCGGCGGAGCTCAGGTGTTCCGGCTGGTGATGGACTCGGACGGGAGCAGCGGCGCCGTCGGCAACTTCCACTGGATTTTCGTCAACCAGGAGCCGTTCCCGGTGCCAGGTATCGTCGAAGCAGAGCACTTCGACAACGGTGGCGAGGGGAACGCCTATCACGACACGTCGCCGGGCAACAGCGGTGGCGTGGGTCGGGCGAGCGATGTGGATCTCGAGGCGACGAGCGACGCGGGCGGCGGGTACAACATCGGCTGGGTAACCGCCGGCGAGTGGTTGAAATACACCGTGACGGTAGCCACGGCTGGGCTCTACACCATCGACGTGCGCGTCGCCTCGCCCGGCATCGGAGGCACGTTCCATCTCGAGGCGAAGGGGATCGACGTGACGGGGCCGCTCGAGGTACCGGACACCGGCGACTGGCAGAGCTGGGCCACGGTCAGTCGATCATCGGTAGCCTTGGCCGCCGGGACTCAGGAGCTCCGGCTGGTGATGGACTCGGTCGGCAGCAGCGGTGCGGTCGGCAACTTCAACTGGCTCTCTGCCTCATTGCAATCGGACTCCGGGTCGACTCCATACCTCGGCGCGCCGGTGGCGTTGCCAGGTCTTGTCGAAGCAGAGCACTTCGACAACGGCGGCGAGGGGCACGCGTATCACGAAACATCGTCGGGCAACAGCGGCGGTGCGTATCGAGCGACCGACGTGGATCTCGAGGGAACGAGCGATACCGGCGGCGGGTACAACATCGGCTGGGTGAGCGCCGGCGAGTGGTTGAAATACTCGGTGACGGTGGCAACGGCCGGACTCTACACGATACAAATCCGGGTCGCCTCCCCCGGTGTCGGGGGCAGGTGCCATCTCGAAGTGAATGGCATCGACGTGACGGGAGCGATTCCGATCCCGGACACGGGCGGCTGGCAGAGCTGGGCCACGGTCAGTCGATCGTCGGTCCCTCTGGCCGCCGGGACTCAGGGGCTCCGGCTGGTGATGGACTCTGTCGGGAGCAGCGGTTGGGTCGGCAACTTCAACTGGATCTTCGCCACCTTGGAGCCAGGTGGTACATCGACGCCATATGGCGGTACGGCATATGGCGGTACGGCGGCAGCGCTGCCGGGTCTGGTCCAGGCAGAGTACTTCGACGATGGCGGCGAGGGGGTTGCGTATCACGATGCCTCGGTAGGTAACAGCGGCGGCGCGTTTCGGGCGACCAATGTGGATATCGAAGAAACGAGCGACGCCGGCGGCGGATACGACATCGGTTGGGTGAGTGCCGGCGAATGGTGGAACTACAGTGTGAACGTCGCGACGGCTGGACTCTTTACGGTACAGCTCCGGGTCGCCTCGCCTGGCCTCGGGGGCACATGCCATCTCGAGGTGAACGGAATCGACGTGACGGGAGCGCTCGCGATACCGGACACGGGCGGCTGGCAGAGCTGGACCACCGTCAGTCGAGCGTCGGTTCCGCTTGCGGCCGGACCTCAGGGTACTGAGGCTCGTAGTGGACTCGATCGGAAGCAGCGGCGCGGTCGGCAACTTCAACTGGATACGGGTCGAGGCGGAGCAGACATCCTCACCATTCAGGATTACCGCACCCGCTCCCGGCGCGACGCTCCGCACAACGGCGGTGTCGTTTCGATGGGAAGGCGCGGGCGACGAATTCTGGCTGAAGATCGGCAGTGCGCCAGGACAGGCTGACCTGTACGCGAGTGCGTCCCTCGGACCGGCGACCGAACACATCGTGAGCCACGTTCCGCTGAGCGGCCGGACGCTGTACGTCGAATTGGTCAGACGGGTTGGAAACGTCTCCGACAGCGTGAAAGTTCAGTACACGGCGCCGGTCCGAAAGGGTTTGGCCATCATCACCGACTTCGCCGATCGCGGGCTGGAGGATTGGACGGGCCCCGGCATGAAGAGTGTTGATGACGTCTCGTTGCAGCTTCGCAAGATGGAAGACCACTGGGCCTTTCTCAGCCGGGGCTTGGAGACCTTTCGATGGGACATTCTCCGTGTCCAGCTTCCTCGGCCAGCGGTGTCCGGGGCCTATTCATGGTGGGGCGAGTTTCGCGATAGCGTGATCACGCTTGCTCGACAGCAGATCGACACCCGTGACTACGATGTCAACGGCGACGGCATCATCGACGCGTCATGGCTGATCGTCTCGAGCGGCGACGCACCTATCGAGTATGCGATTGGGGGAACGAGCCAGAACGCCGGAGCGAACCTGTTCGTCGACGGCCAGGCGAGCGGCAGCGTCCAGGCAGGGGCCACCGGCAACTTCAATCACGAATTGGGACACTGCCTCGGACTGCCTGACATGTACGGCACCTACGGGACGATGAGCGCTCTGACCGTCATGTCGTACAGCTGGCCCGTTCCCCCGCCCGACTTCAGCGCGTTCGAACGGGTCAAGCTTGGCTGGCTCACGCCGCAGGTCGTCAGCCAGTCGACGCAGGGCGTGTGGCTGCCGTCGGCACACGACAAGCTGGCCGCGGTGAAGGTCCCGACGAGCCGCCCATCTGAGTACTTCCTCATCGAGTACCGGCGGCGGCCGTCGAGCGGCTATGGAGCCGTCGACAATGACTTCAATGGGCTCGCCATCTACCACGTGCTCGAGGGATCCTCGATGGGGCAGGACCCGCCGATCCTGAAGCTGGAACCCGCCGACGGAGCCATTCTCCCGAGTCAACCTGTGGATCCCCACGACTTCGCGTCTCCGGACAACCCGGCTGCGATTTACCCGATCGTTCTCTACTCGTACTTCGGTGACCAACAGGAAGTATTCCGGGTCGACAACGTGAGCTGGCGTGACGACGGTCTGGCGTTTGATCTCACCATCTCGGGGCCACAACAATCATCGAACCTGCTGGCGAACGGGTCGTTTGAAACCGGAAGGAACGGACTGCCCGACGGGTGGACAACTGGCGCCTGGGTTTCGATGGCAGATGCATTCGTCTGGCCCAGCCCGGTGGCCCTGACGGGTGCGTCCAGCGCTCGCCTGAAAGCGTCGAGCGACAACGACATCAGGTGGAACCAGGTCGTCTCGACGCTCATTCCAGGAGAGAACTATCTGCTTTGTGGCTGGCTCAAGGGCGAAGGGATCGGCGGCAGCGGCGCCGTCGGCGCGAACGTCTCGTTGCTCGGGGGCTTCGTGCGATCGCCAGGCCAGCTCGGGACCTTCGACTGGACGCAGAACTGCGTCAGCTTCGTGGCGGACACGCCGCGCGTGGAGGTAGCCTGTCGTCTCGGCTTCTACGCCAGCACCAACTCGGGCAACATGTGGTGCGATGACCTGACGCTGGAACATGTGCGAAAGGCCTTTGGGATGTACTGAATGCTGAACGAATTCAGCATGCATGATTCAATCAGCACTGAATTCGGCATCCAGGATTGAGCATTCAGCATCGCAAATGGACTCACCCGGCCAGACGAGGCGCTGATCCGGAAGCTCGTTCCGTTCCTGCCGAAAGCAGGCGGGTGACGTCGAGGCCCCTTACCCCGACAGGCGAGCGAAGCGTCGATGCGACTCGGGAAAGTCCACACCCATGGCGAACCAGTAGGCCGCGCCCGTGGCAACCGCTGCGGCGATGACTCCGGGGTCGAAGACCGATTCCGGTGAAGGTGCAGGCACTCCACCGAGCGTGGTGAGGAAGCCCCCGGTGACGACGCTCGCGATCGCCAGTACCTGGTACATCGGCATGCCGAACCAAGGAATCGTCTGCGGCTCGCCGCGGTAGGCCTCTTCCATGAAATGCGCGACGTTGCTGGGCGTCGCCGACGCGCGTGCGCTCGAAACGCATCCAAAAATCGGGGCCTCCTGGGAGGGCTTACTGCTCGAAGCGGCGATCCGCCGCCTGGGCGCGCGGGCCGGAGGAGTGCTTCTTCCGGGCGACCTAGTCAGGCGCCGAGCTCGACCTGCTCGTGGCCCGGGGCCTTCAGCGTATCGGCGTCGAGTTCAAGCTGACCATGTCACCAGCTATGACCCGATCCCTGCACCGTGGCCGCCGAGGACCTGCGTCTCACACGGCTCTACGTCGTCCACACGGGCAGCCACACGTTCGATTTGGTGCGCGGCACCAGGGCAGTTGCCTCCACGAGACTTCTCGACGACCTCGAGCCGTTGGACTGAAGGTCGGGCGGCGCCCCACCACGGTCAGCTCATGTGATCTTCACGATCATCTTGCCGACGTTGCCGCCCCTCAGCAGGCTGAGAAACGCGGCTGGCGCCTGGTCCAGGCCCTCGATCACCGTCTCGAGCGCTTGCACGCGACCGCTCGCGACGAGCGGGCTCACCTCGGCCCGGAACGTCTGCATCTCGCGACTCCAGTCGCTGACGATGAAACCGCGCATCGTGAGGCGCCGGGTCACGAACAGGAACATGTTGCGGGGTCCGGGCGGCGCCGTTTCGTCGTTGTAGCGGGAGATGGCGCCGCAGGCCGCGATGCGGCCATGCTCGCGCATGCAGGCGAGCGCCGCCTCGAGGTGGTCCCCGCCGACGTTGTCGAAGTAGACGTCAAGGCCGTCGGTCGCAACTGCGGCCAGTTGCTTCCTGACCTCGCCGTCGCGGTAGTTGAACGCGGCATCGAAGCCGAGCTCCGTCGTGAGCCGCCGCACCTTGTCGGCGGAACCGGCGCTGCCGATCACGATGCATCCCTTCTGCTTTGCGAGCTGGCCGGCGATGCTGCCGACGGCGCCGGCGGCCGCCGACACGAACATGCGCTCGCCGTCCTTGAGCTCGGCGAGCTTCAAGCCAACCCAGGCCGTCAGACCGGGCATGCCGAGCGCGCCCAGGTGGACGGAGAGCGGTCGCACGGGCGCGTCGACGGCGCGGACCTGACTGGCCGGGGCGACGAAGCGGTCACGCCACCCCAGCATCGACTGCACGATGTCGCCCGCATGGAGGTTCGGCGCGCGTGACTCCTCGACCTCGCCGATGGCGCCGCCTTCGAGCGGCTGTCCGATCTGGAACGGTGGCACGTACGACTTCACGTCGTTCATCCGGCCGCGCATGTACGGATCGACCGATATGAAGAGGTTGCGAACGAGCACCTGACCGTCGGCGACGGGCGGGAGCTCGACGGCCGCGTGGGCGAAGGTGTCGAGCGTGGGCCAGCCCTTGGGCCGCTCGGCCAGCCGGATTTCGTGCCCCGTCATGGTCTGGAAGTCCGCCGCGATTACGCGTCGTGCTGGTCGCGGCGTTCAGTCTCGCCACACTTTGGCATACTAGCCACCCACGGCACCAGTACCCCAGACTCTCTGACACACACCACTTTTCCGTCATGCACATCAAAGCCGCCATTCTCCGCGAACAGGGTCAGCCGTTGTCGGTGGAAATCGCCGAGCTCGCCCCGCCGGAAACGGGGGAGGTCCTGGTCGAGGTCAAGGCCGCGGGTGTCTGCCACAGCGACCTGCATGCCATCAACGGCGACTGGCCGATGCGCGTGCCGCTCTGCCCCGGCCACGAGGGGGCGGGCGTGGTTCGCGAGGTGGGCGCGGGGGTGAGCCGGGTGCGCCTCGGCGACCACGTGGTGTTCTGCTGGGCGCCCGCGTGTGGGACGTGCCCGCCTTGCGTGGCGGGGACACCGCTCTTCTGCGATCGGCTCGATCGCACGACGTTCCGCAACCGACTCCCGTTCGGCGGAACGCGGCTGAAGGTGGGCACCGCGGACGTGGCGCCGTTTCTAGGGACCGCCTGCTTTGCCACGCACACGGTCCTCCCGGAATCCGGGCTGGCCTCGGTGCCCTCGGACGTGCCGTTCGACGCCCTGGCCTCGGTTGGGTGCGCCGTCGTGACCGGCGTGGGTGCTGTCCTGAACGCCGCCCGCGTCCCGCAGGGGGCCGTGGTGGCAATCATTGGTGCGGGTGGGGTCGGGTTGAACGTGGTGCAGGGCGCCGTTCTGGCCCGCGCCGGCCGCATCATTGCCGTCGATCGGCAGGAGCAGCCACTGGCGATGGCGAAAACCCTGGGCGCGACCGACCTCGTGCGCGGCGGTGAGTCGACGGTTCAGGTCATCAAGGATCTGACCGGCGGCCGCGGTGCCGACTACGTGTTCGATACCGTCGGATCGCCCGCGACGCTGGTCGATGGCGTCGCCGCCACGCGGAAGGGCGGCACCATCGTCGTGACCGGCCTGTCGCGCGTCGATGCCGAAAGCCCGATCCGGATGTTTCCCTTTGTGATGCACGAAAAGCGGCTCATCGGGTCGGTCTACGGATCGGGCGATCCGCTGAAGGACATCGTGAGCCTGGTCTCCCTCTATCAGCAGGGCCGGCTGAAGCTGGGCGAATTGGCGACCCGCACCTACACGCTCGAGCAAACGAACGACGCCGTCGACGCACTGGCGGCGGGGGCGGGTGGGCGCGGCATCGTCAAGCCCTCCTGACGTTTCCTCGTCGCGTCGAGAGTTGAATCGGCGCTACGCCACATCGATGAGCGCGCGTGGGTTCTTCGCGGCAATCATCAACAAGGTGCGTGCTGCCCCGACGGCGCGCGGCGTCCCTGTTCCCACTCCTGAAGGGTCCGCACCGAGACACCGAGGAGTTCGGCAAAACGCGGCTGTGACAAGCCCGTGCCTTCGCGAATCGTCGCGACCGATGGCACGGTTGTGACGCGGCCGTGTTCGCCTCGCTTGAGCTGTCGAAGCCCTTCCAGAATCTCCGCGCCGATATTCCGCCGCTTAGGCGCCGCCATCGATTTCCTCCCTGATCTTCTTCAGAACGTGCCCGGGGATGCTCTCTGCCTCATTCTTCGCGTGCAAGGTGCCAGATCTCTCCCTGGCGCGATCGCAGGTAGTAGATCACTCGAATCCCATCTCGTTTACCGCGTCCGGAGACGCCCCATCGGAGCTTTCGGACGCCGCCCGACCCTCGGATAACGTCTCCTGCATCCGGATTGTCCGCGAGCGCCTGTTGCAGCGCCGCGTACTCATCGTCGGACAGGTACCGGTGGACGAGGGACGTGAACAGCCGGGTTTCGACGAATGTGAACCCTTCAGGTAGAGTATACGGCTGAGACGGATATACGTCAAAGACGGATGGCCTGCCTGAAAGGCGAGTCGCTCGTTCATGCGCAACCTCTTCGATCAGTACGACCAACCCGAGAATCGGTTGAGTCACGCCCTAGCGGTGAGGTTGCAGGCAGTCGTGGAGCAACGGGGAGGCGGCGGGAGTCGAACCCGGCGCCTTTTGCAGTAGCATGCCGCATGCGACGCTTCCTGCTCGTCTCCCTCGTGCTGATAGCGGTTCCACTGACGGCGGGACAGGCCGCGCAATGGCCGCAGTTTCGCGGACCCGGCGCCACCGGCGTCGGGGCGGACCTGCGCGTGCCAGACACCTGGAGCGCCACTGAGCACATCGTCTGGAAGGCGACGATCCCCGGAGTCGGCTGGTCGTCGCCGATCGTCTGGAACAACACCATCTTTCTCACGTCGGTGATTCGCGCGCAGGCGGGTGAGGCCCCGAAGCCCGGCCTGTACTTCGGCGGCGAGCGGCCCACGCCGTCGGATGAGCACCGGTGGATGGTCTTCGGCGTGGATTTCACCAGCGGCAGAGTGCTGTGGCAGCGCGAGGCGCATCGCAGCGCGCCGCCACACCCGCGACACCTGAAGAACAGCTACGCGTCCGAGACGCCGACGACCGACGGCGAGCGCGTGTACGTTCTCTTCGGCAACATCGGCGTGTTCGCCTTCACGATGGACGGCACGCCGGTGTGGCAGCGGCAGTGGCCCGCGCGGGCGACACGGAACGGCTGGGGCACGGCGGCATCACCGGTGCTGCATGCGCGGCCGCCTCTACCTGCTCGACGACAACGACGAACAGTCGTCGCTCGTGGCGCTCGACGCCCGGACGGGCACGGACGTGTGGCGGGTCGAGCGTGCACGAGAGACGAACTGGGCCACGCCGTTCATCTGGCGCCACGCTCAGCGAACCGAAATCGTCGTCTCCGCGACGCACGGCGTGGAGTCCTACGACCTCGACGGCAAACGGCTCTGGACGCTGCGGGGCATGTCGAGCATCGTCATCCCGACCCCCTTCGAGAGCGGCGGGCTGCTGTACGTCGCGTCGGGCTATGTCGGCGACCAGGTCCGCCCCGTGTACGCGATCAAGCCCGGCGCGACAGGCGACATCACGTTGAGCACGGGAGAGACGAGCAACGCGTTTGTGGCGTGGTCGCTGCCGCAGGCGGGGCCGTACAACCCATCGCCGATCGTGTACGACGGGCTCTACTACACGCTGCTCGACCGCGGGTTCTTCACCGCGCACGACGCGCGCACGGGAGCCGAGGTGTACGGCCGGCAGCGGATCGATCCCGTGGGTGTCGGATTCACCGCGTCACCGTGGGCGGCCAACGGCCGCCTCTACGCGATCAGCGAGAACGGCGATACGTATGTGATCAAGGCCGGGCCGAAGTACGAGCTGCTGGCGAAGAACTCGCTCGGCGAGATGACGATGGCGACGCCGGCGATGGCGCAGGGGAACCTCATCGTGCGGACGGCGGAACGGCTGTATCGGATTGGTGGGAAGTAACACCGGGTGCGGGTGCACGGGATCAATGCGTGTGCACCCCCAAGCGGGCGAACAACGACAACGCTCCTTACCCCGACAGGCGCGCGAAGCGTCGATGCGACTCGGGAAAGTCCACACCCATGGCGAACCAGTAGGCCGCGCCCGTGGCAACCGCTGCGGCGATGACTCCGGGGTCGAGGACCGATTCCGGTGAAGGTGCAGGCACTCCACCGAGCGTGGTGAGGAAGCCCCCGGTGACGACGCTCGCGATCGCCAGTACCTGGTACATCGGCATGCCGAACCAAGGAATCGTCTGCGGCTCGCCGCGGTAGGCCTCCTCCATGAAGCGCGCGAGCCCCGAGAGCATCAGATACGCGCCGACGATGAACCAGAGCGGCGAGTGGAGCGACCACAAACGCAGGAGCAGCACGCCGATGACGATGTTGCCCGAGATTGAATAGAGCTGCGTCGCGTGGATCGGTTGCCCCGCCAGTCCGGCGAGCGCCACAGCGCGTGAGTGAACATTCCTGACGCGGATACCGTAACGGCCGTCGACGACTTGTCCGTGGCAACATCCCTGCACGAGACAGCGCAGCCGGCCGATTCCCTGGATCCACGGCGCCATCGTCGCCGTGGCGGCGAGGACGAGCACCGCGTGGCCGCCGAGCGCGGCCACGATCAGAGTGCCAGCCGCCCCACCCACGATCGCGCCATAGTACCCAAAGGGCCGCAGCAGGCTCGGCGACCCCTCGACGAGCTGAGCCCACAGGCCGGCGCCAAGAAGCGTCGCCGTGGCAATGGCCAGCAGATCTGGCAGCACACTCGGGCCGGCGAGGGTCCCCATGCCCAGCAAGCCAATCGCAGCGGCGGCGCCGGCGTACACGCCATGACTGATGATCCGCACAGGTCCAATCCGCCAGGCGCGCCACGAGTTGCCCAGCCGCTCGGCGTGATCGAGGAGCGACCGCCAGACGGTCATCGGTTGCCGGAGTGGAATGACGATCAACCAGGCCGCGACGACGTCGGCGGTCGCGTGCATGCCGGTCGTGATGCAGCTGGCGCTCATGAGCACGGCCCACGACCAGGCCGCGATCGACCAGGTCCGCGACCGAGCGCCGATCGCCTCGGCGGCAAACGCCGCCCAGACCACGTGAAAGGCCGGCCAGGCTCCGACCGGGGGCGAGGCCAGGCGCTGATCGAGCGCGAGGAGCCAGCCGAATGGCTGCGAGGCGTCAAACGGTCGAAATGGAGCGACGATCGGCGCAATGAGATAGATCATGCTGAGCACGGCCATCGACACGAGGCCGCGCACCGCCAGCGCGCGGAGCCCGGCGCGCGTCGGCACGAGGAGCGCGGCTGCCGGCACGATCAGATAGGCACTCGCATAAAGCGGCACCGTCCAGAGCCAGACCGGCCAGGTTTTCTCAACGGCGAGCCGAATGTCGAACGCATCGACCGGCACGCCAAGTTGCTTGACGCCGTCATAGACGATGTACCAGGGGACCAGCACCGAGAACCAGATGGAAAGCCGCTCTCCCATCGACGGCGGGCGTTCGTCATCGGGTGGCAGGCTGAGCCATGGGCGATAGGCCGCGGCCTCCGGGAAGCGTCGCCGAAGATCCGGGCGCTCGTAGCCGATGACGAGCGCCGTGCATCCGAGCGCCACAAGCGGCGTCACGATCCAGAGCCCGGCAGCCGAGCCCGTGACGATCGAGACACCTGCGCAGGCCACAACCCAGCCGACGTAGATCGGGTGCGGCATGATCGAGTAGATGCCCGACGTCACGAAACGCGTGGGGGGAAACGCGTTCATCGGCAGTCCTCGGCCGCGCGCCGCCAGAGCCAGGACGCCGGCCGCCCAGCATCCCAGGCCGAGCGCAGTGAGGAGGCCGCCCCACGACGAGGACTGAAGCCGCGGTAACGCGACCTCGGATTCGAGCGCGCGGGCCCACAGGACGAGAGCCGACGGCAGGGCAAGGGTGAAGACGAGCCCGTAGCCGACACGGGCGGCCAGCGCGCGAGTTGTCAGGCCCATCGCACCACCTCGTGAATCGCCCAGCCACTCGACGTGTCGTGACCTGTCTCGCGAAGCCGCGCGCGGCTCAGCCACTTGGTTTCTCTGGCCCGCGCCACGCGCCGCGGCAGAAGCCACGAAAGTGGTCCTGCGACCTCGGGACCAATCCGCCCGTCACGAATCGTGACGCCGGGATCCAGATCGACGGCGCCAGTGCTCCACTCGACGCGCGCTCGAGACGCACTCGTTGCCTCTCGCGGCCGCCCGCCCACGAATAGCCACCGCTGCCCCCGGCCGCCCCGCCAGTCGATCCAAACCGCGCTCGTGCTATCGCTGACGAAACGGCCCCACACGAGCTCATCGAACGGCACCGCCCAGGGTGCGAGCGTCATGTCGATCTCCTCGACGTACCCCGCGCCGCGCCTCATGATCCCACCAGGCAGTTCGAGCGAGACGTCACCGGCAGGCTGATGGCACTTCCAGAGAATGCGCCCGCGCGGGCCGTCGAAGAGCAACGCCTCGACGGCGGGGCCTCTCGCTGACCACGTACCTCGAATTCCAAGCGTGGCGGCATCGAGGGTGATCTGGCGGTCCCGCACCGCCACCGCGGGCAGGCGCGACAGCCGTTTCAACCGAGCGACGGGCGGCGGCGCGCCCGATGAGAAGATTTCGAAGTATGGGACGGTCAACCCGGCCATCTCGACCTGGCCAGAGTAGACGATGACGGCCTCACCAGTGTCGGTGACGCAGTCAAAATACCACTTTCGGATCCGCATCACCGTGCGCTCGGCGTCGTGTGATTTCCGCACTCGCCAGCAGCAAGCGCGCGGACGTTGTGGTCACGAGGGACCTCTCGAAGCGAAAAAAGAGGAGCAGCTGTCTGCGCAGCTGCTCCTCAAAAACGTCACCGTCGTATGTTTTCGGACTTAAGAGTCCGGTGCTTGGGCGACTCGCTCAGTCAGCCCTTGATTTCGACGGTGCGTTTGTTCACCTCGGGGATCGGAATAGCCGGCATCTCGATTTCAAGCACGCCGTTCTTGAACGTCGCCACCGCGGCCTCGGCCTTCACGTGCTCAGGAATCTCAATGCTACGGCAGAACCTGCCGTAAGTACGCTCTGTGCGATAGAAGCCCTTTTCCTTCTCCTCCTTCTCGAACGATCTTTCGCCTTCGATTGTCAGCTCGTCGTGGGTGATTCCGATCTTCACGTCCTCTTTGTTGAGACCCGGCAGGTCAACGTGGACGTAGAACTTGTTGTCACGTTCGAAGACCTCGATCTCGGGCGACCAGACCTTCGGGTAGAACTCCGGCTGCCCAAAGATGTCGGATCTCAGCCCGAACGCGCGATCGAGCTCCTCGGTGACCCGTCGCATGAAAGCGAACGGATTGGTCTCTTCCTTCTTCTGCAGGAACTTATACATTGCTGGCTCCTTCCGCTATGAACTCGGTCGGTGCCGAGCGACTCGGTCTCTCTCACCCGCCGCCTGCAACCGACCGGCCTCTCTCAGACCTTGCGCATGCCATTGGTTTTGTGTCGCAATAGTGATGCCACAGCCAGAGGCGCATTTTGATGGGTGTGGCCGCCGAAGCCACGCGGGGTTCGCGCAATATCCCGCGCGACAATGGGAAGAGTTCCGCAGGAGAATGTGATGGAGCCGCCACGTCGCTACACGCGCCGGGATGCCTTGGGCGTGCTGGCCTCCGGCGGGGCATTCGGCCTGAGCCGCGCTCGCCTCGGCGCGCGCGCTGGCCAGAGCGCGAGCCTCGACGGTGGTCGGTCGACCGACACCTTGCTCGCGACAGCCCTCGAGCGCAACGACACGGCCGTCCAGTCGCTCTTGCAGACCCAGGTCACCGATCCGGCGAGCCCCGTTCGTGGCAGCGTCCCCGATCAGTTCGGCCTGCATTCGGCGGGATCCGCGGGCGGTGTGAGCGAAACACTGGCGGCGTCCTTCGTGCATCCGCGATCGCGATTCCATCACGACATCGTCCTGCTCGAACGGATCCGTCTGGCCGCTGGATTCCTCGAGCGCGCGCAGAGCCCTCAAGGGAACATCGATCTGCTCACGACGAATTTCAACTCGCCTCCAGACACGGGATTCGTGGTCCACAACGTCGCGACGGCGGCGGCAATCGGCGGGCTGCACGGCGCCCCGGAGATTGCGGCCACGCTTCGACCGTTCCTGGTGAAGGCGGGGGAGGGCATGGCCACCGGTGGCGTCCACACGCCGAATCACCGGTGGGTCGTCAGTTCCGCGCTGGCGCAGATCAATTCGCTCTTTCCCGATGCCCGTTTCGTGCGCCGGATCGACGAGTGGCTGGCCGAAGGCATCGACATCGACCGCGACGGCCAGTATACGGAGCGCAGCACGCTCACCTACAACATTGTCACCGACCGTGCGCTGGTAGTGCTGGGGGCGAAGCTGAAACGGCCGGCGTTGCTCGAGCCGGTCCGCCAGAACCTCGCGGCTCTGATGTATCTGCTTCATGCCGATGGGGAAGTCGTCACCGAGATTTCGCGACGGCAGGATCAGTACACGCGCGGCGGACTCGCGGGCTATTGGTTTCCTCTCACGTTTCTTGCGGTGACCGATCGGGACGGTCGGTTCGCGTCGATGGCTCGCCAGGCGGCGGACGGCGTGCGGCTTTCGGCGCTGCTGGAGTACCCGGAGCTATCCCAGCCGCTTCCGGCGTCGCAGCCGCTTCCCACCGATTACGAGAAGACATTCCTGGAGATTGGCATTGCCCGGATCCGGCGGGGTCAACTGAGCGCCACGCTCGTCCTCGGCGGATCGAGCCGCGTGCTTTCCCTGCGCTACGGCGATGCGGTCGTCGAGGGCGTCCGCTTTGCGACGTCGTTCTTCGGCAAAGGACAGTTCGTGCCGGACACCGCCGCGAAGGAGAGTGGCACCTACGTGTTCCGCCAATCGCTGGAGGCGCCGTACTATCAGCCGCTGGCGCGGACGATCACGCCGCAGACGTGGGGTCCCACCCGATCCGAGCGTCAACAGACCGAGATCAATCGCCTCGAGCAGGTGGCCGAGGTCACCGAGTCTCCATCAGGATGTCGTGTCCGCATGAGAGCGAGCGGCACGACCGGCGTTCCGCTCGCGGTCGAGATCGCCTTTCGCGATGGAGGCCGGCTGGAGGGATGCGCGCCAATACCAGGATCTCCCGGCAGTTTCGTGCTGGAGCGCGGCCCTGGGATTTACCGCGCCGGCCGACACGAGATTCGATTCGGTCCCGGTGGCGCGGCGCATCGCTATGTCCAACTGCGCGGCGCTGAACCGAGGCTTCCCGGTCAGAGCGTCTACATCACTGGCTTCACGCCGTTCGATCAGACGATCACGTTCGAGTGCGCCTAGTCGCAGACGGGCCGAAGCGTTCAGCGCATGGCTTGCGCCAGCGCGGCGGTCAGCTCGTGCGGATCCGGGTTGAGCCCCAGCTGGCGATGACGTATCACTCCCTCGCGGTCGATGATGAAGATCATCGCGGAGTGCGCGATTTCGCCATTGTCCTCCGCTTTGTACTTCACGCCGAGGACCGCTGACAGGTCGCGCACGCCGTCTTCCGACGCGGCGAACAGCCGCCACCCCGAAGGGTCGAGGGCGTGCTCGGCCGCGAACCGGCGCAGGGCCGCAGGGGTGTCGCGTCCCGGATCGAGTGAGAACAGCACGAACCCGACATTCTTGCGATTCCGCGCGGAGAGCTGCTTCTCGACACCCTTCATGTCTTCAGTCACACGTGGACACACCGACGTGCAGCTGCTGTAGATCATGGCTGCGACCAGCACGCGGCCGCGCAGGTCGGCGAGGGCGAGTGTGTGTCCATCCTGATCGGTGAGCGAGAGGTCGAGATCGTAGATGGACTGGCCGCCCGAGCTGCCCGCGACCTCGGGCGTTGCTGAGGCGTCGCGGTGCCGGGCGCCATCGTCGCCACTCGTGCACGCGGCCAGGACCGCCGCCAGGCCAAGCAGTACGACCGCCCTGTACGCCGTCGTTGGGTGCGTCACCGTGCCGTCTCCGGACCGGCGAGGACGCCGCGGAACCCGAGGTTCGCCACGCTGTATCGAGCCTCGAGGCTGCTGCGGAACGCGTAGCGCATGAAGGCGGCGTAGTTCTCGAAATCCGCTGCTCCGACGGCGCCGCTTCCACAGAACAAGGAGCGCTCGAGCGAGGCGTCACCGCGCGATTCCCCGGTGACGAGCGCGGAGTTGAAGTCGAGCGTCCATTCCCAGACGAGGCCGTGGAGGTCGGCGACGCCATAGACGTTTCGGAAGGTGGAGCCCACCGGCGGGACGGGCTCCTCGGTGGGCCGTCCGTACCAGTTGCGGAGTCGACCGAGAAACTGCGCGTCGCGCGAGGCGTCGCGCTCGGTCTCGCTCGCCGCGGCCGCATACTCCCACTCGTCCACCGTGGGCAGCCGCCGGCCGTGAGCGCGCAGGTAGGCGCGGGCCGCGAACCACGAGACGTAGACGACCGGACTGTCGGCGGGCGCACGGTCGCCGAGCTCGAGGTCGCTCTGCCAGTGACGCAGGTAGGAGGCGTCGGCAAACAGCGCTTTCACCCCCGAGCGTCGCCACTCGGGGTGGACGCGGACGAACTCGAGATACTGGCCGTTTGTCACCGGGTACACGTCCATCGTGAAGGCGGCCACCGGACGTGTCAGCGGTCCGGACCGGCTGGTCTTTACCGCGTTGGCACGCGGGGGAGAGTAGCAGGGGGAGGTAGGATCCCGCCGGGATCGTCACCATCGCCGCCGCCGGTCTGACAAGCGCAGGCTGCATGGCGAGCGCGCCGCCAGACGCGGCGCCTACGAGCACGAGGGAGGCCCAGAACTGGGTGGCCCTCGCACCGGAGTGACGCGCGCGTCGCGTACGAGTCTTCATGGCTGCTTGACCGGTTCCGCCCTCACGGCCTTGACTTCCGCGGGCGTGACTTCGTGCCCGGCATTGCCCCACTGGCTGTAGACGAACGTCAGTGCGTTGGCGACGTCCTCATCGGACAAGCCGAGCGCGGGCATGACGCTGTTGAACGGCTGTCCGTTGACCGTGACCGGGCCCGATAGCCCGCGAACCACGGTGGCGATCGCGCGCTTCTTGTCGGCATTGAGGTAGTCGGAGCCGGCAAGCGGCGGGAACGCCACCGGGATCCCCACGCCGCTCGGCTGGTGGCAGGCGGCGCAGATCGAGTTGAAGATGCGCTGGCCATGCGCGATGCGCTCGGCCTTGTTCGCAGCCGGCGCGACGACCGGAGCCTGCGCGCCCACCGTCTGGATGGCGGCGCCCTCCGGCTGGTAGACCTGGTCGGACTGCTTGCCCGAGTAGATCGCTTTGTCCTCGGGTCCTTCGACTTTGAGCATCCCGAGCGAGCCCTTGTTGAAGGTACGGAAGATCGAATGATCCACCAGAATCAGCGTGCCCGGCACTTCCACTTTGAACTCGGTAATCGCCGACCCTCCCGCCGGGACGAGCGTCGTCTGCACATTCGCGTTCACGACGCCGCCGCCTTCGACGCGAACCCTGTCGAAGATCTCTCCGATGACGTGGAACGACGATATCAGGTTCGGGCCGCCGTTGCCGATGAAGAGCCGAACCGTCTCGCCAGTTTTCGCCGTGAGGGCCTTGTCGCCGCTGAGAGCGCCCACCGAGCCGTTGAAGACCACGTACTCGGGCCTTTCCTCGATCGCCTTCTCCATGTCGAAGGGCTGGAGCCCCGGGGCGCCGTTCTTCCCCGCGGTGTAGAACTCACCCTGCATGACGTAGTACTCCCGGTTCACCGCAGGCAGGCCTTCGGGCGGCTCGACCAGGATCAAACCGTACATACCGTTGGCGATGTGCATGCCGACTGGGGCCGTGGCGCAGTGGTAGACGTAGAGGCCCCGGTTGAGAGCTTTGAACGAGAACACGGACATATGCCCCGGTGCCGTGAACGATGCAGCCGCTCCGCCGCCCGGACCGGTGACCGCGTGCAGGTCGATGTTGTGCGGCATCTTGCTCGACGGGTGGTTGCTGAGACTGAACTCGACGGAGTCGCCCTCGCGGATCCGAATGAATTTGCCCGGCACCGCCCCGCCGAACGTCCAGAACGTATACTCGACGCCGTCGGCGAGCCGCTTGACGACTTCCTGCACCTCGAGCCTCACGACCACTTTGGTGGCATGTCTGCGCGTGATAGGAGGCGGGACATTGGGAGCATCGGTCAGAACCGCGTCTTCCTGGCCCTGTACTGCATCGGCGGCCGGGCCCGATCCGCCACGACAGGCAGCGAGGCCTGCCGATGCGAGACTACCTGCCAGCACCGCCACCATCGCCAATCTCGCGCTCCGATCCATCCGACCTCCTATGACGAACACTGCCTTCTTCCCTCATATCACGGGCATCATACGCTGTCGGTTGATGGCTTCTGCGCCAATCTGCGGATAACATCGCGCATCCGTGGCAGTCGATTCCTCCGTGCTCGCCGTCGCGATTGACCGTGCCCGGCCGATCGATCTGCTCACGACACTGGTGCGGCTGCCGAGTCATCCCGGGATCCCCAGACAGGAAGAAGCGGTCGTCCGCGCCCTCGCCGAGTACTTCGCCGCGCATGGGCTGAGGACGGAACTCCATGAGGTCGCGGCGGGACGGCCGAATCTCCTGTGCACGATCAGCGCCGCTCGCCAGGGCCGGCACCTGCTGCTGTGCGGGCACACCGACACCGTGCCCCTCAACCACGACGAGGTTGGCCATGGCTTCTCGGGCGAGGTGCGCGACGGCCGCGTCCTCGGCCGCGGCACGGCCGACATGAAAGGCGCGATTGCGGCCATGGCGGCCACCCTCGTGGCACTTGCCGAGTGCGCCGCGCTCGACGCGGGCGCGGTGTCGCTCGCCGCCGTCATCGACGAAGAGATGGAGAGCCTCGGCACAGAAGCGCTCCTCGGGTCGAACCTGCGCGCCGATGCTGCCATCGTCGGCGAGCCCACCGGCAACCAGATATGCCTCGGCCACACGGGCCTCGAATGGCTCGAGATCGAGTTGCTGGGCGTCGCGGCGCACGGCGGCACGCCGGAGGCCGGCGTCAATGCCATCCTCGCGGCGGCACGGTTCATTACGTCTGTGCACGACGAGCTCGTGCCCGCAATTGCGCACCGCGCTCATCCGCTGCTCGGCCTGCCCCGCATCAACGTCGGCACTATCGCCGGCGGTGATCAACCCTCCACGGTCGCGGCACGCTGCACGGTCACGATCGATCGACGTCTGCTGCCGGGTGAGTCGTTCGAATCCGTGTGTCGGGAACTCGCGGATCTGCTCGAACCGATCGAGCGGCGTATGCCGGGCCTCCGAACGGCCATCCGGCGCGTCCCCGGCAGCATGGCCACGCTCGATCACGTGGCGCTCGTCACCGACCGAGACCAGGCCATCGTTCGAGCCGCGGCTCGTGCCTGCGCCGCCGTCCGCGGCGAGCCAGGATCGTTCGGTGTCTTTCCGGCGTGGACCGACGGCGCTCTGCTCTCGAACGTGGCGCGTATTCCGACGCTCGTTCTCGGCCCCGGGGATCTTTCACGCGCGCACGCGCCCTGGGAGTCGATTGGCGTCGACGAGGTCGTCGCCGCCGCGCGGATCTACGCTGAGACCGCGATGCGCTTCTGCGCTGGGACAAGCGCAAGGTCCGGAGCCTAGGCTACCCATGCGCATTCCTCACACGTTCGTCCTGCTGGCGTGGCTGCTCCTCGTGGCCGCGGCGGCGACCTACGTGATCCCCGCTGGCGAGTACTCCCGCATCACCGAGAACGGCCGCACGCTCATCGACCCGGCCTCCTTCAGGGTCGTGCCTGCGCGGCCCGCACGTCCTGCCGACGTCGCCCTCGCCTATCCACGCGGTCTTGCGGCGACGAGCGAGATCGTCTTCTACATCTTCATCATCGGCGGCGCGTTCGGCGTTCTCGGCGCGACCGGCGCCATCGACGCCATGATCGAGGGCGTGGTCGCGGCCAGCCGCGCCCGCGGCGAGCTCGTCGTGCCGGCGCTCGTGCTCTTGTTCTCGTTCGGCGGGGGAACGATCGGCATCGCCGAGGAGACGCTGCCGTTCCTGCCCAGCCTGGTGATCCTGGCGAGACGCTTCGGCTACGACGAGATCACCGGCGGAGCGATCGCACTGGCGGGGGCGGGCGCGGGATTCTCGGGCGCCTTCCTCAATCCCTTTACCATCGGCGTCGGCCAGGGCATCGCGGGCCTGCCCCTCTTCTCCGGCCTTGGCTTCCGCCTCATGGTCTGGGTAGTGCTCACGGCGGTGACCATGGCCTATGTGGCCCGTTACGCGCGCCGGATTCGGCGGGCCCCCGATGCGGATCGCGGGCCAGCCGCGGCCCGTGCGGACGCCACGCTTCGGCAGCGGTTCGTGATCCTGGTTCTCGTGTCGGGCCTGCTCGCCGTGGTCGTCGGCGCCATGCAGTGGGGGTGGGGGCTGACGGAACTCTCGGGGCTCTTTCTCGTCGTGGCTGCGGTCGCGGGTCCGGTTGGCGGCCTCGGCGCCGACCGGACGGCGGAGGCATTCGTGAAGGGCGCGGCGGGCATCGTCCCGGGCGCGCTCGTGGTCGGCCTCGCACGCGGCGTGCTCGTCATCTTCGACCAGGCCCACGTCACCGACACGATCCTCCACGCCATGGCGACGATGGTGCAGGGCCTCCCGGCGAGCGTCACCGTAGTCGGCATCTACGCCACGCAGGTGGTGCTGAGTTTCCTCGTCCCTTCAGCCAGCGGTCAGGCAGCGCTGTCGCTCCCGATTCTCGCGCCGCTCGGCGACCTGGTGGGCGTCACGCGGCAGACGAGCGTGCTCGCGTATCAGTTCGGGGACGGCTTCTCCAACGTGCTGACGCCGACGCAGGGGTACTTCATGGCGGGCCTGGCCCTCATCAACGTGCCCTGGACGGCCTGGGCTCGCTTCATGCTGCCGCTCTTCCTGCTCTGGTGCGCCACGGGCCTCGGCTTCCTGCTCCTCGCGCATGCCATCAGGTTGGGGCCCTTCTGAGCGCGGGGTTAGTGGCGGCCTAGTGCCGATGCGCCATCGGCGCGGCGAGCACGAGGATGTTCAGGACAGTGTAGGCCACGGCGAAGAGTTGAATCGGCACGGCCATGCGGAGGGCACTCGCGCGATCGGTGGCGTGTCGCGCGGTCAGGTGCGCGCTGACCTGCCACGCCAGATACAGCCCACCGGCGAGGGCCAGCCACTGCATGAAGAACAGCGCGTTCGCGTTCGTGGCCGACGCCGCGCCGCTGGCGGTCCCCGCGAGTTCCCAGCCGGTCACGTTCGCCGTCCACGCCCGGAGGCCTGTCCACAGCGCGCCGCTCTCGCCAAACAGATGATGGAAGTTGTGCGCCGCATGCAGGCCCAACCCGAGCGGCAGGAACGCGTACGCGTAAGTCCTCAGCGACGCGGCCATGCCTTCCCCGCCTGAGGCCAGCAACGACAGCACGGCCAGCAGAGCGAGCGGAATCCCGACGCCGAAGACGAAGAAGATCACGGTGTAGAGCAGCGGACCCGCCTGCCACGCCGCCCACGCGTTCAGCATCACGACCGTCTGCAGGAGCGAGACCCCCAGGATGGCGGCAACCGTCGTGGCTTCATCGAGCGACGCCCGGTGCGATCGGAACTGCGCCAGGCCGTGGCCGACTGGCTGCGTCTTGAGCGCCAGATTGTCGTAAGGACAGGCGCGCACGCAGTCGAGGCACAGGCTGCATTCCGCTCCGCGGTCCATGTGCGCCGGGAACTGGAACCACGTGCACGCCGCGGCGCAGTCCTTGGTTCGGCACTCGTGGCGGCACACCTCGGAGTCGCGGGCGGAGAGGGCGAGCGGCGCCGCCATCGAATACAGCCCGAAGATGCCGCCGACCGGACACACGTAGCGGCAGAACACGCGTTTCTCGTAGACGACCGCGAGGGCGACGGCGCCAAGGGTCAGGGCGAGCGCGAGCCAGGCCGTGCTCCGCGGCGTCCGGTCGAGCGCGAAGAGCGCCGTGAACCACGTCAGCAGCAGGAACAGGCCAAGTCGCCACCACATGTTCCTGAGCAGGCGCGGCGGCTTTCGACCGAGCGTCGCGATCTTCTGCGCCAGGTCACCGACATAACCGAACGGGCAAATGACACACCAGATGCGGCCGACTAGAACGAACGTGAAGATGACCGCGGGCCACCACAGGATCCACGTCAGCAGAATGGCCGGGTTGTCCGTCGTTTGTTCGCCGAAGAGACCAGCGCCCACGACGATCCCGAAGAAGAGCAGCGTCGGCGCGAGAAGGAGCCTGTTGAAGTGACGCCAGCGGAGCAACGCACCGAGGAGTGGAACCGCCAGCAGATCCTTCCCGCTCCGGGATGGCGTTCGTGCGGCGGCGCGGCGGTGTCCGAGGACGAAGAGCAGCGCGCCAAACGATAGTGTGGCGCCGAGAAGCAGCCGTACGAACCAGCGGTCCGGCACACTCGGCGCGTCACCGTGGTTGTGCGCCTCGGCGTGGTCTGACGCGACGACGGCTGCGTGGTCGTGCCCCTGGCTGGCCGCACCCGCCACCACTTCGCTCGCGGTCGTCTCGTGTTCATTGGATGCGGCGCGTTGGGTGACCGGGTGCACGTGCGGCGCGGGGGCCGCTGGGGCGGGGTGCGTGTGCGCGGGCGTCCCGGGCGGGTCAACGTGATGAGGTACTGAGCCGCTCTGTGCTCCGAGGGGACCGGCTGCTGACAGCATGGCCGCGAGCCCGACGAGAAGACAGAATCGGAACGGGCGCATGGGGTGTACGGCGCGACGTTGCAATCAGCTTGCCGACTGCCATGGGCCGTGCGCGTCGCGAACTCCACATCCGAGACGGTCCCGCCTGAGCAACCCAGAGGGGCGTAGGGAAAAATCCCCGGGCGCTGGTTGACCTTTCCGCAGTTGCGGACGATCTCGGGCTTCGTTCCGATCGACGAGCGGCTCATGCTCGACGAGACCAGTTTATTGTTTGGTGGACCCCGTGATTTCCGCGAGGTAGTTGAAGAACGCGCGTTTGCGCGCAGAGCTGACGCCCCAGTTCACTGGGGGAGACTGGTAGCCTTCGTCAACGCCCTCGCCCTTGCGCCGATAGTCGAACCAGCCCCAGGAGACGTGCTCGGCGATGGCGGCGGCGAAGTTGTTCGCGGGTTGGTCGAAGTTTTCGTGGTCGTCTTCGTTGAAGACGATCGGCATGGGCGTGTACCCGGGCACCGCACGGGTTTGCCTCACCATCTCGGTGATGCGCTGCGGATCGCTCACCCCGTTACCGTGCAGCAACAGGAAGTCCGACACACGCACCACATTTTCCTGCGGGATGGCCCCTCCGCCGTAGCTGGTGCCGACGAGCAGGCGACGGCCATCGCGCTCGGTCTTGCGGACGCGCTCGATCAGCTCATGAATGCGTGCCGGCCGCAGGATGTCGTGGTCGTAGGCCTTGACATTGGTCTCGTTGTTCACCTCCACGAGCACGTTGCGCCAGCCGCCGTCGAGCAGCCAGCGCGTGGCCTCGTCCGTCGCGCGGATGACGGCGGCCTCGTCGCGCAGCCGTTGGTCTTGTCCAAAGTAGAAGTAGCCGAGGATGACGACCATCCCCTGTGCGTCCGCCGCATCGAGCACGCGCCGCATCCGGTCCGCGAACTGGGGACGCAGCCCGCCATCAGCGGTGAAGGCGCCGCTCTCCCAGGTCTGGGTTCCCGAGTAGCCTTCTGGCGATCCCCCCTGGAAGTTCACCGTGACCGCGAGCAAGCCGTGCCGTTTCCATTCCGGCATCGCAGCGATGAACTCGCGCACGTTGCGTTCCGCGTCCCATTTCCCGGTATCCGCGTAAGCCCAGCGTTGCGCCGTCTCGGGGTTGAGATCGTCATAGGTCGCCTGCACCATGCGTGAGTTGAGCAGCAAACCTTCGACGCGATGCCCCTTCCACGAGCGCCCGGCGTAGGTCGGCCGGCCGTTGATATGAAAGTCCTCGCGGACGATACTGACGGCCGTCTTCCCCGGCGGTGCGGCCGAGACACTAGCGGTCAGGATGAAGACAAACAGCAGGCGGAACTTCGCGCGGGGTCTTGGCTTCATGGCGTTGGTTTGCACCTCGAGTAGCTTCTCGCCGCGGTACCGCAGCGGGCCGAAGCGTCGCGTCGTATCGAATTCTCTCGCAAAATCGATTGGCGTGGCCACACAATGAAGACTACAATGTAGGCTACATGTATGGCTGACCTCCTCGGGGCATTCGAACAGGCAGTGCTGCTCGCCATCGTCCGGCTCCGCGACGATGCCTACGGTCGTGCGATCTGGAAGGAAGTGCGGGAGCGGCTGGAGCGAGACGTGGCGGCCGGTGCCGTGCACGCCACCCTCGGCCGGCTGGCCGCCAAGGGCCTCATTGCCTCTCGACTCGGATCCGGGACGCCGGTCAGGGCCGGTCGGGCAAGGCGATTTTATCGTCTGCAACCCAAGGGGCTGCGAGCGCTCAACGACACCCGGACTGCGGTCGACGGCCTCTGGCGGGGCCTGAGTGTGCCGCTGAAAGGACCAGTATGAACATCACACCTCCAGGTTGGGCGGAAGAACTGCTGCGAGTCTGCCTCAAGCCAGACGAATTCGACAGCGTATCGGGGGATCTTCTGGAAGAGTATCGGGACAGCATTCGCCCAAAGTACGAACAGAGCCGCGCGGACTGGTGGTACGCGACGCAGGTATTCGGATTTGTCTGGCGCGCCGCTCGAGTGTGGGCCACGTTCTTCGCGGCAGTGTTTACCGCCAGAACCGCATTCGACTGGTTCGTCCCTACGCTGCAGTTCCAGACGAGATCCGCCGTATCGACCGCTGTTAGCGTCGGGATCCTGCTCGCGGCCGGCTGCTGGTCGGCCTGGCGTTCAGGCTCAGTTATCGCTGGCACAATCGCCGGCGTGGCGACGACCGCCATCGCCGCATTCATCAGCATCGGCGTGGTCGGTGGACTGCTCGCGATCTGGCACGATCCGGCGACCATGGCGGCGATCCGAGGCAGCGGCGGCCTTGGCGAGGTGTTCACGATGCCGCTGATGATGGTGCTGCCAGGCGTTGTGGTCGGCACGGTTGGCGGCGTGGTCGGGGCAGCCGCCAGGCGAATGCAGTCCGCGTGACGGTTCTCGCGGCGACGCCGGCGCTGGCCAACTCGGCCAGGCGGCCACGGACTATACTCAAGCGCGAGGCTGGTCGTCATCGCGTAAGGAGGTTGTCCGTGGCTGAATACTCGACGCATATTCCTGGCACGTTCTCCTGGGCCGAGCTCGCAACCACCGATCAGAAAGCGGGTGTCGCGTTTTACCGCGCGCTCCTCGGTTGGGACGTCAAGGAGATGCCCATCGGGCCGACCGAGGTCTACTCGATGTTCACCATGCGCGGCAAAGAAGTCGGCGCCGCGTGCACGATGCAGGCCGACGAGCGGCAACTCGGAATACCGCCGCACTGGAATCTGTACGTCACCGTCGGGAACGTGGACGAGGCAGCCAAGCGCGCCACGGGCCTTGGCGCAAAACTGTTGGCGCCGCCATTCGACGTCATGGACGCCGGCCGGATGGCCGTTCTCCAGGATCCGACCGGCGCCGTGTTCGAGATCTGGCAGCCGGGAAGAAGCATCGGCGCGAAGATTCTCAACGAGCCCGGCGCGCTCTGCTGGAGCGAGCTCACGACGCGCGACACAAAGGCAGCCGAGACGTTCTACACCGCGCTCTTCGGCTGGAAGGCGAAGCACAGCGCGCCCGAGGCCGTCATGGAATACACGGAGTTCAGCGTTCAGGACCAGCCGAGCATCGGTATGATGGCGATGCCCTCCCACATGCCGCCGAGTGTGCCCGCGTTCTGGATGCCGTACTTCCAGGTCGCCGATTGTGATGCCACCGCCGCAAAAGCCAAGGATCTTGGCGCGAAGGTCATGGTCGGGCCGCAGGACATTCCGAGCACCGGCCGATTTGCCATCGTCCAGGATCCGCAGGGCGCGGTCTTCGCGGTCTTCAAGTTCGGCGCGGCGTAGGACGCCTCCTTCTCGACCCTCGCTCGTAAAGGTCGCGCGGTCAACGAGATCGCGCGACCACCCTCTTCCGGCCCTGACCTCCTCACGAATACTTCACCCCTTCTCACCCTTCCTTCAGGACACCGGCCTCGTCTGGTTTGTAACGTAGAACATCGGCGAGCTTCAGTCGGACTCAGAGGCAGTTCACGTAGCAGTGTGCGACCGAGGTACCGCTCATGGCAGCTCATTACCGTCGCATCGCCGACTATCTCCGCGGGAGCTTTGGCAACCGCCGACTGGAGGAGGACGCTGCGCTACTGCGTCCGCGGTTCGAATCGACACCGCCGCCTCACGTGCCGCGCGGCTGCGCGCTGACCCCCCTGAGCGACGAGGCGATGTCCGGACGCTGGGCGCTGCCGGGAATGCCGCCGTCGTCGCGCGAAGCGCTCGCCGATCCCTGCACGCTCGCCGAACGCGACTCCTACGCGCGAACGGTCGAGAACTTCATCGGCACGGTCAAGGTCCCGGTCGGCCTCGCGGGACCGCTGCGCGTGAACGGGCTGAACGCGAGCGGCGTCTTCTACGTGCCCCTGGCCACCACCGAAGCGGCGCTCGTCGCGTCGTACTCCCGCGGCGCGCAACTCCTGACCGACGCCGGCGGCTGCGCGGCCGTCGTGCTGAACGAAGGCGTCAGCCGCGCGCCGGCTTTCGCCTTCGAAACGCTCGCGGACGCGGCCCAGTTCGCCGGCTGGGCGACGCGGTCGTTTGACGCCTTCTGCGCCGTTGCGCGCGAGACGACCCGTCACGGTCAGCTCGTGGACATGCGCCTCGCGGTCGAAGGCAATCACGTGCATCTCATCTTCGAGTTCCTGACCGGCGACGCGTCCGGCCAGAACATGGCGACGATTGCCGCGGACGCGATCTGCCGGTACATCGAGGGCCACACCCCAATTCCGTGGCGGCACTGGTTCGTCGAGGGCAACCTGTCCGGCGACAAGAAGGCGACGATGCAGTCGCTGATGAATGTCAGGGGCCGGAAGGTGAGCGCGGAGGTGGTATTGTCCCGCGGCCTCCTCGAGGAGCGGCTGCACACGACGGCCGAGCGGATGCTCGACTACTGGCGCATGTCGGTCGTCGGCGGCGTGATGACCGGCAGCATCGGCGTGCAGGGGCACTACGCGAACGGCCTTGCGGCGATGTTCATCGCGTGCGGGCAGGATGCCGCGTGCGTCGCGGAAGCGGCGGTTGGCGTGACACGGTTCGAGCCGAACGGCGACGGTGGACTCTATGCAGCCGTGACGCTGCCGAACCTGATCGTCGGCACAGTTGGCGGCGGGACGCGACTGCCGTCGCAGCACGCCTGCCTCGACATCCTGGGGCTCGCCGGGTCCGGGCACGCCCGGGCGTTTGCGGAGGTTGCGGCGGCGGTTGCCCTGGCCGGCGAGATCTCGATCACGGGCGCGCTCGCGGCGGGCGAGTTCACGCGCGCCCATCAGCGTCTGGCGCGCGGCGCGGCTATCGGACAGGGGATGCGATGAACCGCTGGGTCGCGTATCAGCGGGAGCGATTTCCCCTGGCGGGGCACGCGCCGCTCGTGGCGGCGTTCAGCGCGTCAGCGGTGTGCTTCTCGTCGCTCCTCCGCGGGCACTTGGCGGCTCCGTCGGCAGCCGCGCTGCTCGTCGCATTCATCACCTCGCTGCTGTTCTTCCTGCAGCTCCGAATCGCCGACGAGTTCAAGGATTTCGAAGACGACGCGCGATTCAGGCCCTACCGGCCGGTTCCGCGCGGTCTCGTGACGCTCGGCGAGCTCGCGTCGGTCGGTGTGGCCGGTGCGCTGGTGCAACTGGGACTCGCATTGTGGCTCGACCCGTCGCTCGTGTGGCTGCTCGTGCCGTCGTGGGCGTACCTCGCGTTGATGACGCGCGAGTTCTTTGCGCCACGCTGGCTGCGAGCGCACCCGCTGATCTACATGACGTCGCACATGCTGATCCTTCCGCTCGTCGACCTGTACGCGACGGCGTGCGACTGGCGGGTGGCGGGGGAGCGCCACGCCCCCGTCGGTCTGTACTGGTTCCTCGTCGTGAGCTATCTCAACGGGATGGTGATCGAGATCGGACGCAAGACGAGGGTCGCTGCTGACGAAGAGCAGGGCGTCGAGACATACAGCGCACTCTGGGGCGCGCACGGAGCCGCGCGCGCGTGGATCTTCGCAATCCTGCTGACGGGCGTGGCGGCGTGGCAGGCCTCGGCCCGCATCGGCACGGAGATGCCCATGGTCGTGATGCTGGCATTCCTGACCGTGGCCTGCGGCGCCGTCGCCCGCCGATTCGTTCGTAGCGCCAGCAGCGGCAGCGGACAATCAATGACCGGCAGCGGAAAGCTGCTTGAGATCATGGCCGGCGTCTGGACCTTGTTCATGTACCTTGGCCTCGGCGCGGCGCCGCTGGCGATCTCGTTGTGGCGGGAGGCCAGATGACCCGCTGGATACTCGACCCGGCCGGCGCACTCGACTCGCCGCACGCCGGCGGCAAGGCGCGTGCGCTTGCCCGCGCAGAGCGTGGGGGACTCTCCGTTCCGGCGTGGATCGTACTCTCCGACTCCGCGTTCTTCGACGCGCTGACCGCCGGACAGCGCGCCGCTCTGTACTCCGACCCGTCGTCTGTTGCGCGCATCATCGCGGCGGTGTCGATGAGCGATGCGGTTCGTTCGACCGTTGACGCGGCGATTCGAGCTCTCTGTCCGGACGGCGAATGTCTCGCGGTGCGGTCGTCCGCGATCGATGAAGACGGAGAGTCGTGTTCCTTTGCCGGTCAGCTCGAGAGCTTCCTGGACGTCGCGCCAGGAGATGCTCCCGATCGCGTGCTTGCGGTCTGGCGCTCGGCGTTCAGCGATCGAGTCCTGGCGTATTGCCGCGAGCACGGCCTCGTCTTCGCCCCGCGTCCTCCGGCCGTCATCCTGCAGCGCATGGTGACGCCGCAGGCAGCGGGCGTTGCGTTCAGCGCCGATCCGGTGTCGGGGCGGCGTGGTGTCGCCGTGGTGAGTGCGGTACGTGGATACGGTGATGCGCTCGTGGCCGGCCTGGCCGACGCCGACACGTGGCGCGTCGATCGAAGCGGCGAGATCCTTCAGCGGACTGTTGTGGGGCAGCCAGCGAGTGCGGTGCTGTCCGACGATCAGGTGCGCGCCGTCGCTGCGCTTGCAAGACAGGCCGCACGTCTCTTTGGCCGTCCCCAGGACATCGAGTGGGCGATCGCCGATCGACTGGTGCTGCTGCAATCGCGCCCGGTCACCTCGATCCGCACGATGTCCGATCCGGACGCGTGCCTGGCCATCTGGGACAACAGCAACATCGTCGAGAGCTACAGCGGCGTCACGACGCCGCTGACGTTTTCCTTCGCGCGCGAGATCTACCCGCCGGTCTACCGACGGTTCTGCCGGATGATGGGCGTGCCCGAGCGCGTGATCGCGGAGCACGACGACACGTTCCTGAACGTGCTCGGCCTCGTCCGCGGCCGACTGTACTACAACCTGCTGAACTGGTACCGCATCCTGGCGCTGCTGCCAGGGTATCGGCTCAACCGCCGGTTCATGGAACAGATGATGGGCGTCGAGGAGCCTCTGCCTGACGACCTGGCGGACGAGATCGCACGCCGGACGACGCGCGGATGGCTGGTCGATACCGCACACATCACGCGCACGCTGGCGGGTCTGCTGGCGAACCACTTCTCGCTGAACACGCGTGTCGCGGCCTTCCACCGACGGCTCGAGAGTGCACTGGCGCCGCCCGCGCCGCCGCTCGAGGACCGCAGGCCCGACGAGCTGGCGGCGCACTATCGCGACCTTCGCAGCCGCCTCCTCCTCAACTGGGATGCGCCGCTCGTCAACGACTTCTTCGCCATGGTGTTCTACGGGCTCCTGCGCCAACTGGTGATCCGATGGTGCGGCGACAAGGGAGGCACGCTGCAGAACGATCTGATCGGCGGCGAAGGCGGCATGGTCAGCGCCGAGCCGGCAGTGCTGTTGCAGCGCCTCGCGCGGCTCGCCGCGCGTGACTCCGCGCTCGTCCACCGGCTGAGCCTGGGCAGTGCCGAGGCGATTCGAGCAGACCTCGAAGATCACCGTGAAATACTCGAGGGATGTCAGGAGTACCTCGCGAAGTTCGGTGACCGTACCATCAACGAGCTGAAGCTCGAAAGTGCGTCGCTCCACGACGATCCGCTTCCGTTCTTTCGTGCCATCGCGAGCCTCGCGAGCCAGATTGCCTCGGCCCGGACCGATTCGGAGACCGCGTCGTCTTCTTCAGGCGACTGGCTGCGCGGTCAGGCGCCCGCGCGCGTCTCGCGCGCGCTGGCCGGCCATCCCGTCCGGCGACTCGTATTCGCCTGGGTTCTCGGGCACGCGCGCCGCCGCGTCCGCGACCGCGAGAACCTGCGACTCGAACGAACCCGCCTGTTCGCCCGCGTCCGGCAGACGTTTCTCGAGCTCGGGCGGCGGCTGCACGCGATGGACCTGCTGGACGATGCGCGAGACGTGCTGTACCTCGAGGTGGATGAGGTCCTGGCCTTCGTCGACGGGCGCTCGACCTGTACCAATCTGCGCGCGCTTGCGCGTCTGAGGCGGCGGGAGTTCCGCGGATACGAGGACGGCCCTTCGCCCGCCAGCCGGTTTGAAACCCGTGGCCTGCTCTACCAGGGGCATGACTTCCGCGGCGCGCGTCCTGCCGCCGCTCGAACAGGTGACCAACGTCACGGCCTCGGGTGCAGTCCCGGCGTGGTCAGAGGCCCGGTGCGAATCGTGACGGACCCGCGCACGGCGGATCTGAGCGGGCGGCCGATCCTGGTCGCGAAACACACCGACCCCGGCTGGGTCATGGTGTTTCCGTGCGCGCTCGGCGTGATTGTCGAGCGTGGCAGCCTCCTTTCCCATGCGGCCATTGTCGCGCGCGAGCTGGGCATTCCGGCGGTCGTCTCGCTGCCCGGTGTCACGGGATGGCTCCACGATGGTGACTGGGTCGAGATGGATGGGGAAGCCGGTGTCGTCCGGCGCGTGGCAGGCCCTGCAGCTTCGGAGGATGCGGGCGTGACGAGGGTGGTGGTGCATGCGTAGTGAAGCCGCCGAGCGGATCGACTTCAGCTCCATCCGGTACGCGCAGGCGTGGGAGGACGCCGACGTCATGCTCGCCGGGCTCGATGTCCGGCCCGGCGACGTGTGCGTGTCCATCGCCTCCGCCGGCGACAACACGCTGGCGCTCCTGACGAAGAATCCTTCGCGCGTCATCGCGCTCGATCTGAGTGCCGCGCAGCTCGCCTGCCTGGAGCTCCGCGTCGCCGCGTATCGAACGCTGACCCACGGGGAACTGTTGGAGCTCGTCGGCTCGCGTCCCTCCGGCCGCCGGCCAGCGTTGTACGCCCGTTGCCGACCGGCGATGAGCGTGCGGGCTCGCGCATTCTGGGACGGCCGGCCCCTGGACATCCGACACGGCATCGGTGGCGCAGGGAAGTTCGAGAGGTACTTGGCGCTATTCCGCCGGTCGGTCCTGCCGCTCGTGCATCGGCGGGCGACGGTCATGGAGCTGCTGCATCCGAAGACGGCCGACGCGCGCCGACGCTTCTACGATACGCAGTGGAACACCTGGCGATGGCGGGCACTGTTCCGCGTCTTCTTCTCGAGAGCCGTCATGGCCCGGCTGGGCCGGGATCCCGAGTGCTTCCGCTACGTCACGACGTCTGTCGCGGACGCCGTTCTCGAGCGGACCCGGCACGCCTTGACCGAGCTCGACCCCTCGGCGAACCCCTACGTGCACTGGATCCTCACCGGTACTCACGGCGAATCGCTGCCCTGCGCGCTGCGGCCGGAGCATTTCGAAACCATCCGGGCGAATCTCGATCGGCTCGAATGGTACCGCGTCTCGGTCGAGGAGTTCATGGAGCGAGCGCACGGGCGCCAGTTCGATCGCTTCAACCTCAGCGACGTGTTCGAGTACATGTCGCTTGGACACTATCAGCAACTGCTGACCGCGATTCACCGGTCCAGCCGGGCCGGCGCGCGGCTGGTCTACTGGAACATGCTCGTGCCGCGCCGCCGCCCGGATCATCTCGTCGAGCGTCTGCGCTCGCTCGACGATCTCGCCGGTGAGCTGCATGCATCCGATCGCGCGTTCTTCTACAGTGCCGTCCGTGTGGAGGAAGTGTGTCAGGCCTTCTGAGCGATGTCGTCGCCGCGCTCGTGGCCAGCACCGGGCTCGCGATGGGAGCCGCCATGGCGGCGTTCCTGCTGCTCTTTGCCGCTCTCCATGTGTGCGCCCAGACCATGCCCGCACGGCCCGAGATGACCCGCAAGCTCCTGCACACCGGTTCGGGCCTGCTGACCCTCACATTCCCTTTTCTGTTTCGCGAGATCTGGCCGGTCCTCCTGTTGACCGGAGCGAGCGCGCTCATCGTCGCGTCGGCCAGTTTCGTCCCGGCGGTTCGGGCGCGGTTCGGCGGAGTGACCGGTCGCGTCGAGCGTACGACGTTCGGCGAGATCTACTTTCCGCTGGGCGTGCTGCTGCTGTTCACGCTCACGCGCGGCATGGATCCGCTCCTGTTCGTCATTCCCGTGCTCGTCCTCACGCTCGCGGATACCGCAGGTGCCGTCGTCGGCACGCGCTTCGGCCGGACGTGCTATGCCAATGGCAGCAAGAGCCTGGAAGGCTCGGTGGCGTTTGCGGTCGTCGCGTTCGTGTGCGTTCACGTGCCGCTGCTCATCTGGAGCACGCTCGGCCGGACGGAGTCCTTGCTCGTGGCCGCGACGCTTGGTCTCCTCGTCATGCTGCTCGAAGGTAGCGCGTCGCGCGGGCGCGACAACCTCGCGATTCCGCTCGGCGCTTACTTTCTCCTGCGCGGCTCTCTGGAACTCGACACCGCTGCGCTGCTGGCGCGGCTGGCCGCTACCTTGACGCTCGTGTGTCTGGTCGTCCTGCTCAATGTCGACGCGGCCCGTCCGAAGCGAGCTCCAGGCCGCGCGGTGCAGGGTCTTCGGCGCCGGTCCATCTACACATGAGGGCATGGAAGTGGACGAAGTGATCGATGTGTCGCCCGATACAGAGGATGTCGCGGTTCGCTGTGACCGCGGCGTGGCGTTCGTGCCGCGCGTGGACCGGGTTCGACACGCGCCGGACCGTTCGGTGCTCGCCATCAGCCGTGGTTCGCTCGTGGCCCGCTGTTCCTGCTGGTGGCGCGATGTGGCATCCCACGACCGCAGCCGGATTGGCGCGATCGGGCACTACGCCGCGTCGGATGGCAGCGCAGGTGCGGCGCTATTGGCGCGCGCCTGCGAGCTTCTGTCCGCAGCCGGATGTACGACCGCCGTGGGTCCTATGGACGGCACCACCTGGCGACCCTATCGTTTTGTCGTCGAGCCTGGCAACGAGCCACCATTCTTCCTCGAGCCTCAGAATCCTGCCGGTTGGCCCGACCAGTGGGCGAGTGCCGGATTCTCGCCGCTCGCGTCCTACACCTCCGCCGTAACCCACGATTTGCACGCGGATGACGCGCGCTCGGTCGCCGCCTCCTCCCGGCTCGCGGCCGCGGGCATATCCATCCGCGCGTTCGATCCGTCACGGCCGGAGGCCGAGCTCCGACAAATCTTCAGGTTGTCGATTCGGAGCTTCAGCGGGAATCTGCTCTACAGTCCGATTGCTGAACCGGAGTTCCTCGAACAGTACCCGAGGGCTACTTCCGTATGTACGCCCCGAACTCGTTCTGCTCGCCGAGCGGGAGGGGAACCTCGTCGGGATTGTTGTAGCGCTGCCGGACGTGCTTCAGGCACGAGACGGCCGCGTCGTGGACACCGTGATCGTGAAGACCGTGGCGGTCGATCCCGAGGTGTCAGGGATGGGGCTGGCTGGCCTCCTCGTCGCACTCGTTCAGTACCGCGCCAGCCGTCTGGGATTTCGTCGCGCCATCCACGCGCTCATGCACGAGACCAATCGGTCGCGCCGGATCAGCGACCGTTACGCCCGCACATTCAGACGGTACGCCCTCTTATCGAGGTCATTGGCGCCATGAATGTCGCGACGATCCTTCACGAGCAGGCACTGCGGCGTGGCGATCGGCCGGCCATCATCGAGCGTGGCCGCGCGATCAGTTTCGCGGAGCTGGATGGCGCCGCCGGTATCGCTGCCGCCGGGCTTGCGCGCGCGGGTCTTGCGCCAGGGATGCGCGCGCTTGTCTTCAGCCCGATGTCGATCGATTTGTACATCGCGATCATCGGCATGTTCCGGCTCCGGGTGACGGCGGCGTTCGTGGATCCATCCGCCGGACGGGATCACTTGACCGCCTGCGTCGCGCGGGTCGCGCCCGATGCCTTGATCGCCGTGCCGCGAGCCCACCTGTTGCGCCTGACTTCGGCGGCTCTGCGCTCTATTCCAATCAAGATGACGCTTCGGCGCCTCGTCGCGCGCGCGGACGCACCGACCACGTTCCGAGGCGCACCGCCGCAAGACGAGTGCGATGCGGACACGCCAGCCATCATCACCTTCACGAGCGGTGCGACCGGCGTGCCCAAGGCCGCCGTGCGGACGCACGGTTTCCTCCTCGCACAGCACCGCGCGCTGGCGGCGAGCATGGCGCTCGCGCCCGGCGCGGTCGATCTGACCACGCTGCCGATTGTTCTCCTCGCCAACCTTGCCTCGGGCGTCACCAGCATCATTCCGGATGCCGATCTGCGAGCGCCGGGAGCCATCCGTCCGGGACCAGTCCTGGATCAGATTCGAGACCTGCAGCCGAATCGCGTGGTTGCGACGCCGGCATTGCTCGAGCAGCTGATCGCGGGAACGGCGCGGCGTGGCGAGCGCCTGGAGACCCTGCGCCGGATTTACACCGGGGGTGCGCCTGTCTTCCCGGGGCTGCTCGACAGAGTCGCCAGCGCTGCGCCGAGCGCATCCGTCGTCGCTGTCTACGGATCGACCGAGGCCGAACCCATCGCCACGATCGATCGGCGGGACATTACACCAGAAGATAGGGTTGCCATGCAGCAGGGTGCCGGACTGCTGGCGGGAAAGCCGGTGTCATCCATCCACATTCGCATCCTGCCCGATCAATGGGGGACACCTGTCACCCTGCGGAACGGCGAAGACCTGGATCGTCGCGCACTCGGCGACGGCGGTGTCGGCGAGATCGTCGTCTCGGGTGACCACGTGCTCGCGGGTTACCTCGACGGCGTGGGAGACGAGGAGTCGAAGATCCACGCCGGCGCTCGAGTCTGGCACCGGACGGGCGACGCGGGCTACTTCGATAGCCGCGGCCGGCTGTGGCTGCTTGGGCGCTGCGCGGCCAGGGTGAGCGACGACGTTGGAGTCCTGTATCCGTTCGCGGTCGAATGCGCGGCCAGCGACGTACCTGGGCTGCGCCGGAGCGCATTCGTGCGGCACCTCGGCCGGCGGATCCTCGTCATCGAAGTCGAGCACAAGGCACGTGAGGTTCGTGAAGCGTTGATGCGACGCTTGTCGTGGGCACGTCTCCACGACATCCTGATGGTCAAGCAGGTGCCTGTCGACCACCGGCACAACGCCAAGGTCGACTATACGGAGCTCGGCCGGCTGCTGGGGACGTTGCTCATCGAAGACCGTCACGGGCGTGTCGCATGATCTAAGATCGATGTTCAATGCCGGGACGTCATCATCGCAGCAGGCTCGCCCTTGTCATCGTCCTCATCGCGCCACTCGCCGCTATCGGCTCGGGAGCGACGCAGACGCCTTCCGATCCAGAACGCGTGCTCAGCGAGCGCTTTCAGTTCTCGGCTGAGGACATCACGCTGGCCCGCAGCGGTCAGCCTGTGGCCCGGATGATCGGCGGCGGCGGCCGAGACGAGCTTGCCGTCGTCGGAGCGCTCCGCCTCGACGGCGACAAGAAACGGCTGGTGGACTGGATCCGCAACATCCAGCAGTTCCGGCACGCGGCAGAGCTCGGACTCACGCGTGCAATTGGCTCGCCCCCGGCGGTCGAAGCGTTCGCCGACCTGGCCCTCGACGCGAAGGACCTGGGTGCGCTGCAGGCCTGCCGTCCCGGACGGTGCGATTTGCGACTGTCGGACGATGCGATGACGAAGTTCCAGAGCGACGTGCCGTGGGGAGCGCCGGACGCCGCCGCCAAGGCGAACGCCCAGGTGGCGGAAATGCTGACGGGATATGCACGGGCGTATCTGCGCGCCGGCGACGCCGCGCTCGGCAACGATTTCGGCGATCTGCTCCGCGGCGCGACGACGCTTTACGAGCTCGCCCCGGAATTGGCCCGCTACCTCGAACGGTTCCCTGCCTCGACGCTGGCGGGCGTTGACCAGAGCCTTTATTGGACGAATATGACGGAGGGCTCCCAGTCCATCATCAGCCTCCATCACCTCGTCGTCTATCGCCGTCCGTCGGGCGACGTCATCATTGCCGACAAGACGATCTACGCGAGCCGGTTCTTCGACGTCGCGGCACTCGTTCTGTCGATGCAGGAGACCGTCGACGGCAAGGGGTACTACCTCATTGCAGGCAGCCGGGCCAAATCGTCGAAGCTTACCGGTCCTGGCGGCCGCGTGCTGCGAGGGCAGGTGGATCGAGCGGCCGTGTCCACCGTCAAGATGTACCTCGAGTGGGTGCGCGACAGCCTCAACGCGCGCTAGGACGCGTCGAGGCCACCGTTACTTCTTCTTCTGTTCCTCTTGCGTGATGCTCGTCAGCCGCACCGGTTCCTGGCCATAGTTCTCGAGCTCCAGCCTGCCGTTCTTGACCATGATCGACGTCGCAGCCAGCATCCGGCCCTCGCCCTTTTCGTTTGGCTTCATGCGCATCTCGATGATCGTGAAGGGGTAGTCCATGACTCTCGCTTGAGACGCCGCGGCCCCGAAGCTGACGGGCTTGTCGGTGCCGATGACGAGCTGCCGGGTGCCATCGTCTAACGCGTTCTCGACCGCATACCGGAGGTCCCAGCCCAGGCTGTTGGGTGTGCGCATGTAACCGACGCGCGGCTTGATCTTCTGCAGCGCATTGAGCAGCTTGCGCTGACCGCCTTCTCCGTACTTCGCGGTCTCGACCAATTCGAGGAGCGACGAGCGTTCCGCGGCCGTCGTCCAGCGCTCGATGACGATCTCGGTGACGCCAGCGACGCCAGTCGGCATGCTGACGTTGAACGCCGTGAAGCGCAGCGGGTTTTTCTTCGTCGGCGTTTGCGTCGGCTTGCCTGCCGGCGCCGACGGCTGCTGCGCTGCGAGAGGAATCGCGACGGCCAATACTGTTCCGAGAATGGCGGCACCGCCCAAGATCCGAAGTTGTCTACACATCACTGCCTTTCCTATTGCGGGCTGACTTCTGTTTGGCCCCGCGTTCAGTTCGCAACTGGCGTATCCGAATTGCCTCGCCCCTGACCGGCTGGGGCGACGGCAGGGGCAAGCAAGTATGTCATTGATGAGCGAACAGAGATCGCCGACGCGCAGCTCCTGAGCTGCCGGCGGACGACCGTGGCACAAGCACGAAGGCTGCCCGCTGCGACGTCCGCACCGATGGGCCGCGATCCTCGGCGTAGGTCGACTATTGCTCCCGTTTCCGCGCGTTAGGCTGCCCAGACGCGCCAGCCAGGGCGCGATGCACGACACCCGCTCACGACGGGCCGCGGCGGAGAAGCAGGGTTCGTGGCTGTGTTGGCTGGAGCCGGCGAAACCGCTAGAATACAGGTGACTCATGCTCAGGCCCAATCGGTCTGTCGCCGGCTTCTGCATCGCCGTCATCGTACTGGCGGCGTTCCTGCCGGGAGTCTGCGCGCTCGACCACGCGTTGTTCGAGCCGCTATGGGTCCTGCTCCCTGACGAAGTGACGGTCGTCGTCGACCGTCCGCTGACGCCGAGCGACGAGCAGCCGGTTCCCCTGCTTTCGCTTCTCTCCTCGCGCGGTCCTCCCTCTCGCCCCCTCGCCTGATCACTCGTCGTCAGTCTTTTTCAACGCCGCCGCCCGCGGGTCCGAAGCGACGGGGTCACGACATGCGCCCGATCCGTGGTGCGCGCCACAGACCTCGACGCGCGACCCGTGTGACGGCCTGTGCAGGGGGATTCATGAAGACCGCAAATGATTCGACGGGCGCGGTGGTGAACCGTCCCGGGTGGAGGGACTACATCCGCCGCCTTCAGGGCTCGACGGTTCGCTTCGACCTCAGTCGCTATCAAACGTCGGTGGCCGCCATCGCCGAGCTCGAGCGCGATTGTCGCGGCCTGTCCGACCGGGATATCGCGCACCGTAGCGAGGCGCTGCGCGCTCGCGGGCGTTCCGGCGAATCGCGTGACACCCTGCGGGGGCCTCTCTTCGCGCTCGCCCGCGAGGCATCGCGTCGCGTCCTCGGGCAGCGGCCTTTCGACGTTCAGCTGATCGCGGCGCTCGCCTTGGACGACGGGCAGGTGGTCGAGATGCTCACGGGCGAGGGGAAAACGCTCACCGCGGTGCTGCCCGCGGCACTCAATGCCTTCGCCGATCGCGGCGTGCACGTCCTGACGTTCAACGATTATCTGGCCCGCCGCGACGCCGAGTGGATGGGCCCGGTCTATCGACTGCTCGGCCTCACGGTCGGCCATATTCAACAGGGTATGCCGCCTGCCGCGAGGCGTGCGGCCTACCACGCCGACGTCACCTACGTCACGGCGAAGGAAGCCGGATTCGACCACCTTCGCGATCTGCTGGCGATGGATACCGGGAGCCTGGTGCACCGGCCGTTCCATTTCGCGCTCGTGGACGAGGCCGACTCGCTGATGATCGACGAGGCACGCGTCCCGCTCGTGATTGCCGGCAGCGTCGAACGCGACGTCTCGCTGGCGCCACGGCTGGCGGCGCTCGTCGCGTCGCTCTCGCCAGGCGTCCACTTCGACACCGACGAGTACGGCCGGGACATCGAGTTGACCGAGGCCGGTATCGAGCACATCGAGCGCACCCTCGGGTGCGGCGGGCTTCACAGCGGCGACAACATCGGCATCCTGACCGAGCTCAACTGCGCGCTGCACGCGCGCGCCCTCCTCCGTCGCGACGTCGACTACATCGTCCGGAACGGCCGCATCGAGATCGTCGACGAGTTCACCGGCCGCGTCGTCGCGGATCGCCACTGGCCCGACGGATTGCAGGCTGCGCTCGAGGCCAAGGAGGGCCTCGAGCGGCGTCCCGACGGCCGCATCCTGGGGTCGATGACACTCCAGCGCTTCCTGCGCGGATATCCACGCCTGTGCGGCATGACGGGCACCGCGAGAGCGTCTGCCGCGGAGATGAAGCAGATCTACGGGTTGGATGTCGTCATCATTCCGACTCATCGAGCGATGGTGCGCGAGCGATCGCGAGGATCTGGTCTTCACGCATCGTGAGGCGAAGGATCGCGCCCTCGTCCTCGAAGTCACGCGTGCGCATGCCACCGGACGTCCCGTGCTGGTTGGCACGTCCACGGTCACGGAGTCGGAAGGCCTGGCGGCGAGGCTGCATGACGCCGGCGTGCGCTGCGAAGTGCTGAACGCGAAGAACGATGCCGAGGAAGCGCTCATCGTCGCGCGCGCCGGCGAGGTCGGGGCCGTCACCATCTCGACGAACATGGCCGGTCGCGGCACGGACATCCGCCTCGGCGGACGGTCCGCGGCCGACCACGATCGCGTGGCCGCTCTTGGCGGTCTCTACGTCATCGGCACCAACCGCCACGAGAGCGCGCGCGTGGACCTGCAGCTCCGCGGGCGAGCCGGGCGCCAGGGCGATCCGGGCGAGTCGCGCTTCTTCGTGAGCCTCGAGGACGACCTGCTCGTGCGCTACGGCATCGACGCCCTGATTCCGGCGCGGTTCCTTCCCGGGAAGTCCGACCAGCCGATCGACAGTCCGGTCGTCCGACGCGAGGTTGCCCGCGCGCAGCGGATCATCGAAGGGCAGAACTTCGAGATTCGCCGGACGCTGGCGCGCTACGCCGCCGTCGTCGAGGAGCAGCACCGCCAGCTCGTCGAGCGGCGGCAAGCGATTCTGCGCGGCGACGACGATCCGGACATCTGGGAGCTCGCACCGGATCGCCGTGCCGCGCTCGTAGAGGCGGCCGGCGAGCGTGCTGTCGTCGACGCGGAGCGGACGGTGACGCTCGCCTGCATCGACCGCGCGTGGCGGGACCACCTCGGGCACTGCGCGGATCTGCGCGAGGGCGTCCATCTCGTGCGACTGGGCGGTCAGGACCCGCTCACGCATTTCACGAGCGAAGCGATACGCGCGTTCGCGCGGATTGAGGAGGCGGTAGACGAGGCGGTGCTCGGGGCGCTGGCCAAGGTGCAGGTCATCGGGCGTGACATCGATCTCAGCGCGACCGGCCTCAAGGCGCCGTCGTCGACGTGGACGTACCTCGTCAACGACGACCCGTTCAAGAATCGCATCGGCGCGATGCTCACCGGTCCGGGTGGGGCGACCATCGCGATGTATGCGGCCGCGATGATGATGCCGCTCGTGATCGCGTGGGGGCTCGTCGAGAGCCTGCTGCGACGGGGCCCGCGGCGGCGATCCAATCCGTTCGGGAAATAGCGGCGGATGTTGAATTCCTAGTCGGCGGCTCGAGGCTCGCGGCTTGCGGTTGCCAATTCGAAGTTCGGGGCTCGAATGAACAACAGCTAGTGTTCCGGGACGGTGCTATCTCATGGAACGTGATGCTCGTTCCAAGTCGCGAGCGAGCTTGGCGAGCGAGCCACGCGAACGGAGTGCGCCGGCGAAGCGGCGCGCGAGAGAGCGTGTAGGGGAGTCCGAGGGGCGAAGCCCCTCGGAAAAGCCTAGAACATGACGCGCGCGCCAGCCCACACACGCAGCGGGGCTCCGGGGGAGAAGAACGTGCCCTGCCTGATGGGGAACTCGCCATTGACGGCGGGAAACGGCCTGGCGATGAAGGCGCCCGTGTCCGTGAAGCCCAATGGACCGAGCTGCCCAGCCGTGTAGTAGCGGCGATCGAACAGGTTGTTCACCTGCGCGATCGCCTGCAGCCAGCGCGTGAGCCGGTAGGTGCCCGCGAGATTCACGATCGCGTAGCCCGGCGTCTCGCCAGGCCCCAGGTAGTACTCGCCGTCGGGCTCGTGCCGATTGTTCTCGTTGCCGCGCGCGAACGAGCTCGACACCGCGATCAGGTTCACGTCGAGCGAGAATCGTGAGGTTACCTGTATGTCGGCGTACGCCTTCAGCGTGTGTGCTGGAATGAAGGGGATCCGGTCGCCGGGCTCGATCTCGATCGTGCCTTCCAGCCCTCGTTCGCCAGTTGCCGCGGCGTCGTTGGTGCTGTTACTCTCGCCGTTGACGGTCTCTGGGCTCTCGAATGTCGCGGCGAGCCAGGTATAGCCCGCGCCGATGGTGAAACGTCCGGCACGTCCGCTCGCCCCGAGCTCGAGTCCCTTCCGGCGCGTCTCGCCGAAATTCCTGAAGTAACCGAAGCCCGTCTGCTCGGACGTGACAAACAGGATGTCGTCGCGGTTACCCGCGCGGAACACTCCGGCGTTCCAGCTCACACGGCGGTACTGACCCCGGCCCCCGGCCTCCCACGTTCTGGTGACGACCTGGTTGAGCGGCGGGTCGCCGGCCATCGCGTTCGGCAGCTTGCACGGTTCGTCAGGGTCGGCGCAGCCGAGCTCGATCGAGGTTGCCGCGCGGCTGCCCTCGCTGTATCCGGCGTAGACATTGACCGCGCGCGATGGGCTGAAGGTCACGCCCGCGGCTGGATTGAACCTTCGGAACTGGTGATCGCCGTCGAGCGATCCCGGCCCGCCGCCGGGCTGGATGCGATCGCGATTCCGGACCGACGTCTGGTTGTAACGGCCGGACAGGGTGAAGTTCCAGGCGTTGCCTATCGAGAGCGTGTCGGTCGCATAGATGCTCCACGTGTGGATCGAGCCGTCGAGGTCGACGCGCGTATCGTAGGGCTCGCCGTCGACCTCGCCGCCAGTGACTCCGCCGTCGCCGAAGGCATCGACGCCGGTTACGCTTCGGTCGGGATTCAGATAGCCAAGCTCGGTGGCTTGTCCGAACCGTACGCTGCTCCAGTCGTAAGCGCCGCCGACGGTGAACTGGTTGCGGTTACGCTCGAACACGTCGTGCAGCGTCAACTGGCCGGAGCCGCCGGCGTTGTCCTGCAAAGTGTGCGTCCGGTTGATCAGGCCGTTGCATTGTTCAGCAGGCTCGGCGTTCAGGAGGACGTTGCCGATGCAGCGCCAGTACGGAAACGGCGTGTTCGTGGCGTTCGCTCCGCTGGTCGGAAATCCGGCGTAACCCGCGGCAGCGAGCGCGGCCTGCTCGGCCGCATCCGGCTGATAGATTGCCTGGTCGAGAGAGTCTTCGTTGATGTCGCCGTTCAGTGTGTTCGTGCTGATGTCGCGGTAGTAGGCGTTCCCCGACAGCAGCGCTCGGCTGCCGAAGCTGCGCCGCGTCGTGAGGTTCACGAACGTCGCGCGATTGTCCGTCGTGTCCGGCTTCGTGTAGACACTTGCGTAGTTGCGTTCGAGAAAACCCGTTTCCTGAAGGCCATTGCCATTCAGCGAATTGTCCGCGTGCGCCACGGTGAGCGAGACGTCGTGCGCCGGACGCTGCCACCCCACCTTCCCGAAGAACTGGAAGACTTCCGACGGCGAGTCCTCGCGCCACCCGTCCTCGGCGAAGAGGTTTCCGGCGAGATACCAGTGCAGCCCGGCGACAGTCTGTCCGCCGTGTTCGAACTCGAAGGCCCGGCGCATGTCGCTGCCGTAGATCGCTTCGACCGTCGTGCCACGCGTCGTCTGGCCGCTCTTGGTCTGAATCGACAGCGCGCCGCCGAGCGTGTTGAGCCCGAACAACGGGTTGGATCCCGGCATCAGCGTCGTCGAAGCGATGGCGATCGTGGGAAAGAGATCCCAGCTCATGACTTCGCCGAACGGCTGGTTGAGGCGCACGCCGTCCAAATAGACCGACAGGCCCTGCGGCGTGCCGAGGAGCGGGGAAGCCGTGTAGCCGCGATAGCTGATGTCGGGCTGGAACGGGTTGCCTTGGACCTCGTTCACGTGTACGCCGTTGAGGCGCCGGTTCAGGAAGTCGGACAGATCCAGCGCGCCGCTATTCGTGATGTCACGTTCGGAGGCCGTCTGGACGGGCGCCGGGATCTTCTCGAGTGGCAGTTCGACGCCGGGCAGTGGCGCGGTTCCGACCACGGTGACCGTGTAAACCGGTTGCGGTACGGGTTGGGTTGGCGGCGGGCTCTGACTTCCGGCCTGCGCCGCGGCGCCAGCCGCGGTCTGCGCCGATCCGACGAACGTTGACCACGACAGTGCAACGACGATCGCGGCGAGCACGTTCAGGAATCGATACCGGCACACCATCTACTCGATATCTTCCCGTACAAGCGCGTCCTACACGCTTCCACTACGCGATGGGGTCCACGTGCGGTTGCCCGACGCTGACTCCCGGTCCTGCCGTGTTGACTACACGTGTCGTCAGTGCTACCGTGTGTGACGACAGATGTAGTCATGGAGAACGGCATGGTCGAATCATCCATTGGCGAGCAGGAACTGGCCCTTTTGAGGCACATTGCCGACCGCGGCAGTATCACGGCCGGGGAAGCCGCCGACCAGTTCGGCGCCCCTCGCGGCCTCGCGCGATCGACGGTGCTCACGATGATGGAGCGCCTTCGAGGGAAGGGCTACCTTGGCCGCCGGCTGACCGATGGCGTGTATCGCTACCGCGCCCGCGCTTCGTCGGCGGACCTTTTGAAGGGGGCCGTTCAGCGCTTCATCGAACGCAACCTCGACGGATCGGTGACGCCGTTTCTCGCGTATCTCTCGGAAGCCGCCCGCCTGTCGGACGCCGAGCTCCAGGAACTCGAAGAGATCGTGGCCAGGCTCACGGCCGATCGCGGAAAGGACCGGTGACCGGTCATGGTATCGACGCTTGCGCGTGCCTCGCTCGACGGCGCGATTCTGGTCGGAGCCATCTGGGTGCTCTCCCGTCTCCTGCGGCTGACGCCCGCGACACGTACCCTGCTCTGGTGGTGTGCCGCCGCCAAGTTCGTGGTCGCACTGGCGTGGACAACGCCGGTCGACATCCCGATCCTGCCCGCGCAGACGGCAGCGAGCACTGGCATCGTCCTCAATTCCCCGTCACGCGCCGCCGTTCCACATGAGGTGTTCTCCGATCCCGGCGCGAGCCGCGCATTCCTTGCCGAGCGCCCGCTGTGGAGCTCCCTGACCGAGGTGTTTCGAGAATGGTCGACGTTTGCCGCGATCGGCTGGACGGTCGGACTAGTGGCGGTCGCGCTCGTGGGGCTTCACCGCTGGCGAGACACCACACGCATGCGTGACGAATCGGTGCCGGCGCCGGATGCGGTCCAGGCACACGCGATCGATCTCGCGTCCCGGCTCCGGCTGAGGCGGCTGCCGGAAATCCGAGTGTCTCCGCACGTTGAGACGCCCCTCGTGACGGGGCTCTTGCGCCCGGTGGTGGTGCTTCCCTCGGATCGCTTCGACGAGCTGACCGATCGCCAGCAGCAGATGGCGATCTGCCACGAACTGGCGCACCTCAAACGCGCCGACCTCTGGCTCGGCTGCGTACCGGCGCTTGCCGAGCGCGTGTTCTTCTTTCACCCTCTCGTGCACCTCGCATCGCGCGAGTACGCGCTTTCACGCGAAGCGGCTTGCGACGCGGCCGTCATGGACACGCTGGATGCCGCGCCCCAGGAGTACGGACGGCTGTTGCTCGCGCTCGGCGTGTCCACACCGCGGGCTGGCCTCACGGCGGCCGGCGCCGCGTGGTCGTTTCTGAATCTCAAGCGGAGGATTGCCATGCTGCAGGATGTCCAGGCGCTGTCGGCGCGGACGAATTGGTCACGTCTCCTGGCGGCCGGCGCCGTCGGTCTGGCCGTCGCGGCCATGGTGCCCATGCGCCTCGCCGCACGGCCGGACGCTGGCCAGGCGCAGAGCGGGTCGCTCGACGCGGGTCAGGATACGCGGGGAGCGGCCTCGAAGAGAGACCTGACTGCGCACTCCGCGGCGCTCGCCGGGCAACGGCAGCGTGATTCGGACCTGCGTGAGCCCGGTGACGTCGAACCGGCCCTGGCGCCAGCCGAGGGCCGTCAGTCGAAGGCTCGCGACCTGAACTTCGTCTTCCTGCAGGAAGATGGCCAGAGGACGACGTCGGGCACGCCGGGTGATATGCAGCGCGCCGAGCGGCAGCAACAGAACGGCGAGCCGCTGCTGTGGTTCCGGTACGACGGGCGCGAATACGTCATTCGCGATCGTGACGTGTTGCGCCAGGCGCGCGCTCTCTGGGCTGACGTCCACGACTCCGGACTCGGGCCCGAACACCTGGCCGCCATGGCTCAGGCGTTTAGCGCCGAAGCGTTCGCCGAGGGTGGACGGCTCGCGGCGGAGCAGGGGGCTCTCGCCCATCTCGGATTGATGGCCGCTGAGCAGGCAATGCTTGGCGCCCACCTCGGTGCGATGGCGTCGGAGGAGGCGCTGCGCGCACTTGCGCATGTGCAGGAGGCGATGCCCGACACTGCCGTCGCGGATCTGGAGCGCCATCGCCAATCGCTCGACGAGTCCCGCCACGACATCGACGAGAAGATGCGCGAGATGGAGGGCCGGCTCAAGCACGACCTCGACGGCCAGATGCAGGAGCTCCAGGATCGGATTAGCAAGCTGGAAGGGCCGATTCGCGAGATGACGGCACCGCTGGAGGAGTTCGGGCACCACATGGAGGCGCTCGGCCGCACGGCGGAAGAGGCGTCGCGTCGAGCGATGGAAGAGATGCGCGCGCTCCTCGATCGCGCGATCGCCTCCGGCCTGGCGCGGCCAGTGCGCTAGTTAGTCCGTGAAGACACGGGCGAGCGAGAGCTCGAATCCCGGCAGGTGTGGCGTCGACAACACGTCCGCCGCTTCTCTGGAGAGCTCTGCCGGACGCGAGAACGAGTCCCCGGCGCGCAGGTACACTCGCACCAGATCCAGTTCGGGGTCGACCACCCAATACTCCGAAACGCCCGACCGTTCGTACAACCGGCGCTTGATCGTTTCATCGCGTCGTCGTGTCCCTGGGGACCCGATTTCGATGATGATATCCGGCGCACCTGTGACGTGCTGCGCCGTGACGACCTCGGCGACGCGTTCGTTGGAGAGATACAGCAGATCGGGTTCGACCACGTCGAAGCGGGTGAAGACGACGTCGAACGGTGCGTAGAACACTTGTCCCAGCGGATGATCCTCGAGCCAGGACCGGATGAAGAAGTGCAGATTGCCGGAGACCCGCTGGTGTTTCGTATTCGGCGATGGCGTCACGTAGTGCTCCCCGTCGATCAACTCGTGCCGCTTCCCATCGTCGGGAAACAGCAGGAAGTCGTCGTAGGTGAGCTTCATGCCCGTCGCGCCGAAGCCGTCGGCCGAAGGCGGGCCTTCGCCGGTCGAAACCGGCTTCATGTCGTCGCTCCCATGGCCCCCCGGCATGCGCTCATTGTAACGCTGGAGTTAGCCAGGAGCGTGCCGCCCGCCGCTTCACGGAATTGAGCGTGAATCTGGCTGGCTCTCGACTGGGGTCGCAGAAATTGCGTACGCTGCCGCCCGCGTGCGTGGCGGCAATTGACGACATGGACTGGTGCAACTCTCGACATGGCTCTACCAGCAAGGCGACTTTCCGTGTAGCCTGCGGGGCATGATCGATGTGCGACCTGTTACCCTCGAGAGAGGCGGCATCAGGCTCGAGCCGCTGACCGACGACCACCGCGACGCGCTCGCCACGGCGGCGGCTGACGGCCGTTTGTGGGAGCTCTGGTTCACATCCGTGCCGGCCCCGGAGGCCATGACTGCCTATATGGCAACGGCGCTGAAGGGGCAGCGTGACGGCCACATGCTTCCCTGGGTCGTCCGGGATCTGGCGAGCGGGGCGCTCATCGGCGCGACGCGCTATCACGACATCGTGCCCGTGCTCGATCGCGTGGAGATCGGCTACACGTGGTACTCGCAGAGCCGTCAGCGAACGCACGTCAACACGACCTGCAAGCTGCTCCTGCTCTCGCATGCCTTCGACACGCTCGGATGCAAGGTCGTGGGCCTGCGGACCGACAACTTCAACTTCCGCTCGCAGCGCGCCATCGAAGGACTGGGAGCAAAGAAGGACGGCGTCATCCGCCATCACGCCGCGCGTCGCGACGGCAGCGTGCGTGATTCGGTGCTGTACAGCATCCTTGCGGCCGAGTGGCCGGACGTCCGCCGCCATCTCGAGCTGCGCCTCGCGCGCCATGCGGGGAGCAACCAGTCAGATACGTGACGGTCCGGCGTTCTCTCAGCGATCGCTTCGCGTCGTGGTGCGGCCTTGTCGAACTCAGTGAACTGAATCGAGAGCTCATTCAGGCCAACATGGCGAGCAACGATGCAATCGCGTCTGCGATTGGCTGAGCCGTTTCCGATACGAAGTAGGTGAACGCAGGCGACGGATTCACCTCGAAGCAATACCACGTACCATCCGGATGAAGCCGCAGGTCCACTCCGGCGACGAGCAGACTCATGGAGCGGACCATGTCCAGGATTTGCGTCCCGACATCAGAGGGCAGGTCGTGCGAGGAGATCCGGGGACGGGCGGCTCCGCGGGCGTATCGATAGTCATCGGCATTCGACTCGACTCGACACGCGAATATCCGGTCGCCGACCACGTGAACGCGGTAGTCGGTGCCCGGCACGTAGGCCTGAAACTGTGTCGGGCAGTGCCGCACGTCGTCGAGCGGTCGCTCCTCTTCGGCCGTGAGCCGCGTGACGATACTCCGGACGCCGCTGATGGACTTGTAGATGATGGTGCCGTGGCGCGCCTTGAACTCACGAACGGCAGCCGGAACCGTGGTGATGAGCGTTTCTGGAGTCGCAAAGCCATGGCGTCTGATGAGCGAGGCTTGATACGGTTTCGAGTTGTTTGCCGACATTGCCGACGGTCGATTCACCACGCGTGCCGGCGAGCAGTTCGCCCAGGCGTGCACCAGCCGGTCTGCGGCGGTCCAGCCTCCGGTAGACGGTCGCAGGTACGCCGATGTGACTGCCGTCAGGTCAACCGCGGACGATCCCGCGGCGATCGTGCCACCGGGATGATCGACCGGCACCTCGAGCACGCGGGGTCTGACGGTGCCGGCCTGGTCGAGAAACACAAACGGCGAGCGACGACGCCGAAGCGCTGAAGCGACCGCGGTGAGCGGCCGGTCGCTCGCCATACCGAGAAGCAGAATCACAGGCGCGATCCAGACAGCCTCGCGCAGAGCGCTTCGGCGACTCCGGGCGTCGCAAGATGCGGTCGGGAGCTCGCGTGCACGAAGCGTCCCTGCACCAGCGACACGCACATCATGTCGATTCCCGCCGCGCGAGCGAGGCGGCCGATGACGTCCAGGCAGCCGGCATCCGCGGGAAACACCCGATCGCCGACGATGGTCAGGCGCTCGACGGAGGCATCGTCGCGCGGCTCTGGTCGGCGCGTGTCCAGGCCCGCGCGATGAGCTTCCCAGGTCCATCGCTCTGGCGTCCAGGGAGGACCGCTGAGACCACCGTCTGCGGGCCGATTGATCACCGGACAGCGCAGCGCGCTCAACCATGCGAACAGGAATGCGTGTATCTCGGCCGCTACGTAGGACCGATCCTCTTCGACAATGTGATCGAGCTCGTGCTCGATCACGACCGGCATGAGCGTCAGGACGCCCGTGATATCAGCGACCCGGACCGCCGTGTCGTTGAGGACCGCGGTCGATGATTCGTCGTGGTCCGGAAACCAGCGCCAGTCGGGCTTGGACAGACCTTGCGGCACGAGAACCTGCGCCACACCAGGACCCCACTGGTTCACCAACGCTCTGGCTTCATCGTCGAAGCGACTCGCAACTACGACGAGCATAGGAGTATCAATCGTCGCGTCTTACGTGCGCCGCTTCTTCCGCTTGGGTTTCGCGGCCGCTCGTCGCGACTGGGATCGGCCGGCAGGCCGGAGCTCCTGGTGTTCAGCGGCGATCTGGTGCTGATGCCCGCCTTCGGGATGGCTGTCATGTGAGTGAACCGGCGCCGTCTCTGGCATGTGATGCTCACGCATGGCGAGCTCCTCCGCGGTCGGGGGCGGTGTGCGTTGGAAGGCCGGATTGTCGAGTCCGCCCGCGCGAACGGGAGCGACGAGAGGACGTTCGCCAGGCTTGATAAATGCGCGACCCGAGGGGAGGCGACGTTCGAGATTGTCGAGCCGTTGTGCGAGGAGCCGGATGATGTATGGCGGGTTCACGACCGGATCCACGTACTGATGCCAGTCGAAGGGATCGTTCTCGACGCGTTCCTTGGGATCGGGGAGCTCCAGGTCGAGCTTGAGCTCCACTTCCCACTTCAGCTCCTTGAAGGCCTTGGTGTTGTCGACCCGCAGGAATTGTCCGATGGACGGCACGTCGAGGATCGCACCGGTCACCTCATCCACGACCGAGTCGAGGATGAACGCCAGATAGTAGCCGGGCGGCAGCAGGTTCTCATTGTCCGGGACCGACACCGTCAACTTGCTTGCGGCGCGCGTGAACGGCAGCCCGACGTACCGTTGATCGGGGTTGAACGAATGCGTGCTCGATCCGGCGCGTACCAGAGCGACCCGGCTGATCGTTGCGGCCTGGGCCGTCACGATCTCGAAGCTGTCACCGATGCTGACCCCGGCCACCGTGGCGGTGAACGTCGGCCGGTCGGGACGCCCGACATACCAGGGTTCGAATAGCTCGATGCTCAGCTCGCGGTTGTCGATGGCGCCGTCCTGGGCGTTGGTGGGCAGGTGGGTCAGGTTCCCCATTCCATCGGAATACGCGGCCGGTTCATGAAAGCTCCACGACGCGCGCCGATTTGACCCGGCCATCCAGACGCGGCCGTCGGGCATCAGGAGGGCGACGGAGTGGTAGTTTCGCGGGACCTGCGCGTTGGCGGCTGCCGGAAGCGTTGCCCAGCTGTTTGTCGAAGGCCGGTAGATCTCGATGGGTAACACCGCGCTGCCTGGGTCATCTCCCGGATTGCGCATGCCACCGCAGACGACGACATCTCCCGTTGGGAGAATGACGGCGTTGGAGTGTATGCGTGCAGGCGGAACACCGCCGGCGAGCAGAGTTCTGGTCAGCGTTGGTTGCCAGGACGGACTCGGGCCATCGAGGTCGATGCGCTGGGCTTCCGGCTGTCCACACACGAGAATGCGAGTCCGGTAACCGTCTTCGGATAGCAGGGGCAGCAGCACGGAATTGGCCCCGATTCCGTCATAGTTGTTACCGGGTCCGGCACAGACCGGCGACCACGCGAGCGTCGCTGGATTCCACGTGAGGCTCTGACCATTGATCGGGCTCGAAAAGAACAGCGTCCCATTCTTCAGTACGTGAACTCGTGGGTAGTAAGTGAGATCGCCGTAGCCCGACATCGTGGGGGGCAGCTTCCCAAGGTCGACCCACGTTCCGGCGGCTCCCGAGGACGCCTGATATTCCTCGACAGTGTTGTTGTAGTGGCGCGTGTCCGCGTCGGTCGGGTGCCCCGAAAACGCCGCGACATGACCGCTGCCGAGCGTAACCAGGGTCGGATACCACCGGCCGCCCCCCGTCGTCTTACCGGGTTGAGGCACCATGCGAGCAACCTGTCGCCAGCCATTCGAGACGGGATCGAACACGTAGGCTTCGGCGGTACCGCGAAAGTGGCCCATTCCGGCATGTCCGTGTGGATCGCCCCCCCCAACGTGCTCGATGGTCCACGCCTCAGTTCCTCCGGCTACGAGCAGATTACCGTCCGGCAGGAACGCGTGCCCGCAGCAAAACAGATCGCGGATGGCCGGCGAGGGCGTAGGTGTCGAAATCGCGAGCGTTGTGCAGTCGAAGAGACGCGCGTGATCGAACTGGTGCACCGCATGGCGCCCCGGATCGTGCTCGTCGCCGCTGAAGTAGACGATCTTGCCTGTGTTGAGCAGCGCCGCATGCACTGCGAGCACTTCGGCATAGCTGCGCTGAACCGCAACCGTGGTCCCGTCAGGAATAACGACGCAGCGCATGTATGCCTCTCCTTGTGAGACGGTGAGCGAGGCTCAGGATACCATCGGTCCCAGCCGTCACGCCGACCCGTTCCTTTCGTCGTACTCGACACGGCAGAGTTACCATTCGGCCGGCGACATGCGGCCGACGGTCCGCGTAAAGGGTTCATGCACGCCAAACGCGCTCTCGAACTCCGCGCCTCGAGGTCGCGCGCCACCTCGCCGACGCCGGGGAGTAGGTCGTCTGCGCTCTCCCAGTCGAAGGGTCGGGCGGTGGGACTCAGGCGGCCGCGACGCCGAATTGACTTACACTTCTTCGATGAGGTCGGTGCGCTGTTCACCCAGGCGCGTCGCGCTGTTCGCGATGGTGTGCGCGATCGCGCTGGTCTCTGCTGCCCACGCGCAACGGGGATATGGACAGCGCTCGTTCCGTGAGGGAAGCTTCCCACCGCAATTCCCGCCCGAGGACTTTGCCGATGGCGGCTTCACGATCTGCAAGTTGATGTACACGCAGGTGCGCCGCGAGCAATGGGGTATCGGCTGGCTCACCGACTATCCCTATGCGGCCGTCAACCTGATGATCCGCGCGTCGGAGCTGACAAAGATCCGCGTCAGCTGGGACGCGAACCACAATCCCTACCCCTGGGTCGTGAGGCTGACCGACCCGGCCCTGTTCCAGTGCCCGATGATCATGGCGTCGGACGTCGGCACCATGGGCATCAGCGACGCCGAGGCGGCGCGGCTGCGCGAGTACCTCCTCAAAGGTGGATTTTTCTGGGTCGATGATTTCTGGGGCACCGACGCGTGGGAGCAATGGGTCAGTCAAATCGGCAAAGTCTTCAACCTCCATGAGTACCCGATCGTCGACGTGCCGCCGACCCATCCGATCTTCCGCACCTTTGCTCCGGTGGCACACGTGCCGCAGGTCACGAACATCCAGTTCTGGCGCGCATCCGGCGGCACCGAGACATCTGAGCGTGGCGCCGACAGCATCGACGTGCACGCGCGCGCCATCAGCGACGCGCGCGGCCGGGTCATGGTGCTGATGACGCACAATACCGATCTCGGCGATTCATGGGAGCGCGAAGGAGAAGATGCCGCATACTTTTATCAGTTCTCCCCGCCCGGCTACGCTGTCGGCATCAACGTTCTCGTGTACATGTTGAGTCACTGACCCGGCGCGCCGACATGTCGGGCATTTCCCAACTGGAGGTCGTCGCCAAACGTGGAACACGTTTATGAGAGAGGAGGGAGCATGACAAGACGATTCTGCATCTGCTTGTTCCTGCTGATGCTCGGCGTGGCGTCGTCCGACGCGCGGCAGCGAGGGAGCGATGGCGCGTCGCCCGGTGATGTCTCCGGCACCTGGACTGGCACCTGGGAAGGCGGAGGGACGGGCTCAGGCGGCTTCGAGCTGACGCTCGAAAAGGGCAAGGACGGCGCGGTCGGTGGGCGCGTGTCCGTCACCGGTGAGCCGACGTACAAGGCGACGCTGAAAACCCTCTCGATCGAGGGCAAGACGCTCAGCGCGACCTACGACTTTCCGCCCGACGACTCCATGGAAATCGTGCTCGGGGCGACGATCGATGGCGCGACCGCGAAGGGCACGTGGACGGCGCGGCAGAAAGGCGGCGGTGAGCTCGCCAGCGGCACCTGGACGGTCACGAGAAAGTAATGCCGGCGGAGATCGCGCGGAACCCTGAAGTGAATGTGTGACGGCCCCCGCCGCCATGACCTGTTCGTTTGTCTCGAGAACGGCGTTTTGATCAGTTAGACGGCGAGTGGCACAGCCACGCATCGGGACCGTCCTGGTTCGAGGCTCCCGGCGCAGTCGACTGGCTCGGACGACCGGTTCTGAGGAGGACGCATGTCGAGTGCCCCGGGGGTGACGGCATCGGACTGGCTGGCAGCCTACCCGCCGCCACGCTCGCTGACACTCGATCAGGAAGCGCTCCGCGTCTACCAGCTTGCGTACTACATCGGCGAGCAGGTCGAGGTGAACACGGATCCTCCGATCAGCTTCACCACGCTCGCCGCCGCCCTGCTCGAGGGCGAGGACGACACGAGCAAGTGGTTCGCGGAAAAAGCCGCCACGCTCGGGCCTGGCCGGAGCGCAGTCCTCGGCTCGAAGAAGATCACCGACGCGGTTCTCGCGGCTGCGAAGCAGAAGGACGGGCCGCCGCCGCGGAGCTCCATCCGTCTCTCCACCGACAAACAGCTGCTCACGTCGTCCTCTCGAGCGGTCCTCGAAAACGCCGAGAACTGGGCGCAGCGCGTCGGTGGCAGCGACATCGGCGTCCGCCACCTGGTGGCCTCCTACGTCGTCAACCCTCCGCCCTACCACCGCGATCAGCTCCAGAAGTGGGGTCTCAACGAGAACCTGTGGCGAGCGGAGTTCTTCGACTGGGTCAGCAGGCGTTTCACATGGGAGCAGTGGGTCGATGCCAGCCAGCGCGTGGCTCCGACCGCAGCCCGCGTGGCGTTCGAACAGCAGGAGGTCAAGGGAGGATCCCTGGCGTGGCCGGGCGACGAGCAGTCGTGGAGCATCCTCGAGCTCGCGGCCAATGGGCATCGCTCCCGCACCGACCCATCGCTGGCGTTTCTGACGGTGTTCTTTGCGCTCGTGATGCGCGCGCGCGCCGATGATGCGGTAGCGAAGGTCGTCCGGCCCGTTCTGGATGCCGTCGGCTCGTCCGGCGCAACCTACAGTGACGCCGTGACGACGTACTTTGCAGGGAACGCGCGCGAAGGCGTCACGCCCTTCGCCGACCTCGACATCAGCCCGCGCGTGCTGAATGTGCTCGAAACGGCACGGGATTTGGCGGCGACTGCCGGCTTTCGGCACCGGGACCCAGTCGTCGGGCTGCGAGTGAGCCCGTTGCACCTCGTCGGAGCGATGGTGTCGCGGCGCGTCGATGCGGACAAGGAGATTGAGGCGCTCGGCATCAACCTGCAGGAGTTGCGGCGCGCGCTCGTCGATTACGCCGGCGCAGGGGCAGAATCGATCGAAGCGTGGCGCGATCTGCTCGGCCAGCAGGAGGCGGTGGTCACGGGTCGCCCGGTCGATCTGAACAGCGACGAGCCCGAAGCCGTCGTGCGGCTGGACGAGAAATGGCTCGACGACCCACTGGCGATTCGTCGCGACGTCGAGGCGTTTGCCTCACTGCTCGCGTCGCGCGATCTGGAGCCGCCGCTCTCGATCGGCCTGTTCGGGCCCTGGGGATCCGGGAAGACGACGTTTCTCCAACGTCTGAAGCGTGCCGTCCGGCGTCATGCCGACGAGGCCCGCAAGGACCGGACCGCTGCCGAGGCCTACGTGCCGAACATCGTGCACGTCGAGTTCAATGCGTGGCACTACGCCGAGGGCGCGCTCGTGTCGAGCCTGGTCGATGCCACGATTCGACAGATAGCCTCCTACGTCGCGGACCGTCCGGAGCTCGGCCCCAAAGGATGGCTCGACGAGAAGCTCAAGGACCTCGAGACTCGGCAGCGCCAGGTGGCGGCGGCGACCGAGCTCCAGAACGCCGCAGACGCTGCAGTCACGAAGGCCCAGACCCGGCTGGCGACGAGCGAAGACGAGGCCGCAAGGCGTGCGACCTCGCTCAGGAGTGCCGTCAGCGACGTGTGGCGTGCGACGAGCGCGGCGCTCGTCAACGACGATGTCGTCAAGGGCAGCGGCGTGCTCGAGGCCGTCGGAGGTACCGTTCAGGATCTCGGCGAGCTCGAGCAGCGCATGGAGCGGCTGCGCGCGCGGCCCGGGCGGATGCTGGGCGACCTCGGATGGGTCCGGTCGGCATTCTTCGCGTTGCTGGTGCTGGCGGTGCCGCCCGCCGTGGCGCTGATTGTCAGCCGCTTCACCCATGCAACGGATCTCGACAAGCTGCTGTCATCGGTGACGGCGATCCTGGCCGTTCTCGGTGTCTGGGCGAAGGCCGCGGCAGGCGCGGTCAGCCGAGTGGACACCGCAGCGACGCGAGTCGTTGCCGAGTACGAGCGGCGGATCGCGGGAGACGGGAGAGTCGTCGCCGCCCGTACTGCACTCGATCTGGCACGCGCCAACGCCCAGACCGCGGCAGCCGGTCTGCAGGCGGCGCGCGAAGAGCTCGCGCGCGCACAGACCGACGCCGCCAACGCGTCGCTCCCCGCGCAGACCCTCCAGCTCGCCAATACGCGAATCGAAGACCGCTCGTACGCGAAGGAGCTGACGACGCTGTCGCTGGCGCGGGCCGATCTCGACGCCCTCAGCCGGATTCTCCGCGCCCAGCGCACGGACACGGGCGCGGCGAACGGCGGGCTGCGAGCGGTCGATCGCGTCATCCTCTACATCGACGATCTCGACCGGTGCCAGCCCGAGGAGGTCGTCCGCGTGCTGCAACTCGTCCACATGCTGCTGGCGTTCGAGCTGTTCGTGGTGGTCGTGGCCGTCGATGCCCGTTGGGTCGAGCAGGCGCTCAGAAGCAGCTATCCATGGCTGTCTGGCGGCAAGAGCAAGCTGCCGGGCAAGACCGGCGAGGCGGCGCTCGTCGAGTCCTATGACTACGTCACGCCGGAAGATTATCTGGAGAAGATCTTTCAGATTGCGTTCTGGCTGGAACCAATGACGGCCGGCCGCGCGGCCGAGTACTCTGAGGGCCCTCGTCCGACCGACGGCGTCGGCCGGTACGTCGCCAGCGGCGCCGCCCGACTCGGCGCCGGCGGTGACCAAGATCGACGTCTCGAGCGAGGAGCTGGACTACATGAGGGCGCTCGCCGCGTACGTCGGCTCATCGCCTCGCCGCGTGAAACGCCTGGTGAACGCCTACCGCTTGATCAAGGCGCGGTTGTCCGACGCGCAGCTCGCCGCCTTCGTGACCGATGGCGGAACCGTCGGCGGTACGCCGAGGGTCGGACCGTATCAGATTGTCATTGGCCTGCTCGTCATCGGCACCGGCGCGCAGTCGTCATCGAGCACGATTCTCGGCGAGCTCGGCGAATGGGATCCGAAGAAAACCTACGCGGACGTCGTCGAGAAGTTCCGGGCCCGGCAGCATCCGGACTGGACCGCTGCCGCGCAGGTGATCGAGACGATCATGCGGACGCAGAAGGCGACCGACGTGTCCGAGCTGCGCGGCTGGGCCCGCAACGTCGGCCGCTTCCTGCTGCATGGCCCTAGCGCCGAGCAGCGTCCGAGCGCGGCGCCGCCGCCAATTACCTGATCAGCGCGACGTCCCTCGTCTTGACCCTTGCCCATGCGAGATCAGGCAGAAGTCGCGCTCAGGACAGGCCGATCTCCCGCGCGATGTCACCGAATCGCGGATCAGCGCCCAGTCGTTCGAAGCGCGGGTCGACTTTCAACGCCAGCACGTCGAAGGCCCGGTGCTCGCATGCCTTCCTGAGCCAGCGAAACCCGAGATCGGTCTGGTCGAGGGCGAACCGGAGCGCCGCGAACTCGAACGGTGACACGTATCGCTGCTTGGACGTGGTTTCGAGCTTGCGCAACGACGCCAGTGCCAGCGCCCGTTTGCCCGACAACGCGAACGTGCGCCCGAGGGCCGCCTGCATGCGCGGGCTGTGCGGTGCAAGATCGATGGCGCGCTGAAAGGCGGCGATGGCCTCGTCGAGATCCTTGCGCTGCTCCTGGATGATGCCGAGGGCCCAGTACGCCGGCGAGAAATGTGGATTGAGCTCGATCGTGTGGTCGCATTGATCGAGCGCGGCTTCGTAGTCCCGGCGGTAGACGTGGATGATGGCCAGATCGCGCGCCACGATCGACGAGACCGGGTCGAGCGACTGCGCCAGCCGCATTTCCTCGAGCGCCTCGTCCAGCCGTCCCATCGGCACGAGGCACGACATGGCGTACCAGTGGTGCGCGGTCGCGTACCAGGGGTCGAAGCCAATCGCCAGCTGGAACTCGCGTTCGGCGCTCTGCCAGTCCCAGTCCTGCGTGGCTTTGACGTGGGCGAGTGACGTGCGGGCCTCGACCGAGTGGCCGTCGAGCATGACGGCGGCCGCGGCGCTCGACGCCGCCCTGGCCCACGCCGCCGCCGGTTGACGCACGCCATAGTGGGCCAACAGGCTGTGCGCGTCGGCGAGGCCGCTATGGGCGAGGGCGTACTGCGCGTCCTCGACGATGGCCTTTTCGAAGAAGTCGAGTGCCCGATGCAGCCCTTCGTCCGTGCGCTGGTTGAGGTGGTAGCGGCCCTGGAGGTAGAGGTTTCGAGCCGCGAGATTCTCGGCCGGCCGCCGGGCACCGCGGCGGCCGGCGTCGACGAGCCGCGGCTCCAGTTTCCGGACAACGGCGTCCGCGACCGCCTCCTGGACCGAAAAGATCTCGGCCGCCGACGCGTCAACCGACTCCGACCAGAGGTACGAGGCGGTAGCGTTGTCGACCAGATGGACGGTAGTCCGGAGCACGTCCCCGGACTTGCGCACGCCGCCGGTGAGCACCAGGGCCGCCTGCGCGGCGGCCTGGTCGTCCTGCACGCCCCCCGCGTCGCCGAGAGCGATCACCCGCAGCGCTTCGAGCTTCGCGAGGCGATGGATCATCTCCTGTCGCAGCCCCTGGCAGAAGTAACCTAGATCGCCCCCCGGGCTCTGGTCGGCAAAGGTGAGGACCGCGATCGTGTTCTGGCCGGCCAGCGTGGTTCCAATGGACCGCCGTCCGGTCGCGGCCGGTTCGCGCCTCCTGAACACGGGGGCATAGCCGCCCTTGGGCAGGTCGATGATGATCGCATCGCCTCCCCCTTCTTCCCGGTAGTAGCGCACGAGCCTGGCGCGCAAACGCCGCGCCTGGACGCGCACGATGGGATCGCCTCGCGGATCGAAAGAGGAATCCTTGTCGAAGACCTGGACGCCGATGACGTATTCCTTGAGCTGATCGCCGCGATTCTCCAATGTCTCCGAGACGATGAAGCGGAGGAACCGCTTGAGTCGATCGACCTGTCGAAACGTCGCACTCGCCAGCACTCGCGCCAGCTGCTGGCGTTCGGCCTGCTCGTGCTCCTTCCCGGCCGCTGGACCGCTGGCCCGTCGTGGCATGTGGCTAATCTTATCTGCGCTTCAGCGAGTGTCCACCTCGCGCTTCAGCGCGTGTCCACGTCGAGGCGATGGATGTCGCCGAGGACGACGCTGTAGGAGAGCGCGCCCAGGAGCGCAACGACTCCGATGTAGATAAGGGGTCCGACGAACGACCCGGTCAGCTGGAACGTGAGTCCGATGACCAGCGGCGTCACGATTCCGGCGAGGTTGGCGCTGAAGTTGAAGATGCCGCTCGTCAGCCCGATGAGCTGCTTCGGGGCGATGTCGGAGATGACCGTCCACCCGAGATTGGTCATGCCCTGACCGAAAAAGGCGATGGACATGATCAGGATGACGATCGCGTTCCTGTCCGAGGGCACGTAGTTCGCCAGGACGATCGTCGAGGCGAGGAGCATCCCGCCGACAATCGGCAGCTTGCGGGCGAGATTGGCCGAGCCCGTTCGCTTGAGAATGGTGTCGGAGAGAAGCCCGCCGACGAGCACGCCCATCGAGGCGCCGATGAACGGCAGGGAGGTCATGAATCCCGCCTGGATGAACGTCATGCCTCGCGCGGTGACGAGGTAAGTAGGAAACCACGTCACGAAGAAAACCTGGGTCGAGTTGCCGCCGAATTGTCCGAGCGAGGCGCCAACGACCTGCCGGTGCCGGAGGAGCGCCCAGATGTGGGCGCGCTTGAACTTCACCGGTTCTCCCCGGTACTCTCCGCCGCCGCCAGCCTCGATGTACTCGAGCTCCGCCGCGTTCACGGTCGGGCTGTCGGCAGGGTTGCGATAAAGGGCCCACCAGAGCAGCCCGAAGAGCACCCCGAGTCCTCCGACAATCAGAAAGAGCCCGCGCCAGCCAAATCGCTGCGTTATCCAGAAGAGCGGCACACTCAGGAATCCGAGGCCGACATACTGCCCGAAGGAGTAAATCGAGTTCGCGCGAGCTCGCTCGTGCTGCGGGAACCAGGTGGCGAGGATCCGGCTGTTGGCCGGAAAGCACGGGGCCTCGAACATGCCGACCCCGATTCGCATCAGGACCAGTTCTTGTAAGGTCCGCACGGCGCCCATGAGGGCGGTGAAGATCGACCAGAACACCACGGCGATGAAGTAGGTGACGCGCGTGCCGAACCGGTCGAGGAAGATCCCGCCAGGGATCTGGAGCAGCGCGTAGCTCCACGAGAATGCGGAGAACACGACACCCATCTGTCCGGCCGTGAGGTGGAGCTCCCTGGTCAGCGATGGCGCGGCGATCCCGAGTACGGTCCGATCGAGATAGTTGATCATCGTTCCGACGGCGACGAGCGCCAGGATCGGAACAAAGCGCACGTGCGTCCGTCGGGCTGCTGCGGGACTGGTCACGGATGCGTGCCGGCGGCTACGAACCCTTCCGGTACACGCAATTGATGTCCCAGTGCCCGGGCGTCGGCGTGGGCGCGTTCTCCATCGGCACCTGGATCACGGTCGGACGCCCCGAGTCGAGCGCCGAGCGCAACGCCGGTCCGAGCTCGTCGGCCGAACGGATGAAGATGCCTTCGGCGCCGTAGCCCTTGGCCATCTGTGCGAAGTCGGTGCGATAGCGCACGCCGTCGGATTCGAACAGGCAGCCAAACTCCCATCCGTAATGCATGTTCGTGAGGCCGGCGATGGTGCCGAACGCGGCGTTGTCCATGACCAGCCAGACAACGGCGAGGCCAGCCTCCATGGCCGTCGCGACCACCGACGGGTTGCTGCCAAACGCGCCGTCGCCGACCAGTGCGACGACCATGCGGTCGGGTTGCGCGAGCTTGACGCCGAGCGCAGCCGCGGGCCCGAATCCCATCGTCGCGAGTCCGCTGGGGGTGATGAACGTGCCGGGCACGGTAATCGGAAATTGCTGCCCGACGCCGTTCTTGTTCCAGCCCACGTCGGTGACGATGAAGCCATCGTCGGGGACGGCCTTCCGCAGCTCGCTCAGAATCCGTTCGGGCCGCATCGGGTACTGGCTCGAGCTGTAGTGGTCCGCCCAGTTCGCGGCGAACGTCCGGCGGCCGCTGGCGATGTCGGCGCGCAGCGCGCCGCGCGCGCCGGAGCGGAGGCCCCGCGCCGCCTGCGCGAGTGCGCCCAGCGCGAGCTTGGCGTCGGCCACCACGCCGAGCTCGGTGGGGAAGTTGCGGCCGATCTCGGCGACGTCGGCGTCGATGTGGATGAGCTTCGTCGGCGGGATGTCGAACGTGAAGCGCGGATCCCACGAGCTGGAGTTGGCCTCGGCGAGCCGCGTGCCGACGGCGAGGATCACGTCAGCGGTACGGCACTTTTCGTTGGCAATCGGCGTCCCCCAGAAGCCGGTCATGCCGAGCAGGAGCGGATGATCCTCGCGCACGACTCCCTTGCCCATGAGCGTGTGTGCGATCGGCAACTCGAGCGCCTCGGCGAGGGCCAGCAGTTCGTCCGAGGCACGTGCCGAGAGGACGCCGCCGCCGGCGTAGAGGACAGGGCGTTCCGCGTGGGCGAGCATCGCGACGATCCGGCCCGCGGTGACCTCGTCGATCGACGGCCGGGCGATCTCCGGAGGCGTCTTGTTGAACGCGTCGACGGGAAGACTGGCCGAGAAGACGTCCATCGGCACGTCGACGAGCACCGGTCCTGGCCGGCCGGTCTGCGCGAGGTGAAACGCGCGTTCGATGATGCGCGGCAGATCGCGCGCGTTATCGACCCGGTACACGCGCTTGCAGAACGGGCGGTAGATCTGGAACTGATCGGCGTCCTGGTGGAGATTGATTTCCTGGTGGGGGTGGCGGCCGTAGAAGTAGGACTGGACGTCGCCGGCAATGACCACCATGGGGATCGAATCGAGCGCGGCATTCGCCACTCCGGTGGCGGCGTTGGTCAGGCCCGGACCGAGGTGGGTGAGGAGCACGCCCGGCTTGCCCGTGGCTCGCGCGTACCCGTCGGCCGCGTGGGCCGCCACCTGTTCGTGACGCGTGCTCACGAAGCGAATGCGGCTGCGGCCGAGCGCATCGAGCAGCGCGATGACGGTATGTCCCGTCAGGCCGAAGACGACCTCGACGCCGAGTCGTTCCAGATAGTCGGCGAGCAGGTAGGCCGCGTATCGTGACTCCGATGTCGTCGGCAGCGGTTCGGGGATGGTATGTATCGCTGTGCTCATGTTCGCGCCTCGCGACCGATCAGAAGACCTCGGAGTTGTAGAACTCACCGAACAATTCCTGCTCCGATGGGCGGTCTTCCGGGATCGGCCTGCTGACCCAGGTGACGTTCATGTAGTGCTTCAACGAAATGTTCTCGTTGGTGATGTTGCCGCCCCAGACGCCGCAGCCCATGCTCGACGTCATCGGCATGCCGTTGGTGAAGGTGCCGGCGTTGGAGCTCGACTGCACCTGGCGGACCATGATGCGGCTCACCGGCGCGACGAGCGCGAGCCGATGAATGTGCTCGTCGTCGAACGAGTAGATGCCGCAGGAGTGCCCCCGCCCACCGGTGTCGAAGATCTGGCGGACCATGTCGAGCGCCATGTCGAAGCCGTGGTACTTGAAGATGCCGAGCACGACGCCGAGCTTTTCGGTGGAGAACGGGTGCGCCTTGCCGATCAGCCGTTCGGGCACGATGAAGAAGGTCCGGTCGGCGGGGATCGTGAGTCCGGCCTTGGCGGCAACCGCTGTCGCCGGCCGCGCAATCGTGTCGGCCGTTCTGCGCCCCTCGCCGTCCCAGTAGGCGGCCTGGAGCCTGGCCTTCTCGTCCTCGTTGACGAGGTAGCCCCCTTCTTTCTGGAGCTCGGCGAGGAAGGCGTCGTAGATGCGGGAGTCGACGAGCAGGTTGCCGTCGGCGGAGCAGCCCGATCCGTTGTCGTTCGTTTTACTGATCCGGGTGTTGCGCGCGGCCTCCTCGATATTCGCGGTCTCGTCGATGACCATCGTGGCGTTGCCCGCGCCGACGCCGTAAGCGGGCTTGCCGGATCCGTACGCCGCCTTGACCATAGCGGGCCCGCCGGTCGCGATGGTGAGATCGCACTGCGCCATCAGCTCGTTGGCAAGCGGAATGCTCGGCTGCTCGACCACCTGCAGCACGTCCTCCGGCACGCCTTGCTTGCGGAGCGCCGCCCGCATCAGCCGCACGGTCTCGATCGTCGTCTTGCGGCTCGACGGATGCGGGGAGAACACCACCGCATCTCGACACTTGATGGCATAGATCGCAATGCCGACGGGCGTGACGTATGGGCTCGTGACCGGGATCAACGCCGCGATGACTCCAGCCGGCTTGGCATACTTGACGATGCCGCGCGTGTTGTCCTCTTCGATGACGCCGATACTTTTCTGGCGAAGCGCGTCACGAAGAATGCCGAGCACCTTCGCGCGGCGGGTCGGCTCGCGCTTGCCCATGCCGCTTTCGTCCACACTCATGTTCGCCAGACGGATGGCCGTGGGCTCGTTGCCGCCAGCCCAGGCGACGGCGCGACAGAGCCGATCGACCGTCGCTTGATCGTACGAATCAATCGCCCGCATCGCGGCCCGGGCGTTGCCGACAAGCGCCTTGACCACGTCGGTTTCTTCAGCGGTGATCGTTCGAGCCATGTGCTGCTACTCCGACAGAGGCGGCGTGCCGTCGTAGGTGACGGGGAACTTGATGCGCATCGGCCGTTCCCGCGCATGTTCCTCAGCGACTTCGGCCGTCAGGCCTGCAACGCGCCCGATGATGAAGATGAAGCGGCCCGCTGGAGGGGCAAAGCCGATGTCGTGCATGACCGCTGCCAGCGCTCCGTCGATGTTCATCGGCAGCGGTTTGATGCGGACGCGTGCCTCTGATTCGAGCGCGCGCATGAACGCGATGCCCTCGCCGGCGATCCCCTCGTCGGCGGCCATCTCGAAGAGCGTCTGAACCCGCGGATCCGTGGTGTGGACGCGATGCCCGAGGCCCGGAAGCCGATGTTTGGCGGCGACGGCCTGCGCCACGAGCCGGCGCGCCGCGTCGGCGACCGTCATCTGCTCGGCGGCGGCCAGCGCCACGCCTTCGGCGATGAGCTCCATGCACGTCGAGCCGGCGCCACCGTGCTCGTCGCCGATCGTCAGGATCCCCGCGGCGACCGCCGCCGAGAGGGATTGACGGTTGCCGGAGGCCGCCAATCGCGCCGCGGCGCACGACGGCGCCCCGGCGCCATGGTCGGCCACGCCAATCAGGATGGCGTCGAGCAGACGCCGCTCGCCGGGCGTCGCCAGACGACCGAGGTGCAGCAGCACGATGACGTCCGCGAACGTCGCGCCGCGCATCAACCGGGTGATTTCGTGCCCGCGAATCCAGATATTGGTCGCGTCCGAAGTGGCGATCGCCGTGCGCCAGGGCTCCATAGACGACCCGATTATACCGGTCGGTTCCGGGTTCCGCCGCTGTTACGGTGGCGGCACCGTAACGAAATTGGCTCGCACCGGCGTTGGTGCTACCGTCGGCCGCGTAACGGGGTATCTGTCAGACGCATGCGTCGCCAACAGCAGGGGGAGGTGTGAACGTGAGCAAGTGGCGCACAGTGCTCAGCGCGGGCCTCGTATGGCTGCTCGCCGCGGGAGCGGGCTCGGCTCAGGAGGTCGCAGGTTCTCAGGTCTCGGGCGTGGTCAGGGATTCGAGCGGCGGTGTGCTGCCTGGCGTCGAGGTGACCCTCACCAAGACGGACACGGGCGCCTCACGCACCGTGTTCACCGGTGCCGACGGCACCTACGTGTTTCCCAACCTGCCCATCGGTCCGTACCGGCTCCGCGTGTCCCTGCAGGGGTTCACGACCTACGTGCGGGACGGGATCATCCTGCAGGTCAACACCAACCCGACGATAGACGTGGGGCTGGCGGTCGGCAACATCGGAGAAGAAGTCACGGTGACGGCGGCCGCGTCCACGGTTGAAACACGGTCGACCGGGGTTGGTCAGGTCATCGACAACCAGATGGTGACCGAGATTCCCCTGAACGGCCGCCAGGCGACTGAGCTCATCTTCCTCTCGGGTCTCGCGACGAGCGCGCCGGCGGGCGATCTCAACACCAACAAGAACTATCCGACCGTCACGATTTCAGTCGCGGGAGGTCAGGCCAACGGCATGACCTACATCATGGACGGCGGCACGCACAACGACCCGTTCAACAACCTCAACCTGCCGACGCCGTTTCCCGATGCGCTTCAGGAGTTCAAGGTCGAAACGAGCTCGCTGCCTGCCCGATACGGACATCATGCCGCGTCGGCGGTGAATCTCGTGACCAAGTCGGGAACCAACAGCCTCCGCGGCAACGTGTTCGAATTCATCCGCGACTATCACTTCAACGCACGCAACTTCTTCGCGCCGACGCGGGACAGCCTGAAGCGCAACCAGTTTGGCGGAACGCTCGGCGGCCCCGTCGTCAAGGACAAGCTGTTCTTCTTTGCCGGCTACCAGGGCCGGATCGAGAAGAGCAATCCTCCCGAGACGGTCAGCTTCGTCCCCACGGCCGCCATGCTGGCGGGAGATTTCACCGCCATCGCTGCGCCGGGGTGCAACGGACGGCAGATCACGCTGTCGCCGGCGGCCGGCTTCGTCAACAACACCATCAGCCCGTCGGCCTTCAGCCCGGTCGCGATGAAGTTCCTGCAGCATGTCCCCGTGTCGACGGACCCCTGCGGCCGACTTCAATACGGGATCCCGACCGACAACACCGAGCATCAATCGCTCGGCCGGGCCGACTACACGCTCTCGACCAATCACCGGTTCTTTGGCCGCTATCTGTACTCCGTCTACGACAATCCAGCGACCTACGACGGAACCAACGCGATGACGCTCAGCCGCACCGGCCAGAACAACCAGGTCCACTCGCTCGTGGCCGGCCACAACTGGATGCTGTCCACTCTGGTGTTGAACGCGCTGCACGTCACGTGGAACCGGACGATTAACGACCGGCCGATGCCGCTGTTCTTCTCGCCGGCGGACCTCGGGGCCAATGTCTACGGTCCTCAGCCCGCCTTCATGGGCGTATCCGTGACCAATGGCTTCAACATCGGAACCGGGGGCACGAACCCCGGGTACTTCAACTCCGACAGCTTCCAGATCGCCGACGACATCGACATCCTCCGCGGCCGGCACCAGTTCTCGTTTGGCGGCAACTGGATCCGCACCAAGATCGAGACGCTCAACAACCGGCCCTCGAACGGCCAGTTCACGTTCAGCGGACAGTCGACGGGGCTCGGCCTCGCCGACTTCATGCTCGGACGCCTCAGCAACTTCGTGCAGGGAAATCCCGTGTACGACTTCGACGAAAACGACTACGTCGGACTGTACGCGCAGGACGAATGGAAGTTGCGGTCGAACCTCACCCTGAACCTGGGGCTGCGCTGGGAGCCGTACCTGCCGATCAAGAACTCGCTCGACTACGTGAGCAACTTCGACGAGGCGCGCTTCGACGCGGGCACGCGCAGCACCGTGTATCCACAGGCGCCGGCCGGCCTGCTCTTCCCCGGAGACCAGGGATTCCCCGGCTCGGCAGCGATGCACAGCAAGATGAACCAGTTCGCGCCCCGCGCGGGTCTCGTCTGGCAGATGAACGAGAAGACGGCCCTTCGCGGCGGCTGGGGCTGGTTCTATGACACGCCACACTTGTTCTTCAATACACGGTTCGCGAACAATCCGCCGTGGGGTGCGCAGATCACGCTGACCAGTCCGGCGGGGGGGTTCGCCGACCCCTACCTCACCTACCCCGGGGGCAACCCGTTCCCGGCCCTGGCCACGAACTGGGGTACGCAGCCGTTTCCCACGGCAGGCGTCTACGTCAACGCCCCGCTCGACACGGAACCGACGTCGCTCCAGCAGTGGAACATCGGCGGGCAACGGCAGATCGCGGACTGGCTCGTCTCCGGCTCATACCTGGGCAACCACTCGAGTCACTTGTGGAGAGCCACCGAACTGAACTACGCGATCTACACTCCCAACGCCACGACCGCGACGACCAACGCACGCCGGAGGCTCGTGCTGAAGAACCCCGCGGTGGGCGCATTTTACGGGACGATCGGCCAGCTGGACGACACGGGACGCGCGACCTACCATGGTCTGCTGCTGTCGGCCCAGCGCCGCCTTCGAAATGGCTTCAGCGCGTTGACCAACTACACGCTGTCCACGTGCAAGAGCGATCCGGCGACGACCGAGCTCACCGGGCCGACGATCGTCGATCCCACCAACCCCGATCTCGACTACTCGTACTGCGACTCGGATCGGCGTCACGTCATCAATGTCTCGCTCGTGGCGCGGATGCCGTCGTACGAGAACGACGCGATGCAGGCCGTGTTCGGTGACTGGCAGATCGCGCCGCTCGTGCGATGGCAGAGTGGCAGCCGGTTCACCGTCACGACGGGCGTCGACAACGCACTGTCCGGCATGGGGGGGCAACGGGCGGTGCAGGTGCTGCCGAACGTCTACGGGAACGGAACGGTGGACAATTACCTCAACCGTGACGCGTTCACTTCTCCGGCTCCGGGCACGTACAGCGACCTGAAGCCGAACGCGTTCGTCGGACCATCCCAGCTCCAGAACGACCTCGCGATTACCCGGACCTTCCAGGTGTTCCAGAATGGGCTACAGTTTCGGTGGGAGATCTTCAACGTCATGAACCACGCGCGGTTCAACAACCCGACGTCCGGGCTCAACAGCTCGAACTTCGGACGCATCCTGACGGCGGGCGCCCCGCGGATCATGCAGTTCGCGTTGAAGTACGATTTCTGAACGGTGGGATAGACGGGCAGACGCGATAGAACGAGTCCACTGGCGGGAGCGGCCGACGCGGAGAAGGGCGCGGCGGCCCGCCCGCCTCCAGACTCAAAATAGACAGCAGGAGTGACGCGTGAGACACGTTCGGTCCAGGGTTCGAATCGGAGTGACCTCAGTCGGGGTCGTGCTGTGCGGGCTGTGGCTGCTGGCCCAGCCGCCGCAAACTCCGGTGCCCCAGCAAGGCACCGTTGCCGCGCCGGGGGGTGAGCGCGGTCGCGGCCAGGGACGTGGTGGCGGTCGCGGGCCGCGGGTGCGCAAGACCGTTCTCGCGTGGGCGGATACGAGAAACGGCATCGCGCAGCACGACTCGGTCTCACACGCCCTTGCCGTCATCGAACGCCTGGGCTACGAGTCCGGCGCCTACGACACCTACATCCGCACCGACTCGAATATCGTCGCGAAGGCTCCCCTTCGGACGACCGGTGAGCCCGCGAGCGGCGGCCCGAGCCTCGCCAACGTCGATGCCATTTTTTTCCTCGGCCATCGCGAGGTCCCCCTCGATCCGCAGCAGCGTGCGGAGCTCGCGGCGTTCGTGCGGGACGAAGGAAAGGGCTTTGTCGCGGCCCACGTCGCGCTGACAGCCTTCGAGTCCTGGCCCGAGTTCGGTGAGTTGCTCGGAGGCCGCTACGACGGCCACCCGTGGAACACCGTGCCTGGCACCATCATCAACGAGGATCCGACGTTCCCGGCGACGAGGCACTTCGGCGCCTCGCCATTTGCGTTCACCGACGAGTTCTATCAGCCGAAGGATTATTCGCGGGACAAGATCCGAGTGCTGCTCCGCCTCGACGTGTCGAACCTGCCGCCGAACCAGGAGCTGCATCGCACCGACGGCGACTTTCCCCTTGTCTGGGCGAAGACCTACGGCAAGGGCCGGGTGTTCTATTCCTCCCTCGGTCACGCCTCGTCGACCTGGGACAATCGGGACGTGCAGGTGATGTACCTCGAGGCGATGAAGTGGGCGCTCGGGATGACCGACGCCGACGCCACGCCGCGGCCGTTTCCGAGTTCGACGAAGTGAAGACGACGGCGACCCTGAGGTCCCCGGCCTGGATCCGAAACATTGCGCTCGCCGTCGGTCTTGTTGTCGGCACGGTGGGCCTCTTGGCGGGCCAGGGTCCCGGGCCCCCGGGCGCCGCCGGCCGCAAGCGAGTGCTCGCATGGGCCGACGTCCGCAACGGCTATCAGCACGACTCCATTTCGCACGCGCTGGCGACGATCGAGAGGCTCGGACGCGAGTCCGGAGCGTACGACACGTGGATTCGCACGGACTCGCAGCCCATAACGAAGTCGCCGATCACGTTCAGCACCGCCACCGGCATTGCCTCGGGCGAACAGTTTCTGGCCCACAACCTGACTTTCTTCGACGCCATTTTCTTCTTCGGTGTCCGCGAGATCGACCTGACACCGGCGCAGCGGGCCGACCTCCTGTCATTTGTCAAAGAGGACGGCAAGGGGTTCGTGGCGACGCATTCGGCGGCCACCGCGTTCTTCTCGTGGCCGGAGTTCGGCGAACTGCTCGGTGGACGCTTCGACGAGCACCCCTGGCAAGTCGTCGACGCCACCATCGTCGTCGAGGATCCGGGCTTCCCGGCTATGAAGGGTTTCCCGGAGCGTGTCGTGATCAACGACGAGCACTATCAGCTCAAGGACTGGTCGCGTGACAAGGTACGCGTCCTCGCCCACATCGATTCCCGCAGCGTCGATTTGAAGGCGCCGCTCGTCCATCGGACCGATGGTGATTTCCCGGTCGCGTGGGCGAAGACCTACGGCAAGGGGCGGGTGTTCTACTCGACGCTCGGGCATTCCGTCGAGGCCTGGGACAATCCTCTGTTGCAGCGGATGTATCTCGACGCGCTCCGCTGGGCGCTCCGCCTGGTCGAAGGAGACGCCACGCCGCGCTCACGTCCCTCTTCCCAGCGGCGCTGAATCGGTACAACATGTCGTTTCGACATGACCCGACCGTCCTTGACAGAACCCGCTCGTCCAAGCGGCGAACCGCCCTCACCCCTGGCTGGCATTCGCGTTCTTGATCTCTCTCGCATGGTTGCGGGAGGAGTTGCCGGCATGGTGCTGGCCGACTTCGGTGCCGATGTCGTCAAGGTCGAGCAGCCGGTGGTCGGCGATCCGCTGCGCCAGTGGACGACGGAAGGTGAACCGTTCTGGTGGAGAGTCTATGCGCGCAACAAGCGTCTGATCACGTTGAATCTGAAAGCTCCGGAGGGCCGCGACCTGTTGTCACGGCTGCTGCTGCGGTTCGACGTCCTGATGGAATCGTTCGTGCCAGGGACGCTCGAGAGGCTTGGGCTTGGTTGGGACGTGCTGAAGGCGTGGCACCCCAATCTCGTGCTCTTGCGCCTGTCGGGTTGGGGGCAGACAGGGCCCAGGAGCGATCGCCCGGGTCTCGGGACGCTGGTGGAGGCCGCGAGCGGCTTCGCGGCGATGAACGGCGAGCCCGGCGGCGCGCCGATCGTACCGAGTTTCCCCCTGGCGGACGTGACGGCCGGCCTGTATGCCACGAGCGCCATCATGTTTGCCATGCATCACCAGAAGGTGAATGGCGGAGGCGGTCAGGTCATCGATGTCTCACTGTTCGAGTCACTCTTCTCGCTTCTCGGTCCGTTGGCTGCCGAATACGCCGCATTCGGCGTCCAGCGCACGCGCGAGGGAAGTCGATCGCGCAACGCAGGTCCACGCGGCTGCTACCGGACGAAGGATGGCGGCTGGATCGCCGTCAGCGGCTCGACACCGAAGATGGCGGAGCGGATTCTGTGCAGTTACGGTCTCGACAGGCTGCTGCAGGATTCGCGCTTCGCGACCAACGAAGCGCGTGTTCGACACGCGGCCGCGCTCGACGACCTCGTGCGCGAGGCCATCGGATCGAGAACCCTCGCCGAGAACACCGCGGTCATTGACAGGGACCAGTTGACGGCCGCGCCGGTGCAGACGATTGCCGACATCGAGCGCGATCCGCACTGGCGCGAGCGGGAACTGACGCTCGACGTGTCAGGCTCGGGTTCGACGGTCCGTATGCACAGCGTGTGTCCGAAGCTCTCTGAGACGCCCGGGGCCATCAGGTACGCCGGGGGTGCGCTCGGCCAGGACAACGAGGCCGTTTTCGGTGAGATCGGCTTGACCAGTGTGGACCTCGATCGACTCAGAAGCGCTGGTGTGATCTGAGGCGCGCTCGTTAGCGTTCGCGTGACCGCCAACCGCAGTCGCTCATCTGCAGGTTCTCGGTTCGATTCCGAGGCGGCTCACCACTATCCTAGGAAAATAGCGAGTTCTTGGCAGGCGATTCTGGCTTTGGCCAGAGTTGACAGCCAACTGACAGCCAATCGGTTCAAGCCCTCAACACCGCATCCATCTGTTCCGCTGCGGCACGGCTGACCGTCGGCAGCACCGTGGAATACGTGTCCATCGTGAGGCTGATTTGCGAATGCCCGAGGATTTCCTGCACGGTCTTCGGGTGAACCCCTTGTCCTCGCCGTGCAGCTCGTGGACGTGGTCACGGTCCACCACCAGCTCGCGCTCCTCGCCACGCGGCAGGTCGAGGTCCCGCATCAGGCCATCGCGCGGGTCGTCGGCGCGGTCCCGTTCGTCGTACACGCGCGCGCGGCCGTCCTCCCGCTCGTCACGGTCGCGCGCCTCATCTCGCGGATCGAACATGGCTGTCCTCCCGACATGGCGTTGCGTTTGAGTTGTTTGTGAAGGCGCCAGGGCGGTTCCCGCTGGGAGGAGTGTCGGCTCGATCCGCTGCCTGCTTCCCCGGCCAACCATTTACCCGTGCGATCTTCGACCATCCTGCCCACGATCGAGGCCGACAGCCGTCTCATCCGCGCTGTCGAAGGGGGAAGGGCTGAGCAGCGTCCGAGAACGAGCGTTATGCTAACTGCGAGACGGCCCTAATGTTTCCTATCGTCTGCCGGTTCCGATGCTTGAACGAGTCAGCTGCATCAGAATCTGGGATTGGGCCACCCGTCGAGTTTCGTCCAACCGCCTCAACCATTCAATTATTTGGTTCCAACTCGCGAAATTTAGGCTCACCATCACTTCCCCCCATCCGCTCAACAACTTGCAGTCGGTGATGGCGAGGACCGCAGACGGGAATCGAACCGCGTTGGCGGGCCGCGCGTGTATCGAGCCGGCCGTTTCAGGATCGGCTATTCTGGAATCATGAACGCCAAGGTCAATATCGAGGTCGACAGGCACACCGCGGATGTGCTCGAGACGCGAGCAGCCGAACTCGGCGTGACCGTTCCGCAATTGATCGCCGAACTGGCGGCACTCGACGGCGCCGCTAGAGAGGCGGACGCTGATGAGATCACGGAACTCGATCGTCGATCGGCCAGGGCCGCGGAAGGCTCGCGCGTGCCGCATGACCGTGTGGTGCAGTGGCTCCGCACGTGGGGCACGCCCGGGTTTCGACCGTGGCCGGGCCAGTAGAGATCGAGTGGTCGCTCGACGCGCTCGACGACCTCGCTCGATTTGCTGCATTCCTCCACGAACGGTTTCCCGACCTCGCGGCTCGCGTCGCGAACGAACTTGTCGCGAGGACTGACGTCCTCCGCCGACATCCGAAGCTGGGACGAGCCATCGCAGGCCGCGAGGAATACCGCGAACTCCTCCTCCAGGTGCTCGGTGGCACATACGCCCTTCAGTACCGGTACGATGGCCCCTCCATTCTGATGCTCCGCGTCTTCCACGGGCGCGAAGCAAGATAGGGGTGGGTTCCAGCCACTCACACCGCCCGTCGAAGGCTCTCGATTTGCCGCAACCACCTGTCCAGCTGGTTCCAACTGATGAAAATCTGGGTCACCATCCCTCGCTGGGCGCGGCTTGGTTTCGCCGCGGACGCCCTCAGGCACACCGCAACTCGCCTGGCTCGTTGCGAGCGGGCACGATTCCGTCCCGGCTCACCACCCTACAAAGGCGAACTCTTGGCGGCGGCAGCACCAGCAGCGGGCCGAGAAAGCCTGCGGCAAGCACGCGATGCTGCCGACGCACACGCGCGAAGTCAGCCGGGGCGAGGTCCAATCCGACGGCGAGCAAGAGGAGGAACGTCACCGCCGGAACGGCGAGCTCGAGGAGGGTCTTCACTTCGATTGGATCAGGAGGGAGGCCGAATTGCGAGCTGCTTCCGTTCGATGCCCAGCTTCTTCATGCGGGACTCGAGGGTGGTGGGCTTGACTGCGAGAATGCGGGCCGCCCCACGGGCGCCACTGATGCGCCAACCCGTTCGCCCGAGCACGTCGAGAATGTGGCGGCGCTCGGCGTCTTCGAGTGTCAGCGCCGGCTCGAGGACCGTCGCGGCCCCGACGCCATCGGGCAGGGCAACGTGCAGCGCTGGCCCGTCGGTCAGAATCATCGACCGCTCGATGACGTTGCGGAGCTCACGGACATTGCCCGGCCAGGAGTAGCTCCGTAGCGCCTCCATCGATCGACGCGGGACGGTCTCGATGACCTTGCCGAGCTGCCGGCCCAAGTCCCTGATGAACGCCCAGACGAGCGGCGGAATGTCTTCACGGCGGTCGCGCAGCGGGGGAATCTGAATTGGAAACACCTGCAGGCGGAAGAACAGGTCCTTGCGGAACCGGTTCTCGCGGACCGCCTCGCCGAGGTCGCGATTGGTGGCCGCAACCAGGCGGACATTGACCTTCACGGTTCGGCTGCTGCCCAGCCGCTCGAACGTGCCGCTCTCGAGGACTCGCAGCAGCTTGGCCTGCAATTCGAGCGGCATCTCGCTGACTTCGTCGAGGAACAGCGTGCCGCCATCGGCGACCTCGAACCGTCCACTCTCCCTGGACAACGCGCCCGTGTACGCGCCCTTCTCGCGGCCGAAGAGCTCGCTTTCGATCAACGGACCGGGCAACGCGGCGCAATTGACGCGGACCAGCAACCGATCCTTGCGCTTGCTGCCCCGATGGACGGCTTCCGCGAGAAGTTCCTTGCCCGTGCCCGTCTCGCCAGAGAGCAGCACGGTTGAATCCGTGGCGGCCACCCGCCTGACCTCGCGCAGCACGGCTCTCATCGCCTCGCTCTGCGCAACGATCGCATCGTCGCCCGCTTCGTTCGCGAGCTCCTGACGGAGGTACTCGTTGTCGAGCTCGAGCCGTTCTTTGAGCTGCAGGACCTCCGCGTAGGCCTGCTGCAGCGCGAGATCGGATCGCTTGCGCGCGAGTGCGTTCGCGAAGACGTGCGCCACGGCCGAGAGACGATCCCTCAGGACCTCCGGCCATTGTCGCTCTTGTCGTACGGCGCCGAATCCGAGCGCCCCGACGACCGATCCTCCCGCGACGAGCGGAAACGACAGGTTCGACTTTGGCCCGTGCTTCTCGAAGAATGCGCGGTCGACCGCCGCTTCAGGAGGAAGGTCATCCAGGCTCGAGTGCCAGAAGGGGTGTCCCTCGAGGACGCGGCGAACGGAGTATGGCAGCGCTTCCTGCGGAACAAATGGGGGCAGAGGGTTGCATCCCTCGACGACCCACTGATGCGTGTTCTGCAGAAGCCGGCCGTCGGCGGACCACTGAAACAGGGTGCTGCGATCGATGGCGAGGAACTCGACAAGCGATCGCAGCGCGGCCGTGATCTCGGCATCCACGTCCGCGGCGGCGACGCTGACGAATCGGGTGGAGATTTCCGTGAGAAGCCGCTCAAAGGCGCTTAAGTCGGTGCCAGGAAGACCGTTCCGCATGAATGCTCGGGCTCGACGCAATTCTATGTCACGCCTAATCAGGAAACTCCCGGTATTTCGGAACTTCCGGTTTTGCCCGACGCGATTCCGAGCCCGCCCGCAGGCACGCAACCCATTGAGCCGTGAACACTTACCGCGACAGATCCGGGCTCACTCGCCTGGGGCCGCGTTCGTGCTTTGGTTGGGTACCGATGATCCTGTCAACCGTGCGTCTCGCGATCTCGGCGCGACACAGACATCGCATGCTGCTGCTGCGGGGCTCGCAGCACGTGCACGATGTCGAGGCGCCTCCCACGCCGACGAACACTGGAGAATGGGCCCGAGCAGCCCGACTGGGCTCGGCTGATAGGGGATTTTCAAGCACAAGGGGGAATAATCACCAATCTTGTAGCGGGACCGTCCCCGCCGTCTCTTGCCAGCCGTGCCCGACGACCACTCGACATCGCCGCCAGACTGCGTTCCTCAACGCGATTTCGCCAATTGTCTCTGTCGCGCTCAATGAGTGCCGGCGTGGTTCGCTTCTTGCCTTGGGCTCCAGCGAGCTTGCCCAGGACCCGGTGACAAGACGGCCACGGACCCGGAAAACTGGCGTGAGCTCCGAATGACCTCCGATAG
>CAVRYF010000003.1:0-89463 GCA_963725325.1 uncultured Acidobacteriota bacterium | reverse complement strand
CCGGTTCATGCGTCACCATCAGGATGGTCAGGCCACGTTCGCGGTTGAACCGAACCAGGAGGTCCATGATCTCCACGCTGCGCGCCGTGTCGAGATTCCCAGTCGGCTCGTCCGCAAAGAGCACGGTGGGTTCCGCCACGATGGCTCGCGCAATGGCCACCCGCTGTGCCTGTCCCCCTGACAACTCGCTGGGGGTGTGATGTTCCCAACCGCGCAAGCCGACGGCGTCGAGCGCCTCCTGCGCGCGGGCGCGCCGTTCCGCGCGAGGGGTTCCCCGATACAGCAACGGCAGCTCCACGTTCTCGAGCGCGGACGTCCGGTTCAAGAGGTTGAAACCCTGGAACACAAATCGCCAGGTAGTACCGGCGCAGCAGGGCACGTTGCTTGCGATCCAGCGTGCCGACGTCGACCCCGCGAAAGCGGTACACGCCGGCGGTCGGCACGTCGAGACAGCCGAAGATGTTCATCGCCGTCGATTTGCCGGAGCCACTCGGTCCCATGACGGCCACGAATTCGCCTTCGCGGACCTCCAGGTCGATCCCGGCGAGTGCTTCGACCTGCGCCTGGCCGGTGCCGTGCGCTTCCGGACCTGCTCGAATTCGATGATTGGGGAGCTGTTCATGCGACCGATTCAGGCGGCAGGCTTGGCCGCGATGTCGACAATCGCCAGCGCGCCCGGTTTGATCGGGCCGCCGCTCGTGATGACCGTCACTTTTCCATCGCTGGGGCCGACGGTCACATCCACTGGAGTAGGTCCTTTATCATCCAGCACCCACACCCGCGGTTGCCCCTTCGCCGACGAAGCGATGCGTCTCTGGCCCGGTGGCGCGGGCAAGAGGAGAAAGCCGCCACTCCGTCCTGCGGGCTGCGTCTGCGCAGGCGGTGTGAACCGCAAGGCCGAATTCGGCACGAGCAGCGCATCGGTAATCGTCGTCACGATGATGTCCGCGGTGGCCGTCATTCCAGGCTGCAACAGGCGGTCGCCATTGTCGACACTCAGAATGGTCTCGTAGGTCACGACACTGTTCGACGTCTTGGGCGTACTCCGGATTTCAGCCACTCGTGACGCGAAGGATCGATTGGGATACGCGTCGACGCGGAACGTCGCCGATTGCCCGACGTGCACCTTCCCGATATCGGCTTCGTCAACGTTCACGCTCAGTTTCATCTTCGTCAGGTCTTCCGACAGCGTGAACAGCACCGGCGTCTGAAATGATGCGGCGACGGTCTGCCCCGGATCGATTTGCCGGTCGAGGACGATGCCGTCGATGGGCGATCGGATGAACGCCTTCTTCAGATCGGTGTCGAGCGCCGACACGTTCGCTTCGGCCTGCCCCACGCGCGCCACGGCGCTCAAATGCGATGCCTCGGCCTTCTTGAACGCCGATTCAGCCGCATCGTGATCATTGCGGGACATCACGCCACGGTCGACGAGCGACTGCGCCCGCTCGAAGTTGCGCCGGGTTTCCTCGACCGCCGCTTCGGCATTCGTCACGTCGGCGCGCGCGGACTCGAGCGATGCGTTCATCTGCCGGGCTTGCGCTTCCATCTTGTCCGTGTTGACCTTGGCGAGCACCTGCCCGCGCCGCACGCGGCTGTTAAAGTCGACGTTGACCGCCTCCACGATGCCGGAAATCTCAGTCCCGACCTTGACTTCGGTCAGCGATTTCACTTCACCAGTCGCCGTCACGCTGACCGTCAAGGGGCCTCGTTGAATGGGCTCGGTTTGATACTGGACCGGCACAGCACTCCGCATACTCCGCGCGGCGACGGCTGCGCCCGCGAGCCCGGTCCCGATGATGACCAACCAGACAATCCAGCGGACCAGGCGGCGCCGCCGCGACGCGCCTGGGGTGATCCCGAGGCGCGCCTGTATGCTCACGGAGCTGTCGTCGTTCTGTGCCATAGGCACCACATTACGGCGGCCGACCCCGCCGAGGTTGTTAAGGTTTGTAAAAGTTAACCGGTAGCGTCGTTCGGGATGGTGAGTGTGACGCGGAGCCCTGGCCTCGCGTTTTCCGCTATGAGTGTTCCCTGGTGAAGCTGCACGGCGCGTTTTGCGATGGCCAGTCCCAGACCGACCCCGCCCGTCGTCGCATTGCGCGAATCATCGACCCGGAAAAACGCTTCCGCGAGACGAGGCAGCAACTCTTCGGGTACGCCAGGGCCCGTGTCGCGCACGCTGACCTGCGTGGCGCCGTCGCGGCTCTCGAGGCGCACCTCGATCTCCACTGGCCGCCGGCGCGTGGTGGATGGCGTTCCGCAATACGTTCTCGACCGCGCGCCGGAGCAACTCCACGTCGCCACGGACCAGACCTTCGGATACAGCAACGACGACAAGACGGCACTGCCGCGCCTCGGCCTCCAGACTGCAGCTCTGCACGACCTCGCCCACGACATCGTGCAGCCGCAGGGGCTCGGATCGTCGTGCGTCCGGATCGCCTTCCGCGCGCGTCATCTCGATCAACGTCCCCACGAGTTCGGTGAGCCGATCGACTTCTTTCTGCAGACGATCGGCGGCACCCTCGCGATCCGGCGCGGTACGCGCAAGTTCGATCGCCAGTCCAAGGCGGGCCAGCGGGGAACGCAACTCGTGGGAAATGTCCTGCAGCAGGCGCCGTTCTGCCGTCAGGAGCGTCTGAATGCGGTCGGCCATACGGTTGAACGCGCCGGCGAGATGGCCGATCTCGTCGCGCCGGTCGATATAGACCCTGGCGGTGAGATCGCCCCGGCCGAATTCTTCGACCGCACCTGCGAGGTGGCGAATCGGCTTGACGATGGTGACGGCGAGAAGCCAGCAGAGCAACGCGACCGCGGCAAGAATGAGCAGGTAATACGGCACGAAGGCCCGGACGTTGAACGGCGGCGGCGCCGCGATCAGTAGTCGATATCGGCCGGCCGGCGCACGTTGGACGAGCAGCAGACGACCGTCAACCTCCGGCGGACCTCCTAAGAACGGACGCGGTATGGCCAGCAGCGCCGATCGATCCTCTCCCGTCACGAGGTCCCGGCCATTCGTGTCGACCAGGTAATGCCTCGCATCCCACCCTCGATCAAGACGATCGAGGTAGGCGGACAGCCCCGCGGTTCCGTCTCGCTGGTACGCGGCTACCGCGTCTTCGATTTGCTGGGCCTGAAACTGGCGCAGCAACCGCTCTTCCGCCGGCCGCGTCATGGCAAAGAACGTCGCCAGGAACGCGACCAGCGACGCGAGGACGGTTCCGACCAGCGCCAGCAGAATTCGGACGTAACAGTGATCGCACGGGTCAGGCTTTGAGCGATAGCACGTAACCGACACCACGCGCGCTGCGGATCACCGCCCGGCTGTGCGGCTCCAGCTTTTTGCGCAGATGGCTGACGTGGACGTCAACGGAGCGCTCAAACGGTGTCGCCTCGCGCTGATACAAGACGGCAGCGAGCTCGTCACGCGAGACGGTGCGGCCAGCGGCGCGAACGAGGACTTCCAGAATGGCGAACTCGCTTTCAGAAATGGCGATCCTCGCGCCGCCCCCGTGCACCTCTCGCGACCCCACGTTCAATCGCAGATCGCCGCGCTCGATGACCCGCGCCACCAACGCACCGGCATCCGCGGTGCGCCGGCGGACGGCTCTCACACGCGCCAGAAGCTCCACCGCCGAAAACGGCTTGACGAGATAGTCGTCGGCGCCTTCCTCGAGTCCCTCGACCCGATCGCGCTCTTCGGCGCGCGCCGTCAACATGATCACCGGCACATTGCTGCGACGCCGCAACAGCCGCAAGATTTCGAACCCGTTCAGCACGGGCAACATCACGTCGAGAATCACGAGATCCCACCCGCCCTTGAGCGCCAGGTTGAGTCCCGAGGTGCCGTCGTGCGCCGCCGTCAGGCGAAAACCGTGGGCGGCAAGGAATTCTGTCATCAACACGCATAGCTCTACGTCGTCGTCCACCATCAGCATTGCACCCGGATCGGATGGCGGTACTCTGCCGGCCAATTCGTTCTCATTGCGCATGGTCGTGTCCACGGTATCTCTGAACGCGGAGATCGCCGCACAGTCTTAACAAACTTTAACAGTCGATCGTATCCCCGGCCTGTCCGGGCGGGATCGCGCGGTCAGGCTTGGGCCGCAATCGCGAGGTGGGCGACAGTGTATGAACGGGCTGGCAGCCTGAACGTCATCCGCGCGCCGGGCGCCGGCGCATCGAGACGCTCGGGCCGGACGCGACGCGGCTGCTCGAAGGTATTGAACGCCTGCAGGTCCGGACCGGTCAGCGTTTCGCAGGTCAGCACGCGCGTGGGGGTCGCGTCGCGCCATTCGAGCTGGAGCTCCCGCTCGCCGTCCAGATCGCGATTCAGCATCAGCACACACGCCTGGCCGTTCTGCGGATCGTGCGTCGCGACCACGTCCACGTACGGCACCTGTTCGTTGCGGGCGAAGTCGGCCTGCAGCCCTGCGGCGGCGATCGGATAGGTCTGCGATTCCACCCGCAGGTCGAGCACCTGGCCGCGCGCGTACTGCAAGGCCCACGTGTACGGGTAGTAAATGCTCTGCCGGAGCACGCCGGCATCGCTCGTGACGAGCGGCGCGATGACGTTGACGAGCTGCGCGAGGCAGCCGACGCGGACGCGCCCGGCGTTCCGGAGCAGCGTGTTGACGAACCCGCCGACGAGCAGCGCGTCCTCGAGGTTGTAGACCTCCTCGAGCAGTTTCGGCGCGGCGGCGCGGCGGCCGTCGGTGGCCGGTCCGGAACGCGCGCGGTACCACACATTCCACTCGTCGAAGGACAGCCAGAGCCGCTTGCTCGATCGGCGCATGGCCTGGACGTAGTCGCACACGGCCGCGATCTCGTGAATCTGGCGGTCCATGTCGAGATTCATCGCCAGATAGCGCGCGGTGCTGTTGCCGGTCAAGGCACGCGTATTGCCGTAGTACGCGTGCAGCGAGATGCCGTCGACCTGGTCGTAGCACTCCTCCAGCACTTCGCGGTCCCAGACCAGGTAGGTCGGCATGCCGGTGCTGCTCGACCCGCACGCAATCAGCTGCACACCGCTGTCGATGACGCGCATCTGTTTCGCCACGTCGCGCGCCTTCCGGCCGTACTCGCGCGCCTGCATTTGCCCGATCTGCCACGGGCCGTCCATCTCGTTGCCGAGGCACCAGTAGCGCACGTTGTGCGGCTGCTCATAGCCGTGCGACCGGCGAAGATCGCTCCACTTCGTGCCCCGCTCCAGGTTGCAGTATTCGACGTACGCCACCGCCGTCTCCGCCGTGCCGGTGCCGAAATTCATCCCGAGCAGCGGTTCGGTGCCCACGAGGCGGCACCAGTCGATGAAGTCGTTCGTCCCGAACTGATTCGTCTCGAGCGAGTTCCAGGCCCGGTCGAGGACCGTCGGCCGCTGCGCCTTCGGACCGACGCCGTCCAGCCAGTTGTACCCGGACACGAAATTGCCCCCGGGATATCGGACGATCGGCACGTTGAGGGTTTTGATCTCGCGAACCACGTCGGTGCGGAAGCCGCGGGCGTCCGCCAGAGCGGACCCCGGCTGGTAGACGCCTGTGTAGATGGCCCGGCCGAGATGTTCGAGGAACGAACCGAGCAGCCGCCGATCGAAGGCGCCGGACGCGCGCAACGGCTCGATCACTGCCCGCGCGGACGCTCGTCCGGCCTGCGCGTAGCCGATCACGTCCAGCCACGAGCCGGCCGCGAGGCAGGCCCCGGCCTCGCCGAGGCTGGCGAGGAAGCGGCGGCGGCTCGTGTCGTGCGGCATGGAATCTCCTGGCCTAGTCCTTCGCCGCGACGTCCCGCGTTTTCAGCAGCCACTTGCCGTTCAGGCGCTCCATCGTGTCGAAGCTCTGGCCGGCTGCCACGATCCGCGGCGGCACGTCGCGGCCCATCGCGCCGGAGACCGTCAGGTAATACGCGTGATACCGGGCATGGTCCTTGTCCACGAACTCGATCCAGTGGTTCAGCTCCATGTGATACAGCGGCGCCCGTGCCGGCTCGCCGGCGGCCGGCTGCCGGACGACGAGCTTCGAAAGCGCCTCGCGGCCCTTCGTCACTCTCTCGCCCGCCCCGAACTCCCCGTCCGTCGTGTAGGTCGAGGCGTAGGTCGCGCCGTCGCCCTTGTCGAGCGCTCGCGTGTACTTCCACATCAGCGCCTCGATCTCGTGGCGGTCCCGTGTCTCGCGCGCCGTGTTGTCCTCGCCGCGCAGCGCGACCGACGCGCCAAGGGAAAGCGTCGTTGCCACGATTGCCGTCAGCACGCAGGCTCTAAACACCTTCATGGGAAGCTCCTGTTCAGGGGGAGACCGATGCAGCGGGTGCCCACCGGCTCCGGTTGAGAAGCGGATCATCGTGGCGCACGGCAGATCTGTCAATGCAGGACCGGCGCCGGCAATGCCCGTTACAATTGCCCCGGATCAATGACAACCCGCCGACGGTCTCTCGCCACCCTTGCGGCCCTGGTCTCCGGTGTCGCGCTGATATCCGCACAACCTGGCGACATGGCGGGGCGCATCCGGGCGGAGGGCCAGCAACGCTCCCGCGCGCTCGCCCTGTTCCGGACGCTGACGGACGACATCGGCGCGCGGCTGACCGGATCGCCGGCCCACATGCGGGCCGCGCGCTGGGCGCTCGATCGCTTCGCGGAATGGGGCCTCGCCAACCCGCACCTCGAGCCGTACGAGTTCGGCCGCGGCTGGCAGCTCGAGCAGCTGTCGGTGGCGATGACCGAACCGCGGTACGTTCCGCTCGTCGCGTACGCCGAGGCGTGGTCGCCGTCAACTGGCGGCGTGGTGAGCGGGCGCGCCGTGTACGTCGGCGACAAGACGGCCCCGCAGATCGAGGCGATGGCCGGGCAGCTTCGGGGCGCGATCGTGCTGACGCACCTGCCGCAGGCCGAGTTCGTCGCCCGCGACCGGCCGCAGCCCGGACTGGACGATCGACCGGTGCCCACGGGCAACCCGGCGCTGCCGCAGCCACGGAGCACGACGCCGGCCGCCGAGCTGATGCCGCTGCTGAAGCGGGCCGGGGCGGCGGTGGCGCTGCGGCCGAGCGCGTACCGCGACGGCACGGTCGGCGTCACCGGTAATCGCGGCACAGCGCCGGATTCGGTCCCGTCGATCGTCGTGGCCGGCGAGCAGTACAACGTGATGGCCCGGCTGGCCGCGGAGGGGAAACCGGTGTCGCTGCGCGTGGAGCTGCGGGCGCGATACCTCGAGGAGGACCGGAACAGCTACAACGTCGTCGCCGAGATTCCGGGTTCCGATCCAGCGCTGCGCGATCAGGTCGTGCTGGTTGGCGCGCACCTCGATTCGTGGCACACGGGGACAGGCGCCGCCGACAACGCGGACGGCGCCGTCGCCGTCATGGAAGCGATGCGCATCCTCCGCACGCTCGGCATCAGCCCACGGCGCACTATCCGCGTGGCGCTCTGGAGCGGCGAAGAACAGGGACTGCTCGGCGCCCGCGCCTACGTCGCGCAGCACTTCAACACGCCGGCGGCGCGGGATCAACTCGCCGTCTACCTGAACGACGATCCCGGAAGCGGCAGAACGCTCGGCTTCTACATGGAAGGGAACAAGGAAGCCAAGGGCATCTTCGATCGCTGGCTCGCGCCGCTGAAGGACCTGGGCGCGACGCGGAACATCATCGAAGGCATCGGCGCCACGGATCACGTGCCGTTCAACGAGGCGGGACTACCCGGCTTCAACGTCATCAAGGATTTCCGCGCGTACGACGAGCGCACGCGTCACACCAATGCCGATTACCCCGAGCGCATGAGCGAGGACGACCTGAAGCAGTCCGCCATCGTCATGGCGACGTTCGCGTGGCAGGCGGCGATGCGGGACGGGAAGATCCCGAGACCGCCGTCACGTTGAAAACGACGTCTCTTCATTGATCTATCCTTCGCCGGACGCCTCCCGCGAATATACTCTCTCAGCACACTGCCGTGCCCGCGCCGGTCAGCTCAGCGGCGCCGGCGATGAGCGAATCCATGCGAAAGAAACTTCGGTCGCACGATATCAGTTCCCTTTCTGTTGCGCAGTCCGGTCAGCTGAAGTTCAACGATGAACAACTTCATGCGCTGAATGCGCGAGTGTTGGGGCGCATCGTCCTTCCACAGGATCCCAGCTACAACGCCGACCGGGAGGCGTTCATGAGCGCCTTCCAGCATTTCCCGCAGATCATCGTCTATTGCACGGGGTCGAGCGACGTCGTCGCCTGCCTGCGCTTCGCGAAAGAAGTGGGCCTCCATGTGGCGTGCCGGTCCGGCGGCCACAGCTCGGCAGGGTACTCGGTCAACGATGAGATGGTCATTGACCTGAGCGCTTTGAGCTACGTCCATCTCGACGAGGCCCGGCAAACGGCGGCCGCCGGCGCGGCCACGAACTTCGGTGTGCTCAACGCCGAGCTCGAGGTGTGCGGCTTGCACGTTCCGGGCGGCGGTTGCGAGACCGTGTGTCTCGCCGGCCACATGCAGGGTGGCGGATACGGGTTCACATCCCTCCTGTATGGGATGAATTGCGACAACGTCATCGGCGTCCGGATCGCGCTCGCCGACGGCCGGGTCGTGCACGCGAACGCGAACGAATACGCGGATCTCTTTTGGGCCGTCCGCGGCGGCACGGGCAATAACTTCGGCGTATTGCTTGAAATCGAGTACAAGCTGCACTCGCTTGGACCAATCTGGGGGTTCGGGTTCAAGTGGCCGCTGGCGACCGCGAGCGAGGCCGAGGCCGCCACCGACGCGCTGGCCACGTGGCAGGCGCACTTCACGGGTTCCGGCGTGCCGAAGAACCTCGGTCATCAGGCGTTGCTGGTCTACACGAAGGATGCAGGCGACAAGGACCTGGCTCCCTATTTCGTCGTGCGGGGAGTGTTCAACGGCTCCGAAGCAGACTGCCGCACCGCGCTCGAACCGCTCTTCGCGTTGCCGGGTGCAGAGAGTCGTCGCGACATCTGGCGCGAGGGCCGGTATCGCGAGCTGAACGAATACCTGCTGAGCTACCCGACCGAGATGCCGGGCAACGTCCCCGCCTCCGCCCGCTCGCTCGCCAAATCCCACATCGTCGATCGCCATCTGACGACCGCGGAATGGACCCCCCTCGTGGACTTGTACCGGAATCTGCGAAACACCGACACCTTCGTCGGGTTGGAACCCTACGGCGGCGCCATCAATCGCATCGCACCTGATGCCATGGCGTACTGGCATCGGCGTTCGATGCTCGATGTGAGCACGTTTGCCTTCTGGATGTACGAGCGCGATCGCGCCGACGCCGAATCGTTCCTGGACCACTTCGATGCCGTGCTCGCGCCGATCGCGGGCGCGCATTCCTATCAGAACTACCCGAACCGGAACGAGGCGGACTTCGGCCGCCGGTACTTTGGCGGCAATCTCGAGCGACTGGTGGAGGTGAAACAGCGGTACGATCCCGACGATCTGTTCTCCTTCCCGCAGGGGTTGCTCCACGCGTCGCTGACGCCCGAGAAAGGCGATGCCGGCTGATGGCACTGGCTGCAGGGGAACGACTCGGTCCGTACAAGATCGTCTCGCCGATTGGAAAAGGCGGGATGGGCGAGGTCTACCTCGCCACGGACACGCGCATGGGACGTGATGTGGCCGTCAAGGTGGTCGCCGAGCGGTTCTCCGAGCGCTTCACCCGCGAAGTGCGCGCGATTGCGGCGCTCAATCATCCCAACATCTGCACGATTCACGACGTCGGTCCCAACTATCTCGTGATGGAATACCTCGACGGGTCGCCGGTCAGGGGCCCGTTGCCGGCGGCGAAGGCGATCGAGCTTGCCCGGCAGATTGCCGCCGGCCTCGAGGCGGCCCACACCAAGGGCATCATCCACCGCGACCTCAAGCCGGCGAACATCCTCGTGACCCAGGATGGCGCGAAGCTGCTCGATTTCGGCCTCGCGACCCTCGCGCGTCACGATGGGAGCGCCCCAACATCACTCGCGTCGCCGGGACCGACGCCTGGTGAGTCAACACCTGTCGCGGTCTCCGACGATGATTCGCCAACGGTGTCGTTCCCGGCCCCGACACGTGCGGGCGACGTGCTGGGCACGCCGGCCTACATGTCGCCTGAACAGGCGGCAGGCGCTCCGGTCGATGCGAAATCGGACATCTTTTCGTTCGGCGTGACGCTGTACGAAATGCTGACCGGCCGGCGGCCGTTTGCGGCAACGACGCAGCGCGAGATGATGGCGGCCGTTCGTGACGCGGAGCCCGACCCGCTCGACGTCGCTCCCGAGGTGGCACAGGTTGTCGCCAGATGCCTTCGCAAGAGCCCCGCGGAACGATATCGCAGTGTGATGGAGCTTCGCCTGGCGCTCGACAAGGCCGCCGCGGCGCTGTCGCAGCGGGCCCCGTCGGTCGCGATCCTTCCGTTCGAATCCCCGCAGCCGGAGCACGATTACTTCGGCGACGGTCTGGCTGCCGACATCATCAATGCGCTGTCCCGGGTCGGGGGCCTGCGCGTCATCGCCCGCACCTCCACGCTCGCCTTCAAGCATCACGCGCAGGATGTCCGCAGCATCGCGAAGTCACTCGGCGTCGATCACATGCTCGAGGGCAGCGTCCGCATCGCGGGTAACCGCATTCGCATTACCGCGCAACTGATCACCGCCGAGGACGGAACCCAGCTGTGGTCGAAACGCTACGATCGCGAGCTGACCGATGTGTTCGAGATTCAGGACGAGATTTCGAACGCGATCGCGATAGAGCTGAAGGTCAGTCTCATCAGCCGGCCGCTCGTGAAGCCACCCACAGCGCATTTCGCCGCCTACGAGGCGGTGCTCCAGGGGCGCCACCACTTCTTCCGCTTCGACCCGCAAGGCCAGGCACAAGCCTTCGCCGCCTTCGAGAAGGCCGTCACGATCGACCCGGGGTACGCCGACGCGCACGTCGGCCTCGCGCTCTACCACTGGGGTCAGATGGTGATTGGGATGGCCGACCCGCGCCAGGCCATGGCGCGATCGGTGGTATCGGCACGTCAGGCGATGCGGCTCGATCCGGCGAGCTCGCAGGCCCACCACATTCTGGGGTCCTACTTCGCGTCGCACGACTTCGACTGGGCCGAAGCTGAGCGCTATTTCCGGCGCGCGATCGAGCTCAACGAGAGCTCAATCGATGCCTACCACTGTTACGTGATGTACTGTCTTGGTCCACTCGGGCGGTTGGAGGAAGCGCTGGCGACGGAGGACCTTGCACTGTCGAAAGACCCCCTCGAGCTGGGCTTGATCGTCGTGCGTTCGCTGGTCCTCGAGGGCCTCGGCCGGCAGGACGCCGAGGCGCAGAGCGTCGAGCGGCTCTATCAACTGGATCCGGATTTTGCGTTCGGGCAGTTCCTGCTCGTGCGGCTGCGGGCGAGGCAGCGGCGATTCGACGAGGCGATCTCGCTGGCGGAGCGCGCGGTCGCCGGTGGACGCTGGGGAATCACCCTCGGCGCGCTCGGCATCGCGCACGGCGCGGCCGGCCACACAACGATCGCCAACGACGTGATCGCCGAGCTCGAATCCTCCCCGATTTGCACGCAGTCCCACGCGTTCTACACCGCGCTGATCACGGCTGCGCAAGGCGACGCCTCGGCGGCCTTTCACTGGGCCGCCAGGAGCGTCGAGCGGCGGGATCACATCATCGGGCTGTTTCTGCGGACCTCGAGCTTCGACCTGCTCCGCGCGAACGGCAGCTTTGAGCGGTTGTTACGAATGATGAACATCGGCTGACGCGTCGTTCTTCTTCAACCATCGCAGAAGCTTCCCACCGTGAGGTGTGCCAAGGCCCGTGCAGGCGTCCCACCCCCGGCGCGCCTTGTAGCCTTGCCGGCCCGACACCTGGTTGTTCCCGCGAACGATGTCGCGTAGCCCGCCGTGGCGTGACGCGCCGCCCGAGTAGAGAAGCGGCGTCAGGTACCCGATACGGAGGCCAAGCCCTTCGCTCAAGCAGGCTGTCAGTCCTGCCCAGAGCGGTGCCGCGGCGCTCGTCCCCCCCATCGACATGGCCGTCTCATCGGCCAAAATCAGATACCCCGTCAGTGAGCTTGCATTCGCCGCGACGTCGGGACTGCCGCGGCCGGCTCTTCGAGTGCCCGCCCTCGGCGGTACGTCGCGCCGCTTCTGGAATGGCGGCAGGCCGAACACGCGGCTGATCCCGCCTCCGGAAGCAAGACCTACCGTGTCCGACTCGTTCCACACACTCTCTCGTGTCCGGGCGCTCCCAAGCACATCGAGCCGCGTTCCACCACAGGCGAGGACGTGGGGGCTCGACGCCGGGAAGGGCACCGTGTACGGCGTGTGGGCGGCTTCGAACGCGCCCTTGTCGCCCGACGCGCAGCAGACCGTGATGCCGAGGCGCGCGGCCATCTGAAACGCAGCGTCGATGGCGGCGATGGTTTGCGCGTCCCAGTACGCCTCCGCCTGTCCCCAACTGATTGACAGCACCGACAAGCGCGGCGCGTCGAAGATCGCGGCATGGAGCGCTTCCACCCAGCCGCGATTGCTGTTCTCGGCGAAGTACACGACCAGCGTGGCATCCGGCGCAACGCTCGCGAGGATCTCGAGGTCCATGTAGACCTCGACGTCCGGTGACAGCGTGCCCGGCTGGTTCGTCGGCTCATTTCGCCCGGGCTTGATCTCGCGAACAATGATTCTCGGCGACCCGGCCCCGAGCCTGGACAAGTAGGCGTTGAGTTTCTTTCGCTCGAATCCCCCGCCAAATTCGAGGACGCCGACGCACTGTCCCTTGCCGGTGGCGCGGGCCGGAAACGAATAGAGACGCCGGAATGCTGATGGCCGCTTCGTGTGCGGGTTCGGCGCCGGCGGCGCAAGCGTCGCTCCCGCCGCGAAACGCGGGCGCTGTGACACTGGACGATTGTCGAGACCGAAGACGCCCGAGATCACGCCCGCCAGCTCCTTCGGAACCGTCAGACTTTCCTGGTGGCTCCTGAAGACGCGACCCCGATGCTCATAGTGAAAGAGAGCGACGCCAAACGCCTTGGTCAGCTGACGGGCGCGACCGCGAAGCACGACGACGCGGCGCCCGGCATGCACGCGAAGCACCTTCAGCCTGTGGGCAGCGGCGAACCGGCGGACGGCACGAATGTCGCGACCATCGGCGCGAAACTGCCGTAGCAGATCCTTCGGCTCCAGGTGCTTTCGATCCTGCACGCGAAGGCTGCCCAACTCGAACACGCCGCCGTCGAGCTCCGCCTCCTGGTTGCGCAGCAGCAACATGACCTCCACGATCTCGGACGGGTCAGCGGCGCGCACGCGGCGCGCGCCCGCCACCTTGGTCGGCCTGGTCCCAGGGATCCGGGTGCGGGGCATTGTCACTTATTCAGGACTCGTGGGTTAGGATCGGCGCACATGAAGGGACACTCGAAGGCGGGAGTCGAAACTCCGAATCCGGCGCGTCTCATCGAGGAATTCCGGGCCTTCGAACGGACGCTCGCGCTTCGAGCCGCCATCGAACTGGACGTGTTTACGCAAGTCGAGGCCGGTGCCAACACGGCGGCGGCGCTGGCCCGGGGCTGCGGCGCATCGGAGCGGGGCATGCGCATCCTCTGCGATTACCTGACCGTCACCGGTCATCTCTTGAAACGATCGGGCCGCTACGCGTTGCCGCTCAACTCGCGCTTGTACCTGGTCGCGACCTCGCCCGCGTATATCGGATCCGCGGTGCGGTTTCTCGCCAGCGACGACAACCTCCAATCGTTTGGCCAGCTCACGCAGGCAGTCCGGAACGGCGGCGCTGCCCGCACCATCCCGGACAAAGCGAGGTGGGTGGACTTCGCCAGGTTCATGGCTGGCCCTGGCGGGCCCGTGGCTCAGGTCGCCGCCGCGGCCCTCGAACCGACGCTCGACCGGCCGTTGAAGATTCTGGATATTGCGGCGGGTCATGGGTTGTACGGTCTGGCCGTGGCCGTGCGCCATCGAACAGCCCACGTCTTTGCACTCGATGCCCGGGAAGTGCTGGCCATCGCGGCACAGAACGCACAGCTGGCCGGTGTGGCCGCCCGCTACCACCTGATTCCGGGCGACGCCTTCGACGTTGATTTTGGCGGCCCGTACGATCTCATCCTCATGGCGAATTTCGCGCATCATTTCGACGCGGCGGCCAACACGACGCTGTTTCGAAAGTGCCGCGCGGCGCTCACGCCATCCGGCCGCCTGGCGCTCATCGAATTCATCCCCAACGACGACCGCGTCTCCCCAGGTCCCGAGGCGGCATTTGCCCTCACGATGCTCGCGACGACGTCGAACGGTGACGCGTACACGATCCGGGAGCTCTCGCGGATGCTGCGCGATGCCGGCTTTGGCAGCGTCGATCGACCCGACACGGGGGATCTTCCTCAATGCGTCGTGACGGCCTCAGCGTGATGTGTCGATGATGCCTTGCATGATCCCCGTCATCATGCCGATCGTGCGGAGCGAGCTGAGCCCGATGAGTGCCAGGTGATCCTCGGTTAACGGCAACGCGTCGAGGACGGCATCCAGATCGCGCTTATGCTGCGGATCGATCTTGGCGTGGTAGATGAAGTTGCTGAAACACGTGAGGGGCAGATTGTGTCGGCGCGCGACGTCTTCGATGAACTCGGTCGGCGGTGGATCGCCTTCCATCGTCGCGATGTAGCCGGCGAGGGCGATCGGGTTGAAGTGGTGAATCCAATAGTACTGAACGCCCACGAGTTGCGTGGCGCTCTCGAGCGGTAGCCGCGCGAGGACGTCCCGGCGGTCGATCCCCATCGCCTCACCGTCGTCGAGAATCCACTCGTGATGGCCGACTTCTTCCGGAATGTGATGCCGGAGGTACCGGGCGAACCCCTGCAGCGCAGGATCGCTCGCATGCTTCGGCAGGCTGCAGGCGTCGAGTGCGGCCTGCATCAGGGGGGCGCTGGCTCGAATGATTGCGTGGCTCTGGAAAATGTATTCCCGATAGAGACGGGGAAACTCGCGGCTGGCCCAGAATCTGTGCGCCGTATGCCCGAGACGCCCGCCGAAGAGCGCGATCTTGGCGCGTACGATCGCGCTGTGGCTCGGAACGGCGCGAGCCGTCATTGTGGCCGTCATGTTCCGGACGCGCAGACGGCTAGTACACCATTCCGTGGGACGCGTGCTTCTTGAAGAACTTGGGCCCGAGCTTCGTCTTGGTGACGATAATCGCCTTTACCTCGCTTGGCGACAGGCCTTCCAAAGCGGCCTTTTCCGTTGGCGTCAGGAACTTGTATCCAGAAGGAATGACGCCCGCTTCGGAGAGCTTCTCGACGTTCGTTTTCTTTGCTGTCGCCATCGTTGTCCAACTCCTCAGGAGTAAGCAGAATCGCCGTATCTTAGGTCCGAGCGACGAAACGATTCAAGGGCCTTCGCAGGAAACGCCGGCATCCCGCCAGCGCTTGGGCAACGAGTTGAGCCATTCCGGCGGGTTCTCCAGGCCCGCGTAACACGCGGCCACCTGAAGCGCGTGTGTGCCGACTTCACGGTCCAGCCACTCACGGTACGTGAGCGCCCCATCGTCCTCCGTCATCCCGCCACCCGAAACCTGAGCGATGAGATCGGCGGCCTTGACGCCCGCCGCAAGCGCTCGTGCGACGCCGCTCGGCGCTGCGGGGTCCAGCGTCGCGGCGGCATCCCCGCAGAGGAAGTACCCCGCACCGGCACACGCAGAAACGACGCGCCATGTGACGTCGGCGCCGCGCAGTCCAGTCAGGCGATCGAAGGGCGTGGGCAGCGGCGGGGGATCCGTATCGCCGCCAAGGGACAGCCGGACCAACTGGCAGCAGTCGTGCCGGACGCGAGCTAGCCACGTCCAACCGCATGCATGCTCGCGGAACTCCGGGATGATCCCAAGCTCACTGTCGCCCGAGAAGTACCCATACTCAGCCACCAGCTCCGGCGATAGCGGGGTGATAGGAAGCTCCATCCTCCGCGACAGCCAGCGGGCCGTACCTGAGGCATCGACCAAGTAGCGACAAGATAACTGCCGGTCAGCCACGTGCAGGCCGGTTACGCGACCAGCAGATACGATCGGCTCGCTTCGCCCTGTCATCTGTTCCACGCCGACGCCGGCTCGTTGCGCGTAGTCGAAGAGAATCGAATCCAGCGTGGATCGCCACGCCTGATAGCCGAATCGAAAGCCGGCTCCTCCGAGGAAGGGAACAAAGGTCCGTTCGCCCGACCGCTCCCGCATCCATCCGGGGTACCGGATAAACCCGGCCTCCGACACCGCCTCGGTGACACCGAGCTCGTCGAAGACGTCGTCCACGTCGGGATGCAACGCTTCGCCGGGTACGTCCCGCGGGAACCGGGTCCTTTCAACGAGTGCGACAGTCAACCCATGTGAGGCCGCGCGGATCGCCGCCGCGCAACCGGCCGGGCCGGCCCCTACGATCAGGACATCAACGCTCCGCATCGAGTCGCCCGTCATAGGCGTCGGCGTGTCGCCGAGGATCCCATCGAGCACATGATAGAGGCATTGGCGTTCGACGCCTGATACGTTACCACCCGGGTGCCCGCCTCGTCCAAGCGCGGCGCAGCGAGGGTACACTTGCGCCTATGCGAGATCACCTCATCCGTCTGTTGGCCGTCTCCTGCGCGGTCGCGACCGCGATTCTGCCGTCTCGCCTGATCGGCCCAATCTCCGCGCAGTCGCTCGGCGCGCCGACGTTCACGACGGCCCAGCAAAGCGCCGGGGACGCCATCTACCAGGAGAGCTGCGCGTCGTGCCACGGAAAGAATCTGGACGACGGCGAATTTGGCCCGCCGCTCAAAGGTGTCGAGTTCCGGTCGGCCTGGTTCGGCAGGTCCGCGGACGTGGTGTTCGCCAAGATCGAGACGATGCCGCCGGCAGCGCCGGGCTCGCTCGGCGCTGAGAAGCACGCCAACCTGCTCGCGTATCTCATGTCGCAGAATCAGCTGATCGCCAGCACCAAAGCGCTGCCGGGTGATATCGATCAGCTCAGGACGATGTTGCTGCCAGGCGCCACAGGCGGGCCGAGCGGCGGTCTGTCGCCCAACGCCGTCTTGCCGCCTTGGCCGGCGGCCGTGAATCCACTCGACGCGTACACACCCGTGACGGACGCAATGCTTCAGAATCCCCCGGCGGGCGAGTGGCCGACGTGGCGTCGTGGTTACGACGGCCAGGGGTTCAGCCCCCTCAAGCAGATTAACAAGGACAACGTCGGCACGCTGCGCGCAGCGTGGAGCTGGGCGCTGCCCAACGGTCCCAACGAAAGCACGCCGCTGTTTCACGATGGCGTCCTGTTCGTCCACGCCTACGGCGACAAAGTCCAGGCGATTGACGCCGCGACCGGCGATTTGCTGTGGACGTACTCGCGACGGTTGCCGACGGGGACAACTCCCACCGTCAAGCGCGCGATTGCGCTCTACGGCGACAACGTCTACCTGGGCACGTCGGACACACACATCGTGGCGCTCAACGCCAGGACCGGCCGCGTGGTCTGGGATACGCCGATTGCCGATCAGAAGCAGGGGTACGGTCTGACGGGCGGCGTGACTGTCGCGAAGGGAAAGATCGTCGCCAGCACCACCGGACGGGCGCCGGGCGGCAATTACATCGTCGCGCTCGATGCCCAGACCGGCAGGGAGGCGTGGCGCTTCGGCACGATTCCAAAGGACGGCGAGTTCGGCGGGAATACGTGGAACAACGTGCCGCACGAAAAGCGTAACGGCGGATCGGTCTGGGTGCCGGGAAGCTACGATTCATCCACCGGGTTGCTCTACATCGGCGTCGGCCAGACGTATGACACCGGGCCGTACCGCAATCCCGCCGCAGGCGCGAACGACGATCTGTTGTTCACGGACTCGACGCTTGCGATTGACCCTGATACCGGCAAGCTGAAGTGGCATTACCAGCATCTGTCGAACGATCAGTGGGACTACGACTGGGCGTTCACTCGCATGCTGATCAGGCTGACGCCGGGCGGCGGTCTGCTCGTCGGCACCGGCGGCAAGCAGGCCGTGTACGACTATGTCGACGCGAAGCAGGGCGAGTACGCCTTCTCGTTCGATCTCGGCGTGCAGAACGTCATCACCGGCGTCGATTCGAAGACCGGCGCGAAGCGGATCGACGCGAGCCTGACACCCGGCAACGGCCGGACGGTGATGACATGCCCGCACGCCGGCGGCTCGAAAAACTGGCTGCCGGACTCCTACAATCCCGACAGTCACGTCCTGTTCGTGTCGCTGGTCGAAGCGTGCATGGATCTGCTGCCGGTCGCGCCCGGCGGACGCGGCAGCCTGTCGACGGGCGTGCGTTGGGCGCTGCGGCCACGGCCGGACAGCGACGGCAAGTACGGGCGCGTCCACGCCATCGACGTTCAGACGAAGAAAACGCTGTGGATGGCGCGTCAACGAGCGCCGATGTCCACAGGCGTGCTCGCGACCGCGGGCGGCGTCGTCTTCGCCGGTGCCATCGACCGGGGATTCTCGGCGTATGACGATGCGACCGGGCGTGAGCTCTGGCACACACGCCTGAACGACGTGCCGAGCTCGGCGCCGATCACGTACCTTGTCAACGGACGGCAGTACATCGCGCTGGTGACCGGCAACGGCGGCGCGCAGGCCGCGACCTTCCCGGCGCTTGTGCCGGAGATCAGGAATCCGCCCGATCGAGGCGCGACGCTCTGGGTGTTCGAATTGACGGCTCCGCATCAGGCACCGGGTAGACGCAACTGACTCAGGGCTGCTCTTCGAAGGCGCCACGCCAGACGGAGTCCTTGGGAGCATCACGGTCGTGCTGACGCACCCACACGAAGTTATTCCGCCGATCGGGGCGCGTATTGCCTATGTAAGTGCCGGTCAGTCGGCCCTGGGACAGATACAAGGTCAGGAGATTCGCCGTGGGCTCTCCCGACGTGTCCACATGCGCGATGCTGACCAGTAACGTATTGCGACTGATCACGGCAGATTCGATGAAAGCCGAGTATGAGCCGTCCTCGCATTTGGGGTCGCACGCGAGACCCAGAATGCGATCACCCACTCGTTTGAGAAGATAGGCGGTGGGACCCATTGGCGCTCTCCATACACCCAGAACCTTCTCCGGCGTGAGCGGCTCGGGTGGACCCGCCGGCATGTACGGTTCGGGTCCTCCGGGGCGGCGGCCTTCCGCGAGGATCGCGGCGGCGTTCGGCGTTGGCCGCTTCAACGTCACCGCAAGTGACTGGCCGGGGTTGCCCTCACGCGAAGCCGTGAGGGTGATGCGGTCGCCGACAACATTTCCACGAAACGTCTCCCGGTAGGGCTTTCCGTCTCCCCGGTCGTGGAGCAGGGTGAACGAGAGCGCATCCCCCTGGACCCTGCCATCCGATACGAACGCAAGGTTGTCGAGATCGAAGCAGCGCGTGCAGACGACCCCCGAGAGTCGATCGTCTTGAACCGCGAAGATGTACATGTAATGTGCACCGGTGCCTTCGGTGACCCAGGAGCCTCTGACGGTGGCAGCTCCGTTCTGCGCCTGCTGAGCCGCTTCGCACGAGACACGGTCGGAACCGGTCAACACCAGCATCAGTACAACGACCCCAGTGACTCTCACAGCGCCCCCTTCCAGAAAGTCTGCGCACATTCTACCGGCCCGTCCCGCGAGCGAGCCACGCGAAGGCGGGCCCTCGAGATCGTTGATCGATCCGAGCAGATGTGGTGTAGTCCTCGCGGATGGAGAGCCCTATGCCCACGTTCCTTCGTCTGTGTGCGGCGGTTGCTTTGGCGGGTAGTGTTGCGACGTCTTTGCTGGCCCAGCAGCCCCCTCCCCGTCCCAGAGGGATTCCCCAGCCGCCTGACCCGGGACCGCGGTTCTTCAGCGAGAACTGGCGGAATCCCAGGACCTACGACGCCAACACGCTTCCGCTGACCAGCGTGACGCAGGAGGTCGTGACGACGCCCGACCTGGTGTTGAACGTCTACGATCCCAACGCGAAGTACATCCCTGACTACCGGAAGACATTGCGCCCGGGTTCGTGGGCAGACGACTGGGGCGGCCCGACGTGCCTCCTCATCTACGGCACCCAGCGGCCCGAACTCTGGGCCGGCTCGTGCGGCGCCGTGACCGTGACGCTGCGCCACAAGAACAACTTCGTGGACCTGTCGAACCGCGGTCGTGTCATCTGGGGCACGTACGTCTCGGGGTTTCACGTGGCCAGGCTCGTCGTGAAGCTGGCGGACGGGACGTTCCTCGTGGGCGATCCCGGCACCGGCACACCCGACGTTTCTCATATTGAGAACGAGGTCGTGTTGTCGTCGCTCCGGTGGCTGAAGCTCGAGGTGCCCCAGACGGTCACCCATGGCACCTGGGTGGAGAAGCCGGACCTGTCCAGGGTGGACGAGATTGGCTGGGCGCAGCTGATACCGGGTTCCGGCCACGGCGTCGGCGGCTTCGTCTCGGTTTCCAAGTTCGAGGTCTGGGGCAAGCCGGTTCCGCGAGTGAACACGGCCTCACGTTGAGTGCTGCCATGGATCTTGAGTCATGGAAGGTCTCTGGCGCGGTGGCGTTGGTCCTGGCGCAACGCCCGGCAGCCAACATGGGCTTTTTCGTCACGAGCTCAAACCCGAAAGGCGGGAACCTCGGTGGCCTCGCCGGCGGCGACGCACTCTGCCAGTCACTGGCGCAGGCGGCGGGCGCGGGCGGCAAGACCTGGCACGCCTACCTGACCTCCAGCACGGTCGATGCGAAGACGCGAATCGGCAACGGGCCCTGGTACAACTTCAAGGGCGAGCTGATTGCGAGCAGCGTGGCCGATCTGCATAGCGCGAACAACAAGATCACGGCGGCCACGGCGCTGACTGAGAAGGATGCGGCACCGAACTACCTCGCGGGCAACCCGCCCCAGCCGGTCGCGCAGCCGCTGCAGCACGACATCCTCACTGGCACGAACGAGGACGGCACGAAGAACGCGGACACCTGCCGCGACTGGACGGTGGGCAACGCCGACGCGAAAGCCATGCTCGGCCACGCCGATCGCCTGGGCCGCAACCCCGGTGTGAATTCGTGGAACCAGATTCACCTCTCGCAAGGGTGCGGCCTGGAGCAGCTCGCTCCGACGGGTGGGGCGGGCCTGCTGTACTGCTTCGCGACCAACTGAGCGCAATCCGCGGAACAGCCATTGTGAGGGGCGTTTTTCTGTCGCGGATCCCTGGTACGGCAGCCTCCCAGGGTCACGCGAGCCGCCTGTTCAGGAGCGTGCATCGACCGACTGTGTCTTGGCGCCGCCGGACGTGGCTGTTTCGTCGCTCAAGACGTCCAGGATCGCCGCAGCGATCGCAAAGAGCACAGGTCCGAGCACGATGCCTAACACGCCAAACACCTGCAGCCCGCCGAGCAGCGAGAAGAACATCACGAGCTCGCTCAGCCCGACGCGGCCGCCGACGAGTCTGGGCCTCAGGAAATTGTCGACGGTGCTGATCACGGCCGTTCCAAACACGGCGAGGATGATCGCGCGCGTCCAATGCCCGGTCGCGGCCAGGTACACGGCGCCGGGCGCCCAGACTCCAGCCGCACCGACCACTGGAAGCACACTCGTCACCACGGTGACCATGCCCCACAGCGCGGCGGATGGAATCCCGAGGATCCAGAAGATCCCGCCGCAGAGCGCACCCTGGACGACCGCGATGACGACGACGCCATACACGCTGCCGTAGATGACGTCGCGTACCCGAGCGAGCAACGCTTCGCTTCGTGCCCGTTCGAAGGGAAGCAGATCGGGAATCCTCGCGACGATCCGGTCTCCGTCGCGGAACAGCAGAAACATCGCGAAGATGATGAAGACGAACGACACGACGGCGCCGGCCACGTTTTGCGCGGCCGCCAGCGTGTATCCAGCAACCACGCGCGTCAGCTCGCTCGCGTTCTGTCGGACCCACGCCACGATTGCGGCGCCATCGAGTCCCAGACGGTCACTGAGCCACTCGTAGGCCTGCCGCAGCGGCGCCCCGGCCTTGAGGCCGGTTTGGTCCGTGAACATCTGCTGCAGGCTGGCGCCCAGCGCCACGAATTGATCGATCGCCACAGCCGTGATGAACAGGAGGGGAATGACGAAGGCCACCACCACCATCACGCTGCAGACGAACGCGCTCAACGACACGCGTCCGGTCTTCCGCACGAGCCGTTGGTACACGGGATGAAACGTGATCACCAAAACCGACGACCAAGCGATCACGTTCAGAAACGGTCTCACGATCAACAGACAGAAGTAGACGACCAGCGCGGTCGCGGCGAGGAACATTGTCCACTTGAGCGCACGCTGTGTGAACGTCGAGGGATGTTGTGAGGCGTCAGACATGCGGGCATCCACGTCAGCGACGCGGCGCGGACTGTTCGACGGAGCGCTTGATCGAGGCGAGCGCGCTTTCGAGCGACGAGCGCGTCTTGTCGACGACGACCTTCCGGAGAATCGAGCCTTTGACGCCGGTCAACCCTTCCTGCTCCGAGCCTTTGAGCGTCAGCAGATAGAACCCGTGCGGGGCGACCGTCGCTCCGTCGTCGACGCACACCGACATGTCCAGTGCGGTATGGAAGTAGTGCGTGGCGTACAGCTGCTTGATCGCGACGACGCCGAAGCCGCGGCCCTGCGCGGTGCCGCGATAGATGACGGCGTGATTCACCCGAATCGTGGGCTTCAGGCCGAACGACACCTTCTCCCAGTAGAAGAAGCTGTCGGCGCCGGCGAGCGCGGCGTTCGGGTACTCGAGGAGGTAGCGGCGCAGCTCCGGCAGCACGTCGGGCAGCGCCGAGGCGCGGCCGATCATCGTCTGGAACTGGTCGGCGACACGCGCGGGATGCTGCTTGTCCCGATATTCGCCGAGCGCCTCGTTGCCGCCACCTCGATACGCCTGCACCAGTTGCAGCACCCCCGCACGGGCGAGGGCGTTGGCCTGATCCGCCGCATCCGGCCGCGACCAGTCCACGCCGTCGCGAAACCGTTGAATCCCACTGGTCGGCAACTGCACGTCGCACGAGCCTTCGCGGCAGGTCTTGAGCGCCTTCACATCGTCCGGGTCGAACGCGAGCGCGCCGAGATCCGCGACCGTCGCGTTGTCGCGGATCTCGCCGATCCCCTGGTATCCCGGCGTGCCGCTCAACCGTCCGACGTCACGCGCGGCCTCGAGATATGTTTCGAGCGAACCGTCCACGTGCACCGCGCCGAACACATACACCTCGGACGCAGTGCCCCACGAGAGCGACCTTCGCGACCGGACGGCCGGCGTCGATGGCCGCGATCTGCTGCGGCGTCAGCCCGAGGTCCGTGAAGATCCCCAACGGCACGCGTTGGACCGCATGAACGACGGCGCCTGAAATCAGGCTGAGCGCGAGCAGCAGCGCGTGACGGTGCATGGGACCTCCAATGCGTTACGGCTTCAGCAGAGCGACCGGCAATGCCGTCGCCTGCCGTTACGCCACGATCCGGCGCACGGCGACCGAGAGCATCAGCCGCGTGATGCCGCTGAAGAACATGCTGACGCCGACGAGCGTGCCGATCGCCCAGACCGAGCTGATCGGCCAGGCGCTCCCGATCATCGCGGCCAGCACCAGCGTCACGATGCCGTCGAACAGCAGCCACCCGCTGCCCGGGAGCGGCCGCAGCTGGAACGACAGCACGAACTCCAGAACACCCTCCATGACCAGGTAGATCGCCAGCGCCAGCGTCAGCGACTCCAGGCCGGCGACGGGCCGTGCGAGCAGATAGAAGCCGATGCCGCCGTACAGTATCCCGACCAGAATCTCCCAGACGACCGCGCCGGCGCGGCCCGCCTGCCAGGCGTACGCGAGATGCAGAATGCCGCTGAAGATCAGCAGCCATCCGAAAAAGACGGTGACGGCCACGCCGGCGATCGCGGGAGAGAAGATCGCCAGCACACCAGCGGCGATCATCAGCACACTGAGCACGATCGACCACGTCGTCGCCTTGTGGATATCGCCGGTGATCGAGTTCGCCATCGAGTTCGCCATCGAGTTCGCCATAAAATGCTCCTTTCACGATGTAGCGGTCGACGAGCAGGGCTCCCGCACGGCGTGTGGGCCGCCGTGCCAGGAGCCTGCACTTCATGCGCTCAGCGGAGCGCGGACTTCGTGAGCTCCCACGCCTGCTCGAGCTTGTCCGCCCGCTGCCGGTAGTCGGCTCGGACCTCCGCCAATCGTTTCTCCAGGCGTTGCTTCTGCTCATCCCGCGCGGCTTTCAACTGCTGCTGCAAGGACTCGATCTTGGCTTCGCCTTCGCGCTTGATCGATTCGATGCGGGCTTTGAGCTCGTCGCGTTTGTCCTGAAGCTTGTGGCGCGTGTCCTCGATTCTCGCCTCGAGCCTGGCCTTCCGCTCCGCCGAGGCTTTCTTGAGTTCCGCCTCCAGCGCGGTCAACTCCTCGCGGTCCGCGGCGATTTGCCGTTCATAGTAGGCGTCCTCGACCGCGATCCGATTGCGCCGGAACACGTGTCCGCCCAGCGCCTCCATCCGCGTGTCGATCGGCGCCTGCCAGTCCTCATCGAGTTCGGCGATGACGGCGGTCTTTCCGGGGAGGAGATACTCCGACACTTCTTCCAGAAAGTCGCCCGCGATGCCCGCGCGAGTCAGATCGAACGCTGCGCCGATCATCGTGCCGGTGCTCGCGCCGACCGCCAGGCCGATCGGCCCTCCGAGGATGCCGATGAGGCTTCCGGTGAGCAGACCGAAGAACGTCCCCTCCGGAACCTCACCGCCTTCTCGCACAGATAGCTTTCCGCTCGCGTCCTTGGCAACGACCGCATCCGAATACAGCGTGATGCTGCCGTCTCTGTGCAGGTCGCGAAACGCCCGCAGCCCTTCGTACGCCTGTTTCTCGTCGTTGAATACGACTGCCACTACTTTGTCCATTTGCCACTCCCTTTCTTATTCACGTGTTACGACGCCTTGATCTTGGACTCGATCGCCTTCACCGACTTGTCGAACTCCGCGATGCGGGCTTCGACATCGGCCTTCGCCTGCTGAAATGCGGCCTCGCCGGCGTTCTTCAACTCGGCGACCTTCTGGTCGAGCGTCCGTTTCGCCGTGACGAGGCTCGCGATCGCTTTGAGCTCGGCGTCCGCCTTGGCCGATTCGGCCTTCGCCTTCAATGTGGCCAGCTGCGCCTCGAATGTGTGGATCTGTGACTCCACCTTGTCGTACACCGCCTTCCGCGCCGCGTTCACCGCTACGTTTGCCTGCGTGCTCATGACCTCGCTCCTTTGTGAGTTGGGGTCCGTTGTGACCACCGCGCGATCTCACGCGCGTCGTCGATTGACGTCGTGGTCTCTCGGTCCCGGTGATCTGCAACGGCAAGATGGATGCCTTCCTCGCCGAACCGCCGTATGTCGCTGACAGTCATCACCTTGCGCCGCACCGCTCCGGCGGCCATTGGACCGGCCCGGTGACGACATGAAGGCACGGGGTCTTGCACGCGACAGCACGTTCGCGCCAAGATGCTCCACGTCAACGCTCAGGCACCAGTCCGTCAGTTCGTTCCGATGCGAGCGTGGTTATGCCGTCATTACCCGGGACCAGCGATGCGTCCGCCACGGCCGCCGGCGAGCAGGTCAGTTCGTTGTCGGGCGTCATGGACGCCGTCGGCCGTCACACGCGGCTCGCGGAGCTCCTGCCTGACCTCGCTGCGGCCGTTCGACGCGTCGTGCCTTTCCACACGATGGGTGTCGCCCTGCCGCGAGCCGATTCGAACGCCGCGACGCTCTACACAATCAGCGTGCAACCGGCGGCCGCGTCGCCGCCCGTCGAGACTCAATTGACCGGTATTCCGACGTTCGAGGAGAACCGCGCCATCGTGTTCGAATCCCTCGAACCGGATGGCGAACACGATGCGTTGCTGGCTGCGCTGCAGGCCGGTGGCGCAGGCTCGGCGTGTGTCGTGCCGCTCGTCAGCGGCTTCGGACCGGTTGGAGTTGTCGCGTTCGCCCGGTTACACGCCGATGCGGACGAGACGCCGGCGACCTGGGATCTCCCGTTCCTGCAGCTCGTCGGTCACCACATGGCCCTCGCGATCGACAACCTGCGCCATCAGGAGGCGGCCGTCGCACGCGAGCGAGCGCTTGAAGTGGAGCACGAGCGCTGGCGAACGCTGTTCGAAGTGACCAACGCCGTCGTCACCAAGCGCGACGTCGCCGCGCTGCGCGAGATCATCACCGTGAACGTCCGGCGGATCATCCCGCACGACCACACGAACTTGTATCTCGTCGACGAGCAGGGGCGCCTGGGACCGTTTGTGATCGATCCGACAGCCCTGGCATGGCCGGAACATCTGGCAACGCTGATTCGTCCTGACGCGGAGCCGTACAGATCGTGGCTTGCCCCGCTCGATCGCGCCGTCGACGTGGACGTCGAACACGCGGACCCGACCGGCTGGGAAGCGCTGCACGCGCACGTCAAGGCGTCAGGTGTGAAGCGAATCTGCAATGCCCCGCTGTCGGCACCTCACCGTGTGCTCGGAGTGCTCTCGCTGGGCCGCTTGACATCGGTTCCGTTCACGAAGGACGAGTTGGACCGCGTCACCCAGGTCGCCGCGCAGATCGCGATCGCGCTCGAGAATGCCACCGCGTTCGACGAGATTGCCGCGCTGAAGGAGCAGCTCGCGCGCGAGAACGTCTACCTGCAGGAAGAAATCCGCGGCACCCACCAGTTCGAAGAGATCGTCGGTCAGAGCAAGGCGCTGCAGCGCGTCCTGAACGAGGTCAGCACCGTCGCCGCCACGGATACCACGGTGCTGCTGCTCGGCGAGACGGGTACGGGCAAGGAACTGCTCGCGCGTGCGTTGCACGCAGCCAGCGACCGCCACAGCCGCGCGCTGGTGACCGTGAACTGCACGACCTCTCCCGCCGGGCTGCTCGAGAGCGAATGGTTCGGCCATGAGAAAGGCGCCTTCACGGGCGCGCTCCCCAGAAAGTGGGACGGTTCGAGCTCGCGCACCAGGGCACGCTGTTCCTCGACGAGATCGGTGATGTGCCGCTCGAGCTCCAGTCGAAGCTGCTGCGAGTGCTGCAGGAGCACGAGATCGAGCGTCTGGGCAGCACGCGCACGATCCGCGTCGATTTCCGGCTGATCGCCGCCACGAACCGCAACCTCGAAGAGATGGTCGGCAAACGCGAGTTCCGCTCCGATCTGTACTACCGGCTCAACGTGTTCCCCGTCCGGATTCCGCCGCTGCGCGAACGGCGTGAGGACATCCCACCGCTGGTGTTCTACTTTGCGCAGCGGTTCGCGAAGCGGCTCCGGCGATCGATCGAGTCGGTATCGCGCGAGAGCCTGGACTTGCTGTGCCGATGGCCGTGGCCGGGCAATATCCGTGAGCTGCAGAACGTCATCGAGCGCGCCGTCATCCTGTCGCGCGGTCCGGTGCTCACGGTGTCGCGCGCCGAGTTCGAAACGACGGTGCCGACGACGTCGGCACCGGTCACGCTCGAAGACGCGGAACGCGAGCACATCCTGCGGGCGCTCGCCGACACGAACTGGGTGATCGGCGGCCCGGCGGAGCCGCTGCGCGCCTGGGCCTCAAACGGACGTCGCTCGTCTCGACGATGCGCCGCCTGCACATCGTGAGACCTGCGCCGGAGCGCGGCGGATCGCCGCGGCCGCGCTCCTGACGGTCCCGCGCTCATCACCTCACTCCTGAAATCCTCTCGATGACGTACCGGTTCATGCAACCGGCGCCCTCGAATTCGACGCCGCACTCCGCCATGCGCCGCAGCAACCGCTCACCGTGCGGATCGATGAAGTCCACGTTTGACAAGCCGACCGTGACGATCGCAGATGGCGCATCGTCCAGAATTGAGAGCCAGTGCCGTTCGAGTACGCCGATCCCCTCTTCGGCAACGCGTCCCGTGCAATTCCAGGCGATAGGTGTTGCCGCGCTGCTCGGTCATGATCCGCAACATCCCTTTGACTCCCGGAAAGAGCGAGGGCAAGAGGGATGCCTACCGGCCGACAGGCCGACACCGGAGAAGATCTGGCCAGAAATGGACCGTTCACGCCTCGGCTCAGTCCGCCTCGCGAGGTCCGCCGTAAGTCGCGTGCCTCTATTTCGTCACCAGGCTCCAACGGCGAATGTCCGCTTGCCTGCCACAAACACTGGCCGCGCAACGGGATGCGGAGCACAGTCTCGCGCGCCTGACTGGTACCAGAGTTGCCCTCCCAGAGCGAGGAATTGAGGGAGGGAGACGGTCATGACAATCGCTCAATGGATCACGATGGCGTTGCTGGCACCGGTCTGGTGGGGGATGGGCCTCATGCTCCTGGCCCTGCTCGCCGATCTATTTCCGGGGTGGCGGGAGCGCGTGTTTGCTGTCTTCAACCGGTTGGAGCGCACGCCAAAGGAACCTTCGATGGACGTTCCCAATCGTGTCGCTGCATGAAGTCAGATGTCCACGAAAGGAGAGCTCGTCTATGACCATTGCGCTCTGGGTCGCACAAGGATTCGCCGCGCTCGTCTTGCTCTTCACGGGCGCGCTCAAAGTGGTGACGCCGAAGGAGAAGCTCGTCCAGAAGATGCACTGGGCCGCCTCGTGGCCGCCCGGTCGCATCAAACTGCTCGGTCTTGCCGAGGTGGCGGGCGCGCTCGGGCTCGTGCTCCCGGCGGCGCTGCACCTCGCGCCCGTGCTCACGCCGATCGCAGCGGTGTGCCTCGCCGTGCTGATGCTCGGTGCCGTCCAGACCCACCGGCGTCTTCACGAGAGCTTCGTCCCGGCGCTCGTGCTTGCGCTCATCTGCGTCGCGATCGCGGCGGGTCGGTTTCGTCTTGGAGCGTAGGAGGCGGCGGGATCGACCTCCGCTCTTCTAGGCCTACGATGAAGACGATCCTTCTTGTGCTCGTGCTGGTTCTGGCGGCGGACTCGACTCTCGCGCAGCCGCCGCAACCTCCCCTCGAGGGTCGGACCATTCTCGCCGTTCGCGTGTCGGGGCTCGACCACGTCAAGGAATCGGTCGTTCTGACGCAGATGGAGTCGGCACCTGGGCAGCCGTACCTCAAGGCCACGGCGGACAGAGACATGGTCCGCCTCGATCGCCTCGGCGTGTTCGCTGCGATCTCACTGACGCCAGTCGCCGTCGACGACGGCGTGCGGGTGGACGTGACCGTGACCGAAACGTCCCGGATGGCGGCCGGGATTGCGCTCGCGGTCACCGATGAAAATGGCACGTCAGTCGGGCCGGCGTTGAAGATGACGAGCATCGCCGGACACCCGCTCGACCTCGGTGTGATCACCCGCTTCGGCGGCGAAACACTCGTCGCGTTTCAGGAGATCTCTCCACAATTGACGAACCGGCGGCTGTGGCACAGCGCGTACCTGTCGCTCAGCGATCGCTTCAACGAGCTGGAGCAGTTCGAGCAGCGATCCGTCGATCTTGATACCCGTATCGGCTTCCGCTCGTCCGAACAATGGAGGAGTGGCGCCATCTTCAAGTTCTACGGCGTCGGAAGCGATGTGAGCGGCGTCACGCTGTCTCCCGACAATCACGACTCGTTCGAGAGCATCGGCGGCGTCACGGAATACGACAACCGCAATTCCTTCAGAGAGCCGTCACGCGGCTGGTTCAACTCGGTCGATGCGCTCTGGACGACCGGCAGCGGCCAGTACGCCACGCTGAACGTCGACGTGCGTCGATACCAGCCCGTGGCGGCGCGCCAGGTGATCGTGGCCACGGCGCTCGTGACGGTGCAGTCGGGCAGCGACGGCGTCGATCTCCCGACCTACGCCGACTACGCGCTCGGCGGCGAGAATACGGTGCGCGGCCGGGCATTCGCCACGAAGCGCGGCAAGAATCAATTCATCAGCACGATCGAGTACCGCTACACGGCGGTGCCGACGCGAAGCTTCCGCATGTTCGGCCTCAACTTGTACGGAGGCCTTGCCCTCGCCGCCTTCACCGATGTCGGGAGCGCCTGGACCCACCCGGACGGCTTCTCGGACGGTTTCATCGGCGGCGGCGGCATCGGCCTTCGTCTGTACATCCCGTACGTCAACATGATCCGCCTCGACCTGTCGGTCGGCAGCGGCGTGCACGGCGGGTTCGGGATCGGCGAGAAGGCGGTCGCGCAACGGAACCGCGTGCGCTGACAACGCCGATCCAAAGAAACGTCCATCGCCTCCACGGAAATGGGGTAAACATGAGTACTGTCGATGACGCTTGAGAGAATTCTCGGTGGAGCCTGCGATCCTCCGTTCCCCGTCTACGCCCATCTCGCCGACGATCTGGTGGCCGCACACCACGCCGACAATGGCGAGCGCGATGCGACGGTCGCCCACGTGCTCGCGACGTGTGCTGCGTACGCCTATTCGGACGCCGATACCGTCGCCACGATGATGACCAGGCTTGGCCTCGATGCCAATGCCTGCGTACGCATCACCCAGACGGTCGACGCCATGTTCATCTTCTCGACCGCCTACCTGGTGCAAAGCCGCTGTGGCCGGGTGGTGATCCTGTGCTATCGCGGGACCGAGCCCGCGACGCTCGGCAATTGGCTTGGCGATGCCGAGGTCGGTTCCGAGTCGAGCACGATGTCGCTGGAAGGCGGCGCACCCGCGTTCAGAGTCCATGCGGGATTCCACCGAAACGTCCGTGCGACATGGTGGACGGTGCTGCGGGAATTGACGCTCGCGCTTCGGGGAAGGTCGCTCGTCCATCCCGACGAGACCGTCGAGTCCCCGCTCGAAGCCCTGTATGTGACGGGCCACAGCCTTGGCGGCGCGATGGCGGTGCTGTTCGCGCTGAAACTCGCCGGAGCGCGGGAGCACGGCGCCCTCGCGGAAAAATTACGCGCCGTGTACACGTTCGGACAACCGATGGCCGTGGGCGGGGCGTTGCCACCGGTGGCGGACGACATCGGACGGAGACTGTTTCGTCACATCACGAGTCGGGATCTGACGCCAGCGCTACCGCCCGCCACGTGGGGGGCATTCACCCATTTCGGCAAAGAGTATCGGCATACGAACGGCGAGTGGCAACGATCGGAGGCGCCTGTGGCACAACTGGTCCGCACGAGGGAGATTCCGCGCTCGCTTCTGGCGTTTTTCGCGACCAACACGCGCCGCCAGGCCTTTCCGTACTCGATTGCCGATCATGGACCGCACCACTATTTGTCCGCGCTGCGACCGAGCGGGCGTGTGACGGAGTTCGGGGATCGGCACTAGCCGGACAGCACGCTGGGCCAGTACCGCATCCATCCTCGCAGTTCCGCGCGGCGCCGCCACTCCGGATCGTTGGGATCGACGCGTGCCGACGCTCCGATCAGTTCGTCGAATCGGGCCTCGACCCCTCGTGCTATCGCCTCGTCCTCAACGACGAGCACCAACTCGTTCTCCCAGTAGCCGGCGGTGACGTCCAGGTTGGCGCTGCCGACGGCACAGATCCGTCCGTCCGCGCTCATCGCTTTCGCATGGACATGCGGCCGGACGTCGCCGACTGCGGGATCCCAGCCTGGCTGCTTCGGCACGACGAACTCGTAGCAGTCACCGCCGGCGGCGATGAGCGCGTCCATCCGCGAGTGCACGAGCGAGGTAGCGGCCGTCCGCGCCGCCGCCCAGGGGCCACCGAACGGCGTGTCTCCATGCCTCGGCGTGAGATTACCGAAGAGCGTTCGGACGTGAACACCGCGCTTGAGGGCGCGCAGGAGCGCGTGCTGGATCTCGAGGAGAAGGGGGAAGCCGTTCACGGCGTACACGTGAGATCGGGCGGTCTCAATCAACGCCAGGTACACCTCAAGGGTGTTCGCGTCCCGCAGCCCGCGGTGCACTACAACACGTGCCGACGTCGTGCCGGCAGGCGCAGCATCCAGGATATCGAACGGCGCGCCACCGGCATCGCGCCACGCCTGCAGGAAGGAGCGTTCCAGCACGGCCACGGCAGGGCCCTCGACGCGCGCCCCGGCATCGAGCCACGGCACCACCCGCCAGGTCGTGCCGGGCATCAGACGCACCTCCGCAAAGCCGGTGTAGTACCTCGTGGGAGAGGTTTCTTCCGCCGAGCAGCGCCACATTCCCATCGACCACCACCAGCTTGCGATGGTCCCGTTGCTTGAGGTCCTCCAGCGACGCAGGGCCCGTGATCGGTTTCGAGACGCGAAGCTCGACGCCCGGTCGCGACGACAGCCGGTCGAGAATCGGATTGTGTGCGCCCAACGAGCCATGGAGACCATGGAGCGAATCGACGAGCACCCGCACCGTCACGCCGCGGGCTCCCGCCGCGGCCAGCGCCGCCTCCACGGGACGCCCGACATCATCGTCGAGCGCCATGTAGACCTGCAGGTGGACGCGCCGCTGGCTCGCTTCGATCGAAGACAGCAGCCAGCCCCGCGCCTTCTCGTTGTCCAGTTCCACCTCGATGCGATTGCCGGAGATCGTCTCGCTGGAGGTGGTCATATCGAGCCGCGTGGATACGGATGTGGGAATGGCGAAAGTGCTGTGGGGCGGCGCAGCGAGCGCGGCGATCTCATTCGCGCGAACCGCGGCAAATCCTGTCGTCGACGGCTGATGCGGCCCGTGGTAGACGATGGCGACGACGGGAAATCCGTTGCTGCGCATCCGCGCCGCGGTGCGGGCGAGCCGCACCGCGTCCACCTGCGCAGGCACGTCGAGCGCCTCTCCCTCTCCGAGCACCGCGCCGGCATCGATGACATAGGGAGGAAGGCCGGCGGCGCGCAATTTCGCGCGCAGCGACGCGCAGCTCCGGATCGAACGCACGCGCACGCCAACCGGCTCCGCCCACGTCGCCCTGCGAATCAGCGACAACTCGTTCGTGTCGAGTTCGGCGTCGAACAGGACGAGATTCTTCGGGCCGCCCGAAGAACCGCCACGCGCGTCTCAACCGACGCAAGAGCATCCGGCGTGTCCTTTCCATAAGTGCGTAGCACACCGAGGAAAGCTCCGACACCGGAGGGCAGCTCCACCTCTCCGCGCCGGGAGGTTGTCCGCGCCACGACCTCCGCCGCCCGGACGAACGCGACTTCCTGATCAGTAATGGGCGTCCGACGACCGATCCCGACGGCATACTCGAGACGCGCCCGGATCAGCGCACCGTCATCCACCAGGTCCGGCATGTCGATCGCGCGTTCCCATTCCCGTGCAGGCGCGCGGAGCGGGGGAAGGATGAGCACCGGTGGCCCTGATGCGATGCCAAGGAGGACGACTGGTGGGACGTGCGGGACGACGACGAGGTCGATCCGTTGTCGAGCCTCCGGACCCAGGAGGTGTCGCAACGGCTGATGGGTATCACCGGACAATTCCACAGTGGGTGCGATCCCCGCGACCTCACGTAATTCGAGGAGGTCTGCCTCCGACAGCGGTCGGGCCAGCAGGATGACGGCACGATCGGCGGGGGCACCGTGGGCCCGAAGGAACGTGATCACCGCGCGACGGCCGCTCAGGCTCAAGCCCACGCAGAGCAGACGGTTGCCGCCTTCCGCGGTCCGTGGCGCGGCTGCCTCTCTCGCACACAGCACCGGCACGGCCGCCCGCTTCCGTAGCTCCGCGACCATCGACAGGGTCCGGAGCCGCAACGAGCCGACGACCACGAGGTCGATGTCGTAGGCGGCCACAGCATCGGCCAGCGCCTCCGCAGTCAGCTCCGACTCGAGCGCAACGTTCACTGCGGCTGCCGTCCCCTCGGCGGCCTGACGCAGATCGTCGAGCGTGCGCCGCGCCGCGTCGCTGAGATCCGGCGGTGCGGCCGGCGTGACCCAGGCCAGGAGGCGTGGTGGCTGCTGTGCGATCACGGTCACGTGCGTGGCGGACGGCGCGAATCGCCGAATCGCCTCGCACGCCGGCTGTGGATCGGCTCCGAGATCGGTCAGCATCAGAATGCGCTGGTAGTTCATCTCACACGCATCCTGGCGCTTCGGCGATGGCCATCGTCTGCAGGTTGCCGCCCTGTGGGTCGATCACATGCGCCTCGACCAACGCCAGGCTCCCGTCGTCCTGAATCTCGTACGAGTTGAATCCCGCGCGCACAGATGGATCCGGGTGGTCGAGGGCGGCCCCGCTGGCCCCGATCACGTCGAGCATGCCTGCTGGCGTGCGAAACCGACAACGTACACGGACATGAAGATGGCCGAACAGCACGAGACCATGGGCGAGTCGCCCCAGGATACTCCGCAATGCCGCGGCATCCACGAGGCCGTCACGGAGCCGCACTAGTCGGGACCGAGTATCGATCGGCGGATGGTGAACGAGCACGAATCGGCGTCCGCCGCTGCACCTCAGGGTGATCGAGCACCCTGTTGAGCGCCTCGAGTTGTTCGTGACCGAGGTACCCGGCGGCGACGAACGGCGGGCGTGGCACCCCGCTCGAGAGCGCGATAATCGCCACGCCTCCCCGCAGCTTGACGCAGGGGAAGCGACCCGCTGGCAGATCCCGCGCCAGATTCGGCAGATCGCTCCGAACGAACCGGTCGAAGTGATGAGGAAAGCGCCGCTCGCGATGCGTCGAGGGCAAGTAGATGTCGTGATTGCCTGGCACGACGGTCACTTCTGTTCGACGAGAGATTTCGTCGAGGAGCGCAGCCGCCTCCTCGTACTCGTGTTCCAGCGACAGGTTGGTGACATCGCCGGTGACCACGAGGTGATCCGCCTGCTTGGCAGCCTCCGACAGCACGGTAAGCAGGTACTCGCGGCGATGTACGCGGCCTCGGTGCAGCATGAGGTTCGCGTAACCCGTCAGCCGCTTGTTGAAGACGATGCGACGCCATTCGGCGGCAGTCCGCGAAAGGACGTGCAGGTCGGAGACGTGCGCGATACGAATCATGCGAATCAGCGTCTCCGTACCTGCCGGCACCTTTTAGACGTCGTACCCTCCGCGGAGCGCGGACTTCGTCAGCTCCCAGCCTGATGGAGCTTGTGCGACCGCTCGCGATAGTCGGCTCGCACCTCCGCCAACCGCTTCTCCATGCGTTGCTTCCGCTCGTCGCGCGCGGTTGCCAACTGTTGCTGCAAGCCTGACACCCAGCATGTAGGATCCGAGGGGTCGCGTACTCGATTTTCCGAAGACATGTGGCTCCTCAGGCCGCACATCGTGGGCGCTGTCGGCCGATCCACTCATGGGACATGACGCGGTCAGCGCATCAACAGGCACAGGCTCTCCGGCAGCGTGAGGCGACACAGCGCTGCGCCGACAAGTCCTCAATGAATTCTGAATCCGCATCGAAAACGCTGGTCGCATGTTAAGCTCCGCGCGACGCGATGCACCTGTCGTATGCCCACGGCGTTGCCTCTCGTCCACTCCTGGGCCAGACGCTCGGCCAGGCCCTGGACACGGCCGCGTGCCGGTTCGGCGCGCGCGATGCGGTGATTTCCCTCCATCAGAACCTCCGCTACAGCTACGCGGAACTTCTGCACGAGGTGAATCGCGCGGCGAAGGCACTGATCGCGCTCGGGGTGCAGCGCGGCGACCGTGTCGGTATCTGGAGTCCCAACAACGCCGAGTGGGCGATCACGCAGTACGCGGCGGCCAAGGCGGGCGCCATCCTGGTCAACGTCAATCCGGCTAATCGGGCCCGGGAACTACAGTATGGGCTGAAGCAGTCCGGCGTCAGCGTCCTCATCAGCGCTCGCGGCTTCCGAAGCGCAGATTACGTGCAGATGCTGGACGAACTGGCCCCGGCCCTGCCTGCTCTGCGACATGTGGTCTTTCTCGGAGATTCGGACCTGCCAGCCGGCGTGACCTGGGCCGACTTTCTGAGACGTGGGGACGGCGTTTCAGACGTCGAACTGGCACGGCGCGAGGCGCTCCTGCAGTTCGACGATGCGGTGAACATCCAATACACATCCGGCACGACCGGCGCTCCCAAAGGCGCCACGCTCTCCCACCACAACATCCTGAACAACGGCTATTTCGTCGGCGAGGCTCTTCACTACACCGAAGAGGATCGCATCTGCCTCCCGGTGCCCTTCTATCACTGCTTCGGGTGCGTCCTCGGCAACATGGCAGCGGTCACGCACGGATGCGCGATCGTCCTTCCGGGCGAATCGTTCGATCCGGAAGCCACCCTGCGGGCGATTTCGACCGAGCGGTGCACGTCGATTTACGGCGTGCCGACCATGTTCATCGCACAGCTGAACCACGCGGCGTTCGAGACGTTCTGTCTCGAGTCGCTGCGAACGGGCATCATGGCGGGCGCCCCGTGCCCGGTCGATGTCATGCGGCGCGTCATCGATCGGATGCACGCCCGCGACATCACGATCGGCTACGGCATGACGGAGACGTCGCCCGTGTCGCTTCAATCCGCCATGGACGACCCGATTGAAGTGCGCGTGTCGACCGTAGGCCGTGTCCACCCTCATGTCGAGTGCAAGATCATCAATCCGCAGACCGGCGCCATTGTGCCGCGAGGGACACGCGGCGAGCTCTGCACGCGCGGCTATGTGGTCATGCTCGGATACTGGGACGACGAGGCCGCGACCGCGCGTGCGATCGATGTTGCGCGGTGGATGCACACGGGCGACCTCGCCACGATGAATGCCGACGGATACGTCAGCATCTCGGGCCGGACTGACGACATGATCATCCGCGCCGGCGAGAACATCTATCCGCGCGAGATCGAGGAGTTCCTCCACACGCACCCGAAGATCACGCAGGCGTACGTGATCGGCGTGCCCGACCACCATTACGGCGAGCAGGTGTGTGCGTGGATCGCGGTCCGCGACGGCGAGACCGTCACGGCCGACGAGGTGCGGGCGTTCTGCCAGGGTCAGATTTCCACCCACAAGATTCCGCGCTACGTCCGCTTGACGTGCGACTTCCCGATGACGGTCACGGGAAAGATCCAGAAGTTCAGGATGCGCGAGATCTCCGTCGAGGAACTCGGGTTGAGCGCGATCACAAGGACATAGCGATGCGAGGAGGTGCGGCAGTGAGACGGAAGACGCTCTTCGTGACGATGATGCTGATGGGCGCGGTGCGGGGCGCGCACGCGCAGCAGTCGTGCGACAGTCTGGCCGCGGTCAAGCTCGCGAACACGACGATCACCGCGACGCTTGTCGCCGAAGGCCCATTTGCCGGCGCGGCCGGCCCCGGCGCCGCGGCACGGCCGACCACCATGCCCGCGCACTGCGAAGTGAACGGCGTCATCCGCCCCACGCGCGATTCTGAAATCCGATTCGCGCTCTGGCTTCCGCCGGCTACGGCCTGGAACGGCAAGTACCGTCAGCAGGGCAACGGCGGATGGGCCGGAGCGATAAATCACGCGGGCCTGATCGACCCGGCGCGCCGCGGCTACGCCGTGGCCGCAACCGACGATGGACACGAGGCCGCCGGACTGGGCGCGGCGTGGGCGATCGGTCATCCCGAGAAGCTGATCGACTTCGGGTCTCGGGCGGTGCATGAAACGAGCGTGCAGTCCAAGGCGATTGTGCGCGCGTTCTACGGCCGCGACGCCGAGCGCAGCTACTTCGACGGCTGTTCCGACGGCGGACGCGAGGCATTGATGGAAGCGCAGCGCTATCCCGACGACTTCGTCGGCATCCTCGCCGGCGCGCCCGCCAGCAACTGGTCGCACCTGTTCACGGCGTTCGTGTGGAACGAGCATGCCCTGTTGATGACTCCGGGGAGCTCGATTGCTCCGTCGAAGCTCCCCGCCATCCAACGCGCGGTGCTGGCCACGTGCGACAGCGTCGACGGCGTGAAGGATGGCCTGATTGAAGATCCCCGGGCCTGCCGGTTCGATCCATCGGTCCTGCTCTGCAAGGGACCGGACGGCGCCGACTGCCTGACCGCTCCGCAGGTGGCGGCCGTCAAGAAGATCTACGCCGGCCCGAAGAATCCGCGGACCGGCGAGCAGATCTTTCCCGGACAGCCGCCCGGCACCGAAGGCGTGCCCGGCGGCTGGTCGGCGTGGATCACTCCAGCGACGCCGGCTGGTGCGATTCAATTCGGTTTCGGCAACAGCTATTACGGCGCGGCCGTGTTCGAAGATCCCCAGTGGGACTTCCGCACGCTCGACTTTGATCGTGACGTCCGCATAGGCGACGCGAAAGCGGGCCCGATCCTGAACGCCACCTCTCCCGATCTGCGGTCGTTTCGCGCGGGCGGGGGCAAGCTGATTCAGTATCATGGCTGGGGCGATGCCGCGATTCCGGCCACGAGCTCGATCGAGTACTACGAAAGCGTTCGCGCGTTCTTCGCCAGATATCCGGACGCCCGGACGACCGGGACTCCTCCCGTTGACGATTTCTATCGCCTGTTCATGGTGCCCGGCATGGGCCACTGCGGAGGCGGCGCCGGACCGAACCGCTTCGGCAATGGCGGCCCGGCGACAAGCACCGATCCGGAGCACGACGTGTTCGTGGCTCTCGAGCGGTGGGTCGAACGCGGCGTCGCTCCGGACCGGCTGGTCGGAACGGGCGCCGCGGCGGACAATCCGGCCACGACACTCACGCGACCGTTGTGTCCGTATCCGAACCGCGCACAGTACCGTGGCGCTGGTGATGTGAACGACGCGGCCAACTTCATCTGCGCCCCGTGAGTACCGGATTGAACAGCTACAGTCGTTTCGGGTACAGTCGGAACAACGAACGCGAACAACTTCCGCTAAGTGCCTTGTGAAATCTCAGTACCAGGGTGACACATTACGCTCTCTTCGCTAGGCTCGTCCGCCTGGCAGGGAGAGACGATAGGCGGCAATGGCCGCGCCGCGGCCGAGAACCCGCATGCGAGCGTAGAATACCGCGTATGCGCACCAGACTTGCCGCCGCCGCGTCTTTCGCCGTGCTCGCCGTCGTCACGATCGCGCAGCAGTTTCCGCTGAGACAGAACGTCGAGGTTCTCACGGAAGCGCCGATGCGCCCGGTCAAGGTGAAGGACGGCCTCTACATCATTCGCGGGCCAGCCATGCCCTGCATGACCGGCTGCCGTCCCGGCGACAAGGGCGACGGCCTTATCCACGAGTCGGGCGACGTCGCCGTCCGCGTCACCCCCGACGGCCTCATCGTCGTCGACGACAAGTTCGCCAGCCAGGCCGCCGACGTCTTCGCGCAGGTGAAGAAGGTCAGCCCGCTGCCTGTGAAGTACGTCCTCAACACGCACCACCACGCCGACCACGCGAGCGGCAACCAGTACGCGCGCGACACGTTCGGCGTGAACATCATCGCGCAGAGGAACATCCGCGCGAACTTCCTCAGGATCAAGCAGCCAGGCGAGCCGAACATCACGTTCGCGAACGAGGCCGAGGTCTACCTCGGCGGCGTCGAGGTCAAGCTCCACTGGTTTGGCCGGGCCCACACCAACGGCGACACCGTCATCGAGTTTCCGGACCTGAAGACGATCCACACGGGCGACATCATCATCGACGCGATTCCCGTCATCGATTACCCCGGCGGCGGCAGCGCGATCGAGTTCCTCACGACGATTGACCGGATGCTGACCCTCGACTTCGACACGGCCATCCTCGGCCACGGGCGGACGATGACGAAGCAGGAAGTGCGCGACTACCGGATGCGGTTCGCGGAGATGAACCGCCGGATGAAGGCCCTCATTGACCGTGGCGTGACGAAGGACCAGCTCAAGACGTGGGACCAGGCGCGCGCCGCGCTGAAGCTCGAGGAACTGGGCTGGGAGAACACCGTCAGCTGGACGACCTTCTTCGCCGGCTTTCCGCCCTATTACGACGAGATCGCTGCCTCGAAATGACGCCGATCGTCTCGGGGGCCAGGGCGAGTTGTTTGCACTTCGCTGGCAGGACCTCGATGAGCCCGATCGGACGCTTGAGGTCCGCGAGGCCGTGTACGAGGGGCGATTCGACACGCCGAAGACGCAGGCCGGCGTTCGACGGATTCCGTTGTCGGACGCGGCGCTCCAGTTGGTGGCAGATTGGCGAGCGCGCAGCAAGGCGATCAAGCCGGATGCGTTGGTCTTCTCGACCGGCTCAGGCAAACCGATCTCGCCGAACAACGTGCTGCGACGCCATGTCTTTCCGGCGTGCGACGCGTTGGGGCTGAAGCGGCTGACGTGGCTGACGCTCAGACGCACCTACTCGTCGTGGGCGCACGAGAAGGGCGTGCCGGGCAAGGTCGTGGCACAGCTGATGGGCCACGCCAAGGTCGACACGACGTTGAACGTCTACACCCAGGTGATCGATGGCGCGCTACGAACCGCCGTCGACAAGGTCGGATCCGAATTGTTCACGATTGTTCACAAACCGGCGGGGTCGCCGGAGCTGATTCACTAAATTTCTTAAGGAAATTGGCTCCTCAGGCTGGATTCGAACCCACCTTCGCCAAGGCTTCGGCGGGCAGGCCAGCAACCCTCCGGTTAACAGCTTAATGCAGGCGTTGGGACGCGCAGGTTCTTCGTGCCGGTAGCTCGGGTGAGAACCTGGTGTTATCTGGTATTCGGCAAAGAATTGTTCAGAGATTGTTCAGTCCTCGTTGACCGGCGCCAACGATCGACCTGTCCACGGGATAACCGGAACTTGCGGCGGCACTCGTGCCGCGCGCCGTATAATTGCGCCATGGGCTTTGACGATTATAAGGTCGTCCTTTACCGTCAAGACGACGGCTCGTGGGTAGCCGAAGTCCCTGCTCTCGGAGGCTGCTACGCGCTGATGGACACGCGCGAGGCGGCCCTGGCTGAACTCCAGCACGTATTTGCGTTGATCGCCCAAGAGCATCAGGACCGCGGGCAAGCTTTACCGAAGGACACGACCGAAATCGTGCATGCCTAGCGCGACGGCGCGCGAGTTTCAGCGCGCGGCGCTGGCGCTTGGTTTCGTAAGGCGCCGCCAGACGGGCAGTCACGAACGCTGGACGCACAGCGATGGACGGTCCGTCACGATCCCGTTGCATGGTGGACGCGAAATCGGCCCGCCGCTGTTCTTCAAGATTCTTCGACAACTCAACGTATCGCTGGAGGAATTCGATCGGCTGCGCTGACAACCCGAACGGGCCTTTGGCGTACACGATTGGTGGATAAGGGCGCGACATCCGCGCAGCATTTTTGCGGAGGACAGCACATGTCCGACAGAAACAAGACTCGGGTCGGTGAATTCCTCGCCCGTGTTCTCACGGGAGGAGACATCGAAGCAACCGGCGAGTACTTTGAGGCCGATATGGTTGAGGAAATGCCCTTTCCAGGACAGGGGCCTGGACTGGACGGCCTGAAGGAAACGCTGATCCGCATCCGATCAGCATTCCCCGATTCGACGTGGACGGTCGAGGAGCAAATTGCGGAGGGCGACAGGGTGCTGACCCGGTTCGTCTGGTCCGGCACACATGAGGGCGATTTCCTGGGCATTCCGGCGACGCACCGCCCGGTCAACGTCTGGGGCATGGTGATCGACCGATTCGCCGGAGAGAAGATCATCTCAACGAGAATCCTGATGGATACCTTCGGGATGATGATGCAGATCGGCGTCATGTCGCCGGGGAGCCAATAGGGAGACCCAACCCGAATGCGCCGACGGCTCAGGCCCGGGGCGTGCGGTTCACGGACGCGCAGCGCCGTCGACTCGCAGCGAAAGCCAACACGATCGGACGCCGTTACCTATGTGCTCGGTATAATCTGTCACCCATGTGACCGGTATATACCCTGAGGGTTATGGCTCCTCAGGCTGGATTCGAACCAGCAACCCTCCGGTTAACAGGCGAACCAAACGACCTTAGCCGCCCTTTGCCACGATATGCTGGACGCTGCTGGATCGCACTCCGTTACTCGAAGAACTCGCCTCTTTCCTACCTTCGCTTTGTGCCGCCCCTTGCCGCCGTTTGCTCGCCTTTGTTGCGCCCAAAGGGCAAGAAAAGGGTAACGCCTGAACCCGATTGCCCGCTGAAGGTGTGAGTCGGACGTAACCTCGTTTACACCATCGGTCGAAGGACTGGAGCAGAGGGCGCCCCGGGGGCCTGAGGCCCGTATATCCGGGGGGCACGCCGCGCTCTGGGCAGCTACTTGCCTGTCAGATGGTCGGCATCTTTCTCGTTCTCAAGACAGATGTTTTCCAGAAGCTCGTCATCTGCCATCAGGGAGTGTTCCTGCGTCACCGTCCAAGGGGCTGAGTAGTATGTCGGATCGTCGACCGTGATTTGAATGCGTAGATGCCCAAAATCGCGGCGGGTGTAGCGTTCAACTAACCGCAGGGCCTCGCTCTGGGGATGGCCTGCTTGGTCCAGCCACGCCTTGGCGTTCAACCCACTGTTTCGATTACGAGGTCATCTCCGTCCCAATGCCCGATGGAATATCCGCGCCACGTGGGTTGCGGATCATCAGGCAGCTTGCGTCCGTCCAGAAACATTTGCCGAAACGTGCTTTCCTCCTCATAGAGCGCGGTAATCACGGTCGGTGTCTGGATGATCTTCATACTTGCACTCACCATCAGCGGCATGCCGAGCGGCAGGCAGCGCACATGCGGATGGTCCTTGCTATTTGTCGCTTGCCGCTGTTGGAAAAGCGCCTGACCGTTCGGCTGCATAGGCAGCTTGACGCCGTCACCGGCGATGTCAAAAAACCCCGCTCAGAACTCAGATTGAATGACGTAGGTAGTGTAGTGCCCCACCAGTCGCTTGACGACTCCTATTCCAGATCGGGTGTGCCTGCCATTAATTCGGTTCTTCTTGAAAACATTGACCCTGCGGGCCGACGCGGATAGGGTCCGTCGATGCGTTCCGTCCTGGTCTCGGTTCTGTTCACCCTGCGAACATCCATGTCGCGACCGCGCTGCCCTGCAGCTCGAGATCCTGGCCTTGCGCCATCAACTGAACGTCCTAAACCGATCGCGACCGCAACGCCTACGGATGACCGGTGCTGACCGCATGCTGTGGGTTTGGCTATCGAACGTCTGGAACGGATGGCGGGATGCTCTCGTGATCGTCAAGCCAGAGACGGTGCTGGCCTGGCACCGTCGCGGCTTCCGCCTCTTCTGGACGTGGAAGAGCCGACGCCACCTCGGTCGCCCAGGCGTTCCCTCGGACGTCCGACATTTGATTCGCACCATGGCGGAGGCCAACCCGTTGTGGGGAGCGCCGCGCATTCACGGCGAACTCCTGAAGCTCGGCATTGACGTGAGTCAGGCTGCCGATGAAATCGGGTTGTCGCGCATCCTGACGCGGTACGTGGCGTACTACCACGAGTCACGGACGCATCTGTCGTTGGCCAAGGACTCGCCACAGCCTCGCCCGATCGCGCAACCCACGATCGGCCCGGTCGTCGCCATTCCGCAGGTCGGCGGCCTTCACCATCGCTACGACCGTCGGGCGGCTTAGTCACACTCCCCTGTCACTGCCGCGCCGTCGGTCTCGGAACCGTCGCTCGCCTCGCTGTGTACGAACCGAGCACGCCAGTCCGCATCCGCACGCGCCCAACGCCGACGAGAGCGCTATCTGGTGCCTCCTCTTAGTCGACCGCGCCGCGCAACGCGACCATAGGACCTTAAATAGATCACGTTTGAGCGCGAATCGAGTTTTCATGAGGGACAGCCGCGTCGAACACGAGCATCCCGCGCGCGCCCTGGGCTGGCGTCGGCTGGCGGCTGTCCGCGTTCAGCTGCTCGGAGGTCAGCAGCCAGGTCCCGACGAGTGGCTGTTTAGCCGTTAGCTGATGAGACTCGGGAAGATCCGCAGAATATTGTTTCGATCGATGTCGCGAAGTTCACTCGCCCCGAGCCCGGACTGCCGGAGCGCTGCGGCCGTCGGGCCTGCGCTCCCGAAAGGATAGTCCGTTCCAAACAGAATCTGCGACGATCCAACCAGAGTCTTGAGTGCCTGCATCTGAATGGGACTCGTGGAGATCGCGGTGTCGTAGTAGAACCGTCGCAGATGATAGAGCCGTGAGTTGAGGGTCGGAGTCGCGGCGAGCCTCTGAGCGCTCGCCTCCGCGCCGAGGACCCGTCCGGCAAGCGCCGTAATCGTGCCGCCGCCATGCGACAGCGCATAAGTGACGTTCGGCGTCCGATCGGCCGTTCCGCTGGTTAACAGGCTGACGATCGCCCGGCTCACGTCCGTGTTGTACTCGACGGTAATCTCGGGTACACCTGGAACGAACGAACCGCCGCAGCAACCAGGCGCGGCGCCATGAGTGTACACGAACGCCTTTCGCCGGTTGAGTTCGTCGAGGACCGGCGTGAAGGAGCTGTCGCCGATCCACTTGTCCTTCCAGTTGCTCAAGAGTCCGACGCCGACGGCTTTCAGCGAATCGAACGCATATTCGATTTCGCGCAGGCTGGCGTCCACATCAGGCAGCGGCAGGACGGCCAGGAGCCCGAACCTCCGGGGGTGATCAGCGACGAGACGGGCGCCGTACTCGTTTTCCTCTCGCGCGAGGCGTTTCGTCTCCTGACGATCGCCGAACCAGATTCCCGGTGTGGTGATCGAGAGCAGGGACAACGCGACACTTCCCCGGTCCATGTCTTCGATGGCCCTGGCAGGGGTGTAGGACTGCCACACCTGAAAACCCTGCGTCTGCTTCTCGCGCATCATCGCGATGAACGCCGGCGACGCGAAATGATGGTGCACGTCGATGCGATCGCCACTCGTCGGCGCCTGCGCCTCGGCCGAACGCACGAGTGCATCCGCGGTGAGCGTCGTCAGCCCTGCGAGGAATGCCCGACGCGAGATCACTGCGCCCTCGCGAGCCGCGGGATGAGCCGCTCTGCGTTGGTCCGGTCAACCGCGCGCTGCAAATCGGACCGCAGCCGCAGCTTCGCCATTTCGTTGTGTGTCGACTCGATCGGCTCGAGCGGGTAGTCCGTGCCGAAGAGGATGTGCGTCGAGGGCGCGAAGCTTCGCAGTGCGGCCATCGGGTACGGATACGTCGCATGCGCGACCTCGTAGTAGAGCTTCTGCAACTCGAAGATCGCGCCCTTCGGCACCGTCGTTTCGGTTCCCGCGGGCATCCGATCTTTGATGCGGCCGGCCAGCGTCGGAATCGCGGCACCGGAATGATTGACGATGATTCTCAGATCCGGGAAGGACGACAGCACGCCGTTCACGAGCAGGCTGACGACTGCGCGAGTCGTGTCGAAGTCGAACTCCACCATCTGCGCGCCGACGCCGGGCACGACGTTGCCGCAGCAGCTCGGGAACGTCGGATGAACAAAGACGATGGCTTTGCGCCGGTTCAGTTCGCGCCAGATCGGCGCGAAGACCGGGTCGCCGGGATATTTGTCGCGAACGCTGCTGAAGATGCCGATGCCATCCGCGTGCAGCGTGTCGAAGGCGTACTCGATTTCGCGCAACGTGCCATCAATGTCCGGCATCGGTATGGCAGCGAACAGTCCAAAGCGCCCCGGATGGTCGATGATCATCTTCGCGATAAAGTCGTTCACACCGCGAGCGACCGTCCGTGATTTCTCCGTGCCGTCATAGAACGGCTCGGCCGGCACGGTCGCTGAAATGATCGACGTCGCAATCCCGAATTTGTCCATTTGCTCGATGGATTTCTCGGGAGACCAGTCTGAACCGGGCCCGCGGCCGGCACCACCTTGGACCGCGGTTCTGCAGTGGTGATGTACGTCGATGCGGCCTTGCCGCCGGTCCTGGCCCGCGGCGTTGACGGCCGGAAGAAGCGCCCCTGCGCCCGCTGTCAGCGCCGTCTTCACGAACTCGCGCCGCGAGTGATCCCTGTGGAACCGGCTCATGCGTTAACCCGACGACTCCTCTCCCCTGGCTGTCCTCCGCAAATACTACATCCGGCTCGCTGGCCAGCGCCCACGCAAGTTCGTAAAAGGCGAAGTGATCGCTGAGCCCGAGTGACTACGATAGCCGTATCATGTCGAGCGGTCGGCCGTCTCTATCCTGCACTGTGTTCCGTTTGCCAGCGAGAAATGAGAAACGTTCTCCGGAGCTGTGTCAACCGACTGTCGCCGCTTCGCTCAACTCAACGGGCGAGCCATCGTACGTGATGGCAATGGACGCCACCCGGCCGAGCGTATTGGTGACCTGACGCGAACGTGCGGCAATCGTGATCAACTTACGAACGATCGCGGAGTCCTGACACTCGGCCGAGACATCCATCGTGAACGCCGTAAACCGCTCCGGAGTGCCACCCAGCGACACCAACAGATACTCGCCGCCCGCGGGTCCGAGATCCAGCCCACCTTTCGCGATCCCCCGGTCCACGAGGCCAGTGTGCGTCCGCACGCTGGCCCTGGACGTGGTGTGGTTGACGTGTTCGATCGTTGCCTTGAAGGTCGTGCTCATCCGAGCCTCCTACCAGAGAGAGTCCATCGAAACCGGCGTTCGCCTGTCAGGGCGTGCTCGCCACGTTGGCCCGCTCGGTATCGAGCTGCCGAACTTTCACGGTGTACGTGACCGGCACTGACTTGGAGAGGAAGCACACCCGGTCATCGCACGCCTGATATTCCAGCGCACCAGTGATCGACAATGTCTCCACGGACGCCAGGGCCTTGCGCGCGTCCGCCGAACCATCGACGGCGACCTCCTGGATCAGCCGGAACGGCTTCTGAAATACTTCGACGCGTTCGTTCAGTGGCTTGAACACGTAGATGTCCGACGCGGGATAGCGCAGGGGCCGCGCCAGCAGCAGCGGCTGCGCGTCCAGTCGAAGCGCGACCACCTTATAGCTGTGCGTGCCGGGAGCGTACACGTGCATGCCAGGCCGCGGCGTAATGTCGGCGACGATGGAAAACAACGTGCCCGGCGCGACGACTTGGTCGCTTACGTAGGTGGTGATGTCCACGTGGTCCGTGGTGATTCGCTGGGCATCCGTCTCGTGCCCGGGATTGCCCAGCTTCAGCAGGATGCTGGCCACCGTATTCCGCTCCTGATAGGCGTCCTCGAAGAACCGGGCGGTCACCACACCCTGTCGATTGACGAGGAACGTGCCCGGGAACGGAATGCCGTAGTTGCTGGACGCGGCATCGACGGTGGTGTTCAGGAGGCCGTACGCCTTAATCGTGGCCGATCCGGCATCCGACAGCAGCGGGAACGTGATGCCTCGTCGCCGCGAGAAATCCGCGAGAATCGCCGGCGAGTCGTAGGTCATCGCCGCCAGCCCAATCCCCTTCTTCTTCAGCTCGGGCAGGCGCGACTGCAGCTCCACCAGTTGGGTCTTGCAGTAGGGACACCAGTCCGCGGACCGCGAGAACACCAGCATCAAGCCATTCGGGCCCATGAGGGCATCGCGAGTCCGCACCGTGCCGTTCTGATCCGGCAGCCGGAAGTCCGCGATCCGCTCGCCGACCCGCGGGCCGAGCTTGGACACATCGATCTTGAGCGGCGCATATTGACCGATCGCGGTCGCGGCCGCCAAGAAGACGAGCACGATGCTGGAGAGAACGGTCTTCATAAGAAGAATGGTATATCTTGACGCCTTGCGTCGCGTGAGCAAAGACGAACCGCCGAAACGGGAGCCCGGGCGGCCATTCGCGCACATCAAGGCGCTGGCGTTCGATGCGTACGGGACGCTCTTCGATGTCTTTTCCGTCACGGCACTTTGCGAGCAGCTCTTTCCCGGACAGGGCACGGCGCTGGCGCGGCTCTGGCGCGCCAAGCAGCTCCAGTACAGCCTCCTGCGCACCGTGATGGGGCGGTACCAGGATTTCTGGCAGCTCACCGACGATGGCCTCCGGTATGCCGCGAACAGCCTGCACCTTGATCTCTCCGGCCCGACACACCGACAGCTGATGGACGCCTACCTGACGCTCGCAGCCTTTCCGGACGTGGCACCCGGATTGGAGACGTTGAAACGGCTCGGGCTGCGACTCGCCATTCTGTCGAACGGTGCGCCCAACATGCTCGACGCCGCCACGGAGCGCGCGGGCATTGGCGCGCTGCTCGACGCGACCATCAGCGCCGATGCGCTCCACGTCTTCAAGCCCAGTCGCCGCGTCTACAGGTTGGCGCAGACCCGACTGAAGGTGGCCGCCGGCGGGCTCGGGTTCGTATCGTCCAACTCGTGGGATATCAGCGGTGCGGCGTCGGCGGGATTGACGACGTTCTGGATGCAGCGCCACGTCGACGAGCCGGCCGAAGAGCTGGGCTTTCCAGCGACCCGCGTCGTGACGTCGCTCGCCGACCTCGCGACGTTGCTGCCGTAGGGCGCGACGCTCGAAGGCCTGCCGGCCGTGGTTCACGGGTGACGAGGGAACAGCTCGGCGGGCTGCGCTTCGCGGGCGACGAAGAGCTGCCCGCCGTCCACTCAACGGCCTTGATATTCGCCGTGCCACTCAGGCGCATTGTTGTGGGACACTACGGGGACGACGATGAGCCGGGACACATCGAACGTGCCGCGGACGCGGCCGCTGACTGGCGCCGAGTACCTCGAGAGCATTCGCGACGGCCGTGAGATCTGGATCTACGGCGAGCGCGTCAAGGACGTGACGACGCATCCGGCCTTCCGCAATACGGCTCGCATGATCGCGCGCTTCTACGACGCGATGCACGATCCGGCGCGGAAGGCGGTCCTGACGACCGAGACCGACACCGGCAGCGGCGGCTTCACGCACCGGTACTACAAGGCGTCGCGTAACGTCGAAGAACTCGTGGCCGCACGCGATGCCATCGCCGAAAGCGCGCGCATCTCCTACGGCTGGGTCGGCCGCACGCCCGACTACAAGGCGGCGTTTCTGGCGACGATGGGTGCCAACCCCGGCGCCTACGCGCCGTACGAGGAAAACGCGAAGCGCTGGTACAAGAAGGCGCAGGAAGAAGTCACCTTCGTCAACCACGCCATTGTCAACCCGCCGATCGACCGCGACAAGCCGCTCGACGAAGTGAAAGACGTCTACATGCACGTTGTCAAGGAGCGCGACGACGGCCTGGTGGTCAGCGGCGCGAAGGTCGTGGCGACGACCTCGACGCTGACGCACTACAACTTCATCGCCAACAACGGCGCGCTGCCGATCAAAACCAAACCATTCGCGTTCGTGTGCATGGTGCCCACCGACGCGTCCGGCCTGAAGCTCTTCTGCCGCCCGTCGTACGAGATGACGGCGGCGACGATGGGTACGCCGTTCGACTACCCGCTCTCGAGCCGCATGGACGAGAACGACTCGATCCTGGTGTTCGACAACGTGTTCGTGCCGTGGGAAAACGTCCTCGCGTACGGCGACCTCGAGAAGGTCAACAGCTTCTTCCCGCGTTCGGGGTTCCTGAACCGCGCGATGCTGCAGGGCTGCACGCGCCTGGCCGTGAAGATGGACTTTCTCGCGGGGCTGCTGCTCAAGGCCGTCGAAGCAACGGGCGTAAAGGACTTCCGCGGCGTACAGACGCAGGTGGGCGAAGTGCTCGCGTGGCGGAATACGTTTTGGGGACTCTCCGACGCGATGGCGCGCACGCCCGTGCCCTGGACCAACGGCTACGTGCTGCCGAACTTCGACTACGGCCTCGCGTATCGCATCGTGGCCAGCGTGGCGTATCCGAAGGTCAAGGAGATCATCGAGAACACGCTCGCCAGCGCGCTCATCTACTTACCGTCGAGCGCGCTCGACTTCAAGGTGCCGGAGATCCGCCCATACCTGGATCAGTTCGTCCGTGGATCTGGCGGGTACTCGGCCGTGGACCGCGTCAAGCTGATGAAGCTGATGTGGGACGCGATCGGCAGCGAGTTCGGCGGGCGGCACGAGTTGTACGAACGCCACTACTTCGGCAACCAGGAGAGCATCCGGTTTGAGTTGCTGATGGTGTCGGAGATGACCGGCGCGAACGCCCGCTACAAGGGCGTCGCCGAGCAGTGTATGGCCGAATACGACCTCGACGGCTGGACGGTGCCCGACCTGATCTCGTCCGAGGACGTCAGCGCCATCCTGAAGTAGCGCACGCGACGCTCCCGGAGCCCGTCATGTCAGTGCTGGAAGGCCCGACGTTCGTGGCACGTTTTCACGAGATGCGGCCCGGCCTGTTTTGGCGGCTGTGGTGCGATCTGCGCTGCGCCGGTTTCCTGGCCGCGTTCGCCTGGCGCAATGCCACGCTCGGACGCCGGGTCCGCAACGAATATCTCCGCAGAAAAGCCGCCGGAGAGCCATTCTGGCACGGCGACACGAAGACGGGCGAGATCCTGCACATCCCGCTGGCGCTTGCGGCCGGCTGCGCGATCTGCATCGAAGCGTGCCCGTGAAGCGAGCCGAGCCGCGGTCCGATGATTTCGCAGGCCGCTCGCGAAACGGTCACGCGAGACAACGACCGCCGCCGGCCTTTATCCCCGCTTCGGACCGTAGCCGTCGACGAAGACGGGCACACCCGTCATCGTGCCCTCGAGTGCCGTCTTGTATGCATTGGCGACCGCCGTCGCCTGAGGCCAGGGCGTCTCGTCCCGTCCCCACTTCGCCGCCGTTTCGCGGACGAGCGGAGGGTGGACGATCACCACGCGGCGCCCGTGCTGCATCTCCAGCGCGGCGGCTCGAACGAAGCCCTCCAGGCCGGCATTGACCATCGCCACGGGCGAGGTATTCGGCCACGGGGTATACGCCAGCATGCCTCCCGTGATCACCAGCACGCCGCCGGGCTTCACTCTCGAGAACCCCTTCCTGACGACGTTGATCTGTCCGAGCAGCTTGCTGTGGAGACAGAGACCGAGCTGCTCGTCGGTCACCGTGCCAAGCGGGCCAGCCGCGGCGTTTCCAGCGATACTCAAGACGCCGTCTACCTCGCCAATGGCGTCGTAGAAGGCGTCGATCGATACGGGATCGTCGAGATTCACCCGAGGATTCGAGTGGCGAAACACCCGAATCACCTCGTGTCCGCTCCGAGTCAACAGATCGACGACGGGCGCTCCGATCGTGCCGGTGGCGCCGATAACGGCAACTCTCATCGCGTGGCCTCCTCATTCAACGGCCTTTGGGATTGGCGGCCTGAGGGAAATCCTGGTTTTCAACTCAGTCCCTCAGAACGCGTGCAGGAAACAGGTCCGCTCGCCCAAGTCCAGACACTGACGCGCGAAGTCCTCGCCTTCGGAGCTGGTCAGGTAGACGTGCGTCTCGATGGGATTCGCGATGCCGGCCTGACCCGTCCCGCCCGACGCGCCGCCGGGCGAGAAGTGGCCGTCCTGGATCACATTGTACCGCTCCAGGTCTTTTTCTTGACCTTGGCGCAGCGCCCGAGCTGCGTCTTGAAACAAAAGGCAATCCGCGCCGACATGTGCGTCACCGCGTCGGGGTGTGCCTACCAAGAATCTCGTTCTTCTTGGAAACATTGACCTTGCCACTGTCCGCGGATAGGGTCCGACGATGCGATCCGTCGTTGTTTCGTTGCTCTTCACCCTCCGCGCGTCGCTCCGCATGCGAGCTGTCCTGCAGCTCGAGATCCTAGCCTTGCGTCATCAGCTGCACGTGATGAGCCGATCCCGGCCGCAGCGACTGCGGCTCACGCAGGCTGACCGAATGCTGTGGGTCTGGCTGTCCAGCCTCTGGTACGGGTGGCGGGCAGCCGTGGTGATAGTCAAGCCCGAGACGGTCCTAGCCTGGCATCGTCGCGGCTTCCGCCTCTTCTGGAGGTGGAAGAGCCGAGGGCACGAGGGTCGACCGTGCGTTCCCCGGGACGTCCGCCAGTTGATTCGCACGATGGCGGAAGCGAACCAGTTGTGGGGCGCGCCTCGCATTCACGGCGAGCTCTTGAAACTGGGAATCGTCGTGAGTCAGGCGACCGTGGCGAAGTACATGCCCCGACACCGACGGCCGCCCTCACAGACGTGGCGCACGTTTCTCACGAATCATGTCAGTCAGATCACCGCCGCCGATTTCTTCGTGGTGCCCACCGCCACCGCGAGGGGTTGCCTCTGGCGTTCGACCGGGCAACACTTCCGACCACAGGCTGTTTAAATCCGCGCGCGAACGGAGTTTTCAGTAGGGACAGGTAGACCGATCGAATCATGTCCGGTCCTGCGGCTTACGCTTTCGCCGCTTCGCCCGGCGCGCTCTCTCAGCGCACCGGGCTCGTGAACGTTATACGCGCGAACGGCGGCGCTCGCTACTCACCGGCCAGCATCGCGTTGATGGACGCATCGGTTCCCGCTTCTCGTCATCATTTCCTGTCATCGTCATTCCCGCCGCGGAGCCGCTGAATCGAATGTTCATTGACATACGTGGCGACCGCTTCGCCGAGCGCGTCGCTGACGGCGACGGTGCTCGGGTAGTGCATACCGCCCCAGACGCGGGCGTTGTCGCCATCCGAGCGTGCCTGCGCGATGCTGGTGTACGTGCGACTCGGCTGTCCACTCGTCGTCAGCGTAAACGTCTGTCGCTGTCCGAAGTGACCGAGAAGAACAGTCGCGCCCGCGCCATTCTGGCTGGGATGTCCGGCCGGATATTCCGGGTGCGACGGCGTGGTGATGAGCGGCAGCCAGTCCGGATCAGCAGCCGTATCGGGATTGCCATCCGTGTCCGCCAGCGGGATCGACGTCACCGGCCGCCAGGTCACGTCGTTCGGAACGGACCCGTAGAATCGCTTCCCGCTCCAGGTCGTGAACGCTGTGTCGGCCATCGCGATGTTCAGGACCGCGAGCAGCCGGTTGGCGTCGGACGATGACAGGTGGTTGGCATGTGCAATCTGATTCGCTGCCTGATTCCAGTGGACACTGGCATTGCCGTCCCAGAAGAGCGCGAGCGCCGTCTGATCGTCCGTGCGCGTCGACCCCGTGTTGCGACCGAGCATCTTGACCGTGTTGAAATCGTCCGTATAGGTGGCGCTGGTCAGACTTCGCGGTGGTCCAGGCTCGAACTGCGTGTTGTTGACCAGGGCGAACATCGTGGTGAATGCCAACCCTTGCGCACTCATCGGTCCGAACGCCGGCGGCGTCGGCCGCCACTGTCCGACCGCTGTCCCACCGGTGAACGGAGGGTAGGTCGCGCTGAACCCATCAGTCGCGCGCCAGGCGAGCACGGCCTGCGCCACCTCAGTTCCCCAGGCGATGCCGCGCTCGATACGTCTCGTGCACGAGGCCGACCGTCTCAGCGATTGGCCACCGTCGTCGCAATCGTCGCTCAGCGCCGCCAGCGAAGCCGCATAGCTGGCATCGAGCGCCGGTTGTTGAGACGGGAACAGCCCGACCAGTGCCGTGTGCGCCGCAGCGATGACCGCCGCTCGGCGCGACGCGCCGACGGGGGCTCTCGTGTGAACGAAAATCGGCGTGTAACGCTGTTCGATGCCGTTGAACGCATCGAAGATCGCCGTGTGCACAATCGCCCCGAGCCGTTGGCTCGCGGAGTTCGCGGTATTCGTCGCGATGAGCGTGTCGATGAAGATCTGATTCCACTCCAGCACCTGGTTGACATGGCCCGACCCGTCCGACCACTCCGGTGCGGTTTCGACGGGAGACGAAACGAGCGCCCAGACAACGAGAGAGACGACCGCGGCTACCCTCCACCGGTTGCGTGTCATCGACTGCTCCTTGGTTTGATTTCAGTCCTGCCGACCGGCAGTCACCGGAATCGGTTTTTGGCCGCCAGGCACGAGCGCGCGCTACAATCGCGTCACCCAAAGCGAAGCCCAGCGCAGGGACACTAGCCGCAGCGAGGGTTACAAGTCCTTACAGCCGACCTTCGTTTTTCTTCGGAATTGTTCGGACGCTCCCATGCGAGAGGAATCGCGACCCTCGTACGAGTTCGGACCGTATTCTGTCGATGCCGGCAGACGGCTCCTGTTGCGCCACGGCGAACCAGTGGCGTTGGCTCCGAAAGTCTTCGAGACGCTCCTTGCGCTCATCGAGAATCGGGAACGCGTGCTCGGAAAGGACGAGTTGCTCGAAAAGGTCTGGGGTGACACGAGTGTGGAAGAGGGAGGGCTGACCCGGAACGTCTCGATATTGCGAAAAACCCTGGGAGAGAAGCCCGACGACCATCAATACATCGTGACCGTGCCCGCCCGCGGCTATCGGTTCGTAGCCGACGTGCGGGAAACAACTGGCGGAGGCGAGCCATCGGCCGTTCCCGTGCCGGCACGTCCCGAACAACAGCACACGCCGCGACCGAAAATGTCGGCTCTTCGCTGGTTGGCCGCAAGCGTATCGGTGGCGCTCGCCCTGGGCACTCTCACGTACCTCTGGCGCGCCGTTCGAGCCGCGGAGTCGGAGCGACCGACCATCACCGCGCTTGCCGTGCTGCCGCTGGAAAACCTCTCGGGCGACCCGACTCAGGATTACTTCACCGACGGCGTGACCGAAGCGCTCATCGGTCATCTTGCCCGCATCAGCGCGCTGCGTGTCGTGTCACGCACGTCGGTGATGCACTTCAAGGGAACCCACAATTCCCTGTCCGAGATCGCACGCGCGCTCCATGTGGACGCGGTGATCGAAGGCTCGGTGCAGCGTACGGGTGATCGGGTCAAGATCAGCATTCAGTTGATTCACGTCGCCACCGATGCGCATCTGTGGGCGCGCGAATACGAGCGCGAGCTACCGGACGTCCTGAAGTTGCAGGGCGAAGTGGCGCGCGCGGTGGCCGACGAGATCCGGATTCAGATCACGCCGGCGGAACGTGCCCGGATGGCATCCGTGATCAGCGTCGACCCCGCGGCGCATCAGGAGTACGTCGTTGGACGCTACCATTTGTGGCGGTACAACGAAGAGAACCTGAAGCAGGCGATTGCGCACTTCGAGCGCGCGACGCAGATCGATCCGAAGTTCGCCGCGGCGTATGCCGGCCTGTCACACGCCTGGTGGGCGATGGGCGTGTACGGCGGAATAGGTGCGAAGGCGGCGGAATCGCCGTCACGCATGGCCGCGCGAAAGGCAGTTGAACTCGATCGCGACCTCGCTGAAACGTACGTCGTGCAGGCCGACCTCAAGCGGCTGTACGATTGGGATTGGATCGGCTCCGAGAGTTCAGTCGCGCGCGCCCTGGCACTCGATCCCAACGATGTCCACGCGCACTACACGTATGCGCTGCTCCTGTGCCAGCTCGGACGTTTCCCTGAAGCCATCGCCCACATGGAACACGCCGAGCAGCTCGATCCACTGGCTCCAGCAATTCAAATGAACTTCGCACGCGTCTTGTATCGCGCTCGGCGGTTTGACGATGCCGTGCGGCACCTCAACCGGGCTCTGGAACTGGAACCGGGAATAGTCGCGATTCGCCAACTCTTCGGGGACGTCTACGACGGGATGGGCCGGTACGCGGAGGCGCTTGCGGCGTATCAACAGGTCGACGCTCCAGGCAGTCCCTGGCGGGTGGTCCGCACGTACGCGCTTTTGGGCGAACACGACCGGGCCAGACGGATGCTCGATGACTTGTCCGGCAGATACGTTCCCGCTGCCCTCGCTGCTTCGGCGTGGGCAGCACTGGGCGATAAGGACGAAGCGTTCAAATTGCTGTTTGCGATGCCACGCAATGAAGGATTCAACTATGTGATGGTCGACCCTCCGTTCGACAGTCTCCATTCAGATCCACGGTGGAACGAGCTGCTCCGCCAGATGAACCTTCCTGCGGGCGCATCCGCCGTTACCGCCGTCGCGCGCTAATCGATTCGATGCCCGGTGCGAAGGCGACCGCGGCGTCAGAGTGCAAGACGATGAGACGCAAATATTAGGGCTGTGCCTACCAAGAACTCCGTAATGTTCCAGTTCTCGGCCGACCCGACGATCACGCAGCCCGCTCATAGAAATTGAGCAGCCCGCCAAGCCACAGGCGACGCCGCACGCGGCCCGGCCTGTCGGCTACCGGCGTGCCCGCGATGAGTCGATTGGCGAGACCTTGATGATTCCGCTCGCGATGATAGTGCTCGACGAACTCCGCGATCACGTGCCGGAAGTGCCGGTCGCCGAAGGGAATGAGTCGATCGAGACACTCCTCCTTGATCGACCGGACGAATCGCTCGGCGTAGGCATTGGCGTTCGGCGCGCGTTCCGGCGTCAGAACCACGCGGATGCCCGCCTCGCCAAGCCGTTGTCGTACCACGGCGCTCCACTTCCGATCTCGATCACAGATCAGCACGCGATGACCGACCAGCACACCGTCATCGGCCCCCGTTGCCCGACGCACGAACTGATCCATGAACAGGTCACTCGGGTGGGGAGTGGACCCAAGCACGTGGACGCGCCGGGAGGCGAGGTCGATGGCGAACACCGTGTAGTACGTGACGAGGCCGCGCCAGGTCCAGACTTCAGTCGTGAAGAAGTCCGCCCCGGCGATCGCGCCCCAATGCGCCTTCAAGAACGTCTGCCAGGAGGTCGGCCGCTGCGGGACGGGCGGAAGGCCCGCCGCCTTCAGAATGCGCCGGATCGTAGAACGCCCCACGCAGTGGCCGACGTTCTTGAGCGTCGCCTTGGATCCGCGTGTCGCCCCACGTCGGATTCTCCTCCGCCATCCGCAGGACGAGCCGTCGAATCTCCAGCAGGATGCCGCGCCGACTTCGCCGGCTGGCGTATGTCCATTTCCGCGCAATCAGTTGGCGATGCCAGCGCAGCAACGTGTCCGGCGCCGCGATCGTGGCAATCTCGCGCAAGGCCGTACGGCCCACTCGGTGCGCTCGCGCAGCTAGCCGTCGGCGATCGTCGTCGGTGAGACGCAGTCGCCGGGTCCCAAGCTGGCGCCGCAGAAGCCGGTTCTCTTCGATCAGATGCGCCACCGCCTCCCGTTCCCGCCGGTCCAGCCAGCCGGTGAGCACGCCCAGCACCATCTGCAGCGCCGCAGGGTCGATCACGAGGCGGAGCTTATATCACGGGCACGCCCAAAAGACGTCGGCCGGGAAATGGAACAATACGGGGATCTACGCAAGGCGAAAGTCGTGAAATTTCCGGCGGACGATCGTGTGGTGCAGTCGTACTGAACCATCTGACTCAATAAACACGGGCTCGAAACGACGAGTCATAGACGGCCACGCTTCGTACTGAATGGCATGGATTTCCATCGAGAGGGGGTACAGTTGTGGGTACAGTCCTCGTGCCCGGCAGGCGTTGATTTGCCTATCGCCAACTGGGCTATTCTGGTCTCGTGAGTCCGACGGTTCTCCGCGTCCGGGGCTATCGCTTCTATTTCTTCTCGCGTGAGGAACCGAGGGCGCACGTGCACGTCCAGCACGCGGCCGGAGAGGCCAAGTTCTGGATTGAACCGACCGTGGCCCTTCACGCCAACTACGGCCTGAAGGCCAAACAGGTAGCAGAGGCCCAGAAATTAGTTGAGGAGCACCTTGATGAGATCCGGCACGCTTGGACGAAGCACTTCCCCGGCTGAAGTGACCAACGTCTCGGTCCACGGGTTCTGGCTGATCGTCGACGAGCAAGAGCTGTTCGTCGCGTTTGAGCAGTTTCCGTGGTTTCGGGAGGCGTCGATTCGGGCGATCACGAATGTGCAGCTGCCGAGCCCTCACCACTTGTACTGGCCCGACCTGGATATCGATCTCGCCGTCGAGTCCATTGTGCACCCTGAGAGGTACCCGCTTGTGAGTCAGACACCGGCTGCTGCCAACGCGAGGCCGTCGACCGGTCGCGAGCGAGGCAGGAGCAGGGCCAAGAAAGGTTCCCGCCCGACCCGCTGAATACATCTCTGGAGCTGAGAGCCAGACCCACGAGACCGTACACTCGCGGCTTCCCACAAAGTATCCCTCGCCTGCTAAGGCCTGTACTCCGCAATAATTCCGTCAGCGCAGCGGTTCTTCGCCCGATCTGCTCGACGACGCGCAACCATCCGCAACCGGCGACTGAATTAGCTGAATGGAACAATACGCTATGTCCTTACGAGAGAATGGTGAGCCAAACGTTCGCCAGTTGGAACCAGATGTCGGTCTGGCTCAGAGGAATGGATGAGCTCCGCTGCGTCTCTTGAAATCACTCTCAGCGGGACATCATTTCTTCAGCTTGACAGTCCAATTCAGCACAACCATCATTGGCTGGGGCGTGACGGGAGTTTGCATTCGCACGAGCACACGACGCGCGTCGCGTGATACGTCGAAGCCAGTAGCGGCGACGCTGCGAGTCGGGATCTTGAACAACGACACGCCCCGTCCGGCTGAAAAGAGTGACCCCTTCGTCGTCACTGGCACGGCGATGAGCATGCGGTCCCGATCAGTCAACACTAACTCCCGATCGCGCCACTTGGGTTCCATTCCGCCGTTTGTGGACACTTGCCACTTTTGGCCGGTCGGTGGAAATGCCTGCACATATACTTCCATCTGGCCAGTTTCATCCGATTCGTAGGCGATGAACTTCCCGTCGGGTGAAAAGGTAGGACGACTCTCGGCGAACGGCGTCCGCGCGACTGGAATCGGGGTCCCCTTCGGAGCCACCGGCAGCACGAAGACGTCAGTTCGTGAATCGGGGCGATCAGTCAGCGAGTCACCCGGAAGTGATTGAATTTTCGAGGGTTGTGGCTCCTCAGGCTGGATTCGAACCAGCAACCCTCCGGTTAACAGAGCCGTGCCACCGTGTCGGTCGGTGCGGCTCTGCTCTGTTTGCTACGGGTTTCGTGACTGGCGACGCGGTTGGTGGGGGTGAGGCTCGGTGCGGTCTTGGGCATTGTGTCTCACCGTGTCTCAACGTCGGGGTGATCCGTCCTCGTTGCCCACTGCCTGTCAAATGCGGCCAGGTCTGGCCCCTGAGATCCGATCCAAAACCTACAGGTTCAAACAGACTTTGCAGTAGCCACAGCTAGACAGCAGGAGGTCTTCGCCTTCACAAAAGCTCGGCCGAGTTGTGGGGACACAACGCCCTTGCCGGTTCCCCACTGCGTCAGTCCTATAGCTTCAGCTTCTTACGCCCTGTGTGTGCCATCGTTCGCTCCTTGCTTTCTCAAACGGCGAACGTCGCCAACTCGAATGGTGACCCCTGCCCGATCGAGATACTCGAGCAACGGAATCGTATACTTCCGGCTCGTGCCGAAGCGATCCCGGAACGTTGCCGGCGTCACCTCGCGTCGGTCGATGAGCAGCTCGACGACCGCGCGCTTCACCTCGTCGAGCGTCTCTTTCAAGAAATACAGCCCGTCGCCGATGCGAACGATGGATTGCTCGCGCTCCAGCACGTGCAACACCTCGGTCAGCTTCGCGCGATCGACTCCGATTGCGTCTTCGATCTGTTTCATGTCAGGAGGCGCGAGCGGCGCCGCGGCGATGAGACTCTTGATCTGAACGGCGATGCTTTGCCGGCCACTGTCCAATATAACCGTGTGACCTGGCGTGCGAAGCTGGCTCCCGTCGCGCGTCACGATCTTGTCGTGTTCGAGCCGTTCGATGAACGCCCGAAACAGCTTTGCCGTCATCGTCGGCGCGATTCTGGCGTGCAGTTCCTCCAAGTCGTGGCCGGCAGCCAATGGATGGCCGGCGTGGAATTCGTGGAGCGTGGCGAGCACGCGCTCTTGGAGCGAATGCCACTTCTGGGCGGTCGTATACACGGGCTCGCCGTCTTGCGCGATCCTCATCAGCCCGCCTGCCGCGTTAGCTACAGCCAGGGCCTGCTCTGTGCGAGCGTTGAGAAACTGACAGAGCGGCGCGATTGCCACCCCAAACTCCTTGCTGTCGGCTACGAACAGTTCGGCTGCGGTCACGGCATCTGCCGATTGGAGCGTCCTTAGTTTCTCTTCAAGGCCGGGCTCGCGTCGTCGATACGTACGCGGCCATGGATGGAGGACGACGCCGCCCGCCAGCGTGCGTTGCCCCGTCTCGTCGCGGACGATGAAATGATCGCTGCGCAGGACCAGAACGGGTTCCGTCAACACGAGCTGGCAGTGCACAGTCGATTTTTTCGGCGCGATGTCTGCGGAATTCAGGAGAATCACCTTGCCGAGACGTTCCGCTGTTCCCACATGAACTCGCACGCGCTGGTGATTCTTGATGCCGTGTGCCGCCGACGGCCGAACCTCGAGCGAGGCGTCGAACCGCGTGGTCGGCAGCATGAGCTGTTCGTCACAGATGACATCGCCGCGTCCGATGGCCGCCTTTTCGGGACCGACGATGTTCAATGCGACCCGTTGCCCTCCTGTCGCCGTCGTGACGGCTTCGTTGTGAACCTGGACACTTCGTGCGCGAAACGTCTGGCCGCCCGGCACGCACCGCAGACGATCGCCGACGTGCACCTGGCCGCTCTGCGCCGTGCCAGTGACGACCAGGCCGTGGCCTGGCAGGACGAAGACCCGATCAACCGGGAGTCGGAAATACCCAGACGGAGGCGGTTTCGGCCGGCCCTTCAACTTCTGCTCGATCATCACCCGGAGCTCGTCGAGCCCCTGGCCGGTCAGCGACGAGAACGTGACGACGGGCGATCCTTGGAGGGACGTTCCTTCGGTCAGGATCTCGATCTGTTCCTCCACTTCGCCGATCCTCGCGTGGGACACGAGATCGCTTTTCGTGACAACGAAGATGGCGGAGTCGATGCCGAGGAGATGAACGATGTCCAGGTGCTCCTCGGTTTGTGGCATCACCCCATCGTCAGCCGCGACAGTAAAGAGGACGAGATCGATTCCGTGCGCGCCTGCCAGCATATTGCGGATGAAGCGTTCGTGGCCCGGCACGTCGACCACGCCCACTCGGGTGCCGTCGGACAGATCGAGGTGCGCGAAGCCGAGATCGATCGAAATCCCGCGTTCCTTTTCTTCCTTGAGGCGGTCGGTGTCCTGACCCGTCAACGCCTTGATGAGGCTGGTCTTGCCGTGATCGATATGGCCCGCGGTGCCGATGACGTAGGGCATGGGCTCAGCCTAAGCCGGTGCGTTCCACACGGGGACACCCTTGGGATCGAACGCCGTTCCGTGGCTCATGCTGCGAGGCCGCAAAAAGTGTGGTTTTCAGCTCTTCTATTGAATTAGAGTAACGGCGCGGTTTCGGAGAAGGACGGTGTCCGGTGGCGCCGCTGGTCTTCAAAATCAGTCTGGGGATCGTAAAGGTCCCCGGAGGGTTCGACTCCCTCCCTTCTCCGCCACGTTCAGAAAGAAGACGACGGCTGATGCCGGAATTGTTCTCTCGCGACTGAGAAGTGCTGACGCAAGACATGGTTATTACCGGCGATCGGCATTGGTGCCACGACTAGTCGGTTGCCAGTGTCTGCCGCCGCTCGCGGTGATACTGGAGCAAGTTCGCGTTTGCGGTGGCGATTATCTGCGTTTCCGCGAGGATCCGGGAAAGGTCAGTTCCTCGAATGGCGACGTAGAGGTCGCTATCGTCAATATCCGTGTAGACGCGATTCCCGATACAAGCGGTACTCCCCACTATTCCGAGAGTGAGTGCGGCCGGAAGAGCCATGCAGGTCGGACGCGGCAGCGTGTTGAGCTGCCCCGCCACTCCGGCTCGCACAGCGGCTTCCTGTAGCAACATCAACTTACCCGGACGTCCCCAGAAGAGCACGACGTCTGGATCAACGGGCGTTTCTCCCAATGGTGCGTAGATGGTCACTTCGGGAGTCCTGGCCAGGCGCGGAATTCCCGGGAGCTCCTCCATCCGCACGTACCCGATGTTGGTCATGAACCCGAGTATGTCGTCCAGCTCGTGCGCCCGGTCGGCTGGCAGCGGAATGTTGTGCGTGTACGACCCGATCGGACAGTTGTAGTGGTCGCTCGGGACCGTGTAGAAGACACGGCCTCGGCCAGCGAGTCTCCAGAAACTGCAGCCCGACGGCTCCGTCCCTGTGAACTTTGCGACGTCTGGCGGTGGCACGTCTCGGAACGCGATCGCAACCGGTCGATGCTCGAGCTGGAGGAATTGCGACAACTGCTGCTCGGCGCGATTGAAGTCCGCCATCGGTCGCTCCTTGCCTTGAGTGTCACTTCTGGACGAGGCCTTCGACGTCGCGTCGAAGCTGGTCCCGCGTCACCATGATTGGGTAACCCCACCGGAGCGGCGATGGCACCGGATCCTCCCACCGACCGCCAGGCGGGTAGAGAAAGAACGCGTCCCAAAGAGCGTCCTCGGTCGGCTGCAGCGTCCCTGTCGCACGCCGGTCGATCATCGCCGGTAACTGCGGCAGATACAGTCGGCCCATCGCCCGTGGTTCGTCCCAGTAGTGAACCACACGCCGATCAGTCAGCACGGTCGGGGACCACTTCGAACGGGCATCCCCTGGATACATGTTGAACCAGACCGCGTAGATTCTGATGTCGGCGCGTGGGCGTTGTGCGAGGAGCTCTTGCTGCGCCCACCGGGCGGCATTCAGGCAGGCAGGTCACGTCGGCGAGAGGAGAAGGACGATTCTCACCTTGCTCCTATCTCGATTGAAATCAGACCGGAGTGTCGCGACTCCCCGTAAGTCGTGCAGAACAACGGACGCGGCGGCGGTGGCTCGCGATTGGCCAAGCGCTTGGGGCGCTGGGAACGCCAGCCACGCCGCCGCGATGAGTGCAACTGCAACACAACGCCTCACAACGCCCAACGTTCGCGAGTCGCTGAACATGTGCGGCGCTCTGACCATCATGGTACTGATGCCGGCTTCCTGGGAACGGCCTGAGTGGAAACAGTGGGACACGGCGCGTTGATCGCCGTGAGGCACGTGTTCCCCAGGATGTGGTTGTTGTTGCTCTCAGCCGATTGATCCCAGATGTCAACGCCCGTGGCCGCAGGAAGGCTGTTAGCTTGTTGAATGGGCGGATTGCCAACAACCACGTTCTGTCGAACCTGGCTGTTGGTGGCGGCGGGGAAAACAACTATGCCGTTCGTATTACCAATAGCGGTGTTCGCCTCGACGATATTGTTGTTCCCGGAAAGCAGCCCGATCCCGAAATTGACCTGAGCGCCCGTTGAGTACCCGTTTCCGCTCAACTCGTTCCACCGGAGCGAGTTATTACTTCCTTGGATTCATATGCCGCCGCACGGGGCGGCCGGCGTGCCATTCCGGACCGCGACGTTCCCTTCGATGCTGATTCCTGCCGACGTGGGATTGATCCGAATCCCCGACATGCAGTTGGTGGTGGCCGTCACACCCTGCACCCAGCCCCCAACGCTCGCCAGGAACAGAATGCCGTCCCCTTGAAAACGTTGGACGAGACCAGGCCCACGAACGCCGACATTGGCCTGTCCGTTCGAGCTGATCCCGGTCTCCGTCCCCACATTGGTGCCCTTGCACCCGGTGGCCGGATCGTTCGGTCCCGTGATCGAAAAGCCGTTGAGATTCAGCGCGATGTTCGATCCGCCAAACGCGATGCAAGCCGCGCCAGTGACCCGGCACGTGACATCGCCGACCAGCCGGGATGTCTCGGACAGGACCATCGTCCTGACGATCACGCCGCTGATGTCCTCCGCGTGCGCCGCTCCTGACGCAAGAGTCACGACTCCGGCAGCCAGGCCTCCCACCAAGAGGCGCCGTATCTTCCTCATAGCCACACCCCCCTGTTGACGGCCGCGAACAACCTGCAACCGATTACCTCTGGCGCTTCAAGCTCGGCCATAGGGATACCACGCGGGGCGGCAATTCAGCAAGAAGATCATGAGCCTTGATGGAACCCGGCTCCCCAGGGTCTCGGCATCGCGTTCGTCAACTCGAATCGCGAGTCCTCCGGCAGCCGCTTTGCTCCGAGCCTGCTGAACCAGGTTGGCGGCAAGGCCGAGGCCGGGAACCTTGATTCCTTTTCCGGCGGCAGGAAGCGTCAATTGGCCCGCGCCGCAGGCAGTGCCAAGGAGCCGGGTTTCCGGGGCGATCTTCAGGCGGTCGAAGAATTCGAGGGCACCCTTCTCCAGCTGGAGTTCAGACCGCCGAGTCCAGGGGGAGGCGGCCCCTACAGCGCGACGGGCAATGCGGTTCAGTCAAGAAGCGTCAGTCGAGACGGCCAACGGTTCGTGTTTGCCGTGCAGGTCACCTCCGCCCCATGGCGCTGAATATCCGCAGGCGCGCTCACCGGACCCACACGTCGGCGGACCATTGCCAGGTCTGACGACGTCCAGCCAGATGGAACCCGGCGCGCTCGATCGCCTGTGTCATTCGATCGACGGGATGGACAAACGCACGGAACGCGTTGCTCTTTAGCCGACGCACGGCATTTTCGACGGCAATCGCCGCGTGGACGTACCACATGTCTCGCGGATACGAGTAGGCGAACGTGACGCTCCGCGTGCCGAGTGCTTCGTTCAACAACGGCTCGAATGACGGATAGCAACAGATAACGCGATCGAGGGTGACGATGGTTGCGGACGGAATCTGCGGCCCGACATCAACGAAGTCGCCGTGCATGAACTCGACGACTCCAAGCCGATCGCGGCGTGTCGCTTCCTGGGCCGCAGCAGCAAGGTACGCCGGGGACGCGTCAACGGCGATCACGCGCTCGGCTCCCCGGTCGAGCAGTTCGAAGCTCAATCCCCCGACTCCAGAGCCGACATCGAGCACAACGCCCCCGACCGCACCGGTGCCCACGAGCAAGTCGCGAAGCAAACGGGCGGTCGGCCCGGGTCCTTTCTTGCGATAGCTCGCCAAATCGCGCTTCGCGATCTTCTCGTCGAAATGCGCGCCAGCGACGTTCCCGTAAGTCGAGCAGCATGCACTCATGTCGTTACCGTCACCGTCAACGCGGCTTGCGGGCGTAAACATTCACGCCGACGACACCGTACTTCTTGGCCACCCGCTCCTTGGAGGTCCCTCGAAAACAATCGAAGCGCTCCTTTACGACGACATCGTCGAAGCCGAGATGCCCGAGAAGCGCGACAAGCTCTGCCTCCGGCAGAGCGCCGGCGATTCAACCGGTCCACAAATCGATGTTGCTCCGAATCGACTCCGACAGCTCGCTCGCGACGACAATGTCTCCATACAGGAACTGTCCTCCGGCTTGAGAATCCGGAAGACCTCGCCGAAGGCCCGATCCTTATCCGGCGTCAGATTCAGCACGCCGTTCGAGATCACGACATCGACGCTCTCCGATTCGACGGGCAGGGACATCGCGTCCCCGAGACGCACCTCGACGTTGGCAAGCCCACGCTGACCTCGCACCGTTTCGAGCGCGCTCGGCCATCGCTTCGGTCATATCGACACCAATCGCGCGACCATCTGGTCCCACAGCCTGAGCGGCCAACAGCAGGTCCATTCCGGCGCCGCAGCCGATATCGACAACCGTCGCGCCAGCCGTCATCGGCGCGATGCGATGGGGATTGGCGACGCCGGCGAACGACGCGGTACTGTCCGCAGGAAGCCGCGCCAACGCGACCGCATCATAGCCAAGCATCTCGGCTGCGTAGGTCGGTCCACGATGGAAATGGAAGTCACCCGATGGCTCCGTCGCGACTCGTCGATAAATGGACTCAATCTCGGCGCGCAGCCGTAAGGTATCGAGGTCGACCGGACACGTACTTGCCATAGCATCCTCGCTCTTCTATGCGTTCAGGCCATTCGACGCCGCAGCGTTTCGTCCATCCGGACACCAACGATCACACCTGACAAAAGGGTGATGCCGGCAACGAACCACATCGCGCCTTTCAATCCCAACGAATCGGCCGTCAGACCGGCCACCACGGCGCCCACCGCATATCCGAGATCGCGCCACAATCGATAGACGCCAACCGAAGACGCACGCCACGCGGGAGCTGCCACGTCACCGATCGCGGCGAGCAGCGTCGGGTACACCATCGCGGTGCCAATGCCGAGCAACACGCCGCCGATGGCAAAGCCGGCGAATCCATCTGACACGATCACAGCGGCGATACCGGCGGCCTGGACCCACATGCCTGCAGCAATCAACCACTTCCGCCCAAATCGATCGGACAACGCTCCAGTGGCCAGTTGGCCGATGCTCCACGTAGCGGGGTAAATGGCCGCAAGTACACCAATACGATCGAGGCTGAGATTTGCCGCCGCGAACAGGAGCGGAAACAGCCCCCAGGCCATACCGTCGTTCAGGTTGTTCACGAGTCCGGCCTGGGTCACGGTCGACAGATTGCGGTCAATCAGCGTGGTCCTCCAGAAGACGTCACGCGCGCTCATCGGCGTTGAACCGGCGTTCTGAAGCGTCGACTCGAATGTCACATGACCGTGGGTTTCCCGCACGAGAAACACGGAGAGCGTGAGGCCAATCGCCACGAACGCGACACCCGGATAAAACGGGTCGGGTCGCAGCCCCTGGCCAGCGGCGATCCAGCCAGTCAGGAGTGCCGCGCCGGCCAGCGCGCCATATCCAGCGAACTCGTTGAGCCCCATCGCGAACCCGCGCCGCTGGCTGCCGACCAGATCGATCTTCATGATCACCGTCGTCGACCAGGTGAGCCCCTGGCTGATGCCGAGGAACACGTTCGCCACGAGAATCCAGGTCCACGTCGGTGCCCACATCAAGAGAAATGGAACCGGCACCGCAACGATCCACCCGGCAACCAACACGTGCTTCCGCCCGATCCGGTCTGAGAGCTGGCCCGCTGCGTAGTTCGTGAGCGCCTTCGTCACGCCGAACACGACGATGAACGAGAGTGCCGCGAACCGAGCGGCCAGGTGAAATTCGCGTTCGGCGAGGAGCGGAAGAATGGTGCGCTCGATGCCGACCATCGCGCCGACGAAGGCGTTGACGACGACCAGCAGGGTGAACTGCGCGAGATTTTCGCGAAGACCGAGCTGGATTCGCTGGCCGGTCCGGCGCGAGCGCTGCCGCCTTCACGGCGTCGGCACCGTTTCGTGACCGCGATTGAACGCAAGGACACGTTCCATGTCGGCGGGTTTGGCTGGCACGTCGGACAGCTTTTCGATGAATGTGTCGCGGCTCGAGTCTGAGCATCGGATTCCAGCGCTTTTCGAATCCGAGCGTGGTCATGGGCTTTCCACTCAAGCCAGCGCCGCAGACGGATCCGGAGAAGTGCCCGGGATAGATCTCCAAATCGTCCGGCAGAGTCAAGAGCTTCTCGTGCAGACTGGCGTACAGCCGCGCGGCATTCTCGCGGGCTCGACCCGGAAGATCGGGACGCCCGACGGCGCCGACGAACAGGGTATCCCCCGTCAACACGAACCACGGGTCGGCACCGCGTTTGAGATCGGTGACCAGCAGGCAGACACTCTCCGGCGAGTGACCCGGCGTGTGAAGCACTTTCACGTGGGTGTTGCCAAGTTCGATCTGGTCGCCGTCATGAAGAGCTGTGAACGGATACGTCACGTCGGCAGCCTCATGGATGCAGTACTGAGCGCCGACGCGGCGTGCGAGCTCGGGCCCGCCGGACCGGTGGTCGGCGTGGACGTGCGTGTCGATGACGTGCGTCAGGCGGAGACCCTTCGCGCTCGCGAATTCGATGTAGGAATCGATGTCGTCGGCGCGTGCATCGACGACGGCGCCCTTGCCGAGGGTCCCGCAGCCGAACACGTAGGCGGCGCAGCCGAGATCGTAGTAGTAGTACGGTCTGAAGATCATTGCAGTACTCCTGGCTCGTGGCCGGCAGCGACCGGAAGTCCCGCGGCACGCCACTCAGGAAATCCGTCCTTCAAACGCCGTGCACGCCGTCCCTTTGCGAGCAGTAATTCGACGGCGCGATCCGCGTACACGCAGTACGGTCCACGGCAGTACGCGACGTATTCCTTGCCCTTCGGCAGTTGCTTGAGCCGGCGGTTCAGCTCATCGACGGGAACAGAGATCGCGCCCGGGATATGGCCTGCGGCGTACTCACTCGCCGGCCTGGCGTCCAGAATGACGATGTCTTTCGACCGAGCTCGCTTCAGCAGCTCGCCGATCGGAACAGCCTCCGCATCGTCACGATCGGCGAAGTGCTCACGGACAAGCCGATCGAGGTCAGCGAGTCGATCCTCCGCGACCGTGCGAATCGCCTTCGACAGCTCGAACACGCCGGGAGCCGCGAGTCGATAGTGCACGAAGAGACCGTCCTTGCGGCTCTCGACCAAGGCCGCTTGACGAAGCGCCTGGAGGTGCTGTGACGCGTTGGCGACCGACACCCCCATCTCCGAGGCCAGCGAATCGACCGTGCGCTCGCCCTGCGCCAGCAGCTCGAGCATCTCGAGCCGATGCGGATTCGACAGGGCCTTGCCGATGCGGGCGAACAGACCGTAGAGACGATTCTTGAAGACGCGATGCGCGGCAGCTTCCATAGACAAGTAATCAATAGAACACTTGAATACTTGGTGTCAAGCTGGCGGTCGCAGCACCGGAGTATCGTTCGGCTGAACGCATGCATCCTCGCCTGCTGACGACACCCTGGTTTACGCTATACACGTTCGGACTGCTGCTGACGGTCGCATATTTGGCCGCACTGTGGTGGTTGATCCGCGAGGGACGCCGGGAAGACCTCGATGTCGATGCGCTGACGTCGCTCGGGTTCTGGGCCATTGGCGGCGCTATCGTCGGTGCCCGGGCACTGATGATCGTACGAGCGCTCCCGGAGTACGTGGCGGCACCGTCCGAGCTGTTCTCCCGATCGGTGCTGACGAGCGCCGGCGATTTCTACGGCGGCTTCATCGGCGCGCTGCTCGCGGCGGCGATCTTCTTCCGGCGCCATCCCCAGCTGCCGTTCTGGCGGGCGGCGGATCTGTGCGGGCCGGCCATTGCCCTCGGTCAGGCGATCGGCCGGATCGGCTGCTTCATGGCAGGCGACGACTACGGGCGGCCAACGCATCTGCCATGGGGAGTCGCGTTCACGGACGCTGATGCTGCACGCATCGGTGGCGCGCCGCTGGGCGTGCCGCTCCATCCGGTGCAGCTGTACGAGTCGGCGGTGTGCCTGGTCTTGTTCGTGCTCCTCGTGCGATTCACCCGGCGCAAACGGTTCGATGGCGAGATCATCCTCGCGTATACGCTGGCCTATGCCATCGCTCGTTTCGTCATCGAGTATTTCCGCGGCGACGCCGACCGCGGGTTCGCGTTCGGCGGGCTGCTCTCGACGTCGCAGTTCATCGCCGCGATTCTGGGACCAGTAACACTTGTGTTGTGGCTGGTCAGACGTCGTCGTGCGTTAACGGGCTGACACCGGCGCACGCGAACCCATCAGATCGGTGTTGAGCGGGTCCGCTACTCGGTCCTTCGCACGCTAAGGGAGCTTGGAAATGGGCCGCGCGGGCCGGTCAATACAAGGCTCTGTGCCGTACGGCGAAGCTCACAATGAGCGTCGCAGCTCGCCCTGTTGTTTACAGACCACGTGTCTCCCTGGTGTCTCACTTCGGCTGTCGAACCAAAAGCGGGCAGCGCTTCATCGCAAGAACACCAGTAAACGTATGGGTTTGGGAAGATTACGAAGAAGTCCGCGGCGCATTACCGAACACCGGATGCTCTGCATAGCGAAGCGTTACTGTAAATTGTTGAAAATGAAGCCGATTGGCTCCTCAGGCTGGATTCGAACCAGCAACCCTCCGGTTAACAGCGTAATGCAGGTGGTCGGACTCGCGGGTTCTTCGTGCCGGTAGCTCGGATCAGAACCTGCTGTTATCTGGTGTTCGGCAAAGAATTGTTCAGAGATTGTTCAGTGCCACCGCTGTCGCGGCCCGTCCAAGTTCTTGGTAGGACGGCGTCGGCCGAGCGTAGAACACTACGGGCGCAAACGGTCCTACAGGAGGTAATGTCCGAGGAGCGCTTTCGCCGCTTTGTCAACGTCTTCAGCCCTGACCAAAAGCCGGGTGACGGCATTCTTCGGTCGCCTACCCAGCCAGGTGTTTCTCGATTCACCTGCCGTAGGGCCACTTGGATCGAGCAGGGTCGTGGATTCGATGCCAGCCACATCCAGAACGCCCTTGGCCTTCTGGGCGTGAGCCGGTGACCGAAATGTGCCCACGGAAACTAGATCAACTGGATCTTTCATGTGCATGGTTAGCCTCTTCAAGTTGGCCGGGAATGCGACGGTGGGAAGAGACACCGTTCCGGGTCAATGGGCGGGCACGCGCTCGTAGACGTACCGGACAGGTGTCCCGCTCCGGCTTCCGTGTTGAACGGAGGCAACTGTGAGAATCAACTGATGAGTCGTCAGATCTATCGCATAGTTCTCAATCACGATCAGGCCACGCTGTGGCTTCAGCTCGATTCGCAGCGTCCGGCCGTTCCAGCGTGCGCGCGTCTCAACGCGGAATCCGCGCCAGTCACTGTCCTCTTTCTCGCCGGACAGCTTGTACTTTCGCCGAGCACCATCAGCGTCGTCGATCGTGACTGAGGTGGCAGTCAGCGTGAGCACCAGTCGATCGCGCGGCGATAGCAGCTCAGGAGGCGCGGTAAATCCAGTATCTTCGTAAGCCGGCTCTTCGCTGAGTTCCCAATTTAGTTGCCATGTCCCAGAAGGGTTGCGGAAGCTCGTCAGCTCGATTCCGCTTATGAGAAGGGCCATCAAGATCACCAGCATCGAACCTAGCGATCCCCTTGGGCGTCGTATACGCGCCGGTTCGCCGCCGCGCTGCCCATTCGCGGATCATCCAAGGTAACGATCACGACGAGTCGACGCACATCGTCAGCTTGATAGGTGTGGACTATCTTCATGCCCCGCGCGATGCTGCTTTCGCAGACCAGCGTGGTTCCGTCCCATCGTGTCGTGGTGTCGACGGTGCCCGCCTGGAGCTGGTGGCGCTCGTTCGCGCCATTCGTGACGAACGTTCGGGAGTGGCCCTCAGCATCGACGAACGTGACGTGGCCCTCTTCCGGTTGAAAGATGCTCAGACGAGGAGGCGGGTTCATAAGCTCTTCTATGAGCGCGCGCGTTCTCTTCATCTCCTCGGGGTCGGGACGGTCTGACTCAGAACCGCCGCGCGGCGGGCCGCCGAATCCGCGGCCGCCAATCCCGGCCTGTGGACCGCCTCCGCCAGGGCCGTCTCCTCGGCCGCCGGCTGGGCCGCGGCCGTCGGGCCTCCCGAGTGACGCGTCACTGAGTTCGCGAAGACCCAGGAGCCCGAAAGTGCGGCACGAGTCTCGCGGTTGGAGTTGGCCTGTTCAGCCAGTAACGGCCCGGTCAGCACGCAGCACGCCGTCAGAACGCTGACAGCAGACGCTGGCCAAAATGCGGTCCTGGTCATGAGCCCTCCGTGTTTCACTAAAAGCCGCAGCTTTTCGTATAGACGACGAAGTTGTTACTGCAATATGGCTGGTCGGTGGAAATACTGTGACAACAGGTGCGTCAATGGCGCGCCTTGGCGACCTTGTGGGCAGAACGTGAAACAGGAGTGACTGTTAATGTTTGTTAAGAGTCAGCGATGCCGGGGAGGACGTCAGGAATAATCGCTACCGTGGGCACCGCCATGCCGGTCGACGACGCGTCGGAACACCTGTGCCTGCTAAGAACTCCGTTCTTCTTGCGAACATTGATCTTGTGGTTCTCCGCGGATAGGGTCTTGGTCAATGGGATCGGTACTCGCTTCGATGCGACTGACGCTCCGAATGTCCTTCCGTGCGCGAGCGACCTTGCAGCTTGAGATTCTCGCGCTGCGCCATCAACTCCAGATCGTGACACGATCCCGCCCTCAACGGATGCGGCTCACCCGTGTGGACCCACTACTGTGGGTCTGGATGTCTCAGGTGTGGGACGGATGGCAGGACGTCATCGTGATCGTCAAGCGCGAGACGGTGCTGGCCTGGCACCGCCGAGGTTTCCGGCTCTTCTGGACGTGGAAGAGCCGACGCCGACTGGGTCGACCGAGCGTTCCGCGGGACGTCCGCGAATTGATTCGCACGACGGCGAGGGCCAACCGACTGTGGGGCGCACGTTTCTCACGAATCATGTCGACCAGATCATGGCTGCCGATTTCTTCGTCGTGCCAACCGCCACGTATCGACTCCTCTTCGTACCTGGGGATCCATGAAGTGCTCACCGCGCCACGCTCATCGTGGCAGAACGGGTACGCGGAGCGTCTCATCGGCGCCATCCGTCGCGAGTGCCTCCATCACGTAATCGTCGTGAATGAAACCGGACTGTCCCGCGTCTTGAGTCGATATCTGGCGTACTACCACGATTCTCGAACGCATCTCTCGCGGACCAAGGACTCGCCAGAGCCTCGGCCGATCGCGCCACCAACGATCGGCCCGGTCGTCGCCATTCCACAGGTCGGCGGCCTCCACCATCGCGACGACCGTCGGGCGGCGTAGCCACACTCCCCTGTCACCCGCCACCCGCCAGGCCGTCGGTCTCGGAACGGTCGGCGTCCGTCACACTCTGTACGACCGAGCATTCCGGTGCGTATTCGCACGCGCCCCACACCGACGAGAGAGTTACCTGGTGCCCCTTTTGAGCCGACTCACCACACAACACGACCGCAGATGGATCAAGTTGCGGACGAATCGAGTTTTCAGCAGGGACGGTTCGGCCCACAATAGAGCGGAAGATGAGCGAAGGCTTTCCCCGCGCCGAACGCGTGCTCCTTGTCGAAGACGATGCAGCCATTTGTGAACTCGTGCGCGATCAACTCGCGCTTGCGGGTTTTGTCACCGATCAGCGCGCCGACGGTCGCGAGGCGTTAGAGCGAGCTCGGGTCGAAACGTATCAACTGATCATTCTTGACTTGATGTTACCGGGCCTCGATGGCATCACCTTGTGCAGAACGATCCGGGCACAAGGCGTCAACCGGGACACTCCCATTTTGATGTTGACCGCGCGCGACACCGAGTCGGACAAGGTCCTCGGCCTCGAGAGCGGCGCCGACGACTTCGTGACGAAACCATTCGGCGTGCGCGAGCTGATGGCCCGCATCGCCGCGATCCTGCGCCGCAGTCAGCCTACGACAGAACACGACCCTGGGGATCAGCTCCACTCGATCGTCATCCGGGACATTTCAATCGATCCGCATCGGCGTGAGGTCAGACTCCGGAGCGAGCTCGTCAATCTGACACGGCATGAATTTGACATGCTGTACCTCCTGGCCAGCCGTCCGGGCATCGTCTTCAGTCGGGAAGCACTCCTCGCACGTGTCTGGAGTGGAGACGCCTTCGTGACGGAACGAACCGTTGATGCGGTTGTGAGCCGCCTCCGCAAGAAGATCGAGGCCGATGCGCAGGATCCCGAACTGATCCTTACGGCGTGGGGGGTAGGATACAAGTTTGCTGACCTCGGCTGAGTGCACGGCGGTCGCTAGTTAGGACAGTACCCCCGCCAGAGCCCTCATTTCGCCGGGCGGGGCGCGGCCCGGTCCTTGCACGACCACAACCGACGCCCGTGCCCCCAGAAGCCTCTGTCGTTGTCATCGAGTCTGAACCGGACTTGCTCAGTAGCCTCTGCTTCCATTTCCAATTGGATGGATGCATGTGCGTTGGAGTGGAGAGCACCGACGATGCCGTGCGCTGCCTTGGTCAAACTTCTGTCGATCTGGTGGTACTGGATTTCGGTTCAACCAGTCGGTTTGCGCGCGACTTGCCAGACCGGTTCATCAAGGTGCTCCCGCACCGCACGCGACTTCTCTTGCTCGCCGACCGTAAGGATGATCCCCGCGTCTTGACCGCATTGGAACGGTACGCCGACGATTTCGTCATCAGACCGATCAGCGTCCCGGAACTTCTCGCCCGAGCGAGAGCCTTGATCCGACGCACCCGCATCGGCCAACGCAGAACTCCCATGCTGGTGACACACGACGGCCTGACGCTTGATCCGGCCAGACGTCGTGTCGACGTTGACGGTGCAGAAGTGAAGCTGACGGATCAGGAGTTCCGATTCCTCTTCATGTTCGCCTCGCGTCCTGGAGTCGTGTTCACACGGCAGGAAATCCACGACATCATCTGGAGTGGCGGCACGTACGTCACGGCGCGATGCGTCGACGCACTGGTCAAACGGGTCCGTCGAAGGCTGGAGTCTGTGTCCTCGGGCGGGGTCCGACTGCGGACTGTTCGTGGCGTGGGCTACAAATTCGTGGGTCGAGATCATAAACCGTAGGCATTCCCCAACTGGCCGCAACCCACCTGAAGGACCTCGCCCCACTTATCGGACCAAATCGTACACGTGTTTGATGGGGCTAACACAGACATCGTCACACGGTGACACGATGGTCGTTACCGTCAGGCGCCTACCGGCCCTGTCGAACTCATAGATCTGACGGATGTGGAAGCCTGAAGCCAACGACCGCTCCAGACGCAGCGTCGCGCCGTCCCGCACGGCTTCGGCGGCACTGCCTTGCAAACCGCGAACACGTTTAGGACCGAGCAACTTGTACGCATGGCGCAGGCCGCCAGCGTCGTAGACAATGGCGGCCTCGTCCGTGATCCTGATGACAAGGTTGCTGATGGGCATCACCCACGGGCGAATCGTTGGATCGATCGAATCTAGAGGCTCAGTTCTGCTGGGCCGGGCGTTGTACGTCCAGGTGCCAGACGTTTCCACACTCGTTGGCATTCCCGAGTGAATTAGCAGCGCAATCGCGAGAACCACAGGCACGGGCGCAGGATACGGTCGAAAGGTTGCCTTTGTGTGCTCGCCGGTTGATATTTCTGTCGCGTTGATGCCGCACTGTGTCATCGCCGTCGAACGAGTTCACGACCTCACGCGGGCCGATCAGAAGGCAACCAATGTCGTGTAGTGGTAGTCGCAGGCTGGCGTCACAAGCGAGAACCGTACTCACAGCGACCTCGCCAGGCAGGAGGCGTTTGCAGTGTCGTCGCTGGGAAACGTCAGAATGAACTGCGTTCGCCCAGGTCGGCTGTTGACGGAAATACGCCCTCCGTTGCGATCAACGATCGCTTGCGCGATTGAAAGGCCAAGGCCACTTCCGGCCGATGCCGATCTCGAGCTGTCGGCCTTATAGAAACGATCGAAGATGTGAGGAAGGTGCTCGCCGGGAATCCCTTCTCCCGAATCGACCAGCGACAGCTGGATCGTATCAAGTGCGACCGACGACGAGAGCACAATTGAGCCACCGTCGGGCGTATAGCGCAGCGCATTGACAACCAGGTTCTCCAGCGCCTGTTCGATTCGATGCGGGTCCCCACTCATCTGATCAGCGCCGTCTCCGACCTTGATGGTAAACGCAATACCACGCGCCGATACGTCCACCTCATGCCTCGCGACGATACGATCGAACATCCGATCGATCGCGAAGATCCGATGTTCGAACCGCATCGCGTCATCTTCGAGACGTCCGAGTTCGAGGAGGTCTCTGACGATTCGGTCCAATCGAAGCGTTTCGCGTTCGAGTATGGTGAAATACTGCTCGCGCTTCTCCCGATCAAGCGCATCACCGTCAATTCGAAGCGATTCGACATAGCCGCGAATCGCAGTCAGCGGCGTCTTCAGTTCATGAGACACATCGGCAAGCATCTGTCGACGCACACGATCGGCGGCCCGCAAGGACTCTTCTCGGGCGGCGAGCTCGTCGGCCATCCGGTTGAAAGCCGCAGACACATGGGCGATTTCATCACGACCGCGGACTGGCGCGCGGGCCGTCAGTTCGCCGTCGCCAAGGCGCTCCGCGGCCGTTTCGAGTTCTCGTAGCCGCTGACGGGCCGGCCGAAAGATCACGAGCGCGGCGATCACCGTCGCAAGGGCAAGGACGATCGTGCTAGGGACTGCCAGGCGCAACAGGTTCTGGCGCACGGGGCCTGGCGGCCGCCGCGGAACGACGATCGTCCCGAGCCGTCGTCCGTCAGCGTAAATCGGCGCCGACCGGGACACTTCGGCCGACTTCCGACCAACCACATCAGCGATGCCGGCTCGAGTCGTCGCATCCAGCTGCTCCGGTCGACTCGAGAGAATGTCACCGTTCTGCATGGAGATGTACAGCGGAGGCGCTGCATCAATCGAACGGACGCTGATGATGCCGAACATGGCGATCTGTAAGCCCAGCACGGTGACGACCAGCACCACGAAGCTGATCGCGATTCGCCAGTAGAAGCTTCGATACACGGTCAACCTCTTTCACCCGACTGTCACCGCCATGTAACAGACGTCAGGTCCAAGTCTCCGCGTTCGGTGCGTACGGTGTCTTTCGAGACCTGCGACCCCTCCAACTACCAGCCGTATGTCGACATCGCCATCGCACGAATCGGGCAACGGCGAATCAGTGTCACCGGCAAAGCGCGTGAACCGGCGCCGGTTGGGCCAAGTCCACGCCCTCGGCGCAGTTCAGCTACGCCGCCGGCAGCACCACGATAAGCGGCGGCACCGCCAGTGCGGGCCAGGATGCGACCGCGGATGTGCTCTCCACGGGGGTGTTCGTCGGCGACGGCTGGAACGCCGCCATGTTTCGATGGGCCGCCGGCCTTTCGGTTCCGATCCGGAGATCGTGGGCCGTCGATGCCCGTTACAACTGGTCGCGGATATTCGCGCCGACGACCGTGACAGGGCAGGGACTCTCGATTGGCCTGGCGTTTCGATTCTAGGCTCCGCAGATGCGGCATGGTGGCCGGCGCGTCACCGTTCGTCGCCGAGGCCCCCTCACTGCGCACTCCCGGGTATTGACGCGATGCGAGCGCGTGGCCTGGTGTTGTAAAGGTTTGTAAAAACATCCAGCGTCTCGTGTGGGCGTCTTTCGGATCGGTCACCATGTAGCCGCAATGCTCGTTTCGGTCAAGGACTCGCGGACGGCGATCCGCTGGTCTGTGAGTCGTCACGGTCGTGCGCTCGAGGCCGAAGTCGTTGGCGCGGATGATCTCTGGCGCTTTCGTCTGACAGCATCAGGCGACGTCGTCCTGCAGCGCGACTTTGTGTCATGGTCATCCGCCTGTCGCTTCTGGCGGACGATCCGTGAAGCGCTCGCTCACGATGGCTGGCGTTGACCGCTAGCTTGCATGGTTTGTCATCGCAACCCTCCAATCGCAGCGACAACAGTTCACATTACGAGGGACGAGAGTCAAAGGTATGTCCATTCGCGCGCGATGGGACGGCGCTTAACAAACATTTACATTCGGTGGAGACGCGATTGCACGACAGAGATCCGAGCGGACAAGTGACAGCATGGGCTGTCACACACTTATCACGTTGATGTCAGACCTCTACAACACCATCGTCGTCTAGTGAAGTGACCGTCAGCTATCAGCAATGCGGAGGTCACGTGAATCGTTTCTACGCGGCATTGATCTCGATATTGAGCGCCCCCATTGTCTGCGCGACTCTTCTGGCCGAGAGCCAGCCTTCGAGTACACAAGCTCGAGCAGCTTTGTCTGGCACGTGGAACCTAAATCGAGAGCTGAGTCAGGCCCGGCCTTCTCCTGGTGAAGGAGGGGATACAGGAAGAGGGCGTGGGCGCGACGGCGGGCCTCCGGGAGGAGGTCCCCCTCCGGACGGTGGCGGCCGCGGTGAATTCGGCGGGCGCGGCGGCTTCGGCGGTGGCCCTCCAGGAGACTTCGGCGGAAGCCGTCCGGATCCGGAACAGATGAAGCAAACGCGCGCACTGCTGGATGAGTTGATGACGGCAACGCCGCGACTCAGCATCTTTCAACGCGAGGGGCTTCGCGTCGCCTTCGTTGACGGGGACGGACACACCCGCACATTCACAGCCGATGGAAGAAAGGAACGGCATCAGTTAAAGGCAGGCACGCTCGAGACGGCCACGAAATGGGACGGCGCGACGCTGGTGCAGCAGAGCGCGCTTGGCGGAGGTGTCACGGTCACGCAGACCTTCGCCCTTGACGATGCTAGGCGACTCGTCATCAGCACGACGCTCGACAATGCTCGAATGGGGAAGGCACCACCGAACAAGAGTGTGTACGAGCGCGAGGACGAACGGTAGGTCGGAGATGGCGATCCTCTTCGCACTGTTGTTCGGCGGCATCAATTCGGCGTTTCAGAATCCCTCAGGTACGTGGCGCCTCAATTGGGATTTGAGCGAGGACGTGCCGTATGAAGAGACTGGATACGCGGCACCACCAGAACTTCTTCTGCCGAGAGCAGAGATCGTGCTCAGCGTCACGGACACGATGGCAACGTTTTACGGCGGAGACGGGACGAGGCGCAGATACCCGTTATCGGGAGAGAAACAACACGGGCTTTTTCGCGGCTTCGAGGTCTACACGCGTGCGCGCTGGGACGGCCACACGCTACGGCTCGAAATGAGCCCAAAGCCAGGCCTGGTAGTGGTGGAAGACTACTATCGAGAGGCGAATCAACTTCTTCTCTCCGTCACGGTCTTGCAAAATGGAAGTCGCGCCGGTCCAGTCGGTCGCTACGTCTACGACGGCACCACCGCACATTGATTCAGACGACGGACCACTATCGGATCCCCGGAAGTATTCCGTCGGGTCCGCGGGAACAAACAGCAAGGGAGAACGATTCGATGACGATACAATCCCGCTCGTTCTGCACGCTCGCCGCCATCGCGCTTGCGCTGACGGCCGCCATCTCGACGGCAGCCCTGGCGCAGCCTCCCGCCGGACGCGGATTCGCCGGCGGAGGCTTCGGCCCCGGCGGCCCAATCCCGATCCTGCCCCAGCTCAACCTGTCCGACGCTCAGAAGCAGCAAATCCAGGCGCTCACCGACGAACAGCGCCGCCAGGGCGGGCAGTCAATGAAGACGATGATGGACTGGCAGCGCTCGCTTCAGGCCGCGATCTACGCCGACAGTCCGGACGCCGGACGGATCGAGCAGATTCGCAGCTCGATTGCCGACGCCGAGGCGGCGGCCCTATCGGCGCGGGTCGAACTCGAGCTGACAATCGCCCAGATCCTGACGCCAGAGCAGCGCAAGGCGGCACGCGATCTGATCGCGCAGGGCCCTCCCGCGGTCCGGGGCGGAGGCGCCGGCCACATTCGTCAGCCTTGACGCATCGAAAGGGGGCAGGAAGCCGCGTGACCGGAACAGCCCTATTCATCCTGGCGATCGTGTTGATCGCGGCGGTCCTTGCGATCGACCGTTTGTCGAGACCAGGATCCCCGAGGCGTCACCGGCGCTGATCCAGCCAGCCACAGTCGTCGCGTCCCGACGCTCTTCAAGCGCAGCCTCGCGTGCCGGAGGACCATTCGGCCTGCTTCGGCGGCTGGACGCTGAACCGTGAACTGAGCTCGACTCCTCCCGCGCCCGACGGTCCGGACGGAGGCGGGCGTCCATTTCGGCTTGTCTACGACAAGGACGGGAACGTTAAGCGTGTTCGAACGCATTGGTGAAGCACAAGTCGCAAAAAAGGACCACGGCGATGTCGTTATGGAGAGCGAATTGCAGGAGGACGCCGGGCTTGCTGCGGGCCGCAGTCATGGTCGGACTGCTCATCACGCTGGCTCGTGCGGCCCACGCACAGTGTCGCGTTGAAGGCACCGTCATCTGGGCCGACGGCAGTCCGGCCGCAGGGTTGACCGTGTCGATTCGTGAGCCGAAGCTCCAGACAATCACGGACGCGCGAGGGTCGATTATGACGGTTTCACTGTCTACAGCGTGGACCATCTGTTTGGCTACTTCAGCGCGTTCAACATGGGCGCGATTGAAGATGTCGCGCTCAGCAAAGGCGGCTATGACGCCCGGTACGGCGGGCGGCTGTCGAGTCTGACCGAGATCCACTCGCGAACCTCACCGAGGAACGTGAGCGGAAGCATCAGCGGCAGCTTGTTGAGTGGCGAGGGCGTCGTGGAAGTGCCGATGGGCGGGAGCGCCTCTTTTCTCGTGGGCGCACGCCGGTCGTTTCAGGGCCCGCTGTACAACCGGATTCTCGGGCTCGTCAACTCGCAAACCACCCCTGCGGGCCCGGGCGGCGCCGCGCCTCCTGGAGGCGGACCGTTTGCGGCGCAGTTCGACACGCAACCCAAGTCGAGTTTTGACGACATGAACGGCCGATTCGATTGGCGGCCGGGATCCCACGATCAGGTCGCCATCAGCGTCTACCAAGGCCACGATGATCTCGATAACTCGAGAGACTTCCAGCTGCCCGCTGACCTGCTTCAATTTCTCAAAGATCGCGGGATCACGCCTCCAAGCGGGGCCATCAATGTCAGCGACGTGCGTGCGTTCAGGAACGTTGGAGCGAGCGGCCGCTGGACGCGGGAGTGGTTTCCCCGGGTGCGGAGCATCGCGACCTTCGCCCACTCCACCTACGACACCACCACGACACGAGGGACCAACGCTGGCGGACGTAACGGATCGACGGGCGAGACCAATACCGTGGCCGACACGAACTTCCGGCTGGACGTGCCCATCCAGGTGACACCGACATCCGAGCTGACGGTCGGGTTTCAGCAGACTGCCAACCGCGTGCGGTACGACCTTCAGAACGTGCAGGCGCTGCAGGCCGGTGACAGCAGCAGCCAGTCGCCCAACCTGACCAGTCAACTCAATCGCGACACCGCCGGCGCGCTGACGGCGCTGTTTGCAGAGTACCACTGGGTCGCCGGCTCGCGCTTCGTCGCGACGCCGGGTGTGCGGGTCACCCGCTTCTCGCAGACAGGCGAACGGTACGTCGAGCCCCGGTTGTCCGCGACGCTCCTCGCCACCAATGCCCTGCGATTCAAGGGCGCGTGGGGGCAGTATCACCAATTCGTCAGCAAGCTCACGCGCGAAGACGTGCTGCAGGGCAACCGCGAGTTCTGGGCAATGGCTGACGGCGCAACCATCCCGGTGTCAACCGCCACGAACATGTCCGGGGGCGCCACGTTCGACACGGGCCACACGATGGTCGACGCCGAGGTCTTCGTCCGCCATCTGTCCAACCTCACGCAACTCGTGCCCAGAACGACCGGATCTACTGGCGGTCTCGACCTGTCGCAGTTCTTCTACCAGGGCCAAGGCCACGTGCGTGGCCTGGAAGCGCTCGTGCAGAAGAAGATCGGCCGACATACGGGCCTGGCCAGCTACACTCTGAGCCGCGTCCTGTACGATTTTCCGGAGCTCGGCACGTTTCCGGCCGACCACGACCGCACCAACGAGCTCAAGCTCGTCGACACGTTCCAGCTCGGTCCATGGGCGCTCTCGGCGACCTGGATCTTTTCTACCGGTGTCCCCTATACGGAACCGACCGGCACAGAGACGATTGCGGTGCCCAGCCCGCAGGGCGATCGCACGTTCAGCATCGAGCGCATCCTTGTCGGCGACAGGAACGGCGCGCGCCTGCCCGCATACCATCGCCTCGATGCGGCCGCGAATCACCTATGGCACATCGGGGATCATGGCCAAACGGCGACCCTGGGGCTGAGCGTGTTCAACGCCTACAACCGGCAGAACGTCTGGTACAAAGAATTCACCAGCGTGGGTGGGCAGATCCTGGAGAACAACATCAACCTGATGGGACTCACTCTGAACGCGTCGTTCACAGTGAAATTCTGAGAGTCTCCACGTCTTCGACGCTTCAAATACGGAGGAATCTGGCCCCGAGATCCGGCCAGACTTCGGCTCCGCTGACGACGTTATCGGAGCCGGCATTCGAAACTCGCCGCCTCGTCCGGACTTCCGGAGCCCTTGAAGACAGCCTCTTCAGGATATGGACACAGCAAGTGCGTTTTCTGAACCTGTCCGTTGACGACCCTTGACGCGATCACCGTTGTCGGCGCTTGCATCCGTTCGGCCCACGCTTCAACGACAGCCTGCATGTTGATGGTGTCGGCGCCTTCGCCGCCCTGGCAATGATTCATGCCCGGTACCAGGTACAACCTCATGCTCCCGCTCGCAACAGCCTCGCCGACTTTTTCGCGGACGCGCGTGTAGTAGTCGACGCTGTCGCCGGGCGCGATGAGCGGGTCGGTCAAGCCGTGCACCTGAATCAGCCTGCCGCCCCGCGCGAAGAACGCCGAGAGATCAGGATTGTCGGCAGTGATCGGAGCTGCGGTCCGTTCGGCCGCGACCACATCGGCGCCAAGGTTGATCGGGCGTTTCTCCGGCGCCCATCCAGGATCGTTGAACACCAGGTACTTGAACGTCTCCATCGCATAGTACGGCGCAGTCGGCCCTGCAAGTGCCGCCCATCCAAGCTCGCTCCCTGGAGGCATGGCGGGATATACAGTGCGTCCGTTCTGCACGTCGACGGCGGGTGCGTAGATCGCGTTCGCAGTTTCGATCTGCGGTGGCGTCAGGCAGCCGATCGTGTCCTCCGCTCCCGCACGCGAGCACGTCGAGCCGCGGATGGCAGCGCGTCGGGTTCTCGATGATGCCGTCCTTGACGCCGTCGAGCAGGTCACACTGCTCGACAACAGCCCGATGAATCGCGGGATACTTGGCTGCAGGGATGACCCCGGCCTGCGTTCGATTCGCCTGCTGGTTGACCCACATCGACCAGCTTTGCAGCCGGCTCCAACTGTTTGCAGGCGCGGTGACGACGACCCCGTCGTAGTCGGCAGGGTAACGCTGCGCTTCCTGAAGGCCCTGACGTCCACCGGCGGCGCACGCGTTCCAATACGAGTAGCTCGGTTTGCTCCCGTAAAACGCCTCGACGATCGCCTTGGCTTTCACCGTCATTTCATGCGTCGCACGATACCCGAAGTCGATCAACTTCTCGGGGTGGCCCGGCGCAAACGCGAGCGTCGCACCTTGATGACCGTTATCGGTGCCTGCGGTCGCGTAGCCGGCCAGGAGCGAATTGGCGAGGGCGGGAAAGTTGATGCCGCCAGCCACAGCGCTGTTCGCGCCCGCGGCACCGCCCGCAGCCTGGAATCGGCCATTCCAATTCGCTGCCGGCAGCCAGACCTCGATTTGGATATCCGAGTCGGCCGTGGGCTTCACGCTCGCGACCACCCGACAGAACGACGGCAACGTCGCGAAGATGTTGCTGCCGCGTCCGCCTCGGCCTGCGCCCGCCTGCGGGTTCACGGGCGGCGCGAACGCGCCCGCGTCGACGACCTCGCTGCGCGAGATCGTGGTGTCGGGCAACTTCAACGCCGCGAGTGAATCGCACGCACTGCCGTCGGCCAGAACAGCCGTCTCGGAGATCGGCATCGATGCGACAGCGCCAATCGCCATAGCGGCACTCACAATGAAACGTCGAAGCATGGCCCTCCCCGTCGCTGCCCGTTAGCGGGCGTCATCGGCAACAGACCGTCAGACGCTCTTGACCGTGACGCAACCGTCTCAATCAATCGAGCACGGCCGCGGACGCCACTTCGATGCGTCCGGCTCCCGGCGGAAATTCGTGCTCGTGATGTAGTCGACGACAAGGTTCTCGGGATCGTGGACGACCGTGGTGACGACGAACCACTTCGGTCCGTTGTTCGGCTCCTCGAGCAGATTGAAATACTCCGTCACGATCGTGTGCGCGCTGTACGGCACGCCGTTCTTCCGTAGAAAACCCGGCGCGAGATTCGTCGTCGTCACTTTCAATCGACCACCGGGCGCAGCGTCCGGTGACGCGCCGCGACCGCCCGGAGGACCACCGAAGCCACGACCGCCGCGACCGGCCGGCGCGTTCGCCCGCAGCGGGTCGAATCCGTTCGTGTACTGCCACTGCGCCGCCGACCAGCCTTGACGGGTGCGCTCTCCCGCCGCCGCCTGATCCCCGAAGTGCAGCAACCGCATCTGCTCGCCGGCGTCGGTGTCGATGCGAAGCGTGTTCGCATCCTGCCACAAGATCCGGACGCGTCCGGGCTCGCGCATGACGACAGGCGCGCCGTACGCCTCGCACGCACGTCCGCTGCGCTGCACCGCCGCCATGTCTGCTCGTTGTGCGGCCTCCTGCGCGGCCTGCGTCAACGGAAGGTTCGCGAAGTCGCCCTTGCGAGGCGTCACCATCCGCTCCATCCAGTCCTCAGTGACGATAGACACCCAGGTCCCGGTGAAGTCGACCGGCGCGCTTGCTTGAGCCTGAGCTTGCGCGCGCAGGCAGGCGCCCTCGCCCGCCGCAACCACAGCAAGTGCGGTGGCCGCCGCGACGACGAACTTCGTGCGCTTGTCGATCATCGGCGGAATTCGGAGTAGATGGCTTCGATGAATGCGTCGGCGCTCCACTGCGGCCGCGAGTATCGGCCTTCCCAGCCGAGCACCGGATGTGCGGCTTTGATCTGCTCGAGCGTCTTGCCCTGCGCGACGAGTTTGGCGACGCGGTCGCGGATCTCGTACGCCATGTCGTGGAACTCGACGAGATCCGCATCGTCGCAAATGCGGCCGTGGCCGGGGACGATGTACGTGCCGCCTTCCATCAGATCGTCAGGCACGGCGATGTCGAGCAGGCTGCGGAGCGCCGCCAGCGATCCGGCGTACGTGCCGCCATGCACGCGGTCGACGAGCGGCAGGTTCGTCGTCGTGAAGATGTCGCCGGTCACGAGCACGTTCGATCCGCGGAAGTACACGACGCTGTCTCCGTCGGAGACCGCCGACGGCATGTGGATGATGTCGATCGCCTCGCCGTTGAAGATCAGCTTTCGCCGCGGCGCGAAGTATCCGTCGGTCGGCCACGCGCCGGTCGGAAACACAGACTGACGGTCCCCGCCGACCGCCGTCATGCGTGCGTACACGTTCTCGTGCGCGATCACGTTGGGATTCGCGCCGCCGGTGGCGCCGGTCGCAGTCGATCCTCCCGGCAGCGACCCAAGCGCGGCGTTGCCGCCGACATGCTGTGGAGCTGCCGACGTGTTGATGATGTAGCGGATGGGACGGGTGCTGATGCTGCGGATCGCCGCGATCACCTTGTCGCTCATCCCGCTCGCGCCGGTATCGACGACGACCAGGCCCTGCTCGCCCGCCTGAACAGCGATGTTCGCGCCACCGCCTGCGATCAACCACACGCTCCCCTGGACCTTCAGCACCTCGAGCGCGCCAGCAGCCGGCGGTTCGCCGAGCGTCTGTGCGTGCATCGGCCGATCGATCGCGCACACGACGATCACGGCAACGATTGCCGCACGCAGGACCGCGACGTGTCTGCGCGCGTTCATGGCTTCAGTCGATCCTTGAATTCCGGCAGCGCCGTTTCCGCGCCGCCAAGCGTGGCGTCCTTCGGAAGGCCGAGCCGCTTCGCCGTCTCGTCGACGAACGGGTTCTCACCGGGCAGATAGTGCGGCACGTAGTGCAGATCAGGTCTGGCGATCTCTTCTCGCGGGAAGCACTGAGCGAAGAGATTGCCGCCGCGGTCGGCCGGTTCGACCCCGAACACCGCGGCAGTCATGCCTCGAGGCGCGGCGATGAAGTCGACCGATTTGATATAGGGCTCAGTGAGATACAGCGGGTCGTAGACGATCCACGTGACGGTCAGGACATTTTCGTTTCGTGTGTAGTACGTCACGACCGTCGACTGATCGCTTGCCGGCACGCCGTTGCGGCGGATCCAGCCCCACTTCATGTGCGTGGTCGTCGTGACGAGCGTCGAGCCGTGCCACTCGCCCGTCGTGAATCCGGCCCACGTGTGGGGCGCGTACTTCGACGGGTGCGACCGTCCGTCCATCCAGATCACCCGGTCGGCCCGCCGGAACGTACCGCCGACTTTGTAGTCGACGACGTCGAGGTTTGCGTCGAGATCCGCTTCGATCCGCAGACGCGCCGGTCCCCAGAACGAGTACTGCGAGGGGTGGCGCATGCACACGTGCTCGGGGACGCCGAGCAGCGCGCCGTCATAGGCCAGCGCGCGGGCGCGCGCTTCCGCGTTCAACGGGATGCCGAGATAATCGGCAAGCGCCGGACCGTCCGCGCGTTCGGTCGAGTCTTCCTCGAACCCGAAGATCGCCGCGATGCCAGGACCGATCACGGTGCCGATCGCCGGCTGATCCCAGAACCCGGAGATGTCGAAGTCGATCTGGGCCGCGGCCGGGGCAGCCGCCAGCGCGAGTGCAACTGTCAATGCGACCGTCAGTAGAAACGTTGCGCGCACCGTGGAATTTAACCACGCAACTTTCCGCCTTTACAAACATTAACAGTCGGTGCAGTGTCATGCCGCCTGTGCCTCGCCACTGCGTCCGGCTAAGAACCCATCCCTGGGCTTCAAACTGCATAACATTTGCGAAAGAAACTGGTAGGCTGTCGCGGTGCGGATCCTGACATGAAGCGACGAGACCTTCTAACGCGCGGAGCGGCAGCAATGGGTAGCGCTGCGGTTGCGGCCGCCGGCGTGGCTGTCGCTGCGGCGCAGACCGGCCCAAACGCTTCCACACAGACCGGGCGCCGCTTTCGCGCATTTGTCCGGACACCCGCTGGCGCAGCGGTCCGCGACGTCCGCATGTCCGCGCTGCGCGACGACATGGTTGTCATCCGGACCGAAGCGACGCAGTGCTGCTACACGATCGTGAACCAGGCGCTCGGCACCGGTCCCGTGGGTGGTGCCGGCGGCGCGGTCGCCGCCCGGATTCTCGGACACGGCGGCGTTGGCGTGGTCGACGCGGTCGGGCCGGCCGTGAAGCGGGTGCGACCGGGCGACCGAGTGCTCGTGACCAACACTCCGAACTGCGGCGAATGTTACGACTGCCTGCGCGGCCGCGGCGACATCTGTCAGATGAATCCGTCCGCCGGCGAACCGCTCGTCGCAATCGGCGAGCTCGAGGACGGCACCCCCGTCCACCAGCACAACAACACCGGCGGCTTCTCCGAGCTGATGATTACGTACGACTGGTATTGCGTCCCGGCGCTCACCAAAGCGTCCGGCGCCGAACTCGCGGTGCTCGGATGCGTCGGCGCAACCGGACTGGGCGCCGTTACCACGTTCGTGCCTGTGCGATTCGGCGAGAGCGTCGTCATCGTGGGCGCGGGGCCGGTCGGCTTGAGCGCTGTCCAGGGCGCACGCATCATGGGCGCGTCCCCGATCATCTGCGTGGAGCCGATTGCCACGCGGCGTGCTCTCGCGCTACAACTCGGCGCGACGATGGCGCTCGATCCGAATGTCGAAGGCGATGCCCTCGTGCAAAAGATTCGCGACATCTGCGGCGGGCCCACCGACCGGAAGCTCCTCGGCGGCCGCGACGCGACGCGCGACAGCGACAGTCGCGGCGCCGACTACGTCGTCGCCACCGTCGGGGCGGACGTCGTCCCGCCGACCGTCGAACGCGGACCGGATCCCACGGCCATCATCCCCACACGTCAAGCGTGGGAGATGACGCGTGCCGGCGGACATCTGATCACACTCGGACTGCCTCGCGGAAACGTCACGCTTCCCGCGGGCGCATGGTCCAACCGTGGACGCATTCACCACGCGGGTCAGTACGGCGGCGTCAACGCCAAGGCGGACGTGCCACGGTTCGTGAAGCTGGTCGACCAGGGGCTGTTTGACGCGAAGGCGATGGTGACGGCGACGTACACGCTCGATCGCACGCGCGAGGCGTTTCAGGCGGTCGGCGATCGCACGACCATGTGCGCCGTCGTGATCTTCTGATGTGTCAGCGGCGTCAGTTGTTTCGCAGCGGAAACTGGCCGGGGCCGCCGCACGCGCGCCGGCAGCGATCGGGCGGCACGTAGCCTTTCATTGTCTTCCGGTACTCCGGATACATCGTGCTTGCGCCTCCGAGCACCGCCTCACGCGGGATGTTGTAGAGCATCGTCATCTCGTCGATGAACGGGTTTCGCCCGGGCAGGTAGTGCGGCACGACGCCTTCAGCGACGCCCTCGCTGCCCTGAATGCAGGGCTGCCCGACGGTGCGCAGGGACGGAACGCCGCTCAACTGGAACACTCTCGTGAGATAGAACGGCTCGGTCAGGTAGATCGCGTCGTCAATGCGCGCAGTCACCGTCAGCAGATCGCCGTGCCTGAAGAACCGCGTCGTCATCGTCGCCTCGTCGCTGACGGGCGCGCCGTTGCGCCGAAGCAAGCCGGCCTTCATGTGCGTGGTGTACGCCGTCAGCACGTCGTCTTCCCACACGCCGGTGGTGAAGCCGCCGGTCTCGTGCGGCGCATTGGCAGAGGGGTGCGGGCGTCCGTCCATCCAGATCGTGATCGACGCCATGTCTTCCCACGCGCCGATCTTCCACGCGACCGTCGTGCCGTTGCGCGGTTCGGTCTCGTTCCAGATCTTAAGACCGAACGGCCCGAGCATCATGTACGCGGGTGTGTACAGCGAACAGATGCGATCCGGCATCGAGATACGCGACTGCGAATACAGCAGCGCCCGTTCGCGTGCGGCGTCGTTGAAGGGAATGCCCATGAAGTCGACCGGGCCCGGACCGGGCCCCGGCATATTGCTCAGCGCGTCTCCGTAATTGCGCGCGGGCCAGGAACCCGAAAGGTCGACCTGCGCGAGCGCCGGAGCGCTCGCCGCCAGCAGGATCACCAGTGCAAGGCTCTGCTTCACCATAGGACTGAACACGGCGTCGGGTCCCACAGCGACCCGTCGGCCTGTCTCCTGAATTGAGCACTCAAGATCAGCGCGTTGTCGAGATACACCGGGTCGTCGACGACGGTCGTGACGGTGAACCATTTCTCGCCCGACGTCTCCTCGAAGAAGTCGTAGTCTTCGGTCAACACCGCGCGGTCGCTGTATGGCACGCCGTTCTTACGCAGATATCCCGGCAGCATGTTCGTCGTCGTCACCTTCAGATATTTCGCCCGCGGCGTGCTCGGCCCGATGCCAGGGCCGCGACGCGGCATCCACGCCGCGAGTGAATCGCCCTGGCGGGTGTTCTTGCGTGCCGGTGCTTTCCAGTCGCCAAAGTGCAGCATGCGCGTCTGCGTGCCCGCGTCGACGTCCATCCGCAGCGTGTTGTCATCGGCCCACGTGATGTGCAGCCGCTCCGGGAGCGTCATGATCGCCGCGGCGCCGTACGACTTGCATCGGTCGCCAGCCGCTTCGTCCTTCGCCGGATCCCATGAATCGGCCAGCCACTTCGCTTCAGGCGTCAGCGGAATGCCCATGTAGTCGCCCTTGGCGGGTGACACCATCCGCAGGCGCCAGTTCTGCGTGATCACCGACACCCAATACCCGGTGGGATCGAACGCCGCGGCGGCCCTGCCGCTTGCCTGCGCCGACACATCACGTGTGGTGGCGAGAAGGACCACTGCGATTACTGCCGTGCAGGCACTCTTGATCATCACTACTGCCCTCGGGTCCGCTTCGCCGCGAGGCTGGTGTAGACGGCCTTCACGAAGTCGTCGGTCGTCCACGGCCCCGAGGTCGAGCCGTACTGCGGCGCATACGCTTTGGCCGGAGCCGCGGCGACAACCTGCTCGATCGTGAGGCCGCGCTCAATCGCGTCCTGAACGATGTCGCGAATGACCACCAGCATGTCGCGGTATTCGACGACGTCGATCTGATCGAAGACGTGTCCGTGAGCGGGCACAATGTAAGTGCCTCCCGGCTGGAACACGAGCGGCCGGGGGCGCACCGACATTTCGATCACATGATTGAGCGCCGCGATTTCGCCCTGGATGCTGCCGCCTTCGCGTGGATCGATCCTCGGAAATCGCGTCGCGTCGACAATCTCGCCGGCGGCAATGACATCCGACGCCCGAAAAAAGACGATGCTGTCAGCGTCGCTGTGGGCGGCGGCCTGACGAAACGCCTGGATGCCTTCGTGGTTGAAGTAGAGATCGCGACGCGACTCCGCGAACGTCTCTGTCGGCCACGCGTCGTTCGGAAAGGGCGACGGCCGGCCGGTCGGTGCGCTCATGCGCAGCAGCACGCCCTCCGCCGCCAGAATCGAGGCGGCGAAACCGTTCGTCATGGCCTTCGCGAACTCGCCGCCGAGCGGCTCCGGTCCCATCGCGAAGATGCTGCGGCCTGCCCGCGCCAGCTTGCCGTTGCCGCCGACGTGGTCCGCGTCGGCGCTCGTGTCGATGATGTAGCGAATCGGCTGGTCTGCGATCGCGCGCACGGCCGCGGCCACGGCATCGGCTCGCGCCTCCGTGCCGGCATCAACGAGGACGGCGCCGTCGGGCCCCGTCTGCACCGAAATATTTGCTCCGGCGCCGGCGATGACGAAGAAATTCGGCCGAAGCTGGATGGTCTCGACCTCACGCCCGGCCTGCTGCGCATGGGCGGCGTCCTGCCCCGCCCGCTCCAGCGCGATTCCGGCGAGAACGATAACCGCGAGTGTCACCACCGTCCGGTGCAAAGCGCTGCGCGGGTAACGACAACC
>CAVRYF010000002.1:0-16404 GCA_963725325.1 uncultured Acidobacteriota bacterium | reverse complement strand
CCATCGCGTCCTGCAGTCCGTCGAGGCGTATGGAACGATCGCGGTTCGTGTCCGGATAGGTGAGGGCCAGCCGGGCGGCAATCGTGGAGAATCTCGCTCCCGGCTGCCGCCATCGTGGCACCGGCGCGCAGCCTCCCAATCGCGGACAGCGCGATCGATCCGCGCTGGTTGAGAAACGAGGAGGGAGAAAACGTGAGCGCGGTCCACACGTCGGCGCCGCCCGCGGGGAACCGATCGGCGTCAGGAGGGAGCACACCCACGATCGTGTGGCGCACGGCGCCGACCTGCAGCGTGCGGCCGACGGCGGAAGGGTCGCCGCCAAAATGCGACTTCCAGAACGTGTATCCCAGCATGACCGCCGGCGTCGCGCCGAAGTCGTACTCTTCCGGCTGCAGCGCGCGTCCGATCTGCGGGCGGATGCCGAGCACGGGGATCACCCCCGCGGTGGCGAGCATCAGGGTGGCGGAGAAAGGAGGCGCGTCTTCTTTCACGCGCACCGTTCCGGGCCCGACATCATACAAGCCGATCGATTCGAGGTGCGTCGATGTCGCCTTCCAGTCCTGCGCGTCGAGGTAATTCACCTCCGGCACGCGTCCGAGATTCGCAACCGTCGTGCTGAAGCGCACCAGCCGGTCGGGCGCGGGGAAAGGCAGGGGACGAAGGAACACGCCCTCCATCACGCTGAAGATCGCGGTGCTGGCGGCGATGCCCAGCGCGATGGCAAGCGTGACGGAGATCGTCACGACCGGGGCCCGGCGGCTCATCCGCCACGCGTACCGCAGATCGGCGAGCACGCCCATGTGAGTTCTCCTCTCGCGCCGATCCGGCGCGGCCGACATCATTCGCGAGGCAATGAGTGGCGGCGCGGACAGACAGGCCTGTTTCCAATACCAGCGGCGCGCCGCCGCGGCGCCCGCGGTCGCGGCCAGCTCGTCGAATTCCTCCGCCAGGTCGGCGGCGAGAAAGGCGCGGTTCTCTGCCGCCGACAGCAGGCGGACCAGCGCCTGCGCGAGCGGTGGCGGCGACGGCGCGCCTGGCGTGCTCATGACCGGCCGCCCCGTAAATCCGGCGACAGTCCGGCCATCATGCGCGCGAGCATCGCGGTCGAATGCCGGAGCGCTCGAGCCCCGGCCCCGGTGAGGCTGAAGTATTTTCTGGCGCGTCCGCCTTGCACCGGCTGCGGATCGGACACGCGGAACCGCACGAGCCCCTTCTCCTCGAGCCGCGCGAGCGTCGCATAGACCGCGCCGATGGCCACCGTCCGGCCGGTGCGCGCTTCGATCTCGCGCCGGATCGTGACGCCGTACGCAGCGTCCCCCTGGTGCGCGAGCGCGAGCATCACGTAGAGCTCGAATTCGCCGACGAGATCGCCCTTGGCCATGTTTGTTCTACAAACGCGTACTCAGACGGCCGGCGGTCGAAAGAGTTTAGCCATCCGGAAAAGACATGACACGAACGGTGTGACGATGGGGGGCGGGTGCTCTCAGCTACGGCGAGATCGCATCGTGTCAGCCAGCCATCTCGCCGTAGCTCGCGTGCATTTCAGCGCGGAGGCGGATGGGAGTATGGGGTTCGCCTTCGCCGCTACACGGCTTCAGACGCGACAGCCTTCGCCTGTCGATGGACGTTCGCTCGCTGGCTTGCCGAGCCGAAGCTCGCTCACGAATGCGGGCGAGCGAAGGCTGGCGGAGAGAGTGGGATTCGAACCCACGGTAGAGTTTCCCCTACACACGCTTTCCAAGCGTGCTCCTTCAACCACTCGGACATCTCTCCGTCTTTAGAATCAACGATTTGCGAGCGGTCTGGAACAGATTATCGCACACGCCGGCGAATTCCGGCATCGGAGATCCATCTTCTTTGGATTCAGCGCTTTGACCCGAGCGACGACGGGGGCCCAGCGCGAGTTGTGTCAGACCTCTCAATGCTGCGCGATCACTTCTGGCGATTTTGATGAGTCGGCGCGCCGTTGCTGACACGAGGCGGCAATCACGGCGACACTTGCGACGGTCATCGGTTGAGGACCGTCGATCGGCCGTCAGGTGAGCATTTCCATTGACTCACATAAACGCCTTAGGGGACACTCCCATAAACGCATTATGGGAACCAGAGACAAGGAGGCAGAGATTCTTCAAGGTACTCTCGAACTGCTCATCCTCCGCACCCTGGCGACCGGCGAGAAGCACGGCTATGAAGTTGCGGAGTGGATTCACACCGCTTCTGCCGACGCGCTTGACGTGGAAGAGGGTGCGCTATATCCCGCCCTCCACCGGTTAGAGTTGCGCGGCCTGCTGGCAGCGCAGTGGGACGTCTCGGCCAACAACCGCCGCGCCAAGTCCTACCGGCTCACGCCGAGCGGACGCAAGAGGCTCCGCGAAGCGACCGAGTCGTGGCGCAGAGCGAGCAGCGCCATCAATCGCGTGTTGGAAGCAATCTGATGGAGGTCCTTGATGCCCGAGTGGCTGCATAGCCTTCGCCTTCGGTTGCGCGCGATCATCAGGCGCTCCCGACTCGAGCAAGATCTCCAAGATGAGATGGCGTTCCATCTGGCCATGCGAGAGGAGAAGGAACGACAGGCGGGGACCCCGGCTGACCAGGCTCGCATCAGGGCTCGACGACAGTTCGGGAACGTAGGCGTGTTGAAGAATCGCAGCCGGGATGTGTGGATCTGGCCATGGCTCCAGGACGTCGGCCAAGACACGCGGTTCGCGGTGCGCATGCTGTACCGGGCTCGCGGTTCTACTCTTCTCAGCGTGATCTGTCTGGGTGTGGGCATCGGTGTCAGCACTGCGATCTTCTCGATCGTCAACGCGCTGCTGCTACGACCGCTGCCGGTCGCGGAGTCGGATCGGCTGATACGGATCAGTCGCGGGCAGGAGACGGTACTGTCAATCCCTCTGCTTCGTGCGGTCGGCTCAGGCACTCGATCGCTACGGGCCGTTGCCGGAACTCTTTCCATGGAGTCCGATCTGGCCATCGACGGCGAAAGCCAGTTCATCGGCGCGGAGTTCGCCACGGCAAACTACGCTGATGTCTTCGGCGTCAGACCGTCATTGGGACGCTGGTTCGTCGATGATCGTGAACCCGTTGCCGTGATCAGCGATGCCATTTGGGAGCGCTACTTCGATCGTCGCCCGGACGCGTTGGGTCGGATCATCCAGTCCGGCACAGATTCGTACACCATCGTCGGTGTTGCGCCCCGTGAATTCACAGGCGTACGCGCACCGCTACGGACCGATCTCTGGGCGCCCGTCGAGTCCCGTTTTCGGCCGACGACCGAAGCGGAGGAGCGACGGCTTGCGCGAATGCTGATGTTCTTCGGCCATCTGCGTCCCGGCGCCCACGCGAGGGAAGCAACGACTGAACTGAACACCCTCGCCATTCAGATGCGCGACCGTAGCGGGTCCATGCCGGAGGCATCGACTCCGTTGGTGGCCGACGCCGTAGGGACCCTTGCAAATCCGGGAAGCCGGCGTCTCGCGCGAACGCTATCAGCGCTCATGGGTGCCGTCGTTGCCGTGGTGCTGATGATCGCGTGCGTGAATGTCGGCCATCTCTTGCTGGCGCGAGGCGCCCTTCGGCAGCGTGAGTTCGCGGTTCGGCGCGCACTCGGTGCGTCACGCGCCCGGCTACTCCGGCAACTGTTGACCGAGGCCCTTGTCCTCGCCGTTGCCGGCACAGTGTGCGGTGTCGTGTTCGCCCTGTGGGCCGGGAAGCTCCTGGAACGCTCGCTGCCGCTGGCTGCAGGCATTTTCGCCATTCAGGTCGATCTATCGCTCGACTGGCGTGCCCTCGTCTTTGCCGCGGGCATCTGCGCCGTGACAACGGTGCTTTGTGGCTTGCTCCCGGCTTGGCGCGTGTCCGGAATGTCCGGAATGCTGGTCGCTCAGGGCAGCGTTGGCGCCAGCGCTCGGCGAAGGCCCGTCGGACTCGTCGCGCAGGTTGTGATGTCCCTGGTCCTGCTGTTCATCGGCGCCAGCTTCGTCGCGGCGCTGCTGCGGCTGCACGCGATGTATCCAGGCTTTGCTGTCGCCGGGCGGCTCTATGCCTATACCTTTCTCCCGTCGCCGCCTTTCGCGCCAGACAGTCGTCGGGGGGTCTATGCACAAGCGCTCGATCGGTTGCGCGCGCTTCCAGGTGTGCGCCTGGCCGCCGTCACCTCATCGCTGCCGCTGATTCCTGCCGGATCGGACTGCGCGTCGCTGTCTCCGGACTCGCCCGTGCGCGTGACGAGCAGCGCGGTGGATCCTGCGTACTTCGAGACCATGGGCATCGAGCGTCTCGCCGGGCGATCATTTATCGCGAGCGACGCGACCGCAGACACGGCGGTCGTCACCGAGAGCCTCGCGCGCCGGCTCTGGCCAGATCGATCGGCTGTCGGCGAGCGCTTCATGATCGGATGCGACAACCCGCGGCCAGCCTTCGTCATTGGCGTCGTCCGCGACTCTTCGATTCGTGCGGTCGGCGAGTCGGCGCAGCCCCATCTCTATCGCCCCTTTGGTGCACCCGACGCGGGTGCCCTCGTGGCCGTGCTGCTGGACACTACCCTCGACCCGGCGCGTCTCACAGACACGGTGCGGCGCACGCTGCTCGACCTCGCGCCGGGCATTCGCGTGTACACGGTGCAGCCACTTAGCGTACACGTCGCGCGCTCCTTCGGTCAGCTTCAATGGATCACAAGCATCTTGATCGGGTTCGGGGTCCTGGCGTTGCTCCTCGCTGCGGTTGGCCTCTACGGCGCCATGGCCTATCGCGTCAGTCTCCGCACGCGAGAAATCGGTCTACGGATGGCATTGGGGGCCACTCGACTGAACGTCTTTCGTGGCGTCGTCGGCAGCGCCCTGGCGATTGTGGTGGTGGGAGTGGCAATCGGCGAAGTGTTCACGACGGTACTGACCGGCATCGTCGCGTCGGTACAGGAGAACATCGGCGCGACACCCGTATCCATCCATGTCATCGTGGGGCTCATCTGGATTGCGATCGGCGTCACCGCGAGCTACGTGCCAGCCGCGCGGGCTGCGCGGCTCGATCCATCGGTGGCCCTTCGGGACGAGTAGGCAAGCGGTAAGTTGAACGATATCTTGTGTCTGAACTGTGTCACATGCCCCCCGAAACCCTGGGGCAACACCGCCATTTACGGGGGCACGCTGAAGCAGATCACTGTTGCGGGAAGTCGTTGATCGGAAGTGCGTTGGTGGGTTTCAGTGTGCGTCAGCACGCGGAGGCGGAATCAATTTCCAAGCGTGCTCCTTCAACCACTCGGACATCTCTCCGTTTAGAATCAATAATTTACGGTCACTGGTTGAACGGGATGGCCGCGATTGTGATAAGCCCTCCAATGTGCCGCGATCACTTACGGGCTTTTCCAGTATACCCGTCGCGAACCGATGTTGCCCCTCGTTCAGCCAGCAGCCGGATGCGTTCGCCGTGGCGACCGGCCACCACCGGGCTGAGATCGTGAGCTTTCGAATAAGGCGCAGCGATCGTGCCGGTGTAGCCGTTGGCGCCGTAGACCACCCACATAAGCTCGCTGGCGTCTCGATGCCTGCTCCAAGCTATTTCAGGTTAGCGTTCAGCGTCGATTCTCTCGGGCGCATCGTTTCAAGGAACGCCGAAAGAAGTCAACCTCAGGACGTCGAGCGTTGGAGCAGACCGTCACGCGGTCGTCGAAATCGAGCAACTGACACTCGTCAGATGGGTTCCGTGCGGGCTACCTAGGCGGCGTGCCGGCGCCGGTGACGATCTTCACTTTTGGCGACAGCCAGAATTGACCACCACAGTGCTATGTGCTTCGACGCTGCCAACAAGCCGGCTGCAGTTGACGACGACCGCAGAAGCTCGGGGTAGCTCACACGGTCGCCAAGGCAAACGGATCCGGAGAGTCTGTAGCTCGCGCAAGTCCTCGATCTTCTTGCGGAGGATAGTCGGCTCAATGTTTATGCGGGTGAACTCGAAGTGCGCCCACCAGGTGCGCCCACCATTCGCCGCCTGACTTGACTCAACCAGTCACATCTGTCACATTACTAATGTGACACTGTTCGGCTTCACGCTCCGGCCCGGACAATCCATCTTCGATCAAGTGGTCTTCGCCGCGACGAAGGCGTTTGTCAGCGGCCAGTTTCAGCCAGGTCAACCCTTTCCGTCCGTTCGCGCGCTCGCGTCCGAACTGAAAATCCACCCCAACACGGCGCACAAGGTCATCCAACACTTAATACAAGAACGTTGGCTCGACGTGCAGCCAGGGATCGGCACCGTGGTCGCGGCGCGTCCGGCACCCCGCTCTGGCGACCGCCAGCGTCTGCTGCAGCACGAGGTCGAGCAGTTGGTCGTCGAAGCCCTTCGCGTTGGCGTCCAGTTGGAGGACATCCTCGACGCCATCGAAGCGCGATGGGCCAAACTCGGCGGTGCCACATCCGCGGTGCGGGAGGTCAGTCGCAGATGATCATCAAGGTCCACGATCTGTGGAAAAGGTACGGGCGATTCGACGCGCTGAAAGGATTGGAGTTCGACGTCTCCGAGGGAAGCGCGTTCGCGCTTGTCGGGCCCAATGGAGCCGGCAAGACGACGACGATCAAGATCCTGATGAATTTGCTGGAATCGTCGCGAGGAAGCGCCACCGTCTTCGGGATCGAGTCTCGCTCGATCTCTGCGCGGGAGCTGGCCGACATCGGCTACGTCTCCGAAAATCAGGATCTGCCGGGAAGACTCACCGTCGAGGAATATCTCGATTACTTGCGACCCTTCTATCGGCGCTGGGACAACGCCATCGAGAAGTCGATGCTCCGCGACCTACAGCTGCCGCCGACGCGCAAGATCCGAGACTTGTCACACGGCATGCGGATGAAGATGGGCCTCGTCTGCGCCCTGCCTTTCCACCCGCGATTGCTGATCCTTGACGAGCCCTTTGCGGGACTTGATCCGCTCGTGCGCGACGAGCTTATCGCTGGGCTCCTCCAACAAGCCGGCGAGCTAACGATGCTGATTTCATCCCATGAGCTCGGCGAAATCGAAGGTGTCGCCACCGACGTGGGATTCCTGCATGCGGGCCGGCTGATGTTCCAGGAGCCCATGAGCCAACTGACCGAGAGATGCCGCGAAGTCTACGTGACGCTCGATTCACCCGCGCGGCTGCCGGATTCGTTGCCTGCGCACTGGCTTCAGGCGCGCGCGGTTGGGAATGTTCTGATGTTCGTCGAGACGGAATTCTCAGACAAAAGGCTGGGAGAGCTCGTGCGGCTGCGGTGCTCGGGCATCCGTCAGATCGACGCAAAACCCATGAGCCTTCGATCGATTTTCACGACGCTGGCGCCCGCCGCCCGCGACGGAGTCCCGTCATGATGCTGTGGCACATTCTCAAGAAAGATTGGACGCTGTTGTGGCCTCTCGTGACGGCGCTGGCCGCCCTGCAGGGCCTGTTGGCGTGGGGCCGATTCGTAGGCGGGCCGTTTCTCAACGGCTTCACCCTCGTTCCTGTGTCCCTGTTCGTCCTCTTGGCGGTCGCCATCGTCATCACGCTGGTGGTGCACCAAGATCCGATTGCTGGAGTTCGGCAGGATTGGTTGGTGCGCCCCATTTCGCGTCGGGATCTCTTCCTCGCCAAATTGCTCTTCGTCGTCGTGCTCGTGCAAGGCCCGATCTTCGTCACCGATCTCCTGCAGGGACTCGCGAATGGCTTCTCACTTGGTGAGTCCGCCGGGGCGGCCATTACTTACGCGGTGCGGATGCTGTTAACCTTGAGTCTGCCTGTGCTGGCGTTCGCTACGCTGACCGCCAGCGTGACTGAGACGATCATGGCGTCCGTTGCGGTCCTTGCCGTCGTCATAGCGTTCTTGATTGTGCCGGCGGTCATCGGCGTTCGCGATCCGACTGCGTTGACCGGTTTCGCGTGGGTGCCGTCCGTCGTCCGGGAGACGGTGATACTCGCCGCCGCCGCAGGCGTGTTGCTCTTTCAGTACCGATGGCGGCGCACCTGGCCCGCGCGCGTCTTGTTCACTGCGGCCTTGCTCGTCGGGCAATGTGCGTCTTTCTTACCGTGGGAAACGGCGTTCGGTCTTGAACAATCGCTGACGGCCGGATCGGCAGAAGATAACCGTGTCGCCTTCGCATTTGCACCCAGCGCGGGAAGATTTCGACCCTCGCCCGGACAAGGTTTGGACGATGTGCGGGAGAAGCCGGGCGTCGGCCCCGCGGACGTCGCTGAGGAGAACCAGCGGCGGCGCGCAGAGGGCGCACGCACGGTATTCCTCCCCATGCGGGTGTCCGGCCTTGCGCCCGATTCAAGATTGCTCGCCGATCGTTCAGGCGTGCGAATTGTCAGCCGCGACGGCCGTCTGTTGTATCAGGGGACGGGAAATGACCTCGAGGTCCGTGCAACGGACGCGGAGGCAACCGTCCATCAGGGTGTGCGAGTGCCAGGCGCGCTGTACAGTCGCCTCAACGACGAGCGTGTCGACGTCCAACTTGACTATTCGTTCACGCTGTTTCGTCCCAACGCAACGTACGCGCTTCCTGCGCGGGGCGGCGAACAGCGGATGCCCGGGATTGGACGGTGCTCCACGAAAGTGGACGATGCCGGGACCCGCGTGCTGTTTCGGTGTCTTCAGCCCGGCGATGCGCCATCGTGCCTGGGCGTGGTGCTCGAACACACCCCGACACGCCAGCGAAATCCTGAAGTCTCACTCTGTACTCCGGACTATTCGCCCTTTCCGGGCCACACGCTGCCGGACGCGCTCGATCGATTTGGCGGCAGATTGCCGTTCTATGATCCCTCGGGATTGGCCCGCTACCCCGTCGGCGGATCTCAATTGTCGGAAGCGCGCGTGCTCGTGACCGCCTTCCAACCGATGGCTCACTTTGTCAGGCGAGTGGTGATCTCGGCGGTACGCCTGCAAGACTGGGAAGTCCAAACGCCGGCGAGCGCCGATGCGCTCAAGTAGGCGGCGTTGCGCAGGATCAATGTGACCTCAACGCTCTTTGCAGCCGCACCTTTCGGCGCAGGTCTCGTTCGCGCCTTTCAGACCGGCCATGACATGCGGTTGCTGGGGATGGCGCTTGCATCCTTTGTGGGTGCAATGGCGGTCGTTTCCATCGGAAAGAGGGACGCCCAACGGCCGAGCGGGTTATTTACGCGGGCGCCTGCGGCCTTCCTCATCGCGACGCTCCTTGCCGCAATGGCAGCTAGGCTGTTCGGCGCGTCGGCGGCTCCTGGCATCTGGGCCGTTGCGTCTGTTTTCGGTCTCTGCAGCGCCGTCAGCCGCACGCTAAGTATGATCTCTCGAACCTAAGATCATCTTCGAGTATTCGACTAGCGATCGAATCGACGCACCCACCTCTCGCACATCCTCGATACTCTTGAAGTGTTCGTTCTTCTGGCGGCTTTTCGCGCTGCGCCTCTGACAGAGCTCCGAGCGAGGCGCGTCGCTATCAACAGATCGGCTTCGATCGCCTCGGCGTGTGCGTCGCAGTCTCGGTGTCAACTACGCGGGCGGTTCGAATGTGCGTCTGAACGGCACCGTATTCGTCCATGTGTGTCGGGCGCAAGTGGAGATTCGCGTTGTGTCAGAGCTGTGTCACGTACCCCCCTGAAACCCTGGTGAAGAGCGTCATTTACGGGGAGATGCGGACGCACATCGTTGTTGCGGGAAGTTGTTGACGGAAAGTGCGTTCGTGCGTTTTGGTGAGCGTTACTAGGCGTGAACGGATCCGATTTCCAAGCGTGCTCCTTCAACCACTCGGACATCTCTCCGTCTTTGAAATCAGCGGTTTGCGAGCGGTCTGAACATGGATTATCACACACGCCGGCGAATTCCCAGACTGTTCATCGATACTGTTTGGATTCAGCGGTTTGGCGTCAACCGAGGACCGATGTCCGCGGAGACTGTGTCAGACCTCTAAATCTGCCGCGATCACTTACGGACGTTTGCAAGAGCTTGTAAGGGTGGACCCTCGGGCGCCTGTTGACGGCGGCTGATGACAGGGCCGGCGGCGGCGCCGATGGCCAAGTGGTCGTGATCAGTTACAGCTTCTGGCAGTCGCGCTTCAACGGTTCCGGCGACGCTATCGTGCAGACGCTGACGTTGAACGGCGTGCCGTTCACGATCGTCGGCATTATGCCGGAAGGTTTCTTCGGTCCGTCGGTGGGCGCTCACTACACTCTGGCGGCGCCGCTTACGGCATAGCCGCTGTTGTCTCCGTCGAATGATCTAGGCAATTCCAGTGTGTCCTGGCTGGCGATCATGGCGCGGCTGAGGGACGGCCAGAGAGCGGCGGCGGCTTCGGCTGCGCTCCAGGCCGCGCAACCGGGACTTCGCCAAGCCACACTGCCGGCGAGGCTGCCGCGCTCGTTGAGAGCCTCGTGTTGTCGTTCGCCGGTGCCATTGTCGGTCTGGCCGTCGGAGCCGGCCTGAGTCGACTGATTCTCACGCAACTGATCGCTTCGCTCCGTGCGATGAAACACCATGCGTCCGTTCTTGACCGGAACGTCGGCTAGCGTTGATCGAGGATCCAGATGTTGCCCGTCGTTTCCGTGGCGGTGAGATAGAAGTAGCCGCCGCGCACCGCGTTGGTCGCGGCCGCGCCCGATGCCGCGCGCAGGCGCGGGTTGTGGAGGTGGAGCAACGCTCGGGGCGCATCAATCGGTTGCGCGGTTCGCGGATCGACACGCTGCACCCAGGGGCAGAAGCCGGCCTGATCGCGCACCGAGAAGTGATAGATCATCGAGCCGTCCGCCGACCAGTTCGGATGACAGCCGTGATCCGTGACGATCGGAACCCAGCGCTGGGACTGCACAGGCACACCGTCTGAGACACGCGCCGCGTAGATCTGACGAGAGCTCGGCGAGTTCGCCGTGTGGAAGGCCATCCATTCGCCGTTTGGCGAGAATCCCGCCTGGAACAATCCCCAGCTCGGATGCGATGTCACCTCGGTCTGCCGGCCTGACGAGACATCGACGAGCACCAGTCGGGCCGGACGGCCCTTTCCGAGCAACACGTGCGAGCTGTCAGCGGACCAGCCCCACGTGAAATCGCAATCCTGGCAGAGCGTGTGCCGCACGCCATGATCGGTCTCGAGCACCTCGACGTGCCGGGCACCGGGCTCGCCGGCCGAAAATGCGAGCTGCGTTCCATCGCGACTAATCGACGTGTCGGTTGCGCCGCCGTACGTCCACTGACGTTCCCGGCCGGTCGTGAGATCTTTCACCCACACCTCGTCTCGCTTCGTTCGTGGTGAAAGGAAGGCGAGGAGATGTCCGTCCGACGTAATGTTCCGCAATTTGTCGGCATCGACATCGTCGGTGACGCGTTCGGCCGCGCCCGTCGCGAGGCCGGTGCGTGAATCCAGCGGCACTCGCCAGACGTCGATGTTTTCTGCAACGCTCGCGAACGCAATGCGTCCAGACGCGGAGATCGAGGGGCTTCGCTCGCTCGCTGTGCCGAAGGTCAGCCGGTGGGGCGTTCCTGCGACCAGCCCTGTCGCCAATGCCACGGGAACCATCCAGACGTTCGAGCTGGCGCTCTGATTCGTCGCGAAGAGCACGTCGCCTGAGGCGGTCCAGGCGGCCGGAATCGGAACGGTCCTAGTGATGCCCGCCGCTGCCAGTGCGTCGAGCGCTCCCGTTTTCACGGCCCCGGTTCCATCACGGCGCGCGACGTACCAATCCATCGTTTGTTCGCCCGCGTCACCTTCTCCGAGGAAGAGGATGTGCTGTCCGTCGGGTGCCCAGACCGGATATCGTGCGGAAGCCAACTCCGGCGCGACCGCGTGCCTTGAACTTCCGTCGACCGCTACGACGAAGATCTTTCCGAGCGCGCCTGGGATGCCCCCGGCCACGATGCTTGGCGGGAATCCAGTCCAGTAGACGATGGCTTCATTGGCGGGAGAGAACCGTGGATTGCGTGCCGACTGCGCCTGGTCGATCAGCCGTGCGTCGCCCCCGAGAGCGTCGATGACGTAGACACCCGTGACATGCCTTTCGGAAAACCGATTGGCGAAAACAACCTTCGCGCCGTCTGACGAAAACGCAGGCTCGGCCTCGTCGTCAGGGCTATCGGTCAACTGGATCGGATCGCCACCGGTCACCGGTTGCACCCAGATGTCGAGGCTGCCTTTGCCGGCGCGGTCGGATGCGTAGGCGGCAAACGCGCCGTCTGGCGAGAGCGTCGGATCAGTGTTGAGTCCCGAGGTCGAGGTCAACCTCGTGAGCTCGGCCACTCGTCCCTGCGGCATTCGGCGCCAGCTCGCGACCCCAGCGGTGAGTACGACGGCGGCCGCCAGCACGATGAGCCACGGACGCGAACGGTCGGGGGCCACTGTTGAGGTAGCAGCGGGCGCGACTGCCGGCTCGATGCTGGGAAGCGTCGCTGGTTCGACGGGCGCGATGAAGCGGTAACCTCGGCGAGGCAGGGTCTCGATGAAGCGCGGCGCGATAGCGGAGTCTCCGAGCACGTCGCGCAGGCGCCGGATCACCGCGTTGATGCCGCCGTCGAAGTCGACGTTGACGTCGTTCCCCCAGAGCATGCTCGCTAGTTCCTCGCGCGTCACCAAATCGCCAGGTTGGCGGGTGAGCGTCGCGAGGACGAGGAACATCTGCTCGGGCAGCAGCAGCTGCCGCTGTCCGTTCTGCGACAGCTCGCCGGTTCTGGTGTCGAGCGAAAAACCTGCGAAGCGAACGACGTGGGGCGCAAGTGAAAGCATGCTGAAGCACCCAGCGACCATTATCATCCGTTTTCCAGCCGAAAATCACCTCCGGATCATTGAGCCGGCCCGCCTGCGCGCCTAAGCTTGGCCCCCGTTCACCGCCTATCAAAGGAGCGCATCATGAAACTTGCCCGTCTCGTCCTCCTGGCCACAAGCGTGATTCCGATTGTGATCCCCGGGATGACGGCAGAAGCCCGCCAACACGAATCCCACAACCAGCAAGTGCCCCCGCCTTTTGTCAACATCGTTCGCGAGGCCACCGCGCCGTTCCGGGATCCTCAGGTCGCCATCGCTGCCGGCTATGTTCCCAAGTCTTTCTGTGTCAGTGGGCCCGAACAGGGGGCCATGGGCGTCCACTTCGTGAATCCCGCCCTGGTCAAGGACGGCCTGCTCGACCCGGAAAAGCCCGAGGCGCTGGTTTATGAGCCCAAGGACGGCCGCCTACGACTGGTGGCGGCCGAGTTCATCGTGTTCGCCGATTCATGGCACGCGCACGACGTGGCGCCACCGGCGCTCTTCGGCCAGTTGCTCAACTACATCCCGGCGCCGAACCGATACGGTAACCCCAATTTCTACGAGATCCACGTCTGGGCCTGGAAAGACAATCCGTTCGGGGTGTTCGTCGACTGGAACCCGAGCGTGTCCTGCGCCGACCATCCGGGCGGCCAGTAAACGCACGTAGTCGTGAGCGTCTGCGTGACGGCGTGGGAGTGACGTTCTGCGCTGTCACCCAATTCAGAAGCGGGGGCCGGCCACCGGCGCCGATGGAAACCGGATCGCGGGATCACGCGACGCGCTGTCCGATGCACTAATCGGAATCCCGCGGTTTCAGGTGAGCGGTGACATGATGATTCGAAGCATGTGGTCAGCCAGGTGCAGGCCGAGAGTTGCTGCGCCGCGGCCTGCACCCCACTCAATCGTCGACAGCGGCCCCGGCGTTCGTTCGGTCGAACGCCACTGCACTCCCCGCGTCTGTCAGCTTCGTCGTGTTCCCGTGGCTGTGCTGGCGCTTCAGGGGTCCCGGGCTGGTCGCTGATTCTCGTACCAATCTGCGCGCATCCGATGTCTCCGACAGTACGCGCTCGTATGTCTCGTGCGCGTCGGCGCAAATGATCATCGGAACGGTGTCAGATACCCCCTAAAACCCCCGGTCAAACACCGTGATTTACGGGGACACGCCGACGCACATCGATGTTGCGGGAAGTGGTTGATCGGAACTGCGTTGGTGCGATTTGATGTGCATCAGCACGCGCGAGCGGAATCAATTTCCAAGCGTGCTCTTTCAACCACTCGGACATCTCTCCGTCTTTAAAATCAACGATTTGCGAGCGGCCTGCAGCAGATTATCGCACACGCCGGCGCCCTTTCTCTGCATGAACTCGATCACGTTTGAAGTCAGCGATTTGGAGGAAGCCGAAGGCGGAGGTCGGTAGAAATTGTGTAAGACCCCTTAGTCTGACGCGATCACTCGCAGGCGCGCGACCTTAACGCGGAGCCGTTGTCGAAGATCGCAGAGGGCGAACGTGCCAACCTCCTCGAAGGCCTCGGGAGACGGCCGGTCATCGAAGCAACCCGCCGCCAGCGGCAGAATCCCGTGAACGAAGACCGTTTAGCGATTGCGACTACGCCGCGGTTTCGCGCCCGACCGCGGCGCCGGGCGCGTTAACAGCCCTTCGAGCAACAGCCCGCTTACGAGTGTCGCCACCTTGGCCGCCTGAACCGGTCGATCATGGCGGCCGAGCTGCCCCTCGGTCAGGAGCACCGCGAGGCCGTGCATGCTGGACCAGAGGACCAGCGCGAGCTCCATGGGATCGCCGGCACGAAGCAGGCCTGCGGCTTGGCCCTCTGCGATGATCGCCATCGACGATTGATGGGCATCGCGGCGTGCGCCAAGCAAGTCTGGCGCGCTCTCAGTCACCGTCGCGTAGGGTGCGTACATCACGCGAAACGCCGCCGGCTGTTCGACCGCGAAAAGGACATACGCCTCCGCGACCGCACGGAGGCGCGCAAGGGGGTCGGGGCCCGCGGACGCGACGTGCCGCGTCACGACCGCATCGAAGGCAGCGAACCCCTCGATGGCCACGGCTGCGAGGAGCGCTTCCTTGTTCTCGAAGTGCCGGTACGGCGCGCGTGGGCTGACGCCCAGCTCGCGACCGATCGCTCGCAAGGACAGGTCCGCGGCGCTCTGATGTGTGAGCGCGCGCAGCGCCGCTGCCACGAGTGCCTGCCGCAAGTCCCCGTGATGATAGTCAGCGGGATGCTTCTTCCTCATGCTTGACATCGTCGCACCTTGAGAGTATACACTGCATACATTAATGAACGGCGGTCTTTGACGACGCCAGTCAAAATGGAGCCGAGAGAGAGAATGGGAACGCTTGCGAGAGCCGCTTACGTGGGCGTAACGCTTCCGTAATTCTCTTCCGCCTTGGCTCTCTGCATCCTTAACACAGGAGGACGGCACAGATGTTGAGATATCTCTCGATGTGGACGCTGCTCGTGTTCCTGGGCACCGGATTCGGACAATCGGGTGCGAAGAAGGCCCAGGCTCCCCGATTCTGGAATGATCAGGATGAAACCGCCATTCGAGCGGCATTGCTCGAGGGTTTCGAAACGAGTTGGAACAGTCACCAGCCCGCCACCGCGTCAACGCCCGACAAGGTTGTCGACGACGCGATCTTCATCAATACAAGCGGGGGCTGGGTCAAGGGTCGGGAGGACTTCGCCGCAATGATCTCTCGGCTGCATGCGCCGGGAGGCCCGTTTCACGACCACACGAGGCGTCACACGGTCGAAGATCTGCGATTCATCCGGCCAGACGTCGCGCTCGCAGTGGTCAAGACCTTTGATATCCGGCGCGCAGGAGTCCCGACAACCGGCGAGGAAACGCGAGGCCTGATCATCTTCAGCAAGGAAGATGGCCACTGGAAGGTCAACGCGTTGGAAAACACGAAGATTCAGGCAACACCGGTCGGCCGTCATTAGACGGACACTGCCAAAAACACAAGCGCCGCTGGCCAGACCAGATCCTGGGATACGCCAACGTACATCGATGTTGCGGAAACTCCTTGATGGTGGAATTCGGTGTGTGTCAGCCCGCGCGGCAGAGTCGATTTCCAAGCGTGCTCGATCGACCGTTCGCGACGACCTGGCGCGCCTGCACGCGGGTCCGCTTCGGAGCAGCCAGAAGACGTACCGGATCGAGAAGATCCGTTTTCTCAAGCCGGATGTGGCCGTCGAGCGTCTTGGAATCGGGAGTGCCCACGCGCCCGCCGTGCCAACGACCGAATCACTGACGCGAGCGCTCGAGCGAAGCCTGTGCGCCGACGTCGCCGACAAGGCGGCAGCCGTTGCACCGCTGCTTCAGCGTGACGGTGCCGCCGTCGCCGCGCGATGTGTGCTGAACTAGCGGATACGGTCGACCACCGTGCGTCCTCGCCGAGATCCCAGCGAAGGCCGAAGGCGTTACGAAGCATTGCAGCGATTGCTGAATACGGTGAAGTGCCGCTCAGAACTGTGTAGAAACTGTGTAAGGTCGGCTCGAGACTGTCGACAAACACGGAGGTTTACGGGTTCACATCGAGACACATTCTGTGGGGGGAAGTCGTTGGATCGATTGCGCGACGAAGTGTTTTGATGTCACTCGGTGAGCCTCGCCCGAATTGCTTTCCAAGCGTGCTCCTTCAACCACTCGGACATCTCTCCGTTTAGAAT
>CAVRYF010000001.1:0-240342 GCA_963725325.1 uncultured Acidobacteriota bacterium | reverse complement strand
GTCCCGCTCGAAGGTTGCTACCACGCGCATGCCGGCTTTCTCCGAGATGCGCCGCGATCCTTCGTTCGCAATGGCCTTCGGCACGCGCAGGACTGGAAACCCGAGCACGTCGAACCAGTAGTCCGTGACCGCGCGGCTCGCCTCCGTCATCAGCCCCTGCCGGTGCCAGGCCGGAGCGAGCCAGAAGCCGCGGTTCTTGTCGGGCGACACCCGGAGCGCGATCGACCCGATGATCGCGAGTGGATCGGTTTTCAGCCGGATCGTCCAGTTCCAGTTGTCGCCGCGCTCGATCGCCGGCAGCGCGATGTCGCGGATGAACGTGATGGCGCCGTCCGGCGGATACGGCCACGGGACGACGCTGGAGAGATAGCGCACGATCTCCCACTGCGGGAACACGCGCTGAATCTGTGGCGCGTCGTCGAGCGTCAGCGGCTGCAAGACGAGACGCGGTGTTTCGAGAGGAGGATAGGAGGCCACGCACTCAGATTGTTTCACGAACCGTGAACTCGAGGCCGCCTTCGAACGGCAGGGTCATGGTCCGCAGTCCGTTGCGCGGATCGTGGACGAACTCGAAGTAGTCGGCGTATGCGTCGCGGAACTGCGTCGTGTTGTCGCAGATGACGACCGCGCCCTCCCGCAGATGCGGCACGACCAGCGCGAGCGCCGGGCGGGCCATCGGCGTCCAGATGTCGATGAGCATGAAGTCGATCGGTCCCTCGACATCGGCGAGCGTTTCGCGCAGATCCCCTTCGCGCAGGTCGATGAGATCGGCCAGGCCCGCTTCGGCAAAATGACGCGCGGGCCTGCCTGGCCTTCTCCGGCTCGTACTCGGTGCGCGATCACGACGCCGGACGGCCGGTGCGTCGACAGACGGCGCTGGGGCTGCTGGCGAAGATTGTCGCGCACGGCGGCGGCGAGAAAGAGCGTGGAGACGCCGAATGACGTGCCCGCTTCAACGATGCGTCGAGCTCGGAGCGCGCGACAGACGTGATAGCAGAACTCCGCCTTGGAGCGATCGAGCGCAATCAGCTTGTCTTTCAGGAATTCATTCGCATGCGCGTCGAAGTGGTTCCAGTCCAGCGAGCCTTCGGCGGCGCGGGCGGTGAAGTACGTGGCCAGCGCGTCGTCCTGGGCGCGGTTCCGGGCGTAGAGCCGATCGAGCAGACTATCAATCGTGGTGCCGAGCGTGAGCGATGGGGCCATGAGGGAGCCAATGATGGCGCGGGACACGGAGCGGAGAGAGGGATTCGAGCCGAATAGCAACGTGCGCAGCCAGCGCGTTGCTTGATGCCCTGGAATCCACTCGCTCTGCCAGACAAACGAGCGCGAGCGAGTGAGACTGGCGGAGAGAGAGGGATTCGAACTCTAAAAGTTCGATTTTCTAAGTTGGTGACGGCGTGAGACTTCTGGCAACAAGGCCCAACGACTCACCCACTTGCAGGCATTCAACCGTCTCTTCGCGTCTCCTCGTATCCGCTGGAATCGGCCCCTGTCTTGGCAACGTCGTGGCAACGCGCGTGATGACTTCACGTTCAGGCAGAGCACCAGCCCTCCAAGCCGGGGTTGCAGGTCTCCCAGGCGGTCACGTCGACTGTGGTCTAACGTTGGGGAATGGGTCGGGCAAGCGGATTCGTTCCATTCTGACCGCCGTCCATGAAACAACTGTGCAGGAATTCCAGAGGACAGACCCGCTCGATTACGTCACACTGAGAGTAAACGCAATACATCGATCCATCGTGAATCAGGGACTCTTTTGACGGGAACTCCTGTGACCTGCCATGGACAACCTCACGATTCATTCCTTGAGATGCCTGATTCGATCTAATACGAATCCAGTCTTGAGGCCGCTGAGTCGATCTGCTCGGTCCAATACGAATTCCGCCTTAAGACCGCCGAGTCGGTCCGTCGTGCTGCGTAGAATCTCGGTTCTGCTCACCAGAGTTCCGTCACTCTCTTGAAGCGGCTCTCGAATGAGGTTGAGGCCCAATGGCTTACCGACATCTTGAATGAAGAGTAGGTATCGTCGCCCAGGCGTGATTTTTGGCACATCCTCAGTCTTTACCAGAACCGTTCCAATCTGCAGCTCGCCACCGTTCAAAGACACGCGAATGTGTTCACCTTTCGTCATTCGCACGCGCCTCGTCGCCTTTACGACCTCCCTGACTTTGCCGCGTATCTCCGTGCGAATCCACGTATCTCTGTCGGCCAAAAGAGCGGCGACACTGTCGATGTCAACAAAGACAATCGCGTCAGCCCACTGAGTTGATTCCTGGATAATCTCGTCGACTGTCTGTACGTGGTCTGGCTCGAGCACGTCAATCGTTCTTGTAACCGCAACCACTTCGTCGTCTGGGCGAAGCCGATCTTTGAGCGGCGCGAGAACCTGGCGCATTACTCTGACGTGAACTTCTTGTGTAAGGCCGACACGTACTGCGAGCAGGGCCACGCACATCACAAGGACCGCGTTCCTTGCTAAGCCGATAAACGACGTCTCAAGTTTTCGATGGTCCACTAGCGCGCCCACCGGCGATCGAGCACGCTGTTGGTCACACCATGTGACGCCTCTCGCGATGTCGCCCAGACTTTTCACTCCACCATCGTCTAGCGCTGATCCCCGATACTCTTGATGCGCTGCAGCACCGATGCCATGTCCTGACCGTTTAGCGGATCTATTACACGGTCGTAGCCTCTTGTCTGCGCCGTGCTTGCGAGCTTTCCGTGATCTACTTGAAGAGGCATCCGGATCATTTCGAGGCCTAGTTCCTCGGCGCCGGCATGAATGAATATGAGGTATTCGCGCCTCGCCGTTATTCTCGGTACATTCTCTGTGCGGACGATGACGCTTCCGATTTTTAGTTCACCGCCGTTTATGGAAACCTCGATGTTTTGCCCCTTGCGCAACGTCAATCGAGAAGTGGACTTCACCACCGCACGGACGTTTGCCTGCATCATGGTTCGAATCCAAGTCCCGCCGTCAACGAGAACGCTATCGATTCTATTGAAGCGCACTAGGGCGATTCCTGCTGCCCATCGAGTAGTCTGGTCCACGATTTCGTCGGCAGTATCAAAATGCTCGGGGTCGATGTCATCGAACTCGCGTTGTACGATGACTATTTCATCACTGGGCATGAGTTGATCCGCGATAGGCTCAGCGGAGCGTTCGATCGACCTGACCCGAGTTGCTTGAGCGCTAGAGACGACGATTGATACAGCCCCAAGCGCTGTTGCTACTGCAGCGCGCCTCAATCCCAAGCTCGTCAACGATTAGTTCCCGTCGCCCTACTCACTATGGTGTCCATCGTCGTTCAAAAGCGCGACTCGGGTCGCACCAGGTTACGTCCCACGGCATATTGGCCAAGCTCGAAAAACCGTAATCGTCCCGCCGCTGGAGAGTCATGTTGACGGAGTTTCCATTCGTTCTTCGTGAACTTCCACTCGTCCGGCCCCGGAATGTCGCGAGGGTCCTGGCCTGCCAGCCCGACCTTGTCCCACGATCCCTCAAGCGCCGGATCGAGGACGCCTTTGTCGCAGTACGCTCCGAAGTCATCGACTGGCGTGCAGGACGATACCAGGACCAAGCTGACGAGACACAGCCAGAGCCGCTTCACAAATAGCATTTTCGGCTGGAACGGCAGAGCGGACCAGATCCGGTGCATCGACGTGCCGTGGGCAGTTCGATCGCAAGAGTACGCCCGCACGTCCCGTTCGCCGACCGGCAGCGGCCGAAGGGAGGGGGCTGTCCGACCGTTGCGCCCGTGAGAAGCGACGCCGTCGCATCACGCGGGACGGGTCAGAATGACTCTCGGACGATGAACCCGATGGGTCAGTTCTGACCCTCGCCACGGGGCAAAGCGACGATCGCTGCTGCGCAGCGGCTGTAGAAGGGACACGTCATGTCTGGACTCCTCCGTCAAGGGGGAATCGGGCGCGCGATCAAGTCATGTTCCTCCTCTTAAGGGCGCTCTTCATTCCCTACTGCCTGTGCGCGGGCGGCCGTGATCGCTGAGCACGACGGGTCGACTGCACTCATGTCTGCGGCCTCTTGTCGGAGCATTTCTGGCTCCGGGCCATGATGAAAATGCGCCCGCGCGTGGGCCAATCGCCCCATCGGCCTCTTGGGCTCCAGTGACGTGTGCGGCCTCGTGCGCATCGGTCGGACCTGTCGAGTCATCACTTCGATTCAGCACAGCCGTCTGATGATGAGATTCCCTCGCTCAGGATCTATGCGGCAACCGGAACGGACCTGAAGTCGCGGTCGTGCGTCAGGACCGCCCACACGATGCGAGCCAGCTTGTTCGCAAGCGCGACGGACGCGCGCTTGTTGCCGGCCGTCTGCTCGAGTCGCAGAGCCCAGGCACGAAGGCGATCGGGGTCCGACTGCCCGTGCGCGTGAACGAGGGCCGCGCGGGCCCCGTGGATGAGCAGCGTCCGCAGGTAGCAGTCACCGCGCTTGGTGATCCCGCCACGCGATCGTCGCGAGCCGCTCGAATGCTCACGCGGCGTCAGACCGAGATAGCTGGCGAAATGTCGCCCCGACGGGAACCGGCGGACATCACCGATAAACGCGAGGACGCCTGTGGCCACCAAGAGGCCGATCCCGGGAATCGTCCGTAAGCGAGCGACGGTGGGATGCTGCTTCGCGATCGCCTCGAGCTGGCGCTCCGCGCCGTCGAGACGGTCTCCGAGAGCGCGGATCTCGTCGCACAGCTCGGCGAAGAGCGGACGCAGCGTATCCGGGATGCCAGACGCCTCGTCTTCGATGAACGCCCACGCATGCGGCACCGCCTTCTTCGCGCCGACGGGAATCACCAGCCCCAACTCGCGCAGGAGCCCGCGCAGCAGATTGATCTTGGCCGTCCGTTCGGCGACCCACGCCGAGCGGATCCGATGCAGCGACGTCAGGGCCTGTTGCGCGATCGACTTGATCGGCACTGGGCAGATGTCTTCGTTGCGGTGCGCTTCGAGGATGCCGCGCGTGTCCGTACGGTCAGTCTTGTTACGTAGGACGTAGGGCCGCACCTGGGCCGGCGGTAAGAGGACGACGCCATGTCCAAGGCTTTCGATCTTGCGCGCCCAGAAGTGTGCGGAGCCGCAGGCCTCCATGACGACGGTAGCCGCCGGCCGATTCGCGAAGAACTCCAGAAACTTCGCCCGCGGGAGACGATGTCGTTCGAGGACCTTCCCCGGTTGATCGGACACGACGATCTCGAAGACCGACTTCGCGAGGTCGACGGCGATGTGCGTCGAGTGCGGCATGTTGGGCTCCTCCCACGGCCATTGGTGGCCGGCCAGATGATGCTCGTTCTGACGGAGGAGTCCATCCCATCACCCCCCGCGGGGTGCTGCCTCGGAACCTCGGGTCCTCCTTCGGAACTCGCTGACGATCCGATCCTTCGCCTTGTCGAATTTCTCCGCGTCGGCCCGGTCGATGAGACGCCGCATGGCGTCTTCCGACAATGGGTGGTTCGCGGCGAGGGCATAGTGCAGATTCCAGGACGATCGTTTGAGCGCTACCACTTCCGCGAGTAGCAGGAGGTGCAGCGGATCAGGCTGACGCACGAGATCGACAGCACGAAGGTGACCGACGCGGAATACGCGCTCACCAGTCGTCGGTTCCGCGCGTCTGGGCGATCGCGTCGTATTCGACGTCGGCACTCGTGCTGATCGATCGTGCGTCGGCTGGCCTGCCGTCTTGCATGGCGAAGATCGCGCCAACCTTTTCTGTTCGCGCTACCGCCGTCGTCTCAATACGTTCCTCGTCGGAAGACGACATGCGTCGTCTCATCGACAGAGCCGACGACGGAGAAATTCGACAAGGCGAACTCGCGGATCGCCAGCGTGTACCGAGCCGTCGATTCCAGCAAGCCGATAGAGCCCGGACCCGTTCGGCAATTTCTGACAGCCGTTTCGACGAGGACCTGGCCGTTTACGCAACTTGCTGAAAACGCGCCTCGAGAGGGAGCGACCGTATGCCGCGCACGCCCGTGCTGCTGACGACATCTGAAGTGGCCGAGCTGCTGCGCACTAGTTGTGAATTCTAATGAGGTTGTTCACTCGGGATTCCTTGGAAAGAATGGGCGTTACCACACGTTCCGTTCAGTCCGAGAGGAGACCCCGAGTGACGCTTCATCCTAACGCGAAGACGACGCCCCACATGCGTGCCTTGCTCGTCGACCGGATTCGTCACCAGCGCTGGACCCCCACACGGCGGCCAGCGCGGCGGGCATCAGCGTGCGCAGTGCCTACAAATGGCTGGCCCGCCATCGCACCGGCGGCGTGATGGCGCTGGAGGATCGGCCCTCGACGCCGCATGGTCAACCGCGCCGGACCGCGCCGGCCGTGACCGCCCGCATCATCGCCGCCCGCTATGAGCGGCGCACGGCCTGGGCCATCGCGGTCCAGCTCCAGGTGCCGCGCTCCACCGTCGCCGCCGTCTTGGCGCGGGCGGGGTTGAATCAGCTCGCGCGCCTCACGCCGCCGGCGCCGGTCGTGCGGTACGAATGGCCCCATCCTGGCGATCTCGTGCATCTCGATATCAAACGGTTGGCGCGCATTGCCGGGGTCGGCCACCGCATTCATGGCGATCGGCGAGCGGTCGTGAAAGGCATCGGCTGGGAATATGCGCACGTCGCCATCGATGACCACAGTCGGGCCGCCTACGTCGAGGTCCTGCCCGATCAAACCGGCGCCACGACCGCCGCGTTCCTGGCGCGCACCCTCGCATGGTTTGCGCGGCGGGGTCTCCGCATTCGGCGCATCCTGACGGACAACGGCGGCAATTATCGGAGCCGGCGCGTTCAGGCGGTGGCCGCTCGCCACACCGTCCGGTTGAAACGGGCCCGGCCGTATCGACCGCAGACCAATGGCAAGGCGGAGCGCTTCATCCAAACGCTGATTCGCGAATGGGCGTACGTGCGGGCGTACACGACCTCGGCTCGCCGCACGCGCGCGCTGCAGCCGTGGCTGCGCGCCTACAATGTCACTCGTCCGCACGCTGCGCTCGGCTATCAACCACCGTGCTCCCGCTTTCCGAGGGTCGCGCAGTGAACAACCTTGCTAGAAATCACAACTAGTGGCTTGTACTGACTGAAGCAGTACTGGTACTGTCTGGCGCCATATGGCGCTGACGTTGACGACCGATGAACGAACCGAGCTGGAACGCCGCGTGCGCAGCCTCAAGATTCGAGCGGAAGACGCGCGCCGGGCTCGGGTGATTCTGATGCTGGCCGATGGCGAATCGTACTCGACGATCGAAGCCACGGTGCCGTGCTACCGCGATTACATCAATCGGTGGCGACGGCGCTTTCTGGCCGACCGGCTCGAGGGGCTGCGGCCGCGGTATCGCGGGCAGCCGCCGACGGTGCTGACGCCGGCGATGGAAGCGCGCGTGTTGGCGAAGACGCAGCAACCGCCGCCCGACGGCAGCACGCACTGGAGTACGCGAAAGCTGGGCCGCGTGCTGAAGATTCATCACAACCTCGTCGCGAAGGCCTGGCAGCGCGCCGGCCTCCAGCCCCATCGCTTCGAGCGCTACATGCAGTCGGACGATCCGGACTTCGAACCGAAGGCCGCCGACGTGATCGGCCTGTACGTCAATCCGCCGGACCACGCGGCGGTGTTCGCCGTCGACGAGAAAACCGCCATTCAGGCGCTCGACCGCCTCGATCCCGTGCTGCCGCTGTCGCCCGGACGCGCCGAGCGCCACGGCTTCGAGTACTACCGGCACGGCACGCTCTCGCTGTTTGCCGCCCTCAACACCCAGTCGGGCGAAGTGCTCGGCCAGACCGTGCCGCGGCACACGAGTGCCGCCTTTGTCGACTTCCTCGGCGACATCGTCGCCAGTCAGCCGAAGCGGCGAGCGATTCACGTCATCGCGGACAATCTCTCGACCCATAAGACGCAAGCCGTGCGCACCTTCTTGCTCGAGCATCCGAACGTGCAGCTGCATTTCACGCCGACCTATTCGTCCTGGCTCAACCAAGTCGAACTCTGGTTTTCGAAGATCGAGCGAGACCTGCTGGCGCGCGGCATCTTCACCTCCGTCGCCGACCTGGCTCGCAAGATTCGTCGATACATCCATCGCTACAACAAAGCGCCGAAGCCGATCCGCTGGGCCTATCGCAACCCGGCGCATCGAATTGGTAGTACTTCAGCGAGTACGGTCCACTAGTCGAAAGGCGATCTACGCGATGATCGAGCGCGCGCAGCTACCCGGCGTCGTCCGCATCGGGCGACGCGTGCTGGTTCGGGAAGAGGCTCTGCTAGACTGGCTCCGCCAGAAGTCCACGCCATCGCTGGAAAGGTAGACAGCGATGAGCGTGACAGTCAGACCGTATCGCAAGGCGGCTGGATGGTGGACATCAACACCCGGCTGTCGAACGGGGCGCGACATCGAGAGCGGCGGCGGTTGTCCATCGCCTCGAAGTCGGCGGCTCAACGATGGGGCCAGGACCGTGAGCGGCACTTACTGCAGCACGGTCCACCCCAACCCAAGAAGGAGGTGCCCACGTTGGAACAGTTCGCGTCGAGATTCATCGAGGGACATGCGAGGGCGAATCGTCAGAAGCCGAGCGGGATCGCGGCGAAAGAGATGATCGTCCGAGTGCATCTCGTGCCTGCGCTTGGCGCAAGCGCGCTCGACGCGATCACGAACGAGGACGTGCAGCGATTGAAACATCGATTGCTGAACAAGGCGCCGAAGACCGTCAACAACGTCCTGACCGTGCTGAGCGTGATGCTCAAGAAAGCCGTGGAGTGGGATGTGATCGAACGGCTGCCGTGCACAGTCAAAGTCCTGCCGGTGTCGAAGGGTTCGATCCGGTTCTACGACTTCGACGAGTTCGAGCGGCTTGTGGCGGCGGCGCGCAAACCGACCCACGCGCGTAGATCCTCGTCCTGCTTGCGGGCGAAGCAGGGCTGCGGCTCGGCGAGATGGTGGCGCTTGAATGGAGCGACATCGACTTCAACAAGCGACACGTGTGTGTTCAACGGTCGGCGTGGAAGGGACAGATCGCGTCAACGAAAGGCGGACGGTTACGATACGTACGATTGACCGCACGACTCGCCGGCGCCCTTCGGGAACATCGACATCTTCGTGGGCCACGAGTGCTTTATCAGGAAGATGGACTCCCGTTGACCGAAGGGCTGGTTCAGGGCTTGGTTCGGCGGGCTGCGCAGCGGGCCGGACTGCAGAACAACGGGCCGCACATGCTCCGTCACACGTTCTGTTCGCACCTGGCGATGCGCGGGGCGCCTGCGCGCGCGATTCAGGAGTTGGCGGGGCATGCCGATCTCCACGACGACGCAGCGATACATGCACTTGACTCCAGCGGCGGTCGACAGCGCGATTCGACTGCTGGAGACCCCGAGCATTCTCGCGAGCCGTGGCAACATTGTGGCAACGGAGGCGACCGAAACCGCGAACTCGTCTGTGTAGAACAGGTTAGTTGGCGGAGAGAGAGGGATTCGAACCCTCGGTAGAGTTTCCCCTACACACGCTTTCCAAGCGTGCCTGATCGACCACTCCAGCATCTCTCCGTCTGTAAAATCAACGACTTACGGTCACGCGCAACCCACGATTCTTGGCGATTGTGATAAGTCCTCGAAAAGTGACGCTCTCACGTTCGCACGAACAAGTATACCGTCATGAACGCCGGGCTCCACTCGGCCATCTCTCCGTTTGGACAGGACAAGGAGGCGGACGATGAAGGCGATCGTGGTGACGGACCAGGCTGCGGGAACGGCCGGGATGACGCTGGTGGAGCGGCCCGAGCCGCAGGCAGCGATAAACGACGTCGTCGTTCAGGTTCATGCGTCGGGATTCGTTCCGACTGAGCTGACGTGGCCCTCGACCTGGACCGATCGCCTCGACCGTGACCGAACGCCGTCGATCCCCGGGCACGAGCTGGCCGGAGTGGTCACCGCCCTCGGCTATGGCACGACGGGGCTGTCGGTGGGACAGCGGGTGTTCGGCCTCACGGACTGGTATCGCGACGGCACCCTGGCGGAGTACGCGGCCGTCGAGGCACGCAACCTCGCGCCGCTGCCGGGCGACGTCGACTTCACGGTGGGCGCGAGCCTGCCGATCTCGGGCCTGACCGCGTGGCAGGGACTGTTCGAGCACGGCCGCCTTCAGGCGGGGCAGAGCGTCCTCGTGCACGGCGCGGCCGGCGCAGTCGGGTCGATGGTGACGCAACTCGCACGTGAGGCCGGCGCCTACGTCATCGGCACCGGACGCGCCGCCGACCGTCAGACGGTGCTCGACTTCGGCGCGCAGGAGTTCGTCGACCTCGAGAACGACGTCCTCGAAGATGTCGGCGAAGTCGATCTGGTGTTCGATGTCATCGGCGGCGACATCGGGAAGCGGTCCGCAGGCCTGATTCGAGCCGGAGGAACACTGGTGTCCATCGTCGGGCCGCCCGAGGCGCGGCCCGCCGACGGCCTGGCGGTCGACTTCGTTGTCGAGTCCGATCGTGCCCAACTGAGTGAGATCGTCCGGCGGGTGCGTGACGGACGGCTGCGGACAAACATCGGCAACGTCTCGACCCTCGACGATGCCGTCGCCGCCTTCAACCCGACCAAGCGGATCAAGGGGAAGACGATCATCCGCGTTCGTCCGTGAGGACTCGGGGAGGGCGAGCGGTTCTGCCCTCCTCGTGGATCATCGTCGGCCGCGTAGCCAGGACGGGCCATCGAGTTTCGCGGTCGTATTTAGATCGCGAGTTACGCTCGGCGCTTTTTCTCCTTTTCGGCCGAAGTCCTTTTCGTGCGGCTTCCAGCGACCGCCGATTCGACGCGACCCTTGAGCGCGGCTAGAGATGCGCCCCACACGTCGTCGAACTGCGCGAACCAGTCGTGATGCACTCGCGCCAGACGCGCCAGCGAGAGCGTGTAGCGCTGTTCGCGACCAATCCCCGTTGCGATTGCAAGCCCTGCTTCTCGAAGCACGCGCAAGTGCCGTGAAACCGCCGGGCGGCTGATGTTCGGAAAGGAATCGGCGATTTCTCCAGCCGAGCAATCCTGGCGCTTTCGCAAGAGCGTGAGGATGTCCCGACGCGTGGGGTCCGACAGAGCCTTGAACGCGTCTTGGCTTTGGCTGACGTGTCTACTCTTCACGCCGCCTTCACCAGCTCTCGCAGAGCCATCAATTGCGTCATTCCCCAACCGCCCTCGTACCCTGCATGGTCGGCGGCGCCGCTGACCCCAGTTCGCTCAAAACCGTGGTGGAGCAACTCGACAAGAGTGCCGCTCAACGCGGGCGTCAGCCGGATCGTGAGAAGCGTTGGCAGCAACCACCCCCGATTCGGAATCCAGTCACACTCAAAGGTCAGTTCTCGCCCTGGGTCCAGCGTCACGATCGTTCCTCCGTACCGGAGTGGCGACCCATTCAGCTCCACCTCCATTTCGATTCGGCCGCCCAGCCGCGGCTCGTACGTCAGGAGTCGCTGACCGTTAGGAGTGCCCGCACGTGGTGCGCCGATCACCACGCCCCACCATTGCGTCATCCGCTCGAAGCTGGCGAACTCGTTCCATACCTGATCGGGCGATGCTGCAATGTGAATGGATCTCCGTACGACAAGAATGCCTGGAACGTTGGTCATGCGCCCTCCTTTGAGCGGTCCCGCGTTGAAATGCGTAACAAAACAGTTACACGTCGCGTGGACCGCTGTCAACCTGCTACTGGTGAGGGATGACCTCGCGTCCCCACCCAAAGCAGTGGTTCCTCGAGCGCGTGAAGCTCGCTCGGGAGTTTGGTCTGCACCACCCCGGCGTCGTCGTTTCGCCTGCTCCGAGGCTCTTCGGATAGGCTTAACGAAGCGGATGTCCTCTACCTTTCGACAACGATTGGCTCGGCTCCGCGGCTTGGTCTCCCGCGACGAGTCTCCTCGTCTCGCCGACGAGACTCGCTGGTACACCGAGCATACGGCGCTGCTCATCAGCACGCTCAAATGGGCGATGCTCGGTGCGGCGGCAGGCATCTGCGTCGGTCTTGGCACGCGCGTGTTTCTCTGGGCTCTCGCCCGCTCAGCTGACTGGGCGCGTGCGCTCACGCCCGGTCGCGTTCCCGTCTTCATCTTTCTGCCGGTCGCGCTTCCGATCTGCGTCTGGATCATTCGCACGTTCGCCGCCGATGCGCGCGGCCACGGCACGGAGGCGGTCATCGCCGCCGTGCACCAGCGGGCCGGTCGCGTCGATTGGCTCGTCGCGCCCGTGAAGCTGAGCGCAACAGTTGTAACGCTGGCGTTTGGCGGCTCCGTCGGCAAGGAGGGGCCGGCCGCGCAGATTGGCGCCGCCCTGACGAGTCTGTTCGCCGACATCCTGCGCCTTCGCGACGAGGACCGGCGGCGGCTGGTGATTTGCGGGATCAGCGCCGGTTTCGCGGCGGTGTTCGGCACGCCTGTCTCCGGAGCGCTCTTCGGGATCGAAGTGCTCTATCTCGGACGGATCGATTACACGGTGATCTTTCCCGCGCTGGTGGCCGGCATCGTCGCGCATCTCGTCTGCGGCGTGCGGCCTCCGTTTCCGTCGTTGCAGACAGCCCTTCGCCGATACGCGCCAGGTGAAAACCATCCTGATCATGCTGGTGTGTGGAGCGCTGTTCGGCCTGATCGCGTTGCTGCTCATCGAGTCGCTCCGTTTCTTCGAGCGCGCACTGCGTCGCTTCGAACGCCGGCCGTACCTGCTGTCGGCCGCGGGCGGCGTGGCCTTGGTGCTCTTGTATATGGCGGCCGGTGACGCCTATGCCGGTCTCGGGACTGACACGATCAACGGTGTGCTGGCGGGGACGACGCCCGTGTTCGCCGGCGCTTTTCTGCTCAAGATCCTGGCGACCTCGATCACGCTCGAAACAGGCGGCAGCGGCGGCATCGTGACGCCGATTTTCTTCGTGGGCGCCACCAGTGGTGCTGCGTTGGCGCCCGTGTTCGGCATGCCGACCACGTTCCTGGGTGCCGTGGGGCTCGTGGCGATGCTCGCCGCTGCTGCGAACACGCCAATCGCCGCCGCCGTGATGGCCATGGAACTGTTGCCCGGTCCTGAGGGTGTGTATGCGGCGTTGGCGGCCTCAACAGCCTTCCTGATGGTCGGGCACCGCAGCGTCTACGCCAGTCAGAAGATTGGCCTCTCGAAATCGGCTGGGCTCGACGTGGAGCTTGGCGGCGCGATCGGCGACGTCACCCGTGAATCCGTGCGCATCCGCAAAGGCAGTCTGACCGAACGGGTCCACCAATTCGGCCGCGCCGCGCGCAACGAAGAGGCAAACGAGCCCGACGGCTCAAGTCCGCCAGCCACAACAGTGCCTCAAGACCGATGAACGTCGACGTCTCGACCAGCACCGCGATCAACCGTTCGCGTGATCTGGTGTCCCGCTATTCAACGAACCCGGGTCGGCCATCGAGCCATGCGGCGTGCACGACTCGATCGGGGCCGACTGTCACAGACTGGAATCCTCGCTCGGCGGCGATCGCCTCGTCACCGACCGACGTTGACGGGAAAAACGTCCGGCCACCATCGAGCGAGCGCGCCGATCGCAACCCGAGGTGCTTTGTCCGGTCGGACGGCCAGATCACGACGGTCTCGGGAAGAACTGCCTGCGAGTGTGCCGCGCTCGGGACGATGGCCACACGCGGCGGATCTTCACCGTACACGTGTGCCTCGCCCTCAACATCGTTTACACGGACCGGCGCGCCAAATTGCACGGCGCCGTCTTCGCTCGTGGCGGCATAGATATCGGTACGTTCGTGTTCGCAGGCCGTCCAGGCCACGATCAGGAACGTCGTCAGCGGCGCCTCACTCCAGGATCCTGCGCCCCTTTCATGACGTCAGCTCGAACGATGAGGAGAGCGCGATGGCCTGGTGCAGTGTGCGGTACAGCGGACAGCGCATCGGGTACATGCTGTGGACTCGGTCGACGGTTGCCCGCATCACGTCCGGTGCTTTCAGCAGCATCGCGACATGAATCCGGCGAATGACCAGGACGCCATCCTCGGTTTCCACTTCGCCGGTCACATCCGCGGTCAGGCGCCCGCCGCTCGCGTCGATCTGGCGCGCCTCCAGCGCGCCTCCAAAGGTGCCGAGCATTCAACCGGCCGTGGCCGCGATCACATAGTCGATCGTCGCGGCGTGCGATTCGGTCAGGCTCGACGGATCGATTTTGTAGTGTTGAGCGATGGCGCCGTGAACACTGAACGTGACAGGCTGCGCTTCACCCGGCAGGTGCGCAATCCGCAAGGGTCCCTTGCGTCGCTCGAGGCGTATCTTCGAGGTGTACGCGACCGCAGACATGGCCTCCCTCCGTTCTTGGATGCCTCGACTGTTCAGTCCTGCTTCGGGCGTTCACGATCGAGCGGCTTCACACCAATGGTCCACGTGAGCGGCACTGATTGCGGCGTGAAGCAGACCTTGTCGTCGCAGGCCTGATAGTCGAATCGGCCGGTGATCGTCAGACTCGTGACATCTTTCAGCGCCACGGTCCCATCCCGGGAGGGATCGAGCGTCACGTCCTGCACGATCCGAAACGGGTGTTGGTACACGGGGACGTGCTCCTTCAGCGGTTTGAAGAAGTAATCCTCGGACTTGGGATACCGCGGCGCTTTCACGACGAGGCCGGGTCGTGGCTGCACGCTGATCGCGACCGACTTGTAGTCGCTCGCGCCCGGCGCATAGACATGCACCCGCGGTCCAGGTGTGACATCCAGCACGAGCGAGAAATGGGTGCCTTGCGCGGCGACGTCGTCGGTCGCGTAGGACGTCACCGTCACATGGGCGCCTGCGATTGTCGTCGCGTGCACGTCGACCCGCTGGCCCAGTCGCACCAGGATGCTCGAGACCGTATCGCGCTCCTGGTAGGCCTCCTCGAAGACTCGAGACGTGACGACGCCCTGCCGGTCGACGAGGAATGTGCCGGGGAACGGATACCCGTACAACGCGTTCGTGGGATCAATCGTTGTATTCAGGAGGCCGTACCGTTTGATCGTCGCCGACGCCGGGTCGGAGAGCAGCGGGAACGTAATGCCACGCCGCGCAGAAAAATCGGCCAACACCGGCACAGGGTCGTAGCTGATCGCCGCGAGGCCCATTCCGGCTTTGCGAATCTCCGTGAGACGGCCTTGCAGCTCCACGAGCTGCGTCTTGCAGTACGGTCACCAATCGGCCGAGCGGAAAAAGACGATCAGCGCGCCCTTCGGGCCCAGCAGCGACTTCATGGAATGAACGTCGCCATGCTGATCGCGAAGGCTGAAATCGGGCAATCCCGTACCGACCTGCGGGCCCACGCGTTCCACGTCCACCTTCGCGGCCGGATTGCCGGACTGGGGAGGAGCCTGACCGGCGCCGATGGCGAGCAGGGCAAGAGCGAGAACGAAAACGCCTGGTGCGCGGCGGCACGAGTGGCACATCACGGAATGGTCCTTTCTGTCGTGATAATACCCGGCGTACTGTCCTTTATTCCGAGAGGGATTGTCTGTGCCATGTCTATCAAAAATAGGCCCTCGGAAAGCGCGGGATCAAAACTCCAACGATAAACCGCCGATGCCACCACATTCTGGACGGGCGGGCCGGGGGTGGGAATCGAGAAGCGGCGGGCACCCGTGTGGACGTCGCGGATCTCGCCCCGGAAGCCAAGCCACGACCAGGTCCCACATTGATGCCGCCACCGAACTGGAGCGCACCTGTATTCGTGTCCTGCTGACTCGGGTTGGGACTGTCGTCGCGCCTGAGCTTGGACTCCGAGTATCGTGCGTAACCGCCGCCCCCAGCGCGCGCGACGGCGAGAACTTCGTCGTCCGGACGTCGCGCAATCGAGCTGCTCGGGTCACAACGCCGAATAGTCGACGTACCCTTTCTCTCCTCCACCGTAAAAGGTGTCAGGATCCGGCACGTTGAGGGCTGCGCCGATCTTCAACCGTTGCGGCAGGTCCGGGTTAGCCAGGAACGCTTTGCCGAATGAGACCAGATCGGCAACGCCGCTTCTGATGACAGCATCGGCACGCTGTCGATCGTATCCACCATTCACGATCAGCGTCCGTCGGAACAACGGGCGCAGACGATCGGTGGGAACCGTCGAGCCGCCGTGGCGAATGTCGTCTTCGCTCGCCTCGACCAGGTGAACATACACGATGCCCAGCTGGTCGAGTTCGCCGATCACATAGCCGAATGTTTTCAGCGGGTCCGAGTCCGTCATATCGTTAAACGTACCGCCCGGTGACAGTCGAACGCCAACGCGGTCGGGACCCCAGACACCGATCACCGATCGGACAATGTCCAGCAGGAACCGCGCGCGATTCTGGACCGAACCGCCGTACGCGTCGGTCCGTCGGTTGGTTCCATCGCGAAGAAACTGGTCGGGCAAGTACCCATTCGCGGCATGGATCTCGACTCCGTCGAATCCTGCCTTCAGAGCGTTGGCGGCTCCGAGGCGGAACTGCTCGACGATTCCCGGGATCTCGTCGGACGTCAGAGCGCGCGGAGTCTCGAACGGCATCATCCCTTTCACGGTGTACACCTGACCCGCCGGCGCTACGGCGGACGGGGCAACCGGTAAGCGGCCGCCCGGTTGAAAGAGTCGATGCGAGATACGGCCTACGTGCCAGAGCTGGAGAACAGATTCGTCCGCCCGCCCGGTGGATCGCGTCAGTGACGCGTCGCCAGCCGGCCACCTGCTCGATGCTGTGGATGCCGGGAGTGTTGGGATATCCCACACCCTCCGGAGCGACCTGCGTTGCCTCGGTCACCAGGAGGCCCGCCGAGGCGCGCTGCTCATAGTAGCGAGCGACGACCGCGGTTGGCACGTTGCCCGTCCCCGCGCGATTCCGCGTCATCGGTGCCATGACGAAGCGATTCGGGAGGCGAAGAGATCCGAGGGAATACGGAGTGTAGAGATCTGCACTGTTCGCTGTCAGTGTCACAGTCGGCTCCTTCGATCACTAAAGTTGGATCCGTCCGCCGTCAATCACCAGGTCGGTGCCGATGATGAAACGGGATTCATGAGAGGAAAGGTAGAGGGAGGCCTTCAACGGGAATCAGCGAGCGGCCTCACGACGCCTTCCGAGCGCCGGTCGCCGATTGCGCCAACGGTGCGCGTTGGACGGCGGCCGGGACGGCGTGCGCCCATTTCCAGTACACGCGGAAGGTGAGCAGTAGCGCGATGACAGCGGCGTAGGCCAGCGGCCTGCGGACATCCGCTTTCACCAACCACCAGTAGTGCACAGCACCAAGGGCCGCAGTGGCGTAGACGACCGTGTGCAACCGCGTCCAGCGCTTCCCACCGAGCCGACGAATCATGCCGGCTGTTGACGTGATCGTGAGGGGCACCATCGTCGCCCATGCTGTGAATCCGGCTGTGATGTACGGTCTCTTGGAGATGTCGTCCCATACGGCGCTCGCAAGGCCGGTGAGTGTCGTCCAGGCGACGACCGCGTTCTGAAACTCGAGGCCGGCCAAACGATCGGCGATGACGTACGTAAGCAGGTGCAGCGTGCCGTAGAAGAACGCGAACAGCCCTGCCATGCGCCGGAATCTGATCCAAAGATTCCAGCCGCTGATCCGCCGGAGCGGCGTGATCGCGAGCGTGATGCAGAGAAAACGCAGAGTCCAGACACCGGTTTCATTCGTCAGATCGCCGAGCGGGTTGGGACTCAGGTTGCCGGTAAGCGCCGCCCACACCAGCCACGCAGCCGGTCCGAGCGAGGCGAGAAAGGCGAGGGGCTTGAGAACGGTGCGAACGGTGCGGTCTGACATGGCTCAGTAGTTTCGGCGCAGGTCCATGCCTGCGTACAGGCTCGCCACCTGATCGCCATAGCCGTTGAACATGAGCGTCTTCCGCATCAGGAACTCGCCGATGCGTCGTTCCTGCGCTTGGCTCCAGCGCGGATGGTCGACGCTCGGGTTCACATTGGCGTAGAAGCCGTATTCGTTCGCCGCGTACTCCTGCCAGGAATTCAGCGGCTGCTTCTCGACGAATCTCACCTTGACGATCGACTTGATGTGCTTGAAGCCGTACTTCCACGGCACGGCGAGACGCAACGGCGCGCCGTCCTGATTGGGCAGCACCTCCCCGTACAGGCCGACGACGAAAAGCGCGAGCGGGTGCATCGCCTCGTCCAGGCGCAACCCCTCGGTGTACGGCCACCGCAACACGGAGGAGCGGACGCCGGGCATCTGCTTGGGATCGTTGAGCGTCGTGAACTCCACGTATTTCGCTTTCGACGTGGGCTCGCATTGCTTGATGAAGTCCGCGAGTGGGAAGCCGATCCACGGGATGACCATCGACCATCGCTCGACGCAGCGGTGGCGGTAGATGCGTTCCTCGAGTGTTTTCCCCTTCAGGACGTCCTCGAGGTTCATCGTGCCTTTCCTGGTGCATTCGCCATCAACCGTGATCGTCCACGGTTCGGGCCTCAAGCTCCGCGCGTACATCGACGCCGAATCGTGACTGGTGCCGAACTCGTAATAGTTGTTGTAGGTGGTGATCTGTTCCCAGGTGTTCGGCCTCTCGTTTGTGCTGAGCGGGCTCTTCGCGATGTGATCGAGCTTCCGCCCGTGGGGAGCGGGCGTCTCGGCGTCGAGCAGCGCCTCGCCGCCAACCAGGCCGGCGGCAGCCACCGCGACAGTCCCCGTCGCCGTCTGGAGGAACTCACGACGGCTGTAATACAGCCGCTTGTCGGTGATTTCGGAACTGCGAATGTCCGCCGCTCGTTTGATCAGCATCGGAGCCGCTCGTTGAAGGATGGTGACCGGGGAGCGGGCAGAATCCCCGGTCAGGCATCACTTGGTGTTTCAGTATCGTCAGCGCGTTTGCCAAGGCGACTCGTCGTGCGCCTCGGTCACCAGAATAAAGGTCGTGACCACGAGAAATATTCCGTGCGCGATCTAGACCACACCCGGTCGAACAGCGTCGCCCGGCCGACGCGAGGCCTGCACTGCCCATAAGAGCTGCACCCGCCATCGAATATTCCAGGTGAGCGTCATTGCTGGTCTGCGAGCGCTTTGATACGCTGACGGATGGAGATGAACGGGACTGAAACGGGAGGCTCTGCGGACCCGATGATCCCGAAGGTCGGCGCCAAGGATCGAGACGAATCAGCCCGCCTCGTTGCGCTCAGGCGGTATGACATTCTCGATACGCCGCCCGAGGTACCGTTCGACGATCTCGCGACGCTTGCGGCTCATCTCTGCGGTGCGCCGGTCGCACTGATCAGCTTCGTCGCCAGCGAGCGGGAGTGGTTCAAGGCGCGGATAGGCATTTCGATCGATGCCGCACCGCGAGAGATCTCCTTCAGCGCGCACGCCATCCTGCAGTCCGATGTCTTCGTCGTGACTGACGCCTCCGACCGACGCGCGCTTCGCCGGCAATCCGCTCGTGACGGAGACACACATACGGTTTTGCGCTGGCGCGCCGATCACAACTCGCGACGGCCACTCCCTCGGAATGATCTGCGTCATGGACCGCGTGCCGCGAGAGCTGAGCGCGTCACAACTCCAGGGGCTCCGCGCCCTCGCCAGGCACACCGTGCATCTGCTGGAGCTTCGTCGAGCGACGTTGCGTGAAGTCGCGACGCGGCCAGCCGAGGAACTGCTGCACGCGATCACGCAAGGCACGGCGGCCGTGACCGGGACCAGGTTCTTCACGTCGCTCGTCGAGCACCTCGCTCGCGCGCTCAAGGTGCGCCGAGTGTATGTCGCCGAGTGCCTCGACCACGAACGCGCGCGCACACGCGCATTGTGGATGGATGGCTTTCGGCCGACCTTCGAATACGACGTGAGGGACACACCGTGCATGAAGGTCACCACGGGCCAGACCTGCCTCTACTCGCACAACGTGCGCCAGTACTTCCCGCACATTGAATTGCTCGCACAGCTGAACGCCGAGAGTTTCCTGGGCGTGCCGCTCTGGGACTCGTCCCGCCGCGTCATCGGCCATATGGTCCTCGTCGACGACAAGCCGATGTCCGAGGATCCACTCTGGATCTCGGTTCTGCAGACCTTTGCGACGCGCGCCGGTGTCGAATTGGAACGGGAACATGCGGAAGAGAAACTCCGCGAGGCGCTCGCCCAGGTGGAGACGTTGAAGAACCGCCTGCAGGCCGAGAACGTGTACCTGCAGGAAGAAATCAGGACAGAACATGGGTTCGACGAGATGGTGGGCCAGGGCCCCGCGCTCGTGGCGGTCTTGCAGAAAGTCGAGCGCGTAGCCGGTACCGACGCCACCGTCCTCGTGACGGGTGAAACGGGAACGGGCAAGGAGCTGATTGCCCGCGCCTTGCACAGCCGCAGCGCCCGCAAGCATCGGCCGCTGGTCAAGGTGAACTGCGGCGCGGTTCCCGCGAGTCTGATCGAAAGCGAGCTGTTCGGCCACATGAAGGGCGCGTTCACGGGTGCGATCGAGCGCCGCGTCGGTCGTTTCGAGCTGGCGGACGGCGGGACACTGTTTCTCGACGAGATCAGCGAGCTGACCCTCGACACCCAGGTCAAGCTGCTCCGCGTACTGCAGGAGCAGGAATTCGAGCCGGTTGGCAGCAGCAAGACACTCCGGGTGGATGTCCGGATCATCGCCGCCACGAATCGTGACCTGACCGAAGAAGTCCGTTTGGGCCGCTTTCGCTCCGATCTTTTCTTCCGCCTGAACGTCGTCCCATTGATCGTGCCACCCCTTCGAAAACGGCCTGAGGACATTCCGCCGCTCGTGTCGTACTTTGTCTCGCGCTTCGCCAAGAAATTTGGGCGAAAGATTGATGGCGTGTCTAAGGACACGATGGACCTGCTAATGCAATATCGGTGGCCCGGCAACGTGCGTGAGCTCCAGAACATTGTCGAGCGCGCCGTCGTTCTGGCGACCGGCCCCGTGTTGACCGTCGACGCCGAACTCCTGTCGATCGATCACATGGACGCTCCCGCTGTGCCGGAAACGTCGATTCACGACGGTCAGCCCTTGTCCATGAGGGACGCCGAACGCCAACACATCGAGTCCGTCCTCAAACAGACCAAGGGTGTCATCGAAGGGCCCGAGGGCGCCGCAAGAATCCTCAATCTCAATCCGAACACTCTGCGCAGCCGCATGAGGAAGCTCGGCGTCGTCGGTAAGGGCCGGCAGACGTCACAACCACGAAGCTAGGTCCCGCGCTCGCCCCAACCTACGAAATATCACGGTGGGCCGCCCGCTCAGCACCAGGGGTGATTCCCCGACAAGTGGTTGAGCCGTCCAGAGATACACAGTCTGGCGGCAGCAGCTCTGATGGCCGGCATCCTCGTTGCCCTGGCTAGTTAGGGTGATGAGGATCTTTCAGGCGAACGACGTTGACGGCTCGGTGGTGCTCAGGCTCGAAGGCAAGATGCGCGGCCAATGGGTCGACGAGCTCAGGCACCTGTCGTCGGAAATCCTGCAGAAGCCCGCCAACCGACTTGTACTCGATCTCGCCGAAGTCACTTTCATCGACACCGACGGTCTCGAGCTTCTGCATGAACTGTCATCGCGACACGTCAGCTTGAATAACTGTTCCCTCTTTGTAACGCACCAACTCAAGGCCATTGAGCAAAAGCGATGATCGAAGTCAAGGATGCTCCGGCGACCGGTGGATTCGACGACGTTGTGCTCCCGCATCTAGATGCGGCGTACCGGTTGGCAGTCTGGCTGGTGCGGAATGAGCACGATGCCGAAGACGTCGTGCAAGACGCGGTGCTGAACGCCCTTCGTTACTTTCGGACCTTTACTGGTGGAAATGGGCGCGCCTGGTTCCTCCAAATTGTGCGCAACACATGTTGGGCCAGGCTCCGGAAAGGCTCGCTCGCGCCGTCCGATCCGTTCGACGAAGAACAGCACAGCGGGGCTCGTCCAATCTCCGAGGATCCGGAAGCGTTGTTGCTCCACACCGACGACGTCACCTTGATCAAGCGCGCGATGCAGAACTTGCCAGATCGTTTTCGTGAACTGCTCGTGCTTCGCGAACTCGAGGAGTTGTCGTATCGAGAGCTGGCTGACGTCTTGGAGGTTCCGATCGGAACCATCATGTCCGGCCTGTCGCGTGCGCGTCAGGCTTTCCGGGTTGCGCTCAACAGCGAGGCGGCGCGGTCGCGTATTTCGATCAGCACGAATACTCGAGCCGCGGAGACGAATGGAGTGTTGGTCGGATGTCAAGTTTAGTTGTGAAGATCGAGGACGAGATCCAGTCCGTTCACTTCGCCGACGAGCGTTCCTTGAGCCGCGAACTGACTCTGAGTCAGTGGATGGGCGAGGAGTTCAATTCCTGAGGCGTCGGAGCGAACAACCAGGCAATCGTCTTCGTGCGATCCGAGGTGGCATCTGCCAAGCGTTGGGCCAGCGGCACCGACACGATTTTCGCCAGCTGCCTGAGCTCGTTCTTCTCCAGATCGCTGACCAGCATGATCGCATGACGCGATCCGTCGACCGACACCACGGATAATCCCTCAATCGGATGGCCGATGACATGTGGAATCGCCTCCGCAGACGCAGTGACGGCCGTCGTTCTGTCGCTTACTGTCACGAGCAGCGACACGACGTGACCGCGATACTGCAGGATGACGTGTCCAAACCGATGCGCGCCATACTCGCAGGAATGCCGCTCAACCACGCGAACAGGTCCATCCGGAGTGGAGATGGCGTCCGGCGGAGCGTCGAGCAGCAAGCGATAGGCACTGTCGAAGCGCTGCGCCGCCTCTTCCAGCGGCACCGGGTTCCTGACCAGCCGATACTTCAACGCGCAGTTGCGATGATCGCCGATCGCGTCCTGCGCCAGCGGCTCGGCCGGCGCCCACGATCTGTTGAGAAACACGACGGCGGCTACACCGGCCGCCAGGACGAGACCGGCGGCGAGCGCGAGCCGTCGACTGGATAACGCCCACGACCGATGTCTGTGCACGGCCGCCTGGCGGAGCTGATCGCGTAAGCGGTCCGCGAATTCCCCAGCGGGCTGCAGTTCTGGAGCGCGATTGAAGGCGGTCCGTAGAGCGCCGCGCAAACGGCGACGCGCGTGAAGCTCGGTCCGGCACGATGGACAGGTATCGAGGTGCCGCAAGATCTCGTGATTCGTTTCCGTCAACAGTTCCTCACAGAGAAACGAATCGGCGACGTCCCGCACGTCACGACAATTCATGACGCCTCGACTCTCTCGTGTGAAGAGTCCACTTCCTCGCCGTTCGGTCGACGCCCTGCGAGGGCCGCGTCCGCGGCAACGAGCTCCGCGCGCAATTGTGCGCGGCCTCGGTGGAGACGCGACATCACGGTTCCAATCGGAATCGCCAACGCTTCCGCGGCTTCCTTGTACGACAGATCCTCGACGTCACACAGAAGAATGACCTCTTGGAACGCCGTTGGCAGCCGCCTCAAGCTGCCCAAGACGAGTTCGTCAGTCAGATCTTGCGGGACCGGAGGAACGAACGGCACCGTCTGAGCGATACGGTCGTCAGGATCGCTCACGACAATCGATCGGCCTTTCGCCCGCCGCCGGTTGCTGACAATGCGCTGAAGAATCGTGGTTAACCAGGCGCGACAGTTGGTCCCGGGCTGGAAGCGATGAAATGAACGCAGCGCCTGTATCATCGTCTCCTGCACGACATCCTCGGCATCAGCGCGGTTCCGCTCGAACCACATGGCGAGGCGGAATAGGCGATCGGCATGGGGCAACACCTCTCCCTCGAACGCAGCCCAGGCGTCTGATTGGTGCGGAGCGCTCTGTTTCACCATCGATTGCCAACACCGCGCGTTCAGCGCGGATAGGGGATCCTGCGCTTCACAGGAGCTGAATCACCAGACCAATGCGAAATATTCCCTGCTTACGCTCCGTCCGAGCCGGTTGCCGATTTCACGCCGCCTCACGGCCGCTTCATCCACGCAAAGGACTCCAGAGGCAGCAATTCGCGCCAGCCACACTGGTCGTTACCGGCTTTGCTCCAAGACAAAATCGAGCAGTCCGTTCAGATCGGTGACGGTCCGATCCGGATGCAGGCCCAGCTCCTCTGGCGGCTGATTCAGTCGGTTTACCCACACGGTTGGATAGCCGTACGACACTGCGCCGGCCGCGTCCCATCCACCAAACGCGGCGAAGACGATGTCGCGCTTGTCGAGCTTGAGACGATCGACGCCCAGCTGATATGCCCGCGGATCCGGCTTATACGTGTGATTCGCGTCCGTGCTGACCAGAGCGTCGAACAAGGGCGTCAGGCCAGCACGCTCGGCGTTCTCCCGGAGCATCGTCGGACTGAAATTCGCGATCGTGATCACGCGGAGGTCCGCGGCGCGCAGTCGACGTAAGGCCTCTACCGTATCGGGCCACGGCGTGAGCCGCGAATACGCGTCCAGGAGCTGATCCCTCTCCACCGCAGTCAGTTCAACATGCATGGCATTCGCCGTGTACCGGAGAGCATCGCTCGTGATGGCGGAGAAATCCACGTAGCGACCGCTGATCGATCGCAACCAGCTGTACTCAAACTGCCGTGTGCGCCACATGCTGGTGAATTCTCGGCCCCTGCCATGAGCAATCCGATCGACAGCTGACACCACGGAATCTGGATCGAACAGCACGAGATAATCGAACGCGACGGCCGCGTACTGCTTGCGGACGCCGCGCTCGACCGACGTCGCGGGGTGCGCGAACGGTGTCGACGCAATCGCGAAGGCAACAGAGATCGCTATCGCAACACACCCGAGAACAGTCCGCATCGTGCAGGCACCAACTGACTACGGCAGTTTTGCTGCCAGCACGTCGATTCGTTCGATCGCCGGTGGGGCGGCGAGCAGCGCCGTGCCGTGTTCGCCGAGGGCGGCGGCGATACGGCCCGCAAGGTGGGCCTGGCGGCCGGCTTCATCGGGAAACGCATCAAAGATTCCGAATGTCGTGGGTCCGAGCCGTACGGCGAACCACACCAACGTCGCGGGTTCCGCCTCGGCGAGCGGCGCTGCACCCCGGAGAAGCGCCTCCAGATCCGTCTCGCGTCCCGGCTTGGCTTCCAGGCGTACGGATAATCCGACGGTGAGGGTTTGAGCGTTTACGAGCATGACTTTGCAATCACTTTCAAGGTCTTGATCGTGAGCGTCGACAGGTCCTGGCGCATCGTTCCCATCGAGCCGTCGGAGAGCGATCCCGTCACGGACACCTTCTGTCCAATGTGCTTGCTGAGATTCGTGGAGCCCGCCAGGGCGAACGATTTCGCTGACATCGCGTCCATCTTTTCGTCGGCCATGGGCGCCTGCTCGTGCTGCATCGTCTTGGCTGCATCACTCTTCATCGCCATGTCGTCGTGCTTCATCGCCATGTCGTCGTGGTGTTTCATGGTCTTGTCGTCGTGCATGGAGTCCACGCTGTCGATCTTGGTCAGCAGGAACGCGCCTCCGTGATTGACGGACTCCACGCAACCCGTATACGCCACGCTCATGGCGTCGCCCTTCGAAGGCTGATGCATGGCCTTCGCGGACTGCGCACCCACGGCCGCCGTGACAGACATGGCCATCAACGCCGTGGTCAGTACCCAGTTCGTTCTCATTCGTTCTCTCTCCTCGAGCAGGCTGAACGCGCCCGCCTGATGACCTAATGTCGAGACGGTGCCGAATATTCCGCGGAATATTTCCGCCATCGTTCGACATAACGTGAGGTGGAGGCACCTGGTGACAACGGGCTTCGGCGTTTCAACGCTTCGACGCTGGTCGGCGGTTCCCTTGCGGTTGATCGTGGGCTACGGCTTCATCGCGCACGGCTACGCCAAGGTTGCGAATGGGCCGGATCACTTTGCTGCGTCGCTTCAGGGGCTCGGGGTTCCAGCGCCACACCTGATGGCGTGGGTGACCATCGGATTCGAGCTCCTTGGCGGTCTCGCCGTCCTCCTTGGCGCGTACATCCCATTGATCAGTCTTCCGCTGACGGTGATTCTCCTGGTGGCGGTCGTGACCGTGCATCTGCCGTACGGGTTCAGCTCGATCAAGCTTCGCGGCGTGACTGCAGCCGGCCCTCAATTCGGTCCGCCGGGCTATGAAACGGACCTGCTCTACATCGCCGCGCTGGCGACATTGGTCCTCGGCGGATCCGGCCCGCTCGCCGCCGATCGATGGCTGCCGCATTTCGGCGGGAACAGACGGACAGAGAGTCAATGACATCGATCGACCGATTGTTCGAGGCGCACCTGATCGTCGCCGACCTCGAGATGTCAATCACGTTTTATCGGGACCGTCTCGGACTCGAGCTGGCGCACGTGGTACCGGCGCGTCGAGCCGCGTTTTTCTGGGTCGGTGCGCGAGGCGACTCGATGCTGGGGCTCTGGCAAGCCGGCGCAGGTCCTCAGAAAACGACCACGCACATTGCCTTTGCCACAACCGCTGAGGATGTCCTTAGAGCTCCGCAGAGACTTCAGTCAGCAGGCATCGTTGCTCTCGACTTCAATGGGCGACCAACAGCTGAACCGATCGTGCTCGCCTGGATGCCGGCGGTGGCCGTGTATTTCCTCGACCCCGATGGTCACCTCTTGGAATACATCGCGATGCTCGAGGGTGAGCCGCGCCCCGACGAAGGTCTCGTGGAATGGCACGCGTGGCACGAGTCGTGATGGGCAACGCAGACACCGTTCGAGTTCTTGCTATCTCGGGCAGCCTACGCAAGGCATCCTCGAACAGCGCGCTGGTCTCTGCCGCCGTTCGTGTGGCGCCAGCCGGGATCGAAGTGTCGGTCTACGGGGAGCTTGCGGAGGTTCCGCCGTTCAACCCGGATCTGGACACCGATACGGCACCGGTTGAAGTCGTCAGATTTCGAGCGGCTCTTGAGGCCTGCGACGCGATCCTCATTTGCAGTCCTGAGTACGCGCACGGCGTGTCCGGCGTGCTCAAGAACGCGCTGGACTGGATCGTCGGCAGCGGAGAGCTGATGGACAAGCCGATAGCGCTCATCAATTCCTCGGGCCGTGCCACGCTCGCGTATGCATCCTTGCGGGAGACGCTGATGACGATGTCGGGGCGCGTCGTTGAGGACGCGTCCGTCACGATTCCGCTTGACGGTTCGAGGAGCGACGCCGCCGGCATTGAACAGGACGGGTATCTGTCGGGATTGCTAAGGGCGTCGCTGGTCGCGCTGGCTCGAGTCGCGCGAGTTGGCGCGATGCGATAGCGACATTCCACGAGTCGCGTCGGAATATTTCTGTCGCGTGCGGGTATTTCTGACGTTCGAGGAGAACGTCATGTTGAGACGAAACGTGTTAGGAGTGATCGTCGCCGTCCTTGCATACGCCGCAGGCGGCGCCGGAATTCACGCGAGTGGCGGCCACGGCCGCACGCTTGTCGTGACGATGACCAACGACCCGAATGTCAACCAGATCAGGGTCTACGACGCCGAAAGCCATGTTTTGCTGCAGACGCTGTCCACTCACGGCAAGGGCGGCGTCGGAGGCAATGCACGGGGCGTCAAGCAGCACGACGGCAGACTCGTGGCTGTCGTCAACAATGGTTCCAACAGCGTTGCGCTGTTCACGCGCGATGGGGACGTGCTGAAGTTCGACAACGTCGTGCCGACCACCAGCGCTCCGGTGAGCGTGGACTTTGGCAACGACCATCTGTACGTCGCCGGAGCCACGACCGTCGACTCGTTCGTGCTTCATCAGAATTCAGTGCAGGGGCTTGACGGCACGACGGCTCTCGAGCTGGCGGGCGGCGGGGCGCCGGCGACGGGCAGCACAAGTCAGGTCGGCGTGATCGGCGAGAGGCAGCTGCTCGTCACGCTGAAGACGGATCCAGATCCCGGCACGATCGACATCATCGATCTGGACCGCGGTCGAGTCAGCGGATCTGCCGCCGACCGCGGTCTCCGCCCCAGATGGATCGCTGGCGCCCTTCGGATTCGCCACCTACCCCGACGGCACGGCGCTGATCACGCTCGCGCACTCGAATCAGGATGGGCTGTTTCGGAACGGCTCGTTTACGTCCATCGTTGCCGCGGGCCAGGCGGCTTCGTGCTGGATGACGCGGGCCGGCAAGTACGTCTTCGTCGCCAATACGGGCAGCCGATCGATCAGCCGCGTGGTCGGGACTGGTAACAACGTCTTCGTCGACGGTCTAGTGGCCGCGCAGATTCCGACGGGAGCGCCGGCCGACATCGATGCAGATTCGGGGATTTTGGGCGTGATCGATCACGGTGCCGGTCAGTCGCACCTGTCGCTGTTCACGTACAACCGCTTTGGCGAGCTCGCGGCGACGGGCACGACGATCACGGTCGGCGTCCCCGACGCAAACGGCGTGGCGATTCTCTCGCCGCGCGACGACGACCGGAACTGAAGGGACCGGCATGAAGGCTCGGACCTGGATTGGGTGGGTCGTCACGGGATTGATGGCCGCGTTGATGCTGCTGTCAGCAGCACCGGACGTTCTTCGGATTCCCGGTGCGGTAGCGGTGTTCAGGCATCTCGGCTATCCGCCGTACTTGCTGTTGTTCCTGGGAACGGCCAAGATTCTTGGCGTCGCGGCCGTTCTCAGCCCTGGTCCGGCGAGGCTCAAGGAATGGGCGTTCGCCGGCCTGACATTCGATCTGACCGGTGCGCTCTATTCGCATCTGTCCGTCGGCGATCCGGCGAGTGTCTGGATGCCGGCAGCTGTCGGTCTGGCGCTGATGACGGGCTCGTATATCGCTTACCAGACCCGAACGAGCCAAACGGACTCGCAGGCTCGTCGCGTCCCCGTTGAGGGCGCAGCGGCGGGAGCACCGATTGGGTTGCGAGCGTGATCCCGACGTACACGATTTCAGCAGCCCGCGTGGAGGATCTCTCGCGGCTGTCAGCAATTGAGCTGGCAGCCGCGCGCCTTCTCGAGGGACACGCGCCCGAGTCCGTGCTGAACGAGACGACGAGCCTGGACGTCTTGAAGCGGGCTCAGCGCGACGGACGTCTCTGGGTCGCCCTGGCAGACGATGTTCCTGTCGGGTTCGCGCACGTCGAGGTGATTGTGCCCGGGGCTGCACATCTCGAAGAGATCGACGTCCATCCCGACCACGGCCGCCATGGCCTTGGAACGAAGCTGATCCTGCGAGTCTGCGAGTGGGCGGCCAAGCACGAGTACGATTCGGTTACGTTGACAACCTTCCGTGACGTGCCGTGGAACATGCCGTTCTATGCACGACTCGGTTTCGCTGTCGTTCCTCCCGACGAACTCTCCGACGCGCTGCGTACCGTGGTCGACGACGAAACCCAGCGTGGCATTGACCCATCTCGTCGTGTCGTGATGAAACGGCCGAGTAAGTGGAACGGCGGGCGACATGACTGACGTCGCGTTGAGTCCGGCCGACCCGAGCCCGGACGACGTGCAATATCTGGAAGATCGCCTCTACGAGTTCAACGCGAGCGCTTCTGGTATCGCCGGCGGCGAGTGGCTCGCGTTCTTCGTGCGCGAAGGACACCGCATTGTGGCGGGGATCTGCGGCAACACGTGGGGCGGCACTTGCGAGGTGCGCCAGTTCTGGGTCGAGCAGTCGCAACGTGGCCGTGGACTCGGTACGCAGCTGTTCCAGGCCGCGGAGCAGGAGGCGCGTCGACGCGGCTGCACACAAATCGTGCTGATGACGTTCTCCTTTCAGGCGCCCTCGTTCTACGAGCGACACGGGTTCGAAGTTCTCGCGACCGTCGACGATCACCCCCGAGGACATCGGAACTTGCTGATGCGCAAGCGGCTGGCACCTGCTTCGTGAGGTCGCAGGAGCGAGGCTGAATGGAACAGGATGTGTCGATCCGGCTCGCACGGCGTGACGAGCACACGATGCTTGAGTCGCTACAACGGCGTGCGTCGCTTAACAATCCTGGCGATCGCGAGGCGCTCCTCGCACATCCTGACGCGATTGCGCTGCCCATTGAGCAGATCGCAACCGGCTGCGCCTTCGTGGCAGAACGTGATGGGGTCGTCGTGGGTTTTGCCGCCGTGGTGCCTCGCCCCGATGGCGGTGCGGAGTTGGACGCGCTGTTCGTCGAGCCGCACCTGTGGAAGCACGGTATCGGACGGCGACTTGTCGAGCACGTTGCCGAAGTGGCCCGGATGAGAGCTGCCACATTTCTGCACGTGATTGGCAATCCCCATGCGGAAGGCTTCTATTTGTCCTGTGGCTTTTGCTCGACGGGGACGATCGAGACCCGATTCGGTGTCGGCCTCACCATGCGACGAGCGCTGTAAGACGACCGCACCGCGTGTCCTCGTCGGACGTCTTCCGGCCACATGTCCAGTTTGCGAGTCCTGCCAGACTGCCCCGTACGTCGGAGGCGTAATGGCGCAGCGTACGCAGAGGCAGGATCGAAGTTGGCACTGACGCCGCGGCGTACGCGCAGAACAGACGAGGGGTGAGGCGTTACCTGCAGGATGAGTTTGAGCCGTGGCCCTGTGGCCGCGCGCTCGGGGTATTTCTGATGTTCAAGGAGATTATCGTGTCGAACCGAAAGATGGCGTATGTGACCGTCGTTTGCGTCGTATCCGCCGCGAATGGCGCCGGAATTCACGCGGCCGGCCATCGACGCGCGCCCGTTGTGACGATCGCCGACGACCGAAGCTCCTATCAGAAAAGAGCGTACGCCGCTGAGGCTAACGTCTTGATTGAGTCACTCGCCGTCTCCGCTCCTGGTGCCACGTTGCCAGTTGCCGGGGTCGTCAGGCACTCGGACCGTACAGCCTTAGTGACGCTGGCGCGCTCCAACCATGATGGGTTATCTCGCGACGGTACACTTGTCTCCGTTGTGGCGGCCGAGCAATCGTTTCCGCTTAACGACACAAAGGGCCTCGTCGCGCAGGATCTCATGATCGACAGCGGCGACTTCCTCGGGCGCAAGGCCGTGCGGCTCGTGAAGACGCGTGAAAAGGGGGTCGACGGGTTCGTACCGCTGCCAGGGGTCGACTTCCAGGATGGGACCATCGAAGCCGACGTCGCGGTGAAGATCACGGCGCCGCCCGGCACCCGCATGCCGGGCTTCATCGGCATCGCGTTCCGCGCCCGTCCGGACGCCTCCAGCTACGACATGTTCTACGTCCGTCCAGGCGCCGCCGTGGCCGAGGATCAGGCGGCGCGCAATCAGGTCGTGCAGTACTGCGCCGCGCCCGGGTTCAGCTGGTATGCACTGCGGCGCGCCTGGCCGTGGGTCTACGAGAGCCATGCCGATCTGCGGCTCGATGGTTGGACGCACATGAAAATCGAAGTTGCCGGCCGCGCCGCCAAGCTGTATCTCAATCACAACCCCGAGCCCACCCTGATCGTCGACGGCCTGAAGGGCCTGGACCTGCATGGCAACGTGTCGCTGTTCACGTTCGTCGGCCAGGAAGGTTACTTCTCCAACGTGCGCATCACCCACGCGGCGCCGCAGGCAATCAAGAACGGATCCGATGCCGCCGGCACATGGGACGTGAAGATCTCGACCGACGCCGGTAATTTCGCGGGAACGCTGCAGCTCCGGCGCGACGGCAACGTCCTCGGCGGCTCGTGGTCGGGCGAGTTAGGCCGGAACCGCGAAGTCACGGGCACCTGGCGCGATGGCTACGTCGAGCTGACGTTCCCTGGCGAGTGGCCGACCGGCATGATCGACGGCAAGGTCGGAGTGGTGAAGACGACGCTGGCGGGCTGGCTCGACGGCGCGTCGGCTAAGGGGCGATCGAGAGTGGAGCCGCGCGCCGAGGGGCTGTGGACCGCGACGCGCAATCGGTGATCAGGTGCGGAAGCGTTCGAGATTGAGCTAGGCCCGGCAGACTTTCGAGGTCGCGTCCGATAGGCTAGCTCGATCGTCCAGCGGTCGGGCGGAGGCGGCAGAGTCATCGGATCAACTCCTCCGCGATTCGCGGGTGCCGGCCCCCGCCGCCGCCGCGACCGCCGACCGAGCATCCGATCGAGAGATAGCAAGTGAATCCGGACTTGGCGGCGCCACCGGCGTGGGCCCCGCGGTAGTGGCCGGTCACGACCTCGAGATCCTCGTGCCGCGAGCGGCCGTCGCGGTCTTCGTACTCGATACGGGCATCCGGGAACCGGACGTGCCCATCGTCGTACGGCAAATCGTGTTCACGCGCCCACCGTGCGATCTCTTCGGGCTCACGGTCCGGCCGGCCGTCGCAGTCCTTCTTGCCGCGATTGCGCTCGTGGAGGAATCGTTGATAGTCGCGCTTCAGCTCGTAGTCGAGGACGACGCGCCGAACGCGACCGCCTTCGCCGCGGAGACGCTCCTCGGCGCGCTGGTAGGCGCGATAGACCCTGGTGTCGTGCGTCAGCTCGCGAGGCTTTCTGATGCCGGCGTGGAACGTCTGGCGGGGCTCGGGGGTACGGTCGTCACGCTCGTAGCGGTTGGCCTCGAGCAGGTCACGTCCGCGGTCCGTCAGCGTCACGGCGCGATCGTCCGAGCTGAGCGGGCTCGTCCGAATCAGTCCCTCGCGTTCGAGATGACGAGCGCTCCGACGCGGACTATTAAAATCGTCGCGCATGTCGTGCAGATCGCTCTCGGCTACAACCCGAAACGCGCCGATGGTCCCCAGCATACGGCTCTCGGTGCCGTCGATCTCATAGACACGGTCGCGTTCGAAAACGGGCTGGCGCTCACGCCCACGCGGCAAGTCGAGGTCTTTCGTGAACACGTCGCGTGGATCGCGCTCGTCGTTCCGGTTGCGATCGCTCCTGCCGCCACGGCCACCAAGGCTACGGTCCAAGGCGATGCCACGATCGCGACCGTCGTCGCGCGGATCGTACCTGTCCAACATGGTTCCTCCCGCCACCCTGGGTCGACTCGGGACACGTGCGCAATGACCTACGTGACGCCCCGAGTTCGGCGACGACACTTCTGAGTATGAGCAGCGTGCAGGAGCGCCGCAATGCTTCGTAGGGTCTCGTCGTGTGGTGTCGGGTGCTGACGGCAGCATGCATCGCGCGCTCCGACGCGTCTTCCGAAGGAGTCGGGAGTTCTCTGATCAGACCATTTGGTTGGATACGGCCCCTCCCTTAGAATCAACCGGGCCACGATTGCTTTCCAGCTCAAGCCCCGGTCTCAGGTTCGAGGACTCTTGAATGGTCAAGGCAAACCGCGAAAGGTATCTGCGCTCGTTGGCGGACGAACTGAGCGCTCAATCGCAGCGCGTGCGGAACCTTATCGGTGATACGCACTGGTTGACCGACGGGGCGCACAAGGAATTCCTGCTCGCCGAGGTCATCCGTCGACACGTGCCGGGCTCTCACGCAGTCGGTCGAGGATTTCTAATCAGTCCACTACAGCCTGACATCTGCTCGCGCGAGCAAGATATCCTTATCGTCGACACCTCGACCGAAGCACCTGTCTTTGAGCAGGGGGGTGTGATTGTGAGCTTCCCAAACACCGTTCGGGCAGCGATCTCCGTGAAGACTCGACTCGGCAAAGCGGAGCTCGACGACTCGACGAGCACTCTTGGGTCGGCGCGAGACGTCGCAGTACATGCAGGGGTGGACGCAGCGCAGATCTGGTGTGGCGCGTTTCACTACTATCCTTCAGACGCCGTCGAGCACTCACCCACCATTGCGTATGCGTATGCAGAAGAGGCCCTTCAGGCACAATACTCCGCTGTGGATTTCGGCGATCGACGCGGCGGACCCGATATCATCGCCACAGCGCACAACTTGGCTTACAGGCTGTACCGAAACAGCAACTCCGCGAAGATCGTCGGGTTCGATTGTTCCGGACTGGCGAGTGCCCTCTTCTTAGCCCATCTTCTAGACCACCTCGCGACTGCAAGGGGGTTGGTCCGTTCAACTTTTGCCGACTTTGCCGATGTCGCGTCCGTGAAGCGTCTCGACTCAGATGGACGCGTCATCACGCTGAAGTGAACGCGACTGACTTCGTCGCACTTGGTCCACCAAACGCAAACCTGACGTACGCGTATCCCGTTTCCCCTTCTTTCGGCCAACTTTCAGCTCGACTCAGCAAGAAGTCGAAATGCAGGTCGGGCACGTACAAGTAGGTCCGGTCCCCGGCATGTTTTATCTCTCCTTGCACGCGCCTTGGCGTTCCGTTGTCAGAGAGTAGGAAATCCCTCGGCGCCCACAAGATGCTTCTCGGCAGCGCACTTCGGCGTAGGTTGGCGAACATTGCAGACGCCTGCGGCCACTCGCCGACGTGAGCCAAGCAGACACCGAACAGGTATTCGTGAAATGGGTCGGGCGTCGCCGTACTGCGCAAGATGACGTCGCAGGTCCTCTCTCAACAGCGGCCACTCGATGGGAAAACCTGACGCCGTGACCACCCGCCGCACGACGCGCCAGTGATAGTAGATGTCCACCGCCACTTCAAGTAGTGCCGCCCTCGGTACCGTGCCTGCTGCTCGAATTCTTGCGATTCGGTCTTGGCAGTACGAGAAAGCAGCATTGAATTCAGTCCCTTTCTCGCTATTGACAGCCTCTTGATACAGCGTCCGGGCCACCAGAATGAAGCCGTCTTGACGACCGGAAGTGTCGAACAGCCGGTCAGCGTCAGCCGCCACTGCCTCGGGTTCGCCGGCCGTTCGCATAACCGCTTCGCGTGCGGTCTCGAGAAACTTGATGTCGTCAGCCATGCGAACGGGCCGCGACGGTGTCTCGAGATCAAGCCGGTTGATCCCCGTTGTGTCCGGACGGTAGGATGACCAAGCTCGAGGAGCACTCGATCAAAGTGCCCGCTCGTGCGGCAGCGGACCACCGAGATGCTGATCTTTTCCATCGACAACATCGTCAGCTTCGTGAGCGGCCACATGACGCTGGCGTTTCGCGCAACAAGGGCGGGCGTAGAGCGCCGTTGAGGCAGCTTTGGGTACCTCTCGACACGTCACGTTCGGTCAATTCCATTTCGACCTGCTGACGGGTGAGCTTCGGAAGTCCGAACGCCGGATCCGCCTCGCCGAGCAGTCAGCCCAGGTCCTGACGGCGCTGTTGGAGCGCGCTGGCGACCTCGTCACACGTGACGAGCTGCGGGAGCGCCTGTGGCCCGCCGACAGCTTCGTCGATTTCGACCATGGGTTGAACAGCGCCATCCGCCGCTTGCGCAATGCGCTCGGCGATTCCGCCGATCGGCCGAAGTTCGTCGAGACCCTCCCGCGGAAGGGCTACCGGTTCGTCGCACGGGTCGGCAGCACGCCGGTACAGGAGGGTAGCGGCATTGCCGGGGACGCACCGCTGATTCCTCCGCGCGCACCGGAAAATAGCCCTATTCCTCCTGCTACAGCCGCTCGTCGAACAAACGTCCGATCCTGGATCGCACTCGGCGCAACGCTGTCGGCGGTGGCGCTCTACGCCGCCCTCGTGGCCTTGTCGCCGGATAAGAACGGTGACGCTGCCGAGTGGGCACCGTTGCGTCTGACGTTCGAGGATGGCCTGCAGACGGAACCGGTCTTTTCGCCGGACGGCCAGTCGGTTGCCTACGCGGCGAATGTCTCAGGCCAGTTCGACATCTATACGCGGCGGATTTCGGGCGGTAGTCCCGTACGCATCACCACGGACGCCGCCGACGACTGGCAGCCCGACTGGTCTCCCGACGGAAACTCGGTCGTGTTTCGCTCGGAGCGTGCCGGCGGCGGCATCTATGTCGCGCCGATCAATGGCGGACCGGAACAGCGGCTCGCCGATTTCGGCTTTCGTCCCACCTGGTCGCCGGACGGCGCGACGATCGTGTTCGCGCGATCCGTCCTCGGCGGCGCGACTACCGGACTGCACGCCGTCGGCCGGACTGGCGCCGTGCGGCCTTTGTCGGGGACGCGGCGTGGCGCCTTCGGATGGCTGGCGCCCGGCGAGATCGTCGTGCTGGCGTGTCTCGTCGGCCCGTTCATTCCATCGGCGGAAAGCATCGATGTCGAAGGCCGCGAGGTCGGGACCTGGCAGGTGGACGCCGCGGTCGCGCACCGCTTTCTCCAACTCAAGTTGTCGGTAGAAGGCAGTGAGCCGATCCGCTGGGTAGCTGGAGAAAACGCCATCTTCTTCATCGGCAACGTGCAGGGCTTCAGGAGCGTGTGGCGGATCGGTGTCGATCGCAACGCCCGCCGGATCGTCACGGGTCCACTCCCGATGACGACATCGATCGAAGCCACCAACTTCAGCATCACAGGTGACGGCCGACGGCTGGCGTTCGGTGCGTCGCGACGTGCCGCGCGTCTGTGGTCGTACGCGCTCGACGCGGCGGGCAGGCGGGCCGCTGGCCGCGAAAACGGGCGGTTGCTGCTGCTGGGCCTGGAATCAGGACTGGTCGGGATTGGTCGGACGAACCACCAGCTCGAAGGGGCGGCCGTCACGCAGTCGAACGGCTGCGAAGTGACGCACGTCGCGCGTGGCCAGACGACGGATGCCGAGAGACTCGGCGAGCGCTACAACCGACCCATCGACGAGGCCCAGGCCAAGATCCGCGAAGCGTCGGTCCACCTCCATCGCACGTGAGAGCTGACCAACGGTCGGCGGCGCGTAGGTGAAGGCGCCTCTGGCGAGATCCTGCATGAACACGTGCATCGCCTGGCGCTCGTCGCGGAGGAAGTAATCGACCTCGGCAAGTACGAGACCAGGGACGTAGCGGGTGCGTGCTTGGTCGATGGCGTTGCGAAAGAGCCTGTGGTCTGCCGCGCTTTCGACGAGGTAGTCGATGAGCGCACCAGTATCGCAGATGAGCGCAGCCGCGCTACCGGCCGGCACCGAACAGCTCGCGCTCGTCGCCGCGCTCCGTCAGCGCTCGGACGATGCCCGCGCTTCGCGGCCTGGGATGCCGTCGGTACTGCTCGAGTACCAGAGCGAGGTGCTGTCGAATGAACTCTGACCGCGAGATGCCACGCTCCCGAGCCGCCCGTGAGAGCAGCCGATCATCCTCCGGATCGAGAGCGATGGTCGTCGCTTTCTTCCTCGATAGTGCCATGGAAGTAATATGACTCGCCCGTTGCCCGCCGTCAAGCCGCGCCGGGGCACGAGCCCGGAGGCGTCGCCTTGGCTAAGCCGACGAGAAGATCGTGTAGAAACTGTGTAAGGTCGGCCTGAGATCGACGACGAATACCGACGATCAGGGACTCACATCGAGCGGCATTTCAGAGCGGCAAGTCGTTGAATCGATTGCGTGAAGAGGTGTTTCGATGTCGCTCTGTGAGCGTCGCCGGATTCGTTTTCCAAGCGTGCTCGATCGACCACTCCGACATCTCTCCGTTTAGAATCAAGCACTTGCGGACGGCCAGGAACAGTGTCACGCAAAACCCTCCTTCAATTCCCAGCGTTCTTCCATCAGGCTTGGAATCAGCAGCTTACAAGACACACATCAACAGTTGATCGCGCGAATCGTGTAAGACCCGGTTTCCGCCGCCAATGAGGCCGGAGAGGGTTACAAGGCCGGCATCGGGACGACTGCGATCGGCGGGAAGTTCGACTTCTATGGCGACGAGCACCGCGGCATTTCCGTCGCGGTGTATCCACAGCTCGAATTCGCGCCGGCGCACGGGGCCGAGAAGGGACTCTCGGAGGCCGGCCAGACCATCGTGCTGCCGCTCCTCGTCGCGCGCGAGTTTCACGCGTTCACGTTCGTGTTCAACGGCGAGCTCGAAAAACCGTTGCACGATCCATCGCGGGAGCTCGCATCCGGATTCGGCTTCGCGTTCGGCCGGTCGTTCACGCGGAAGGTCGCCGCGATGATCGAGCTGCGCACCGAATCGAGCATCGACTTCCAGCGAGATCGGCTCGTGCTGGTGAACGCCGGCATCATCGACGGCGTGCGCAACGTCGTCGTGTACGCGAACATCGGCCATTCGGTGTTCTCCGACGACGGAGGGCATTTCTACGCCGGCGGCGGCTTCAAGGTCGTGATCGGCCGGTAGCCGGGCGTGCTACCCTCTACAGCCGTGGGCCGCGACATCAGGCTCGCGCTCAGGCGGCTCGGCGCGACGCCTCTCTTCACAACCTTCGCGATTCTCTCGCTCGCGGTCGGCGTCGCGATCACGACAGCCGTGTATTCGATCGTCGATGCGGTGTTCCTGCGCGGCCTCGGCATCCACGAGCCCGATCGCGTCGCCGTCATCGTCACCCCGTACAGCGGACGGCTGCTGACCGGCACGGTGTCGGAGCCGGACTTCCGCGATGTGCAGACCGCCCAGACGTCGTTCTCCCACGTCGCCGCGTCCGCCACGTTCGTTCGCCGCCTTGCCCTGCCGTCCGTGACGGAGATGGTCATCGGCGAGTCGGTGAGCGGATCGTACTTCGCCACGCTCGGCGTGGGCGCCAAGCTCGGACGCACGATTCAGCCGAGCGACGATGCCGGCGGCGGACGTGTGGTGATGCTGAGCGATACGCTGTGGCGACGGCGGTTCGCGTCCGATCCGCGGATCGTCGGCGCCACCGTGGCGATCTCCGGAGAACCCTTCGAGATTATCGGCGTGGCGCCGGCCTCGTTCAGCGGTCCTCGCGGATGGCTGGTGGGCACGCAGTTCTGGATTCCACTCGGTACCGAGTCACGGTTGAAGGAGTCCCCCCGGACGGCGGCGCCGCGCGCCACAGCACGAGACGATCGACGGCTCACCGTCTTTGGCCGCCTCGCAACGGAGGTGACGATCGCCGCGGCATCGGCGGAAATGCAGACCATCGCCGAGCGGCTCGACGAGTTTTTTCCGCCGCGATTCCGTGGCAAGGGCGTCGGCGCCACGGATCGCCCGTGGCGCGCAAAGACCATGGCGGCGATCTCCGACGACGAGGACTCCGCCGTGCGCCGGTTCGGGATGACGCTCGTGGCGCTCGTCGGGTTGGTGCTGGTCGTCGCCTGCACGAACCTCGGCAACCTCGTGCTCGCCCGCGGAAGTACACGGCTGCGCGAGCTCGCCGTGCGGCGCGCCCTCGGCGCATCGAGGTGGCGGCTCGTGCGCGAACAGTGTCTCGAGAGCGTGATGCTGGCGGCCGGCGGCGCATTCGCGTCCTACGTCATGTTCGAGCTGTTGCGCGTCGTGATGGACACCGAGTTCAGCCTCGCCATGCCTTTCGGCGGCCGTACCACGCTGTCGTTTCATCCCGCGCTGAACGTGCCGGCGCTGACGATCGCGGTCTCGTCGCTCCTCATCGCGCTCGTCGTCTTCGGCCTCGAGCCGGCGATTCAGCTGACGCGCACGCTCGACGTTCGCGGCGCGCTCGCCGGCGGATCGGCCGCCGGACCGCAGCGCGGCCGGCGCCAGCGGCTTCTCCTGCGGTGGCAGGTCGCCATCGCGGCCGGGTTCTTCATCATCGCCACCATGTTCATGAAGTACTCGATCGCGGAGGCGCGCCATGATTCCGGCATCGACCTGGATCGAATCGGCGTCGCCGTTCTCAATTTCGACACGCCGGAGTGGAACGAGCCTCGCGCACGGCGCATCTTCGACCGGGTACTCGACGAGCTGCGGCGCCATCCGTCGGTCGAGGCGGCCTCACTGTCGAGTGGATTGCCCTTCGGCGTGCCGAGTACGCTGCGTCTGTCCATCTCACCACTGGAACAGACGAGCGGCGCGCGAATGGACCCGCAGGTGGTGACGACGATCGCCGGGGCCCCCTCGATGTTCCGAACGCTGGGGGTGGAGATCCTGCGTGGACGCGCTTTCGACGATCGCGACGGGCCGGCCGCGCCACGCGTCGTGGTCCTGAGCGAATTCACGGCACGGCAGATGTTCGGTACCGCCGACGTCGTCGGGCGGGAGATGGCGGTCGGCCAGACGCGGTCCCCGACGGCCACGATCGTCGGCGTTGCCGCCGATACGGACGTGGGCAGTATCTTCGCGGATCCGCGGCCACTGGCCTACGTGCCGCTGACGCAGCACTACCAGCCGCTCATCACGGTCGTCGCGCGGGCATCCGGATCGGTGACCAATGCGGTGGGCGCGATGCGCGAGGCCATCCGGCGTGCCGATCCGGACGTGGCGGTCGACACCATCGGGACGGGACGATCGGTGCTCGCCGGACCGTCTCAGGTCCTGCGCGGGCTCGGCATGACGGCGGTCGGCCTCGGCGCGATCACGCTGCTTCTCGCCATGGCGGGCCTCTACGGCATCCAGTCGCATATCATTGCAAACCGCACGCGGGAGATCGGCGTGCGGATGTCGTTGGGGGCCACCGCCGGACAGATCAAGCGCATGGTGCTCGTGGACGGCTATCGTCCTGTCCTCGACGGGCTCATCTTCGGGTTGTCGATTGGCCTCGTCGGCCGGGCGATCGCGCGCGCGTATCTCGAGCTGGACGTCGCCATCGTCGATCCGTGGATGCTGGTGGTGACGCCGATTCCGTTGATCTGTGCCGCGTTCTTTGCCTGCTACTTGCCGGCCCGCAGGGCCGCGGCGGTCGATCCCAACGTAGCGCTCCGCAGCGAATAGCCACGCCGGTAGTTTTCTGCCGTTCGTTTCCTATGAACACTTACAGCAGACACGACTTTACCCGAGAGGAACGCGCGGCGAGAGCCAAGGTTGCGATCCGCGCGGCGTTTGAGAGCAAAGAGCAAGCCTTTCTCGACTTCGTGCTCTCTCACTACGTCCGTGTTGGCGTGCAGGAACTCGACCAAGAGAAACTGACCCCATTGTTGCGGTTGAAATACAACAACTCAATTGCCGACGCGGTGGCTCACCTGGGCAAGCCTGAGGACATTGGACGAGTCTTCATCGGCTTCCAGAAATATCTGTATCAGCAAGAAGCGCGTTCGGCCGGCACACCGTTGAACCGATAGTTCGATTAGTCGTCGCCGTCTGGGCCGAACGCTCGTTGCCCATGGCAGATCTCAATTGTGTCAGACCTCCTAATGTGCCGCGATCACTTACGGGCGCGGCCGATGCCGGCCAGCCCGCACGGGACGACCACAGGTGCGGTCGGCGACCCGCTTCAAGTATAGCCGCCGCGGCTTGGACGGCGGGTGCCCTTCAGCGGACGCGGCCGCGCTCGTAGAGATGTCCGCCATCACGGTTCGGAGGCACGTCATCTCCGAGACGATCGCGCTCCTTGAGAATCCAGCCGCTCCATGGGTGTCCGTCGGTCTCGACCAACACAACGATATCCGGTTGATCACTCCGCTCAGGTAGCGCCCGCGCAACGGCCTCGTAGACGACGAAAACGTTCGAGTGTTGAATGTCGTCGGCTTCGATTATCAAGATCGAGGTCCGTCCCCTCGCGTGCCCACTTCGCCAGCTTCGTGCATTTCGCGTCGAGGGCGCGGCGCACGTTTGAACACGTCGAGGAATTTGCCACCTTGGGGTATTTCCGGCGTAGCGCGAGATATTCCCCAATCCTTCCGCCGAACCAACGGGAGCAGTGATCGCGGAGACACCGCGGCATATTGCCCAGCAATTGTGCGCGCCGCTAGTGAGATACTTATCTGCCCTTGCAACCCTTCAATGGCCGTTTGTTGCGAAGGGTACTGCGACATTCGGTCCCGAACCCCATTTCCACTCATTAGGCCTAACGGACCGCGACCTTTACCCACATCGACACGCCTATGTGTCTCACAGCCGGCCTGCTTCGGCAGGGACGGTATGGGGATGAGGCGATAACCCTGCTTTCAACGTAGGCATCCGAAGGAGAACAAGACGATGGCGACGAAACCGTTCAAAGGCGTGATCAAACTTGATGTTCGCGATTCCGTTCCGGACTGGGAACCGTACACACCCACGAAGGCACCGGCGGGCGCCCCGAACGTGTTATTCGTCCTGTACGACGACACCGGATTGGCCGCATGGTCACCCTTCGGCGGCCGCATCAACATGCCGACGCTGCAGAAGCTGGCGGACAACGGGTTGATGTACAGCCAGTGGCACACCACGGCACTCTGCTCGCCGACCCGCTCGACGCTGTTGACCGGGCGCAACCATCATCTCAACGGCTGCGCGGCGATCACGGAAGCGGCGACCGGATTCCCCGGCGCGCACAACCGCATCCCGGAAGCGTGCGCAACAATCGGCCAAGTCCTGCAGGACGGCGGCTGGAGCACGTTCTGGCTCGGCAAGAACCACAACGTCGTCGAGACCGACTGCTGCCCGGGTGGGAGCCGCCAGCAGTGGCCGCTCAACAAGGGGTTCGACCGTTTTTACGGCTTCCTCGGCGGCGAGACCAACAACTGGTATCCCGACCTGGTGGAGGACAATCATTTCATCGACGCGCCGTACACCCCGGAAGAGGGCTATCACCTCTCGAAGGATCTGGCGGACCAGGCGATGCAGATGATCCGCGACCAGAAGGCCAGCAATCCGTCGCGGCCCTGGTACATGTGGTTCTGCCCGGGCGCCAACCATGCCCCGCACCACGCGCCGCAGGAATACATCGACAAGTACAAAGGCAAGTTCGACGACGGCTATGAGGCCTACCGCGAGACGGTTCTGGTCACGATGATCGCCAAGGGCATCGTGCCGCCTGACACGAAGCTCACGCCGCTCAATCCGCTGGCAGACGACGTGGCGAACCCGAGCGACTTCGTGCGCCCGTGGAATACGCTCAGCGCCGACGAAAAGAAGCTGTTCTCGCGCCTGATGGAAGTCTACGCTGGATTCTCCGAATACACCGATGCGCAGGTCGGCCGGATCATCGAGTATCTCGAGCAGAGCGGTCAGCTCGAGAACACCATCGTGCTGTACGCGGCGGACAACGGCGCGTCTGGCGAAGGCAGCCCCGACGGCACCGTCAACGAGAACAAGTTCTTCAACGGCTACCCCGATGAGATGGCCGAGAACATGAAGCTGCTCGACAAGCTTGGCGGACCGGACACCTACGAGCACTACCCCACCGGCTGGGCGGCGGCCACGTCGGCGCCGTTCAAGATGTTCAAGCGCTACGCGGAATACTCGGGGGGCACCTGCGACCCGCTGGTGATCTCGTGGCCCAAGGGGATCAAGGCGCGCGGCGAGGTGCGCAACCAGTATCACCACTCCACCGACATCGTCCCGACGATCCTGGAAGTGTGCGGTCTGGAGATGCCCAAGGTCTACAAGGGCGTCGAACAGTACCCGCTGTCCGGCGTCTCGATGAAGTACAGCTTCGACGCGCCGGCGGCGCCGACGACGAAGAAGCGGCAGTACTACACGATGCTCGGCACGCGCGGCATCTGGGTGGACGGCTGGAAGGCCGTCGCCCTGCACGCGCCGATCAGTGGCAAGGGACACTTCGACAAGGACGTGTGGGAGCTGTACCACGTGGACGTGGACCGCGCCGAGTCCAAGAACCTCGCCAAGGAGCATCCGGAGAAGCTCGCGGAGCTGATCAAGATCTGGTTCGAGGAAGCGGACAAGAACCTGGTGCTGCCGCTCGACGACCGCAGCGCGCTCGAGATCCTCAACCAGCCGCGTCCGACCGAAGAGGAGGCGCGCGAACGCTTCATCTACTATCCGGGTACCGGCTCGGTGCCGGAGAGCGTCGCGGTCAACGTGCGAGGGCGATCGTACAAGATCATCGCCGACGTCGAACTCGGGGCGGACGCCTCGGGCGTGCTCTTCGCGCACGGCTCGCGCTTCGGCGGCCACTCGCTGTTCCTCAAGGACAAGAAGTTGTTCTACACCTACAACTTCCTGGGCATCCCGCCGGAACAGAAGTTCGTCTCGCCCGAGCTCAAGCCGGGCAAGTACACGGTGGGCGTTGAGTTCACCCGCGAGGGCGCCGGTCCGAACCACGAGGCCGTGGGCAAGACCAAGCTCTTCGTCAACGACAAGGTCGTCGCCGAAGGTCCGATGCGCACGCAGGTGGGCAAGTTCACGTTGTGCGGCGACGGTCTGTGCGTCGGGTTCGACAGCGCCGACGCGGTCAGCAACGAATACGCGGGATCCAATCCGTTCAAGGGCGGCACGATCAAGTTCGTCGGCGTGACCGTCGAGAAAGCGCAGTACCTCGACCTCGAGCGTCTCGCCGCGGCCGCGCTGGCCGTCGACTAGCTCGAGTCAGCACTCAACGGGGACCGGCAGCCCCACCGCGGGGTTGCCGGTCGTCGCTTCAACCATCACGGGGCCGACGATGAAGACAATCCTTTTCGGATTGATAGCAGCTCTGGGCGTCGTCCTGACCATGGGACGACCGATCACCGTCCACGCCGGCACTTCGACACACCCACGCCACGGAGCACCCATGCAGTCTGGCAACGACGCGCTCATCGCCATCGACGTCCTGCTCGAACCGGATCCGGCGATGGTTGGCAAGGCCAATGCGCTTAACGCCCGATTGCGCGGGAACTATCCCGCCGGTTACGAACTGGATGCCACGCACGCTCCGCACGTCACGCTCCTCCAGCGGTTCGTGCGAGCGAAGGACCTCGACGCGGTCACTGCTGCACTCACCAGGGTGCTCACCGCCGAACGTCCGACCGCACTCACGCTGAAGGCAAAGGGAATCGACTATGTGATGTGGGGTGGCGTGGCCGTGACGGTCCTCGTCGTCGAGCGCACGCCAGAGCTGATGCGCCTGCACCAGAAGGTCATCGACGCGGTCGCGCCGTTTTCACAGGGCGGGGGGGCCGCAGCGGCGTTCGTTGGTGGAGACGCCAATGCCGAGACCATCGGCTGGGTCGAGACGTTCGTGCCGAAATCGGCCGGCGAGAACTACCTGCCTCACGTCACCTCGGGTGTCGCGTCCGAGGTCTTTGTGAAGCAACTGAAAGCCGCGCCGTTTGAGGCCTTCTCGTTCAAGCCGGCTGATGTGGCGGTGTACCAGCTCGGCAACTTCGGTACCGCGTCGAAAAAGCTTTGGCAGAGCTCAGTCAAATGACAATGAAACAGGACGGCGCTGACCCGCTTCCATCGTGGAACGACGGTGAGGCCAGGCAATCCATTCTCGACTTCGTCCGGCGCGTCACGACGGAAGGCGGTCCGGACTTCGTGCCGGTGCCGGAACGGCTCGCCGTCTTCGACAATGACGGCACGCTCTGGCCGGAGTATCCGCTGATTGGTCAGCTCGCCTTCGTCCTCGACGACCTGAAGCGCCGCGCCGCCACGGAGCCCGCGCTCGCCGCGAACCCGATGGTGCAAGCTGCCCTGGCGGGCGACTTCGCGAAACTCCTGGAAGGGAAGCATCACGATGGCCTGATGCAGATCCTCGCGCTCACCCACGCCGGCATGACGACCGACGAGTTTGAGGCCGGCGTGAAGGCGTGGCTCGCATCGAGCAGGCATCCGAAATACGGCAAGCCGTATGACCAGGTCATTTACCAGCCGATGCTGGAGCTCCTGCGTCACCTGCGGGCGAATGACTTCAAGACCTTCATCGTCTCGGGTGGCGGCGCGGATTTCATGCGCACCTGGGTGGAGGGCGTCTACGGCATCCCGCCCGAGCAGGTGGTCGGCTCGACCGCGCGGACGACCTTCGAGCTGCGAAACAGCGGATCCATGCTGGTGAAGACGCTCGACTATCTGTTCGTGGATGACAAGGTGGGCAAGCCCGTCGGCATTCACCAGTTCATCGGCCGCCGGCCCATCGCCTGTTTCGGCAACAGCGACGGCGACCAGGCCATGCTGCAATACACCACGATCGACAACCCGCGGCCCAGTTTCGGGCTCATCGTTCACCATACCGACGGCGAGCGCGAGTTCGCCTACGACGCCGGGGCACCGTGGGGCGCGCTGGTCAATGCGCTCAAGGAAGCAACACGGCGCGGCTGGACGGTCGTGAGCATGAAGGACGATTGGAAGACCGTCTTCCCATTCGACAAGAAATGATCACGGCTCGAGTGATCGGCCTCACCCTAGCGCTCGCGTGGTGTTGCGGCGTCAGTGCGCAAGGTCAGCAACCGCTGGTCGCGAAGCCCGCGGCTCCGACTCCAACCGAGTCGACGCGTCCCGACACCGACTACGCGCCAGCGATCAGGACGGAGGCCGACCGCATTCCCGCCACCGGGTTTGGCATGCGTGACGTGCCGGACGGCTCATTCAACGCCGCGCGGACTGTGACGCAACTGTGACGTGACGCTGTCGATCGAGTGAGATCTATCGAGGTTTACGGCGACCGATGGAGTAGACGCGATCGCGGTTAAGTGGTTGGCTTCGCAACAGTAATCGAAATCTGTAGCACGCCATCGCAGACCGTCAGAGCAATTTCCAAGCGTGCTCCTTCATCCGCCTCGCGCGTGAGTTCAGCGCGACCTACGGCGAGATGTCCCGCCGAAGCGGCGTCTGCCGCGGAGGAGGACAACCACTCGGACATCTCTCCGCTTTTAGAATCAATGATTTGCGGGCGAACCTGATACGCTTATCGCATACGCCGACGAATTCCTAACCGGTTCTGCATCTTGTCTGCGTTCAGCGGTTTGGCGTGTGCGACTACGGGCGTTTTCTGGAACTGTGTCAGACATCTTCATGTGCTGCGATCACTTACGGCGATTTCGTTGAGCGGTCTATCGCCTTTGTCAGGTGTATCGTGACATCGACCTTCTGTCGGGCGAGCGCAGCCCGTCAGTCTGGAGTTCCGATGAGAACCGCGACTCTGAGTGTGGCCCTGGCGCTGATGTGTTCAGCGCGGATGGCGTGGGCGCAATTGGAGCCGAGCTGTGTCGAAAACTCGCCCGAACGTCGAGGAGAGATCGGGTGCAGCCTTGTTGAAAACAAGGCGCTCCCTCCTGGTCTCAAGGCGCCATTGGTTTGGCACCTCGATCAATTCAGAACCGAGGCCGCGGCAAAGGCTGCGGTCGGTCCGACCAGCATAGCGTTCGCGGCGCACGGTGTCGCGTGGCTCATGACGATCGAGCCCACCGCGACGGATCACCACGGTGGTCAGCACGTCGCCGCGGCGGCGCTGCCCGCGCTGCCGGCGGCGGAGAGGTACGCGATGCTCGCCATGTCGGCGTACATTCCATCCGGATTGACATCGCGGTTTCATCACCACTCGGGCGTTGAAGGTTTCTTCGTTGCCGATGGGCAGCAGTGTCTTGAAACGTCTGACCGGACCTATGTGATGAACAAAGGGGACACGCTCGTGGTTCCCTCCGGCGTCGCGATGCGACTTGTGGCGACGGGACCCACGCCGCGACGAGCGTTGGCGGTGATCGTCTACGACGCCTCACAGCCTCCGACGACGAGGATGGAAGGCGAGGCTGAGCCGAAATTGATGCCGTGCAAGTAGCCCGACAAAAACCGCCGAGGTCGGTCACAGTCTCAGCGGAGGCCCAACATTCACGATGCCATATAACCGGTGGACCCGTTCCTTGTCCTCCGGCGAGCCATTGCCGAAGTACTCGCCCCGCTTCTCGAGATCACGAAAGAACTGCTCGATGCGTGCCGCGGGCGTGAATCCGATGAGGATTCGTCCCAGCCCCGCACCGTCATAGACAAACGCGTGTGGAACCCGTCGAGGCCCAAGGACCGAATCGCCTGGACCCAGCCGAAACCGCTGCTCGCCGATTTCGACGACGTATTCTCCGGCGAGGCAATAGAACCACTCGTCCTGCTCTTCGTGGTAGTGCTTGGGTGGACCCGATCCGCGGCGCTCGATCGGCTGCTCGGTCATAAAGAGCGCGCCACCGCTGTCCTCAGTCGAGACCTTGACATGGACGCGGTCGCCGCCTGGCAGCGTGATGATGTCATTCGCTTTCCCAGATCCGGCGGCCACCTTGACCAGGGGCGGCCTCGACGTCTGGGCTGATAGAGCGACTCCTCGGAACGGAAATGCCACAGCCGCCTCCACGAACGCGCGACGTCCGAAACCCACCTTGACCATGCAGACCTCCAGACACTTTGCCAGCGGGCTTCGCTCGACCCTGCATCGGGTCAGACTTCCAACAGATCTCGGCCCAGGATCACTTTGCCGCTGAAGTGCAACTTCGCTGCGTCGATCCACATCCGCTCGCTGATCTCTGGATCGTCAGCGGGCACGAGGTGAGAGAGTACGAGGGTATGAACGCCAGCGGCTTCGGCGATCCGTCCCGCGTCCTCCGCTGACGTCTGGTGGGCAAGGATGCTCTCCTTCAGTGACGAAGCATTGGGTACTCGGCCGACCAGGCGATCGATGGCCGGCGGATACATCACCGAGTGGACAAGCACGTCGGCGCCGCGCGCGAGCTTGACGACGTTGTCAGAGGGTGCGGTGTCCCCAGAGATTACGATTGACCGGTCGTGCGCATCGAATCGATAGCCGAAAGCGGGCATAACCGGCGGGTGATCCACGAATGCGGCCGTGACCTTGACGTTCTCGTCGGACATGACGAGGCCCTCAATGGCCCGCCACCCGTCCCAAGCAGGATGAGTCGGGTACGCGCCGGCTCAGCAGCAACGATTCCATGTGGTGTCGCCGCAAGGGCGACGGCGCCCGCCAGAAACGCGCGTCGACTGCTCCTGCTCATCGCGGACCTCGCGCGATTACTCGCCAGCACATCCACCGGTGAATCAACCGCGCCACTCCCGATCTCAAGGTGCTGCTCGCGGCTGGGCGCGTTACGCGACATCCTTGCGCACGTGCCGGGCGAGCACTTCGTTCATGAGCGTCTGGTACCCGACACGGCGGCGGCGGGCTTCCTTACGGAACTGCTCGAGCACTTCCGGATCGACGCGAATCGCGATCAGCTGACGAGGCTCGTCGCCGAGCGGAGGCCGGCCGACGCGCCGCATTGCCTGCAGCTGGTGTACCGATGAATCGGGAATGTCGGAGAAATCAACCTGTCGCCGCGTACGCCGCACGCTCGCGGCGGCTCGCCCGCCGCGCGCTGATGATCCGGATCGCTTCCGCATCGCCACTTCTCCTGAATGTGTACGCGACCATCAGCACGCGTCCGCTACGAGATCGACCAAGTCGCAGGAACCGCGACTCCGCCGACGAGTGCTGCAAGTCTGGGCCATCGAGCGCCTCGGGATCCAGGAAGACGGTCACGGCATCATCGAAGGAGACGCCGTGCTTCGCCGCGTTGGCCTCAGCCTTCCGCGGGTCCCACTCGAACACTAATTTAGTATATACGAAATGAGCGGCCTGATTGGACCATGCGCGCCACGCGTACCAGGGCACACCGAGTCGTGCGCCGCAATTGCGAGCGGTTTTGTGTCAGAACTGTGTCACATACCCCTGAAACCCCGGTCACACACCGCGATTTACGGGACACTCCGATGCACATCGATGTTGCGGGAAGTCGTTGATCGGATGCGTTGGGGGGATTTGGAATGCGTCAGCACGCGCGAAAGGAATCAATTTCCAAGCGTGCTCCTTCAACCACTCGGACATCTCTCCGTTTAGAATCAACGGTTTGCGGGCGGCCTGGAACAGGCTATCGCAAAACCCTCCTTCAAATACTAACGTCCCGCGATGCCGTTTGTATTCAGCGACTTGCGGGCCTGTCCAGATCGCTCGTCGATGAAATTGTGTAAGACCGCTTAGTCCGCCGCTGGCCTGACAGTCCACCTCCGCATTGCCGAATGCGCATAGCAGCTTGGACCTTCTCCCAGAGACTCTGGTCAGACTACGTGTCGTCGGGCTCAACTAGGCACGGAGCGCGCCGCCGCACCAAGCAGGTACAGTGTCTGCTCAATGGAGCGGCAGCCGACAAGGATCACCGATTTTGACGGGAATCCCTGCGGATCCCGCGAGGCGGGCGGCTGCAGCCCACGACATGCCGTGGCCTGGCACGGCATGTTGGAACGGAGGTGTGTTTTGGTCCGGTCGGCCCTGACGGGGGATCGCTCGCGTACCTCGCGAAGCCGGATGTGTTCGACGACGGTCCCGTGAAACCCGTCCGCATCTGGAGCCGGATTGGACGGCGGCCGATCCTGGCAGTCGGCAACTCCAATGGCGATATCGAGATGCTGCAGTTCACCGGAGGCAAGGACCGCCCGGCGCTTCGGTTGCTCGTGCTCCACGACGACAGCACGCGCGAATTCGACTACGTCGCGGGCGCCGAGAAGGCGCTCGATCTCGCGAAGGCGCACGGGTGGACCGTGGTCAGCATGAAGAACGACTGGAAGGTCGTCTTGGCGTAAGTCGATCGCTCGCGTCAGGCAACGCATGGGATCGGAATCGGATACAGCGCAGATGTCGATACGCGTCAGGAGGACTCACATGGCAAAGACCGGCAAGCCGAACATTCTCTTCATCATGGCCGACGACATCGGCTGGTTCAATCTGAGTTGCTACAACCACGGCCTCATGGGCTATCGCACGCCGAACATGGACCGGATCGCCCGCGAGGGCGCGATGTTCACCGACTTCTACGGCCAGCAAAGCTGCACCGCTGGCCGTGCGGCGTTCCTCACGGGCCAGCAGCCGATCCGCACAGGCCTGACCAAGGTCGGCATGCCTGGCGCGACCCTCGGGCTCAAGGCGGAAGACGTAACCATCGCGCAGGTGCTCAAGGGCTTTGGTTATGCGACCGGCCAGTTCGGCAAGAACCATCTCGGCGATCGCAACGAGCATCTGCCGACGGTGCATGGCTTCGATGAGTTCTTCGGGAACCTCTATCACCTGAACGCCGAGGAAGAGCCCGAGTACACCGACTATCCCAAGGACCCCAAGTTCAAGGCTCGATTCGGACCGCGCGGTGTCCTCAAGTGCAAGGCCACCGACAAGGACGATGCGACCGAGGATCCGGTGTTTGGGAAGGTTGGCAAGCAAACGATTGAAAACACCGGCCCGCTCACCAAGAAACGCATGGAGACGGTAGACGAAGAGTTCCTGGCGTCGGCCCTCGACTTCATGGAGCGCAAGACCAAAGAGAAGGTGCCGTGGTTCTGCTATTTCAATCCCACGCGCATGCACGTGTTCACGCATCTGAAGCCGTCCTCGGTGGGCAAGACCGGGCACGGCATCTACCCGGACGGGATGGTCGAACTCGACGGCTATGTCGGTGACCTGCTGAAGAAGCTCGACGATCTCGGCGTCGCCGACAACACGGTCGTAGTGTTCACCACCGACAACGGCGCCGAGGAATGCATCTGGCCCGACGGCGGCGCGACGCCCTTCCGCGGTGAGAAGGATACGAATTGGGAGGGCGGCTGGCGCGTCCCGTGCGTGATGCGGTGGCCTGGCGTCATCAAAGGCGGCGAGGTCATCAACGAGATGGGTTCGCTCACCGACTTCCTGCCGACCTTTGCGGCCGCCGCCGGGGATCCGGACATCGTGGCCAAGCTCAAGAAAGGACACGAGATCGGCGGAACGAGCTTCAAGGTGCATCTCGATGGCTACAACCTGTTCCCGTTCCTTTCCGGCAAGGAGCCATGCCCGCGCGACGGCTTCATTTACTGGAGCGACGATGGGGACCTGATGGCGCTGCGGGTGCAGCAGTACAAGATCGTGTTCGCCGAGCAGCTCGCCACGGGACTTCAGGTCTGGCGCGAGCCGCTGAAGCAGATGCGCATCCCCAAGATGTTCGATCTGCGATCGGATCCGTTCGAGGCGGGCGAGGACAGCATCAGATACAACGACTGGTTCGTCGAGCATGTCCCGTTCCAGTACGCCGCGCAGGCGGTCGTGCACGAATGGCTCGAGAGTTTCAAAGAGTTCCCGCCGCGACAGAAGGCCGCGAGCTTCACGGTTGACCAGATCGTCGAGAAACTGATGCCAAAGTCGTAGAAGGACGCGAGCGGGTCCGATGTCGACCGTGCACCTCGGACGTCGGATTCGTCTCGCGATCCGGGTCGCCACGCCCGATTCGGAACAGGATTCGCCACTATGACCGCGCCAACCGCGCCCGGAACGAACGCGACATTCACTGCGGCCGACCTCGCGATGCGCACGGTACAGCGCCGCGCGGTTGAGGCTGGTTTGCTCCGTTTTGTCAGCGGTTCCTCTACAACAACGTGCTCTACCTCGCGGCGGGATCGGCGGCGGCCGCGGCGGCCGGCACGTCCTGGGACACGCTCATGAAGGCGCGCATCCTCGCTCCGCTCGGCATGGCCGCGACGCGCACGTCGCTGCTGAAAGCGTGGAAGGATCCACGCGTGGCTCGAGGCTACACGTGGGACGAGGCGCGGAAGAGATTCCAGCTGGTCACGCTCGAGACGCGGGAACAACATCGACGGCATCGCACCCGCAGGCGCGATCAGCGCCACGACCCTCGACATGACCTCGTGGATTCGCTTCCTGCTGCGCCAGGGCGTCTACGACGGCAAAACCGCTAATCAGTCCCGCCGCCCTGACGACGACCTGGACGCCGCAGATCCAAGTCGGCGGCACCGTCGGCTACGGGATGGGGTGGTTCGTGCGCACCTGGCAGGGACCGCGGCTGATGGTGGCCGTGGACGCGGAGACCGGCGACGTGCTTCAGGATCGGCGGACGATGTCGGTTGCCGAAGCCGGTGCGATGCCGGCGACGACGACGTACTCGGACTATCGCGACGTCGGCGGGATGCGCGTGCCCCACCGCTACGTCGAGTCCAACGATCAGATCGGACGCACGATCTACGAGGTCGAGCGCGTCGAAGTCGGCGTCACACTGGCGCCGGACATCTTCACGCTTCAGGCACTCACCGCGTCGGGCGGAGGTCGGTAAGAGGCGTGCTTGACAGCGAAACGCCCTACCGGACCCAATGGACATCGATTAGTCTGATGTGGAATCGGGTCCCGTTCGTGGATATCGTCGTCGATTACCTGGCCGGTACGCGTGTCAACAGGAACGGCCAGCGCGCCTCCTCGAGTCAGGTTCAGAGTGGCTGGACGCTCAAGTTCTGACGCACGGCTGTGAAGTCTCGAGGACTTGGAACTACTGGAGAGAGACGCCGTGCCTAACGCGACCAGGCTGGAATGGATTGGGAAGTACGCAGCGATCCTCAGCGCCCTTGTCGCCGCGGCGGTGGGTATCGGTCAATACCGGCGAGGGGTCTCGCAGAGCATGCGGGAGCTCGAGTGGAAGCAGGCCGACATGGCCCGAACGATGGTCAACGCCATGATCAAAGACGACGGCTGGCAGGCGATGACGATGCTGGACTGGGAGGAAGGCCGCACGTACGAGATCGCGCCTGGCACGGTCGTGCGCATCCTACCAACAGATGTCCCTGTGGCGATTGAAGCATCCTTACGAAAAAACGGGCGCAAGCGCACGGAAACACAGCGATTCATCACTGACCGGTATGACCGCTTTCTGTTCGAGGTCAGTCAGTTGCAGTCGGCGGTGCGCTCGGGCCTGGTGCGAAAAGACGATGTCCAGTTTCCCCTCAATTGGTACGTTGAGAAGCGGCTCTGCCCACATCGGACATTGCTGCTCGCGTACATCGCCGAGAACTCCGCGGTCGAGGCAAGGCAATTCCTCGAGTCCCTTGATGCCTGGCAGCGATGTCCTGCTGACTGAGGAACATCGAGGTTTACGGACGCACAAAGCGTGGGAGTTCTGGGCCACTTTAGAATCAGCGACTTGCGAGCGGTAGAACCAGTTCGACTTAGCACGCTGCGTCAAGAATCGCGAGACACTGCAGTTCATCAGGTGGCGAGCGGCGACCATCTGGCGTACGATGCGTCGCCTTGCCCTTCGAAACGACGCGGTGGAGTCTCGTGCTGGCGGCCGCCGGGAACGACTCGCAGGCGGCGCGTGAAGCCCTCTCTTCGCTCTGCCAGACCTACTGGTATCCGCTCTACGCCTACCTCCGCCGCCGAGGCCTCGACCCAGAAGATGCGCGCGACCTGACGCAGGGGTTCCTAACATCGCTCATCGAGCGGCAGGACTTCGAGGGACTACGTCAGGATCGAGGCCGATTCCGCGCGTTCCTTCTGGCGTCGTTGAAACACTACCTGTCCAACTGGTCGGCACGTGAACGGACGCAGAAGCGCGGCGGTGGCCGGCAGATGGTCCCGCTCGAGAACGCTGAAGGCCAATACGTCGTCGAACCCAAGGATCACGCAACACCCGAAACGCTGTTCGATCGGCGCTGGGCGTTGACGGTCGTCGAGCGCCTGCTCACCGACCTTCGCGCGCAATGGATCGCTCAGGGACGGGCGGCCGAGTTCGACGAGCTCAAAGCGTGCCTGCTCGGACAGGCGCCGGTTGGCGGATACGCAGGCGTGGCGGCCCGCCTCGAGACGTCGGAAGGCGCGGTCAAAGCCGCGGTCCATCGTCTCAGGCGCCGGTTTCAATCCCTGTTGCGCCAGCGCGTCGCGCGAAACCGTTGACGATGGGCGGGACGTCGACGACGAAATCCGTCATCTCATTCAGGCGTTGAGCGCGTAACCCCGGGCGACGGTTCTGTCTGATCCAGATGTCCGCCGTAGCTCACGTGAAACTCTGGCGCGAGCGACGGCAAATCTGGCCTCAGACGAACCGGGGGATGTGATGTCCGAAACGGTGCCCCACCTGTCGCGTCGGTGTCCGCGGTGCGGGCGGCAACTGCCACCGGATCCGCCCGAAGGCCTGTGCGCATTGTGCCTGCTGACCGCCGGCGTGGAAGCGCTCAGCGGGTCGAACGACGCGACCTCGACTGGCGTCGCGTCCACGAGCGATCCGTCGCGGCCTGGCTCGCCCCGCCTCGCGAACGGACAAGTCTGGGGGCCGTATCGGATCGTCCGGCTGCTCGGTCGGGGTGGAATGGGCGAGGTCTACGAAGCCGAGCAACTCGAGACAGGACGACGCCTGGCGCTGAAAGTCTTGCGCGCCACGCTGCGGGGCGACGGAGATCGTGCACGGTTCCTTCGTGAGGGGCAGCTCGCGGCATCGATCAGCCACGCCCACACGGTCTACATCTTCGGCAGCGAAGAAGTGGGCGGCGCGCCCGCGATCACGATGGAGCTGCTCTCCGGCGGCACGCTGAAAGACCGCGTCTCGGCTGAGGGGCCGATGCCTCCATCCGCCGCCGTATCGGCCGTGCTCGACGTCATCGGCGGCCTCGACGCGGCGCAAGCGGCGGGGATTCTCCATCGCGACATCAAGCCGTCGAATTGCTTCGTCGACGCGGACGGCGACGTCAAGGTCGGGGACTTCGGGCTGTCCATCTCGACGCTGACCCGCGACGTGCGGCACGAACTCGGGACGACGGGCTTCGAAGGCACGCCGCAATTCGCCGCGCCGGAGCAGTTGCGAGGCGAGCCGCTGGACGTCCGCGCCGACATCTACGCCGTCGGCGCGACGCTCTACTACCTCCTGACGGGACGGCCGCCGCTCGACGCGCCGGACGTCCGTGAGCTCGTCTCGAAGGTCGCGACCGAGAAGCCCGCGTCGCCGCGTGCGCTTCGGCGTGACATTCCGCGCGGACTCGCGGCCGTCGTGCTGCGCTGTCTCGCGAAGGCTCCCGCCGGACGACCGCAGTCGTACGCCGAGCTGGCGGACCTCCTGCGGCCGTACGGATCCGCGGATGAAGTCCCTGCCCCGCTCGGGGCGCGCTTCATCGCCTGGATCGCTGACTCGGTCGTCTTCGCGATCATGACGTGGCTGCTCAGTGTCTCGGCGTGGATGGCCGCGACGCTCGGATCCACGACCACGCTGCTTAGGCTGGCGCCGTGGTCGTGGGTCACGGGGCTGATCTACTACTTCGTTGTGGAAGGCGGCTGGGGCGCGTCGCTGGGCAAGCGGCTCATGGGCTTGCGCGTCACATCGCAAACCCCATCGGAGAGCAATGCCCGGTGGTGGCTGCGCCTTGGCTTGCGTACTGCGGTGTTCCTTGTGCCCACTGTTTTCTTCATGGGCGCCTGGAATGTGCGGCCCAACGTCTGGCTGTCGCTCCTGTCGACCATTCTGCTGTTCTCGACGGCCCGCCGTGGCAACGGATGGACCGGCGTCCATGAGCTCCTGAGCCGTACGCATGTCGTGCAGCGGAACGTCCTTCGACTCGTCGCCTCGGCCCCTCCGAAAGCTTCACCTGCCGATCTCGTGCCTGCTCTTTCGTCCTTGCGACGCGTCGGACCGTACGCCGTGCACACGATAGTCGGCGAGACCGGCAGCGGACGATTGTTCATCGGGGTCGATCCGATCCTTCGTCGTCATGTCTGGATTCACGAAGTTGCGCCAGGGACACCGCCGGTCGACGCGACCCGGCGCGATGTGTCACGGCCCGGGCGGCTGGTACTGGCTCGCGGGGCGCCGATCGGCGACGGAGAATTGGGACGCCTTCGAGGCGCCAGGCGGCGAGCCGCTTCTGTCAGCGCCGTTGACACCCGACTGGCGCGAGGTACATCGCTCCCTCTCGAGCCTCACGATCGAACTCGACGCTTCGGTTCGCGAAGAGATGGACATCCGCCCCACTCTCGCGCATGTCTGGAAGAGGGCGGACGGGCGCCTCGTTCTGCTCGATTTTCTGTGGCCAGGACTGGCCTCATCACACGCCAATCAGACTCTCAGTCCTGTCGAGCTGCTGGCGGCCGCCTCGAGGCAACTGGCTGCGCCAGGCATGGAGCCGGCCGCGCCCCTGTCGGCCACGACGCTCCTGAATCGACTTGCGACCGGAGCGCCGCCAGCGCTCGCTGACGTCAAAGCGGAGCTCCTGCGTCTCGCATCGATTCCCAGCCGTCCCTCACGCGTCCGTCGTGCCCTGCCGATGGTGATAGCGGCGATGCCGTTGGCCGTACTTTTCCTGATCGTCAGTGTGATGCTTCCCATGTTCGCGAGATCCCTCCAGGGAGACGCCAGCAATATATTCCGTCAGAGAAGCGACTTCACGAGGTGGATGATGTGGATCGCTGACTCTAGTGCCGATGCCGAGTTCAAGACCCAAGAGCAGCGCACCGCGGCGGAGCAGTATATTGCTGCGCACTTTCGCTCGCAGCTCACGAGCGACGAGTTCTGGAACACTCAGGCGCCTCAGATTGAACCGTTTCTCAGTTGGAGACGAACGTCGGCGGAGATCGCCGCGCGCTACCCGGCGGTCTCTCCCGACGAGCTCGCTCGTGCCTCCGCCATCGTCGCCCCGCAGATTCAAGAGCTGGCAGCCGAGAGCGCAAACTTGAGCGCAAACTTCCCCGCCGGTGGCGAGGCGCTCCGGGGCTTTGTCGCCAGCGGGTTCGCATCCATCCCGGTGTTGGTCTCGATTGTGTGCGGCCTGATATCGGTGCTGGCCGTGCCGGGCGGTCTGGTCACTCGGGCTCTCGGGCACGCGGTAGTGAGCCGCGACGGCCGCGAGATTGGCCGGGCGCGATCGGCGATCCGATTCCTGGTCGCCTGGTCGCCGGCGCTCGCGTGGATCGCCTGTGTCGGAGTGCCGATGTTCGGCGAGCCGCGTGTGTCTCCGGACGTGGCGTTCATCGTGGGCAGTCTCGCGTTCCTATTGATGGCGGCAGGCGTCGCGTGGACTATTGCCGTTCCCGGCCGCGGACCGCACGACAGCATCGTCGGAACGTGGGTGGTGCCAAGGTAGGGAACGGCCAGGGAGTAGTCAAGCGGATATCAGCGTTTTGCACGGCAGTCTTGGCGTACGTGGTTATAGGCCACCCGCCGCCTGCGGTCGCTCAGATCGATCAACAGCGCGCGCAGGAGTACTTCAAGGAAGCCCAGACGCTCTGCGAGCGCGACGGCGGTCGTCTGTGGGGCGTGTCACCGCAAAGAGGTGTTTCGCACTGCAACGGACGGTGACGCTCGCCGGCACCGATCAGCTGCTTTGAATCGATCGCGGGGCCCTTCTCGCGGCGAATGCTCGAGCACTACTCGCACATCCCTCAATGCCAAGAAGGCCACGCTCGATCCGCTCGAGCCGGGACGTCAACTCTTCACCGCGAAGCGATCTCATCCGAAAGGGCCGGTTCAACGGCTGGACCTGTCCTTCCCGGGTCGAGGACAATGACAGGTACTGGCCGGGGTGACGAACGGTCCGGTCAACGGTCGGCTTCGCCGAACGACCAGGCCGACACTCATGGCACACCCGCGGCGGGGGATACGTGCAAGCATCTTCGGAACCGCAGACTCGCCACTTCATCGCGCGTCGACTCAGGGCGATGGTGCGCCCGGCGATCGTTCTCGTCCTGCTGCTGCTGGTGGTCTTGGCCGGCGGTGCCCTCTTCCTTGCCTCTTCGGCGGGCAAGGCGCTCGTGCTCCGCACCCTGTCTGCGTCGCTTCTCGATCGTCTTGGGATCGAGGCGCGCGCCGCCGGTCTCGACTACCGGCCCAGTTCGCTCGGCGTGACGTTGCGCGCCGTCAACATCAGGCAATCCACCGCGGCGCATCCGTTCCTCAAGGCGGAACGCGTAGAAGTCGACTTTTCCCCCGCTATTCTCCGCGGAACCCTGGTGCTCCGCCGGCTCGACGTCACCAAGCCCGAAGTCGTGCTCGACTCCACAACGCGAGGTGCGTCCCCGGTTCCGGCGGCTGACCGCGAGAGGCAGGCTCACGCACGATCCTCCTCAACCGTTCCCGCATTCGACATCAAGGACGGGCGGGTTCGCGATCTCGCGGTCACGTCTGTCAGTTTAAGCGGCACGCACGTCTCTGTTCGCGGGCTCTCGCTGTCGTTCACCGGCGAAGGCCCAGGAGTCGTGCGGGGAGCGGTCGTCGTGTCGGGCGGGTGGTCGGTCCGGCGCGGAACGGCGGAGATTGGCTTCGATCGGGCGCGGGCGGACGTGTCACTCAACGGAACGTCGCTGGCCCTCACGTCGATCACGATGGAGTCGCCGGTGGCGGCGATCGGCGGGACCGCTCACCTCGACGTGAGCCGCGGCGATCTCGAGGTGAAGTACGACGCGCGGGTCGCGCTCGGCGAGCTCAATAAATGGTCGAAGGAGTTGCCTCCGCTCGAGGGCGACCTTGAGGCGTCAGGCACCGTCGGCGGGACGCTCGAACATCCCGTCGGAAGCTTCGATGGCCGCGTCAGACGCCTTCAATGGCAGGAGGTCACGGACGCCAGCGTGTCGGCGGGCGGCCGCTGGTCGGGTACGGATCTGACGATCGATCGGTACACCGCTTCGAGCCGCGCGCTGGGTGCGAATCTGAACGGGGCCGCGCGTCTGGTTATCGGTGACCACGAAGGCTCCAGCTCTCTGCGCGCTGCGGCGACCGTAGAGAATGCCAGCCGCCTTGCCCCTGTGGCCAGGGCGTCCGCGCTGCCCGCCGCGCCACTGACGCTCGCGGCCGACCTCATGTGGCCCGGGTCGGTGCCCGGCCCTGAGTCACTCAGCGGCCGCATCCAGATGGCCGTCCTGAATGTCGCGGCGCCGCGCGCCACGATCGCGACGGTCGATGCCACTGGTGAACGGGGGCGTTGGCGCGTGCACTCCCGCGGCGCGCTCGAAGGCGACACGAGCGTGGCCGCCGACATCTCGGTCGTCCTCGATCGCGCGCGCTTGGCGCAATCGACCCTGACCGGTCGCTTCGGCGCCCAGTCCGCGAACGTAAAGGATGCGATGCGAGATCTGCAGCGGAACGGATTCCTGCCGGCCGATCTCGCGGCGGTGCTGCAAGCAGGGCGGGCGACAGCGGATGCGACGCTCACTGGGACGCTGGCCTCGCCACGGCTCGAGGCAAGGCTCACCGCGGACTCGCTCGCACTGGGGGGAATAGAGCAGGTCCGCGGCGAAGCGCAGGTGCGCCTCCAGGGCCGAGCGGTCGAGATCACCCGGATGACGGCCGAAGGTTCCGGCAATCGAGTCGACGTACACGGGACGGCGACGGCCGGCAACGGTCCGATCCATCTCGCCGTGGACGCCCGACTCGACAGGCCAGAGGTCCTCGCTGCTGCGCTCCCGGCCGAGTGGCGGCCATCAGGGTCGCTCGTTATCTCAGGGACGCTGGACGGATCGACGGCCGATCCGCGGCTGGCGGCGCGAATCTCAGGTTCCGGCCTCGATGCGAACGGAATCGCCATCGACTCGCTCGACGGGGACGTCACTTTCGCGCAAGGCGTCCTGAATGTGACCGGACTTCGCCTGAATCGTGGCGACGGATGGCTCCGGCTCGAAGCCGGCATCGATCGCCGCCTGGGGCGCATGCGGATCTCCGGACGCGGGGAGAAGCTCGCGCTGTCATTGCGGACTGTCACTGGCACTAGGTCTCCACCGTCAGCGGCGCCGCCCGCGGCGGAGGCTCTACACCTCGGTGACGCCGCCGTCGAATTCGATGTCGCCGGCTCGCCCAGACAACCGACGGGAACGTTCTCGATGGTTGCTGGCGACGTCGCCATCGACGGTCGCACGCTCGGGCGAGTCGAGTTGACCGCCGGCAGTGCCGACGCGGCAGTCCGGTTCGATTTCCGGCTGCCGACCTTGAGCGCTGAAATCAGCGGCCGCATTGGTTTCGAGCCGGAGTGGCCTTTCGAGGCCCGCGCAACCCTTCGCAGGAGCCAGCTGACATCGCTCGTGGCGCTGTGGGGTAGGACGATTGCCCTGCCCGACACCTCCGCAACGGTCACCGCATCTGCGGATGTCAAAGGTCAGCTCACTCGGCCGCTCGAATCTACCGGAGTCGTTACCGTCCCGGAGATCGAGGGACAACTTCGGGGCAGGCCGCTTCGCCTCCTTCAGCCAGGACGAATCAGGTTCGATGGGCGTCGGCCAACTCTGGAGGCGCCACTCCGCATCACGCTGGGGGGGTTCTCGATGGGGCTCGCGCGTGTCCGCGAGCGCGAGAGCGGCGTCCTGGTCACGCTCGAAGGCCGCATCGAGGACGGGATCGCCTTCCTCCCACCCAGCATGCTCATCACGCCGTGGCTGGTGGAGGGACCGGTTCGTGCGCAGGTCTCGCTGGACCAGGATGGGGACCGCTTCGCGATCGCCGGCGATGCCGACGCGACGATTGACCGGCTGATGCGCGCCGAAGGCGAGCTCGCACGTGGCGTCCACCTGCAGACCCGCATTCGAGGGAGTGCCATTGAGTTCTCAGTCGACGATGGCGTTGTTCTCGGGGCACCATTCAGCGCCAGGGCGCGAATGCCTCTCGGCTGGGCTGTCCCCGCATGGCTGGCGGACGGCCCGCCCGCTCCTGGAAACATCTCACCGACCGAAGCAACAGTGACGGCGCGAGCGGATGCAATGCTCGTCCCGGCGCTTCAAGCGCTCGGCATCAAGAACACGAACATAACGGGGACCGCGAAGGTCGCTCTTGAAGCCCACGCGACCGAGCCGCGACTGGACGATGTCGTGGCCACGGTCACCTTCGAGGCTGCCCAGGTCTCGGTCGACGATGTCGGCCTGACCCAGCAGGTACCGACGAGGCTGCGATTCGATCGCGGGCGGCTGGAAGTCGGGGCACTCGACTGGAAGGGACCTCGCTCGTTCCTCACGGCCTCGGGCGCTATCGGCCTTCTGCCAGGCACCGAAGGAGAGGTTCGGGCTGAAGGGAGCACCGCGTTGGGGCTTCTCCGCATGATGGCCACGGGAATCGGTGGCGAGGCCACCTTCCAGGTTCGTGTTGCGGGGCCACCCGGAGCGCGCCGCGCGTCCGCGAAAATCGACTTGCACGACGTCAACATCGTCGAGCCGGACTGGCAGCTGGCACTCGCGGGCCTCTCGGGGCCGCTGACGCTCGAGGCTGGTGTCCTCGACACCCGCGGGCTCAAGGCACAGTTGAACGGCGGCGACATCACGATCGAAGGAGCGGTTCCGATTTTCGCCGGCACGGTCGCGCCGCGTCCCTTGCATGTCGAAGCGCGCGGTTTGTTCGTCGAGGTCCCCAAGGGGCTGCGCAGTCAGCTCGACACGCGCCTCACATGGGAGAACGCCGCATCGGGGTCACGCCTGTCCGGTCAGATCACGATCGCCTCGGACAGCTATCGGGAACCGATCACTGCGCTTGCGTCGGCGATCTCCGCTGTCACACCTGGCGGTGCGCCACCGCGGTCGGTGGCACCGTGGATTGCGGCTACGGCCCTCGACATCCGCCTCAACTCAGTTGGTCCCATCGTCGTCGATCAGAGCGTGCTGAATGTCGAACTGGTACCCGACGTGCGCGTCACGGGCACGGTCGGCCGCCCGGCGCTCGACGGGCAGGTGACGATCCAGGACGACGGACGGATTCGCATGGGAGGGCGCTCGTACCGACTGACGGAGAGTCGGCTCGAGTTTTCGCCAGCGACGGGGCTTCTGCCACGCCTGAACCTCATCGGCGAGGCGCACGTCAGCTCGTACCTCGTCACCGTGCGAATGAGCGGACGAGCCGACCAGATTGAAACGAACTTCTCGTCCGATCCGCCGCTGAGCGAGCGGGACGTACGCTCCCTGCTCGTCACGGGCCAGATTGCGGATCCGGCGAGGGGAACGACCGACAGCAATACCTTCGCCGTCGGCGCGGTGTCAGGCGACGTGCTTGGGGTCGCCGGGCAGTTCGTCGGGCTCGATACGGTGAGCGTTGGCACTGAAGACCTCGACCTCGTGTCGAGCGACGTCGACCCGGCCACTCGCCTGACGGTGTCGAAGCGGGTGCGTACGAAGTTCGAGCTCGTGTTCTCGGAAAACCTCGAGGAGAACGAGTCCACCTGGATCATCATCTACCGCCCGGTCAGCGGTTACGAGTTCCGTGTGTCGTCGGAGGAGAACACCAAGGAGGCGTTCGAGTTCCGTCAGGAGATTACCTTCGGCCCCGGTGTCTCCCCGCGCCCCCGCGCCCGCGCCGCCAGTGTCGTCGAGGACAAGGTGCGCGCAGTGGCACTCGCTGGCGATCCCGGCTACAGCGCCGAGCAGGTGCTGGCGGGTACCAAGCTCCGACAGGGCCACCGCTTCGAGTTCCGAGCATGGCTGGAGGATCGCGATCGCATCGAGCGGTTCTACCGGGACAGGGAGTACTACACCGCGCGAGTCGTTCCGATGCGCACAACGGCCGAGAGCACAGGCAAGGAACGTCCCGTCGATCTCCAGTACCGCATCGCGCGGGGACGACGAACGGTGCTCGAAGTCACTGGATACGAGGGCGGTGACGATCTCCTCAATCGCCTTCGGCAGACGTGGTCCGAAAACGTGGTGCTCGACCTGCTGGACGACAGGCTCACCAAGGCAACCCGCGATCATCTCATCGATGCCGGGTTCCTCCGCGCCCGGATCGAGGTCGAGGTCGATCGCCCCGACCGCGACACCGAGCGCGCACGCGTCCGCATCGATCCCGGCCGCCGCACGGGCTCCCGCCAGCTTGCGTTCCGAGGCAACGAGGTGCTCGCGACTCAGACGTTGCAGGAGCTCACAGCGTCGGGTCGACTCGATGCCAACGCGTGGACGGATCCGGGGCCGCTGATCGCGGCGATCCGCGAGGCATACGCTGCGAAGGGCTACCTCGCGGCGCGCGTCACCATCGGGCCAATCGAGTTCGCGGACGACGCCGCGACGTTGCCGATTCGGATCGACGAGGGGCGGGCGGCGCAGGTGGCGGCAGTCCAGCTGACGGGCGTTGCGCCCGAGCGGCGGGCTGGAGCGCTCGAGGCGATCGCCCTTGCCGTGGGGTCACCATTTGCCGCCGGGGCGGATCGATCCGGACGTGCGCGGCTGGAGCGTTACTACCGCGACCTCGGATTTCGCGACCTGCAGGTGGAGACGACGGCGACCGCCGCGTCGCAGGGAATGGACATGGCGCTCACGTTCGCGGTGAACGAGGGGCCGCTCCACGTGATCAGCTCCGTCGAGATCGAGGGCTTGCAGTCGACCAGGCCGTCGCTCGTCAGCAAGGCCGTTCAGCTGACGCCGGGCCAACCCGCCGGCGCGGCCGCCGTCGCCGCAACCGAGAAGCGGCTGTACCAGCTCGGGACCTTCCGGCGCGCGGAAGTTCGACTCGAGCCGATTCCTGCGCCTGGGCCGGTCCAGGGGACTCTTCCGGTCAAGGCCACGATCTCGCTCGAGGAGACTCGTCGCTTCCAGTTGCGTTACGGGCTCGAGCTGTCGTCGGAGTACACCTCGGCGCTCGATCAACGCACCGACGCGCTCGGCGTTGCGGCGGATATCCGCGACCGCAACTTCCTCGGCCGAGGGATGTCGCTCGGAGGGGGTCTGCGGTACGAGCCAGACCTGCGCAGCGCGCGAGCGCTCTTCTCGGTGCCAACGCTGCAGCGCCGCCCGATACGAACCAACCTGTTCCTGACGGGGCGCGGCGAGGAACACCAGGACGAGCAGCTCACCGCGCGAGAAGACGAGGTCAACCTGACGATGGAGCAGCGCTGGCGGGTGAGCCGCGCGGTGGAGTACTCGTGGGGCTACAGCCACGACTGGCGCGACGTGCGTTTGTCGCATGCCACCGGGGAGGAGACCCTCGGCTTCAACGGGATCCTGGCGTCGCTGAACGGTGCCGCGGTCATCGACCGTCGGGACAGCTTCTTCGACGCCAAGCGCGGCTGGTTCGGATCGGTGAGCCTCCAGTGGGGACAGCGGGAGTTCGGATCGGATGTCGATTACCTGCGCATGTTGATTCGTGGGTCCTATTACCAGCCGCTCGGTCCCGTCGTCCTGGCCGGCAACGTGCGCTGGGGCCAGCTGGAGCCGCTCGGCGGCCCGCTGACGCTGACGATTTTCGATCTCTTCTTCAATGCCGGCGGAACGGAGAGCGTGCGCGGCTATTCGCAAGACGCGCTGTCAGCCTACTCGTTCTTCGACGCGCCACTCGGAGGCACGAAGCTGTTCGTGGGTAACGCCGAGCTCCGCGCGCCGCTCTTCTGGCGGTTGAGCGGCGTGCTCTTCGCCGATGCGGGGAACACGTTCACCAACGCGCAGCCGATCCGGTTGAACGAGCTCGGTGTGGGACTCGGATTCGGGCTTCGCATCAAGACGCCCCTGGCGCCAATTCGCATCGATCTCGGGTTTCCGCGCAGCTTCGGCGAGACCGGGGTCCGCTGGCACTTTTCAATCGGCCAGATGTTCTGAGGTCATACTCAGGCTCCGCCTGGCAGTCGATCCCGGCAGCGACGCTAACGTCAACGGACGTCGGTCCATAGGGAAAAGCGGCCGTTCCTCCCGCGCGCCTCGAACGTCGAGCAGAATTTGCAGAACGATGTCGATTTCCAGCAAGCTCGTTCGTCGTATCGATGAGACGCCAACAGGGGTCGGCTCAAACAAGGAGACAGACGATGCGGGTTATGGTGTTCGCAAAAGCCAATGAGGACAGCGAAAAGGGCGCGCCACCCGCGCCCGAGGCGTTCGCCGCGATGGACCGGTTTATAGAGGAGCTGGTCAAGGCCGGCGTATTCGTGGCCGCCGCCGGTCTCAAGAACAGCGCCCAGGCCAAGCGCATCGTTTGTTCATGACGCCCGAGGAGCTCTCGGCGCCCCGTGAGGGGGAACGCGGGAAGCTCGGCGTCGCCTGATGAGGACTGACCATGGATCAGGACAGGATCACCGAATTAATCAACAAATCTGAAATCACGAGCATAGTGAACAGCTACTTTCGCGCACTTGATGAGAAGAATTTTGACGCCCAGCACTTCGCCTCCATCTTCACGCCTCAGGCACAAGTCACGCGCCCCAACGGCGCGTCACTGATCGGGCCCGAAGAAATCAGTGCTAGCCATGAGAACAGCTTCACCCGTTTTGAAGGTTCGCAACACTTTGTCGCCGGTCACGATATTTCTCTCGACGGCAGTACGGCGAACGTCCGGGCCAATCTCATCGCCATGCATATGTGGCAAGGCAGTAAAACCGACGCGAACAAGCTGGACAACTTTTTTATCGCGGGCGGAGTCATTCACGCGACGCTGATGCAGTCGGACGGCCAGTGGAGAATCTCGCAGATGAGCAATGCTGTCCTCTGGCGTGCCGGAGGCTTCAGGGACATGGTGCAGACTGGCACAGTAACGAAAGAAGCGCAGACCTTGAATGTGTCTCACCCAAACGACCGCAGGGCTCCCTAGAGACCACCCTGAACGCTTCTCACGTTGCGGTAAGCGATCCGCTATTTCGTTAGTGGAAGAATCCGAGCAGATCGGTTGGAGGTATTACGGATAACCTGAGAGCCAACAAACGAGTCGGCCGCGCGGCAGAGCAGGGAGCTCGCACGATCGCGAGGAGCTGCATCAGCAGACCCCGTGCTTCCTCCGTCTCCTACTTGAAGAGCCTCGGCGCGAAGTCGTTCAGCGCGCGGCGCCACGTCAGCCACTCGTGCGCCGTCTCCGGCGATTCGAAGTAGAGATTATGCACGCCCGCTTTCATCAGTGCGTCGCTGAAGTTCTTGGTGCCTCGGCCTTCGGCGGCGCCGATGCCCAGGAACAGCACCTTCACCTTTGCGTTGAACGCCGCCGCGTCGACGAAGGCGCCGCCGCAGATGGTCTTCATATCCGGTGCGTCGTTGCCGCGCCCGAAGCCGCTACAATTTCCGCTGAAGCCGCCGATGAACGCGAACTTGTCCAGGTTCGTCAACGTTGTCGCGAACGTCTGCGCGCCGCCCATCGATAACCCCGCCATGGCGCGATTCTCCTTGCCGGAGCGCACGCGATAGGTGCGCTCGATCATCGGCAGGAGGTCGGTAAACATCATCTCGGTATAGGTTGAACGGCCGAGTGGACCGCCAGGGCCGCGGCCCGCTGCGCCTGGTCCGGCTCCGCGACCGCCAGCCGCCGGAGGTGCGCCGCGTGACGGGGGCACGGGCGGCGCGTCGGACGGCGGCGGTACAAGGCCCCGCGCCGCGAACAGCGCCGCGCTCTCGCCGGGCTTCACCGCGTTCAAGTTGTCCATCACGATGATCATCGGCGTCGCTTTCTTCGCCGCGATGAGGTTGTCGATGATGTCGTCCACGTGCCCCTGCCGATACCAACCCGTTTCGTCTTCACCCCACCCGTGCAGCAGATACAGCACGGGATAGCTCTTTCTGGCGGCGCTGTCGTAATCGGGCGGCGTGTAGACAAACGCGTGTCGCCACGTGCCCGTGACCTTCGAGTAGTACCATTGTTGGCTCACGCGGCCGTGGGGCACATCCTGGTGCTCGTAGAACACGGCGTCGGGTGCCGGCACTTCGATCGCGCTGTTCTGCCAACCGGATCCGAAGTAGGTATGCGTCGACGGATCCGCGACCACGGCGCCGTCGATCTGCAGAGAGTAGTAATGAAAGCCGACGACCAGGGGCGTGGTGGTGACGCTCCAGATGCCATCGGGCCCTTTGGTCATGTCGAAGCCCGGCCCAATTCGGACCCGCACTTTCTGCGCGTCAGGAGCCATGACCCGGAAGAGCGCTCTGTGATCGGAGTACAGGCAGGGGTATGTCGCCCCGGGAATGTTCAGCGCTGACGGCACGCATTCGTCGGCGCTCTGGGCCCATCCAGGCCGTGCGCCGAGCGCCGCCAGCAGGCCAATCGCAATGAGCACTCGTTTCATGGTCGCCTCCGCAGCACGATAAAGTCCGCAGCACTGTAGCCGCCTCCAGCCTCGAGCGTCAATGCTGGCCGCGGTCACGCGTCGCGAGACACCAGAGACGCCGAGTCATACAATACTCCGCACCATGAAGCCTTCCATGTTGTCGGGCACGATTCTGGCTGCCGCCGCCCTCGCCGTGCCACGCGCGGCGGCACGCCAGGATGTGGCGCTGAAGGACCTGATGCCAAAGGGGATGGTGATCGGCGTCGCCGTGAACCAGCGGCAGTTCGCGGGCGCCGACGCGACCGCCGTCGACCTCACGTGTTCGGCGTGTTTCTGAAACATCGCGATGCCGTGACGCGCGTCACGTTCTGGGGACTCAGTGATGCGGACTCATGGCTGAATCGCGGGCGCATGAACTATCCGCTGCTCTGGGATCGTCAGCGTCTGCCAAAGCTGGCATTCGGCGCAGTCGTCGCGACGCTGAGAAACGCGAGATGAAACGGGAACCATCGCGGCCCCGGTACATCGCGGGCGCGTGTCTGGCGGGCGCTCTTGTGGCAGGCGCCGTCGCTGCGGCAACGCAATCGCCGCCCTTACCGCGCCTGATCGGCGAGGCGGCGCCGCCCGCGTCGGTGCTCAGCCTCTGGTATCGCGCGCCGGCCTCCGATCATCCGCTGCTGCCGCCGGATGCGTCGCGGCAGCGCCGCCAGGCGGCCACCGCAGAGTGGGTACGCGCGCTACCTGTGGGCAACGGCCGTCTCGGCGCGATGGTCTTTGGCGGCATCGTCCATGAGCGGCTGCAACTCAACGAGGACACGCTGTGGGCGGGGCGGCCGTACGATCCGGTGAACCCCGAAGCGAAAGACGCGCTACCTGAAGTCCGGCGTCTGCTGGCACAGCGAAAGTACCCCGAGGCAGCGAAGCTCGTCGAAGCGAAGGTGATGTCGAAGCCGCTCGCGCAGATGCCGTACCAGACGGTCGGCGATCTCGCGTTGACGTTTCCACAGGTGGACGCGGTGGAGAACTACCGGCGCGATCTCGACTTGACGACCGCAACGGCTCACGTGTCGTTCACCAGCGGTGGCGTGACGTTCTCCCGTGAAGTGTTCGCGAGCGCGCCCGACCAGGTCATCGTCGTGCGGCTGACCGCCAGCCGCCCTGGACGGATCTCCTTCGAGGCGCGGATGCAGACGCCGCAGCGCGCGACGGTCGAAGCGACTGCGGACGGCGATCTGGTGATGCGCGGCGTTAACGGAGATGGCCCGGGCACGACCGCCGACGGCCGTCCCATGACCGGCGCGCTGCGATTCGCGGCATGTGTCCGCGTGCTCCCGACGGGAGGAACGCGCCGCGCCAGCGGCGACGCCGTGGTCGTCCGCGACGCCGACGCCGTCACGTTGCTGATCGCGGCGGCGACCGGCTATCGGACCTACGAAGACGTGGGCGCCGATCCCGTGGCCCGTGTCGCGGCGGCGTTCGATCCCGCATCGCGCAAGAGCGTCGACACCTTGCGCGCCGCGCACGTCCGCGATTATCAGCAGCTGTTCAATCGCCTCACGCTCGATCTCGGATCTTCGAAGCGCGTGCCGACTGACGAGCGCGTGCGTGGATTCGGCAACGGAGACGATCCCGGTCTTGTCGCCCTCTACTTCCAGTACGGCCGCTACCTGCTCATTGCCAGCTCGCGGACCGGTTCCCAGCCGGCGAACCTGCAAGGCCTCTGGAACGAGAGCATGTCGCCTCCCTGGGGGAGTAAGTACACCATCAATATCAACACCGAGATGAACTACTGGCCGGCGCTCTCGACCAACCTGGCCGAAACGATGGATCCGTTAACGGCAATGGTGTCGGACTTGTCGGTGACCGGTGCGCGGACGGCGCGCGAGATGTACGGCGCCGGCGGATGGGTGGCGCATCACAACACCGATCTGTGGCGCGCCACGGGACCGATCGACGGACCGCAATATGGAATGTGGCCGACCGGGGGCGCCTGGCTCACACTGCCGCTCTGGGATCGCTATGCCTACACCGGCGATCGCGCGTATCTGCGGCGCATCTACCCATTGCTGAAGGGCGCGGCGCAGTTCTTCCTCGATACGCTCGTCGAGGAGCCGACGCACCACTGGCTGGTCACCTCGCCGTCGCTGTCGCCTGAGAATGCCCATCCGTTCGGCACATCGTTGACGATGGGGCCCACGATGGACGAAACAATCCTGCGCGAGCTCTTCGGCAACGCGATCAAGGCGGCACGTACCCTGGGTACCGACGCGGACCTGCAGGCAAAGTGGAGCGCGATTCGCGCCAGGCTGGCGCCGCTGCAGATCGGCAGCGCCGGCCAGCTGCAGGAATGGCTCGACGACTGGGACATGCAGGCGCCGGAAATCCACCACCGGCACGTGTCGCACCTGTTCGGTCTCTTCCCCGGGCACGACATCGACGTGCGCCGCACGCCCGAACTCGCGGCCGCCGTGAAACGCTCGCTCGAAATTCGCGGCGATCAGGCGACGGGCTGGGCGACCGCCTGGCGGATCAACCTCTGGGCGAGGCTCGGCGACGGTAACCACGCGTCCGACATCCTGAAGTTCCTGCTCGGCCCCGAGCGTACCTACCCCAACATGTTCGACGCGCACCCGCCGTTTCAGATCGACGGCAACTTCGGCGGCACCTCCGCGATCGCCGAGATGCTGCTGCAATGCGACGAAGGGGAGATCCGCCTGCTGCCGGCGCTTCCGGCGGCGTGGCCGGACGGTCGCGTCACCGGCCTGAGAGCGCGCGACGGGTTCGAGGTCGATCTGGCGTGGCAGCACGGGGCACTCGAGCGCGCGACGATTCGTTCGCTGCTCGGACAGCCGCTGCGGGCGCGCCGCGGCAACACGCAGCGAACCTTCGATACCACGCGCGGTGCAACGTTCACGCTGGTCGGTGATGACTTGCAACAGGACCTGCGGCGGTAACCCTCTGGCGTCGGGCCTGACGATCGTGATGAAAACCGCGTTGCTCGCGTTCGCCTTGTTCTCGGCCGGATAGCTCGAGCCGCTGCGGCACCAAGCGTCTGCTCAGAGCGCCTCTGGCGTTGCAATCCTTCAAGTCGACACCGACCGCCGGTCGACGGCGTCTCCTTCCAGGTTGCCTTCGAGCGCCTTGCCGTGAATCATGACGCGCTCGACGGTCGCCGGCCGCGCCCCCGGCACGGCGTCCGGCACTGTGGTCTTGACCTGGCTGAAACCGACACTCGACGCCAGCACGACGATGAATGCCATCGCCGTCATGGGGTGCGCTGTCATTGATTTCTCCAGGCTCTCTTGCGGAGTTCCCCGCGATGTGTTGAACCGCTTGCATGTATGATGGCCGCGAGAGTACGGGACCTGGAGCCGTTGGATCAAGCGCCTGAATCCGGGGCGCGGATCGTCGAAGTGGAGTCGCCCATGACCGCCAAATGGCCGTTACCGTTCGTGCTCCTGTTCGGTCTGACGATAACCCGCGCCGCGGGCCCCGCCGTAACCATCGACACAGCATCGCCGTCGGGCAAGGTCAGCCCGCTCTTCTACGGGTTGATGACGGAAGAGATCAACCACGCGTACGATGGCGGCCTCTACGCTGAACTCGTCCGCAACCGCGCGTTCCTCGACGATGCTGCCACGCCGGCGCATTGGTCGCTCGTCAAAGCCGACGGTTCCACTGCGAGGATGGCGCTCGATCCAGAGGAACCGTTCAACACGACGATCGGGACGAGTCTGCGGTTAGACGTTGCGCAGGCCTCGACCGGTCACATGGCCGGTATATCCAACGAGGGCTATTGGGGCATTCCGGTCAAACCCAACACGCGCTACCGTGCGTCCTTCTACGCCAAGGCCGCGCCCGGATTCACCGGACCAATCGCAGTCTCGATCCAGAGCGACGACGGCCGGACGATCTACGCGACCAAGACCGTCACCGGGCTGACGTCGGCCTGGAAGCGATACGAAGTGACGCTACAGACCGACAGGGTGACAGCCACCACGAAGGCGCGCTACGTTCTGACGGTCGATCGTCCCGCCACGGTCTGGTTCAGCCTCGTGTCTCTGTTCCCACCGACGTTCAGGGATCAGCCGAACGGATTCCGTCCGGACATCATGCAGATGATGGTCGACATGAAGCCGAAGTTCCTGCGTTTCCCTGGAGGCAACTACCTCGAGGGCGATCAGATCGCCGACCGGTTCGAGTGGAAGAAGACGATTGGGCCGCTATCTGATCGTCCCGGGCACATGGCGCCGTGGGGTTATCGCTCAACCGACGGGCTTGGCCTCCACGAATTCCTGCTCTGGTGCGAGGACATGAACGCTGAGCCCCTGCTGGCGGTATACGCGGGCTACTCGCTCAAGGGGGTGCACGTGAATCCGGGACCGGATCTCGAACCATACGTGCAGGACGCGCTCGACGAGATCGAGTACGTGACGGGTCCGGCCACCTCCACATGGGGATCGCTGCGGGCGAAGGCTGGCCATCCGGCGCCGTTCAAGCTGACGTACGTTGAAGTGGGCAACGAGGATTGGTTCGACAAGTCGGGTTCCTACGATCAGCGCTTCGCGCAGTTCAACGCGGCCATCAAGGCGCGGCATCCGCAGCTCAAAGTGATCTCGACTGTCGGGTTCGAGCAGCCGGAGAATCTCCGCGTCCACAGTGTCAAGCCGGACGTGCTCGACGAGCATTACTACCGCACCGTCGACGTTTTTCTGAAAATGGCGCGCGGACAGTACGAGAAGTACGATCGCCGCGGACCGGAGATCATCGTCGGCGAGTGGGCCGCCTACGAAACGCCGTTCGAGCCGTGGAACGCTCGCTCGCGCGGCGAGCCGCCAACGCCGAACTTGCGCGCTGCCATCGGCGACGCGGCGTTCATGACCCAGATGGAGAAGAATTCCGACATAGTGGTGATGAACTGCTACGCGCCGATGTTCGTCAACGTCAACCCTGGTGCGCGGCAATGGCGGCCGAACCTGATCGGGTACGACGGGCTGCGTGTCTACGGGTCGCCGAGCTACTACGCGATCACAATGTTCAGCACGAACCTCGGAGACGAGATTCTGAAGAGCACCGCGACCGACACCGACGTGTTGACGTCGGTAACACGGGACCGCAAGTCGGGCACGATCTACGTCAAGCTGGTGAACGCGTCCGATGCAGACGCGCCGGTTCAGATCACCCTGACGGGAACGGGCTCGCTCGCTTCGACAGCAACCGCGTTGACGCTGTCGGCCGATCCGCAGGCCACGAACGCCATCGATACGCCCGAGCGCGTCGTTCCGGTCACGTCGACGGTCACAGGGGTCGGTTCAGGCTTCACTTACACCGTCCCGAAGCATGGCATCGTCGTGTTGACGATGCGGAGCCGCTGACGCCCGGCATGTGGGAAGAGCGGTGGCACCCGCTGCGGGAGGAATGGGTCATCGTCGCCGCACACCGGCAATCGCGGCCGTGGTCGGGCGCCGAAGTGGCCGGTCAGGCGCAGAAACCTCCGGCCTTCGATCCAACTTGCTACCTTTGCCCCGGGAACTCGAGAGTTGGTGGCACCACCAACCCGCCATACACGGGCACATTTGTGTTCGACAACGATCACCCGTGTGTCGGCGTCAACGCGCCGCGCGACCTGACGCCCCCGATTGGCATCTATCGTAACCGTCCGGCCACCGGCGTCGCGCGGGTCGTGTGCTACAGCCCGCGGCACGACCTCACGTTGGCCCAGCTCGACATCGACGGCGTCGATGCGCTGCTCGAGACCTGGCAGCTGCAGATGCGCGAACTGGCGACGCATCCCGAGGTGAACTTCGTCCTGATCTTCGAGAACAAGGGAGAAATCGTCGGCGTCAGCAACCCGCACCCGCATGGTCAGATTTACGCGACCAACTTCACGTTCAAATATCTCGAGACGGAACTCAGGGCCAGCCGCCGGCACCTCGAAGAAACAGGCCAGACCCTGTTCCACGACATCGTGGCGGCCGAGCGTCAGGACGGCCGCCGCATCGTCTCTCAGCATGGAAGCGCCATCGCGTTCGTGCCGTACTTTGCACGGTATGCGTACGAGACGTACGTCGCGCCGCTGCGGAGCGTCGCGAGCATCGACAGATTGAATGACGAGGAGCGACGGGATCTCGCGACGGTCCTCCGCGACGTGGTGATCCGCTTCGACAACCTGTGGCGGATGCCGTTCCCCTACGTGATGGCGCTCCACCAGGCGCCGCTGAAGGAGGACGTCAGGGGGTTCCATTTCCACATTGAATTCCATCCGCCGCTGCGCCGGCCGAACCTGCTCAAGTATCTGGCCGGTCCCGAAATCGGCGGTGGGAACTTCCTCAGCGACACGTCGCCGGAAGAGAAGGCCGCCGAGTTGGCTGCTGCCGGCGGTTCACACTATCTTTCGGCTCAGGCCTGAGTCGAACTATGACTACCGCTCTCCCGTTCCACCCGCTGCTTGAGCCTATCCGGATCCTGCATCGCCGCATACGAGACGAGGTCGTCCGCGCCTGCGAAGAAGCAGCGGTGGCAACGCTCTCAGGGATCGCGACCGAAGCAGAGGGCGATACGATCTACACAATTGACCGCGTGGCTGAACACGAGCTCGTCGCGGAGATCGGAGCGATCGCGACCGAGGCGGAACCGGTGCTGCTGGTGGCCGAGGGGCTGCCTGGCGGCGAGGTCGTCGTGCCGGAAGGCGCCGACCGGAAGACTGCACGATGGGTCATCATCGTCGACCCGATCGACGGCACGCGCGGCGTGATGTACCAGAAACGTCCCGCCTGGATTCTCACCGGCGTAGCGCGCGGTCCTGGCCCTTGCACCCTAGCGGATATCGAACTAGCCGTGCAGACGGAGATTCCTCTCGTCAAGCAACATCTGTCGGACGAGCTCTGGGCGGTTCGAGGCGACGGTGCGTCTGCCGTGCGGGTCAACCGGCTTACGGGCGAGATCGCTCCTCTGATTCTCCACCCTTCGACCGCAACGACCCTGGCTCACGGCTTTGCGATGATTTCGCGATTCTTTCCGGGCAGTCGAGCCGAGCTCGCGGCGATTGATGATGAAGTGGCTGCAGCGCTGATGGGACCTCCACAGCCGGGCAAGGCACAGCTGTTCGAGGACCAGTACATCTCGAGCGGTGGCCAGCTCTATGAGTTGATGGCGGGCCACGACCGCTTCGTCGCTGACCTCAGACCGCTCTTCGAACGTCACCGTGAGGGCGGGGCCGCACTCTGCTGCCACCCGTATGATCTCTGCACGGAACTGATTGCGCGTGAGCTAGGCGTTCTGGTGACCGACGAGCAGGGCTTGACGCTCGGCGCGCCACTCAACGTCACCGCCGACGTGGGCTGGATCGGGTATGCGAACGCCTCCCTCAAGGCACTCGTCGAACCACATCTTCGGCGCGCGCTCACCCGGCGAGGACTGGTCGATTGACACACCCGTTTCGCTCGCCGTCAGCGGTGCCTCCCGGCCTACCGGACCTCGAACGATTTGTTGCCGACGTCGCGTCGCGGCTGAGCGCAGGCGCATGGCCTGGGAGCGTCACACACAGCGGCGATCCGGTCTTCGTCGCCCGCGCACCCGGACGGCTGGACGTGATGGGCGGCATTGCAGACTACTCGGGCGCGCTCGTTCTTCAGTGGCCGATTCGCGAGGCAACCCGCGTCGCCGTTCTGCCATGGCCCGAACAGCATCTCTCGATCACCTCGGTCCGACGCGGCGGCGACGAGCGTCATTGTGACGTCCCGCTGAACCTGATCGCCGATGCACATCGCCAATACGACGACGTGCGTGGGTGGTTCGGCGGCGACCCTGCGCGCCACTGGGCCGCCTACGTCGCAGGCGTTTTCCACGTGCTGTCGCGCGAACACGGAGTGCACTTCCGCCATGGCGCCGCCATTCTGATCGAGTCCGACGTCCCGGAGGGCAAGGGCGTCAGCTCTTCGGCCGCTATCGAGGCGGCGACGATGGAGGCGGTGCTTGCAGCGTGGGGCGTGTCGATCGAGCCGAGGATGCGCGCGGTTCGCTGCCAGCAGGTCGAGAATCTGATCGTTGGCGCACCGTGTGGCGTGATGGACCAGATGGCGTCGATCTGCGGTGAGGCCGGCAGTCTCATGGCGCTGCTCTGCCAGCCCGCCGAGTTCCAGGGGAGTGTGCGACTCCCCGACGGATTGGGTGTATGGGGAATCGATTCGGGCATCCGGCACGCGGTGATCGGCGCGGACTACGGCGCGGTGCGCGTCGGAGCGTTCATGGGTTATCGCATCCTTGCAGCGCTCGCCGGTCTGCGCGTGACGCCCGGCCAACGGGAGGGTCACGTGCAGATCGACGATCCGCGCTGGGGCGGCTATCTCGCCAACGTGGGCGGCGAGGCATTTCGTCGATTCGAGCAGAACATCCCCGAGGCTCTTGATGGTGAAGCGTTCCTGGCGCGCTACGAGGGCACGACCGATCTCGTGACCGGTGTCGATCCTGCGCGCCGCTACGCCATCCGAATGCCCACTGCGCACCCAATCTACGAGCACGAGCGCGTGACGGAATGGAGGGGCTTGTTGACGGCCTCGCCGTCTGACGAGGCAGCACCCGACGCGGCGCGACTTGGTGCACTGATGTACGAGTCGCACGCGAGCTACTCCGCGTGCGGTCTCGGCTCGGGCGGAACCGATCGACTGGTCTCACTGGCACGGGCGGCCGGCTCGGCGCGTGGTATCTACGGAGCCAAGATTACCGGCGGTGGGAGCGGCGGCACTGTCGCGATCCTCGGTGATGCGTCTGCTGGGGATACGGTCCGCGCCATCGCGCGCGACTACGTCGGCGAAACCGGCCGTGACGCATACGTCTTCGAAGGCACATCTCCGGGCGCCGCCCGGATCGGGGCGATTCGCCTCGATGCAGCGTGAGCGATGTTCCCCGGTCATTCGGTTAGATTCTTGTTTTTAGGAGCAGGTGCTCGGCTGGACGTGCCTGTATCCCGACATCGAGACCATCGTCCGACACGCCTGGGCGTGGCACGAAAAGCGTGGGTCGCCTCGCGGCCTCCGTGATTCGGGCTAAGATCGCGTCGTCCAGTCGCCGGTTGTCAGCGCACGAATGACGAACAAGAAAGACATCGCGATCTTCCTGCTGCTGGTCGTGCTGTGCGCGATCGTGACGGCGCTCAACCCGCGGTTCCTGTCGCCGGCCAACCTGCAGAACACCGCGCGATTGATTGGGGCGTTCGGTATCTTCAGTCTGGGCCTCGGGCTGGTCATCATCACCGGTGGCATCGACCTGTCGGTCGGATCGTCGTTCGCGCTGCTCGGTGTGCTCCTGAGCATCATGTTGACCGAATGGCATCTCCCGTGGCCGCTCGCCGTGGTGGTGATCGTCGGGCTCGCCGCGCTGCTCGGCGCCGTCCACGGCCTGCTCATCACGCGACTGCGGCTTCAGCCGTTCGTCGTCACACTTTGCGGGCTGCTCGTCTATCGCGGGCTCGCGAGGTTCGATTGCCGACGACGAGACAAAGGGCTTTGGTGACGCCGCGGGATTCCGCACGTTGCAGCACCTCATGACCGGTAGTTTCTTCGGCGTCCCGACGCCGTTCGTCGCCATGGCCATCATCGGCGCGGTGATGTGGGTGGTGCTGCACCGCTCGGTGTACGGACGCCACCTCTTCGCCACCGGCCGTAACGAGGTCGCAGCGCATTTTTCGGGGCATCGACGTGCGGCGGGTGATCGTGAGCGCATACGTGATCCTCGGCGTGCTGACGGGTATCTCGGCCATCATCTTCGCGTTCTACACCAACTCGATCTCACCCTCGTCGCACGGCAGCTTCTTCGAGCTGTACGGCATCGCCGCCGCCGTGCTCGGCGGTTGCAGCCTGCGCGGCGGCGAGGGCTCGATCATTGGCATCCTGCTCGGGACCACACTGCTCCAGGTGCTGCAGAATCTGGTGAATCTGCTCGGGATTCCAAGCTCGCTCAATTTCGCAGTGATGGGTGGCGTCATACTCGTCGGCGTCGTCGGCGACCAGATCCTGCAGCGGCGCGCGGCTCGCGTCGCCGCGACGGGCTAGGTGTTCGACACTTTGTTCAATTCCCGTTTTGCACTGTCGTGTCGTCTTCATCATGAGGAGAGTCGAATGCGCCTGAAGACAGCCGTTGCGCTCACCTGCGCGGCCGTTACTCGTTGTGGCCGGTTGCAGCCGGAAAGGTTCGTCCAGCCAGACGCTCGCCTTCGTCACGAACAACGCGTCGGACTTCTGGACTATCGCGAGAAAGGGCACGGAAAAGGCCGACACCGAACGGGCGGACATCACCGTCGAGTTCCGGCTGGGCGACGGTACGGCCGCCGGCCAGAAACGGATCGTGGAGGATCTGCTGGCCAAAGGTGTCGACGGCATCGCCATCAGTCCTGTCGATCCCGCCAACCAGACGGCAATGCTCGACGATGCCGCGCAGCGGACGCTGGTGTTCACACACGACAGTGATGCGCCAGCCAGCAAACGCGCGTGCTACGTCGGTACCGACAACGTCGCGGCCGGACGGCAGGCTGGCGAACTGATCAAGTCGGTCCTGCCCCAGGGGGCAAGATCATGTTGTTTGTCGGGCAGATCGATGCACGCAACGCCCAGGAGCGGCTGCAGGGCATCAAGGAGATCATCGCGGGCACGAAGATCGAGATTCTCGACGTCCGCACCGACGACACCGATCGGGTGCGCGCCAAAGCGAACGTCGCGGAGACTCTCGTGGCCCATCCCGACGTCGCCGCCCTGGTCGGCCTCTGGAGCTACAACGGCCCGGCGATTCTCAATGCCGTCCGGGACGCGAACAAGATCGGCCAGGTGCCGATCATCACCTTCGACGAAGAAGATGAGACGCTCACGGGGGTCAAGTCGGGCGCGATCGCCGGCACCGTGGTGCAGCAGCCGTTCGAGTTCGGCTACCAGGCGATGACGCTGATGGCGAAGGTCCTTGCGGGCGACAGGTCGGGCATTCCCGCGAGCCATCAGGTGTTCATCCCGACGAGGGTGTTGCGACAGAATGACGTCGACGAGTTCCGGAACAAACTGACAGAGCTCCGCGGCCGCTGACGCGTCCACCATACGTTCCGCAGGGTCATGGGCGTGCCGGTTCTGCAGCTTCGAAGCATCCACAAGCGCTTCCTCGGAGTGCATGCGCTGAAGGGCGTGTCCCTCGACGTGCACCCGGGAGAGGTTGTCGCGCTGCTCGGCGAAAACGGCGCCGGCAAATCCACGCTGATGAAGATCGCGGGGGGCATAGAACAGCCCGATTCGGGGGACGTGCTCATCGATGGCGCGCGCGTCGTCGTGCGCGACGTACAGGCGGCGACCTCACACGGCATCGCGTTCATCCATCAAGAACTGAACCTGCTCGACAACCTTGACGTTGCGGGTAACGTTCTGCTCGGCCGCGAGCCGACCGTGTGGGGGCCGCTTCGGCTCGTCGATCGCCGGAAGATGCACGCCATCGTGCAGCCCTATCTCGCTCAGCTCGGCCTCGGCATCTCGGGAGACACGGCCGTCGCCGGACTGTCGATCGCGCAGCAGCAGCTCGTCGAAATTGCGAAAGCCCTCTCGCTGAAGGCGCGAGTGCTGATCATGGACGAACCGACGTCGAGTTTGACCCTGGCCGAAACATCAAGGCTGCACGAGATCGTCGCTGGACTGCGTGCGGATGGCGTCGGCGTGATCTACATCTCTCACCGTCTGGGTGAGGTCCGGGCAGTGGCCGACCGCGCGGTCGTGCTTCGCGACGGGGGCAATGCCGGCTCGCTGGCGCGCGACGAGCTGACCCACGACAACATGGTGCGGCTGATGGTCGGCCGCGACATCGCCGCCCAGGTGCACTCACGCGGCGTAGCCCGGGATGAATGCTTCAGGATCGAGGGCCTGCGCACCAGGCGCTACCCGCAACAGACCGTCTCGTTCGGGGTCAGCCGCGGTGAAATCCTCGGCGTTGCCGGCCTGGTCGGCGCGGGGCGGTCTGAAGTCGCGCAGGCGATCTTCGGCGTTGAGCGGCCGCTCGCCGGACACATTTTCATGGACGGGTCGGCGATCGAGATCGCCGACCCGGCGGCGGCGATTCGCCAGGGTCTGTTCCTCGTCCCAGAAGATCGACGGACCGCCGGCCTCGTGATGGATTTCTCGGTCCGCGAAAACGTGACGCTCCCCGCGTTGGACCGATACGCGACGCACGGGCTCGTGTCGGTGGCGAAGGAACGGGTCGGCGTTACAGCCGTCTGCAACCAGTTGCAGGTCAAGGCGCCGTCCATCGAGACGAAGACCGCGAATTTAAGCGGCGGCAATCAGCAGAAGGTTGTGCTGGCGAAGTGGCTTGCTCTCGGGCCGAAGGTGCTGATCGTCGACGAACCGACGCGCGGTATCGACGTCGGTGCCAAAGCAGAACTCTATGCGCTGCTGCGGGGCCTCGCCCAGGCGGGCGTGGTTATCGTCATGATCAGCAGCGACATGGAAGAGATTCTCAACATGAGCGACCGGGTTGCCGTGATGCACGAAGGTGCGATTACCGGCACGCTCGCGCGGGCGGACTGCAGCGAGGAGGGGATCATGACGTTGGCCGTTGGCTAGATGATCCGTCCGATCTTCGTCTTCAGTAGACGCGCCTCCCGACGGCCGAGCGATCTCCCCGTCCTCGACATCCTGAGAAAGCGCTTCATGAACGCAGCGCACGGAGCGCCAAGCTTGAGACGCGATCCCAGTCGTTGACCACGAATTGTGAGAAAGCTCCCAATGTCGTTCGATCACTTACGGCGACCTTCGACGAACCGTAGCCGTCTCGACGCTGGCTGCTGTCGCCCACTCGGGCAGGAGAGAAGGCAGCGGCTGGCACCGGCAGCTGGCCTCGAGGAACTTCCAAGTGCCATCGGGATCCCTGACCCGAAAAGCGGCCGTTCCTCCCGCGCGCCTCGAACGTCGAGCAAAATTTGCAGAACGATGTCGATTTCCAGCAAGCTCGTTCGTCGTATCGATGAGACGCCAACAGGGGTCGGCTCAAACAAGGAGACAGACGATGCGGGTTATGGTGTTCGCAAAAGCCACTGAGGACAGCGAAAAGGGCGCGCCACCCGCGCCCGAGGCGTTCGCCGCGATGGACCGGTTTATAGAGGAGCTGGTCAAGGCCGGCGTATTCGTGGCCGGCGCCGGCCTCAAGAACGGCGCCCAGGCCAAGCGCATCGTGTGCGAAGGTCCCGGCCGTACGGTCATCGACGGGCCGTTCGCCGAGACCCGCGAGCTGGTCGCCGGCTTCTCGATCTGGGAGGTCAAGGACATGGACGAGGCGGTGGCCTGGGCGAAGCGTTCCCCCAATCCCATGCCGGGCAAGAGCGAGATCGAAATCCGGCCGTTCTACGAGGCGGCGGATCTGGCCGAGTTCATGACGCCCGAGGAGCTCGCGGCGCCCCGTGACGGGGAACGCGGGAAGCTCGGCGTCGCATGACCCGCCTTCGCTCGGCTGATTCGTACCGAGCTCCGGCGCGGCAGGCTCCGCCTTCGCTCCGTTGATTCGTAACCGAGCTTCGGCGCGGCTTGTCTCCCCTGCGGCCTTGGCCGACAATGCGGTGTGACCGCAGGCGAGACGCACCAGGCGGAAACCCATCAAGCAATCGAAGCGACCTTTCGCATTGAACGGGCCAGGCTCATCGCGGGCCTGGCCCGCATCGCTGCGGAATGTCGACCGTGCCGAGGATCTGGCGCAGGACGCGCTGGTCGTCGCCCTCGCCGAATGGCCGAAGACCGGCGTCCCGGCCAATCCGGGCGCCTGGCTGATGGCCGTCGCCAAACGCCGCGCCATCGACGCCCTCCGGCGCGACAAGATGCGCGAGCGCAAGCACGAGGAGATCGCGCGGACGCTGCCCGGGTACAGCAACGAGACGCGCGACGGCGCGCCCAAGGTGATCGAAGCGGCGATCGAAGCGGCCATGGACGATGATCTCGGCGACGAGCTGCTGGGCCTCATCTTCACCGCCTGCCACCCCATCCTGTCGCCCGACGCCCGCGCGGCGCTCACCCTCAAGGTGGTCGGCGGCCTGACGACCGACGAGATCGCCCGCGCGTACCTCTTGAGCGAGGCCACGATCGCGCAGCGTATCGTCCGCGCGAAGAAGGCGATCGCAAAGGCCGGATTGACCTTCGAGGTGCCGCGGGGCGCCGAACGGGCGGCGCGGCTGCCCTCGGTGCTCGAGGTCATCTACCTCATTTTCAATGAAGGCTATGCGGCCACGGCGGGCGACGACCTTGTCCGGCCGGGCCTGTGCCTGGAGGCGCAACGGCTCGGCCGCATACTGGCCGGGCTGATGCCCGAGGATGCCGAAGTGCTCGGCCTCCTGGCCCTGATGGAGATCCAGGCGTCGCGCCAGAAGGCGCGCACCGGGCCGGACGGCGCCTTCATACCCCTCACCGAGCAGGATCGCGCACGCTGGGACCAATTGCTCGTCAGCCGGGGCCTCGATGCGCTGGCCCGCGCCGAAGCGCTGGGCGCCAAGGCGGGAGATGTGGGCCCCTATGTGCTGCAAGCCGCGCTCGCCGCCTGCCACGCCCGCGCGCGCCGGGCCGCCGATACCGACTGGCCGCGCATTGCCGCGCTCTATGACCGGCTGCGCGTCGTGGCGCCCTCGCCCGTGGTCGATCTCAATCGCGCGATCGCCCACAGCATGGCCTTCGGGCCCGAAGCGGGCCTCAGACTGGTGGACGAGATCGCCGACGCCGCCGCCCTGCGCGACTACGCGCCATTGCCGGCGGCGAGGGGCGACTTTCTGTTCCGGGCCGGTCGACTGGCCGAGGCGCGTTCGGAATTCACGGCTGCGGCCACGCTGACCCGCAACGCGCGGGAAAGGGCATTTCTCCTCGCACGGGCTGACGCCTGCGACAGCAAGCACTGAATCCTGTTTCTGAGGCGGCGTTCAATGTGCCGATCTCGTGCCCAAGCGCTAAGTGATGCGATGTTATTTGGTGGTGGGCGGCGTTTCAAAGTCGCACAATGACGCTATCGCCAGCGACAGGGAACCAGTTGAGTGATCTGACGATCTCAAAGCGGGAGAGAACACGTGAAACGGTTGGTATTTGCCTGTCTCATCGTCGCTGGCATGCAGGGTCGCGCAGCCGACGTATCGAGGATCGAGCTGCTGCCGTTGCAGACCGTCACGGTCACGGAAGAGCAGTTTCTCACCGGGTCGCGTGACGGCCGGCCCGTCACCATCGCGGCGGAGTTGCGACTCCCGTCGACAGCCGCCGCACGCGTGCCGGCTGTGATCCTGTTGCATGGGTCCGGTGGCGCCAATACGAGGGACGATCGGTGGTCGAGAGACTTGAACGACCTCGGTGTGGCGACGCTGCTCGTGGACAGCTTCACCGGGCGCGGAATCGTCAGCACGGTCGCCGATCAGAGTCAGCTCAGTGAGCTGTCGGTGATCATCGACGCGTATCGTGCCCTCGATCTGCTCGCGAAGCACCCGCGGATCGACGCGACACGCATCGGTCTCCTCGGCGGCTCCCGCGGCGGCGATGTCGACGCTCTACGCGAGCAGCAAGCGATTCCACCGCATGTATGCACCTGCAGGCGCGGACTTCGCCGTCTACATGTCGCTCTACCCGCCGTGTTCCAGAACCTACATCGACGACGCCGACGTGGTGGAGCGACCGATTCGGCTCTTTCACGGTACGGCTGACGATGTGGCGCCTCTGGCGCAATGCCTCTCCTATGTGAAGCGACTGCAAGCCGCAGGAAGAGACGCGCAGCTGACGGAGTACCCGGGCGCGTACCACGGGTTCGATAACCCGCTGACGCCGGTGCGCCCAGCCGGGCCTCAGACCACGCGTCGGGGGTGTGACCTATACGAACAGTCGGTCGGGCGTGTCCTCAACCGCGAGACCGGTGTGCCTCTCACGCGAAACGACGAGTGTCTGAAGGGCGGTGGCCCCCCCGGTACGATGCTCGCGCACACGCCAAAGCCGTCGAGGACGTGAAGGCGCTTCTGCAGCGGGTATTCAAGCTCGAGCCGGCCCGATAGCCACGAACGTCACGAGATTCGACGATGTCGGCCGGTCTCAATGTGTGGCGATCGCGTGCGGCGATCTTTGGTGAGTCAAGACCACGGGCGTCAACCCGGGTCGAGACACAGGCGCTTGAGGGCCGACAGCAGGTCGACAGGCGATAGTTTCGATACGAAGGCAGACGCTCCGGCCTCGAAGAACGCCCGGCTGACGTTCGGATCGGCCACGGCCGTGAACACGATGACCTTCACCCTGGGGTTCACACGCGTGATCTCGCGACACGCCTCGAGCGAGTGGACGTTCGGGAGGTTCACGTCGAGCACGATCACGTCAGGCTGGAGCCGGTGTGCCGTCTCCAGCAGTGCGCTGCCGTCCGCGACGCTTCCCACGACCTCGCAGTGGAATGCCAGCAACCGGCTGACGGCCTTCACCATGTCAGGATAGTCGTCGGCCAGCAGCACACGGGGACGCGTGGACAAAGGCGGAACTCCGTTCGGGCCATCGATTCGCGGGCGGCGCGATGGTGGCAGTCAGCTAGTGTAGCGCGTCTGCAACGGAGGTCGATGCGCTACGCCGCAGCGTCACCGTAAATGTTGCGCCCCCTTCGGGGTTGTTGCGGCCGACGATGGTCCCGCCATGCGCATCGACGATCGACCGTACGATCGTCAGGCCGATCCCGAGGGCCGCGCGCTTTGGTCGTGACGAAGGGGGTGAACAGCGTGTCGAGGATATGTGCAGGCAAGCCAGACCCCGTGTCGCGCACGCAGACGTCGACATCGGTGGCCCTGCCGTCGCCGCTGATCGTGAGGTGACGCCTGGCCGGGAGCGTTTCGGCCATCGCGTCCACGGCGTTCATCACGAGATTGACGAACACTTGCTGCAAGAGCACCTGATCGCCGTCGACGACGCACTGACGCGACGGCAGATCGACCGCGGCCTCGACCTGCCGTGCGCTCATGTCGTGCGCGATCAGGACCAGGGTCTCATCGATAACGGCGCGCAGATCGATCCGTTTCTTGTCCAGCTGACGGCTCTTGGGCATCGTCCGATGGCGATCGATGATCTGGGTGGCGCGGTCGGCCACTCGCGTCACGAGCGCGCGATCTCGGAAGTCAACTCTGCCGCAGCGCCTCGGTCGGTTGAACACGCAGCGCACGGCGCGCCGGTGCGGCGCACGCAAGCACGCCCACCGCCGCCATGATGACCGACGTGATCACCGACGTGACGAGGAGATCCGCGGTCAGGCTGTCGGCGCGCCACGCGAGGAGCAGGATGAGGCTGTTACCGGCGATGATGCCGCCGCCGAGCTGACGACCCGCACGGGCGAACACGCTCCGGAGCACGTGCCGGGGGGTGGCGCCGAGTGCGATACGGATCCCAATCTCGCGGGTGCGACGCGCCACGGCGACGGCCATGAGCGCGTACAGACCGGCCGCCGAGAAGACCAGCGCCACGAGCAGAACGCTGCCGAAGACGACGCTGCCGCCCACCATCCGTGTGTGCTCCTGTGCGACGATGTCGTCGAGGGTGACGATATCCCGGAGGTGCAGACCCGCATCGACCTGCTGCGCAAGGGCGGCGACGCGGGGCGCAAGCGGCGCCGCGTCCCCCGCGACGCGCACGGCGACCACGACAGGATCGACCTCCGCCACGGAGGCCGCACGATAGAGGTACGCCGCCCCACTCCAATCGGCGGGGAACGTCCACAGATCGGTGACCACGCCGACGATCTCGTGCCAGGGTCCCGGCTCGCGCTCGCTGCCCCGCTGGAGCGTTCGGATTCGTGCGCCCACGGGATTCCTGCCCACCACGCGCATGAACGCCTCGTTGACCACGACGGGCCCGTTCGGCGCCGCAGCGTCAGTGGCATGCAAGCCGCGGCCGGCCACGATCTTGGCGCCGAACGCCTCGTGATAGCCGGGACCGACAGCCGCCATCGCGAATCCGCCCTCGTAATTGCCGGTCAGGCGAGCTGGAGGTGCGCCGTCCTGCTCCATTTCGAGCGGCACCCACTCCGGGGACATCGTCGGCAGGCGATCGCCGTGCGTCACGTGGGTTACACCAGGCTCCTCATGCAACCGGCCCGCGAGCTCTTCGTATGCACGCGCGCGACGCGCGCCGATCTGCCGATCGTCAGGCACACCGCGCTCGCCGGCCAGCGCCTCGTTGTCCATCCTGAGGCTGAACGTGAGGTAACCCTCCGTCGGAAGCGCTGCCGACCTCGACTGGTCGGGGAGTCCGAGCGGCGAAGCCCCTCGGTTAAGGTCGTGGAGGGTGTTGGTGAAGATTCCTACTGCGGCGGGCACAAACAGCAGCGTAAACGCCACCTGCGCGCCGATGATGAACGACCAGATGCCGCCGAACTTCATCGTCCCGCCCGTGCTGGTGATCCCCTGCAGTCCCCGCTGGACAGACGCGCCCGTGGCCTTCAGTGCCGGCAGCAGGCCGATCAGTGCCGCGGCGACGAGCGCGAGCAGCAGCGCGTACGCGATGGTGGCAGGCTCGAGCCTCAGATCCACCCAGAACGGCAGTCCGTCCCCAATGATCTGACTCGCCCGGGCCCAGGCATAGCGCACCGTCGTCTGGGCCACGACGAGCCCGAGCACGGAAGCGGCGAGGGCCAGCACGAGCCCTTCGGTGACGATCTGCACGATCACGCGGGCACGGCTCGCGCCCAGCGCGTGACGGACGAGGATCTCTGATTCGCGCATCACCGTGCGCGCGAAGATCAGCGTTGCGACGTTCGCCGACACCGCCCCGAGCAGCAGCAGGACGATGGCGTGGACCGCCAGATCTTCCAGCCGCAGCGGATCACCCGGCGTGCGCCCGGCGAATGCGCGAACGCGCGTGCGCAGCTGCGCGTGGGTGGCCGGCTCGTCGGCGGCAAAGCGTGCCGAGACGACGTCGAGCTCCGAAGCGGCGTCCCGCCAGCTCGCTCCGTCGGCGAGGCGGCCGAACACCTGCACGGCCGGCCCTTCGCGCGGCGGCGCGTCGGGGACCGGCAATGGCACCCATACCTGCTCATTGTGCGGGAAGCCGAAGCGCGGCGGCATCACGCCTACCACGGTGCGAGCCGTGCGACCCACCGTCACGACGCGGCCGATGATCGCCGGGTCGTGCAGGAACTGTTTCTGCCAGACGTCGTAACCCAGGACCACGACGGGCTCCGCACCTTGCAGGTCGTCGGTCGGCTGCAGCGGCCTGCCGAGCAGCGGCGCCACGCGGGTGAGCGGAAACGCAGACGCCGTGATCTCCGCCACGCGCAGCGATTCGACACGGCCCTCGCCCGTGAGCACGTTGCGCTCGCTCACGCGCGCGGCGCCGAGCTCGGCCACGGTCCGAAGAGACCGCCGCCAGATCGCGAAATCGTGGAGCACCCTCGGCTCCACGCGTGACGCCGCCGTGTCCTCGGTCTCGAGGCGCACGACTCGGCCGCCTTCAGGGAACGGCAGCCGTTTGTACAGCAGTTCGCCGGCGACTTCGATGCCGACCGCCCCAATCGCGATGGCTGCCGCCAGCGAGAGGCCGCCGATGATCGTGAGCGCTGGAGTCTTCAGCAGCAGACGCGCGGCCAGCTTCCAGTCGAGCCACGAGATCACGGTCAGCGGACCGCGGCCCGAGGCCCCCGGCACCTCACCCGCCGCCGTCATCGGGCCTCACCCCGCAGGCGCCCCCGAGCCTGCTGCCCGCAAACCAGACGCGCATTCATACGCTACGCTCCCAGCGACATACTTTACAACACAAAGTTATTTGCGTCAATGCCCAGCAGCTCTCGTATTACGGCAGATCGAAACAAGCCGCCGGCAGACACGCGCAGTGTCGTGTATCGACAACTGAGAGATCGCGATTGAGGCTCCCGACCTTGCTAGCGCTCTATTGCGAGCGGCCTCGGGGGTGCGACGCAAGCTATGTGGACGACACGAGTTCAACACGGCGAGTGAGACCAAGCGTTGTGTCAGAACTGTGTCAGATGCCCCTCGAAGCCGGATCGGGCAAGCGCCTGGCAGGGCGACTCTCTCAGTATAGCCGCGGCCGGCTCGACCGGCGGCGGACCTGAAGCGGATAGACTGAGACGTTCCCGAAGACTGAGGGCGCGGAGAGCCGCAACCTCAGAGGCGCCGATGGTTGTCTCGAGTTCCCTCAAGGACACGAACGTCATGAAGAAGAGCCTCCCGAAGTCCGGCCGCCGAATCAGCGACTCCGCTTTGACACCGCTTGCCAACAGCCGCAGCGCCCCGTCCACCGCGGACGGCCCGCTTGACGCCGTCCTGCTCCGCAAGATCGACGCGTGGTGGCGCGCGGCGAATTACCTGTCTGTTGGCCAGACATATCTCTACGACAATCCGCTGCTCAAGAAGCCGCTCAAGAAGGAGCATGTGAAGCCGCGCCTCGTCGGCCATTGGGGCACGACCCCGGGACTGAACTTCATCTACGTGCATCTCAATCGCGTCATCAAAGAGCGCGACGTGAACATGATGTACATCATCGGACCCGGCCACGGCGGGCCGGGCATCGTCGCCAATACCTGGCTCGAAGGCACCTACAGTGAGGTGTACCCGAACATTTCGCAGGACGAGGAGGGGATGAAGAAACTGTTCAAACAGTTCTCGTTTCCCGGCGGGATTCCGAGTCACGTCGCGCCGGAAACGCCCGGCTCCATTCACGAAGGCGGCGAGCTCGGGTACGCGCTCAGTCACGCGTATGGAGCAGCGTTTGACAATCCCGATTTGATTGTGGCTGCGGTCGTCGGCGACGGCGAAGCGGAGACGGGCCCCCTGGCGACGAGCTGGCATTCGAACAAGTTTCTCAACCCGGCGACGGATGGGGCGGTCCTGCCGATTCTGCACCTGAACGGCTACAAAATTGCCAACCCTTGCGTGCTCGCGCGCATCAGCCACGAGGAACTGGATCAACTCTTCCGCGGCTACGGTTACACGCCGATGTTTGTCGAGGGCAGCGACCCGATGACGATGCACCAGTTGATGGCGGTGGCGCTCGATGAGGCAATCGCTGAGATTCAACGCATCCAAGAGGCCGCTCGCGGAAGCGGCCACGGCAGTGTCGAGCGTCCGCGCTGGCCGATGATCATCCTACGCTCGCCCAAGGGTTGGACGTGTCCCAAGGAAATTGACGGCAAGCGTGCCGAGGATTCGTGGCGTTCGCACCAGGTTCCGTTGGGCGAGATGCATGAGAAGCCTGGTCACGTCAAAATTCTCGAACAGTGGATGAAGAGCTACCGGCCCGCGGAACTCTTCGACTCACATGGCCGCTTTGCACCCGAGCTCGCGGAACTCGCGCCCAGGGGTGAGCGTCGCATGAGCGCCAATCCGCATGGCAACGGGGGCCTCCTCCTTCGCGACTTGAAAATGCCCGACTTCCGCAAATACGCCGTCGACGTGAAGAAGCCGGGCGCCACCGACGCCGAAGCGACGCGCGCGATGGGAAAGTTCCTGCGCGACGTGATGAAGCTGAACATGGAAAGCAAAAACTTCCGCCTGTTCAGCCCCGACGAAAACAACTCGAACCGCTGGCAGGACGTGCTGGACGTGACGAACCGGGCGTGGATGGCCGAGAAGTTTCCCTACGACGACCATCTGGCGCCTGACGGCCGCGTGATGGAGATGTTGAGCGAGCACCAGTGCCAGGGATGGCTCGAGGGCTATCTGCTCACGGGCCGCCATGGGTTCTTCTCCTGCTACGAGGCGTTCATTCACATCATCGATTCGATGTTCAACCAGCACGCGAAATGGTTGAAGGTCTGCAATCACATTCCGTGGCGGCGGCCCATCGCGTCGCTCAATTACCTGCTCAGTTCGCATGTCTGGCGGCAGGATCACAATGGGTTCTCGCACCAGGATCCCGGCTTCATCGATCACGTCGTGAACAAGAAGGCCGCGGTGGTGCGCGTCTATCTCCCGCCCGACGCCAACTGTCTCCTCTCCGTCACCGACCATTGCCTGCGCAGCCGCAACTACATCAACGTGGTCGTGGCCGGCAAACAGCCCGCGCCCGCGTGGCTGACGATGGACGAGGCGATCAAACATTGCGCCGCCGGCGTGGGCATCTGGGAATGGGCCAGCAATGACAAGGGCGGCGAGCCCGATGTGGTGATGGCGTGTTGTGGTGATGTGCCCACGCTCGAAACACTCGCTGCGGTGGATCTCATCCGCAAGTACATGCCGGAACTGAAGGTGCGCGTCATCAACGTCGTGAACCTGATGAAGCTCCAGCCGTCGAGCGAACATCCACACGGCCTGAGCGACCTCGACTTCGACTCGCTGTTTACCAAGGACAAACCGATCGTCTTCGCCTTCCACGGTTACCCGTGGCTCATCCATCGCCTGACCTACCGCCGCACGAACCACAAGAACCTCCACGTCCGCGGCTACAAGGAGGAAGGCACGACGACGACGCCGTTCGACATGGTGGTATTGAACGAGATGGACCGCTTCCATCTCGTGCAGGACGTAATTGACCGCCTGCCGCAACTCGGTTCGCGAGCGGCCTACGCGAAGCAAGCTATCCGCAACGCCCTCATCGAACATCGGCAGTACATCGACGAGCGCGGCGAGGATCATCCATTCGTCCTCGGCTGGAAGTGGGGCGAGAAGAGTTCGGTCGCGCGGCGGAGTTCAACCGAGGGCGACAACGTGTGAAATCGACCATCACCCATAGAGAGTTTCGGCTAGAATCCGCCATGCGCTCATATCTCGCTCTGCTGGCGGCTCTCGTGACGCTCTCCGGCGTTCTGCAGGCGCAGAAGCCTCGAGAGCGTGATCTCAAGTTGCCGATCGGCGGCGCCGCAGGCCCGCTTGACGCGATCACGGACGTGGCCGGAGTGGAGGTAGGTCACACGACACTCGTCTCCGGCAGCGGCAAGCTGGTCGTCGGCCAGGGTCCCGTTCGCACCGGCGTCACGATCGTGCATCCGCGGGGCCGGGCCAACAACGATCCCGTGTTCGCCGCGTGGTTCACGTTGAACGGCAACGGCGAAATGACCGGCACGACCTGGATTCAGGAAAGCGGCTTGCTCGAGGGGCCGGTCGCGATCACCAACACGCACAGCGTCGGCGTGGTGCGCGACGCGATCATTCAATGGGAGGTCTCGCGGCGAAACGTCCTGCAACCGTGGTGGCTGCCCGTTGTCGCCGAAACCTACGACGGGGCGCTGAACGATATCAACGGCTTTCACGTGAAGCCGGAGCACGTGCTTGCCGCACTCGACGGGGCATCGGGCGGGGTGCCCCAAGAAGGCGCGGTTGGCGGCGGCACTGGAATGGTGTGCCACGGGTTCAAAGGCGGCATCGGCACTGCGTCGCGGAAGCTGCCTGACGCGCAGGGCGGTTACACGGTGGGCGTGCTCGTGCAGTGCAACTACGGCGCCCGTCGCGATTTGCGCATTGCCGGCGTGCCGGTCGGCGAGGAAATCCAGGATTTGGTTGGCTGCATCGCCAACAACGATCCACTGGCGCCGAACGCCGCGCGTCCGCGCTGCGGCGCGGCCGGTGGCGCCGCGGGGAACGACAATGCCGATCAGGGTTCGATCATCGTGGTCGTGGCGACCGACGCGCCGCTGCTACCGCACCAACTGAAACGGATCGCCACCCGAGTGTCGCTTGGGATCGGACGGCAAGGCGGCTTCGGCGGCAACAGCTCGGGCGATATCTTCGTCGCGTTTTCCACGGCCAACCCGCGCGCGTGGTTCAACGATCAGCCAGTGGCCGATGTGAAGATGCTGCCAAACGATCGGATCACTCCGCTCTTCCAGGCGACAGCGCAGGCGACAGAGGCAGCGATTACCAACGCGCTGCTCGCTGCGGAGACGACGACGGGGGCCAACGATCTGCGGATCTACGCGCTGCCGGTGGACCGGATGCTCGCAGTCATGAAGAAGTACGGGCGGTTGCCATAGTCTGCGCGGCAGCGGCCGCAATTGCTGCCTGCTTGCCCTCGGCGACGGTCTTCAGCTGGGCGAGCCCCTTCTCGATGTCGGTGCCGAGCATGTTATCCATGTCCATGAACCAACACCGATGAGAGTTTTTACGAGCATTGAAGCCCCCCTGGCCCAGCCTAGCCCAACCTAGTGGCGCAATCGCGGTCACGCGACGACGGGAATGCACTCCCATGACCACGCGGTCATTCGCTCGTGCCCGGCTCCGGGGGCATCGGGAAGCGTTCCTGGATCCACGCTTGCCAGAGCGGTGTCTCGCGGGCGACGGTCCCGGCCGCCTGATCGCCGTAGAGGTAGAAGCTGAGCGTGACCATGATCGCGCCGCCGAAGTTGACGGCGCCAAGGGCGGCGGCGCCCGGCCCCGGCGTGTCGAGCCGCAGCAGGGCGTTGCACGGATTCTGCGTAACGTGCTCCACCACGCCCCCGAGCGAAGGAGTGCCCGCCGGGACGCCCGCGGGGGCGGTCCAGCGCTGCCCGGCGCTCACGCCTTTCAGCCCCAATGCCGCGGTCAGCGTGTCCCAGGCCTCTGCTTCGGTTCCCGAGGCGGGGGCGATCCACTGCATCATCGCGGAGCGTTGGCCGCGGAAGTGTGTGAGATAAATCCGCAGGATGCGGAAGAAGCCAGGCCAGCCGGATTCGGTGCCTTCGAGCTGGTTGTCCCAGTCGTCCGTGCTGGCGAAGAGGCTATGCACCACGCGGACGACGCAGGTGCCTCCCGCTCGCGCTTCAACGGTCCACTCGTCCGCGATGGGCGGCGAGCCGCCCCAGCCCTCGCCCTGCGCGGCAAACATCCGCGGCGGATCCCAGGCCGTCACGACGGAACGGGACTCCATGCCCGGGCCGAAGTTCAACGTCACCGCGACGGGCTTCCCGTCGCGCTCCTCGAACGCAGTCGGCACGAACCAGGACGAAATACCCGGCCCGGTGGCGATGGCCTGCCAGACTTCCTCCGGCGTGCCTGGTACCTCGACTTCGACCTGGACTGAACGGCGTCCGGAGGCTTCTTTCTTCACGCTCATGATGGCTCCTTATAAAGGCGGGGGGACTTCGTCCCCGCCGCACCCCCCTCACGCGCTCGCTCGCGGGGCCCCAAAGCCCCGCTCCGCTCGCGCGGCTCGTTCGCACATCTCACGCCTCGTTCTTGGCATTGGGCTTCTGCGGCCCGCCTTCGCGCCGCAGGCGCTTCGGCGAGGTCTCGCCGGAGCCTTCGGCGTAGGCGGACAGAGGGTGCGCCACGACCACCAGGCGATGCGCGCGGCCGCCGGGGGCGGATGCATCGTGGTACTTCGAAACCAGTTTCGTGATGGCCTCGGTGAGTTCGCTGCTGAACGCCGCCCGGTCCGTCGCCGACCGGAAGCGAACCTCGGTATCCACCGCCAGAGTGGCCAGGCGTTTGCCCGACTCTTTCGCACGACGAACAAGGTCGCCCACCTCGCGGACGACCCGTGCGCCCAGGGCGATGAGATAGCTCGCGGACAGCTTGTCGATTTCCCTATGCGGATTCGCGGCGACCGAGCTCAGGGCGCTCGACGAAACGACGTAGGAAGCGGCCGTCGCCACGAGCAGCCGTTCCGTCAGCCCGCCCCACTTGCGTTCCTCGGCCAGCCGCACCAGCCCGTGCGCCTCCAGCGCGTGCAGGTGATAGTTGACTTTCTGCCGAGCCAGACCAACCCGCGTGGCCAACGTCGCCGCCGAGGCGGGCACGACTAGCTCGGAGAGGAGTCGACTCCGCATGGGCTCCAAAGCCACCGCCGCCGCTGCCGGATCATCGATGACTTGGATGTCGAGCACGAGGAGATGGTAGTATTGACAACTTTTGTTGTCAAGGATGGTTCAAGGCTTTTTCTGACGAATCTGCCCTACGTGCGCGAAGCCGGGTCGAGCCGTGCGCCGCCCGCTCACCGCATCGCAGTGAACGGCGTGAATCGGCGTTTCTCAATCCCAAGTTGCTTGATTTTCGATTCCAGAGTCGAAGCAGGAATGCCGAGCTTGGCAGCAGCTCCCCGCGGTCCAGCCACTTTTCCTCGACTCTTCGTCAGGGCAACCTCGATCATCTCTTTCTCCTGATCCTGCAGCGTTGATGGGAGTGGGCTTGACCCGTCCGCGCGCAGAGGGGCCTGACTCGACAGCCACGCATCGTCAATCGAGAACGTGTCGCCGGTGCACAGGATGACCGAACGCTCGACGATGTTCTGGAGCTCACGAATGTTGCCTGGCCACGGGTAACGACCGCAGAGTTCCAGCGTACGCTTGTCAATCTGGCGAATCCGCTTGGCCATGCTTTCCGCAAATCGCTTGACGAAGTACTCGACCAGGATCGGAATGTCCTCTCGGCGCTTTCGTAGCGGCGGCACGTGGATGGGAAACACGTTCAACCGATAGAACAGGTCCGATCTAAACGAGCCTTCGGCGATGTCGGCTGACAGGTCGCGGTTGGTCGCCGCCACGAATCGAACGTCCACCGGAATCGGGCGACTTCCTCCGACCCGCTCGATCTGGCGCTCTTGCAGCACGCGCAGCAAGGCGATTTGCGTGTCCATCGGGATCTCCCCGATCTCATCGAGGAACATCGTGCCGGAGTGTGCCAGCTCAAAGCGGCCACGGCGCTGCTGCACAGCACCGGTGAAGGCGCCTTTCTCGTGGCCGAACAGCTCGGAGGCAATCAGCGAAGGAGGAGTGGCCGCACAATTCAGGCTGACAAACGCCCGGTCCGCACGACGTGAATGCTTGTGGATGGCGCGAGCGATCAGCTCCTTTCCGGTGCCGGTTTCACCTGAGATCAAAACGGTTGAATCCGTGGGCGCCACTTTCGATACGTGAGAGAGCACAGACTTCAAGGCTGGAGATGCGCCGACAATCTCCTCGAACATGAACGCCTGATCGATCTCTTCACGCAGGGCCAGGTTTTCATCCTGGAGCCTGTCTTTCAAACGTTTGATTTCTTCGAATGCCGTCTCCAGCGCCGCTTGCGCCTGCCGCTGCTCGGTCACATCCATACCGGTGCCAACGTACTCGACGACGTCGCCCAACTCGTTCAGGACCGGATGGCCGATCGTGTGAAGGTGTTTGATCGTACCGTCCTGAAGCACGATGCGGTATTCGGCATCGAACTCGCCTTTCCTCTTCTGTGCGGCCTCATACGTGTCCTTCACGCGCGATCGGTCGTCAGGATGAATCCCGTTGTACATCCGGTCGAGCGTCGATAGAGGCTCCGCCGACGCCACGCCGCGGATTCGGAGTACCTCAGGCGAAACAGTGAAGGCGCCGGATGCCAGATCATGCCGCCAACTCCCGGAGTGGCTCAGCCGTTGCGCCTCGAGCAAGTCGGCTTCGCTCCGGCGCAACTTCTCCTCTGCTTGCTTCCGCGCATCGATATCCGTCAGCAGGTTGTACCAGCGGACGATGCGGCCATCGGCGTCTCGAAGCGGGAGGCCGCGCGACTGGAACCAGCGATATTCGCCATCGGCTCGGCGGATGCGATGCTCGAATTCGTAAGGCTGCCCGGTTTGGACGGCGTGCTGCCAGGCGGCCGTCACTCGGGGCAGGTCGGCCGGATGCACGGCATCCGTTGTCCCCCATTGCTTGAGCTCTTCAAGCGTCCGACCGAAGTAGTCGAGAACCTGGCGGTTGACGTGCTCAACCCCGCCGTCGGCCGTCATGACGGCGACGAGGCCGGGAATGGTCTCGACGATCAGCCGAAAGCTGTCTTCGCTGGCCCCACCGGTGAGTGCCTCAAGATCGCGCTTGGATGGATGGGCTGATTCAGTCACGTGAAAACCGCCTGGCCGGCACTCCAAGCCCGCCACCACGCATTCTAGGCCGACTTGGCCACTTGTCGCCCTGCCCGTGGCTCTGGGCCGCGTCAACGCCCTATCTCGGCAGCCGGCCTCACGAGACTTCGCGAGCGGTTCTCCCGAAGATTCGCGTGGGCAAGCCTGTTGGGCTATAGAAGGCAACAACTTACGGATGGCGCACGATTTGCGCTTCCTGGTGCCGACGTTCGTCATCCCGATGCTCAAGATCACGCGCGCGACCGACACCGCAACCACCACGCTGATTGTGAGCGGGCGAATTCAGGCCGAGCAGCTGTCTGACCTGCGCGGATCCGTTGAGGCGGAGCGGGCGCGCGACGTCGTGCTCGACCTGAGCGAAGTGAGCCTCGTCGACGGGGAGGTCGTGCGGTTCCTACTCCACTGTGAAATGCAGGGCATCCGGCTCGCACGTTGCCCCGCGTATGTCCGCGAATGGATGGTCCGCGAGAAACGGCGCCCGTGATTAGGGATGAATCAGATGTCGAAAGCAACCTGAGCGCGCCGAGCGTTTCCCGGCATCGTGACGATCATCGCAGTGGTGCTCAGTATGAGGAGGTCAGTATGTCGCAAGCAAGAGCTGTTGAGGGCGTCAAGAACGTTGTTCTGGTGCACGGTGGGTTCGTGGACGGGTCCGGTTGGCAAGGCGTCTACGACCTTCTCACGAAGGACGGCTACAACGTGGCGATCGTCCAGAATCCGACCACCTCGTTGGCGGATGACGTCGCGGTCACGAAACGGACGCTGGCCGGGCAGAGCGGCCCGGCGATTCTCGTGGGCCATTCGTACGGGGGCGTCGTGATCACGGAAGCTGGCAACGATCCGAAGGTCGCGGGCCTCGTCTATATCGCCGCGTTCGCTCCGGACAAGGGCGAGTCCGTGTCGGCGTTGATCAAGAACCCGCCGCCGGGTGCCCCTGTGCCTCCGATCTTGCCGCCTCAGGACGGCTTTCTGTTTCTCGATCGCACGCAGTTTCGAGCGTCATTTGCCGCGGATGTGAGCGCGGACGTGGCTGCATTCATGGCGGATTCGCAAGTGCCATGGGGGGTCGAGGCGCTCAACGGCGCCGTCGGCGAGCCGGCGTGGAGGTCGAAGCCAAGCTGGTATCTCGTGTCGACGGAGGACAGGATGATTCCGCCCGATGCGCAGCGTGCGATGTCGAACCGCGCCGGTTCAACAGTTGCCGAGGTCAAGGGGAGTCATGCCGTCTACGTGTCGCAGCCGCAAGCGGTCGCGGCGATCATCGCGAAGGCCGCACATGGCGTGGCCCTGACGACGCGGTAGGAGCAGGAACGAGTCGGCGGTCTGATTCGTTGTAACGAGGAGTTCGGAGGCTGTCCGAAGGGTGTATACGTTTTCGGACAGCCTTCGGCACGTTCGCTGCCCATGCGTCAGGCAGCGCCACAGCTCGGGGTCAGCGTGAGTACCTACCCTGCGTTTCACAGTGGAGTAAGAACCGCACGACCTCCCCGTCGCGGCCGCCCGTCATGTGCGTCTTCGCCGTGTTGAGCACTCGCTGATGCGGTGTCGTGGTCATATCCATGCTCCTCAGCGCTTCCCGTACTCCGTAAACACATAGTCTCTCGCCTTCGCTACCGTGTGGCAGGTGAACCCGCATTTGGCGTCGTTCCCCTGCGGCGGAGTGCCAGCGGTAGTGCCGGGCGTGAACGTATCGGAGGCGGCGTTGTAGTCGAACACGGCGTATCCCCATCCGCCGCTGTCCGCGAACCTCTTGCTGTCCTTCACCATGAAGTCCACGTTCACCAAGTCGCCCGGCACGGTCGCATCCGGGAAGAACTGATTCGGTTTCGGCTTCCAGTGGATCTTGGCCATCTTGGCCCCGTCCGGCACCGGCTTGCCGTTAGCGGGAATGCCGGCCTGGTAGGCGTCGATCATCGCGGGATTGCCAAGGATCGTCGCTACCACCCTCTCGTTCCGACTGATGGAGATGGCCTGCCATCCTTCGTATCCTTTGAACTCAGAGAAGGCGAGCCCGCCCGGCACTTTTACGGTGTACTTGTCCTGCGCGGAAATAGCGCCCGCTAAAACGGCGAGCCACACCGCCGCCGCAATCCCAATCGTCAACATGCTCTTGCGATTCATCGCCGCACCTCCTGTAGCACGTGGGAGTCCTCGACGTCTTTTGCAACAACCGTATGATGAAACCAGACGCACGAAGCAGGATCCATTGGACGAAGGTCCCAGCCCGAGACTCGACTTTACTCGGCCAGGGCTCGGTGCACGAAGGCGACCGCAATGGATCCCTCTCCAACACCGGATGCCACACGCTTGACACTCCCGCCACGGACGTCCCCGACGGCGAACACGCCCGGCAGGCTGGTTTCAAGCAGGTGGGGCGGCCGCGCGAGGGGCCATTTGGCCGTCGTCAGGTCCTCCGGCAGCAGGTCCGGTCCGGTCTTGATGAAACCTTTGGGATCGAGCGTGACGCAACCGCGCAACCACGCAGTAGAACACTCTAGTCGCAGAGGATTGACGTCGGAACGTTCCGGTTCTTCTTTCAGCGTTGTCCAGATCGTTTGTAACCGAGGCCATGTCCCCTGGTTGTGGCACACTGGCGGCTCGTGACTTTCGATCTTCCCCTGACGGTCGCCGCCTTCGGAATCGGCATTGTCGTCGGCCTCACCGGCATGGGAGGCGGCGCTCTGATGACGCCGGTGCTCGTGCTGTTCTTCGACGTGCTGCCGCTCACGGCGGTCTCCTCCGACCTGGTGGCGAGCGCCGTCATGAAGCCGGTCGGCTCGATGGTGCATCTGCGCCGTGGCACCGTTCACCTCGGACTCGTGAAATGGCTGTGTGTGGGGTCCGTTCCGGCGGCCTTTGCCGGCGTGCTCCTGGCGCGCGCCCTCGGGCGCGGCGAACAGGTGCAAGTGTTCATTCGTACCGCGCTGGCCGTGGCGCTGCTCCTGGCGGCAGCGGGGCTGATGATTCGCGCGTATCTGCGCCTGGTCGAGCACGCCCGCGTTCGCGATGGCCGCGCCGCGCCGCTGCCGCAGGGTCGTCCACGGGTCCAGGTCCGGCCGCTGCCGGTCGTCCTGATTGGCATCCTCGGCGGCACCGTCGTCGGCATGACCTCGGTCGGGTCCGGCTCGCTCATCATTATCGCCCTGATGGCGTTGTATCCGCGGTTGACGGCGAGCGAGCTCGTCGGCACCGATCTCGTCCAGGCCGTTCCCCTCGTGGCTTCGGCCGCGCTCGGACACGTGCTGTTCGGCGACTTTCAACTGGCGCTGACGACGTCGCTGCTGGCGGGCAGCATTCCTGGCGTGTGGCTCGGCGCGCATCTCTCAGCGCGCGCCCCCGGCGGACTCGTGCGCCGCGCGCTCGGCTTCGTACTGCTCGCCAGCGCGCTCAAGCTGCTCGACGTGTCCACCAAGCAGACCGTGATCATCCTCGGGGCGGTGTTGATCGTCGCGCCGCTCCTGTGGATGGGCGTGCGGCGCCGTCATGGCTTTCCGGCGCTGGCACCACGCGGCAGCAAGGACGAGTGAGTGGCGCTGGCGCGATGTGACACACTAATCGGCCGATGGCCCTCTTCGATCGCTTGCTGCGCTTCACGCCCCTCTATCAGACGCGCGTCTGGGGAGGCCGCCGCCTCGAGACCGTGCTGCACCGGACGCTGCCCGATCGGCAGCCCTACGGTGAGTCATGGGAACTGGTCGACCGCGAGCGCGAACAGAGCGTTGTCGCCGACGGTCCGCTGGCCGGATGGCCGCTGCACCGGTTGTGGACGGATCACCGCGAGGCCGTCTTCGGATCCCGCCACCTCGCGTCGACCTCGCCGCGGTTTCCCCTCCTCATCAAGATCCTCGACTGCGTCGACGACCTCTCGATTCAGGTCCATCCTCCGGCAGTCCTGGCCGCGGCGCTGCAGGGAGAGCCGAAGACCGAGATGTGGTACGTGGCCCACGCCGACCCCAGTGCACGCATCTACGCCGGACTCCGCCGCGGCGTCACGCGCGCGGATTTCGAACGCGCGCTCCGCGACGGCACGGTGGCCGAATGCGTGCACCACGTGGACGCGCACACCGGCGACAGCCTGTTCGTGCCGAGCGGCCGGCTGCACGCGCTCGGACGCGGATTGCTGATCTACGAGATTCAACAGAACAGCGACACGACCTACCGGGTCTTCGACTGGAACCGCCAGGGGCTCGACGGTCGGCCGCGGGCGCTGCACATTGCGGAGTCGATGCAGAGCATCGACTTCGCCGACGTCGAGCCCGCGCTCGACCGCGGGCTGACGACGCTCGCGGCGTGCGAGTTCTTCCGCGTGACGCGCGTGCGCGCCACGGACCGACGCCCGTCGTCAACGACACCGACGGACACCTTCCGGTTGGTGCTCCCGATCGCGCCGACCCGGTGGGGCGACACGACGCTGCAGCCCGGGGAGCTCGCGCTCTGCCCCGCCTCGCTGCCGCTGCCGGATCCATCGGGCGAATGGCTCGAGATCGAGAACTGAGCCGCCTCGTCTCCGACACCGCGGTGGACGGCGTCCGACGCGGGACGCCTCATTCGGACCGGGCCCGGTCGCCCGCGCGTCCGGGCAGCCCGAAGAATGATTCCAGGCGGAATCAACAGTGAACCGGACGGCGGACAAGGCCTCACTTGCGCGCTGGACTTCGCCCCTGTTCCGCGAAGCCCTGCGCGATGCTCACCGCGACAGAGTAAGTGTCCGCGTAAGAGATGTTCGACGTGACGGCCACGACGATCCCGTGCTCGGGGAACGTCATGAAAGACGCCACCATCCCGCCCAGCGACTCGCCGTCGTGGCCGACCAGGCGCGTTTGTTCACCTGCCAGTGCGGCGATCTCGAGGTCCCAGCCAAGACCGTATCCCGTCTCTTGTCCCGAGGTCAGCCGCTGTGACGTCTGGAAGAGTTGAACCGTGGCGGGTTGCAGCAGCTTGGCGCTGTCAATCGCCATGGCGAAGCGCACCAGGTCGGACGGCGTGGACAGGAATACGCTGGCTCCCGCGTAGCAGGAATAGTCGACCTCCCGCATCGGGTCCGGGCCGTAGCGAGGATCCGCCGCGAACCTGGGGAAGTAGGACGTCGCCCGCTCCGCGATCGGCTCAGTCGTGGAGTCGGCCTCCGTATGGTCCATGCCCAGAGGCTCGAAGATCTGCCTGCGCATGAACGAGAGGAACGGCTCGTTCGCGGCGCTTTCGACGGCCGCGCTCACCAGAATCCAGCCGTAGCTCGAATAGTGGTACTGGGTTCCCGGCTCGAACAGCAGCGGCCTATCCTTGAAGTACTGCAGCGCGTCGACCGGCCGCTCGCACCGCGCCGAGAGCAGCGGTCCTTCGTCGCCGCCGTCGTTCCTGACGCCAGCCAGATGCCCCATCAGCTGGCGCAGCGTCACGGGCCACGGTTTCTTCGGGAACTCAGGCACGTACGTCTGAATCTCATCGTCGAGCTTCAGCCGGCCTTTCTCGAGCAGCAGGCCGACGGCGGCCGACGTGAGCGCCGTGGAGGCGGTACCGATCCTGAACTGCATGTCTGGCGCGACGGGCACCCGGCTCTCGAGATCCGCCACGCCAAAGCCTTCGGCCCACACGATCTCTCCTCCAGCGCCGACCGCCACCGACAGTCCCGGCAGGTTCTGCTCGACGAGGCCGGCACGGGCGATCTGGCGCCCCCGCTCCACGGCCTCGGCCCACTTTGGCAGCGGAGCCGACTGCGTCACGGATGGCACGGCCTGCGGGTTCGGGTGCAGGGGCGTCGCCGTGAGGCTCATGTAGGAAAACAGCCCGAGAATCGCCGCGAGCAGCAGGCCGACGGCCGCGACGATCAGTGCGAGCCAGGTGTGCGTCCGGCTTTTCATTTCTCTCCGAGGGGCTTCGCCCCTCGGACTCCCCTACACGCGCCCTCGCGCGCCGCTCCGACGGCTCGCTCCGGGCGCGTGGCTCGCGCGCCGCGCGCGCTCGCACCGCTCACGCGATTCACCACCAGCGTCTCTCGCTCGCTTCGCTCGCTCGCGACGGACCCGCGATTCACCAGCATCTGCTCCTCTCTCTCCGAGGGGCTTCGCCCCTCGGACTCCCCTACACGCGCCCTCGCGCGCCGCTCCGACGGCTCGCTCCGGGCGCGTGGCTCGCGCGCCGCGCGCGCTCGCGACGGACCCTCGATTCACCCGCATCTGCTACTAGAGACCTTCACCACATTGACGTTGTCTGACGCCAAACACTTTATAATGCAAAGTTATTTGTGTCAATGCAGGCAAAGTCCACCCGGCCCTGAACCGCGCACCGAACGTCGACATCGGCCGTTTCCCTCGCCACGTCGAGCGCGAACGTTCTACGGAATGAGAACCGCGGCACCGGAAAGCCGGCCGGCACGGAGGTCGTCGAGCGCCTGGTTGGCGTCGGCCAACGCGTATTCGTGAACGTGTGTGCGCAACCTCGCCTGACCAGCCAGCGCCAGGAACTCACGCGCGTCTTGCCGGGTGAGGTTGGCGACCGAACGGATCGTCCGTTCTTCCCACAGGAGTCGATACGGGAAGGACGGAATGTCACTCATGTGGATTCCCGCGCACACTACCACGCCCCCAGGCATCACACGTGAGAGTGCCTCGGGCACGAGCGCGCCGACGGGGGCGAAGATGATCGCACTGTCGAGCGGGCGAGGCGGCGGCTGGTTGGAGAATCCCGCCCACGTGACACCGACGGCGCGCGCGAACTCGACGGCCTGGTCGTCGCCCGGAGTCACGAACGCGAATACTTCCCGTCCGCGCTGCACGGCAACCTGGGCGATGAGGTGCGCCGCCGCGCCGAAGCCGTAGATGCCCATCCTCGGACCTGGACCTGCCATTCGATAGGCGCGGTATCCGATCAGGCCAGCACACAGGAGCGGCGCGGCATCTCGATCGTCGTACGCGGCCGGAAGCGGAAAGCAGAAGGCGGCGTCGGCAACGGCGTAGTCCGCGTACCCGCCGTTGAGGTGATAACCCGTATAGCGGGCGTTGGGACAGAGATTCTCGCGATCGGCGCGGCAGAAGCCACAGGCGCCACAGGACCAACCGAGCCAGGGAATACCGACGCGGTTGCCGAGTGCGAGGGTGGTCACGTCCGGCCCCACGGCTTCGACTCGGCCGACGATTTCATGACCGGGCACGATGGGAATCGCGGGCTTCTCGAGCTCGCCATCCACCACGTGAAGGTCAGTGCGGCACACCCCGCAGGCCAGAACCTTCACGAGCACGCCGGTTGGCCCCGGTCGGGGTTTCGCGGTCTCTACCAGCTCGACGCGGCCGCTGCCAAACCGAGTGAGCGTCATCGCTCTCATCGCATCCTCTGATATCGTTGATCTGACTTCTGCTCTTCTACCTCGCCTCGCCCACAAGCAAAGATGCCGCCGGGCCGCCTTGGTCTGATGGACGATTGCGCTTTGGGCTAGCATCCCTCGTGTGGCGCGCCCTCGATGGTGGGTCACGGAGGTAGGGAACTTTCCCAGGAGTTTGACAAGGAGCTTAACAAACCACGGAGGTCACCATGAGCGGCACACAGATGAGCAACGAAGACACTACCCAGCTCCCGAAAGCCCCAGTCGAGACGAAGCTCGAGGTCGTCGTCATTCCGGTGTCCGACGTCGATCGCGCCAAGCGCTTCTACCAGAGCTTGGGGTGGCGGTTAGACGCCGATTTCGCCGCCGGTGACAACTGGCGTGCGGTGCACCTGACACCCCCGGGCTCGCCGTGCTCCGTCATCTTCGGCAAAGGATTCACGGCAGCCGTGCCGGGCTCAGTTCAGGGAACGTTTCTCGCCGTCGATGACGTCGAAGCCGCACGCGCCGAGCTCATCGGATACGGCGTCGACGTGAGCGAGGTGTTCCATTTCGAGGGCGGTCTCAATGTCATCGGGACGAACGGGCGCGCGCCAGGCCCGGACCCGGAAGGCCGCTCCTACCGCTCGTGGGCCTCATTCAGCGACCCAGACGGCAACAGCTGGATGCTCCAGGAGATCAAAACGCGGCTCCCCGGCCGAGGATTCGGCATCGACGTCGCGACGCTGACCGATCTGCTGCGAGAGGCAGAAACGCACCATGGCGAGTACGAACCGACCGCTCCGAAGCACCACTGGTCGGCGTGGTACGCCGCCTACATCGTCGCGCGGGAGCGCGGGAGGACTCCCGAGGAGGCGGCTAAGGATGCCGCGCTGCACATGGAAGGTGCCCTCCCATGAGGGCATTTCGCATGAGTGTCCTCGAACACGGGGCGAGACTAGAGAAGTCAATCTTCAACGATCAACCATCTCGACGTCGCTACTGATTCGCTTTCTTCCGGTTCTCGTCAAGACTCATGGTGATCCCCTTGACCGGATTGTTCTCCCCATCGAGGAACCGCGCGCAGAAGTCCGTGGCCCCACCGGCATTGAAGATGGCGGCGCGAACCACGTTGGGTCCCTGCTTCAACGTCAGCCGCTTCGACACGCCGTCGTCGATGACCGCCTGGCGGTCGTTGTAGATGCCGATCACTTCCTCGCCGTTGACCCACCACACGGACGCCGCGTTCGAGCCGATCGCCAGGCGCACACCGGACATCTCGCGCGGCGCGCTGACGACGGTGACCGCCCAGAAGAGGACGTTCGACGTCGGCTTCCCCAGCGCGTAGGCGAAGTGATAGAGGTTGACGTTGTACTTGATCGTATCGACGGCGTGCCACGTGAGCTGCGCGTCGCCGGCAGTCACTGTGTCTCCGTCGTGCGGGAACGTGGAGAGCTGGTTGGGGAAATATTCGGTTGTGACCGCGGCCCGGACGGCGCTCTGGGTGAGCTGTCCGGTCACGCGGATAGGCTCGAGCACGAGCCAGCGCTGGAGGAACCCGGCAGCGTCGGGCGCCCTGGTCGGCGTCGTGGGACGCACGAGGGTGGGCGCGGGCGGGCGCGCGGCCGTCTCCTGCCCGGCAACGGCCCCCGCAACAGCCCCCGCAACAACGACGAGCACCGAGCCAGAGATGACAACCAGCGCGGCCAGCGCCGGCTTGAGATTGCTGAGCGGTGTGTTCATGAGATGCCTTGGAAGGTCCGGTCTGCTCAAGGCGTCTTGAGCAGCCAGCGCTGTCGATCGCTGTCAGCCTTGAATCTGCCGAGCGTCGGCTTGCTGCTGCCGGCGGCGGACAGCGCCAGCAGCTCCGTTGAATTCGGCAACGCTTTGGGCATCAAGCGATACGTGCCGTCGGTGAGCTGGTCGATGCGCCACAGTTGTTCCGGTCCGCCCGTGAAGGCCGGGAGGGCGACGAGCTCGCCGTCCCCGGTGGCCGTGAGGGCGCGATCCGTTCCGGCGATGGTGATCTTGAAATAAGGCGAGCCCGGATACCCGCCGGCATTGGCGACAGGGGTAATCGCCCACTTCTGCTGCGCCTGCACCATGTACTGCGACAGGCGCAGCTCGACGACGCCGGCCGGCCAGGTCGCGCCGACCTGCGCGGCGTCCTGTGCCGGGATGACTTCGACGGGAGCGGCATCGCCGCGGCCAGCGCCGGCGCCGCGGCCACCCCGGCCCCGCAGCCCGCCAACAGGCATGCCCTGCACGGCGAGCTCGAGCGCGGTGCCCGTCCGAACCGATTCGATCTGATAGGTGCCCTCCGCGAAGTTGTCTCCGGCCACGGGCCAGCCGTCTCGCCAGAGAAGTGGACGGATCTCCAGCACGCTGATGCCGCCGCGGTCGAGGTCCGCCTCGTAATGGCATGAGAACTTCTCCACGCCGTCCTCGAGTTCGAGCAGTCCGAAATGCCCCGGACCGATGTGGCGGCCGCGCGAACCCAAGAAGAGCTTCCCGCCGCCTTGCAGCATATCGATGCCCATGTTGTCGAGAAAGGGCCCGGTGACTTTCCTGGCCCGGCCCATGCGGATGTTGTACGACGAATTCGCCCCGGCGCAGCAGGACCCGTGGGTGACCAGCAGGTAGTACCAGCCATCGCGAAAGATCAGGATGGACGCTTCGGAGTTGATCGCGATGTCGACCGGCTTCCTGGTGGGGTACAAACGTTTCCCCGTTTTCGGATTCAACTCGACGAGGCGGATGTAGCCGAAGTACGAACCGTATGTGAGCCAGAGCGAACCGTTCGTCGGATCGAGTAACGCGCCCGGGTCGATCGCGTTGCTGTCCTCGACGCCGTCGGACCAGACGACCGGACCGGCATCCTCCCACTTGTAGTCCGGCGACTCCGGGTCCAGCGTCTTTCCGACCAGCAGGCCGATAGCCGACTTGGGTTGCGTGCCGGGCGCGGAATAGTAGACGAAGTACTGGTCGCCAACACGAATGACGTCGGGCGCCCAGGTGTTGTTGCCGCCACGCGCGATGACGTCCGGGCCCGGACGACCGCCCGGGAGCGCCTGCATCAAGGTGCCGGCCCGCCGCCACGTCCATCCATCATCCGAGACCGAGATGGGCAGACCGCCGCCGGTCCCGTAGGTGTAGAACTTGCCGTTGTGCCGCACCACGGTCGACGGATCGTGGATGCCAGGCTGTCCATCGAGTGCCAGCACGGGAGAAACGAGCAACAGGAGGGTCGCTGCAGCGAGTCGGTACTTCATCAACGCTCCACCGATCAAGATGTTCCGACGCGCGCCGCGACTAGCGGTGAAAGGCCGCCGGTGCGAACGTACCCCCATGCACGATCGCGTCGAGGATTTCGTTCGTGCGCGCCGGACAGGCCCGTCCCTTGTCGGGCGTCAGGTTGTCGTGCTCGGACTCGATCATCGGCAGCGCTTCCACGGGCGCCGCGATCTGGTTGAGCGCCGTCCAGACGCCAGCGGGCGGCGAGATCGTGTCGATGAATCCCATGCCTGCCATGACCGGCGCCTTGATGCGCGAGGTGAAATTGACGGTGTCGAAATAGAGCGCGGTCTTCATCACGTCGGGGCTGTCCGACGGCCAGTTCGGGTAGCCGGCTTTGCGGCCGTGCAGATCGCCGTTGGTGTCCGCCCCGGCGGGCACGCACACCAGCACGGCGCTGATCCTCTCGGGCCGCAGGCCGGCGAGCGCAAGACTCTGCTGGCCGCCCATGCTGCCCCCCGTCAGCACAATCGTCTTGCCGTCCCAATCGGGCCGCGTCAGCAGATAGTCGAGCACGCGCGAATCGCGCAGGTACATGTTGAGGAAGTACGACGTCTCGCGGTCGGTGTTGCCGACCGACTGATACGGCCGCGGCACATTGCCCGACGGGTCCGACGGCAGCTTGTCGTGTGAGTCCACATTGAGGATGAGCCAGCCCTCGGATGCGCGCCGCGCGACGCCGCGGGCGTTCAATGCGTAGACGCCCGCGTACTGCAGCTGGATGAGCGCCGGAAACCTGCCGTCTCCCGCAGGCTTCGCAATGTAGCCGTGCGCTTTGGACCCGAGCGTGTCGAGCTCGAACATGCTCATCTCGACACCCGGAACGTCGGTCTCCACCGGCTTCAGCACCGCGTTGATGGGAAGGCTGGCCTGCGCGGCGAGCTTGGCGTCCCAGAAGGCATCGAAGTCGCCCGGACGCGGCGTCGACACGCCGATCTTCGTGGGTGCCACTGCGGCGCCGACGGCGTACAACCCGGTGTTGCGCCCGGTATTGCCACCTGCGAACCGTGTGCCCTCGGCTACTGGAGCGGCAGGTGGGGGTGTCAAATCCGCGTTGGCTTCGACCGCGACGTAGATCATCCCGGGCTGGTCGCCGACGATCTCGATTGTGGCCTTGCCGGGGGATAGATCCAGCGTGCCTTCCTTGAGCACGACGGCGTTGTTGCGGCGAATCGTCCACTGGTACGCGTAGGTCGGTGCCGTGGGACCAGGCGTCACCGTCCAGCCGACCGTCTCGCCGATGTCGTAGATGCCGCTCGCGCGATACGGCGTGAACACCAGCTGTTGCGCAATCGGACCGCCGCGCTGCGCGGACACCGACACGCCGACGAGCGCGAGCACGACGAGCAGGCGCGCAGAGAACCGGGTCATGCAGACACTCCTGCGGCGACACGCCGATGTGCGTGATGTGGGGATTCAGGACCAGCTCCTCGTCGGTGGATCATCGAGCGCGCATCAACACATCCACGACGGCCTGGAACGCCGGCTTCGGCTGACGCTGGCGGTCCCACAGCAGCGGGTAGTTCATCCGGCCCCGATTGAGCCACGAGTCGGCGTCACTCAGGCCCCAGAACGTCACGCGTGATACCGAGTCGCCATGCTTGACGATGACGCGGAAGATGTCGGCGTAGCGCCTGGCTAGCTCCTGCTGTTTCTCGTCGGGGAGCCCAGTGGCGTAGGGGTTCGCCACCGCTGGATCGGCGCCTCGTCCGGCGTTCGGCAGCAGGTTGACGTCGAGCTCGGTGTACATCACCTTGAGCCCGATGCTGTGCAGGTCGACGAGGGCTTCCTCGATCTCGGCAATCGTCGGCGTTTCGAGCCGCCAGTGTGCCTGGTTGCCGATACCGTCGATGCGCAGCCCGCGCGCCCGCAGGTCCTTGACGAGCCGGATCACACCCGCGCGCTTGGCCGGCTTCTCGAGGTTGTAGTCGTTGTAGTAGAGCTCGGCGTTCGGATCGGCCTCCCGCGCGAACTCGAACGCCTTGGCGACGTAGTCGTCGCCGATCCCGTCGCGCCACGGCGCCTTGCGCAGCGAACCGTCCTCGTCGATCGCCTCGTTGACGACGTCCCAGCCGTGGATCTTCCCCTTGTAGCGTCCGACGACGGTGTGGATGTGGTCGCGCATGCGCGCGAGGAGCGTCTCGCGATCGGCGGGCGTACCGTCCGCACCCTGAAAGACCCACACCGGCGTCTGCTGGTGCCACACGAGGGTGTGGCCGACCACCTGCATCTTGCGGTCGAGGCCGAACTGCACGTAGCGGTCCTGCGCCTCGAAGGCGTATCGATCCGCCGCCGGGTGCACGAGCTGGAACTTGAGCAGGTTCTCCGGGCTGATCTGGTTGAACTGCTTCGTGATGATGCCGACGGCGGCCGTGTCGACGCCGTCGCTCTGGCGCTGGTTGATCGCCACGCCGATCACCGTTCCCTTCGGCATCAGATCCTTCAGCGCGACGTCCTGACGCGCCGTCAGCGGGGCGATGGCGACCCCCGCGGCAATCGCGGCTGCACCGGCGATGAGTCGTGTCATCGCGTCACCGCTTCGCCGTTTCGAACGACAGTGTCTTGCCGAAGAACGGCATCACGTTCTCCTGAAAGCGCACGGCCACGTGGCTCGTGTGCGTGCCCGAGTAGATCTCGAAATCGTGGGTGATGCCGTAACTCGTCAACACGTCGTGCAGTTTACTCGCACCGGCTTTCAGGTTGTCCATGTCGCCGACATCGATGGCGATCGCGCGATACCGCCGCAGGTCCTGGACGTACTGATCGACAAAGGCCAGCGGCGAGTTGGCGGCCCACTTGGCCAGCACGTCCTGCTGGTTCGATCCGGTCGGCAGATCGAGATAGAGGGGCGGGTTGTTCGGATTGGGAGACCATGCCGCGGCCGACGCCAGCTGGGCACGCAGGCCGAAGGGCAGCTTCGCGGAGTCCTCCGGCGTCTTGACGGCTGCCAACGCTTCCTCGTTCGCCGGGTTGGCGGGGCCGCTCCCGCGCGGAGCCAGACAGCACGGGCTCATGATGTACAGACTGCCGAACACGTCGGCGTGCTTCATGCCGATCCGCGAGGCGCCGTAGCCGCCCATGGAGTGGCCGACCAGGCCCCGGCTGCTGCGATTCGGCATCGTCCGATAATGAGCGTCGATGTAGGACACGACGTCACGCGCGACGAAGTTCTCGAAGTCTCCGGTGGTCACCGAGCTCGAGTACATCGAACCGTTGTGCACCGTCTTCGAGTCCGGAAGCACGACGATCATCTCGCGCGCGCCCTTGGCGAACGCGCCCTCGACTGTCTGCGGCACGTGGATTTCCTGGGACCACTGCTCGGCGCCGATCGAGTAGCCGTGGAGGGCGTACACGACGGGATACCGGCGGTTGCGCTCGGCAGCGTAACTCGGTGGCAGGATGACGAGCACGGGCCGGTCGACCGCGTTCCCCTCGAGGTTGCCTTCGAGCGCCTTGCCGTGAATAGTGATCCGCTCCATGCGCGCCGGGCGGGCTCCAGCCACGACGTCCGGGACGTTGGTCTTGACCTGGCCAAAGGCAGGTTCGTACAGGGCAGGGAAAAGTACGAGACCCAGCGCCACGCCGATGGCGCACCTCGTGAACAGTCTCAGATCGGCCATGTCCAGCCAATCATACATTCGCTCGTGGGCGGGTGCGAATGCGGTCGCCGTGTAGATCCTTGGCTACGTTTGGATAGCGAGATGCGCCACGGTGTACGAGCGCGGCGGCAGCTTGAACGTCATTCGGCTGCCCGCCGCGGGCGGATCGAGCCGCTGCGGTGTGACCCGCCGGGGCTCGGCGAACGTGTTGACGGCCTTCAGATCGGGGCCGGTCAGCGTCTCGCAGGCGAGCACGCGCGTCGGCACGACGTCTTCCCACTGGAGCACCACCTCGCGCTCGCCGTCGAGATCGCGATTGAGCACCAGCACCGCGGCCTGCCCCGAAGCATCATCGATCGTCGCGACGAGGTCGATGAACGGCACGCTGGCGTCGCGTGCGAAGTCGGCCTGCAGCCCATGCGCACTGATGCGATACGTGTCCGACTCGACGCGGAGATCGAGCACTCGGCCGCGCGCGTAGCGGAGCGCCCAGCTGTAGGGGTAGTACGTGGTCTGCCGCAGCAGCCCGCTCTCGTTCGTCACGAGCGGCGCGATCACGTTGACCAGCTGCGCGAGGCACGCGACGCGCACGCGGTCCGAATTGCGGAGCAGCGTGTTGACGAACCCGCCGACGAGCAGCGCATCCTCGAGGTTGTAGACCTCCTCGAGCAAGCGCGGTGCGGCGGCGCGCCGGCCGTCGGTCGACTGGGCGTCACGCGCCCGGTACCAGACGTTCCACTCGTCGAACGACAGCCACAGACGCTTGCTCGACCGTTGCAGCCCCTGCACGTAGTCGCAGACCGCGGCAATCTCGTAAATCTGGCGTTCCATGTCGAGGTTCATCGCCAAGAAACGCGCGGTGCTGTTGCCCGACCACTCCTTCGTGTTGCCGTAGTAGGCGTGAAGGGAGATGCCGTCCACCTGGTCGTAGCACTCCTCCAGGACCTCGCGGTCCCAGGCGAGGTACGTCGGCATCGCCGTGCCGCTGGATCCGCACGCGATCAGCCGGAGATCCGGATCGATCACCCGCATCTGCTTGGCGGCGTCGCGCGCCTTACGTCCGTACTCGCGCGCCTGCAACTGGCCGATCTGCCAGGGGCCGTCCATCTCGTTGCCGAGGCACCAGTAGCGGACGTCGTGCGGCCTGTCGTACCCGTGCGAGCGTCTGAGCTCGCTCCACCGTGTGCCGCGCGCGAGGTTGCAGGTACTCGACGTAGGCAACGGCCATCTCGACCGTGCCGGTGCCGAAGTTCATTCCGAGCAGCGGCTCGGTGCCCACCATGCCACACCACTCGAGGAACTCGTTTGTGCCGAACTGGTTGGTCTCGAGCGAATTCCAGGCGCGATCGAGCACCACGGGACGCTGCGCCTTCGGGCCGACGCCGTCGAGCCAGTTGTATCCAGAGACGAAATTGCCCCCCGGATAGCGAACCATGGGCACGCCGAGGTCTTTGACGTCGCGCGCGACGTCGGTGCGGAATCCTTTCGCATCGGCGAGGCGAGACCCCGGCTCGTACACACCCGTGTAGATGGCCCGGCCCAGGTGTTCGAGGAACGAACCGAGCACGCGCCGGTCGAGGTCGCCCCGGCCAGGTGATCGGCGAAGAAACGCCCGCGCCGGGCCGCGGCCGGCTTGCGCGTAGCCCATCGACGGCAGCCAGGATCCCGCGACGGCGACGCCTGCGGCGCTGCCGAGGCTCGTCAGAAAAGTACGGCGATCGCATGCAGTCATCGACACACCTTTCGTCTCGTCGAGGTCCTTCCACAAGTGGCTCACTGGTTCTCCAGGCCGGGGAGAGGTTAGATTATCGATTTTTGTCTTGTTGGAAAACGGTTGCCAGTGCTATCTTCCGCAGTCTTCACGCCACCCCTTCCAGTGCGGTTCGAGACGGCCGCTCGAGGGTTCACCATGACACGAAGCACGCGCGCCTCAGTTCTGATTGCGGCAATGGGGGCCGGCCTGACGGTTCCCTTGGCGGGAGGAACCGCTCCGGCGCAGGAGGTCGGGGCTCGCCGCGGCACAGGCATTACGTCGCCCGAAGTGGCGTCGGACCGTCGAGTGACCTTCCGCCTGCGGGCGCCGGAGGCGAAGGCTGTGACGGTGTCAGGCGACTTCGGCAGCGACACGACGATGCAGAAGAGTGAGGACGGTCTCTGGAGCGTCACCGTCGGTCCGCTCGATCCGGAGATGTATGTCTACTACTTCACCGTCGACGGTGTCCGGCTGCTCGATCCAAGCAACGCGCAAGTGAAGATCGGCTATGTGACCAGCACCACGACCAGCCTGTTGACCGTACCAGGGGACACGCCGGCGTTCTACGACGTGCAGGATGTGCCTCACGGGGAGATCCGGACGCTGCTCTACAAGTCAAAGTCGAACGGCGTGACCCGTGAGCTGACCGTCTATGTGCCGCCGGGATATGACCAGGCGTCCAGCCGCCGCTATCCCGTGCTCTACCTGCTGCACGGCTTCGCGAACGATCAGCATTCCTGGCATCGCTACGGTCGGGCGAACGACATTCTCGACAATCTGCTCGCGCAACGCTCGATTGATCCCTTCCTCGTCGTCATGCCCCTGGGCTACGGTGGTGCGCACGTCAACGGTGATGGTACGGGCATCGCGGCCCAAGGGGCCGGGGCTTCCGGTGGAGACGCGGCGCTCTACGAACGTGACCTTCTCGAAGACATTATCCCGATGATCGACGGCAAGTACCGGACGATCCCCGACCGCAAGCACCGGGCGATCGCCGGCTTCTCGATGGGAGGCGGGCAGGCTGGGCGTTTCGGACTGCGCCACCTCGAGACGTTCAGTCACGTGGGCATCATGAGCGCCGGGATGGCTGCCAGCGCGGACGGCGAGCCGCTCGCGACGCTGGCGGCCAATCGGGACAGGACCAACAAGCTGATCGATCTGCTCTGGATCGCGTGCGGCACGGATGATACCGCGCTCAAGGGGGCGAAAACCCTGCATCAGGCGCTCGACAATGCCGGCATCAAACACACATACCTCGAAACAGAAGGCGCGCATCACTGGCGGGTCTGGCGACGCTATCTCCGCGACCTGTCGCCGCTGCTCTTCACGCAGGCTCGTCGTTCTCCGAAGACGGCCGGCCACCACTGATGGAAAACCCGTTCGCAAGGAGAGCCCCTGTGCAGAAGATCATGCGGGTTGCGGTTTTGGCGTGCGCCTGGGTCTCGGTCGGCACGGGCGCCTGGGGACAACCTCCGGCCGACTGCAAGCCCAATTCGTTGAATATCCCCGGCGCACCCTACCCCTGCATCTATCCGGACAACCGGGTCATCTTCCGGGTGGTGGCACCGGAAGCCCAGAAGGTGAGAGTGCGCCTCGGGCAGGGCTTCGACATGAGCAAGGGACCTGACGGGCTGTGGTACGTCACGACCACGCCGCAAGTGGTCGGCTTCCACTACTACACGCTGTCCATCGATGGCGCCGTTGTCTCAGATCCGGCAACGCGGACGTTCTTCGGATCCGGCTTTTACAACAGCGGCATCGAGGTCGCCGAACCGGATGGCGACTTCTCCGCGCTGAAGAACGTGCCGCGCGGGCAGGTGGCGCAGCGCTGGTACTTTTCCAAAGTGACAGGCGCGTGGCGTCGGGCCTACGTTTACACGCCGCCTGACTACGACACGAATCCCAAAGCGAAATATCCTGTTCTGTTGCTCCTCCACGGCTGGGGAGAGGACGAGCAGGGCTGGCACGTGCAGGGCCGCGTCGACGTCATCGTGGACAACCTGATCGCCGAGAAGAAGGCCAGACCCATGATCATCGTCATGGACAACCTCAATGCCGTGAAACCGGGGGAGAGCGCAGCCTTGTACTTCGCTCGGGGATCGCTCACGCAAGCCGTGCCGGAACCCCCACCACCAGCTGGCACTGCCCCGGGAGGACGGGCGGCGGGTCCCGGCCGCGGCGGGCGAGGGTCGTTGGCCAGTTCGGTTTTCACCGAGATGCTGCTGACCGATCTGCTCCCGATGGTCGAGCGGACCTACCGAGTGGCGCCGGGCCGCGAGAACCGCGCGATGGCCGGGCTGTCCATGGGTGGCGCGCAAACGTTCGGCACGGCACTGGCGAATCTCGACAAGTTCGCCTACATCGGCGGCTTCAGTGGGAGTAGTGGCGGCCGCGGTGGATTCGACCCGAAGACCTCGAGCGACGGCGTGTTCGCCGATGCAGCCGCCTTCAACAAGAAAGTGAAGGTCCTCTTCCTCGGAATCGGGTCGGCGGAAGGACCGGGAACCAAGACGTTCAGCGAACAACTCACGCAAGCAGGCATCAAGAATATCTATTACGAGTCGCCGGGCACCGCGCACGAGTGGCTGACGTGGCGGCGGTGTTTCAAGGAGTTCGCGCCGCTGTTGTTCCGGTGATTAGTCTCGACGGCCCGGGCCGGCAGCCGGCGCATCGTCGCCCCAGGGCAGCCGGCGCGGCCCGGGCCAGGGATCCACGTGGGCCCGCTCGGCCCACGCGTTCCATTCGGCCGCGAGACCTTTCACGAGATCGGGACGCCGCGCCGCGAGGTTGTTGCGCTCGACGCGGTCGGCCGCCATGTCGTACAGCTCCCAGTCATCGGGATATGTCGACACGAGCTTCCAGTTGCCCGAGCGGACGGCCCGGTTGCCCTCGTGTTCCCAGAAGAGAGGCTGCGTGCGACGGAGCGAGCTGCCCGACGAACGCCGGGCGCAGGCTGACGCCTTCCATCGGCTGGATTGCCCGCCCTTTGAACTCGCGAGGATAGCTCGCGCCCGTGACGTCGATGAGCGTCGGCAACACGTCGATGACATGGGCGGGCTGACGCTCGAGCGCGTTGCGGCGGTTGGCAGGAATGCCCCGGGGCCAGTGCACGACGAGCGGCGCGGCGATGCCCCCTTCGTGGGTGAAGTGCTTGAACCGGCGGAACGGAGTGCTGCCGACCGCAGCCCAGTTCATGCCCAGGTACAAGTTCGAGTTCGGTCCGCCGGGCGGGCTGCCGTTGAAGCGCCCGTCCGGACCTGACTCGGCGTTGGCGCCGTTGTCCGACAGGAACAGGATGAGCGTGTTGTCGAGCGCGCCTCGCGTCTCCAGGCCTTTGACCAGCACGCCGACGCTGGTATCGATCGCCTCGACCATCGCAGCATAGACCGCCATCAGATGATCGAAGCGGTCCTTTGCTTCGTCCGACAGCGATTCCCACGCCGGCGAGTCCGCTTCCCGCGGGCTGAGCGGCCAGGCGGCCTCGATCAATCCCATCTTGATTTGCCGGCGGTAACGCGCGTCCCGCAGGCGGTCCCAGCCGGCTTTGTACTTGCCGCGGTGCTTGGCAATCAACTCCGCCGGCGCCATCAGCGGAAAATGCGGCGCGTTGTGTGCGAGGTAGAGGAAGAAGGGTTTGTTGGCTTTCCGTGCCTCGTCGATGAACTTCAGCCCGAAGTCCGTCCAGAGCGACGTCGCGTACCAGTTCTGCCCGAACACGGGCGCATCGCGCGGTGTCGGCGTGCCGTCGAGGTACAGCGGCTCCTGCGCCCGTCGGGTGAGCTCATCGCCGCCACCCTGGAAATTCTGGTTGGGGAAGTACATGCCCCCGGCACGCAGGCTCAGCACGCGCTCGAAGCCGCGCTGCCAGGGCGGCGAGCCGTTCTGCTGACCGAGGTGCCACTTGCCCGACATCGCCGTGAAATAGCCGGCGTCGTGCAGGACCTCAGCAATCGTCACCGACCGGTCATTGAGGCGGCCCGTCGTCCCCGACGACCCTTCGCGGATGACGGTGTCGAGATGCCCCATTCCCGCCTGATGGGGATAGAGCCCGGTCAACAGGCTGGCGCGCGTCGGCGAGCAGCGCGGGGTGCTGTAGAACTCCGTGAAGCGGACGCCGTGCGCGGCCAGTGCGTCGAGATTGGGGGTCGGAATCTCACCCCCGAAGGCTCCGATGTCCGACCAGCCCATGTCGTCTACGAGAATGACGATGATGTTGGGGCGGGCATCGGTCTGCGCGGGAACACCCGGTGCGTTGAGGGTACCGGCTGCCATCGCGATGACCCCGGCCGCCGCGACGAGGACCGCCGGTAGCAGGAACGATCGAGCACGACTCATCGCCATCGCACACCTCAGAACGAGCCGCCAGCGAGGCGGCGTTCACGGACGTCGGCGCTGTCGAACTGCGGTTACCAGTGCGTGAGGGAGCCGTCGGGCCGCCGATGGGTCGGCCCTGGAGCAGCTTCGGTCATCTCCTCGACGAAGGTGAGCAGCTTTTCGTCGACGCTCACGCCCAGGCCTGGGCGGTCGTTTGGCCACACCTTGCCGTTCTTACAGTCGAGGAAGTCTGGCATGTACGGCACCGGGCGATCGCCCTGGTTGTACTCCATGAGCACCTGACCGGGGAACGCCATCATCGTGTGCATGTGGCCGGCCGTCGCGATCGGCCCGGTGAAATGCGGCACGATGCCGACCTTGTGAGTATCGCAGACAGCCATGATTTTGAGCATCTCCGTGATGCCGCCGACGTTGGGCAGCGACGCGCGGGCAAAGTCGATGTCACGCTGCTCGATGAGGGGACTGAAGTCCGCCCTCGTCCCCCACTCTTCGCCGGGCGCCAGCGGCACGGTCGTCAGCAGCCGCAGCTTTGGGATCTGGGTGCGGAACTGCTCCTCGCGAACCGGATCCTCGACGCAGAACGGCCGCGACGGCTCCATGAGCCTGCAGACTTCCACGGCCTCGTGGAAGTCGAACTTCTGGTGCAAATCGATCATCCAGTTGCCGTCGGGGCCGATGCCCTCGCGGATTTGCTCCACCGCTTGAATGATCAGCCGGATGCGCGACCTCGAATCGAACATCGAGCCGCCCCGGCCGCCACCGCCGCCGCGCCCACTGCCGCCAGGCCCTGCTGCCGCCGCGCCCGCGGCGCCGCCACCGGCGGCAGCACCTCCCGCGCGGCCGGTGCTCGGCAGAATGCCGCTGTCGACGCGGTATACGCGATAGCCCGCCGCCATCGTCGCCGCCGCTCGCTCCTTCAAGCCCATCGCCGCCGCTTCTGCGGGCGAAACCAGACCCTGGGGCAGACCCGATGTCGCATAGAGCTCGATGTGCTCGCGCGCTTTGCCCCCGAACAGCTGGTAGAGAGGCACGTTGAGAGCCTTGCCCTTGATGTCCCACAGAGCCAGGTCGATGGCGCCGAGCGCGTGCAGTCGTTCCTTGCCGGGCGAGTAGAACCCGTCCATGAAGGCCGCCTGCCAAATCATCTCGGTGTCGAACGCGTTCTTGCCGATGACGCTTCTTGCGACGTTGCGGACGGTGTCCGGCGACCCGCCCTGACCGATCCCGGTGATCCCGGCATCGGTGTCGACGAGGACGAGCATGTTGCTTTGCGGGAATGCCTGCGGGCCGTTCCGGTTGTAGTTCGGGGGGTAGAAGACACGGATCTTGGTGATCGTCGCCGGTGCAAGCCGGGCTTGCGCGCGCGCCAGCGAGGCGGGCGCGGGCGTCGGAGACGCGGCGGCCACCTTCGGGCCAGCGGCGAGCGCGCCGACAACGCCCGTCAGAGACTTCGCGAAGCCTCGTCGATCGACATTCATGCGTCCTCCGTCAGATGCCGGGATATCAACGGCGCCCGCGTTCGTGCCCGGTTCGTCACCGAAACGACCGTCGCCGCGGTTGCTCGAAACGCGTCCCGGCGCGGGTTCATCGCCCGCGTAGGATAGTCGACCGAACGGGCCCCGACAACCATACGCGCGTGAGGTGACGGCTCCATATGGAAGGTACCCGCCAATGAGGACCGACAACTCTGCCACCCGGCGTGAACCAGAACTGCGGGTAAACCGCACCGCGAGCGAGCTCGGCGCGCTGAGCTGCTACGGTCGGCTCGTGCCGGCCGATATCGCCGTCGTCTACCGTGGGAAGTCCAGCGACTTGTCCTGCTGCTTGAGATAGACGTTTCGGTACCAGATCTGCCCGCTGCCTTCGAGTTGCAGCGAGAGAATGCCCTGCGGCGCGCGCGCCACCGCGTCGTCGTCGACCGTGATCGACATCACCTGGCCGTTGATCAGGTGGGTCATCGTGTTGCCACGAACGATGATCTCAACCTGCTGCCATTCGCCGGCCAGACCCTGATGTGGCTTGATGGCGGCCTTCGGGTCGCCCGGCAGCTTGCCCAGGAGGATCTTGCAGTTGCCCGGGAGCAGCATGCCGATCGTGCCCGGCGCCGTGATGATGTTGCGTCCCTGGCCCTCGTAGAGCTGGCCGGTGTACTGGTTGTCCGAATCGAGGTCGAACTGGTAGCCGCTCACCTGCCAGGGATTCCCGGTTGGCGCTGCCGCAGCGTTACCGCGCCCGGCGGGCTGAGCCGCCGAGAGATTGCCGACTTCGCCGACGCAGGGATTTGGGGCCGGCGCCGTACCGGCGGGCACGGCTCCGCCGGGGCCACGTCCACCGCCTGGCGCATTGCCACGCGCGCCGCCGCCTCTCGCCGCCGGCGCGGCGGTGATCCCTGCCGCTACGGCCTGTTCCATGGTCGTGATGTTGGCCGGTAGCGGCCTGCCGAGCGGTTCGGCGATCGAGCCGCCATGCGCCGGATGCAGCAGGCGGCTGCGGTACTGGATACCGCCGTTGGCGCCGGTCGCCGACAGCCGCACCTCGACCTTCAGTGTGAAGTCGCGCATCACGGCGCCGGGGCCGGTGTAGTGGATGTGATGCTGGCCCGGCGTCTTCGTCGTGTCGGCGTGGAGCATGCCGTCGACGATCGACCAGACATCCATCTCCCCGTTCCAGTTGGTGAACGTCTTCTCGTCGAAAATCTTCGTGAAGCCGGTGTAGTCGTCGTAGCGGGTTGGCGTGGTCGGCGCGCCGAATCCGCCGCGGCCGCCACCGCCACCGCCCGGGGCTTGCCCACCGCTCGGCGGTACCTGTCCGGGCGGGCCACCTTGTAGGTAGACGGCCTGCGGCATCGCGACGACCGCCAGCAGCGTCGCCGCCACGAGGGCCGCGGCTCGAAATCCAATCCTCTTGCTCATGCCTCAACTCCCCTTCCGACGCGGCCGCGCCGTGACGCGCAGCCAGATATCGCTATGTGCGAGCCGCGAGCCTACTTGCTCGGCGACGAGCGGGCAAGCGCGCAATGCGGGTTGGCCAGTGCTTTTACTACGCGAAACGCTGTCCGCAGTGAAAAAGCAGGTGCCCGCAAGGTCAAGTCACTTCTTGCCGGTCAGATGGCGGTTCGTTGTTCGTCGCACGTATTGCATATTGCGAAACATGGCGAGGGCCCACCAAAGACGACACGCCTCTCCCTAACGTGCCCATGATCGCCGCCGCGTCATGTGGCCTCCGACGCCTGCGGGATGCGACCGCTGTAGAGCCTGTGGAGGAGCCACGGCTTTCGCGTCAGCAGCTCGACGATGGGCGCCGGCCGGAGATCCCTGGATGCGTTGCGCGCCTGGGCCGGTGACTGCGGCCACGTGAACGGCAGCTCGACGTAGGTGTCGGGCCCGGAGGCGCTCGTGAGTACTGCCAGCGTAGTGTGCAGGACGGCGCGCTGACCATCAGCGTCGTGCGGCCGGCCCAGAGGTTGGCCCATCGGATAGCTGAGACCCGCCAGGCGGGGCACGCCGACGGCGCGGGTAAGATCGGGAATCATCGACAGGGCCACGGTCGGGATGCCCTGTGCCTCGAGGACGCGCGCAACCAGTCCCACGGACCGGCAGCAGAACGGTCACGCAGGCACCAGCGCCACGGCGTCGACATGCTCGGCCCGCAACCGTTCGGCGACGGCCGGCACCGACGTCTCAAGGAGCTCCGTCGCGTCGAGGATGAAGCCCATCATCGAGGCGACGCGGCGGACGGGAACTATTGGGTTCCAATGGGAAAACTTTCGCGCGCGTCCTTACTCAGGGCGTGGCGACTCAGGGCGTGGCGACGAACGGCTCGATGAGTGGCCGCGCGAGGTTTCCCGCGGGTGATTGAACACGGGCCAGCGCAACGGATGACGTGGCGCGATGCCGTCAGGACATCTGGTCGCTCGGATAGTTCGCCCAGCCGAACACGCCAGCCTGATCGATCACATTCGTCTCGGTATTCGGGATCACGTCTGTCGTCTGGGCCGATGCGCACTGCCAGCGATCGACGATCCGATGAACAACGAACGAGACGATCGCCGTGCGTGGTTCGGGTTGTCCCACAGCACTTGCAGGCGCCTGCTCGGAAAGGGTCATTCGCGCGTGAACCACGGCGATGTCCGGCGACAGCAGCTTGACCTTCAACTCGTCGATCGCCAGGAGCGACTTGTCGAAGATGCGCTCCAGCCCGTATGCATGCGCCTTGCGGATGGACTCGCGGTCGTGCCAACGCGTACCGGTGACGTTCACGAATTCGGCATCCTCATCGAACAGCGAGGCGAGCATGTCGGCGTCGCGGTCGTTCCACGCCCGTGCGAACAGGGCCGGGATGTCTTGCGGCGATCGCTGTGCGGTTGCGGGCAGCCCCTCCCACGCCCATCGGCCGTAGAAGCCCACGAACTCGGCCCCGTACTGGTGGAGGATGTCGGCGGCCAGGATGCGTTGGACTCGGCGTTTCGTCAGCACCATGATCACGAATCGACCCGCACGAACATCCTCGACGTGATGGGTCAGGTGCTTGAACTCTTCGAGATCAAAGGCTCGAATCAACGTCCGCTGAAACTGTGCGAGGAATCCGTGTTGGCTGCCTGTCGGATCGAGGCGCTTGAGATCCTTCTCGTCGTGCAGGATGTCGATGGCCTCCCGTTCGAATCCGGCCCGGAGTAACGCGTCGATGGCCTCTCGCGCCCGACTGTCGTCGCCAACGGTCCCGACGACACGATTCGTCGGGTACGAGATGAAGTCGGTTCGGTCAGCGCTCGCTGTTTTCATGCCATGACCCTCATCAACGGTTCGTGAATTGAAACGACGACGTGGACATCGTGACGTTCGAGCGTCGCGGGAAGGGGACGTCTCACAGGAAACGTCCTGGCCCGCGTGGTTGCAGAGCTCGAGAGGACCGAATCGTTCTGAATCGCCGAGGGTATCTTCATACGCCGGGTGACTGCGGCTGTCAAGGGCTTCGCGTGCACGACCGATCGCGCGGGCTGCGCGCAACCCGTACTCGGGCGACGCGACGCGCGCTTGACCCTCGTCCGAGTTCGTGGATATTATCGCGGCCTCAGTCCACGGATTTCGATCGTCCCCCGCGCCGAAAAGACTTGGAGAGGCGAGGATGCGGCGTCACTGTTCCATCGCGGACTCTTGGCTTGGGCCACTGTGCTCAGGCGGCCCCGGAGCTCTAGCTACCGGGCTGGATCGAATCCGCCCTGGTGGAACAGGCTCCCATTCGTGGCCGTCATCGTCTCGCAATCGTGGGCCTCGCAATCGCGAGCGTGTGGTACTCCTCTTCCCCGTTCCCCACCGCCTTCTTCGAGCAAGACAAGATCCCAGGCGCTGCGGCCGCGGTCATCCATTGAGGGACGCGTCGTGACGAACCGCACGCTGATGGTCCTTGTCGGTCCCGTGGCCGGCCTCGTGATGTTCGCGGGGGCCGCGACGATGGCCTCGAGGAGCGCCGCGTACCAAGCGCCTGCCCCAGCACCGGCCGTCAGCGCGGAGGCACAGGCCGCCGAGAAGGCAGCCGCGGAGAAAAAGGCCCGGGAGACGCCCTACGAGGAGGCCACGTACCGAAAGTTCCCCGTCGTCGGGAGTCGGGTGGCCATCTGGATGGTCGCTCAGCTTCACCTGCTGTTCGCGGCGTTCGTCCTTGCCGTCCCGATTTTCGCGTTCATCGTCGAGGCGATTGGCTACAAGACCGGAGATCTGCGATACGACCGGCTCGCGCACGAGTTCACGAAGCTCCTCTCGGTCTCCTTCTCCCTGACGGCGACCTTCGGAGCGGCGCTGACGTTCATGCTCATCATCCTGTATCCGAAGTTCTCGAACTACCTGGTGAGCGTGTTCTCCCCCACATTTCTCCCCTACGTGCTGCTGTTCTTCTTCGAGGCCTTCTTCCTCTACACCTACTACTACGGTTGGGGGAAATTCCATCCTCTGGTGCATCTTGGTCTGGGGCTCGGCCTCAACGTGGTCGGCACGGGCATCATGTTGATCGCCAATTCCTGGCTCACCTTCATGATGTCTCCGAACGGGGTCTCGACCAGCGGGGCGCTCCTCTCCCTCACGGACGCGATCTACAACTACACCTGGATGCCGATCAACGTCCACCGCGTCATCGCCAACGTGGCCTTTGGCGGATCGGTCGCCGCAGCGTACGCGGCGTTCAAGTTCCTCCACGCGACCACCGACGAGGAGCGCGCGCACTACGACTGGATGGGATACATCGGCAACATGGTCGCGATCAGCGCCTTCCTCCCGCTTCCGTTCGCCGGCTACTGGCTGGCGAAGGAGATCTACGCCTACTCGCAGACGCTCGGGCTGACGATGATGGGCGGGGCCTTCTCGTGGCTCTTCATTATTCAGGCGGTCCTCATCGGAAACCTGTTCCTCGGTGCCAACTACTACCTCTGGCTCGGCATGGGGCGGGTCGAGGGGGCGCAGCCGTTCCAGAAGTTCGTCAAGTACCTGCTCGCCGCGATCGTGCTCTGTTTCATGGTCTGGGCGACGCCCCGCTCGATCATCGCGACGGTCTCCGAGATCCGGGCGATGGGAGGATCGGCGCACCCGGTGCTGGGCTTCCTCGGTGTCATGTCCGCGAAGAACACCGCCGTGAACATCCTGATCCTCACGACCTTCATGAGCTTCCTCCTCTACCGCCGGACGGGGAAAATCTCGACGGTGGCGTGGGCGAAGAAGGGCCATGCGGCGCAGCTCACGATCTTCGCGATCGTCGCCATCTTCGTCATCTTCCTCGGCGTCTACGGGTACTTCGTCGAGGCGACGGTCCGGATCCAGCTCTCCGTGCCCCAAGTCCTCTCGGTCCTGTTCGCGATGGTGTCGATCACCGCCATCGACGTCTTTCTCTTCCGCGCGCCACGCAAGACTGGCGAGGTGCGCTGGGGCAGGATCCCGGCGATCTCGCAGTACGTGCTGATCTTCATCGCGGTCACCTTCACCTGGCTCATGGGGCTCATGGGCTACGTTCGCTCCGGGCTCCGCCAGCACTGGCATGTCTACGGCATCATTCGGGACAATTCGGTCGACGCGTTCACGCCCACCCTTGGCTTCGCGACGAAAGTCGTCTCGGTAACCGTGCTCCTGTTCTTCCTTTTGATCGGCATCGTGTTCTGGATCGCGAGCCTGCACGACCGGCCCGATTTCGAGCGCGATCCCAAGCGACGCCGCGAAGGCCTCGCCGCAGCGCATGGCGCAGAGGCGGAGACGTTGTGACGATCCCGCACACCATCCGGATCGGCGCGCTCGTCCTCGCGACGACCGGGTTCTATGCCTATGTCGGCCAGCTGGTGCCTCAGAAGGAAGTGCAGCCCCCTCAGGAGACGACCCTGGGAGCCAACGTGAGCACGGCCGACATGGTCAAGATCGGTCGCGGGATCATGGAGGGCAAGGGACTTTGCTTGACCTGCCACACGATCGGAAAGACGGGGGCACTTCGGTTCCCCGACCTCGCGGGGGTGGCTGTCCGCGCGAAGACCCGCGTCCCGGGCCTGAGCGATGTCGAGTACTTTGCCCAAACGTTGTACGAGCCGACCGCTTACGTCGTCGAAGGATTTCCCCCGGCGATGCCGCCCATGAACCAGCCTCCGTTCTCGCTGACCGACAAGGAGATCCTCTGCGTGATCGCGGCCCTCCAGACTCTTGGCGGCACGCCGACCGTCACACTGGAGACGAAACACCACTACAACAGCGGCACGGCTGCACCTGCCGGGGCACCGGCTGCGGCGGCGCCGGCGCCGGGTGGACCCGCCTCGGCTCCGAAGGCCAAGCAATGAAGATTCCCGTCCTCATCGCCGTGCTCGCCGTCTTCGGACTCCTTCGCTTCCGGCGGGCCAATCTGCTGATATGGGCTGCTGCCTGGTGGGTGGGGATCTACGTCCTCCTCCGATTCGGATTCACGGCCCCGATTCCCGCCTCCGTCATCTCGCTCTACATGGGAATCGTCTCGATCGCGATCCTGGCGTACGTGTCCTCCAGCGAGGAGCGCCGCGACGAAGTCTCCGGCCCGCTCGTCCGGTTCATGACGGACAAGCGGTACACAGCGCTTCTCGGCGCAACCGTCGTCGCCATCCCGACGCTCGCGGCCGCGAACGTATACGTCCAGATGAACGTCCCCCTCGAGCCACCCCTGTTTTCGCGAACGGTGCATCCCGCATCGCCTTCCGAGATCACCGTTCACGACAAGAAGATCGATCTCGACGCCGGAGAAAACCCCTTCCGGCATCTCGAGACGTCGAAGCCGGAAGAGTTCCGCAAACATGTCGAGAACGGGCGCCAGGTCTACTATCGGAACTGCGTCTTCTGCCACGGCGACAACCTGGCCGGCAACGGCATGTTCGTGCACGGGCTGGACCCGATCCCGACCAACTTCACCGACCCGGGGACGATCGCGATGCTTCGCGAGACGTTTCTGTTCTGGCGGATTTCCAAGGGCGGCCCCGGGCTCCCCGAGGAAGGCGGGCCCTGGGCCACGGCCATGCCGGCCTGGGAGAAGTTCCTGAAGGAAGAAGAGATCTGGGATGCGATCCTCTTTCTCTACGATTCAACGGGCCAGAAGCCTCGGGCCAGGGAGGAGGCCGCGCACAAATGACTTCTCGCCTGATACCCACCTTCGCGCTTCGCGCTACGGCCCTTCGACAGGCTCAGGGCCGTCCTGAGCCCCGTCGAAGGACGGCGGGCAAGTCGCGCGGATGCGTCGCTCTCCTGATGGCGTCGTTCTGTGCCGTGGCGGTGGGATGGGCGCGCGCGCAGAGTCCCGACGTCGGGACCGAGGCGCAGCGGGAGTCGGGCAAAAGGCTCTACCTCAAGAACTGCTCGCAGTGCCACGGCGAGACCGGGGACGGCGAAGGATATGCCGCCCCGCATCTGCGGCCCAGGCCGCGCAACTTCACGATCGGCAAGTTCAAGGTTCGCACGACGCCCAACGGAGCGCTCCCGACACATCAAGACCTCGTCAACATCATCAGGCACGGCATGCCGTACACCTCGATGCCGGCCTGGCCCAACTTCTCCGACGAGGACGTATCGAATCTCGCATACTTCATTACGACTTTCTCCCCCGACTTCTCCAAGCCCGAGAATGTTCCCCAGCCGGTTCAGCTCCCGAGCGCGCCCAGAGCCACGAACGAGTCAATCGCGCTCGGGAAGAAGCTCTACGAGGAGACCGGCTGCATAAAGTGCCACGGCACGCTCGGTCGGGCCGACGGGCCTTCGGCTCCAACCCTGAAAGACGACTGGGGGTATCCAATACGCGCGGCGAACCTCGCTCAGAGTTGGACGTTCCGGGGAGGGTCGGCCCGCGAGGACATCTTCAGGACGATGAGCACGGGGTTGAACGGCACACCGATGCCGTCGTTCCTCGAGTCCCTTACGCCCGACCAACGATGGGCGATCACCGACTTCATCGTCTCTCTCTCTGGCAGCAACGGACCTGGCTATACCAACCTCGTCCGCGCCAGGCATGTCCAGGAGCGGATCGATCTGGCGAAGGGGGCCGCGAACTTTGCCTCCGCTCCCGCGGCCCGCTTTCCCATCCTCGGGCAGATCATGGAGCCGGGGCGCGCGTTCCATCCGCCCGCGACGAGCGTCACCGTTCAGGCGATCTACGATGCGGACTCCATCGCGCTCCTCGTTCGATGGCATGACATGAGCGCACAGAAGACAGGGAAGAACGGGCCGTCGCTTCCCGTGCCGCCCGAGGAGGAGGAGGAGCCAGCGATTGCCGCGGGCGAGGGTGCGAGCGGCAGCTCGAAGGGGAGCGTCTTTGGCGACGCAGAAGTCGCGCCGGCACCGGCCGGGAAGGCGCAGGACCCCTTTGCCGAGGCGGAAGCGGCGCCAGGCGACCAGCCATCCGAGTTCTCCGATGCAGTCTCGATCCAGGTTCCTTCGCAGGTGCCAACGGGCGCCCGCAAGCCCTACTTCATCTTCGGTGACGCCGAGAACTCGGTGGATCTCTGGTTCTTCGATCTGGCCCGCCCCGATCCCCTTCAGTTCACCGGCCGGGGAAGCGCGGATGTCGCCGCGAAGGACAAGGGAGATCTGACCGGAGTCGCGAGCTACGACCAGGGAGAATGGTCGGTCATCTTCAAGCGGTCGCTTCGCCCGGACTCGGCCGCCCCATTCTCGCCCGGAGCGTTCATGCCGGTCGCCTTCTCGCTCTGGGACGGGTTCTCTCGCGAGCGTGGCAACAGGCGAGGTCTCACGATCTGGTACTCCCTCTACGTCGAGCCAGAAACGATCCCCTCGGCCGTCGGCCCGATGGTGAAGACGGCGCTGCTCATTCTCGCCATCGAGCTGGCCGTGATCGGTTGGGTACGGCGCTCTCGCACCCGCGGGGAGCTCAGCGGTGAGCCGAGTCAACCGGCAGCCACCAGAGCATGAGGGCTTGTGAATCAATGTCGCCGCGAGCGAGCGAGCGAGCCACGCGAGCCGCCTTCGCGCTCGCGAGAAGTGCAAGGGGGTTCGGGGGACGAAGTCCCCCGATGAAAAGAGGATTCGATGTACAAGAGCATCTACGTTCCCGTCGATAATTCAGACCACTCCAACCGCGCCGTCGCGTGCGCTATCGGACTGGGCAAGGCATACTCCGCGAAACTCGTCGGCTGCCATGTCTACGCGGCAAAACTGCACGACTATCGCTTCCGGCAGATGGAGTACACGCTCCCCGAGGAGTACATCGACGAGGTGGAGCTGGAGCGCCAGCGGAAGATCCACGACAGCCTCATCACGATGGGCCTCAAGCTCATCTCCGACAGCTATCTCGATGGCATGTCGCGCACCTGCGGGGAGTCGGGCCTCGAGTTCGAGCCGCGGATGATGGACGGGAAGCATCACATCGAGATCCTCAAGGATCTGGTCGGCTCGCAGCACGACCTGGTCGTGATCGGCGCCCTCGGGATCGGGCGCGCGCGGGACAGCGTGATTGGCTCGGTCTGCGAACGCGTCTCCCGCCAATCCGACCGCGATGTCTGGGTCGTCAAGCACGTCCCGGAGCCGGGCGAGCCGGAGCGGGACACGATCCTGGTCGGCGTCGACGGCAGCCCCCAGTCCTTCGGCGCGCTCATGACCGCCATCGATCTGGCGAAGACGTTCGGCAAGAAGGTCGAAGCCATTGCCGTGTACGACCCGTATCTCCACTACTCCGTCTTCAACGGCATCGTCAACGTCCTCACCGAGCAGGCGGCGAAGGTGTTCCGCTTCGAGGAGCAGAATCAGCTCCACGAGGAGATCATCGACACCGGACTCGCGCAGATCTATCAGTCGCATCTCGAGATTGGCGAGCGGATGGGGAGCGAGGCGGGCGTCGCGATCAAGAAGACGCTGCTCGACGGCAAGCCCTTCCAGAAGATCATCGACCACGCGCGGAAGACAAGTCCCTGGCTCATCGTCCTGGGGCGGATCGGCGTGCACAGCCCGAAGGACGAGACGGAGCTGGGCAGCAACACGGAGAACATTCTCCGCGCTGCGCCCTGCGACGTCCTCCTCTCCACGCGCCTCGAGGTACCGCGCCTCGACGTGCGCGCCGAGGAGACCGTCCGATGGACGCCCGAGGCCGAGGAGCGCATGACGCACGTGCCCGAGCAGGTCAAGGGGATAGCCCGCACGGGGGTCCTTCGCCTGGCGCTCGAGAAGGGACATTCGGTGATCACGAACGCGGTGATCGACGAAGCGATGGATCGGTTCATGCCGAAGAGCGCCTCGGCCGCGACCAAGGCGCTGGCCGAGGCCGTGGCACTCGAACGGGCGAAGTCCGGCCCCGTATCGATGTGCCGGGCGTGCGGCGTCACGGCCACGCAGAGCGGCGCCGTGAAGTGCACCGTCTGCGGCGCCACGGATTTCGAGGTGATCTCCCGGGAGATGATCGAAAAGATCGCCGCGGTGGAGGGAGGTCTCCAGGAGGAGACCACCTACGACGGGCGCAAGCTCCGATGGTCGGAGGAAGCCAGGAAGGGCCTCTGGACCATGAAGAACGCTTACCAGCGCCGCCGCGTCAAGGCGCGTGTCGAAAAGCGCGCGCGTATGAAGAAGCTCGACGCGATTACGCTCGACTTCGCCCGGCAGGTGATCGAGGAGGAAACGGGGGCGCCGCTCGATATTCAACCGAGGGGCTTCGCCCCGCCGGACCCCCCATCGCCGTCGCTCGCGGGGGCCCCTTCGCCCCGCTCCGCTCCGGCGGGGCGCGCCTCTGGCGCGCCCGCCGTTGGCGACGCCCCCGCAGACGAGACCCAGCCCCGGTTGATAGCGCGGGACGACAAGAAGAACCCGTTGATCTCGACCTTCGAGTGGACGAACGACGCCACGCAGCGGATCTTCCGCGTGCCGGCCGGGTTCATGCGGAGCCAGACACAGGAGCGGATCGAGGAGCTTGCGCGAGAGCGCGCCGTGACGTCGGTCGACCTGGCACTCGTCGAAGAGGGGATCGAGATCGGCAAGCGGATGATGGCCGAGATGATCGCCAACTATCAGGCACCTGGGAAGAGTCCTGGCGCGACGGCAGCGCCGGTTGCCACGAGCCCCTCTGCCACACCGTCGAGCGCGCCCGCGGCAACCAACGGGAGCGGCTACCTCAACGAGGTGAGCGCGCTCAACGCGCGAAGTTCATCGGGCGAGCATCACTAGGCCGCCGACAAAGCGAGGCGCTTAATGCGCGTGGGGTGTTGCCCACGCGCCGTGAGAACGCAGACAGAGCGCCGCTACCATGTCGGCCTATCGCTTCTGCCGCTCGGACGACATCGCGCTTCTCAGCGACGCGCTGAATCGTTGTTGCTCTCCGTACTTTCCCGACGAGCCTCCCATGACGCCGGAGGTGTTCAAGCGGTCGATCCGCGACCTGCAGGTCTGGTGCAGCAGCTGCATGGTCGCGTTCTCGGGCTCCGACCCGATCGGCGTCCTCATCGGCGCCAAGCGGCCTTCCGGGACTCTTATTCACAAGATCGCGGTCCATCCCGATCATGTGCGACAGGGTCATGGCCGTCATCTGCTCACCTCGCTCAGCTCGAAGCTCGCGATTCTCGGCCCGCCTCGAATCATCACCGAGCTGCCCGAGACGCTCGCCCCTGCCGGCGAGCTATTCAGCGCATGCGGATATGTCCAGGAAGCGGTTCTGACAGACTACGTCCTGCAGCGGGAAGAGAACGACGTGCGGGAGGCCGGGTTCGTGATTCCTGTCACGATCGACGATCTCGCCGCCAATGGTCTTGGAGAGGCGCATCCGCAGGTGTGCTGGGAGCGCTCGGTCGAGACCCTCACGGCAAGGAAGGGCGACATTACAGGACTCGCCGTCGCCTCCGACGAGCGAATCGAGGCCTGCATCCTTTATATAAGGCCCGCCGGAGCCCTGGCGGCAGCGGGCCCGGAGGGGGACCAGAGGGGGCGGAGATCCTGTCGCTCCAAACGTTCATCGAGGACGGCGGAGCCCGTCTGAACCAGCTGCTCTCGCGACTGCGCACGCAAGGCTTGAGGACGTTCAGGTTCCCGAAAGTCCACCCGGCGGAGATCTCAACGACGCTGCTGGAGACGCTCGGGTTTCGCCCCGCCGGCGGGCATCTCCTCTACGCGGCGAGAGCGCGGTCCGACTAGGTGTAAGCTACGAATCTCGGAGCGTCAGCAGAGTGAAGGGCTACCACGATATCGTCGGCGACGGGGGCTCCCGCATCCTTGAGCAGGTGGCCGAGCTGCGCACCCGCATCACCGACGGGCTCGCCGGCGTGCGCCATCTCGTGGCAGTGGGCTCCGGTAAGGGGGGAGTCGGCAAGAGCACCTTGACGCTGCATCTCGCGGGCGCACTGCGCGCCCGTGGGCTTCGGATTGCGATCCTGGACGCGGACTTCAACGGCCCCTCACAGGCGCGCATGGCCGGTGTCCAAGGCGGGCTGTTCGTTCCCGGCAGCCAAAAGGTCGCGCTCCCGCGGACCACGAACGGGATCGGAGTCTTCTCGATGGGCTCGATGATCCCCGAGTCGGAGGCGCTCGACTTCGAGAGCGCGGCGCACGGAGAGTCCCACACATGGCGCGCCACGAAGGAGTTCTCTCTCCTTGGCGAGGTCCTCGCGTCCTTCGAGTGGGGAGCGCTCGATCTGCTGATGTTCGATCTGCCGCCGGGAGCTGAGCGGACCGTCCAGTACGCCGATTTTCTCGGGCCCTTCGACGGGGCTCAGGGCAGGCCCCGGACCTCGTTCCTGCTCGTGACGATACCGTCCGAGGTGGCACGGGGCGTGGTCGCGCGCTCGGTGGCCGCTCTGTCGAAGGGACCCTTCGACGGGGCTCAGGGCAGGCCCAATCGCCTGCTCGGCTACGTCGAGAACATGAGCGGCTACTACTGCCGCGACTGCAACGCCATCAAGCCGCTTTTTATCTCACCAGACCCGGCGGACCTCGCGATCCCCTGCCTCGGGACCGTCCCATTCGATCCCGAGCTCGCACGGCACTGCGATCGCGGGGATTCCGCTCACGGACCTGCCCGACACACCTGTTGGCCGGGCCCTGGAGCATGTCGCGCAGCAGCTGCTGGACAGCCTTGAATCCACACACCCAGGCAAGGAGCCTGCCCGATGAAGTTCCTCTGCGTCCCCTGTGACAGCCCGATGAAGCTGCAGAGCATAGGCCCACCCGAGCGCGGCTCGCTCTCGGTCGTCTACTCATGTCCGGAGTGCGGCTACGAGATGGCGATGCTCACCAATGCCTACGAGACACAGGTCGTGCAATCACTCGGAGTCCGCATTGGGCCCCAGGCCGACGCGGCCGCCGGCGGGAAGTGCCCATTCTCTGCGATGATTCCCGGCACCGATGCCGTTCGCGCGCCGGCGAACCAATTCCCGTTCGCTGGACCGCCGCCGCAGAAGCCAGGCTCGCCAACATCCCCGAGTTCGTTCGTCCCATGGCCAAAACGGGCATCGAGAAATTCGCCCGTGAAAGGGGGACGCTGGAGGTTGACGAGAAGATCCTCGACGAAGCGCGCGAATTCTTCGGCATGTGATCACCGGCCGAGCCCCGAGTATCGATGCAATGAATGCATTCGCAAGACCCTACGTCGTCTCCTGGAACCTCACCTACCGCTGCAACCTCGCCTGCGAGCACTGCTATCTCGACGCAGGGGGCACACCCCAGGTCGGCACGGAGAACTTCGCCGATCGGAGCGAGCTCGGCACCGAGGAGTGCTTCAGGGTCATCGACGACATCGCCGCCTTCGCTCCTGAATGCGTGACGATCCTGACGGGCGGCGAGCCGCTCTTGCGGCGCGACATCCTCGCCATTGTCCGTCGCGCGTCGGAGCGCGGACTGTGGGTCGTCGTCGGCACCAACGGCGTGCGCATCACGGAGAACCTGGCGCGGCGCCTGGCGGAGGCCGGAGCGCGGGGGCTGTCCCTTTCGCTCGATGCGCTCGATCCCGATCGTCACGACGGCTTCAGGAAAGTGCGCGGCGCCTGGCGAAACACGGTGGAGGGCGCGGAGATCCTCGGCAGGACCGGGCTCCCCTTCATCGTCCAGACGACCGCGGGCTCGCACAATCTCGGCGAGCTCGAAGCCATCGCCGATTTCGCGCACGATCGCCTCGCCGCCAAGGTCTGGAACCTCTACTTCCTGGTGCCGACAGGGCGCGGGCAGTTCGTGTCGGACATCACGCCCGCACAGTACGACGAGGTGCTCGCCTCGCTCTACCGGATCCAGCGGAAGTACGACCGCCGGATGCTCGTGAACGCAAAGTGCGCTCCGCACTACATCAAGACCGTTCTGGAGAACGCAGGCGCCGAGCCCGATCCGACCCCGACGGATGCCCGCCTTCGCCAAGGCCACGGCGGGCAAGCCGAATCAGGAGGGGCGTCGTTGCCGGGTCTGTCCGCGATCAGGACCTACTCCGGAGGGGCCGGCGGGTGCCCGGCGGGCACGCACTACATGGGGATACGGCCGAACGGGGATGTCACCCCTTGCCCCTACCTCCCGGTCTTCGCGGGGACCCTTCGCAGTTCGAGCCTCGCGGACCTCTGGACCTCCTCGGAGCTCTTCGCCGACATTCGCCGCCGCACGTCGCTCGGCGGGCGATGTGGGGAGTGCGAGATGAACGCCCACTGCGGGGGCTGCCGCGCCCGGGCCTACGGGATGACCGGCGATCTGATGGCCGAAGACCCCCTCTGCACCCACACCCCCGGCACGTTTGCCGGGTCCCCACTGCTCGCCATCCAGAGCCGCGCATCTGTCTCCGGAGCGCTCGGGCCTTCCGCCATCCAGTACGGCCCCGAATCGCCGACGACGATCGCGTGGGACGATGCCGCCGCCGCGCGCATGAAGAAGATTCCCGCGTTCGTGCGGGGGATGGTCGTCAGCGCCGTCGAGGAGTCCTGCCGCAAGAGCGGCCTCGACCGCGTGACCGTCGAAGAGCTCGAGCGAATTCGAGCGCGGATGCCGACGCCGAAACTCTTCGGGATAGGCGCGCCGGAGGCGCGCCCCGCCGGAGCGGAGCGGGGCGATTGGGGCCCCGCGAGCGACGGCGATGGGGGGCCCGGCGGGGCGAAGCCCCCCGGTAGGTAAAGAGGAGCTCGAGCGGATCCGCGCGCGGATGCCGACGCCGAAGATCTTCGGTGACGTGCCGCCGCGATGACGACAATCCCTTGTGGTAACGAACCTAGGCCCGCGCGGCGCAGTTAATAAGCTTGCGGCTGCGAGACGCTTCGACGACATCGGCCAGATCGCCCACCACTTCGGCTTCCGGTCGGATCACGTGTGAGTTCGCGAGTTCCGGCGCCGGTTTGGCGAGTCCCAGACCCGACGAAACCTTGGTCGATCAATCACTGCCAAGCACCCATTGGACGCCGTTGGCAAACAGGCGCTTGTAGGCGTCCGACCCTTGAGATTGCATGTCGTGACCGAAGGTCATCGCAAATACGCGGCCCTTGCCGAACGACTTCGTCCACGCGCTCGACTCCGGTCCGTGACGCCGGATGCCATCCTCGCCGTTGTACACGTCACACGTCCTTGCCACGATCCGCATCGCGGGGTCGCGCTCGTCGACAAAGTACGGTTCGTCGATCAATTCGAATCGGCCCGGAAGACCTGCCACAAGTTTTCCAGCGTCGGAGGATGATTGAACACACATAGGGCCGAAGCGAGCATGTCCAGGAACGAACGCACCGAGTACCTGCTTGAACTCCGGCCACGCCTGAAACGACCAGAATGTGCAGTGCAATGCCACAATCGGTAGCCCTTCGCGGACGGCGGTGAGAAAGGCCGCGCGCCTCTCCGGGCTCACGTCAGACTGCTGACAAACGTTCATCATCAGCATGTCTGTCTTGGCAAGGTTCCCGCTCTCGAATGCGGCGAGATCTCTCGTAATCTCGATCTCGGCAACACGCCCGGCCCGCTGCAGCATCGCTCGTAATTCGCGGGCGAGCTCTTCTGGCATCTTGTCGTAGTCATGCGCAAAGCCTCCGACCAGGTACTTGACGCGGAGAGTCTTCTGTCCGTCCTGCGCAGACGCAGGTGCGCAGGCGAGCACGACCAGGCACCACAACAAGGCTTTTCTCATGCCAGCGTCAGTCCTACTTCCATACCGTCGCTTGTCTGTATGGCGTGAGCACCACGGGGCCAACGAGCCCGTACGGCTGAACGATCCCCCGATTGGCGACATCGGAATCCAGGTTCGCCAGCCGGTTATTCAATGTCGTGGCAACCCGTACGGTAATGGTGTTGGCGCCCGCCTTTAAATAGGGACCGACATCTCCTTCCGCACTGATCTGGTCAATCATGACCGCCTGACCATTGACGGCCACAGTAAACGAGTCGAACACCTGCCCCAGTTCCAAGGTCGCGCCGTGTGTGGCGTTCCACGTCGCGGGCAGGTCGAAACGTGTTGTGTATGACGCAATGCCGGAGACGTGTTGCAGTTGGGGAATCTCCGGCCAGGCCTTCAACCCGTTCGCGTCAACTTCGACCCGATCCTTTCGCGTCTGCGCCGCGGCTACTCCCAACGTATCCGTATAGGGGTTGGCTGGCTTCCAGTCTTCGGCAACCACGTGCCAGGTGGATTTCGTGAGATCAATCGGCGCAGGCACGTCCGCGATCTTGCTGTTCACCGTCCGTCCGTTGCTGAGAGTCGTGGTGTAGGTTCCCGCCTTGGAGGCCCGGATCACCACGGCGCCCTGGTTCGCCACGGCTGCGTCGGCCGTCGTCCTGGTGACATACACGGTCGGCACGGCCATGCCGAAACGGTTCGGGTTATTGCTGAGCGCGACGAGCGCGCCATTGTCACGTGAAAGCCGGATGCGCAGCGCGACCCGCCCGGCGCTGGAGGTGTAGTTGACGATGGGTGTAATCCTGCCGGACCAGGCATCCATCAAGTAAGGATGGCCGCTGCCCTCCAGGCTGAACTCGAGGTCCACGGGTTCGCCGGTTGCCGGCTCGAACAGCGTCGTCGGCTCGTCGGCCGGGCTCACGATTCCCTGGTTGTACAAGAAGTAGTAGTCGGTTCGTGTGGCGGCGTCGCGGCGGCGGATGCTGAGGACGCTCGACGGCGTGGCCGGTTCTGCGGCCGGGCGAATCCCAAGCGAGCGCAGCTTTGCTGGCACGCCGGCTTCGTGGTCGACACGTGAGACCGAGCGCTCGGCCAGGAGGTCGCTGATCACGCTCTTCAGCGTGGCGTCCTCGGCCGGCGTGTTGCCCGGCGTGCGGTCCGGAGGGGTGCCGACCACAATCACCGGCAGGCCGGCGCGCGCATAGCCCAGAATCTTGCGCGCGACCGCGACCGGCATGGACGTCTTTACGGGGTCAGTTACGGGCTGTTGCTCACTGTCGATAATGAGCGCCTTGTAGGCCGGCCCGATTGCCGCGAGACGATTCGCCGTCACCGTCGCATTCGGCAGATCGAGGATGGTGGGATTGACGTAATCGCGCGTGTATCCCGCCTCTTGCAGCGTTGTATCGCCCCAATGCCGGATCTTGGTGCCCTGGGAGGGCGGATAGAGGTAGTTCTGCATGTACACGGCGATGTCGGTCTTGGCGTCCCCTTGTGTCAGGACCTGCTGGTTTCGCGCGATGTAGTTGTTGTAGGTGCGGGCGTCCACCCAGTAGGGCTCGCGTGGACCCCAGGCGTTCGAGAACCCCGCCTGGCCGAAGTTGTGGTACCCCGGCCATTTCGATGTGGGGCTGTCGCGGTACGGATAGACGTGGTAGACGAGTTTGGTGATGCCGCCTGCGAAGCTTCGATGCATCCGGATGACCATATCCTGGAAGGTCTGTGCGTAGCTCCGGCTCAACGCCGCGCAGCACTCGGTCGAGTACCACGGGTTGCCGGTCATGTGGTTGGCGGATGCCATCGGCAGGTAGTTGTCGACCTCGTCGCCGACAAAGAGGGACTCGTGTTCCGGGCGGTCCACCGCCGCGGTCGCCTGCACCATATCGGTGATCGGAATAATGAGGTTGGCCTCTCCCTCCACTTGCACGCGCAGCACGTTGTTGTATTTCCGGGCCCAGGCGCGCAGCGGCTGAAGCTGTGTTTCAATCCAGACGTCGCCACGAACGGCGTAGAAGTCATTGCGCACACGCGGCGCGCTCCCATCGCTGAAGTCGAAGAACTCCCGGAAGAGTGCCGGGAGGTTGGGGATGAGCGGATACTGACGGCGCCTCGCGAACTCCTCCGCCATATGATTGGTCCACAGTTCGTCGGGGCTGCCCCGGTCGCTCGAGTGGGAATCGTAGAAGAGATCGCCCCCATTAGCTCTCATCAACTCCTTGACTTCCGGGCTCAAGCCGGTCTCCATGCTTTGGACCAGCTCCTCGTAGCCTTCCGGGCTGAACGGGTCTGGCTGTGCCGAGACGCCCCGGGTCCAGAACGCGATGACTTGCCACTGTGCGCCGGCCGGAGAGGACGGCGCGGTCCATCGGACCGAGCCCGCGGTTGTGCCGCCGAGCACGCCAGCCGTGTTCCTGCCAGTTACAACGGATGTCAAATCAACTACCGAGGCGCGGTCGAGCTCCGCTGGCCCGGTCGCTGGGCATGGCGTCTGGATGCAGCGATAGGCCAGTACGGCAATGAGCGTCGTCCGGGTTGCCTGGGGACCTCCTCTGCCTCCACCCGCGGCCCGGCCGCCAGCAGCTGCCGGTGGAGGAGCGCCGGCGCCGGGCGCACCTCCCGGACCTGCTCCGGCAGCGCGACCAGCCCCAGGTCCACGTCCACCGGCGCCGCCGAAACCTCCCCGTCCGACGACCGTCTGGGTGCCAGCGGGCAGCGCACTGTCGAAAGTTGCCCCGGCATCCACTGCCGCTCGTCCGAAGTACATCGTCTTCCTGGCGTGGTCATTGTCTGGCGAATACCCGGCGGGGTTCTGGGTGGGGCCATGGCTCAGGCTTACCTTGATGCCGACCTGATTGGCCGCGGTCAGCAGTGCGACCAATTGTTCGTTGTTGGGAAAGGCGCCCTGACCAACCTCAATTCCAGCGATACCGGCATCGTGCATCTGTTGGACTTCGACCTTGATCTCGGCTGGGTCAGCACTTGCTGGCATGTTGAGGCGGACCCATGGCAAATCCGTCGCAGGGGGGTTGGCGAACGTCGCCGCGGTCAACGGCGTGACGGGGTTGAATTTGATCCATTCGGCTCTGGTGGTGGCTACTACTTGGCGGCTCTGGCCGACCGCAGTTACGACCAGGGGGGCCAAGCTGGCAACGGCCGCCGTGATGATGAGAGCAATTTTCATAGGTTGCCACGATCCTTGTCGGCCTAACGCTTGCGGCTCACCCGCGGCGCTTCACGAATTCGCCAAGCGCCGTTCGCCTGAGGCTCTGATGCCGAGCTCATGATGTGGCACCAGCAACGCCAAGCGCGAAGGTCGACGGAACGAATCGATCAAATCGTAGCATCTTGATTGTTCTCCCGAACACCACGTGCAGCCTAACGGACAGCGTTCACCAGCGGGCGCTCACGAGTGCAGCTGCGGCCGTCTGGTGCAACGCGTGTTAGGTCGTGATTCGAACGTTGTCGTGCAAGAACTCCGGGGCGAAATCTGCTCCATTGGACCATGTCACCGTGTGAAATTCGGGATGGACTTGAAATGCCCGAAACGTCGCGGGATCCCGAAGCGGCTCGAACACAGGCCCGTGCAGCTCCGCCGTCAGGTCAATTTCTCCGACGGTTCCGTCGCGAAACCGAAGCCACAGGACGAAACCGCCAACGTGCCGAGCCTCGATCACGTCATAGGACATCATGTTCACTCCAACGGTTCGACTTGGATGAGCGGTCTGCGCTGACGAGCCAGTTCCCAGTTCGCCAACAATTCTGACTTGTGAAGGCTCGCCCACTCAAGTACAAGGCGGCGGGCTCGGATCGGAAAGGTGCCTCGAACAGTGCCCGATTCGATTTCGACCGTGATCTTGTGCTCGCCGTAGACCGCATGGAAGTGAGGCACGCCATGCTCGCGATAGAACATGCCGATGACGATGCCAAGAAATCGAGAGATCTCAGGCACGAGCGCCGCGCTTCTTCCGTCGCCATGCTGGACGAATACGTGGGACCGACTTCTTGATCAGACGGTCGCGACGATCCACTCGGCATCGGACGACCTGCACACCGTCGCGAAGTAGACGTTGAACGAGCGCCGCAGTCGCACGGCGCTTGAACAGCGTCCCCAGCGATGGATCATTCATGCCCAGGTGTCCCGCGACACATCGTAGCTTCTAAGCGCCATGGGTCCACCCGGCCTGCCACTCCGGGGTATCGCGGATGGGAGTACCCATATATCTCGACCTCCACACCTCCCGGTCGCTTCAGTCGAAGCGAAATGGCCTCCGCCAACCGATCCCCGCTTCCCAAAACGACGCCGACGACCATCGACAAATGACTCGGCGTGCCATTACGAATGGTGACCGTGATCCGTGTTCCCGAGTCGGTTCCGCCGGCGCCACAGGCGGCGTCCACGCTAACATGGCCTGACTGGTTCGGTGCTGGCGCACAACCACCCAGAACCGACACACACATTAGCCCGATGCCCCACCTGCTACGCCCCGTCGTTCGCACGATTGTTGGTTGGCTTGATCAGTCGCTCTGTCCGGCTAACGCGACGAATGAGCCTCGCGGCGTTCGGTTCACCGCCGCGTCGGCTCCATTCGCGTGTTAGCCGGCCTTCCAGTTCTTCGCCGTGAGTGTTTTCAGCCGTTCCAGATAACGGCGGTAGGTCTCGCCGCCTGTCGAGTCGTCGCCCGTTTGCATTAACGCGTACAAGTCCTCTGCCAGGACGGACCCCATCGCATGGAGAGCGTCATGCCGCCCCAACCCCTCCGCTTGAAGGCGCGCCAACGTCCGCACGACCACGTCTTCGCCGAGAGCAAGCTGGTTTTCCACGACGACGTGAATGACGGCGTGCAGTTGGGAGTTTGGTAACTTGATCTTCTTGCGACGGTGGTATGACAAAACCAACTCGATACGCTCGGCTTCGTCAGTCCGAAGCCAATCAGCGGGCAGTGAGGCATCCGGATCGTACGAATCCATTTGAACTACTCTGGAGTCTCTCGGCGAACGCCCTGCGGCTGATCTAACCGGTCTATTCTACGCCCCAGCTCTTTTGCTGAACTGTCACCAGACAGCCGTGTGGGAACTCTATTGTTAGAGAGAGCGCTGGAATTCGTGCGGCCACGGTTGCCCGCGTACCGTCTGTAAACTTGTATTCGATGGATCCCGTTTGGATCGTGGCAGCCCCGCCATCGAACCAGAAATCGAAGGCTCCGGACTCGTCGGCAGGTGTTGGCGTCTCCCGCCTGTGTGGAGCCATCGCTATGCTCTGCAGAATCTTTGCGACCGCCCCTTCGTCAACGCGACGCTCGAACTGCTCGCCGAGATCCATGTTGTTTGCCTTCATTCGTGTCCGGCTAACGTTTCCGGATGAGCCGCGGCGCGCCAGCGTCAGTTTCGCGCCGTCGGCTCCATTCGAGTGTTATGCGGTCCCGTCGAATTCCAAAAGCCACAGGGGCAGGGGTTCAGCGTGGCGTTCGCAAGACCGACCACGCCGACGATGATCGCTCACTTGCCGCACCGCCGACGAAAACAAGAATAGCATCGACTTCGCGACGACGATGGAGGCCGCCGGCCCACCAGCAACCCGTTCGCTCCGTCCAAGGTGGCGCGGGCGCCGCCCACCGCCCACCGTTGTCGAACAGCGCCGACGAGGCGTAAGATCGTTGCATGACCAAAGGCACCCAAAGGGTATTGGCGGATGCACTCCGGTTGGATGGTGCCGCTCGCGCCGAACTCGCGGCCGAAATCCTGGCGAGCCTCGACGGCCCGGCCGACCCTGATGCCGAGGCCGCCTGGAATGACGAAATCGATCGACGGATCGAGGCCATCGAAGCCGGCACGATTCGCCTCGAACCTTGGGAGCAGGTAAAGCGGCGTATCGAGAAGGATTTGCTCGGCCGGTGAAGCCGTTTCAACTCAGCGATGCAGCCACCGCCGAACTGACCCACGCCATCCGGTGGTACGAGCAGCAGCGCGCGGGCCTCGGCGGCGAACTCCTCGACGCGATTACTGAAACGATCGATCTGATTCGAACCCATCCCGAGATCGGCGTGCCTCGACCGACGCGACGACCCAGCCGGCAGCTGCATGTGAACCGGTTCCCGCACAACGTCGTGTACCGGATTCGTGACAACGAAATCTACGTCGTGGCGGTTGCGCATACGAGTCGGCGCCCCGACTATTGGAAGGATCGTTCCTGATTCAGATCCGCCTAACGCTCGCGCTCACCTGCGACGGTGCACTCCTTTTGCGCGCGCGCCGTCGTCAGGTGCAGCCCGTTGTTCGGCAGCGTGCCTTGTCTGTGGGCGGACCGCCTTGGCCGTGTAGAACTGCAGCAGCTCAATCGGTGCTCCATCGTCAAGTATGAACGCAACACGAACTCCAACCGATGGCTCGGTCGGTGCGATCAAGATCTCCCTACCTTTTAGGGCTTCGTCCAAATCGTCGACCGCAAAAGCGATGTGCGGAACGATTCTGACGATCTCGGGCACGTGGCAATGCGGCTCGAACCGGATCCACTCGATCCCGTAGGGACTGGTCTCAAAACCGGCGACGTGAACCCCGAGGTGCGCGACATGATGTTCCTGAGCACGAGGCTGCGTGTGTGGAATCCCGATGTGGTGGTACCGCCATCCGAGCTTCGCTGTCACGGCAGGCGGCTCATGGTTCAGTCGCTTTCCGCTAGTCACGCCTCTCTTCATCGATCTCACTCACCGATTGCGATCATTTGGTCTGTCGAGTCTGCATAACGACATGCCGCTCACCTGCGGCACGCGCGCGTCAACGATAGCACCGCGCGCGAGGGGCCGCGTGAGCGCGGACCGGTGCCGTCAGGTGCAGCGGCTGGTTAGCCTGCAGCCGGGTTGCCACCGAAGGAGATGATGTAGCCGTCGGGGTCCTCGATATAGAAGTCCTTCGTGCCCCAGGCCGTGGCTGCGAGTGGCTTGATGATGGTTACGCCGTTGGCGACGCACTGTTCGTAGAACGCTTCGATGCCATCGACGCCCGCCGCGGCGGCGAGATGCTCATTGTCGCGCCGCCACTGGCGCTCCGCTTGGTTCTTGGGCGCTTCCTTCAAATGAACTTCTAGTCCGTCCAGATGGCCGATGGCGTAGAACCCATCCCAGGGCTCATCGAAACGGAAGCCAATCTTCTGGTAGTACGCGATCGAGCGGTCAAGGTCGTCGACAAGGAGCTGCGGAGCGAAGGAGGTCATACGCCCCTTCATCGTGGTCGTGGACATCGACTCTCTCCTTTCTTGGCCGGCTAACGTTTCGGCTTCAGCCGCGAGCGGCGAATCAGCAACTCGGTCCGGACCGAGTTCGCAATTGGCACAACATTCGCACCGCTCGTCGGCTGCAGCGGCTTGTTAGGCCGCATCGTCTCTGGACTGGGTGCGTCAAGATTATCGCTTCCGGCGTCGGCTACCGGAATTCCGTGTCATGCTTCCGCGCGATCGCGCGGATCTGGTCTCTGGTGAGACGTTTCGCGGGGAGGCCTGGCGGGCTGCATGTCTCGCGGAAGAAGCCGTCCAGCCCAGCCGGCGACACGATCCAGAGGAGAAGGAGTTCGTGGTCCGGATTCTCGAAACCGTGCCAGGTGTTCCTGGGGATGAAGATCGTTCCGCCTTTTTCGAACGAGTGGCGGACGTCGTCTAGTAGGACCGCTCCGCTGCCGTCGAGGACGTAGAACGCTTCGTCCATCTTCAAATGTCGGTGAATCGGAATACCCGTGCCGAGCATCACCTGCTGGGTCCCCACGGCGAGATCGCGTGACGCCGTGGCGGTGCCGAGCTTGATGGTGACGGCGCCCCCATCACGAAAGTGGATGAGATGCTCACCCTCGGCGAAGCCGAGCACATAACCGGTCTCAGCGCCGGCCTGACCAGCGACGATGGCTTGTGGCAGGAGCGGGCTGATGCCGAGTCCTCCCAAGGTGAGGAGAATGGACCGGCGCTGTTGCTCGAACGAACCCATGGCGAACTCCCTGAGCAGGTAGTTGAGTACTGTCGCTACACCGCGATCGGCGAAACCACCTGAGGCTGGCGCACCTCGTGACCCACCGAATTTTCATGCTACGGGCGTCGGCCCCAACCGCACGATGTCAACAGGGCATGGCGAATAGCGAGCGAGGCTGGCGCGTAAGCGGCCCAACGGTCCGCTTCAGCCGCGGCGGGTCATGATCGCGCCAGCCGCCGTCGGCTGCAAGCGGATGTTGGGCAGCGTTATTGAGTCCGCATGTAGGGGTGTTTCCTGTTGGAATCGAGGACCACACTGTGACGGACGCAGCGTTCGCAGACTGAGACGATCGGACTCCGGCGATCAGGTCCCTCCTGCGCGTCAGGATGCCGGCAGTAGCCCTTCCAGCCTCCGCTCATGTCGCGACTCATGCCGCTGAACGCGAAGCTACAACAGCTGGCGCAGGTGTCCGCTTCAACACCAGGCAGGACGGTCGCCAATTGATTAAGGACGGCATATGGCTCGAACTCCGCTCCCGCCCACCCGTTGAGTTCAGTCCAAACCGATCGGTCCCCTACCGTCAGCACGAGGCCCTTCCTGCGATACCCCGCGGGACCAGCGATCCAACCCCAAGTTCGCCATGTCAGGTGCCCGAACTGCCGTGGACGCGGACCGCAATCTTGTCTTCCTTCGCGTCGGAAAGCCACCGGATTGCCAGCTCCCGGACTTCACTTTGAGTCCCGACCGTCATGAGTCTTTGAGCCACCAGGGATGGCCGTGTCGCGAGATCGCATGTGAGAAGTCCCCCCGAGAGAGTCTATGCATCGCCGGCGACGCATCGCGTTTGACGATGCGGTCGCCGAGCGCATGAAGAAGATCCCCGCGTTCGTCCGGGGCATGGTCGTCAGGGCCGTCGAGGAGGGGCGCCGCAAGGGCGGTCTCGACCGCGTCACCGTCGAAGAGCTCGAGCGGATTCGCGCGCGGATGCCGACGCCGAAGATGTTCGGAGGGTAGCTATCAGCTTTCAGCTGTCAGCTATCAGACTGTGGGCACTCTTTGTCGCCAGCGCTGAGAGCTGACGGCTGAGAGCTGAGAGCTGAGAGCTCACTTGAACGGATCCGATCCCGCCTCGCCCTGCTCCTTGATCTTTTCCGCCAGCCATTTCTGGAACTCTTCGGCGGTCTGGACCGTGACAAAGCCCCGCATCCGGTAATGGCCGAGACCGCAGAGCTGCGCGCAGGCGATCTCGTACTGGAAATCTGGATTCCCCGTCCGGGTCCGCATCTCGGCGGTCGTGAGGTTGGGAACGAACCAGATGGGGATCGTAAGGCCTGGAACGGCGTCCTGCTTCACGCGAAACTCGGGCACGCCGAAGCTGTGGATGGCGTCCTTGCTCCTGAGCCTCACGATGATCGGCTTGTTCACGGGGAGATAGAGCTGATTGAGCGTCGTGACGTCGTCTTTCGCGGCGGGATCGGAGCGATCGAGTCCCAGGGGATTTGCCTGGAGGTCGAGCAGCTTGATGTCCGTGCGGCCGAATACCCCGTCGGGGCCGGCATAGTGGACGTTCCAGGCGAACTGCTCGGCGGTGACGTCAACGACCAGCGCTTCGTTCCGCGGGGGAAGGTCGTCGACCCTGGCGGCCCACATGGGGATCGCGAATCCGAACAGGAGAACCGCCTCGACTACGGCGACGCCAATCTCGAGATAGGTCGACCTGTGCGACTTGACGCCCGCGTAGTTTGCCACCGGATGCCGCGATCCGCGGAAACGGATCAAAGCGTAGGCGATGAACGATCCCCACCCGACGAACAGGATGAGCATGAACACGTGAATCCAGCCAATCAGGCCGTCAATCTGCCCGCCGTGAGTCGTGGCGAGCGGCGGAAGTCCGAGCCAGTCAGTCATGATGTTCTCGGCTACCTTTGGAGCTCCGACCATTCGGTGTCGAGCTCGACGTCCGCCATGCGCTTGGCGCGCTTGCGGAGATAGAGAAAGAAACCCACGAACCCGCCCTGTACGCTCAGCGTGATGCCGAGCATTACCAGGACGCCAAGCCTCGTCCCCTGGACCATCGTGGTCTCCTCCGCCCCGAAGCACACCGGGCAGGCGAAGACGCTCGAGCTGCCGGCGACCACGATCAGAGCTGCGGTCGTGAGGGCCGCCTTCGCGCCGGAGGCGCTTCGGCGAGCCCCGCCGAAGCCTTGGCGGAGGCGGGCCAGCCTCATCCCAAGGAATCTCCCGCGAACGAGTGCAAGCCCCCGTAAAAGATTGGTTCTCATCGCAGCGTCCTCGTCTTGCGCAGGAACCACGAGTCGTAGACGACCAGGCCGGCCGACACGGCAAAAGCCGCGATGGCCGAGACGAGGCTGCCGACCCCATCCTCCCGCCCGTACTGGCCCAGGCACCAGACGCCGAACAGCACCGCGAGGGCCGCGGAGAGGAAGATCAGCAGCGCGTGGAACCACCTGAGGTTCATTGGTGAATCCAGTAGCCGTCGTGAACGGTGAGGACGGGAAGGGCCAGCAGCGCGACGAAGAAGAAAGCGGTCAGCGCGAGGACCGCGTAGATCAGCTTCTTCTCGGAGATCAGGTGCATGAAGTAGCACGCCACCAGCGATCCCTTGACGATCGCGACGAACATGGCCACGGTCACGGCAATCCGCACGGGAAGATGGACGCGGGAGATCGCCACCGTGATGATGGTCAGGGCCATGAGCACGACGAAGACGGTGATGTAGACCCTGACGTGTCTGTCGATGTCTGCTGCGTGGTCGGTCGTCATGGATAGATCCTGCCTACAGAAGGTACAGGGTCGGGAAGAGGAAGATCCAAACCAGATCCACGAAATGCCAGAAAAGCCCCGAGTGCTCGACCCGGTTGGTGAACCACTCCGGGTTCGTCTTCCAGAGCTTCGAGCCGGGGCCCCAGAAATAGGCGTTCACCGCCATCCCGCCGGCCACGTGGAGCATGTGCAGTCCGGTCAGGGTGTAATAGATGGCGAGAAAGTTGTTGGTGCTGGGAAATTCTCCCAAATGGAGATGGTGGCTGTATTCGAAGTACTTGACCACCAGGAAGACGAACCCGAGCAGGATCGTCGCCCCCATGTAGAGCCGAAAGGTCCCGAAGCGGCGGCGCATCAGCGACGCCCAGGCCATGACCATCGTGACGGAGGACGAAATCAGGACGATCGTGTTGAACGTGGCGAGGGGCACGTCCAGAATCGTGTCTCCACGCGGCCAGCTCGGCGCCCCCGTCCGGATCAGGATGTAGCTCGCGAAGAGGGCCCCGAACAGCATGACCTCCGAGGCCAGGAAGAGCCAGATGCCGATCTTGCCGTTGGTCAGACCGGTGTCGGGGCGGACCTCTACGGTGTACGGAATGTCCATGTGGAATCAGGCCTCGTGCTGCGCCAGGAAGTTCTTGGCCGCGCCGGGAACGCTGTACTCGTAGGGCCCGCGGTGCGCTTCCGGGGCCTTGAGGAAATTGCCGTGCGGGGGAGGCGAGGGAGCCGCCCACTCGATCGTCGTGGCCTGCCACGGGTTCTGGTCGGTCTTCTCCCCGTTCCAAATGCTCCAGAAGAAATTGAAGATGAATGGAATCTGGAAGACGCCGAGCGTCCACGCGCCCCAGGAGGAGACGACGTTCCAGTGAAGGACCGGCTGCGCAAAGTCGTAGCTCGCCCCGCCGTCGAACAGTCGCCGCGAGACGCCGGCCAGCCCGACGAGGAACATCGGCATGAAGACGACGTTCATGCAGACGAACGAGCCGGCGAAATGGATCTTGCCGAGCGTCTCGCTCATCTTGCGTCCGGTTGCCTTCGGATACCAGTAATAGATCCCCGCGAACAGGGCGAAGATCGTCCCCGGAGCGACGACGTAGTGGAAGTGGGCGATGACGTAGTACGTGTCGTGCAGCGGGATGTCCGCGATGTTGAAACCGAGCGGAAGCCCCGTGAGCCCGCCGATGCCGAACATCGGGAGAAAGGCGAGCGCGAAGAGCATGGGCGTGTTGAAGCGTATCGATCCGCCCCAGAGCGAGATGACCAGGGACGTGAGGATCACGACCGATGGGATCGAGATGATCATCGTGGTCGTCTGGAAGAACGCCGCCATCTCCGTGCCCATGCCGGTCATGAACATGTGGTGCGCCCAGACGATGAACGACATGAAGCCGAGGAAGACGAGCGAGTAGACCATCGAACGGTAGCCCCACAGGGGCTTGCGCGTGTTGTTCGCGATGATCTCGGCCACGATTCCCATCGCGGGAAGGATCAGGACGTAGACTTCCGGGTGCGCCAGGAACCAGAACAGGTGCTGCCAGAGAAGCGGGTTGCCTCCGCCGGCCACGGTGAGGACCTGGCCGCTGACGACGAGGCCGCTCGGGAGGAAGAAGCTCGTCCCGGCCACACGATCCATCAGCTGCATGACCCCCGCGGCCTCGAGCGGCGGAAACGCCAGCAGAAGGAGGAAGGCCGTGACGAACTGCGCCCACACGAAGAACGGGAAACGCATGAAGGTCAGCCCCTTGGCGCGGAGCTGGATCGTGGTCGCGATGAAGTTGATCGCCCCGAGCAGCGACGAGGTGATCAAGAAGATCATCCCGATGAGCCACCACGTCTGGCCCGTTCCGGCCAAAACGGAGAGGGGCGCGTAGGAGGTCCACCCCGACTGCGCGGCTCCCCCGGGGACGAGAAAGCTGGCCAGCATCGTCACGCCGCCGAGGAAGAAGAACCAGTAGCTGGCCATGTTGATCTTCGGGAAGGCCATGTCCGGGGCTCCAATCTGGAGCGGGAGCACGAAGTTCCCGAATCCTCCGACAGCGACAGGGACCACCCCGAGGAAGACCATGATGGTGCCGTGCATCGCCCCGAGCTCGTTGTAGAACTCAGGAAGCATCGTCCCGCCCGGCATGCGCGCCTCGCCGAGGAGCCTGCCGAGCAGCGGCAGCGCGGCGCCCGGGTAGGCGAGCTGCCAGCGCATGAGCATCATCAGCGAAAAGCCGAACAGGAGGAACAGCAGGCCCGTGATGCCGTACTGGATGCCGATGACCTTGTGGTCGGTGGAAAAGACGTACTTGCGCCAGAAGCCCAGCTCCTCGTGATGGGCTTCGTGCGCGGCGTGCGGCTTGGGTGCGGCGACAGCGGCTGGCTCACTCATGCGGCTGCTCTCCCGACGCTATTGATAATATTTCGTGATCGCTACTTCGCGGGGAGGGTGAACTTGAAGTTCTGGGTCTTGGTATCGCTGGCGCCAACCGTGATCGACGCCGTCTGCGTCCCCAGCCTCTCGTGCCAGGCGGTGATCTCGTAGGTTCCCGGGTCGAGGCCCGAGATCGTGAACTTCCCGTCCGTGCTCGTCACCGAGAAGAAAGGATGGGTGAAGACGCCGACGTACGCGCTCATCCATGGGTGGACGTCGCACTTGGTGTGGAAGATCGCCTCCTCCTTGTCGAACGTCGTGGTCGTCTCTTTGAGCGTCGCCGGCATCGCCCGGTTGAATGACTTGTTGATCTTGGGAAGCGTGTGGATATTGTGGAGGACGCCGTCGGAGTTGAGAATCCTGTAGGTCTGACCGACCATGATCCCCATGACGTGCGGCTTGTACTGACAGCCGTTCTGATCAAGGACTACCGGAGTCTTGGGAGCGGGCCATGTCTTTCCGGCCGGGAGCCCCTTCGAGACATACACCATGATGTTCCCCATGGTGTTGCCGCCGCCGAGGACCAGCATCTCGTTCGGCACGGGTGCCGAGTGTTTCTTGGCGCACGCGGGGTCGGCGTCCATGGCGAGCGGCGTGAGATTGGGGACTTTCCCGTCGAAGGTGACGGTTCCGGTAACGGTCGAGGCAGCGAACGCAACCCCCGGCCAGACCGACACGGCGACCAGCCCCGCCGCCAGCCGCAACCCCTTCACTGTTCCGCGCATGCTCGGCTCCTTATTTTTCGTTTATGTTGATCGCTTATGCCAAGAAACGAGTCTCCGTCGACGCCGTCGAATGTGTGACCACGCCCAATCGTGGAGTGGGTCGACTCTACACCGAGCCCACAGTCTGTGCAACCCCTCCCGAGCGCGTGTGATCAAGCCTTGACGTCAATCGATGTTCGCCAGCTGCGCAAGGATCGCGTCAATCGGCGCTTTCGCGCAGACAAACATCGGTGTGTCCCGCTGCGTATAGAGGCTCGCCTCCGTGTACCGCAGCCGCCCCACCAGATCGACGAACTCCTGCGGGTAGTCGGAGTCGAACGCGACCACGAAGTCCTGATCGTCGATGCCGAAGCTGTAGCTCGAGTTCAGGTGAACCCCCTTGAACGGCGCCGAGGCGGCGATGTGCTCATCCATCATTCCCTGCCGCGCGTGAGGCGACAGGCGGTACCACTGGCGCGTCTTCACGAAGGGGTAGACGAAGAGGAACTTCCCCTGGCCGGCAAGCAGCTCAACGCCCTCACCGGCGCCCTTCGTTTTGTTGACGTACTCCGACCGGCGCTGCAGCGACAGGAAGCTGTGCACCTGTGACAAGTAGGCGCCCAGCCGCGACCGTCTGATCGCCGCTTCCATCGACTGGAAGCACAGCGGGTCGAACGCGATTCGCCAGAGCATGAAGTCGACATCCGCGCGCAGACCCACGAGTGAATAGGTGCGGAGGATCAGGTCGTCCGAAGACTCCCACTTCCTGACCAGTTCGATGAACCCGGCGGCCGCCACGCGTTGCTCGTCGACGGGGAGCCGCCGGAACACCGGGTCGAGGCGGTAGAACGAATAGTTGAGGAACTGCCGGCGTTGCCTGTCCGGGCTCTTGGCGGTGACGATTCCGGCCGGGTCGAGGTCAACGGAGGGGCCGCGGCGTGGCCCCTCCGTTGATCTAGTGCCGGTGTGCTCGGGAGGGGGCTCCGTGCTCATAGCTGCATGTCGGCCTGCGGCTGAAAATTGAGCGAACACGGCGCCTGAACGCACCCGTACTCGGCCTCGCTAGCCACGTGAAGCGGCAACATATGACTCCTCCCACGGATTGTCAAGCGCAGGAAGCCCTGTTGCCGGATGGTCAAACGGTCCGTCCATGTGTCTTGCAGCGCGGCCGCCTCACTGTCAGAATGCCGCGCATGCTGCATCGCACGGCGGTTCCAGTCCTGCTCGCCTTCGTCCTCGGCCTCGGCTCGGTATCGGCGATTCAGCGCTCGACTCCGCCGCAAGCCGGGAATGGATTTGCCGCCGATCGCCTCGCCCGTATCGATCGCCTGCTGCAAGGGTACGTCGACGAGAATCGCATCGCCGGCGCCGTCGCGCTGGTGCTGCGCGATGGCCGACCGGTGTACGAACGGGCCTTCGGCTGGAACGACAAGGAAGCGCAGCGCCAGATGACCGTCGACACGATCTTCCGCATCGCGTCGCAGTCGAAGGCGCTCACGAGCGTCGCGATCCTGTCGCTGATGGAGGAAGGCCGCCTGTCGCTGACCACGCCGGTCGGCGAATTCATTCCCGGGTTCGCCAAGACGACCGTTGCCGTCAAGATGGATACGGGGATAGCGACGGTGCCTGCGCGCCGCGCCATCACGATCAAAGATCTGCTGACACACACCGCGGGCATCTCGTACGGCACGGACAGCACCGTGGCAGCGCTCTACGAGGCGAAGGGACTTGGACCAGCCGCCGGATTCGGCTGGTACACCGCGGACAAGGACGAAGGCATCTGCGACTCGATGGAGCGGCTGGCGTCGCTTCCCTTCGTCGCACAGCCGGGCGATGCGTACGTCTACGGCTATAACACCGACATCCTTGGCTGCGTCGTCGAGCGCGCATCGGGCATCCCGCTCGATCGGTTCATCGCCGAGCGCATCACGATCCCGCTGGGCATGAAGGACACGCGGTTCTTCCTGCCGCCGGACCAGCGCTCGCGACTGGCCACCGTGTACGCGAGCGCGGACGGCACGATCGTCCGCGCGCCGGAAGGCGCCCGGGGACAGGGGCACTACGTCGAGGGCCCGCGGCGGAACTTCTCGGGCGGCGCCGGCCTCTTGTCGACCGCGCGGGATTACGCGCGGTTCCTCGAGATGATTCGCAACGGCGGCGCGCTCGACGGCGTGCGCATACTGTCGCCGCGCACCGTCGCGCTCATGACCACGAATCAGGTCGGCACGCTGCACTCGACAACCGGCCTCGGTTTTGGCCTGGGTTTCGAGACGGTCGATCGGTATGGGGCGTCCGGCTTGAGCTCGGTTGGCGCGTTCGGGTGGGGCGGGGCGTACGGATCCAACTACAAGGTCGATCCTGACGCGCGTCTGGTGATCGTGTTCATGATCAACCAGATTCCCAACCGGACCGACCTCGGCAACAGATTCCCCACGCTCGTCTATCAGGCGCTGGTCGATGCGCCGTCGCGAGAGAGCCTCGGAAGCGCGCCGATGGGCGCGAAACACTGAACCGTCTGCCGGCCTGATCTACCCGACCAGACACCCGCGGCGCGAGAGCTCATCGTGCCGGAGTCGTTCACCGGTGACCTACCGAAGGACGTGAAGCAGGGCGGCGAGTACTTCGTCGACCGCGTCACGTAACGAAAGATGCCGACTGCTTCAGATCATCGTGCATGCCCGCTCGCCCCGCCGGCGCACGGCTGAGCTATAATCCCGGCCTCTGCCAGTTTCAGGGCCCCCGGTCGTCTCCCCGGTCTCTTCTCCAAGCGAGGTGAGCGTGGCGGAACCCAGACGAATCGGCGCGGCACGCTTCCCCGGCTGGTCGGAGTTCCCGCCCCTCTGGACCCTCGTCGTCGCGGGATCCTTCTGCGGCTACTTTGCGCTCCTCGTCTATTGCGACCTCACTCGCCCGGTCAATCCGGGGTTCAGGGCGAGAGCCAGCGGGCCGCACGCCGTGGTGCTCACCGAGGTCCGGCCAGGTACGCCTGCGGCCGAGGCGGGGCTCGTCGTCGGGGATCACCTGATCGCGGTCAACGGCCTCAGCATCGTCAACAGCGACTACTGGGGAGCGATCAGCGCGATCTTCGAGATCGACGTGCCCATGCCGGTCATCGTCGATCGGCAGGGAGCGAGGCTGTCGGTGCCGCTGCTGCTGCGCCGGCAGTCAGTCGACTACTGGCTCGACCGTCCCGGGGCAACGCTCTTACTCATGCGCCTGGCACAACTCGTGTGCCTGGTCGCCGGCATCGTCGTGGCGTTCCGACGTCCACGCGACCCAGGTGCACTGGCCGCGTCCTGGTTTCTGATGACGTGCGCCGTCTTCCTCATCGCCCTGCCCCCGCGCCTGGTCATCATCTGGCGAGAGGTGCCGTTCCCGATTCGAGAACTGTTTTGGATTCCGCACGCCAGCAGCATCACCATAGGCCCGATTCTGCTGATGTTCGTCACGCTGTTTCCACGGCGGCTGCCGTCGGCTGGATACGTCCAGGCAGCCGCGTGGGCGCTGGCTGGCGCCGCGATGGCGTTGCCACTCTATAACGCGTTCCAGCTGGTCTACGACGGCGTCGAGCTGCGAACTATCGGGCCGAGGAGCCTGCCGCTGCTGGTCGTCAGCAGCGTGTCGCTCGTCGCCGCAGTCTTCCTGAGCCTGGTCAACTATCGCCGCACCGACGACCTCAACGAACGCCGGCGGCTGCGCGTTGTGGTCGCGGGTATCGCCACCGCCGTGATTCCCGGCTTTTCGGCGCTCGTGTACTTCTGGCTTACGGGGGGGACCAACCAGGCAAACGGGATATTCGATTCGCCGTGGATGGCGATCGTCGGGGTGGCTCTCCTGCTCGCACCGCTGTCCATCACCTACGCGGTCCTTCGGCACCGGCTCTTCGATCTGAGCTTCACGGTCCGGAACAGGATCCGCCACAGATGCGCTCGCTGGTTCGTCAACTCCATCGGCGAGACCCTGTTCGCCCTCGTCGTCCTCGAGACGCTGCGTCTGCACGTCCATACGGTGGACTGGATCCTCGAGCAGCATGGCTTCCTTTTCCTGACGATGGCAGGCACGGCCATCTTCGTCTTCATCAAGCGCCGTCGATGGCTGAAGGCGATCGACCGGCGCTATTTCCGGGAGCGGCACTACGCGTACGGGGTTCTGAGGAACGTATCCGAAGAGGTCCTCCGCGCTGGCAGTCTCGATCGCATCGCCCCGGCTGTCGTCGCCAAGATCGAGTCGGTCATGCACCCGGAGTTCGCCGCGTTACTCGTTTACGATTCGGCGACCAGGGCCTTCCGCTCGATTGCCGCGGCGCCATCCGTCCACGCGCCGCCCGATCTCCGCGACGACAGCAAGCTCGTCGCGCTTGCGCGAATCCTGGACGAGCCGCTCGACACATCTCAGGATACGGGACAGGTGTGGCTGCGGCAGGTGACCGCGGCCGACCGTGAGTACGTCGAACGCGCACGGATCGACGCACTCATTCGTGTCATCACGTCGGACGACGAACTGCGTGCTTTTATTGCCGTGGGTCCCAAGCGAACTGAAGAGCCGTACGCCGAGGAGGAGTACGACTTACTCGTGACGATTGCCAGAAACCTCGCGATGCTGCCCGTCAAGTACGCACCGCCGCGCGAGACACCCGATCTCGAGGAGTGTCCTGAGTGCGGCGCTGGCTTCGACGCCGGGACGCAGATCTGCCCCACTGACAGCCGCCCCCTCATCGCGCGCGCGCTGCCGCGCACGCTGGAGCGACGCTATCGCCTGGACCGGCGACTCGCAGCCGGTGGCATGGGCGCCGTGTACGAAGGCTTCGATCTCGTGCTCGAGCGCAGAGTGGCCGTCAAGGTGGTGCGAGAAAACCTGACCGACAGTGACGGCGCCCGCGAGCGATTCGTCGAGGAAGCCAAGCACGGTGCCCGGCTGCGGGACCACCCGAACGTCGTCACCCTCTATGACCTCGTCTGGATCGGTGAGCGCCAACCCGCCCTGATCATGGAGCTGCTCCACGGCCACACGCTACGGCAAATGCTCGAGTCGAACGGCAGAATCGAGCGCGGCCTGGCACTCTCGGTTCTCGACAACGTGTGCTCGGCCGTGACGGAAGCGCACCGGCATGGGCTGGTCCACCGGGACCTCAAACCGGAGAACATTTTTCTCGTGCAAAACGGCCAGCCACCCGTGGCCAAGGTCCTGGACTTCGGCATCGCCAAGCCGCTCTCCGTGACGACAACAATTGACGGACGGCGGGAAACCGGTTCCCGGGTTCTCCTGGGGACACTCGAGTACATGTCGCCCGAACAGCGCCGGGGTCAGGCTCCATCGAAATCGTGGGACCTCTGGAGCCTCTCGGTCGTTGCGCTCGAGATGCTGAGTGGCAGGCCTCCCGTCTCGACGCTCCTGCCCGATCTGGGTCCATGGCAGCCAGGAACCGTGCTGCGAGACACGCTGCCTGCAGCTGTCGACGTCTTCAATCGCGCGCTGGCGATCGATCCCGCCGAGCGTCCCGCCGATGCCGAGACGCTGCATCGCGAGATTTCCGCGGCGTGCCGTTGAACCGCGTACGAAACAGTGGTGCCGAGTCTGGAGATCAAACCATGGGGACCTGCGGATGCGGCGTCGAGCTGGGTGAACGGGACAATGACACCGGACTGTGCCCGGCTTGCCTCCTTCGCCTCGCACTCGAGCCGACCTCGTTCAGAGTCGATGACTCCTCTGAGGGGACGCCGGCGCGGCTCCTGGGACCTGTCGGACGCGGGCCGCATGGAACCGTTCACCTGGCGATCCGTCCGGATGACGACCCGCAGATCGTGACGGTGAAAGTCATCGACGTGCCGACCGACGCCGAACGGTTCTGCCAGCGGGTTCGCGACACCGCCGAAGAGCTCGGTACGCTGCGGCGGGCCGGTGTCGCCGAGCTGCTGCAAGCCGGTGTCACCGCCGGCGGGCGCGCCTACGTCGTGGCGGCGTATGTCGCCGGACCGTCGCTCGGCGACTATGTCCAGAGCCACCGCCGAGATACGTGGAATCGCGTGCAGCTGGCTCGACGTCTCTGCGCCATCGTCACCGACCTCCATCAGCACGACATCCTTCACGGCTCGATCAAGCCCACCAACGTCATCGTCATCGACTCCGCCGACGGACCGTTTCCTGTGCTGCTCGATGTCGGGATCCTGCCGGCGATCGAGTTCGGCGCCGGAGACCGCGACGCTGCCACGCAGATCAGGGACGAGCAGGACCTGCATGCCGTGTTGTCCGATGTGCTGGGCGATCTCGCGGGCCTGGTGGCAGGAACCGAATCGGTCGCGGCGCTCGCCGAGATATTCGCGCGACCAACCCACTGACCAGGCGCTGCAAGCGCCTGCGGCCCTTCGCAGGTGTCCACTGGCACCGCCGTAACGTTCCCGCCATGGTTCCTTCAGTAGTCGACGAGGACGGAATCATGACGAAGAAACTCTCGCGAAAATGACCTCGTCCACCAGACACGAGAGGACGCGGCGAGTGTGTCAGCAATCGCTTGAACGCGTGTTGGGAGTGACCGACAATGATGCACACTCTTCCAAGATCAAGACCAATGCCTGAACAACGCGGGCGCCACCGGTTCGCGACGACGCACTGGAGCCAGGTGATTGCGGCGTCCGGCGTCTCCCCGGCGGCCGACATGGCGCTCGCGGAGCTCTGCGAAGCCTACTGGTATCCGGTCTACGCGTTCGTGCGACGCTCCGGCCACTCGGTCGACGACGCCAGCGACCTCACGCAGGCATTCTTCACGCGCGTGCTCGAAAAGCACTACCTCAAGGACGCACGCCCAGAGCGCGGGCGCTTTCGATCGTTCCTGCTGGCGTCGTTTCGCCACTTCATCTCGAACGAGCGCGACTGGCGCATGACGCTCAAGCGCGGCGGCCGACTGTCTCATATCCCGCTCGACTTCGACACCGGCGAGGCACGCTATCGACTGGAGCCGGTTGACGACCTCACGCCTGAGCACGTCTACGAACGGCGCTGGACGCTGGCCGTCCTGGACAAGGCGATGGCGCGGCTATCCTCCAAGTACGAACAGGCCGGGCGTCAGGAACTGTTCGCCTGCCTGACGCCGCACCTGATCGGTGACGAGCCGGCATCCTACCGCGAGCTGGCCGATGGGCTCGGGGTCAGCGAGGGCTCGCTGCGCGTGGCGGTCCACCGGCTGCGCAAGGATTACAAGGCGACGCTCAGGGAGGCCATCGCCGAGACCGTGGAACGCGATGAGGATGTGGACGACGAGTTGCGGTATCTGTTGAAGGTCGTCGGCCGTCAGCCCTGAGCAGCCGGGCGCGCAGTTTTCGCGTACTCTTCCGCTGAACGCCGTGGCAAGATCCTGAACACTTCGCGGGACACACTCAACGTTGGGTGTCCCCGGGGACACCCAACCGGGACAGTCCCCGGGGACACGCGACCGGGACAGTCCCCGGGGACACGCAACGTTGGGTGTCCCCGCATTCCGATAGACTTCCCCGGTGACGCGGCGCGCGCTTCAGGCCATCGTCGTCCTCGTGCTCTGGGGGCTCATTACCCATGGGACCTACGCCGGGACGGGCGACGAGCCGCATTACCTCGCGATTGCGCACTCAATCGCGTTCGACCGCGACCTGGACCTCGCGAACAACTACGGGGCGGACGAGCCGCTGGTCGGCGGTGGAGTGCTGCAACCTGAGGCGCACGTCCAACCAGGCGTAGGCGGCATCGCACGACCAGTGCATGACATTGGAATGCCGCTCGTGTTCGCGCCATTCGTTCGGATTGCCGTCCCCCTCACGAACGCGCTGACGCGAATCGTTCCTGAGGCGACGATGCGGCGCGCGCGTCTCAATCCGCCAATCCTGTACCGCCATCTCATCAGCCTGGCGATGATCGCCCTCACGACGATCCTGGCTGGCCTGGTGTTCGATGCGCTGCTCGTGCTCGGAGCCTCGCCGCGGGCAGCGTTCGGAACCGCAGCGCTGCTGCTGCTCTCCCCACCGCTTCTCATCTTTTCAGTGCTGTTCTACACCGAGCTGCTCTCGGCCCTTGTCTGCTTCGTCGTCTTCTACGGGATTTGCCTGCACGACGTCAGGGGCACGGCATACTGGTGCTGGCTTGGATGCCTGACAGGATTCCTGTTCCTGCTGCACGCTCGAAACATCGGCCTCGCGATTCCGCTGACTGCGCTCGCCCTCTATCGGCTGCGCGACCCTGGGCGTCGCGGCGAGGCAGGCGCCTTCGCGGTGGGAGTGTGCGCGCTTGTCGCGGTCAGAACTGGCGTCAATTACTGGTTCTGGGGAGCGCTGATATCAGGCCCGCACGCGCGGTTCGCGGGGTGGCCCGGGTGGGCGGCCCTGATTGGTGAGACCACAACCCGAGCGGTCGGCCTGCTCGTCGATCAGGAGTTTGGATTGCTGATTTACGCGCCGGTGTACGCGTTGGCATTGTGGGGCTCGGGGGCCTTGCTAAAGACGAGGCGGGGTGTGGCGCGGTCAATATTCCTGGTTGCGGGGCTCTACGTCGGGTTCATCATCTGCCCGCTGACAAACGTCCATGGCTGGAGCGGGGGCTGGAACCCGGCCGCGAGGTTCCTGACGCCGATTGTGCCGCTGCTCGGCCTGTTGATGTTCACAGGCCTGCGGGCGGCTCCACGAGCGATCGGAGTCGCTGTGGTGACGCTGCAGATCGCCATCAGCGCCTACGCCTGGCAACACCCGAAAATCCTCTGGAACGACGGCGACGGCCGAGCGGCTATGTGCGACTACATTGGCCCGAGTCCGTGCGGCTTCCTGCCGTCGCTCGCCACATCTCGCGACTGAGGGGTCATCACGTCAGCCCCTCCTGTCTCCTGTCTTCCGTCTATTTACTTCCACCGCCGGCTGTCGTCGAACGACACCTTGATCTTGGCGGCGGGTCCCGGCGACACCGGGATCGGCTTGCCATCCTTTTGATAGGCGCCGATCGGCGTTCCCACCGGCGGCGGGGCGTTCTGACCGTCGTAGTTGGCCGCCTCATCGTAGACGACCGTGATGTAGACCGGATCCTGCACGACGTCCTTGAACATCACCGTTCCGCCATTCTTGGTCGTAGACTGCATGGCGAACGGAATGGTGTCGGCGGTCGGGATCGGCTGGGTGAACAGGAAGACCAGGATCTCGTGCGTATCGTCGACCTTGCCCTTACCTGTGTATGTGACCGTGACCGATACGTCGCCAGCCGGAACCAACCCGGGCAGAACTGCAGCCGACGTGGCCGCCATCAGCCCAACGAGCGCAATTGAGGCAATTAGAAGTTTCTTCATGAGTCCTCCACTCGACAGTGCTTAGACGAGAACCGGCGGGTCGATGTTTGGCCACGGACACGACTGGAAACGCACCGTCAGCTGAGCTGAGGCCTGGCAGCAGAGGCGCGCAGTCAACAGGGACGCTCACCTCGAGAGCCGGCACGACCAACCGGTTTGTCTTTCTGGTCCGAAAGAGGTCTAAGTTCAATACAAACCCATGAGTCTGACCCCGGTCTGACCCCCAACGTATGCGCAGCCCGACTCTCGTCTCACTCGTCGCAGGACTGCTGGCTCTGTCCGTTGCCTTCTGGCTGCTCGAGCACTGGCGGCCGTCGATTGCCGGCCAGCGCAGGGAACGGACTCAAACACTGACGGATCTGGCGTACTGGTTCTTTACGCCGCTCGTCACGCGATTGGTCACGCGGATGTCACTCGGGCTCGTGTTCGTCCTCGTGGCGCTGTGGCAGGGTCTGAGCTTTGACGACTTCCGGCACACGATCACCACGCGCCAGACCTGGGCATCGTCGCTTCCCGTCTGGCTGCAGATCCCGCTGATTCTCCTCCTCGCCGATCTCCTGGCGTACTGGTCGCACCGGTTGTTCCACGGACGGTGGCTCTGGCCGTTTCACGCGATTCACCACTCATCGAAGACGGTCGACTGGCTCTCCTCTGTCCGGCTCCATCCTGTCAACGACGTCATCTCACGCGTCGTCCAGGTGCTGCCGCTCTACTGGATGGGATTCAACGGCGCGGTACTCGCGGCATTCGTGCCGTTCCTGACGCTCTATGCGCTCCTGCTGCACGCCAACGTCAGCTGGACCTATGGACCGTTCCGTTATCTCTTCGCCAGCCCCGCGTTTCACCGCTGGCACCACACGTCTGAGGAAGAAGGGCTCGACAAGAACTTCAGCGGCCTCTTCCCCTTCATCGACGCCGCCTTCGGAACGTTCTACCTGCCCGCCGGCCGTCAGCCGCAGCGCTTCGGGATCCTGAACAACGACGTGCCCGAGGGATTGCTTGGACAGCTCGCCTATCCGTTCCGCCCGAGACGTTAGGAATCGCTCCCAGTTGCACTCAGGTGCCGTGCCAGATTCCTGAACGCCGTCAGCATTTCTCCGTAGCTGAAGTTCGCATTGCGACCGCTCGGATTAGGGAGCACGAACACCTGAGCGCCGCGAATCGAGACGCGCTGCAGACCAAGTTGCACCCGCGCAGCCCTGCCAGAAGCCGCGGCGCTCCCAGTGTCAACAAGCGGCAGGATCGCGCGATACAGCGTCACGCCCACCAGCGCCACAACCGCCGGCTTGTACTTCCGGATCTTCCGCTCGAGCGCCCGCCATCCGGCGGTGTACTCGGCCGGGCGAAGGTCGTCGATTCCCGGCGAGGCCCGCGGCACGAGGTTCGTGATCCCGTAGCCCCACTCACCCAGCCGCTCGTCGTCCTCGTAGCCGATCCGCTCGCTGACCAGACCCGACTCGTACAGCAGCTTCCAGAACCGGTTCGACGGTCCCGCGAAATGGTGACCGACAGTCGCCGAGCGAACCCCGGGGTTGATGCCAACGAACAGAACGCGGACGCCAGGGCGGATCCGGTCCCGGAGCCGCAGCGACGCCCATTCGATATTCTCGAAGACGGCTTTCTGCCGTATATTCGACCGAGCGCGCCGCATGCGAGACTTGGCCATCAGTTGGCTAATCGTTTCTCGACGTTCAATCGCGTATCCGTTCTCGAGTTTTCACCATTCACTTCAGCCTTCAACAATCAGCAGTCAGCATCGCAAGGATCATCATGTGGCTCTTCAAAGAGGAACCGACCAACTACAGCTTTGACGCCCTCCTGCAAGACGGCAAGACCACGTGGACGGGCGTGCGGAACCCGCTCGCGCAGAAGCACCTGCGTTCGGTCGCCAAAGGCGATCGCATCTTCTTCTATCACACAGGATCCGAGAAATCCGTCGTCGGCATCATGAAGGCCGCCGGACCGGCGTATCCGGATCCGGCCGACACGACAGGCAAGCTCTACGCCGTCGATGTGGTACCGGTCAAGAAATTGGCACGACCCGTGACGCTCGCGTCGATCAAGGCCGACAAGGCTTTCGCGACGTTCGCGCTCGTGCGGCTTTCCAGGCTGTCGGTGATGCCCGTGACCGATCAGGAATGGGCTCGGATCGAAAAGATGAGCTCGCAGGACTGAAGCGGTGGTGCGCTGTCAGGAGCGCCGCAGAATCCGCGGCGCGAGAATGAGCGCGACGCCGTACACCGCCAGCGCGGCAAAGAGCGTCGACGGCGTCGAGTGTCTGAAGTCGTCGGCGATGAGCTTGAGGCCTCCCGCGACGAGCACTGGATAGACAAGCCACCGAAACTCGACCCACGACGTGAATCGGAAGACGGCGGCGACCGCAACGGCCGACCCGGCGAGCACGACCGTGGTCATGCTCGCAAACACGCCCGCATCGATGGGTCTGCCGGCGACGAAGGGGCCAAGCCACCAGACCGTTATTCCGCCGCCCCCGACGAGAAGCACGACAGCCAGCATGAATCGGGAGACGCTTGCGAGGAGCGGCAACTGCACGCCGGCGGGAGCGGTTTCCACTTTCTTCGGCGGGATGGCCAGGCACGCCGCGGCAACGGCAACCGTCGCGACCTGCGCGGCGGTGACGGGCAACCACGGGCCGGAAGCGAACCACACGTGCGCCGCCCACACGAGCATCCCCGACGCGATCGCCATCGCAAATCCCACGACCGCGGCCTGCAGCGACCACTGAGGCTCGGTCTCGCGCCAGCCGAGGACGGCAGCGACCACGGCGAGCCCGCCATACCACGCCACGAGAGCCGGGCCGCTCAGGATCGCACCGCTGCCGATGAGCAGCAGCGCCACGGCCAGCATGCTGAAGAAGACGACATTCGCGCGCGCGTCGGACCGTCGCCGGAGGATCTCGACCGCGGCGTAACTGGCGGCGGCACCGATGAGCCCGACAGCACCGAGCGCCAGCGAGCCGGAGCTGCCCTCGCCGGCCACAGTCAGTGCGCCGAGCAACCCAATCCCCACGGAGGATGGCGTCTGGAGCACGTCGAAGGCGCGGACTCGCTGACTGCTCACGAGTGTGCGCCAGACGACCGAGCCCACGTACACGGCAACGAGGGCGAGGAGCAACGCGATCACGGCTCCATGCGGGTCTGGCGGCGGGACAACGACGGCTCTCCCGACAAGCAACAGGGCCGCGAGGTCCGCGGCGAGAGCCGGAGGCCAGCGCAGCCACGGCCACGCGCGCGCGTCGCTCAGCCACAACGTGCTCGCGCCGAGAACCGTCAGGCCTGCGGCAAAAGGCAGCACGTTCCCCGTCGCCACCACGAATGCGGCGGTCGCGACGATCGATCCGATGACGGCCACGCCAGCCAGGCTCTCCAGATGCCGATGCCAGGCGACGCCAAGCGCGAGACCAGTGATCACGAGCAGCATCGCGGCGCTGGTTGTCGGCGACAGGAGCCTGAAGTGCGCCGACGCCTCCCAAAGGAGCGGCAGGCTGATGACAACCGCGGCAAGTCCGTGGAAGAGCCCGCTCAGCGGGCGCGTCACGCCGGCACGGTCGGCCGCGCCGAACCAGGCGATGGCGTACGCGAGACCGAGCACGACCCCGCCGCGGCTGGGAAGCCGCCCGGATTCGGTGAGCGCGCGCAGGAGGTACGCTCCACCCAGCACCACAAACGTCCGGCCGACGAGCGACACGAGACTGGAAAAATCGGGACGACCTGTACTCAGGAGCGGCACGGGTGTGTCGCCGATGGCTGGGGCGAGCGTCCCGCTAAGAACCGCAGGAGAACGCAGCCCTCCAGCCTCGAGCGCGTCGAGGCGCTGGTTGACGTCGGCGAGAGCTTGATCGATCGCGCCAAGCCTCGCTTCGATGCGAGAGAGGCGATCCGACATGAGCACGACCCATCAGAATCCGTGCCGCGTTACGCCTTGTGCTTCGCCAGTTCCGCCTGGTCTCCCCAGGGTGGCAGTATCCGCAGCAGCACGGCCAGAATCACGAACGGCAGCACCATGATGATGATTGCCGGGAGCAGGCCCTCGCGCGTCGCAAACTCCATTTTGTAGGTTGTGTAGCCGAGCAGGCTCTTCGAGAAGAGTTGACCGCCGATGACGACGTTCCAGCGCATCGCGAAGATGCCGACGAGTGTCAGGACACCTGCCATGCCATAGATCCTGCGCCGCGTGATGTCGCTGAACCGAATGACCTGTGTCGCCGCGAGCAGAAGGATCGGCAGCAGCGTGCCGAGGCAGATCTGAATCACGATGTGCGAGACGAAGAGCTTGGTCTTGACCATGAAGTCCAAGGCGCCGAAGGAGTCGCCCGCCTCGTAGATCCGATGAATCAGATCGAGCAGTTCGAGCGAGAAGTCGATGAGGAACGCGTAGTAGAGGTACCTCGCGATCGTGTCGAGACACGGCATGTCGATCGGCACACGCCGGAGCCAGCTGAGGGCCATGTAGAGCAGCATGACGGCGGCCACTCCGGAGACAATGGCCGAAAAGAGGAAGACGACCGGCATCAACGGCGTCGACCACCACGGATTGGCCTTGATCGATCCGAAAATGAAACCGACGTAGCCGTGCAGCAGGAACGCCGACGGGATGCCGACGATCGTGATGAAGCGGCCGATCTTGTCATCGATACGGAGGGCTTCCGGGGTGATGTCGTCCGACCAAAGCGTCAGCGCGCCGTAGAACTGTCGCTTCAGCCCGGTGCTGGACTTCCAGGTGAGCACCAGGTCCTTGCGGTAATCGAACCAGATCTCGAGGACCAGAACGCCCATCAAGTACCAGAGGTAGACAAAGCCGAACATCGCCATGGCCGATTCGCGATGCGGCGTGATGTACATCTCGTAGGAGCGCTCGGGATGACCGAGGTGCATCTGCAGCGGCAGTGGCGCGACGATGAGGAACGCCAGCGCCGTGAGCAGCGCGAGCCGGTAGGTCGGACGCACCGCCGAGACATTGAAGACGCGTTCGAGCGACGCGAGAATGAACGCGCCCGCCACGAGCCCGGTGATGAACGGGTACAAGACGATGAGGACGCTCCACTGGAGCTCGACCTCGTTGGGATAGATGAAGCCTTCGACACCAGCCATGATCACCTCTAACGATCACCCTCTATCGAACGGCGCCATCGAGGCCGTTGTAGTAGACCTTTGCGCCAGTAGCCAGGTCGGGCTTCAGCACATGAATCTTGTGGTCCCGAATGAACTCGTGCACGGGATCTTTCGGGTTTTTCAAGTCGACGAGCTGCCGGGCGCCGGTCGGGCACACTTCAGAGCAGGCAGTGGTCAGGCCCTTCGTGATGCGGTGATAGCAGAGCGTGCACTTGTCGACGGTGTGCGTCCGCGGGTCGATATAGCGGCACCCATAGGGGCACGCCTGCACGCAGTACCGGCAGCCGAGGCAGCGCGACTTGTCGACCAGGACCACCCCGTCCGGGCTCTCGAATGTCGCGCCGACCGGGCACACCTGCACGCAGGGCGAATGCGCGCAGTGGTTGCACATCTTGGGCACGAAGAACACTTTCAGCCCGTCGCCAGGCTTGTCGATCTCGAGGAAGCCGTCGTACCCACCGTTGGGCGAGTCCACCATCGGGTGGTCGAGATCGCTCGGATCGACCCGATAGCGCTCGACCCAGGTGCGGAAACAACCCTCTTCGAGCGGGACGTCGTTCTCGGCTTTGCAGGCCCGGACGCAGTTACCGGAGCCAATGCACTTGTCGATGTCGATGATCATCCCCCACCAATGATCGGTGGCGACATAGTTGGGCGCTTGCTCCGGCGCGCCCGCGACGACGAAGTCCCACGCGATCGTAGCGGCGCCCGTCAAGAGGATGAACTTCCCGGTGTCGTGCAGGAATCCGCGGCGATCCTGATCCATGGACTGCGCTCCTCTTACCTGTCTCTACTCGTCAGCGATCTTCGGCCAGTGCGGCTTGTGGCACGCGACGCACGCGTCCTTCTTCTCGTCACCACTCTTCTTGTGAGTGGCGGGTACGACTTGCGGCTGGGTCTTCGGCCGCCCGTCGAGGCTGCGATGACAGCCAAGACACAAGGCGTCGGAGGCGACCTTCGGCACGGCCATCTCCTTGTCCTCGTCGGCCACGTGCTTCTGGAGTGGTCCGTGACAAGCTTCGCAATTCAGCCTGAAATGCTTGTTGTCCTTGCGTGGATCGAGGGGCGTCTTGAGGGCGGTCTTCTTGACCGGCGCGCCGTCTTCCGGCTCGGGGGGATCGTACGCACCGTCGTGACACTCCGTGCACGCGGCACGGCCGGCGTAGGCGATCGGCAGTGCCCGGATGTCGTTGAGCGCTCCCGTGCGGTAGTAGCCGAGTACGCCGAAATCCGAGGGGATGAGCGCCCATCGCGCTCCGAGAAATGCGACGAGCCCGACGCCCAAGACTGCGCCCACACGCAACACGTGCCGGGCGTGCTGAAAGCGATCTCCCATGTATACACTCCCGGGAGCAGGTCAACGACTCGACGGCGTTGGTGAGCGGGGTGCAAGCGACGCGCCACGGCGAAGGGTGGGGATTTCACGGCAGATGGCGGGGAAACAGGCTGTGCGCAGAGCGGGTGCGGAAAAGTCTGGCGCGGTGGCGGAAGAATCCCCAGGGCAGCGACCCGGACGCCGGTCACCCGAGCGCTGGGGCGGGGGGAAAAAAGTGGAGCCGGGGGGAGGCGGCTCCACGGGCGCGCCGACCCGCTACTTGAGCGTACCCAGGTACGCCATCAGAGAGTCGACCTCGCCGGGCTTGAAGTCCTGCTTCTTCATCTTAGTGACGGGCTTCTTCTTCAGCTTTGCCGTCATTTCGTCTGGATTCTCCAGCCAGTTGCGAATGTCAGCAGTAGAGAGCTTCGTCGCGACGCCCTGGAGCTGCTGAAGCTTGGCGCCCCCTTCTCCGACCTTGTGACATTTCTTGCAGTTGTACGCGTCGTAGGCCTTCTTTCCCGCCTCGACCTGTGCCGCATTCTGAGCGGCAAGCGTGATCCCCGACGCGAACGCGAGAGACACTGCAGCGATGATCAGTCGACGCGCCATGCCCGCTCCCTTCCACCGCACGATGAGTCGAGCCTCGAATCCCGGCGGTGGCGAGGATTCGGGGTCGTTGACACGCGAAATCTGGCGCGACATGTCATGCAGGTTTCTTGCCGTGCCCAGCCGCAGCCTGAGGGCGGCTCACTTATGTTCCTGGCGGCCTCGTCGCCTGGCGTCCTGACTGCCTGTCCGCCGCCTGAATCATCAGGAACTCTCCGACGTTGTCCATCGTGACGAGCCCGATCAGGGCACCGCGCTCAGTGACCGGCACGGTGCGGCAGTCACGACCCTGCAGGCGTGCGAGGACCGCCTCCAACATCTCCGACGCATCGGCCGAGGCACATTCGCGCCTCATGTTCTCGCCGACGGTTGCGTGCCGACCGTGCCGGGTCAGCGCCTTGAGCAGGTCACTCCGCGTCAGGAGACCCTCGAGCCGGCCATCTCCGACCACAGGAAAATCCTGCTGTGAACCACTCAGGATGAGATCGGCCGCATCTCCGAGCGTGTTGACCGGCGTCAAGGTGCGAAACTGGGTGAGCATCGCGCGGCGCACGGGGATGCCCGCGAGCGCGGACTTCATCTGCACCATGCTGGCCTCCTGGCCGGCACCGATCCAGACAAAGAGCGCAATGAAGATGAGCATCGGATTCCCCTGCAGCCCGATGAAGCCAAAGAGAATCGCCATCCCCTGACCGATGAAGGCCGCCGTCTGCGTGGCACGCGTGTACTCCATGCGCGTCGCGAGCAAGGCGCGGAGTGCCCGGCCGCCATCCATCGGGAAGGCGGGGAGCAGATTGAACGCGAACAGAAACACGTTCGCGAGCATGACGCGTTCGACGAACGCTCCTCTGGCCACGCCCAGCCGATCGACCGATTCCCAGTTTCCCGACGCCTGCAGCCCGACGAAGAGCAATACCGCGATCACCACGTTGACCGCCGGCCCGGCCAGCGCGACTTTCAGCTCTTCGACCGGCTTGTCGGGCATCCGCTCGAGACGGGCCACGCCTCCGATAGGCAGCAGCGTGATGTCGCGGGTCCGGATCCCATAGCGCCGCGCGGTCAGCGCATGGCCAAACTCGTGGAGCACCACGCAGCCGAAGAGCGACAGCAGAAAGGCGACGCCCTCGACCACCGCGGCCACGCTGTGGCTCTCGTTCCAATGGAGGACGGCGATCCACGCGACCACCATGAGGAACGTGGCGTGCACGTAGACGTCGATGCCCGCGACACGTGCCAGCTTCCACGACCAGGCCATACGCCTCATTATGAGCCTGACGGCTCTGCCGGAGCCCTTCGATCCCTGGCCGGGTGATCATTTCGGAAGGCCCAGGTCCGGCGCCCTGACGGTCAGCACGGGACATTGTGCTGCGCGCACGACCTGTTGCGTGGTCGACCCGAAGAGCCTGAGGCCAAGGCCCCCGCGCCCCTGGGCGCCCATGACGATCAGGTCGGTCCGCGAGTCGGCCGCGATACGAAGGATCTCGCGGTGCGCGCGGCCGAGCACGACGACATCCTGAATCGTCGTCCAGGTGCGCGGTTCCTCAGCCACCAGCGCCTGCACGCGCGCACGGGCATCGTCGATCAGATACTGGCGATACTCCGGAACGTTGAAGTGCACCGTCGTGCGCGGCTCTTCTTCGGCCAGCCACTCGATGACCTGCACCACGGTGACCGAGCCCTCGGCCTGTCGCGCGAGATCCAGCGCGAACCCCAGCGCCTGCAACGCCGATGGTGAGAAGTCCATCGGACACAGGATGTTCTTGAATCGCACCTCGGCAGGCAGCTTCGCCGTGGCATGTGGAGGCACCGTCAGGACAGGGCAAGGCGCCCTCCGCAGCACCTTCTCGGCGACGGACCCGACGATGAAGCGCTCGAACCCGCCGCGCCCGTGCGTGCCGAGCACGACGAGATCGGCTGGGATCGCAACGGCCTGATCGACGATCGTGCCGGCGGGGTCGCCCGCCTCCGCGGCAAACACTGCGTCAATCGGCCCGGCGCCGGCGGCGTCGACGACACGGCGCAACTCCGCCAGCACTTCCTCGCGCGGTACGGGGTAAACGAGGTGAACGGCGCCGCCGAGGCTGGAGGGCGGTACCTCCATCGGGTCGAACGTCGGCACCACGTGCAACACAGTGAGCTGCGACTTGTACCACCGGGTCAGGGCCGCCGCGTGCGCCAGCGGGCGCAGGGATGATTCACTGAGATCAACCGGGCACAGAATGTGTGGAAATTCGACCACGAGAGTATCCCCCTTCCTGTATCGCTTGACGCACACCAGCGGCTCCAGCTTCGCAACTTTGCTCGAGAGACCTCAGCGGCCAAGGCCATCCCTCGCGCACGCCCATCGAGACGTCAACTACCGCACGGTCACGCGCACGACCTTTGCCGGCGCGAAGTCCGCGACCTCGGTGCTCCACGCGAACACCGCGAGGTCGTAGTGACCGTGTCCGAGGCCCTGCACGACGAGCCCGAAGCCCGAGTCGCGGAACTCTTCGCCGTACACCGCCGCGACATCCGGCCGTGCGCCGCCGTAGCTCGCCGCGCCGAGAAACACCGGCGGTCCGCCGGCCAGTGGATATGCCCACGCGTGCACCGTCGCGATCCCCGTGCCGTCGATCGCGTTTAGATCCGCCGCCCACCCGCCGAGCACGAACGGCTGCGCCACGTCCTGCTGCGACCGCGGGACATCGATGACTACCTGCGGGCCCACCGCGCCGCTCCCCTTCGGCGCCAGGATCACGCGCACCTCGTGCCGCGCCACAGCCTGCGCTCCGTCCCAACGCACGAACACCAAGTCGTACGCCCCGACGAACCCGACGCCCGGCGCCCAGGTGAACACGCCCGTCGTCGCGTCCAGCCGCGACCCGATCGGCGGCGGCGCGAGCCCTTCGCCCGTGCGCAGGTACCCCGTGTACCGCGCCCCGGCCGCGTCGCCGATCATCAGCTCCACGCGGTTCACTTCTTCGCTTCGGATGACGACGCGGCTAGACGCGTCAGGGGCAAACACCTGGTACGGCGCCGACAGATCCCACCCGCGCCGACCGACGAGGGCCGCGCCGTCCAGTGATGTCAGGTCAATCGCACGAACCTCCGCCGCATTCAGCGGACGCGCGACACTCGACCTGGCGCCCTCCGCCGCCGTCAGCGCGCCCGCGCCGCTCGACACCGTGAAGAACCGGCTCCCAATCCCTTCGATCGCCCCCTGGTTGTCCACCACCGTCCACGAGATCGTGTGCAGCCCGTTCGTCAACGTCGTCGTGTCGAGGATCCGGAACCCGACGGCGCCGTTCGGCCCGTCGGTGTTCTGGTGGCCGGGGAACGCGGCCTCGATGTCCGGGCGCTCGTGGTTGTAGTCCACGGTCCCGAGAAAGTTGCCATCCACCAGCACACTGATCGTCGACCCGTCGATCGGAATCAGCTTCGGCTGCGGCGTCAGCGCCCACCCGAAGTTCACGAAGCTCGAACCGGAGACCAGCCCGCCCTGCGTCGGCGTATCAATCGCCCCAAACGGTTTGGTCCCGCCTGCATTCGCGCACGTCATCGTCCGCGTCCCCAGCTGCGTCGAGTGCCCGTCGCGGTCCTGCGCATGCACAAAGAACAGATAGGTACCGTTCCCTTGGTTCGGCAGCATGTTCGTCAGCACCATGAACCCCCAGCCGGCTCTGGTGTGCAGCGGAAGTCCCAGCAGGTAGGCCGCCACGTCCGGCCGCGCCCCGTCGATGAAGACGGCGAACCCGACGAAAATCTGCGCCGCCCCGCCGCAGTTCGGATCCACCGGCGCCACTTCAGCGCTGACTGCCGCCCGGCAGATCATCACGCGCGTCACCTCGACGTCATCGAGCGCCCAGCCCGTAAACGGGATCGCCCCGGTCACCCCGACCTGGTGATCGATCGGCGTATCCACGAAGCCGAACGGCGGCGCCGCGGCCACATCCCGGATGAGGGTCAGCGAGACCGCGACGGGACCCGGCACGTTCGAGGCGCCCATCACCGTCAGCGTGATCGCCCCGGCCATGCTGCCGCCCACCGGCAACCCGGGCACCGCGGCGACGCTGATCGACAAGGTCGCCGACCCACTGCCCGACGGCGGGCTGACCTGCAGCCACGGCTGGTTCGATACCGCCGTCCACGTCACCAACCCCGTGCCCGTCTGCGTCAGCCGCACGACTTGCGCCGCCGTCTGCGAGACGAACGTCGTGCCCGTCGTTAGCGCGCCAAATTGGAGGCCGGTTTTGTCGAGCGCCATCGTCGGAGGGGGCGGAGTGAAAAGCTTGAATACGTAGGCGTCAAACACACCGTGATTGGTCGATTGCGCCGGATTGAGGGTCGGGAAGTTGGTCGACGAGGTCGCGCCCGTCACATAGGCGTTGCCAGATTGGTCCACGGCGATGCCGAAGCCTGCCTCGTCGCCGCTCCCGCCGCAGTAGGTGGAATAAATCAAGTGCGAGCCGTCGGCGCTCATTTTGGTCACGAACGCATCGTTGGGTCCCCCTGCGTACGTCGCTTGGGCCGGATCGAAAAGGGGGAAATTTGTAGAATCTGTCTGGCCCGTCACGTACACGTCACCCTGGGCGTCCAGCGCGATGGCGTTGCCCTGCTCGCCGGCTGTGCCTCCGAGATAGGTGGACCAGATGAGGGCTGTGCCCGTTGGGTTGAGTTTGAGCACGAAAGCGTCGGCGCAGAGCCCAGTGGGAGTGCACTGCGGTTGGAGAACTCCCGACGTTGTTGGGAAGCCGCTCTCCGCCGGTCCCCCTGTCACGTACGCGTTCCCGACGCCATCCACGGCAATGCCTCGGCCGCCGTATACGCGACCCGATCCAGGACCGACAAGGTAGGTGGAGTACACGAGCGCAGAACCATCAGCGCTCAGCTTGCTGATGAAGCCATTGGGGTACCCGGACCAGGCCGGTCTGAATGCGCCAACGGTCGTGGGGAAATCCGCGGAGGTGGTCATCCCCGTGACGTAGGCCTGGCTCTGGCCATCTACTGCTATGGCATAGGCCTCGTCTCCATGCAGGGAGCCGCCTGTGCCGCCGAGATACGTGGCATAGACCAGCGCCGAGCCGCTCGCGTTCAGCTTTGCGACGAAGACGTCGGCCCACCCGCCAGCCCACGTCTTCTGGAATGCGTTCGCTGTCACGGGGAAATCGTTCGACCGAGTAAGTCCGGTCACGTAGGCGTTGCCTTCAGCATCGATGGCGATGCCATTTCCTGTCTCGTCGCCATAGACACCGGGGGTGGTGGAGTCCGAGGGGCCCCCAAGGTACGTCGAGTACACGAGGCCCGACCCCTCGGGATTGAGTTTCACGACGAAAGCGTCGTTGCAGCCGTAGGGCGAGCCGCCGGGCGCACAGCTTGCCTGGAAGGCGCCCTGGGTTGTGGGAAAGTCCGTCCGACCGGTCTGGCCGGTCACGTACGCGTGGCCGGTGGTGTCGACAGCAATGCCACGTGCTTCGGTCACGTACCCGCTTCCGCCGAGGAAGGTGGAATAGACGAGTGCTCCGTTCTGGTCGAACTTCGTGACGAAGCCAGCATAGCCGCCGATGCGATCAAACGCCCCATTGGTCGTCGGAAAATCCGCGGGGTACGCTAGGCCTGCAACGTACGCATTCCCGGCATTATCGACAGCGATGGCGTTGCCCCAGTCGCTCTTGTCAACACCGGAGCCGCCACCGAGGTACGTGGAGTACTTGAGCACGGGATCAATGACAAGGGGTTGAGATGCATCGTAGGTCCCGATGACGAAGCCAACTTCGGCATTCTTGGCGATCACGAAGCGGGAGGGAACGGCGTGTCGCTGCCCTTCGAACTCCTGGTAGGCCACTGGCGCCTCCAGGATCACCGATCCCTCTCCGAGGCTCAGCTCGAGGTCACCGGTCGAGGTGAGCCGGGGCGGGGCGGCACCGCGCACGGCGAGCCGGATGCCGCTCGGATCGGCCCCCGGCGCGAGAAGGAAGTCGTATTCAAGCTGCCGGCCGGTGCCGTAGAAAACCAGGTCGATGCCCGGGTACACCGAGTCCATCTTCACCTTCGCGTAGTGAGGGATATCCGTGCGCCATCTTTTCGGATCGTTGCCCAGGAAATAGTGACTTCGCCCCGGGAGCGGATCCAGCCCGGTGATGCGACTCTCCGGGTTGCCCCCGACGAGATGCAGTCGGACCGCCGCGCCTCGCTGCTCCGATTCCCGCCGGGATCGCAGGCCGCTCGCCGCCGTCTCAGATTGCGCGGCCGCCTGTTCCCATTTCTGCTGCAGGCCCACCACGACCTCGTCCGGGGTCAGGAACAGGGCATAACCGCAGCCGCGGGCAAGGTACGCCACACGTGGGTCGGTTTGACCCTCGTTGAGTTCGAAGTGGAGAGGCTGGGCCCCGATCGGGGAGACCCGCGGGGCCCGCGCCTGCGCGATCTGCGGGGGCGCCTGTTCCGAGCGGTCAAGCGCCGCCTGGAGGCTGGGAAGGAGTAAGCCGGAGAACGATAAAAGTATGACAGCAGCGGTACGGCCACTTCGCAGCATGATCGACCTCCGTCGCTTGCATCTCTTGCGAATCAATCTCCATCGGGTCGAACGTCGGCGCTACGTGCAACACAACATCCATCCCTTGACGCACACGAACGGCTTCAGCTTCGCAACCTTGCTCGAGAGCCCGCCTGATCGGCGGCATCAACGACAGCCGCGACGTCTCGACGAGCAGCAGGTCGTCGGTCAAGGCCTCCGCCATCGTCGGCTCGACGCCGACAAGACCGATGTCCGCCTCGTGCGGGAAGTGCTCCCACCTGGACGCGAGCGGATCAGACTGCTCCATGACCCGCCGGGCGACCGAGATACCGCCTGAACCAGTCAGCGGCGAGCTGCTCGACCTGCTCGAGCGTTCCCGGCTCCTCGAAAAGATGCGTCGCGCCAGGAACGATCTCGAGCTCCACGTGTGCGTGCATCTGGCGCATGGCGTCGCGATTCATCTCGATCACCGGCTCATCGTCTCCACCGACGATCAGGAGGGTCGGAGCCTTGACGCGTGGAAGCGCGTCGCCTGCCAGATCCGGACGCCCGCCGCGGGACACGACAGCACTGATCGCTGCCGGCCGCTCGGCTGCGGCGATCAGTGCGGCGGCAGCGCCGGTACTGGCACCGAAGCAGCCGACAGGGAGATCCCGAAGGTTGGCCTGCCTGCGCGCCCAGTCAGCGGCGGCACTGACGCGTGGGCCGAGGCGCTCGATGTCGAAGCGATACTGCCGCGTCCGCACGTCGATCGCTTCTTCCCGGGACGTGAGCAAGTCGAGCAGCAGCGTCGCGAAACCCTGGCCGTCGAGGAACTCGGCCACCTGGCGGTTCCGCGTACTGAAGCGGCTGCTGCCGCTGCCGTGCGCGAAGACGATCAGACCGCGCGCACCGAGCGGGATTCGAAGATCCCCGTTCAGGGCGGCCGCGCCGGCGGGAATCTCAACAGGATGAGCAGCGATGATTCTCATGGCGTGGAATTCTCAAGGCAATCATCGAGCGGGTTGAGGTGCCAACCGCGTTCTGGGATGCGCCAAGGCCTCGACCACCATGTCGTCGGTGACCTCCGAGAAGTCCTCGAAGAACTGACCCACGGCATAGAAGTTCTCCGGCGCGCACAAACACACCACCTCGTCAGCCTCGGCTTGCATCCGCGCGAGCGATGCCGGCGGTGCGACGCCAATCGCAACCACGATCCTGCCTGGCTGGCGCGCCCGCACAGAGCGGATTGCCGACAGCATGGACGACCCGGTTGCGATCCCGTCGTCGACGATGATGACCACGCGCCCGGCCGGGTCGAGGGCCCTCTGCGCACGCGTGTAGAGCACCCGCCTCTTGCGGAGGATTTCCTCCTGAATGCGGACTTCTTCACGCAAGTACTCGTCGGACGCGACGTCGAAATAGAGGCCTTTCAGGACGGCACCCGCCTCGTCGAGCGAGCCAATCGCCAGTTCCGGCTGTCCTGGCGCCCGCAGTTTTCGTACAAGAACGACATCCAGGTCTCCGCCGAGCGAATCGGCAATGATTCGGGCCATCGGCACGGCACCGCGCGGTACGCCGAGCACCAGCGGATGCTGTCCGCGATAATGCGCAAGGCGGCCGGCGAGCTCGTTTGCCGCCTCTTTACGGTTCTTGAAGCGCATGACATCGACTCCCACTTGGATCGATCGGAAGAAGCAATCGGGCCGCCAAGGAAGGGTAAGTGGCCTGGGGACTGCATTCGAGAGATCGCGGTGCGGGAAGAGAGGGCAGACGTGGACCAAGTGACCGTATTTGCCGGCCCCGCGAGCGTCCGTCTCGGCGGCGAAGTGTGCGAGAAGCTCGAGGTGGCGCCGGCCGCGTACGAGTGCCGGCGCTTCCCCGATGGGGAGATGCAGATCGAGCTTCAAGACCCGGTTGGCGGGCGTGACGTCTATCTGCTGCAGTCGACGAGCCCACCCGTCGAGCGGCACGTGATGGAGCTCCTCCTCCTGGCAGACGCCTGCCGCCGGGCGGGAGCTAGTCGCCTGACAGCGATGATTCCGTACCTCGGCTACGCGCGGCAGGACCGCCGGACCGATCGCCGGTCGCTCGGCGCGCGCGTGATGGCCAACGTCATCGCGACCGCCGGGCTCGATCGACTGATGTTGATCGATGCCCATAGCTCTGCGATCGAGGGGTTTTTCGACATGCCGATCGAGCACCTGAGCGCTGTGCCCCTGCTGGCGCGCGCTGCCGCGCCCTCGATGCGCGAGAGCTCGGTAGTGGTCGCGCCCGATCTCGGCGCCGTGAGACGCGCGCGCGAGTACGCCCGCCGGCTGCAGGTGCCGATGGCCTTCGTCCACAAGACGCGACTCAGTGGCGAGAACGTCGAGACGCACGGCGTCATTGGCGACGTCCAGAACCGCTCCCCGCTCATCGTCGACGACATGCTGAGCACGGGGGGAACAATCGCAGCCGCCATCGACGCGCTTCGGGCGGCCGGTGCCATTGAGCCGATCTTCGTGGCGGTGACTCACGCGCTCCTGGTCGGCCGCGCGCGGGAGGTACTGCGAGGGCTACCGATCGCGCGCCTCCTCGTCGGCGACACGGTACCGATCGAGGCACCAGCCGTGAGCCAGCTCGAGGTCACGAGCGTCGCACCGCTCGTCGCGACGGCCATTCGGCGCGCCTTCCGCAATGAATCGTTGGCCGACCTGTGCGTGCTGGCGTAAGAGGAGATCCGTCATGACGCTCCTCAGTCCGGCGACCGAACCTCATGGGCGTAATTTCGCAAGCGATCTGGAGATTTCACGGACTCTGGTGAACCCCATGACCTTCACGCTCTCGAGTCCCGCTTTTCCGCACGAGGGCACCGTCCCCGTGACGTTCACCTGTGATGGAGATGACGTGCCTCCGCCGCTGAGGTGGTCCGGCACGCCCAACGGCACCCGGAGCTTCGCGCTGATCGTGGACGATCCTGACGCGCCCGGCGGCACGTTCACGCATTGGCTGCTCTACGACATCCCACCGCAGACGACGGAACTGGCCGGAACGCCGGTTGGCAGGACGCTTCGGAACGGTTTCGGACGGTCCGGGTACGGAGGCCCCTGCCCCCCTCGAGGCCACCCCTCCCACCGCTATTTGTTCACGCTGTACGCCTTGGATGTACCAGCGCTCAGCTTCCGTGCCAAGAGCCGCGAGGCGCTGGAGAAGGCATTGAAGAAACACATGCTCGGAACTGCCAGGTTGATGGGCCGGTACGAACGCGCCCGGTGATTCGGGCACATTCACGCCAAGTCTGCCGTGGAAGGCTGTCGACGGAGCACGCCTTGCTTGTAGATCGGTGCGGGAGTTGTTGTGGCGGGCCGCGTGAACCTGGAAGTCGCTGGACGTCTCGAAGAGGCCGCCCGACTGCTGCGCGACCAGGGCGCCGATCGATTCCGCGTCGGGGCGTATTTGCGGGCGGCGGCAACCCTTCGTTCCATGAACGAGCCGGTAGACGAGGTGTTCCGCGCGCAGGGCCTCGAGGGTCTGAAGCAACTGCCGCAGATCGGCGAAACCATCGCCCGCGCAATTCGCGAACTGCTGACGCACGGCCGGCTTCCGATGCTCGACCGGCTCCGGGGGGAGGCCGACCCGGTGACGCTCCTGGCCACGGTGCCCGGCATCGGAGACGTGCTCGCGGATCGGCTCCACGAGGAGCTCGGTCTCGAAACGCTCGCCGACCTGGAAAGCGCGGCGCACGACGGCCGGCTCGAAACCGTTGCCGGATTCGGCGCCAAACGCCTGGCCGGCATCCGGGATTCTCTCGCGCACCGGCTCGGGCGCGTGCGTTTACCGGCGACCGTTCGCGCGACGCCGAGCGTGTCCGAACTTCTCGACGTCGATCGCGAATACCTCGAGAAGGTCGCTGCCGGTCAACTTCAGAAAATTGCACCGCGGCGGTTCAACCCCACGGGCGAGGCGTGGCTGCCCATCCTGCATGCCCGTCGCGGGTCCAGGCGCTACACGGCGCTCTTTTCGAATACCGCACGGGCGCACCGCGCCGGAAAGACGCGGGACTGGGTCGTGCTCTACGGCGACGATGGAGGTGGCGAACACCGGGCCACCGTGATCACCGCCGTCTACGGTCCGCTGCGCGGGCGCCGCGTCGTCGCCGGCCGCGAGGAGGAATGTGAAGCACGCATGTCGCCGGTCGGGGCACGGCCATTGCACACCATCGAAGAGAAGACGATGAGGGAGTGATCGCGATGCGGTTCCCACAACAGATTGTCGGCGTGATTGGCGTGGCGGCGTGGCTCGTCCTCGGGACGACCGGTGCCGCCCAGCAGGCACAAACGAGCGGCGACAAGGCCGTGATCCCGGAGAACGCGAGCGCGCTCGAAGGTCTGCCCGCGGTGCGGGTTGACGCGAAGCAAGATGCCGCAACGCGTCACAAGCTCGGCACAGACGAAGCCATCAAGCAGAGTCTCAAGATCCGCGTCGTCGACGGCAAGTACTTCTGGGAGAGCCGGGAGAATGTCCCGCTGACAGTCACGTCATCCGGGGAATTCACCTACTTGACGGCCCAGCCCGGTCAGTACGTGCGGTTGAGGAGAGTGGACGACAAGATCGAGTACGTCGAACACGTCGACAAGGCGTGGGAAAGCGTGACGTGGTGGGGCGAACTGAGAGTGGTATTGAAGAAATAGCCAACACTTGCTTGCTGTCACTCACCGAAAGCTACAGCGCCCGCACGGCGGCCGAGATGGCGTCGGCATTCCCGGTCACCACGTAGGCGATCCGGCCATCGGCACCGATCACGTAAACGATGGATGGGTGCGAGATGTCGCCGGTCTGCTGGTTGCGCACGCGCGGCACACGCCAGCCATTCAGCGTGCGCTCGACATCCTCGGGCACGCCCGAGAGGACGTGCGCGCCTCCATCCAGGTCCCACTGCTTCGCGATCGACGCGAGGCGGCTTGGCGTGTCGCGCCACGGGTCGAGGGTCACGATGAGCGCGCTCGGAGGATCGCTGCCGAGCTGGCGCCGCGCGGTCATCACGTCGGCAACGACGAGCGGGCAGACGGTCTGACAGTGTGCGAAGGCGAACGCGACAATTACCGGCCGTCCGCGGTACGACTCCAGCGTCACCTCACGTCCGTTCTCGTCGGTGAGCGCCAGGGCAGGCGCCGCGTCATTCACCCGGGTCAGCTGCGCGGCGGTCACCCCCGGACCGGGCGAGAACGTTTCCAGGCCGGCGGTGCGCACGCGGACGACAACGCTGCTGACGCCAACGACCATTAGGGCCGAGACAACCCCGACCGCCAGCTGGCCAGCGATCTGCGCCGTGGCCAACGCCATTCCCTCTCGCAGCTCCCGTCCCCACACTGCGGCCAGTAACGCGATCATGCCGGCGGGCTGACCGATGAGCAGCAGCCAGCCGCCCGCGTTCGGCAGCCGATCGGTCGTCGACCCGAAGCACACCTCGCGCGTCCGCAGCAGCCAATCCGGCGCGGTACTGCCGACCGGCCAGAGCGCGAGCGCCCACCACGACGCGGTGATCGCGACGATCGCCCCGAGCGCGGCGACGGCGGTCCACGCGCGCCCGGACGCCGTCACCCGATCCTCCAGAGGAACGACAGGATCTTCCAGTTCACGAAGAAGTAGACGATAAACGCCGCGAGAAACACGAACGCCAGGACAATCGTGCCGGGCGCGGGTCCCATGATGCCGGGCGCGTCGCGGTGCAGGGCGGCGTTCCTGGCATCCACGTCCGGCGCGTGCACCGGCGGATGCGTCAGGCCTCTCGGCACGCCGGCCATGGCCACACCCTTGACGATGGTGCCGATCGCCTCGCCGAAGAACACCGACTTGACCGCGATCGCAACGAACAGGAGGGCGCCCGTTGCAGCCATCAGCCCGCCAAGCGCCATCACCGCCAGGATGAGATCGACGATCGGATTGAACTGCACGTCGAATGGCGCCTGGCTGAACGTGATGTCCCAGTGGCGCCGCGGCACGCCGAAGCTGCCGGCAAAGGTCATCGACAGCGTGAAGATCAGCATGCCGCCGGCGAAGAGGTACGGCTGGATCACGGCACTCTTCCAGAACGCCACCTTCTTCTGGAAGATGAGGGGGATGAGGTAGTAGGTGGCGCCCATGAACGCCATCGCCGTGCCGCTCACCACCGTGGCATGGAAGTGCCCCGGAACACGCAGCGTGTTGTGCACGATGATGTTGATCTGTTCGGTGCCGATCGTCACGCCGGTGATCCCGCCGACGAAGCCGAAGACGACGACCGAGAAGACGAGCGAACTGAAGCCCGGATCGCCCCAAGGCGCGCGGCGCAGCCAGTCGAACATGCCGTTGGTGAACCCGCGCAGGCGCATCCCGAGCTCCATGCCTGCGGGAACAGTGAAGCCGTGGATCATCGAGGCCAGCACAGCCATGTACATGAAATAGCTTGTGTTCACGACCTTCCAGGCCGGTCCCATACCGGGATCGACCAGCAGGTGGTGCGCCGAGGCCATCGAAATGAACAGGATGTAGAGGACGAACGCCGACCGGCTGATCTTTTCGTTCAGGACAACCGATCCGATCGTGAGCGCGCCGAGCATGTACCAGATGGAGACCATGGCGGCGACGTTGATCTGCTGCGAGGAGTGGCCGAGCCCCCACCAGATCATCCGGTAGATCTCGGGGTCCACGTTCATCAATCCAAGCGACCAGAGGTAGGTCGGAATGTAGATGGCGGCACCGTGAACGAGGGTGATGACGGCGATGATCGCGGCCGTCATCGCGCCGTAGACGACCAGCGGCAGCGATCCCTCGTAGGTCTTCTCCCGCCTGGCCACGACGAGGTTCGCGAAGAAGACGCCGACCGTCACCAGCGCGCCGACCGCGAAGAAGATCACGCCCAGGTAGAAGTTTGGATCGGCCCGCAGTGGCACGTACGACGTGAAGAGCACGTCGGCCCGGCCCGACCACATCATCGTCTCGACCAGAAGGGCGCCGCCGAGCATCAAGGCGAAGCCCGTCCACGAGATCTTCGGTGCGCAGTTACGAGCGTTGATCAACACCGTTCCGGCGAAGAACAGCACGGCCATCTCGAAGAAGATGATGAAGAAGATCAGCATGCTCATGCCGTGCACGCCGAGGATGCGGTAGAACCAGACGGCCGGGAGCAGGTGTACGGCCTGCCAGCGGGTGAGCACCAGCATCACCGCGGCGATGGCGCCGACGAGCAGCGACACCACCGACGCTACGGCGTGCACCTTGATCAGTCGCTCGGCGCCGAGGTGGATGCGGCGGCCGGTAGACGGGCAGATCCGGAAGTCGGGGCGCGCGGGCTGGAGCGTGGAGTCGCCGGCTGGGGCAGTCATCGGATACCTCCTGACGCCGCCGCGGAGAGCGGCGCGTCCTCGACGATGACCCGCCCGACCATGACGTGGTGGCCGATGCCGCAGAACTCGTTGCACATGATGCGGAAGTCACCCGAAGCGTTCGGGGTCACCCGCAGGCCGTAGTCGTACCCGGGCACGACCTGGAAGTTGACGTTGATCGGGTAGAGCGAGAACCCGTGGTTGACGTCGAGCGACGAGAGGTGGAGCGTGTACTGCGCGTTCTTCTGCAGCCTGATGATCGGGAACCACTGGAACGAGACGGCCGCCAGATACACGTCGGAGCCCGGCGGCGGCGTCACGATGGGCATGCCGCGGTCGTTCCCGGTCTGGTACTGCTTGATGAATTCACCGACCCGTGCGCCGTACGCCGTCGGGTTCGTACGACTGCGGATGCCGGACGGATTCTGCCCGCCCTTCCAGTGCCAGAGCGGCATCATGGCGAAGAGCACCATGCACCACCCGAAGGCGATCCCGACCCAGACTCTCTCCGACTTGTGTGCCGGTTTCCACCAGATCCCCTTGGGCGAGTCGAGCCCGGTGTGGGTGTCAGTGTGCATGGGGGAACCTCACGGCAGTGGCGCGGCCGGGAGACTCGTGATCTCCCAGAGGCCCCAGCCGGTGTAAAGGAGGAGCATGACGAGGAGTCCAGCTCCGAGCAGGAGGAACACGTTGTCGAAGAGTCGCTGGCCGAGCGGCACGGACTCGTCTTGAGGGCGCGTAGTCATGTGACACCCTGGCAGTGAGAGGAACGGGAGCGCGCGACGCCAGACAGCCTACTCCTCCTCCAGTCGGAGCGGTATGATTTTCGTCATATCCGCGGCCGGCTCGATCGGTAAGGATTACTTAGTCCATGGCTGCCGTCGCGCGTCCCTCCGAGCGACTGGCGATCCGGCTGCTGACGACAGCGGATGCGCTCGGCAACCGGCTGTACAGTCAGCCGTTCAATCCCCTCTACCAGAGCGGCACCATAGTCGTCGCGCTCTATCTCGTGCTGGTCGTCACCGGCCTCTGGCTCATACTTTTCTACCGCGTCGGCGCGCCGTGGGAGTCGGTCGCGCGCCTGACCGCCGACCCGTGGCTGGGCAACTGGGTGCGCGGGCTGCACCGCTACGCCAGCGACCTCGCCGTTGTCGCGACCGCCGTCCACGCCTTCCGCATGTTCGCGCAAGGACGAAGCTGGGGCGCGCGCGCCATGGCGTGGGTGACCGGATGCCTCCTCCTCCTCCTGCTCTTCATCTGCGGGTGGACGGGATACGTGATGGTGTGGGACACCTTCGGCGAGCACCTCGCCCGCGAAGGGGCTCGAATGCTCGACACCCTCCCGGTTCTTTCTGAGCCGACGAGCCGCGCGTTCACCGGCGAGCAGCCGGTTCCGACGGTGTTCTTCTTCCTGAACCTCTTCGCCCACATCGGCATTCCGCTGGCGATGGGCGTGGTGTTCTGGCTCCACGTCAAGCGGCTGTCGCGGCCACACGTGCTGCCGCCTCGTCTGGTAATGTGGCTCGTCATCGCCGCCCTGACGGCCACCGCCATGGTCTGGCCGCTCGGAATGGCGCCGCAGGCAAACCCGTTCGTACTGCCCGCGACGATCCCGGCCGATTTCTTCTTCGCGTTCTGGATCCCGATCGCGCGCGTCCTCGGCGGCGCGCAGGCGCTCCTCCTCGCGACGGGCCTCGGCGTGGTACTGCTTGCCGTTCCGTGGCTCACCGCGCGGCACGGCGCGGCCGAGCCGCCGCCATCGGTCGTCGACGAAGACATCTGCGTGGGATGCGTCCAGTGCTCGATCGATTGCCCGTACGGGGCGATCACCATGTTCGAGCGGACGAGCCGCCGATCGGATCTCGTCGCTCGCGTGGACCCCGATCTCTGCGTGAGCTGCGGGATCTGCGCCGGCTCGTGTGCGCCGATGGGCGTCGGCCCGCCCGGCCGGACCGGACGCGATCAGATGGTCGCGGTGCGCGAGTTCGTCGCCGCTCCCGCACGGCGCCTCGACGAGATCGTCGTCATCGCCTGCGATCACGGCGCCGGGACGTTCGCCGCCGACATCGCGGCGGCGGGCGGCGTGCCATACCCGATCGACTGTGCTGGCAACCTGCACACGTCGGTCGTCGAGATCCTCGTGCGCGGCGGGACCGGCGGCGTGCTGATTCTGGCCTGCCCCGAGCGCGACTGCTGGAATCGCGAGGGACCGCGCTGGCTGGGCGACCGTGTTTATGGCGGGCGCGAAGCCGAGCTGCAGCCGAGGGTCGAGCGCGCCCGGGTCCGCATCGTGCACGTCGATGCGCGCGAGCGAGGACACGCGGTCGAGGTCCTGCGCGCGTTTGCCGGCGAAATCGCCTCGCTCGGACCACGGACGGACGCCGAGGCGCCCGAGGCCGAGGTCCAATGCGAGCCGGCGCTCGTCGAGAGGCGATCATGAGGCGGCGCGATGGCGCAGTTGGGATCGCGCTGGCCCTCGCCGTCATGGCCGCCATCGTCTGGGCGTCGAACGTCCCGATGGCGACCAATCACGCCCCCGACGCTAGGCTGCGGCTGGCGTGGAGTGCGCGCCCGGAGCGCATCGAGAAGTGCCGCCAGCAGAGCGAGGAGGAGCTGGCGCGGCTGCCGGCGCACATGCGACAGGCGGTCGCCTGCGAGGGCACCACCGCGGAGTATCGGCTGCAGGTGCGAATCGATGGCGCGCTCGTCGCCGACCGCGTCGTACACGGCGGCGGCCTGCGGAGAGACCGTCGGCTCTATGTGCTGGAGGAGATTGCGCTGCCCGCGGCGGAGACGGCCGTGGACGTGAGGTTCGACCGCGTGGAGTCGAACGAGCCAGGCGTGGCCGCCCGGGAGCACGAACGCGAGGGAACCGAACTGACCCCGGCGCAGCGCGAAGAGGTCCCGGCGCACCTGTTGCTCGCGCGGCGCATTCGCCTCTCGTCACGCGAAGTCATGCTCGTGACCTACGATCCGGATCGGCAGCAGCTCGTGTCGGTGCAGGGCCCTTCAGCGGCCGCGCGATGAAGGCGCTTACGAGCGCTTCAGCAGCAGAAACCCGAGCGGTGGCAGCCGCAGGTTGACCGATTGATCGTAGCCGTGGGAGGGTGTCGGTTCGGTGCCGACGGCCCCGGCGTTGCCGACGTTGCCGCCGCCGTAGAAGCCCGCGTCGCTGTTGACGAGCTCGGTATACACACCGGGCTCCGGCACGCCGATGCGATAGATCTCCCGTGGGACGGGAGTAAAGTTCAGCACGGCCACCAGGAAATCTCCGGGTCGCTTCGAGCGCCGGATGAACGACACGACGCTGTTCTCGCTATCGTTGCAGTCGATCCACTGGAAGCCGGAGAAGTCGAAATCGACTTCGTGCAGCGCGGGCTCGGCCGCGTAGATCCGGTTCAGGTCGCGCACGAAGCGCTGCAGCCCGGCGTGCAGCGGTTCGTTGACCAGGTTCCAGTCGAGCCCGCGATCGTGATCCCACTCGCGGCCCTGTCCGAACTCGTCGCCCATGAACATCAGCTTCTTGCCGGGGTGCGCGTACATGAACCCGTAGAGCGTTCGAAGCGTCGCGGCCTTCTGCCACGCGTCGCCGGGGACCTTGCCGAACATCGAGCCCTTGCCGTGCACGACTTCGTCGTGCGAGAACGGCAGGATGAAGTTCTCGGTGAACGCGTAGAGCATCGAGAACGTCAGGTGACGATGGTCCCACTTGCGGTACACCGGATCTGTCTTGACGTATTCCAGAATGTCATTCATCCAGCCCATGTTCCACTTGTAGGTGAAACCCAGCCCGCCAATCCACGTCGGGCGGCTGACCGACGGCCAGGCTGTCGACTCCTCGGCAATCGTGATCGATCCGGGCGCCTCGGCGTGCGTCTGCGTATTGAGGTTGCGGATGAAGTCAATCGCTTCGAGGTTCTCGCGCCCGCCGAAGCGGTTCGGGATCCACTCGCCGTGATTGCGCGAGTAGTCCAGGTAGAGCATCGACGCGACCGCGTCCACGCGCAGGCCGTCGGCGTGGTACTCCTGCAGCCAGAAGAGCGCGTTCGCGAGCAGGAAGCTCCTGACCTCGGTGCGTCCGTAGTTGAAGATGAGCGTGCCCCAGTCGCGATGCTCGCCCTGACGCGGGTCGGCGTGCTCGAAGAGCGCCGTGCCGTCGAACTGCGCCAGCCCATGGGCGTCTTTCGGGAAGTGGCCAGGCACCCAGTCGAGGATGACGCCGATGTCCTGTTGATGACAGGCGTCCACGAACGCCTTGAAGTCCGACGGCGTGCCGAAGCGGCTGGTCGGCGCAAAGAAGCCCGTGACCTGATAGCCCCACGATGCGGAGTACGGGTGCTCCATCACCGGCAGGAGCTCGATGTGCGTGTAGCCCATCTCCTTGACGTAGGGGATCAGCCGTTCGGCGAGCTCGCGGTACGTGAGGTAGCGATCGCCCCGTCCTTCGCCCTCATCAGGGACACGCGCCCACGAGCCCAGGTGCACTTCGTAGATCGCCATCGGGCGATCGAACCACGATCCGGCGTCCGCGCGTCGATCCATCCAGCCGGCGTCGCCCCATGCATGTGCGGGCTGGCTGACGATCGACGCCGAGAGCGGTGGCACCTCGAATTGGAACCCGAATGGATCCGCCTTGATGAGGATCTCGCCCGTCCTGGTGCGCAGCTCGAACTTGTAGCGGTGCCCGAGCCGCCCGGCCGGGATGAAGATCTCCCAGACTCCGCTCACGCCGAGGAGCCGCATCGGGTGCACGCGCCCGTCCCAGTCGTTGAAATCGCCGACGACGCTCGCGCGAGTGGCGTTGGGGGCCCAGACGGCGAAGTGGACGCCCTCGGTCGAGCCGATGGTCATCGGGTGCGCACCGAGCTTGTCGTGGATGCGTGTGTGGTTGCCCTCGCCGAAGAGGTAGAGGTCGTAGTCGGTGATGACGCGACCGTAGCGATACGGGTCGTCGACTTCCGCGACGTAGCCACCGGGGTAAGTCACGCGAAGCCGATAGTCGATGCCCTCGCCGGCCTTCGGTGCGTCGGGAAGCGTGGCCTCGTAGACGCCTGCCGGATGGCTCTTGGTCATCACGACCGGCGGCGCGCCATTCTGCGTGACACTCACGGCCTCGGCGGCCGGCAGGCATGCGCGGATCGTGAGGCGCCCACGCTCCATGTGCGGACCAAGAACCGAGAACGGATCGGAGTGCCGGGCACCGGCGATGGCGTCGAGGATCCCAAGCATTTGATTGATCACAAGGCTGTCAGGAGACCCGCGCCGGTCAGGGCCAGCGCGGTGATGAGCAGCCATGGAGCATACACCGCCGCGGCATGATCCAGTACGGCGGCTCCCCCGCTGGTCGTATCGGCCGAGTGGAGGGACACATGCTGCCAGGCCGCGAACGCCGACCCCAGGGCACCAAGCGCGAAAACCCAACCGGCGCCGAGGAGCAGCCTCGGCAGGCCTTCACGCATACCTGGCATCAGGACGCCGAGCACTGCCGAGAGAGCCCAGGTGCCGACGGCCATGACGGCGACGAGTCGGAGCTGCGCGAGCATCCGGTCGGCCGCCTGCCGCCGGAGCTCGGCGCGGAGGAGCTCCTCGGCACGCCGCCGTTCGGCGTCCATCTGGGAGCGTTCCATCTCCATGCGGGCGCTATCCCGGTCGAAGGCCTCCTTCAGGGCCGCCACGAGCACGCCGGCAAGGCCGGCTTCAACCGCTCCGGGTTTGCCGGCCCCGGGCGGTTGGCCGGCGAGGCCTTCGACGGCGCCCTGCCCCATCCGCCGCGCCGCTCTGGCGAGGCTGCCCACGGTGTCGAACACGGCCGCCCATTCGAGGATGCCCATTGGTTCAGCTTAAAGAGGGCGGGACGGGGACGCAAGCCCGGCCGCAGGTGACAGCTCCTCAACGCCACGCGGATCACGCGGAATCTTGTGCAAATCGCCCGGAATGCGGAATCGAACACACGATGTACGTTTCGTGGTTGTCTTTCGTTAGGTAGAGCAGCTGAACCGTTAGAAAGACGTCAGAACTTGGTGGGAATTGTCCGAGCCAGGGTGTCGTCAAATGGGATGCTGGAGATTGTGCACGTCCGGCTTGGAGAGCTGCGAGGGTGAATCATGACGCCAGAGAGCTGGGTTGGAGCGGCAGGAACTGGACGCGCACCGACGCCGGGCACTGACAACGACGATCGGAAGTGGACCGTCATGGTGTTCATGGGTGCCGAGACCATCGCTGGTAACTCGCCTCTCCACGAAGCCGCGAAGGCCGACCTCGGGGAAATGGCGACCGTCGGGTCTGGTGGGCGGTTGAACATCTTCGCGCAGATCCATGGCCAGGGCGTACCGCGGCGTTACCACGTCGGCATCGACAAAGGCGTGGATGTACCAGATACCCAACGCAACCTCGCCGGCGGACGTGCCCTGGCACATTTCATCGAGTCGTCGCTCATGAAAGTCGGGCATCGCCGGGAAGACCATTCGATGCTGGTGCTGTGGGGGCACGCGTACGATTTCGCGATCGGTCGTGAGGTGACGCGCAGCGGATCCATCGACGCGCTCGATTTCAGCGAACTCAGTGAAGTGCTTCGCGCCCTGCAAGACAGAATGTTGGAGGTGTATCGTGGCGGTGACCGGCCGACGCTCGATGTCATCGGCTTCGATGCGTGCGACCTGGCGACCGTCGAGTTGGCTTGCCAGCTCCAACCGTTTGCGAGCTATCTGCTTGGCTCGCAGATCGGCATCCCCATTCCGGGCTGGCCGTACGACCGCATTCTCGACAGGCTCCGGAACCCCATTCGCAGGCTCATGGGTCCGGCAGAATTCGGCGCGTACGTCGTGCGGCGATTCTGTGAATCGTATACGGCCGCCGATCCGGTCACGTTGACGCTCCTCGACCTGAATCGTGCTCTCCAGCTGTTCGCCCATGCGGAGTTTCTGGCACTGACGCTAGCCTGCGCGATTGGGGACGCCAATACGCGTGACCGGATCACTGCCCTGTTTTCACGGTCGCAGACTGAAGAGCGCAAACCGTTCGTAGACGTGGCCGATCTGTGCCTCAATCTGGTGCGTGAAAGCGGGGACGCATTCGTGATCGAGGCGGCAAGAGCGTTGGGCGACTTTCTGATCGGCCCCCGGCCCCCGCTGGTCGGCTGCAGCCGCACGGGGGACGGACGCCCGTTCATCGTCGAACACGGCCGCAACTCCGGCCAGACGGCACGGCTCAACGGCATCAGCCTTTACGCACCGCACGTTGCACCAGAGATTGACTTCGATGCCGTGCGAGACCTGTACCACAACTTCGTCTTTGCGCAAGAAACGCGTTGGAGCGGGCTCGTTCACTTGCTCGCGAGACAGGGCTGAGACGGCTCACAGGAGGGCATCATGAATGGTGAAGCGGAGCGCAAGCTCACGCCAGCCGAACTTGAACAGGCCAGGCTAGCCGAACGAGTCAAACAGGCCGACCGCGGCAGAGAGCCTGACCGCGGCAGGGAGCCTGACCGTGGCAGAGAACCCGACCGCGGCAGAGAACCCGACCGTGGCAGAGAACCCGACCGCGGCAGAGAACCCGACCGCGGCAGAGAACCCGACCGTGGGTCTGGACTGGGCGCCGACGGGCCCTCCCAGGTAGTATCGGACATCTTCCGACGGGCAACCGAGCTTGGCGGACACCTCGTCGTCGCATTCGTGGCTCCGGTGAGCGCCTCCTCTCCGACGTCGCGCCCGACGCCCGGCGTTCAGTTTTCGTCACCCGAGTCGGAAGCAGCCTCGGCACAGGTGATGGTGGGTCAGTTGATCGGCGAAGTCATGCGCAAACGGATGGGGACTGCGGGTGGACCGCAGCCGCAGACTTCGCCGCCCTCAGACCCAGCGCCAAAACCCGGCCCTGGATCTCAGACGCGCCCAATCTAGCGTTGAGCCTGTGACTCGCCCGCGAGTCGGCACGTTGCGGTCGACGACGGTCCTGGTTGCGTTGTCAGTGGCGCTTCCGGTCGGGCAGGAGCGTGCGCGCGTCGATCCACAGGATGCCTACGCCCTGCTCGCCGGGGGGCGGTACGAACAGGCCGAAGCGGCAGCTCGCGCTGACGTCGACATCCAGCGCGCCACCTATGGCGACGACGCTCTTCAGGTGGCAAGCGCATCGGACCTGCTTGTTCGAGCCATGGTGCTGAATGGCCGAGCGGCATCCGGAGAGGCACTCGCACTCGCCCAGCGCACTCGCCGAATCAAGGAAGCACACGTTGGAATCGACGGCGCTGCGCTCGTCCCATCCCTCCTCAACCTCGGCGATGTGCTGATCGCGGCGGTCGAATTCGCCCAAGCCATTACTGTCACCGAGCGCGCCGTGGCCGTGAGCGAGCAGTCGGCCGGACTCAATAGCCTCGATGTGGCGAATGCGCTCGATCACCTCGGCGATGCCCTGACCAGAGCCGAGCGTTACGACGATGCGGTGAAAGTTCTCGAGCGGAGCCTCCGGCTGAAGCAGAAGGCGCTCCCCGAGACCAACGTGGCCATCGCACGGACCCTAGAGGATCTCGGGTTGGTGCTCCAGCGGAAGGGCGACTACGACGCTGCAGGCCTATCGCTACGACGGGCGGCAGCGATACAGGAAACGGCGGACATCCATCATCCCGCGTATGCGCGGACCCTGGATCTGATCGCGCAGCAGCTCTGGTTCGAGGGACGCCCCGTCGAGTCGAAAGACGCCTCTGAACGGGCCGTCCAGGTCGCCGAGAGCACCCTGCGTCCCGATCACCCCTTCGTAGCGCTGTCGCTCCGGCATCTGGCGGGAACCCTAGCCGACCTCGGGGACCTGGCCCTGGCGCTGGCGCTGAAAGAGCGGGCCCTCGCCATCGCCGAGCGAAACTTCGGTGCAGGCCACCCTATGACGGGCGAGTATCTACACAGCCTTGGACTCACCGAGCTTGACCAGGGGGCCTATGCGACCGCGCGGCGGCATTTCCAACAGGCCCTGAAGATCTACGAAGCGGGATACGGTGCCACACATGAGTACGTCGCCACGGCCCTCTCCGTGCTCGCGGAAGCCGACGCCAGGCTTGGCGATTACGCCAGCGCACGCCGCGAGCAGGCTCGGGCCATATCCGTCTATGCCCGCGTCGGTGGCCCGAATCACCCATACGTTGCGTCTGCGCTGACAGAGCTCGCGGCCGTCTATCGTGAACAGGGAGTGCCATCCGAGGCGCTTCCGCTATTGGAGCGTGCCCTCGCAATTCGCGAGAGAAGCCTCAGGCGCGACCATCGCAACATCGCTCGAACGCTGGCAGATCTGGCATCCACGATGTTGCAGATGGGCCGGTCCGCGCGCGCGCAACAGCTCGCGAGCCGCGCCATCGCCATGTGGGAGCAACTCGATGCGCCGGATGCGCCCGAATACGCGACTCTCCTTGTTCTCTACGGTGAAATCCAGGTTCGGCGGGGCGACTATGCGGGGGCGAAGAACCACTACGAGCGGGCATTACAGATCCGCGCCAGAGCGTTCGGGATCTCGCATCCGGCCTACGCAGACGCGGAATCAGGGTTGGGTCTGGCGCTGGCCAACCTGCGAGAGAGCGTGGCGGCGCTGTCGCTCGCAGCCGACGCTGAGGCCACGGGCCGGAATCACTTGCGGCTCATGTTGCGCTCCCTGCCCGAACGTCAGGCGCTGAACTATGCCGCGGCTCGTCCACGCGGATTGAATCTGATTCTCTCCTTGTCCAGTTCGATGCCTGCCGCGATCCCTGTGGCCGCCGACGAGCTGATCCGCGGGCGGGCGCTGGTGCTCGACGAGATCGCGGCGCGACAGAGCGCCGGACGAGCGCCAGGCGAGCGCGCGGATCCTGTGCGAATCGCGCTCCGATCCGCGCAGCAGCGCCTTGCCAACCTCACGGCGCGCGGGCCGGGCCAGCTGTCCGCGGCACAATACGCCTCACTTGTTGACGACACACGTCACGAGAGCGAGCTGGCCGAGCAGATGCTCGCAGAACACAGCGCGGAGTTCAGAGCCGAGCGGGATCGCACGCAGGTCGGCCTTGGTGAGGTCACAGCGTCACTTCCAGCGGATAGCGGGCTCGTGTCGTTTGTTCGCTACGACCACATCTTCTTCGCTGGACCCGGACTCGCCGTGTCGGTCACCGTTCCGTCCTACGCCGCCTTCGTGCTGCAAGGACATCACACGCCTGTCGTCGTGCCTCTGGGTTCGGTGTCGACCATCGATCCCCTCGTGTCGCAGTGGAGGGCGGACATCGTTGCTGAAGCACTGGAGCCGGCACCCGTGCCGCCCGGTGCGCCGGTTCACTCATCTCGCCGATCAGGTGCGGCCTTGCGAAGGCTCGTGTGGGATCGCCTGACGCCGCATCTAGGCGATGCCAGCCGCGTCTTCATCGTTCCCGATGGGCTGCTGAACCTCGTGCCGTTCGCGGCACTCCCGGTCGGGCAGCGATCGTATCTGCTCGAAAGCGGAGTGGTCATCCACTACTTGTCTGCCGAGCGAGACCTCGTGCCCTCGTCGCATGCGCCGGTCCCGCAACGCGGACTCCTGGCAATCGGCGGGCCGGCGTTCGACGATCGGACGCTCTTCCACGGCGGGAACGCGAAAACGGTCACCGCTGGGGAACTCACGAACCCATCGGCGGCGCTGCGCGCGGCGGAGCAGGTCTGTGGCGACTTCCAAACGGCGCAGTTCCAGCCGCTCGCCGGCACGCTGCAGGAAGTGCGGGAGCTCTCCGGCCTCTGGCGGACGAGCGTGGAATCCGGCAGCGAGCTTGCGAACGCGCGCGTGCTGGTGGGCCGCGAGGCCAATGAGGCCACGTTCAAGCGGGAGGCCCACAACTACAGGGTGCTGCACCTCGCCACGCATGGCTTCTTTCTCGGCGCCTGCTCGGCGGGCATGAACGGCACTCGCAGCGTCGGTGGCCTGACCAAGGCCGGCGGCCCGACGAAGATGGGCACCCCGAAACCGGCAGAGAATCCGTTGCTCCTGTCTGGCCTCGCCCTCGCTGGCGCCAACCGGCGTGCTTCCGCCGCGGTGGACGAAGACGATGGCATCCTGACGGCCGAAGAAGTGGCGTCGCTCGAGCTTGGTGGCGTGGAGTGGGCCGTTCTGTCCGCCTGCAATACAGGAGTTGGAGAGGTGAAGACCGGCGAAGGTGTCCTTGGCCTGAGGCGCGCGTTTCAAGTCGCCGGCGCCCGCACGGTCATCATGAGCCTGTGGTCGGTTGACGATCAGGCTGCCCGGGCGTGGATGCGCGCACTCTATCAGGGGCGGTTTCAGAAGGGTCTCAGTACCGCCGATGCCGTGCACACCGCCAGCCTCAGTGCACTGCGCGACCGACGAGCACGTGGATTGAGTGCCCTTCCCTTCTACTGGGCCGGCTTTGTCGCCTCCGGCGACTGGCGCTGAGCCCCTGTAACACTTCCGCACACCACCCGTTCTCTATAAGAAGGAGGCCCCACAGCCCCCGGGGCGACGGGAGACGCCCGAAAACCAGGGATCCGTGGGAAACCAGCAGCATATGATAGGCACACTCACGGGTGCAGGCCTGCGCACGACCGTCCCCGCGACGGGGTCGGTCCTCAGGCAGCCCCTCGTCGACCTGTCCCGGCGCGTGAACGACAACGAGACCTCGTTCCAGCTCCTGCTGCGGGCGCGTACCGGCGATCCGGACGCCGTTGAGCTGCTTTGCGCCCGCTACCTCCCCAGGCTCCACCGATGGGCCCGCGGACGGCTGCCCCGCGGCGCACGCGGCGCGGTCGACACCGGCGACATCGTCCAGGAAGTCCTCGTCAGCGTCATCAAGCGGATCAAGGTCTTCGAGCCGCGCGACGAAGGGGCCTTTCAGGGCTACCTGCGCCAGGCGCTGACCAATCGCTTCCGCGACGAGGCCCGGAAGATTAACGCGCACCCGGCGCCCTCGCCGCTCGACAGCGCGTGGCCCTCGTCGGGACCATCGCCGCTCGAGATCGCGATCGGCCGCGAGGGCGTCGCCCGCTATGAAGCGGCACTCGAGAAACTGAAGCCGGAGGACCAGCGCGCGATCGTCGCGCGGTGCGAATGGGGCATGAGCCACGAGGAAGTGGCACAGGCACTTGGAAAGCCGTCGGCCAATGCGGCGCGTGTGGCGATTCACCGCGCGCTCGTGCGATTGGCGAAGGAGATGGCCAGTGGACATTGATATTCGCGATGACCGTCAAGACGACACCGCGCTGCTCGAGCTGGCGTCGATGATCGACGAGGACCAGCCGATCGACTGGGACAGCGAGGAGGACGTGGCGCGCGGCGACGACGAGCGCGCCGTGCTCGCCGAGCTCCGCGTTCTGGCGGCGCTCACGCGCGTCTATCGTGACCCCGACGCGGTCGGGCTCGAGCCATCCCTCCAGACTGAAGTGCAGGAGCTCCTCGACCCGGCGCAACGGCCCGCCACGTGGGGATCGCTGTCGGTGTTCGAACAGGTTGGCAAGGGAGGATTCGCAAAGGTGTACCGGGCGCGCGACGTGCTCAGCCGTGATGTGGCGCTGAAGCTCTTCCCCGTCACGCCCGAAAACGCCGGTGCGCTCTCGAGCCGTGTGCTCCGCGAAGGATCGCTCCTCGCCAAGGTCAGCCACCGCAACGTCGTCGTCGTTCACGGCGTCGAGCAGTCGAGCGGTTTCGTCGGCCTCTGGATGGAATTCATCCACGGCCGCACGATGGAGGACGAGCTCGGTGCCCGTGGGCCGCTCAGCGCCGAGGAAGCCACGCCGATCGGCGTGGATCTCTGCCAGGCGCTCGCCGCCGTGCACGGACGCGGTCTCGTGCATCGCGACGTCAAAGCGCAGAACGTCATGCGGGAAGAGGGCGGACGCACGGTCCTCATGGACTTCGGCGCGGGCACGGAGCTCACCACCGGCCTGCGCCTGCCGCTCGACACGGCTGGCACGCCGCTGTACCTCGCTCCCGAGCTCTTCGACGGGAGGCCCGCCACGCGCGCCTCCGACATCTACAGCCTCGGAGTCCTGCTCTACAGGATGGTGACGCGGGAGTACCCAGTCGACGGCGCCGACCGGTCGCAGATCGCGCTCGCGCATCGAGAAGGGCGAGTCAAGCGGCTGCGTGACGTGCGGCCGGATCTCCCGAGCGGGTTCATCCAGACCGTCGAGCGCGCGCTTTCGCCGGATCCTTCGGCACGGCCGCAGACGGCGGGCGAACTCGAGGCCGCCCTCACGGGCAGGAACGACCGCGGGGGCGGTCGCGACTGGACATCGTGGCAGCGTTGGGCGGGGATCGCCGCGGCAGTCGTCCTCGTCGCGGTGCCACTGTGGTGGATCGCGGCGAGGCCGGCCAACACGCCAGCGAACGCGAACCAGCCATCGGCAGCGAACGTCGAACGTGATGCGGGCACGGCGCGCCAGGTCGCAGCCAATCCTCCCTACACAGTCACGGCCGGGTTGTTTCGATCTCGCGATGGCAAGGAAACGCCGATCACCGCCGGCACGCCGCTCGTGGCAGGCGACCAAGTGTTGATGCGCATCGAAGCATCGACTGAAGTCTACGTGTATGTCATCAATGCCGACGACGCCGGCAAGTCCTTCCGCCTGTTCCCGCTGCCGGAGCAAGGGTTGAGCAATCCGCTCAGTCCCGCGAAGGCTCATCGGCTGCCCGACGACGTGCACAACTGGGTGGTCACGAGCGAAGGCGGCCGCGAACATTTCATGATCATGGTCAGCCCGACACGCGACGAGACAACCGACGCCATCGTGAGGACAATCCCTGCCGTTACCAGCGACCGCCCAGTCAGGCAATCGATTCCCACGCGGTCAATCGGCGCTCTTCGGTCGGTCGGCGGGCTCGCGAGCATAACGCCAGAAGCCCACGCGGCCAAGCCGTCGTGGGTCTGGTTCGACGACGCCAGAGAGCTCACCGGCCGGCAAGAGACCGCGAACGGGGCCTGGGTCCGCCAGCTAACCGTCCCGGGCGCTACCCGCTGATCGCGCACGTGCGCGAACGCACCTACAATGGGACGCGCAGTCCGGTGACTGCGGACCGAGGTGCGCGTTGCCCGACCGGGTGCTGAGCGAACAGACCGACCAACAACTGACCGCCGCACGCCGCCTGCTGGTCGACCTGCAGATCGAGCTGGCGTCCGTTCCGGCCACAGCCGGGGACGCGGCGACCCTCGCCGAATCCGTCCGCCAGCTCGATGAGCTCTTCCTCCTCGTCGTCGTCGGCGAGTTCAACGCCGGCAAGAGCGCGTTCATCAACGCGCTCGTCGGCCGCGCGGTGCTCGAGGAAGGGGTGACCCCGACGACCGCGCAGCTTCACGTGATCCGCTACGGTGAGACGACCTCGACCGACGTCCTGGGCTCGGGCATCCGCGTGGTCACCGCCCCGGTCGACTTTCTCAAGGACATCCACATCGTCGATACGCCGGGCACCAACGCAATCATCCGAGAGCACGAGCGCCTGACCACGGAGTTCGTGCCGCGGGCGGATTTCGTGTTGTTCGTGACGTCCGCGGACCGCCCCTTCACCGAAACCGAGCGCGCGTTCGTCGAGGCGATCCGGGCTTGGGGCAAGAAGGTCGTGGTGGTCCTCAACAAGATCGACATCCTCGAGCGCCCCGGAGAGCTCGAGCAGGTGCTGGCGTTCGTGGGCGACGCGGCCGAGCGCGTGCTCGGCACGAGGCCTCCAATCTTCCCGCTGAGCGCGCGGCTCGCGGGCCGCGCGAAGCACGGCGAGCCGGCGCTCTGGTCCGCCAGCCGCTTCGAGGCGCTGGAGCGCTTCCTCCATGATTCCCTCGACGAGGAGAGCCGCTTCCGGCTGAAGCTGTCGAGCCCGCTCGGTGTCGGCGACGTACTGGCGCGACGGTATCTCGGCGTGGCTGACGAACGCCTCGCGCTCCTCGCGAACGACACGTCGACGCTCGACGACATCGAACGCCAGCTGGCGCAATACCGGAGTGACCTGGCCCGGGGATTCGAGTTGCGGATGAGCGGGGTCGAGAAGGTGCTGCTCGAGATGGAAACGCGCGGACATCACTACTTCGACGACACGCTGCGCGTAGGGCGCGTCTTCGATTTGGTGAATCGCTCGCGCGTGCAGCGGGAGTTCGAACAGAAAGTGGTCGGCGACGCTCCCCAGCAGATCGAACGGCGCGTCTCGGAGATCATCGACTGGCTGGTGGATCAGGACTACCGTCAGTGGCAGGCCGTCTCAGCGCGTCTCGCCGCTCGCCAGCGGGAACACGGCGACCGGATTCTCGGCGGCGCCGACATCGGCAGCTTCCACGAAGAACGTTCGCGTCTGCTCGATTCGGTCGGAAGGGAGTCACAGCGCGTGGTGGAGACCTACGACCGGCGCCGAGAGGCCGAGGCGATCGCCAACGGTGCGCGGATAGCCGTCGCCGCGACCGCTGCCGTCGGCGCGGGGGCGCTCGGGCTGGGCGCCCTCGTGGCGTTGGTCGCAACCACGTCCGCGGCGGACATCACGGGAATCGCGATGGCAGGCGTCATGGCCGCTCTTGGGTTCCTGATTATCCCGGCGAAGCGCCGGAAAGCGAGGGCCGAGATCCGCGCCAAGATCTCGGCGCTCACCGGCGACCTGCGCCGGGCGCTCGGCGCCGAGTTCGAGCGCGCCCAGGAGCGCAGCGCGCAGCGCTTCGCCGATGCGATGGGGCCCTACACGCGGTTCGTGCGCGCGGAGCGCGAGCGGTGGGACACCCACCGCTCGTCGCTCACCACGCTCCGCGGCCGCATCGGTCAGCTGCTCTCGTCGCTCGGATAGTCGCCCGTCCAGGGGCTACCACTACTTGAGCTTGTGAATCTCGTTGAGGCGCACGGGCTGCTGCCCGTAGTTCTCGAGCACGATGCTCTTGGACTTCGGATCGATGTAGATCTGCGTGCCCGCGAGCATCTTGCCCTCGCCTTTGTCCTCCTTGTTCAGGCGAACCTCGAGGATCGTGAACGGGTAGTCCATGCTCCTTCCCTGGTTGCGGGCTTCCCAGAATCCGATCGGGCGATCGGTCGCCAGAATGATCTGCCGGCCACCGTCATCCAGCGGATTCTGACGGGCATAGCGCAGGTCCCACGCCAGCCTGTCCGGCGTGCGGATGAAACCGGCTTTCGGCATCTTCTGCAGCGCCTTGAGCAGCGCCTGGTTCGCCTTGTACCTGTCCTTCTGTTCGACGAGGATGCTCCGGAGCGCGTCGCGCTCGGCATCGGTTGACCAGCGCTCGATCTGGAAATCGACGGTCGCGGTCTTCGGACCGCTGTTCATGTTGATCGCGAAGGCGGTGAAGGTTTCCTTCACGTTCTGCGCCGAGACACCGGACGCGGGCGCTCCGAACGCGGCGGCCAGGGCCAGAGCTGTCAATGCAAGTTTGGGCACGAGTAAGGCACGCATGGTCATCTCCTCAATGACCCCGACTGAACGGTGACCGGGGCGCTCAACATTGTGCCCTATCTTCAAGACGCGTGCAGAGCGCCCCTTGACAGGCCAATGCAACCTAATCAGGCTTCCTTTCGTCTATCGAAAGGAAACCATGGCTGGACAGAAGCGGGACACATTTCAGGGCACGCTGGACATGCTCGTGCTGAAGGCGCTGCAACTCGAGCCGATGCACGGCTGGGGGATCACCGAACGCCTCGAGCAATGGTCGGAACAGGTGTTCCAGCTCGGCCAGGGCACGCTCTACCCCGCCCTCTATCGCCTCGAACGGCAGGGCCTCATTCGCTCCGAATGGAAAGTCACGGCGAATAACCGGACCGCGAGGTACTACGCGCTCACGAAAGAGGGCCGCCGCTACTTCGTCGACGAACTGGCTCACTGGCGCCGCCTGTCTCGAGCCATCAACCTGATTCTCGAAGCCTCGTAGAGAGGCGGCCGAGGGGACACATGCGCGAATGGTGGCAGCGGCTGAGGCACGGCGGACGCAGGGAGCGCGGGCTCGACGACGAGATCCGCTTTCACATCGACCAGCAGACAGAAAAGAATCGGCGCGCCGGGATGACACCCGGGGAGGCGCGACGCCAGGCGTTCGTGAAGTTCGGCGGCGTCGAGTACCTCAAGGAGCGCACCCGCGACGAGTACCGGCCTGCGTTGGTCGAAGACTTTCTTCGCGACGTGCGCTACGGTGTGCGGCTGCTCTTCAGATCCAAGGCCTTCGCCATCGTCGCGATTCTGACGCTCGGGCTCGGCATCGGCGCGGCGACGGCCGTCTTCAGCGTCGTCGACGGCGTGCTACTCCGCCCGCTGCCGTACCCCGACCCCGATCGGATCGTCCGCCTGCATCAGGTGAACGGGACGGGACGCCGGACCAACACCGTCTCGGAGCCCAACTTCGACGACTGGAAATCCGGCACCCGCAGCTTCAGCGCGATGGCCGAGATGTCCCCAGGTCTCGTGCCGGTATTATTCGGCACCGAAGCGACCATGACGGCCGGCGCCGTCGTCTCGCGAGAGTTTTTCGACGTGATGGGGGTGCGGCCGCTCGTCGGGCGGAGCTTCCGGCCCGAGGAACAACGCGTCGGCGGCGCCCCTGCCGTGATCGTGAGCGACCGGCTATGGCGCCGGCGCCTGGGTGGAGGGCCAATTGAGGCGCTGGCGCTACGCATCGACTCAACCGTGCATTCGGTCATCGGCGTGATGCCGCCGGGCTTCGACTACCCGGCCGGCAGTGATTTCTGGACGGCGCGCGAGGTCGATCCGCCGCAAACCTCGCGAACCGCGCACAACTTTCAGGTCGTCGCCCGGGTGTCGAGCGGGGTCGCCGCCGGCACCGCCAACAACGAGATCAGCATCCTCTCGCGAACGCTGAAGCAGCGTTACGGCGACGGCACGTGGATGTTCGACGCGGCGGCCGTTCCGCTGCGCGAATCGCTGACCGCGGCGTCGCGGCCGGTGCTGCTGCTCCTGTTCGGCGCGGCCATCCTGCTGCTCGTAATCGCCTGCCTCAACGTCTCGAACCTGCACCTGGCGCGCGCCTCGTCGCGCCAGCGCGAGCTGGCGCTGCGGCTGGCGGTCGGCGCGGATCGCGGCCGGCTGACGCGGCAGCTCCTCGCCGAAGCGCTCGTGCTCGCCGGTGCCGCGAGCGCCGTCGGTGTCGTGATTGCGTTTGCCGGGGTCCGCGCACTGGCGGCGCTGCAACCGGCCAACCTCCCTCGGATCGATGACGTCCGTGTCGACGGGGGCGTGCTCGGCTTCGCGCTGCTCGTTGCGGTCGGCACCGCAGCGCTCCTCGGCGTCCTCACGTCACTGCGCACGTCGCCGGCGAAGCTCCGCGAGTCACTCGGCGAAGGTCAGCGCACGATGGGCGGCGGGCGCGGCGAGCGCGTGCGACAGGGACTCGTCGTCGCGCAGGTCGCGCTGACCATCGTCCTGCTCATCGGCGCCGGCCTCCTCGCGCGCAGCTTCGCGCGGGTGCTGGCCGTCGACCCTGGCTACAACACGGCCAACGCGCTCATCCTGGATTTGACCTGGACGTTCTGGCGCGACCCGCAGGAACGCCAACGGCGCGTGGACAACGAGAGCGCACTGCTCGCCGGGCTCGGCCAGCTGCCAGGCGTCGAACGCGTGGGCCTGGTCAGCGCGTTTCCGCTCGGCAACGGAAACTTCCCCAACGGCCGTTTCATCGAGATGACCAGGCCTGACGAGATCACGAGCTTTGCCGACTTCGCGACGCTTGGCGATGCAGTAAAGGCGCGCTCCGGCATGGCGGAGTATCGCATTGCCAGCGAAGGCTACTTTGCGGCGATGGGTATCCCGCTCATTCGCGGACGACTGTTCGAACCGGGCGACGGACCCGACGCTCCCCACGTTGCGGTCATCAGCGAGTCGCTGGCGAAAGCCAAGTGGCCGGATCAGGACGCCATCGGACGCTTCGTACAGTTCGGCAACATGGACGGCGACCTCCGCGGTTTCCGCATCGTCGGCATCGTCGGCGACGTGCGTGAGGTTTCGCTCGAAGCGCTCCCGGGTCAGATTTTCTACGGCTACTACCAGCAGCGAGCGACCGCGCGCGTCAGCGTCGTCGTCAAGGCCGCGGCACCGTCCGCACTGACCGCGGCGGCGCGGCAGATCGTGCGGAGGGTCGACCCGGAAGTCCCATTGCAGATCCGGATGGTCGAGGACGCGTTCGATCGTGCGCTCGCGGGCCGGCGATTCAGCCTGCTGCTCATCGGTGTCTTCAGCGTGTGCGCACTGCTGCTGGCCACGCTCGGTGTGTACGGATTGATGGCATATCTCGTCTCGCAGCGCACGCGCGAGATCGGCATCCGGCTGGCGCTCGGCGCGGAATCGACGGACGTGGTCGCACTCGTCGTCGGTCGCGGCGTGCGGCTGGCGTTGGTCGGCGTGACGATCGGCAGCATCGCCGCGCTCGGGCTGACGCGGTTACTCGACGGCATGCTCTTCGGCGTGACGGCAACCGATCCCGTCGCGTTCGTGAGCGTCATCGCTCTTACCCTGACGGCCGTCCTGGCGGCCACGTCGGTGCCTGCCATGCGGGCGTTGAAGGTGGCGCCGGTGGTGGCATTAAGGGCCGATTGACACCGCGGACACCGGGTAAACTAGGCAACGACATCTTCACCACGTTGGGGTTGTCGTGTCCTGGTCTATGTGGCGCACCTTCCTGCTCGCCGGCGCTCTCTTCACTGCTGCGTTGACGGTCCTGTCGGCCGGTGGGTCCCAACAGGTCACGATGCGCGACCTGCTGCGCGATATCGCCGAGGCGAGCGACGCGGACTGGGCGGCGGTGACGCGCGGCGAGCCGTTCGCGAAGGTGCTCGCGACCGACGCGCGTGAAATCGCGGTGGCCGGGGCGGTCCGAATTGCCGCGTCGAGCGAGCGGCTGGTCGATCGGTACCGCGATGTCGAAAGCCTGAAGCGGAGCGCCATCGTGCTCGACATGGGACGCCTCAGCAGACCGCCGCGTGCGGCCGATCTCGCCTCGGTGCCGTTCGAGGAATACAGCCTGGACCTCAGGGATTGCCGGCCGGGCGAATGCCGGGTGCGGCTGGGCGAGCCGGAGATTGCGCGGTTCCATCGCGACGTCGACTGGCGCGCGGCGGACTGGCGCGAACGCTCGCTGACCGTCTGGCGAGAAGTCCTGGCGGGATACGCCGCGGCCTACAGCCGCGACGGACGGCGCGCACTGCCGACCTTTGCCAACAAACGAGAACCGTTGAGCGTAGCCGCCGAGGTGTCGCTCATCGTCGACCGGTTCGGGTTCGTCAACGCCTTCGCGCCGGGCTTTCTTGCCTACCTCCGCGAGTTCGGCCCGGGCGGGCCCGACGGCCTGGACGAGGTGATGTACTGGAGCAAGGAAGACTTCGGCGTGCGGCCCGTGCTACGCCTGTCGCACCAGACGATTTACCGCACCTCGGGGACACCGCGGACCGTTCTGATTGCCACCAACCAGATCTACGCTGACCACTACCTTGACGCCGGCCTCTCCCTCACCATGACCATCGACGCGTCCGACCCAGGCAAGCCAGCCTTCTACATGATCTCGGTCAGCCGCGCCCGCACGCGCTCGCTCGGCGGGATGCTCCGTGCGTTCATCCGTTCGACCGTGCAGAACCGCAGCCGCGACGCACTGCGAAAGATCCTGGCGTCGACGAAGACGAGCCTCGAACAGCGCTGATAGAGGGGCGCCGATCTTCAGAGCCGAGTAGCTCCTTGGAATCCTGCGTCAGAGGTCAGCCGCGGACAAACACGGTCTGGCGTGATCATGCCAGGGAGTGGACGGAGACAACGGGTTCGACACGAAGACACGAAGCGAACGAGGACGCACGGAGGCTGTCGAGGTGCGTCGACCAGCAGACCGGTCGCGTCGCCGGCCGAACGGCCGGCGAGTGGCATCGAGAGAGCGGCGACCACTCAAAGCACCGAGAACGCACAGGGTGCTTTGAGTGGTCGCCGCTCTCTCGATGCCGCCCGCGCTTCGCGCGGCGCGACCGGCCCTTCGTGCGTCTCCGTTCACTTCGTGTCTTCGTGTCGAATCTTCTCCGTTCCCTTCTATGAACGCGCCACGCGTCAGCGCGCTGGCGCGCTCCCAGACGCGTAGACGCGGAAGTTCAGCACCGACCAGGCCGGCGCATCTTCCGCCGTCCCCGTCTGAGTGACCCTCACGAACTTCGCCTGCGTCGGACGGAACGTCGCGACGATCGTCACCGGTGAACCGGCGCCCTGCGCGACGGGGGCGGCCCATGTCTTGCCGTCCATCGAGAGCTGCACTTTGTAGCCGATCGGGAAGCTGCCAAACGGTGAGCCACCGCCACGGCCTGCACCCGGAACCGCGCCGCGCTGGGGCGTCGTCGGCGCGGCGGCAGGGCCGGCCGGCGGGACCGCGGGTGCGCCGGCCGCTCCAGCAGGAGCGCCTGGCGCACCACCACGACCGGCGGCGGGGACCGGAGGTGCACCTCGGCCGCCGCGGCCACGTCCACCACCGCCCGGCGCGCCGGCGTCGAACTGCACTTCGGTGATCATCGCCGCCTGCGGCAGCTCGACCTGGAACCACATGTCCGGCGTCTGCGGCGCTCCACTCGTCCACGCCGCGAGCGTCAGCCCGCTCGCCGCGCGCTCGGCGTTGTGGCTGGCCGTCGCCTTCCACGTCGGATCGACAGGCAGCAGACGCGGCAGCGTGACTTCGAGCTCGGGATACGTCCACATGGTCTTGCGGCTGGCGATCGCCGCACGCACTCGAGCGACTTCCGCCGGCGGGATGAACGCCGCCGAATTGCCGAACTCGTTGCGGATGTACGACGCCACGTTGGCAATCCACTGGTCGTTCTGCGCTCCCATCGGCAGCATGACCTGCGTGTAGGTCTGGCCGGCGAGCGGGCCAGTCATGCCATTGAGCAGCGTCTTGATCACGTACTCGCGATGCCCCTGCACGCGCGGAGAGCCCGAGAGCGGCGGCCCCATCATCGACCCGTCCGTGGCGCCGGCGACGGCAACACCACGCGCGTCCTCGCCGTGGCAGGTCTGACACAGGCTCCGGTATATCGTCTCGCCCTCCTTCATCTGCTCCTGTTGCTCGGGCGTGAAACCGGCGGCCGCGGTCGTCGCGGCGGTGGCAATCCGCTGCAGCACGCGCTGGCCGATCTCCTGAACGCCCTTCGCCTTGTTCCCCTCCATCGTGTCCTTGATCAAGGCTTCGACGTTCGGCAGCTTGAAGAGATTGGCTGTGAGGAGTGCCTGGATCGCCACGTCAGGATCGGCGTCCTTGGTCATCGCCCGATAGTCGTCCGCCAACCCCCTGGCCGACGCCTTGTAGAGCGTCTCGCTCGCGCGGATGGCCTGCACGCGCATGCGCGGGTTGCTGTCCTTCATCTCCTCGCGCACGAGCGCAAGGTCGAGGGCATTGAGCCCCTCGAGCGTCCACAGCGCATGAAAGCGCGCCACCGGGCTGTCGGAGGTGCGGACGATGTTCTGGAGGGCAGGCACCACGGACTTGTCCTGCCGCTGGACGAGGAGCTGCTGTGCCGTGTCTCGCCACCACCCGTTCTGATGGCTCAGGTGTGCTACGAGTTGCGCCGGCGTCTCCTCCAGCATGCGCGGACGTGTGGGATCGAGCGCGAGCGCGGGCTGCGCGGGAATCTCCGGCGTCGCTTGCGCCGCTGGACCCGCCGGCGTCGCGGGCACGCCGGGAATGCCATCGAACCGCAGGCGCCAGATACGCCCGTGTCCGATGACTTTGTCGAGCTGATACTGATCGATCTTGCGCCGCAGATACGAGCCGGGGCGCGTCCAGTTCGATTCCTGGATGATCCCGTGATACATGTCGGCGATGTAGAGGGAACCGTCCGGCGCCGTCGTGATGTTGACGGGCCGGAACAGCGGGTCGGTGCTCAGGACGAACTCGGACCCGGGATACACGTTGCGCAGCTGCGTGAGGCCCTCGGACTTGACGATGCGGGCGCGGCGAATCAAGCGACCGACGGGCTCGGTCACGAGGAGGTCGCCGCGCAGATCGGCGGGAACACGGTGCGCGCGCACCACGTCGGCGCCCGAGGCGGCGGTAAAGTGATTCAGGCGTCCGACCGGCATCCGCACGCGGATCATTCCGCCCTGCGTGTCCGACAGCCCTGCCTCTGGCCAGACGACCTCGAAGCCGGGCTCGTACTGGTCGGGAACCGTGAAGGCCCCATAGTGAATCGGCACCTGGAAGTTTACCGGACCGCGTTCGCCGCCCGCATCCATGAACCACATCTTCCCGTCATCGTCCATCGTCACGCCCCACTGCCCGCCGTTCGGCCCGGTCGGCTCCTTGAGGATGCCGTTCGGCGTCCACCGGATGCGGAAGGCGTTGTAGGTCGTGTAGATCCAGTTGTCGAGGCCCCAGTTGAAGCCGGCCTGCTCGTGCTCGAGGTTGCCGTCGCGGCCGATGCCGATGCCCGAATAGAAATGCTCCCGCTTGTCGGCGACTCCATCGTTGTTGGTATCGGTGTACTTGATTACGTCGTCTGACGCCGTCTCGTTGGTCAGGATGCTGTTGCCGTCGAGCGGAACGATCGTCCGTGGCAGCACCAGCTTGTCGACGAAGACCGTCCGCTTATCGTAGACGCCGTCGTTCTTGGTGCTCTCGAAACGCGTGATGCGACTTTCGGGCGTGTGCTGGTTGTTGCCGTCCGCGTCGCGCATGTAGGTGACGAACTCGGTTACGTACATCCGGCCGTTTCCGTCGAACCGGATGACCGAGGGACTGATGACGTCCGGCTCGGCGAGGACGAGCTCCATCCGGTACCCCGGCGGCAGGGTGAACGACTTCGCCTCATCTTGCGGCGTCCGTGCGGTAATCGGAGGCTTGGGCGAAAAGTCGGCGCCCGCGTTGGTCGTCGAGGAGAGGGTTCCGCCGCCACCACCGCCGCGTTGACCTTGCGGCGGCTGACCCGTCTGGGCAGGCGGCGCGCCGCCCTGCGGCGCCGGCTGCGCCGGGGCCTGCGCCAACACCAGCAGGCCGAACATGGGAACCATGACCGCGGCTAGCCTGAAGAGCCTGCCGGAAACACCTGTCGTTCTCATCTCGCGTTCATCCTGGGTATCGGTTGACGACGGATAGTGGCGAAAACGCCGCAGCACCACTGGATACGATACACCGTGCCTCACCGATCACGGATCACTGAGAGACGCGGACGCGGATTACGCGGTTCACCGCACGAGACGAACGGCCCTCCGCGATGATAGAGTTCCATGCGTCGGCCATAAGCCTCGCCCCACCAGATTGACTATTCGTGATGCCTGAACGCGGGACCATCCTTGTTACCGGCGCCGCCGGCCTCATCGGGAGCGCCGTCGTCTGGGCCCTCAATCAACGCGGGGAGGAGCGCATCATCGCCGTCGACCGGCTGGACCGGCGCGAGAAGTGGCGCAACCTCGTGCCGCTGCGCTTCGACGACTACATCGAAGCCGACGCGCTGGCCAGCAAGATCGAGCTGGGACTGCTCGGAGACGTGCGTACCGATCATCCACCTCGGGGCGTGTTCGTCCACGACCGAAACCGACGCCCGGTACCTCGTCGAGAACAACTTCAACTACACCAAGATGCTCGCGGAGTGGTCGCTCCAGCGTGGGATTCGGTTCGCGTACGCTTCGTCGGCGGCGACCTACGGCGCGCTCGAAGGGCGGGTGTCCGACGGGCTCGATATCACGCGGCTGCGGCCGCTCAACATGTACGGCTACTCGAAGCAGCTCTTCGATCTCCACGCGTCGACCCGCGGCTACCTCAATCGCATCGTCGGCCTGAAGTACTTCAACGTATTCGGGCCGAACGAAGACCACAAGGGCGATATGCGGAGCGTCGTGAACAAGGCCTTCCGGCAGATCCTCGACACTGGACGCGTGCGGCTCTTCAAGAGCTACCGGCCGGAGTTTGCCGACGGCGAGCAGCGCCGGGACTTCCTCTACGTCAAGGACGCCGTCGACATGACGCTGCACCTGGTCGACGAACCAGGCGCCTCGGGCCTCTTCAACATCGGCTCGGGTGAGTCACACACCTGGCGCGAGCTCGTCAACGCTGTCTTCAGCGCGCTCGGGCGCCCGGCCGACATCGAGTTCATCGACATGCCGGCCGAACTGCGCGCGAAGTATCAGTACTCGACCGAGGCGTCGATCGATCGACTGCGCGAGTCGGGGTATCGCCGGGTAGTCACGCCCCTCACAGACGCCGTGCGCGACTACGTCACCAGGTATCTCGTGCCCGACCGTCACCTCGGCGACGAGCTGGCCGGCTAGAAGGACCACCCCATCGTCGCCGACACGCCAAAGTCGCTCGACTTCTGGTCCGGCGGCGGACGACTGTTGTAGCTCTCGAACGCGTTGATACTCCAGTACAGGTCGCCGACGATGTCGCTCTTGAAGCTGGCGTTCAACTCGAGCCGGACTCGCGAATCGCCGTTGAGGGCGTAATAACTGATTGCCGACGTCGTCAGGCTGGTCGAGCGTCCGTCGAAGGTGAACCACTCCCACGACGCTCCAGCCACGGCTTCGGCAATGTTCTGGTCGCCTTCCCCGGAGTACGCCTCGCGGGTGAATGCAGCGCCGCCCACGATCCATGCCGACGTCCGGTTCGATTGCGCCAGGATGCGGACTATGCCTGCGCCGACAACCGAACGCAGGTTCAGCGCGAGCTCTTCGTTCTGCTGAAACTGGACGAACCCGATGGCTGACCAACGCGGCTGCAGGTAGCGCTGCGACTGGAGCGACAGGTTGTTGCGCGTCTGACGATCCGCCTCGTCGCTCGTCGTCAGCAGTGAATCGCCCGTCAGCTGCGACAGCCAGCGGCGGCTGCGGTAGCTCAGGCTGCTGTCGAAGGTCCACTGCGTCTGCGAGTTCGCCTCGGTAAAGCTGAAGCCGGCGGAAATTGAACCATCGAGCCGCTTCCACAGCGTGCCGCCGAGCGGCGCGATGCGCACGATGTCGCCAAGCGGGATGTGTTCGGTCCGTGTGCCCTCGACGACGTCTACGGTTCGCGGCGCACCGCGCCCGAGCGAGCCAAACGTCCGCTCGCCCGAGGCGAGTTCCACGTTGAATCGGTTCGTGCTCGTGATGTTCTGGATATCGTCCCACTCGATCGAGACCGTCCCCAGCCCGTCGGTCTTGACCGTCAGCTTGCCCCGGTCGAGCTTCTTGATCTCACACGTCATCCGATCGCCGTTGAGGAGCTCGACGATGTCGGTCTTGGTGGCCGCGTGCGCGGTGGAGGTTCCCACCATTGCGAAGATCATGGCCAGTGCGGCACTGACACGAGTGCGAACCATCGCACCATCGTATGCCGAGATGCGGCTGACAGCTCATTCCACCGTCAACCGCGCTTTCATCGTCGGGTGCAGGGAGCAGATGTAGTCGAGATCACCTTTCTTCAGGAGCCTGAACTTCCAGGACTTGTCCGGCGCGATGCTGCCCGAGTCGAACGCACCGGATGTCGACGTGGCCGTGTGGGGAAACGGATCCTTGTTGATCCAGACGACCGTGTCGCCGGCGGCGACAGTCAGCCGTTCCGGGTGGAAGCGGTACCCTCAATCAGAACCGTGTGCGTCTTCGGCCGGGCGCGCGTGCGGCCGCCGCAACCTGGACAGCGTCCGGCGCAAGGCTGGACAGGAGGCCCACGGCAACGGCGGCGCACAGAAGACGCCGAGACGGCACGCGCTTCGGCAAACGTGAACGTCATGGACGCTTTCCCTCACTTCGCGAGCGACGCCTGGACGTGCTTCGCATGCTCGAGATGCGCGACGAACGCCGGACGGACCTTGACCAGCAGCGCCTTGAGATCGGCGTTGGTGGCGCTCGGAATCAGCGTCTTGTCGACGGCCTCGAGCACCTGCTCGTGATACGCGACCTCGTGATCGATGTAGGCCTTGTCGAACGCCGCACCCTTCAGCGTCTTCAGGTTGGCGACGTTCTTGTCATCCCCACCCTTCTGAGGCTCTGGCTCGTCGGCGTTGTCCTCCGGCGTCACCTTGAGTCTGCGTCACGAGGTCGACCGCCGACTTGTTGACGCCGGTGTGGTCCGTGATCATCTGGTCGGCGAACTTCTTGACGTCGTCGCTGACTCGCCATGACTTGGCCAGCTTGCCGGCGTCGATATCGACCTGATTGGCGGTGACGACGATGGACGCGATTTGCGGATCGGTGACGCCCTGCGCAACGGCGCCGGCTCGACACGAGCAACGATCCCGCGACGACGATAGCGGACACTTTCATGGACACTCCTCATTGGATTGGGTTCCTCGCTGAAGGCTGATGCGCCAACGCCTTCAGTCCGCGTCGGCGACGGACGAGGCGAGACGGATTGCTCATTGGATGCGGGAGCGAAGGCTGTGTTCCCCGGGTCGCACGCTGCGGATGCGGACGCGTTCAGCGGGTCAGGAGTCGTAGCTCGAGTTGGCTAGGATCTGTCTGATCCCTGCAAGATCAAGAGGCGATGCCGCCCGCGCGCGAGAACGTTGGCGACGATGCGGTCGCAGCGCTCGCCGGCGAAACCGAAGACACTCGACCGTGCGGAGTCCATGTCCCGGGCAAGCGCCTCGCGCAGGAGCGCCCGGGCACGAAAGAGGCGGGTGCGCACGGTGGCGGAGGGGATCGACAGGCACGCCGCGGTTTCTTCGACGCTCATGTCCTCGACGTCGCGCATCACGAACGACCGTGCGGAACGCGACCGGCAGGCTCGTCGAGATGCCGCTCGATATGCGACGCACTTCGGCGCGCATCGTGGCGTCGCGGGGAGACTCCGCCGTGTCTCCGGGCGATCGATTTCGGGAGTCTCCCCGCGGCCATCCGTCGCCGTTCGAACGGCATCGACAACGCGATCGCGCTTCTGGCGGCGCAGCCGCATCAGGGCCTGATTGATCACGATGCGCGTCAGCCAGGTCGAGAGCCGCGACTCACCACGAAACGTAGCCGATCTTCCGGAATGCCTCGAGGTAGGCGTCCTGCAGCGCATCTTCCGCCTCGGCATCGTCTTTGAGAATGGCGCGCGCGACGCGGAACATCTGCTGGTTGTGCCGCCGCATCACGCGGTTTCAAAGGCGCGACCTCGTCGCCCGCGGCGATGCGGCACGAGCTCGGCGTCGTGTCCGGCCTGCCGGCATCCTCCGTCGAACTGTGGCGGCATGTCTCTCCGCCTGTTGGATGCACGGCGGCGGTCAGATGTTCCCGCGTCGCGGATCTCGTCCCGAGACGCGAACTTACGGCGAGTCTCAGCACGCGTCCCGTGATCCTTGCCAAGATCCAGCGTGATCCGGCGTCCCGTGATCCTTAGGAATCCGCGTAATCCGCGTCCCGTGAGCCTTGCAAGTCCACGTGATCCGCGTTACGTGATCCTTGGGAATCCACGTGGTCCGCGTCCCCGTGATCGACGATCCGCGATCTAGATCAGCCTGAACGCCGCGATCACAATCAGCGTCGGTGGCAGCGCCCCGAAAGCAGAGCCTGATCGGCTTGATGGCGTCGTCGAAGAAGCGGCCAGCAGGGCCTGGCCGGCCGGATTCGGGGCGTTGGCGATGACGGTCAGGCCGCCGCCCGTCACCGCGCCCTCCACGATCGCGATCTTGAGGTGTTCGTCGAGGTTGGGAACGAGCGTCGCGAGGTACGTGATGAGCGCGTTGTCGTTGAAGGCCGTCGAGCAGCGTCGAACTCAGGAAGAGCGGCGTCGCCGACAGGCTCGAGAGCACGGGCGAGATCCACCATGCCCTGCAGTCCGCCGTGGATGACGAGCCCGGCCAGGAAGAACCCGACGAGCAACGGCGCCTTCAGCTCGACGAGGCTCTGATAGGCGGCCGTGGCGCGCACGAAGCCGAGGAAGATCAGGAACGCCTCCGAGAAAGAGCGCCGGGTAGTGCGCACGTCAGGACCGTCCACGCCATGAAGGCCATGTGGGTCGACGGTCAGCCACCACGGAACGGGCAGCGAGCGCGATCCGACGCCGTCGCGATCCTCGGGCTCGCTCGACGTCTGGCAGCGCCGGCCGGCGCGCCAGGCTGCCGAACTCGCGCGCGGAAGATCGCGAAGTAGGTCAGCGTCGAGACGACGATCGCGAGCACGGCCCGCCAGCCGAAGTGCCCGAGCATGAACGGCGTCGACCAGTCCCAGTGCCGCGCCACCATCAGCACGGGCGGCGCCGCGAAATGCGTCGAGCGTGCCGCCGATCGACACGTTGACGAAGAGCAGCCCGAGCGTTGCGTACTTCAGCCGCGTCGCTCGGATGGAGATCGTAGAACTGCCGCGCCGAGCAGCAGCGCGCAGATCGTCATCGCCGCCGGCTCGGTGATGAACGACCCGAGGATGGGGCCGATGATCAGGATCGTGACCCACCACGCGGCCGGCGTTCCGCCGCCGGCATTGGCGACGCGGCGCAGGGCATGCTTCGGCGAACGCGACGATCGGACGCGTCGCGGCCAGCGACATGATGACGACGACGAAGAGCGCTTCGGTGTAGTTGACCTCGTCGTTGAAGTAGTGCTTCGCCTGTCTCCCAACCGTGAGTAGCCGATCATCGCCGCGAAGAGCACGACCGCCCAGAGCCCGAACACGACTTCGACTTCGCCGAGGAAGTGCAGCAGCTTCGGCCGTCACGCTCGGCGTCTGGCGTCGGCCCGCGGCGCGTGCGCGCCCGTCGCTGACGATGCTGGATCGCGTGCGACAGCGACGTGAAACGCGCGGCGGCGAACGTGTGCAGGATGGCCAGCACGAAGATCGCCGGTGGCGATCGCCGTTGAAGGGATCGGCCTGCGCGCGTTCCGCGAGGATCTGGAGGATCGACTGGCCGCTCATCCCTTCACCTTATTCGAAGGTCGAGCGATCCGACCAACGATGCTGCCGGGACGGCACCCGACATGGGCCGTCCCGTGGCGCGGTATCCTGTCGCGTGAGCATGACCGAACACGAACGGCTCATCGTCGCGGGCCGCGAGATCGCGGTCTCGAACCCGCGCAAGGTGCTGTTTCCAGGCCGGCTTCACCAAGCTGGATCTCGTCCACTACTACCTGGCTGTCGCCGAGGGCGCGCTCCGCGGCGCGGGTGGCCGTCCGAATGTCCTCGTCCGTTATCCGAACGGCATCGAGGGTGAGTTCTTCTTCCAGAAGCGTGCGCCCGAGTCCCGGCCGCCGTGGGTCGAAGTCGTCTCGCTGCAGTTTCCGTCGGGGCGTACGGCCGAGGAGGTCGTCCCACGGGACGCGGCCACGCTGGCGTGGATGGCCAACCTTGCCTGTCTCGAACTGCACCCGCATCCGGTGCGGGCCGAGGATCTCGATCACCCCGACGAGCTGCGCGTCGATCTGGACCCGGTGCCAGGCGTCTCGTGGGACGACCTGCGCCGAGTGGCGCGCGTCGTCCAGGCCACGCTCGTGGATTTCGGACTCGTCGGCTGGCCTAAGACATCCGGCTCACGCGGCATGCACGTCTATGTGCGAATCGAACAGTCGTGGACCTTCGACCAGGTGCGACGCGCGGCGCTCGCGCTCGCGCGCGAAGTCGAGCGGCGCGCGCCCGAGCTCGCGACGAGCAAGTGGTGGAAAGAGGAGCGTCACGGAGTGTTCCTCGACTACAACCAGAACGCGAAGGACCGGACGGTCGCCGGTGCGTACTCGGTTCGCCCGACGCCGGACGCGCGCGTCTCGGCTCCGCTGGCGTGGAACGAGATCGACGCGTGCGAGCCGGGCGACTTCACGCTGGCCACGATGCCGGCGCGGTTCGCCGCCGTCGGCGACCGGCACGCGGGCATCGACGATCATCGCTGTTCGCTCGACAGCCTGCTCGAGCTCTCCGTGCGCCACGAGCGTGAGGGTCAGGGAGACGCGCCGTGGCCTCCGCAGTACAAGAAGCAGGCAGGAGAGCCGCCGCGGGTACAGCCGTCCCGGCGTCGTATGCCGAGCCGTCCGCTCGTCGAGATTGGTCGCGCCGCGCACAAGGAAGAGGCGCTCGCGGGACTGGACCGATGGCGAGCACGCCATCCCGAGGCAGCCGCGCACCTCACTCCAGCCGACGTCCTCGTCGACGCGATGCGCGGCCGGTTTCGCACGTGGACCCGCATCCGCGTGAACCTGCAGCACGTGCCGGTCGAACTGCGTCCCGCTCAGGAGGCGCTCGATCCCGACGCCGCGCCAAACGAATGGGAAGGCGTCAGTCCTGACGGCGCCCCGCGCCGAAGACCTTCTCGAGCTCGTAAGGCGCCGTGACCTCGAGCTGGTCGTAGCGGCAGTCGCCTGGTTGGCGGTCGGGACGCCATCGCTCGAAGACCGCCGCGTGACGGAAACGGTCGCCTTGAAGGTGATCGTACTTGACCTCGCAGACGCGCTCGATCCGCACCGGCTCCCACGAGAGATCTTTCCCGGCACTCCACCGGCTCTGCGCGCCCGGCATCCGGCCCATCCCCCTGCCGCTCGCGTCCGCCCACTCGCGCCACGGATGCGCCTCGAGCGCCTGTTCCCGCAACGGCGCAAGAAGCGACGCCAGCTGCCTGCGCGCCGCCATCGTGAACGCCGACGTCACGCCAACGTGGTGCAGCGTCCCTTTCGCGTCGTACAACCCGAGCAGCAGCGATCCGACGATGCCCTCGCCGCTCTTGTGCCAGCGGAAGCCTGCGACGACACAGTCGGCGGTGCGAGCGTGCTTGACCTTGATCATGGCGCGCTTGCCTGGCTGGTAGGTGCCGTGCACGGGCTTGGCGATCACGCCATCGAGGCCAGCGCCCTCGAAATGTTCGAGCCATTCGGCCGCGAGGGCGCGATCGCGCGTCATCGGCGTCAGATAGATTGGCGGCGCGCTGTCGCCGAGGAGCGCTTCGAGCCGAGACCGGCGCTCGTCTTGCGGCTGCCCCCGAAGATCGAGCCCCTCGGCAGCCAGAAGGTCGAACGCGACGAATGCCGCCGGCGTCGCCTCGGCCAGCTTCGCGACGCGAGAAGCCGCCGGGTGAAGCCTGAGCTGGAGCGCGTCGAAGTCTAGCCCCTTCGATGTGGCAATCACAATCTCCCCGTCGATGACGCACCCGGCGGGCAGCCGCGCGCGGAAGATCGCGTGCAGGTCGGGAAAGTACCGGTCGAGCGGCCGCAGATCGCGGCTCTGGATGTACACCTCCGTCGGGCGGCAGAACACAATCGCGCGGAAGCCATCCCACTTCGGCTCGAAAAGGTGCCCATCGCCGGACGGGATCGCGTCGGCCACCTTCGCCAGCATCGGTTCGATCGGCGGCGGAATGGCGAACGCCGTCATTGCGGGTACCCTGCGTTCGCCAGCCAGCTGCCCGCGCCGTCGAGAAATGCCTCGAAGTCCCGATAGGCCGCGTCCGGCGGCGGATCGAAAGCCGCGAGCGTCTCCGCCGAGAACGTCGAGGTAATCGCCACGCACCGCATGCCCGCGCCTCGCGCGGCCGCGACGCCCACCGGGGCATCCTCGAACGCCAGGCACGCCTCGGGCGCCACGCCGAGCTCGTAGGCCGCACGCAGGAACACATCCGGGAACGGCTTGCCGCGTGGCACCGCGTCGCTCCGCGTGATGACGCCGATGCGATCCGCAAGGCCGATGGCCGAGAGCGTGTGCGCGACGTTCTTCTCCGGTGCCGATGTCGCCACGGCGACGCCGATGCCTCGCGCGGCCAGTCGCTCGAGCAGCGTGACCGCGCCAGCCAGCGGCTGCAGTCTCTCGCGCGACAGCTCGCGATACGCGCTTTCCTTTTCTTCCGCGAAGGCGCGCAACTCGTCGAGCGCCAGCTCGCGCTCGAAGAGGATGGGAAAGATTTCCGAGTTGCGCTTCCCATCGAGCCGCTCCCGCATGGCCATCGTCATCTCGGGCAGGCCATGGCGCCGGAGGAACAGGCCGAAGGCTTCGGAGTGGCAGGCCATGTTGTCGGTCAGCGTGCCGTCGAGATCGAACACGACGCCCTGAGGACGAAAGTCTGACAGCGGGATCATCGACCGATCGGTACTACGAGGAAGGCTCCGGGCGCGGGAACGGCGCGCCGCAGCAGACGCGGACGATCCGAATCAGCGCCGGGCAAAGAGCGAGGCAAGTACGGTGACGTCGACTGCGTTCCCCATCGCCTGGTACCCCGCCCGATTCGGATGCAGGCGATCGCCGGGTCCCCCCGTCGTACTGTTTGGCTGGAAGGCCGCGCGCAGTCCACCGGTCTGGGGATCGCGGGTCGCGAGGTCGAAGTCGACAACGCCGTCGAACGCACCGCTCGACCTGATGAACGTGTTAATCGTCTGACGCTCGGCATCGACCTCCGGCGTCCCGTGCGCGGTGGCGCTGCCGAGGCTCGAGACAATCGTCGCGCCGAAGATCTTGAGGCCGCGCGCGCGGCTCCGCTGCACCACCTCGCGCATGGCGGCGATCACCGCGTCAGCCCTGGTGCCACCGGCCAGATCGTTGATCCCCTCGAGCCAGATCACCGCCGACACGCCCGACAGCCCCGCGACATCACGATCGAACCGTTCGAGGGCCGACGGACCACCAGACACGGGACTCGCGACCGCGTAGGTGGGCGGTGACACCACGCGGTTGCCGCCGATGCCGGCGTTGACCACCGACACGCGCGAGCCGTGCGCCTCGTGCAGCCGGCGTGACAAGACGTCCGGCCACCGATCGTCGCCGTTGAGCGTCGACGCGGTGCCGTCGGTGATCGAATCACCGAAACACGCGACGACAACGGTATCGGCCGGCGCCATCACGTCGATGGCATCGAGGAAATACCAGGACGTGGTCGTGAACGCAAACGCGCCGTCGCTCTCCTCGCCTCCGTGGCTGCCCGAGCGCGGTGCCGTGAGATACGAGGTCGTGAGCGCCTTGGCATGCCACGTCATCGGCCCCGTCGCTCCGACGGCGTGAAAGCTCACCACGAGTTTCCGGCCCGTCAGAAATGGATCGGCCGCGCTCCTCACGAAGCTCAACTCGAGTCCGTCGCTCGTTGCCGTGCTGCCTGCGGGAATCGTGACGCTCGTCCGGCCCCGTTCGAAGCGCACGCGCTGATTCGTTCCCGCCGTGACATTGCCGCCGCTACTCTGCAGCCCCACGAAGACGTCGTCGAAGGTGACTGGCCGCGTGCCAAAGACATTCGTCAGGCGCAGGCGCGCTGTCTTGCCCCAGAGATCCGGCTTCACGATCAGCCGAAACGTCTGATCGACCGCGCCGCTGTCGGCTGTGTCGAGTGCCGTCGAGAGGTCGGGTTGAGCCGAGGGGTTTCCTGAAGGGTACGGCCCGTGCGGTGATGCGACCCAGGACGCCGCCCACTTCTCTCCGCGTCCAGGCGCCTGACCTGCGGCGGCCTCGGAGAGTAGAGCGGCGGCGACCCACAGGGTTACGCAGATGACTGATAAGACGCGTCGCTGGTTCATGCGGCTCCGGTCCTCAAGGGTCTGGCGGAACCGATGATACTGCGGGCGTGGGGTCAGTTAGCGCTGCTCACCGGAACGCCGACGTGATACCAGCAGCTCACGGGCTCTCCCCGCTTCCTCGCTGGCACGAACGTCCACTGCTTCACGGCCGCGACGATGGCGTCGTCGAGGGAGGGACCGGCCTTGGACCGGCGCAGCAGATTGACCATGAGCGGGTGACCGGCCTGCGTCACGAGGACTCGCACGATGACGACCTCGTTCAACTGCCGATCGCGCAGATCGTCTGGCACCTGCGGTTCGACGCGCGTCGCCACTCGCGGCGTTTCGTTGACGTCTCTGAGCTCGAAGAATGGACCGACCGGTGCCGCGGGCGGCTCGGGTTTGGGCGCGGGCGCAGCGACCGGGGCGGGCGCCGGGACCTCGGGAGCCGGCGCCACAGGCACAGGGCTCGGGGCAACCACGGCTGGAGCCGGGCGGGCGGACGTGACTGGCCGAGCCGTCTTGGACGTCACCCGCGCAGCGGCCTTCGGCGGCACGACGCCCTGAGCGGCCTTGGGCGCCGCAGGCGCAACCGGAACAGCCTTCGCGGGCGCTTGAACGGCGCTCTCCTCACGCGCGGGCGGCGCCGACGTGGCTACGGCGCTCGGCGGAGTCACCGCGCGCTCGGGCGCTGCCGCCTGCTGGACGGCCGGCGTCGGCTGCGTTTCACGAACGATCGGCGTCGTCTCCTGGTGGCCGAGCCAGAGCTTGCCGAGTGGGAAACCGATCGCGGCAACGACGACGACCACTGCAGCCGCGCCACCGATTGTGCGCACACGCCCGGACTGCGCCGATGGCGACGCGCTCGCGGTTACGACCGGCGGGGCCGGCCTCTGCTCCCTGACTCTCGCAGGCGCAGGCGCGGCTTCAACGGCTGGCGCTGCTTCAACTGGCGGCGCAACGACCGGTGGCGTCGCCTTCACCCTGATGGTCGGCCTCGCCTGAACCGACGGCGCGGCTTCCACTGCAACGACAGGTGCGGGCGCGGGTGGCGGAACGGGTGTCTCCGGCGCGGGCTCAACGGGCGGCGCCTGCGCGAGCACGACGGCCTGTGCCGGCGCGGCCTCGACGACTCGCGCGACCTCGACCTCCTGAGCCGGCGCGATCGCGGCTGGAGGCGGCGCAGGCTGTGTGCTGTCGAGCAGAGAATGAAACGCGTGCTGACACGCCGGACAGAGATTGCCGTCGTCAGCCGGTCCACCGCAACTCTCGCAGCGAGCCGCCGGAGCGTCGCTGTCGAGATGCGCGGCCGCTACGTCAAGCGGCGGTGCATCAACTGAGAGCGGCACGGCAGCGCGTGTCTCAACTGCGCGAGGTGCGGGGACCGGAGCAACGGGCACTGGCACGGCAACGTGTGGAACGGGCGGCGGTTCGACCGGCACATGACCGGCAAAGTGCGCCTCGAGCATCGGATCGATGCCTGCGTGTGCGACAGCGGGAACCGTGAGCACGGGTTGAGCGACTTCGAGGGCCGCGAACCGCGCGTCGATCGCTGGATCGACGTACGGCTGGGGAACCTCTACGGCTTCGTCAACGTACGGTTCCGGCTCCTGAGTGAAGTGAATGCCGACCAGACGATCCCCCTTCGTGGGCTTGCGCAGCACGGGCGCGGGCTCGCCCCATGAAGTTTGGGAAGAGGGTTGAGAAGAGAGTTGAGAAGAGGTTGAGAAGAAGGTTGGCAAGCAGGTTGAGAAGCCTGCCTCTCGTCGGTAGCCTTCCGCTCCTGTAGGGACAACTTGCGGCCGCAGCACTCGCAGAAGTGGCTTGGAGTAAGCGGTTCGATCTCGCATTCGACGCAGCGCACGATACCTCCCGGGGCGTTACACGTGGAGCCCACGCGTGAATTGGCAAGGGGCCTGCCAACGCCGCACGACGGCCATGACCGCGTTTTGCTGGGAGATTCGCGCCGTCGTCGGGGCAAACAGTGGACGACGGACAATTAACGTCACTCGGGGGTGCCGGAAATTGGCACCCCGGCACAGGCTGCGGCGCCGGTGTCGGAAAACCGGCGCCGCGGAGAGCAGGGAGATGAGGACTACTCGATCACGACATAACGCCAGAGCCGCGACGTCTCCTTGGCGCCGACGTATTTGCCAATCTCCTTGTCGAACTGCTCCTTCGTCTTCCACGGACGGTATTCCTTGAACTCTGTGACCATGCGCTTGCCCGCACCCGGGATGCTCAGGATGTCTTCGTCGGTGGCCGTGTTGAGGTTGACGGGGATGAAGACGTACTGCTTCAGCCGATCGGTCTCGGGCTGCCCGACATACTTGCTGATCTCCTTGTCGAACTGCGCCCATGTCTTCCACGGACGATACTCGTTGAATTCACGGACCATGCGCTTTCCCGCGCCGGGAATAAGGAGGATCTCTTCGGGAGTCCCCGTGTTGAGGTTCACGTGGACGAACGCCTTGCCGTAGAACTCCGTCACCTGGGCGGGGGTCATTGACTGGCTCGTCAGGAACGCGTTCAGCTCCACGACGCTCGCGAACGGCCGCTTCTCGAGCAGTCCCTTGACGATGGCCGGTGTCATGTTCGGCAACCCGAGCAGGTCCTTCTCGACGGCAGTGTTGGCGTCCAGGATGGCGCCCTTCCCCACCTGGCCCTTCAGAGGCGATCCGACGGTGAAGGCAAGCACCAGCATGGCCGTGGCGGCAATCCGCAGCGAAGAGTACCGAGTCATACACACGCTCCTGTTGTGTGGTTACGATTTCCGCGACGCGGCCCCACGATCGAGCCGATAGACACACGCGAGCCCGAGCAGACCGAGCAGGGCCATGTTGCCGGGCGCGAGCGCCGGCGGAGCCTTGGCCCGGATCACGCTCCAGAACAACGCGACACCGCCGAGCGAGGGGTCCATCTCGAGCTTGAACTCCCTGTTGGCGCGATAGTGCAGCACGGTGCCGATCGCGCCGCTCAACATGAGCAGCAGCATGGCGGCTCGGAACAACGGCACCACCGAGGCCCGGGCGTGCGTCACCAGCATCACGACGCTCGCGAACACCGCCATCGTCAGCACCACCAGCGGGATCAGCTGCCAGCCGTCTTCGTCATGCCCCATGAGGGTCAATTCGGTCGCGGTGCCGACGAGCCCGAAGAGCAATATTCCGAGGATCAATCGCCTCAGCGTGACGAGTGTCGCAACAGGTGAATCCTCAGGCATACGCGAAAAGGGCATCGACCAGAACGAAACGCGGCGAAACTCTAGCATGTAAAGACGCCGCGCGCGCGCCGTTTATTCCATCAAAGACGACGCCCGATCTGACTTCGTTACTGCTCGGGCGAGTTCATCTGTTGTTCATCTTCCCGTCGCCGTTCTGGGAGCGGCACATCTCCACGACCCTACTTCGGCAGGCCGAAGGCTTGGGCCAGCGTGGCGAGGCCGCCATCGATCGAACCCCACGCCGTCTGCGCGACAGGCGACAGCGCACGTCCCGACGTCGCCGACTGCACCCTGGCGGCGTGCTGCAGCAGCGCCTGGGCCTCTCCCGACGCCGGTTTGCCGTCGCCGACGAGCGACCCCAACTTCTGGGCCTCCTGCTTGAGCTCGTCGACATCCTTCACGGCGTTTTCGCGCGTGACCTTGTCGATCGTCTTGTCCTTCTTGAGCGTGGAGTCCAACTCTTTCTTGAATTGATCCACGTTCTTCGCCAGCTCTTCGCTGGCCTTCTTCACCTCCTGGTCGTTCATGCGGCGCGCCTGCTGTCCCTCCGGGAGCGGAAACGTTGTCCCGTAGACCGACGCGAGCTCGCCCAGGCTCGCGGCCAGGCGATTCCATTCGCTCGCGCCGTCGAAGTTGGCTGGCAGGGTCGACATGTAGCGCTGGATGTCGCTTCCCTGCCGCAGCACGGTCGTCACCTCAGCGCTGGCGGAGTACTGGGGCGTGAAGCGGTCCTTGAGCTTGTTGGCATTCTCCTGCAGGTCGTCGAGGTACTTTTCGACGTTGACCTCGCCTCCGGAAGGGCCACGGAGGATGCTGCGCTTCAGTTTTCCATCGAGCTGATCTTCGAAGCGATCGCGCTCGTTGTAGATGCGCTCGAGCAACTGTTTGACGGCCTTGTCGTTCAGGCGTTCGGCCGACGCGGCAGGGGCCACCAGCAGCAGGATCGCCATGAGCGCAGCCAATACCGGAATCGTCGCGCGTGTCGTCCCAGACATTGAGCACCTCGTGATGTGTGTCCCGCGGGCCAGCCGGGACAACCCCTGGCCGCCTCGAGACCCGATCAGCGGACTATATAGATCGTGTCACCCGACGGCAATTGGCTCTTGGTAGTACACGCGGGTCGGCAGTCGGCACCTTGCGCGGCTCGATTGAAGATGGTCTGATCGATGGCCGTGACGGGCACCGAGACACACCGCGCGATCGACGCGGTCTGGCGGATCGAATCGCCGAGGCTCATCGCCGGCCTGGCGCGAATCGTCGGCGATGTCGGTCTGGCAGAGGACCTGGCCCAGGACGCACTCGTCGCCGCGCTCGAGCAGTGGCCGGAGTCTGGCGTTCCGCGCAACCCCGGCGCCTGGCTGATGGCGGCCGCCAAGCACCGGGCAGTCGATCACTGGCGCCGCAACCAGCGCCTCGATCGCAAGCACGAGCAGCTCGGCTACGAGCGCGAGGTCGAACAGGAAGCGGCGGTGTCCAATCTCGAGGCGGCCATCGATGCGCAGGCCGACGACGTCGGCGACGACCTGCTGCGACTCGTCTTCACGGCGTGCCATCCCGTGCTCTCGATCGAGGCGCAGGTCGCGCTCACCCTCCGCCTCCTCGGAGGGCTGACTACCGAGGAAATCGCGCGTGCGTTCCTCGTCTCCGAACCCACCGTCGCCCAGCGCATCGTCCGGGCCAAGCGCACACTCGCCGACAAGCGCGTGCCATTCGAGGTCCCCCGTGGAGACGAGCGTGCCGCCCGGCTCTCGTCGGTGCTCGGCGTCATCTATCTGATCTTCAACGAAGGCTACACGGCGACGGCTGGCGACGACTGGATGCGGCCCGCGCTCTGTGACGAGGCGCTGCGTCTGGGACGGATCCTTGCCGAGCTCGTGCCGCCGGAACCGGAGGTCCACGGCCTCGTGGCACTGATGGAGATCCAGGCATCGCGCTCGCGGGCGCGCGTGGGTCCGTCGGGCGAGCCGATCGTCCTCTTCGAGCAGAATCGCGCGCAGTGGGATCAGCTCCTCATCCGTCGAGGCCTCGCGGCGCTGGAGCGTGCGCGGTCCCTCGGCGGCGCCCAGGGCTCCTACGCGCTCCAGGCAGCGATTGCCGCGTGCCACGCGCGGGCACGCACGCCAGAAGAAACGGACTGGGCGCGCATCGCAGAACTCTACGGGCTGCTCGCGCAGCTGACGCCATCGCCGGTCATCGAGCTGAACCGGGCCGTCGCGGTCGCGATGGCGTTCGGCCCGGCGGCGGGCCTCGCGCTCACCGATGCGCTGAACGCGGAACCGTCACTTCGGGGGTACCATCTCCTGCCGAGCGTGCGCGGGGACCTGCTCGCCAAACTGGGCCGCGCCGAGGAGGCACGCGCGGAGTTCGAGCGCGCCGCTGCTCTCACGCGCAACGCGCGAGAGCGAGAGTTCCTGCTCGCGCGCGCGCGGGCGGTCACGGGTCGGTAGGCGTCCTTCACCGCATTGGTCCGGCCTCGTAGCGGAGGTCGATCGTTTCTCCCGGAGAGGGTGGCCGGAGCGGCACGATCCCACCGCCGCGCCACTGGAAGAGACAAAGGTGGGGCGAGTCGAGCGGCTCGCCGAAGTCGAACCGGACCCGCACAGGCGAACCGTCGCGCACCTCGACCACCGTGGCGTCGAGACCCACCAGCGCCACACGCGTGCCTGCCGGCAGCGGGGCGCTGCGGTAGAGACGCTCCCACACGTTACTCACTCGATCGCTGCCGAGGGTTGTGAGGTCGAAACCCGTGCGGGTCACGTTGTCGATCCGATGGTCGCTCGCCGCCAAGCTGAGGACGCGGAGCCGCTCCGGCCCGCGGTTGCGGAGCGCGAGGGTCGCGGGCACGTAGGTGGCGATGGTCGGATCGGCGGCCGCGACGAGCACCATCACTCCGGGACACGGCGCCATGCGCATCGCCAAATCGTCTTGCTCGTGGGCGAGCCGCGCGAGCTCGACACCGATGACCGCCCTGAACGCCGGCGCGACGACGAAATGGCCGAGCGCGAACCCGGCGATCGCTACAGCCATGAACGCCCGGGTGAGCGTGCGCAGGCCTCGTGGCCGGACCGCCGCCATACCGGACGCCAGCACGACCGCCACCACACCGGTCGCGGGAAAGAGCGCGAGGGTCAGCACCCGGCCGCCGACGAGCGCCAGCGCTCCGGGTAGCGCCGCCGTGGCGGCGGCGACAGGCATCCACCGCATCGCAGCCGCATCCCTCGGATCGACGTACGGTAGCGCGCACCTGTAGACGGCCATCAAGGCGATCGCCATCGCGGCGCCCCAGAGCGCCGCCGCGGCCTGGACGCGGGCCGTGGCGAGACCGAACCCGTCCGACGGCGTCGCCGCGACCATCTCGCCGACCAGAATCAGAAAGTGGCGAATCACCGTGAGCGCGTCCGAGAGTCCACCTCCGAACCCGGTGTAGGCGCCACTGCCACGGGCGCCGTAGCCCACTGCGCCGTACCAGCCGAGATAGATCGACGCGAGCAACGCAACCGGCAGCAGCGCCAGGACTCGCTCCCGCATCGAATCACGGCGTCCGAAGATTTCCCACGCGCCAACGAGCGCGACGGTCCCGAGCGTCATCTCTCCGCCCAACAGGCCCACCGCGAACGCGACCGGCGAAAGCCAGCGCCCGGGATGCCACCCGTCCTCCCTGCCCCGCAGGTGCAACCAGAAGGCGAGCAGCGAGAGAGCGGTGCAGACGAGCGTGTGGAGGGCGGCAATCCACGACACCGGCAGCGCGTGCCCTGCCGCGATCGCGTAGATCAGCGTCGCCACCCGCCCGGTCGATATCGAGAGAACGCGACGGTGCAGCACCGCGACGAGCCCGAGGATCCCGAGGAACCAGAGGAGGCTGTGGAGCCGCGCGAGCCAGGTGCGCTCGCCGAAGAGCTTGGCGTCCAACGCGATCAACGCGCTCGAGAGCGGCCGAAAGAAGCGAAGCCGGAGGCCGTCGTCGGTAAACCATGGCAGGAGGCCACGGTCGATCATCAGGCTCGCTGGTCGGGTCGGGCCGCCGACGAAGTCGTAGAGCTCGAGCGGGCTCCAGTGCACTCCGGTTGCCTTGTCGAGCAGCATCCCGCGGTGCACGACGTCGTCTTGCAGGAGCGGCGCCGTGAGCGACGGAAGCGCCAGCAGTATGGCCAAGACGAATCCCAGCGGCACCGCAAGGCGCGCCGGCCCTGTTGGGCCGGTCATCTCCCCACCATGGCAACGAATTCTACGACGTCAGTAGTGCTTGACCGTCATCGAGTAGGTGACCGCCTCGGTCAGCAGTGAGGTGCAGCCTGACGCTCCCGTCGGACAGTCGAAGATCTGGACGCAGTAGGGGCCCGGCGAGGCGCCATTTGGAGCGAAGAGCTCCTGGCCCAGGTTCGCGACAGGCGTCTGCACCTGGAGTGCGCACGTAGACCCCGAGACCGTCCCGAAGCCCACGCCGATGGTAATTCCGGTGACCGCCGTGGAGCTGGCGACCGAGGTCAGGCTGTTGACGATGACGCTGAGGTCGGTGGTCGACTGCGCGTAGGTCACCGTGAAGGTCTTGTAATCGAGGCCAAGAGGCTGCAGCGTGCCGGTGAACGTCTCGGTCTGCAGTACCGGACTCGGCGTCGTGGGACTCTTGTTGCAACTGGTGACGAGGGCGAGAAGGATCGCGGCAAGCGCGATCGGAGACGTTCGAGCCACGGCGCGCCTGTCCATTTAAGAACGGTCCCTTCAATTGCGGGGCGCTGGCACGCCAAGCTCCTTAGTCTAACGCGTCTGCGGAACTTGCGGCGGACTTCCTGCCGCGACGATCCAGGCGCTGTGCCTGGACCGTCGGCAGGCTCGCCGCTACTGTCGCGCCATCGCGAGCTGGAAGCGCTCCTCGGGCGTGATCAGGTGATCGTGATCGTCGGTGCCGATGTCGATCTGCACCCAGTGAATCTCGCCGCTGAACGTGTTCCCGCGTGGACCGTAGTCGGGCGAGGCTGGCGAGCCGGTGTCAGCACCCACGTCGCAGGCCTCGTCGGCCGAGTAGCCCATCGGCTGGGTCTTGTCGACCCGGCCCTTGCCGACCGCCTTGCCGTCGTAGTAGAGCGTGACGTCGCCGCCCTTCGCCAGTCCACCGCCGTCGTACTTGAATTCCATCCGCACCTGATGCTTGCCCGCCGGAATCGGCGTCGTCGCCTCGGCGAAGTAGTACTCGATGCCGAAGAAGTTGTAGCAGTACTTCAGCTTTCCATCCTTGGCGTAGAGCGTCCAGCCGCCGACCTCGCCGCCCTGAGTGATGATGACGCCCGTCGCCTGTCCCTCGGGCATCGTGACTTCCGCGGTGACCGAATGCGACTTGTTCTTCAACGTCAGGACGCAGGACTCGGCGACACGCATCCCCGGAAAGAGCAGCTGCGTGTTGCCACGTATGAGTTGCGGGCGGCCGGCGATATCGGGATTGATGCGCTCGAATCCGCGATCGTCGAGCGGCACGACGTTGTACTTGACGGCCTCGATCAGCCACAGTTGCTGCAGCTCGGCGAGCTTCTTCGGATTCTCCGCGGCGAGGTTCTTCGACTGCGTCCAGTCGTCCGGTCCATAGAGCTCCCAGACGTCAGTATCGAATGGCGGCGGCTGATCGGCCTTCCATGGCGTCCGGTGCTTGGTCACAGCGGTCCAGCCCTGATGGTAGATGCCGCGGTTGCCGAACATCTCGAAGTACTGGACTTGGTGCAGCTCAGGCGCCTTGGCATCCACGAAGCTGGCGGCCATGCTGACGCCTTCGAACGGCGCCTGCGCGACGCTGTTGACAATCGTCGGCTCGGGCAGGCCGGCGACGTCGAGGATTGTCCTGGCGACATCGATCACGTGATGGAATTGGGTGCGGATCTCGCCCTTGCCTTTCACCCCTTTGGGCCAGTGCACGATCGTGCCGTTCCGCGTTCCGCCCCAGTGCGAAGCGACCTGCTTGGTCCATTGGTAGGGTGCACACATCGCGTGCGCCCAGCCGACGGCGTAGTGGTTGTACGCTTTTGGCGTGCCGAAATCCTCAATCTTGCTCAACAGGAACTCGGGCGTCTCGATTCCCGGCATGCCATTCAGCGTCGTCATCTCGTTGAAGCAGCCGTTGAGCGTGCCTTCGGCCGACGCGCCGTTGTCGCCGATGATCATGTAGATGAGCGTGTCGTCGAGAATGCCGAGGTCGGTAAGCGTATCGACCAGCCGCCCGACGTGGTGATCGGCCTGCTCGAGGAACCCGGCGTAAATCTCCATCTGCCGCGCGAAGACGGGCTTCAAATTGGCCGGCACTTCGTCCCAGCTGGGAATTTCCTTGTGACGCGCCGTCAGGACCGCATCCTGTGGAATGACGCCAAGCTTCTTCTGGCGGGCGATCGTCTCCTCGCGAAGCTTGTCCCACCCGCCATCGAACTTCCCCTTGTACTTGTCCGACCATTCTTTCGGCACGTGATGCGGCGCGTGCGTGGCGCCGGGCGCAAAGTACATGAAGAAGGGCTTGTCGGGCATCAGCGCCTTCTGCTGCCGCACCCACGTGATGGCCCGGTTCGCCAGGTCTTCGGTCAGCGTGTAGCCCTCTTCGGGCGTCTTCGGCGGCTCGACCGCAGCGGTGCCTTCATATAACCCGGGATAGTACTGATTCGCCTCGCCGCCGACGAACCCATAGAAGTGCTCGAAGCCGGAGCCAGTCGGCCACTGGTGGAACGGACCGACCGGGCTCACTTCCCAGAACGGGACCTCATGGCACTTGCCGAACTGCGCCGTGGAGTATCCGTTCAGCTTCAGGATTTCGGCGATTGGGGCCTTGCTTTTCGGCCTGATGCTGCTATTGCCAGGTGCCGACGTCGCCATCTCGGTGATCGCGCCCATGCCGACGGAGTGGTGGTTCCGGCCGGTGAGCAGCGCCTGACGTGTCGGCGAGCACAACGCCGTCGTGTGGAAGCGGGTGTACTTGAGCCCGCCTTTCGCGAGCCGTTCGGCGTTGGGCGTGTCACACGGTCCACCGAAGGCGCTCGACGCTCCGAAGCCGACGTCATCAATCAAAACGATGACGACGTTAGGCGCGCCCGCCGGCGGACGCAGCGGCACGATGGGCGGGTATTTCGTGTTCGGATCCCTCGCATCGTACGTCGTCAGACCAACGTGCGCGGTGTCTGGAATCGGCAGGATGTCTCTCTTGACTGTCGGGCTCGCCATGACGATGTCGTCCTTTCGCGTGCGGTTCGATTGCGGTCGCAGCCGGGGGGGCCGCTGCGGCGAACCGGAGAGCAAAGGACGAGCCACGGCTCGGACGGGCGCGCGACCGCGCCAGGTCCGCAGAGTCGAGCTCCTGAGTCGAAGACCCGCGATTGGCGGTGTCGAGCGATCACGACATGTCGCGGCCACCCTTGCGAGACCGACCTACTTCCGCGTTGTCCGTGGCCTGAGTGAGGCGGCAGTCGCAGCGTTTGTGCGCACGCGGCGCGCGTCGATCCCGTTGTCGCCCTGCGAGCGGAGTAGGCTCAGGGCTCATGCAAGCCTTCGAACACGTACTCCAAGATCTTGCTTGAGCCCTGAGCCGGGCTGGTCTCAGTCGGCGCGCAGCGCCTTGATGACGTCGATGCGCGACGCGCGTGCGGCCGGCATCAGCGAGGCCAGGATGGCGGCGGCGACGAGAACGACCGCGGCGCCGACAATGGGCAGCGTGCCGGGAATGCGAACGTCCGGGATGTAGCTGCCGACGGCCCGTGCGAGCGCCAGGCCTCCGACCGCGCCGGTGAGGATACCAACGCCCGCGATCACGGCGCCTTCCCGGAGCACGCGCGTGAGGAGGTGCCGCGGTGCCGACCCGATCGCCATCCGGATACCGAACTCGCGTGTCCGGGCGCTGACCGAGAACGCCAGCACACCGGCCACACCAACGACGGCGATGGTCAGCGCAACGGCGGCGAAGCCGCCGAAGACGAGCGCGTTCAACCGATTCGGCGCCAGGACTTCGGCGCGGATGTCGTCGAGCGTGGCCGGCTGCTCGACGGGCTGCTCGGGCGACAGCTCCCGGATGATACGGGTGATCGTCGGCACGAGCGCATACGGGTCGGAATTCGCGTGGACGAAGATCCGGCCCCCGCCAATCTCCTGCTCGAACGGGTGATAGACACTCATGGCCGGCCCTGGCACCACGTTCTCGTCGTCGATGTCGGCGGCAATGCCGATGATGCGGCGGGGCGTCGTCTTCACATCGATGAACTTCATGACCGGATCGGTCCACATCAGCCCGCGGTTCAGCGCGTCCCTCGCCGGGAACATCCGCTGCGCCAGGCTCTGGCTGATGATGACGACCGGTTCGGCGTCGCGGCGGTCCGCCTCGCTGAAGTCACGGCCGGCGATAATCGGCACGCCAAGCGAACCGAAGAACCCTGGCGAGATCGTACGGAACCGCGCGCGCGGATCCTCCTCGCCGTTGGCCTTCGCGTATCCCTCGACGGAAAACTGGAAACCCGGACCGAAGGCCCCGGCGTCGCGCCACGGCACGATCGTGCCGACGGCCGCCCGCTCGACGCCCGGAAGCTCCGAGATGCGCCGCAGCGCTTCCTTGTAGAAGGCGGCGACCTGTTCCGGCGGCCGCGAGAACGAGACGACCGGCACGTTCAACGCCAGGACGTTGCGCGTCTTGAAGCCCGTCGGGGCCGCCTGCAGCGCGACGAGGGCCGTCAACAGCATCCCGGCACCCGCGAGCAACACGAACGAGGCCGCGATCTGCGTCACGGCAAAGAGCCGCAGCCGCCGATTCGTGCCCGACGTGATGCGCACGCTGCCGGTCGAGAGGCCAAAACCGCTCGAGGCGTCCGCCGACGGCAGCCTCGGAACGAAGGCCAGCACGACGGCCGCGGCCAGCGCCAGGCTCGCGCCGACCCACAACAGGCTGTCATCAACTGTCAGATCGAGCGCGCGCACCGAGAAGCGCGCCGCATACCTCGCCAGAATCGCGACCATCGGCCGCGCGATGGCGACGCCGAGGATCGCGCCCGCTCCGCACAGGAGGAGGCTCTCGGCCAGGAGCGTCCGGCGCAGCGCGCCAGCACTCGCACCGAGCGCCGCGCGGATGGCCAGCTCGCCCTCGCGCCGTACCGAACGCGCGAGAATCAGATTCGCCACGTTTGAGCACGCGATGATGAAAACGAGCGCTGACGCCGCCAGGAGGACGAGCAATACCGTCCTCGCCGGCGACACGATTTGATCGCGCAGCCCGACGGCATCGATGCGAAAGTCGGCCGACGCCGGGTAAGCCTCGGGATGCTCCTTCACGATCGCGCCGTGCACCGCGCGCAGCTCGGCTTTCGCTGCCTCGAGGCCCACTCCTGGCGCGAGCCGGCCGAAGAGCTCGGTCATCCGATGCACGCGGCCATCCTGCATCGTCGCGGACAGGTGGTGCGGGCTCGTGACGAGGTTCGAGATGATCTCGGTTTCCGACGGATACGGCACCGACGGCTCGAGCACGCCAACGATGGTGGCCGTCCGATCGCCCAGCCTGACCACCTTTCCGAGCACCGATGGATCGCTCTGGAGCGTGCCGCTCCAGAAGCGATAAGTCAGCACCGCGGCCCCCGCCGCCTGCGGCCCGTCGTCGGACGGCCCGAGGAGGCGGCCGCGCACCGGCTTGAGGCCCATCACCTCGAAATAGGAACCGCCGACGACCCCGGCGCGCACCACGCGGGGCTCGCCGAGGCCGACCATGGTGAACTCGATGGTCGAGAAATCGCCAAAGGCGTTGAGCGTCCGGACGCGTGCGCGAAAATCGTGGATTTCCGGCACCGAGAAGACGGCGTTCTCCACACCGATGCCGGGTGCACTCTGCCGTATATAGATGAGGCGATCTTCGTCGCGGTTGACGAGCGGCCGGAGGAGGACGCCCCGAACCACGCTGAAGATGGCGGCATTGGCGCCAATGCCGAGCGCGAGCGTGACGACAACGGTGAGGGCCAGCCCCTTGACCCTGGCGAGCGACCGGAGGGCGAAACGGAAATCCGTAAAGAAGCTCATAAACACTCTGTTACGCGTTCGCGTGCAAGGTAATCGGTTGTCAGGTTACTCAATCTACGTCCTTACATGTAAGTCGAACCAGGGACTGCCGGATCGACACGGCCGGCAGAATTATTTGGGGAGGGCGGGGTCAGGGGACGAGGCCAATGGCGATGGCGACCGCGACAGCCATTGCCACGAGCACGCCGCCGGCCAGTCTGATGAACGGTCTCGTCCCGAGGGAGGCCGCCAATCCTGTTTTGAGGACACAGTTTGAGAGGATGCCGACGGCAATCGCCTTCGCGGCCACACTCGCCGCTACGCCCGCGTGAGCGGTGCGTGACATCGAGATCGTGAGCGCATCGACATCGCTCAGGCCAAGCACCGCTCCGGAGGCCATCAACCCGCCCTCACCAAACCACCGGTGCATTCCGGCGACCGCGAACAGCACGACCTGGAAGACGCCAGCCATCTGGAGCGCCGGCCCGATCTGCAGGGGATTGGTGGGCAGCGTCGCTTCCTGCCCGACTTCGGCGCTGCGCCGCCACCAGATCAGGAGCGTAAACAGCCCGAAAAGAAAGGGCGCCACGAGATACGGCAGCAGCGCGCGTGCGACGTCCAGGTTGAGGACGCAGGCCGCGGCGAAGACGCGCGGGAAGAGAATCGTGCAGGCGGCAACGGTCCCGACGGCCAGCGGTTGGGAGAGCGTTGGCTCGCGCCGGCTCAGCCGGGCGAACGTAAACGTGGCGTTGGTCGAAGAAACCACGCCGCCCAGGAGCCCCGCGACGGGATAGCCGCGGCCAGCGCCGAACATCCGTTGCGCCAGGTAGCCGACGAAGCTGATGCCGGTGAAAAACAGGACGAGCACCCACAGCTCGCGCGGCCGGAACCCACCCCACGGGCCAAAAGGTCCCTCGGGGAGCAGCGGCAGGATGACAACGGCCATCACGCCGAAGCGCGCCGCCGCACGCATCTCTTCGTCGTCTATCCGTCCAGCGAAGTCGTGCAGGCGTGACTTCTCCGCGAGGAGGAGCGTGGTCAAGGCGATGACGCCGCTCGATAGCGCAAGCCATCCCAGTCCGGCGGCTACACCGGCGGCGACGACGACCAGGGCGGCGGCCTCGGTCGTGGCGTCGACATCGCGAGTGCCAGCCGCAAGGTAGCCGGCGATGATGAGCGCGATCGCCCCGGAGGTGAGGACGATCGCGAACCCCACGAGATCCTGGGTCGCGAGCCACCCGGCCATTCCGGCCAGCCCGCCGAGCATCGTGAACGTACGGACGCCACCGAACCGCGCATGCGGACCGCTGGCGTGGCCCGACCGCTGCCGCTCGACACCAACGGCCGCGCCGCCCAGGGCCGCGACGGCGATCCCCAGGAGGTCCCAGGAGTCAGTCATTCGGGCGTGTTCTCACGGAGACGACCACAACCTGTCTCATAAACCAATAACAGGCTGAACGCGCCGACGGCTATGGGTCACGATGAACACGATGACTCGATGAACACGAAGGAGAATCTCTGTGGATCATCGTGAACATCGTGCCATCGTGCTCATCGTGTTGTAGCGTGGCCTCGTGACAGCATTTGTGCGACGGCTTCTAGTCTACGTGACAGAGGTGCCGAAGAGCGCACCAACGGCGTAGGTCAGTGCCATCGCGAGCGCGCTCCAGATGGTCACGCGCCAGGCGCCGAGCCAGGGTGATGCCCCGCCAGCGCGCGCGGCAAGCGCACCGAGCGACGCGAGCGACACGAGCGACGCCGCACCGACCAGAACCGTCAGAAAGGCGCGCGGCGCGAGCAGCCCGACGACGAGCGGAAGCGCAGCGCCCACGGCGAACGTCGTTGCCGACGCAAGTGCCGCTTGAACGGGACGGGCACGCTGGAGATCGGTGATCCCGAGCTCGTCGCGCGCGTGCGCCCCGAGCGCATCGTGCGCCATGAGCTCGTCGGCCACCTGCTTCGCGAGCGGCGGGCTCACGCCCCGCGCGACGTAGATGCCGGCCAGTTCCGCACGCTCGAACGCGTCGTCTGTGGCAAGCTCCTTGCGCTCGCGCGCCAGATCCGCTTCCTCCGTATCGGCCTGCGAGCTCACCGACACGTACTCGCCGGCGGCCATCGACATCGCACCGGCGACGAGCCCGGCGACGCCGGCGACGAGCACCTCGGCTCGAGGCGCGCCGGACGCGGCGACTCCGACGACGAGACTGGCGGTCGACACGATGCCGTCGTTGGCGCCGAGCACCGCGGCACGCAGCCACCCGATACGGTCCGAGCGATGCTGTTCTCTATGAGGCACGATCGGACTCCTGTTCAAGCGTTGCACGGGGCAGCAACAGATCCTCGAGAAAGAACGCCGAAAGCTCAGAGCGGTTCGCCAGTCCTGACTTCCGGTACACCATCAACGCCTGCTGCCTGACCGTCGCCTCGCTGGTTTCCCTGATCCCGGCAACTTCGCGATGGCTCAGCCCTTTGAGCATGAGCAGGCCGACCTCGCGTTCGGCGGACGTCAACTGCCAGCGCTCGAACTGACTGTCGATGGCTTCGCCGAGCCCGCGCAGTGCATCCCGAGCCTCGCCCCGGTAGCGTATCGCCTGCGCTCGAGCCGCGTCGAGATCGACGCGGAGCCGCGCGGCCAGCCCTTCGGCCGTGAGAAATTCCCGCCACAGCGCAATTACGCCCATGGCCGCCAGCGCCATGACCAGGCCCTCGATCCCCAGATGACCCCGGGCCACCCCCGTCTGCGAGTCGGCGGCGAGGTCGACCCCGATGAGGACGGCAATCGCCGCAAAAAGGGCGACGGCGAGCGAGACACGACGATATCCGACGTCTGTAGCGAGTCCTCCGTCCAAGTGCTTCTGTTTTTGGGACTTGACCATATCGAACATCCGTTCGATGACGATCGAAGCGCGACCGGCGTAAGTGTGTATGAACGCGTCACGACGACGCGGATTACAAGGAGGCTTTATGGGTTCGATGCCACTGCACCCCGCGATCGTTCACTTGCCGCTCGGACTTGCCATCCTCATGCCACTGGTCGTATCGGGCTTCGCCTGGGCCCTCTGGACTGGCCGCGTCCGGCCGCGCGCGTGGGTTGCGGTGGTCGCGTTCCAGGCACTCCTGCTCGGATCTGGTCTCGTCGCGACCCGCACCGGAGAGGCCGAGGAAGAGCGCGTCGAGAACGTCATTCAGAAGAGCGCGCTTCATCAGCACGAAGCGTTCGCCGATCAGTTCGTCTGGGCCGCTGGCTTCACGCTCGTGCTGGCCGGCCTCGTTCTCCTCGTCAGGCGGCCGAGGGCCGCGCGCGCGCTTGCCTCCGCTGTCGTCGTCTCCACCCTGGTCGTCGCGGCGCTGGGGCTGCGGGTCGGCCATGCGGGCGGGCAACTCGTATACGTTCACGGTGCGGCATCGGCGTACGCCCAGGCGTCGGCAAAGCCCGACGCTCACCGGGACGGCCGTGAATGACGACTACAATGTCGGGATGGCTGCAACCCCGGCGCCGGGAGAAGAGGAAATCGATGCGCTGCTTCGGATCACGCCAGTTTTCCGGAAGCTGGCTCCGAACGATCGCCTGACGGTTGCCGCGGTCGCGGCGATCCGGCAGTACGACAAGGGCGAGCTGATCTTCGAACAGGGCGCGCCGTCGGACGCCTTCTACACAATCGCGTCCGGGCGCGTGAAGATCTTCAAGCGGTTCGCATCGGGCAAGGAGCTAATCCTCGAAGTGTTCGGCCAGGGCGATCCACTCGGAGCGATTGCGACCTACGACGGCCGGCCGTTTCCGGCGAGCGCCGCTGCCCTGGAAGAAACGGTGTGCGTCGTCATCGGCCGCACGGCGTTCTTCACGCTGCTCGAGCAGCATCCGTCGCTGGTGCGCGGGTTGCTTGCGGGAATGACTGTACGTCTCGTCGAGTTGACCAATCGGATCGGAGAGCTGAGCGGGGGGCGCATCGAACCGAGGTTCGCGCGTCTCTTCCTCAAGCTCGGCAGTCAGATGGGGCGCGATGAGCGCGGCGGCATCTTCATCCCGCTCGCCCTGTCGAGGCAGGAACTTGCGGACATGACCGGCACGACCATCGAGACCGCTATCCGCATCATGAGCCGCTGGGGCAAGCAGGACGTCGTGCGAAGCGAGAAGGACGGATTCGTCATCCTCGATCGCAAAGCGCTCGAGACGACCGGCGCGGAATAGTCCGCCGCGGAATGAGGATTGCCCCGCAGAGTTAGCGGAGACAACCAGTCAACGACCGGCGGGTACGGGCCGCGCGTATGACGGCCGTCATATGAGACGACACCCGCCGCCACGGATACTCGAGGTGCTGTGAGATCCGGACTGAACGCGTGCGAACTCGAGATCGACCTCTTCTGTCACGGCCTGCGCGTGCCGGCCGATGTGTCGCTCGAGGGCGCGCGGGGCATCTCGAGGACGCGCGCGGGGCTGGGATCTGGTCTTGAAGTGGTCCTTCCCGCGGCGGCGATGGCCGGCAAAGACGTCTGGGTCAATGTGCCGATCGTCGAGCCCTTTGCCCAGAGCTCCCCCTACCGGCTGACCGGCGGACCCGACCGTGGCTACCGCATCGTCGACGACCGCACCGCCCATGCCTACGACGTGCGGCTGCCGGATCAGCCGCGCTGGTATTCGCGGCTCACGTCACGCGACGTGCCGATGGAGCGGATCGGCCAGCTCCAGGGCACGTATCTCGGTATCTACATCAACCCCGTCTGCGCGTTCTGGAACTATTCGCCGCCGCTCAACTGCCGGTTCTGCACTACGGGACAGAACGTCGGCACGAGCGAAGCCGCCGAGAAGCCCGTCTCCGACGTCATCGAAACCTGCTGGGCCGCGCGCGCCGAATCGGGCGTCACGTTCGTGCACTTGAACGGCGGGTTTCAAGGCTCCCGAGGACTCGAGTTCGCGCTGCCATACGTCAAGGCCATCAAGCAGGACGTGGGAATGCTCGTCGGGGTGCAACTCGCGCCAGAGCCCGTGTTCGCGCGTTATGACGCGCTCATCGAGGCGGGCGTGGATCATCTCTCGTTCTGCCTCGAGCTGCTCGATCCGGAATGGTTCGCGCGGATCTGCCCCGGAAAAGACCGGATGCACGGACAGGAGCTCTTCATCGATGCCATGAACTACTGCGCCGCCCGCATGCCGCGCGGCGCGGTCTCGGGCGAGATCATCGCCGGCATCGAGCCCATCGAGCGGACCCTCGAGGCGATCGACCTCATCACGAGCCTCGGAGCGTTTCCGACCGTGTGCATCTTCAGGCCGACCGTCGGCTCGGACATGGAGGACTGGCCGCCGCCGTCCTACGAGGACATGCGGAGGGTCATGACGCACATGTACGACGCCTGCCGGCGTCACTGGCTGCCTATCGGTGCCGCACCGAACATCGAGGTGAGCCTGGTCGTCAATCCCGATGACGCGGCGATGCTGGCCGAGCCCGGCGCCGGCTACTACGCCTACGAAGCCTTTCGCCGGCTCGTCAAGGTGGCTGCCGGGCCGGTGTTTCGTCACCGGATGCGAACGCACCCGGGTGAGCCGCGCCACGCGCCCACACCATAGTCCGAAGCGCGATCCGACACGCACTATGTCCAGCACACTTCCGCCCGCAGAGGCGCTCCTCCTCCAGTCCCTCGTCAGCCCGACTGACAAGGGCATCGCCAGCCGCGTGCTCGCACGAACGGCCGGCGGCAACATCACCATCTTCGCCTTCGACGCTGGAGAGGAGTTGAGCGAGCACACGGCACCGTTCGACGCGCTCGTGATGGTGCTCGAGGGTGCGTTCGCCCTCACGATCGGCGGGCAGGACGTTCGGGCGGAGCCGGCAACGATCGTCCGGATGCCGGCCAATGTGCCGCACGCGGTCCGTGCGATCGAGCCATCACGCCTGCTGCTCATCATGCTGCGGGAGCCGAAGCCAGACTGACGCCATGATCGACCCTCTGCACGGCTCGTCCTGGAGTGCACCCGGCACCGTCGCCGGCTTCGCGCAATCTCAGCCCAACGCGACATTGTTGCGGTTTGCCGCGGAGGAGCGGGAACGCGGCGCCGAGCGCGCGCTCGACCTCGGCTGCGGGGCTGGCCGCAACGCGGTTCCGCTCGCCAGCCTCGGCTGGAACGTCGTCGGGCTCGATCTGTCCGGGCCGATGCTGAACGCCGCGGCCGGGCGGGCGCGTGCGGAATGCCCGGCCGGCCGCGTGAACCTGGTGATGGCGCCCATGGAACATCTGCCGCTGCGATCGAACTCCGTGGATCTGGTGATCGCACACGGTATCTGGAATCTGGCGCGATCGGCGGTGCAGTTCCGCGCCGCCATTCGCGAAGCGGCTCGCGTCGCCGGACGAGGCGCCGGGTTGTTCGTTTTCACTTTCTCCAGGTCGACCCTGGCGGCAGGACTCGAGCCCGTGGCTGGGGAGCACTTCGTCTTCACGGAGTTCTCTGGGGAGCCGCAGTGCTTTCTGACTCGCGCCCAGTTGATCGAGGAGCTCGCGGACGCGGGCTTCGTTCCCGACAATGCGGTTCCGCTGACCGAGCACAATCTGCCGCGACCGGGCGCGCTCCGCGCCGGCGGCGCTCCCGTCATTTATGAGGGCGCCTTCCGACGTGCCGGATGACCCCGCCGGCGCGCCGCGGCGCGCCGGAGTTGACGCGCGCGCTTTACTGCCAGCCTCGGGCATTCCACTGCTCTACCAGCTGAGCGAGCGGCGGCGCGTTTCCGCGTCCGCGAGCCAACCACGTCTCAGGTCGCGGTCGGGAACGCTCGAAAGGTATGGCTTGATGTCGAGCACCGGCGTGCCGTCGAGCATGTCGACGCCGCGCACGTGCAGGCGCGGACCATCCCTGCGGAGCAGTTGCACGACCGTGAGGCCGATCGGGCTCGGACGCTGCGGCGACCGCGTGGCGAAGACGCCGTGCGGCCGGTCGTCGCTCGGCGGGTGCGCGACGAGGTCGTACCCGCCCGCGCGATGAAAATGCCAGAGAACGTAGAGGTGCGAAAAGCCCTCGATGTCCTGGAGCCCGGCCTCGAACATCGGATCGATCTCGATGATGCCGTCTGCGTCGTGCTTCGCGTCGCACCCCTTCGGGACTTCACCAGTCGTGCCGAACGGCGTTCGCATCGTGCCAATCGACACCATCGTCACGTCCATGTCGTACCTCCACGCGTCACGTGCCGAAGAACTCTGCCAGCACCGGAGCAAGGGCCTTTGCGCTGACCATGTGCGTCTGCCCCTCGAGCGTGTAGTGTTTCGCGCCGGGCAGGACGCGCGCAAGCGCCTGCATCGCGTTGCGCATCCACGCGGGGCTCTTGCCGCCGGCCACGACCAGAATAGGAACCTTCACGGCCGTCCATCGGGTCAAGGGCAGCGGCCGGCCTCTCTGGTTGTCGGAGACAATCGTCAGGTCGTACGGCAGCGTGTGCGCCACGCCCTTGAGCTTCGACCACGCGGGCATGAATCGCATCAGGGCGACGAAAATGGCTGGAACGCCGACCGCCTTCATGAAGAGCCTGACCGCGTCACTCCGACGATCCGCGGCAATCAGTCGCTCGAGCTGTTGCACGAAGTCCGCGGGAACCGGCGCACGCGTATCGTCGACGATGAAGGGGGCCTCGTACAAGGCGAGCTTCCTGACGACGAGCCCCCGATTCGCGGCCTCTAGGGCCAGACCGGCACCCGAGGAAATCCCGTACACGAACGCCGATCCGCCGGCCGCCTTGATCAAGGCATCGATGTCCTCGACCTCCCGCTCCACCGCGTATGGCGCTCGGTCGCCACTGTCGCCGCGCCCGCGGCGGTCGTAGGTGAACACGGTGAAGTGCGGCGCCAGCAACGCGGCCAGTGGGCCCATCGGCCCTGACCCCCGATAGCAGAGCGCGCCATCCACGAGGATCAGGGCCGGCCCACTGCCCACACGATCGAACGCGATGGCCGTACCATCCTTTGAGATCACTTTCTCCATCGAGACCTCCGAAGCGTCAGCGTTTCTGGCTCGACCTGTTACTGTTTCGCGGCCCGCGCGCGCAGCCGCTCCTCCTGCTGACGCAACTCGGGCGTGAACTCCTCGCCGAAATCCTCCGCCTCGAATACCTGCCGAATCTCGAGCTCGACGTCCCCATCCTCGACCGGCCACCGCTTGACCCACTCGATGGCCTCTTCCTTCGACCGCACCTGAATCATCGTAAAGCCCGCAATGAGCTCCTTCGTCTCGGTGAACGGCCCGTCGACGACCGTCGGCTTGCCGGCGTTGAGCTTGACGCGCGTGCCCTTCGAGCTCGGCTGGAGCCCCTCGCCCTGCAGCATGACGCCGGCCTTCACCAGTTCTTCGTTGTACTTCATCATCGCGGTGAGCAGTTCCTGGCTCGGCAGGACGCCCGCCTCGGTGTTCTTGTCGGCCTTGCGGATGATCATGAATCGCATGGTGTGTCTCCCAGTGTGGGTCCTGTGCTGGCTGCCCGGCCTGAAACGGGTGCGAAATCCCTGGCACAAAGGCCGCTCTACTTACACGTCGAGCGGGGAGGCCCGGAATCGACAGGCGCGGGTGACTATTTGCCGGAAAGCCTGGCGCCTGGGCAACGACTAGAGTTTCTTGCCTTTAGCAGGCTGGCCCCGGAGCAGAAATGTCTTCGGATACGGCCCCTCGCCGCAAATCTTAAAGGAGCCGAAGTCCTTGTACCAAGGTCCATCTGGCGCCTCGGGTTCAGACTCCCTCCACTCCTTCAGTTGATAGAGATCCTCGGCTGTGATCTTGCGCTCGCGCAACCTCTCGAAAAGGTGTTCACGGAGCGCCGGAGGAAGACCGGTCCACTGGACCCTCGGCATCACTCACCGAAGGTCATGCGGGCGAGCTCTGCTTTGAGGCGGTGCTGCTCATGTGGGTCGGCGGAGCGTGAGAGGCGGTCCGCGAGCTCGAGGAAGCGCTTCTTCTCATGGTCCCTGGCCTCGAGACCGGACTCGACGAGGTCGGCTATGACGCGGCTGGTGCTCGTCTTGCTCGTTCGTGCAAGCGACTTCACCCGGCGAGCGACGCGCGCTGGAAGACTGACACTTTGCCGGACCTGTTTTTCAACGATTGCCATGGCTTCAGAATACAGCATCGTGCACCACAATGCACCAGCCCGAAGCCGACACGCGCTGACCAACCCTGTCGACGCCAGGACTGATTCTCTGGCGTGTTCCGTTCCGTGTGGCCCGTGTTGTCCGCGGCGCGGGCGTCCGTGGCTCTAGTCCACCTTCCAGACCCGGATGACGACGTCGGAAGGGTTGCGTTCGCCCGTTCCGATGAAGATTGATCGGGTCAGCCACTGCAGCTCGGGCGCCGAGGTCTCGAACGTGGGAATCGTCTTGAAGTAGACCTGCGACGGGTCGACTGGCTCGCCCGCCAGCAGCTTCTTCGTCACGTCAGGCGGCGCGTGCCTGATGCCGGCGTTCTGGATGTAGATCAGCTGGCCGCCGTCGGTCTGCAGGAGGTATCGCGTGTCGAGCTCCGCAAGCCCGTCGGCGCGAACGACCTGCCAGTCCGCTCCTCCCGGAACGACTTTGCCTCGGATGTTCGGCCCCTCGAACGTTCCGCCGAGAATTGGAATGATCCGCCGGCGGCCCCGGGGCACCTGGCCGAGCTCGGTCGGAGCGCCCACCTGGACACGGATGGTGAACGCGAGCGTCAGTTTCGGCGGCACGGCCACGGCAGGCGGCTGCGAGGGAGCCGGCGCCGAACCCGGCGTGTCGACCAATTCCCCGGCAAGCAGCCCGGCAACGAGCAAGAACATCACATGCGGCATCGCAACTCCTCAGGTCCGCGGATAATGACGGAGTTGTACTTGACGCGTCAATTCGATTCATGGCACACACCGACAGGGAGAGATATGTCATTACGCGTGGCTCTGGCCGTCGCGATTGTTATGGGCCTCCTGCCAGGCGCCAGGGCAGGGCAGCGGTCGACCGTTCCCGATCCGTTCGAGCGCGTCGCCTACCTGATAGGACGCTGGGAAGGTACGGTTGAGGGACAGCCCGGAAAGGGCACCGTGCGCCGGGATGTACACGAAGGTCCTCAATGAGCGCTTCATCCGCATTCGCAACCGAAGCGAGTATCCGGCCCAGGACAAGAACCCCGAGGGTGAGGTCCACGAAGACGAGGGCTATATCAGCTTCGATCGCACGCGGAAGAAGCTCGTACTCCGCCAGTTCCACGTCGAGGGCTTCGTCAACCAGTACGTCGAAGATGCCGAGTCTTCACCAGGGAAACTCGTGTTCACGACCGAGTCGATCGAGAACATTCCGGCCGGCTGGAGAGGCCGCGAGACCTATATGGTGTCTGGCGCCGACGAGTTCGAAGAGATTTTCGAGCTCGCTGAGAGCGGCAAACCCTTCGAGGTCTATTCCCACTCGCGCCTGACGCGCATCAGGTAGCGGAGCAGCCATGCAGCGTCAATCTCACTGGGACGCCATCTACAGCACGAAAGGCGAACGGCAGCTGAGCTGGTTCGAGGCCCTGCCGTCGTTGTCGCTTCGGATGATGGAAGCCGCGGGCCTGACGCTCGAGACCTGCGTGCTCGATGTGGGAGGTGGAGACTCGCGGCTGGTCGACGTGCTCGCCGCGCGCGGCCTCGATTGCCTGGCCGTGCTCGACGTCTCGGGCGCGGCCCTGCACCGCGCGCAGGCGCGATTGGGGGCAGCGGCGTCCATTCCCACGTGGATCGAAGCCGATGTGGCCGGCTATTGGTCACTCAAGCCGATGGACATCTGGCACGACCGCGCCGTGTTCCACTTCCTGACCGAACCCGAGGATCGCGATCGGTACCGCAGCCACCTCCGCGAGACGCTCAAGCCCGGCGGCGCGGCGATCGTCGCGACCTTCGCTCCGGATGGGCCCGAGCGGTGCAGCGGCCTGGAGGTGGTGCGCTACTCCGCCGAAACGCTGTCCCGCGAGCTCGGCAGCGATCTCGAGCTGGTCGAATCCGCGCCCTACATCCATACGACACCGTGGGGCGTGACGCAATCGTTCCAGTACTGCCGCTTCAGACGAGTCCACTGACAGGTTCGCGGTCTTTCTACTTTCGTGTAAAAACCGTCTTTCCTTCCTTATGACCCTGCCGGAGCTTTCGGGCCTTGAGCCGCGTGACGCCGCATACCCTCGCCTTCGGCTCGTCCGCTAACGCGCCTCGGAACGCAACAGCCGCTCGGGTGTGAGCTCGTAGGTCCATGGACATCCCGAGTTCTTCCAGCCGTTCTTCAAGCGCTGGCCCACGAAGACGCTGTCGGGATCCGTTACCGGATCGCCCTCCATCCCATCGATGATGTTGTGGACCTTCGTGAAGCCGGTTGGATGGGCCCGGCGTGCTCGCGGCGCTTCGTCATGTCATGCGCTCCTCCCCAGATGGGCGACGTCCAGGCGCGCTGCTGGTGCTTCATCTCCACTTCCCGCGGCATCGTGATCCCGAATCGGTAGGCGTCATACGCAGTCCAGCGCGGCGTCGAGATCTCGATGACGGCGCGTAGTAGAACGCGCGCAGCAAGGGATCGAAGTCGGGATCGGTCCAGGAGAGCTTCTTCCTGTTCGGGCTACCTCGGTCATCGGATGGCGGCTGGCGTTCGCGCAGGACCAGGCCGCTGCACAGCACACCAAGCACGAGAACCGAGGCCGTGGTCGCTCGTGTCGGGAGCGACGAGCCTGAGCTGATTCGAGGCCCTGCCCGCGCACACCGCAGGGCGGGCGATATACTGGAGCCGTGGACCCTATCGACATTCGCCGCTGGGTGTCGGATCAACGCGCGGCAGAGGCGTACGAGCGGGCGTCCGCCGTCGACGCGTGGGGGCCGCCCGATCAGGCTGTGCGGTCAGCGCTCGCGCTGATCCGGTTGTACGGCGAGCTTCACGCCTGGCCGGCCCCTTACGACGAAGTCACGGCGCGCGAGGACCGGGAAGGCTGGACGCGTTTCGCGCGCCTGCGCGCTGTCCTGTCCGATTCGTGTCGCTGATGCCGGCAGACGATCAGCTGCTCTCCGCTTTGAGTGCGCTCGCCGGCGCCCTCCGCGAGCTCGGCACACCCGCAATGGTCATTGGCGGAATCGCGGTGATCGCGCGCGGCGTGCCCCGGCAGACCGTGGACATCGACGCGGCGGTGTGGGCCGAGGGGCTGGATCTCGACCGTCTCGTGGGCGTTCTCGCCCGGCACGACATCGACGCCAGGGCCGACGACGCCGTGGCGTTCGCGCGGGAGCGCCAGGTGCTGCTCCTCCGTCACCGGCCGTCCGGCACGCCGCTCGACGTCAGCCTGGCGTGGCTGCCGTTCGAACGCGCCGCGCTCGAGCGGGCGGAACCCTTCGACTTCGCCGGCGTGGTCATCAAGGTGGCACTTGCGGAGGATTTGGTGATCTACAAGGCGGTCGCGTGGCGGGAACGAGACCGATCGGACATCGAGCGATTGCTGCTCCGGCACGGCCACGTCGTCGATCTCGCCCGGATACGCACGCTCGTGCGACAGTTCGCTGAGGCCCTCGATGAACCTGAGCGCGTCGAGCAATTCGAGGCGCTCGTCAGGCGGACGGTGAAATAGAGCGGGGCGCGGGCCTCCGATCAGGTTGTGCTGCGCAGGCTCCACCCCAACATCAGGAGGCCAATCGCCGCGATCCAGCTGCCCGCGACGCGCACCGCCATCCGGGCCCAGACGGCTCGAACCGACACGACAAACGCCGACACCAGCGCGACGAGCACGAAGGTCATCGCGGCAATCCCCACAAGGCCGATCGCTTCCCGCTGCGATTCGGCGATCGCGGTCCCGTTCAACCAACCGTGCAGCAGTCCGACCGCAACAGCGAGTGCTGTGACGACGGTGGGTGAGAGCCGGCGATCGATGGCCGCCAATCCCCCGAGCACGAGAAAGGAGATCGTGGTCGCTTCAGGCGCGCAATTCTGGCACTCCCATCGTCAACCCTCAGGACGTGCATGTCTGCAGATGTGGTTCACTTTATCATGATAAATTGAACTACATGTTCACGCGTGCGCTGCACCTACCTCCCGCAGGCCATGAGACCTTCTTCCTGTGGGGGCCCAGGCAGACTGGCAAAACGACTCTGCTCCGCGGGACTTATCCCGAAGCGCTCTGGATTGATCTGCTCAAGGCGGATGAGTACCGACGGTACGTCGAGCGGCCCGAGTTGCTTCGCCAGGAACTGGCTTCCGGTCCCCGGCCGTCACAGGTCGTCATCGATGAGGTGCAAAAAGTCCCCGCGCTGCTCGACGAGGTGCACTGGCTTCACGAGCACCAGAAGATTCGATTCGCGCTCTGCGGATCGAGCGCGCGGAAGGTCCGCCGTGGCACCGCCAACCTCCTCGGCGGACGCGCAGTGCGCTACGAGCTTCACGGTCTTACCGTCGCCGAGATCGGCAAGAACGCGGACCTGGTGCGCCTGCTGAACCACGGCTACCTGCCAACGCATTACGTGTCGGACCGGCCGGAACGTCTGCTCGCGTCCTACGTCGGCGACTACCTGAAGGAAGAAATCGCGGCCGAGGGATTGGTACGCAACCTGCCCGTATTTTCCGCGTTCCTCAACGCCGCGGCGCTGTCAGACGGCGACCTGGTCAACTTCGCCAACATTGCCAGGGATTGCGGCGTCTCGGGCCACACGGTGAAGGGGCACTTCGGCATCCTCGAGGACACGCTTCTCGGTCGCTGGCTGCCCGCCTATACGAAGCGGCCCAAGCGCCGCGTCGTCCTGTCGCCCAAGTTCTACTTCTCGGACGTGGGCGTCGTGAACTATCTGGCCAGGCGTGGACCGATGCAGCCGGGCGGTGAGTTGTTCGGCAAGGCGTTCGAGAACTGGGCGCTGCACGAGCTGCTCGCGTTCAACTCGTATTCCGAGTCGCACGCTGAGCTATCGTACTGGCGACTCGCCAGCGGTATCGAAGTCGACTTCATCGTCGGTCAGATGGACGTGGCAATCGAAGCCAAGGCCAGCGCTCGCATCACGAGCGATCATCTCAAGGGACTTCGCCACCTGCGCGCCGACCACCCGCGGGCCCGCCGCGTCGTCGTGTGCCTGGAGCCGAAGCGCCGCATCACCGAGGACGGGATCGAGATCCTGCCGGCGTTCGTCTTCACGTCGGAACTGGGCCGTCTGATGGCCGGGCGAAGGTCATAGCCCGGCCGCGCGAGCACCGCTCATCTCCGCAGGGTGTTCTTGTAGATCCGGCCGTCCTTCATGATGACCACGAAGTTCTTCTCCGGATTCTCGACAAGGGCCATGTTGTCAATCGGATTGCCGTCCACGAGCAGCAGATCCGCAAGCGCGCCCTGCTCAACGATGCCGAGCTTGCCGGGGTAGGGGGTGCGCAGGCCGGACAGCGCGAGCAGTTGAGCGTTGCCGGACGTGGCCATGCTCAGCGCCTGAGCCGGCGAATACCATCGCGCCATCTTGGCCAGCATCGCGCCCTGGCGCGCGGCGGTGACGGCATCAAAGAGTATGTCCGTGCCCCACGCCGTCTTGATCTTGAACTTCTTGGCCAGCGCATAGGCGGCGTCCGTGCCGCTGAACATCTCGAGCTGCTTCGCCCGATGTGGCGAGCCTTCCGGAAACGGGGATGGCTGATCGTCGGTGAACGGCTGCAGGCTCCACCAGGCGTTCTTCTCGGCCATGAGGCGAGCGGTCGCCTCGTCCAGCAGATGTCCGTGGTCGATGCACGTGACGCCGGCCTCGAGCGCCTGCCGCACGGCGCGCGGCGTATAGGCGTGTACGGTGACGTAGGTGCCCCAGTTCTCGGCGGCTTCGACCGCGGCGCGCAGCTCCGCGACCGTGTATTGCGTGACGTCGAGCGGATCGTAAGTCGAGGCGACACCACCGCCGGCCATCAGCTTGATCTGTGTCGCGCCGAGCGCCAGCTGCTCGCGTACTCGCTGCCGCACGAGGTCGGGGCTGTCGGCGATGGCCGCGCCCCCGATCCGCTCGGTGAAGGAAAAGTTGCCGGGCGCGGCGGGCAGTTCGTTGGGCAGGCGGAAGTCGCCGTGGCCCCCGGTCTGCGAGATGAAGGCGCCAGAGGGCCAGATCCTGGGGCCGTCGACGAGACCGGCGTCGATGCCGCGCTTCAGCCCGAACACCGGGCCGCCCAGATCGCGAACGCTCGTGAACCCCCGCATCAGCATGTCGCGCGCGCCCCTGACGGCCGCGACGTTGATGAACCCCAGGTCGCTCGTGAGCGCCGCCGCCTGCGGGATGGTCGCAAACATCATGTGGACGTGGGCGTCGATCAGGCCGGGCATCAGCGTGCGGCCGCCGCCCTCCACCAGGACCGTGTCGGCGCGCCGGTCGGTTGGGATCGGGTCCGTCGCGATTCGTTCGATCACAGTCCCGCGAATCAACACGTTCCTCGGCGATGTCAGTTCCCCTCGAACCGAATCGAAGACGCGCACGTTCTGGAAGAGCGTGACGGATCCGGCCGGTTGCTGCGCGGACGTAGCCAGCGACAACAGACAGATGAGCAAGGCGCAGGCGACTCCGGTCGATTTCCTGATCACAGGTTGGGGTCCTCTCCGAGGCACTGAAATTCGTCGCGCCTTCCGGCTCGCGGATGGGCCCTCGTCTCCTCAGGCTCGGGGCCGTCGCGGCTTGAACGGATAATACTCGACCGCGCACGCCCGCGCTCCGCGAATGGCGGGATCCGCGGTGATGAGCGTCAGACTCAGCACAGCAGCCGTCGCAACGATGGTCCTGTCGAACGGATCGCCTGGAAAGTCGTCCGTCAGCTCGTTCGTCCTCGCCGCGATCGCCGGGGTCAGCTCCAGCAACCGCACATCGAGCGACAGCCCTACCGCGAACAACTGCACCAATGTGCCATCGAACTCCAGGCGACGAAGTCGGTGCAGAATCGCGGTTTCGAGCAGGCTGACGCTGCACAATCCCTTCGGCTCGCTCGTCCCCAGCAGACGGCGGATGCGTGGAGGCAGCACCTCGGGTAGGGTCACGCCGTTGATCCAGGGCGCGGTATCGAGGAGGTATCTCACGCCAGCCCTTTCCATTCGCGGGCTGGGACCGGATCAGGCGACAGCGCCCTTCTCTGGCCCAGGTGCCTGCCGGCTCCAAGAAACGAGCGGGGCTCGGTTGCCGGACTGATGCGAACGTAAGGTTTGCCGCGGCGAGTCACGATAATCTCCTGACCGCCGGCGGCGCGATCCAGGACCGCAGAATCGCGACGAAGTGAGCGAAGCGTGACAGTTTTCATGTCAGCCATTATGTCAGACATGAAGACCACGGACAAGTCGACCAGTCCTTTGCAACGTCAGGCGACAGGCATCTAGACTCCCCCTCGGCCGTGCACGTAGACCTCCCACCCCAGATAGTTCTCCATCGCTTCGGCGAGCACGCCGGCCGATCGCGAGGCGTTCATCGCGG